>OZ244148.1:0-2812500 GCA_965216255.1 Rhodothermales bacterium
GTGAGCGTTTCGGGCGGTCCCATGCTGCCGGATGATCCCTATGCTACGGGGACGATACTCGACGACGAAACGGCGCCGAGGATTGATATTGATGCGGCGCCCAAGATGGTAGCGGAGCATGCAGGGTCGGTTCTTGTATCGGTGCGGCTCTCTGTGGCAAGCGACGCCCTGGTGAAGGTGCGGCTTGCTACCACGGAAGGTACAGCGACAGCGGGCGCCGACTACGGGGCACGGAGCCTGGAGGTGGTCTTTGCCTCTGGCGAGACAGAGGAGAGTGTTTCTATTGCCATTGTGGACGACGACCTGGTGGAAGGCGACGAGACGTTTGGGGTGAGGCTGAGCGCGCCCACAAACGGCGAGATCGGGCACGCGGAAGTTGCCGTGACGATTCTGGACGATGACACGCACTCGGAGCTTGCCATCGGAAGGGGCGTCGTGGTGCCGGAGGGAGCAGGCAGGGCGAGATTCACGGTGTCGCTACATCCGGTGCGGAGCACGGAAGTGAGAGTCGACTACGCCACGGCAGACGTTACGGCGACAGCGGGAGCAGACTACAATGCAGCGAGCGGCACGCTGGTTTTCGAGCCGGGCGCCACGCAGCGGACTGTTGACGTTACGATAGTGGATGACGCGCTGGTCGAGCCGAGCGAGACGTTCAGGTTGAATCTGGACGGAGCGGACGGAGATGCGGTGATCGTAGACAGTACTGCCACGGGTACGATCATAGATGATGACGGCACGTCGGCTCTGGTCGTACGGAATGCGGCGCCCGTCACGGAGGGAGAGGTGGCCTCGTTTGCGGTTGAACTGACGGCGGCCAGCAGCCAAGAGGTGACCGTCACCTATTCGACGGGTCGAGTGGGAGATACGGCGGAAGGCGGCAGCGACTATGCAGCGGCTCTGGGTCAGTCGCTGAGCATCACGGCTGGCGACCTCAGCGCTGTGATCCCGGTTCAAACACATGACGACGCAGTATTTGAGGGCCCAGAGTCTTTCACCGTAACGCTTGTGGGCGTTTCGGGCGGTGCCATGCTGCCGGATGAGCCCCATGCTGCGGGGACGATACTCGACGACGAGTCGGCGCCGACGATTGATATTGATGCGGGGCCCAAGATGGTAGCGGAGCATGCAGGGTCGGTTCTTGTATCGGTGCGGCTCTCTGTGGCAAGCGACGCCCTGGTGAAGGTGCGGCTTGCTACCACGGAAGGTACAGCGACAGCGGGCGCCGACTACGTGGCACGGAGCCTGGATGTGGTCTTTGCCTCTGGCGAGACCGAGGAGAGTGTATCGATTGGCATTGTGGACGACGACCTGGTGGAAGGGGACGAGACGTTTGGGGTGAGGCTGAGCGCGCCCACAAACGGCGAGATCGGGCACGAGGAAGTTGCCGTGACGATTCTGGACAATGACACGCACTCGGAGCTTGCCATCGGAAGGGGCGTCGTGGTGCCGGAGGGAGCAGGCAGGGCGAGATTCACGGTGTCGCTACATCCGGTGCGGAGCACGGAAGTGAGAGTCGACTACGCCACGGCAGACGTTACGGCGACAGCGGGAGCAGACTACAATGCAGCGAGCGGCACGCTGGTTTTCGAGCCGGGCGCCACGCAGCGGACTGTTGACGTTACGATAGTGGATGACGCGTTGGTCGAGCCGAGCGAGACGTTCAGGTTGAATCTGGACGGAGCGAACGGAGATGCGGTGATCGTAGAGAGTACTGCCACGGGTACGATCATAGATGATGACGGCACGTCGGCCCTGGTCGTAGCGAATTTGAGTGTACACGAGGATGCGGGCACGGCGAATGTGCGCGTGGTGCTGAGTCCGGCCTCGGATGCGGACGTGACCGTGCGATATGCCACTTCGGACGGCACGGCGACAGCAGGCGAGGACTACGGTAGCACATCCGATATTCTGGCCATACCGGCAGGAGTAACGGAGAAGGTCATTTCCGTTGGCATCCTGGATGATCTTGCGGTGGAGAGCTCCGAGACGTTCATGGTGACGCTTTCAGATGCGTCGAATGCGGACATCTCGCTGGCAGCGGCCACGGTCACAATCATTGATGATGACGAGCAGGTGCTATCCATTGACGATGTCGTGGTAGATGAGGATGCGGGAGAGGTCGTCTTCACGGCGCGCCTGGACGTGCCATTCGTCCTTCCGGTTAGGGTGCAGTACGCCAGCGTCGACGGCACGGCCACGGCCGGACTGGATTATGTGGTCGCCTCGGGTGTGCTTGCGATACCTCCGGGGGACCTGCACGGTGAGATCCGTGTGATGGTGATCGATGACGCGCTCACAGAGGGCGACGAGACGTTCACCGTGGTGCTGAGCAGAGCGACCAATGCGGCGCTCGGGGACGCGACGGGCGAGGCTGTGATCCGGGACAACGACACGTATAGCCTGAGCGTAGATGACGTGACGGTTAGTGAAGCTGATGCAGAGGCCAGCTTTACGGTATCGCTGGACCGGGCAAATCCGGCGCAGACCGTCAGCGTGCAGTACGCCACGTCAGACGCTACGGCGGCAGCGGGAAGGGACTATGAGGCGCGAAGCGGAACGCTCGAGATTGATTCGGGTCAGTTGAGAGGGATCATTTCTGTACCCATACTGGATGACGCGGAGCGGGAGGGCCAGGAGACTTTTTTCTTGTCGCTAAGCGGAGCGCAGAACGCGGAGATTGCCGACGACGAAGGTAGAGGCACTATCGTGGATGATGACGAGCCGGCTCTTGGAATCGAGGGTGTCCGTGCGTGGGAGG
Organism: Rhodothermales bacterium; assembly: GCA_965216255.1. Taxonomy (GTDB): domain Bacteria; phylum Bacteroidota; class Rhodothermia; order Rhodothermales; family Bin80. Next base: position 2,762 of record OZ244148.1, read on the forward strand.
GTGCGGGCATGATGATGTTCGTGGTGACGCTGGACGGGGAAAGCGCCGAGGAGGTGAGCGTGGGCTACCAGACGCGGGAAGGTACGGCCACGGAGGGCGTGGACTACGAGCGCGCGGCAGGACGTCTTCGATTCGAATCGGCAGAGGTGTCAAAGACCATAGCCGTGCGGCTGGTGGATGACGCCATAGACGAGCCGGACGAGACATTCGTGATGCAGCTGAGTGATCCTGAAGGCGCCGCAATCGCCGCAGGCGAAGCTGCAGGCACTATCCTTGATGACGATGCACCTCCTGTGCTGGGCGTAGTGAGCGCAACTACGGTGGGAGAAGGAGAGGGAACAGCGGAGTTTGCCGTGACGCTGAGTAGAGAGAGCGCCCTCGAGGTGAAGGCATCGTATGCCACGTCGGACGGCACGGCGACGGCGGGAGAGGATTACACGGGAGCAAGGGGGATGCTCACCATCGGGCCTGGAGAGACGACGGGAAAGGTAGCGGTGCCCATCCTGGATGACAATGTGCAGGAGACGAACGAGACGTTTGTACTCACGCTGAGCGGCGTGCAGGGCGCCACGCCGGGAAACAGCACAAGTACGGCCACGATCGTGGACAACGAAGTGGTGCCGGTACTGACCATTGACGATGTGACCGCAGCAGAGGATGCGGGGGCTGCGGTCTTTGTAGTGCGGCTAAGCGGCACTACCTCCCTGGCGGTAAGCGTGCGCTATGCCACCTCGGACGAGACGGCGACGGCGGGAGGGGACTACACGGAGATACAGGGCACACTACGGTTTGGCGCCACAGAAGTGGAAAAGGAGATCAGGGTGCCGGTGGTGGCGGACAATCTGGACGAGGAAGACGAGACGTTTCTTGTGACACTCAGCGGGGCGGAGAACGCGGTGATCGGCGACGGCGTGGGTCGGGGGACCATTATGCAGAATGACGAGCCGGTCACGATCAGCATCCATGACGGGCGAGCAACGGAGGATGCCGGCATACTGCATCTTCTGGTGCGGCTGAGCCGGGCGAGTCCGCGTGTGGTGAGCGTCTTCTTTGAGACTTCGGACGCCACGGCGGAAGCAGGCTCGGACTACACGGCCTCGCGGGGCATCACGATCTTCGAGCGCGGCAGTTCGGAGGGTGTGGTGGCCATAGCCATTCTAGACGATGCACTGGACGAGGAGTCGGAGGAGGCGTTTCAAGTGAGGCTTTCGCGCCCGACGAATGCAGTCATTGTCCGGGGCGTGGGTACGGGCACCATTGAGGACGACGACGGGATGCCGCTATTGCGTGTAGATGACATCATGGCATCGGAGGACGGGGGCGAGGCGGTCTTTGTGGTATGGCTCTCATCGCCGAGCGAGCGCATGGTTACGGTGCAGTACCGGACCTTGGATGGCACGGCGGAAGCGGGAGCGGACTATGTAATGGCGGCAGGGACGCTTGTGTTTGCGCCAGGAGATGTGGAGGAGGAGGTGCGTGTGAGGCTGCTCCGTGACGGCGTGGACTGGAGGTCGGAGACTTTCTCGCTCGCTCTGGAGTCGGCCACGAACGTGCTGTTGGAAGATGCGGTGGCTGTAGCGACAATCGTAGAGGAGGAGTCTGTGGAAGAGGGGGTGCTTGAGGCGTATCTGGCGCGGATGCTGCGCACGTCGGCGTCCCATGTAGTGGAGGCGATGGGAGAGAGGATGCGGTGGCAGCAGAGGGATGCTTCGTGCAGGTCGATAGCTCATCGGGGACTGGGCATGATGCGGCAGGTGAATCCTGACTGGGGTCCGTCGGCAGCAGAGCTGCTCTCAGGCTGCGGGCTGGCGACGCGTGCGGAAGCGGGTCGAGGCGCCATGAGTGTGTGGGGCCGCGGTGCATTTACGCGGGTGGATGGCCAGGAAGGCGCGCTGTCCCTGAGTGCGAATGTCACGACGGCGGCGCTCGGCGCGGACTATCAATGGAGAAGTGGTCTGTTGGCGGGGCTCGTGTTGGCGCGCAGCCATGGAGCGGGGACGTTCGAGGCGTATGCGGACGAGGGAGAGACGGGATCCGTGCTTACGGGTGCCTATCCGTACGTAAGCTACCGTCTTCGGGCAACCAATATGTGGGTTATGGCGGGTCTTGGACGCGGCGCTGCGGAGGTGGCCGGTAGTGAGAGCGTGGAGGCGCAACTGACGTCAGACCTGGTGGCAGCAGGAGCTGTGGGGAGGCTCGTGGGCGGCAGCAGGGCGAGGCTCTCGTACGAGGCGGATGCCTTTCTTGCGCGCGTCCGGACAGAGGAGATGGTGGAGGTTGGCGTGCGCCGGCTGCGGGCGGGGCTTGAGGCAAGCATGACGGTATCGAGGAGCGTCCGAGGGTATATTGAGGCAGGGCTTCGGCACGACGGCGGGGATGCGGAGACAGGGCTGGGACTCGAGGTGGGCGGAGGTCTACGCCTGGCGCGACCGGGAAGCCGGCTGCGGGCGGAGCTGAGCTCAAGGGGGCTTGTATCGCACGCGGCGTCTGGTTTTGCGGAGTGGGGAGTGGCAGGAGCTTTGCGGTATGGGGCTCAGGGGGGGCTTGGGCCTACGGCAGAGATACGTCCGATATGGGGTCCTGCCCGTTCGGGAGGCTGGCAGGCGCTGTGGCGCCATGACACGGTGCTGGACGCCATGGCAGGTGTGCCCGGCGAGTTGCACATGGAGGTGGAGCTTGGCTACGGTACACGGCTTGTTGTGGGAGAAGGCGTGGCGAGGCCAACTCTGGCCGTTGCCGTGGCCGAGCGCGGCAAGGACTACCGTTTGGGCTACGAGGTAAGACCGAGGCGTGGGCTGGGACTTTCGGTATCCGGCGTGGCGCGGGAGAGCGTTCTGCCCTACCTGCCGGTGACCTACGGGATCAGTGTGCGCGCCGCCATGCAATGGTGACGGAACGCGGCCCGGCCAGACTGAGGAGCCTGGCGTGGTGCGCGAAATCCGGATCGGAAAGCTTGAATCGAAAGTTCCCCTTTCGCTAACCTGTCTTTACCTTTTTGCTAAAAAAAGCCCTGCAAATCAGGCGGATCTAAATTCTTCGGTCACTACAATTGGCCGCAACGTGAGTTTCTCAGATGCTCAGAAGGTCGTCTTGTGCATGGGAAGAGGCACCGGATTGATTCCAAGCGCTTCGTAAATCTCCCGCTGCTCGGCATCCGGTTGGGAGGTCGTGCGGACATGGAATGTGTAGCCACCTCGGGCCTCGAAGATGCTGGTCGTGCGAACCTGCCGCCGAAGAATCCTCCGGAGCGTCGTCCAGCTGGAGCGCAGCCCTATCTGGCCCAGCCGCTTCCGAATGACCTGCACCAGCTGGTACGCCAGCACCGTAATGAACAGATGGCCCTCCGCGCGCCGGCCCGTGGAGTGGTAGATCGGCCTAAGGCCCAGCTCTGACTTCAGGGACCGGAACACCGCTTCCAGATCGGTCAGCATCACGTACGTGCGCCAGAGCTCTTCCGCTGAGAAGTCCATCTCGTTGCTGCGCAGGCAGTAGATGCCGGGATCGGTCATCATGGTGCCCGCTTTCGGCGTCTTTTTCCACGTGATCGACCGCGCCCGCTTGCCCTCCTCGTCCGTCTCCACTTCGATCTCGTAATGCTGTCCGATGCCGCTGAAGCGCTGCTTCAGGCGACCGATACGTTCCCTGATTAGGTCTACGCGCTTTTGCGTCTTCGGCCGGGCAAGCCCCTCGGAAAGTTTGCCGAGGGGCTCCTCGAATCGTTCCGCTTTCTGCCTCATCATGGCCTCTTCCTTCGCTATGCGGGCCCCGGAACGACAGTAGAGCCGCACCTCGTCCTCTTCCGCCTCCCGGTATACCTCTACGTCGCTGCCCGAGGACGTCTGAAGGGCCTCTGCCTTCTGCTCATCAAATTGCTTCCTGCGCTCTCTTAACACGACGATGTATCGGTAGCCCTCTTTGGTAAGCGTCCGGTGAAGTACAGGTCAGCGGCAGCTACAGGTGTGCCGATGGGTACAGGACGGCTGGAAGGCGGAGAGCAGGTGGGCTTGCCGGATCCGGCACACTCGGCGCTTGGCAGCTATGCCGCCTTGTCTTTGTCAGCTTGTCGTGCCTTCTGCCAATGATGAGGCAAGAGGTTAGCTACGCGCCTGGCCGGATGCGTCGGGATGCGCTCGAACACGTCCGTGAGCCACTCCTAGCCCATCTTTACCTTTTCACTCAAGAAAGCCCGGCAGAATAGGCAAATATGAATCCTTCGGTCACTACAATGGGCTGCAAGGTGAGTTTCGCAGTTGCTCAGAAGGTCGTCTTGTGCATGGGAAGAGGCACCGGATTGATGCCAAGTGCTTCGTAGATTTCCCGTTGGTCAGCATCTGGATAGGAGGTCGTGCGGACATGGAGCGTGTAGCCGCTCCGGGCTTCGAAGACGCTGGTCGTGCGCACCTGGCGCCGAAGGATCCTCCGGAGCGTTGTCCAGCTTGAGCGCAGCCCGACCGCGCGCAAACGCTTCCGGATCACCTGCACCAGTTGGTAGGCCAGCACCGTGATAAACAGATGGCCTTCTGCGCGCCGGCCCGTGGAGTGATAGATCGGCCTGAGGCCCAGCTCCGACTTCAGGGACCGGAACACCGCCTCCAGGTCGGTCAGCATCACGTACGTGCGCCAGAGCTCTTCCGCGGAGAGGTCCATCTCGTTGCTGCGTAGGCAATAGACGCCCGGATCGCTCAGCATGGTGCCCGCCTTCGGCGTCTGTTTCCATGTGATTGACTTCGCCCGCTTGCCCTTTTTATCCGGCTCCACTTTGATCTCGTAATGCTGTCCGATGCCGCCGAAGCATTGCTTCAGACGAGCGATGCGCTCCCTTATGAGGTCCAGGCGCTTGTGCGTCTTCGGCCGGGAAAGCCCCTTGGAAAGCTTGCCGAGGGCCTCCTCGAATCGTTCCGCTTTCTGCTTCATCATGGCCTCTTCCTTCGCTATGCGGGCCCCGCTGCGACAGTAGAGCCGCACCTCGTCGTCTGCCTCCTCCCGGTATATCTCTACGTCGCTGCCCGAGGACGTCTGAAGGGACTCTGCCTTCTGCTCGTCAAAAGGCTTCCTGCGCTCTCTTGACACGACGATGTAGCCATAGCCCTCCTTGCGCAGCCAGTCTATGCGGTCCTTCGTGGCTACGCTCCGGTCCATCACCACGCGTGCGCCCTTGGGCGCCCCCAGCGACTCAAGCATCTTCTTGAGCGTGGACGCTTCGTTTACATTGCCCTTGAAGACCCGACTGCGACGCACGAACCCGCTGCCGTCTACTACCAGAGCCAGCGTAAGCAGCACGCAGCCATGACGCCGCTGCTTCGAGTGTCCACGCTTCGCCTTGTCGATCCCCTTGCCACTGCCTTCCAGGAAACTGCCCTTCAGGTCATAAAGCGCGATCGTAGGCTCCAGATCAAACAGATCCATGGCTCGTGCAAAGAGGTGGTCCTCTATGACCTTGCGGTGCTTGTATAGCATGTCGCTGGCCCGGTAGAGCTGCATGTCGGCCATCTTCTCGAAGTTGCAGCCCAGAAACTCGTCCAGTCCGCTGGCAGAGGCCAGCCACTGCTTCGTGGCATGTTCGCTGGCCGGCTCGGCCAGACGGCCTATGATGGAGCCCGTGGCTGCATGCCGGAGACCTCGCGCCATCTCAAGCTTCTCGAAGAGCTCAGGCAGGCCCAACTGTTCCATGGCCCAGAGCCCTACATGCTCCACGCCCACCGTGCGGGGCCGGAGCGTCTTGAGCGAATGGACGTCCACATGGTGCCACTCGCGCGGCGGCCTGCCGCTGGCGTCTCGTTCCACGGTCTGAGAGCGGCGTGCGCTTACGAGTAAGGCAATGCGCCGAGCCTCCTCTTCTACGGAGGCGGGCAGCTCTTCGGGAACCAGTTCCAGCTGCCCGTTCAGCAGGGCCTCGATGCGCCGGCACAAGGGGCGCCAGTAGCGTTCTTCGACGCTGAAGTGGGCGCCGAGATTGAGGAGGGTCTGGCGCTGCACCTTCTTGTCCCGGCGCTTGGACTGGCAGAGGCTGAAGGTATAGTAGCGCGTGCTGTCGGAGGACTTACGGGTGAGGGAGCGGCAGATGAACATGCAGACAAGATAGGGGGAATGGGATCTGGCCTTAAGCCCTGCCAATATAATATGTCACTACATTCATGAACAATCGACATATAAATCTCGAACTGGGGAAGCAGGGTGCAATGGACGGGCAAACCAAGCTCGAAACGTACCCAACATGGGGATTCATCCCTCAAAATACCTCGAATTCCTAAAGGCGGCTATCGCGTATCTTCCAATGTTGCGCCCCAAAAGGTAAAGACGGGCTGGGGATTGACACCGTGTAGCTTGCACGTGCCAAGTAGCGAATAGACCACGGCTGCCCGCTGGGCCGCATCATGTGATCCCGCGAACAGGTAATTCTTGCGGCCGATAGCCAACGGCCGCAGGGCATTTTCAATGAGGTTATTGTCCAGCTCCACGCGGCCCTCATCCAGGTATCGGGTCAGCCTTTTCCAAAGGCCGAGCGTATAGTTGGTCGCCTGGCCCCAAGGGCTCTTGGGCAATCCCCCGTTCGCCTCCAGCCAGGGCTTCAGCGCTTCCAGTACAGGCCGGGCCTCTTCCTGACGTACCTCGCGCCGACGTTCCGCACTGGCACCCTCCTCTTGTAGCCTGCGCTCTATGGCGTAGAGTCGCCTGATCTTTGTCAACACGTGCTCGGCCTTCTCCGGTTCGTAGCTACGACAGTCGTAGAACTTGCGACGGGCATGCGCCATGCATCCGTAGACCGTCATAGACGGATGCGCATCGAAGACGTTGTAGGCCACATACCCGTCCGTCTGCAACGCTCCCGCATACCCACCCAAGAACGCCACAGGACCTGCACGGGCACGGCTCTTGCGATACTCCATCACAAACAGCTTCTGCTCCGGAGTGTGGTACACCCAGTAAAAACCCCGATGGGTCTTGCCCTTCTTCTTTCGATCCTGGACCTGGATACGCGTCTCATCCGCCTGCAGATACCCGCTTAAGAGCGCCTCCTGCTTGAGTGCATCATACAGCGGCCCAAGGTGCCACGCCGACTGCGCTATCCATCCTCCCAGCGTGGACTTGGCAATTTCAATGCCTTCCCGCCGGAAACGCTGCTGCTGCCGGTACAGGGGCAAGTGGTCACAGTACTTGTTAACCACCACATCGGCCAACAATCCCGGTCCGGCCATGCCCTTGTCCACCAGCCGCGGAGGCAACTCGGCGATGATGACGCCGCTGTCCTCATCGGTCGGGTCCACGTACTTGGGGCGATGAATCTCGACCACCTTTATCATGCTGGGCACGATCTCCAGGTACTGCGTCTTCTCCATGCCGATGCAAATGAGACCTGTCGTGTCCTCTTCAGGCTGGATTACGATCGTCTCGCGGGGCAGGTGATCCGGCAGATCCTCGAAGTCCGGACGCCGCTTGGCCTTGCGCTGCTTCCGCTTCGGCTAATCCGTCTCGGGCTCGGGCGGCAGGGGCACCTCGACCTCCATGTCGTCAAACAAGAGGCCCTGCTGCGCCTCCGGCCCCAGTACATACCTTTCGCTCCTGGAGCCAAAGAGCAGGCGGAGGGCTTCAGCCAGCTGTTTGTCCTTGCTCTCCGATTTCGCCTGCAGCCGGCTTAGCTCCTCGGACAGGTAGAGTCGACGGGCGGCGCGTTACTCCCATTAGGAGCACGTTTCCGCCCGCCGCTCATCAAACCGGACATGCAGAATTACCGCATCCGGCTTTCAGACAAGATCATGTTTTCGCCCACGGAAGGCCCTTGGTCGTTGGCTCAAGGCATATCAAGCCATACTTCTTGTATAGCTCTTCGTGTGGGAAGCGCGCCCACCCCCCGGACTGAACCTTGTGCTTGCGACAGAGCCACTGGCGAATCCGCTTCTTCATGTGTGCATCTATGCCTGCATAGGCGGGATTGACTTGTCCAAGTCGGAAGTAGTTGGCCCATCCGGTCATTAACCAGTTAAGGCGTGGTACCATCTCCTCTATGGACAGCAGTCCGTGCCTTGCCGCCGTTTGCTCACTGATCCTGCGGCATATGCTCTGGACACTCTTCTTGCTCGGGCGAGTCCCTATATAGGATCCTCTGCCGCCCGGGCGAAAGTTGCGCCCAATCCGGTACCCAAGGAACTCAAACGGTTCTTCGGGGCACCGGACGCATCGGGTCTTCCTTGCGTTGATCGGCAGTTTCAGCCGTTGCATTATGGTCTCCACCGCTTCCAGCATCGCTGTACCATCGGCCTTTCCGAGTACCACAAAATCATCGGCGTAGTTCACGATCGACGCTTGGAAGCGCCGGGCATAGCCCAGCAGCTTCCAGGCAATGAGAAAACGGCGCATGTAGATGTTGCTCAGCAAAGGAGAGATTGGCGCGCCTTGCGGCGTACCCTTTCCTTCCTTCCGAGCCCGGTTCGTCAGGCGTTTGCCTGCCTTACCGTCATCTTCCACTACCGGCATCACCAGCCATGACTTGATGAGTTCGAGCATCCGACCATCGCTGATGCGACGCGCCAGAGACTTCATCATCTTATCATGCGGTATCTCACCAAAGTAGTTCGACAGGTCTGCATCAACCACTTCCCGGCGGCCCGTATTTACGAGCCTGTGGACGCGATTGACCGCTTCCTGTGCGCCACGTCCCTTCCGATAGGCATATTGCTCCTCTTGTAAATCCGCTTCAAAGATCGGCTCCAGCACCAGCATTGCCGATGTCTGCGCGACCCTGTCACGAATACAGGGAATGCCTAACGGCCGGAACTTGCCTGGCTGCTTCTTCGGGATCAGTACCTGACGTACCGCACGCGGTTTGTACGTACCCTCCCTTAGATCCCGCGCCAGTTCCCCCAGCCATCGATTTATGCCGTGCGCTTCAATGTCTCGAAAGGTCTCTCCATCCACACCGGCACTGCCGCCGTTACGGCGTACTTGTTGCCAGGCTGCGAATAAGAAATCCTTCCTCCACACTTTGTCACACAATGCATGGAAACGACGCTTGGGGTCTTCCTTCGCTTTGACATGTAATACGCGCTGGAGGTCCCGAACTGATTCTGATCCTGTTAGACTTGCGTCAGTAACCATTGCCTTTCCCCCTTTGCGTATTGCTCTTGAATGAGGGTCCCTTTCCTCGACGAGCATTACCCCGCGTCACAGGTACTACGGACCCATCCGCCACCCTGACGGCCCAATCTGTCCCTTGCGGGAAATCGGTTGGCTTACGTGTGCCTCCGGCAGGGCTTCCCGTGTTGCTACTTTTCCCATCTTGCATGCATGCCAGTGCCACTACCCCGGCGGAAGTAATCTGGTGCTTGTGTCGTTCTCTTCCCAGACTACCGGCGGCCTTCCCCTTACCAACGGAGGGTCGGCTTCCGCATTGCATGTTTCGAGGCCTGCTCGGCATTCACTACGCGTTCCGGCCTGCATGCTCGCTGAATCGCCTAAGCGACCCTTTACCAAAGTGCTTCAGCTCATGTTGTTACCTCCATAAACCGCTTTGGCCGCTACTAGCTGGAGCGACAGTTACTAGGTGGGATTCGCACCCACTAGGGAAAAGCGCCTTATCACGGCGCACGCTGGCATTCTGCTGAAGCACCGCGGCAAACTGCGCACGGAGGACGTGAGGTTCCGCGGAAGAGGGGGAGGAATGTGCTCCGGGCTGCATGATTGTTCAACAACGCCTGATCGCGGTAGCCCCCGAGTCTCCCCGGGGGCCCCGCACAGATCCGGACGTGCGCGCTAGCGCATCCGGCTCCTCCGTCGGGTCGCGCGTTACCGCATAACGTTAGGGAGCGAACATGCCCCTCCCAGCCGTAACTGGTCCACCCCGGTACCCACGAACCCGGCCCTGCGTCCGGTGCGTGTAGCACGTGAGCCCGGCTCTGTGTCCGGTACGTGCTGAGGCTTGCAGTTTCCCCTCGGGTGCGCTCCTTCGCTCCACCCACTCCGCCATGTGGTCTTCCACACTTTGTTCGTCGGCTTCACAGCTACTATTCCCGCATCTGACTTCTCTCCGCCATTCATCCATTGATCGGCTACTGCCTACGCTTTGGCGGCCCCGCCCTTGGCGCTGGGCAGCGGAGAGACCTCCCAGGTCCCGGCCTCGTACGTACATGCGTGCGTGGGTTCTTCGACGCCGCAGAGCCCTGCCGCACCTCACCAAAGCGGTGCGAGCAGTGTTGCCTTCGACCAATGTGAGAGTCTCGGCACTCTGAATGACAACGTTTTCGGCGCTCAATAGCCCTGCCCACATGCGCCCCTGCCGACGCTTCGCCCATCCCCGCACGAGGATGACCGCACGGCTCGGGGAATGATATGGATCGGTTACTTCCTTCATCATAGAGGACTTCCACCCCCTGTACTTGGCCAGTTAGCCTGGCGCACCACATGCATTGTTGCCCGTTTCCACATACTATTTATCCCGATTTCCGGCTCTTAACCGCATACCGGCGCCGGTATTTTACGGACTTCAGCGACACTCCCTCCAGTAACATCACCATCTGCGTCCACGTCGGCATATCCTCTTTCGGCAGCTCAAACGTACCCGCTTCAAGCCTTTTGTAAAACAAGGCGAAGCCGCTTCGGTCCCACGAAAGCGCCTTTAGATGGCTCCGCCTCCTGTTGACGAACACAAAGACGTCCCCCGACATGGGATCCCGCTTCATGCCGCTTTTCACCAAGGCGCACAGGCCGTCAAAGCTCTTGCGCATGTCGGCCGGCGGCCGGTAAAAGAAATACCGGTGCGAAGGCCCCAGTCCGATCATGACTGCACCAGCTGCGCCAGGTACGAGGCAGATACCGGCGCCAAGAGGCGCACGCGTATCCCGCCCGGGTACATGATCTCCACTTGCGCTTCTTCACCTGCCACGGGTCTGCCAATCTCCACAAAGGCGCCACTGCCGCAGCCTCCAGGCCATACTTCCGACGCCAGTAAAACAGCTGCCCATACGAGATGCCGCGCTCGGCACAGAACGCTGCAGCGGTCTGGCTGCTTTCTTCATACTGTTCCACCAGCGGAAACATTTCTTCCGCCGTTCGTCTGGGCTGTCTCATGCCATCCAGGCTTTGAGTCCTCGGGTCTATGAGTAATCTCCCGAGAAATCGTCACCTTATCCAGATGGGTTTCACCGCACGCTTACAAACGCTCAACGCCTTCGTGGACGGACACGCAATCAAGGGTGCCAAGATTTATACGGACGGCTCTTCAGCCTACCGGGGCCGCGCCAATCACGAATACGTCCGGCACTCCGTTGGCGAGTACGTCCGCGGGCAAGCTCATACAAATGGTGTTGAGAGTTTTTGGTCCGTCCTGAAACGTGCCTATCACGGCGTGTATCACCAGCTATCTCGGAAGCACCTGCAGCGCTACGTGAGCCAGTTTGCCGGAAAGCACAACCTGCGCGACCTGGACACCATCGAGCAGATGCGACGCGTCGTGGCGGGCATGATTGGGCGGCGCTTGCGCTGGAGAGAGCTGATAGCTAACGACCTGGGTTAACGCGGAATCCAGTCTGGCTCTCTGTAGATGGCTGCACTTGCCAGTCTTTTTGCCTCCCATATTCTGTCAGTCTTCGTACTCATAGATTCGGGCAAGGCAATCACGGCATGAAAACGATTTTCCGGTAACGGGCAAGCTGTTACGCAGCTTCCTTCCATGGAAGCCTCCTCTGCACTTAGGACGCCCCAACCACGAAAGCTCAATCCCCGGTCCATTGCGTTCTGGATGGCAATTCCTTTCAAGAATCTCGGCGGAGCATACTGGTTTCTATCCACAGACAAATTGGGATTATTCAATTTCAAGAATACTTTATAGTTAATACGGCCGCTTGTTCTCCCACCAGAACTACTGCCAAACAAACGTCGCCCGATTAATTCACCGGGCGCAACATGGTTTGGCGGATTCACCGCGCAAGTACCGCTTGGAAATTCCTAAGAGCACCCTCCATGAACCCTCCTTTCACGCATTCCCGGACATCAAAAACGGCCACGCTTCGTTCATTTTCCATATTTACATAACACTTTGACGTACCGTTCTCAAATAGAGCTAGGCTGATATAAATACTGCGATGAATAGCATGGATTTCAACTCCGTCTTCATCGCCTGGCATCAAATCGTACGAATAAGGTACTTGTTGGTGCATCCAATTCAGAATATCTCTAGCGTCCTCAATCAAGTGCTCTGAAGGAGCAGGCAACCCTTCTTCTACCGCATCTTTTTTTACCTGTTCGAAATGTTTCAGCGAATATGTTCCCCGTTGTATTGTCGATAACCACACAATCGCAATCTCTATAGGGCAACTGGCTTCAACCGGTTTCCATTCGGGATAGCCAAAAGCATACTCTTCCGATAAGATATCAGCTGCCTCCCTATTCCCATAGAGATCAATGAAGCTCGACTGGGCATCGCGTTCCGCCGTTGGAAACGTGATGCTACTGGTTTTATAGGAGATTTGTGTCATTCTTCCCAATTAGCTAGCATACCGCCGATAATTTGAACAAGTCCCTTTGCCGTGTTTCGTTCCATTACGAATTTGCCGCGAATGTACACCGGGAGTTCTCTGATAACAGCAGCATGCTCGGCTTGTTCTTCCAAGGACCCTGTTATTAGTGGCAGGCCAACATGTCCGGCAAGAAGGAATAGCTGGTTGCCCTGTCGCCGAACAAGAAATTGATCAACAAGAGTAAACGGAGCCTCGTTCTCGCGCCACTTGAATAGCGGAGTGATCGTTACTTCTTTGGATTCAGGGGAGCCCTTCGCTTCTTCCACCGGAATGGCGACTTCAACTCTGCGCTTCTTTTGATCTGGCATTTGAGCTTAAGCTACTGCGAGTTACGGGCGCCGAAGATACGAGTTATTGAGACGAGGAGTCAAGCATTCTACATTGAATTATACGTGCCGGATCCCTAATAAACGCTCCGCATCTTGATTTCAAGCCATGCAATTTCTGGGGAATCGGGATTGGCAGCCGAATCCTAATTGGACGTAGGCACTGTCTACGATAGCGCATTCCTATCCGGCATTGCCACGACGGCCATGCCAGGTCGCAGGTAGTTGCCATATCGGCGCAGCGGCATGCTCTCGGCCTACTGCGCCGGCAGCGTAACGTTGCAGTCCGTTCGTTCGAGGCGCTTCCAGCCTTGCGAAATGGCGTCTACGATTAAGGACGTTCCCAGCGTTATCACGTTCAGGATTGCGATGCCCTTGTGGATGGAGGCGTTACAACACGCACGTGCGCGTAGCGTGTCCTTTTTTCGTTACTTCGATTACGTGACTGTCCGAGTTATCTAGCGTGGCCGTCATGGGCGTCTCACCCATAACGTTACCGTCGACCGTAACGGTTGCGCCAACGGGTGCCGAATTGATTGGCACATCTACGTTAGACGGGATTAGCAGCGTGCCGCATCCGCTTAGGAGTAAGACGGCGAATGCGATAGGAATTAAACGTTTCATAACGGGGCTTGGTACGTGAATGTAACGCGTAAGTCGGCGCAACTGGCGCCGGGCCGTGCATTCATCGGTAGCAGCAAGCCCAATCTGGCAACGGGAGTTGCCAGGAGACGTGATACGAGATGTTCTGCCTATTCGCCGGAACGGGGAGCGACCCCGCGCCTTGAACGTAAGCGTCCGGTGAAGTACAGGTCAGCGGCAGCTACAGGTGTGCCGATGGGTACAGGACGGCTGGAAGGCGGAGAGCAGGTGGGCTTGCCGGATCCGGCACACTCGGCGCTTGGCAGCTATGCCGCCTTGTGTTTGTCAGCTTGTCGTGCCTTCTGCCAATGATGAGGCAAGAGGTCAGCTACGCGCCTGGCCGGATGCGTCGGGATGCGCTCGAACACGTCCGTGAGCCACTCTTGGGGATTAACACCGTGTAGCTTGCACGTGCCAAGTAGCGAATAGACCACGGCTGCCCGCTGGGCCGCATCATGTGATCCCGCGAACAGGTAATTCTTGCGGCCGATAGCCAACGGCCGCAGGGCATTTTCAATGAGGTTATTATTGCGGGTTGCCAACTGCGACGGAGGTGGATCTGTCGCGGCACCGGCATGCCCCGACAGAGCAGACACCTGCTTCTTCCGAAGTAGTAACGATAATACATCCGTTCCATCCGTGGCGTGGCCGGACGCTTAGCGTCTACTTTTGCCACACGTGAAGGAGCTTCCGAACTGCCATGAGCTCTCGAGTGCTATCGGCGACCGTACTACGCACCTGAAACCAGGGTGGCAAGGGCGTCTTTCTTTCCAGGCGACAGGAGAGGAGGCGTGGGACACGATACAGAATTCCGTAGGTACTGGTAAAGGCCTCTGGGTGCGGGAGAGGCTTCCGTAACGCGATCTGGATTAGGTGCGAATTACTGTTGGCGCAAGTGTCGGTCGGCGAAATCGATGTAGCGCTCCCAGTCGTAGTCAGTCACATTATGGCTGCCGGGGCGGATATGGTAGCCTATGGTGCTCATCACGGGTTGGCTGGGGGCGGGCATCTCGTCGGCGGCTAGACCGTCCGTGCCAAGCAGCCGGTAGACTGGGTCGGCGTGCAAGGCGGCCAAAAACTCGCCGCGCGGATCGGCCCAGCGATCCTTCTCTGCACTTGCGACATAGACCGGGCGTGGTGCAATGAGGGCGAGGAGCATGTGCTGGTCGATGGGCAATACATCCTCGTTGGCGTTGTAACGATTGAAATTGTCGTTGAACCAGTGAGGGAAGGCCGTATTGATGCGCTCCACCGTTTCGCCGTAACGCCGCCGCGACAGCGCCGCGCCGCCACACCCGGAGTTGTTTGAGATTACCAATGCGAACCGTTCGTCCTGCGCTCCCCCCCAGAGCGTAGCCTTACCGAGGCGGGAATGCCCTATTACCGCAACGCGTTCGTGGTCAAGGTCGTCGTCTGTCTCGAAGTAGTCCATCGCCCGGCTGAGGCCCCAGGCCCAAGCGGCCATGCTGCCCCACTCGTCTGGCGCAGGCTGGGTCTGATCCTCCGAATAGAACAACGCATGGATGCCGTTTTGAAAGCCATCGTCGAAGTCGGGGTCCAGGTCCCCGTAATAGGCCGTGGCTAAGGCGTAGCCGCGCTCCAAAATGCGCTCGACAGGCCAACGGCGGGCGCTCGCACTGCGCGATGCCTCGGCAGCGCGGTGCTCCGTGATGCCCATATTCTCACTGTTCCGCACCCAGGAGGTTGGCAGGGTAATGTCGGGGTCGGGATGAATCGTGTGGTTTCCGGAGAAATTTAGCCCCAAGAACACGGGGGCAGGCTTGGCGCGTACGTTCGGGATGTAGAGGAGGAGGTCCATCTTTGCCCCTGCGTCGTCATCCGTGAAGTAGATGACGATTTCCCTGCGCGAAGCGAGGCCGCCGAGCGCTTGGGGTTCCACAGCGCGCGCCACGAACCGCAGTTCCACGGACCCGGCTGGCATCTTCCCGTACATGTTCACCTCGAACAGGCGCAGGATCTCGGAGCGCCGTTGCTGGCGCCAAGTCGCCACATCCGCAACGCGGGTGCCGTCTTCGAGCACAAGCGGGTCCGGGAGGGTATAGGCAGGTACCCTGGATTCGTCGTAGTTGGCTTCAAAAGCCTGGCCGGCGACCGTCGTTGCAATTAACAATAACGCAGGAAGTAGCAGCGTGGGATGGGGCATGGTGTGTAGGATTCGGTTAAACGACTTAAGCTGCCCAAAAGGTGGTTCGCGGCGTGCATGTGGAGGGCTATATTTTCAAGTACCGTGCAGAGGAATCATCCGGCCTCGCGTGAACATATTTGCTTGTAGTAGCCAGTGACTTGTGCCCAAGTGTTTCCTTTACTAGGTGAGTTGGAGCGCCGTTGTCAAGCGCATGCGATGCATGGGCGTGCCGAAGCCAGTGAGGAGATACTGCCTGCTCCAGACCCGCTCTACGAGCGGCTTCTTTGACTATCCGCCACATCTGCTGGCGAGAAAGGGGCCCACCTTTACGGGATCGGAATACAGGATTACTTCGGGATCCGAAGCCTGAATCCTTTTCACGTTCGCGAAGGTCTCGAATAGCTTGCCACGTGGTAGCGGAGAGGAGAATTGTGCGGGTCTTTTGACCTTTGCCAAGCAGCGTAACCTGCCCTGATGGGCGGCCATTCTCGGATCCTCGCTCCAGGAGTGCGCCCCAGAATAGCTGTGCTAACTCAGAAACGCGCCCTCCAGAGGCATAGAAAAGCTGTAGCAGCACAGTATTGCGGATATCCGTTTCTTGAGCAAGAATTCGATGGATGGCCACTTCCGGTAAAATGCGTTCGGCCAACTGGTCGGGCACGGTCGGTAGCGAGACAGCCGCTCCGACATTGAAAGCCAGGTACCCAATGCGGTGGCCGAAACTAAAAAGACTCTTTACGGCGGCCAATTTCCTGGCCTGTGTGGCGCGTGCAAAGCCGTTTTGCTCCAAGCGATCAGCCCATGCCCAAAGGTGCTTGAGCTTGACTAGGCTGAACGGGAGATCTGCGAAATCGACGAATTGAATAACATCTCGCTTGTAGGCCTCCTGAGAATGCGGACTCTTGCCGTGAAGCCAGAGATCTACTAGGTGCATGTCATCGTCTGCCTGGGAATCAGTCTGTACGGTGGCAGATTTGAATCTTCGTATGAGCTCAGACATACGTTCTCCTGGGCCTTAGAGCGACTCCAATGTAACATAAGGTTAATTATGTTACATTGCAAGCATTTGCTTCGCCGTCGGCAAATAGTCCCCCAGCTTCTGTACGCGGCACAATTCCGGCAACAGCGCATTGCATACTACACTGCAAATCGTCCACTCATTCCGGCAGAAGTCGTGCATTGCCGGGGCGTCTGCCGGAATGTCAGGCCAGCATCGGTTTCATTGGATACAACTGACTGTCGAGGCGACTGAAGATTCTATGCACATTGAACGTATCGGTGCCCCCCTAACCAATCTTGAGGTAAACCATGCCTTCAAAGACGAATCTCTATGCGTAAACTCAAAGAGGTATTGCTCCTGTTGCTGCAAGCCAACCTGGCGGAGGCTGACTGGATCGCAGTTGCTCATCAACGTATTGGAGACAACCCCGCACGAGCATCGCGTAGAAGTAAACAGACAGGCCGCCTTATTCCCACTCCCCAATTCAATGCCCCGGCGCTCTTCAGACCCAAAATATGACGGCACCTCAATTCATCAACGTGGGTAGTCATGACGTGGTTTTCTGAGTCGTGAATTAAGTCGGGATCCCAACCCTACGCATAGCGTTTGATATTTCCAACGAAGGGATGCGCTACCATTTGCACCATGAATTCAGAGGGTGGCCGCGGGCCTAGCGGCAGAGAAGCAGGACATGCCCGTGCTGTTCTGCCGCATAATCACACAGGCATTGATTTCGAATCGGTCAATGCAAGGCATTCCCTGCGTCGTATGGTCGATTAAGACGATGGCTGCGGTCCGTAGTCCAATCCCGAATAGGATTCCGGTCGCAGAGCGGGACATTGATCGCGGCCCGCTTAGTAATGCTACCACATGCCTCGAAGGATTGAGACTAGGCCGCTCTAGGATTCGGTCTCGCGGCCTAAACCAAACTGAAATCGGGCCAAATTAGTCGATGTCGTGTCCGCAATAGACATGAGTCACACATAGCGACTGCATTCTTTCAAGTGATTGGCTGTAAATGGGGTTCTCACCACTTTAATTGGGGCCACTTCTACACAACAATTATTAAAGCGAGAAGCGCTTCTGGATATTTTCAGGTGTTGATTCGCATTGATTGGAGGTAGCGACCGGTGCACATTGAGACCCTACGTATCCGCAATTTTCGGCGCCTACGTGACGTTCGGATCGACTTGGCATCCGACATTTCTATTTTTGTTGGTGCGAATAACAGTGGAAAGACTTCTGCGGTTCATGCAATGCAACTCTTCGCGTCTGCGTCGCGTGAACGCTTCTCCATCTATGACTTTAGTGCCGGGTCATGGGCAGATATCGACGCATTCGGTCAGGGTCAGAAAAATACCGTCCTACCAACAATCTCTCTGGACATCTGGTTCAATGTCGGCCCGCAGGATCTTTTTCGGGTAATCAAGCTACTCCCTAGTCTTGCATGGAAGGGAAGCTTGGTCGGCATCCGTATAGAATTCGCTCCTGTCAATCCTGCAAAGCTTCTTACCAACTATCGCCAAGCCTGTGACCGTGCAAGGGCCAATATTCCGGCAGGGGCTGAACGTAATTCCGACTATCACCCATCACCGTCGACTCTTCTTGAATACTTGGGTGACAATCGAAGTACCAATTTGCGCCACGAGTTTAAGTTGCGTTACTACGTGCTTGACCATGCTAAATTTGACGCCGAATTTCAGCCTGCAGCCGGGTATGAACCACTCCTGCTAACTTCCGACCAGGGACGCGGAGGCAATGATCTATTGCAATCACTCCTGCGCGTCGATTTCCTGCAAGCTCAGCGGCATCTTTCAGACGCTGCCGGCGGTGCACGCGTTGAGGATCTCTCGCAATGTCTAAGTCGCTTCTATGAACGTAATCTGCAAAAGCGCGGTGATGATTACAACGCCATTCGCGCACTCTCCGAATCCGCGGCAATGCTCAATGACCATCTCCAGCAGGTATTTGAGCCGATCTTTGCTCAACTAGGCGATCTAGGATACCCCGGCCTGTCTAACCCTCGCCTGCTGATCAAGTCTGCCTTGAATCCTGCAATCATCATGAAGAGCCTTGACGGCGCTCGAGTTCATTTCGTGCTCGGAGACCCGCAGGAGGGTGCCGTTCCGCCAACACTTCCTGATCGGTACAGTGGCCTCGGTTACAAGAACCTGATCTACATGGTGGTCGAGCTACTCGACCTGCATTCACAATGGATGGACACTGAGGAGAAACGACCGCTTCTTCACATGTTCTTCATTGAAGAGCCAGAGGCGCACCTCCATGCCCAGCTCCAGCAAGTATTTATACGCAAGGTGCTCGATATTCTGGCGATTCAGGGCGCAGAGGGTGCCAATTATTCAACCCAGCTCACCGTCACAACTCATTCGCCTCACATCCTCTATGAGCGGGGATTCCTCCCGGTTCGGTATTTCCGGCGATCGTCAACTGCAGCCGGGCAATACTCCGAAGTGCTAAACTTGTCGGCCTTCTACAAAAGGACGGAACCTTCCACCAGGGACTTTCTGAAGCGCTATCTCAAGTTAACACATTGCGATTTGTTCTTCGCTGACGCAGCCATTCTTGTTGAAGGTAGCGTTGAGCGCCTTCTGCTTCCGCAAATGATCGCAAAATGCGCACCTCAGCTTCAGTCCGCATATCTCAGCATACTTGAGGTAGGCGGTGCATTCGGGCACCGATTCCGTTCCCTAATTGATTTCCTGGGTATCACGGCATTGATTGTAGCCGACATTGACAGCGTGACCGCACCTGATAGCAATCAGGCGGATCAGCAGACCGGTGACGAGCTAGGCGGTGGCAACGCTGCCGCGAATAAAACCTGTATGGTGCACGTCGCAGGCGCCGTCACCTCCAATCAGACACTTATTCAATGGCTCCCTAGACGCCGGTTGATCGCCGACCTTCTGGCAGCGTCCCCCGCGGAGAGGACTCTGAAACATCCCCAAAATAGTCGAGCCGTTATCCGGGTAGTTTACCAATCTGAGGTCGAAGTCGAATGGGATGGCGAGAAAGATAGCATAGTCGGACGGACACTGGAAGAGGCATTTGCGCTAGAGAATCTGGCTTGGTGTCAGAATGCTGACCAAGCAGAATTAAAACTCAAAATACGAGGCTGTACAACACTCGGCGTCGCAGACCTGGCAGAGTCACTGCATAATCGTATCAAGAGATCCAGCTTCAAGAAGACCGATTTCGCCTTGGCGCTACTGGCGCAGAACCCAGATGCCTGGGCTGTGCCGCAATACATTGCCGATGGGCTCAAGTGGCTTGAAATGGAGATCACTCCGCCTCCACAGCCTCTGCCCGCTCAGGCGACCCTTAATAGCGCAACATGACTAACCGTGCTGGTCAACCGGATACCAACGCTGACATCGAATTGCGCAGGTATCTTGATCAACAGCCGCCCAGTTGCTTTACCATGGTTGCGGGCGCAGGATCGGGTAAGACTACATCGCTGGTTAAGGCGCTCGTTCACCTTGCCCGCACCAGAGCACCAGACCTGCGTCGACGCGGGCAGCTAGTTGCCTGCATCACTTATACTGAAGTCGCTGTCCGCGAGATACGGAGCGACATCGGCGACGTCTCGCTATTCCATGTGTCAACCATCCATAGCTTTCTCTGGACCATCGTGCGTTCTTTTCAATGTGATCTGCGGCAATGGGTCGCTGGCCGAATTGAGGAAAGAATCGTCAACGCGCAGGCAAAGCTGGACAGGCCGGGAACAAGGGTGCAGACCAAAGAGAAAGCTACCCGAGATATTGAGAGCTATCAGCGCCAACTTGCCGCGCTCGACAATATCGCTCGGTATACGTACGGGATGGGCAGCGACTACGCCAACGGCGTCCTCGGCCACGATGACGTACTCAAAGTAGGCCCGGCCTTTATCGAGAAGCACGCATTACTTCGCACCCTAATAGCCAATCAGTTTCCGTTCATCTTCGTCGATGAGAGTCAGGATACGAATCCCGCTTTTGTCGCCGCCCTCAAGCAAGTTGCTAATACTGCCACCGTGGATTTCTGCTTAGGATTCTTCGGGGATCCCATGCAGAAGATCTATATGACGGGAGTAGGTCCAATTGAGTCGGAAGACGGCTGGAACAGGATCACAAAGCCGGAAAATTTTCGATGTCCGAAGCGGGTTCTCGATGTCGCAAATCGTATACGTGCCGAAGCTGACGGCCTTCAGCAGGTTCGAGGCCGAATGATTGAACGAAACGACGAACTTGTAACCGTTGAGGGTACTGCCCGACTATTCATCCTTCCAGCCGATGGCCTAAGAATCGAGCGCATCACCCAAGTCCGGCATTGGCTAGCGAAAGCAAACGGGGACGCACAGTGGGAGAGCGATGGCCCTAAAGCCAATTTCCGTGTGCTAGTATTGGTGCACCGCATGGCTGCGCGCCGACTACACTTTCCCAATTTATACGCTGCACTCAACGATCACGGTGCCCCACTTAGCCTCAAGGCTGGCCTGCTGGACGGTACCGCCTGGGTCGTACGACCTTTCCTGCAGTTCCTCCTCCCGTTGACGCTGGCGGCAAGGTCAGATTCAAACTTTGATGTGATGGCTAGCTTGCGGATGCACTGTCCCCTCCTCAGAGAAGGACATTTGGCAGGCCGGGATATTGGCGGAATGCTGTGCCGCTTACAGGATGACGTTAGGCGGCTCCTTCCTATGTTTGCTGGCGGCTCCCGGATAACGATCCGGGAGGTGCTGGGCTTTGTGCGAGACCGCAATCTGATGGAGTTAGATGAGCGCTTCATTGACTATCTGGATGATTCTAATGGAAGCGTAGAGGACAGCGATCAGAATGCCGAATCCGGGTCGGTAAACGCGTTCCTTGACTGCACGGCAGATGAGCTCACAGGGTACAGAACCTATATCGAAGATGAATCTCCATTCGCCACACAACAGGGCATAAAGGGTGCCGAATTTGATCGCGTTCTGGTAATTCTGGACGATGAAGAAGGTAAGTACAATCTCTTTTCGTATGGGAAGTATTTCGGTATCACGACGCTTTCCGACAAAGACAAGCTGAACATTGCCTCAGGATTAGATTCGGTCATAGATAGGACGCGTAGACTGTTTTACGTCTGCTGCTCCCGTGCGGTAAAAGATCTAGCGGTAATCCTATTCGTACCCGATATCGCGGCTGCCTGCGGCGCACTTGAGAGGAAGGCATTCTTTCCTACAGAGCATACCTACTTACTCTCGGACTTAGACCGCGCGACTGCGTAGTCGACGCGATTCTACGAATCCCGATTTGCCGATATGACTGCCGACATGCGAGAGAGTCATCCCTCTGTGTTGTCGGACCGTGCAAAGCAGCACATGACGAATATTTCGCCTATGTCTATACCTATGTTCTTAGTATAACGGAAGTCCCCCCCCCCCCCCCAATTAGTGCGATACAGAGTGATTGACGACCTCGAATGTGGATCGACTGGATAAACCGGCCGTCCACGCACAAGACTGACTTAGGTCCACTAAACTTCTAATTGTCGTTGCCGTAATTCTAAATATCGTCAATCAGCCCTCGCTCAGCGGCTCCTTGCCACCGTGCATGCTGTTATGCTGGTAACGCAAGATGCGCAGCGGTGCAAAGGCCACGAAACAGATGGCCATGTGCGCCTTCACGCGACGCTCCGTCCAGTGAAAGATGGGACGCACTGCCATAGTGTACTTCAGCACCCGGAAGCCTTCTTCTATCCGCCACAGCTCGCCGTACTGGGCGTACATCTCCTGCTGTGCGAGCATCTCCAGGCTGGTCCATAGTAAGCGTCCGGTGAACCATACCTTGCGTGGGTGAAGGGCTGGTCAGGAGATTGTCACCTGACCCGAGGATCAAAGCCCACGACTGATGCGCAAGCCCAGACGCACGGCGGAAGAAATGTTTCCGCTGGTAGCAAAGTACCTGGCGGGGAGCCAGACAGAGGAGGCCTTTTGCGCCGAGCACGGAATCTCCCGTTCGCAGCTGTGTTACTGGTGGAGATAGGGGCCCCTGCTCCACGTGAATAGGCACAGGCGGAGTATCCGAGCGGGGTGCGGCTGCGCTTCTTCGTGCCGGTATCCTCCTCGTTCTTGGCGACACTGCTTAAGCCGTGATCGGGCTGGGGCCTTCTCACCGGTCTTTTTTGGACCTCTATGATGGCTTCGGCCTTCTCCAGCTGGCGCCGGGACTGATGGAGCTCCTTGCGCAGCCGCCCGATCTCCTTGTCCTTGCCCATCTTTACCATTTAGCGGCTGAATCTGAAGGTCGGCAATAATCGCAGGTAGGTATTTTGGCGGCTTTTCAGGGATGTGGCCCCACTTTAGGCCCTGTTTTGCCGGACGTTCTGGTGTTTGGCCCCACCAGCGCACCACTTTTGGGATTCATAGAGGCGGGAATACGAATGTTGTGCCATAAAGTGTTGGCGACTATTGCGAACAACGCCCCCCAACCCTATCTTCCCCCCTATGTATATCCGACGGTCGCTTACCCGAACCACCGACAACGCTACACGCTACTATTCCTTTCGCCTTTGTCACGGCGAACGCATAGAGGGCAAGGTCCGGCAGAAGACCCTGCTCAATCTCGGTGCCCACTTCCGCATCGACAAACGCTACTGGCGTGCGCTCTGCAGCCGGATTGAGGCACTGCTCAAGGGCCAGCTCGAACTCGTACCCATGGGCGTTCCTGCCGTCGTGGAAGAGGAGGCCCACCGCATTGCAGAACTTTTGAGTGCGCGCAAGGCGGTAGCCGTGACCGAGGGCAAGGGCGAGACGCCGCCGCGCGAATGGCACCATGTGGATGTCCACTCGCTCAAAACGGTCCGGCCCCGTACGGTGGGCGTAGAACATGTGGGGCTCTGGGCCATGGAGCAGTTGGGCATGGATGAGCTCTTCGAGAAGCTTGGCATCACGCGAGGCCTCCGGCATGCAGCCACGGGCTCCATCATAGGCCGTCTGGCCGAGCCGGCCAGCGAACATGCCACGAAGCGTTGGCTGGCCTCTGCCAGTGGCCTGGACGAGTTTCTGGGCTGCAACTTCGAGAAGATGGCCGACATGCAGCTGTACCGGGCCAGCGACATGCTGCACAAACACCGCAAGGCCATAGAGGACCACCTCTTTGCACGGGCGCTGGACCTGTTTGATCTGGAGCCCACGATCGCGCTCGTAAGCGTCCGGTGAAGTACAGGTCAGCGGCAGCTACAGGTGTGCCGATGGGTACAGGACGGCTGGAAGGCGGAGAGCAGGTGGGCTTGCCGGATCCGGCACACTCGGCGCTTGGCAGCTATGCCGCCTTGTGTTTGTCAGCTTGTCGTGCCTTCTGCCAATGATGAGGCAAGAGGTCAGCTATGCGCCTGGCCGGATGCGTCGGGATGCGCTCGAACACGTCCGTGAGCCACTCCTGGGGATTAACACCGTGTAGCTTGCACGTGCCAAGTAGGGAATAGACCACGGCTGCCCGCTGGGCCGCATCATGTGATCCCGCGAACAGGTAATTCTTGCGGCCGATAGCCAACGGCCGCAGGGCATTTTCAATGAGGTTATTGTCCAGCTCCACGCGGCCCTCATCCAGGTATCGGGCCAGCCTTTTCCAAAGGCCGAGCGTATAGTTGATCGCCTGGCCCCAAGGACTCTTGGGCAACCCCCCGTTCGCCTCCAGCCAGGGCTTCAGCGCTTCCAGTACAGGCCGGGCCTCTTCCTGACGTACCTCGCGCCGACGATCCGCACTGGCACCCTCCTCTCGCAGCCTGCGCTCTATGGCGTAGAGTCGCCTGATCTTTGTCAACACGTGCTCGGCCTTCTCCGGTTCGTAGCTACGACAGTCGTAGAACTTGCGACGGGCATGCGCCATGCATCCGTAGACCGTCATAGACGGATGCGCATCGAAGACGTTGTAGGCCACATACCCGTCCGTCTGCAACGCTCCCGCATACCCACCCAAGAACGCCACCGGACCTGCACGGGCACGGCTCTTGCGATACTCCATCACAAACAGCTTCTGCTCCGGAGTGTGGTACGCCCAGTAAAAACCCCGATGGGGCTTGCCCTTCTTCTTTCGATCCTGGACCTGGATACGCGTCTCATCCGCCTGCAGATACCCGCTTAAGAGCGCCTCCTGCTTGAGTGCATCATACAGCGGCCCAAGGTGTCATGCCGACTGCGCTATCCAGCCTCCCAGCGTGGACTTGGCAATTTCAATGCCTTCCCGCCGGAAACGCTGCTGCTGCCGGTACAGGGGCAAGTGGTCACAGTACTTGTTAACCACCACATCGGCCAACAATCCCGGTCCGGCCATGCCCTTGTCCACCAGCCGCGGAGGCAACTCGGCGATGATGACGCCGCTGTCCTCATCGGTCGGGTCCACGTACTTGGGACGATGAATCTCGACCACCTTTATCATGCTGGGCACGATCTCCCGGTACTGCGTCTTCTCCATGCCGATGCAAATGAGACCTGTCGTGTCCTCTTCAGGCTGGATTACGATCATCTCGCGGGGCAGGTGATCCGGCAGATCCTCGAAGTCCGGACGCCGCTTGGCCTTGCGCCGCTTCGGCTGATCCGTCTCGGGCTCGGGCGGCAGGGGCACCTCGACCTCCATGTCGTCAAACAAGAGGCCCTGCTGCGCCTCCGGCCCCAGTACATACCTTTCGCTCCTGGAGCCAAAGAGCAGGCGGAGGGCTTCAGCCAGCTGTTTGTCCTTGCTCTCCAATTTCGCCTGCAGCCGGCTTATCTCCTCGCTCAGCTGATTGATTACCTCGGACTGGCTTGCGTTCTGCTGAAGCACCGCGGCAAGCTGCGCACGGAAGGTCTCAACATCCGCAGAAGAGAGGGAGGAATGTGCTTCGGGCTGCATGATTGTTCAACAACGTCTGCACATGCATTGTTCCCCGTTTCCACATACTATCTATCCCGATTTTCAGCTCTTAACCGCATACCGGCGCCGGTATTTTACGGACTTCAGCGACACTCCCTCCAGTAACATCACCATCTGCGTCCACGTCGGCATATCCTCTTTCGGCAGCTCAAACGTACCCGCTTCAAGCCTTTTGTAAAACAAGGCGAAGCCGTTTCGGTCCCACGAAAGCGCCTTCAGATGGCTCCGCCTCCTGTTGACGAACACAAAGACGTCCCCCGACATGGGATCCCGCTTCATGCCGCTTTTCACCAAGGCGCACAGGCCGTCAAAGCTCTTGCGCATGTCGGCCGGCGGCCGGTAAAAGAAATACCGGCGCGAAGGCCCCAGTCCGATCATGACTGCACCAGCTGCGCCAGGTACGAGGCAGATACCGGCGCCAAGAGGCGCACGCGTATCCCGCCCGGGTACATGATCTCCACTTGCGCCTCTTCACCTGCCACGGGTCTGCCAATCTCCACAAAGGCGCCGCTGTCCACTGCCGCAGCCTCCAGGCGATACTTCCGACGCCAGTAAAACAGCTGCCCATACGAGATGCCGCGCTCGGCACAGAACGCTGCAGCGGTCTGGCTGCTTTCTTCATACTGTTCCATGAGCGGAAACATTTCTTCCGCCGTACGTCTGGGCTGTCTCATGCCATCCAGGCTTTGAGTCCTCGGGGCTATGAGTAATCTCCCGAGAAATCGTCACCTTATCCAGATGGGTTTCACCGCACGCTTACTCGCGCTCTATGATCTGAAGGGCAGCTTCCTGGAAGGCAGTGGCAAGAGCATCGACAAAGCCAAGTACGGACGCTCGAAGGAGCGTCGCAGTGACTGCGTGCTGCTTACGCTGGCTCTTGTAACGCGCGGCAGCGGGTTCGTGCGTCGTAGCCAGGTCTTCAAGGGCAACGTAAACGAAGCGTCCACGCTCAAGGAGATGCTGGAGTCCCTGGAGACGCCCAGGGACGCACGTGTGGTGATGGACCGGGGCATTGCCACAAAGGAGATCTTATAGTAGGACTGCTCCGGCTGGGCGAGCTACATTAGCTCGTTCACCACATTCACCCAAACCGGAACAGCCTCATGCAAAGATACACTCCAACATTCACTTCGGCCTCCTCGCTGGTTGTCGGCATGGACGTGCACAAGAAGACCATTGCGCTTTGCGTGTACGACGACAGCACGGGCGAGGTAATTGACGAGCGGCAGTTGCCGCACGACATGCCGAGAATCCGCAAGTATGTGCAGAAGTTACAGAGGCGCTACGGCGAGGTTCGTTGCTGCTACGAAGCGTCGTCCTGCGGATTCGGCCTGCAGCGTGCGCTGCAGGTGCAGGGCGTGCACTGCGACGTGATCGCCCCCTCAACCATTCCGCGTCGACCGGGCGAGCGTATCAAGACTGATCGACGGGATGCAATGAAGCTGGCCACGCTGTATGCCAAAGGGCTGCTGACGCCGGTGTGCGTACCGGAAGAGGAGCAGGAAGCAGCCCGGTCCCTTTTGCGCTGCCGCGCTGACTTGGTGGAGTCTATCACGCGCACCAAGCAGCGGATCCTGTCTTTCATTCAGACCCGGGGCTTTCGGTACACCGGTGCCACAAACTGGACGAAGGCCCATTGGAAGTGGATTCGTGCCTTGCCGGCAAGGGCGGTGGACCAGGTCACGCTGCAGACGTATCTGCACAAGCTGACGTATCTGGAGCAGGAAGTGCACAGACTGGAACAGCATCTGGCGGAGGAAGCCGAAAAGGACCGCTACAGAGAGCCCGTGGGGGTGCTGATGGCCTTCCGGGGCATTGGCTTTGTGACGGCCATGACGCTGGTGTGCGAGTTGGGAGATATCCGTCGCTTCGCGCATCCGCGCCAGTTGATGGCATTTCTGGGTCTGGTGCCGAGCGAGTACAGCTCGGCAGATCACACGCAACGCGGTTCCATCACGAAGACGGGTAATACGCACGTGCGGAAGGCACTGGTATCTACTGCATGGAAGTATGCAGTCCCGCCGCGGTGCAGTAAAGTGCTACGCGAACGGCAGCAGGGCGTCTCGGCCGAGGTCGTTCTACTGGCATGGAAGGCCCAGTGCCGGCTGTACAAGAGATTCCGCAAACTGAGTCAGACGAAGTCGCGATGCGTGGCCAACACGGCGGTGGCGCGTGGAACTGGCGGGCTTTCTCTGGGAGGCGTTGCGTATGCACACGGGCTCGCCGTTGCCGAAGGCCGCCTGACTCGTATCTTGTAACCAAAGAAATGGCCTATGGAGAAGCGATCGGGCACGGTAAGGAGAACCCACGATATGCCCTTGCGATAGCCAGCTCTCTTGCTGGTGAGCGCGCGTTCGGAGATAGTGGCAGCTCCCGTCGAAACCGAAATCATGCGTTATGGTCCTTCGGGGCTTAGCACGCGAATACCAGATTGATTAGCCGTCGAAGCCGCCCGGTCGCTTCTCCAGAGGTCAAGCCAAAAACTATTCATGTAATCTTCACTTGACATAGTTTCCTACTATACCAGGGCATAGACTGGCTGCGAGAGGAGGGCTACCGCTACATCGTGGTATCAAGAGAGCGCAGGAAGCCCTTTGAACAGGAGCGGGCACTGGTTCTTCAGACGTCCTCGGGCAGTGACGTAGAGGTGTACCGGGAGGAGGCAGACGACGAGGTGCGGCTCTGTTGCCGATCCCGGTCCCGCATGGCGAAGGAAGAGGCCAAGATGAGGCAGAAAGCGGAAAGATTCGAGGTGCGTCAGGCCAACTGGCCAAGTACAGGAGGTGGAAGTCCTCTATGATCAAGGAAGTAACCGATCCACATCATTTCCCGAGCCGTGCGGTCATTCCCGCGAGGGAATGGGCGAAGCGTCGGCAGGGGCGCATGTGGGTAGGGCTATTGAGCGCCGAAAAATTCGTGGTTCAGAGTGCCGAAGCATTCTCGATTGCTGAAGGCAACACTGCTTGCACCGCTTTGGTGAGGTGCGGGAGGGCTCTGCGGCGTCCGAGAACCCACGCACGCATGTACGTACGAGGTTGGGACCTGAGAGGTCTCTCCGCTGCCCAGCGCCAAGGGCGGGGCCGCCAAAGCGAAGGCAGTAGCCGATCAATGGACGAACGGCGGAGAGAAGTCAGATGCGGTAGTATTAGCTGTGAAGCCGACGAACAAAGTGTGGATGACCACATGGCGGAGTTGGTGGAGCGAAGGACCGCACCCAAGGGGAAACCGCAGATCCCTGCACGTTCCGGACACAGGGCCGGGCTTTGCGTGTCACAGGGGATGGACCGGTTACGGCTGGGAGTGGCCTGTCCACTCTCTAACGTCATGCGGTGGCACGCGACCCGAGGGAGGAGCCGGATGCGTTAGCGCGCACGTCCGGATCTGTCCGGGGCCCCCGGGGAAAACCCGGGGGCTACCGGGATGAGGCCCTCGGCAAGCTTTCCGAGGGGCTTGCCCGGCCGAAGACGCACAAGCGCATCGACCTCATAAGGGAACGTATCGGCCGATTGAAGCAGAGCTTCAGCGGCATCGGACAGCATTACGAGATAGAAGTGGAGACGGATGAGGACGGCAAGCGGGCCCAGTCCATCACGTGGACAAAGACGCCGAAAGCGGGCACGATAATGACCGATCCGGGCGTCTATTGCCTGCGCAGCAACGAGATGGAGTTCACCGCGGAAGAGCTCTAGCGCACGTATGTGATGCTGACCGATCTGGAAGCGGTGTTCCGGTCCCTGAAGTCGGAACTCGGACTGCGACCGATCTATCATTCCACAGGCCAGCGCGCGGAGGGCCATCTATTCATCACGGTCCTGGCTTACCAGTTGGTGCAGGTGATTCGTACGCGTCTTCGCAAGAAAGGACTACGCTTCAGCTGGACGACACTCAGGAGGATCCTTCGGCGTCAGGTTCGCACGACCAGCATCTTCGAGCGCAAGGACGCACGCACACTCCATGTCCGCACCAGCTCGCAGCCGGATATGGAACTAAGGGCCATTTACGATGCCTTGTGCATCGATCCACTGCCCTTGGCCATGCAAAAGACGATCATATGACCTAAGGCATAAAACCTGACTTGGCGGCCATTTGTTGTGCCAGAACAATTCGCATGTATCTACTTTACAACATGTTATGAAGCAAAATGGTAAACATGGGTCAGGCGGGAACGTAGTGCCAGATCGGCGCCGATTCACTTCCGCTGTATCTATCCAGTCGATCTCGACCACTTGTTCCGAAGGAAGCCAGCCGCCATGCCAACGCTGTATGCGCGCAAGTAGCTGGCCGGCCGGGGCGCCGCAAATCTTGCATATTCCGACCTAAATCGTCCTCTGATACGGCAGGCCTGGGTGCAACTCGTGGTACCTAATCGGATTCACGCGTTGCTACAGGTCAACAGCAGTTGGCAGGTCTGGCTCCCAGCAATGGCCGCCCCTGGAGCCGGAAAAGAATAAGTGCTTTGCGGGGTCTATTTCCTGTGAGGTAAGCGGCCAGTCAACTTCATCTTGCACCGCGGGATTCCTTGACCATCAGCCTCAGGCTGCAATCAAGTCACTTTGGGCGTATGATTTCCTCTATTGATTCATCCTTGCAACGCCGTCCAGAAATGGCCATCCATTTCGACATGTGCACCGTCAATATAGTTGACCTTACCTTCCAGAATATGGACTAATTTGCTGCCGCTGTCATTCACAGACATTCTTACTTCCTCGTTATCATCTACTACGAGACCATGGTTGCGATTCCAGAACTCTAGCTTATACCTACCGTGTGTCCCAGAGTCGTTCTGACTATTGGCAGTATAGTCCGCAAACACACTATTTTCTGTACCAAGGATCATTACGTCCCATTCCTTTCCCTTGCAACTCACAACCGCAATGCATGATGTCTTGCTAATCGCATACAAAATAGCATCTCGCTCCGTTTTAGCCAGTATCCTGTATCTCGATTCTGATCCCGCCCAGTACGCTAGACTCCATCTTCCATCTAATCGTTGACTTATTGTCGCTACCGCAGTCTCTTCCGGTGTGCGTATCACGCCATTAACTATTTCAAACTGGGCGTTTCTAAATAGAGTGTGCACTTGTGTTTGGGCAGGTATCGTCGACGCCAAATGGCCTATATAGATCGCTGCTGGATCATTTGACTCCTTGATCAAGGCAGTGCACCTAGTAAATGCGTCGCTTAGTTGACCAAAAGCCCCACATTGTGCCTTTTGGTTAATACTTACCAGCACCTCATGCCACGGTTCCGCTTGATCTGTTGCATTTTCCCACAATTTATTCCATGTGCTACGTGACTGATGATCATCCAGCGCACTCGCGATCTTGCGTACGCTGGATTCAATCAGTACACCTACTCGGCCTTCAATTGGTTGGAGCCGTTCCGGCGTACCTGTTATCAGCAAATACGTCAGAGCAACAATTAGTTCGCGATGAATTACAAGAAACACGGGTGGCCAGTCTATGTCGTGGCCATCGTATTCTAATAGCGCATAGCGCATTCGCTGAAATGCTCTATTGCCTGCGCACTTGCGCAGATATTGTTTTAGCGAATCAAGATGCTTGCAATTAGGGTGTGAAAGAGCCAGGTTGTACCAATCGCGTGTTGACTGGAAGACTTCGGTCAGTATGTCATTATACTTCGAGTCATTGCCTTTGAGTCTATTCCAGAGCTCAAGGAGACAATGCGTGCGGGTAGACTTGCCGCCACGCATTACGATCAGGCCTTTCAAGGCCAATTCGATATTGATATGTGCAACTGGAGCCAATAGTAGTGTGCTAGGATCGGGCCGTAAAGGATAAAGGTCGGAGAAGGGTAATGCGCTGTCTAAGAGTGACGTGCAGCGCTGAAGTTGAACTGCAAGATTATGGCGGATCAATAGTTGCTGATTCATTTTTCAAGGGTTTCAGTCTGGTTCGAGATAGGTTGTGAGGAATGGCGGGTGGTACGCTGATTATGGCCTTCGGCAACAAGGAGGCGGGTCGCCCCTCCGACTGCGCTGCCTCGACTGGTGACCTCGCGCTCGTAATCCAGAATTCTTTGCGAACACGGTATATATTTACGCGAGCCTCGACGCCCAATTCTGCAATGACCGGAGCAAGTAGTTCCCTCATTTCCAAAACGATTGTTTTTCAAAGCGCTATCGCCGAGCGGTGGAGCCTTTATCGCAGGTACATTACGCAAACGTGACATTACCTGCTCTGCAGCGATGCGATCATAAGTGACGCTTCCAATAATGCGCGCATGAGGTCTTGTCTTACTTCGTCCACTAGTACCTCGCCTGATGTTATCAGCATTAGTGTATGCAGGCCACCCACTCTATCCCACTTGAATGTATAGGCAAGATTCAGCCCTTGGTCATGCAACAACCGCTCAAGCACGCCCTCAGTGCGTTTGAACAGTTGCTGGCATAGCCCATCGTCTTTGAGCCGGATTGACACCCCGATCTCTATTTCAATCATTTATGCAATAAATGAGCTTGTGATTAGCGCCGCGGCCGCCCAAAGTAGCAAGAAGCCATTGCGGAGCGCCTGAAATGCGGTTTCGTTTCTGAGGTGACGGATATAGTTTTGCGTCTCAGCCTTTGCCAGCCATGTTGCGCAACAAGTTTGAATATATTTGGGATTCACAAACAATATGTCAGTCCCGTAGCCATAGGCTTTCCTTGTTCTGATTGCACCTAGTGCAACAAAACCAGATGCGGTGAAGTAGAATATAGCCATGATAATCAGTCCTGCAAAGCATATTCGCGCTGTTGCATGCGGAATATGTTTTGCGAGGTCGATTGAGGTAAACCCAACAATAGTCAGCGCGACAGACAGCGAGAGCGTCAGCTTGAACGTCTTATCGTCCATTGCCGTTGCTCGTGCCTTCTCTTCGCGAAGCCTAAGCTTCAGTGTTTCTTCATGGATACTCGCATACTTGGTGTATTGAGGTTGTTCAAGTATTCGATCACTGTTTTCCAAGCAGGACGCACGTTTCTTGCGGACCATGTAATGGCCGAACGGAATAACCTCTTCCAACAAGCGTGATAAATGTACCATTTATTTAGGATTGTCCAGCCACGAAGCTATCGTTGACGAGATAGGCCTGGACACTCCGTTAAGCCAGCCCCATTCTCCCGTGGGATTGATTTCGATGAAATATGTTTCCTCAGGCGTTTCCACTAGGTCTATCGCACCGTAGGAGAGATTGAGTTCCTTCATAAGCGCCTGACACATTCGGCTCAACTCAGCCGATAATTCCACGTCCTCGTACTGTACCTTGTCATGCAGGACTGTTCGCCAATCTGCCTCGATGCCCCTCCCATCGGCAAGAATTCTAACCGCAAAGATTATGTCACCCACAATTGTAATTCGCAGGTCTTTCTTATTGCGCAAGAACTCTTGCGCTAGCAATGGTGCGCTTCGCACCGTTTCTGCAGAAATATCGGAAGTATTCTGCTCGGTTGTGTATGTGAAGAGGTAATCGTCTCCCTCATGCACGAGAACCGTGTCCAGCGACTTGATCGCGGCGGAATCTGGAAAACGTCTTTTGATTTCCGGGGCATCATTGGAAATGCACGATTTGGGCACCGCGAAGCCAAGCCTCGACGCAACATGAAGCTGGTACGGCTTCGATTCGGCCAAATACGTGCTTGCGGGAAAATTCACCCAAGCCACTTGGTCGAAAACTGAGAGCCCGCGGAGGAATGCTGTCCACTGCGACCGTTCTAGTTGCTGGCTCACCGACAGGGGTTCGGGTGGAGTGTTTCTTAGAAAAACTGGCTGTCGGAACCAAACGGACTTCAGCTTAGGACCAACTTGATAGTCCGTTCCGTTCATGCGGACAGCCATGATCGGCGTCTGAGGATCAAGTGATATTCTGCAATCCTGCAAGCGCTCTCGGTTGAGTCTCAGGTAATCGACGCCAACCTTGCCCAGTTCCAAGCAAACGAGATCAGTAGAGAAATCGTAAATGCTTGAACAGATCAAGACCTCTGGATTCATTGAGCCTTGATATCCTCTCCTGTTTCCTGGTCAGCTTTTTTTGACCCCTGAGGCTTATGTTGCGAATACACCAGTGGTTGACCGTTAACTAACCAGTATCCTCTTGAGTCACTGTATGCGGCTGAATCCGGAAGCTGCGGCCTTGTGCTGTATGGTTTTCGTGTAGCAAGTCTGAGCAGTGTGTGTTCGGACATTCTTGTTCGGAGTTTTGATTAGCGGATGGTTACACCGGCCGCACATTCTCCGAGTTCCTTCCGATCAGGGTATTGTTTTGAAGAGTCATTGAAAATTGCGCAGGGCCGCCTGAGCCATATGGCGTGAAGGTTGTGGAACTAGTGGTACCCAGCACATGTAAGTTGTCTCGATGAGGCGTGGTTTGAGGGACTGCAATCCTGTAGGTAGCGGGGCCTGCATGAAGGTAGGAAAGGCAGGTGATAGCGAGCCAACGCCGGATTTTGAGATTACCAAGCACTGATTGGCGGTGGTATGCCCCAAATCAGTGGGGTAACGAGACACATAGGCGATCTCCGTTGTCCGAGGATGCAAACCTTAGTCCCATGCTGGCGCGTGAGCGGGCCTACGCAGCTCGTCCGTGGGCCGGATGCCGTCGCCGTCGCCATTCTTCCTGCCTCTTCAGTGTCAGACCGATTCGGTGCATATTGGCCGCTACCATCACCAGGGCCACCGTACGGGCAAACCCTACAGCGCCGTGCGTGCGCACCAGCCTCAGCTCCCGGTGGTTCAGGTTGTTGATAGCCGACTTCATTGCCGGATGTTGGCGCCGCGCTGCGACAAATGCTTTGGCCGTTTCCCTCTCCAGATCCTCCTGATTGCGCCGGCCCTTTCTGGGCATAACGTTTAGATCGAGTAGCCGGTCCAGCTGCTCACGATTCTTCGGTGTGCAAAAGCCCCTGTCCTAGCTGCACAAACGCATTGACGGATAGCGCTTCTTCACCTCCGTAACCGAAGTTCCCCCTAATGCGGGAGTGAAGAATATTAGGGGAACTTCACAGTCAGAGGGATCGACTTGCGCTCCAGCTGGAGGACACTCAAGAGCATCCTTCGGAGGCAGGTTCGCACC
Organism: Rhodothermales bacterium; assembly: GCA_965216255.1. Classification (GTDB taxonomy): domain Bacteria; phylum Bacteroidota; class Rhodothermia; order Rhodothermales; family Bin80. Next base: position 37,339 of record OZ244148.1, read on the forward strand.
ACTAACATCTTGGAACGCAAGGGCGTGTGCACGCTGCACATGCGCACAGCATCACAGTCAAATACCGAGCTCAAGGCCGTTTACGATGCCCTTAGCGTGGACTCGGTGCCACTCGCCATGCAGAAGACGATCATATGAGCTGAGGCTACCACACGCGTTTTGAGGCACAATGTTTTGCCTGAAGAGCGAAAAACATCCTTGTACCGATCTAAGAATACTGTACTTACAAGAGTTATCTATTGAACTTGGGCTAGCTCCTCGTGGACCCTGGCCCAGTCCGGGCAGTGACGATGATCTGAAGGAACCGTGACCTTGACGAATAACGCCTGCTTCAACACGGCATCGGTCGCCCCTTCCGGCAGCGGCCAGGAAATGTCGGACCGCCTGGCGACACGCAGATAATTGCGAATGGTCGTGTGAGACAGTCCCAGCAGCGTTTTTTCTCAAGGTTGCTGAGCTTGACATCAAAAGCAAGGTGAATAACATCGCGTAGCATGCGCATGGAGATTCGGTGCACAGACATCGTAATCCTCATTGGTAGCGAGCGAGGGGCGATACCGTTGGGTTGCATGGAATCTCCGGCAGTGTCCAAACAAACTGAACCATAAGTCCAACCGGAATTGGACTGCCATTCCTGCAGATCCACCAAGAGTGGAAGCCTTGCGCCGGAATGACTGAAAAAATAGACCGGGGTGGGAACCTTCAAATGGAACAGGTGGAAATCTTCACGTGGAATTACGCAATACGGTTAGCAAAGCGGGAATTGCTTCTACCCAAGCAACGCCTTGAGCAGGGAATCCGTTGAATCCGAGTAGAATTGGATGTTGATCCGCGTGGCGATATCGTCGGAGAGGTCGAACAACTGCTTTCTCGACGAAACCGGCATCAAAACGATACTGGCACCCTTGTCCACGGCAATTGCGACACATCCCGCGGCGTTTGCCAGCGGTTCAATTGAGCCGCCCAGATTCATCTCTCCGACAACAATCAGTCCACCCTTCGTGCTTGTCTCAAGCAATCCACTACAAAGGGCCAAAAGCGCTGGCAGACCCAACGCAGTTCCACTGCGATCGTTGTCGAATGCCCTGAGCTGGACCGAAAACTCGTGGGCACGCGGATCACGATCCCCAATCAGTTCCTTTCCACGTACGTAAAGGTTCTGCTCGGCATACCGGACGCTCTCCCGGAACGCTGCTGGCACCGGGGCATTAAGAATCTTAACACCGCTGCCTCTGCCCAAGGTTACCTCAATGCGATACAGGCAGGGGCCTGTACCAGGTCCGCCGGGGCTGATTCCCCATATTTGGCCAGGTGGCAATGGGTCGCGCTCAATTGCCTTGTCGCTGTGGAGTTCTGGTGTAGAAACGAACTTCTCGATTCCGTCCTCACCCATTGAGTAGCTGAAATGTGTGTTCCGGAACTCGCTCCTGAATACACGCTTTTGCTGCTCCTTGACCCGGCGTCTGGCTTCCAAGGCGACGCGAACGATCTTTTCTAACTCATCATCCAGAACCGGCATTTCCGGATCCGGATAGAGTAGCTTGAGAAGACCGCTAACTGTCTTGTTGGATGCTGTAATGTCGCGTCCACTCAGCGCACCGCCATAATTTACACGACCCTGCAGTGCAGGTATACGGCTGCCAGACCGCAGTCGACTCCAGCACTCTGAAAGAAAATCGCTTACCAGGCCAAAGTGATCGGTGAGGTGCTCATTGGGATTGAGCTTAGGGAATTCCCAGCCGGGCACATACAGGTGAATGCGATCCATGAATGCCGTGTCGTCCCGCATCTCCGGCGGCAGGGGGCCAAGTAGGTGGCCAATGCGCTGCTGGCGCTCGACCTCGACGTCAAGGTTGCCAACCATTACGATTCCGCCTTGAGCCCGGATGCTTTCCTTACCACGGGAAAACTCGCCGGACTCCATGTAACCTTTTAAGATATTGACGCCGTCCTTCTGGTCGAAGGAGACGCCGGTAATCTCATCGAAGCAGACCACATCGTATTGGCACACCAAGCCGCGCTGACCCGTGGCATTGTTGACGAACATCTTGGCCACAGTTGCCTTGCCACCCGAAATCAAGTGTGCATATGGGGAGATCTGCTGGAATAGATGGCTCTTGCCGGTTCCACGCGGACCCAGCTCGACCATATTACAGTTGCGCTCGACGAACGGAACCATTCTTATAAGGGCGACCATCTGCGCGCGCTCGGACAATGCGTCCGGTTCCAAGCCCACACTGCGGAGCAGCAGTCGTTTCCATTCCTCGCTCGTGAAATCGTGTCGGGCATGCTTGAGGGTGTCCAGTACGCTGGCCTTGGAAAGCTGTATTGCACGCAGGTTGTCAATTCCAAAGGGCCGCCCTCCTCTTTCTTGGGCGATGGCACCGTCGTAGCTCAGGGTAACTTCCGCATAAAAACCGTCCGTCAGCATCCGTTCGTGCTGCTTAACGAGCTTGTCGTCGATGCGCACGTCCTTGATCGCTACGCTCGGCAGCTCGGCGACGAAGGAATCGGTCTTGGCGTCCAGTTTGGCCCGTACGATATCAATCAACTTAACTGCGCCTCGCTCACGCGCCCGGGCCTTGAACAATTCCTCTTCGCCGGTCCTGACGGTACGGTCGGCCAGTTGCCGCTCCACAATGGCCAAGCCCTCCTCTATTTCCTGTTCGTCCGTGCTCGCGCAGTAACGCCCGAGCAGGAATTCGACGACATAGGTGGGGACCGGATATTGGCGGCTGTACTTGCGGACCAAATCCTTGCGAACCAAGTAGCCTTGGAACGCTGCCTCCGCCAGGCGGTCAAGTTGGTCGAGTTCTGTTTTCAACCGTCACCCCCAATAATCGTGGATTTCTTCTCCACCACTTGACCGACCGCATCCAGCACGACGGCTACCGCCGACGTGCCTTCCAGTTCTTCATTTGAGACCAGTACGCTGGCGGTCCCTGTGTCATCTAGCCAACGCATCTGGCCAACGCTTGAATTCGGGTCATTTACGCTGGTACGCAAGTCGACACGCAGTCCAGTGTGCGAGCACTTGACCTCAATACGGCAGCGCAGCCCGCTCCAGGACATCTTCACTATCTTCGCAGTCAAAAGAGTTGTATCTGATCCGGCTGTCACACGGATAATCGGTACCAAGCATTCCTGAAGACTCAATCCGCCATGAGCGTACTTGTGGCCAGCACTGAAGCATGCGATGCCAGGCGCCACGGCGACGCATTCAAGCTTGTTCCAATGCCACTGCACAGTTGGCACCTCCACCCTGGAGCTGCCCTTTATGGCGGCGCAGCGCGCCCAGCGACTGGCTGTCAAGTATTTGGGTAGTTCGACCTTAGGGAGCTCTCCAGGCAGCCATAGCCAGCCATGGTCGGTTACAATGCGGATTTCACGCCAACCGGCATCGAACAACTCCCCCACTCGTTCAAGCAGGTGTTTGACCTGGTTTGCGATCTCGCCGGCGAGCCTACCCTTCAGCTTATGACCGAGGCTATCCAATTCACCATGCTCGGTCCATCCATGGCCAGACGGATCACCGGTTTCAGCTGGGTCAACGAATTGATAGCCATTCGCTGAAAGCAGTTTACGAAAGCGGTCCGCGGTCAGGGACCGCTCGTCCTCCGCAGTAACCGGTCGGAAATCCTCGCCTACCGAAAGTCCCTTTATCTTGCTTGCAACCGGCGAGACCGCAGGTTTGGCCGTTGCAGTCACCGTTGGTAAGCCTGCCCATCGCGTAGATAGGTCTGTCATCCAACCCCTATTCCGCATGCGGGATACTAGTTGCTGGGCCACATCAAAACGAAGGCCATCGGCAAATAGAATCATGCCGCCAGAACTGCCAAACTCGTTCTCAAAGCGCCTATCATCATGACACGGCAAGGGCTCTTTCTTGATTAGCATCTGGAGCCGCTCGGCAGCAAATGCTAGCCACGGCCGGTAGACGGCGTCCAATGCCTTACTTACCGCTCGTATGTCCTTGGCGATCGTTACTTCGGCGGCTGCAGAGAGCGCCGCTGAATCGACTTGCCAGGCCCTATCGGCGTACAACTCGGCCATCTCCTTCACCGATGCGCCACCCAGCTTGGTGGGCGAGGCCCGTACCAGACGCGCAATATGGCCAAGCGCAATCGCAAGCGGAGCCTGTCCAAGCTTCTCCCAGACCCAATCTCGCCGCGGAGCATGCAACTTCTCAAGTTCAAGAATGCGCGCTTGTCCCTCGGCCTGCGCCACGTTTTCCAATGCGTCGAGGGCTTGCCGCAGTCTTGCCTCCTCTGCCTCATTGTTCTGGGGCCAAGAGGGAGACGTTTGTTGAAAGAGATCTGCGGGTTTCGCCCTTCTCAGAAGATCAGGTACACCCGGGTAGAGCTTGGGCGACTCGGTGAAGCGATTCCAAACCGCTGCCCACAGTCCTTCTCGTTTACCCAGCAATTCGGCGCCAACCAGCTCGCCGTCTTTGTCAGGATCAAACTGGAAATTCACCTTGCAGCGTGAACGGAAGGCGGCCCACCGTCCACTCTTGTATTTGGACCGTACGTCCTGAGGATCGCTCAGCCAGCGCAGCATGTCTTTCGCTGGGTCGTCGGAAAAGAGTCTATCAAAATCCTCGGCTTCAAGTCGCTTCCCTTTCAGTCGTTCGATCGACGTAGTGGCGAGTACCGCGGCCGAACGCTGCATGGCTTTCCGAGTGGCTGCGTCTTGTGAGACATCGAGGCCCAAACCTCCATTCTTGGAAACCAGGAATGCTTCGATAGTCCAATCCCTTCCGCTCTTTTGCGCCCAGCAAACGCCACGATACTGAAGCTCGACCAGGGGTCTAAGGCTGTCGGGGCATTCCTGTACCGCTCGCAGGTCTTGTCGACCAACGTTGGGCAAGTATACGATCGGCGTGGCCTCCTCGGGTAACTCGACATCAGGGAGCGCGCCGTCCAGTGCACTGCGCAGCCAAATGGCTGGTCCCCTTCGATTCCCCAGATCGTATTCTCCATACGTCAAGAGCTGCGGGAGAAGCTGGCGCAATTGAGGAATAAGGGGCAGCCACTCGGAATCCTGATCCGCCCATAGCACTGCACACGGTTGCACGACATCGCTCGAGTTGAATTTCGCTGCAGCCTCCAAGGATCGAACAATCGCTTCAATGACGGTTTTGCCGTGCGTTCGTGATGCCATTAGCCTCTGAAGCCGTATTGCCGTTGCCGGGGCACGAAGGAATCCGCCCGAGCCTCCAAACTCCCCGTTGCTTTATCACAAATCTCGAGCATGCCGATGAAACCAATCGCCCTGCATGGGAACTCCTTGCTCTTCAAGGAAGTCGAGCTTTTCCCCCTACGCATAACATCACAGAATACAGGAATGTGCGGGTTATTCGGTGTGTGCCGGAATCGACACTCAGTCCATGAAGGCCACACATTCTGAGTGACTAGATTGGCAGGGCACGCCTGATCAAGAATGTCCTGCGACTGATTCATGCGCAGCGGTTCTGGGATGGACGGCGTAGGCGGGACACAGGAGTTGTACTGCACGGACAAATAGCGATCTACGGCGCAGGATTGCCCGCCCGACTGGGAAGCATCAAGTATACGGCTGATTCGGGGCCTCCAGATCAAGTTCTTCCAGTTTACACAGCTGTCGTACTGTCATCTAACTTGAGAAAATCACAAGTTAAATTTCCGCCCCGGCCCATCCACCAAGAGTACTTGCTGGGATCCACTGCGCGGCCAGGAATGTGGAACTCATGGCTGCGGCTCATGCGGTTAACCTGCAATACCCGCTTCTGGATGTTCCCTTGTATGAAGCGCAACCCTTTCATTGCTTCCCGCCAGCTTGGGCACGAGCAGCCTGCTTGGTTGCATTGGCCAAATGCATGTCGTTAACGCGCTCGGCGGTAAATTGGCCGTTATTCCTGAACCAAGGGAATTGCGCCTCGTCGCGGACAGCCTCCCTGCCCAGATCTTTGCCCCAGCGAATATTCTTCGGCCGCGACCGCAAGATGCCTGCGCCTTTCTTGCCATTAGGCACATCCTGGGCCATAAAGGGGCGGATATTGATCCGCACACCATCGTTGATGTCCGGATCCCAGCCGATCGGCTGTTCGCTCATCGGCTTCCAACGGATGAAGATATCAAAAGGTGGCTCACCTTCAAGAATGGCTTCCAGCCGTTTCTGCAGTTCCAGCGCCGCGGCGAGGCGATCTTCTGCACCCCCCTTACCTCGCTTTACGCCGTCCCGCTGGCGAGAAATCCAGTCGCCGAGGTAGCTGTATGTCAGCGATTCGAGAAGTCGCCGGCCTTGTCCATTACCCTCAGCCAGCCTGTGGTAGTTGATCAGGGCATGGAAGCCGTCGCGCTTGCGGCCGTCCCAAACATGCCAGACAAACGGCCGGTTATGGAACAACTGGCAGTGCTGGTCAAAGAAGTGATTGCGCAGCCAGTCGTCCAGGTTCGCGCTGCCAGCGCTGGCGGGCAGTTTGGCAAGCACGCCTTCGCTCCAAGTGATGCCAAAGGCATCAGCCAACAGCCCGAGCAGTCGATCTTCGGCCGTTGATTCACCCCGTACGGACGGGATACAAACGATACCGTCCGTATCTGCCAATCCCTGCAAAGCCTGTGAGCGCAATACCCATTTGCGTTGCTCTTCGGCGAGCTTCATCCCAACATCTTCTTCCGCTGGCCAGCGGTATCCGAGCAGGCGGGCGACGGAGACTTGTAACACCGCTGCGTCGGCACGCAGGGAACCATGAGTCGTCCGTTTTTCTGATTCATTCCAAACAACCGCCCCACATGGATGGCCATGGTAAATCCATTGCGTGGGATCGTTTGAATAGGGAAGCGGGAGGCCGTTAGGATATCGGTCCCTAGCAATCTTGGTCCAATGCTCCAGGTCAAACGGGATCTGTGCCAGCGTAGCATTGGTAACGTTGAGTTTTTGGTCGATGCACCGCACCGCCTCGTTGTATGCAGGCGAAGCGCAGAAGCACCAGAGAGCGGGGAGCACGTCGTCGCCAGCAGGGCCTATAGCACAGCCATTGTTGTCGAACAGTTCGCCCGTGTACCGCGTGGCCGGAAGGACGCGCATCTGTGAGACAAGAACCCCCGGATTGCCCCATATCGACTTTCCCTGTATACGTGCGCCCTTCCGGTTTTGAAGGAATAGATTTTCGTCCTGGCCCCAATGCAGAACATGCTCCCTCCCTCCAAAATCTACTGTTTCACGCACCGTGCTCTGTTGGAACCGCCAGTCAGGGAAAATCTCCGGCATCTCCCAAAACTTTCTCCCAAAACAAGCATAATCTCCAGACGCAATGCCTTGGAAGGCTCCCACATGCTCCTCCAAAAGCGGGCCGTAGTCCTCAGACAGCGTTACGCGCGCATCTGGATTCTCTAATTGTCGCACCTGCTTAATACCCTTGATTTCCGCTTGGGCCAATTGCACGGCCTTCTCGCTGGCCTTGCGAAATCCGGACACATCCAATAAGTACATTACATTGGATGCCGCAGCATGGTCGATTTGGTCACCTGGACGGCGGGTAGGGTGACTACGGCTAAGGACTAGCAAGACTGCAAATGCGCCAGCCGCAGCCGAGGATCTAAAGCCTCCTTCGCCCAATCGGGCCACTAGGTGCCAGGATTGCTTCTTCAGGAGGCTTTCCCGGAGCCTGCTGTAGGTTTTGAGGGAAAGCCAGTTTTGCGGCAGCACCAGCCCTACGGTTCCACCTACGGCGCAAAACCTCAAGCAGCGCTCCAGAAACACGGTGGCCAGATCCTGCTTCGCGGCCGGGTGCTGCCGCTCGCAATATTGGCGCAGCCCTTCGCCCTGCTTTCTACGAGCGAGGTACGGTACGTTGGTAATGACGAGCGTGTAACGGCATGTAAGCAGTTCTGCGGCTCGTGCCATGCCTCTTGCTGCAATCACCCCTTCCTTCTGCTCAAACGTGAACCGCTCGCGGTCCATTACGGGCTTCAGCAGTGCCGCCACGGACTCAAAACCACCTTGAAACAGATCAGCCTCCACGGAACGTGGGTTGATGAGAGAGCCGAGTTCAGGCCCTTGGGCGAACAGATCGTAGATGGCGCTTAGGCTATTGCTCAGCCTTACAGCAAGCGGAGTAGAATGGGCGCCGCCCTGGACACATTCTTCTGGAGCCTCCCCTGCTTCATTGGCTAATTCTGCCAACGCGAGCCACTGTTTCTTCGACATGTTGGGTGCCAAGCCCGAGCACGCCAAATTCAGTTGCGGGAGCGTCCGAAAACCTCCAGCATCAGGATAGGTCCATGCGGCCAGGGCCAGCGCAAAGGCTGCCAGCGCAACGCAACGCTGGTCAATCTCGAGCCCGTACAGGTTTTCACTTAGCACAGCGTCTATGGCGTCACTGGCGGTTACGCCCTCCCGTGCCATGCGCATGGGCACCAGCATCAATAATGCCTCGACCAGAAAATGTCCGGAGCCACAGCATGGGTCAAGCAGGCGCAGCTCAGACAGATCGTCGGGCCAGGCGTCAAGATCGCCGGCAGTAGACGCGCCTTCTTCGGTCACCCGGAGGTATTTCAAGCTTACCGGACAAGGGGTGCCGGGATTTCGGCTGACCCACCACGCTCCGAGTGTATTGTCCAGCAGGAATCTCACCATATACGGTTCGGTGAAGAGCTGCGTTACCGCAGGCAATTCATCTGCGCCAATCTTGGTTTCCGAGTTGTTGACTTCCTGCTTCTTCTTGCTCTGCCAGAATTGGTATACCCATCCCAGCGCGTCTGAAGCCACAAAAATTGCCGCTGGCAACCCTTCAAGCAACTCCTCAAGTTTCAGGCGATATTCAATCGGCACCTGTACTTCGAGAACTGGATGGTCCGGTCGAAACACCTGCGGCAACATACAGTGCGCAAAGCGTGCTGCAAGCTGCCACTTGTCAATCCGCTCTTTTTTTGCCAGTTCCTCGCATTCGTTGAGCGTGATGGGAACCCCGAAGTCGGACTCGATCAATAGATGGTTCTCGGCCAAAAAGCGAGCAAAGAGCATTCCATGCCATTTTTCGTATGCGCACTCATGCACCAAGCGTTCGATCGCATGGTCACCGGAGCGCGGATCCTTGCGATCACCTAGACGGCGCGCATGTGCGCGCAAGTGCCTACGTAACGTACGCTCCTCGCTGTCCATGTGCCTGAACGGTTCATGGTAGTGCACCGCAAGTGCTTCCAGTGCCGTTCTGGACGCTGCCTCTGCAATGTCGCGGGCCTTTACAATTGTCCGTTCAAGTAGCTTACGGAGCTCTACTGAAAGCGTCTCCATTCCTATTCTCACATTATCATGATGGGTCCGCGCTCAAGATGCCCAAGCAGTACCTGCTCGGTCCTGTCCACCCACTCCTTAACCTCCTCTGGCGTGCTTAGTTTGGCGCCGGCGAGCTTGACCAGGTGTGTCTTCGGTTCGATGAGCTTTGCAGCCCTGATGCGAGCATCCGTGAAGAGTCGCGGCAGCGCAGCGGTGCGCGTCTTCCAGTCCTCCAATGAGATGCCATCGAGCGAGTTGAGTACGTCCAATTCCGTGCCAGTGTGCCCTTTTGTTGATGCCTTGGTAATATTCAGTTCTTGCAGGATTCGGCTACGGTCGGTTTGCTCAACTCTCTGCCAGCTTGCCGCGTCTTCAAGGATTTCGAATTCCTGTTCGAAGACCGCCGAATGGTGCTGCTCAGCTTCCGCCAGTGCAGCGCGCAGCGCGTGAGTGAGCACCTTGGCAAGATTCGGCACTGGATCTGTCGGAGCCAGCAGACTGCGATTGGCGACGATTGCCTCAATCTGAGGCTTTACCGCTTCGAAAACCTCCAGCCCGTCGGCGTGGCGTGCCAAGGATTGCAAACGCTCATAGGCTGGCACCCGCGTCACTGCCAAGTCTTTCAACTTGCTCCAGGCTCCAGTGCTTTGTGAGAGATCATCGTGTTGCCTAAGAATGGCAATCAATTGCTCGTTGCTAGTGAGCGATTGCAGGTTCCTGAGATGGCTGGTATCTGGGCGCGCAGGAAGCGGCGCCTCTCCTCCGGCGCTCGAAGCAAGGTCACACAGCTTGTTCAGGAATTCTCCTGCAGCAGCAACCTCTTCGTTAGACTTGCACGGTATCCCAGCTTCAATAAACAGCTTTCGGAGACTCAGTCGCTGGCGCGTGTCAATTGTCACGCTTTCAACCCGGAATTCCGTTACCGAAATCTTGGCCTGATCAACCTTACCGGGTTTGAGCGGCATCCCGTTGAGGGCCGCCCGGAGATGGCCACTACCGAACAGCGTGATGATAGCGGCGTCGACAGCATCACGAGGCCAACCGTAGGGAGGATTGGAGAAGTGGGCGCGTATAGCTTTCCCTTTCTGGCCAGAGCCAACAAACGACAAAACCGCCGCACAAACCGGGTGGCTCTCAGGCCTACCTTCATGATTCAGCGTATTCAGCGGATGCTCAGCACCGCTTCGGGCCTGTTCAATTACCTTATGCCAGCGGTGATCATCGGCTTCCTTGAATTCGTAGAAGAGACGGTCTACCGAGGCATTGCCGGCCTCCTTGACTTTGTCAGGCAACGCTGCTTCGAGTCGCTCGCTGCCGCCCCCTTGGTAAACCTTTGCGCCGCCAACCACTTCAACAATCAATGCTCGCTGGCTATTGTTAGCCTCGTTTAGCCGCGTCTCCATACCCTTTTGGGCTTCGAGGCCCTCCGGGGTCGCGGGGACACCCTTGTAACCAAGGGTCTCCTTGGATGCACCTTGCGCCGCGATGGCATTGGCCAATGCTTCTGCGCGGATTTTGGGAATAAAGACATGGATGACCGGGCTGTCGGAGCCAGCTGCACGCGCATCGACAATAACGCTTCTTTCGTCCGCCCCCCACCCATCGCGGATCCAGATCGGAATCTCATGGGCGTCCATCTGCGGAGGCTCTGCACCGAAGTGCGGCGCCAGTTTACGGGGTTCCTTGCTCCTGCCATGGACCAATCTCACGGACCCAATTAAATCATGCACTGCCTGCTTTAGCAATTGCGTACGCTTGCTGCTCATCCGAGCTAAATCGTTTACCAGCCTGGCTCGCCTATTCCTATACTCCGCTTCCCATTCGCTGCTTTCCCGGGTCTGAAGGCTGTATTCGTCGTCAAGCCTAATGAGCGTGCCAGCATCGGCGAGCTCCTTCAATAATCTGGGTAACTGGCCGCGCAAAACGGCGCCGTCATTGGTGAGGTCCCGTACCAGTAGATCCGCCAGCACCTCGGTTGTGGCTCGAACGCCAGTATCTGCGCCAGCCTCGCGGGGGAGCTTGCGAATCAAGAAGATCAGCGCACACAGGCTGTACTTGAGGCGGCCTTCCGCCGATCCATCATCTTGACGGGCGATGATCTCATTGACCTCACGCAACAAAACGCCGGACTGGAGTAGGTTTGCCGAGATCTCTCCGAAGAGGAAATCGGCAGCAACGACAGTGCCCAAAGGTTCTTCGGCCGTACTGCGGATCGCGTCATATACGATGCGCAGCTGCGTGCGTAATTGGCCCGTCGTCCCTGCTCGGTCGACGGCCCGCAAGGCATGCTCCCAGAAACGGCGGCGGACGGGCAGAAGAGGGTAATCTTCGACGAGAACAGACCTATCTTCGCGCCGTGCGCCAATCTTGGTTCCAACCAGATGGCGGTCCAGCTCACCCGCGTTGGCATCAAGGATAGCCTCTATGCGGTCGGTGCGGTCCGCACGCTTCGCAAGCACCACGCGTCGCGTAACGGTTTCGACATCGGTGTCGGAGAGTTCGACGTTTACCGTGAAGCGTCCCTGCAGACGCTGCAACGCCGGAGTGCCCGATAGAGCGGTTTGGCCGGTACCCACAAAGAGAAGTCGGTCGCCAAACTGTTTGCTGCAGGCCTCTACCAGTTCTTGTACGTCGTAAGACCTTGCCGAGTCATCTCCAATGTACTGCTGCACTTCGTCAAGAATGATGGCGGTAACTGGCATTTTTCCGTCCGGCGCCAGGGCTTCCCGAAATGCGGTAACGAAATCGTTCGTGGAGATATCCTTCGGCCTTGGAAATTGGTCGCGCAGCGTCTTGCGCGTTTCCCGCTCGTCGCCCGCAAAATTGGGGTCTACCTCCAACAGCGCTTTTGCGATCACCGGGCTGACGTAGAGGTCGTTTAGCTCCTGTTGGAAGTCGCGCCCCGCGGCTTCAACTGCCGTGCAAATTTGCTCGAAGATGCTATTCCTCTTCAGCCAGAGGCAAAATCGTGCCAGCGCGTAGCTCTCCGGAAGACCTCCTGACTTGAACACAATGCCAAGCAGTGCCAGTCGGACGCTATCACCCGCACCGGAACCCAACGTACCGGCTGCGGCGCGAAGGCCGCCATGGCGTCGGCCCAGGATGCTAATCTCTTTGAGCAATTCTTGGACGTCGTTGGGCAACTGAGCCAAACCGCGGGCACTTGCCCCGTCTTCCGGGAAAGTGTAATCGGTCCACAGAAAACGCAGCACTTTCGCCAGGTGGGACTTGCCGCTACCGAAGAAACCACTGATCCAAGCTGCGGGTTGCTCGGGTTGACTTTGATTATTGGCGTAAGATTCAAGGATACGGACCAACCCGCGCCGGTACTCACCCTCACAGACAAAATGCTCCAATTCAAAGCGAAGGGTGCGCCGATCATCATCGGTGATTACGTCGGACATTTTCGCGACGCCCTGATTGAGCAACGAGATTGTGTCCGGGTCGCGCTGGTATATTTCTCGGTTACGCATTCCCTTAGACCTCAAAGCTGTCTTCCAGTGTGATCGGAACTGCAAGGTAATTCCATCCATCCCTGGCATCCAGCAATCGATAGTTGTTGTTCTCGTATTCGCCGGGGAAGAACACCAATACGCGGCCTCTTATAGTCCGCTCAATTTCCTTCATGAGTTCGGACAAGCGTACCAATCCGAACAGCGAAGCGACCCCGTAAATGCTTACGACCGAATCCGCATCGGCCTTTGGGGAAGCGAGCACTTGACGTACGCCGTTAGCAACGTGCTGAAGGAAGTCATTCTCAAGTTTGAAATCCAGATCTTCCGGTGATTCGAAATAACTCTCACGGTAGTTTGTGGCAGCCATCCACTCCGCAAATGCCCCGGTCAAATCACACGTGAGCCAAGAGTGACCGGCTCTGCTGGTGGCTATTTCGAAAAGCTCCATGCGCGCCCGCAGCCGGCGCTCGTCCACTTTGTCGTACACGACGAAAATGGCCCGCTCGGCGCCGGCCAGGTCCCCCTTCCACGGCAGCGAAATATAGCGCTCATAGCGCTCAGCTAATCTTTCAATGCGTCCCATTGATCTCTTCCTGTTCCTTCTCCGTCAAGAGATGCAAGAACGAGGCATTGATCAACGCCCCGGACTGTTTAAGTTCAAGCATGCCGAGACGCTTAGCTTCAAATGCCACCTCTATCACGGCATCAGGCGTAGCATCGAGGACGCCAACCCACGGCGTCTCAAATAGCAGTCTTCCGCGCCGCCCCATCGCAAATCCGAGCAACAATGCAAATGTTGTTGCTGCTGGCGTTGGCTGAACCTTCTGCCGTGTCTTGTGTCGATGGCCGCGGAGATGTCCCGACTGGGTCCAGGATGATGCGGCGTTTCGCACTACAGTAGCTAAGGTGACTTCATTCAGGCGGTCGCCTACCGATTCGACGAGAACTTCCTTCAGCGACTGCTGAGTGAATTCGCTTCCGAACGGTGTGCACTGAACGGCGGCAAAAGTGGGCCTAAGAAGGGCGTCCCTCGCCAAGGCAAGAAAGACCGCCAGCAAGGGGCGGCTTTTCTCGTCTCTTATCCAGAAATCACGAAACACCCGAAAGAGAATTGCCCGCGATTCGAGGGCATACAGCTCAGTTAGGCGCTTTAGCGATTCCCTGCGCGTTGTCGCTGTTCGCTTCCCCAAGCAGTTGTCGGCCACAATCGCACTCGCGTAAGCCTTCCGGTCCGCTTCCGGCGGGACTGCTTGCAACAAAAGCGCTAGCTCCTTCAGCATGATAGTGCGGCCAGCGTGGGCGCCACTCTTGCCTGTCCGGAATCCCCAAAGTGCTGCCTGGCTGGAAGTCAGCCTAGCAATGCACTTATCGAAGTTTAGTTCGGACATGGCAGTCATTATGCCGCGCCTACTGACCCTGAAGTATGGTGTTCCTCATCTTCTGGATAGTAATCCCGTTCTATTCAGCTAAGGCCGGGGAGCCGCCGGTACAGAATGTATAGATTGTTTTCAGTGCCCCGTGCCATTGCCCCCCTGCCTTTCCAATCTTTGCTTCCCGCGGCCCGATTTTGCCTGTGCTGGGGGTGTCGGGACCGCTCGGCTACCCGTTTGAGACTGCTGCACGCACCGATTGGACGCCAGTGCTTCGCCTTTATCTTCAGCTTGAGAGCAGCTGATCAACGTCAATACTGTTTTGGGTTGACGACAATTAAGATATTATAAAGAGGGAGGCGGAGCTGCGGAGCCTCGAAGCTCGAAGCCGAGTGGATTTTTCGGCCCCATTCCGAACACGTGACGGCGGCCGGGACAGGTTCTCCCAAGGGAAGGGGCGCCCTCTTACAGCCGGACCAGAGGCGCCATCAATCCGCAAGTAAGCGCAGGCAAGCGCCCCGACACCCCGCTTCCTTGCCCCTGGAAGCTCCGGCAGCCTATCAGATCGTGCAAATCGCTCCTGGACGTATGTTGGTGCGACGAAGGCCGCGAGAACGCCGTATGGGGAGTCTCTATCCAGCCCAAAAGGACTCTTACAGCCCCTATTGGCACGGATGCCCGAGTTTGCCAAATGTCCTGAGCTGACTCACAGCGCCCACCTCGCGCCTTCCGGTGATCACGCCCCCAACGCCAGTCCGGGTAAAACAGTTTTTCTGCTGCCTTTGATGCCCCAGGGCGGGACGGGACTGCGCACGCGGCCTCAGGACGCAGATTCGGCAGCGGCCTGGCCTTCATCCTCGGCCTCCTTGCGCCTCTTGGAGGCCTCCAGACGGTAGCTGAGCACGTTCAGCTCCAGAATCACGCTGTGATGTACTAGACGGGCTATGGCCGCGGCCGTGGTCATCGGGTCCTTGAAGATGCGCTCCCAGCGCCAGATTGCTCGTCAGCAGTACGCTGCCCAGCTCGTAGCGCTGCGACAGAAGCACAAACAGTACCTCCATATCCTGGCGGCTGTACTGCACGTAGCCGATGTCATCGATAATGAGCGCCTCAAAGTGCGATAGCCGTTTGAGGAGGAGAAACTGTCGAATCTTGGGGCTGCAGGCGGAATGTGCACGGCAAAATGAGACCAGGGACTGTGAAGTGTTAGTAAATTGAGCACCCGCGAGGAGGATGGCTAATGGATGGGTTCAGAGTGGGCCTGGCGTCTGCTTGTGGCTTGGCCTTCCGGCCCTGATGGAGTAGTGCATAAGCTGTTGGGTTTGTTTATCCAGGCCTCGCGCGGAGGCATGGCGATTTTCGGTATGCCACGAAGGAAGCGCTCGGGGTTTCGGGTATAGGCTTTTTTCATGACACGCTGCCGCTGGTTGCGTACTTCACGGGCCCTGCCGTAATGAATCGTGCACGGACTCATCAGTGCGAGATCGCTGTGGTAGTGCACATCGTTGTACGAGTTCGTGAACTATCGCGCCCAGTTCCTGGCATCCTGCATGGACCCGGATCGCTGCGGATAGCCTGCGTGGTACTTCATCGTCTTGAATTGCGCTTCGGAAAACGCGTTGTCATTCGAGCAGTAGGGCCGTGAGAACGAGCGGCGCACGCCGAGATCGGCCAGCAGCTGGGTATACGTCTTGGACACCATGGGCGAGCCGCGCTCGCAGTGGATGACCAGCTGGTGGGGGCTGACGCCCTGACGCATACAGGTCGTGTTGATGAACTCTCGGGCCAGATCGGCCGATTCGCCCGGCGCCACCATCCAGCCCACCACGTACCGACTGAAGATGTCGAGCATCACGTACAGCGTGTAGCTGGTCCACTTCTGCGGACCACGAAGCTTGGTCGCGAGTCAACTCCACACCTGGTTGGGGGCTGTGGCCAAAAGCTCCGGTTTCTTGTACGGCGGGTGGACGAGTTGATTTCTTCTCTCGCGTATCTGATTGTATTTCATGAGGATAGAATACATCGTACGCCAGTGGCACAGTTACTTGCCCTCGTCCTTCAGCGTAGCCCATATCTGGCGCGGAGGCATGTCCCAGAACCGTTCCGAGTTCATGATCCCGTGGATCCGGGCTCGCTCCTCTGCCGGGAGCCGGCCCTTGTTGGGCTTTCGCCGCTTCTTCTGCCGCACGACCAGAGGCCGCTGGCTCCGGCAGTAGGTGGCTCTCGAGAGCCCCACATGCTGGCAAGCGGCGCGTATTCCCATGACTGGCACAAGCTGCTTCACGATCTCTGCCTTCAGCAATCTTCGTCGCTTTGGCTGCTGATCCCAAAAGCGTCCGAGATCTTTTATTGCAGTTCTATGATCGTCTCCGCCCTCGAGAGACGCTCCTTGAAGCGCCGGTTCTCCTTGTGTGCCGCTTCCAGCTGGGCCGTCAGAGCGGCAATCTCCGTGGCGGCCTGTTGGCCGCCTACCAGCACGCCCTCGCTGCGCTGCTTGCCCCACTGTGATAGCTGGGAAGCGTAGAGCCCTTCCCTGCGGAGTAGCGAACCGATGTCCTTGCTCTCCTTGCAGGCATCAGCTTCCTGGAGAATCCGGAGCTTGTACGCTGCCGAGAATCGACGCCGCCGGGCCCGCGGAACCACTTCCGTGGGCGGCTTGTCGATTGCCCCGTTAGTCTGTGATGTGAGGTCGTTTTCCATGGCATGGATTAGTTGAGTGAGTCGGGTAAAAGACAGTTGAACATGGCCATCTCTCCCCTCGACGCGGGGCACGTCATTTCACTAACTCAGGTCCCAATGTGTCTCACTTAATCTATGCACGGAGGGGACTCCGGGTCCGTCTTTCGGCTACGAATCTTCTGAATAATCCCAGGAGATGTTCCCCTTAATCGTCGCCAGCGGTTTCCAGTGTATAGAGAAAAGGCAAGAGAAACGACTACAACAACGATATATACATATCGCACTGTTGCAGAAGGACTAGCAGAAAACAATGCAATAATGAACGAAGCGCATATGGACAGCGATGCAATGGAAAAGGAAAGGTCTTGGCTAAGACTCCGGCAGGACTCCTCGATCAGATCCAATTGATTTTCGGTGACCTCGTAGATCTCAATCGGAGGGATCTTGTAGGTACGGGTCTCCCGGACTCCATCTTCGGCCATGAGCCAATATCACCAAGGAAAATTCACGTGAATGGGTGCCCCCTGCGGATGTTGAACATTTCGAAGAGGCGTGAGCATTTCGGCCAAGTAACGCTCGATTCCAAATCGGAATCTGACGTCAACTTTAGCCCATGTCACGAAGAGTCCGTGTGTGGAATACTGCAGGATATACGGATCCGTTCGGTGACTAGTGAGGCGATCCCTGATGTTTCCCTGTCCCACGTATACCGTTTTGGGATTCATGCCACCGTGCCAGATGACGTACACGCCTCCAAGGCCATTGAAGTGAGAATGAGCCAAGTTTACTGTGAGAAAAGGGCACCATGCCTGCCCTTCGCACTTGGTCCAGTTCAACCGATACATCGTTGTTCCTCTTGTAAGGGGTATCATTCAATACTAGGGATGCTTACGCCGCACGGCGTTGAGGGTCCAAAAATCACGCCGACCAGCCAGCGGCCGGGAGCTCAGCCACCCCCAGCACGGTATGGGTCACCTGCTCGTCGTCGGGTGGGGAGCCATGCTCGCGCAGGACGCGCTTCACCAGCCAGCGGAGGCTGGCGCGGACGTTCTCGGGCAAGGCCGAGTCGACGGTGACGTATTCCGCGTGGCCTCGATCAATTCGCGGGCAATCGCGCGTAACCTCTCGTCCACCCGCACCGCAATGTCGTCGACACCCGAGTGCCTCGGACAAAGCCAGCTCGTCGTCGGACAGATCGAGCGCTTGGCGGCGGGCGGGCCACAACGCAGTCGTTCCGCGACAAGAGACCCTCGGCGGATACGTGTTGTACTGATCCATGGTCTTGAGGTACTCATTTTAGGATGCGCTCTTTCTGAAGATAACAGCTCTTGCATTCGGATTGAATGAAAGCCTCTTGGAAAATAGGGTCGCTCAGCGCCTACCTTGCGCCATGCCGTCAGATTCTAGCTGTACAACCCCTCGCGACGCGGGCCCAGCCCGACTTCGCGTGCGCCGTGATAAGGCGCTTTTCCCTAGTGGGTGCGAATCCCACCTAGTAACTGTCGCTCCAGCTAGGAGCCTGTCGGGCTTTCCGGTGTTTGGGAGAGGCGTGTACGTTCAATAGCTGGAGTAGCGCAATGGCAGTCAGGTTTGTTCCGATGGACCGCAGGGCCGTGGAGCTTTTTCCACGGACCGTTGACGAGTATGTGCCGCAGGAGCATCCGGTGCGTTTTGTAGTGGACTTGGTAGAGAGTGCGCACCTGCGCGGCTTCGAGCTCGCCTATTCGGGCAAGGGATCGGCGGCCTACCCGCCGGCCATGATGTTGGCGCTGCTCTTGTACGGATATATAACGGGCATATTTTCGAGTCGCAAGCTGGAGGAGGCGAGCCGGGACAGTTTGGCCTTCCGGTTTGTGTGCAATAATCATAACCCGGACCATTCGACGATCAGTGCATTCCGGAAGCGGTTCAGGAAAGAGATCAAGGACTTCTTCGTACAGGTGCTTCGGATGGCCATGGAGATGGGGTTGACGAAGCTGGGCACGGTGAGTCTGGATGGTACCAAGGTTCGGGCGAATGCCAGCAAGCATAAGGCCCTGAGTTGGCGGCGGGCCAAGGACCTGGAGAAGCAATGCCGAGCGGAGGCGGAGCAGTTGCTTCGTCTGGCAGAGGACGCAGATCAACGTGAGGTAGCGGCATCAATAGACATTCCGGCGGAGCTGAATCGCAGAAAGGAGCGATTGGCGGGGATTAAGCGGGCTAAAGAGGCCTTGGAGACGCAGACGGCGGAGCGTTACGAACAAGAGCAGAAGCAGCACGAGGCGAGGATGCAGCAGCGGGAGTTGCGAGAGAAGGCTACGGGTAGGAGGATACCTGGAAGGAAGCCGCAGCCTCCGAAGCTAGAGCCTCCCCGAGAAACGGATCAGGTCAACTTGACGGACGGAGACAGCCGCATCATGCCGCACAGGGGAGGCTTTGAGCAGTGCTACAATGGCCAGATCGCCGTCTGCCACGACAGCCGTCTGATTGCGGTGCAGCATGTAAGCCAAAAGCCCAGTGATGTACAGGAAGTGATGCTCCAAGAGTGGAAGGCCAATACGACGGCTTCGGACCGGACGCTGGTGGCGGACGCGGGCTACTTCAGCCGCGGCAATGTCATAGCATGTGAAGCAGAGGGAGTCAGTTCACTGATCAGTCCAAGCAATAAGAAGCACAACGCTCCCTTGTGGGAGCGACTGGCACCCACTACGGCAGAGGACAAAGATGTGGACCGGCAGCAATGTCCGGTAGATCGCATGAAGACACGCTTGAAGACGGAGGACGGAAGGCGGCTATACGCGGCCCGGAAGGCTACCGCCGAACCGGTCTTCGGTGTGTCATCAGGCAGACCATGGGCGTCCGTCAATTCCTGACGCGAGGCCTGGAAGCGGTACAATCCGAGTGGGCCTTGGTATGCACGGCCTACAATATCAAGAGACTGCATGCACTGAAAGGCGGATAAAACGGGGGACAAAGACGGCCCTTGACCACAACATCGAGGCAAATGCGACCTCGATAGGTCAAAAACCGATGCAACCACAGCCCTTGGGGTGAGCGCCATTGCAGTCTCGCTGCTTCTCACGAATTCCGGCCCGCAATCCGATCACTTGAACGCTAAGCTCGACAGGCTCCTAGGGAAAAGCGCCTTATCACGGCGCACGCAAACCAAGGGACGCGGTAGCCGGGAGGCGACGCTGATGATGGTTTACAAGCTGTCCCGGGAAGCGGAAAAGCGCTGGCGGAGGCCGACTGGATCCCAACTGCTCATGCGTGTATTGGAAACAACCCCACACGAGTACAGCGTAGAAGTAGACAAACAAGTCGCCTAATTCTCACTCTCCAATCCAATGCGCCTACGCTCTCCAGACCCACGATTTGACGGTATATCGCGACATGTATGATAGGAATCTCATCAAGCTAATCAATAAAGGCCGATGCGTAGTCCTTGTCGGCTCTGGACCTTCTATTGAGATAGGCTATCCAAGCTGGTGTAAGCTGGCCGCAGACACATATGAAGCACTTGCGCTAAAGGGGCGCGTTTCAGATAAACGATCGTATCAGCAATATCTTGCAAATAAAAAATATCCTGAATTATTCAAGCTTGCACAGCGTGATTTGGGCAACGACCACACTGCCCTTGTCGAGCTAATAAAGTCTCTTCTGTATCCTCAGGAAGTAACGCGGGGCCTAATATACGAGCATCTCAGTAAGTGGCCGTTTGCCTGTTACCTTACGACCAATTTCGATGACGAGCTACAGAAAGCAATCGAGAGAACGGGTAGGGCTTTCCCAGTAATCAGAAACCGCCTCGAAGACTTCTACTTATGGAGAGACGGCGTTAAGGACCTTATACAAAAACTACACTCTGATCTGGACCATCCGCATGAGGTCGTCCTCACATCGAGCGACTACACCCGTCTTTATGTAGATAAGGCTGGTGCTTATTACCGTACTCGCCTTGCCAGTATTCTTACGACATACGATATTCTCATCATTGGTCATAGTTTGACCGACCCAGACCTCGCCTATATTCTTAGGCTAGCAAAAGAAATAGCCGCGCCACAACATCCGATCTATATGATAGGTGCGGACTTTACCAAAGCTGACGAAAAGGAATTTCTCGAGCAGTATAACATTGTACTAATAAGGTACAAATCCGTTGACGGCACGCATTCTCGACTCCAGCACATATTCAAGGGCATGGATCGCTTTATTGCGCCGCGAGACCGTAGAATTGCTCCATGTACGAACGAAGCGAGACCGGAGGAGGAAGTACAAGCAGCTGTAGCCATTTCGCTTTATAGGCGACTCCAAGGAGTACATGTGACTGAGTATCTGTCGCCTCTTATATTGACGGCACTGTATTCGGTTGATCAGACTGATATGTGTATAAACAGTATTGGCTCCCACCCTATCTTAAAACACTTTTCGGAGGCGGGAAATAAACATGACAGAGTCGTAAAACTATGCATAGCCAATATGGTAAAAGAGGGATTGCTAGCAGAGTACGAGGATAAAGTAGTTATCACATTGCTTGGTCGTACCAAGATAGAAGAATATCGAGCAATTCAGCAATCTGAGAACGAGCAAGCGTACAATGACTTTCGGCTTACCCTGAAAAAGAATAATAGGGATATAAGCGATCATGAGTTAACACTATGCCATGCATCGGCGAAAGAGGTCATAGTGACTACTTTCGCACATCGCGGAATGGTGATCGCTAAAAACATCTATTCGGGTCATCCGGCCCGGCCAGACGAGCTGACAGATGTATTCGGCTATATCGTTGATAGGGCGCGTGACATCGAAGATCAGAATAGCCGGAGTGCTTTTGTGGAAGCGATGCATCAGTTTATTTTGGAACCAAGTCTGAAACAGCGAGCCTATCTTTCGTCCGTCTCGCAAGGCTATTTCTTGTACCACCTGCTCGGACTCGATCCGAAATGCGGGGAAGTACGTGCCGAGATATTTCGAAGGACTCTCTGGCTATGTGATTCCAATGTGCTCCTACCCCTTGTGGCCATCGGGTGCTATAATCATGCATACGCTAAGGATCTGTTCTCAGGGCTAGCTCATAATGAGGCATTACTATTTACGACTGAGAAATTGCTTCAAGAGGTATGGGATCATCTTCAATGGGCCTCCCGGTTTATTCGTAACAATTCGCGACAATCTTTGGAATTCCTGCGCGCTGCTTCCGTACGAGGAACGTACAAGCAGAATCTTTTCCTCGACGGATTCATCCGACTTAGTGCCGAAGGTAGTATTGGCACATTTGAAGATTACTTGATGTTAGTCTGTCCTACGGGAGGTACCGACCGCACGGCCTTCGACCGAAGCGTTGTTGAGACTGGTATAGACGTCATTACTATTACTGATCTAAGCGGATTCGTGCAGAATGACTGGGGCGACGTGGAACATGCCCAAAGTGAGATTCAGCGAGTGCGTGTCGAAGCACAGACATATCGGTCCCAATTGCAGGTAGAGTCAGAAGCTGAGATATTAGTTATTTTACGCAAGTTGAGAGAGGGCAAGTATATTGTGGAAGGCTTGGCGAATGCTTCTCATTTCTATTTTATTTCTCATAGCCGTAGTATTGATCGAGTATTTCGTGATGAGCCAATAACTACATGGTCCCCCGAGGCACTTTACAGATACCAATCTGCATTGTCGAAAAGGTCTATGGACCCTGATCTATTACAAGAGTGCATGCTGCACGGATACTATTATGCTGGAGTCTCATTTATCGACAAGAAGCGATATGAACAGTTCTTTGGCTCGAGCATTGATCAGGCGAAAATATCGTATGAAAGAGAACGGGATGCGTATGTCGCTGAGCTGGAAAAAGTGTATGTCAAAGATGTTGACGATGCCTTCAATGCAACACCAGATATTGAGAAACCTTTCTTTTCGGTCCAAATGGCGTGGAAGCTAACTAGATCGTCGAGAGAAAAAGAGAAGGTAGCTAACGAGGGAAGAATTAAGGCGGAGGTGCAGGTTAGGACACTTGAATCCGAAAGGGATGAAGCGTGGCGAATTCGGAAAAAACGGACCAAAGACCAGGACGCTGCCGAGCTTAGGAATCTCCAAAATCCTAAGCATGTGCGTAAACGTCGCAAACAAGCTAAGAGGCGCAAGAGGAAATGACGTAAGGCTTGGGAGACAGGTTTCACGGAATTGATGGTGGGTGTGTATACTGTGGGGGAATATGCCGACTTAGAGTAAGCGTCCGGTACAACAAAGCATCGTAGTCCAGATCCAGGCACTGCTTGACTATCGCAAACACGATGACGCGCCATAGATCCATGCCCGGTCGTCCGACATCTTTGCGTGTACCCGGCTGAAAGTGCGCCTCCAGAATCGTGAACAAGGCCGCACGGGATTCCGCCGTGCAGTAGACGCACTGCAGACCCTTGAGCACCGCACTCATGTCGTCGCGCATTCTCGGGTCTATAGCAATCTCCTTGATCGGCGTACTATCGAGTGCACGGCACTCTGGGACAATCTCGCGCATGGTTTCCCTGGCGAATGAGAGCTGTTTTGCACTCTTAAACGCCCAAATCGGCTATACGTCCCTCAGATTCACTGCCAGTGGCAAGATATAATAAATTGTTTCTTTAAGATTGAAAGTATTTTCGTACAAGCACTAACTGGTGCATGCGGTGCTAATTGGGTTTACCGCTTATTGCATTACGCTTACACCAGTTCGCGAAACATTGTCCAGCCGGCGTACTCAGTCTACTGAAGAATGGTGCAGCCCACTGTGTCCAAGAAGCTTGGTCACGAGGTAGTAACGCACTGAAAACTAGCTCGGACGCTTTGACAATTTTTGCAGGATCATGGTCTCCTTGGGTCCATATGGCTTCGAGGAAATCGGCGGCAACATTAGTGTGAGAACTTATGTCGGCATGCTCGCCGGCCAAGCAGTTCGTTAAGGTCTCAAAGTTGTCTAAAGTCGGGGTCGAATCACTAGAAAACACTTCGGCAAGTATTGGCACGGACAACGGAATAGTCTTGCGCCGAAGCGCCGCCAATGTGACGAGCGCACTACAATACGAATTCATGCTGAGCTGCCCCGCACCAAAAGCGCTCTCTAAGGCAATTTGCAACCACAAACTCTTGACTCCAGATATGTCGGCGGCCCATTGCCGCATGTAAAGGTCATCGCAAAGGTACAGTCTTCCCGTGGCTTGGGCAATAAGGGCGCTAGCTAAGACATCTCCGCCCTTTATGGCCATTATTGTCTCAGCGAGCGGAGGAACGACTGCTGGCAGATCTGCAGGTTCTACGGTGCAAGTGCTCGTGATGTCTACAAGCAATTGCTCTAGGCGCTCAGTTCGCCTTTGCTGGTCCTCAGGCGAAGATATGTGTCTGAAATACTTGTTGCGATTATACGTCAATGTCACAATGTCCGACTCATAATGTGGTAATTCCATCGCGAGTATAGCACGAAGGAGCGTCATCTCATTGCCCGTAATTGCTGGTGGACCTAAGACATTCTCAAGAACCGCGAGCACACCGAGCTCTGCAGCGGTAAATGCAGTCAAGGCGTCGATTACAGCACCACGTTTGCGATGCTCCATGATCAGTGTCAGTGCTGCACCTATTTCAGCCTGTGTGCCGAAACTAACACGTATGTCGCGTCCTCTCGCCAGAAGATAGTGAGCAAATGAAACTGATCCGCCGCTTCTTCCATGGTTTGCGATGGCAAGCGGAGCATGCGACGATACATATAGTTCTTCAGCGCGTAGCAAGTTGTCACTATATTGGCGCACAAGATGTAACAATGGATTCAAGTCGCCTTCCGCGATTTGAATGCTAGCAAAGCCAGCATTGTCCGGAAAGCGCTGTCCGAATTGTTCACTCAAGAAATAGAAGGCTCTTTCCCACCACGGTGCAATGTTATCAATAGTCCATTCTTCAACTATTCCGAGCGCATTCGTAAAAGTAACGGTGTCTCCGATTGAAAGGCCGATAGCTAGTTGCACAAATTCGTTTTCCGGCTCGACGCTTTGTCCCCACGGTCTATCAGTTGTTTCACCGAGAAGAATATCATACGTCTTATTGGCACCGGACTTGAATCGGATCCACTGTCCGAATTGTACATTGACGGCGTCTTCCTGCTCTCGACGTGCTCGTGTTTTGAGGTTAACTATAAAGTTCAGATAGTGCTCGACGACGGAGCCGTTAGAGAGGTTGGCAGCTACGACTGCATATGCCAATTGGACGGCTCGATTCTCAAACGAATATTCGAGCAAGTATGTGGCCAAGAGCATGCGCTCCAACGGCACACCGTTGAGTCTCTCGAACTTGGGATCGTCTAGGAGGCGTGTTATGGATTCGTCATCTTCAGCTAGCTGAAAGGCTCGTAATAGATTTAGTAGGTTGCGTGTGCTTAGCCGCGTTTCGAAAACACTTGAGAAACAATTAACCGCTAAGGACGGTGCTACGCGGTTATAGTGGATATACCCTTCAGATTCTTGTATAAGAGGCTGCTGACGTATTCTGGGAGGCAACGCTTCAAAGAATTGGATAGTAGTACGCTTTACGGGGTATTGATGCGCCAGGGCTTGTGCAATTAAATCTAGGCCCTCATTTGGTAGGTCGCAACTAATGCGCTCGATAAGGATGGTTGTGACCAAGTTATACTCTTGCAATGCTAGCGCTTCTCGTGCGACAGCTAGCGCCGAATCTAGGTTGTCGTTTTCGAACTCATGCAAGGCCGCTAATGCCATGTCAAAATAGCTCCGGCCTAATTCCGTGAGTCCATTAAGGCGACAACACTGGGCACCAACGATTAGTGGAAAAACGTATTTAGGCCAATCGTTTAGTTTGTCCTCCAATATGTTGGCTTTGTGCTCGTCGCTGGCTAGTCCAATGTGAGCACGCAAAGCTATTCCGTGTGCGAATGCAAGTATTCGTTCCGGTAGACCTTCCGGTGCGAATTCTACAAGACGAAGGACTTCAGGCCAATCAAGTGACGTCGCGGCTAATTCAAGTCTTAGCCCGGATTATTCACCAGCCAAAAGTATACAGGTGTAGACAATGAAGAGGGGGCTGTCGGAAGTGGTACATTCTGTTGTAAGGCAGCAATATCTTCATGGAGCCTGCCGCAAAGCTGGTTTTGGCGTGGATGCAGAGCAATGAGCCCCGCGAATGGTCTGTTTTCGAAGCAAAGGCGTACCGTGGAGACGTACCTCTGCCGTTGAATAAGCCCGTACAGTCCAGAACCGATGCTGCGCTAACGAGCGCGGCACGGCCTCATTCCAAGGTAACCCACGTCAGCTGCTGGTAGCGCCCCCAGAACTGTCGCCAGAGCGCTACGGCGCTGAAGGCTATCCGGATTTCGATGGAGAAACTGCCATATCTTGGGTCTGTAGAATGCCGCGGCGTATCTTTGTGGAGTACCCATCAATCGCCCTAGACGGGCATATCCGGACTACATCGTATGACAGACTCAACAGAATCCAACGTACACTCACTGGTTACCCGTGAGGAGGCACTCAGCACCCTGGATGACCTGGTGCGCAGCTCCGCCCGGCGCATGCTTCAGGCAGCGCTCGAGCGGGAAGCCGACGACTACGTGAATGCCCATGCACACCTGCGGAATGAGCAAGGCCACCGAGTCGTCAAACGCAATGGTCACCATCCGCAGAGAGAAATCCTCACGGGTGCGGGCCCGCTAGCGATCCAGCGGCCCCATATCCGTGACCCTCGAACAGGGCATACCTTCACCAGCGCCATACTGCCGCGCTATATGCGCCGCAGTCCGTCGATAGATGCACTCATTCCGGCCTTGTACCTGCGGGGAGTTTCGACCAACGACTTTGCTCTGGCCCTGGAGGCCATACTTGGCCCGCAAGCTGGCAACCTATCGCCATCGTCAATCAGCCGACTCAAGGGGGCTTGGCTGGAGGAATACCGGCAATGGAATAAGCGGGACTTGACGGGCAAACGGTATGTTTACCTCTGGGCTGACGGGTTATACTTCAATGTCCGCATGGGAAATGAGCGCCCGTGTATGCTTGTTATTATTGGAGTGACACCCGATGGAAGGAAAGAACTCGTAGGACTTCTGGACGGAGAGCGGGAAAGCAGGCTGTCCTGGAAGGAGTTATTGCTGGATATCAAACAACGAGGCTTGGACGTAGCGCCTAAGGCGGCCACAGCAGACGGAGGCCTGGGCTTCTGGGCTGCGTTGGAAGAAGTATATCCCTCCACGCTACAACAGCGATGCTGGGTGCACAAGACAGCCAACGTGCTCAATAAGCTGCCCAAGAAGCTGCAGGGGGCTGCGAAAGAGAGACTCCGTGGCATCTATACGGCACCGTCCAGGAAGGATGCCCTGAAGGCACTCGATACCTTCGAGGAGCTCTTCGGAGGCGCCTACGAGAAGGCCGTCACCTGTCTGCGCAAGGATCAAGAGGAGCTCTTAACCTTCTACCAGTTCCCGCCCGAACACTGGGTTCACCTTCGGACTTCGAATCCCATTGAGTCCACGTTTGCGACCGTACGAAAACGTACACGGCAAACCAAGGGATGCGGCAGCCGGGACGCGACACTGATGATGGTTTACAAACTAACCCGGGAAGCGGAGAAACGCTGGCGGAGGCTGACTGGATCGCAACTGCTCATCCGTGTGCTGGAAACAACCCCACAAGAGTACAGCGTAGAAGTAGACAAACAAGCCGCCTAATTCTAATTCCACAATTCCACAATCCCATGCCGCGGCATTCTACAGACCCAAGATATGGCAGTTTCTCCAGAAGAACTCGTAGTTGTACCATTCGAAGAACTGCCGCGCCCAGCTGCGGGTATCTTCCAGTGAGCCGAAGCGTGGTTCGTACGTCCGGTGATATTTCGCCTTGCGGAAATGCGCCTCCGAATAAGGATTTTCATTCAAACGATACGGACGGGTGTAGGAGCCTTCCACTCCAAAGTCCGCCAGCAGCTGGACGTACGTCTTGCTAACCATCACCGGACCGTGGTCTGAATGAATGATCAACTGGTCTCGTCTGACGTGCTGACGCGTGCACGTAGTCGCAATGAGATCCTTCCCCAGCGCGGCTGCTTCCTGTGAGGCAAGTGCGTAGCCCACCACCTAGCGGCTGAAGACATCCAGGATGACGTACAGAATGAAGTACACGCCCCTGGCCGGTCCCCGAAGCATTGTGATGTCCCAGGTCCAAAGCTCGTTCGGAGTACAGGCCAACAATTCTGGTTTTGTGTAAGAAGGATGGATGCGCTGATTTCTGCGCTCACGTATCTCGCCCGTTTCGCTCAGGATACGATACATGGTGCGCCAGTGACACAGGTATATCCCCTCATCCAGGAGCGCCGCCCAGATCTGGCGTGGCGGCAGATCCATGAACCGCTCCGAGTTCAGAAGAGCACGAATCTCTGCCCGCCTAGCCCTGCCGTTTGCCCATAACCAGCTATTAACATTCGGAATTTTGCTGTGTAGTTTCACGGCATGTTCCAGCAGAACCAGATTTTGCGTACGCTGAGCGCGCCTTCTTCCCGAGGTGCATTGGGACAGGTGCTCAGCGACCGGAGTCTGGACAATCGTACGGCCATAGCGCATCGTGTGTGTGAGCGCTTCGGCTTTTTCGATGTCCTGGGAAAGACGCAGGTGGCCACGTGTGCAAAGGCGCTCTCCAAGCTGGAGGCGCGCGGCGAGATCGTGTTGCCCGCTCCGCTGAACAGCCATGCCAAGGGGAGTTCGCCGCGGTTGCTGCCGGCTCCTGTGCCGGCAGCGGAAGGTGTGCCTTTGACGCTGGACGGCATAGAGGATTTGGCGCTGGAGCTGGTGGAGACTGACGAGCAGCGTGCGGTGTTCAATACGCTCATGCACCACGAGCATCCCCGGGGAGTGACGACGTTAGTGGGGGCGCAGGTGCGCTATCTCATCACAAGCGCACACGGCTATGTGGCGGCTGTGGGGTTTTCCGCTTCGGCGCTGCGTCTGGCAGACCGGGAGCGTTATCTGGCCTGGAGCGAAACGCAGCGCCGGGCCTTGCAGCACCACGTGGTGTGTCTGAGCCGTTTTCTGGTCCGGGTGCCGTGCAAGCATCTGGCCAGTCATGTACTGGGCCGTGTGCTGCAGCGGCTGCCTATGGACATGGGAAGGCGCTACGGCTACCGTCCATGGGTGGTGGAGACCTATGTGGCACCGGATCAGGAGGGTACGTGCTTCAAGGCGGCCAACTTCGTGCGTATCGGCCAGACGGCCGGTGGCAGGCCCGGCCCGGATGGAGAGCCGGAACCACCCAAGGCGCTGTATGTGTACGAGTTGGATCGCACATGGCGCAGGCGTCTGGGCGTAGCCCGTGTGGAGGCATCTCCCGTGAGGTTGCCGCACGAGGGGATCTCGAGTGAGGCCTGGGCCGAGACAGAATTTGGAGGAGCCCCCTTGGGAGATGTCCGCTTGTCGGCGCGCCTGGTAAAGAGTGCCTCCATGCTTGCCGACGTCACAGGCGGCTCTATCGTGGCCCATACGGCCCATGATGCGGCCGCGGTGAAGGGTCATTACCGGCTGCTGGAGAGCAAAGAGGGCTCGGCGGTGACGCCGGAGAACATCCTGGCGCCGCACCGCGAGCGCACGATAGAGCGCATGCGGAGCCAGAAGGTGGTGCTTTGCGTGCAGGATGGCACAAAGCTGAACTATGCTACGCGCCCGGCCTGTTCTGGATTGCAGGTCATAGGCAGCAATCAGACCAAGACAGAGACGCTCGGTGTGCCGCTTCATATGACGATGGCGATGACGGCGGACGGTTTGCCGCTGGGGGTGCTCCGGTGCAGCTACAAGAAGCCGGACCCGGGCCCTGAAGCGCCCGGGACGCAGCAGTGGCTTAACGGGTATGCGGATGTGTGCGAGGCAAGAAAGGCGCTCTCGCGGAAGAGTTCAGTGGTGTTGATCATGGACCGGGAGGCGGACAGTTTTGCGCTCTACGACCTGCAGCGCACAGCGCAGCAGGTACATGTGCTGGTGCGTGCCAAAGGTGAGCGTCTGCTGGTCGGAGGCCAGAAGCTGATTGCGAGCTTGAAGAGTGTTTCCCGGGCCGAGACGATCTCGATCGAGATCTCGCGTGTGACAGCGCGTCCGAAAGCCTCGCGCCGCAAGGTACGTGCTGCACGGCAGCTACCGGATGGCTAATGCGGAGGTTCGCTACAAGCGGGTGGAGCTTCCGGATCCGCGAGGCAAGGCCGCTGCTTTAAGCCTGTACGGCGTGCATGTGCGCGAGACGAATCCGCCTGGGGGTCAGAATCCGCTGGAGTGGGTGCTGCTCACGAGCATCAAGCTGCACACGGCAGAGGATGCGGTCCGGATGCTGGACTATTACCCGAAGAGGTGGCGCATTGAAGACTTCTTCCGGGTACTGAAGAGCGGCTGCAAGGTAGAGAGCATGGCGCTGCGCACGGCGCTGCGCCTGGAGCGGGGGATCACGATCTGGTGTGTTGTTGCCTGGCGCATCATGGTGTTGACCCTGCTCGGCCGCACGGTGCCGGAATTGGATGCGGAGGTGTTCTTTACGGAGATGGAGCTGCGCTTTCTTTCCGGCTATGCCACGCGGGTGAAGCTGCCGCCGCCTCGCACGCTGCAGCAGGCCATCCTGGCGGTAGCCGTCCTTGGGGGCTACCAGAACCGCAGCCGCGATGGCCCCCCGGGCCACCAGATCATGTGGCGCGGCATGGACCGGCTAAGCCTTACCACCCTGGGATACGAGGTCAGGGACGCGCAGCATTGATGGAATTGCCTGTTCTGCGGGCAAGTCCGGGCAACAATATCCACCCGCTCTGGCGCCCAACAGACGGCGCGCATCCTGAAAGACATCCTGTGTACATTCTTGTGCGCATGCCGTAGAAACCGGCCGCAAAGCCCAACATCAGGCCCAACAGCCACCGAAAAGACCCGGCACAAGGCACAGATTCCCCATTGAACGGACACATTCACTTGGACTCTTCAGACCCATTAGGCTTACAAAATCGTTTGTCCTAAAAGCCTTATGGGCAAACGGTAGGCCTAGCCTCCGAAAGCCTGCGGAAATTCTTGCGACGACGCTTCGGCCGCACCGGCGCCGGAAGCCGGCTTCGGTAGTAGCTGGTACGCGAGAGCCCCACATGCCGGCAGACCGCTTTCGTGCCCATGATCGGACGCAGTAGCGTCACTATCTCCTTCATGGCTGCCCGGCCTTGGTCTCGCTGCTGCTGCCAAACAGCCTACAGACTTTTTTTGGACCTCTATGACGGCCTTGGCCTGCTCCAGCCGCTGCCGGGACTGCTTCATCTCCTTGCGCAGCCGCGTGATCTCCTTGTCCTTGGCAAGCAACTCCTTGCCGGCCCGGGTCGAATCGTAGAGCGTTCCTTGATCATGCTGACGGCGTCACTGCGTCAGATGCGACGAGTAAAGGCCTTCCCGTCGCAAGAGCGCGCCGATCTCTCCGGGCTAGATGCAGGCCTCCGCTTCGTTCAGTATGCGCATTTTGTAACTGGCGCTGAACCGGCAACGCTTGGCCTTGGGAACCACTTCCGTCGGCGGGACCTCCCCGACTCCATTGGTGTACGAAGGGTTGGATTTGTCCATAGTGCGTAGGGGTATGATGATGGATTGATCAGGCTGGACTACCTGACCAGTCCAGCCGCATGAACCCCGCCGCGGCTACAACTCTAATGTACAACCGTGTCTCACTTTATGTTGGTACGGAAGGCCGCTGAGAATCGTGGAATTCGGTCAACCACTAGTTATACATGGAAGAAAGAAGAAATCTGATTCGTGGCATTAGCTCATGCACATAAAGGGTATGAGTACCAGGACCTGCTGGTCGCTGTACGGCTGATTGACCGAATGCTTGGGTCAATCGTGGATGTTTGTGTCGACAAGAGACTGGGGCCGGAGGACATTTTTGATGACTTAACCACCGTAGATGACACGGGTCGCCGGGAGCGCATCCAGATCAAGCACACTGGCAAGACTAACCAGGCTTTGACGCTGGCGACTTTCACTCAGAAAACACGCGGGCTCCGCTTGGATCGTGTCATTTCAGCAGCTCTCGCAGATCGAGATAGACACGGTGGGAGAGCCAGGGAGGTTTTGTACCGAATAGTAATGCGGGATAAACCTCCGGCTGACTCAGGCCTGTGCTCTGTTCTTCAGCCAGCTATTCCTGACCCTGGCCCTTTCTTGCGTGGAATGAACAGCGTGCGATTGCGCTTCTGCACTAACTCTCTGCACGACTACTTCAGCAACGTGATAGCTGGATTAACCATTGATGAAGCAGATCTAGAGTGGGTATGTAAGCACCTCATTGTTGAGCTTGATGCACCAGATGCGAGCTTTGATTTACTCAGCCCAGGTCCAGCCGAAGAACTACTGCTGAAACGCGTCCAGAACGAGGTAGGTGCGGGAGTTTATCCCAATACACACCGCTCGGTTATTGATGTTGCGGAGGCCCTTATCCGTTCCGCCCGTGCAGCACGACAGGATTTGGTTACACTTTCTAGTGCGGAGCTGCTACGTCGGGCTCAGTTGTGTAGCGACTTCGGTGCAGTTGCCCGTGCCCATCCGGTTGACCTGGCCATAGAGGTAAAACGCAATACGGTTGTGACGAATATGGTTCACCAGATTACGGCAGCAGCCGACAAGGGTGAATTCGTCCTTTTAGTAGGGCCACCTGGTCAAGGGAAGACTTGGATTTGCCAGCAGGTTGTAAATGGTCTCTCAGAGAATGAATGGCTCGTTGCAGAGCATTACTGTTATCTCGGAGATGCAGACGGGGAGCGGTTTTCTCGCGTACGCACGGAGTCAGTATTCGGAAGCCTCCTCAAACAAATCGCCCAGTCTGACCCAGATCTCGTGTCCAAGCAGCGGCCGAGGTTCGCGGCCAGTAAACAGGCGCTCGAAGACGCTGTTTGCAAAGCGCTTGAGAAGCAGTCTGGTCGCCGTGTTGCCCTTGTGATTGATGGGATAGACCATGTGACTCGCGTTATCGGAAGATCGTCTGCAACTGACCCGTCCTTTTCAATGGCCGAGGCACTTGCTGCCCTTGAGCTACCGCGCGGCAGCGCGTTGATCGTTCTGAGCCAGCCCGGTAGTCACCTGGAGGCTCTTAAGGCAGTCGGGAGCGTTACGATATGCGTTCCGAGCCTAACTGATGGCGAATTACGGCAACTCGCCTTTAGGCTTGGCATACTTGGTGCCCCTCCAGATAACACCGATTATTCAAATGACACACCCCTGCTCACCGATCAGAGGCGTGTCGACAAATTCGTAGCTACCCTATCAGACCGGTCCAAGGGTAACGCGTTATATGCTACATACCTGTGCAAAGAGGCTCTAAGTCCGACAACGATGGCAACGCCATCAGAGGCCGTAAGCCGTCTGCCCCAATTTGACGAATCCCTCTCCAGCTACTATCGCCATATCTATACCTCGCTTGGAGAAAAAGGAGATTGGGTGGCTGATGTCCTTGCCCTGCTTGATTTTCCTGTTTCCCGTAGCGAGTTGAAGGCTATTCGCCCCGATAACGCTCACAGGGTGGATGAAGCAATCGCAATACTTCGGCCAGTTCTATTGGAACGTGCCACACAAGCTGGTATCCGCATTTACCATGAATCGTTTGCGCGTTTTTTAAGACAGCCGTTTCAAGAAGATGAGAACGCGAGAACTGGACTGCTGGACAGAATCATTGAATGGCTTGAAAAAAGGGGCATATTTGAAGATTCACGTGCATATCGTCACCTCTTGCCGATTCTGTTCGAGGCCAATTACCAGAATAGAATAGTCGATCTGGTTGGTCGCGACTTTGTTGTCGAGTCCATAGCTGCTGGATTTCCTAAGTCAGCTATCATTAGGAACTTAGCCACAGCTGTGCGCAGTGCCGCCTACATTGAGAATTGGCCTGCTGTCGTCCGCTACGTGGAGATGAGTCGCTCCGCTGAAGCATACCAAGAGGAGCGATTTCAGTCTCTGATAGTGAGCTATGTAGACGTAATAGCGTCTCTGCTGGGCTCAGATAGTTTGGCAGAAAAACTGTTGCACGATGGGCGTCCCACAATGGACGCTCAGTCGGGCCTTCAAATGTGTGCGGCACTTGACGCATTCGGCGCCGTTCCGCCGTGGCAGGAATACATGCGAGCATACATCCGGCAACATAAGGATGATCACTCGGAACACCGAGCGTCTTCCGTTAGGCCGGCAAATACAGATTGGCTGCGCGGTCGACTACGCTTGGCAGCCAATAGGGAAATACAGCAGCGAATATCCAACGACGCTTCTACGTCGGGAAATAGTCCCGAGGATAGCGACTCTGACCTCTACTCCCCATTGAACTGGCGGTTGCTGGCATGGCAGATTGATGAGAACCAACTTTCCCAAGGCAGCGTGGTTGAGACAATTCTTGACACACTCGGAGAGCGTGCTTTAGTTGAGTTTATTGAGAAGCTCACTCATCCCGGTCTGGCTTGTCTTGAGTTTGCCGAGGCCATAGCCGCAGGGAAGGCTTCGGAATCGACTGGAAATGCTTCCGACTGGGCCAGGCGGGCAGCAGAATGTGATCTTCCACATGGTCAGGCTTGGCGTTTGATGGCACTTGGAGTGGACAGTGACCAAATCAGTCGTCAGCCTGTGCAGAAGGCCAGGAATGATCTATTGGATCTAACAAGGAGAGTACAAGATTATTCTGCATTATCAGAGAATGGGGTACTTGGAGAATGGATGGATGCTTGCTCAGTCGCGGCAGTAAATGACCCGCTTGGATTGGCTTCAGCGGAGGCTTTGCTCAAAGATCCCGGATGGTATATCTGCTGGCTACAATTCACTATTGCTCTAGTGTCTGCCGAGGCAGCCTCCAACTCGAAGCAGTCGCAATTGGGATTGTCGGCGCTTCATATCCTCACCAGAAGTCAGGAGCCTTTGGCTGACAAACCAAGGGTGGTCGACCTTTATCGAATTCGCTTTCTGATTTATGACACTTTGAAGCGGGCAGTTGCCTTGCTTGATGACCCCGCTTGGGAAGAGGCGATATTGATTCTTGTCGATGTTTGCGATGCGAATTTTACGGGATTGAGCAGTCCAATTAGTCGCAGTAGATTGCTAAATCTAGTTGTAGAGACTGCAACTCCGACGCGGGGGGTAACAGCCCTCGCTTTTGTTCATGGTGAAATCGAGAATGGCCGAGGGAGTAAGTTTTACTCAGACTTGGCGGAATTGCGGCTGATCGCTGCGCGGCTCGCATTGAAGACCAATGATCCAAGTGAGGCTCGGCGGCATTGGACTGACGTCTGTCGACTGCTCATCGGGTACGGATGGCACAAGGATACCACAATATTTGAATTACTAGATCCGCTCCACGCTTTGATCGATGTCGATTCTGCTCGCGGTCGAAAGGCTGTCGCTGAAATACGGCCGTTATGCGAACGGGTTCTGCAACACACAGATGGAGATGGGACGTATCGTGCGCAGAGCCAATGGTGGCAGCTGCTCGCGAAAGCGGACCCTTGTGCACTTGCCCGATTAGTTCAACCAAGATTATTGGCTTCGTGCAATGATCCAAACAGGCTGTTGCATAGTGCTCGGTCTGATTTATGGCGTGCATGGCACCACAGAGCTAATCCTATTGTTGCCGGTGTTCTGCGGCTGACGTTACAGGAGCCATTGGACATGAAAGACCGACAGGCATTGAGGCTGCTCGCAAATATCTGCGATGGGACAGGCAATGACCAGCCCTCACGACTGATGATTGCATTGATGGCGCGTGCAGACGAACGGCCAGTCAAGTACGGCGATAGCAATAGCAACGAGCTTTTGGATCTGGATAATAAGCTCGTAGACGATCTAAACTCCATTGCAGGACATGTGTGCGTACCGAGAATTGCTTCATTACCTACGACTGAATTGGTCGTCGAAGAGTCAGCCGCATTTAGTCGCCCCCCGAGGCATCGAGCGGTACCTCGCCTAATCGGTCAGGTTTACGCAGTGTTTAAACCTGGGATGGATGGCATTGCCCAGGCAATCCGTGATTGGCAAGGCCACCAGTGCGACGAGCCACTCCAAGGCCGGTCTGTGGATCGGTTTGCAAACATTCTTGGTTACCGAATCATCGAGCTCATTGAAGCGGGACGAGAAGGAGATGCTCAAACGGCTATTAGGTCAATTGCTAATGCTGGAAGGATTTTCGAAGAGCCGACGTTGCTGAAATCGCTCGCAGACGGATTTGAACGTCAAGGAAAAGTTTGCCTTGCAGCCTTGGCGTATACTTTGGTGTGGACGCGTGCGCGGGGCCAAGGTGGATGGCTGAATTTCGGAGGTGAAACAGAAATAGAATCCCTTCGGCACGCCGCAAAACTTGATCGAGCCCTCGTATTGAGTACCATCGCAGAGGAAATTGAACGGGGATTCTTTGAACCAGTGGGGACATACGGGATCACTCAGGCACTCATTTACGGATTCGCAAAAGGCGGACTTGGCATTTCTGATTTAACTTGTTTCGATATCTGGTATGAGGGACTGGCTGTCATTGCCAGCCGATTACCGCGCGTTGGAGAGGCCGACAATCCTGGAGATGTCTATGTAGCGCCAGACCCCGATAGCGGGGCAGACCTGCTTGGAGATATTGATATTGCATTCGCAGCAGCGACGGTCGCTGGGTTAGCTCATCCAGGTAGGGAACAGAAGAGGCGATCGCTGTTGGGAATTCAAGTGCTTATTAGTGAGCGCGCGTCTGTCGCAATAGCGCCCTTGGGGTCTGCACTGTCTTCATTATCTGATCCGGCTACACTAACTTGGCTACTTCGTGTGATCGAAATGGCGGATGAGAAAGCGGCACCCATAATTGCGCGATCTCGTAGCGTACTCATAAAATTGACCGAGCGTCCACACTTGACAGTCCGCGCACTTGCTCGGCGGATAATCTCTCGCGATAATGTCCCTCTGTGTCATCCTAACGAGCCAGATCCTGAACTTCTTGATTGTGATTCCACAGGTGCACTGCTTTTCGAGGAGACTAAAGGTGCTCAGGAGGCTACTACACCAATTGACGGGTTTATTGATTTGGTAGCAGGTGTACGTCTTTCACGAGCCGAGCGACTCCTTCCTGGCTTGGGAGACTCTGTGCGCAGAAGAGTGAAGGCACAGCTAGACGGTGAAACGCATAGGCGTCGGATTAGGGCACAACTCGACGCTTATGCGTACCGTGTGAGAGAACGTAGACCAGACGCTTTCCTAGTGTCGGAAGAGACTGTCGAAAATGCCATGCAGCGAGCTGCAACCGGGATCCGTGGGGCTTGGCTAATGAATTATGGAACAGTATCGGATCCCGTCAGACTGGAAGAGCGCCTCGCAAATGCATTACTAGACGACCCGGCGCTTCCCTTGGCCGTGGAACGGACGCGCCAGCCACGACCAGAGATTCCCCCACCACCATCAAAGGGTGATCCGTTATGGCACACGCTGATTGAACGTGCCGAAGGCGCATCCTATGTTGAAACGGGCATTGCCTCCGCTCGCCAGGACCGTGACCGACTTTTCGCCACTATGGACATTTCGAAAAATGAAATTGTGCCAACCATTGTTGACGGACCCTACAGCGGCTGGCGATTGGTGGCTGCGGTCGAGGAGCGGGTAATCTCCCAGCCCGACTCAATAAACAATGAGGATGATATCGCGAATCGTTTCAGGATCATTGAGTTACGCCTCGATGGGGATCGACGAGCGCTCACTCTTCCGCCAGTTGCAGAAGGAGATATCCAGACATGGAGGTCTACAGTTACGCCAGCCGTCTCTGAAAATCGACGAATTCGAAGTAGCCCTATTATTGGCTTCGACTTCGACGTTCGTGCTGCTGGCGACGGTCATCTCGGGTTGGGCATCCAGAGAGGACTACTCACGCCGACCAAATTTCTTGTCGTGGCACTTGGTCTGAAAGAAAGTGCCTACTTCGTACTTGACGATGACATCGGACCAGCGCTCGCACTAATCACTTGGCGAACAGAGTACGATACCAGCGATTACTATCTTCCACTACCTCGGTTGCGCGGTGCAGGTTTGGTTCTCCGGAGCGATGTCTTCGATAGATTGGTTCGCACGGCTCAGGGGCAAATGATTTTTCGAGACTTTCTCTCGGCCCAAGTTTACCATTGTGCTTCATAACAGGTTGTAAAGTAGAGACATGAGAATTGTTCTGGCACAACAAATGGCCGCCAAGTGAGGTTTTATGCCTTAGGTCATATGATCGTCTTGTGCATGGCCAAGGGCAGTGGATCGATGCACAAGGCATCGTAAATGGCCCTTAGTTCCATATCCGGCTGCGAGCTGGTGCGGACATGGAGTGTGCGTGCCTCCTTGCGCTCGAAGATGCTGGTCGTGCGAACCTGACGACGAAGGATCCTCCTGAGTGTCGTCCAGCTGAAGCGTAGTCCTTTCTGGCGCAGAGTAAGCGTCCGGTGAAGTACAGGTCAGCGGCAGCTACAGGTGTGCCGATGGGTACAGGACGGCTGGAAGGCGGAGAGCAGGTGGGCTTGCCGGATCCGGCACACTCGGCGCTTGGCAGCTATGCCGCCTTGTTTTTGTCAGCTTGCCGTGCCTTCTGCCAATGATGAGGCAAGAGGTCAGCTACGCGCCTGGCCGGATGCGTCGGGATGCGCTCGAACACGTCCGTGAGCCACTCCTGGGGATTGATACCGTGTAGCTTGCACGTGCCAAGTAGCGAATAGACCACGGCTGCCCGCTGGGCCGCATCATGTGATCCCGCGAACAGGTAATTCTTGCGGCCGATAACCAACGGCCGCAGGGCATTTTCAATGAGGTTATTGTCCAGCTCCACGCGCCCCTCATCCAGGTATCGGGTCAGCCTTTTCCAAAGGCCGAGCGTATAGTTGATCGCCTGGCCCCAAGGACTCTTGGGCAACCCCCCGTTCGCCTCCAGCCAGGGCTTCAGCGCTTCCAGTACAGGCCGGGCCTCTTCCTGACGTACCTCGCGCCGACGTTCCGCACTGGCACCCTCCTCTCGCAGCCTGCGCTCTATGGCGTAGAGTCGCCTGATCTTTGTCAACACGTGCTCGGCCTTCTCCGGTTCGTAGCTACGACAGTCGTAGAACTTGCGTCTCGCATGCGCCATGCATCCGTAGACCGTCATAGACGGATGCGCATCGAAGACGTTGTAGGCCACATACCCGTTCGTCTGCAACGTTCCCGCATACCCACCCAAGAACGCCACCGGACCTGCACGGGCACGGCTCTTGCGATACTCCATCACAAACAGCTTCTGCTCCGGAGTGTGGTACACCCAGTAAAAACCCCGATGGGTCTTGCCCTTCTTCTTTCGATCCTGGACCTGGATACGCGTCTCATCCGCCTGCAGATACCCGCTTAAGAGCGCCTCCTGCTTGAGTGCATCATACAGCGGCCCAAGGTGCCACGCCGACTGCGCTATCCAGCCTCCCAGCGTGGACTTGGCAATTTCAATGCCTTCCCGCCGGAAACGCTGCTGCTGCCGGTACAGGGGCAAGTGGTCACAGTACTTGTTAACCACCACATCGGCCAACAATCCCGGTCCGGCCATGCCCTTGTCCACCAGCCGCGGAGGCAACTCGGCGATGATGACGCCGCTGTCCTCATCGGTCGGGTTCACGTACTTGGGGCGATGAATCTCGACCACCTTTATCATGCTGGGCACGATCTCCAGGTACTGCGTCTTCACCATGCCGATGCAAATGAGACCTGTCGTGTCCTCTTCAGGCTGGATTACGATCGTCTCGCGGGGCAGGTGATCCGGCAGATCCTCGAAGTCCAGACGCCGCTTGGCCTTGCGCCGCTTCCGCTTCGGCTGATCCGTCTCGGGCTCGGGCGGCAGGGGCACCTCGACCTCCATGTCGTCAAACAAGAGGCCCTGCTGCGCCTCCGGCCCCAGTACATACCTTTCGCTCCTGGAGCCAAAGAGCAGGCGGAGGGCTTCAGCCAACTGTTTGTCCTTGCTCTCCAATTTCACCTGCAGCCGGCTGTTCTCTTCGCTCAGCTGATTGATTACCTCGGACAGGTAGAGTCGACGGGCGGCGCGTTACTCCCATTAGGAGCACGTTTCCGCCCGCCGCTCATCAAACCGGACGTGCAGAATTACCGCATCCGGCTTTCAGACAAGATCATGTTTTCGCCCACGGAAGGCCCTTGGTCGTTGGCTCAAGGCATATCAAGCCATACTTCTTGTATAGCTCTTCGTGTGGGAAGCGCGCCCACCCCCCGGACTGAACCTTGTGCTTGCGACAGAGCCACTGGCGAATCCGCTTCTTCATGTGTGCATCTATGCCTGCATAGGCGGGATTGACTTGTCCAAGTCGGAAGTAGTTGGCCCATCCGGTCGATAACCAGTTAAGGCGTGGTACCATCTCCTCTATGGACAGCAGTCCGTGCCTTGCCGCCGTTTGCTCACTGATCCTGCGGCATATGCTCTGGACACTCTTCTTGCTCGGGCGAGTCCCTATATAGGATCCTCTGCCGCCCGGACGAAAGTTGCGCCCAATCCGGTACCCAAGGAACTCAAACGGTTCTTCGGGGCACCGGACGCATCGGGTCTTCCTTGCGTTGACCGGGAGTTTCAGCCGTTGCATTATGGTCTCCACCGCTTCCAGCATCGCTGTACCATCGGCCTTTCCGAGTACCACAAAATCATCGGCGTAGTTCACGATCGACGCTTGGAAGCGCCGGGCATAGCCCAGCAGCTTCCAGGCAATGAGAAAACGGCGCATGTAGATGTTGCTCAGCAAAGGAGAGATTGGCGCGCCTTGCGGCGTACCCTTTCCTTCCTTCCGAGCCCGGTTCGTCAGGCGTTTGCCTGCCTTACCGTCATCTTCCACTACCGGCATCACCAGCCATGACTTGATGAGTTCGAGCATCCGACCATCGCTGATGCGACGCGCCAGAGACTTCATCATCTTGTCATGCGGTATCTCACCAAAGTAGTTCGACAGGTCTGCATCAACCACTTCCCGGCGGCCCGTATTTACGAGCCTGTGGACGCGATTGACCGCTTCCTGTGCGCCACGTCCCTTCCGATAGGCATATTGCTCCTCTTGTAAATCCGCTTCAAAGATCGGCTCCAGCACCAGCATGGCCGATGTCTGCGCGACCCTGTCACGAATACAGGGAATGCCTAACGGCCGGAACTTGCCTGGCTGCTTCTTCGGGATCAGTACCTGACGTACCGCACGCGGTTTGTACGTACCCTCCCTTAGATCCCGCGCCAGTTCCCCCAGCCATCGATTTATGCCGTGCGCTTCAATGTCTCGAAAGGTCTCTCCATCCACACCGGCACTGCCGCCGTTACAGCGTACTTGTTGCCAGGCTGCGAACAAGAAATCCTTCCTCCACACTTTGTCACACAATGCATGGAAACGACGCTTGGGGTCTTCCTTCGCTTTGACATGTAATACGCGCTGGAGGTCCCGAACTGATTCTGATCCTGTTAGACTTGCGTCAGTAACCATTGCCTTTCCCCCTTTGCGTATTGCTCTTGAATGAGGGTCCCTTTCCTCGACGAGCATTACCCCGCGTCACAGGTACTACGGACCCATCCGCCACCCTGACGGCCCAATCTGTCCCTTGCGGGAAATCGGTTGGCTTACGTGTGCCTCCGGCAGGGCTTCCCGTGTTGCTACTTTTCCCATCTTGCATGCATGCCAGTGCCACTACCCCGGCGGAAGTAATCTGGTGCTTGTGTCGTTCTCTTCCCAGACTACCGGCGGCCTTCCCCTTACCAACGGAGGGTCGGCTTCCGCATTGCATGTTTCGAGGCCTGCTCGGCATTCACTACGCGTTCCGGCCTGCATGCTCGCTGAATCGCCTAAGCGACCCTTTACCAAAGTGCTTCAGCTATCGCGGTAGGCCCCGGGTTTCCCCGGGGCCCCCGCACAGATCCGGACGTGCCCGCTAAGGCATCCGGCTCCTCCCTCAGGTCGCGCCGCCGCGCATGACGTTAATGGGCCGGCTAACCAACCCATAGCCGTAACCGAACCATCCCATGTGACACACGAAGTCCGGCTCTGCGTCCGTAGAGTCGGCGGGAGGCGCACCTGCCTTAGGATCCGGTGGCTTGTCCGTCGCTTTCGCTCCGGGCCGCAGTCCGGCTTCCCTAACCGTGTTTCCTCCCGCCGCTCACCGAACCGGGCGTGCGGCACTACCGCACCCGGCTCTCCAGGCGGATCATGCAACTCGCACTCGGACAACGGCGTCGCCCCATGGAGCTTCTCCTGTTCAAAGACTTGCACGGTCCCTGTTTCCACTCCATGACTTGAGTCCGGTGATCATCAGGCCTGTTTACGCCCTGATAACACCCCGTGGCGTGCCTAGCATGCCACATGGCTCCTTCACTTTCGCATGTGATGCCGCCGAGGTCTCCGACCATTTACCGGTTTAGTAGGTCTCTGCCAATGCCGTGGCCTTTCCCTCTACGAACATCGCTCCGCACCTGCGGCCCCTTTCCTCCACGGGCATTACCCCATCTCTACGGTACTACGGGCCACTCCGCCACCCTCTCGGCCCGGCCTGACCCTTGCGGGCTTCCGGTTGGTGTGTGCTACACCGCCGTCAGGGCTTCCATCGATCGGGATAGGTGGGGGCCTCACGGCCCCCACCCCCCCACACCACCGTGCGTACGGGTCCGTACACGGCGGTTCAATGGACTTGAGCAAACCGACTTGGGTGCCAGGGCCACCAGGCCGCTACGTGCCGGGAGTTCGGATTCGGGTTGCGCCGTGCGAACTTCGGTCCCTTCCCCACGGGCACCGCCGGATTCACCGGGGCTGTCCCACGCAAAAGGCAGCGTTAGCTGGATTTTCTGCCGCATTGCTCGCATGAGCTTGCCGTCCTACTATCCCTGTCCATTGTTCGGGCCTTCGTCGGCTAAGCCGACTACTATGCCCTCTGCTGACTTCTGCGTTGCGGTCACGTGCCTTACGACACGTTCAGTCCGGCTTAGCCGGACACAACGCAGATCTCCCAGGGTAAGACCAACCGCCTTCCCCGCACACCTGCCGAATCTACCACCCCGACGCATAGATGACGCGGACTTTGCGATAACCGGCTCGCTCGTCCGATCGGGTAGGCCTCGTATTCGGTTCTTGTTCATCAGGTCGCGGGTTTGCTACACGCTTCCTTCAGACCCCGCCTCACGACGACGCCCTTGCGCTTCGCTAATCCTTCGCCGCCATCTGGCTGGATAGAGGACTTGCACCTCCAAGCTGTTGATCATGCCTGGCACACCGGTAGGCCCCGGGTTTCCCCGGGCCCCCCGCACAGATCCGGACGTGCCCGTTAAGGCATCCGGCTCCTCCCTCAGGTCGCGCCGCCGCGCATGACGTTAATGGGCCGGCTAACCAACCCATAGCCGTAACCGAACCATCCCATGTGACACACGAAGTCCGGCTCTGCGTCCGGCGTGTGTTGGGTTGTCCGATTTCCCCTCGGGTGCGACGCTTCGCTCCACCAACTCCGCCGCACGATCCTCCGCGCTTTGTTCGCCGGCTTCATCGCTACTATCATCGCATCTGACTCCTCCTCGCCGTTCATCCTCCGCTCGGCAATGCCTTGGCTTTGGCGGCCCCGCCCTAAGCGCTGGGCAGCGAGGAGGCCTCCCAGGTCCCAACCTTGTACGTACATACGTGCCTGAGTTCTTGGACGCCGCGGAGCCCTCTTGAACCTCACCATATCGGTCCAATCAGTATTGCCTTCAGCCAACACGAGGACTTCGGCACTCCGAACAATGGTCCTTTCGGCGCTCATTAGCTCTGCCCATATGCACCCCTGCCGACGCTTCGCCCGTTCCCTCACGAGAACGACCGCACGGCTTGGGGAGAGATATGGATTGGTTATATCCTTTACCACAGAGGACTTACACCTCCTGTACTTGGCCAGTTAGCCTGGCGCACCGTGTTGCCACTCCTTCCATCTTGCATGCATGCCAGTGCCAGTACCCCGGCGGAAATAGACCGGTGCACGTGTCGTTCTCTTCCCGGTCTACCAGCGGCCTTCCCCATGACACCGGAGGGTCGGCTTCCGCATTGCCCTTTTCGAGGCCTGCTCGGCATTCACTGCGCGTTCCGGCCTGCATGCTCGCTAAATCGCCTAAGCGATCCTTTTGCCAAAGTGCTTCAGTCCATGTTGTTACCTCCATAAACCGCCTTGGTCGCTACCAACTGAAACGACAGCTGTTGCGTGGGATTCGCACCCACAAGGAAGAAGCGCCTTATCACGGCGCACGGTGTGTGTTGGGTTGTCCGATTTCCCCTCGGGTGCGACGCTTCGCTCCACCAACTCCGCCGCGCGGTCCTCCGCGCTTTGTTCGCCGGCTTCATCGCTACTATCATCGCATCTGACTCCTCCTCGCCGTTCATCCTCCGCTCGGCAATGCCTTGGCTTTGGCGGCCCCGCCCTAAGCGCTGGGCAGCGAGGAGGCCTCCCAGGTCCCAACCTTGTACGTACATACGTGCCTGAGTTCTTGGACGCCGCGGAGCCCTCTTGAACCTCACCATAGCGGTCCAATCAGTTTTGCCTTCAGCCAACATGAGGACTTCGGCACTCCGAACAATGGTCCTTTCGGCGCTCATTAGCTCCGCCCATATGCGCCCCTGCCGACGCTTCGCCCGTTCCCTCACGAGAACGACCGCACGGCTTGGGGAGAGATATGGATTGGTTATATCCTTTACCACAGAGGACTTACACCTCCTGTACTTGGCCAGTTAGCCTGGCGCACCGTGTTGCTACTTTCCCCATCTTGCATGCATACCAGTGCCACTACCCCGGCGGAAGTAATCTGGTGCTTGTGTCGTTCTCTTCCCAGACTACCGGCGGCCTTCCCCTTACCAACGGAGGGTCGGCTTCCGCATTGCATGTTTCGAGGCCTGCTCGGCATTCACTACGCGTTCCGGCCTGCATGCTCGCTGAATCGCCTAAGCGACCCTTTACCAAAGTGCTTCAGCTCATGTTGTTACCTCCATAAACCGCTTTGGCCGCTACTAGCTGGAGCGACAGTTACTAGGTGGGATTCGCACCCACTAGGGAAAAGCGCCTTATCACGGCGCACGCTGGCGTTCTGCTGAAGCACCGCGGCAAGCTGCGCACGGAAGGTCTCAACATCCGCAGAAGAGAGGGAGGAATGTGCTTCGGGCTGCATGATTGTTCAACAACGTCTGCACATGCAT
Organism: Rhodothermales bacterium; assembly: GCA_965216255.1. Taxonomy (GTDB): domain Bacteria; phylum Bacteroidota; class Rhodothermia; order Rhodothermales; family Bin80. The sequence continues at coordinate 82,265 of OZ244148.1, forward strand.
TGTTCCCCGTTTCCACATACTATTTATCCCGATTTTCAGCTCTTAACCGCATACCGGCGCCGGTATTTTACGGACTTCAGCGACACTCCCTCCAGTAACATCACCATCTGCGTCCACGTCGGCATATCCTCTTTCGGCAACTCAAACGTACCCGCTTCAAGCCTTTTGTAAAACAAGGCGAAGCCGTTTCGGTCCCACGAAAGCGCCTTCAGATGGCTCCGCCTCCTGTTGACGAACACAAAGATGTCCCCCGACATGGGATCCCGCTTCATGCCGCTTTTCACCAAGGCGCACAGGCCGTCAAAGCTCTTGCGCATGTCGGCCGGCGGCCGGTAAAAGAAATACCGGTGCGAAGGCCCCAGTCCGATCATGACTGCACCAGCTGCGCCAGGTACGAGGCAGATACCGGCGCCAAGAGGCGCACGCGTATCCCGCCCGGGTACATGATCTCCACTTGCGCCTCTTCACCTCCCACGGGTCTGCCAATCTCCACAAAGGCGCCGCTGTCCACTGCCGCAGCCTCCAGGCGATACTTCCGACGCCAGTAAAACAGCTGCCCATACGAGATGCCGCGCTCGGCACAGAACGCTGCAGCGGTCTGGCTGCTTTCTTCATACTGTTCCATGAGCGGAAATATTTCTTCCGCCGTACGTCTGGGCTGTCTCATGCCATCCAGGCTTTGAGTCCTCGGGTCTATGAGTAATCTCCCGAGAAATCGTCACCTTATCCAGATGGGTTTCACCGCACGCTTACGGCGCAGACGCGTACGAATCACCTGCACCAACTGGTAAGCCAGGACCGTGATGAATAGATGGCCCTCCGCGCGCCGGCCTGTGGAATGATAGATCGGTCGCAGTCCGAGTTCCGACTTCAGGGACCGGAACACCGCTTCCAGATCGGTCAGCATCACATACGTGCGCCAGAGCTCTTCCGCGGTGAACTCCATCTCGTTGCTGCGCAGGCAATAGACGCCCGGATCGGTCATCAACGCGGGTGCTTTCGGCGTCTTTGTCCACGTGATGGACTGGGCCCGCTTGCCGTCCTCATCCGTCTCCACTTCTATCTCGTAATGCTGTCCGATGCCGCTGAAGCTCTGCTTCAATCGGCCGATACGTTCCCTTATGAGGTCGATGCGCTTGTGCGTCTTCGGCCGGGCAAGCCCCTCGGAAAGCTTGCCGAGGGCCTCATCCCGGTAGCCCCCCGGGTTTTCCCCGGGGGCCCCGGACAGATCCGGACGTGCGCGCTAACGCATCCGGCTCCTCCCTCGGGTCGCGTGCCACCGCATGACGTTAGAGAGTGGACAGGCCACTCCCAGGAGAAACTGCCATATCTTGGGTCTGTAGAATGCCGCGGCGTATCTTTGTGGAGTACCCATCAATCGCCCTAGACGGGCATATCCGGACTACATCGTATGACAGACTCAACAGAATCCAACGTACACTCACTGGTTACCCGTGAGGAGGCACTCAGCACCCTGGATGACTTGGTGCGCAGCTCCGCCCGGCGCATGCTTCAGGCAGCGCTCGAGCGGGAAGCCGACGACTACGTGAATGCCCATGCACACCTGCGGAATGAGCACGGCCACCGAGTCGTCAAACGCAATGGCCACCATCCGCAGAGAGAAATCCTCACGGGTGCGGGCCCGCTAGCGATCCAGCGGCCCCATATCCGTGACCCTCGAACAGGGCATACCTTCACCAGCGCCATACTGCCGCGCTATATGCGCCGCAGTCCGTCGATAGATGCACTCATTCCGGCCTTGTACCTGCGGGGAGTTTCGACCAACGACTTTGCTCTGGCCCTGGAGGCCATACTTGGCCCGCAAGCTGGCAACCTATCGCCATCGTCAATCAGCCGACTCAAGGGGGCTTGGCTGGAGGAATACCGGCAATGGAATAAGCGGGACTTGACGGGCAAACGGTATGTTTACCTCTGGGCTGACGGGTTATACTTCAATGTCCGCATGGGAAACGAGCGTCCGTGTATGCTTGTTATTATTGGAGTTACGCCCGATGGAAGGAAAGAACTCGTAGGACTTCTGGACGGAGAGCGGGAAAGCAGGCTGTCCTGGAAGGAGCTATTGTTGGATATCAAACAACGAGGCTTGGACGTAGCGCCTAAGGCTGCCACAGCAGACGGAGGCCTAGGCTTCTGGGCTGCGTTAGAAGAAGTATATCCCTCCACGCTACAACAGCGATGCTGGGTGCACAAGACAGCCAACGTGCTCAATAAGCTGCCCAAGAAGCTGCAGGGGTCTGCGAAAGAGAGGCTCCGTGGCATCTATACGGCACCGTCCAGGAAGGATGCCCTGAAGGCACTCGATACCTTCGAGAATCTCTTCGGAGGCGCCTACGAGAAGGCCGTCACCTGTCTGCGCAAGGATCAAGAGGAGCTCTTAACCTTCTACCAGTTCCCGCCCGAACACTGGGTTCATCTTCGGACTTCGAATCCCATTGAGTCCACGTTTGCGACCGTACGAAAACGTACACGGCAAACCAAGGGATGCGGCAGCCGGGACGCGACACTGATGATGGTTTACAAACTAACCCGGGAAGCGGAGAAACGCTGGCGGAGGCTGACTGGATCGCAGCTGCTCATCCGTGTGCTGGAAACAACCCCACAAGAGTACAGCGTAGAAGTAGACAAACAAGCCGCCTAATTCTAATTCCACAATTCCACAATCCCATGCCGCGGCATTCTACAGACCCAAGATATGGCAGTTTCTCCACTCCCAGCCGTAACCGGTCCATCCCCTGTGACACGCAAAGCCCGGCCCTGTGTCCGGAACGTGCAGGGATCTGCGGTTTCCCCTTGGGTGCGGTCCTTCGCTCCACCAACTCCGCCATGTGGTCATCCACACTTTGTTCGTCGGCTTCACAGCTAATACTACCGCATCTGACTTCTCTCCGCCGTTCGTCCATTGATCGGCTACTGCCTTCGCTTTGGCGGCCCCGCCCTTGGCGCTGAGCAGCGGAGAGACCTCTCAGGTCCCAACCTCGTACGTACATGCGTGCGTGGGTTCTCGGACGCCGCAGAGCCCTCCCGCACCTCACCAAAGCGGTGCAAGCAGTGTTGCCTTCAGCAATCGAGAATGCTTCGGCACTCTGAACCACGAATTTTTCGGCGCTCAATAGCCCTACCCACATGCGCCCCTGCCGACGCTTCGCCCATTCCCTCGCGGGAATGACCGCACGGCTCGGCCCAAGTTTACCATTGTGCTTCATAACAGGTTGTAAAGTAGAGACTTGAAAATTGTTCTGGCACAACAAATGGCCACCAAGTGAGGTTTTATGCCTTAGGTCATATGATCGTCTTGTGCATGGCCAAGGGCAGTGGATCGATGCACAAGGCATCGTAAATGGCCCTTAGTTCCATATCCGGCTGCGAGCTGGTGCGGACATGGAGTGTGCGTGCGTCCTTGCGCTCGAAGATGCTGGTCGTGCGAACCTGACGACGAAGGATCCTCCTGAGTGTCGTCCAGCTGAAGCGTAGTCCTTTCTGGCGCAGACGCGTACGAATCACCTGCACCAACTGGTAAGCCAGGACCGTGATGAATAGATGGCCCTCCGCGCGCCGGCCTGTGGAATGGTAGATCGGTCGCAGTCCGAGTTCCGACTTCAGGGACCGAAACACCGCTTCCAGATCGGTCAGCATCACATACGTGCGCCAGAGCTCTTCCGCGGTGAACTCCATCTCGTTGCTGCGCAGGCAATAGACGCCCGGATCGGTCATTATCGTGCCCGCTTTCGGCGTCTTTGTCCACGTGATAGACTGGGCCCGCTTGCCGTCCTCATCCGTCTCCACTTCTATCTCGTAATGCTGTCCGATGCCGCTGAAGCTCTGCTTCAATCGGCCGATACGTTCCCTTATGAGGTCGATGCGCTTGTGCGTCTTCGGCCGGGCAAGCCCCTCGGAAAGCTTGCCGAGGGCCTCCTCGAATCTTTCCGCTTTCTGCTTCACCTTGGCCTCTTCCATCGCCATGCGGGACCGGGATCGGCAACAGAGCCGTACCTCGTCGTCTGCCTCCTCCCGGTACACCTCGACGTCACTGCCCGAGGCCGTCTGAAGAGCCTCGGCCTGCTGCTCATCAAAATGCTTCCTGCGCTCTCTTGATACCACGATGTAGCGGTAGCCCTCCTCTCGCAGCCAGTCTATGCGGTCCTGTGTGGCAATGCCCCGATCCATCACCACACGTGCGTTCTTGGGCGTCTCCAGGGACTCCAGCATCTCCTTGAGCGTGGACGCTTCGTTTACGTTGCCCTTGAAGACTTGGCTACGACGCACGAACCCGCTGCCGTCCACTACAAGAGCCAGCGTGAGCAGCACGCAGTCACTGCGACGCTCCTTCGAGCGTCCGTACTTGGCCTTGTCGATGCTCTTGCCACTGCCTTCCAGGAAGCTGTTGGTCAGATCATAGAGCGCGATCGTGGGCTCCAGATCAAACAGGTCCAGCGCCCGTGCAAAGAGGTGGTCCTCTATGGCCTTGCGGTGTTTGTGCAGCATGTCGCTGGCCCGGTACAGCTGCATGTCGGCCATCTTCTCGAAGTTGCAGCCCAGAAACTCGTCCAGGCCACTGGCAGAGGCCAGCCAACGCTTCGTGGCATGTTCGCTGGCCGGCTCGGCCAGACGGCCTATGATGGAGCCCGTGGCCGCATGCCGGAGGCCTCGCGTGATGCCAAGCTTCTCGAAGAGCTCATCCATGCCCAACTGCTCCATGGCCCAGAGCCCCACATGTTCTACACCCACCGTGCGGGGCCGGACCGTTTTGAGCGAGTGGACATCCACATGGTGCCATTCGCGCGGCGGCGTCTCGCCCTTGCCCTCGGTCACGGCTACCGCCTTGCGCGCACTCAAAAGTTCTGCAATGCGGTGGGCCTCCTCTTCCACGACGGCAGGAACGCCCATGGGTACGAGCTGGCCCTTGAGCAGTGCCTCAATCCGGTTGCAGAGCGCACGCCAGTAGCGTTTGTCGATGCGGAAGTGGGCACCGAGATTGAGCAGGGTCTTCTGCCGGACCTTGCCCTCTATGCGTTCGCCGTGGCAGAGCCGAAAGGAATAGTAGCGTGTAGCGTTGTCGGTGGTATGGGTAAGCGATCGTCGGATATACATAGGGGGAAGATAGGGCCGGGAACCACTGCCCGCAATAGCCATCCATAATTTATGGCACAACATTCGTATTCCAGCTTCTGTGAATCTCAAAAATGGTGCGTTGGTGGGATCTTGTGGGGTTCTGGTGGGGCCAAGCACCAGAAATTCCGGCAAAACAGGCCTCAAGTGGGGGCTCATCCCTAAAAAGCTCTCGAAATAATTAACTGCGATTATTGCCGACCTTCAAATTCAGCCGCCAAATGGTAAAGATGGGTCGGGAAATGATGTGGATCGGTTACTTCCTTGATCATAGAGGACTTCCACCTCCTGTACTTGGCCAGTTGGCCTGACGCACCTCGAATCTTTCCGCTTTCTGCCTCACCTTGGCCTCTTCCATCGCCATGCGGGACCGGGATCGGCAACAGAGCCGCACCTCGTCGTCTGCCTCCTCCCGGTACACCTCTACGTCACTGCCCGAGGCCGTCTGAAGAGCCTCGGCCTGCTGCTCATCAAAATGCTTCCTGCGCTCTCTTGATACCACAATGTAGCGGTAGCCCTCCTCTCGCAGCCAGTCTATGCGGTCCTGTGTGGCAATGCCCCGATCCATCACCACACGTGCGTTCTTGGGCGTCTCCAGGGACTCCAGCATCTCCTTGAGCGTGGACGCTTCGTTTACGTTGCCCTTGAAGATCTGGCTACGACGCACGAACCCGCTGCCGCGCGTTACAAGAGCCAGCGTGAGCAGCACGCAGTCACTGTGCGCCGTGGAAAGGCGCTTCTTCCTTGTGGGTGCGAATCCCACTCAATATCTGTCGTTCCAATTGGTAGCGGCCAAAGCGATTCATGGAGGTAACGATATGGATTGAAGCACTTTGGTAAAAGGATCACATTGGTGATTCAGCGAGCATGCAGGCCGGAACGCGCAGTGAATGCTGAGCAGGCCTCGAAACATGCAATGCGGAAGCCGACCCTCCGGTGACAAGGGGAAGGCCGCTGATAGTCCGGGAAGTGAACGACACGTGCACCGGGCTATTTCCGCCGGGGTACTGGCACTGGCATGCATGCAAGATGGAAGGGGTAGCAACACGGGAAGCCCTGTCGGCGGTGCAGCACACACCAACCGGAAGCCCGCAAGGGTCAGGCCGGACCGAGAGGGTGGCGGAGTGGCCCGTAGTACCGTAGAGACGGGGTAATGCCCGTGGAGGAAAGGGGCCGCAGGTGCGGAGCGATGTTCGTAGAGGGAAAGGCCACGGCATTGGCAGAGACCTACTAAACCGGTAAATGGTCGGAGACCTCGGCGGCATCACATGCGAAAGTGAAGGAGCCATGTGGCATGCCAGGCACGCCACGGGGTGCTATCAGGGCGTAAACAGGCCTGATGGCCAACGGACTCAAGGCATGGAGTGGAAACAGGGAGAGAAACTGCCATATCTTGGGTCTGTAGAATGCCGCGGCATGGGATTGTGGAATTGTGGAATTAGAATTAGGCGGCTTGTTTGTCTACTTCTACGCTGTACTCTTGTGGGGTTGTTTCCAGCACACGGATGAGCAGCTGCGATCCAGTCAGCCTCCGCCAGCGTTTCTCCGCTTCCCGGGTTAGTTTGTAAACCATCATCAGTGTCGCGTCCCGGCTGCCGCATCCCTTGGTTTGCCGTGTACGTTTTCGTACGGTCGCAAACGTGGACTCAATGGGATTCGAAGTCCGAAGATGAACCCAGTGTTCGGGCGGGAACTGGTAGAAGGTTAAGAGCTCCTCTTGATCCTTGCGCAGACAGGTGACGGCCTTCTCGTAGGCGCCTCCGAAGAGATTCTCGAAGGTATCGAGTGCCTTCAGGGCATCCTTCCTGGACGGTGCCGTATAGATGCCACGGAGCCTCTCTTTCGCAGACCCCTGCAGCTTCTTGGGCAGCTTATTGAGCACGTTGGCTGTCTTGTGCACCCAGCATCGCTGTTGTAGCGTGGAGGGATATACTTCTTCTAACGCAGCCCAGAAGCCTAGGCCTCCGTCTGCTGTGGCAGCCTTAGGCGCTACGTCCAAGCCTCGTTGTTTGATATCCAACAATAGCTCCTTCCAGGACAGCCTGCTTTCCCGCTCTCCGTCCAGAAGTCCTACGAGTTCTTTCCTTCCATCGGGCGTAACTCCAATAATAACAAGCATACACGGGCGCTCGTTTCCCATGCGAACATGGAAGTATAACCCGTCAGCCCAGAGGTAAACATACCGTTTGCCCGTCAAGTCCCGCTTATTCCATTGCCGGTATTCCTCCAGCCAAGCCCCCTTGAGTCGGCTGATTGACGATGGCGATAGGTTGCCAGCTTGCGGGCCAAGTATGGCCTCCAGGGCCAGAGCAAAGTCGTTGGTCGAAACTCCCCGCAGGTACAAGGCCGGAATGAGTGCATCTATCGACGGACTGCGGCGCATATAGCGCGGCAGTATGGCGCTGGTGAAGGTATGCCCTGTTCGAGGGTCACGGATATGGGGCCGCTGGATCGCTAGCGGGCCCGCACCCGTGAGGATTTCTCTCTGCGGATGGTGGCCATTGCGTTTGACGACTCGGTGGCCGTGCTCATTCCGCAGGTGTGCATGGGCATTCACGTAGTCGTCGGCTTCCCGCTCGAGCGCTGCCTGAAGCATGCGCCGGGCGGAGCTGCGCACCAAGTCATCCAGGGTGCTGAGTGCCTCCTCACGGGTAACCAGTGAGTGTACGTTGGATTCTGTTGAGTCTGTCATACGATGTAGTCCGGATATGCCCGTCTAGGGCGATTGATGGGTACTCCACAAAGATACGCCGCGGCATTCTACAGACCCAAGATATGGCAGTTTCTCAAACAGGGACCGTGCTAGTCTATGAACAGGAGAAGCTCCATCCCAAGTTTACCATTGTGCTTCATAACAGGTTGTAAAATAGCAACTTACAAATTGTTCTGGCACAACAAATAGCCACCAAGTGAGGTTTTATGCCTTAGGTCATATGATCGTCTTGTGCATGGCCAAGGGCAGTGGATCGATGCACAAGGCATCGTAAATGGCCCTTAGTTCCATATCCGGCTGCGAGCTGGTGCGGACATGGAGTGTGCGTGCGTCCTTACGCTCGAAGATGCTGGTCGTGCGAACCTGACGACGAAGGATCCTCCTGAGTGTCGTCCAGCTGAAGCGTAGTCCTTTCTGGCGCAGACGCGTACGAATCACCTGCACCAACTGGTAAGCCAGGACCGTGATGAATAGATGGCCCTCCGCGCGCCGGCCTGTGGAATGATAGATCGGTCGCAGTCCGAGTTCCGACTTCAGGGACCGGAACACCGCTTCCAGATCGGTCAGCATCACATACGTGCGCCAGAGCTCTTCCGCGGTGAACTCCATCTCGTTGCTGCGCAGGCAATAGACGCCCGGATCGGTCATTATCGTGCCCGCTTTCGGCGTCTTTGTCCACGTGATGGACTGGGCCCGCTTGCCGTCCTCATCCGTCTCCACTTCTATCTCGTAATGCTGTCCGATGCCGCTGAAGCTCTGCTTCAATCGGCCGATACGTTCCCTTATGAGGTCGATGCGCTTTTGCGTCTTCGGCCGGGCAAGCCCCTCGGAAAGCTTGCCGAGGGCCTCCTCGAATCTTTCCGCTTTCTGCTTCACCTTGGCCTCTTCCATCGCCATGCGGGACCGGGATCGGCAACAGAGCCGCACCTCGTCGTCTGCCTCCTCCCGGTACACCTCTACGTCACTGCCCGAGGCCGTCTGAAGAGCGAGTGCCCGCTGCTCATCAAAATGCTTCCTGCGCTCTCTTGATACCACAATGTAGCGGTAGCCCTCCTCTCGCAGCCAGTCTATGCGGTCCTGTGTGGCAATGCCCCGATCCATCACCACACGTGCGTTCTTGGGCGTCTCCAGGGACTCCAGCATCTCCTTGAGCGTGGACGCTTCGTTTACGTTGCCCTTGAAGATCTGGCTACGACGCACGAACCCGCTGCCGTCCACTACAAGAGCCAGCGTGAGCAGCACGCAGTCACTGCGACGCTCCTTCGAGCGTCCGTACTTGGCCTTGTCGATGCTCTTGCCACTGCCTTCCAGGAAGCTGTTGGTCAGATCATAGAGCGCGATCGTGGGCTCCAGATCAAACAGGTCCAGCGCCCGTGCAAAGAGGTGGTCCTCTATGGCCTTGCGGTGTTTGTGCAGCATGTCGCTGGCCCGGTACAGCTGCATGTCGGCCATCTTCTCGAAGTTGCAGCCCAGAAACTCGTCCAGGCCACTGGCAGAGGCCAGCCAACGCTTCGTGGCATGTTCGCTGGCCGGCTCGGCCAGACGGCCTATGATGGAGCCCGTGGCTGCATGCCGGAGGCCTCGTGTGATGCCAAGCTTCTCGAAGAGCTCATCCATGCCCAACTGCTCCATGGCCCAGAGCCCCACATGTTCTACACCCACCGTACGGGGCCGGACCGTTTTGAGCGAGTGGACATCCACATGGTGCCATTCGCGCGGCGGCGTCTCGCCCTTGCCCTCGGTCACGGCTACCGCCTTGCGCGCACTTAAAAGTTCTGCAATGCGGTGGGCCTCCTCTTCCACAACGGCAGGAACGCCCATGGGTACGAGTTCGAGCTGGCCCTTGAGCAGTGCCTCAATCCGGTTGCAGAGCGCACGCCAGTAGCGTTTGTCGATGCGGAAGTGGGCACCGAGATTGAGCAGGGTCTTCTGCCGGACCTTGCCCCCTATGCGTTCGCCGTGGCAGAGCCGAAAGGAATAGTAGCGTGTAGCGTTGTCGGTGGTATGGGTAAGCGATCGTCGGATATACATAGGGGGGAAGATAGGGCTGGGAACCGCTGCCCGCAATAGTCATCCATATTTTATGGCACAACATTCGTATTCCAGCTTCTGTGAATCTCAAAAATGGTGCGTTGGTGGGAGCTTGTGGGGACTCTGGTGGGGCCAAGCACCATAAATTCCGGTAAAACAGGCCTAAAGTGGGGGCTCATCCCTAAAAAGATCTCGAAATAAATAACTGCGATTATTGCCGACCTTCAGATTCAGCCGCCAAATGGTAAAGATGGGCCATGGGGCGACGCCGTTGTCCGAGTGCGAGTTGCATGATCCGCCTGGAGAGCCGGGTGCGGTAGTGCCGCACGCCCGGTTCGGTGAGCGGCGGGAGGAAACACGGTTAGGGAAGCCGGACTGCGGCCCGGAGCGAAAGCGACGGACAAGCCACCGGATCCTAAGGCAGGTGCGCCTCCCGCCGACTCTACGCGACGCTCCTTCGAGCGTCCGTACTTGGCCTTGTCGATGCTCTTGCCACTGCCTTCCAGGAAGCTGTTGGTCAGATCATAGAGCGCGATCGTGGGCTCCAGATCAAACAGGTCCAGCGCCCGTGCAAAGAGGTGGTCCTCTATGGCCTTGCGGTGTTTGTGCAGCATATGGTCCACCGAGGCACTTTACAGATACCAATCTGCATTGTCGGAAAGGTCTATAGACCCTGATCTATTACAAGAGTGCATGCTTCACGGATACTATTATGCTGGAGTCTCATTTATCGACAAGAAGCGATATGAACAGTTCTTTGGCTCGAGCATTGATCAGGCGAAAATATCGTATGAAAGAGAGCGGGATGCGTATGTCGCTGATCTGGAAAAAGTGTATGCCAAAGATGTTGACGATGCCTTCAATGCAACACCAGATATTGAGAAACCTTTCTTTTCGGTCCAAATGGCGTGGACGCTAACTAGATCGTCGAGAGAAAAAGAGAAGGTAGCTAACGAGGGAAGAATTAAGGCGGAGGTGCAGGTTAGGACACTTGAATCAGAAAGGGATGAAGCGTGGCGAATTCGGAAAAAACGGACCGAAGACCAGGACGCTGCCGAGCTTAGGAATCTCCAAAATCCTAAACATGTGCGTAAACGTCGCAAACAAGCTAAGAGGCGCAAGAGAAAATGACGTAAGGCTTGGGAGACAGGTTTCACGGAATTGATGGTGGTGTGTATACCTGTGGGGGAATATTCCGACTTAGAGTAAGCGTCCGGTGACCCACACTATGCGCATGCGTCGTGGGCTTTGATCCTCGGGTCAAGCAACGTCGGGTAGCCCGGGGGAATTTCACCCCCAGGCTCCCACAGAACCGTACGTGAGACTCTCGCCTCATACGGCTCTTCTCGGCCCACCCGGCTACCAATCCAGCCAGCAGCCAGGCCCTTGTTTCTTGAGCGAGGTCCTCCCGCTTTGCGGTTGCCCCGCTCCTTCCACCAACCGAGTCGGCCCCTTCGCTCCAGTACCATTACAGAACCTTCATCACTACTACGAGCCGATCCGCCCCCGTGGAGCGCATTGGTACTCAATCGCTCGCGGGTTCTCCGCTTGCGAGTCTCCCTTAGCATCGCCCCGACAGGTTCCCACGTTCCGCATTTAGGCCCAGACCATATTCTCGCCGCCTGTATGCCGGATGCCGATCGGGCCATAAACAGGCACCTCCCGATCTTGTCCCGGAGCAGAGATGAGACCCCGGTTTTGACATCGTCCATGCACTTCCGACACTTCGTCAGCGGTTCACTTGCGTTCGACTCTATGGCCCATACCTGACAGAGTCCTTGCTCCGCCTTTTCCGGGCTCGCTCACTACCGAACCCTTAAAGTCAAGCAGCAGCCGGTGGTTTGCAGCCTCCGCCTGTACGACGGCTGCGGGGGGCCTTCCCCCATCCTAAATGCAGTCACGCAACACTCAAGCTATGTTAAAGAACAACACCTGCGTGCCACTCGTGGCACACAATCTCCTGACCAGCCCTTCACTCACGCACGGTGTGGGTCACCGGACGCTTACCCCCTGCCGACGCTTCGCCCATCTCCTCACGAGGATGACCGCACGGCTTGGGGAATGATATGGAGCGGTTACTTCCTTCATCACAGAGGAATTCCACCCCCTGTACTTGGCCAATTAGTCTGGCGCACCACATGCATTTCCCCCCGTTTCCACATACTATCTATCCCGATTTCCGGCTCTTAACCGCATACCGGCGCCCGTACGGACTTCAGCGACACTCCCTTCAGTAACATCACCATCTGCGGCCACGTCGGCATATCCTCTTTCGGCAGCTCGAACGTACCCGCTTCAGGCCTTTTGTAAAACAAGGCGAAGCCGTTTCGGTCCCACGAAAGCGCCTTCAGATGGCTCCGCCTCCTGTTGATGAACACAAAGGCGGCCCCGACATGGGATCCCGCTTCATGCCGCTTTTCACTAAGGCGCACAGGCCGTCAAAGCTCTTGCGCATGTCGGCCGGCGGCCGGTAAAAGAAATACCGGCGCGAAGGCCCCAGTCCGATCATGACTGCACCAGCTGCGCCAGGTACGAGGCAGATACCGGCGCCAAGAGGCGCACGCGTATCCCGCCCGGGTACATGATCTCCACTTGCGCCTCTTCACCTGCCACGGGTCGGCCAATCTCCACAAAGGCGCCACTGCCGCAGCCTCCAGGCGATACTTCCGACGCCAGTAAAACAGCTGCCCATACGAGATGCCGCGCTCGGCACAGAACGCTGCAGCGGTCTGGCTGCTTTCTTCATACTGTTCCACCAGCGGAAACATTTCTTCCGCCGTACGTCTGGGCTGTCTCATGCCATCCAGGCTTTGAGTCCTCGGGTCTATGAGTAATCTCCCGAGAAATCGTCACCTTATCCAGATGGGTTTCACCGCACGCTTACGATTCAGCGAGCATGCAGGCCGGAACGCGTAGTGAATGCCGAGCAGGCCTCGAAACGTGCAATGCGGAAAAGGGCCGGAGCGAAAGCGACGGACGAGCCACCGGATCCTAAGGGCTGGCGCGCCAGGCCCCGACCCTACTGACGAGCGGCGGGCGGAAACGTGCTCCTAATGGGAGTAACGCGCCGCCCGTCGACTCTACCGTGCGCCTCCAGCCTGGAGAGCGCCTTTGCACACGTGGCCACCTGCGTCTTTCCCAGCACATCGAAAAAGCCGAAGCGCTCACACACATGATGCGCTATGGCCGTACGATTGTCCAGACTCCGGTCGCTGAGCACCTGTCCCAATGCACCTCGGGAAGAAGGCGCGCTCAGCGTACGCAAAATCTGGTTCTGCTGGAACATGCCGTGAAACTACACAGCAAAATTCCGAATGTTAATAGTCGGTTGTGGGTAAACGGCAGGGCTAGCCCACTCCGCTCCAGAGTCCTTGTAAGCGAGAAAACGATTGAGGCCGTCATTCATGCATTGCCCCCCCGTTGCCCATTTGATTTTCGAACGCCTGGCGCACGAGACCCATCACGTAGGGCAATTCGTCTTGCTTTCTTATGCCTATTTCTGCATTACCATTGCCCAAGCTGCCGATATTGGTGATGTCCCGTGTGGCCTTCCTGGGGTCATAAAGTTCATGAAAATGAAGATTCAGGATCAAGCTCAAGCAGTTCTTTTGCGGCACCACGTTAACGAAATTGGTCTCGGCCTTGTAGGCGACGTAGTACTTGAGGATCTTCTCGCTGACGCAAGGATCAAGGGCCATGACCTCTTTTCGCAACGTGTCGAATAGCGGCCGCATGGGACTGTACTCTGCAAGGTGCCGATGGTCAGCCAAGGTGTAGCCGGCTGGCTGCTTGGCCTTCGAGCGATATGTCTCCAATACGTCGGCGGTTAGCACAGGTCGTGCCCACACCTTCGCAGCCTGCCTTGCAAGTTGCTCCGCGCGTGCACAGATAGCGGCCTCGTCCCATGTGTTAAGAGAACGTAAATGCTTGTTCAGCTTTAGCGGGCTCTCCCGGAAGCCACCTGACATGGTGCATTTTTCATAGAACGGCCGGTCACGGTACTCGGCGTTGTAGCCGGTGAGCGTCAGGTTGCCGAGGGTGTGCAGCCACGTCTCCTGCACGTCGCGCCAATTGGGGCCAAGCGCATTCCGCCATTCCGCCGAGAGGTTTTCGTTCTGCGGAAGGATGTGCTCAATGGTGTATTCGTCCACGGGCACGCGTTCCTTGCGCTCATGGTTCTCTAAACGGCGGAGACAATAGCTGCGCCGGGGAAAATTGTAGAGGTCGCGGGCCTTGAGTTCGCGCTTGAACTCCTCATCGCTCGGAAAACGGCGGTAGGACGGCATGGTCAGAAAATGTGCCTGAATGCTCTCCAGATAGCGATCCTTCGTGAGAGTCTGTCCGAACGTGGAAAACGTTTTGTTCAGTGAGTTGGTTGGTATGGCGCACACGGCTCGTCGAAATACGTATGCCTCTACCAGACGCACGGCCCGGACAAAATCGTCCTTCTTGAGGCGGTCCTCGGCGTAGTCGTGGTAAAGCTCGAGGAGAAATGGAAAAGCTACATCAACCTTGAGTTCACGCAGGTCACGAAAGGCCAGCGCCAGTTCCATATCTGACTCCTGATCGAGCGCCATCGCGCAGTAGTAGCGGGCGAAGGCATGAATCTCCATCACCAATTTCTCCACACCAGCCGCCGCGATTCTTGGTGACTTGGCGTAAGCTTTAAAGGCTTCATAGACGGCCTTGATTTTGGGGATCTCCCCAGTCTGGAGCGTCAGGTAGTGCCGCATAAAGCCGTCAAAATACTTGCCGTACGCTTCCTGTCCGAACGCGATTTCCATTGGACGCCAATGCTCCTTGTACAGCGGTGCCTGCTGGTCCGGCTCCAAACCCATGAGAATGAAGTTGCGGATCAAGTCAGCTTGGCTCAGCTCACGACCGGTGGAGTTCATGCTCTCGAAAATGAGTTGCGGGTTGTCTTGGTCACGGCTGAGTGCAAGGTCGACAACCATGAGCTTGGCGAGTCCATGACACAGCGGAGCGAGATCGTCACCGAGTGCCTTTACTTGCTCGTTAAAGAACGCGAAGTTCTGGGTGATGCGCAGTGACGATTCGGCTGGCCGGGGTTTCTGCTCTAGCAGCGCAAGCAGGCTCTGCTTGTCCGTCTGCGTGAGCAGGAGCTTGAAGAAGAGCTCGCCTTTTTCGAGAGGATTGAGCAGGTAGTAATGGCGGAGCTTCGGTGCCGAGAAACCATCCACCGACTCAGAATCGCCCAAGCACCGGGCCAACGCTTCAAGAATGAGCATCACCGTGGTGAGGCGCTGCTGGCCGTCAATCACTAGGAGCGACGACTGGCTGGAGACATGGTAGAGGCCCTTCTCGATATAGACGATGGAACCAATGAAGTGCGCAGAGATGGCGTCGTCACGGCCCGTGCGTAGGATATCATCCCACATTTGGCGGCATTCCCGCTCTGTCCAACTGTACGTTCGCTGGTAGATCGGAATGACAAACTGCGGTGATTTCTTCAGGAATTTGAGGAGATTGGCCTCGGTCGCCTTCATGGTCGAATCCCCTTGATGATCTCGTAGAGCATGCCCTCGGTTTCCGTCTCCAATGCCAGGATATCGGCATGGGTCTCCTGCAACGAACGCAGCGGCTCTGGCCTGTAGAAAAAGCGCGTAAAGCTGATCTCGTAGCAGATCTTCACTGCGTTCGGCTGGTACCAAGAGTCGGGGCATACGGCAGCACCTCGCGTCGCAGGAAAGCTTCGAATCCGCCCCCCCTCCAGAAGCGGAATCTGCTCGGCGTCGCGCAAATTGGCGTGCGGTTCGTATTCGGTCACGGCAGGCCATCCGTCAATGGTGACCGCGAAAGGGCCGCTCAGCGGATCGG
Source organism: Rhodothermales bacterium (assembly GCA_965216255.1). GTDB lineage: Bacteria > Bacteroidota > Rhodothermia > Rhodothermales > Bin80. Next base: position 97,974 of record OZ244148.1, read on the forward strand.
CTTCCGTGCCCGGCTTATAGATCTTTCTGATGACTGGAGGCGCGTTCTCACTTCGCTTGCCGCTTCCCTTCGCCCTAAGTCTGCCGCGGAGGGCTTCAGCCAACTGTTTGTCCTTGCGCTCCAATTTCGCCTGCAGCCGGCTGTTCTCTTCGCTCAACTGATTGTTCTCCTCGGACAGGCTGACGTTCTGCTGAAGCACCGCGGCAAGCTGCGCACGGGAGGTCTCAACATCCGCAGAAGAGAGGTAGGAATGTGCTTCGGGCTGCATGATTGTTGAACAAGGCCTGCACATGCATTGTTCCCCGTTTCCACATACTATTTATCCCGATTTTCAGCTCTTAACCGCATACCGGCGCCGGTATTTTACGGACTTCAGCGACACTCCCTCCAGTAACATCACCATCTGCGTCCACGTCGGCATGTCCTCTTTCGGCAGCTCAAACGTACCCGCTTCCAGCCTTTTGTAAAACAAGGCAAAGCCGTTTCGGTCCCACGAAAGCGCCTTCAGATGGCTCCGCCTCCTGTTGACGAACACAAAGATGTCCCCCGACATGGGATCCCGCTTCATGCCGCTTTTCACCAAGGCGCACAGGCCGTCAAAGCTCTTTCGCATGTCGGCCGGTAAAAGAAATACCGGCGCGAAGGCCCCAGTCCGATCATGACTGCACCAGCTGCGCCACGTACGAGGCAGATACCGGCGCCAAGAGGCGCACGCGTATCCCGCCCGGGTACATGATCTCCACTTGCGCCTCTTCACCTGCCGTGGGTCTGCCAATCTCCACAAAGGCGCCGCTGTCCACTGCCACAGCCTCCAGGCGATACTTCCGACGCCAGTAAAGCAGCTGCCCATACGAGATGCCGCGCTCGGCACAGAACGCTGCAGCGGTCTGGCTGCTTTCTTCATACTGTTCCACCAGCGGAAACATTTCTTCCGCCGTTCGTCAGGGCTGTCTCATGCCATCCAGGCTTTGAGTCCTCGGGGCTATGAGTAATCTCCCGAGAAATCGTCACCTTCTCCAGATGGGTTTCACCGCACGCTTACGCACCAGCTGCGCCAGGTACGAGGCAGATACCGGCGCCAAGAGGCGCACGCGTATCCCGCCCGGGTACATGATCTCCACTTGCGCCTCTCCAGCTACCACGAGTCTGCCAATCTCCACCAAGGCGCCGCTGTCGACTGCCGCAGCCTCCAGGCAATACTTCCGACGCCAGTAAAACAGCTGCCCATACGAGATGCCGCGCTCGGCACAGAACGCTGCAGCAGTCTGGCTGCTTTCTTCATACTGTTCCACCAGCTGAAACATTTCTTCCGCCGTACGTCCGGGCTGTCTCATGCCATCCAGGCTTTGAGTCCTCGGGTCTATCAGTAATCTCCCGAGAAATCGTCACCTTATCCAGATGGGTTTCACCGCACGCTTACTCTCGTGTTGCGAATCTGACGCGGCCTTAATCGTGCGCAGCATGGCAATAACAACTTGACTCACAAGGACCAAGGTAGGCCTGTCTATCAAGTCGTATGCGCCCTCGCGTGGGGAATAGTCTATCACGTATTCTCCGGGATCTTCGGCATACTCGCGCAGATGCCACACCCAGCTTCCTGCTGTAAAGCGGGTAAACAGGTCCTCTAGGACGGCTTTAGCAGTCTTGACGAATTCCTCTTCCTCCTGGTCATAGGCCACTGGCGGGCTGGTGTATACGGGACTATTGTCCATTGGCTGCATTCCGTACATCCCATTTAGCCGTGCTTCCAATCGAGAAAGCCTACGTTCTATGTCTGTCATGATTTCGTGGTGCGTTGTGAAGGGGCGCTGATACTTGATCTTGAATGTCGTGTTCCGTAGCGTCCTGGTGCTGTCAACAAGCCGGGCGACTACCCACTCGTCGGGTTGCCCGCCAAATAAAACAGCCTATACCTTGAGGACTTGCTATCCGCAACGGCAAATAGGCAGAAGCGTCGCATGCGCCTGTCCGTGCGGGCTGTCTATTCCATTGAAATATTCCACCGATTCCAGACGATGAGTACCAATTGGGCTGTCTGAACGAGGCTTGGAGAGTTACCCCATCTTTACCTTTTCACTCAAGAAAGCCCGGCAGAATAGGCAAATATGAATCCTTCGGTCACTACAATGGGCTGCAAGGTGAGTTTCGCAGTTGCTCAGAAGGTCGTCTTGTGCATGGGAAGAGGCACCGGATTGATGCCAAGTGCTTCGCAGATTTCCCGTTGGTCAGCATCTGGATAGGAGGTCGTGCGGACATGGAGCGTGTAGCCGCTCCGGGCTTCGAAGACGCTGGTCGTGCGCACCTGGCGCCGAAGGATCCTCCGGAGCGTTGTCCAGCTTGAGCGCAGTCCGACCACGCGCAAACGCTTCCGGATCACCTGCACCAGTTGGTAGGCCAGCACCGTGATGAACAGATGGCCTTCTGCGCGCCGGCCCGTGGAGTGGTAGATCGGCCTGAGGCCCAGCTCCGACTTCAGGGACCGGAACACCGCCTCCAGGTCGGTCAGCATCACGTACGTGCGCCAGAGCTCTTCCGCGGAGAGGTCCATCTCGTTGCTGCGTAGGCAATAGACGCCCGGATCGCTCAGCATGGTGCCCGCCTTCGGCGTCTGTTTCCATGTGATTGACTTCGCCCGCTTGCCCTTTTTATCCGGCTCCACTTTGATCTCGTAATGCTGTCCGATGCCGCCGAAGCATTGCTTCAGACGAGCGATGCGCTCCCTTATGAGGTCCAGGCGCTTGTGCGTCTTCGGCCGGGAAAGCCCCTCGGAAAGCTTGCCGAGGGCCTCCTCGAATCGTTCCGCTTTCTGCTTCATCATGGCCTCTTCCTTCGCTATGCGGGCCCCGCTGCGACAGTAGAGCCGCACCTCGTCGTCTGCCTCCTCCCGGTATATCTCTACGTCGCTGCCCGAGGACGTCTGAAGGGACTCTGCCTTCTGCTCGTCAAAAGGCTTCCTGCGCTCTCTTGACACGACGATGTAGCCATAGCCCTCCTTGCGCAGCCAGTCTATGCGGTCCTTCGTGGCTACGCCCCGGTCCATCACCACGCGTGCGCCCTTGGGCGCCTTGAGCGACTCAAGCATCTTCTTGAGCGTGGACGCTTCGTTTACATTGCCCTTGAAGAGCCGACTGCGACGCACGAACCCGCTGCCGTCTACTACCAGAGCCAGCGTAAGCAGCACGCAGCCATGACGCCGCTTTTTCGAGTGTCCGTGCTTCGCCTTGTCGATCCCCTTGCCACTGCCTTCCAGGAAACTGCCCTTCAGGTCATAAAGCGCGATCGTAGGCTCCAGATCAAACAGATCCATGGCTCGTGCAAAGAGGTGGTCCTCTATGACCTTGCGGTGCTTGTATAGCATGTCGCTGGCCCGGTAGAGCTGCATGTCGGCCATCTTCTCGAAGTTGCAGCCCAGAAACTCGTCCAGTCCGCTGGCAGAGGCCAGCCACTGCTTCGTGGCATGTTCGCTGGCCGGCTCGGCCAGACGGCCTATGATGGAGCCCGTGGCAGCATGCCGCAGACCTCGCGCCATCTCAAGCTTCTCGAAGAGCTCAGGCAGGCCCAACTGTTCCATGGCCCAGAGCCCTACATGCTCCACGCCCACCGTGCGGGGCCGGAGCGTCTTGAGCGAATGGACGTCCACATGGTGCCACTCGCGCGGCGGCCTGCCGCTGGCGTCTCGTTCCACGGTCTGAGAGCGGCGTGCGCTTACGAGTAAGGCAATGCGCCGAGCCTCCTCTTCTACGGAGGCGGGCAGCTCTTCGGGAACCAGTTCCAGCTGCCCGTTCAGCAGGGCCTCGATGCGCCGGCACAAGGGGCGCCAGTAGCGTTCTTCGACGCTGAAGTGGGCGCCGAGATTGAGGAGGGTCTGGCGCAGCACCTTCTTGTCCCGGCGCTTGGACTGGCAGAGGCTGAAGGTATAGTAGCGCGTGCTGTCGGAGGACTTACGGGTGAGGGAGCGGCAGATGAACATGCAGACAAGATAGGGGGAATGGGATCCGGCCGCAAGCCCTTCCGACATAATATGTCACTACATTCATGAACAACCAACATATAAATCCTGAAATGGGGAAGCCGGGTGCGATGGACGATCAAACCAAGCCAGAAAAGCACCACGGGTGGGGACTCATCCCTAAAAAACGTCTAGAATTCCTAAAAATACTTCGAATTCCTAAAGGCGGCTATCGCCTATCTTCCATATTTTACGCCTCAAAAGGTAAAGATGGGTTACGAGGTCATGTAGTAGTCTTGATGGGTCGTTGCTGACAGATTGGCAGCGTTGAAGCGTGAACAGGGAGTCCACCAGACTGAACAATGCGTGCCCTCCGGGAAGTTCCAGACGCGTAGCCAAATCGGACGATTGTAAGAAGTAGGTGCCTGTAAGGATCCGACTTGGTCCATTGGAGGCTTCACGCGTGCCGCTCTCGCGGCCTTCGCCGCATGATTCGTCCGGAGACGATTTGCACGCTGTGAGAGGCAGTCGACCGTGTATTGGAGTTTCCCGGAAAGGATACGGGACATCCCGGTGTCTGCTTGATCTCATGTGCGGATGAATGGCCCTTCCGGTTCGGCTGTAAGGCAGACGTTGGTGTATCGCGATAAAGTTGCCCCGCTATTCTGATGGATGGGAGCCGGTTCGTGCGCTTGCCAGGTGCCGGGTTGACTCGATGCTCTTCAGGGCCAAGCCGAACGGCAGTGCATGCTGAGTTGATGCAAGACGCCCGGCTGCTTTGCCACCGGCTTGTGCATGGATGCTTCTCGGCACAGGATACGGTGCATGGGCCACATTGCACGTGGCCGGTCCGGGCCAGTCCGAAAGCGTGCGCACTGCGGCTGACAGGCCGTTGATGGCACGCGGCCAAATCGGCCTTTTGCAATTCCTGTACGGCCCCATTCCGACCCGTTGCGAGCTCCTGACGTGGCGCTCAGGTAGCCTTTGTCGCACAAAGAATACGTGCAGGCGCAATTTGCACGAAATCAGCGGCGGCCGAGAGGTCGTTTGCCGCAGATGCCGGGCAATGAACCGGAGTACTTGCCCGAGATCGGATACAGATGCATGGCCGCAGCGGCATCCGTCTGTGCCGGGAGAGAAACTGTCATATCTTGGGTCTGCAGAATGCCGCGGCGTATCTTTGTGGAGTACCCATCAATCGCCCTAGACGGGCACATCCGGACTACATCGTATGACAGACTCAACAGAATCCAACGTACACTCACTGGTTACCCGTGAGGAGGCACTCAGCACCCTGGATGACCTGGTGCGCAGCTCCGCCCGGCGTATGCTGCAGGTAGCGCTCGAGCGGGAAGCCGACGACTACGTGAAGGCCCATGCACACCTGCGGAATGAGCACGGCCACCGAGTCGTCAAACGCAATGGTCACCATCCGCAGAGAGAAATCCTCACGGGTGCGGGCCCGCTAGCGATCCAGCGGCCCCATATCCGTGACCCTCGAGAAGGGCATACCTTCACCAGCGCCATACTGCCGCGCTATATGCGCCGCAGTCCGTCGATAGACGCACTCATTCCGGCCTTGTACCTGCGGGGAGTTTCGACCAACGACTTTGCTCTGGCCCTGGAGGCCATACTCGGGCCACAAGCTGGCAACCTATCGCCATCGTCGATCAGCCGACTCAAGGGGGCTTGGCTGGAGGAATACCGGCAATGGAACAAGCGGGACCCCGCGGGCAAACGGTATGTTTACCTCTGGGCTGACGGGTTATACTTCAATGTCCGCATGGGAAACGAGCGCCCGTGTATGCTTGTTATTATTGGAGTTACACCCGATGGAAGGAAAGAACTCGTAGGACTTCTGGACGGAGAGCGGGAAAGCAGGCTGTCCTGGAAGGAGCTATTGTTGGATATCAAACAACGAGGCTTGGACGTAGCGCCTAAGGCGGCCACAGCAGACGGAGGCCTAGGCTTCTGGGCTGCGTTGGAAGAAGTATATCCCTCCACGCTACAACAGCGATGCTGGGTGCACAAGACGGCCAACGTGCCGGGTAAGCTGCCCAAGAAGCTGCAGGGGGCTGCGAAAGAGAGGCTCCGTGGCATCTATACGGCACCGTCCAGGAAGGATGCCCTGAAAGCACTCGATACCTTCGAGAATCTCTTCGGAGGCGCCTACGAGAAGGCCGTCACCTGTCTGCGCAAGGATCAAGAGGAGCTCTTAACCTTCTACCAGTTCCCGCCCGAACACTGGGTTCACCTTCGGACTTCGAATCCCATTGAGTCCACGTTTGCGACCGCAGGGAAACGTACACGGCAAACCAAGGGATGCGGCAGCCGGGACGCGACACTGATGATGGTTTACAAGCTAACCCGGGAAGCGCAGAAACGCTGGCGGAGGCTGACTGGATCGCAGCTGCTCATCCGTGTGCTGGAAACAACCCCACAAGAGTACAGCGTAGAAGTAGACAAACAAGCCGCCTAATTCTAATTCCACAATCCCATGCCGCAGCATTCTACAGACCCAAGATATGACAGTTTCTCGCCAATTGGCAAGATATAACCGATTGTGTCTTTAAGATTTGAAGTATTTTCGTACAAGCACTAGATATTGGGGAGTTGTACCCTTCGATTGTACAGAACCGCAAGTTACGAAATTCCACCCGTAGCCATTTGGTCGTAGGCATGTAGCACAAGCCGTTTGGTTCGATATTCACCAAATCGGTTGAGCTCGTCCTTCTTCAAGACATTGAAGGACACACTTGGCAGGCATGGATCCAGTATCCAGTCGAGCTCATCTCTTTCCAGACCATACATATGGGCATAGATAGCATCCAATTCGGATTTCAGTTTGTGGCGTCTACTATCAATCCAAGTAAACGGCTCCCCAAAGTAGCCGAGCCTTTGAGCAAGTCCAGCTAGTTCAGACGATGTATATATAAGCTCCAATACGAGTGGCGCGATTACTTCCGCAAACGTACGGTAACGGCTTGGGCAACTCTCCAGGTAGGCCTCGGGTCTGAGTACGGGAAGCTGCTTTACGATAAAGAAACTTACGTTTGTACCGCCCACCGAGCAGCGTGCTACCCAATCAAGCGGGACACTATTCAGATTCGCCATTACGAGTACAGAAGCAACTGCGCTAGGCTGGCAGTAACCAATTCCCGTCGCACTATCGCTCAAGCCGCTCACGGGCACTGTTCCTGCTACAGTGGTTCTAGCATCCGTCGCCCTTGAGATTCGGCGCAGAGCATTAACCCACGCTTCCGACATTTATCCTAAGTATTGGAGCTTTGTTATTGATGGCAGCCAGTGGGACTGCGGCAACGATTACGGTGCGCCTATCGGTTGGTCTTGCAATGTCTCGGAATACTATGAACCAAGAGCTACAATGGTCCCGGAATGGCTCAAGCCTACCAACGGAATCGCGGTGCAAATGATCGTTCGATGATCGGTAGCGCGAGTTATGTTTCTAATCGCAAGTGCCGTCCCAATTCTGCGATGGATGCATGGAACAATTCGTGTAAGTGCGGTATAACCATTTGCTCTGCTTTGCTCTGCTTTGCTCTGCTTTGCTCTGCTTTGCTCTGCTTTGCTCTGCTTTGCTCTGCTTTGCTCTGCTTTGCTGCCTATTTTGTCGGCTATAGCCTGTTCGGGGACCCAATATCTCGGAAGCACTACTTGATTGGGATCGCGTTTTTCCACTGCCGCCAACTCTTGTGCATTCATATTCTTAGGATTACTTTCGCTCGCGCCCTCGTACGTCGCAAAACGGTGATCGTACTGATGAAATAGCTTAGCTTCGTATAGTGGCAGGTAGCGCTCGTCTCCGAAAACGAACGCGTTGCCTTTGAGCTCCCAGCCGTCGTCTTCAAGTTGGACGCGAGTTCGGAATACGCCTGAATCATTGGCCATGTCAAACATTCTAGAGAATCTCACGCCCCACGGATTCTCGTCCGACTCCTTCCCCCGCCCCTCTCGCCAAAGCACTCCAGCCCGTTGGTACATCTTGCGGACAATCTCCATATCTCGGCGCGTCCGAAAAATTGGACAGGTCAGGGTATTGGGGTTGAAGAGCCGAAAGTCAGCTTCCGACATATGAAAGCTGCGCTCCCTGTCACGGAGATGCTCAGTTCTATGGAGGTAGAAGGCGAACTCGGGGGCCTCACACGGATGTTTGATCCCTGTCAATGTCATAAGTGAGAATTTCATGCGACTGTCTACGGCGGGAAACAATTTTTGCCGATTCTCAAAATCATAGAAGCTGACGAGGCGCTTGTTCGTTACGATATCAGCAAAGAAATCTTTTGTTGTGTCATCTGTGGCGATGCCACTAGGGACGAGCATGCCAGCGCGCCCGCGTTCATTAAGCAGTTGGAGAAAGGTTTCAGCAAACAACGCATAGGTATTGATGTCGCCTTTGCCCGTAAGAGGAAACCTGCCCCCACACCGAACGAATTGACTTGTTTTCTCGGCGCGGCTCTTGGCCATCTCGTAGGCGACAAGAAGCTGCCTATCGGCCGGTGATGCGGCAGGAGCGCCTAGCTTTTTTATGAGTTCAGCGCGCGCCGCCTTGTTTGGCGCGTTGGCAATCTCCTCAGACCTGGACGCGAAGAACTCCTTCTCCTGCAGTTTTATCTTCTCCCACGGGGGATTTCCCAACACGACGTCGAAGCCTCCGCCATACATAATGTCTGCGAACGCCGTATTCCAATGAAAAAACCGGTTTTCTTTTGCCAGCACGGTGACATTGGTGCTTACTGCGCTCTCAATTAACTGGTCGCTCTCCACACCAGACCCTGGACGAGCTATTCGAAGCAGATGTGCCGTAGTCGGCACACTAAGACTTGAATCTTGTGCCTTCTTAGCAAAGAAAGCGCCCACAAACAAATTGCCCCGAAGATTTGCCACCTGCCTTTCCGGGTTTCGCCGCGCGCGCATGTCGGCTTCCTCCTTCCGTCGCACATCATCGAGGCTTTGATCTCCCATCTGGTTCACGCCAGCCGATTCATGCGCAACGAACGCCCCTTGGTTTTCGAAACCAAGCTCCAGTTGATTCGTGTTAGCTACCTTCTTGTTTCGTTTCTTGAGATCCGCGCAGACGCTCTTGGCGTCTCCGGTCTTGGGATCGTATGCCTTTGAGGGAATTCCTCTCTTCGTGATGGTTTCATCGACAAGACCTAGGAGGCTGTCACCGCACTTAACGTGGTGATCCAGGTAGGACAGCGGCTTGCCGGGCTCCAGGGCCTCCATCCACAGGGCGGTCTTGCAAAGCTCCACGGCGAGCGGGTTACGATCTATTCCGTAGATGCATTTGCCAAGAACGTCTCTCAGCGTGCGCTGCAGATACGATTCGCTCACATCATCGGGTGACGCAACACGAACCACCTCCGCAGCAATGCGACGGGCAGCGGCAAGAAGAAAATGGCCTGAGCCGCAGGCAGGATCCACGACCTTAAGCTTCAGAAGAGCCCTTCTCGGATCAGCCGGATTGTTCCGAATAGTGTCTTCGAGCACCGGAACAAGTGCGGATTTTATGATCTCATCTACCAGTGTAGGCGGCGTGTAATAGGAACCACTGAGCTTCCGAGCCGAACCCTTCACTTTGGCGCCGTCACCGATGAAGCCGAAAGACCACGGCATAGTTTCCGTTTTCAGCCAGGGCTGCAATTCCAGCAGGCTTTCGTAAACGGAACCGAGTTCCTCCGTGCCCATGTCACGGTAATTTATTCTGGTCAGCCCAGTATTTGAGTCAAAAAAACTGAGTGCCCTTATGGTCGACAGAAGCCAGGAGTTACGGATATGAGCGGTATCCAGGGCCGGGCACTGCTTTTTTGCAAAGAGTCCTCCGAGCCCAGATATCCCCAACGCTGGCTGCCCGACACGCAAGGCCTTAAACGCAACCAGGACACCTAGCCAGAGGTCATGCTGTTGATCGTAATGTCTATTCCGTCGAGACCGTTCAACTAGGCGAGCAATCGAGTAGCCTTCCTGATACATTTGACTCTCGGCTGTCAAGGTATTCGGATCATGCAGCAGACTCCGAGCTTCGGCTGCAAGCAGAAACAGGAAGCGGTAGACGAGTCGCAGCAACTGCTCATAGTAATTGTAGGTCGTGAGCCTCCCATCCCTAAGCATCTCGCGCAGGTCTATATTCGCCGGGTGCTCCAGGAATCCATTTCCAAGCTGACGCAAGGCCTCTGTCACACCCAAGCGCAGCTTGCCCCGCACCCTTTCGCCCGTTTCGTGAGCCTTTTCTCGCCACATCTCGAACCTGCAACTAGACGGACGGTCCGTCTTCGGACTAAGGCGACTGGCATGGACGGTGAGCCAGAGCATTCTGAACTCCGGATAGCGTTCCTCCTCGAAAATTGTCTCCAGATCCGCTTCCAGAAAGGACGGACGAGTAAGGCTCGGGTTGTCGCGCAGTAGGCGAAGAGCCTTCCCGTTGGATGCCATTCCCCACAGACACGCGTCCTCTGCATTCAGGAATTCTTGCGTTACGCCGTGAGGAGAATCTCGTCTTCCATCCGTTCCAAACAGCTGGTTCGCCTTATCCAACCTGAATTCCATCGGTGCAAGCACAATAGGCACAGAGCCGCCACATGCGCGGTGTGTAAGTTTGAACTCGCGCTCTCCCACGGTAGCAGGTGCGCACTTCTTCAGGTCCTGATACCCAAGCACATCCCGGAGAAGGGGCTCGAGCCATTCATCAACCACCACGTGCTCGGAAATCCCATGCCTGACTCTCAAGGAATCGTACAAATCACAGGCAATGCGCCAGTACCGCCCGATCTCTTCCTTCAGCATGAGCGATTTCGAGAGACCGTAATCCGCGCTGGACTGCTCCGGTGCTTTTAGTGCATTCACGTCCTCCAGGAATTCGGACGGCAGGATGCCACCTTCGACCCGTACGGCACTGTACCCCGAATGACTACTCCGATACTGCATCCCTTACTCTATTGACGGCACGACCACAAGGATACCAATCAGGTCAACCGATTGCGCTGGCTCCACATCGTACTTAACTCCCTGGGCTCGACCGGCATCCCGAATACGTCTATGATCCTCCAGTAATTCAGTGGCCCTTGCTTTGGCAATACTACGAAACTCATCTTTCAGCATGTCGAATCGCCGAAGCGCCTTCCTTAGCTCGTAGCTTTGCTGCGCTTTCGCCATATTGCGGGTGGGTACGTGGGCGAGCATTTTCTGGGCCTGGTCTTCGCTCATGAGCTTTGGCAGAGCATTTCCCATAACTCCGGTCGCAACACATTCCTCCACCACATGCGTTCGGTCCGCACCGAATCTGCCATCCTCGTTGCGGCGAGAGCGAGTAAGTAAATGCCGCAGCCGCAGCAAGTACACCGTCGTTCGTGTAATAACCCCAGCAGTGAACATTGCGCTCGCCCGCGCTCCTATTCCTTCACTTGCGGAATCCAGCATCTTTTCAGCGACATAATCAGCCATTGCGGTAACCAGCGGATGGGTCCGATGGATAAACACTTCACCGGGCCTCAACTCAGATCTAGAGAATGAAAGCGGCGTCAATTCAGTCAACCCTGAAGAAGCCAGAGCATCTCGTAGCACGCTGGGCAAGTGCTCGATCGACAGCCGAAAACTACCGCCCTTCTTATCCATTGGTGCACCCAATTGAATGGTCGCACGCCGAACAAACTGTTCAACATTACGCTCTCCACCCAATACGGAAATAGTCTTTTTCCATTCAGGTAGGACATCGGTCGGCTTGAGCTTTCTTTGGGCAAAGACGGTACGCGTCATTTTTTCACCAGCCGTTCTCCACGCACTGTCAACCGGGTCCCCTGCATAACCCAGGTTCAGCACGGCTTGGCGACCGTCTGATCGAAGCAACACGGATGCCATTATCGCTTCAATGACGTCTCTACTTTCTCCAGGCAATGGCACTGCTACGCCAAGTGCCTTACGAATCCGTTCCGCTTTGCGAACAATTACTTGGAGCACCGCACCGTCGACAGGATTGTTCCTGCCATAGAGCATAACCGTGCGAACGGTTCTAGACCTCTGACCGAACCGATCCGCTCGTCCTTCACGCTGTTCATGCCGCGTGGGATTCCACGACAAGTCGTAATGAACCACGGAATTAAAAAAATCCTGGAGATTGATCCCTTCCGAAAGGCAATCCGTGGCAACGAGAACCGGTACTTTGCCGTTTGCAAGCTCTACGCCGAGGTCGTGCACGGATTCCTCCCTCCTAGCGGACGTCTGCTCACCCGTAACCACAGCAACAGCCACTACGTTTCTCTGGAGATGCACTCTGAGCGCTTCCCCGACATAATGAGCGGTAGCAATGTAGCGGCAGAAAACGACCGGACGAAAACTCTCGGAGACCAATTCCTTTATGCTCTTAATGAGCGCTTTCAGCTTCGGGTCACTGGTCGGTCCACGAAGCACCTCGGCCCGCTGCTGCAACGATCGCAATGCTTCCATATCGTGCAGCCCGATCCCGCCTCCCGGCTCCCGTTCGCTTTGTGATAACAGATCTTCGCCTACGTCGTCGGTCACCATTCCCCGGATCGCATCTTCAAGTTTGTTGGCGTTGAATTCACCGTTTTCACAAGCCGTAGATTTGATGCGCGTGCTTAGTGCAATTACTGCCGCGGCAGGACTGGAGGAGATGCACCTCAGTAACGCAAGCGCAGCCCACCAAGACATGCGCTGTTCCCTTTTGGTGCCACCACTGGCCCGATCTACTAGCGCCCGCGCATAGCGCAGTACATGATTGAAGAGTTCCATCCATGCTCCCGTCCACTCGAACGTCGTCTCACGGCTTTCACGAACAGGGAATATAGTTTCGTCTTGCCATTCGGCAATGTCGCCTCTTCGCCGCTGCACTAAATGCATTCTCAACTGCTCTTGGATATACCTTCTTTGCGATTCATTCTCTGTACGTCCAATTTCGCCGAATTCCGGCCTCAATAACCCTAGTAGATTGTAAAATGCAGTGTCATTGCCCGAATGCGGTGTAGCAGTAAGAAACAGCATTCCCCGAGAACGCGCAGCCTCCGCTAGGCCCTTCACCAACTGATAACGCTGGTGCCTCGTTCTCGAATTGAAGCGCACGCATGTGTGCGCCTCATCAACGATCACGAATTCCGGGCAGACCCGTAGGAATTCATCACGCCGTCGATCCTGCTTGATATAGTCCAGAGAGACCACCGTAAATGGATAGGCCTCAAAAATGGATTCGCCCGGCCTAAGCCCACGTTCTAGACGTGAGGCCGTGGTAGTTCGAATAACTTCACTTCGAATATTGAACTTTTGAGCCATCTCATGCTGCCACTGATCGCAAAGGTGGGGCGGGCAAATTACACTCAAACGTACGATTTCGCCGCGATCTATAAGCTCGCGCGCAATCAGTCCAGCCTCGATGGTCTTGCCAACGCCAACATCATCCGCAATAAGCAACCGTACCGGCTCAAGCTTGAGCGCCATGAGGAGTGGCACCAGCTGATACGCTCGAGGCTCAAAATTCAGGCTGCCGAAACTCCTAAAGGGGCCCGCACCTGAGCGCAACTTCAGCCGTAGCGCATCCCACGTTAACAGGAGCTCATCTTTCGTGCCTAGCTGCTCCGGATCTGGCAGGTCGAATTGCGCAGGCTTTGGCTTCTCGGGCTCAATGGGCAGATATACGACCGTAGCGTCTTCATCCCTCCCTGCCAGCGGCCTGAGTCTAAGTACACCTTTGCGGTGCTCCGGAAGGACAATCCATTCGCGGCCTCGCAGCGTGACCAAATCACCGGGCCTGTAGTCGACCTGCATCACTCTTTGGTCCGCCTACTGGTCGCACCGAAAACCCAAGGATATGCGCGAATTACGTCCAACCATCTCGCTCTGTTCAGGGAAAATCGAATCACTACAAACCCCGCGGACTCCAATTCTGCCGTAAGCCTGGCATCTACGGTATGCTGTTCCCGCGTTAAGTGGTGTGGCCCGTCAATATAAATCAGTGCCTGAGCTTCCTCATAGTAAAAGTCTGCCCGTGTCCGGGGAAGATTCACTAAATGTTGAGCTGAACTCGGCAGGCGGAGATGGTTCTCCAACATGAACTGCAGCCAGTCCTTCTCCAAGCTGGAGCCTGAGGCATTTAACAGCTCCTCCATGCTGTCCCGCGCTGGGGAGGTATTCCGCAGTCGCCTCGATCCGACGAGCCGACAAAGCAAGTCCATTGCGGCATCATCTTTTCGATCGATGGCGCCGTGATCAAGTTGGTTGTAGTAGCTGAGGAGGCATCGATAGCAGCCAGCTTCACAGTCCGCATTGATATCTTCCAGATCCGCCGCACTTATCGACGGTGCCGACTCAAGACGATAGTGACAGACTTGCAGGGCTCTTTGGGCCACGGCCTGAATACTACCATGCTCATGCACAAGGTGGGACAGCACGCCCGCACCGCCCTCAGACGACTCGAAAAGCAAGATTGCATTCCGAAGATCCCGATTCGGCAGAGGCTCCACCGCGAGCTCATTCTCTTCCAACTGGTAGAGCTGCTCGATGCCTCTCTTGAGTGCGTATTGCACTGTCACCAAGGATAAATCATCGCAGTCAGACAGGGGCCGGACAATAAGCACGTTCCGTGTATCACGAACGAACGGTGTAATGCGTTGGAGCGGTGTGGATTCACCAGAGAATTCTTCATCAGGGTCATCTGGATTCTCCGTGCCCTTCGCCCACCTGCCATTCCTGGCGTCAATATGGAAACCATGTATAGACTTCACCTTGCGGCGGCGCCATCCCAGATTAATCCGCCAAAGCGTTGCAGCTGGAGCATAACTCAGTTCCAGAAGATCCCCTTTGTCATCTCCGAGCACTGCGGTCTCAACCCGTTGTCGCCCATCGGATTGAGAGAATCTAACCGTCGTGACGATATCGTACCCCAACCGGCGTCGCTCCTCTTCATCCGACGTTATACGCGTAATCCTGCGAGTGGACACTTGTTCTATACAGTACAAGCGCTCAACCAAGAGTCCGTCGCCAAGGAGTGCATCGCAATGTACGCAACGCTCGAAATCCTGCTGGTCCACAAAGTGTCCATACCCACACGAGAGACAAATGCGCGCTCGAGTAACCGGTAGCGTGTGGAAAGGCACGTTGGACGCATCCTGACGGCGACTGAGAATGGCTCGCTCGACTCGGTATGTGCTGCCTTCGTGATAAATGATGGACCCGGGGCCGAATTCGGAGAGACCAAGAAACCGCGGACGGCTGAGAAAAGACTCTTTCACAGATTTCTCCAACCGCCCGGGGATATACGCCAGTAGCGGCAGCCGTGGGAAATTGTAGCCCGGTAGGAAGCCCTCTGAAGCAAGGTACCGGTAAGAATAAAAGTCGGAGCTTACGGTAGCTCGTGAGTACAGCAGCAAATTCTGCTGTCTTTGCGCCTCGTCGAATCGAGTCTTTGCTTCCTTTCGCTCACGCTCGCTAGCAGCAAAGTTGTCGAGAATTTCGAGTGCCAGTTTCTTCTGGCTAACCGTGGCCCGGAAAAGAGTCCTCCAGCGGTCGAAGGCCTCATCCAGCCGCCGCTGCGCGCGTCTGACTTGATTATCCACCCAAGTATCGGCATACCAAGAGGCCATCCCTTCACCGAATTCCGGCACAATCGTTTCCATGATCCGCCGTACCCTAAGTATTGCACGCTCAGCGGCTTGCGGTCTACGAAGTTGATCGTCTATTTCAGATGTTATTGGCAGTTCATCGGCCTGTGAGACATCTAGCACTTCGGCAACCGAATGGCTTAGCATTACGCCAGTTTCCGAGAGCCATACGGCCTGAATGTGGCTTCGGACAAGATCCTCGTTGGTAACATCGATCGCTGGGGGCGATACAATGCCGGCTACAACGCGGGCGGGATTCGAAAAAAAATATTGGTCGTGCGGAGATCGGGCCGCGCAGTACGTGACAACCAACGCGGGCTGCCCGCTTCGCCCGGCACGACCGCTGCGCTGGGCATAGTTGGCCGGTGTTGGGGGTACATTACGCATGTATACGGCATTGAGCGACGCAATATCCACGCCCAACTCCATGGTCGGAGTACAGAACATAATTGGCAGCCCTTCTTCGCTATTTTTCCTTGCCAGCCCGCTGCGAAATCGCCTTTCTCTTTCCTGGCGCACATCACTATCCACTTGAGCTGTGTGCTCTCGGGCCTCTAGCTGATGCAGCAAACGCTCCTCTTGGTCAAGTAATTTGGCGACATTGCGGTAGAGCTCGCAAAAGAAGGTATTTATGGGGCCCTTTTGCGTCCGGCCATCTTCTTCGGTACCCAAGCGCCATTCCAGTACTGACGCGTTGACATAGTATCCTGTGCGCCCACATTTCAAGTCCGTAGGTTCGATGATCCCATAATCGCGCAGAACACGTAGTAAATCGTCCACGACGGTGTTGTAGAACGATTCGTCCCGCTTTGTGGGCAAGTACGGATTATCGTCGCCCCACGTGCTCGTGCGACGTACCATGGCGCCAAATGTGGATCTATACGAAACATGATGCCGTCTTTCTCGATCCGCTTCCTCCTGGTAGCGAGGGCGTGGTACCATGACGGAAAACGACGTGACTTGGTCGTCTTCGGCCAAGGCCCACGGTTCTTTCAGCAGCGTATAGCTCCTACGCTTCAATTTCTCCAATTCCTGATAGTCGAGAAATGACGACTTGATGCACAATTCCTTCAGCATCCGATCCAGCAACTCGCGCGCAATGGCCATTCTGCCGTCTGGAGAAAGTGCACGAAAGACTGGATGGGTATCTGCCCAAGCTGCAACATCGCCGCAGCATGCTTCTAGGTCGGCATAGGTTATGTGGAGCAGGTTAAGCTGCTCCAAATTGGGATTGTTGACCCGCCAGCCCCGCCTTAAGTCGACATATAGGCGGTGACCAATGATTCCAGTCAACGTGTCCTGAGCCTTACGTGCTGCCCTCCCCCCTGCCCTAGGACTTACGGAGTAGTCCGCAGGGTCAAGCCGCAACTGGGCTGTAACACACTGGGCCACCACATCATCTGTGAGGTATCCAGCCGGCGCGTGCTGTATTGCGGACAGCAGAGCACCTCGCAGCAGAAGAATTTGGACGAAATCGTTGAAGTGTCCCGCCTGAAAGCTTGCATCCTGTCTGTTGTCCGTAAACCCCAATAGTTTTTTCGCACTGGGGTCCAGATCGGACCCAATGAGATACTTTAGCGCTGACAGCACAAGAACGGTCGTCGCAGACGAGCGCCCCTCCCCAGAGAGTCCGGAAAGTTTTGCAATGTCGCTGCGCTTACGCGGCGAATGTTGCGTAAGACACTTCAAACAAAAGCGAAAGGACCGTGGCACGTACCACGCATCCATACCACTCGGCACCACTTTGCCTGAGCTATCCACAGCCAGCCGGATAGGAGCATACTTCCGATAGTGTGACTTGATGCGCACCAGACCACGTTTGGACTCTAGCCACTCCTCCGGGCACATGTCCTCTAGCGAGCCCTCCGCACTATCCCCAGGCATGAGATACCCAATCTGCTCATCTTCGTCGTCAGTGGATCGCTCGAATAGATCTCTTCGACTGAACTCGATCGGCTTTCCAGCCCCCAGCGTTGTCCATACAGGAAAATATTCTTGTCCACATTCACGACAGAAACTAAGACAGAACAGGGGGCTTGTGCGATCTCCGGGTTTGAATTGCTGACCCTCGAGCGTTATATAACGCCCGCCTGGCGGGTCCAAACTAGCATAGACATTCCAGGCACCGCTGATGAATTGGTGCAGTCGGAAGGCAAAGAGACTCCTGCCCGCTTGGTCGCGACACTGATAAGCAGCCAGCAGAAACCCCACTAGATAATCCCGACAAACATCTACGTCGAGCTTGGTATCCTGCGCAAGCCGCACTACAGCCTGCATTACAGTCAGCGGATTCCTTGTGCGAACCTTCTTCCCATCTAGATCCTCCAGCCCTAGTCTTAATTCCACCCAAATAGCAACTGGATG
Organism: Rhodothermales bacterium; assembly: GCA_965216255.1. Taxonomy (GTDB): domain Bacteria; phylum Bacteroidota; class Rhodothermia; order Rhodothermales; family Bin80. The sequence goes on from OZ244148.1 coordinate 115,911, forward strand.
CCTCGATGGCGCAGTGTACGTATATCCCAATGAATGTCCTTGCAAAACCGACTGGCGCAATTTTGCCTTATCAACGTCTCCAACGGTTACTCTATCCAAGGACTCAGTAACCACGCTCGCCAGCGTGACCCGGGCGCCAAACACGGTAGAGGCCACGTCAGCTACGGCACCGTTACCGTCGCCGTCCGAAGTTTCGGAAGCCATTGTCGCAGAAGTGCCGATGCATAATAAGCCGGCGTTAAAACGCTCCCGGACTCTCCGCACTAGCATTGCTATATCCGCACCCTGCCGTCCACGATAGGAATGCAGCTCATCAAGCACGAGAAAGCGCAAGCCCTGTGCATGGCTGCGAACAGCCTTGTCCGTTTCGATAAATCGCGTCATGATCAACTCAAGCATGACGTAGTTGGTCAGCAAAATATCGGGCGGATTCTTGGCAATTCTTGCCCGATCTTCTTCCGACTCCTGCCCGGTGTAACGAGCGAATGTCACGGGAGCCTTGCCGCTGGGGTAGCCTCGGCGTAGATACTTCTCAAGTTCTTCTGTCTGGCTGTTGCATAGGGCATTCATCGGATAAACCACAATGGCCGCAATGCCTTTGCTTCCCCTACGTAGCACGCTGTCAACAATAGGAATAAAGTATCCGAGCGATTTTCCAGACCCGGTTCCCGTAATTATCACAAAACTCTCGCCGCGTTGCGCAATCTCGATGGCATCGGCTTGGTGCTGGTAAAGCGTTAGAGCCTCTCCTATCGGATCCTTTTGAGTCTTGAGTCTGAAAATATTCTTGCACTCTGGGTGAAGCTTGCCATTGGAAACCATCTGATCTATGCTGGGACCTGCCCTAAAATTCGGATTCAGTTGAACGATGGGATCCGGCCAATACCGCCCGGCAGAATAGGCAGCATCGACCTTAGCCTTTATGTCGCTGGCATTGATTTTAGTGAAGCTTCTTGAGAAGGCTCCATACTCCTTCACTAGGGTATCACGAAACTCAAATACGTTCATATCCGTGCTAAGGGGAGTTGAGGGCGGCTTGCAGGGTTTAGCTGCCAGCTATCGGAAGGCGTTACGTGCCAAGTAAAATGAGACAAGGTCGCCGCGGATTTAGTTAGTGATTGCCCGAAAACGATTTGAGTGATCTGTAGGCCACAAGTCTGGATAAATTTCCCCGGAGGAAGACCTGTTCAATTAACGCAATTTCAGGCACTTCAACATGTCCCGCCATCACCCACAACCCTCGCTGTTCTCTATCTTAAATTAGGTGAAATTCTGTCCAACGATTGGGGGACACCCCACAACGCCCCAGGAAATACAGAGCGAAAGCTCCCGATGGCTCTCACATCTAGTTGGTATGCACCGTAACTTCGTCCTGGGACTGACCAACGAAGTGGGACCACATCATCCGCCGTACTAAAGCCTCTGGAGTCGCCCTGCCTTGGCACACCTCCTTCGTTGGGCCCTATAGTAAGGTGTCCGTGAATGAGCAGCAACTCCAGAACGTCATGGGTAGTTTACATTCAGTGTGCCAGAATCAAGACTAATTAGGAGATTTTACCATCCGGTGCCCATCGCGGAATTCAGTGGCCTTTCCGTCCGGGGTCGCTGATGCGGCCCTTTCGGCAAGACTCCATGCCGACATCGAGCTGCGAGAAACCGAAGGGAGGATCATGACCGCCGCCGATCTCTCACCCCCTCAGAGCAACGACCTGTCCGGCATAAATCGCCGCCGTCTGCTCGGGGTCTACTACACTCCTGATGACTTGGCAACGACGCTGGTGCGGTGGGCATTGAACGGTGGAATCGGGCCGGTTCTGGACCCGAGCTACGGAGGTTGCGCGTTTCTCGAGGCCGCGGTGCGGATCCTGTCAGAGAAGGATGCTTCAAGAGCGAAAACGTGGGTCTATGGAGTCGACATCGACCCTAGTTGCGCCTACACGGTGCGGCAGAGCCAGCGGTTGCACGAGGCCAACTGCATTGAACGTGATTTCCTTACCATTTCGCCAAGCGATTTGCCCGGTAGTCCTTACGCCGCAATTGTCGGCAACCCACCCTACGTGCGACACCATTGGATTAAGGGTGAGCAGCGCGATTCGGCCCGAGCCGTTGCGGCCGACTCGTCCGTTTCGCTCTCTGCGACCGCTAGCCTCTGGGCATACTTCCTCCTCCATTCCCTAAAGTTTCTGTCCCGTGGCGGCCGACTCGCGATGCTGTTGCCAGTGGCCGTTCTGCAAACGGACTACGCGGCCCCTCTCCGTGGGATGCTTGCCAACAAGTTCGGGGGCACCAGGCTGATCCATGTTCGCGACCGCTTGTTCGCCCACACCGATGAAGCGGTGGTCGTAGCGGCTTGCTCCGATTTTGGCGGCAACGGTGATGTCCAGATGTTGGCCGTTGAGTCCGCGGGGGATGTCTACTCTGTGCTGACGGATTCCAACGGACGCCCGCCTCGCTCCTTTTGCTTTCCCCCTTGTGTGAACGACAAAGGATCCGAGGCGGTTGCCTTGCTGAATCGAATCACTGGAAGGCCCGAACTGAAGCGTCTCGGCGATGTGGCGGCCATCAGAGTCGGGGTGGTCACCGGTGCCAATCAGCATTTCATCCGCAGCAGGAAAGATCTGGACGGCCTTGGGCTTCCGGGCAGCGTTCGGCACCGCATCGTGTCGCGGACGAGATGGCTAAGAGGCCTCGAATTCACTGAAGGTGACCACAACGCTTTCGTGGATGGAGAAGAGGCCGCGTTTCTAGTGCGGCCTGAGAGTGCCGAAGAAGACCGGCTCGTTCAGACTTGGATTAGCGCAGGAGTCGAGGAGGGCATCGACGGCAGATACAAGTGCTCCCTCCGGGAAAACTGGTTTCGTGTTGAGATTCCGAACGCATCCGACGGCTTCGCGACCTGTGCTCGCGCTGGGTCGCCTCTGCTTGTCCTCAATCGCGCAAAGTGCCAAAACAGCAACGCTATCCACAGTGTTATTTGGAACCCCGACTTTATGGGCAAGGTCGAAGCTGTGGCTGTTGGTTTTCTGACGAGTGCGGTTTCGGCTTGGGCCGAACTCCGGGGTCGCCGCTACGGCGGGGGTGTGCTCAAGATTGAACCTGGTACCTTAAAGATGGCCCCGGTACCTATCGTCAAAGGCGCAGAAGACGCATTTGAAGACCTGGATCGCATGCTGCGGGAAGGGCGAGAAGAGGATGCCAGACGCGTCGCCGACGACCGTGTTCTTCGTCACGGTCTGGGCTTGGATGACCAAGAGGTCGAGAGTTTGCAACACGTGCGCTCTCAGCTTATGGAGTGGCGCCGACCTACCCGTCGGGACAATATTCATGGCTAGGTTCACAGTCGATACCCACCTGTTTCGCGAGCTGGGAGAACTGCTCGTTGGCCGCGATTCTACGGCGTTGATCGAGTTGGTCAAGAATTCGTATGACGCAGACGCCACCGAAGTGATCGTTCACGGTGAGAACCTCGACGATCAGCAGCGAGGACGCATCGTGATCCTGGACAACGGGACCGGGATGACGCGAGAGCAATTCGTCTCGGGCTTCCTGCGTATCGCATCACGCTTGAAGGACCAAGGAACGAGGCGGTCTACAGTATTTGGGCGTCGGTACACTGGTTTCAAAGGCATTGGTCGGCTGGCAGCCCACAAGTTGGCGCGGCGTTTGGAAGTTGTCAGCATTCATCGCAACGAGTCCGGTAGTACATCGGCGACGGAAGTCAAGGCCATTCTGGACTGGGACGCCATAGAGGCGTTCGAGACGCTGGACGATGTGCCCGATGATGTTGTGTCGGTCGCTGAAAATCACATCAGTGGAGATTTCATACAGGGTACTCAGTTGACCCTGTCTAGCCTCAGGCGGCCGTGGACTCCCAAGGAACGACTTCGATTCTTCGCCGAAGTTCAGGCATTTCAGATCCCGGATTTCATCAAGCAACCATTGCCGTCGGGGGTGATTTCGGGGCCTGTGTTATTCGAGCAACCAATCCTGAGAGATATCGACGGCGCTTCGCCGGAATCGGAGGATAGTGGCTTCGACGTGCTTTTTGAGGGCGAGCTCGATGCTGGGGAACAGTATTGGGGCGTCATCGCCGAAATGGCCGCATGGGTGATTGAGATTCGTGCGGAGACTGACAAGGCTCAGGTTCAATTCGCCATCTCCCCTACCTGCCGCACTCAGGCACAGAATCCCGATGCCAGAGCGTTTGCGACAACCATTGCACATCCGGATCCCGAACGCGGTCCTTCATTTGACGCCCGGATTCTCGTTCGAGAGGGACGTCCTAGTATGGGCAAAGGAGCGCGAGACCGCCGGACTTGGGCAGCCAAGGCGAGCGGAATTCGCGTCTACTTGGAAGGATTCCGTGTCCTGCCCTATGGCGAGGACGACTGGTTGTCGATCGATGCCACGTATGCCAGGCGTACTCGCCAGCTTGAGATGCTACGAGACTTCCCGCTAGTTGCTGAATTGGGCGACGCAGACCCAAACGAAGGTCTAACCCGTCTGCCTCACAACAGCTATTTTGGTGGCGTCCTCCTTACCCAAGAGCGCGCGCCCACGCTCAGGGTGCTGGTGAACCGGGAAGGCTTCGTGCCGGAGGCCGCATTCGACACACTTGTTAGCTTGGTTCGCACAGGAGTGGACCTGTGCACCCGCTTACGCGCCGCCAGCAACCTGAGGCTCCGGCGGCGACGGAGGCAGGATCGCTTGGAGACTCCAAAGCAGAAGTCGGGGGCCAGCGCCGACGCCCCGTCGCCGGCGGATGGCCCCGACGGTCAGCAGCCCAAGTCTCTACCTGATCTCATCGCTGCCGCGGGTGCGTCCCTCAGCGAAGCTCGGCTGCTTGTCGGCCAAAGCAACGCCGAGGCAGCCCGGCCGAAAATGTGGGCAGCCGTACAAGCTATGGAGGAGGCCAAAGAGCGAGCCGATAGCGTGATCTCCGAAGGGGCCCTCTTCCGTGTATTGGCTTCGGTCGGGACTCAAATGGCCGCTTTTGTCCACGAGATGAATGCACTGTTGGGGGCCGCGCAGACTTTGCACCAAGGGCTCAAAGAAATCCTTCGCGACCCGTCCCTTTCCCCAAACCATCGGCACCGGGTCAGACTTGCGTGGGCAGTTGCCGTCGACTTGGCTCAGTGGATTGAGCGCCATGCCTCCTACTTGGTGGATGTGGTCACCCCGGACGCTCGAAGGCGCCGCTCCCGCCAGTGTCTGGCCGACAGATTCGACTCGGCGGTTCGTTTGGTGAGGCATTCCGCCGAGCGGAGGCAGGTCGGCATTGTGAACCGGATACCGAAGGAGCTAAAGTCGCTCCCTATGTTTCCGGCAGAGTTGACGATTGTGTTCGCCAATATGCTGACCAATGCTGTAAAGGGCGCACGTGAAAACGGAGGAATTGAGGCCTCGGCTGTCAACGAGGGAGGCGTCCTGCGTATTCGCGTGCAGAACACGGGAGTTGCAGTCGACCTCGATGAGGCAGAGCGCTGGTTCCAGCCATTCGAATCCACGACTGAGGAAATCAACCCTGTTCTTGGTCAAGGCATGGGTCTTGGCCTCACCATTACGAGAAGCATACTCGACTATTACGGAATAGTGATCGGGTTCGCCACACCCGACGCACCCTACGCCACTGCAATTGAAATGACCCTTCAAGAATGAATTTCGAGCGTGCCGCAAGACCGGTGATCCTCGTGGTTGACGATGAACCCGACAAACTTCGCTCTTCACTCAAGCTCGCGTGGGAGAACCAAGCAAGAGTAACGGTCCGGCATCCATCGGACATCGAGGATAACGATCTAGAACAAGCACACCTGATACTCATGGACTACCGGCTGGACCTATGGCCGGAACGCGATACTCAGCCCACCGCTTTTTACGTCCGAACAGGTATGGCCCTTGCCACGATCCTACGGGAGGCCACCGACGAAATTAAGCCAGATCGATTCACCGCTGTGGCACTCTATACAGCCCATCTCCACGAGGCCAGCGGCCGGATTCGGCCACCAATTTCCAGGCATGTAGTGGCGCGGCTAAACAATCTGGAGTGGGTCTTCGAAAAGACTGATGAGAAGAGATTCGACCAGATCGTTTTGATGGCAAGAGCCGCACAGCATCTTGATAGCTACTGGCCTGCCGATTCAGACGCATCCGAGGCCCGCGCACGCGAATTGCTGAACATTGACGCCGAGGTCGAGTGGTTCGCGCGGAGTTGGCGGGAGGTTCGGGAATGCCAGCCTCCCATCTATCAATTGGCTACTAGCGCGGGTGGCCACCGTGTAACAGGTAGTTCACACGGCGCTTTCTTCTTTCGCTGGCTCCTCCAGCACATCTTTCCGTATCCGTGTTTCCTGTGGGACGTGAACTGGGTGGCCGCACGGCTCCGGATCCAGGTGAACGATCTCGAGCGGCTGATAGCCTCGGACTGCATTTTGGCACGCGATTTGGACCAGTTGAGGTATACTGGCTTACTTGCGGAGTTCTTGGGACCTCGCTGGTGGCGAACCGCGATTGAGGATTATGTTTGGAAGGTCGGAGGCCAGTCGTCGGGCCACTTTGGGGAGTTCGAAGACCGGCTCCGGGAGAAGGCCGGGGAGCATCTCGAGATGGTAGTCCCGCGCGATCCGGTAGTTTGCTTGGACAAGGACTTCCAGCCAAACGGAGTCGCGTCTCCACAGGACGCAATAAGGTTACGACCGGACTACTGGCCGCCATTCGCAGATGCGGCGTGGATGAGGATCGAGACGGTAAGGGAGGACCACGAACTCAGCGCAATGGTCGACCCTCTGGATCAGTACAGGGTCGACGCGGATGAGTAGTAAGCGGGTATCCGGACTTCAGTTCTCTTGTAAGGAACTGGTCGATGAGATAGCAGCCCTAATGAAAATGGCTGAACATTTCCTTTATTTGAACGGCGAACTTGCTGCTTTCAAGAACGATTTGGAGCGAATCGGCGAAAGGCCAGCTGGGTGCGATATGCAGCTCAATCTGCGATCACTTTGCACTAGGCCGACTCGCAACTACGAGCCCGGATCGAGGTCCGGTGGTCTGGAGGTCTACGCCCGAATTATGGGAAAATGGCAAGTGCGACCTGTCGGAACGAACCACCGCAACCGCAAGATTGCATTCACTGGTTCGGCTTCCGCCGTCGTTGAGTTGTGGCCTAAATGCTCGCTATGGCGTGAAGAGAACGACCAATCAAGCCGTCTGGCGATGTGGCGAATTGAACTCGGTTCCTACGACTCCCCGGGCTGTTATTTTCACTCTCAGATTCTCGGTGACTGCGTCCACCCTCCGTTCCCAAAGAGCGTCCCGATCCCGCGGTTGCCCAGCCCATTTGTCACGCCCATGGCGGTGGTAGAATTCGTGCTCGGAGAACTATTTCAAGACGTGTGGTCGCAGGCGGCAAGCGAGACCCGCCATCACCATCAGCGTTGGCGGTCGATTCAGCGCCAGCGTTGGTCAAGTTTGCTGGATTGGCAGCGTAACACCCTTGATCGGGGTGTTTCATCCCCCTGGATCAACCTGAAGGAAGCGAAGCCACCGGACAACCTCTTCCTGTCTTCGTGAATGAGTTTTGTAGTGTAAGGTAGTTCCGGTTTTTGGACAGGTCGTTGCGCCGGATTCTAGGTCGGAAGAAGAGGCACCGAGATGGCCACGAAGAGAGGACCCTGCATGGACCTGTTCGCTTTCCTGCTCGAATGGCATCTGCATCAATCGAAATACCCGTTCACGATCGATCGGATTGGGAGTTCAGCTTCGATCGGAATACCCGTTCAACATCCGTCGGATTATCCACCTAACTCTCGGAACTATGCCGCATCGATTAGCGGCATGTTCGGAGAGCACCCGAACCCTCGAATGCTGAGTGCACCGCAGTCGCGTGCGCATCTTGAACTCGTCCTGCCCGATGCGCGTCAACCCTGTTGGACGGAGACATCACTCGGCGTGCACACATTATTCGGAAATCTCAATGCTCGGGGCGAGGCGCAGTTGGCCAGTTGATGAATGTCAATAGTCTGCGCCAATTGAAGGTACCGGTTCTTGAAGGATAAGGAGGGGACGCGAGTCTGGGACCAGCCGAGCGTGAGTGCATCTGCTGCTGGTCGCCAGTGACACATGCCCGATGATTTCCTTAACCTCGTGGGCCGACGCTCCGTGATCCAGTGCCGGGGATGAGGGCATGACGCGGGGCTAACGGCGCTCAATTCTTTCCCCCGACGTGTTATTATCGGAAATGTTTTAGGCCTCAAAAAACGGCAATGAACGACCGGTGGGGCACCCCGCACAGCGCCTGAGATCGTCGCACGCATACCGCAAATTGGAGCACGTCAACTACGCAGCTCTCTCCGCAGTGGCTCTGCGAGACACATCGAATGGAAGTCCATTTGCACTGCGGCGTGTGCCACCCTTTATTGGGTGCGCCTACGGCGTGGAGAAGTGCGAAACTCTTGCGGGGCTAGCCAAATGATATCCCTATCGTTGAGATCGTGGGATGGGTTGTCACTCTTGCCGCCAATGGCCTCAAAAAGAGCCAGCCCACAGCGACAGCCAGCTTCCTCCCCAGCGACGCAACGTCGGCGTCGTCACTCCCAACTGAGGCATCGGGGGGGCTACTTCAGAATGGTCATCTGGCTCATTCGGACCTCGATCCCGGCAGCGGTGGCAGCATGCACGCGGTAGGAATACGTCCCGGAAGCCAACTGCGCAACGTCCATCCTGATGGCTCGCAGGCTGCCAGCCTCCAACTCTACGGGCACGCTGCGCAGGACCGTGCGTCCCAGCACGTCAAACACCTCTACCGTGACCGCCGCAGACATGGGCAAATCCACCAGAATGGTCGTATATGGATTGAATGGGTTGGGATAGTTGCCGTGGAGCACAAAACGCTCCGGCAGCTCTGTCTGATCGCCAATCCTTGTAACGCCGGAAGGAAAAAATACCGTCCCGTCTGCCTGCACGCCGATCATGGTAAGGCCTTCCCTGGCCGACGTGCCGGAGCCGGAGAGACTCAGCACAAAAGCTTGCCGGGAAAGGCCACTCAGATCAAACTCAAACCGGTTGATCAGGCGTTGGTCTGCGGCAGCCACCACTTCTATCTCGTGCGACCCTGGCGACACCGCCACGTAGCTGCCGACGGCGCCGTAGGCTGCATCGTCAAGGAGTACCACAGCCGCGCCTCCCGGCTGCAGCAGGCGCACGTCCACCGCCGCCAGATCTCTGGCTCCATGCGTCATGTAGAAGGCTGCTTGGTCGTCCACATCATGGCTCCGTCGCACATCATCCGCCAACGCGAGGTCCACGTCCTCACCTTTGCCGTATGCAATCACATGGTAATCGGTGCCCGTGCCAACGCTTATCGATTGTGAGCGCAGCGGTTGGGCATTGTCGCCATCCCCCCCTCTAACCACGTCGATGGTATGCTCCCCCTGGGAGAGCACATCGAATGCCGAGGCTGACTGGAACGTCCAGTCGTCAAAGATGCGCTGGTCATCAACGTATACGTCGAGCGGCGACCCATCAACGTTTTGAATGAACTGGGCCGTCGGTGCCTGCTGCAAGGTGCTTTCCCACAGCGCCTTGGCTTTGTCCGCATTCTGGAACAGATCCTCCCTGCTTCGTCCGGTTACCACCGCAAAAGCCACCTGGACTTCCTGGCCCGGAGCTATCGTGAACGGGCCCAGCCCTGACACTTGTGTCCAGTCATTGGCTTCGGATCCAGGGCTCTGAATGCCGCCAGTCAAGTATGACCATTTCATCTGGTCCGTCAGTGGTTCCCCGTAGCGAAGGGCACGAAAATGCACGGGCACATTCGCTGAGAGCGGCATGGTGCCAACCACCACTGTAGGATTGGAGGCCGCATCCTGCTGATAGCCGAGATTCCTGGTCCCGTCGAATAAGGAATAGTCCTGCAACCAGGTAAGATTCAACTGCCAGTTGAACATCAGGCCTATATGAATATTGGCCAATTCGACTCCGGTCTGATTGGCCATAGTGTATCGCAAAATGACAAAGTCCTCGTTCTCCTGTGCAGTATCGGCAAAGCTCTCCTGGAGTACCTCTACGCCAAGGGGGTTGGGGGCACCGCCATCCACCAACTCCATCCGCCCTTCCTGCGCCACCAGATTCCCGGGGTCCTGTATCTCAAGGCTGGCCCCCCGCTGCGGAATCCAGTCCATGTGTTGACTTGCAATTTGGGGCCGCAATTCGTCACTGTTCAGGCAGTCGGAAACCGCATCTGGTCCACTGGCCACGAGCAAGCCGCCCTCGTGTATGATGGACCGCCTCCTGCCGTTCGTGTCGTAGACCCACACACCTTCACTTAGTTGGCGAAAGCGGTTGTCCAAAAAGCCAAAGTTTCCTTCTGTGGTAATGGTGAAGCCCATTCCGCCAGTGACGTGCTCTAGCGTTTCACCCTCGTTGGCCATCAGCCGCACGACATCAGGGGCATCGTCGTAGGATCCATCCCGTACTCGGGGAGAAACCAATATGCGCGAACGATACGGCGTATCCTCAGTCAAACGGAACTTGGTCGTGACGGACGTGCTATCTCCGGTCCCCAATCTGCCAACACTGACTGGGCCGGTATCAAATTGGACGAAATCGCCGTCCGCAAACCACTCGATTGTCAGGTTCTGAGTATCTGTCAGATAGTTGACCAGCGTTGCAGTGATTTCTGCGGATTCGCCGCTTTGGAGCACCCGCTCCCCACCCGTTAGTTGCGCCCTGGTCATGCGGATAGCTGGGAACCCGCTCTCCGTTACGGCGCGGTAGGCATTGACGCGCCCGCGACCCAAGAGGCCCGCCAGCGAGGCATCGTTGGCAGCATCGATGTTGTCAGCTGTAAGGCGCACCTGTTCGCGCACCTGGTGCGGCGAATAACCAGGGTGCGCCGTCTTGACCAGCGCCGCTATGCCCGCTACCAGCGGCGAGGCAAAAGACGTGCCGTTGTCTCTGCCATACGCATCGCCCGGACGTGGTACGATTACGTCCCGCCCTGCGGCATACACATTTACGCTCCTGCCGTAATTGTAGTAGTTCACATCGGACTCTGACAGCGTGCCGCCGACGCTGAGTTCGATGCCGTAATTGGCGGGGTATGTGGGGTTGTAGTCAGAGTTTATACGTGCGTTTCCGGCCGCAGCCACCACCAGCGCCCCTTCGTCCAGGGCCGAGTGCATGACCTGCATCTCGGTTTGGGAGTAGCCGAATCCGCCGAAACTTGCGTTGATGATATCAGCCCCATTTAGTGCCGCATACATAATGCCTATGCCATTGTCATGGCCTGCCACCGGCATGAGCTTGGCATTCCAACTTGTCCCGGCCAATCCAATGCTGTTGTTGGCCTCCGCCGAGGCGGCGCCGGCCACCGCTATGCCATGGATTACGTCGTCATCATTAGCGGAACCCGAGGCTATGGGCAAATCCGTATTGAAATCCCAGCCGTGCACGTCATCCACGAAGCCGTTCCCATCGTCGTCAGTGCCGTTGTTCGAAACCTCACCCAGATTGGTCCACAGTGTGCCTCGAAGATCTTCATGGCCCAGGTCCATGGCCAACTCCACTACAGCAATCACGACATCACCCTGCTCGCCCTTTACCACATCCCAGGCATCGGCCATGCGCAGCCGCTGCATGTACGACGCTTGGGAGGAGAATAGCGGGTCATTGGGCGTGTCAGGCAGCGCATGTGTGCCCGCCTCCGCAGAGGCTGAATCCCAGGTCGGCGCGCGGACGAACCTCGGTTCTGCGAAGACTACGTTCGGATCCCGCGCCAGGGCGGTGGCTACCCGTCCGGAGTCAAAGGACTCGTCGTGACGCACGGCATAGATGCGTTGCAACTTCCTGGTGCTTGCAGCCAGCTCTCGCGTCTGGGCCACGAGGTCTATGAAGGGAAAGGCCTTTACGACTTCGAAGACGCCAAACTGAGCAGCCTCCTGGTCGAAGACTGCAAGTCCGGTCTTGCCGGCACCAGGAGAAACCGTAACCCCCTCTGCGAATTGCACCCAGACAAATCCTGGGCTATAGGGCGCCATAGGGTTGGTGGGCTGGGCAGCTGCGACGGCACTCAGCAACAGTGCGAGGCCTACCAGACAGGTAAGGTGGTTCCTAACCATAATGACGTGTGCTTAAGATTGCCATTTACACATGAATTCATACGGTGGGATGCGACTGCCGGCCGACGACTTCCCGTCCGCTGGCACAAGTGCTGGCAATGAATCTGGACCGCTTTTATGGCCTGTTACGGCTAGGGGCGCGGCCTGCCACCTGAGTCTTCGCCGTGCAGGCTGGTGCACATGCCTGCGGCAGTGTCAAGGACGCGCGCCGAATATTCAGGAACTTCACATCTTCGCGCTGCTTTCAGGGAGATACTGACAAAGGCGGCCCAATAGACCGAGGCAGCCGCCCTCGGCCTGATCATTTCAAACCACATCGGTCCCCATGAAGATCCTCGCGGCACTCACAGTTTTCTGCCTTACTTAGGCACACATCTCGCGTCCCCTCAGGATGTGGAGAAGACGTGGATCTTGCTCACCGACAAGCTGGACGGCACCGGCAAAACCACGCAGGTTGAGGCCGGATACATCAGCGACAGAGCCGCGGAACGACGCCAGCGGCGTGGCAGCAACTGGACGCCAGCGCATGATGCCCCCATCTCGCCCCTGTATTTGAACACTTTGGCGGCAGAGGGTGTGGAGGTTGTTCGTCGCAGTTGATGGCTGAATGCGGTCTCGGCCTATCTCGATGCTAGCCAGCGCCATGCAGTGAGTTAACTGCCGTTTGTCCGCAAGCTGCAGCCGGTGGCGGGACTTGCCACGAACATTTCACCACCGATTCCAGTGCCGCCAGTTATTGCCACCCCTTATCCAGGCGGCTTGACTGCGGACCATCCTGTGGGCAACTGCAGCTCGTGAACGCAATCACACCGCTTGACAATAGTATCAACGGACAAGGCATCATCGTGGGATTCGTCGACACGCGCTTCGACTACAACGGCGTGCAGCTCGGACACCCTGCAACGGCCCATCTCACCAATGCCAACAGAGTGAAATATCGCAACTTTACAGCCGACGACCCCGGCGTCGGCACGCAGCAGGATTTTAGCTTTCACGGTTTGAACACCAGTTCAGTGACCTTTGGCAACGCTCCCAATCAGCTGATAGGTCCTTGTTACGGAGCCGACACCGTATATGTCGCGCACACCGAGTGGGCCCCACAAGAACGGAATGTGGAAGAAGACAATTTTGTTGCCGCGGTCGAATGGATGGAAGCCTCTGGGGTAGACGTCATTAACTCTTCTCTTGGATTCTCGACCTTTGACCCCGGCGAATCTGAATACGAGACCTCCGACATGGACGGAGATACCGGGATAACCACCATTGCCTTTGACCTTGCTGCCCAAAAAGGCGTAGTCCCGGTATCCTCAGCGGGCAACGAAGGCGACCGGTCTTGGCGTGTTATCACCACGCCCTCAGATGGCGATTCTGTCATCGTGGTGGGAGCCGTTTACCTGGACAGCACAAAGGTTGGTTTCAGCAGTGTGGGCCCCACAGCTGACGGCCGCACTAAGCCCGACGTTTCTGCACAAGGGGCCCTTGTGCGCGTTGCCTATTCCTCTCCATCAATACCTTTTGGCCCTTCCAGCGGAACCTCGTTTTCTGCTCCCATGATTACGGGGATCGTATCCCAGATACTCCAGCGCCAATTAAAGTCCGAAGTGCAACAACTGTAGACAATGTAGTATGCCCCTGAGTAGAGACAGAAGATAGCACAGGCAACGCGGAAAACGAGCTTCTTCGGAGGGAGGGCGGAGCCCGACCGGAGAAGAAGCTGCTTGCTGGCCGAAGAAATTCGCGCTCCTTGACCTTTGAGGCAGCCAATGCCGACGGGCGAGCATGGCTCTTCCCCTGCGTGTAGGCACGCATGATGTCACCCGAACATGGTACAATGGTCTATGGGTCTTTCTGGCGACGACCCGACTCAGACCATGGACGCGGAGGCTGCCACGCCCTCTAGTGCAGGAAGGAAAACCTCCGCCGGCGTGCGGTAGGCCAAGCATCGGCGCGGACGGTTGTTCAATTGCGCTTGCACCCGCCTCACCGCTGCCGGTTCAACCGTGTGAAAGTTGGTTGCCTTCGGGAAGTACTCTCGCACCAGGCCGTTGGTGTGCTCGTTCAGACCACGCTCCCAGGAGTGGTATGGCCTCGCAAAGTAAAACGATGCGGAAAGCGCGCTGCCGATGATGAGCGAACTCCTTGCCATTGTCCGCCGTGATAGTAAGTACCCGGTCCTTTACCGGACTGAGACAACCTATGATCGCATGGCGGACCCCGATCGCAGCCTTTGACGCAACGTGCTCAAGAAACGTGAATTTCGAGGCGCGATCGACCATGGATACCAGTGCTCCCTGTTGTTTCGCCCCGATGATCGTATCAACCTCCCAGTCGCCTATCCGCGTCTTCTGCTCTACAATGGGATCACGTTCGCTGATGTCTACACGGTGCGGTATCAGGCCGCGCCCAGCACCGCTCTTGTTACGCCTGTTGTACCGCTTACCACGGCGACGCAGCAGCTTGTACAACGATCCGCCAGCCGCTCGGTCCACCCAGCTATGCCTGTAAATCCATGTGGTGCTTACCGAAACGACACCATCACGACGAAGTCGACCCGAGACCTGCTCTGGACTCCAGTGCAGGGCGAGCTTCTCACGCACAAGAGACCACATCGCTTCAGTCATCTTCCGTGGACGCAACGATGCCTTCCTCCGCCGCCCGCTGGCCAAGCGGGTAGCCTGTTGATACCGGTAGCCCCTACCTCCGCTGTTGCGATGCAACTCCCGGCTGATCGTCGATAGCGAGCGACCCAACTGTCGCGCAATCTCGCGCAGCGAATCAGCTCGCTTCCTCAATGCGTGAATCTGGCACCTTTCCTCATAGGAAAGATGATGATAGCCCGTCGCCATTTGATACCCTCCAATGATGTCTTAACGGAGCGTACCGGCATCATCTCGCTCACATGTAATCAGCGTGATGAATACGCGCTTGCTAGCGCGCTGTCATCCAAATCAAGTGTTGCACTTCGTTGTTAAATGGGCCCAGGTTAATCCCAACCTTAATCCCAAAAAGGTCTGGGAGGTTCTGACCTCGACCGCAAGTCAGTCCGCAAGTCCAGACAATAACTTAGTGCCTGGCCGAAAATGCCTCCTGGCTTGTGGAGGGCTCCAGCAGGGCATTTCAGGGGCAATTTTCGGGATTGTCGGAGTCTGACGGACCTAGGTGAGTGCACTCAGAACCTGGTTTCCATGCCGCAGAGTGCATGCACGTGCGTGGAACAGGCCACTTTTCAACTGTTGCAGTCAGCCTGGACGTTGCTATCCGATTTCGCTCGTGAGCGTCGTCTTTCTCGGCAGTCTCTGCGGCTTGCTTGTTCAGGAAGCCAGACGCCGGCGCGCTCGCCGCTCAGTCTCCCGCTGGCGCAGTATCAATTCGAGTCGATGCACATTCGCCGCCACAACCGAAAGCGCCACGCTGCGCGCAAATCCCTCCTTGCCGTGCGCCCGCACTCGATTCAGTCCGCGGTGCTCCAGGTTGTTCATCGCTGACTCAATGGCCGGATGCTGCCGGCGCGCTGCTACGAACTCTTCTTCCCTTTCCCGCTCACGAGAGGCCTCTGTGCCTTTGCCCTTCCTGGGCATCACGGCCAGCCCCAACTCTGCCTCAAACGCGGTAAGGTTGTCTGGACTGTAAAAGCCCCTGTCCACGCTACAGGAAACCACGGCACCGTAGCGCTTCTTCGTTTCGGTTAACAGGGGCATGGCCGCGTCCACGTCCGTTCCCTCCCACTGGATCATGTGGTGGAGTATGAATGGATGCGCATCTTCTATGACACACACCGGCACCCCCAACTCGGCCCTGATGCCTGCTTTCTGCTTGCAGATCCAACGCGTGTGCTCTTCATACACCGAAAACATCTTCTCCTCGTGCGGAATCATCTCCTCATGGATCAATCGCCGCTCTACCTGCTCTATCTGACGCTCACAGTGCGTCAAATACCGCGTAATCTCCGGATGCGGCACGGACTGCTGCTGCTACACCTGCACCGTGGACTTCACTTTCTTTACCACCACCTGGCATATTTCCAAGTAGGCCTGTACACCCTCTTTCGTGCGCCATCTGCGCGCCAGACGCACCGGATCAAAGTGCGCATGCACAGCGCGCAGCCAGCTCCTGTACTGAGAAACTGTCATATCTTGGGTCTACAGAATGCCGCGGCGTATCTTTGTGGAGTACCCATCAATTGCCCTAGACGGGCATATCCGGACTACATCGTATAACAGACCCAACAGAATCCAACGTACACTCACTCCTTACCCGTGAGGAGGCACTCAGCACCCTGGATGACCTGGTGCGCAGCTCCGCCCGGCGCATGCTTCAGGCAGCGCTCGAGCGGCAAGCCGACGACTACGTGAAGGCCCATGCACACCTGCGGAATGAGCACGGCCACCGAGTCGTCAAACGCAATGGCCACCATCCGCAGAGAGAAATCCTCACGGGTGCGGGCCCGCTAGCGATCCAGCGACCCCATGTCCGTGACCCTCGAGAAGGGCATACCTTCACCAGCGCCATACTGCCGCGCTATATGCGCCGCAGTCCGTCGTCGGCCGATCGAAGATCGGCTGATGCACTCATTCCGGCCTTGTACCTGCGGGGAGTTTCGACCAACGACTTTGCTCTGGCCCTGGAGGCCATACTTGGCCCGCAAGCTGGCAACCAATCGCCATCGTCAATCAGCCGACTCAAGGGGGCTTGGCTGGAGGAATACCGGCAATGGAACAAGCGGGACCCCGCGGGCAAGCGGTATGTTTACCTCTGGGCTGACGGGCTGTACTTCAATGTCCGCATGGGAAACGAGCGCCCGTGTATGCTTGTTATTATTGGCAGTACGCCTGATGGAAGCAAAGAACTCGTAGGACTTCTGGACGCAGAGCGGGAAAGCAGGCTGTCCTGGAAGGAGCTATTGCTGAATATCAAACAACGAGGCTTGGACGTAGCGCCTAAGGCGGCCACAGCAGACGGAGGCCTGGGCTTCTGGGCTGCGTTGGAAGAAGTATATCCATCCACGCTACAACAGCGATGCTGGGTGCACAAGACAGCCAACGTGCCGGGTAAGCTGCCCAAGAAGCTGCAGGGGGCTGCGAAAGAGAGGCTCCGTGGCATCTATACGGCACCGTCCAGGAAGGATGCCCTGAAGGCACTCGATACCTTCGAGGATCTCTTCGGAGGCGCCTACGAGAAGGCCGTCACCTGTCTGCGCAAGGATCAAGAGGAGCTCTTAACCTTCTACCAGTTCCCGCCCGAACACTGGGTTCACCTTCGGACTTCGAATCCCGTTGAGTCCACGTTTGCGACCGCAGGGAAACGTACACGGCAAACCAAGGGATGCGGCAGCCGGGACGCGACACTGATGATGGTTTACAAGCTGACCCGGGAAGCAGAGAAACGCTGGCGGAGGCTGACTGGATCGCAGCTGCTCATCCGTGTGTTGGAAACAACCCCACACGAGTACAGCGTAGAAGTAGACAAACAAGCCGCCTAATTCTAATTCCCCAATCCCATGCCGCGACATTCTGCAGACCCAAGATATGACAGTTTCTCGACTGCGTGCTGCTTACGCTGGCTCTTGTAACGCGCGGCAGCGGGTTCGTGCGTCGTAGCCAAGTCTTCAAGGGCAACGTAAACGAAGCGTCCACGCTCAAGGAGATGCTGGAGTCCCTGGAGACGCCCAGGGACGCACGTGTGGTGATGGACCGGGGCATTGCCACAAAGGACCGCATAGACTGGCTGCATAAGGAGGGTTACCGCTACATCGTGGTATCAAGAGAGCGCAGCATTTTGATGAGCAGCAGGCCGAGGCTCTTCAGACGTCCTCGGGCAGTGACGTAGAGGTGTACCGGGAGGAGGCAGACGACGAGGTGCGGCTCTGTTGCCGATCCCGGTCCCGCATGGCGAAGGAAGAGGCCAAGATGAGGCAGAAAGCGGAAAGATTCGAGGAGGCCCTCGGCGAGCTTTCCGAGGGGCTTGCCCGGCCGAAGACGCAAAAGCGCATCGACCTCATAAGGGAACGTATCGGCCGATTGAAGCAGAGCTTCAGCGGCATCGGACAGCATTACGAGATAGAAGTGGAGACGGATGAGGACGGCAAGCGGGCCCAGTCTATCACGTGGACAAAGACGCCGAAAGCACCCGCGTTGATGAGCGATCCTGGCGTCTATTGCCTGCGCAGCAACGAGATGGAGTTCACCGCGGAAGAGCTCTGGCGCACGTATGTGATGCTGACCGATCTGGAAGCGGTGTTTCGGTCCCTGAAGTCGGAACTCGGACTGCGACCGATCTATCATTCCACAGGCCGGCGCGCGGAGGGCCATCTGTTCATCACGGTCCTGGCTTACCAGTTGGTGCAGGTGATTCGTACGCGTCTTCGCAAGAAAGGACTACGCTTCAGCTGGACGACACTCAGGAGGATCCTTCGGCGTCAGGTTCGCACGACCAGCATCTTCGAGCGCAAGGACGCACGCACACTCCATGTCCGCACCAGCTCGCAGCCGGATATGGAACTAAGGGCCATTTACGATGCCTTGTGCATCGATCCACTGCCCTTGGCCATGCACAAGACGATCATATGACCTAAGGCATAAAACCTCACTTGGCGGCCATTTGTTGTGCCAGAACAATTCTCATGTCTCTACTTTACAACCTGTTATGAAGCAAAATGGTAAACATGGGCAGGGCGATCCTAGCGCACTACTTTTTAGCGTCGCCACGGCCTGCCGCGGTCTGTTGGCGGATCCACGCGTCCACATTCCGCTTCGATCCAACCGACGGCATACAACCACTGGAGAGTTTTATGCCTGCCGCTCAGGAAATTTTCGACGGAAGCACCGACACCGAGCCTACTATTTTGGCGCAGGACGGCATCAAGCTCCACCGGAGCGTGGTCCACAGAGAACTCACTGGAGACATGATCGGCAAGTCCGAGGCTCAGAGGGCCGCGGCCTGCACGGCGACCCTTGACTCGGCCGGATACGTTGCCGTCGAGCGCTTCACATGCTCTGTCCGAGGCAAGTCGGGTTCGTTCGTCCTTCAGCACCGCGGTTTGATGGAGAATGGCGAATCCGCGCTGATGGTAAAGAGTCTTCCAGACTCAGGCACCGGTGAATTGGACGGCATTTCAGGCAGGCTCGAGATCGACAACGAGGAGGGAAAGCGCTCCTACGCCCCCGAGTACGAGCATCAATGACCGTGCGCTATCTCGTAATGCCGCGGGGGATCAACGTCGGAACCCACAATCTGGTACCGATGGCGGAGCTCAGGTCGAAATTGGCCGACGAGGGCTACTGCAACATCGCAACTGTCCTGCGGAGTGGGAACGTGATCGTTTCCGCCGAATCTGATCGCCCCGACGAAGTCGCTGGCGCCATGCAGCGGTTGCTCAGCGACGAAATCGACGTCAACGTTCCCTGCGTCGTCCGCACGGCGAGCCAGATTCGAGGCGTGCTCGAGCGCAATCCGTTACAAGAGATCGTCTCCGACCCATCGCGCTACTTGGTGAACTTCCTGTCGGAGGAACCGGACCCCGATGCCGTAGGGGCGCTGCTGGAGGAGGACCACAGCCCCGAGGCCATTGCGATCAAAGGTACTGAGGCGTACATCTGGACTCCGGATGGCGTCAATGCGATGACCCTCTCGTATGCGTACCTCGAAAAGCGGTTCAGCGTCGTCGCCACGGCGCGCAACTGGAACACCCTTGAGAGGATCGTTGCCAAGCTCTGATCGCTGGCAGCTTGACTTAGAGTCCTGTCGGCCCAGGCAACTGGTGGGCAACGATCATTCGGCGGCCCACAACGAGGAGCGACCTAGTGACGCTCACGAAGCCTCGCTGCCATGCTGACGCGGGGATAGGCATTTGCGCAGGGCAGGGCTGACGGCCTTGGCACCCGCTGCGCGCACGTTCGCAGACCGATCCTGCGCGACAGAATAATAGATTGGACGGTGGGAATGGACTTCTCGCAAGGTGGCCTGAGCGGCCATTGACGCACTGTCCTACCAGGCGTTGGCTGGGCAGCCGCACGATGGAGATGAGCCCCGGGCCCGGGGCTGCGAGGCGGACGAGCCGTACAGGTGCTGGCGGAAGAGCCCGGCGTGCTGTTCTGTTCCCCCGCTCGTTCTGGCTGCTGACCTCCCTGCCCGCCGGCGAGATGCAGGTTTCATGCCAGGGGCCGGCCCGCCCCACCCCCTCGGGATAGCCGGCCCCAATCGCCTTCTGCAGCTACCAGTGCATCGAGAAGTTCAGCATAACAGAGTGCGTCGCACCCACATCGGGCGCAAAAGCGCTGCGACCTCCCTCGACGTTTGCCACCAAGCCGCTCCCGAGATTTAGGCGCCCGCCTAAGTGAAAGCCACGGGTGCTCCAGTTGGACGTCTGCTGTTGCACCAGCGCGCCCGGACTCGACATCCAGTCCGAACCGAACCCCGCCGGGGCCTGCTGGTCTATCAACACCAATCTGGCGTACGGCGCGAAGACGCCCCGGCCGTCCAGAGCGTCGACTCCGTAGCCGATTTCCGCGTCAAGGCGACGATTGCCGTACCCGTAACCGGTCGGCGTCAATCCAGTCGCACCGTTGGCCCAGAGGCGCGTGAGGCTGCTGACATTGGACCCCAACGACGGTTTCAGACCCAGCGACAGTCCGCGACCCACTCCACCGCCACCTGGGTTCAGCTGGATGGACCCGCCAACACCCCACTCCTCGTAGTCGCTCTGCTCGTGTACCACCAGCCTGCGCCCATGCAGGGACACCGAAAGTCCCTGTTCCGTGGTCGCAAAACTCAGATAGCCTTCCACCTCCATGCCGAATCCGGAATCCACGTCGCCGCCGTCCCGGCGCATGCCGACACGGACTTCCGGCTCGAGCATCGCCCTGGAACCGAGGGACATGCCCGTGGCCGCTTCGAGCATCAGGCGCAACCGGCTCACGTTGCTGGACAGTTCACTGCGCCCTTCCACGGCTTCCGATTTCATCCGAGCCATGAACCCATCCGTCCGCAGAGCGAATTCAAAGGCACCGCGGCCCTCACCTCCCAACAGCCTCCCACGCGCCCCGATACCGCCCATGCGCATCGAGATGTCGCTTGTCGGGTCCTCTTCACCTCCTCCCGACAGGTCCAGCTGGCCGGTACCGACGCCGGCCACGCCCCATACAGAGACTCGGTCGCTGACTGCGAGGCGGGCGTACGGAAATGCACTCGTGAGCGTCGCCTTCAACTCTCCCGCATCGTCTGCGCCAGCGCGGCCCAGTTCGAACCCGCCCGATCCCTGGCTGTACGAAACCGCGAGCCCTGCCAGCATCGATCCCTTCTCGATGTCCGCACCGAGGGCGCCAGTCAAGACCTCCCCGTCTCCAGATGCCCTTTCCCCCTTGCTGGAGAACCGCATCAGCTCGCCACTACCCCAGAATCCGTAACCGATTCCTCCATTGGCGGCACTCGCGGGGGAGAACCGAAAGGAGGTGCCACCCAGCAGCCCCCCGGCGGACATCGGCAAAAATGCGCCCTGTGTCCCCAGTGCGGCGCGTCTGATGCCAGCGCCGAGCAGTCCCTGCAGGGAGTTCATCGAATTGAAGTCGAGGTTCTGTCCGTTCACGGTCATCTGATTGTCGCTGCCTTCCGCGTTCGTCACACGGTCACCGATCATCTCCATCGCCTGGCTTGCCACCGTCCGGCCGAAGCGATCGAGCCAGTCTGCCGCCGCCGCTTCCGCCTCGGCCGTGGAGAAATTCAGGTAGAAGCCCGCACCCACGATGAACTCCGTTCCAGGGTAGAGCGGGTGGTCTGAGAGCGACAAGGCGTAGCTCACCTTGGGGGACCCGGTGTCCTCATCGCCCGCTACCGATGGATCGTCGAAGAAATACTCGACGAATCCGCCACCGCCCCGTGCCACACCGATGATATCCTGGACGAACTTCATTCCGTTGAGATCCTCCAAGTCCCACAGCGTGACCCCTTCCAGGGAGGGGTCGACACCATGGAAGATCACGTACCCCTCGGTGGTTAGGGCAAAGAGGTAAATGGGGCCGGACTTCCAATGTCCTCCCTCTTCCCTCATCGAGGTTTTCCAGCGGGTGCTGTTCAGACCAACATAGTCGAAGAGTTCCCTGAACCAGTCGACCGCTCCTCCCACAAACCCCCGCAGCGTCTCCCTGTCCACCACGTCCGCTGCCGACAATTCGGGAAGCGGAATAGGAGGAAGCGGCGGCTCAATGCCGGAGAGGTCCTGGTAGTATCCGCCTACCACCACGAGGTCCTGCGCGACGACCTGAGAGGTGTAGCCAAGCGCATAGCTGTCCTTGCAACGTGGGTCGTTCGGATCGTCCGGGTCGTTCCAGCACCACTCCACGAACCCGCCATCATCTGCGGCGGCGAGCATTTGCTGGACAACTTTGCTTCCCCTATCGTCCTCCAACTCGAACACGTTGCTGCCGTCGAAGTGGGGTTTCTCACCGTGGATGAATACCTGTCCCTCGGTGGTAAACAGGATGAGGTACATGTTGCCCACGTTCCAGTCGCTGCCTTCCTCCCTCATGGCCTGCACAAGCTGCGCGCCTTCATTGATGTCCGTAACATCCGCGAATACGGAGGTGGCCCAGGTCACGAACCCCTTGAGGGTCTCCTGGTCAACCACCTCGCCCGCTGTGACCTTGGGCACCTGTGCATGGAGTGCGCGCGAGGCGGGGCCGGCCGCAGCCAAGCCCAGAATTGTGATCAAGTAGACGGCAGGCTTGACGGATCGCATGGCTCGCTCCTCTCATTCGATTTGATGGCACTGTAAGGTGAGCCTCTTGCAAAACCCACGAAACAGGTGGTTATTCCCTTTGCAGGCGAGGGAGATAAGGGACTGGCGCCTCCGATTTCGGTATCTTCAGATGTGTCACGAATCTCTAAGGCAACGGAGGCAGCCATGTCCTTTGGAAGGAAGATACTGTGTTCTTGGATAAACCACCAAATGCAGATCTTCTCCTGCGCGGAGGAGTTGCTCGGTCCTTTGACCGAGCTGCAGATGAAGCTTCTGAACGTGTTGGATATCGTTCGTGTTGAGTGCTATCTGCGCAGCGATCCCACGGCAGCGCGCGGGCGCGGGATCGTGCGGCGCTTGCGCGGGCGTTTCTTGCGAAGGCGGTCTACAATATCGGTACGCCCCGCGCGTTGATCGACCGGATTTGCTCTGACCCACAGTTGCGCCGCCTGTGTGGGTGGCAACGTTAAGACCAGGTTCCAAGCGAGACGACCTTTTCACGCGCATTCGCTGAGTTTGCCGTGACTAGTCTGCCCCATCAGATGCATCGTGCGCTGATCGAATCGTGCTACGAGGATGAGGTAGTTGGGCATATCTCACGTGATTCGACGGCCATTCAGGCTCGCGAGCGCCCTGCTGCGAAGGAGCCGGCGCCTGCCAAGCGCAAGCCTGGGCGAGCGCGCAAGGGGGAGCAATCTCCAAGGAAGCAACGGCGCATCGTACGCCAGTTGGGTATGAGTCTGCAGGAGATGGAAGATGACCTGCCAAAGGAGTGCAACCGGGGAGTCAAGCGCATTTCCAAGGGCTACAAGCAAAGCTGGAGCGGCTACAAGCTGCACACTGATGTGGCAGACGGAGGCATACCGATCAGTTGCATCGTGACGTCCGCGTCAGTGCATGACAGTCAGGTGGCCATTCCACTGGGGACCAAGTCCGCGGAGCTGGTAACGAGTTTATACGATGTGATGGATAGCGCCTATGATGTGGAGGAAATACGCCTCCACAGCCAGCGTCTTGGGCATGTGGCGATCATTGACGAGCACCCGCGTACACGCGCTGGGAAGGAGGCGCTAAAGCGTGAGGCGAAGGCCCAGCGTACGGCTGGGTTTGTAGCGCCAACGCGCGAACGCTACAAAGAGCGTTCGAGCGCCTTACGCGTCTTTGGTCGCCTCAAAGACGAGTATGGCGCTCGTCACGTTCGCGTACGTGGCAACGCGAACGTGAAGTGTCACCTCATGTTTGGTATGCTCGCGCTGACCGTAGACCAAATGGTGCGACTGCTGAGCTAAACGAGTTCACCTCAGCGCAGAAAGGCGCCTGTCGTGCCAGGTGCACAGGATAGGTATGCGCGATTGTCACAGCTAATCGCCGAAATCTGTCTTTCCGAGCCGAAATCACTGCAACAGTTAGCGTTGTCGGAGTGCGAAAATCACATCGCCGTCTTCTTCCTTCAACCCACTGAATGCACCCTGAATGTAAGCGTCCGGTGAACCACATCTTGCGTGGGTGAGGGGCTGGTCAGGAGATTGTTGCCTGACCCGAGGATCAAAGCCCACGACGCATGCGCAAGCCCAGACGCACGGCGGAAGAAATGTTTCCGCTGGTAAGCACAGTACCTGGCGAGGAGCCAGACAGCGGAGGCCTTTTGTGCCGAGCATGGAATCTCCCGTTCGCAGCTGTGTTACTGGCGGCACAAGTATGGTAAGAAGACCGCTGCATCCGAAGGCGCAGCCTTCGTGGGAGAAACTGTCACATCTTGGGTCTGCAGAGTGCCGCGGCGTATCTTTGTGGAGTACCCATCAATCGCCCTAGACGGGCATATCCGGACTACATCGTATGACAGATCCAACAGAATCCAACGTACACTCACTCCTTACCCGTGAGGAGGCACTCAGCACCCTGGATGACCTGGTGCGCAGCTCCGCCCGGCGCATGCTTCAGGCAGCGCTCGAGCGGCAAGCCGACGACTACGTGAAGGCCCATGCACACCTACGGAATGAGCACGGCCACCGAGTCGTCAAACGCAATGGCCACCATCCGCAGAGAGAAATCCTCACGGGTGCGGGCCCGCTAGCGATCCAGCGGCCCCATATCCGTGACCCTCGAGCAGGGCATACCTTCACCAGCGCCATACTGCCGCGCTATATGCGCCGCAGTCCGTCGTTGGCCGATCGATGATCGGCTGATGCACTCATTCCGGCCTTGTACCTGCGGGCAGTTTCGACCAACGACTTTCCTCTGTCCCTGGAGGCCATACTTGGGCCGCAAGCTGGCAACCTGTCGCCATCGTCGATCAGCCGACTCAAGGGGGCTTGGCTAGAGGAATACCGGCAATGGAACAATCGGGACCCCGCGGGCAAGCGGTATGTTTACCTCTGGGCTGACGGGCTGTACTTCCATGTCCGCATGGGCAACGAGCGTCCATGTATGCTTGTTATTATGGGAGTTACACCCGATGGCAAGAAAGAACTCGTAGGGCTATTGGACGCAGAGCGGGAAAGCAGGCTGTCCTGGAAGGAGCTATTGCTGGACAACGAGGCTTGGACGTAGCGCCTAAGGTAGCCACAGCAGACGGAGGCCTGGGCTTCTGGGCCGCGTTGGATGAAGTATACCCCTCCACGCTACAACAGCGATGCTGGGTGCACAAGACAGCCAACGTGCCGGGTAAGCTGCCCAAGAAGCTGCAGCGGTCTGCGAAAGAGAGGCTCCGTGGCATCTATACGGCGCCGTCCAGGAAGGATGCCCTGAAGGCGCTCGATACCTTCGAGGATCTCTTCGGAGGCGCCTACGAGAAGGCGCTCACCTGTCTGCGCAAGGATCAAGAGGAGCTCTTGAGCTTCTACCAGTTCCCGCCCGAACACTGGGTTCACCTTCGGAGTTCGAATCCCATTGAGTCCACGTTTGCGAGCGCAGGGAAACGTACGTGGCAAACCAAGGGATGTGGCATCCGGGAGGCGACACTGATGATGGTTTACAAGCTGACCCGGGAATCGCAGAAACGCTGGCGGAGGCTGACTGGATCGCAGCTGCTCATCCGTGTGTTGGAAATAACCCCACACGAGTATTGCGTAGAAGTAGAAAAACAAGCCGCCTAATTCTAATTCCCCAATCCCATGCCGCGGCATTCTGCAGACCCATCATTTGCCCGTTTCTCGCCAGGCGGGCGCCACGCCCCTTTTTATCCGCTTTCCCCTATACTGTGCTACCCACCAAGTTGGCGGCGCCCGACCATGTACCACGCCGACATCATCAGCACGGAGCGTCCGCGGCTTGCGGCTCTGGTGGCCGCCTTGAACCGCCTGCGCGACACACCCCACGCAGCGCACTGGCCGGCGGGCTGTTTTGATGTCGCAGCCGCCCGGCAGGACGCTCCCTTGCACGCCCGGCTCGTCTATGTGTCCTCCGAGCCGCTTTCGGCGGATGTGCTTGACGCGCTACGCTGGTACGCCCGCGCACAGCAGGCCGAGCGGCACCGTTTCGTTCTTGGTCACACTTTTGGACGTCGGGATTCCACGGCATGCCCACCGACATGAATATCGGCCCCAGGACGCGGGGCGATGTGGACGGGGCTGCTGCAGCGGGAGCCGAACACCGCGTTGGCGCGTAGGCACGGCCTGTAACGGCTTTGGGTCATGGCACCTCACTCCATGAAGCATTCCTCCGACACGCTCTCCCCTCGGAGCGGCGCGCCGCTGGTGGTTCCGCCACGGCAGCTGGTCCCCATAACCTCCTCTGACCGCGGGCCGGCTACTTTCTTTCACGGGCGCAAGCAGGAGATTACGGCCTTTCAGAAGGTGAAGGTGGATGCCTGCGCGTCCAACGGCGGCACGATCTTCCTCATTCAGGATGCGCCCGGCGCTGGCAAGTCTGCCTTGCTTCACGAATGCGCCCGGCGCGCAGCCGAGGACGGGTGGCGTGTGGCTCAGATAACAAATGATGCGCTGTATGACCCTGTAGCACTGGCGGACGCGGTGGACGTGCCTTACGCAACGAAGAGTACGCTTCACCGGGAGGCGGGATGGTGGGTTGGACTGTCGGCGGCGGTTGCGCTATTCAGGCGAGGGGCGGAGGGGATGCCCTCGGAATACGCCGGCAGGGCACTGCGCAAAGTCTTGGAGGCGGCCGCCACACCCAACGGTCTTGTGCTGGTGCTGGATGAGGTGCAGACGCTTGGCAAGGCCGTTGGCACGCCACATGATTTAACACTGACACAGACTCTGGAGCAGATCCACAACGGTAAGGTAGGCGCACCTGTAATCCTACTGGCGGGCGGGCTCGGAATATCCAGGTCTGTGCTCGGCAAGTTTGGTATCTCCCGGTTTGGGCGGCGGCGTGTTATGCGGCTGGGGCGGTTATCCGGGAGGGCGGAGCGGGATGTGATCCGCGACTGGCTGGTCAAGGCCGGCGGGGCGTGTGGGGATTCGGAGTACCTGGAGCGGTGGATCGATACGATTGCGGCGGAGTGCTGCGGCTGGCCGCAACACATACAGAACTATGCGGCGGCAGCGGCACAATGGCTGCTCGAAACAGGTGGTGTTCTCACCGCGCAGGCGCCCACTGAAGCCCTAGCGGAGGGGCGCGACGCCCGAGTGGAGTACTACGACGGCAGTGTAGAGGACCTCGACCGCGCAGACCGAGTGGCACTGGCGCGGCTGCTTCGGCGGGCTGGGGATGGCTGCGCCCTGGACACATCGGAGCTGATCGCGGCCTTCTCCAGCAGCGGGGCACCGGAAGTCGCCCCAGATGTCTTGCGGCGTGCCCTGCACAAGGGGGTTGTTGTACAGAGGCGGGACGGGCGCTTTGAGATTCCGATCCCCTCCATGCACACCTGGCTGGTACAGGAATACGCCGACCCCGCGCAGCCCTTTCCGCCGATGTCCCGTGCCGAGGATGGGCCGGCTCCGGCGCAGCAGCGTATCGCCCCCAGGCAGAGCGATAACCGTGATCGCGATCCTGGGCTTGGGCGGTAACCATCTACGACGATGAGTGCGGTCGGAGTTGCCGCGCTACACCCTGGCCTTACGCTAACGCCGTTTCACGGGGCGCGTATATCGTTTCACGGATTACCAGCCTCGCTTCATGGCTGGCCGTAATCGTTTCGCAGGGACGGCGTCACGTACCTTGGCCCAGGCTCGCGTGCGGTGCTTCACGCTTCACTCTGCACCTCCCCTTATTGTGGATCCGGCCGGCTCCGCGGCGTGGTGTTAGGCACGATCCTCGGCGCTCCTGCGGGGCTTTCCTGTCTCCCGCTTCATGGCGCAGCTTGCGCAGGAAATCCAGCCAGGCTGGAGGGGAGTCCTGGCCGAGGCATGGGCAGAACGCAACACAAGCCTGGAGAGCCTGGCATCCCCGATCGCGGGCCGGCGCCGGGTCGTACACGACCGTTTTTGCGGTTTGGGGGCTTTCCGGCCGCCCACGTGTGCCGGCGGGCGCATGGGCAGGTATGCGACGGCTGCCCCGCCCTCCCTGAACGCGGAAACCCGCACTAGCTGTCCAAGGCTGCGCGGGCTGCTCACCCCCCCCCGCCCCATGAGCCGAGATGTGAGGATTGTGCCACGGTTACCTGCTCGACCGGCGCTGGTTCTGGACTTCTGCCACCACGCTTCGCCAGGGCTTCACGGCGCTTTGTGGCACCTTTCAGGCGCAAGAGTTAGCCTTTGATAATTGATATTCACGGAATGGGCGGCGATAACGCCATGCCTCCTCTTCTTCGCACTGCATCAGGGGCATCGGATCGCCATCAACGACGGCCTGCGCGAGCCAGTCCGAACAGATCGGTGCAATGAAACCCAACCCTTCGTCGGGATCGAATCCTAACAGTCTCCACAGGAGATGTTTCGCGGACGGCGTCTTCACGTCACGTGTGAGGGAATTCTGAATGAGAGTGTCGAAAAAGACAGGTTTCCGGGCCTCCGACCATCTCTTCAGCAGTGTGCTCCTACCAGACCATCGAAAATGGTACGACATCGGATCGCAGGTGGCGAGGTCGAACGAAGTGCCCAAAAGGAACCATCCGTGGAGGTCGCGCGCATCAACGATCCAGATCATGTCGCCATAGAAGCCTTCGCGACTCTGCAACTCGCCTGCGGCACTCGGAGAATGCTTGATTTCCACGACGCGTCCGCTGTCCGCCTTAACGTCTGCGATGTGCCTCTCCCCCGTTCGCCCGTCGACATGCACTGTTTCCTGCCACTGCTCTGGAAAGCAATTCTTCCACATGACATGCCAGTCGGTTTCGGGTTCATGCCACGGGTCGCAGCCGATCCGGCGTTTATGTGCCCAATGCCATCGCACGTATCGACCGCATTTCGAGATCATTGCCCGACCACAAAGGGCACATGTTCCGACGATACCGGGGTACGGTGCAGTGCGAACCTCATTGACAAGCGCGCATCTCAATGGACGCTGCTCGGCCGATCGACAGGGGATTCCGCATACAGGCTGAGCCTTCCTGACCCGTACTCGGGACGCTACCTTAGGCAACCGCCGATCAACCGACCCGTGTCCTGCATCGGCCGCGTCGTTGGATACCAGGGGGCAAGAATGGGGGCCGCTCTTGGGAGGATGCCGAATCCTGAACTAGTATCAACCGCGAGGCATTGTAGGTGCTGTCGGAATCAAATCCGGTCGGGGATCGACAGGATGACCGACAAGTAATCGGCCTCAATGGGGGGTGTGGACTGTGCGCTCATTGTGGGTCGGCTAGATTCCCAGGTCGCAGGAGGTCATTAGAAGCGGCGCCAGCAGTGCCAGTCCCCTGATTGTGGTGGAGTCATACAGATGTCGGTGCACGGCGGCTGGTTGGTGTGAGTGTCCGTATCCAAGGTGCGGGCCGCATGTGCCCTTTTGCCGGACAGTCCCCTCAGGCGGCAGGCGCGGGCACCTCTTTACCCGCCTTTCCCTATACTGTGCTACCTACCACATCGGCGACGGCCGACCATGTACCACGCCGAAATTATAGGCGCGGAGCGTCCGCGGCTTGCGGCTCTGGTGGCCGCCTTGAACCGCCTGCGCGACACACGCAGCGCACTGGCCGGCGGGCTGTTTTGATGTCGCAGCCGCCCGGCAGGACGGCCCCTTGCACGCCCGGCTCATCTATGTGTCCACCGAGCCGCTGTCGGCGGATGTGCTTGACGCGCTACGCTGGTACGCCCGCGCACAGCAGGCCGAGCGGCACCGTATCGCTCTTGGCCACACTTTTGGACGTCTAGACTCCACGGCATGCCCACCGACATGAATATCCACCCCAGGGCGATGTGGACGGGGATGCTGCAGCGGGAGCCGAACACCGCGTTGGCGCGTATGCGCGGCCTGTAACGGCTTGGGGTCATGGCACCTCACCCCATGAAGCTCTCCTCTGAAACGCTGTCTCTTAGGAGCGGAATGCCGCAGGTGGTCCCGCCGCGGCATCTGGTCCCCATAACCACCCGCGACCTTCTTTCAGGGGTGGGAGCGCGAGATTCGGGCAATCACTATCTAACGAGTTTACGATAAGGCTAGTGGCTGTAGGACTTGTGCCAACGGAAGCATATCGCTAGATTAATGACGTGCTAGAGAACAATACACCCGAGAGTGTGGAGGCCAGTCTCGCCACTCGTGCTAACATAAACGAAGAAGTTGAGGGCTTGGATGAAGCCGGCGGATCGTTGGCCGACTACCCCATTGACGATTTTCTAATCCGCCAGTCAACGCGCACTGTCCACGATATCATTCGGCGCATCAACGATGGCCGGTACGTGATGAACCCCGACTTTCAGCGGGATTTCATTTGGAAGGACGCAGAACAGAGCAGGCTGATTGAATCAGTGATCATGCGCATTCCACTGCCCGTGTTGTACTTGGCAGAGGACGATGATGGGCGCATGATCGTAGTGGACGGCTTACAGCGCCTAGCCACTTTTCAGCGATTCGTAAAAGATAAATTAAAGTTACGGCTGCCAGCTAGACAAGACCTCAACGACAAGCGGTTCTCGGAACTCCCCGCCAAGATTAAGAATCGAATTGAGGACTGCAACCTCATTCTCTACATAATTGACTCCAAGGTAGCGGATCGAGCCCGGCTCGATATCTTCGAAAGGGTAAACAGCGGGAAGCCTCTCACACGGCAACAGATGCGCAATAGCCTGTATTCGGGTAGTGGCACGCAATTCCTCAAGGACGAGGCCGATAGCAAGATCTTCAAAAAGGTGACGGACGAGTCCCTCAGAAGGGAGACGATGCGTGACCGTGAATTCGTCAATCGGTTCTGCGCCTTTCAGCTACTCGGGGCTGAAAAGTACACAGGCGAGATGGACGAGTTTCTGGCCGAGAGCCTTCGTCGTATGAACACGATGACGTCGCAAGCCCTCAAGCAACTGTCGAATGAATTCCGCCGTGCACTCGCAAACAACGACCGGCTTTTCGATCGCCACGCCTTTCGGAAGAGCATGGCCGATCAGGCCAGACGCAGTCCAATCAATGCCTCCTTGTGGGACGTGTTGTCTACAGGGCTCTCAAGGTACGATGTAGAGCAGGTTGAGACTTGGGCCGAACCACTTCGGCAGGCTATGCTAAATCTCTTGAATGACCCGGAGTTCGAAGCGTCGATCTCCATCGGAACCAACCACTTAAAGAAGGTAAGGTGCCGGTTCCGTATGGCCCATGCGCAAATACGAGAGGTCCTGGGTGATCAAGCAGGTTGATCTGAAGCACTTCAAGTGCTTTAAGCTTCTTAGGCTACCTGCGCGCCCGCTGACGATGCTTTCTGGAGTCAATGCCTCCGGTAAGTCCTCTGTTATGCACGCGCTCGCAATCTTGCACCAGACCATGCGCGAGCATGAGTGGTCATCGCGCCTGATGCTCAACGGATCGGCTGTACGCCTAGGTACCGTTACGGATGTGCTCGATCAGGTTCATGGGCGGAAAGGTTGTGACATCACCATAGTTGGCAGCAATGAAGCACAGTATAGTTGGAGATTCGAAGGGGGACGCGCCGAGATGTCTATGGCCGTTCGGAATGTACAGGGTAGGACTGAGGACGGCCGTACCTTGGACTTCGATGCCACCAAACCACTTCGATACCTTCTGCCGGAAGCAGCGGGTGAAGATACGTTGACGAATTGCCTGCGCGGGATGACTTACTTGACTGCGGAGCGGGTCGGCCCCCGTGACTTCTATTCGCATGACGACCCGCAGCTCACGCCAGTGGTGGGGCCAAAGGGCGAATATGCTGTCAGTATTCTTCACTCCAACTTTGAAGACCCTGTGTTGTCTGGCCTCGCCGACGAAGGTGTAGCCAATACGCTAGGCCGCCAAGTGGAGAACCGGATGGCCCAGTTCTTTCCGGGCTTCGTGTTTCAGATAGACCACATTCCTCGCGCCAGTTCGCTGACTCTTGGGATCCGTATTTCGAAGGATACCGGCTTTCTGCGCCCCATCCATACCGGCTTTGGCCTGACGCAAGTTCTACCCATCGTCGTAGCGGCCTTGGCCGCACGTGACGGGCAGCTCTTGCTGATTGAGAATCCCGAGGTCCATTTGCATCCGTCGGGCCAGGCAGCAATGGGCGAGTTCTTGGCCAAGATTGCATCTGCGGGTGTCCAGGTAATGATCGAGACCCACAGTGATCATGTGCTCAACGGTATACGACGCGCCGTTAAGTCCGGCACTTTAGCAGGCCGCGATGTAGCATTTCATTTCTTTCGTCCACGCCGCGACGCAGACACCGATGCAGATACCCAAGTCCAAAGCCCGGAGCTAGATGACAGCGGCAACCTCGACTGCTGGCCCGTAGGCTTTTTTGATCAGTTCGATCGGGATATGAACTACTTCGCCGGCTGGGGCTGACATGGAGCTTCTGGTTAACGACCTGTCCGTACACGAACAGTTTTACGATATCGCGGAATTTGGCGCGGCCCTACGCAGGCTAATCCAGATGAGAGGCATCGCGCGACGTTTTGGACGCGAATTGCAATGCAATCAAGGGTTCCCTTCTCGGCTCCCGTGCCCAGGCGTACCGATGCCGCAAGCAATTGCACATTCGTGCAGCCGAGACCAACAGCGTGCTATAATGAGCTGGATTGCCAGTAGTGGCCCATTTTGGGATGATCTACGCGAGCATGGCGAGGACGAATACTTTGAATGCCGCGGCGAGATTGTCACAGACTACGCAGTGGGCGAAGCTGCATTTCGAAAGTTCCACGGGACTGATAGCTCTCTTATCAGCGTTAGGCCCTCAAATTGGGAATATTCGCCAATAAAGGTTGTCTGGCGGCATGATGAAGAGGGCCTAGAAGACCACATATCCGTCGACAATTGGTTGGACGCCGCAGCATTGGAGGGCGCACTACAGGATAGGCAGGAGCCCGTGAGATCTTGGACAGAACTGATTGAATCTTCTAAGCGCCGTTACAATAGCCTAACATTTGCTGGCAACTGCTTTGACCATCTCGAGGGCATTCCCTTCAAAGTAGCCTCAGCAAACAGGCTTTGCGTACTGTTCAATGTATTGGACCAGATTGCGCGTGAGGTCCTCCCAGAGAGGGGGCGCACCCCCGAAGGTCTTAGGATTCAAGAGAAGTATTTCAAAGGCGATACGGCATGGTTCTCTGACTCGTCTGATCAGGAGAAGAACCTCTTTCGGCAAGCATTGACGTTCGATCACCCGGACAGCCAAAGGCATACGCTTTTTTGCCCGTGGCACGGGAAGGAGCGCCACTTAAACCTTCGTCTTCACTTTTCGTGGCCGATCACAGCTGGGAAGCCGCTCTACATCGTATATATAGGTCCCAAAATCACGAAGAGGTGACCGGCTATTGACAATTCCGGGTCTTAAGGATCTTCATGGCAACGGGGTTCGTCAGGGGATCCGACTATCCGGTGGGGTTTAGCGCTGGTTATGGCACCTTTCAGGCGCAAGAGTTAGCCTTTGATAATTGTGCTTATCGAAAGCTAACTCCATGCCGGTACTGCCCACTGCCAGTACGCTGCCGGAGGCGCTGGGCGGCCGCCAAGCCGCCCAGCACCTCGCTCTCGGCCAACACCCGGCGGGCTTACCGCCACGCGTGGGATTCGTGGCTGGCGTGGCTGGGCCAAGAGCAGGCCTCGGACGTCACCGCGAGCGCGTACCTCGCCGCGATGCATGACGCGGGCAAGGCGCCGGCCACCTGTGCTCTGCACGCCGCGGCCCTGCGCTTCGCCCACCGCGTGGGTGTCCGGGGCGCGCCCGTACCTGGGCCGCTCATGGAGCGGACACTCGCGGGTATCCGCAGGGAGGGGCGTACCCGCGGGCGGGGGCAGGTCGAGGGTATCACGTGGAGTCAGGCCGATGCCACCGCGCAGGTGGCGGCGCAGGCCGGTCTCTCCGGACTCCGTGACGCGGCCCTGGTGGCCACCATGTCGGACGCACTGCCGAGGGCCTCTGAAGCCAGCGCGCTCACCGTGGCCGACATTCAGCGCCAGGCGGACGCCTCCGGGCTGCTCGTCCTCGCGCACTCAAAGACGGATCAGGAAGTGCGGGGCAGCACGCTCTATCTTGGGCCGCCCACCATGCAGCGCATCGCGGCCTACCTGCAGGCTGCGGGGGGATCGGAAGGGGCGCTTTTCCGACGCATGCGGCGCGGGGACACGGTCACACCGTCCCCGCTCTCACCTACCAGTATCCGGAGCATCGTCCGCTGCCGGCGCCAGGGCCAGCACAGCGCCCACAGCCTCCGGGTGGGGAGCGTCCAGTCACTCATAGAGCGCGGAGCCACGCTGCCGGAGGCGCAGCTGGCCGGGCGCAGCTGGCAATCCCCATCCATGGTGGCGCACTATGCCGCCGGGCAGCTGGCAGGACGCGGCGCGGTGGCCATGCTCAGGTACGCAACACAGGCAGGCGATCCTATCCCGCACGACCAGACCACATAGACGCCCATGCATGCAGCAGCACTCTACCCGTCCGCACCGTTACTGGCCGGCCGCTACCGTGCCATCGTCGTGGATCCGCCCTGGACCCAGGGCAAGACAGGCCGACGCTCTGTCCGGTCGAATCAGATGACCGTGCTGGACTACCCCGCGCTCAGCAAACACGAACTGTGCTCGCTGCCCATAGTCAACTGGGCACACGCCCCGCAATCTTTCCTCTGGCTCTGGGCCACCAATGGAGAAGTTCGGCTTCGGCGTGGATACCACCTAAGATTGGCGCATTACCCATGAGAATTACCAGAGTTCGGATCCAAAACTTCCGCAGCATCAGGAGCCTCGACGTCGAGTTGGGGCGGGTGACAGTCCTGATCGGTGAGAACAACAGCGGAAAGACATCGGTGCTTGATGCCCTGAAGCTCTGCCTTCGAGATCTCGGCCCTCGGCGTCGTGTCGTATTCGACACTCTGGACTACCATCTGACGGACAGTGAAGCCGAGCCTGCTTCCGCAGACCCGATTCAGATTGATGTGACCTTCTCGGATCTGTCCGGCGAAGAATGGGACGACCGACTGGTTCGTAGACTGAACCGCGTGGGAATTCTCCAAGTAGATGGCGAGAAGTGCAACCACGTCCGTCTCCGGGTCACCTCCAGTTACGACCAAGTAGGGAGGGAATTCGTCAACACACCAGCGTTTCTGGATCTGGCGGGCAATGAGCTTATTATCCGTGCCAGCAGCCGCCCGCTCACGGTACTACAGGATGAGATCCGCTACTTCTACCTAACAGCACTGCGTGACGCCGCTCGCCACTTCGATTCCAAGGGACCATTCTGGAGACCCTTTCTCAGGGACTCGCAACTCTCACCGGGCCGGAAGGCCGAAATCGAAGCGAAACTCCAGGAGGTGAACGAACTCGTCGTTTCCTCGCACGCCAGTTTTGATCAGGTTCAAGCCGGACTCCGCAAGGTACAGTCTGTTGTCCAGCTGGGCGCGGGCGAAACCGTCTCCATCGAAGCCGTGCCCGGCCGTATGTTCGACATGCTCGCCAAAGCCGAGGTCCAACTCGGAACGACGACAGGGGCGAAGATTCCCTTGGGCCAGCACGGTGAAGGAACGCAGAGTCTCGCGGTCCTGATGCTGTTTTCGGCATTCCTTGAAACACAAACGGAAGGAGCTGCAGTCCTTGCGTTGGAAGAGCCGGAGGCCCATCTGCATCCATCGGCGATACGGGCACTGTGGGAACTCGTGCGAGGGTTTGCCGGACAGAAGCTGATCTCGACGCACAGCGGCGAACTGCTCGCCGAAACCGATATCTACGACATCCGTCGACTCGCCCGAACCCAGAATGGGATCAAGGCGTTCCATGTGCCACGCGGCCTGCTCTCCAAGGAGGAGACTCGGAAGTTCAACTACCATATCCGCCGCACGCGTGGTGAACTGCTGTTCGCACGGTCCTGGCTGCTCGTGGAGGGTGAGACTGAAACCTGGATCTACCCGGCTGCTGCACGAGCGCTTCGTTTAAGCCTTCACCGGAAAGGTGTGCGCGTGGTAGAATTCAGCCAGTCTGATGTAGGCATGCTCGCTAAGGTTGCAAACGCGTTCGGAATCCCGTGGTACTGTGTCGGCGACGATGACACCAATCGGGCGAAGATCTTACCCAAGCTCCTGGAAAACCTGGCCGGCGCTACGGAGGCGGACAGGATAGCGTTTCCTTATCCCGACATCGAGAATCACCTTAAGGCTAATGGCTACGCCGATGTGTACAAACGACATCGGGAGAAGAAGACCAGAGCCGCCGCGGATGTCGCCTTGGAGATGGAGAAGCGTGGCGAGGATGGCGTCACCGCGGAGATCCGCGACGTGCTGGAAAGGGTCGTTTTACTCGCGAAAGCTGGCTCGCAATGATCACCTTTGAGCATCTCAACGAGAATCAGCGCCGTGCCGCGGAGTGGAATGACGGGCCGCTCCTCGTCGTGGCCGGCCCAGGTTCGGGCAAGACCGGGGTCCTGACGCTACGGGTGGCTCGGCTGCTCGAAGAGGAAGAGGATGCGGCGGCCTTGGCCCTTACCTTCACCAACAAGGCTGCCACCGAAATGCGAGAGCGGGTAGACCAGCTCTCGGGCGAGCACAGCGACCGGGCTCAGCTGTGCACCTTCCACTCCTTTGCGGCCGACGTTCTCGGACAGCACGGAAGCCACTTGGGAATCCGGCCCAATTTCCAGCCGTTGACTCGGGACGAAGATCGGATTGCCATCCTCGAGGAAATCATCGACGACCTGCCGGATGGTGGGTGGGAACTGCCACCGGATCGGGAAAACGTCCTCAAGCTCATTGATCGACTATTCTCGGAAGCGTACACGGGCAGAGGCGAGTCCGTCCCGCTGCCACCCGCTCCCGCATGTCTCCCACGACTCTTTCGCCGCTACTGCGACGCTCTGGTCAAGGCCAACTGGCTCGACTTCGGAAGCCTGCTCTACTTCGCAACCCGGCTCCTCAGAGAATACCCGGCCGTTGCGCGCGTGGTTCGCTTGGGTTGGACGCACATCTGTGTCGACGAATTCCAAGACACCAACAAGGCACAGTACGATCTTCTTCGGCTCGTCGCGCCCGCCAGTGACCACAATCTGTTCGTCGTGGCGGATAGACGACCAGATCATCTACCAATGGAACGGCGCGAGCCCAAAGCGGTTTCGAGACCTTCGCCGAGACTATGACCTGAAGCACATTCAGCTACCGGAGAGCTACCGCTGTCCGCCTGCGATTATCGCACTCGCGAACCGCCTGATTTCATACAACAAACAGCGATTCAGTGCCAAGAAGGCCCTTTTAGTACGTGATCAGAGA
This sequence comes from Rhodothermales bacterium, assembly GCA_965216255.1. Classification (GTDB taxonomy): domain Bacteria; phylum Bacteroidota; class Rhodothermia; order Rhodothermales; family Bin80. The sequence goes on from OZ244148.1 coordinate 153,479, forward strand.
AATCCTTGCGGTGAAGCCGTGCGATGTCTCGATTTCCCGTCACCCCAGAGGGAGGCAGAGTTCGTGGCACAGGACATTAAGACACGCGGACTTCGGCCCTCTGAATGCGTTGTCCTCGGCCGAACCAACCATCTGATCCGGGATGCCGCGGACATCCTCGAGGAAGCGGGTCTCGAAGTGTATGTGTCTCGAAAGAAGAGCGAGTTCGACTCGCCCGCCCTGGCCGTGCTCGTGGAGGCACTGCGGTTGGCCAATTCCCGGCATGACTGGGTCATCCTGCGCAGGATTTGCCTAGCATGGGAAGGGTTGACTGGCGTGCGCATCGAGCCGAGTGCCGTCGGGGCCGCGGCTGCGCTGGTGGGAGGTGACTTCCTGCGGGCCTGGGTTGACGTAGCGACCGCCGCTAGCGGCAACAAAAGTGCTCTCAAGCAAATCCGGACCGATCTCGTGGATCGGCTGATGTTCCCAAAGATTGTCGATACCTTCCTCGACCAAGGATGGCGTTCATGGAACGGCGCCGACCGCACCGAGCTGGCCGAAGAGGAAGTCACCACCTGGAAGACCCTGCACCGCGACATCAAAACCGAGTTCGGGAAGAGTGTGCCCTTGAATATCTACCTGCAGCAGTTGGGTCTGTCGTCAAAGACTCAGGCCCCTGGACCCGGTGCACTTCGGTGTATGACGGTACACGCGGCCAAGGGCCTCGATTTCAAGCATGTCTATCTGATCGGCATGGCCCAGGAGGTATTCCCGGGCTATCGAGCCCTGAAGAAGGGTCCGACGAGCCAGGAAGTGGAAGAGGAACGCCGGAGCTGTTTTGTGGCAATCACGCGTGCGTGCAGTACGTTGACGATGACAAGATCGGAGACATACTACGGTGGGTACAGGAAGGAGGCGTCTCAGTTCTTGCGGGAGATGGTCGATGAACAGTCCGCCTTGACAGGCTAAGCTCAGCTTGCGCCAGGCGCTTCGGTCTGTCCACTTTTCATTGCATACTCCGGAGCGTCAGACGAATTCTGGCCCGCCCCTCAAGCTCAACCATCGTCGCCCCCATTATCCCTGGCCCAAGTTTACCATTGTGCTTCATAACAGGTTGTAAAGTAGAGACTTGAAAATTGTTCTGGCACAACAAATGGCCACCAAGTGAGGTTTTATGCCTTAGGTCATATGATCGTCTTGTGCATGGCCAAGGGCAGTGGATCGATGCACAAGGCATCGTAAATGGCCCTTAGTTCCATATCCGGCTGCGAGCTGGTGCGGACATGGAGTGTGCGTGCGTCCTTGCGCTCGAAGATGCTGGTCGTGCGAACCTGACGACGAAGGATCCTCCTGAGTGTCGTCCAGCTGAAGCGTAGTCCTTTCTGGCGCAGACGCGTACGAATCACCTGCACCAACTGGTAAGCCAGGACCGTGATGAATAGATGGCCCTCCGCGCGCCGGCCTGTGGAATGATAGATCGGTCGCAGTCCGAGTTCCGACTTCAGGGACCGGAACACCGCTTCCAGATCGGTCAGCATCACATACGTGCGCCAGAGCTCTTCCGCGGTGAACTCCATCTCGTTGCTGCGCAGGCAATAGACGCCCGGATCGGTCATTATCGTGCCCGCTTTCGGCGTCTTTGTCCACGTGATAGACTGGGCCCGCTTGCCGTCCTCATCCGTCTCCACTTCTATCTCGTAATGCTGTCCGATGCCGCTGAAGCTCTGCTTCAATCGGCCGATACGTTCCCTTATGAGGTCGATGCGCTTTTGCGTCTTCGGCAGGGCAAGCCCCTCGGAAAGCTTGCCGAGGGCCTCCTCGAATCTTTCCGCTTTCTGCTTCACCTTGGCCTCTTCCATCGCCATGCGGGACCGGGATCGGCAACAGAGCCGCACCTCGTCGTCTGCCTCCTCCCGGTACACCTCTACGTCACTGCCCGAGGCCGTCTGAAGAGCCTCGGCCTGCTGCTCATCAAAATGCTTCCTGCGCTCTCTTGATACCACGATGTAGCGGTAGCCCTCCTCTCGCAGCCAGTCTATGCGGTCCTGTGTGGCAATGCCCCGATCCATCACCACACGTGCGTTCTTGGGCGTCTCCAGGGACTCCAGCATCTCCTTGAGCGTGGACGCTTCGTTTACGTTGCCCTTGAAGACTTGGCTACGACGCACGAACCCGCTGCCGTCCACTACAAGAGCCAGCGTGAGCAGCACGCAGTCACTGCGACGCTCCTTCGAGCGTCCGTACTTGGCCTTGTCGATGCTCTTGCCACTGCCTTCCAGGAAGCTGTTGGTCAGATCATAGAGCGCGATCGTGGGCTCCAGATCAAACAGGTCCAGCGCCCGTGCAAAGAGGTGGTCCTCTATGGCCTTGCGGTGTTTGTGCAGCATGTCGCTGGCCCGGTACAGCTGCATGTCGGCCATCTTCTCGAAGTTGCAGCCCAGAAACTCGTCCAGGCCACTGGCAGAGGCCAGCCAACGCTTCGTGGCATGTTCGCTGGCCGGCTCGGCCAGACGGCCTATGATGGAGCCCGTGGCTGCATGCCGGAGGCCTCGTGTGATGCCAAGCTTCTCGAAGAGCTCATCCATGCCCAACTGCTCCATGGCCCAGAGCCCCACATGTTCTACACCCACCGTGCGGGGCCGGACCGTTTTGAGCGAGTGGACATCCACATGGTGCCATTCGCGCGGCGGTGTCTCGCCCTTGCCCTCGGTCACGGCTACCGCCTTGCGCGCACTCAAAAGTTCTGCAATGCGGTGGGCCTCCTCTTCCACAACGGCAGGAACGCCCATGGGTACGAGTTCGAGCTGGCCCTTGAGCAGTGCCTCAATCCGGTTGCAGAGCGCACGCCAGTAGCGTTTGTCAATGCGGAAGTGGGCACCGAGATTGAGCAGGGTCTTCTGCCGGACCTTGCCCTCTATGCGTTCGCCGTGGCAGAGCCGAAAGGAATAGTAGCGTGTAGCGTTGTCGGTGGTATGGGTAAGCGATCGTCGGATATACATAGGGGGGAAGATAGGGCTGGGAACCGCTGCCCGCAATAGTCATCCATAATTTATGGCACAACATTCGTATTCCAGCTTCTGTGAATCTCAAAAATGGTGCGTTGGTGGGATCTTGTGGGGCTCTGGTGGGGCCAAGAACCATAAATTCTGGCAAAACAGGCCTAAAGTGGGGGCTCATCCCTAAAAATCTCTCGAAATAAATAACTGCGATTATTGCCGACCTTCAAATTCAGCCGCCAAATGGTAAAGATGGGCTGGGTAGTCCCATCACTTTTTGCCACCTAATCTGCTTGGAAGGGTCAAACTCTCGCTCAAATCGCATCAGCGGTTGATATCCCGGGGGATTCTCAAGGGCAAAGCGAATGAAATATCGCGCTTTTTGGGTTTCGCCACCCACCCGGTAACGCTCCGCGAGTTCCAAGGTCAGGCCTACTTCAAGCAGATTGCCCAACCTGATCCCTCGGTCTCTACCAGCATCTTCAAAGTAGGCCTGAAGGGCCTTATCGTGATCGTCGAGCGGCCATTGGGGCACGCTGCGGGTAAACAGCGCCAAGAGCATCGCTTCGATCGTCGGACGGTCTAGTTCTTCACCGTAACGCCGGACGACGTCACTGTTGTTGTCCATTCAGTCATCAGCCGGCACCGTGACATTGAACAAGTAATAGAGAGCAATGAATGGAAGCCGTTCATCGCGTGCCATACTTGCAAGTCGGTTGCGGGCTTGTCCGAGCAAGTTCCTCATGTCGGGAATCTCCGCGCCCGTGTTTGTTTGCATCGCGGTAGCCAGTTGCCTACAGGACGCAAATAGCCGTTTTTTGCCGTCTTTGGCGCTGAAGTTGCCAGGTCGGTGCATCCAATACCCTGGTGCGAGTTCCGCTCGTATTATTCCGGGCTCTTCCCCAGATTAGTCGCACGGTTCCTTCGCGACAGATTCTTGACGCGATATGCACTGCAGAAGTACGTGTCGTGCCAATCGACTAAGGCCTTCGAACGTCAGGGTGGTTCCTCTTCCTATTCGGGCGGTCTCGGCTCGGTTGGCCGGGACTAGAGTCAACTCTCGAGGCAACTCCTTGGATGCATGTAGGTATTTCGACCTCAGAGCGTATGCTTGTTTCAAGCACCGGTGCAATTCGGATCGGCCGATGGGTGAGATCCTCGCCGTTGCCTCCTCGCGGAAGAATGCGGCATCCAAGTGAGCATCAACTAAGAGGCGAAATCGGCGAGTAACTGAATGCTTATCCAGTCCAAGCAGGGTCTGCTTGACAAGCCGATGTGTCTGTTTATCCGCGCCCCGAAGCGCGCGATCAATCAGTCGGCGCTTATGTTCCGGATAATCGTCCCAGGTCGGCTCCTCAGTATCGAAGGGCGGAAGCAGTGGCTCCAGTGACGATACCAACAGGGTATATGCGGCGTCGAGTTCGTCGCCCAGCCGGTGCATTCCGGTGACGTACGTCCGAATTGCACGCATGGCGGCCAAGAAGATCTCTCGTTTGAGACCTATCAGTTGGCCGACAAAGTCAGCGAACCATTCGGCTTGTTGTGGTTTGCAATACACGCGCCCGGAAAATGATGAATCAATGACGCAAAAGCGCGGTGCGGGTCTGGTATTTCTGGCGGCATGCATGGTTACCAGTGCATGCTCCCAGGCGAAAGACTCCGTCTCCCCCACCCTGCCGACAACCAGCGGCATAAAGCTGGCCCGCGGCCTGGGATCGTTCGTCTTTGCCGGTCATGAGCCCTTGGCCGACAAGCCGATCCGCGTTTGGTATTTCAGCCCGAGGGCTGTCCCCGATGATCTGGCTATCGTGTTTGTCTTTCACGGCAGCAGCCGCAATGCGGATGATCACCGCGATGTCTGGGGCGCATCCGCGGACGAGCACCAGCTCCTGGTTGTTGCTCCGGAGTTCGACGACGGGGTCTTTCCCGGAAGCGCTGGCTACGCGGAAGGCAGCACATTCGATGCCAGCAACTACGCCATCGGCGAGGAGCAGTGGACATTCTCGTACATTGAGCCGCTGTTCGACCATGTAAAGGGCCTCGTCGCCAGTGACGCAGAGGAGTACTACGTTTTCGGTCACCGCGCAGGCGCGCAGTTTGTCCACCGTTTCCTGCTCTTCAACCCGGACAACCGGGTTGCCCCCTCTGTTGCCGCGAATGCAGGCTGGTGTACCATGCCCGATCTATTAGCATCATTCCCGTACGGGCTCGGCAGCTCCGGCCTCGGCGAGGAACATCTGGATGCCTTTCTTGGCCAGCCCCTGGTAGTGCTCCTGGGTGAGCGGGACACCGATCCCAACGATCCGTCCTTCCGGCAAACGCGGCAAACGCGTGCACAGGGCGCCCACCGATTTGTCCGTGGCCAGACCTTCTTCGCCGGAGCAGAAATCGCCTCGACAGCGAGGGGAGTCGAGCTGGCCTGGCAATTGGAGACGGTTCCGAACGTGGGGCATTCCCATTCCCGCATGACCCCACCCGCGGCAGGCATACTCGCAAACACCAGTAACACACGCACCGTATATCCTAGAGATGTTGCACTATGACATGCACGCTGCCAAAAAATGTCGCGTACGCCAGCCTGCTGGCCCTTATAGCCTGGACTATCCCGGCACACGCGCAGTACTGGATCACGTTCGGGACAGACATCAGTAACCGCATCCGCGCGGTACATGTGGAAGACAGCGACATACATGTGAAAGGCGGCGACATTTACGTCGGCGGAGACTTTGCCTCCATAGGCGGTGACGCAGCTATGAGCCGTATCGCGCGATGGGACGGAAGCCAGTGGCATTCGCTCGGGCAGGGCGTAAACGACCGGGTGTACGGCATCGCCGTAGTCGGCCCCCATGTGTACGTGACAGGCCGCCTCACCGAAGCCATCAACCCTGACGGATCCACGGTCGCCGTAGCCGGTGTTGCCATGTGGGATGCTATTGAGTGGCACGCCCTTGGCACCGGATTGGAAGGCCCCTCCTCCACCCTGGGATACTCGATGGTGGCCGGGGGCGAAATGGTGTACATAGGCGGCGAGTTGACGGCAGCAGGCGGTAGCGCCGTTAGCAACATTGCAGCATGGGATGATGCCGCGCAGACATGGTCGGCGGTCGGTGGTGGCTTTATGGACGTCGTTCACACGTTGGCCTATGACTCCGCGAGTGAAACACTCTATGCCGGAGGCAGCTTCGACGTTGCCAATGACGGCGATCAGTTCAACTTCATTGCGGCGTGGGACGGGTCTCGGTGGAACGCGTTGGGTGAAGGCATTGCGGAAACGGCCCGCAGCATAGCCGTTTCTGAAAGCTACGTTTATGTCGGCGGAGGCAGCGGGACGCTGCCCGTCTTGGCACGCTGGGACGGCTCCAGCTGGGAAGACCTTAGCGATGGACTGGATGACCGCGTCGATGCCCTCGTTGCCGCGGACGATGACGTCGTCTACGCGAGCGGCGATTTCCTGAATATCGGGGGTGTAGCTGCAGTAAGGCTTGCCGTAAGGATCAATGGCACCTGGTACGCCGTCGGAGCGGGTCTGGATGGCAAGGCCATTTCCATGAAAATACTGGACCATAACATCGTGATTGGTGGCGAGTTTTCCATGGCGAATGGCGAGGCGTCGGCCTCCCTCGCCATGTACTTTCCCTGTTGCACTATATCCACGGACGCCGATGCGGTCCCGGAATTATTCACGCTGCAGCAGAACTACCCGAACCCCTTCAACCCGTCCACTTCCATAAACTATCACTTGGAAACGCCTGGCACGGTGACGCTGCAGGTATTTGATGTGCTGGGCCGCGTCATGGAAACGCTGGTCAGCGGGCGGCAGCACGCCGGTCAGTACACCGTACGGTTTGACGCCGGAGGACTCCCGAGCGGAGCCTATGTGTACACGCTCAGGCTTGATGATCTCATTCAGACGCGCGCCATGCTGCTCGTCCGCTGATGGGAGCCTACAGATACATTCTCCTGGTATTCTTGCAGCTCCTTGCGGCAGATTCTAGTGCCCAGGAGGCCGCAGACGGCAGGCCGGCCTACGATGTCCTTATTCGTGGCGGGCGCATTCTGGATGGGACCGGCAACCCCTGGTTTCGCGCCGATGTCGCCATCCGGGAGGGTCGGATTGCGGCCGTCGACATTCTTGCGGGGTCGTGGGCTTTGATCCTCGGGTCAGGTGACAATCTCCTGACCAGCCCTTCACCCAGGCAAGGTGTGGTTCACCGGACGCTTACGGTACAAGTACCTGCGGCATCAGGGTGTGGAGAATGGCTTACTTGGTAAGCGGCAGTAAATCAACGGGCCGGCGGCGGCGCGGAGCCCTGTCCGGAAGCCATCGGTGAGAGAACTTTACGGCGCCTGACATGCTGTCATCCACGCGCATCGGCATGGTTCTTGATCACATGTATCCCTGTTTCAGGTTCCAATTAATCGGCGCTGGAGGGCGTCAGGATAATGACAACACAAACTTCCAAAATGGCGCTCAAATAGGTCGTGTATAACGCAGCCCGTGATACCGAGACAAAAGAGATAGAGGCATTGGTGACAAGATTGAATAAGACGTTTCCCGGTCTCCTGAATTGCAGTTATGTCCAATTTGAGCGAGGGGCCGCGCTGAGGCCAGGAGAAGCTACAGATACCATTGCTGCCGCAGTGTCAAGAAAACTGACAGCCACCGAGATAACCGCGCTTGAGTCCTTTGTGGCAAGCGCGGCACAAGAAGTTGGGGTATCGCCACGCGTCGGTATGTCAAGCCTTCCTAACAGCTGGAAGGAGCTAGTAACTTGGCCTTCGCAAACAGATTAAGCCCCTTAGTGCATAGATTAAGTGGCACACCACGGATGCTGTCCGCAGAGAGCTATGATTCAATTCCTACAAATAATAGGTGGTGCAGGTCTCGTGGTCGCTGTTGCCTTCTGGGCGGTTGCCAAACGGCTGCTCCCCAGCGCAATGAACGTGATTGTGAAACGTATTGAGTACGCACAAACTCGTGAGCTTACACAGCTTGAATCCAGACTTCAAGTACAGACGGCCTCGCTAGTCAACTCAATGGATATCGCGAGCCGGATCAGCGCCAGTTATCGGGATAAGACCATTGCATCTGTCGAATTGCTTTGGAAGGACATTCTGCACATAGAGCAGACATTCGCTTCGCTCGTTGCTGAGGTGTCGATACTTACGAAAGAGGAATTCCTTACGGCAATTAGGGATCCCGCTAGTTGCGGTGCACGGGCACGCGAGGCTTTGGCTGAATTCGTGCCGGAAGGCAAACTAGAGGATGTTTTATCAAGGCAGCGAGAGAAGGTGTACTCGGCCAGCGGCTCGTCCGTTGGGTTAGGGCTGTTTCCTCACTATTTGCACGAGACTCGTCCTTTTGTGCGCGAGGCCACCTACAGTCGATATAACATCTTTACCTCTTTAGGAACGACCACGAACCTGAGGTGCCGGTCCGGTATCTGAGGGGGGTTGCAGATGACGAACACGCTTTGCTGCGCGACGATTCGGGCACCAAGAGAGCGGGCTGGTTCGAAATACACAACTTGCTCAGTACTGAACAATTTGTCGTCCTTCAGTACCCGTCCGTTCGTGGCAACCTGAGGGTCGCCGATGTCCAGCGTGAACACCTGTCCATCCTTTCCGGGCTCCTCCGTGCACGCGAACCAGAGGGCTACCAGAGCACTTTCCGTGCAGTCCAATAGGCCGGTCGCAGCGCCGTGATGCTGGAGTACGGACAGCCGCTGTTTGTCAGGTCGGCGTTCTCCGTCAATAACTTCCATCGAATTGATGAGGTGTCTGTGGTAATCGGAGACTAGCTTCCTAAGGCTGGTTTCGTCTCTTTTGACACTCGCACCATATGATTTCTGGAGGCGATGGACCGCCCCCGAATGTAGCTTCCAAGCGACATTTGCCTGCCCCCTGTAGGCCGGCCTAGTCATGGTCTTCGTTTCGTCTAAGACCCTTGCTATCATTTATGTCGGAGTCACTTGTCAGTCTAGGTCTGCCCAATGTCTTTTGTTATCCGCTGCCACGGTGACCTCGCACCGCTCACTTCTTGAAAATGTCGGAGTGGGTGCCAGTACGTACGAGGCGTAGGACGGAGTCGTTTTCGACGCGGTATAAGAGTAGCCAGTCAGATTCAATATGTGCTTCTCGGTGCCCTCTCCAGTCCCCCATCAGGGAGTGGTCTCTGTATCTTGCCGGCAGCGGCTGTCGGCTGGCCAACAGTGCGACCAGCTCCTCAAGTTTGGTCGAATCCTTGCCACGCTTTACTGCTAGGCGGTAGTCCTTCTTGAACCGAGATGACCGTCCTACGGAAAGCGGCTTAGGACTTGAGATCTGCCCAAAGTGCGTCTAGACTGGAGTAGACTTGCCCCCCGCCATTCTCAACCTCTCTAATGGCCTCAAGGGTCTTCTTATTGGGCACTTTGCCGCCCCACCGTTGGCGCTCGATGTCGGCTGGGGATTGCCGCTGTGGTCTAAGGGAAGGCTCAACTACTTTGGCTGGCCGTGGTGCGCTGCGCATTTCAGACGTTGTGTGTTCGCCAGATGACATAAGGTACAGCAAAAGCGCGCAAAAGTTGCGCTCCGTACATCTTCTCAATGAGAACAGCATAGCGAGCGAGGTGACTAGCTGCCCCTATACCACGCGTGTGGCAGGCGTCCAGACGATAAAGTCACGCTGTCCGTGTACACGTACAAGTGCTCCCTTTGCCGAACGCGGCTGCCACATACCGCGTTCTACAAGGACCGGATGCGGTTCAGTGGCCTGCACTCTCGCTGCAAGGTGTGCTACACTAAGGAGGCACCCCGGCGCCGTGGGAGAGGGGAGTATGACGACAGCCCCTTCTAGGAACGTCTACCCATGTGTGCATGCCGATGTCCTGCGGCAAAGCCATCGCCGAGAGCTTGGCGAGACCGCAATGGACACGCACGGTACCTCCGGACCTTCAACAGGTGTCCCGTCAAATGTCATACAACTCGTGTACGCCATGGCTGTCGCCACCTCCAGGGCGATTTGATTACGATTTACTGCATGGCTAGAATCCCACGAGCCACACATTTCGTCCATTTCATCAACGCCTCGCAAGTCCTGTTGCTTCCCACTTGGAAAGTGTTAGACGATCACACCGGCGGGGCTTCTGTCCATTCCCGCCCCATCAATCACATTCACCTGGCATCGTCACCTCCCCCGTCTCCACGTTCACGCTAACCATGAAGGTTTCCGGCTTCATCAGCTCCTCCTTGAACGCATCGTAGCTGTCATTCAGAAAACGAATCAGCTTGCCATAAAGCAGGTGACGCCACCTGAAGGCATCTTCACCTTCGTGTTTGTCGCGCCATCGATCCAAAAGAATTGGCACGTTCAACTTATCCGTAATATGACCGTGCTGGTCCTTTTCATACACTAACGTGCTCATCTTCAGTTGTTCCATTTCCGCTAGATCCTACCTTATTCACGAAAATGTACAGTGCTTACGAAGAGCCGTCGAATGTGACGGTGTAAGTAGCTCATTATTAGAGATTTGTCAGGGACCAGAACTGGCCCTCCGGCGTTGGATTACGTGTGTACACGTTCACCCTGGAGCGCGTCCGATGCAAGGTCCCAAACCCGCCTTTTTGTTCACGTGCCCGTTCAATGAATCCGTAAAAGTTGCCGCTTCCAAGACGGATAGTTTGACCTCGGATGCGGGGGGCATCCCGATGCGGCTGGTGATGGTGATTACCGGCATCGCGCGTCGACTCGCGTCTGTGCTGGTGGACGATCGGCACCCGTCTCGGATAACGCACAGCCTCCAAGAGCTGGTGCGGCAGTTGTTGCTACAGCATGTTCAGGGGTGGGGACGCCAGACGGATGCGGACAAGCTTCGCAGAGATCCCGCCATGCGCGTGGCCACCTCTTCGAATAGGGGCATCCAGGCGCTGCAGGACGACCGGTTCTTGGCATCCCAGCCGAGCATGTCCCGCCTGGTGAGCATGTTGGCCGGACAGAAGAATTTTGTGCAGCTGCGCCGCTTTGCGGAGACCTTCGCCATGGAGCATCTGCTGCAGCGTAGTGGTGGAAAGCGCCGCCGCGTGGTGGTCTTCGATGTGGACGGCTTACCGGTAGAGGCCCACGGCAGGCAACAGGGAAGTAAGTGGAACGGGTATTACAAGCGAACCATCTTCTTGCCTCTTGTCGCCCTGTGTGGCAAGACGGGCGACATGCTGGGGGCAAGGCACCCGGAGCGTGGTGGACGGCTGCTACACGTTCATCCGGCGCATTGCGCAGGGATTGCGCCGCCATGTGGCCCACAAGGTCATTGTCCGGCTGGACGCCGGTTTTAACAGTGGCGAGCTATGTGACAAGCTGGAGAGCGACGGCATCGGCTACGTCATGCGTCTGAAAGAGAATGCCTTTCTCGGCAGGGACATCACAAAGCTCCGCGGCCCACAAGAGTGGACATCCTACAAGCTGAATGTGATGTTGGACACTTATAGTCGCTATGGTGTCGGGTGAACGGCTGCTCCCAGTGAGTCAGCTACCCTGGCGAAAGATCTCATCGCGATAACCTGCAAGGGTCCGGGCATCGCACCCGAACAGCTTATCCTGCACCGCGCCCCCGCACGGGCCTCCAAGACCTATGCCCAGCTCCTGGCTGACTTGGGCGTGGGGAAATCATATACCCGGTCGTAACTGTTCCAATGACAATCCGTACAGGGAGGCGCAGTTGAGGACCTTGGGGTACCACCCGACCTACCGGGAGCGCTTTGGTTCGCTGCCAGGGCCTGGGCACGGGAGTTCTTCCACTGGCACAACCATGACCACTACCACTACCATATTGGCCTTGCCCTCATGCATCCCGGTACGGTCCACTATCGCAAGGTTCGCGAAGTTCGGGCCGCGCGGCAGGCGGTACTGGAGGCCGCATACGCACGGTATCCCGAGGGTTTTGTGCGCAGCGTTCCAAACCTCCAAACGCAGCCTGGATTGACAGGCCTACGGACCTAAACAGCCAGGCATCCAGCGCCACGGCCCGCAGAAAGCGCTGCCCCGAATTCTATCTCAAACGCGAACTGTCGCAGCCCCGATGAAACCTTCCGAGTTCACTAATTCTTCAGGAAACGTGTCTCTATTTAATAGGCACACACCGCTGCAGCTTCGTAATCTACCCGTATCTGCCAGAGCGCAAGTAATCGCTCTGTCCTGATTCGCTCCACGGCCATTTGCCAGATTGTTGCCCACATGAAAGCAAGACGACTGGCCCAAATTCTCGCGTTATTCGCCGGAATTGGGGCAATTACGCATTCCGCGATGGCCCACTTGCAGCAGACGCCATCCGATTCGCTAGAGGAAGACTGGAAGGCGCTCTTGGCTTTGTATCGGTCAACCGACGGCAATAGTTGGATCAGTAACGCGGGCTGGGGCGTGTCTGAGACGTCCGTGCCGACGGCGGAGGAGTTGGATGCGTGGTGGGGCGTTACGGTAGTCGGCGGGCGCGTCGCGGAGCTAAGCCTGATGCGTAACAATCTTACTGGTGAATTGCCTTCTGAGATGGGCAATTTGTCGGCAATGTCCCAGCTTTCGCTGAACTACAACCACCTTACCGGTGACATTCCCGAAGAGTGGGGGAAGCTGGTAAACCTCACGCACCTGTCACTGAGCGGCAACGAACTGACCGGTTCGATTCCCCGGGAATTCGGCGCTCTGGTCAGCCTCGCCGAGCTTAGCTTGAGTGGCAATGATCTATCTGGGGAGATTCCTGGCGAACTTGGGAGTCTTTCCGAGCTCGAAACCCTTAACCTGGGAGATAATCACTTCACGGGCCATATTCCTGAGACCCTGGGCGGTCTTGCCAAGGTCACTTGGCTGAGGCTCAGGAGGAACGAGCTGACAGGCGAGATTCCCAGCTCCTTGGGAAATTTGTCCGCATTGAGAACCCTTCAACTCGATGAGAACAACCTGACAGGTTCGATTCCGGGAGAACTTGCCAAGCTTGAAGGGCTTGAAGGGCTTTTTCTTGGTGACAATGCCCTAACGGGTACCATACCGAGAGAGTTGGGCAAGCTCGCCAGTCTTACGAAACTTGACCTGCATGCGAACGCGCTAACCGGTACCATCCCTTCTGAGCTGGGCGATATCTCAGGACTCGTGAGACTGCAATTGGGTAGCAATGCCCTGTCGGGAGAGGTCCCGAGTGCACTTGGCAAACTCAAGCAAGCGGGTTGGCTCGGACTCGCAAACAACATGCTAAAGGGACAGCTACCCCTGGATCTGGTCAAGCTGTCCAGCCTGATCTATCTATATTTCCAGGGGCAGGATCTCTGTGCTCCCATGTATCCTGATTTTCAGCAGTGGCTTGCTACGGTGGACAATGCGGTTGGTCCGAATTGCCAGAATACACCCAGTGCTTTGGAAAGAGACTGGCTGGTCCTTGTTGCGCTCTACAACGCCACGGACGGAGACAACTGGGCCAACAATACAAACTGGCCCAATATTCAGGCAGGGGCTCCCACGCCGCAGGAGCTTGGATCCTGGCACGGCATACAGGTGAGGGGCGAACGGGTTTCGACTGTAGATCTGAGTTCAAATGGGCTCAATGGAACTCTACCTGCGAAGCTGGGTGATTTGTCGGCGTTGGTTCAACTGAACCTGCAAGACAATAACATCAACGGTGAGATCCCGGCTGAATTGGGCCGGCTTGCGAATCTTACCCACCTCGTCTTGGAAAGAAATCAACTGCACGGCACCATTCCAAGTGCGTTGGGGGACCTTTCGTCACTTGTGCAGCTTGCGTTGAGCCAAAACAGGCTGTCGGGAGAGCTGCCCGGCGAGTTGGGAAATCTTGCACAGCTTCAGGACTTTGACGTCAGGGAAAATCAGATTTCCGGCGAGATTCCATTAGCGCTTGGCGGCCTTCCCAATCTCAAGTTCTTGCGACTCTGGCGCAACCGGTTTTCTGACGAAATCCCGGGCGAATTGGGCCAATTGTCCAATTTACAGATCCTGAATCTCGCAGAAAACAGATTGACCGGCTCTATCCCGGACGAATTGGAGGCACTCGCTCAGCTGGACGGCCTGTGGCTTAACGACAATGAGCTTACGGGGCCTATTCCCAACGCCTTGGGAAATATTACCGGTCTTACCAGGCTCAGACTGGATGGCAATGACCTTACCGGGGCCATCCCGGCATTCCTGGCAAGTCTGTCCGGTCTCGTAATGCTCAACTTGGGCAGTAATTCCTTTACCGGCAAAGTCCCAGGTAAGTTGGGAAGCCTTCAGCACCTTGTATACCTCGGAGTGGAGGACAATCTCCTTACGGGTCAACTTCCGGTGAGCCTTTCAGGTCTGACCGAGCTGGATTTCCTGTTTTTCCACGGGCAGGAGCTCTGCGCGCCACTAGATGACGGATTTCAAGAGTGGCTCTCGGGGGTGCCCAATGTTGTTGGCCCAAGTTGCGATCCATCCGCTGACCCGTTGCGCGGAGAATGGCTGGCACTCGTGGCGCTGTACGACTCCACGGACGGTGACAACTGGAGCAACAAGACAAATTGGTCCACGTCGACGGCACCGACACCTACGGCAGCGGAGCTGGACTCCTGGTACGGAGTTGTGGTAACGGCTGGACATGTTTCCGGACTCGATCTCGGCGAAAATAACCTGAACGGGGTGCTTCCGCCCGAAATCGGTGACCTGTCGGAGCTGACAACCCTGAAAATGGTTGGCAACAAGCTTCGGGGCACCATTCCTCCGGAAATCGGAAAGCTATCAAACCTTACCGAACTCGCGCTCACCGACAACGCACTTACGGATTCAATCTCAGGTGCGCTTGGTAATCTTTCCGCCCTTTCCCGGCTTAGCCTCGGTTTTAACCAGTTGACGGGAGACATACCAGTGTCTCTTGGCAGGCTCTCAAACCTGGTCTCGCTTGACCTGGGTTACAATGCGCTAACCGGCGAGATTCCGTCTGAGCTGGCTGGCCTTGCGAACCTGGAAAACCTGATCTTGTCGGACAACGAACTCACGGGAGAGATTCCTCGTGAACTCGGAGCACTCGAAAGACTCAAGGCACTCTGGATGCAGGACAATGATCTCGAGGGAACGATACCCATTGAGCTCGGACAACTGCTCCGACTGTCCGGACTCGGACTGGATGGCAACAGACTTACCGGGGAAATCCCGCGGGAGCTCGGCAGTCTGTCGGAGCTCGTGCGTCTGGACGTCTCGGGCAACGAGCTGACGGGGCCTATACCAGAAGAGCTCGGCGGTCTTGTCGCCATAAGCAGCCTGGATGTGGAACACAACCTCCTCAGCGGACCGCTGCCGGAGAGCCTAACGAGTCTTGCTGCCGTGGAGCGGCTGCATTTTGAGGGCCAGGCGCTGTGCGCTCCTGTGAACGCGGATTTCCAGGCGTGGCTTGGGGCGATAGATGATGCGGCGGGGCCCAATTGCATTTCCTTCACCCGCACGATAGCCGACCAAACATATTCGGTACGTATTGAGATAGCAAACCTAACGCTGCCGCTGGCAGCAGGCGGAGAGGCGCCGCTGACCTATGCGCTGAGGCCTGCGTTGCCCACAGGTCTTGTCTTTGATGCGGGCAGGCGTGTGCTGAGCGGCACGCCGACAGAGGTGTTTGACGCGACGGAGTACCTCTACGAGGTCAGTGATCCGAATGGCGTAACCGGCGCTCTCACGTTTTCGATTGAGGTCACCGTTTCTACGTCCGCAGAAAGTGCGGGACCTGAGCTGCCGGCCACGTTTGCTCTTCGGGGCAACTATCCCAATCCCTTCAATCCGTCCACCACGGTTGTCTTCGATCTTCCTGCTGCCGCCATGGTCTCCGTTCGGGTAATGGACCTGCTAGGCCGAACCGTTCAAATAGCACGTCCCCATGCCATGGCCGCTGGTTGGAATCGAAGCCTAGAGCTCAATCTTGAATACGCTCCTTCCGGGCCGTATCTGTATCAGCTGCGGGCGGAGACGGATGCGGGAATGCTCGTAGGGACGCGTAAAATGATGCTGTTCAGATAGCCTGCCCGGATTGCCCCCGCTTGGTAAGGGCAGTTGGATTGTGACGAGTGCCATCTGGCGCCACTATCAGGGCTTCTCAACTTGCTATCACTGACATACTGGTTGCGTAATCGCACCAGGAATTCTAGTTGCCCTGTGTGCAGCAGGCTCGTGGACGAGATTGGCAGCACGTAGATATCCTCGATATCTATTGCGATGCTGACATCGCGCGAATACAGATCTGACCGTTGAATCCATTGACCACTATGTTGAGGTCCGTCGCTGGCGTTGCGCCAAAGTTAGTTGGCCGAGCGCCGACGACGACTATCCTGAAATTGGACATGAATGCGCCTCTTATCGCTCTGCATCACGGCGCGAGCGTCCTGGATAAAGAGACCACCCAGGGTCTAGTGCACGGACCGTGGTAGGCTTCGGCTCTTTATGGAATACGATGGTTCCTGTATTATCTCCGAGTTGTTGATGCGGACAATTGGAGTACACCACCAGCTGCTCTATTGCGCGGACAAGCTGCCGTAAGTACGCTGACCAAGGTGGACGCGTAGCGGGGCTGTGCGCCGGGTGCCAGGAACGCAGCATGCCTGCGAGGTGTCGGCATTCAGGCCGCTGGCGACATCTTCCGCGCTGCATCACTCCGGCAAGGCACAGGCTGCCATCATTTGGGCCACGCGTAGCAGACAGCCGGCGCGTATTGGAGGTCTGTGTCTTTTCTCGGTCACGCACGCGGCTCCGTTTACCTCTGCTGCCCGGCCCGGTCTGCAAGCCCCAGTAACGCACGCATTTCCTCCTTCCTTTCCGGCTCGAGCGCTGTCCAGACATGCTCCAGGCGCTGACCCAGGTACTGGTGCCTGCGCGCCGAAGGAGATAGCTTCCAGCGTTCCGGTACCAGCGAAAGCGCCGAGGCCATAAGCAGGGCCCCGAGCGCAAACATGGTCAGCGTGCGCTGCCAGCCCCCGCGCCTGGCATGGAGGGCGGCGCGCTCCGCAACACGTGCGCTCGCCCTTATCAATTGCGCCGCGTCTTTGAGCTCCCTCAGGAGGGGGTCGATGTGCCGACGGGCCTCTGCCGCTTCCGCTTCGGCAAGGCGCGCCCGGAGCGGCGTTTCGGCTTTATCGCTCACGTCCGCGCGCGCTGCGTACGGCCAGGCGGGAAAGCGAATCGTAGGCCGCCTCGCCGAGCGTCCGGCGTATTTCGGGGCCGCGTCCCTCGGCCTTCAGGCGCAAGTAGTCCCGCGCGAGCAGGTAGTCCCCCTCCGAGAGCGGCCCTTCGGTGTGTCCACGCTCCAGCCTGGCCTCGTGAGCGCGCTTAAGTTCGAGCACCGGGGCGCGCACGCGGCGCGTGAACTCCTCGAACGTTTCGCCGAATCTATCGGCGAGCTTTCGGGCCGAAACGCCGGGCATGACGCTGCTGCTCTTGGCGTATTCCTGGCCGTCTGTCACCACGAGTCCCTTTTTGCGCGCCTCCAGGCCAAGACCACGGCCCCGCAACCTGCGCGTGAGATCGTCCCAGCTCTTTGCCCGCTCGAAATCATCGCCCGCGGCGCGGCGCACCAGCATCTGAAACGGCACCGCGCCATCGCGGACGATTCCCTTGTAGGCGCCCTTGGAGAGCGACTGGCTCCGGTCCGGCCTGCGCTGCCCCTCCAGCCGGTAAAGCTGCCCCGGCACTTCGCGAAAGCCCATGCGGCGCTCCGCATGGCGCAGGTACTTCTCTGTCCGACACCAGGACAGGTGCAGGTTTGCGGCCGCTCTCGTCGAAGGATGCACACGATTGGCCATGACGTGCAGATGGGCACAGGCCTCGTCGCAGTGGGCGACATAGATGGCCTGGTGCTCCTTCATGCCCAGCGTGGCCAGCAGCCCGTCGGCGACCTCCTGCATCTCTTTGCGCGTCGGATCATCGTCCTGTGCCCAGGAAATGGACACATGCAGGACGGGGCTTTGGACAAGGTGGTTTCCGCTGGCAACGATACGCATCTCTCGCGCCGCTTCCTGCAGGCTTTCTGCCTGGACGAGCCCGCGGCCTTCGATCCAGCCGACGCGCACCTTGTCTTCGCGCCCCGGCTTGGGGCGCTCCAGGTATTTGGCCAGCTCCCGAAAGCTGCGGCACTTGTTCAAATTGGCGATCACGGCAGGTGATCGCCAATTCGGCTTAGCACGGGGCGCACGAGAAAGAGCAGCCGCTCGCGGTCCGCGCCCGTCTCCGGCGTAGCTTGAATAACGGCATGTCCGATGGCGAGTACCTCGCGGGCCAGCTCCGTGTAGGCACAAGTATGCGTGCGCATACCGAGCCCTGCGGCGCGGAGATACGGTGCGAGTTTCATGCCCCGGGCCGCGGCGCGACGGAGGAGCAGTTCGCGCTCCTCGCGGCTCAGGCATATGGCGATTCGACGCGTTCGCTTGTCAGGGTTCGCCGTGCTCTGAGCGAGGAGATCAGGGTCGCGCTGGGATGGCATTTGCATGGTTGGCTCTACGCCAGGTTGATTTGCTGTACGGATGTCACCTGCGCGGGATGTGGCGCCCCCGATACGAACCGGACAAGATTGCCGGCCAGCTCCATACCCATCTGTGGTAGAGGCCATTTGGCATCACGTCGCACGAAGTCACGCTCTTGCGCAGATTTTCGTGCAACGGCAGAGACTGGCATGGCTGCGGCCATGCTGCGTTCATTGTAGAAGCAGCTGTACCACATGCAACAGGCTTTCAGGAGCACCAGGACTGCAAATCTAAAGGTGTACGTCGGCCACGCAGATGACGGCCTGAAGCAGACCTTAGCCGCCGGCACGCGGGCCGGGTTGCGGTTCTACCGTGATCTGGTCTAATTCCTTGATCAAAGCGGCTATTCCATGACCAAAGGGCCGCGTACATTTGCTGTCTGACTCAATTCCAGTTTCGATTAGAGCTGATCGTCACTATTTTGCTTGCGGAACCGCTGTTATTAGGACGCGATTCTTGGTCATCTGCATTTGTGGTGGATCGGAATGATACGCGCCATTTTCATACTGCTAATATTGTGCGCTCCGGGCACTTGTTCGGAAGCAATCGGGGGAGCTACGACCAAGAAAGCATCGAAGCCACTGGGGACGGGGCTCGGGGCCGTGGTTCTCCGCCAAGCGCTGGCAAGCCGATCTGTATTCCCACCTAACCAAGAACCACTTCAAGGAGCAGAACGCTTAGTGGCTGACCCGGGGCACAACGGTCATTCATATGCCGCGGAAAATTTCCCAAGTCTCCACGGGATCTCGCCCGCGCCGGCCCGCGCCGCGGTTTCTAAAGGGCATTCTGCCTCGGGTAATATTATGGATCCTGCGGTGCAAAATATGGCCGCCGATAGTGAATCATTCAATTGGCCGCGCATGGTTGACCGTTCCATGTTAGCCACATCTGGTACGGCTGCGGGCAGGCGGTCCGGTCTTAAGGGTGACCGACAGCCTGCGCAACTCTGCGAGGACATCAATGCCGCAACTGCAGCGACCTTGCAGAGCGTCCAGGGCATCGGTCTCGCCAAGGCTCGGGCGATAATTGAATTTCGCGACCAAAACGGACCATTTGAGTCGCTGGACGAGCTTGCACGTGTAAGAGGCATTGGACCTGCAACCGTGGAAAATTTCCGTGAGGCAGGATTTTGTGTTAGGGCCGTGGACAGAGAGGATATCCAGGCGGCGCCTCCATTACATGCTCCGGGCAGTACTCCACGCATGCGCCGCCCAGACTGCGTTGATATCAATGTGGCAAGTGCCAGTGAACTACAGCAAGTTTCCGACATTGGGCCTGCAAAGGCGCGGGCTGTAATTGAGTACAGGGGACAACGCGGGCCATTTGGATCACTGGACGAGCTTGCCCGCGTCAGAGGTGTCGGCCCTGCCACCGTGGAGAACTTTCGCGCGGCCGGATTTTGCATTCAGGATGCAGCCAATGAAAGCAGTGATTCGACAATCCAGCCATCAGTCTCGGGCAACGTCTCATCTGCCCGTGAGAAGCGTTGCGAGGACCTAAATACGGCCAGTATCGCTGACCTGCAACGCGTTAAGGGAATTGGCCGCGCCAAAGCCCATGCCATCATAGAACACAGGGAAGCAAGAGGAGCATTCGGTTCTCTGGACGCGCTGTTGAATGTACGCGGCATTGGCCCCGCTACGCTTCAGAATTTCCGGCAATCCGGGTTCTGCGTCAATAATCCAGAATTCGATGAGGAATAGGGGTCTCCCCTCGCGCTCTGCAGGGCGAAATGCAAAGCGATCTCGCTCTACCCTATGAAAGAAGCCTCTACGGGCAGTGGGCGGACGATGATGGTGATTGTCAGAACACAAGAGAGGAAGTATTGATAGCCGAAAGTCTTGTGCAAGTAAACTTCGATGATACCGGATGCAAAGTGATTTCAGGTAAGTGGCTTGATCCGTACACGAACTCCACCACTATTGACCCGGGAAGCCTGGATGTCGACCACTTGATCCCGCTTGCGGAAGTGCATCGTAGTGGTGCGGCGGTATGGGATAGCACTCGCCGGCATGCATTTGCCAATAACCTCGATCAGCCTGGAGCCTTGGTCGCCGTTTTGGCTCAAGCGAACAGGTCGAAAGCAGATCGCGACCCCGCAGAGTGGCTTCCTCCAAACGAAGCCTTCCACTGCAAGTATGTTGAGGACTGGGTGATGTATAAGGCTGCCTGGGGACTGACGATGGACACAGAGGAGCGCCGCGCCGTGGCGGCAATCCTGAGCCGGTGCCATGCGGAAACCGAGGCCCCAGAGGATCCGGCGCAAGTCGAAGGGAACGATTGAGCTTCTGCGCAACCGGCGCGGTGTACGCACATTAACACGGCTGATGCCGATAGTCTTAGAGGTATTGACGGCATGAGCGCAAGAAAGGCACGTCAGGTACTGGATTACATCCGTCAGAACGCTCCTATTGAGACGCTTTCCGAAATCACCTCCATAAACGGTATAGGACCGGCAATGCTGGAAAGTTCGCGGGCCGCAGGGTTTTGTGAGATAGTCAGTGGAGCGCGTCAGAAAAGACGCCTGCCGTGACGACTTGAATTCGGATGCGGGCGGACATAGCCCAGCCACTAGTCTGGAGGCGGGCTGCATTTCTTCAGCCGCCGCCTCATTCAACCAGGCTGCGCGTCCTGACAGGCCACTGACTCGCTTCACCGGGCCAGCCCCCGGCAGTGGCCTAAACCAATAGCCCCGCACAATACCTGATAAAGCAAGCTCAATACATTTCGGTTTCATAATGGTGGTAGGCACAGCGCCCCGCAAAAGTCCCGGCACACCTAATTCCCTTTGTGCAGTCGAGGCTAAGCAGCCGCTCTGCCGACTACCTAAAGTTAGTGCGGTGGCCGCCGTCCAAGGTCCGCTCTGAACCTTCCGCTTAATGCATTAATGTCTGTGTTTCCCCCATCTCGACACCATCCTTTTCCTATTCTCACCGGTCCAACCGGTATCAGCAAGACGGGCCTATAGTCCGGTGCTCGCCAAACGGCTATCGGCAGAAATCATTTCTGCCGATAGCCGGCAGATCTACCGGGAACTGCGGATCGGCACGGCAAAGCCGGACGCTGCCAGAATAGCACAGGTTCCGCATCATTTGGTGGGCGAGCTTGGTCTTGGCACTCCGTATTCAGCAGGCCTGTTCGCCCGCCAGGCGTACGAAATTATTCGCATGATAGTCGGCCGAAGCCGATTGGCTATGGTTGTCGGAAGCCCAACGCTAAATTTGCATGCCCTGCAACATGGATTGTCAGCAGTGCCGGAAACTGATCTTGCCGTCCGCCGAAAATTGGAGAAGCAGTTGGCGCAGGACGGTGCAATGACGCCCTTTGAGGAGCTTTGCCGGGTCGATTCAGACTCGGCGGCCCGCCTTGATCCAACCAAGACATTCAGACGAGTGCGGGCACTCCAGATATACCGGAGCACAGGAGTCCCCCTCTCCCACTACCTCACGGCGTCGTCGACATTCACATTCAAGGTTGTAGTGTTGAATATGGAGCGCGCGGCGCTGTACCAGGACATAGATGAGCGCGTTGAGCTGAGGCTTTACCGTGGGCTCTTTGATGAGGTGCGTCAGCTGGTAGGACTTGGACAAGATCATTCCGCGCAGGTCCTGCAGGCCATTGGATACCGGGAAGTCAAAGAATTTCTTCAGGGTGAAGTATGCCGTACAGCAATGGTTCGGCAGATCAAGCGCAATAGCCGGCGCTATGCGAAGCGGCAGCTGACCTGCTTCAGGCGCTATCCCGATTTCAAGTGGATTCGTCTCCCGGCTAAGATCAGCGGAATTTCTGGGCCTCATCTCGAGCAAATCCTGTCCGAATTTGAAGTATGTCGGCATGCTCCTAAAGCAGCTTGTCGGGGACCGCAATTTGAAGGTTACACGAGGACATCTAAGTGCACGCACCGTGAACCAGTCTTGGCGCCCATGGCACACAGGGCTGGGGCTTCAACCGGTGGGACTTGGCCGACAGACTCAGTGACGCCTACTCTATTCCACGTGTGACCAATGATGCTGCACGAATATCTGGATGTTGGCTTCGGCCAGTTCGGAGGCCGCCGGCTGAAAAGCTTGCTCAAAAGGGGCGCGGACCCGAACGAGGTCAGCGCTCCACTGGAAGAGACGCCATTGCATATAGCCGCAAGGCGAAGACGCCTGGGCGCTTGTCGCATTCTCGTGGCTCACGGTGCCCAAATAGATGCCAAGACTGCTGGGGGCAAGACCGCCTATGTACACGCTGCACGACGTGGGTTCACCGAGATCGGTGACTATCTGGTTTCCCAGGGTGCCAGCACCGAAGCGAGCGAAGCGGACCGGCTTGCGATAGCGATTTCAGGGGGGCATCGGGCGGAGGCAGAAGCTATTCTCGCATCAAAATCCGACGCAGCGCGGACCGGCAATCCGGAGGAAGACCGTCTCTTGGCTGACGTTGCAGGTCGAAATCAGGCGTGGCCTGTTGACCTGTTAGTCAAAGCAGGGGCAGATCTTGCGTGCCGCGGCATGGATGATGGAACACCTCTGCTCCAAGCCGCATGGTTTGGACAGCCTCACCAGGCAAGAACGCTGATCGACGCCGGAGCTCCGGTCAATGTATTTGACCGTATGCACAACAGTTCGCCGCTTGGCTGGGCTGTCCACGGCTCCAGGCATTCGGGTGGTGCCCGCCGCAGGCAGGTAGTGTACGTTGACCTCATCGAGATACTGCTCCAGGCAGGTTCTGCGCTCCGATATCCCGGAGACGGCAGCGATGCTTACTACCAAAGGCTGCTTGCGACCGCCAGCCCGCCGGTGCGTCGGCGGTTGGTGCAATTCACGCCGTAAAGCAACAGATCGGGCCGTGCCTACTCTCAGGTCGTGTAAATGCGCCCCGGGCGTGCCGTAGTGCGACGAAGGCCGCGAGAAAGGCACGTAGGGAGCCTCTAATGGGCCGGAATGCGGCGGGGAGCGGCGGGGAGCGGTGCGATCGCGGCGGGAGATGGTCGGCGGGCTACGCGGCCTGGTTAAACCGGCCTTCTATCCAACCTTCGATGCGGGCAAGTCTCTCACTAAGCGCTCCGACGTGTTTTGTCAGGCCGTTGATTTCGGTATGCAGCTTCCACAGGAAAGCCAGTACGCCGAGTAGGGCCGCCAGTGAAACGCCGTCAATGATAGTCACGAGTCAGTAGCTGCATGTCCTACAATCATACGCGATTAGGCCGAAAGGAGTGGCTTAAGATACAAGCGGCCGTATGTCGGCCGGGCGGCCTTCGACCCAAGAGAGCTTCCTGCGTCTGGTGGACGCGGGCCAGTATGACATTACAGTCCGACTTTCGACTAATTTAAGATACGTCTGCCAGTGTAATGGGAGATGGCGGGGCATTCTAGCTCCACTGGGCTCCCAGCGCGCCGGGATGCGCCCGGATGTATTTTACCCCGCCAGATCGGCATTTCAGGGGCGTCTTCTGGGCCTCTTGTGCCGCATTCCGGCTCGATTTTGCCACTTACGGGCGGTTTCGGGCGCATGTGTACGAGCGCCAGCACATATGGGCGGCCGTGCCGGATCCGGCCTCTTCCGGCCCTGCGCACACACCTTCCGCACCCTGCGAACCGATAAACGAGGCCCACAATTCCACTCCGGACGGATACAGCAAGGCAGCTTAGAAGTCAAATGGCAGGCAGGGTGCCCCGGTTTGCCAAGCCCAACCGTTCCCCGGCCGGCAGTCCATCAGGTGTCCCTCAACACAGCTAAGGCTACCACTAACCTGTACTTGACGGGACGCATACCAACATGTTACGTACCCATGATGGCCAACAACACATTGCTAATCATGGACTCCCCACCTGCCGCATCCACAAAATTGCCATTCCCAGCTTGGGCTAAGTCGCGCAGAAACCTCAACGCAGCTTCTCTGGCGATTGGGTCTGGTCCGAAATTTGCCCGCACAGTTGATACGAATTGGTCTTCCGCCGCCGCGAATCGTCTCGCCGTGGTCAGCGCCGCCGTGATTCTGTCTGGGTACGCAGCGTTATCCGTAATGGCAATTACGTAGCGCTTTTCACTGGACATGCGCCATGATGCGGCAACGGCCCGTTCCAAAGCGGTGGTTACGGCTTCAGGATGGTCCGTATTCATCATGAAGTTGGAGTCCATATTGGCGTACAACGAATTGACGAACGACACAATCCTATTGAGGTTGGTGGTCTGAACGATGGGCATCTCGTGTATTGGCTGCCTCCATCTGCGGTCGCCGAATGCCACTAGTCCAATGCCAACCGAGGGAGCCAGCCTGTCCAAGAGCCCGGCCAGCGACGTGATTTCGAGCTTGAGACCATCGATCTGACCGGTCATGCTCCCTGTTACGTCAAGGCAAATCACGATGTCAAGATGTGGCAGCCTAAGGTCAGTTTGAACCTTTTGCAATTCTTCTACCTGTGATTCAGCAACACGCAGAGCTTCCGCTGTCGCAGCCAGTTGCCGTTCCAATTCCTGTTCACGGGATTCGTCACTGGTCTCTGCCAATTGCTGCTGGAGCTCGCGTACCTGCTCATCCAACGCCTCCATTTTTTGCAGAGACTGCTCAAGCTCGGCCAATACCGCTGATTCCATATCATCGGCCTGCTGCAAGCCGGCGATCACGCGCTCCAAGTTCTGTGCTCTCGATTGGGCAACTTCAAGTTCGCCCTTCAAGTCTTCCACTCTTTCCTTGGAGTCGCCGGTATTTGGAAAGAAGGGCATGGTCACTACAGAGAGCAGCACGAATGCTCCCATGCCGGATGCAAACAGATCCAGTGCAGAAATTGAAAACACGTTCAGTTCTCTGCGACGTAGCTTCATTAGTCAGCGGTTCCAAGCATATAAATGGTCAGGTCCACGTCCCCGAGCGAGACACTGGTCCCATTGCTGACAGCATAAGCGTGACCCGGAACAAGCTTGACCCCGTCTATACGGGTTCCATTGAGGCTACCGAGGTCTTCGATCGTAAGCTTGCCACCATTTACAAAGAGACGTATGTGGCTTCTAGATACGCTAGTCTCACCTACCACGTAGTCGGCGTGCGTGGGGGAGCGTCCGATAACCGCCCCCTTCTCATTTCGGACCAATGCCGATCCGTTCACCTTGACCCGTACTTCCTCGCCCTGAAAGCCGCTGCCTGATAACAGAAAATCCGGAAATGTCAATGACTGCCGCTCAACTATACATGCAGTCTCCTGAAGCTTGGCATCCGCTTCGTGAAGCGCGTCCTGCATATCCCTGCGGCGTCTCCAAGACCACCAAACCAGCAAGCTGGCCAGAAAAATCAGCGCCGCGCCTGCACCTGCTACCGAGTACAGTCGCAGACGCGATTGCCGCGCCTGCTCGGCCATGCTCTGCTCGGCAAGATCCAGTTCCGCTGAAATAGCGTCCAGATCCGTTTGAAGCCGGGTCTTCTTTGCTACTATGGAATCCTGCGCCGCAAGTTTGGTGCTCGTTTCGTCTAGGCGCTTCTGAAGCGCAACCCTCTCTGCGGTGACTTCCGCAAGTCTTTCGGCACCCTGCTGTAGATCCTCTTCTCTGGATTCTTCAAGCTCGTCCAGTTCCTCGATAAGCGCTTGCCGCTCCTCTTCAAGATCTGCACTGCTGGCCTTGGCTTGGTCCAGCTGCTGCTTTACCGTAGGACAGTGGTCTGATTCGATCGAGTAAGGAATATCCACTTCGTCCAAAAACAAGACCAGGTCTGGTTGGGATAAGCCGAGCCCGATTACGGGATCGAAACCTTCATCACCTGTCTCCAGCCAACCGCTTGCCAATGACACCAGGTGCCTGCAGTTGTTCATGACAGGCGCTCCGAATTCATCATCGCCCACGGTCATGGTAAACCGATACGGCCCAGATGTGCTGTCCGGATCTGCCACCGAATGAAGGACTCCATCCTGGCGCACCTCGGTCGGTTTCAAAAGATGAACACTCCCGCCTACCACCGGGGGGCGACCCGCAACGGTTACGGCATCACCATGTAATCCAGGCACGAAAAGCAGCGCTAACGTAGCCGTGCGTGCTCGTACGACCGCCACATAGCGAGCTCCAGTTGCAGGGTCGGCAACCAGCACCAGGTCACCTCGATCAAGCAGCTCCGCGACGGTCAACACAAGCTCGTCTGCCACCAGAACGCCAACACCCCGCGCAGTCTCTTCTCCCGCAGCTTGGACCACAATGCTGTATACAGAGCCTCTGGCGGGCGCCGCCACCAAAATCAGGATCCATGCGAGGCCAAGTACGCGACTGCAAAAACACGGTCTCATGCTACTTCTTATCGAGGTCTGTACACAATCAGTGTCGCATTATCCTGTCCGGGTCGGTTGTGTGCACCAACGGCATCCAAGATTGCTGCGGCTATGTCAGAAGCCGAGGGTCTGCCAGCTGTCACGATTTCCACTAGCTCCCCTGTCGCGCAGGTTTCCACTCCGTCACTGGCGACAATAACGGTATCTCCAGACTGGAGGTCCAAAGCCTCCTTCGGGGCATCCACGTAACTTATCTTGCCGCCTTGCACGGCCTCGAGCAAAATTCCACGGCGGCGTGACTGCGCCGCCGCCTCAGGAGTTATCTCTCCTGCCGCCGCACGCATATCAAGCAAACCGCCGATCGAGTGGTTTTCATTCAGTCGGTCGATTGCGCCGTTCCTTATCAGCCACACGGGGCTATCCCCCACACTGACCCAGAACAGCTGATCCTTGGCGATGGCAACCCCCACAAGAGTGGTTCCCATCTCGGCAAGCTTGGAATCGTCCTCTTTCCCGTCCAGAACGGCGCCGTTGGCATCTTCCAGCGCAGCCAACAACCGCCGTCGCAGATCCTGCTGTGAGCTCTGGACGAAAGAATCCCGAAATCCATCGACTGCCACCCGGCTAGCCACTTCCCCGCCGAAGGTACCACCGATACCATCGGCCAGCACGAGTAGATAGCTTCCCCGCTCCCATTCCAGGCAACAGGCGGCATCTTGCTGGGATTCACGGCCACCCTGGATTTGATCCAACGCTATCGCAGCTTGCATCACGCCGGTGAATTCGACCCCTCCCAGACAAACGTATCATCGCACAATGCGACGAAACGTAATGTAGTGGCGCCAAGCGAAACAATATTTCCGGTAATCAGCTCCGTCGGCGAAAGCACCGGCTTACCGTCCAGGTAGGTCAGGTTCGTCCCGGTACCCTGATAAATGTAAAACCGGTTGTGCTTGGGGTCGTATGCTACGACAGCATGGGAGTCACGTGAAATCTGACGGTCCCCGAAATCGACGCGTGCGCGTGCCTTGGCCCCGCGTCCGAGAGTATTCTGGCCATTGCCCAACCTGATGGCTGCACCCTTGCCAGGCCCGTCGACGATGACGAGCCACCCTACCACGGGATCTGACATGGGATCAGTTGGTGCCGGCTCATGGGCTGACTCACCAATCTTTCTCCGTGCTCCCGCAGCAATAACAGTGCGTGGCTCATCTGTAGAAAACCGCACGAGGCGACTTTCCGAGTCGCCGCGATTGTGTTGAGCAGGCTTGGTGGGAGGATCCAGGGGCACAGACACTTCGTGCCGTCCTTGGCCTTCTTGTTCTTCTGTCGATCTATCCCTGGGATTGGGTGCAAGGCCACGAAACAGTCCTTGACCATCTGCCGGATTAACGGTTGGCACGTCCACGGGAAGCCCGTCGGTGTTCAGCTTCTTCGGCATAGCGATTGTGTCTACTCCTCAAAGAGGCGGTTAATGAGATTGTCCAAGCAGTACTGACCAGCTCGATTCAGTGCTGCCTCCTCCCTTCCCTGGGCAACATGCTGCAGGAAAACAAGCACGGCTGCCATGACCAAAGCAAGAAACGTCGTATTGAAGGCAAGTCCCAGCTTTGTTGTCATGGCCCCGAACCATACCCGCACGGCCTGTGCATCATCCAGACTAGGCATGTTGTTGGCCGCAGAAAGCGCTAGGGCAATGCCGATAACTGTCCCGATGAAACCCAGTGTCGGAATAAGCCAAACGATATAGCGCAACATGTTGTACTTGAGATCGATTTCGTGTTGCATAAGCTCAAGACTGGAATTTACCAAGCTGTTGGCCTGACTTGCTGACCTGCTGATTTGGAACTGCTGAATCGAGCGGAGAACCATCCGTTGCACGCAATAGTGCCTCGCGCGACGAGCCTTCACCATCCTTCTGTATATCGGAATCAGATCTTTGGATCTGAGAATCGTGGTGTCATCCTCAGGCAACAGCCCCAAACCAAGTTGCCTGACCTCCTCGCTCGCACGCTTGAGCCGGCACCAGACTTCGGCTAGACCAACGAAGAGCATCATCCACATCACATTCTGAATTGTAAAGGGATAATGTGCACCCCCCCGATCGAGCAGCACCGCGGACAAGTAAATGTGGTCACTTCCGGACTCCGGCGCGCGAAGCACCACACTGAGAACCGCAATCAGGCCGGCTGCAACCAGGAGGCCGGCCAACACTCCAATAATACGACTGGTTGATTCTTCGACTACTGGCAGAATCACGGCTCAAACGATAAACGGAGTAAGGTTGGCGGTGCAACTTCGGCAGCCAAGCATATTGGTTTGCAATCGAGATCTGTGCATAGTCCTTAACGTGGCTTTAATCTGCACATATAAAGCTCCTCCAAGAAATCCGGACTCGTGCAACGTTCACACCTTGAGAGTTCCTGCCACATTCCGTCATTCCTTGTCTCGTCTTGTCTGCAAGCCAAACGTCACGCTGCTCAATCCGTAGTACCATATCTCTTCGCCTACAGACCGAGACGTATTGATGATCTTCGGCATCCCCTGCACTTGCAATATCTCATCTGCGTGCCCCCCCGTGCGAAAGATTCATTTCCTACGACGTTGACCAGTGCGCTAGCATTTCCCAGATCGGTCTCCGGATAGTACCACCTTAATGCCTTCTCCTAATCTTGAGTCCTGTCTAGGAAAGCTTGGGCATCTGCATGTCCCTGGTCGGCTGCCAGACGAAACCACTTCAATGCCTCCTGGTAGTCCTGGGTCACTCCATTGCCATTGGCGTACATCCAGCCCAGGTTGGACTGGGCTTGGGCATTCCCCTGGTCGGCTGCCAGACGAAACAGCCTCAATGCCTCCTGGTAGTCCCGGGTCACGCCATTGCCATTGGCGTACATCCAGCCCAGGTTGGACTGGGCTTGGGCATTCCCCTGGTCGGCTGCCAGACGATACCACTTCAATGCCTCCTGGTAGTCCCGGGTCACGCCATTGCCATTGGCGTACATCCAGCCCAGGTTGGACTGGGCTTGGGCATTCCCCTGGTCGGCTGCCAGACGATACCACTTCAATGCCTCCTGGTAGTCCCGGGTCACGCCATTGCCATTGGCGTACATCCAGCCCAGGTTGGACTGGGCTTGGGCATTCCCCTGGTCGGCTGCCAGACGAAACAGCCTCAATGCCTCCTGGTAGTCCCGGGTCACGCCATTGCCATTGTCGTACATCCAGCCCAGGTTGGACTGGGCATCTGCATGTCCCTGGTCGGCTGCCAGACGAAACAGCCTCAATGCCTCCTGGTAGTCCCGGGTCACGCCATTGCCATTGGCGTACATCAAGCCCAGGTTGGACTGGGCATCTGCATGTCCCTGGTCGGCTGCCAGACGATACCATCTCAATGCCTCCTGGTAGTCCCGGGTCACGCCATTGCCATTGTCGTACATCCAGCCCAGGTTGTGTTGGGCTTGGGCATTCCCCTGGTCGGCTGCCAGACGATACCACTTCAATGCCTCCCCGTAGTCCCGGGTCACGCCATTGCCATTGTCGTACATCCAGCCCAGGTTGTGTTGGGCTTGGGCATTCCCCTGGTCGGCTGCCAGACGATACCACTTCAATGCCTCCCCGTAGTCCCGGGTCACGCCATTGCCATTGTCGTACATCAAGCCCAGGTTGTGTTGGGCTTGGGCATTCCCCTGGTCGGCTGCCAGACGAAACAGCCTCAATGCCTCCTGGTAGTCCCGGGTCACGCCATTGCCATTGGCGTACATCAAGCCCAGGTTGGACTGGGCATCTGCATGTCCCTGGTCGGCTGCCAGACGATACCATCTCAATGCCTCCTGGTAGTCCCGGGTCACGCCATTGCCATTGTCGTACATCCAGCCCAGGTTGTGTTGGGCTTGGGCATTCCCCTGGTCGGCTGCCAGACGATACCACTTCAATGCCTCCCCGTAGTCCCGGGTCACGCCAATGCCATTGTCGTACATCAAGCCCAGGTTGTGTTGGGCTTGGGCATTCCCCTGGTCGGCTGCCAGACGATACCACTTCAATGCCTCCCCGTAGTCCCGGGTCACGCCATTGCCATTGTCGTACATCCAGCCCAGGTTGGACTGGGCATCTGCATGTCCCTGGTCGGCTGCCAGACGAAACAGCCTCAATGCCTCCTGGTAGTCTTGAGACTCGCCATCACCAGTGGCATATGCAACTCCCAATTCGAATTGGGCTTGGGCAGTAGTCAGCCGATTGCCCCTCAGGGCCAATCCAGTCGCTAACAGAAGCGCGACCGCAACCAACGTAACCGAGAATACTGAAGCAGGGTTGACCCGGCTCTTCGGCCTTCGTAATTGCGCCGAATGTGATTGGCGCTCAGCCCTTGATGAAGAGCTGGTCGACTCGAATGGCACTCTTGTAGCCGGCCTCCTGATTCTCTCCAAGAGATCATCACACGTCCGAATGCGCGATGACACCGAGATCCCGAGGCAACCGTCAATGGCAGCGAGTAATCCTGGAGAATACCTACCGGACCCGAGCCTCTTTGCAGATGGTAACGGATCGGAATTACCTTGAAGAACTTCGTATGCCCGCGTCTGAACCTTAACAGGATTAGGCGGAACCCAAGGAGGGTTTGAACCCGCTACCATGCGCCACATGGTAGCTCCAACTCCGTATATATCGGTCCATTTACCAATTTCACCGTCACCGACTTGCTCCATGGCTGCATATCCATCGGTATACGGGGCCATGGACTTTGTAACGCCGGACGCCTCCTGCTTGGCAGTACCGAAATCTATGAGCACAGGCTGATTATCTGTCCTGCGAATGAGGATGTTCGATGGTTTAACATCTCGATGAACGACCCCTGAATCATGCACTAGCCTCAGCCCTCCCAGTAGCGGAATCATCACGTCACGCATGTCTGACTCAGTAAAGGGATCACTCTTGGCTTCTCTGCACCGCAATAGCTCGGACAAAGACAAGCCCGGCACGTAATCCATAACCATATACGCGGTGCCATTGGCTCGAAAGAAGTCGCGACAAGTGACAATATTTGAATGCTCTCGAAATGCTTCGAGCTGTCGAGCTTCCTCAAGAAAGCGCCGCATACCATCTTCAAACGGGGCTTCGACACCGGAACTCCGGGGCTCGACAGAGGCAAACCGACGTATGGCGATCTCAACCGGGAAATACTCCTTAATGGCCACTTGGGCACCAAGCTCTTTGTGGCGACTCAAGTACACCACGCCGAAACCACCGCTACCAAGCACAGACTCGAGTTGATAGACACGCAACAAGGTGCCGTCCCTCAGAAATCCCCCGGCGTGTTCACGCGAGTGCGGTGTACTCAATTCTTTAGCCAGTTTTTTGGTGCATTTAAGATAGCCCCGCCAAGGCTATTGGTTATAGTGGGGCATTCCGGCTACCCAGGATATCACGAGCCTCTTGCAAAAACCCACCAGACAAGCGGTTCGCCCCTTTGCAGTCGAGGGAGATAGGGGACTGGCGCCCCCGATTTCGGTATCTTCAGAGGTGTCACAAATCTCTAAGACACCGAGACAGCCATGTCCCCTGGAAGCAAGATACTGTGTTCTTGGATAAGCCACCAAAGGCAACTCTTCTGCTGCGCGGAGGAATTGCTCGGTCCTTTGACCGAGCTGCAGACGAAGCTTCTGAACGTGTTGGATATCGTTCGCATTGAGTGCTATCTGTGCAGCGATCCCACGGCAGCGCGCGGGCGCAGGATCGTGCGGCGCTTGCGCGGGCGTTTCTTGCGAAGGCGGTCTACAATATCGGTACGACCCGCGCGTTGATCGACCGGATTTGCTCTGACCCACCGTTGCGCCACCTGTGTGGGTGGCAACGTTAAGACCGGGTTCCAAGCGAGGCGACCTTTTCACGCGCATTCGCAGAGTTTGCCGTGACTAGTCTGCCAGATCAGATGCATCGTGCGCTGATTGAATCGTGCTACGAGGATGAGGTAGTTGGGCATATCTCCCGTGATTCGACGGTGATTCAAGCTCGCGAGTGCCCTGCTGCGAAGGAGCCGGCGCCTGCCAAGCGCAAGCCTGGGCGAGCGCGCAAGGGGGAGCAATCTCCAAGGAAGGACCGGCGCGTCGTACGCCAGTTGGATATGAGTCTGCAGGAGATGGAAGATGACCTGCCAAAGGAGTGCAACCGGGGAGCCAAGCGCAATTCCAAGGGCTACAAGCAAAGCTGGAGCGGCTACAAGCTGCACACTGATGTGGCAGACGGGGGCATACCGA
This sequence comes from Rhodothermales bacterium, assembly GCA_965216255.1. Lineage (GTDB taxonomy): Bacteria > Bacteroidota > Rhodothermia > Rhodothermales > Bin80. The sequence continues at coordinate 186,431 of OZ244148.1, forward strand.
TTAGTTGCATCGTGACGTCCGCGTCGGTGCATGACAGTCAGGTGGCCATTCCACTGGGGGCCAAGTCCGCGGAGCTGGTAACGAGTTTATACGATGTGATGGATAGCGCCTATGATGTGGAGCAAATACGCCTCCACAGCCAGCGTCTTGGACATGTGCCGATCATTGACGAGCACCCGCGTACGCGCGCTGGGAAGGAGGCGCTAAAGCGTGAGGCGAAGACCCAGCGTACGGCTGGGTCTGTAGCGCCAGCGCGCGAGCGCTACAAAGAGCGTTCGACTGTCGAGCGCGTCTTTGGTCGCCTCAAAGACGAGTATAGCGCTCGTCACGTTCGTAGCAATGCGAAGGTGAAGTGTCACCTCATGTTCGGTATGCTCGCGCTGACCGTAGACCAAATGGTGCGACTGCTGGGCTGAACGAGTTCACCTAAGCGCAGAAAGGCGCCTGTCGTGCCAGGTGCACAGGATAGGTATGCGTGATTGTCAGAGTTAATCGCCGAAATCTGTCTTTTCGAGCCGAAATCACTGCAACAGTTAGCGGTGTCGGAGTGCGAACATCACATCGGCATCTTTTTCCTTCAACCCATTGGGTGCACCCTGCATTGCTGCGTCGATTGCCGAAACCGACAATGCCAGCAGCACATTTATGCAAGAGCCTCTCACGAACATCTGAGCACAAATGAGCGTTAAGCAGCCGAAGCTGCGCTGGATGGCGCCAGACGGCCGCGGCGAGCTTTCAAGATTCCGTTGAGGCGCTGCCGGGCTTTCGCTTTCGGGAGAACACCCGTTGCGTTGCGTACGATTGAACAGTACCATGCGCTGGCTATTCTCCGTCGGTCTGCAGATTGTTTTGGGCTACCTGGCAGGGCTGGCCATCTTTGGCCTGCTTCTTTTTTTGGCCTGGGCACTATTCTGATCCCGGTGCCTTGCCCTTTGAGGGCCGGGTCAGGATCCCTGCGCGCCTCTTACCGGCAACTGTACGTGCGAAATTTAGCCGGCGTCACCTCGGGCCTCCTGAACCCAAATTGCCGACCTGCTAAAGGAAGAAGGCCTCAAGGCCAGCACACCCTACATCTACAACGTAGTAAAGGCCGCGGGCTGTGCTATACGGTCGCTTTTGGCTCTCAAGCTCTGGGGCATCGGGAGGCCTTCCCGGATCATGGCCGAGACACTGGACGAAGGGCTGGCTCTCTTTGCTGGCCTCAATGCTATTCCGAAGCGGTCCACGCCCAGTGAATACACCGCGCGGTGCGATCCCCACTTTACCGGAGAGCCCATGCACCGCTGGTATCATGCCGCAGCCAGGCTTGGCCTGCGTCTGGGGGGTGGCCAGTCCTTGATAGGGACTTTCACACCATTCCCTATCACAGCGACGAGGCGCTGATCGAAAAACGCTATGTCAGCAAGCGTAGCCGCCGGCAACGGGGCATACTGACCATTCTGGCCCGCAATGCCGAGGCCCGCATGTTCTCCTGCGCCGACTGCACGCTGCGCAAAAAGGACCAGAGATATTAGCCAAGACGCACATCCCATGCTTCCAAATCCCGGCTTCCAAGGGGTGTTCGGGCGAGCGGTCAGGCTGGACCGCAACCGGATCGGGGCAATGCATACTAAGGACGTCTATTTGCGGCTGGACAGAACAATACTAAACACCGCCATACCACCACCGGTATGCGCGCCTGAATTCACTAACTCCAGCACCAAGTAATCCCGTTATTGTCTACGTACAGAGCCATTATTGAAATCCCTCCCGCGAAACCTGAGTTAACAGACATGGTAATTGCCCCGTGGATCTTTCGGTTCGTTGGCGCCACGAGACTTTATCGCAATGGTTGGCCAGTCCTGCAGTAAAGCAGCTATTCGTTCTTGGGTTGGGCTTCTGATTGCTGCAGGCTCTGTAATTGGTCCTGGATTACCGTCTTCAAGAGCGCAGGCGTCGCTCGACCTAAAGTGGCTTCGAAGCGTCTGGTATAGTGTACCCCAAATTCTGGACAGTAGTTTAAGATAGAATCCTGCCTCTTAAATCGAGGTACACGTCACGATGAAACGGAAATCGTACGCCGCCGCATTCAAGACTCGAGTGGCCGTGGAGGCCATACGAGGTGAGCAAACCATCAGCCAGATTGCCGCCCGCTTCGAGGTGCACCCCAGCCAGGTGAACCTGTGGAAGAAGCAGGCGCTTCAGCACTTGATGGATGCCTTTTCCACGCGTCGTGGCAAGGCCAAACAACAAGAAGAGGTACTTAAGGATGAATTGTATGGCCAAATCGGGCGCCTCAAGGTGGAACTGGACTGGTTAAAAAAAAACTTCGGTTCACTCTCTTGAAGAGAAGCGGCGCATGGTGGAGCCAGATCACGGTCAGTTGAGCATAGAGCGACAGTGCGAGCTACTGGGCCTGGCCCGCTCCAGCGTGTATTATCAACCCGTCGGTGAGACGTCCTATAATCTGCAGTTGATGCGCGTCATAGACGAAGTCTACACGGCCCACCCCATGCTGGGCGTACGACGCATGACGCATATGCTTCGGCGCGAGGGTCACGCTGCGGGTCACAAGCGGGTCTATAGGCTGATGCGCCTTATAGGGCTACAGGCTATTTATCCGAAGAGCTGGCCCCGCGTGGGCCCGGGGCCAGCTCTTCGGTATCCCAACCTATTGAAAGGGCGGCACATAGACCGTCCCAATCAGGCCTGGTGCAGTGACATCACCTACATTCGGATGGACCGAGGATTTGCGTATCTGGTCGCAGTCATGGACTGGTAGAGCCGTTACATACTATCGTGGACGCTATCCAACACACAAGACGCGAGTGTCTGCGTGGAGACCTATAAGGACGCACTTGCGATCAGCCAGCCCGAGATCTTCCACTCGGACCAAGGGTCACAGTTTACCAGTGAAGAGATGACATCGCTGTCGAAACGTGCCGGCATCCGGATTTCGATGTGTGGTCGTGGCCGGTGCTACGACAACATTCTGATTGAGCGACTGTGGCGCAGCGTCAAGTACGAGGAGGTCTACCTCAACGAATATGCGAATCTGCGGCAGGCACGGCAGCGCCTGGGAGGCTACATTAGCTTCTACAACCACAGTCGTCCGCACCAGAGCCTTCGGTACCGAACCCCATCCGAAGTCTATCACGGCCATTCAGGACCCGACCCAGCGATGGCTATAACCCACACGACAACCACATGCCCACTGGGACCAACATGTCCCGCCATCACCCACAACCCTGGCAGTTCTCTATCTTAAGTCAAGCGAAATCCTGTCCAACGATTGGGGTACACCTCATGGGAAGGTGAAGAGCACATCCCACTTGCCATCGATGTCAACGCAGAGGGCGATGTTTACGTGACAGGAAGCGCGAGCCATGGCACTCCCTTTCTTGCGTTAATTGATTCCGAAGGAAATGAGAAGTGGCTCCGGCGTCTGTCAATTGAAGACTGGGGTGCGGAATGGTCCCTACCATCGTACCGCGATTACATGGCAGGATACCGGGTGGTCACGCATGACAGGCATGTCTTTACCATTGAGGGTCCAACAACTTTGCTCGATTCGGGGCAACCAGGGACAGGCGGATATGCCATCGTCAAATATACTGCTGAAGGAGATCTGAGCGCCGTGACACCGCTTGGGAATATCAGAACGACTTGGCCGGGTTACATTACCAACATTGGTGTTGACCGAAATGGCTATGCCTATGTTAGTGGCACGTTTGCGGGTAGTTTGTTTACCGGGGAGCACAAGCTTCTTTCTGAGCGCGCGTTGCCACCCCATGAGGATGCTAGGTGGTCGGATGTCTTTGTCGCCAAGTATGCGCTAGACGGTACGCTTGTTTGGACCCGCCGCCTGGGAGGTCCAGGAGGAGACAGGACGGGAGAATTTCCGCTCTATTTTGAAGGGCACGGCCAACCTTCGTGGAATCGGTCTGCCATGGCCGTAAGTGATGACGGCAACGTATTTCTTGACTTTCACACTTACGGTGGGGCTCTGCTTTCTGGCCCTGGAAAGAGTGTGCTAGTGTCTCCACGGGAAAGCGCACTGGTGTCGCTGAACGCTGACGGCGAGTTGCGGTGGGCTCGAACTGAGCAGGAATTGGGCATTCCCGGCCACACCGTGCAGCAGCGACTGGCCGCGGATCCAGACGGCAATGTAGTAGCGGTCTGGTCCTGGTCTGAACGCGGGGGTGAATTCAATGAATCCTACCTCTTGAAGTTTTCCCGCGACGGCCAACTGATATTCATGGATAGGTTCAACGATGGTGAGGGCGACATTGCGGAATTGGCAACGGATGCACGTGGTTACATCTACCTGGGAGGTACGTTTGACTCAAATTCGCTGCGTATTGGCTCGCATTCTCTGAACCGATACAGAACGGGTTACAATACTGATGCATTCGTAGGCTGGTTCGACGGCGCCGGGATGCTGCAAGGATTAGTGCATGTCACCGGTCCCGGTAATCAGTATATAGGAGGTCTAAGCGTGGGCCATCCGGGAGACCTTTACATAGCCGGAACCTTCACGGATCAGGTGATCTTGGGAACAGATACTTTGGTGACCGATCACCCCCACGGGGTGTTTGTTGCCAAGTACGGAACTACCATTACCGACAGGCAAGATGCTGCAGATGTACCCGAAACCGTCGTGCAACTTGCCAACTATCCGAATCCGTTTATTGAGCGGACAAGAATCGAATTCTGGCTGCCTCAGCGTAGTGACGTGCGCCTTACGGTGTACGACGTTCTTGGCCGGCACGTGTCTTTGCTCGTGAATCAGCCGTTGCCGCGTGGACGGCACGGAGCCATATTTGAAGCTGCGACGAGGCCACCGGGTATGTATTTCTACCGGCTCGAAGCAGGGGGTGCAAATACAATAGGTCGCATGCACCTGACGCGTTAAGACCTTGCCTGGCTAAATACCCGACCCGTTGCAAAATTAGGTGGACAGGCTTTGTGAAAAACTATGCGAGGGCATATCTGAAGCGAGTGGCATCACGGTCGGCCGTATTCCGCCGGGCAGTCGCAGGCAATCAAATGGCTGTAACGCTCGTCTCCAGACTCGTATCTAGTGGGACCGGTAACCATGACGTTGTGCTCAATGCCGCAGGACGGCGGCCTCAGAGCCTGCTGAACCCGTGCTGCAGATGGGCATTTGGCGAACTCATCCGACACGCCACGCCTAGATGGAAGCATGGTGGGACTTCAAAAACTGATCGGCAAGGCTTCGACCTCTTTTCGATGGATTGGAAACACGCCCTTGCCGGTGCCATGCTGGTAACTCTTGTTCTGGCGGTGGGCAATGGCGCGGCCGCGCAATCCACGCAGGTAGCCGAGTGGATTGTACACGGATGGGTGGCTCCAGGCTCAAGCGGAACCGAGACGGTCCATTTTATTCCGTACGATATGGATTTTGGGGCAGATGGCGACATCTATGTTACCGGCCGGGTTGGCGTGGAGGCAGATGGCGTTGTTCATATGGGTGCGATACAGTACAATCCAGAGGGCGGATCCATATTCATCGCACGCATCGCCGCGGAAGGCACTGTGCGCTGGATACGTCGCAGTATACCAGAGGAATGGGGCGACGCCTGGCAGCCAAGCATACCTGGATATTGGAGACGATCTTGGAACCGGCTTCGCGGATTTAATGTGGTCCAACGCGGCAGCAGCGTTTATACGAATGAAGGACGGAATGAAGATGCCGCGCTGCCAGCGCCGGGTTTTTACGGCGGCATGGCCGTAGGAGTTTACACTTCATCCGGCGAGCACGTGCGGAGCATACCTGTAGGCGGGATGAAAAGGCCAGGCCGTCCTGCAGGTGAAGCCATCAGCGTTGGGGCGGACAGGAACAGCAATCTGTATATCGTTGGCAATTTCGGCGTCTTGATTGACACGCTTTTTGCCGGCGTCCACTTGCTTGAAGCATACGAATCGGCGGACCCGTACTCACCCTGGCGAGCGACCACGATATTCTTGGCCAAGCATGCAATGGATGGAAGTGTGGAATGGACTAGGCGCTTCGGCGGTCCGCACTGGGGTAAACTTACTAATTCTCATTACTCCTACGATCACGCACGAGGCACCTTCACGGTAGACAGCTATGGCAATACTTACCTTGCCGGCAGTTTCGGCCAAAACTCCATACTTGGGGAGGGGCAGCCGAATGAGTTCATCATGGCCGATAACGACGTGGCATTTTTGTCCTTGGATGAGGCGGGGAACCTTCGATGGGCGCTGACCAGAACGGAACTAGGTATAGGATCAACCGCGCTATTTCCGGTTGGTTTGGCTGTTGATGCCGAAGAAAACCTGGTGGTAACTTGGAAAGACTTCCGTTCCTTCCCGGGCCTACACGGTGAGTTCCTCGTGACCAGGATCTCGGCGGAGGGCAACCTATTGTGGACGCGGCAGATTGAGCACGCTGGCATTTTTCACCAGTTTCTGGATCTTGCCACCGATAAACGAGGCCACGCTTACGTTGTTGGAGTATTTTCACGGTCGGTTTCCATTGAAAGTATCACTCTCACATCTCCGCAGGATCTGCAGCCTGACGGCTATATTGCCCACTTTGATGCAGACGGTAAGCTGCTTCGTGTGCTGCAGGCTTCAGGATTGGGTTCCCAATATTTCCAGACAGTTGCCACGAGCCCGTCAGGTGATGTATTCGTAGCTGGCTTGTTCGAAGGAACGCTCGCACTAGGATCTGATTCCTTGGTGGCAAGGGGAAGTGCGGCATCCGATATGTTCATTGCAAAGTACGGAGCGATTAGCACGCGATTGCGGTTGCCACTGGAGGTACCTGCTGCGCTTTCGCTGACACCCAATTATCCGAATCCCTTCTGGGAGTCGACGTCATTTACGTACTCACTTCCGTCTCGAGCGCACGTTCGGTTGAGGGTCTTCGACATCTTGGGCCGCCAAGTATCTACGCTCGTTGATCAGCAGATGGATCCCGGAACACACACTGCTACCTTCAGTCCTGCCGCCGTTTCAAGCGGTACCTATTTCTACCGACTAGAGGCTTTGGGCCAGGTTCAAACTGGGCGGATGATACGCGCGAGGTAGGAGCCGCACGCGGTGCTCGGGAGTATTCCGGCCAAGTATCGCAAGCCGCGGAAGTCCAGTAGCCGCGTACTCAAGCGCATCCTGCTACTGGTAGCACTAGCTCCACCCTTTTCATTGTTTCCGATGTAAAACTGACCCGTTACTTGTTCGGATACCGCCTTCGAAGAGATTTCAGTCGGGACAGGATGCTGCCCATCGCTACCCCACTGGACCTCGAAGGCAGCGGACATTCAATGAGTACTGCCGCATCTGATGCGGACTGGATGCTCGGCCGGGCCGGTAGCTGCTCCAAACTGTACTGGCGACCGGGTTGTAGGGCCGTTTGCACGGATTCGTCCGGCCCCGTAACTTGCGCTCAATGTCCGGCAGGCTATAGAGCGTAACGGCAGCCTCGGTGTTCGGCCAAAAATGCACTAGCCGTTAATGTGTTGCTCGGAATGCGGGTTGAAAGGCCTGGCTGTTTCGTGGAGTACTTGCAGAAGGGCCGCAACCTTGGGCAGCATGATAGAATGTATTTGGCAATTGCAGGCACCCCACCCTGCTTCACTTCATAATCGCGCATGAGCTCGCAGCGGGGCTTCTATGGAACAGCTGGTCATCAGAACAAAAGTGGAGCTGGAGGGGACTCGGCGCCTTATCCAGGATTCCAGCTTCGCCATACGTGATGTTTACGATGCGGTCGTCGAACTGGTCACCAATGCCGACGACCGCTACCAGGTCCTCAATATTGCAGGTTGGATCGAAATAGAACTGGTGAGGCGCCGCGTAAAAGGGGATCCAACCACGCTTTACGTGCGCGACTTTGCCGACGGTATGACATCTAGTGCCATGGTGCAGAAAATTGGCAGGACAGGTGGCCGGATTAGCGGCCTTGAACGTGGCCTCGCGGTTCGCGGTACAAACTCACGGGGAGCGAAAGATGTCGCGGCTCTGGGAACGGTCACGTTCGAGTCGATCGCGGTCGATGGCAATTTGCACAAGTGCAGAATAACACCCCATTTCGATTTTGAGCTGTTCGAGTCCGCGGCCCCTGGACCAGAGGATAGAAGACGCCTGGGTATTCGCAGCGGAACAGGCACGATGGTGACGCTGGAGCTGAATTCGAGATGCAGGATTCCCCGCGCTGACCTCTTGCGGAGGAATCTGGGCAGGCTCGTAGCCCTTAGGGACATCCTTGCCGATGCGCGGAGGCAAATCATCCTCAAGGATGATCGGGAATTATCGATCCGCGTTGCTGCGCCGGGTCTTGCGGGGACGGTTCGGCACAAGAAGACGTTTGAAGTTCCCGGATATCCTGGAGCGACGGCAAAGCTCGCGATACGACGCACGAGCGAAGTAATCGAGCCCGAGCAATATCGATTTCGACGCGGAGGCATTCTGATCAAGTCCCGTCATGCCGTTCACGAAGCGACGCTGTTTGACAAGGACCTCGAATCAGATCCGCATGCTCTCAGATTCTTTGGCCGTCTGGCCTGCGACCACATAGATTTCTTGTGGAACCAATTTGATCAACGCGTGGAGGAGCGGGCAGAGCCTGATCCCCGCAACCCGATACCGATTCTTGATCCGTCAAGAAGGTCGGGGCTGACTCGAGATCATCCGTTTGTTAAGGCGCTGTTCGCCGAGGCGCTCAAGCGTCTCCGCCCCCTGGTGGAAGAGGAAAGGGATCGGGCAGAGAAAGAGCGCGCCACGGTGGAGAGCGCGTCCACACGGAAGCGTCTGGCGACGCTCGAGCGGGCTGCGACGCGCTTTATGGAGGATCGCGCCGGCCTTGACCAGGAAGCATCACGCGAGCCGGGAAGCGTGAAGGGCGGGCTATTCAAGGAGAAAGGCTACAGTCTGAGCCCGCCTTTCGCCCAGATCGTGAAAGGGCACTCTATCCCCTGCTGTCTGCGCATTAGACAAAGCGTGTTTCCGGAAATTGAAAGCGGGGCAACTGTCCAGGTTGACTGCCTTACAGATGAAGTCACCACCAGCAGGCGCTTCGCGCCGCTGGAGTCGCACTCAACGGAAATGGACATCTTGCAGGCAATGTGGAAACTGAAGGGTGTTCGCCCAACAGCAGCCACGGGAATGACCGTCAAGGTAGGCCCCATAACAGCAGAGTGTGCCGTCGAGGTGCTTGAGTCCGAGGCGGAGCGCTTCAAGGAAATTCACACGCTGTGTTTTCAGAGAAATAGTTACAACCTGGCGCTAGGCGGCAAAAAGAAGCGTGTCAGGGTTCTGGCTCCCACTAGGATCATCCCTGAGCCTGTGCGCCTCGATATTGCTGTGGACAACAGCCGGTTCCGTGTGTCCGGCGACCCAATACTTTCACCGCGGGAGGAGCTCGGCGTTGCGATCTGTGACCTTCGCGTGGCGGTAACCGGTACGCAAGAGACAGAAGGCATTTTGACGGCTAGCACCGCAGACATGCAGACTTCGGCCAAGCTTCTTGGCACGCAGCCGTTCGGGGATGGCATTAGAATCAAGCTTGAGGACATCAGCCTTGGGGATCAGCGGTATCGGTGGAGACAGAATGTGTTCGAAATAGCAGCCCGCCACCCAGCGCTTCGAAGGTATCTGGGCGCGCCGCCAAAGTTTGATGGACAGGATGAAAAGCATTTTCGGGCCGTCCTTGCGGAAGTCATTGCCGAAGCGGTATGTGCCCGGCTCGTAGCTGAAAGTGTGCGCAGTAACCCGGAAGAGTACGCAGACGCCGACTGGAGCCAGTTCTATGCTGAATACAGCCGTTTGAGCACGAGCTTTCTACCGGACGTCCACAAGATTCAAGTGCCTGGCGAGGGTTAAGCCCGCGTGCGCTTTCACGACCCAGACTGGCATTGAGCTGCGTTTTCGGCGCATCGGCAGGCTGCATGTCTGTGAGCGGCCGGGTAGACACGTTCCTGCAGGTAGTTGATTCCGCCTGCTCCGGTAGCTTGCGCGGGCCAGATGGCGCCCACGTGTTGGGCGCGGTGGATGTTGCCCAAGATTGGTCTCGCTGAGAAGAGGGAGTTGCGTTCGCTCTTTCGCCGCGTACCTCACGCGCAGCGCTGCGCGGCCCCTATGGCTAATGCCCGCCGGGCATGCATAGGAAAACCAGGCGCAGGCGGCTTCCGCCGCGTTCCACATGCATTTCATTGGCCATGGTCCGCATGAAGTGCAGCCCGCGGCCGTGGCTGCGCATGACGTTGTCCACCTGCCAAAAGGCCATATCCAAGGGGGGGGGCGAATCCATTGCACTTGTCCGAAACACTACACTCAATAAGGTCCTGTCCTGCCGCTATAGGCAAGCATCCCTTCTTCGATGCATACCATCTGTTTCCATGCTTCTTGGCATTCGTGATGACTTCGCAGCTAGCTGCTCCGCCTCGAATCTCGGCCTTCCTTCTTAACCACATCTTAATTGTCGTCGATGCCCTTTACTATTGACGTGGATCAGACGAGATTGGCGTGTCCCGCTTAGACACCCGGAATTGGGTGATATCTCCGAGGTTAGCCATTGGTAAGTCGGTGTTGGCTCACGATCCAATGCCAAGAGTTGGTGATTTCCCGGACAGCCTTGCTGCGCGAGCCTATTTAGGCCGCTGTCTGGCTGTTGATGCCAAACAGTGTGCAGACTTTTTTTGGACCTCTATGATGGCTTTGGCCTGTGCCAACTGCTGCCGGGACTGATTCAGCTGCTTGCGCAGCCTCCTGCTCTCCTCTTCCAATGCAAGCAGCTCTTTGCCGGCCTGGATCGAACCATTGAGCGTTCCACGCTCACGTTGCCGGCGCTAGTTCGCCAGATGCGACGAGTAGAGGCCTTCCCGGCGCCATAGCGCACCGATCTGTCCGGGCTCACGGCAAGCATCGGCATTGTCCAGAATACGCAGTTTGTAACTGGCGCTAAACCGGCGGCGTTTGGCCTTACAAGCCACCTCGGTTGGCGGCACCTCCGCGGCCCCGCTGGTGTACGAAGGGTCAATAGTATCCATGTTGCATAGGGGTTTGATGATGGATTGGTTAGGCTGAATCGCCCGAGCAGCCCTGCCGCTTGCACCCCACCGCAGCTACACTAATAGTGTACGGCCGTGTCTCACTCTTTGTTGGCACAGAGGGATGGCTTTTAGAAGGTGCTCTAACACGTTGTAGCGATATCCGCTCTTTCCCGCCCCGTTGGCATGGTGCCCTGAGGCTCACAGGCTGCGAGGCATCCATGCTGCTTGACTGCTGCCCGACCCCGGCGGGACAGCAGGGTGCTACAGGCCGGGTACGATTTGGGGACGATGCGGGATGTGGGTGCATCAGTTGCGCGGCGGGGTACGTTTAATTCCAGAAATCACAGTTGGTGGAGCTAATACCGGTGGATAATATGTTGGAACCTTGCTTGTAGTATGCCATATATTGATACAAGTATGCCGTACATTACAAAGCGCAATCAAATCCAGGTATAACATGCCAAAACGAGTAAATGTGGCACTCACAGGACGTACAGTCGATCGCCTTCAGCGTGTTCGAGAACGTCTGGCATTAGTCGACCCAGACTTGTCAGTTAATCAGATCCTGGGTCGAGGCCTCCATTATCTGGAACTGTATCTGGAAGATGAGCTGATGCTAAAGCGTGACTTTGATAGCAAAATGCTCTCGTATGGTGCGGGTATCGTGAGAACGATGCAGTCTCTGTCTCCAGAGATGGGGTGGAACAACAAATTCCTGCGAGACGGGTCGCTTCAGATTGAAGCGACCACGGGAGAGCGCAAGATTGTAACGCAATTGTGTCCACCTGCTCAACTGACGTACGAGCACTTGATTAAGTCGGCGGTTGTCGATTCCATGCGCGAGGAAAAAGCCGGCGCAACCGAGATTGTACGCCGCGGAAGCAAGACATGACCGCACAACAACGGGCCTTGGCCAAGAGCCAAGGGGATGGGGGTTCCAACCAATACTAAACTGCTCGGAGGGCCAAATGCCATGAAGGACGCAAGAGACCGCTTCAATGAACGCGAGCAGGCTAGGCCGTAAGATGCTCGTACATGACATGTTAGATAGAGGCCGACAGTCTGTCGCGCAGGACGCAGAAAAGTGTTGCGTGTGCGACGTTCCGCAGCCGACCGTGTGTACGCATGCGTGCGTTGCGGTCACGTCCAGGATCGGGGTGTCAATGCGGTACACAATATCCACATGAAAGGCCTTGTGAAATTCACACGCCCGGGCCTATCGGCGTGGCGTCAGGCGGCAGAAGGCTACCTCATACCTCTGGCCGCACGCAGTAACGACAAGGCTACGCCGGGGTATAACGCGGAGTCGTATGGGAAAGCTATTCACTTATCCATGTAAATCCCTCTCCAATGGAATTCCAACGGAAGCTATCCGAAATCTGGAACTGCGAGGTTCCTGGTGCGCGTTGGTTCAAGGCGGATCTACACATCCACACAATCGATGACTGTCCAGGTCGTAGGGCGAAGTGGCCGGCAGGTTTGTCGGGTAACGTGGACGATCCAGAGACGCTATCGCGCTACGCTAAACTTTTCCTTCAGGCCCTAGTCGGGAGCGGGGTGCAGGTGGCAGGCCTGACCCCTCACTCGCCCTTTACGGGTCAACGACCCAACTCCAGCGCCGTTTGGAGCATTATAACGGAGTGGAATAAGGGAGTCGACGACGACGGAATACCATTTCGGGAAAAGATCTATGCCATCTTCCCAGGGTTCGAGCCATGCTTCAAGGATGGATCGGCAGGGCTACATATCCTGCTATTGTTCGATCCTGAAATTGGCCTCGATCAATACAGGAGAGCCTTTGACCTCGTCATGGGAGGTGTGACCCCTTGGAGGGATGATCAATTAAAGATATCCAGCCTTACGGCCGATGAGGCATTCGTCGCGCTACGTGAGTTTCGGAAGCATGAATGCACTGCGCAGGATGATGGTCAATACGCTTGGGATTACCTCGTTCTCGCGCCTCATGTCGATTCAGGTAAAGGGCTCTTGAATGCAAAAAAAAGCCAAGTTCTCGAACGCTTCGATCAAACGGCAATTGCGGGTCTGGAACTCCCTGACAGCAAGTTGCCGCTGGATGTATGCGAAAACCGTGAGTGGTTAAAGGAAGCCATGAAAACCCACCGTCAGGCGTTTTTTCACTCGAGCGACGCCTACACCCTTGATGAAATTGGCCAGCGACACACGTGGGTTAAGCTCGCAAGACCTCGAGTTGAGGCGTTACGCCAAGCCTTTATAGCAAGTGATTCACGTCTTCGCCTCGGCTTTAAGCGAGCCGAGGACGGATCTATTGTGATAATCAAGCCGCCGGTGGCACCGATGTCAGGTGAGCGTCCTTGGCTTCGAGAGATGGGAGTGGAGGGCAATGCAGCGTACTTTGGCGGCAAGGGAGCACCCGGGCCACTAGCACCCCGGTTTCGTTTCAGCCCTGACCTAACGTGCATTATCGGCGGCAGCATGACGGGAAAAAGCACTTTGCTTGACGGTCTCCGCGTAATTACCGGTGCAAGCTTGCCAGTCGATGAGTTGCTCCGCCAGCAGGTCAAGAGCAGAGGAAATGATCACTTTAATGCTGGTACGCCGAAGCTCTACTTCGACTGCCCAGGTGCCGACTCTGCAGCGTCTTTCGGCGAGCAGTGGCCTGCGCAATTCTTTGCCCAAAATGAACTGCAACGCCTTGCGCAAGAAGCAGGTGCGATCGAAAGTATTCTCGCTAGGCTGATTGCGTCTGAAACTTGTAACATCAAGGAGCGCAGTGAAGTATTGAAAGGACTAGACGAACAGTTAGGTTGCCATGCTGACATACTTGGGAGGATTGATGACCAACTTGCTGATGCACAGCAAGCATTGGACCGAGCTGCGGCAGCCAAGGCTCAGCTGTCAACGTTTGCTGAGGCAGGGACGGCACGCCTTGACCGAGCCAGCAGCGACCGGCTACGCTGGGAAGAATCAACGAGGGGTGCTAATGCCCAGAAGATTAATATCAAACGTGCAGTTGAGGAAGCAAACTCGTTCGAAATTCCGCAATGGGAGGCTCCAAGGAAGACAAATCCAAACGGTAATGGGACTGAATCACCCGACGTGATCCTAGCTCAGAAGTGGGTAAATGTAGTAGAACAACTAAAGAGTGTTGAGCTTAGCGTTAGCAGATGGATTACGGATGCAACTCAGCTTATTGAATTGCTGGCAAATGAAGAATCGACTATCCGCTCGGATGTCGCGCGCGCCCTCGCCGAAGCCGGATTCAGCGCAACAGAACTCAAGAATTTCAAGAATATTAGCCGTCGGGCAGCGTTGCTGCCGAGCCACCAAGCAAATCTTGATGACATCTGCACTCAACGAAAAAACCTAAGCGACTTGTTCGACGGATTGCTGACCCAACGGCGGGATATCATCGACGAACAGCGTCAGGCCTTTGATCGCGTTTCTGACCAGATAAAGCATGTGCTCGGTGAAAACATTCGCGTTTGCCGAAAGAACAACGGTAACGTGGATGTCCTTGCTGAGTTCTTGCGCGAATTCAAACGAAAAGGAGTTACGCAGTGGTGGAATGGGCAAGTTGAAGCTGATAAAGTGCCTTCGCCAGACGAATTACTCTTGGCATTCAAGTCAGCAAAATTGAGCGATGTAGGGATGAGCGAAGCAGTTCAGACAACCTTTTGCGATAGCATGACGCGGGCCAAAGAACTGGAGTTGGCTGCTCTACGCTGCCCAGACCTCTACATACTAGAAATGAAGTTAGAAGACGGCACGTACCGAAAGTTAAGCCAACTGTCTGGAGGCCAGAGAGTTAGCGTCCTACTGTCACTGTTGCTGGAAACCGCAGATGATCGGCCTCTAGTGATAGATCAGCCCGAAGACGAACTGGACAACCGGTACTTGTTCGACACCATTTTACCGGTTCTAAAGAAGCTTCGGGGCCGTCGTCAGGTGATCATTGCGACACACAATCCGAACATCGTCGTTAATGGCGACGCCGATATGGTAATCCAACTTGAAGCGGATGCGTATCACGGACGCATTGCATGTGCCGGCACCATAGAAGAGCCCGCAGTTCGGAGAGCTATCGTTCACACAGTGGACGGCGGCGAAGATGCGTTTCGTCTTCGACGTCGCAAGTACGGATTTTAAGGTGAAATCATGGAGTGGCTAGAAGTGCTTGAGCTTATTGCTGTCGGTGAGAACAGGAAAACCGAGTTCAAGAATAGCCTGGACATGCGTGATGTCGGCAAAGCGGTCTGCGCATTCGCGAATACGGAGGGCGGCACGGTCATTCTGGGTGTAAGTGATACGGGTAATATCGTAGGTGTGTCAGCGGAGCCAAAGTCTGTACAAGAACGACTGACTTCGCTTCTGCAGTCAGGATGCAGCTCTCCGGTGTCAGCAGCCATCGGGCGACATAAAGATCCGCGCGGCTGGGTGTACTGGATCGATGTGCCTCGAGTGCGCGGTTTCGAACCTTTACGCAGTCACGGTCGGATCTATGTCCGCCGCGAAAGTAGTAGCGTAGAGCCGTCTGCTCCGGAGCTACAGGAGTTGTACAACGTGTTCGGCTTCGTGCTAACTGAAGAGCAGGTAATCCGGGCTGCGACTGTAGAAGGCATCAATGTAGATGAGTTCTATGCATACTTGCGTAAACAGGAAATTGATGTTGATCAGGAACCTCAGCCCAAAGCTATGGACGATTTGTGGAACCGTGGCGTCGTTGACCAAGATGGCGGAACTTTTCGTCCCACTTTATTTGGTCTGATGGCCTTTGGAAAGAGGCCTCAGGCATATCCACACACGAAGGATTTCCTGATACGGTGCGCTGCCTACAACGGTAGCGACCAAGCTGCGGGTGTTCTATTGGTCGGCGACGGCGCTGGGCGGCTCGACGAGCAGGTTCGTCGAGCAATCGACTGGGTGAAGAGCTTGGGCAGGACAGAAGTCTACAATGGTATTGTTAGAGAAGATCGGTCGTTGGTACCAGAGACTGCACTTCGTGAAGCACTGGTTAACGCCGTTATCCATCGCGACTATGCGCAGATTGGTTCGCCAGTTCAGCTCGAGGTCTTCAATGACCGAGTGGTGGTTACAAGCCCCGGCAGCCTTCCTAATCATATGACCGTCGAAAGCGTTCGGGCGGGCGGGCGCCCACGTGCACGCAATCAAGCGATGGCTCATGCCATGGACGTTGCTGGCCTGATGGAGCGCAGGGGCCGCGGTTGGCCAACTATGCGACGAGCTATGCAAGAGTTTAATGGCTCTGAGCCAGAGCTCATTAATGACGTCAGCAAGTTCGTCATTGTGACGTTTCGGTTGCAAGTGGATTCTATCGCGGCTGGCTTGCGAGTTGAACTCTCCAGTCAGCGTCGCACCGCCTGAGGCTGGTACTAGTCCTGCCTTGGGGCCACTTTAACCGTTAGCCCGGATTACTCACATAAATACAAAGTCGATGTTAGAAGGCAGATTTATTTGGTTCGTAAAATCTTGATTATGTTTCTGTTATACAGGAACATCGTAATAGCTGTTTCGATTCGAATACCGAAGCATAAATACGCTCAAGGTGAATCCCATGGCCTCCAATTCAGCTGGGAATGTGTTGACGGCGCCCTTCAATAAGTCTGTATAAGTCACGGGGCACCATGCGGAAAAGTTATCCTCCGATGCCGGAGTCCTCCTGCTGCGATCACTCTTCATGCTTACCGGCCTCACCGCTCGCCTGGCAGCGGTCCTGAGCGATTCCCGCATTCCGGGGCGCATTACGCATCGCTTTGATGAGTTCTTGCAGTCTGTCTTGCTGCTCTTGGCGCAGGGCAGGATGCGCCAGCGTGATATGCGTCGTTTGCGCCATGAGGCGGCCATGCGCCCCGTCGCCTCAATGAAGGCAGGGATGGGTGGGCTCAAAGACGGCAAGCCTTTGGCCTCACAGCCTACCATTTCCCGGCTGTTACGCAGGCTGGGCACAAAGAAGAACCTGGCCTGTGTGGCGACAGTTATAAATAACGGAGACGACAATTAAAAAATAAATGGGCCTTAAGGTGTTCTTGAGCGTAGATGGGCGAATTTGCCAGCCAATCCACGTCCGAGATGATTACCGATGACCAGGTCCTTCTTCTTTTCAAGTTGGTCGTGAGAAAGGGTTTACCGTTAACAGCCGCAGCGGCCAAAGCGGGTATGTGTGAGACTACGGCCCGCAAATACGTTCGTCTGGGCAAGGTGCCGAGCGATACAAAGAAGCCACACACATGGCGCACGCGCAAGGATCCGTTCGCGGAGGTGTGGGATGAAGCCAGGGCTTTTCTGGAAGTCAATCCCGGCCTCAAGGTGAAAGCACTCCTTGGCGAGTTGCAGCGCAGGCATCCGGGCAGGCTCCAGCAGGGCCAGTTGCGTACGCTGCAACGGCGCGTAGAGCAGTGGAAGGCCACGGAGGGAGCTCCGAAGGAGGTCTACTTCGACCAAGAGTATGCCCCCGGGGAGCGTGCGTAGTCCAACTTCACGTGCCTCATCATACTGGAGGTAACGACTCAGGGGCAGCAGTCCCCGCATTTGCTGTATCACTTTGTGCTGGCAGATTCCAATTGGGAGGCCGGCACGGTCTGCAGATCGGAGAGCTTCGAGGTGCTCTCCGAAGGCCTACAGCATGCACTCGTGAGCTGTGCGGGTAGAAAAACTGTCAAATATTGGGTCTTCAGAGTGCCGAGGCATGGGATTGGGGAATTGGAATTAGGTGGCTTGTTTGTCTATTTCTACGCTGTACTCGTGTGGGGTTGTTTCCAATACACGGATGAGCAGCTGCGATCCAGTCAGCCTCCGCCAGCGTTTCTGCGCTTCCCGGGTCAGCTTGTAAACCATCATCAGTGTCGCCTCCCGGCTGCCGCATCCCTTGGTTTGCCGTGTACGTTCCCCTGCGCTCGCAAACGTGGACTCAATGGGATTCGAAGTCCGAAGGTGAACCCAGTGTTCGGGCGGGAACTGGTAGAAGCTTAAGAGCTCCTCTTGATCCTTGCGCAGACAGGTGAGCGCCTTCTCGTAGGCGCCTCCGAAGATATCCTCGAAGGTATCGAGTGCCTTCAGGGCATCCTTCCTGGACGGTGCCGTGTAGATGCCACGGAGCCTCTCTTTCGCAGACCCCTGCAGCTTCTTGGGCAGCTTACCCGGCACGTTGGCTGTCTTGTGCACCCAGCATCGCTGTTGTAGCGTGGAGGGGTATACTTCATCCAACGCAGCCCAGAAGCCCAGGCCTCCGTCTGCTGTGGCCGCCTTAGGCGCTACGTCCAAGCCTCGTTGTCCAGCAATAGCTCCTTCCAGGACAGCCTGCTTTCCCGCGCTCTGTCCAAGAGCCCTACGAATTCTTTCTTGCCATCGGGCGCAGGCTCCAATAATAACAAGCATACACGGACGCTCGTCTCCCATGCGGACATGGAAGTACAGCCCGTCAGCCCAGAGGTAAAACATACCGCTAGTCTGCGGGGTCCAGCTTGTTCCAACGCCGGTATTCCTCCTGCCAAGCCTCCTTGAGTCGGCTGATCGACAATGGCGACAGGTTGCCGGCCTGGGGGCCCAGTATCGCCTGCAGGGCCAAAGGGAAGTCGTTGGTCAAGACTCCCCGCAGATACACGGCCGGGATGAGCGCATCAGCCGATCTTCGATCGGCCAACGGCGGACTGCGGCGCATGTAGCGCGGCAGTATGGCGCTGGTGAAGGTATGCCCTGCTCGAGGGTCACGGATATGGGGCCGCTGGATCGCTAGCGGGCCCGCACCCGTGAGGATTTCTCTCTGCGGATGGTGGCCATTGCGTTTGACCATTCGGTGGCCGTGCTCATTCCGCAGGTGTGCATGGGCCTTCACGTAGTCGTCGGCTTCCCGCTCGAGCGCTGCCTGAAGCATGCGCCGGGCGGAGCTGCGCACCAGATCATCCAGGGTGCTAAGTGCCTCCTCACGGGTAACCAGTGAGTGTACGGTGGATTCTGTTGGGTCTGTCATACGATGTAGTCCGGATATGCCCGTCTAGGGCAATTGATGGGTACTCCACAAAGATACGCCTCGGCACTCTGAAGACCCAATATTTGACAGTTTTTCCGGCCGGGTTCAGAAACCGGCTCTTTGTGTAGCGGCTCCTGTGGTGGATCTGCGCTGTTATGATGGCCCTCTGGAGCAGGCCACAATGGCTGCTCTTTGGGTGGAGGCAGCGCCATGAAGACGCTGACGACAGCGGATCTGGAGCGGGCTGTACATACGGGACTGAAGGATCTGCGCTTGCCGGCCATACGGGCCTGTTACCAACAGAAGGCCGACCTGGCCCGACGGGAGTCGATGAGCTTTGAGCGCTTCCTGCTGGAGCTCATAGAGCAGGAACGACATAGCAACCGTATTCATCGCTGGATGCACCAGTCGCGGCTGCCACTGCAGAAGACGCCGAACATCTTCGATCGGGGCCAGTTGCCGGTACGGATAGACCACCACCTAAGCGTGCTCTTGGAAGGAGGCTTCTTGGAGAGCCGGGAGAACGTTCTGGCCCTCGGGCCTCCCGGCAGTGGCAAGACGCACCTGTTGTGCGCCCTGGGCCGCGAACTGATCTTCCAGCGGCGTCGCGAATACAATTGCAGCACGCTCGTGCAGGAGATACTCAGGGCCAAACGGGAGCTGCGCCTGCCACAGCTCCAGAGTCACGCTGTGATGTACCCGCCGGTCTATGGCCGCCGCCCATGGTATCGCGCCTGGTGCACCCGCACTACGGCGGTCCCCAGCCGTGAACCTTGGAACAAGCGTACCTCTCTCTGTCGTCGAAGCGTGGTGGCCGTATGGGCAAGAATCGCGGTACCCGGTCCAGCCGGATAATCTAGTCTTCTAGGGTCTGCATATGATTCCGCACCGTGATAAAATGCGCCAAGTCGCCCTCCGATGGTTTCCACGTAGTGCTACTCCGCTGCATCGGCGTTTCTGGCACCGATTACTCTGGAGCGCAGCCCTGCTCCTGGCAAGCGTGCCACCGGCTGTGGTACTCCCCCAGACCCCATGCGAGTACCGCCTGGGGCCCGACGGGGCCTACGCGGCCCGACGCGCAAGGCCTTCCACATCAAGCTCCGGTATTGCTGCCAGAACGTGCGAGGAGCGTTCACACGCCCACTGGGTCGATGAGAAGGCCTCTGCAAAATATCCTGTCAATGTGGCGGGCCCAGCCTTGTCCCTCAGCTTCAACATTGGACGCAGTGGGCAGCATGCAGCATCGGGTCTGCGGACAAGTGGCATAGGACTCCGGGCAGCAACCGGAAACGGTCGGCACTCCGGGCCTGTAGCACTGAAACATGGGCCGCTAGAAGCTCGTGAGCCGGGCGGCAACGATTTTCGCCCGGTCGCCGCCACCTTGTGGCCCGCGCGAAGCGAACCGACCAGCGGTAGTCATTCAATTAGGCGCAATCCTGCGGGCCGCCACGATGCGCGCGTGGTATTAGGCACTCGGGGCGGCAGCCTCGATGCTCGCGGTCACGCACGCGCGCATAGCACATTCGCCAGCGCCACGCAGCAGTCTGCCGGAGGTTATGCGCCAGCGGGTGCTCCACCGTCTGGACAGCCCTGCGAAGACGTCAATACGGCGACGATAGCCGCCTTGCAGAAGGTCAAGGGCATTGGGCCCGCCAAGGCGCGGGCTATTGTCGAATACCGCGCGCAACACGGGGCATTTCAATCTATGGACGAACTCACGAACGTTCGCGGCATTGGGCCAGCCACATTGGAGAATTTTCGCCTGGCAGACTTCTGCGTCAAGGCGTCGGCCAATCCAGATGAAAGAGCCGCCAATCCACCGGGTCTCGGTAACGAAGCCCGTTCCGTGGACCGAGCCGGCTGCGAGGACATCAACACGGCATCGGGCGCTGCCTTGCAACAGGTTTCGGGTATTGGACCTGCGAAAGCTCGAAGAATCATCGAATTTCGCGAGCGCAACGGAGCCTTCAGCTCGCTGGACGAGCTCGTGCGCGTACGAGGCATCGGCCCTGCCACTCTGGAGAATATCCGTCAGGCTGGCTTCTGCGCAGAGAAATCTGATTCCGACAGTAACGCGGAACACTCCTCTTTCCCGATGCCGCCTCAGGACGCAGAAGGCTCGTTTGTGCCATATGAAAGAAGCCTGTATGATCATTGGACGGACGACGACAACGATTGCCAGAATACGAGACAGGAGGTGCTGATTTCAGAGAGCCTACAGCCCGTAGTATTGGACGATGCCGGATGCACGGTGCTTTCTGGTGCGTGGTTCGACCCCTTTACGGGTTTCACCGTTACCGACCCGGGAGACCTTGACATCGATCACTTCATCCCGCTGGCTGAGGCGCATCGCAGCGGCGCAGGGGCATGGAACAGTAGTCGCAGACGAGCCTTTGCCAATAATCTTCTCCAGCCGGGCGCGCTCATAGCTGTCCTGGCTGGGGCGAACCGGTCGAAAGGAGACCGCGATCCGGCCGGTTGGTTGCCGCCAAACGAGGCGTATCGGTGCGAATACGTTCGGAACTGGGTAGAATACAAAGCCGCGTGGGGCCTTTCCATGGATGCGGTTGAATTACAAGCCGTGGCAGAAATCCTAAGCGACTGCCTTACGGAGATGCCGCCCATGAGGGCTTCAGATTCCATCGCATGGCAGAATTCGACCGCTATACGTGCAGACGACTGTACGGACATCAATACGGCGGATTCCGAGGCGTTGCAAAGCGTAAACGGTGTTGGGCTGGCAAAGGCCCATAGCATCCTGGAATTCGTAGAGCAGAACGGTCCGTTTGAGACGCTGTCTCAGGTCGCCGAAGTGCGCAGCATCGGTCCACTCCTGCTGGAACGCATCCGCGCGGCTGGCTTCTGCGTAGCACCCACGCCTTAGCGCGAGAGCATTGTGTCGCCATGGATCCAGGTCGCCCGTGGTCCTCGGCCTACAGTGGGTCGGGGCATGTGTGTGTGACCGGCGGGCTTCCGGTTCAGGCGCGCTGCGCCGTTTGCACAGAAGTCCAGGCCTGCTGCCTGTTACTCCCCCGTCATAGGGCTACCCGCTGCCGAGCGAAATGATAGCCGGCAAACAGTGGAAGGGGCCGGTCCTGGCAGATTGTAGTAGATTACCGTCGGCGACAGGCGCTAAGCTTGCGACTGTCCTGTGTCACCGAGCCTAATAATCATTGTGCAAAGGGCGGTCTGAATTCCCATATACGGCTGCGCACGCATTGCCTGCTTGACGCAGCTCAATAGTTGAGCATATGTCCGCCCCTCCCCTGCCACGGCGTGGTCCATTCCCCATCCTTACGGGCCCCACGGGCGTGGGCAAGACGGCCTACAGCCTTGAGCTGGCCGAACGACTGGATGCCGAAATCATCTCTGCCGACAGCCGGCAGATTTACCGGGAATTGACGATCGGCTCGGCGAAGCCGGACGCTGCCGCACTCGCACGCGTGCCGCATCATTTCGTGGACGAATTAGGCCTCGGCGCACCGTATTCGGCGGGCGCGTTCGCACGACGTGCCAACCAACGCATTCAGGACATCTTGGGGCGCAATCGCCTGCCATTGGTGGTCGGGGGCTCAACGCTTTATTTGCATGCCCTGCAGCACGGGCTGGCGCCCGTTCCTGAATTGGATCCAAATCTTCGCCGCACATTGGAGCAGCGTCTGGCACGGGAAGGGGCAGCATCCCTGTTGGCGGAGCTTCGACAAGTGGACCCGGACGCGGCGGCCCATCTGGATGTCACAAAGACGGCCCGCCTGGTGCGCGCGCTGGCGGTATTGCACGGTACGGGAATACCCCTCTCCCACTATCACGCATTACCCAGCCCAGCCCCGTACACGTTCAAGGTTGTCGCGCTGGACATGGAACGCTCATGCCTGTACGATCGCATAAACGACCGTGTAGATCGGATGCTGGAGCAGGGACTCCTGGACGAGGCGCGCAGGTTGCTTGAGGCTGGCCATGATCCTTCCATTCAGGCTTTGCAAACGATAGGATACCGGGAAGCCATCGCCTTTCTGAAAGAGCGGTGCAGTCAAGCGGAAATGATTCGGCTGATTAAGCGCAATACACGGCGCTATGCAAAACGGCAGCTGACTTGGCTCAGACGTTATCCCGATCTAGAGTGGATTCGGCTCCCAAGTGATTCCCACGAACCCTCTGAGCCTCCTATCCATCAATTCCTTGCCGCATTCGAGCCCTGCAGATGCGTTTCCTGGCAGCGTAAGGGGTCTGGGTTGGGGCTTGGGTAGGACCGATTCGGACGATTGGCTGAATTGGCTCATTACGTTCGCCACTATCCTCTTACCCTTTCGCAGCCTTCAATAGCTTCCGGGTAGTCTCCTGCGTTTGTCTCTGCGCTGTCTGAGGCATGGATGACTGCGAGGCAATGCGCCCTCATTGCGCGGTATGGGTCCCGGGTGCGCGTTTGTAACTACATGCCGCATGCCCCGGCGACTGCCTCACTCGTTGCGCGGGGGTAGCTAATGAACCATATTATGTGCCCGAGCCTACTTATCTATTCAACCTGAAGCATGTCTCTCAACGGGACATTAACCCTGTCATGTATCGCCATGCGCTCCTGGGTTGCACTCCTTCGCGGAATCAATGTCGGCGGCAAACACATCCTGCCCATGCGCGAACTGGTGCAGATGCTGGAAGATCTCCACCTAAAAGATGTTAGGACCTACATCCAGAGTGGTAATGTGCTCTTCCGCTCCGATCATGCGACACTTCCCGACGACTGTGCTGACCGGATAGCGGCGGTCATTGAACATAAATACGGATTCCGGCCCCACGTCCTGGTTATCAGCGCAGCGGCATGGACCGCCGCCGTTGCGTCCAATCCTTTTCCGCGGGCCGAATACAATCCCAAGACCCTGCATCTTTACTTTCTAGCCTCCGCACCCACGGAGCCGGATTTCTTGTCTCTTGAAAAGGTAAAGGCACCCAACGAAGCGTTCCACCTGGCAGTCGACGTATTCTATCTGCATGCTCCAAATGGCATCGGGCGATCCAAACTGGCAGCGCGGGTAGAACGAGCCCTGGGCGTGCCTGTCACGGCAAGAAACTGGCGGACCGTTCAGAAACTCCATGACTTGCTGCATCAAAATATCGGCTGAGCGTCTCTACGCGACTGCAGCCGGAGTTCAACATACGCTCTCAGCCAGCTTACGCTACCAGGCCGGATTGAGGTGTACCCAATCGTTGGACAGGATTTCGCTTGATTTAAGATAGAGAACTGCCAGGGTTGTGGGTGACGGCGGGACATATTGGTCCCAGTGGGCATGTGGTTGTCGTGTGGGTTATAGCCATCGCTGGGTGGGGTCCTGAATGGCCGTGATAGACTTCGGATGGGTTCGGTACCGAAGGCTCTGGTGTGGACGACTGTGGTTGTTGAAGCTAATGTAGCCTCCCAGGCGCTGCCGTGCCTGCCGCAGGTTCGCGTATTCGTTGAGGTAGACCTCCTCGTACTTGACGCTGCGCCACAGTCGCTCAATCAGAATGTGGTCGTAGCACCGGCCACGACCACACATCGAAATCCGGATGCCAGCACGTTTCGAGAGTGATGTCATCTCTTCACTGGTAAACTGTGATCCTTGGTCCGAGTGGAAGATCTCGGGCTGGCTGATCGTGAGTGCGTCCTTATAGGTCTCCACGCAGACACTCGCCTCTTGTGTGTTGGATAGCGTCCACGATAGTATGTAACGGCTCTACCAGTCCATGACTGCGACCAGATACGCAAATCCTCGGTCCATCCGAATGTAGGTGATGTCACCGCACCAGGCCTGATTGGGACGGTCTATGTGCCGCCCTTTCAATAGGTTGGGATACCGAAGAGCTGGCCCCGGGCCCACGCGGGGTCAGCGCTTCGGATAAATAGCCTGTAGCCCTATAAAGCGCATCAGCCTATAGACCCGCTTGTGACCCGCAGCGTGGCTCTCGCGCCGAAGCATATGCGTCGTACGCCCAGCATGGGGTGGGCCGTGTAGACTTCGTCTATGACGCGCATCAACCAGCGTCGCCGCGAGCCAGACATACGCCGCGTACGAGGCCCCCTAGACCATTCGGGTAAGTATAGTGTCCCGCGAACCATGCCCCTTGTGTAGGCTCGATAAGGCAGTCGATCCGTCTTCTTCCAAGGGTCCATCAAGGGTCCATTCAAGTATGATTATTGCTTCAGCTTGTCGCCAGCCGTCTTCCTCCCGCACCATCGAGATGACCCAATCTGATCTCGCCTTCAGATGTCGACCATGTGAGCCAAGGCCCGCCCGACACCTCCAGCACAAAATATCGAGCCACAGTGACAGCGCTGGCCATGTTCCCGGGTAGATGACGGGCCCCTGGTCCATCCATTCATCGGCTGGATCCATGGAATCCAGCCTAACATCGGTGGCGACCCCAATGGCCGACACTTGGCTTACGGACGATGAGAGCGTATAGTAGAAATGGTACCTGTCATTGAAATACGCCGTCTCCGGCGAGGGCAGAGAGTCTCCTTCCGGAATTGCAGTCTGGGTCCCAGTCCGGCTTTTAGAACGTGAGTCGAAGCCCGGCGGCCCGTCCGCTCGTGCTGTGCGGCCACAAGACTGGCCGGAGCGCAGCGCCGCTACCTGCGGGGATGTTCAGAGACACCCACCGATCACGCTTTACAATGGATCCAAGGACCAGACCGACCAGCACCCCCGCCCCCATAACCGGACCGGCAAATACGACGGCCAGGCCCCCCCCAGTCCTCGGTGGCGATAGTTAATACAACGATACCCGGAATGGCACCATACATTGCCCCTCTTTTCTTGCCGTTCGCGTTCCTGCCGCCAAGTACAACTTCTCCATCGCACCGTAAGCCACCTCCCACACCCTGTCGTTGGAATCCTGGTTGTTGAGGGTGATCGCCACCCTGTCAGCGTGGACATCGACTACCCTCCCGACCACTTCCCACCCCGATGATGTCACAATGCGGAGACGCTTTCCCTCTACAATCATGCTCTGGGCCTGTGCATGGCAAACGGCACAAAGCACTAGGGACGAAAGAAAAAGGAAGTGTTTCATCGATTTGGAGGCATGGAAACAATCGTGCCGACTTGGAACGGCTTCGGGTAGCTATTACGACGAAGTCAAACTGGAAGTCTCCATGCCTTTTTCGCCCGACGGCAGCCAGCTGGCATCGGGATAGACCGCCACCACAGTGAATCTGTGGGATGTCGGTGCGCTGTTGGGGCCGCTTGATTAAGCCAAGACGAGCGAAGCCCGTCTGGATGCCATCCGCTCTTCACACTGTTCGAATCCGGAGCTTTTCGGCCCGCCTCACATACCGTCTGGCCACCTGAGTGCACCATAAGAGGCCCTATGTTGCACTGCCCCACCCGGATCAGCCGTTCCAGGTCAGAACGTCAAGGTGAAGCCCAAAGCGGGCGTACCCGCAGGGCGTAGCCGGATCGTGGGGGCCAGCGCTGCTCCGGATCCCGGTATCGGCACCGGAATGGTTGTCCAGCGCTCTCGCGTAATGGCTGCCCCCGCCTTGGCCCCCCCGAAAGCCAGCAAGGCAGTAGACAAGATGCCAACGATGATATATGCCCTCGCATTACAGTCAGAAGAGCAGATCGCTACTGTTAGGAGTCCGCCCAAGCCACCCCCAGCCAATAGTCCACCCTTCGCGTACGAATCTATTCCGAGGCTTACGGAAAGAGTCTGCATGTTAGCAAAAGGGATCTGGTACATGGCGCCGGCGGCCCTATCAGCCTGAATCGCAAGCAGAGAATCGTCTCTTTCGACCACGACTCCCACAAGAGTTGCACCAGCGTGTTGCGAGACACGGACACGTTGGCCAACTTCCTGGGCCTGGGCCAGGTGCACCGCGCATATCAGGATCAGGGCCGAGACTGCTGCGGTTCGCATGGCAGGAAGAGAATGGTTGATGTAGGGCGACGATGCTGTTTGAGGATAATACGCCGCTCACGGGCGGCGTGCAACATGGATTTCAGTCAGGCAGACGCCGGCACATTCCAGCCGCTGGAATGCAACATAAAGCGCCCTATGTTGCAGTCGCCCAACGGCGCCTGTAGCAGGCAAGGAGTCCGGATTTTTCGCCCTCCAAAGCGTTACAGACTGGAGGCCTGATTGCGTCGGTATCCCAACGGGATCGTCATGCCGGCTTCAATTGCAAAGGCTCGACTCTTCAATTTGGTCTCTCTGGATAAGTCGACAAAGGAAGAGGCGAACGGCTCGTTGTCTTCCATAATGGAGAGCAGCCCGTGGTTGTAGAGAACATCGACGGAAATTGACCAGAAGCGTGTCGCTGCGATGTCCAAGCCGAATCCGGCCACCACCCCGACGTCTACCGACTTGCTGATATACGGTATGGAGGCCTCAGGTTTGCAACCACCGAAAATCGTGGAGTCGCCGGTCTTGCTGACAACGGTACAATCTGCCGACAAGGAAATGGCAGAGCCAACCACGACGTGCGGTGTAACGGTTCGCTCGGGAAAAGGCTTGTAATTGAGGAGCAGCGGGGACTCGACATATTCGACTCTTTGCATCCAGTCGACTTGTTCTTCAGTGAACCTGATGGGATTGTCTATCCGGTACGACATTCCTTTACCGGTGTAGGCAACACCGATCTGCAAGGCAGCACCAGCATTAAGCGGTATGATGGCCGACGCTCTGGCCGCAAAGCCCATTTGAAACTCGGGATCGTCACCTCCAAGGGCATCTTCCACATAACCGAATCTGCCAGCGGCCGTCGTGAGACTCGCTCCTGCCTGAAATGACACGCTCACTTGCCCACGGGCAGCTTCGGGCATATACAAGCCGGCAGACCTTTGGCAGGTCATCTTCCATCTCCTCCAGACTCATACCCAACTGGCGTACGACGCGCCGTTCTTTCCTTCGAGCTTCCTCCCCCTTACGCGATCGCCCAGGCTTGCGCTTGGCAGGCGCCGGCTCTTTCGCAGCAGGGCGCTCGCGAGCCTGAATCGCCGTCGAATCACGTGAATGTATGTCCCACTAACGCATCCTCGTAGCACGACTCGATCAGCGCACGATGCATCTGATCGGGCAGACTAGTCACGGCAAATTCTGCGAATGCGCGTGAAGAAGTCGCCTCGCTTGGAACCTGGTCTTAACGTCGCCACCCACACAGGCGGCGCAGCTCTGGATCAGAGCAAATCCGGTCGATCAACGCGCGGGGCGTACCGATATTGTAGACCGCCTTCGCAAGAAACGCCCGCGCAAGCGCCGCACGATCCCACGCCCGCGCACTGCCGTGGGATCGCTGTGCAGATAGCACTCAATGCAAACGATATCCAACACGTTCAGAAGCTTCGTCTGCAGCTCGGTCAAAGGACCGGGCAACTCCTCCGCGCAGCAGAAGAGTTGCATTTGGTGGCTTATCCAAGAACACAGTGCCTTCCTTCCAGCGGGCATGGATGCCTCCGTGGTCTTAGAGAGTTTGGACACCTCTGAAGATACCAAAGTCGGAGGCGCCAGTCCCCTATCCCCTCGCTTGCTTGGGGAAACACCACCTATCTGGTGGGTTTTGCAAGAGGCTCTTGAATCCACCGGTACATATGCAAGAGAATCTAGCTAGTCTTAAAAAAGCGGCATGGCACGCGCAATACGCACACGAATACACCCAGCGCCTTTACGACAACAATCCACCAAACGGCCAACTTGTGCCGCAGATACTTCCCGCAATTGAGGTGTGGCCGTTTGTCTATGGCTGCTACATGGGTATCGAGCAAACATTGAAAGTGTTGATCCGGTTACGCAAAAAAAATTCGGAGAACAAGTTCGGTCACACCCATGATCTAGGGCACCTCTACGGTTTACTCGACTCTTCGGAGCAGGAAGTGGTCGCCAACTATTACCGTGTATACCGCAGCCTCTACAACTTTGATGCCGGTGATATTTCTATTGACACTGCAGACGAATTTATTCAGCACATAAGCAAGGGATATGCGGCCTGGCGCTACATCTTGGTCGAAGACCACCCAGATATTCCCAAGATACACCTGGGTCTCATGTTCGAAATTTGGCGGGCACTCGCCGAGCTTGCTTCGGCGAGCCAACCGAAGCCCCTAAACCAACGCATGGAGATCTATTTTAGAACGGAAGTATTCGATAAAGCTGAACAATCTGAGATATGGGAATCAGCGGCTCTGGATGACTCCAGTGAAGTAGAGTTAGGTGACATCCGTCGTTGGGTACGAGAACAAGGAGAAGAGTTGAAGGCTGGGATCCGCCTCTTTCGATACCACGCCAAACACACTTTGGATCCCAGAACTGCTTCATCGGTGCTGCACCGCGTTTTGCTTTCGGCCGCGAGCAATGCCGTTGATCAATTTCGGCTACCTATAGAACAACCAGAGGAACGGCGATTCTGGAGCAGACAGGACATCGCGGCTCTATACGAAGCAATACACCGTGGCGGATTGAGCTGGGACGAGACCAACGAAGTATTCACACATGGCTAGGTTCAGCCCGTATAAATTCGACCGCCACACTAAGCTCAAAGCGGGCCCTCCTCATTTCTCTTGGCACATACCGGTTTGCAAGATGGATATTCAGAAGCTTGGCGCATTCTCATCTGTACTGCTTGTATCCGCGATTGTAACGATTAGGGGGAACGGTCAGGGCCGTTCCCCTATATCCGACGGGATGCTACATCCCACGGCTGAAAACATTGCGGTTGTGACCGATCCAAGGTTTGTTCTGCGGACGAATCCAGAGCACAGGTTCATAGATAGGGCTGATTACGATACGGTAGCTATTGGCGTAAATGAGGGCGCGCATCATGAGATGTTCGGGAGTATTGCGGACCTTGCAGTGGACAACAATGGGTCTCTATTCGTTCTGGACTCAGAATACAACGAGGTACGCTTCTTTGACTATGACGGCTCGTTGATGGGCACGTTTGGTGCGCCAGGAGAGGGCCCGGGCGAATTCCGCAATCCACGGCAACTCGCCGTCACCGATCACGGGAAAACGATCTTTGTGATTGGTGGAGACAGGTCCATTCCGGTCTTCGAGCGGAAAGATGCGGCCACCTACACGGAAAAGTATACCTTCAAGAAGGGAATGCGAAGCAGTGCTGGTTGCGCAATGAACGGCCACCTGTATCTGCTCGGATATACGCCGGATATAGATGGTGTAATCCACAAATTCACGCCTGAAGGTAAGCGCATAGCATCGTTTGGGGCACCGTACAAATCACGGAATGCCTTTGTGGTTGCCAGTCAGTCGGGTAGAGGCCTTCTTGCTTGTAGTGAAGAGCATCGCATCGTCGGCCTGATCAGGGAAAACATCCCCGTATTTACTGGCTATACTGAAGCTGGCGATGTAGCCTGGCACGTAACATTCGCGGATTTCAAGTCTTGCAGCGTAGTAGAAACTATTGCTGATGATGGTGCTCCCACCATGCAATATCACACGACCGAGCCTGGTCAAAGCGTGTTCGAGAAAGTCTTTACGGATTCCTCAGGCGACTTATATGTGCAATACAATACCGGTGTGCAGTCCGGACGCAAGCCTAGGCATCTGTTCAGGATAGACGCCCTGACAGGAGAAGGCCAATATTTGGGTAACGCACCGAGGGTGCGTGACATAGATTCCGGCCATATTTTCACGCTGCCTCTTTCGAGGTTCCCACAAGTCGTTGTTTACGGGAGAAAATAGGTGGCTCATTGAAGGTGCCGTCGGGCTTCAAGCATAGTGCGTGGTAGAGCAAGCCGGTGCCGCGGCCTGTTCGTTCTACGTCTGTTTTCTCGCTGATGGCTCTCGGACAGGGCTCTGTGGCGTTCGTGGCTCGTTGAGTTACTTCCG
Source organism: Rhodothermales bacterium (assembly GCA_965216255.1). Taxonomy (GTDB): domain Bacteria; phylum Bacteroidota; class Rhodothermia; order Rhodothermales; family Bin80. The sequence goes on from OZ244148.1 coordinate 217,232, forward strand.
CTTTCGGGGTGAAGCGACCTCAACACCTTGATGCCGCAGGTACTTGTGCAGCGTCGACTTGCTGATATCGAGGTTGCGAGCCATCTGGTTCACACTCAGCTTCCCCTCGCTGTAGATCGCTTCGGCGGCGACGGCTTTCTTCCGGGCCTCCTCTGACAGTCCTTTGGGGCGCCCGCCTTTCCGTCCCCGCACGCGGGCGGCTTGCAGGCCGGCTTGCGTACGCTCGCGGATCAGATCGCGCTCGAACTCGGCCAACGAGGCAAATACATAGAAGATGAGCCGGCCATGAGAGTTGGTCGTGTCTATGGGGTCATTGAGGCTCTTCAGGGCCACGCCCCTTTCCATCAGCTCATGTACCAGCGAGACCAGGTGTCTGAGCGAGCGCCCCAGCCGCTCCAGCTTCCATATGACAATGACGTCTCCTTCCCGCACTTCTTCCAGCAACCGGGCCAGTTCAGTCCGTTCGGCTTTCGCGCCGCTGACGCGTTCCTGAAAGATCTTGCCGCAGTTTTCCTGCCTGAGCGCATCGAGTTGCAGGGCCAGGTTCTGTTCCCGGGTCGATACGCGGGCATAGCCGAATTTCATTCACGCAACAGGTTCGGAAAACTCATGTCCGAGAAAATTAACTGTACTTTGATTACGCAAACCGGTTTCTCGGTCCGCAAAACCGGCGGATTTGGCCGGATTCGGGTCCGTCCCGGACGGTCCGGAAAAACGACCGTTAATTCGAACTGCTGCCATGACCGGCTGCACCCGCAAACAGTTCAGCTCCCTGCTCGAATAGTCCGGCAGTGCAGAGCCTTTGCCAGTACGGTGACTCTGAAGGGCCCGTCTCCTCCTCTTACATGCCGGCACCTTATATACAACTTGTGGTAACAGGGATCGCATAAACCCTCGACTGGAGAGCGAGCCGCCGGCGTTGCGGCCAGGAAGGCCGGTTTGGCCATCGGTCACGAGGCTATTGTTCCGAACTCCGGGCCATTCGCGGGCTGAGGTTGTAGACTGCATACCAGTGCGCCATGATTTTCAATAAGGCGATCCAGGGCGCAATCATGGGGAGTCTCGTGAACCCCGGCTTGATGGCCGCAGCATTCAGGCGTACCTGTTTCTTGCTCACGGGAGTCTTGGGCTGCTGGGCTACTGCAGGTCAGCCATCAACGATTGAAGATGACTGGCTTACGCTGATTGCGCTGTATGAGTCTACAAACGGCGAGGACTGGAAGAATAATTCCAACTGGTCAACTTACCGGCAAACCGTACCGTCGCCGGAGCAGCTCGGTTCCTGGTATGGCGTAACGGTAACAGACGGTCGCGTAACGGGATTGAGGCTGCTTGACAACAATCTCGCGGGTCCGGTTCCTCCGGAATTGGGAAGCCTTGCGGAGCTGAGGACTCTGACGCTTTCCCAAAATCACCTGACCGGGATGATACCGCCCGAACTTGGCCAGCTCGTCAACCTGATGATACTCCATATCTCTTGGAACGCCTTGACGGGTCCGATTCCTCTGGAACTGGCAGACCTTGCGGAGCTGAGGGAACTTAGCCTTCGTGTCAATAAGCTGACAGGATCGATACCCCCCGAACTCGGCCAGCTCGTCAAGCTGGAGATCCTCCGCCTGTCTTCCAACGGCCTGACGGGTTCGATTCCTCCGGAACTGGGACGCCTTGCTGAGCTGGAGTGGCTAACGCTCGGAGATCATCTGACCGGTTCGATACCCGGTGAATTGGGCCGGCTCGTCAAGCTGGAGTCACTTGATCTAGATGGCAGCTTCACGGGCCCTATTCCTCCGGAGCTGGGAAGCCTTGCGGAGCTGAGGCGTCTCGCGCTTAGTCACAATAACCTGACCGGTTCGATACCCGATGAATTGGGCCGGCTCACCAAACTGGAGTCACTGTATCTGGGTGGTAACGACTTGACGGGGCCGATTCCTTCGGAACTGGGGGCCCTTTCGAGTCTGCAGATTCTCGCGCTTGGTCACAATAGCCTGACCGGGTCGATACCCGGTGAATTGGGCCGGCTCACCAAACTGGAGAGTCTCGACCTCAGCTACAATGCCTTGACGGGTTCGATTCCTCCGGAAATCGGTGGTCTTTCGAATCTGCAGACTCTCTGGTGTTCCAACAATAAACTGACCGGGTCGATTCTCCCTGAAATCGGCCAGCTCGCCAAACTGGAAGCGCTCAACCTAGGCCACAACGCCTTGACGGGACCGATTCCTCCGGAATTGGGACGCATGGCGGACCTGCGGAACCTCTGGCTTGGTGCCAATCGCCTGACCGGGCCCATACCCCGAGAGTTGGGCCAGCTCGTCGAGCTGGAAAACTTCCTTCTAAACGGGAACGCCTTGACGGGACCAATTCCTCCGGAACTGGGAAGCCTGACGAAACTGGAGACCCTCTGGCTAAACATCAACCAGTTTACGGGGCCGTTGCCGATGAGCCTGACACAGCTGGGTGTGCTGGACTACTTCACTTGGTACGAGAACGATGGTCTTTGCGCGCCCCTGGATGCAGCCTTTCAGGAGTGGCTTGCTGAAGTCAGATCTCGCGATCGCAGTGCTTCGGGCCCCAATTGCAAGATAGCGCGGCTTTCAATAGATGATATCGTGGTGGAAGAAGACAATGTCCGTGCGGTATTCACCGTGAGTCTGGATGAGGAATCACAGCTTCCGGTAACGGTGCAGTATGCCACGATGGACGGCACGGCGACAGCGGGTACGGACTACCAGCCGGCCATGGGGGAGCTCACGATTCCTGCGGGGGAGATGAACATGCCATTGCCGATTACCGTAATTGACGATGTGCTGATTGAAGGGGACGAGACGTTTACGGTGACGCTCAGTAATCCCGTCGGGGCGGTGCTCGAAGCGGCAACAGGCCGCGCAACCATCCGGGACAATGATATCTACCGCTTGAGCGTGGCCAATATCGCAGTGGACGAGGCCGGAGGGCCGGCCCGGTTCACCGTGACCGTGGATCCGCCGAATCCGGAGCAGACGGTAAGCGTGCGCTATGCCACGATGGACGGCACAGCAGAGGCCGGCGCGGACTACACGGCGGTGTCGAACACGCTGGCCATTGCCCCCGGCCAGGCTTCGGCTGTGATCGCGGTGCCCATACTGGACGACGACGTGGCGGAGGAAGACGAGACGTTTGCGCTTGTTCTGAGCGGCGTGCAGCACGCACAACTGAGCAGCGCCGTGGCCACGGGCACGATACGGGACGATGACGCGGTACCGGTACTGAGCATCGACGACGTAACGGTAGGCGAGGAGGCGGGCGATGCGATCTTCACGGTCTCGCTGAGCGCACCGAGTCGCAACGAGGTAGCGGTGAACTATGCCACAGCCGATGAAACGGCCACGGCGGGTGCGGACTACTCTGAAACCAGCGGAACGCTGCGCATCGCTCCCGGGGAGGCGGCAGGTACGATACGGGTGCCGATCCTGTCAGACGAACTGGACGAGGAAAGCGAGACGTTCCTGGTGCGGCTGACCGCGGCACAGCAGGCAGAGATCGGCGACGCCGAAGGCCGGGGCACCATCACGGACGATGATGAGGCGCTGACGGTGAGCATTCTTGACGGGCGGGGGGTGGAGGATGCAGGGATACTGCACTTGCCGGTGCGGCTCAGCAGAGCGAGCACGAGCCCGGTGAGCGTACGCTACGGCACGTCGGATATCGCGGCAGAATCCGGCCTGGACTACACGTCTTCGCAGGGGTTCATAGTGTTCGAGAGGGGGAGTACGGAAGGGGTGGTGGCGATAGCCGTGCACGACGACCAGGTACCGGAGGAGGAGGAGGAGTTCAGGGTGGCGCTCAGGCAGCCGCTGAACGCGGCGATAGCGCAGGGCATGGCCACCGGCACGATCGTGGACAACGACGGGGTGCCTCGGTTTCGGGTGGGTGACGTCACCGTGAGTGAGGGCGAAGCCGAGGCCGTCTTCGTGGTAACGCTCTCGGCGCCGAGTGTGCGTGTGGTGACGGCTGCCTACCGGACGGTTGACGGCACGGCCGAAGCGGGAAAGGACTATGTCACGGCGGCCGGCACGCTGGAGTTTGCGCCGGGAGAGACGCAGAAAGAGGTAAGGGTGAAGCTGCTGCGCAGCGCACGCGATTGGCGCGCAGAGACGTTCCTGTTGGCTTTGGGGTCGATCTCGCATGCCGGGCTGCAGGATGTCGTTGCGACAGCTACCATTGTAGAGGACGAGTCCGTAGAACAGGGCGTGCGTGCGGCGTATCTTTCGCGATTCGTGCGCACGTCGGCTTCGCACGTGGTGGACGCGCTAGGCGAGCGGCTCAGGTGGCAAGAGATGAATCCTTCGTGCGTGCCCATGCAGCGGGAGAGCCTCCAGATGCTACGGTATGTGAATCCGGCCTGGCAACCGTCAGCGGGCGAGCTGCTCTCCGGGTGTGGCCTGGAGGCCACGGACGGGGCTCTCGGCGTGTGGGGCCGGGGAGCGTTTACGCGGGTAAGCGGCCGGGCAGGGGCGATGTCGCTCAATGCGGATGTCACGACGGCGACGCTCGGTGCGGACTACGGCTGGGCAAGCGGCATCCAGGCGGGCCTCCTTTTGGCACACAGCCAGTCGGCGGGCGCATTTGACGCGTATGCGGTAAGTGGAGAGGCCAGTTCCAGACTTACAGCGTTGTATCCCTATGTAAGCTACCGCCTGGCGTCCAGCCGCCTCTGGGCGCTGGCGGGCGCAGGACGTGGCCTGGTGGAGGTGGAAGGGGAAGAGGTGCTAGAGACAGAAGTGGGCTCAACCCTTCTGGCGGCGGGGACTATCGGAAGGGTGGCTACAGGCCGGCGCGTGCAGCTTGCCTACGAGGGAGACGTCTTTCTTGCGCGCGCGGAGGCAGAGGAAAGGGTCCAGGTCAGTCGGATCCGTGCGGGGATGGAAGGCAGCGTGGCACTCGGCCGGTCCTTGCGTCCGTACCTGGAGGCAGCGCTTCGGCACGACGGCGGGGATGCCGAGACGGGGCTGGGACTGGAAGCGGGGGGCGGTCTGCGCCTGCAGCATTCGGGAGGCAGACTGCGGGCAGAGCTCAGCAGCCGCGGCCTATTGACGCATGCAAGCAGCGAGCTGGCGGAATGGGGCGTAGCGGCGGCGCTGCACTACGGCGCGCCGCAGGGACTCGGCCCCACGGCGGAGATCCGTCCGGTGTGGGGGGCCGCACGTTCGGGAGGCAGGCAGGCGCTCTGGCGCCATGACGCTATTGCCGATGCGGCAATCGGCATGCCGGGCCGGAAGCGCATCGAAGTGCGTCTGGGCTACGGCACGCCCCTGGCAAACGGCGTTGGCGTGGCCAGACCGATTCTCGCCGTAACCCTGCGAGGCAGCGGCCGGGACTACCGCCTGGGCTACGAAGTAGCCACGCAGTCGGGATTTACGGTGTCTGCCGCCGGCACGGCCTGGGAGAGTTCCCCCTGGCGACCCGTCAGCTACGGACTTACGGCGCGCGCGGCGCTGCGGTGGTGATGTCAACGCCTGTCCGTGGTTAAGGGATGGCAAGTGGCGAAGACGGCCTTGCACACGGTTGCGTGGCAGACTCGAGACGCACAGCCCCGTGCGGTGCGGCCACGGCGGAGGATTCGCACCGGTAGGGCAAATCGGCACCCGCCCTGCGGGCGCGCGTATATCCGAGGCCGTAGCCCCATTTGCTCCGACTACGCCTGCAGCATGCATCCTTCCGCCAGCGCGCGCCCAATGAGGGTCCCTCTATCGACATGCGGATCCCGGAGCATCCGGCCTTTCGCCCGGATAGCCCTTCTGTGGGCTTTGGCCTTTTTTGCGCCGGCGGCCCTGGCGCAGGAAGAGCCGGCGTTCCAGGCCGGCGTGGTCGTGGTCCAGTTCGATCACGGCACCGCAATCCAGGAAGGAGCCGCCAAGACGGGGCTGGCTGCCTTTGACCGCGCGGCGTCCCCGTTCGGGGTCGTCTCCATCGAACGTCCGTTTGCGTTTCTGGACCATGTGGAGCCCAGGCCTGAGACCGAACGCAACCTGATGGCGCTGCGCCGCACCTACTACGTGCGCTACAGCGCTGACGAGGATCCCTTGCGTGTTGCGAAAGCGCTGGCGGTTGCCGAGGGTGTAACCTATGCCGAACCTGCGCTCATTAACCGTTACGTGGGTCCCATGGCCCTTCCCGATGATTCGCTTTTTGGTGAGCAGGCCTATCTACGGCACTTGAGGCTGCCGGAAGCCTGGGACATTGTCAAGGGGGAGGACGGCAATCCACCGGCGGTAATTGCCATAGTGGACGGAGGAGGGGACTGGCGCCACGAGGATCTTCGCGCCAACGTATGGACGAATGAGGATGAAATTCCTGGCAATGGCGACGACGATGACAACAACGGCTTCATCGATGATGTCCACGGGGCCAATTTTGCCAATGAAGATGATACCGACAACGATCCTGCGGGGCTTCCTGAGACGCCCGATGGCGCGTGGCACGGAACAGCCACCGCGGGAGCGGCAAGCGCAGTGACCGACAACAAGGCGGGTATAGCCGGTGCGGCCTGGAATGCCGAGCTGATGCATGTCAACGTCAGCTGCCGGCATCAGGACGTTGTTTGTCATGGCTACGAAGGCATTCTGTATGCCGCGGCCAACGGGGCCGACATCATAAACGTAAGCTGGTCAGGGTGGCCACAAGACCAGGAGCTGCAGATGATCGCGCAGACCCTGGATCTTGCCACCGACATGGGGGCACTGGTAGTAGCAGCGGCAGGCAATAACAACTGGAGCATCGATGTAATCCCGATTTATCCGGCGATTCATCCCCGCGTCCTGTCGGTGGGCGCGACGGCCAGGGATTCGCGCGGGAAGGCGTCGTTTTCGAATTACGGTAAGCGGTTGAACGTGTTTGCGCCCGGGGAAGGAATCGTAACCACGGCTCCCGACGGCGAGTACAGTCAATCCGTTATCGGCACATCGCTTGCGGCTCCGCTGGTAAGTGGCGTAGCCGCACTGGCGAAGACCCGGTATCCGGATCTCTCACCGGATGCGCTTCGGGAGCAGGTGCGGCTTGCGAGCGAGAGCATCAACGCTGAGAATCCTGGATATGCAGGACGGCTGGGGCGCGGATTCGTCAACGCCGAAGCGGCCGTACAAGCACCTGTACATCCGGGCGTGCGCATACATCGGTGGGCATCGACAGACGCAGATGGAGACGGGCACATTGCCCCAGGAGAGCAGGTAACTATCAAGGCTACGGTAGTGAATCATCTCGCGGACGCCCGTCAGTTGACCGTCGGACTGACAGCATTTGAATCGTATCCGTACATAGATCAGTCAGCGGCGGAGCATGTGATAGGCAGCTTGCCTGGTGGCGATTCGGCGGAAGTTACGCTGAGCTTTTCGGTAGCTTCCGATGCACCGTTAAACAGCAGGGTGCGATTCTATGCACGTATTCGTGCCGGTGCGTTTTCCGACGAGGTCGACCAGATTTCACTGGGCATAAACAGGAACCCGGAAGCCTTGCACGGTGCTCTCAGTGCGCTGTACATCGACACAGGTGGCGAAGAGTGGAGCAACAATCGCGGCTGGGACATTTCCGCGACACCTGCGCTGCATGAGCTGGCTCAATGGCACGGGGTTAAAGTGCGACAGGATTGGCTGGTAGGGCTCGGTTTGCAATCCAACAACTTGTCCGGGGCGCTACCGGAAGCGCTTGGCAACCTCTCCAACCTGCTGTGGATGAATATGCGCTTTAATTCGCTTTCCGGGGCAATCCCGAGCGAAGTCGGACAGCTTGTGCAGTTGCAGGAATTGCTGTTGGACGAGAATGATCTTTCCGGGGAAATCCCAAAGGAATTAGGCAATCTCCCACGCCTGCGCGTGCTTGCGCTGGACAACAACGGCCTTTCAGGGACCGTTCCCGGTGAATTGGGCCAGCTCTCGCAGTTGAACAGGCTGTACTTGCACAAGAATGCTCTTTCCGGAGTGGTCCCAGGTCAACTGGGCAATCTTGCGCAATTGCAACAACTGTACCTTTCGGGCAATGAGCTCTCGGGAGCAATTCCGGGCGAACTAGGCAGCCTTTCGCAGCTGAAGGTTCTGTCCTTGCACGAGAATTCCCTTTCCGGCTCCATACCGAAGGAGCTGGGCAACCTTGAGCAGGTGCGATCGCTGTGGCTGAGCAAGAATGCTCTTTCGGGATCGATTCCCGGCGAACTGGGAAACCTTCCGAACCTGCACTGGCTGTCTCTGTGGGAAAACAACCTTTCGGGACCGATTCCCGGCGAATTAGGCAAGCTGTCGCAGTTGCGATGGCTCCGGTTGTACCGCAATTCCCTTTCCGGCGAGATTCCCCGTGAAATTGCCAACCTGTTGCTGCTCGTAGAGCTGTCGCTGTACCATAACGATTTATCCGGACCGATCCCGAAGGAATTGGGGAGCCTGGCTCGGCTCGTTACGCTGAATCTCAAATGGAACCATCTTTCGGGCGCCATCCCTGCTGAACTGGGAAATCTCACTCGATTGAAAAAACTGAATCTGGAATACAACGCTCTTTCCGGATCGATACCCGCTGAACTGGGAAGTCTCTCGCAGCTGCAAAAATTGGAGCTACGCGGCAACGAACTTTCTGGGACGATTCCTGCCACATTGTGGGATCTCACGCAGTTGCAAATACTGGATCTCAATTCCAATGCTCTCGAGGGTGAAATCCCTGAAGAGGTGGGTAATCTCTCGCAGCTACGGCTTCTGACGATGCAAAGCAATTCCTTTTCCGGATCGACACCCAAGGGGGTGGGAAAGCTTTCACAGTTAGTGTGGTTGCTTCTGGGCAACAACGACCTTTCCGGACCGATTCCAAGGGAATTGGCGGGCCTTTCTCAGTTAAAATGGATGGCCTTGGACAGAAATTCTCTTTCCGGGCAGATTCCCTCGGAATTGGGCAACCTCACCAACTTGACCAGCTTGCATCTCAGCGACAATGCACTATCTGGGGCTGTCCCAAGGGATTTTGGGAATTTGGAGAATTTGGAAAGGCTGGACTTGAGCAACAATAACCTGACCGGTGTATTGCCGCGGAGCTTTCTGCAATTGGTGAACTTGGAAAGCCTGCTTTTTGGCGGCCAAGAGCTTTGCGCACCCCAGGACGAAGCCTTCCAAACGTGGCTTGGCAGCATTGCGCGCGTTCGCGGCCCCACCTGCACAGGCGTGTACTTTGCGGAAGACATCCCGGATGTGAGCTTTACCCGCGACGAGGCCATTGCGCCGCTGGTCTTCCCCCCGGCAGCCGGCGGCAGCGAACCCTATGCCTACAGCCTCGCGCCCGCGCTGCCGGCAGGACTGGTATTTGACGACTCGACCCGTGCCATCAGCGGCACGCCAACCGAACTGATGGACAAGACCGCGTACACGTTCGCCGCCACCGATGCCGACGGCCTCGCGGACAGCCTTACCTTCTCCATGGAGGTTATTTCGCCCGTGCACGCTATCGGCACAGAGGACATCCCCTCCGAATTCGCCGTGTACGGCAACTATCCCAATCCTTTCCGTGAGGCCACCAGCCTGGCATTCGACCTTCCCTGGCCCGCCCGGGTGGCGGTGGAAGTGCTCGATCTGGCGGGAAGGCGCGTGCTTATGCTGCCGGAAAAGGCCCTGGCCGCGGGACGGAGCCGGACAATTGAAGTGAGCGGGGATGCCCTCTCCTCGGGGCTGTATCTCTACCGCCTTGTCGCGGCATCGCCCGAGGGCACGAGCGTGCATGCGGGCCGCTTTATCGGCGTGCGGTAAGGCGCGGTTTTCGCGGCCTTTGTTGCGCAAGGATGCGGCCGGGCGCGATTTAACCAGCCAGGTGGACACTTCAGGGGCGTTCTTGGGGCCGCTATTGCCGCATTCCGGCCCTATTTCGGGAGTTACGGGCGGTTTGAGGCGCATGTGTGTGGGCGCCAGCACATATAGGCATCCCTGCCGGATCCGGCCTCTTTCCGGGGCGCCGCACATGCGCAGCGGCCGCTCGAATGCACCCCAATGCCAGTATGTTTTGTATTCGCCGTGAACCAATAATCGGCGCCCGCAACGACCTTTCTCCCGGCCAGACTGAGGTAGCCTGGATGGTCTCCTGCTCTGTCGAATGATACCAAGACCCCATGCAACAAAAGCAGGCCTGCATATCTTTCCGATGGATCCATTCTGAATTGGGGTCCGTCGTGGATGGTTCGACGAAAGGATCGTTTTTGTGAACCGATGCCTATGACCGGCTACACCCGCGAGCAACTCAACGCCCAGGCCCAACAAACCGGCACTGTCGAACAGATTCGGCCGTGCCGACGCGACTATAGCCGACTCGGATTCGCGTATCAGTTGCCCTTCGTGCGGCTCTTGAACCGGTTCCCGATGCAACAACCCTTCGATGTCATTGATGAGATCCTGGCCTGCGTAAGCATCCAAGTCGACATCCCGACGGCGAAGATTGCCGACTACAGCCGCCGGCGTATGAGCTTATCCGAGCACCAGGAAAGGATCCGAAGACATCTCGGCCGCACACGTTTCAGCGAGGCAGAAGGCGAGGCGGTCTCCCACTTTGTCTTTGAACAAGCCTGCCGCCAGGAGCAGAGCCATGCCATCATGGCGCAAATTAAGGAGTTCCTCCGGCAACAAGGCATCCTTGAACCTGCTGACGCGACAACCTGGAGCGGCTTGCTCAAGAGTGAACAGATCTGTGCCTTGGCTCGGGACCTCAACTATGGAAAGCGAGGCCGGCTTAACAAGCGAGATTGGTTGGAACAGCGCAACCCGTGCAATGCACTGATGCTGATCCTTGCCTGTATCATCTACTGGCAGGCCAAGGAGATCCACCGGGTGCTCCTACAATGCGATCCAGCGACGGATCTGGATTGGTCGCTGATCCAGCATATCAGTCCAATCACGTGGGACAATGTGATCCTCTACGGTGAGTATGTCATCGACCACAGCCTAATCCAGCTCTGAATCGGCTGCTTAGCACTCATTTGCGCACAAATGTTCGTGATACCCTAAACACGGAGGACGAGGCCCAGGCCAAGATGCGCGGCCGGCTCGACACTGCGATCATCCGCGTCATGCGCGATGCGCTGCTCAGACGCAGCGAGGCCGAGGCGCTCACATGGGCGGACGCAAGCGTCGAGCCGGACGGCATCGGCGCTCACCCACCTCTGAGCGCCCTATCACACCCCCGAAATGCCGCTTTTGAGCGTATATGGGCCGCCGCACGGGCGGCCGGGCTCATCGACAACTACTCCGGGCACAGCAGCCGCACGGGATGCGCCCACAGCCTGGCAGAGCGAGGGGCCAGTCTTGTCGAACTGCAGCAGGCCAGGTGCTGGAAGTCTCCTTCCATGCCAGCCCACTATGCCCGCAGCGCACGCGCCGGACACGGGGCCGTGGCGCGGCTGCTGGAGAAGTAGGTTCACGGCACAAGCTGCGTCATTTCCCGGAACCTGGATGCAGTTCTCGAGGCTCCCCGTAAAGGGCCACTTTCAGAACGACACCGTTTATCTGACCAGAAGCATACTGCCGACACGTGTCTGGCCAAGCGCCGTCAGGCGGTAGTAGTACAATCCCGAGGAAAGCGCTGCGGCCTCAATGCGGACCAGGTGCTCGCCCCCGGAAAAGCGGCGGCCCCCTAGCTCGTCCACCATGCGCCCGGTGATATCGTATACGCGTATCCGCACCTCGGCTGGCGACGGAAGCCTGAAACCAATGTCCGTTCCGTCCCCAAACGGATTGGGGTAGTTCGGGTGCAGTATCACGGCCTCCGAATATGCAGCGTCCACCTGCTCTGTCACCCGATCCACCAGTCCGGACGAGCCATAATTGGCAATGAAGGCGCCCGAATAGCCCTCTGCATTAAGCGTGTCCATGCCCAGAATGGCAATTCTGTCGAAATAGCCGCCGACCAGCAGCTCATCCGACGCATTCACGGCAATGCTCGTTATCTCTTGATTATCAACCCCAGTCACATGCACGACCCTGACGAAATTTCCCGCTAGATCGTATTCCGCTACGAAGCCATCACGAGAATTGTTAAAGTACCCCTCGCGGTAATTCTCGGGAGCGGAAAGCTCAAAGTCATCCGTCCAAAGACGTGTGCCCTTGAATGTGCCAGTAACGTATTTGCTGGCCTGCGAGTCTATGGTAAAGTCTTTGAGCTTTACCGAATCTCCTCGAAATAGCGATTGCGTAGACAGGAGCATCCCGTCAAGCGAGAACCAGGTTAGCGTTACGTTGGAACCTAGGGAAGTTACCAAATGCCGCACCACTCCCACTGCATTCTGACGTTCAGACACCTGCAAGAACATTTTCTCGGAGTGAGTGGAACCCTCAAAAACAGGAAGCGCCCACCGTATATCGCCAGTGCCATCGAGAGACACCAACACATGCGTATCCTTCCCAAGTGTCACCGTATCCGTTCCTGCTACTGCAAACTCTGCTCCGGCGAGGAAGTATCCTTGAAGGTACATGTTGCCGTTTGCGTCTACGTCAAAGGCCGCCATTGGAGGGAGTTCCCAAGTTCCCAAGTGTCCTCGTTCGCCAACTACGCGGGCCCAGGCAATCTCCCCAGCCGACGTATACTTGGCAACAAATACTGATACAAACCATCCGATCCAAGGGGGCAAAGTCGGAGTGATCACATGCGGTCCAGCAAAAAGCGTGTCAGCGAATACACCCGCTACATAAATATTGCCCTCCGCATCCACGTCTATTCCCTGGATGTAACCGGGAAACAGAAAATAATAGGGGGCATTAGGGAAGCCGATCGTTCTTGACCAAGACGGACCACCGTCAGGATCGTACGATGCCAGCGATACGCCACCGGAACTGTACATACCGGCATCAAAGGTGAAGTCCACGCCCGCGAAGCCTACAGGCCCTTGGCCGCCGGTGACAACGGCCATCCCGATTCCTATCCAGAAGCGCTGAGCCAGGAATGCGTCCGCAGCTACTTGCCGAATCCATACCATGTGCCCATACTCATCGACTCGAGCCAAGTATCCACTTGATGAATCAACTCGCGGCCACGCTGCCCTCCCCGTTGCATAAACGTTCCCCAAACCGTCTACATCCAAACCACGCAGGTCAACTGCAAGGCTTGGTAACTTTACCGACCATACCTGCGCACTGGCATTTTGTCCGGCAAACGGGGCTCTAGCCAATACCAGCGCAGCAATGAACACATACCGTTGCCCAAACAGTAGCGCACTGCGCGCCCAGGAATAATTGTGGCCTACAATGTACATCGGCGTCCCGTCACTTGATGAGTTGTACGATTCTGCTCCGCTGTTGGTGTCCCGTGTCCATGCGTATGATGTACGTGCCACTGGGAAGATTCCCACCGTCGAGGTGCACCTCATAATGGCCGGATGGCATGACTTCGTCAACGAGCGTCACTACCAGGCGCCCCAGCACATCTATGGCGCTATTGCCCGAGGAGACCTCGTAGCTGAGCCCCGTCCCCTCGAAATAGCAGGCAAGGCTGAAGCTGACCAACTTACGGCGACGCCCAAGCCAATAGCAGGCTGCATGGCCGAAGCGCAAGAGCGTAAAGAGATAAAGCCGGGTCTTCGGCGCAGTCGGCGGCAGCGCCTCCCACGGGCAGGGCCGTGAGCGCCAACAGGGTACTCCAGAGTATATGTTGCATGCGTTCGTGACAATATTGAATTCAACGAGAACGCATGGAAAGACCATTACAAGCACTATAATAAGATATGACATGTATAAAGGGTAATGTAAACTACCCCATATGGTTCCCACCTCAAGGCAACGTGCAGGCGATTCTCCGCCCTTGCCAACCGGCCTTACTTACTCCGATCTATCGCTGAGAGGCGATGCAACCTACCCTGTACACCCAAATCCAGCCTCTTTTGAATACTGGTTCGTCTTGGGTTCGCTTCAACAGGCGAAGTAGCCTGCAGCTACGGCCCTGGTGAATCGATCGCGATGATCCGATCCGGCCCCGCTACCGGAATGCCGGCAACGCTGACTACGCGCCGGATGGCCTCTGCCGCCATGGCCCCAAGCGGTCCGATCCGTCATCCAGCGCGTCACCCTCCACTCGCAAGTGGCGCCTCTGCCTGGGCTGTCTCCAACAGCGTACAGGGGACCTCTCGTATCCGTGTGTGCACAATACGTGCATGCACAAAAACATGCTCCGCTACCATGGATTCTTCACCATAGGCGGCACGGAGGCATGCGCCTTCGAAGCACGGCGTGGCCGGCCATCGACAACACGTAACCATGCTCGCCGCCCTTTGAGGGATGTCTCCGGGCCCGGTACCCGCGACATGCGCTCAGGCGACAGATGAGAAACCCCCTATTTGCCTCATCAGGGCAGTCTCAAGGCGCAATGTTATGCCGACGCCCAGGCCAATGGTGAGCGTGTCCGAAGCGCTATGAGTGTATAGAGATAAAGCCGGGTCTTCGGCGCAGTCGGCGCCGGCGCCTCCCACGGGCAGGGCCGTGAGCGCCAACAGGGTACTCCAGAGTATATGTTGCATGCGTTCGTGACAATATTGAATTCAACGAGGACGCATGGAAAGACCATTACAAGCACTATAATAAGATATGACATGTATAAAGGATAATGAAAACTACCCCATATGATTCCCACCTCAAGGCAACGTGCAGGCGATTCTCCGCCCTTGCCAACCGGCCTTACTTACTCCGATCTATCGCTGAGAGGCGATGCAACCTACCCTGTACACCCAATCCAGCCTCTTTTGAATACTGGTTCGTCTTGGGTTCGCCTCAACAGGCGAAGTAGCCTGCAGCTACGGCCTTGGTGGATCGATCGCGATGACCTGATCCGGCCCCGCTACCGGAATGCCGGCAACGCTGACTACGCGCCGGATGGCCTCTGCCGCCATGGCCGCAAGCGATCCGATCCGTCATCCAACGCGTCACCCTCCAATCGCAAGTGGCGCCTCTGCCTGGGCTGTCTCCAACAGCGTACAGGGGACCTCTCGTATCCGTGTGTGCACAATACGTGCATGCACTAAAACATGCTCCGCTACGATGGATTCTTCACCGTAGGCGGCACGGAGGCATGCGCCTTCGAAGCACGGCGTGGCCGGCCATCGACAACACGTAACCATGCTCGCCGCCCTTTGAGGGATGTCTCCGGGCCCGGTACCCGCGACATGCGCTCAGTCGACAGATGAGAAACCCCCTATTTGCCTCATCAGGGCAGTCTCAAGGCGCAATGTCATGCCGACGCCCAGGCCAATGGTGAGCGTGTCCGAAGCGCTATGAGTGTATAGAGATAAAGCCGGGTCTTCGGCGCAGTCGGCGGCGGCGCCTCCCACGGGCAGGGCCGTGAGCGCCAACAGGGTACTCCAGAGTATATGTTGCATGCGTTCGTGACAATATTGAATTCAACGAGAACGCATGGAAAGACCATTACAAGCACTATAATAAGATATGACATGTATAAAGGATAATGAAAACTACCCCATATGATTCCCACCTCAAGGCAACGTGCAGGCGATTCTCCGCCCTTCCCAACCGGCCTTACTTACTCCGATCTATCGCTGAGAGGCGATGCAACCTACCCTGTACACCCAATCCAGCCTCTTTTGAATACTGGTTCGTCTTGGGTTCGCTTCAACAGGCGAAGTAGCCTGCAGCTACGGCCCTGGTGAATCGATCGCGATGACCTGATCCGGCCCCGATACCGGAATGCAGGCAACGCTGACTACGCGCCGGATGGCCTCTGCCGCCATGGCCGCAAGCGGTCCGATCCGTCATCCAGCGCGGCACCCTCCAATCGCAAGTGGCGCCTCTGCCTGGGCTGTCTCCAACAGCATACAGGGGACCTCTCGTATCCGTGTGTGCACAATACGTGCATGCACAATAACATACTCCGCTACCATGGATTCTTCACCGTAGGCGGCACGGAGGCATGCGCCTTCGAAGCACGGCGTGGCCGGTCATCGACAACACGTAACCATGCTCGCCGCCCTTTGAGGGATGTCTCCGGGCCCGGTACCCGCGACATGCGCTCAGGCGACAGATGAGAAACCCCCTATTTGCCTCATCAGGGCAGTCTCAAGGCGCAATGTCATGCCGACGCCCAGGCCAATGGTGAGCGTGTCCGAAGCGCTATGAGCGTAAAGAGATAAAGCCGGGTCTTCGGCGCAGTCGGCGGCGGCGCCTCCCACGGGCAGGGCCGTGAGCGCCAACAGGGTACTCCAGAGTATACGTTGCATGCGTTCGTGACAATATTGAATTCAACGAGAACGCATGGAAAGACCATTACAAGCACTATAATAAGATATGACATGTATAAAGGATAATGAAAACTACCCCATATGATTCCCACCTCAAGGCAACGTGCAGGCGATTCTTCGCCCTTGCCAACCGGCCTTACTTACTCCGATCTATCGCTGAGAGGCGATGCAACCTACCCTGTACACCCAATCCAGCCTCTTTCGAATACTGGTTCGTCTTGGGTTCGCCTCAACAGGCGAAGTAGCCTGCAGCTACGGCCTTGGTGGATCGATCGCGATGACCTGATCCGGCCCCGCTACCGGAATGCCGGCAACGCTGACTACGCGCCGGATGGCCTCTGCCGCCATGGCCGCAAGCGATCCGATCCGTCATCCAACGCGGCACCCTCCAATCGCAAGTGGCGCCTCTGCCTGGGCTGTCTCCAACAGCATACAGGGGACCTCTCGTATCCATGTGTGCACAATACGTGCATACACTAAAACATGCTCCGCTACCATGGATTCTTCACCGTAGGCGGCACGGAGGCATGCGCCTTCGAAGCACGGCGTGGCCGGCCATCGACAACACGTAACCATGCTCGCCGCCCTTTGAGGGATGTCTCCGGGCCCGGCACCCGCGACATGCGCTCAGGCGACAGATGAGAAACCCCCTATTTGCCTCATCAGGGCAGTCTCAAGGCGCAATGTCATGCCGACGCCCAGGCCAATGGTGAGCGTGTCCGAAGCGCTATGAGTGTATAGAGATAAAGCCGGGTCTTCGGCGCAGTCGGCGCCGGCGCCTCCCACGGGCAGGGCCGTGAGCGCCAACAGGGTACTCCAGAGTATATGTTGCATGCGTTCGTGACAATATTGAATTCAACGAGGACGCATGGAAAGACCATTACAAGCACTATAATAAGATATGACATGTATAAAGGATAATGAAAACTACCCCATATGATTCCCACCTCAAGGCAACGTGCAGGCGATTCTCCGCCCTTGCCAACCGGCCTTACTTACTCCGATCTATCGCTGAGAGGCGATGCAACCTACCCTGTACACCCAATCCAGCCTCTTTTGAATACTGGTTCGTCTTGGGTTCGCCTCAACAGGCGAAGTAGCCTGCAGCTACGGCCTTGGTGGATCGATCGCGATGACCTGATCCGGCCCCGCTACCGGAATGCCGGCAACGCTGACTACGCGCCGGATGGCCTCTGCCGCCATGGCCGCAAGCGATCCGATCCGTCATCCAACGCGTCACCCTCCAATCGCAAGTGGCGCCTCTGCCTGGGCTGTCTCCAACAGCGTACAGGGGACCTCTCGTATCCGTGTGTGCACAATACGTGCATGCACTAAAACATGCTCCGCTACGATGGATTCTTCACCGTAGGCGGCACGGAGGCATGCGCCTTCGAAGCACGGCGTGGCCGGCCATCGACAACACGTAACCATGCTCGCCGCCCTTTGAGGGATGTCTCCGGGCCCGGTACCCGCGACATGCGCTCAGTCGACAGATGAGAAACCCCCTATTTGCCTCATCAGGGCAGTCTCAAGGCGCAATGTCATGCCGACGCCCAGGCCAATGGTGAGCGTGTCCGAAGCGCTATGAGTGTATAGAGATAAAGCCGGGTCTTCGGCGCAGTCGGCGGCGGCGCCTCCCACGGGCAGGGCCGTGAGCGCCAACAGGGTACTCCAGAGTATATGTTGCATGCGTTCGTGACAATATTGAATTCAACGAGAACGCATGGAAAGACCATTACAAGCACTATAATAAGATATGACATGTATAAAGGATAATGAAAACTACCCCATATGATTCCCACCTCAAGGCAACGTGCAGGCGATTCTCCGCCCTTCCCAACCGGCCTTACTTACTCCGATCTATCGCTGAGAGGCGATGCAACCTACCCTGTACACCCAATCCAGCCTCTTTTGAATACTGGTTCGTCTTGGGTTCGCCTCAACAGGCGAAGTAGCCTGCAGCTACGGCCCTGGTGGATCGATCGCGATGACCTGATCCGGCCCCGCTACCGGAATGCCGGCAACGCTGACTACGCGCCGGATGGCCTCTGCCGCCATGGCCGCAAGCGGTCCGATCCGTCATCCAGCGCGTCACCCTCCAATCGCAAGTGGCGCCTCTGCCTGGGCTGTCTCCAACAGCGTACAGGGGACCTCTCGTATCCGTGTGTGCACAATACGTGCATGCACTAAAACATGCTCCGCTACGATGGATTCTTCACCGTAGGCGGCACGGAGGCATGCGCCTTCGAAGCACGGCGTGGCCGGCCATCGACAACACGTAACCATGCTCGCCGCCCTTTGAGGGATGTCTCCGGGCCCGGTACCCGCGACATGCGCTCAGGCGACAGATGAGAAACCCCCTATTTGCCTCATCAGGGCAGTCTCAAGGCGCAATGTCATGCCGACGCCCAGGCCAATGGTGAGCGTGTCCGAAGCGCTATGAGCGTAAAGAGATAAAGCCGGGTCTTCGGCGCAGTCGGCGGCGGCGCCTCCCACGGGCAGGGCCGTGAGCGCCAACAGGGTACTCCAGAGTATACGTTGCATGCGTTCGTGACAATATTGAATTCAACGAGAACGCATGGAAAGACCATTACAAGCACTATAATAAGATATGACATGTATAAAGGATAACGAAAACTACCCCATATGATTCCCACCTCAAGGCAACGTGCAGGCGATTCTTCGCCCTTGCCAACCGGCCTTACTTACTCCGATCTATCGCTGAGAGGCGATGCAACCTACCCTGTACACCCAATCCAGCCTCTTTCGAATACTGGTTCGTCTTGGGTTCGCCTCAACAGGCGAAGTAGCCTGCAGCTACGGCCTTGGTGGATCGATCGCGATGACCTGATCCGGCCCCGCTACCGGAATGCCGGCAACGCTGACTACGCGCCGGATGGCCTCTGCCGCCATGGCCGCAAGCGATCCGATCCGTCATCCAACGCGGCACCCTCCAATCGCAAGTGGCGCCTCTGCCTGGGCTGTCTCCAACAGCATACAGGGGACCTCTCGTATCCATGTGTGCACAATACGTGCATACACTAAAACATGCTCCGCTACCATGGATTCTTCACCGTAGGCGGCACGGAGGCATGCGCCTTCGAAGCACGGCGTGGCCGGCCATCGACAACACGTAACCATGCTCGCCGCCCTTTGAGGGATGTCTCCGGGCCCGGTACCCGCGACATGCGCTCAGTCGACAGATGAGAAACCCCCTATTTGCCTCATCAGGGCAGTCTCAAGGCGCAATGTTATGCCGACGCCCAGGCCAATGGTGAGCGTGTCCGAAGCGCTATGAGTGTATAGAGATAAAGCCGGGTCTTCGGCGCAGTCGGCGGCGGCGCCTCCCACGGGCAGGGCCGTGAGCGCCAACAGGGTACTCCAGAGTATACGTTGCATGCGTTCGTGACAATATTGAATTCAACGAGAACGCATGGAAAGACCATTACAAGCACTATAATAAGATATGACATGTATAAAGGATAATGAAAACTACCCCATATGATTCCCACCTCAAGGCAACGTGCAGGCGATTCTCCGCCCTTCCCAACCGGCCTTACTTACTCCGATCTATCGCTGAGAGGCGATGCAACCTACCCTGTACACCCAATCCAGCCTCTTTTGAATACTGGTTCGTCTTGGGTTCGCCTCAACAGGCGAAGTAGCCTGCAGCTACGGCCTTGGTGGATCGATCGCGATGACCTGATCCGGCCCCGATACCGGAATGCAGGCAACGCTGACTACGCGCCGGATGGCCTCTGCCGCCATGGCCACAAGCGATCCGATCCGTCATCCAACGCGGCACCCTCCAATCGCAAGTGGCGCCTCTGCCTGGGCTGTCTCCAACAGCGTACAGGGGACCTCTCGTATCCGTGTGTGCACAATACGTGCATGCACTAAAACATGCTCCGCTACGATGGATTCTTCACCGTAGGCGGCACGGAGGCATGCGCCTTCGAAGCACGGCGTGGCCGGCCATCGACAACACGTAACCATGCTCGCCGCCCTTTGAGGGATGTCTCCGGGCCCGGTACCCGCGACATGCGCTCAGGCGACAGATGAGAAACCCCCTATTTGCCTCATCAGGGCAGTCTCAAGGCGCAATGTCATGCCGACGCCCAGGCCAATGGTGAGCGTGTCCGAAGCGCTATGAGTGTATAGAGATAAAGCCGGGTCTTCGGCGCAGTCGGCGCCGGCGCCTCCCACGGGCAGGGCCGTGAGCGCCAACAGGGTACTCCAGAGTATATGTTACATGCGTTCGTGACAATATTGAATTCAACGAGAACGCATGGAAAGACCATTACAAGCACTATAATAAGATATGACATGTATAAAGGATAATGAAAACTACCCCATATGATTCCCACCTCAAGGCAACGTGCAGGCGATTCTCCGCCCTTCCCAACCGGCCTTACTTACTCCGATCTATCGCTGAGAGGCGATGCAACCTACCCTGTACACCCAATCCAGCCTCTTTTGAATACTGGTTCGTCTTGGGTTCGCCTCAACAGGCGAAGTAGCCTGCAGCTACGGCCTTGGTGGATCGATCGCGATGACCTGATCCGGCCCCGCTACCGGAATGCCGGCAACGCTGACTACGCGCCGGATGGCCTCTGCCGCCATGGCCGCAAGCGGTCCGATCCGTCATCCAGCGCGTCACCCTCCAATCGCAAGTGGCGCCTCTGCCTGGGCTGTCTCCAACAGCGTACAGGGGACATCTCGTATCCGTGTGTGCACAATACGTGCATGCACAATAACATACTCCGCTACCATGGATTCTTCACCGTAGGCGGCACGGAGGCATGCGCCTTCGAAGCACGGCGTGGCCGGCCATCGACAACACGTAACCATGCTCGCCGCCCTTTGAGGGATGTCTCCGGGCCCGGTACCCGCGACATGCGCTCAGGCGACAGATGAGAAACCCCCTATTTGCCTCATCAGGGCAGTCTCAAGGCGCAATGTCATGCCGACGCCCAGGCCAATGGTGAGCGTGTCCGAAGCGCTATGAGTGTATAGAGATAAAGCCGGGTCTTCGGCGCAGTCGGCGGCGGCGCCTCCCACGGGCAGGGCCGTGAGCGCCAACAGGGTACTCCAGAGTATACGTTGCATGCGTTCGTGACAATATTGAATTCAACGAGAACGCATGGAAAGACCATTACAAGCACTATAATAAGATATGACATGTATAAAGGATAATGAAAACTACCCCATATGATTCCCACCTCAAGGCAACGTGCAGGCGATTCTCCGCCCTTGCCAACCGGCCTTACTTACTCCGATCTATCGCTGAGAGGCGATGCAACCTACCCTGTACACCCAATCCAGCCTCTTTTGAATACTGGTTCGTCTTGGGTTCGCCTCAACAGGCGAAGTAGCCTGCAGCTACGGCCTTGGTGGATCGATCGCGATGACCTGATCCGGCCCCGCTACCGGAATGCCGGCAACGCTGACTACGCGCCGGATGGCCTCTGCCGCCATGGCCGCAAGCGATCCGATCCGTCATCCAACGCGGCACCCTCCAATCGCAAGTGGCGCCTCTGCCTGGGCTGTCTCCAACAGCATACAGGGGACCTCTCGTATCCGTGTGCGCACAATACGTGCATGCACAATAACATACTCCGCTACCATGGATTCTTCACCGTAGGCGGCACGGAGGCATGCGCCTTCGAAGCACGGCGTGGCCGGCCATCGACAACACGTAACCATGCTCGCCGCCCTTTGAGGGATGTCTCCGGGCCCGGCACCCGCGACATGCGCTCAGGCAACAGATGAGAAACCCCCTATTTGCCTCATCAGGGCAGTCTCAAGGCGCAATGTCATTCTGCATCCCAGCTTCAGATGCCGGATCCTCTCTGATCGCTGCATGGTCGCAAGATGCGTCTCATGGTATGCCAACGTCCTGTTCGGGCTGTATCCCTACCGCTCCAGCCCCCTCCCGCGCTCGAGACTCCATTGCAAAAGCCGATTCCGCACCCTGAGAGCGGGGTCTGCCGCATCTCGAATCGTACGCCATGCCATATCTCCTGTCGCCCGTGTTATAAGCCGTTCCTGCCCGGGCTCCAGCTCCGCCATGCGGTCACCTACGGCGCACAAGAGCTCCTGGCGGTCCGGCAGCTCCTGCACGCACCGCTCCAGCTCCCGTACCCCGCCCCGAAGCCGAGCCTCCGTATCCCACAGCAGCTTCCGCTCCTCTCTCGGCATCCGGGCCCGCTCCACCTCCAGATACCGTAATCCCACGTCTGCCGCCTAGCGCGCCCCCTGACGTGCCTGCGCCGGATCCAGTATCCGCACAATGCCCCAGAGTCTGCGCTGCTCCTGCATCCGGAGCATCCCGAAACGCTCAGGACGGCGCTCCATTTCCCCGGAAGCGAAATCCCGCCCCCACTTCTGTGCCGTGGCCAGAAACATCCTGCGCGCCCGATCCAGAGATGCGTATGCCCGCCCCAGGCTGCGGTCGAAGCTGGATGACAAATCTGCAGACTTGCGATCGGCCTGGGTCACCTGCCGGCATCTTTCCCGGACCGCGGCATGCTCTCTTCTGGCATGCTCCAGATCCTTCTCTCGTTCGCGCAGTTGCAGATATGCCTGTACGTCCACATGCAACCTGCAAAGCACGGCATTACCCCTGAAGAGCCGCTGCACCCTTCTGTGGGCCTCCCGCCGCATCCGGTCGTAGGCCGTCCCTTCCGAGCGCCGCTCCGACAGCGTACGCACACGAGGCCGCACCCTGCGATATCCCTCCGGAGCTCCCCGGCCGCCGCGGCGCAAACGCCCCCGCTGCCTGCCTAGGTGCTCCATCTCCCGCAAGTACGCCGCCACCGTCTGGCCATATTTCTCCTCCAGCCGGCGACGGCCTCCCGCACGGCTCACCCTCGACATCGATGCGTGACGCTCTCCGTCCGTGACCACCAGGCCCCGCTCCCGCTCCTCGAGGCGCAGCCACTCTCCCTGCAGCGCACGTACCAGTTCGCCCCACGTGCACGCCGCGGCTATGCGCTCTCCTGCGCGATCGCGTACCTGTTCCACAAACGGCCGCGCTCCCGTGCGACCAGCCTCCCGGATCTCTCCGTTCGACAGCTCCTGCGCATGCTGTCCCGGCGCGTCGGCGCATCCTCCGCGGGCCACGACAGGCTAAGGTGATAGACCGGCTTCTTGCAGCACGTTGACCGCTCCGACATCAACTCCATTTCCTCGGCCGCGCCGCGTGCATCCTCGGCCACCGTGTTGCGCGTGCCCGTCCACGCCACACGCTCCGATCGGCGCGTCAGGTACCGCGCCAGACCGCGAAAGTCTTTCCCAGTAGTGACATTGCCTATCACGTTAGTAGTGCCGCCTTCGCTTCCTCGAGCTCCTGCAGCAGATGCTCCAGACGACGCGCCATCACCAAGCGCTTTGTCCGGTTCGCCATACGCGCCAGCTGGTTGATGTTAACGCCGATATAGTGCGGCTCACGCCGCCCCGTCCGCCTTCGGCGTCAGCGCATGCCCCAGCACCACCTCCTGCACGTATGCCGCCACCGGACGATCGCAGGCCGCGGCATCGCGCGCAATCCGGGCATACTCGCCTGCATTTACCGAGACGTAAATGGTGCGCCTGCGGCAGCGCTCTGCCGAAAGAGAGGGAGGCCCCCTTTGGGCGTTCCGGCCCGGCCGGCAGCAGAATCAGCCGACATGAGCACGATCCTGGCCTGTGGGAGCCGGCGGACACAGTGCCCGGGCGCGTTTCCTTATCGGTGTCGCAGACACCGACAGCCCCTTGCTCCTATGCGCTGACCGTCTTTCCCTAAGGTCGCCGGCGCAGAGCCCCGGAGACACGGCAGCACGCTACAATCTCGCTACGATCTAGGCCAGCTGCCCCGTGAGACTACGCTGGAAACGTAGCAACCCCTGCAGAGCGTGACCTGTTATCATGTCGCGGAACGGACGGAAATCACCCTCAAGGGCGACCAACTCCAAAAGAACAAGTGAGAGAACCAGGGTGGAATCTATGGACCTCTATAAGAGGCGCTTTCAGATGCTATGTACGGCCCTGGAGGGGCGTGTCAATCAGTTGGGTGACGAATATCTTAGTCTTGACCTAAATTGCCAAACCGTCTCTGGTACCTCCGGAAAAGTGCCTTGGCTTCTCACCGAGATGTATCTGACATACTTGGGAGGATCTTTTCGGCTTTTTCCAGTGCCTCAGCATGGCCTTGCCTGCCAGCCGTTCGCAACCATGCATACGCCTCACGTCTGTCCCGTGTGACACCGACGCCCTGCACATAAGCCTGGCCAAGAATGAATTGGGCTTCCTGGAGTCCTCTTTCGGCAGCCTCACGAAACAACCGCACGGCCAATTCACTGAGAGTCCGCTTCAGAGGCCCGAGACCAACGAGCGTTAACCAGGAATTCCTAGGCAGCCGATACGACGCTGATTAGAGTAAGAGTTTATCAGCGGCAAATCACCACGACATTGCCATTGTCCTCATCCTCATAGCGTGTCGGGTTCTCGCAAGAGAGCTCTTCCAAACACTGGTAGAATTCGCATTTGCGCTTATCTGTGGCATCGCCCTCCAGTACGCAGACCTCAGTCACAGTCGACTGCACTGACAGCGAAGCATTTGGTAATTGCTGCACGAATCCGTCGTCATCGACAGACACCACGAGATTCTGTGGCACCGGGATTTCCGGCGGGGCTGTCAGCTGGAAACCAGCAAATCCAGTTACAGCCAAGATGACAGCACAGGCGGAGACAAGCAGGAAACGAACGTTCATGGTAGTATTGTGTTAGGCGGATGACGCTGCATTGCACCAGTATTATATTCGTCGGCGCGGCACAGTGTTTCGGAATCAATCACGGTGCTGATACATCAGATGCCTTCCTATCAATGCGATGTACTCCCGGTTTCTCAGCGATCGCCTCCGCGAGGGTAACTGGGGTGTAATCGCTGGCCTTCAAGTACAGCACATCTTCCGGCAATCCTGGCTTGCCTTCTGTAACGTGGATATGGGGCAGGTGTGTGCGGGCGCCCAGCAGGCAATCCTCCAAGTCTGCGTTCGCCGATGCCCTCAGGTACCGCTAGGTCTTTGGCCATTACCGAACCGACGCGGGCCAAATATCGCGATCCCACTATCTGGCACCCTGAATGAAGGAAAATGGCGATAATTCCCTTTTTGCAGAGAGCCCTTGACCAATTCCGTTCCTATTGATACGATGCGCCCGTTATTCGTCAACTCGAACGTTTTGGGAATCCTGAGACCTACGCAGGCCTTCTCGTGCAGGTTGAACCAGTCGACGCCCGATTCCGCTATCCCCGGTAGCATGTAACCGAACACCACATTCATCCCGACCGCAGCTCCCTGTAGCCTTTGCCCGCCCAGCTTTCCGGGCCCGACCACCACCCTGGCGTCGACTCTGTCCCTGCTCGGCCGATAAAATATTCTGCAACAACATGTGTCTCTCCGCGCCCGCCTGCCCGCGTGCCCAGACGAACAGATGTTCCTCCTCTACCTGCAGGAAATGGCAGGGCAGCCGAACCTTGGCCACTCCGACAGCTCTGCCGCCTTTTTTTGGTTGCCACTCACATGCATCGGCTGGCAGTTCCAGTCACATTCGTACTGACTTCGGTCGCCTCCGGCAATCTTCAAGAAGAATGCGGATGGGATGATGTGATCAATACTGCATTCCTGTGCCTGCTCAATGAGTTGTCCGCGTCCCCCCAAGCGAATGCCGCAATGTCGCTTGTCACGCTTGAGCACCCATCTGCGTTGTCTGCGCCTTTTCATGCAGTCTCCTAGTAAGCGTCCGGTAAACCCCCTTGCCATGTAGGTGGAGAGCGTTTCAGCGCCCCGAGCAGAATGACAAGTACAATTCGGTCTATTGAGTCATGATTGCCGGTGCCACGCTGACACCTAGATCCTATCCCAACTGCTCCACTCTACGCCCGGTGGTTGTGGGGGTGGTAGCCCTACGTGACTGCATTACCCACACTTCCAGGGGAATTTATAGTCGGTGCCTACGGTCGGACTATATGCGTCCGCATCGCATTCCAGACATGCCTCTACGATCACGTTGTTGCGTTCCGCCCACTGCTCGGCACGCCTTCTTTCCGCTTCCTTGTTCTTCGAAGGATTCCCGTCGAATGCGCGCCACAAGGCACGTTCCTTCCCAACGCAGTTCTTTAGCTTCTTCTTGCTGGAACCCACACGGATGTACGCCTCCCCCTTGAATCCAACAGGTCGATCACGAGCTTTCTCTATTTCTAGCAGCACAACCGTATGTCCGTCTACAGCCACCTCGTGAAATGTGAAATCGATCTTTGGGCAGAGTAAGCCAAAAAGCCAGATCTTAAGCCCCGCGTTACCCTTCTTCAGAGTGTGTGGGCGAAATGTGGTGCCCACGACGGCATGGTCGCCATCAGCAATCCCCCAGACCAGATAGGCGTATGGCTCACCTGCCAAGGCGGCCGAGTTTGCGAGTTGGCGAAATATATTCACCTATTGTATCCCGCTCGCGTAGGTTGATTTTGAATTCTACCCATTCTGTTTCCGCGGGGAGCCCCCAGAGCTTGTGTACAATAGACTCCAGTTCGTCACTCGTCAGATTCATCGTATTGTATAGGCCTTCTCAGTTTCGTTTTGCTATCCCGAACATCGACCTGCCTAGTGACTACATCGGCAATCAGGGCAATGCCGATGGTGTACCGTTCAATATATACTCCTACATAGTGATTGACCGAATACTCTCTTTTTTCGGCCTCGAATGCACCGGCACGGTCGTTTTTTGAGTTCGTTGACGGTCCGCTTCGAGTGTTTCGGCCATGCTGGCGTCTCTTGCGTGCGCGCACGGGCAGTTTGCGGCTCGAAGGGCGTTGTGTTCCTATCGGAAGGGCATACGTGTCCCTTGGAGCCTGCGATTGGGACCTTTCTGCGAGGTGGTAGCGGGCCTACGCCGCGCGCTTTCGCCGACGCTTTATTCGTGCCCGTTCCTGGGCGCGCACCAGGCAACCCAGCCGGTGCATGTTGACTGCCAGCACGGACAGGCTCACCATCAGCGCGAAGTTCTCCGGACTCTTCTCCCGCACCAGCGCACCGCCCCGAAGTCCGAAATTGGCCAGACACGACTCGACGGCCGGGTGCTGCCGCCGCGCTGCCTTGAACGCAGGCGCGCGCTCCCGCGCACGCTCCGCCAGAGAAAGCTTGCCCTTCTTCGGAAGCGCATTGAGCGCCAGCCGAGCATCCAATGCTTTTCGATTCTTCAAGCTGTGAAAGCCCCGGTCAAAACTGCACGCATTGAACTCTGGAAAAGCCGCCTGCACCGCATCAATGATCGGTACCGCCACCTCAACATCTGATGTGTCCCACAGGATGTGATAAGCCAAAATGAACCGGTGCTCATCTTCTACCAGTGCGACCGGAAGGCCCAGCTCGGCCAGCACGCCCGCCTTGCCTTTGCTGATCCAACGCGTATGTGGCTTGTGGATGGAAAACACTTTCTGCGCATGTGGAATCATCTCGCCCAAGAGGATGCGACGCCTTACTTGATCCACCAACAAGTCCACATAGCGCAAGTAATACGCGATATCCGTTCGCGCCGCCTCCGATTTCTCCACTGTGGCCAAGGCATTTAACAGCGTACGGGCACGTGCTGCAGTCTGTGTGCACTGGCGCAAGTACGCCTGCACTCCTTTCGGATTCTGCCGGTAGCGCGGGGCCGTCCGCACCCGGATGAAGGCCTGGTATATCTTCCGCGTGCGATCCGCATGCTTGCGCCAGCCCGGAAGAGCGAATGCCGCAGCCGAGCGTGCACTCACACGTATTAGACCACGAACCGCATCCCAGCACAGACCCACATCGGTGGGATAGTGCACATGCGTCTTAACCACCCTGGAATCGCAGCGACCGGCTAGCGCGGTCCCAGACTCTTTTCCAGCCACCTTGTGCCCCGTCCGCACTATCAATTGGGCCACCTTCCGGACCAGCTTCGGCGTCAAAAGCTGCACGTTGTCCACCAGCCGCTGTCTGCTGTACTTCACCGCGTCAAACCCGGCATCTCCGTGCCCCAAGAGCTCCCGCAGCAAGAGATCGTTGTTGGCCCGGTACAACAAAGCATCGTAGTCCAGATCCAGGCACTGCTTGACTATCGCAAACACGATGACGCGCCATAGATCCATGCCCGGTCGTCCGACATCTTTACGTTTACCCGGCTGAAAGTGCGCCTCCAGAATCGCGAACAAGGCCGTACGGGATTCCGCCGTGCAGTAGACGCACTGCAGACCCTTGAGCACCGCACTCATGTCGTCGCGCATTCTCGGGTCTATAGCAATCTCCCCAATCGGCGTACTGTCGAGTGCACGGCACTCTGGGACAATCTTGCGCATGGTTTCCCTGGCGAATGTGAGCTGTTTTGCGCTCTTAAACGCCCAAATCGGCTATACGTCCCTCAGATTCACCGCCAATTGCAAGATATAACTGATTGTTTATTGAAGATTTAAAGTATTTTCGTACAAGCACTACATAGCCCAGAACGTATCCCAGCCTATTTCTAACTCCATCCTTCGTGCCGCTCCCGCTGCCTCTTACGCTCCCCGAAGACGGCATCCAGAAGCGTTCCATAGACCTTGCCTCCTACGGCCCGTTCCAGAAGACGCGTCCGCGAAGGAGACAGTTCCGCCATGCGATCGCCTATGGAACAGAGCAGCGTACGCTCCTTGGGTAACGTATTTATTTGCTCCAGTAGTTTATCCATCTCGTCCCCGAGCCACCCTCGCGTGTTCATCACCAGCTCTGCCTCCTCTTTCGGCATCAGACGGCGCTCCTTATCCAAATAACAGACGCCGATATATGCCGCCTCTGCAGCTTCTCGCTTCGCCCTGGACGAATCCGGTATGCGCACAAAACCCAACCGCCTGCGATGCTCCAGCCTGAGCTCCCCAAAACGCTCCGGCCACCGACGCATCTCCTCGGACGCGTATTCCTGACCCCGCTCCTCTGCCATGTCCAGTAACATCCTGCGAGCCATATACCGGGACTCGTATGCATTCTTCAGACACTTATCGAACCACGAAGACAGGCCCGCGGCCCTCCTCTCGCCCCCGTAATCTTTCCGTAACCTGTCCCAGGCCGCGGTACGCTCCCCCCTGACACGCTCCAGATCCTTCTCCAAGCCCCTTCTTTTTTCGCATAGCTCCGGGTAGCCTTTCACATCTTCATACAGACGGCGAAACACTGCATTCCTCTTCAAGAGTCGCCGCACCACCCTCATCGCAAGTCGGCGGGCAAACCAGTGCACCTGGATCCTGCATCGCCTGCGACAGCGTGCGCGCACGTGCCCTGCGATAGCCCACGGGGACGCTCCTGCCTCTGCGTAAACGCCCCCGGGCTCGCTGGCTGAGATGCTTCATCTCTTGCAGGTATGCCGCCAGCGTCTGGCTGTATTTACGCTCCAGGCGCTGCAAACCCACCGGCCGGCTCACCCGCGAAGCCGCCGCATAACACTTCCCATCCGTGATCACCATCCCCCGATCCCGGAGCTCCAGACGCAACCCCTGCCCCTTCAGCACACCGATCAGCTCATCCCAGCTCCGCGCCTTCTCCAGATCCTCCGCCACCCGGTCGCGGAGATGGACGGCAAACGGCACCTCTTTCCTGCGCTGCGACTGCCGAAAATCAGCCGACGTAACCGACTTCTACCGGTCTGGACGCTCTGAAATCTGCTCCCGCTCATGATGTCCCGGCACCCGCTGCAGTTCCAGCCTGTCCTCCAGGCCCCGCAGCGTCCGCTCTATCCGGCGGTAGTTATGGCTCGTGCGCCACGCCTTATCCGTCTCCGGATGCACCCGGTTGATCGTCATGTGCACGTGCGGATGCGACCTGTCCCGTGCGCTAGTATAAACACCTGGTGCTCCTCCAAGCCCAGGCCCCGAAGTAGCGTATCGCACGCATCCTCCTTCTGAGCGCGCGTCGGCGCATCCTCCTCCGCAAACGACAGACTCACGTGATACACACGCTTCTGGCAACGACTCGACATACGAACCGTCGACTCCATCTCGCGGACCATCTCCCGCAGATCTAAAGAGGCCACACCGCGCGTGTCCTGCCACAGGACGCGCTCCTTGTCACCTGTCAGATAGCGCGTCACACCACCAAAATCCTACCCCAGCGTCATACAGTAACATTTCGTAAATCTATAAGGAAACTCCGGTTTAGCCTGTGCCGTCACCACCGCAGCGTTGCATGTGCGCTGATACCGTAGTCGACAGTCTGCCAGGGATTGGCGGTTTCCCGAGCGGTGCCGGATGCAGAAAAAGCCAGTCCGTTCTGCATTCTGACTTCGTAGCCGAGGCGGTAGTCCCGGCCTCGCTCGCGCAGGACCACAGCGAGGACCGGCTTTGCCAGGCCGGTTTCTTTCGCCAGCAGGGTGCCGTAGCCAAAGAGCACCTCCAGGCGCTTCTGGCCGGGCGGGCTGATCGCCGCTTCCACTACGGAGTCGTGGCGCCACAGCGCCTGCTTGCCGCCCGATTGGGCCGGACCCCATACCGGGCGTATCTCCGCAGTGAGCCCTCGCCCTTGCGGCTCGCCGTAACGCAGTGCCGCAGCCACGCCCCATTCCGCCAGCCCCTCGACCGCATGCGTCACCAGGCCGCGCGAACTCATTTCCGCTCGCAATCTGCCGCCCGGACGCGCCACGCGCAGACCGCCCCCCACTTCGAGACCCAGCCCCGTCTCCGCGTCCCGGCCGTCCCGCCTGAGCGCGGCCTCCAGATACGGATGTATCGACCGGCTAAGCACCACGCTGCCTTCCAGTCCCGCCCGAAGGCGGCTGACGCTGATCTTCGCTTGTGCCTCGGCGCGCGCAAGAAAGGCATCCGCCTCGTACGAAAGCCGCGCCCTGTTGCCGCGCGCCAGCGTCCCGGTGGCGCCTGCTGCCACGAGGCTTGAGCCAAGGTCCGCCTCCACACGCTCCGCGCCGTCAACCTCCGTCGAGCCGCGCCCCAGGCCCGCCAGCGCCCATATGTTGTCTGAGGGCAGGTGGTAACTCACATACGGATAAACGCCCGTGAGCATCGAGCCTGTCTTGCCCTCCGCCGCATACGCCTCGAACGTGCCCGAAGCCTGGCTGTGCGCCAGAAGAAGCCCCGCCATGAGACCGCTCTTCCAACGGTAGTCCGCGCCGAGCGCTGCTGTCGTGACATCCGCGCTTAGTGACATCGATCCCTCTTTGCCGCTCACCCGCGTGAACGCCCCCCGGCCCCACACGCTGAATGCACCGCTACTGGCCGCCAGACCGCAGCCCGAGAGCAGCTCTGCCGCTGACGGATCCCAGTTCGGATTGGCGTACCGCATCGCCTGCAGGCTCTCTCCGGATACGGGCGTGCAGGCGGGATCGATGTCGAGCCACCGCAGTCGCTCTGCCATCGCCTCCACGACGTGCCCCGATGCCGTGCGCGCAAACCGCGCGAGATGGGCCGCGAGCACGCCTTCCTCAATGGAGGCTTCCTCCACAATGGTCGCGGTGGCAATGGCATCCTCCAGCGTCGCATTCCAGGCCGATTCCAATGCGAGAGAAAACGTCTCCTCTCGCCAGTCCCGCTCGTCCCGGATCAGCCGCACACGCACTTCTTGCTCCACTTCTCCCGGTGCAAACGTGAGCGTGCCGGACGCCATGACATAGTCCGTGCCCGCCTGGGCTGTGCCGTCGAAAGTCCGGTACGTGGCGCTAACCATTCGCATGCTCGGCACCGAGAGACTCACCGTGAACACCGCCTCGCCCCCGTTCTCGCTGGCGGTGATGTCGCCGATCCGAAGAAGCGGCATCCCGTCGTTGTCCACGATCGTGCCGGTGGCCGCTGCGCGCGCAATGGCCGCATTCGTCGCCTGCAAAAGCGTCACCTGAAACGTCTCCTCCGCCTCCTCGTCCAGTTCGTCCTCCAGCACCGTGATCGCCACTACCCCCTCCGTACTCCCGCTTTCGAAGACTACGATGCCGCGTGAAGACGTGTAGTCCTGGCCCGCCTCCGCCGAAATATCCGAACTCTCGAAGAAGACGCTCACCACGCGCGAACTCTTCCGGCTCAGCCGTACCGGAAGGTGCAGCATGCCCGCATCCTCCGGTGCCCTCCCGTCATGGATGCTGATCGTGACCGTCTCGTCGTCATCCGTGATCGTGCCCCGGCCCGTGCCGTCAGTAATCTCGGCATGCTCTGCCCCGCTCAGCTTTACCAAAAATGTCTCGTCTTCCTCGTCCAGATCGTCTGCCAGAATGGGCACTGTTATCGTGCCTGCGGTCTCGCCGGGCGCGATGCGCAGCGTGCCGATCGTCTCGGTGTAGTCTGCGCCCGAGGTCGCAGTCTCGTCCTCGGTGGCATACTCCACCCGCACCGCCATCGTGCTCTGTTCGCTGAGCGTCACCGTAAAGGCCGCGCTGGCTGCACTCTCCTGCGTGACCATATCGCCAATGCTCAGGGTCGGCACCGCGTCGTTGTCCACGATCGTGCCCGTGCCCGTGGCCGAGCCCAGACTCGCGTTCTGCGCGCCGCTGAGCACAAGCGTAAACGTCTCGTCTTCCTCTTTTACGTTGTCCTCCAGTATGGGCACCGTGATCGTGCCTTTGGTCTCACCGGGCGCGATCCGCAGCGTCCCCGTGGCGGCCTCGTAGTCCTGCCTCGCCATGGCCGTGCCGTTCATCGTCGCGTACGTGGCCGTTACCTCCAAAGAACCAGGGTTACTTAGCGTGACGGCAAACGCCGCACTGCCGTCCCCTTCGCCCACACGCACCTCGCTCACCACTCCCAGCACCGGAGCACCGTCGTCATCGATGATCGTGCCCGTCGCCTCCGGCAAAGCATACTCCGCGTTCTCGGCGCTACTCAGCGACACGGTGAACGTCTCATCCGGCTCGTCCATGATGTCATCCACGAGGTCCACCGTGATAGTCTTCTGCGTCTCCCCGGGCTCGAACCGGAGACGACCGGCTGCCTGGCGGTAGTCCACGCCCTCCGTCGCCGAACCTGCCCGCGTCTCATAGGCCGTGCTTACTGCGACCGGACTGGCAGCGTCCAGACGGACCACGAACACCATCTGGCCCGCATTCTCTTGCGCCCGCGCATCCGCTATCCGAAGGTTCACCACTTCGTCGTCCACGATCGTGCCTAATCCTTCAGCATCCTGAATCTCTGCATTCTCTGCACTGCTTAGCATGAGCCTGAAGGTCTCGCTGCCCTCTTGCTCCGCGTCGTCCCTAATGGGCACTCCAATGGTTCGGCTCACGACCCCCGGCATGATCTCCAGCGTGCCCATTCGCGCTAAGTAGTCGGCCCCCGCCGTCGCACTGCCGTCTCTTGTGGCATAACTCACCCTTACGGTTTGCGCCGGGTTTGCCCGGTCCAGCGATACCGTAAAGCGAGCCTCGCCGCCGCCCTCTTCAACCGTCACGTCATCCACACTCATTCGATACGTGTCGTTGTCCTGGATCGTGGCCTCGCCTGTAGCGTCGCCCAGGGCCGCGCCCGTGGGACTGCTCAAAACGAGCGTGAACGTCTCGTCGTCTTCCACAAGAGCGTCATCTATCACGATCACCTCCACCTGCCCGCTCAGTTGTCCGGGAGCAATCACGAGCTCCCCGGAGGCCGGATGGTAGTCCTCAACTGCTGTCGCCGTGCCATCGAAACTCGCATACTGCACCGTGACCGCACGGATGGACGCCACATTCAGACTCGCCGTGAACTCGGCCCGCGCGTCATCCTCCACCACCACCACATCGTCTATGAATAAAACCGGCAGGTCGTCGTCTGTGATAGTCACCGTCGCTACCCCGCGCGATATGTCCGCACCCATCGGATCCATGAACGACACGGTAAAGACCTCTACCTCCTCCACCTGAAGATCATTCAGGATACTTATCTCAATGCGCTCCTCCGAGGCCCCCGCCGGTATCGTGAGCGTACCCGTATCCGCCACATAGTCCTCGCCTGCGGTTGCCGTGCCGTCCAAAGTCGCATACCGCACGGTAACCGCCTCATTCGAGACACGACTGAGCGACACGCGTACAATCGCTGCGTTCGCATCCTCCTCGGTCGCTGCGTCTGTCGCCGTCAGCGACGCTTCGCCTTCATCATCCAGGATCGTCACCGTAGCCGTGCTGCGCGCAACCCTTGCGTCTCCCGACGCATTGCTCAGCCGTACGGCAAACGTCTCGCTCTCCTCGTCCACCGCATCGTTCAGCACAGTGACCGTGATGGTCTGCTCCGTCTGGCCCGGCGCGAATATGACAACGCCGCTGCCCGCACCGTAGTCCGTGCCTGCGGCCGCCGTGCCATCCGCCGTCGCCCAGTCCACGCTCACTCTCGTGCTGCGGGCAGGATCGAGTCGCACCCGGACCGTGGCAGTGCCCGCATTCTCCGGCACCACCGCGTCCTCTATCGAAAGATCGGAGCGCTTGTCGTTGTCCCGTATCGTCACGCTGGCCGCGTCTGTTGCAATCTCCGTGTTCTGCGCTCCGCTCAGCTGCACCTGAAACGATTCATCTTCTTCGATCAAATCGTCCTCCAGGATCTCGATCCGGACGCTCTCCTCCGTGTCGCCGGGCCCAAAGATCAGCTCCCTATCTGTTGCCGCATAATCCGCCCCCGCCGCCGCCGTGCCGTCTTGCGTGGCAACATGCACCCGGACCTCCGCCTCGCTCGCCGAGGTCAGGCGCACCGACACCACGGCCTCGCCTTCATGCTCGAATACCGACGCGCCGCTTACTACCAGCGTCGCAGCCTCGTCATCGTCGATGATGGTCGCCGTGCCCACCGCCTGCTCCAGTCCCGCCGCAACAGGATCGCTCAGCACCATGCGGAACGTCTCGTCCTCCTCGTCGAAGTCGTCATCCGTAATGGCCACCGCAACCGGCAGCTCCGTCATGCCCGGCGTGAACGTCAGCGTGCCGCTGGCCTCCGAATAGTCCGACCCCGCCCGCGCTGTGACGTCCTCCGTGGCATACCGGACGGTGACCTCGCTGGCGATTTGCCCGCTCAGCGTGACCTCAAAGACCGCCTCCCCCGCACTCTCGCTCACAGGCTGGGTATCCGCAATCCACAGCGTCGCCGCCTCGTCATCGTCGATGATCGTCGCCGTGCCCACCGCCTGCTCCAGTCCCGCCGCAACAGGATCGCTCAGCACCATGCGAAACATCTCGTCCTCCTCGTCGAAGTCGTCATCCGTAATGGCCACCGCAACCGGCAGCTCCGTCATGCCCGGCGTGAACGTCAGCGTGCCGCTGGCCTCCGAATAGTCCGACCCCACCCGCGCTGTGACGTCTTCCGTGGCATACCTGACGGTGACTTCGCTGGCGATTTGCCCGCTCAACGTGACCTCAAAAACCGCCTCCCCCGCGCTTTCGCTTACAGGCTGGGTATCCGCAATCCGCAGCGTCGCCGCCTCGTCATCGTCGATGATCGTCACTTCTACCATGCCCGTGATGTCCTCGAAACCGCTCATACTCGACGTCATCGTCAGCGTTACCTCGTCATCAACCGCATCATCATCATGCACCGCGGTCACCGTTACCGTCTGCTCCTCTTCCCAATTTTCCCGCGTGAAAATTCTGGTATCGGACGATAGCCGCACGTCCGTGCCTGCGTGACCGGTGAGCGTTACTGTCCAGTCCGATGTCGGCTGCGACGACAATCGATGAGTAATATCCTCTCCCGTTGCATCCCCCTCTTGTACCACTACCTCTAGAACCGCGACATCATCATCAATCACTTTCACTATAACCGTCAAGGCAGTGCCCGCAAAGCCCCCGCCGCTCGCCGTCAGCGTCAGCGTTACCTCGTCATCAACCGTGTCATCATCATGCACCGCAGTCACCGTTACCGTCTGGTATACATCCCAGTTTTCCGGCGTGAAAACCATGGTCTCGGACGATAGCTGCAGGTCCGTGCCTGCGTGGCCGGTGACCGTCACTGTCACGTCCGATATCGGCTGCCAGGGCGGATGAAGAGGAATATCCTCTCCGTTGGAATCCCCCTCGTCTATCACCAAATGAAGAGAATAATCATCGTCTTCGATTATCTGCGTTGCAGTTAGGTCGTCCGGCAAATCCGCACCTGATGCTGCTGTCACTGTGAACGAAAACGTCTCATCGTCCTCGTCCTCGAAATCATTCACGAGAGTCACGAATGTGAACCCATAACGATCGCCGGCTAGAATCGTCATTGAACCATCATCTATCGACGTGTAGTCGTCCCCCTCGGTAGCAGTGTCCCCGGCCTCTGTCTTAATCTTGAAATTCACCGTAACATCCTCTCGGCCGACCTTCGACAACCCGACAAAGACCTGAAGCCAACCACGCCATTCTAGAACACTGTTCCCATACAGCTCCAATACCGGCTGCGTGTATCCATCGTCGAATACTCTTATATCCACATTCACAAAATTCAGGGCTGGATCGAGGCCTCCACCGCTTGCGGACACCGTTAGCGTAACCGCGTCGTCTTCGTCGTCCTCGTCCTGCATTGCAGTAACTGTCACCGTCTGATCCGTTTCCCAATTCTCAGACGTGAAAATGAGCGTCGCATCGGACAGCCGCACGTCCGTTCCCGCATGCCCCGATATCACCACCGTCACGTCCGAGGTCGGCTGCGTATGCAGGTGCACAGTAAAATCCTTGCCATCGTCATCCCCTTCGTCCACATCCAACTGCGTTGGGTCCACGACCAACCCACGATCGTCATCCCAAATCAATAACGGTGATCGTACCGGGGGGGTATCATCGCCTTCACTTTGACAAAATACATTGAATTCTTCGTTTCCCTCAATCAGGACGTCTTGCAATATTTCGAAATCAATCACCGCAGGTTGACTTGCCACTTTTCCTTTTTGAATCAATAACCGAATTGGATTTGGAAGTATGAAGTCCACGCCAGGCGTTGCCGTTGATCCCTCAAAAGTAAGGATTGTATAGAAGTCTACCGCAATCGGCAGGCGATCCACTTTGTTGCAGAACAGCAGCCCCGTGCAACGTTCACCTTCGGAGAAGCCATAGACATAACCGGAGTGATCCTGGTGTGTACAGGCACCACTGGATTCAAGTCGCATTCCCCTAGGCATTGACTCCGCAATATGCAACTCGTCTGCCGCACTCTGTCCACTCGGCGTCACTCTAGAGACTGTATTAGGTGCATCCTCTCCCGCCACCCAGCCGTTAATCCTTGTGGACGCTACGCTTTCATTGTCGACAATCATACCGAGACTCGTACCTGAACCCAAGACCGCATTCTGCACTCCGCTGAGCGTAAGCATAAACATCTCTTCACCCTCAATACCGTTGTCGTCAAGAATGGGCACCAATATGACCCCTACAGTATCTCCAGGTGCGATCCGCAGCGTCCCGGATACGCCCACGTAGTCTGCGCCCGCCATTGCCGTGCCGTCCATGGTCGCATATGCGGCCGAGACCTCGAAGGCGCTGGGGGAACTCAGCGTGATGGAAAACGCCGCGGTGCCAGCCCATTCTTCCACTCGCACGACGCTCTCAACTGCCAGCACAGGAGGGCCGTTATCATCGACTTCAATGTCTGCCGCTTCCGGTGGCACACTTTCTGCGCTCTCCACTCCGCTCTGAAAAAGCGTAGACGCCTCTTGCGTCCCGGAAACTTGCCCTGGGTTTAACCCGGCGGCAAGGAATGTCAAAAACACGATGAAAACACGGGTCCAAGGCAGACAGAGAAACAAGTGAGCATCGGCCGAACCGCGGCTCCACACAAACCACATGTTCCGGCCGGATGCTGCCATTGCTCTCTGTGCTTCCTGTACCCAAACTTTAGCCCACCTTATTCGCCAGAATCTTCAGGTACATTCCGAGGATCTGCCAGTGGCTTCAGAATTCGTACGCAAGCACCTCATTATAAGGGTATTGCGAGGGATACAATTCTGCGCTCAAGCGTTCTGTTTCTTGTACCCTGGTGCACAACTAAGGTGAATATAGTGCCAACTATAGCCCCTGCTTTTTGTTCTCCTGTCCCTTGAGCATATCGGTAAAGATTAGCGGATCCTACACCGAAAACCTGTCTTTGGGCGCATGTGCCATCCTGGTGCGCGCACTGATTGTCCTCACCGAATTCACAGAGCTCTATGCCTGTTCGATTTCCGGGACTCGGCGCGAACAACCCACATCCTGAAGCAACTGCTGCGGCCGTTCTTTCTGCTCTATCTGCAGGGCAGGGTGCGCCGCGGGAGGCCGTCTGTTCGCGGCATGATCCCCTCATGCGCGTGGCCGCCTCTTCGAGAAGGGGCATGCGCAAGGAGGGTAAGCCTCTGGCCTCACAGCCGAGCATCTCGCGCCGGGTGCGTATGCTGGCACGGGGACGCAATCTTGTGCGGCTGCGCCGTTTTGTGATCACCTTCGCTAAGAAGCACCTCCTGCAAACTGGCGGCGGCAAGTGACGCCAAGTCGTTGTGATAGACATCGACGGCGTGCCGATTGATGCTCATGGCCGGCAGCAGGGCAGTGCCTTCCATGGACATTACACGCGCACCATTTTCATGCCTCGGATTGCCAGCTGTGCGCAAACCCTCTGTGCCAACAATAAGGGAGACGTGCGCCGTAGAAAG
This sequence comes from Rhodothermales bacterium, assembly GCA_965216255.1. Lineage (GTDB taxonomy): Bacteria > Bacteroidota > Rhodothermia > Rhodothermales > Bin80. The sequence goes on from OZ244148.1 coordinate 256,031, forward strand.
GCGCTATTCTTCGGCGAGTGCGACTCCCGCCTAATAACTGTTGCTCCGGTTTGTAGCAGCCGTGGCACATTATGGACGGAAGCCCCCCCCCACAAGTTAGGGCGATACAGAGTATTCTGCAGGTATTTGGCTCGACGTAAGTAGCGTATTCATAGCCAATTACATAGAGGTTCTGTGCCGCCTCCGTCCGTGGTAGATTCGAATCACGCTTCCCATGTATTCCATTCACTCTTCATCCCTTGTTCGCATTATTCCCAATCTCATGGTTGACGATGTATACCCTCTTTACCTATCGGTATATCTGATACTACACTTGGATCATTCCCCCTTAAAAGTTCCCATGTACGTCGCCGTCGTCCCTATTTCAGGCTCCTGCCCAAGGGGGCATACACGCCCGCCCGGTGCAGCGTCTCTTACCGTTCCTCAATCTGACGGCGTCCCGCTGTCAGATTGGCCTTTTTCACTGCTCCGCGGAGCGGTATCCATGCACGTTTGGCCTCGTCGTAGGCCGGAGCCTGCCAAGCGTGCAGCAATGCGTCACGTGATACACACGCTTCTGGCAACGACTCGGCATACGAACCGTCGACTCCATCTCGCGGACCATCTCCCGCAGATCTAAAGAGGCCACACCGCGCGTGTCCTGCCACAGGACGCGCTCCTTGTCACCTGTCAGATAGCGCGTCACACCACCAAAATCCTACCCCAGCGTCATACAGTAACATTTCGTAAATCTATAAGGAAACTCCGGTTTAGCCTGTGCCGTCACCACCGCAGCGTTGCATGTGCGCTGATACCGTAGTCGACAGTCTGCCAGGGATTGGCGGTTTCCCGAGCGGTGCCGGATGCGGAAAGCGCCAGTCCGTTCTGCATTCTGACTTCGTAGCCGAGGCGGTAGTCCCGGCCGCGCTCGCGCAGGACCACAGCGAGGACCGGCTTTGCCAGGCCGGTTTCTTTCGCCAGCAGGGTGCCGTAGCCAAAGAGCACCTCCAGGCGCTTCTGGCCGGGCGGGCTGATCGCCGCATCCACTACAGAGTCGTGGCGCCACAGCGCCTGCTTGCCGCCCGATTGGGCCGGACCCCATACCGGGCGTATCTCCGCAGTGAGCCCTCGCCCTTGCGGCTCGCCGTAACGCAGTGCCGCCGCCACGCCCCATTCCGCCAGCCCCTCGACCGCATGCGTCACCAGGCCGCGCGAACTCATCTCCGCCCGCAATCTGCCGCCCGGACGCGCCACGCGCAGACCGCCCCCCACTTCGAGACCCAGCCCCGTCTCCGCGTCCCGGCCGTCCCGCCTGAGCGCGGCCTCCAGATACGGATGTATTGACCGGCTAAGCACCACGCTGCCTTCCAGTCCCGCCCGCAGGCGGCTGACGCTGATCTTTGCTTCTGCCTCGGCGCGCGCAAGAAAGGCATCCGCCTCGTACGAAAGCCGCGCCCTGTGGCCGCTCGCCAGCGTCCCGGTGGCGCCTGCTGCCACGAGGCTTGAGCCAAGGTCCGCCTCCCTACGCTCCGCGCCGTCAACCTCCGTCGAGCCGCGCCCCAGGCCCGCCAGCGCCCATATGTTGTCTGAGGGCAGGTGGTAACTCACATACGGATAAACGCCCGTGAGCATCGAGCCTGTCTTGCCCTCCGCCGCATACGCCTTGAACGTGCCCGAAGCCTGGCTGTGCGCCAGAAGAAGCCCCGCCATGAGACCGCTCTTCCAACGGTAGTCCGCGCCGAGCGCTGCTGTCGTGACATCCGCGCTTAGTGACAGCGCTCCCTCTTTGCCGCTCACCCGCGTGAACGCTCCCCGGCCCCACACGCTGAATGCGCCGCTACTGGCCGCCAGACCGCAGCCCGAGAGCAGCTCTGCCGCTGACGGATCCCAGTTCGGATTGGCGTACCGCATCGCCTGCAGGCTCTCTCCGGATACGGGCGTGCAGGCGGGATCGATGTCGAGCCACCGCAGTCGCTCTGCCATCGCCTCCACGACGTGCCCCGATGCCGTGCGCGCAAACCGCGCGAGATGGGCCGCGAGCACGTCTTCCTCAATGGAGGCTTCCTCCACAATGGTCGCGGTGGCAATGGCATCCTCCAGCGTCGCATTCCAGGCCGATTCCAATGCGAGAGAAAACGTCTCCTCTCGCCAGTCCCGTTCGTCCCGGATCAGCCGCACACGCACTTCTTGCTCCACTTCTCCCGGTGCAAACGTGAGCGTGCCGGACGCCATGACATAGTCCGTGCCCGCCTGGGCCGTGCCGTCGAAAGTCCGGTACGTGGCGCTAACCATTCGCATGCTCGGCACCGAGAGGCTCACCGTGAACACCGCCTCGCCCCCGTTCTCGCTGACGGTGATGTCGCCGATCCGAAGAAGCGGCATCCCGTCATTGTCCACGATCGTGCCGGTGGCCGCTGCGCGCGCAATGGCCGCGTTCGTGGCCTGCAAAAGCATCACCTGGAACGTCTCCTCCGCCTCCTCGTCCAGTTCGTCCTCCAGTACCGTGATCGTCACTACTCCCTCCGTACTCCCGCTTTCGAAGACTACAATGCCGCGTGAAGACGTGTAGTCCCGGCCCGCCTCCGCCGAAATATCCGAACTCTCGAAAAAGACGCTCACCACGCGCGAACTCTTCCGGCTCAGCCGTACCGGAAGGTGCAGCAAGCCCGCATCCTCCGGTGCCCTCCCGTCATGGATGCTGATCGTGACCGTCTCGTCGTCATCCGTGATCGTGCCCCGGCCCGTGCCGTCAGTAATCTCGGCATGCTCTGCCCCGCTCAGCTTTACCAAAAATGTCTCGTCTTCCTCGTCCAGATCGTCTGCCAGAATGGGTACTGTTATCATGCCTGCGGTCTCGCCGGGCGCGATGCGCAGCGTGCCGATCGTCTCGGTGTAGTCTGCGCCCGAGGTCGCAGTCTCGTCCTCGGTGGCATACTCCACCCGCACCGCCATCGTGCTCTGTTCGCTGAGCGTCACCGTAAAGGCCGCGCTGGCTGCACTCTCCTGCATGACTATATCGCCAATGCTCAGGGTCGGCACCGCGTCGTTGTCCACAATCGTGCCCGTGCCCGTGGCCGAGCCCAGACTCGCGTTCTGCGCGCCGCTGAGCACAAGCGTAAACGTCTCGTCTTCCTCTTTTACGTTGTCCTCCAGAATGGGCACCGTGATCGTGCCTTTGGTCTCACCGGGCGCGATGCGCAGCGTCCCCGTGGCGGCCTCGTAGTCCTGTCTTGCCATGGCCGTGCCGTTCATCGTCGCGTACGTGGCCGTTACCTCCAAAGAACCAGGGTTACTTAGCGTGACGGCAAACGCCGCACTGCCATCCCCTTCACCCACACGCACCTCGCTCACCACTCCCAGCACCGGAGCACCGTCGTCATCGATGATCGTGCCCGTCGCCTCCGGCAAAGCATACTCCGCGTTCTCGGCGCTACTCAGCGACACGGTGAACGTCTCATCCGGCTCGTCCATGATGTCATCCACGAGGTCCACCGTGATAGTCTTCTGCGTCTCCCCGGGCTCGAACCGGAGACGACCGGCTGCCTGGCGGTAGTCCACGCCCTCCGTCGCCGAACCTGCCCGCGTCTCGTAGGCCGTGCTTACTGCGACCGGACTGGCAGCCTCCAGACGGACCACGAACACCATCTGGCCCGCATTCTCTTGCGCCCGCGCATCCGCTATCCGGAGGTTCACCACTTCGTCGTCCACGATCGTGCCTAATCCTTCAGCATCCTGAATCTCTGCATTCTCTGCACTGCTTAGCATGAGCCTGAAGGTCTCGCTGCCCTCTTGCTCCGCGTCGTCCGTAATGGGCACCCCAATGGTTCGGCTCACGACCCCCGGCATGATCTCCAGCGTGCCCATTCGCGCTAAGTAGTCGGCCCCCGCCGTCGCACTGCCGTCTCTTGTGGCATAACTCACCCTTACGGTTTGCACCGGGTTCGCCCGGTCCAGCGATACCGTAAAGCGAGCCTCGCCGCCGCCCTCTTCAACCGTCACGTCATCCACACTCATTCGATACGTGTCGTTGTCCTGGATCGTGGCCTCGCCTGTAGCGTCGCCCAGGGCCGCGCCCGTGGGACTGCTCAAAACGAGCGTGAAAGTCTCGTCGTCTTCCACAAGAGCATCCTCTATCACGATCACCTCCACCTGCCCGCTCAATTGTCCGGGAGCAATCACGAGCTCCCCGGAGGCCGGATGGTAGTCCTCAACTGCTGTCGCCGTGCCATCGAAACTCGCATACCGCACCGTGACCGGACGGATGGAGGCCACATTAATACTCGCCGTGAACTCGGCCCGTGCGTCATCCTCCACCACCACCACATCGTCTATGAATAAAACCGGCAGGTCGTCGTCTGTGATAGTCACTGTCGCTACCCCGCGCGATATGTCCGCACCCACCGGATCCATGAACGACACGGTAAAGGCCTCTACCTCCTCCACCTGAAGATCATTCAGGATCCTTATCTCAATGCGCTCCTCCGAGGCCCCCGCCGGTATCGTGAGCGTACCCGTATCCGCCACATAGTCCTCGCCTGCGGTTGCCGTGCCGTCCAAAGTCGCATACCGCACGGTAACCGCCTCATTCGAGACACGACTGAGCGCCACGCGTACAATCGCTGCGTTCGCATCCTCTTCGGTCGCTGCGTCTGTCGCCGTCAGCGACGCTTCGCCTTCATCATCCAGGATCGTCACCGTAGCCGTGCTGCGCGCAACCCTTGCGTCTCCCGACGCATTGCTCAGCCGTACGGTAAACGTCTCGCTCTCCTCGTCCACTGCATCGTTCAGCACAGCGACAGTGATGGCCTGCTCCGTCTGGCCCGGCGCGAATATGACAACGCCGCTGCCCGCACCGTAGTCCGTGCTCGCGATCGCCGTGCCATCCGCCGTCGCCCAATCTACGCTCACACTCGTGCTGCGGGCAGGATCGAGTCGCACCCGGACCGTGGCGGTGCCCGCGTTCTCCGGCACCACCGCGTCCTCTATCAAGAGATCGGAGTGCTTGTCGTTGTCCCGTATCGTCACGCTGGCCGCGTCTGTTGCAATCTCCGTGTTCTGCGCTCCGCTCAGCTGCACCTGAAACGTTTCATCTTCTTCGATCAAATCATCCTCCAGGATCGCGATCCGGACGCTCTCCTCCGTGTCGCCGGGCCCAAAGATCAGCTCCCTATCGGTTGCCGCATAATCGGCTCCCGCCACCGCCGTGCCGTCTTCTGTGGCAACATGCACCCGGACCTCCGCCTCGCTCGCCGAGGTCAGGCGCACCGACACCACGGCCTCGCCTTGATGCTCGAATACCGACGCGCCGCTTACCACCAGCGTCGGCGCATCGTCATCGTCGATGATCGTTGCTGTGCCCACCGCCTGCTCCAGTCCCGCCGCAACAGGATTGCTCAGCACCATGCGGAATGTCTCGTCCTCCTCGTCGAAGCCGTCATCCGTAATGGCCACCGCAATCAGTAGCTCCGTCATACCCGGCGTGAACGTCAGCGTGCCGCTGGCCTCCGAATAGTCCGACCCCGCCCGCGCTGTGATGTCCTCCGTGGCATACCTGACGGTGACCTCGCTGGCGATTTGCCCGCTCAGTGTTACCGTAAACTCCGAAGTCCCTCCCTCCGTCACCGGATCCGCGTTCTCTATACTCACCATCGGGGCATCGTCATTGTCCAGTATCGTGCCCGTGCCCTCTGCAGCGCCCACTGCCAATTCCGCGCCCACAGGATCCTGCAGCGTCAATACAAACGTCTCCGTCTCCTCCGAAAGCACATCGTCGCTCGTCCCCACCACTATTGTCGTATCCGTCTTGCCCGCCGGTATCTCCAGACTTCCGCCTACTGCCGCCTCGTAGTCCTGCCCCGCCGTCGCGGTAGCGTCCGATGTCGCATACGGCACCGTCACCTCACGGCTGCTGGCCACACTCAGCTTCACTGCAAACACCGCATCCACGCCCTCCGTCACCGAAGGCGCATCCTCTATACTCACCGTCGGCGCATCGTCATTGTCCAGTATCGTGCCCGTGCCCTCTGCAGCGCCCACTGCCAAATCCGCGCCCACAGGATCCTGCAGCGTCAATACAAACGTCTCCGTCTCCTCCGAAAGCACATCGTCGCTCGTCCCCACCACTATTGTCGTATCCGTCTTGCCCGCCGGTATCACCAGACTTCCGCCTACTGCCGCCTCGTAGTCCTGCCCCGCCGTCGCGGTAGCGTCCGATGTCGCATACGGCACCGTCACCTCACGGCCGCTTGCCTCGCTCAGCTTCACTGCAAACACCGCATCCACGCCCTCCGTCACCGAAGGCGCATCCTCTATACTCACCATCGGCGCACCATCATTGTCCAGTATCGTGCCCGTGCCCTCTGCAGCGCCCACTGCCAATTCCGCGCCCACAGGATCCTGCAGCGTCAATACAAACGTCTCCGTCTCCTCCGAAAGCACATCGTCGCTCGTCCCCACCACTATCGTCGTATCCGTCTTGCCCGCCGGTATCACCAAGCTGCCGCCCACCACCGCCTCGTAGTCCTGCCCCGCCGTCGCGGTAGCGTCCGATGTCGCATACGGCACCGTCACCTCACGGCCGCTTGCCTCGCTCAGCTTCACTGCAAACACCGCATCCACGCCCTCCGTCACCGAAGGCGCATCCTCTATACTCACCGTCGGCGCATCGTCATTGTCCAGTATCGTGCCCGTGCCCTCTGCAGCGCCCACTGCCAATTCCGCGCCCACAGGATCCTGCAGCGTCAACGTGAACGTCTCCGTCTCCTCCGAAAGCACATCGTCGCTCGTCCCCACCACTATCGTCGTATCCGTCTTGCCCGCCGGTATCACCAGACTTCCGCCTACTGCCGCCTCGTAGTCCTGCCCCGCCGTCGCGGTAGCGTCCGATGTCGCATACGGCACCGTCACCTCACGGCTGCTGGCCACACTCAGCTTCACTGCAAACACCGCATCCACGCCCTCCGTCACCGAAGGCGCATCCTCTATACTCACCATCGGCGCACCATCATTGTCCAGTATCGTGCCCGTGCCCTCTGCAGCGCCCACTGCCAAATCCGCGCCCACAGGATCCTGCAGCGTCAACGTGAACGTCTCCGTCTCCTCCGAAAGCAGATCGTCGCTCGTCCCCACTACTATCGTCGTATCCGTCTTGCCCGCCGGTATCACCAAGCTGCCGCCTACTGCCGCCTCGTAGTCCTGCCCCGCCGTCGCGGTAGCGTCCGATGTCGCATACGGCACCCTCACCTCCTGGCCGCTGGCCTCGCTCAGCTTCACTGCAAACACCGCATCCACGCCCTCCGTCACCGAAGGCGCATCCTCTATAGTCACCGTCGGCGCATCGTCATTGTCGATGATCGTCGCCGTGCCCACCGCCTGCTCCAGTCCCGCCGCAACAGGATCGCTCAGCACCATGCGGAACGTCTCGTCCTCCTCGTCGAAGCCGTCATCCGTAATGGCCACCGCAATCGGCAGCTCCGTCATGCCCGGCGTGAACGTCAGCGTGCCGCTGGCCTCCGAATAGTCCGACCCCGCCCGCGCTGTGACATCCTCCGTGGCATACCTGACGGTGACGTCGCTGGCGATTTGCCGGCTCAGCGTGACCTCAAAGACCGCCTCCCCCGCGCTCTCGCTTACAGGCTGGGTATCCGCAATCCGCAGTGTGAGAGCCTCGTCATCGTCGATTATCTTCACTGCCACTATGGCCGTGAAGCCCTCCAAACCGCCCCCGCTCGCTGTCAGCGTCAGCGTTTCCTCGTCATCAACCGCATCATCATCATGCACCGCAGTCACCGTTACCGTCTGGATTACCTCCCAGTTTTCCGGCGTGAAAATTATGGTCTCGGACGATAGCCGCACGTCCGTGCCTGCGTGGCCGGTGAGCGTCACTTTCACGTCCGATGTCGGCTTCGTCCGCAGGCGTACAGTAAAACCGTCTCCCGTTTCATCCCCCTCTTCTACCACCACAGAAGTATCATCGTCGAAGATTGTCTGTGTTGCAGTTACGTCGTCCGGTAAATCCGCACCTGATACTGCTGTCACTGTGAACGAAAATGTCTCATCGTCCTCGTCCTCGGAATCATTCACGAGAGTCACGATCCTGGACGCATAACGACCGCCAGCTGGGATCGTCATTGAATCATCGTCTATCGACGTGTAGTCGTCCCCCTCGGTAGCAGTGTCCCCTGCCTCACTCTTAATCTTAAAATTCACCGTAACGTCCTCTCGGCCGACATTCGACAACCCGACACCGACCTGAAGCCGACCAATCCCTTCTGGAGCACCGTTCTCATGCAGCTCCAATACCGGCTGCGTGTATTCATCGTCGAATACTCTTATATCCACAATCACAAAATCTACGGCAGGATCGAAGCCGTCACCGCTTGCGGACACCGTTAGCCTAACCTCCTCGTCCTCGTCATCCTCGTCCTGCATTGCCGTAACTGTCACCGTCTGATCCGTTCCCCAATTCTCAGACGTGAAAATGAGCGTCGCATCGGACAGCCGCACGTCCGTTCCCGCATGCCCCGATATCACCACCGTCACGTCCGAGGTCGGCTGCGTCTGCAGGTGCACAGTAAAATCTTCGCCATCGTCATCCCCTTCGTCCACGTCCAATTGCGTTGGGTCTACGACCAACCCATGATCGTCATCCCAAATCAATAACGGTGTTGCTGGGCCGGGAATTCCAAGGCCTGCACGTTGACAATATGAGTTGAATTCTTCGTTTCCCTCTACCAGGTCGTCTTGTATTATTTCCAAATCAATCACCGCAGGCTCACTTCCCCCGCTTCCTTTTTCAACAAGTAACCGAATTGGATCTGGAAGTATGAAGTCCACGCCAGGCGTTGCCGTTGATCCCTCAAAAAAAAGGATCATATGGTGGTCTGCCGGAGCCTGCGAGCCATCAGGTCTGTTGCAGTAAATTGTCGCCGTGCAACTTTCACCTTCGGAGGCGCCATAGAGATAACCCCAGCGAATCAGATTTGTACAGGTACCACTGGATTCAGATATCACTCCCCTAGGCATTGACTCCGCAATATGCAACTCGTCTGCCGCACTCTGTCCACTCGGCTCCACTCTGGAGACTGCATTACGCGGGTCCTCTCCCACCGCCATTCCGTTAATCATCAGGGACGCTACGCTTTCATTGTCGACAATTATACCGAGACTCGTACCTGAACCCAAGACCGCATTCTGCACTCCGCTGAGCGTAAGCGTAAACGTCTCTTCACCCTCAATACCGTTGTCGTCAAGAATGGGCACCGATATGACCCCTGCAGTATCTCCAGGCGCGATGCGCAGCGTCCCGGATACGCCCACGTAGTCTGCGCCCGCCATTGCCGTGCCGTCCATGGTCGCATATGCGGCCGAGACCTCGAAGGCGCTGGGGGAACTCAGCGTGATGGAAAACGCCGCGGTGCCGGCCCATTCTTCCACTCGCACGACGCTCTCAACTACCAGCACAGGAGGGCCGTTGTCATCGATTTCAATGCCTGCCGCTTCCGGTGGCGCACTTTCTGCGCTCTCCACTCCGCTCTGAAAAAGCGTAGACGCCTCTTGCGTCCCGGAAACTTGCCCTGGGTTTAACCCGGCGGCAAGCAATGTCAAAAGCACGATGAAAACACGGCTCCAAGGCAGACAGAGCAACAAGTGAGCATCGGCCGAACCGCGGCTCCACACAAACCGCATGTTCCGGCCGGATGCTGCCATTGCTCTCTGTGCTTCCTGTACCCAAATGTTAGCCCACCTTGTTCGCCAGAATCGTCAGGTACATTCCGAGGATCTGCCAGTGGCTTCAGAAACCGTACGCAAGCACCTCATTACCAAGGTATTGCGAGGGATACAATTCTGCGCTCAAGCGTTCTGTTTCTTGTACCCAAGTGCACAACTAAGGTGAATATAGTGCAAACCATAGCCCCTTATATTGGTTCTCCTGTCCTTTCAACAAATCGGTAAAGATTAGCGGATCCTACACCGAAAACCTGTCTTCGGACGCATGTGCCATCCTGGTGCGCGCACTGATTGTCCTCACCGAATTCACAGAGCTCTATACCTATTCGATTTCCGGGATCCCTCGCGAACAACCCGCATCCTGAAGCAACTGCTGCGGCTGTTCTTTCTGCTCTATCTGCAGGGCTGGGCGCGCCGCGGGAGTGTCGTCCGTTTGCGGCAGGATCTCCTCATGCGCGTGGCCGCCTCTTCGAGAAGGGGCATGCGCAAGGAGGGTAAGCCTCTGGCCTCACAGCCGAGCATCTCGCGCCGGGTGGGTATGCTGGCGCGGGGACGCAATCTTGTGCGGCTGCGCCGCAAGAAACACCGTCCCGTGGCCAATGTGGCCGTGGCCCGGGAGTTGGCGGCCTTGCTTTGGGAGGCCATGCAGACGCGGCCCGCACCACCGTTGGCACGGGCCGCATGATGGGTACAAAGAAAACGCACGTAAAACCCACAGTCAAAGGCTTGTGGAGAAGAGGTTAGCTACGGATGGAGAGTCCACGACCATGCTATGCGATAGTCGGTTACCATACCGGTGAGCTCACGGTGGTAGATCCTGGCAGCTCCCGACGAATCCGGAAACAGACGTTATGGTCTTGAGACATCTGGATCTAGGAGTCCGTCTCGCTTTGTGGAAATACGGCCCCGTTGAGCCCAAACCAGGTGATTTCGCGTCCTTGAATGCCGCGAAACACTCAATTTGGAACGTATTTTGGTCCCTGATTAGCCCGAAACAGCCTTCAGACCGCTTAGATTGGGGGAAAACCACGCCAATAGCTCTAAGGCGAGACAGGCTCCTAGCGAGGCTTCGCCTCAGACCGACGAGACCGTGGGGCCGCTGTCGTAGCCTGAGAGCCGATACCACCTTTGGAAAGGCCGTTAGTTTGCTTGCGGTTATCCTTAAGTTGTAGTTCAATAAGCGTTAGGTACTGCGTTGAAGGTGGCACGCAGCGTAGCCGAAGTGATAAGGAAGCATGTGACGCTGGATCTCGAATGTATCAACCGGCTGTACATGAACGTCTACGTTCCGACGGTGCAGACGCCGGGTGGAGCAGTCTGGTTTTTCCGGGAGGTTCGGGGCAAAGAGGTCAAACCCGCCGGGACTGGATATCCGCCCTCAAAAAGAGCGGCATCCGCAGAGCGGAAGGCCTGCAGCTGTCCCTGTTCGACGAACAAGACCTGGCGCAGATAACCACCGCCGTCTACCCGGGGGAGCGGATCGTCCTATGCCGCAACGGGCCAGGGAGTCGGCGTAAAACCGCAAAAGACGGCTGGCACAGACCGAAAAGGCGCTGCAAGAGATCGTACTGGCTATCCGGCGCAAAGATCATCCCCTGCGCAATATGAAGGCGGTCAGCTTCCGTGTAGGGAAGGTCATCGGCAGCTGGAAGGTGGAAAAGCATTTTGATCTGGACATTAAGGAAGGCTTCTTCAGCTACCAACGCAACGCGGCCTCAATAGCCCGCGAAGCGTCCCTGGACGGCATGCACGCCATCCGCAGTAGCCTCAAGGAGCCGACTGCGGAAGAGGTGGTGCGCGACTACAAGCGACTCAGCGCTGTAGAGCAGGCCTTCCGGAGCCTCAAGACCGTGGACCTCAACAAAGTAGGGCCCATCCACCACTACAGGACCCCGAGAGTCATCTGCCACGTCTTCCTGTGCATGCTGGCTTACTTCGTGGAACGGCACATGAAGCAGCTTCTGGCTCCGATACTCTTTGCCGAAGATGACCCGGAAGGCAAGAAGGCTGCCCGTGGTAGCATGCGGCAGGGCGTTCGCCCTCGGCAGAGCAAAAAGCCCGCTCCAAACGGACGCGGACACAAGGCCTTGAGCTTTGCCGCTCTCATGGCGCATCTGGGCACGCTATGAGGGCATCAGGTAGAGCCGCTGATCGGCAAGAAGCGCGTCTTTTTCACGATGCTTGGAGCGATGACCGACCTCCAGACCCGCGCCTTCGAGCTGCTGAGACTGAAGGTCCGGCGGCGCCTGTACCCAGCAAAGTACCTTCCGCGGGTAAGATCTTCTTTAATATGGGCCCATCGATGGCCTCATGTGACTAAGCTCATCGCCCAATATTCCACATTAGTACTGGTAGAATCTCCAAAACATCTTCACTAAATGAGGTCAGCGAAAAGGGGAGCATCCGCTTTAACATTGGGCTCCAAAAAGTGTGCATAACAGGGGATTTCTGAATCTTCGGTCACTACATTTGGCCGCAAAGTGCGTTTCGCGGCTTTTGTTCAGAATGTCATCTTGTCCTTGGGATGTGGCACCGGATTGACTCCAAGAGCCTCGTGGATTTCCCGTTGCACGGAACCCGGCTCTGATGTCGTGCGGACGTGGAGCGCTTACCCGTCCCTGGTTTCGAAGATGCTGGTAGTGCGGATCTGCCGCCAACGGATGCTCTTGAGCGTCGTTCAACTGGAGCGCAAGTCTATCTTTCTGAGACACATCCGGATCACCTGTACCAGTTGGTACGAAACCACCGTGGTGAACAGATGGCCCTCCGCGCGTCGGGAACTGCAGTGGTAGATCGGCCGCAGACTGAGCTCCGAATTCAATGATCGGAACACGGATTGCAGATCGGTCAGCATCACGTACGTGCGCCAGAGCTCCTCGTCTGTCCACTCCATCTCGTTGCTGCGCTGGCAATACATCCCGGGATCTGTCATTATCGTGCCCGCCTTCGGGGCGTGTTTCCACGTTATTGACCGCGACCGCTTGCCGCTGCCATCGACATGCACTTCGATCTCGCAATGCTGCCCAATGCCACCGTAGCGCTCCATCAAGCGCCCAATACGCTCCCATACCCGGCGTTTGCAGGACACAAAGCTCTGTCTTGACCGGCTGCTGCAGCGAGGGCGCCAGAGTGTCGTGAAGTTCAAGCACTATCTAGCCAGGTTCGCGCCGATCCGTCGGTATTGTTAAGAAAGCTCTGATCTAAGCGGTGATTTTGGACCAATTGAGCTTCAGAGGCTCGGGCAGCGAAGAGGAAGCTCGATTCCGCACTACATACCGATGTTAAGTATTGGTATTTGTTCGTTTTTCATTCCCAAGACACGCCGGAAGCGAGCCCAGGGCATACTTATCCCTGTAAGGCTAAGAATTTCTTGCGCGCCATGTAGAAATTGACCAGCGCAAACAAGGTGTAGACCTGAGCTGCGTTCTTCTTGAGACCCCGATACCGGGTCTTGCGATAGCCCCTGAGATGCTTGATGAACGGGTGCTATACCCGTGCGCCGGTCCGATTACTCTTCTTGTTGAAAGAGCGGTCCGCGCAGTTCAGCTTCCACTTCTTGGTCGCCTTCCGCGGCACACCACGCCTCCTTCCTTGGCCTCTTTCTTGCATACGTGTACGCCTTATCGTCATAGATCTGCTTCCGTTTGCCGTGCAAACACTGCTCCATCATCGTGCTTTCATGCACGCCTGCCGCGATAACCTCTACGCTATGCACATGCCCTTCCGTATCGGCGCCAATATGCGCCTTCATGCCAATATGCCACGTATTGCCCTTCTTTGTGGACTTCATCTCGGGACCGCGCGCGCTCGCCTTGTCTTTCGTGGAACTCGGTGCCGTGATGATGGCCGCGTCCACGACCGTGCCATCCTGCACCAGTATCCCACGCGCTGCCAGGTGCCGCCGACTCAATTCCAGCAGCTTCTTGGTCAGATCGTGCTGCTCCAGTAGATGTCGAAACTTGCAAATCGTGGTTTCATTCGGTGCCCGGCCCTGCTGAAGAGAAGCAAAGCGGTGCAAGGATACGTTATCGTACAGGGCATCCTCCATGCCGGGGTCCGAGTAGCCGTGCCACTGCTAGAGGAAGTATACGCGCAGCATGGTCTCGAGCGGTATGGGCGGACGGCCTCTTTCTGCTTTGGGATAGAAGGGGGCGATCTCGGAAACGAACTTCTTCCATGGTAGCACGGCATCCCTCCGTTCCAACAACTTTTGCATCCACGTCTTCCTGGGCCTGTTCAGGTAGGTGGTGTCCTCAAAAGAGAGCTGATGCATCGACTTGGCTCGCATGTTGACTTTGTAATCCGCGATACACTGAGCTTTCCTATTAATCAGAGGTTCCTTAATTCCACTTAGCGCGGAATCGGGAAACGCCTCCGGACCTGCCTCGAGAGGCAGCAGCAGCGCCCTCTGCTCGTCTCCGCTTAGGTTACGAATCAGTCCTGCAGGCAAAGAATAAACCTCCGAGCGTACGCGCGACTGAACGTCCAACTTCGGGACCGTCAGTTGGGGCCCGGCTGGTATCTGGGCGTGGAGGCTCTGGGCGTCTTCGTTGTAGACGGCGCCGCAGACGACGGCTCCGTTTGATCGCGTGATCTGCTCAGCCTGCCAGAGATTACGACACGATCTCGGACGGGCGCATGATCGCCGGCATGAGATCCTGCCGATTGAATCGCTGGTTAATGGTCGTCAGATCGGGGCCGAATTAGGTGCCCATGGGTCCAAACGTGCGGCATGAAATACAGAGGGCTTTCTCGAAGGCCCAGGCTTGCTCTTCAAAATCACCTTCAAAATTCCTCGGATTAAAGACCAGCTCTGCCTCGAGTTCTTCATCCGAGATAGGGCTTAATCCCAGCCTGCGCCCAAAACCGGGTTGCGGTACGGCTGATACTTGCGGCCGGCCGGCTTCTATGCCTGCCGCAGCATCAGGGCGGTCTGCATCGGGAATATGGTCAAGGTAGCCATCCCGTATCAGGTTGATGTAACTCATAAACTGGCGCCCGCCTTTCCACTGCCCCGTGTATACGTCCTCCAATCTTCGAACCATCTGATCGATGGATGTCGCATGCCAGCCAGTTTTTACGAAGCTCAACGTATCAGCGTGGCAATCTGCGGCATCGGTCGTTCTGCGGCATCTGCCGTTGTGCGGCAATTGCAGGGGCCGTTCCCGGCGGTTCGAGGTAAGCCAGAATGCCGGCCATCTCACGATCCACGCGCCGGTCGGGAAGAATGTCCGCAGTTGCTGCCCGATACCCCCATATGCTTTCGGAAGTGCGTCTTTATCGGATCGGCGGAAGAACGCTCATGCGCCGAATTTGACGCCACAATCCTCCACCAGAGTCCGCTGCATGGTAGGGAGCAGCGCGAGCAGGTCGTCACTGCCCCGATGAGTCCTGAGCAGTTCCAAATTCCGCGACACGATACAATCCGGATCTTTCACGAAAGGGCTGTGCATGCTCTGGACCAGCGCCAGAAGTGCCTCGGGAGCCTGTGAAAAACTGTCAGCCTCCAGAGCGGCTTCCTGCCAATCGTTGCGGCTTACCTCCCGCAGCAGGGCGCCCCACATACCGCACGAACCGGTCCGGACTCGCCAGCTGCGGCATCACGTCATCCATCGCCGAAAATGAAACGTCAATCGAAGGCCGTACACCGGTACGTAGCAGCGGAGAGAGCGGGGATATAGCCTCATACAGCGCCGAGAGATTGCCGAGCGACCAGTACGGATAGCCGTCGGGACCGAAGAAGGGCTGAAGCATGGTCGCTCATCTGTCCCGTAGCGCGCGCTACGACCTTGATACGGTCGCCGCGGCTGTCATCGTTTTCGTCGACGACCCGGTAGTTCGCCACGCTGTCCGGGCCGTTACCCATCGCCAACAGGTCCAGACCATCGAAGAAGATGCCCTGCGCTATGATCTGGTCCGCAAACAACTGCTCTTCAAAGGCGCCGTCTCCAGTGGGATAGAGCGTGACGACAAACTAATCCTCTCGGCTAAGAACGATCCGGCCGTAGCTGTCGAATGTCATCGCAACAACGCTGCCTGCGTCCTCGGGCCCATACACTTCTTCCACGGCGAAGCGCTCGGGCACCGTGAAGCGATCCGAGTCGAGCCGGTGGCCGTTTTGAAAGCCGATCAGAACGCCACTGAGCAGCAGCACCGCAGGAATCTTCGTTTCACGCAATGAACTCCCAGGAGGCCGATGTAACAATAATCGGCTGTCATCGCGTGGAGTCGTGAGCGGCGAAGGAATCTCGCACGTTCAACTATTCCAATGAGATTGCGTGCTCGCTGCGCAACGACAGCCCTTTAAATGTTATTGCATCGGTACTCGGTTAGCCAGATGATGAAAGCAGCGAGTCGGGGATGGCTTCCGGTCCAGCCTCCAAGAACACGAACAGGGCACGCATCTCGTTCCTCTGCAGGTTGTTCAGCAGCCCTTCCGGCATCGATGATACGGACGACTCCTGGCGCGAGGCGATTTCCGTCTTGGGTATCGTCACCTGTCCTCCACCCGAAAACTGCACGATCACTTCCCGGGCATCCTCGCGGTAGATGGTTCCCGAGATCTTTTCCCCGTTCGTCTTCGTAATTTCTTGGACCATCCAAAGGTCGGATACGGTCTCCGAGGGACGCAGCACGGCCCGGACAAGATCCGAGCGCGAGAAGCGCTGCGCGATGCTCGTCAGGTCCGGACCGAACTCTTGGCCGAGGGGGCCGAACGTATGACACGTGCCGCAGAAGGCTTTGTTGTACGCCACTGCACCGTCAGCCGCATCGGCATTGAAACTGCTTGGATTGTAGATCAGGTCTTCCTCGATCTCTTCGTCGGAAACCCACACCTCATACTCCGGCCCCCGGAAGGGACGTTGACCCTCTGCAACCTGTAACGTCAACTGCGGCACGCGTTCCTGAACCTCCGCACGCACCGTTTCCGGCTGATTGGCGGCGAAGTCTTCGAGTATGTAGGTCAGGTAGCCCACAAAGCTAGCCCCGCCTTTCCACTGTTCGTTGCGCACCTTCTCAAGCCACGTGATCATCTGCTCGATCGAGGTGTCATCCCAGCCGAATTCGAGGACGCTGAGGGCATACGCATAGAAGATTTGCTGCTCGCGGCTGTTGTCCGCGTTATGCAGTTCCGTTGCGAGCTTGCTGACCGCACCTTCAGGCTCCAGATGGACGAGCAGCCGGGCAACTTCACGATCCAGCCCGTCATGCCGCGTCGGGAAACGCTCCAGAAGCATCGAGGCGATCTGCGGATACGGCCCTGGTTCCTGGTTATTGTTTCCGCCACCTCTTCCTCGTTGGAAAGTCAACCCGAGATCATTGACCATGGTGACCTCCATAGTGCGAATCAGGTCGAGCAATTCGCTATCAGACGGATTCGCCTTAAGCAACTCCAGTTCTCGTTCGACGAGGAGGGTTATATCTTTCACCGACGGGTCGTTCAGGCTCTGGGCGTATGCCAATAGTGCCATCGGCGCCTCTGGATATCCGTCGGCCGCCAGGGCCTCCTCCCGCCAGTCGTTTAGGTTGATCCGACGCAAAAGCTCCTTCACCGCGTAGCGGACAAATCGATCTTCGCTGGCAAGCAGCGGAAAGACGTCGTCAACTGCCGAGAGGGGCGCCTCCATACCAACGTGAATGCCGGTGCGGATCAGCGCCTCTGCCGCGCGACGCTGCACGAACGGATCCGAATCCCTCAAACGCCTCGCCAGCTCGCGCCGGGCATCGCCTGCGCTTCTGCCCGATTTCATGCCGAGGTAATACGTCGACGCAGCACGAACCTCCCAGGTCGGGTCCTCACCCAGACGCACAAGAGTATTGGCGTCGAGGCCCGGCCCGAACACTTGCAGCAGCTCAAGCGCGCGAACTCTGCGATCCGGCAATGCCTCGGTATCCCGTACCACAGCTGTCAGGCCCTGCTGCCACGCGGCGTCTCCCACCTCCTCTTTGATTTCCCGGGTAACGCGGCGGCTATAGGCCGAGCGGTGCTGCGGCAACGTAAGCGCGCGCTCAATCGGCGTGTTGGCCGGCGGCGGCATCATCCGATCCGGGCCCGTATAGACGATACGGTAGACGCCCCCCTCCGTATTGCGACCCCCCAGTACGAAGTAGACGTTGCCGTCCGGCCCAACCTCAACGTCGGTCACGTTCAGCGGCTCGCCGTAGACGAAGTCCTCACTACTATCCTGCGTGTACGTGGCACCGTTCCGGGTCAGTCTACCCATGATGATGCGCCCGCGCGACCAGTCCGACTGCAAAACCATATCAAAGTGTTCTGCCGGGTAATTGTAGGCTTGATAGAGCGCCACACCGGTCGGCGAACCTCGTCCGACATCCTCCATCGGCGGCAGCGTATCGATGTAATAATCCATATGTTTTCGGGATCCGGTCCGCCATCCGTAATCGCCGCCGGGCACCGCATGAACGGAGCGCGTCTCGCGAAACCAGGGAAGATCGCGGTCCCACTCCATATCCGAGTCGTAGGTAAAGAGCTCGCCCATCACGTTGAAGGCACCGTCGTACTGGTTCCGAAAACCGCCGACTACCTGCTCCCAATCGGCGCGAGGGTCCTGCAGATTCCTGCGCACGAAGGTCCCGCCCGGCACACGCAGATTGTTGGCATGGCCGCGCGGATCCTTGCGCCTGAGCGCCAGCGTGTTCTCCTGATAGCCGCGGAACGGCGAGAGCGGGGCCACGACCGAGTACGGGCTGGCCCGGTTCCCGAGCGTCCAGTACAGATAGCCGTCGGGACCAAAGAAGGGCTGATGCGGACCATGGTCGCCCATACTCCCGACGGCCTTCTCTACGACCTCCAGGCGGTCGCCGCGGCTGTCTCCATCTTCGTCGACGATACGGTACATCGCGGAGTTATCCGGACCGCCATTGGGACCCTCGCCGACGGCGATCAGATCCAGCCCGTCGAAAACAGTGCCCTGGGCTTCTATGATCTGGTCGGAAAACACACGCTCTTCAAAGGTGCCGTCTCCGGTGGCATAGAGCGTGACGACAAATGAATCCTCTCGGCTAAGAACAATCCGACCGTAGCTGTCGAAGGTCATCGCGACGACGCTGCCGGCGTTCTCGGGCGCATACACTTCTTCCACGGCGAAGCCCTCGGGCACCGTGAAGCGATCGGTGTCGAGCAGGTGGATGTCATTAAAGCCGATCAGGACGCCTCCAAGCAGCAGCGTCAACAGGAATGTTCGTTTCATGGGATGGCCCCCTAAGTCATTTGGTCTTGATAGCGTCCCTGTCCGTTAAAAGCCTGCGGGAAGGTGGCTGCACGCTGTACAGCGCTTGATATGGTGTGGACCGGCAATGTGGCGGCGAGGTGTTGTCATAAATATGCCCCCGAAGGGCGGTTTGAGAGCAACCCCGCAAGCTAGACTCGCTGCCCTTCAGCCACGACATTTGACAACTCCTCGTCTACTATGCTTGCATATACTCGGAATGTACACAAACGCTATACCAAATAGTTGTTTATGATCCTTTCCCTTTATCATGATCGCGCTGACCTGCAGCGTGAGGTTTGCGAAGGGTCAGTCGGAAGAATCCCGCACGGTCGCCGACGGAGGTATCTTCAGTCCCGGATGGGCAATAGCGACTCCAAATTCGCAATAATACCCACAATACACAACGTGTTCTTCGTAACGACCGGCCCGGCGATTACGTACTGGGATCCAGAGAACACGGTTAGCGCGACCTACACCGAGCCGAAATACATGAACAACAAGAAACGCCTCACCCGTATGGGATTGTCATCGACGGCAATGGTCTGCGTACTGACCAGCAGAGCTACCTTTGCTGCGCCGCCAACGTCAACGGCAGGTTCGTCGTGCACGAAATGGGACCGGAGCCGTTCCAGATGAATGGTTGGCGTCCGGAACCAATGGACGCGGTCAACAAGGCGGCCGGCAGGAGTGGGCGCGGGACCTAGCAGATCGCCAAGTCGGTCACGGATTTAAGGTCGAATGTGCGATCAACGGCACGGTCGTAGCTCGAAGCGAGAAATCCGCCGTTGTGAGCGAAGGCAAGCTCAAGTTTACTGACGGCGTGTATAGTATGCGCTTCGCGGGCAACGCAACGCTCACCGGCCTGAGCATCACCGAAAGCTAGCGCCGCAAAAGAAGCGATACGCATCCGCTTATAGAGACGAGCAGACACCCTCAGGTTAGGGGCGTTTGCGCAATCTCATCATTACTGCGACCTCAGCCTCACTTCGCAAGCGGGTCCGGGCGAAGCTGGAAGTGCGCTACCTTGCTCGTCGTCCCTTTGCCACCCTCCATATGAAATGGCGCCCGGGAGCTTACGGTGGCCCAGAGCCCCCTGCCCTTCCAGCCACCATTGGGATCGTCAATCCGGCCATCAAGCCATTTGGTATAGAACCCCCTCGGATAGGGAACGCGCAGAACAATCCACTCGCCGTCGCGGAGCACCAGCGGTCCTTCGGACCCATTACCGGTGCTAATCGGCACGTTGCTGCCCAGTCCAAACGTGTCAAACTGGTCGACCCAGGTGTAATAGCTGGCTTCGGCGCTACCCACATCCGTGACGCCTTGGATTTGCGGCAGCGGTTCTCTGTAGAAGGTCCAGCCCTCTGCACAGTGCTGCCCCGTAGCACTGGGCCCGTTGAGCGGTCCCTGGCACTTGCGCCGGTCGAAGCTGGCCAGGTGTCCGCTAGCCAGCGCGGCCCAATAGACGCCGTTGCGGTCGACATCCCCTCCGCGCGGGGAGAATCCCTGGACAGGCACCCCTGCGTCGTCCAAGGGCAGCTCGTAGACTTCTGCTAGGGAGGTTTCCGGCGGGTTCGGCCCCGGATCGAGCCGGACGATGGCCCCGGGGAAGTCCAGGACCGTTCCCCAGACCGAGCCGTCCGGGGCCGGGGCGACGGCATAGAAAGCTCGCCCGAATCGCTTGTCCATGGTGAGGTCCACGGGCTCGTCGGGTTCCACGTACGGGTCCCTCTTCCCGTTGCCGTTGGTGTCCATGACCAAGGCGGTCCACCCCTGTGACTGCTCCTCGTCGCCGGTCTCGTCGAACATTCTCGTGTTCAACCAGCCGACGACCTGACCGCCACCGCTAGTCCAGAGCGTGTTGTTGGCATCCTCGGCGAACATCAGGTGATGCGTGCTGAAACACGTGCTGATGTGCGTAAGCTGCTCGGTTTTCGGATCGTACACGGCGAGGTGCCGGCCGGCTCTGTTGAGAGGGAACAGCCTCGCCGACAGATGACTTGAACCCTCTTTGCAAAAGCCCGGATTGTCAGGGGGACGCACGGTAGATGTAATCCATACCCGACCCGTTTCATCGAACATGGGGTTGTGCACATTGGCCTTGCTGAGCCAGATGGCCTCGTCGCCCCAGTACGGCGACGGCGCAGGCATGTGGGGCGACGCAGCCGGCGGCGTGTCTGGATCGCGAAGCGTCAACGGGATTTGACTTGAGGCGTGGCTTACCGGATCAAGAACGGGCAGATAATCCGCGCTGGCCTCCAAGGCCCCGTAGAGGGAACCGTGGGCGTTGACGGTGGGATTCCGCCTGTCGGTCGAGACCAGATCGTGGAGATATGCCTTCGGGTCTGCCCAGTCCCACAGCGTGATGACCAGGTTGCGCTCAACGCCCTTCGGCCGAGGGGGCGGCGGCGGCACTTCGCCGGCGGCGATCCGGTCGGTCCAGTCTGCGAACATTTCGAGCGCCCGCTCCCGGCCGAGCCGTTGCAGCCCACTGATCATACTGCCGCCCGCCTGTCCAACTTGTAGCCGCCGTTCCCAGGCCTCCCGCGAGGAAGAGAAGGTGCCAAGATCTGGGTGGAACTCCCGTGTCGCCTTGTTGCCCAGTTGATGGCAGGCCATGCAGGCGCCCGACTTCAGAATGCGGAGCCACTCGGCCTGGCTGCCAATTGTTGCAGAAATGCCATTACTCCCGGTGCCGGGGAATTCGCTCGTATCGGGCGCCCGGATCAGGGAAAACCAATAGCCTGCCGGGTAATACGCTGCCGCCTGGCGCGCATCCGCTGCCGGGATCGCATTCAGGTTCAGCACCCGGCCCGGCTCGGCCTGAACTTTTGGCGAATCCACCAGCCCGTAGCCGCGTACCCACACACTGTAGCTGGCTCTGGGAAGATCGGGCAGTACATAGCGCCCGAGATCGTCAGTGACGACGGTTTTGGCGAACTTCGTGGGCAGGTCGGTGGTCTCCGCGATCACCCAAACACCCGCCTCCGGGCCGCTTGAGCCGGTCACGACCCCGCCGATGTCGTCGTCATCAATCGCCAACGCTCCACCGGCGGATTGAGGGGCATTCGTGCAGGCTGGCCAAGCACTCCAGAACAAGGCTATGCCCATCGCTAAAATGGACAGGTACCGCGCTCTTGTCGCCTTCATGTGCATACCTCCTTCTGGTAGTGATCAAAAGGTGTAGATGGTGCAATCGAGGTTGTAATGCAAGAGATAGTACCATGTGGCCAAGTGATGGTGGCGGTCCGTCTTGGAATACGACAACGTCCTCCGCACATACGGACTATAACGCTGACATAACATACAGTTTCAGCGCTCGACATGGGGTTACGGTAGCAAACGGACAAGAAACGTCGCTAGGGAATCGATGCCTGGCCTGAATACCCTTTCGGGAAGTCCCGGTTACCGCCTCATCTGATGCTTGCTGTCTGAGAGGCCTTATTGGCTCTATTTATCACTTGAGCGGTTATGTGTATGGGTAACATAGTGCCACTATTATACTGTTGACGCAACCCCATTGTATCCGCGCGGGACCCGTGTCACCTTGGGCCATATTTGGCCATGAACTGGCCCTGATAGCCGGCGCGGCGCCAAGTGTAGTGCCCCAATCTCCATGTCATACTGTGCACCCGTGATGGTATGCCCGCCGTTGCCTTTCTTCACCCCATGTTCATCCGCTCCACCATCTCTCACTACAAAGCCGGCAGGCCAGGCCACGCCTACCGCCTCTCCCGTTCCGATCGCCATGGCAAATCTGTCCGCCAGACTATCCTGCTTAACCTCGGTGCCGACTTCGATGTCCCCTAGCACTTCTATGGGGCCGTCGCCGCCCGGGTCGAAACGCTCTATTCCGGTCAGACGAGCCTGGATCTGGTGCCCGTCAACCCCCAGGTCCGCGAGGCCGCTGACGACATCGTAGCCCGCCTCAGAAAGTAAGGACGAAGAAGCAGCCAGACGGCGCGGCGAAGCCGAGGCACACGGCCATAGCAATCCTGTCGACGATCCCGTCTGCGAAGTCGATCTCAACTGGCTGCAGCACCGTGAAATGCCCCGCAGCGTGGGTCCTGAACGCGTTTATCTACTGGCCCGCAAACCAATGCGCCTCCATGAGGTACTCTCCGAGCAGAGCGTCTCTGCAAAGAATGCCGTGCCGGCGCTTGCCTTGATAGCGGCCCGCATGATCAGTCCAGCCAGTGGACGCCGGAGTCGGCAGTGGATGTCGAAGCATACCTCCATCCTCGAACTGGTGGGGTTGAAGCGACCCTTTTAGCTGCACAAGCCCTATCGCACGGGAGACCTGCTGTCCAAGCGCAGGGATGTGCTCCAAAAGAATCTCTTTGAGAGGGGGCGCGAGCTGTTCTGTCTGCCGGAGACGATCGTGCTTTACGTCCTGAGCAAAGCGCACTGTCACGGCCGGATGAAAGGCGGGCTGTTGCGTCACGGGCAGAGTGCATACTCTGCGGCACCGCGACCGGTCGAACGCGAGTTTTTCGATGTGTGTTCTTTCAAGAGAAATTGGGGTTTACAACGGGAAACAATTGTCGTAGCCAGGAGATGTAGCTGACATTATGCGACGAGGCAGTTCGATCTGCCGGATTTACTTCGAGTAGTACCTCTACCCGGGTCAAAGGCCCCGGCCATCTGGCGGCTAGTACGGGGTTTCCGCCCAGGCCATTGCGTCCGGGTTGTTGAGGCCGGTGATCTTGCCGACGACCGTCAGGGTGTTTAGGTCGATCACTGCCACTTTGCCCTCGGGACTGACGGCGGCGAAGGCGCGAGTGCCATCCGGGGACATCAGCAGGCCCTCGGTGCCCCCTCCCACGTCTATGCGATTGACTTCGCGGCGCGTGGCGGCCTCCAGGATAAGCAGCTCGTTGCCTCGGAGATCGGATACGAAGACGTACCTCCCATCAGGAGTAAACTTCAGGCGATTGGAGAAACTGGTAGGAAGCTCGATCTTTTCGATCTCTCGCTTTGCGGCGACGTCGATGACCGAGATGGTGCTGTCGTTCACATTAGTCACCCACAGTTCCTTGCCATCCGGCGAGAGGTCCAATCCTTCAGCACGGGGGCCCGTCGGGATAAGGGTGATGGCCCAGTCCCTTACCCGGCCACTGCCCTGGCCTTCCGCAGTTGCGGGCGGCTGTTCTATAATGCCTGCGACTCCGGCTGACGTGCTGGTGACGAAGATCTTGGTCGCGTCCTCCGAGAGCGTGAGCATGTGGGAGCGGGGTATCCCGGTTCCGAGCATCCAGTCGATTTGCTTCGTGATCGGATCGTAGCGGCTGATGGTGCGGGCCGTCTGGTTGGCGAAGTAGAGCTTACCGTCCGCCATCGCCAGGCTATGGATCTCTCCCATCGGTCGCAGGTCAATACCTTCCACCTGCTGCTGCGCCGCGAGATCGATGACAGTGATGGCGTCGGCTCGCGAGTTGGAAACGTAGGCGTAACGGCCGTCGGTGGCGACTTCATGGGGACTGCGGTTGGCTGGCACGTGCGCTATCACCTCCAAGGAAGAGGGATCGACAATTGCCAACAACGCGCCACTCTTTTCTCCCACGAGCAGCGCGGGGTTGGGCGTCGTCTGGGCCAGCACCGTGCCGGCAGCCATGCAGAGGATCAAAAAGAGGAACGTACCTATGGCGGGTGTGCTCATGATTCTGACAAGAAATTTGGTGTCGAAGGTACCACTTGGGGGGGGGCGGTCATTAAAGAAGGGATGGATGACCAGCCAGAGCACAGCAGGAACTACCGCGCTGAGCTGAAGGGTCCACGTCGGGTCAACGACGCCGGTGTGCCCTACGGCAGCGAAGCCGAGCGGGAGCGAACCGCATGCCAGCGCGAAGAAGAACGTACGCGCCGGCATCCGCGTCAGGCCGGCCATGCACGCGACAACCTCGGCACGAGCGGCAGCCCTCGCGAAGGCACGACAATCCACGTACCGATGTTCGCAAAAAGCCGTTCGCCGCGTTCGAGGCCCTTTCCGCCGACAAGACGCCGGGGCGCGCCGCGCCCGAGGAGGCGGCAGAGTACGTAGCCGAGTGACCCGGAAAGAAAGGATCCGGTAGCGGCAATGAGCCCGCCCGCCACGGTGTCGCAGACGAAACCAAGCGCACTCATGACTGCGGTTCCGGCAATGGGGAGCAACAGATCACTCATGAGCAGCAGCACCCCTGCCGCCCAGGTCCTACGACTAGAGCCCTCAAGCCAGGAGACGGCTTCGGTCAGGATGAACGTGTCCTCCAGAGACCCGCCCCATATGAGAAAGGGATTCAAGAACAGCACGGCCAGACTCAGAAAAAGACAGAAGAGTCGCATCGTCGTTCGTATTTCATCCCCGACTCAACAATCACGCACTCGCCCACACCCTAATCAGGCCGCCATCTTGATGACTTCCAACTCTATGATGGGCGTCACCTCATCTCCGACGGACAAGTAGCCTGCACCTCCCAGCGTGCGGTCGAACTTCAAGCCGTACTCCCTCCGGTCCACTTTCGTCTCCACCTCGAACACGGCCCGCACCTGGTCCTGCCCCTGAGGCTCCAACGAGATCGAACTTAAACACTAGGCATCCAGCACCACCTCATGCCTGTTGCCCCGCATCGTCAACTCGCCCACGAATTCGAACTCCGAGCCGTCGATGTTCTGCACCCGCGTGCTCTGGAATGTATTGATCTCACCGTTGAAGAAGTCATCCGAGCACAGTTTGTTGTAGCGCCGTTCGCCACCCATGAAGGCGCTCATGGCCCGGATGCGCACCGTGACTTCAACGGTGCTGAGGTCTTTGGGGTCGAAACTCCGGGCGACCTCATAGTCTTGGAATTCGCCACGTACTCTGGAGATGCCGAAGTGGCCGGGAGTAGCGGGCGGGTAGGACGGTTCGCCTCAAGCGAGGCCCCCAGTGAGTTCTTGTATTTTATGGGGCATACAAATCGCAAGTATGCCCCGTAAAAAGTGATCACGCCACTTGGCGAGAAACGGCGTTACAAATAGGGCGAGCGAGCGCCTGCAACACGCGCTTTACTGCGCTACATCTGAAGCGATTAGCAGTCTGGTCAGCATGATGTTCTTGAACTCAACCTTCATTGGAGGCCCGCTGTGAAGCTGAAAAGCAAGCAAGCCGGAGTTGGCACGCCTTCTGGTATCGTTGTCTGTTATGCCGGCCATCACGTGGCCGTTGAGCTTGTGAACAAGATGGTTGCCCACAGCCGTGATTTCAATCGAATTCCAGCCTCCCGTGTTGATATTAGTCGCAAGCTCGTCGTAGTCGCCCACAGATCCGGTTTCGTTAATCACGGGATTTCTTAAACTATCCAGTTCCAGAACAACCTGCTGCCCGCGCCTGGCCGCAATGCCGCGTCCGTTCTGTTCGTATAGACCGCCGGTATGTCGGTTCTGGCCGTCAAAGTCGAACTGATAACCTGCCACGGCATATTGATCAACCAGTCTGCTGCGGTATTGAATGCCCGAATTGCGATCGGACAGGCGCATATCCATTGTCAGCGTAAAGTCCTTTACCATCGGTCCGTCATAATAGAGGTACGTACTGGGGCGGCCTTCTTCCATCCTCTCACCTACAATGGAACCATTTTCGGCTCTCCAGAAGGCGGGATCTCCTATCCAGTTGGTGAGATCCGTGCCGTTAAAAAGGGGCTCGGGATCAGTTGTACCACTAGAAACGGATTCAGAAGTACAACCTTGCAAGCTTGCCATCCCGAGCAATATCAAGGTCAAACCAACGACGATGATTGGCGACCGATGCGAACAGTCCCATCCGATGATCTTGTTTTCCATGATACCCTCCGGAAACGTGTGTTGTATGGTATGGTGCTGGAAAGCACCACTTGGATGCCCCATCAGACAGTGGGAGCTTGAATTCCTGATTGCACGCGGCTAGCAGCGCAAGCAGCCCCACACACGGCCCAATATGCTTGCACAGTGAATGTATGCATCATGATACGAATCCCCTCTGCGCCAACAAAGAGTGAAGCGGGTCAGTACATTATTGGTGTAGCCGCAGTGGGGTTCATGCGGCAAGACTGGTCAGGCAATTCAACCTAACCAATCCATCATCAACCCCTTTTCATCATAGAAACCAACTACGCTTCTTACACGAATGCGACCGCGGAGGTCCCTCCAACCGAGGTGGTTCCCAATGCCAAACGCCGCAGGTTCAGCGTCAGTTACAAACTCCACATATTGGATGAGACTGATGCATGCGTCAAGCCCGGAGAGGTCGGTGCGCTTGTGCGCCGGGAAGGCATACTCGAGAGATACTGTCAAAGGTTGGGTCTGAAAGGCGCCGGGCGTATCCTTGTGGAGTACTCAATAATCGCCCTCAACAAAAATATCCAGACTACATGGTATGACAGACCCAACAGTATCCAACGTACACTCACTAGTTGACCGTGAGGAGGCACTGAGCACCCTGGATGATCTGGTGCGCAGCTCCGCCCGGGGCGCATGCTGCAGGTAGCGCCCCGGGCGGGAGGCCGACGACTACGTGAAGGCCCATGCACACCTGCGGGATGAGCGCGGCCACCGAGTTGTCAAACGCAATGGCCACCAACCGGAAAGAGAAATCCTCACGGGTGCGGGCCCGCTAGCGATCCAGCGGCCCCATATCCGTGACCCTCGAGCAGGGCATACCTTCACCAGGGCCATACTGCCACGCTACATGCGCCGCAGTCCGTTGTTGGCCGATCGATGATCGGCTGATGCACTCATTCCGGCCTTGTATCTGCGGGCAGTTTCGACCAACGACTTTCCTCTGGCCCTGCAGGCCATACTGGGCCCGCAGGCCGGCAACTTGTTGCCATCGTCGATCAGCCGACTCAAGGAGGCCTGGCGGGAGCAATACCCGCAGTGGAATAAGCGGGACCCCGCGGACAAGCGGTATATCTACCTCTGGGCTGACGGGCTCTACTTCCATGTTCGCATGGGCAACGAGCGCCCGTGTATGCTTGTTTATTATGGGCGCCTGCGCCTGATGGCAAGAAAGAACTCGTAGGGCTCTTGGACAGAGAGCGGGAAAGCAGGCTGTCCTGGAAGGAGCTATTGCTGGACAACGAGGCTTGGACGTAGCGCCTAAGGTGGCCACAGCTGACGGAGGCCTGGAATTCTGGGCTGCGTTGGATGAAGTATACCCCTCCACGCTACAACAGCGATGCTGGGTGCACAAGACAGCCAACGTGCCGGGTAAGCTGCCCAAGAAGCTGCAGGGGGCTGCAAAAGAGAGGCTCCGTGGCATCTATACGGCACCGCCCAGGAAGGATGCCCTGAAGGCACTCGATACCTTTGAGGATCTCATCGCAGGCGCCTACGAGAAGGCGCTCACCTGTCTGCGCAAGGACCAAGAGGAGCTCTTGAGCTTCTAGCAGTTCCCGCCCGAACACTGGGCTCACCTTCGGACTTCGAATCCCATTGAGTCCACGATTGCGAGCGCAGGGAAACGTACGCGGCAAACCAAGGGATGTGGCAGCCGGGAGGCGACGCTGATGATGGTTTACAAGCTGTGCCGGGCAGCGCAGAAACGCTGGCGTTGGCTGACTGGATCGCAGCTGCTCATCCGTGTATTGGAGACAACCCCGCACGAGTATAGCGTAGAAGTAGACAGACAGGCCGCCTAATTTTCTCTCCCCAATCCAATACCACGACGCCTTTCAGACCCAACCTTTGGAAGTATCTCTACTGCCTATTCGCCGACGCAGATGATCAGTCCGCGCGTTGAACGGCTGTTATATTCGGCAGGTATCGAGCTAGCTGAACCGAGAATGCACTAGGCCGTATAAGCATTGATGAACATTACTGTCAAACGGTGCTTTGGAAGCATTTATACGCTGTTTGACTGTCGGAAGCGAAAGGGGTACATTCGCTCTATTGCAATGCGTATTCAGGCCCAATCGGCGAAATGAACATGAAAGTCGCACCACAGAAGGCTACGAACACGAAATCTGGGCAGATAGGCAGTCCCGGGAATGATGGTTCTGTATCTGAAAGCCGGATTGACACACAGGGCCAAGGCTCCGTAAGCCCGGCTTCGGAGCGCATCCTCAATGAGATTTCGGTAACCCATCGGAAAGCTCTTGAGTGGCTAGCCAAACGCTAGGCGGCCATTATTGCGTCACTCTCGATGATGCAATTCGGAGCCATGATAAAGCTCTCGAAGATGGCGGAGCGCAAGGGATCCTGGACGAAAACGGAATTCGGTCGGCCATTGCCCGTCCATATTGCGGCTATTACCATACCCTTCATGAGAAGGCAGCTGCGTTGGTTCACAGTATTGTGTTGAACCACGGATTTGTGGATGGCAACAAGAGAACGGCTTATTATCTCGTCTTGTGGTTTATCAAGGAAAGCGGATACAAGTTGGTTATCGAGAATGAGTTTGGTCTGGCCGAGATCATCGCGGACGTGGCGTGCCACGAGGTCACATTAAACGAATTAACAGAATGGTTTCGAGAACGTCTGGCTGGCTGACGTGCGTGAAAGCAGGATTGCGCCCGCGGCTTTTCGTGCCCCGATTCGAATTTTGATGCCCAATAACCAATCGCAGATACGATGAAAGAACCGACGGACAAGCCGCAAGACACTACGGATTGGTCCAATCGACCGGCGGCAAATCCGCGATACGCACTAATTCTGCCGGCCTGTCGTATTACAACCGCCAATTAAAGTCCGAAGAGCAACAACTGTAGACAAGGTAGTATGCCCCTGAGTAGAGACAGAAGATAGCACAGGCAACGCGGAAAACGAGCTTCTTCGGAGGGAGGGCGGAGCCCGACCGGAGAAGAAGCTGCTTGCTGGCCGAAGAAATTCGCGCTCCTTGACCTTTGAGGCAGCCAATGCCGACGGGCGAGCATGGCTCTTCCCCTGCGTGTAGGCACGCATGATGTCACCCGAACATGGTACAATGGTCTATGGGTCTTTCTGGCGACGACCCGACTCAGACCATGGACGCGGAGGCTGCCACGCCCTCTAGTGCAGGAAGGAAAACCTCCGCCGGCGTGCGGTAGGCCAAGCATCGGCGCGGACGGTTGTTCAATTGCGCTTGCACCCGCCTCACCGCTGCCGGTTCAACCGTGTGAAAGTTGGTTGCCTTCGGGAAGTACTCTCGCACCAGGCCGTTGGTGTGCTCGTTCAGACCACGCTCCCAGGAGTGGTATGGCCTCGCAAAGTAAAACGATGCGGAAAGCGCGCTGGCGATCTGCCGATGATGAGCGAACTCCTTGCCATTGTCCGCCGTGATAGTAAGTACCCGGTCCTTTACCGGACTGAGACAACCTATGATCGCATGGCGGACCCCGATCGCAACCTTTGACGCAACGTGCTCAAGAAACGTGAATTTCGAGGCGCGATCGACCATGGATACCAGTGCTCCCTGTTGTTTCGCCCCGATGATCGTATCAACCTCCCAGTCGCCTATCCGCGTCTTCTGCTCTACAATGGGATCACGTTCGCTGATGTCTACACGGTGCGGTATCAGGCCGCGCCCAGCACCGCTCTTGTTACGCCTGTTGTACCGCTTACCACGGCGACGCAGCAGCTTGTACAACGATCCGCCAGCCGCTCGGTCCGCCCAGCTATGCCTGTAAATCCATGTGGTGCTTACCGAAACGACACCATCACGACGAAGTCGACCCGAGACCTGCTCTGGACTCCAGTGCAGGGCGAGCTTCTCACGCACAAGAGACCACATCGCTTCAGTCATCTTCCGTGGACGCAACGATGCCTTCCTCCGCCGCCCGCTGGCCAAGCGGGTAGCCTGTTGATACCGGTAGCCCCTACCTCCGCTGTTGCGATGCAACTCCCGGCTGATCGTCGATGGCGAGCGACCCAACTGTCGCGCAATCTCGCGCAGCGAATCAGCTCGCTTCCTCAATGCGTGAATCTGGCACCTTTCCTCATAGGAAAGATGATGATAGCCCGTCGCCATTTGATACCCTCCAATGATGTCTTAACGGAGCGTACCGGCATCATCTCGCTCACATGTAATCAGCGTGATGAATACGCGCTTGCTAGCGCGCTGTCATCCAAATCAAGTGTTGCACTTCGTTGTTAAATGGGCCGGACTATATTTCACCCTCTGGCGAGGTTTCCGAATATGCCCATATGATTGGCCAGAAGTTTGGCCGAGTTATTCCGTAACATCCTCCTACCCAAGTGTTAAGGCGTGATTCGGCGGCTCGCCAAAGGAGCGTCCCCACGGCGAGAAGGACTTTTACCATCCACGAGGAGCATGTGCGATGGGTCAACACGGCCAAGGCGGGCAATGTCAAGCTGACCGCGCCTTTCAGGTATCGATCTCCTGGTCATTGTTCCAGCAGCCGCGCCACGGCATTCTTCCCGGCCCTTGCGCTGCGGGCGTAGGTCGCGGGCATAGAGGGAGATTCCCAGCGTCCGGCCTGTTGCAGTTCGACCAGACTGGCTCCGCGTTCGGCATGCATATTATCCTGATTACTGGCACCCTTCGGAAGATGGTATAGTACCTGTTTCGAGGCGGTTGTCGGGTCTCCCGGATGGCAGCGTGTAGCCGCCGCGAGCGCCGTTAATGGACCCGGGGCCTGCGCCCGGAAGTAACGGTTTCGGCGGGCGCTTGTCCCTGACCAAATGGTGTATACGGCTGGCCGATTTCAGGAATGGAATTGCGGGCCTTGTTCACCGGTTTATGGTGAATGAAGCATACTGGCCATTACGGGGCGTAACTGGAAGCTTCCGGGATCCTCCTGGTCAAGGTGGAGCATTTGTCGGTTACGACACCCACCCGGATGGGCTCTACCTGCAGCACGGTATTTCACCTATACGCTTGATCTCCCTAGGACCATCATGCAGTACACGCAGCGTTCGCTAAGGGCTTACCAAGCTCGCAATGCCCCACGCATCTACATACGCTTGGGCTTGTACGTGAATTTCAGCATCAGGTAGCGCCCAAGCGATTCAATGCGCGACTCCTGAATGTAGGTAGCGCCATTGGTAAAGGTGACTCCTTGATTCTGGTTAAGCACATCGTTGAGCTCAAGTCGCAGGTTTCCCCTCCCCTCTAGAAGTAGGCGAGACAGCGCCAGATTCAGAAGAGCAATGTTCTGGCTGTCATCAAAGATGTCACGGTCGAGTATTCGGTAGTACAATGTTGTTTCGATCAGCCAGTTGGTGCCAGGATACCAGTTGACTTCGGACGTGACCGTGCTGTTGGTATAGCGTTGATTCAGCGCGTCATTTAGCGAATATCGTACCCCGTTCCAGACAATCCGTCCGCTCGTAGTGACCTCGAGCATGTCACCGTGATAGTAATCCAGGGCTAGGCCCAAGCTGTTTCGCAGCCATAGGCTCTCGTTTTCGATACTGTTGATATATTCCGTACCCTTGTCCAGGTGGGACCTGCTGCGAACAGTCCATTCCACGCCTAACCGGCGTACAGGCATGCCTACCCGGAATCCGGTGTCAGCGGACCAAGCCCCTTGCGAGTTGACCTCGCTGACACGCTGACGCAATTCGCTGTCTACCTCCCGCACCCGGATAATGCTGTTTTGGGTATAGGCCGAACCTAAATCTGCGCTCAGATAGAGCCCGGAATAGCTGCGATAGAGAGTGTATTGAAGATTCAGGTCATGACGGTATTCAGGTGTTAGCGCCGGATTGCCCACGTATACACGAAGCGGATTCCTGTTGTCCACAAACGGCTGCAGTTGCCCAGTAGTAGGCTCGCGCGTGCCTGTCCTGTAAAAGAAATCCATGGACCCGTTATTCCCCAGATAGATCTGGCCCATCGCATAAGGCAACACATGCGTGTATGTGCGCCTGACGGTTTGGCCAACATCCGCTATCGTGCCGCTACGGTTGGAGAATTGCGTTTCCAGATTGCCTCCTATCCACCATGCGTCCTCAGCACGCAATCGGAAACTCACGCCGGATCGCAGATATTCGTGATTCTCAGAGAAGCTGTCGCTGAGATCTGTATTCAGTATCCGCCGTCCATTCGCCACATCGGAATATGCCTTGTCGTTACTTCGCGTGGTAGCTGAGCGTTGGAGGTAAGCGGAGAGCGTTCGGCCCGAGTTCAGGGGCTGTAGCAACTCGAGGCGCTGCGAATAGCTGAAGGAGCTGCTTTGCAACTCTTGCAGCTGATGCAGTTCGTCGCGCGTGTGCAGATCACCCAGGCTGTACAACTGCATTTCCGTCTGGAGGTCCGTGACTTCGCTGGCATCACGCGCTGTGGCCGTGGCTTCCAGTACGATACTTCGGCCACTCTCCGATATGCGCTTGCGCCAGGTAATGCGGGCAGTTCCACGCAGGTTGTTGGCTTGATCGGATGCCGTGGCACCAGTCGCATTCTGCAGAATGCCAGACGCGTTAGCAATGCGTTCAATATTCGTATGGCCCTCGGACGACAATGATCTCGAGAGACTGCTCCGTACCACCATGTCATGTCCTTCGCCCAGGTCCACATCGACCTTCAGGTCTACTTCATGCGCCAGGCCACTTGATCGCTGATTGCTTGATTCGTCACTGAGCACCGAGATTGCGGAGCCGAGGAGTTGTTGCCGCTGTACGGTGCCGTCCAGCGTGATACCCTCGTCCTGCAGCAAGTAACTGGCGCTGAACGAAGCATGGGTTCCCAAATCTCGGCTGACGTTGAAGCCAACCCCAAGCGACTCGGTAAAGCCGTCGGGGCGCAGAACGGAGTTGCCTGCCTCTCCAAAACTGCGCAATTGCTCTCCGCTGAACCCGGGCTGGTTCACGTTTTCCGCACTGCCAATAAGAGCAAGCTGGGTGGCTTGCGTAAAGCGGAAGGCACTGGCCCGGCCAAAATAGCGGCCCGAATCCACGTGCTCGCCCCCGAGGCCACCCGTGGTCTGTCCAAAGGCACCGCGTTTGGCCTCTTCCGTTAGTGCCAGATTGATGGTCTTCTCCTCCTGACCGTCGGGCACGCCCGTCAATTCCTGCCGGTCCGAGGGCTTGTCGTACACTTGGACCTTATCAACGGCATCGGCCGGCAGGTTCTTCGTAGCTATAGTCGGGTCATTGCCGAAGAATTCCTTTCCTTCCACTAGCACATTTTCGACGGTTTTTCCCTGGGCGGTAATCGTACCGCTGCGATCCACATCGATGCCGGGCAAGCGCCGCAAGAGATCCTCCACCATGTCCTGTGGGCGCAGCAGAAAGGCAAGAGCATTGTATTCGATAGTATCTCCCCGAACCACAAAGGGTAGACGCTCTGCGCTAATGACAAACTCCTCTAGAACCTCGGTCTGGACTGGCAGCCGCACGATACCCACATCGACATCCGCGTTTGGTACGTCAAAGTCGCGCAGCACTGTCTCAAAACCGACAAATGATACCTGCAGAACGTAGTAGCCAACTTCCAAGCGGGAAATCGTGAAGCTGCCATCGCCACGGGATGTACTGAATCCCGTCAAACTAGAGTCAGCTCGTGCCAGCACCGCCACTGTTGCATTGACCAGCGCTGTGCCGGACGAATCCGTTACCGCTCCCGTCACTGCGAAACGTTGTCCGTGCGCCAGGTTGCACAGAAACAGGGTGAAGAAGACCAGAGAAAACCGAGTCGTCAAGTACATACCTGCATGACCTTGCACACTGACAGGTGCCCGGGGCCGCGCGTCCGGTCCTGCGTACCAACAAAAAGTGAGACACGGTTGTACATTAATGGTGTAGCCGTGGCGGGGTTCGTGCGGCGGGACTGGTCAGGTGAAATTGTCTGGTCAAGTGGAGAATCTCTGCCTCTTGCCTAGTCTCTTGGCTGACTGGAGGGCCTAATGTTGGGCTTTGCGGTCGTATTCTACGGCATGCGCGCAAGAATGTACGAAAGATGCCCTTGGGGAACGTGCGCACTCTTGCGCGCCTAGCCCATCTTTACCATTTGGCGGCTGAATTTGAAGGTCGGCAATAATCGCAGTTATTTATTTCGAGAGCTTTTTAGGGATGAGCCCCCACTTTAGGCCTGTTTTGCCAGAATTTATGGTTCTTGGCCCCACCAGAGCCCCACAAGATCCCACCAACGCACCATTTTTGAGATTCACAGAAGCTGGAATACGAATGTTGTGCCATAAATTATGGATGACTATTGCGGGCAGCGGTTCCCAGCCCTATCTTCCCCCCTATGTATATCCGACGATCGCTTACCCATACCACCGACAACGCTACACGCTACTATTCCTTTCGGCTCTGCCACGGCGAACGCATAGAGGGCAAGGTCCGGCAGAAGACCCTGCTCAATCTCGGTGCCCACTTCCGCATTGACAAACGCTACTGGCGTGCGCTCTGCAACCGGATTGAGGCACTGCTCAAGGGCCAGCTCGAACTCGTACCCATGGGCGTTCCTGCCGTTGTGGAAGAGGAGGCCCACCGCATTGCAGAACTTTTGAGTGCGCGCAAGGCGGTAGCCGTGACCGAGGGCAAGGGCGAGACACCGCCGCGCGAATGGCACCATGTGGATGTCCACTCGCTCAAAACGGTCCGGCCCCGCACGGTGGGTGTAGAACATGTGGGGCTCTGGGCCATGGAGCAGTTGGGCATGGATGAGCTCTTCGAGAAGCTTGGCATCACACGAGGCCTCCGGCATGCAGCCACGGGCTCCATCATAGGCCGTCTGGCCGAGCCGGCCAGCGAACATGCCACGAAGCGTTGGCTGGCCTCTGCCAGTGGCCTGGACGAGTTTCTGGGCTGCAACTTCGAGAAGATGGCCGACATGCAGCTGTACCGGGCCAGCGACATGCTGCACAAACACCGCAAGGCCATAGAGGACCACCTCTTTGCACGGGCGCTGGACCTGTTTGATCTGGAGCCCACGATCGCGCTCTATGATCTGACCAACAGCTTCCTGGAAGGCAGTGGCAAGAGCATCGACAAGGCCAAGTACGGACGCTCGAAGGAGCGTCGCAGTGACTGCGTGCTGCTCACGCTGGCTCTTGTAGTGGACGGCAGCGGGTTCGTGCGTCGTAGCCAAGTCTTCAAGGGCAACGTAAACGAAGCGTCCACGCTCAAGGAGATGCTGGAGTCCCTGGAGACGCCCAAGAACGCACGTGTGGTGATGGATCGGGGCATTGCCACACAGGACCGCATAGACTGGCTGCGAGAGGAGGGCTACCGCTACATCGTGGTATCAAGAGAGCGCAGGAAGCATTTTGATGAGCAGCAGGCCGAGGCTCTTCAGACGGCCTCGGGCAGTGACGTCGAGGTGTACCGGGAGGAGGCAGACGACGAGGTACGGCTCTGTTGCCGATCCCGGTCCCGCATGGCGATGGAAGAGGCCAAGGTGAAGCAGAAAGCGGAAAGATTCGAGGAGGCCCTCGGCAAGCTTTCCGAGGGGCTTGCCCTGCCGAAGACGCAAAAGCGCATCGACCTCATAAGGGAACGTATCGGCCGATTGAAGCAGAGCTTCAGCGGCATCGGACAGCATTACGAGATAGAAGTGGAGACGGATGAGGACGGCAAGCGGGCCCAGTCTATCACGTGGACAAAGACGCCGAAAGCGGGCACGATAATGACCGATCCGGGCGTCTATTGCCTGCGCAGCAACGAGATGGAGTTCACCGCGGAAGAGCTCTGGCGCACGTATGTGATGCTGACCGATCTGGAAGCGGTGTTCCGGTCCCTGAAGTCGGAACTCGGACTGCGACCGATCTATCATTCCACAGGCCGGCGCGCGGAGGGCCATCTATTCATCACGGTCCTGGCTTACCAGTTGGTGCAGGTGATTCGTACGCGTCTGCGCCAGAAAGGACTACGCTTCAGCTGGACGACACTCAGGAGGATCCTTCGGCGTCAGGTTCGCACGACCAGCATCTTCGAGCGCAAGGACGCACGGACACTCCATGTCCGCACCAGCTCGCAGCCGGATATGGAACTAAGGGCCATTTACGATGCCTTGTGCATCGATCCACTGCCCTTGGCCATGCACAAGACGATCATATGACCTAAGGCATAAAACCTCACTTGGTGGCCATTTGTTGTGCCAGAACAATTTTCAAGTCTCTATTTTACAACCTGTTATGAAGCACAATGGTAAACTTGGGCTAGGCATCTGGAGAATGTTACACAGAATTTTCCCCGGCCCGGACTTAATTGTCCGTGCCCTGCATCCCAACTTCGTAACCCAAGGTGGTGAGGCTTGACCGGTCCATGCCGCGCCACATGATCTGGTGGCCTGGAGGCTCATCGCGGGTGCGGTTCTGGTAGCCCCCCAGGATGGCTTGCTGCAGCGTTCGAGGCGCCGGTAGCCTCACTCGTGCTGCACAGCCGGAAAGAAAGCACGGCTCCAAACTGGTTAGCAGTATCCACTCCAGCCGCTGCTCACCCTCAGGTGGATTCGTCTCCCGCACATGCACGCCGTAGATGCTTAAGGTAGCGGCCCACCCTCTCGGATCCGGGAGCTCCACCCGCTGGTATCGAACCTCCGCATTCGCTATCCGGTAGCTGGGCGCTGCACGAGTCTAGCGACGCGACACCTTCGGAGACGCCACGACGCGCAACATCTCTATCTCGAGCGTCTTGGCCACGGGAGTACTCTTCAAGCTCGCAAACAGCTTCTGGCCTCCGACAGGCACACGGTCACTTCTAACACGCACCAGCACATGCACCTGCTGCGCTGCAGGTCGCAGAGCGCAAAGCTGTCCGCTGTGCTCTCCAGCAGCCGGTAATGGCCCTTCACCGCAGCCGCATCATGGTCCGTATGGCCACGATGGTGCCCACCACCACGTCGGCAAGTATTGATGCGCTCTTCACCAGCCGCACGACAATCGGGCATCTCTTAAGCCAAGCTCCTCCAAATTCTGTCTCGGCCCAGACATCGCTCGAGAGCCCCTCGTGCGGCGCTCTGGCCGGAGCGACCCCCACACGGGCTACGCCCGGACGCCTGCGCCATGTGCGATCCAACTCGTACACATACAGCGCCTTGGGTGGTTCCGGTTCTCCATCCGGGGGCCGGACCTGCCACCGGCCGTTAGCCCTATATGCACGAAGTTTGCAGCCTTGAAGCACGTAGCCCTCCTGATCCGGTGCCACATAGGTCTTACCCATGGACGGTAGCCGTAGCGCCTTTCTATGTCAGAAGGCAACTGCTGCAGCACACGGCCCAGTACATGACTGGCCAGATGCTTGCACGGCGCCCGGACCGGAAAGCGGCTCAGACACACCACGTGGTACTGCAAGCCCCGGCGCTTCGCTCCAGGCCAGATAACGCTCCCGGTCTGCCCGCCACATCGCCGAAGCGGAAAACCCTACAGCCGCCAAATAGCCGCGCCCGCTTGTGATCCTCGTGGATGGTCACCCCAAATGGAATTAGCTGGAACAGGGCGCGTGCAAGCGCTTTCTCGAAGAGTTGGCCAAATTCAACGTTCCACTGAACGTGGAGAAGACAAAGCGCGTGGATCTCACCCGATGGGAGAGTTTTCCGTTTCTGGGAATTCGCATCGGGCGCACTTGATTTAATAGCGCCCCCATGCCAATCATCGGTTCGTTCTTAACCACTTACCCAATCTCATACGATCATGAACAGTCGCTTTCTGGTTTTACTGCTTGCCTTGTCCTGTTGGCCACGGCAGGCATTAACGGCTCGTCTCCGACTTCGGAGGAACAACCAGTCTCGTTGTATAGTTTTCAAGACGATGGCGTGTGCGTTTCATCTTCAGAGCACGCTGACCAGCTTCGGCTCCTAACCTCCAGGAAAGACGCTCAGAACTCGTCTGAAGCATTAGTATTACTGTCGGCGCAATCGGAAATGGCGAGAGAATGGTGCGTTCTGCCGGTAGACTCGACAAACAAGCAGAGGAAGCGGTTCCAGAAGTGCCTCAAGAGGCTCGGCGAGTGCGATATGGATGCCGACACGAATAGTGATGGCGACTTACTGATTACCTGCGAAGATTAGTCGCTATGATACAACGAATAAGCGTTTTGCGATTTGCTTTTCTGGCGTTTGTGTTGACTCCACTTGTTGTGTCAGCGCAGGAGGGCTTGGTGCGTTACAGCCATACCTTCCCGATTCTGTATGGACTCGATGCCGCGAGTGCATTTCTAGAGGCAATCGCAAAACGAGACGGGGAAGAATATAGGCAAGGACCAAATCATGCGGTCGTTACCAGAGATTTGGTTTTCAGCCCGCTTTCCTCTCTTATGTATCCGACTGAGACTCAAGCGTTCGAAGTAGGTGGCCGACCAGGATGGGAGTATATTGATACGACGTACGTTAACCTAGAAGACGACACGTACTCGGAATGGCGGGAATTTAATGTGGACGCTTACCTCGTCACGGGTG
Source organism: Rhodothermales bacterium (assembly GCA_965216255.1). GTDB lineage: Bacteria > Bacteroidota > Rhodothermia > Rhodothermales > Bin80. The sequence continues at coordinate 295,244 of OZ244148.1, forward strand.
ACCGGCCCAAGCTGCCTTGGCGTCTGACCAGTGAGACGCGCATTTACCTAGATTACCGTGTCATGAAAGCGACGGCGGCCATAGACTCCGCAGTCGTGGAAGCATGGTTTTCACCCGATATACCAGTCCCGGCGGGCCCAGGGTTATATGCGGGCCTGCCGGGACTCATCCTAATGGTGACCAACCCAGTCACTGGAGAGGCGTATGCGGCAGAGTCCGTAGACATGGTCGAACAACCGCGTATTATAGCACCTACGACCGGCCGAGTGCTATCCCCTGATGCGTACGATCACCTAAAGACGTCGGAATTGGCAGACAGCAAGCGCCTTTGGGAGAGGTTCAAGCGCGACCTAGATAGCGGCAAGATAACTATCGGGAGGCTGGAAGACTGAAGGTGAAGCGTACCCCAAAGGTCAGGAGCGGCCGCACCGAATAATCTGCGTTGCTCGCATTCCTAAAGTACTCTCGAGCCTGTCTAGCAGCCGCGTTTATCTCGCGTGCACGGCGTGGTTTCAGCCGCGCTGAATGCATGTTCTCAAACCATTGTTGAGTCATGTCGCGACTCTCGAGCGGAAGGAGTTCGTGCCAGACTTGTCGATTCATGTCCTAATTTCTCCTTACCCCTTGCCTAGCCTAACGATGCCGAGGGTGTAGTCAGAGGCACTTCGATCCGTGGAACCACGAGGCGAATTCAGCTTCTTACGATGGAGGCTCTTGCATAAATGCGTTGCCGGAAATGTCGGTTTCAGCAATCGGCGCGACAATTCATGGTGCACTCAGCGGGTTGAAGGAAAAAAGACGCCGATGTGATTTTTGCACTCCGACACCGCTAACTGTTGCAGTGATTCCAACCCGGCAAGACAGATTTCGGCGATATACTGTGACAATCACGCACACCTATCCTGCGCGCCTGGCACGACAGGCGCCTTTCTGCGCTCTGGTGAGGTCGTTCAGCCCAGCAGTCGCACCATTTGGTCTACGGTTAGCGCGAGCATACCGAACATGAGGTGACACTTCACCTTCGCGTTGCCACGAACGTGACGAGCGCCATACTCGTCTTTGAGGCGACCAAAGACGCGTAAGGCGCTACAAACCCAGCCGCACGCTGGGCCTTCGCCTCACGCTTTAGCGCCTCCTTTCCAGCGCGCGTACGCGGGTGCTCGTCAATGATCGGCACATGTCCAAGACGCTGGCTGTGGAGGCGTATTTGCTCCACATCATAGGCGCTATCCATCACATCGTATAAACTCGATACCCGCTCCGCGGACTTGGCCCCCAGTGGAATGGCCACCTGACTGTCATGCACCGACGCGGACGTCACGATGCAACTGATCGGTATGCCCCCGTCTGCCACATCAATGTGCAGCTTGTAGCCGCTCCAGCTTTGCTTGTAGCCCTTGGAATTGCACTTGGCTCCCCGGTTGCACTCCTTTGGCAGGTCATCTTACATCTCCTGCAGACTCATACCCAACTGGCGTAGGACGCGCCGTTACTTCCTTGGAGATTGCTCCCCCTTGCGCGCTCGCCCAGGCTTGCGCTTGGCAGGCGCCGGCTGCTTCGCAGCAGGGCGCTCGCGAGCCTGAATGGCCGTCGAATCACGTGAGATATGCCCAACTACCTCATCCTCGTAGCACGATTCGATCAGCGCACGATGCATCTGATCGGGCAGACTAGTCACGGCAAACTCTGCGAATGCGCGTGAAAAGGTCGCCTCGCTTGGAACCTGGTCTTGACGTTGCCACCCACACAGACGGCGCAACTGTGGGTCAGAGCAAATCCGGTCGATCAACGTGCGGGTCGTACCGATATTGTAGACCGCCTTCGCAAGAAACGCCCGCGCAAGCGCCGCACGATCCTGCGCCCGCGCGCTGCCGTGGGATCGCTGCGCAGATAGCACTCAATGCGAACGATATCCAACACATTCAGAAGCTTTGTCTGCAGCTCGGTCAAAGGACGGGGCAACTCCTGCGCGCAAGAGAAGAGCTGCCTTTGGTGGCTTATCCAAGAACACAGTATCTTGCTTCCAGGGGACATGGCTGTCTCGGTGTCTTAGAGATTTGTGACACCTCTGAAGATACCGAAATCGGAGGCGCCAGTCCCCTATCTCCCTCGACTGCAAAGGGGCAAACCGCTTGTCTGGTGGGTTTTTGCAAGAGGCTCGATGGCACCTCTCTTAGGTCAGGCGTCTGACGATCTCCGAACCCTCTATGGCCTCCTCTCGGGCTACGGGATAGTAGGTGTGATGAACGACATTTGTTAAAACCGTTCAGCGACAGTTTTTTTCGATTGAACGGTGTCGCGCTGGGCGTGCAGGGGGTGCCTAGCCGCCGTTCATTGCCGTGTTTCGGGGCATAAAACATTTCCGATAATAACACGTCGGGGGAAAGGATTGAGCACCGACAGCCCCGCGTCATGCCCTCATCCCCGGCACTGGATCATGGAGCCTCCCTGCCCACGAGGTTAAGGAAATCATCGGGCATGTGTCACTGGCGACCAGCAGCAGATACACCCATGCCCGCCCGGCCCCAGCCGCACGCCCACTCGTAAAACCGGTACCTTCAATTGTCGCAGACCGGGAAAGACTATTGACATTCATCAGACGGTCCGTCCGACAGGGCGCGACCCACCGCGAAGGAGCAAACGGCTGAGCGCAAGCGCGGCGTTGAGCCGTTGGCGAAAGCGATTCGTCGCAAATGCGGAGACCGCTTGTCCTATGCCAGGACATGGGGGGACGTTGAGTCGATACTTAACGCTAGCGGCTACGCGCTTGCGGTCGGGGGGCGCAGGGGTGGGCTGGTGATCACCGATGGCAAGCGGCAGACGTCGGCCAGCCGCGTTCATCGCGGCCTGAGCCGGCCTAAACTGGAGAAGCGCTTCGGAACCACCCTGGAGGAAGACCGCCTGGCGCGGGAGCGCCAGCACGAGCGGCGGCGCACAGTTGTGGCCCTTGAACGATGAGAATGACTATGAAGACCAGCAACGAGGACGACACCGGCCAATCGGGGACGAAGGGGACGGTGACGATCGAGTGGAACCTGGACTTTGATAATCGGTGGTGCACGATAAATAGCGTTGGGTCGGGCGATGATAAGGTCACGATCGGAGAGGAAGGTCGGGTACGGCTGAAAGGGAGATGCAGACGTTGTTGGGGAGGGCTCATCGGCAAGGTTGCTACGGGAGACGTGCCAACGGCCATTCGGTGCCGCGTCTGCGGCCTCCTGCTTGAAGGCGACGAGGCCGGGGAAGAGTACCGGCGGATGAATGAGCAAGACGCTTGGGATACTGCCTCCCTAATGGTCTTTGGCGGTTTGCCGAAGTACCGCAAAGACGCGAGGTTTGTGAGCAAGATCTTTTCTCACATCAACCGCCAGACTGCGGAGGAATTCCACGAACGCACAAATGCCGAGGCGCAAAATATACCCAAGAATGACAGGCTAACCCGAAAGGGGTTCCACCGGGGATCGGCAGGGTTCCTGTTCCTGCAGGCGCGAGCGCTGATGTCCGGGGTAGAGCGCCTGCCCAGGGAATCGTCTGTTGTGCGTTTTTGGGACATCGACATACACGATGACGGGTCGGCTACGGTGCACATTCCCACGAAAGAACTACGTGAGGATTCCAATACGAGCAAAAACGAGCTGATGAAAAGGCTCGGCTCCACCATGACCATCGCCATGATGTCCGCGTTCTCGTGCGAGTTGGCGATGAAGGCGATACGTCTTACTCGCATGGACGAAGCCCAGAGGAGCCATGACCTGTGGCAATTGTACCGCGACCTAGCGGAGGACAGCAGAGCGCGGATGGAAGAGGATTTTTCGGGAATCGATTCCGTGCTAAAGAGCGCGCGGCACACCTTCGGCAAATGGCGATACTTCGAAGAGGATGTGGGTAGTCGCGGCGTGGAGGTGATGATCGACACGGGCCGGGCGTTCGACCTGGCGAAGGCGGCGAGAGTTCTTCTCGACGAGGCCGAGATGATGGGGCTCGGGTACAATGTTCACATTGACGCGACGCAAAAGGTGAGCACGGCCGGCGACCAGCAATACAGGCACGTCACCCACAAGATGGACATCACGGCTTCGGAGTCGCCGCGTGGATGAGAATGGTGAACGCATCCGCGTCTCGCTAAAACATTTCCGATAATAACACATGTGCGCATGAAGCCGTGGAAACGCGGCCCACGGGTGCTAAAGTCCGCCTCGACGGCTTTAGCTTCCCCAGATAGTCAGGGGTTATCAGGGAAAGGTCTTCATAGTCGCCCTGGACCGTACCTGAATGCGATTGGGCGCGATCTGCGGTGCTCCACCCTAATTGTTGCGCGGTGATCTCAGGCGCCGTGCAGGGTGTCCTGACCAGTCGTTCATTACCGGTTTGTGAGGCGTAAAAGATTGCCTGTAATGGCCGTTAACGGACCTTCCGGCCTTGCACGTCATAAAACCTGGCTGATCACTTCCGACTCGCGCGTGCGAAACCGCTGACAAAACAGGAACGTGTCCCGCACGCCCCTGCCACCCAGCACACAGTGACGGGAATGCGCATCCAAGCCAAGATATGCCAGCTCGCGCATCAAGACCTCCTTGGCGCGTTAGCGTGTGAAGGCAATGCCCGCTCAAAGGCGTCTACTGTTCTCGATACCTAATCTTAAATGCACTGAAAATCTGTCCAATGTTTGGGGTACAATACACTCGGCCGATTGTGAAGCTAAATCCGGTGATTCTTTTTCATCAGATCCAATACCTCTTCAGGGAAATCGGCTGGGCGCAGCTTGGGGGAAGTTGAGGTGCCCACGAATACGCGAAAATGAGGCACATGACTGCAAAAGACGACCCAATCGCCAACGCACTTAAGCTTCCCAGTGGGGCGCAATTCTACAAATGCGCGCTTCAGGTGAATCCACATCACTATAGCGAGACGTTTCGCGGCCAGCCGTCTGATGGGGACGTTATCAGCCATGCTCAAGCGATCATAGATAAGGCTGTAGAGCTGGACATCGAAGTGCTAGCTATCACTGATCACAATAACGTTAGCGGTGTGGCTGCTTTTCGAGATGCAGCCCAAGGTCGTCGCGTTCATATTTTTCCGGGCTTCGAATTATCCTCAAGCGAGGGCATTCATGTCCTGTGTCTGTATCCGCCGGATGTGAGTGATAGACACCTCGAGCGCTATCTCGGGGAATTCGGAATTCGCGATCCTAAACCGTCATCTGGCCTGGCTGACAAACCTTTTGACAAGGTCTTGGAAGTTGTTCAAAGCCAAGGCGGAATCACCATTGCAGCACACGTGTCGAACAATAAGGGACTGTTCACGGTGTTGAATGGCGGGGCAAGGATTCGTGCGTGGCAGGACAAGAACCTATTGGCCATCCAAATACCAGGAGCCACTTGTGATCTGCCGGATGATATCCGCCCGATAGTCGAGAACCGAGATGGCAACTATCGTCGCCCCCAACTTTTGGGATATGACCTCACCGTCGCTGCCGTTAATGCCAAAGACATCGTCCAACCTGAGGACCTTGACGATAGGTCGGCCACTTGCTGGATCAAGATGTCTGAAGTCAGCATAGAGGGATTGCGTCAGGCCTTTCTTGATCCCGGATCCCGGATTCGATTGAATCCTAAAAGCGGAAAACTAGAACCTGAGAAGCACACGGAGCTAGTCGCATTGGCATGGGAAGGTGGATTTCTCGACGGTGTAACGGTACATCTAAATTCCAATCTGAATGTGCTCATAGGTGGGCGAGGTACAGGTAAATCCACCTTCGTGGAGAGCATCCGAGCTGTACTGGGTCTCGATCCAATCGGTGAAGAGGCGCGCAAGGCGCATAACGGTATCGTTCGGCATGTGCTGCGCAGCGGCACTAAAATTATAATGCTCGTACGTGTACATCGGCCCGGCGTCCGTGAGTACCGGATTGAACGAACCATTCCAAACCCGCCATTAGTGCGAGAAATGAGCGGTAAGGTTACGCACCTTGCGCCTACAGATATTCTTCCAAAAGTAGAAGCCTATGGCCAGCACGAGATATCGGAACTTACCAAGAGCAGCGAGAAGCTCACGCGCTTGCTCGATCGATTTGTGAGGCGTGATGAGTCGCTCGCCAGTCGAAAAGCATCGCTGAGACGTGAACTGCAGAAAAATCGTCGCGCGCTGTGCGACACGCGCAGCGAGATCGAGACAGTTGAGGAACGCCTAGCAGCACTGCCTGATCTGGAAGAAACACTCGAACGCTTCCAGGAGGTGGGCCTTGAGGAGCGGTTGCGGGAACAGAGCTTGCTGGTGCGCGAGGAACGCGTGCTTGGTTTCGTTCCTGAGCGTCTCGGGCCCTTCCGTGATGCCCTTGAAACCCTGCAGCGTGAGCTGCCTATCGATCGCGCCTTCCTGTCAAAAAGGGCGCTCAAAGACCTGCCGGGCGAGAATATCCTTTCGCGTGCAAACCAAGTGCTTGCCGATCTAGAGAGAGACATTAAGAGGATCTCTTCTGAATTGGAGAAGGCGTTGAATCGCGTCGATCACCGCATTGGCCAAGTGCACTCGGATTGGGATGTTCGTAGGCAACGTGTACAGGCTGCCTACGAACAAATTCTCCGTGATCTCCAAAAGTCGCGTGTAGACGGGGAAGAGTTCATCCGGCTTCGCCAGAAAATCGAGAAGCTGCGACCACTTCAAGGGCGGCATACGCTTCTAAGTCGCTTAGTAAGGGAGCACACCGATAAAAGACGGACCCTAGTCGCTGAATGGGAAGACATCAAAGCAAAGGAATTTCGCATCCTTGGCCAGGCAGCAAAGAAGGTCAGCGAGAAACTTCGAAACAGCGTGGAGGCGCAGGTAACCGCAGGAAGCAATCGTGAGCCACTATTCGAAATGCTGCGCACCGGAATCGGTGGTCGGATGTCAGAAGCAATTGACAGGCTGGGTTCGGTTCCCGATCTCTCCCTCACGCAGTTTGTTGAAACTTGCCGTTCTGGCGCCGCAGCACTTAACAAAGTTTACGGCATCACTTCCGGACAGGCGGAACGTATTTCCAAGGCTGATCCTGAGGTGTACATGCGGATTGAGGAACTGGAGCTTGCGCCGGCTACGGAAATTCGTCTTAACACTGCGCCAAAAGGAGGCCCTCCTACCTGGCAGAAACTAGAAGAGCTTTCAACCGGACAGAAAGCGACCGCTGTACTTCTGCTTCTGCTGCTTGAGTCGGATGCACCGCTGATAGTGGACCAGCCGGAGGACGATCTGGATAACCGCTTCATTACTGAAGGAATCGTGCCCCGTATGCGCGAAGAGAAGCAACGGAGGCAGTTCATATTCTCAACGCATAATGCAAACATTCCTGTGCTCGGTGACGCTGAGATGATTCTCGGGCTCTCGGCCTCTGGTGAAGCCGGCGGCGGGTCCGCGCGCATCGCACTTGAGCATATGGGGTCAATCGACTCCCAGTCGGTTCGCGAACTCGTGGAAGAAATTCTGGAGGGCGGCCGCGATGCGTTCGAGACACGGCGCCGGAAGTACGGATTCTGACCATGACCAAGACAGAATTGCTGGAGACTATTGCCAATGGAGAGAATTCGCGGGTAGAATTCAAGCGCGACAACATGAAAGCGGCATCCCTCGCCAAGGAAATGTCGGCACTGCTTAACCTTGAGGGGGGTGTCATCTTGCTGGGAGTAGAAGATGACGGTGAAATCTCCGGTATGTCTAGGGATCGTCAGCTCGTAGAGGAGTGGGTCATGAATGCCGCACGACAGAGTATTCAGCCGGCGGTCATACCCGTATATACCTCCATCATAATGGACAACGATAACCTGGTGGGCATCGTCGAACTCCATGCCGACAGCCCGGGCAAGCCCTACAAGGCGAGGAAGAGCAATGTCTGGGTCACGTATGTACGCGTTGGCAGCACCTCGCGGGACGCAACACATGAGGAAGAAGGTAGACTATACCAAGCCGCACGATTGGTCAGATATGAGATCAAGCCGGTGTTGGATACGGGGCTTCGTAGTCTAGATATTGATAGAATCGAGAATTATTTCCGCGTTACCCTGAACAGATCGGTTCCCAGTCGTGAAGACGCCGATGGTTGGCAGCAACTTCTCCTTAACTCCGATTTGCTCGTTGAGACAGAAGATAATGTTTGCGCATCTGTAGCAGGACTACTGCTCTTCGGCCAGGACCCAAACCGTCGTTTGCCACAGGCAGGCGTAACGGCAGCAGTGTTTCCAGGTACCGAGAAAGACTACAATACAATTGACGAAGAGCGAGTTCGCGGGCCATTGGCACCGTTCACCTCCGAGCGCACTTCTGCGGTTGACAAAGGCGTGATCGACCGCACGGTAGATTTTGTAACGCGGAATTTGGGGAGTGTCGCGTGGCTCGAAGGTGGTCGACGGCACCAGAAGAAGGCATTTCCCCTTGACGCAGTGCGGGAAGCTATCGTAAATGCTGTAGCGCACCGTGATTACGCACGGGAAGGTACCGACATAGAAGTATCTATGTACGTGGACCGGCTAGAGATTATTTCGCCCGGGCGCCTTCCAAACGGAGTAACAGTGGAAAAAATGAAAGAGGGCGTCGTCAGGGTGGCCCGTAATGAGCTTCTCAAGGAAATTCTCCGAGACTACAGCTACATAGAGCATTTCGGAATGGGAGTCCGTAAGCGGATCATCCAATCGATGCGAGACCACAATGGAACGGATCCGGATCTCATCGAGGACGAAGACCGCTTCAAGGTCTGTCTTTGGAAGCAGCGCCTACGGTCAGGAGCAAGCGAACCTGTCGCGCTCTAGCCTTTCCCGAGACAAGCGTGCGGCAGTGCTCGCGTAGTTGATTTAGTAGACAAAGAGGTTCCGTCCACGGTTCACTCCGACCAGACTCCTTCGGCACAAGCACAGCGGGAGCGTGCTTGCTGAAGGAGAATGCTAATGAAGAATCTTACGCTTCTATTGTTGGTCCTTCTGCTTCCGGCTAGTGCGGGAGCGCAGGAGGCTATTGTACTGCCTGAACGCGGCATGGTCATGGAGGCGGGCGTATGGCAGACACCGACGCCCACGACGGCGCTGCGTGCTCTAATGGCGCAGAAGGGGCCCGGGAGCTACGAGGCCGCTGTGGCCGTACTGCGGCAGAAATTCGATACCCGCCCGGCTGCGGAGCTGGAAGCATTCGCTGCTGACCTCGAACGACTCATAACTGACGGGACCGAGATCCAGTCGATTGCCGCCGACTTGGCTCTGATCTTTGCTGCGAGCGACTACCAGGATGGTATCCCGTATGCCGGGGCGGCTGATGTATTCATATGGGTCTACGAGTCACTTGAGGACCGTAGTCATCCCAAGGCGTATGGCGCCTTGAGCGGGGTTTACACAACAGGCGACGTTGATTACGTTCGCGACCTGTTCAAGGCAAGCGAACAGCCTTTAGAACCCTGCTTCCAGTCCGGGGAAGCAAGGTATTTGGTGCCGGGAGAGGACCCACCTCCGCTGCCTCCGAAGGAGGAGTGGTGCCCCAACACATCTGTGTGGTGTCAAGCAGGCCGAGTCCTGCTGAGTGGTGGAAAGGATGGCCGCCCTGATCCCGCCGCTCCTGATCCTGAGCTGCACGCGCCACTGTGCGAACGTAGCCGCCCGGTAATAACGTTCATCCCTTGAACGCGAAGCGGCCGTGGGTGCTGTGAAGGGTCCGTCGGTACGAGTGGACGAAATCGCTCGGAATGCCTGGACGGTACTTGCAGGTACAGGTGGACGAATTCATCGGAATACGCACCGCTCGTTCATTCCCGTTTTCGGGACTTAAATTCTTTCCGATAATAACACATCGGGGGAAAGGATTGAGCACCGTCAGCCCCGCATCATGCCCTCGTCCCCGGCACTGAATCACGGAGTCCCTGCCCACGAGGTTAAGGAAATCATCAGGCATGCGTCACTGGCGACCAGCAGCAGATGCACCTATGCTCGGTTGGCCCCAGACACGCGCCCCCTTCTCATCCTCCAAAAACCGGTACCTTCAATTGTCGCAGACCGGGAAAGACAATTGACATTCATCAGAAGCCGCATCGAGAACACGAATACGAAAGTATGGAGAGGCTATTGCATATTCCAGTGAACTCGACCACCTTTGGTGTCATGGCGCGGCTGGATTCGGTTAACGAGACGAGTGGTCGATTTGATACGAGTGGGACTGCACTTCTGACATACTTTTCCGCATTGAATCGCCGGTGAGTTCAATCCGGTGCGCGTTGTGTATGAGCCTGTCTAGGATGGCATCAGCCAGTGTCGGGTTGTCCATTGCCTCGTGCCAGTGCCCCACCGGCAACTGGCTCGTGGCCACGGTCGAACTGCATCGGTGTCGGTCATCCAACAACTCGAGCAAGTGTTGCTGTTGGGATGTCGTCAGTTGCGTCAGCCCCGAATCATCCAGTACAAGGACGTGGACGCGAGCCATCTATTGGAGCAACTTCAGATAGCGACCGTCGCCGTGGGCAATAGCCAGGTCTTCGAGCAGGCGTGGCAGCCGGTAGTAGCGGACCGTTAAGCCTTCGAGGCAAGTCTCAGGTCGTGGGCACACGCCTATTGCGTGCCTTCATACGCGGCACTAACGACATCAGAAACCTTGCCGTCCCGGAGTTCATCATCAATCGCGATGATAATACCGTCTTCATTCACCATAATGGGTGAGCTCCTGGCTTAAGTTGCCAACGTTTATACCAATCTATTTGGTACTACACTTGGCAAGAAGATCAGCAATAGCGTGGCCGTCACAACCTTCGGGATCAAATGGCGATCGCTTCAAGAAACGTTGGCAATGGGAGTGGTACGGCTACTTGTGTCGCTCCGAAGCGGGTCACGCAATAACCTATCCCTTGACTGCTTATCCTGTCAGGTGGGGGCGGCGGATGTCGCATTCAAAGATCGACTGCACCGTCTGAAGGATAAATACTCTGATGTTCAGTTGATTCGCGACAATTTGTGCGCACACCATGATCGCGACACTCACGGTAGACAAGTTAGTCGGATGCGCGGACGAGATGATACCGGTCACGACGACACGTTTATGAACCGCGATGCCCTGTTTCTACTGGACTCGGTACGTGACATATCGGGGCTCTGTAGGGATTGGTATAACGATGAGCGTGGCGTACCATCAGCGCTGGATAGTTCCATAGACGTGACCGCATTGTTGGAGCGTATCGATCTCCCAGCCTAGCACCCCATATTTTGCCTCAACAAGCAAATGCAGGATCCGTTAACGGGCGCTTAACGGAGAGACAGACAAAGGAATACTGGCAGCGCTGGCGAGAATCAGGCTTGGATTTGGTCGCGATGCAATTCCAGGCCCGCGATACGCGGGACCCACAGGCAGTGTCAGCCGGTGCGGCTGAAATGTTTGCCGCTATTCCTGGATCTGGTAGACCACGAGCGTGGGCTCATCGCTCCGTTCCTCTGCGTAGGCCCGGCCGCCACGAACAACGCGCAGGTTTGTGGTCGCTGGGAGACGCAACTGCCCGAGGAGCCGGCTCTCGGCATCGAGGACGTGCCACTCGGCTGTCGTGTCCGCTACCGACGGCGGCGTAGCCTTTATCCAGATACGGGCGCGATCGTCCACGACAAAGGTCTCATAGGCTGGTTTGGTCGCAGGCAGGTCGGCCTCAAGGACGGCCTCGCTATACCAATCCACTCTGCCTTCGACGTACCGTTCAATCTCTTCGCGCGTCAGTGGAAGGGAAGCAAGCGCATGCGTGACGTAGCCGCTCTGCAGGCCGTCTGGCGTGGTAACCGCTATGTCCACGGATTCGGTCCAGCCCGAGTACAGCCTGCCGCCAGGTCCCATGCGGAAGACGGGGTCGCGCCCGAAGGGCATTCCCATGGCAAAACGGTCTTCCCCTTCTCCCGAAACCAGCCACTCGGAAGCGGCAAGGTAATGCACGGGTGGTGGCATTGCCTGTCCCGCCCATTCTACGCGCATCACGTAAGAGCGGCGCTCTGCCATGGCGTCGCCTGGTGTTATAGGCCAGCCAAAGGTAACGAGAAAGCCCGTGTTGAGTGCGCCAACCAGCCTGGACGGCAGTCCGAGAGAATCTTGGAAAACCGTAAAGTCGTACGCCAAATTCAATGAGTCCGGCTCAAACGCAGACATGCGCTCCAATCTGGAGTCGAACGCGTATAGCGTATCACCGGGACCGACGAGAATTGATCCAAGCCTTTCGAATTCACCGGGACCGCTGCCCCGTTGGCCAATGGTCTCGAACAACGCGCCGGATGCCGTAAAGGCGTAAATCTTGGGGTCCTGGTCTTCTCCCACAAAGATGCGACCGGCACGATCTACGGCGACGAGCTCCCCTATGCCTCCAAAGAGAAGGCTGTCTCCCGTGGACTCGTCGCCTAGCCGGAAGAGTTCACTCAGCACTGGCCCGGATGGCACGGGACCAATTGCTTCGTCCCTTACTCTCGTTGCGCAGGCTGGAAGGAAAGAAGTCGCAGCGACGGCCAGCAGCAGGAGACTAGCGGTTGTTTCCCTTGAGCATGATGCTTCCCGAAAATCAGCCATGGATTTGCAGGGCATAATGGCCATGCACGTTGTGACCCGAACGTTCCATAATGGCCTTTCAAGGTACGTGATCCGGCAGGCCCAAATGAAATCGGATAACAGACGATGGGACGCCTCCGAGGTGCACCGGTCAATCCCGGGCATTATGGCGGAAGCGGGTTCATACGGGCCGGTTCAGACCCAATAGGGTTTCCAGGCGCCACTCTCGCGGCCTTCGTCGCACTACGACACACCCGGTGATGATTTACACGATCTGAGAGGCCATTTCCGGACACAGCGGGCGCACGGGATGCGCCTAAAGCCTGGAAGAGCGCGGAGCCAGTCTCGTCGAACTGCAGCAGGCCGGCCCGCTGGAAGTCTCCGTCCATGTCCGCAGCGCACGAGCCGTGGCAAGGCTGCTAAAGACCTAACCTCCACGCGAGCTTTCTCCCACCTCTGCTTGGCGTCGCATCCGGGATTTTGGCTTCAGATACCCTTTTTCGGCCCACTGGGCGCGCCCTCAGTGTCACCCAAGGGTGTCAGGGAGCGGAGGCCTCTTGTGTGGAGCACGAAGTACCCATTGCCCGGCCGCACTATTGGCCCCGCCTCAAGCGGTAAGAGAAATCGTTGCTATCCTCAACCTGGAATTGGCGGGAACACATCCAAAACACGTCCATACCGGACAGGTACCACTTGGGGAGTTTGCACTCCAAGGGAGCGCAAACTGAAATCCCTCCCCTTGCTTTCCAAGATTGGGAGACGCACTTTGCTAAACGCTGCAAGACGAGCGCCCCATATCTGCTTCTCTGCGGGCCTTGCATTGGATCGGCATACAAGGCAAAGACCTGCTGCTGTTCCATATTTGCCGTTTTCCTGTTCTGCTCCCACCACACAGGCATGTCCCCCTGGTCGCAGGAGCAGCCTATGCCGCCAAGCCACACTCCTGAAGCATCCGCCAGCTGTTCATTTGTCTGAGGATCATGCTCATCTCCCCTAGCAGTCGATACACCATTTGTCGGAATCTCGAAACCTATAAGAACGACGTTCCCAGCAATTCGCTCACAAGGCACGCTTTAGTCTGACCAAGTCACGCCTAGCCAGCCTAAAAGGCAAGCGAGCAGCGTGCCCGCGAACGGACCCAGAAAAGTCTGTTCATGGCGTCTCTCAAGTGTCCGAAGCGCCGATGTACCTATAGAGTTCTATAACCGGATGCCGACAGATCAGTCAGGAAACTGTGCGTGAACGCCGCACATGTACAACATCCCATGCTTGGCAAGAATGACACCGCCTCCCGTGTGCGTGCTTACGCTGGTTGCATCCAGGGAATTAACGATAGTGAGACCGGTCTGGATGCCGCATCTCAAAGCCGCGTATGTGATCAGTCGATGCATCGCATCAAGTGCAAATATTCCGGTAGACAAAGTGGTCTCTCTCGCTTGGCGGCGCGATTCTTCCATGCGATCACCCATGCTCTAGTGCATGTTGCGATCCTGGACGGGGGCGTGAAAAATCGCGGGTCGATGGGCAGCGATGACAGAGCCCGCATGCAGTGGGATACCGTCACTGCTCTTCGGATACCTGTAGTACATGCCATGCTCACCACACTCGATTTCGCGGCCTGGTAGTCCGCGCCTTATTGCGGTAAGAATCGGGAATTGTGGCTGCCGCAACTCATAGTCACGCAAGAATTCGAGCAAGACGGATGAATATATGAATGTACGGGAGCGATGAATGACACCCCTGTAAAAATACAGCAAATCCGGGCTTTCACAGAACGACCAGATGTTGGCTGGGAAATCCCGGAGACGTTTACTGACACTTTCGCCGGAAAACGCGATTGCAGCGTAAAGCATTACGACGACAACCCGGCCGTCGCTTACGAGACGCGCGCTGGCAGCTCAGGTGTCCACCTCGGGTGCGCACGCTCCGAAATCATAGGTGTAGAGATAGGCGCCCGGCGGAGAAAACAGGCCCGTTTCTGCGGCGCCGAAGTCCGCAGCCAAGAGTGCGCCCGAGTCGGATCTGTCCGGCGAAAAGTTAGGGAATCAAATGCAATAGTTGATACCTCCTGCACCTACTTCGTGGCCCTTGCTGCCTCTGTCGTTAGCCGCATTAGCACGTGTGCAATCTCCAACGGCGCCATGCCCCTCTAACGCTAGGTCGGACTCGGCTCGTCGCTATTGCGGTCAAACTCTTAGCGTAGTTGTTCCTCCTGAGTTTTCATTTGTTTTCCCGCCAGTCCAGGTTCAGGCCATATAAATCTGTGTCGTGATCAGCGGTGTCAAAGTCCAAGAGCGGTCCGGCTTCCATTACCCCACCAATCTCCTATACAGCACCCGCCGCCGGAGCCATTGGCCGGCCAGGAATTCCAAGAGCTCCCGGTCTCCGTGCGCGACGCGGAACTCGCCGGTCGCCTACGGGGTCCCCATAGCGAGCCCTTCGACAGGATGCTGAATGCTCAGGCGGTCTCGCGCGGGTTGGTCCGCGTGTCCCACGACGAAGCGTGCGGCCAATACGGGGTCCGTCACGGTTGGTGACGGGCGGACGGCCCCGCGGAATGTTGTCCGCCGACTACCGGCCTTACCGCGAATCGACGGACTCGTCAGTCTCAGCCTTCAGCAGCCTAAGGTCCCGCGCCGCCTCGACCAACCGGATGAACTCGCCGCGGTAGCCGCGCGGGTCGTCGCCCTTGCCGTTTTCTGCGAGCCTCACGACATCGTTCAGTGTGAGGTCGCCCGCGTGCTCCGAGTCGCGAAGCAGCATGCCGAAACCCGCCACCGCCGCCGCGAACCGAAAATCGGTCGAAGGCGAGCCCGGCCGGTCCGCCACCGCCTGCTCCAGGAGCTTGCTCTTGGTCCCGTCGGGGTCCTTGTAGCGGACCTTGACGAACATCAGCTCATCGTCGAACACGCTGGGTGGCGGGTCGTCCGCCTGTGGCTGGTAGCGCAGCTCGTCCACGTCTCCACGTGCTCCACCCGGCACCGGCACGCCCGCGGGCACCACCTCATACAGCGCCGTCACCGTGTGCCCGGCCCCCAGTTCTCCCGCGTCCTTGGTGTCGTCATTGAAGTCCTCGTCGGCCAGAAGCCGGTTCTCGTACCCGATCAGGCGGTATCCCGCGACCCGCGCCGGGTTGAACTCGATCTGCAGCTTCACGTCCTTGGCCAAGGTGACGAGCGTTCCGCCCATTTCCTCCACGAGCACCTTTCTCGCCTCGAGCAGACCGTCCACGTAGTGAAAATTCCCGTTCCCGTGATCGGCGATCTTCTCCATCTTCGAGTCCTTCAGGTTCCCGGTGCCGAAGCCCAGCACGGTCAGGAAGACGCCGCTCTCCCGCTCCTTCTCGATGAGGCGTACCATTTCGGCGTCGCTGGAGGCGCCCACGTTGAAGTCGCCGTCGGTAGCCAGGATGACCCGGTTATTGCCGCCATCGACATAATATTCGCGCGCCGTCTCGTAGGCGAGCTTGAGCCCTTCCCCCCCGGCGGTGCTGCCACCTGCCTGCAGCTCTTCGAGAGCGCCCAAGATCTCTTCGTGCTGGTTGCCTGGCTTAGAAGGCAGAACGAGCCCCGCCGCACCCGCGTAGACCACGATCGCGACCCGGTCCTGAGGCCGCAACTGGTTCACCAGCAGCGCGAAGGCTTTCTTGAGTAGGGGCAGTTTGTCCTGCGAACTCATCGAACCCGACACATCGAGCAGGAAAACAAGGTTGCTGGGTGGAAGATCGTCAGTATCGATCGACTGGGCGTGCAAGCCGATCCTGACCAGGTGATGCTCCTGCTTCCACGGCGCCTCCCACACCTCGGTGGCCACGGCGAAGGGGTGGTCGCCGGACACTTCGCCCCACTCGTAGGGGAAGTAGTTGATCATCTCCTCGATGCGAACCGCATCGATATGTGGGCGCTCGCCGTTATTAATGAAGCGCCGGATGTTGGCGTAGGAAGCCCGGTCGACATCAATTGAGAACGTGGACAGGGGCGATGCGCCGACAGGCCGAAAGTCGTTCTCATCTATGGCGGCGTAGGACTCGGTGTTGAAGTCACGCCTGCGGAAGCGCTTGCCCCAGGGGGCAGCCGCCCCTGCGGGGACACCAATCGCATTCTGTTGGATAGGCGGCAGGGGATACCTCGCAGTCAACTCCAAGGCGAAGTCGACGACCGATCTCTGGCCCGCCGTAACCGTCACCTGCCGTTCCTGTGCCGCGTAACCGTCGAAGCGGGCCATCACGGTGTGGTGGCCGGCCGGGACGCCCGGCAGCACGTAGTGGCCCGTCGCACTGGTCACAGTGCCGATTTGGGCGCCTCCGACCGTCACCGCCGCGCCCTGCAGCGGCTGGCCCGAAGGGGCTTCAGTAATTCGGCCCTCGATTGTGCCGGTCGGCGCCTGGGCGGTTGCTGCGGGCGCGCTCGATAGGGTGAGCAGCGTGGTTATTGCGGCGGCCAGAAGCTCAAGGGATCGCATCGGTTCCTCCTTGGGTTTTGCATCGAGGGCGGCAACGACTCCGCGGCGACCGCATTGGGGTTAAGTCACACAAAATGATTACGTGCCGGCGCAGGGAAGGTTGCCCATTCCGGGAGATTCGGCAAGAGCGAAGGCTGGCCGGTCGCCGCCGGCTAGGCCGCTCCATTGGATCTGGTGGATCGAACGACTCCACGGGCCTCTGACGGTTAATATCCTCTTGCGCGAAAACGACACCTCGTGTAACGAGGACAGTATCAACGAGATCGAGTCCGCTACCACAGAAGTGGACTTGAGCGCCCTGACTCCCACTGTCGTATGGGCGGCGTTCGTCGGCGGAGAGCGACGCGACGCGACCTGGATGGCGTTGCTGCCTGGGCTCTTTCTGCAATCCCTTGAGCTTTCTGGTACCGAGGATCTGGACGCAGCGTTTGCCCGCCTGGTGCGCCAAGCACCTCCGCTGCCAACCTCAAGCGCGGCACCGAAAGCCCGCCTCGCCGCCGAGATCGAGCAACCTGAATGGCGTCCTCCGAGTCTCAACTATTGTAGATGATCCCCAAGAGTTACTACCTAAGACGTGGGACGAATTCTCTGCTGGCGTGCTTCAGATCCCTGTCTCGCCCGCGCATCTGCAGATATGCCTGTAGCCGGCAATGCAGGGAGTCACCCCTGAAGAGCCGCTGCGCCCTCCTGTGGGTCTGCGGCCGCATCCGATCGTATGCCGTCCCTTCCTCCGGCGGCGCACGCGTACTAGGCCGCAGCCTGCGGTATCCTTTCTACGCTCCCCGGTCACTACGGCGCAAACGGCCCCGCTGCCTGCCAAGCCGCTCCATCTCCCGCATGTGCGCCGCCGGCGTCTGACCGTACTTCTGCTCCAGCCGGCGTCGGCCTCCCGCACGACTTACCCTCGACATCGATGCGCGATGCTCTCCGTCCGTGACCACCAGGCCTCGTTCCCATTCCTCGAGGCGAATAAGAAACCGGCTTGCCGCGAATCTCCCGCATGAACCACGCCGCTCCACCACGCGTTTGCGTGGTTGAACTGTACACACATTCAGGTAAAGCCAATCAATACATGCGACTTTCAGCGAAACGTACTGACGGACGATTTCGGCTACATTGCGCGCTATTTTCATGGTAGGCTCCACCCCTGGGACACGCCTGCGTATTAAGAAAAATAGTCGCACGCACACCAAGTGCTATGCCCAAAATGGGAGCGCCGGTAGATCAGGCAACAACGTCAGACCTTAGGTCTGTTAGCTCTAAGGCGGAGCCTGGCTAGGACTTAGGGTACACTATTGTCTCATCGTCGCAGGACGTGAGCAGATATGCGGCCTTCTTCAATAGCCAAGCCTGCCGTGCACGGGCTGTGCAGGGGGATTGAAAGCGGGATTCCAAGCTTTGCCATCATTGGCATGTCCCAAAGCACCTTCGCGGCAGCAGTATTCGTGCTTGCCGCTGTGTATCTCGAGCTAGCGCCGAGCCACGACGCTCAGGCCCAATCGCGGCGCTACGCTATAACGGGCACTGTGACCGACTCCACGGGTGCCCCCCTGCGTGACGCGTCGGTGTCCGTCCATTCGCTCCCGGACTCGGTTCTGGCGGGGAGTGCCGTATCAAGTAAGTCAGGCACCTTCCTGGTGCGCGGGCTTTTGCCAGGAAACTACTTGCTCGAAGTTGACTTCATTGGCATGCAGACGTCCACGCTGACTGTCACCGTATCGGACGCAGACGTGGCAGCTGGCTCCATCATGCTGGCTCAACAGGCGGTCGAATTGGAGGAAATCCTAATCCAGGCTGAGCCCGTTCCATTTGCGACAAGAGGCGACACCGTCGAGTACTATGCTGCAGCCTATGCATCCCGGTGGAACGACGTCGTAGAGGATCTGCTTCGGAAGCTACCTGGCGTACGAGTTTACCGGGACGGCACCATACGCGTCTACGGAGAAATCGTGGGCACCGTGCTGGTCGACGGTAAAGAGTTCTTCGGCAGCGACCCCTCCGTAGCTACAGAAAATCTTCCTGCCCATACCATAGCACGGGTGCAGGTGTACTACAAGGAATCGGATTTGGCTGCATTCACTGGAATTCCTGATGGCAACGAAGTTCGGGCAATCAACCTGGTACTCAAGGATGAAGCCAAGCGGGGCTATTTTGGACGTATTGGCGGGGGCGTCGGGGCCGAAACTCAGCAGAAAACACTGTATGATGGGGAGGCGAAAATTTATCGTTTTACCGATGCCATAAAACTCACGCTAACTGGCGATGCTGACAATCGGAACCCGTTTGGTGACGGTTTTGCCCGGGCATTTAAGCTTGACTCCAGGGCGAGACGTGACAATGGGAACGGTAGCTGGGTCCACGGCAGCTATTCTCTAGACTTGCAGGACAGCGAGCAGGACGGAGCGCTCAAGCGTGAGGAAGTGCTCGGGTCCGAGGTATTCTCCAGACTGGATCGAACCAGTCATCGAACCCGCACTAGCCTTGCGCATCAACTTAGCGTTAGCGCGTACACCACCTTCGCCAAAGGGCACGATTTGCGTCTGAACGCCAGCCTCGACGCCGCCTCATCCTCGGCCACGAATACTACGTTTCAGCGCATCCAGGATGGTGCCTCCCTCGCAAGAAGCACTGCAGACACCACCCATCTCGATTCCGAGAACGGCATGCGGAGTGGGGAGGCGCAGCTTACCTGGAGGAGAAGACTGAACAGCAAAGGGACTGCGCTGGTAGCGGAAGCGCAAGTCACCATGGCAACAGCCAGCGATGAGTCGGACCTGAATACGAGAACCAGATTCTACGATGCGGGAGCAACATTGGCGCTCGATCAGGTGCTGCAGAATCAAATGCAGCTCGACCGAAGACTGATCCACAAACATCGCTGGTCCGTGACCCACCCGATCGCAACGGGGCATACACTGGAATTGTACGGCCAATTTTACACGAGCAGGCAAGAAGACGAAAAAACCATCCTGGACCTGGAAGAAGGCATCGCACGATTTAACGACCGGCTCAGCTTAGGCCTCGATCAAAGCTATAGATACATACATGGTGGGTTACGCCTAGGCCGGCGGGTCGATGGCATGCGTGCGGAATTGCGCTTGGAAGTCAAGCGATCTGACTTGACTGACACGGTCCTGGATCTGCACCGGCGCATACACCGGCCCTATACCCATTTTCTTCCGCGGGCATTCGTCACACTCGACCTCAGCGAAAGAACGAACCTCAGGGTTAGGTATCAGGCGTCCACTCGCGCGCCAACGTTGAGGCAACTGCAGCCCTATGTCGACAATGCCAATCCGCTTATTATTCTTGTTGGTAACCCTGATTTGGAGCCGGAGTATGGCCACTCCCTTTCAGTGGGCTACCGCTACCTGGACAAATCCAGCTTGCTTTACTTTTCTGCACGCACGAGTATTACCTACACGCAGGATGACATTGCCTCTTCCCGCTCCGTAGACGAGCAGCTTCGTCAGGTGCGCACCTACGTCAATGCCAAAGCACGCTGGGAGCGCCGAGGAAGCATCAAGGTCTCTTTCCCCATCACACGCCTGGGAATAGACCTTGATATCGGCAACGAATTGTCTTACTCAACAGGGTCCACCTACATCAATTCCTCGGAGAATAGAAGCCGGAGAATTCGTAATACCGTGGATGTGGAGATAAATATGAGCTCCTCGGACGACCTGGTGGTCTTCGCCGCCGGCCAGCTGTCGCTGAACCGCACCGATTACTCGCTAAACGAACGCCTGGAGCACGCCTACCAGACCGCAGAAGCATATGCCGGGGCAATCTACGGTTTTGGGCATGGCTGGGAAGTGAGCACAGTCTTGGCATACCAACTGTTTGACAATGCTCTTTTCGGTTCGGGCCGGGATGTTGCGGACTTGGAAACCGAGTTTTCCTGGTCATTCCTCGATGACCGCGCGTCGCTGCGGCTAGTGCTTCGGGACATGCTCAACCAGAATCTGGGTGTCACCGTGTCCAGTACGTCAACCTATATCGAGGAAGAACGTATCCCGTCGCTCGGGCGCCACTTGGTCGCCAAGTTCACCTACCGGTTTTCTCCAGTCAGGAAGCAGGGCCCGCCCTAGCCCTACCCTTTACCCACATTTGTGACTTGACATTGTGATTTGTGCCGCGTAGATTGGCCGCATGACTGCCCAAAATCAGATCCTGCGGACACTGCGGTCTTCGGAAACACGGCTTGAGCGGGTGATGGATGCACACCCCGACGCGGGCCGGACGGCGCTGAGTCGCCGCGTCTGCGAGGCTTTCAGATTCCATGATGTGAAGGGGCAGCCGCAGCAAGCCGGGTGTCTGAAGGCACTAAGGACATTGGAATCCGAGGGCAGGCTGTCATTGCCGGCGCCTAAGCGCTGCATCCAAGGCAGTAATGCACGTCTTTTGGACCAGCCGGTGCCAGAGGCAGAGGATGTGCCCGCTTCACTCAGGGATATCAGGGGGTTGGAACTGGAGCTGGTCGAAGACGACGCGCAGCGCGCCATCTGGAACACGCTCATGGCCACAGAGCATCCGCAGGGTGCGACGAAGTTCGCGGGGGCACAACTGCGGTATCTCTTTCGGAGCGAGCACGGCTATCTGGGGGCGATCGGCTTTGCGGCTTCCGCCCTGTATCTTGGGCCGCGCGATGCGTGGATGGCCTGGTCAGAGGAGCAGCGCCAGAAGCATCTGCACTACGTTGTGGGACTGAACCGGTTCTTGATTCGACCGGAGATCCGGTGCAAGAACCTGGCCAGTCATCTTTTGGGGAAGGTGCTGAGGCGATTGCTACAGGACTTTTTCCAGCGCTACGGGTATCGTCCGTGGGTGGTGGAGACGTTTGTGGGGCCCGATCAGCGGGGGACGTGTTTCCGGGCGGCGGGCTTCCTGTATGTGGGCAAGACCTCCGGTCGGGGCCGGCATGCCCGCACCAAGGCGTGCACCACTTCGAAGAAGGCGGTCTTCGTCTTTGAGTTGGATCGCCGCTGGCGCGCGCGTCTCGGGGTGCCGCATGTAGAGGCCTACCCCCGGCTGGAAGTGGGTGCGGGACTGTGCAGCGACACTTGGGCGCAGCAGGAGTTTGGCGGCGCGCCGCTGGGGGACAAGCGGCGCACGGACCGCCTGGTCCAGAGTGTCGCTATATTGGCCCGAACACCGGGAGAGCCCATGACGGCAGGCATCGAGGTCGAGAGTGCAGCGGTAAAGGGGTATTATCGCTTCATAGAGAAGGTTAACAGCAAGAAGGTTACACCAAAGAAGATCCTGGAACCGCATCGGATGCGTACGATAGAGCGGATGCGTACGCAGACGACGGTATTGTGCGTAGAGGACGAGACGATCATCACCTACAGTACGCGTCCGAAATGCGAGGGTCTAGAGGTGATCGGTAGCAACCAGACCACAGCGAAGGCCCAGGGTGTGCGTTTGCACGCTACGCTGGCCCTGAGTGCAGAGGGGTTGCCGCTGGGGCTGTTGCGCTGTGCGTATGCGCCCGAGAAAGGGCCCCACAAGCCAGCAACGCAGCGCTGGGTAGACGGATTCAACGACACGGTCGAGGCGGCCTCGCATCTCAGTGGCAGGACACGCGTGATCAGCGTCATGGACCGGGAAGGGGACATGTTTGCCGTCTTCGAGGCGTGGCGGAGTCAGCGGCGGACCCACGTGTTGGTGCGGGCCAAGGTGGATCGCATCCTGGCAGGGAAGCAGAAGCTGTTTGCGTCCATGCGCGGGGGTGCCCCGGACGGATTCGTAGAGGTGCCCATAGCCCGTCTGAGCCGCCGCGAGAAGTCGGGCCGTCTGCTGCATGAGAAACGAGGGGGCCGCATGGCGCGCATGGCGGTGCGCTACCGCCAGCTGGCTCTTCGTCCCACAGACGGCTTCACGGGCGAGGCGGTGCGGGTAAGTGGCATTCACCTCCGTGAGGAGGCGCCTCCGGAGGCAGAGACGCCTATAGAGTGGTATTTGCTCACAACCGTGGAGGTAACTACGCGCGAGGAGGCCCTGAAGATGGTGGACTATTACGCGCAGCGGTGGCGCATTGAAGACGCCTTTCGGGTACTCAAGAGCGGGTGCAAGGTGGAGGAGTTGAGCATGCAAAAGGCCAGCAGCCTACACTGCGCCATTACCATCTATGCCGTGATGGCCTGGCGCCTGCTGTTGATGACGCTATTGAGGCGCGAGGTGCCAGAGGCCGAGGCCCAGATCCTGTTTACGGACACGGAGCTGCGTGCGCTTGAGGCCTATGCCCACCGCTACCGCCTGCCGCTTCCCAAGGATCTGGCTTCGGCGATCCTGGTGATGGCTATCCTGGGCGGTTACATGAACCGGAAGAATGACCCGCCGCCGGGGGTCAAGATCATGTGGCGCGGCTACAGCCGCCTGGAAATAGGGGCCGAGTTCGTTGCTGCGGAGCAGTACCTGAGCAAGGCGACAGCAGTGCCTGTTCAGCGGGAATAGCACCGGGCGTGCGAGTGACAAAGGGAACAAATTGGAGGAAAACGGGACAGAACAGACAACGCTCAGGCACCATAATGCCCCGAAAGCGCTATATCGATATGCATTCGAGCTTGGCCCTCTTTCGAAAGACCAAGCCGTTCTACCGCCCATATTCCGGGCATTGAATCCAAGTTCCACGGCCAAAGTGGCTGCGTCCTGACCTCCCAGGCAAGATCGCAATTCTGCTAAACAGGCCGGAAAATCAAAGATGCGACATTATGTCAAGTCCGAGAAGTGGACCAAGGGTAGCCCTAGCCGAAATTGTGGCCCTCTTCTTTGCGGATCCAGGCCGCCGAACCGAGTAGGCAACCGTGTCGGCACAAGGAGGCGCATGCGTGCAACTGTGATTCGCACCTCCATGCCCCGGGCTTGTCGCGCTACACCCAAATCGCTGTATAGGACCTTTTCAATGGGGATTATATACGATAGTAGCCACTAGAGGCGTTTCATAGCATGCTTGTACTTCTTCGGTACTTTCATTTCATCGACTTCCGACTTATATGTAGTGGTAGTGGTTTTACAACCAGTTTCATTAATCTCCATCTTTATATGAGTGCGATGCAATACATGCTCTGTCTTGTCATCAATCCAATAGCTGATTATGGCGTACATAGAATCTCGGAATGCCCATTCTTGCAAGACAAAAAACCCTTCGAGAATGCTAACGTCGTTATCGGTATATGCAACGCCATACAGCATTGAATGCATTCTGGCGAACGAATGCTCGAATTCCTGAATGTACTCCCGCAAAACAGTGGCTAAGTCTTGCTTCTTTATGCTTCGCCTTGCGCCAAGCTCTGACATTATGAATGTTATGAGAACATCACAGTACTTCCTCCACGAGGATAAGTCACCGGAGTCTTCTGCGAAGTATTCTCGACCGTCATCTTGTATTCGCTGCAATACTGACCATGCGTTTCGGCAATGCCTATACGAAGGTAGGGCCTCAAACCGGTCATCATCTTCTGTTGGCCGTAGGGAATATCTATTCTCGTATTTCCGGTCTTTACCAAACGGTGTGTAGTCTGACATGGCTCGCTTATCAGTTTAATCCCAAACACCAAAGATCATGAACCTGAAACTTAAAGAAGAACTCAAGCTACCAGCCTCGAATTACGAACCAATTGCCAAATTACTTGATGAGTTGTTCGAGGCAGTTAAGAGGATGGGAGCTTACGCTGCAACTTTGCGGCAGCCGAAATGAGAGCCATGTATTCTGCTGACTCTTTGATTTCGAAGGCTGTAGGTACAAGTCCTGTGAAGTGTGCGTCGTCAAGTTGTGAGATAATAACCTTGGCCAGCCCCAATGCGGCTTTAGATGCTTGTGCTGCCGGAAGAACGTTCTGGAAGTTTAGGGCGGCGTACTTTTCGTGGAATTTGGCATTCAGGTTAACAAGGGCGGTGATAAAGTTCTTGCTGTTGGCGGTGACTGTTTCGAGTTCTGGAATGGACATAGCAGGTATAGATTGATGGAGATGGGTAATCGTGAAGGCGTATAAATGACGCTACTTACGTGCTGTTTCGACTTCATGCCAAGTTCACATTGCATGTGCAACCTTCGCCTCGCAGCCACGTAATGGCTACTAAACTTCCCAAATTAAAACCTAGTAGTCATGGCCAAGAACGCACCGGGTCTTGTCTTCCGCGAGGGCATTTCGTTGATTGAGATATTTCGCATGTTTCCAGACGACAAGACGGCTGAGGCATGGTTTGCGGCGCATCGGTGGGCTGACGGCATTGCGTGTCCGCGCTGCGAATCGGACAACATTAACGTCAATGCGAAGCATCCCACTATGCGTCATCGCTGCCGGAAGTGCCGCAAGTATTTCTCGGTCAGGACAGGGACGGTCATGGAGGGATCCAACCTTGGCTATCAGGTATGGGCTATTGCCGTTTACCAGATCACTACGGGACTCAAGGGCGTGTCGAGTATGAAGTTACACCGTGACCTGGACATCACGCAGAAGTCGGCGTGGCATCTGGCGCACCGAATCCGCATGGCGTGGGAGTGCAAGCAGGGCAGGGAGTTCTTCGGTGGCCCAGTGGAAGCGGATGAGACATACATTGGTGGCAAGGAAAAGAACAAGCATGCCAGCAAGAAGCTGAATGCCGGACGTGGCACTGTGGGCAAGACGGCTGTTGTCGGCATCAAGGACAGGGATACGAATGAGGTCAGGGCTAAGGTAGTGGACAGCACGGACGGCGCTACACTCAAGGGGATCGTGCATGAGAATGCCGGGGAAGGCGTCAAGGTGTATACGGACAGCGCGAAGGCGTATAGGGGGCTGCCTAATCACGAATACGTCAATCATAGCGTAGGCGAGTACGTACGCGACCAGGCGCATACGAACGGTATGGAGAGCTTTTGGGCGTTGATGAAGCGAGGCTATCATGGAACGTACCACCACATGTCTCGTAAGCATTTAGATCGCTACGTGACCGAATTTGCGGGTCGTCACAACCAGAGGCCGTACGACACTATTGACCAGATGCAGCGCGTAGCATCGGGTATGGAAGGCAAGCGGCTCCGGTATGCGGATCTTATCGGTCAAGGCGAAGAAGTACAGAGCCAATCACCAAAAGACGATTTGCCGTTTTGAAACAGCAACCGAAAGAGCAGAAGCGAGGGCCAGGCAGGCCCGTTACCAAGATGTGGCCGGAGCCAATCCCGGATACCCCGGAGAATGTAGTGAAGGCAGTATTGTTCACGTCTCCGAAGGAAATGCAGGAATGGAAGCAACTGGCAGCCCGCAAGAGGCATGGACGTGACGGCTAATGTATAAGAAAATTCGTGGCTAAACCGCAGGAGGCTATGGCTCATGTCGGGTAACAGGTCGCTACACACGGCGAACCGGGCGAGGCAGGACGAGTTCTACACGCAGCTTTCGGACATCGAGAAGGAGCTACGGTTCTACAGGCATCATTTTGCCGGTAAGGTCGTCTACTGCAACTGCGACGATCCAACGATCAGCAATTTCTATCGCTACTTCTACCTTAACTTCGACAAGCTCGGCCTCGGGAAGTTGATAACGACCTGTTACAGGAATCAGCAGCCCGATCTGTTCAGCCAGCATGACACGGATAAGGCTGTGGGTGTTGAATATGACGGTAAATTGGAGCGAGTGTTTCAACTTGAAGGAGATGGTGATTTCCGAAGTCAAGAGTGTATCGTGCTGTTGAAACTATCTGACATTGTAGTTACCAACCCGCCGTTTTCGTTGTTCAGGGAATATATCGCGCAACTGGTCGAATACGACAAGAAATTTCTCGTGATCGGGAACATGAACGCGATTACTTATAAGGAAGTATTTCCGCTGATTATGAATAACGAGATATGGTACGGTGCGAGCATCAAGAGCGGTGACCGCGAATTCGGCGTGCCTCGTCATTATCCGTTGACGGCTGCGAGTTCCAGAGTTGACGAGAACGGCAACCGCTTTGTAAGGGTGAAGGGTGTCAGGTGGTTCACCAATCTTGACCACGCAAAGCGTCACGAGGAATTAGTGCTGTACAAGCGGTATTCGCCGGAAGATTACCCGAAGTACGACAATTATGACGCAATCAACGTGAACAAGACTTCGCACATCCCGTCCGACTACGACGGCGTGATAGGCGTGCCTATTAGTTTTCTGGACAAATACAATCCGAATCAATTTGAGTTAGTGAACGCAAATGATATCAGGGCGAATATGTTGGTTCCCAATAAGCAGCATGGCCTTATCAAAGACAAGGATGGAACAATAAACGGTAAGCCCACCTATGTTCGCATCGTCATCCGCCATAAGAGGGATCGCAAATGAAAATCGAATTGCTCAGTGTCACAGTGAGGGAGTTGGTGGCGGATTACAGGGACGACGGTGAGGGCGGCGTTGTGGGCTATGACGGAAGGCTGGACATCCGCCCTGCGTTTCAGCGCGAATTCGTGTATAAGGACAAGCAGCGGGACGCCGTGATCTGCACGATCAACAAGGGCTTTCCTCTTAATGTTATGTATTGGGCGGATAACGGCGACGACGAGTACGAGGTTATCGACGGCCAGCAACGGACGATATCCATTGCACAATACGTCGATGGCGATTATTCGATTGACGGCTTGTACTATCACAATCTGCCTACAGACAAGAAGCGGTGCATTCTGAACTACGAATTGATGGTCTACGTATGCACGGGCAAGGAGAGCGAGAAACTAGAGTGGTTTAGGACGGTCAACATCGCAGGGGAGAAGCTGACGGATCAGGAGTTGCGCAACGCCGTCTATTCGGGTTCGTGGGTATCGGACGCCAAGCGGTACTTTAGCAGAGTAAGCGGCCCGGCGTACGAGATAGGCAATAGTCACCTAAAAGGCAGCGCGATACGGCAGGATTATTTGGAGATGGCGATCAAATGGATCAGCAGGGGCGAAATCGAAGATTACATGGGCAAACACCAGAACGATGACAGTGCAAAGCCCCTGTGGGATCATTTTCGATCAGTGATTGAGTGGGTGGAGTCTTGCTTCAAGACCAGACCTAAGATCATGCGTGGCGTGGACTGGGGTTCGCTTTACGACGATTATCACGACAAGCCGGTTGACCGTGAAGACGTTGAAGACGAAACGCAACGATTGATAGCCGACGACGACGTACAAAAGCAGTCGGGTATCTACGCGTACATTCTCACACGTGATGAACGGCACCTAAACATTCGGTCGTTTAACGACACGATGAAACAGCGCGTGTACGAGCGTCAGAACCGTAGGTGCTCCGTGTGCGATGATGAGTTCGATTTGTCTCAAATGGAGGCGGATCATATCAATCCGTGGTCAGAAGGCGGTGCTACCGTGGTGGACAATTGTCAGATGCTATGCCGAGATGACAACAGAAAAAAGGGCGTGAAGTAAGGCAGTGTGCAACATCTAATGGCTACTATCGTATATAATTCCCTTTTCAATGGGAATTATATACTTGGTTGCACTAGTGCTTTTGCGCAAGCATTTCCTGGCAACACCGCCTACTTCTTGCTAGACTGATATATTTCATGTCGGGGATCATACCACAATATATACAACACATAGTCCTGAATGATGCCATAAAGTCGTTCCCTGTTCTTAATTCTGAATGAATATATCTCATCTAAATCGTCCAAAGAACTTTTCTCTAGGAGTTCTCTGGCTTCTTTCAATATTTTTGATGTTGGGACGTGGTGGCTATTGGTTCCGCTATTGGGGCCGCCAGTCTGATTGGCTACTTGCGCCCAAGTCATGGTTTCACGATTAACAAGAGCCTTCATCAATCCGTTATTGGGGCACCATTTGTTCTTAAGGATATCGGCGGTAAGTCCCCACCTGCTAGACACATCAACAACGTCCAATGATCATGTAAATAGACGTTGGCTGCTTTGGAGATCCTTGTCATTAACAGTATCAGCCTTAAGGCCCTTCACCACGCTTGGCTCGCGCGTCAGAGTGGCGGCCTTCCTTGGCATAGATTTACCCATTACTCAAAAGGAGCAGGGTCGTCTGTATGGATGCTTCCGTAGTACTCTGCCATCGAATCGAGAGAAATAGTCGAGCTACCCCGTTCTCTCATTGATAGTCCTTTACGTCCCTTTTTCCATGGATCTTCCATGTGTGTCAGGTTACTTAGCCAGTGTGGCGTACGGTTACCATAGAATCCTAGAACCGCATCTACAGTCTCCTTCTGGTCTTGATTCAAGCCCCTTGGGTTACCAGAAGGCATTTCATCAATCTTGAATTTTCCTTTGTGCTCATCGTACAAGGCAGGACATACGGGGCCGTTGATCCATGCTTGAATCTCTTCCTCGTATAGCGGCTCTCCATCCCATACGAGCGACCAAGCCTGGCTGTAATACACGAGCTTCTGGAGCTTCCATGTGGTGACAGCCCCTTGCTGTTTCAGTATGTATGCCGCAACGTCAAATACCGTAGTCATGGTGTAGAGGGATTGATGATTGCCGAAGCGTTACTGGGGAACACAGTGTGTCACATATGAGTACGCAACATACAAGTCTGTACGCACTTGCCAACGCATAGTTCCAATATAAGTGGATAGAATGTTTGTAAGCAGGGTGTCACCGGGCCAAATCTACGGGAACCCATTCTTAAGCGATACCTAATTGCACGAATATTCAGTGAAGCCCTTGACTTTGCTAGTGCAATTAGGTATCTTTATGAGAGATCAAAGCAATAGAGCCATGAAGGGACATTTGAGCTTGAATCAGTTTTTCGCGCACTTCCCGAATGAGGAAGCCTGCAAGGAGTACATTGCGCAGCAGCGTTGGGGCGGTGCGGAGAACGCGGCTTGCCCGCGTTGCGGAAGCATGAAGGTCTGGCAGACTAGAGACAGCATGGGCTTCAAGTGCGGCGACTGCCCGTCACGCAAGGCGCGGTTCAGCGTTCGCACGGGTACGGTGATGGAAGGCTCGAAGGTGCCGCTCCAGAAGTGGCTCTTAGCGATCTACATTATGACTACGGCCCGCAAGGGGATTTCGAGCGTCCAGCTATCCAAGGAGCTTGGCGTGACGCAAAAAACGGCTTGGTTCTTGGAGCACCGCATTCGGGAAGCCTGCGTTAAGGACGTGGCGATCCTGGGCGGTCAGGTGGAAGTGGATGAGACTTACATCGGCGGCAAGGAGAAGAACAAGCACGAGCGCAAGAAGCTGAAATTGGGGCGCGGCACGGTGGGTAAGAAGCCTGTTGTGGCCGTATTGCAGCGTGGCGGCAATATCAAGGCCATGCCGGTTGATTCTACGGACAAGGCGACGATACAGGGGATCATTATGGACTCGGTAGAGCAGGGTTCATCGGTTTACACTGACGATCACGGTTCTTACATTGGCTTGTGTGACGCTTTTGACCATGAGTCCGTTAAGCACAGCGCCGGGGAGTACGTGCGGGGCC
The DNA here is from genome assembly GCA_965216255.1 of Rhodothermales bacterium. Taxonomy (GTDB): domain Bacteria; phylum Bacteroidota; class Rhodothermia; order Rhodothermales; family Bin80. Next base: position 325,608 of record OZ244148.1, read on the forward strand.
AGGCCAGCACCAACTCTGCGGAGTCGTTCTGGGCGCTACTCAAACGCGGGTACTACGGAACGCACCATTGGTGGAGCTTCAAGCACCTGCATCGTTACGTGACCGAGTACGTATTCCGTCATAACACGGCGCACATTGTCGGCCTACCGCTACTCGGCGAAGTAATCCTGTCCGGCGAGGGCAAGCACCTGACGTACAAGCAACTTATCAGAAAGATATGAAGAAGCCAACGATTATCAATCCCTTGGACATGACGTTCGAGGAAGCGGTCAAGCGCGTAGTGGCTGACAGACCGGACGTGAAGGATATTAAGAAGTCGAGACGGCGTAGCAGACGCATGGATACGCGGAAGAAGGAGCGAGGTAATGACGAAGGCATTCCCAAATAGATCGGTCTAAACTCTTGGTGTTGTTACAGAGTTGGCAGATCACAACTAGGATATACTGAGCATATCTACTCATCCTTATGCCCAATAGCGAATCTCAAGGCGGAGCTAACAGTAATCATCGGAATTGGATGGCCGCACTGCTGATTGTCCTCGCAATAACTTTGTGTGGTGTCTGGACATGCATATTCGAAGGCGACAGCGACTCTCCTGCAACAAGTTCTAACTCGTCCTCAAGCAAGACTTCCACTGCGTACAAACTTGCAGTTGTAGCTGGTACACGCGTGGGCGATATCGAAACGACAGAGAAACGGTTCGCATTCGTTCTTCCGCGCTTGGATCGCATATGCACCGACATTGCGTCGGAGGAACGAATTGCGGACATATTGGTGACGCTTCACCGGAAGTTAGAAGAAGCTGGACTTGAAAGAGAAGAGGATTTGCTACAGTTGACGAATAATTTATACAGGCTGTCAAATGTAGTTGACACTGCCTACCGGGCAGCCGGTATTGACTCTGGGCCACCTAACAAGTGCCAAGAACCTTGGGCCACGTATATCACGTTGAGGCAACAGGCGCATTTGCCAGACGATGCCATAAGATCGATTTCGGCTGTGGTTAATAGCCTAGTAGGAGGATAAACTGTGTTGCGTTTTCAACGTGAAGTCTGTTGCTGGTGTATGGTTGGTTCTAAGTGGCATTGCCCTTCTAATCATGAATAGCTGGATTCATTGGGTGTGACTATTCTGGATTGCGAATTTTCACTTTGTCAGGTGGCACAATTGCCTTGGTGCAATCAAGTATATAATTCCCTTTTCAATTACATCAGCACGATGCCCGTACGGTACGGTTTCTGGTCGCACGAACAGGAAGATCTCCGTGCCCAGGTCTGGACATCTCCGGTAAATCAATTGTCGGATCGTGCGCCCGGTCGTACGGACCTGGACGGCACCTCGGTGAACGGATTGTCGTTGGAGCGCTAAGGCGGCTTTAAGTGCGCCTTTCGACGACGCGCTACATGTCGCGCTAAGGCCATGAGTGCTCGGCTCCTTCACATGCAATTGTCAGCCTCTGATCCCAATAAAGTAGCCCGTGCCCAGTCCGCACTAAAAACATGATTCAGCCGAAGGATATCGCGTGGCACGGCAACTGGAAAGCGCTAACTCGGCTTGCAGCTCCGCGAGATGTACGATCTCGTTCGCAAAGATGAGCGTGCTATGCTGAAGTTATTGCTGCGTCCGACTCAAGCCTAGAATAAACATGGCCTGCTTGTAAGGCCAGAAGCCGCGGCTCTGCTGCACCAGCACATCGCTGCGCAATTCCTTGAACAAATGCCTCCATGCCGTGGCCGTTCGGAATCGTAATCTGCCCTCCTGCTCATTCATCTGCCTTCGAGATCGAAGCCGATTGGCCCATCTATCCAATATCGTTAGCATGCGCCTGTCCAGCTCGTTCGTATAAACGGACTCCATGACAATTACCCGGCCAGAAGCCACGCGCAATGCTTCGTGCATGAGCCGCCGCTGGTCTTCGCAGTGGTGTAGTACGAAGTACAATACGACTACATCGAAGGCATTGTCGCCCCATGGTAGCTGCTTCCCATCATAGACTACATGCATTAGATTCGTCCTGTTCAAATCCAGGACATCGCATAACGTGACGTCGGCTGACTTCTTTAACTGAATCCACTGGCCGATGTATCCTTCTGCTGCCCCCAGGTCCAGAACGGCAAGCGGACTCTTCAGACGAGGCAAGAACGGCTCAATATGGCGAAACTTGCGCCAGGCGCGGAAGCGCATTAGCGCCTGGAATCCCGCGGGTGCATGCCGCCAGACTGCCAAAAGAAGCCCTCCTCCCCACCCTGCAAGTACGAAAAACCAGTACGGTCCGCCTACGTAAAGCAAGTAGGTGCCTATCGAAACCAGCCCGAGCCAGTACCAGTGCCAGGCCGCCTTCTCAAGCATCGCGGCAAGTAGAAACAGGCTGAGAAGGTACCACGGATGTACCGTGGTGGCGAGTACCAGGTAGAGTCCTATTGTTATCAGGAAGGCACGGGCGAGTGGCCACTTGAACTTGCGGTCCAGTAGGTACAACACTGGAAGGCCAGCGAGGAAGCACAACCGCAGTGCCGGGCCGATCTGCTTGCTCCAGTCCGCGCCGGTGACAATGAAGAAAATCTTCTTGACGCCGTAATAGAATCCCGCATTGAATTCGAAAAACCGTGCGTACAGGTCCAGCGATCCCGATACATTGCCGGCTACATAGGGCGCCGCATAGGGAAGGGCCAGAAGCGCCGCGACCAGGGCCCCAGGCCAGACAGCCTGCCATTTGAAACGCCTCCACAGAAAGGGGAACAGCACAAACGGGTACAGCTTCACCCACCCGGCCAAAGCCAGCGCCACCGACGCCCACCGGCACCGTCGTTTGTGCGACCAATACACGGTGAGCGCCAGCAGAAGAAGAAGCGCTGATTCGGTATGCGCCTGTCCGGCGGTCTCCAGTAGCACCAGCGGATTCCATGCATAGAGCATGATCCACCGGGCTTCCACCATCCGGGCTACCAGGAATACGGCCACGAGCTCCATCAGTACAAAGATGAGCTTGATGGCATAGTGGCTGTACACCCACCCGTAACCATAGAAAAGTGCGCCGAAGGCAAAGATGCCCTGTGAAAAGGGAGGATAGACCGTGAAATACGACGCAGAGTTGAGCCGCCGGTAAATTGGTTCTGCGTGCAGTGCCGCAAGAGCCGAATCTTCGGGCGTGTACCGGTACGGGTTAATTTCGTGCGCCTGCACCAGCCCATCCCAAACGTAGCGGTAACTGTCGTCGGAGAGTGACGGCGGCAGAACCAATAGCACCAGCCGGAAAACGACGGCGTAGACGAGGACGTCTGCCATGGCCAAATCGCTTCGCCGCCACAGCAGGACCAGCAAAGCGCCTGCTACCAGTGCCAGTGCCACCAACAGGGGCAGATGTGTCCGGTCTTGCGCCACGACCGCCATACTGAAGAGCGCGGCGACAAGACCCGTCAGCAAGACGGCAGATGGCGCAGAACGCGGCATGGGCAAAGGTCTAGAATTCGATGATGCCGGTTTCAAGCATGCCAAAGCACCAAACTACGGCCTTGAGTGCGCGACGCACGCTGGCCTGCGTCCCGGACACTACGACCATAAAGCTGAAACAGGCGCGGCGACAAGTCGATCTCCGAACCGCGCGGACACATCGTGATCATACAGGATCACTCCCATCCTGAAGCTGTCACCGCAAGCGGTGGCCAGGCGCCGAAGCCCGGAAAAATCTCTGCTGTACACCGTAGCCGAAGCCTTTACTTCGATGCCGGCCACCGCTCCTGCCCGATCTTCCATCACGAAATCGACTTCGTTGCCATCCTTATCGCGGTAATGCGAGAATATATAACGATCATCAGCCCAGCTAGCGAGCTTGAGAAGTTCTGCAAACACAAAGCTTTCCAGCAACGGCCCAAGCAGCGTACGGGTTCTTCGAACATGCTCCGGACCAATATTTCTGAGCGCAGCAAGCAGTCCAGAATCAATAAAATGAAGCTTGGGCGACTTTACAAGGCGCTTCAATGTGTTGCTGCGCCAGGATTCGAGGATGCGCAACAGATAGAGCTTTTCCAGGACGCCGATGTAGGTCCGCGTCGTCACGTGGTTTAGGCCGATAACCGCACCGACGGACGAGTAATTGACGAGCTGTCCAGAGTAGGCCGTAAGGGCAGCCAGAAGCCGGGGTACAATGCTGACTTGGTCAAGTCGCGCAATATCGCGGATATCGCGCTCAATGATTGCCTCCACATAATCCGCATGCCAAGCCCGCCGGCGCCGCAACGATGGCCTGTGTAATGCTTCGGGATAACCACCGGCAAGCACGATATCTATGAGGGCCCCGCCTACGGCTTTCTTCGAACTGGCAGGCATTTCGCCCGAAAATACCCGCTTGAGAAAAGACGGATGGGTTCCCCGCATTTCTGCCTGGGCTAGTGGCAGCATGCGTACCATTGCCATGCGTCCGGCCAGTGAATCTGCGACCCTTGGCAGTGTCATCAGGTTGGCGGATCCAGTGAGCAGAAACCTGCCTGGACGCGGATCGTCGTCTACGGACCTCTTTATCGGGAGCATGAGTCCCGGTGCCCGTTGCACCTCATCAATCACGGCCCGGTCAAGTCCACGCACAAAGGCAACCGGGTCGGCACTAAGTGTAGTAGCATCGTCCAGCGTCACATACGACATGGGGCCGCCCGCAAACTGCTGCGCCAGCGTGGTCTTGCCCGATTGGCGAGGGCCCGAGAGTAGTACCACCCTGGTATCCGCGAGCGCTTCCTGCACTTTTCTCTTCAGGAAGCGCGGGTAAGGCTGCTTGTCCACAACCTGTGACGTGTCTCGGGATTCAGCTTGACTAATTGAAATATGGTAATCGTCCAAATGAAAAATATTTCCTGTCTGATTTAAAACATACTACGTCCAAATACCAAACGAATCGAAGTGTTTCTCCGCCGTTTTGGGCACACTCACGCACGCCAGTACGTGCAGCAAGAGCCTCGGCCTGGAACTTCGCAGGTTCTGGCACGTGCGCGCGCCCTTGCCGCGCGGCACCAAAAGATGAAGGACAACCCTCACTCAGGCGACAGCAAGCGTGGACACGAAACGCCTCTCTCCAGGTTTGCTCCGGGGACTCAAAGACCAGGCTAGGGCGCAGGTAGTAAGTAGCCTACTGCGTACTTCCAGCCGGCGCCCGCAGGAGGACCAGACGGAGGCAGCTTCCGCTGCGCTCGAGATGCATTTCGTCGGCCATCTCCTGCATGAAATAAAGCCCGCGGCCGTGACCTCTCAGGATATTGGACTCTTTCAGCGGATTCTCCACGGAAGCCAGATCGTATCCATCCCCCTCATCTGACACCGTGCACTCGATACGCTCCTGGCAAGCCCTCAGTTCGAACGTCACGCACTTTGCCGCATCCCACGCGTTTCCATGCTCCATGGCATTGGTAACGGCCTCACTGGCTAGTAGCAGTACACGATACGCCACGTCCTTTTCAATGGCATGAGCTTGCAGGAAGTGCTCCACCTCTTCCACCACACGTTCGAGATTGGCAAACGTGCTGGGAAGCTCAAGCCGTAAGACTGGAGTCATGGGAGTAGTCATTTAAGAGGCAAAAATAGGGGGCTAATATACGATAACAACCGGAACAGAACATGCATGAAGTCATATGACTTAACATGATGCGAACCTATGTGTATCGTTGTCGACACATCAGAAAGACGCAGCGCGAGGCCCTGTGCAGCTTGTTCCGGCACCTGTCGTGGCTGCGCAACGATGCCGTGGCGCTTTGCCGCAGCCAGTACATCGAGGGAGGCAAGACTCCAACCTTCTTTGATATGTGCAAGCGGCCAACGACTATGTGTGCTTCGGGTAATGACGGATATCCGCTCAAGGCACAGCGCAGCATCTTGCAACGTGTGCGCCTTGGGTATGACAAGTTTTTTGCAGACAAGAAGGGCTTGCCCCGCCTTGGCCGTGAGGTTCATTCGATTGAGCTTGATGGCGCCGCGCCATGGCGTAGTGGGCCGTACTATACCCTCGAGATCAAGGGAGTTGGCAAGCTACGATTCAAAGACAGTCGGGGCATAGTGTCGGGGCCTGGCATCGCAGGGGTAGTTCGCATTGTGCGGCAGCCTCTCGGCAGCGGTTACGACGTGCAGCTTGTGGCCAGCCATCCCATAACGGCGCTCAGGCAGCACGCACGGGCCGCCATAGGCATTGACGTAGGCGTAAAGGCCAACTGTTCTCTATCCGACGGCACCCAATACGATGCCATACGCCTCGGCGAGCGCAAGCGAAAACGCCTTCAGAAAGCCTTGCTGTGCCAAGAGGAACAGCAAGGCTAGGCGTAAGAAGAAGCTGGCGCGTGAGTGTCGGCGCATGGCCGTGGCTGGCAGCAATGAGGTTCATGGCATTGCGTCGGACATCCTAAAACGGCCTTCATCAAACATTGCCGTTGAGGACCTGAAATTGCAGAGCATGACGACCAAGGGAGGATCGCGCAAACGTGGACTCAACAGGTCCATGCAAGAGCAATGCCTCGGCATGCTCATACCGCAGCTTGCCTACAAGGCTGAGAGCGCCGCAGATAAGTTGGCTAAAATCAAACCGCATTATACGACGCAGCAGTGCAGTAGCTGCGGTGGCATGCCTGCGGCGCCCATAGACGTTGGTGTTCGTACCCATCAATGCGGCCTTGCTCTGGAGCGCGACATTAATGCGGCAAGGAACATCCATCTGAGCGGGCTGCGCCCCTTCAGCAGGGCGGCAGGCCCTGCGTGCCGGTCGGAGGCGGCTGATGCCGCAAACGTTGTGCCGATGGTGGCTTCTTCGGAGGTTGTTAAGCACGGCTACGACACGCAACTGTATCGACAGTAGCTATGGTTACTATCGTATAATGCCCCCAAAATACGGTACCATCACGATTCAAGCCACCGGCGCGGCCTACTGCCGGGCACCGGTGCCCAGTTCAGGCATCCGGGCACAGGCCTGCACGCAGCCGTTTAACGTTCTGGCCAGTTCGCCGGACAGCTGCCTGCGATCGAAGCGCCGCACGTAGGCTTCGTCTGGAAGCGGCAAGGTGCCGGAGGTCCATCCGCCATAAATATCAGAAAGGGCGTTTTCGATTCCGCCCAGGTCCCGAGGACCCACAATCCAGTGCGCACCGTAGGGCTCCAGTGCGGCGGCCGCCGCCCCGGGTGGGATCAGGGCCAAAATGGGCTTCCTTGCTCCCATATATTCGAACAACTTGCCGGTGGAAATGCCCGCGGCACCAGGCCGCTCGCCAATGGTCATCCACAACACGTCGGCGGAGCACTGGAAGGCCACCGCCTCCCGGTGGGGCACATATCCCTTGTAGGAGACCACATCGTGCAACCCGAGCGCATGTATAAGCCGCATGGACGCCGAAGGCAGCAGGCCGACAAAGACGGCCTCGATACGTGTGCGCATTTCTGGGCACCTCTCCAACAACTGCGCAAGCGCCCTCAGAAAGTAATCGGGCGTCTGCGCGTCATAAAATATGCCGCTATACACCACCTGCATGCGGCCCTCACGCCTCTCCGCTATCGGGGCCAGTGCGCCGGGGTCGAAGCCCTGGGGAATAACCGACACGGAAGCACGTGCGCCGCAGGCCCTGGCACGTGCCGCGACGGATTCCTGTATGACATCGTTAATGGTGACAGCGTGTGCACACCGGCGCAAGATCTGCCCTTCCATGGCTTCGTGCCGCCGCCGGTGCCAGGCGGTAGGATAGACATGCCGCGGATTGCCGACCCAGTCGTCGCGAAAGTCCACCACGAGCGGTAGCCCGTGCCTGCGGCTTAGCCGTGCGGCCACAAGAAGTGCCGTATAGGGAGGGGCGGTGGCAAACACGAGGTCGTAGCCCTTCTGCGCCAAGAGCCGATTGCCCGTCCGCACGGCCGGAGGAAGCCAGCCTATCTTGTTGTCCGGCACAAAAGCAAACTGACTCGCTGCTGAGAGCCACCGGCGCCGTCCTTCCGCTGGCAGCGACACGGTCTGCTTCCCTTTGAAGAGCCGCGTTGGATCCCAGGAGGAAGTGCGATGCACGGCTACGCCGGCCTCTTCGACTTCCTGCTGCAGCGACGCATCAAAGGCAAAATATCCCGCAGGCCTGGCGGCAAGTACCGTAGGCTGCCACCCAAAATCGGGCAGGTACTTGACGAACTTGCTGATGCGCTGCACACCGCTGCCGCCGACGGGAGGAAAGTAGTATGCCACAATCAGCACGCGCCGGTGCGCCGGGCTATCGGCTGCCACCACACCGCCTTCGCCTTTGTCCGCCATGGTCCGCTACACAATGTAAAGGTCTCTCGGCGCATTTCCCAGGCGCCGACAGCCGTCGCCCGTCACGACGACGGTGTCCTCAATCCGGATGCCAAACTGGTATGGCAGATATACGCCCGGCTCAAGGGTAACGGTCATATTCTGCTGTAGGACGTCGCCAGATCGCAGCGACAACCGGGGCCATTCATGCACTTGTCGCCCTATGCCATGGCCGAGGCTGTGGGCCAGGTACTCTTCGTATCCCCCCTCGCAAATGCAGTCCCTTGCCGCCACGTCCAGGTCCCGGGCGGCCACACCGGGACGCACCGCATCCATGGCCCTTTGCTGCGCCTCGAGCACGACAGCATAGGCATCTCTGGCCCGCCACCCGGGGTCATCAATTGCCACCGTGCGCGTCATGTCCGAGGCGTAGCCCTGCACGGTGCACCCAAAGTCAAGAAGGACGATTTCTTCACTCTGAAGCTCCTTCTTGGTGGGTCTGGCGTGGGGCCTGGCCGCCAGCGGCCCCGAGGCTACAATGGGATCGAAGGCCAGTCCCTGCGCCCCCTCCATCATGAGATGGCTTATGATTTCTGCCGCCAATTCCTGCTCCGTAACGCCGGGCCTTATGCAGTCCAGAATTCGCATGAAGACATCGTCCGTAATGCGCTGCGCCCTGCGCATATGCGCAAGCTCCTTGCTCGTTCTTATGGCCATGTCCCGGGCCAGGAGTTTTTCCACCGGCACCCATTCCATGTGGGGCCACAAGTGCTGCCATCTCTGGTGAATAGCGACAGAGGTATGGTCCGCCTGAAAGAGGACGCGCGACGCCCTCTTTAGCAGTCCTGCCCTCCGCGCATACGCATACAGGTCTTCGGGCGCGGTGTGCCGCACCGTGCCCCTGGCTTCCTCCTCAGCCTGCTGTGTGTAGCGCGCATCCGTAATAAAATGCACCTTTTCCGGAAGCACGATCAGGGCCGCGTGAGAGCCGGTGAAGCCGCAGGCCCAGCCGATGGTTGGAACATGCGTAAGCAGCACGGCATCGACGCCATGCACGGAAGGCAGTTGTCTGGCGGCTTTTTTCATCGCAGGGTAAAGGCTAGAAGCGGCGCATCGTTATTGGCCACGAGCACAAGGGAGCCTGCCGCGCCGCGAATTATGGCCATCTTGCGCACGTCGCCCGGAGCGTAGAACCCGCTTTGCGGCGCGGGCTCAAAGGCGAGGTCGCCGCTCCCGCGGAGCAGCAGGCCCCGGCCCGCATTGTCCCGCCCGTATTCGGCGCGTCGTCCAAACTCGTTGCCTGCAACAAGCAGATCCTGCGTTCCATCCGCATCAAAATCCGCGACAAGGATGTCCTTGACCGCTGATACCTGGGCCGCAAGCGGCAGTGCCTGCCTCTTGAGCGCAGTTCCGCCTTGATTCTTGAATACCGACGACTCCGCCACGTACGCCACGAATTGGCGCGCACTGCCGCGCTCCTCATTGGTCAACACCATCTCCATGGTAGCCTTGGCGTACGACGCATACGTCGGAAATCGCTCCGAAAAAATCGGTACCTGGCCCAGAAGCGCGTCCCGCGAGACCGCCGGAAAGGCTTGCCCCTGAATATAGCCGCTCATGATGGCATCCAACGTGCCGTTGCGGTCAAAGTCGCCCGCAAAGATTCGCGCCGGCTCTGTCGAAGATACGCGAAGCTGCGCATTCAGGCCCCGGTTGCCGGCGACCAGATCCAGGTCTCCGTCGCCATCGAGATCTGCCGCCGCCACGGCATTCCAGAAGCCGTGGCTTTCGCCCAAGCCCAGGCGGTCCGTTATTTCTTCCAGCGTGCCCGCACGTGTCCGGGAGAACACGCGAACGGGCATCCACTCGCCCACCAGCACCAGCTCGGCGGCTCCGCTACCGGTCAGGTCGGCCCACAGCGCATCAGTGATCATACCTGCTTCGGCGAGCGAAGGCGCTACGCGCGCGGTCACATCCTCGAATGCGCCTGCCGTGTTTTCGAGCAGTACGCTGCGCGGCGTCAGCGGATAGAGCCCGGGGCGCCACCGCGCACCGACAAACAGGTCCGCATCGCCGTCGCTGTCGTAGTCCCCGGCGGCAACCACGGAGGCGCTATGCGGCAGCGCGGGAATAGCGGCCGGCACATAGCGTAGCCGGCCAAAGCCTTCGTTGACGTAAAGGCGGTCCCCATAGGTCACAGACGTATCGGTCGCTACTCCCCCGCCGCTTGCGACATACAGGTCCAGGTCGCCGTCCCGGTCTACGTCCAGAAACGCGGCATCCGTATCCTCGAAGGCTGCGTGCGCAGCCAGCGCTTCGGTATGCGCGCCGCGAAACGCACCGCTCGCCTGCTGCAGGAACAGCCGGCTCTCTTGGCCACGCGCCCCACCCGCAAAGACATCCGCTAGCCCGTCGCCATTGATGTCTCCTGTGGCAAGGGCCGGGCCCGTTCGCGAAAGCATGTGCGGTAGCAGGGGCTCCCGCTCATAGTCCACATAGTCATTTTCTCTGTGCCGAAACTCAAGTCCCAAATCACGGGCCGCCGCAAAGACGGGCCGCGGCTCATCCGGCTCGGCCGATAGCCTGGCCTCGGCATCGGCATGCCGCAGCGTCAGGAGCTCGCCGCTCCGGGCATCCTGCACACGTTGCCACCGGCCATCCGGCCATGTCACCTCTACGTCGGCGCGCTCCGCTTCACCAAGCCCGAACGTGAATTCAGGCACCAGGGAGGACAGATAGCCCCGCACCGGGGCCAACTCCTGGGACTGACGCACTCCCCGCGCGACCACACCGACCTGCGTGCCGATTCCCATGCGATTGCCGGGCGGGCCCTCCAGAACTACCTTGAGCGCCCGGCCGTTGGCATCGTTGCGATACAAGAAGGCAGGCTGGTTGATATTGCTGACCACGATATCCGGGTCCGCGTCGCCGTCCAGGTCGGACGCCACGGCCCCGCTGGACAGTGAAGGCTGGAGCATGCCCCAGGCTGCGGTCCGATCCGAAAACGTCAGATCGCCCTCATTGCGAAAGATGTAGTTGACAAGTTTCGTCTCCGGCATCGCGCGCACCATATCCAGGGAGGACAACGACTCCCCCCGCCTGCTCGCCGCCTGATACGACTCCACAAGCGTCGTCTTCAAGAAATCCAGATTGGTGTAGTCGCGCAGGTAGCCATTCGTTACGAAGGCATCCTTGTTTCCGTCCAGATCAAAGTCCACCAGGAGCACGGCCCAGCTCCAGTCGGTATTGGAGACGCCGGCAAGCTGACCGATTTCCATGTAGTCGCCCTTAGCACGGCTTACATGCAGCATGTTGCGCATATACTGTTCATGGAAGCCGTCCTGCCGCATTTTCGCATAGAAGGCGTAGTCTTCCGGGCCTTTCAGGACTTTCTGGCGGTAGTTGTCTTCGGCCAGCATATCCAGCGTGAAGATGTCTACGTACCCATCGTTGTTGATGTCGGCGATATCCGCCCCCATCGAGGAATAGGAAGTGTGCGAGAGCACATCACGGATGGATTCCTGAAACGTGCCATCTCCGCGGTTCAGATAAAGGTAATCGTCCTCGATGTAGTCGTTGGACACATAGATATCGGGCCACCCATCCCGATTGATATCGCTCACCACGGCGCTGAGCCCAAAGCCAAGGGGGTTGCCCTTAATGCCGGCCTCGGCGCTGACATCGACGAATACTCCGCCATCATTGCGAAGCATGCGATCCCCGGCGAGGGAGTCCCGCTGACTGCGCATGTATTCCACCACGAAGCGTGAATATCGACGTATGGCATGATTGAGCACGAACACGTCCAGGTCCCCGTCGCGGTCATAATCAAAGAAGGCGGCGTGGTTCGAATAGGTGGCAAGATCGAGGCCGTATTCGGCAGCCCGCTCCGTGAAGGTCAGATTGCCGTTGTTGACATAGAGCAGATTGCGTCTGCGATGCGCCGCCACATTGCCGGACCGGCAAAGGTAAATGTCCAGCCATCCGTCATCATTGATGTCCACCATCGTGACGCCGGTTTTCCAGCTGCTCTCCTGCGCCAGCCCCGCCTTTTGCGATACCTCTTCGAACGCAAAGTCCCCAAGATTGAGATAAAGTCTATCGGGTCCCATATTGGCCGCAAAGAAGAGCTCCGGCAAGCCGTCGTTGGTCAGATCTCCGGCTGCAACGCCGGCTCCGTTGTAGAAATACTCGTATTCCAGAACGTTGAACCCCTCCTCTTCCACAACATGGTTTACAAAGTCCACACCGGTGAACTCCGCGGGCAAGAGCGTAAAGAGTGGCCTCGCCTCGTCGGCAGGCGAACAGCCTCCGGCCGCGGCAAGACATAGGAGCACGCCCACACGCCAAGTCGCCACCGCGCGGCCGTGCGTACGGCCGCCGCGCGCCGGGCGCAATGGACCATGCTGCTGACAATTGTGCGCTAGCGCGCCCCAATCCGCAGAGGTTCCGGAACTACTGGCCGAATCATTCATGCATTTGCCATGCGGCAGGCGGCCCTATTATCAGCGCTACTCTTCGCGGGAATCCTTTCTGCCGGGCGTATCTGTGCGCAGCCCGCGGAAACTACCCGCTCTTTCGAGGCGGCAAATGCATTCGTGGACCAGGTGTTCTCCGAAAGCCGGGTAGCGGCCTATGCGGAGGCATCCGAGCTTTATTTATGGCTCCTGGAACAGGTCGGTGCGCCGCTTTCCGGGGCAGAGCGCGCCGCTGTCCGGTACCATCTGCGGCTCATGGCCCTTGTCATGGAAGCCGAGGACCCACTCCGGGTGGAAATCGACGCCTATCTCGCAGAGGCGGCGCCCGCGCCCTCTGGCGCGGCGCTCGTCCGCTGGTGGCGGCGCCGGGATGCGCTGCCGGCATCGCAAAACAACGAACGGCTACAGGAGCATCTTTCGCGCGCAGCCATTGCGCTGCGCCAGTATCGCAGCGCTGAAGACGAGCGGGGCTTTGACGACCGCGGCGAAGTCTACCTCCGGTTGGGCCAACCTACCGAGAGCACACCCATCAAGATCAAGTCGCCGGCCCTGGCCCTGAATCCCCTGGTGAGCAGGCTGCCGGAAAATGAAGTATGGGTATACCGGCACGTGCATGATCAGGCGCATTACCTGTTCCTGCGCGCCACCAGGAACCAGCCATTTCGCCTGGACGGCAGCGAAAACCTTATTCCTGCCGACCTGCGCGCCGGAATGCGCAAGGCGCCCCTGCTGCTTAACATCATAGAAGAAATCTACGCACAACTGGCGCTTACGCATGCGCACTACGGGCAGATCTATGATGACGTCGCGGGGTATCTCGCACTACCTACCATAGGAGCAAACACACCCTACGTTTTTGCCACGAGACTGATGAGCCAGGTTGTGTTGCTGGACGAGCAGCAAATTGTGGCACGCCGCCGCGTACCCGCCGCCTACACCAATGTGGCCATGGAAGCGGCGCCGTTAGTTGTCGCATTCCGTTGGGCGCGATTTCTATGCGAAGGCGCCGACACCTGCGTCGAAGTCTATTGGGGGCTGCCCGCCCGGGCGCTCATCCTGCGGCCCCGCCACAGGCGACGCCTCAGAAGGCAGGGCTTCGCTGCACCGGATGACCTTCTGCTTTCGGCCAGCCTGGTGCAGCGCAATCTGGACTACGAAACCGAGTCCATAGCAAGAAACAATTACCTCGTCCGTGCCGAAACTACCGCGCGCCTGCCGGCGCGGGTACTCCACGTACGGCAGCACGCCGCCATAGCCCATATGGCGCTGCAGTGGGAACAGCGGTGGACGCTGCCCGGTGATGGCGGCGCCAGGCTGCCAGGGCCGACGGTAAAGCTTGCTATAGTCGCCATCGATTCGGTGCGCGCTCTGCGCAAGTCCGGGGCCATCGAAATGAGCGACATCAAGCCCCTGCTGTCAGCGGACGCGCTTGATCTGGAAGGCGCCGCGCCGTATCCGTTCAAGGAATACGCCGCCCGCACACCGTTGACGCTGTACTTCGAGATTTACCATCTGACCTACGGCCCGGACGACCAGACGCACTACCGCATTGACTACCGTGTGGCCGCGCCCGGTGAAACCGAAGCAGACGGGCGGGAAGCCAGTACGCGCTATGTCGGGCACTCGCGCACGGCCATGGAGTACATCACGCTGGATATCGGATTGCAGCCAGTTCCGGGCCCCGTGACGATCACCATCCGGTCAACCGACGAAGTTGCACAAACGTCCGTGGAGCGATCGATAGCGTTCGAAATCGAAGGCTACGACAGTGCGCAGCAGTAGAGAAGCGTGCAGGCCAGTGCGCTCTGATTCTCCGGAGCCAACACCTGTAGAAGGGTGCCCCGGCTAGAGAAACTGTCCAATATTGGGTCTGCAGAGTGCCGCGGCATGGGATTAGGGAATTAGAATTAGGCGGCTTGTTTGTCTACTTCTACGCTGTACTCGTGTGGGGTTGTTTCCAACACACGGAGGAGCAGCTGCGATCCAGTCAGCCTCCGCCAGCGTTTCTGCGCTTCCCGGGTCAGCTTGTAAACCATCATCAGTGTCGCCTCCCGGCTGCCGCATCCCTTGGTTTGCCGTGTACGTTTCCCTGCGCTCGCAAACGTGGACTCAATGGGATTCGAAGTCCGAAGGTGAACCCAGTGTTCGGGCGGGAACTGGTAGAAGCTCAAGAGCTCCTCCTGATCCTTGCGCAGACAGGTGAGCGCCTTCTCGTAGGCGCCTCCGAAGAGATCCTCGAAGGTATCGAGCGCCTTCAGGGCATCCTTCCTGGACGGTGCCGTATAGATGCCACGGAGCCTCTCTTTCGCAGACCCCTGCAGCTTCTTGGGCAGCTTACCCGGCACGTTGGCTCTCTTGTGCACCCAGCACCGCTGTTGTAGCGTGGAGGGGTATACTTCACCCAACGCAGCCCAGGCCTCCGTCTGCTGTGGCCACCTTAGGCGCTACGTCCAAGCCTCGTTGTCCAGCAATAACTCCTTCCAGGACAGCCTGCTTTCCCGCTCTTCGTCCAGAAGTCCTACGAGTTCTTTGCTTCCATCAGGCGCAGGCGCCAATAATAACAAGCATATCAGGGCGCTCGTTTCCCATGCGGACATGGAAGTACAGCCCGTCAGCCCAGAGGTAAACATGCCGCTTGTCCGCGGGGTCCCGATTGTTCCATTGCCGGTATTCCTCCAGCCAGGCCCCTTGAGTCGGCTGATCGACGATGGCGACAGGTTGCCGGCCTGGGGGCCCAGTATCGCCTGCAGGGCCAGAGCAAAGTCGTTGGTCAAGACTCCCCGCAGATACACGGCCGGGATGAGCGCATCAGCCGATCTTCGATCGGCCAACGACGGACTGCGGCGCATATAGCGCGGCAGTACGGCGCTGGTGAAGGGATGCCCTCTTCGAGGGTCACGGATATGGGGCCACTGGATCGCTAGCGGGCCCGCACCGGTGAGGATTTCTCTTTCCGGCTGGTGGCCATTGCGTTTGACGATTCGGTGGCCGCGCTCATTTCGCAGGTGTGCATGGGCCTTCACGTAGTCGTTGGCTTACCGCTCAAGCGCTGCCTGAAGCATGCGCCGGGCGGAGCTGCGCACCAGGTCATCCAGGGTGCTGAGTGCCTCCTCACGGGTAAGGAGTGAGTGTACATTGGATTCTGTTGGGTCTGTCATACGATGTAGTCCGGATATGCGCGTCTAGGGCGATTGATGGGTACTCCACAAAGATACGCCGCGGCATTCTGCAGACCCAAGATATGACAATTTCTCCCGGCTATGTGCACGTCCCACGCCCGCAGCCAGGTAGCCCACCCATATGGAGGGGTACCCAATTATTGCCCTTTTCTGAGGGCACCGCTTCATTTTTTGCCGGTTACTAGGAGATAGGTCTCAGAAATAAGGAAACAGCGAAGTGTCTACC
This sequence comes from Rhodothermales bacterium, assembly GCA_965216255.1. Taxonomy (GTDB): domain Bacteria; phylum Bacteroidota; class Rhodothermia; order Rhodothermales; family Bin80. The sequence goes on from OZ244148.1 coordinate 341,724, forward strand.
ATGAGGTCATACGGGCTCTGGCTCACGCTGATGATCAGCACTGCCGCCGCACCATCGGCCTGGGCGCAGGACATGACCGCAACGCTGTCGGGAACGGTAACGGACGCCGTGGCGGGGACTCCCTTGCAGGGCACGAACATTTATGTCGAGAACGCTGCGCTGGGTACGGTTTCGGACGCGGACGGCGCCTACGAGCTGGAAGGGCTTGCGGCCGGAACGTACATCATCGTTTTCAGCTTTGCAGGCTACCAGAACCAGGAATGGACGCTCTTGGTCGCGGCCGGGGAGGTCATGCAACGGGATGTCGCCCTGGTGCCCGGCGTTGAACTCGACCCGATACAGGTAACAGCCGGTAGACGGCAGGCCAAGGCGCTGGATGCACCGGCATCCGTGGATGTCGTCGGAGCGCGCGAGCTTAGAGAGGAACCGGCACCGACAGCGGTAACGGCCCTGAGAAATCTCGTCGGCGTGGATATAGCACAGACGGGCTACGATGGACAGGAAGTGGTGCTTCGCGGCTTCAATAACGCCTTCACGGCCGCACTGTACTCCCTGACCGACTACCGGCAGGCCGCAGTAGCGTCGCTCGGGGTCAATGCTCATGGCCTTATGCCCAGCCTGGGCATCGACCTCGAGCGCATTGAAGTCGTGCGCGGGCCGGGCAGCGCCCTCTACGGCGCAGGCGTGGATGCCGGCGTCATCCACTATATCACGAAAGACCCGTTTTCCTATCCCGGCTCCTCGGTATCGATGGGCGGCGGAGACCATTCGTTTCTTGATTTTCAGGGGCGTGTTGCCGGCGTCATACGGCGCAAGCTGGGCGTCAAGCTGGTCGGGACATATCTGACGGCCAATAATTTTGAGTTGGAAGGATGCGCAGAATCGATAGTGGCCACCCGGCGTTTTGAAGAATGCCCGGATCCCCACGACGCCAGGCAAATAGCTGCCTACGGACAACGCAAAATCGGGACGCAGAAGCTTAACCTCTACGGGAGCCTGGAATACAGATTCGGCAACCGAACCTCCCTACTCTTCAATGGCGGCCATTCTCTCCATTCCGGATCCATACTCACCGGAATCGGCATCAGCCAGGCGGTCAATTGGGGGTATACGTTCGGACAATTGCAGCTCAAGTCCGGCGGCTTCTTCGCCCAGGCTAATGTCAATCAAAACGATGCCGGCGACACGTATTTGTACGGTGGGGATATGGTGATAGATCACGGCAGGCTCATCAATTTGCAGGCGCAGTATGACCTGTCCCTGGCAGGCGGACGTGAGCAGGTCACTATCGGGGTGGACGCGGATCTTACGCGCCCGGACACGGAACGCACGATCCACGGCCGTTTCGAGGACAGGGATGCCATTAACGAATACGGTGCCTATGTGCAGTCCGTCACCAAGCTCGGCGATCGCCTTGATTTGACCCTGGCCGCCCGCAGCGACTACAGCAATATCGTGGACAACGTCCAGGTTTCTCCGCGGGCGGCCCTCGTCTTCAAACCTGCCCCGGCGCACAGCATTCGGACCACGTTCAACCGGGCCTTTTCCTCGCCGCTCGCCACCCGGGTTTTTCTGGATATCGTCGCAGGGCGCATTCCACTGACCGAGATCAACTTGCGGGGGCACGGAGCATTCGAAGGCTTTACCTGGGAGCGCAACTCCGCCTTCCTCGCCATCGGTGCGCCGACGGACCTCGTTGCGTCCAGCCTTGTGCCTGGCTCCGAAGGCGCACCGGTGCCCGTGGGACTACCGACGGCCGGCATATATGGCGCCATCTATCGGGGTCTGGCGGCCCTTCCTGCTGCCGATCTAGCCGAGCACGTAACAGCCGCCGGTAGTCCCATTAACGCCGCCACTGCCGCGGCACTGGTACAGCTCTTAAACCCCGAACTGACGACGGTGAGCGGCTTCAGCCCTGGCGCAATGGGCCTTCTCGACCCAACGACCGGCAAGATTGCAGCCTTCGTGACCGATCTAGTCCCGCTGCCTCCGCTGACACAAACCGTGTCCCAGACCTTCGAGGTGGGCTACAAGGGCATCCTGAACGACCGTGTGCTGGTAGCCATCGACGGCTACTACGGCCGCAAGAAAAACTTCATCGGTCCGCTGAGTCTGGAAACGCCCTTTGTTCTGGTGCCAACCCTGGCCGAGGACTTGAGGCGTGATATAGCCACCGGCATTGCGGCCAATGGCGTGCTTGCCGGCGCGCTTGAGGCGGCCGGACTGACACCCGAAGCGGTGGCCGTCCTCCTTGTGCAGCTCACCGAAGAGAGCGGTACGCTGCCGTCGGCTTCCACGCCTGTAGCCATTGTGCAGCCGGTCGAAAACAATGCCGGCGCGGGGAACGTGCCGGAGCTGATGATGACCTACCGCAACTTTGGCAGCATAGGGTACTACGGCATGGACGTCGGCATTCAGGTGATCGCCTCCGAGAACTTCGAGTTCTTTGCCAATACGTCATGGGTGAGCGACGACCTGTTCGACCATGAAGAGCTGGGCGAGCTCAACCCGAGCGTGTCCGTTGCGCTGAATGCCTCCCCGCTCAAGATAAAATTCGGGGGCACGTACCGGCACGCCAGCGGCCTGACCGCAAGCGGATCTGCCCGCTATTCCAAGGGGTTTCCGGTGCGCTCCGGCGTCCACGTTGGAGGCATTGACGATTATTTTCTGGTAGATTTGGGCGTAAGCTATGCGTTTGGCTCGCAGCTGAAGGGGCTTAGGGCCAACGTGGGCATTTCCAACGCACTCAACAGCCGCCATCGGCAGTTCATTGGCGCGCCTAAGATAGGCCGTGTGACACTGGCGCGCCTCACGTACACGTTTGATCATCCGAAGTAGGCCGGCCCCCGAAGGCTTCGCATGTGCTGTTGCCACGGGCTTCGGGCAAGGAGTAGGCCCCGGTGCGCCCGTCGTGCAGCCAGCGCCGCGGCGTAGTCGGTGTGCGTATTGGCACCTGAGGGCTGACTCGCCGTTATACCGGGCGGAAGAACCTGACGGCGCGCATGCCCGCAGGGACTTTCCATTCACGCGTGCCTCCAATTTCTGCCAAACACGTGCAAAAGAAGCTCAACGTTCTGGTTGCAGGGTGCGGCCACATGGGCACTTCCCACGCCCGGGCTTACCATGCCATGGATGCCTTTGACATTGTGGGGCTGGTAAGCCGCTCTCCGCAGTCCCGAGACCGTCTGTCTGCGGAGTTGGGAGGCTATCCCACGTTCTCCCGCTTCGAAGCTGCGCTGGAAGAGACCCGCCCGGATGTCGTTTCCGTGAACACTTATCCCGAGACTCATGCGGATTATGTGCGCCAGAGCCTGGCTGCCGGGGCCCACGTATTCGTGGAGAAGCCACTGGCCACCACCGTGGAGGAGGCCCAGGAACTCGCGGACCTCGCCGCGGCCCAGGACAAAACACTCGTCGTTGGATACATCCTGCGCGTGCACCCGGCCTGGAAAAAATTCATTGCCCTCGCCCGGACGCTCGGGAAGCCGCTGGTTATGCGCATGAACCTTAACCAGCAAAGCAAGGGCCCGCAGTGGGGCACCCACAAGGCCCTTATGCACTCCATGTCCCCCATCGTGGATTGCGGCGTGCACTACGTGGACGTGATGTGCCAGATGACGCGCTCAAGGCCTGTCCGCGTGAGCGCCATCGGCGCGCGGCTCACAGACGAGATTGCCCCTAGCATGTACAATTATGGCCAGCTCCAGGTGGCCTTTGAAGACGGCTCGGTGGGATGGTACGAGGCGGGCTGGGGACCCATGATGAGCGAGACCGCCTCGTTTGTCAAGGATGTCGTCGGGCCCCATGGGTGCGTAAGCATTGTCGATGAGGCCAAGGACGTCTCAGACGAAATCGAGGGACACACGCAGACCGGAGGCCTGCGTGTGCATTACGGGGCGCTGGGCGCCGATGGCGCCTTTACGCGGCCGGATGTCCTTGTCGACACGTCGGGCGAGCCATCGCACGACGAGCTGTGCGCGCTCGAACAGCAGTTCTTGCTCGAGGCCATTCGCGGGGACCGGGACCTGGCCGGCCACGTGCAGGATGCGGTAAGCAGCCTCAAGATCGTGCTGGCCGCCGACGTAGCGGCGCGCGAGGGCCGGACCCTGGCCCTGGATTGACCCAAAACAAAAGCGCCACCCCCGAAAAACCGGAGGTGGCGCCGCGTAGAGCTTGTAGAAGCGCCCTTACTGGGCATCCCACCACATACGCGTGGTGAATTCATCCGGGCCTTGGTTGGCAATGGCCGCGTTGTAATTCTCGGCGTTCGCTACCTGCTCCTGCTCACGGTAGCGGAGGCGCCGCGGAACCTGCCCGCCGGCAACGTTGCCAGGGAAGTTGACCGGCGTAATGGCCGGGAAACCGGTGCGGCGGTAGTTGGCGTAGGCCTCGTACTCGTTTAACAGGACGGCGGCCCACAGCTGGTTACTGATCTGCTCCATGCCGTGGGCGGCTTCGTAGGGATTTGCCGCCAGGTAGGCGTCAATTTCGGCATCGCCAATGAGCGCGTCGGGACCGTACATCGCGAGGTACTGCATGGCGGCGCGCACGCCGTTGGCGTAGTGCGTGGCGGCATCGCCGGAATGCCAGCCCCTCAGCGCGGCCTCTGCCTTAAGCAGCTCGACCTCGGCATAGGTCATGAAGAACATGGGGTCGTCAACGCCCTGGATAACCGGGTTAGGCTGCATGTATACATCCATGCCGCACGGGCTGGCTTCGCTGTCACAGGAGATCCAGCCAGCATGGTTTTCAATCCCGTTGTCGGCGTCCGAACCGCCGGCCACCTGGCCGTTGGGCATGCCTACCGGGGGCGCTCCGGCCACCGGGATGGCGCCGTAGACCTCGAGGCGAGGATCGCCGTGTTCCACCATCCAGTTGACAAAGAATTCGGAAAGGCGCGGGCTGCTATCGACAAGGAACACCTGGCCGTTGCCGTTGCGCCACCCGGAGGGATCGTTGTGGGGCACCATCGCGATATCGTCGTTGCTCTCCATGGTGCCCCCGGAGATGGCTTTCTGGACCCAGCTCTGCGCTGTGCCCGGATCCACCTTGACCAGCCGCATTCCGAGCCGCAGCATGAGGGAATGGGCGAATTTGCGCCACTTCTCCACATCCCCCTGGTACATCAGGTCGCCGGACCCGAAGGTGGCGCCGGCGCCGCTTAGCGTGCTGGCCGCAGTCTCCAGCCTGGAGAGCATATCGGCGTAAATGGCGGACTGCTGGTCATACTTCGGCTGCGTAATGCCCTCAATAAAGCCGCGCCCCGCCTCGGTGTACGGGATGTCTCCGTGCAAATCCGTCATCCGGTGATACATTACCACTCGCAGGATTTGCGCAATCCAGTGCATATTGGCCATCTCCGGATCCTCCGCGGTCTGGAGTAGCAAATCTTCCATGTTCCTGGACACGTTCGGATAGATGCGGTCCCACATGGCGGCGGAATAGGATCCGATGTACGTGTACTTGTCTCCCGCCCAGTAGCCGGGCAGCGTGGCGAAGTGCTGGATCATGACCGAACTGTAAATCAGGTTGGTGCGCCAGCTTTCATAGCGACTGCCGGATATATTCACCTGAAGGTTGGTCAGCTTGAAATTGGGATCGATCTCGCTGGCCTGCGTGGGGTTGACGTTTATCTCTTCAAAGCCACCATCGCAGGAGGAGAAAAGCATCGCGCAAAAGGCCACAACAGCCAACGCACCGAATCCCTTTAGCGTAGTTTTCATAGGTATAGGCATAGTTTAGGTCCGAATACGGAGAATCGCGAGGTTACTAGAGGCGCACATTGAGATTGACTCCAATGCTGCGCGTCTGGGGAACACCGGAATGCTCCAGCCCGATACCCGTGTGCGTGTTGTTGAAGATGGATTCAGGATCGATATTGTCTACATTGCTATACAGCAGCCAGAGGTTGCGAGCAACCAGAGACACGGTGGCCACCTTGACCGGGGTGCGGGAAAACACCCGGGTGGGAAGCCGGTAGCTTAGCTGCAGCTCCCTGAGTTTGACGAAGCTGGCATCGTAGATGAATTCCTCACCTATGAAGCCACCGCCGATGCGTCCCCAGTAGTCCTGCGGATCTACCGCCAGGGTGTTGGCAGCGCCCTCCTGCGTAACGCCGTCACCTACAATAGACCCATCAGTCCGGCCCTGCAGCGTATTCTGGTGCAATCCATTGCTGTAGCCGGCACTGTTCGTTACGGAAAAGATATCCCCACCAAAGCGGAGGTCGACGAGCATGCTAAGCGTAAGGTTGCGGAATCGCAGGCTGTTGGATATGCCTCCCAGGACATCCGGGCTGCCGTTGCCGATCACGCAAAGATCTCCCGTACGCATCGGAAGCCCATCCGCGTCGTGCACGATGGGCCCGGTGGCATCGCAGTCCGAACCATCGGCGGGCACATTCTGTCTGAGATATTTGCGCCCCTTGATGGAGCCGTAAGGTTCGCCCACGTCAGCGGTCACGAAATTGCCGCGGTGGCGGCTTTCGGCCAGTACGAGCGAGGTCTGTCCCTCGACCAGCTCCACCACCTCGTTGGTGTTTCTGGAGAAGTTCAAATCCAGACTCCAACGCATGTCGCCCGACCGGTACGGCGTCGTGGTCAAAAGCAATTCAATGCCCGAGTTCTTGATTTCGCCGGCATTGATAACCTGGCTGCCGAAGCCCGATGCGTTTGAAATCGTCGTCGAGAGTATCTGATCGGTGGCCGACTGGGTATACCAGGTAAAGTCCGCTCCGAACCGGTTGTCTAGGAAGCGCAGGTCGAAGCCTCCCTCGATCCCGACGCTGGAGGACGGCTTGAGGTTGGCAAGCGGAATCTGGCCCTGGGCCACGCCGGCGCGTGGCTGCCCGAGATGGCTGCCCTGCAGGCTGTAGGTCAGCGCCAGCGAATATGGATTCGTGTCACCTCCGACCTCTGCCCAGGAAGCCCGGAGCTTGCCGAAGCTCAGCCAGGAAGGCATCTGCAGGGCGTCGGAAAAGACAAAGCTGGCGCTAACGGACGGATAGAAATAGGAGTTGTTGTCGATCGGCAGCGTGCTCGACCAGTCATTGCGCGCCGTAAACGTCAGGAAAAAGACGTCGCTGTATGAAAGTTCGGCAGAGCCGTAGAGCGAATTGATCTGCTTCTCGTTGTAGCCGTATCCGTGAGAGCGCGTGTTCTGGTTGGTAACGACCTCGAGACCGGGCACGTTGAAACCACCTCCCCCGCTCAGCGTGAGGTTCTCTCTCTCGCGGTAAAGAAGATTGCCGCCCAAATTGGCCTGGATGCCAATCGCACTGACCTGCCTGTTCGCCGTCACAAGGAAATCGGTATTGATCTCCGTGATCTTGAAGTTCTGCTCCCTCTGGCCCCCGAGCGGTGAATACGCGGTGCCGAAAGGTGTGATGGAAGTCCGGCGTGTGGAGTACGTGTCCCCGCCGAAGCGGCCCATCACCGACAACCAGTCCGCGAGCTGGTACGTTAACGAGGCGAATCCAATGATGCGCCGATCTTCGTCCCGGTTGGTGAACTGGTGCGCGGCCCAGTAGGGATTCTGCTGGTAAATGCTGCCGAACAGGCCGCGGTGCAATTCGCGTCCGTCCACATCGGTGCCCGGATCCGTACAGTCAGGCTGCTCCGGAGGACACTCCAGCGAGGTCACATCCACATTGCGAGCCAGCTGGTAGACCGAATAGTTGGCATTGCCCGGCGAGTCGGAAAGGCGTGGCCGGTTTACCACGAACTCCCGTACGAAATTGAGCTTCGCGTCCGCGCTCAGCCGGGAGCCGAAGTTGGAGGTGCCCCGCATCGAAAACGATGTACGCTGAAGACCGGAGTTGGGACTGATACCCTCGTTTTCCAGATGTGACAGGCCGATTCGCATGGACGAATTCTGCGTGGCGGTAGTGAGCGCCAGCGAATTGGTGGACGTGATCCCGGTGTTGTAAAAGGTCTCCACGGCGTCCTGCACGAGGGAGTAGGGCTGCATGGTGCCGTCCCAGCTGATGGCATCCGAGCCATCCAGCGGCGCTCCCCAGGACACGTCTGCCGTATTGAGCGCATCATCGACCGATGAAGGCTTCGCTCCACGCGTGCCCTGCCCGTACTGATCCTGCCAGTTTGTCTTGACAAGGACATCCTCGAATGTGGTATTGCTGCTGAATTCCACGCCCAGACCAAGGCCGGGCGTTGCTTTCTTGGTCGTGATCAGAATGACACCGTTCTTTGCGCGCGTACCGTAGAGCGCCGCCGCTGAGGGTCCCTTCAAGACCGTCACTTTCTCGATGTCGTCCGCGTTGACGGAAGATATCCCGTCTCCGCCGTCAGAGCCGCCCCACATGCCGGCCGAACCCAGCGTCGAGTTGTCAATGGGTACTCCGTCCACGACGTAGAGCGGCTGGCTATCCTCGCCGAGCGAAGATGCGCCGCGAATGATGACGCGGCTTGAGCCGGCAGGACCCGTCGCCGGTTTGGTAACCAGAACGCCGGCTACCTTGCCCGCCAGGGCATTGGCGACATTGTTTTCACGGGCTTCCCGCAGTTCCTCGCCACCGACCTCCGAGACGGCGTAGCCCACGGCTCGCTGCTTTCTTTCAATGCCGCCGGCCGTGACCACAACCTCTTCCAGGAGGGCCGTATCTTCGGCGAGCGATACCGAAAGGTCGCTCTGCCCGCCAACGGCGACGGTCTGAGACACAAAGCCCACAAATGTGAACACTACGCTTGCGCTCGGGCTTGCAACCGTAAGCGAGAATGTGCCGTCGACGTCCGTGGCGGTGCCGTTCATGGTGCCGACTTCCACGACATTCACCCCGGCAAGCGGCATGTTGTCGGATTGCGAAACAACGGTGCCCCGGACGGTATGGACCTGTGCTCGTGCGCTATCTGTCATTGCCAGGACGAGCAGGCAAAGAAGCGCACCCCGAAGAAGGTCAGGCGCCTTTCGAAGCATAGCCGGCGATGGAAGCCATGTATTCATTGCAAACGGTGCTGTTGGGTGAAGGAAATCCCATGTCGAGAGGGGCCCGCCGAAGAATGGGTCCCTGATAAGTGTAAGCCCGAAATGATAACAACAAAGCGGATTAATAGCAAGTGCGCCTTGGGGCATTTAATCCGCCCCCACTGCCGCTATCGCCTGAAACTGTAATTAGGGGATTCCTTGGTAATGTGTACATCGTGGGGATGGCTCTCGCGAAGGCCGGAGTCCGTTATCCGTACAAATCGTGCGCGCTGCCGGAACTCTTGCATCGTCGCACACCCGCAATAGCCCATGGCCGCGCGCAGGCCCCCTATCATCTGGTAGACTACTTCGCTCAGGTTCCCGCTGTAGGGCACGCGTCCTTCTATGCCTTCCGGCACCAGTTTCTTGATGTCGTCCTCGGCATCCTGGAAATAGCGATCCTTGCTCCCGGACTGCATGGCGCCAAGAGATCCCATCCCCCTGTAACTCTTGAACTTGCGGCCGTCATACAAGATGGTCTCTCCTGGGCTTTCCTCCACTGCGGCAAAGAGGCTGCCGATCATGACGGTTTCGGCGCCGGCAGCCAGGGCCTTGGCAATGTCTCCCGTCTGCTTGACGCCCCCGTCGGCAATGACGGGAACGTTATGGCGCTCGGCCACGGCTGCGCACTCCATGATGGCAGTGAGCTGCGGGACGCCTACGCCTGCCACGACCCGTGTCGTACATATGGACCCGGGTCCGATACCCACCTTGACGGCGTCGGCACCGGCCGCAATCAAATCTTCCGTTCCCTCGCCCGTGGCCACGTTGCCGGCCACGACATCCAGTTGCGGCGCCGCCAGCTTTACGCGCTCCACGGCCTGGAGCACCCCCTCGCTATGGCCGTGGGCCGTATCCACGACCACAAAATCCACGCCTGCTTCGACCAGCGCCGTAAGTCGCTCACTCAGATCGGCCGTTACGCCCACGGCGGCGCCCACGCGCAGGCGTCCGTGCGCATCCTTGCATGCCAGCGGATGGCGCCGCTTCTTCTCTATGTCCTTGAACGTTATCAGCCCCGTCAGGAATCCCGCTTCGTCTACCACGGGGAGCTTCTCTATCTTGTACTTCTGCAGCGTCGCCTCGGCCTGTTCCAGCGTCGTGCCTACCGGTGCTGTCACCAGATTGTGGCTGGTCATGATTTGCTCCAGGAGCTCTTCGTCGTCCGCCTGAAACCGCAGGTCCCGGTTCGTAACGATGCCTACCAGGCACCCGGAGGCGTCCACAATCGGAATACCCCCAATGGAATAGCGAGCCATGAGCCCGCGGGCATCCCGTACGCAGCGATTGGCCTCGAGCGTAATCGGATCCATAATCATGCCGCTCTCGGAGCGTTTTACCCGCCGGACCTCTCCTGCCTGCTGCTCGGCCGACATGTTCTTGTGCAGGACCCCTATGCCTCCCTCCCGGGCCATGGCGATAGCCAGGCCGGATTCCGTGACCGTATCCATGGCCGCAGAAAGCAGCGGTACATGGAGCGAAATGTGCCGGGTCAGACGCGAAGCAATGGCCACGTCGCGCGGCATCACGCGCGAGCGGCCCGGCACCAGGAGCACGTCGTCGTAGGTCAGGCCTTCGTGGCGAATCTTGGCCTCCAGTACCCGGGCCAGCGTTTGGGAAGCAGTCGGATGTGTCATGGCAGAAGACGTTACCTAAGGTGAACCAGCCTGCGCATGCGCCTGATTTCGGCAGTCTGCAAGATGCGCCAGCGGCCTCTTTGCAGCCCCTTGGTCGTCAATCCGGCATAGGCCACGCGCTCCAGGCTGACCACGGCGTGGCCGAGGGCCTCGAACATGCGGCGCACCTGCCGGTTGCGGCCCGTGTGAATCTCGAGCGCCACGCAGCGCGGAGCATGCTCGCCTACCAAGACGGCCATGTCCGCAGCGGCAGGGCCGTCCTCAAGCGCAACGCCGTCCCGAAGACAGGCCAAGTCGCGCTGCGATACCTCTCGTTGCAATTGCGCGACGTACCGCTTGGCCACCGCAAAACGGGGATGCATCAGGCGGTGCGCCAGGTCTCCGTCCGTCGTCAAGACCAGCGCGCCCGTAGTATTTCTGTCGAGGCGCCCAACCGGAAACATGCCAGGGCGCACTTTGTCGGCCACGAGGTCAAGTACGGTTTGCCTGCCCCGGTCATCCTTCACGGACGTGATGACGCCCGCCGGCTTGTTGAGCAGGATATACTGAAAGGGACTGGGAGAAATGGTCTTCCCGTTGACCTCGACCGTATCGCCGGCCGCCACCACATGCCAGTACTCTGACACCACGCGGCCGTTGACCTTCACCTTGCCCTGGTCGATCAAATCGTCCGCCTTTCGCCGGGAACAGATGCCCGCGCGCGCCACATAACGGTTGAGCCGTCCGGTCGTGAGTGCGGGACTATCTATGGCGCTCTGATCCCGAGGTCCGCGCGAAGCTTTCCGCATGGTCTTGAAATGACAAAGGCACGGCGGCATGCCGTGCCTTCAACTAGTGGTCCGGTGCTTGCGCGTCCGGCTTGGATTCCAGCCCCTTTAACATCAAAAGCCGTGCCCGTTCCTGGTTGAATGAGGGATCTTGAAGCAACTCTTCTATTTCGCGAAGGTTCGGCAGCTGCTCCAGGCCTACGAGACCGAATTCTTCAAGGAACCGGGAAGTCGTGGCGTAGAGAATCGGGCGCCCGAGTGAGTCCGCGCGGCCGGCCACATCAATGAGTCCGATGTCCAGCAGCCGGCGCAGTGCATAGTCCGAATCGACGCCGCGAATGTTATCAATTTCGGGCTTCGTGGTCGGCTGCCGGTACGCCAGTATGGCGAGCGTTTCCATGAGCGGGCGCGTAAGGCGCCGCCCCTGGTCACTGCGGAAATAGGCCCTCAGGTAGGCTGCCACCTCGGCCGTCGTGGTCATCCGGAAGCCGCCGGCCCAGTTGCGGAGCCGCAGCACACTCCCGGCGCGCTCATACGCCGCATTGACGAGAAGAACAGCCTCGCGCACCTGGTCCTCGGAGGGCCGCTCCACCTCCATGACCTCGGAATATATGCTGGCTATCTGCTGCGTCCGAACGGGCTCGTCGGCGGCGAAAACGAGGGCCTCAACGGCGCGGTTCAGATCGGCTATTCGGGTTACTTCGTCCATGGCACGGGTGCTTACAGGCGCTTCACGCTAAAGTCGTCCGCAGTCTCCGAAAGGGCAAGGCCTACGAGCCCCTGCTGCGCCATTTCTAGAATGGCGAGAAATGTCGAGATAATAAACCGCTTCGCCCTGCCCGCCACCAAGAGCGAGAACGCCTGCTCAGGCCGCGCGGCCAGGGAGCGCAGTACGAAGTTTCGCTGCTGTTCGATCGTGTAATTGGCAGCGCTTATTTGCAGCTCCGGCTCCTCTTCGGCCTCCGTCAGCACCCTGCGGAGCGCACCGATCAGGTCGTAGATGGAGGTATTGACCAGTTTTTCCGGCGGCACGGCCTCAAACTGGGGGGCTGACGCCTTACCGCGCGTAAATAGCATGGAGCGCTCCTCGCTCAGCGTGCCCAGCTTCTCGGCCGCTTCCTTGTATCGCCGGTATTCCAGGAGCCGCTCCACCAGCTCCTGCCGGGGATCCAGGACCTCGTTCTCGTCGTCGGTCTCCGGGCGGGGAAGCAGCATGCGTGCCTTAATGCCAATAAGAAGCGCGGCCATATAAATGAAATCCGCGGCGCCGTCCAGGTCGATGTCTTCCAGCACGCGCACATATTCCAGATATTCATGGGTAATGGCCGCGATCGGAATATCAAAAATATCGAGTTCGTCCCGCCGGATCAAGAAAAGCAGCAAATCCAGCGGCCCTTCAAAATCCTTGAGCTGAATGCGGTACATCGCCTGAGTCTATCGTGCGCGCGCCGCGAACCATGCACTCGTTTGCGCCAGTCCGTCTGCTATCTCCGTGCGGGGACGCCAGCCGAGGATGCGGCTGGCCTTGTCGCAGCTGAGCACGCTGCGCCGCTGCTCGCCCTCCTTCGCCGTACCATGCACTTCGGACAGGTCCGCGCCTGCAAGGGCGCAAAGCCGCCGAAACAGCGTAAGTACATCCGTCTCCCGTCCCGTTCCCACGTTGCAAACCAGCGAAGGCCCGGGGTACGCCAGGGCCGCCAAATTGGCCTCTGCCACGTCGCGTACAAAAACATAGTCCCGGGTCTGCAGGCCGTCGCCGTTGATCGTCGGCTGCTCTCCGGCAAGAATACGGTCCAAAAAGATGGCCACGACCCCCGCCTCGCCGTGCGGATTCTGGCGGGGGCCATATACATTGCCGTAGCGTAGCGCCACGAACCGTATGCCGTAGTGCAGGTCGTAATATTGCAGGTATTTCTCTGCCGCCAGCTTGGAGATGCCGTAGGGAGACACGGGCTGTTCGGCATGCGATTCGGATTGCGGAACGTGCAGGGGTTCTCCGTAGATGGCGCCCCCCGTCGATGCGAATATGACCTTGCGCACGCTTCCGCGTCGGCTGGCCTCCATAAGATTCAAAAAGCCGATCACGTTCACGCTGGCGTCCAGCCGCGGGTCGGCTACACTGCGCCGCACGTCCATCTGCGCCGCATGATGGATGAGTACCTCGTAGCCGCCGGCTTCGAGGAGCTCGGCTGCCCTGGCGCCGCGTATATCCAGTTCATGGAGTGCCATGCCTTCCGGCACGTTTTCGCGGCGCCCCGTAGACAAGTCGTCCAGAACTTCCACCGCGTGCCCGCGCATGCGTAGCGCGTCCACTACATGCGAGCCGATGAAGCCCGCTCCCCCGGTTACCAGGATTCTCATGCCTTGCCGCAGGGCGGTACCAGTACCACAGTCGAAAACGTATCCTCTTTGAAGAGCGTCTGCGCGGCATCCTGCACCGCCCCGGCCTCTATCCCGTCCACCTCTTCGAGCACCTCATCCAGCGTAATATAGCCTCCCAGGAGCAGCTCTTGGCGCGCGAGGCGCATCATGCGGTTACTCATGCTCTCCAGGCCCAGCATGATATGGCCCTTTACCTGGCTCTTAGCCTGATTCAGCGTCCGCAGGCCGACCGGCTTTTGGACCAGTCGATCCAGTTCCCGAAAGACCAGCTTGGTGGCATGGGGCACGCGGGAAGGATCGGTGCCCAGGTACACGCCAAGGTCTCCCGTATCCGAATGCATGTTGGCAAAGGAGGATACGTGATAGCAATATCCGTACTTCTCCCGAATATTCTGATTCAGACGGCTGGACATGCCGCCACCGAGCACCGTATTGAGGATGGTGGCGCTCGTGCGAAGCGGATCCTGTACGCCGAGGCCACGGCGGCCCAGAATCAGGTGGGCCTGCTGGATCGGTTTCTCCTCCTGCAATACGCGGGGCCGATATGCGCCCACAGGCGTGCGGCTCCAGTGGGCGTCTTGGCCCTCCTGCTGCCGAAATGCTCTGGAGGCCAGGCGCACTACGCGCTCGTGCGATACGTTGCCGGCAACGGAGAGAATCATGCGCTCCGGCCGGTAGTGCTGCCCTACATAGTCCAACAAATCCTGTCTGGACAGGCTGGCTACGGTTCCAGGGAAGCCGACAATGGGAAGGCCGAGCGAATGCTCCGGATATACGGCACGCTCGAACCGGTCAAAAACCACTTCCTCGGGTGCATCCTCGTACATCTTCATCTCTTCGAGGACAACAGCCTTCTCCTTGCCCAGCTCCTTCTCTGGAAAGACCGGATGAAGCACCAGGTCCGTTATCGTATCAATGGCCCGCCCTACATGCGCATCCAGTGCCCGTGCATAGAAGCACGTATACTCCTTGCCCGTGAATGCATTCAGATAGCCTCCTACGGACTCGAGTCGACGCGCAATCTGGTGCATGCGCCTGCGCACCGTGCCCTTGAACACCATGTGCTCGATGAAGTGGCTGACGCCGGCCTTCGAGTGCGGCTCGTCGCGGCTGCCGACATGCACCCATACGCCGGCTGCAACCGAGCGCACGGAGGCAATAGTCTCCGTGACCACCCGCACGCCGCAAGGCAATCGTGTCTTTCGGTACACGGCAGCGAGGTTAAAGCCGGACCTAGCCAGTGCGCCCCCTGCTTCGGCCGCGACCGTCGCGGCCCCGTGGTCCGTCATGGCGTCCGCGCGGCGCAGGCCCGCGTCGGCGAGGCCGCTCGGCTTCGTAGCCTTCCGGCTTCGGAAGCAGCGCCTTACGGCTTAGCCTGAGTTTGCCGCCGTCACGGATCTCGATGAGCCGGACGCGGACCTTGTCCCCCACCTGTACGTGCTCGGCCACGCTTTCGACATAGCCGTAATCCAGTTCAGATACATGCAGGAGTCCTTCCTTGCCCGGGAGAACTTCGACGATCGCTCCGAAATCCAGAATGCTGCGCACCGTCCCTTCGTATTCATCTCCTATCTCCGGAACGGTCACGATGGCACGAACCATCGCAATGGCTGCCTCGGCGCTCCCCTCGTCGGTGGCGGCGACAGTGACATAGCCCTTGCCGTCGCGCTCTTCCACATCCAGCGATGCGCCGGTCTCGGCCTGTATTCCCTTGATGATCTTGCCGCCTGGACCGATGATGGCTCCAATGAATTCGCTGTCGATGGTGATTTGCGTCAGCCTGGGTGCATAGGGAGACATGGCCGGCCGGGGCTTGGCGATTTCCTCCTCCATCGCATCCAGGATATGGTAGCGGGCATCGCGTGCCTGCTGGAGGGCTTCCAGCATCAGATCACTCGACAGGCCGCCTATCTTGATATCCATCTGGCAGGCAGTGATGCCGTCTCTGGTGCCGGTCACCTTGAAGTCCATGTCGCCAAGATGGTCCTCGGTGCCCAGTATATCGGTCAGTACAACGGTACGCTCGCCATCCGTAATGAGCCCCATGGCCACTCCTGCCACCGGCTTGCGCAGCGTTACGCCGGCATCCATCAGCGCCATGCTGCCCGCACAGACACTGGCCATGGACGACGAGCCGTTGGATTCCAGGACGTCGGCATTAATGCGCACGGTATACGGGAAGCCTTCGATGTCCGGCATCTGGCCCTCCAGTGCGCGCTCGGCCAGGAGGCCATGCCCGATCTCGCGCCGGCTGGCGCCGCGGAGCATCTTCACTTCGCCCGTCGAATACGGCGGAAATTCGTAGTGAAGGAAAAACCGCTTGTCCTGCTGGTTAAACACCTGATCCACTGGCTGCACATCGCGCGTGGTGCCCAGTGTGACGGAGGCCAGTACCTGGGTCTCGCCCCGCGTAAAGATGGCCGAACCGTGTACGCGCGGCAGATAGCCGGTTTCGCACCATATGGGGCGCACCTCGGCGGGCGCACGGCCATCGATGCGGCGGCGGTCTGCCAGCACCATCTCGCGCATGGCTTCCTTCTCGACGTGCTCCGCCGCAGCCAATACCTCGCCGGGCTCGTGCTCAGACCCTTCGTCCAACAAGGGCGCAAGGGCAGCCTCCCGAATGTCCCGCAGGCCACTGTAGAAGGACGACTTCTGGTAGGGCGCCCGGATGTGGCAGGCCACCTGGGGTGCCATCAAATCGCGTACGCTGGCAAGCAATTCCGCTTGCGGCGCGGCGGTCGAATACTCAAACGGATCGGCTCCTCCGGCGCTTTCCACAAGCTTGAGCTGCGCCTGGCACAGTCCCCGAATGGCATCCTGGGCCACATGGAGAGCCTCTAGCATCTCTTCCTCGCGAACTTCCTCCATTTCGCCTTCCACCATCACGATGGCCTCAGACTTGCCCGCAACCACGAGATTGAAATCGCTCTGGATAAGCTGCTCGAGCGTGGGGTTGACCACGAAGGCGCCCTCGATACGTCCGATCCTGACCTCCGCTATGGGGCCATCAAAAGGAGCTCCGGCCAATAGCAGCGCCGCCGAGGCTCCTGCTCCGGCCAGCATATCGCCGTTGTTTTCATCGTCCGCCGAAATGACCGATATGATGACCTGTACTTCATTCCGGAAGCCGTCCGGAAAGAGCGGCCGAATAGCCCGATCCACGAGCCGAGACGTAAGAATCTCCTTCTCGTTGGATCGCCCTTCCCGCTTGATAAACCCACCCGGGATCTTCCCCCCGGACGAGAATTTCTCGCGATAGTCTACGGTGAGCGGAAACCAACTCTGGCCCGCTCGCACAGACGGCGACAGCACGGCCGTGCAGAGCGCCATGGTATCGCCCAGGCGCACCACTACGGCTCCACCGGCCTGTTTTGCCAATCTGCCAGTTTCCAGCGACATGCTGCGGCCATGGCCGATGTCGCACGTCACACTTACTCCTTCAGGTTTCATTGTCAAGGTTTTTTCCTATTGCACACGGTTGGCAGAGCACCCGCTATTTTCGGATGCTCAGCTCTTTTGTTATACTACGGTATCGTTCTATATCCGTGTTGGTGAGATAATTTAACAGCCGACGTCTCTTGCCTACGAGCTTGAGTAGCCCCCTCCTCGTCGCGTGATCCTTCGGATTGGATTTCAGATGCTCTGTAAGGTCACGGATCCGCGTGGAAAAAATGGCAATCTGGACTTCCGTCGTTCCGGTATCCTGGGCATTCTTGCCGAACTGTTCGACGAGCTCAAGCTTCTTGTCCTTCGAAATCATTAGGGTTAAGACATTTTGGCCTTTGTACGATCGCGTTTCCGCCCTTGACGGCACCCACGCCCAAGGCCAAGGACGGGGCCGGTTTACAGAAGAGCCAATAACGAATCAGCTTATCTTGTACGCTTTACTTGCCCTGTGGTTCCAACGCTTCCGCGCAGTGCTGCAGGATGGCCCTGCTCTGGCGTTCGTCCTCCAAGAGCTGGTGCCGCAGTTGATCCACGCCGGCAAAGGCCACCTCATCGCGCAGGCGCTCGAGAAAGGACACCCGAAGGGTCTCGCCGTAGATTTCGTCCCCGAAATCAAACAGGTGAACTTCCAGATGCAGCGTGTCCTCGCTCCCAAAGGTGGGCCGGCTCCCAATGTTCATCATGCCGCCGTACGCCGCGCCGCAGCGGTGCACGCGGACGGCATATACCCCCCCGCATGGAAGCACCTTGCGCGCGCACTGAACCTCCAGATTGGCGGTCGGGTAGCCGATTGCCCCGCCTCGGGCAGCGCCCCGCACGACGAGCCCACTCAGGCCGTAGGGCCTTCCCAGCATCCGGCTGGCACCCCGGAGGTCTCCCGCATGCAATCGCCGCCGTATGGCACTGGAGGATACTACGGAGGACTCCACGCTATGAGCCTTTACGACATCGACGGCAAAGCCGAGCGCCCGTCCCATTTCCCTTAAAAGACGCGTATTTCCGCGTCGCCCCCGTCCAAATCCGTGGTCGTAACCCACAATGATTTCCCTCAGCCCTATGCGGCCCACCAGGATCTGCCGCACAAACGATTCCGCAGATAACTCTGAAAACGCCCGGGTGAACTCGATGACGATGAAGCGGTCGAGTCCCAACGCTTCAAACAGCTCCGCCCGCTCCTCGATGGTCGTCAGTAGCGGTACGGGCTCCCCGGCCAGCACCTCCCGCGGGTGGGGCTCGAACGAGAGGACCACGCTTTTGGCCTTGCGGCTGCGGGCGCGCTTCACCAGATAGCAGAGCACTTGCCGGTGCCCCAGGTGCACGCCGTCAAAGGATCCGACAGTGACCAGCGAATCCGGGTCCTTGCAAATGCTATCCAGTCCGTATTCCCGTTTCATCGGCTACAGGCTTTCAGCTCGTCCAGGCCCCAGGCGTCTTCCACCAGGTGGGGTCCAATGGCCGTTCGCCGCAGCGCGACCAGATGCGCTCCCACGCCGAGCACTTGCCCCATGTCGTGCGCAAGGGACCGGATGTAGGTACCCTTCGAGCACGCCACCTCAAAGGTCACGTCACCTCCAGTGCGCCCGGTCATTGCAAGCCGATAGATGGTGACCTCGCTTCTTGCGCGCTCCACGGATTCGCCCCGGCGGGCCTTTTTATAGAGCCGCTCGCCGCCTATGCGCCGCGCCGAATACATGGGTGGTGTCTGCCAGATGGATCCAACGAAACGTTTGCGGGCCTCCTCCAGCACCGCGTCCGTGACATGGCCCCAGTCCTTAGTCGCGCTCACCAGTGTCTCTGCATCGTAGGAAGGCGTGACCTCGCCCAGGCGCATCGTAGCCGCATAAACCTTGCGCATGTGCATATAGGTCTGCATGCGCTTTGTGGCGCCTCCAAGCAGGCAGATCAAGAGTCCGGTGGCCAGGGGATCCAGTGTCCCGGCATGCCCCACCTTGCGCACGGATAGAAGCCTGCGGAGCCGGCGAACAACGTCGAAAGACGTGCAGCCAATAGGCTTGTCCACCAGCAGGACCGCATCTGTAACGTCGTGCGGCACCTGCCCCTTGCCATAAATGCTGGCCACCGGCGATTCCATCGCGCGGACCGGTCTACTCGCCATCCGGAAGCTCCGTCCTGACGCGCGCCAACAGCTGATCCATGCGCTTCAACTCTTCGTGGGACTCGTCAAGAAAGAACCGAAGCTCCGGCATGGCACGCAGTTGGTGGCGCAACCGGCGCGCGATGGAAGCGCGGATCCGCGGCGTCTGGTCCTTCAGATACTGGAAGGTGGCCTGGCGCTGCTCCAGCGTGTGCCCAAGGACGCTCAGGTGGATGTAGGCAATGGACAGGTCACCGCTCATGCGAGCTCGCGTGACGGTGACCAGAAATGACGGGTCAAAATCCCTGGTCAATATGTCCGCTATGTCGCGCTGCAGAAGTCTGGCTACGCGCTCGGTGCGAATGCTCATGGCTACTGCGCCGCCCCCTAGGCATCCAGGGTGCGCTTCGTTTCGACAATCTCGTATGCTTCTATCTGGTCACCCACCTTTACATCATTGAAGTTGGCGACACCTATGCCGCATTCGTACCCGCTCACTACTTCGCGCGCGTCTTCCTTGAATCGCTTGAGCGAAGAAATCCTTCCGTCGTAAATGACGACCCCTTCCCGTACCACGCGGACGCTTTCGTGCCGGCGCACCCGGCCTTCTGACACATACGAGCCGGCAATCACACCCACTTTGGGTACCCGGAAGAGTTCGCGGATCTCCACAACGCCAATCACCTTCTCGGTCTCTTCGGGCGTGAGCAACCCCTCCAGGGCATCACGGACGTCTTCGAGTGCATCATAGATGATCGAGTAGGTACGTATATCGATTTCCTCCCGCTCGGCAGCCGTACGTGCGCCGGCCGTCGGGCGAACCTGGAAGCCGATGATTACGGCATCCGAGGCAGAGGCAAGCATCACGTCGCTATCATTGATGGCGCCCACCGCGCTGTGGATGATGTTGACAGCCACCTCGTCGGTGGAGAGCTTCTGCAGGGAATCGCTTATGGCCTCCACGGATCCGCCCACGTCAGCCTTAATGATGAGGTTGAGCTCGCTCAGGTCTCCGAGGGCCATCCGGCGGCCGACATCCTCGAGCCGCACATGCTTGTACTGGCGCATGCGCTGCTCTCGCCATATCTGCTGCCGCCGCTGCGAAATATCCCGCGCCTCGCTTTCGTCTTCCACACCGATGAACTGGTCACCCACGTTCGGCTGCCCAGGCAACCCAAGCACCAGCGCGGGCTCAGAGGGGCCAGCTTCCGTAATGCGCTGATCCCGCTCGTCGAACATGGCCCGTACCCGTCCCCCGTAAATGCCCGCGACGAAAGGATCCCCCACGCACAACGTGCCGTTCTGGACAAGGACCGTGGCAATGTTGCCGCGGCCGCGGTCCAGGCGGCTTTCAATCACGATTCCCAGTGCCCGCCGGTCCGGGTTGCACTGCAACTCCAAGAGGTCGGCTTCCAGCATGACCTTTTCCAGGAGGTCCTCTACGCCCTGGCCGGTCTTGGCGGACACTTCCGCGCACTGGACGTTCCCCCCGTACTGTTCTACCAGCACGCCGTGTTCGGAAAGCTGCTGGACCACGTGAGAAACATTGGCGTCCGGCAAATCGCACTTGTTGATGGCCACAATAAGCGCCACTTCGGCTGCCCGCGCATGATTGATCGCCTCTACGGTCTGGGGCATTACGGCGTCATCTGCAGCCACGACAAGTATTACGACATCGGTTACCTTCGCGCCGCGCGCACGCATAGCGGTAAAGGCCTCGTGACCCGGCGTGTCAAGGAAGGTCACTTCACGCTTGTTCGGCAACTCTACCTGGTAGGCCCCGATGTGCTGCGTAATGCCTCCCGATTCACCTATGGCGACGTTCGCATTGCGCACAAAGTCCAAGAGGGACGTCTTGCCATGGTCCACGTGGCCCATCACGGTGACCACGGGCGCCCGCGGGACCAGATTCTCTAGGGCATCCTCTTCAATCTCGATATCCTCGGTGCCAAAATCGGTAATGAATTCCACCTCATACCCGAAGTCGTCCGCAACGAACGATATCGTATCGGCGTCGAGCCGCTGGTTGATGGATACCATCATGCCCGCGCTGAAGAGCATGCCGATCACGTCGGTTACGGCAATGCCCATGAGGCTTGCCAGCTCTCCCGTCGAAACGAATTCCGTGACGCGGATCAGCTTTTCCTGCTCCGCCTTCTCCTCCCTTTCGCTTCTGCGCTCTTCCGCACGCTGCTGCCGGCGAGCCCTTCGGCGGCGCTGGCGTACACGCGCCGTTCCCTTATCCAGACCCTGGAGCGTCTCCTGCACCTTCTGCCCAGCCTCCGATCCGTCCGCTCGCGCCTTGCGCTTCTTGGCCTTCTTCCGGGACAGTTTCGCATCCGCTGCCCCCGGAGCCGTCATCGGAGCCGTCGCGGCATCGGTGCCCGACTTGCGCTTCCGTTTGCGCTTCCGCTTCGCTGGAACGGGCGCCTTGTCCTCGACCGTGGCCAGGTCCAAGGTCCCGACTACGGTCGTACCCTGAAGTTTGTAGCGCGCGGCGCTGATGACACTTGCTTCGGCCTCCTGGCCCCCTGCCCGCGCCTCTTGACCTGCCGCTGAGGGCTCTTCCTGCTCCGGCAGCTCGCCAGCGGCAGGCTCCTCTTCCGCCAGCGTCCCCTCCGCTACGGGCTCGGAGACCGGTTCTTCGGCCGGCAGGGCAACATCCGGCACTTCAGCTTCGTCCGCGGGCGCCGGAAGGGCCGCTTCCGCCGGCGCGGCGGTCTCCGACTCCGCAGCTTCCACAGGCGTGGCGGCGGCTTCAGCCGCGGCGGCGCCCTCTGCGAGCGCTACCTCTTCATCGGCCGGTGCCGCGCTGGCTGCAGGCTCCTCTACAACCGCATCCTCTGCCGCCTTCGTTTGGGGCCCAGTGGCCGGGGGCTCGGGCCCAGTAGCCGGGGGCTCGGGCCCAGTAGCCGGGGGCTCGGGCGCAGCAGCCGGGGGCTCGGGCCCAGTAGCCGCGGGCTCGGGCCCAGTAGCCGGGGGCTCGGGCCCAGCAGCCGGGGGCTCAGGCCCAGTGGCCGGGGGCTCGGGCCCAGCAGCCGGGGGCTCGGGCCCAGCAGCCGGGGGCTCAGGCCCAGTAGCCGCGGGCTCAGGCCCAGTAGCCGGGGGCTCGGGCCCAGTAGCCGGGGGCTCGGGCCCAGTGGCCGGGGGCTCGGGCCCAGTGGCCGCGGGCTCGGGCCCAGTGGCCGGGGGCTCGGGCCCAGTGGCCGGGGGCTCGGGCCCAGTGGCCGGGGGCTCGGGCCCAGTAGCCGCGGGCTCGGGCCCAGTGGCCGGGGGCTCGGGCCCAGTGGCCGGGGGCTCGGGCCCAGTAGCCGGGGGCTCGGGCCCAGTGGCCGCGGGCTCTACTGCCGCCGCGTCCTCCTCCGCCTGCCGTTCGAGCAGTATCGCAGCCAGCTCGGACTCGCGCGCCGCACGCAGCTCACGCACCCGGGCACGCGTATGCAAATCATCCGAGAAATGCTCCAGCAGGTCCAGGTAGGTTTCTTCGTCGCCAATGGCGGCATTCAACCCTTTGCCGGAGAGCGCGGAGTCGCTGCCGTGGACCTTCAGATGATCGACGATGGTGTCGATGGTCAGGTTAAGCTCTTTGGCTACCTTGTGAAGCCGAACCTTCCTGAACCGCTTTATTTCCTTGGTGGGCATGTACGCCGTTTGGGTGTTGCACGGGGACGTGCGCTGCTAGATTTCCTCGTCCTCTACCTCCTCTACCTCTTCTTCCTCCTCTACCTCTTCTTCCTCCTCTACCTCTTCTTCCTCCTCTACCTCCTCTTCCTCCTCTACCTCTTCTACCTCTTCTTCCTCCTCTTCTTCCTCTTCTTCGAATTCGGTCTTGATGGCCATAATGATGCGTTCTGCCAGCTCTACTTCGAGTGCGCTACGCCGCACCAGTTCGTCCTGCGACAGCTCGAGCACGGCCTTGGCCGAGTCGCACCCGATATCCCGCAATTTCTGTATGGTCGTCTGGTCGAATTCGTCGGAAAATTCACCGATATCCACATCCTCTTCGTCTGAGGGAATTTCTCGGTACACGTCGATTTCATACCCCGCCATCCGGGAGGCGAGCCGGATATTGATGCCGCCCCGGCCTATGGCCTGGCTGACCTCGTCTGCCCGTACGACGACCTTCGCACGGGGCGGAGTAAGTTCATCGTTTAGGGTGACAGAGAGCGGATTAGCTGGAGACAGGGCCCGTTTGATGAGCGTATAGGGGTCGTCCGACCACTCCAGAACATCAATGTTTTCGTTGCTCAGCTCCCGAACAACGGCGTGGATACGGTTTCCCTTCAGACCGACACACGCGCCTACCGGGTCTATCCTATCGTCGTAACTGACCACTGCCACTTTGGCGCGGTCACCCGGCTCTCGCAGAATGCGCTTGGTCTCCACGATGCCCTCGTCAATTTCCGGCACTTCCAGCTCGAAAAGTCGCTCCATGAGCGAGGCATCCGCACGGCTGATGATGACCTGGGGATTGCTACCGGCATCCCGGCGCACCTCCTTTACCACGGCACGAAGCATGTCGCCCTTGCGGTAGCGGTCCCGGTATATCTGCTCCTCGCGGGGAAGCACAAGCTCGACCCGATTATGAAATACCAGCACTTCCCTGCGGCGGACCTGATATATTTCGCCGACGACAAGTTCGCCGACGAGATCCGAATACTCGACGAAGATATTTTCCTTTTCAATGTCGCGGATGCGCTGCCGGAACGTCTGCCGGGCCGTCAATACGGCACGGCGTCCGAAATCAGAAACGGCCATTTCTTCGGCCACTTCGTCGCCAACCTCGAAGTCTTCATCGATCTTGGCAGCTTTGACGGCTTCGATCTGAGTTACGGGGTCCTCCAGATCATAATCGTCCACCACTTCGCGTACGTGGAGAATCTGGATGTCCCCATGATCCGGATTCAGGATGATATCGAAGGCTTCGTCCGATCCATACCGCTTCCGAATCATCGCCCGAATCACGTCTTCGACGATGAGCTGAAGCGTATCACGGTTAATGTCCTTATCGCGGGCTATCTCCGCAAAAGACGATACTAGATCCGTGCTCTGCATAGCGTGTGTCCGGTTGCTTCGAGCAATATGCTCACCAGGGCAATTTTACTTTGGCCCAGAGGATGTCGGAATAGGGAATGTGTCCGGTACCCTCCACTACGATCCCTTCTGCATCCGCGGCCTGGAGCGTAGCGTCCAGTTCATCCGAATTATCACCCACAAGACGGCAAACCCTGAGAATGCGGCCCACATGCTTCTCGTATTGGCGAGGAAGCTTGAGCGGCCGGTCCGCGCCTGGCGATGACACATTCAACGTGTATGAGCGCGCCGCGGCGGTGTCAAGCGCAAAGCCTACCTCGCGGCTGATGGAAGCCAGTAGGTGCGCGCTTGGGCCCTGGTCGCTGTCCAGAATGATGTCGACGACGGGGAAGCGGTTTGTGCCACGCACCGCGAACTCGACCAGGAAGCACGGCCCCCCCACCAGGGTCTCCTCGACGAGCGTCCGAAACCGGCTCTCGATGGATATGCCGTCTGCCATAGGCCTGGGTAGCTAACATGTTAAAAACGCCCAGTCTCGACGCGGCGTGACGGGCGTGGTAGAACGCACAGTATGCCCAACAAAAAAAGGGGTGGCTTAACAGGCCCCCCTTTCGCTCTCGGCCCAGAAAGATACGCCGCGTTACGCGTCTTCCGCAAACCAGAGTACTCACAGCCGCCTGTTTACGACGCGGACCACCGCCGGTTCCTACGGGCTTCAAACAAGCGTGGGGCGCTTTTCGGCTTCCGACGCTACGGGGAAATCAACCATGAAATGCAGGCCCCGGCTCTCCCTGCGCATGCGGGCGCTGCGTATGATGAGATAGGCCACTGCTATCATATTGCGCACTTCGCACAGCCCGCTCGAAATACAGGTCCGTTCATAAAAATTCTCTACCTCCTCGTAGAGCAGCCTCGTGCGGCGGAAGGCGCGTTCGAGGCGCAGCGTAGAGCGCACGATACCTACGTAGTCCCACATCACCCGGCGCAGCTCGTCCCGGTTGTGCGAAACCAGCACCCATTCCTGCGGTCGCTGCGTGCCCGTCGTGTCCCAGTCCGGTACCCCGGTATTGCATTGGATTTGGCGGGCAAGGTCCCGGGCGGCGTCCGCCGCCCGGTGGCTAAAGACGAGCGCTTCGAGCAGCGAGTTGCTGGCCAAGCGGTTTGCCCCGTGCAGGCCCGTACAGGCCACTTCCCCCGCCGCGAACAGGGCTGCGACGCTGGTGCGGGCGCGCGCATCGGTGAGCACGCCTCCGCACTGATAATGGGCCGAGGGCACCACGGGTATCGGCGCAGCCGTAATATCAATGCCGTACATCCGGCAAGTGCGCTCGATGAGCGGAAACGCCTGCCGTGTCTTGCCCGCGGGTGCATGCGAAACATCCAGCAGCACGTAGTCTTCGCCGCGCTGCTTGAGCTGCTCATCAATGGCGCGTGCGACGATGTCCCGCGGCGCTAGTTCGGCGCGGGCATCATAGCCTGGCATGAAACGCTCGCCTGCCTGGTTGTAAAACCTCGCACCATGGCCGCGCAGAGCTTCCGAAATAAGAAACATGCCGTCGCGCCTTTCTGTCTCCGGTACAATGCCCGGATACAGGGCCGTCGGATGGAACTGTACGAACTCCATGTTGGCGATGCGCGCCTTTGCCCGGTAAGCCATGGCCACCCCGTCTCCGGTGGCAATAGACGGATTGGTCGTGTGCAGATACACCGCGCCCGAGCCTCCTGTGGCAAGCAGCGTCGTCTTTGCCAGGAACGTGTCCACACGGTCCTGGCGCTCGTTATACACGTAGGCTCCGTAGCAGTGCACGTCAGGCCTAAGCCGCGTCACATATTGGCCTAGATGGTGCTCCGTGATCAGATCGATGGCGTAGTGGTACTCGAAAACCGTGATGTTCCGGTGTTCGGCGATGGCTGCCAGTAGCGCGCGCTCCACTTCCTGTCCGGTGGCATCGCGGGCATGAATGATCCGCCGCACGGAGTGGCCCCCCTCCCCTCCAAGGTCCAGCGCACCGCCCTGCTCTGTGAAGGAGGCTCCGAGCGCCATCAGGTCCCGAACGCGGGGCGGCCCCTCGCGCACTACCGCCTCGACAACAGACGGATCGCACAGCCCCGCTCCGGCCGCTATCGTGTCATTCATGTGGCTCCGGAAGGAGTCGGCCTTGCTCCAGACGCTCGCGATGCCACCCTGGGCATAGTTCGTGTTGGACTCGGCCTGCTCCTTTTTGGTAACAATGGCCACCGTGCCGTGTGCGGCCACCTGCAGGGCGTACCAAAGTCCGGCCACGCCGCTGCCAATGACCAAGAAATCAACCTGGTAACGCCGCGCCATGGTTCAAGGGATCGCTACCCTTTCGCGTTTCCCAGCAGGTAGGCCTTAATGAAGGGATCCAGCTCCCCGTCCATGACTGCCTGCACGTTTGTACTCTTTACTGCGGTACGGTGATCGTTGACCATGGTATAGGGCTGGAAGACGTAGGACCGGATTTGACTGCCCCATTCAATCTTCTTCTTCTGGGACTCCCGGCGGCTTTTTTCCGCTTCCTGTATATCGCGTTCGAGCTGATATATGCGGCCCCTCAGCATGCTCATGGCGCGTTCCCGGTTCTGCAGCTGGCTTCGCTCCTCCGTGCATTCGGCCACCACCCGGCGCCTTTCGCCGCTTGAGAGCGGGCCGGTCCACACCAGACGCACGCCGGTGTCGAGCTTGTTGACATTCTGGCCACCCTTGCCACCGGACCGGAAGGTTTGCAGTTCAATGTCCGCCGGGCGAAGCGTTATTTCAATGGTATCGTCGACCTCGGGGTAAACGAAGACACTGGCGAAGCTCGTGTGGCGCCGTCCATTGGAGTCGAACGGTGAGATGCGCACCAGCCGGTGCACGCCGGATTCGGCGCGAAGGTACCCGTAGGCAAAACGCCCCGCCACTTCCAGCGAAGCACTCTTGATGCCGGCGCCGTCGCCGGCATGGTAGCCCAGGAGTGCGATCGCAAAGCCGTGCCGCTCGGCCCACCGCGAATACATGCGCAGCAGCATCTCGGCCCAATCCTGGCTCTCGGTGCCGCCCGCCCCCGGATTAATGGTCACGATGGCATTGCGGAAATCATCCTCCCCGGAAAGCATGCTGCGCAGCTCCAGCTTGCCGACACCTTCCAGGAGCCGCGCAGCCTCTTCCTGTATCTCGGCGTCCAGGTCGGCGTCTTCTTCTTCGGCCAGCTCCAAGAGTGTTGCTATGTCCTCAGAGAGGCCTTCCAGCACGGAATAGTCCGTTACCCAGGCCTTTTCGCCGGCTATTTCCTTTTCGGTGCGGCTGGCTGCCGCGGAATCGTCCCAATATCCTGGTTCCAGCCGGCGCGCACCTAGCGCGCGGATGCGTTCTTTGCGGGCAGCAAGGTCAAAGGTAACCTCCGAGCGCACGCACGCGCTCCTGCAACCGCTGTATTTCTTCCTTCGACATGCCGCCTACCTCCTATACATTATTAGCCGTAGCTGCGAACCCAGCCCTCCCCCTACGGTTCCGATCAAGATGCCCATCACCAGCGTCGTGGCAAGGATCACCGGACCCGGGATGCCGCCCATAATGCCGCCGTACATGCCGGCCATGCGCATGACGGCCGCAGGTGCTACCGCCACGTTATACAATAGCCACACCCGCCACGCGCTCCCGACGGCCAGGCCGCCCAAATACCAGCCACCCGGCCCCTTCCAGAAGCCTCCCACCAGCCCGGCTGCGCAAGTCCACGCCCAGCCAAGCATCCAATGCAGAAGCAGCGCCAACACAATCGTAAGGGCAACTTTCACGGCCGGGCCCGCTCTACAAAACCGGTAATGCGCGCCACTGCGGTCTCAATATTTTCGAGAGACGTGGCGTACGAGCATCTGACAAAGCCCGCACCGCTGGGACCAAACGCATCCCCCGGCACAACGGCCACGCGTTCCTCTTGCAGAAGCTGTTGGGCAAATTCCTCGGAGGTCAACCCCGTGCTGCGTATATCGGGAAAACAGTAGAAAGCGCCCTCCGGCTCAAATGTCGGCAGCCCCGCGCGGCGCAACCCCCCTACAATAGTTCGCCGGCGCCGGTCATAAGCCTGCCGCATGCGCTCCACGTCACTATCGCAGGCATCCAAGGCAGCGATGGCACCGTACTGCGCCATGGTAGGCGCACTCATCACCATATACTGGTGCACCTTGAACATGCCCTCGTAGATGGCCCGGGGCGCGCAGGCATAGCCAATTCGCCAGCCCGTCATCGCGTGGGCCTTCGAAAAGCCCCCGAGCAGCACCGTACGTTCCCTCAGTGCCTCAATAGACGCCACGCAGACATGGCCCCGCTCGTGCGTCTCGCCGTAGGTAAGGCGATCGTAGATCTCATCCGATAGGACTATCAGATCATGCTGGAGCACGATTTCGGCAATCTCCTCCAGCGTACTGCGCCGGAGGACGGCACCGGTGGGATTGCTCGGATAGGAGAGAAAGAGCATCTTCGTGGCCGGCGTAATTCGACTGGCGATCTCTTCCGCGGTCACCTCGAAGTGTCGATCTGCAGCCGTTGGCACGTATACCACGCTGCCTTCCGCAAACACGGCCGCCGGCCCGTACGATACAAAGCAGGGCTCGGGTATGAGGATCTCGTCGCCGGCCTCCAGCAGCGCCAGCATCGCCAGCTGCAGTGCTTCGCTGACGCCCACCGTAATCAGGACCTCTTCAGCGTCATACCGGACGCCGTGCCGGTTGTACAGTGCGCTCGCAATCCGCTCCCGGAGTGCCGCCAGCCCAGCATTGGAGGTATACCCGGTCTTGCCGGCCTGCAGCGAGGCGATGGCCGCATCGATGATGGGCTGAGGAGTTACGAAATCCGGCTCTCCAATCCCCAGCGAAATTACGTCCTCCATGGTAGCGGCGATGTCAAAGAAGCGCCTGATCCCACTTGGAGGAACCACCCGGACGCGCCTGGAAAGAACGTTAGATAATGCGGTGGACACGGTTTGGCCTATTCGAATCTGATGCCCTGAGCCAACGGCAGTGTGGTACCATAATTTACGGTGTTGGTAGCCCGGCGCATGTAATTCCTCCAGGCATCCGTCCCGCTTTCGCGCCCACCCCCGGACTCCTTCTCCCCGCCGAAGGCTCCACCGATTTCAGCGCCGCTGGTACCTATGTTCACATTCGCAATCCCACAGTCGCTGCCTGCCGGGCCACAGAACCGCTCCGCTTCCCGTATGTCTCCGGTAAAGATGGCACTGGAGAGGCCTTGCGGCACGTCATTGTGAAGACAGAGCGCGGCATCGAACTCCTCGTACTCCATCACATACAGGATGGGTGCAAAGGTCTCCGTGCGGACCACGGGGGCATCTGCTGGAATTTCCACCAACGCCGGACGCACGTAGGCCCCCCCGGGCATGCCTTCCCGGATGCGCTCGCCACCAAAGACGCATCCGCCTTCATGCTGCGCCCGCGCCAGTGCCGCCTCCATGGCCGTGGCGGCGTCTTCGTCAATGAGCGGCCCCACCAGCACGCCTGGGCTCCTTGGATCTCCGATGGCAATCGTTGCATAGGCACGCTTCAACCGTTCCACCAGCGGAGCCCGGACCGAGCGGTGCACCAGTAGCCGCCTGAGCGTCGTACAGCGCTGCCCAGCTGTCCCGACGGCTGCGAAAGTAATGGCCTTCAGCGCAAGGTCAAGGTCCGCGCTCGGCGTTACAACAAGGGCGTTGTTGCCACCCAGTTCGAGCAGACAGCGGCCCAGTCGGGCGGCAACCTGCTGTGCTACCGCACGGCCCATGGGTACGGACCCGGTGGCGGAGATGAGGGGCACGTGAGGTGAGCGCACGAGTGCTTCGCCGGTGTCAGGGCCGCCCGTCAATACCACACTGAGGGCATCCGGGGCATGATCCACGTCACGAATCACCTGCTGCAGCAGCTTGTGACAGGCCAGGGCACATAGCGGCGCCTTCTCGGAGGGTTTCCACACTACAGGATCTCCGCATACCAGCGCAAGAGCAGTATTCCAGCTCCAGACGGCAACAGGAAAGTTGAAGGCAGAAATAACGCCTACGGGTCCCAGCGGATGCCACTGTTCCATCAGACGGTGTTCCGGCCGCTCGCTCTGAATGGTAAGCCCGTATAGCTGGCGACTAAGGCCGACGGCGAAGTCGCAGATATCAATCATCTCCTGTACTTCGCCTTCTGCTTCCGCCGCGATCTTGCCCACTTCCAGGGTAATCAGCGCCCCCAGCGTGGCCTTATGCGCACGGAGCTCCTCTGCGTAGCGACGCACCAGTGCTCCCCGCGCCGGGGCCGGCACGCACCGCCACGTCTGGAAGGCCTCGGACGCGGCCCGTATACCTGCTCGGGTCTGCTGCGCGGACGCCGACGAAAAGCGCGCCAGAATGCGGCCATCAATCGGACTTCTCGACGTGATTTCGGGGCCTAGCCCTTCCTCAAACCGGCTGCCAATGGCTACGCCGCACGCCGTTTCGGGAATGCCTAGCAAGGAAAGAATCTCCCCTGCGGCTGGAGATAGCGCCATGGTGTAGGTGTAGCGTCCCTTACTCGGAGTCCTCTGTGCTGCGCTCGGCTTCCTTCATTTGGTCTCGAAGCGCTGCCAAGCCACTCAATTCGCCCAGCGTGGTGGGCCCAGATGCCGCCTTTTCCCGCTTCTTGTAGTCTTTCATAGTCCGGTCCTGTTCATCGCGCATCTCCTGCTTTTCCATTTTTTCCTTCACCCGCTGCAGGCGAGCGTCCTGGCGCTCCTTGGCCAACTCGCTCATGACTATTTCTTTCTGATTGACATCCATCCGGATAACACGAAGTTCGAGTTCGTCTCCTTCACGATAGGAACGGAAGATGTTGGGCCTGCCGTTGCGCAGCTCACCTACGGGGACAAACGCCTCTACTTCCAGGGGAAGTTCGACGTGCAACCCCTTGTCGTCCACCGTGAGGACCTTGGCCTTGTGGTCGGAGCCTTCCTCGTATACAGTGGCAAGTCCGGTCCACGGATTCGTCTCGATTTGTTTGTGACCCAGAGAGATCCGCTGCCGCGATTCGTCAATTTCGAGGATGACTACGGACAACTCCTGACGTTTTCTTACCAGCTCGCCGGGATGCCGAATCTTCTTGGTCCACGAGAGATCCGAGATATGGACCAGCCCGTCTATGCCAGGCTCGATTTCGACAAAAACGCCGAAGGTGGTAATGTTGCGAACCGTACCGCGCAGGACCGTACCGGGAGGATACCGCTCCGCCAACCCGTCCCATGGATTCTTCTCAAATTGCTTCATGCCAAGGGAAATTTTCTTGCCCCCGTGGTCAATATTGAGAATAGCGACGGTTACGATCTGGCCAAGCGACACCTTTTGGGATGGATGGCGGATATGGTCGGTCCAACTCATCTCTGAAATATGGACAAGGCCTTCTATGCCCTTTTCGATTTCCACGAAGGTCCCGTAGTCCGTTATGGAGACCACCTTGCCCTCTACCACGTCGCCCTTCTTGTAGCGCTCTTCGATCTTTTCCCACGGGTGTGGCTGGAGCTGCTTCAGGCCAAGCGAAATGCGCTGCCGCTGCTTGTCGTAGTCCAGGACCACTACCTTAACATTCACGTCCAGGCCAAGAATCTCTGACGGGTGCGTGACACGGCCCCAGGACAGGTCCGTAATGTGCAACAGCCCATCTACGCCTCCGAGATCGATAAAGACACCGAAGTCCGTGATATTCTTGACGATGCCTTCGAGAATCTGCCCGGGCTCCATCGTAGAGAGGATGCTTTCCCTCTGCGCTGCAAGTTCCTTTTGTATGAGCGCCTTGTGCGAAACAACCACGTTCTCGTTGGCCGCATTGATCTTGACGATCTTGAATTCCATGCGCCGCTCGAGATAGGCGTCAAAATCTCGTACGGGACGCACATCAACCTGTGAACCCGGCAGGAATGCCTCAAGCCCGTCCAGCAACTCCACGATCATGCCTCCCTTTATGCGCCGTATCACGGTGCCTTCAAGGACGGATTCGTTTTCGAAGACAGACTCTATATGCTGCCAGCGGCGCATCTTGTCCGCCTTTACCTTCGAAAGGACTAGCTGCCCGTGGTAGTCCTCAATGCGCTCCAGATAAACCTCTACTTCAGTCCCGACTTCGAGCTGCTCCTTGAATTCATTCTTGGCCACCACGCCATCGCTCTTGAACCCGATGTCTATCACGACATCCTTGTCACCCACGGCAACTACCTTGCCAGGCACGATGTCGTGCTCGGAAACGTCTGTAAGCGTGCTCTCGATGAGAGCAGTGAGCTGCGAACGCGGTATTTGGCCGTCATCTTCGCCTGCTCCATCGCGAAGAAGATCTGCCAACTTTACCACTTTGCCAGTAATTTCACCGGTATACCCCACAACTCCGGACTCACCCCGCGCCGCATCCTCAAACTCGGCTTCGACCTCTTCAACCGGGGATACTGGCACCGGCATCTCCTGGATCGCCTCCGCTTCTTCCTCTGCGGCCTCGACAGGCCCCGTGGCGGCATCCGGCCCTGCGACGGGCTCAGGCCCTGCTGCGGCATCCGGCTCTGAGACGGCCTCAGGCCCTGCTGCGGCATCCGGCCCTGCGACGGGCTCAGGCCCTGCTGCGGCATCCGGCTCTGAGACGGCCTCAGGCCCTGCTGCGGCATCCGGCTCTGAGACGGCCTCAGGCCCTGCTGCGGCATCCGGCCCTGCGACGGGCTCAGGCCCTGCAGCGGCATCCGGCTCTGCGACGGGCTCAGGCCCTGCAGCGGCATCCGGCTCTGCGATGGCCTCAGGCCCTGCAGCGGCATCCGGCTCTGCGATGGCCTCAGGCCCTGCGACGGCATCCGGCCCTGAGACAGTCTCAGGCCCTGCAGCGGCCCCCGGCTCTGCGACGGCACCCGGCTCGGTAACTGTAACAGGCCCCGCCGTGGCAAGAGGCTCCGCACCGGCATCAGGCTGCGCAGTTGCGACGGGCTCCGCTATCTCATCGGGCTCTGCCAACACTTCAGGTGCTGCGATGACTTCGGCCTCCAGGGTCAAAACTTTTTCTAATTCCGTGTTCTCCTTTTCTGCGTTTTCCGAAATGGTAAGGTCTTGTATGGGCTGATCAGACATTTGGTGAAAGACAACGCGTAGATCGAATCCTTCGCTCCAGCTTCCCCACTGGTAGGATCCGGGTTTTGGGTGAATGATGTAGAGCCAGGCGGCGCGGGAAAAGGTGCAAGTAGCACGTACCGCGTGGCGACAAACTATTTATACATGGTCAATAGCAGTGCGTTCCTTTACCAGAGTAACAACAAAGGCGACTTGTTCCTCGAGGGACCTTTCTGCCGTATTGAGCTCGACCGCATCGTCGGCCCGAACCAGTGGAGACAGCGCTCTTTCGGTATCCCTCCGATCCCGCATTCGGATTTCTCCAAGTACCGTATCATAAGAGGCTGCATGGCCCGCACGTCCAAGCTCTGCCTGCCGGCGCCGGGCCCGCACCTCGGCCGGGGCCGTCATGAAAATCTTTACTTCAGCATCCGGGAACACGACCGTACCAATATCCCGGCCGTCCACGACAAGACCCGGCGCGTAGCGATGCATAGTCCCGATTTCCCGCTGCCTGGGCACCAGGAGCCGGCGCACCTCAGCCCGCGTAGCCAGGCTACTTGCCATTTGCGCAACATCAGGGCCCTGAAGGCGGTCCGTGATATCTTCTCCGTCCAAGTAAATGAGCGGGTCGCTGCTACTGCACAAAACTCTGATCTGCAAGGCACGTAAAGCGGCCGCGGCCTCGTGCGCCGTAGCTGAGAGGCCGCGGCGCAGGAAAGCCAACGCCACAGCCCGGTACATGGCGCCTGAATTCAGCAGAAAATAACCGAGATGCCGGGCAACTGCCCTGGCGGTGGTGCTCTTGCCGGATCCAGCGGGACCGTCGATGGCTACTATCAAGTACCATGGGAGTAGGTTCGCTGCCAATATACGGAGTTGCATGAGGAAACTTGCTCACACCGAGATTGCGAGACTCTCAGCCGCAGAGATAGAGACGACGGCGCCACACCCCATTGCCGTGTTATTCGACAACGTGCGCTCTCTTTACCATGTCGGCTCGATATTTCGCACATCGGATGCTGCCAGAATCCAGAGCCCACCTTATTCACCAGAATCTTCAGGTACGTTCCGACGAACTGCCAGCGGCTTCACAAATCGTTCGCAAGTATCTGACTACCATGGTATTGCCATAGATACAATGCCGCGCTCAAGCGTTCTATTTCTTGTATCCCGATGCACCACAAGGTGAATGCGGCGCAGACCATCTCCTCCGGCATATTGTTCTCCTGTGCCTTCCATAGATCGGTAAGGGTTAGCGGATCCTACACGGAAGACCTGCTCTTTGGACGCAGCCGCCATCTGGTGCGAACACAGTTTGCCCGCACCGGATTCATAGAACGCCTTTGCTGTTTGATTTCCGGGATCCGGCGCGACCACCCCACCGCCTGAAGAATTGCTGCGGCAGTTCTTGCTGCTCTTTCTGCAGGGCTGGCCGCGCCGAAGGGATGCCGACCGCTTGCGGCATGATCCCCTCATGCGCGTGGCCGCCTCTTCGAGAAGGGCCTTAACGCCCTGAAAGACAGTAAGCCTTTGGCCCCACAGCCCGGCATCTCGCGTCTGGTGCGTATGCTGGCGCGGGGACGCAATATTGCGCGCCTGCGCCAGCATGCGACTACCTTCGCTGTGGAGCATATCCCTCAAACTGGCGGTAGCAAGCGACGTGGCGTGGTTGTGGACGGCATAGACGGCCTGGTGATTGATGCCCACGGCCGGCAGCAGGGCAGTGCCTTCCATGGACATTGCAAGCGCACCATTTTCATGCCTCTGATTGCCAGCTGTGCGGAAGGTGGTGCCATGTTGGAGGCCGTGTTGCGCAGCGGTACCCAGAGTGTGGTCCGGGATTGTTACGAGTATGTTCGGCGCATAGCGCTGCAGGTGGGCCGCCATGTGGCCGACCGCCTCCTTGTTGGGTGCGGGCTTTGATAGTGGAGAGCTCTGCGATAAGCTGGATTGCGGCGGCTACGTCATGCGCCTCAGAGAAAACGCCGCCCTGAGCAGGCTGGCGGATCCACACCGGGCGTGCGTCCAACAGAAACAGCGGCAGTATCACGAACCAGCTCTACGGCGCAGCGTCGCACGCGCCGCGTCGTGGTGGAGCCACACCGGGCGGACGGTTTGCCCGGCATTACTCTCTGCATACGGATCAGCACAAAAAGGCCCCTCCTGCAGAGAGCCTTGTGAAGCTCTACCAGAAGAGAGGCAAGGCAGAGAAGCACCAACGCGCGCGCAGTGCTGCCTCCCACGGTATGGCAACTGTGTGCACCCGGGAGTGAAGCACCAGCGCGCGCGCAGTGCTGCCTGTACACTGGCCCTGTCCTCTGCTCCGCGTCCGAAAACGCACTACCGCAGCCGGCGTGTATTGCGGCGGCACGCCGCAAAGCTGCAAGAAGGCAAGGCTCGTGCCCCTGGGCCATACTGCAGTTATATCAGTTGCTGCATGTGGGGCGCTGCCCATGCAGGAGCCGGAGGGTCCCCGCATGCACCTGTCGAGCTTCCGGCGGCACATCCTGAAAGCAGGAGCACGCATCGAGCAGCATCCACGCAACATTGTTATCCAGGTAGCTGGCCGTGCCCTTGCGAATTGGGAGTGTTTTTGGAAGCATTATCGCCAGCTTCAGTGGAGGACAATTCCCTGCCACTGTTGAAGAAATCCGATTTACGCTGCTCGCGCAAAGGAGCGGGCGCAACGCCGGGACGGCGGACCCATGATTTACGTGACACCTATGCCCATACCAGGCGCCTGGCCTTAAAATCCGGCCACCCTGCTGCAACTGCACGCCGTTTGGGGCCCAAGTCAAGACCCCATGAGGCTCAGCCGCAGAATTCTCGCCCTTACATTAGTGAGACCCCTCAGATGCCCTTAGAATGCGCTCATTTCTTCGGGGAAAGTGTCTTATATTTGTTGGGTACACGTAGATGCACCAGGAACATTCTCGTAAGGCACAAGCCGGACCGGTCATGAATAATGTGGGCTTAAAGTTCATGTGTTTGTCGGCTGGCGTCCCTGCACAAGACGCTCAATGTTTCCAGCCCGGTTATTGGTGCATCAAGCGCTACGGACGTCGGAGCGATCGCAACGAACTGACCCGTGCGGGGGCACGGCCATTCAAGCGGCCCGGCGTGCTTGATTGGCGCAACGATCACCGTTTCAAGAATGCGATGCTGCTGCCCTATATGCGGCGCAGTTCGACCATCGATGGCCGATTTCCGCGGCTGTGCCTAGCCGGTGTCGTCTGCGAGCACCGCTCCGAGCAGGTGAGGTCCATGCAGGGAGCAGGCGCGGAACGTCGTGTCCGTAGTAGCCTCATCCAGGCTATCCTCTGACATTATCCACCCCCTATTCCAAAGTGTTGTCATGAGAAAACTTATCAAACGCAGCTGGGCTGGCTTAGTCCTGATAGCTCTCGCAAATTCCGCTTATCCCCAGGCATCGGATATTCACTATGTCGATCCCGCTAACACTACCGTGCGTGGGATACTGGGAAGTACTTTCCATGCCTTCACCCCTACCGGTTTTCTCGGGGATGATCAGACGCTCGCCCTTTGGTTCCGTAGCGCGGACGCTACTGTCCGACTGGAAACATATGGCAAAGATGTCGTCGGTACTATGTCGGGCCTGAATAGCAGTATAACACCATTGGATGCAGGCGACGAAATCGGCCCAGCCAGTAATTGGGTTACCGCTGGCATTTGCAACGCTTCAAGCGAGTGCTACCAGCCGATTATCGCTTCGGCCGACTACTTGGATTGGCATGGCGAGACGGCCTATGTAGGAATGCAATTATCTATTCAAGGCCGCGTTTACTTTGGCTGGATTCGCGTTGAAGTAGCCGAAAATGGCGACGCTGCAACGCTGCTCGACTATGGCTACAAATTACTTCCCGGCGTGTCCATCGCAGCAGGTGACAAAGGTACCACGGTGCCCGGCAGGTCAATGATCTTTGGCACCGACGCTATATGCATGAGTCTCACTAACGAGGGAAACCTAGGATACGTTACTGAGGGACGTGATGGCGACGAGCCTACGAGCAACTGTGAGCAGCCGTCGCCCGAATCAAAGGGAGTGGGCTTTAATTTCAACGGGGAAGAGCTCCTCTACGAAGGAGGGCTATTGATAGGAACAGGGCCAGACCAGGTTCTGAATTCGATTAGGTCCACGCTCTCGGCAGCAAGAAATCAGGACCGTGACTTCTCCCAGAAACCGGGAACCCCAACGAGCTTCGTTTCCAAAGGTACAATGCTGTTCAGTAAAGTGGAGTTGATTGAATCAGAGGTACGTTCTCCCATTGGTGTCACCATCATTCAGGAAAGCTGGGGCACGTCAACACCTGATAACGAGGATTTCATCATTTTGAAGTACACTGTTAGGAACGACTCTCCGGTCAACATTGAAGGTCTGTACGTGGCCCTATTCGTGGACTGGGACGTTACTACAGACTTTGAGAATAACCAATCCGGTTACGACGAAGGGCGCAACGTTGGATTCGTAACGGCACCGAGCCAAGGAGCTGATTATGTGGGAGTGCGGTTGTTGACCGAAGTAAGTAAGCAGACATACTACATGGTTGATAATAAAGCGGAAATGAGCACCGAAGACGGTGACGGATTCACGGACGAGGAAAAGTGGTTAATAATGTCCGGTGTAAACGGAGACCGGAAGTACCTCTCGGGCTTGGATGTGTCGCAACTGGTGTCTGCCGGGCCGTTTGACCTTACTGTAGGAGGTGCTAAGTCCATTGGCTTTGCCATGGTTGCCGGCGAGGACTATGGCGACTTCGTCACCAACGCGGATAACGCCTTGGCCCTCTATCCGACGCTCGAAACTCTTGCCACGGAGAGCGTGAGGTTGGTTCCGGAGACATTTACTGCCGGTTCGGTATATCCCCACCCTGTAACCTTTCCGGCCACTTTTAATTTCGATCTCAATGAGCAGGCCACAGTAGTGCTTGACATTGTGGATATGCTGGGAAGGAGCGTAGGGACATTGCTCAATGGTCGATGGAGCGCGGGATCCCATTCCGTGACGTTGAGTGCACCCAGACTGCCTCTCGCTGGCGGCGTTTACAATTTCCGCTGGTCCGTGCAGCATCCATCTAGAAGCCTTACCGGAGCCAAGCTCATTGTCGTGCAATAGTTTTGCGCTCACCATAGGCTCATCCTGCTGCGTATACCCCGCAGAGCCATTGGTTCGGTCTAGGCGGGGTAGAAAAATCGCGGCATCCTGTGCCGGCGGTACAGGAATGATTTCATTTGGCAACAATCACGAGGGACTTAATGAAAATTTTGATCCACGCAGTAACGATTTGGCTTTCCTTTACACCGTCGCAAACCGATGTGTTGATCCTGGGCGACGTGAAAGGGCGTTCCGGTACTGTGGATTTCCTGCAGCACGGACCCGTAAATCCCTTTCCATTCAATGCCAGGCAACCGGACTCCACGTCTGTTACAATTCGACTCTTTGGCGATGAGTGGTATCATTACGCCGAGACTATCGACGGTTATACCGTTATGCGTGAAGCGTCGGGCAAAGCTTGGGTATATGCCGTCAAGGGGCCCGGCGGCAGATTTGCTGCTTCAGGGCAGTTGGCGCACAACGAAGACTTGCGCTCCTTGCAAGAGCAGCAATTACTCAGCGAAATTGGGCGCCATGTTCGCGAGGATCAGGAGTTAACCAACGCTGCACGACGCCGGAATCCCTTCCTCATGGGATCTGCCGGAAAGAAGGCCCCGTCCCTGCTGCAACGTCTGCGATCGCAGGCAAGCGATGGACATGTTAAGCTAAAGACCATTGTAATACTCATCCAATTCCCCGATG
Source organism: Rhodothermales bacterium (assembly GCA_965216255.1). Classification (GTDB taxonomy): domain Bacteria; phylum Bacteroidota; class Rhodothermia; order Rhodothermales; family Bin80. Next base: position 380,972 of record OZ244148.1, read on the forward strand.
CGGCTGCTTCCTCACCACCAGAGGCCTTTCACAACATGATGAATGAGCCCGGGTGGACTGGCGGTATTGGCGCAGGAGGGTCCTTCAACGACTACATGATGGAAACATCGTACAACCAGTTTGAAGTGATTGCAGACGTGTACGGATGGTTCACAAGTAGCCGCGAGCAGTCTTACTACGCGAATACACACGGCCACGGCCGGGCTCAGGAACTTGCCGAGGAGGCTATAGCCGCTGCAGAGGCCGACGGCGTTGACTTCTCCCAGTATGACAATGACGGAGACGACAGATGTGATGGCATCATTGTGATTCATGCTGGTCCCGGCGCTGCCGAGCGAGCAGACCGCCGATACATATGGCCCGTTACGAACGATTACTGGAGTCCCCGCTCCTATGACGGGGTCCGAATCGACAGATTCATGATGGCAGAGGAATTACATTATAACCGGCAGGCGGGAATCGGCATGTATATCCATGAAGCCTTCCACTTGTGGGGCCGCCTTCCTGACCTATACGACTTGGACCGGAGCTCCAATGGTCTTGGCAGTTGGAGTCCTATGGCTTACGGTATTTGGTCGAACGAGGCCAGAACGCCGCCGCAGTTGTCGGCATGGGGCAAGCAAGAAATGGGATGGCTTGTTCCCCGGACTGTTCAGGAAAACGGTACGTATTCGTTCACAGCCACTGAATTCGATTCCACGGGAGTCTATAGACTGAATCAGCCTTGGGAATCGTCAGAATATTTTCTGGTGGAGAATCGCCAACTTCAAGGATTCGACCGCTTCCTTCCTGCACCGGGGCTATTGATATGGCATATCGATGATAGCCAGATGGACAATACAAATGATGGGAATAGATTGGTGGATCTCGAGGAGGCGGACGGACTGAATCAGTTGGATAACTTGAGAAGCGGTAACCAAGGCGACGCCGGGGATGTCTTTCCGGGCAGCACTGGAAATAGCCACTTTGGTCCGACGAGCTATCCCAGTAGTGCCTCAACCGGCAGCCCGAGCAAGTCTTCTGACATAACCATCACCAACATAAGTATGCCCGGCGAAGTCATGAGCGCCGACATCAACGTTTCAGGCACCGCGAACTTTACCACAAACGTGCGTACTGGCCATGCCCCACTGATTGTTTCGTTCATGGATCAATCAGAATCTCATCTGGGCATAACGCAATGGTACTGGGATGTCGACGGTGACGGGATCACAGATGCAGTGCAGCAGAACCCCATGTGGATTTACGAAGAAGCTGGGCAGTATTCAGTGAGTCTTCAGGTCGCAAATGAAACCACCTCTGAAATTGCTTCAGTAACTGCCATGGACTATGTCCGCGTTTTTACCGGGGAAAGCGCTATTTCCTTCGAACACGAAGGGGATCACACCACCATACCACCCGCTTATATTCTCACTTCTTCGGCTACGGTGACTTTGGAGGCATGGATTCGCCCCGAAGGATGGGGAGTGAACGAGACAGCTCTACCAAGAATACTGGACAAGTCCAGTATATACCTGTACCTTCAGAAATCCCAATTCGGAAGTACAAACGAACAGAGCTTGGTAATCGCTCTCAAGGACGAAAATAACAAGAAGAGTCGGTGGAATACGCCCGCTCTCTCTATTCGCCTTGGTGAATGGCAACATGTGGCCCTGGTGATTAATGTACACGACCAAGTGAATCCAGTTAGATTGTACTTGAATGGTATGCCGCAATTGCTGACGGTATCCGGTGAATTGACAGGTGAAATTAAGGACAATTCGTCCGCAGAATTCATAATTGGGAATAGTCCCTCCGGGAGCTCTACATTCCAAGGGGCTATTGATGATGTCCGTTATTGGACCAGGGCACGCAGCGAAGCCGAGATCCAACAGCTCATGCTACGTAACCTGGAAGGCAGTGAGTGGGGCCTAGTAGGCTATTGGAACATGGATGAGGGCAGCGGAGAGGGTGTCAATGATTTGACTTCTCACACAAACCACGGTCTCGTGGATGCATCATGGATCGCGGGCGTGGCGCTGGAAAAAGCTATTTTGCATTCGGAAGGCGAATTTGAGTTGCCGGGGGCATTGTCCGTGCATAAGAATTACCCCAATCCATTCAGAAAGGAAACCGTGATTTCTTTTAGCGTGAGCGATAGAGCACGCGTGTCGGTAAAAGTATATAGCTTGCTCGGACGGTTGACAAGCACGCTGATGGATGACCATGTGCTAGATCGCGGTAGTCATGGGATTCGATTCAAGGCTGAGCACCTTTCCGCGGGGCTCTACTTCTATAGAATTTCGATGCAGGCAGCTGACGGAACTATTCACCAAGTGTCCGAGCCTTTCGTAGTGGTAAATTGAAGAGCGGCACGTGCCAACGCAAGTACTTTACGCTGTTAGTACAATTACGGCAAACACGATCTGTTCTGGAATTATTTCGATGAAATCTATATACATGGCTTGACAGAGTGTAAGGATATGTTGTAGAAATGTTAATGCTGTTGCGCCACAGTTAGTTGCGAGCGGTGGAGACTGCTGTGCCTGTTTGGCGACATTAAGAATGAATGGCGACGACAATGAAAAACAATGGCACTTAAGGTGTTCTTGGGCGTAGATGGGCGAATTGTTCCAGCCAAGCTCCACATCCGAGATGGTTACCGATGAGCAGGTCCTTCTTCTTTTCAAGTTGGTCGTGAAAAAGGATGTACCCATAACAACCGCAGCGGCCAAGGCTGGCATGAGCCAGGCTACAGCGCGCAAATATGTGCGTCTGGGCAAGGTGCCGAGCGATACAAAGAAGCCCCACACATGGCGCACGCGTAAGGATCCGTTCGCGGAGGTGTGGGATGAAGCCAGGGCTCTTCTCGAAGTCAATCCCGGCCTCAACGTGAAGGCACTCTTTGGCGAGTTGCAGCGCAGGCATCCGGGCAGGTTCCAGCAGGGCCAGTTGCGTACGCTGCAGCGGCGCGCAAAGCAGTGGAAGGCCATGGAGGGAGCTCCGAAGGAGGTCTACTTCGACCAGGAGTATGCCCCCTGGGAGCGTGCGTAGTCCGACTTCACGTGCCTCAACATACTGGAGGTAACGATACAGGGGCAGCCGTCCCCGCATCTGTTGTTTCACTTTGTGCTGGCATATTCCAATTGGGAGGCCGGCACGGTCTGCAGGTCGAGGAGCTTCGAGGCACTCTCGGAAGGCCCGCAGCATGTGCTCGTGCGCTGTGCAGGTGCGCCCCGGCTGCATCCTTCGATGAGCAGTGCGGTACGCAACCTGAAGCGCAAGAGCGGTGAAGACTTCACCGAACGCTATCAGGCACTGCTGCGCCACCACGGGATGGCATCTCAGCATACGCAGCCGGCGAGTCCACATGAGAACGGGAAGATTGAACAGCGGCACCACCGTATGAAGCGGGTCACAAAGAAGGAGCTCGTCCTTCGTGGCAGCAATGATTTCGAGAGTCGGCAGGCCTACGAGACCTTTCTCGAGAAGCTGTTTGGGCAGCTGAATGCGGAGCGCCAGGAGCGCTTCGAAGAGGAGCAGACCTTCCTGGGGGCCCCTGCCAAAGCGGCGCCTGGAGAGCTACAAGCACTACCGCGGGCGAGTATCCAGGGGCAGCACGATACGCGTGAGAAAGAACGGCTACTCGGTGCAAAGCCAGCTTATCGGTGAGTGTTTCGACGTACGCGTCTTTGGCGAATGGGTCGAGGTGTGGTATGGGCAGCGCCTTACGGAGCGTATGCCGCGGCTCTTCGGCGAGGGCAAGTACCGGATCGAGTAGCGTTACGTGATCGACTCGCTGGTGCTGGGTCCGGGAGCGTTTGCCCACTACCGGTACCGGTCGGATTCTCCGGGGCCGGTTGCCGGTACGGATAGGCCACCACCTGAGCGTGCTCTTGGAGGGAGGCTTCTTGGAGAGCCGGGAGAACGTTCTGGTCCTCGGGCCTGCCGGCAGTGGCAAGACGCACCTGTTGTGTGCCCTGGGCCGGGAACTGATCTTCCAGTGGCGTCGCGAATACAATTGCAGCTCCCTCGTGCAGGAGATGCTCAGGGCCAAACGGGAGCTGCGCCTGCCACAGCTCCTGAAGCGGCTCTCGCGCTACCAGGCGCTCACCACCCGTGACATAGGGTACGTCCAGCACAGCCGGCAGGAGATGGAGGTCATGTTCCTACTTTTGTCGCAGCGCTACGAACGGGGCAGCGTTCTACTGACAAGCAATCTGGCGTTTTCGCAGTGGGAGCGCATCTTCAAGGATCCGATGACCACGGCAGCGGCCATAGACCGGCTGGTACATCACAGCGTGATTTTGGAGCTGAACCTACCCAGCTATCGGCTGGATGTCTCTAAGAGGCGTCACGAGGCCGACCATCAAGCAGAGGCTGCTCCCGCAGAAGCCTTGCCGACCTGACGCCGTCCTCGCGGTCATAGCTACTCCTGACCCGCCATAGGCTCCAGGACAGGCGTGGTCCTGCCATATGCCGCGTGCAGGTAAGCGTCCGGTGAAGTACAGGTCAGCGGCAGCTACAGGTGTGCCGATGGGTACAGGACGGCTGGAAGGCGGAGAGCAGGTGGTTTCCTGTAGCAAGGACAGGAGCTTTTACAGCCCAGACAACCCTACCGCGTTTGAGGCAGAGCTGGGGCTGGCCGTGATGCCCAGGAAGGGAAAGGGCACGGAGGCCTCTCGTGAGCGGGAAAGGGCGGAAGAGTTCGTAGCAGCGCGTCGGCAGCATCCGGCCATTGAGTCAGCGATCAACAACCTGGAGCACCGCGGATTGAATCGAGTGCGGACGCACGGCAAGAAGGGATTTGCGCGCAGCATGGCGCTTTCGGTTGTGGCGGCAAATGTGCATGGACTCGGATTGATACTGCGCCAGCGGGAGACTGTAGCGGCGAGCGCGCCAGCGTCTGGCTGCCTGAACAAGCAAGCCGCAGAGACTGCCGAGGAAGACGACGCTCACGAGCGGAATCGGATAGCAACGTCCAGGCTGGCTGCAACAGTTGAATAGTGGCCTATTTCGCGCACGTGAATGCACTCTGCGGCACGGAAACCATGTTTTGAGCGCATTCCCGTAGGCTCGTCAGACTTCGGCAATCCTAAACATTGTCCCTGAAATGCCATGCTGGAGCCCTGCACAAGCCCAAACGGAACTTTATCATATTTTAGTTAAAGTGGGGAGATACGCACCCAATAACACGTCGTATTCGTGACTAAATTCCCCACTGGCCACCCGCTATAGCTGCAAAGAAATGCGCCCATAAACACTCTTCTCCGATCGCTATCTTTTTCGGCCAAGCACTACCTAACTAGCGTCATTCTTCCTGTGCCCATCATGGACCCGGTTTCCGTCTGAGCCATGATTTTGTACAAATACACGCCGGAAGGATGTGAGGACATATCGATGTCCAGTGACCGCCGCCACCCCGCTGGAACGCTTGCCCAACTAAGCACCTCGATTCTTCTGCCTAGCAAATCCAATACCTCAATTCTTACTTCTGCTTGGATCGGCAAGTCAAATACAACGCGCGTAGATGGATTGAACGGGTTCGGGTAATTGCCAAGCACCGCGAATGTCTCCGGCATCTCCACATCCGTATCACGTAAAGTTGGCCCTATAACTTCAATCGCAAAGCTCGTACTCGCTGTCGAGCCTGCTTGGTCGGTTGCCGTAAGAGTATATATCGTCGATACAGTTCGTTCAAGAGGCGTACCCGTTAGGAAACGCACACCAGCATGAAAGACCAGTCCTGGCGGTAGCTGCGGGCTAATTGTGTAGGCATAAGGCGGCGTACCTCCTACAGCCTGAGGTAGTACTAATCCCTCGATGGGAATATCCTTTTCGTACTGCTGATCGTCAATGCTTGCAATAAAGCTTACATGCTCAGGACAGTTGTCACCCTCTCGATCCATAATACCTTCAAGCCATTGCTGGAAAGCATTGTCCCGTTGAGCGCATAGCTCTTGGTCACCAAAATGCAAGGTGGTAAGGTTCTTTAGTCTCATGAGGCTTGCGGGAAGCGTTGCCGTCAGAAAATTATTACCGATCCAAAGTCCGTAAAGCTCTGTCAAGTCCCCAAGTGCTTCTGGAAGAACTCCTCTCAAGCCATAGCCGCTCAGCCGTAGTTCCGTCACCCTACCCCGGCTAGTTGTCACCCCACTCCAAGCCCCCAGCTCCTCCAAAGACGGCACATGCCCCTCGGATGCAGACCAGTTTTCACCGCTGCTCCAATTGGGGCCGTCTGTAGCGGTGTACAGCTTGCGCAAAACAAGCCAATCCCGTTCCAATTCGGGAGAAGGTCTTGTGGAAATAGACCCTCTTGAAAAGGGACCAATTCCTGCATCATTGATGGCGGCAACTTGCACATCATAAGACGTGCCTGGCGTCAAACTGCCAATAGTTACTTGGAGCGACGTATGCCGACTTTGGTTCCAGTCCCCAGGCTGATTGCCACCAATTCCTACATTGGTATCCGTTTCACGATATTCAACCTCGTAAGCGGAAATGGCCAATCCACCGTCGTTCGGAGGAAGCTGCCACGTCAATTCTACGCTCGCGGAAGATCGAGATTTCAAGCTCAACGCTAGCGGAGCATCCGGAGGTGTAGCGGCCTGCGTTGCGGCACTGCCGCGAACAAAGGTCTCCGCACCTGCATCACGTAGTGCGCCGAGACGCACTTCATACGTTGCGCTCGGTATAAGATTGCCGATGAGGGCATGAGAATCACCCTGCAAGACTTGCACCCGGGTCCACTCCTCCATACCAATTGGACGAAATTCCAGCCTAAATTGCGATAGGTTTGCCTCGCTATATTCCGCTCGCGTTAGAAGCATCCCTGGCATATTGTTACTCGATTCCGTCCAGGAAACATCCAGCGCATCAGGCGCAGCTGCACAAATCGTCAGTCTCAGCGGTGCTTCTTCGGTTGGCAATGCTTGCGTCGCCACACTTGCTTCCGCAAAGGCGCTCGCACCCACCTCATTCACCGCTGCGACCCGAACATCGTAAAGAGTCGCCGAAGAAAGCCCCGATACGGTAGCATCTGTGCCGGCATGCTCCGAAAGCTGCCATATACCTGGAGGAAATCCAGCTGCGCTTGCTGTCCGGACTTCCACTGAATACGCCGTGATTTCCTTACCGTTGCTTCGTTTCGGAGCGGACCAAGACAAGGCCAGTTCGTCTTCGGAAATCCCGCAAACAACCATATTCAATGGACGTCCCGGAGCAGTTGCATCCGTCACTATAGTCTCTTGAGCATACGCTCCCTGCCCCGTCGTGGCTATGGCTGCCACACGAATGTCGTAAGACGTACCGACTTGCAAATTGGCAATGGTCGAGGTACGGCCCACGCCCGAATGGAGGATATGCTGCCATGCGCCGGGCCATCTGCCTTCTTGCTCCGAATCCGTGGCACTTTGCCGGGAATCGTCCACGGAACTTCGGCGAAAATCAATCTGGTATCCCGTAATATGAGCGCCAGTCGTAAGCGGAGGAGCTACCCATGAGAACGAAATCGCCGAAGTAGAAATAACCGTCGGTTGCAATGAAAGCGGAGCCCCCGGCGCAGTAGACGACAAGGTACGTGCGGACCCCTGAACATGCACTCCAGCGGCAACGGCATTAACTGCAGCTACTTTGACATCATAGTAAGTGCCTACATCCAATCCATATATCTCCAAAACTGTGCCCGCATGGTCATGCATATGTTGCTGCCACGCACCAACCTGATGACTGGGTTGATCCGACTCCATGTCCGCTACACGATAGTCTACCCTGTAGCTGACGATAGGCACCCCTCCGCTGTCTCTTGGCTCCGACCACGAAACTTCCAATGTCGTCTGCGAAACGGTCGAAATACCCAGGCTGAGTGGAACCGTGGGAGCTGCCACTGGCGACGTTTGCCCCGTCTGGATTGCGAATGGGCCTGTTCCAAACCTATTTATTGCCGCCACGCGTACCTGATACGTGGTTTGAGCCTGGAGTTCGCCAAGCCGTGTACTGGTGTCAAAACCCCGATGGACAACTTGATGCCACAGGGTAGTATCACCATCTTCGGCATCTGCTAGTCGGTATTGCACCTGGTAGCCCGTGACAGACACGTCGCCGGTCTCCGCAGGCGGTGACCACGATACCTCCAGTTCTGTCCGCGATAACACGACTATCATTAATCCCGTTGGCGGTCCGGGCACCACAGCCCCCGATGTCACGGCAGCCGAAAAGCTCGCATAGGCTCCGATACCTGCATCATTCATTGCCGCCACCTGCACATCGTAGGACGTACCCACTGCAAGCTGCGTAATCGTTATTCTTGTGCCAGTACCCGTGTGCCCTGCGTCCTGCCATTGACCCGCTCTCGTACCGGGCCCCTCACCGTCGGCATCCGTTAGCCGGTGCTGCACGCTGAAACCTGTAATGGATGCCCCTCCGGTCTGCAGTGGTGACGTCCACGTAACCAGGAGCGCGGTTTGGGACACGGCCACCACACTTACGTTGGCAGGCGCCTCCGGCACGCCTGCGGCTAGCGTTTGGACCGTCTGCACACCTGAATAAGCCACCGGACCCGCTTCGTTTACTGTGGCCACCCGCACATCATATGAAATCCCTGCCGCTAGGCTAGTAATGGTTGTACTTGTCCCAATGCCACTGAACCCCGCGTCTTGCCACGGACCTGGCTCAAGACCCGGACCTTGGCCGTCTGCGTCCGTCAGACGGTATTCTACAAGGTAGCCCCCAATACGTGCGCCGCCCACGACTTCAGGCGCCGTCCACGTCACCAATAGCTCCGACTCCGACAGCGACACCACATTTACGCCGGTCGGCGGCCCTAGCACACCAATCTCCAGCGTAGCCGTGGTCACAATTCCGGAATACGTACTAAGGCCCACCGCGTTTTGCGCGGCCACCTGCACGTCATACGAAGTTCCTGCGTCAAGCTCCGTGATCGTCGCACTAGTTCCCACTCCCGAGTGCAAGGCACTTATCCAAAGGCCTGGCCCTAGAGCATTCGCATTTGTCAGTCTGTACTGTACGCTAAAGCCGGTAATGCTCCTCCCTCCGGTCTTCGCCGGCTCCGTCCATGTCACTTGCAGCTCTGTCTGCGACGTCGCCTGTACACTCAAATTAGTTGGCTGGCCAGGCACTCCGGCGAACGTTTCTGCCGTCACATATGCGGCATATTGTCCTGTGCCCGTATCGTTCGTTGCCGCCACTCTTACATCGTAAGACGTACCAGCCTCTAGCCCGGCTAATTGCGCATTTGTATCCGTTCCTGTATGGGCAACATCCTGCCAGGCACCCGGCTCTTGACTATCTGCGCCAGACTCCCGGTACTGCACGCTATACCCCGCAGCGGATGCCCCCCCCGTTACGGGAGGCGAAGTCCACGAAACCAATAACTCCGTCTGTGACGTAGCCACTACACTCAGGTCCGTCGGTGCTGCAAGTGCGCCCGACCCAAGTGTGACTACCAACACGGGCGATGAATAGACTCCCGTGCCAACATCGTTCTTTGCTGCCACTTGCACGTCATACGACGTGGCCTCAGTGAGTTGCGTAATCGTAACATCGGTACTTGTGCCCGAATGGCCGGCATCTTGCCATACGCCGGGTCCGGCATCTCCAACCTCCGAGGCGCGGAACTGTATACTGTAGCCTGTTATCGGCGTGCCGCCTGTAAAATCAGGCGCTGTCCACAATGCAGACACCTCCGTCGATGATACCGCCTCCGCGCTCAAGTCAATTGGCACGCCTGGGAGATCTGCAGGCGTTTTCACGGTCGTAATAGCCGAATAGGCCCCTATGCCCACACTATTGCTCGCCGCCACCTGCACGTCGTAAGACGTACCCGGCTCAAGCTCCGCAATCAATGCACCCGTGGTCTCCTCGACAGGTCCTCTTTCTCCCCACAAACCGGGCTCAGTGCCCGGGGAATCGCCATCGGCATCCGTCAATCGGACCAGCAAGCTGTACCCGTCAATATCGACGCCTCCCGTCTCCGTGGGCGCAGTCCACGAAGCGGAAAGCTCTGTTGGTGATACCGCCACCACACTTAGGTTCGTCGGCACACCGGGCACACCGGCGGCAAGAGTGCTCTTGGTCACAATGTCCGAGTAATCCCCTGTTCCCACATTGTTTATTGCAGCCACTTGCACGTCATAAGTCGTATGCGCCTCGAGATCTGCAATCCGCGTGTCCGTGTCCGTACCTTCGTGAGGTAAACTTATCCACGCTCCAGGCTGGACGCCCGCCTCTGCCTCGTCCGAATCAGTCCTGCGGTACTGTAGGCTGTAACCCGTGATGGGGCGGCCTCCCGTTTCGATCGGCGCTATCCAAGTCACTGATAGCTCAGTCTGCGATGTGGGTTCAACGATCAATCCTGTCGGCGACGCAGGTGCCGTTTCGGGCGACGCCGGCGTCACTACCGTTGCTGATTGGTATGGTCCTGTCACCCGACCGAGTTGCACCGCCACATGTACGTTATACGACGTCGAGCCCGAAAGCCCAGTAATCCGTGCAGCGGTGTTAACGCCTGTATGATTCACGTCTAGCCACTGCCCTGGCTGCCTTCCGGGTCCGTCACCGTCCGCGTCAGCCAGGCGATACCGCACACTATATCCGCTAACGCTTCCGCGTCCCGTGGCCGAAGGCTCAGCCCACTCTATGTCCACAATCGACCAAGAAGTTGCTGTCACCGACAACCCTGGTACTGCAACCGGACAGTCGGGGCCGATCACACCCGACCCGTCTCTGAGGCCGCTATCTCCATCTACCGCAGAAAGCCACCCCTGGAAATTCGATTCCAACGGTGCACAAATTGACTGATTGCCCCCATAGAATCGCAACCGCTCAAGATTAACAAGGGTCGTTAATTCCCTTGGCAACTCTCCCACCATCCTGTTACCATCCACGTAGAGTCTCTCAAGCCGCGGCAAGTCCTTCACTACAGAGGGGAACTGACCAACTAGATTGTTATCTGACAGGGCCAACGCTGTAACGTAACCGCTATCCACCCTCACCCCATGCCATCCATCCAATTCTTCATCCGTCGGCAACTGGGTCGTCGAAACGGACCACCCGTCATTTGTAGTCCAGTTAGCCCCTGACGTGGAGCCATAAAACGTATTCAGTGCCTCCCACTCTGACTGCGCAACACAATACTGGCCAGCCACAATACCCACGTCGGCAAGCCACCTCCTAAATTCTGTTCCCTGTGGAAAACACGCCGTACTCGCATTGGTGCCAATACGAAAATCCTCCAACGACACCAATTGCCTCAGGGCATCGGGCAGTGGCCCCCTCAAGGCATTGCCGGTCAAATATAACCTAGCTAGAGCCGTAAGGCTTCCAATTTCACCAGGGAGTACGCCTGCAAGATTATTCTGCGACAGATTTAGCTGCACCACGCGACCGCTTTCCAGGGTCACTCCATACCAGCGCCTAATCTCTATCTCTGTCGGAATCCTGGCGACCGATACGTCCCACCCATCGTTTGATGTCCAATCTTCGCCCGACGTAGCAAGATAGAGTGCAATCAGCGCTTGCCAGTCCGCCACAAATGCAGCTGTTGGCATTTTTATTGGCGCCTGCGCATAGGCGCCTGTTCCAGCCACATTTATTGCCGCTACCTGTACGTCGTAGGCAAAACCGGCTACTAGCAGCGTGATCGCCACACTGGCATCCGTGCCCAAATGCTCGATGTTCTGCCATTCGCCCGGATCTGTGCCTGGCCCGTCATCGTCTGCATCGGCCTTTCGATACTGTATGCTGTAGCCCGTGATGGAAGTGCCTCCGGTGCCCGGGGGTGCCGTCCAAGTGATCGTGACCTCCGTTATCGATGTCACAGCAACGCTCAAGTCTGTCGGTGCCGCTGGAGGGTCTGCCGCAGAAGTCACCACTGTCTCCGACGCAAAGGCCCCCGTGCCCGCTATGTTTGTTGCCGCCACCCGAACCTCATACGACGTGCCAGCATTCAGGCCGACAATCTGCGCACCGGTACCAGTGTTCTCGACACTCTGCCACTCGCCCGGATCCGTGCCCAACTCTTCGCCGTTGGCATCCGTCAGGCGGTATTGCACCACATAACCGGTTATGGAAGTCCCCCCTGTTTCCGCGGGCAATGACCACGTCGCGGCAAGCTCCTCATAGGAAATGACGACCACGTCAAATTGCGTCGGCGCCCCCGGCAGCCCTGCAGCCAGCGTCTCTGCTGTTCGTGGAGGAGAGAATTCACCTGTACCTTCCGAGTTCGTGGCCGCGACTCGAACATCGTAGGAGGTGCCAGCCACAAGGCTGGTAACTGCCGCATCTGTGCTTGTACCCGCATGCGTAGCGTCCTCCCATTCACCGGGATCTGTACCTGACCCACCAGCGTCCGCATCCGTCAAACGGACCTGTACGCTATAGCCTGTAAACGGAACACCCCCCGTTTCCGCCGGCGCCGTCCACGTCATGGAAAGCTCCGTCTGCGACACCACGCTCACACCCAGCGCTGTCGGCACACCCGGAAGCGTCGCCGCAGACATCACCACGGTATGCGACACATACCCCCCCGTACCTGTATCCAACACCGCAGCCACCTGCACGTCGTACGACGTAGCCGCCGACAACTGCGTGACTTGCGCACTCGTGCCCGTGCCCGTGTGCGGGGCTTCCTCCCAATCACCGGGATCTGTACCTGACCCTGCGCCGTCCGCATCCGTCAAACGGACCTGTACGCTGTAGCCCGTGAGCGTGGATCGCCCTGTCTGTGCCGGCACATCCCACGTTATATCCAAAATCGATGCCGATGTCACCGTAACCGATACCCCGGAAACCTCCACCGGACAATCTGGGCCGTTGACTCCCGCAGCATCCCCGTCTTCAGTAGGCGTATCTACTCCCGACAGCCATGCCTGGAAATTCGCATCAAGCGGCGCACATACCGTCTGGTCACTGCCTACAAACCACAGATAGTCCAGCTGCGAGAGCTGCGAGAGCTGCGAGGGCAACGCCCCCGTCAACCCATTGTTGTGAACATACAGACTTGCCAACTCCGCCAGATCCTGCAGATCCGACGGAAGCGACCCGACTAGACCGTTGCCCTCCAAACGCAACTCCACCACATGACCTTCTGCTAAGCTCACCCCATACCATGCGTTCAACTCATCTTCCGTCGGGATCTGGTTCGTTGATGTGGACCAATCATTTGCTCCATCGCCGTCCGTTTGACTGCTCCAATTGCCGCCGTCCGTCGCATCGTAGATGGCTAAAAGCGCTCTCCATTCCGCATCAACAACGCAGTAAGGACCTACCACCGTGGTAACACCCTCCAGCCATGCCTCAAAGTCCACGTCCTGACGCAGACACAGCGTCCGAGCGTTGCCGCCAATTCGGAATTCCGACAGACTTCCCAGCTGCATCAGGCCATCGGGCAGTGGCCCTGCCAATGCATTGTTACTCAGAGATAAAATGGATAAACCCGTCAGCTCCCCTATTGCATCAGGAAGCGTGCCAACGAGATTGTTGCCCGCCAACGACAGGCGAGATACCCGTCCCCCCGTCACCGTCACTCCATACCAGGCGTCCAGCTCCGCCTCCGTAGGTACGCGGTCCGTGGACACAGACCAGTTATCCTCTGCAGTGATGGTCTCCGTCTGACTACCCCAGGCCGATCCGCCCGCGGCGCCATAAAGCGCAATCAACGCTCGCCAGTCCGCCTCGTACTCCGCCGTGGCCGTCACTGCCTGTGCCTGTACATATGACCCCGTGCCCACACTGTTGTTTGCCGCCACCTGCACGTCATACGACGTGCCCGCCACCAACTCCCCAATCGTCACAGGCGGGTCCACTACCGCAGGCGTTACATCCACCCAGTCACCGGGAGCTGTAAGTGGCCCACCAGCGTCCGCATCCGTCAAACGGTACTGTACGCTATAGCCCGTAAGATCACCCCCCCCCGTCTCCACCGGCGCCGTCCACGTCACGAAAAGCTCCGTATGCGACACCACGCTCACACCCAGCGCTGTCGGAGCACCCGGCTCCGCCGCCTCTGACGTTGTCGCCGTCGCCGCCGCAGTATAAGTCCCCATACCCACACTGTTGATGGCCGCCACCTGCACGTCATACGACGTGCTCGCCACCAACTCCCCAATCGTCACACTCGTAGCCACTACCGCAGGCGTAACATTCACCCAGCCACCGGGATCTGTAAGTGGCCCACCAGCGTCCGCATCCGTCAAACGGTACTGTACGCTGTAGCCCGTAAGCGGATCACCCCCCGTCTCCACCGGCGCCGTCCACGTCACGAGAAGCTTCGTCGGCGACACCGCGCTCACATTCAGCGGTGTCGGCACACCCGGAACCGTCGCCGCAGACACGCTCGCCGTCGCCGCCTCGGTATAGTCCCCCGTGCCCTCTCCATTGATTGCCGCCACCTGCACGTCATACGACGTGCCCGCATCCAACTCCCCAATCGTCACACTCGTACCCACTACCGCAGGCGTTACATCCACCCAGTCACCGGGAGTTGTAAGTAGCCCGCCAGCGTCCGCATCCGTCAAACGGTACTGTACGCTGTAGCCCGTAAGCGGATCACCCCCCGTCTCCACCGGCGCCGTCCACGTCACGAGAAGCTCCGTCGGCGACACCACGTTCACACCCAGCGCTGTCGGCACACCCGGAACCGTCGCCGCAGACGTTGTCGCCGTCTGCGCCGCAGTATACGCCCCCGTACCCGTATTCAACTCCGCAGCCACCTGCACGTCGTACGACGTAGCCGCCGACAACTGCGTGATTTGCGCGCTCACACTCGTGCCCGTGTGCGGGGCTTCCTCCCATACACCGGGCTGTGCACCTGGCTCTGTAGCGTTCGCATCCGTCAAACGGACCTGTACGCTGTAGCCCGTGAGCGTGGATCGCCCCGTCTCTGCCAGCGCATTCCACGTTATATCCAGGATCGATGCCGATGTCACCGTAACCGATACCCCGGAAACCTCTACAGAACAATCAGGACCGTTGACTCCCGCAGCATCCCCGTCTTCATCACCCGTATCCACTCCCAACAGCCATGACTGGAAACCCGCATCAAGCGGTGCACATACCGTCTGGTCACTGCCTCCAAACCACAGATAGTCCAGCTGCGAGAGCTGCGAGAGCTCCAGGGGCAATGTCCCCGTCAACCCATTGTTGTGAACATACAGACTTGCCAACTCCTCCAAATTCTGCAGATCCGACGGAAGCGGCCCGACTAGACCGTTGCCCTCCAAACGCAACTCCACCACATGACCTTTTACTAACCTCACCCCATACCATGCCTCCAACTCACCCTCCGTCGGAACCTGGTTCGTTGATGTGGACCAATCATCTGCTCCAGCGTCCGTCTGACTGCTCCAGTTGCCGCCGTCCGCCCCCTGGTAGATGGCTAAAAGCGCTCTCCATTCCGCATCAACAACGCAGTAAGGACCTACCACTGTGGTAACACCCTCCAGCCATGCCTCAAAGTCCGCGTCCTGGCGCAGACACAGCGTCCGAGCGTTGTCGCCAATGCGGAAATCCGACAGACTTCCCAGCTGCATCAGGCCATCGGGCAGTGGCCCTGCCAATGCATTGTTGCTCAGAGATAAAATGGACAAATCTGTCAGCTCCCCTATTGCATCAGGAAGCGTGCCAACGAGATTGTTGCCCGCCAAAGACAGGCGAGATACCCGTCCCTCCGTCACCGTCACTCCATACCAGGCATCCAGCTCCGCCTCCGTAGGTATGCGGTCCGTGAACCAGTCATCCTCTGCAGTGATGGCCTCCGTCTGACTATCCCAGTCCGATCCGCCCGCGGCGCCATAAAGCGCAATCAACGCTCGCCAGTCCGCCTCGTACTCCGCCGTGGGCGTCACTGCCTGTGCCTGTACATAGGCCCCCGTACCCTCTCCATTGATTGCCGCCACCTGCACGTCATACGACGTGCCCGCCACCAACTCCCCAATCGTCACAGGCGTACCCACTACCGCAGGCGTAACATCCACCCATGGACCGGGGTCCGTACCTGACCCTGCACCGTCCGCATCCGTCAAACGGTACTGTACGCTGTAGCCCGTAAGGTCATCACCCCCCGTCTCCTCCGGCGCCGTCCACGTCACGAGAAGCTCCGCCTGCGATACCGCGCTCACACTCAGCGCTGTCGGCACACCCGGCAGCGTCGCCGCAGACACGCTCGCCGTCGCCGCCTCGGTATAGTCCCCCGTGCCCACACTGTTGATTGCCGCCACCTGCACGTCATACGACGTGCCCGCCACCAACTCCCCAATCGTCACAGGCGTACCCACTACCGCAGGCGTAACATCCACCCATGGACCGGGATCTGTAAGTGGCCCACCAGCGTCCGCATCCGTCAAACGGTACTGTACGCTATAGCCTGTAAGCGGATCACCCCCCGTCTCCACCGGCGCCGTCCACGTCACGAGAAGCTCCGCCTGCGACACCACGTTCACACCCAGCGCTGTCGGCACACCCGGCAGCGTCGCCGCAGACGTCACCACGGTACGCGACACATACGCCCCTGTACCCGTATCCAACACCGCAGCCACCTGCACATCGTACGACGTAGTCGCCGACAACTGCGTGATTTGCGCGCTCACACTCGTGCCCGTGTGCGGGGCTTCCTCCCATACACCGGGCTCTGTACCTGACCCTGCACCGTCCGCATCCGTCAAACGGACCTGTACGCTGTAGCCCGTGAGCGTGGATCGCCCCGTCAGCGCCGGCGCATTCCACGTTATATCCAGGATCGACGCCGATGTCACCGCAACCGATACCCCGGAAACCTCCACCGGACAATCTGGGCCGTTGACTCCCGCAGCATCCCCGTCATCCGTACCCGTATCCACTCCCAACAGCCATGACTGGAAATCCGCATCAAGGGGCGCACATACCGTCTGGTCGCTGCCTCCAAACCACAGATTGTCCAACTCCGAGAGCTCCGAGAGCTCCAGGGGCAACGCCCCCGTCAATTGATTGTTGTGAACATACAGACCTGCCAACTCCTCCAAATTCTGCAGATTCGACGGAAGCGATCCGACTAGACCGTTGCCCTCCAAACGCAACTCCACCACATGACCTTGTGCTAGGCTCACCCCATACCATGCCTCCAACTCACCCTCCGTCGGAACCGGATCCGTTGATGTGGACCAATCATCTGCTCCATCGCCGTCCGTCTGACTGCTCCAATTGCCGCCGTCCGCCCCCTGGTAGATAGCTAAAAGCGCTCTCCATTCCGCATCAACAACGCAGTAGGGACCTACCACTGTGGTAACACCATCCAGCCATGTCTCAAAGTTCGCGTCCTGACGCAGACACAGCGTCCGAGCGTTGTCGTCAATGCGAAAATTCGACAGATTTCCCAGCTGCATCAGGGCATCGGGCAGAGGCCCTGCCAGATCATTGTCCTCCAGAGATAAAATGGACAAACCCGTCAGATCCCCTATCGCATCCGGAAGCGTTCCAATCAGATTGTTGCCCGCCAAAGACAGGCGAGATACCCGTCCCCCCGTCACGGTCACTCCATACCAGGCATCCAGCTCCGCCTCCGTAGGTATGCGGTCCGTGGACTCAGACCATCTACTGTCTGAAGTCAAGGGGTCCGTCTGATTATTCCAGGCCGATCCGCCCGCGGCGCCATAAAGCGCAATCAACGCTCGCCAGTCCGCCTCGTACTCCGCCGTGGCCGTCACTGCCTGTGCCTGTACAAAGTCCCCCGTGCCCACACTGTTGATGGCCGCCACCTGCACTCCATACGACGTGCCTGCCGCCAACTCCCCAATTGTCACACTCGGATCCACTACCGCAGGCGTAACATCCACCCATTCACCGGGATCTGTCTCTACCCCTTCACCGTCCGCATCCGTCAAACGGTACTGTACGCTGTAGCCCGTAAGATCAACACCTCCCGTCTCCACCGGCGCCGTCCACATCACGGAAAGCTCCGCCTGCGACCGCGCGCTCACAACCAGCGCTGTCGGAGCACCCGGCGCCGTAGCCGCAGACGTTGTCGCCGTCGCCGCCGCAGTATAGTCCCCCCTACCCGCACTGTTGATGGCCGCCACCTGCACGTCATACGACGTGCCCGCCGCCAACTCCCCAATCGTCACAGGCGTACCCACTACCGCAGGCGTAACATCCACCCATTCACCGGGATCTGTCTCTACCCCTTCACCGTCCGCATCCGTCAAACGGTACTGTACGCTGTAGCCCGTAAGCGAAACACCCCCCGTCTCCACCGGCGCCGTCCACGTCACAAGAAGCTTCGTCGGCGATAGCGCGCTCACAACCAGCGCTGTCGGCACTCCCGGAAGCGTCGCCGCAGACACGGTCGCCGTCGCCTCCTCGGTATAGGTCCCCGTGCCCGCACTGTTGATTGCCGCCACCTGCACGTCATACGACGTGCCCACCACCAATTGCCCAATCGTTACGCTCGTACCCACTACCGCAGGCGTTACATCCACCCATGGACCGGGATCTGTAAGTGGCCCACCAGCGTCCGCATCCGTCAAACGGTACTGTACACTGTAGCCCGTAAGCGGATCACCCCCCGTCTCCACCGGCGCCGTCCACATCACGAGAAGCTCCGCCTGTGACACCACGCTCACACCCAGCGCTGTCGGCACACCCGGCAGCGTCGCCGCAGACGTTGTCTCCGTCTCCGGCGCAGTATACGCCCCCGTACCCGTATCCAACACCACAGCTACCCGCACATCGTACGACGTAGCCGCCGACAACTGCGTGACTTGCGCACTCGCACTCGTGCCCGTGTGCGGGGCTTCCTCCCATACACCGGGCTCTATACCTGGATCTGCACCGTTCGCATCCGTCAAACGGACCTGTACGCTGTAGCCCGTGAGCGTGGATCGCCCCGTCAGCGCCGGCACATTCCACGCTATATCCAGGATCGATGCCGATGTCACAGTAACCGATACCCCGGAAACCTCCACCGGACAATCTGGGCCGTTGACTCCCGCAGCATCCCCGGCATCCGTACCCGTATCCACTCCCAACAGCCATGTCTGGAAATCCGCATCAAGGGGAGCACATACCGTCTGGTCACTGCCTCCAAACCACAGATAGTCCAGCTCAGAGAGCTGCGAGAGCTCCAGGGGCAATGTCCCCGTCAATTGATTGTTTTGAACATACAGACCTGCCAACTCCGACAGGTATTGCAGATCCGACGGAAGCGATCCGTCAAGACCGTTGCCGTCCAAACTCAACTCCACCACATGACCTTGTGCTAAGCTCACCCCATACCATGCCTCCAACTCATCCTCCGTCGGAACCGGATCCGTTGATGTGGACCAATCATCAGTTCCAGCACCGGCCGTCTGACTGCTCCAATTGTCGCCGTCCGCCCCCTGGTAGATGGCTAAAAGCGCTCTCCATTCCGCATCAACAACGCAGTAGGGACCTATCACCGTGGAAACACCATCCAGCCATGTCTCAAAGTTCGCGTCCTGACGCAGACACAGCGTCCGAGCGTTGTCGTCAATGCGGAAATCCGACAAACTTCCCAGCTGCACCAAGCCATCGGGCAAAGGCCCTGCCAGATTATTGTCCTCCAGAGATAAAATGGACAAATCTGTCAGATCCCCTATCGCATCCGGAAGCGTTCCAATCAGATTGTTGTCCGACAGAGACAGGCCAGATACCCGTCCCCCCGTCACGGTCACTCCATACCAGGCATCCAGCTCCGCCTCCGTAGGTATGCGGTCCGTGGACTCAGACCATCTACTGTCTGAAGTCAAGGGGTCCGTCTGATTATTCCAGGCCGATCCGCCCGCGGCGCCATAAAGCGCAATCAACGCTCGCCAGTCCGCCTCGTACTCCGCCGTGGCCGTCACTGCCTGTGCCTCTACATAGTCCCCCGGGCCCACACTGTTGATGGCCGCCACCTGCACGTCATACGACGTGCCCGCCGCCAACTCCCCAATCGTCACAGGCGTACCCTCTACCGCAGGCGTAACATCCACCCATTCACCGGTAGCTATAGATGGCCCATCACCGTCCGCATCCGTCAAACGGTACTGTACGCTGTAGCCCGTAAGATCAACACCTCCCGTCTCCACCGGCGCCGTCCACATCACGGAAAGCTCCGCCTGCGACCGCGCGCTCACAACCAGCGCTGTCGGAGCACCCGGCGCCGTAGCCGCAGACGTTGTCGCCGTCGCCGCCGCAGTATAGTCCCCCCTACCCGCACTGTTGATGGCCGCCACCTGCACGTCATACGACGTGCCCGCCGCCAACTCCCCAATCGTCACAGGCGTACCCACTACCGCAGGCGTAACATCCACCCATGGACCGGGATCTGTCTCTACCCCTTCACCGTCCGCATCCGTCAAACGGTACTGTACGCTGTAGCCCGTAAGCGAAACACCCCCCGTCTCCACCGGCGCCGTCCACGTCACAAGAAGCTTCGTCGGCGACACCGCGCTCACAACCAGCGCTGTCGGCACTCCCGGAAGCGTCGCCGCAGACACAATCGCCGTCGCCTCCTCGGTATAGGTCCCCGTGCCCACACTGTTGATTGCCGCCACCTGCACGTCATACGACGTGCCCACCACCAATTGCCCAATCGTTACGCTCGTACCCACTACCGCAGGCGTTACATCCACCCATGGACCGGGATCTGTAAGTGGCCCACCAGCGTCCGCATCCGTCAAACGGTACTGTACGCTGTAGCCCGTAAGCGGATCACCCCCCGTCTCCACCGGCGCCGTCCACATCACGAGAAGCTCCGCCTGTGACACCACGCTCACACCCAGCGCTGTCGGCACACCCGGCAGCGTCGCCGCAGACGTTGTCTCCGTCTCCGGCGCAGTATACGCCCCCGTACCCGTATCCAACACCGCAGCTACCCGCACATCGTACGACGTAGCCGCCGACAACTGCGTGACTTGCGCACTCGCACTCGTGCCCGTGTGCGGGGCTTCCTCCCATACACCGGGCTCTATACCTGGATCTGCACCGTTCGCATCCGTCAAACGGACCTGTACGCTGTAGCCCGTGAGCGTGGATCGCCCCGTCAGCGCCGGCACATTCCACGCTATATCCAGGATCGATGCCGATGTCACAGTAACCGATACCCCGGAAACCTCCACCGGACAATCTGGGCCGTTGACTCCCGCAGCATCCCCGGCATCCGTACCCGTATCCACTCCCAACAGCCATGTCTGGAAATCCGCATCAAGGGGAGCACATACCGTCTGGTCACTGCCTCCAAACCACAGATAGTCCAGCTCAGAGAGCTGCGAGAGCTCCAGGGGCAATGTCCCCGTCAATTGATTGTTTTGAACATACAGACCTGCCAACTCCGACAGGTATTGCAGATCCGACGGAAGCGATCCGACTAGACCGTTGCCCTCCAGACTCAACTCCACCACATGGCCTTGTGCTAGCCTCACCCCATACCATGCCTCCAGCTCATCCTCCGTCGGAACCGGATCCGTTGATGTGGACCAATCATCTGCTCCATCGCCGTCCGTCTGACTGCTCCAATTGCCGCCGTCCGCCCCCTGGTAGATGGCTAAAAGCGCGCTCCATTCCGCATCAATAACGCAGTAAGGACCTACCACCGTGGTAACACCCTCCAGCCATGCCTCAAAGTCCGCGTCCTGGCGCAGGCACAGCGTCCGATCGTTGCCGTTAATGCGAAAATCCGATAGACTTTTCAGCTGCATCAGGCCATCGGGCAGTGGCCCTGCCAATGCATTATTGCCCAGAGATAAAATGGACAAACCCGTCAGCGCCCCTATCGCTTCCGGAAGCGTTCCAATCAGATTGTTGCCCGACAGAAACAGGTCGGATACCCGCCCCTCCGTCACCGCGACTCCATACCAGGCGTCCAGCTCCGCCTCCGTAGGTATGCGGTCCGTGGACTCAGACCATCTACTGTCTGAAGTCAAGGGGTTCGTCTGATTAGTCCAGGCCGGTCCGCCCGCGGCGCCATAAAGCGCAATCAACGCTCGCCAGTCCGCCTCGTACTCCGCCGTGGCCGTCACTGCCCGAGCCTGTACATAGTCCCCCGGGCCCACACGGTTGTTTGCCTCCACCTGCACATCATACGACGTGCCCGCCGCCAACCCCCCAATCGTCACACTCGGATCCACTCCCACATGCGTAACATTCACCCATGGACCGGGATCTGTAAGTGGCCCACCACCGTCCTCATCCGTCAAACGGTACTGTACGCTGTAGCCCGTAAGATCAACACCTCCCGTCTCCACCGGCGCCGTCCACATCACGGATAGCTCCGCCTGCGACACCACGCTCACAACCAGCGCTGTTGGAGCACCCGGCGCCGTAGCCGCAGACGTTGTCGCCGTCACTGCCGCAGTAAAGTCCCCCCTACCCACACTGTTGATGGCCGCCACCTGCACGTCATACGACGTGCCCGCCGCCAACTCCCCAATCGTCACAGGCGTACCCACTACCGCAGGCGTAACGTCCTCCCATGGACCGGTAGCTATAGATGGCCCATCACCGTCCGCATCCGTCAAACGGTACTGTACGCTGTAGCCCGTAAGATCATCACCTCCCGTCTCCACCGGCGCCGTCCACATCACGAGAAGCTCCGCCTGCGACTCCGCGCTCACAACCAGCGCTGTCGGCACACCCGGAAGCGTCGCCGCAGACACGGTCGCCGTCGCCTCCTCGGTATAGGTCCCCGTGCCCACACTGTTGATTGCCGCCACCTGCACGTCATACGACGTGCCCGCCACCAACTGCCCAATCGTCACACTCGTACTCACTACCACAGGCGTAACATCCACCCAGTTACCGGGATCTGTACCTGATCCTGCACCGTCCTCATCCGTCAAACGGTACTGTACGCTGTAGCCCGTAAGATCATCACCCCCCGTCTCCACCGGCGCCGTCCACATCACGGAAAGCTCCGTCTGCGACTCCACGCTCACACCCAGCGCTGTCGGCACACCCGGAAGCGTCACTGCATCCGTTGTCGCCGTCTCCGGCGCAGTATACGCCCCCGTACCCGTATCCAACACCGCAGCCACCCGCACGTCGTACGACGTAGCCGCCGACAGCTGCGTGACTTGCGCACTCGCACTCGTGCCCGTGTGCGGGGCTTCCTCCCATACACCGGGCTCTATACCTGGATCTGCACCGTCCGCATCCGTCAAACGGACTTGTACGCTGTAGCCCGTGAGCGTGGATCGCCCCGTCTCTGCCAGCGCATCCCACGTTATATCCAGGATCGATGCCGATGTCACCGCAACCGATACCCCGGAAACCTCTACCGGACAATCAGGACCGTTGACTCCCGCAGCATCCCCGTCATCCGTACCCGTATCCACTCCCAACAGCCATGTCTGGAAATCCGCATCAAGAGGCGCACATACCGTCTGCTCACTGCCTCCAAACCACAAATTGTCCAGCTCCGAGAGCTGCGAGAGCTCCAGGGGCAATGTCCCCGTCAATTGATTGTTGTGAACATACAGACCTGCCAACTCCGCCAAATTCTGCAGATCGGACGGAAGCGATCCGACTAGAGCGTTGCCCTCCAAACGCAACTCCACCACATGACCTTGTGCTAAGCTCACCCCATACCAGGCTTCCAACTCATCCTCCGTCGGAACCTGGTTCGTTGATATGGACCAATCATCTGCTCCATCGCCGTCCGTCTGACTGCTCCAATTGCCGCCGTCTGCCCCCTGGTAGATGGCTAAAAGCGCTCTCCATTCCGCATCAACAACGCAGTAAGGACCTACCACAGTGGTAACACCCTCCAGCCATGCCTCAAAGTCCGCGTCCTGACGCAGACACAGCGTCCGATCGTTGCCGTTAATGCGAAAATCCGATAGACTTTCCAGCTGCATCAGGCCATCGGGCAGTGGCCCTGCCAATGCATTATTGCCCAGAGATAAAATGGACAAACCCGTCAGCGCCCCTATCGCTTCCGGAAGCGTTCCAATCAGATTGTTGCCCGACAGAAACAGGTCGGATACCCGCCCCTCCGTCACCGCGACTCCATACCAGGCGTCCAGCTCCGCCTCCGTAGGTATGCGGTCCGTGGACACAGACCATCTACTGTCTGAAGTCAAGGGGTTCGTCTGATTAGTCCAGGCCGGTCCGCCCGCGGCGCCATAAAGCGCAATCAACGCTCGCCAGTCCGCCTCGTACTCCGCCGTGGCCGTCACTGCCTGTGCCTGTACATAGTCCCCCGGGCCCACACTGTTGATTGCCGCCACCTGCACGTCATACGACGTGCCCGCATCCAACTCCCCAATCGTCACACTCGTACCCACTCCCACATGCGCAGCGTCCTCCCAGCCACCGGGAGTTATAGGTGGCCCATCACCGTCCGTATCCGTCAAACGGTACTGTACCCTGTAGCCCGTAAGATCATCACCCCCCGTCGCCACCGGCGCCGTCCACATCACGGAAAGCTCCGTCGACGATATCACCCCCACACCCAGCGCTGTCGGAGCACCCGGCGCCGTAGCCGCAGACGTTATCGCCGTCTGCGGCTCAGTAAAGGTCCCCCTACCCACACTGTTGATTGCCGCCACCTGCACGTCATACGACGTGCCCGCATCCAACTCCCCAATCGTCACAGGCGTACCCACTACCGCAGGCGTAACGTCCTCCCATGGACCGGTAGCTATAGATGGCCCATCACCGTCCGCATCCGTCAAACGGTACTGTACGCTGTAGCCCGTAAGATCATCACCTCCCGTCTCCACCGGCGCCGTCCACATCACGAGAAGCTCCGCCTGCGACCGCGCGCTCACAACCAGCGCTGTCGGCACACCCGGAACCGTCGCCGCAGACACGATCGCCGTCGCCGGCTCGGTAAATTCCCCCGTGCCCACACTGTTGATTGCCGCCACCTGCACGTCATACGACGTGCCCGCCACCAACTCCCCAATCGTCACACTCGTACTCACTACCACAGGCGTAACATCCACCCATGGACCGGGATCTGTAAGTGGCCCACCAGCGTCCGCATCCGTCAAACGGTACTGTACGCTGTAGCCCGTAAGCGGATCACCCCCCGTCTCCACCGGCGCCGTCCACATCACGAGAAGCTCCGCCTGTGACACCACGCTCACACCCAGCGCTGTCGGCACACCCGGAAGCGTCACTGCATCCGTTGTCGCCGTCTCCGGCGCAGTATACGCCCCCGTACCCGTATCCAACACCGCAGCCACCCGCACGTCGTACGACGTAGCCGCCGACAGCTGCGTGACTTGCGCACTCGCACTCGTGCCCGTGTGCGGGGCTTCCTCCCATACACCGGGCTCTATACCTGGATCTGCACCGTTCGCATCCGTCAAACGGACTTGTACGCTGTAGCCCGTGAGCGTGGATCGCCCCGTCTCTGCCAGCGCATCCCACGTTATATCCAGGATCGATGCCGATGTCACCGTAACCGATACCCCGGAAACCTCCACCGGACAATCAGGACCGTTGACTCCCGCAGCATCCCCGGCATCCGTACCCGTATCCACTCCCAACAGCCATGTCTGAAAATCCGCATCAAGCGGTGCACATACCGTCTGGTCACTGCCTCCAAACCACAAATTGTCCAGCTCCGAGAGCTCCGAGAGCTCCAGGGGTAATGTCCCCGTCAATTGATTGTTGTCAACATACAGACCTGCCAACTCCGACAGATCCTGCAGATCCGACGGAAACGACCCGACTAGAGCGTTGCCCTCCAAACGCAACTCCACCACATGACCTTGTGCTAAGCTCACCCCATACCATGCCTCCAACTCATCCTCCGTCGGAACCGGATCCGTTGACGTGGACCAATCATCTGCTCCATCGCCGTCCGTCTGACTGCTCCAATTGTCGCCGTCCGCCCCCTGGTAGATGGCTAAAAGCGCGCTCCATTCCGCATCAATAACGCAGTAAGGACCTACCACCGTGGGAACACCCTCCAGCCATGCCTCAAAGTCCGCGTCCTGGCGCAGGCACAGCGTCCGAGCGTTGCCGTTAATGCGAAAATCCGATAGACTTTCCAGCTGCATCAGGCCATCGGGCAGTGGCCCTGCCAATGCATTATTGCCCAGAGATAAAATGGACAAACCCGTCAGCGCCCCTATCGCTTCCGGAAGCGTTCCAATCAGATTGTTGCCCGACAGAGACAGGCCAGATACCCGTCCCTCCGTCACCTCGACTCCATACCAGGCATCCAGCTCCGCCTCCGTAGGTATGCGGGCTGTGGACTCAGACCAGTCATCCTCTACAGAGATGATGGTCTCCGTCTGATTATTCCAGGCCGGTCCGCCCGCGGCGCCATAAAGCGCAATCAACGCTCGCCAGTCCGCCTCGTACTCCGCCGTGGCCGTCACTGCCTGTGCCTCTACATAGGACCCCGTGCCCGCATCATTGATGGCCTCCACCCGCACGTCATACGACGTGCCCGCCGCCAACTCCCCAATCGTCACACTCGGATCCACTCCCACATGCGTAACATTCACCCATGGACCGGGATCTGTAAGTGGCCCACCACCGTCCTCATCCGTCAAACGGTACTGTACGCTGTAGCCCGTAAGCGAAACACCCCCCGTCTCCTCCGGCGCCGTCCACGTCACGGAAAGCTCCGTCGACGATATCACCCCCACAACGAGCGCTGTCGGAGCACCCGGCGCCGTAGCCTCTAACGTTGTCGCCGTCGCCGGCGCAGTAGGCGCCCCCGTGCCCTCACCATTGATTGCCGCCACCTGCACGTCATACGACGTGCCCGCCAACAACTCCCCAATCGTCACAGGCGTACCCACTACCGCAGGCGTAACGTCCTCCCATGGACCGGTAGCTATAGATGGCCCATCACCGTCCGCATCCGTCAAACGGTACTGTACGCTGTAGCCCGTAAGCGAAACACCCCCCGTCTCCTCCGGCGCCGTCCACATCACGAGAAGCTCCGCCTGCGACACCGCGCTCACAACCAGCGCTGTCGGCACTCCCGGAAGCGTCGCCGCAGACACGATCGCCGTCTGCGGCGCAGTAGGCGCCCCCGTGCCCACACTGTTGATTGCCGCCACCTGCACGTCATACGACGTGCCCGCCACCAACTCCCCAATCGTCACACTCGTACTCACTACCAAAGGCGTAACATCCTCCCACTCACCGAAAGTTGCAGGTTCCCCATCTTCACTCGCATCCGTCAAACGGTACTGTACGCTGTAGCCCGTAAGATCATCACCCCCCGTCTCCACCGGCGCCGTCCACATCACGGATAGCTCCGCCTGCGACACCACGCCCACACTCAGCGCTGTCGGCACACCCGGAACCGTCGCCGCATCCGTTATCGCCGTCTGCGGCGCAGTATACGCCCCCGTACCCGTATCCAACACCGGAGCCACCTGCACATCGTACGACGTAGCCGCCGACAACTGCGTGATTTGCGCGCTCACACTCGTGCCCGTGTGCGGGGCTTCCTCCCATACACCGGGCTCTATACCTGGATCTGCACCGTTCGCATCCGTCAAACGGACCTGTACGCTGTAGCCCGTGAGCGTGGATCGCCCCGTCTCTGCCAGCGCATTCCACGTTATATCCAGGATCGATGCCGATGTCACCGTAACCGATACCCCGGAAACCTCCACCGGACAATCTGGGCCGTTGACTCCCGCAGCATCCCCGTCATCCGTAGGCGTATCCACTCCCGACAGCCATGTCTGGAAATCCGCATCAAGCGGTGCACATACCGTCTGCTCACTGCCTCCAAACCACAGATAGTCCAGCTCCGAGAGCTCCGAGAGCTCCAGGGGCAGCGCCCCCATCAATTGGTTGTCGTGAACATACAGACTTGCCAACTCCGACAGATCCTGCAGCTCCGACGGAAGCGACCCGACTAGACCGTTGCCATCCAGACGCAACTCCACCACATGACCTTTTGTTAAGCTCACCCCATGCCATGCCTTCAGCTCATCCTCCGTCGGAACCGGATCCGTTGACGTGGACCAATCATCTGCTCCATCGCCGTCCGTCTGACTGCTCCAATTGTCGCCGTCCGCCCCCTGGTAGATGGCTAAAAGCGCTCTCCATTCCGCAGCAACAACGCAATTGGGACCTACCACCGTGGGAACACCCTCCAGCCATGCCTCAAAGTCCGCGTCCTGGCGCAGACACAGCGTCCGATCGTTGTCGTTAATGCGAAAATCCAACAGATTTTCCAGCTGCATCAGGCCATCGGGCAGAGGCCCTGCCAGAGCATTGCCCCCCAGAGACAAAGCGGACAAACCCGTCAGCGCCCCTATCGCATCCGGAAGCGTTCCAACCAGATTGTTGCCCGCCAGAAACAGGCCGGATACCCGCCCCTCCGTCACCGCGACTCCATACCAGGCATCCAGCTCCGCCTCCGTAGGTATGCGGTCCGTGGACTCAGACCATCTACTGTCTGAAGTCAAGGGGTTCGTCTGATTAGTCCAGGCCGGTCCGCCCGCGGCGCCATAAAGCGCAATCAACGCTCGCCAGTCCGCCTCGTACTCCGCCGTGGCCGTCACTGCCTGTGCCTGTACATAGTCCCCCGTGCCCGCATCATTGATGGCCTCCACCCGCACGTCATACGACGTGCCCGCCGCCAACTCCCCAATCGTCACACTCGGATCCACTCCCACATGCGCAGCGTCCTCCCAGCCACCGGGAGTTATAGGTGGCCCATCACCGTCCTCATCCGTCAAACGGTACTGTACGCTGTAGCCCGTAAGCGAAACACCCCCCGTCTCCACCGGCGCCGTCCACATCACGGAAAGCTCCGTCGACGATACCACCCCCACAACGAGCGCTGTCGGAGCACCCGGCGCCGTAGCCTCTAACGTTGTCGCCGTCGCCGCCGCAGTATCAGTCCCCGTACCCACACTGTTGATTGCCGCCACCTGCACGTCATACGACGTGCCCGCATCCAACTCCCCAATCGTCACACTCGGATCCACTCCCACATGCGCAGCGTCCTCCCATGGACCGGTAGCTATAGATGGCCCATCACCGTCCGCATCCGTCAAACGGTACTGTACGCTGTAGCCCGTAAGCGAAACACCCCCCGTCTCCTCCGGCGCCGTCCACATCACGAGAAGCTCCGCCTGCGACACCGCGCTCACAACCAGCGCTGTCGGCACTCCCGGAAGCGTCGCCGCAGACACGATCGCCGTCTGCGGCGCAGTAGGCGCCCCCGTGCCCTGTCCATTGATTGCCGCCACCTGCACGTCATACGACGTGCCCGCCACCAACTCCCCAATCGTCACACTCGTACCCACTACCGCAGGCCCAACATCCACCCAGTTACCGGGAGCTGCAGGTTCCCCATCTTCACTCGCATCCGTCAAACGGTACTGTACGCTGTAGCCCGTAAGATCATCACCCCCCGTCTCCACCGGCGCCGTCCACGTCACGGAAAGCTCCGTCTGCGACTCCACGCGCACACCCAGCGCTGTCGGCACACCCGGAAGCGTCACTGCATCCGTTGTCGCCGTCTGCTCGGCAGTATACGCCCCCGTACCCGTATCCAACACCGCAGCCACCTGCACATCGTACGACGTAGCCGCCGACAACTGCGTGATTTGCGCACTCGCACTCGTGCCCGTGTGCGGGGCTTCCTCCCATACACCGGGCTGTGCACCTGGATCTGCACCGTTCGCATCCGTCAAACGCACCTGAACGCTATAGCCCGTGAGCGTGGATCGCCCCGTCAGCGCCGGCGCATTCCACATGATATCCAGGATCGATGCCGATGTCACCGTAACCGATACCCCGGAAACCTCTACCGGACAATCTGGGCCGTTGACTCCCGCAGCATCCCCGTCATCCGTAGGCGTATCCACTCCCGACAACCATGCCTGGAAATCCGCATCAAGCGGTGCGCATACCGTCTGGCCAATGCCTCCAAACCACAGATAGTCCAGCTCCGAGAGCTCCGAGAGCTCCAGAGGCAATGTCCCCGTCAACCCGTTGTTGTGAACATACAGACTTGCCAACTCCGCCAGATCCTGGAGCTCCGACGGAAGCGATCCGTCAAGACCGTTGTCATCCAGACGCAACTCCACCACATGACCTTTTACTAACCTCACCCCATGCCATGCGTTCAGCTCATCCTCCGTCGGAACCGGGTTCATTGATGTGGACCAATCATCTGCTCCATCGTCGTCCGTCTGACTGCTCCAATTGCCGCCGTCCGCCCCCTGGTAGATGGCTAAAAGCGCGCTCCATTCCGCATCAACAACGCAGTAAGGACCTTCCACCGCAGTAACATCATTCAGCCATGCCTCAAAGTCCGCGTCCTG
The DNA here is from genome assembly GCA_965216255.1 of Rhodothermales bacterium. Taxonomy (GTDB): domain Bacteria; phylum Bacteroidota; class Rhodothermia; order Rhodothermales; family Bin80. The sequence goes on from OZ244148.1 coordinate 411,208, forward strand.
ACGCAGACACAGTGTCCGATCGTTGTCGCGAATGCGAAAATTCGACAGACTTCCCAGCTGCATCAGGCCATCGGGCAGTGGCCCTGCCAGATTATTGCCCTCCAGAGACAAAGCGGACAAACCCGTCAGATCTCCTATCGCTTCCGGAAGCGTGCCAACAAGATTGTTACCCGCCAAAGACAGGCGAGATACCCGTCCCTCCGTCACCGTCACTCCATACCAGGCTTCCAGCTCCGCCACCGTAGGTATGCGGTCCGTGGACACATCCCAGTCACCCTCTGAAGTGACGGGGTCCGTCTGACTATCCCAGGCCGATCCGCCCGCGGCGCCATAAAGCGCAATCAACGCTCGCCAGTCCGCCTCGTACTCCGCCGTGGCCGTCACTGCCTGTGCCTCTACATAGGACCCCGTGCCCGCACTGTTGTTTGCCGCCACCTGCACGTCATACGACGTGCCCGCATCCAACCCCCCAATCGTCACAGGTGTACCATCTACCGCAGGCTCAACATCCATCCAGTCACCGGGAGTTATAGGTGGCACACCTGCGTCCGTATCCGTCAAACGGTACTGTACGCTATAGCCCGTAAGATCAACACCCCCCGTCTCCACCGGCGCCGTCCACATCACGGTAAGCTCCGTATGCGACACCACGCTCACAACCAGCGCTGTCGGAGCACTTGGCGCCGTCGCCTCTGACGTTGTAGCCGTCTCCGCCGCAGTATCAGTCCCCGTACCCACACTGTTGATTGCCGCCACCTGCACGTCATACGACGTGCCCGCATCCAACTCCCCAATCGTCACACTCGGATCCACTCCCACATGCGCAGCGTCCTCCCATGGACCGGTAGCTATAGATGGCCCATCACCGTCCGCATCCGTCAAACGGTACTGTACGCTGTAGCCCGTAAGATCAACACCTCCCGTCTCCACCGGCGCCGTCCACGTCACGAGAAGCTTCGTCGGCGACACCGCGCTCACATTCAGCGCTGTCGGCACACCCGGCTTCGTCGCCGCAGACACGGTCGCCGTCTGCGGCGCAGTAGGCACCCCCGTGCCCTGACCATTGATTGCCGCCACCTGCACGTCATACGACGTGCCCGCCACCAAATCCCCAATCGTCACACTCGGATCCACTCCCACATGCGCAGCATCCTCCCACTCACCGAAAGTTGCAGGTTCCCCATCTTCACTCGCATCCGTCAAACGGTACTGTACGCTGTAGCCTGTAAGCGGATCACCCCCCGTCTCCACCGGAGCCGTCCACATCACGGAAAGCTCCGTCGACGACACCACACCCACACCCAGCGCTGTCGGCACACCCGGAACCGTCGCCGCAGACGTCACCACGGTACGCGACACATACGCCCCCGTACCCGTATTCAACTCCGCAGCCACCTGCACATCGTACGACGTAGCCGCCGACAACTGCGTGATTTGCGCACTCGTGCCCGTGTGCGGGGCTTCCTCCCATACACCGGGCTGTGTACCTGGATCTGTAGCGTCCGTATCCGTCAAACGGACCTGTACGCTGTAGCCCGTGAGCGTGGATCGCCCCGTCAGCGCCGGTGCATTCCACCTTATATCCAGGATCGATGCCGATGTCACCGCAACCGATACCCCGGAAACCTCTACCGGACAATCAGGACCGTTGACTCCCGCAGCATCCCCGCCTTCATCACCCGTATCCACTCCCAACAGCCATGTCTGGAAATCCGCATCAAGCGGCGCACATACCGTCTGTTCGCTACCTCCAAACCACAGAATGTCCAGCTCAGAGAGCTGTGAGAGCTCCCGGGGCAGCGCGCCCGTCAATTGATTGTCGTAAACAAACAGACTTGCCAACTCAGCCAGATCCTGCAGCCCCGACGGAAACGGTCCGACTAGACCGTTGTCCTCCAGACTCAACCCCACCACATGACCATCTACTAAGCTCACCCCATGCCATGCCTCCAGCTCATCTTCCGTCGGAACCGGATCCGTTGACGTGGACCAATCATCTGCTCCAGCGTCCGTCTGACTGCTCCAATTGTCGCCCCCGGTCGCATTATAGAAGGCTAAAAGCGCTCTCCATTCCGCATCAACAACGCAGTAGGGACCTCCCACCGTGGTCACACCCTTCAGCCATGCCTCAAAGTCCGCGTCCTGGCGCAGACACAGCGTCCGAGCGTTGTCGTCAATGCGAAAATCCGACAGATTTCCCAGCTGCATCAGGCCATCGGGCAGTGACCCTGCCAATGCATTGTTGCTCAGAGATAAAATGGACAAACCCGTCAGATCTCCTATCGCTTCCGGAAGCGTGCCAACAAGATTGTTACCCGCCAAAGACAGGCGAGATACCCGTCCCTCCGTCAACGTCACTCCATACCAGGCTTCCAGCTCCGCCTCCGTAGATATGCGGGCCGTGGACACAGACCAGTCATCCTCTACAGTCATGTTCGTCTCACTTGACCAAGCCGGTCCGCCCACCGCGCCATAAAGCGCAATCAACGCTCGCCAGTCCGCCTCGTACTCCGCCGTGGCCGTCACTGCCTGTGCCTCTACATAGGCCCCCGTGCCCGCATCATTGATGGCCTCCACCCGCACGTCATACGACGTGCCCGCCGCCAACTCCCCAATCGTCACACTCGTACCCACTCCCACATGCGCAGCGTTCTCCCATTCACCGGGAGTTGCAGATTGCCCATCTTCACTCGCATCCGTCAAACGGTACTGTACGCTGTAGCCCGTAAGATCATCACCCCCCGTCTCCACCGGCGCCGTCCACGTCACGGAAAGCTCCGTCGACGAAACCACCCCCACAACCAGCGCTGTCGGAGCATCTGGCGCCGTCGCCGCATCCGTTGTCGCCGTCTTCGCCGCAGTATAAGTCCCCATACCCACACTGTTGATTGCCGCCACCCGCACGTCATACGACGTGCCCGCATCCAACCCCCCAATCGTCACAGGTGTACCCTCTACCGCAGGCTCAACATCCATCCAGTCACCGGGAGTTATAGGTGGCCCACCTGCGTCCGTATCCGTCAAACGGTACTGTACGCTGTAGCCCGTAAGATCAACACCTCCCGTCTCCACCGGCGCCGTCCACGTCACGAGAAGCTCCGCCTGCGACCGCGCGCTCACAACCAGCGCTGTCGGCACACCCGGCTTCGTCGCCGCAGACACGGTCGCCGTCGCCGCCTCGGTATAGGTCCCCGGGCCCTGTCCATTGATTGCCGCCACCTGCACGTCATACGACGTGCCCGCCACCAAATCCCCAATCGTCACACTCGTACTCACTACCAAAGGCGTAACATCCACCCATTCACCGAAAGTTGCAGGTTCCCCATCTTCACTCGCATCCGTCAAACGGTACTGTACACTGTAGCCCGTAAGATCATCACCCCCCGTCTCCACCGGCGCCGTCCACATCACGAGAAGCTCCGCCTGCGACACCACGCCCACACCCAGCGCTGTCGGCACACCCGGAACCGTCGCCGCAGACGTTGTCGCCGTCTGCGGCGCAGTATACGCCCCCGTACCCGTATTCAATTCCGCAGCCACCTGCACATCGTACGACGTAGCCGCCGACAACTGCGTGACTTGCGCACTCGTGCCTGTGGGCACAACTTCCTCCCAATTACCGGGCTCAGCACCTGGATCTGCACCGTTCGCATCCGTCAAACGCACCTGAACGCTATAGCCCGTGAGCGTGGATCGCCCCGTCAGCGCCGGCGCATTCCACATGATATCCAGGATCGATGCCGATGTCACCGTAACCGAGACCCCGGAAACCTCCACCGGACAATCAGGACCGTTGACTCCCGCAGCATCCCCGCCTTCATCACCCGTATCCACTCCCAACAGCCATGTCTGGAAATCCGCATCAAGCGGCGCACATACCGTCTGGTTGCTACCTCCAAACCACAGATTGTCCAGCTCCGAGAGCTGCAAGAGCTGCAGGGGCAGCGCCCCCGTCAATTGATTGTTGTCAACATACAGACTTGCCAACTCCGCCAGATCCTGCAGATCCGACGGAAGCGATCCGACTAGACCGTTGCCCTCCAGACTCAACCCCACCACATGACCATCTACCAGCCTCACCCCATGCCATGCCTCCAGCTCATCCTCCGTCGGAACCTGGTTCGGTGATGTGGACCAATCATCTGCTCCAGCGTCCGTCTGACTGCTCCAATTGCCACCGCTCGTCGCATCGTAGATGGCTAAGAGCGCGCTCCATTCCGCCTCAACAACGCAGTAGGGACCTCCTACCGCGGTAACACCATTCAGCCATGCCTCAAAGGCCGCGTCCTGGCGCAGACACAGCGTCCGAGCGTTGCCGCCAATGCGAAAATCCGACAAATTTCCCAGCTGCATCAGGCCATCGGGCAGAGGCCCTGCCAGATCATTGTCCTCCAGAGACAAAGCGGACAAACCCGTCAGATCCCCTATCGCTTCCGGAAGCGTGCCAACGAGATTGTTGCCCACCAAAGTCAGGCGAGATACCCGTCCCTCCGTCACGGTCACTCCATTCCAGGCATCCAGCTCCGCCTCCGTAGGTACGCGGTCCGTGGACACAGACCAATTATCCTCTGCAGTGATGGTCTCCGTCTGACTATTCCAGGCCGATCCGCCCGCGGCGCCATAAAGCGCAATCAACGCTCGCCAGTCCGCCTCGTACTCCGCCGTGGCCGTCACTGCCTGTGCCTCTACATAGGCCCCCGTGCCCGCATCATTGATTGCCGCCACCTGCACATCATACGACGTGCCCGCATCCAACTCCCCAATCGTCACACTCGTACCCACTCCCACATGCGCAGCGTTCTCCCATTCACCGGGAGTTGCAGATTGCCCATCTTCACTCGCATCCGTCAAACGGTACTGTACGCTGTAGCCCGTAAGATCAACACCCCCCGTCTCCACCGGCGCCGTCCACGTCACGGAAAGCTCCGTCGACGATATCACCCCCACACTCAGCGCTGTCGGAGCATCTGGCTCCGTCGCCGCAGACGTTATCGCCGTCGCCGCCGCAATATCAGTCCCCGTACCCACACTGTTGATTGCCGCCACCTGCACGTCATACGACGTGCCCGCATCCAACTCCCCAATCGTCACACTCGTACCCACTACCGCAGGCTCAACATCCATCCATGCACCGGGAGCTGCAAGTTCCCCATCTTCACTCGCATCCGTTAAACGGTACTGTACGCTGTAGCCCGTAAGATCAACACCCCCCGTCGCCACCGGCGCCGTCCACGTCACGAGAAGCTTCGTCGGCGATAGCGCGCTCACAACCAGCGCTGTCGGCACTCCCGGAAGCGTCGCCGCAGACACGATCGCCGTCGCCGGCTCGGTATAGGCCCCCGTGCCCTCTCCATTGATGGCCGCCACCTGCACGTCATACGACGTGCCCGCCACCAAATCCCCAATCCTCACACTCGTACCCACTACCGCAGGCGTAACGTCCTCCCATACACCGGGATCTGTACCTAATCCTGCACCGTCCCCATCCGTCAAACGATACTGTACGCTGTAGCCCGTAAGATCAACACCCCCCGTCTCCACCGGCGCCGTCCACATCACGGATAGCTCCGTCGATGACACCACGCTCACAACCAGCGCTCTCGGCACACCCGGCTTCGTCGCCGCAGACGTCACCACGGTACGCGACTCATACGCCCCCGTACCCGTATCCAACACCGCAGCCACCTGCACGTCGTACGACGTAGCCGCCGACAACTGCGTGACTCGCGCACTCGTGCCCGTGGGCACAACTTCCTCCCATACACCAGGAGCCGTACCTGGCATAACACCGTTCGCATCCGTCAAACGGACCTGTACGCTATAGCCCGTGAGCGTGGATGGCCCCGTCTCTGTCGGCGGATTCCACGTTATATCCAGGATCGACGCCGATGTCACCGTAACCGAGACCCCGGAAACCTCTACCGGACAATCAGGACCGTAAACTCCCGCAGCATCCCCGTCTCCAGTACCCTCATCCACTCCCGACAGCCATGACTGGAAATCCGCATCAAGGGGCGCACATACCGTCTGGTCGCTGCCTCCAAACCACAGATAGTCCAGCTCCGAGAGCTGCGAGAGCCGCAGGGGCAGCGCCCCCGTCAATTGATTGTTGTGAACATACAGAATTGCCAACTCCGACAGATGCTGCAGATCCGACGGAAGCGATCCATCAAGACCGTTGTCCGCCAAACGCAACTCCACCACATGACCCTCTACCAGCCTCACCCCATGCCATGCGTCCAACTCATCCTCCGTCGGAACCGGATCCGGTGATGTGGACCAATCATTTGCTCCATCGCCGTCCATCTGAGTGCTCCAATTGCCGCCCCCGGTCGCATTATAGAAGGCTAAAAGCGCTCTCCATTCCGCAGGAACAACGCAATTGGGACCTACCACCGAGGCAACACCATCCAGCCATGTCTCAAAGTTCGCGTCCTGGCGCAGACACAGCGTCCGATCGTTGTCGCCAATGCTGAAATAAGACAGGCTTCCCAGCTGCATCAGGCCATCGGGCAGAGGCCCTGCCAGATTATTGTTCTCCAGAGATAAAAGGGACAGCCCCGTCAGCGCCCCTATAGCATCCGGAAGCGTGCCAACGAGATTGTTGCCCACCAAAGTCAGGCGAGATACCCGTCCCCCCGTCACGGTCACTCCATTCCAGGCATCCAGCTCCGCCTCCGTAGGTACGCGGTCCGTGGACACATCCCAGTCATCCACTTCAGCGAGGTTCGTCTCACTGGTCCAGGCCAGTCCGCCCACCGCGTCATAAAGCGCAATCAACGCTCGCCAGTCCGCCTCGTACTCCGCCGTGGCCGTCACTGCCTGTGCCTCTACATAGGCCCCCGTGCCCGCATCATTGATGGCCTCCACCCGCACGTCATACGACGTGCCCGCCACCAACTCCCCAATCGTCACACTCGGATCCACTCCCACATGCGTAACATTCACCCATGGACCGGCAGCTGTCTCTTCCCCTGCACCGTCCGCATCCGCCAAACGGTACTGTACGCTATAGCCCGTAAGATCAACACCTCCCGTCTCCTCCGGCGCCGTCCACGTCACGAGAAGCTCCGCCTGCGACACCACGCTCACAACCAGCGCTGTCGGAGCAGACGGCAAACCCGCATCTGACGTTGTAGCCGTCGCCTCGGTATAGTCCCCCGTGCCCACACTGTTGATTGCCGCCACCTGCACGTCATACGACGTGCCCGCATCCAACTCCCCAATCGTCACAGGCGTACCCACTACCGCAGGCTCAACATCCATCCATGCACCGGGAGCTGCAAGTTCCCCATCTTCACTCGCATCCGTTAAACGGTACTGTACGCTGTAGCCCGTAAGATCAACACCCCCCGTCTCCACCGGCGCCGTCCACGTCACGGAAAGCTCCGTCGACGATATCACCCCCACAACCAGCGCTGTCGGAGCATCTGGCTTCGTCGCCGCATTCGTTGTCGCCGTCGCCGCCGCGGTATAGGTCCCCGTGCCCGCGTCATTGATAGCCGCCACTTGGACATCGTACGAAGTACCCGCCTCCAGTCCGGTGATCTGCGCATTTGCAGCCGTACCCCTGTGATCAACGTCCATCCACTCGCCTGACGAGCCACCGTCGTCCGTCAACCGGTACTGTACGCTGTAGCCCGTAAGATCAACACCCCCCGTCGCCACCGGCGCCGTCCACATCACGGAAAGCTCCGCCGACGATATCACCCCCACAACGAGCGCTGTCGGAGCACTCGGCGCCGTAGCCTCTAACGTTGTCGCCGTCGCCGCCGCGGTATAGGCCCCCGGGCCCGCGTCATTGATAGCCGCCACTTGGACATCGTACGAAGTACCCGCCTCCAGTCCGGTGATCTGCGCATTTGCAGCCGTACCCGTGTGATCAACGTTCATCCACGCGCCTGACGAGCCACCGTCGTCCGTCAACCGGTACTGTACGCTGTAGCCCTTGATAGAAGTGCCGCCTGTAGTCGACGGTGCTACCCATTCCACTGACATTGAATTCATCGACGCCGTCACACTGAGGCTCCCCGGTGGCCCCGGTACATTGGCCGCTAGCGCAGGAGTAGAGGCCGTTTGGCTGGCAAATGAGCCTCCTCCGCCACTGTTTTTCGCTTGCACCTGGACATCATAAGACGTCGAAGCAGCAAGCCCCCTGATCTTTACACGTGTGTCTGTGCCCGTATGGCTGACGCCCGTCCACCCAGTAACGCCCGTCAACCGGTACTGCACGGTATAGCCCCGGATGGGCACACCTCCCGTTTCAGTTGGAGCTTCCCACGATACCGAGAGCGTCGTCGCATTGTCCGCCGTGACGCTGAGGTTGCCCGGGGGACCCGGCGGGCTAGCGGTAAGCTCCAACGTTGAGATCTCGCCCCAGGCGCTATTATAGGGAAACTTCTCCAGTGAGGCCCGCACCTGAAAGTCATAATCCTTTGTATTGTCGAGGCCACCTATCGTTGTATCCGTGCTGGCAGCGTATCCAAGATATTCCCATTCACCCGGAGATACCCCGCTTTCAGCCGACTCCCGACTCCGCACTTCGTACTTCTTAATGGCTCCTGCCCGACCCGTCAACTGCGGCATTTCCCAAGAGACCGTTATCTCCGTCGCGGAATCCCACTGCAAGCTTAGACCAGCCAAGTGTATTTCACAATCATCTCCTTCCGCAATGCGTAGCGCCTGCAGCCAAGTTTGAAACGACGCTCCGAGTGGCGCGCAGAGCCCTGATTCAGAAAACCTGAAATCTTCCAGCACACTCAAGTGCTGTGCCCACAGCACAGGGAGTTCGCCTGAAAAAGTGTTGAAACCCAAGTAGAGATACTGCAATTTAGTCAGCTTCTCCAATCCCGACGGAATGGTCCCACTAAGCATATTTCCTGCAAGCTCCAGGGACGTAAGTTCCGTCAAATTCCGCAATGAATTCGGAATGGTCCCACTAAGCATATTTCCTGCAAGATCCAGGGACGTAAGTTCCGTCAAATTCCGCAATGAATTCGGAATGGTCCCACTAAGCATATTTCCTGCAAGATCCAGGGACGTAAGTTCCGTCAAATTCCGCAATGAATTCGGAATCGCGCCGACAAGATTATTGCCGTCCAGACGCAGCGAGACTACACGGCCATCACTGGATCTTACTCCGTGCCAAGCGCTCAATTCGCTGGTAGCTATTACCCTTGCCCCCGAGACATCCCAGTCATTTGCTGTATCCAAATTATTGTCTTCATCCAGATCCGTCTCGGATGTCCAGCCCGTTCCCCCTGTCGTGTTGTAGAGGGCAACCAGCGCGTCGTATTCCGCCTGAAGGAGACAATATGGACCGTCCGTAGTGGCTATGCCCTCGAACCACATTATCATATCCGCATCTTCTTGTGGAACACATAGCGTTTGACCCGCTCCACTGAAATAGAAAGTTTCCAGTGCCGCGAGGTTCACCACGGTGGTCGGCAGAGCCCCTGTAAGGCTGTTATTATCCAGGTTCAAGACTTCCAACCCAACGAGATCGCCAATCTGGCTCGGAAGCGTCCCGGTCAGATTCTCCTCGTTAAAGCTCAAACTTGTAACCAATCGCTTTCCACTTGGGGCATCCCCGATAGTCACACTATGCCATGAATATACTTCATCTTCCGTCACCGCCCGCGTAAGCGCAACGTCCCAGTCATCGTCTGTATCCGCATCCGTCTCGGATGCCCAGCCCGTTCCCCCTGCCGTGTTGTAGAGGGCAACCAGCGCGTCGTATTCCACCTCAAGGAGACAATATGGACCGTCCGCGTCGGCTATGCCCTTGAGCCACATTATCATATCCGCATCTTCTTGTGGAACACATAGCATTTGGTCCGCTCCGCGGAAATAGAAATTCGTCAGTGCCGTCAGCTCAACCATCGTAGAGGGCGCTGCCCCCGAAAGTTCGTTATGCTCTATGTCCAAGAATGTTAGCTCAGTCAGATTTCCAAATTCGTCGGGGAGCGTGCCAATCAGATTCTTGTCACTCAATTCGAGTCTCGTCACCCGACCACTTGTGAGCGTTACTCCTTCCCATGCTTCCACTTCATCTGCCGTCGGAATTTCAGCCGTGGATGCGGACCAATCATTGCCTGTGTCCACATCGGTCTGGGAATCCCAGTTGCTTCCGCCCGCGCTACCAAACACCGACACTAGCGCACGCCAGTCTGCCTCGAACGCCGCCGTTGGAGTTTCTGCCGACGCCTGAGCATACGCCCCTGTCCCCGCGGAATTCTTAGCAGCGACCTGCACTTCATACGAAGTGCCCCCTGCAAGACTCGATACCGTCGCACTCACGGACGCTCCTGTATGCGCTGCGTCCTGCCAGAGTGCGGAGGCAACTGCCTGCCGATATTGAAGGCTGTATGCCGTAACTGCTTCGCCGCCGTTCGATAACGGAGCCGTCCACGACACTTCAAGTTCTGAATGCGAGGTGACCTTTATGCTCAAGTCAGAAGGCGCCCCTGGCACTAAAACAGGCGTCGTTACCTGCTGAAAGGAAGCGAACTCTCCCGTACCGGCAATATTTGTTGCCGCGACCTGCACATCGTAGGTGGTGCGCCCCAAGAGCCCGGTAATGATTGTTTCTGTCGACGTATCCGTGTGATCCCATTCGATCCATGGTCCCGACATCAATTGGCCCGCAGCTGCCAGTCGATACTGCACGACGTAACCCTCGATGGAGGCGCCTCCATCGCTCGTAGGTACTGCCCACGTAACGGTCACTCCAGACGATGCCGCGGATAAACTCAGGCTTTCAGGAGCTCCTGGCCGCGTGGCGGCTGTCTCAATTGTCGATGATTCATAGGAAACATAGGGGCCTACTCCAGTACTGGTTCGGGCTGCAACCTGTACTTCATACGCAGTACCCCCGTCGAGACCCGATACACTCGCTTCCGTTTCCGTCCCCGTATGCGAGGCGTTGCTCCAGGTAATATCACCTGCCTCCCGGTACTGTACAAAGTAACCCGTAATCGCGCCCCAGCACGGGTCAACCGGCACGCTCCACGTTGCGGACAACTCTGCGGCGGATACGGCCCTGACGACGAGATTGGTAGGCGGGCCGGGCAGCGTAGCGGTCGTAGCGGTTGTGGACACCTGACAATGCTGACTTGCCCACGGCCAATCATCTATCGAGGCCCTTACCTCCACATCTTGATCCACCGAGGCTTCAAGACCTGTGATGGAATAGCTCGTTGCAGTGCTAATGGCATCTTTGTAACTGCTCCAATAGCCGGGTTGTGGCCCGTCGATTGCGCTATTGTCGTCTGTCACACGATATCTCACCTCGTAACCGTCTACCGACACATTTCTCGCCGTAACGGGTGGGTGTGTCCACGTCAGCTTAAGTTCCGTAGCAGAGACCCGCAGAAGGTCTACACCAGTTAAATAAAGCGTGCAGCTATCACCCGCCTGGTAAGAAAGCCCCCCAAGCCAAGTCTGAAAACCACCATGTAGCGGCGCGCAAACCCCATTATTACCTGCAGCGTCCGCGGTGCTGTGGAAGCTAAGCTGAGTCAACTCCCCAAGTTCGTAGGCCCATTCTACAGGCACCTTGCCCGAAAGTCCGGAATTAGAGTCTACGTAAAGCAAATCAAGGTCCGTTAAGTCGCCTAGCGCCACAGGCAGCTCCCCAGTAAGGTTGTTATTGGAAAGACCAATCCTTGTTACCCGCCCACTCGTAAAGTTCAGCCCATGCCATTTGTAATCCACTTCAGCCACGGACAACAGCCGATCCGCCGAGGTATTCCAGTTATTCGTCTCGTCGGCGTCCGTCTCGCTCGTCCAGGCATCTCCGCCGGTAGCATTGTACAGGGCAACCAGCGCATCATACTCCACCTGCAAAACACAATATGCACCCCCTGTAGTGGTTATGTCCTCGTACCACGCCACCAGATCGGATACCTCTTGCGGAATGCAGAGTGTGTTGGCGGAGTTGTCTGAGTCGAATTCGAAATTTTCCAATAATGCCAGATTTGCCATGGTGCTCGGAAAGGTTCCCGAGAGAGTGTTATTCCGAAAACTCAAATAGGTGAGTTCGGTCAGATTATCAATTACATCCGGGAGCGTACCCACTAAGCCATTGTTCGGGAGATTCAGTCGTGTTACTCGACCATTAGTTACGGTTACACCATACCATCTATTCAACTCAGTCGCGGTCGGTTGGGTAGTCGTCGATGTGGACCAGTTATCGCTGCGATCCCACGACGCTCCGCCTGTGGCATTGTACAGCGCTATCAGTGCGAGCCAGTCATTTTCCAGCGTCATGCCGGCCTGTTTCCGCGCCCCGTTGAGATGCACCGGATCCGGCAGAACCAAGGGCTCTGACAGAGCCGCTCCGAATATACCCCCGGGATGGAGCGCAAACAGCAGTGTCGCAGACAAGACGAGCAGAATGGTGCGGAGTCCCCGCCACATGCCGACGGATGTGCACTTGTGCGCCGCAGCCGCCAAGCCAGGGTCCAATTCTGGCCAAATTGGACTCAATGCGGGATCGCCAGCCATCGACGTTCGTCCAGATGCGCTCCGTAGTATGATTGTCTCTACCATCGCAACCATTCCCTAAGGTCAGCTGGAGAATGAGAACCATGTGGCCGCGGCGGAGTCAGCCAATGATTGACTAATTTCAGCTAGGAGTTTGTGGCGCCCTCTGGAAATACGGCCCAAGTTGAGCCAAACTAGGTGCGATTGCCGCGAAACACTCAATTTGAGTGAATTTTGGCCCCTGACTAATCCGAAACGGCGTTCAGAACACTTAGATTGGGGGAAATCCACGGCAAGAGCCCTGAAGTGACTATGGAATACTTACTGTTACTATAAGCTCTTGCCCTGATAAAGTCAAGGGATTCCTAGACACCTTATAAACCACCAATCCCCTATAGCAGGACGGAACTTTGGGTCGGATTTGAGCCGCATCGCCGTGTAAGTGACGTATTCGCAGTCGGTTATAGAGGGGGCAGTGGCAACCCGGGAGGCCCTGTCGGTCGTGCAGCACACACCTACCGGAAGCCCGCAAGGGACAGACCGGGCCGTCAGGGTGGCGGAGCAGGTGCGCCAGGCGTCCTGAAAGTTCAAGCTGTTTCTTCCGGACACGGAGACGTACCGCTTGGCTTTTCTTTCCAAACCAGTCCCGCGTTTTGAATTCTCAACCAGACACGTAATCTCCGCGAGCCGTACGCGGTCATCGGTTTTGAGCCGCAGCGCAGTACCCTTTGCCACTGTAACAGTGGCGCCGGACAAGGTCATGTCACCTTCCACGGAAACCGCGCCGTCTGCCGGGCCACGGTTCCGAACAAAGGTCGCCAGCGTAAACGTGTTATTGGCCGTAAAATCTGCATCGAATCGGGGCCGGGCCTCCGCTTCGCGAAGCCGTATCCACTCAGTGTCGTCCGCAGAGTCCACGGCGTTGGTGGCAATATTCAGGTCGAAGAGATCAGTCATATCAAGGCATGTCGTTCCGATCCCATTGCGCCCCGCGAAGAGGTCGGTCCCGTTATCTTGATCAAATTGCCCCCGAGCGGTATTATCACCGGCTACTGCAACTGCCAGCACCACAGTTGTAAAGCCTATTAGCTTGGTAAAGTGTCTCATGGTCTAGCCCGGATAACTCACCAAGATCTTGAATCGCCGGGATTGGAGGTGTTTGTAGGCAATGGGTCACAGTCTGGGAACGCGAATGCTGATTCCCGTTTTCTGAAGCGTTTAGTCGGCGGTAGTAAGCGCTGTTTTGGGCACGCTTCGAGCGGGAAAAAGAGCGTTTGTTCGCCTACCCGTGCTTCTTGGATACACGTATCCAAGAACCACAAAGCAGCGTCTATCAATCTCTGGAATAGGTCGGGCCAGAAAGTGTCTATGGAGGTGAGGCAACCGTGGTGGCGTGCACAGCGCCACGCAAGTTGCTAAGCACGCCAGAGAACAGTTGCTGCCACGGATATGCCGAGGGCAAGTACAGACGGCGTACGCTTACCACGACCCGTACTGCGATCTTAAACAGCCGATCTCGGAGAGTAGCGCACTGCGCCTGAGTCATCGCTGTGTCCTGCAAGTCATAGCCCATGTTTACCATTGTGCTTCATAACAGGTTGTAAAGTAGAGACATGAGAATTGTTCTGGCACAACAAATGGCCGCCAAGTGAGGTTTTATGCCTTAGGTCATATGATCGTCTTGTGCATGGCCAAGGGCAGTGGATCGATGCACAAGGCATCGTAAATGGCCCTTAGTTCCATATCCGGCTGCGAGCTGGTGCGGACATGGAGTGTGCGTGCGTCCTTGCGCTCGAAGATGCTGGTCGTGCGAACCTGACGACGAAGGATCCTCCTGAGTGTCGTCCAGCTGAAGCGTAGTCCTTTCTGGCGCAGACGCGTACGAATCACCTGCACCAACTGGTAAGCCAGGACCGTGATGAATAGATGGCCCTCCGCGCGCCGGCCTGTGGAATGATAGATCGGTCGCAGTCCGAGTTCCGACTTCAGGGACCGGAACACCGCTTCCAGATCGGTCAGCATCACATACGTGCGCCAGAGCTCTTCCGCGGTGAACTCCATCTCGTTGCTGCGCAGGCAATAGACGCCCGGATCGCTCATCAACGCGGGTGCTTTCGGCGTCTTTGTCCACGTGATGGACTGGGCCCGCTTGCCGTCCTCATCCGTCTCCACTTCTATCTCGTAATGCTGTCCGATGCCGCTGAAGCACTGCTTCAATCGGCCGATACGTTCCCTTATGAGGTCGATGCGCTTTTGCGTCTTCAGCCGGGCAAACCCCTCGGAAAGCTCGCCGAGGGCCTCCTCGAATCTTTCCGCTTTCTGCCTCACCTTGGCCTCTTCCATCGCCATGCGGGACCGGGATCGGCAACAGAGCCGCACCTCGTCGTCTGCCTCCTCCCGGTACACCTCTACGTCACTGCCCGAGGCCGTCTGAAGAGCCAGTGCCCGCTCCTGTCCAAAGGGCTTCCTGCGCTCTCTTGATACCACGATGTAGCGGTAGCCCTCCTTATGCAGCCAGTCTATGCGGTCCTTTGTGGCAATGCCCCGGTCCATCACCACACGTGCGTCCCTGGGCGTCTCCAGGGACTCCAGCATCTCCTTGAGCGTGGACGCTTCGTTTACGTTGCCCTTGAAGATCTGGCTACGACGCACGAACCCGCTGCCGCGCGTTACAAGAGCCAGCGTAAGCAGCACGCAGTCACTGCGACGCTCCTTCGAGCGTGCGTACTTGGCCTTGTCGATGCTCTTGCCACTGCCTTCCAGGAAGCTGCCCTTCAGATCATAGAGCGCGATCGTGGGCTCCAGATCAAACAGGTCCAGCGCCCGTGCAAAGAGGTGGTCCTCTATGGCCTTGCGGTGTTTGTGCAGCATGTCGCTGGCCCGGTACAGCTGCATGTCGGCCATCTTCTCGAAGTTGCAGCCCAGAAACTCGTCCAGGCCACTGGCAGAGGCCAGCCAACGCTTCGTGGCATGTTCGCTGGCCGGCTCGGCCAGGCGGCCTATGATGGAGCCCGTGGCCGCATGCCGGGGGCCTCGTGTGATGCCAAGCTTCTCGAAGAGCTCATCCATGCCCAACTGCTCCATGGCCCAGAGCCCCACATGTTCTACGCCCACCGTGCGGGGCCGGACCGTTTTGAGCGAGTGGACATCCACATGGTGCCATTCGCGCGGCGGCGTCTCGCCCTTGCCCTCGGTCACGGCTACCGCCTTGCGCGCACTCAAGAGTTCTGCAATGCGGTGGGCCTCCTCTTCCACGCGACGGCAGCAACGCCCATGGGTACGAGCTGGCCCTTGAGCAGTGCCTCAATCCGGTTGCAGAGCGCACGCCAGTAGCGTTTGTCGATGCGGAAGTGGGCACCGAGATTGAGCAGGGTCTTCTGCCGGACCTTGCCCCCTATGCGTTCGCCGTGGCAGAGCCGAAAGGAATAGTAGCGTGTAGCGTCGTCGGTGGTTCGGGTAAGCGATCGTCGGATATAAATTAGGGGGGAAGATAGGGTTGGGGGGCGTTGTTCACAATAGCCGCCAACACTTTATGGCACAACTTTCGTATTCCCGCCTCTGTGAATCCCAAAAGTGGTGCGCAGGTGGGGCTTTGGTGGGGTCAAACATTATGAAATCCGGCAAAACAGGGCATAAAGTGGGGCATATCCCTAAAAGGCGGCCAAACTACCTACCTGCGATTATTGACGACCTTCAGATTCAGCCGCCAAATGGTAAAGATGGGCCAGGAGCTCCGGTTGGGCAATAAATGGCCCGCAGAAGCCGGTTTTCGCCGATATGCCGGATTACCGGGGATTTGTTTTAAGGGGTCCGGATCGCCGGAGCCGGACCGCGGCCGGACAGGAACCATCATCCAGACTACGATCCAATGAACAGAGCACTCACATCACGGACCTTTTAGACCCATAGCGAGTACCTTCAGCTTTTTCTCTGGTACTTGCGTTGTAGCCAAGCATGTAACATGACTCACTACCCGGTTAAGGACGAAGTCCTAATACGGGGTAACAGACCAGACAGGCTACATTACATGGCGAACCACGAGCATCTTCAGTGGCTCCTGGAGGGCACGGATAGTTGGAATGAAAGACGCAGGCGTCAGGATTTCGAACCTGATCTTGCGGGAGCGAACATATACGAGGAGTGCCGCAAAGCGGGACTTGTGGACAGTAGTGGCGGAGTCTCTCTTCCCGGAATCAATCTCAACGGGGCTGACTTGAGTGGGGCTACTTTGTGCGGATATCCGTCGGCCCTTGGAGGAGACTTCAGAAGAGCCATGTTCTTTAACGCAGACCTGCGAAACGCCAAGCTTGCCAATTCAAGGTTTGAAGGCGCTCGATTCATAGGTGCTAGGCTAGACGGGGCAAAGATGCACGGAGCCAAGCTGTGCAGCGCAGATATAGCGAGCGCAAGGTTTGAAGGAACAGATCTCTCCTGGGCTCCACCCGTCTTGAGGACCTGAGCTTCGAGGACCTGTTGCGATCGGAATCCTGCGAATTCGAGGTCAAGTGGGTCGAGGAGGTGACGGCCAGGATGGCCAGCAGGCGGCTGCGGTGCGGTCTCGCGGATACGTCGCCGGCAGAGGACGAAGCCCCTGAGCAGGAGCCGGAGGAAGAAGAGGAAGAGCGCGGCCTGTTCGGGTTCAGGAGGCCCGAGGTGGCGCCGGCGGAATTTAGGAGGTACATCAGCCGGTGAGAGACGCGCGGGAAGCCTGATTTGGGCCTCACGACCTCATACAAGCCGATTTCCCGTCATCATGACTTGGGATTGCAGAGGCACCGAGAACGCCACCGCGCCCGTTTCAGGCCTGCTTCCGGGATTTCGGGTCATATCGTGGATCTGGCTGGCTAACCAGGAGAGAATTCTCCTTGATGTCAGTTACTGATGCCGAATTCCTGGCAAGCGAAGCAGCCATTGTGGCACAGTCATTCCCTTGGTACAGTTATTGCCCCCGCACATGCCAGGTATCATTCAAACGACGAAGTGCTATGTCCAGCAACAATCTGCTTTTCTATGGAAGGCCGTTAAGGGACCTCTTGAGTGGACGGGAGGCCGCGATGGTCAAAGAGATAGAAGGATGGGGACGACGGATCTTTGAAGATTCGAGCGAAGATGACCTGGTCAACAGAGTTGTGCCCAAATACGAAATTGAGCCGCCGCGGCTAGAGCGAGACAAGATTTACATAAAGGAAGAAGGCGAAGTCAACATTGATGTCAGCGGCCATCCGGGTATCTATGTGAGCAATCCAGGCAAGCCATATTATGTTTCTGGCTCCTCCATAACCGTTGCCATACCTTTTGAGGGTGACGGAAGCTTGTTCGGGTTTGAGGTTTCAAGATTCTCGGCCAATCCACCACAGGGTCGAATTTCAGGGTCAGAAGTTCTGATCACGTTTCAAGATACCGATCTTGATCCGGCACGAGTGCACAAGGAGACAGATGATACAGCTGACCGGATCGAACGATACCTTGGATGGCTCAAAAGCGCTTGTGACAAGTGGAACTCCCGCATGAAAGAGATAGCAGGGCAGTTGACTCGGAATCGGAAACAGCGTCTCATTGACCACGAAATACGGGTTAGCGCCATAGGCCTGCCACGCAAGAAACCGACTTGATGTTGCTAGAATGAGGACTGATAAGGAGGTGAGCTGATGGACAGGGTGTCGGTTTGAGCTCCGTTCTGCACAGGGATCAAGTCTGCGCGCGGAAGCGACCGCCCACGCGCAGATTTGGACTTTTGACCGCCATCGTGTTCTGATTGCCTGTGCCATCTCGTCGCAGACGGGGGCTATCTGGTCGGGGTCATAGATTGTCAGCATTAGGGCGAAGAGTCGACTGGTACCCGCTGGAGCGCTGCTTCTGCAGCTTCCTAGTGGCTGTGGAAGAACTGTTGGGTCCTGTGAACTTGTTCTGGCAGAAGACGTATATTGTGAGCGAGACGCAATCCCTGTGATTGCTCTCCCTCCGAGGCCCACGCTTAACGGCATGGGCTTTCGTGTTTTTGCCCCCTCTGACAAGCCCATGTACTTCGCCTATCTCGATGAATTTGGTCACATCGGTCCCTTTGTAGACCGCAAGCATCCGCGCTACAAAGAGAGTCCTGTATTCGGCCTGGCTGGCTTCGTGATGCCTACAGATCACGTGCGCCATTTTGGGACCTGGTTTTTCCAGAGGAAATGCCAGCTCATGAAAGCAAACATCAAGCGGTCCGGCAAGCATCCATGGGAGTGGGAAAAGAAGGGAGCGAAGCTCTACCACCCGAACAACATGCATCGCTACCCGTGGCTCCGCCACTTCACCTTGCGCCTCTTCTCCAAGATCCGAAACTCGGGTGGCTTCGTGTTCTACTGCGGGCTTGAGAAGACGGCATCGCCTGGTGAACACAATCCCGAAGGTTTGTACCGGAGTATCCTGCGGCAATCGATCAAGCGCATAGACGAGTTTTGCGAGAAGGACTGCTCCTCACCGGAGGGTTTTGCGCTGCTGTTGGATGAGCACGACCAGCGTAAAAGTCTGCTGGCTCAAGCCGCACGAAGCATGTACGGCCCTGCCGATCAGTGCAAGCGCTTGGTCGAGCAGCCGTTTCATCTGGAGAGCCACCGTTACCAGAATCTGCAAGTTGCTGATTGGATTGCCGGACTTATTGGATGGATAGAAGCACTATGGGCGGCCCCCAAGTAAGCGTCCGGTGAAGTACAGGTCAGCGGCAGCTACAGGTGTGCCGATGGGTACAGGACGGCTGGAAGGCGGAGAGCAGGTGGGCTTGCCTGATCCGGCACACTCGGCGCTTAGCAGCTATGCCGCCTTGTTTTTGTCAGCTTGTCGTGCCTTCTGCCAATGATGAGGCAAGAGGTCAGCTACGCGTCTGGCCGGATGCGTCGGGATGCGCTCGAACACGTCCGTGAGCCACTCTTGGGGATTGACACCGTGTAGCTTGCACGTGGCAAGTAGCGAATAGACCACGGCTGCCCGCTGGGCCGCATCATGTGATCCCGCGAACAGGTAATTCTTGCGGCCGATAGCCAACGGCCGCAGGGCATTTTCAATGAGGTTATTATCCAGCTCCACGCGCCCCTCATCCAGGTATCGGGCCAGCCTTTTCCAAAGGCCGAGCGTATAGTTGGTCGCCTGGCCCCAAGGACTCTTGGGCAACCCCCCGTTCGCCTCCAGCCAGGGCTTCAGCGCTTCCAGTACAGGCCGGGCCTCTTCCTGACGTACCTCGCGCCGACGATCCGCACTGGCTCCCTCCTCTCGCAGCCTGCGCTCTATGGCGTAGAGTCGCCTGATCTTTGTCAACACGTGCTCGGCCTTCTCCGGTTCGTAGCTACGACAGTCGTAGAACTTGCGACGGGCATGCGCCATGCATCCGTAGACCGTCATAGACGGGTGTGCTTCGAAGACGTTGTAGGCCACATACCCGTCCGTCTGCAACGCTCCCGCATACCCACCCAAGAACGCCACCGGACCTGCACGGGCACGGCTCTTGCGATACTCCATCACAAACAGCTTCTGCTCCGGAGTGTGGTACGCCCAGTAAAAACCCCGATGGGTCTTGCCCTTCTTCTTTCGATCCTGGACCTGGATACGTGTCTCATCCGCCTGCAGATACCCGCTTAAGAGCGCCTCCTGCTTGAGTGCATCATACAGCGGCCCAAGGTGCCATGCCGACTGCGCTATCCAGCCTCCCAGCGTGGACTTGGCAATTTCAATGCCTTCCCGCCGGAAACGCTGCTGCTGCCGGTACAGGGGCAAGTGGTCACAGTACTTGTTAACCACCACATCGGCCAACAATCCCGGTCCGGCCATGCCCTTGTCCACCAGCCGCGGAGGCAACTCGGCGATGATGACGCCGCTGTCCTCATCGGTCGGGTCCACGTACTTGGGACGATGAATCTCGACCACCTTTATCATGCTGGGCACGCTCTCCAGGTACTGCGTCTTCTCCATGCCGATGCAAATGAGACCTGTCGTGTCCTCTTCAGGCTCGATTACGATCGTCTCGCGGGGCAGGTGATCCGGCAGATCCTCGAAGTCCGGACGCCGCTTGGCCTTGCGCCGCTTCCGCTTCGGCTGATCCGTCTCGGGCTCGTGCGGCAGGGGCACCTCGACCTCCATGTCGTCAAACAAGAGGCCCTGCTGCGCCTCCGGCCCCAGTACATACCTTTCGCTCCTGGAGCCAAAGAGCAGGCGGAGGGCTTCAGCCAGCTGTTTGTCCTTGCTCTCCAATTTCGCCTGCAGCCGGCTTATCTCCTCGCTCAGCTGATTGATTACCTCGGACTGGCTTGCGTTCTGCTGAAGCACCGCGGCAAGCTGCGCAGGGAAGGTCTCAACATCCGCAGAAGAGAGGGAGGAATGTGCTTCGGGCTGCATGATTGTTCAACAACGTCTGCACATGCATTGTTCCCCGTTTCCACATACTATTTATCCCGATTTCCGGCTCTTAACCGCATACCGGCGCCGGTATTTTACGGACTTCAGCGACACTCCCTCCAGTAACATCACCATCTGCGTCCACGTCGGCATATCCTCTTTCGGCAGCTCAAACGTACCCGCCTCAAGCCTTTTGTAAAACAAGGCGAAGCCGTCTCGGTCCCACGAAAGCGCCTTCAGATGGCTCCGCCTCCTGTTGACGAACACAAAGACGTCCCCCGACATGGGATCCCGCTTCATGCCGCTTTTCACCAAGGCGCACAGGCCGTCAAAGCTCTTGCGCATGTCGGCCGGCGGCCGGTAAAAGAAATACCGGTGCGAAGGCCCCAGTCCGATCATGACTGCACCAGCTGCGCCAGGTACGAGGCAGATACCGGCGCCAAGAGGCGCACGCGTATCCCGCCCGGGTACATGATCTCCACTTGCGCCTCTTCACCTGCCACGGGTCTGCCAATCTCCACAAAGGCGCCGCTGCCGCAGCCTCCAGGCGATACTTCCGACGCCAGTAAAGCAGCTGCCCATACGAGATGCCGCGCTCGGCACAGAACGCTGCAGCGGTCTGGCTGCTTTCTTCATACTGTTCCATGAGCGGAAACATTTCTTCCGCCGTACGTCTGGGCTGTCTCATGCCATCCAGGCTTTGAGTCCTCGGGTCTATGAGTAATCTCCCGAGAAATCGTCACCTTATCCAGATGGGTTTCACCGCACGCTTACGCCCCCAATGCATTTCCCGAAAACGAAGTCTTCGTGCGCTACTTTGGCTCCCGTCTACACCAGGTTACTCGTAGATCGGGTATCAGAACGGCATCGCACCAGTAAAGGTATCAGCATTCTAGCCGGCTGTCCATTCACTCAACGTTGTAAGAAGCCCGGGTATACCTTAACCTGTACTTGAGCGGCTGCTTATGTTCAAAGCATATCTGCTGCACGATTTGTAAACAGATAACGTATTATTAACGCTTTCTTGGGCCAATTTGGAGCAACACATGTTCTGGATCACTAAGACCGTAATTCACGCTACAAGTGCCAAGACAAAGAAGACGTTTGGGGACGCACCACCGCCGCCGCCACCACCGCCGCCACCACCGCCGCCACCCGAGAAATGAGTCCGTGTATGAGTAGTCGAGTGCACGACCTGCTGTTTGATGTCGAGCGATCTTACCGCTATCATAGAGAAAGAGTAAGGTTCTTTGATATCATCGCGAACGCCACTTCCTTTGTTGGTATCGTGCTGAGTTCCTACGCGGTGGTCTCTCTCGTAGGCATGTGGCCTCCAGTAGCGGCCATAGTCCTTCTTGCGCTTGTGGCCATCTTGAACTCGATCGTTCTCGTTTTTAATGTCTCTGGCAAGGCAAGACTCCACAGTGTATTGGCGGCCGATTTCTTGCGGCTAGAACAGCGGATAACCCGCGTTACAACTCCCACGGACGACCAGTACAGGCAGTTCGTGATTGAGCGGCGAGAAATCGAGATTAGGGAGCCCCCACATCTAAAAGTACTGAACCTCCTAGTGTACAACAGAGTCTGCCTTGCTCGAGGACAGACGGAGTTCACGTACTCCATTGACGCTATTCAACGCTTCTTTAAACATATAATGGACATCAACCCGGACAAAATCATAAAGAGAGATGCTAATCAGGGGTGACAGCCTCAAGAGTTCCGCCCGTCAAGGATTCGAACAGAACGCACGGGTCAAAGCATGCGCCGTAGAAAGGGTGTCACGAACAATTCAGCGCAAATGGGCACCAGACAGCCGATTCAGACACAAGCCCAGCCCTTGCTATGTCTCCAGTAGCCTGGCCACAGCATTCTGCCCGGCCCTTGCGCTTCGGGCGTAGGTAGCCGGCATGGACGGGGACTTTCAGCGGCCGGCCTGCTGCAGCTCAACGAGACTGGCTCCGCGCTCTGCCAGGCTGTGGGCCGCTCCGGCCGCTCCCGTGCGCCCGCCGTGCCCGGAATACTTGTCCATGAGGCCGGCCGCACGCGCTGCAGCCCGTATTCGTTGGGATATCTGGCGCGTGCAGAGCCCGAAGAGCGGCATTTCAGGGGTGTGATACAGCGTCCACAGTCGCGTAATCGCAGCCACCGTGGCGCGCGTGAGATAGGCCGTGTGCGGCTCGGCGGCTTCCTGGTCCGTCTTGGTCGGCATACTGAGCCTCAGCCTTCCGCTGCCGTCCGGCTCCACGCTGATGTCGTCCCACACAAGTGCCTCTGCCTCGCTTCGGCGAAGAAGCGTATCGCGCATGACGCGGATGAGGGCGATGTCCAGCTGCCCGCGGCTTCTTGCCTGGGCCCCGGTGATCAACGTCAATACTTTTTTGGGGTTGACGACAATTAAGATTTTATAAAGAGGGAGGCCGAGCTTCGAGGCAAAGCAGCGAGCTGCGGAGCCTCGAAGCTCGAGGTCGAGTGGATTGGTTCGGTCCCGTTCCGCAGTGCGTGACGGCAGTCGGGACAGGTTTCTCCAATGAATGGGGTGCCTCCCGCATAGTCGCGGTTCGGAGGCGTCATCAGTTCACAGGTAAGCTCAGCCAAAGCGTCCCGGTGTCCCGCTTCCTTGCCCCTGGAAGCGCCGGCAGACATCAGGCAGCCTCTCAGATCGCGCAAACTGCTCCTGGACGTGTAAGTATGCGACGAAGGCCGTGAGATCGCCGCTTGAGGAGCCTTTATCCTGCCAAAAGGGCTCTTACAGCGACTATTGGCACGGATGCCCGAGTTTGCCAAGTGTCCTGAACTGACGCAAGGTGCTCACCCCGCGCCTCAGGATGCAGCTTCCGCAGTGATCTGGGCTTCTGTCTCGGCCTCCTGGCGCCGCTTGGAGGCCTCCAAGCGGTAGCTGGGCACGTTCAGCTCCAGAATCACGCTGTAATGTACCAATCGGTCTATGGCCGCAGCCGTCGTCATCGGGTCCTTGAAGATGCGCTCCCAGCGCCAGATTGCTCGTCAGCAGCACGCTGCCCTGCTCGTAGCGCTGCGACAGAAACACAAACAGTACGTCCATCTCCTGGCGGCTGTGCTGCACGTAGCCGATGTCGTCGATGATGAGCGCCTCAAAGCGCGAGAGCCGCTTCAGGAGCCTGGGCAGACGCAGCTGCTGTTTGGCCCATAGCAGCTCCTGTACCAGTGTGCTGCAGTTGTATTCGCGGCGCCGCTGATAGATCAGCTCCCGGCCCAGGGCACACACCAGGTGCGTCTTGCCGCTGCCAGGAGGGCCGAAGGCCAATACGTTCTCCTTGCGGTCACTTCCCCTCCAAAAGCACGCGCAAGTGGTAATCTATCCGCAGGGGCAACCGGCCACGATCGAACGTGTCCAGCGTTTTCTCCAGCGGTTGCTGTGTCGTTCCTGCTGCTCCTCTTCTATCAGCTCCAGCAGAAAGCGCCGGGTGCTCATGGCCTCCCTGCGGGAGGTTGCTCTTTATGCAGAGTGAGTGCATGTTCTGCAAGCACCCTCATGGCGAGCAGGATACAGAGCAGATCCGCGCAAAGCAATTGGTCGAGGTCTTGGGACTGTCTGAAGAATACTTGCTGGCAAAGATCCGTGACAATGGTGTGTTTACAGACTCCGACTGTAAACAGATTAGAGTTCACGTTAACGGTAGCCACGAGTTCGATCTACCGCTTCCTGATCAACGCGTGAGCGACTGGGAGTCGGCACAGTGCGGCAAACTCCGGCTCAGTACAGTTGACGAAGATGTGCCGGCTCCGTTCAGTCCGGTAATGGCAGGAATTCTCATCGCCAGTGAGATTGTCAAGGAGAAAAACTTCCCCGAGGCCGTACTCGATTCGTACTACTTCAACTCTCTTTTGGAGCGCTTCAATCTAAGGATCGCACCACACCGTCGAAGACCAAGACCCGACTGCCAGTTTTGCACGGACTCAGCTTTCAGGGATCAATACAACAGGCGTTGGGACGAAGCGGCCTTGGGTACCTAAACCAGGAAGACGACATCTCCGAGGCCACCCGAACCGTCCTGCTGGGTCAGGCTACCCGTCGCTATTGCCGCAAATACGGGGGCGAATGCTTTGCCATCCTGCCGGATACGCCGCGGTCGTACGACAGCAGATATTTCGGCCCGGTTAATGGAAGGATGGCTCCAACGAGAACAAAGCGACAATTCATTAGGTAGAGTGTCGCCAATATCATTTGCGTACTGACTTTAGCGCTATAGATGAATGGGCTTCATACGATAACCTTGAAGGGATTCAAGACCATTGACGAGCTGGACGACTTTTCACTTGGCCCGCTAACGGTGCTCATTGGACCCAATGGTGCGGGTAAGTCCAACTTCCTCTCCTTCTTTCGCATGATGAGTTGGGCGCTGGTAGACCCAGATAACCTTTCCAAGGACGTTGGCCAGAAAGGCGGAGCGAGCAAGCTTCTGCATGATGGTCCGGATAGAACCCGTGAGATCGAAGCCGAGCTCACGATCGGCACTGACGCTGGAGAGAACCAGTACATGTTCCGACTATTTTTTGCTGCTGACGACACACTAATATTTGCTGACGAGCGATACCGGTTTTCGCATAAGGATTATGACAGCACTGTGCGTTGGCGGAAAATGGGTGCTGGCCACTCTGCCCCAAGGCTTGTTGACGAAGCCACCCGGGACAAAACGGCGGAAGTCATTCTGAGCCTTCTGCGGAAAATCAAACTCTATCAGTTTCATAACACCTCCTTCACAGCACGTATCCGATCCAAATGGGGGGTGCATGATAACAAGTGGCTGCGAGAAGACGCGAGTAATGTTGCTCCGGTTCTGCTTCGCCTTAAGCAGGAAAACAAAGGGTATTATCAGCGGATTGTAGACACGATCCGCTTGCTGCTACCTTTCTTCTCTGATTTCGAGCTTGAGCCCGACAACGGCCATCTGATACTGGCGTGGCGCGAACAAGACAGCGACGAGCTGTTTACCGCTTCACAAGCTTCAGACGGTATGTTGCGAATCATAGCGCTTGTCGTGCTTCTACTTCAACCGGAGAATGACTTGCCGATCGCATTGATTCTGGACGAGCCTGAGCTTGGTCTCCACCCCTATGCAGTCAATGTCATCGGCGGACTAATGCGCGCCGTATCTATAAAGACCCGGATCATCCTTGCTACTCAGTCTACAGCCTTCGTCGATTGCTTCGAGCCATCGGATGTCGTCGTTGTCGAACGTGAGGGCCGCAGCTCTATCTTCCGAAGGTTGGATACAGAAGGACTAGGAGCATGGCTCGAAGAGTATTCGCTTTCTGAGTTGTGGGGAAAGAACGTAATAGGCGGACGACCTTAATGGGCGTAAGGCTTTATTTCATCGTTGAAGGACAAACCGAAGAAGCTTTCGTCAAAAGGGTCTTAGCCCCGCATCTAGCGAGGAAACGGGTCTGGGCGAAGGTCCGATGTGTAATGACAAGTCATAAGCACGGTATCAAATATCGCGGTGGCTTCCGAAAGTATGCGACACCGAAAAACGACGTCTATGCCTGGATAACTGAGGACCAAAATCCGGACGCGCGCTTCACTACTATGTTCGACTTGTACGCCTTACCATCTGATTTTCCCGGTTACACGCGCGCTCCACGAACGTTGAGTCCCTATGACCGCGTCAAGGTTCTGGAAGACGCCTTGGAAGATGATATATCTGATCTACGATTCATTCTCTATATCCAGCTTCATGAAATTGAGGCGCTATTGTTCTCAAATCCTTGGGAACTCCTTTCACAGTTTCCTGATCGTGAAAGGGCAATTCAGCGACTTGTAGCAGCTGTCTCTAAATTTGATTCGCCGGAGCTTATCAATGACAGTCCCGATACAGCCCCATCAAAGCGCATTATCAAGGAGATACCACAATATGAGGGAAGCAAAGTATCAGCGGGCCCCGTCGTGGCTGAGAAGATAGGACTATCCACGCTGCGAACGAAATGTAGGCATTTTGCAGAGTGGCTTGACAGGCTTGAGGCTCTTGCGGAGTAATCGGGCCTGATCACCTTCCCATTATCCTGAGCCGAATCGCGTTGCGACATACTGCTTCGCCTCTTCCTCCGCCAAGCGTATGGTCCCGGGACCGCTTCGGACGTAGAAATCACCCCCCTCCCTCTTCTCCAGACCCTTCCAGCGCAGATACACGGGCTCAGTGCCCCGCTTGCAACTTACAATGCAGACGGTCATGCCCTTGACAATCTGGGTCCTGGAATCAATGTGGATGCTGGCGAGGTCGCCGAGGCCATTCCGCACAACCTGGGTGAGATGCCGAATGAACTTGTCGTCCGTATCCACGCGGTCGTGGTCAATGCCCAGCACTTTGCCGTCGTCGGCTACACCGATCAAGAGGTCACCACCCTCGGTATTGAGAAATGCCGCAATGGTCTTGAGAACTACATAGGTGATGCGCTTGTCATCCTTGCGGTTCTCCTTGAGGTTCCAGCGCAGGCTGGACTTGAACTCGAGTGTCTTCGACTCCTGCAGCTTGAGTAATTCCTCTACGCGGCGGTGTCGCCGGATGTAGTCGTCGAAGAGGTGATCCTTGAATACCCGCCCGAAATCGGCATTGTCGGTGATCCGCTTGTACAGCTCAAAGTTGGTCTCAATGATCTCCTGGATCTTCTCCTCCACCTTCGGACCAAATGTGAGCCGGACATTTTCGCGCGTGTTGACGCGAGCGCTGGCATTAAGCCCAACATCCTGGTCAAGGGCGGAGCGGATGTACTCAAGCGTAACTAGGTGCTCGGGACCAAGGTTCAGACCGAAACGCTCGTTCAGCGCTTCTATGATCCGCGAGAGTGCTTCTTGCTCCTCAAGGCCGGGATCGCCCGGCATCTTGCTGTCGATGGGATTGAGCTGCCCGCCGTCTCGTTCCATGCCAATCCTGCCACTACTGGTCTGCCGGATACGGAAAGACTCGATATCGATGTTCTGCTGGACCTCGCGAGGCAACGTGACATGGTCTGCCGGAAGCAACCGGCGAAGATACTTGGCAAAGACGTAGAGCTTATCGAGGTCGGCATCGGCGAACGTCAGCACCTGAGAGAGGAAAGCGTACATACGCAGGTAGTCATCGAGCTGCTTACGAAAATCACGCCGCTCCTCGACGACGAGCTCGGCTAAACGCCGGCGTGGCGGCTCCAGCGCTGCATACAGCTTGTTCTGACTTGCTTTGCGGTCATAGTACGCCCGCGCAAAGGTTTCAATGTCGGCCGCTGTGAACACGTTGTAGTCCAGCAGCCTGCCCTGCACCTCGTAGAGCAGGTTGGGATCCGTCTCCTCTGACAAGAGCGTGGTTTCGTAGTAGGGCTCGAACGCCTTCCTGATCTCCTCGGCCTCGTTGACAAAATCGAGCACCATCGTGCCATTCTTGCCGGCGTGTGTGCGATTCAGGCGGGAAAGCGTCTGTACCGCATTCACACCGCCGAGCTTCTTGTCCACATACATCGTGTGAAGCAGCGGCTGGTCGAAGCCCGTCTGGAACTTGTTGGCAACCACGAGGAAGCGGTACCCGGAATTGCCGAACTCGGCTGCCGTTTGCCGCTCTCCAATCACCCGCTCCAGCCCGGCCGAGTTCATGCCGGACTCCGTGTAGGATGCCCCACCGTCCTCCACCGTGCCGGAAAAAGCAACGAGCGTCTTCCATGGATGGTCTTTGCCGGCAAGATATCGATCCAGGGCGAGCTTGGTGCGCACAGCGTGCAGGCGCGAACGCGTCACGATCATCGCCTTTGCCTGCCCTTCAATCTCATGCGCGACCTGCGCGGCGAAGTGCTCCACACAGATGGCAATCTTCTCGTTAATGGCGTGAGGATGTAACTCGACGAAGGTCTTGAGCAGATACTCCGCTTTCCGCTTGTCGTACTTCGGGTCGTCCTTGATCTTCTTCAGCAGACGCCAGTAGGCTCGGTAGGTCGAGTAGTTTTCCAGCACGTCGAGAATAAACCCTTCCTCAATCGCCTGGCGCATGCTGTAGCGATGGAAGGGCTCGAGCTTCCCGTCGGGACGCTTCCTTCCAAAGAGCTCGAGCGTCTTGGACTTGGGAGTCGCCGTGAAAGCAAACGTCGAGAGGTTGGGTTGGCGGCCGCGGCGACGGATTTCCTCCAGAACCCGGTTCTCGATTTCCTCTTCCGGGGTTTCTGCACTCCCCTCCTCTTTTGCGGCTTCTTCCAGACTCCCCGCAGCGAGAACCGACCTCAGGCTCTTCGTGCTCTCTCCGGACTGCGACGAGTGTGCCTCATCCACGATCACGGCGAAGCGCCGGCCCGGTAGTTGTCCAATCTGCTCGGCAATAACGGGGAACTTCTGTAGCGTGGTCACAATGACTGTACGACCCGCTTCAAGAGCCTCGCGTAGCTGACGGGAGGTCCGGTCAATGTTCTCCACCACACCCCGGGTCTGCTCGAACTGGCGGATGGTTTGTTGAAGCTGGCGATCGAGCACGCGGCGATCGGTTACCACCACGACCGAATCGAAGACGCGGTGGTCGTCCCAGTCATGCAGCACCGAAAGCTGGTGGGCCAGCCAGGCGATCGTGAAGCTCTTGCCACTGCCAGCGGAGTGCTGAATCAGGTAGCGCTCACCGGTGCCATGGTCTCGCGCGTGACGCACAAGACGACGCACGCAGTCGAGCTGCTGGTAGCGTGGGAAGATCAGAAACCGCTTCCCAGTCTTGCGCCCCCTATCATCCTCTTCCCTGACTTCGTGGATGAACTGGCGGATCAGGTCCAGTACACTGTCCCGCGCCCAGATCTGCTCCCACAGGTAGTTGGTCGGAAAGCCCGGGCGGGTCGGCGGAACCGGAGGATTACCCGCGTCGCCGAAGCGGCCCTGGTTGAACGGCAGAAACCGGGTTGCCGGCCCGGCGAGCTTTGTCGTCACAAATACCAGCTCGGGGTCCACGGCAAAGTGGGCGAGGCAGCGCCCGTAGGCGAAGAGCGGCTCCCTCGGGTCGCGGTCGGTCCGGTACTGCCGGATCGCATCCTGGACATCCTGCCCGTTTAGCGGATTCTTGAGCTCGGCCGTGAAAATCGGAATGCCGTTCAGAAAGAGCGCGAGGTCGAGGCTCTGTTCGTTCTTCTCGCTGTAGTGGAGCTGGCGCACGACGGCAAAGATATTGGCCTCGTGCAAGCGCTTGAGCTCCTCGTTGAGCCCACTCGATGGACGGAAGTACGCCAGTCGAAATTTACAGCCCGAGTCCTTAACGCCGTTCCGGAGCACGTCAAGCGCTCCCCGACGCTGAATCTCGCGCGCAAGGCGGTTGAGAAACCGTGACTTCACGTCGGCCCCGTGGTGCTGTTTGAGCTTTGCCCACTCCTTGGGCTGGGTGGCCACGTGAAAGTCGACCACGTCTGCGGAAATCAGACACAGCCTCCGGTCATAGTCTTGCGACAAGCGCTTGCGGTAGCCACCAGGGATCGGTCCGTCCGTGTTTGCCAGCGACGATTCCCTCACTGGTACCCAATGGTCGGGCTGCGCGCCAAGACCATTGCTCAACAATGCGTACTCAATTGCGTCTTCGAAAGCGCGTTCTGAGATCTCCGGGGTCATGCCACCACCTTCCGAACGTCGATCTTGCCGGTGACCGCTGCAGAGATGAGTGCGGTGCGAAACTCCTTGAGAAGGTCGATGGCTTGGCGGACCTTGGCAACGAGCGCATCTGTTTCTGCCGTCTCACGGTCGAGGAAAGCGGCGATGGCACGTTGGTCCCGGTACGGGGGCACGGGGATGTGCGTTGTTTCAATGATGCCGGTCTCAAGACTCTCGACGGTGGCCCCCTCTTTGCGCCACGCAATGAGAAGGAACTCCGACATGCCTTCGATGAAGTACGCGAGATATTTGGGTGAAACGTTACCAAGGGGCAAGAGCGCCTTGAGATCCTGATTCAGCGCAACCTCTCTCGCTGCGACGGCCACCGGGATTCTGTGTCTGAGTATTCCCGATCGCACAACCAAGAGGACAGAACCCTCGCCGACAAGTCTGGTCGAACTTGCATGTACAGCATCGGGAGTGATGTGGTCGAGCGTGTCCGTTATAACCCGGCCTTTCATATCCTTCGGGGAGACCCAAGGGATATCTCCTGACCAGTAGTGCAAATTGTCCTTTTCGGGCGTACCGCCGCTCATGATCGACGCAAGGTATTTTAGTCGGCGACTCTGCCAATGCGCCGGGATCTCGCCCAGCCATTCGATGCCGGAATCCTTCATCGGGACGTTCGGGTCGAGGCCCCGGGTGACGGTGCGGTTGATGAGCGCAGTGCGTTTCTCCTGAAGCAGGCCGATCAACCGCTCCTTCCGCTCGACCAAGCCGTCGATCCTCGTCGTCTCGCAGTCGAGGAACGTGGCGATGGCACGTTGCTCGATCGGCGGTGCGGCAGTGACGCGGATAGCTCCCAGGATCGACGAGTTGAGGTTGCCAAGGCCGGTCGTTGTTGAGGACAGATACACGAGTTGCTCGCGCGCAACCGGTGCATTCATCAGATACCAAAAGAACCGAGCCTCGTGCCGGCAATCGATCCTCAGACGCTGCATGAAATTAGAAAAGCCACAGCGAAGCTCAGCGACTGACGCATCAACGATTGAGGTCTTGCCGATGTGCAGATGGCTCCCACTCGATTTCGTCACAACGAGGTCACCGATCTCAAGCCGGGCCTGTGCCGCCTCTCGAGCCGTCAACAACCGTATAGCTGGTGTGTTGATCGACCACGCGCCGTTGATCGTTTGCTCTGTCGAACGTAGGACGATAGTACCCTCGTTAGCCGAATCTTCGCCCCATACTCCACTGTCGTTTCGTATCAGCAGTGCCTTAAGCGGCTTCACCTCCCAATGTGCCGGGATCTCGCCCAGCCACTCGACGCCGGAGTCGGTGTGAGCGGGGTACCGACGAAATCGTTGGGGCCGCGCTTCCGTGATCTGATCGTGAACCTTGATCACAGGCCGTCACCCTCCCCAGAACGCCAGCCCTTGGTGGCTGGCCAAGCTGGTCGCGGAGTCCCCGATGGGCGCGCGGTCAACCTGCCACCTCGCGTAGCATGGCCACAATCTCCCCCTCCACCTGCCGGATGTCGGCCTCGATCGCCTCCAGCGGACGCGGCGGGCGGTACTCGTAGAAGTAACGGTTGAAATTGATCTCGTAGCCCACAATCCCGACCTCTCCGCCCTTCGGATCCCTCCGCTCCATATCGATCCAAGCATCGGGAAGGTGTGGCTTCACCTCGCGCTCGAAAAACGACTCGATATCCTCCGAAAGCGACACGCTTTCCGTGTCGCGGAGCTGCGGGTCGGGCTCGGGACGGCCCTGCCTGTCCCGGCAGATCTCCGCCTCTTCGTCGCGCTCGGAGAGTGCGGATAAAATGGCCTTTCTGATAGGCGCGGTTAGTTTCAGACCCGCTGCCCGTGCCGCCCGGGACAACTCGCCGTCGAACGCCTCCCGGTCCAGGAACAGCCTATCCTGCAAAGTCCGGAGCAGGGCACGGATCGCAGCCTGCTTAGCGCGGCCCGCCTCCTCGGCTTCGCCCTTCGCGGAGCCCTTCTTGCGCGACACCGCCAGGTTGACAAAGGCCCTCTCCTCTTCAAGCCGTGCGATCCGCTCCGGGCTGGCCCGGAAGTCGAGCCGAAGCGGGCACTCGACCGTGATCTTCCGGAATCCAAAGTGCGTGGTCGGATAGACGCGGCTGACAACGACCGACCGCTCTTCTCCGTCCTTGACGACGTACCGGGTCGCGCCGTCCTCGAAGTCTGTCAGCAACCGCAGGATGTCTTCTTTCCGGTCAAACGGAATCTCACGGCGCTTGTCACCCAGGCTCTTGCGCATCGAGACCCAGAATGAAGTGGCATTGACGAGCTGGACCTTGCCACGCCGCTCGGGCCGTTTCCGGTTCGTGAGCACCCAGACATAGGTAGCGATGCCCGTGTTGTAGAAGAGTTGTTCGGGGAGTGCGATCAACGCTTCAAGCAAGTCGTTCTCGAGAATCCAGCGCCGAATCTCGCTTTCGCCGCTTCCGGCATCGCCCGTGAAAAGGGGCGAGCCGTTCATGATAATGGCGATGCGCGAGCCGCCCTTGGAGCGTTTCTTCGAGTGTGCGAGCATGTGGAGCAGGAATAGGAGCTGGCCGTCGCTGATCCGCGGCAGGCCCGGCCCGAACCGGCCAACGTAACCCCGGTCGTGCTCCGCCCCCACTGCGGCCCGGTCCCGCTTCCAGTCCTTGCCGTAGGGTGGATTCGCGATCATGTAGTCGAAGCTCCGGCCTGCGTGCCGGTCGTTCGAGAGCGTGCTCCCGAAGAGGACACGCTCAGCGTCGCTACCGTCTTCCGACTTCATGAAAAGATCCGCCTTGCAGACGGCGAACGTCTCCGGGTTCACCTCCTGGCCGAACAGGTGGATGTCGGCCTCGGGGTTCACTGCGGGCGCGTACAGCATGCCTTCGCGTCTCTCTCCCGCATTGATGTGTTCCTTGGCGATCGTGAGCATCCCACCCGAGCCACAACATGGGTCGTAGACGCTGAGTACCACTCCCCTCGTCCGCAGCCGATCCTCGTCGCCCGCAAGCAACAGGTCGACCATGAGATGGACAACGTCACGGGGGGTAAAGTGCTCTCCGGGGTTCTCGTTCAGCGCCTCGTTGAACTTCCGGATGAGCTCCTCGAAGATCGTTCCCATCGTGAAGTTGTCGATCACGTCCGGGTGGAGATTAACCTTGGGATCACCGAAGCGCTGCATTACCTGGAACAGGAGTCCTTCCTCGTCCAGCTTCGAGATCGTGTTGTCGAATTCGAACTTCTCCAGCACCTCACGCATGTTGGCGCTGAACCCGGCGATGTAGTGGCGCAGGTTCTGAGCGATGTGGGGCGCGTCGGCGAGCAGCTTACCGAAGTCGTAGCGCGACGTGTTGTAGAACGCGAACCCCGAGGCCTGCCGGAGCTGCCCCCGAAGGTCCTCGATCCTGCCCCGGTACTTGGCGTGGACAGCCAACACCTTCGGCTTGGTGGGAGCCAGCACACAGTCGAGCCGGCGCAGCACCGTGAGCGGAAGGATCACGTCCTGGTACTTGCCGCGCTTGAAGGTGTCGCGGATCAGGTCCGCCACTCCCCAAATGAAGCTCGTGATTTCGCTGTGGTTCATGCCTCAATTTAGCAGATTACGCGATGCCGGTCTTGGAGCGCATCCAATCTGGATGGGCCGCACGCGGTGGCACATGTTGAGAGCGGCTTCGCCCATATTGTGGAGGCTGACGCCTGAATCTTGAACGTGACCCAGCTAGCACTGCCGTTTACCCATAACCGGCTATTAACATTCGGAATTTTGCTGTGTAGTTTCACGGCATGTTCCAGCAGAACCAGATTTTGCGTACGCTGAGCGCGCCTTCTTCCCGAGGTGCATTGGGACAGGTGCTCAGCGACCGGAGTCTGGACAATCGTACGGCCATAGCGCATCGTGTGTGTGAGCGCTTCGGCTTTTTCGATGTCCTGGGAAAGACGCAGGTGGCCACGTGTGCAAAGGCGCTCTCCAGGCGGAGGCGCGCGGCGAGATCGTGTTGCCCGCTCCGCTGAACAGCCATGCCAAGGGGAGTTCGCCGCGGTTGCTGCCGGCTCCTGTGCCGGCAGCGGAAGGGGTGCCTTTGACGCTGGACGGCATAGAGGATTTGGCGCTGGAGCTGGTGGAGACTGACGAGCAGCGTGCGGTGTTCAATACGCTCATGCACCACGAGCATCCCCGGGGAGTCACGACGTTAGTGGGGGCGCAGGTGCGCTATCTCTTCACAAGCGCACACGGCTATGTGGCGGCTGTGGGGTTTTCCGCTTCGGCGCTGCGTCTGGCAGACCGGGAGCGTTATCTGGCCTGGAGCGAAGCGCAGCGCCGGGCCTTGCAGCACCACATGGTGTGTCTGAGCCGTTTTCTGGTCCGGGTGCCGTGCAAGCATCTGGCCAGTCATGTACTGGGCCGTGTGCTGCAGCGGCTGCCTATGGACATGGGAAGGCGCTACGGCTACCGTCCATGGGTGGTGGAGACCTATGTGGCACCGGATCAGGAGGGTACGTGCTTCAAGGCGGCCAACTTCGTGCGTATCGGCCAGACGGCCGGTGGCAGGCCCGGCCCGGATGGAGAGCCGGAACCACCCAAGGCGCTGTATGTGTACGAGCTGGACCCTACATGGCGCAGGCGTCTGGGCGTAGCCCGTGTGGAGGCATCTGCCGTGAGGTTGCCGCACGAGGGGATCTCGAGTGAGGCCTGGGCCGAGACAGAATTTGGAGGAGCCCCCTTGGGAGATGTCCGCTTGTCGGCGCGCTTGGTAAAGAGTGCCTCCATGCTTGCCGACGTCACAGGCGGCTCTATCGTGGCCCATACGGCCCATGATGCGGCCGCGGTGAAGGGTCATTACCGGCTGCTGGAGAGCAAAGAGGGGAGAAACTGTCATATCTTGGGTCTGTAGAATGCCGCGGCGTGGAATTGGGGAATTAGAATTAGGCGGCTTGTTTGTCTACTTCTACGCTGTACTCGTGTGGGGTTGTTTCCAACACAAGGATGAGCAGCTGCGATCCAGTCAGCCTCCGCCAGCGTTTCTGCGCTTCCCGGGTCAGCTTGTAAACCATCATAAGTGTCGCCTCCCGGCTGCCGCATCCCTTGGTTTGCCGTGTACGTTTCCCTGCGCTCGCAAACGTGGACTCAATGGGATTCGAAGTCCGAAGGTGAACCCAGTGTTCGGGCGGGAACTGGTAATAGCTCAAGAGCTCCTCTTGATCCTTGCGCAGACAGGTGAGCGCCTTCTCGTAGGCGCCTCCGAAGAGATTCTCGAAGGTATCGAGCGCCTTCAGGGCATCCTTCCTGGACGGTGCCGTATAGATGCCACGGAGCCTCTCTTTCGCAGCCCCCTGCAGCTTCTTGGGCAGCTTACCCGGCACGTTGGCCGTCTTGTGCACCCAGCATCGCTGTTGTAGCGTGGAGGGATATACTTCTTCCAACGCAGCCCAGAAGCCCAGGCCTCCGTCTGCTGTGGCCGCCTTAGGCGCTACGTCCAAGCCTCGTTGTCCAGCAATAGCTCCTTCCAGGACAGCCTGCTTTCCAGCTCTGCGTCCAGAAGTCCTACGAGTTCTTTGCTTCCATCAGGCGTAACACCAATAATAACAAGCATACACGGGCGCTCGTTTCCCATGCGGACATTGAAGTATAACCCGTCAGCCCAGAGGTAAACATACCGTTTGCCCGCGGGGTCCCGCTTGTTCCATTGCCGGTATTCCTCCAGCCAGGCCCCCTTGAGTCGGCTGATCGACGATGGCGATAGGTTGCCAGCTTGCGGGCCAAGTATGGCCTCCAGGGCCAGAGCAAAGTCGTTGGTCGAAACTCCCCGCAGGTACAAGGCCGGAATAAGTGCATCAGCCGATCTTCGATCGGCCAACGACGGACTGCGGCGCATATAGCGCGGCAGTATGGCGCTGGTGAAGGTATGCCCTGTTCGAGGGTCACGGATATGGGGCCGCTGGATCGCTAGCGGGCCCGCACCCGTGAGGATTTCTCCCTCCGGATGGTGGCCATTGCGTTTGACGACTCGGTGGCCGTGCTCATTCCGCAGGTGTGTATGGGCCTTCACGTAGTCGTCGGCTTCCCGCTCGAGCGCTGCCTGAAGCATGCGCCGGGCAGAGCTTCGCACCAAGTCATCCAGGGTGCTGAGTGCCTCCTCACGGGTAAGGAGTGAGTGTACGTTGGATTCTGTTGGATCTGTCATACGATGTAGTCCGGATATGCCCGTCTAGGGCGATTGATGGGTACTCCACAAAGATACGCCGCGGCATTCTACAGACCCAAGATATGACAGTTTCTCGGTTGGTCTTAGCGCCGGCCTCATCGCAACCGCGCTTTACGGCAGTATCGGTGCGCTGGTTGGCATTGGTGTGGGGGCTTTAATAAAGGGTGAGCACTGGGCCGCGCTGCAGCAACCGTTGAGCCACTTATAGGCGTAAGGCCGACCGGACGGCCTGTCGCCGGGGCACGACTGAGGTTTTGAACAGCCACACACACAAGAGTAACATCTCCAGGCCAGCCCGCTATGGCGTACTCCATTGGCCATCCAGATTGCACTGAAGTGGGCGGTCTCCCCTGCTGTCATGCAAGTTCGCATCTCGGAGGTGGTTAGGAAGTCATATTTTTGGGAAACTTTAGCGCCTGAGGCCTAACAAAAAACAGCCTCCTGCGCACTTCCCGGTCCAGCCCATGCTCCCTGCCACTGCCCCTGGCGCAGCCAGCCAAGTGGCCCCCGCGGAAGCCGCGCGCATCGCGGCCGTGCTGCAGGCCGCCCTACTTGGCGCCACGATCGAAGCCTTTACGCTGCGCCTTGACACCTACGCAGCGTGGGCACGCGACAGCGGCCGCCCCTGGAACCACGCGCTTACGCTTCTGGCCTTCCTCTCCGAACCGGCCAGCCAGCATTCGGACACGTGGCGGCACCAGCTGATCTCCGCCCTGCGCTACGCCTGTCGCGAAGCCTGCAGCGCGGATTTCGCGCAGGACCCCGCCATAGCCCAGGCCATGCGGGGCCTGCGCCGGGAGCGTCCCCAAAAGCCCGCGCAAGTCACCGGGCTCACCTGCGAAGTGATCGCCAAGATTGAAGCCACCGTCTGCGCTCCCCGCAAAGGGCGCGGGCGCGGACACAGCATGGAATCGGCCAAAGGCGCCACCCGGCGCGGAAACGTGGATATAGCGCTCGTGCGCACGATGCGCAATGGCCTCCTTCGCCGCAGCGAAGCCGCAGCCCTTCAGTGGCAGGACCTGTCCGTGGAAGCATCCGACGGCTCCGGGCGGCTGCACATCGCGCGCTCCAAGACCGACCAGGAAGCGCGCGGCCACGTGGCCTACCTTACCCCCGATACCGCCGCCTGCCTGCAGCGCATCCGGCCCGCAGGCGCGCAGCCCGAGGACCGGATCTTTGCCATGTCCGCGCGCACCATCGCCAACCGGATCAAGGCGGCCGCTGAGGCCGCCGGCACCAAAGGACGCTTCGCCGGCCACTCCGCGCGCGTCGGCTGCGCGCAGGACCTGGCCGCTAGAGGAGCCGGCCTCACGGAGTTCCAGGTCGCCGGGCGCTGGCAGTCAGCCACCATGCCGGCGATCTACGCACGCCACCAGCTGGCCGGCCGGGGCGCCGTCGCGAAGTATCTCGCGTAGACGCTTGACCTATGGAAGTAGCGGCGAGTGCGGCAGCATATGGGCCGGTCCAGTCATAGTGGCCCGTGGACGGACGCTACGGGCTCTGCGTGCCTCCGGCGTACGCGCACGGGGTTTGTTACCTGTATCAGCTAAAGCGCAGAGAATCGCCTGAAAACCGCCCTCACGGGCGCATTTGGCGCCGGTTCAAGGACGCCGCGTGCGTCAGAATCGCCGCAGATTAGGCAAATACCCGATTAGAGACGATTTGCGGCGATTCTGGCGTTCCTCTGATACCAGCAATCATCAAACGTCACTCTGGGGGCCCGAAGTTGCCGAAACCCGGCACGAAATCCTGCGTGTTTCTACCTCAATCCCGAAGACCCTGTTTCTGTCAGTCACTAATTGACTACAACGAGGCGACCTGCGACCACGGCAGCTCCTGCCGCTGAAAGCGTGCGCACCCGGTAGAAGTACATACCGGAGGGAAGGCGAGCACC
This sequence comes from Rhodothermales bacterium, assembly GCA_965216255.1. Classification (GTDB taxonomy): domain Bacteria; phylum Bacteroidota; class Rhodothermia; order Rhodothermales; family Bin80. Next base: position 449,716 of record OZ244148.1, read on the forward strand.
GTCCAACCGGACAGTTCGCTCCCAGCCGGCGTCAAGAACTTTTACCGGCGTCAAAACGTCCGTCCGGCCCAGGATGTCGGTCACGGCTACACTAACCTTGGCTCGCCACGGCAGGTTGAAGGTGATGTGCGTTGTTTCCCGAAACGGATTGGGGTAGTTGCCACGCAAGGCAAAAACCTCAGGTATTCCCTTGTCGTCCACATCCGCCAGGGAAAACACGCTAATCGCAAATGTCAAACTTGCGCTCCCTCCAGCCCCATCGGTCGCTGTGTACGTGTACGACGTGGCGGCCGTCACTACCGTCGGCGTCCCGCTGATAGTCCGTGTGGCAGCGTCAAAGACCAAACCTGCGGGCAATGCGGGCATGAGTGCATACGCAACAGGCGACACTCCGCCCGTTGCTTCGGGCAGGACAAGGGGGGAAATGGCTTGCGCGCGCGGGTACGACTGATCTGCGACAAACGCCCCGTCGAATGAAAGGGGGGAACAGGAGGGGCCGGACGTGTCAGCAATGGAATTCAGCCACGCCTGAAAGGCCGCATCCAGCGGGGCACAAAGATCCTGCCCTCCAAAATGGAAGGACTGCAGATTCGTCAGGTTAGTAAGGGTTAAGGGCAATACTCCCGTAAGAGTGTTGTCGTACAAATACAGCCATTGCAGCTGCGCGAGCTGCCCCAGCTCCGGCGGGATCGCGCCCGTAAGACTGTTGCTGACCAAATCAAGGTATTGCAGCTGCGCGAGCTGCCCCAATTCCGGCGGGATCGCGCCCGTAAGACTGTTGCTGGACAACGAAAGCCCTTGCAGCTGCGCGAGCTGCCCCAGCTCCGGCGGGATCGCGCCCGTAAGAGTGTTGCTGACCAAATCAATCCATTGCAGCTGCGCGAGCTGCCCCAATTCCGGCGGGATAGCGCCCGTAAGACTGTTGTCGCGCAAATTGAGCCGTTGCAGCCCCGCGAGCTGCCCCAATTCCGGCGGGATAGCGCCCGTAAGAGTATTGTTTTGCAATCGAAGCACTTGCAGCTGCGCGAGCTGCCCCACCTCCGCCGGGATCGCGCCCGTAAGAGTGTTGCCGGACAAATCAAGGTATTGCAGCTGCGCGAGCTGCCCCACCTCCGCCGGGATCGCGCCCGTAAGACTGTTGTCGTGCAACCGAAGCACTTGCAGCTCTGCGAGCTGCCCCACCTCCGCCGGGATCGCGCCCGTAAGAGTGTTGTCGGACAAATCAAGGTATTGCAGCTCCGCCAGCTGCCCCAACTCCGGCGGGACCGGGCCCGTAAGACTGTTATCGCGCAAATTGAGCCGTTGCAGCTGCGCGAGCTGCCCCACCTCCGCCGGGATCGCGCCCGTAAGAGTGTTGATTCTCAAATTAATCCATTGCAGCCCCGCGAGCTGCCCCAGCTCCGCCGGGATCGCGCCCGTAAGAGTGTTGTCGGACAAATTGAGCCGTTGCAGCTGCGCGAGCTGCCCCAGCTCCGCCGGGATCGCGCCCGTAAGAGTGTTGTCGGACAAATTGAGCCGTTGCAGCTGCGCGAGCTGCCCCAGCTCCGCCGGGACCGCGCCCGTAAGAGTGTTGTCGGACAAATCAAGTGCTCGCAGCTGCGCGAGCTGCCCCAGCTCCGCCGGGATCACGCCCGTAAGGTCATTGCCCGTCAGGAATAATTGACCAAGCCCTTTTAGTTTTTGCCAGCCGTTGTCGGGTAGCGCTCCCGTCATGTTGTTATTCTGTAACCTGACGACGGCTACTAGACCGTTTATCACGCTTACCCCCCACCACCTATTCAACTCCTCCATGTCGGAAACTGGCAGAGCATCCCAGTTATCACTATGAACCCAGTTAGCGCCATCTGTTGCATCGTACAAGGTCAGCAGTCCCTCCTGGAGCTCCAGGGCATCTTGGTTAAGGTTCAGATAGAGAAAGTCCGGCAAATCTTCAAACGCGCCATCTCGAATGCGCGTGTGAATGAACGCTACGTGGTTGGATGGCGCATTGGGCGCGACATCAATGCTGAATGCAACGGCTATGCTGTCGCCGCTGGCGAGTCCCCCGATGGTGTGCTCGACCGGCGAAGCAGCAAGATACTGTCCATCCTGGGGCTGCAAGGCTATCTGCAAGTCGGTGGCACCGGCCAGGTAGTTAACGAAGGTGGCTTCAAGGGTTACCGTCTCACCCGAGTTAATTGCTCCGTCGTTGCCGCTGTCCGTCCACGCCCATCGCTCGAGGCGTACCGCCGGGTACTGTGGCACCCCCAGCGCGGCCTCGGCATTGACGTAGCCGCCCCCCAGCGCCCCGGCGGGGAAGCCCGGGTTGTCACCATCAATAGATTCGCTGGTAAGCCGCACGTGTTCGCGGATCTGGTCCGGCGTCATGGACGGAGACATGGTCTTCACAAGTGCGGCTAACCCGGCGACCAGAGGACTTGAAATTGACGTGCCGCCTTCGGGCCCATATGTGTCGTCGGGGGCTGTCGTATTAACGGCCACGCCCGGCGCATAGACATCTATCGGCGTACCATAGTTCGAGAACCCGGCTTTCCTGCGGGAGTCCTTCTGCGTCGCTCCAACCGCAAGCACCCTTGGATAGCCGGCCGGGTGGAACGGAAAGTCCATGACGCTCAGGTTGAGGTTGCCTCCCGCAGCGACCACAAGGGCGCCGAGATCGGTGGCCGCTGCCACGACATCGCGCCCATAGGTGCTAACGTCACCGCCTCCCCAGCTGTTATTTATGATGTCGGCTCCATTCGCAGCTGCATACAGAATGCCCTCGTAACCCCAGCAAATGTCTAAATCACGTGTGAGACATCCCGCATTGATCAACATGAGTTCCGCATTCCAGCTGGCACCTGCGATCCCTATCCCGTTGTCGGTCACCGCTCCCGCTGCGCCGGCGGAGGCAGTGCCATGCAAGGCGCTGCCCGGTGTCGCTGGCAGCCCGGTAGGGTCATTGTCCGTGTCATCCTCATTGGCAAGATTGACGCCATGCACGTCATCAATAAACCCGTTCTGGTCATCGTCAATGCCATTGTCCGCAATCTCTCCACTGTTCGTCCACACATTGCCTAGCAGGTCCTCGTGGCGCCAGTCCGTGCCTCCGTCGACGATGGCAATCACGACCGGAGGATTGCCTTCTGATCCCTTGACGATGTCCCAGGCTTGCGGCATACGCATATGGCGCAAGTGCGTCTGATCACTGTACAGAGGGTCATTCGGGTCCGCTTGCAAAGCATCGACACGGTGCATAAACAGCGGCTCCGCGTAGGCCACCCCCGGAGCCCTTCCCAGCCATGCGGCTACCCGATACGGGTCTTCATCCGATGCGTAGCGCAGGTAGAAGGTGCGTCGTAGCGCAGCCAGGGAGCGGACGGTTCCGGGGTCCGGCTTCAGATGGTCCAGAAAGGGAGCCACGCGGGAGAAGGCGTGCGCCCGGTAGCGTTTAGCGACACGGTCAAATGCTGCCAGCCCCGTCACTGATGCTCCATCCTGAACAGCTGCCCCAGACTCAAACTGTACGACCACGATCCCCGGCTGGGGGATCCCTACACGCTTGTTGTCCTGGGCGGACGAGGTCGAAACAGCTACGCAAGCGCAGGCAGCCAGCAGCGGAAGCTTCCCCAGGAGGCTATTGTTCAGCATGGGCTGATGATGGTCCGTGGCTTTTACCTGTCAATGACAAAGGAATGTAACGCTATTATCGGAAGGGTTCCCCAAAGCCCCCGGTCTTATAGTTGATTCCGGGGTGGAGTTGTGATGGCCGAGAGTGGCTCTTGCCCTGAAACAGGCCCGTCTTGGACTGTTGGGGTGACTATTGAGCCATTCAGCTACGTTTCTGGAGAAACTGTAAAATCTTCGGTCTGCAGAATGCCGTGGCATGGGATTGGGGATTAGAATTAGGCGGCTTGTTTGTCTACTTCTACGCTGTACTCATGCGGGGTTGTCTGCAATACACGGATGAGCAGTTGCGATCCAGTCAGCCTCCGCCAGCGTTTCTGCGCTTCCCGGGTCAGCTTGTAAACCATCATCAGTGTCGCCTCCCGGCTGCCGCATCCCTTGGTTTGCCGTGTACGTTTCCCTGCGCTCGCAAACGTGGACTCAATGGGATTCGAAGTCCGAAGGTGAACCCAGTGTTCGGGCGGGAACTGGTAATAGCTCAAGAGCTCCTCTTGATCCTTGCGCAGACAGGTGAGCGCCTTCTCGTAGGCGCCTCCGAAGAGATCCTCGAAGGTATCAAGTGCCTTCAGGGCATCCTTCCTGGACGGTGCCGTATAGATGCCACGGAGCCTCTCTTTCGCAGACCCCTACAGCTTCTTGGGTAGCTTACCCGGCACGTTGGCTGTCTTGTGCACCCAGCATCGCTGTTGTAGCGTGGAGGGGTATACTTCATCCAGCGCAGCCCAGAAGCCCAGACCTCCGTCTGCTGTGGCCACCTTAGGCGCAACGTCCAAGCCTCGTTGTCCAGCAATAGCTCCTTCCAGGACATTCTGCTTTCCCGCTCTCCGCCTAGAAGTCCTACGAGTTCTTTGTTTCCATCAGGTGTAACTCCAATAATAACAAGCATACACGGGCGCTCGTTTCCCACGCGGACATTGAAGTACAGCCCGTCAGCCCAGAGGTAAACATACCGCTTGCCCGCGTGGTCCCGATTGTTCCATTGCCGGTATTCCTCCAGCCAGGCCCCCTTGAGTCGGCTGATCGACGATGGCGATAGCTTGCCAGCTTGCGGCCCGAGTATGGCCTCCAGGGCCAGAGGAAAGTCGGTCGAAACTCCCCGCAGGTACAGAGCCGGAATGAGTGCATCAGCCGATCTTCGATCGGCCAACGACGGACTGCGGCGCATATAGCGCGGCAGCACGGCGCTGGTGAAGGTATGCCCTGTTCGAGGGTCACGGATATGGGGCCGCTGGATCGCTAGCGGGGACGCACCCGTGAGGATTTCTTTCTGCGGATGGTGGCCATTGCGTTTGACGACTCGGTGGCCGTGCTCATTCCGCAGGTGTGCATGGGCCTTCACGTAGTCGTCGGCTTGCCGCTCGAGCGCTGCCTGAAGCATGCGCCGGGCGGAGCTGCGCACCAGGTCATCCAGGGTGCTAAGTGCCTCCTCACGGATAAGGAGTGAGTGTACGTTGGATTCTGTTGGATCTGTCATACGATGCAGTCCGGATATGCCCGTCTAGGGCGATTGACGGGTACTCCACAAAGATAAGCCGCGGCATTCTGCAGACCCAAGCTTTGCCCGTTTCTCGTAGCGCTCTCGCGACAGTTCTGGGGGGGGGGCATGGGATTCACCTTGAGCGTACTTATGGTTCGGTATTCGAACCGAAAGAGCTACTACGGTGTTCTTATATAACCGAAATATACTCAAGAGCTTACAAACCCATTAAGTCTACCTTCGAACATCGACTATAGCATTTATGTGAATATTCCGGGATAAATGCCGTCCCTTGCCAGATCCCGCTTCTGCTAGAGACCATTTCAATGCCCCGACATTCTTCAGGCCAAAAATTTGACATCATCCATGCACAGCTTATATATTCCGCTATCGGAACTCCCTGCAGCCAATAAGAGGGTAAATAGAGGGTTTGATCATGAGAAGACCTCACTTCACGATTGGCTTTGGCCTGTCGCTCGTAATGATTTGCGCTGTTGCGGCCTTCGGGGTAGAGCGGATCTCTGCGCAGCAACCCGCCGACAGCCTGGAACAGGACTGGCGTGCTCTGCGCGCGCTGTACACAGCGACGGACGGTGACAACTGGAACAACAACACCAACTGGGATGTCACGAACAGCAGTGTCGTGACCGCGGAGAATCTTGCCACTTGGCATGGCATCGAAGTGGCCATGGGACGTGTGACACAAGTGAGATTGCCGGAGAATCTGCTGACAGGAGTGTTGCCACCCGAATTGGCCGGTTTGTCCATGCTCCAAGAGTTGGAGCTTCCGGATAACTATTTGACTGGAATAATACCGCTGAAGCTCGGCACGCTCGCCGAATTGAGGATACTGAATTTGGGTGACAACTTGTCCGTGCCTGGCGACAACGCATTGATAGGGGAAATACCTCCTGAGCTCGGTAATCTGGCCAATTTGGAATTCCTTCGTTTGCGGAATAATGCACTGACCGGAGAGATACCGTCTGAGCTGGCCAACCTCAGTCAATTGGAGGATCTTTGGCTAGGAGGCAATGAATTGGAGGGAGAGATACCGGCAGGGTTTGGCAGTCTGGCCAATATGGTATTTCTAAATTTGTCGGGTAATTTACTGGCTGGAGAGATACCGGCCGAGCTGGCCAACCTCCGTCAGTTGGAGAATCTAAATCTATCAAACAATCAACTGGAGGGAGAGATACCGGCATGGCTCGGCAGTCTGGCCAATCTGCGATTTCTAAGTTTGTCGGCTAATGCACTGACTGGAGAGATACCGGCCGAGCTAGCCAACCTCAGCCAGTTGGAGGACCTTCGGCTAAGAAGCAATGAACTGGAGGGAGAGATACCGTCTGAACTGGCCAACCTCCGTGAGTTGGAGACTCTAAATCTATCAAACAATCAACTGGAGGGAGAGATACCGGCAGGGCTTGGCAGTCTGGCCATTCTGGGATTTCTAAGTTTGTCGGCTAATGCACTGACTGGAGAGATACCGGCCGAGCTGGCCAACCTCAGTCAGTTGGAGGACCTTCGGCTAGGAAGCAATGAACTGGAGGGAGAGATACCGGCATGGCTTGGCGGCCTAACCAATCTGCAACTTCTTGGTTTGCCGGGTAATTCACTGACGGGAGACGTTCCGGAGCCGCTGGGCAACATGACTGGACTCAAATATCTTAGTTTAAGCAACAACGCACTGACCGGAGCCCTTCCCATGAGCCTGACCAACCTGCAAGAGCTCGATTATTTGTATTTTTCGGGTCAGCCTCTTTGCGCTCCGCTAGCCCCCGACTTCCAGGCCTGGCTGCAAGCTATCGAGAATCACGTTGGAAACAACTGCGAGCCACTATCCTTCGCCGAATCGATTCCGGATCAGGAGTTCACCAAAGGAGTGGACATCGGAGCACTGCTGTTGCCGGCTGCAGATGGAGGGATCACTCCGGTCGTATATGATTTGACACCCGAGTTGCCTGTCGGGGTTGTGTTCGATGCCACGGCGCACACGCTCAGCGGTACGCCGACAGAGGTGTTTCCGCGAGAGCTCTACCGGTATTCAGCCATAGATGCCTCCGGGGCGATGGCCGAGTTGACCTTTTACATCCTGGTGGACGAGGTTTTGTTCTCGCAGCGTGCCGGGCGTGCACTGCCGGTGGAGTTCCTGCTTCGGGGGAGCTACCCAAACCCCTTTGCTACTATGGCCTACGTGGAATTCGATCTCCCGCAGCGCGCCCGAATCACGCTGGAAGTGCATAATCTGCTTGGACAGCGTGTCTTGGCATTACCTCCCAAGGAGATGGAGGCCGGGTGGGGGCGCCGATTGGAAATGGATGCCTTGGCGCTACCTTCCGGTGCGTACGTGTATAGGATGACGGCCGAGATGGGTACCCGGGCATCCGTGCGGTCCGCTCGTATGGTAGTGCTGCGGTGAGCACGGCGGAGGACATGGTGCAAAGACTGGCAGCAGGGGATGCTGCGGGACGCAGTGGCCCCGCCCTGGATGGAGTAACAGCAGGCGCACGGGAGGGGATGCGGGGCTTGATGTACGCGGTTATCAATCAGGAACAGGTGTGCATGGCCCGGGGCGCATCTCTCGATCTTGGGAACGCCCGCGTACGAGGCGACATGTCTGTCTAGGTGGCTATATTGTCTCATCCCCATGTGAGCACATTCGACGCCATGTGGTTATCCTTCCCCATTTCCCGCAACTCTTAATCGACAATCGGAATGTGGCCGTGTGAATTCAGGGCTATGATACGGCAGAGCCCGGTTTTGCCCACGCTAACCCGAATAGTTCACCAGCACAGTGGTGGTGGGCTCATGAATAGTATACAAGAGCCCCTTGCAAAACCCACTAGATAGGTGGTTTTTCCCGAAGCAGGCGGGGGAGATAGGAGACTGGCGCCTCCGATTTCGGTATCTTCAGAGGTGTCACAAATCTCTAAGACAACGGAGGCAGCCATGTCCCCTGGGAGGAAGATACTGTGTTCTTGGATAAGCCACCAAATGCAACTCTTCTCCTGCGCGGAGGAGTTGCTCGGTCCTTTCGGGACTTTGTCATTTCCGACCTCAGATTGGGGCTGCGTACTACCAATTCCAGCGTATTGGGCACCAATCTGCACGAATCGACGAGATTAGACTTTGTGTGCATACATGTGATTTGTGTAGTACGGCCGTAAGCGTCCGGTGAACCCCATCTTGTGAGGTGGCGGTGTGGTTGGGATCTTGTGTATGGACAATTCACAACGATCCCATGGGCAAGACGAGACGTAGTTCGCAGGAGATGTATCCGCTTGTGGGTAAGCGTCTGGGCAAGTACAGGGTAGGACAGACTACGCCCCTTTTGCGAGGGAGATCGGACTTGTAACGGGTGGGAGAGCTGACGATCTTTTCGGGTGTGGTCGGCTTGCCGCTAAGCGGATAGGTCCTTTTGCAGCCGGGCGCGTCCGGGGAAATTCACGGTCCGCACTGAATACGCCGGTGCCTTCTGCAACCCGGAGCAGCTTGCCTTATTGCTGCAGGACAGCCGCCGATGCTAGAGCTTGCTGCGCCTCTTGCCAGCGATGGGGCAAGGGGCGTGCCACGCGCTTTGCAGGATGAGTTGGAATGCGCTCCAGCACGTCGGCAAGCCAGGCCTGGGGGGTTACTCCGTGCAACTTGCATGTGTCGAGAAGACAATAGACCACCGCTGGGCTACCGCATGCGAGCCCGCAAACAGATTTTATAGCAGGACTGCTCCGGCTGGGCGAGCTACGTTAGCTCGTCTATCCATCACCCAAACCGGAACAGCCTCATGCAAAAATACGCCCAACCGTTCACTATAGCCTCCTCGCTGTTTGTCGGCATGGACGTGCACAAGAAGAGCATTGCGCTCTGCATATACGACAGCAGCGCGGGTGAGGTAGTCAACGAGCGGCAGTTGCCGAATGATATGCCGAAGATCCGCAGGTATATACGACAGGTGCAGCGGCGCCACGGCGCGCTTAGGTGCTGCTACGAAGCATCTTCTTGATAGATAGGGGGGGCTCACAGCCCCCACCCTCCCACACCACTGTGCGTACGGCTCCGTACACGGCGGTTCAATGGACTTGAGCGAACCGGCTTGGGTACCAAGGCCACCAGGCCGAGTTCAGTAAAGAGCGCATTGGGGAGTGCGTAGCAGAGGGCGGGGGTAAGGCTGTGAGCCGCCAGGGATCGTGTCCGCTGCCAGCGAGCTACGCCGCCCATGAATGTCACACGTCCATCCTGCGTAGCGCCCGGTAGCGGCGCCGTGGGGTCTTCCACTGCTGCCACAGATAGGCACGCAACCGACGACGGATCCAGCCGTCCAGACTGCGTAGGACGGAAGGCGTTTCGCAGTAGCCGAAGTAGCCCCGCCAGCCACGAAGGTAACGGGATAGCTCTGCGATGACCTGGCGGAAACGCACGCTACGCGTACGATGCGTCAACTCCCGAACCCCCTGCTTCAGGCGCTGCCGGGCCTTCGGCGCGATGCACCGACGGGGCACCGGCCCACGCGTGAAGGTGAAGCCCAGAAACGAACGAGCGGCTACGTCCCCTACCGCACTCTTGGTCGTGTTAACCTTCAGCTTTAGGCGCCGTGTAAGAAATCGGGTCACGCTCTCCATCACACGCTCTCCCGCACGCTGCGACTGAACATGAATGTTACGTCGAGTCGCCGGGGGGGGGATTTCACCCGCGGGCGCTCACAGAATCGTACGTGAACGTCTCCGCTCATACGGCTCTTCCTATGCAGCCATCTGCGGGAAGAATTGCCAGTGCGCAAACAGGATGGGATATCTCTGCTGGATCCTCCGCAGCCACGCCGCCGCCGTCCTCCGATGGCCGCGCAAACGTTTGTATCTGCGCGTGGCCCAGAGTACAAGCCTGCGGTCTATGTAGCGCAGGACAAGCCGCAGCGCGGTCCTGTAGAAGGCCCCATAGTAGCTTATCCAGCCCCGGATGCTCGCATCGAACATGCGTGACAGATCCACCAGTGACTTGTCACTACGAAGATGCAGCTTCCAGCCTCTGACCGTCTGCCGAATGGACCGCTTCGCCTTGTTGCTAATGGCAGGACTGAAATTGAGGAAGTACTTCCCCCACCGATTCCTTGAGCGCCGGGGACAAAATGTGTACCCCAGAAAATCAAAGGATGTGTTGGGATATCGCTCCCGCCTGTCGCTGTCCTGGCAATAGACGATCTTCGTCTTTGCCGGATGCAACGTCAGTCCGCACTGCGCAAGGCGCCGCTCCAGAGCGTAGCGCAGGTACTTTGCCTGCCCCTCGCTCCGGCAGTGGCATACGGCATCGTGCGCATATCGCGCGAACGGAATGTTCGGGAATTCCCGCGCCATCCACATATCGAAGGCATAATGCAGGAAGAGGTTCGCCAAAAGCGGACTGATCACGCCGCCCTGCGGCGTACCAAGATCCCGCTGCTGTACCTCCCCGTCCGACATTGCCACCGGTGCTGTCAGCCAGCGCTCCACATACAGCAATACCCACTTCTGGTCGGTATGCCGCCTGAGCGCCCGCATCAGCAGATCATGGTCTATCGTGTCAAAGAATGCCTTGACATCCAGATCCAGCACCCAGTCATAGCGCCAACATCGTTGCCGCGTCTGTTCCAGTGCCTGATGCGCTGACTTGCCCGGTCGATATCCGTACGAATCCGAATGAAATGCTTCTCCAGCTCCGGTTCAAACCACTGCTCCGCCGTATGCGTCCGGTCAACTACAGATGGCGGACTCTATGGTACAGTGGCTCATACTTAACTCCGAAAACCAACTGCAAGGCGCGTTGCGTCTGCCTGCCGACCTGAGTGCTATTCGGGGAGACCGGGCCTGCGGCCTGGAAAGTGGCGAAGAGACCACCCTTATTCGTTTTCGCTGGCTACGGCAGGGTCCGGGTCCCAGTTCCATTCTGGGAGACGGCGACCGCTACTTTCTGGTCCACCACTTCTTCGACGAAGAGAACAGTGAACCACCCACGCTGCAGGTCCGTTCGCTGGTGTGGGATGAACGCGGCTGGCAACTGGCGGGAGAGCCTTATGACGGCATGTACCCGGTCGTGGACAGCAGCCAGACGTCCGATTTGACGGCTACTTGGGCAGTATCAAATCACCTCTGGATGCAAGAGACCAAACTGATGGCCAACGGACATCTCGAAGAGGCCGACCAAGGCCTCTTGGGTGATTACGACGGCTGTCTTGCCCAAGGAACTTGGCAGCAGGCTGGGGCAACAACTTTACTTGAGAGGAGCGAAAGGCGAAACTGGATCGACAGCCTTGTCGTGCCGACACACGGGTCATGGTTCGGGGGACGCACTGCTTACCGGGATGGGTCAGGAGGACTGACGCGTGGCGTGCGCCGGAGTCGCGGCGACGCTGATGGTTAGCCAAGGATCCAGCCTCAAGTCTAGGCCCTCTCTTGGCACAGTTGCAATGATCGTCGACCTGAGCAAATGTCAGTGGCGACCAGCCAACGTGATCCAGTCCGAAGAGTCCTCCATATAATGCCTGAAACTCAAGGCGCCTCATCCTTGAGCCTATCCGTCCACTTTCGCCGCTTTTCCTGCCTGCATTTCCTGCTGGCTGGTATATTCCCGCATTCCAGCCCGATTTCGCCACTTATGGGCCGTTTGAGGCGCATGTGTACGAGCGCCTGCACATATAGGCAGCCCTGCCGGATCCAGCCTCTTTCCGGCCCGCCTCACACCTTCCGGCCCCGTGAATGCAACATAAAGGCCAGTATATGTCATTCGCCCACAGGCACTGATTGCACGTGATGAGGAGCCCGTATTGGGCCCGAATTGCCCTGCATGATGCGCCCGTTTCACGTCTGCGGATTTGCCTGGCCAATACCCGGTACCTTCGCCGTTCTTTATCTTGGGTACGCCTAAGAAACCAGTCCAACGTTTGGAGTACACTTCACATGCCGATAAAAGCGTATCGATCTGGGCCATTTCGTTATACTCACGAGAACCGAGCCTTCGACAAGCTATACCGCGAGCTCGAAAGCGTCTGGGGGCAATCGGATGAACTGGTTGTGCTGCTCGGCAACTTTTACTGCGGGGGGAGGGAACTGGACGCAGCTGTCCTCAGGTGCAACAGCATCACATTAATTGATTTCAAGAATTACGGAGGCAGAATCAAGTACTCGGAAAACGGACCTTGGTGTGCAGATGATGTCCAAGTCGGAGGCGGCAGTAAGGCGAATCCATTCCTTCAGTTACGAGCCTACAAGCATGCTTTTATAGACTTCGTCAAAGGGCTCAACATATCGCCCGTCGGGAAATACCACGATTTTACGCATGTCGGCGCAATGGTCATATTTGCCGAGCCCATTGTGTTCGTTGAAAACCAGATTCAAGGAAGTGCACGTCCCTGGTTCCATGTTACGGACTCTGATCGCGCGATAGGACGACTATCACAGGTCTATAGTAGCCAAATCAACCTCTCACAGGACGAAATCAGGGGGATCGTCGCTGCATTGGAGATTCCCGAATACGTTCCCGTGGGGACAGAGTCGAGCTCTGTGGCCTTGGAGCGCAAGTCTGATCTGGTGTCAGCAAATCCCTCCGCCAAACAGAGTCCGTTCGCGATTCGTAGAACCTGGCCCGTTATAGCGCTGCTTGCCTTAGCTCTTGCGGGAATCTACCTGCTTTATCATATAATAGGCCCGAAACCAGATCCACCAGGTGGCTACAAACCCCCGGAGTGTCCCAAGTGGGACGACAATTGTGACGGTTACATCAGCTGTACGGAAGCTAGAAGACACGGAATCGCTCCCGTGCGACGCGGGCACCCGGCGTACAAGTATATGAATGACGCAGACCAGGACGGGATAGTGTGTGAGTCAATACCGCGTGATCCGGTTCAGGAGTGTCCCAGGTGGGACGACAATTGTGACGGTTACATCAGCTGTGCGGAAGCTAGAAGACACGGAATCGCTCCCGTGCGACGCGGGCACCCGGCGTACAAGTATATGAATGACGCAGACCAGGACGGGATAGTGTGTGAGTCAATACCGCGTGATCCGGTTCAGGAGTGTCCCAGGTGGGACGACAATTGTGACGGTTACATCAGCTGTACGGAAGCTAGAAGACACGGAATCGCTCCCGTGCGACGCGGGCACCCGGCGTACAAGTATATGAATGACGCAGACCAGGACGGGATAGTGTGTGAGTCAATACCGCGTGATCCGGTTCAGGAGTGTCCCAGGTGGGACGACAATTGTGACGGTTACATCAGCTGTGCGGAAGCTAGAAGACACGGAATCGCTCCCGTGCGACGCGGGCACCCGGCGTACAAGTATATGAATGACGCAGACCAGGACGGGATAGTGTGTGAGTCAATACCGCGTGATCCGGTTCAGGAGTGTCCCAGGTGGGACGACAATTGTGACGGTTACATCAGCTGTGCGGAAGCTAGAAGACACGGAATCGCTCCCGTGCGACGCGGGCACCCGGCGTACAAGTATATGAATGACGCAGACCAGGACGGGATAGTGTGTGAGTCAATACCGCGTGATCCGGTTCAGGAGTGTCCCAGGTGGGACGACAATTGTGACGGTTACATCAGCTGTGCGGAAGCTAGAAGACACGGAATCGCTCCCGTGCGACGCGGGCACCCGGCGTACAAGTATATGAATGACGCAGACCAGGACGGGATAGTGTGTGAATGACGCAGCAACAGCCCGGGTGAAAACCGGCCACGTTGGTTTGCAATGTGAATCGGCAGCGTCCAATTAACCCGGATTATTCACCAGCCAAAAGTATACAGGTGTAGACAATGAAGAGGGGGCTGTCGGAAGTGGTACATTCTGTTGTAAGGCAGCAATATCTTCATGGAGCCTGCCGCAAAGCTGGTTTTGGCGTGGATGCAGGGCAATGAGCCCCGCGAATGGTCTGTTTTCGACGCAAAGGCGTACCGTGAAGACGTACCTCTGCCGTTGAATAAACCCGTACAGTCCAGAACCGATGCTGCGCTAACGAGCGCGGCACGGCCTCATTCCAAGGTAACCCACGTCAGCTGCTGGTAGCGCCCCCAGAACTGTCGCCAGAGCGCTACGGCGCTGAAGGCTATCCGGATTTCGATGTTACGTGCGTGCCGCACTATCAGCGCCCCAACCTTCAAGACATCCTTCTGAAACGTCTTCAAGTGCATGTGCCGTGCTCCCGGCTGCTTCATTGTGCAGCGACCCAGGTGTAGCACCTCGTACACAAGCAGGTAAAGCTGCAAAAGGACTTCATTGTGCGCGTAAAACGGCGTTTCTTCCGGCTGTGCTTCCTCTTTCCGTGGAATAGGTAGGCCCCGGTAATGGGTCTTGGGGCGTGGCGACGACGACAGCGCCATGGAACAGGCTTGATTTAGTTCTCCCATGTGGGCTTCGGCCTTACCCCTTCTGCGATAAAGATGCAGGATCTCCTCCGCCGAGTAGGCGTGCTCGTGCTGATCGGTAATCAGATAGAAGTGCTCGGGGAACAGTTCCCCGGGATTCGGCAGCACCACCAAAACGACGCGCCGCTCGCGCTCCCAAGACAGGGCGCGGTATTGCATAGCACTGTTCCTCTTCGGGTTGTACGCCCGACAAATAGGGCTCGGCCGCAGCAGCCAGGACGTCGTTTTCCTTCAGGCGCATTATGTAGCCAATCCAAATCCGCTCCAGCTTACTGCATAACGCTCCACTATTAAAGGCCGCGTCCAACCGCACGATCACCTTTCGGGCCACATCCGTTCGCAGCCTGAGAGCGATCTTCTTGATAAAGTTGTAGCAGTCGTTTACGACATGCGCATTGCCACGACGCAGCGTGGCGCCCAGCATGTCGCCGGTTTCCGCACAACTGGCAATAAGAGGCAGGAAGATGTTGCGCTTGTAGTGTCCGTTATAGGCACTGCCCTGCTGCCGAGCATGGGCATCCACGGGCAATGCGTCTATATCCATGACCAGCGTATCGTAGCGCTTGCCGCCTCTGGCATGCAGGAGGCGCTCCATGGCAAAGGTGGCGACGAATTCGCTCAATCTGGCCAGGTTCTTCTTTGTGCCCAGCCTACCTAACAGCCGGGAAATGGTAGGCTGTGAGGCCAAAGGCTTGCCGTCTTAGAGCCCACCCATCCCTGCCTTTATTGAGGCGACGGGGCACATGGCCGCCTCATGGCGCAGACGACGCATATCACGCTGGCGCATCCTGCCCTGCGCCAAGAGCAGCAAGACAGGCTGCAAGAGCTCATCAAAGCGATGCGTAATGCGCCCCGGAATGCGGGAATCGCTCAGGACCGCTGCCAGGCGAGCGGTGAGGCCGGTAAGCATGAAGAGTGACCGCAGCAGGAGGACTCCGGCATCGGAGATTAACTTTTCCGAATGGTGCCCCGTGACTTTTATTGACTTATTGAAGGGTGCCGTCAACACATGTCCAGCTGAATTGGAGGCCATGGGGTTCACCTTGAGCGTATTTATGGTTCGGTATTCGAACCGAAAAAGCTACTACGATGTTCCCGTATAACCAAATAAGAATCAAGAGCTTACGAACCAAATACGTCTGTCTTCGAACATCGACTTTGCATTTATGTGAATAATCCGGGGCCCATTTAACAACGAAGTGCAACACTTGATTTGGATGACAGCGCGCTAGCAAGCGCGTATTCATCACGCTGATTACATGTGAGCGAGATGATGCCGGTACGCTCCGTTAAGACATCATTGGAGGGTATCAAATGGCGACGGGCTATCATCATCTTTCCTATGAGGAAAGGTGCCAGATTCACGCATTGAGGAAGCGAGCTGATTCGCTGCGCGAGATTGCGCGACAGTTGGGTCGCTCGCCATCGACGATCAGCCGGGAGTTGCATCGCAACAGCGGAGGTAGGGGCTACCGGTATCAACAGGCTACCCGCTTGGCCAGCGGGCGGCGGAGGAAGGCATCGTTGCGTCCACGGAAGATGACTGAAGCGATGTGGTCTCTTGTGCGTGAGAAGCTCGCCCTGCACTGGAGTCCAGAGCAGGTCTCGGGTCGACTTCGTCGTGATGGTGTCGTTTCGGTAAGCACCACATGGATTTACAGGCATAGCTGGGCGGACCGAGCGGCTGGCGGATCGTTGTACAAGCTGCTGCGTCGCCGTGGTAAGCGGTACAACAGGCGTAACAAGAGCGGTGCTGGGCGCGGCCTGATACCGCACCGTGTAGACATCAGCGAACGTGATCCCATTGTAGAGCAGAAGACGCGGATAGGCGACTGGGAGGTTGATACGATCATCGGGGCGAAACAACAGGGAGCACTGGTATCCATGGTCGATCGCGCCTCGAAATTCACGTTTCTTGAGCACGTTGCGTCAAAGGCTGCGATCGGGGTCCGCCATGCGATCATAGGTTGTCTCAGTCCGGTAAAGGACCGGGTACTTACTATCACGGCGGACAATGGCAAGGAGTTCGCTCATCATCGGCAGATCGCCAGCGCGCTTTCCGCATCGTTTTACTTTGCGAGGCCATACCACTCCTGGGAGCGTGGTCTGAACGAGCACACCAACGGCCTGGTGCGAGAGTACTTCCCGAAGGCAACCAACTTTCACACGGTTGAACCGGCAGCGGTGAGGCGGGTGCAAGCGCAATTGAACAACCGTCCGCGCCGATGCTTGGCCTACCGCACGCCGGCGGAGGTTTTCCTTCCTGCACTAGAGGGCGTGGCAGCCTCCGCGTCCATGGTCTGAGTCGGGTCGTCGCCAGAAAGACCCATAGACCATTGTACCATGTTCGGGTGACATCATGCGTGCCTACACGCAGGGGAAGAGCCATGCTCGCCCGTCGGCATTGGCTGCCTCAAAGGTCAAGGAGCGCGAATTTCTTCGGCCAGCAAGCAGCTTCTTCTCCGGTCGGGCTCCGCCCTCCCTCCGAAGAAGCTCGTTTTCCGCGTTGCCTGTGCTATCTTCTGTCTCTACTCAGGGGCATACTACCTTGTCTACAGTTGTTGCACTTCGGACTTTAATTGGCGCGGGTTAATAAGCCCCGCCAATTAGAGATGGCTAAGATTAGGCTGGTACTGATAGGCTCCGGTGCGATTGTCGGGGGTGTATTCGGAAGCAGTATAGGCATAGCTGGCCTCGGAGGGGCGATGGCTGGCACGATCCCACTTGCTCTTATTGGTGCATATGTGGGCTGGCGTATCTTTAAAGCTATCTCTAAAGCTATCAAGAGTGAATGATCTCACCTGGCTGATATGAATTGGAGCTTCGGTTTAGAAACCACCTGTCAAGTTATCTACCTCAATCCCCATATTCCGATCAATCGGAATGAGTGTTCAAATTCATCGGGATATGTATCAGTCTGTGCACTTCCTGCTCCAAATACGCCAGCTTGTGCAGATACGTCTGCAGCGTGACCTGGTCCACAGCCGCGACGGGCAGGGCGCTGAGCCACCTACGAAAGGCTTTCGTCCAGTGTGTTGCGCCCGTGTACCGAAAGCCCCGGGTCTGAAGAAAAGACATGATCCGCTGTTTGGTTCGCGTTATGGACTCGACCAAGTCAGCGCGGCAGCGCAATTCTCCCTCGCAAAAAAGCCATAGTCTGTCCTACCATGTACTTCACCGGACGCTTACCTTGCAATGTCCACGGAAGGCACTGCCCTGCTGCCGGCTATGGGCATCAATCACCAGGCCGTCTCCGTCCCCAAGTAAATGAGCAGGTCGCTGCTGCTACACAAGACTATGATCTGCAAGGCACGCAGAGCGGCTGGCGCCTCGTGCGCCGAAGCTGAGAGGCCGCGGCGCAGGAAAGCCAACGCCACGGCCCGGTACATAGCGCCTGAATTCAGCAGAAAGTAACCGAGATGCCGGGCAACTGCCCTGGCGGTGGTGCTCCTGCCGGTTCCGGCGGGAGCGTCGATGGCTACTATCAAGTACCATGGGAGTAGGTTCGCTGCCAAAATACGGAGTTGCATGAGGAAACTTGCTCCCACCGAGATTGCGAGACTCTCAGCCGCAGAATTAGAGACGACGGCGCCACACCCCATTGCCGTGATACTCGACAACGTGCGCTCTCTGTACAATGTCGGCTCAATATTTCGCACGTCGGATGCTGCCAGAATCCAAAGGCTATACCTGACAGGCATCACGGGAACGCCCACCAACCGGAAGCTACACAAGACAGCACTGGGCGCACAAGACTCTGTTCCCTGGGCTTATGAAAAAGATGCGCTGACCCTTGCACGGCGCCTGAAAGCCAATGGCTACCATCTGGCCGTGCTGGAAATTACAGATAGCCCTACCGAAATCAATGACCTACCCGCAGGCGCCTTTCCCCTATGTTTGGTCGTGGGCAACGAAGTAACGGGCGTCAGCGACGCGCTGGTAGAAATGGCTGACGCGGCCATCGAGATTCCGCAGTACGGATTCAAGCACTCGCTCAACGTCGCCGTAGCATACGGTGTGGCCATTTTCGATCTGGTGCGTCATTATCATGGGCAATTATGCGATAGTAGCCAAGACGGGCACTAGGTGATAGTGCCACAGACAGGCACACGATTATTCTCCTGCGGGCCGCACCAATACCTGTCGTCTGAACCGTGTGCGCAGGCCGCAGCACATCGTGCTAGATCGCTTAGTCAGCTACCTGTCTTGGCTACGGAACAAAGCGGTAGAGAACTGCAGGAAGGGCTTTGCCGACGGCGCAAGGACGCCGACCTTCTTTGAGCTGTGCAAGTGCCTGACGCACCTGCGCCGGGATGGCACTGGGGGGCCACAAGCCAGGTCCACGTGGCTGCGCAGCACAGCATCCTCTGCCGGGTCCGGCGCCCCCGCGAAATGCTCTTCCGTGGCCGCAAGGGATAGCCACTTCTTGGTCGTAACATGCATTCCTTTGACCTGCAATGCAGTACAACCCAGGTGCAGCGGCCAAAACTGGGCCCCCAGCGTCAAGAGCGTCCGGGGGCTGCACCTACAGGGCAAGCGTAGCATCATGGGCACGGTTAAGCTAGTGCGCCTAGTGCGTACCCCAGCGGCTACGAACCACAGCCATGCACGAAGCCAGATGGCCCCGATGCCGTGGACACGGTAGGCATGGAGGTAGGCGTGAAGGTCCAGGGCGGTCTGTCTAACGGCGCCCGTTACGTCGCCAAACGGGTGAATGACAGAAAGCGCAAACGGCTGCAATGCGCATTATCCCCTGCCGGACGCGGAAGCACGAACCACAAGAAAAAGAAGCGAGTTATGGCCCGCATAAGGCCCGGCGCATGGCCGTGCGGCACCGCAAAGGACCACTTCGCATACCGGTAAGCATCATTCGGCTAGTATAGCCGTTGAGGATCTGAGGCTGCAGGGCATGTGGACCAGCCAACGCAAGAGCCCGGCTGCCCTTATCGTACTACCAACTCAACTTCCCACAGCAAGAAGCATGCTGGATAGAGGCCTTGAACACTCTCCGGCAGCACCAGGCACGAGGGCTGATTTGCACCACAGGCTCTCGTGGGCAGCGGTCTACCATACCTGCAGAGTGACCTTGTGATTCCCCCGGCCTAACCCGATGGCATACCAAGCTAGGTGCCCCTGAACCTGGTATCTGCCAGATACAATAATTCATGTATTTTGATGCACTAGCGGAACACCCTCATGATCGCCGCCCCCTTTGCGCTTAAGGATTACTTTCCTGCGGTACCCACCGAAGACTGGTTGGCTGCAATTGCGCGGGCCATGGATGAGCCAAGCCACCTGGAATGGACCTGTGACGGCCTGAGACTTGCGCCCTTCTACCGCGCTGGCGACATTCGGGGTGCGCCGGACCCGGGCATTAGCAGCGGCTGGCATATCTGCGAATGGTTTGACATAGCTGATCTGTCCAATGCCGCGACGGGGGCAGCCGCCTCGCTTTCGAGCGGTGCCACCGCCATCGGGTTTGCGTCTCGGACCCGGGCGCCAGTCGCTGCCGAGATGGCGCAGCTGGTTAGCAACCTGTCTCTTGACGCGACGTCCATCCACTGGGACGGCCCCCATGTGGGGGTCCGCCCCTCACTCCTTGCCAGCACACGGGACCTGAGTACTCTTCGCGGGTCCATGGTCGCCGATCCCATTACCGGCAGCCTACGGTATGGACAGCAGCCCCGGTACGACACGCTCCCGGGGCTACTCGAGGAACCGCATACGCCGCACTTCAGGGTGTACGGGATCGACGCCGCGGTCTTTCACGAACAGGGCGCCACAGCCATTGAGGAACTCGCTTGCACCATTGGAGCCGCTAGTGAGCTCCTGGCGCAACTGACCCATCGTGGTCTGCCGGCCGCCAGCGTCGCCGCGGCCATCTCGTTCAGGGTGGCCGTGGGTACGCAGTTCTTTCCCGAGATCGCCAAACTGCGGGCACTCAGGCACCTCGCAGGACAGCTCTTCGAAGCCTACGGCACCCCGGACGTACAGCCTGATGTTTTCGCCGTGGCCTCTCCGTACCGGCACACGTGCCTGGATCCCGAGTCAAATCTGCTTCGGGCTACCTCTCAGGCCATGGCGGGCGTCATCGGAGGATGCAATACGCTCAGCGTCCCTCCTCTTGTACGCCTGGCTCCGCGGCTTTCACGAAGTCTGCAGCTGGTGCTAAAGCATGAGGCGCACCTAGGCTGGACGGCTGACCCGGCCCGGGGCTCCTATTTCGTGGAGCGACTGACTGAAGAGATGGCCCTCGCAGCCTGGGGCCGCTTCCGTGAGTACGAAAGCGCTGGCGGACTGCTCCAGGCGCTGCAGTCTGGAGAACTCCAGCTTATGCTGCGGCGCGCAGGCATGCGGCATGCCCAGGAAGTCGCGGCGGGAGAACGCACAATGGTCGGAGTAAACGATTTTCCCCGCAACGATGCATTACAAGGGATGACGCCGGGGACCGGGCCGGCCGCGCCCTATGAAGCATTGCGCCTCCGTGTGAACGCGCAGCCCGTGCAGTGCCTCCTGCTGGAAGGCGGTAGCGCCCGGCTTCGCCAGCTCGCACGGCGCCAATTACGCTGTGCCGGAATCGAATTCGAGGAAGGAAGCCTGAAAGGAACGCGGACGCCGTATGACTTTGTTGTCACGGTCCTGCCCGCCGTGGCGTCGCTGGCCCAATCCTTGCCGTTTCCTGTCGTAGGCGTTCTTGCCGAGAAGCCCGTCTCACCCATTCCCGGCGTAGAGGCCTGCCTGTACCCTGGCCAGGACATCCCCCGCGCCATCGGATCGCTACTAGACAAGCTGAGTTCGGAGACATGAAGATTAACCGGCCACCATTTGGGGCCTACCGGCCGCCACCTGACTCAGCAGCCTCAAACAACAGGGGCTGGCAGGATACTCCAGAAGGTATCCCGGTCAGGAGCGCCTATACCCGGGCCGACCTGCAGGCAGCCGACCATCTGGATTATGTGGCCGGAGTGCCCCCGTTTCTTAGAGGGCCTTATGCCACCATGTACACGACGCGTCCATGGACCATCCGCCAGTACGCGGGATTTTCGACGGCGGAAGACACCAACGCGTTCTTCCGCCGGGCGCTCGCTGAAGGACAGAAGGGACTCTCCGTGGCCTTTGACCTAGCCACGCACCGCGGCTATGATTCAGACCATGCGCGGGTAAGCGGGGATGTCGGCAAGACGGGCGTGGCCGTTGACACGGTCGAGGACATGAAGATTCTCTTTGACGGCATCCCGCTGGCAGACATGTCGGTGTCCATGACGATGAACGGGGCGGTACTGCCCGTCATGGCCTTCTATCTCGTTGCTGCCGAAGAGCAGGGAGCGGCCAACCGCGCCCTACGCGGGACCATTCAGAATGACATTCTGAAGGAATTCATGGTCCGCAACACGTATATCTACCCGCCTGAGGAGTCAATGCGTATTGCGGGCGACATCATTGCCTACTCTGCCAAGCACCTGCCCCGCTTCAACTCCGTGTCCGTTAGTGGTTACCACATGCACGAGGCGGGCGCGCCGGCAGACTTGGAATTGGCCTATACACTCGGAAACGGCCTGGAATATCTGCGACGCGGCCTTTCTCGGGGCATAGACATTGATGATCTGGCCCCGCGCATCTCCTTCTTCTTTGGCGTCGGCATGCACTTCTTCATGGAGATTGCCAAGCTACGCGCCGCTCGCATACTCTGGGCACGACTCGTAGCCCCGTTCAAGCCGCGCAATCCAAAGTCCATGGCACTGCGCATGCACTGCCAGACCTCCGGGTACAGCCTTGCCGCGCAGGAGCCTTACAACAACGTGGTACGCACTACGGCAGAGGCGCTGGCGGCCGTCTTGGGCCATACCCAGTCCCTGCATACCAATGCACTGGATGAAGCGCTGGCGCTACCCAGCGAAAGATCGGCCCGCTTGGCGCGAAATACCCAACTCTTTCTGCTGCATGAAACGGGAATCACGCGCTCCATTGACCCGTGGGCGGGCTCCTATGCCGTCGAAGCCCTGACGGACGGGCTTGCCCGCCGGGCCTGGTCCCACCTGCAGGAGGTGGAGGCCTTGGGCGGCATGACCAAGGCGATCCAGCAAGGGCTACCGAAGATACGCATAGAAGAGGCTGCGGCGCGCAAACAGGCGCGTATCGACGGCGGACGCGACGTGGTAGTCGGCGTGAACCGCTTTCGCGGCGATAGTGAGCAGGAAGTGGAACTCCTGGAGGTAGATGCCCGTGCCGTCCTTGCGCGCCAGGTCGAACGCCTACGTCAGGTCCGGGAGCAGCGGGACGCAGCGCGCGTTCAGGCGGCACTCGAGGCACTTTCGTCTGCAGCAGCTTCGGCCGGGAAAAATCTTTTGCCAGCCGCCGTGCGCGCTGCCCGCGCCCGGGCTACCCTGGGCGAAATCTCCACGGCACTGGAAAATATCTTCGGCAGATACCGGGCTACCAGTCCGGCCATAAGCGGCGTATACATTGCCGATGCTACCATGCAAGACGAGTTACTAGGCATCCGGGCGCTTTCAAACCGGTTCGCCGCCCTCGAAGGGCGACGGGCCCGCCTGCTGGTCTCGAAACTGGGCCAGGACGGCCACGACCGAGGGGCCAGGATTATCGCGACTTCCTTTGCCGACCTAGGCTTTGACGTGGACATTGGCGCCCTTTTTCAGACGCCGGAAGAAGTGGCCCGACAGGCGATCGAGAGCGACGTGCACGTACTGGGCATCTCAAGTCTCGCCGGTGCGCACAAGACCCTGATACCGCGGCTGATAGCCGAGCTTCAGGACCGCGGCGCCGCACATGTCCTCGTCGTGG
The DNA here is from genome assembly GCA_965216255.1 of Rhodothermales bacterium. Lineage (GTDB taxonomy): Bacteria > Bacteroidota > Rhodothermia > Rhodothermales > Bin80. The sequence continues at coordinate 473,049 of OZ244148.1, forward strand.
TGGGAGGCATCGTGCCGGCCAAAGATCACGCCATGCTTTACGAAGCCGGTGCCGCAGGCATCTTTGGGCCCGGCACCCGGGTAAGCAGTGCGGCGCAGCGGATACTCGAACTGCTCCTGGACCGCGTCGAAACCAATCCGGATCCACCCTCCCCGGCGGGATGATCGAATGGGCGAGTCGACTTCTGAACCACTTTCCGGGATTCCCGCCGGCCCACCCGAAATGCCGCAGGCCACAGACGTTGCGGAAGGCATACGGAGCGGGGACAGGGCCCTTTTGGCGCGTGCAATTACGCTTCTGGAAAGCTCGCGGGTACAGGATCGGATCAAAGCCGAAGACATTCTGCGCTCCTGCAGCGAAGGTTCCGGACTCCGTATCGGGATAACAGGTGCCCCGGGCGTGGGCAAGAGCACCTTTATTGATGCGCTAGGCAGCCTGCTGGTGGCGCGAGGTCTCCGCGTAGCCGTCCTGAGCGTTGATCCCAGTAGCAGGGCAACGGGCGGAAGCATCCTCGGAGACAAGACACGCATGCCCCGCCTCGCCGGGCACCCGGGCGCCTTCATTCGCTCGTCCCCGTCAGGAGGCGTATTGGGTGGCATCACGCCGACCACCAGAGGCGCCATTCAGTTGTGCGAGGCCGCTGGATTTGCCTTTGTTCTGGTCGAAACCGTCGGCGTCGGACAGTCCGAGCTCGCTGCGCGCGCGGTTACAGATATCGTGCTGCTATTGGTCCAGCCTGGTTCCGGAGATGAGTTGCAGGGCATCAAGCGCGGCATCGTGGAGATCGCGGACCTTCTTGTCGTGACCAAGGCGGACGGGGACAACATGCAGCAGGCAAGCCAGACGCAGCGCCACTATCGGCGTGCCGCCGCGCTGCACACGGGCGGTTTTCGACGCGTCGAGACCTGCTCTGCGCTCACCGGCGCGGGAATGGAATCGGTGTGGCGCCGCGTAGAAAGGATGGCGGAGCACCTTCGGGCTTCGGGCAAGCTGGAAAGGCGGCGCAAGGCCGGCGCACGCGACGCCGTGATGGAAGCCCTCGAGCTAGCGCTAGTGTCGGATTGCCTTGCCTCTCTGGAGGCGCGTAGCATGCTGGGCGAGCTACAGGAAGCCGTGGCGGCGGGGATCATGTCGCCTCTCGAGGCCGCCCGCAGGGTTATTGCAGCCTACCGGCCTGTCCCGTGATAGTAGCATCGGGAATTCTTTCGTCCGCGGCAGCGTAAGAGCCCGTCACGCAAATCGGAGCAGTATGCGGCAAGACAGTGCGGAAATGCGGCAGCCCCGCGACTTCATTCGCCAGATCATTGACGACGACCTCCAAGGCGAGCGCCGCACCGCAATCGTCGTCCGGTTTCCACCCGAACCGAACGGGTATCTGCATATTGGGCATGCGAAGAGCATTTCGCTGAATTTTGGGCTGGCCCGGGATTATGGCGGGGCCTGCCATCTGCGCTTTGATGACACCAACCCCGAAACCGAAGACCTCGAATATGTACGGGCTATAAAGCGCGACCTGGAGTGGCTGGGCTATGACTGGGCGGGAAAGGAGTTCTATGCGTCGGACTATTTTGAGCAGCTCTATGCCTGGGCTGTGGACCTTATCAGGAAGCGCAAGGCCTACGTAGATGACCTAAGTGAAGATGAAATCCGCATGCACCGCGGCACTGTCACGGAGCCTGGACGCGAAAGTCCATACCGGGACCGGGGCACAGCAGAGAGCCTGAATCTATTCGCCCGCATGCGGGCAGGCGAATTTCCTGACGGCCGGCGCGTTCTCCGCGCCCGTATCGACATGGCCCATCCCAACATGAAGATGCGGGACCCGCTGATGTACCGGATCCGCCACGCGACCCATTACCGGCAGGGAAATGCCTGGTGCATTTACCCGTTCTATGATTGGGCCCACGGTCAGAGTGACGCCATAGAGGGCGTTACCCATTCAATCTGCACGCTGGAATTTGCCGTCAACCGGCCGCTATATGACTGGTACCTGGATGCGCTAGGCATCCATCCCCGGCCGTTTCAGTACGAATTCGCCCGCCTGAACCTCGGCTACGCCATCACGTCCAAGCGCAAGCTGCTGCAGCTTGTAAACGAAGGTGCCGTGGCGGGATGGAATGACCCCCGCATGCCAACGCTTGCCGGCATTCGCCGGCGGGGCATTACGCCGGAGGCCGTGCGCGGCTTTTGCGAACGGGTAGGCACTACCAGAGTCGATGGCATCAGCGACCCGGATTTGCTCGACTTCTGTATCAGGACGGATCTCAACCACCGGGCACCGCGCGTGATGTGCGTGCTCGACCCACTGCGGGTTACGCTCACAAACTACGATGGCAGGGAAACGCTCAAGGCCCCGTACTGGCCCCACGACGTGCCCCGAGAGGGATTTCGTGCCGTGCCGTTTTCCGGGTCCCTGTTTGTCGAACGCTCCGACTTCGAGGAACATCCCCGAAAAGGCTTTCGTCGCCTGTCCCCCGGAGCCTGCGTGCGGCTCCGGCATGCGTACATCATACGGTGTGACGACGTAGTGCGCGGCGAATCAGGGGCCGTCGCCGAACTCCGCTGTAGCTATTTTCCAGAGACAATGAGTGGCACGGCCGGCCGTGGGCCAAAGGCCCGCGGCACGATCCATTGGGTAGACGCGGATGCGTCCATCCGCACAGAGGTACGTCTATACGAGAGACTATTCGTCAGAGAGGATCCAGGGGAGGATTTTGTCGCGGCACTCAATCCTGCTTCCATAACGATTCGACTGGGCGCCAGAATAGAGCCAAGTATATTGGATGATGGATCAAGCACACGTTACCAATTTACGCGGTTGGGATATTTCTGGCGCGACCCCGAAGATTCGCTACCCGATGCGCCTGTATTTTGCCGCATTGTCCCTCTGCGGGATGGCTTCTCGAGAGCACCCGATCAAAAGGGAGCGGCGACAGGGCATGGCCAAGCGGATCCCGCTGCCAAACCGGACATCCCTTACAAGAAGCGCCCGATCGCCGGTCATCGTGCTTCCCGGGATGGGATCCGGGAAGCCACCCCCGGGGCGAATGCCTTCATGCAAGAGGCCGCCAGGCACGGTGATGCAGAGACGGTTTCGAAGTGGATGACAAACTACCTCCTGCCGGCCCTGGATGGCGGAGAAATTACTTCTTCGTTGGTTACACCCAGACAGCTGGCCGAAATTGCCACACGCGTAGGGGGCGGCAGCCTGTCCACGCACGCCGGAAAACAGGTGCTCTTCGAGCTATTGCGGAAGGGCGGTAGCGTTTCGGAGATTATCTCGCGGCTAGACCGGGAATCAACGCACGACCCTATGGCTCTGGGCCGGATGATGGATGATGTCATATCCCGCTACCCTGACAAGGCCGCTGCATATCGGGCCGGCAAGAAAGGGCTTCTGAATTTCTTCGTTGGCCAGATCATGCAGAAAACCTCCGGAAAGGCTTCTCCCCGGTTGATTCGAGAGCTTGCAATTGCGAGACTCGGCGAATGAAATCTCGCTACCATCAGGCACGCATGGCCGCGCCAGCATTCAATCCTTCGCCATAGGGCTACATTCACATTTGGGGTATTGGGCTGGCAATGAATCCGGTCTGCCCGGCGTTCAGCTACGACCATTTAACGGACTACGCTGTTCTGCTGAAGCCAAAGCAGCGCCGCTACGCGTGAGCCTTGACGCCCTCCAACGCGGACCGCCACAATTACCCGGTATCAACAAGCATTTCAAGACGCTGGATTGCCCGCGCCAAGCTGGGCGCACGTGTGGCCGCGGTCTCAGGCCTCCAACGGCCAAGCACATATTCGATCATTAGTGCAGGGAATCTTGGCCCGACTTGGCGGCCACTACCTTCCCTTGGAACCATTCCCAGTCGAATCGCTTTTTTTCTGGAACGGCGCGCCATGGATACCAATTGTTCCTTTGGATAGGCAACCTCTTCGGGTTTTCTGGGAAACATACCTGGGCTGAGGCTTAGGTATTGTCCGAGTGATTGAGCATCAGCCATCAGCCAGGCTTCTACTTGGCGCACGGCGATGCATAAACATAAATTTGGCGACAGAGCCGGGATCAACTGATTGCGCAATTGCGGTGCACATGCTGCGTCAATATCCAGGTCAACGAGTACCATCCACGGTGTAAAGCGAGCCGCACTATTGTACCCGAGAATTTGTCTTTGCAAGGCAGCTTTACCGTTCTTTACGTGTACGGTGCCTATGCTGCCACCGGCGTGCAGAACGAGTCTGCGCACAACGGCTTCGTCGATCTTGCCTTCTACTGCTGCGGAAACACTAACTGACATGGAAGTCTTCAGGAGTCTCCAAATAGGAATAGTTGGATCGCCTCTGCGGGAGCAGTTTTAGGAATAATCACTTCGGCCAAGGACAGCCCGCCTTCCAACAAAGCCCGGCATTCTTGCATTGAGGAAGCGGGAATTATTTCCGCTCCTTCCGATCCTGGCAGAATCAGGAGCGCTTCGTCCAGGCCGATGCCCTCATCCTGCAGTAAATCTGCTGAATGTGTACTGAGAAAAACTTGCCGCCCTGTTTTCCACTGGACTTGGGCGAGCATCTGGGGAACGGCCCGTATAATCTGGGGATGCAGAGATAATTCCGGCTCTTCCAGCAGTAGTGGGCCGCCCTTATCCATGGCTGCCCAGAGAAGACCCAGAAGCCGCAGCGTCCCGTCCGAGAATTGTTCCTCGCTTTGCCACGCTCCGTGTTGGCGCCAGTGCCTGTACCTGCCGCGCAAATGAGGACTACCCCGATCATCCCTCCAGAGATCTATCTCCTCGAGCTGTGGAACCGCAATCTGAAGCGCATTCTGGATACGCTTCAGTCGCGACCTACGGGTCCTTTCGGATACATGAGCAATCTGCTGTAGAAAATCTCCCCCGAACGGATCATCTGAGCGGCCTACAGATCTTTCAGGTTCACGTATGAGCTGCGGAACGATATGCAGATAGCGTATGGATTTAAAAAATCCCGCCAATTCGCGAAACCTCGTATTCATGTTCACCTGCTCGAGATGCGTCTGCGTCAGTCGCACCCTGTCTTTCCTATCCTGCTCGTCCGGCCGCTCAATCAGAGCTATACCATTCCGAAAAACCTGCTCGCTACGCACCATCGGTCTGCGCTGAGAGTCCTGATGAAACCTAAGCGTGTAACTCCACTGAATGTCTCCTGAATCCTGTTCCAATTCGATACGGACGGTTATGTCGGAGTTTCTACGCGCCGCCAGGCAGCGAATGGCCCCCACCCCACCCCTGCGGCCGACCGCCTCGTGGAATCCCCCTGCCGGAAAGCTCAAATCACGCAGAAAACGGAATACATCCAGGAAATTGGATTTACCGGAGGCATTCGGTCCAACCAAAAAAAAACGATCTCTTATGGCGACGTCGGCACTGGAAAAGTTTTTCCAGTTGCGCAGGCAGACTCTCCGAATACTGATCTTGTTCTCCATGATCATCGGCGCAATCCAAGGCACCGGCTTGTGCCAGCTAGCTCTCTTCCGAAGGTCAACGCCCACCTATGAATGCCGGATTCTTCTATCCCTGAGAATGGCAGGCGTTTCCTTGCAGGGCGGCGCCTGCGCCGCACTTGTTCGATACTGACGATGGCGCCGCCGAGGAAGGCAGCGCCATGCCATCGCTCGCTTTCACAAAGCTCGTCCCCTAAACTACGGATAGCCCACCGCTGCTTACGTCTGCGCCGGCATGGCGCCTAATGCATGCTGGATGCGGCGGACGCATGTGGTGCGGCCCAACACCTCCAGCATGCCAATGAGACTTGGACCGGCCGTGGTACCACTTACCGCAAGACGTGCAGGGTGGATAAGTCGACCGGCGCCCACACCGAATTCAGCGGTAAGCACCCGAAGCGCGGCTTCGAGTTCGGCTTCGGAGAAAGGCTGCAGCTGAGACAGGCGATCTGCATACGCAGCCAACAGGCGGGGTGAGTCTGCCTTCCAGCGCCGCTGAACTCCTTTTTCGTCATACGTCACCGGGTCCTGGAACAGATACGCGTACGTGGTCACCAGCTCTTCGGCCAGATGGACCCTGTCACCGACGAGCGCTGCCACGCGCAGCAAGTAGGCATCGTCCGCCGCAAGTCCGCGCCTTTCAAGAAGAGGACGAAGCCGGCCGATCAGCACGTTCGGGGACAGTCGGCGGAGATGCTGCTGATTGAACCATCTCAGCTTGTCGAGGCTGAAGCGGGCACCGCTGGTCCCGACGCGCTGCAAAGAGAAGCGGCCGATGAGGTCACCGAGAGAGAAAATTTCTTCTTCCGTTGCCGGATTCCACCCGAGGAATACCAGAAAATTCACCAGGGCCTCGGGTTCGTAGCCCGCCGCGCGGTAGTCGCGGACCGATACCGGGATGCCCTGCCTTGCTGCATTCCGCTTCGAGAGCTTTCCCCCGCTAGGACTAAGAATGAGTGGCAGATGGGCCATTTGCGGCGGCGTCCATCCCAGCGCACGGTACAGCAGAATGTGCTTGGGCGCGGATGGCAGCCATTCCTCTCCGCGGATCACATGCGAAATCTGCATCAAGTGATCATCCACGACGTTGGCGAGGTGGTACGTGGGCATCCCGTCAGACTTGAGCAGTACCTGGTCATCGATACTGTGCACCGGGATTTCAACCTCTCCCTTCACCAGATCCGTGAAGCGCACGCTTCCCTCATCAGGCGTCCTGAATCGGATCACATGGGAATCACCGCGGGAAAGCCTTCGATCCACATCTGAGCTGGGGAGCGTAAGCGCATTGCACATCCGCTGCCTCTGCGTGCTGTCATAGCCTGCGGCCGCCCCCATGGCGGCGCGCATGGCTTCCAGGGCTTCCGGCGTGTCGAATGCATGATAGGCGTGGCCCGAGGCCAGCAATCTTTCTACATGGCGCAGGTAAAGATAGGTGCGTTCCGATTGCCGGTACGGACCGCTCGCACCTCCAGCCGCTGGCCCCTCATCCGGCACTAGGCCCACCCAGCCGAGACTATCCAGGATATCCTGCTCGGCATCCGGTACGTACCGGGTTCGGTCCGTGTCCTCGATGCGCAATATGAAGCGCCCATCAAGTCCCCGAGCCACCAGAAAGCAATAGAGCGCCGTGCGAAGGCCGCCTATGTGCAAGTATCCTGTTGGGCTCGGAGCAAAGCGGATGCGGACGGACGGATTGGCCATGGGGCCTTGCGGCTGAATCCTACCTATTATAACGCTGCGGCGGCGTATCGCGGGTGTACTCCCCGTAAATTCTTGGGATCTCACCGCCCGTTAGTCTCGTCCATGGCGGCGTTCGCTCCCACTGCGGTTATGGAGCTGCCACAATGTGCCGTCGTTTGCCGAGACTGCGCCAGCTTCGGCAGCTGCGGATACATTTGGGTTATTTAAAAGTCTTGGTGGTCTGATGCTTTTACGCGGAACAGGTGGCACGGCATTGCTACTCGGCCTGACTATTAGTGCGTGCTCCCACGTATCAGGTCTGGTGGAGAGCGAGCCCACGGTCGTGGCCGTCTTGAACGGCGAGCCGTTGACCCTGGAGGAATATGAGACCCGCTACATGCGAACCAGCGCGGGCCTTGAGACCGCAATCGGTGATTCAATGGCCGCCTACGAGGATTTTCTGGAGCGGTATGTAAACCTGCGCATCAAGCTCCTCGCTGCCAAAGAGTCCGGCTACTACGAACGGTCCGCCATCCAGGAGGAACTGCATGGCTACCGCAGCTCATTCGCCCGTCCATACCTCATAGACAGGGAGGTGATGGAGCCCGTGCTGCGCGACCTGTACCAAGAAAGACAGGAAACCGTGGAGGCCAGTCACATCCTGGTCCGCGTTGCACCAGATGCCTTGCCTGCAGATACCATGGCGGCCTATAGTAAACTGACTGCCGTGCGCGACTCGGCGCTGCTGGCAGCAGAATTCGGAGACCTGGCTATGCGGCACTCGGATGATCCTTCAGCGCGCATGTCGGATGCGGCACAGGGGTATCGTGGTAACCTTGGACGCTTCAGCGCTGGCCGCATGATCAAGATATTCGAGGATATGGCGTACACCGCCGCGGTCGGAGACATTTCGCCTGTATTCAGGACCTCGTACGGGTATCACATTCTCAAGGTGCACGGCCGCACGCCCTCGGTACCCGACATTAACCTGTCCCATATCATAACCCGGATTCAGGGCGGCACTGAAGTCGACTCCGTGGCTGCACTGGAAAAAATCCGTGAGGCCAAGGCACGCCTGGATGCCGGTGAAGCATTCGAGGCCGTTGCTGCCGATGCTTCGGAGGATCCCAACAGTAATACGCGCGGCGGCGACATTGGCACGTTCCGGCATGACGCTTTCAATCTCGACAGGACGTTCTTCGAGGCGGCCTTCGGCCTCGTGGAGGTTGGAGACATCTCCGATGTAGTGCAGAGTGCATTCGGTTACCATTTGATCAAGCTGACAGGCCGGGAGGAGCCCGGAACGTTTGAAGAAGAGTATGACAATCTCGAACGCATGGCCTCGAGGCTACCCCGCGTGCGCGCGGCCGAGGAGCGCCTGGCAAAGGATATGCGGGACCGATTCCCTGTCACCGTAGATACAACGGCCCTGCTGCAACTTGTCGCCGGGCAGAGGCCTGACTCGGTAAAAGCCGTGCTATAGGGCAGCGCGGGCATAGATTCTTTGGCTAGGTGGGATTCGCACCCACTAGGGAAACGCGCCTTATCACGGCGCACTCGAGATCCGAATGGCCTTCAGGGTCCGGCGACGGTTCTGGGGGCGCTATCAGCAGTTGACGTGGGCTGCCTTGGAATGAGGCCGTGCCACTATCGCAGCACCGGTTCTGAACTGTACGGGATTAATCAAAGGCAGAGGTACGTTTTCGCGGTACGCCTTTGCCTCGTAAACAGGCCATTCGCGGGGCTGATTGCCCTGCATCCAAGCCAAAACAAGCTCGGTAGCAGGCTCCAAGAAGATGTTGCTGCCTTGCAATAAAACATACCATTTCCAGCAGCCCCATTTCCATTGTCTACACCTGTATACTGGTGGCTGGTGAATAATCCGGGGCGACACCGGGTAGAGGGACGTGGTGTTCGTTGCACTTCAGTAGGTTGTCTTGCTTCAGCAATATCTATGGATGGCTATTTCGTCCTCGGACATGGGAACGGCCCGACGACATCTTGGGTTAAACTAGATCCAAAAGGCACCTACATACAGGGCAATGGACAAAGAACTGCTCAGTCGTATTACGGCTCATCCTGACATCTTCGGAGGCAAGCCCATTGTTCGTGGTATGCGCATCTCGGTGGAACTAATTTTGAGCCTGTTGGCACAGGGCCTTACTCCGAAAGATATTCTGGATGACTATCCTGATCTAGAATCGGAGGACGTTCGCGCTTGTACAGCCTACGCTCATGCTGTCATCACGGGCGACACGCTGGCTGCCATATCAATAGCACAAGCTTGAGATTTCTTGTCGATCGTTGTGCGGGGCGCAGACTGGCGTACTGGCTCCACGCGGAAGGACATGATGTGCAAGAAGCACGTGAACTCGGGCCCGATCCCGGGGATCGGGCACTTTTAAAGCGGGCTACTCAAGACGAGCGAATCCTGATCACCATAGATACAGATTTTGCTGTGCTCATTCATTTGTACGACCTACCCCATGCAGGGCTTATTCGACTTCCGGATGTTCCTGCACAACAGCGAATCTCGCTCATGAGGACGGTGATAAAAGAGCATCGGTCGGCATTGGAAGGTCGGACAGTCTTAACCATCCGGGGCGGGAGAATACGCATCTCTCCTCGCTGACTCTGAAACTGATCTGGATCATCTGTCTGAGTCTCATGCACCCATTCCGAACGTCGTCCGCGTGTCCGGAGAACGGTCCTGTTAGGCCCTGGATTCCACGCTTATATTCATCTGTCAAAGACACTTTAAGTCCCGTTATTTTTATTTGTCACCGCTGTACTATCTAAATGTCGCCAAACAGACAAGCCTTAAAGGCGTCTCCAGCATGAAGTTGCACCGCGATCTGGGCATAAGCCAACCGACCGCGTGGTTCATGTTGCAGCGAATCCGTGAGGCGTTTCGGATGGACGTGCTGCCGGAAACGGACGACGCGAAAGCCTACAAGGGAATTCCGAACCACGAATCCGTGAAGCACTCGGTATCCGAGTACGTGAACGGGCAAGCCCACACCAACGGCGTGGAGAGCTTCTGGGCCGTGTTGAAGCGCGCCTATCACGGCGTGTATCACCACATGAGCCCCAAACATCTGGATCGCTACGTGGCGCAATTCGCCGGTAAGCACAACGTTCGTGGCATGGACACGGCAGACCAAATGGCCCACGTCGTAGCCTCTATGGTCGGTAAACGCCTGCTGTGGCGGGAGTTGGTGGCGTAACTATGCAGGAAGTATTGAGTTATGCACGTCGATCCATCCTAGACCTAACACCATAGCCGGCACCAAAACCGCCAGCCAGCATCAACACGGCTTCTATTATACTAGAATACAGTTCGTTGGACTTTGGGCATCACGTACATAGTTAAGAATACGAATACAGCTACGGCAATAAGGGTATACCACATTTTGTATCGCCTAGATTCTTTATTGTCTTGATGGCTAAGATCGTTCTGCTTAGAAGCACCATTGAGTATTGTTGATATGTGTTCAGGTGTGATCTTGTCCTTTAGAGCTAGCCACGGAGGGCCCGACATAAATCCCGCAGACAACTGCCGAACTTTGGTTAAAGCACCATCAATTGCGTCCTGATTTACGACTGCATCGCCATCAATACTAGCAACGGTAGGAGTTACTTGATCATCACCTGATTCCTCGCTTGCGGGGGAATCGGCCCCATTCTTACTATCCGTATCGTCCTTGCTAGTCATGGAGGGTCTCCATGTATCGTCCAATATCTACCATACTGCGATGGAGATTCATGAATGCTGGCGTTAAAACCTGATCAGCGGCCTTGCATATCAATCTAAATGTGTATGCCGCAACTATGATTGACACCATGCTATCGTGGTCATCTGCGTTTAGCCGACCCGACTTGAGTTGTTCACGTAGAGCCTGAACCACCTGGTTAACCTCGTGGTCAATCATACGATCCTCGGCTACTGGGAAAGGTTGCGATGTGAGTAATTCACTCATTTAGCACTCTTTACTGTTAAGGGGCACCGATCATACGCATGGCGCTTCAAACAGGCCCTGCCTTCGTGGTATATTCATAAATACGAAGATACCGTGAACTGCAGACCGAAAGCATGCCGTGCATGGACAATATGCCGATCACAACCATAACCAAGTAAGTACCGTGTATGCGGCTGTGCTGGCCCGGTGGTTGCTGGCGCCAGCGTGATTCACAACGTTATCCACATGCCCAATATACGGGCGGGGTAACTTGCAAGTTCAAAACTTCGGCAAAATCAACCGCGCCTAGGAGCCTGTCGGGCTTTCACAGATGTGGGGCTGAATTGAGCCCGTATTGCCGGAATCCAGACTACCAAGCATCCTGAATCACCCTGTAGAAGGACTTTCCGAGCCAATATCAGCTCCTTTAGGACTGAAAAAGCCCTTAGCCCGAATAGCTCACCAGTGCAGTTAAGAATGAAACTCTAACCAGACCTAAGTGTATGATATACAGTCATTTCTAACCACAATGTGCACCGCACGTGAACAACACAGACTGTCATACTGAAACGCTTCGTTTCGAGGACTTGGGACGCCGTAAAGTGATCGCAAAGTTCGGCGGCGGCGCCGTGTCCTCGGACGCAGGTTTGTTGCTGTTACGCGAGGCCGACCGCATGTTCGACGTCATCGGCCGCTTTGCCACCTGTTTCACGGATCACCGCAATCCCAGCAGGGTCGAATATTCCGTGGAGGCGATGCTCAGGCAACGTGTCTACGGGATATGCTTGGGCTACGAAGACGTGAACGACCATGACCGCCTGCGGGACGATGCTGTGTTGGCCATGGGCGTGGGCTGCGAAGGTGTAACGGGTACGCACCGGGTACGGGAACGCGATCAAGGGCATCCGCTGGCGGGTTCCAGTACACTGAACCGACTGGAGCTTGGCTCAAAGGAAACGGCCGCATCGCATAGATACAAGCGCATCGTAGCGGATCCTGAAAAGATCGACGCCATGCTCTCGGACTTGTTCATGGATATAACGCACGAACAGCCAGAGCATATCGTATTGGATCTCGATGCTTCAGATGACCCGATTCATGGCAAACAGGAGGGGAGTTTCTTTCATGGATACTATGGTCACTATTGCTACTTGCCGCTGTATATCGTTAGCGGAATGCATGTGTTGACAGCTTGTCTTGGCCCCTCGAACATGGACGCATCAAAGGGCTCCGTAGAGGAATTAGCGGCGGTGGTAGCGCGTATCCGTGCGCGGTGGCCGCACGTACCCATCTGGATTCGTGGAGACGCAGGCTATTGCCGCGAAGATATCATGGCATGGTGCGAAGCGCAGGGCCTGCATTATATCTTGGGTCGGGCTCTCATTAGCCGGCTAAAGGGCATAGTTGACGAGGCTATGCAGCAGAGTCAGGCAACATGCGAGGCCAGCGGGCAGCCTTCGCGGCGCTTCCGCAGCTTCGAGTACCAAACGAAGGAGAGCTGGAGCTGTCCTCGGCGCGTGGTAGCCAAGGCGGAATGGTTGCCTGGATCGCGCGGCTATAACGCGCGATTTGTGGTTACCAATTATGGTGAAGACGTCTACGACGCCCGCACAGTATAGGAGGATTTGTATTGCGCGCGGGCAGACATGGAGAACCGGCTCAAGGAGCAGCAGCTTTCACTGTTCGCTGAGCGAACCTCTACGTCCTTGATGCAGAGCAACCAACTGCGCCTGTACTATTCTACTGTCGCCAATATCCTGATGAGCATCATCAAGGTCTATGGCTTGCAGGACACAGTGATGGCTCAGGCGCAGTGCGCTACTATCCGAGATCGGCTGTTCAAGATCGCAGTACGGGTTGTGGTAAGCTTTCGCCGTCTGTACTTGCCCTCGGCATATCCGTGGCAGCTGCTGTTCTCTCGCGTGCTTAGCAACTTGCGTGGCGCTGTGCACGCCACCACGGTTACCTCACCTCCATAGACACTTCCTGGCCCGACCTATTCCAGAGATTGATGGACTCCACTTTGTGGTTGCTGGATACGTGTATCCAAGAAGCACGGGTAGGCGAACAAACGCTCTGTTTCCCGCTCGAAGCGTGCCCAAAACAGCGCTTACTAGCGCCGACTAAACGCTTCAGAAATCGGGGATCAGCATTCGCGTTCCCAGACTGTGACCCATTGCCTACAAACACCTCCAATCCCGGCGATTCAAGATCTTGGTGAGCGATGCGGGTTAGTCACGATTGATTTACTTCAGTTTTCATATAGTTGGTGAGCGATGCGGGCTAAGCGTGTAACTCCACTGAATGTCTCCTGAGTCCTGTTCCAATTCGATATGGACGGTTATGTCGGAGTTTCTACGCGCCGCCAGGCAGCGAATGGCCCCCACCCCTGCGGCCGACCGCCTCGTGGAATCCCCCTGCCGGAAAGCTCAAATCACGCAGAAAACGGAATACATCCAGGAAATTGGATTTACCGGAGGCATTCGGTCCAACCAAAAAAAAAACGATCTCTTATGGCGACGTCGGCACTGGAAAAGTTTTTCCAGTTGCGCAGGCAGACTCTCCGAATACTGATCTTGTTCTCCATGATCATCGGCGCAATCCAAGGCACCGGCTTGTGCCAGCTAGCTCTCTCCCGAAGGTCAACGCCCACCTATGAATGCCGGATTCTTCTATCCCTGAGAATGGCATGCGTTTCCGTGCAGGGCGGCGCCTGCGCCGCGCTTGTTCGATACTGGCTATGGCGCCGCCGAGGAAGGCAGGGCCATGCCATCGCTCGCTTTCACAAAGCTCGTCCCCTAAACTGCAGAATGCATAAGGCCCAGCCGGTACCGGGCTTCAGGGTGTCCCTGCTTTGCCGCCCTCCGGAGTCACTTCACGGCCCGCTTGTAATCCTTTCGCCTCCATGGCCTTCGGCGTACTTGAGACCCGTCTCGAATTGAGCCTCGACAGTTCCTAGTTGCTTGTCTTTCATATCCCGGCGATCCTCTTACTCGCTGCTCGGCCTCTCTCTTTATAAAATCTTAATTGTCGTCTACCCAAACGAGTATTGACGTTAATCAAGCAGGACCGTCCTGCTCAGGCACGACCTCGTTTCTGTGCCCCGTCGTTCAATTCACGCTATTTGTCGGAGATATACCGGATGCCACCGCAGCGAAAACCTGGTGACTCCTCTTACGGATACGGGTCCCGGCCACTTTCCAGGGCCGACATCCGTAACGCTTGCCAGACAAGCCTGAACCCGTACGGAAGGCCGCTGTCAGCCCTTCCCCTGACGAGGCAGAAGCCTCCATACGGGACTATGGATGGGAGACGAGACATCGGGGAATATACCTCCTTCGCATCCCTACCACGCGCATGTTGTATGGATTACTGCCTGTAGATCTCCGATCGGTGACCGACCCGCTTCACGGTCACAGTCTCTCCTTGCACCGTATAGACGACACGATAATCCCCTTGGCGTATCCGCCACAAATTCAGTTTCCCCCTCAGTTTTTTGTGGGACACAGGAAAGGGGTCCTGTTGTAGTGCCTCGATCTTTTCGATTAATCTGTTTCGGTATTTCTTTGGAATGCTCTCTAGCTCCTTAGATGCTCTGTCACTGATCCAGAGCGTGTAGTGCGTCATACTGCTTGAAGTTTTGTTTTAGTTGCGTTAATGAGTAGGTGTCTTGAACATCCGGGTCTCTTGCCAACGCTTGCAAATCGAACATGTCTTCGCGCGCCTCTTCCACTATTTTGATGAGGCGGTTCAGATCAAGCGTGTCCTCGTCCAGCCGCGCACTTATCTCCTCTCGCGCCCAGTCAGGGAAGAACTCGCTGTTCACCAAGGCAAGCCTTTCTTGGAGTTGCCTTTCCATTCTGTGCGCGCAAGAAGCAGCCTTGGCTCTGCTCCAAACCTGGGTATGGCTGGTCGCTATTTTATGCTGTGACATCACTCTCTGCTCTCGTACTCTCTTACCTCTACGTATTCTCTGCCAACGTATTGTATCCGATCTGGCCTTCCGGGTTCCTGCCACTCCTCGTCGACGTAACGGGCGGTATTCACTATAATTGCCATAATAAGCAAGGGCCTCCGAAGAGGCCCTGCGCCCTGCGATCGAAAACGCAGGGGGAGTTGTATGTAGTACACGCGACCCGCGTACCGGACTTAACCCGAGCTCCTGTTCCTCTCTGTGCTAACCTATTGTCCAAACAAGCAGACCTGCCCCGTACGCATCCTTTACAGCTCGATCTCCAAGTATCGCGGGGGGGGCCGAGCGCATGGTTAGCCCGGATTCCAAAGGCTCAAGACCGTGACGGCCGGAAAATCCTGTCACCGTTGCTCATGGCGCTGTGTTGAACCGTGCAAATAAGGCACGGGGTCACATTGCGTTACGCTACAGGTTCCACCATAGACAACGGGAACGCGGTCGCTAGCCAAAGGCACTGGATTCCGGCAATGCGTCATCCGGCGGCCCGTATCTCCACCTGCCCACTACCTCGGGACCCATCCCTTTGCCATCCGTACAGCATCCCCACTCTCCATACGGACCCCGCGGCTCAATGCTCTTTCCGCATACCGGACAGTCCGGCCAGCGAGCCTCGGCCCATGCGCCGCATTCCAGGCATTCTGCCCATATGTAATGAAATCATACCTCGTGATGCGGGCAGGTTACACACTCCACCACGTCGGCGCTTGCAGCACCGTTCCCCCGAGCTGTGGGAAGGGTCTGGACGTAACATAATGCGCTCTTATGTGACGCTCGCGGATTGTTGTCCTTGATCACAAGACGCTTTTTTTTTGAATGCGGTTGCCGCGTGAGAGGACCGTATGGAACCGGCCTTCATCTTGCGCACCAACCCGCCTGGGAACACCGCCTGGCCCTGAGCATCCTGACAATAGCCATCCGATAAAGTCAGTATCTTAACATGGATTATTCACATGAATGCAAAGTCGATGTTCAAAGGCAGACTTATTGGGAGAAATCCATCTATGTGAACATTGGTGGATGCATATCTTTGGCTGCCTGTAAACTACCGAGGAGCACCTTGAACTACACGAGAAAGCCAGGAAAGACACTCTTCACTGCTATCCTGTTCTTGAGCCTTTGTGGTTCAGCCCGCGCACAGGTTTCGTTGAATGTGACACTGCTGGGTTACGACGGCAGTCCAATGGAACAGGCCCACATAGCGCTGCGGGAAGGCACCGAGCTATCACTCTTTGCGCAGACAGACGAGGAGGGAGGACACTCGCTTGTGCTTCCCAAGCCCGGTGGATATGGATTGTACGCCATGGGGGCATACCACGAAACCCTTGACTTCCCGCTCATTGCACTAGGGGACGGACCCATTGACCTAACCATCCGGCTGGCACCGAGGTATGTATCGCAAGACCTTGACTCCGTTTGGGTTGTAACAACTGACGCCTCGAAAGCGATTCGGCACCTGATGGATAGGCGACCTGATGGTACGTATGGGGTCCGCGTGCCAGTCAAATCCGACACCCTCGCCTATCAGGTTAGGGCTCAGAAGAGCGGATCCTGGACCGCGATGGTGGCTGGCACTCAGCACGACCGGCTGGACTTCAGCGAAGCGGGTCCGCTGTTGGATGCGGCTAGTGACTATTTCAGCGTCATGCCGAGCAGTGGCGGGATGGCGGAAATCACCTTCGATCCCGCCAAGTTGCCGGAGCATGAAGCTGAAGCTGGCATTGAGACCGACCCGCCGGTGCTTGCCGACATTGCCGCCGCACACTGGTTCGTACAGGGGCAGTCACAGCTTGAGCTTGATGCCTTTTGGGCGATGCACCGAGGCGAGATCGACAAAAAGGAGTACGAGGCCGAGTTGGGTAGGCTGCAGGCTCCTGTTCGAGATCGGATCGCAGCTCTGCAGGATGGGCCTCTACGCCAATGGCTGCTACTGCGTTACTTTAATTCGCTTATGCCGGCAGCAGCGGATTCGCTGCTTGCTCGCCAGGTGCTGAATGCAGTTGCCCCCACGTCCGTCCTGTGGTCCTACTTTACGCGCAGAGCTTTGGAGGCCTCACTTCTCATTCAGACCATTGACTACCGCGCCAATGATACGGACTTGGTCCACTCCTATCTCCGGCGGGCTATAGATGTTCATGCCGATGCGCAGGTGCGCGCACAGTTCCTTCTGGCCGGGGTTACGATGGCCCACGAGATCGGTGACGAGGGTCTCAAGTGGGACTATTACCTCCAGTTGCAGGGAGAGTACGCGGAATCCTCCCAGGCTGAGCGTGCACGAGAGAACTTCAGCCCTGAGCGCAGGCTCCAGCCCGGGAAAACCATCCCGGCCTTCAGCTTTCCAGCGCTGGGGGAAGAAAGCGTAACGTATACGGACGAACTGCTGCGTGGAAAGGTATTCCTGCTGGACTTATGGGGCACATGGTGTAAGGGCTCGCTTGCACAAATGTCTGAGCTCCACGAAGCCTACAAGAAATACCGGGAGTCCGGGTTTGAGATTTTGAGCATTGCCATGATGGACAACGAGGAATCGATAGCCGCCTTCAGGGTGGGCGAGTTTCCTATGCCATGGCTCCATTCCATTGCGGAAAGCGAAGATTTCGAAGCGGCGGTGAGTGCATTTGAAATATCGGCATACCCATGGCCTATCTTGGTTGACAAGAATGGTACCATTATTGCCTTGGGACTTGACTTGCTCAAAAGAGATCTTTCCGAAGAGCTGGAAGACGCAATGGGGCCGATAAACTGACGACAGCTTCCACAGGCAAGGTCGGGCTTCCAAGGTAGTGACACATCTCGCCGCAAGGGCTTGGCCTGATCGTTTTCCCGTAAGCATTTCCTAACTCTCGGAACTATGCCGCATCGATTAGCGGCATGTTCGGAGAGCACCCGAATCTTCGGATGCTGAGTGCACCGCAGTCGCGTGCACATCTTGAACTCGTCCTGCCCGATGCGCGTCAACCCTGTTGGACGGAGATATCACTCGGCGTGCACACATTATCCGGAAATCTCAATGCTCGGGGCGAGGCGCAGTTGGCCAGTTGATGAATGTCAATAGTCTGCACCAATTGAAGGGACCGGTTCTTGAAGGATAAGGAGGGGACGCGAGTCTGGGGCCAGCCGAGCATGAGTGCATCTGCTGCTGGTCGCCAGTGACACATGCCCGATGATTTCCTTAACCTCGCGGGCCGACGCTCCGTGATCCAGTGCCGGGGATGAGGGCATGACACGGGGCTAACGGCGCTCAATTCTTTCCCCCGACGTGTTATTATCGGAAAGAATTTAAGCTTCAAAAAACGGGAATGAACGACCGGCAGGAGGCCCTGTACGGCGCCTGAGATCACCGCACGCAACCGCGGGTGGAGCACGTCAGAATCGCCGTAGATCGCGCCCGATCGCATTCAGGTACGGTCCAGGGCGATTCTGGAGACCATCTACTGATAAGCGCGAATTATCAAGCCAAAACAAGGAACAGAAATTACTAACGTCATCGCATGGTTGGATTGAGTTAGTACGTCATCGCGTAATTCTTCTCAGTTTAGTATCTTTGACGCATGAACAATTACGAACGCACGCAAGTACGACAGATAGTCCAGCTGGTGAAGGAAAGTTCTACCATGCGGATCGTCGCGATTACCGGCCCTCGACAGACCGGGAAGACGACGGTCGCGGTCCAAGCGTGCCAACTGCTGACCAAGTCGGGTTATGCGTGTTGCTACGTCGCGATGGACGATCCAACCCCTGCCGAGTTCCGTTCGCTGGGAACCATAGAAGCCGTGCCGGTCGACGCTGCACCCGACGGGCAGTGGCTTGTCGAATTATGGGAGAGAGCTCGCCGGGCCTCACTGCGGTCCGACCGAGGCTTCCTGTTGGTGCTTGACGAGATTCAGCTCGTCCCGCGCTGGTCAAACGTCGTGAAAGGACTCTGGGACGGGGATCGGCGAATGGAATACCCCCTCCGTGTCGTTATACTGGGGTCGGCTCCCTGGCGGATGCTGACTGGCCTGAACGAGAGCCTAGTGGGTCGGTTCGACGCCTTGCCGACCACCCACTGGTCACTCTGGGAGATGGCGACAGCATTTGACCTGACCGTTGAGGAGTATCTGTTCTTTGGAGGATATCCCGGCGCGTTATCTCACGGAACGGGAACTGAGAGGCTCACCGCTTGGCAAGATTACATCGCGCGCTCGATCGTCGCGCCCGCCATAGACCGGGACATTATTGGGCTGACACGTGTCAGGAAAAGGGCGCTGTTGCGCCAGCTGATGGATCTGGCGCCCCAGTATTCTGGTCAACTCATGTCATACAACAAACTGCTCGGCCAGCTTCAGGACGCTGGCAATACGACGACCGTCGCCCGGTACCTCGATCTCCTTTCCGATGCGGGCTTAGTCACCGCCCTGTCCCGATACACGCCGGCACCGCATGTGGGGAGAGCCTCTCCTCCCAAGCTAAACGTGCTCAATACGGCGCTAATGACGGCACCGTCCGGTTACACGTTTGAAGAGGCACTGGCTGATCGGTCCTATTGGGGTCGACTTGTGGAGAGCGCAGTGGGCGCTCACCTCTACAACACTCGAGGCGCCGCGACGCGGCTCCATTTCTGGCGCGATCCTCCGCATGAAGTCGACTTCGTCATCGTGCGCGGTCCCCACCTGCTCGGGGTAGAAGTTAAGAGCGGGAAATCATGGAGACAATCGGGCCTGGCTGCCTTCGCCGCCCGCTTTCCAAACGCAAAACGATGGTGGCGGGCACGGGTGGAATTCCACTCAACGAATTCCTATCGCGAGACGCTGACGATTGGCTGGAAGAGATATGAGCTCGATTGTACCCCGCACCGTCAGCCTGATTGAGCCAACAGACAGCGAACGGTACGGACATGAGGACCTATCGTTGGCCCACTTTCACTCGGACCACAGCTACGTCCTGTTGGGCGAACCGGGGCTGGGCAAGAGCACAGCTTTCGAGACGGAAGCCCGGCGAGTGGGCGCTCCAGATCCCATCCCGGCGAGACGCTTCATAAGCCGAGGCCTCGATAGCCACCCCGACTGGCGAAGAGGGCCGCTCTTCATTGACGGACTGGACGAGGTGCGTGCCAGCGGTGCGGATCCGAGAGGGCCGCTGGACAGGATCTTGGACCGGCTCGAGGAGCTGGGTAACCCCAAGTTCCGCCTGTCGTGCCGCTCCGGTAGCTGGCTGGGGCTCGGAGACCAGCGGGAACTCTCCTCCCTTAAGGATGCTGTGCCGATTCGGGTCCTGCAGCTGAACCCGCTGGATCACGAGGGCGTTCGGCAGATCGTTTCCCTGCAGAGAGACGACGCAGACGCGTTCAAAATCGCGGCTCTTGAGCACGGGCTGTACAGCTTCCTTTGGAATCCACAGTTGCTCGGCATACTCCTCAACTCCGTGGGGGCGGCGGGTTGGCCTAATAGCCCAAGCGCGGCCTTCGAGAGCGCCTGCCAGGAGCTCGCCAAGGAACGTAACAACGAGCACGGGTACGCCGGCCATGGGATCGCACAACCCTCCCGAGCTGCTATTCTGAGCGCGGCCGGAAAGCTGGCGGCGCTGATGTTGATCGCTGGCAAGGGCGGTTGGACCGCCACCGATACGGACGATCCCGACACCCTCTCCCTGAAGGAGGTGGAGGGTGGGAACAGGGGCACCCTGCTTGCCGCTCTGGAGTCTCGACTTTTCAGGGGGCCATCCACGTTCCGAATTCCGAATCATCGGCTCTTGGCCGAGTTTCTGGGTGCAAAGTATCTGGACGAAAGGATCCGCGCCCGCGACAGAGTGACCGTCCGGCGCACGCTGTCGCTGCTCATGGGACATGATGGGATCCCCCTGCCCGATCTCCGGGGGCTTTCCGCTTGGCTCGCTGCCGTGAACCCCCAAACCAGGCCGACCTTGATTCGCGCGGACCCGCTCGCCGTGGCGTTCGAAGGCGACGCGACCAGCTTTACGTACAGGGAGCGAAGGGAGCTGTTCGAGAATCTTGAGAGCAGCATCGAACTCCAGAGCGCCTGGCCCTCGGCGGTGGCCCTCGGCGCCTTGGCTGTAGGCCAAGGCAAGTCGGCACTCTGGGAGTTGACCGCTTCCTCGGTACGCTCCGATGCCAGACAGCAGCTCGTCTTTCTCCTGCTCTGCGGCCTCTCGCGGATGTTCCACGGCGGCCGCCCGGAAGGGAGCCACGTTCCCGGAGCGCAATCGGACTCTGATCGTGTGGCATTGCTGGCAATCGTCCGAGATACCACCTGGTGGTCCAGAGTCCGCTGTCGCGCCCTCGTCGCCCTTGACCAGGCTCTTTGCGCCAACCCGATCCGTTGCGCCACGCTGCGCGGGCTAGTCGAAGACATTGAAAATGAGCACCTGCCGGACGAACGCTACAAACTGCTCGGCACCCTGCTCGACCTCCTGTATCCGGGAGATCTGCCGCCCTCAGAAATCTGGGACCATCTCGCAGTCCGCCCGTACCCACACCAGTTTGACGACTATCAGAAATTTTGGACCCGTCTGGTGGACAATTCGAGCGATGCGCATATCAGGGAGTTGCTCGACTCGCTAAGCGATCGCGCATCCGAATTGATTCCGAGGCTGGCGGGCCACCGGCTGGACGACATTGTTCTCAAGCTTCTCGCGCGCGGGCTCGATCTGTTCGGGGACGAAATGGGCGTACGCGGGATTTACCGCTGGTTCGGGCTCGTCGAAGTCGACCTTGAGCAGTCCCGATTGGTCCCAGCGGGTAACGGATCTCGCTCGCGCCGTGGCTCCAACAGCGACGCTGAGGACGCGATCAGGACCTGGCTGCAGTCACGCCGACGCGTCCAATATGAGCTCGTTGAATTTGGCCTTCGCGCGCGAGAGACCGAGATCGGGCATAAGCTGCTCAACAAAACGGTCGGCCGCAAATTCCTGGGAGAGGAGGCACCGGCCGGGTTTCGTAAGTGGTGTCTTGCGCGCGCGGCAGAGCTGTGGGACAGCCGGCCTAAGATCGCGGAGGAACTCGCTGGGTGGGCAATCCGGCTGCAGGAGGGCTACGGCCCACCGTTATCCGACGGCGAAGTAGCGCAAGCCGTGCGAAACACGCCAGCCATGCTGGAGTGGAACAACAAACGCCTCGAGGGCGAGGCGCTCTGTAATCGGGAGGTCGCCGAGTGGGAGGAGCGTGCGGCGGAGACCCAGCGTCGCATACGGGAACGGCGGCAGGCAGAGGTGGCGGCGGTGCGGCAGCACGCGGCAGAACTGGCGGAAGGACGCTGCCAGCCTGCACTGCTCCACGAACTTGCCCAGTTCTACCTTGATGGTCTCGCCGAGCAAGGACCGGACGGTGCTCCGCTCGCTCGCTTGAGATTGCGGTTGGACGGCGACAAGCCGCTCGTGGAAGCAACGCTGGCAGGATTCCGCAGCCTACTGGACCGGGACGATCTGCCGGATCTGGTCCAGATCGCTAAACTACATGAGAGCAAGAGACTGTCGTACTTCGCCCTCCCCTTCCTGGCAGGAATGGCGGAGGAGGAACGCAGGGAAGGTGATACGCTGGACCGTCTGGGCGCGAAGGGAAGGCGGCGAGCGCTGGGCTGTTATCTCGTCTCAAGATCGCCCGGCAGACGCTACTCGCCTGAGAACGGTCCATTCGTCCAGGAAGACACTCGCCCGCCCTGGTACTTGCGAGCCTTGGACTCGTATCCCAGGGCTGTAGCCGATGCATTGGTCGCGGTGCACAACGCCCGCGTCCGCACAAAGGAGCCGCCGGATCAGCACCTTTATGACATGGCCCTCGATCCGGCATACGGGCGCGTGACAGCGCTCGCCGCGAGGCGGATGTTCTCTGTCTTCCCTACGCGGTGCAATGGGCCGCAGTTAGAGTCCTTGCGCCTGGTCCTCTGGGCCGCTCTGGGAAACAGTGGAATGCCGGCTGATGAGCTGCGAGACCTCGTACTGAGGCGACTCCTGCGTAGCGGCATGGACCTGGCGCAGCGGGCTCAATGGCTTTGCGCCGGCCTGTTCGTTGCCAAAGATAACTGCCTGCCCTCCCTGGTAGACTTCCTTGCGACCGGCGGCGATGCTCGTGTGCGGCATGTCGTCGACTTTTTTGTCTCACACGACCGGCGCCGGCGCGCCTCGCTTTCGCTTGACGACTGGCACGCTGATGAGTTGGCCAGACTCATCCAGACACTCGGGGGACGCATGCGGCGATTCAGGCCGCCCGAAGGAGCGGGCTTTTATGGGCGCGAGCAGGCGACCCAACTGAAGTTTGAACCACTACTCACCTCGTGGATCGAAACACTCGCCGGTCGCGCCTATGACGAGGCCGCCAACGCGCTCGAATCGCTGGCATCCGATCCTAATCTAGAAGCGTGGAGCGCAGAAATCGCGCGGGCGCAAGAGGCTCAGGCCAAGAAACGCCGCGTGGCCTGGCAGGAAGTCCGCTCCCTAGCACTGATCCAGGAGGCTCTCCGGGGCGGCGCCCCTGCCAGCGCTGCGGACCTTGCTGCGCTCGTGCTTGATGTCCTTGAACAACTGGCGCAGCGCATCCGGAATGGCTCCACAAGCGACTGGCACCAGTATTGGCACCGAGATCCTAGATCGCGGAAGCTCGTGGCCCATCAGCACGAAGACGACTGCCGTAACGTGCTGCTCTCGGACCTGCAACGGGAGTTGCAGCGGTACAAAGTCGATGCGCAGCCGGAGGGTAGATATGCCGATGACACAAGGGCGGATATCCGCGTGGCGTTCGGCTCCCGACTCGCGATCCCGATAGAGATCAAGAAGTACACGCATCGCGACATTTGGCGCAGCGTAGAGAAACAACTCGTGGCAAAGTACACGCGAGCCCCGGAGTCCGGAGGTTATGGCATCTACCTGGCGTTATGGTTCGGGCCTGACAACGGGAAAATGGTGCCGCCGCCTCACGGACGCAAGCCGATGACAGCGGGCGAGCTGAAGGAACGACTCGAAGAGGCGCTCGCTCCGGGGCTCAGGGCGAAGATCAGCATCGTCGTGATCGATGTGAGTCCGTCCGGAAGGTACGCAAGAGACTGGGCGGACGATGCGACGGGCTGATTCATTACGATCATCCATGCCGGCCAAGCCAGAAAACATGAGGCGTTATCTGGGCAGGTCAATCCACAGCAAGCAGTGTAAGACCATCTGCACTGCAGTACTCACGGCTGCGCGTGGGTACTGCCAGGGTTCGTCGGCGTGCCTGACTGCCGTGCCATCCATGGCGGCATTCATCCCGTTACCGGCAGCCGTGTCGTGCTGACGCTGGCACATCTGGATCACGACTCATCGAACAACTCCTTACGAAGCCCTGCGCGCTTGGTGTCAGCAATGCCACAACACCTATGACGCGCCGCACCGGGCCCGCAATAGACGATGCTGAGCCGGCAACTGGTGCTACAATGCCCCCCGCAGGCGCGGGGATGGACCCGTGCCCGTAAGGCCAAGGTGATCCGGGGCCGGGGACACGCGGGCTTCGGGCTCCGCTCCGTGAGCCCATCTGACGGATACGGATACTGTATTCAGGTGACCGCTATTTGAAATCCACCAATAGCTCCAGCACTTCAAGCTGTTCAACTGCGAACTTGAATCCACGTAAGATGTCCGCACCTGCGGGCCCTTCAAATCTCCCCACTATTACATACGCATGGCGCCCCTCTGCGGTGGCCCGACTGTCCTCGGAAGTTGATTCAAGGTACTTCTTATACGACTGAAGCAAAGGCGTGGTGGTATACTCTTGCGTCAATACATTCACGCCCGCGACTTCTTGAGCCGCCCTGATGACTGTGGTTTCGAACGATAGTCGCTGCGAAAGCAGATTCGTATCGTCCTTCACGGTTGAAGGTAGCAGGCTTTCAACTACGTCCTTGTCCGATTTCTCACCACGAAGGAATGCTCTGGGCATATCTGGATCGTAGACTCGCATTATTAGTGCGACACAAAGGTCCTCTACGTAGTGGGGAAACCTGGCTGTATCCAACTGTGCAAACTCCAACGCCAGCCGAGAGTGATATAGTGCCTGCTGAACCTGCCGCAAGCCTATTGTATCTACCCCAAAGAACGCATGCAGCAATCCTGCTGCTTTATTCCAAGCGTCCTGGTCTGGCATTCGCGACCTCAGCCTCAACTCTTCGAGAATTGAGCCAATAAATGATTGGCGGGACGGGAGTGGCAATTTGAATTCGATGTCAAAAAAGCGACGCAAATACCCATTGCCATCGAACTTGGGGCCGTAGCAGCCGCTGACCGCATGAGCCAATTCGGGCCGGTTCATGGCAAACACGTAGACTACGTTATCTACTGACAGCAGGTGTTTGACCACTTCCAGAAAGTCTACTGCATAAGTCGGCCGGCAGCGGTCCAACTCGTCAATGAGCACAATTAACGGCTTCCCGGTTTTGTCTAGAATGCTCTGTGCGACCCTATTCAACTCCGAGCGAAAGTCATCTACAGAAGCAAGCTGTTCCTCATACAGGTCCAGTCGCTTGCCTGCGTCAGTTCTCAGTGCATCAACAATGCCGTCAATATCCTCGCCTGTCATGTTGATAAGAGAGCCTGCAACACGGGGCGCAGTGGACATAACTTTGGCAACACAGTCCTTCAGTCTTGAGAGGTCAACTCTATTTGAAGCATCAATTAGGCCGCTAGTGTTCAATTGCTGCGTCATTTCGCCGACAATCGCCAGAGAGGCATCATTGAAGTGTAAGCGTGCGGTGAAACCCATCTGGATAAGGTGACGATTTCTCGGGAGATTACTCATAGACCCGAGGACTCAAAGCCTGGATGGCATGAGACAGCCCAGACGTACGGCGGAAGAAATGTTTCCGCTCATGGAACAGTATGAAGAAAGCAGCCAGACCGCTGCAGCGTTCTGTGCCGAGCGCGGCATCTCGTATGGGCAGCTGTTTTACTGGCGTCGGAAGTATCGCCTGGAGGCTGCGGCAGCGGCGCCTTTGTGGAGATTGGCAGACCCGTGGCAGGTGAAGAGGCGCAAGTGGAGATCATGTACCCGGGCGGGATACGCGTGCGCCTCTTGGCGCCGGTATCTGCCTCGTACCTGGCACAGCTGGTGCAGTCATGATCGGACTGGGGCCTTCGCGCCGGTATTTCTTTTACCGGCCGCCGGCCGACATGCGCAAGAGCTTTGACGGCCTGTGCGCCTTGGTGAAAAGCGGCATGAAGCGGGATCCCATGTCGGGGGACGTCTTTGTGTTCGTCAACAGGAGGCGGAGCCATCTGAAGGCGCTTTCGTGGGACCGAGACGGCTTCGCCTTGTTTTACAAAAGGCTTGAAGCGGGTACGTTTGAGCTGCCGAAAGAGGATATGCCGACGTGGACGCAGATGGTGATGTTACTGGAGGGAGTGTCGCTGAAGTCCGTAAAATACCGGCGCCGGTATGCGGTTAAGAGCTGAAAATCGGGATAGATAGTATGTGGAAACGGGGAACAATACATGTGCAGGCGTTGTTGAACAATCATGCAGCCCGAAGCACATTCCTCCCTCTCTTCTGCGGATGTTGAGACCTTCCCTGCGCAGCTTGCCGCGGTGCTTCAGCAGAACGCAAGCCTGTCCGAGGAGAACAATCAGCAGAGCGAAGAGATAAGCCGGCTGCAGGCGAAATTGGAGAGCAAGGACAAACAGTTGGCTGAAGCCCTCCGCCTGCTCTTTGGCTCCAGGAGCGATAAGGTATGTACTGGGGCCGGAGGCGCAGCAGGGTCTCTTGTTTGACGACATGGAGGTCGAGGTGCCCCTGCCGCCCGAGCCCGAGACGGATCAGCCGAAGCGGAAGCGGCGCAAGGCCAAGCGGCGTCCGGACTTCGAGGATCTGCCGGATCACCTGCCCCGCGAGACGATCGTAATCCAGCCTGAAGAGGACACGACAGGTCTCATTTGCATCGGCATGGAGAAGACGCAGTGCCTGGAGATCGTGCCCAGCATGATAAAGGTGGTCGAGATTCATCGTCCCAAGTACGTGGACCCGACCGATGAGGACAGCGGCGTCATCATCGCCGAGTTGCCTCCGCGGCTGGTGGACAAGGGCATGGCCGGACCGGGATTGTTGGCCGATGTGGTGGTTAACAAGTACTGTGACCACTTGCCCCTGTACCGGCAGCAGCAGCGTTTCCGGCGGGAAGGCATTGAAATTGCCACCTCCACGCTGGGAGGCTGGATAGCGCAGTCGGCATGGCACCTTGGGCCGCTGTATGATGCACTCAAGCAGGAGGCGCTCTTAAGCGGGTATCTGCAGGCGGATGAGACGCGTATCCAGGTCCAGGATCGAAAGAAGAAGGGCAAGACCCATCGGGGTTTTTACTGGGCGTACCACACTCCGGAGCAGAAGCTGTTTGTGATGGAGTATCGCAAGAGCCGTGCCCGTGCAGGTCCGGTGGCGTTCTTGGGTGGGTATGCGGGAGCGTTGCAGACGGACGGGTATGTGGCCTACAACGTCTTCGATGCGCATCCGTCTATGACGGTCTACGGATGCATGGCGCATGCCCGTCGCAAGTTCTACGACTGTCGTAGCTACGAACCGGAGAAGGCCGAGCACGTGTTGACAAAGATCAGGCGACTCTACGCCATAGAGCGCAGGCTACAAGAGGAGGGTGCCAGTGCGGATCATCGGCGCGAGGTACGTCAGGAAGAGGCCCGGCCTGAACTGGAAGCGCTGAAGCCCTGGCTGGAGGCGAACGGGGGATTGCCCAAGAGCCCTTGGGGCCAGGCGACCAACTATACGCTCGGCCTTTGGACAAGGCTGACCCGATACCTGGATGAGGGCCGCGTGGAGCTGGACAATAACCTCATTGAAAATGCCCTGCGGCCATTGGCTATCGGCCGCAAGAATTACCTGTTCGCGGGATCACATGATGCGGCCCAGCGGGCAGCCGTGGTCTATTCGCTACTTGGCACGTGCAAGCTACACGGTGTCAATCCCCAGGAGTGGCTCACGGACGTGTTCGAGCGCATCCCGACGCATCCGGCCAGGCGCGTAGCTGACCTCTTGCCTCATCATTGGCAGAAGGCACGACAAGCTGACAAACACAAGGCGGCATAGCTGCCAAGCGCCGAGTGTGCCGGATCCGGCAAGCCCACCTGCTCTGCGCCTTCCAGCCGTCCTGTACCCATCGGCACACCTGTAGCTGCCGCTGACCTGTACTTCACCGGACGCTTACAGCACAACTACCTCCCTGACATCCTCCCCGGTTTGAAGGTCGAGATTCCGGCGGGGAGACGTTTAGGCAGGACATTAGTGCACGGAATGGCGGGCGCGTGATAATCGCTTCTCGTATGCGGAAACGTAGTCGAGAACACGGCCATCAAGAACCGCACGCATGTTCTCATATTGCCAGTCATAGTATCCGTCGTCCTTCACTCTTTCCCGTACAAGAGCTTGGAGTTCCTGGTCCCAGCCGATTACAAAGGCCAGCTCAGCTGCATGATCCGCATGCCACGAAAGCGCTTCCAGATTCTGAAGGGCTACCGCACGTATGCGTGCTTTGGTTTCCACGCTCATGGATTCGCTCCACAAGCTAGCTGCAGCCGTTAGTATGTTGATACACCCCTCAATCGCATTAGTCAATCCTTCCGGGTCAGCAGCGCACTCGATAGCATGCGGCACCGCTTGCGGCCCAAAATCAATGATCGCGTTTCGGATCATGGATCCGTTAACGGCCGCCTTCAACAGCGCAGGAATGGCCGAAGGGTCTCCCAGTGCCATTGTGTAAAACAGCAGTTGCTCACCAAGCCCCTCGTGATTCAGTAAGCCATTCCGATTGTCATGAGGCAATCCGTCAAATTCCAGATTTTTTTGCTCCCTCGCGTAAGCGAACGCATTTATTATCGCTTCTGCTACTATCGGATCAACCGTGTAGTCTGGCGCAATCTCAAAAAAGTAGAGTTCGCTGGGTACTGTTGGAATAGCCGTTAGTGCGGGAAGGGCCTGTTCCGGATCAAGGCTTGATATGCGCTCCGCCATTTCTTGGGCAGAAAACGACTGACTGGCCAAGCTGGTACTCGGTATGAGGACAAATAGCACTGCGTAGATCCAAAGCCGTTTATTCATCGTCTCAGCGAAAGCTTAGGTGTACGTGCGTCGAAGTTGCATAAGACTCAAAGTAGTACCCGTTGGCTCCTTGACTCTGTGCCCAATCCCTAATCTCCAGCTTTTCTGCCACGTTAGTTCCATTGGGCCACAGCCGAGATCGGTCCTTGACATATCCGGTGAAATCCACGCCACGTCCCTCCACATGCGAACTGGCGCTCGACCCGCCTGTGAGTCTGTTGCCGATTGGGCAGCGGTAGCCTGAAGTTATCGTGAACGGGGAATATTTACGAAATGCGGCTTCCATGTTACCAAACCCGGTTACCAGCCCAGGGTGCTCATACCCGTAGCCGTTGTGCGTACCATTCTCGGTACCCTTCTCGTTAGGGCCAGTTATGACAAACCTCATTCCTATGTGGAATTTCGTACACGGCCAGTCATTGGGATCATCGTATTCTTGCGCCAGATCGCACTGATCCTCGTTGTTGCAGGAACAATCGGCATCGTCGTCATCATCATCACCTCCATCAACGAAACCGCCCCCACCTCCGCCCCCGCCCCCGCCCCAATCATCAAACAGGCCAACGCAGGTAACGAGGCGACTCACGCCCAACAACCAGCAACGGACGCCACCCGATCCATCGGATTCACATGTCCAGTCTTCTATTATGTCCGTTGTCCAGCAAGCGATTACTACTTCTATCCCCTGTCCTTTGCCCGGCGTGCTGACTTCTTCCAGGGACATGTTTACGGGCACAGGCACGCTGTCGCTTGGCGCGTGCAGATATGCCTGCTGGTGCGCATACCCGGTCGTGCTATTCAGCCGCCAGCATCTTTGTGTCATCAAAGTCGCCGGTCAGCCACTGCTTCGCGTAGTCCTGAAATAGGGACGCATCGAGTGGATCCGGACTGATAAACTCGACAAGCCGTCCTCCGACGACCTCCCCATTACCATCCAGATCGGCAACCAGCGTGCGCACCACGGCAATGCTGTCATGCGAAAAGCTCACCGCGGGCTTGTCCGCGCCAATAATGGTTGCGACGTGATATTCGCCTCCGTCTCTCCACGCCACGGCCTGACTCCAGTCGGGTGGATACTGCAGCACCATTTCCGCGAGGACGGTGGCCCTGGTGCTGTCACCAGAGATCTTGCCGCCGAATTGTCCATTCAGCCCGTTCGGCTGAATAGCCGTTTCGTAATATGCCCTGACGGCTTCTATCAGCGAGGCGGACTCGGTCGCTGAATCCAGCTCGATCATGTTCAGGCTGTCGCAGCACACGAAAATGGCCGCTGCAACGACCGCTGTTAACAAAATCCTCTTGGTCATTTCAGGGCCGTGTGTCTCAGGTTACGCCTATCCATTGGCTGGCATCCATCGAACAGTCGCGCGAGCCAAAGCTGGCGGCAAGAGCCTCCCCCAATACAGTTGTTACGTAGCCTCCAACACCCTTGCGGAGCAACGTCGCCGATGTGCTCCAGTCCGGTGCCAAGCGCTCTACCCGCGGAGAGGGATCGTACTTTAAATCTCCGATTTTCCCCGTGTCCTTCTGCGGACTCGCTTCTTCATACCATGCACGGGCGACCGAAACCAGATCCGGCTGCGCCAACTCTGTGACAACGGGACTGCCACAACCTACCAAGAGAAGCATAAGGCCAAAGGCCGCACGATACAGATCCATCTTCCTGATCCGTAAGTATCAGTACATACGAAAATACCACAATCCGCGGTTCCGGTCAATGCCACCGGAATAGGCGCCGCACTTGACAGTTTTCGGCTTCCAGTGAGTTGGGCTGCGACCGGCAAATTCATATAACGCGCTTTGACGGGATATCAGCCCAGGTCATCACCCTGTCACCTGCCCCTCCTCCAGCCAAGGTCCAGATTCTTCTCTCCCCGCGCTACGCGATCCCCGTCTCTGGACAGGCTCTGCCCCAACTGCGTTGTGAGGTCCTCCCGGCTGAACTCCTTCCGCACGAGGAAGCCGCCACCCGGTGCTTCCCGTCGGTGCTGTTGTACAACAATAGCATATCTTGCGTGCCACTGACCCTACAAAAACTTGCGTTTTTTCGGGGCGCTGGTGGGAAGGAAATGGGATGGAGCAGGCCGGAGGCGAGAGGGGCCGGACGGGAACCGTGAGCGTGCCCTCTATGTCGCAGACGCAGGTTGACACGCCTCCACATCCCAATCCATGTCCGACACCCCGCAGACCGGTTCCGATAACGAACGCATGTACCGGCTGCTGCGTGACCTCGGGCTGAAAGACGGGGATCCCTATTTTGTAATGGAAACCCTGCAGA
The DNA here is from genome assembly GCA_965216255.1 of Rhodothermales bacterium. Lineage (GTDB taxonomy): Bacteria > Bacteroidota > Rhodothermia > Rhodothermales > Bin80. The sequence continues at coordinate 504,468 of OZ244148.1, forward strand.
ACATGGCAGCCGACAATCTCATAGCCCGCTTCGAGGCCAAGCTGGATGCCCAGAACACGAAGTTTAACCTGCTACTCTGGATGCTTGGTGTGCTGATTGTGATAGGTCTCGCCGGCGTGATCGTCTGACTTCGTGGCGCTCGATTCTCCCGTTAAATCGGGTTAACGGATGCCCCCAAGTCGGCAAACACAGCGATCAGGTCTTGTCCCACTCTGGTCCGTGCTCTTTGAGGTAGCCTACCAGTTCTTCCGGAGACGTCCTTTGCCGCCGTGCCATGTCTGCGGCGTCAACGGTGCGGCGAGGATGCTTTCGGGCGATCGCCAGCGCGGCTTTCGAGTAGATCTCCCGCTTCCCCATCTCTTGGCCATAGGCCCGTATAATGGCCTCTGCCTCGTCTGGGGAGGGATTGGCAGGTGCGGGGGTCCTCCGGGTGGGCTTCGGCTCTTCTGAGTTTGGCTCTGCGCCTGGCGGCGGGTGACCGCTGAGCAGTGCCTCGCGTACGAGCTCTGACATGGACTGGCCCGGTTTCCTGCGCTGTCTTAACCGCTGCGCTTCCTCGGGCGTGAAGTAGGCGAAAACGGCTACAGATCGTTTTTGGTTTGTCGGCAGTGCCGGGCGTCCGGGTGTTTTTCTCATGAGCTGTTGGCATTTAATACAGAGAAGTATTAAATGCTCTTTCCCTTATTCTGCTCCGGTGCGCCGCCCCCATTAAATACAGGCCAGTATTCAATGGGAGGGTGGACATACGGTGTTAAGGGAGCCTGCGGCCGGTCTTTCCTCCGTGAAGTGATAACAGGTAACGTTTTACGGACGTTATGCAGTCTGCCTCGGCCAGATGCAATCGTAGCGGGATTGTAGCGTGTGGCCGCACTTTCCGCTCTCTGTGGCGGCGACCTTGAGGAAGACGACACAGAGCAGCTGATTCCGCTGCCGGCCAGGCCGGAACGCCCAAAGGTGGGCGTCCCTCTCTTTCGGCAGAGCGGCGCCGCAGGCGTACCATTTACGTCGCGGTAAATGCCGGCGAGTATGCCCGGATCGCACGCGATGCCGCGGCCTGCGATCGTCCGGTGGCGGCGTACGTGCGGGAGGTGGTGTTGGGGCATGCGCTGACGCCGAAGGCGGACAGGGCTGCAGCGCGTGAGCTGCACTATATCGGCGTAAATATCAATCAGCTGGCGCGCATGGCGAACCGGACGAAGCGTTTGGTGATGGCGCATCGTCTGGAGCAGCTGCTTAAGGAGCTCGAGGAAGCGAAGGCGGCGCTACTCTCGTGATAGGCAACGTCACTACGGGGAAGGACTTTCGCGGTCTGGCGCGGTATCTGACGCGCCGATCGGAGCGTGTGGCGTGGACGGGCACGCGCAACACGCTGGCCGAGGATGGACGCGGCGCTGCCGAGGAAATGGAGTTGATGTCGGAGAGATCTACGCGCTGCAAGAAGCCGGTCTATCACCTTAGCCTGTCGTGGCCCGCGGAGGATGCGCCGACGCACCGGGACATGGAGGATGCGTGCGACGCGGTTTTGGAGAGGCTGGGACTGTCGGAGCACCAGGTCTTTATGGTGGCGCACAGCGACACGTCGCATCCACATGTGCACCTGATGATAAGCCGCGTGCACATGGAGACAGGCAAGGCGTGGAGTACAAGTCACGACTACCGTCGCATCCAGTCGGTGCTGCAGGAGATAGAGCGGGAGCGAGGCTGGCAGATCGTGCCGAACAGGGAAGAGCGTCCAAGGCAGCGTGCGCAGGAGCTGTCGAAGGGAGAGATCCGGGAGGCTGGTCGCACGGGAGAGCGGCCGTTTGTGGAGCAGGTACGCGATCGTGCAGGAGAGCGCGTAGCGGCGGCGCGCACGTGGGGCGAGCTGGTAGGTGCGCTGCAGGGAGAGGGGCTGCGCATCGAGGAGCGGGAGCGGGGCCTGGTGGTCACGGACGGAGAGCGTCACGCATCGATGTCGAGGGTAAGCCGTGCGGGAGGCCGTCACCGTCTGGAGGAGAAATATGGTCAGACGCTGGCGGCGTACTTGCAGGAGATGGAGCGCCTAGGCAGGAAGCAGGGGCGTTTGCGCCGCGGCGGCCGGGGAGCTCCGGAGGGATATCGCAGGGTGCGGCCTCGTGTGCGTACGCTGTCGGAGCGGCGCTCGGAAGGGACGGCCTACGACCGGATGCGTCGGCATGTCCACAGACGGGCGCAGCGACTCTTCAGGGGTAATGCCGTGCTTCGGCGGTTGCATGTGGACGTACAGGTATATCTGCAACTGCGCGAGCGAGAGAAGGATCTGGAGCATGCCAAAAGAGAGCACGCCGCGGTCCGGGAAAGATGCCTGCAGGTGACCCAGGCCGATCGCAAGTCTGCAGATTTGTCATCCCGCTTTGACCGAAGTCTGGGGCGGGCATACGCGTCTCCGGAGCGGGCGCGCAGGGTGTTTCTGGCCACGGCACAGAAGTGGGGGCGGGATTTCGCTTCCGGGGAAATGGAGCGCAGTCCGGAGCGTTTCGGGATGCTCCAGATGCAGGAGCAGCGCAGGCTCTGGGGTTTAGTGCGGATCCTGGATCCGGTGCAGGCGCGTCAGGGGGCGCGCCAGGCGGCAGACGTGGGATCCCGGTATTTGGAGGTGGAGCGCCGCCGAATGCCGGCAGCGGAGCGGAAGCTGCTGTGGGATACGGAGGCGCGGTTGCGAGACGGTGTTAAGGAGCTGGAGTGGCGCGTGCAGGAGCTGCCGGACCGCCATGAGCTCTTGTGCGCCGTAGGTGACCGCATGGCGGAGCTGGAGCCCGGGCAGGAACGGCTTATAATGCGGGCGACAGGAGACAAGGCATGGCGTACGATTCGGGATGTGGCAGGACATGCTCTCAGGGTGCGGGAACGGCTTCTGCAACGGAGTCTCGAGCGCGGGAGGGAACTGGAGCGGTAGACGCCTGATCGGCACGGTCTCACAGTGGTTCTCTCAGGCGGAAATGCAATAGATGCGTTCCTGCAGATGTTGGTGAAATACGGTGACCACTTCGGGCACGAGAGGCTGCAGGCCGCTAAGTGGCCCGGACGGGAAACCGGAGCCGCTACCGGCGTATTCAGTAATAAACAGCATACAGGACCATGGTCTATAGATACTACTGCATTGAAATGGTTGCACTTGGGCTTGTTACCTTGGTCGTGCTGGCCGGATTGCATCTCCCACAGGCTGTAGCTCAGGACATCAATACGCTTCGCGAAGCCGCCGACCAGGGAGATGCCGATGCCCAGTATAACCTGGGTGTTATGTACGACATAGGCGAGGGTGTGTCGGAGGACGATCGGGAGGCAGTGAAGTGGTTCCGTCTGGCTGCCGACCAGGGCAATGCCAAAGCCCAGTATAACCTGGGTGTTATGTACGACATAGGCGAGGGTGTGTCGGAGGACGATCGGGAGGCAGTGAAGTGGTTCCGTCTGGCTGCCGACCAGGGCAATGCCAAAGCCCAGTATAACCTGGGTGTTATGTACGACATAGGCGAGGGTGTGTCGGAGGACGATCGGGAGGCAGTGAAGTGGTTCCGTCTGGCTGCCGACCAGGGCATTGCCTATGCCCAGCTTAACCTTGGCTTTATGTACGACATAGGCGATGGTGTGCCGGAGGACGATCGGGAGGCAGTGAAGTGGTACCGTTTGGCTGCCGACCAGGGCAATGCCAAAGCCCAGTATAACCTAGGTGTGAAGTACGCCAATGGCGAGGGTGTGTCGGAGGACGATCGGGAGGCAGTGAAGTGGTACCGTCTGGCTGCCGACCAGGGATATGCCAAAGCCCAGTATAACCTTGGTGTGAGTTACGCCAATGGCGATGGTGTGCCGGAGGACTACGTAAAGGCCTATGCATGGATTAATCTTGCCACTATAGAAGGGGACCCAGATGCAGTAGAGATGAAAGACTTACTCCGATCACGAATGACGGCTGCTCAAGTAGCCGAGGCGCAGAGGCTGTCCTCCGAGATATTCAGCCGCATTGAATCTGCCCGGTCGGAGTAGCCCGGACGAGAAATAATGGTTTTCCGTTGTGGCAACGGTCCCTCAGATCGCGCAAATGCGGTCCAGACGTATCGTAATTGCAACGAAGGCTACGAGAGCGGTGCGTGGGAAGCCCCCATTGTGCTTAAAATGGCCCGAGGGGCCGATTAATACCATTATGCACGGGATTACCGGGGCACTCGGGAAGCGTCATGGCGCCCGTTTTTGCCGTCTGTCGGCCTTTGGATTACGTACCATACTTGCCGTTATGGTACGCACAAGGCCTCCGTCTAGTGACGCGCTGGCCTGTCCATTCGGGGTGAAATTGTGGGTCTCATTTACTGGTTCATGGTGAATGCAACATACTGATCTTTATGTTGCATTCACGGGGTCGCTGCGTATGTGCGGCGGGCCCGGATGAAGCCGATCCGGCCGGGCCGCCTATGTGTGCGGGCGCTCGTACACATGCGCCTGAAACCGCCCATAAGTGCCGAAATCGGGCCGGAATGTGGCACAGGCGGCCCCACAACCGCCCCTGAAATGCCGATCCGGCGGGGAAAGTCACGTCCGAGCGCAATCCGGTGCGACAAAGGCGGCGGGAGTGACGCGGTGGGAGCCCATATCGAGCCCTGACCGTCTCGTAGGAGTCGATTTTCGCATTATATGGTCAGGTTTGGGCCAAGGACGACTGTATCTTTGACCTGCTTATAGGCTGGGCTCTATTATACGCGGAGATAGATCAATGATTGAATGCATATACGCAGGATTCCAGCGGGCTTGGCCGTGCTTACGGCTATTGGGGGCCCGATGATGGAGCGGATTGCAAACAATACTCCCCGGTGGCCTTGGGTAACAGCACTCATTATAACGGCGCTGTGGACCTTTTCGGACTGGCTTCCAGTGGAGATTAGGTGGTGCGGGTGGAAGGGATCCAAAGTGAAAACCGATGACGAAGACGAGTTTAATATCGAAGACTGGCAGGGACGCGAGTATTATCTCCTAAATCATGCTGCTGCGCTGTGGTATGAAAAGCCGCCGCAACGACCAGATGACCCCTGCAACTTGATCCGTTTCCAACTCAGCAGTTTACAGCGCGATATTTCGTTTGGGGACCTTCGAATGCGATGAACCTGACGTGAACTGGGATACTCCAATCAAAGCAGATGCGCTTCGCACTTACGCTGCAAAGAAAGGCAGTATGCCGCGCTTTTTGAAACTGTCAGACCAGGCCAGGAAGAAAGCCGTCGCCGCCGAGTCGATCTACAGCGAGGGTAAGCTGAGTGTAAGCGAGATCGCCCGCAACCTCGAAATCAGCAAGTCAACGCTGTACAAGTACCTGCGGCATCAGGGCGTCGAGATCGGCGCACCCCAAAAAACAGAGTGAATCCACAGCCCCCAACGCCACGGAGCGCTGTCCGAAAGCCGTCCGCGAGAACACGGACGTAGGACCAAATGACCTAGGTGCCGCCTTGCCCTGTACTTTACCGGACGGATACATTGAAGTAGTCCGTCTTCCACGCATTTACTTCAACTACAGAGAACCTACTCTGCGTGAGGTGAGCGGCCCATAGTCGCAGGAATGTAGTTTTTCCGTTTCCCCAAGCCGCATCAATTGCGATAGTACACGGCCCGGAGACGCAGGTCACCAGACGAGTCAGCAATTCACATGGGCGCTTGCGACTGAGGCGATCGAATTTATATGGGTCTTCCTTCGGCACGAGAAGCTCTCTCGCGCTAATGCGGATCCGCGACTGCTGCGTCATTGAAGGGCAATATGTTAAGACGGTCTAGAGGTATTCCGGGAGTGGCTTGAATATTCCATGTCGTGCACCACTTGGGTAGGGCGTGAAGGTAGCCATTATATTTGTCCTTTTGCGGTGGTCTGGGACATAAGAGCTGAACCATCGATACGCCCCCAAACCACGGTCCCGGCCGCTTGGATGCCTCCCTTGAGGAGCACATGCCGTATGGGTTGCGTAGAGCCGTTCTAGAGCGGGTTATGTCCACCACCACGGTTGCCTCACCTCCATAGACACTTTCTGGCCCGACCCATTCCAGAGGTTGATAGACTCCACTTTGTGGTTGCTGGATACGTGTATCCAAGAAGCACGGGTACGCGAACAAACGCTCTGATTCCCGCTCGAAGCGTGCCCAAAACAGCGCTTACTACCGCCGACTAAACGCTTCAGAAAGCGGGGATCAGCATTCGCGTTCCCAGACTGTGACCCATTGCCTACAAACACCTCCAATCCTGGCGATTCAAGATCTTGGTGAGCGATGCGGGCTAAGCGTGTAACTCCACTGAATGTCTCCTGAATCCTGTTCCAATTCGATATGGACGGTTATGTCGGAGTTTCTACGCGCCGCCAGGCAGCGAATGGCCCCCACCCCACCCCTGCGGCCGACCGCCTCGTGGAATCCCCCTGCCGGAAAGCTCAAATCACGCAGAAAACGGAATACATCCAGGAAATTGGATTTACCGGAGGCATTCGGTCCAACCAAAAAAAACCGATCTCTTATGGCGATGTCGGCATTGGAAAAGTTTTTCCAGTTGCGCAGGCAGACTCTCCGAATACTGATCTTGTTCTCCATGATCATCGGCGCAATCCAAGGCACCGGCTTGTGCCAGCTAGCTCTCTCCCGATGGTCAACGCCCACCTATGAATGCCGGATTCTTCTACCCCTGAGAATGGCAGGCGTTTCCTTGCAGGGCGGCGCCTACGCCGCACTTGTTCGATACTGACGATGGCGCCGCCGAAGAAGGCAGCGCCATGCCATCGCTCGCTTTCACAAAGCTCGTCCCCTAAACTGCAGAATGAATGCCCATGCATGCCCCATAGCAACAAGACGGGCGCGCGGAGCCCACCAATGCATGGTCCTTACGGCACCAGCGCGTGCCCTGCATCCAGCAGCACCTGCGCAGACGCTGCTAATTGCCGTACGAAAATATAGTCGGTTTCATGGGTGGCCAGCGCCAAGACCGGAATCTGCGCCTGCGCAAGAGGCTGCAAAACGGAAGCCAGCACACCCGTGAGCGCAAGATCAAGCGGGCCCACTACCTGAATGCATCTCCATCCCTCACTACGCGCGTGGCCTTCCGGTACCCGGTCTTCCGGACATAGAACCGAGAGCTCACCGGCGGTACGTGTCACGGAAAAGAACCGTGCACAGGTGGCCCAGGCCGGTATGTCCACCTCCGGTGCCAGACGGCAAATGGCGTACCTTCCATCCAGGACTCTTAACGGATAGCCCACCGCTGCTTACGTCTGCGCCGGCATGGCGCCTAATGCATGCTGGATGCGGCGGACGCATGTGGTGCGGCCCAACACCTCCAGCATACCAAAGAGACTTGGACCGGCCGTGGTACCACTTACCGCAAGACGTGCAGGGTGGATAAGTCGACCGGCGCCCACACCGAATTCAGCGGTAAGCACCCGAAGCGCGGCTTCGAGTTCGGCTTCGGAGAAAGGCTGCAACTGAGACAGGCGATCTGCATACGCAGCCAACAGGCGGGGTGAGTCTGCCTTCCAGCGCCGCTGAACTCCTTTTTCGTCATACGTCACCGGGTCCTGGAACAGATACGCGTACGTGGTCACCAGCTCTTCGGCCAGATGGACCCTGTCACCGACGAGCGCTGCCACGCGCAGCAAGTAGGCATCGTCCGCCGCAAGTCCGCGCCTTTCAAGAAGAGGACGAAGCCGGCCGATCAGCACGTTCGGGGACAGTCGGCGGAGATGCTGCTGATTGAACCATCTCAGCTTGTCGAGGCTGAAGCGGGCACCGCTGGTCCCGACGCGCTGCAAAGAGAAGCGGCCGATGATGTCACCGAGAGAGAAAATTTCTTCTTCCGTTGCCGGATTCCACCCGAGGAATACCAGAAAATTCACCAGGGCCTCGGGTTCGTAGCCCGCCGCGCGGTAGTCGCGGACCGATACCGGGATGCCCTGCCTTGCTGCATTCCGCTTCGAGAGCTTTCCCCCGCTAGGACTAAGAATGAGTGGCAGATGGGCCATTTGCGGCGGCGTCCATCCCAGCGCACGGTACAGCAGAATGTGCTTGGGCGCGGATGGCAGCCATTCCTCTCCGCGGATCACATGCGAAATCTGCATCAAGTGATCATCCACGACGTTGGCGAGGTGGTACGTGGGCATCCCGTCAGACTTGAGCAGTACCTGGTCATCGATACTGTGCACCGGGATTTCAACCTCTCCCTTCACCAGATCCGTGAAGCGCACGCTTCCCTCATCAGGCGTCCTGAATCGGATCACATGGGCATCACCGCGGGAAAGCCTTCGATCCACATCTGAGCTGGGGAGCGTAAGCGCATTGCACATCCGCTGCCTCTGCGTGCTGTCATAGCCTGCGGCCGCCCCCATGGCGGCGCGCATGGCTTCCAGGGCTTCCGGCGTGTCGAATGCATGATAGGCGTGGCCCGAGGCCAGCAATCTTTCTACATGGCGCAGGTAAAGATAGGTGCGTTCCGATTGCCGGTACGGACCGCTCGCACCTCCAGCCGCTGGCCCCTCATCCGGCACTAGGCCCACCCAGCCGAGACTATCCAGGATATCCTGCTCGGCATCCGGTACGTACCGGGTTCGGTCCGTGTCCTCGATGCGCAATATGAAGCGCCCATCAAGTCCCCGAGCTACCAGAAAGCAATAGAGCGCCGTGCGAAGGCCGCCTATGTGCAAGTATCCTGTTGGGCTCGGAGCAAAGCGGATGCGGACGGACGGATTGGCCATGGGGCCTTGCGGCTGAATCCTACCTATTATAACGCTGCGGCGGCGTATCGTGTGTGTACTCCCCATAAATTCTTGGGATCTCACCTCCCGTAAATCTCGTCCATGGCGGCGTTCGCTCCCACTGCGGTTATGGAACAGCCACAATGTGCCGTCGTTTGCCGAGACTGCGCCAGCTTCGGCAGCTGCGGATACATTTGGGTTATTGATAAAGTCTTGGTGGTCTGATGCTTTTACGCGGAACAGGTGGTACGGCATTGCTACTCGGCCTGACTATTGGTGCGTGCTCCCACGTATCAGGTCTGGTGGAGAGCGAGCCCAAGCCCACGGTCGTGGCCGTCTTGAACGGCGAGCCATTGACCCTGGAGAAATATGAAACCCGCTACATGCGAACCAGCGCGGGCCTTGAGACCGCAAACGGTGATTCAATGGCCGCCTACGAGGATTTTCTGGAGCGGTATGTAAACCTGCGCATCAAGCTCCTCGCTGCCAAAGAATCCGGCTACTACGAGCGGTCCTCCATCCAGGAGGAACTGCATGGCTACCGCAGCTCATTCGCCCGTCCGTACCTCATAGACAGGGAGGTGATGGAGCCCGTGCTGCGCGACCTGTACCAAAAAAGACAGGAAACCGTGGAGGCCAGTCACATCCTGGTCCGCGTTGCACCAGATGCCTTGCCTGCAGATACCATGGCGGCCTATAGTAAACTGACTGCCGTGCGCGACTCGGCGCTGCTGGCAGCAGAATTCGGAGACCTGGCTATGCGGCACTCGGATGATCCTTCAGCGCGCATGTCGGATGCGGCGCAGGGGTATCGTGGTAACCTTGGACGCTTCAGCGCTGGCCGCATGATCAAGATATTCGAGGATATGGCGTACACCGCCGCGGTCGGAGACATTTCGCCTGTATTCAGGACCTCGTACGGGTATCACATTCTCAAGGTGCACGGCCGCACGCCCTCGGTACCGGACATTAACCTGTCCCATATCATAACCCGGATTCAGGGCGGCACTGAAGCCGATTCCGTGGCTGCACTGGAAAAAATACGTGAGGCCAAGGCACGCCTGGATGCCGGTGAAGCATTCGAGGCCGTTGCTGCCGATGCTTCGGAGGATCCCAACAGTAATACGCGCGGCGGCGACATTGGCACGTTCCGGCATGACGCTTTCAATCTCGACAGGACGTTCTTCGAGGCGGCCTTCGGCCTCGTGGAGGTTGGAGACATCTCCGATGTAGTGCAGAGTGCATTCGGTTACCATTTGATCAAGCTGACAGGCCGGGAGGAGCCCGGAACGTTTGAAGAAGAGTATGACAATCTCGAACGCATGGCCTCGAGGCTACCCCGCGTGCGCGCGGCCGAGGAGCGCCTGGCAAAGGATATGCGGAACCGGTTCCCTGTCACCGTAGATACAACGGCCCTGCTGCAACTTGTCGCCGGGCAGAGGCCTGACTCGGTAAAAGCCGTGCTACAGGGCAGCGCGGGCATAGATTCTTTGGCGGCACATCCCATCGCCAGCCTTGGTGACACGCTTTACACCCTGGAGCAGCTTGCCTCCTTTGCCAACGATGCGTCCAACCAACTGCGCAATGAAGGCAGCGCCGCCCTGCAGGTGCTGACGTATGTGGACGAGTTTCTGGACGAGGCTGCCGTCTCCCATGCTGCCTTGCAACTGGAAGAGACCGACGAGGAGTTTGCCGGCATTATTCAAGACTTCAGAGATGGCCTGGTCCTTTTCCGGTTCATGGAGGATTCCGTGTGGACCGCCGCGACCACGGATTCTTCCGGTCTGCAGTCCCATTTCGAGGCCAATAGCGCATCCTACCATTTTCCCGATCGCAAGCGCATCCTGCAGATCTACAGCCGTAGCGATTCCCTGCTCGCCCATGCTGTAGCCCGTATCGATACCGGCCTGACGTGGCTCGAGTTGGCAGACTTCCTCTCAAGCGATACCCTGCGCGAGGTACAGTTTGATACCGTTTTGGTCGAGGACGTAACCAACAGCATCTTTGACCAAGCCCTGGATCTTGCAGAAGGCGAGCGCACCGAATTTCTTCCCTACCGGTCCGGCCACGTAGCGCTCTTTTTCGACGGTATTGAACCGGCCCGACTGAAAACCTTCGACGAAGCACGGGCGATGGTGATAAACGAGCACCAGGAGATGCTGGAAAACAGACTCATCGGGCGACTCCGCCGGCTGTACGGCGTGGAGACTTATCCGGAGCGCCTCATACTTGCTTTTCGCCCCACCAACACGCAATGATGCTGGCATGTCAGACCGTGGCCGGCCGGATCATACTGCTTGTCGCAATCACGCTTGCATGTTTTCCCGGGTGTCGCTCCTCCGAGGAGCCTGAGCCTGTCGTAGCACGTGTCGACAATGCCGAGCTACTGGAGCGCGACCTGCAGGCCGCGCTCGAGAACATTCCGAACGCCCTGGCTTCGGTAGAAGCGCGGCAGCAGCTAATTGACCAGTGGGTGGACAGCGAATTGCTGTACCAGGAAGCGCTCCGTCGAAATCTAGCGGCCCAGGATGACGTTCAGCAGAGGGTGGAGGAAAGCGAGCGGGCGGTGCTGATTGATGCCATGGTATCCCGGCTAATGGAGGAAAGCTCGAGCGAGATCCGTCAAAGTGAGATCATGGCATATTACGAGCGGCACAAGGAACAACTGCGACTCCGAGAGCCCTTTGTCCGTGTGCGGTACCTCTATGCAACCGACCCGGATTCGGTACGTACGGCATACGATATACTTCGCCAGGCATCGGAGGCTGACTCGGTTTTTGTACAGTTGGCGGCGCGCTTCAGCGAGGACCATCCCATGTCTCTGTCCCTGGCCAGCAGCTTTCTTCCCGAAGGCAGGCTTTTTACGGAACAGCCTGCCGTAGCTGAGGCGGTCAGCCGTTTGGCCCCGGGTCGAACAGCGGACGTATTTACTTTTGATGACAGGTACCATCTCGTGCAGCTGGCCGACAGGGCGCCCACTGGAAGCATCCCGAAAATAGGTTGGGTAGAAGAGGTGGTGCGCAGACAATTGGCCATGAATTCACGCAAAAAGATGTACAAGCGCCAGATTCAGCGGCTACGGATGGAGGCAATCGCCAGAGACAGACTCATTCTTAACGAGGACACAACAACGGGAGCCCATCTACCGTTGTGATAGCCACCCCAATGCTGCCGCCCTCATGCGTCTAGCCTTCCAGGTTCCCTGCCTCCTGGCCTGCCTTACCCCGGCTCTGGTCGCGCCAGCGGGCCTGGTAAGGGCCCAAGAAAACGTGATCGACGAAATCGTTGCCGTCGTAGCCGACAAGATTATCCTCAAGTCAGACGTCGACGGACTGGTTACGGGCCTGATGCAACAGCAGGGCATGTCCTACTCCCGCGAAATCTGGGCCCAAGCGCTGGAGCAGATTATTGACCAAAAAGTCATGGCAGAAATTGCCAGCCGGGACACCAATATTGTAATCACCGAAGAGCAGGTCGATCAGGCGCTCGATGAGCGCATCACGAGACTCACGCAGCAAGTGGGCAGCGTCCTTCGGCTTGAAGAACTCTATGCCAAGACCGTTGAACAGATCCGAACAGATCTGCGGGAAGACTTCAGGGAGCGACTTCTTGCAGAGCAACTCCAGGGCACCCGCGTTAATGCCATAAAAATTACGCCCACGGAAGTAGCAGAATGGTTCGCCCAGTTTCCAACGGATTCTCTGCCCACACTTCCCGACATCATTCGAACCAGTCACATCGTGCGATATCCGGCCGTGACACCGCAGGCGGAAGAAGAGGCCATGGAGATCATCACGGCCATACGTGATTCCATTGTCACCGGCACGAGCACGCTCGAAAGCATGGCGGGGCGCTTTTCGGACGATCCAGGATCTGCGACCGAGGGCGGACGCTACCAAGACATGAGCCTGGGTGATCTCGTACCGGAGTTTGCCGCCGTGGCGGCAAGGATTCCGGAGGGTGACCTGTCAGCGCCGTTCAAGTCGCCGTTCGGCTATCACGTGCTTCGTGTCAATGCGCGTCACGGAGAAATCGTAGATTTCAGCCACATACTGATCAACATAGATCAGAGCAGAGCCGACCCCACCGTGGCAACGGATTACCTGAATGCCGTCAGAGATAGCCTGCTCACAGGAGCTGTTGCCTTTGAACTGCTAGCCCGGCGCCACAGCGAGGAGCAATCCAGTGCCGAAATAGGAGGCCGGGTGGTTGACCCCGCCACCGGAGAGCGCGATCTTTTTGTCGAGGCCCTCGGAGAAGACTGGAAGCATACCACCGATACGCTCGCTATTGGCGAAGTAAGCCTGCCGGCAGAAGTAACCCTTCTGGACGGCAGCCTTGCCTACCACATTGCGATGGTGCAGCGGCGCGTGGCCGAGCACCGAATCGATATCGATACCGACTATCCTCGCATTGAGCAGCTCGCGCTGGAAGACAAGCGCGTGCGCGAAATTAGGCGCTGGCTGGACAGCCTGCGAGAGGATGTCTTCGTTGAGCCACGGGGGATGGGGGCAGAACGCCTGAGCCAGGCAAGTTTGAAGGAGTAACGCAGATATCCAATACCGCATCATGCGCACCGCAACCTCTCCGGCCACCCTCGACGTACTCCAGGATTCGTACCAGCGCCTGCGCGCCGAGATCGCCAAGGTCATTGTCGGGCAGGACGACATCATTGAACACGTCATCGTCTGCCTCTTGGCCCGGGGCCACGTACTGCTCGTGGGAGTGCCGGGCCTGGCCAAGACATTGCTCATACGGACGCTGTCGGACGCGCTCGATCTCAGCTATAGCCGCATCCAGTTCACGCCCGACCTGATGCCGAGCGACATAACGGGTACCGAAATCATTGAGGAGGATCTAACCACAGGCCGGCGGGCCTTTCGCTTTGTCCGGGGTCCCATCTTTGCCCACGTGGTCCTGGCAGACGAAGTCAACAGGACCCCGCCAAAAACCCAGGCGGCGCTGCTCGAAGCCATGCAGGAGCACCGTGTTACGGCGGCTGGACAGGCACTTGTGCTCGAGGAACCATTCTTCGTTCTCGCAACGCAAAACCCTATCGAACAGGAAGGCACCTATTCCCTGCCAGAAGCCCAGCTGGACCGATTCATGCTGAACCTGTGGCTGGACTACCCCTCGTTCAGCCAGGAAGTGGAGGTGGTGCGCACCACCACGAGCGCCGGCACCGTGCAGGTCAATCCGGTTGTCGACCGCCGTGAGCTCTTGACGCTGCAAGAATTCGTGCGGCAGATTCCGGTGGCCGACAATGTCATTGAATACGCTGTCACACTGGTTTCCAGCACCCGTCCTGCCAGAAAGGGTGCTCCTGATTTCGTTTCCAACTACATTAGCTATGGCGCAGGACCGCGGGCATCCCAATACCTCATACTCGGGGCCAAGGCGCTCGCAGCCCTCCACGGCAGACTGACGCCTCTGGTGGCCGACGTGCGCGCCATGGCCGTGCCCGTCCTGCGGCATCGCATTATCCCCAATTTCAACGCCGAAGCGGACGGCATAGACGTGGTCGAACTCATCAACAGACTTCTGGAGTCGTGAAGGTCTCCATCGCCATTTTCCTGCTCATTGTAGTACTACCGCTCACAGAGTTCGTCCTGCTGCTCCAGGCAGGCGAGCTGCTGGGCCTCTGGCCGACCGTGGCGCTGGTCCTGCTCACCGGAGTTATCGGCAGCAAACTGGCATTCCGAGAGGGTACGGAGGCCTGGCGCCGCCTTGGAACCGCATTGTCCCGGGGCGCCGAGCCCACGGGCGCGCTCTTGGACGGGCTCGTGATCCTGGCCTCCGGCATCCTGCTCATGGCGCCGGGGTTGATTACCGATACCCTGGGACTTCTGGGCCTCTTTGCGCCCAGCAGGCGATTTCTGAGCGCCATTGTGCGGCGCACGGTGGTACGTGCATGGGGTATGCGGGCTGATTCATCCTGGCAGGGCACCGGTCACTCGCGCCCAACCCATAGGCGCGGCGAAGACGGAACCGGGAGCTAGGCTTTTGTATGGAGGCCCCCGCGGAACTTTGTCATTTCCGACCTCGGATTGGGGCTGAGTACTACCAATTCCAGCGTATTGGGCACCAATCTGCACGAATCGACGAGATTAGACATTGTGTGCATTCATGTGGTTTGTGCAGTACGGCCCGCAATGCCCAATGTAATGTTTTTCGTTGTGTTCATCGAGTATTCATATTACCTGCGGCGCCTTGCTTTAACTTGACTCATCACCTGTATACAGCTCGATGTACATCCGAAAACGGAGTCATAAGCTCAAAAACGGCAAGCGGCAACTCGGATACGGCCTGCTCGAAAACCGGCGAGTCATGGGCATGCCCAAGCAGAAGAGGATCCTTAACCTCGGACAAGACTTCGATAGGCCGACTCGCCTGTGCTGACCAATCGGGTGGCAGCTACGATGCGTGGGCAGCAAATGCTGCCGCCGGAAGATGAAAAGCTGGTGCGCACGACAGCCGAGATCGTCCGCCGCCTGCGCGAGAAGGGTTACGATGTGGACGCCGGGCGCCACGAGCGTGACGCCATCATTACCGATGCAGTGCATCATACGGATGCGCGCACGGTCGGGGGCGAGCGCGTATGTCTGCAAGCCTTGAAGCAACTCGGCTTTGCGGCGCTGTTGCGCAGTATGGGCATGCCAGAAAAGGAGATCGGCCGTGCCGCCGATGAAGTGGATAGTATAGTCACCGGCGCAGAAGGGTGTCTCGCACAGGCCGAACTCCGACATGCGGAAGTGCTGACGCGGCGTGCGCGCCGGCGTGAAGAACTCAAGCGGCAACGGGTGATGACGCTGCAGGGCGTCAATCGACTCACGAGTGCGCTTGTCTTGCCCCATCCCGAACGCGAGACCCTGGATGTCCGGCGCCTGCGCCCGCACCCTGAAACCGAAATGACGGCAATGCGGGTGGTCATGGAATACGAGACTGCGCAAGAGCGCCAAGTCGATGACGTCCACAAAAAGAACCTCGGATACGACGTGACCAGTTTAGATCTAAAATCAGGCGGGCTGTGCCTGATCGAGGTAAAAGGTCTTGCTGGCGCTACCGGAAGCATCTTGCTTACGAGCGGCGTGTCGCCGAGGATCGCCGTGATGGCTTCTGGCTCTACGTGGTCACTAATTGCGCGGGCACTCCCGAACTCCAAGAGCCGATTCGGGACCCGGCCCGCTTTCCTTGGCACGAAGTCAAGAGGATTCAGCATTACTGGCTGGAGGTCAGCACCGTAACGCGGGCGACGGACATTAGTGAAGACGCAGCCCACTATTGCGGAAAGGACACGCCATGACAAAGTCTACTGCGAGATCAGTGTCGCTTGAAGAGCGCTACCAATCGGTATTCGACGATGTGGCCGGTATCGTCGAAGCCACCCAACTACACGCTGCCCGCACCGTGAATGCTGTCATGACCGCAGCTTACTGGCTGATCGGTAGGTATATCGTCGAGTTCGAACAGGGAGGAAAAAACGTGGCGGCTATGGGGAGGAGATTGTAGAACGCTTGGCCGCCGACCTGTCCGCTCATTATGGCCGAGGATTCTCCGTTCGAAACGTCTGGCAAATGAAGGCCTTTTACGGTGCTTGGCCAATGGTGCAGACACTGTCTGCAGATTCTGAAAGCCGGCCAATCGTGCAGACGTCGTCAGCAGAATCTTCACTGACCCGCATCGCTCCCCACTTTCCACTTCCGTGTTCCGCCTATGTGCGCCTGCTCTCGGTCAAGAACTCGCTTACCCGGAATTTCTACGAGACCGAGGTACTGCACGGAGGTTGGTCTGTTCGTCAACTTGACCGGCATACCAACTCCCAGTTCTACGAGCGCACCGCGCTGTCAAAGAAAAAGGCATTATACGCGATAGTTGATACATCCGTGCATGATTGAACTTGTTTGCCGTGTTGTAATACATTGGAAACATTGGTTACAGCTATGTAAGAGGGGCAATAGTGGTAAAGAGCTGGTCATCAAGATCATTGCGATCCGTCAGCACAACGACAGTGGGTTTTCCATCGCCGGCTCTCGCACAATGCGACCCGCATAGAAGGCCATAGTCAGGCTCTTGCCTGCCCCCTGCGTGTGCCATACCACACCGATCCGCCGATCGCCCGGATCACCGCCGGATTTGCAACTTTTCCCGTTACGGTCCTGCAGCTTATGTCTATCCAGCATCTGCCTCTGCAACTGGGTCGCACGCAACGTCTCCCCGATCGCAACGTCCACTGCGTGTAACTGGTGATAGCCGGCCATCTTCTTGGCCAGCACACCGCTCCCGTCGTCCTCGAACACAATGAAATCTCGTACCAGCGCCAAAAGGCGGTGTGGTTCGCAGACACCTTCCGTCAGCACCTGGAGCTGCAGCGTCTCCGGAGAGGCCTCCCTTTCGCCCGTGATCGTCCGCCACGGCTTGAACCATTCCTTACCAGCCGTCAGCGTTCCGACTCGCGCCTGCAGACCGTCCGATATGACCAATGCTGCGTTGAAGGCGAACAGCGAAGGTATGTCTGCCTTGTAGGTCTGAAACTGCTGATAGGCAGACCAGATCGTGGCCTTTTCATCAGCGGGATTCTTGAGTTCAATGACAACAAGGGGGAACCCGTTAACAAACAGCACGATATCCGGGCGGCGTACCCGCCTGTTCTCCTCTACCGTGAACTGACTGACAGCAAGCCAGTCGTTCGCGCCGCATTCAGCGAAGTCCATTACCTGGGCTTGGGCACCCCGCACGCTGCCGTTTCTGCCGTATTCAACCGTCACGCCATTAACCAGCATGCGGTGAAGCGTGCGGTTTCTGGCTTCCAATGTCGTGCCGTCCGGGCGAGTCAGTCTGTGCCATGCGTCATAGATCGCATCTTCCGGAAGCCCAGGATTGATGCGGAATAGCGCAGACAGCAGGCGTTTCTCAAGCACAACGTCGTTATAATCTGCGCGCAGAGCGCTTGGCGTGCCGGGGCTACGTCGCCACCATGGCACACCTGCCAGCCGATACTGTCCAGCCACTCGAGCATAGCCCACTCGACATCGGCCTCAACAACTGCTGACATCAGATAGCCTCTTCCACAATTTGATCAGCATCCTTGACTCGCAGCTCACCAGAAATAAGTTTGGGCAAGACGACATCTCGTAAATCGGCCTGAACGCTGGATTCTCTGCGATTAGACTCTATCATGGCAAACAGTGGACGGACGAGCGAACCGAATGCGATCCAGATATCAGGTGGAGGGCAGGGCATCAAATAAGTGCTTAGAGCATCGCGTCGTGCACGTTGTCGTCCTGAGGTTCCCGTCATGCTCTGGATGGCATGTGCCCGAAACCTAGGGTTCCGAGCCAACAGGTACGGGTATTCCGCTGGGACAGGTGAAATAGCACGCATGACTATGAATTCGGTCGACCCCCACGCAACGGTGTTTTCTGGGAGCAGCTGAACAAAGGCCGTTTTCCAAGCAAGGTGTAATTCGTGCAAGTAGCGTGTCTCCATTACGGAATCGGGAACCAGATTTGAATTCACGCAAAACCGGCGCGTCTGGACACGGGCCGGCAACTGGCAACGAGGCCATGTTGAGATAGGGAGCCAAGGACGTCTTCTTGATGCGCTCCCGAGGGTTCATCTCTGTCAAATCCCCTAGCCGCCTTATCTTCCAGCCCTTCGGGATTGGACCAAGTACCGAATCCACAAGGTTACGCGGAAATAGATCATATGTATTCAATGGGAAAGTCGGTAAGGGACTGGCTAGGTCCCCGCTTTCTCCCCATTTTGACCCGCACAGGATCGAAATCAATAAACCACGACTTGAACAGTGCTCGCGACATTGCTTCCAGCGTCGCATTCATCCGACGGTTCAGTTCGATCTTGTCGTCGAGTGTTCCGAGGATGTGGGAAATTGCGCGTTGTTCGGGCGGGGCGAAACTCGGACACGAAATCTGCGCGAGTTGGTGGGCAGATACATTGGGAAAGCTCGAACCAGTCGCACGAGCCAGGAGTTCGGGAAGTGCAAACTCGATTACCGCCCTGACAAAAGGTTAAAGACCGGGATCCTGACGATGTCGAATCGCCGCAACTCCACGACCTATGGCGTATTGTCGATCGGCCCAGTTCATGCGACCTGTGGTCGAACCGCGGACGCAGAATAGGAGATCGCCGGGATGGGCAAGACGCCGGGAATCGTTCGTGTACTGGACGGGCTCCGGATGGTGAGGCCCGAACTCGGTCGGTCCGTTGAGAAGCGGCGTGTCAGCCTGCTCTCTGTTGACTGTACTTCCCGGCGGAGACTGGCCCATGGTGATCTCCGCCAAGTCTCCGAGAGTACACCATTTGGCAACGTCACTCCTACCCCCTACCAACACCACCATCTCCGCTTCGATCACTTCCCGGAACTCCTCGGACGCCCGGTACCAGTCGAGGACATCCACACGCATCGGCAGGTTCGATTGCTCGAAGGCTTCCTTCAAATACGCGCTGATTCCCCGGTCCAGTGGACCCTCACCGACCACCGCGAGATCCAGATCAGAGCGGTCGCTCGCCGTCCAAGTCGCCCGCGAGCCGAACGCACGGACTTCGCAGCCCGGCGCGTGCTCTGCCAGCATGGACTTCACCGTTGCAAGGTGGCCGGGGCTCAGGTCAATCATTCCGGGCCTCCAACGCACCAAGCAGCGCACGCGCGTCGTGCGCGAAGTCTATCGTGGCCCGGTAGACTGTCTCCGCTTTGTCGTAGTCATAGATATGGGATGCCGCATTCCGCCCTTCATGGTGCCGCATCCACCTCTCGACATCGTTGATCAGCCGCGTCTCTGCGGCGAGGCGGAAGAGCTGACGCCTCGTTACGCCATCCGCGATGCCCGGGCTGACGTTCACGTTAAGCCAGCGGGCCATTAGCTTCCAGCAGAGTTCATACGTGATCTCGAAGTGCTGAATGGCACCAGCGCGGATCGCGATCCGCTCACTCTCGCTCAGTTGCCCCATGCGCTCATCGTTTTCGCTCACCGCGAGAACTTCGGCAAGGGCATTGACCGATTTCCTGAGGCTGTCGAGCTGGAGCGTCATAGTTCTGCCGTCATGTCCATTCCTAGTCCGCGATCATCCGGTGGTCGACGATTCGGGACGCCTCCGGGCCGGGGGCGTCCCCGGCTTCCCCATGCCTGCCCTCCACCGGGAACCCCAGCGCAACCAGGCTCGCCTCGATCGCGGCATCGAGCCGAGCGCCTTCGGCCTGCTGCCCGCGAAGCTCGGCCACCAGTCGCCTCATCTTGTCCTCGAACGGCTCGCCGTCATCCTCTTGTGGCTCCACACCGACGTAGCGTCCCGGTGCCAGCACATGGCCGTGCCTACGCAACTCCTCCAGCGCCGCACTCTTGCAAAAGCCGGGAATATTGGCGTAGGCGTTGTCCTCCTCACCCGTGCGCCAAGCATGGTAGGTGTCAGCAACCCGGGCAATGTCCTCTTCGGTCAGCTCACGGTGCGTACGCTCGACCATCCGGCCGAGCCGCCTCGCATCGATGAACAGGATCTCGTTTTGCCGCTTGCGTCGGCGCGCCAGGAACCACAGGCAGGCGGGAATCGGGCTCGAGTAAAAGAGCTGGCCCGGCAGAGCCACCATGCAGTCCACTAGACCGGCCTCGATTAGGTTTTGCCGGATCTCGCCCTCGCCCGACTGACTCGACGACATCGACCCGTTGGCCAGCACGAACCCCGCAACGCCCTTCGGTGCGAGGTGGTGAACCATGTGCTGCACCCAAGCGAAGTTTGCGTTGCGCTTCGGAGGAATGCCGTAACACCAGCGCTTGTCAGCGACCAGCCTGTCGCCGCCCCAGTCCGAGACGTTGAACGGGGGGTTAGCTAGAATGAAGTCCGCCTTTAGGTCCGGGTGGCGGTTGTCGTGGAAGCTGTCACCATGGACGATCTGACCCACGATCCCTCGTATGGCCAAGTTCATCTTCGCGAGCCGCCACGTCGTGTATTTCGACTCCTGGCCGTAGATCGAGATGTCGCCGCGCGTCTGGCCGCCGTTGGCGTGGGCACGAATGAACGCGATAAACTGCACGAACATGCCCGAGGATCCGCAGCAGGGATCATAGACCCGCCCCCGGTAGGGCTCCAGCATCTCGACCAGCAGCTTGACGACGCAGCGCGGGGTGTAGAACTAGCCGCCCCTCTTGCCCTCAGCGCTGGCTAACTGTGAGAGGAAGTACTCGTAGACGCGGCCGAGCACATCTCGGGAGCGGGCTTCAGCGTCCCCGACGCCGATGTTTCCGATCATGTCGATCAACTGGCCGAGACGCCGCTTGTCCAAGGCAGGCCGCGCGTAGTTCGTGGGCAGCACATCCTTCAGCGCCGGGTTGTCGCGCTCGATCGGGCCATGGCCCGATCGACAGTCTGGCCAATGGTTGACTGCCGCGCCTGGGCCTTAAGATGCGGCCAGCAGGCCTCCCGCGGCACCCAGAAGATGCTCTCGGCAATGTATTCGTCGCAGTCCTACGCCGCGTCTTCGCCCCACTCGGCCAGCACCGCTGCGTAACGCTCCTCGAAAGCGTCCGAGATGTACTTCAGGAAGATGAGGCCGAGCACGACGTGCTTGTACTCGGCGGCATCCATCGAGCCGCGGAGCGCATCGGCCATCGCCCACAGCTCGGCCTCGTAGCCTGTCGTTGCGCCGTTATTATCGGTTTGCCTGCTTGCCACCTTCGTCGCTGTCTACCTCCAACGAAAACTGTTCCGTGTCTCGCAGTTCCGAATCAGGATCGTATTGTACGACCCGGCATTGCAAATCGTCGCCAACCCCGTACAGACCCCGAATCGGGTCGGAGGCAGGTCCGCGCCTATGAACCCTCTTGATCACCGGCTGAGCCACTGACTTGGCAATGTCCGGCTTCCGCTTATCTGGCTTATCCCAGTTGATCGCCATTGCTCCGTTCGGAGTACGTGTCAGAACTGATGGTATTACATTGTAGATCAACCACTCGTTTCACTATTCCGCAAAACCAAGAGGGATCAATTAAGCCATCAGCAACTCGCAGCATCACTATTGGAGTGGCATAGAGCATTCCTTATAGTAGGGTCGGGGGCTGGTCGCGTTTGAGTACGAAGTTGCGAGATTGCCGGCCGGACCTTTCGCCAACGATCTTCTCCGCAGCCTGAGGATCGACCGGCTTGTTGATCCATACCTTCCGCCGCGCTACCTTGGGGGCGCCTCGAATGAATCGCTCCGGTTCTTGAGCATAGGCCTCCTGCATTACGTGCTGCCGTGCCTGCCACACCTCGCGCATCTTGCCGTAATGGAGCGTCGACGGGTGCATCAGCGCGATGCCTGTGTGGTAGAACTCGTTGTTGTACCACTGGAAGAGATGCTGCGCCCAGTTGCGGGCGCGTCCTCCAGGGAGCCGAACCGCACCTCGTACGTCCGGTGGTACTTCGCCGTGCGGAAGTGCGCCTCCGAATAGGGATTATCATGGGAGCGATACGGACGGCTGTAGGAGCCTTCCACTGCCAGGTCCGCCAAAAGCTGCACATACGTCTTAATGGCCATGACCGGGCCACGATCCGAATGGATGACCAGCTGGTTTGGTTTTACGTTCTGGCGTGCGCAGGTATCATCGATCGGGATAGGTGGGGGCCTCACGGCCCCCACCCCCCCCACACCACCGTGCGTACGGGTCCGTACACGGCGGTTCAATGGACTTGAGCAAACCGACTTGGGTGCCAGGGCCACCAGGCCGCTACGTGCCGGGAGTTCGGATTCGGGTTGCGCCGTGCAAACTTCGGTCCCTTCCCCACGGGCACCGCCGGATTCACCGGGGCTGTCCCACGCAAAAGGCAGCGTTAGCTGGATTTTCTGCCGCATTGCTCGCATGAGCTTGCCGTCCTACTACCCCTGTCCATTGTTCGGGCCTTCGTCGGCTAAGCCGACTACTATGCCCTAGTATAGTAGGACACTATTTCAAGTGAAGATTACATGAAGAGTTTTGGCTTGACCTCTGGAGAAGCGACCGGGCGGCTTCGACGGCTAATCAATCTGGTATTCGCGTGCTAAGCCCCGAAGGACCATAACGCATGATTTCGGTTTCGACGGGAGCTGCCACTATCTCTGAACGCGCGCTCACCAGCAAGAGAGCTGGCTATCGCAAGGGCATATCGTGGGTTCTCCTTACCGTGCCCGATCACTTCTCCATAGGCCATTTCTTTGGTTGCAAGATACAGTTTAGGCGGCCTTCGGCAACGGCGAGCCCGTGTGCATACGCAACGCCTCCCAGAGAAAGCCCACCAGTTCACGCGCCACCGCCGTGTTGGCCACGCATCGCGACTTCGTCTGACTCAGTTTGCGGAATCTCTTGTACAGCCGGCACTGGGCCTTCCATGCCAGTAGAACGACCGTGGCCGAGACGCCCTGCTGCCGTTCGCGTAGCACTTTACTGCACCGCGGTTGGGCTGCATACTTCCATGCCGTTGACACCAGCGCCTTGCGAACATGCGTGTTGCCCGTCTTTGTGATGGAGCCGCGCTGCGTGTGATCGCCCGAGCTGTACTCGCTCGGCACCAGGCCGAGATACGCCATTAACTGCCGCGGATGCGCGAAGCGACGGATGTCTCCCAATTCGCACACCAGCGTCATGGCCGTCACAAAGCCTATGCCCCGGAAGGCCATCAGCACCCCCACGGGCTCTCTCTGTAGCGGTCCTTTTCGGCTTCCTCCGCCAGATGCTGTTCCAGTCTGTGCACTTCCTGCTCCAGATACGTCAGCTTGTGCAGATACGTCTGCAGCGTGACCTGGTCCACCGCCCTTGCCAGCAAGGCACGAATCCACTTCCAATGGGCCTTCGTCCAGTTTGTGGCACCGGTGTACCGAAAGCCCCGGGTCTGAATGAAAGACAGAATCCGCTGCTTGGTGCGCGTGATAGACTCCACCAGGTCAGCGCGGCAGCGCAAAAGGGACCGGGCTGCTTCCTGCTCCTCTTCCGGTACGCACACCGGCGTCAGCAGCCCTTTGGCATACAGCGTGGCCAGCTTCATCGCATCCCGTCGATCAGTCTTGATACGCTCGCCCGGTCGACGCGGAATGGTTGAGGGGGCGATCACGTCGCAGTGCACGCCCTGCACCTGCAGCGCACGCTGCAGGCCGAATCCGCAGAACGACGCTTCGTAGCAGCAACGAACCTCGCCGTAGCGCCTCTGTAACTTCTGCACATACTTGCGGATTCTCGGCATGTCGTGCGGCAACTGCCGCTCGTCAATTACCTCGCCCGTGCTGTCGTCGTACACGCAAAGCGCAATGGTCTTCTTGTGCACGTCCATGCCGACAACCAGCGAGGAGGCCGAAGTGAATGTTGGGGTGTATCTTTGCATGAGGCTGTTCCGGTTTGGGTGAATGTGGTGAACGAGCTAATGTAGCTCGCCCAGCCGGAGCAGTCCTACTATAAGATCTCTGCTGACTTCTGCGTTGCGGTCACGTGCCTTACGACACGTTCAGTCCGGCTTGGCCGGACACAACGCAGATCTCCCAGGGTAAGACCAACCGCCTTCCCCGCACACCTGCCGAATCTACCACCCCGACGCATAGATGACGCGGACTTTGCGATAACCGGCTCGCTCGTCCGATCGGGTAGGCCTCGTATTCGGTTCTTGTTCATCAGGTCGCGGGTTTGCTACACGCTTCCTTCAGACCCCGCCTCACGACGACGCCCTTGCGCTTCGCTAATCCTTCGCCGCCATCTGGCTGGATAGAGGACTTGCACCTCCAAGCTGTTGATCATGCCTGGCACACCGGTAGGCCCCGGGTTTCCCCGGGGCCCCCGCACAGATCCGGACGTGCCCGTTAAGGCATCCGGCTCCTCCCTCAGGTCGCGCCGCCGCGCATGACGTTAATGGGCCGGCTAACCAACCCATAGCCGTAACCGAACCATCCCATGTGACACACGAAGTCCGGCTCTGCGTCCGTAGAGTCGGCGGGAGGCGCACCTGCCGTAGGATCCGGTGGCTTGTCCGTCGCTTTCGCTCCGGGCCGCAGTCCGGCTTCCCTAACCGTGTTTCCTCCCGCCGCTCACCGAACCGGGCGTGCGGCACTACCGCACCCGGCTCTCCAAGCGGATCATGCAACTCGCACTCGGACAACGGCGTCGCCCCATGGAGCTTCTCCTGTTCAAAGACTTGCACGGTCCCTGTTTCCACTCCATGACTTGAGTCCGTTGATCATCAGGCCTGTTTACGCCCTGATAACACCCCGTGGCGTGCCTAGCATGCCACATGGCTCCTTCACTTTCGCATGTGATGCCGCCGAGGTCTCCGACCATTTACCGGTTTAGTAGGTCTCTGCCAATGCCGTGGCCTTTCCCTCTACGAACATCGCTCCGCACCTGCGGCCCCTTTCCTCCACGGGCATTACCCCGTCTCTACGGTACTACGGGCCACTCCGCCACCCTCTCGGCCCGGCCTGACCCTTGCGGGCTTCCGGTTGGTGTGTGCTACACCGCCGTCAGGGCTTCCCGTGTTGCCACTCCTTCCATCTTGCATGCATGCCAGTGCCAGTACCCCGGCGGAAATAGACCGGTGCACGTGTCGTTCTCTTCCCGGTCTACCAGCGGCCTTCCCCATGACACCGGAGGGTCGGCTTCCGCATTGCCCTTTTCGAGGCCTGCTCGGCATTCACTGCGCGTTCCGGCCTGCATGCTCGCTAAATCGCCTAAGCGATCCTTTTGCCAAAGTGCTTCAGTCATCGCGGTAGGCCCCGGGTTTCCCCGGGGCCCCCGCACAGATCCGGACGTGCCCGTTAAGGCATCCGGCTCCTCCCTCAGGTCGCGCCGCCGCGCATGACGTTAATGGGCCGGCTAACCAACCCATAGCCGTAACCGAACCATCCCATGTGACACACGAAGTCCGGCTCTGCGTCCGTAGAGTCGGCGGGAGGCGCACCTGCCGTAGGATCCGGTGGCTTGTCCGTCGCTTTCGCTCCGGGCCTCAGTCCGGCTTCCCTAACCGTGTTTCCTCCCGCCGCTCACCGAACCGGGCGTGCGGCACTACCGCACCCGGCTCTCCAGGCGGATCATGCAACTCGCACTCGGACAACGGCGTCGCCCCATGGAGCTTCTCCTGTTCAAAGACTTGCACGGTCCCTGTTTCCACTCCATGACTTGAGTCCGTTGATCATCAGGCCTGTTTACGCCCTGATAACACCCCGTGGCGTGCCTAGCATGCCACATGGCTCCTTCACTTTCGCATGTGATGCCGCCGAGGTCTCCGACCATTTACCGGTTTAGTAGGTCTCTGCCAATGCCGTGGCCTTTCCCTCTACGAACATCGCTCCGCACCTGCGGCCCCTTTCCTCCACGGGCATTACCCCGTCTCTACGGTACTACGGGCCACTCCGCCACCCTCTCGGCCCGGCCTGACCCTTGCGGGCTTCCGGTTGGTGTGTGCTACACCGCCGTCAGGGCTTCCCGTGTTGCCACTCCTTCCATCTTGCATGCATGCCAGTGCCAGTACCCCGGCGGAAATAGACCGGTGCACGTGTCGTTCTCTTCCCGGTCTACCAGCGGCCTTCCCCATGACACCGGAGGGTCGGCTTCCGCATTGCCCTTTTCGAGGCCTGCTCGGCATTCACTGCGCGTTCCGGCCTGCATGCTCGCTAAATCGCCTAAGCGATCCTTTTGCCAAAGTGCTTCAGTCCATGTTGTTACCTCCATAAACCGCCTTGGTCGCTACCAACTGAAACGACAGCTGTTGCGTGGGATTCGCACCCACAAGGAAGAAGCGCCTTATCACGGCGCACGGCGTGTGTTGGGTTGTCCGATTTCCCCTCGGGTGCGACGCTTCGCTCCACCAACTCCGCCGCGCGGTCCTCCGCGCTTTGTTCGCCGGCTTCATCGCTACTATCATCGCATCTGACTCCTCCTCGCCGTTCATCCTCCGCTCGGCAATGCCTTGGCTTTGGCGGCCCCGCCCTAAGCGCTGGGCAGCGAGGAGGCCTCCCAGGTCCCAACCTTGTACGTACATACGTGCCTGAGTTCTTGGACGCCGCGGAGCCCTCTTGAACCTCACCATATCGGTCCAATCAGTATTGCCTTCAGCCAACATGAGGACTTCGGCACTCCGAACAATGGTCCTTTCGGCGCTCATTAGCTCCGCCCATATGCACCCCTGCCGACGCTTCGCCCGTTCCCTCACGAGAACGACCGCACGGCTTGGGGAGAGATATGGATTGGTTATATCCTTTACCACAGAGGACTTACACCTCCTGTACTTGGCCAGTTAGCCTGGCGCACCGTGATGAGATCCTTCGCCAGCGCGGCAGACTCATAGGGGGCTATAGTCCAGCCCACTATGTAGCGGCTGAAGACATCCAGGACCACGTACAGCTTATACCTTCTTGGGGCCCCGAAGTGTGGTGATATCCCACGTCCACAGCTAGTTCGGACCACAAGCCAATAGCTCCGGTTTCGTGTAAGGAGGATGTGCGCGCTGATTTCTGCGCTCACGTCTCTGCTTGTAATCATGGATGATACGATACATGGTGCGCCAGTGACAGACGTAGTTGCCTTCATCCAGAAGCGTGGCCCAGATCTGGCGTGGAGGCAGCTCCAGGAAGCGATCCGAGTTCAGTATCGCACGAATCTCTGCCCGCTTGGCCTCCGACGCCTGCCCTTGCGGCGTCTCTTCGGCCGCGGCACCACCGGATGCCGGCTTCTGTAGTAGGAGGCGCGAGAGAGCCCCACATGCCGGCAGGCTTCACTCGTGCCCATGACCGGACGCAGTGCCGCTAGTATCTCCTTCATGGCTGCCCGGCCTCGGTCTGGCTGCTGATGCCAAACAGTGCACAGACTTTTTTTGGACCTCTATGATGGCTTCGGCCTTCTCCAGCTGGCGCCGACACTGATTGAGATCCTTGCGTAGCCGCCTGATGTCTTCGTCCTTGGCAAGCAGCTCCTTCCCGGCTTGCGTCGAACCATAAAGGCTTCCACGCTCACGCTGCTTGCGCCACTGCGCCAGATGAGATGAAAAGATGCCTTCCCGGCGCAAAGGTGCGCGGACCTCTCCAGGCTTGACGCATGCATCGGCCTCTTTCAGCAGGCGCAGCTTGTAGCTGGCGCTGAACCTGCGGCGCTTGGCCTTACAAACCACCTCGGTTGGGACTGCGGTACCATTGGTGGTCAAAGGGCGGGTAGTTTCCATGATGTATGGGGGTTTGATGATGAATTGGTTAGGCTGAATAGCCTGAGCAGTCTTGCCGCATGAACCCCACCGCGGCTACACTATTAATGTATTGAACTGTCTCACTTGTTATTGGCACAGAGGGATTCCATTCTAGATCGATGGCCACGGTGCAGCCCAAATTCTGATTGGGTAGCGTCCCGCCGATTTCTTCCGTAACGTATCATCAAACTGCGATCCAGAGAGCCCACACTTTCGGACAGATCAGAAGGATTACGAGCGTTCCAATCCATGCTTACCAAGCTCATTATTTGCAATTTCAAGCGATTCGAGCGCGTAGCAATAGACCTCGGCAATCCTGTTGTGTTTGTCGGGCCCAATAATTCTGGCAAGACCTCCGCAATGCAGGCACTGACACTTTGGGATGTCGGACTTCGCCGATGGAATGAGAAGCGCTCGGGCGACACAGCCCCGGAGAAACGACCCGGTGTCGCTATAAACCGGAGAGACTTGCTCGCGATTCCACACCCCAGTGCCCGGCAACTGTGGCGAACTCTTCGTATTCGGGAGATGCACCGGACCGCTGAAACTCAGTCACCAAGAAATGTGCGAATCGATATCACGGTAGAGGGAGAAGGGGCAAGCGGCGCCTGGAAATGTGGTCTGGAGTTTGATTATGCAAACGAGGAATCAATCTACTGCCGCCCTCTCCGCCAAGGAAGTACGAGGATGCCCATCCCTTCTGCAGCGGCAGGCACAAAGGTAGTATTCCTCCCCCCGATGTCTGGTCTTGCAAGTGTTGAGCCTCGCATTGATCCCGGGGCTGTGAATGTGAGAATTGGTGAAGGTCGCACGGCAGAGGTGCTCCGCAACCTATGCCATCGTCTCTACAATGAAAACCACGACAAGTGGCAACTGCTCGTAGACCAGATTCACCGACTATTTGGCGCGAGGCTCCAAAGTCCCGAGTTCATAGTGGGACGAGGAGAAATCGCGATGGGATACAAAGAAGATCACGTCTTGTACGACCTGTCCTTGAGCGGGCGCGGAATGCAGCAGACACTGCTTGTACTTGCATATCTGTACCTAAATTCAAGTTCCATAATAATGCTCGACGAGCCGGGAGCCCACTTGGAAATCCTGAGGCAGCAGCAGATTTACCGCCTTATTTCAGATATAGCATCGAATACCGGGAGCCAGATTGTTGCCGCCAGCCATTCGGTTTCGCTCCTGAACGAGGCTGCCGGGCGTGACCTTGTGATCGCATTTGTAGGTGAACCGCATACACTAGATTCTGGGCGAAGCCAAGTCATAAAGGCCCTAAAGAGCATCGGGTTTGACCAGTATTACCAAGCAGAGCAAAAGGGATGGGTACTCTATCTGGAAGGACCAACAGATCTAGCTATCCTCCAGGCCTTCGCTAGGCGAGGCGGCGATACCGCGATAATTGAAGCGCTAGAACGTCCTTTTGTCAAGCATGTCGGTAATCAATCAAGTAAAGCAAAAGAACATTTTTATGCCCTTCGCGAAGCTTTGCCTTCCCTCCGCGGTATCGCCATTCTTGATCGGCTTGAACAAGAGCCAGTCGATGAACCCGGTCTAAGCATGCACATGTGGCGCCGCCGTGAGATGGAGAATTATGTTTGCACGCAGGCGACGCTGGAAAAGTATGCTACAGCATCCATTTCCGGGGATGAGGGCGGGCCACTTTTTGCTTCAGAAGAAAGGCGCAGACGCAGGGCCGCTATGCGAGGTGCCATAGAAGAAATCGAGCAGGCGATGAAGAAACTCAACAAGGGCTCTCCATGGGATCCTGATCTTAGGGCTAGCGAGGAGTTCTTGAAGCCTCTATTTGCGACCTACTTCGATAAGATCGGCTTGCCAAACACGTTTTCCAAGAAGAGCTATTATGAACTTGCCAATCACGTTCCGGAAACGGAAATACCGCAAGAGGTTTGGCAGAAACTGGAAGCCATTGCTGCCACTGCCGAAGGCACGGACACCTGAAGGCTGGCATGCAAGAGTCCGCCACCCGCTGCCACCTCACTTCGCTAAGGCTTGATCCCCTTAGGATTTGGGAGCAGTCCGGCGTAGATTCGGCGCCACCTGTTGAACGATGCTCTGCTTTGTTTCTGTATTGACGGGTAGCCTACCTGCGAATTCGCCTGGCGCGATACTCTTGGTAGACGTCGGGCTTGGTACTCGCCAGCGTAAATCCCTCTTGGTTCGGCACGCAAGCTGGCCTGCCTCCGAAGGACAGGTTGGAAGCTAGCCAGGATAGCTCACCAGCATCGCGCGACCATGGGCACAAGCGTGTCCTATAAGTGTTGAATATACAGTTGGTTTTGCGCTACTTCAAAACCCGTACCAGCGCCTGCGCGCCGAGATCGCCAAGGTCATTGTCGGGCAGGACGACATCATTGAACACGTCATCGTCTGCCTTTTGGCCCGGGGCCACGTACTGCTCGTGGGAGTGCCGGGCCTGGCCAAGACATTGCTCATACGGACGCTGTCGGACGCGCTCGATCTCAGCTATAGCCGCATCCAGTTCACGCCCGACCTGATGCCGAGCGACATAACGGGTACCGAAATCATTGAGGAGGATCTAACCACAGGCCGGCGGGCCTTTCGCTTTGTCCGGGGTCCCATCTTTGCCCACGTGGTCCTGGCAGACGAAGTCAACAGGACCCCGCCAAAAACCCAGGCGGCGCTGCTCGAAGCCATGCAGGAGCACCGTGTTACGGCGGCTGGACAGGCACTTGTGCTCGAGGAACCATTCTTCGTTCTCGCAACGCAAAACCCTATCGAACAGGAAGGCACCTATTCCCTGCCAGAAGCCCAGCTGGACCGATTCATGCTGAACCTGTGGCTGGACTACCCCTCGTTCAGCCAGGAAGTGGAGGTGGTGCGCACCACCACGAGCGCCGGCACCGTGCAGGTCAATCCGGTTGTCGACCGCCGTGAGCTCTTGACGCTGCAAGAATTCGTGCGGCAGATTCCGGTGGCCGACAATGTCATTGAATACGCTGTCACACTGGTTTCCAGCACCCGTCCTGCCAGAAAGGGTGCTCCTGATTTCGTTTCCAACTACATTAGCTATGGCGCAGGACCGCGGGCATCCCAATACCTCATACTCGGGGCCAAGGCGCTCGCAGCCCTCCACGGCAGACTGACGCCTCTGGTGGCCGACGTGCGCGCCATGGCCGTGCCCGTCCTGCGGCATCGCATTATCCCCAATTTCAACGCCGAAGCGGACGGCATAGACGTGGTCGAACTCATCAACAGACTTCTGGAGTCGTGAAGGTCTCCATCGCCATTTTCCTGCTCATTGTAGTACTACCGCTCACAGAGTTCGTCCTGCTGCTCCAGGCAGGCGAGCTGCTGGGCCTCTGGCCGACCGTGGCGCTGGTCCTGCTCACCGGAGTTATCGGCAGCAAACTGGCATTCCGAGAGGGTACGGAGGCCTGGCGCCGCCTTGGAACCGCATTGTCCCGGGGCGCCGAGCCCACGGGCGCGCTCTTGGACGGGCTCGTGATCCTGGCCTCCGGCATCCTGCTCATGGCGCCGGGGTTGATTACCGATACCCTGGGGCTTCTGGGCCTCTTTGCGCCCAGCAGGCGATTTCTGAGCGCCATTGTGCGGCGCACGGTGGTACGTGCATGGGGTATGCGGGCTGATTCATCCTGGCAGGGCACCGGTCACTCGCGCCCAACCCATAGGCGCGGCGAAGACGGAACCGGGAGCTAGGCTTTTGTATGGAGGCCCCAGGACGTGGAAAGATTGCGGATCATTTGCCGCTCATGGACGGTCGTGGCCCCGTCAGCGTCCGCGATATACAACAGATCTTCCAGTACCAGAAGGCGCTGTACTATCGGCACAATCTGGCCAATAGCATCAATTGACTGCTTTAGCGCACCCTTACCACCCCCATACACGGCCAGTGCGCTCCTGAGGACCTCATAAATGGCATCCCTGCCCTGCTCCGGGTGCCAGGCCTGAAGCCGCTGCGTCATCGCGGCGGTCTCGTCGGCAGTCAACTCGCGATCTCCTCCGTGCGCCAGTGCGATGAACAGCAGACCAATGTCGTGCAGCAGCGACCAGTTCGCTGCGGCTCTTGCCGTTGCGGCGGACTCCCGAAGAAGCGACCGGGCCAGGCGATGCAGGCCCCACGCACCGGCCAGGTGCTGTATCATCTCAAGTTCGGATCGCAGCAGTACGCCGTCGGCTCCCGCTAGGCGCACCACGTATTCAAGGGCAAGCATCCTTTTCTCCGCCGGAAGCTCGCCTATCGAGGCTACGGACTCCTCTACCCTGTCCTGCGCCTTCTCGTCGGCACACATGTCGAGGGCTTCCATTACGACATCCTGCGCCACAACCGGATCTATGCCCGGCGACCAACCCTGCAATACATCGGTCATGGTCGCCAGTTCGTCCTCGCTGAGTTTGTTTTCCGCGCTTGCTACCAGGGCCAAAAACACCAGGGCCAGGTCATGCACACTCGTCCAAGCCGGTCTATCTTCCCACATTGCCGTCGGCGGCGGTTAGGTGCTTATGCAATCCCTAGACTCAAAACATTTGCAGGCCATATGATCCGCAGACTACCGCTGAAGATTACGCTCGGCCTGCGGTATATGGTGTTGGCTTCCCTGCTGCTGAGCATCATGGCGTTACTGGTGAAGGTGGCAGGCGAGCGCCTGCCCAGCACGCAGTCCGTGCTGGCCCGTGCCGCAGTCGGCGCCTTATTTACCCTTGCCTTCCTCCATAAAGCCAGGGTTTCACCCTGGGGGCATCGCCGCGGCCTGCTCCTGTTCCGCGGCCTGGTCGGCTTTGCGGCGCTGCTCTGCTATTTCTGGGCTCTGACACGGCTGCCGATTGCCGAGACGACCATTCTCATGTACATGAGTCCGCCACTTACAACGGTGCTTGCTGCGCTCACCATCAGGGAACCGATCCGCGCGAGAGAGATGCTGGGACTTGCGGCCTGCCTTGTCGGGGTCGTCCTCGTGGTGCAGCCTGCCTTTCTGTTTCATGGAGCCGGAAGGAGCCTCGACCTTTTCGCCGTAAGTATTGCGCTCTTGGGCGCAGTCCTGGCTGCGTGTGCTTATGTGAGCATTCGTCGACTGAACGCTTCCGAACACCACATGGTGATCGTATTCTACCTGCCCATAGTGGCCCTGATTGGATCTATCCCGCTTACGGCGCGAACCGCGCTATGGCCGACGCCTGTGGAATGGGGCGTACTCCTTGGTATCGGCGTCACGGCGCATTTTGCCCAGATCTTGCTGACCAAGGGTCTCAAGCACGAAACCGCATCGCGCGCCATATCAGTCAGTTACTTACAGGTGCTATTCGCTTCCCTGTGGGGATACCTCTTTTTCGGGGAGCTTCTCAATGGACCAGGCGTCGCGGGAGCAGCACTCGTGCTGGCCGGGACCATGGTCATAATGGGCAGGTAGGTAGCCCCGCTATACATCGAGTTCTTCCACTTCCGCCGCATTCTCCATGATGAACCGGTAGCGTTCTGCTGCGCTGTTTCCCATAAGTCCCGAAATCGTGTTCTCCACCTCGGTGCGCTCCCCGTCGGGAATGGTGATCTGCAACAGGCGGCGTTTGGCCGGATCCAGCGTCGTGCGCTTTAGGGTTGCCGGCATCATTTCGCCAAGTCCCTTGAACCGCTGAATCTCAATCTTGATGTTGGGTCGCTGGCGCCGAAGCCGTTTGCAAGTGCGGTCCCGTTCCGCGTCGTCCAAGGCCCAATAAGATTCCTTGCCGGCATCAATCCGGTACAGCGGCGGCTCGGCCACATAGATGAATCCCTCGTCAAACAGTGCCTTCATGTGGCGATAAAAGAAAGTCAACAATAGCGTAGCAATATGGTGGCCGTCCGAATCTGCGTCCATCAGCAAAATGACCTTGTGGTACCGCAGCTTTTCCAGGTTCAGTGTTTCTCCGATGCCGCACCCCAGCGCGTTGACGACATTGGAGAGTTCATTGTTGCCAAGCACCTTCTTCAGTGAAGCCTGCTCTACGTTCAGCACCTTGCCTCTCAGTGGCAATACCGCCTGAAACTTGCGATCGCGGCCCTGCTTCGCTGATCCTCCCGCAGAGTCGCCTTCAACGATGAATAGCTCTGCTTCCGCAGGATTGTTCGTGGAACAGTCGGCTAGTTTTCCCGGCAGGTTCAGCCGCTTTGTCAAGGTTCCCTTGCGGCGCACCGAGTGCGCCGCAACCCGGCTTGCCTGGCGCGCCTTGGCGGCCTGAATCACGCGCGCGGCAATGGCGTCACTCGCCGTCGGGTGGCTATTCAGAAATTGCTCCAGGTCCAGGCGCAGGGCTCCCGAGATCAGGGAGCGCGCAGATGGATTGTTAAGCTTTTCCTTGGTCTGACCCTGAAACTGCGGGTCTACCATGAACATGTTGATAATAGCAACCAGGCCTTCCCGTATGTCATCCGCCGTAACATCCAGGCTCCGGGGCATCAGACTGTGGGTATCCATATAGGCCCGCACCGCAGCTCGGACGGCATCCTTGAAGCCCTGCACATGGGTACCACCGCTACGCGTTGGAATCCCGTTTACAAACGAGGCGATACGTTCGGATGGCGCCTCCGTCCACTGAAGTGCGATTTCAATGCGGGCTTCTCCCTGCAGCTCTTCCTGGAGTATCGTGAATATGTCCTCGTGAACGGCCGCAGCGCCGGCCTCCCGTACCAGTTCCTCGAGATATTCGACGATGCCCCCCTCATGGTGGAAAGTATAACGGGCTCCCGCCGCTTCATCCTTAAAAAGGATCCGCAAATTGCGATTGAGATACGTCTTTATCTCGAGCTGTTCGCGGATCCAGGTCTCATCAAACGTCGTGGATTCGAATATCTCCGGGTCGGGCTCAAAATAGACCGTGGTGCCGGAGCCCCGGGCGCCCGTAGCAACGGTGGTCAATTTCGTCTTAGGCTGGCCCCGCACGTATTTCTGCCGATAGACCTGTCCGTCGCGCTTGACCGTGGCAACGAGCACCTTCGACAAGGCATTCACCACGGAAGCCCCCACGCCGTGCAATCCTCCCGACGTGGTATACTGCGAACTGTCGAACTTGCCGCCCGAGTGCAGCGTGGTAAGAATGACCTGCAGCGCGGGGATTTTTTTTAGCGGGTGGTTGTCCACGGGAATACCCCGGCCGTTGTCGCTGACCGTTACGCTTGACTTGTCTGCGTGCAGGGTCACCTCGATGGTGCTCGCATACCCGTTGGCTGCCTCGTCAACGGCGTTGTCCACCAGCTCCCAGAGCAGGTGGTGCAAGCCTGGTTTGCCCGTCCCCCCTATATACATCCCGGGGCGCTTGCGCACGGGATCCAAGCCCTCGAGCACCTGGATGTCCCGCCCGGTATACGACTTCGCTTCCGTCATCTAGCTGCTATGCCTACGTTGGAAGAGATATCTCGATTGGCACTGGCACCACCCTTGCCAGATGTCCGTGTTTGATGATGGGACGCCCCTTGTTGCCGCGATTCGTAACCGCATACTTGGTAGTCCGCACCACCTCCTGACGCCCCCTGTTGGTCTCCACAACAAGCCCCTCTCTTGCCTGAGCGGAAACGGCCGCACCCAAAAGGTAGTCGTCTCCGGCCAGGCGCATGGCCGCCACGCCCTTTGCCGCCCCTCTTGTCACAGGTATCTGCTGCACCGGGAATACCAGGGCATTACCCTGCCGGGAAGCCAGGCAGGCATGCTCGGTGCCACCAGCAGGAAACGCAACCAGGGCTTCATCTGCTTCCTTTAGCCGCATATACAGGCGACCGGATTTTGTAGACGGTTCGGTGAACGGGTCCAATGCAAGCCGCAGCACCATCCCGCGGCGCGAGAAGGCCACGATAAAGCCATAGTTCGGCACGCTCGCTCCTTCTGGAAAAAGTTCTGGATCTGCGACTGCTTTGGGTAGAATGCGGCGGTCGCACGAGATGGCCCCCACAACGCGTTCCCGGTCGCTGAAAGCGAATAGCTTTTGCAACGGAATTCCGTGTCCGGACGTGCTTGGGACTTCATCCAGGCGCACGGTATACGCCCGGCCGTAATTGGTACACAGCACGGCCGTGTTACGCGTCCTGCCAGCCAGCACCCATCCGACTTCGTCGCCCTCGCGAATGCGAATACTTTCCAAGTCCGTGTATGAGCGCTGGCGCTTTACCCATCCGTCCCGCGTCACGATCAGATAAGTATCCTCATCTACGATAAAGTCCTCATCCGAATATTCGTACGACGACGCATCCGGCCCCGTAATGGTGCTCCGGCGCGGTGAGCCGTACGTCGTCCTGATTTCTTCCAATTCGCCGCGCACCATTTGCCACCGCGCCGCCTCGTCCTGCAGCAGCCTGGCGATTTCCGCCACCCTGCGCCGCTTCACCTGCAGCTCTTCTCTTATGGCAAGAATCTCCATCTGCGCCAGCTTGTAGAGCCGGGTATCCAGTATGGCCTCGCTTTGCCTTTCGCTTAGCACGAAGCGATGGCGCAGGCGCTGGTCGGCATCGAGCCGGTCCCTTGATGAGCGGATAATTCCAATGGCCTCGTCGAGCGCGTCAAAAATGAGCTCAAAGCCCTCGAGAATGTGGATGCGCTTTTCCAGCTGGTCCAGTTCATGGCGAAGCCTGCGGGTTACTACATCGAGCCTAAAATTAAGAAAATACCTTAATGTCGTAGGCAAATCTACCTTTTTAGGAGCACATACTTGTGGATTTTCCGTCGGGACCAGGCACGTCAGATTGACATGAAATCGCGTCTCCAGATTCGTGCGCTTAAAGAGATAGGCCATGGCGGCTTCGGCACTGGCCCCTTTCTTCAACTCGAGCACTACACGGACCTCGTCCGTCGACTCGTCTCTTACGTCCATGAGCTGGGGCACGCGCTCCCGCACTATGTGCTCTGCTATCTTCTCGACCAGGTCGCCCTTTGTTACCGCGTATGGGATCGACGTAATGATGATATTTCTGGCACCCGACTTTCTGTATTCACCCCGTAGCGTGACAGCTCCCTCGCCCTTCGAATAAATGTCAATTAGTTCGTCGCGCGTGTTCAGGATTTGTCCACCGGTCGGAAAGTCGGGGCCCTGGATATACCTGCCTACCAGCGTCTGCACCCGAACCCGTGACCAGTCCACCTTCGGATCAAGTCTTGCGTCCACCAAATGGATCGCCGCGGAAACAACTTCCGCGAGATTGTGCGGGGGTATGTTGGTCGCCATGCCTACTGCAATACCCGTGGCGCCGTTGACGAGCAGATTGGGAAGCCTCGATGGCAATACGACGGGCTCCGACAAGGTGCCGTCAAAATTCGGCCTGAAGTGTACGGTGCCCTGCCGCAGTTCCTGCAACATCTCCATGGCCAGGGGGCGAAGCCGGGCCTCCGTGTAGCGCATGGCGGCAGGACTGTCCCCGTCGACAGAGCCAAAGTTGCCGTGCCCGTCAACAAGTGGATCCCTGAGCGAAAAATCCTGCGCAAGACGCACCATGGCATCGTAAATGGCCGTATCCCCGTGCGGATGATACTTGCCCATTGCATCCCCGACTATGGTCGCGCTCTTTCGGTAGCGGGCATCCGGATACAGGCGGAGACTCGCAAACATGGTATACAAAATGCGCCGCTGTACGGGCTTCAGACCATCCCGAACGTCAGGTAGTGCCCGGCTCGTAATGACGGACAAGGCATAATTCAGGTAACGGGATCGGGCCGTCTCGTGCAGGGGAATGGTCTCTACGTGCGGCATACGCGATGGTAGGGTTACCGCCGAAATATACGAAAAGCCCGTTGCGCCAAGACGCTGCCGTAAGAAGAGGCGGCAACGGCATCGGTCACGAAAATATGCGCAGCTCCTTGCCGGCCGTAAAGTAGTCTTCGTGCGGCGCTGCATGGTGCCGCAGCATATCGGCCCGGGTAAGCAGCACCAGGGTATGCGAGGCGGACTTTTTCGAAATGCCGGCCAGCCGCGCAAACTGGTCCACGCTTATGCGTCCGTAACGATCCAGATAGCGCAATAGCAGGCGCTCCTTGTCACGAATCTTGAAAAGTACGTTACGGCCATCCTTCCATTGACGCATCAGCCGTCTGGCCTCACGGCTGGCCTCCAAGCTCATGTCCTCCACTCGGACATAGGCCGTACGCCGCCCCTGCGCCTCATTTACCACAAAATGCGGCTTCCGCGGACTTTCACTGATAGAGACCACAATAACATCCCGCTTCCTGGAAATGGGGACCCGCTCCAGGTCAAAGGCCACTTTCGGGTCACAGTGCCGCCGTAGAGCCTCCGTGAGGGCAAACTCTTCCTCTGCCACATCCTTGAGCCCGGTAACGGTCCCGTCGTCTTCGACGCCAAGTACAATGCGCCCGCCATGCGTGTTGGCGAAGGCAACCACCTCCTTGGCCAAGCGCTCTGCTGCGGGTACACGCTTCTTGAATTCAAGGTGCAGCCCTTCGCCGCTGCCGATGCCATGAGTGAGTTGCTGCAGTGTCATCACCAGACCTGCTTATCGGACCGGCACGGTGGTATCTCCCAGCCATTCTTCCCGCTTGGCCGAGCGCGTCATGAGCTCTTGCACGGCTTCCAACGGCTTCTTGCCTTCAAACAGAATGGCATGGACTGCCTCGGTTATCGGCATTTCTATGCCGTGGTATCTGGCCAGCGCACGAACCGAAGCCGTAGTTCGGATGCCTTCTGCTATCATGGGTATGCGGGACTGTGCTTCTTCCGGACTGAGGCCACGACCTATGAGCTCCCCGACATGCCGGTTACGGCTCAGGTTACTCGTACACGTTACCACGAGGTCTCCGATTCCTGTCAGCCCGGCAAACGTGGAAGGCCTCGCCCCCATGGCCACCCCAAGGCGCTGGATCTCCGCCATGCCACGCGTGATCAGCGCAGCCTTTGCATTCACTCCGTAGCCAATGCCATCGCTGATACCGGCAGCAATGGCCATGACATTCTTCACGGAACCTCCGATTTCGACCCCGAGCATATCTTTGTTTACGTACACGCGCAGCCGCGCGGTCATGAAGACAGACTGGACGTATTCCGCAGCCGCCACATCATGCGCCGCCACGACGACGGTCGTGGGCTTGCCCTGTGCTACCTCTTCCGCATGGCTCGGGCCGTACAGAACGCCGATACGGCCGGATTCCACCGGCGGAGACAGCACCGAACACAGAACCTGCGATGTGGTCAGCAGCGTCTCGTTCTCAATACCCTTCGCTACGGAAACGACCACGTGGCGGGGCGTCGCAAATGTCACCAGCCGCTCGGCCAGTGCGCGAACCGCATGCGACGGCGTGGCAACCACCCAGCACCGCGCAGACAGGGCGGCCTGTTCGAGTTCTGCTGTAACGGCAAGCTCCGGCGGCAGGACAACGTCGGGGAGATAATGCGGGTTGTGCCGCGTGCACACCATGACCCGGGCCGCCTCGGGTTTGCGAGCCCACAACGAGACCGTGTGGCCCGAGGTGCAGAGGCTTACGGCCAGGGCAGTGCCCCAGCTCCCTGCCCCCATGACCGCAATGGACAATTCACCGGGCATTGCAATATGGCCAAGTCGTACTCGTTCGCTTACAACTCACCGCGGCCGTACATACCGCAGGCAAGGCGAAACTTTCGAATCCTATTTTCAGTGCCGTTGAGAAGACGCCTGATGTTGGAACGATGCGCAAACAAGATGCCTACGGCAAGAATGACGCCAAAAAACATGAGGCTCGAATCAAGCGCATCAATATTGAATACGTACTTGCGAATGGCTACGGCCGTTGGAAACGAGGCAGCGGCGCTCATGGAGGCCAGCGATACATATCGGCTGAGCAAGAGCACGATGACGAAAACGCCGAGGACAATCCACATGGTGGCGGGTGTCAGGGCAAAGAGCACCCCTGCTGCCGTATTTACGCCCTTTCCTCCCCTGAACCGAGCCCAGACGGGGAACATGTGTCCTACAATGGCAGCCACTCCGGCTATGGCCCTCACCAGGGTCTCGATCTGCCAAAACTCGATGCCGGAAGGCAGGGTGTCGAGCCTGATGGTAGCAATAAGCCCTGCCGCCAGAAGGCCTTTGCCCAGGTCGACAAGTGCAGACAGGATACCCGCCTTCCACCCCAGGACCCGGAACACGTTGGTAGCCCCGGCATTGCCGCTGCCGTGGTTACGCACGTCAATACCGTAAAGCCCCTTGCCGACCCAAACACTGCCCGGGATTGATCCCGCCAGATAGCTGAGAATGAGGATGACGGCCAACGAAACCATGATAGCTACTACATGCCCATGAGCATAAGTTGTTTCCGCACGCCCTAGGTAACAACGCTGCCCAGCACCACCGGATCCTCTCCGTAGCGGCGCAGCACGTCCAGCGCGCCTCGCGGATCGGACACAATGGCAATAAGCCCAATTCCCAGATTAAAGGTACGCCGCATATCCTCTTCGGGCACACTGCCAAGCTGCTGAATCAGCCCAAAAATGGGCGGGGGCTGCCAGGCGCCAAAGTCTATGTCAATACCTAGAGGCTTCTGGACCATACGCACCGTATTGCCTATGATACCACCTCCGGTCACGTGTACGAAGGCGCTTGCCTGATCGCGCAGTGCCCGAATGACGCCGAGGTAAGGGCGGTGCACGCGCAAGAGCAACTCCCCAACAGATTCTCCTCCAAGGGCATCCGGCTTATCCCGCACATCGTGCGCGGAAAAAAGCACCTTGCGGGCCAGGGAATACCCGTTCGTGTGCAGGCCGGAGGAGCGGATGCCGATTAGCGTGTCTCCCTGCCTGACGCGCTCGGCGCCCAGAAGCCGGCTCTTTTCCACCACACCGACCACGGTACCCGCCAGATCAAACTCGCCGCCGGCATAGATGTCCGGCATTTCGGCCGTCTCCCCGCCTATGAGAGCGCACCCATTTAGGCAGCAGGCGTGGGCAAGGCCCCGCATCAAGGATTCCGCTACGGCAGGATCCAGCTTACCCGTGGCAAAATAGTCCAGAAAAAAGAGGGGATCCGCTCCACAAACGGCAATATCGTTCACACAATGATTTACGAGGTCCTGTCCGATGGTGTCATACCGCTGCATCCGGAATGCCACCTTGAGCTTGGTGCCCACACCGTCGATGGACGAGACGAGCACCGGCTGCCGGTACCGACCAGGTTCGATTTCGAAGAAGCCTCCGAAGGCCCCGATATCGGCCAGCACGCCCGGAGTGAACGTGCCGCGAACCAGGGGGGTCATACGGTGAACGGCCTCTTCCCCCGCTCCTATATCAACGCCAGCCTCTTTATATGTCGTCATTGTTGCCTAAGCTTGCCTGCAACCAGAGTTGAACGCGCCTGGGCAGTGAGAGCGCCGGCGCAGCAGACCACACGTCGTAGTCCCTGCGCTCCACGGCCGAAACCAGGTACAAGCCGCCAAGCCAGCTTCGCCTGAATTCGCGCCGCGCCCACCCTGAAAGTTCTCCGCCCAACTCACGTCCGTATGCATACGCATTGCGGATAAGAACGGTCTCTTTCCAAATCAGCCGCCGGACCGCGTCATCCATTCTGCGCCTCTTCAGGTCTTCCACTGGGGTGCCCGCCTGTTCCAGGTCGCTCGCCGGAACAAAGACACGATCCAGATCCAGATCCTCCTGCAACTGGAACAGACGTGATGTCAAAAACAAGGCGGTTGCGAGCTCCTGCGTCGGACGCTCTTGCCAAGAACCTGTCTGTCCTGCCAAATGCCCAAGCAGTCGCGCATGGCAGCCAACAAAATATCGGCAAAAGTCCACCAGGTCCTGCGATGTTTCAAACCGGGCAGGCGGTGCGAGCCGGCTGGCCGCCGAAATCTGTTCCGAAACGAGATCCAATGGCAGGCCACCCCGTCTGCATGTGTTCCGGGCTTCTTCGACAACATTCGCAGACGCTGATGCATGCAGTGCAAGGTGCAGCTGCCACAATGCCGCGGCGGCCGGCCGCTGCCTTGCCGGCCAGGCCTCCGGGCCAAACGGGAGCCGCTGTATGGCTCTCATGCTGTCCACTCCAGGAGCTCCTGCTGAAAGTCCAGGGTCGTGGCGGCAAGGCCACGCACACGTTTGGGTCCCCGCTCCACCTTATCAAGCCGCGCCGGTACGTCCGCCTGCCATCCTAGTGCGCGCTGCGTCACTTCTGGAAACTTGGCAGGATGCGCGGTTGCAAGTACGACAAACGGTCCGCCGCCCAGGTCACGCACGGCTTCAAGCGCAACAGCAGTGTGCGGATCGCAGACGTAGCCCGTTTCTTCATATACCCGGCGTATGCTATCCAGGGTCTCCGGGTCCGTTATGCTGCGGCCACTGATCAAATGCTGCATTCCGGGCACAAAATACTGCAGACGTTCAAAATTGCTGGGCGCCGCCACATCCATGGCATTGGACAGCGTGCGGACGGACCTGCCACACGGCTCCGGACCGCCGGCAAGAAAAAGGGGGAAACCATCGTTTGCATTGTGGGCCGCAACGAAGCGTCGTACAGGAACACCGGCCAGCGCAGCCATCACGCCCGCAGTCAGATTGCCAAGGTTGCCGCAGGGAACGCATACGCTGGCACGGTCAAAGCCGGCCTGCACGAATGCCCAGGCATAGTATAGCAGTTGCGGCAGCAGCCGGCCGATATTTATGGAATTGGCTACGGATAGCCGTATGGGTAGCCCGGAGGCCAGCGTAGCCTTTACCATGCGCTGGCAGTCGTCAAATGTGCCGGCGACCCGGTACGCGCGCACGCCCGGGCGGGCGAGCGTTAACTGGCTTTCCTGTGTGGGGCTGACCTGGCCTTCGGGAAACAGCAGTGCCACTCGAAGGCCGCTCCTTCCTGCGAAGCCGTCCGCGACCGCGCTGCCCGTGTCGCCGGAAGTAGCGACAAGGATGGTGCACGACTCTCCTCCAAGAAAGTGCTCCATAAGACGCGCCATCGTGCGCGCCCCGAAGTCCTTGAACGAATGGGTCGGGCCATGGAACAGCTCCAGTACGAACACCCCGTCCCATTTCCCTGTCAGGGGAACAAGCGGCACCGGGAATGAGAGCGCATCCCGCAGCAGTGCCCCGAGCGGCTCCAAGGCCATATCGCTTTCCACATACGGGTACAGCAGCACACTGCCGAGGTCGGCAATGGACGAACAGCTGCGCCAGGAAGGATCAATGCGCGCCATTCGGTCGGGCACATACAGCCCCCCGTCTGGCGCCAGTCCCGAAAGCAGTGCAGCGCGAAATGTCGCCGCGGGGGCACGCGCACGCGTACTGACGTAATGGATGCCCATGAGTCTTTAGTCGTCGGCGCAGCGCACACCTGTGTCATCGGCTTCGGTGACGAATCCGTCGGACAACATTCCTGCACCCGAAGCGGCCCGCTGCATCGCATCCAGCACGCGGCGCGCCAGAGACGTGGTCTCGGCGATGGCGAACATGGCCGGACCCGAGCCAGTGAGCGCACACGCAAAGGCCCCTGCTTCGAGCGCCTCTTTCCGTACCGGCTCATAGCAGGGCAATAGCCGGGCACGCACCGGTTCCACCAGCCTGTCGCGCATCATGTACCGGCCGAGCTCCTGCCATGCTCCCGACATCAGGGTCTGCACCACAAAAGCCAAGTCGCTCGCATTCCGGACGGCGGCAGAAAAGGGCACGGCCTCCGGTAACAGCGCTCGCGCCTCTGAGGTCAGCACTTCCATGCGCGGAAGCAATATGGCCAGCGGCAGAGGCCGGCCAAGCCGGATTCTGCGGTAATCTGCAGGATCTGCAGCGGAAGTCAGCACAAGTCCGCCAAACAGCGCGGGCAAAACATTGTCACCGTGGCGCACGCCACCGGAAGCCACGGCCTCGCCTTCCAGTGCTGCTTCAACCAGTTCGGGTTTGCAGAATGGTCTACCAAGTAGCAGGTTGGCTGCCCAGGCCCCTGCCGCGGCGCTCGCCGCAGACCCTCCAATACCTGATCCGAGAGGTATTCCCTTGCGAATGCGCAGGATGATCCCACCGTCAGCCTGGGCCTGCCTGAATACGATTCCGGCGGCATGGGCCGCGGTATTGCGGTCAGGATCCATGGGCAGGGCTCTTGCCGTACCGCTCAGCAGATGTACGCCTGGCACTTCCGAGGGCCAGGCTTCCACCACGTCCCCTGCGCCCCCAATGCACAGGCCAATCGTGTCAAATCCTGGCCCGAGGTTGGACAGCGACGCGGGGCCAAAAGCGGCCACATGAGGTGGTGTACGTGGGTGTTTCGTTGGACCGTCCGGTAGTATCCACAGCTCGAACGCTGAAACTACCACTAATGCGCCGACCGCAAGGATCAATCCACTGTGAAAACGGCCGGAGAGGCCAGCCCAGGGTACTTCCTAGCCAGGTCGGCGACCACACGACGGGTCTCGGGCACGCGGACGCGGGAATCTTCGAGCTCCCTTGCCAGCCGTCTGAGGTCGTCCGGCGTATCGACATCATACCAAGGCGGAAGTACCGTCACACGCACCGGTAGCCTGCGCGCCAAAGCAAGCGTTTCACGAAATACGCCCGCATGGCTAAACTTGCGATCCAGCAGAAGATCCGCATGGTAGGGGCACATGCCCAGCAAATAAAATCCCCCGTCGTCGCTGGGGCCGATGACCGCGGATCCCGGCTCGGCAAGCGCAGCGAACGCCTCCTGAATGTAGCGAGAAGGAAGAGTCGGGTGATCCATTCCGATGATAACCAGCTTATTGAATCCTGCCGCTTCGGAATCTCGGAAAGCGGCATCCATGCGCGCCCCGAGACTGCTACCCCGCTGGCGATGCACTGACGCATCCGGACACGGCACGTCGAGCGCTGGCTTTTCGCCAGACCCTGCCAGGTACACGCGTACGGCCACGCCAAGTCCTGTGTAC
The DNA here is from genome assembly GCA_965216255.1 of Rhodothermales bacterium. Lineage (GTDB taxonomy): Bacteria > Bacteroidota > Rhodothermia > Rhodothermales > Bin80. The sequence continues at coordinate 549,193 of OZ244148.1, forward strand.
TGAAGGAGGCCGTCAGCCAGGAACGCACGGTACAGTCTGGCAGATTCGTTCATCGTGAGTAAGGATAGGAGGCGCGTCTTTACGGTGCCGGGCACGGGAGGCTTGGCCATCGCGATGAGAGCCTCTGCCATGGTGGTCACCATTTACGCCGGCCATGCATACGCGCCACCGTGCGGGCCAGGCAGACAACGGCGGCCTCCAGATCCTCTTCCGTCGTATCCCTGCCCAGGGAAAAGCGGATAGCGGCAGCGGCGGTTTCACGGGGCAGCCCCATGGAGAGCAGAACGTGGCTGGGTTCCAGCGCCCCGCTGGAACAGGCGGATCCGGCCGAGACCATGATCCCCTCCAGGTCCAGATTGAGCACTAGCATTTCGCCATCGAGCGCCGTGCCTGCCTGGGGCGGAAAGGCAATATTGAGGATGTGCGGGGCGGCCGCAATCCCCACCGGTGTGTTGACCACGAACTGGTCCTCCAACGCGCCTCGTAGCCGCTCCAGGAGGCGCCGCTGCAGCAGGCCCAGGCGCGCCCACACGTCTGCCCGGTCCTTTGCCACCAGATCCATGGCTGCGGCCAAACCCACGATGGCCGCCACGTTTTCGGTACCCGCGCGGCGCTTGCGCTCCTGCGAGCCGCCCAGGATGAGTGGCCTGAAGTCCAATCCGCGGCGCACGTAGAGCACTCCAATTCCCTTTGGACCGAATATCTTGTGGCCGGATAGTGACAACAGGTCAACGCCCAGCGATTCCACGTCGAGGTCCAGGACAGACGCTGCCTGGACGGCGTCCGTATGCAGTGCCACACTCCGCGAAGCGCACACCTTGGACACGGCGGCAAGCCTTGTCAATGCTCCCGTTTCATTGTTTACATAAGCCAGCGACACCAGCCCCGTTCGCCTCGAGAGCGCTTCCTCTACCTGGGACGGCGAAACGGCGCCGTTTTCGAGCGGAGGCAGCCTTATCACTTCATGGCCACGCGTGGCAAGAAAATTGGCCGTATCGAGGATGGCTTCGTGTTCCGTGGCAGACGTTACGAGGCCCATGGAGGTGTCCCTGAGCATGCCGCGGAGGGCGGCGTTGTCCGCTTCCGTCCCTCCGCTCGTAAAGACGATCTCCGCAGCTTCCGCACCGATATGCGCGGCTACCCGCTCGCGGCACTCCTCCACCGTGCCCCGGGCCATGCGCCCGAGACCATGCACCGAGGAAGCGTTACCGTACCGATTCCTCAGATAAGGCAACATGGCATCCAGGACCCGCGCATCGAGCGGTGTCGTGGCCGCGTGATCCAGGTAAATGGGGCGCACTCCCGAGTGGCTCATCTTTGGGGCTAGTTCCAGGGGCCCACAAGTGGGCGAGCAGGTAACGCTTCCGCAACAGCAGGGATTCAGCCGGCGCATTTCCTCCATTCTTGCCCGCGGCCTGCGCTATCTTTTAGCAGTTTGACCCGGATTCCTCCATTCATGGACAAACTCGTAATTCAGGGGGGGCAGCAGCTGAGGGGCACCCTGCATGTTAGCAGTTCCAAGAACACCGCGCTGCCTCTCATGGCCGCAGCCATCCTCGCAAATGGCACGACGACGCTCCACCAGATCCCGCGGCTGCGCGATATCAGGACCTTTGCCAATGTTCTGCGCGTCTCGGGAGCCGCAGTGGCCGCTGAGGGAAGCGGGCTTGTCATAGACGCCTCCCGCATCGCCTTCCCGGAGGCACCCTATGAGCTCGTAAAGAAGATGCGGGCATCGTTCTACATGCTGGGGGCACTCCTCGGGCGCTGCGGGCGCGCGCGCGTATCCCTGCCCGGAGGCTGCGCCTGGGGCCCGCGACCGGTAGACCTGCATATCGAAGGGATGAAAGCACTGGGAGCGCAGATTGACCTGGAGGAAGGCTATGTGGTGGCAAGGGCAAGAGGCGGACGCCTTGACGGAGGCTCTTACCACCTGTCCCCTTCCAGCGTAGGCGCGACGGTAAACCTGGTGCTGGCAGCCTCCACCGCCAGAGGGTACACCCGGATTTCCAACGCCGCGATTGAGCCGGATGTCGTGGTGTTTTGCGAAATGCTCCAGGCCATGGGCGCACGCATTCGGGGGATTGGCACGCGCGTTATTGAAATAGAGGGCGTAGCAAGTCTTAAGCCCGTTACATTCAGTAACTGCCCGGATCGCATAGAACTGGGCACGTTCATGATTCTTGCGGCCATCGCGGGGACCCCGGGTGAGACGATACGCCTGGCACATGCCCGCCCAGAGCACCTGGGAGAAGAATTCGTGGACGCATTCCGGCATACGGGCGCCGGATGCGTGCTGGGGCAGAACAGTGTCGACGTAAAAGTACCCGAGCAGCTGGAGCCTGTATCGATCACTACCCGCGTTTATCCCGGATTCCCTACCGATCTGCAGGCCCAGTGGACCGTACTCCTGGCACAAGCAGGCGGTGAAGCCACGGTCACGGATTCCGTCTACAAAGACCGGTTCAATCACATCCCGGAGCTTGCGCGCCTAGGCGTGGAAGCGCGCGTTGAAGGAAATACGGTTACCGTCCGTGGCGGCAAGAGACTTACGGGCGCCCACGTTATGAGCACGGATCTGCGAGCGAGCGTTTCGCTTGTTCTGGCCGGCATTGTGGCGGCCGGCACTACCCATGTCGGCCGAATCTACCATCTGGACCGCGGATACGAGCGCCTGGAAGAAAAGCTCTCGGCTGCCGGTCTTGATGTGCAGAGAGAGCAGTATGATGAATTCGCCGCGCCACAGATGCCGCAGTAGCTAGCACGCCGCCTTGCGCGTCAGGGGCGCTAGCGAGCCCATGAGCTTGCGTATGGGAGCTAAGCTCCTACCACATTCGCATCGCCTATAAAGCCAAGAAGCGTACCGAATAGCCGCTGGCAATGAGGGCACCGACCGCGTACGATCCCTGGATCAATACGGCCAAGAAGGTCCGATGCATGCTTGATTTTGTGGTACTCTCCCTTCTGCGTACCCTTGGTGGCATGCCTCAGCCCGGGCGATTTCAGCCTTGGAAACACCCTCTAGATTACTTGCACGCGGGATAGCATTCTCCAGAAATCCCTGCCCGTAGTATCCGGTCAATGCGTCCAGATCAGCTACGATCCAAGTTTCCATCGTCTGCACCATCAAGTGAAAACGCTCGTCATCGCGGGGGTCAAGAGGCCAATTATCTCGCTGCTTTAAATGAGTTGCTGGCGATGCACTGCCGACCCCGGTTTCTGCATCCACAAGCAGCACAGCCGTTTCCTTGGCGGATGGCAAGCAGGACCTTCTATACGCGTGAAATGCTGCATCCCGCCTGCCACAACAAACCAGTTTCCACTTCCAACCACGCCGCTTACAAGCGTTCTTGATGTCGACCAGAAAGGTGCCCATGCCTCTTCTCAAAGCGGCTTTGGTTTGCCTGCGATTGCCGCCTTCCATGTAAATGGCAATTGTCACGGGTTGGCGCCCAGTTCGCCCATCTCCCACAGTTCACCCAGCGCATAATTTTTCAACCAATCCTTCAAGCTCTCGGGATCCAGCCTGTTTAGACCCGTATCGATGCCGGACTTTTCACAGGTGACAACGGCATCGGGCTGATTGGATAGGGCTGATACAAGTGTTGCCGAATGAGTCGCGACTATTAGCTGCGTGCGCTCCGAGGCTCCAATAATAAGTTCTGTGACAACCGCGACCGCATCGGGATGGAGACCCAATTCCGGTTCATCAATGCAAATCAGGGGCGGAGGTGAAGGGTTGAGCAGCGTGGCGAGGAGGGCCATAAACCGAATGGTACCGTCAGAAAGGCGCGTAGCAGGAATCGGAGCGTTGAGCCCTGTTTCGTGCAGGTAAATTGGGATCGTATTACCAGATACCTTGGTGGAGAATCGGTCGAATCCAGGATAAAAGCGCCGGAACTGCCGGGTGAATTCACTCCACATCTGACTGTGTTCGATTTCGTTGAGAACCAAGGCGAGATACCTGCAGTCCGGCAGAAGAAAATCTCCAGGCAAGTCTGCAGCCTGCGCCTTACGCTGTGGAGTATAGCGACCGAATGTCCAGTCGCGCAGCAGCTGCATTTGCCCAAACTGCCGTCCTAACCACGTCAGTTCCGGGAAGCGATCCGGATCTTTGAATTGCGCAAGAACGGATTGATCTGGCTGCAGGTCCTGTCGCTGGAGTCGACGAGGGCTTGTTGCTCCACCACCCCCAGCGGTATCCCTGATATTTATAACAGGGTGTCCTTTCTGAAAACGATAATAAAAATACGCATCGGCATAACCCGGATCAGGTTCTGTTTCTTCAATCCCTTCGTCAAACACTTCAACCCGACTATTAGTAGTCACGAATTCCAGGCGATAGAGAAGCGTCGATCCTGTTGGCCGATTGTGCCTGCGAAACAAGTTTCCGGTCTCGATCTCCACGTGGATCTTTGCAACCTCCTGCGCCGGATCCCCTTTCCAGATCCATTCCTTCGCCCCACCTCCGCCTCGAATTGCGGACGCAAGATCCGTCGGCGCCGAACGAAGCAATTCAAGCGCCTCAATAATATTCGACTTGCCTGATCCGTTCGGCCCAATCAGGACGTTAAGATCCTGCAATTCAAAGGGTTTCATGTGCGGCGGAAAAGACAGGAGGCCGCCCATGTTCAGGCTACTAATAAATCTCATTGTATAACCGCTGACATCTGGCTCTTGCGTTCAATCGATAAGGTACTGTAATCAATCATATTCGACAATCAGACAACCATTGACTCGATTAGTTGTCGCACGCGCGCTTAAGCAGCTCAAGGCACCTTACGGCGATTCCCGGCACACCAACAATGCCACCAGGCAGCGGTGCTTTGTCGCGGCATACAGCAATCCTGGCTGAAAGGCAACCAACCAGAAGCCAACTCGAACATAGCCTCGAGCACCAAACAAGTCGTTCGGCAATTCAAGCAGGCACAAGAGACGGCATTACCTTTCTTATGGCCACGCGCATGGCCGCGCAGTAGCACGCAAGGTAGCTGTAAACGGCAAAGATTCATCCGAATGAACTGCACCCCGTGCAGTTCACTTGTATCGTTACAAAGAAATCCCGCAAAGAAATCTGCGGAAGGGGCAATTGCACACGCTCAACTCCAAGTGCCGCTCGCCCGTTTGCACCGCCAGGTGTGGCTTGTGGTAGGACCCGCTTAGTCGCGCACGGCCTCTACTGCATAATAGCGGGGTGTGAAATGGCGCAGCAGCGGCCGAAATCCCAGTGGCCATGACGCGCTGGTCCACTTTTCAATTCGAACGATACGCCAGCAGGCCTTCTCGAGCAGCCAATCAAACTGCCAGTCCTCGAACTCGTGAAAGTGCCGGTCCCAAGGATCATCTGGATTGCAGTAAGCGGTAGCGAACCAGAGGCGGAGGGGCACGGTGGCAAAGAGGCGCGGCGCCTCGATCATACGCAGTACGTGCAGTGGCGCCACGAGATGCTCGAGGATTTCGAAGGCTGTCACGGCCTCCGCCGGGCGATCCTGAACCACATCGGGGTGCTCGTCGAGATCGCCCTCGGTGTTTGCCACTTCATATCCCTTGTCCTGCATGATGCGCGAAAGAGGGTTAGGCGCGCCTAGGTCCAGGACTCGGGCAGGTGGAAGCAGCGTTTGCCGCATGAATCGCAGCGTGCGGATGTAACGGCGATTCAGCGCGGCGTTGGTCACCAGACGCTCGCGACCAGTTGATTCGCTCTGCGAAGGGTTAGATGGCATGGGTAGACTCGCTCCTGAATTCAGCAATATAGGGCACCCGCGCTCGATTGTACTTGTAGTTCGCGGAGTCAGACTAGGGCCAAGAACTCATTTCCGAACAAAAACAGTGCTGATCGGCGAGACTTTGGGGAATTATTGTATCTACCCACAACCAGGTTTCGAGACACTTATTGAGAGTTTGTCTCTGGGAGAGAGGCCGGGGAGTTATGAGGTCCGTGTGCAGGTAAGTCAGCCAACAGCGTAGGGGAACCTGTGGTATATGCCTGCCCTCCCGCCTGGGGCTTTAGTAATGCCGGAGAGTGTTCAAGGCCCCTGTACATCGCAGTTACGGCTGCGTGCAGGTGAGCCTGTGTTACGATAAACGCAGCTGAGTTCGCCATGAGATCGACTATATGTTTGAACCTCCGGTTCCCCACGTGCGCTCCGGGATAGGGGTCGGAGGCTGTTTACGCGCTTTGGGGGATGAGACGCAAACCGGCCGGGTGTGCCGCATGTACCTGTTCACATCTGGCAACGTACGCACAGATCGGTGCGCGTACCTGATTCTGCGTGCCGCAACGGATTCGGTGATACTACGCACTATATGAACAAAGACCCAGTAGGCATCTTTTCCGCCGCGCGGCGTCGTTCCACTGCCGATCTTGGTGCAAACCGAACCGGGATTGATCGCGACCCAGTCGTCTAGACAATCGCCAATCAGAGGGAATCTAGCGGGTTGCCCAAAGCATGTTGGGCGCGCCGATCCGCCAGTACCATGCTCGGAGAGTGCGCCGAACCTCTTGACTTCTTGCCCTAGGTTACGATTATCTGGGCGCGGGCAGCAATTGTGCAACGACGGAACCGGGAGCAAGACTTGCCTTGCCGGAACTTTGTCATTTCCGACCTCAGATTGGGGCTGAGTACTACCGATTCCAGCGTATTTGGCACCAATCTGCACGAATCGACGAGATTAGACATGGTGTGCATACATGTGGTTTGTGTAATACGGCTCACGATGCCCAATGTAGTGCTTGTTCGTGGTGTTCATCGTGTCTTCACATTACTCGCAACGCCTTGCTTTAACATGACTCATCACCTGTATACAGCTCGATGTACATCCGAAAACGGAGTCATAAGCTCAAAAACGGCAAGCGGCAACTCGGATACGGCCTGCTCGAAAACCGGCGAGTCATGGGCATGCCCAAGCAGAAGAGGATCCTTAACCTCGGACAAGACTTCGATATTCCAGAGGCCGACTGGCCTGTGCCGACCAATCGGGTGGCAGCTACGCTGCGTGGGCAGCAAATGCTGCCGCTGGAAGATGAAAAGCTGGTGCGCACCGCAGCCGAGATCGTCCGCCGCCTGCGCGAGAAGGGTTACGATGTGGACGCCGGGCGCGACGACCGTGACGCCATCATTACCGATGCAGTGCATCATACGGACTCGCGCACGGTCGGGGGCGAGCGCGTATGTCTGCAAGCCTTGAAGCAACTCGGCTTTGCGGCGCTGTTGCGCAGTAAGCGTGCGGTGAAACCCATCTGGATAAGGTGACGATTTCTCGGGAGATTACTCATAGACCCGAGGACTCAAAGCCTGGATGGCATGAGACAGCCCAGACGTACGGCGGAAGAGATGTTTCCGCTGGTGGAACAGTATGAAGAAAGCAGCCAGACCGCTGCAGCGTTCCGTGCCGAGCGCGGCATCTCGTATGGGCAGCTGTTTTACTGGCGTCGGAAGTATCGCCTGGAGGCTGCGGCAGCGGCGCCTTTGTGGAGATTGGCAGACCCGTGGCAGGTGAAGAGGCGCAAGTGGAGATCATGTACCCGGGCGGGATACGCGTGCGCCTCTTGGCGCCGGTATCTGCCTCGTACCTGGCGCAGCTGGTGCAGTCATGATCGGACTGGGGCCTTCGCACCGGTATTTCTTTTACCGGCCGCCGGCCGACATGCGCAAGAGCTTTGACGGCCTGTGCGCCTTGGTGAAAAGCGGCATGAAGCGGGATCCCATGTCGGGGGACGTCTTTGTGTTCGTCAACAGGAGGCAGAGCCATCTGAAGGCGCTTTCGTGGGACCGAAACGGCTTTGCCTTGTTTTACAAAAGGCTTGAAGCGGGTACGTTTGAGCTGCCGAAAGAGGATATGCCGACGTGGACGCAGATGGTGATGTTACTGGAGGGAGTGTCGCTGAAGTCCGTAAAATACCGGCGCCGGTATGCGGTTAAGAGCCGGAAATCGGGATAGATAGTATGTGGAAACGGGCAACAATGCATGTGGTGCGCCAGGCTAACTGGCCAAGTACAGGGGGTGGAAGTCCTCTATGATGAAGGAAGTAACCGATCCATATCATTCCCCGAGCCGTGCGGTCATCCTCGTGAGGGGATGGGCGAAGCGTCGGCAGGGGCGCATGTGGGCAGGGCTATTGAGCACCGAAAACGTTGTCATTCAGAGTGCCGAGACTCTCACATTGGTCGAAGGCAACACTGCTCGCACCGCTTTGGTGAGGTGTGGGAGGGCTCTGCGGCGTCGAAGAACCCACGCACGCATGTACGTACGAGGCCGGGACCTGGGAGGCCTCCTCGCTGCCCAGCGCTTAGGGCGGGGCCGCCAAAGCCAAGGCAGTTGCCGAGCGGAGGATGAACGGCGAGGAGGAATCAGATGCGATGATAGTAGCGATGAAGCCGGCGAACAAAGCGCGGAGGACCGCGCGGCGGAGTTGGTGGAGCGAAGCGTCGCACCCGAGGGGAAATCGGACTACCCAACACACACCGGACGCAGAGCCGGACTTCGTGTGCCACACGGGATGGACCGATTACGGCTGGGAGTTGGCTTGCTGACTTCCTAACGTCATGCGCGAGGGCGCGACCTGAGGGAGGAGCCGGATGCCTTAACGGGCACGTCCGGATCTGTGCGGGGGCCCCGGGGAAACCCGGGGCCTACCGCGATCAGACGTTGTTGAATAATCATGCAGCCCGAAGCACATTCCTCCCTCTCTTCTGCGGATGTTGAGACCTTCCGTGCGCAGCTTGCCGCGGTGCTTCAGCAGAACGCCAGCCTGTCCGAGGAGAACAATCAGCTGAGCGAAGAGATAAGCCGGCTGCAGGCGAAATTGGAGAGCAAGGACAAACAGTTGGCTGAAGCCCTCCGCCTGCTCTTTGGCTCCAGGAGCGAAAGGTATGTACTGGGGCCGGAGGCGCAGCAGGGCCTCTTGTTTGACGACATGGAGGTCGAGGTGCCCCTGCCGCCCGAGCCCGAGACGGATCAGCCGAAGCGGAAGCGGCGCAAGGCCAAGCGGCATCCGGACTTCGAGGATTTGCCGGATCACCTGCCCCGCGAGACGATCGTAATCCAGCCTGAAGAGGACACGACAGGTCTCATTTGCATCGGCATGGAGAAGACGCAGTACCTGGAGAGCGTGCCCAGCATGATAAAGGTGGTCGAGATTCATCGCCCCAAGTACGTGGACCCGACCGATGAGGACAGCGGCGTCATCATCGCCGAGTTGCCTCCGCAGCTGGTGGACAAGGGCATGGCCGGACCGGGATTGTTGGCCGATGTGGTGGTTAACAAGTACTGTGACCACTTGCCCCTGTACCGGCAGCAGCAGCGTTTCCGGCGGGAAGGCATTGAAATTGCCAAGTCCACGCTGGGAGGCTGGATAGCGCAGTCGGCATGGCACCTTGGGCCGCTGTATGATGCACTCAAGCAGGAGGCGCTCTTAAGCGGGTATCTGCAGGCGGATGAGACACGTATCCAGGTCCAGGATCGAAAGAAGAAGGGCAAGACCCATCGGGGTTTTTACTGGGCGTACCACACTCCGGAGCAGAAGCTGTTTGTGATGGAGTATCGCAAGAGCCGTGCCCGTGCAGGTCCGGTGGCGTTCTTGGGTGGGTATGCGGGAGCGTTGCAGACGGACGGGTATGGGGCCTACAACGTCTTCGATGCGCATCCGTCTATGACGGTCTACGGATGCATGGCGCATGCGAGACGCAAGTTCTACGACTGTCGTAGCTACGAACCGGAGAAGGCCGAGCACGTGTTGACAAAGATCAGGCGACTCTACGCCATAGAGCGCAGGCTACAAGAGGAGGGTGCCAGTGCGGATCGTCGGCGCGAGGTACGTCAGGAAGAGGCCCGGCCTGTACTGGAAGCGCTGAAGCCCTGGCTGGAGGCGAACGGGGGGTTGCCCAAGAGTCCTTGGGGCCAGGCGACCAACTATACGCTCGGCCTTTGGAAAAGGCTGGCCCGATACCTGGATGAGGGGCGCGTGGAGCTGGACAATAACCTCATTGAAAATGCCCTGCGGCCGTTGGCTATCGGCCGCAAGAATTACCTGTTCGCGGGATCACATGATGCGGCCCAGCGGGCAGCCGTGGTCTATTCGCTACTTGGCACGTGCAAGCTACACGGTGTTAATCCCCAGGAGTGGCTCACGGACGTGTTCGAGCGCATCCCGACGCATCCGGCCAGGCGCGTAGTTGACCTCTTGCCTCATCATTGGCAGAAGGCACGACAAGCTGACAAAAACAAGGCGGCATAGCTGCCAAGCGCCGAGTGTGCCGGATCCGGCAAGCCCACCTGCTCTCCGCCTTCCAGCCGTCCTGTACCCATCGGCACACCTGTAGCTGCCGCTGACCTGTACTTCACCGGACGCTTACACAACAGATGCGGAAACGGCTCCCCCTGGATCGTCACGCCCAGCTCGTTCATGCACGTGAAGTCCGATTGGGCCCGGTCTCCCGGTTCGTACTCATGGGCAAAGAATACCTCCTTCGCCGGGCCTTCCGTGGCCCTCCACGAAGTCCCTTCCGGTTGGGGTGGAAACGCGCAGGATTTCGCGCCGCCCGTAGCCGGCAACTTTTAGCCCGAAAGTTACGTTTGCCAATTGTTTTCCCCTTATACCTGTTTCTCGAATCCTAAAAATACCCGAATGTCATTATTAGAGACACAGTTGCATGAAGCGCGGCACAGGGTGGTTACTGATGGCTACGAGATGTCGATTGGAGAGTTAGCCAGTCTTTACAAGAGCCACGAACTCGTCATCGATCCTGAGTTTCAAAGGCTCTATCGATGGGACCCCCGACGAAAGACCAATTTCATAGAATCACTTCTTCTGGGAATTCCTATTCCACCGCTGTTCGTTTTCCAAGGCGTTGATGGCACTTGGGAGTTGATAGATGGACTCCAGCGTACGTCGACAATTTTGGAGTTCATGGGAGACTTAGTGGATTCCGATGGAAAACAAATGAAGCCCCTGACCTTAGGGGCTACCTCGCTGCTTCCTGCACTTGCAGGTGTTACCTGGGCGGCTACAACGGGGCCATGCCTGACTTCTGCACAAAGACTGGATATACGTAGAGCGCGGATCAGGGTGGAAATCCTGAAGAGGGAAAGCAACGACACAACTAAATACGAGCTGTTCCACCGCCTCAACACCGGTGGCGTAGCGCTGTCTGAGCAGGAAGTGCGCAACTGCACCCTTGTCATGATTAAGCCCTCATTTCATAGATGGCTCCAAGAGTTATCCAAGCACGACACGTTTATGAGTACTACGGCGATGAATATTAGAGCGGTCGATAGGCAGGCTGATCTTGAACAGGTACTGCGGTTTTTCGCTTTCCTGAAAGTGCCGTATGAGAAAGGCCTAGACGTGAATGAGTACCTAGACAAAGCAGCCGTATTTTTGGCTATGGATGACGATCTCAATCAAGAAGGTGAGGCACGCACTTTCTGTTTAACATTTGATCTCATTCATAAAGCGTTGGGTAGGCATGCCTTCCGTCGTTGGAATGGCTCCACGTTCGCCGGAAAGTTCCTTCAGTCTGTCTTCGAGGTAGTTGCTACAGGTGTAGCCATGAATCTCGACAGCTTTCGTGACATGGGGGATGATGAAGTCTCTGAGGTGATCAAGCAGCGCAGCAAAGACCTGTGGGGAAACAGTGTGTTCACGAAGAACTCTGGTGCCGGGGTCAGGGGTACTGACCGGCTCGCCAACCTGTTACCGATGGCTAAGGATTTCATGGTCCCATGAAGTTAAGAACTGACGAGCAGTTCCTAGACTACTTGGACAGAGAGTTCGTGTGGCGTCTTCGAGAGATAATTATGATGAAGGCGGTTGTACGAAGTAAATCGAACGGCTATAGCGACACTCTCATGCGAGCCGGCATTCCGCTGCTCTATGCCCACTGGGAAGGATTCGTCAAGGCGGGAGTCGAGGCCGTATTATGCTTTGTGTCGTTGAGCGGCAAGACATACGGCGAATTGGCACCTTGTTTTGCAGTTCACGGTTTGAAGGCGACTATCGATGAGTTAACAGAGCCCAGAAAGGTGCGGGTCCGGATTAAGGCTTTGGAATTCCTGATGGGCAGTGGGGGCAGCAAGGTGGCCTTTGACTGGAAAAACCAGGTCAGCGCTCTCGGGAATCTCAACTTCGAAAGGTTTAGCGATATCGCGGCAGCGGTTGGCGTCGATGTTTCACGCTATGATACTCGAAAGCAATTCGTAGACACGAGCCTTGTTCAACGCAGAAACGCAATTGCCCATGGGGCTAGGATAGATCTAAACGTAAATGGTTTTATAAGTGACGCCGACGAAGTGCTAGTGCTTCTACAGTGGTTCAAAGGGGATCTGGAAGATTGTATCTCTCACAAATCGTACCTAGCGGTTGGCTGAAAAGGAATTGATCAAATAGGGTATTGTGATTGGCGACAGTTAGCTTTAACGGCAACGACAAATAGAATTTTCGGGACCTAAGTCAGTCTTGTGCGTGGACGGCCTGTTTATCCAGTCGATCCACATTCGAGATGGCTAGAGACTCGCAGGTCCTGCTTCTACGGAGCTTGGTATTGAAGGAGGGAGAACCAATAATGACTGCAGCGGCCAAGGCTGGCATGAGTGAGCCTACGGCCCGCAAGTATATTCGGCTGGGCAAGTTGCCTAGCTAGACAAAGAAGCCGCAAACGTGGCGTACACGCCAGGATCCGTTCGCTGACGTGTGGGAGCAAGTCAAGCGCAGTATGGGCATGCCAGAAAAGGATATTCGCATGGTGCTCGTGGTTGGGCACATGATGGCACCCGGGAGTGAAGTCCGTACGCAGCGCTGGATGAAGGACGCCTCCGCAATTTTGGAACTGGTGGACCTGGAGGTGCCGTGCGAAAGCACGCTGTATCGGGCCGGCGATCGGCTTTATGCGCTGCGCGATGCAGCACGGCCTATTTGACAATGCGAAACAGCTACTTGGCTTTAGCGAAACGCTCCTTCTTTTCGAGCTGACCAACACCTTCTACACCGCTCGCAAGAAAGGTGCGCTCCTGGAGTATGGACGCAGCAAGGAAAAGCGATCAAGCAGCCCGCTGGTTACGTTAGCCTTAACGCTGGAGGCGTCCGGATTTGTGCGTAGCGCGCGCATCCTTCCCGGCAATGCCAGCGAACCCAAGACGCTGCAGAAAGCTGTGGAGCAGCTGAGCAGCACCCGGGTGATCGTAATCATGGAGGCGGGCATCGCCACCCGTGCCAATCTGGTGTTTTTAAAGGAAAAAGGTCTGGATGGGATATGTGTGCAGCGCAGCAAGACGCCGCCCGCACCAGAGGATACTCCCGATGAGTGCTGCAACAGCGGCATCGCCATCAAAGCCTGGCGCATGGAGGGCAAGGATGAAGAGGCGCTATACTACGTGCGGCGCGCAAGAGCACCGGTGACAGCATACTGGACGCCAGGCGTGCAAAATTTGAAGCCGCACTCACGAAACTGCATGAGGGGCCCCTGAAGCCGCGCTGCGTCAAGGACTATGACAAGGTAGGGCGCAGGCTCGCTCGTGAGATCGAAAAACATAAGCATGTCGCCTACCAGTATACCATTGAGGTCCAGCGAAAAAAGGACAGTACGCTGGCCGAGGCGGTGACGTTTACGCACAAGGCCGCCTTTAAGCAGAAGACGCAGGCGGCTACGTCTTGCGTACCAGTCACACGGACTGGGCCGCCTCAAGGGTCGCCCGCACCTACTGGCAGCTGGCAGACATTGAGCGTACGTTTCGGATGTTAAAGTCAGAAGAACGTTAAAGTCAGAACTAGGCATGCGTCCCATATACCACAGCCGGGATACACGCAATGAGACGCATATCTTCCTTCCGGTGTTGGCTTATCACGCCGTACACCTTATTGGCACGCAGCTCCATGCAGTACCACATCCACAGCAGTTGGGCTACGCTGCAGTTTGAGCTCAACCAGTGGCAGCGCATCACCACGGAATTACCAAAAAAGGGGCGCACCTGCATTCTGCTGAAGCGGGATGCAGATCCGGGTCCCCTCCAGCGACGCATCGCTATGGTTATGGGACTGCAATCCAACCACAACGTCTACAAGGCGCACGCAACACGACCACAAAACTGTAGTGTCATAGAATAGGGCAGTGAGCTTACCTCGCTGTTTTACAGGGGTTTACTGGCTCTCCGGCATTAAAACATGACAAAGTTCCGTTGCGGAGCTGTTCCCGCGACGCTCGCGTTAACGCAACTGGCTCTACCAGTCCAGCACTCCACGCAGAAGCACTTGGTGGGAGGCAGCTCCGAAGTATCCGGTGCGCCGTCCTCCTTCGAGATGGACGCTGAGAGAAGATCCCATTCGCCAGCGCCCTCCCACGCGGACGGCCCGCGAGTGTGCTCTGGACAATTCAATCGTCGCATAGGGTGTGATCGATCCCGAATTGCCAGCAACGCCCATTCCGTAGCCCACCTCTGTGGCAAGGCGGCGCTGCGGCGAAGCGCGTACAGATCCCGGTCGTGGCATGTCGCGAGACATCCACAAAAGGTCTGCCCCGGTGGAGCTTCGGCCTGCGGTCGGGCGGACGGCCAGAGTAAGGCCGCGGCCTGCGGTACCACGCGTGAACCGGAGCAAACCGCCGAGCCCCCACTCTTCATAGTTTCTGTCCCGCTGTATCATTAGCCGGCGTGCAGCAGCCTCGAGCGTCAGGCCGCCGCCGGTAAACCGAAGTGCCCCGACAATCTCCATGCCGGTTCCCGTTTCAGCGTCCCCCGCATCCTGTCGCGCAGCAATCTCCAGGGAAGGGGTCGCAGCAGAAGACGTACCAATCCTTATCCGGTACGAGCCTTCTACGGCGAGGCGAATCTTTAGCACGTCGCCGTAGCTTTGGGCCAGTGCTTCCACATCCTCAGACTTGGCCCGGACAACAAAAGCATCCGACTTTACGGCGAGGTCAAAACCGCCTGCATTGCTTGCAGAAACCAGGGATCCTTTAACGCCCATGCCAGCCATGCGCATGGTCACGTCGGTTACCTCGTCCATGCCGGGCACGTCTTCTGTAAGCGTCAGGGAGCCTCGTCCGTACCCTATCAGCCCCCAGCCCAGAATGCGACTTGTGAACCGGTAGCGCGCATACGGATACACGCTGATAAGAGATGTGGTAATCGACCCTTGGCCATCGGTGCCAATTCCAAAATCATATCCTCCGACTGCGTGCGCATACGAAGCCCCAAGACCCACAAGAAAGCGATTGCGCTCATAGTCCGCTCCTACAAAGCCGGTTACGACATCACCGTTGATGTCGTAACCAGTGCCTGTACCCATGAAGCGCATATCCTCGACGCGACCCCAAGTGGAGAGGCGTTCCACGGAACCGTCGGACTTTAGCGTGGATGAAACATCAAACGAGCTCTGCCGCAATAGCCTACCGGGGTGCAGGCGTTGCTGTCCAAGCCCGGTTGAGCCAGATTCCGGACCAAATCCAGTTCCTACTTGGGGGCTGTTTCCCAAACGGACGCTGGCTGGGCTATGCGTTACGTCGGTCAGCCGCGAGCCAATGGTGGTCACAGCCTGGCTTGCAACCGTGCGACCGAAGCGGGCCAACCAGTCAACTGAGATGGCGTCCCAGGTGGTTTCGTCTTCCGTGATAGTCAAGAGGACGGCATCGGCATGCACGCCGTCGTAGTCCGCACCGCCTACCGTGTGGGGAAGCGATACCGGATCGTCCGTGGCCGCATCTGCATCGTCAAGCGCGGTTACCACTACCGATTGCGCTTCGTCCCAATTCTCCGGCGAGAATGCCAGAACGCTCTGATTGACGAGGACATCCGTGGACGACAGATCTGCCGTCATCGAGACCGTCACTTGGCCCGTAGGCTTCGAAGTCAAAATGACCGTGTACGATTCGCTGCTGCCCTCCTGGATGGCCAGCACAATGGGTTCGATTATGACTCCCGTGGCATCATTTTCCCGGATCGTTACTGCGACGTTGCCTCCTGGCAGGCCGTCATAGTCTCCGCCTGTGGCGGAGTGCGTCAGCGTTACGACATCGTCCGGAACCGCATCGTCGTCTTCGGCAGCAAGCACGGTAACCGTTTGTGCCACGTTCCAGGTGTCCGGCGTAAACGCCAGCCGGGTCTTATCCACACTCACGTCTCCGGCAATACCCCCGACGTCGACGTTTACATTCGCTGTCGGCTGCGTCGCCAGAGCGACAGCGTATGCTTTGGATGAACCCTCCAAAATCTCTAGAGCCGTGTTGCTCACGGTAACTCCCTTCGTATCGTCGTCTGAGATCCGCCCGGTTGCGCCGCCGTCCTTGATGGTCGCGTTGACCGGGCTGGTAAGCGCAACTGTGAAGTCCTCTAAGTCTTCGTCTACGAAATCATCCAGTACCGGCACTGTGACCATTTGGGTGGTATCTCCCGCCACGAAAGTTATTGTGCCCATCTGTGTTGTATAGTCCATTTCAGCCTTCGCGCTGCCGTCGGAAGTGGCGAACTGAGCGGTGACCTCTCTCTGGCTCTTTGCATCCAGCCTTACGGCAAAGGCAATCAGTTCATCCCCCTCCGAGGCGGTCGCGTCGGCAATGAACAGTCCAGGAGGCTCGTCGTCATCGGTGATGGTGCCAACAGCCGTGCCATCAATCACGGAGGCGTTAACCGGATCACTAAGAACTACTTCCAACGTTTCGTCGTCCTCATCCACTGCGTCTTCCAAGACCGCCACGGAAACAGTCTGCGTCACTTCACCGGGTTTGAACGTCACGGTCCCGGCTGATTCTTCATAGTCCGTGTCGGCCTCCGCCGTGCCATCGGACGTTGCAAACTGCATGCTTACGGACTTCGTGCTAGCCGCATCCAGGAGCACAGCAAACACCATGCTGCCATCGCTTTCTGCAGCCGTCGCGTCGCTGATAGTTAGCGTGGGGGGATCGTCGTTGTCGACAATGGTCCCCGTGGCCGCTCCATTTGCCAGCACCGCGCCTACGGGATCCTCAAGCGAAAACGTGAAGGCCTCATCTTCCTCATCAAGTTCATCTTCAAGGACCGGAACATTGATCGTGCGCTTGGTCACTCCCGGCTCAAAGGTGAGCGTGCCGCCGCTCATCAAGTAATCGGCGCCCGCTTCGGCCGTGCCATCAGAGGTGCTGTAACGGAGCGTGGCGGCATGCTTGCTCGCTTCGCTGAGCTTTACGGTAAACGTAGCATGGCCCGCATTTTCCACCACTACCGTGTCGGCTACCGAAACGCTTGGAAAATCGTCGTTTTGAATCGTGCCGGTAGCAGTCTCGCGCAGCAACATGATGGCGGAAATGCTTAGCCCCGAGAGCGTAACGGAAAAGCCCTCATCTTCTTCGATTTCCGTATCTGCCTGAATGGGAACCAGAATAGTCTGTACTGTTTCTCCCACTCCAAACATCAGGGTGCCCGACGTAGCCGTGTAATCGCTAGCCGCCTCCGCCGCCCCGTCCGAGGTTGTGTAGTCTACTTGCATCTCTTCCGCGAGGGGGGCGCTCAAAGAAACGGGGAACCTCATGGGTCCCGAATCCTCGGCCACGCTTGCGTCTGCAATGGATAGCATTACTTCGTCGTCATCCCGGATCGTTCCCGTTGCCGAGCCAGTGGCAAGCTCCACAAAGTCGGTGTTACTGATCCCGGAGAGCGTTAGCGTAAATGTTTCGTCCAATTCCGGGTGCGCGTCATCCAGAATGGGCACTGATATGGTCTGCTCGGTATCGCGCGCATTAAATGTCAGCTGCCCCGAGCTTGCCGAGTAATCCAGTCCGGCCTTGGCCGTCGCGTCGGCCGTCGCGTAGCCGACCGTAATGATCTCGCTGGTCTGAAGAGACAGGGTCACCGCAAAGGTCATGGTCCCGGCGCCCTCAGACGCGCTGGCATCCGCAATGGCCATTTCTATCTGGCACACGGCATTTACAATGCTTACCGATAGTCTGTCGTCAAAGCCCAGTGTCGCGTTGACCGGATCCGATAGCGCGATGTAGAACGTCTCCGCATTCTCCGAAGTATTGTCCGCCAGTATGGGCACAATTACGGTTCTTTCGGTTTCGCCGACTCCGAAATTGATGGTGCCGGCGGCGTGCTCGTAGTCCTCATCCGCGCTGGCGGTTCCATCCGACGTGGCATAGTCCACCGCGACCACCTCGGCACTGCTTGGCTCGAGCACTACCGTAAAGGACACGTCGCCCGCACATTCATTTACCGTGGTTGCAGAGCCGGATGCGAAGGCCACCGCCGGGAGCACGTCATTGTCAATGATGGTGGCCGTCGCAGAAGCGGCTGCCAGATCCGCCCCGTCTGGTGCGGAAAGCTGGACCGAGAACGTTTCATTGCCTTCGACCAATCCGTCATCAATTATGGGTACCGATATGGTCTTCCTTGTCTCTCCCGGCGTGAATGTTAACGTCCCGGAAGTCGACCCGTAGTCCAAGGCCTGCTTGGCCGATGCATCTGCGGTAGCATAGTCTACGGATACCGTACCCGAACTAGCCGGCAACAGCGTTACGGCAAGAACGAGTGGCCCGGCGTCTTCCTCGACATGGCTATCGGCAATGGAAAGCTCAGGGGTGGAAGCGCCATCCAGAATCGTGCCCGTGGCCGTTGATTGGCCGAGCGTGGCATCGCCTGTGGGGCTGCTCAGCTCCACGGTAAATGTCTCGCTGCTTTCATCTACGCCGTCATCGGCGATGACCACCACAAACGTTCTTGAAGTCTGCCCCGCCGCGAACGTCAGCACTTCGGAGGCGGCCGTGTAGTCCGTCCCGGCCGTAGCCGTGCCGCCGGATCCTGTGGCTGCGGTCACGGATATGGCTTCGCCGGAGGGCGCATTCAACGTTACGGGAAAGCTCACGCGCCCCGCACTCTCATAGGCACTCGCATTCGCAATGGAAATCGCCGGCGCCGCGTCGTCGTCATGGATCGTGACGCGGACAGTTGCCACGACAATGTTAGCGTCGGGGTGACTTGGGTTCGAGATTTCTACTAGGAATGTCTCTACGGGCTCTTCGATGTTGTCGTCTATAGTGGGTATAGTTGCGTGTGCCTTAGTGTCGCCAGGATCAATGGTTACCGTCATACTGACGCTTTCATAGTCCTGTCCGGCAATCGCGGTTTCGTCTGCTGTGACAATATCCAAGCTTACGGCAACCTCTGCTACCGTACTAAACGTAACCTCAACTACGATGGGGTCGCCTTCGCACACCTCGCCTGATCCTATTTCCGGGCAGGCCGCGCCATTCATGGCTGCACTTTTCAAGACCGCGGATTCCAAGCTGATTTCCAGTCTTTCGGACTCATCCCCGTAGAGAGTCGACAGGCCATCGTCTTGCCCATTGTCCGCTCTCCTCGAAGGGATCTTCTCGGGCTGCGCCAAGATTTGGGGCGCGGGCCTTTTGTGCTGCGAAGCGCTATCTCCTGCGGTCAGAATGCAGGCAAGCAGGAAAATTATACTACAGTAGCCTATCCTGGAAATCATTTGCTATCGGAGCTTGAGCTCCGGATCACTTGTGGCGAAATGGTTGGAAGAGGCGGCATGGCATATGCACAATGCTTGGGCAAAGTTCTCTGGCATGCTCCGCAACCGGCGGCTCATAGTGGACCCACCTTATTCACCAGAATCTTCAGTTACGTTCGGAGGAACTGCCGGCGGCTTCACAGATCGCCCTTAAGTTTGTGATTATCAAGGTATTGCGAGGGATACTATTTCACACTCCAGCGTTCTACGCCTTGGCCCGCGATGCACAACTAATGTGAATGCAGTGTAGACAATGGCCCCTTCTTTTTGTTCTCCTGTCCCTTCAATAGATCGGTAAGGATTAGCGGATCCTACACGGAAAACCTGTCTTTGGACGCAGGCGCCATCCTGGTGCACGCACTGTTTGCCCTCACCGGATTCATAGAGCGCCTCTCCTGTTCGATTTCCGGAATCCGGCGCGAACAACCCACAGCCTCAAGCAACTGCTGCGCAGTGTGCACGATGACGGGTCAGCCACTGTGCACGTTTCCACAAGAGAGCTGGGCGAGGATCCCAAGGCAAGCGAAAACGAGCTGACAAAGCGACTCGGTTCCACCATGATCAACGCCATGATCAACGCCATGATGTCCGCGTTCGTGTGCGAGTTGGCGATGAAGGCGTTGCATCTTACCCGCATGGACGAAACCCGTAAGAGTCATGACCTGTGGCGGCTGTAGCGCGACCTGCCGGAGGACCGCAGGGCGCCAATGGAAGAAGATTGGCCGGAAGTCGGTTCAGTGCTGAAGAATGTGCGCCACACCTTCGACAAATGGCGATACTTCGAGCAGAATGTGGGTGGTCGCGGCATGAGCGCGATGATCGACACAGACCGGCCGTTCGCTCTGGCAAAGGCGGCGCGTGTGCTTCTCGACGAGGCTGAGCTGATGGGGCTCGGGTACTCGTTTGACATCAATGCGACGCAAGAGGCGACCACGACCAGCGACCGGCAATACATGCACGTCATCCACAAAATGTACACCACGGCTAGGGAGGCGCCCCCGCGGTGACGGACTACGGCATCCGGCAAATTGAATCATCGGAGGAACCTGGAAGTCCGGTCGAGGCATTCTGCGTGGACGATTTCCGAGTGAACCGGCTCCAACATCAGGCGGCGAGACTTAGGGGGATGGGGATGATGAGTTCGTGGCATCGTGAATTCCTCTTCCCAAAATGGGTCGGTGTCCACCAGAAGGGGGCAGCTCCTAGCGTCAAGCTGTCCGGACTTCAGGGTCGATCGCCCAGGCACAACCTGTCCGTGTACGTCCGATAGGGTATAGTATTTCTGAGATGACGGGATGTAAGAACGACGTGGGGGCACTGCACACTTTGGCCCTTCGGCGATTCACACGAGCGTCGCTACGTAAACTCCACCGCAGCCGTATCTTACGCCCTATCAGCCCCCGTTCTCGTCGCTGGACGGGTGTGCCCGGTACAGGATCATGGACGAGCGGATCCTGTATGAAGTGTGGCCCGAGTTGTTCATGCCGTCGTCGAACAACGATACCGATATCGGAGGGGAGTAGCGCTGAGAGTAGGCAACAATGGCGAAACTGGCAGCCTGGAGGGTAGACACGCGGCGGGACGAGGATGGCTCACAGCGGCCGGAACCTCAGAAGGTCGAGCGCTCCTGCATCGAATTGGAGCGAAATCTCGAAGACTGGATTGTGAACGACGTGACGCTGATCGGGGAGGGATTGACACTGGTTGGCCGCCAGATATCGATCGATGACGGAAGGCTCGATCTGTTGGCTATCGATTCGCGGGATCGCTGGGTAGTGATCGAGGTCAAGCCCGGGATGCTCGACTCTGGCGCACTGGGACAAGCGCTCTGCTACGCCTCGTCACTTGCCCGTCTTGACGCGGATGAGCTCTGCGGGAAGCTCGAAGCTAGCGCCGGCAAGTTCGGGAACGCGGAAACGCTGTCAGCGAGAGTGACGCAGTGTCTGGCCGACCAAGGAGAGGAGCGGGAGATCGCCGTGCTGCTCGTTGGCGCTGGAACCCACGCAGGATTGGAGCGCATGAGAGAGTTTCTCGGACGCTTCGGCGTCCCGATCGGCATCGTCAGCTTCGAGGTGTTCGAGCTAGACGGCGGCCCGCAGTTGCTGGTTCGTGAGGTGGTTGACGAACCAACCAGATCGCTCCCTCCAAAACGCCGGTACACTGTTGAGGCGATCCGTGGCCTGGCTGTTGATGTGGGCGTGGGCGAGCAGTTCGATCGCTTTGTCAAGATGTCGGAGCAGGCTTGCCTGGCGGTGCAGCCGCAACGGGCATCTGTGAGAATCGCGCCACCGGCGAACCGGACCCGATTCCTGATGTACGCGGGGCCGCGGGCCGGCGGAGAATTGGGTATCTGGGTGGGTCCAAAGGAATTCGCTAGGTGGTATCCATACATTGACGAAGAAGAGGCCACCACCGCGCTTGGTAAGTACGGAGACGGCGCGTACCTAGCCGGCAAGGAGCTCCACGAACGACTTGAGCAAATCGAGCGCTTCTTGACAAAGCACTTCCCACAGCCGGAAATTCACGGAGCGTAGGCCGTTTTGTAGCATCGGAACCAGAAATAGGCGTTAAGGAGCCCGGTCCGCCGATTCTCCAAAAGGGACGACTTTGCCCACGCTGAAGCCTGAAAATGGCACAGTTAGGCATCCAGGAATCTACGTTTCGCGGCCTCATCCCGTGTAACCTTAGAACTGACCACGGTGCCTTGAGAACAGACGTACACAGTAGCGGGAAGATCGCCGGCCAGCTCTGGAACCCATAGGAATCCAGCGGTCGGCCAAGTCAATCACGGAGATAGATTTGGTCGCCAGTAAGCTGCAGAATATTTTGAGTTCGCCTTGCCGTCATACGTTTTCATGTTGAGACATCGCCTGAAATACGGCTCGCTAGTAAGTCTGGCGGCGTTATAAGTCAACGTCGCAAATGCCCAGCGCTTCGGGCCTACCGATTTGTACAGCCCCGGGTTCGTCTGGGTGCAATTCGAAGAGGGGGCAGCCGTCTCTGCGATTGCTGGCAAGACAGGCCTTGCAATTCTTGACCTGGAGGCTGCCCTTTTTGGCGTCTCCCTAATTGCAAAGGCTTTTCCCTTTGTAGACCGTGTGGCACAAACGCGAGACCTTGCCGAGAGCACGAAAAAGCTGCAGCGCATCTATGCTGTGAGTCACGATGAATCCTTTGATTCCAAACTAGTAGCCGCTGCCCTGGCACGGGATCCGAGCGTCGTGTATGCCGAACCGCGCTTTGTCCGTGTGCCAACCTGGGATCAAACGCATTCAAAAACAGGCGGAACAGCTTACCCCGAAACACCTAGTGATCCCTTGTTTGCACAAGCACCATACATGCAGCGTCTTCGATTGCCCGATGCCTGGGATGTAGTAAAGGGCGAGCAGGGGGATGTCGTGATTGCGATTGTGGAGTTGTTGGGCATCGGATTTAGCTATGAAGACCTTCGGGGCACACTGTGGATCAACTTGGGTGAAATTCCAGGCAACGGCGTGGACGACGATGCAAACGGATTCGTGGACGACGTGCACGGTTGGAATTTTCCCACGAATTCGCCGATTGTCTCGGGCCCCGAAAGTGATTTTTGTGTACGACACGGCATGGCCGTGGCCGGCGGAGCCTTGGCGGAAGCGGACAACGGCATTGGGCTGGCCGGAACCAGTTGGAACGCCAAGTTCATGCCATCGGTCGGCGCTGGCGTGGGGATTACGTACGCGGCCCTGAACGGGGCCGATATCGTCGTCGCGAGCTATGGGGGGTCCGGCTTTTCTCAGACGCAAGCGCAGGTTATGCAGTCGGCCGTGGATGAAGGGGCCCTCGTGGTAGCAGCAGCCGGCAACAATACTGTAAATAGCGATCAATTCCCGTTTTACCCGACCAACTACCCCGTTAATCTTAGCGTTGGGGGCACCCTGGCAGGATCGGACGAGAACTACTACAACTACGGCAGGAGCGTAAACGTGTTTGCGGCGGGAAGAAACGTAGTTATCCCCGTCCCCGGGAACGCATACGGCAGGGACAACGGCACGTCCTTTGCGTCCCCGCTGGTCGCCGGTATTGCGGCGCTGGTCAAGACAGCAAACCCGAATTTCACACCGCATCAAGTGCGCGAACAAGTGCGGCTTACTGCTGATAATTTCGTGTATCTTGGCCCAGTCAGGCCAAGGGCGCTGATCCGACGTCACTTGAACGAATAGCGCCTTCTCCAGTACCGCATCCGTCACGTCTTCAGGCAACGGCCAGGTAAGTCCCGCCTGCGCTGCTCGACGCAGGTAATTGCAGATCGTGGTGTGACGTGGCCCAAGACAGCGTCCTATTCTCGCGATTACTGAGTTTGGCCTGAAAAGAAAGCCGAAGAACATCGTGGAGTTTGCGCATGGAGATCCGGTTTGCAGGCATCGAAATCTTCTGTGATGATGAACGAGTATGTCGGTACCCTTGGAGTACAGGAAATCCCCAGCGTTGCCCAGACAGAACAACCGAGCATTCCAACCACGAGTGGCCTGCCATTCCGGCAGGCCCGCAAAGAGTGGACACCTTGTGCTGGAATGCACGTAAAGAATGGAGCGGAATTGGTGGAAACCTTCAAATGGAATAGATGGAAATCTTGCCGTGAAATACGCAGTAGATGCCGAAACTTGCAAATCGTGATTTCATCCGGTGCCTGGCCCGGCTGAAGGGAGGCAAAGCGGCGCAAGGATACGTTATCGTACAGGGCATCCTCTATGCCGGGGTCCGAGTAGCCATACCTCTGCTGTAGGAAGTAGACGCGCAGCATGGTCTCGAGCGGTATGGGCGGGCGGCCCCTTTCTGCTTTGGGATAGCAGGGGCGATCTCGGAAACGACCTTAGTTCCATGGTAGCACGGCATCCATCCGCTCCAAGAACTTTTGCATGCGCGTCTTCCTGGGCCTGTTCAGGTAGGTGGTGTCCTCAAAAGAGAGCTGATGCATCGACTTGGCTCGCATATTGAGTTTGTAATCCGTAATGAGATTGTTCTTTCTATTGATCAGGGGTTCCCCTACTTCAGCAAATATGCGCGTGCTGAGCGAGAATCCTTGCGATTTTGACCGGCAATCCGTATTCATCCTGCAAAAGGCTAACCAACCACCTTACCGCAATATGTTCAACTATAGGCTTTTGACGGGAATCAACGCTGCCGTGTTTTTAGTGCTAACCATTCTTGTCCTGCGCCCAGAGGGACAGCCAGAGAAGGCAGACATGGCCGAGATGCCAACAGAGAAATCGAGGCGCATGGACGACTTCAGCCATCCGGATCAGTTCCTGGCCTATCATGCCGCCATTCGAACTGCCGAAAATGGGCCGGTATATCCCGCCAACTACCGCATGGACGCATTCACGAAGGCCGTTGCTGCAAGGAAGACGCCCGGGCGGAAGCTGGAGTGGGTCGAACGCGGACCGGCCAACGTCCCCGGCAGAACGCGTGCGCTGATTGTGGATCCGGACGATGCCTTCCATCAGACATGGTTTGTTGGCTCGGTGGGAGGTGGGCTCTGGAAAACCAGTGATGGCGGGCAATCCTGGCAGGTTCTTACGGACCACTTACCAAACCTTTCGGTTTCGGCGCTTGCCATGGCGGATTCTGACCGTGATGTGATCTATATGGGGACGGGAGAAGGTTTCGGCAACCTTGACGGTATTGTTGGATCCGGCATTTTCAAGACGACCGATCGGGGGAATACCTGGACGCAGCTGAGCTCCACTACACAGGGCCCGGACTTTCTTTTTGTCAATCGTCTGGCCGTAGATCCTGGCGATGCCAATACGGTAGTGGCTGCCACCAACACCGGAATTTATCGTTCATCCGACGGTGGCAGCTCCTGGGATAGCGTGTATATGCATGAACACAGACTCCGGGTCCAGGATCTCAGAGCTCGGCCGGATGACTTCAATACCCAGTTTGCGACAGTAAGAGGCAGCGCCGTGCTTCGCTCCACCGACGGGGGGCGCACATGGGAGGTATCTTTTGATGACTTTGTCTCTGACGTCGGTAGGATGGAGTTGGCCATTGCTCCATCGAATCCAATTGTGGTGTATATGTCGGTAGAATCCAGTAACGGAGCCCAGCTGTATCGGACCAGCGACGGGGGTGAAACGTGGAGCCATGTAGTTGAAGCTGGATCGGGTGAGACCAACTGGTTGGGTACCCAGGGCTGGTATGATCAGACGCTTGCGGTGCATCCCTTTGACGTTGACCATGTTTTCTTGGGTGGTGTCAGGTTGTGGGAGACTACCATGCTACCAGACACCAATGAAGGCAGGTTTCTGTCGGATTTTGAAGAGTCAAATACGTTCTCGTTCCTTGATTTCGTGGCTTTTGCATCAGGAAACTATTTCGGAGGCAGGCTACAGTCTGGAGATGTTGACGATGAGATTTTGGATGTAACGCCGGAAGATTTCGTTTCGGTAGAAATCCGGTTTGGTCCCGGGCGCAGCCAGAAGGCGCACCGGTTTGCTGTTTCATCGACTGGCGGTGCAGCAGGGGACGGTGGCGCCGGTATTGCCTTTGCGGATTACCAGTATCGGAACTATGCAGACGTGCCGTTTGAGGTCTGGGATATCGATAACAGCCGTCAACTCATGGTCTCATTCCGAGATCAGGCAGATGATGGAGTGTACGACCTGAAGCCCGAGCAGACCTTGGGAGCTCGGGACGACCAGAGCCGGGAATACTTATTCATCCACGGATATGAATACAATGGCACCGAGCCTGACGAGCGAATTGCCCAAGATGGCGGACTTATCCATAAGATCCTGTATTTCATGCGGCCCATCCTGGCTGAAGACGGGCTCTGGGACGGGGCCAATCTGCCGGAGTCCGTGTTGCGGATCACTGCGAAGTCGAGCACGGGACTATTGCGGCAGACTTCGGAGCACCCGGCCAGTGGCAGTGTACACGTGGACCATCACAATATAATTGTCATTCCGATTGATGAATCAGAGAACCTGTTCAGCATTCTCAACGCGAATGACGGCGGGGTGTACTTTTCCGAAGACAGTGGAGCGAGCTTCAATCCGGTTCGCAGGGGGCTTAATACCACGCAATTCTATGGAGTAGACAAGCGGCCCGGATTCAATGTGTACATCGCGGGTTCTCAAGATAACGGCACGTGGCGCTCCTACAACAATCCGCATAGCGGCCAGGGCTGGCTAGAGGGTCCGAGTGGGGATGGTTTCGATACGGTTTGGCACTCCGAGGATGCGAATTACATGCTTGCTTCTTCACAGTTCAACACCGTATGGCGTTCTACGTCGGGTGGCAGGCAGTTCGTAGAGGTAGAGGGCCCAACCGACACTGACCCGTTTATTACGGTCTTCGGGAACTCGAAGGATTGGCCCGACCGTGTCTTTATGGTAGGTTCCAGTGGTGTCTGGCGCTCCGTGGATTTCGGCGCGACTTGGACAGTTGTTCCTCTTTCCAGAGAGGCTTGGGACGGACATGGCACCGGCAAGGTTGATGTGGCTCTGGCCAATCCCAACGAAGTGTGGGCAGGCTACAGGCACGACAACCAGGGCCCCAGAACGGGCATGGTCCACGTCTCCACGGACGGTGGATATACGTTTAACCCCGTTAGCGTCCCGGATATGGCTCCAGAAGCATCCATTTCCGGCATAGCTACGCATCCCAATGTAGACAGCACCGCGTATTTGCTGTATTCCATATATAGCATGCCCAAGATATTGCGGACGACGGACCTGGGCCAGACGTGGACGGACCTGTCCGGATTTGAGAGTGGGTCTCCCACGAGCACGAACGGCTTCCCCAACGTGGCGGTGTATGATCTGTTTGTTATACCGGCCATGCCCAATGTGATTTGGGCCGGCACGGAAATCGGTATCTTCGTTTCCGAGGATGATGGTGAATCGTGGGAGTACAGCGACAGCGGGATGCCCGCAGCTTCCATCTGGCAGATGCGCAATGTGGACAACCAGCTTATTCTGGCCACGCACGGCCGGGGGATATGGACGCTTGACCTTGATATAGCAAATGCGATCGAAGATGTGGCATCCGATGTGCCGGCATCCTTCCAATTGCAGCAGAATTACCCGAATCCATTCAATGCTTCCACCACGATCACTTTCGATGCGCCGCAGGCATCACGCATCAAGATCCAGGTCTATGATCTGGCGGGGCGCCTTGTTACCACGCTCACGGACCGTGCGTACCAGTCCGGTACCCACGAGGTAGATTGGGATGCAACCCGTCATGCCAGTGGGGTTTACCATTACCGCCTTGAGGCTGAGGGTGTCGTGCGTACAAAGAGCATGACGCTAGTCAAGTAAGATGCCGCGCATTCCTGCGGGGCGGCGGTTGCCCCGCAGGAATGCCATTTTGAACGGCGCTGTCACAGGCGGCTCGCAAACGCATGCAGAGGGGGCAAGCCCTGAAGGCATGGCCTATGCTGAGATGCCTGCTGGTAGTGGTAGGGTGCCTACCGGCAAACGGAAGCGGGTAGGATCAGGTGACGGGGCCTGCCGGGCGTAGCGGATCAACGGAAATTTCACCTCCGTATTCGGATCGCGTCATGCCACGTTTTGCATCCTGACTTCGACGGTAACGCGAGGGCCGTGGTTTTGTAATAGGCGCACAGCAAGGCAAATAGGACTGGTAAATCGTCAATTCGTGAAAGTTGTGTTCAGGTCATGGTGTCGTCACAGTGCTCAGCAGGTCTATTCCGTATCTTACACCCATTATGTTTGCGCGCACCCTCAGACGAAAAACTACCAAGAACGTCACCGTACAGATCGTGTACGGGTATAGAAATACCGAAGGCAAACCCCGGCTCAAGATCGTGCGCCACATGGGCAGCGCCCCCGAAGTAAGCGTCCGGTGAACCCCATCTTGTGAGGTGGCGGTGTGGTTGGGATCTTGTGTATGGACAATTCACAACGATCCCATGGGCAAGACGAGACGTAGTTCGCAGGAGATGTATCCGCTTGTGGGTAAGCGTCTGGGCAAGTACAGGGTAGGACAGACTACGCCCCTTTTGCGAGGGAGATCGGACTTGTAACGGGTGGGAGAGCTGACGATCTTTTCGGGTGTGGTCGGCTTGCCGCTAAGCGGATAGGTCCTTTTGCAGCCGGGCGCGTCCGGGGAAATTCACGGTCCGCACTGAATACACCGATACCTTCTGCAACCCGGAGCAGCTTGCCTTATGGCGGCAGGGC
The DNA here is from genome assembly GCA_965216255.1 of Rhodothermales bacterium. Classification (GTDB taxonomy): domain Bacteria; phylum Bacteroidota; class Rhodothermia; order Rhodothermales; family Bin80. The sequence goes on from OZ244148.1 coordinate 577,873, forward strand.
AGCCGCGGATGCTAGAGCTTGCTGCGCCTCTTGCCAGCGATGGGGCAAGAGGCGTGCCACGCGCTTGGCAGGATGAGTCGGAATGCGCTCCAGCACGTCGGCAAGCCAGGCCTCGGGATTTACTCCGTGCAGCTTGCACGTGCCGAGATACGATATAAACGCGTCGTGGCATTGACGGCGGCAGGATTCGAATTCGTGCACAAGAAGAGCATTGCGCTCTGCGTATACGACAGCAGCGCGGGTGAGGTAGTCGACGAGCGGCAGTTGCCGAATGATATGCCGAAGATCCGCAAGTATATACGACAGGTGCAGCGGCGCGCTTAGGTGCTGCTACGAAGCATCTTCTTGCGGATTCGGCCTGCAACGTGCGCTGCAGGCGCAGGGCGTGCCGTGTGAAGTGATTGCTTCGTCATCCATTCCGCGCCGATCAGGCGAGCGCGTCAAGACCGACCGGCGGGATGCCAGCAAGCTGGCCACGCTGTATGCCGCCGGACTGCTGAGGCCGGTGTGCGTACCGGAAGAGGAGCAGCAAGCAGCGCGATCCCTATTGCGCTGCCGCGCTGACCTGGCCGAGTCCATAACGCGAACCAAACAGCGGATCCTGTCTTTTCTTCAGACCCGGGGCTTTCGGTACACGGGCCCAACACATTGGACGAAAGTCTTTCGTAGGTGGCTCAGCGCCCTGCCCGTCGCGGCTGTGGACCACGTCACGCTGCAGACGTATCTGCACAAGCTGGCGTATTTGGAGCAGGAAGTGCACAGACTGGAACAGCAGCTGGCGGAGGAAGCCGAAAAGGACCGCTACAGAGAGCCCGTGGGGGTGCTGATGGCCTTCCGGGGCATTGGCCTTGTGACGGCCTTAACGCTGGCTTGCGAGTTGGGAGACATCCGTCGCTTCGCGCATCCGCGGCAGTTAATGGCGTATCTCGGCCTGGTGCCGAGCGAGTACAGCTCGGGCGATCACACGCAGCGCGGCTCCATCACAAAGACGGGCAACACGCATGTTCGCAAGGCGCTGGTGTCAACGGCATGGAAGTATGCAGCCCAACCGCGGTGCAGCAGAGTGCTGCGCGAACGGCAGAAGGGCGTCTCGGCCGAGGTCGTTCTACTGGCATGGAAGGCCCAGTGCCGGCTGTACAAGAGATTCCACAGACTGAGCCAGACGAAGTCGCGCTGTGTGGCCAACACGGCAGTGGCGCGTGAACTGGCGGGCTTTCTCTGGGAGGCATTGCGTATGCACACGGGCTCGCCATTGCCGAAAGCCGCCTAAACTGTATCTTGCAACCAAAGAAATGGCCTATGGAGAAGTGATCGGGCACGGTAGGAGAACCCACGAAACTACCTTTGCGATAGCCAGCTCTCTTGCCGGTGAGTGCGCGTCAACAGATAGTGGCAGCTCCGGACGAAACCGAAATCATGCGTTATGGTCCTTAGGGGCTTAGCACGCGTATACCAGATTGATTAGCCGTCGAAGCCGCCCGGTCGCTTCTCCAGAGGTCAAGCCAAGACTGTTCATGTATTCTTCACTTGACATATTGTCCTACTATACCAAGTAGTTCTTGCGTCCCACGGCAAGCGGGCGTATCACATTCTCGACCAGATTGTTTGCCTGTGTCTCGGGGCAGACAAGGAAATAACGAAGGAAGCCCGGATTGAGCTTCGCCGGATCGGGGCGGATGATCGCCACATGGTGGTTCACGCGGGCAGGCAGGATCTGTGGGTCGACTTGGCACGCGCGCGCGCCGGAATCTCCTGTGATATTGAGTAGTACGTCTCTTTCTAGAACCTCTACTCCGGCGAGTCCGAAGGCGTGTTGCTCACTGATGTACGCGAGGCCATCGTGACGAAAACTCTCATTGAGTACGTTCTGGCTTCGGATCAACGTGTACTGTCCGCTCGGTAAGTAGACATCGTTTCCACCGCGCGGCGTCGCTCCGCTGCCAATCTTGGTGCACGCCCGACCAAGGTTTATCGATACCCAGTCACCCGGACAGCCGAGGTTTGGCGAAGAATCGTACCCTTCGTCACGTGTGGGACGTTCGTACCACTCGATACCTTGCCGCCGGATATGTTCTCGCATCGTTCGGTCTTGTATCGAGCTGTACAGCACGAGATCGACCGACTGGGCCATCGGAACCTCGTCCAACGCGGCGGCAAGACGGGCCTGATCCGTCAGCGTCAGCCGGTCGCCAAACAACGCGATGTCCACGTCGGACGACACGGTGTTCGTTCCGGTAGCTCTTGATCCGAACAGCACGGCCCGTTCCACGCGGTCGTTGGCCACGATCTTGGCGATGATCGCCTCGCGATGCATGTCCTTAAGACCGTCCGTCATGGCGTTCGCCTGGCGTCCAGACTCCGGTAGAGTCGCAAGAGGACGGGGTAGTAGCGTTCCTTGATCAGCGTTTCCGCTTCCAGAGCCACGTCTCTCCAGCTTGTATGGCTCAAAAGGTTGCGCTTGTCCAGGGCGTCGAGCAGGGTCTCACAGTCGTTCTCGTCGATGTAGTCGGCCTCGAAGCTCTTGCGGATCACCACGCGCGGCACCTTCACGTCATGCCCCTCATAGAAGAGCAGGTCCTTGAGAACTTTCCACGCCAGCTCGAAACAGAACTCGAACGTCTTGATCAGACCGGCCTGCTCAAGGTCGTCGTACCGCTCGCGCTCGCAAGCGTTGGTCAGTAGCACGAGCGCTGTCGCGAAGTTGTCTAGCCGCTGCTGCCAGCGCTGCTCGTCGGAATTGCTCACGGCCCCCTGCCTGCGAATCCCAACGCCTTCAGGTTCTGAGTGATCGCGGCATCGAGCCGTGTGCCTTCGTCTTGCTGCTCGCGAAGCTCGGCGACCAGCCGATTCATCTTGTTCTCGAACGGTTCGCCGTCATGCTCTTGTGGCTCCATACCAACATAGCGGCCCGGCGTAAGCGCGTAGCCGTGCTTGCGCACCTCGTCCAGCGAGGCGCTCTTACAGAAGCCGGAAACATCGACGTAGCCGTCCTCTTCCGTCCGCCTCCGCCATGCGTGGTAGGTGTCTGCCATACGGGCGATGTCCTCGTCGGTCAGTTCGCGGTGCGTCCGGTCCACCATCCGGCCAAGCTTGCGGGCATCAACGAACAGGATCTCGCCCTGTCTCTTGCGCCGCCGCGCCACAAACAACAGGCAGGCGGGAATCTGGGTCGAGTAGAAGAGCTGGCCGGACAGGGCAACCATACAATCCACCAGATCCTCCTCGACCAAATTCTTCCGGATCGCCTTCTCGTTCGACTGATTCGATGACATCGAGCCATTGGCAAGCACGAAGCCGGCGGTGCCGTGGGGGGCTAGATGATGCACCATGTGCTGCACCCACGTGAAGTTGGCGTTGCCTTTTGGCGGAACGCCGTACTGCCAGCGTCTGTCACGAGTGAGTCGCTCGCCACCCCAATTTGAGGCATTGAATGGCGGATTGGCGAGGATAAATCCCCGATCATACTACTCGTTTCGGCTTGCACTCATTCCCTGGCCGGGGGAATGCTCGGCGCTGCCTTCGCGGTCATAGTTCCATGCTGTGGACTAGGTCGCATTGTCACGGCTCGCCACAATCCGGGCCGTTCGGCAATCAACTAGAAGCCACTTCGAATGCCACCTCGATTACCGAACGAGCCATTCAGAAATTGAAGCTGCGACAAGAGGTGATAATGCCCTATTCTTGACCACGCGCAATGCCACCTTTGCAGCTCTTGGAAACGCATTCGTTCGACCAGTCGCAGTAAACGGCAGGGATCCATCCGAATGAACTTTATACCGTGCCGTTTACTCGTACCGCTGCAAACGAATCTCGCGACAAGTTCCACGAATCGGGCAATTTTGCACACTCAACTCCGACGGCCGTCTAGGAGTGCATATCTCTATCAGACCTTTACCCACAATCGCCCGGCGCGTAGACAGCACCCACCAATTCTCGCTTTGCCCAGCCATGAAACCGGTCCAGAATCATCGGGCCATGTAGGGCGATACTACCTGCGCAAGCCCGTGGAAGTGAATGGGCTGCACCTCGCGATTCGCCATGGGGTGCCGCTGCTTGAAGGGCCCCGTCACGGCCATCGCCTCTTCATCATCCTTGTGATACTGGTACAGTGCCTGCGCCGCTGCATGCTCTTCGCTTCTGCCAAGAGCCGCCAGCGTCAGCATTCTGTTGTAGAGTGCGCCAATATCTTCCGGATCTATCATGAGCACGCGCTCTATCCAATCCAGGGCTTCCTCATAGTCTCCTGCAAGGTAGTGTACACGGGCTATCCCGCGAAGTAAAACTCTATCCGCTGGATAGGTGTCATAAACCCGCATCCATTCTGCCAGTGCCTCGTCATACAAGCCGTTTGCCTTCAGCAATTCTCCCCTAAAAAAAGCGGTCTTCAGGTAGTCGGGCCGCCGCCGCTCGGCCTCTTCCAATGCCGCCGCCGCACGTGCCAGCTGCCCTTCATCAAGATACACGCGGGCCTGGTTCACGGGCCCTTCCGGGCTATCCTCCTCCAGTTCAGCGACCCGTTCGAAGGCCTGAAGCGCCCCTCTGGTGTCATCTTCAAGAAATAGCCCGATACCGTAGTCATTCCAGCGCTCCCAGAGCGGGTAACGTGTACTATCGCGTTTCTGCGCGCTCCGCAGAGCCTCTGCCATTGCCGTCACCGGCAGCAGGGGAACGTCGGCCTCCGCTAGCTCCCAGCGGCGCAGGTCGACCTCCCTGCGTGCAAGTGAATCCGCCTGACCTTCCCCTACGCGGCCGCGAAAGGCCCAGTTGTGAAAGTACCACTTGAATTTGCGGTGATTAAAGGTGGCCTTGAGCGCCATAACAGGGGCCCCGGGCGGCACGACAAACCGGTAGTGCACGGTATGAGCCGTGCCGGGTGAAATAGCGTTGAGATATACCGTTGCAATCCAGTCCTGCGCGTTACGCCGGTTGATGGCCTGACTTGCGCGATCTACCTGAACGGCGCCCCAATAGTGCGCGGTGGAATCGACCTTCCCTGATCCATCCAACTGCCCGGAAGCCAGGATGGGCCTACCGCCCGCACCCAGACCCACGAGCTCCAGCCACAACTCATTGGAATCGTTGGTGCCGCCAGGCAACAGGTGACCCACGGCACGGTTGCGGACGACAACAGTCACTTCCACGTCATCGCCCGGTCGCAGTACGGGCATTTCATCTTCCGGCCCGTAGGTCCGACCCCGCACGGTAATCTGAAAAATATCCACCGTAGCCGACTTCTGGAGCAGTTCCTGCGTCCCCTTCAACTGCTCGTCGTGGCCATTCAGAAACGGTAGCGCCGTGTTGGCGGCAAAGAATTGGTGGCTGCGAATAAAGCCTCCGTCATTGCCCTGGTCTTCGGAGGCAACAGGGGGCATATGACAGTCAACGCAACCCAGTGGCTCCGTTGGCAGATAGAAGGATCGGACCGTGTTCCCTGAAGTACCGCTACTTTGCCAGGCATCGTATTCATTCTGGCCCCGCTTCCACCGATAATTGTTTACGTTGGGCGGTAGTCCCACCTTGTGGCATGTTCCACAATACTCCGCTGTCCGGTGCATTGGTTTGAGCATGGCCCGCCGATGCGGCTCAGGCTTGGCCCGGACCATCGTGTTATGCACGTACTTGCCAAGGCCATCCTGGGCCCGCGCAAACGGATACAAGTCGGGGGCGGCCATGACATAGCGCCCATTGCCCCTGACATCTCTGAGTGCCTCGATCGCATGGCAGGAAAGGCAGGTCAATCCGGCCTGGGCGGTCGGGTGATCCATATCCAGTGGAATTCCGTCCGCAAATCGTCCCGTAAACAGCACAAGCGGATCATGGCAGGAGGCACACCACCGCACCGGGTCATTGCCTGAGCGTTCCACCATCGCCTCTACGGACTTGCGATAGTAGACGTTATTGAAAGAGGAAAAACGATGGGCCGATGTCTCCCACTGTGCTACCACATCCGGGTGGCAGCCCGCCTGCCCACACATGGCAGACCCCGCAAGATCTTCATCCCCCATATAGTCGCTTGCCAAGAGTATTGCCTCTGAAGAAGACAGAGGATCTCCCTCTACCGTAGCCAAAAACACCGCCCCTCCCCTGTTCATCCACGACACCGCTACAACCAGCACCATTGCCGCGCATCCAACGAGCATCGTGACCGCAAGCGGATGCCGAAGCGCGCGCAGCCGGCTCTTTCCCAGTTCCTGCTTCCATTCGAGAAACCGGTAGCGCACACCTCGCTTCATCGAGACATGCACACCAAATGCAGCCGCGGTAGAAAAAACTGCAGCGATATGAAGCTGCAGGATTATGCCTCCCTCCGTACTGGAGCCTAGCAATACCAGCCCAAATCCTGTGGTAAGCAAGAGCAGCAGCGAGGCTGCCGTAAATACACCGGCCCCTGCAGCCTTCCAGTTGCGCTTTATGGGCATCTTCGCCACATGAAGCGTCAAGAATACCACCGAAGGCAGCACAAACAGCGTCCCAAGCACAATGTGCAACAGGACGTTACTCATGTATACGAGCGCCGTCGAACGCTCGAACAGGAAGACAAGCAGGCTATTTACGAGTAGCACGACGTAACCGCCGAGCAGGACGGCTACTAGCCTGCGCTGTCGCCTGGGAATTCGGATGTACCTGGTACGACGCGCCATTTCACAGACCTACCGTCTGCCGTCTACGATAGGGAGCATCAAAGGTTTGTCGCCGCATCAGTAGAAGGATGCCGGCCAGGACGTCTCCACTCCCCGCCTGGCCAGGACCTCCTGAAATCTACCCATGTGCCCGGACGTTGCCCTTACCGCTCTTGGCGCCACAGCGTGCCGCACGCAGTAGGCCGCAAGACTTCCCGCCGCCTCCCTGATATTCCATTCCACGGGATGCAGCCGGTAGCATCCGTTGGTGATATGGGTCACTCCCAGGTTCTTGCAGGCAGCAAGGAGGTTGTCCATACGCTACGGCAGCAGCGCCCCGAGCGGGATTTCGAACGGCAGCGTGGCTATATTAATATAGTTGTCCCCGCGCGTAGAGGGATGAAGAGTCTGTGTCCACAACAGCCAAGCCCGTTACCTGGTTGTCTCCGCACGTAGAGGGATGAAGATCCAGGCGATAGCTGCCCACACCGACGCTGTCAGCAAAGTGTACGGTTCGCAGCAAGTCCAACGCTAACCCTACCCTTGGTCCACTTCTCGGACTTGACATGATGTCGCATCTTTGATTTTCCGGCCTGTTTAGCAGAATTGCGATCTTGCCTGGGAGGTCAGAACGCAGCCACTTTGGCCGTGGAACTTGGATTCAATGCCCGGAATATGGGCCGGCGTTAAAACGGCTTGGTCTTTCGCAAAAGGGCCAAGCTCGAATGCATATCGATATAGCGCTTTCGAGGCATTATGGTGCCTGAGCGTTGTCTGTTCTGTCCCGTTTTCATCGCGGTAGGCCCCGGGGAAACCCGGGGCCTACCGGTGTGCCAGGCATGATCAACAGCTTGGAGGTGCAAGTCCTCTATCCAGCCAGATGGCGGCGAAGGATTAGCGAAGCGCAAGGGCGTCGTCGTGAGGCGGGGTCTGAAGGAAGCATGGAGCAAACCTGTGACCCGATGAACAAGAACCGAATACGAGGCCTACCCGATCGGACGAGCGAGCGGATAATCGCGAAGTCCGTGTCATCTATGCGTCGGGGTGGTAGATTCGGCGTATGCGTCCGGTCAACTACAGGGCAGTGGCAGGCCGGATGGATACGGCTCGGCAGTACAATTAGTGTGCACGGTCTCGGTAGTCTCCTTGGTGCTTCGTGTCAATGTGGTCAGGATTTCTACTGTGATCCAGCACGGGCATTCCCATGTCGAAATTAATCGCGCTATTCTTGATCAGGAACGCCAACAACGCGTCCCTAACGTAAGTCAGCGCGTAAAAGGCGCTGTTGTCCAGCTCTCGGTATTCGGTTTCATTGAGAGATCTGCCGTGGCGAATCTTGTCCGCATGGCGCTTGATGAGCGTGTTGATTTCGTCGCGACTAGTTCCCAGCGAGCTGTGCATGTCCTCCCAATTCCCGTCATAGTGCCAACAAAGGGTTTCGAGAGCCCGATAACAATGAAAGGCCGCGTCCTGCGACCACCGAAGACCCGCAGCGTAATCGCGCAGGGCCATTTCAAACCAATGGTTAGTTGAAGCCATCTGCACGACCAGTGCGATCAACTCCATGTTTTCAACCCTCAAATCATCACCTTCGTTGCCAAATCTAAGTCGTGGGCCGAATTCCCGTATGCAGCCAGCAGAGTCCTCAATCCTCATAATTTGCGTCGAGTAACAAGCCCCCTCTAAGAAGCTGATGCATGCAAGCCACGTGTCGGCAATGTATTGGGCACCCCGAAGCAAAGCGGTCCGGTCCGCACGGACATTGAGGTCCTTGCAGGCATTTGGGATATCCAGCTCAACACGCACCATTGAATGGTAAGCGTGCGGTGAAACCCATCTGGATAAGGTGACGATTTCTCGGGAGATTACTCATAGACCCGAGGACTCAAAGCCTGGATGGCATGAGACAGCCCAGACGTACGGCGGAAGAAATGTTTCCGCTGGTGGAACAGTATGAAGAAAGCAGCCAGACCGCTGCAGCGTTCTGTGCCGAGCGCGGCATCTCGTATGGGCAGCTGTTTTACTGGCGTCGGAAGTATCGCCTGGAGGCTGCGGCAGCGGCGCCTTTGTGGAGATTGGCAGACCCATGGCAGGTGAAGAGGCGCAAGTGGAGATCATGTACCCGGGCGGGATACGCGTGCGCCTCTTGGCGCCGGTATCTGCCTCGTACCTGGCGCAGCTGGTGCAGTCATGATCGGATTGGGGCCTTCGCACCGGTATTTCTTTTACCGGCCGCCGGCCGACATGCGCAAGAGCTTTGACGGCCTGTGCGCCTTGGTGAAAAGCGGCATGAAGCGGGATCCCATGTCGAGGGACGTCTTTGTGTTCGTCAACAGGAGGCGGAGCCATCTGAAGGCGCTTTCGTGGGACCGAGACGGCTTCGCCTTGTTTTACAAAAGGCTTGAGGCGGGTACGTTTGAGCTGCCGAAAGAGGATATGCCGACGTGGACGCAGATGGTGATGTTACTGGAGGGAGTGTCGCTGAAGTCCGTAAAATACCGGCGCCGGTATGCGGTTAAGAGCCGGAAATCGGGATAAATAGTATGTGGAAACGGGGAACAATGCATGTGCAGACGTTGTTGAACAATCATGCAGCCCGAAGCACATTCCTCCCTCTCTTCTGCGGATGTTGAGACCTTCCCTGCGCAGCTTGCCGCGGTGCTTCAGCAGAACGCAAGCCTGTCCGAGGAGAACAATCAGCAGAGCGAAGAGATAAGCCGGCTGCAGGCGAAATTGGAGAGCAAGGACAAACAGCTGGCTGAAGCCCTCCGCCTGCTCTTTGGCTCCAGGAGCGAAAGGTATGTACTGGGGCCGGAGGCGCAGCAGGGCCTCTTGTTTGACGACATGGAGGTCGAGGTGCCCCTGCCGCCCGAGCCCGAGACGGATCAGCCGAAGCGGCGCAAGGCCAAGCGGCGTCCGGACTTCGAGGATCTGCCGGATCACCTGCCCCGCGAGACGATCGTAATCCAGCCTGAAGAGGACACGACAGGTCTCATTTGCATCGGCATGGAGAAGACGCAGTACCTGGAGATCGTGCCCAGCATGATAAAGGTGGTCGAGATTCATCGCCCCAAGTACGTGGACCCGACCGATGAGGACAGCGGCGTCATCATCGCCGAGTTGCCTCCGCGGCTGGTGGACAAGGGCATGGCCGGACCGGGATTGTTGGCCGATGTGGTGGTTAACAAGTACTGTGACCACTTGCCCCTGTACCGGCAGCAGCAGCGTTTCCGGCGGGAAGGCATTGAAATTGCCAAGTCCACGCTGGGAGGCTGGATAGCGCAGTCGGCATGACACCTTGGGCCGCTGTATGATGCACTCAAGCAGGAGGCGCTCTTAAGCGGGTATCTGCAGGCGGATGAGACGCGTATCCAGGTCCAGGATCGAAAGAAGAAGGGCAAGACCCATCGGGGTTTTTACTGGGCGTACCACACTCCGGAGCAGAAGCTGTTTGTGATGGAGTATCGCAAGAGCCGTGCCCGTGCAGGTCCGGTGGCGTTCTTGGGTGGGTATGCGGGAGCGTTGCAGACGGACGGGTATGTGGCCTACAACGTCTTCGAAGCACACCCGTCTATGACGGTCTACGGATGCATGGCGCATGCCCGTCGCAAGTTCTACGACTGTCGTAGCTACGAACCGGAGAAGGCCGAGCACGCGTTGACAAAGATCAGGCGACTCTACGCCATAGAGCGCAGGCTACAAGAGGAGGGTGCCAGTGCGGATCGTCGGCGCGAGGTACGTCAGGAAGAGGCCCGGCCTGTACTGGAAGCGCTGAAGCCCTGGCTGGAGGCGAACGGGGGGTTGCCCAAGAGTCCTTGGGGCCAGGCGACCAACTATACGCTCGGCCTTTGGAAAAGGCTGACCCGATACCTGGATGAGGGCCGCGTGGAGCTGGACAATAACCTCATTGAAAATGCCCTGCGGCCGTTGGCCATCGGCCGCAAGAATTACCTGTTCGCGGGATCACATGATGCGGCCCAGCGGGCAGCCGTGGTCTATTGGCTACTTGGCACGTGCAAGCTACACGGTGTCAATCCCCAGGAGTGGCTCACGGACGTGTTCGAGCGCATCCCGACGCATCCGGCCAGGCGCGTAGCTGACCTCTTGCCTCATCATTGGCAGAAGGCACGACAAGCTGACAAAGACAAGGCGGCATAGCTGCCAAGCACCGAGTGTGCCGGATCCGGCAAGCCCACCTGCTCTCCGCCTTCCAGCCGTCCTGTACCCATCGGCACACCTGTAGCTGTAGCTGACCTGTACTTCACCGGACGCTTACATTGAATGTTCGATCTGAGTAGTTGAATGCCAATCTCCCTCAAGGGCGTCAACTGGGTTCAATATTAAATTGAGGTCCTTCGGTACCAAGTCGCCAGTGCATACGTATTTTTCTCGTGCCATTGTGCTCCTGATTAAGCGGCTTTAATCGGAATCTGCAATGCAGAACGTTGATGTCTCCTGGGCTAGGGTTACCTGCCTTTTTGTGGAAGACCAAGTGGGCAGAGTTGCTCTGAACACGCCTGCACCGTCCGTGTTCACTCTGATCCCGATCAGGTACGCAATCTGGCGCTAGACCCCGCGTTTGCAGACGCGAAGAGAAGCCTGTGGCAGTTGCTCTTCGATGAATCGCAGGCAACGGGAAATCCTCGCGTTTTTCGACCGGCAGATGTACACCGGGGGGCGTAGTGCGCAGGCCGAGAGAGCGAGGTGCAAGGAGCCGAGCGTAACAGCGGCAGGGCCTGCCACTACCCTATAGTTGACCGGACGCTTACGCTGAAGAACGTACATATAGTACAATTCACTTGCATTTATTCCCCATTATCGTGAATTTATGCACTCACAATATACTAAACGTATGAGCCGACAGGTTGGCGTACCCAAAGGGCGCATCAGGTTAGCCACTGTAATTCAGACTGCTGGTGAGATCGTTCGCATCGGCGACGTTGAGCGTGCCCTCAATGTCAGCCGTTCCAACGCTGCCAAGTTACTCTCCCGGTGGAGCAGGCAGGGTTGGCTACGTCGTGTTGGCCCGGGAGTCTATGCAACGGTAGGTCTCGACTCCATAGTCAGTGAGCAGGTCCTGGAGGATCCATGGGTGATGATCCCGGCACTATATGGTCCAGCCTACATAGGTGGTCGGACCGCCGCTGAACACTGGGACCTAACAGAGCAGATCTTCCGCGACATCGTTGTAATGACAGGACGGGCTGTGCGTGTGAAGAGTCAGAGACGACATGGCACGCAATTCACGCTGAAGCACGTCAGGTCAAACTTGATTTTCGGTACCAGGAATGTCTGGCGCGGAAACACCAAGATCCCCGTCTCGGATGTTAACCGCACAATTGTGGACATGCTTGACGATCCCGATCTCGGAGCTGGCATACAACATGTTGCCGATTGCTTAGCAGCCTATTTTGATCACCCGGGTAGACACGATGGCAAGTTGATCACCTATGCAACTCGCCTCGGCAACGGCGCCGTCTTCAAACGGATGGGTTTCCTAGCAGAACGTGGATCTAGCAACTCTGCCCTTCTTGAAGCGTGCCGACAGCGTCTGACCAAAGGCTACGCCAAACTTGATCCAATGCTGCCCTGCCGCCGCTTAGTAACGCGGTGGCGCCTTTTCGTTCCTGAGAGCTGGATTGCCGTCGCAGCCACATGATCGGCCGCAGAGAAGTTCTAGATGCCTCCAGCATCCTTGGATTGGGGCCCCATGTTGTCGAGAAAGACTACGTAATTGGCTGGGTCCTCGCCGGCATATATCACCACGACGCTCTCATCGAGAGCTGGATATTCAAGGGCGGGACCTGCCTTAAGAAATGCTATTTCGAAACCTACCGATTCTCCGAAGATCTTGACTTCACGCTCACCGAGTCCTCTCACATCGACCGTAGCTTTCTCGTCGACGTATTCCGCGAAATCGGGGAATGGATCTATGAGCAAACCGGTATCGAAGTCCCGCCAGAACTGCATAAATTTGAGATTTTCAAAAACCCGCGTGGCACAATATCTTGTCAAGGCAAACTCGGCTACCGCGGCCCCATCAGTCCTCGCTTGGGGTACCGTTCACTTCCACGCATCAAGCTCGATCTGATACCCGACGAGCTACTTGTTATGCCGCCGGTGGAGCGTACTATCTTTCACGACTACAGCGATGGACCAGCAGGAGGGATCTCCGTTCGATGCTACGCTCATGAAGAGGCCTTTGCCGAAAAGGTCCGTGCCTTGGGCCAGCGTGCCAGGCCGCGCGATCTCTACGATGTGATTAATCTCTATCGTAGCATTGAAGCACGGCCGCAGGCTGCGGTTCTGCACGACCTACTACAGCAAAAGTGTGGTCACCGTGGCATCCCTGTCCCGACGCTCGCTGAACTGCAGGTGCACAGAATCGAAATGGAAGGTACTTGGGGGACAGATGCTGGGCCACCAGCTTCAAGCGCTGCCACCCTTCGAATCTTACTTTAACACCTTACCTGAGTTCTTTGACTGGCTTGAAACCGGCGTGGCGTCATCAGTCCCGGCCACCTATCAAATGGCGATCGGTGAAACGGTACTCAGAGAGCGCACATTGCGCCTGCCGGTCACTCGCGAAGCGCAATCGTACATGGAAGTTATCCGTTTTGCAGCGGTCAACCACTTATGTGTTGACCTCCAGTACAAGGGGTCTGTCCGGCGGATCGAGCCGTACTCTCTGCGCCGGACCCAAACTGGTAATATTCTACTGCACGCTACAAGAACCTCTGATGGCGAGCACCGCAGCTACCGCATTGACCGAATTCAGGGAGCGAAAACCACCCAGCAGAGTTTTGTCCCGCGCTACATGGTGGAACTACGTCCCCAAGGCCCAGCCGTAGTACGACCGAGGGCGGCCCGGTAGGAGTCCTCCACAAGGCTCCGACGACAAACACATGCGTCACCTGCATATTTCCGGCAGCGGCCTCCATGAGGATATTTACGCCTACGAGAGATTCGCCGCCTGGAGGCGTCCGTCATGCTCGCCCTGCCGGTAGCAGGGTGAGCAAAGCTGCAAGAAATGCATGGATAGATTACTGCGTCCACAGATACGCAAAGCGCGGATGAAGGCACAATTTCAGGCCACCTCCGAACTACAGCCCCAGATCCCAAACATGCTCTTCCTGCGCCTCGACCGGCTACACCAACCGCCATGTTCACTCCCGTACAGCCTGCTGCAGCTCAGCGAGGGAGGCGTCGCAATCAGTGAGGCTGTGCGGAAACGGGCGCGCATGGGAGCTCCACGGGCAAGATTATTTAGGGGCAATTAACGGACATGCCTACACTGCCCGAAATAGCCCTACAGTCCATACCTTCCGAAGCGGCCACACGGGTAGCAGAGGCGCTCGCAGATGCTCTGCTTCCGGTCGTAGAAATCATGCCGCCGTGGGGCGATTCGCCAAGGCTGCGCATGTCCGAGAGCCACCTGCACAGGTCGTGGAAAGACTGCGTATTCTTGTCCGAGGCGTTCGCGCTGCGGCTTTCAGATGCGCGCCAAGCAATATGCATACATTCTTGCAATACATGACTATAGCACGTTCGGAATTAATCCATGCCGCCCAAGTCCTTCACACGCCTGAATGGGATGCTGCTTCGGGGAAGAGCGTAAAACGGATTGGGCGCGCGACCGTATCGGTAACTATCTCCGTAATGTGATTGCCAGGAGGCCGCGACACTGCGGTTCGAAGACGCATGGCCGGTAACGCTAGTTAAGCACCTTGGAGCCACCCGAACATAGGGAATAAAATGAACCACGACGCTGGTCCAAGACCTGATTCGAGAAAGGCGTTACGCGTTTTGCCGAACATATTCCAATCCGTCATCAGCGGTATAATCCTTGCTCTACTGTTTTTTGTCGCAAGAGAGAAATGCTTTCCACTACCCAGCGTAGCTGGACGTTGGACCGTGGAAATGCCCACGACCAAGACGGCATATAGGCCGTATGAAGACATGAAGGTACAGTATGTGGCCTTTCTCTGGCGTGAAGGCACTATCATAAAGGGGACGATAGAGAAGACCTCCGACGTTACTTCCGCCGGCACGAATACCTACACTGCCGGGGAACGTACACGCGGCGCAATAGAGGGCTATATTCATAAACTCTATTTCTCCATAAATCGGATCACTGCGAACATAGTTGAAGAAGGTGAATTCCGTCAGTTCACTCATTTGCATGACCTCACAGTAGAGCGGACAGACAGCATGACCGGGACGTTCATCGCAACTTTCGCCGATTCTGAAGGCGAGGTTACATGGCGGCGAACTGTTGGCAACAAGGAGGCAGCAACCATGCCAACCCCCACGTTCCCACGAGATGGCCAACGATAGGTAGGTAGCTCAGTTCGGTCCATTGGTTTGCGCTGTCCAGAGGTTGATTGTTACCGGCCTCAAAAAACCGATACAGACGTGCCCGTCAAACATTGTTACGGTTTCGGGGGATGACGGGCTGTGGCCGGGTGGCTGGCTCCAGGTGTTCATGAGGATTTCCGGCACCTTCCATGCCATGGCGTCTCACCTGAACAGAAGAGGCGCAATGATCGCGAGAGAGACGTGTCTGCTGTGGCATTATCTGCAGAAAGCATAACGAAGACGGCAATCGTGCCGAGGGTGGGAATCAAGCAGCGGACGGTGTACCGCTGCGTCGCGGCGGTACAACGAGGTGATGAAGTACGGACGGAGGTGCGCACGGCGGTCGAACCTCAATCCCAACAAGGGGATCATCAGGGAACGCTTGGCGCAGTATCTGGATACTTAGCGCCACCCGCCTGTTGAACCCTTACATCCGCGACACGTCCTAGCCTGTCCTCCTCATCTCATCGCAACGACGGCATCCTGCTGCGCGGGGGCGTCGCCGTCGATAACCCCCAGTACGCCTTCCAGCACTCCTTCCGCTTCACCAAAGGTATCTCCCACGGTCACGTCGCCGCCGTACTCGGCTGCCTCCGTGACCTGAAGCTCCATAGCATCATCGCAACCAAAGACTCCAAACAGCGACGCCTCGCCATCGCCCTTATCGCTAGGCGCCTTGGCGGGCGGCGCCTGGTCCTGCGATACTGTCAGAAGAAAGTGGCCAAGGATGCCACGACCGGGAGAAAGCCGTAGAAAAGGCCAAGCTTAGTCTAGCGCAGGGCGTCAAGGGCAAGGGCAAGGGCAAGAGTGGTCGGTTCCTGAAGGTGGACCAGGGAGCGGTGAGTCTGAACGAAGAGGCGATAGAGCAAGACCAGGCCTGTGGCGGCCTGCACGGGCTATGGACCAGCCTGGAGACGCTCGCGCCGCAGGAGGTGTACGCCCAGAGCTGTGGCGAATGGAAGAGGGCTTCCGGGTGCTGAAGCGCGCGTTAGCAGTGCGTCCCATCTTTCACTGGACGCAGCGTCGGGTGAAGGCGCACATGGCCGTCTGTTTCGTGGCCTTTGCACTGCTGCGCATCTTGCGCTACCAGCATAACAGCATGCACGGTGGCAAGGAGCCGCTGAGTGAGGCGCGGATCCTGTCGGAGCTCTCGGCAGTGGATATGTCGCTATTGCGGAATCAGTGCACGGGCAAGCCCTACCTGGTGCCCGCGGCCACAGGCAGGCAGCAGATCACTCTCTACAAGGCGGTAGGTCTAACGCTGCAGCAAAGTACGGTCCCGCTGAAAGAGGAGTCTGGGAAGTAGCTTTCTTGGACGGCCTTATTGTCCTGCAGTAAGGCGGATTTGTTGTGTTCATTCGGAAGAGTCAGCCCAATAAAAACAATACGGTCAAGCACAGCGCTTGCGATTATGTGAAAGAGCAAGCCAGTACCAACTCCGTCGAATCATTTTGGGCCTTGCTAAAACGCGGATACTACGGTACGCACTACTGGTGGAGCTTCAAGCATCTGCATCGGTACGTCTCGGAATACGTGTACCGACACAACACGCGGAACATTATCGGACTCCCTCCATTGGGAGCGATGATTCGATTCTGGCGAGCCCGGCAAGCACTTGACATTCGCAAGACTGATTAGGTTGCATGCGCAAGCCAACGATTCTACAGCCTCTTGACATGACGTTCGAGGAGGCGGTCAAACGCGTGGTAGCAGCCAGACCAGACGTGAAGGAAATCAAGCGTTCAAGGAACCTTCGGAGTAGTGTGGAGAAGAATCGGCGACCTAAAGACGGGGCTGGTAGATAACGTTCGGCCGAAGTGTCCGAGTAAATGGACTGGCAATTGACATTCTCTGTTTCCGCTTCCGCTAGTGTAGTGTCCTAAATATATTAGTGATTATACCGAAACAGTGGCCAGCGCCTGCCTGGCCTGCGTTACCTTCCTGAGAATCTCCTCTGCCGTCTTTGTCCAGACCAGAGACCGGGGGTTCTCGCTGTAAGTCTTGATGTAGTCCTTGAGGCGCCGCTCCAGATCCTGCACAGAATGGAAGACGCCACGCCGGAGTTGCTTCTCGGTCAGCGTGCCGAAGAATCGCTCGACCAGGTACAGCCACGACGCACTTGTGGGCGTAAAGTGCAGGAAGATGCGCTTCTGCCGCTCGATCCAGTCCATGACCTTGGGGTGCTTGTGGGTGGCGTAGTTGTCCAGGATGATGTGGATCTCTTGGTTCTTAGGCACAGCCTTCTCCAGCTGACGAAGGAACTTCAGCACCTCCTGGTGACGGTGACGCTTGTACGTTTGGCCGATCACCTGGCCCGAGGCTACTTCCAGCGCAGCGAACAGTGACGTGGTGCCGTGGCGCTTGTAGTCGTGCGTCATGGTCCCGCAGCGGTCCTTCTTCAGCGGCAGGCCCGGCTGCGTCCGATCCAGTGCCTGGATCGAACTCTTCTCATCAAAGCTGAAGACCGCCGCGTTCTCCGGCGGGTTCAGATACAGTCCGACGACGTCCTGGAGCTTTTCTTCGAAGCGCGGATCGGTGCTCACCTTGAAGGTCCGTACCAGGTGCGGCTTCAGTCCCAACGAGTGCCACACCCGGTGCACGAAGCTGTGGGTCGTACCTGCCGCACGCGCCATCGACCGGCAAGACCAGTACGTCGCAGCCGGCGCCTCGGTCTGCGTCGTAAGACGGATCACCTTGGTCCTGAGCTGCGCCTGAGCCTTCGAGCACTTGCCCCCGTGGTTACCGCCCCGCGGGCGCTCCTTGGCAATCCCTTCCATCCCCTGGTCGGCGAAGCGCCGTCTCCAGCGGCCGACCTTGTTCTGGTCCGTGCCCAGCTCTTGGGCAACCGCCTTGTTCGTCATGCCGTCCGCTGCCATGAGCATCATCTGCGACCGCTCCAGCAACCGGACCGACGCACTGCGCGAGCGCGACCACCGCTCCAGGCACCGCCGTTCCGCCTCCAACAGCTCGATGTTGACTGCTACCCGCATGGTTCCCCCATTTATTCGTGTGAACGATGCAAGGAAGATAGCCAATTCGCGGGATATACTCATTACTTTATTTGCTACACTACACTAGGAACCAGCCAGAGCCTCTGTCATTCTTGGTAGTTAAGGGGGAAGCCGTTATTATGGTGAAGCGCAAATTCGGATTATGAAGACCAGAAGAGTTAGGAACCCAAGGACAGGCCAGATGGTCGATGCCGATATTGTGGCGATTAAGACGGCCGAGAACGACGAGCCTACCATAGTCCATGTTGAAGACGGCACAATCATGAGGCTTAAGATCGACATCGTGGAAATTGTTCGCATCCCTGACGAATGGGATTCTGACGGCAACCCGCTTTACAAAGTCAAGAGTGGTGTTTCGTTGGCGATACTCGATTCGCCTGACGATCTTAGACGTATTTACAAACAAGAAGATGGTCACATATAGCGACAGGCTACCCCTAGCCGAGTGGATAGAACCATTTCCTGAGTCCATCATGGTAACGCCTCGCTCGGTATCGAATGGTGTGAGATCCTTATCGGATATATCACACGCAACACAATGCGACGAAGTATTGGATGCACTGATTGCCCGTAAACGCTATCCGCTTGAGCAGCGGCTTTCAGAGCTTTACGAACTAGGACTAGACGAAGAATCTGACGAAGATCCTATGGTCCTTAACTCGCTTCGGACGTGCGCTTTTTTCTTTGTAGAAAATACTCATCCGTTTGGCCCTCCACGTATTGCGCTTGGACCCGACGGCATTTTAAGTTCCGAATGGATGCTTGGGCAATACGCTATAGCCATAGACTTTTTGCCTTACAACCGGGTCCGTTTTGCGTGCATATCAACACAAGTAGATAATTGTGCGCAACCGGCATTTATTGAAGATACAGGTGAACAGCACAAAGCCTTGATTGCAATTCGGCAATTCTTGCATGAGCAATCTGACTGAAGTTATTTCGGACGATGATCATGTTTCAAGGTACTGCAGTCCCAGAACTGTTGTCGATGGAATGCCGACCACTAAAGCATTTGTGCTTAGAGAAAATGACGACTACCTGTCAGTTAACTGGCTTGAATATTACGGCGAATGCACGTTGGCTGAATGTATAGATAGAAGTCAGAAAGACGTTTAGAAGCAAGAATTCTGGCATTAAAAGGAATGGTAGGTTCGTAAGCCTAAATGTGGGCATTGCACGACACGGGCTGTCATGTATACTCGGAAATAGAGTACGATTCAATAGGTTACCCACAACGGATGACGAATCCCACAGCGGCATATTCGGGTACGAATCGGAAGGTCAAAACGGCTTGGCAGCACGCTTATTTTTGGCGAAGATAGTGCGCGAAGATAGTGCGCGAAGAGGATGTTCACGAAGCGGTAGTATGAGTTGTCTATATCTGTTCTGAATTATTTGTATCAAGTGACGGTGGTGCAACTAAGTATACAATTCCCTTCCCCAATCCTTTTTCAGATTTCGTTACCATCGAAGTGGGCTCCATGCCGGGAGCAACAGTGCGGGCGGAAGTTTTCGACCTGCTCGGCCGGAAAGTCGCCGTGCTCGCTGACCAATCCCTGCGCGCGAGGCACCTGTATTCTTACCTGGGACGGCCGCGGAGCTGCAATCGGCATCTATTATGGCCTGGGGGAATCAGTCTACCACGATACCCATCGTGCTTCGCCGCTGAGTTGCAGCGAAGGGCCGCGCCTCGCTTGATGCCATGCTGCCTTTGCCGAAAAAGTGGCCTGGCGGTTCCCTGGAGCTGTACCTGGCGAAATCACGTACTGCCCAGCACCTGGATGGCAAGGCGTCGTAAACGCGCACGATCCACCTTCATCGAGGAATCCTCATCGGGCCACGACAGAATGACCGGAAGCTTGAACTTCGGAAGCACTTCTTTCAGCTTGGGCGCCAACTCCTTCGCAGAATGCGCATCTTTGGCACCTCGCACAAACGCTACGGGCCGGAATCCAAACTCGGGATCCGGCACAGGCACCACCACCGCCTGATCAAGACCCAAGTGCTTGCAGAGCACGCGCTCTATCTCTTCGGGATAGACATTCTCTCCACCAGACACGAACATGTTGTCGCGGCGGCCCGTAACATCCAGGAATCCCTCGTCGTCCAGCTTTCCCAGATCGCCCGTATGAAACCAGCCATCCGGATCGAGCGAGCACCGCAGTTCGCCCCTCTCCAGATACCCCTTGAACAGAACAGGCCCTCGGACAAGGATTTCGCCGTGCGCTGAAATTCGCATTTCTCTGTAGGGGAGCAGACACCCCGATGTGGCCCGCTTCCCTGGCTTCGCTCCTTCAGGCAAAGCGGTTACCTGCGAAGCCATTTCGGTGAGGCCGTATGTGGTCCGGACCGGATATCCACGCGCTGCCGCCGTGTGTAGGAGCGCCACGGAGACAGCCCCGCCTCCTACCAAGACACCCTTTAAGGCGCCGGGCGCGCTGCCCTCTTCCTGCCTGAGGATGCGCCCAAGCTGCGTCGCAACGAGGGATACATGGGTAATGCGACGCTCCCTAATGATTCCTGCCAGTGTCCGCGACGCACTGGGGATCACCACGGTGGCCCCCGCCACTAGCGCGCGAAAGAGCACGCCCAAGCCGCCAACATGGTACAGGGGCAGTGCAAGCAGCCACCTGTCTCCCATTCCAAGTGGCAGGTTGCTATTGGCACCCAGTGCATTCAAATGCAGGCTCCTGGCCCCCAAAACGGCAGCCTTGGGTTGCCCCGTCGACCCGGAGGTCCAGATGACTACGTCGGACTCTCGCTCAGACTCCGGAAGGCTCCCCGTTGTGTGTCTTCCCACCCATGACTCCGGCTGAATTCGCGCCCGGCATTCGGCGCGCCGCGTGACTAGCCTTTCCGCCCCAACCAGTTTGGCATGGGCCTGAACGGTGCCGGTCGGAAATCTCGAACTGATAAGGCATACGGTAACGCCGGCCCGCAAGGCTGCCAGAATGAGCAGCAGCATCTCCCACGCGTCATCAAGGCAGACGGCAACGGTGCCGGTCCCCGAGATCAGCATATTACGGGCGGTCTCTTCAACGATCCGGTTCAGCTCCGCGAAAGTTACCGCATGCTTCGGCGTCTCGACGGCCAGAGCCTCCGGGAACCGCTGGGCACTGGCATGAAGCAATTTCATCATAGCTTTCGAAGCATACCCGTTTCCACCCGCCGCCCTGCAAGCGACGCCGCAGCTGGGCTAATCGTGGATGCCGTAAGATCCAGCCTGGGGCAAACAATGTCCTTTTCCAGAAGGCGGTACGTATCCAGGCCGGCCGGCTGGTTCTCTGGAAGCCGTGCGGCCAAGTAGACGAGGCCGGAAATGCCAATCCCGGTCTCGAAGGCAGAGCTAAGAGAGGCCGCGATGCCTAGCCGCGCGGCCTCTTCCGCCCATCGGAGGACATGCACGGCACCCCCCAGGAGCATGGGTTTCAATACAACCGCGCGCGCGTACGCATGTGCGCTAAGCCATCCGTGAGGCTTACCCACCAGCGATTCATCCAGCGCTACGGGTACGCCATATGACAGAGCCAGTTCGCGGAGTCCTTCCATGTCCGTCAGCGGCTCTTCGATATAGTCGATGCGTGCGCCGCGTGTACCAGCAGCGAATGCTGCTGCGGTCTCCGTCGTCCATGCCCTGTTGGCATCCAGCCTGAGACCAATATCGGGCCCGAGGGCACGCCGAAGGGCTCGCACCAGTCCAATTTCCGCGTCGACGTCGCCTCGACCCACCTTCAGCTTGACTGCGCGGTACCCCGCGCTGCGGAACGCACTTGCCGCGGACAGTACCTGCTGCCGGCTTCCCTGGAGTAGTCCGCCAAGCGTAACACTTGTTCGCTGCGGCAGGCCGCGCGGCTGCATCCCAATGTTTTCCAGTGCCTGCTCAAGGCCGCACTGCACGGATGGCAACAATCCCTCGACCGCGCAGCAAGGCGAGGCAAGCCAGTCCAGAAGTTCCGCCGTTGCTTCTTCCAGTGTTTCCGGGCTGAAGCCTTCCAGCGGCGCAATCTCTCCCCAGCCCAAGCCGCCATCCGCGCCTGCCAGTCTCACCAGGAGTCCCTCGCGATTGCGGCCTGCGCCTGCCCGGACGGGCACGCGCATCGGCAAGCGATATGCAAAGACATCAGCGGCTGACAGCGTCATGCCGGCTACTAAAGCATCCACCCGGCCGCGAAGAGTGCGCTGTGAACAAGAAGCAGCAGGCTCGTTGCACCAAGGAGCGGATTGAGGGCCGCTGGATCGGTCTCCGTGCGAAGCCGGTGGAATATATGCAGTGCTGGCAGCACGATAATGGTCGCAAGCCCGGACAGGGCATGGGAGTTGGTAAAAAGCACGATATCCAACGGAATAAGTGCCGCTGCCACCATGCAAAATGCCCAGGCACCGATGCCGAATCTCCGGCCGAACCGAACGACAAGAGTGTTCTTGCCGGCTTGCCGGTCCTCCTCCATATCTCGGATGTTGTTTACGTAGAGGATGGCCGTGGCAAGTAGTCCGGGAGCCAGCCCGGCCAGCAAGACAATGGCGTCAACCTCCAGGGTCAGGACGAAGTACGTACCACCCACGGCCACCGGCCCGAAGAAGACCAGCACAAACACGTCAGCAAGACCGGTGCGAGCCAGGGAATAGCGTCCGGCGCTGTACAGCACCCCAGAGGCAATAGCGAGTACACCGATGACGAGAATGGGCCAGCCTGCCCTGTAGACCAGATAGAGCCCGCAGACGAATGCCGCAGCAAATACGGCGACGGTGACGCTTTTTAGCGTAGACGGCGGGACCAGCCCGGCCTGTGCAACCCGAAGTGGCCCCTTTCGCCCTGCCGTGTCTACTCCCTTGACATAATCGGCATAGTCGTTGCACAGGTTTGTGCCTATCTGGATTAGGAGCGCAGTAGCGAGGATGCACAGCGCCGCGCCAGCGTGGAAGAAGCCGGCATCATACGCCATGGCGGCCCCCACAAAAACCGGGCTAACGGCTACGGTCAGTGTCTTGGGGCGAATCGCCCAGAGCCAGACAGTGGCAGCGGAGGGGGCGGTATGGGTTCGCCCGGCACTCACGGCTTGTACCCGCCCTTGTCAAATTCCGGCGGCCGGTGCTCGATGTAGGCGCGTTTACCCTCCTTGCCCTCCTCCGTCATGTAGAAAAGCATCGTGGCATGGCCGGCCAGCTCCTGCAGGCCTGCCTGGCCGTCGCAGTCCGCATTGAGGCCCGCCTTCAGCATACGGATGGCAATATTGGAATTCAGTAGGATTTCCCGGCACCACTGGACGGTTTCAAGCTCCAGTCGATCGAGTGGTACAACCGTGTTGACCAGACCCATGCTTAGGGCTTCCTGCGCGCTGTAAGGCCTGCACAGAAACCAGATTTCGCGGGCCTTCTTCTGCCCCACGATACGGGCGAGGTAACTTGCTCCATAGCCACCGTCAAACGACCCTACTTTCGGACCCGTCTGCATAAAGCGTGCATTGTCGGCCGCAATAGAGAGATCGCATACGACATGGAGGACGTGGCCGCCACCCACCGCCCATCCGGCAATCATGGCAATCACCGGCTTGGGACACGTCCGGATCTGACGTTGCAGATCCAGGACGTTGAGGCGCTGTACACCTGTAGTCGATTCCGTGTACCCGTGATCGCCGCGGATGCGCTGGTCGCCGCCGGAGCAGAAGGCATCCGGGCCCTCACCGGTCAGGATGATAGCACCGATGCGCGCATCGTCCCGGCTCCTTGCCAGTGCGTCTTGCATTTCTGCGACGGTAAGCGGTCGGAACGCATTGCGCACTTCGGGCCTATTGATGGTGATCTTGGCAATCCCCTCTGTATCGGTTCCCCGTACACCGCAATGGAACGAAATATCGGTGTACGTGCCCGCCCCCTCCCATTCAATCGGTCCTTCAACGACGGGGCGGTGCGTAAAGTGATGTCGCGCCATACTGGGTCCTCGCTTCTGGTCAGCCCTGCCAGGGTCCTAATCATGCATCTGGCGCCATGCGCCTCAATTCCTCGTGCAGAGCGTGGTTTTCCTTACGGTTGGTCCTTATTTCGATTAGCGCGCCGCCGCCGCGCGCACAAGCCCGCGAATATGCCTCGACAAATCCTTGCCTTGTCGTAGGGCGCACATAGTTCAGATCAAACATGTGCGCCGCATCCTGGAATCCAAAGCCGTGCGGCGCACCGAACACGGTTTCAAAGCCTTGCTCCTCGGTCGCACCGGGAATAAAGTGGAAAATACCACCCCCGTTATTATTCATGACCACTATGATGAGCCGGAACCGCGCTGCAAAGGCCAGTGAATTAAGATCGTGTAGCAAAGCAAGGTCGCCAATAACTACCGTGACAGGAACCGCTAGCCCCGCGGCAAAGCCTGCTGCCGTGGCAATGGTACCGTCAATACCGCTTGCTCCGCGATTTGCAGCGAGGGGTGCGGGTACACCATCTGCCGCCGCGAACAGGTCCAGATCCCGGACCGGCATACTGCTGCTGACAAAGACGGCATGTTGCTCGGGGAGAAGACGTGTAATGACGCGCGCCACATAGGGTTCGGACAGGCTGCCGGCCTCTCCGAGAGCGCTTTCCGTTCGGCGCTCCGCAGCGTCGTAATGCTCCTTCCATGATCGCGCCCAGTTCGTTTCCCTTCGTGGGGGAAGCAAACGCGCAGCAGCTTCACAAAAGGCCTCGATGTCGGCTTCCAAGTGGTGGCTTACGATGTGGTCGGGATCCATGCGTTCGGGCCCTGCAGCCACGACAACATAAGGGTTTGGACGGTGCCGGCACAGATAACTCCGCAGGTTCTTCGAGACACAGCCCCCTCCCAGGTGTAATACGGCCCCGGGTGCATGCTCACTGGCAAACTTCTCGGAAACCAGAAGCCGATCGAATCCGCCGATGAGGTTTGTCGCACATCCGTACCCCAGGCGGAGCTGTGAGACGAGATCCGGCAGGATGGGCCAGCCCAGTCCCTTTGATAATCGCAGAGCGGCCTGCGCTTCCGCTACCTTACGAAGCCTTCCTGCGATTACAAGCCCCTTCTCAACGCCCGCCAGCAGCGGGCAGATTTCACTAACATCCGCCGTACGCGGCCCCGGATCTCCATAGCGCGTATAAGGATCGCTCCGGCCTTGCCATGCCAACGTAGGTTCCGCGTAATCCGACGCATCGCCGCTTAAGCCGACAAGTGGTTCCCGGAACATGCAGTTAATGTGAACGGGGCCCCGCGGAGTCCTCTGGCTCTGGTAGCATGCCTGATCCATCGTAGTGAGCACATAGAACGGCGTTATGGCAGCGCTTGGCGCAGGCAGATCGACCTCCCACCGAACATGGTCCCCAAAAATTCCGACCTGATCAATGGCCTGATTGGCTCCCGTGCCGCGAAGTTCCGCAGGGCGATCCGCCGTTAGCAGCAGCATAGGCACGCGGTCGTTACTCGCCTCAATAACGGCTGGCAGACCGTGGCCTACCGCCGTGCCGGATGTTGTAATCCAAACCGCAGCCCTGCCGGTGGCCCGGCCATAGCCCAGTGCAAAAAAGGCCGTGCCACGTTCGTCATAGTGCACGACGGTGGTCGTCTTTTCGTGTGCTGCCACCGCGAGCGCAAGCGGAGCGCTTCTGAGTCCGGGTGCCAAGCAGAAAACGTTTACGCCGCAGCGCACCAGCTCCTCTACCATGAGCTCGGCCCACACGCGGTTCAGCCGGGCGCCATCGTTCATAACCCGAGCGCGGCAGCGCCGCGCCACTCTTCCAGCCCAAGCACGCGCACAAATGCGCCAATCTTATGCTCAATCTCCTGCCATTCTGCATCAGGCGTAGAACCACGCACGATGCCGGCGCCGGAATACAGCGAAAGCGAGAGGCCCCGTACCAGCCCCGACCGAATTCCTACGGCAAACTCGGCGGCATCCGGACCGATCCATCCCACGGGCCCGGCGTACCACCCCCGGTCAAAACACTCCCTGCTACGGATGGCTTCCAGCGCTTTTTCGGCCGGATATCCCCCTACAGCCGGAGTGGGATGCAGCGCAGCCAGCACATCCAGGCTGGTCACACCGGCCCGGAGAGATGCTCGCACCCGCGACAACAGATGTAGAGTCGCAGCAAGCTTCATCACCGATGACTCCTCGTCGAGATAGAATGCCGACGATAATGGCTCAAGCTGCTCCTTAAGGCTTACGCGCACGTAGTCGTGCTCAAGCCCATCCTTCTTGCTGCCTGTCAAATCTGCCAGGAGCCGCGCATCTTCTTCGTTCGAAGCCCCGCGGGGCCGCGTTCCTGCCAATGCCTCGCTTTCGACATGGCGACCTCGCCTGCGAAAAAGCCGCTCGGGCGAGGCGCCCACAAAGGCCGGCGCCCCTGCAGGCTGGAAGCAAAAATGAAAACAGTCCGGCGCTCCCGCCTGCAGGCTCTCCAAAATGGAGATCGGCTCAAGAACATCAGAAAACAGGTACACCGCCTTGCGAGCAAAAACTACCTTGTTGAGACTTGAACGGGAAAAGGCATTGAGCGCCCACGACACCATGGCGTCCCAGCGACCCTTGTCCGGATCGTTAATGCGGGCATAAGGGACCGGATTAGGGGCCGGAGGGCGACCAATTCCCAGCTCGATACCCTCCATGCTATCGGCAAACCTGCTATCGCGTGGCATAACAAGATTGCACGCAAGATCCGGCCCCCGGTCCGTGCTTCGAACTTCGAATCGGGGCAACACAAACTTGAATGCACCAAAAGCACTCCAGGCATCCTCGAATGGAGGTACGTGATCGAAGCGCATGCCCCCGTAATAGCGCATATCGGGATCACACTTGCTGAGCATTGGCGCTAGGCAACTACGCAAGCCGGAAGCGTTTGCCGTACTAGAGCAGCAGTCGGCCACACCCGTCGCTGCCACCACTTCCTTCCCCTCCCTGCCGGCCCAGTACATGCGCATCGCACCCGGCCTGGCACGAAGCCAATCAAAAGCATTGGCGCCCTCAAACGGGACACGTACACGCACCAATCTGGTGTCGGAGCCTCGCCAGTTCGCGACCAGTTCACGCACCCTTTGTTGCAGGGCGTACGTGCTGGCCCGCGTGCTCATATGCACATGATTCGTCATGCGCCCGGTTGCCACCAGTGTGCATTGAAAGCTAAAACTACGAAGACGGCAACGATTCGGTTACTTGCGCCTAAGCGTATGGACAATCCTTTCCTCTATATCGGAAAACTCTTTCAGCGCAATGCCGTGGTGCAATGCCGCCCGCACGATTAGGGAGCGGAGTACGTGATCCGGAACGGGCATGCGATACAGCGATCCCCTGATGCGCCTCACAAGCGGCTGCATGACCAAACGCATGAGTTCCCATCGAAGAACAATAAAGCTTGCCAGGCCAACAGCGACGGCTACATACTTTGACTGAACCGCGGCCGTGCTCATGGTCCAAACGTAGTATGCGGCCTGCAGTAGCACGGCATCCAGAACCCTGAATAGAGGAAGCACGGTGCGGCTGACGAGAGCCGGCCCTAGGCACTGCCATGCCACAAACACGACCACAGCCGCCAGGAAAGCCTGGAACGGAGGGACCAGAAAGAGCAGTGCGGGCACAAGCCACAGTGCAAGCGTCTGGGAAGAGCGCAGCCAAACTTCGGCATCAGCGAGGAGGCAGCCAAGCGGCTGATGGTCCACTACACGGCCCGCATAGTCACGAACCCATTCTTCACGCGTTCGAAACCAAACGCCCGAATCCGTGAATATGCCTCGCGGTGTATCAACGTAGGTTGCTTTCAACCGGAGGCGCAGGGACATGATGTGATCAGTCGGGTGGAGCGAACTCCCTACGGCTGCCTTGCGCACTCTTCTACTCTGTCCCAATATAGATGTAGTACGCCAGAGTCCGTGGAAAAGTCTGTACCGGCCGTAGTAACAATTCCGTCGGCATATGGATCCGTGGACTAACGCGCCCCGTGGTGTCGGTCCGAATGATGTCGTACGGTACCGTGGCGTAAAAATCCTCCGCTTGCAGGGCCGCGTCATAATCGGAAAGAGCCACCAGATACGTTACCTCAACATTGCCAGGATCGAGTTCTACAGGCGGCTGCGAAGTGGGAAGGTCCGTTACCAGCACCGGCAGAATGCGACCCGCTTCCGTGAAGCGGTGCGCCCGTGAGCGCAGGCGCACGTGCGTGTGACTTACCCGGACGAGTTCTCCTAGCGTATCGGAAAGCGGCACATGGACGTCCACGGTATCCAGGAATCCCGAGCGTTGCATGGCCTCCGTAGGCCATGCCTGTACCGCTGAGACAATCGAGCGGGCGCCTACGATGTCCACCGAATCCGGCAGCAGAACAGGTTGTGTAAAGAAGTCATAGGATTCCTCGGGTTCCAACACGGCACGCGACAGCACGGGAACGCGCCTCGCAATGCGCTCCTCCTTCCGGAGCACAATGCTCCGCGGAAAAAATTCCACCACGCTTACGTCCTGGGGCAGCTTGGCCGCAGATTCCAGCGCCACGACATTGACCGAGCCGTCGATATCTAGCACCGGACGGTCGGCCCGTAGACTAAACAGCGATGTACCGGAGCCTCGGATCCGGGCCTGTACAATCTGCGGCGGCAGGACTGTCAGAGCGGTATCCGGCGGCAGGTTGATTACGCGCGTGTCCAGCTGAACCAGAACCGTATATGTTTCTTCCATGCTGAGCGCAAGCCACATTGTCAAAGCAACGAGTATGCATATGGTAAATATGAGGCCGGGCCTATGCCCCACTCCACTTCTGGGCACCACAGAGTCCGCTGCTGCCAGACGCCGCAGTAACCCGCTCAGACGCACTACAATGCCTTTCTGTCTGCTCATGTATGCTCCCGGAGTATATTCACGGTTCCCTGCCTGAATCGGTTGGCGGTTTCACGGCCATGATCGGGAAAAAGCGCTGGGACCGATGCCATTGTTCCTCATTCCCTTGCCATCGTAGCTTTAATCGGCCCTTCGGCGAGTTTATCCAGGTCCAGCATTTGACGCACCGCTTCATCTGCCCGTGTCAGGACGCGGGCGGTGGCTACTGCTCCCACGCGCACTGAGGCCCGCTCCCTCGCTTCTGCGGCGGCCTGCACGGCGGCAACCTCTCCCACCGGCTGCTCGGTTACCAGCGCAGCCGACGTCATTTTCCGGCGCATAATACGTACCTCCGAAGCCTTAGCCACCGCCTCCCAACCAGCCCGCGGGTCTACAGCAGGTCGACCGCCGATTCTGACTGAGCAGACATGCAATGCGACCGATGCGTGGATGCGCTAGACCCCCGGATTGGGCAGAAGCATCTCGACATCGGAGCCGGGACACAGCATAAGGTGGACCCTCACCAGTTCACCGACACGCTCCGCTGCGACGGCGCCACTATCCGTGGCAGCTTTGACAACCCCTCCATCTCCTCGAGCCCTAGCGGTGACATAGCCTCCACCGTTTTTTCTCCTTGCCTATCAGCCGGACGCGCGCAGCCTTTACCATGGCCTCGACGGTTTCTATTGCACCTACGAGGCCGCGCGCTTCCGCCATTCCAAGGTTATCCGGCAATCTTCAGCCATCGCTTTCGGCTTCATCCGTGTGGCACGAAGATAGACGGAGCCTCTGCGATTGTCAACCGGTGAGCTCTTTGTACATGTTTATCATCGGACGCACGGTTGCGTCCCTGTTATAGCGTTCTGTAACGGCACGGTGCCCATTTTGCCCCAGCTCTCTAGCACGTTTCGGGTCCTGGGCCAGCGCTATCAGTGCTCGGGCCATGGCATCCACGTCGCCATAGGGGACGACGACTCCACAATCGGTCTCAGTGACAATCCGCTCCAACGATGTACAATTGGTAACAACCACCGGGCGCTGGAGGTACATATAGTGAAATAGCTTGTGGGGGGATGAAGCATCCGTCTGCTCACCCTTTACATGCGGAACAACGCACGCATTACTGCCGAGAACATAACTTTATAATTGCTCAGGCGGCTGCCAGCCAACAAACCGTACACAGTGCTCAACGCCGAGTCTTTCCGTAAGGGCCTCAAGTTCTGGCCGAATTCGGCCTTCACCGACCACGACAAAACGAGCAGCAACCACATCAATCAGTTGCGTCATAGCGCGAATTACAATATCTAACCCGCGGTGGAGATCAATCCCTCCGGCATATACTATCGTAAACGCAGAATTCACTTCTTCGATAACACGTGCTGAAACGCGTGTGTTATCTAAGTCCAACATATTTTCGGACAAGACTTCGATACTCCAGAGGCCGACTGGCCTGTGATGACCAATCGGGTGGCAGCTACGATGCGTGGGCAGCAAATGCTGCCGCTGGAAGATGAAAAGCTGGTGCGCACCGCAGCCGAGATCGTCCGCCGCCTGCGCGAGAAGGGTTACGATGTGGACGCCGGGCGCGACGATCGTGACGCCATCATTACCGATGCAGTGCATCATACGGATGCGCGCACGGTCGGGGGCGAGCGCGTATGTCTGCAAGCCTTGAAGCAACTCGGCTTTGCGAAGCTGTTGCGCAGTATGGGCATGCCAGAAAAGGATATTCGCATGGTGCTCGTGGTTGGGCGCATGATGGCACCCGGGAGTGAAGCCCGTACGTAGCGCTGGATGAAGGACGCCTCCGCAATTTTGGAACTGGTGGACCTGGAGGTGCCGTGCGAAAGCACGCTGTATCGGGCCGGCGATCGGCTTTATGCGCTGCGCGATGCAGCACGGGCTATATGCGAAACAGCTACTTGGCTTTAGCGAAACACTCCGCCAATTAAAGTCCGAAGTGCAACAACTGTAGACAAGGTAGTATGCCCCTGAGTAGAGACAGGAGATAGCACAGGCAACGCGGAAAACGAGCTTCTTCGGAGGGAGGGCGGAGCCCGACCGGAGAAGAAGCTGCTTGCTGGCCGAAGAAATTCGCGCTCCTTGACCTTTGAGGCAGCCAATGCCGACGGGCGAGCATGGCTCTTCCCCTGCGTGTAGGCACGCATGATGTCACCCGAACATGGTACAATGGTCTATGGGTCTTTCTGGCGACGACCCGACTCAGACCATGGACGCGGAGGCTGCCACGCCCTCTAGTGCAGGAAGAAAAACCTCCGCCGGCGTGCGGTAGGCCAAGCATCGGCGCGGACGGTTGTTCAATTGCGCTTGCACCCGCCTCACCGCTGCCGGTTCAACCGTGTGAAAGTTGGTTGCCTTCGGGAAGTACTCTCGCACCAGGCCGTTGGTGTGCTCGTTCAGACCACGCTCCCAGGAGTGGTATGGCCTCGCAAAGTAAAACGATGCGGAAAGCGCGCTGGCGATGATGAGCGAACTCCTTGCCATTGTCCGCCGTGATAGTAAGTACCCGGTCCTTTACCGGACTGAGACAACCTATGATCGCATGGCGGACCCCGATCGCAGCCTTTGACGCAACGTGCTCAAGAAACGTGAATTTCGAGGCGCGATCGACCATGGATACCAGTGCTCCCTGTTGTTTCGCCCCGATGATCGTATCAACCTCCCAGTCGCCTATCCGCGTCTTCTGCTCTACAATGGGATCACGTTCGCTGATGTCTACACGGTGCGGTATCAGGCCGCGCCCAGCACCGCTCTTGTTACGCCTGTTGTACCGCTTACCACGGCGACGCAGCAGCTTGTACAACGATCCGCCAGCCGCTCGGTCCGCCCAGCTATGCCTGTAAATCCATGTGGTGCTTACCGAAACGACACCATCACGACGAAGTCGACCCGAGACCTGCTCCGGACTCCAGTGCAGGGCGAGCTTCTCACGCACAAGAGACCACATCGCTTCAGTCATCTTCCGTGGACGCAACGATGCCTTCCTCCGCCGCCCGCTGGCCAAGCGGGTAGCCTGTTGATACCGGTAGCCCCTACCTCCGCTGTTGCGATGCAACTCCCGGCTGATCGTCGATGGCGAGCGACCCAACTGTCGCGCAATCTCGCGCAGCGAATCAGCTCGCTTCCTCAATGCGTGAATCTGGCACCTTTCCTCATAGGAAAGATGATGATAGCCCGTCGCCATTTGATACCCTCCAATGATGTCTTAACGGAGCGTACCGGCATCATCTCGCTCACATGTAATCAGCGTGATGAATACGCGCTTGCTAGCGCGCTGTCATCCAAATCAAGTGTTGCACTTCGTTGTTAAATGGGCCGACCGTCATACGTGCTCGAATAAATTTCCCAGTCGACGTGCTTTCGGCGTTTGGTCTCCCTCCCAACCAAGACAATAGTCACCGTCGAATCCCTGAGATATTTGTCCCGGATTGCGCGACGAATCTGCTCATCCGACCACTCGTCCGGAATGTTGCCCGTGTCGACGGATCTGTCCAGGAATACGGAATTCCTCTTGCCAATTTCGACCAGTGACTCCTTGTACCGCTGGTCGTTACTGTGATGGTAGCTAATGAATACTTTGTGCATCGCCATCTCAATTGCTGAAGATTCGGCGCAGCCCACGGGACACGAGGGAGACCGCCTGCTGGATATGGGGCGTCCGGGCCAAGACGCCGTTCTCCTCCCGGGAAAGACCGTTGTGGAGGTCGCTGGGCGAATACTTGCGAAAGCACTGACGACCGGACCACTCATCTCGGGAGCCAGCCCAACACTCGATGAGGCCAACTGTCTCCGCAATATCGCGAGCGCACCCGCCGAATCCGCCGAGTACGAAGAGAGGCTGACCGGCTTCGAGCGAGAGGCATGCCTCCTCGGCGATTCCGGGCATCGCCCCCTTGTAGCCTTCGACCCTGCCGCCGAGAACGATGCGCGCACGAATGTCACCGCGCATAATGGTTCGCATTGCCGTTAGTCCCTTCGCCCACTCGTTCTCCTGTGGCTCGTGCGCACGAATGTTCTGTCGCTGTTCCAGCGTAAGGCGTGCACCGTCCAACGCGAGGAGGACTAGGCGAACGGCAGGTTCGTGTTCGACGGAGAACGTTGCAAGCTCGTTCGACGTCATTCGGATATGCACCGGCCAAGCCAAGTAATCGGTCACGACGATGGTTCCGCCGTGCCGAGGATGATTCTCATAACGCCCTACCAACTCCGCCAGGAACTCCGTAAATCCGTTTTGCCGCAGATCCCCGCCGTAAGCAAGACTCTTTCCCGAGGCGAATAGGTGCAGCGCAATCTCGGCCATCGCATCGCGCAAGTGTCCGTCACTCAGCCCTAGGGCCTGCAGGTCGGGGCTCTCCGAGACCGAAATCCCGACAACGGGTGTTATCTCTGTGTGGGATGAGGTCATTGGCGCTCCTCCAACCAGTCCG
The DNA here is from genome assembly GCA_965216255.1 of Rhodothermales bacterium. Taxonomy (GTDB): domain Bacteria; phylum Bacteroidota; class Rhodothermia; order Rhodothermales; family Bin80. Next base: position 611,109 of record OZ244148.1, read on the forward strand.
TCAAGGTCTGCACGCGTACCCCCGGCGCAATCTCCCTGAATAGCCGTTCTTCGTCGGCACTTAGCAGCGGCTCAGGATAAACGATCGCCGGAGCCGAGTCCTCACCACCAGGGGGCACTGCTGCCAATGCGATCAACTCGGGCGGTCGTGCTGTGAACAAGACCCTCGGCGAGCCCGAACGATACGGCTCGACGCGGTAGCACCACAACCAAGTGTGGAAAACCTCATCCATAAGGCAGCCTATAACTGTTGCAATTCGGTTCGTTCGGCCCGGTTCCATACGGACTATCGGTACATTACCAAGATAGGCCAATCCGCGTGGATCGATATCCTGCACACAATCGACAACAACCATCGGAACCATGAGACGTTTTGCCTCGATGACTTCGCGCCGACACCATTCGCGCGAAGAGTACGAATCGGTATGCACCGCCATGACTGCGCCCGCGCCGATTTGGTGCAGCAGGACATCTCTGAATGATCTTCCAGGCGGGATGTCATAGACATCGAAGAAGCTATCTAGCGTGCTGTAATTGTGGATCCAGTCGCGAATACTGCGGCTCACGGATTCGCCGTCAACGTCGTGCTTCGAGTGGCTGATGAAGACTCGTATTTTCTCCAAATAGCTCTTAAGCGCCGCCTTGCTGTCACCGGTGCTCCATACGCGTTGTCGGAGCATTCGGCAGAATTCGTGGGTCAGGTCGGACGTCAGTCGTCGGGTAAGGTCCGTGTAGTCTGCGTCCCAGAGGTCCCAGCGCAGCGCCTGCTGCACAACCCCTAATTCAGTCCCCCGATTATCCATCGTCACCGGAAAAAAGCCGGCGGTAACCCCCATCTTGTCCGCGGTCTGCGCGATGCCGCGCACATAGTCAACCCACGCGCAATCGTCAATCAGCGTCGACTCCGCCAGCGCAACGATAACCGTAATTTCTGCATCCTTCCAGTCGATTGGCAAAGGCGTGAGTTCACCCGGTACAGGTTCGCTACGCTCAAGAACGCTTACTCCGCGTTCCTCCCCGACGGTCCGATAGAGATCGCGACCAAAGTGCGTACGGAGCTGGTCTGCAATTTTATGACCTCCCTGATACGAGGGATGCCACATCACGTACAGCGCGAAGAGCGGATGTGTCGCTATTTCCATGGCGCTACTGACCTAAGCCTCTTGGTGATCCTTCCGCAGATACGTGCACGCACGACCCCACGACGCTATCGGGAACCACCTTGCGCTCTAAGGCAACCGCCGCGAAAAGGGCACACTGCAGCCGCTCAGGCCGCCTCCTTGGGATGCCCGCAAACACAACACGGCTCGCGGGGCTTCGGCGGCAAATGTACGAACGTACGATCCGAGGCCGCTTCCATGGCCTGGATATCTTTGACAATGGCCGCAGAATCGTAGTTGAACTTGGCAGCGTGCGCCTCGCGAACCGCCCGCAACTCAGCCAGAACCGGATCCGCCGGTCGGTTTTCCATAAGGTACCTCCATTAATGCATCCGGTGTACAAATAATTACCGGCTTGTGATCCAACCCGCGAAGCACACGATCAATTATGGGAAGCTGAGCCGGGTTCGCAATGTGCTTGAAGTTCCACGTCACCAGATAATCTACACGGTTGACAGCAGCGATGGCTATGTGGGCGTAGAGTCGGCGGGAGGCGCACCTGCCGTAGGATCCGGTGGCTTGCCCGTCGCTACCGCTCCGGGATCGATAGATAGATAGTGCCTGAATTTGCGGGCCGCCACAACCAGAGGCCGTTCGACACGATAGAGCAAATGGCAGGTGTAGCTTCCGGCTTGACTGGCAAGCGGCTCCGCTACACGGATCTTATCGGCAAGGGAGAGAAGTATCAATCACCAAAAGATGATCTACCGAATTGAAAAAGGAACGCAGTAAGCGCAAGCGCGGGAGGCCCGTGACCAAGAAGTGGCCGGAGCCGATCCCGGATACGCCGTAGAATGTAGCTAAGGCAGTCCTGTTCACGGCCCCGCAAGAAATAGATGAATGGAAGCAGCTAGCATCCCGTAAGCGCGGCATTGCGGGAACAAGTTTGAGGGAACGCCTGGAACCCTGTTCCCAAGGTGTCGTACTCTTGGAGCAAGACAAACGAGGGCCGCAATGAGTGACGCCAAGACTCCTCCTGCTTCAAAGAAGAGCGCCAAGCAATTATCGGAGATGACTTCGCTGCCCAAAGACCTGATTGTCCCGCCCAAGACTGTCAAGAGGTCTGACAAGGGCATCTGGCATGATCTTAAAACGGTATATGGGTGGCACCCTTCAGAGCGGAGAAACAAACAAGCTCTACGATAGCGGCTACAGTTATTTTGGAAATGCAGGATGCTTTGGATTCAAGCAGTCGCTCATTGTAGTCTACGGCCTGTATGTAGGTTTGGATCAAGATATTGTCGGCCAATACGAGGTGCTCCTGAACTATCGTCCTGGAGAGCCTGTCCCCATACTTGTGTAGGTCATAGGGGGTCTTGAATTCACGTGGCCGGACAATGGCCCACAGCGCAAGTACAGTTATAAGTAACACGCACAGGGACAGGGCCGTTACGAGCACAATTTTTGTGTGAGTGAAATCGCTGGTAATGCCGTCCCAAGGTTTTCCGGCCACGGCCAGTGTTAGTGCCAGTGTCAGAATAGCGCCCGCCTTTGCGGTGTATCCCTTGTCGGTATCCTGTTGGTGGAGCGGCATCCTTACACAATCCTAGGTAGGATTGTGTGCCTTCCAGATACAACCGTGGAGCCTCGTTCATGTGACCGATGGACTAATGAGGCTCAAGGATACGTAGTGGTAATGTGTCAAGTCAATACCAATCCTGATCAGGCTGAATCAAGGCTGACAGCCCGTAAGCGGCACGGGCGGTTAGACTAATTGGGTTGTAGATTCTTGCCTATCGTTGCAGCGCTTCCAATACGGCAGAATGAGAAACTGTCAAATCTTAGGTCTGCAGAATGCCGCGGCATGGGATTGGGAAATTAGAATTAGGCGGCTTGTTTGTCTACTTCTACGCTGTACTCGTGTGGGGTTGTTTCCAACACACGGATGAGCAGCTGCGATCCAGTCAGCCTCCGCCAGCGTTTCTGCGCTTCCCGGGTCAACTTGTAAACCATCATCAGTGTCGCCTCCCGGCTGCCGCATCCCTTGGTTTGCCGTGTACGTTCCCCTGCGCTCGCAAATGTGGACTCAATGGGATTCGAAGTCCGAAGGTGAACCCAGTGTCCGGGCGGGAACTGGTAGAAACTCAAGAGCTCCCCTTGATCCTTGCGCAGACAGGTGAGCGCCTTCTCGTAGGCGCCTCCGAAGAGATTCGCGAAGGTATCGAGCGCCTTCAGGGCATCCTTCCTGGACGGTGCCGTATAGATGCCACGGAGCCTCTCTTTCGCAGCCCGCTGCAGCTTCTTGGGCAGCTTACCCGGCACGTTGGCTGTCTTGTGCACCCAGCATCGCTGTTGTAGCGTGGAGGGGTATACTTCATCCAACGCAGCCCAGAAGCCCAGGCCTCCGTCTGCTGTGGCCGCCTTAGGCGCTACGTCCAAGCCTCGCTGTCCAGCAATAGCTCCTTCCAGGACAGCCTGCTTTCCCGCTCTCCGTCCAGAAGTCCTACGAATTCTTTGCTTCCATCAGGCGGAACTCCAATAATAACAAGCATACACGGGCGCTCGTTTCCCATGCGGACATTGAAGTATAACCCGTCAGCCCAGAGGTAAACATACCGTTTGCCCGCGGGGTCCCGATTGTTCCATTGCCGGTATTCCTCCAGCCAAGCCCCCTTGAGTCGGCTGATTGACGATGGCGACAGGTTGCCAGCTTGCGGCCCAAGTATGGCCTCCAGGGCCAGAGGAAAGTCGTTGGTCGAAACTCCCCGCAGGTACAAGGCCGGAATGAGTGCATCAGCCGATCTTCGATCGGCCAACGACGGACTGAGGTGCATATAGCGCGGCAGTATGGCGCTGGTGAAGGTATGCCCTGCTCGAGGGTCACGGATATGGGGCCGCTGGATCGCCAGCGGGCCCGCACCCGTGAGGATTTCTCTCCCCGGATGGTGGCCATTGCGTTTGACGACTCGGTGGCCGTGCTCATTCCGCAGGTGTGCATGGGCCTTCACGTAGTCGTCGGCTTCCCGCTCGAGCGCTGCCTGAAGCATGCGCCGGGCGGAGCTGCGCACCAAGTCATCCAGGGTGCTGAGTGCCTCCTCACGGGTAAGGAGTGAGTGTACGTTGGATACTGTCGGGTCTGTTATACGATGTAGTCCGGATATGTCCGTCTAGGGCGATTGATGGGTACTCCACAAAGATACGCCGCGGCATTCTGCAGACCCAAGATTTGACAGATTCTCTGGCGCAATTCGCAGGCAAGCACAACATGAGCCAGATGGGCGCACAACGCATGGTGACTGGGATGGCAGGACGGCGCATTCTTTATTGGGAGTTGGTGACGCAATAATGCTTACGGCTTTAGAACTCTGTGCGGGTGCGGGAGGACAAGCGTTGGGCTTTGAGAGTGCGGGTTTCAAGCACGTTGGACTGATTGACAATGATCCCCATTCATGCGCAACGTTGCGCATGAACCGACCTTATTGGAACGTCATTGAGGCCGACCTTCGCCGTTTTAGAGCTGATTATTGGTATGGAGTGGATGTGGTTGCAGCGGGATTGCCGTGCCCGCCGTTCTCCGTTGCCGGAAAACAACTGGGAGCCAACGACGAGAGAGATCTGTTCCCCGTCCTGCTGGGCGTAGTTGCGGCTGCTGAGCCGCGAGCGGTGCTCGTTGAAAATGTGCGCGGGCTAATGGCGCCCCGGTTCGCTGGCTACCGCTCGCAGATTTGTTCGTTATTGGAGCAAAAGGGCTATACCGTGTATTGGGATTTGCTGGACGCGTATTACTACGGCGCTTCGCAGCACCGGACTCGCGCCTTCAGATGGCTCCGCCTCCTATTGACAAACACAAAAACGTCCCCCGACATCGGATCCCGCTTCATACCGCTCTTCACCAGCGCGCACAGGCCGTCAAAGCTCTTCCGCATGTCGGCCGGCGGCCCGTAAAAGAAGTACCGGCGCGAAGGCCCCAGTCCGATCATGACCGCGCCAGCTGCGCCAGATACGACGCGGAGACCGGCGCAAAGAAGCGCACGCGCATCCGTAAGCGTCCGGTGAAGTACAGGTCAGCGGCAGCTACAGGTGTGCCGATGGGTACAGGACGGCTGGAAGGCGCAGAGCAGGTGGGCTTGCCGGATCCGGCACACTCGGCGCTTGGCAGCTATGCCGCCTTGTGTTTGTCAGCTTGCCGTGCCTTCTGCCAATGATGAGGCAAGAGGTCAGCTACGCGCCTGGCCGGATGCGTCGGGATGCGCTCGAACACGTCCGTGAGCCACTCCTGGGGATTAACACCGTGTAGCTTGCACGTGCCAAGTAGCGAATAGACCACGGCTGCCCGCTGGGCCGCATCATGTGATCCCGCGAACAGGTAATTCTTGCGGCCGATAACCAACGGCCGCAGGGCATTTTCAATGAGGTTATTGTCCAGCTCCACGCGGCCCTCATCCAGGTATCGGCTCAGCCTTTTCCAAAGGCCGAGCGTATAGTTGGTCGCCTGGCCCCAAGGGCTCTTGGGCAATCCCCCGTTCGCCTCCAGCCAGGGCTTCAGCGCTTCCAGTACAGGCCGGGCTTCTTCCTGACGTACCTCGCGCAGACGTTCCGCACTGGCACCCTCCTCTCGCAGCCTGCGCTCTATGGCGTAGAGTCGCCTGATCTTTGTCAACACGTGCTCGGCCTTCTCCGGTTCGTAGCTACGACAGTCGTAGAACTTGCGCCATGCATGCGCCATGCATCCGTAGACCGTCATAGACGGATGCGCTTCGAAGACGTTGTAGGCCACATACCCGTCCGTCTGCAACGCTCCCGCATACCCACCCAAGAACGCCACCGGACCTGCACGGGCACGGCTCTTGCGATACTCCATCACAAACAGCTTCTGCTCCGGAGTGTGGTACACCCAGTAAAAACCCCGATGGGTCTTGCCCTTCTTCTTTCGATCCTGGACCTGGATACGCGTCTCATCCGCCTGCAGATACCCGCTTAAGAGCGCCTCCTGCTTGAGTGCATCATACAGCGGCCCAAGGTGCCATGCCGACTGCGCTATCCAGCCTCCCAGCGTGGAGGTGGCAATTTCAATGCCTTCCCGCCGGAAACGCTGCTGCTGCCGGTACAGGGGCAAGTGGTCACAGTACTTGTTAACCATCACGTCGGCCAACAATCCCGGTCCGGCCATGCCCTTGTCCACCAGCCGCGGAGGCAACTCGGCGATGATGACGCCGCTGTCCACATCGGTCGGGTCCACGTACTTGGGGCGATGAATCTCGACCACCTTTATCATGCTGGGCACGCTCTCCAGGTACTGCGTCTTCTCCATGCCGATGCAAATGAGACCTGTCGTGTCCTCTTCAGGCTGGATTACGATCGTCTCGCGGGGCAGGTGATCCGGCAGATCCTCGAAGTCCGGACGCCGCTTGGCCTTGCGCCGCTTCCGCTTCGGCTGATCCGTCTCGGGCTCGGGCGGCAGGGGCACCTCGACCTCCATGTCGTCAAACAAGAGGCCCTGCAGCGCCTCCGGCCCCAGTACATACCTTTCGCTCCTGGAGCCAAAGAGCAGGCGGAGGGCTTCAGCCAACTGTTTGTCCTTGCTCTCCAATTTCGCCTGCAGCCGGCTTATCTCCTCGCTCAGCTGATTGATTACCTCGGACTGGCTTGCGTTCTGCTGAAGCACCACGGCAAGCTGCGCAGGGAAGGTCTCAACATCCGCAGAAGAGAGGGAGGAATGTGCTTCGGGCTGCATGATTGTTCAACAACGTCTGCACATGCATTGTTCCCCGTTTCCACATACTATTTATCCCGATTTCCGGCTCTTAACCGCATACCGGCGCCGGTATTTTACGGACTTCAGCGACACTCCCTCCAGTAACATCACCATCTGCGTCCACGTCGGCATATCCTCTTTCGGCAGCTCAAACGTACCCGCCTCAAGCCTTTTGTAAAACAAGGCGAAGCCGTCTCGGTCCCACGAAAGCGCCTTTAGATGGCTCCGCCTCCTGTTGACGAACACAAAGACATCCCCCGACATGGGATCCCGCTTCATGCCGCTTTTCACCAAGGCGCACAGGCCGTCAAAGCTCTTGCACATGTCGGCCGGCGGCCCGTAAAAGAAATACCGGCACGAAGGCCCCAGTCCGATCATGACTGCACCAGCTGCGCCAGGTACGAGGCAGATACCGGCGCCAAGAGGCGCACGCGTATCCCGCCCGGGTACATGATCTCCACTTGCGCCTCTTCACCTGCCGTGGGTCTGCCAATCTCCACAAAGGCGCCGCTGCCGCAGCCTCCAGGCGATACTTCCGACGCCAGTAAAACAGCTGCCCATACGAGATGCCGCGCTCGGCACAGAACGCTGCAGCGCTCTGGCTGCTTTCTTCATACTGTTCCACCAGCGAAAACATTTCTTCCGCCGTTCGTCTGGGCTGTCTCATGCCATCCAGGCTTTGAGTCCTCGGGTCTATGAGTAATCTCCCGAGAAATCGTCACCTTATCCAGATGGGTTTCACCGCACGCTTACGCGCATCCCGCCCGGATACATCATTTCGACCTGCGGCTGCTCACCTGCAGCTGGCCTTCCTATCTCCACGAAGCTTCCGCCGTCCGCCTCTGCACCTTCCCGGCGATACTTCTGCCGCCAGTAAAGCAGCTGCGCGTACGAGATGCCACGCCCGGCACAAAACGCCGCTGCCGTTCGTGCCCTAACTTCATACTGCTCTACCAACGGAAACATCTCTTCCGCCGTTCGTCTGGGCTGTCCCATGCGATAAAGGGTCTGAGTTCTCGGGTCTAGGAAAAATATCCCGAGTACTCGTCACCCGATCAAGATGGGGTTAACCGGACGCATACCGTAAATCGACGGCGCCTGGCCCGCGGAACCACTTCGGTTGGCGCCGTATCCAGCGATCCGCTAAGGAGAATCTGGGAATCATGTTCCATGGTGAATGGAGTCTTGAGTAGAGGTTGGTAAGTAGAAATCAGCGGGGCATTTCCACCGTTCTTAGGCGCACCTAAATTCACAAACTACCGAACAAGAGTGTCCCACGTATTATGGGCACAGAGGGACCAGCACGCAAATGCGCTCCGCACAAATCAGGTGTACTTCAACGGACGCGTACGATACGATATCAAATGGAATGGTTGCTACGTGAAAAGAATTCACGTATCCTCTTCTGCATTGCAGTGCTGTAGGGTCGATGTGCCTGGAGGGGCTGTAAGTCGTCCCATGTTAGACCGGGTAAATCAGCACTCGTAGTGACTCTAAGAAACCGCTCCAACCCGCCTAGCCGACTAGAATGATTTCTATGGGTTAGTCCGTCGGACAAGAATAAAACAGGAATCTCCATGGCCGCTGCGGGCAGTGCACAATGGATTCGTGAGGTTACCACATACGAGGACCTGGCAATGGCGTGGAGTTGTTGCCTAGCCAGCTCAATGCGTTGCTGTACTGATGTGTTACCGATATCCACTATCTGTGACCGACGGATTACTAGTTCCGAATTCAAAGACAAAAACGCATTCAGTCTCTTCTCTGCCAAGTAGTGGTTGCGTCTCTTATGGGGATACTTTATCGTCTGAATCAGATCATGGACAAGTGTATGCGCATTTGGGCCCTTACTGAAACGGAATTTCGGAAGGAGACGGTCAAAGGCACCGATTACCAAGATTCCTTTCCTCTCGGTGCGTTTTGAAGCAAAATACTCTCTCTTCAGAGTCATGGTTAAACAACCAGAAAAATACGCTTCGATTCCCAATCCCTCCAGTAGCGCTCGCGTATGAGTGTCTCGGCACCCGATTGGTTGATGTCTCTTGAGGTATTCGATTCCTTTGGCCTGCAACATGTCACCCATGGCCGTCGGGTTTAAGTGAAACGAAATGAACAAAGGAGTAATTCCTTTGGCTGGGGGCCAATGCTTGGGCTTAGACATAAACCACCCATTCATGATTAGACCTACCGGAGGGCCGACATAGTCGTGCAACTGTTCGCGATCAACGGTTACCGGCCCTTGCTCAAGACAGTAGGCAGCAGCGATACTCTGGATGTAATCGCCCAGATTGTTGGAATCACGGTAACCTAAAACGGCGGCATTCATCGCTGTCGGTTCTTGCTGCTGAGTAGCAATTGTTCAACTGTCCTCTGTCGTCTTTCCGCCGTATAGTGCTTAACAATACGCGCCCTGGCAGCCTTGCCTCCAGTCGGATTAGGTGACCTCAAGAAGGACTTGATAGTCTCGAAGTCCATGACACCATCGAAGGTAAGCCCTGTAGTACCAATCACCTCCGGAATACCGAATACGGCATTGCCAATCGGAATACACTCACATAGCATCGCCTCGCACAGGACATTAGGCAGCCCTTCGACTTGGGAGCCTTGAAAATAGAAACGATGCTGGCTGTATAATTGGCGCAGTTCCTTGGGGGTCTGTCGAGGAAAACAGCGTAGGTTTGCGGGCAGGTTTTCAATCGTCCCACCCTGGAGAGTTAACCCAGCCAATGTGAAGGTAAAATCGGGCATGGCCTTGGCCAATTCAATAAACAAGGGAATGCCCTTCAGATGCCATCTTCGGAGGTCGGCGATACTGGCAACTGTAATCACGGTCTTGGGGACCTTCTTGCCCTCCACCCTCCAAAACCCGGGATCATAGCCCGTGGGAACCTCGATAATCGGCGTCGCGAGATCGGGCATGAAGTGCACCAGCCCGGATTGAGAACCGTTCTGCCTACGAGCAGTGGGGCATCCATCCTTGAGGCTTCTATGCACCACCCAGATTTGCTTTGTCAGCCGATAATTCCAGCATGCAATTCTGCGTCGCATGTTGTTCTTATAGAAAATCCCGTACTTGAGCTTAGGAAGGGAAACGGCGTCATAGCCTCCAACCACTACAATTGACTCCTTTGCCATCAAACGTGCCACCAGTAATGGAATAAATGCGTGATAGTCGCTAAACCAACACAGTAGAGTCTCTGACTTGTTGAAATAGGCCATTGCGAGAAACAGCTCTTTGATCCGATTCCACAAGAAAGGGAATAAGGTTGTGTAGGGTGGCGAGGCAATACACCGTACTAAGTAGCCAAGATTATTGAGCATATCAATGTCACGCTGCACAAAGGTCGATTTAACACTGTAGACCATTACGATTCCTGTGGGCATAGCAGCAATTGGTTGTTTGGTGGATATTCCAGCTCCCCGCTTCCTCTCTGTGCTTGACAGCCAATGAACCATGTGTAGTCTGTTATCCTGTCTTATTCGTCAGAGCTTGCCAACAAAGCACGAGCAATATATTCAGAAGCCGCGTTATCGTGCACCTGTCCAAAGGTCCCGGGTCCACGTACTGGCTTCGTATTCACCGCTTTCACTAACGCATCGGCATCGCAATCCACACAGACATTCCAGCCGTCCACGAGCGTTTCCGGCCACTCTGTTTCCTTGCGAAGCGTAATACAGGGCACGCCAAGCCAATAAGACTCTTTTTGCAGCCCTCCACTGTCTGTGATCACCCTGTGTGCATGACGAATTAGTGTCAACATGGCCAAGTACCCTACCGGCTCTACCAATAGAAGATTACTGGGGACCTCTATTCCTCTCATCTTCGCGCGTGTGCGAGGATGCATCGGTAGAATCACGGGCCAATCCAGGCGACCTAAACCTTCAAGGACGGCGGCAAGTCGGCTCCGGTCGTCCGTGTTTTGTGCACGGTGAACAGTAGCCAATAGAAATGATCGGCTATCAAGAGTTGTCAGTGCGGATAGCGGGTAGGCCGTTGCTGCGCGGCCGGCAAAAGCACGTGTGGCATCCAGCATTACATCACCACAAATATGTACCCCGCACGTCAACCCCTCGTTAAGTAGGTTGCGCGACGCATTGTCCGTAGGGCAAAACAACCACCTAGACAAATGATCCGTAACGATGCGATTGATTTCCTCGGGCATTCCCCTATTGAAACTGCGCAGTCCGGCTTCAACGTGCGCGATCGCAATACCAAGCTTTGCGGCAACAAGCGCCCCGGCCAGCGTACTATTCGTATCCCCGTAAACGAGAAGTGCATCAAAAGATGTATTCCCCAACAAGTAAGCCTCCAGTCGCTCCATTATGGCGCCGGTTTGACGCCCATGCGGGCCCGACCCAACCTCTAGATTCACCGACGGCTGCGGTATGTTTAGCTCGGAGAAGAACAGTTCACTAAGCGCATGGTCATAGTGCTGGCCTGTGTGGACCAGCGTCTCATGAAGACCGAATTGGCGGAATGCATGGCTGACCACGGAAGCCTTGATAAACTGGGGCCGGGCACCTACAACTGTACAAATACGCATGAAGTCTACGATGGAACGCTGGCCTGGGAATTGGACAGATCGTCGAGAAGTACTGCCAGGTGTCTGGTTAACTCTTTGCGATCGAAAGATTTGACGGCAGCCGCGTCCAATGGTAGGCGCGGCTTGCCTAGTGCTGCCTGCGCAACGAGATCAGCCACGAAGGCTTCTATACCCCGATCATCGTCGTGATCAAAGGCACTTCCTCCTCCTGTCTTCGCCAGTATAGCAGCCAATTCGCTGTCCTTCCGTGCCAAGGCCAATATGGGCACGCCGGCAGCTAGGTATTCATACATCTTGACGGGCAATATTCCCTGAATATGGTCAACACGCTGAACTGCTACCATTAGCAGGTCAGATGCTCGCATGGCAGCGGCGGCTTCTGCGTAAGGGACGAAGGGCATGCAGGTGACCATATGGCTGACGCCTGCTCGTTGATATTCTTGTAGGATATCGCTGTCAACGCTGCCCACGAAACGCAATTCTATTGGTGTCTTTCCACTAAGCCGCGCCAACGCTCTTAGAAATCCTGGAGCGTGCTGAAGCTTGCTCAATGTCCCTATATGTGAAATAACAAATCGATCCCGCACCCGAGGCCAGACAATATTTGCCGGCGTATCGTTGGAATCGAATCCGTTGGTTATAGTCTGATACCGCTGTACCGGACCCTTTTGGCACAAAAATGCTCCGACACCATCGCTGACCGAAACGACTGCATCAGCCTCTGTAAGTACTTGGCGCTCTAGTCGAGCCTCAAAATTCCGTGCGATCCTGGTTTGGCAGAACTCCTCCCTGAAGTAGGAATCTGTCCACGGATCCCGCATGTCTGCGACCCACGGCAAGCCGAACAATCCGCGTAGCCTCCTCCCCACGAGGTGCGCGCTGTGCGGAGGACCGGTTGTTAAAAGCGCATCGAAGCATTCCGAGCGCAGGGCCTCCTTCGCCCTACCCAAGGCAAAGGGGCACCATCCTATACGAGCATCGGGTAGGAAAATATTGCCGCGTATCCACCGGGCCAGCTTTCGCCTACGATTCGGCCCGGCATCATTAGCGAATCCCACCCCTACGACATCCTGCTTCTTCAGACCCTGCAAGCGTGCGTACACCGCGTATGGATCCCAAGCACGAGTTCGTAGCACGCGAACGCGCTCCGGAATCTGGCTGGCAAGCGTGTCATCAACCGCGGGATATGCTGCATACGAGGGATCTACCGTCAGTACCGTGGGCAGCCAGCCGTAGTCGGGAAGATACCGGACAAACTTGAGCACACGCTGTACAGCGGATCCTCCTGAAGGCGGAAAATAGTAGCTGATTAGAAGCAGACGCTTCAAGCCCTGTGTCCCTCTCTTGGTCAACCAGTCCTGGTTCTGTTCCTGAACCAGACTACTCCCGCCAATGCCAAGAGGAGCAAGTATACTATGGAAGTTGTAGCCACGCTTAGCACACGGCCGAAACGATAACTATACGGATCAAACCGCAAGGTCACCGTGTGGTCTCCAGCCGGTACATGCACGCCCCTCAGTAGGTAATTGGCTCGCAGGATGCTCGTTTCCACGCCGTCAATCCAGGCCTTCCAGCCCGCCGGATAGAATACCTCGCTAATAACTAACAGTCTCGGTGCATCGGTTCCTACCTCCCAGGACATTTCACGCGGTCCGTACCGGCTCATCATTACTGAAGACGTGCTGGCGGAATCCAAGGGCGCGATCTCCGATTCAGGGGGCGCAGTAAGTACGACCGCCGTGTGCGGGTCGAAACTGCTGCTGCGCAGGCGCGACCATGCCTCCGGGGCATCGAGAATAACCTCCGCTTGACCAACAAGATATGCACGCGGCAGCACACGCGGATTCTCCAGTACAAGCAGTCCCGTTTGTTCGCCTCTAAACACTTCAGTTAAGCCAGGCAGAGGGCTGTCCGCTATCACAAACCTGGTGTTCAGCATATCGAGCGCGTTCTGCGCCGGAAGGCCGGTTGCAGGGTCCCAAAGCATGTTATCAAGAAAATCCTGGTATAGGCGCAGCTTCGCACCACTGTAGCCACCAAGTGATTCATGGTGAAAGGAAGGTCGCCCATTGTGAGTCTGATCCTCTTGCTCCAGCGAGAGCACCCGGAATTGGCCGCTGCCACCGGCCCGGTCACGCTCCTGTAGCAGGAAACGGTCCACATCGTACGTTGCCACCCGTGCCTCTCGCGGACCCGCGGGGGAAAGGCGATCTTCGTTGAAGTGGCGCCGGCCTACCCCGCCAAGATCAATCACAACCAGCAGCAGCATTAGACCCTGCATCACCCATGCAGGCATCTTGCGCCGGCTGTACAGGGCTATTAGCAGCCCCGCCAACAACAGCACCACCAGCGTGCGTGCGGCATCTTTGCTAAACGCCTCGGCGCGCGGCGGCACCAACTGCTCCTGAATCAGCTGATCTGCGGTACGCACGACCTGGGGGTCGTTGACAGGCCGCTGCATTTGGCCAGCCACATACTCCCGTACCTGCGCGGCCTCGCCGCTGCGCTCAAAGCTGAACAGCGCCTGCTTTCCAGCGAGCAGGCCGACGACGAGGACTACCAGTACACCCGTTATGCCAAGAATTGCTTTCCACTTCTTCTTTCTGGCCTGAATGTCTGGCTCAGGGCTTACAACATGGGCAAGTCCAAATCCCGCCAAAATAGCCACCGTAAGTGCTACGGCAATTAGCCAGGTCTCGGGTACGCGAAAAGAATCAAAGAGCGGGAAATAGTCGAACATGGGCCGGTTGACAAGCTCCAGATGGCGGCCGAGCGAAAACAATATCATAAGTCCGGCTGCCACACCCAGAGCCCGTACCGGCAGCGTGCGCACCCGCCAGAGTGCCACGGCTGCAAAGAGCAGCACGATTGCGCCCACATAATGAGGGCCTCCGGTAAAAGGCTTGGGCCCCCAGTACAGCGACGCACCACCGAATGCATCTGCTACAAGTAACGTTAATAGCTCCGCCGGCCCCTGGCTCCAACTCATGGCATAGGACCAGTCAAGACCACCGGGCGCGCCACCTGCGGTCATGCCCCGAATACTATAGGCCTTGTATTCCCACGCTGGCAGGTAAATCTCCGCGACCATGAGCAGGGCAGCGGCGGCCCCAAGCACAAGGGCGCAGGTACTCATGGCAAACGGTCTCATCCTGCCGGCTCGCAGGGCACCCACGGCTTCAGTGGCCCACCAAATTCCTGCCACCATTACCACGTAGTACGTGATTTGTATGTGGCCAGCCCGCAACTGGATAGAGCATGCGACGGCGAACAGGAGACCGGCCAGCATGCCCGGACGCCGCAGCGTATACACAAAGGCCAAGAGCAGCCACGGAGCATAGCACAGCGATATGAACTTTGTATTGTGCCCCGCTACCAGGATGACGGGCAAATACGTAGTAAGGCCAAAGGCACAGGCGGTCAATAACGCGCTCAACTTGTCTCGGCACAGGAACCAGATCAGCGCATACGCGCCAATAAGCAGCAGCACAAAGTGCGACGCGGGCCAGGCGATTCGGCGCACCCAGTTGGGCACGATATCCACCTGGGGCACCTTTGGTGGAGGCGAAATAACAAAGCCCGGCATGCCGGCAAACACGTTGTTGGCCCAAAGCGGCTCCTCCCCCGTGGTCTGCCGGTAATCCAGCATGGATTCGGCAGTCGCACGCCACTGCCGCGTATCTCCACCAACCAGGTCCTTGCCCGAGAAAAGTGCCGGGCCGTAGAATACAAGCGCCAGAATCAGCAGTGCGGCTACGCACACACCGTGCTGGGTATTTGCAGGAAGCAATTCCCACCAGGATGGCTTCGGAAGCTGTGCGCGCTTTGCCTTTCGCTTTCTGGCCATGCCTCAGCCAATTACCTTCGGAACCCGAAAATATTCTGCGTCGGCATCTGGAGCATTGCTGAGTGCTTCTCCTGTAGAAATGCGCTCCTGAACCTTATCTTCCCGTAAGACATTCGAGAGCTCCAGAACGTGGATCATGGGGCTTACATCCGAAGTATCGAGCTCGCCCAGTTTGGCCATATAGTCCAGAATCTCACTCATCTGTTCGGCCAAAATGCGTTCCTCCTCCTCCGTGAAACGCAGCCGCGCAAGAGAGGCGATGTAGCGTACTTGGTCTATCGTAATGGCCAAGAGATCTCCATATGCCAGGCGGCCTCTACACGAAGCGTCTCTGGCTGTTCCATCCTGCAGGGAACCCTGACAGGGGATGGGTGCTTCTTACGGGCAACCCATTGTCGACTTTCTCCGTGAAGCATTGCCTGGCCTGTTTGACGCTCGCTGCTTGCCTGACTACCCCAAGTGCCGATGCCCAGCAATGGACGGGCGCAATCAAGCTCGGCGGCGCCACTACCAATTTCCGTGGCCATTTACTGGTTGGTCCTACCACGTGGCAGCGCGTGACGGGACTGTCCGCGGCCGTCGCCTTCGGCCTCCACCTGGGCCACGGCCTATTGCCACAGGTTGAATTACACTACGTGCAGATGGGCGCAAAGACCGCCGTCAAGTACCTGGGCATTCCCGTGTGGCTCCAGTCCGATCTGGCCTATCTCTCCATCCCGCTCCTGGCCCAGTATCGACTCGCAACGCGGGGGACCATGCACCCGCGCCTGTTTGCCGGGCCCTTTGTGGCCTTTCAGATGAGCGCTTACCTGACCCTCACGCCGCGGGATGCAGGTCAATCTATCGTTGAACAGGACCAGTCCGTAGAGCCGATGGATTACGGCTTTACCTTTGGGGCCGGTATCGATTTCGAGGTGGCATCGCAGCTACTGACAGCAGAAGTGAGATACACGCTCGGAATGCACGACATCACCATTGCTGATCCCATCCTGGGTGACCCCAAGCTGGAGAATACGGGCATCGTCTTTATGGTGGGCCTGCACTATTGAGGGCGGCGAAGTGGCTGCGCCAGGCTGCGGAGCAGGGCGTGCGTACGCTCCGCCATCCGAAGGCCGTCTTCCGCTGCGACCCGCAAGATCGGGCCTGTTCGGCTATCCGCCCGCGGTTCCGGCGGCGTTTCCATGAAGCGGACCTCAAGGCCAACGGATTCCAGCATCATCCGGATTCCAGCCCTGTTTCCGGGCTCTACGCCAACATATAGCACCGCCCTCGTTTTCTCAAGGGGCCAGAGCGGAAGCTCGAGGTAGTCTTCAAGGCCCGCATTCCCGTGCCGGGCTCCCGAAAATATGCCAAAAAGCAGCGTGCGCTGCGGAAACTGGTGGACAGCCGAGAACAGCCGGTACCGCTGCGCGACTTCGAGCAGGGCCGCTGCCCCGATACCCAAGCTGCCCGGCCCATCCAGGTCCGCACACACGAGAACAAGTTCGCTCGAAAGAGTCGGATGCTTGCCGGCCAGGAATCCAAATACGTTCGTGGCGCGGGCCTCGGCGTTCTGCTGCGCATCCACGTTCAGGATAATGGGCTCGGGCAGACGGTACACTTCATTGAGGCCGGATGCAGACTCCAGATGGAACAGGTTTTCCGCCGCGGCCGGCGTCACCTGCACGACCAGCATACCGCCTTTGGCCCTGGCCACCGGTCGTGCGTCCAGCGCGCGCACCAGAATCACGGCACGTACGCCTCGCGCGGCCAGTGTAAGGAAGTCCGCATCCGCCATTTTGCCGTCCGCGGCCACCACGGCGTCTACCTGCGTCCCAGATTCGGATAGCGCACCTGTTGCAAATGCAACGGATTCTATGGCAACCTGACCGGAATCACTCCGCGCGTCCGGAAGAAAATCCACGCCTTCTACCGCTGAGCCCAACGCCGCCGATCTTATCGTATGGACCGGAGAGCGGTATTGTATTAGGTGGGAGCCGGCCATCCCGGGCTGCAGGCCGTGCAGCTGCGCCGAAGCGTACGCCGCGGCGGCGGCGAAGCCGGGCGATCCGGTTCGGCGCTCCCCCACATCGGATCCATTCAGAAACCGGAGATGTTCCAGCACACGCTCCTGGCTCCATGCAGGAGAGTCTGGCGTGGGAAGAGTAATCGTCTCTACCTCGTGCAGGACAAGGCAGGAAGGTGTAGTGAGCGAAAGCGCCAAGGCAACGCAGAGCAGTGTTTGCCTGTGATGATTCATATGCAACCTTTTCTGCAGCCTACCATATATACACTGTCGGCATACTTGAACCATACACCGGATCGCATGATCGACCAGCGCAAGGCGAAAGTAGTCATAAAGGAAGTCAGGGTTCGCGGAGCCCAGCTTATTGACAAGGTCCGTGAGGTCGTAGAGGAAGGGCGAGCCCGCCGCGTGATAGTAAAGAAGGACGAGCGCACGATTGTTGAGTTTCCCTTGACCGTAGGGGTCACGGGCGCAGCCGCAGCCGTACTGCTTGCACCCATGTTTGCGGCTATTGGTGCCATTTCAGCGCTGGTGACCAATATCAGCGTTGAAATTGAGAAGGAAGCAGAGGTGACCGATGTCGTGGCCGAGAGTGAAGACGGCGGTGGGTAGCAACCGTGGTGAGTTATGAAGACGTCGCTGCGGCCGCCGAGTCCCTTAGCGGCGTGGCCCACCGGACCCCCGTGCTGACTTCGCGGCTACTGGATGTCAGGGTCGGAGCCCATGTCTATTGCAAATGCGAAAATTTTCAGCGCACGGGCGCCTTCAAGTTCAGGGGCGCGTACCATGCGCTTCAGCGCCTGACCGAGGATAGGAAAGCGCACGGCGTCCTCGCCTACTCCTCAGGCAACCATGCGCAGGCCGTAGCCCTGGCCAGCCACCTCCTCGACATCCCGGCCACCATCATCATGCCGGCGGACGCCCCCTCCGTGAAACGAGAGGCCACCGAAGCATACGGTGCCGCCGTCATTGCGTATGATCGCAGCGAAATTACGCGGGAGGAGCTGGCCACACAACTGTCTGCCGAACGGGGTCTACCCATTATTCCACCCTATGACCATCCCCACGTCGTAGCCGGTCAGGGTACGGCCTGCCGCGAACTGCTGCAGCAGTACCCCTACCTCGACCTGCTTCTGGCCCCCTGCGGAGGAGGCGGACTACTTGCCGGCACGGCCCTTGCGGCGCGCGCGATGGCACCAGAATGCCGGGTCATCGGCGTGGAGCCCGAGGCCGCAAACGATGCCGCCCTGAGCTTTCGGTCGGGCCGTCTACATACCGTGCGCGATCCGGATACGATGGCGGACGGGGCACGGACCCCTTCCCTGGGCAAGATCACGTTTCCGCTCATAATGCAACATGTACACGACATGGTCACAGTCCCGGAGGATGCCATCCTCGATGCGATGCTATTCCTGTGGGAGAGGCTCAAGATCGTGGTAGAGCCTACCGGGGCCCTGGGCATTGCAGCACTGCTAAGCCGCGCCGTTAGGTGCCGCGGCACCCGCATTGGTGTCATCCTGAGCGGGGGCAACGTGGACGTACGCCATCCAGTCAGGCAGGCACATCCTCTTCCGTCCACTGCCAGCCGCGCAGCGCGTTGATATACGCATGCGCAGTCAGATCGAGTTGTATGGGCGTTACCGATACGTATCCCCGGTCCACGGCATCGATATCAGTATGCTCACCCGTGTCCAGATTTACAAACTCGCCCGAATACCAATAGTAAGGCAGATCAAAAGGATCCATTCTCTCAATGAACGATTCCTCCCAGCGCGAATGTGCCAGCCGTGTAACCCGGACGCCCTTGATCTCGGCAAGGGGCAACGGCGGAATGTTGACATTTAGTAGCAGTCCCGACGGAATGCCCTCACTCAGCACCTTCCGCACAAGCCTCCCGGCATAGTAGGCGGCAGCAGAAAAATCGTGCTTGTCCCATGTGCAGAGAGAAACGGCAACGGCCTGGATGCCGAGCATACAGGCCTCGGATGCAGCTCCTACCGTTCCGGAATATAGGACGTTGACCGCCGTATTCGATCCATGATTGATGCCGCTAACGACGAGATCCGGCTTTCTAGGCAGCAGCCTGTTTACCGCGAGCTTAATACAGTCAGCAGGTGTCCCGGCTATGGCCCAGGCCTTGGTTTCGCCGTTTGTGCTGTGGAAACGCCACGGACGCACCCGCACCGGGTTGTGAATAGTGATCGCATGTCCCACGGCACTCTGCTCATCCAGTGGAGCCACCACCACCACGTCTCCCATGGGGCGCAGTATCGACACCAGCGCCAGAATCCCCGGTGCATCAATCCCGTCATCATTGCAGACCAGGATTAGGGGGCGCTCTCCAACTTTGTGATGGTTGATCATGCAAGCGCCTCCTCCGACGCGCGTGTACCCCAGTAGCTTTCGTCCACGCCCGGAAACCCTCGCTCTCGCACATCCTTTATGTAGGCGGTTACCGCGTCTGTAATCGTATCGGCAAGCTGCGCGTAATGTCGTACGAAGCGAGGATTGAAATCCGTCGTGAGTCCCAGCAAGTCGTGCGTGACCAGCACCTGGCCGTCACAGTCACATCCGGCGCCTATACCTATCGTCGGAATCCGCAGTGAGCCGGAAACCTCCCCCGCCAGCGGGGCCGGAATCTTTTCCAGCACGATGCCGAAGCATCCTGCGCTCTCCAGCAGCCGCGCATCACTGCGAAGCGTTTCAGCCTCCGCCTCGCTAATAGCGCGCACCTTGTAGGTACCAAACCGGTAAATACTCTGCGGCGTAAGCCCCAGGTGTCCCATTACGGGAATACCAGCCGCAAGAATCCGGTCTGCGGCCTGAAGGACCGCCTTCCCGCCTTCAACCTTGACGGCATGGGCTCCGGTCTCCTTCATAACGCGTATGGCGGAATATAGTGCTTCCTTGGAATTGCCCTGGTAGGATCCAAACGGCAAGTCCACTACGACCAGCGCACGGGTCACAGCCCGCACCACGCACTGCGCGTGGTATATCATCTGTTCCAGCGTTATGGGCAGGGTGGTCTCATGGCCTGCCATGACGTTGGATGCCGAATCTCCCACCAAGAGTACGTCCACCCCGGCGCGATCAAGAATGCGCGCACCCGTGTAGTCATACGCCGTCAACATGGCTATGGGCGTACCCTTGGCCTTCATGCGCTGCAGCGTCTGCGTGGTCACACGCTTAACATTACCAGTCGCCATATACGGCCTCCCTATCTTGCTCATCGGAGAGTGAAACAGCACTGCAGCGCCTCTGCGCTGGAATCAATTGGCCTCGTTTTCGGCTACGTCTATACCCAAATCTATGGCCACATCTAACGTGATGTCCACAATTCTGTCTTCGTTTGCATACAGAATAATCGGCTGCATGGGACCCGCCTGAATCCGCAACACCAAATCAAGACTCTTTTCTGCAGACACTTTCTTGATCGCAGCGTCCACCCGTGTAAATATGGGGCTCAGTAGCTCGGCCTCACGCTCGCCAAGCGCCTGCTCGCTCTCGGCTGCCTTTTCCTGTATTTCCTGCTGGGCCTGCGCAAGCTCGGCCTCCCGCTCCTGCCGCCGTTCCGGAGAGAAGAGCGCCTGCTGCTTCTGGTATCGCTCGACCTGGCCCTGGAATTCTTCGTACAGTGCCTGTAGCGTGGTCTGACTGCTTTGATATTCCGCCTGGAGTTCCTCCTGCACCGTCCGATATTCCGGCATATTGGAAATCAAGATTTCGTGGTCGGTGTACCCAATGCGAAGCGGAGCCAACTG
Organism: Rhodothermales bacterium; assembly: GCA_965216255.1. Taxonomy (GTDB): domain Bacteria; phylum Bacteroidota; class Rhodothermia; order Rhodothermales; family Bin80. The sequence goes on from OZ244148.1 coordinate 632,120, forward strand.
CTGCGCCACCGCACCGGGCGCAAGTATGAGGCCCACCAGGCCGAGGGCTATTGGAAACATCTTACTTCTCATGTCTACTGCCATTGTGTTTGGTGTTATAGCCCGCCGCGTTCCAGCTCTCCGGGCTGTACCTCGATCCCCAGCAATTCGAGCACCTGTTCGCTCAGATCGTGCCGGTCCGTGGCATACAGAAACAGGAAATCTCCGCTCCTGTCAAAGACGTAATCGTAGCTTTCTGCTTCTGCCACTTCTTCGATAGCAATCAGAATCTTTTCCTGTATGGGCCTAAGTATCTGCTCCTGCTGGCGGTAGAGCTCACCTTCGGGGCCGAAATACTGCGCACGAAGCCGCTCCAGGTCCTCCTCCACCTGCATTATATCATCACGCCGACGCTGCCGCTCGTCTCGCGTGTAGAGCAGTTCGCGTGCCTGGTACTCCTGAAACAGGTCGTCCAGCGACTGCTGCTCTTCTTCCAAATCCTGCTCCATTTGCAGCGAGATCCGGTCCAGCGTCTGCTGTGCACTTGCAAATTCCGGGAACTTGCCGTAGATGAAATCCGAGTCGATATAACCAATCTTGTGCTGCCCCGCGGCAAGACCGGGCCACAGCAGCAATATGGGCAAAATGCGTGCGAGCTTCATGCGTCACGTCCTACTGTGTAAATCCCTGCCCGAGCGTGAACTGGAAAAGCCAGTCTCTGGCGCCCGATTGCTTTTGCTCCTGGCCGCGTATAGGCGTATACCGGTCAAAGTTATACCCGTATGCGAGCTCCAGCATGCCGAGGATAGGAAGAAACAGCCGAACGCCGAACCCGGCGGACCGAAACAGCTGCGTGGGACTGTACGTGGAGAGGCCGTCCCAGGTATTGGCCGCATCCATGAATAAATAAGGTGCGGCGGTCAACTGCGGGGTTTGTACGGCGAGGGCCCGGAATTCCGATGTATACTTGTTGAGTATGCGCCCCCCAATGGCTTCGTCGTTGCGCCGCGGCCCCAAAACGCGTGCCGGATAGCCGCGCATATATATAATATCCTTGCCGAAGTTGTCGCGGAAACCCTGGAAATCGAACGGGGAACCGCCCACCACGTAGCGTTCGAACGAGACATCTTCTCCCGTAATGGAGCCGATATAGCCGAATTCTCCGGATACGTTAATCGTAAGCTTGCGGGCAAGGGGCACATTCCAGCTAGAATTGAAGCGCCACTTGTGGTACTGCACGAAGTCCGCCATCGGTACGGCCACTTCGACGGAAAGCAGCATGTTTGATCCGGTGGTAGGAAATATCGGGTGGTCAAGCGAACTCCGTGTAAGGGCTTGTCGCACCGAAACCTGCTCGCTGATACCGGATGGCAGCGACAGCGTAAAATTCCTGTTCAGGAAATACTGATAACCGAGCGAAGTGGAAGTACTGAATTTGTCGTCAGGCCACGAGAGCCGCTGCTCGTAGAAAACCGAAGCGGAAGAGCGCACAAAACGCTGCCCGGTGTCGATGCTGCTATTGGAAAAGGAATAATAAGACGCCCCGCTGATGCGCGAATGCGAAAGGTTGAATCCGATAGGAGTAGGCCGGCCCCTGAACCACGGTTCCGTAAAGCCAAGCGAATAGCTTTGGTACCTCCTCCCATTGGTCTGCAGCCCTACCGAAAGCTGCTGTCCATCTCCGGAGGGCAAGGGCCGCCAGGAGCTTTTGTTGAAGAAGTCCTGCATCGAGAAATTGTTGAACCCGAAACGCAACATGAGGATAAGCCCGAAGCGGCCGTACGTTCCAGAGAGCTCCAGCTGGTCGCTGCCGACCTCTTCCAGATTGTAGGTGAGGTCCACCGTCTTTTTTTCCTGGTCAAGCCCGATACCCGGGCCGGCCCCGAGCTTTTCCTGATCAAAATAGTTCAGTTGGGAAAGCCGTCGGATAGTTTCCTGGATATGTTCACGACTAAACGTCTGGCCCGGGATGGTGTACAGCTCCCTCCGTATGACGTGCTCCTTCGTCTTCGCATTGCCAGCAATGGTGATTTCGCCAAACTCAAAAATTTCACCCTCGTAAAGATCATAGTAGAGATCCAGCGAATCCCCTTCAACGACACGCGTCTCCGGCTGAAGCCGGAATAGCATATAACCGCGATTCATATACAGGCTGGAAACATCGCTGCTGCGTTTGTTGCCGTGGAGGTTCTGTTCCAGTCGCTCGGCATTGTAGACATCACCGGGCTGCACGCCGAGTGCGATAGAGAGCACGTCATCCGGATAGACGGTATTGCCGTCCCACTCGATGTTGCGGATATGGTACCGGGGACCTTCTACTATAGACAGATCAACCACGAGACCAGGCTTGGGTCCGGAGTTGTCCAGGTACACCGAGTCCTCCAGGATGCGCGCATCATAGTAGCCCCGCGTATTGTAGTACCGGACCAAGTTGGCCTTATCTTCCTCGTACAGAGCAGGATCATATCGGGACTTACGCCAGAATTTCAAGCCGCTCTTGGGCTTGGTTTTCTTAAGCGTTCCACGCAGCTTTCGACTTGAGACCTCGCCGTTGCCCGAGATGTTGACCTGGCTGATCTTCACCCGCTCGCCCTGGTCCACGGCAAACTCCAGCGCAATGCTACTGTCTTGGCTAACATGGCGTGAGACCTCAACCTCGGCCAGGAGATATCCCTTGTCGGCATAGTAGTCCTGGACTACCTGAATGGATCGTTCCAGGTCCGCCGGTCGCACGCGACTGCCCTTGAACAGCGGGATTTCCTTTTCAAGATCCTTGCGGTGCTTCTTCTTGATGCCGGAAAACGTGTAGTCGGAAAGCTGCGGCTCTTCCACCACGCGAATAAGAAGGAACACGCCCGAACCTGCCCTGCGCTCCTCAATGACTTTCACGTCCGAGAATACACGCAGGGTATAGATATTGCGGATGGCATCGGCAATGGCCTGGTCTCCGGGCAGGGTGACGGTTTGCCCGACCGCCAGTTCACTATTCGAAAGAACGAACTTCTGCATGCTCTCCGTATCTGCGCCCTCAATGGAAATGCCCAGAATCTCAAACTCTGCCGGCTGGGCGGGACTGCCACCAAACGGGCTGCCGGATCCGGAAAGCGACGAAATCAGCGACTGGGCAAACACCGTGACTGGCAGCAGGGCAAATGCCACGCACAGTGCAATAGAACGATGGCGGGCCATAGAGTCCATAATCCAAACAGAATAAACTAGTGCGTATCGGCGTATGTTTCGCTGCTTAACGCGGGCCCTCCAGTCTTATTGCCCGGTCACCCTGCCGAATCGCCGCTCTCGATCCTGGTAGGTACCGATGGCGTCATAAAGATGCTCCCGGCGAAACGCAGGCCAGTAACAGTCCGTGATAACCATTTCCGTATACGCTAGCTGCCAGAGCAAGAAATTCGAGATGCGGTTTTCGCCGCCGGTGCGCACCAAAAGATCCGGGTCTGGTATGCCGGCCGTGCACAAGGCCCCGGAGACCGTATCCTCGCTAATGGATGCCGGATCCAGAAGGCCACGCTGCACCCGGGTGCACAGCGCTCTGGCGGCCTGCACGAGATCCTGTCGACCACTGTAGGAGAGCGCCAGCACAAGACGCATGCGCCGATTGCTCGCCGTAGCATGCATGGCGCCCTCCAGGGTTCTGCGCGTACCCTCGGGCAGCCTTGGTACATCACCGATGGCACAGAGCCGAATGTCATTGTCCTGAAGCATGGCGAGTTCCTGCCTGATGGCAGAGCGCAAAAGTAGCATCAGGGCGTGCACCTCATTAGTGGGCCGCCGCCAGTTCTCCACGCTGAAGGTATACAGCGTCAGATTGGCTACGCCCAGCTGAACGCACGCTTCCACGACGTCACGCACGGACTCGACCCCGGCCCGGTGTCCCATTATCCTGGCTCCCCCACGCTGGCGTGCCCAACGTCCATTGCCGTCCATGATTATGGCGACATGCCCTGGAATCGATCCCCGGTTCACCAATACTTCCTGCCGCTCCCGATCTTCCGCGGAGTCCATCACTCGATCATTGCGCTAGCGCGAACCGCCACCCAGACGATTTTACAGCCGGGTAATGTCATTAAACACCAAGAATGCCATGAGCAGCAGGAGAATGCCAAACCCAACCTGCTGCGTGATCATCCTGAACTTGACGGAAGGCTCTCGGCGAGCGACGACTTCGTACAACAGAAACGCCAGGTGTCCCCCATCCAGAACGGGGATAGGCAATATATTGACAATGGCGAGCGTGATGGACAATAGCGCCACAATCGTCCAGAAAGACTGCCCGCCCTGTCGGGCGGCCTGCCCCGTAATCCTGGCGACCATGACCGGACCACCCAAATTCTCGCGAACATTTTCTCGTCCCGTAACGATACGCTTCAGGTTGATCGCAATGGCTCTGGTATTATTCCACGTATCCGACACTCCCGATCGCAGCGCTTCGAGCAGCGCATAATCTATCCGGCGGCTTGCGATTCCGACACCGATACGATACTGGCCTTCGTCCACCAGGGAAGGCGTAACGCTCGCAAGGAAACTGCTCACTGGCCCTTCTGCCTCGCGCTGCACTTCCAGCGTCAGGGTGCGTCCGTCGGAGGCCTGGATGAATTGCGTCAGTTCCATCCAAAACATGACAGGCCATCCATCGATGGCCGTGATCCGGTCACCCGGCCTGAGGCCAGCCATGTCCGCGGGCATACCCTTTAAGACTTCACCCAGAATACTGGGCTCATTGTATAGACCAAGTCCCAGAATGCTGCCTCCGTCGGACGCATGCTGGATCTGGGTCATTATATCAGTCGGACCCGGCAGCGTCAGGCTCTGCCCACCCCGGTCTACCTCGAATATCAGGGTGTCAGCAAGCAGCGGTATCATACTACCGCTTACATCCCCTGGATCGAACGGCGTGCCACTAATGGAAAGGATCCTGTCACCGGTGCGCAGCCCAATCTGCTCTGCGGCCACCGAGCTGTCTGCCACGAAAAGAAATCCGTCTTCCTGCGCCAGGAAATCCGTACCCCCGTATACGATCTTCAGACCTGAAAATATGAATGCGGCCAGGACGATATTGGCGGTAACCCCGGCCACCATAACAATAGCTCGCTGCCAGAGCGGCTTCGCCCGAAACTCCCAGGGCTGAACCTCTGAGGAGGCATATTCCGCGTCCATGCTCTCGTCTATCATGCCGGCAATCTTCACATAGCCTCCCAGGGGGGTGGCGCCAAGCACGTATTCGGTCTGCCCGATCTGTCTGCTGAAGAGCTTCGGCGGAAAGCCAACGGAGAAGCGGTCCACGCGCATGGAGAAGAGCCGCGCGGCAAGAAAATGGCCCATCTCGTGCACAAACACGAGAATCATTATGGCACCGACGACGGCAAGAATGGTCCAAACGACGTCCATGGTCCGGGTGTTGGGTTGTAAACCGAAGTCAAATAGTCTGTACGTATCCAAGTTCCAGCACATGGCGGCGCGCAGCCCGGTCCAGGGCGAAAACCTCTTCAAGGTCCGGATCACTGGCTGAGGCAAGATGGGCCAGCGAGCTCTCTACCGCGCGCGGAATATCCAAGTAGCGCAGGCGCCCGGACAGGAAGAGCGCCACGGCCTCTTCGTTGGCCGCATTCAATACCGCCGGCGCCGAACCGCCCATCCTCAGGGCTTCAAAGGCCAGGCCCAGACACGGAAATTTTTGCAAATCCGGCGGAGTAAACTCAAGCTTGAGTGCGCTAGCCCAGTCCACCCGGCCATACGACATACTCCAGCGTTCAGGGTAGCTGAACGCATACAGTATGGGCAGCCGCATGTCGGGTAGGCCTAGCTGGGCCTTGGCGGATCCATCTCGGAAGACGACCATGGAATGCACGATGCTCTGGGGATGGACCACTACCTCGATCCGGTCGTGCGCCAGAGAAAACAGCCAGTGGGCTTCTATCACTTCCAGGCCCTTGTTCATCATCGTTGCGGAATCAATGGTAACCTTCGCCCCCATGGACCAGTTGGGGTGGCGCAGTGCCTCCGCCGGCGTAACTTGCGCGAGCGTGGCGGCCTCCCGCGTCCGGAACGGCCCTCCCGACGCCGTCAAGATGATTTTGTCCACGCTTGCGCGCTTCTCGCCTGCCAGGCACTGAAAGATGGCCGAATGCTCGCTGTCAACCGGGATCAGCATGCCGCCGTGCTCTTTGGCCGCACGCACGGCATGCGCGCCGGCAGCCACCAGGGTTTCCTTGTTGGCCAGTGCAACCATCTTGCCCGACTGCAGCGCAGCAAGAACGGGAGCCAGCCCCGCAATGCCTGATATGGCGGCCACGACCACGTCCGAACGAGGCGCTGCTGCGGCCTCGCAAATCCCCTCCTCTCCGGCTAGAATCCGGGTGCCGCGACCATGCAGCGCCGCGCGAAGCAGGGGCAACCCGGACGGATCAGCCAGTGCCACGCATTCGGGAAGAAATTCAAGAGCCTGGCGAATCAGGGTGTCCGTGCTCCTGTGCGCCGTTAGGGCCGCCACGCGCAGCCGATCCGGGAACAGGCGTACGAGTTCCAGTGCCTGTGTTCCAATGGAACCGGTCGAGCCCAGTATGCACAAGCTCCGGGGCCCGGTATTGGCGCAATCATACATAAATAACGGCACTGCCAAAAGGGCAAAGTACGCAATTCTCCGAGGGCATGACCTCGGTGCACCTGGCCTGCAAACGGCTCTTCAAGCGGCGGCGCTCCGCAGCGCTTCAGATAAAATCCGGCTCCTCCCGGGCCCCTGTATGAAACCTCTGTTCCTCCAATGTGATATCAGGCGGGATTTACGCCCCGTGCCATGCGCAATCTGATTACGGCCTTACTCCTGGGACTTACGGTGGCACCGTGGGTCGCGGCACGCTTGGTCGCCCAGGATACGGACAGTATCCTGACCGCCCGCTTCCAAGTGGCAGACTCGTTCATTAGGGCCGCGCAGTACGAGCGCGCGATCCAGATTCTCGAGCAGCTAAAGGAGGAAGTCCCCACTACAGATAGGCTCTACCACAAGCTAAGGGAGACCTACGAGGCTGTAAAGCGCTATGAAGACGCGCTGGCGCTGGTTGATGAGGCCATACAGCGTGCGCCGGCGCAAGACATGCCCGCATTGTTCTCGGAAAAGGCCCGCTTACACTTCCTGCGCGGAAACGAAGGCGCAGCTGAAGCGCTTTGGGAGGAGAGCCTGACGCGCTCGTTTGGCACAGAACTGGATTACCGTACGGTATACAACTCCATGGTTCAGGTCCGTCTGCTCGAACGCTCCATCGCAGTCCTGAAGCGCGGACGAAGCGAAATCGGCGATCCGTCCCTGTTCCAGTCCGACCTGGCCTACCTCTATGGCCATGTCGGGGACCACGAGCAGGCCATGGAAGAATTTCTTGGTTTGCTCGCTACCAACGAGCGGCAACTGAGCTACGTACGCAACAGGCTTGGCCGCATCTTTGAACAGGAAGGGGCGCTTGCCGCTTCTGTCGCTGTCGCGGAGCGGGTCGTCGCGCTGGATCCGGCCGTTCGCAGCTACCGGGAACTGCTGGGCTGGATTTACCTCGAGGCTGGGGACTACGCGAAGGCGTATGCCGAGTACGGCGCAGTGGACCGGCTGGGCGAGGAGCGTGGCAGGGCCGTCTTCGACTTTGCCGAAAGAGCTGCGGATGCCGCGGCCTACGACATCGCTCTTCAGGCTTATGAGGAGGTCCTGCAATATGATACGGCCGCTCCCACAGCAGCCGATGCGCTGCTGGGCCTCGCCAAGATGCACCGACTATGGGCCCAGACCAATCAGGAATCGGCCTATGACGACCAGGACAACCGGCAGGCGGCGCCGCATTATGATACGGCGCTGGAATCGTTGCGAAGGTTCCTGCAGCGCTTTCCCGGCGATTCCCGCGGTGCCAATGTATTGCAGCAAATGGCGGCAATGGAGCGGGACGTTTTCTTCGATCTGGATCAGGCCAGTAGCACACTCCATGAGGTGATCCAGCGGTTTCCCGATACAGAGTCCGCCATGCAGGCGCAGCTTGACGTGGGGCGCATTGCCGTACTGAGGGGCCAGTTAGAAGAGGCGCACCGCATATTCGGACGCCTTGCGGACACGCTGCTGCTGGGCGAGCTTGCCGAAGAAGCGCGCTATGAACAGGCATTGGTGCACCTGTACCGCGGGGAGATAGCTCAGGCCAGTGCGCTCTTCAACATACTCGACGAAAATACGTCCATTGATGTGGCAAACGATGCACTTTCGCTGCGCGTGCTACTCTTGGAAAACACCGGGCCTGACTCCACCAACGCCGCGCTACGGGCCTATGCCCACCTGCTCCTCATGCAGCGCCAGCGTCGCGCCGTGGACGTTGTGCCCCGCGCCGATTCTCTGGCACAGGCCTTTGGTGGCCACCCCATTGCGGATGAAATCCGCTTCCTGCGCGCCCTGGCGCTGCGAGAAGTGGGCCGCGCGTCGGATGCCCACGTAGCTTTCAGCGAGATTGCGCTCATGTATCCGGCAAGCCCCCTGGTGGAGCAGTCCCTATTCCTGGCTGCGGAAATACTGCAGATGGACCTTGCTGACCCGGAAGCAGCGGCCGCGGCCTATACCGACATCCTGAGAGTGCATCCCGGCTCGCTTCTTGCGCCCGAGGTCCGGAGGCGCATCCGGATTCTCCGCGCGGAGGGGGTCTGAGCCCATGTCTCGCCTCCTAATTCTTGCCCTCTGCCTGCTGGCCGTGCCCGCGCGTGCCCAGGATGTGCTCATCCCTATGGATACGCGGCAGTCGAATCATCTAAAGGCCTACGGCATCATCTACTGGGCCCTGCAGCGGGGCTACGCGGCGGATTGGCTCCTCAATTATCGCGGCGGCTCCTTCCTGCTTGAACCGACAGAAGATCTGATGGCCGAGCTTGCCGTGCGCGAGGTCTTCTTCGAAAGCCTGGGCGGAAGCCAAGCCGCGCGCCTGGTTGCCGAAGTGGAGAGCGACCGAGCCAATACGGCGCTGGTGCGCCTTGAAAAGCCCCCCCGCATCGCCGTATACGCGCCGCAGCAAACGCTGCCGTGGGATGATGCGGTGCTGTTGGCCCTTACGTACGCCGAGGTTCCCCACGATCTCATCTACGACGATGACATCCTATCGGGCACGCTTGAATCCTACGACTGGCTGCATCTCCACCACGAGGACTTCACGGGCCAGCACGGAAAATTCTTCCAGTACCGCAACATGCCCTGGTACCTGGAGCAGCAGCGCAAGGCGGAGGACGCGGCACGCCGGCACGGATACCGCAAGGTCAGCCACCTGAAGCACGCTGTTGCGCGCACGATTCAGGAATACGTTTTCCAGGGCGGCTTTCTGTTTGCCATGTGCTCCGGCACCGATACGTATGACATTTCCCTTGCCGCCCACGCCACGGACATCGTGCCGAGCGAGTATGACGGCGATCCGATTGATCCCGGGGCCCTGCGCAAGCTGGACTTTGGCAAGACCATGGCGTTCACCGGCTTTACGCCAAGTTTCAACGCTGCCGAATACGAACATTCCGATATTGACGCCGGGCCGCCGCCACAGCAGCTGCAGAACCCCGCGCTGGATTACTTTACCCTCTTCGAATTCAGTGCAAAGTGGGACCCGGTGCCATCCATGCTAACGCAGAACCATGTGGCCACCGTGCGCGGATTCATTGGCCAAACAACGGGCTTCAGAAAGCCCCTGCTCAAGCCCGGCGTGGTCGTACTTGCCGAGGCGCCCCATAGAAACGAAGGCAAGTACATACACGGCTCGTTCGGGCAGGGCACCTTTACCTTTTATGCCGGACACGATCCAGAGGATTACCAGCATTTTGTGGGAGATCCGCCGACCGATCTGAATCTGCACAAGAATTCACCCGGATATCGGCTCATACTGAACAATATCCTGTTTCCTGCTGCCAGAAAGAAGAAACAGAAAACCTGAGATTGCGCCATGGCAAAGCTTGTCAAGACGGTAGTCGATTCTCGCTGCATCATGACCGAGATCGTGCTTCCAAACGACTCCAACGGCATCGACCACATGATGGGCGGACGATTAATGCATCTAATGGACACGTGCGCGGCCATATCGGCCCACCGTCATGCCAACCGGATATGCGTCACCGTTTCCGTAGACACCGTGTCGTTTGACGCACCGATCCACGTGGGTGAAATCGTGCTAATCGAGAGCTGGATCAACCGCGCTTTCCGCACATCCATGGAGGTGGAATTAAGCGTCGTGGCGGAAAATGCGCTCACCCAAAAGCGCCGGAAGTGCAATTACGCCTACTTCACGTTTGTGGCCATCGATGAAGAAGGGCGCCCCGTAGCCGTGCCTGGCATATACCCGCAAACGGCCAAGGAACAGAGCCGGTACGCCGCTGCCTTAGAACGTCGCAAGCAGCGCATCGAGGAGCTCGGCACGAGGGATATGCCGGCGCCGTAGCCTTCAGTGGCTCATCGCATGTTATATGAACGCATCCTGATTACAGGCGCGAACGGGCTACTGGGGCAGGAACTCGCTACGCAGTTGAGCCGGGAGGGCAGCTTTGACGTCCTGGCGACCTCAAATGCCCCCAGCCCGCATTTCCGCGAAGTTTCCTGTGGGTATATCGGCCTTGATATCGGCAGCCAGGCCGCCATCCGCAGCATCTTTACGGATTTTGCTCCATCTGTTGTGGTCAACTGCGCGGCCATGACAGATGTCGACCACTGCGAAGCGTATCGAAAGGCATGCTGGGACGTCAATGCACAGGGCGTGGCCCTTCTTGCCCGGGAATGCCGGGCCACGGGCGCACGCCTGGTGCAGGTATCGACAGACTTCGTTTTTGATGGCAAACAGGGACCTTACCGTGAGGTGGACCGCCCAAACCCGCTAAACTATTACGGCAAGGCCAAGCTCGGAGGCGAAAATGCGGCGCGCGAAGCCGGGCTGGATAGATGGGCCGTGGTGCGCACAAACGTCGTCTACGGCACAGGCGAGCAACTGCATCGAAGTAATTTTGCACTTTGGGCCATACGCCAGGTCTCGGAAGGCAGGACCATATACGTCTATACCGACCAAGTACGGACGCCCACCTATGTCTCTGACCTGGCGGACGGCATTGCACGCGTGGTCCGATATGGAAAAACGGGCATATACCATATCTCTGGACGTGAACTGGTCAGCATGTACACGTTCGCCCGTTCCATTGCCCGGGTATTCGAACTTGATTCTGAACTCGTCCAGCCCGCGACCAGCGGCGCATTGCTGCAGAAAGCCAGGCGACCTCCGCGGACCGGCCTCATTATCCTGAAGGCGGAAACGGAGCTAGGCTACCGGCCCGATTCGATTGACCAGGCGCTCGCCCGACTGCGGCTCAGAATGCGCTATTCGGAGTAGCAGCGCTAATACGCCTCGGTATTCAATGTGCACCCAATGCTTGATATCCAGATTATAAGGCACGATCCGGAACGCGTGCGGCATGCACTCACAAGCCGGGGTTGGTCCGCTACCGACATTGTCGACCGCGTGTTGGAGCATGAGGCGAAGCGGCGTGAAGCGCTCACCCGGCACCAGCATATACAGGCCGAAGCGAACACCGCGGCCCGCACTATCGGACAGCTGATGCGCAGCGGGCGCAGGGATGAAGCCCAGGATCAGATCGCCGCGCAGGCCAAGTACAAGCTACACGCAGGAGAGCTGGAGGAACGCGTGCGCATACTGGATGCCGAACTGCACAAGCTGCTTTTGGCCATTCCCAATATCCCACACGAGAGCGTACCACTGGGAAGCGGGCCGCAGGACAACGCGCGTGTCCTCGCCCCGGAGCACCTGCCTGAATTCAGTTTCACGCCACTGCCCCACTGGGCTCTTGCCAAGCGCCATGGCCTGGTGGATTTTGAGCGCGGTGCGAAGGTTGCCGGCGCCGGCTTCCCTTTCTATGTCGGAAAGGGCGCGCGCCTGCAACGTGCCCTCATCCAGTTTTTCCTGGATTCGGCCGGGCATGCCGGCTACACGGAAATTCAGCCTCCGCTCATGGTCAACGCGGCAAGCGCCCAAGGCACGGGCCAGCTACCGGACAAGGAAGGCCAGATGTATGCCGTGAGGAGCGATGAACTGTTTGCCATCCCCACAGCCGAAGTGCCCCTGACCAACTATTACCGGGACGAGGTCCTGGAGGAAAAGGCCCTGCCCGTTCGCCTATGCGCCCATACCCCGTGCTGGCGCCGGGAAGCGGGCTCTTATGGCAAGAATGTCCGGGGCCTGAATCGGCTTCACCAGTTTGACAAGGTGGAGCTCGTACACATTACGCACCCAGGCCGCAGCTATGAGGCGCTGGAGGCCCTGTGCAGCCAGAGCGAGCGCCTGGTCGCTGCCCTGCGTCTGCCCTACCGGAAACTCTACATGTGCACCGGTGACATGGGATTCAATCAGGCGGCACAATACGATCTGGAGGTCTGGAGCGCCGGCCAGGAGCAGTGGCTCGAGGTTTCGTCCGTGTCCAATTTCACGGACTACCAAGCGCGTCGGATGCGCATACGGTATCGCCCTGCCGAAGGAGGAAAGCCGAAGCTCGTTCACACCATTAACGGCAGTGCGCTGGCGCTCCCGCGTATCGTGGCGGCACTGCTCGAGAACAACCAGCACGAGGACGGCAGCATAGAAATCCCCGGCGAGCTTAGGCCCTACACCGGATTTGACGCCATAGACTGAGGCGCCTGCTTATTACCAGCCATCGTTCACTGCATGCGGAGGCTAGCCTTTCGGGCCCATCACCAGAAGTGCCGCAACCGCTGGAGACCGCGGTCCCGCTTAAGGGCGGGATTCCTTGAACGCGCTCTTACTAACAAGAATTAATCGCGCCCTGCGCAAGGCTTCGTACAGCTGATACCTCTACCATCTAGACAGCATGACCTGCAACGCGTTGGGTAAACGAAATGGAGCGCCCTTGCGGGCATCCCTCCGCCCGATCCTGGCGCGTGTTCCCAAGCCAGCTGCGCTACTGCTTCTACTGGACCTGGCGCTGGCTGCCTCCATGGCGACGGCGCAGGACACTGCGTCCATTGGCGGCTTCGTGACAGACGCCGCAACGGGCGAGACCTTGCTTCTGGCAAACGTTATCGTTCAGCAAACAGGCAGAGGCGAAGCTTCCAACCTGTCGGGCTACTACACCATCACCGGTCTTGTGCCGGGGACCTATACCATCCGCTGCAGCTATATCGGCTACGTCACGGCGGAGCAGCGGATTTCCGTTTCACCCGGGGAACGCCGCCGGCTTGACCTTGAACTTGAGCCGGAGAGCCTCATTTTTGAAGAAGTAATTGTCACCGCCGAGCAGATGGCCGAAGAAGAGGCGCGAAATATCGGCGTTTCAAGAATGAAGGTGGCCACCATCAAGGCCCTTCCGAGTGTGTTCGAGCCGGATGTCTTCAGGTCCCTCCAGCTCTTACCGGGCGTCGCTGCGGCTTCGGATTACTCCAGCGGACTATATATCCGGGGCGGCAATCCCGGCCAAACGCTGATTCTGCTGGACCGTACCACCGTGTATAACCCCACCCATGTCTTTGGCTTTTTTTCCACGTTCAATCCCGACGCCATCAAGGATGTTCAGCTGTTCAAGGGAGGATTTCCGGCCTCCTATGGCGGAAGGATTGGATCGGTACTCGACATTTACAACAAGGATGGCAACCGCCGGGAATTTCAATCCGGGCTGACGCTGGGACTTCTTGCATCGCGCGCATACGCGGAAGGGCCCTATGCGAAGGGTTCCTGGATGCTGGCGGTTCGCCGATCGACGCTTGAGCCACTGCTCGCCATTCTGGATGGCGTAAACGGGGTGCCCGAGGCCTTCAGCTTCGTCGACATCAACAGTAAGATCAATTTTGACGCTACTGCGGACGATCGGCTCTCCCTGTCTTTCTATCTTGGCCAGGATGTCCTGGAGCTCGCGTTCCTCGAAGATTCGGAGCTGGACCTTCGCTACGGTAACAGGACCGCCAGTGCGAATTGGACCCATCTGTTCTCGGATGTCCTGTTTTCCCATTTCACGCTCACCACCTCGCGCTACCAGAGCAATCCCTCCGTCTATTTTGGCGGCACCAATATCAGGCAGGACAATCGGGTGTACGACACTTCATTCAAGGGCGATTTCGAATACCGCCGGAGCAATACCCATACGGTGGAGAGTGGATTCTGGGCTGGCTATCTGGATTTTCCCTTCGAAAGCTACTTTGACGACCAGCGAAGCTTTAGCCCCCGGATTACTTCCTCCTACGTGTCGGTCTACGTGCAGGACCGTTACGCTCGCATGTCTTCGTGGATACTCAAGGGCGGCCTTCGCGCCACGTATTTTGCCAGTGGGCACCACTTCAGGCTCTCTCCCAGAATCGCGGTTGAGCATCGACCATCACGGAGACTGCGCCTGCAATCCAGCGCCGGGCGCTATTACCAGTTTCAGACGCTCATTACCAATGAAAGCTTTTCTGGCTTCGACGTCTGGCTTACGAGCGGCGAAGGCGTGCGACCCGCCTACGGCGACCAATTCATCGTGGGCGCCAAGGCCGGGATTACCGATGCCATCACATTGGATGCCGAGCTCTATTACCGGACGATGCGAGACCTATTTGAATTTGATCCTTACTTGTCAGATGCCGCAGGTCTTGCCTATGACGAAATCTTTAGCGTGGGTCGCGGCAGCGCCAGGGGAATCGAGTTCCAGATCGAAAAGGCGCCGGGGCGGCTAAGCGGCTTCATGGCCGCAACGATCGGGCGTACGCACCGCCTCTTTCCGGACGTGAATCTGGATCTGGACGGCACGCCGCAGAAGTTCTTGCCCAAGTACGACCGGCTGTTGGACATCAATACCGTAGCTCAGTTCCACCTGGGCCGGTCCTGGCATCTAACCGGTGTGCTTTCCTTCGCCACGGGGCAGGCATTCACGGAGCCGGAGGCCCAATATCGACTTGTCAACACCGAAGATTTGACCGGAAATGCGGCTACGGACGTACTGATTTCCCCCGGTCTCAACGAAGCCCGCCTACCACCCTACCACCGGGTGGACATCGGCGCCCGCAAATCGGGTCGCTTCTTTGGTCTCGCTGACTATGAGCTCCAGCTCCAAGTCATCAATGTCTATGCGCGGCGCAACACGTGGTTCGTGCTTCACGGTTTTGAAGACGACAACACGGTCACGCGTAACGTAATCCCCCAGATCCCAATTCCGCTGCCCAATGTTGCGCTCACCCTTAACTTCTGATATGGTCCGGGACAAGGAATACGGTGGCGGCATGCGTTATTGGATGCTTCTGCTGCCAGCCCTGGCTCTTGTAGCCTGCGACAGCCTGGAGACCGGGTCCGTGGTCGGAGAATATGTCGTCGAGGGCATCCTGGTTGCCGGCGAGCCGCTGCCGCCGATACGGCTCAGCCGTACGGCCGGCATTAATGAGACCTACGACTTCGGCCGCCTTGCGGTTCGAGGTGCAGACATTTCCGTTGACCTCTTGGGAGGTCCAAGCCATCCGGGTGCGAGCATGCCCTATGCCGAGCCTCCAGACTCCGTTGGCGTATATCTGCCGCTGGATTCCACTACGCTTGCCGCACCGCTTGGCACATACCTATTGAACATTCGCCTGCCCGGCACGGATGCCGGGATTTCGGGGATGACCACGGTCCCCGACACCTTTTCTGTAGTCGGGGCCACGCTCCAGCGTGCCGTGTACCAGAGCGACGAACAGCTGGATCTCACCATCACACGTACCTCTTCTCCCGGACGCAGCCAGAACTTCTACATTATTGTTACCGAGGCGCTGGAGCCGAGGCTGGGAATGCTGACCCCCCTCGCTGCCGACATCCTGGATAACGAAGTGGGCGGATCTGACTTTGATGCGCTTGTCGTGAGCGGCTCTCCTATCCTGAACGAAGAGAATTACGATGTCAATTCTGACGGAACACTCGTAATGCGCTATCCCTGGATCGGGATAAACTTCTACGGGCCCAACCGGATTAGCATCAATGCGCTGGATGACAATGCGTACGACTACTTCCGCTCGCAGGCCGTGCAGCAGGGCGGCGCAACGTTTGCGCCAGGAGAGATACCGAATCCGCTGGAAAGCCTGAACGGCGCGCGCGGCATATTTGGCAGCTACGCCCGCGCGCAGTATGACCTGCTCGTGCTGCCGCCTACCGGTGCCCCGCAGCGGCTAGAGCCCGTGCATCGTCTCTGATATAAGAAATTGAATCACGGAGCGGAGAGCCTCCTCTTTCGTGGCCCCCTCCGCCTTCGCGTCATCGAAGACCTTCCGCTGCCGATGCGCGCTGGTGCCCCGCTGCAGTATGATCTTGGCATGCATAACCTCGTCAACACAGCCAAAGAATTCGGCGTCTTCGACAATGACTTCGAACATTTCATCAATTAGTTGCGGAAACGGTACCATTCTGCCACGGCCGAAATCGATCAGCGATCCGTCAATGCCATAGCGCTGGGCCCGCCAACGGTTTTCATAGATCAGCCAGTTCGCGTACGTTCTCCAGCGCTGGTTCCTGCGACGCAGCCTCCACAGCATGCGCAACCAGCAGCGATAGAGCGCCGCGATGCATAGCGCATCTTCGAGCTGCGTGCAGATATCCGGCACTCGCAATTCGAGGGTAGGAAATTTGCAATTCGGGCGTATGTCCCACCAGATTTTAGAGCTGTTCTCAATTACTTTTGCGTCCACGAGCATGTCAACATGCCGGGTATATTCAGCATGGCTCTCAAACATATCCGGCAATCCTGTCCTGGGCAGTGCGTTCCACACGGCAATTCGATAGGACATGAGCCCGGTATCCTGACCTTCCCAGAAAGGCGACGATGTGCTGAGTGCGAGCAGGTGAGGCAGAATGTATGTCGTCTGGTTCATGAGATCGATGCGCAACTCGTCATCCTCTATTCCCACATGCACATGCATACCGCAAATCACCATTTGGCGCGCTACTACTTGGAGATTCTGGGCCAGTATCTCATACCGGTCCTTGTGTGTGTGCTGCTGCGTCAGGTAGGTAGCCTTCGGATGTGTTGACGCAGCAATGATAGCGAGCCCGTGGCGCTCGGCGACCGAGGAAACCGCTCTGCGCAAGCGTGAAAGTTCCTGCCGCGCCTCGTTTAAGGTCGAGCATACCCTCGTGCCTACTTCAATCTGGGATTGCAGGAACTCGGGCTTCACCTGCCCCTCCAGAAGCGCTTCGGCTTCAACCAGAATCGTGGGTGGTGCCTCTCGGATCAGGTCGCCAGTCTCACGATCAACAAGCATGTACTCCTCTTCCACACCAAGGCTGAAGGAGGGCTCGCGTTCTTCACTTAGCATGGCCATTTAACAACAGAATGCTGATTATCCCGACATTGCGGACAAGGTAGTCCTAACCATGTTAGAGGTCAACTTATCGGGATGTCACTATCCGGATTCAACAGCTTTTTGGCAGACTCGCGAAAGGGTGGTCAATTCGCGCGGCGACTGTCTAGCCAACCACCCTCAAAGCCAGCCCGGCACAGGCCGCGCACGATGTCAGGATTACGCTTCATCACACTCCAGACTGGCCCTGTGCGATGGTTCTCAATCATCCTCACGATTAGCCCCTGGTCGATGCCGAGTTGTTCCCCGTCGAACCGGCCTCATCATCCACAGGGACCGCGGAGCAGCCATGGTATCGAAGTCGGTGGCGCACCTCCTGGCCGATCTGGGAGCGGAGCGGTCGTATTCTCGGCCGCGCATCTAAATCGACATCCCGAACTCGGAGACCCAGTTCAGGACCATAAAGTATCGCCCTACCTACCCCAATTGTTTCGGTTCGCTTTAGGACGCCAGGGCTTGGGCAAGCCGCTTCTCCCAGTCGTATAACCACCGCCACTACCACTCCGGCATGGCTTTGATGCTTCCGGCGGTGGTGCATTGTGGCCGAGTTGAAGCCGTACCGCGGGCTCACCAGACGGTTCTGATGGAGGCCTATCCACGCCATCCCGAACAACTCGTACGTGGCGTGCCGATAGTGGTTACCCCCTCAGGACCGTTTGGACCAATCAACCTCCCGATCCGATGCTCCACCAAGCATTGGTATCAAAGCCGGGGGCGCGTACTCGCAAGTTAATACTACACGCCGACCCGTAGGCGATCATAGTCACCATGCGCATAATTCTAGACCGCAATGTATCTCTGACCCCGGCGTACTGGCCTTCCAGTCCCGCGGCGCGTGCTGCAGCTTTGGATGCATTGGACAATTGGTCTTGCACCCAGCCCGAAGATCAAGGCTCTGGGGAAGTGCAGGGCGGGGCGATGACCAAGAGGGTCTGCACGGCTGCGCGGGTGAGGTAAGCGACGTGCGGCCGGGCATCCTCCAGGCTAGCGAGGCAGGGTCTGCCGCTACCGTCGGCTTCCATGGACACGTCATTCCAGGTGAAGCGTACGGCTTCGCTTCTCAGCAAGAAGCCATCGCGCAGGGTCTAGCGTTATTGGACGGGCAGCGAGATTACCTGCGGTCCACCAGGCAAGCCTCAGGCCCCGCCATCTGCGTTTCCAGGAGCGCTACCATTGGTTTGCGACCCAGCAGCCCACAACCCCTTCGGCATCTGAACATTATGCAGATCATTCGGGAAGGCCGTAACCAGCAGGCTCTCGAAGAAGTCTATCAGGTTATCGGGCTTGCCCCCGTATGCGCTGAAATAGGCCGCGACCTTGTACAGCGGAACTTGGTTCTTCTTGACATGCCTTTCGTTACTGGGGTCGGCCAACACCAGATGTATCTTCTTTCGATTCAGCGAATCCGTTGTTCGCCCCCAGAAGTTTCGTTTTTCAGTCTTGCCCAGATACACGCACCGACCGCTCGAGTCGTAGAAGACTTAAATTCCGTTTTCTTCTTTCAATTTCTTGTACAACTCGGGATGGTTCTTCTTATCCAGGAGCTGTTTTTGCTTGCCCTTAGGCGGCTCGCCTTTCGGCAAAGGGAACATCATGACTATAGGCCAGATCGGGTTCTGCATGTAAACACCTCAAGTGGGGTAACGGGTGAACCTATGCCGATCCGCTCTCCTGTGGCGGCATAGAGGTTGGGCCAAAGTTGGTTGGCGAGCGGTGGGCGCAAGTGGTTGGATAATGTGTTAGCCGAGGCATTGCACATACTTTTCTGCAGGGCTGCATGACGCTTAGGGAGATACTTTGCATGAGGGATACGCTTCAGCTTTTTCTCTAACTCCACCAGTGCCACAGCTATGTAGCGGTGCACGCCGGTAACTATACGATTTCACCTCACTGTTGCTAAAACATGGGTGTCCATTTGGTTCTGATTATTATCAGTCTCCAATGCGGTATTCCCATACTATTCACCAATAAATACACGGGGTAGCCGGAATCGTGCCTAATTACTTGATTATCATGCCACTATGTGGGAACAATTAGTAGCTTTATCCGGCTTCTTTGCGCAGCTATAACTACACACAAGGGGTAACCCCGCGGCCTCTGCAGCTCAGGAACATGGGCTGACTGCTCCTTTCAATAAGTCCATAAAATCTCCGGATCCTACACGGACAACGTAACGTCCGATGCCGGCGCTGCGTGCGCTCTTTACGTGTACCAGCCTCATAGAGCGCCTGGCGGCGCGCCTCTTTGATCCCCGCAATCCGGCGCGAATTATCCATAGCCTGGAAGAGGTTTTGCGGTCGCTCTTCCTGCGCTATCCTAAGCGTCCCAGCGTGATACCTCTGGCCTGCGCCATGATGCAGTCATGCGCCTCGCCGCCTCGCCGAAGGCGGGGACGGGTGCGCTGAAGGACGGCAAGTCTTTGGCCTCGCAGCTTACCCTTTCATGACGGCTGGGCAAGAAGAAACACCTGGCCCGGTTGAGCGATTTCGTCACCACCTTCGCGAGGAAGCACACGCTGCAGGCCAGAGGCGCCAAGCGCTACGATACGCGCGTCATGGATATAGACGACATACCGGTGGATGCGCAGGGCCGGCATCAGGGCAGCGCTTACACTACAAGCGCAACATATTGAGGCCCCTGGCCGTGCGGAAACCGGCGACATGCCGGGCGCTGTGCGGCGCCGGAGCCCCGCGCATGTGTTAAGAGACGGCTACAGCTTTATCGGAAAGATCGCGCGCAGACTGCCAACGGATGTAGCTCGGAAGGTGAGAGCGCGTCTGGAGGCCCTAGCACACCCGGTCAGTACATTGCCATAAGCATCATTTCTGCGCTACGCCGCATAGTCCGCCGCTGTCTGTTCATCGGCAATGGGAGGCGGCGGCGAAGCAAATTGCCCACGCTGGGCAAGAACCACCCGTCTGATTAACGTATTTTACCTTGGTGACGCCATGAATCCGTTCCAATGACACACTTCATGCCGCGGCTTCGCTCGATACAACAAGCGACGCAATCCGTATTGTGTGTCGGTCTTGACCCAGATCCGGATCGGTTTCCGCACCATTTATTACGATCCGGGTCAACAGCCGATGCAGTCCTTAGCTTCAACCGGGACATCATCGCCGCGACCGCTCCCTACGCCTGTGCCTACAAACTCAATTTCGCCTTCTACGAAGCACTCGGCCCCGACGCATACTCGGTGCTTTCGCGCACGCTTGAATGCCTACCCAGCAATGTTCTCAGTATCGCCGACGGCAAGCGCGGCGACATAGGCAACTCGGCCCGATTTTACGCCAGAGCCATTTTCGAGGAGCTGGGATTCGATGCCTGCACCGTGGCTCCGTATATGGGCAGTGACGCCGTGGCCCCTTTCCTGGCATATGAAGGCAAGGCCGCATTCATTCTTGCCAGAACCTCAAATCCCAGCGGTAGTGAATTTCAGGACCTTTTGGTAGGCAGCGAAAGGTTATGCGAGCGCGTGGCGAGGTGCGTTGCCGAGTGGAATATGCGCTGGCCGGGCACCGCTGGCCTTGTGGTAGGCGCTACGAGCCCACAGAGCCTGGTTACCCTTAGAGCACTGTGCCCCGGCCAGCCGTTCCTGATTCCAGGGTTCGGCGCACAAGGCGGTAAGATGGAGGATGTCCATGGACTTGAAGGGCCGCTTCTGGTCAGCAGCAGTCGCCGGATACTGTACGCCTCGCAAGGGGAAGATTTTGCAGAGCGCGCCGCAGAACAAGCCCGAGACGCTCGCGCGCTGTTCGCATTCCGAGATGAACTTGCACCTGACTAAGGCTTCTCGGCTCCTATGGTGATCCGTACCGTTCGCATGACCCTGCGTCCAGCGGGCCTAAAGGCTTTCCTGGACTTATTCTTGGCTGCACAGCCCCGTATCCAGGCATTTCCGGGCTGCTGCCATCTTGAGTTGTGGCAGGACGAAAGGTTTCCCAATATTATCACCTCCTACAGCCACTGGACGAGTGCGGCGGCTTTGGAGGAGTACAGAAAGAGCCCCTTCTTCAAGGAGACGTGGAGGGCTGCTTCGGCCCTCTTTGCCGCGCCGGCTCTCGCACACAGCAGCACAATTCTTCTGGGCGAGGCCGAAGTCTAGTCAGAATGATATCTCAAGACCGGCCGCTACCTCCCGGCCTGGCCCAGGCAGCCCAAGCTGCGGCAGCACTACGTCGTCCGTTATGTTGTTTATGCGGGCAATAAGCTGAATGCCCCATCGCCCGGGCAACATCAGCATGGTCAAGCGTGCGTTTACGACAAATGAGCAGGCCAGAGGTACCAGTTCATTCGCCGGCGCAAGACCATGGGCCTTTCCCGTATACACCGCTTCCATGGCCGCTGAAAAGCCGCTTGCGTGGTTATATCTCAGCGCACCCAAACCCAGCAATGCGGGTTTCTCCACGAGCGGCTCCCGCAAGCCGCCGTTAAAGGCACGGGGCCGCATCCAGGTCAGGTTGCCATCGAAGGCCATCCCGTGGACAAGGCGCGAAGCCATGGTTACCTCAATGCCTGCAACGCGACTGCCATCCAGGTTTACCCTTTGGCGGCGCGGCACGTCCTCTCCCTTGACACTAACCATGCGCTGGTCGATGGTGTCGTAAGTACGCTGCAGGAAAGCTGTCAACCCGCCCCCAAATCCGTCCTGTTCCCAGGTTACCGCCAGCTCGGAGATAATCGAAGATTCGGCCCGAAGCCGGTCGTTGACCAGAAACCGCCCCAGCGCCTCACCAAATAACTCACGCATAGTTGGAAACCTCACCTTTCTTCCGGCTGCCGCGCGCACAGTCCACGGGTCCGAAAGCGAATACATGAAGCCTGCCGTCAGGCCATAGTCAACCTGCGCGCCGCGGGCGGGCTTGTCTCCCGTCTCCGGCGTGGCAATGCCATCTATACTCGCACCCAGTACCATCCTGGCCGCCCCCGGAAAGGCGTACTCGATACCTGTACTCCAAACATGTTGGCGGAAGGAGCGACGCAATGACGATACCTCGGTACCAATGGCGATGTCCGTTTGCAGATGGCGGCTGGTTAGTGCATTCAAGGCCATGCTGAATTCTCCCGAGCCCGCCTCTGTCTGCAGCGTCATCCTTGTGCCGAAGGTGTGGTCCTCGTCGTCCTGTTGCGCCTGGTCCCGCGCATAGGACGCACTCTCATATTGCAGTATAGACTGGTCAAATGTGCTCCCCCAGAGAGTCCCGCGAAAAAGGGTAGCTCCCATCGGCACGCTTGCACTCGCAATGGCCATCGCGGTAGACCAGTCCGGGTAGCGCCAGTAGCGAACCGGCGCCATGCGGGGATCCAGATGCCCCTCTGGAGCAACGCCCTTCTTGCCATCCAGCCGAAGGAACGAAAGTCCAATCCGTGCACCATTTTCCGTGCCATATGTCGCCCGTCCGAAAAGACTCACCGACTCCCGATCCGTATTGGTCCGCTTGCTGCGATCAAACTGGCCATGTGGCAAGTCCGCATCTCTGGGGACCGCAAGGGCATTACGATGCGAGTAGCCTCCCGAGAAAGCATAGCTCAGCCGCGGCCCGCGGCCAAGATGCGAAAAGCTTCCCTGCAATGCCCCAGGAGATCCTCCACCCGCCGAAACCTGGGTAAACTTGCCCGGGTGGCTGAGCTCATGAGAAGTCATATTGAGTGCCCCCCCGAGTACATTGGTACCGTAAAGCACCGACGGTACGCCCTTAGCCACCATGATCTCTCCCACAACCTCTGTAGGCACAAGGCCCAAGTCTACGCGGTTGTCCCACGGTACATTGAGCAGCGCGCCATCAAAGTAGACCGATACCTGTCGCTCTCCCGCACTACGAATATATACGAGCGTCTCCCCGCGTGAATTGGTCTGGGTATGGGCTCCGGCAATGCGCCGCAGAACACCGTCAATCGCTGGCGAGTCCGAACCGGCAATGGCTGAAAGCGGAACGCGCTGCAACGTATTCACGGCACGGCGTTCCGCCGACTCACCACGCGCCCCTACAACGATCTCTCCCAGCGTGTGATGGTGCCTTATCGAATCATCGGGCGTTGCCTGCGCCAGCACCGACTGCAGGCTAGCAAGCGGCAATAGCAGAAAAAAAAGCCGGGCCATGGACGCCATACCTGCACAATACCCTTGCGTCCCTACCGTTCCACCGCAGACGGTACACTTGCAAGAATTTGGTCAAGTTGCGGCGTGGAGGCGGCGAGGCGGGCGTAGAGCGGTGGAGCCACGTCGTAGCGGGCCCGCTCCCGGGCCACAGGGGCATTTTCGCCTGTCAATGCCGCCTCCAAATCGTGCAGCACGGACACGTACCGGTCCTGCAAGATCTGCCTGTCAGCAATCATGCCTCCGTACGCGGCATGCACGATACGATAGCGATCGGGCCCTACCCAGGAGAAAAGCACATTGTCTTCCTGAGGCAGCGACGACGCAATCCGGGCATGTTCGGAAGAGAGATTGCGGTGGTGCGCTACGGTGGCCGCATACCGCTCGACAAGAGGCTGCAGACCGGCATGCTCCTGGGCGGCGCGGCCCAGCGCGTCCAGATCGCCTTCGGCCTCTACAAGGTCGGCGCTCAGGCGCTGGGCAGATGCAAGGATTCTGGCCTGAATCAAATCAGCGCTGTCATCGCTGCCATACATCCGGCAGCCGGCCAGAGAAATAACGCAGCCCAGGATAAGGATTCGCGTGCACATGACCTTGAAATGGCTTTTCAACTGCAACGCCCGTCGCAGTCAGATGATCGTTCCGGCCGCGATTTCGGCATTCTTGGGTATGACCACGATTCCGTCTCGAATGTAAAACCCATCACCATCGTGGTCCTGCACACCCACGGCGTTACGGATTGTGCAACCATCGCCAATTCCCGCATTCTTGTCAATGATGGCTCCCGAGATGGTACACCCTGCCCCGATGCCGGAATGCTGCGGACCTTCCATACTGTCGCGATCTTCGTACGGGAGCCAGGGGTAATAGTCCGCGCCCATGACGATTGAGCGCTCTATGACTGTGTCGCGTCCCACATGCGATCGAATTCCGATCACGGAGTTGGCGATGCGGCAGCGCTCCAGAACGGAGCCTTCTGAAATGAGAGAATCCTGTATTTCTGCCGCGTGAAGCCGGGCCGGCGGCAGCATCCGTGCATTCGTATAAAGGGGCATGTGAGCATCGTAAATGCTGAATTCCGGTCGCCGGTTGGCAAGTAGCAAATTGGCATCAAAGAATGACCGGATCGTCCCGATATCATTCCAGAATCCGTCAAACGGATAACTGACGACGCTCTGGCTTCCGATGGCGTTGGGAATGACTTGCTTACCGAAGTCATTGTCGTCCGGCCTACCTGCCAGGGTAGCTCGCAGGACATCCCCCCCAAATACGTAAATACCCATGGACGCCAGGAAGGTACGTCCCCCCTGCCTCATAGCCTCCGATACCGGACTCTGCTTGCCCTCCAGGTCCTGCGGCTTCTCATGAAACTCCGTGACGCGGTGATTAGCGTCGGTCTTCAGGATCCCTAACTCGGGCGCCTTTGCGGCCGTAACCGGAGTGGTAGCTATGGTGATATCAGCGCCGTGCTCCCTGTGGTGCGCCATCAGTTTGCGGTAGTCCATGGAATACAACTGGTCCCCGGATAGGATCAGCACGTGCTCATGGCGGTACACGCAATAGTGCGGCATGATCTGCCGCACGGCATCGGCCGTGCCCTGAAACCATGCGAGGGAAGCCCTCGTCTGCTCGGCGGCGATGACAGTCACAAAGCCCTGCCTAAAGCGGTCCATATCATACGTTAGGGCCACATGGCGGTTGAGGCTGGCAGAGTTGAATTGGGTTAGCACAAAGATCTTGTGCAACTCTGAGTTAATGCAGTTTGAGACCGGTACGTCTATGAGTCGGTACTTGCCAGCCAGCGGCACGGCTGGCTTGGCCCGATGCTGAGTAAGCGGAAACAGACGCGTACCGGCGCCCCCGCCTAGGATGAGTGCAATGCAATGATCCATAGCAGATACCTGGCTAGCGCAACGGTCGGCTCGCCCGGAAGATACGCACGAGCATGCGGCGTTGTCCTACCAATCAAATCCCACTTCGATCTACTACTCCTGCTGAATGATGCAATGGGCACCGATGCGGATCAGTCCGTAAAGAAAGCCGTGGGCCTTTTCCAAGCTTGGCAGTGCATGGACATTGGGATGGTGCGCCGTTTCTGAGACGGGTCTTGAAAGTGCCGTAAAGGGCGGTCAGACCGGGATTCATGGAAGGTACTCTTAGCCAGTCCCTTCTATTGTTGACAATATATCTAGTGTATGCGTGCCATGCGCCGATAGTTGTAGGTGCGAAGCGTCAGTGCATTGCGACAAGCTGCCTCCATGCGGCGCGTCCCATGTAGATTATCCATGCACGCACTGCAGTCGTGTGCCTTGACACCACGCTCCTCCCATAGCACAACCGTCAATGCTGTGGTGGCGGGGCCGACATCAACTGCCCTTCTAAAATGGCTGTCCGGCGAAGCCTTGCGCGACGTCCCGGGGCCACAACGTCATCGCTGAGCAAGTTATCCGTGCCACAATGAATCGTGATTGCAAATGCTACCGGCCGCAGCGTGTCGGACACCGCCATTACCCCGGGTTGACCCGCTTCCGGTTCATCAAGCATCACGCAGAAAGCTCGCTGAACACGTTGTTGACAGACCTTGTGGCCAGATACACACGGCGGAATCGCGTCGCCGTTATGCGTTCCAGATAGACGTCGCACCACAGCCCTGCGGAAACTGCGCGTGGCATGATCTCCCACCCAAATCCATGGGCCGCTTTCCGAATCGAGAACGATCTCCAGTTATTCTCCATCGCCCACGTCTCCGGCTGTTCCTGAACTGTCTGTACGGTCGTACCGATGCCAACCACGATATGGCTAATGCCGGCTCGCAGGCGTCCAGTCACATCCAACTGTTGGAGATCGACATACTATCCGGCTTCCCTATCCGCTCCCTGTTTAGCCAGACATTGGCCGGTGTAACGTAAGCGTCCGGTGAGAAGGCCCCAGCCCGGTCACGGCTTAACCAGTGCCGCCAAGAACGAGGAGGATACCGGCACGAAGAAGCGCAGCCGCACCCCGCTCGGATACACCACCTCCGTCTGCCCATGCAGAGCAGGGGCCCCTATATCTCCACAAAGGCTGCGCCTTCGGATGCAGCGGCCTTCTTACCATACTTGTGCCGCCAGTAACACAGCTGCGAACGGCAGATTCCGTGCTCGGCACAAAAGGCCTTCGCTGTCTGGCTCCCTGCCAGGTACTGTGCTACCAGCGGAAACATTTCTTCGCCGTGCGTCTGGGCTTGCGCATCAGTCGTGGGCTTTGATCCTTGGGTCAGGTGACAATCTCCTGACCAGCCCTTCACCCATGCAATGTGTGGTTCACCGGACGCTTACCCTGTAATGCCCTGCTGGAGCCCCCCACAAGCCAGAAGGCATTTTCGGCCAGGCACGAAGTAGCAAGAAGCCCTCAAAGGCGGGGCCTATTGCCCCGGACTCTTGCCATCGATTTCATCCGGCTTAACGTCCATGGCGAGCATGGCCGATGCCGCGGTTACCAGCGCATGGTTCCGCGGACGCTGACGCCGTAGTTGCGTTTGTTCACGGCTACAGTGCGCGCCACGGCCTCCATGGACAGGTTCAGGTAGCGACGCATAGCCACTTCGTAGCCCAGCCTGTATTCTCTGCCTTGCTCCTGCAAGGTCATTGCTGCCACCGGCCTTGCGACTCCCGTGCCCACTATGGAGGGCATGCCATATCCGAGCGCCAGCTCCAATCTTCTTGCACCCGATATTCCATGCAGCGCGTCTTCTATGGATGCCGGTCGCCACAACGCTTGCATGCCACCCGAGTGCGCTGTGCCCCACGAGGGCCGTATGGATGCCGCAGGACCCAGGCCCGCGGCGTTGCCATAGTGCAGAGCCCCGGCTAGGCCCCATTCCGTGAAGCCTGTCGAGGCATGGGCCAGCAGCCCCCGGGAGGTTACTTCCGCTTTCAGCGCATTGCCAGCATAGCGTACGCCTCCGGCTACTTCCACGCCGATACCGGTCTCGGCATCTCCTCCATCCTGCCGCACGGAAGCCTCCACATACGGGCTCCACCCCTGGCTCAGACGCAAGACGCCCTCCAGGCCCGCACGCACACGGTGCACGAGTACGTCCAGATTGTCCGCCGTCGTGCGAACCACCAGTGCGTCCGCCTCATACGAGACATGAGCTTGTCCCATTTTCAGAAGCCCAACACGCATGCCGGCTAACCCCATAACAGCATCCAGCGCAGACTCCAGGCTGTCTTCCGATTCCAGCAGCGCCGTGCCAGCCCCGTACCCGGCCATGCCCCAGACGGAACGCCTTGTATTGCCGTATCGCACGTACGGATAGATCCCCGTGAGGCTAGAGCGTGCTTCACCTTCCAGATCCACCGCCGCAAACGTGCCGTCGCCCCGGCTGTGGGCCAACAGCACTCCGGTCAACCAGCCTCGCGGCGACAGGTAATCCACGCCTAACGCCGCCGTCGAAACATTGCCCTTGATACTTAGCTGCCCGTCTCTGCCATTAAAGCGCGTATACGCTCCGCGCCCCCAGAGACTCATCTCACCCTGCCCTCTCGCAGATTTCAGGGCCATCGAACAGCCCGAAAACAATTCGCCAACCGACGGATCCCATGACGGATTCATGTATCGGAAATGCTTGATGCCACTGCCCATCCGTGGCGTACAGTGCGGTGCAGACGTGAGCCACTGCACGCGATCTTCCAGTGCACTGGCCACATGACCGGCTGACGTCCTGCTGAAGCGGGCCAGCCATTGTGCCATTACGTCGCCGAGCACCGATCCGCCCTCCACAATCGTGGCCGTTGCTGAGGGGTCCTCTATCTGTGCATGGGTGGCTGATTCCAGCGCCAGGGTAAATGTCTCTGTGGCCCAGTCCCGGCCATCCCTTATCAACTTTACCGCTATCGTCTCCTCGATCTGTCCAGGCTCAAACGTCACCGTCCCTTGCTGACCCTCATAGTCTGCTCCGGCCTCGGCGCTACCATCCACGGTGCGGTAGCCCACCATCACCATCCTGCTGCTCGGCTCCGATAGCCACACCCGAAACGAAGCAACACCATCCTCTTCACTCACCGTTACGTCGTCTATCCGCAGCAATGGCTGCCCCTCGTTGTCCAAAATCGTCCCCGTGGCCTCTCCCCTCGCTATGACGGCATTGCTTACATCGCTTAGCGTCACCTTGAAGGTCTCCTCCGCACTCTCATCCAGAACATCGTCCACAATAGAGACGGCTATCCTGCCCGTCCGGCTTCCCGGCTCAAACACCATGATGCCATGCGAGGCCGTATAGTCGCTACCCTGCTGCGCCGTCTCATCCGAAGTCGCAAAACTGACGCTCACGAACTTTCCGCTCACCTGACTCATCCTCACCACAAAGTTCGCCATACCTGCATCCTCCGCTACCGTTACATCAAAGATGCTCAGCGATACCGACTCGTCGTCGTCCAATATGGTGCCCCGGCCTTCTTCGTCGGCTATTTCGGCAGCGACCGCCGCACTTAGCGTAACCAGAAAGGTCTCTGCATCCGGCTCGTCCACGCCGTCCGACTCCACCGGCACAGGGATCTGCGCTTCCACCTCTCCCGGCTCCAACACCAACGTGCCACTCGTATTCACATAATCCAGCCCCGCCGTCGCCGTCTCGTCTGAAGTCGCATAGTTTACCAGCACACGCTCCGAACTGGCATGACTCATTCCTACCGT
Source organism: Rhodothermales bacterium (assembly GCA_965216255.1). Classification (GTDB taxonomy): domain Bacteria; phylum Bacteroidota; class Rhodothermia; order Rhodothermales; family Bin80. The sequence goes on from OZ244148.1 coordinate 661,234, forward strand.
GAACACCGCACTTGCCTCGTCTTCCACTACCGTCACATCATCTATCCGCAGTGCGGGGGTAGCATCATTGTCCATGATAATGCCCCGTGCCTGCGCAGATCCCAACGTCGCCCGCTCTGCACCGGTAAGCCGCAGCAAAAACGCCTCATCGGGCTCATCCACCTCATCCTCAAGCACAACCACGGTAAGCGTACCCGTTCCAAAACCCGGTGGTATGCTCAGCCTTCCTGATGCAGATGTGTAGTCCAGACCCTCCCTGGCCGTGATGTCCTCCGTCTCGTATTCCACCTCCACAGGCCACGCACTCCTGCCACGCAGCGTCACCGTGAAGACGGCCGCTGCATCCCCTTCGCCCACGGTTACATTTCCCGCCACTTCCACCACCGGCGCCTCATCGTCATCGAGTATCGTTGCCGTGGCTACAGACCGTACCAACTCCGCATTCAGCGCTCCGCTTATCAGCACCGTAAACGTCTCGTCCGGCTCGTCTATGCCATCATCTACCACCGGCACCTCAATGACCTTGGCTATTTCTCCCCTTTCAAATGTCAGAGCCCCTCGCGTCGTATGATAGTCCGAGCCAGACTCCGCCGTAGCTTCACGGGTCGCGTAGACTATGGTGACAGGCTTAAGACTGACGCCATCAAGACTCACAGCAAATCTGGCTACCCCTTCCCCCTCTACCACCGTCACTCCCGTGATATCCACCTTCCGCAAATCATTGTCCCGTATCGTCGCCGTAGCCTCCGCATCCACCAGCGTAGCGTTCTCCACCTGGCTGAGTACCACTGAAAACGCCTCGTCGGCCTCGTGCTCCGCATCATCAATTATCGAGACCTGTATCTGCCGCCGCAATGCCCCGGGCGCAAATACCAACCGCCCAGACTCTCCGTGAAAGTCCTCATCCTCCTCCGCCGTGCCCGCTAGCGTCCTGTACGATACCGATACCTCCTGGTCCGTATTGCGATAATCCAGCTCTACCGTGAAGGCGGCCGATCCCTCGTCCTCCTCTACCTCCACATCGCGTATCGCCATGTTGTATTCATCGTTATCCTGTATCGTCCCCCTTCCCACGGCTACTCCTATCTCCGCCCCCCTGGCATCACTCAAGACCATCTCGAACGTCTCCGAAGACTCCACCGCTGCGTCCTCTACGATCACTACCTCGATCTCCTGCCGTAACGCCCCCGCCGCTATCCGGGCTATCCCGGCATGCGATACATAGTCGGCGCCCGCCGTCGCAGACACGTCCATGGTAGCGTAATTCACCGTCACAGCCTCATCACTGGCCTGATCCAGGCGCAGCGTAAACACCATGATCCCCTTGTGCTCCGGTACAAAGGGATTGTTGATACTCAACACGGGCAGATCGTCGTCCACAATGACCACCGTCGCCGTCTCGTTCCCCAAAATCGCATGCGTCGGAGCTGACAGCGTCACCGTAAACGCCTCGTCAGGCTCCACAATACCGTCGTTCGTTATCTCTATCGGTATCCAGCCTTCCTCCCCCCCTATCGGTATGCTGAGCGTATTCGTCACGGCCGTGTAATCCTCCCCCTGCCGCGCCGTGCCGTCCGAAGTGGCATACGCTACCGTGACTTCCTCGCCTCGAGCAGGACTCAACACCACCCGTACCCGGGCCGTGCCTACCTCCTCTCCAACCTCCATATCCGCTACGGTCAGTATCGAGGTTCCGTCGTTGTCCAGTATCGTTCCCACTCCTATACCTTTCGCTATCCGCGCACCCAGGACATCACTCAATTCCACCGTAAACGTCTCGTTCTGCTCAACCTCCGTGTCTTCCAACACATCAACCGTGAACGTCTTCCTCGTCTCTGCCGCCGAAAATGTCAACGTCCCACTGCCCGACGTATAGTCCAGCCCCGCCTCTGCCGACCCGTCCGCCGTGGCGTACCCTACCGTCACCATCTCCACAGCCGCCGGAATCAGCCTAACCGCAAACTTCGCCGTACCCCCACCTTCCGCTACAAGCACATCGCCTATCCGAAGCTCCGACAACACATCGTTGTCCCGTATCGTCACCACGGCCTCGCCATCTGCAATGCCCGCATGCACCGCATCGCTGAGAAACACTCGAAAGGTCTCGTCCCCTTCTACACGCCCGTCCTCCAATATCCCAACCTCGATTTGACCAGAACTCTGCCCCGGCGCAAACTCCAGCGTGCCTTCGCTTGAGATATAGTCCTCTAGTGCCGTTGCGGTAACATCCTCGGTCAAATAACGAACCACTACCGTCTCCTGGCTCTCTGACGTCAACAATACGCTGATTGACGCGGTCTCTTCGTGCTCAAACACCTCCAAATCCTCTACTATCAACGATGGCGGAGCATCATCATCCTCTATCGTCCCTGTAGCCACCGGCCGCGTCACTCCGGCAGACGAAGGATTCGTCAGCGTCACCGTAAACGTCTCGGCCTCCTCATCCAGTGCGTCGTCCGTGATCGGTATCCTGATCTCTTTCTCGGTATCACCCACCGCAAACGTCAACGTGCCGCTATCCAGCGAATAGTCCAGCCCCGCCTCCGCCGACCCATCCGCCGTAGCGTACGCTACCGTCACCTCCCAAGTGCTCTGCGAACTAAGCGTAACCTTGAAAACGGCCTCACCTGCTGCCTCTGCCACGGTTACATCGTCAATACGCAGCGAGGGCTCGTTGTCCAAAATCGTCCCCGTCGCTACCGCATCCGACAAAACCGCCCCCACAGGGGTGCTCAGCCGTACCTCAAACGTCTCGTCCTCCTCATCCAGTGCGTCGTCCGTGATCGATATCCTGATCTCCTTTTCCGTATCACCCACCGCAAACGTCAACGTGCCACTGCGCGAACTATAGTCCAGCCCCGCCTCCGCCGACCCATCCGCCGTAACGTACGCTACCGTCACCACCGCATCACTCTCCGCGCTCAATGTCACCACAAAAGCCGCCACTCCCGCGCCTTCCGCCACCCGTACGTCTGCTATGCGTATAGAGACCTCCTCATTATCTTCTATGGTCCCTTCTGCCACCCCGCTCCCTTGCTCTATGGTCGCACCCGCCACATCGCCCAACCGAACCACAAAGGTCTCTCTACCCTCCTTTTCTGTGTCATCTGTCGTCTGCACCTCTATCACGGCCTCGGTCGCTCCCACCGCTATCGTCACGCTGCCGTTCGGCTCCGCCACATAGTCCCCCGGTGAGGTCGCCGTAACATCTTCCGTGGCATAGCCCACCACCACAGCCTGGCTGCTTGCGCCACTGAGTGTCAGCACAAACGTCGCTACTTCGCCTTCCGTCACCACCTGCGCATCGGCTATACGCACCGTCGGTGCCGTATCGTTGTCCAGAATCGTGCCCCTGCCCACCGATCTTCCCACCACTATCCCTGCTCCCGCCGCTGAAATTAATACCACCTCAAACGTCTCCTCCTCCTCCTTTTCTGTGTCATCTATCGTCTGCACCACTATCGTCGTATCCGTCTTGCCTGCCTCTATCGTCATGCTGCCGTTCGGCTCCGCCGCATAGTCCCCCGGTGAGATCGCCGTAACGTCACGTGTCGTATACGTCAACACCACTGCCTGGCCGCTGGCCTCGCTCAGCGTCACGGCGAATGTCGCCTTTCCTCCCTCTATCACCGCCTCTGCATCCGCTATGCGCACGGAGACCTCCTCATTGTCCTCTATGGTCCCCTCTGCCACCCCTCTCCCTTGTTCTATCGTGGCACCCTGCACATCGCCCAACAGAACCTCAAACGTCTCCGCCTCCTCCATTTCTGCGTCATCTATCGTCTGCACCGCTATCGTCGTATCCGCCTTGCCCGCCGGTATCACCAAGCTTCCACCCACCGCCGCATCATAATCCTGCCCTCCCGTCGCCGTGCCGTCACCCGTAGCGTACGCCACTACCACCTCCCGGCCGCTTACGCCACTCAACGTCACCGCAAACACCGCCTCCCCTCCCTCCGTCACCGGAGGCGCATCCTCTATGCTTACCGTCGGCGCATCGTCATTGTCCAGTATCGTGCCCGTACCCTCTTCGCCTCCTACAGCCAACTCCGCACCCACCGGCTCGCCCAATGTCACCGTAAACGTCTCCGATTCCTCGTTCAGGTCATCCTCTAGCGTCTGCAGCACTATTGTCGTATCCGTCCTGCCGGCCTCTATCGTCAGGCTCCCCGCAGTTTCCGCCTCATAGTCCGCATCCGCCGTCGCGGTAGCGTCCGAGGTCGCATACGGCACCGTCACCTCCTGGCCACTGGCCACACTCAGCCTCACTGCAAACTCTGCCTTCCCGCCCTCCGTCACCGGAGGTGCATCCTCTATGCTTACCGTCGGCGCCCCATCATTGTCCAGTATCGTGCCCGTACCCTCTTCACCTCCTACAGCCAGCGCTGCACCCACAGGATCGGACAACGTCACCGCAAACGTCTCTTCCTCCTCTTGATTCGCGTCATCTATCGTCTGCACCCCTATCGTACCCTCCCTCTCTCCTGCCTTTATCTTCACGCTGCCGCTCGGCTCCGCCACATAGTCCCCCGGCGAATTTGCCGTACCATCCGACGTCACATACGGCACCACCACATCTCGGCCGCTTACCTCGCTCAGTGTCACCGTAAACTCCGCAGTCCCTCCCTCCGTCACCGAAGGTGCATCCTCTATACTCACTGTCGGCACGTCGTCATCGTCCAGTATCGTGCCCGTGGCCTCCAGGTCCGAAGTAGACGCTATCTCGTCCGCATCCACCGCCGCCACACTCAACACCAACGTCTCGTCATCTTCGTCCAGCTCGTCAGGCACCACCTGCACCACTATCGTCGTATCATCGCGGCCTGCCTCTATCGTCAGACTCACGCCCGCGACCGCCGCATAGTCCCCCGGCGAAACGGCCGTGCCGTCCGTCGTCCCATACGTCAGCTCTATGTTGCGGCCGCTGGCCGCATCCAGCCTTAGCTGGAACACCAGCCGTCCCTCCGCCTCCTCCGCACTCGCATCGTCTATCGTCACCGTCGGAGCATCGTCATCGTCCTCTATCGTGCCCGTACCCTCCGCCCCCCCCACAGCCAAAGCCGCACCCACAGGATCCTGCAGCGTCAGTATAAACGTCTCCGTATCCTCCGAGAACGCATCGTCTGTCGTCCCCACCACTATCGTCGTATCCGTCTTGCCCGCCGGTATCACCAGACTGCCGCCCACCGCCGCCTCGTAGTCCTGCCCCGCCGTTGCCGTAGCGTCCGAAGTCGCATACGGCACCGTCACCTCACGGCCGCTGGCCACACTCAGTGTCACCGCAAACTCCGCATCCCCTCCCTCCGTCACCGCAGGCGCATCCTCTATACTCACCGTCGGAGCATCGTCATCATCCAGTATCGTGCCCGTACCCTCTGCACCCCCCACAGCCAAAGCCGCACCCACAGGATCCTGCAGCGTCAGTATAAACGTCTCCGTATCCTCCGAGAACGCATCGTCTGTCGTCCCCACCACTATCGTCGTATCCGTCTTGCCCGCCGGTATCACCAAGCTGCCGCCCACCACCGCATCGTAGTCCTGCCCCGCCGTCGCCGTAGCGTCCGAAGTCGCATATGGCACCGTCACCTCACGGCCGCTGGCCACACTCAGTGTCACCGCAAACTCCGCATCCCCTCCCTCCGTCACCGCAGGCGCATCCTCTATACTCACCGTCGGAGCATCGTCATCATCCAGTATCGTGCCCGTACCCTCTGCACCCCCCACAGCCAAAGCCGCGCCCACAGGCTCCTGCAGCGTCAGTATAAACGTCTCCGTATCCTCCGAGAACGCATCGTCTGTCGTCCCCACCACTATCGTCGTATCCGTCTTGCCCGCCGGTATCACCAGGCTACCGCCTACTGCCGCCTCGTAGTCCTGCCCCGCCGTCGCGGTAGCGTCCACCGTAGCATACGGCACCGTCACCTCACGGCCACTTGCCTCGCTCAGCCTCACCGCAAACACAGCCTCACCGCCCTCCGTCACCGAAGGCGCATCCTCTATACTCACCGTCGGCACTTCGTCATTGTCCTCTATCGTGCCCGTGCCCACTGCAGCGCCCACAGCCAAATCCGCGCCTACAGGCTCCTGCAGCGTCAATATGAACGCCTCCGTCTCCTCCGAGACCGCATCGTCTGTTGTCCCCACCACTATCGTCGTATCCGTCTTGCCCGCCGGTATCATCAGGCTAGCGCCCACCGCCGCCTCGTAGTCCTGCCCCGCCGTCGCGGTAGCGTCCGATGTCGCATACGGCACCGTCACCTCAAGCGCACTTGCCACACTCAGCTTCACCGCAAACACAGCCTCCACGCCCTCCGTCACCGAAGGCGCATCCTCTATACTCACCGTCGGCGCGTCGTCATTGTCCAATATCGTGCCCGTGCCCACTGCAGCGCCCACAGCCAAATCCGCGCCCTCTGGTTCCTCCAACGTCAATACAAACGTCTCCGCCTCCTCCGAAAGCGCATCGTCTATCGTCCCCACCACTATCGTCGTATCCGTCTTGCCCGCCGGTATCACCAAGCTGCCGCCCACCACCGCATCGTAGTCCTGCCCCGCCGTCGCGGTAGCGTCCGATGTCGCATACGGCACCGTCACCTCACGGCCACTTGCCTCGCTCAGCTTCACCGCGAACACCGCATCCACGCCCTCCGTCACCAAAGGCGCATCCTCTATACTCACCGTCGGCGCGCCATCATTGTCCTCTATCGTGCCCGTGCCCTCTGCAGCGCCCACAACCAAATCCGCGCCTACTGGATCCTGCAGCGTCAATACAAACGTCTCCGCCTCCTCCGAAAGCGCATCGTCTATCGTCCCCACCACTATCGTCGTATCCGTCTTGCCCGCCGGTATCACCAAGCTGCCGCCCACCACCGCATCGTAGTCCTGCCCCGCCGTCGCGGTAGCGTCCGATGTCGCATATGGCACCGTCACCTCACGGCCACTTGCCTCGCTCAGCTTCACCGCAAACACCGCATCCACGCCCTCCGTCACCAAAGGCGCATCCTCTATACTCACCGTCGGCGCTTCGTCATTGTCCTCTATCGTGCCCGTGCCCACTGCAGCGCCCACTGCCAAATCCGCGCCCACAGGATCCTGCAGCGTCAACGTGAACGTCTCAGTCTCCTCCGAAAGCGCATCGTCTGTGGTCCCCACCACTATTGTCGTATCCGTCTTGCCCGCCGGTATCACCAAGCTGCCGCCCACCACCGCATCGTAGTCCTGCCCCGCCGTCGCGGTAGCGTCCGATGTCGCATATGGCACCGTCACCTCACGGCCACTTGCCTCGCTCAGCTTCACCGCAAACACCGCATCCACGCCCTCCGTCACCAAAGGCGCATCCTCTATACTCACCGTCGGCGCTTCGTCATTGTCCTCTATCGTGCCCGTGCCCACTGCAGCGCCCACTGCCAAATCCGCACCCACAGGATCCTGCAGCGTCAACGTGAACGTCTCAGTCTCCTCCGAGAGCGCATCGTCTGTGGTCCCCACCACTATTGTCGTATCCGTTTTGCCCGCCGGTATCACCAAGCTGCCGCCCACCACCGCATCGTAGTCCTGCCCCGCCGTCGCGGTAGCGTCCGATGTCGCATACGGCACCGTCACCTCACGGCCACTTGCCTCGCTCAGCTTCACCGAAAACACCGCATCCACGCCCTCCGTCACCAAAGGCGCATCCTCTATACTCACCGTCGGCGCACCATCATTGTCCTCTATCGTGCCCGTGCCCACTGCAGCGCCCACTGCCAAATCCGCACCCTCTGGTTCCTCCAACGTCAATACAAACGTCTCCGCCTCCTCCGAAAGCGCATCGTCTGTGGTCCCCACCACTATTGTCGTATCCGTCTTGCCCGCCGGTATCACCAAGCTGCCGCCCACCACCGCATCGTAGTCCTGCCCCGCCGTCGCGGTAGCGTCCGATGTCGCATACGGCACCGTCACCTCACGGCCACTTGCCTCGCTCAGCTTCACCGAAAACACCGCATCCACGCCCTCCGTCACCGAAGGCGCATCCTCTATACTCACCGTCGGCGCACCATCATTGTCCTCTATCGTGCCCGTGCCCTCTGCAGCGCCCACTGCCAATTCCGCGCCCACTGGATCCTGCAGCGTCAATACGAACGTCTCCGCCTCCTCCGAAAGCGCATCGTCTGTGGTCCCCACCACTATTGTCGTATCCGTCTTGCCCGCCGGTATCACCAAGCTGCCGCCCACCACCGCATCGTAGTCCTGACCCGCCGTCGCGGTAGCGTCCGATGTCGCATACGGCACCGTCACCTCACGGCCACTTGCCTCGCTCAGCTTCACCGCAAACACCGCATCCACGCCCTCCGTCACCAAAGGCGCATCCTCTATACTCACCGTCGGCACATCGTCATTGTCCTCTATCCTGCCCGTGCCCACTGCAGCGCCCACTGCCAAATCCGCGCCCACAGGATCCTGCAGCGTCAACGTGAACGTCTCAGTCTCCTCCGAGAGCGCATCGTCACTCGTCCTCACCACTATCGTCGTATCCGTCTTGCCCGCCGGTATCACCAAGCTGCCGCCTACTGCCGCATCGTAGTCCTGACCCGCCGTCGCGGTAGCGTCCGATGTCGCATACGGCACCGTCACCTCCTGGCCGCTTGCTACACTCAGCTTCACGGCAAACACCACATCCACGCCCTCCGTCACCGAAGGCGCATCCTCTATACTCACCGTCGGTGTATCGTCATTGTCCAGTATCGTGCCTATGCCCTCATCTGCATCCGCATCCAGCGTCGCATTCACCGGCGTGCCGAGGACCAGCGTGAACGTCTCCGTATCCTCCGAGAGCACATCGTCTGTCGTCTCCACCACTATCGTCGTATCCGTCTTGCCCGCCGGTATCACGAGACTGCCTCCCACCGCCGCATCGTAGTCCTGACCCGCCGATGCGGTAGCGTCCGATGTCGCATATGGCACCCTCACCTCCTGGCCGCTTGCTACATTCAGCTTCACCGCAAACACCGCATCCCCTCCTTCCGTCACTGAAGGCGCATCCTCTATACTCACCGTCGGCGCATCGTCATTGTCCTCTATCGTGCCCGAACCCTCATCCTTATCCGCATCCAGCGTCGCATTCACCGGCGTGCCGAGGACCAGCCTGAACGTCTCCGTATCCTCTGAGAGCTCGTCATCTGTTGTTCCCACCGCTATCGTCGTATCCGTCTTGCCCGCCGGTATCACGAGACTTCCTCCCACTGCCGCATCGTAGTCCTGACCCGCCGTCGCGGTAGCGTCCGATGTCGCATATGGCACCCTCACCTCCTGGCCGCTTGCTACATTCAGCTTCACCGCAAACACCGCATCCCCTCCTTCCGTCACCGAAGGCGCATCCTCCATACTCACCGTCGGAGCATCGTCATTGTCCAGTATCGTGCCCGTGCCCTCATCCTTATCCGCATCCAGTGTTGCATTCTCCGGCGTACCGAGGACCACCATGAACGTCTCCGTCTCCTCCGAGAGCACATCGTCTGTTGTCCCCACCGCTATCGTCGTATCCGTCTTGCCCGCCGGTATCACGAGACTTCCTCCCACTGCCGCATCGTAGTCCTGACCCGCCGTCGCGGTAGCGTCCGATGTCGCATATGGCACCCTCACCTCCTGGCCGCTTGCTACATTCAGCTTCACCGCAAACACCGCATCCCCTCCTTCCGTCACCGAAGGCGCATCCTCCATACTCACCGTCGGAGCATCGTCATTGTCCAGTATCGTGCCCGTGCCCTCATCCTTATCCGCATCCAGTGTTGCATTCTCCGGCGTACCGAGGACCACCATGAACGTCTCCGTATCCTCCGAGAGCACATCGTCTGTTGTCCCCACCGCTATCGTCGTATCCGTCTTGCCCGCCGGTATCACGAGACTTCCTCCCACTGCCGCATCGTAGTCCTGACCCGCCGTCGCGGTAACGTCCGATGTCGCAAATGGTACCGTCACCTCTTGGCCACTTGCCACATTCAACCTCACCGCAAACTCCACATCCACGCCCTCCGTCACCGAAGGCGCATCCTCTATACTCACCGTCGGCGCTTCGTCATCATCCAGTATCGTGCCCTGAGCCGTCAAAACCGAACCCGGCCCTATCTCATCAGCATCCGCCGCCTCCAGCGTCACCGTAAACGTCTCGTCCTCCTCGTCCAGCGCATCCTCCTTCATCAGCACCGCAAACAGCACCTCCTTCTCTCCCGCCGGTATCGTCACGCTCTCCGCTGTGGCCGCCTCATAGTCCGTATCCTCCGTCGCCGTAACATCCGCCGTCGTGTACTCCAGCGCGATGGCCCGGCCACTGACCGCATCCAGACTCACCCGGAACGTCAACGGCCCATCCACCTCCACCGCACTGCTGTCTGATACCGTCAGCACCGGCGCTTCGTCATTGTCCTCTATCGTACCGGTAGCCTCCAGGTCCGAGCCCCCGTCTATGAACCCCGCATCCGCCGCCTCCAGCGTCACCGTAAACGTCTCGTCCTCCTCGTCCAGCGCATCCTCCTTCATCAGCACCGCAAACAGCACCTCCTTCTCTCCCGCCGGTATCGTCACGCTCTCCGCTGTGGCCGCCTCATAGTCCGTATCCTCCGTCGCCGTAACATCCGCCGTCGTGTACTCCAGCGCGATGGCCCGGCCACTGACCGCATCCAGACTCACCCGGAACGTCAACGGCCCATCCACCTCCACCGCACTGCTGTCTGATACCGTCAGCACCGGCGCTTCGTCATTGTCCTCTATCGTACCGGTAGCCTCCAGGTCCGAGCCCCCGTCTATGAACCCCGCATCCGCCGCCTCCAGCGTCACCGTAAACGTCTCGTCCTCCTCGTCCAGCGCATCCTCCTTCATCAGCACCGCAAACAGCACCTCCTTCTCTCCCGCCGGTATCGTCACGCTCTCCGCTGTGGCCGCCTCATAGTCCGTATCCTCCGTCGCCGTAACATCCGCCGTCGTGTACTCCAGCGCGATGGCCCGGCCACTGACCGCATCCAGACTCACCCGGAACGTCAACGGCCCATCCACCTCCACCGCACTGCTGTCTGATACCGTCAGCACCGGCGCTTCGTCATCGTCCTCTATCGTACCGGTAGCCTCCAGGTCCGAGCCCCCGTCTATGAACCCCGCATCCGCCGCCTCCAGCGTCACCGTAAACGTCTCGTCCTCCTCGTCCAGCGCATCCTCCTTCATCAGCACCGCAAACAGCACCTCCTTCTCTCCCGCCGGTATCGTCACGCTCTCCGCTGTGGCCGCCTCATAGTCCGTATCCTCCGTCGCCGTAACATCCGCCGTCGTGTACTCCAGCGCGATGGCCCGGCCACTGACCGCATCCAGACTCACCCGGAACGTCAACGGCCCATCCACCTCCACCGCACTGCTGTCCGATACCGTCAGCACCGGCGCTTCGTCATCGTCCTCTATCGTACCCGTGGCCTCACCGCCCCCCGCAGCCACCGCCGCATTCACCGCCGTGCCCAAGGTCACCGTAAACGTCTCGTCCTCCTCGTCGAAGTCATCAGGTGTCGTCTGCACCGCTACCGTCGCCATCTGATCTCCCGCCGCTATCGTCACACTCCCGCCCGTCTCCGACGCATAGTCCCCCGGCGCCACAGCCGTGCCGTCCGACGTAGCATAGGATACCGTCACCTCACGGCCGCTTGCCAAACTCAGCTCCACCGTGAACTCCGCCAAGTCACCTTCCGTCACCGCATCCGCATCCTTTATGCTCACCGTCGGCACATCATCATTGTCCAGGATCGTGCCCACTGCCTCCAGATCCGGATCTTCCGCCACCGTCTCCAAATCCTCCACGCCCAATGTCACCGTAAACGTCTCGTCCTCCTCGTCCAGCGGATCGTCAATCGTCTCCACCTCTATCACCGCATTCGTCTCACCCGCCATCATTATCAACTCCGTCTCTGCCACTGCCACGTAATCATCCTCCGCCGTCGCCGTATCATCCTCACCGCCCGTGTCGTACGTCAAGCCTATATTCCTGCCGCTTGCTGGAATCAGCTTTACCGCAAACGCCGCATACTCACCCTCCGTCACCGCCTCCGCATCCTCTATCGTCAGCACCGGCGCTTCGTCATCATCCAGTATCGTGCCCTGAGCCGTCAAAACCGAACCCGGCCCTATCTCATCAGCATCCGCCGCCTCCAGCGTCACCGTAAACGTCTCGTCCTCCTCGTCCAGCGCATCCTCCTTCATCAGCACCGCAAACAGCACCTCCTTCTCTCCCGCCGGTATCGTCACGCTCTCCGCTGTGGCCGCCTCATAGTCCGTATCCTCCGTCGCCGTAACATCCGCCGTCGTGTACTCCAGCGCGATGGCCCGGCCACTGACCGCATCCAGACTCACCCGGAACGTCAACGGCCCATCCACCTCCACCGCACTGCTGTCTGATACCGTCAGCACCGGCGCTTCGTCATTGTCCTCTATCGTACCGGTAGCCTCCAGGTCCGAGCCCCCGTCTATGAACCCCGCATCCGCCGCCTCCAGCGTCACCGTAAACGTCTCGTCCTCCTCGTCCAGCGCATCCTCCTTCATCAGCACCGCAAACAGCACCTCCTTCTCTCCCGCCGGTATCGTCACGCTCTCCGCTGTGGCCGCCTCATAGTCCGTATCCTCCGTCGCCGTAACATCCGCCGTCGTGTACTCCAGCGCGATGGCCCGGCCACTGACCGCATCCAGACTCACCCGGAACGTCAACGGCCCATCCACCTCCACCGCACTGCTGTCTGATACCGTCAGCACCGGCGCTTCGTCATTGTCCTCTATCGTACCGGTAGCCTCCAGGTCCGAGCCCCCGTCTATGAACCCCGCATCCGCCGCCTCCAGCGTCACCGTAAACGTCTCGTCCTCCTCGTCCAGCGCATCCTCCTTCATCAGCACCGCAAACAGCACCTCCTTCTCTCCCGCCGGTATCGTCACGCTCTCCGCTGTGGCCGCCTCATAGTCCGTATCCTCCGTCGCCGTAACATCCGCCGTCGTGTACTCCAGCGCGATGGCCCGGCCACTGACCGCATCCAGACTCACCCGGAACGTCAACGGCCCATCCACCTCCACCGCACTGCTGTCTGATACCGTCAGCACCGGCGCTTCGTCATCGTCCTCTATCGTACCGGTAGCCTCCAGGTCCGAGCCCCCGTCTATGAACCCCGCATCCGCCGCCTCCAGCGTCACCGTAAACGTCTCGTCCTCCTCGTCCAGCGCATCCTCCTTCATCAGCACCGCAAACAGCACCTCCTTCTCTCCCGCCGGTATCGTCACGCTCTCCGCTGTGGCCGCCTCATAGTCCGTATCCTCCGTCGCCGTAACATCCGCCGTCGTGTACTCCAGCGCGATGGCCCGGCCACTGACCGCATCCAGACTCACCCGGAACGTCAACGGCCCATCCACCTCCACCGCACTGCTGTCTGATACCGTCAGCACCGGCGCTTCGTCATTGTCCTCTATCGTACCGGTAGCCTCCAGGTCCGAGCCCCCGTCTATGAACCCCGCATCCGCCGCCTCCAGCGTCACCGTAAACGTCTCGTCCTCCTCGTCCAGCGCATCCTCCTTCATCAGCACCGCAAACAGCACCTCCTTCTCTCCCGCCGGTATCGTCACGCTCTCCGCTGTGGCCGCCTCATAGTCCGTATCCTCCGTCGCCGTAACATCCGCCGTCGTGTACTCCAGCGCGATGGCCCGGCCACTGACCGCATCCAGACTCACCCGGAACGTCAACGGCCCATCCACCTCCACCGCACTGCTGTCTGATACCGTCAGCACCGGCGCTTCGTCATTGTCCTCTATCGTACCGGTAGCCTCCAGGTCCGAGCCCCCGTCTATGAACCCCGCATCCGCCGCCTCCAGCGTCACCGTAAACGTCTCGTCCTCCTCGTCCAGCGCATCCTCCTTCATCAGCACCGCAAACAGCACCTCCTTCTCTCCCGCCGGTATCGTCACGCTCTCCGCTGTGGCCGCCTCATAGTCCGTATCCTCCGTCGCCGTAACATCCGCCGTCGTGTACTCCAGCGCGATGGCCCGGCCACTGACCGCATCCAGACTCACCCGGAACGTCAACGGCCCATCCACCTCCACCGCACTGCTGTCTGATACCGTCAGCACCGGCGCTTCGTCATTGTCCTCTATCGTACCGGTAGCCTCCAGGTCCGAGCCCCCGTCTATGAACCCCGCATCCGCCGCCTCCAGCGTCACCGTAAACGTCTCGTCCTCCTCGTCCAGCGCATCCTCCTTCATCAGCACCGCAAACAGCACCTCCTTCTCTCCCGCCGGTATCGTCACGCTCTCCGCTGTGGCCGCCTCATAGTCCGTATCCTCCGTCGCCGTAACATCCGCCGTCGTGTACTCCAGCGCGATGGCCCGGCCACTGACCGCATCCAGACTCACCCGGAACGTCAACGGCCCATCCACCTCCACCGCACTGCTGTCTGATACCGTCAGCACCGGCGCTTCGTCATCGTCCTCTATCGTACCGGTAGCCTCCAGGTCCGAGCCCCCGTCTATGAACCCCGCATCCGCCGCCTCCAGCGTCACCGTAAACGTCTCGTCCTCCTCGTCCAGCGCATCCTCCTTCATCAGCACCGCAAACAGCACCTCCTTCTCTCCCGCCGGTATCGTCACGCTCTCCGCTGTGGCCGCCTCATAGTCCGTATCCTCCGTCGCCGTAACATCCGCCGTCGTGTACTCCAGCGCGATGGCCCGGCCACTGACCGCATCCAGACTCACCCGGAACGTCAACGGCCCATCCACCTCCACCGCACTGCTGTCTGATACCGTCAGCACCGGCGCTTCGTCATCGTCCTCTATCGTACCGGTAGCCTCCAGGTCCGAGCCCCCGTCTATGAACCCCGCATCCGCCGCCTCCAGCGTCACCGTAAACGTCTCGTCCTCCTCGTCCAGCGCATCCTCCTTCATCAGCACCGCAAACAGCACCTCCTTCTCTCCCGCCGGTATCGTCACGCTCTCCGCTGTGGCCGCCTCATAGTCCGTATCCTCCGTCGCCGTAACATCCGCCGTCGTGTACTCCAGCGCGATGGCCCGGCCACTGACCGCATCCAGACTCACCCGGAACGTCAACGGCCCATCCACCTCCACCGCACTGCTGTCTGATACCGTCAGCACCGGCGCTTCGTCATTGTCCTCTATCGTACCGGTAGCCTCCAGGTCCGAGCCCCCGTCTATGAACCCCGCATCCGCCGCCTCCAGCGTCACCGTAAACGTCTCGTCCTCCTCGTCCAGCGCATCCTCCTTCATCAGCACCGCAAACAGCACCTCCTTCTCTCCCGCCGGTATCGTCACGCTCTCCGCTGTGGCCGCCTCATAGTCCGTATCCTCCGTCGCCGTAACATCCGCCGTCGTGTACTCCAGCGCGATGGCCCGGCCACTGACCGCATCCAGACTCACCCGGAACGTCAACGGCCCATCCACCTCCACCGCACTGCTGTCTGATACCGTCAGCACCGGCGCTTCGTCATCGTCCTCTATCGTACCGGTAGCCTCCAGGTCCGAGCCCCCGTCTATGAACCCCGCATCCGCCGCCTCCAGCGTCACCGTAAACGTCTCGTCCTCCTCGTCCAGCGCATCCTCCTTCATCAGCACCGCAAACAGCACCTCCTTCTCTCCCGCCGGTATCGTCACGCTCTCCGCTGTGGCCGCCTCATAGTCCGTATCCTCCGTCGCCGTAACATCCGCCGTCGTGTACTCCAGCGCGATGGCCCGGCCACTGACCGCATCCAGACTCACCCGGAACGTCAACGGCCCATCCACCTCCACCGCACTGCTGTCTGATACCGTCAGCACCGGCGCTTCGTCATTGTCCTCTATCGTACCGGTAGCCTCCAGGTCCGAGCCCCCGTCTATGAACCCCGCATCCGCCGCCTCCAGCGTCACCGTAAACGTCTCGTCCTCCTCGTCCAGCGCATCCTCCTTCATCAGCACCGCAAACAGCACCTCCTTCTCTCCCGCCGGTATCGTCACGCTCTCCGCTGTGGCCGCCTCATAGTCCGTATCCTCCGTCGCCGTAACATCCGCCGTCGTGTACTCCAGCGCGATGGCCCGGCCACTGACCGCATCCAGACTCACCCGGAACGTCAACGGCCCATCCACCTCCACCGCACTGCTGTCTGATACCGTCAGCACCGGCGCTTCGTCATTGTCCTCTATCGTACCGGTAGCCTCCAGGTCCGAGCCCCCGTCTATGAACCCCGCATCCGCCGCCTCCAGCGTCACCGTAAACGTCTCGTCCTCCTCGTCCAGCGCATCCTCCTTCATCAGCACCGCAAACAGCACCTCCTTCTCTCCCGCCGGTATCGTCACGCTCTCCGCTGTGGCCGCCTCATAGTCCGTATCCTCCGTCGCCGTAACATCCGCCGTCGTGTACTCCAGCGCGATGGCCCGGCCACTGACCGCATCCAGACTCACCCGGAACGTCAACGGCCCATCCACCTCCACCGCACTGCTGTCTGATACCGTCAGCACCGGCGCTTCGTCATTGTCCTCTATCGTACCGGTAGCCTCCAGGTCCGAGCCCCCGTCTATGAACCCCGCATCCGCCGCCTCCAGCGTCACCGTAAACGTCTCGTCCTCCTCGTCCAGCGCATCCTCCTTCATCAGCACCGCAAACAGCACCTCCTTCTCTCCCGCCGGTATCGTCACGCTCTCCGCTGTGGCCGCCTCATAGTCCGTATCCTCCGTCGCCGTAACATCCGCCGTCGTGTACTCCAGCGCGATGGCCCGGCCACTGACCGCATCCAGACTCACCCGGAACGTCAACGGCCCATCCACCTCCACCGCACTGCTGTCTGATACCGTCAGCACCGGCGCTTCGTCATCGTCCTCTATCGTACCGGTAGCCTCCAGGTCCGAGCCCCCGTCTATGAACCCCGCATCCGCCGCCTCCAGCGTCACCGTAAACGTCTCGTCCTCCTCGTCCAGCGCATCCTCCTTCATCAGCACCGCAATCAGCACCTCCTTCTCTCCCGCCGGTATCGTCACGCTCTCCGCTGTGGCCGCCTCATAGTCCGTATCCTCCGTCGCCGTAACATCCGCCGTCGTGTACTCCAGCGCGATGGCCCGGCCACTGACCGCATCCAGACTCACCCGGAACGTCAACGGCCCATCCACCTCCACCGCACTGCTGTCTGATACCGTCAGCACCGGCGCTTCGTCATTGTCCTCTATCGTACCGGTAGCCTCCAGGTCCGAGCCCCCGTCTATGAACCCCGCATCCGCCGCCTCCAGCGTCACCGTAAACGTCTCGTCCTCCTCGTCCAGCGCATCCTCCTTCATCAGCACCGCAAACAGCACCTCCTTCTCTCCCGCCGGTATCGTCACGCTCTCCGCTGTGGCCGCCTCATAGTCCGTATCCTCCGTCGCCGTAACATCCGCCGTCGTGTACTCCAGCGCGATGGCCCGGCCACTGACCGCATCCAGACTCACCCGGAACGTCAACGGCCCATCCACCTCCACCGCACTGCTGTCTGATACCGTCAGCACCGGCGCTTCGTCATCGTCCTCTATCGTACCGGTAGCCTCCAGGTCCGAGCCCCCGTCTATGAACCCCGCATCCGCCGCCTCCAGCGTCACCGTAAACGTCTCGTCCTCCTCGTCCAGCGCATCCTCCTTCATCAGCACCGCAAACAGCACCTCCTTCTCTCCCGCCGGTATCGTCACGCTCTCCGCTGTGGCCGCCTCATAGTCCGTATCCTCCGTCGCCGTAACATCCGCCGTCGTGTACTCCAGCGCGATGGCCCGGCCACTGACCGCATCCAGACTCACCCGGAACGTCAACGGCCCATCCACCTCCACCGCACTGCTGTCTGATACCGTCAGCACCGGCGCTTCGTCATTGTCCTCTATCGTACCGGTAGCCTCCAGGTCCGAGCCCCCGTCTATGAACCCCGCATCCGCCGCCTCCAGCGTCACCGTAAACGTCTCGTCCTCCTCGTCCAGCGCATCCTCCTTCATCAGCACCGCAAACAGCACCTCCTTCTCTCCCGCCGGTATCGTCACGCTCTCCGCTGTGGCCGCCTCATAGTCCGTATCCTCCGTCGCCGTAACATCCGCCGTCGTGTACTCCAGCGCGATGGCCCGGCCACTGACCGCATCCAGACTCACCCGGAACGTCAACGGCCCATCCACCTCCACCGCACTGCTGTCTGATACCGTCAGCACCGGCGCTTCGTCATTGTCCTCTATCGTACCGGTAGCCTCCAGGTCCGAGCCCCCGTCTATGAACCCCGCATCCGCCGCCTCCAGCGTCACCGTAAACGTCTCGTCCTCCTCGTCCAGCGCATCCTCCTTCATCAGCACCGCAAACAGCACCTCCTTCTCTCCCGCCGGTATCGTCACGCTCTCCGCTGTGGCCGCCTCATAGTCCGTATCCTCCGTCGCCGTAACATCCGCCGTCGTGTACTCCAGCGCGATGGCCCGGCCACTGACCGCATCCAGACTCACCCGGAACGTCAACGGCCCATCCACCTCCACCGCACTGCTGTCTGATACCGTCAGCACCGGCGCTTCGTCATCGTCCTCTATCGTACCGGTAGCCTCCAGGTCCGAGCCCCCGTCTATGAACCCCGCATCCGCCGCCTCCAGCGTCACCGTAAACGTCTCGTCCTCCTCGTCCAGCGCATCCTCCTTCATCAGCACCGCAATCAGCACCTCCTTCTCTCCCGCCGGTATCGTCACGCTCTCCGCTGTGGCCGCCTCATAGTCCGTATCCTCCGTCGCCGTAACATCCGCCGTCGTGTACTCCAGCGCGATGGCCCGGCCACTGACCGCATCCAGACTCACCCGGAACGTCAACGGCCCATCCACCTCCACCGCACTGCTGTCTGATACCGTCAGCACCGGCGCTTCGTCATTGTCCTCTATCGTACCGGTAGCCTCCAGGTCCGAGCCCCCGTCTATGAACCCCGCATCCGCCGCCTCCAGCGTCACCGTAAACGTCTCGTCCTCCTCGTCCAGCGCATCCTCCTTCATCAGCACCGCAAACAGCACCTCCTTCTCTCCCGCCGGTATCGTCACGCTCTCCGCTGTGGCCGCCTCATAGTCCGTATCCTCCGTCGCCGTAACATCCGCCGTCGTGTACTCCAGCGCGATGGCCCGGCCACTGACCGCATCCAGACTCACCCGGAACGTCAACGGCCCATCCACCTCCACCGCACTGCTGTCTGATACCGTCAGCACCGGCGCTTCGTCATTGTCCTCTATCGTACCCGTAGCCTCATCCTCATCCACCGTCGCATTCACCGGCAAGCTCAAGACCACCTTGAACGTCTCTGTATCCGCCTCGTCCAACGAATCGTTTGTCGTCTGCACCTCTATCACCCCAGACATCGTGCCCGCCGGTATCGTCACGCTCTCCGCCGTGGCCGCCTCATAGTCCGTATCCGCCGTCGCCGTAACATCCACCGTCGAGTAGGACACTACTACATCCTGGCCACTTTCCACATCCAGACTCACCCTAAATGTTGCCTTCTCTCCCTCCGTCACCGTTGGCGCATCTTCTATCGTCAGCACCGGAGGAGCGTCGTCATCCAAAATCGTGCCCGTGCCCGTACCTGCATCCAGCATCACATTCACCGCATTACTAAACATCACAGTGAACGTCTCGTCCGCCTCATCCAGATCATCATCTATTAGGGGTACCACAAATGTCAGTGTTTCCTCCAATGGGGATATGGTCAACGACGTACTGGGCTGCTGCGTGTAGTCGACATTCTCCTCCGCCGTATCATTAGCTCCTTCAGATGTCGCTACATCGAACGTGATCGTCTTCGCACTCTGTTCACCCAAATACATAATAAACGCGATTTCCTCCGCATTCTCCGCCGCGCGCGCTGGCGCAATCGTTAGGGCCGGAGCCGCATCATTATCCACGATGGTCCCCGTTGCCGTGGCCACACCCAGGTTGGCATTCACCGGGTTTGTCAACTCTACAGTAAAGGTCTCGTCCTCCTCGTCCAGAAAATCAGGCGTTACCGGCACCTCGAAGAATTCACCTACACTGCCCGCAAGAATCACAATTATCCTATTACTTACTGGCGTATAGTCAACGTCCTCCTCTGCCGTATTGTCTACAACGGTGGATGCCGAAGCCTCTACAACGATGCTCTTGCCGCTCGCTCTCGGTGGCCTAAGCTGCACAAAAAAACTGATACTACCACCATCTTCCCCGCCAAATGTATCCTCAACTATGATTTCAGGAGCGTCGTCATTGTCTGTGATGAGGCCGATCGCCTCGTCATCGGACAGCACTACATTTACCGGACTCGTAAGCTTAACCGCAAACCTCTCATTGTCCTCGTCCAGCAAATCATCCAGCGTCTCAATGGTGATGGCTTTCTGCGTCTCCCCAGGCCCAAAATGCAACGTTCCGCTTGTAACGGGGGCATAGTCCAGGCCCGCTGTTGCCGTACGGTCCATGGTCTCGTATTGCACGCTTATCTGCTTGCCGCTTTCCAAATCCAGCGTCACCGTAAAGCTCGCGTCTTCTCCCTCCACCACCGCCGGTGCATTCTCAATCGACATACTTGGCGGATCGTCGTCGTCAACAATGGTGACCACTCCACTGGCTGTCGACAAAGGCTGGTCCGGAAGCTGGTACGTGACGACAAACGTAAACGTCTCGTCATCTTCGTCCCTTCTGTCGGGTATCGTTCCCAAATAATTAGGCTGTGTCCAAACATCCACACCGCTCATAAAAACGATCTGAAAGGGATCGTCCCCTCCCGGGCGAGCATAGTCCACCTGAACATTGTACGGGTCTGTGTAGGCACTTGGCTTCCCCCTGGTTGCAGTGACGGGAACATCCACCCCATACATGGTAATGTTTTCACCTTGGGCCACACTCAAATGGACCTCAAGAGGAATGTTCACAGAATTGCTACCATGCTCGTTTCCTGTACCCTCCATTACCTGAATAGAGACAACCCCAGCTATGGCACTGCTTTCATTGTCCTTCAATGTGACTGTCGCACTCCGTACCGTTAGATTGGGTGCAGAGCCTTCCACAACGACGGTTTCGCCGATCTCCGCTATCGCGTCATCCACCGGAGTGAGTAAGAGATCCGTCGTTCCGATACGATCTCCCGCCGGAATGGAAATCATACTTGACGGATCCCACATGTTGGTATAGTCTGCTGGGGAGCCGGCCGTGCCCGATAGATCAAGGGTTACCACTACAGGCAGGGTATACGTCCTTGCCAAATCTGCAGTGACCGTAATCTGAGACTCACCTTCGCCTTCCACAAACTGGTTATCGTCCACCGACAAGACGACGCTTTCCTGAAGACCATCGTCGTCCCTTAACAGCAGGCTGGTTCCGATTACGCCGAGGCCTTGCGTCGAGCCATAAAAACGAATCGTCTCATCATCCTCTACCAGTGAGTCATCGATCGGCGTGATGCTAACAGAAGCGGATCCCGAAGTCTGGTTCGCCTCAATACTCACCGTCGGCAGCGTCCCGGCACGGTAGTCTGTTCCCCGTTCTGCTGTCCCAATCAGGCCCACATCCACCTCAATTTCCCGACTGTATGGCTCGGCGTCAGCCTCCAGCTCCGCTGTGAGCTGCACTGTTGCGGCACCGTTGTCCTCATAGATCTCTTTCGGAGACACCGAAAGCGAGATGTTAGGCGCATCCAGTATCTTCAGCTCATAGGGCTCTACCGTGGCCACACCGCCCTCCCCCTCCATGAAAAAGATCTCTTCGCGGGCTTCCGTCAACCCATCGGGCAGGGGCCTAATCGTAAGTGTCGTGGTACCACTTATATCTCCTTGCGCAACGAGGATGCTCTTATTCCCCGTCACCGCATAGTCTTGATCGGTGGTCGTCTCATTTCTGAATGCAAGCTCTATTGTTACATCTTGCCGGTGTGTCTTGGCGAATTTCTCCGTGGCGGTTACTCTAACTTCAACGGCTCCTTCTCCTTCCTGGAAGCTCTCCACCGATGGCAAGATTCCATACGAGAGGCTAGTGCCATCTACCTTTCTTCCCCGCCATCCCAATATCAGCCGTGCAGGAATTGTCCAATCTATAGAAAGGGGATTGTCTTCGGAATCGTAAAGCTGGATGTCACCCGAATTGATGGCATCTATCTCGAATTCCATACCGTCGGCATCAAAATCCCCGGCCTGTACAACGTAATAACAGGACATATAACGCACAGCATACTCAGTGCTACGTCCTTCGCAATTGGCAAGGACGGGACCGCTATCAAGATTGATCGTAAATGTCATGCCCGTGCCCCTGAAAAAAACTTCCTGTGTAAGATGAAACGAAAGGGTTATTCGTTCGCCGAGAAAAAAATATTCGGGGTGCGTATATGTCGCCCCAAATTGCACATGATTCACTGCTAATGGCGCAACATTATGAATTTGAATACTCTCCCCGTGTCCGAGCGTGTATCCATCACTATTCACAACATCCCCGCGAATGGTCACCTGTTCGGCAAACGGCTCATCGTAATCATCATCCAAAACCGGCGTAATGGTCACCGTCCAACCTTCGGACCGGCGGTCGCCCGTCCGCCACCAGATTGAAGAAGGGGGCCAAGGGGCAATCGTATAATCCTGCGGATTGTCCGCGGTGCTAATTGAATGTATATAGAGCTGTATTTCGAGATCTTCGTCCGGACGAAAACTAGGATCAGCGTAAGGTGGTCCCACAGTGAATGTCACTTCCGTAGGCCCAGCATTCTCGGGCATGTCCACGCGTGGATCGAAGGTCAGGTCTAGCTCTATGACGTCGTTGGTAACAATGCCAAAAACTTGACTGCGACCAGGGTTGTGGACGGAAGTAATGCGCTGGTCATTAATATAGAGTCCACGCCCCCACACACTAAGCCCTTCATATCCTTCCCCAATATCATCTTCAATTACGTGGAAGGTAACGTCCTTTCTTACCGTGGTCGCGCCAGCCGGTAGAACTATTGGAAGCCATTCTTCGGGAGTGGCCGTGTAATCCTCCCCGTACGTCGCACTTCCTTCGAATCCTTCGTTCGTATCGGCACGAAATTCAGCATCCCTCTCAAAACTTGTCCCCCCCCCCCGCAATACCAACTCGAAGGTAGTTGTATGGTCGTCATCAGCCTCTGAACGAAACCAATGATGCAGCGGTATAAAACGTATCTCAACCTCTGGGACGTCGTCATCGTCAAAGAGTTGGAGTGTTGCCGATTGAACCTGCAGACCATCTGCATTGCTGCCATGCACTTCAATGATTTCGTAGTTATTGCCTCCAATCGTCTCATAGAAGGTATCGTCTGTAGGCGTTAGCGCAATAGTGACGGATCCTTGTAAAACACCCGCCACTACCGTAATCTGAGGGTCCGCATTATCCACCACGTAGTCGGTTCCAAATGATGCGCTGCCGCCAAATGACAGCGTAATGAGCGTAGGGCTAGGCCGGGCGGCTTGCAGGACAGCCTTTACGGTCACCTCTCTCTCTCCTAAGCCCTCGTCAAGAACGCTCGGATCCACGCTCAAAGTAACGCCGGCTTGTGCCGTGACCTTCCCCACGCCCAAGCAACTCAATAGGATGGCGATCATGGCAATGCCGCACTGCGACCGACAGGCGTTCAAGTACCAAAGAAGCCCCCCCCTACCTATGGCCAGCAATCGGCGCAGCGATTGTAGCAAAACAAAGAACTCCGGCTCTATCCTCATTCGCTTCAGATCGCTTATCCGCGAATCTTTACATTTGAGTCAACTTTTCACAGCAGTCGAATAGTGTGCCAGAGTGGGTCGACTTCAGCACCGAACTGAGTGATGACTTACCGCAGCCGTGCGCTACCCGGGGGCAGGGCCAAACAACATTATTCCGCAAGCCACTCACCTTCGATTATCGACCGCTTACAAGCTGCAGATTCTCAAGACGTCCAATACATGCAAAGATCCGAAAGCCTTAGATGCACTCTTGCGCGAAGGACTCTACGCCTCCGCTCATTCTCAGTGGCGCAAGCAACGAGACAATGCCCCGTGCTGGCACGGGGCATCACGCAGCCGGTTAAGTGGCTCTACTAACGTTGCCGATTGAAGTGGCACTCAAAGAAGTCAAGGCTCTTGGCGAGAAGGTACAGTAGGGTGGACGATCGTCATAGTGCAGAAATAAATCTCATCAGCGTTTGGCATCAGCGTCCAGACCGCGGAAGAGCAAAGACCAAGGCGACGGTGCCGACCTTTTCTCCCGCGCTCAGTGCTTCCGAAGCCTGCCGAAACCTGGATGTGCCAAGGGCCGCGTGTGGCGCCGAAATAGGCGGCTTGCGGCAGCGAGGCCGAAAATAGTGCGAGCGAACCAGCTTGAATGCCTCGCGTCATTTTACCCTCGATTATTCATGAGCGGCATTCAACAGCTGTAGGAAGATCTAAGGAAGTGGTAACGAAGACGGTAGACGCCGTTACGGTGCAGCATGAGCGTTTTCGATCCTGCCTCAGGAGGGATTTGGGCGTGAATCCAGGGCCATGAGCCCCAATAGAGACCTTTTGCAAGGGACATGCATTTGGTGCAGACGCACCTGGGCCGTTGAATTAGCCTGCAGAACGAGTGCTGCGGTGCGCCAGCCGCAGCGTCTCATGCCCGGGCAACCCACTTCAATTGCTCATAGCTCTTCCAGAACCGTCGACAAGCCGCTACGGCACTGAAAGCTATCCGGATCACGATATTGCGTGCATGCTGCACGATCCGACCTTCAAGACCTCCTTCCGGAACGCCTTCAAATGCATGTACCGCTGCTTTATCATACCGCGCCCAGATGCTGCGCCTCGTACCGTACCAGATAGAGATGCAGCAGCACGTCGTTGTGCGCGTGAAACGCCGCTTCTTTCGGCTCTGCTTCTTCCTGCCGGTCCACCCTATGCTTCCGGTAATGGGATGGGGGCGAGGCCAGGAAACAAACCTGTTTTAGTAGGGTCGGGGGCTGGCCCGCCTACGGTAGGGTCCGGTGGCTATTTCGATCGCTTTCGCTCCGGTATCGATCGGGATTGGAAGGGGCCTCACGGCCCCTTCCCTCCCACACCACCGTGCGTACGGGTCCGTACACGGCGTTTCAATGGATTTGAGCGACCCGGCTCTGGTGCCAGCGACACCAGTCCGAGCTGGGCGAAGAGGGCATTGGGAAGGGCATAGCATAAGGCGGGTACCGCGCTGAGGCGCCATGTGCCCCGTCCGCTGCCAGCCAGCTTGGCTGCCAGCGAGTGCCGCACGTCTTGCCTGCGCAGGGCGCGGTAGCGTCGCCGCCGGTGTTTCCACGGGTGCCACAGGTAGACCCGCAGCAGACGACGGATCCAGCCATCCATGTTAGGCAGCACTGATGGGGTCTCGCAATAGCCATAGTAGGCCCGCCATCCCTGCAAGAAGCGGGACAGCTCCAGGATGAGCTGACGGAAGCGCACATCACGTACGCGGCGCGTCAGTGCCCGCACTAGCGTCCGCAGGCGCTCCAGTGACTTCGGCGCATTGCGCCTGCAAGGCACCATCCCCCCTTGTGAAGCTAAACGGAACTTTGTCATTTCCGACCTCAGATTGGGGCTGAGTACTACCAATTCCAGCGTATTGGGCACCAATCTGCACGAATCGACGAATTAAGACATTGTGTGCATACATGTTATTTATGCTGTACGGCTCACGATGTTCAATGTAGTGCTTTTTTGTGGTATTCATTATGTCTTCACATTATTCGCAACGCCTTGCTTTAACTTGACTCATCACCTGTATACAGCGCGATGTACATCCGAAAACGGAGTCATAAGCTCAAAAACGGCAAGCGGCAACTCGGATACGGCCTGCTCGAAAACCGGCGAGTCATGGGCATGCCCAAGCAGAAGACGATCCTTAACCTCGGACAAGACTTCGATATTCCAGAGGCCGACTGGCCTGTGCTGACCAATCGGGTGGCAGCTACGATGCGTGGGCAGCAAATGCTGCAGCTGGAAGATGAAAAGCTGGTGCGCACCGCAGACGAGATCGTCCGCCGCCTGCGCGAGAAGGGTTACGATGTGGACGCCGGGCGCGACGACCGTGACGCCATCATTACCGATGCAGTGCATCATACGGATGCGCGCACGGTCGGGGGCGAGCGCGTATGTCTGCAAGCCTTGAAGCAACTCGGCTTTGCGGCGCTGTTGCGCAGTATGGGCATGCCAGAAAAGGATATTCGCATGGCGTTGGTGCTGGTGGTTGGGCGCATGATGGCACCCGGGAGTGAAGCCCGTACGCAGCGCTGGATGAAGGAGGCCTCCGCAATTTTGGAACTGTTGGACCTGGAGGTGCCGTGCGAAAGCACGCTGTATCGGGCCGGCGATCGGCTTTATGCGCTGCGCGAGAAGCTGCAGCACGGGCTATATGACAATGCGAAACAGTTACTTGGCTTTAGCGAAACGCTCCTTCTTTTCGACCTGACCAACACCTTCTACACCGGTCGCAAGAAAGGTGCGCTCCTGGAGTATGAACGCAGCAAGCAAAAACGATCGAACAGCCCGCTGGTGACGTTAGCCTTAACGCTGGACGCGTCTGGATTTGTGCGTAGCACGCGCATCCTTCCCGGCAATGCCAGCGAACCCAAGACACTGCAGAAAGCTGTGGAGGAGCTGAGCAGCACCCGGGTGAGCGTAATCATGGACGCGGGCATCGCCACCCATGCCAATCTGCTGTTGTTAAAGGAAAAAGGTCTGGATTGGATTTGTGTGCAGCGCAGCAAGACGCCGCCCGCACCAGAGGATACGCCTGATGAGTGCTGGAATACCAACAGCGGCATCGCCATCAAAGCCTGGCGCATGGAAGACAAGGATGAAGAGGCGCGATACTACCTGCAAAGTGCGGCGCGCAAGAGCACCGGTGACAGCATACTGGACGCCAGGCGTGCAAAATTTGAAGCCGCACTCACGAAACTGCAAGAGGGGCTCGCGAAGCCGCGCTGCGTCAAGGACTATGACAAGCTACAGCGCAGGCTCGCTCGTGAGATCGAAAAACATAAGCATGTCGCCTACCAGTATAACATTGAGGTCCAGCGAAAAAAGGACAGTACGCTGGCCGAGGCGGTGACGTTTACGCACAAGGCCGCGTTTAAGCAGAAGACGCAAGCCGCAGGCGACTACGTCTTGCGTACCAGTCACACGGACTGGGCCGCCTCAAGGATCGCCCGCACCTACTGGCAGCTGGCAGACATTGAGCGTACGTTTCGGACGTTAAAGTCAGAACTAGGTATGCGTCCCATATACCACAGCCGGGATGCACGCATTGAGACGCATATCTTCCTTTCGGTGTTGGCTTATCACGCGGTACACCTTATTCGCACGCAGTTGAAGCAGTACCACATCCACAGCAGTTGGGCTACGCTGCAGTTTGAGCTCAACCAGTGGCAGCGCATCACCACGGTATTACCAAAAGACCGGCGCACCTGCATTCTACTGAAGCGGGATGCAGATCCGGGTCCCCTCCAGCGACGCATCGCTATGGTCATGGGACTGCAATCCAATCACAACGTCTACAAAGCGCACTCAACACGACCCTAAAACTGTAGTGTCATAGAATAAGGCAGTGAGTTTGCATCGCTGTTTTGCAGGGGTTTACCGGCTTTCCGAAATTAAAAAAATTCCAAAGTTCCGCCAAGACCCATTACCGGGGCCTACCTATTCCACGGAAAGAGGAAGCGCAGCCGGAAGAAACGCCGTTTTACGCGCACAATGAAGTCCTGCTGCAGCTTTACCTGCTTGTGTACGAGGTGCTACACCTGGGTCGCTGCACAATGGTAAGCGTCCGGGCAAGTACAGGGTAGGACAGACTAGGCCCCTTTTGCGAGGGAGATCGGACTTGTAGCGGGTGGGAGAGCTGACGATCTTTTCGGGTGTGGTCGGCTTGCCGCTAAGCGGATAGGTCCTTTTGCAGCCGGGCGCGTCCGGGGAAGGTCACTCTCCGCACTGAATACGCCGGTGCGTTTTGCAACCCGGAGCAGCTTGCCTTATGGCTGCAGGACAGCTTCCGATGCTAGAGCTTGCTGCGCCTCTTGCCAGCGATGGGGCAAGAGGCGTGCCACGCGCTTTGCAGGATGAGTCGGAATGCGCTCCAGCACGTCGGCAAGCCAGGCCTGGGGATTTACTCCGTGCAACTTGCATGTGCCGAGAAGAGAATAGACCACCGCTGCCCGCTCGGCTGCCGCATGCGAACCTGCAAACAGGTATTTCTTGCGTCCCACGGCAAGCGGGCGTATCACATTCTCGACCAGATTGTTGTCAGCCTCGATTCTGCCGTCAGACAGAAAACGTGTCAGCTTCTCCCATCGGTTTAGCATGTAACGAACGGCCTTGCCCCACACACTCCTCGGCAGCCCCGGATGGGCCAAGGCTTCAGCGCCGCCAGTACCGGCTGGGCCTGCTCCTGGCGCACCTGCCGCCGCCGAGCAGGACTTGCCTCTTCCTCGCGCAGCCTGCGCTCTATGGCGTAGAGTCGCCTGATCTTTGTCAACACGTGCTCGGCCTTCTCCGGTTCGTAGCTACGACAGTCGTAGAACTTGCGACGGGCATGCGCCATGCATCCGTAGACCGTCATAGACGGATGCGCATCGAAGACGTTGTAGGCCACATACCCGTCCGTCTGCAACGCTCCCGCATACCCACCCAAGAACGCCACCGGACCTGCACGGGCACGGCTCTTGCGATACTCCATCACAAACAGCTTCTGCTCCGGAGTGTGGTACGCCCAGTAAAAACCCCGATGGGTCTTGCCCTTCTTCTTTCGATCCTGGACCTGGATACGCGTCTCATCCGCCTGCAGATACCCGCTTAAGAGCGCCTCCTGCTTGAGTGCATCATACAGCGGCCCAAGGTGCCATGCCGACTGCGCTATCCAGCCTCCCAGCGTCAAGGTCGATAGCGCTACGCCTTCCCGCTGAAAACGCTGCCGCTGCCGGTACAAAGGCAGATGATCGCAATACTTCTCGATCGTCACATGCGCCAACAGCCCCGGCTCCGCCATCCCTTTGTCAATCAGGCGCGGCGGCAGCTCTGCCATGATCACGCCTCTGGCCTCATTGGCGGGGTCCACGTACTTGGGACGCTCGCGCCGGATCACCTTCAGCTTGGCTGCCTCTTATCCAGCGTCTCCGTCACCTCCTTGCCGATTGAGAAGCGCCGTGCCTTCTTCCGGCTTGATGACAATCACCTCGCGCCGCAGATGCGCAGGCAACACCTGGCGTACAGCAGCCCGCTTCGCAGCAGGCAGCCTCCGCTTTATCGTGATGGTCTCGGGCTGCGGCAATGGCGCCACACACTCCGCCTCTTCAAACAACGCTCCCTGCTGCGTGTCCGGCTCCGCCACAAACGGCTCGCTCCTGGCACCAAGAACCAGACGCAGGAGTTCGGCCAGTTGAAACTCAAGCTCCGCCAATCGCAGACATTGATCGGCGTTCTCCCCGCGCAACCGGCTGTTTTCCTGGCGCAGACCTACCAACTCCTCGCTGGGCAGCTCAAGCGTCGCGGAAGAGGTGGGGGAAGGTGGCTTGCATGATGCTTCAACAGATGATGCAAGCATAAAGTCACGTTTTCTTAGATAGTCATTTGCCTACTCCCTAGCCCCTCACCACATAGCGGCGCCGGTATTTGAGAGATTTTAGCGATATCCCCTCCAGTAGCAGCACCATCTGTGCCCACGTCGGTTTGTCGCTCTTAAGCACCTCGAACGTGCCCGCTTCCAGCCGTTTGCAAAAAAGGGCGAAGCCGCTCCTATCCCATACCAGAAGCCTTATATGCGTCCTTTTTCGGTTTACAAAGACAAAGACATCACTCGACATCGGGTCCTTCCCCTGGCCCGAGTGCACCAGAGCGCACAAGCCGTCAAAGCTCTTGCGCATGTCGGCGGGCTTGCGCTGCAGATAGTACCGGCAAGAAGGCCCCAGCCCGATCATGGCTTAGCCAGCGTCGCCAAGAACGAGGAGGATACCGGCACGAAGAAGCGCAGCCGCACCTCGCTCGGATAGGCCACCTCCATCTGTAGCTGCTCACGTGGAGCAGAGGCCCCTATCTCCAGGAAGGCTGCGCCTTCGGATGCAGCGGCCTTCTTACCATACTTGTGCCGCCAGTAAGACAGCTGTGAACGGCAGATTCCGTGCTCGGCACAAAAGGCCTCCGCTGTCTGGCTCCCCGCCAGGTACTGTGCTACCAGCGGAAACATTTCTTCCGCCGTGCGTCTGGGCTTGCGCATGCGTCGTGGGCTTTGATCCTCGGGTCAGGCAACAATCTCCTGACCAGTCCTTCACCCACGCAAGGTGTGCTTCACCAGACGCTTACGCACAATGAAGCAGCCGGGAGCACGGCACATGCACTTGAAGACGTTTCAGAAGGAGGTCTTGAAGGTTGGGGCGCTGATAGTGCGGCACGCACGTAATATCGAAATCCGGATAGCCTTCAGCGCCGTAGCGCTCTGGCGACAGTTCTGGGGACGCTACCAGCAGCTGACGTGGGTTGCCTTGGAATGAGGCCGTGCCGCGCTCATTAGCACAGCACCGGTTCTGGACTACACGGGCTTATTCAACGGCAAAGGTATGTCTTGGCGGTACGCCTTTGCCTCGAAAACAGACCATTCGCGGGGCTCATTGCCCTGCATCCACGCCAAAACCAGCGTTGCGGCAGGCTCCACAAAGATATTGCTGCCTTACAACAGAATGTACCACTTCCGACAGCCCCTCTTGCATTGTCTACACCTGTATACTTTTGGCTGGTGAATAATCCGGGTAGATATGTGCATTCCGTAATGGTCCTTCTTGCCTACACTTACTACGGGAAAAAGCGCGCCTCCAGCATGCGGCAGAGTGCGTGGTATACCGGTAAATGCAATTCCTGCACCTTAAATGTTTCCGATTCTGGGACATGGATACACACATCGCACAACGCGGTCAAAGCTCCGCCATCCTGCCCTGTCAGTCCGAGCGTGTGCATCCCTTTCGCGCGGGCAACCCTTAACGCATGAAGTACATTGCGTGAGTTGCCTGATGTACTTAGCCCCCATAGCACATCGCCAGCCCGGCCATATCCCAATACCTGCTGCGCGAATACGAGCTCAGGCGCTACATCGTTGGCAAATGCCGTGGCAAGGCTTCCTGACCCTGTAAGGGCAAGAGCACGCAAGGCACCCTCCAGATGCTCCGCCAAATAGTCGTCATCCAGCCGCTTGGCCATCGCGGCCGACATCTTGCGCCGGCGCGAGAAGGATTTCATTAACTCCCCCACGATGTGCTGTGCATCAGCCGCACTGCCCCCGTTTCCGCATAGGTACACAATGGCGTCTGCTTCGTAGCAGCGGCAAAGCAAGTCATACGCCGCCTGGACCTCTAGCCCGCAGCTGTTGAGCTGGGGATACCGTTTGAGCAGTTCTTTGAGATAGATGTTCATACTTGTATAATCCAGCGATATCACAGGCTAATCCAGGCGATTTCGCACCTCCATTCCGATTCATTGCGGACACCTCGCCGGGTCTGATGGAGCTGGGGTACGTGTTTATGATGGGCGTTGAGTATCAACGAAGTCACGGGGCTTTTTGATGCGAGGGGCCTGGCCGTTCAGACAAGTGATTTCGCATCGAATCGCCCTGGAGTGTAATGTGATGCGCCGTGCGCACGAGCCGTAAAAGCGTCCGCCAGGGTCGGATTGGCCATGGCCTCGAGCCAGTTGCGGACTGGCATCTGACTGGTGGCGATCGTGGAGCGTATTTGATGGCGATCATCAAGCGGTTCAAGGAGATCCTCCTGTTGTGTATCCGTAAGGCCCCAGTCATCCAGGACCAGTACGTCAAGGCAGGACCGGGCGTTAAGCAGCTTTAGTTGCCGGCCATCGCTGCGGGCCAGGGCCAGATCTTCGAGTAACCGGGGCTGCTACCTAATTTTGGACTGCGGCTTTACTATTGCGGCAACGGCGGCCCCGATATCTTCCACTACGTAGTCAGCCTCGGTAGTGACCTTCTCCTGCAGGCCGTACCCCGTTTCCACAAGCATCGTCGTCATTCCCAAAAGACGCCCCGGCTTCAAGTCCGTGTTGCGGTCGCCCACCGCGTAGGAGCTGGCGGGATCGATCGGCCATTCCCTGAGTGCGCGCTCGAACAATCCCGTCCCCGGCTTGCGGTCACGGCTGCTTCGCCGGTAGGCATTGATGACGCCGCGCGGATGGTAGGGGCAATAATAAAAACCGTCGACATGTGCGCCTGACTTGGACAACTCCTTCTGCATGAAGGCATGTAGCAGGCGCACATCCTCTTCGGCGTAGCGGCCGTGCGCCACCCCCGCCTGGTTGGTGACGACGATGATCAGCCACCCGGCTTCGTTCAAGGTGCGGACGGCTTCCGGTGCCCCGGGAATCCAATTGAATTCCTCGGGCCGAAATAGATAATGGACTTCTTGGTTCAGCGTGCCGTCCCGATCCAGGAAGACGGCTCGACGTGTAACCGGCCTCATATACCGACCCCACCAACGGGCGGCCATACTGTTGCGCCGCGATTGGGGGGCCCGCACGGCTCGTGCACCTTCCGCGTGCACGCAGCGATCATGGGCGAATTACACAGCAGAAACGGGCGGTGCGCCCCGGTGGCCGTCGCGCGCGTGTCAGCGACACCCGGGGGGGTGGCACACAAAGGCGCACCATCAATCACCGACGCCGAGCTCGATCCAAAGCTGGTCGGCAGGCCCTGCGCGAATTCGCCACGGTGTGTAGCACACAGAAGGCTACGGACCGGGTAGCAATCAAACATGGGGGCACACTTCACAGCGCAGTGGATAGGATACTCACAAGATAGTGCCTTCCGATTTTGCCGGGCGAGCCTACCACAGGATCCTGCGGCCCGGAGCTGCACCGCGGCCCTCCCTCGCGGCCGAATGGCAAGACGTTCCTCCTATATGGTGCATCCTTGGATGCTGTGCCACAGTGGTGGGCCTCTTCTTTGACCGCACCCCGCCTTGTGTGTATGCCTATGGAACAACGCCATGGCAGCTATCGGATCCACGTCTGTATTCCTGCGTCGGTAAAACCAAACTGGATACTTCGCAGGCCGCTGATGCTCAATTGTTCAAGTGCTCGGATTACATGGTGCCGCCGGTTGATATCCACGAAAAAGAAAATGAAACCGCCGCCACCGGCACCCGATACCTTGCCACCGAGTGCACCCGCCTCACGTGCCGCCTCATATATCTCTTCGATGCTGGTATTGCTGATTTTGTCCGACATGCCCTTCTTGGCCGTCCATGAATCGTGCAGCAGGTTGCCAAATGCTTGGAACCGGCCTTTCAACAACAGATGTTTCATTTGGAATGCCATGGCCTTGGTCCGGTCCATAGCCGCAATGTATTCCTCTCGCCGTTGCCGATAATTGGCAATCTGGTCTTCGATGATATCGGTTGAATTTCGCTGCTGTCCGGTGAAGGCCAATACTATTGAATACTCCAGCTCGCTGATCCATTCGGGAGGCAGGCGCAGGGGGTTCACCAAAACGTCCCCTCGGCGAAATTCCATGAAGTTGAAGCCTCCGAATGCTGCCGCGTACTGATCCTGTTTGCCCCCCTTTAGACCTAAATCCACCCTTTCGATTTGACTGGCCAGCTCGGCCATTTCGTAGCGGTTGATACCCAGTTGCAGCCATCGGTCGAAAGCTCCGACAAGCGCCACAACCATGGTCGAGGACGCGCCCAGTCCCGAGCCGGGAGGGCAGTCGGTGTGGGTGTAGAGATCGAAGCCACCGGAAATGCGGCCGGCTGCATCCAGGGAATCGATCACGCCCTTGGCCAGCATCAGATTGCCGTGAACCTCAATGTCGTGCCTATCGGAATCTATGACGAATTTGACCTCTTCTTCGTGGTCGAATGATCGGAGCCGAACGATCTTCGAATCGTTGGGCACAATGGTAACCCATGCGTAAAGATTGATCGTCGCGTTGAGTACGTACCCTCCGCACTCATCCGAGTAAGGCGCCACATCCGTGCCGCCACCGCCAAATGCGAGGCGCAGGGGCGCTCGGGATCGAATTGTTTTGCTCAAAGGTCCATGGGATTGCCGTGTTGCAGACTGACGGAAGGCCCGGCATCATCGGGCGTAAATTCACTTACAGACGAGAGGATCGCCCGAAAACAGCGGCAGCATGGTAGAGGCCCGCTCATGGTCTTCTGGAGTCCCGAAGTCGAGGAAGCGAGCCCGGGGAAATGGACATCCATACAGCCCTCGTCCCACCCAGGCGGGCAATATATCTCTTTCCAGCGATACCGTCCGCCCTGCGTCAATACCCGCAACGAGCTCCGGACCAAGTACGTACATCCCCGCATTGATCCAGGCACGTCCTGCCCAACCTGCCTCTTTCTCGACGAACTCACGTATCGTTCCAGCCGCCGGATCCAGATCGACACGTCCGTATCTGCGCGGATCGGGCACGCGAACCAGCGCCAGGCTGCCCTGCGCGTGCGGCTTCGCATCGTGAAAGGCTAGAAGTTGAGCGATCGAGCCGTCGAAAACGGTATCGCCATTGATAATCAGCAGCGGATCCCCCAATCCCATCGTGTCAGCGGCCAATCGGACGGCGCCGCCGGTGCCGAGTGGCTCAGGCTCCCTGATAGACCGCACTCTCAGTTTCCACCGCACACCATCGCCCGCATAGTCGGCGACCATATTACCCAAATGCCCCGTAGCCAAGACCACGTCGGTGACGCCCTGGCTACGCAGGTGATGCAGCAGGTACCACAAAAACGGTCTACTGTGGATGCGCACGAGCACCTTGGGACGGTCGGCAGCAAGCGAGCCCAATCTTGTGCCGAGCCCACCGCAGAGTATGATCGCCGTCGGAGAGTTAATCGAAGGTTCCGGAGCCAAATCGGTTTATGTCAGCGCCTCCACCGCCTCGTAGAGTCGATCCCAGCTGTATTCGAGCTTTTTCCGACGGACACCTCCCGTCAACCGGTCCCCCATCCCATCCGCAAAAAAGCGCACCACGGCAGCTGACAACGCGTCGGGGTCATCGGGCGGAACTACGAGGCCGACCTTTTCGTGCGGCACCACTTCCGCGAGCCCGCCGACATCCGTGACAATCAATGGACGTTCAAATTGAAAAGCGATCTGGGCCACGCCGCTTTGCGTAGCCGTTATGTAGGGTTGTACTACGATATCGGCGGCGGAAAAATAGCGTGCAACGGCATCGTTGGAGACGTATGCCGCGTCGATCCGAACGTGATCATGCAGGCCCAAACGCTCGATCAGTGTCCGATAGGACGCTTCGTCCTCGTAGAATTCGCCGGCAACAAGCAGTTTTACATCGGGCAATGCATGGATGATGCGGGGCATACTCTGAAGCAGCACGTGTAATCCCTTATACCTCCGAATGAATCCAAAGAACAGCAACAATCGTCCGCTTGGCGGCAAACCCAGCAACGCGCGCGCTTCACTGCGGGCCATAGCCTTTCCAAACAGGTCGTAGACGGGATGGACGACCTGACGCATTGGAGCGCTAACGCCCAATCTAACCATGTCCCGCGCGACGGTATCAGACATCACTACACACCCATGCACGGCCCGCAAGAAATAGCGCCCCAAGACGATATCGCCTGGGCGTCGCTCGTGGGGAATAGCGTTGTCCACAACCACGAGCACCTTGGCTCCTCTCCGGGCTGCGAGCCGCGCAATTGTCCCGAAGGCGGGCGCAAGGAAGGGCATCCAATACTTGAATATCAACGCATCGGGCTTCAACCGTGCGATGTATTGAGCGGCCTTGAACCAGGTCAGCGGATTGATGGTGTCAATTATGCGTACGGCTGGTAGAGGCTGCTCAACCGCGCTGGTCTCGAACTGGGTCTTACCGGGAAATAGTAATGCGGGATATTGGCGCTTGAATGTCACCGCACTAACCTCATGCCCGCGCGCCTGCATACCCCAATACATCGTTTCCAAGAAATGAGCGATGCCGCCCCGATAAGGATGCACTGGACCGACAAAGACGAATCTTCTTGAATCTCGTGACGCCACCCGAACCTAATTCTGAAGCGTTATGGTTATGTGTCGATATCGGGGCTTCGAGGTAACGGCTCTTTGCGGTGCCCGTTCCAAGGCCTCTTCATTAGGGACTTATCGTATCTAGGTTGACAGCTTTAACTCAAACCTTCTCCCGGCTGCTTTTCTTCGAGTCGGACCGGGTTGCGTGTAACGGCTTGTATGTGAGCACGGCTTTGGCGATCTGTTCGGGGCTGACTCCGGCGTAGTCCGCTTTTAGGCCGGGCGTGTATTTGTGGACCGGTTTCGATGGGCGCTTCTTCATTGTTACGTTGCGATTTGGTGTAGAACAAGGTGGTTGTGCCCATCCAATATCCCGAGGACAACCGAGAGTGGCAAACGCAATCTGCCCTATTGAGCTTCAAGCACCAAATTACAGTCCGTGCGTTCTAATTCCTTCCATCCGCCCGTTATAGCATCGACTAACAAGGCAATACCTAGTCCGGATAAGGGAAACACATCCATAACTACGATAGCGGTATTGGTGTTGGCTCGCAAAGTACAGGATGCCGTACGGTAACCGTTCTTGCTTACGCTAACGATGTGGTTCTAGTTGTTGTCGAACGGGATCTGCATGGGCGTTATGCCCATAACGTTGCTATCGACCGTAATGGTGGAACCCGGCGGGTCCGAATTAACCTGAACATCTACCGGGGCTGGCAGGATTAGGGTGCCACATCCACTTAGCACGACGGCAGCTATCGAGAGCAGGACTAGACGTGTCATGGCGGGTGGGATTTGGTTGCCGATTCCGAAAGAACGACTTGGCACAACAAGTGCCGGGCCATGCCAACATCGTGCTTCGGAAGCTTACGCTCGGACGAGCGCGTGCAAAGATGCCCCGCCTATTTGCCGACGTGGACGATCAGTCCACGCATTGAACGACTGTTGTATTCGGCAGGTAACCCGACCTGGTCGAGCTTCCTAGAACTATGTTGGCAGCGGCTAAGTAATCACAGTCCATGGTTGCATGCAAGCGGGCATGATAGAATTCCCATCATGGGCTAGACCATGCTAGAAGAACATGGCTGTACATATGTGTCGCCGGAACTTCGTTGTAATGGCATACATTTATAAACCAACAACATCCCGTATTCCCACGCACCCACCATGCCCGATTTAACCGATCAGCAGCGAGGGTTCTCGATAGAAATTCCAGCTAAAGTTCGAACGCTGAAAGCGAATCTGAACGTTGCCGAGGTTCGATACGGCCTGATCCAACTGCGTATGTTTGCAGTGCCGACGGATGTGTCGTGCCTTACCACGGATTGCGGGTGCCGGTTAGGTGCTATATTGGAGCGCGTAGAGGTGGCGAATGGCTGAATTCGGAACGCTGCCATTGTTTTTTTCTAATGGCGACAAATTAAGTCCGCCAATTAAAGTCCGAAGTGCAACAACTGTAGACAAGGTAGTATGCCCCTGAGTAGAGACAGAAGATAGCACAGGCAACGCGGAAAACGAGCTTCTTCGGAGGGAGGGCGGAGCCCGACCGGAGAAGAAGCTGCTTGCTGGCCGAAGAAATTCGCGCTCCTTGACCTTTGAGGCAGCCAATGCCGACGCGCGAGCATGGCTCTTCCCCTGCGTGTAGGCACGCATGATGTCACCCGAACATGGTACAATGGTCTATGGGTCTTTCTGGCGACGACCCGACTCAGACCATGGACGCGGAGGCTGCCACGCCCTCTAGTGCAGGAAGGAAAACCTCCGCCGGCGTGCGGTAGGCCAAGCATCGGCGCGGACGGTTGTTCAATTGCGCTTGCACCCGCCTCACCGCTGCCGGTTCAACCGTGTGAAAGTTGGTTGCCTTCGGGAAGTACTCTCGCACCAGGCCGTTGGTGTGCTCGTTCAGACCACGCTCCCAGGAGTGGTATGGCCTCGCAAAGTAAAACGATGCGGAAAGCGCGCTGGCGATCTGCCGATGATGAGCGAACTCCTTGCCATTGTCCGCCGTGATAGTAAGTACCCGGTCCTTTACCGGACTGAGACAACCTATGATCGCATGGCGGACCCCGATCGCAACCTTTGACGCAACGTGCTCAAGAAACGTGAATTTCGAGGCGCGATCGACCATGGATACCAGTGCTCCCTGTTGTTTCGCCCCGATGATCGTATCAACCTCCCAGTCGCCTATCCGCGTCTTCTGCTCTACAATGGGATCACGTTCGCTGATGTCTACACGGTGCGGTATCAGGCCGCGCCCAGCACCGCTCTTGTTACGCCTGTTGTACCGCTTACCACGGCGACGCAGCAGCTTGTACAACGATCCGCCAGCCGCTCGGTCCACCCAGCTATGCCTGTAAATCCATGTGGTGCTTACCGAAACGACACCATCACGACGAAGTCGCCCCGAGACCTGCTCTGGACTCCAGTGCAGGGCGAGCTTCTCACGCACAAGAGACCACATCGCTTCAGTCATCTTCCGTGGACGCAACGATGCCTTCCTCCGCCGCCCGCTGGCCAAGCGGGTAGCCTGTTGATACCGGTAGCCCCTACCTCCGCTGTTGCGATGCAACTCCCGGCTGATCGTCGATGGCGAGCGACCCAACTGTCGCGCAATCTCGCGCAGCGAATCAGCTCGCTTCCTCAATGCGTGAATCTGGCACCTTTCCTCATAGGAAAGATGATGATAGCCCGTCGCCATTTGATACCCTCCAATGATGTCT
The DNA here is from genome assembly GCA_965216255.1 of Rhodothermales bacterium. Lineage (GTDB taxonomy): Bacteria > Bacteroidota > Rhodothermia > Rhodothermales > Bin80. Next base: position 699,906 of record OZ244148.1, read on the forward strand.
TAACGGAGCGTACCGGCATCATCTCGCTCACATGTAATCAGCGTGATGAATACGCGCTTGCTAGCGCGCTGTCATCCAAATCAAGTGTTGCACTTCGTTGTTAAATGGGCCTCCGAAATCTTGGGCACTGTCCCCGTATAAAGAAATGGGGGCCTACGGACTCCTTTGGAGTGAGCCGAAAGCGAACTTTAGATCACTTGCGAAACTGATTGCTCAGCATGTCGGCAGCTTACCATCAAGCTTCGCAGAAAGAGAGGAAGCCCTTAAACCCGGATTATTCACCAGCCACAAGTACACAGGTGTACTCAATGCAAGAGGAGCTGTCGGAAGTGGTACATTCTGTTGTAAGGCAGCAATATCTTCGTGGAGCCTGCCGCAAAGCTGGTTTTGGCGTGGATGCAGGGCAATGAGCCCCACGAATGGCCGGTTTTAGAGGCAAAGGCGTACCGTGAAGACGTACCTCTGCCATTGAATAAACCCGTTCAGTCCAGAACCGATGCTGCGCTAACGAGCGCAGCACGGCCTCATTCCAAGGTAACCCACGTCAGCTGCTGGTAGCGCCCCCAGAACTGTCGCCAGAGCGCTACGGCGCTGAAGGCTATCCGGATTTCGATATTACGTGCGTGCCGCACTATCAGCGCTCCAACCTTCAAGACCTCCTTCTGAGGTGTCTTCAAGTGCATGTGCCGTGCTCCCGGCTGCTTCATTGTGCAGCGACCCAGGTGTAGCACCTCGTACACAAGCAGGTAAAGCTGCAGCAGGACTTCATTGTGCGCCTAAAACGGCGTTTCTTCCGGCTGCGCTTCCTCTTTCCGTGGAATAGGTAGGCCCCGGTAATGGGTCTTGGAGCATGGCGACGACGACAGCGCCATGGAACAGGCTTGATTTAGTTCTCCCATGTGGGCTTCGGCTACTCAGCAGGACTCGGCCTGCTGACACCACGCAAATTGGTTGGGGCACCACGCCTCCTTCGGAGGCGCTTCTTTTCCCGGCAACAAATACCTTGCTCCGACGCTGCCTGCCAAAGATGTCAGAACGGAAGCCCTCGCAGCAGGGGCCGCGCGGAAATGTGCAAGGTGTCGATGAACCGGACAAGATGCGGATCTAGCTGCATGACGATCGAGCTTGTTCGACATCCTTCGCCGAGGAAACGCACCCCCTTCATGAAAATGCCATCAGTTACACCGGTCGCGGCAAAAAGGATCTGCTTTCCAGAGGCCAGATCCGATGAAGTATAGACTCTCTGCGGATTGTCAATACCCAAGGATTGTCCTCGGGCTGCTATCTCTGGCGTATCGATGACCAGCCGCGCGTAGATCTCTCCGCCGAGACAGCGCATCGCTGCTGCTGTAAGCACTCCCTCCGGTGCACCACCGATCCCAATAGCGGCATGAATGCCGCTGTTGGCCACTGCCGTCCCAATGCCCGCCGTCAGGTCGCCATCGCCAAGAAGTCGAATGCGTGCGCCAGCGGCACGGATTTCCCCAATGAGAGATTCATGTCGCTTGCGATCGAGCACTGCGACCACGAGCTCCGATATGTCTCGGCCAAGACACCTGGCAATTTCCCGCAAGTTGTCTCTCACGGGCGCATCCAGACAAACAGCGTCCTTCGACTGCGGCCCCACCACCAGCTTCTGCATATAAATGTCGGGCGCATGAAGCAAGCCGCCACGCTCGGACGCAGCCAACACGACGATGGCCCGCGGTGCGCCCGTAGCGCAAAGGTTTGTCCCCTCCAGCGGATCGACAGCAATGTCAATATTCGGCAACTCACTCCCGCCACGGCCAACGCGCTCGCCGACATGTAGCATCGGCGCCGCGTCTCGCTCGCCCTCACCAATCACAATGCGCCCGTTGATCGGCACGTTTTCCAGTCGGGCCCGCATCTCCACCACGGCGGCATGATCGGAATGAAACCGGTCACCGCGACCTATCGTGTGTGCGACAGCAATCGCAACTCTCTCAACGACACCCAGAAAATCCTGCGCCAGATCGTGAGTATTAACCAATATGTCCCCTCATCGGGCTTCTACGGTGGCGTGTATGGACGCCGGGTTAGTTTCCTGTTGTTTGTGGTTAAGTTAAACGGGATTGCGGGCTGTTTTGATCCCGGATTATTTACCAGCCGCAAGTATACAGGTGTAGACAATGCAAGAGCGGCTGTCGGAAGTGGTACATTCTGTTGTAAGGCAGCAATATCTTCGTGGAGCCTGCCGCGAAGCTGGTTTTGGCGTGGATGCAGGGCAATGAGCCCCGCTAAGGGCCTGTTTTCGACGCAAAGGCGTACCGTGAAGACGTACCTCTGCCGTTGAATAAGCCCGTACAGTCCAGAACCGATGCTGCGCTAATGGGCGCGGCATGGCCTCATTCCAGGGTAACCCACGTCAGCTGCTGGTAGCGCCCCCAGAACTGTCGCCAGAGCGCTGCGGCGCTGAAGGCTATCCGGATTTCGATATTACGTGCGTGCCGCACTACCGGCGCCCCAACCTTCAAGACCTCCTTCTGAAGTGTCTTCAAGTGCAGGTGCCGTGCTCCCGGCTGCTTCATTGTGCAGCGACCCACGTGTAGCACCTCGTACACAAGCAGGTAAAGCTGCAAAAGGACTTCATTGTGCGCCTAAAACGGCGTTTCTTCCGGCTGTGCTTCCTCTTTCCGTGGAATAGGTAGGCCCCGGTAATGGGTCTTGGGGCGTGGCGACGACGACAGCGCCATGGAACAGGCTTGATTGAGTTCTCCCATGTGGGCTTCGGCCTTACCCCTTCTGCGATAAAGATGCAGGATCTCCTCCGCCGACTAGGCGTGCTCGTCATGATCGGTAATCAGGTAGAAGTGCTCGGGGAACAGTTCCCTGGAATTCGGCAGCACCACCAAGACGACGCGCCGCTCGCGCTCCCAAGACAGGGCGCGGTATTGCATAGCACTGTTCCTCTTCGGGTTGAACGCCCGACAAATAGGGCTCGGCCACTGCCGCCAGGACGTCGTTTTCCTTCAGGCGCATTATGTAGCCAATCCAAATCCGCTCCAGCTTACTGCATAACGCTCCACTGTCAAAGGCCGCGTCCAGCCGCACGATCACCTTCCGGGCCACATCCGTTCGCAGCCTGAGAGCGATCTTTTTGATAAGGTCGTAGCAGTCGTTTACGAAATGCGCACTGCCACGACGCAGCGTGGCGCCCGGCATGTCGCCGGTTTACGCACAACTGGCAATAAGAGGCAGGAAGATGTTGCGCTTGTAGTGCCCGTTATAGGCACTGCCCTGCTGCCGAGCATGGGCATCCACGGGCAATGCGTCTATATCCATGACCAGCGTATCGTAGCGCTTGCCGCCTCTGGCATGCAGGAGGCGCTCCATGGCAAAGGTGGCGACGAAATGGCTCAATCTGGCCAGGTTCTTCTTTGTGCCCAGCCTACGTAACAGCCGGGAAATGGTAGGCTGTGAGGCCAAAGGCTTGCCGTCTTCCAGCCCACCCATCCCTGCCTTCATTGAGGCGATGGGGCGCATGGCCGCCTCATGGCGCAGACGACGCATATCACGCTGGCGCATCCTGCCCTGCACCAAGAGCAGCAAGACAGGCTGCAAGAGCTCATCAAAGCGATGCGTAATGCGCCCCCGAATGCGGGAATCGCGCAGGACCGCTGCCAGGCGAGCGGTGAGGCCGGTAAGCATGAAGAGCGACCGCAGCAAGATGACTCCGGCATCGGAGGTTAACTTTTCCGAAGGGTGCCCCGTGACTTTTGCAGACTTATTGAAGGGTGCCGTCAACACATGTCCAGCTGCTTTGGAGGCCATGGGATTCACCTTGAGCGTATTTATGGTTCGGTATTCAAACCGAGAAAACTACTACGATGTTCCCGTATAACCGAAACATAATCAAGAGCTTACAAACCCAATAAGCCTGCCTTCGAACATCGACTTTACATTTATGTGAATAATCCGGGATTATAGGGCAGCTCACGACATATTGTTAGAGCAGCTTCCAAATGCACGCATTATTGGTCTATTTTTGGCCAGAACTGTTTGACCAAGTGGATAGTGATCTATTTACACTTGTATCTATCACGCCGCGCGCGCGCCCGACGGCAGGCCGTTATCGGCAATTAGAGCCTGATACGTAAGCCGCTTTCCTTCCATATCGGCGGCCAATCGCTTCATCTGATCGATCGTGTCCAACGGCCGCACGTTGTGGCGGCCCGCAAACTCCGCAACGTACCGGTGGAGGTGCTTCGGGCTGATCTTGTGGAACGTGACCCTTATGCGCCCACTTCAAAATGGCCCAGAACGATTCAATTCCGTTCGTGTGGGCCATATCGCGCACGTGTTCGCCGACGCTGTGTTTCACGGTTTCATGTTGGCGGTTCGGCATGCCATCATACGACTTGTGGTCGTCCGTGTACACTGTCGTTCCGTCTTCTGTGCGCGAAATCACGAAATCCTGTAGCGTTTCCTTGTCGGTGCCCGATACGACTTTGGTCGCAACGGTGCCGGTATCGCGATCCTTCATGCCGACTACGGTCGTTTTGCCGACGGTGCCACGTCCTTCCATCTGCTTGCGTTTCGATGCGCTCATGATGCGTCATTTGCCGCCAACGTACGTTTCGTCTACTTCGACCGGGCCTGCCATGGCGATGCGCCCTACTCCCGCATAGGCTTCGCGGATGCGTTGTAGCATGAACCAGGCCGTCTTCTGCGTTACGCCGATATCGCGGTGGAGCTTCATGCTGGCGATGCCCTTAAGCGACGTGCCATCCAGGTACATCGCATAGGCCCATTTACGCAGCGACACGGGCGAACGGGCCATTACGGTTCCGGTTTTCACCGAAAAGTACTTCTTGCAGTCGCGGCATCGATACGGCATCTTGGCATGCGACGCTTCATGCGTGTTGTCGCTGCCACAACTGGGGCAATACCGTTGGCCGTCCGGCCATAATGTGGCTTCAAACCATTTGCTGGCAGCCGCTTCGTCCGGGAATTTGTCTGCAAGTTGGACAAGCGTAATGCCTTCGCGGCCGTGTCTTCCGGGTGCGTTGTAAGCCATGAGTTCGCGTCGTATTCTGATTGCAACTGTCTGTAATATAAGGCATTAGAATCCAGTTGCCAACCGAGGTATATAAGTCCCCTTGCGAGGGTTGACACATTGCGCTTCGCCGGCATTACTGATGTACCGTCCAAGTGCTCTAAAAGTCCGTGGACTTTCCTTGTGCTGAACACACGCGAAGTTGGCGTTGCCTTTCAGCGGTACGCCGAAGCACCAGCGCCTGCAATCGGCCACATGTTTGCCTCCCTAGTCAGAACCGTTGGATGGTGGATTGGCGAGGCTAGAACGGGCCTTCGGATCCGGGTAGCGGTCATTTCTGAAGCTGTCAAGCTTTGGCGCATCTGAAACACGGTAGCGCGCCCTAGGTACATAATCAATTGTCCCAATACGTTCATGAACGAGCAGACCCTGGCAGTCCTGCATGCCATCCAGGCGCGCCTTCGTACGGCCACGCATCGCCTTTCCTTGGCGAAGCTGCTGCACGGGCTGGCGCTTTGCGGCGGCGTCCTTGCAGCCGTGATCCTGTGTGCCGTGGGCATTGAAGCCGGATTCTGGATCGGCACAACGCCCCGCAGCATACTCTTTTTTGGCATACTCGTCCCACTTCTGATCGCGTCTGTGCTGTACGTTATCCGGCCACTGCTCCGTCTTACCGGGCTCTTACCGGCTATATCGGAGACCATGGTGGCAGGTGCCGTCGGCCAGCGCTACCCCGAAATTGCCGACCGATTGGCAAACATGCTCGATCTGGCAAATGGAAGAAGCAGCTCCGCCCCCGCTGCCCTTGTTGATGGAGCGGTGCGTATGCTGGCAGACGAGATCAGCCCTGTTGACTTCGAACGCGTAGCTAGTTTCGCGCCGGCAAAGCGCGCCCTTCGCTGGGCCGCGCTGCCCGTTTCTGGCTTGCTACTCTTTGCGGTGGTGGCCCCGACAACGTTTCTTGGAGCATCGCACCGCGTCTTCTCACCAAGTGCAGAATTCGATCCTCCCGCTCCATTTTCATTCCACGTGGAGCCCGGCGCTGCACGCCTCGTCAGGGGTGATACACTCAACATAACGGCTCGCACCGCCGGATCCAGTCTGCCGCATACGGCAACGCTCTACATCCAGCGCACAGGCGAAGAGCTCTCGGAGGAAATAGACCTGGGTGCCGATCCTGCTGGCACCTTCCAGCACAGCATTGCCGCAGTGCGGGACCCGTTTCGCTACCGCTTCGAGGCAAGATCCGTCCAGTCCGACTGGTATTCCATAGCCGTTGCCACCCGCCCCATTGTCCGCGGGCTGCAGGTTGACCTGGTTCCGCCGGCCTACACCGGATTGCAACAGCAGCGGCTGCCGCTGAACGCGGGCAACATAACGGCCCTAGCCGGCACCCGTGCGACAGTCCGGCTCCAGACCGACACGGAATACGTGGCGACGGCATGGCTTGAATTCGCTGCTGCCGGCGCGGATACGCTCGCGCTAGACGGCGACCGTGCCACCGGTACGTTTGCGGTCCGCCAGGCCGACACCTATCAGGTCATTCTCGAGGGCCCTAACGGTGTACGCAATGCCGATCCCATACCCTACAGCATAGAAATAGTGCCTGATGTGCATCCTTCGGTTGACATCATAGTCCCCGAATCCAACTCCGAGCTGGATCCCTCGCTCGTGGCCCGCGTCGAGATGCGGCTCCATGATGACTTCGGATTCTCGAGCCTCCGGCTCTACTGGCGCCTGGCAGAGAGCCGATTCAGCGAAGTCATGACGGCATTCGTGCCACTCGAGTTGACGGTATCCGATGCGCTCGATCAGGTAGCCACGCTCGACTGGGACCTGGGGCAGGCTACCGGCCTCGACATTGTGCCTGGTGACGCCGTCGAATTCTTCGCCGAAGTTGCCGACAACGACGCGGTAGGCGGGTTCAAGACTTCGCAAAGCGGCATGCGCCTCCTTCGCATGCCTTCCCTTGCCGAGCGCTATGCGGAGCTGGACGAGACTCAGGAAGAGACCGAATCTGAAATGGAGGCGCTGCTGAGCGAGACGCAGGCCATCCGAGAGAAGTTTGACGAATTGCGCGATGAGCTCCGGCAGAAACCCCAGGGAGACTGGGAAGACACGCGGCAGCTGGAGAGCATTCAGGATGCGCAGGAGCGCCTGGAAGAACGGATTGAAGAGCTCAGTACGCGTCTGGAATCTGCTGCCGGGCAAATGGAGGACCATGCCCTGGTCAGCGAGGAAACGCTGGAACTGTTCCAGGAGCTGCAGCGCGTCACGGAAGAGATCCAGTCCCCTGAGTTAATGGAAGCCCTGCGGGCCTTCCAGCAGGCCATGGAACAGCTCGACCCCCGACAAATGCAGGAGGCCATTGAACAGTTTGAGTTCAACGAGGAAATGTTTCGGGAACGCATCGAGCGTGCCCTGGAGCTGTTCAAGCGGTTTCAGCTGCAAAAAGAACTGGAAGAGGCTGCCCGGCGATCAGAGGACCTTGCAGAAGTGCAGCAAGCCCTTGCCGAAGAGACGGCCGATGCCGGAGCTGAGGAAAACCATGACGCGCTCTCCCGTGAGCAACTGCAGGCAAGGGAAGACATGCAGGAGTTGGAAGAGAGCATGGCAGATATTGCCCGGCGTATGGAAGAGACCGCCAACACGCCGCACGAACGCATGAATACCCTCAACGAAGAAACAGAGCGTCTGGCGCTTCCCGACCAGATGATGGCCAACGCGCAGCAAATGCAGCAGGGCCAGCTTCAGCAGGCCAATGCTGGCCAGCGCCGGATGCAGCAGCAAATGCAGCAGCTCCAGGGGCAACTGCAGCAACTACAGGAATCCATGGAAAGCCAGCGGATGAAAATCAATGCCGCCGGCCTGCGCCGCACCCTGCGCGACGTGCTGCTCCTGTCCCACGACCAGGAAGCGCTTCGCGTGCGCCTTGCTGCAGCCGCTGCTGATAGCCCGGCGAACCGCGAGATGGCCCGGCGTCAGCAGGCCCTGTCTGACGGGCTCTCCGCCGTCGCCGACTCCCTCCAGCGCCTGGCCCAGGAAATTCCGCAGCTAACCCGCGAAGTACAGCGGCTCGCCGGCGCATCGCTGCAGGCCATGGAGGAATCCACTACCGCCCTCGCCGACCGGCGAGGGACGCAGGCCGTTGTGGGCCAGAGAACGGCTATGACCCACCTGAATGAACTGGCGCTCCTACTCAGTGATTTGCTGGAACAACTCATGAACGCTTCGTCGAGCTCGGCCGGCAGCGGCATGTCCATGGAGCAAATGACGGAACAGCTCCAGCAGATGGCACGCCAGCAGGCACAGCTCAACGAACAGATTCAGCAGATGCTGAACCAGACGCAGGGCCAGCGTCTGGCAGCAGACATGCAGGCGCGCATGCGCCAGCTTGGCATGCAGCAGCAGGTTATGCAGCGGCAGCTGCGGGAAATGAGCCGCAACAGGGACGTGGCCCGCCAGCTGACGGGCGACCTGGGCAAGATCGCCGAAGCCATGGAAGAATCCATACGGGAGCTGGAGCGCGGCGGCGTTAGCCGACGCACACAGCAGCGGCAGCAGGAAATCCTGACAAGGCTACTGGATGCTTCCCGCAGCATGCAGGAGCGGGGGCGTGAGCGTCGGCGCGAAGGCCGGCGCGGCGAAGAGATACTGCGCGAGAGTCCCCAGGGTACGGATCCGGCGCAGGCCGCCCTCCTACGCCGGGCCCTTCTCGATGCCCTGGAACGCGGCTACACACCCGATTACGAAGAACTCATCAAACGCTACTTTCTCCTTCTGCAGGGCGAGTCCAGATAGTGTGGCGCCGCCGGGCCACGTACCGGTAGAGCGCGTCCCGTAGCGGGCGCGGAATCAGGATGAAGATCCAGAGGAAGGACCACGGCGCCCCGAGATGGCGTGCCACGCGCAGCACGGCACTCGATTCGCGGTACCGCCGCCCGCCGCATGACGCCACCATCGAGTCGAGCCCGCATGCCGGGCTATCCTGCAGCACGCCGAACTTGATCCGGCCCATAGTGTCCCGCTGCCGTATCCAACGCACGGTCCCGTGGCAAAGTGGGCACGATTCGTCATAAAGTACTGTAAGGTCCATCTCTTGATGTCTGATCGCTCAGAACGCCTGAGGGAGCTTGCCCGGGTCTTTCTAAAGCTGGGAGTTATCGGCTTTGGCGGGCCTGCTGCTACCATCGCCATGATGGACGACGACATCGTACAGCGGCGCCGGTGGCTGAGCCGTGAGCATTTTCTCGATCTGGTGGGCGCCACAAACCTGATTCCGGGGCCCAACTCGACCGAGATGGCCATGCATATCGGCTACGAACGGGCTGGGTTCCCCGGACTGGCCACCGCCGGCATATGTTTCATCGTTCCGGCGGCGCTGATGACCGGGACGCTCGGCTGGCTCTATCTGCTTTACGGGACACTACCCGCGGTGGAGCCTTTCCTCGTCGGGATAAAGCCGGCGGTTATTGCCATCATCCTGGCCGCGCTTGGAAGACTCGGAAAGGCGGCGATGAAGAGCGCCTCCCTGACCCTGGTGGGGATGTCGGTAGCCATTGCCCTGCTTTTCGGGGTCGGCGAAATACTCGCACTCCTCGGCGGCGGTCTCCTCGGACTCGCGTGGCTCCACCTCCGTGCCCGCCAGATGGAGGCTGGACTGCTGGCGGTGGGCATCGCCGGTTTCCTAGCACCGCTCCAGGCGACCAGGGATGTTTCCCTTTGGGCGCTCGGCCTGTTCTTTCTCAAGGTGGGAAGCGTGCTCTACGGCAGTGGCTACGTACTCATCGCCTTTCTTGAGGGCAACCTGGTTCAGGACTATGGATGGCTGACCGAGCAGCAGCTGCTGGATGCCGTCGCGATCGGCCAGTTCACGCCGGGCCCGGTGCTGACTACCGCCACATTCATCGGCGTACTGCTTGCAGGCTTCCCGGGCGGCGTGGTGGCCACGGTGGCCATCTTTCTGCCCTCGTTTGTTTTCGTGGCCATGCTTAACCCCCTCATACCGCGGCTGCGCCGCTCGCCGGCTGCGGGATTCTTTCTGGATGCGATAAACGTGAGCGCGCTCGCACTCATGGCTGTTGTCACCGTACGGCTTGGCGTAGCCGTGCTGGCAGGCTGGCCCCCACTCGTGGTCTTTGCACTGGCCGCCGTCGCTGTATTTCGATATCGCATCAACGCCGCCGTTCTGGTGCTGGGCGGCGGCGCGCTAGGCTATGCCCTGCAGCTGCTCTAGTGCCCTGCATGGCGCCGGATGTAGGAGGCGCGCAAGGAGGAGCGTGGCCACGAGCGCATCCGGCGCGGGCCGCACACCGGGAAGCACTGCGTATGAGCCGCCAGGAACGCCCTGCCCGCTTCCGGTGGACCGGTATCATACCCAGTCGGACAATCCCATCCACCGGGCAGCGAAAGCGCGGTAGCCGGTCCGGTGCTCGCCGGGTTTGTGGGCGAGACACCAAAGTGCGGGCCTGCCTCCGGATTCGGGATCCGCGCCAGCGATCTGCCACGGAAGGCTATGGAATGGCCGCACGCTCTGCGGCCCAGCGGCGCTTGCGAGGTCCTGCGTAAGTGCCGACGGGCTGGCGGTGACTGCGCGCCGCTTCAGATCCTTCCCGCGCCGCCGGGCAGCATCCGTGCAAGAAACGCTCTTACACGGACGCCCGGATCTTTTCCGTTAGCGCCGGGACCACTTCGAACAAATCTCCCACGATGCCATAATCGGCGATCCGGAAGATGGGGGCATCCGCATCCTTGTTTATGGCCACGATGCACCGCGAGCCCGCAATGCCCGCCACATGCTGGATGGCGCCGGAAATGCCGCAGGCGACATAGAGGATGGGCGCGATCGTTCTGCCCGTCTGGCCTACATGCTCGGCGCGTGGTCGCCATCCATCATCGCTTACCGGCCGGGAGCACGCAAGGGTAGCCCGTGCGCCGAGCACATCTACCAGCGCCTCGAGCAGCGGCCAGTGTTCGGGTCCCTGCATCCCCCGGCCACCACTTACTACAATATCGGCTTCCGCAACATCGAGCCGGGCCGTTTCGCCGGACATGCTCCGCTCTATCGTCAGGCGCCGCTCCGGCAGGTCGACTCCCATCGCTACCAGGGCAGACGCGACGTTCGCCCCGTATGCCGGATATGCTCTGGGACGCATGGTGGCCACTACCGGCTGCGCGGACAGCTTTACGTCCATCAGGATCTTGCCGCCATACGGAGCACGGGTGAAGACCACGCCTTCTTCGCGCACCGCGCTTTCCACGCAGTCTTGTGCCAGCGAGACGCCTAGCCGGTGCGCCACGCGGGCTCCCAGGTCCTTACCCGTGGCCGTGGCGGCCATCAGCACCATTCCTACATGCAGGGAGCGGGCCGCGGCGGCCGCTGCTTCGGCATACATATCCGGATCGTACGCCGCAAGGCGCGCATCGCCAAGGGTGTAAACCCGGGGCGGTCCCGTGATTTCGCCCACGCCCGGCCCTATCACCAGGGCTGCCCAGTCCGACCCGGTGGCGTCGGCGATCTGGGCCGCCACCGTAAACACTTCGCGGCTGGCGGCGCGGATGCCACCAGACTCCCGCTCCACTACAACAAGAATCGTGGACATGAACTCAGAGGACCTTGGCCTCGTCACGCAACAAGTGCACAAGCATATCGACGGCGCCCTGCTCGAAGGCGAACACCCTGCCTGTCGCCTTGCTTTCCGGCAGGCGCACCCGCGCTACGGTGAGTCCGCCCTCTCCCGTTTCCGCGGCCACGGCTTCAATAGGCTTGCGCTTTGCCTGCATGATGCCTCGGAAGGACGGATAGCGTGGTTCTGCCAGGCGCCGGTTTACGCCGATTACGGCGGGTATCGCGCACTGAACCCGCTCCTCTGCCCCCTCCACCATGCGCCGCGCCGCACACGCGTCGCTGCCAACATCTATCGCCTCCACAGCCGTGATACAGGGCAGGCCAAGATGCAGCGCCAAGCGCTGCGGCACCTGGGCACCCTGGCTGTCAATGGCCTGCTCACCGGTTAGGATGAGGTCATACTGCGCACGCGCCAGCACGAGAGCAAGTGCCTGTGCCACCTGCGCAGGATCCACGGGCATTTCATCGCACGCGAGATGAACACCCCGGTCCGCCCCCATGGCCAGGGCTTCCCGGATGGCCTTCTCTACTCGCGGAGGCCCCAGGGCGTACACGGTCACGGTGCCGCCTTTCTCCTCACGCAGCCGCAGTGCCAGCTCGACGGCCGTTTCGTCATGGGGGCTTATAATCCACGTCCCTTCGTGGCTTGCAACAGAGCGCCCCTCCGGCCCGGGCAGGATACGCGCTTCGGTATCCGGCGTCTGCTTTATGCATACGGCGATGTCCATGTGGCGTTGCTCGTCAGTTTCCCATGATTAGCGTATCAAACGGCACCCATGTGGCACTCAGGCGGTAGCCGGCACCGACGAACCCAAAGCCGTTTTCAACATTGTTGAGCGTTCCCGGCTGTACCAGGATTTCCGGGTCAAAAGCGCCGCCAGGCGGATCCCATTCAGCGTTGGCCACAATGAGGCGCAGCACAAGTTGCGTAAGCTTCAGACCAATAGATGCATCCACAGGAACATGCTGTTCGAGTTCACGCTGCAGCCGGCGCAGATCGGCCGCCGGCATAAGATCAATAACCCAGCCCCCGTCAACCCGCCGCTCCTTGCCGTCGTATGCCTGCGTTGACGCACCTATTTCAATCCCGGCGGGCGAACGAAATCGGAAGCGGTAAGTTACTTCAATACGAATCAGCCTGGGAACGTTTCCTGCCACGAACGCGCGCAGAAGCACGGGTGCCAAGTCTGCCCGCGGCGGCATCGCCAGCATAGCCTCCTCTGGGACGCGCACGTCCACGCTGGAAAAGGCTCCATCGCTGCGACGGGCCATTAGCCGGTAACTGACACCGTGCTCGGCGGCAAACGGTGCCCAGAAGACATGGGCAAATTGTCCTGCTGGCTCGAGGACCACCGAATCCCGCCATACCTGCGTCGTGCCCCGTTCCTCTGCCGTCGTCGTGACTACGGCATCCAGCGCCCCCCTACCGGCTGGCTGCAACTGGCCTTCGATGGGATACACCCGCACCCACTGCGTATCAGCCTGTGGCGTCAACGCACCGTAAATGGAAAACGGGAAGTCTGTCCCCACGATGGCTACCACGTGCTCTTCGCACGAGATTTGCGCGAGAGCTCCTGCCATAGCGAGAAGATACACGTAGCGCATCAGAAGGCAACCTTCAGGCCAAAAGATGGAACAACGGGCAGCTGGTCCACACGACGCAGTGTAAATACGTCCAGGTAGAAGAGGTTGCTTCGGTCATACAGGTTGATGACGCTAGCCTGCACCGTGACATCAGCGCCGCCTGCTGCGAAAGTGCGTGCAACCGATGCATCCAGTCGGTGATAGGCGGGCAGGCGAGCGGCGTAAGGGCGCTCATAGATCACGCGCCGGGACCCCGGCTGTGAGGCGATGCTGGTGATGTCGTCCACCGGCACAAATCCATCGAAGGCTACCGGACGGCTGAACGGCAGGCCCGAGCCGAAGGACAGTCTGGCGCTCGCTTCGAAGCCCCGCAGCGTAGCCGAAAGCAGCACGTTCAACTGGTGGCGCCGGTCGTGCGGAGGGTTGAATGCCAGGGCCTCCTCCCCGTACCACAGTTGCAACGACGCCTGCTGCGCCGCATACCGCGTGGCCGCATACCCGTAGCTCACCTGGCCATAGAATAGGCGGCGGCGCAGCTCCAGGCGCAGGTCGAAGCCGCGCACACTCCCTGTCGCCGGCTGCAGCCGCGTGGTGAAGCGCGGATATGCTGTCCATTCCGCAATATATAGATTGTCCAGACGCTTGATGAAGCTCTCCGCACGGAACTGGAGTCCTGAAGGCAACACGAGTCTGTAGCCAAAAAGAGCGTGCAGGGCCCGCTGCGCCCGTCCAGCACGCACATCGTCGCCGTCGGATTGTGGCCGCGGCGCGCTTGTCCATACAGTAAAAACGCTGGCGGCGTCGCGCCGGTCGCTAAGGCCCAGCACGGCCTGGTGGTAGAGCCCGCTGGCGGCGCTTAGCTGGTGGCGCCCGCGCTCCCACTCGATGCGCATTCTCGGCTCCACGAATGGGGCAAAGCGCATGTCGAAGAATTGAATGCGCAGGCCAGGGCGGAGGCGCAGGCCGGCACCGAACCTGAATTCGGGCTCCACGTACGTAGCCACGTGCTCGGCCTTTTGGGAAGCCACCTCAATATTCTGATACAGGCCGCCGAGCATGCTCCGCGTGGCAATCACGCGGAGTGTCATCCCGGCGTCCACATCGGTCCTGTCGCCGTAGAACGTCGCGTCCGCGGAAAAATGCCGGTTCTCAATGCGGCCCTCCCGCGCTGGCGCCCCGGGCTGACCCAGCTCCGAAGCCAGGTAAGAATACGACGCCCGTATGTCGGCCGAAAGCGGATACTTGCGTGGCAGCACAAGGTAGCGCACGCCAGCGGACCTGTTTTCCCACCGGACCTCGTCGGGGCTTGGTCCCTCATGGAGGCTACCCCGGTCATGGGTGCGGAGCACCAGCAGGGAAGCGCGGCTCGACGCTGTGATGCTGGCTGCCACCTTTAGGAACAGATCCCCGAAATCGAATGGAATATCGCCCCGGATAAGCCGGGAGGCCCCCTCTTTGACCAGTGACCGGCGGAGCGATGCCAACACGGAGAGCCGGCCCGGGATGAGGGGCCCCTCAAGCTGCGCACTGCTGATAAACGGCGAGAGCGTGGCGGAGCCTGCAAAGTGCTTGGTGCTTCCAGAGCGCGCCGCCACATCAATAACCGAGGATATCCGCTCTCCGAATCGGGTGCCGAAGCCGCCGGCATAGATATCGCTGCGACTGATGATGCCCGACGGGAAGGCGGAGTAGAATCCGAGAATGTGCATGGGCTGGTACACCATCACGCCGTCAATCTGGACCAGATTCTGCGCAGGCTCACCGCCACGTATGAAGAATTGTCCGCCGCGGTCCCCCACGGTCACCACGCCGGGCATGGCCGCCAGGTAGCCAGCGAGGTCACCGGTAAGGTCCGGCATGGGGATCCGGGCTATGTCGCGCGGCCGCGCGGCCACATACCCTGCCGAGCTGCGCACCCGTTCCGACTCTACGACCAATTCCCGCAGCGCAATGCCCGGCGACAACTCGATGTTCAGTACGCGGCTGTCCGCAGCCGTAAACTCGAGACTGTCCGTAAACACTTCGTACCCAATGCGGGAGGCGCTGAGCACATATCGACCCGGCTCGATGCTGGGCAGAAGGTACGACCCGTCCAGGTCCGTCACGGTACCTTTCATGCCGCCCTGCAGTGAGGAAAGCACCACGTGGACGAGTTCCAGAGAGGTGCCCTCCTCTGCATCCGTGACAAATCCGCGCAGCGTCTGCGCCCCCAGGAGACCGGGTGCCAGAGGGCACACCATGAAAAAGAAGACACGTAGAAGCACGCGCCACGAGGCGCCAGTCCGACGCATTGGCGCCCGTTCAGTGGCAGACATGCCTTCAAGGTAGCTGCGGCATCCGGCCAATAACAAGACAGCGGCTTTTTGTACCTTCCAAGGTTTAATCTTCGAGGGCACCATGGCGGCAATGAAGGGATGGGGCATCATCGGTGCCAGTACCATTGCCCGGCAGTATATGATTGGCGCCATAAACAGGCAGCCCGACAGCCGCGCCGTGGCCGTAATGAGCCGCTCCGCAGAACGCGGTAAGCTGTTCGCGCAGGCGTGCGGCATTCCGCGATCCTATGCCACCGTAGACGGGCTGCTGGCGGACCCTGATGTTGACATCGTATATATCTGTACGACGAACGAACGGCACAAGGCCGAAACGATCGCTGCCGCGCGCAGCGGCAAGCACGTACTCTGCGAGAAGCCGCTGGCGCTGAATGTGGGTGACGCCCGGGAAATGGTGGAGACCTGCGCGCACGCAGGCCTCGTTCTGGGCACAAATCATCACCTGCGCAACGCGATAACGCACCGTACACTGCGGCGGCTCGTTGGCGAAGGCGCCATTGGAGAGCCCCTCGCCTCGCGCGTATTCCACGCTGTATTGCTGCCGGAAAATCTCCGCACATGGCGCATCCATGACCCCGGAACCGGCGGTGGAGTAATACTTGACATTACGCTCCACGACCGCGATAACTTGACCTGCAAGCGCGCCGAACGTACGCAGGGATTTCTATTGTCGCGATAGGCTACAGAGACACCGCTGACGAGCAGGCCGCACACGAAAAGGCACGCTCGCCCAAGGCCATATTGTCTCCTCTTTCTTGGCACATGCCGCAACACATCGCATACACTCTGAACCTTAGTTGAGTAGACTTGCAACGACATCCCCAAGACACTCCTCCCAACGCGGCGTCGGCCACATGGCCCCCTGCACTTCGAGCCTTCGATCGATGTAGTAGACAAACACTGCCTTCAATCCTTCCGACTGCCTAATCTTCGTACACTCCCGCCTGACATCTTCCGACGTCGGTTCCACGTCTCCGTAGTCACTCCAAATCGATGAGTGTTGGAGCATATCCGACACGATGATAAACGAATCAAGATCTTCGTGATGTTGAACAAGATAGGTCAACGTTTCGACGATGGGAGAACTATCGGCTTCCTTACGATCAACAAGCTTATGGAACTCCGCTCCTATATTTTGCAAAAATCGTCGGAATTCAATTTCTACTACCCGCGGGTTCTCGTACAGCACATTTGCCATGGCGCCCTGTTTTGGAATACACCATGAGCGACCCGTTTGCCTCGGGATCTCATCCTCCGATTCCGGTAGCCCGTAGATTGACAGCTTCTGAAGGAAGGGCACCTGGAGCGTATCTCGCACCAACGCACCGATCCTCTCAAACGCTGCTTCCCCGTCTTCTTCCAAGATCTCGTTGGATGTATCGATCAAGATTACCGTATGCCCGGGAACTTCAATTTGTTCCTGAAGCTGTGGCCAAGTCCCCATCGGGCAATACCCATCCGCAAACCGAACACGGAGTTGGTCGGCATACCACAACCTATAGCCGAAGAATACTACTATGACTGCCAATATTACCAAGACCGGTATCGGCCAGCGATCATTGATCCAGTCGAGGCGACCAGTCATCTTTCACCCGTGCCGTTAAAAACTAACGGCCATTGTATACTATAGTTGAAGTCGGCGGCGGTGATTTCGCACCCGCCGTCTTTTTCTTGGGCCTCAGTAGCGCCCATGCTTTTACCAAGGACAACAAGCCCTGGTCACGCCAGTTCAAGCTTGGCACGCGGCTTATGCGCTCAAATCTCATGCGTGCTTCTTCTTTCCTGCTCATGGTGTACGCACCACTAATTCTTTGTAGAGCACGCGATGTCCAACCAGCTTGCCTTTACGTGCAGCATTTGAGCCACCGTTTCTAGCGGGCGCATGTTGTGCTTGCCCGCAAACTGCGCCACGTACCTGTGCAGGTGCTGCTTGTCGAATTGGTGATACGTGCCATGATAAACCCGCTTCAACATAACCCTAGCGGATTCCGCTCTTTCGTTGTGCGCCACGCCGGTGACGTATTCGCTGCCGCTGTGTCTAACAGTTCCAGACTTCATTCCGTTCATATCCCCGTAGGCTACCGCTTCGTCCGCGTCCACGATCCACCCGCATCCAGCTGTGCATGTTCCTCTCCAAGCCACCCACGTAGGTCTCCTCAACCGCGGTTGGGCCTGCACACAGCGGGGGCAACCTGCATTCAGTTCCTCGCGAATAAACTGTAACATGAACCAAGCTGTCACTCAAGGCACACCAAGTTCGCAGTGCAGTTTCATGCTGGACACGCTTTTGGAATGGTGGATTCGAAATAAATGGCCCAACCCCAAATTCGTCAAGGCAAATTAATAGATTCGATTGCCGTGCCGGTCTTGGCGCTGCAGTACTTCTTGCATGCATGGCATCGGTACTGCATTGTTTCCCGGTTGACCTCATAACACGTCCAAATTGCCGCAACGCACGCAGGTGCACCCACTCGCGGAACATTACGACAACATCAATCCACTTGCGGGTCGCCGCCTCGTCTGGCATCATGTCTACCAACTCCATAATTGTGATACCCTTGTAGAGTGATCGTCGTACTCTAGTCATTTTATTCCCCGATCTCGGATGGTTACGCAAATCATGCGAATCATTAGCCTAAATGCCAACTAGTTGGATGACAACTTAAGTGGTCCACATATGACCTTTTCGTATTTCTTCCATAAGTCATCGACATGTTTCGCTTCGTCGGCAATCTTGGAAAAGAACTCCTCTTGTCCAGAATTAGTCCAATCAGCAATCTGCTCGTCGGCTAATTTCAAGACCGTCCTATCCGCTGGAGTTGCCGGAAAAGACAAACCGACCCGTAGACTTTCGCGATGCTTCTGCAACATCTTTAGATCAATCTCATCAACGTGATTGATATTGTAGGCAATTACGAAATGAGATAGAATGGAGTGCAAAGATATTTCTTCGGTCCAATCCTGCTCCAGATCCTCGAATCGATTCTTCGCCTCAAGGTTGTCTAAGGCCAGCTCCTCAACCCATCCCGCGACCTCAGGACGAATCTTGTCGGTTAGTATTTTTCGGAATTCTTGGGAGAGCGCATTAAATTCCTCAAGGACCTGAGTTCGTTCGTCCGCAAGATGTTTCCGCTCCTGTGATCGGCGCACACCGGGCTTCATGAAGGTATATCCCTTGTAGAAACCGGCCGCGCACAAGGCTATTCCCAATAAAAAGAATAGCAACGACTCTAGATTCCACGCCACAGGATTAAAGGAGATATCTCTTGCAATTTCCTGCAGTACCATAGCCATGTCGGTTTCCACCGCTTGGGGACCTTGCCGTGCGCTTTCGTCAATGATTCGCGCAAACGCTTCGCGATGCCGACCGACGAGCAAGTTGAGTCCGAGAACCAAAAGACCCCATAAGGCGCACGCCGGGCCAAGCCAACGGCGGTAGGCGGAGTTCCTGTGTATACTGGACATGAGCAGGCCGCTGCCCGCGCCTAGAGCTGCAACATTAATGGTTGAGACAAGAACGGCGGTTATAAAGGCTCCCAGCATGCCCGTTGGCAGCACTGATGCCAAAAGGGAGACATTTGCCGCGGCTTCGATCACGATGAAAACAGCCAAGACCGCTGTAAATTTTAGCCAGTCGTTTGTTGTCTTGGGGTCAGATAGATCCGGCGGTGCATCCCTCGATTCAACGTTCTTCCAGTTTTCTTGGAAGTCTAAACTGCGTTGACGCAGAGCCAAGAGCGCGTTCTCTGCATCGATCCTCACTTGGCTAGGGCGCTTTGAACATTCGAACTTCCAGCCGTTGAGAGGTTTGCCGAGCATCGAGCGAAGCTTTCCTAGGACAATATTGATGGCTTGCTGGAAAGTGGTCTGGATCTCGGCGAGTAATCTGAGATGCGCTGACCTCCACTCACTGCTGGTGTTTTCAGCTATGCTCGTTGCCCTTTTGCATAGCGCTTCGAGATCAATGCCGAAGCCTGTGAAATTCGGGTCGAATGTACTATAGCGGGTAGAATTCATAATGCCTAGTACTTGTACTGTACCCCTAACGTTGCACAGAATTGCGATCAACTCAAGAAATTAAGGCCGCCTGGTCATGGGTAATAGCGGGACAAGACTGTCCCAATGGGCATGGGTTGGCATTGTGGTTGAAGTCATTGTCTTGTTGGTCTCCGGCAGACCTGCATAGACGGCATATGGTATGCGGTACTGCAGTCCCTGGTGGGGATGCTGGTGGATGTAGAATGCAAAGTACGCCTCCAAACGCTGCCGTGCCTTTGGCAGGGTCGTGTATTCGTAGAGATAGACCTCCTCATACCCCGCGCTGCGCCAGAGACGCTCGATCATGATGTTGTCGTAGCACCGGCCGCGGCCGCCAATCGATATAAGCCGGGAGGCCCCCCCTTTGACCAGTGACCGGCGGAGCGATGCCAACACGGAGAGCCGGCCCGGGATGAGGGGCCCCTCAAGCTGCGCACTGCTGATAAACGGCGAGAGCGTGGCGGAGCCTGCAAAGTGCTTGGTGCTTCCAGAGCGCGCCGCCACATCAATAACCGAGGATATCCGCTCTCCGAATCGGGTGCCGAAGCCGCCGGCATAGATATCGCTGCGACTGATGATGCCCGACGGGAAGGCGGAGTAGAATCCGAGAATGTGCATGGGCTGGTACACCATCACGCCGTCAATCTGGACCAGATTCTGTGCAGGCTCACCGCCACGTATGAAGAATTGTCCGCCGCGGTCCCCCACGGTCACCACGCCGGGCATGGCCGCCAGGTAGCCAGCGAGGTCACCGGTAAGGTCCGGCATGGGGATCCGGGCTATGTCGCGCGGCCGCGCGGCCACATACCCTGCCGAGCTGCGCACCCGTTCCAACTCTACGACCAATTCCCGCAGCGCAATGCCCGGCGACAATTCGATGTTCAGGACGCGGCTGTCCGCAGCCGTAAACTCGAGACTGTCCGTAAACACTTCGTACCCAATGCGGGAGGCGCTGAGCACATATCGACCCGGCTCGATGCTGGGCAGAAGGTACGATCCGTCCAGGTCCGTCACGGTACCTTTCAGGCCGCCCTGCAGTGAGGAGAGCACCACGTGGACGAGTTCCAGAGAGGTGCCCTCCTCTGCATCCGTGACAAATCCGCGCAGCGTCTGCGCCCCCAGGAGACCGGGTGCCAGAGGGCACACCATGAAAAAGAAGACACGTAGAAGCACGCGCCACGAGGCGCCAGTCCGACGCATTGGCGCCCGTTCAGTGGCAGACATACCTTCAAGGTAGCTGCGGCATCCGGCCAATAACAAGACAGCGGCTTTTTGTACCTTCCAAGGTTTAATCTTCGAGGGCATCATGGCGGCAATGAAGGGATGGGGCATCATCGGTGCCAGTACCATTGCCCGGCAGTATATGATTGGCGCCATAAACAGGCAGCCCGACAGCCGCGCCGTGGCCGTAATGAGCCGCTCCGCAGAACGCGGTAAGCTGTTCGCGCAGGCGTGCGGCATTCCGCGATCCTATGCCACCGTAGACGGGCTGCTGGCGGACCCTGATGTTGACATCGTATATATCTGTACGACGAACGAACGGCACAAGGCCGAAACGATCGCTGCCGCGCGCAGCGGCAAGCACGTACTCTGCGAGAAGCCGCTGGCGCTGAATGTGGGTGACGCCCGGGAAATGGTGGAGACCTGCGCGCACGCAGGCCTCGTTCTGGGCACAAATCATCACCTGCGCAACGCGATAACGCACCGTACACTGCGGCGGCTCATTGGCGAAGGCGCCATTGGAGAGCCCCTCGCCGCGCGCGTATTCCACGCTGTATTGCTGCCGGAAAATCTCCGCACATGGCGCATCCATGACCCCGGAACCGGCGGCGGAGTAATACTTGACATTACGGTCCACGACACGGATACGCTTCGCTTCGTGCTGGACGACGAAGTGGAGGAAGTCACCGCGCTGTCTGCGCAGCAGGGTCTGGCCTCTGCAGGCCTCGAAGATACCGTTATGGGCGTCATGCGCTTCAAGGGCGGCCTCCTCGCCCAGTTCCACGATGCGTTCACGGTTGCGCATGCGGGCACAGGCATGGAAATCCACTGCACGGAAGGCTCGCTTATCGCAGAGGATGTAATGACGCAGAAGCCCATCGGCCAAGTCTTTCTCCGGCGGGCAGAGGGCCGCACGGCCGTCGCCCTGGGCACGCACGAAGACCTCTACACGCGGGCCGTTCGGCGCTTCAATCGTGCGGTCGACGGAGGCTGCGAGCCTGCCGCCACGGCAGAGAACGGCGTGCGTTCACTGGCCGTCGCCCTAGCCGTACTCGAGTCCGCGCGCACCGGCCGGCGCGTCAGGGTGCGCTACTCCTAGTACCCCCATGCGCCTTCCCTCCAGGAGCCCTAAATCGGCGTGCATAGAACTGCCGAAGTCATCAGTCTTGAGGCGGCAGCCGCGCTCATTGCTGACGGGGCCGTAGTCACTGTCAGCGCCTCCAGTGGGCTCGAATGTCCGGATGCGCTGCTTGGGGCTATTGGCTCCCTGTTCCGGTCTTCGGGCCGGCCGCGGGGTCTTACGGCACTGCATCCCATCGCCGCTGGCGACATGTACGGCATGGACGGGGGCGATCACCTGGCCGAGGATGGCCAGCTGAAACGGGTGGTGGCGGGCTCGCTGCCTAGTGGCCCCTCCCGGATGCCGTCTCCCCGTATCTGGCGCATGATACGTGAGGACCGGATCGAGGCCTACAATCTGGCGAGCGGAATTCTGTACCACATGCACCGCGAGGCGGCTGCCGGACGACCGGGCATACTCAGCAAGGTCGGCATGGACACGTTTGTCGATCCGAATCTACTGGGCGGCCGCATGAACGCCAGATCTACGGAGGCCCTCGTCGAGCGCGTCACGTTTGATAACGACGAGTGGCTATACTACCGCGCAATACCCGTAGACGCCGCCATCATACGCGGCACGACCGCAGACGAGCACGGAAATATTTTGACAGGACACGAAGGAGCGTTTCTGGGCATTTACGACCAGGCTCTCGCCGCCCATAACAACGGAGGTCTGGTCCTTGCGCAGGTAAAGCGCATCGTGAGAAGCGGCAGCATCGCGCCACAAGCCGTGCGTGTGCCCGGCGTGGACCATGTGGTGCTTGATCCAGCACAGATACAGATGACTGGAACGCCCTTTGAGCCGGCCATAAGCGGGGCGATCCAGCCACCGGACAGCTCTTTCGAATTCGCCCCCTGGACTCCGGCGAAGCCCATGGCCAGACGGGCTACCATGGAGCTGCGACGCGGCGAAGCGGTAAACCCTGGATTCGGCATTTCTGCCCTCGTGCCGCGCATCCTTCTGGAAGAAGGACTTACGGACGCCGTAACTTGGGTCATTGAGCAGGGCGCCGTGGGCGGGGCTCCGCTCATGGATTTTCAGTGCGGCTGCGCCGCCGGAGCCGACGCCATCTTGGCCTCACCGGATCAATTCACCTACTTTCAGGGAGGAGGTTTTGACCGTGGCCTGCTATCGTTTCTCGAAAGAGACGGCGAAGGCAACGTAAACGTGTCCAGGCTCGAGGCCCGCCCGCACATCACAGCAGGTGTGGGCGACTTCATCGACATCACAGCTGCTGCCCTCCCTATCGTTTTCATCGGCTATTTTACGGCGGGCAGCCTGCACCTTCGCGTAGAGGACAAGCGCCTGCACATTGACTGCGAAGGGGTTGTGCAGAAGCTGGTTCCGCATGTCGAGCACGTAACCTTCAGTAGATAGCGCGCCCGAAAGATGCAGCAGGAATTTACCTACATCACCGAGCGCTGCGTCCTTCGCCTGGAAGACAGTGGCCTGGTAGCGACCGAGAGTGCGCCCGGCACTGACCTTGAGCGCGACGTACTCGGACAGACGCGGCTTGCGCTTGGCGTAAGCCCGGCCGTTCGCACCATGGACGCACGCTTCTTCCATCCGGACCCCATTGGCCTGACGTTCTGAAGCACCATGGCTACTGTAGACCTCCGTGAGCTAGGGCCTGTTGCCGTGGTCACGCTGGCACGCCCCGAGAAACTCAACGCGCTGGACCCGGCGATGCTGCGCGCACTCGACGAGGCGGTGGCCTCGCTGGAGCAAAGCGCGCACGTGCGCGCCGTCGTCTTGGCCGCAGCCGGCGAGCGGGCCTTCTGTGTAGGGGCCGATATTCATGCCTGGGCCTCGCTGAGCCCCCTGGACGTGTGGCGCACGTGGATCCGGGAAGGGCACCGCGTAGTGGAGCGCCTGGCGCAGCTGCGCATGCCCGTTCTTGCCGCCATCCAAGACTATGCGCTGGGGGGCGGCCTGAAGATATCCCTGGCAGCAGACCTGCGCATAGCCGCAGATACGGCATCTTTCGGCATGCCTGATGTCTCCATCGCCACCGTTCCGGGCTGGGGCGGCACATCCAGGCTTCCGGCCCTGATAGGGTCGGCCCGCGCCAAGGAGATGATATTTCTGGGCCGCCGCATCAGTGCACCCGTGGCCATGGATTGCGGACTGGTTAACGCGGTCATGCCACGGGCCGAGGTGTTGGCGCACGCCCTGGAACTGGCCCAGCACATTGCGGCACAGGCTCCGGTGCAAATGGCTAAGGAAATCATCAACGGCGATGCACCCACGCTGGAGGCCCCGGCGGGTGCGCTGTCCGCCTTCACGAAGGATGCCGGGGAAGGCTTGGCCAGCTTCACTGAGCGGCGCCCCAACAGCTACCAGGGGCAGTGAAATGGATACGTACGACTACATCGTTGTCGGAGCCGGCGCCAGCGGCTGTGTAGTGGCAAGCAGGCTCAGCGAAGATGCTCGCACGCGCGTTCTTCTCTTGGAGGCCGGGGGGGCGGACGCATCGCCGCTCATCCACATGCCCGCAGGGTTCACCAAGCTCACAGGGCCGAAGGTGAACTGGGGATTCCGGACCGTGCCGCAGAAGCATGTGGATAGCCGCGAGATGCATTACCCGCAGGAACGTACCCTCGGGGGCAGCACCTCCATCAACGCCATGATCTATATCCGGGGCCACCGACTGGATTTCGACGAGTGGAAGGCACTGGGGTGCGACGGCTGGGGCTACGATGACGTGCTGCCATTTTTCCGGAAGTCGGAACACAATGAGCGGTTCGTCAATCGGTATCACGCCCAGGGCGGAGAGCTCAGCGTGGCAGACCAGACCCAGCACAACGTCCTAACCAGAGCCTTCGTGCGGGCGGCACAGCAGATAGGCATCAGGTACAACCCGGACCTGAACGGTAGCGAGCAGGACGGCGTAAGCTATTACCAGGTCACGCAGCGAAACGTGCGCCGCGAGAGCGCGGCCACCGCCTTCATCCGGGCCCAGGAGCAGCGGCCGAATTTGGAGGTGCGCACACATGCCCAGGCATCGCGGGTTATTCTGGAAAAGGGCCGGGCCCGCGGCGTGGCGTACATACGTGGCCGCCGCCGCATGGAAAGGGTGTATGCCGAGCGCGAGGTGATCCTCAGCGGCGGCGCTGTCAATTCGCCCAAGCTTCTCCTGCTCTCCGGCATTGGTCCTGCGGACGAGTTGCTACGGCACGGCATCATCGTCGAGCATGACCTACCCGGCGTGGGCAGAAATTTTCAGGACCACATGGACGTGTACATAGCAGCCGCGTGCAGCCAGCCCGTCAGCTACAATGGACACGGCAGGTGGAACCGGGCGCTGCGGCACGGCCTGCAGTACATGCTCTACAAAACGGGCCCGGTAACGGCATGTGTGGCGGAAGCCGGCTGCTTCGTGCGCAGCTCCAGCGATGTACGCTCGCCGGATATCCAGATCCACTGCCTGCCCGCGTATGTGGTGGACCATGGCCGCATCCGCGGGCACGGCATCACCATCAGCACGTGCAACCTGCGCCCCAATAGCATCGGTTCCGTGACGCTGCGCAGCGCTGATCCACTAGATATGCCGGCCATCGATCCGAATTTCCTGGACGACCCATACGATTTACGCATCTCGACTGAGGGCTTTCGGTGGGGTCGGCGAATTCTTGCCGCCCCTTCGCTGCGGCCCTTCATCGATAAAGAACTGCTTCCCGGCGCCGGGACCCGGACAGATGAAGACATTGCCACCTACATTCGCAAGTGGTCCAAGAATGACTACCACCCAGCGGGCTCCTGCAAGATGGGATGCGACGAGGCTGCCGTGGTGGATCCCCGACTGCACGTGCACGGCATCGAAGGACTCCGCGTCATAGACGCCTCCATCATGCCGCGCCTCGTTAGCGGCAACACGCAGGCCACCTCCATCATGATCGGCGAAAAAGGGGCAGCCATGATCCAGGAAACCGCCTGAGAAGACTCCGGAAGCCATGACCCTACCGGCCGAACGCCTCCAGGCACTCATGTGGATTGGTGGCAAGGAAGCCGAAGCTGAGACCGCCAAGCGGTTCGACACCACGAATCCGGCACACGACACGGGCATCGCCTCCTATCCCCTGGCGGGACCGCGTGATGTCGATGCGGCGGTCGCCGCAGCCAGAGCCGCGTTCGATAGCGGCCCGTGGCCGCGCATGCCCGGGCGCCATCGCGCCCGCATGCTGCACGGCGTAGCAGGCCTCATCCGCTCGGGAATCAAGGAACTGGCCTGCTTCGAGACGCTGGAGAGCGACAAGCCCATTGCGCAGGCCCGCGGAGAAGTGAAGGCCGCGGTAGATTTATGGGACTACGCTGCGGCGCTTGCCAGGCACAGTTATGGCGACACCTGCAATACGCTGGGGCCGGACAAGCTGGGCTTTGTACTGCGGGAGCCAGCCGGGGTGGTGGGCATGATCACACCGTGGAACTTTCCCCTGCTCATCATCAGCCAGTAGCTTCCCGTTGCGCTTGCGACGGGCTGCACGGCCGTCGTCAAGCCCAGCGAGCTGACGCCCGGCACCACGCTGCGGCTCAGCTGTCTGTGCCATGAACCCGGCCTGCCCGAAGGCGTAGTGAATGTGGTCACCGGCTACGGAGTGCCAGCCGGAAGCCGCCTCGCAGAGCACCCGGACGTGGACGCGCTTTCCTTTACCGGCTCCGCGCGCGTGGGCCGGCGCATCGCCTCGGTCGCCGGCACAGGACTCAAAAAAGTGTCGCTCGAGCTGGGCGGCAAGAACCCCCACATCGTCTTTAGCGACAGCAACCTGGAAGCGGCGCTTGACGCCGTCGTCTTTGGCGTCTACTTCAACATGAGCGAATGCTGCAACTGCGGTAGCCGGCTGCTCTTGGAGCGCCCCATCGCCGAACAGTTCATCGAGCGCGCCCAGGCCGTGCCCGTCGGGGATCCCCTCCTGGAGGAGACCAAGGTAGGGGCCATCATCAATCAAGACCAGCTGGACAAGATCCTTTCCTACGTCCAGACAGGCAAGGAGGACGGCGCAGCGCTTCGGCTCGATGGCCACAGGCTCTCCACGCCGTGCGGACGCTTCGTAGCACCGACCGTATTCAACCAGGTAAGCCCATCCATGTCCATAGCACGGGATGAAATCTTCGGTCCGGTACTCTCGGTGCTGACGTTCGACACCGTTGACGAGGCCATCTCCATGGCCAACGACACGCTGTACGGGCTTAGCGCCGGGGTATGGACGCAGAATGTAGATACCGCCTTTCAGGTGAGCCGCAGCGTGCGGGCTGGCACGATCTGGATCAACTTCTTTATGGACGGCTATGCCGAGCTGCCGTTTGGCGGGTACCGTGAAAGCGGCCTGGGCCGTGAATTGGGCCGCTTCTCGGCGGACGAGTTCACGGAAATCAAGACGGTGCAGCTGCACCTGGGCTCCAGCAGATCTCCCAGGCTGTAGACCACTGCCAAATCATGAAGCGAATTATTGCCGCCCCCCTCCTTGATCTTGGCTGTGCCACAGAAAAGACCCCTTCCGTGGAAGTGTTCTCCTGGTGGACTTCCGGCGGGGAGGCCGCCGCCCTTCAATCCGTTTTTGATGCCTACCGGGAGGCGTATCCGGCCGGTCCGATTGTGGACGCTTCCATCGCTGGTGGCGGCGGCTCGGCTGCCAGGCCCGTGCTGCAGACAAGGCTCGTAGGCGGCAACCCGCCGGATTTGTGGCAAACCCACCATGGGGCGGAGGTCATGGGCCAGTACGTGGCGCCGGGCTTTGCGGCCCCGCTGCATGACCTGTATTCGGTGCTCCCTGAGCTGAGTAGCAAAATAGATGATCATATCGCATCTTTATTCTTGATTTTCCAGTAGCACATCAACCAGGACGCGCAGCTCCGCAAGATCGTCCGGCCGCAACCATGCGCGACCCGCTGAAGCCCGCTCGAAGTCGTCCACATGGCGCAGATTGGTCCACGCCACCGGAATGCCGCGCAGCCTGTGGGCATCTACTACACAGCGCACGCTCGGCTCTCGCCCTCCAGTCTGGCAATAGTGGACGCTAGGCCGTCCGGCCACGCCACGGATGGAACGGATGTGTAATCGTTACTACGTCGGAAGAAGCAGGTGTCTGCTCTGTCGGGGCATGTCGGAGCCGCCACAGATCCACCTCCGTCGCAGTTCGCAACCCGCAATAATAATGGCGTGGGAAATGTGATACGCCCCATTGCTTTGGGACGGAAGAACTACTTGTTTGCGGGATCGCATGCAGCGGCCCAGCGGGCAGCGGTGATCCATTCGCTATTGGGTACGTGCAAGCAGCATGGGGTCAATCCCCAGGAGTGGCTCGGCGACGTGCTGCGTCGCATACCGACGCATCCCATGAAGCGGGTCCAGGAACTGTCGCCCCACCGCTGGCAGGCACACGGGTAAGCCGTTTTTTCTCCGGCAGAAGGCCGACCAAGAATTTGCCATTCTGCGGGGCACCGGACGCTTGTCTGCGAAGCGTTAGTGAGCGATGCACTACGCCTACGATACACCAGAGGCGTCCGCTTTATCCTATTACTTGGCTCAAGGACGTGCTCTTCCGAATCCCGACACATCCGAACAAGCACGTCCGCGAACTGCTGCCGCATGACTGGAAGACGCTGCGCGAATCCGCGCCTGCATTGGCGGCATAGCCGTCGCCACAGCGCCGTGCTACGCAACAGGCCCTCGCGTGACCGCGATCGTAGTATGAAGCCCGCTCATGATGGCCCGCCAGCGAGCCCAGCAGGGTAGCGGCCGCTACGCTTCAAAAAAATCCTGGAGTCTTACGCATCCACGACTGAGCCATTCGCCTGCGAATACCCATCCATACAAATCAGATGTACTTCACCGGACGGATACGTATCCACGGCCATCATCCTGCTGCACGTCCCGCTCAAGATCTTTGACCTGGTCTTTTCCATGTCGGGTGTCGGTCCCCGGGCTTTGCCGCCGATGTACCGTAAGCGGCTGGGAAGGCGCGCTTTCGCTCAATGCGGATGTCACGACGGCGACGCTCGGTGCGGATTGCGGCTGGGCGAGCGGCATCCAGGCGGGCTCCTGATGGCGCACAGCCAGTCGGCGGGTGATTTTGACGCGTACGCAGCAAGTGGAGAGGCCAGATCCAGGCTTACAGCGTTGTATCCCTACGTGAGCTACCGCCTGGCCTCCAGCCACCTCTGGGCGCTGGGGGGGAGTGCGGGACGTGGGTTGGTGGAGGTGGAAGGAGAGCAGGTGTTGGAGACGGAACTGGGTTCAGCCCTTCTGGCAGCGGGGACTGTCGGAAAGGTGGCTACCGGTCAGAGGGTGCAGCTTGCCTACGAGGGGAACGTTTTTCTTGTGCGCGCGGAGGCAGAGGAGACGGTCCAGGTCAGTCGTGTCCGGACGGGGTTGGAAGGCAGCGTGGCACTCGGCCGGTCTTTGCGCCCGTACCTGGAGGCGGCGCTATGGCACGACGGCGGGGATGCGGAGACGGGGCTGGAAGTGGGTGGAGGTTTGCGAATGCAGCATTCGGCAGGCAAGCTGCGGGCAGAGCTCAGCAGTCGCGGCTTGCTGGCACATGCAAGTAGCGAGCTGGCGGAATGGGCAGTAGCGGCGGCGCTGCACTACGGTGCGCCGCAGGGTCTCGGCCCCATGGCCGAGATCCGTCCGATGTGGGGGGGGGCACAGTCGGGTGGGCTGCAGGCGCTCTGGCGCCATTGCCGATGCGGCGATCAGCATGCCAGGTCAAAGGCGCATCGAAGTGCGTCTGGCATACGGCACGCGCCTGGCTAAGGACATCGGCGTGGCCAAACCCGTGCTCGGAGTAACCCTGCGAGGCAGCGGCCGGCACTACCGCCTGGGCTACGAAGTGGCCACACAGTCTGGATTCACGGTGTCCGCTGCCGGCACAGCCTGGGAGAGCTCGCCCTGGCGGCCCTTACGGACTCACGGCGCGCGCGGCGCTGAAGTGGTGAGATCAAGGCACGTGCCTGGTGGAGTGGGGACCTCGGGTGGCGGAGACGGCCACAGATTCATTAGCGCAGCCGGCTACCCAAGTATAGCCGCGCGGCGCGGCAGGAAGATTCCCTTAGCGGAAAAGCGTCATCTTGCCCGAGGCAATAAGTGTCTCCGCCTCCGCCCGGATCCGGTACAGGTATGTTCCAGACGGGGCACCTCCAAGGTCAAGGTCCAACCTGCGATTGTAGCCCGCTTCCACCGGACGTGCATGGGTCGTTGTGCGCAGCCGGCCCACCAAGTCTATAACCTCAATGGACACCAGAGCGGGCGCCGGAAGATCGAATATTACCGTGGTGGACGAATTAAACGGATTGGGATAGTTGCCCCGTAGAGCAAAGGTAGCGGGCAATTCCGGACCTGCGTCCACTGTTGATGTAGGCCCTGTGACCTCGACCGAAAAGGTGAGCGCGCCGGCTAGGCCATGCGGATCACGGGCCTCGTACATGAAATCCGTTCTCTGAAAGATGTCCGAGGGCGTGCCGCTCAGCACGCGCGCGTCAGGATCAAAAGCAAGGCCGGCAGGAAGCTCAGGGCTCAGGGCATAGACCAGCGGAGGCGCGCCCCCCGCGGCCAGCGGCAGCGTCGTGCTCGCTATCTCGACACCCTTCGTGTATGCCTTGTCGTCTATGGTCCGCGCAAAGGAGATGCAATTGGGCCCCGCTGCATCGTCTATCGCCCCCAGCCAATCCTGGAAGTCCGCGTCCACGGGCGCACACAGTGCCTGCCCCTGAAAATGCAGCCGCTCGACGATGTCCAGACGCATGAGGCTCTCCGGCAGCTCTCCGCCAAGACGGTTGTGATCCACATCCAGACTGCGTATGGCGGCCAAGCTACCAAATTCGTCCGGCACGCTTCCCGTGAGATCGTTGCCCGAGAGATCAAGCCGCACCAGCTCCGAAAGATTGCCGAGCTCGCGCGGAATCTCTCCCGTCAGATGGTTGCCATCCAACCCCAGACCGGTCAGCCGGTGGAGCCTGCCTAGCTCCCGAGGTATGGCTCCCTCAAGATCATTGTCCTGCATCCACAGAGACTCCAGCCGCTTAAGCGATCCAAGTTCGCGCAGAATCTCTCCCGTGAGTGCGTTATCGGACAGAATCAGGTTCTCCAGACTTGCCACGCTGCCCAACGCAGGCGGAATCTCTCCGCTCAGCTCGTTGTAGCCCAAATCCAGGGACGCGAGACTGACGAGACTGGCGAACGAGGCTGGTATCCTTCCCGTCAAGCGATTGAAACCCACACTGAGCCGGGAAAGCGCCGCAAGATCGCCCAGCGCACTCGGCAAGGAGTCCGTGAGTGCGTTGTCAGCATTTCATCCACGCAAACGGTTCGCGAAACTCATGGCCATGATAATGTCTGTACTTTGATTTCGCAAACGGGTTTTTCGGCCCGTATAACCGGCGGATTCATACCGGATTGGTTCCGTGCCGGGCGGTTCGAAAAAACGACCGTTTTTGTGAACCGCTGTCCGTGACTGGCAGCACTAACGGCGTCACTGGCCTGTGCCCCGTACATCAGGGACATCGGGGATGCCGTAGGGAAGTGCATGTTTACGCTTGACACCCCAAGCGGCACAGGGCGGTCTGGAGACGGGGTAGAATTTTTTACCCTTTCTTGACACAAGGCGGCCACAAAAGCGTCCCGGGCTCCTTATTCTGCAGGCGTTTCGGCCACAATCAATTCATACAGCCCCCGAGGAGTTATGACAAGCCTGGACTTTTCGTCACAGGAGATCAAGGTGCTGAAGGAATGCCTCTTGCGGCTGAAGTCGGTCGTATTGCGGGTAAACGGCAGTCTTGATCTTGACACGGTGCTGCGCGAGATCATCGAGATCACCCGGGAACTGACGGGCGCTGCATGCGGCGTGATCACGGCGCTGGGCGAGACGGGGCTCGTTGAGGACGTGGTGTTGTCCGGCTTCACGCCCGAGCAGGAGGAAAGTCTGTTCAGCCTGGCTGACGGGCAGGAGATTTACGAATGCTTTCGTCACGTCCGCGGGGTAGAGACCTTCAAGGCGATGCCCGTTTACCGGCAGTTGGAATCGGCGGATCTGGTTTCCTCGGAAACCTTTTTTAGCATGCCGCTGCATGTACGGGACCGGCATGTGGGCAACTTCTTCCTCATGAGCCTCGCGGCCGGGGGAGCGCATTCCGGCAAGGATCGGGAGGTGCTGGAGCTGCTTACCACGCTGGCGGCTACTGCCATAGCCAATGCGCGTGCGTACCGGCACGAGCAGCGAGCCAGATCGGATCTTGAGGCCATGGTAAGGACCTCGCCGGTCGGCGTGGTGGTGTTCGATGCCAGGATTGGCGATGTGGCACTGTTGAATCAGGAGGCCATGCGGCTGACCCGGGGGCTGCAGATGCCGCAGCATTCGCCCGAGCAGTTATGGAAGGAGCTGTTATGCCGGCGAGCGGACGGGCGGGAGATTCCGCTCCGCGAGTTTCTTATGGGAGAGGAGCTTCGTGCTGCCGAGATGGTGCGCAGCGAAAAAATAGAGCTTGCGAATGCTGAAGGGCGCAGCGTGTCCGTACTGCTGAACGCCACGCCGATTCGTTCCGGGGACGGCGCGGTGGTCTCCATTGTCGCAACGCTGCAGGATCTGGCGCCGCTCAGGGAGCTGGAGCGGCTTCGGGCCGAGTTCACCGGCATGGTCAGTCACGAGCTCCGTACTCCGCTGACATCGATAAAGGGCGCTACGGCCACGGTACTCGGTGCGGCAGCACCGATGGACCGCGCCGAGCTGCTTGGATTCTTCCGCATCATTGATTCGCAGGCGGACCGGATGCACGGCATGATCGGTGACCTTCTGGATGCCGGCCGCATTGATACGGGCACGCTGTCGGTAGATGCGCGGCCCTCCGACGTGGTGGATCTGGTCGAGCAGGCGAGAAGCTCCTTTCTGGCGGGCGGAGGCAGCCATCCCGTGCTCGTTGACATAGCTCCAGATGTGCCCTGGATCATGGCCGACCGGCAGCGCATCGTTCAGGTGTTGCTCAATCTGTTTACCAACGCGGCCCGTCACTCTCCGGACGGCGTTCCGATGCAGGTGTTGGCCAGCCATGACGGCATCCATATGGCGGTATCGGTGTCGGATGAGGGTATGGGCATAGCCCCGGAACTGATGCCCCGCCTGTTTCAGAAGCACGTCGACTTCGGCGGCGGAGAGAAGCGCGAGAGGCTCGGTCTGGGGCTTGCGATATGCCGGGGACTGGTCGAGACCCACGGCGGCCGCATCCGGGCGGAAAGCCAGGGGGTGGGCCAGGGTGCGGTGTTCACGTTTACGATTCCTTTGGCTGCAAAAGCGCACACGACCGCTGAAGGCAGGCTGGGTGGAACGCGTGTTGCACCATCGAAAAACGGCAGCGACTCCGCGCGCATCCTGGTAGTGGACGACGATCCGCATATGCTCCGCTACGTTCGGGACACGCTTACGGTGGCGGGCTACCGGCCGACAGTGACCGGCGATCCGAACGAGGTGGCTCGCATCATAAGCGCAGAGAAGCCGGATCTCATCCTGCTCGATTTGATGCTGCCCGGCACCACGGGGCTGTCGCTGATGGAGGACCTGCACGAATTGACCGATCAGCCGGTGGTATTCATTTCGGCCTACAGGCAGGAGGAGACCATAGTGCAGGCGCTCGATGCCGGCGCCGTTGACTATATCGTCAAGCCGTTTTCGCAGGCCGAGCTTACGGCAAGGGTCCGGGTGGCCTTGCGAAGGAAGCCCAGGCCTGACCCGTATGTTTTCGGCGATTTCGCAATTGACTACGATGAGCGGCGGGTAACCGTGGCGGCCCGGCCCGTGGAGCTGACCGTCACGGAGTACAGGTTGTTGCGGGAGCTGTCCCGCAGGTCTGGATCCACAGTGACCTATGAGACGCTGGTCCGCAGGGTGTGGGGGAGCGAAGGCGACGCTCACGCAGGCCTGGTGCGCGCTGCCATCATGCGGCTGCGCCGCAAGCTGGGCGACGACCCCGACCATCCGACGTATATCCACAACGTCCACGCCGTCGGTTACAGGATGCCGGAGCCGTCCGGCGGCTGAAAGACGGCGTCGGTGAGCCGCCTGCAAGCCCTCGCTTCGGTCGCCCCGCAAAAGAGGCGGCTGTCTGCCTGGCTGGTACGCGTCTGCCGAAGCGAAGCCCGCTCCTTGCCACAATCGCGGCCGGGCAAGGCGCGCAGTAGCCCATCTTTACCTTTTCACTCAAGAAAGCCCGGCAGAATAGGCAAATATGAATCCTTCGGTCACTACAATGGGCTGCAAGGTGAGTTTCGCAGTTGCTCAGAAGGTCGTCTTGTGCATGGGAAGAGGCACCGGATTGATGCCAAGTGCTTCGTAGATTTCCCGTTGGTCAGCATCTGGATAGGAGGTCGTGCGGACATGGAGCGTGTAGCCGCTCCGGGCTTCGAAGACGCTGGTCGTGCGCACCTGGCTCCGAAGGATCCTCCGGAGCGTTGTCCAGCTTGAGCGCAGCCCGACCGCGCGCAAACGCTTCCGGATCACCTGCACCAGTTGGTAGGCCAGCACCGTGATAAACAGATGGCCTTCTGCGCGCCGGCCCGTGGAGTGATAGATCGGCCTGAGGCCCAGCTCCGACTTCAGGGACCGGAACACCGCCTCCAGGTCGGTCAGCATCACGTACGTGCGCCAGAGCTCTTCCGCGGAGAGGTCCATCTCGTTGCTGCGTAGGCAATAGACGCCCGGATCGCTCAGCATGGTGCCCGCCTTCGGCGTCTGTTTCCATGTGATTGACTTTGCCCGCTTGCCCTTTTTATCCGGCTCCACTTTGATCTCGTAATGCTGCCCGATGCCGCCGAAGCATTGCTTCATACGAGCGATGCGCTCCCTTATGAGGTCCAGGCGCTTGTGCGTCTTCGGCCGGGAAAGCCCCTCGGAAAGCTTGCCGAGGGCCTCCTCGAATCGTTCCGCTTTCTGCTTCATCATGGCCTCTTCCTTCGCTATGCGGGCCCCGCTGCGACAGTAGAGCCGCACCTCGTCGTCTGCCTCCTCCCGGTATATCTCTACGTCGCTGCCCGAGGACGTCTGAAGGGACTCTGCCTTCTGCTCGTCAAAAGGCTTCCTGCGCTCTCTTGACACGACGATGTAGCCATAGCCCTCCTTGCGCAGCCAGTCTATGCGGTCCTTCGTGGCTACGCCCCGGTCCATCACCACGCGTGCGCCCTTGGGCGCCCCCAGCGACTCAAGCATCTTCTTGAGCGTGGACGCTTCGTTTACATTGCCCTTGAAGACCCGACTGCGACGCACGAACCCGCTGCCGTCTACTACCAGAGCCAGCGTAAGCAGCACGCAGCCATGACGCCGCTGCTTCGAGTGTCCGCGCTTCGCCTTGTCGATCCCCTTGCCACTGCCTTCCAGGAAACTGCCCTTCAGGTCATAAAGCGCGATCGTAGGCTCCAGATCAAACAGATCCATGGCTCGTGCAAAGAGGTGGTCCTCTATGACCTTGCGGTGCTTCTGCAGCATGTCGCTGGCCCGGTAGAGCTGCATGTCGGCCATCTTCTCGAAGTTGCAGCCCAGAAACTCGTCCAGTCCGCTGGCAGAGGCCAGCCACTGCTTCGTGGCATGTTCGCTGGCCGGATCGGCCAGGCGTCCTATGATGGAACCCGTGGCAGCATGCTGGAGACCTCGTGCCATCTCAAGCTTCTCGAAGAGCTCAGGCAGGCCCAACTGTTCCATGGCCCAGAGCCCTACATGCTCCACGCCCACCGTGCGGGGCCGGAGCGTCTTGAGCGAATGGATGTCCACATGGTGCCACTCGCGCGGCGGCCTGCCGCTGGCGTCTCGTTCCACGGTCTGCGCGCGGCGTGCGCTTACGAGTAAGGCAATGCGCTGAGCCTCCTCTTCTACGGAGGCGGGCAGCTCTTCGGGAACCAGTTCCAGCTGCCCGTTCAGCAGGGCCTCGATGCGCCGGCACAAGGGGCGCCAGTAGCGTTCTTCGACGCTGAAGTGGGCGCCGAGATTGAGGAGGGTCTGGCGCTGCACCTTTTTGCCCCGGCGCTTGGACTGGCAGAGGCTGAAGGTATAGTAGCGCGTGCTGTCGGAGGACTTACGGGTGAGGGAGCGGCAGATGAACATGCAGACAAGATAGGGGGAATGGGATCCGGCCGCAAGCCCTTCCAACATAATATGTCACTACATTCATGAACAACCAACATATAAATCCTGAAATGGGGAAGCGGGGTGCGATGGACGATCAAACCAAGCCAGAAAAGCACCACGGGTGGGGGCTCATCCCTAAAAAATGTCTAGAATTCCTAAAAACACTTCGGATTCCTAAAGGCGGCTATCGCCTATCTTCCATATTTTACGCCTCAAAAGGTAAAGATGGGGTAGGTAGTGCTTGTACGAAAATACTTTAAATCTTCAATAAACAATCGGTTATATCTTGCAATTGGCGCTGAATCTGAGGGACGTATAGCCGATTCGGGCGTTTAAGAGCGCAAAACAGCTCACATTCGCCAGGGAAACCATGCGCAAGATTGTCCCAGAGTGCCGTGCACTCGACAGTACGCCGATTGAGGAGATTGCCATAGACCCGAGAATGCGCGACGACATGAGTGCGGTGCTCAAGGGTCTGCAGTGCGTCTACTGCACGGCGGAATCCCGTGCGGCCTTGTTCGCGATTCTGGAGGCGCACTTTCAGCCGGGTAAACGTAAAGATGTCGGACGACCGGGCATGGATCTATGGCGCGTCATCGTGTTTGCGATAGTCAAGCAGTGCCTGGATCTGGACTACGATGCTTTGTTGTACCGGGCCAACAACGATCTCTTGCTGCGGGAGCTCTTGGGGCACGGAGATGCCGGGTTTGACGAGGTGAAGTACAGCAGACAGCGGCTGGTGGACAACGTGCAGCTTTTGACGCCGAAGCTGGTCCGGAAGGTGGCCCAATTGATAGTGCGGACGGGGCACAAGGTGGCTGGAAAAGAGTCTGGGACCGCGCTAGCCGGTCGCTGCGATTCCAGGGTGGTTAAGACGCATGTGCACTATCCCACCGATGTGGGTCTGTGCTGGGATGCGGTTCGTGGTCTAATACGTGTGAGTGCACGCTCGGCTGCGGCATTCGCTCTTCCGGGCTGGCGCAAGCATGCGGATCGCACGCGGAAGATATACCAGGCCTTCATCCGGGTGCGGACGGCCCCGCGCTACCGGCAGAATCCGAAAGGAGTGAAGGCGTACTTGCGCCAGTGCACACAGACTGCAGCACGTGCCCGTACGCTGTTAAATGCCTTGGCCACAGTGGAGAAATCGGAGGCGGCGCGAGCGGATATCGCGTATTACTTGCGCTATGTGGACTTGTTGGTGGATCAAGTAAGGCGTCGCATCCTCTTGGGCGAGATGATTCCACATGCGCAGAAAGTGTTTTCCATCCACAAGCCACATACGCGTTGGATCAGCAAAGGCAAGGCGGGCGTGCTGGCGGAGCTGGGCCTTCCGGTCGCACTGGTAGAAGATGAGCACCGGTTCATTTTGGCTTATCACATCCTGTGGGACACATCAGATGTTGAGGTGGCGGTACCGATCATTGATGCGGTGCAGGCGGCTTTTCCAGAGTTCAATGCGTGCAGTTTTGACCGGGGCTTTCACAGCTTGAAGAATCGAAAAGCATTGGATGCTCGGCTGGCGCTCAATGCGCTTCCGAAGAAGGGCAAGCTTTCTCTGGCGGAGCGTGCGCGGGAGCGCGCGCCTGCGTTCAAGGCAGCGCGGCGGCAGCACCCGGCCGTCGAGTCGTGTCTGGCCAATTTCGGACTTCGGGGCGGTGCGCTGGTGCGGGAGAAGAGTCCGGAGAACTTCGCGCTGATGGTGAGCCTGTCCGTGCTGGCAGTCAACATGCACCGGCTGGGTTGCCTGGTGCGCGCCCAGGAACGGGCACGAATAAAGCGTCGGCGAAAACGCGCGGCGTAGGCCCGCTACCACCTCGCAGAAAGGTCCCAATCGCAGGCTCCAAGGGACACGTATGCCCTTCCGATAGGAACACAACGCCCTTCGAGCCGCAAACTGCCCGTGCGCGCACGCAAGAGACGCCAGCATGGCCGAAACACTCGAAGCGGACCGTCAACGAACTCAAAAAACGACCGTGCCGGTGCATTCGAGGCCGAAAAAAGAGAGTATTCGGTCAATCACTAGGTAGGCGCAAGGCGCAACTAGCGGCCCGCTGCGACCCTGAATCCCGCGCGGACGCGGATCCCACCTGTTTCAGCCTTGGGATACCTGCTTTCGCTTGCGGGAAGTCGACCGCCGCGTGCCGGACAATCCGGAATGTTTTCGCCCTTTCTGACGCCCAAATCCGTCGTTTCCGGCCTTCGGCGCGCTTTGTAACAGATCTGTTACAAAATTGTGACTCCTTAATCTCCGTGCCTTCGCACGGGTGTGTGATGTTCGGTCGTAATGTTGTGCCCGGGAGTTTTTGCACAACAACAGCCGAACATCATGAAGAGTCTTCGACGGATTGTTTTGTTCATGGCGTGCCTCGTGCCCGTGGGCGCGAGCGTGGCGACCGGCTTCGGGGAGGGGCCGCTCCCGGTGTCGGGAGCAAGGCCCGTGATCGGACTCGCGGCGGTCGGGCCGTCGGTGACAACCAGCGTCGCGTGCTGCTTTCAGGCACAGACTCGCAGCGGTACGTACACGATCAGCACCACGGCCGGGGGCCTTGCAGCGGCAGGCAAATCCGTGGGCTATCTCGCCATTGCCTCTCCCGGGTACGTAAGCAGCGCGCCTCCCGTCACGGAAATGGTGGCGGTCACCCGGGGAAGAGAAATCGTGATCGTAACGGCGGTGGCAAGCAGCTGTCCCACAACGGTCAGCGAGGGATCTCGTCCGCTGGTCATTGACCTCAACGGGACGCCGGAGCGCGCGATAGCGATCCATTGCGGAAGCAGCGGCCGCGCCGTACCGGCGGCGTACGAGGTCGGCTCCTCGCGCCCGGATACCTTTACCGCATCACCGTCCAGCGGGAAGCTGACGGCGGTGGATGCAGGCACGGCCCGCCCGATCAAGACCGCGATCCGCGACTGCGGGGCAGCGATTGACGTGGCTGTAAAGGAGAAGGGGCGGCCCATATCACACGATCCGGCTGCCGGACTTGATGCCGGCGGCGGAGGATACGGTGTACATCCATCTGCCAGCCCATTGCAGCGAGCCGGACGAGGAGGACATGTTTTCCTGCGCAGTCCGCTGAGCGGTCTGCAGCGTGGACTCTCACGGGATTTTTGTTGCGCCGGTCCCGCGCGGGACCCGTGCCGTGGATGCGTACGCGCGATAGCTTTTTACAGGTCTGTTTTGTCGAGTCAGTTCAATCCAACCATTCGTGTGTCATGATTCTTCCAGAGAGCAAGTCATCCGTGCAGCGGCATGCTGCGCAGTTTTCATTCGGCAGCCGGATTCTGGCCGTCCTTTTCAGTGCGGCGGCCTTGTTGTGTGGGTCGGCGCTGGGGCAGGTGCCCGAGGCGCTTGAGTGCGCCGAGGTGCATATCGAGGCGGGCCAGGAGCAGCGCCTGTTCTGCGTTCCGGAGGAGGCGGACGCGTCCTGGACGTACCAGTGGCAGAGCGAGTGGCCGGTAGCGCTGGGCTACCTGAGCAGCGCTGCCGAGAGCCGGCCCGTGCTGCGCATCCCGCAGGATGCGGCGGCGGGGCTGCATGTGTACACGCTGACCGTGGAGGACGCCCTGGGCCGGGTGATACATACCGGCCGGCAGGAGGTGGTGGTACATGCCGCTGGCTTCTGCGACGCCGACGGCCCCGTAAAGGGCCTCGGCCAGGCGGCGTTTTTGTGCGACGAGCCGGACGAAGCGGACGTGTTTGTGGCCGAGCGGATCCTGGAGGTGCAGCTGACTGATGATGTCGTCGGGGACGCGGGCCCGCCTCTGGAGCTGGACTGCGAGCCGCACCTGACGGCGGAGACGGGATCGGAAGCATCCATTGCGTGTCACGGCCACGGGGTCGGCATGCTCGAGTACACTGCGGAGTTCGACTGGCCGCCGTATGTGCAGACGCAGGTGCTGGGCGAAGGGACGTTCACGTTCACCATCCTGCCGCCGCAGATTGACGCCGAGCTGGAAGCGCGGCCCGTCAGGCTTACGGCGCGCGATCTGTCCACGGGGCGGTCAGTGACGAGGGAGGTCACGCTGACGGTGGTCAACGTGGAGCCGGTCCTGCAGTGCGAGGACCTGGCAGCGACATCGGGCGAGCGGGTCACCGTTCGGTGCAGTGCCGCGAGTGCGGAGGGGCTGCCGGTGCAGCTGCAGTTTTTGCCGCGGCAAGAGCTGGACGGCGTTCCGGAGGGGGTATTCGAAGAGGCGCCCTGGTTTGTGGCGCCGGAGGTCACTTCGGACACGGCCGTCGAGATGGTGGTCCGGGCCATTGAAGCGGAGACGAACCGAGTGGCAGAGACATCCTTTGTGCTGCGGATAGCGCCGCATGCGCCGGAGGCTGCAAGCGAGTTGGACAGTCCCGACGACGGCGCCGGCTTCGGCACGACAGGCAAGATCGATCCCTTGTCGGTGTCGTGCACTGCCGTGTCTGTGACGGAAGGAACGCAGCAGATCCTCAGGAACTGTCTCATCACCGGCGGCACCGAAGCCCGGCGGCCCTATACGTACTCGTGGACGGGCTCGACGCATCTGTTGAACAGCAACAGGCTGCTTGCCACCTTCGATGCCACCGACATCAGCCTGGCAGAGCGTGCGAGCGAAACACACACCATCACGCTTAGGGTGACCGATCCTACCGCCGGCCCCGACAATTACGTCTCGGACAGCTTCACGCTGACCGTGGTGGACGCGCCGAATATCAGTGCCAATTGTAAAGAATATAGATACTCGCCGAATGAGGGGCAAGATGGGGGAATCTCCTTCGACTGCAGTGCAAACGCAACAGGCAACCCGGACATTACGTGGAGTTGGACGGGCGATCTCGAGCTGACCGGCGCGGATACGGCCACGCCCACGGTGGTCAGTATTCCCGATGTGGACGAAGACACGGACTATTTTTTCGAGGGAACTGCCTCGGCCATCGGCTACGATCCGGGCACGGTCAACGTTACGGTGGCGGTCAAGAACAGGGTGCTGGACTTTGCTTGCAGTGACGCGACGATCACGAAGAACGAGGGTGATGCGAATTTCACGGTGGGTTGCAGCGCGTCGGCGAATGACGACGGCTCGCCTACCATAACCTACGCGTGGTCAGGCGACACGGGGCCCTTGCAAGACGATATAGCTGTGGCCAGCCCCACGTTCTTCGTACCGAAGACAGTCACCATAGACGAGACATACCTCATGACGCTGACGGCCAGTGACGGAGATGCGGTTTACGATTCGGACGAGATCGAGGTGACGGTGGTGGTGCGGAACCTGGTAAGCATCTCGGTAAACTGCAACCCGAAAACATACAACAATGTATTCGAGGGGGGAGTCGACGTCGAGATCCGCGGCTGCAGCGTAAGGGTGGCGGATAACAGCACTCCGACCTACACGTGGAGCTGGGAAAGCGATCTCCAGCTCAGAGACGACGATACGGCCACGCCCATCGTCGTCATGCCGACCGATATAGCCGCGGATATTGGCTACACGGTTACGGCAACGGTAAGTGCTGAAGAAGACGGGTATATCGCCGGGACGGCCACGGTAAATGTGAATGTCAAGAACAGGGTGCTGGACTTTGCCTGCAGTGACGCGACGATCACGAAGAACGAGGGTGATGCGAATTTCACGGTGGGTTGCAGCGCGTCGGCGAATGACGACGGCTCGCCTACCATAACCTACGCGTGGTCAGGCGACACGGGGCCCTTGCAAGGCAAAACTGACGCGGCCATCCGCACGTTCAATGTGCCGAATACAGTCACCATAGACGAGACATACCGCATGACGCTGACGGCCAGTGACGGAGATGCGAATCCGGTTTACGATTCGGACGAGATCAAGGTGACGGTGGTGGTGCAGAACGTGGACCAGCAGATCTCGGTTACCTGCGCCCCGGCCACCGAAATGGGATTCGAGGCGGGAGACGACGTCGAGATCCGCGGCTGCAGCGTAAGCGTGGCGGATGACAGCACTCCGACCTACATGTGGAGCTGGGAAAGCGATCTCCAGCTCAGAGACGACGATACGGTCACGCCCATCGTTGTCATGCCGACCGATATGGCCGCGGATATTGGCTACGCGGTTACGGCAACGGTAAGTGCTGAAGAAAACGGGTATATCGCCGGGACGGCCACGGTAAATGTGAATGTCAAGAACAGGGTGCTGGACTTTGCCTGCAGTGACGCGACGATCACGAAGAACGAGGGTGATGCGAATTTCACGGTGGGTTGCAGCGCGTCGGCAAATGACGACGGATCGCCTACCATAACCTACGCGTGGTCAGGCGACACGGGGCCCTTGCAAGGCAATACTGGCGCGGCCATCCGCACGTTCAATGTTCCGGATGACGTGCTGCAAACCACCACGTACGACCTGACGCTGACGGCCAGTGACGGAGATGCGGTTTACGATTCGGACGAGATCGAGGTGACGGTGGTGGTGCTGAACCTGGTAAGCATCTCGATAAACTGCAACCCGAATACATACAACAATGTATTCGAGGGGGACGATGACATAGAATTCCGCTGCACTGCCGAGGCAGGTGACAACAGCACTCCGACGTTCATGTGGAGCTGGAGTGGTGATCTGACAGACGATAAAACGGCCACGCCCGTCTTCGATGTGCCCGATGACGTAGACTTTGACACGAAGTACCGTTTTACGGTCTGGGTGAAAGGGGGCGACGGTTACCGTTCGGGAGAGACCACGGTAAATGTGAAGGTCAAGAACAGGGTGCTGGACTTTGCCTGCAGTGACGCGACGATCACGAAGAAGGAGGGTGATGAGAATTTCACGGTGGGTTGCAGCGCGTCGGCAAATACCGGCTCGCCTACCATAACCTACGCGTGGTCAGGCGACACGGGGCCCTTGCAAGGCAATACTGGCGCGGCCATCCGCATGTTCAATGTTCCGAATAACGTGCTGCAAACCACCACGTACGACCTGACGCTGACGGCCAGTGACGGAGATGCGAATCCGGTTTACGATTCGGACGAGATCGAGGTGACGGTGGTGGTGCAGAACGTGGACCAGCAGATCTCGGTTACCTGCGCCCCGGCCACCGACATGGGATTCGAGGCGGGAGACGACGTCGAGATCAGCGGCTGCAGCGTAAGCGTGGCGGATAACAGCACTCCGACCTACACGTGGAGTTGGGAAAGCGATCTCCAGCTCGAAGACGACGATACGGCCACGCCCAGCGTCGTCATGCCGACCGAAATGGCCGCGGATATTGGCTACACGGTTACGGCAACGGTAAGTGCAGAAGAAGACGGGTATATCGCCGGGACGGCCACGGTAGATGTTACGGTCAAGAACAGGGCACTGGACTTTGCCTGCAGTGACTCGGAAGTCACCGTGGACGAGGGTGATGAGAATTTCACGGTGGGTTGCAGCGCGTCGGCGAATGACGACGGATCGCCTACCATAACCTACGCGTGGTCAGGCGACACGGGGCCTTTGCAAAGCGATATAGCTGTGGCCATCCGCATGTTCAATGTTCCGAATAACGTGCTGCAAACCACCACGTACGACCTGACGCTGACGGCCAGTGACGGAGATGCGAATCCGGTTTACGATTCGGACGAGATCGAGGTGACGGTGGTGGTGCAGAACCTGGTAGACATCTCGGTAAACTGTGACCCGAATACATACAACAATGTATTCGAGGGGGGAGTCGACGTCAAGATCAGCGGCTGCAGCGTAAGCGTGGCGGATAACAGCACTCCGACCTACATGTGGAGCTGGGAAAGCGATCTCCAGCTCAAAGACGACGATACGGCCACGCCCATCGTCGTCATGCCGACCGAAATGGCCGCGGATATTGGCTACACGGTTACGGCAACGGTAAGTGCAGAAGAAGACGGGTATATCGCCGGGACGGCCACGGTAAATGTTACGGTCAAGAACAGGGTGCTGGACTTTGCCTGCAGTGACTCGGAAATCACCGTGGACGAGGGTGATGCGAATTTCACGGTGGGTTGCAGCGCGTCGGCAAATACCGGCTCGCCTACCATAACCTACGCGTGGTCAGGCGACACGGGGCCCTTGCAAAGCGATATAGCTGTGGCCAGCCCCACGTTCAATGTACCGGATGACGTGCTGCAAACCACCACGTACGACCTGACGCTGACGGCCAGTGACGGAGATGCGAATCCGGTTTACGATTCGGGCACGGTGGACGTAAGCGTGACCGTGGAAAACGTAGGCCGCCAGATCAGCGTCAACTGCACGGGAGATGCGAACAGGACGGTGGACGAGGGCGCAGATGACCTGGCTCTCAGCTGCTGGGGCGAGTATCCGTCGACGGGGTCGGAGCCTCCGAACACGACGTATGCATGGACCAGCGACGATGCCGGTGCCTTTGAGCTGCTGACAAGTACTACAAGCAAGAGTACCACCTTCGAGGTGCCGGACGAGGTGGTGGGAGACAAGAAGTATACCTACACGATCACAGCCACGTCTGAGGGGTATGTGAACGGCAGCACGAACATCGTGATTACGGTGCGGGATGCCGTTCCGCTGGCCGTGTCATGCTCGGATGTGTCTGTCTACGAAGGAACGGGGGAGCATGCGCTGGCCTGCACGGCTCAGGGCACGCCTGAGGGCACAACCTACGCATGGGAGGCACCTGGGAGTTCGACGGATATGGACTTGTTGACAGTTTCGGAGCCGTTGGCACCCGTGTTTGCGGTGCCGACGTCGGTGGAAGACAACGAGGAGCACGGGTACAGGA
The DNA here is from genome assembly GCA_965216255.1 of Rhodothermales bacterium. GTDB lineage: Bacteria > Bacteroidota > Rhodothermia > Rhodothermales > Bin80. The sequence goes on from OZ244148.1 coordinate 744,656, forward strand.
TCACGGTGACCGCCGAAGACGTGAGCGTGACCGGGGATGTGACGGTCACGGTGCTGGAGAAGCCCGACATCACGGTGAGCTGCACCGCGGCGACGGACGTATTGGAGGGGACGGGTACAACCTTAAGATGCAGTGCTGACGACGCGCCTGGCTCGCCGACCTACACCTGGAGCTGGACGGCGACGAAGGTGCCTGCGGGCAGCAGTTACCTCGAGCATCTGAGTCCGACCAATTCGGCCACACCGACCTTTACGGCGCCTTCCCTCAACCAGGATATGGATGTGGACGTGATGTTTACGGCGATGGCGACGGCGGAGAATGCGGATGCGGGCACGAGGGCTTTCACGGTGACGGTGCGTTACCTGCGCGTGATCAATTTGTCGTGCGATCCGGACATGTACACGTCGGTGGAGGATTCGGAAGCTGTGCAGTTGGTCTGCGGCGTCACCAATCCGCCTGCGAACACGACCTACAGCTGGGAGGCGGTGGAGCCGACGGCCGACACGGAGGATCTCGAGCCCACAGGCGTGGTGAATCCGAAGTTTGTGGTCCCGGCCAATCTGGACGCGACGAAGACGTACACGTACACGTTGACGGCGAGCGGGCCGTTTGCGGAAGACGTGGAGGAAGAAGTCAGGGTAACGGTCACGGACCGCCCCGACATTGAGGCGTCGTGTGCGGACGTGGACGTGCAGGAGGGCGCTGCGACGACCGTCACCTTTGACTGCTCCGCATCGGGACTGGCAGCAGGTACGGCGTACGGCTGGAGCTGGAATCCGGTCGAGAGCCTCGAGCAGGCGGACATCGAGGATCTCGTCTTCAGGGTGCCGGCGTCGGTGACGAAGGACTCGGTCATCACGTACACGGCCGAGGTGACGGCCCCGGGAGGAGATCCGGCGACGGCGACCGTCACGGTGACGGTGCGCAACATATTCGAGCTGTCGCTGTCGTGCGATCCGGACACTTACAGCGTGCAGGAAGGATCGCAGAACATCACGCTTGCCTGCGAGGCCTCGGGCGGGCCGGCGGACGCGGCGTACAGTTACGCCTGGGTGGTGCCGACGGACACGGACCTGCTGATGCCAACGGACATGCCGAATCCGACTTTCCGGGCGCCTGACAACCTGGACGCGGACGAGACATACACGTACCGGCTGACGGCGAGCTCGCCCCATGCCGTAAGCGATGCCATACAGGATGTCACGGTCACGGTTACGGATCGGCCGAACGTGAACATGGCGTGCGATTTCAAGGTGGGCGATTTTGTGGGGAATGAGCTGCCGGGGCCGGTGTACGAGGGGGGAGACGATTTTAATATCCGCTGCACGGACAAGTCTGGCGGCAACTCGGATCTGCGTGTAACCGGCTGGACCTGGGCCGCGGTGGATCAGTCGCATCTCTTGCTGTTGGCAGAAATTGGCAATTATGCCCACCGCACGTTCCAGGTGCCGGAGGCGCTCCAGGAGACGCAGACCTATGAGTACCAGATAACGGGGACGGCCCCGAACGCCGACCCGACGACATTCGATATTTCGTTCATGATTCACGACCGGCCGGACCTCGCGCTGGACTGCGACCGGGAATCGGTGGTCTATGTCGGCGATGCCGATATCAGCGTGGGCTGCCCGGCAACGAGTGCGTCTTCCGACGCGCTTTCCGAAGTGCCGGACTACCTCTGGGAGGCGGTGACGCCGACGATGAACACGAACCTGCTCAGCGCGACGAACGTGGCCGCGCCCACGTTCTCCGTGCCCGAAGCGGCGGCCGACGCGCGGACCTATCACTATCGCCTAACGGCCGCGGCCGACGGCTGGGATCCGGTCCATGCGGACTTCACGGTGACGGTGCATGAAAACCGGGAGGTCGTCATAACGTGTCCACCCGTGGCCGATGTCTATGAAGAGACGGCGGCCTTCAACCTGGGATGCACGGCCAGCGGGGCCGCGGACGGGGTAGCCTACCAGTGGAGCTGGGACGAGTCGAATGCGCCGCACGATCAGCTGACGCTGACGGCGACGGCGAGTCCACTCTTTACGGTGCCGGCCGTGACCGCGGACGAGACCTACAGCTACGTGGCGACCGTGACGGCAGGCGGCGTGGATGCGGGCACGGAAACGGTGTCGTTCAGGGTACTGGAGCGGCCGGATATCGCGGTGACGTGCACGGAGCCGCAGGAGCCGCTGAAGGAGGGCCGCAAGGATCTGGAGCTGCCTTGCAAAGCTATGAATGCGCCGGGCGCGGGCACCTACTCGTGGAACTGGGAGCGCACGGAAGGCACGAACGATCTCACGGCGACCATAATCGCGAAACCGTCCTTTATCGTGCCGGACGTGGACGCGGCCACTGCCTTCACGTATACGGTGACGGCCACCGCCGACAATGCAGACGCGGGAACCGAGACGGTGACCGTGACCGTGCTCGACGAGCCCATGATACCGCTGGAATGTCCGACTACCGAGTACGAGGCCTACAAGGGTGGCACGCCCGTCCAGGTGGATTGCCTGATGGCAAGTGACCCGGAGGAAGTGTCGTATACCTGGCAGGCGCTTGGCACCAGCGAACTGAACTGGCTGTTGATTACGACGAAGATCTTCGCTCCGACGCTAACGATGCCGGCGGATGCGGTAACGGATCGGCGGTACAGCTTTAGCCTGGTGATGGAAGCAACGGATGCCAAGCAATTACTGCAGTACGTGCATTTCACGGCGCTGGAGAAGCCGGACATCATGGTCACGTGCGAAGACGTGGAGGACGTGGAGGAAGGCTCGGGGGCGTTCGATTTCGCGTGCACGGCTTCGGGCGCGCCCGGAGACGCGTCGGTCTACACCTGGGACTGGGATCCCACGGACCTTCTGACGAATCACGACAGTGCGACGCCCGAGTTTGACGTGCCGGATAACGTGGATGCGGACACGGAGTACAGCTTCACGGTCACCGTCACGGCCGACAACGCCAACAGCGGCACCGCGACGGTCAGTTTCTCGGTGCTGGATGCGTCATCCGTCACGGTTTCGTGCACGGAGCCGTTGGAGCCTTTGCGCGAAGGCCGCATGCCCCTGGAGCTGCCCTGCTCTGCGGACGGCTCGCCCGGCGCAGGCCCCTACACGTGGCTCTGGGAGCGCTCAGATGGCACGGGCGATCTCACGGCGACCAACATGGCGAATCCGTCCTTTACCGCGCCGGACGTGGACGAGACCACCGCCTTCACGTATACCGTGACGGCTTCGGCCACCGATGCGGACGCGGGCGAGACCACCGTGACCGTCACCGTGCTTGACGAGCCCATGATACCGCTGGTGTGTGCGAGTGAGGCTTACGAGGCCTACGAGGGCGGCGAGGACGTCCAGGTGCAATGCTCGCTGTCGAGAGAGGTGCCGGGCCTGGTAGTCCAGTGGCTGTCGATAGGAACGAATGCGAACATGAGCTTGGTGTTGAATAGGAGCGCGCTGAACCCCTACCTGAGGCCGCCGCCGTCGGTAACGGCCGACCAGGTTCACACGTATACGATGATCGTGTCCGCGACGGATGCTTACTCACTGATCCTCACTATTAAGTTCACGGTACTGGAGAAGCCGGACATCATGGTCAGGTGCGAAGACGTGGAGGACGTGGAGGAAGGCTCGGAGGCGTTCGATCTCGCGTGCACGGCTTCGGGCGCGCCCGGAGACGCGCCGGTCTACACCTGGGACTGGGGCGAGAGCCCGGACGGGCTAAGCGGCACCGATGATGGGAGTCCGACCTTCGATGCGCCGGATAACGTGGATGCGGACACGGAGTACAGTTTCACGGTCACCGTCACGGCCGACAATGCCGATGCCGGCACGGCAACGGTCAGCTTCGACGTACTGGACCGGCCGAACGTCACGGTTTCGTGCACGGAGCCGTTGGAGCCTTTGCGCGAAGGCCGCATGCCCCTGGAGCTGCCCTGCTCTGCGGACGGCTCGCCCGGCGCAGGCCCCTACACGTGGCTCTGGGAGCGCTCAGATGGCACGGGCGATCTCACGGCGACCAACATGGCGAATCCGTCCTTTACCGCGCCGGACGTGGACGAGACCACCGCCTTCACGTATACCGTGACGGCTTCGGCCACCGATGCGGACGCGGGCGAGACCACCGTGACCGTCACCGTGCTTGACGAGCCCATGATACCGCTGGTGTGTGCGAGTGAGGCTTACGAGGCCTACGAGGGCGGCGAGGACGTCCAGGTGCAATGCTCGCTGTCGAGAGAGGTGCCGGGCCTGGTAGTCCAGTGGCTGTCGATAGGAACGAATGCGAACATGAGCTTGGTGTTGAATAGGAGCGCGCTGAACCCCTACCTGAGGCCGCCGCCGTCGGTAACGGCCGACCAGGTTCACACGTATACGATGATCGTGTCCGCGACGGATGCTTACTCACTGATCCTCACTATTAAGTTCACGGTACTGGAGAAGCCGGACATCATGGTCAGGTGCGAAGACGTGGAGGACGTGGAGGAAGGCTCGGAGGCGTTCGATCTCGCGTGCACGGCTTCGGGCGCGCCCGGAGACGCGCCGGTCTACACCTGGGACTGGGGCGAGAGCCCGGACGGGCTAAGCGGCACCGATGATGGGAGTCCGACCTTCGATGCGCCGGATAACGTGGATGCGGACACGGAGTACAGTTTCACGGTCACCGTCACGGCCGACAATGCCGATGCCGGCACGGCAACGGTCAGCTTCAACGTCCTGGACAGCTAGCGGCGCGGCCGCGAAGCGCAGCCGGCGGGGGCATTCCGCCTCTGCCGGCTGCGCCAATCTGGCCTGGAAGGATACACCGTGACAGCCTGCAAATGGAGCCTGGCAGCAAATGCGCCGTCCTGACGCGAGATGGGCGCCGTTAGCATTTGGGCGCGGCGCGCGCTGCCGGCCGAAAAAGCGGCTTGTGAGGGCGCCCTGCGCCCTGTCCACCGCCGCTCGCACGTGCGTCGCCGTCCTGGCTGCGCTTTCCTGTGCCTCTGCCTCGGAAACCGAGGCGCAGACCCTCGCAGCCACGGGCCTGCGGAATGCGCCCTGGACGGTGCGTGCGGCCTCCGGCGCGGCGCTTTCCATGCGGGCCGTGCGGGCCTACCGGCAGGAGAACGACCACTTCCTGGATCCGGTGTCGCTTTTCGAGGCGTTGGGCCTGCCGGCAACAGTCGACGGACACACCGTCCGGGCGGCCGGCGGCCGGGCCTCCCTGGCCATTGACTTCGAAAAGGGAACCGCGACCTATTCGGCTGCCGGCGTGGAAGAGCGCACGGAAGCACTTTCCGAAGGCGGCGTCCTGCGCGACGGCGCACGGTATCTGCTCAGCCTCCCGAACCTCCGGAAGGTGCTGCCCCCGGGCGCTCTGGCATTCGACGAGGCCATGCTGACGGTAATGCCGTCAGCCGCAGCGTTCGGCCGGCAGCGCGCGCCGTTCCGGCTCGAGCGGCCCGCCGCAGTGCAGCATGCGCACGGTCCGCTCCTGTATGGCCGCACGCGCAAGTTCATCGGCGGCACGCAGCTGAGCTACCGGATGACGCGCTCGCAGCGACCGGCAGGCGAAGCCAACTACAACGGCTTCCTGCAGCTTGGCGCCAGCGCGCTCGGGGGCCACGTGAGCGTCGCCGGCACGCTGTCGCGGACAGGCGACCGCCCCGTCACCGCCGCCGTGCGCTCGCTCGGATACGTGCTCGACTTTCCCGGCAGGCCGGCCCTGACAAGAGCCGAGATCGGGCGCAGCAGCATCTACCAGTGGCCCGTACGGCAGTCCTACGACGGCATCAGGCTGGGCAACCTGCCGCTGTCCACACGCCACCTGCAGCACCCGGCAGAGATCAAGGGCGTAACCGAACCCCACGCCCTGGTTGCCGCCTCCGTGGACGGCGTCGTGGTCGACCAGGCGCAGGCCGACAACCAGGGGCGCTACGCGCTGCAGGTGCCCGCCCGCTACGGAACAAGCCAGGCGGAAGTGGAAATATCTCCTGCGGGCGGCGGCCTGCCGACCGTGGAAACCCGCCGCCTGTTCATAGCGGAGGACCTGGCGCCGCCCGGCAAGCTCTACTGGGACCTTAACGGCGGCAGGAGCCGGTTCGGCAGGGCGCCGTTCGGACTTCTCCAGGCCCGCCTCGGGCTGTCGAGGAGCCTTACCGCACGGGGCGGCCTCGCGTATGCGGATTCCCTCTACACCGCCACGCTTGGCGCCACCCGGAGCCTGTGGGGCTTCATGAGCGCCGGCGCGGAAGTGTCGTACCCCGAAGCGGCGGGGCGCGCCACGCTGGGCCTGTTCCGTGGCCACTGGCGCATAAACGCCGAAATGGAGCTTGCCGAAAAGCCCGGACTAACGCACTACCGGCGCCGCCTGCAGGGACAGATCGGCGCCAGCCTCTCCCGCATCAGCCTGCACGTCAATGCCGGCCAATACGCTTCGTTTGCCGGTGGCAGTACGCTGAACGCGAACGCGTCGGGCACCCTCAGACTGAACCGGGGAACCACCCTGCTGTTGTCTGCAGGCCGGACCGCCGCACGATCCGCGCCGGGCTCACAGTCCGCGCCCAGGCTACAGTGGAAGAGCGTACTGACGCGGTACCTGTCACTCGGACGGCTGCGAACGCGAACGGGCCTGCAGGGCGAAGGAGGACGCTACGGCAACGTCGACTTTGCGGGACTGACCGCTAACGCCAATCTCCGAAACGTCAGCTTCGGCACGCGGATCGGCTACGACTTTGCGGCCGGAAGACTGAGCGCCTCCCTTACGCTGCGCATGGATGCCCCTTGGATGAGCTTCAACAGCCACTCCGAGCTCGATCCCCATAACCCGCACCACCGGCAAAGCGTGTACGGAGCCATGGAGCTGGGTCACGGCATCCGGTTTACCCGGCAGCCAAGAACCTACAGCAGCGCCGTGCTCCGGGCCTTCATCGACCTGAACCGTAACAGCCGGATGGAGCCGAACGAGCCGCTCCTTCCGGAACTGGAACTGGAGGTGCTCCGGGCCCGCGTATCGCGACAGGAAGACGGCAGCGCGAATGCGGGCTACCTGCTGCCCAGCACGCGCTATGAGGTCGTCATCGACCCCGGCTCCATCAAAGCGCCCAATCTGGTTCTGGCAACCGGAACGATCTTCAGCTTCGTGTCCGATCCCGGAGAGACCAAGCGGATCGACATTCCCGTGTACAGGAACACTGCCGTCGAAGGAGCAATCGAGGACCTGCCGCTCGATCCGCCCACACGGGCGGTCGTGGTGTTCTTCCAGGAAGCGGACGAAGTGGCCCAGGCCGCCGTCTCCCCTCAGCGCACGTTCACCGCCGTGCTTGCTCCGGGCACGTACCGGATGGAAGTCCACGATGTGCTCACCCGGAAGGAACTGCCTGCATTTACCCGAACTGTGGAAGTGCTGCAGGCTGAGAGGCAGACTCTCACGGTTCAGCCCAACCGGGAGCGTTCCGCCTCTTGAGGGCGCAGGACGTGCTTGCGACATCCTTGCCAGCGCCACAGTGTCGCCGTCGCGCGGGATTGTCGGATCCGGGTGGCAAGTGATTTACGGGTGCAGCCGGTCATGGCAGCGGTTCGGAAAAACGATCACCAACCCTTTTTGAAGATGCCTTGCGAAGCGTACGGGGTGCTCCGGCCGATTCCGGCCCTGCGTTCCGCGGTGCGTGCATGCCGTCCGGCGGTCCGAAGCCGGGAACAATTCGTGCCGCTGCCTGATTGCGCCGGGCACATGCGAAAAGGCAGAGAATCCGTCCCGGCAGCGTGTGCGATCCCAAACCCAAGTTTACCATTGTGCTTCATAACAGGTTGTAAAGTAGAGACTTGAAAATTGTTCTGGCACAACAAATGGCCACCAAGTGAGGTTTTATGCCTTAGGTCATATGATCGTCTTGTGCATGGCCAAGGGCAGTGGATCGATGCACAAGGCATCGTAAATGGCCCTTAGTTCCATATCCGGCTGCGAGCTGGTGCGGACATGGAGTGTGCGTGCGTCCTTGCGCTCGAAGATGCTGGTCGTGCGAACCTGACGCCGAAGGATCCTCCTGAGTGTCGTCCAGCTGAAGCGTAGTCCTTTCTGGCGCAGACGCGTACGAATCACCTGCACCAACTGGTAAGCCAGGACCGTGATGAATAGATGGCCCTCCGCGCGCCGGCCTGTGGAATGGTAGATCGGTCGCAGTCCGAGTTCCGACTTCAGGGACCGGAACACCGCTTCCAGATCGGTCAGCATCACATACGTGCGCCAGAGCTCTTCCGCGGTGAACTCCATCTCGTTGCTGCGCAGGCAATAGACGCCCGGATCGGTCATTATCGTGCCCGCTTTCGGCGTCTTTGTCCACGTGATAGACTGGGCCCGCTTGCCGTCCTCATCCGTCTCCACTTCTATCTCGTAATGCTGTCCGATGCCGCTGAAGCTCTGCTTCAATCGGCCGATACGTTCCCTTATGAGGTCGATGCGCTTTTGCGTCTTCGGCAGGGCAAGCCCCTCGGAAAGCTTGCCGAGGGCCTCCTCGAATCTTTCCGCTTTCTGCTTCACCTTGGCCTCTTCCATCGCCATGCGGGACCGGGATCGGCAACAGAGCCGTACCTCGTCGTCTGCCTCCTCCCGGTACACCTCGACGTCACTGCCCGAGGCCGTCTGAAGAGCCTCGGCCTGCTGCTCATCAAAATGCTTCCTGCGCTCTCTTGATACCACGATGTAGCGGTAGCCCTCCTCTCGCAGCCAGTCTATGCGGTCCTGTGTGGCAATGCCCCGATCCATCACCACACGTGCGTTCTTGGGCGTCTCCAGGGACTCCAGCATCTCCTTGAGCGTGGACGCTTCGTTTACGTTGCCCTTGAAGACTTGGCTACGACGCACGAACCCGCTGCCGTCCACTACAAGAGCCAGCGTGAGCAGCACGCAGTCACTGCGACGCTCCTTCGAGCGTCCGTACTTGGCCTTGTCGATGCTCTTGCCACTGCCTTCCAGGAAGCTGTTGGTCAGATCATAGAGCGCGATCGTGGGCTCCAGATCAAACAGGTCCAGCGCCCGTGCAAAGAGGTGGTCCTCTATGGCCTTGCGGTGTTTGTGCAGCATGTCGCTGGCCCGGTACAGCTGCATGTCGGCCATCTTCTGGAAGTTGCAGCCCAGAAACTCGTCCAGGCCACTGGCAGAGGCCAGCCAACGCTTCGTGGCATGTTCGCTGGCCGGCTCGGCCAGACGGCCTATGATGGAGCCCGTGGCTGCATGCCGGAGGCCTCGTGTGATGCCAAGCTTCTCGAAGAGCTCATCCATGCCCAACTGCTCCATGGCCCAGAGCCCCACATGTTCTACACCCACCGTGCGGGGCCGGACCGTTTTGAGCGAGTGGACATCCACATGGTGCCATTCGCGCGGCGGCGTCTCGCCCTTGCCCTCGGTCACGGCTACCGCCTTGCGCGCACTCAAAAGTTCTGCAATGCGGTGGGCCTCCTCTTCCACAACGGCAGGAACGCCCATGGGTACGAGTTCGAGCTGGCCCTTGAGCAGTGCCTCAATCCGGTTGCAGAGCGCACGCCAGTAGCGTTTGTCGATGCGGAAGTGGGCACCGAGATTGAGCAGGGTCTTCTGCCGGACCTTGCCCTCTATGCGTTCGCCGTGGCAGAGCCGAAAGGAATAGTAGCGTGTAGCGTTGTCGGTGGTATGGGTAAGCGATCGTCGGATATACATAGGGGGAAGATAGGGCTGGAAACCGTTGCCCGCAATAGGTATCAATATTTTATGGCACAACATTCGTATTTCAGTTTCTGTGAATTTCAAAAATGGTGCGTTGGTGGGATCTTGTGGGGCTCTGGTGGGGCCAAGCACCATAAATTCCGGTAAAACAGGCCTAAAGTGGGGGCTCATCCCTAAAAATCTCTCGAAATAAATAACTGCGATTATTGCCGACCTTCAAATTCAGCCGCCAAATGGTAAAGATGGGCAAAGGGCAAACAGGCACCCTCCGCGCGTGCGCGGCGTATATTCCATGCTGTCCTCCAGAGCCGCTGCCCCCCTTGCACCGAATGCGCCTGCAGCATGCATCCTTCTGCCATCTCCGAATGAGAGACCCTCCATCGGCATACGGACCCGGGGGCATCCTGTCCTTCACCAGGACGGCCCTTCTTTTGGTTGTAGCCATCATGGCGCCGGCGGCCCTGGCGCAGCAGGAGCCGGCGTTCGAGCCCGGCGTGGTCGTGGTCCAGTTCGATCCCGGCACCGCCACCCTGGAAGGGGCCGCCAAGACGGGACTGGCCGCCTTTGACCGCGCGGCGTCCCCGTTCGGGGTCACCTCCATCGAGCGTCCCTTTGCGTTCCTGGACCATGTGGAGCCCAAGCCGGAGACCGAGCGCAACCTGATGGCGTTGCGCCGCACCTACTACGTGCGCTACAGCGCGGACGAGGAGCCGCTGACTGTCGCGCGGACGCTCGCCCGCGCCGAGGGCGTCACCTATGCCGAACCGCTGCTGGTCAATCGCTTCCTAGGGCCCATGGCCCTGCCCGATGATTCGCTCTTCGGCGAACAGACGTATCTCGGGCACCTGCGCCTGCCCGAGGCCTGGGACGTCGTCCGGGCGGGCAGCACCCGCGGGGAAGAGGGCATGAGCGCCCCGCCCGTGGTGATCGCTATCGTGGACGGTGGCGGCGACTGGCGCCACGAGGACCTTGTCTCCAACGTGTGGACCAATCCCGGCGAGATACCCGGCAATGGCAGGGATGACGACGTGAACGGCTTCCGGGACGACGTGCATGGCGTCAACCTGGCCAACGAGGACGACAGCGACAACGACCCGACGGGGCTGCCCCAGACGCCCATCAGCGCGTGGCACGGCACGGCCGTGGCGGGCGCCGCAAGCGCGGCCACCGACAACGGCATCGGCATTGCCGGCGCGGCATGGAATGCCAAGGTGATGCACGTCAACGTGGGCTGCCCCGACCGGGAAACCGTCTGCCACGGCTACAGGGGCATCCTGTACGCCGCTTCCAACGGCGCCGATGTCATCAACGTCAGCTGGTCCGGGTCGCCGAGCCGCGAGCAGGAACTGAAGATGGTCACGGAAGCGCTGGACTTCGCCACCGCCCACGGCGCCCTGGTCGTGGCCGCGGCCGGCAACGGGGCAGAGGACATGGGCACGCGGTTCTTTCCCTCGTATCCGGCGGCCCATCCGCGCGTGTTGTCCGTGGGGGCGACGGAGCGCGATACGCGCCTGCTGGCGGCCTTCTCCAACTACGGCAAAGAGGTAAACGTCTATGCGCCCGGCGAAGGCATCGTCACGACGGCGCCGGATGACGGCTACAGCCGGTCGTTGGAGGGCACCTCCTTTGCGGCGCCCCTGGTAAGCGGCGTGGCCGCCCTCGTGAAGACCCGCTTTCCCCACCTGTCGGTGGACGCGCTGCGAGAGAAGGTGCGGCTGGCAAGCGACAACATGGATGCGGACAACCCGGGCCATGCCGGACGCCTCGGAATCGGCTTCGTCAATGCCGAAACAGCCGTGCAGCGGCACGCGCGTCCCGGCGTGCGCGTAACGGACTGGTCGTGGCAGGAGGCAAACGGCGACAGCGTGATCGCCCCCGGCGAAGAGGTCACCATCACGGCCACCGTCACCAATCACCTGGCGGATGCGGAGCAGCTCAGCATAGGGCTCTCGGCGTCCCGGCCGTACCCGTACTTGGACCTGTCACGGTCCGAACACGCCGTCGGTTACCTGGCAAGCGGCGCCTCCCGGACCGTCCGCCTGCGGTTTTCCGTCGGCGCGGACCCGCCCGCCAACGAGCGCATACGGCTCTTTGCGCACGTCACGCACGGTGCGTTCACCGATGAAGTCGACTACTTCACGCTGGCCATAAACCGGCGGCTCGACATCGTGCACGAGGCGCTGAGCGCACTGTATTTGGCTACCGACGGTGATACCTGGAAGTACAATTACGACTGGGACATCACCAGAGTGCCTACGCTGAGCGAACTGGGCAGATGGAGAGGAGTCACGGTAAGGGATGGATGGCTGATTACGCTCAATTTGGAAAACAATAACCTGGCGGGGACGCTGCCGCTCGAACTGGGACACCTCACAGAAATCCAACAGCTGCGGCTTGGTTTCAATTTCAATGCACTAACAGGGCCCATACCCGCTGAGCTCGGTCAGCTCACCCAGTTACGGATGCTGTTGCTGGAAAGCAATGCCCTGACAGGAAAGATCCCGAAGGAACTGGGCAACCTCTCGCAGTTGCGATGGCTGTTTCTGTCCCATAATAATCTTTCCGGGGAGATTCCCGCCGAACTGGGAAACCTCTCGCGGCTGAGGTGGCTGCACCTCCACGGGAACAACCTTTCCGGAGAGATTCCCACCGAATTCGGAAACCTCTTACGGCTGGAAGTGCTGGCGCTGGGACAGAACAATCTGTCCGGACCCATACCGCCCGAACTCGGAAACCTCTCGCGACTGAGATCACTGGGACTCTTCTCCTTGACCAATCTGTCCGGACCCATACCGCCCGAACTGGGAAACCTCGCACAGCTGAAACGGCTGTATCTGCACGAGAATGAGCTTTCGGGGCCCATTCCCGCCGAACTGGGAAACCTCTCGCGACTGGAACTGCTGAGCCTGTATGAGACCAATCTGTCCGGACCCATACCGCCCGAACTGGGGCAACTCGCACAGCTGCGAGAGCTGCTGCTGTCAAAGAACAACATCTCGGGGTCTATACCAAAGGAACTCGGCCGCCTGGCAAAGCTGCGCATCTTGTGGCTGTGGGATAATGCCCTGTCGGGGCCCATACCGCCCGAACTGGGAAACCTCTCTGAGCTGGGGTGGCTGAGGCTACAGTACAACGAGCTGTCCGGGCCCATTCCTCCCGAACTGGGACGGCTCGCGCGGCTGCGGGCGTTGACTGCGTTTGACAACGAGCTGTCCGGGCCCATTCCTCCCGAACTCGGAAACTTGCCTGAACTGCAGGAGCTGGCTCTGCAAAGCAACAATCTGTCCGGGCCCATTCCTCCCGAACTCGGAAAACTCGCTCAACTGGAACGCCTGAGACTGGAAAGCAACAATCTGTCGGGGCCCATACCTCCCGAACTCGGAAAACTCGCTCAGCTGAAAAGCCTGACGCTGCAAAGCAACAATCTGTCCGGGCCTATTCCCGCCGAACTCGGAAACCTCGCTCATCTGAGCTGGGTGGAGATGTACGAGAACGGCCTGTCGGGGCCCATTCCGCCCGAACTCGGAAAACTCTCCGAACTGCGACGGCTGAAACTGGGACACAACGAGCTGTCGGGGGCCATACCCGCCGAACTGGGACAGCTCGTAAATCTGCAGAATCTGTCCCTGGCGGACAATGCGCTGTCGGGGGCCATACCTCCTGAACTGGGAAACCTCGCAAAGCTGGAACACCTGAGACTGGAAAGCAACAATCTGTCGGGGGCCATACCTCCTGAACTGGGAAACCTCGCAAAGCTGCAAGTGCTGAGCCTGAAAAACAATGCGCTGTCCGGACCCGTACCGCCTGAACTGGGGAACCTCTCCGAGCTGGTATGGCTGGCTCTGAACGGCAATGAGCTTACCGGCAAGCTGCCCAGAAGCCTCATGCAGCTGACAAACCTGAACGGATTACACTTTCACGGCCAAGCCCTTTGCGCCCCGCAGGACGAGGCGTTCCAGGCGTGGCTTCGCGGCAAGACGGACGTGGACAGCCCCACCTGCACGGGCGTGTACTTCGCAGAGGACATCCCGGACCAGAGTTTCACCCGCGACGAGGCCGTCGCGCCGCTGGTTTTTCCCGAGGCAGCCGGTGGCAGCGAACCCTATGCCTACAGCCTGAGGCCCACGCTGCCGGCGGGACTTATCTTCGACGACTCAACCCGCACCATCAGTGGCACGCCCACCGAACTGCTGGCCAGGACCGCGTACACCTACGCCGCCACCGATGCCGACGGCCTCGCGGACAGCCTCACCTTTGCCATCGAAGTCCTCTCGCCCTTGCACATCCTCGGCGCAGGGGACATCCCCTCCGAATTCGCCGTGCACGGCAACCATCCCAATCCCTTCCGCCATGTCACCCGCCTGGCATTCGACCTGCCCTGGCCTGCCCGGGTAACGGTGGAAGTGCTGGACCTGACGGGCAGGCGCGTGCTCATGCTGCCGGAAGAAGCCCTTGCCGCGGGGCGGAGCAGGACGATCGAGGTGACCGGATCCGCCCTCTCCTCGGGGCTGTATTTCTACCGCCTCGTCGCAGCATCGCCCAAAGGCACGTCGGTGCACGCAGGGCGCTTCGTACGCGTCCGGTAAGGCGATCGGGATAGGTGGGGGCCTCACGGCCCCCACCCCCCCACACCACCGTGCGTACGGGTCCGTACACGGCGGTTCAATGGACTTGAGCAAACCGACTTGGGTGCCAGGGCCACCAGGCCGCTACGTGCCGGGAGTTCGGATTCGGGTTGCGCCGTGCAAACTTCGGTCCCTTCCCCACGGGCACCGCCGGATTCACCGGGGCTGTCCCACGCAAAAGGCAGCGTTAGCTGGATTTTCTGCCGCATTGCTCGCATGAGCTTGCCGTCCTACTACCCCTGTCCATTGTTCGGGCCTTCGTCGGCTAAGCCGACTACTATGCCCTGGTATAGTAGGATACTATTTCAAGTGAAGATTACATGAAGAGTTTTGGCTTGACCTCTGGAGAAGCGACCGGGCGGCTTCGACGGCTAATCAATCTGGTATTCGCGTGCTAAGCCCCGAAGGACCATAACGCATGATTTCGGTTTCGACGGGAGCTGCCACTATCTCTGAACGCGCGCTCACCAGCAAGAGAGCTGGCTATCGCAAGGGCATATCGTGGGTTCTCCTTACCGTGCCCGATCGCTTCTCCATAGGCCATTTCTTTGGTTACAAGATACGAGTCAGGCGGCCTTCGGCAACGGCGAGCCCGTGTGCATACGCAACGCCTCCCAGAGAAAGCCCACCAGTTCACGCGCCACCGCCGTGTTGGCCACGCATCGCGACTTCGTCTGACTCAGTTTGCGGAATCTCTTGTACAGCCGGCACTGGGCCTTCCATGCCAGTAGAACGACCGCGGCCGAGACGCCCTGCTGCCGTTCGCGTAGCACTTTACTGCACCGCGGCGGGACTGCATACTTCCATGCTGTAGATACCAGTGCCTTCCGCACGTGCGTATTACCCGTCTTCGTGATGGAACCGCGTTGCGTGTGATCTGCCGAGCTGTACTCGCTCGGCACCAGACCCAGAAATGCCATCAACTGGCGCGGATGCGCGAAGCGACGGATATCTCCCAACTCGCACACCAGCGTCATGGCCGTCACAAAGCCTATGCCCCGGAAGGCCATCAGCACCCCCACGGGCTCTCTGTAGCGGTCCTTTTCGGCCTCCTCTGCCAGTTGCTGTTCCAGTCTGTGCACTTCCTGCTCCACATACGTCAGATTGTGCAGATACGTCTGCAGCGTGACCTGGTCCACCGCCCTTGCCGGCAAGGCACGAATCCACTTCCAATGGGCCTTCGTCCAGTTTGTGGCACCGGTGTACTGAAAGCCCCTGGTCTGAATGAAAGACAGGATCCGCTGCTTGGTGCGCGTGATAGACTCCACCAGGTCAGCGCGGCAGCGCAAAAGGGACCGGGCTGCTTCCTGCTCCTCTTCCGGTACGCACACCGGCGTCAGTAGCCCTTTGGCATACAACGTGGCCAGCTTCATCGCATCCCGTCGATCAGTCTTGATACGCTCGCCCGGTCGACGCGGAATGGATGAGGGGGCGATCACGTCGCAGTGCACGCCCTGCACCTGCAGCGCACGCTGCAGGCCGAATCCGCAGGACGACGCTTCGTAGCAGCAACGAACCTCGCCGTAGCGCCTCTGTAACTTCTGCACATACGTGCGGATTCTCGGCATGTCGTGCGGCAACTGCCGCTCGTCAATTACCTCGCCCGTGCTGTCGTCGTACACGCAAAGCGCAATGGTCTTCTTGTGCACGTCCATGCCGACAACCAGCGAGGAGGCCGAAGTGAATGTTGGGGTGTATCTTTGCATGAGGCTGTTCCGGTTTGGGTGAATGTGGTGAACGAGCTAATGTAGCTCGCCCAGCCGGAGCAGTCCTACTATAAGATCTCTGCTGACTTCTGCGTTGCGGTCACGTGCCTTACGACACGTTCAGTCCGGCTTGGCCGGACACAACGCAGATCTCCCAGGGTAAGACCAACCGCCTTCCCCGCACACCTGCCGAATCTACCACCCCGACGCATAGATGACGCGGACTTTGCGATAACCGGCTCGCTCGTCCGATCGGGTAGGCCTCGTATTCGGTTCTTGTTCATCAGGTCGCGGGTTTGCTACACGCTTCCTTCAGACCCCGCCTCACGACGACGCCCTTGCGCTTCGCTAATCCTTCGCCGCCATCTGGCTGGATAGAGGACTTGCACCTCCAAGCTGTTGATCATGCCTGGCACACCGGCAGGTCCGCTTCTCGCGGCCTTCGTCGCACTGGGATGCGTCCGGACGTGATTTACCCCGCCAGGTGGGCATTTCAGGGGCGTTGTTTTGGCCGCTTGCGCTGCATTCCGGTCCGATTTTGTCACTTATGGGCGGTTTCAGGCGCATGTGTGCGGCCGCCCGCACACATAGGCGCCCCTGCCGGACCCGGCCCTCTCCGGCCCTCTGCACATACGCAGCAGCCGCGTGAATGCAACATAAAGATCAGTATGTTGCATTGGCCCAAAGGCGCTGATTACAGGTGAAGCGAATTGGGCTCAGTGCGGCGCCTTTCTATCCCGATCAACAGCCCGGTGGTAAGCTGCTCCGCCGTACCACTGCCTAGGCCACTCCCCGGCCAGCAGTCACGTCTCATTCGACACAGCCAAGGTAGCCAGCACCCTGTACTTCACCGGACGGATACCTTCTACTTGGTACTCTAGATGAAGGTGGCTTGGCAGGATAGAGGCGGATTGATACCTTACGGGCTTGATTCGCTCACTTACGGGTCACTGGAGGCTTATCGTCCCGAGTATCCAGAACCGTCATTGCCCAGTTGTAGATGTTGGTATGGCAGCGATTAATGTCCTTGATGAAATCCTGATGTGGTCATCAGACCGCCCAATTTGGCAAAGAGATGCCTTGCGGCGATTGGTCGAGAAAGGCGAATTAGACGAAACAGACATCAATGAACTAACGAACCTCTGCAAATCCCACCACGGCCTACGTAGCAGAATACCGGCTGCCCCACTTAGTAGCCACCACCTTCCCCAGCCTGGCACTGAGGCAAAACCCGTATCTCTTGTGTCGCTCACACACCATACTGGCGTCAACGCGCTAGCACAGCATCAGAAGGTTGAATTTGGACCCCAGTTGACGATCGTATATGGCGGTAACGCTGCAGGTAAATCCGGTTACACCCGCATATTAAAGCGCGTGTGCCGGGCACGCGGCGCCGAAGAGATCCTTGGGAACGTCATGGCTGGATCTGCACCGGGACGACCCTCTGCGACCATCGAGTTTAAAGTGGATGGCAAGGTAAAGCCATATCAGTGGGATGACCGTCAGCGCCCTGATGCATTCCTTTCAAAAATAAGTGTCTTTGATCGCCATTGTGCGAGCGTGTATCTAGCAGAGCCGACGGATGTCGCGTTTCGTCCCTTGGGTCTCGACCTGTTTGACAAGCTGGCCGATGCCTGCGGAGAGGTCAGGAGATCCCTGGAGGAAGAGCGGAGCGCGCTTGAGGCACAGAAACTGCAGTTCCCTAGTGCTACTGCAGGGACGGCCGTCCACGAGTTGGTCACAAGCCTAACTTCACTGACCAAACCGGCATTAGTCACATCTCTAGCTTCCTTAACCGACGCTGACAAGGCACGCGCGGTGGAGTTGCTGAGAAGGATTCGCGATTTGCAATCGGATAATCCTGAAAAGACTGCGCGGACACTTGAGCTCCGTGCTGATCGCGTGAATGTATTGATAAACCACTTCAATGCTGCTGACGAGGTGTTGTCTGATGCGGCGATTCAGGGTCTGTTCAACGCACACGAACTAATGCATGAAGCTATGCGTGCAGCAGAGAATCTGCATCGGACCACTTTCCACAAGCAACCTCTGAAGCTTACCGGGTCCAACGTGTGGCGCACACTGTGGAATGCCGCGGCACGATTCTCGACAGAAGCCGCGTATCCGGAGCATCCTTTTCCGTTCACCGGAGACAAATCACGCTGCGTTCTGTGTCAGCAGATACTCGACACAGAAGGCGCAGAGCGATTGCAGCAGTTCCAAGAGTTCTTCCAAACCGACGTTCAGGCTGATTACGACAGGAAGACGAAGGACTACGACACGAAGTTTGTACGGGTCGGTACCCTGGCGGATTTGGGAAGGTCAGGAGAGAAAGTGTTCGAGGAGATCCGGCTTGACGACCCAGATCTTGCCAAAGCAGTCAGAACTTGTTTGGACGCAGCGAAGGCACGTAAAGAGAGCGTAACGGGGGCGCTGACCAACGGCCTATCATGTCCCGAGGAGCTACCCGAATGGGTGCCCAACATAGAAGGCCTGACGCGTCACATTGAGGCACTGAAGGCTCGGGCTAATGAGCTTCGCGGATCGAATCGACCAGAGGTCGTAAGCACACTGAAACGCGAGTTAAACGAACTGGAGGCGCGACAACTGCTTGCAGATCATCTGAGCGATGTTCTTGGAGAAATTGAGCGAAAGAAAAGAATCGCTGCCTACCAGTTATGCATCGCCGACACACGGACGAATGCCATTACGATCAAGAGCAGCGATGTCACAACACGTGCAGTCACACAGCAACTCACCTCAAGCTTTGAGGAGGAGCTAACCAGAGTAGAGTTCCATCATGTTGAGGTCCAAATGGTGGCCGCTGGTGGAGCTCGTGGCGTGCTTCGTCACAAATTGCAGTTCCGGCGGGCACCAGGGACAGATGTTGTCAAGGTCGTAAGCGATGGCGAAGCCCGATGCCTTTCAATTGCATCGTTCTTCGCAGAACTCAGCACTGCCGCAGAGCAGTCAGCCATTCTCTTTGATGACCCGGTCTCGTCTCTTGATCATATGTGGCGCAGAAAAATAGCGGAGCGGTTAGCGGACGAAGCAAAGAATCGGCAAGTCATTGTCTTCACACACGACATTTATTTCCTTCATACCCTCACAAAGAAGGGGAAAGTAAGTGGTATCGAAGTTAAGCATCAGTATTTGCGCAGAGACGGTGTCAGCTCGGGGTTATGCTCTGAGAAACTGCCTTGGGTTGCATCAAAGGTCAGAACACGAATTGGTTACCTGAAAGACCAATGGCAGGCTGCGGATGCAGCGTTTCGAAATGAGGGAAGAGAGCACTATGAAATGCGTGCCTCATACATATACGGGCTCCTTCGCGAAGCTTGGGAACGGGGCGTTGAAGAGGTGCTCCTAGGAGGGCTGATTGAGCGCTACGATCCTTCTGTTCAGACAAAGCGCGCAAGATATCTTACAGACATCTGTGATGATGACATTACTGCACTCGAGGCAGGTATGAACAAGTGCTCGCAGTGGTTACCGGGCCATGACAGCCCCCGCGCTGATAGCGGTCCACTTCCGAATCCGGAAGAACTACTACGAGATATTGAGGGGCTCGAAAAATGGGTCGCCGAGCTTCGACCGCGTCGTTAGCGTGCGAGTTGGGAGATATCCGTCGCGTTGCGCATCCGCCGCACGCTCCATGGCCGCTACGACCGTCGACCAGGTGCAACAGGTGCTCCAGGAATCCCCCGGGTGGCCTCCTCAAATGCATCTTCCTAAAGATTCGTTAATTAAATGTAACGAATTCTTGAAGTGCCCCGCCCCTACCCGAAAAACCCGCCCCCCCCCAGACGGGTTTTGCCATGAATCCAGACCCTGAAACGACCCTCACCCCGCCTTCCTCGCCGGAAGTGGCGCAATCCCCCGTACAACGCGACGTCTCCGACGCCACGCGCGAGGCTTTGCTTTCCGCCCGCGCCGCGGAAACGCGCAGGATCTACGCCATGCACGTCCGCGCCTTCGGCGCGTGGCTCGAAGACGATGCGCTCCTTGCCACGCCCATCGATGTGGCCAACTACCTGGCCGGCCCGGGCGCCGAAAGAAGCCACAGCTGGCGCCTGCAGGCATCGGCCGCCACAACGGGCGCCTTCGAGGAGGCAGGCTTTGCCTCGCCCGCTGCGCATGCTGGCGTGCGCCGCACCCTGAAAGGCCTCCTGAGGCAGAAGCCGCGCGCTCCGCACCGGGCCGCGCCGCTGACGGAAGCCGTCATTGCCGCCATAGAGGCCACGGCCAAAAGCCGCGGGCAACTGGACATCGCCCTCATCCGCGTCATGCGCGATGCGCTTCTTCGCCGCAGCGAGGCGGCAGCGCTTGCGGGGCAAGACGTCAGCGTGGAGCCGGACGGCAGCGGAAGGCTGAGGCTCACCATGCCGACCAAGACGGACTAGGAGGCCGCCGAGCCGCACACGGCCTATCTTACGCGCGCCACGGTGGCCGCGCTTACGCGCCTGTGGACGCCGTATCACACTCCCGACATGCCGCTCTTCGGGCTCTGCGCACGCCAGATAGCGTATACGGGCTGCTGCTCGTGCGGCCGGCCTCATCGACAAGTATTCCGGGCACAGCGGCCGCACGGGAGCGGCCCACAGCCTGGCAGAGCGCGGAGCAAGTCTTGTGGAATTGCAGCAGGCCGGGCGCTGGAAGTCCCATCCATGCCGGCTACCTACGCTCGCAGCGCAAGGGCCGGACAAAATGCCGCGGCCAGGCTGCTGGAGACGTAGCAAGGGCCTGGCTTGTGTCTGAACCGGCTGTCTGGCGCTCGATTGCGTGCAAATGTTCGTGATGCCCTGAAGTGCGTCCAGGTCGAGTTCGGCTACAAGCCCTGGCAGGTGGCCGTTCTGATTTCCTGCCTTCCCCACTCCCTTGACCGCAAGCACCTTGAAGGGCCCGAAAGGGGGTTGCTCTCCGGCCAGGGTGCGCGCCATGTCAGTGTCAGTGCGGCACACAGGTAATCAGAGAGGATGTTGCCACTGCACTTCGCGCTGTAACGGATTCGGAGAACCTTCCTGCTAATCGTAGCAGCGTCAAGGCTGCCGGAAATCCACCAGACACGGTTGTCGTTTAACGTACCGCAACTGGCCGGTCAACGCTTCGATCGGCAAAATCGCCAACGGAATCAGCACCGGAGCCAAGACGTGGAATCCGCTTGGATCTTCTCCTTCGCCCGGAAATGCACTGCCGACGATGATTGCATACGAGTACAAAGCCCCGATGGGTATCAGCAAGATATCTCCGATCAAGGGCAGCCAATTTGTCCGTGACTTCAGAAAACAAGATTCCAGCTGGTCGCCGTACCGAACGGTTATCGTGTGCGACTGGCGATGGCTGACCCGAACGGTGACGGGCGTCTTGCCAACCGGTTCACCGTTCAGGAATACGTCCGCGCTGTATACGTTGGACGCGACGCGGATGGATTGCTTTACGGGTGGTGTGAGCAAGGTGCCACAACCCGCTTCAACGACCAGGATGATCACCACGATAAAGCACCGTGTAGTCGTTGCATACAATCTGTTCCTGGCACGTACCGGTCGCGTGCATCTTTCCATGGGACGGTTTGGGATACGCTTCAACTCGCTTTCCAATCATGATAAGCTCACGAGACCGCAAAGGCAATCCGGAGTACTAGCGGAGGCATTAGGGCTTCGCGCACGGCTACCTAGTCAATAGCCTGATGGAGACACCGGACTAATGGAGTGCGCCAGCAACCTCGATATCAGCAAGTCACCGATGTATAAGTACCTGCGGTATCAGGATGTTGGAATCGGTGCAAACGGAAAGCAGAAGTAAATCAACGAATGCCGGATGTCACCACGGAGCCCTGACAGGAAGTCATCAGCGAGAAACCAGACGCAGGACGGAATAGCGGAACCATCCTGGTTCAACTCTGAATCGGAACAGCTATCGTTGGTAGAGAGCCCGGTCTGCCGACCCCACCCGAGGGCCTTTCTCTTCGACCAGTGCATTTATGACCGTATCCAATACTACTTTTCGGTTTCGAGCCTCCTCCTGTAAATCGCTGTCGCTCATGACACCTGTCCAAGGGGTTGCCCTCAACAAGCTGTCTCTGTTCGTTTCTCTCGCATTCCTGCTCGGTCTCCATGCGCCGCCAATCGTATCCGGACAAGGGACCCGGATGCATCTGTCCGTACAGGCTGGCACGTCCCTTTCAACCGCCACAGGGAATGTAACCTTGTATTAAGGACGCCATGACGACTTCAAATACGACGACTTTGGTTATCGGTCCAGCCCGGCTGCCAGATTAACGTTGATTGTAATGCCTATGCCGTCCAATGGTCTGCAACTCGGCATCGGTTATGGCGAAAAAGGCATGATCCTGTCACCTGATGATGCCTCGGAAGAGGATGACCGCAGGATAGGTTTTGGCTTTACATACCTGGAGTTCCCCATGCTGGTCCGGCTTGGCCCCCCAAGAGCGCGTACCGTGCGGCCATATTTCGGTGTTAGCGGGGTTATGTCTCTGTTGAGCAACTGCAACTACTTTAGCGGACGCGGTAGGGCCAGGATTTCTTCCGTCTGTTCTACATACGACATCAAGAACGAGAGGATAGAATTTGGGGTGACAGCCAGTGCGAGTGTAGTTATCGCAATGCCCCGCGCGTGGTCCATTGTGGTAGACGCATCCTACGTCCACGGCATTACGTCCATGCTCGACGGACAGGAATTGAAAAGTCGAGCGTTATTGATAATGACGGGCATCACATATTCCTTTTGATGTTGATACACTCGGCTCGCGAGGAAGCGATTGCGTTTCTTCGCATAGGCTCTGCGAGCATTCGTGTTTGCACTCCGGACAGGATTTGAGCAGGGCAGTCTCGCGCCTGATTGGCCATCGGCGATAACCAGGTCGCGGCTTCAGAGCCATCCTCAAGGCAGAAAGGAAGCTGCCTGCCACACAAGATGGCCCAATGTGCCGGGAATGGAAGATTCAAGCGCTCCTTGCCTTACGATTCCGCGGGGCGTACTTTCCGTTCCGCCTGTTTTCCACGGCTCATGGTGGCCGTAAGCCCGGGCACAATGGTTACGGCATTCGCCATGCATACTTCACGACCATTGGCCCTTACACATCAGTTTCTTCCGGTAATTGCTCTGTGTTGCGCCTGGATGGTTCCGCACCAGACGCTAGGGCAGGCAAGAGTCTCCTTGGAGACCGGCGCTGCCCTGTCGTCCGGCTCAGGCAAGTTTCTATCGCTTCTGGAGGCGAGAACAAGCCTTGACGACAACGTCGAGCTTGGCTTTGTGAGCGGATTTGCTGCGAGAGCATCGGCCATCTTCCCACTGTTTCAAGACGCCGCCTTGCAGTTCGGCATTGCCTACACAAGAAAAGGCATGAGCCTAGAGTCGCCAGAATACCCCTGGGATGACATTCGCATGCGCCTGGATTACCTGGAACTCTCGGTGCTTTTCAGGTACAGTCCCGCTTCCTGGCCTGCTGTTGTGCCCTACATCGCAATCGGACCTGCCATTTCGGTCTTGCTTGACTGTGTCGAGACACTCGAGGAGGATGGATTAGGTCTTACGCTGGATTGCCCAGGCAATGAGATTCTTAATGTGCCACGGGACTTTGGGGCGATGGCCAGCACCGGCGTCAGCGTAGCAGTGTCAGAGTTCTGGTCCGTAACCGTGAGTGGCTACTATAACCATGGCCTCTCGTCCCTGTTCACAACGGGTGATGTCAAGAGCCGCGCTTTCTCGGTTGTAGCCGGTATCTCCATTCCAATAGGATGCAGATGCGAATAATTCTCCCTGGAGCGCCTCAACTGCAGTGGCAGTACCGAGGTGCTAAGCGATATTGCGCGCGCAGACTCCGGCAGCGTATCAGCAGACTTCTGTCTGAATCGACGGTCATGCGCAGTGTGTTATGCGTAGTTGATGGCCAACCCGGTTTGAAATGACACACTCAACAGCGTCCAAGCCGCAGGCGAGCCCGGTTCGGACCGGGTGTTTCCCGTTGGCGCAGCTTACCCTCCACTATGGCGGAATGCAGCCGCCTCCAGACTGCCATTAGCATGTTGCAGCGCTTCTTTGAAAGGGTTGTCCCAACCGCACTCCTAGTCCTTGCGTTTGCCGGGGGGCAATTCGGACCGGAAAGTGCGCGTGCGCAGGTAAAGGTCTCGCTTCAGGCCGGAACCACTCTATCGACCGTTGCAGGATCTTTGAGATTCCGTCCACGCGAAGCCGTACTCTGGGAGGAAAGCGAGGAGGAGGATGAAGACGTGGATTTCAGCTATCTGGCCGGCCTTGCGGTCAGAGCCACGGCTGCCATTCCGATCAGGCCGGGGACCGTCTTTCAGCTCGGTGTTGCCTACACGGGGAAGGGTATGGTCTACCGATACCGAACGGAAGGGGCACTCGCTGATTATCATCACGTCAGAACCGGCTACCTGGAATTCCCGATAATACTCAGGTATTCCTGGTCGGCCAAACGCAGGTTTTCGCCGCACGCGGGTGTCGGCCCTGTGTTTTCGTTCTTGGCAACATGCACCGCTGTGGGTAAAGGAGACGACTTCAAGATTGCCATAGGCTGCCCCACCGTAACGATATTGAACAAGTCTGTCGACATAGGGATGACAGGCAATTTCGGCGTCACCATGGCGACTTCACGCTTCTGGTCTGCTTCGCTGGATGTCCTGTACCAGTACGGGCTGCGCTCAACTCTGAAAACAAGCGATTTGGAAAATCGGGCGTTCTCGATTGTAGCCGGCATCACATTCCCTTTGCGGTGCAACTGCGACTAGGGCATCGGACTGCGATCGCCACTCCCCAAGCCTGATCGCCCGTACCGACCCAGCCACGTGCTGCTTGCTCTCCCTGTAGCGTGCCCCCCCTGCCTGCGGGATCCGGAGTCCGGCCAGACGGATCCGGATGCAACATAAGAGGCCGTATGTTGCACTCGGCACTAACCGTCAGACGAGGTCCTCAATTCAACTCCGGAACACGGCCAACTGCCGACGTTCACAGCGCCATGGATGGGCGGGGGGCCGTGGTGCTACGTGACAACTGGAGAAGCAGAAAACGACGTAACCGCTCATGTTGTCCTGACTCCAATTGAGGTGTACCCAATTCTTTGAACAGTTTTTCGGCTGATTTAAGATAGAGCGCTGCCACGGTTATGGCGGGGCATGTCGGCCCCAGTGGACAATGGGTTGTGGTGTCGACTGCGGGTTTGGTTGAAAGGTCCCCATCCAGCTCATAATAGACCGCGGCCGGACTGCGGTAATGGAGCTTCTGGTCTTCACACAATTGAAATCTTAAAGAAACAATCGGTTATATCTTGCCATTTGCGGTGAATCTGAGGGACGTATAGCCAATTTGGGCCTTTAAGAGCGCAAAACAGCTCGCATTCGCCAGGGAAACCATGCGCAAGATTGTCCCAGAGTACCGTGCACTCGACAGTACGCCGATCAAAGAGATTGCCATAAACCCGAGAATGCGCGGCGACATGGGAGCGGTGCTCAAGGGTCTGCGGTGCGTCTACTGCACGGCGGAATCCCGTGCGGCCTTGTTCACGATTCTGGAGGCGCACTTTCAGCCGGGTACACGCAAAGATGTCGGACGACCGGGCATGGATCTATGGCGCGTCATCGTGTTTGCGATAGTCAAGCAGTGCCTGGATCTGGACTACGATGCTTTGTTGTACCGGGCCAACAACGATCTCTTGCTGCGGGAGCTCTTGGGGCACGGAGATGCCGCCTTTGACGCGGTGAAGTACAGCAGACAGCACCTGGTGGACAACGTGCAGCTTTTGACGCCGAAGCTGGTCCGGAAGGCGATCCAATTGATAGTGCAGACAGGGCACAAGGTGGCTGGAAAAAAGTCTGGGGCCGCGCTAGCCGGTCGCTGCGATTCCAGGGTGGTTAAGACGCATGTGCACTATCCCACCGATGTGGGTCTGTACTGGGATGCGGTTCGTGGTCTAATACGTGTGAGTGCACGCTCGGCTGCGGCATTCGCTCTTCCGGGCTGGCGCAAGCATGCGTATCGCACGCGGAAGGTATACCAGGCCTTCATCCGGGTGCGGACGGCTCCGCGCTACCGGCAGAATCCGAAAGGAGTGCAGGCGTACTTGCGCCAGTGCACACAGACTGCAGCACGTGCCCGTACGCTGTTAAATGCCTTGGCCACGGCGCAGAAATCGGCGGCGGCGCGAGCGGATATCGCGTATTACTTGCACTATGTGGACTTGTAGGTGGATCAGGCGTCGCATCCTCTTGGGCGAGAAGATTCCACATGCGCAGAAAGTGTTTCCCATCCACAAGCCACATACGCGTTGGATCAGCAAAGGCAAGGCGGGCGTGCTGGCCGAGCTGGGCCTTCCGGTCGCACTGGTAGAAGATGAGCACCGGTTCATTTTGGCTTATCACATCCTGTGGGACACATCAGATGTAGAGGTGGCGGTACCGATCATTGACGTGGTGCAGGCGGCTTTTCCAGAGTACAATGTGTGCAGTTTTGACCGGGGCTTTCATAGTTTGAAGAATCGAGAAGCATTGGATGCTCGGCTGGCGCTCAATGCGCTTCCGAAGAAGGGCAAGCTTTACTCTGGCGGAGCGTGCGCGGGAGCGCGCGCCTGCGTTCAAGGCAGCGCGGCAGCAGCACCCGGCCGTCGAGTCGTGTCTGGCCAATTTCGGACTTCGGGGCGGTGCGCTGGTGCGGCAGAAGAGTCCGGAGAACTTCGCGCTGATGGTGAGCCTGTCCGTGCTGGCGGTCAACGTGCACCGGCTGGGTTGCCTAGTGCGCGCCCAGGACCGGGCACGAATAAGGCGTCGGCGAAAGCGCGCGGCGTAGGCCCGCTACCACCTCGCAGAAAGGTCCCAATCGCAGGCCCCAAGGGACACGTATGCCCTCCCGATAGGAACACAACGCCCTTCGAGCCGCAAACTGTCCGTGCGCGCACGCAAGAGACGCCAGCATGGCCGAAACACTCGAAGCGGACCGTCAACGAACTCAAAAAACGACCGTGCCTGTGCATTCGAGGCCGAAAAAAGAGAGTATTCGGTCAATCACTACTTGGCACGTGCAAGCTGATCGCGGTAGGCCCCGGGTTTCCCCGGGACCCCCGCACAGATCCGGACGTGCCCGTTAAGGCATCCGGCTCCTCCCTCAGGTCGCGCCGCCGCGCATGACGTTAATGGGTCGGCTAACCAACCCATAGCCGTAACCGGTCCATCCGTGTGACACACGAAGTCCGGCTCTGCGTCCGGTGTGTGTTGGATTTTCCGATTTCCCCTCGGGTGCGACGCTTCGCTCCACCAACTCCGCCACACGGTCCCCCGCGCTTTGTTCGCCGGCTTCATCGCTACTATCATCGCATCTGACTCCTCCTCGCCGTTCATCCTCCGCTCGGCAACTGCCTTGGCTTTGGCGGCCCCGCCCTAAGCGCTGGGCAGCGAGGAGGCCTCCCAGATCCCGACCTTGTACGTACATGCGTGCGTGGGTTCTTCGACGCCGCAGAGCCCTCCCGCACCTCACCAAAGCGGTGCGAGCAGTCTTGCCTTCGACCAACGTGAGAGTCTCGGCATTCTGAATGACAATGTTTTCGGCGCTCAATAGCCCTGCCCACATGCGCCCCTGCCGACGCTTCGCCCATCCCCTCACGAGGATGACCGCACGGCTCGGGGAATGATATGGATCGGTTACTTCCTTCATCATAGAGGACTTCCACCCCCTGTACTTGGCCAGTTAGTGCTTGTACGAAAATACTTTAAATCTTCAATAAACAATCGGTTATATCTTGCAATTGGCGGTGAATCTGAGGGACGTATAGCCGATTTGGGCGTTTAAGAGCGCAAAACAGCTCACATTCGCCAGGGAAACCATGCGCAAGATTGTCCCAGAGTGCCGTGCACTCGATAGTACGCCGATGGAGGAGATTGCCATAGACCCGAGAATGCGCGACGACATGAGTGCGGTGCTCAAGGGTCTGCAGTGCGTCTACTGCACGGCGGAATCCCGTGCGGCCTTGTTCACGATTCTGGAGGCGCACTTTCAGCCGGGTAAACGTAAAGATGTCGGACGACCGGGCATGGATCTATGGCGTGTCATCGTGTTTGCGATAGTCAAGCAGTGCCTGGATCTGGACTACGATGCTTTGTTGTACCGGGCCAACAACGATCTCTTGCTGCGGGAGCTCTTGGGGCACGGAGACGCCGGGTTTGACGCGGTGAAGTACAGCAGACAGCGGCTGGTGGACAACGTGCAGCTTTTGACGCCGAAGCTGGTCCAGAAGGTGACCCAATTGATAGTGCAGACGGGGCACAAGGTGGCTGGAAAAAAGTCTGGGGCCGCGCTAGCCGGTCGCTGCGATTCCAGGGTGGTTAAGACGCATGTGCACTATCCCACCGATGTGGGTCTGTGCTGGGATGCGGTTCGTGGTTTAATACGTGTGAGTGCACGCTCGGCTGCGGCATTCGCTCTTCCGGGCTGGCGCAAGCATGCGTATCGCACGCGGAAGGTATACCAGGCCTTCAGCCGGGTGCGGACGGCCCCGCGCTACCGGCAGAATCCGAAAGGAGTGCAGGCGTACTTGCGCCAGTGCACACAGACTGCAGCACGTGCCCGTACGCTGTTAAATGCCTTGGCCACAGTGGAGAAATCGGAGGCGGCGCGAACGGATATCGCGTATTACTTGCACTATGTGGACTTGTTGGTGGATCAAATCCGGCGTCGCATCCTCTTGGGCAAGCAGATTCCACA
Organism: Rhodothermales bacterium; assembly: GCA_965216255.1. GTDB lineage: Bacteria > Bacteroidota > Rhodothermia > Rhodothermales > Bin80. Next base: position 773,385 of record OZ244148.1, read on the forward strand.
TGCGCAGAAAGTGTTTTCCATCCACAAGCCACATACGCGTTGGATCAGCAAAGGCAAGGCGGGCGTGCTGGCGGAGCTGGGCCTTCCGGTCGCACTGGTAGAAGATGAGCACCGGTTCATTTTGGCTTATCACATCCTGTGGGACACATCAGATGTAGAGGTGGCGGTACCGATCATTGACGCGGTGCAGGCGGCTTTTCCAGAGTTCAATGCGTGCAGTTTTGACCGGGGCTTTCACAGCTTGAAGAATCGAGAAGCATTGGATGCTCGGCTGGCGCTCAATGCGCTTCCGAAGAAGGGCAAGCTTTCTCTGGCGGAGCGTGCGCGGGAGCGCGCGCCTGCGTTCAAGGCAGCGCGGCGGCAGCACCCGGCCGTCGAGTCGTGTCTGGCCAATTTCGGACTTCGGGGCGGTGCGCTGGTGCGGGAGAAGAGTCCGGAGAACTTCGCGCTGATGGTGAGCCTGTCGGTGTTGGCGATCGACGTGCACCGGCTGGGTTGCCTGGTGCGCGCCCAGGAACGGGCACGAATGAGGCGTCGGCGAAAGCGCGCGGCGTAGGCCCGCTACCACCTCGCAGAAAGGTCCCAATCGCAGGCCCCAAGGGACACGTATGCCCTCCCGATAGGAACACAACGCCCTTCGAGCCGCAAACTGTCCGTGCGCGCACGCAAGAGACGCCAGCATGGCCGAAACACTCGAAGCGGACCGTCAACGAACTCAAAAACGACCGCGCCTGTGCATTCGAGGCCGAAAAAAGAGAGTATTCGGTCAATCACCAGTTAGCCTGGCGCACCACGGTGTCAATCCCCAGGAGTGGCTCACGGACGTGTTCGAGCGCATCCCGACGCATCCGGCCAGGCGCGTAGCTGACCTATTGCCTCATCATTGGAAGAAGGCACGGCAAGCTGACAAAGACAAGGCGGCATAGCTGCCAAGCGCCGGGTGCCCCGGATCCGGCAAGCCCACCTGATCTCCACCTTCCAGCCGGCCTGCACCCTTCGGCTATGCCGCGACAGCCGCTACCCTGTAGTTGGCCGGACGCTTACGCTGCCGCGCAGATTGGGCCCTGTCAGCCCCAGCTGCAAAGCCTCTTCGGCCGAAGCCACGCCCACGGGTTGACGCCGTGATTCATTCTCTGCTCGGCACGTGTGGGACTATCGCTTCGTACCAGTGCCTTACGGGCACTTGGTAGAGTCGACGGGCGGCGCGTTACTCCCATTAGGAGCACGTTTCCGCCCGCCGCTCATCAAACCGGACATGCAGAATTACCGCATCCGGCTTTCAGACAAGATCATGTTTTCGCCCACGGAAGGCCCTTGGTCGTTGGCTCAAGGCATATCAAGCCATACTTCTTGTATAGCTCTTCGTGCGGGAAGCGCGCCCACCCCCCGGACTGAACCTTGTGCTTGCGACAGAGCCACTGGCGAATCCGCTTCTTCATGTGTGCATCTATGCCTGCATAGGCGGGATTGACTTGTCCAAGTCGGAAGTAGTTGGCCCATCCGGTCATTAACCAGTTAAGGCGTGGTACCATCTCCTCTATGGACAGCAGTCCGTGCCTTGCCGCCGTTTGCTCACTGATCCTGCGGCATATGCTCTGGACACTCTTCTTGCTCGGGCGAGTCCCTATATAGGATCCTCTGCCGCCCGGGCGAAAGTTGCGCCCAATCCGGTACCCAAGGAACTCAAACGGTTCTTCGGGGCACCGGACGCATCGGGTCTTCCTTGCGTTGATCGGCAGTTTCAGCCGTTGCATTATGGTCTCCACCGCTTCCAGCATCGCTGTACCATCGGCCTTTCCGAGTACCACAAAATCATCGGCGTAGTTCACGATCGACGCTTGGAAGCGCCGGGCATAGCCCAGCAGCTTCCAGGCAATGAGAAAACGGCGCATGTAGATGTTGCTCAGCAAAGGAGAGATTGGCGCGCCTTGCGGCGTACCCTTTCCTTCCTTCCGAGCCCGGTTCGTCAGGCGTTTGCCTGCCTTACCGTCATCTTCCACTACCGGCATCACCAGCCATGACTTGATGAGTTCGAGCATCCGACCATCGCTGATGCGACGCGCCAGAGACTTCATCATCTTATCATGCGGTATCTCACCAAAGTAGTTCGACAGGTCTGCATCAACCACTTCCCGGCGGCCCGTATTTACGAGCCTGTGGACGCGATTGACCGCTTCCTGTGCGCCACGTCCCTTCCGATAGGCATATTGCTCCTCTTGTAAATCCGCTTCAAAGATCGGCCCCAGCACCAGCATTGCCGATGTCTGCGCGACCCTGTCACGAATACAGGGAATGCCTAACGGCCGGAACTTGCCTGGCTGCTTCTTCGGGATCAGTACCTGACGTACCGCACGCGGTTTGTACGTACCCTCCCTTAGATCCCGCGCCAGTTCCCCCAGCCATCGCTTTATGCCGTGCGCTTCAATGTCTCGAAAGGTCTCTCCATCCACACCGGCACTGCCGCCGTTACGGCGTACTTGTTGCCAGGCTGCGAATAAGAAATCCTTCCTCCACACTTTGTCACACAATGCATGGAAACGACGCTTGGGGTCTTCCTTCGCTTTGACATGTAATACGCGCTGGAGGTCCCGAACTGATTCTGATCCTGTTAGACTTGCGTCAGTAACCATTGCCTTTCCCCCTTTGCGTATTGCTCTTGAATGAGGGTCCCTTTCCTCGACGAGCATTACCCCGCGTCACAGGTACTACGGACCCATCCGCCACCCTGACGGCCCAATCTGTCCCTTGCGGGAAATCGGTTGGCTTACGTGTGCCTCCGGCAGGGCTTCCCGTGTTGCTACTTTTCCCATCTTGCATGCATGCCAGTGCCACTACCCCGGCGGAAGTAATCTGGTGCTTGTGTCGTTCTCTTCCCAGACTACCGGCGGCCTTCCCCTTACCAACGGAGGGTCGGCTTCCGCATTGCATGTTTCGAGGCCTGCTCGGCATTCACTACGCGTTCCGGCCTGCATGCTCGCTGAATCGCCTAAGCGACCCTTTACCAAAGTGCTTCAGCTCATGTTGTTACCTCCATAAACCGCTTTGGCCGCTACTAGCTGGAGCGACAGTTACTAGGTGGGATTCGCACCCACTAGGGAAAAGCGCCTTATCACGGCGCACGCTAGTGGTAATGGTGGATCTGATCTTGCCTTTTACCCTGTACTTAAGCGAACGCTCGTTTAGATTCAACGCAGCAGCCTGCTAACCGGAACAAATTCGAGTATCGTCACTGGCTCTAAGGGAGATGGGCGCTCAAACACTAGCAATTGCTCCTCGCTGCTAACGTATACCAGTCCGCCTTCAATATCATGCGTTGCCAGCACCTCACCGCTGCCTTTGTGTATCACGTCGATCTTTCTTCCGCCAGGCCCGCCCACAAGCACTTCGCATACTAGTAACGAATCATTAATCGAGTACACTTCACTCGTAAAGTCCCACGACTCGAGCCATTTTAACGCTGCTTTGCTGCCAAAGTCTTTCGGCTGCGCCTCCTGTAACGGCCGATAGTACTCAGGCTCTACCGTAAAGGCACCGAGATCGTTACCGGAAAAGCCATATCGGCGAATTTTGTAGTCCATGGATTGCGTGCACCAGAGTATTTGGCCATCGTCATCACAGCTCGCGCCCACAGCGACAGTCGTCTCATACATACGGGCCTTCTCCGTCAGCGGCATGAAATCGTGTTTGCGCTCTCCTTCTAATGTGTAGATGTGTCCCATTCGGCCGTCGTATAGACCATCGCCAGCTTCCTCCCGGAGGCCTCCAATAAAAATCAGTGAGTCGTTAAGAAATCGCATTTCAGAATTGAGATGCATGATCCCCAGCGTTACAAACGAATGGAGGAATACTCCCGTAGTGTCAAAGATGCTTGTACGGCCGGATCTCTCACTCACGGCAACATGATTGCCGTTTACGTCCATACTTACAGGCCTGCGGAACTCGCCGGGCCCGGCCCCAGGCCTCCCAAAATAACGAAGACGACGCCCGTCGCGGGAATAAACGGTTACGCGCATATCCTTACGGTCAAGCGTATAGATGCGGTCGTCCCGAAGTACGAAGTCTACAAGATTTAACACATGCCGCAGTTCTACTACCTCCCCGACCAAGCGTTCAGAAAACTGGGATTGAGGTGCGCCGCTTCCACCACATGCAGAAAGAATCAACAGACAGCCAAGCGCACCGACATGGGAAAGTGTCTGCATAGTTAGCTATCTAGTCTACACGAACGACCGCACCGATCCGGTCTCGCATAAGGTATGAATTTACGCAGTGATAACTGGCCCGAGACCAGTGATTCTGTCTGCATTGCTACTCGTCCTACCCCTCCATCTCCTCACAGTCTTTACAGTTAGCCGTTCTCTCCGTGCAGTAGCACTTCGTCTCCCACTCATCCTCGCCCTTCTCATTTGTCGTTAACACGTAATACGACCTTCCATCCTTGTCTGGGACGGCCAGTGTAGTAGTACTCAGTCTCAGTCCGCAGATTCCGATAACGAGCAGACAAATTACTGTAACAAGGTTCGTCATAATACGGCTTCTCATGGCTAATGCCTCCATGTTTGGGAGTTGGGAAACGGTGGTTGGTGTGGTCAGTAAGTCCTGACTTGCACAGTAGGCAGCGTCATGAAGGCAAGTTCGTCTCGCCCGTCGCGCTCTATGGTATAGCAAGGAGTAGCGCCAAGTACATCACGGGGCATGGCACTCCGCACAGTCCCTGCTCGAGAAACTGTCATATCTTGGGTCTGCAGAATGCCGCGGCGTATCTTTGTGGAGTACCCATCAATCGCCCTAGACGGGCATATCCGGACTACATCGCATGACAGACCCAACAGAATCCAACGTACACTCACTCCTTACCCGTGAGGAGGCACTCAGCACCCTGGATGACCTGGTGCGCAGCTCCGCCCGGCGCATGCTTCAGGCAGCGCTCGAGCGGGAAGCCGACGACTACGTGAAGGCCCATACACACCTGCGGAATGAGCACGGCCACCGAGTCGTCAAACGCAATGGCCACCATCCGCAGAGAGAAATCCTCACGGGTGCGGGCCCGCTAGCGATCCAGCGACCCCATATCCGTGACCCTCGAGTAGGGCATACCTTCACCAGCGCCATACTGCCGCGCTATATGCGCCGCAGTCCGTCGTTGGCCGATCGAAGATCGGCTGATGCACTCATTCCGGCCTTGTACCTGCGGGGAGTTTCGACCAACGACTTTCCTCTGGCCCTGGAGGCCATACTCGGCCCGCAAGCTGGCAACCTATCGCCATCGTCAATCAGCCGACTCAAGGGGGCTTGGCTGGAGGAATACCGGCAATGGAACAATCGGGACCCCGCGGGCAAACGGTATGTTTACCTCTGGGCTGACGGGTTATACTTCAATGTCCGCATGGAAAACGAGCTCTCGTGTATGCTTGTTATTATGGGAGTTACGCCCGATGGAAGCAAAGAACTCGTAGGACTTCTGGACGGAGAGCGGGAAAGCAGGCTGTCCTGGAAGGAGTTATTGCTGGACAACGAGGCTTGGACGTAGCGCCTAAGGCGGCCACAGCAGACGGAGGCCTGGGCTTCTGGGCTGCGTTGGATGAAGTATACCCCTCCACGCTACAACAGCGATGCTGGGTGCACAAGACAGCCAACGTGCCGGGTAAGCTACTATAAGAAGCTGCAGGGGGCTGCGAAAGAGAGGCTCCGTGGCATCTATACGGCACCGTCCAGGAAGGATGCCCTGAAGGCGCTCGATACCTTCGAGGATCTCTTCGGAGGCGCCTACGAGAAGGCGCTCACCTGTCTGCGCAAGGATCAAGAGGAGCTCTTGAGCTTCTACCAGTTCCCGCCCGAACACTAGGTTCACCTTCGGACTTCGAATCCCATTGAGTCCACGTTTGCGACCGCAGGGAAACGTACACGGCAAACCAAGGGATGCGGCAGCCGGGTCGCGACACTGATGATGGTTTACAAGCTGACCCGGGAAGCGCAGAAACGCTGGCGGAGGCTGACTGGATCGCAGCTGCTCATCCGTGTGTTGGAAACAACCCCACACGAGTACAGCGTAGAAGTAGACAAACAAGCCGCCTAATTCTAATTCCCCAATCCCATGCCGCGGCATTCTGCAGACCCAAGATATGACAGTTTCTCCTTGTCCTCTTGTGGTTTATCCATTGTCGCTTGCCTCTTTGAGGTATACCCAGATCAACGAAGGCGCTCATTGTATTCCAGGCAAGCCGCTTCGAGAGATCTGGGTGCTGGTACCCGAAGCTTCCTGCTCTTGCACATTGCCGCTAGATTCCTGGCATGTTCCGTGCAATCACCCAGTCTAGGAAGCTTGGTGTAGTCTCGTTGGCCTTCGTCCACGACATTGCCGTCCAGATAGGCAAGCCAGGTCTCAATGTTCCAAGTCGGAATGAATATTGCCACCTTGTCCTTGGGAGACCTCACGTCTACTCCCTTTGCTTCGCAGGCTTTATCCAATTGGCGCAGTCGTTCTTCGACACCATAGTTGTCTCCGTCAATCACAATAATCAGAGTACGATCAACATGACTCTGGCGGCCCGCAGCCAGTTCTTTAACATATTCCCGACGGACGAATTGCTCGGCGGAACCCCGTCCAGCAGATACTGGCTCAGCTCGGAGCTGATACCTGTTCTCGAGGAGCCCCATCTCCCTCAGAAACCGGCGCACGAACGCCTCATGCTGCTGGTCCTCGCATACAAGTATATACTGCGCCTTGCGCCGGGCCATCAGCTTTCCCATCCTCGAGCCATCACCTGAGACAGCCTTAGAGGCCCATCGGGAACCAGATACTCCAACTTTTCAAACAGGGGCTCCACCCGCGTTGGTCCAGTTCCGTCACGCGAAAGAAGAATTGCCCGATCTGCTCCAAGGTAGTCGATAACCTCTGGATGATGAGAAGACAGCACAGCCTGCGGGATAGTAGTTCCACAAGCATCGCTCAAAGCGACCAACCATGGCTGGATTTCGGAGAGACCCACAAAGTTGACGGGTTCATCGATCAGAAGCATTTGCTTCTGGCCAGCAGTGAGCATCGTTAGGGCATAGAGAACGGTCAGTGCTCTTTGGCCGTCCGACAACTCGTGGAAATTATACTCCTGCGGTTTATCACCCGCGCCAAACACGCCTACTAATGCTCTCGTGTCGATCCCTACCTGCTCCAGTCGAAATGCACGCAGCCCCTCCAAGACTTGCTGCATTTCTTGCGTATATGCATACACGAGCTCTTGCCGCTCCTGTATCAAGTGACGATACCAGTTAACGAAGTTGCGTCCGTCCCTAGCAAGTATTTGCTCCTCGGTACTCGCTTCTGCAGAAAAAATTGATGGGTTCAACCCGCACACCAATACATTGCGCATGAAATGCAAAAACTGGCTTAGGAAAGTGTTGGTCTTGACCGGCTCCACTCGGGCCAACGCAGACTCACTCCAGTCGCTCCTGAAAGTCGGCCCCTCCGAATGATCGTTGCGGTAAAGCTGAACATCACCTAGGTAGAACTTGAAGAGCGGGCTGCCATCTCTGTACAGATCCTCACGCTTTACCCGTGCTATTCGGTCTGCCTTGTTGTGCTCTATCTCCAGACAATAGACATATTGCGCTCCCTCTAGCTCCACGTCTACCTGGTAATTCTGGGTCTCTCGTTCCTGCCACCTAGTCAAGGACGAAAAAGGGAAGACATCCCGGTCTGTGACCCTAGCTCGACCTTCAAGCAGTCTGCGCAGAGCGTAAAGGACATCGAATACCGCTGTCTTCCCTGCACCGTTCTGCCCAATGAGCAGCGTTAGCTCTCGAAGGCGTAGCTCGAAGTTCAAAAGGCATTTGTAGTTGTCGACGTAGATTCGCTTCAACATTGGTGGACACGCCTCATTGATGGAGGAAGCTCTTGATCAAAGGTAGCTCCCAACGGTGAAATGTACCCCAATCGCTGGACAGCTTTCGGCTGGATTGGTGGAACTCTTCGCGTGGAATACGCAGCCGTGGTAACAGCTACCAGTAGTAGGGTGATGCTGCGTATAATGGTCGGGATCACGGGGCTATAGGGTTCGGGGCTCGGTTCTTACCCAAAAAGGCTAAGCTACCTCTGGTGGCATGGCTGTATCCATTGCAGAGGGCGCTGTCGGGCAGTTTAGAGCGAATCGATTCCCGCGAAATTATCGGAGCCATCCAACTGGATCACATACCGGAATCGGAGTTCGTGCCGGTCACTTCCACAGCCACGGCATTTGATCTCTACTACGCGAACAGCGGCGTAGAATCCGTGTGTGTTGCGCAACACAACAATGTCTCCCGCGTGGGGTGTGCAGTGGCGGGAAGTATAGTCCAGAGACGCGGCCTTCCGCTTTCTTGCAGTCCATTCGCCTTCGCTAGCAAGCGCGACGCCGTTTATGGAAGGTGGGTGATTGTATACGTGAATAGACGTATTACTGGCCTCAGTCCATTCTGTCTCGAACTCCAGCCTCCCGCTGCCTATCACGTAACGGCCGTTATAGCTGCTGTAGTCGAATGCGACCTCACCCAATTCTGAGACCATTCTCGGCGGCGGGACATCGGATGATTTTCCTGTGAAGGGTTGCACGCCCAGTTTTTCTGCGATTTTCGCTGCGAGTTCTGCAGGTGTGTTGTCGCCAGCGTTTATGTACAGCGTGTCTTTGGGGAGTCCATCTATCTCAGTATCATCGAAGTGCACGGGGAGGACATATTCGCCATCTTCCTCAATCATGCGACTCAGGGCTGCCCGTCTTTCGTGTCGGCACCATGCCTTGTCGCGATACTCCTTTGAGACGAACATTACGACAGATGCGGACTGTTCTGCAAAGACCCTTTCGAAGGTCTCCGCACCCGACTTCCCCCAGAGCGATACCTCCGCAAAGCCATCGTAGAAAACGTCGATACCGCGAATTTTAAGATACCGTGCCACTTCTTCTACATACTCCCGCTGCTCACCGGCAAAAGACAGGGCAACCTGATATTGGTGGTTTTCTCTCGGAGGAAGATCTATCGGTCGCATCGTTGTATCGGGTTGGCATTCCTGAGGCCGAAGGCTGGCCGGTGTCGTCCGCGTTTCCGCTTGTAGCGTTCTCAGACGGTCTGCCCTTCTCCATCCCTCTGAAGTCACACGGACAATGCCTGACATTGTCCGTGAGGGGATTTCGACTAAGCCGTCGTCTTTTAACATTTGAGCCAAGCCGATCAATTCTGCCTGCCCTTGCACGGCTCTTCGCTCAGTGTATGTGGCAGCTTAGAACCTTGGTCCCAAAGTAATGTCGATCTCACTTCCCGCCCCCGTTTGGCCGTCTGCCAATTCCATGAGTAGACTGTCCAGCCGCTCTTGGCGGCTTGGCATAGGGGAATTGACGATGCCCTCCAACATGTTGCTGAAAAGAGTCGGGGCATTGCCATCACGGGTCTGCCGCCGGACCCATCCTGAGAGCTTAAGCGCCTTATCCGTCCATTTGTATTTGTCCACAGTCTGCCCCGCCGATATCGATATTTTGAACTCACCGCATTGTTCACAGCGCTGGTGTAAGCCGTGCCAACCCCTTGTGACAAAAAGTGAGTCTGCACGGGATCCGCAGATCCAGCAAGTTCCGTCATGCAACTTGATTTCCATTGGTTCTCGCTCTCCAGCGATCTTTTGTTGGTGTGACCGGCTGCGGCTGCCCGAGTTGGATGACCGATTCGGTGGCGGGGTGTCCCTGTACCGGCTGCTCCTGAATGTGCGTGTCCGTTTGCCTTTGGCGAGTGCGTAGGCAAAAAAAGACGATTGCATCTGCGCAGTCAACACGACATCTTCCACAATTCGTGCCGACGGTTCCACAAATGTGAAATTGCGCCGTCAGTCGGCCATTCTGGAGCCTTTCTGCTGGGCAATCACCGATTTGCGCCGAGATGCTGCGTGATGCCGCCGCTCCTTCACCCTGCGCTCTGTCGGCATGGGCACCCTACGTGCACAAATCGAGCGCGGCATCCGGTTGGACTTCATGAAGCGCTTGGGACTGCTCAGATGGCTGCCCGCACCAAAACAGGCCCAATCAACGTTCATCAACACTCTATTCAACCGCTCACAATCCAGCTCCGTCAGACCGCCGCAAAGTGTTCGGTTTCAGTCGGAATACACAGGCGTCGCGAACGGCTGCCTATAAGCTTTGAATCGGCTCTACTAAACATTTGTTAATTATGCTTAACGAATCCTTGTAGCGCTGTGCCCGTACCCGAAAAACCCGCTCTCGCAGACGGGTTTTGCCATGAATCCGGACCCTGAATCGGCCCTCACACCGGCTTCCCCGCCGGAAGTGGCGCAGGCCCTCGCAGAGCAGGACGTCTCCGAGGCCACGCGCGAGGCGCTGCTCTCTGCCCGCGCCGCGGAAACGCGCAGGATCTACGCCATGCACGTGCACGCTTTCGGAGCGTGGCTCGAGGAGGATGTGCTCCTTGCCACGCCGATTGACGTGGCCAACTACATAGCGGGCCCGGGCGCCGAGCGAAGCCACAGCTGGCGCCCGCAGGCATTGGCCTCCATAACGGGCGCCTTCGAGGAGGCAGGCCTTCCCTCGCCCGCTGCCCATGCGGGCGTCAGGCGCACGCTAAAAGGCCTCCGGAGACAGAAGCCCCGCGCTCCGCGCCAGGCCGCGGCGCTGACGGAAGCCGTCATTGCCGCCATCGTGGCTACGGCCACCTCGAGTCCGAAGCCCAGGCCCAAAGCCGCGGGCAGCTGGACATCGCCCTCATCCGCGTCATGCGCGATGCGCTCCTTCGCCGCAGTGAGGCGGAAGCGCTTGTGTGGGAAGACGTCAGCGTGGAGCCGGACGGCAGCGGAAGGTTGACACTTGCCATGCCGACCAAGACGGACCAGGAAGCCGCCGAGCCGCACACGGCCTATCTCACGCGCGCCACCGTGGCTGCGCTTACGGCGCCTGTGGACGCCGTATCACACCCCCGATATGCCGCTCTTCGGGCTCTGCGCGCGCCAGATATCCCAGCGCATACGGGCTGCTGCCCGGGCGGCAGGACTTATGGACAAGTATTCCGGGCACAGCGGGCGCACGGTAGCGGCCCACAGCCTGGCAGAGCGCGGAGCAAGTCTTGTGGAATTGCAGCAGGCCGGGCGCTGGAAGTCCCCGTCCATGCCGGCGACATATGCCCGCAGCGCAAGGGCCGGGCAAGATGCCGTGGCCAGGCTGCTGGAAGAACAGATGCCAAGTACCGGATAGGATCCAACCCGGTTTTCTGGATGGAGGGGAATTGTATGCTTAACCTGGCAGGATCTGCCTACCGTATATAATTGCACGTTTACGCTTGATACCCCTATCGAACCTCTCAGGCCTCGATTGGGGCCCAGCGTGATTCTCTCGTAGCCCGCACCGTATCCGGACACGTCCGAAAGCAATACGGTGGCTCCCACCCACATGTGAGCCGGATACCTAATGTGGTTATACGTTCGGCGATTGATTGGATGTGGCATCCCTCACGCAAATAGCCTTCCAGCCCAGTTCGCCGGTTCCATCTCTTTTTTTCGGTTTCCGAACAGCTACGACCTCTACTTCGGCACAATCAACGGCGGACTGGCTGAGAGTCGGCGGCACAAACGCCTCGCAAACGAAGCCAAATCCCTTCGAGTGCACCTTGAGTGGACCGAAAAATCGTCTAATGGAGTCTGTTTCCTTGAATTGCGACCTCCTTACCTCATAAACCGCAAGCCTGTCGCGATTGCGTGTGCACCGCATGACGACAGGACTTCCCACATCCCAGCCTTTTGCCGACTCGAATTTCTTGTAGTACAGAAGGCAAAAATCTGAGGCCGAAACATAGACGCTTGCAAGTTCCTTGGTTGGGTTGTGGTGGTCAAGCACGCCGTAGACTTCCATCAAACAATCATATGCTACTCCTTCCGGTCTATGCTTTATCGCAAGCAGTTGGATCCTGCCAGGCTCATTCTCAACCGCTGCCAAGAGCGGTGCTCCCGCCTTCAACTCGGGAGAGTCTTCCAATTGGTCGGCACGGATTACAGACTCTACGGTATCCAAGCCATCCTTGAGCCCTACCTTCATCAGCCTCTTACCATTCTTGCTCACGAATTCCTCAAGGAAACAGGATTCTTGCCAGGACCCTTCCCAAAGGACCTCTTCTGCAGGCGCAGATAGGTCTCCAAGCACATGCTTGGAATCCTTAAGTGTCTCGGACGCCCTGTACCATTCTGTTGTCGTAAGGCCAAGCAAGGATTCTGACACCTTCCACCCACGCTCCTGCCGAACTGCCATTTGCCTGTCTACCGCCCACTTGGCCAGATCATTGCGACCAAGCTCTACCGCAAGTTCCGCTACGTCCGTCAATACCCTGACCGCAAAACCTTCATCATGGCAGATGGCAAGTGCTTTAGCGCACAGGGCGAGCGCCATATTGGGATCTCTTCGCCTCTCTATTCGGGCCAAAGCGTGCCAAGCCCAGAATTCCCCGCTCTTTTGCCGGACTACAGGCAGCAGCAGTTTCCGAGCTTGCAAAGTCTTGCCAAGATCTGCCAGCAGGAGGGCCTTTCGATACCGTAACCAAATGGGTCTCTGGGCTTGGCTCTTCTCCAAAGCCAAGTCAATAAGCGCTATCGCGAACTCCTTATCGGCAACTCCGGTCTCGGATCCGCCCAGCACTTTCGCCACACTGGTTGCCACCTTTTCGACCAAAGGGGGATAGACAACGTCTTTCTCCCTGCCCTTTTGGGCCGCGAAGTCCTCCGGCCTGAAACTCGTCACACCCGCCCACTGAAGAATTCGCGGCAGGAATTTCGGAGGTGGGTCCATATGAACAACAATCTGGACCAAGAGACTGAACAAGAGATCGGGGCGCTCAAGATCCAACTGCGAATAGGATTTCAGAATAGACTCAAGTCTTCCTGCTAGTCTCCCGGCATCATGAAAGGCCGACGCCAACTGACTGGCAACTAATTTGGCCTTGTCATACAGAACCCAGCCGAAGGCATTTCGCAGATAGTTGTCATCGGGATAACGTGCCAGTAGGTCTTGCCCCAATTGATAGGCCTCGTCGATTCGGCCACTCTTTCTCAGTGCATGAATTTGCTGATTCGGGTAGTTGCTCACGACGCCAACAGTTCTTTCAATTCGCGCAAAACTGCGTCGGAAGAGTGTTCCAGGAGTCGGCCCTGCGTCACGGTACCGTCCTTGTCGTAGTGTACTGCTAGCTTCGCCTTTCCGATTCTTCCGTCCAGTATGTAGACCTCCTGATACTGGTGATGTTCGACTGCCGTAATCTTCAAATGCTTGCCCTCCAAAACTCGAGTTGTCTCCTGGTAAAGTTCTTCCTGTCGATCATCTTCGAATACTGGCTCCGGAGCCAGTGCTCTGCTTATCTGTTCCGCAAACTCCCCGGGTTGGAAAGTAACCGTTACCACGCGCGTGACGCGGTACTTTTTGTTGTAATACACGCGCAACGCGCACGTTCCACCTAACTCGGAAGCGACTGTGTAGCCTTCCTGATACTGGTAGTGCTTAACAGCCGTCACTTTGCAATCAATTTCAGCCAGCCGGTCTCGGATGAACCGATACAGGTTCCGCAATTCCTCAGATGCAATGTCAAATTCTGCTGATCGTCCGCTTGCGGGCGCAGTAGGATCAAACGCAATCGGATTTGAGAGTCGTACAGGACCCCGTTGACTGGAATCCAAGGTCCATTGAGCTTGGGCAAGGGGGTGGATGCGGGGAATGTTAATGAGGTACGTCTTGCACCTCGGCACAGTAAACAGCGTATAAAGCCAGCGCAAGTAGCGTTCACCGCTTCCGAGTCCCTTCCCCGGCGCGAGATCGGCCACAAGGTTGTCAAAGTGCATGCCTTGGGCATAGTGGAGAGTCATGGCGTAGCCAAATCGAAGCTTGGCGGCGTTCAGATAGCGGTCATGTGAGAGGTCCTCACCAGGGCCTCGTTGGCCCTTCCCGTTTTTCCTCGCATGTGCAATCAGGGCGATGGTGACATCGCTCGGCAATCCCGGTTTCTCCGCATACAAGTAACTCTTGAAGCAACAAACTTCTGCGGCGTGATCATTGCTATCATTGTGCCACCGGACTCGAAGGTTGAGGAAGTCTACCAAGACGGGCTTACTTCGACCCCGGAGGCGCTGTTTAATTCTCTTCTCGCCGAGTACGGCACATACCTCGCCAAAGGTGCCGCTCGTGATGAGCCAATCGCTGCCCGATACGTGAAACGTGTTGCGGGCTACCACAAGATCACCAACATCTAGATCTGCTCCTCGCCCAAGAACTTGTCGCCTAATGAACTGGGTGTATCGGTTGACACGCGTATTGGTGTGTGCAATTACCTTGGTCCCGGCGAGATTGTCGTCAGCCAACCTGCGTGCAAATTGCCGGATGCGGCCCGCAGCAATAGGAAACCGGAGGCAACGGTCCTCATCAAGCTCAAGCTCAAGTAGATTGGATCTCCGCGTACGTATTCTGTTCGCAAGAAACCGCCTGTTCTGCAAGACTATAGGCGCGGTGGTTCCCGAGTCAAATCCCTTGGCCCTGGTCTTGGTAGCAGTATCCGAATACTCGCGCAGCCTCGATATAGAAAGCGCCGTGTCTTGTAGACTTGCAAATGACAGCTGCCAGGGATCACCGACAAATATGATTCGCCTTTTGGACTTCGGAAGACCAACATACTCCATGAAGTCCGGGAGAAGCCTTCCGCTTCCAAAGCGGCGGCGGTCTTGTTCCCGGTACGAGTCTGAAATAAGGTGGCAGTCCCCAATAATGTAGACGTGGCCGGCAGCGTCTCTGTTCTCGTGTAAGTGGCTGACAATCACCTCTTTATCGGGATAGTATTGCGCTTCGGGCTTATAGAGTGCCCCATAGATGCTAATCGCCTCGGTGTTGGACGGATAGGCATTGGCGATTCGGGCAAACGGAGCGAGCACTGTGACTCTGTCGTGGGGTTGCGCATGCCTGACTATCCTAAAGACATGCGACACAAGTTTGCCCATGCACGAGACATCCGCACTCTCAATCAGCAGAATGTGTTTCGCAGACCCTAAAAAGTCTTTGATGTCACGGTCTAACTTCGATCCCTTGACTTCTTCCGATCGCTTATCTGACTCGCCGGAACTTGACCCTGGTTCCGCTAACAATATCATCGGATAGTAATTTCAATTGATCGAGAATATAGGGACCTCCTCACCGTGGGGTGAGGTGTACCCCAATCGTTGGACAGGATTCCGCTTGATTTAAGATAGAGAACTGCCAGGGTTGTGGGTGATGGCGGGACATCTTGGTCCCAGTGGGCATGTGGTTGTCGTATGGGTTATAGCCATCGCTGGGTGGGGTCCTGAATGGCAGTGATAGACTTCGGATGGGGTTCGGTACCGAAGGCTCTGGTGCGGACGACTGTGGTTGTAGAAGCTAATGTAGCCTCCCAGGCGCTGCCGTGCCTGCCGCAGGTTCGCGTATTCGTTGAGGTAGACCTCCTCGTACTTGACGCTGCGCCACAGTCGCTCAATCAGAATGTTGTCGTAGCACCGGCCACGACCACACATCGAAATCCGGATGCCAGCACGTTTCGAGAGTGATGTCATCTCTTCACTGGTAAACTGTGACCCTTGGTCCGAGTGGAAGATCTCGGGCTGGCTGATCGTGAGTGCGTCCTTATAGGTCTCCTCGCAGACACTCGCGTCTTGTGTGTTGGATAGCGTCCACGATAGTATGTAACGGCTGTACCAGTCCGTGACTGCGACCAGATACGCAAATCCGCGGTCCATCCGAATGTAGGTGATGTCACTGCACCAGGCCTCATTGGGACGGTCTATGTGCCGCCCTTTCAATAGGTTGGGATACCGAAGAGCTGGCCCCGGGCCCACGCGGGGCCAGCTCTTCGGATAAATAGCCTGTAGCCCTATAAGGCGCATCAGCCTATAGACTCGCTTGTGACCCGCAGCGTGACCCTCGCGCCGAATCATATGCGTCATGCGCCCAGCATGGGGTGGGCCGTGTAGACTTCGTCTATGACGCACATCAACTGTAGATTATAGGACGTCTCACCGACGGATTGATAATACACGCTGGAGCGGGCCAGGCCCAGTAGCTCGCACTGTCGCTCTATGCTCAGCTAACTGTGATCTGGTTCCGCCATGCGCCGCTTCTCTTCAAGAGAGTGAACCGAAGTTTTTTTTAACCAGTCCAGTTCCACCTTGAGGCGCCCGATTTGGCCATACAATTCATCCGTACGAACATCTTCTTGTTGTTTAGCCTTGCCACGACGCGTGGAAAAGGCATCCATCAAGTGCTGAAGCGCCTGCTTCTTCCACAGGTTCACCTGGCTGGGGTGCACCTCGAAGCGGGCGGCAATCTGGCTGATGGTTTGCTCGCCTCGTATGGCCTCCACGGCCACTCGAGTCTTGAATGCGGCGGCGTACGACTTCCGTTTCATCGTGATGTGTACCTCGATTTAAGAGGCAGGATTCTATCTTAAACTACTGTCCAGAATTTGGGGTACACTAAAGAGAAACTTCCGTTTGAGGGCCCGGATAAGGATCCCTGCGAGTCTCTTACCGGCAACTGTACCTCCGGAATTCCGCCGGCGCCGGCTCGGGCCTCCTGAACCCGAACAGGTCTCGCTCCTCCTCCTCTTCTTCCTCCGCCTCCTGCTCCACAGCTTCCTCCTCTGCCGGCGGCGTGTCCTCGAGTCTGCACCGCAGCCGCCTGCCGGCCATCATGGCCGGCATTTCCTCGATCTACTTGACCTCGAATTCGCAGGATTCCGATCGCAACAGGCCCTCGAAGCTCAGGTCCTCCAGACGGGTGGAGTCCAGATTACTCTTGTATCGGAGCGGCGACTCATCCGCATCCTCAGCGAATATCGGGTCCGGATTTTCAAAGGTGCACTCGGCAATTTCGCCTTGCAACAGAATCGTGATTTCAAGGTCTCCCGGCCTGATGTCGGCGCTGGAATGCACCGAAGGAACCAGGTACTACCGGCTGAACACCCTATGCTCGGCGATGGTTACCTCAAGACGGTCGCACTCGGCCCCGCATGCGGCCATAAGCACGAACATGACCGCAAATAGCAACGTCCGTGATGTGAGTGCGCTGTTCATGGGATCGTCTTCTGGATGAAACCTCTTGTCAGCTGCGGACCGGCTCCGGCGATCCGGACCGCCGAAAAACAAATCCCTGGTAATCCGGCATATCGGCAAAAACCGGCCTCTGCAGGCCATTCCAGGCCCAATTGGAGCTCCTGGGGTGCCGCTCTCGCGGCCTTCGACGCATGATTATGCGTCCAGAGACGATTTGCGCGGTCTGAGCGGCTGCTGCCGTAACGCACATCCCGCTCCGTCGTGTGAAACCGACTCCTGCCCTGGCGTCGGGACCTGTGCAGAACAGCCCTGAACAACAATCACATCGTAGAGTTGACAGACGTAGTTCTCCACGATCTCCGGCCCCTGTCCTCAAAGCCGTTTATGGACTCGCTCAATCCCGCAAGCACACCACAGTCAGGAACATTATATGAGCCTGGGTAACCGCCACCGGTGAGCGTAGAGAAGCCTGTGTTGTTGGTCGTCCCCGTTATGACGGCAAGCGTACGGCTTTGACCCGGTAGTTGTGCGGTGCCGCTCAGGGTTACTTGGTTTTTCGAAGGATGGCATGCCCCGGACTCGCTCCTTAGACACAGGTTACGGTCCAATTAAACCTGTGTGGTCGGCTTTCGCCGGGCTGCGTAAAGCTCAGTATATTGCACGATCCGCCAGCCCCCATCTTAAATACTATAGACATTCTATCCACCGATCGGGGTACACCTCAACATGAATCTGCTCCGCATTTTCATCAGCAGCGTGCAAAGCGAGTTCGCGCAGGAACGGGCAGTGCTGCGAGAATACGTCCGCAACGACGTACTGATGCAGCGATTCTTTGAGGTGTTTCTGTTCGAGGACGCTCCGGCTTTGGACCGGCGACCCGACGATCTCTATCTGGACGAAGTAGGACGGTCCGACATCTATGTCGGACTATTCGGAAGCAAATACGGGTCCGAAGACGATCAGGGAGTATCGCCGACAGAGCGAGAGTTTGACCACGCGACAACAAATCGGGTGCAACGCCTGATTTTTGTCAAGGATGTGGATGGCAATGCCCGGCATCCTAAGATGCAGGCACTCCTTAACAAGGCCCAGGCCAATCTGATCAGAAAGCGATTCAGCACTCCTGAAGAGCTCGTCAATGAACTCTACTCGGCGTTGGTGGATTACCTGAGAATCACGGAAGTAATCCGCTCTACTCCGTTTGATGCGGCGCCCTGCTCGAATGCTACCCTCGAGGATATCGACCCTGACCGAATGGCTTGGTTTATCCGCGTAGCACGCAGAGCCAGACAATTCCCGCTGACCGAAGATGCGTCCCCCGAGAAATTGTTGGAGCATTTGAATCTGCTCCACGATGGGCAACTGACGAACGCCGCAGTGTTGCTGTTCGGGAAGGCGCCGCAGCGGTTTCTTGTTTCCTCCGAAATCAAGTGTGCACACTTCCACGGGACGGAAGTCAGCAAGCCCATTCCGTCTTATCAGGTCTACAAGGGCACAGTGTTCGAGTTGGTCGACCAGGCAGTGGATTTCGTGCTCAGCAAGATCAACCGATCTATCGGCACACGGGCAGAGACACCACGCGCCCCCACGACCTACGAGATCCCCAAAGAGGTGGTAACTGAAGCCATCGTCAACGCGGTGGCCCACCGCAACTATACCGACAACGGCAGCGTGCAGGTGATGCTCTTTGCGGACCGGTTGGAGGTGTGGAATCCCGGCAGGCTCCCGCCATCGCTGACACTTGAGAAGCTGCGTGTCACCCACGGGTCGGTACCCGGCAATCCCTTGCTGGCATGGTCCATGTATCTGGCCGAATACATCGAACGAATGGGAACGGGAACTATGGACATGATCAGGCGATGCGTTGAGGCCAATCTGCCGGAGCCGGAGTTCGCAGTTGCAGATGGCTTTATCGCTACTGTACCGAGGCCGAAGAGTCATGCCTGCACTGTGACGGCATATTGCGGACGAGAGCCGCTGGCCGGTGTCGACATATTGGCACTATTTCCCGGCGAAACGTGGAAACGCGCGAGAACTGACAAATATGGAGAGGCTTACATCGAACTGTATTCCCTCCATTTGCCCATAACGGTGTTCGCGGCTGCAGCGGGCTACACCGCGTGTACAGAGTATGACTGGACGCCTTCAGAACAGGTGCTCTCGCTGCAACTTGGTTCACTGGATAACGGCGGTGCGGTAATCTTTCCCCAAGCGACGGGCTACTTACCTGGACTTGAGGGAAGACTGAATCCCATGCGCGACACCCGCGACCGGACATATCTGTACGCGAACAACGTCGCCATCAATAAGGGTCAGCCACAGCCGGTCACATTCGCTTTCGGCGAGGATATGCACCTCACGGACGCTGACGGTAACGAAGTCATGGTCCGCATTGTGGACATCGCAGGCCGGGCAGCACTATTGGAGTATCGTGAAATGCAGGCTCGACCAGAGTCGCAGCCAGAGTCGCAGCCAGAGTCGCAGCCAGAGTCGCAGCCAGAGTCGCTTAAGGCAAGGGTCCTCGGTCTCCTGGAGGCAGGACCAAAGTCGAAGGCCGAGTTGTCCGTGAACTTGGGACAAAAAACAATATCCGGTCAACTCAACAAGGTGGTCAGATCGCTCGTCGCCGAAGGCAGTATCATGTACACGTTGCCTGACAAGCCTGGAAGCCGGCTCCAGAAATATCGACTGACTAACGAGGGACGAGCTGCGGTTGCAAAAATACGGACAGAAACCAGGCAAGCATAAGCAGCCTCGACCAATGTGAAGTTTGCACGCGCCGAATCGTCCTTTAACCTTTCGCTCAAAAAGCCTGGCAGAACAGGGGATTTTGGATTCCTCGGTCACTACAATTGGTCGCAAGGTACGTTTCGTGGCTGCTCAGAAGGTCGTCTTGTGCATGGGAAGGGACATCGGATTGATGCCAAGCGCTTCGCATATTTCCCATTGCTCAACATCCGGCCGGGGAATCTTTGCAGGATACCTGGCAAATCCGGGCATCCGTGCGAATTCCGGGATGTATGCGTCCTTTTTTGGCTGAATACAGGCTCCTCACACGGCCCTCTCGCGGCCTTTGCTGCACCATTACACGTCCGGAAGTAATTTGCGCGACCTGAGCGGCGGCCTTCCCCAAAACCCCGGGCTCGCCCCTCCTCGTGCGGCATCCTACCGCTCCAGGCCCCGATCGCGCTCCAACAGCCGTCCGACCTCCCGCCTCAGCTCGAAGGAAGCCTCCCTGCCCAACGTCCGCATCAGCCGCGTCATCCTCTCCGGCGAAAGCCGCGATGCCCGCTCTGCCGTGCGGCGCAGCAGATCCCTATCGTCCGGAAACCTGCCCAGCTGGCGCTCCAGGTGAGTGATCCGCTCCGACCGCGCACGCGCCTCTGCCTCCATATGCGCCAGCTCCTCCGGGTCTGGCACGCGCAACCTGACCTCCAGGTATGACCGCGCCGCCTGCCGGGTAAGCCGCGCTGCAGCGTATGCCCTGCTCCGGTCCGGACGCACTCCCAGGCCCAGCCACACCTTCCGATCCTCCTAGAGCGCCGAGCCCAGACGCCACGGCTGACTCGCCAGCGTCTCTGCGGCCGCCTCCGCTCCCTCCCTGTCCGCCATGCCGTCCAGCGCACGCCGCGCCTTTACGAGATCCCGGTACACCTGCACCAGGACCCGGTCCAGACTTTGCGCCTCGAGGGAGAGCCTCGCCCGGCGATCCCGCACCACACGCGCCAGCGTATAGGCCTGTTTGCTCCGAAGTGCGTACAGCTCCTGACGCCTTCTCCACGCGGCTTCAGCCACCTTCACGGATACATACATCCGGCGCAGCTCCCGGCCCTCTGGCAGCAGGATGAATGCCAGGCGCAGAAACATCCGCACCTGGCGTGCATCCTCCCTCCCTTCCTTGTCCCCTCCCCGCATAAAATGCTCCAGCGTGTGCAGCGCTCCTGACACCATCCGGTAGCCGGCCTTCCGGCCGGAGCGGCGCACCCTGCCCCGCACGACGCTCCGGGAAAGATACGCCTGGCGCCGCGGCGCCACACGGCCCTGCGGCCTTCCCGACAGGTACGCCGGCAGCGTCTGGCCGTAGCGCTCCTCCAGCCGGTACTGGCCGGTAAGGCGGCTTACCCTCGAGGCCGGCGCATAGCGACGTCCGTCCGTTATCACCATACCCCGGCACCGGATCCCCAGGCGCAGGCCCGCACCCTTCAGTGCCTATTCGAGCTCCTGCCAGCTGCGCGCCCGCGCCATCTCCTCCCCTACCGTGCGGCGAACCTCAAGGGTAAACGGCCGCTCCCGCGTACGCCGTGCCCGGCGCAGGGCCTGCGTCCCCGGTGACCTCGACCGGTCAGGACGCTCATGGCCCGGCTCGCGAGCGTGGTGCCCCGGCACCCGGCGCAGATCCCATTCCGCCTCCAGACCGCGCAGCCTCCACTCTATGCGGCGGCAGTCGTGACTCGTGCTCCAGGCCCTGCCCGTCTCCGGATGCACCCGGTTGATCATCATGTGCACGTGCGGATGCGCCGTGTCGCAATGCGCCAACGGAAACGCCTGGTGCTCCTCGAGCCCCAGATCACGCAGCACCGCATCGCACGCAGCTTCCATCTGCGCACGCGTCGGCGAATCCTCGCTGTCAAACGATATACTCACGTGATACACCGGCTTCTCGCATTGGCTCGATAGCTGCGCTGCAGTGCGCATCTCCCGCGCCACCTCCTTCGCCTCCGCCGCTCCCGGTCCCACACAAGGTACGTGGCCAGGCCCCGGAAGCTCTTGCCTCGCGTCACCTTGCCTACCACGCCCCTACAGCCTGCACCGCATCGCCAGCACCTCGTCTACCGCCTCGCGCAGATACCACTCCATAGGCAGACGACGCGTACGGTTCGCTATGCGCGCCAGCTGCTCAGGTTGCCTCCTATGCAGCCCAGCGCCGCGTACACGCGGTCGTGTTTGCCTTCGCGCTCAGCTTCGCTCCCAGCGCCGCCTGGCGGACGTACACGCTTGTGCTCATTCCGGCGAGGCCGGCCTTCCGCTCTATCACCGACAGCTCCTCGCCGTTTACGCTCACGCTGATGCTGCGGGTGCGACGCACGTGCGCAGGAAGCCTAGGCCGGCCGCCGCGGCTGCGCTCCCTCGTACCGGCACCGGTACCCGCCTCTTGTGAGGCGCCTTTCCCCGGATGCGGGGAGTTTTTACTTTGGGCCCATTTAACAACGAAGTGCAACACTTGATTTGGATGACAGCGCGCTAGCAAGCGCGTATTCATCACGCTGATTACATGTGAGCGAGATGATGCCGGTACGCTCCGTTAAGACATCATTGGAGGGTACCAAATGGCGACGGGCTATCATCATCTTTCCTATGAGGAAAGGTGCCAGATTCACGCATTGAGGAAGCGAGCTGATTCGCTGCGCGAGATTGCGCGACAGTTGGGTCGCTCGCCATCGACGATCAGCCGGGAGTTGCATCGCAACAGCGGAGGTAGGGGCTACCGGTATCAACAGGCTACCCGCTTGGCCAGCGGGCGGCGGAGGAAGGCATCGTTGCGTCCACGGAAGATGACTGAAGCGATGTGGTCTCTTGTGCGTGAGAAGCTCGCCCTGCACTGGAGTCCAGAGCAGGTCTCGGGTCGACTTCGTCGTGATGGTGTCGTTTCGGTAAGCACCACATGGATTTACAGGCATAGCTGGGCGCGGACCGAGCGGCTGGCGGATCGTTGTACAAGCTGCTGCGTCGCCGTGGTAAGCGGTACAACAGGCGTAACAAGAGCGGTGCTGGGCGCGGCCTGATACCGCACCGTGTAGACATCAGCGAACGTGATCCCATTGTAGAGCAGAAGACGCGGATAGGCGACTGGGAGGTTGATACGATCATCGGGGCGAAACAACAGGGAGCACTGGTATCCATGGTCGATCGCGCCTCGAAATTCACGTTTCTTGAGCACGTTGCGTCAAAGGCTGCGATCGGGGTCCGCCATGCGATCATAGGTTGTCTCAATCCGCTAAAGGACCGGGTACTTACTATCACGGCGGACAATGGCAAGGAGTTCGCTCATCATCGGCAGATCGCCAGCGCGCTTTCCGCATCGTTTTACTTTGCGCGGCCATACCACTCCTGGGAGCGTGGTCTGAACGAGCACACCAACGGCCTGCCCAAGTTTACCATTGTGCTTCATAACAGGTTGTAAAATAGGGACTTGAAAATTGTTCTGGCACAACAAATGGCCACCAAGTGAGGTTTTATGCCTTAGGTCATATGATCGTCTTGTGCATGGCCAAGGGCAGTGGATCGATGCACAAGGCATCGTAAATGGCCCTTAGTTCCATATCCGGCTGCGAGCTGGTGCGGACATGGAGTGTGCGTGCGTCCTTGCGCTCGAAGATGCTGGTCGTGCGAACCTGACGACGAAGGATCCTCCTGAGTGTCGTCCAGCTGAAGCGTAGTCCTTTCTGGCGCAGACGCGTACGAATCACCTGCACCAACTGGTAAGCCAGGACCGTGATGAATAGATGGCCCTCCGCGCGCCGGCCTGTGGAATGATAGATCGGTCGCAGTCCTAGTTCCGACTTCAGGGACCGGAACACCGCTTCCAGATCGGTCAGCATCACATACGTGCGCCAGAGCTCTTCCGCGGTGAACTCCATCTCGTTGCTGCGCAGGCAATAGACGCCCGGATCGGTCATTATCGTGCCCGCTTTCGGCGTCTTTGTCCACGTGATAGACTGGGCCCGCTTGCCGTCCTCATCCGTCTCCACTTCTATCTCGTAATGCTGTCCGATGCCGCTGAAGCTCTGCTTCAATCGGCCGATACGTTCCCTTATGAGGTCGATGCGCTTTTGCGTCTTCGGCAGGGCAAGCCCCTCGGAAAGCTTGCCGAGGGCCTCCTCGAATCTTTCCGCTTTCTGCTTCACCTTGGCCTCTTCCATCGCCATGCGGGACCGGGATCGGCAACAGAGCCGCACCTCGTCGTCTGCCTCCTCCCGGTACACCTCTACGTCACTGCCCGAGGCCGTCTGAAGAGCCTCGGCCTGCTGCTCATCAAAATGCTTCCTGCGCTCTCTTGATACCACGATGTAGCGGTAGCCCTCCTTATGCAGCCAGTCTATGCGGTCCTGTGTGGCAATGCCCCGGTCCATCACCACACGTGCGTCCCTGGGCGTCTCCAGGGACTCCAGCATCTCCTTGAGCGTGGACGCTTCGTTTACGTTGCCCTTGAAAACCTGGCTACGACGCACGAACCCGCTGCCGCGCGTTACAAGAGCCAGCATAAGCAGCACGCAGTCACTGCGACGCTCCTTCGAGCGTCCGTATTTGGCCTTGTCGATGCTCTTGCCACTGCCTTCCAGGAAGCTGCCCTTCAGATCATAGAGAGCGATCGTGGGCTCCAGATCAAACAGGTCCAGCGCCCGTGCAAAGAGGTTGTCCTCTATGGCCTTGCGGTGTTTGTGCAGCATGTCGCTGGCCCGGTACAGCTGCATGTCGGCCATCTTCTCGAAGTTGCAGCCCAGAAACTCGTCCAGGCCACTGGCAGAGGCCAGCCAACGCTTCGTGGCATGTTCGCTGGCCGGCTCGGCCAGACGGCCTATGATGGAGCCCGTGGCTGCATGCCGGAGGCCTCGTGTGATGCCAAGCTTCTCGAAGAGCTCATCCATGCCCAACTGCTCCATGGCCCAGAGCCCCACATGTTCTACACCCACCGTGCGGGGCCGGACCGTTTTGAGCGAGTGGACATCCACATGGTGCCATTCGCGCGGCGGCGTCTCGCCCTTGCCCTCGGTCACGGCTACCGCCTTGCGCGCACTTAAAAGTTCTGAAATGCGGTGGGCCTCCTCTTCCACAACGGCAGGAACGCCCATGGGTACGAGTTCGAGCTGGCCCTTGAGCAGTGCCTCAATCCGGTTGCAGAGCGCACGCCAGTAGCGTTTGTCGATGCGGAAGTGGGCACCGAGATTGAGCAGGGTCTTCTGCCGGACCTTGCCCTCTATGCGTTCGCCGTGGCAGAGCCGAAAGGAATAGTAGCGTGTAGCGTTGTCGGTGGTATGGGTAAGCGATCGTCGGATATACATAGGGGGAAGATAGGGTTGGGAACCGCTGCCCGCAATAGTCATCCATATTTTATGGCACAACATTCGTATTTCAGTTTTTGTGAATCTCAAAAATGGTGCGTTGGTGGGAGCTTGTGGGGCTCTGGTGGGGCCAAGCACCATAAATTCCGGCAAAACATGCCTAAAGTGGGGGCTCATCCCTAAAAAGCTCTCGAAATAATTAACTGCGATTATTGCCGACCTTCAAATTCAGCCGCCAAATGGTAAAGATGGGCCTGGTGCGAGAGTACTTCCCGAAGGCAACCAACTTTCACACGGTTGAACCGGCAGCGGTGAGGCGGGTGCAAGCGCAATTGAACAACCGTCCGCGCCGATGCTTGGCCTACCGCACGCCGGCGGAGGTTTTCCTTCCTGCACTAGAGGGCGTGGCAGCCTCCGCGTCCATGGTCTGAGTCGGGTCGTCGCCAGAAAGACCCATAGACCATTGTACCATGTTCGGGTGACATCATGCGTGCCTACACGCAGGGGAAGAGCCATGCTCGCCCGTCGGCATTGGCTGCCTCAAAGGTCAAGGAGCGCGAATTTCTTCGGCCAGCAAGCAGCTTCTTCTCCGGTCGGGCTCCGCCCTCCCTCCGAAGAAGCTCGTTTTCCGCGTTGCCTGTGCTATCTTCTGTCTCTACTCAGGGGCATACTACCTTGTCTACAGTTGTTGCACTTCGGACTTTAATTGGCGTTGAAAACATTGCTTACTATCCGGGTTTCGCCGCGAGTGCGTTATCATCAGGGTCGCTTGATCCCCAAAGCACGGAGAGTAGCGTTAGGGTACTTGCGTACGATATCTTACAAGAAAGATCCAGTAAAAACAGCTCACCACCAGGGAGAACGAGATGGCTGCTGGCATACGCTTTGTTTGCCGTGGATGCGACAAAACCATTGAGGCGTGGGACGACGGTAATCCTTACTACATGGAGGACGGCCAGAAGCGATACGCGTACCATCCAAACCATGATCTGCTGGACCTCTGCATCGGCAACGATTCCCCACACCTTTGTCTGTCGTGTGGACATCAGTTTATGGTCGATTCAAATGCACCGATCACGGTGTGTCCAGAGTGCAAGGCTCGCAAGATCGTATGCACGATGAAGTTGGACGGCAAGGCATGTCCTTACTGCAAGAAAGGGGTGTTTGTGGACTCGGGGTGGCACGCGATTTCATAAGCGGTACGTGCCCGAAATAAGATTGATGACAGTCAAAAGGGAATTATCCGTATGCGTCCGGTCAACTACAGATTGGGGTCGTTGCCAGTAACAGCGGTTTAGGAGCCGCCACCGTAGGTCCGGGCCCTACTTCCCAGCCGAAGCATTGCAAGGTATTGGGAGACGTACCCTATTTGCCATCCTTCTACTGCCTATTAGCATACCCTGCCTGCGCCACTGTGATTGCCGCGTTGGCTTGTGGGTGTCGGTTAGGTCTGCTTTTCGCGAACCGCCCATGTGGGTGCTCCATTCATAGATTCTTCAGGTGCGGCTTGAGCGTAAGCGTGCGGTGAAACCCATCTGGATAAGGTGACGATTTCTCGGGAGATTACTCATAGACCCGAGGACTCAAAGCCTGGATGGCATGAGACAGCCCAGACGTACGGCGGAAGAAATGTTTCCGCTGGTGGAACAGTATGAAGAAAGCAGCCAGACCGCTGCAGCGTTCTGTGCCGAGCGCGGCATCTCGTATGGGCAGCTGTTTTACTGGCGTAGGAAGTATCGCCTGGAGGCTGCGGCAGCGGCGCCTTTGTGGAGATTGGCAGACCCGTGGCAGGTGAAGAGGCGCAAGTGGAGATCATGTACCCGGGTGGGATACGCGTGCGCCTCTTGGCGCCGGTATCTGCCTCGTACCTGGCGCAGCTGGTGCAGTCATGATCGGACTGGGGCCTTCGTGCCGGTATTTCTTTTACCGGCCGCCGGCCGACATGCGCAAGAGCTTTGACGGCCTGTGCGCCTTGGTGAAAAGCGGCATGAAGCGGGATCCCATGTCGGGGGACGTCTTTGTGTTCGTCAACAGGAGGCGGAGCCATCTGAAGGCGCTTTCGTGGGACCGAGACGGCTTCGCCTTGTTTTACAAAAGGCTTGAAGCGGGTACGTTTGAGCTGCCGAAAGAGGATATGCCGACGTGGACGCAGATGGTGATGTTACTGGAGGGAGTGTCGCTGAAGTCCGTAAAATACCGGCGCCGGTATGCGGTTAAGAGCCGGAAATCGGGATAAATAGTATGTGGAAACGTGGAACAATGCATGTGCAGACGTTGTTGAACAATCATGCAGCCCGAAGCACATTCCTCCCTCTCTTCTGCGGATGTTGAGACCTTCCCTGCGCAGCTTGCCGCGGTGCTTCAGCAGAACGCCAGCCAGTCCGAGGTAATCAATCAGCTGAGCGAGGAGATAAGCCGGCTGCAGGCGAAATTGGAGAGCAAGGACAACAGCTGGCTGAAGCCCTCCGCCTGCTCTTTGGCTCCAGGAGCGAAAGGTATGTACTGGGGCCGGAGGCGCTGCAGGGCCTCTTGTTTGACGACATGGAGGTCGAGGTGCCCCTGCCGCCCGAGCCCGAGACGGATCAGCCGAAGCGGAAGCGGCGCAAGGCCAAGCGGCGTCCGGACTTCGAGGATCTGCCGGATCACCTGCCCCGCGAGACGATCGTAATCGAGCCTGAAGAGGACACGACAGGTCTCATTTGCATCGGCATGGAGAAGACGCAGTACCTGGAGAGCGTGCCCAGCATGATAAAGGTGGTCGAGATTCATCGTCCCAAGTATGTGGACCCGACCGATGAGGACAGCGGCGTCATCATCGCCGAGTTGCCTCCGCGGCTGGTGGACAAGGGCATGGCCGGACCGGGATTGTTGGCCGATGTGGTGGTTAACAAGTACTGTGACCACTTGCCCCTGTACCGGCAGCAGCAGCGTTTCCGGCGGGAAGGCATTGAAATTGCCAAGTCCACGCTGGGAGGCTGGATAGCGCAGTCGGCGTGGCACCTTGGGCCGCTGTATGATGCACTCAAGCAGGAGGCGCTCTTAAGCGGGTATCTGCAGGCGGATGAGACGCGTATCCAGGTCCAGGATCGAAAGAAGAAGGGCAAGACCCATCGGGGTTTTTACTGGGTGTACCACACTCCGGAGCAGAAGCTGTTTGTGATGGAGTATCGCAAGAGCCGTGCCCGTGCAGGTCCGGTGGCGTTCTTGGGTGGGTATGCGGGAGCGTTGCAGACGGACGGGTATGTGGCCTACAACGTCTTCGAAGCGCATCCGTCTATGACGGTCTACGGATGCATGGCGCATGCCCGTCGCAAGTTCTACGACTGTCGTAGCTACGAACCGGAGAAGGCCGAGCATGTGTTGACAAAGATCAGGCGACTCTACGCCATAGAGCGCAGGCTGCGAGAGGAGGGTGCCAGTGCGGAACGTCGGCGCGAGGTACGTCAGGAAGAGGCCCGGCCTGTACTGGAAGCGCTGAAGCCCTGGCTGGAGGCGAACGGGGGGTTGCCCAAGAGTCCTTGGGGCCAGGCGATCAACTATACGCTCGGCCTTTGGAAAAGGCTGACCCGATACCTGGATGAGGGGCGCGTGGAGCTGGACAATAACCTCATTGAAAATGCCCTGCGGCCGTTGGCTATCGGCCGCAAGAATTACCTGTTCGCGGGATCACATGATGCGGCCCAGCGGGCAGCCGTGGTCTATTCGCTACTTGGCACGTGCAAGCTACACGGTGTCAATCCCCAGGAGTGGCTCACGGACGTGTTCGAGCGCATCCCGACGCATCCGGCCAGGCGCGTAGCTGACCTCTTGCCTCATCATTGGCAGAAGGCACGACAAGCTGACAAAAACAAGGCGGCATAGCTGCCAAGCACCGAGTGTGCCGGATCCGGCAAGCCCACCTGCTCTCCGCCTTCCAGCCGTCCTGTACCCATCGGCACACCTGTAGCTGCCGCTGACCTGTACTTCACCGGACGCTTACGCTTGAGCGCCAATTCCAGCTTCGCCATCGCTTCTGCTAATTCCTCGTACACCGCTTCCCAGTCGCCTTCATCGCGGTATCCGCCAATGGCGTACGTCTTCTGGATCTTGCATGCCCGCCGTCCTTCCTTGGTGTCCCATTCCAGCGACGACCCGAATACCTTTTCGATTGCCTCCTTCTTGCGCAAGAATCGCTCGAAAACGCGTTGGTTCTCGTCACCGTCCCGCGTGCCGATGTACAATATGACACGAGCACCTCGCTGCAGCACTTCATAGTTGAAGGTAACTCCGGCGATCCCTGACCCTGCCCCGAGCCACGTATACTTGCTGGGGCTGATGTTCGCGTGCAACGACGTTTTTGACTTCGCCGCGACTAGCAATCCCTCGAAGAAACGATAACGCAGCCGTTCTCGGTCAGCCATATCCTTCTTCGTCTGGCCTACGACGCGGATTTCCTCGCTCGGCCCCACGATCTGGGTCAGGAGCGGTGCGGGTTCAGAATCGCCAATCCGGATGGCCTCAAGCTTGAGCAGGTAAAAATCCGCCGAAGAACTCTCATTCAACCAAGCGATCACTGCCACATGCTCAGGACGAGGGTCCGCCACAATCCAAACCGCCGTCCGCGCCTGGATTCCTACAAGGTAGGTGAGGAGCTTACCCAAGTGATCATGATCGCTCTTCTCCAACTGGTTCTCGATAACAACCGGCCGTCTTCGTCTTCGGCAATGAGGTCGACGCTAAACGCACCGGCTGGCTGCTCGCGTTCGACAACGCTAAGCTGAAGGCCCGTAGCGTCGGCCACGACATCAGCGTTGTCCTCCAGCCATTTCGTGAAGTCCAGCGCTTCGTGGCTCCACACGTCGCGGAGCCCCACGCGCTGAATGCGCCCAATCCCTTTTTCCAGATCCTGACCCTCGAGAATCGGTTCACTCATGCGCTGACCTTTAGGTTGTCGTCACTCGTCGCTACGGCCTTCTCCCGACTCACGGCTTGGCTTAATACGGTACCGTAAGGCCTGTCAATATAGTCCAGAGGCGGGATGCCGTACCAGCGGACGCCACGGTGCAGTGGCTCACACTATAGTGCACTTGATAGATAAGGATGTAGGACTCATTATCTGCCTTCCCCCTGTCTCACTTCTTATTGGCACAGAGAGTTTCTGAAGCAGAAGTGTAACGTACTTTATGTGCACATAGGCTGGACAGTGGCAGACATGACATCCTAAAAAGAGAGCCGCAAGGGCGAATCCCCAAGCATGTTCGGTTGCTGCGTCGTAATATCGTGCGGTGTTTCTGATATAGCCTGAACTCCCTCTAGTCGATAGCCGTGAAAGAAGTAGTCCGAAGAATTCAAACATGGCCACGTTGGCTATGGAGCCTTCTGGTGGGCCTCTGGCCAGCGTCCACGCCGATTGGTGCACTGGAGCAGAATAACACCGACACATGTGACTCGCGACTCGGCAGTGAGGCAGCGGCGCCCGAAAGTAGTCCCCAAGGCGAGAAGCCGCCTTTCAGGCCGCTGAAGAAGCGGCTGGGCGCGGACGTACCCAGTGGGCCGAGTTCTAGTGCCGAGCTCGACAAGTTACAAGAATCCGGTGCTTCTGACAGCGCCGCCTTCGATGCGTTGGCAAGCGAAATCGACGGTGAAAAAGCCATGCCTCAGAATAGTCCACCAAGCAAGAAGAGTCGGCACATGCCGCTGACAGGCCATGTGGGTGAAGCTGAATCAAATGACACGAAGACCGACACTGGGAGCGGCCAATCTGAGTTTATAGATGGCGAAGAAAGCTCATTCCAAAAGGGGCCGGCCGGACAACCGCGAATTTATAGCGAGTTAGCAAGATTCAGGACCGCCAAAGGCGGCGCCCAGCATAACCCAGCACTCACCGAACCTGAATCACCCACTTCGAGCTGCGACGAGTCGGACAGCAACTCAGCCACTCAACTAGATAGTAGATCCGGTCGTCCACAGCCATCTTATACGCCACTCGCCGGAAAAAACTTGGACGATTCGGCATACAATGTCCATGCCGGCGACACTTCTCAGTCAGAGTCGAGCCACCATCAGTCTAATTCTCCCAAAGAGGTCGAGACGCCTGACCACAACTTTGCCGTAAGGAGTAGTGGAACTTCGATAGGTGGAATAAAGCACAACAAGCCGAAGCCGAAAAGCCCTCGCCAAATAGGACCGAGGCGTAGTCGAACGGTCTCAATGCCAGTGGCTCCAGCACGACGGCCGCCAACCTACCGGCCCGAGTTGATCTGCCGCCAGCTTCCCGATTCATTGAGCTGGAACATCGTTCTAGCTGCCGATGACAGATGCCAAATCAACGAGGTGTGGCAGAATGATAAACAATTGGACAGGGTAAACGGACAATACCGTCTCGCATCGTTCGCTGGCAGGCTATCTATACTCTACGGGGATGGCACAGGACAAGATGAGTCGCTGTTCGACGGAAAATGTGGGATTTTCAAATTACGGAAATATTGGACTGGAGATGGTCGCAAGGTAGGCTGCATCACAAATGGATATTTCATCGTCGTCGCGCCAAACGAATGGATAAGGACAGGCCACATACCCGTTGAGCAGAGAGACTGCACCGATATGGGGTTCACGGCGCACTACTTCTTCCGGGATGGAAAAAAACCAAACGACGATATTGGCCGCTTCAAGGAAAGTGAACTACAGTCAGCCTCGTCCGGTTTTGAGCTAGCCGGCGAGCGTGTCTTCGATGATTCAGGTGAAGGTGACCTGTTTGTTGGCGCTGTTCCAGAAATGAAAGTGTCGCCAGGCATCACTTGGGCACGGGTCGGCGCAGAAGAGGAGAACGGCTGGCAAGGAATGAATTTCAGGCCGGGCACGCAGAAGCTTGCCGAGGCTTTGCACGGCCGACAGGGGCGGTTTTTTGTCCGCGTTTACGATGAATCGGGCTTACGGGATAGTGACCAGTTCCGATACCTGCGCGATCTGCTTAAGGTGCTAGTAAATGGGGAGCTGTATACGGAGCTCACGATTCTTGCACCGCCCTCGACTGGGTATAGTCAGACGAATGTACGCTTCATCGGTGTTGATGATTTAACCATTGACCCAATCCGTCTGCCCAAGGGATTTACACGAATTAGCGAGCAAGGAGTAAATCTCATCGGCGAGCCACACCCTAGCATGAGTTCAGTATCGTTTACGCTGGCATGCAACTCCGGACACGTCGATTTAGCATTGAATCTACTGCCGTATTGGTGGCGGATGGAGCGAGACGGAACCAAATTCGGTAGGTGGTGTGACACGCCGCTAGTCATGACGCGACAGGAATTTCGTGAGCACGCCGCTGCGAGCGACATCGTACGGCTGCGCCTGCCCCAGCGAATCGAATCAGCTGCCGTCGGATTCGGCAATGAATTGGCCCAAGGATATCCATCCCGATACTCTGAAATGGATGGATTCAGCGCTACTGAGATTCGGCTGACTGATTTCGTCGACTACTCAGAGATTGATCAGCGGCTGAACGAGGAAGCTTTGCTCAAGGCCAAATGCGACGTAGCCGAGTTGACCCTCATTCGAGTTCTCGCCGACCCTGTGCCAGCAGTCGTTGCACTGACGTGCTCCCCGGCGACGATCGCCGCCGGGGAGCATGCGACGTTGCTTTGGACGACCAAAAATGCGGAAGGATGCGGTGTTGTGATCTGTCCCGAATTCGGCTCGGTTGAATCAAGCGGGGGAATAGACATTATGCCCTCGGAAACCACGACCTATACGCTAAGGATTTCGGCCACCGGCATGGACAATGTATCGAAGGCCGTCACAGTGACCGTCAGCCGGACGCCCCGGTCTGGCGAGAATCCGATTGCTTACGTGAAGCTATCAGGTGGAGGATGGAGGCCCGGCAAGGGGTTCAGCTACGGTGAACTTAAAGCCGCGGGCCTGACTACAGCTGACGCGGCGCTCCGACCAATACCCGTTGACAAGCGCAGGCGGAGTTTGCATTTGGAAAATATAAAGACAATCAGGAGACTAGTCGATGCCTAATGCAAGCGCCATACATGAATGGCCCGAAAGGATTCGCCAGCGCTACGAGAACTACTTAAAGACATCCTTTTTCTTCAAAGAACCGCAACTGCGTGATTCGTTTAAGGCTGCCTTGAAGGAAGAAGGGAGTCTGCTCAAGGGCCCGTTCCCCGAGCCGGCTCGCGACTTCCAGACTGGGTTGTGTGCACGAGCTTTGGCACGGGAATGCTTTCAGGGCGATAGCGAAGATCTTACTCCGGCACTGATAAATAAACCGCTGTACAGGCACCAGGAGCAAGCCATCCGGGCTACCCACATTGAAGGCCGAAACATTGTCGTCGCCACGGGCACCGCAAGCGGCAAAACGGAGAGTTTCCTCTACCCAATCCTGTTTGAGTTGTTTCGCCAATACCTCGAGGGAAAACTCGGAGAGCCAGGTGTGCGAGCTATGATCCTGTATCCGATGAATGCGCTCGCAAACGACCAACGCGAGCGTCTCGGCAAGCTCAGCAGGGCATTGCGCGATGCTGGATCAGGGTTCAAACCAACCTTCGGACAGTACATCGGCCAGACCCCCAACAATGCCAGAGACCGGTGGCGCAACGCTACCGTGAAGGCGGAAGAACGCTTGCCAGGGGAGTTGGTTTTCCGCGACGAAATGCGGAGCACGCCACCGCATATCCTACTGAC
Organism: Rhodothermales bacterium; assembly: GCA_965216255.1. GTDB lineage: Bacteria > Bacteroidota > Rhodothermia > Rhodothermales > Bin80. The sequence goes on from OZ244148.1 coordinate 807,189, forward strand.
CAACTATTCGATGTTGGAATACTTGCTCATCCGGCCCGACGACAGCCCCCTCTTCGACAGTGGCCGGGGCGCGCACTGGCAGTTCATCGTGCTCGACGAAGCGCACCAATACCGGGGTGCCAAGGGAATGGAGATGGGCATGCTGATTAGGAGGCTTAAGCAGCGGTTGCGCGATGGCGGACGGCAAGATGCATTCCGTTGTATCGCCACCAGCGCGACCATTTCCTCCGGAAAGAGCGAGGAAGACAAGCTGGCAGTTGCCGAGTTTGCGGAGGAATTATTCGGAGAGCACTATTGTTCATCCGGTACTATTCTCGGCGAATCACAACCGATAGCCACTATTGAATCTCCTCGCCGCTACCATGCCTTTTTGCGTGCACTGGAAGGGGCATTTCTAGTTCACAGGGATGGCGTGGACGCTGTCGTACTCAACCGCAAGAGCCACATCGGGGACGGCTGGAGTGCGCAGCCTTTGGAAATCGCTTTGTGCCGCGAGTGCGGTCAACACTACTACGTCGGTCGAGAGCGTGGCGGAAAGTTGCAGGAAGCCGTTCGCGATCCCAGCCAGCACGACTTCGGTGTGGACTACTACCTGCCTTTGGAGGACGGGGACGAGCTACTGTGCAGGCGCTGCGGCGCACTCTCTGGGACCGCATTGAGGTGTGACTGTGGCGCATCGGTCCGCGTGAAGCGGTGCGAAACCCACTTAGATCGTTCCGACCAACTGAAACAGTGTGAGGCCTGCGGCTATCGGCGCAGCAATGGTGACCCGGTACAAGAGATCGTGCACGGTTCGGACGGACCCAACACTGTCATCGCCACAGCCCTGCACGAATTGCTGCCGGAAGAGAAACGCAAGGTGCTGGCATTCGCAGATAGCCGCCAGGAAGCTGCTTTCTTTGCCTGGTATGCTCAAGATTCTTACGAACAACTACGAGATCGTAATCTCATCCTACGCGCTATCAACATGGGAACGGTTGGCGACGAAGGCCTGTCTATAGACGATCTCCGAAACCGATTGCTCAAGCAGTGGAGGCTAGCCGGTCTGTTCAGCAACGCAAATACTAGGGAACAGAAAAACCGCCAGGCGTTGACGTCAATTTTGCGCGAAGCGCTTACGGACGAGAAGAGACTGTCCCTCAGTGGAGTTGGCCTGATAAAGTGGTTCGTCAACATTCCCGGCGATTTGGGCTTGCCGGAGGCCATGGGACAGTGGCCATGGAACCTCACGGATGATGAGGCTCGTAACCTGATCGGATATCTGTTGGACGAGTTGCGTCCGCGCCGCGCTATGAATTTGCCGAAAGGCGCTGGAACGCCGGAGTGGGGTGATATACTCCCTTGGCCGCAGCAGGCCTATAGCCTCGGTTCTCCGGGCGGACGACGCAATGTCTTGCAGTGGGGCGCACCCCAATCTGCGGTCGTGCGACACTTCCTTCGCCAGCTGCTTGACGAAAGCGGTCTGTCCGACGACCAAAAGCAAGCAGAATCGACAAAACTCATGGCGGACGTATGGAGGGTCTTACGGAGCCACGCCGAAGATCCTGTTCTTTCGCGCGGAGATGTAAATGGTACATTCCGACTGGACCCGCGTTGGCTTCGGGTCAAGCCTGCCGGACTTGATAGCTTCTGGGAGTGCGACGCCTGTGCCAGCCTGAGCACCTACAATATTCGCGGAGTATGTCTCCGGAATCGGTGCCCCGGAACCCTCACGCAGGTCAATTTCAGGCGTCTTAAGGAAAATCACTACCGAATCCTCTACCAAAACGAAAGCCTTCCTCCCGCGCTGATTGCGGAAGAGCATACCGCGCAGATTGATAGCGACTTGGCGCGCCTTAGACAGCGCAAATTCAAGAATGGAAGCATCCATCTTCTTAGCTCTTCAACAACCTTCGAGGTCGGAGTCGACCTAGGCGATTTGGATGTCGTATTTCTCCGCAATGTTCCGCCGGAATCGTTCAACTACACCCAACGCGTCGGGCGAACCGGACGGCGAGGTACTCCTGGCTTAGCGCTTACCTATTGCCGCCGCAACCCGCACGATCTGTATCACTATGAAGATCCGATCAATCGGGTGGTCAACGGCACAGTGAATCCGCCACGATTGCGAATGTCGAACGAGAAGATCATCAATCGGCACATGGTTGCCACAGCCCTGTCTGCTTTCTTTAGAGAGAACAGAGAACGCTTTGGCAAAGTGAAGCACTTTGTTGGAAGCTGGTCGAGCCCACACGCGGCGTTAGATCTCCGGGCGTATTGTGATGACAACCACAAGTTGGCTCAAGCGCTATGCCAGATCGTGCCGGAGACCATGCATCGCCCATTGGGGCTTGTTGATAATAGCTGGATCAACTACATCGCGGGATTGCAGAGTCGCCTGGTCTCCGTGGAAGACGAAGTCTGCGCAGACTTTTGTGACATGAAAGAGCTCAGGCAAAAGTGCTTTGATCAAGGCAAGGATCGTGACATTGGTCGAATCGCCAAGCGAATGAAGACCGTTGCTGATGAACAACCTCTAAGATTTCTTTCTCGGAAAGCCGTCATTCCTAAGTACGGGTTTCCAGTGGACGTCGTCGAGCTCGAAACTCGTTCCGGTGATGGCAAACCTACAGGGGTCTTGCTTCAGCGAGACTTGTCGCAGGCCATTGCCGAATATGCACCTGGCGGCAAGGTGATAGCCAACAAACTGGAATGGGAATCATATGGCGTGAAGGTGGTCCATGGCAAGGACCCGCGTGTCCGGTACTACCAGTACGATAATGCCCGCAACTTCAAACAATGGACGGAAGGTGATCCGTCCAGACCCCACAGTTCGCGTAAATACCTTATTCCAGAGTTTGGTTTCGTAACACCACTAAAGGGAAGAACTGCGGCGCCGCGCGGACGGACGCGACGTCTATACACGACACGTCCGTTTTTCCGCGGCTTCAAAGAGGGAATTCCGCCCAAAACACAGACCATTCTCGGCGTACAAGTGACCAAGGCCATACCAGGAACCCTGGTTATCGTCTGCGAGGGTACTAATAGGAAGGGTTTCTATATCTGCCGGACCTGCGGTGCACATATGACAGAACCAAGAGCCACGCACCAATCACCCTGGGATACCAATTGCAAGGGCACTCTTGAATGGTTCTCGCTTGGGCACGAGCTCGTCACGGATATTATGTGTCTGCAATTTCCGGGACTTTGTGATGAATGGGATGCCTATTCCGTCGCCTACGCCGTCCTGCTCGGCGCGGCGAATACGCTGGGGATTCCGGATAGGGACTTGAACGTGACAATTACCGCCGGTGACAACCCGAACGAGTCTGCGATTGTGCTCTACGATAACGTGCCTGGCGGTGCCGGCCTAGTAGCGCAACTTGAGCAGAAAAGTGTATTCAAAGAGGTGCTCACCAACGCCCGAGAACGAGTTCATGACAATTGCGGCTGCAGTTCCAGCTGCTACGGCTGCCTGCGTAGCTACCGCAACCAGTTCGCACACCCGCACTTAGACCGAATCCGGGCGCTTGAGACTCTGACTCCAGAGGAATCGGCTTAGATTCGCACTACACTAGCCCGCATCGCTCACCAAGCTTTTAAATCGCCATAATTCGAGGCGTCTGTAGCCAATGGGTCACGATCTGGGAATGCGAATGCTGATTCCCGCCTTCCGGAGCGTTTAGTTGACAGCAGTAAGCGCCGTTTTGGGCACGCTTCGAGCGGGAATCAGCCCTTTTGTTCGCCCACCGGTGCTTCTTGGATACACGTTTCCAGCAACCACATAGTGGAGTCTGTCAATTTCTGGAACAAGTCGGGTCAGGGAAGTGCCTATGGAGGTGAGGCGCGCGCGCCGACCGTGGTGGCATGCACAGCGCCACGCAGGTTGCTTAGCACGCGAGAGAACAATTGCTGCCACGGATACGCCTTGGGAAAGAACAGGCGGAGACGGCGCACGCTTACCACGACCAGTGCGGCGATCTTGAGCAACCGCACTCGGATGGTACCGCACTGCGCCTTAGCCATCGCTGTGCCCTGCAAGCCATGGATCTTGATGACGGTCATCAGGATATTGGCGACTGTAGAGAAGTACAGGCGCAGCTGGTTGCTCTCCATCATGGACGTAGAGGTGCGGTCAGCGAACAGGGTAAGCTGTTGCTCCTTGAGCCGGTTCTCCATGTCGCCACGCACGCAATACAAATCCTCGTATACCGTGCGCGCGTCGTACGCGTCTTCGCTGAAATTGGTGACCACGAATCGCGCGTTATAGCCGCGCGATCCAGGCAGCCATTCCGCCTTGGCTATCACGCGCCGCGCACAGCTCCAGCTGTCCTTCGTTCGGTACTCGAAGCTGCGGAAGCGCCGCGAAGGCTGCCTGCTGGCCTCGCATGTGGCCTGTCTCTGCTCCATAGCCTCCTCAACGATGTGTTTCAGTCGCGCATTGCGAGCCATACCAAAGATATAGTGCAGGCCCTGCGCTTCGCACCATGCCATGTGTTTGGCGACATTCAGAAATAACGACGTCGACAATTGAAAACGGAATTACAAGTTACGGGCTTGGAATTGGCTGATTGTCTTGGTATATTGCTTTCAGATCAGCACAAGACCGGGCTTATCATGACACTCACCGACGTTTTCTACCGCTTTCCGACGCAGGAACGGTGCATCGAACATCTTGAAGATGTTCGATGGGGAGACAACCCGTGCTGCCCGCTCTGCGGCAGTACGCATGTAGCGCGCAAATGCGAAAATGATCGTGTTGGACGCTGGAATTGCCATGACTGCAAGAAGAGCTTCAACGTACTGTCCGGCACGATCTTCTGCAAGACGCGCGTTCCGCTCCAGAAGTGGTTTCTGGCTATTGCGCTGATGATGAATGCCAAGAAAAGCCTGTCGAGTCCGCAGCTGGCCCGTGATCTTCGCCTCACGCAGCAAACCGCGCTCTACATGCAACAGCGCATACGGGCCGCCATGATGGATCAGGATAGCCATACGATGTTGCAAGGAGTGGTCGAAGCCGACGAAACCTACGTAGGCGGCAAGCCGCGGAAGGCCAACCGGCGCAAAAACGACCGTCCGGCCAAACGCGGACGCGGCACCAAAAAGACGCCCGTACTTGGCGTGGTGGAGCGCGGCGGCAGGGTAGTAGCGCAAATGGCTACAGAAGGACTGACCGGCAAGGCCGTTGTGAAATTCCTCAAGCGCTCCGTTATCCCGCAGGGATCGGTGCTGATTTCAGACGAGTTTCCGTCCTACAACACGGCGCGGAACATGATGCCTCATGCGGTAATCAATCACTCGAAGGCATACGTGGACGGCAGCGTCCATATCAACACAATAGAGAGCTTCTGGGCACTCCTGAAGCGTGCTTGGTTAGGTAGCCACCACCATTACGCCAAGCGATACCTGCCGCTATACGTGGCAGAGGCTGCATGGAAGTACAACCGGCGGCGGCATGACAATCCGTTCGGAGCGTTCATCGCCGGGACAATGGCATGAACAAGCTCTACTACGGAGACTGCCTGACTGTACTACGGGAAATGGGCAAATGGGGCGTGGACCTCATTTACCTTGATCCGCCGTTTAACTCTAATCAAGAATACAACGCGATCTACACGACCGAGACGGGCCGCCCGTTACCGGATCAGATTGAAGCATTCAACGACACCTGGGCGCTGGACGAGGTTCGGGAGCGCAGCATCCGCAACATGCCGATCTTGCTGCGAGAAGCCGGCATTGATGACGAAGTGGTTTCATTCTGGCAGGTTTGGGTCGGGGCGCTTCGCAAGACGAATCCGCGCCTATTGGCCTATCTGTCCTACATGGTAGAGCGGCTGGCCCACATGCGCTCCGTCCTGAAGCCTACGGGATCGATTTACGTCCACTGCGACCCTACGGCCAGCCACTACCTGAAGGTGATGATGGACGGGATATTCGGGCATGACAACTTTCAGAGTGAGATAATCTGGAAACGCACATCGGCGCATAGTGGAGCAAGACGGTGGGGGCCAATCCACGACACCCTATTGTTCTACAGTGCTTCCGCATCGCATACATGGAACACTGTGTATCAAGTACATAGCCGAGATTATGTGGATAAATTCTACCGCCATGAAGACAACCGAGGCAGGTATCGGCTTAGTGATTTAACGGCGGCTGGGATACGAAACGAGGCATCGGGTAAGCCCTGGAAGAGCATTGATCCAACTGAAACCGGACGGCATTGGGCCGTTCCTACGCTTGGATTGAAACGCGCTGCGAAAGGATCGGACACGACATCTATGACTACTCAGGCTAAGCTGGATTTGCTTGACCAAGCTGGATACGTGCATTGGCCTAGCCGCAAGAACGGAACACCTAGCTATAAACGATACCTGAATGACTCCAAAGGCGTAAAATTGCAAGATATTGTTGTTGACATTGCACCGGAACTCGGCAAGAATCGCCTCGGATACAAGACACAAAAGCCGGTCCCTCTTTTGGAGCGCATCATTTCGGCATCCAGTAACGAAGGCGACGTAGTGTTGGACCCGTTCTGTGGCTGCGGCACTACGCTGGAGGCCGCGCATAACCTGGGCCGCCGGTGGATAGGCGTGGACATCGCCATACACGCCATAAAGCGCGTAACAAAGGTCAGACTGGAAGATCGGCTACACCTGCGAGAAGGCGTGGATTACGTCATAGATGGCGTACCGCGTAACGCAGAGGGCGCTACAGACTTGTGGCAGCGCGATCCGTACCAGTTCCAGAAGTGGGCCGTCGAACAGGTAGACGGTTTCGTAACGAAGCGCAAAGGCATGGATGGCGGCATTGACGGCCGCATTTACTTTGCGCTGCCCGGAGAGAAAGAACTGCAAAGCATGGTGCTGGAAGTGAAGGGCGGAAAGAATGTTGGCATCAGGACCGTTCGGGAGTTGCGTGGCGTACTGGAGGATGATCGTGCACAAATGGCCGGGTTGATAGTGTTGCATCCACGCAGCAAAACGCAAGCTGCCAATTTTGCCAGAGTCATGGCATCCGCTGGAGACATGGACGTACACGGCAAGCCGTATCCGCGCATGCAAATGCTAACCGTTCAGGAGATACAGGACGGCAAAAGGTTCAAGCTGCCCAACGTGGCTGGGCGCGTGGAGACATCACAGGGTGACTTATTCTAACGTAGACAGAGACAAGAGATATGGAATGGTATGACGCAGTAGAGCAATTAAAGTCCCACGTGGTTAAGATTGAAACTCCAAATGGACACGGAACGGGATTCTTGTGTGCCCTAAGTAGAGAAGCAGAAGTCTACGGAATAGCTACTGCCCGCCATGTGATCGAGCATGCGGACAAATGGCAACTGCCTATCAGAATGAATCATCCTGGATCCGATACACCAGAGCTATATAAGTTCGATGACCGAATCATAATGATGGACCCTAGCGGGAAAGATTCAGCGGTTATCTTGATTGGGAAGAGAAGCCTTCACTTTCCAAGCGGCACGATAGAATTGCTCCCAGCTGACGACTCGCTTAGGGTCGGATCCGAAGTGGGATGGATTGGATACCCTGCCAGTTTTGGCCTGTGCTTCTTTTCTGGCAGAATCAGCGGGAGCATGGGGGCGTTTGGTTCTCATGATCATGCCTATTTGATTGATGGTGTAGCCATAAACGGCGTAAGTGGCGGTCCAGTGATCGTTACGAACGGAAGCCAAGATATCCACATAATAGGCTCAATAACCCATTATCGCCCGAATAGAGCCTCCGGTGAAACGCTTCCTGGCCTTTCAATAGCCCAAGACGTTACGAACCTGCATTCGACAGTCAATGCCATAAAGTCCTATGACGAAGCACAAAGGTTGGCCAATGAATCTAAATCGGACACCGACCCAGACCCAGGGCGAAGCCAGTAAGCAGTTCATCATGTAGACGCATGGTTCCGATTATACGTAATTCCGGCTTCATTGTGCCGATACCGGGCCATCTGGCATCCGAATTCACAATTGCCCGGCTTGCACAGCGACCGAGGCGTGCGCCGACCACCCTGCAAGCCCATAACTTGTAATTCCGATTGAAAATAATGGCACTTAAGTTGTTTCTGGGGTGGATGGGCGAATTTTTCCAGCCAATCCACGTCCGAGATGGTTACCGATGAGCAGGTCCTTCTTCTTTTCAAGTTGGTCGTGAAAAAGGATGTACCGATAACAGCGGCAGCGGCCAAGGCTGGCATGTGCCAGGCTACAGCGCGCAAATATGTGCGTCTGGGCAAGGTGCCGAGCGATACAAGGAAGCCCCACACATGGCGCACGCGCAAGGATCCGTTCGCGGAGGTGTGGGATGAAGGCAGGGCTTTTCTGGAAGTCAATCCCGGCCTCGAGGTGAAGGCGCTCTTTGGCGAGTTGCAGCGCCGGCATCCGGGCAGGTTCCAGCAGGGCCAGTTGCGTACGCTGCAGCGGCGCGTAAAGCAGTGGAAGGCCATAGAGGGAGCTCCCTGGCGATCGGCGATCGCCAGACGAGGTCTACTTCGACCAGGAGTATGCCCCCGGGGAGCGTGCGCAGTCCGACTTCACGTGCCTCAACGAACTGGAGGTAACGATGCAGGGGGAGCCGTCCCTGCATCTGCTGTATCACTTTGTGCTGGCATTTTCCAATTGGGAGGCCGGCACGGTCTGCTGGTCGGAGAGCTTCGAGGCACTCTCGGAAGGCCTGCAGCATGCTGTGCAGGTGCGCTCCGGCTGCATCAGACGGACTCGATGAGCTGTGCGGTACGCAACCTGAAGCGCAAGAGCGGTGAAGACTTCACCGAACGCTATCAGGCACTGCTGCGCCACTACGGGATGGACTCGCGGCATACGCAGCCGGCGAGTCCACATGAGAACGGGAAGGTTGAACAGGGGCACCACCGTCTGAAGCGGACCATAAAGAACGAGCTCATCCTTCGTGGCAGCAACGATTTCGAGAGTCGGCAGCAAAGTACAGGCCCTCATGCTGAAGGCGGCACGGCCGCATGTGCCCACGCCCGTGCTCGGCGCCATGGCCCGCCGAAGCATGAATTGGTGGGTAATGTCGGAAGATTTGCCCGACGTGCGCAACCGTGTTACCGTAAATTCGTTCGGACGTATCCGTGTGCACTGGACGCCAAATAACATGGCAAGCCACCGCCGCCTCGTTGCCGAAGCCAAGAGGATCATGCGGGGTGCCGGCTACGCCTTCGTCTTTACCGAGGCCATGGGTATTGCCACCAACTCGCACCAGTGCGGCACGCTTTGCTTTGGTACGGATCCTGCGGCGTCCGTGCTTGACCCGTGGTGCCGCGCCCATGACATCCAGAATCTTTTCGTCGCGGATTCGTCGTTCATGCCGTCCTCAGCCGCCATGAATCCGGCCCTCACTATTGCCGCGCAAAGCCTCCGCGTGGCCGACCACATGACCACCCACCTGTAACCACATACTGCCATGCCAAGACGCCTCCCCCTGCTCCTACTCCTGTGCGCCACACCCCTTGCACACGCGCAAACGGACACCGTTACCACCGTGCTGGACGATTTTCATGCGGCGGCCTCTGAGGCGGACGCGCAGCGCTACTTTGCCCATTTTGCGGAAGGCGCCATATTCCTGGGGACGGACATTACGGAGCGGTGGACGCTGGAGGAATTCCGCGCCTACGCGGAAGGGCCTTTTGCGGAGGGGCGCGGCTGGACGTATGTGCCCCGTCAACGGCACGTCTATTATTCGGATGACGGCGCGGCCGCGTGGTTTGACGAAATCCTGGCCAACGACAACTTTGGTGACACACGCGGCACCGGCGTGCTCGTGCGCGTGGATGGCGCGTGGAAGATTGCGCAGTATCACCTCACGCTCCCCGTACCCAACGGCCTGATCTACGACCTCGTGCGCATGATCGGGGAAGAGTAGGTCATGCTACGGTCACGGTTGGGCTTAGATATACGTCCTGTACGGCGTGAAGCAGGGCTACGCCGCGCGCGAGCGGCGCCTGGAACGCCTTGCGTCCCGCGAGCATTCCCATGCCGCCACCCCGCTTGTTGATCACCGCAGCGGCAACCGCAGCACGGAGGTCATCGCTATCGCTGGCCCCCCCGGAATGCAGTAGTCCGGCCCTGCCTTCGTAGCCCAGTACCACCTGGTATCGCGTTAGATCAATGGGATGGTCCGTAAGAAGACCGTAGGGGTAGCGTTCATGCAAATTGCCGTAGCGGTCGGCAAGTTTCGCAAAGCCGTGCCGCAATAGCGGCTGCTTCTGCTTGATGAAATCAGCCTCAAGAGATACCCCCAGGTGATTGGCTTCGGCCGTAAGGTCGGCTGCGAACATCAGCCCCTCCTTTCCCATCGCCGTGGGATGCAGGTAGGCAAAGAGTATGGTGACCAGGCCCAGCGCGTGTGCCTCGGCAAATGCGCGCGACACCTCCATTAGCTGACGCCGTGCGCCCGGCCCCCCAAAATAGACCGTGGCAGCCACGCCCGTGCATCCCGTCCGGCTTGCATCCTGGACATTGGCAAACAGAATATTCTTGTATCTCGGGGGATACGCGAACTGCTCGTCGTGGTTGATCTTGAGGATAAGCGGGATGCGGTGCGCCGCCTTCCGCGCCAGTGCTCCGATCACGCCGAATGTAGTGACGATGCCGCTGCATCCACCTTCCAGCGCCAGTTCAACAATGGATGCCGGATCAAAATAGGCCGGGTTGCTTGCGAAGACCATGCCTGCCGTGTGAGCGATGCCATGATCGACCGGCAGCAGGCTCAAGTACCCCGTGCCGGCGAGGCGGCCGCAGCAGAACAGCCGCCGCGCTGCCGCAAGAACGGCCGGGCTCCTGTCGCCGGCCGCCCAGACCCGGTCCAGGAAATCCGCGCCTGGGCGGTGCAGGCTTGCGTCCGGCAGCGCCTCGCAGGTGTGGCCCAGGAGGCGCGGTGCCTCCTCACCCAGGATGGACGCTATCTGATGCTCCATGTACTAGGCGCCTTCTACTTCCGGCAGATGGACGGGCAGACCTGTTCGGCAGGACCGGCCCGCGGCAAGGCCCAACACTACCGGCACCCGTGCATCTTCGCCGGAGACCGGTGACGGCCCGCCCGCAAGCACGGCGTCGGCAAAGGCGCGCATTTCCGCGACGTAGGCCTCACGGTAGCGTTCGATAAAGAAATAGTGTGGCGCGCCCTGGCGCACGCCCATTTCGTCGGCCATCGTTACGGAATCGGCAAAGGCGTTGCCTACCCGTATGCTCCCCTTGCTGCCGAACACTTCCAGGCGCTGGTCATAGCCGTACGTGGTTCGGCGGCTGTTTTCGATGGTCGCCATGGTGCCGTCCTCGAATTGCAGCATGACCACCGCCGTGTCCACGTCTCCGGCTTCCCCTATTTCTGGCGACACGCGGACGGCACCAACCGTGTAAACAGTCTTCACCCGGCTACCAAGCAGAAAGTTCACCATATCGAAATCATGGATCGCCAGGTCCAGGAATAGGCCGCCCGAAGACCGGATAAACGCGATGGGGGGCGGCGCGGGGTCCCGGCTAATGATATGCAGCGAATGCGGCGCGCCGATCTCTCCGTTCGTAATGGCCTCGCGGACGCGCTGAAAGCTTGGGTCAAACCGGCGATTGAAACCCACCTGCAGGAGAACTCCCGACGCCTTTACCGCCTCCAGCGCACGATCAATGCGGGCCAGCGTCAGATCAATCGGCTTCTCGCAAAAGATATGCTTGCCGGCTGCTGCGGCAGCCTCGATGATTTCGGTATGCGTGGTGCTCGACGTGCAGATGGCGACCGCGTCAACATCGGAGCGATCCAGTATTTCCTCGTAGGTAGCAGCGCAGCCAACGAGCCCGCAGGCTTCTGCGCAGGCCGCGGCTGCAGAAGGGTTCAGGTCCGTTACGGCCGCCAGCCGGGCCTTCGGTACGCGATACGTGATGTGCTCCGCGTGCATGCGGCCAATACGCCCCGTACCGATGACTCCGATATTCAGCCTTTGCATGATACTCAATCGTTTTCTTTGCGTGGCGTCTTAGCAGGCAGTTGTCAAAGCCCCAGCGTGCGAAGATACGCCCGGTTGCGCGCGGCGCCCTCTCGAGGACTTCCCATTCCCGGGAGCACGTCCTGCTCGACTACAATCCAGCCGTCGTAGCGGCGCGACCTCAGAAGCTGCACCACGCCGGGAAAGTCCACGCTGCCCTGACCGAGTTCACAGAAGAGGCCATTGCCTACAGCCGTAAAATAATCCCACCCCGCACGGCGAGCTTCGTCCGCGATGCCCGGATGGCAGTCCTTGAAATGCACATAGCCAATGCGGTCAAAATGGTATTCCATGGCATTGGTCACGGAGACGCCGCCACCCGAGCCGTAGGCATAGTGGCCGGTATCAAAAACCAGCCCGACCAGGTCGGGATCAGTTAAGGATAGAAAGCGGGATATCTCTTCCGGCGTCTCCACAAACCCCGCACAATGGTGGTGAAACACGGTGGCCAGGCCCGTCTCTTGCCGCACTGCGGCCGCAATGGCATGGGCACTGGCGGCGACGTCGTCCCACTGCTGTGCAGAAAGACCCATCTTGGGCGTTATGCGCCCGGCCTGCCGTGTTCTAAGCGGGTCCGCTCCATTTTCGTCCGCGAGGACGAGCACGGGCGGGTCGCTCCCGTCACCCGTCTGGGCAAGGAGCCGCGATGTCATGAGCGCCCTTTTCAGTCCCTCCTCCCGGGCCTGCGTGCGGCTTAGCGCCACCGGCAGGAATGCGCCGCGCATGGACAGCCTGCGCCCATGGAGCTCGGCGCGCAGGACATCGGGATCTGTCGGCATATAGCCCCAGTCACCGAGCTCCGTGCCCGTATAGCCCGTCTCGGCGAGCTCGTCCAGCATCTGCCGGTAGCCTATCTGCTCTCCGGCAAGGCCCCTGAATTCGAGTGTGCCCCACGAGCACGGCGCATTGGCAATCCGCATAGGTAGCTAGCGGGCTTGGGTCAGTGCTTCCACGCGGCGCGAAAGATCTTCCAACTTGGCCAGGTATCCATCCAATTCGCGTCGCAGCTCCACGAGGCGGGCATGGGCGTCCGCCCCAGGTCTTTGATCCGCCCGGGTCGTAAATCCGTACAGGTAGTCGAGTTGGTCTATCAGCATGGGCGGAGGATAGCTGTCCTCCTCGTTGGTCACGAATGCATCCTGTAATGCCGCGAGCGCAGCGTCGACTTCGGCCGCGCTCGCGTCAGCATCGGTAGCGGCCTCGAGAGTGCTGCGCAGGGAGTCCACATGGCTGGCCGCACCGACGGCCTCGGAGATCGCGCCCAGCGCCTCAAGGTTGAAGGCGAGCTGCGCGGCCACATCTTCCTGCGTGACGCCGGCTGCGGCAACCCGGGGATCCATATGCAGGTGAAGGTCCCGCGTCGCCGCCCACTCCCCGGCAATAAGCTGCACGCGATAGGTGCCGGGCAGGGCCACCGGGCCGCGCCTTTCTTCGGATGGCTCTGGAGCCCCGTGTCGCAGGTCCCAAATGAGCCGGTGCATTCCGGCCTCCTTTCGCAGGGTAGACCCGTAGGAAAACCTCCCAATCGGCCCTCGCATACCCTGCGCCTCCGCGTCGCCTCTTTCCGTAGCCGCCGCGCTGAAAGATCGCACGATACTACCTTTGCTGTCGGTTATAACCAGCTCCAGGGGGCCAGGCTCATCCGCTGCAAGAAAATAGTCGATGATGGCCCCAGGCGGCAGGTACTGCGGCGGCGCCGCAGTACTTTGCCCCGCGCTGTACCTCATGCGGTACGCCTCCCGTACGGGATAGAGATGGCGCTCTCGTGATGCCACTTCGGGCGTGAGCCCGTGCAGCGGCGTCACGTTGTCCAGAATCCAGAAGGAGCGTCCCATCGTGGAAAGCACAAGGTCCTGCCGGTGAATTTTGATATCCGTGACCGGCGTAACAGGTAGGTTCTGCTGAAAGGGCTGCCAGCGGGCGCCATCATCGAACGAGACGAAGAGCCCGAACTCGGTTCCGGCATAGAGCAGTCCCTCCCTGTCCGGATCTTCGCGGACAACGCGGGTGGGGCTGCCAGCAGGAATGCCTTCGGTGATACGCGTCCAGGTGCTGCCGTAGTCCGTCGTACGGTAGATATACGGGCTGAAATCTCCCAGCAGGTACCGGTAGGCCGCCACGTAGGCCTTTCCCGGCGCGTGCGGCGAAGGGTCGATGGACTGAATGCGCCCCTCGGGCGGCATGTCGGGCGGCGTGACTTTCTCCCACGTCTGTCCTCCGTTGCGCGTCACGTGTACCGGACCGTCGTTGGCCCCGGTCCAGATCACACCCTCCTCCAGGGGCGAGGCTTCAATTACGTACAGGGTGCTGTAATGCTCTTCGCCCGTGATATCCCGCGTAATGGGTCCGCCGGATACCACCTGCCGCTCCGGGCGGTTGGCTGTCAGGTCACTGCTAATCACCTCCCAGGTCCTGCCTTCATCGGTGGTCCGGTGCACGTACTGAGATCCATGGTAGATGACGCCGCTGTCGAGCGGCGAGATCTCTATCGGAACTACGCGCTGGAAGCGGTACGGCAGATCTGCCGGATTTACGCCGTAGAGGTACACGCCTCCCACGTAATAATGCTGCTCCTGCCCTGTTGCGCGGTCGTACTTGCGGAAGGTCCCCTTGCAGTTGCTGTATACAATATTCGGGTCTATTGGATGCGGTACCGCCGGACCGGTCTCGCAGCCGCCAATGGCCTCCCAGTATGCCTTCGGACCACCGGGCCGGGTATCCGGCGGCAGGCTGGGAACGGCAATCGTCGAGTTATCCTGCTGCCCCGCATAGACCCAGTACGGAAAGCGGTTGTCTACGTGTATCTGGTAGAGCTCTGCCGTTGGCTGGTTGTGCTGCGTAGTCCAGGTACGGCCCCCGTCCAGCGTCACGTTGGCGCCGCCGTCGTTGGACTGCACCATGATATGTGGATTGTCTGGATTGATCCAGAGATCATGGTTGTCACCGTGCGGCGTGGGCACCCTTGTAAAGTCCTTCCCGCCATTGCGCGACACATGGAGCTCCAGGTTGTTTACCCACACGACTCCTGCGTCCGTCGGGTCCGCGACCACGTTGGTATAGTAGAAAGGCCGGGTCATGAGGTAGCGGGCATCGTTTACGAGATGCCAGGACGCGCCCCGGTCGTTGGACCGGTAAAGCCCCTCTTCCTCCGGCTTCGCCTCCACGAGCGCGTACACACGGCTGGGGTCTGCGGCCGAGACGGCCAGGTCAATCTTCCCAATCAGCCCCGGAGGCAGACCCATTTCCACCTTGGTCCAGGTAGCTCCGCCGTCCCGGGAAACGTATATGCCGTCTTCGGCACCATCTCCGCTGATGATGGTCCACGGTTTGCGCTCCGCGCGCCAGAGCGCCGCATAGACTTCGTCGGGGTTCGCGGGATTCAGTTCGATGTCCACAGCTCCCGTCCGGTGCGAAACGAACAGGATGTGATCCCACGTCTTGCCGCCATCCAGCGTCTTGAATACGCCCCGCTCCGGATTGGGACCAAAGGGATTGCCAAGCGCGGCCGCATATGCCACATCGGGATTCGTTGGATGAATGACCACCGCCCCAATCTGTCCGGTATCACGCAGCCCAACGAAAGTCCAATGCTCGCCTCCATCCGTTGATTTGTACACTCCCCGTCCGATGATGACATTGCTGCGAATGCCATCCGAGCCCGTCCCCACATAGATAGTATTGGGGTCGCTATCGGCCACATCAATGGACCCAATGGATGCTGTCTCAAAGTACCCGTCCGAAATATTCCGCCACGACATGCCATAGTCCGTGCTCTTCCAGACTCCCCCGCCGGTGGCGCCCATATAGAACGTATGCGGCTGCGCCCGGTGGCCCGCAACCGTCGTAGCCCGTCCGCCTCGGGCGGGCCCGATCATCCTGAATTCCAGCCCCCGAAACAAAGCCGGATCGATGCCTGTGCGCTCTTGGGCGCCAGCATCTGCAACAAGAAGCAGAAAGGCCAAAGCGATAAGACGGGACATGGCAGGTGTCGATGGCGAACGATGCCCTAAGTTAACCGTATTCGGATTCTTTTGGGCATTTCGCGCCCGGATCCAGAAAATTGCGACTGCCTGTTCCCGGCTGCAGGTCTGATGGACTGGAACCCATGTACGCAGTGTGCCTTGCGATTGCCTGTGGTTTCATCCGGGCGACGCCGGCACATCAGCCGACCGGCTCTGCTACGGATCTACACCAAAGACCGGGAGCTGGCTACACAGCAAGCCATTAGCTACGGCTACAATCCTGCATCATGCCAGAACTTGCCTCCCCACCGAGGCAAAGGGCCGCGGTCTCGTTTGGTCTTCCCTTGCCTGACGCCGAGGCAAGAGCCCTCCCCTCGCCAGCCCAGTACGGAAGCAAATATCCCGCATTGGCAGGAATCCATGCGCCCTGCACCGGGCCCAGTCGCCACGTGCTATAGAAAATTATCGGCATGTCAACGCAAATTTCGATAGTCCAATTCGTCGTCGCACACGTCTCCGCGTGAGCAGGATATGCATTTACTGAACGAATCCCTAAAAATTGGTGGGCGGTGGATGCTGCCACGCTGGGAGGCGCCCTTGACTAACAGCCTATTGTCTGGCCGCAGAACCGGGGCATAACGATCCGGCACTAATCACGCTGCGGATGCTCCAGCGCCGCATCCGCGCGTGGCGCCAACGGAACGATTTGCCGCAAAGAGCACCCATAGCGCAGAATTATCCTTATGCCCTCCAGACAATGTCGCAGACCCAGTGGCGCGATCTATCACGGCTTCTGTCTGGAAACAAGATCCCAGAAATAATAATTGTATTCGTGGTGCCTGCGCAGGTCCTTTTCGTACTGGTCATGGGGCGCCAGTTCTGCCCAGTCTGCGATACGCTGGGCCAGTGCCCTGCATTTCGCCAGGTAGCGCGCAGCATCCTTGATGTCGACGGTCTTACCAAATTCCAAGGACTGTTGTATGAAAGCTCTATGCAGCACCGTGGCTACAAGCGGGTAGTCGGCCTCAAACACGTCACCCATATCCATCAAATAGAAATAGCCCAATTCCTGCACTTCGGCGCTGCGCTTTGTTACCAGGGCCGCGGCCCTGTCCCAGTCCCCCCACGAAATCAGAAAATCGACGGCCTTATCCAGAGAATTGCTTGTTTCGGCGAGCTTCAATGCCCGCTGCTCTGCTTGCCTTCCGTCGGACTCTGGCATCCGCAGCAGGCAGGCACGCAGCACAGTGTCCTTTAGCGAACGCTCGAAGTAGGACCACCGAGCCTTTTCGGCCTCCGCGTCCTGTCCGAGTGCATACAAAGCTGCTATCCGGCATTCATGCCAATCGTCGCTCCACGCGCCGAACTGGTTCGGGAGGGCGCCTTCGATGACTTTCCACGCCTCGTCAAACCTGTTGGCTGCCAATAACCTGTTTGCGATGGCCGCCGCGATGGCGGACTTCTGCCTTTCATCCCCATCATACTGCGCCATGAAAGCGTCCACATCTCCCAGGGCATCTGCAATCGAACGCAGAATCTCTTGTGTGGATGATATCTCCTGCATCCGGGCATAGTTAATCCGTCCGTCTGCGCTCGCCTGGCGCTGGCGCTCCGCCAGCCGTTCCTGATATTTCTGTTGGAGAACGCTGAGCCCCTCCTCGCCCAGCGTCGGAAACAAAGAGTCCAACACGAGGCGTGCCAGCCCATGCTGGTTGGTGACCACAGATTCATGTATCGCAGGAACCACCTCGCCGCGGCTAGGCCGGGCCGCACCAACAATTGCTCCGATATCCCGGGCAGCCTGGTGAAAGGCCATCTTGATATCGGGCGTATACAGATTCGTACGCGCCCATACCGGAACAGCCAAGGAGATCAGCTTGAACATGGCTTCCATCGCCAGATGGGCATCCACGGGCAGGAGGTGATGCATGATCAGTTGGCGATGCGCTTCAAGCTCCTCACCCAGGACACGCTTCTTTTCTGCCGAAAGGTTTGACGTGCTACCCCGGATCGCGTCGAATCGCTTCAAGAGGGCCGTCACGGCGACCCCAGGGCTCACCGCTGCTGCAATCTCCAGCCTAAGCCTGCGCTTGGCACCCGGATCATGAGCCGATATTTGGATCAGAAGCTCGGTAAGTCTGGCGGTACCCAGGACTTCCAGGTTCTGCTCATTAAGCGTCCGTTTGGAGGCCATATCCCCGCGCGAGCGGTCTGCTCAGATGGGTAAGAATATCGCGTTAACCGTATCCATCAGGATCTGTTCGCATGAGGCGTGGCCGGCTGGATCGGAATTGGCCGCAGGATGCACTTCTGCAAAGCGCATCCCGGCGCAATCCGCTGGTCCGGTTGCGGCAGAAGAATGCCGATGCACAGCCTCGACGTAGACCACGCCCGACCGTAGCAGGTCCGTATCAGCGGCGGGCATTGTTGCACCGTTCAAAAAACAGACTCCTGGCACCCGGAAATAGCACGGGAGTCCCGAGAGAAGTCATTGATTCCAAAACTCGCACCGCGTGCAGAGGCTCTTTTCTCGTGATTCAAGCATCAACCCTTTACTACGATTGTTGCCGTAGCGGCGCTTCTTGCCGGACCCGAGCGGACATGGAGCCAGGTTGGTGAATCTGTGACCAACAGGAAGGCCTTTTGCCGTACTTCCGGCGTATCTGCATCCCATAGGTCTTGTGCGTAGGACAATTTTCGGCACCGCATTTGAAGTGAGCCAACTTCCCGCGCTGTTGGAGCCCCTGTACCGCTTCCTATCCAGGCATCCACAGGCGGGCTCTAAGCAGCGCAGGGACAGGGCTGTCCCCGCGGTACGCCCATCGCTCCGCATCCACTTCCCGCAAGCGCCCCGGGGGCAAAGAACTCCTCCGTTTCCGGGTGGCCTGCGACCTATCCCGCGCGCCCCTTCCGGTCCTTGCAGCAATAGTGCGTAAAGCCCAGAGAATCTCCTGTCTCGGTCAGTGCTATGACTTGGCAGGCGTCACGGGCAAAATCTCTTCGTTTGCCTGCCGAGGCACTGCGATTTGTGTATCACGAGAACGAAGTTGAATTCAAATGGATGCCCTATTCGAGCATGTGGCCGGCGTCGAATAGGGTCGGCGGCTCCTTCTTCGGGTAAAAGACCCCTATCACGACCCAGCTGTTAGGGTGAGCAAGAATCGTCCCTGCAAAAAAGTGCGTGTCCCTATCGGTACCGCAAAGCTCGCAAAAGAATTTTTCTCGAACCGTTTGTGCTGCATCCTCGTGTGAACTCCCCTGATCCACGAGCCTCCAGAAGAGCGCTCCGACTTCCCAGTCTTCAACCATCTGGCTATGACCTTTGCACCGTATATCGTCGCAGTCGAACTTATAGCGAAACTTGAACGGCACTTTTCGGGGAGGTTGCTTACTAACTGTACGGGTTTCCCACAACCTAGCCTGCTGAAGCGCCGCCTTAAAGGAGGGTTTCCAGTCGGGCTCGTCAGCGGAGATCACAAGGTCATGCACTATCTTTGGTTTGAAGACGCCCAGAGACGTCCGATCCGCCTGCTTACGGTCACGCAGGTCTTCCATGGAACGCACCTTCCGCACTAACGCGTAACGGGCACGCTCGCTCCAGTTCCCGGGGTTACTTCTAATGGGCTCGCCGACGATCTGTATCGAGTCTCTGTCCGGCCTGTAGCTTTCCTTTCGAACATCATGCCCTGATGCTTGGAGGCCATGACCTTGATCCACTGGTATTTCTTGTACTGCTGGCTGAACGGCAGATCCCGGAAGTTAATGGGATAGAGACGCACAAAGTCCCCGGTTTCCGTCACTCCGGCAGTACAGACCAATTCATCGTACCTCATAGAAGGAATCGGGTACGTTTTGACCGTGATCAAAACCTTGAGCATTTCGGTACGCTGCAGCATCGCTTTCATAGATGAACAACATCCAAGCCGGTTGTATCCGCTACGGCATTGGCCAGCCTCCCTCGGTGACAACAGCGGATGTCCTTTTCGACACAGACCAGAACGGAGGGCCGCGAACACATGAACTGGCCCACCTCTTCCACTTCGGCATAACTTTGGGAAAGTATCGACCGCTCGTATCGACTGAGTAAACGTTGATACGAGGCAAAGTCGCTCAGGTCGGCCCGCGCACTGCTAGGTATTCCCAAACTCGGTACTTGACGATACTCGAGACCTAGTCGTTCGCAGAATTGGCCTAAGCGTGCTCCGGAGAATCCATACTTGCGAGAGATCGGATTCGCCCTTATGTCGATTAATACGTCAATACCCATTTCTAGGAGGTTGTTAAAGAAGGCATCCACGGATTTGCCTTCATACCCAGCTGTATACACGGCTGGCGCGGCCTTCTTGGGGCGTTGAAGCGAAGCTGGCCGCCGCTCCGGCAACTGGCTATTGAGCGCGAACCATGGGTATCTGCGATAAACATCACTTACGAGAGCATTTTGGCTAAGTAGCCCATATCGCCTCACGATTTCCGTCACGGCAACTTTTGCTGAAGCTGTCAACGCTTCAGCTTCTCCACACGCGTGGCCGCGAGTCTCCTCTCGGAGCGCAACATGGTCTAGCTGGGTCGTTACGTATCCGTTCTGCTGGAGGCGCTCCAGTTCCCGGTAAAGGGTGAAAGAGAATGGACCAAATTTGTACGGCACGAAGTCATAAAAGCTTGGCACATCCTTCAAGCAGGTTTCATGGCGAAGCAGGAAAACAAGCTTCACAAAAACTGTCCTTGAGAGCGGCTTGGCGACCTGCATGAGGAGGCTCAAGATAGTTCTCTGTCGTGTAAGCATACGTTTCTTACAGTTTAGTCGGTCGCGTTACGAATCGGGGTCACGGTCATGGTTAGCAGAAAACGCAACGGGCCAGCCCCCGTGCCGCACAATGACGCCATCGATCTCCTACATCGGGTGAATGGTCTCAGCGACGGCGGAGATGATCGTCCGCTGTTGGTCGATGTTCTCCTCGGAAAGGGAGCGGCCCTTTCGGTCCTTGAATCACTTTTCGGCTGGGCGACAGCCGCCGATGGTAAAGGACCAGAATTGCGGCTCAACGCTCCCGAAAAACTGTTCGTGATTGATCCATGCGCGCCCAGGCAGACCGCTTTTAGGGGGCGTGTAATGCACTCTATCTACGTGGTTGCTGCCATTGTTGGGAAACGTCTCTTGTGTGTCCATACCCTCAGTTTCCATCAGATGCAGGCCGAGGAGGCGCGCACCCGGCAGGAGGAGGTTCGCGAACAGCTCATGGTCCACCGGCAGCAGTAGGCGTGGGAAGTCGGATTTGAGGAAATCAGCGTACCGGGAGCGATATTCTTGGCTATGGAGGACGGCGCAGAGGTAGTTGAATACATCTTCCGGGCCGAAGGTTTGGCTGAGATTCCCTACACCATCGCAAGTGAAATCGAGGCGGACCGCGCAGCCAACCGATTCAACGAATTCGCGGTCGAAACTAGGTTCCCGGCTAGCCCTGCCCTTCATTCATGAGTAGTACTTAACAATCAATGTCATGCCGTATAGTTTCACGGCATGACGGCACAGAGTCAGATTCTTCGCACGCTCAGGGCACCGCGTGCCAGGCCGCGTTTGGAGCGTATACTTTCCAACGAGGCGCTCCGCAGTAGTATGCCATAGGACATCGTGTCTGCCAAGAGTTTGGATTTCACGATGTGCGCGGCCATCCGCAGAAGGCGACGTGTTTGAATGCGTTGCGGACGTTGGATGCCGAGGGCCTCATTACACTGCGTCGCCCAAGCAGAGTGTGCACGAACATACGCCGTTCGTGCTGGATGCGCCGGTACCGGAGTCCGCAGGCGAATTATTGTATCTACCCACAACCAGGTTTCGAGACACTTATTGAGAGATTGTCTCTGGGAGAGGCCGGGGGGATTACGAAGTCCGTGCGCAGGTAAGTCAGCCAACTGCGTAGGGGAGCCTGTGGCATATGCCTGGCCTTCCGCCTGGGGCTTTCGTAATGCCGGAGAGTGTTCAAGGCCCCTGTACACCGTAGTTACGGCTGCGTGCAGGTGAGCCTGTGTTACGATAAACGCAGCTGAGTTCGCCATGAGATCGACCATGTGTTTGAACCTAGGATTCCCCACGTGCTGTCAGGGATAGGGGTTGGAGGCTGTTTTCGCGCTTTATGCTTAACTAGTGCTTGCCCGAATACGATTTGATTGGTCTTTAGGCTTCAAGTACGGATAAATTTCCCCAGTGGAAGGCCTGTGCAAGTAATGCAATTACAGATGCTTCCGTATCTCCATGGATGAGCTATCGAAACTCTTAAGTACAAAATATACAGATCTGTTGTTTCTGCGAATGCCTTGCCATTTCCCGATATTATAGCCGTGATCACCCCGGTTTGGCCGCTTTCGCCCCAACATTCGACGCTTCATTACCATGCGCGCAGTTTGCAATTCTCAGTTTGAACTCGGGCAAGTACCCATCGACCAGATCCAGTTCAATTCCAAGTCAAGGCATGACGTCCCGGCCGTACTGCGTGGACTGCAGCATCTGTAATGCGATCCCGTCACCCGGGAGAAGATATTCGAGATCCTGAAGAAGCGGCTGCGGCTAGATGTCAGCTTGGAGCGCGGCCGCCAGGGTATGGGTCTGTGGCACGTCTTTGTCCTTGGCGTGATCCAAAATGCCCTGAACTGCAACTTCGATCGTCTCTTGGACTATGCTGACCATCACGAGAAGGTGCGCAAGATGCAGGGGCACACCGACTTTCACGACAAGAGGCGGCTGGTCCAACAGACCGTCATCGACCACGTAAGTCTTTTGACAGATGAGATTTTGGAAGAGATAAACCATGTGGTGGTTACCTGCGGCCACCGCTTGGTAAATAGAACGGCCGGTGGATCCGCTTCGCTGCCGGGCAGATTCGGCAGTAGCAAAGACGCACGTGCACTAGCCCACGGACGTGTAGTCTTCTGTGGTATGCGATGCGCTGCCTAAGCCGGAATCTTGGGCGTACGTGCCGGGCACACAAGATTTCAGGGTGGCGCAAGGGCAGGTCTTTGAATAGGAAAGTGCGGGGTATCGGGTGCGCACGCACCGGCAGTGGTGAAGGTGAGGAGCTATCTAAGTCTGTGCCGCCAACTTGTGCAGAAGGCGGAGTGCACACTGGAGGTGCTATAGCGGCGCAGGATCGCGCACGAGGATATATCGCGCTATTTGTGGCACGCCAAGCGGCAGATAGGCCAGGCAGAGCGCCGATTGATCGAGGGGGAAGTGATTCCGCATCGTGAGAAGCTCTTCTCGATCCATGAGGAGCACACGCGCTGGATTAGCAAGGGCAAGGCGGGCGTGGTGGCGGAGCTGGGGGTATGCGTGCTGAAAGATCCATACCCGTTCATTCTACGCCACCACATTCTGCGGGAAGCAGGAGACCAGGACATGATCGTGCCCTTCCTTACGGAGGCGAAGAAGCAATATCCGGCACTCCGTTCGTGCAGCCTGGACAGGAGTTTTTACACGCCGAAAAATCGGGAGCAACTGGACCGGCTACTCGATTTGAACGTCATGCCCAGGAAGGGCCGGCGCACTCAGGAGGATCTGGAGAGGGAGACGGCAGAAGCCTTTGTGGACGGCAGCATCCGGCGATAGCGTCGGCCACGGACAATTTGAATCACTGGGGCTGGAGCGCCCGTACGGTGCCGCAGGATTTGCCCGGACGGTGGCTCTGGTGATGGTAGCGGCCAACGTACACAGAATCGGTCCATTGCTGAAGAAGCAGGAAGAAAGGCGACGGCACTGGCACAAGGTCCACGGCCGAGCAGCGTAGGCCTGCACACACGGCAGCATCGGAGTAAGGCTTGCCCTCCTCCACAAGAGGAGATCGCCTACCTGTCTCGTTGACCCACCAATTCGGGGCATAGCACCGTCGATCAACAGTTGCTAGCCTGAATTACCGCGGGGCGTTTGCTAGGCGCACTGTTCGGGGACTTTCTGCGTGGATTTAGCTTCTATTGCCTGCATAATGCTATCCGTGTCGCATCCTATATGTGAAGTAATGAATATTAGAACACTGGTATAGAAGCATTTTCTGTCCCGCAACCGAAGCCCCGCTTTCGGCGAGTTTGTCTCCTTATTGCCCTGTTTAGGAGCTAGTGCCGCCTCGATCCTGCATTTCTCTGCCCTAACACCCGACTAATACGCCTCTACCGGGCACCAGTGCTTGATTCTGTGAAATGATTTTAGTATTTTGGTAGTATATTCATACTTCAACATATACGATGCATAGACGCTCCGACTTCTTCACCCAACCCGGCTGCCTTCCCATGCGGCAGTACGAAGCCATCAGAGCCTACCTCCACGAAGGATGCTCCATCGAAGAAGCCGCTGGTCGCGGCAACTATACACCGGGATCCTTCCGCAATCTCCTCCGACGTTTCAAAAAACAGCCCTCTTCCGACTTCTTCTGGCCCCGACTCGCCGCTTCGCCCCGTGTGGCCAAACCGACTGATCCCCGACCTGCCCGCATCGTCGCCCTCCGCAAAGAGCAAGCCACCTCCATCTACCAGATCCAGCAGCTTTTGCGCCAGGAAAACATGCCGGCCAGCCTGGGCTACATCCAGAACGTCTTTACCCGGGAAGGCATCCGGCGCCTGCCGCGCCGACCGGCACATCAGCGCTCTGCGGTTACTACCACAGCCGACAGTCGAAAGCTGGACCTCAGCTCGCGCACCTTTCACACCGACTTTGCTGGCCTCTTTCTGTTCGCCTTCGATCTGGCACGCATGCAGCTCGATCAGATGCTGGCTACCGCAGGCATGCCCGGCACGCGCATGATCCCGGCCGGTTGTGCCGTGCGCTCCCTGTTGGCACTCAAGCTGTCAGGCATCGGGCGGCCTTCCCAGGTCATGGCCGAAACACTTGACGAGGGCCTGGCCCTCTTTGCCGGACTGAACGCCATTCCCAAGCGCACCACGTTGACGGAATACTCCATCCAGGTGGATCCGACCTTTGCGGGGCCGCTGATGCACCAGTGGTACCATGCGGCAGCAAAGCTGGCCGATGTCCTCGGCCCCGGGCGGTCCATTGACCTGGACTTCCACACCATTCCCTACCACGGCGATCAGGCACTCTTGCAGAAGCACTATGTCTCCAAGCGCAGCCGCCGCCAACGCGGTGTGCTCACCATGCTGGCGCGCGACGCCGACGCCCGCATCTTTTGCTATGCTGACGCCACGATTCGCAAGGAAACGCAAAATGATGCCATTCTGCGCTTTGTCGACTACTGGAAAGCCCACACAAGGCAGGTTCCGCAAGAGCTGGTCTTCGACAGCCGGTTCACCGTGTACGCCAATCTGACCGAGCTCACTGCCCTGGACATTGACTTCATCACGCTGCGACGCCGGCATGCATCACTGATCGAGCACATTAACGCGCTGGACAAGTCGGCCTGGAGGCAGATCCGCCTCTCCAATATTGGCCGCGCCTACCGCACGCCGCGCATCGCAGATGAGATCGTCAAGCTGCGGGGATACCCCCATCCACTACGGCAGATCATCGTCAAGGGTCTGGGACACGACAAGCCGACCGTCCTGATCACCAACCAGATGAAGCGGCCGCCTGCGCAACTGGTCGACCGCTACGCCCGGCGCATGATCATCGAGAACGTCATCAGTGATGCCATCGACTTCTTCCACATGGACGCGTTGAGCTCCGCGGTACCCATGCGGATCAATGTGGACGTGCAGCTGACGGTAATGGCCAGCGTGCTCTACCGGCTCATTGGCGCACGTGTAGGCAAAGGCTATGAAAAAGCGGAGTCGCGCACGATCTATCGCGACCTGGTGCGCCACAGCGGCAAGGTGACCATCACCGAAGACGAGATCCTCGTCCAACTGCGCGCA
Source organism: Rhodothermales bacterium (assembly GCA_965216255.1). Classification (GTDB taxonomy): domain Bacteria; phylum Bacteroidota; class Rhodothermia; order Rhodothermales; family Bin80. The sequence continues at coordinate 832,991 of OZ244148.1, forward strand.
CGATCCAAAGCCCACTACATGGTCTCTGCCGGATACCCCGAACTACGCGAGCGCATCCCGTGGCTAGGCAACAAGATGCTCCGTGTACAGTTCTCCAAACGACCCTGATTGTCACAGGGCAATATTGCCGCGGCAATTGAGGCTAGGCTCGAAATCCGGAGTTGGCTCGCTATCACCTGCCCTTTTCACCTCCAAGCAGGCCCGGCTACCCACCGGAGGGCAGCCCCCCGAACCGCACTTCATCACTCAAGGCCGGGGACCGTGAAAAAGTCTGTGAGCGAATCGGGGAAATCATTCAGGGACAGCATTTCACTCTTTGAACTATTCGAGCAATTTCCAGACGAGGAGTCAGCCGAGAAATGGCAAGAAAACGTGCGGTGGGGCAAGGAAGGACCGGAATGCCCGCGTTGCGACAGCCCTGGGCGCGTATTGCGTGATCGCTTGGCGTCTGATGACCTTGACTCTGCTCGGACGCGAGGTGCCAGAGATCAATCCTAATGTCATGTTGACCAGTGTGGAACTGCGCGTGTTGGCAGCGTATGCGCGGGGAGCATAATTTTCCGCCCCCAACGACGCTTCAAGCGGCGATATTGCAGGTGGCCATCCTAGGCGGATATCAACGCCCGAAGAAGGGCCCACCAGCGGGGCATAAGGTTAGGTGGAGGGACTACATCCGGCTAGTGACGGCAAGCACACATCGCGTGATATGAAAAAAGCACGAGCTACCATATATTCAGAAAGAATGACGGCTCAGCGGTGACGTAGCCACGCATTGAACGGTGCCGTTGCAGGAATGCCGGTGACCGCATCTAATTTTGCGACACACAAGTGGAATTATGCTCTGGGAATATTGCTGCGGCCATCGGCGGTCTACATACTATCGCTCGGACACAGATCTTGGCAGCACCGCCGCCTGCGCTTGAGCACAATCACAGTTAGTATCATCTGACCCGACGTGCCAAATCATCCAATCGCCTCCAATCACATCTCAGAAATCATTTGTCAAGTCCTGCTTATGATACGGGGCAGGGCAAGGTCTAGCCATAGCCCCCCGGCGACGCAACGCCAAAAAAATAGAGCGGAACATAGAGGCAGGAATACATTATTCTTGCGTCATTCGCTGGCTGAAAGCCCGACATACTTAATGGCAGACGGGTGCCCGGTCCCGCCAGAGCCGACAGCACCGGAGTGCAGACTTGACGGACCTATTTCAGATTGTACCGAAAACACTTGGGCCTGCCAATCCATCCTTTGGTGCAGCAGGATTTAATTCGACTCTTGATGCGGCGCAGGAACGACTTGTGGGCAAGAGCAGATACCAGTCAACCATCTCTTCCGCGGGACTCAGAGTCGCCGATAGTCGCATCGTCGCGAGATTACTATTGGAAGGCGCTGACAAGCACGCATGGCGCTACGCAATTGTGGAGGACAACTCGCTCCAAATACGAACTGCACAGGCGGCGGCAAAGATAGCCGGCCTACTTCGAGCTCGGCTTGTGCTCATGGGACCCGCCATCTGGCAAATGATAAGCGAGGGGTCAAGGACACTGGCCATGCACGCCTGCCTTGCCGCAGCCATCAAGCATAGCCCGCTGCTTGGAGATTACCTCGACCTGGTCCTTAGAGAAAAATATCGGCTTTTTGCTCCGGCCCTTACGCGTGCCAACTGGACCCACTTTGTTGATGACTGCCGCGGAAGAGACCCGGAGATGGCGAAATGGAGCGATTCCACCGTACAGAGCCTGCGAGCGGTTGTGCATGGCATATTAGCAAATGTGGGTTATGTGGACAGCATCCGCACTCTTCGACTTCAGTCGGCGCACATTGCCAGAGAAGTGCTGGAGTATCTTAGAGAGGAGCGCGAGCACTATGTATTGCGCTGCATATCGGTCCACCCATGAATGAGACTCTGCGCAGGCGGCTGAATGGGATCTACGACCGCATTACAACGGAAAAATTCCTCGCAGCCCGCGGGATCGGCAACGAAATTGCGTTCTATGTCTTCGACTATCCCCCATGCGAGGAATTGGTCGTACGCGAACACATCCATATACTCGAGGAAAGGCTTCGAAGTGCCAAACCCGACCTAAGGTTTGCCTCCATCGGCCTATTTGCATTCCTGATCGATTACCTCAAGGACCGGAGACTGCTAGAAAAGTGCTTTCGTCTACAACGCGAGAAGGGCGATGAGGCACTTCAAGAGGCACTCAAGGGAGTGCTTAACCCCAGTAAGGTGGCGAACCGCTTTGCTGAAATCGTGCGTCCCGACACCCTCAGCCTAGTGCTATTGCATGGTCTGGGAAGCGCTTACCCCCTGCTCAGGACGCATGACCTGCTCAGCAATCTGCATCCTCACATGGACCGAACACCATTGGTCCTGTTTTTTCCCGGACTATATACGGACGGACGGCTGCGACTTTTCGGCGGAGCGGCGCAGTCAACGGAAGAGTACCATTATTACCGAGCCCTAAGGCTCATTGACTAGACCGAGCACACATGCTAATCAAGGACCTCTTTCAAAAGGATATTGCACGACATCTCAATGGCGTGATTAAGGCGGACCAGCTCGACGAATCTTCCGTGTGGCAGGAGCTGGAAGAATTCGTTGTTACGCAAGAGCTTGACCAACACCTGCATCGCTTCTTCGGCAACTACACGGATGCCCTGGATAGAAGCGGAGATCCGGACGTGGCAGGCAACATCGGAGTCTGGGTTTCCGGGTTCTTCGGCTCAGGCAAGTCGCATTTCATCAAGGTGCTGTCATATCTGCTGAAAAATGATGTCCACAGCTTCGAGGGCCAGGCGCGGGAGGCCGTTTCGTTCTTCGATTCCAAGATTACGGATCATATCCTCCTCGGAGAAATCAAGCGTGCGGCGGCTTCCAATACAGATGTTATCCTCTTCAATATCGACAGCAAGGCGGATCACGGAAAAGGAGGAGATGCCCTGCTACAGGTGTTTCTCAAAGTTCTCAATGAGCTTGCGGGGTACAGTAGTGACTATCCCTATCTCGCACACATAGAGCGCGGCCTCGACGAACGGGGTATGCTCGAGGCATTCCATTCTGCCTACCGTGATCAGGCCGAAGCCGAATGGACGGAGGAACGGGACTTCTGGAGGTTCAACCGGGACAAGGTCATTAAGGCGTTGGCCGAGGCCACGGGGCAGAGCGCAGCCGACTGCGAAAAGTGGATTGACGGGGCGGGGGAACAGTTCCCCCTCACTATTGAGAATTTCAGTAAGTGGGTCCGGGAATTTATTGACAGAAAGGGACCGTCGCACCGCATTATCTTTCTGGTGGACGAAGTGGGACAGTTCATAGGCACTGACACTCAACTCATGCTGAGCCTGCAAACAATTACTGAAGAGCTCGGGACCGCATGTGGCGGGCGGGCTTGGATCGTGGTCACGTCGCAGGAAGACATCGACGCCGTCCTGGGTGATACCGAGCGCTCCAAGGCCAACGACTTTTCCAAGATTCAGGGACGGTTCCGAACGCGTCTTTCGCTCTCCAGCGCAAACGTGGACGAAGTAATCCAGAAGCGGCTCCTGGCCAAGAAACCGGGCGTACTAAGCAGGTTAGAGGCCGAGTATCGGGAGAAGGGAGACATCCTGAAGAATCAACTGTCCTTTCGCGATGTCGGAATGACGCTAGAACAGTATAGCAGCGCCGACGACTTCGTTCGGAACTATCCCGTAGCTCCCTACCAATTCAAGCTGCTGCAGAAGATTTTCGAGGCCATTCGCAAGGCGGGTGCCACCGGCCTGCATCTTGCGCAAGGTGAGCGGTCTCTTCTTGACGCCTTTCAGCAAGCCATCCAATCCTATTCCGACCGCGAGGTAGGCATTCTAGTTACACTGTACCAGTTCTATCCCGCCATCGAGAACTTTCTGGACACCGCGGTAAAGCGCACCATCGAGTATTCCACGCAGAACCCGGCCCTTCAGCCGTTTGATGCCAAGCTGCTCCAAGTATTGTTTCTTATCCGTTATGTGGATGAAGTCAAGGGCAACGTCGATAATCTTACTACCCTGTGTATGTACGAAGTGGACGCCCCAAGGCTCGAACTGCGGCGAAAGGTGGAGGCAGGACTCAGGCGTCTGGAGGCTCAGACCCTCGTCAACCGCAGCGACGATGTCTACTATTACCTCACAAGTGAGGAGCAAGACATTAACCGAGAAATACACCGCATAGACATTGATAGCAGCGACATGGCTAGGTTGCTAGGCGCATTGATTTTCGAGGATGTCCTGGAGGACTACAAGAAGCACCGCTACCGCCTCAACAAGGTGGACTTTCCCTTCAACAGGATATCCGATGGACACCCATACAGGAGCCGTTCAGAAGGGGCACTGGTAGTCTCAGTAATTACGCCGCTCTCGGATGGGTATGAGGCGTATCTCGACCCAGCGCGATGCGTGTTCGAGAGCACGCGGGAGAATGGCCAGATCATCATTCGCCTCCGAGAGGATGATGCGTTTGAGGGCGAGCTCAGCAAGTATCTTCGCACCGACAAATACCTGCGTGCCAAGGACGATGGGACGCTTTCACCCGCAACGCTACGGATTCACCAAGATCTTGCAGACCAGAATCGCCGTCGCCGCAAGCGTATAGTGTCGCAGTTGAGCGAAACGATCACGAATGCCGAATACTTCGTGGTCGGAGCATCCCTTGCGACCAACAGCCAAGATCCCAAGCGGGCGGTTGACGAGGCGCTGGAATACCTTATTCGAAATACGTATTCGAAGATGGAGTACCTGGACCGATACCAAGAGGACCCACGTGCGGAAGCGATCACGGTGCTGCGCCAGTATGCAAGCAGGCAAAGCGTCCTTGCGCTAAATGCAGATGGCAGCAATAAGCGTGCTCTGGAGGACCTGGGCGACCACATCAGGCTAAGCTCTGAGGCGAACCGCAGGGTCGTTCTCTACGACTTGGTGGATTCTCGCATCAAGCGACCTTACGGATGGCCGTATTGGGAAATCATTCTGCTACTTTCCAGGCTCGTAGCGAGAGGCGAAGTACAATTCATCGAGGCCGGAGAGGCGATTGCTAAGGAGCGGCTGGCAGATACACTCACGAGCAGAAGCAAGTGGAAGAATATCGTTGTAAGGTCGCGGAAGGCCATTGCCCTCGATCTTGCGAAGAAGGCAAAGCATCTCGGGCAACGCCTGTTTCCCGAAATGGGACCGGAAGACGCGGAGGAGTTACTGGACTTCTTGCGAGACCATTTGGTTCGCTGGCGTTCGGCGCTAACTCGATTCCAAGAGCTGCAGCGAGTCGGCAATTATCCAGGGGGCAAAGAGATAACTGCTGCCATGAGGGCACTGGAGCGCGTGCTCCGCGGCACAGGGGGCAGTGCATTCTTCCAGCAATTTATCGGCGCCGAGCAAGAACTCCAGGAAGCCATGGAGGCCACCGATGATCTGCGGCATTTCCACGAGCACCAGCACCCGTTGTGGGAGCGCCTTTGCGCGACGCTCCAAGAGTTCAGCCACAATGAATTGGAACTCGGCGAGCATGAAGAGGCCGGTTCAAGTCTGCAACGTCTTAAGGAAATTCGCAGTGCTGCCCGGCCGCATGCGATGATCAAGGAAGTTGACACCCTGATCAGCACGGTTCAGCAGGTAAACGTCAGATTCTTGAAGGAGCGGCGCGAGGCGGCTCAAGAAAGAATTGATGAGGCACGGGAAGCAATTCACAGAGAGCTGAAGCTAGCATCTGCTAACGCCCAGCTTCAGTCATACAGCCTTGCCCCACTGCAGCGCCTTAGCCAACGTGTTTCCTCATCAACGAGCCTTGCCCATATAGCCCAGATTGAGGCAGAAGCCGAGCCGTGCAAGTCCGCCGCCTTTGAACAAATCGCCGAATTCGTTCAAACTATTGACGGACCGAAGCCCAAGCCGCGGCGCGTAGTTCGTCCGGCTACGCTTGTGAAATCGGAGTTGCTAGAATCGCAGGCAGACGTTGACGCATTTCTGGGAGTACTGCGTGATAGGCTCATGGACGCCATTGCGTGTAATGAGCGAATCGAAATCGGTTAGCGATCCATGAACCTAAGCAGGCTTAAGTCTTACGCCCAAAAGGCACGGCGAGATTTCATTAGGGCTGTAACGGAAAGGGCGGCCGAGTACGGCCTCACGGAGGTAGGAGTAGAGCCGCTGGTTCTGCGCGGAGACATTGCCCTTATAGGTGACCGAAAGTTCCCCGGCACTATTGTGCAACCCCGTAGGCAGCTAGAGGATCTCATCCAGCGCAAGGGGTTTGGCCCAGTGATAGAAGAATTGGCCTACACGTGGTTCAACCGGATAGTTGCCATTCGCTACATGGAGTTGCACGATTTCCTGGGCCACGAGATGCGGGTCCTTAGCCATCCCGATGGCCAGGAACACCCAGAAATCCTACAACGCGCCCATGAAGTAAACCTGCCGGGTCTCGACAGGAATGAGGTGGTCGAACTCAAACTTTGCGGAACCCGGGATGAAAAGCTTTACCGTCTATTAATTCTTGCGCAGTGCAACGCGCTGCACAGAGCGATGCCGTTCCTATTCGATCCGATCGGAAGCGGGACCGAGCTGCTTCTCCCCCGTAACCTTCTGCGCAAGGATTCTTTGGTTTACCAATTGGTGCACGCCATTGATGAAAGCGCCTGGAATGAAATTGAAATAGTCGGCTGGCTTTACCAGTTCTATATATCGGAACGAAAGGATGAAGTGATCGGAAAGGTCGTGGCGTCAGAGGACATTCCTGCCGCCACGCAGCTTTTCACACCCAACTGGATTGTCAAGTACCTGGTGCAGAATTCGCTTGGCGCGGCATGGCTGGCTACCTATCCTGAGTCTGGCATCGCCGAGGTAATGGACTATTATATAGCACCAGCCGCGCAGGATGAAGACGTACGGGCAGCGCTTGCTTCGATTACGCCAGAGACGCTTGAGCCTGAAGAGCTTGCACTCTTAGATCCGGCCGCTGGCTCCGGGCACATCCTTGTCGAGGCCTATGACCTATTTAAGGTCATATATCTGGAGCGTGGCTACAGAAGGCAGGAAATACCGCGACTGATTCTCGAGAAAAATCTGTTTGGGCTGGACATCGATCAACGAGCCGCCCAGCTTGCCAGTTTTGCGCTAATGATGAAGGCCCAATCTGACGACGAGGAATTGCTTTCACGTGGTGTTACGCCCAACATAGTGGGATTTGTCAATGGAACCGGCCTTGACGTGGGGCACCTGAGTCAAGGCTTGCCACTCTCCGACTATGGACTTGTCCAGCACGATCTACTAGTGCTCAAGGAGCTGTTTCTGCACGCAACAACGTTCGGCTCGCTCATCCAGGTGCCCAAGGAACTGGCAGCCAAGCTGCCTTCACTACGACGGCTCTGCGAGGCAACTAGCCGCGATTCCTTTGTGTCGAATGCCCTTCGGCTGCTAGGTCATCTGGTTCGGCAGACAGAATTGCTTGCCCGGCGGTACGACGTAATCGCAGCCAATCCGCCGTATATGGCGAGCAAATACCATGGACGTCACCTAAGGCCATTCCTGAAAAAGCATTACAAGGGCTACGACAGGGATCTTTTTTCTGCATTCATAGACAGAAGTCTCGCACTAAGCAGACCGCACGGCCGGCTGGGTTTCATGTCTCCGTTTGTGTGGATGTTTATTTCTACGCACGAACATCTTCGTACGCGACTGATCGATTTGGAGACCTTAACGTCTCTGGTGCAGCTCGAATACTCTGGATTCGACGGCGCAACTGTGCCTATCTGTACCTTCATTCTATCGAAGGGACATATAGCCAGACACAAAGGCTGCTTCATCCGGCTTACGGACTTTCGAGGTTCTAAGAATCAAGGGCCGAAAACACTTGAAGCAATTCGTAATCGCGATTGTGGTTGGTTCTTTGAAGCCGTGCCAGACTCATTCCATACGATCCCTGGTAGCCCGATTGCATACTGGGTCAGCGAGAGATTTCGGGACGTATTTGCGATTGGCACGCCTCTGGGAGAGCTGGTGGAAGCCCGCCAAGGACTGGGTACCGCCAACAATGATCTCTTCTTGCGCCGCTGGTGGGAAGTGGATATCGAAAAATGCGGATTCGGCATGAGTAGCCGGGAAGAGGCACTGCAATCTGGCAAGAAATGGTTTCCATGCAACAAAGGGGGACCATTCAGAAAATGGTATGGTAATCAGGAATACTTGATAAACTGGCAACAGGACGGACGCGCCATTCGGGCCTTTGGAACGGAGGACGGTGGTCGGCCACGGTCGGTAGTGCGCAACCCGGATTACTATTTTAGAGAAGCTTTGACCTGGTCTCTCGTCACCTCTGGACCGACATCGTTTCGGTTAATAGATAGGGGTAGCATACATGACACCGCTGGGCATTCAGCGTTTAGTTTTTCCATAGTAGCACGCTCTTTACTTGCAGGCTATTGCAATACACCAATTGTGAAGCCCATTGTAGGCACACTGAATCCGACACTAAACTTTCAAATCGGTGACTTTGTCAAACTTCCGTTTATCCAAAATACGAATGACCAGCTTGCCCACGCCGTTATTCGAAATGTTGATGTACTTTCTAAGATCGCGCGTAGAGACTGGAATGCCTCCGAACATTCATGGGACTTCCAGTCTAATTCGATATTGGGCCCGTCGTCCAACCATCACTCCACCATTGAATCAAGTTACCATGTGTGGATCGCGGAGAACAAAGACACCGTAGCCGAAACAAAACGCCTTGAAGAGGAAAACAACCGACTCTTCATTGAAACGTACGGCCTTACCGCTGAGCTCTCACCCGAGGTACCAATTGAGGAAATCACCCTTACGGTAAACCCCGCCTACAGATATCGAAGAGATAGAGGCCTGACCGAATCGGAGAGATGGGCCCGTTTCCGCCGGGACACTACGGCTGAGATTGTCTCCTACGCGGTCGGTTGCATGATGGGACGCTACAGCCTGGACGAGCCGGGCCTCGCATACACAAGAAGTGATGGCACGGGCTTCGACCCGCACCTGTATTCCAGTTTCCCGGCAGACGACGATGGCATAGTCCCGATAACAGACGACGCGTGGTTTGAAGATGACGCGGCAAATCGCTTCATCAAATTCGTTGCAACTGCGTGGGACCCGGCGCATCTGGAAGAAAATCTCTCCTTCGTGGCAAAAAGCTTGTCGTCTACAAGAGCCGATTCCAGCCGCGATACACTCCGGCGCTACTTCGCCACTGGTTTCTACAAGGACCATCTCGCGACCTATAAGAAGCGCCCGATCTACTGGCTCTTTACCTGCGGCAGAGGAAGAGCCTTCCAATGTCTTGTTTACCTGCACCGCTATAACGAAGGCACGCTGGCGCGCATGCGCACCGAGTACGTAATTCCGCTGCAGGGCTTGATCGCATCCCGGATTCACCAATTGGGGCAAGACGTGAACGCCACTACAATCAGGGCGCGCCGCCGGAGGCTGGATAAGGAGCGAGAGAAACTGTCGAGACAACAGGAAGAGCTTCGGACCTTTGACGAGAAGCTCCGCTACTTCGCCGACATGCGCATTCGGCTTGACCTGGATGACGGCGTGAAGGTCAATTACGGAAAGTTCGGCGATTTGCTGTCTGACGTGAAGAGCGTAACAGGCAAGCGGCCAGAATCATGGAAGTAGCGCAAATCGCCTCCGACCTGAGGCGGGTCTTCGAACGGGAGTGCTGCCGGATTGTCTTCTGGGATGACCCGGAGGCGGACTTTAAGGAAGCCTGGCCGGATTTGGCGCTTGAAGGCGTGCAGATCATTAACCTGTGCGACATAAGTGCCTTGGAAGTCAAAGTGCATCTAGAACTGGAAGACGCTGCTAGCAAGTACCTCCTGTATTCGGCAGCAGAAGTGTCACGACATAGCGAAGACTGGCTGCGGGACATAAGGCTGTACAGCCAGAGCTTTCGGGCCGATCGGGCATCCATGATCCTGCGCGACCTTGGTCTTAGCGGGCCGAATGTACGCGAGCATATCAAACGATGCTTCAAGTTCTGCGCCAGCAAGGACCGTCGCGCAAGGCTGAAACATTTCGTCGAGAGCAGTGACACCGAGAGCGACCTGGACAGAAAGATGCTCGCGGTGGCCTGCAAATCCGACCGAGCAGAAGCTTTCAGCATCGTTCGCATGCTAATGCACTCGATGGCCTCAGTCGAAGGCCTGGACCTGGTAGGCGTGCCCCCGGCATGGGAGCAAATAGAGCGATTCGGGCTGGATTCTGCGTTCTGGGAATTAATGCGGCGGCATTTCGGGTATGCAGCGGAAGAGCCCCGGTTCGCGGACCTCGTCTCCCGCATGCTAGTCTCCGACTTTGGCCATCACCTAACGGGTACGCTGCCGGTGGAGCTGCATGGCCTACAGCTTCCGCCATCCGGCACCCAGAATGCGGTTGTGTTTCTAGCCCAGTGGAGAGACAGAAGTAGCAAGGCAAGCAGCTATAACTGGTGGGCTGAACAAGTATGTGGCCTCTTGCAAATGAACGACCGCTTGCGAGGCTACGAATTAGAAGACGTCCTCGGCATCACCACATTCGCGGGCGTGGACACGTTTGTCGTCGAGGAATTAGTTCAGCGTCTGCGAGCCGGCTCTTCAGCCGACGCTGTTGAACGCATTATCGACCACCGGCGGCCCTGCCACTGGGTGTCTTCCGACTCGGTGCCGGACGAGCGACGGAAAGCCCGCTCGTCCGTGTACGAGGCACTCGCGGCGGCAGCACACCTGCTCGAACTGCGACGCACATACGAAAGCGGATTTGAATCTGGAGATGCAACATCGCTGTACAAGCAGTACGAGACCGAGCTGTTCCGTTTCGATCAGTTGTACCGACACTTTTGCGTGCATGCCGATGTGGCGGCCGCACGTGGCATCGATCTGCTCAAGCCTCTCCGCACGGAGATCGAGCAGTGCTACGCCAACTGGTATCTCACAAACATCGCCCTTGCATGGAACCAACATGTGGACACTTGTCTTCCCGAGAGATGGGAATGCGGCCGGGCGCCACATCAGTACCGCTTCTTCTTAGACAACGTTCAACCGTGGCTACGCAGCAGTCCCAACCGGCGCGCGTTCGTCATTGTCAGCGATGCACTGCGCTACGAAGTGGCCGAAGAATTGATGCGCGCGTTGAATCTGGCGCCAAGCCTCAATGCCGAATTGACATCCCAACTTGGCGTACTGCCGTCCTACACGGCGCTCGGCATGGCAAGTCTGCTTCCACACCGCAAGCTTTCCTATACCGCCAACGGCGAGGTCTTGCTTGATGGCAAGCCGTCGGCTTCGCTGGTACAGCGAAGCGAAATCCTAGGCTGCGTGGACGGCTTGGCAATTAGAGCCGAAGAGCTTCTTGCGCTTGGTCGGGAGCCGGCACGAAAGCGCGTCTCCGATGTACGCATACTTTACGTCTATCACAACGAAATAGACGCCACGGGCGATTCGGCAAATACCGAATCGCATGCATTCGAGGCCGCAGGACGTGCCATTGAGGATCTGGAAAGATTGGTCAAGTATCTCGTTAACACGCTGAATGCCAACTATGTGGTTATAACGGCCGATCACGGGTTTCTGTTTACGTATTCCGCGCCCGAGCTACCGGACAAGAGCAGGATCGATCGTAGGCCTGACGGCACCGTGGTCGCAAAGAAGCGGTATCTCCTAGGACAGGACCTTCCCGAATTCGAGCATGCCTGGCGCGGTGAAACGAAGGTAACGGCAAGGGCGTCAGGTGGCATGAAGTTTTGGATTCCGAAAGGCAACAACCGCTTTCATTTTTCCGGGGGCGCACGCTTCGTCCACGGCGGTGCCATGCTGCAGGAAGTCGTGGTGCCGATCATCAAGGTGAGGCGGAAGGCAGGGAAAAAGAATGGAGGAAAGGCCCATAGGCAGGTCGAGGTGCAGGTCATGGGCACCCGGCACCGCATCACCACGCCCCGGCACCGCTTCAATCTGCTCCAGATGGAACCGGTCAACCAGAGCACGCGGGAAGTTACGCTCAAGATCGCCGTGTACGAGGAAGAGCAGCCCGTCACGGATATTCAGACTGTGACATTTTCCAGTACGTCCCGCAACATGGAAGAGCGCCAGAAATCCGTTGTCCTGACGCTCCGCGATCAGCCCTACAGCAAGCGCACCTCGTACCGACTGGTGCTTCGCAATGCGCTGACGGGAATAAGACACGAGATACCGGTAATTGTTGACCGAGCCTTTAGCGATGACTTCTGACGTGGCCACCACTGATGCTGGCCTGGACCTACTCTTGAACGCGCATTTCCCGGGCCGCGTCGTTCGCAAAGACCTGACCAAGCTGGTAAAGGAAGGCGCAAACGTGCCGATCTATGTGCTGGAGTATCTCCTGGGCAGCTACTGCGCAACAGATGATACCACCCTGATAGAGGATGGCATTTCCGCAGTAAAGCGCATTCTGGCTGATAATTACGTGCGACCGGACGAAGCGGAAAAGATGAAGTCTGTGATCCGCGAGCGCGGCAGCCTTAGGGTAATTGACAAGGTGACGGTCAAGCTGAACGAAAAGCGGGATGCATACGAGGCCCATCTCCTCAATCTTGGCACGAAGGGCATCGATGTGGGCGCCGCCACGGTCCGAAAGTACGAGAAATTGCTGGCAGGCGGGATCTGGTCGATCATCACCATGCGGTACTATTACGAATCCGGCCAAAAGGGATCGCCTTTTCTTATCGAGAAGCTCAAGCCCATCCAGATGGCCAGTATGGACATGGATGAGTTGCTGGACGCCCGGGCGCAGTTTACCGAGTCCGCATGGATAGACGTACTGCTCCGCTCCAGCGGCTATGAGCCCACCCAGTTTGAGAATCGTGTAAAGTGGCACTTGCTCTGCCGACTCGTACCGCTTGTCGAGAACAACTTCAATGTTTGCGAACTGGGCCCTCGCGGCACGGGCAAGAGTCACATTTACAAGGAAGTCAGTCCCTACAGCATTCTGGTTTCGGGCGGACAGACCACCGTGGCTAATCTGTTTTACAACCTGTCCACGCGCCGGTTGGGGCTTGTCGGCGTATGGGACGTTGTTGCATTTGATGAAGTGGCCGGAATTCGATTCAAGGATCAGGGCGGCGTCCAGATCATGAAGGACTATATGGCGTCAGGATCCTTTGCGCGGGGGCGTGACCAGATCAATGCCAATGCGTCCATGGTATTCATTGGCAACATCAATCAGCCAGTGGAAGAGCTGGTCAAGACCAGTCATCTGTTGGCACCCTTCCCGGAGGCCATGATTGACGCGGCATTCTTTGACCGCTTACATGCCTACATCCCGGGATGGGAAATCCCGAAAATGCGTCCGGAATTCTTCACAAATCAATACGGACTCATAGTAGACTACTTGGCTGAGTTCTTGCGCGAGATGCGCAAACGCACGTTCGGCGATGCCATAAATAAGTACTTCAGCCTGGGGCGGGACCTGAACCAGCGCGATACCATCGCCGTCAAGCATACGGTATCCGGCCTCCTGAAGCTGCTCTATCCGAACGAGACCTACGACAAGGAGGCGGTTCGGCGCTGTCTGGAGTACGCCCTGGAAAGCCGACGAAGGGTGAAGGAGCAGCTCAAGAAGATTGGTGGCATGGAGTTCTACGATGTCCACTTTTCGTACCTGGATTCAGAAACACTGGAGGAGCACCATGTTACCGTGCCCGAGCAGGGAAGCGGCGGGCTCATTCCTGAAGATCCCCTGGGGCCGGGCGTCCTGCACGTCGTGGCGCCCGGCACCGGCGGCCGCCCGGGCATCTACCGCTTGGAAACACAGATCACATCCGGCAATGGCAAACTCACCATTACAGGCCTCGGACTAAGTGCACCGGCAAAGGAAGGCATCAAGGTAGGCTTCGATTTCTTCAAGGCAAATGCCACGTCTGTCAGCGCGGCGGCTAAGGCGAGTGAATTTAACTTTCACCTCCAGGTCGCCGACTTACTGAACACGGGCCCCTCACCTGGCCTCACACTTGCCACATTCCTCGGCCTGAGCTCGGGTCTTCTAGATAGGCCAGTTCGGTCGCAAATGGTGGTGCTCGGTTCCATGAGCATCGGGGGCACCATTACACGTGTCGACAGCTTGGCAGGATCACTGCAGGTTGCCGCGGACGCCGGAGCAAGCAAGGTGCTGCTGCCGATGGCCAGTGTCGGCGATCTTCCCACCGTTCCAGGAGAACTGTTCGCACGCTTTCAGACCAGTTTCTATTCGGATCCCAGAGATGCCGCGTTCAAGAGTCTTGGCAAGCGTTGAATTTAAACTAATAATCGTGTCTTCTTACGATTCACATTGGCTGCTTTCAGATTCACATGTGATCCCTCCAGAGCTGTGCGACCTCCTGCTATCAAGACTGCGATATAACACCGTAGAAAGAACTCAACGAGCTGAATGAGCCTTTGTCCGCTCCAATCCACGATGTATCACCGCCTGATCTATTGGCATCAGATACGACTCGAATGACCTGATTGCCCAATTATCATATTCAAAATCCCCTTCTTGACGCACGGGAATTCAAGCTAGAGTTCACGACGACGGGAACCTGCCCACCATCAGAACTTCCTGCTCCACGCGTCCGGCCAACGTTCCACCACCACCTTCGTCTGCGTGTAGAACTCAACCGCGTGCCGCCCCTGTGCGTGAAGCGTGCCATAAAAACTGTCCTTCCAGCCGCTGAAGGGAAAGAATGCCATGGGTGCGGCAACTCCAAGGTTGATCCCAATGTTGCCCGCATCTACCTCGTATCGAAACTGCCGGGCAGCTGCTCCGCTTCGGGTGAATAAGCAGGCCATGTTTCCGAACGGCTTCCTGTTAACCAGATCAATGGCCTCCTGAAGCGTTGACGTGTGCAGCAGGCCGAATACGGGGCCGAAGGCTTCCGTCCTGGCGAGCTCGCCGTCCACTTTAAGTCCATCCAAAAGCGTTGGAAAAACCCAGTTACCCTGGCCAAGGCCTTCGACCGACGCTCCACGGCCGTCCACGATGACGCGCGCCCCGTCCTTTTCGGCCGCCGCGACCAGCCCTTCTATCCGGCTCCTGCTTTCGCGCGTAATTACAGGCCCCATTTGCACGCCCTCCTCCAATCCGTATCCCACACGCCTGCTGGCGGCCGCTTCACGCATTGCCTCGGTAAAGGGCTCCCTGGCCTCTGCCACCGTGATGGCCAGCGAATTCGCGAGGCAGCGCTGCCCAGCACAGCCGTAGGCCGAGTCAGCTACAATCTTCGTGGTCATGTCCATGGCAGCATCCGGCAGTATAACAGCCGTATTCTTGGCGCCACCCTGGCACTGCGCGCGCTTGCCGTGGGCTGCCGCCTGCGCATACACATAGCGCGCCACCGGCGTGGAGCCCACAAAGCTTATGGCCCGGACAGCCTCGTGCTCAAGCAGGGCGTCTACGGTTGGCTTGCTACCGTGGAGCAACTGTACGACGCCATCCGGCAGTCCCGTTTGTGCAAGAAGTTCGACCAGACGGTGACTCGTCACCGGCACCTTTTCACTGGGCTTGAGAATAAAGCAGTTGCCGCACGCAATGGCATATGGCAGGAACCAGAGCGGTATCATGCCCGGGAAATTGAACGGTGTAATGGCCGCTACCACGCCCAGCGGCTGCCGAATCATATGCTCGTCAATGCCCCGTGCAATGTCTTCATTGTTATTGCCCTGCATCAGCATGGGGATGCCGCAGGCTACTTCAACGTTCTCGATGCCTCGTCTCAATTCGCCGCGACTTTCGGCAAGCGTCTTGCCACATTCTTCCGTTATCGTTCGGGCAAGACTGTCCAGATGCTCTTCCAGCAACCGCTTGTAGGCAAACAGAAATTGGATGCGTTCAGTCGCCGGCGTGCGGCGCCACGTTGCAAAGGCGCGGGATGCGGCCTGCGCCGCAGATGCTACCTCTTCTGCAGGTGACAGCGGCACGCGTGCCAGCATGGCGCCGGTGGCAGGGTTCGTCGCCTCAACAAAGCCGGATGCACGCGACTGCGTCCAGCTCCCGTTGATATAATTCGGCAGTATTGCAGCGTCAGTCATGGGGGGGGGGCGTTTGGAGACGTTTCAATGCCTTAGGCGGCAGCCATCATTTCTAACACCTGTTCGCGGGTGATCTCATCTTTGCGAAACGTGCCGAAGAGCCGTCCATGGCGCAGTATGGTAAATGTATCGGATGCCGGGTAGGCATGATGCACATTGTGGGTGATGAAGATAACACCGACGCCGCGATTGCGGGCGGCGTCTATATCCTCCAGCACGGCAGCAGCCTCGGAGACGCCGAGCGCGGACGTGGGCTCATCTAAAATCAAGACGCGTGCGCCCAGATGCACGGCCCGCGCAATGGCGACAGACTGGCGCTCGCCGCCGGAGAGTGTGCCAACCGGCTGCGTGGTCGTGCGGAGCTTTATTCCGAGGCGGGCGAGTCCTTCACGGGTCATTCGGTCCGCTTCCCGGATATCGAGACGCCGTAGCGGCCCCCACCCCAGCTTCGGCTCCGCTCCGAGCACGAAGTTGCGGGCCACACTGAGATGCGGGATCATGGCCAGATCCTGGTACACGGTCGCGATGCCGTGGCGGATGGCGTCCCGCGGCGACCGGAAGACCACGGGGGCACCCTCCATCAGAATACCCCCGGCATCGGGGGCATAAAAGCCTGAAAGGCATTTTATCAGCGTGGACTTCCCGGCCCCATTGTCGCCCAGGAGTGCGGTTACTTCGCCGGCGCGCACCCCCATGTCAATGCCTTCCAGCGCCATCACGCGGCCGAAGTGCTTGGATAGCGACCTTATTTCCAGCAGGGGCTGCTCCATTTTGGCCTTGTTCATATTCGCAGGGTCCGCTGACGCACCACGTGATTAACCAGGACGGCGGCAAGCAGCATGCTTCCCAGACACACCTGGAACCAGTCTGCGTCCACACCGGAGAACACGATCCCCTGGCGCACCATGCCAAATATAAGTGCACCGAATACGGCGCCGACGGCTGAGCCGTACCCCCCGGTAAGCAGCGTGCCTCCGATTACCACGACGATGATGGCATGAAACTCTCGCAATTCACCACGCAGGACATCCGCCCCGCTAAATGCCACGGCCTGCATCACACCCACGAACGCTGCAGCCAAAGCCGTGGTCACAAAAAGCGTGACCTTCACGCGTCCCGTAGGAACACCGACGCTGCGTGCAGCCATGGCATCGCCCCCGGTACCGAAAGCCCAATTGCCAAAGGGAGTCCTCAGCAGCACCCAGGTGGCCAGCGCAGCCAGCGCCAGCCACCAAAGGATGGAAATCGGAAAGTCTACCCCTGCAACCGGAATTTCCCCGGCGAAAATATGCCGCGCAGCATCGTATCCGGCTGCATCCTGCAAACCGCCAAGCTGCGTCCTCCCCGTGATAAGACGCGTCCCTCCGATGGTTGCGCCGCGGAAGATAAAGAGGGTTGCCAGTGTCACAATGAAGGAGGGCAGACCCGTCCGGATGACCAGATAGCCATTGAATAATCCCGCAATCACCGCAAACAGGATCACGGCGAGAAGGGATGCCCAGAGATTCCACCCAAACTGTACGCATAGAACGGTTAGCAGCATGCTCGCGGCCCCGATGATGGAACCCACCGACAGATCGAATTCCCCGGCTATCATGAGCAGCGCCACCGCAATGGCAATAATGCCCAGCTCCGCAGATACTTCCAGGTAGGTAGCCGTCCCTCGTAGCGTCAGGAAACCCGTGTCGCCGGCAACCGCCGCGAAAAAGACCCACACACCAGCGGCGCCGGCCACGGAAGCAAGCTCTGGCCGAGCCAGAATCCGTCGGAGAAAAAAAATACGTCGCAGGTGCTGGTACAGGATCATGGGTTACGTAGGCAGCCCACACTACGGCCGCGTAAGGCGGTGGCTATCCCGTCACCGCTTGCCGCCTTACCGCGTCCCCTGGCGCGAAAGCTCGCGAAGGCGAGCGACATTATCCGCCGTAATGAACCCCGGACCGGTGCGAATGACATCGTGCGCGAGGAGGTTTTCATTGCGTCTGTACAGCGCGAGCAGCACGACAGGAAGATATCCCTGCATATACTGTTGCTGATCAATGGCAAAAAGCATGGCTCCGTCCTCAATGGCCTGCAAAATCTCTGGACTTGCATCAAAGGTAGCCAGGCGAATGCGGCCATCACGACCGGTTTCGCGCAGCGCACGCAGTGCAGGCATGGCACCGGTGGGGCCCAGGGTCAGCAAGCCGTCAACGAGGGGATCTGCTCCGAGGGCGGCCTCTATGCGATGCTGGCTTTCCGTCGGGTCGGCAAGCTCTACCGCCAGTATTTTCATTTCGCCCGCCGCAGCGCGCAGCGCGGCCCCGAAGCCGTCGCAACGACGATCCAGAGCGAGATTGCCCACTTCCTGGTTAACGCACAGTGCCCTCCGTACTCCGGCTGCAGCCATGCGCTCACCACCGCCGTAGCCCGCTTCGTATTCGGTTTGGCCCACATGCAACAGGCTTCCGAGACGCTCCGCGGCGCCACTACCGGAGTTGATGCTGATCATGGGGATGCCTGCCTCCCGTGCCGCGTGAAGCGATGGAGCAAGGGCATCCGCATCCGGGAGGCTGACCACCAATCCATCCGGCCTGGACGCCACAGCCGCATCAATCAGTTGCGCCATCGTCACCATATCGAATGACTCCGGAGCCTGATATTCAATGCGCGCTCCAACCTCGCCGCCAGCCACATTGGCCCCATTTTGCACGACCGACCAAAACGGATCGGAAGCCTGCCCATGTGTTACGAAAACGAATCGAAGCCGGGGCGCTTCGAGTGCGGAATCACTAGGCCGGCATGCGGAAAGTCCGGCCAAATTCAGCGCGGCCCACAAGATTAGCACGGGGGCCCCAAGCCGCCCGTAATCCCAGCACGTGCCCGTCAAAGAGATCCTCCGCATAACAGCTCTTACGCCCCGCCGCATTGAAGCACACCCATCTGCCATTTGTTATCTCGCTAGTTCCTGATTATCCTCTCGGGAGAGCAGCAAGCTGACCCGGACCAAGGCTGGCACAACCCACATCGGAGGTACGTTTCGATGATGACCGATCAGGCCGTAAAATACGCCGAAAAATTACGGTACCCGAACGCCTGGATATCCATGCTGTTGCCGCGCATGACGGCTGCATTCCATCGGTGCCCGGTCACCCATCCGAATGTCTACAAGAAATACCGTTCCTGCGAGCGGCTAGCCTCCCACGCCCTACGTGCGGCGTTCACCTTGGCCATTTTGCTTGTCTCGGCCACGGGCACGTCCCACCAGCTCTCATATCCCGGCACATCCTCATACCGGTCGGTCTCCACACAAATAACGGTCGTCTTGTTGACAGACCTGGAAGCCTTCAGTGCGCTGGCAACTTCCTCGTAGCCGGCGCACCGGATTACGTGGGCGCCCAGCGATTCCGCGTTGGCTGCCAGATCGACGGGCAGTGGTCGCACACGGGCCTCCCCGTCCCCCGGCAGGCAGCCTGCCTGCGGGTAGGCGTACCGCGTTCCAAAGCCGTCCTGGCCAAGAGATCTGCTCAATGCGCCGATGCTCTTGAAACCCTGGTTGTCCATCAATACGACCGTTAGCTTGTAGCCTTCCTGAATAGACGTCACGAGATCGGAAGAGAGCATGAGGTAACTGCCGTCCCCGACCAGGACATACACTTCCCTGTCCGGATCCGCCATCTTGATTCCCAGGCCTCCAGCTATTTCGTAGCCCATCGTACTGTATCCATACTCCATGTGATATTGCTTGGGATGCCGCGTCCGCCAAAGCTTGTGGAGATCTCCCGGCAGGCTGCCCGCTGCACACACCACGACCCCGTCCGCATCGCCCTGTTCGTTGACGATCCCAATGATTTCCCCCTGGCTTGGCAGCGGTGCATGGCGAATACCGTAGATGCGCTCAACCTCTCGGTCCCACTCCGCGCTGAGCTCCATGCAGTGCGTGCAATAGGCATCGTCAATCCTGTAGTCCCCTAGCTGCGCATTCAGCTCGTGCAGCGTGGCCCTGGCGTCGCCAACTAACGGCACGGCAGCATGTTTGTGCGCGTCGAAATCCGCCACGTTGATATTAATGAAGCGGACATCCGGATGTCGAAATTGTGTCTTGCTCGCGGTGGTAAAGTCGCTGTAGCGGGTTCCTATGCCGACAACGAGGTCGGCATCTCTTGCCACGCGGTTCGCCGCGAAGGTCCCCGTAACCCCTACGGCGCCGAGGCAGAGCGGGTCGTCGTAGCCCAGGCTACCCTTCCCGGCATGGGTTTCACAAACAGGGATGCCGCGGCGCAGCGCGAAGCGCCGCAGATCATCGGTCGCCTCGCTGTAGTGCACGCCGCCTCCTGCCACTATAAGCGGCCGGCGGCTCTGCCGAATCCATTCGGCCGCACGCGCCAGCGCTGCCGCATCCGGCCGGCTACGCGCCACGTGCCAGGTTCGCTTTTCAAAAAGCGACTCGGGATAGTCATAGGCTTCCGTCTGCACATCCTGCGGCAGCGCCAGGGTCACCGTGCCGGTATCCGCCGGGCTCGTGAGCACCCGCATCGCCTCCGGGAGCGCAGTGATGGCCTGGTCCGGCCGGTTAATGCGGTCCCAGTACCGACTCACGGCACGAAAGCAGTCATTTACGGAAATATCCTGGGTGTGCTCGCTTTCGAGCTGCTGGAGTACGGGGGCAACATTGCGCCGTGCGAACAGATCACCCGGCAGAAGCAGCACGGGTAGCCGGTTAATGGTGGCCACGGCGGCGCCCGTGACCATATTCGTTGCTCCGGGCCCAATCGAAGAGGTACACACCAGGGTCTGCAGACGGTTCTTCATCTTTGCATAGGCTGCCGCCGCATGCACCATCGCCTGCTCATTGCGGCACTGGTAGTAGCGAAAATCGAGATGCTCCTGGAGCGCCTGCCCTATGCCGGCAACGTTGCCGTGTCCGAATATGCCGAAGCATCCTCCGAAGAACGGCTGCTCATGGCCGTCGCGCTCAACAAACTGGTTTTTCAGAAACGCGATAATGGCCTGCGCCATCGTCATCCTTACCGTTGCCATGGTATCCCCTTAATAGTGCTAGAGCCCACCCCTTGGCGCCACAAACCGCTCTACTTCCTCCATGGTGGGCATGAAGTTGGCGCACCCGTGGCGCGTAACCACGATGGCGCCGCACGCGTTTCCCAGGCGCGCAGCCGCATACCACGGCCATTCGTTCACGTAGCCGTAGATAAAGCCTGCCGCAAAGGCGTCGCCGGCACCCAGAATATTATAGACTTCGACGGGGAACCCTGCAACATCAAGGCAGGCGCCGTCTTTCTGGTGGATGCAGGCGCCGCGCGCTCCCTGCTTTTCCACGAGCGCCGTGGAGCCCGCAGCAAGCAGCATGGCTATGGCCGCCGCCAGATCGCCGCTCACGCGGGCATCGGATACCTGCTGATGGGTGAGGCTTACCTTGGCGGCATCGTCCAGTGCTGCCGCCTTGATTTCGTCCTGCGTCCCGATGACAATGTCTACAAGAGGCAGGGCTGCACGGATCGCTATACCAAATGCACGCGGATCATGCCACTGATCCGGCCTGAAATCCAAGTCCAGAATGACGGGGACGCCCGCGGCGCGAGCAACTTCTGCCGCAAACAGGGTTGCGCTGCGGCTGGATTCCTTGCTCAGATTCGTACCCGCAAACTCGAACGCGCGGCTGTTTGCAATGGGCGTTCCCTGGACATCCTCTATGCTAAGCGCGTTGTCTGCGCAATGGTCGCGATAGTAGACCAGGGGGAAGCGGTCCGGGGGCTCAATACCGAGGATAACCGCGCTGGTCCTGCGACCCGGCTTGCGGGCTATGAAGCCGGTCTCTACACCCTCCCGCTCCAGGAATTGTGTTACAAAGTCTCCAACGGGATCCTCCCCGACGGCCGTCAGCAGTGCCGTTTGCAGCCCCAGCCGCTGGGCCCCGACGCTGATATTTGTCGGCGATCCCCCTACGTACGCGGCAAAGCTCTTGATGTCCGGAAAGGGCGCACCAACATCGTTGGCGTAGAGGTCGATGGAGGAGCGCCCCATCGTTATCAGATCAAACGTCGTTCGCAATGTGCTAACTCAGTGGATTCAAGGATGCCGTGCAGACCGCTAGTCTCGCGTCTGGATAAAGAAGGTCAGCACGTACCAGAACAGCAGTGCTACCGAGGCAAATAGCTGCAGTGCGGCGCCGACATGCCGGTCCTGCGGAAAATGATTCATGACGTTCGAAGTGTCGTAGAGTATTGCGCCTCC
Source organism: Rhodothermales bacterium (assembly GCA_965216255.1). Lineage (GTDB taxonomy): Bacteria > Bacteroidota > Rhodothermia > Rhodothermales > Bin80. The sequence continues at coordinate 855,277 of OZ244148.1, forward strand.
GGCAAGCGCAATCATACCCACGGAAAAGAAAGTACCCAGATTGAACCCGAATATCACCGAGGCCACAATCAGGACGATAGCCATAATGAAGCCCCAGCGCAGCGCCCCAGCCAGAAACGAGAAGTCACGCCTCATCACGTGCACGACGCCGGTAAGGGCCGCGAAACCGAGGATGGTTACGGACGCGGCGCTTTCTATGGCCCCGGGCGCCACCGCCGTGGCCAGAAAGAGCAGCGGCACGAAGATGATGGCCTCCGCAAGAACAAACGCTCCGAGCGCGGCATACTGCGCCCCCACGGACCGAGAACGTAGCGCAGTCTTGCTCGCGAACCAGCCGACCACCATGAACCCACCAAGGACCACCAGCCAGGATACGCCGAGTAGGACCCCGGCAATCTGTTCGGCAAGTCCGCTGGAGAAAAGCCACATCTCGAGGAGAACAAAAAGCAATATGGCACCCAGAAGGTGCATGTAGGTCCGCGTAATGAACGTGGCGCGGGTGCTGACATCCTGCCAGGCCACCGGCTCTTCACGCGTCATGTTATAGGACGGGCTCATGCGTTGTAATTGGTGATATGTCGGAAGGACCGCGCGCCGTCACTCGACGGCAATCATCGCCTTGACTAGCCCCGGCGTCGTGGCCAGGGCGGCGAAGCGCCCCGGAAGCTCCTCCAACGCGTAGCGGTGGGTAATGAGTTTCGCCGCCTCCGGCATGCCTCTTTCAAGGCGCGCAAGAACATGCCGGAAGTCTTCGCTGCGACCGTTGCGGCTTGCGAGTACCGTTAATTCGCGGCGGTGAAAATCGGGGTCTGGAAACGCAAAGTCCCCGGGGATGATGCCCACGCACACCATTCTGCCTCCAGGCCCCGTAAGGCGGTAGCTTTCTTGCATGCCTTGCTCGTTTCCCGTCGCATCCACTACCACGCGGGGCAAGTCGCCGCCAAAATACGTGCGCAGTTGCCGCTCCAACGCGCGCCCTGGCGCCAAGACCCGGGCCTGCTCCAGTACTTTTCCGGCAGCCCGACGGCGATCAGCGCGGGCATCTACCAGTGCCAGCGTGGCACCGATATCCCGGGCAAAGAACGCAGCGGCCAGCCCGATCGGGCCAAGCCCCGTGACCAGGGTGGGCTCCCCTTTTACCACCCGCGAGCGCACAATGGCATGCCGGCCCACAACCAGAGGCTCTACCAGGGCCAATATTTCGGCAGAGAGGACAGGACTCGGATATAGCTGGGTGGCCGGAACGGTAAAGAACGGGGCACAGCCGCCGTCGCGATGGATACCCAGCACCACGAGCTCTTCGCAGCAGTTGGTAAAGCCCCGCCGGCAGGCTGCACACCTCCTGCAACACAAGTACGGATCGACGGCGCAGAGCGTGCCTGCTGCCAGTGAATCCGCTTCCACAATCCGCACGGCCAGCTCATGCCCGAGGCGCCTCGGGTAGGTAAAAACTGGCTGCTGCCCCGCGAACGCGTGCAGGTCGCTGCCACAAATGCCGACGCACACCGAGGACACGAGGGCTTCGCCCACAAGTGGCACAGGCACCGTGTCTTTTCGCCAGACAAGTCGTCCCGGCGCCTCAAGCACAAGGGATTGCATGTCTGCCATCACACCTGCACGTCCATTTGCTGACACTTCTGTACAATGCGCAGCGCCATCTCAAGCGACTGCTCCGCATTGAGCCGGGGATCAATGCGAGAATGGTAGGCCCGGTCCAGGTCGGCCTCGGCGATGCCACTGGCGCCGCCGAGGCATTCCGTCACGTCCTCTCCCGTTAGCTCAAAATGTACTCCGCCCAGCGCGGTCCCGGTGCGCGCATGTATGTCAAAAGCCAGTTCCAGCTCTGCAAGGATATTCTCAAAGCGGCGTGTCTTGCGTCCGTTTTCCGCGCGCTCCGTATTGCCATGCATAGGATCGCAGCACCAAAGCACGGCGCTCCCGGACGACCTGACAGCCTGCGCCAGGCGCGGCAGGCTGCGCTCAATGTGCTGTGCTCCGAATCGGGTAATTAGCGTAAGTCGTCCCGGTTCATTGGCAGGATCCAAAATTCGTATCAGCCTCCTCAACTCGCCGGGGTCCATGTCAGGTCCGACCTTTACGGCAATGGGATTGCGGATGCCGCGCATGTATTCCACGTGGGCTCCCGAATGAGATGCCGTCCGTTTGCCGATCCACGGAAAATGCGTGGACAGGTTGTAATGCCCGGCCCCGTGCCGCATGAAGCGGGTCAGAGCCTGTTCAAACGGAAGATGCAGCGCCTCATGACTGGTATAAAAATCCACCCGGCTCAGCCCGCTGATCGGCCCTTCCGCTACCGTATCTGCAAACTGCAGGGCGTCACGGACAGTGCGGACAATCGACTGATACTCGTGGATCAGCGGGGAGCGGGCCGCGAAATCCAAATTCCAATAGCCTACGTTTTGCAGGTCCGCGAATCCGCCGACGGAGAGCGCACGCACGTAGTTGAGTATCATCGCCGAACAGTGATAAGCCCTAAGAAGTCTCTTCGGATCCGGGCGGCGTGCCTGCTGTGTGAAGGCGTCTCCGTTTACGTTGTCGCCCCGATAGCTTGGAAGCGTAGTGGCACCACGTGTTTCGTCGGCCTCACTGCGCGGCTTGGCGTACTGCCCAGCGAAGCGTCCAACGCGTGCCACCGGTTTCCTGAGGCCGTAGATGAGAACAACGCTCATCTGCAGCAGGATCTTGAGGCGATTCTCTATGACATTTTCCCGGCAGTCTCCAAAACTCTCTGCGCAGTCTCCACCTTGCAACAAAAACCTCTGGCCGACAGCGGCCTCGCCAAGCTGCACGCGCAGGGCCTCGATTTCCCAGGACGTAACGAGCGGCGGTAGCAGCCGGATTTCATCCAGCACCGCCCGCAGTGCAGCGGCTTCGGGGTATGCGATAGGCTGGACCACTTCCCTATCCTGCCACGACCCCGGGTGCCAATCCGGCCTTTGAATCTCCATGCTGGATCATTCTTGCCAAGGGGCTGCATTACGCCAGGCCTGACGGGGCGTTTCTTCCGGGACCGTGATTATGCCTCGCTGCAGGCAACGAAACGCGAAGGCTTGCGTTGGACAATCGTCAAATGCTAATGCGTTGGAATCATGCCTACCCGCGCTTATCTCGTGCTCCTGCCGCTTGTAGCCGCCGCTTGTGACAGCACTTCGGCAGAGACCGAGGAAGTCGGTCTTTATTCTGTGCACCTCGTCCTGTACGATCTAATGCCGCTGCCAGATGGCTATCACTACGAGGGCTGGACGGCCAGTGCAGGCGGTGAGGAGTTTTCCACGGGCAAGTTTACCGCAGACCTCGACGGAAATATCTTGGACTTGGGTGGAAGCCCTGTTCTGGGAGGTAAATTCACCGGTTCCGTGGACCTGACCGAATCGGCGCAGTTTTTCATAACCATAGAGCCGGGAGGAGACGCAGACCATGCGCCGAGCAGAACACGGCTCGTAGCCGGCACATTTGCAGAGCTACGCGCCGACCTAACGGTCTTAGAAGGCATCCACGCATCCATTGGTGCGGCCACCGGCACTTTCATTCTGTCAACCCCGACGAATGGCCCAGACAGCAACGAAGACAGTGGCCTCTGGTTTATCAACATTACGGGGGGCATACCCGCGCGCGGCCTGATGGTCCCTTTTCCCCTAACGGGATGGAATTACCATGGATGGGTGTCCATTGACGGGATAACGGTCACCACCGGCCCCATCCTCGGACCCTCCACAGCCGATGGTGCGGCTCCCCATAGCGGCTCCCTGCCAGGATTTTCCTATCCCGGAGAGGACTTTCTGGAGAAAGCCCCGGATGGGCTGACATTCCCCACATCTGTAGGTGCTGCCCGGGTCTTCGTGTCGCTCGAGCCCGATCCTGATCCGAGTCCGGATCCGTCGTACTTGGTGCTCTTCGATGGCCGCGTGCCCGGCACGCCCCTCGTGGCCAACAATTACACGCTCGCAAATCAGGTAAGTACGTTTCCGAGCGGTCGGGTGCGGATCAGCGACTAGCGTCGGGCCTCCGGGCACGGTTTTTTTTACGGCTCCGCTCCCTCTGCTCGCGGACCTGCCGTTCAACAGCATCCAACGCTTCCAGCACCGGATGCGACACCGTGTCGGCTACGCGTACCGCAGCGACATTTCCCAACTTATGGTAGATAACGATCCGCACTCGATATTCCGTGTGCCGGTTGGTGCCGCCTACCGGGTTGACCGCCACACTCGCCCCCGAGATGCCGCGGTGACCACCGGCCAGCCTCTGTAGCCTATTCTCGACCTTGTTGCGGAGGAGGTCTGTAAACTCCTCGGTCTCGGTATGAAACTCGATGCCTATGTCCGTCCTGGTAACCATTCTTTCTCCTCCTTGTTGTTTTCGCCGCTTAAGTTAAGTACTCACAACATGCCATACAGGAGCCCGAACTTGTTCCGAACATACTCGAGCCAAGGCTTGGCAGAAAGAGGTTGGCCGACTGCACGCTCCAGTATCTCTTCTGCCTCCAGCTTCCGTCCAAACACGTGGATATTTTCCCTAAGCCAGTGAAGCAGCTTGGAGAAATCCCCGCACGCAATATACTCGTCCAGACTTGGCATGGCTTCCCGGGCACGTGCGAATAGCTGGGCCGACATGAGATTGCCCAAGGTATAAGTGGGGAAGTAGCCAAAGGCACCGAGCGACCAGTGAATATCCTGTAACACCCCCCGTGCATCAGAATCGGGCCGGATTCCCAGGTATTCTTCCATGCGCGCATTCCAGGCATCGGGTAGTTCACTTACGGCCATGCCTCCCTCTATTAGCGCCAGCTCCAGTTCAAAACGAAGCATGATGTGCAGGTTGTAGGTCACCTCGTCGGCCTCTACCCTGATCAGTGACGGCGCAACCTTGTTGATGGCGCGGAAAAATGCCTCCTGGGAGACGCCGCCCAACTGGTGAGCGAATTGCCGACGCAGCTTCCCGAAGTAGCAATCCCAGAAAGGCCGGCTTCTTCCGACCTGGTTCTCCCAGAGTCGCGACTGTGATTCGTGCATGCCAAGGGACGTTCCAGAAGCAAGTAGCGTCCCTTCAAGCTCGGGATCAATGCCCTGTTCGTAGAGAGCGTGTCCGGCTTCGTGCAGCGTGCTAAAGAGCGCCGTCGGCAAATAATTCCGGTGAATGCGGGTCGTTATGCGCACGTCCGTAGTCGAAAAGGACGTGCTGAACGGATGTGCTGAAATGTCCTGCCGGCCCCGATCCATATCGTATTCGATGTCGCGCAGCACATTTATCCCAAATCTCCACTGGGATTCAGTACTGTAGGCCTCGTAGAGAAAGCGGTCCTCCGGAGGCGCGATGTCACTTAGCGCATCCACGATGGGCACGAGCTCACGGCGCAAATATCCAAATATGGAACGTACCGTGTCTGTCTTCATGCCGGGCTCATATTCTTCGAGCAGCGCATCATAGCGGGAGGAAGCGTAGCCCAGGGCCTCCGCCTTTTGAATACAAAGGTCCACCACATGCTGGAGGTGCGAAGCGAAGCAGGAAAAATCATCCTGTTCACGCGCCGCACGCCAAGCGGCCTTGGCGCGCGCGCATGTCTCGGCCATTTCGGCAACGAAGGTCGCCGAGAGCCGCCGGGCGCGGACAAAGTCACGCCGGGCCACCCTGACCAAACTCGCCTCAAATGATAGCGGGTTGTCGTACGCTCCCGACAGGGCATCCAGCAAGACACCCACGCGATCAGCCGTAAATCGCTCATGGGCGGTTTTTCTCAGGGTAGCTAGCTGGCGGCCCCTTGCCTCGGAGGCGCCGCGTGGCATGTAGGTCTCTTGATCCCACTCCAGGAGTTCGGCCGCAGCTTCCAGGTCATGAACTGGCCTCAGCAGCCGCAAGAGCTCGTCGAATGAAGTCTGTATCTGGCCCATCTGGGGCAGGTGGTCAGATCCTAGCGCCCGGTGCCGGCGCCTTCGGGGCTTCTCCAGGAAGAATGGCCACAAGAATTACGGCTCGCCACATTGGTTCCGGAGACAAACGAACTTGATTTGATCCGCGTAGAGATTTGATAGCGCTAGACAATCCAGCATGCCGCTCTCACAAAGCGCGCCGGCTGGATCAAAATGCCCAAATCTGCGTGGAACCGGCCACTTGCCAATGTAGCTCAGTTGGTAGAGCAGCTCACTCGTAATGAGCAGGTCAGCGGTTCGAGTCCGCTCATTGGCTCCTCCATTTACGGCCGATAAATAGCGCTGCACGGCCATGCCTGGCCTTACTTCTTTCCTAAGGCGGACGTGGCGGGCCGCTAGAGACCGTTTCGTCTGGTGTGGCCCCGACCATAATCCGCGCCGACGCGGCACCGGAGTTGAGCCACAAGGCCTTGGTGACGGCCGAGGCCACCCGCCTCCTAACCAGCGGCTGAGAAAGATAATGGCTCGGTACCGCGTGGCGGTCAATACATCGGCGAGCCCGTCCTTGTTAAGATCAGCTACCGCCAGATCGATTCCGACGCCGCTGTGGTTGTTTATGAGTTCCGCTACATACTGCACCCTCTTACCATTGCGGACGAGCCGGAACCAGTAGATAACCGGAGGCCCGAAGGGGTCGGGATCCGATGGATTTCCCCCGAAATGCGCCCACCAGCGCTTCCCTGCTACGATGTCCTTTAAGCCGTCACCGTCGGCTAGCGCCAACGCGTGCAGCGCCGCGAACACCACACCCTCATTCGGATGCACGAAATCGTCCATGATCGTGTGCTGTTCGAACGAGATACTGCCGTCCGGTGCACGCTTTTGCTCAAACCAGGCAAGGCCGAAACCGTGCGCTTCGAGACTGGTGACGACATCATTCAATCCGTCACCGTTCACATCGTAGGCAAAGGTCCTGCCTCCACCGGGTCCGCCTTGCTGCGCTCCTCAGCGTCCTAAGGATTCCGCGTGGTAAATCCACGGCGGGCCGGTTAGGACCTCCGGTTGTTCCCACCAGCCGTAGGCCTGTATGATATCCATTCGAGAGTCGCCGCTGATGTGACCCGCTCCGAGACCGTGGGCAAACGTAAGCGTCCGGTGAAGTACAGGTCAGCGGCAGCTACAGGTGTGCCGATGGGTACAGGACGGCTGGAAGGCGGAGAGCAGGTGGGCTTGCCGGATCCGGCACACTCGGTGCTTGGCAGCTATGCCGCCTTGTTTTTGTCAGCTTGCCGTGCCTTCTGCCAATGATGAGGCAAGAGGTCAGCTACGCGCCTGGCCGGATGCGTCGGGATGCGCTCGAACACGTCCGTGAGCCACTCCTGGGGATTGACACCGTGTAGCTTGCACGTGCCAAGTAGTGCTTGTACGAAAATACTTTAAATCTTCAATAAACAATCGGTTATATCTTGCAATTGGCGGTGAATCTGAGGGACGTATAGCCGATTTGGGCCGCCAATTAAAGTCCGAAGTGCAACAACTGTAGACAAGGTGGTATGCCCCTGAGTAGAGACAGAAGATAGCACAGGCAACGCGGAAAACGAGCTTCTTCGGAGGGCGGGCGGAGCCCGACCGGAGAAGAAGCTGCTTGCTGGCCGAAGAAATTCGCGCTCCTTGACCTTTGAGGCAGCCAATGCCGACGGGCGAGCATGGCTCTTCCCCTGCGTGTAGGCACGCATGATGTCACCCGAACATGGTACAATGGTCTATGGGTCTTTCTGGCGACGACCCGACTCAGACCATGGACGCGGAGGCTGCCACGCCCTCTAGTGCAGGAAGGAAAACCTCCGCCGGCGTGCGGTAGGCCAAGCATCGGCGCGGACGGTTGTTCAATTGCGCTTGCACCCGCCTCACCGCTGCCGGTTCAACCGTGTGAAAGTTGGTTGCCTTCGGGAAGTACTCTCGCACCAGGCCGTTGGTGTGCTCGTTCAGACCACGCTCCCAGGAGTGGTATGGCCTCGCAAAGTAAAACGATGCGGAAAGCGCGCTGGCGATCTGCCGATGATGAGCGAACTCCTTGCCATTGTCCGCCGTGATAGTAAGTACCCGGTCCTTTACCGGACTGAGACAACCTATGATCGCATGGCGGACCCCGATCGCAGCCTTTGACGCAACGTGCTCAAGAAACGTGAATTTCGAGGCGCGATCGACCATGGATACCAGTGCTCCCTGTTGTTTCGCCCCGATGATCGTATCAACCTCCCAGTCGCCTATCCGCGTCTTCTGCTCTACAATGGGATCACGTTCGCTGATGTCTACACGGTGCGGTATCAGGCCGCGCCCAGCACCGCTCTTGTTACGCCTGTTGTACCGCTTACCACGGCGACGCAGCAGCTTGTACAACGATCCGCCAGCCGCTCGGTCCACCCAGCTATGCCTGTAAATCCATGTGGTGCTTACCGAAACGACACCATCACGACGAAGTCGACCCGAGACCTGCTCTGGACTCCAGTGCAGGGCGAGCTTCTCACGCACAAGAGACCACATCGCTTCAGTCATCTTCCGTGGACGCAACGATGCCTTCCTCCGCCGCCCGCTGGCCAAGCGGGTAGCCTGTTGATACCGGTAGCCCCTACCTCCGCTGTTGCGATGCAACTCCCGGCTGATCGTCGATGGCGAGCGACCCAACTGTCGCGCAATCTCGCGCAGCGAATCAGCTCGCTTCCTCAATGCGTGAATCTGGCACCTTTCCTCATAGGAAAGATGATGATAGCCCGTCGCCATTTGATACCCTCCAATGATGTCTTAACGGAGCGTACCGGCATCATCTCGCTCACATGTAATCAGCGTGATGAATACGCGCTTGCTAGCGCGCTGTCATCCAAATCAAGTGTTGCACTTCGTTGTTAAATGGGCCGGCGTTTAAGAGCGCAAAACAGCTCACATTCGCCAGGGAAACCATGCGCAAGATTGTCCCAGAGTGCCGTGCACTCGATAGTACGCCGATGGAGGAGATTGCCATAGACCCGAGAATGCGCGACGACATGAGTGCGGTGCTCAAGGGTCTGCAGTGCGTCTACTGCACGGCGGAATCTCGTGCGGCCTTGTTCACGATTCTGGAGGCGCACTTTCAGCCGGGTAAACGTAAAGATGTCGGACGCCCGGGCATGGATCTATGGCGCGTCATCGTGTTTGCGATAGTCAAGCAGTGCCTGGATCTGGACTACGATGCTTTGTTGTACCGGGCCAACAACGATCTCTTGCTGCGGGAGCTCTTGGGGCACGGAGACGCCGGGTTTGACGAGGTGAAGTACAGCAGACAGCGGCTGGTGGACAACGTGCAGCTTTTGACGCCGAAGCTGGTCCAGAAGGTGACCCAATTGATAGTGCAGACGGGGCACAAGGTGGCTGGAAAAAAGTCTGGGGCCGCGCTAGCCGGTCGCTGCGATTCCAGGGTGGTTAAGACGCATGTGCACTATCCCACCGATGTGGGTCTGTGCTGGGATGCGGTTCGTGGTCTAATACGTGTGAGTGCACGCTCGGCTGCGGCATTCGCTCTTCCGGGCTGGCGCAAGCATGCGTATCGCACGCGGAAGGTATACCAGGCCTTCAGCCGGGTGCGGACGGCCCCGCGCTACCGGCAGAATCCGAAAGGAGTGCAGGCGTACTTGCGCCAGTGCACACAGACTGCAGCACGTGCCCGTACGCTGTTAAATGCCTTGGCCACGGCGCAGAAATCGGAGGCGGCGCGAGCGGATATCGCGTATTACTTGCACTATGTGGACTTGTTGGTGGATCAAATCCGGCGTCGCATCCTCTTGGGCAAGCAGATTCCACATGCGCGGAAAGTGTTTTCCATCCACAAGCCACATACGCGTTGGATCAGCAAAGGCAAGGCGGGCGTGCTGGTGGAGCTGGGCCTTCCGGTCGCACTGGTAGAAGATGAGCACCGGTTCATTTTGGCTTATCACATCCTGTGGGACACATCAGATGTAGAGGTGGCGGTACCGATCATTGACGCGGTGCAGGCGGCTTTTCCAGAGTTTAATGCGTGCAGTTTTGACCGGGGCTTTCATAGCTTGAAGAATCGAGAAGCATTGGATGCTCGGCTGGCGCTCAATGCGCTTCCGAAGAAGGGCAAGCTTTCTCTGACGGAGCGTGCGCGGGAGCACGCGCCTGCGTTCAAGGCAGCGCGGCGGCAGCACCCGGCCGTCGAGTCGTGTCTGGCCAATTTCGGACTTCGGGGCGGTGCGCTGGTGCGGGAGAAGAGTCCGGAGAACTTCGCGCTGATGGTGAGCCTGTCGGTGTTGGCGGTCGACGTGCACCGGCTGGGTTGCCTGGTGCGCGCCCAGGAACGGGCACGAATGAGGCGTCGGCGAAAGCGCGCGGCGTAGGCCCGCTACCACCTCGTAGAAAGGTCCCAATCGCAGTCCCCAAGGGACACGTATGCCCTCCCGATAGGAACACAACGCCCTTCGAGTCGCAAACTGTCCGTGCGCGCACGCAAGAGACGCCAGCATGGCCGAAACACTCGAAGCGGACCGTCAACGAACTCAAAAAACAACCGTGCCTGTGCATTCGAGGCCGAAAAAAGAGAGTATTCGGTCAATCACCAAGTAGCGAATAGACCACGGCTGCCCGCTGGGCCGCATCATGTGATCCCGCGAACAGGTAATTCTTGCGGCCGATAACCAACGGCCGCAGGGCATTTTCAATGAGGTTATTGTCCAGCTCCACGCGGCCCTCATCCAGGTATCGGGTCAGCCTTTTCCAAAGGCCGAGCGTATAGTTGATCGCCTGGCCCCAAGGACTCTTGGGCAACCCCCCGTTCGCCTCCAGCCAGGGCTTCAGCGCTTCCAGTACAGGCCGGGCCTCTTCCTGACGTACCTCGCGCCGACGATCCGCACTGGCTCCCTCCTCTCGCAGCCTGCGCTCTATGGCGTAGAGTCGCCTGATCTTTGTCAACACGTGCTCGGCCTTCTCCGGTTCGTAGCTACGACAGTCGTAGAACTTGCGACGGGCATGCGCCATGCATCCGTAGACCGTCATAGACGGATGCGCATCGAAGACGTTGTAGGCCACATACCCGTCCGTCTGCAACGCTCCCGCATACCCACCCAAGAACGCCACCGGACCTGCACGGGCACGGCTCTTGCGATACTCCATCACAAACAGCTTCTGCTCCGGAGTGTGGTACGCCCAGTAAAAACCCCGATGGGTCTTGCCCTTCTTCTTTCGATCCTGGACCTGGATACGTGTCTCATCCGCCTGCAGATACCCGCTTAAGAGCGCCTCCTGCTTGAGTGCATCATACAGCGGCCCAAGGTGCCACGCTGACTGCGCTATCCAGCCTCCCAGCGTGGACTTGGCAATTTCAATGCCTTCCCGCCGGAAACGCTGCTGCTGCCGGTACAGGGGCAAGTGGTCACAGTACTTGTTAACCACCACATCGGCCAACAATCCCGGTCCGGCCATGCCCTTGTCCACCAGCCGCGGAGGCAACTCGGCGATGATGACGCCGCTGTCCTCATCGGTCGGGTCCACATACTTGGGACGATGAATCTCGACCACCTTTATCATGCTGGGCACGCTCTCCAGGTACTGCGTCTTCTCCATGCCGATGCAAATGAGACCTGTCGTGTCCTCTTCAGGCTGGATTACGATCGTCTCGCGGGGCAGGTGATCCGGCAGATCCTCGAAGTCCGGACGCCGCTTGGCCTTGCGCCGCTTCCGCTTCGGCTGATCCGTCTCGGGCTCGGGCGGCAGGGGCACCTCGACCTCCATGTCGTCAAACAAGAGGCCCTGCTGCGCCTCCGGCCCCAGTACATACCTTTCGCTCCTGGAGCCAAAGAGCAGGCGGAGGGCTTCAGCCAACTGTTTGTCCTTGCTCTCCAATTTCGCCTGCAGCCGGCTTATCTCTTCGCTCTGCTGATTGTTCTCCTCGGACAGGTAGAGTCGACGGGCGGCGCGTTACTCCCATTAGGAGCACGTTTCCGCCCGCCGCTCATCAAACCGGACGTGCAGAATTACCGCATCCGGCTTTCAGACAAGATCATGTTTTCGCCCACGGAAGGCCCTTGGTCGTTGGCTCAAGGCATATCAAGCCATACTTCTTGTATAGCTCTTCGTGTGGGAAGCGCGCCCACCCCCCCGGACTGAACCTTGTGCTTGCGACAGAGCCACTGGCGAATCCGCTTCTTCATGTGTGCATCTATGCCTGCATAGGCGGGATTGACTTGTCCAAGTCGGAAGTAGTTGGCCCATCCGGTCGATAACCAGTTAAGGCGTGTTACCATCTCCTCTATGGACAGCAGTCCGTGCCTTGCCGCCGTTTGCTCACTGATCCTGCGGCATATGCTCTGGACACTCTTCTTGCTCGGGCGAGTCCCTATATAGGATCCTCTGCCGCCCGGACGAAAGTTGCGCCCAATCCGGTACCCAAGGAACTCAAACGGTTCTTCGGGGCACCGGACGCATCGGGTCTTCCTTGCGTTGACCGGGAGTTTCAGCCGTTGCATTATGGTCTCCACCGCTTCCAGCATCGCTGTACCATCGGCCTTTCCGAGTACCACAAAATCATCGGCGTAGTTCACGATCGACGCTTGGAAGCGCCGGGCATAGCCCAGCAGCTTCCAGGCAAGGAGAAAACGGCGCATGTAGATGTTGCTCAGCAAGGGAGAGATTGGCGCGCCTTGCGGCGTACCCTTTCCTTCCTTCCGAGCCCGGTTCGTCAGGCGTTTGCCTGCCTTACCGTCATCTTCCACTACCGGCATCACCAGCCATGACTTGATGAGTTCGAGCATCCGACCATCGCTGATACGACGCGCCAGAGACTTCATCATCTTGTCATGCGGTATCTCACCAAAGTAGTTCGACAGGTCTGCATCAACCACTTCCCGACAGCCCGTATTTACGAGCCTGTGGACGCGATTGACCGCTTCCTGTGCGCCACGTCCCTTCCGATAGGCATATTGCTCCTCTTGTAAATCCGCTTCAAAGATCGGCCCCAGCACCAGCATTGCCGATGTCTGCGCGACCCTGTCACGAATACAGGGAATGCCTAACGGTCGGAACTTGCCTGGCTGCTTCTTCGGGATCAGTACCTGACGTACCGCACGCGGTTTGTACGTACCCTCCCTTAGATCCCGCGCCAGTTCCCCCAACCATCGATTTATGCCGTGCGCTTCAATGTCTCGAAACGTCTCTCCATCCACACCGGCACTGCCGCCGTTACGGCGTACTTGTTGCCAGGCTGCGAACAAGAAATCCTTCCTCCACACTTTGTCACACAATGCATGGAAGCGACGCTTGGGGTCTTCCTTCGCTTTGACATGTAATACGCGCTGGAGGTCCCGAACCGATTCTGATCCTGTTAGACCTGCGTCAGTAACCATTGCCTTTCCCCCTTTGCGTATTGCTCTTGAATGAGGGTCCCTTTCCTCGACGAGCATTACCCCGCGTCACAGGTACTACGGACCCATCCGCCACCCTGACGGCCCAATCTGTCCCTTGCGGGAAATCGGTTGGCTTACGTGTGCCTCCGGCAGGGCTTCCCGTGTTGCTACTTTTCCCATCTTGCATGCATGCCAGTGCCACTACCCCGGCGGAAGTAATCTGGTGCTTGTGTCGTTCTCTTCCCAGACTACCGGCGGCCTTCCCCTTACCAACGGAGGGTCGGCTTCCGCATTGCATGTTTCGAGGCCTGCTCGGCATTCACTACGCGTTCCGGCCTGCATGCTCGCTGAATCGCCTAAGCGACCCTTTACCAAAGTGCTTCAGCTCATGTTGTTACCTCCATAAACCGCTTTGGCCGCTACTAGCTGGAGCGACAGTTACTAGGTGGGATTCGCACCCACTAGGGAAAAGCGCCTTATCACGGCGCACGCTGGCGTTCTGCTGAAGCACCGCGGCAAGCTGCGCACGGAAGGTCTCAACATCCGCAGAAGAGAGGGAGGAATGTGCTTCGGGCTGCATGACTGTTCAACAACGCCTGCACATGTATTGTTCCCCGTTTCCACATACTATCTATCCCGATTTTCAGCTCTTAACCGCATACCGGCGCCGGTATTTTACGGACTTCAGCGACACTCCCTCCAGTAACATCACCATCTGCGTCCACGTCGGCATATCCTCTTTCGGCAGCTCAAACGTACCCGCTTCAAGCCTTTTGTAAAACAAGGCGAAGCCGTTTCGGTCCCACGAAAGCGCCTTCAGATGGCTCCGCCTCCTGTTGACGAACACAAAGACGTCCCCCGACATGGGATCCCGCTTCATGCCGCTTTTCACCAAGGCGCACAGACCGTCAAAGCTCTTGCGCATGTCGGCCGGCGGCCGGTAAAAGAAATACCGGTGCGAAGGCCCCAGTCCGATCATGACTGCACCAGCTGCGCCAGGTACGAGGCAGATACCGGCGCCAAGAGGCGCACGCGTATCCCGCCCGGGTACATGATCTCCACTTGCGCCTCTTCACCTGCCGTGGGTCTGCCAATCTCCACAAAGGCGCCGCTGTCCACTGCCGCAGCCTCCAGGCGATACTTCCGACGCCAGTAAAACAGCTGCCCATACGAGATGCCGCGCTCGGCACAGAACGCTGCAGCGGTCTGGCTGCTTTCTTCATACTGTTCCATGAGCGGAAATATTTCTTCCGCCGTACGTCTGGGCTGTCTCATGCCATCCAGGCTTTGAGTCCTCGGGTCTATGAGTAATCTCCCGAGAAATCGTCACCTTATCCAGATGGGTTTCACCGCACGCTTACGATTTACCGTCCCGGTAACAAGGTCGCCTTACATGTAAGCACCCAGCCATTTCGCGAAGCGAAACCAGGGCGAATGCCCGTGAGGCGCGGCGAAAGGCCTTTGTCTTGTTTGCTGGTACCTGGTACTACCTGGTACCCATTCTCCCAAGTGACAGCAAGCGCGGCAAGAGTGCGATCACGCACAAATCCACATACGTCGGGCGGCGAGTGATACGTAGTCCGAATAAACCGGCGAGAGCACCCTCGCGAAGGCTCATTCAGGGTATCACACAAGTCTACAACCGACGCACCCCGCTGGCAGCGTTTGCACTTTCGCTCGGCCTATATTGACTCAAGAGGCGTTGGTACTGACGGCGGATTCCATGACGGTGCCCGGCCATTGACAAGAAACCGGCCGATCCACGACACCCAACCGGCCGCATTGTAAAACTTGATACGTACTTCCTTAGGCGAGAATTGCGCCTCATCTGCGATCTGACTGCTGTGGGCCAATGCGTTCCTCTCCGCGACAAGTGCCATAAAATCGAGGGAGGCACTTAACACATCTCCGTTTTCCTCGCTAGCCTCTTGAACTCTATCCCGGAAGTCCGTACCGAACTTCCTCAAGAAACTGTTGACCTTGCCAGATTTCCAATCAAACAGCGTGTGGAATCTTCGATCAAGAACTCCCGCTCTTACGAACAATACAAGCGTCTCTTCACTAGAGGCTCTGTTCGCGAAGTCCAGCAAAGCACACACGGTCCGGCGCTCAAGCCAGTTCCCCGCCGCAAGAACCATCGCCTTCGCGAAAGCTGATCGTGTGCTGACTAAGATCGTAGCGTCGCACCCAGACATGTACTGTTCCAAGTCGACGAGGTTGTCCCACAAACGTTCGACGTACGATTCCGCTGGCTCGGGAGGCGCCTGCATATGCACTTATCTCCTGGACAGGACACTCTTCGCACTGCGAAGTCTGGCCTTGACTTTGTCCGGCTTGGTCGTACCTTCCTTCAACGCCTCTCGAAACGCTGGGTCTTGGTCAATAGCAGAAATGTCCTCAGCACGCAATGGCTTGACAGCCGCGGAGCCGTCAGCGAGTCGCGGCCGCAGTGCTTCCGCGAACACAACCTCGAAGAGGGGCACATTGAATCGGGAACGACCTTTCACCATGAAGACATCATCTGGCAAATCCGAACAGGCTTCCAAAAAATCAGAAAAGAGGCACTTCACCTTATCGATCATATCAGGGCCGAAGTTGCGCTTGCAGTTTCCGGAAAACCGATTGAGAAACTTCACCATTGAGGGCCGATACTCATTGAGCCAGAGCAAAAGCGCGAATGAGCGGAGAAGAATTTCTACGTCCTTGAAGCGAACGTCAGGTTCTGGCCGGGGTAGCAGGCGGCGCCAACATGACCGCATGTTCAGCTTGAGCAGTAAGTCCAAGAACTCGGAGTTGTACAGACTCATCCTCAGTTCTTGAGCCGACAGATTTAAGCCCCCCGAGTTCAAACGGTTGAAAATTTCAAACATCGAAGAGTGATCGTCTGTTGGCCTAACCTGCTTGATCACGACATTCCGTACGGTCCGAAGGTCCAGGGTTCGTTTCTCCTCCCCTAGTGTCGCGTACTTTTTCCCGTGGAACGGGCTTTGCGCGTTCGGTTCTCCGCCTAGTCCCTTTAGTGACAGCCGGAAATCAGAGAATAGGTCATCATTCTCGAGTATCGATTCAGCAAGTGAGCCACTTTCGTCGAACAGAGCCCTGATCTTGGCGCGCGCATTGCGATTTGGGAAACGCCCCTTAACAAAGTAATAGAGCGTCATGAGTCTCTGCTGACCATCAATCAGTAGTAGGGGATCTTTGTTGTGCTGGTAGAGAAACACTTGGGGAACGGGCAATCCGAGAAGTAGGGACTCAATTAGACGTGAGGATCGAGCTAGATCCCAGACGAAGTTTCTCTGGAATCCAGGTATGCGAATAGAACCTGCGTCGATGAACGAGACGATGACAGCGACGTTGAAATCGTTAGGGACTGCCGTGATGTCGTATTCGGGAATATAGCTGTCAGGCGCTGGTTCCTCCCCGTGGTCGCGCCATTCCTCTTCCGTGATTTCAGGATTTCTGCCAGCCATCCCGAGGGTAGGTTTGTGAGAGCCGAAAGATAGTTACAGTATCTACCAGAAGCGAGTGTCGAGTGTTCCTGCAAGGGGGATGGCCGTGACGGTTGTTGCAGGCATGGATTGTGGGTTCTCGGTGAGCGCAACATACTGCCTCGTTTGGGAAAGGGGTGGATGGGCGTGCGGCGTGGGGCGCCGATCCCATCCACCCCTACTCTTACTCCGCCGACAATAAACACCCCGACGACGACAACGACCTGCTTTCCGTCGTGCCCGCTGAATGGGCTGCGGGACGTGATAATAGGTTACGCCTGAACGCAAGCCGATCTTGGCGCCACACCACCGTCTGCTAACTGGCCGGCAGTCACCGTCGATTCCGAAACCAGAGAAGGGTTCTCCTGATCACATACGTGAACCAGAAAATGTAAAATAGGAAACTCAGGATTACCGTTAAAGCCACGTGCCAATCTTCTGTGTACAAGTAGTCGGCGAAGGATACCAGTAGCATGGGACCTATGGTCAGCAGCAGAAACAGGACGATCCGCCAAGCTATCCCAATGGCAGCTGACACGCTCTGTGTTGGTGTTTCGGGCCTGTTCCCGGGTCTCTGTTTCCGGGAGGTTGGTGCGCCTTCGTCGTTTCCTTCAATAAGTCGCCATCTGGCGTCTTTGATATCCGGATTGCGCATGGGACGAGTCATGGTCACATGATATGGCAGGCCTGTTAGACAGGTGACGAAACGCAAGGTTCTGCGTTACATAAGCGCTCATTATGTGAGAAACTGTCATATCTTGGGTCTGTAGAATGCCGCGGCGTATCTTTGTGGAGTACCCATCAATCGCCCTAGACGGGCATATCCGGACTACATCGTATGACAGATCCAACAGAATCCAACGTACACTCACTCCTTACCCGTGAGGAGGCACTCAGCACTCTGGATGATCTGGTGCGCAGCTCCGCCCGGCGCATGCTTCAGGCAGCGCTCGAGCGGGAAGCCGACGACTACGTGAAGGCCCATGCACACCTGCGGAATGAGAACGGCCACCGAATGGTCAAACGCAATGGCCACCATCCGCAGAGAGAAATCCTCACGGGTGCGGGCCCGCTAGCGATCCAGCGGCCCCATATCCGTAACCCTCGAACAGATCTTATAGTAGGACTGCTCCGGCTGGGCGAGCTACATTAGCTCGTTCACCACATTCACCCAAACCGGAACAGCCTCATGCAAAGATACACTCCAACATTCACTTCGGCCTCCTCGCTGGTTGTCGGCATGGACGTGCACAAGAAGACCATTGCGCTTTGCGTGTACGACGACAGCACGGGCGAGGTAATTGACGAGCGGCAGTTGCCGCACGACATGCCGAGAATCCGCAAGTATGTGCAGAAGTTACAGAGGCGCTACGGCGAGGTTCGTTGCTGCTACGAAGCGTCGTCCTGCGGATTCGGCCTGCAGCGTGCGCTGCAGGTGCAGGGCGTGCACTGCGACGTGATCGCCCCCTCATCCATTCCGCGTCGACCGGGCGAGCGTATCAAGACTGATCGACGGGATGCGATGAAGCTGGCCACGTTGTATGCCAAAGGGCTGCTGACGCCGGTGTGCGTACCGGAAGAGGAGCAGGAAGCAGCCCGGTCCCTTTTGCGCTGCCGCGCTGACTTGGTGGAGTCTATCACGCGCACCAAGCAGCGGATCCTGTCTTTCATTCAGACCCGGGGCTTTCGGTACACCGGTGCCACAAACTGGACGAAGGCCCATTGGAAGTGGATTCGTGCCTTGCCGGCAAGGGCGGTGGACCAGGTCACGCTGCAGACGTATCTGCACAAGCTGACGTATCTGGAGCAGGAAGTGCACAGACTGGAACAGCAACTGGCAGAGGAGGCCGAAAAGGACCGCTACAGAGAGCCCGTGGGGGTGCTGATGGCCTTCCGGGGCATAGGCTTTGTGACGGCCATGACGCTGGTGTGCGAATTGGGAGACATCCGTCGCTTCGCGCATCCGCGGCAGTTAATGGCGTATCTCGGCCTGGTGCCGAGCGAGTACAGCTCGGGCGATCACACGCAGCGCGGCTCCATCACAAAGACGGGCAACACGCATGTTCGCAAGGCGCTGGTGTCAACGGCATGGAAGTATGCAGCCCAACCGCGGTGCAGTAAAGTGCTACGCGAACGGCAGCAGGGCGTCTCGGCCGAGGTCGTTCTACTGGCATGGAAGGCCCAGTGCCGGCTGTACAAGAGATTCCGCAAACTGAGTCAGACGAAGTCGCGATGCGTGGCCAACACGGCGGTGGCGCGTGAACTGGCGGGCTTTCTCTGGGAGGCGTTGCGTATGCACACGGGCTCGCCGTTGCCGAAGGCCGCCTGACTCGTATCTTGTAACCAAAGAGAAATGGCCTATGGAGAAGTGATCGGGCACGGTAAGGAGAACCCACGATATGCCCTTGCGATAGCCAGCTCTCTTGCTGGTGAGTGCGCGTCAACAGATAGTGGCAGCTCCCGTCGAAACCGAAATCATGCGTTATGGTCCTTCGGGGCTTAGCACGCGAATACCAGATTGATTAGCCGTCGAAGCCGCCCGGTCGCTTCTCCAGAGGTCAAGCCAAACACTCTTCATGTAATCTTCACTTGACATAGTATCCTACTATACCAGGGCATACCTTCACCAGCGCCATACTGCCGCGCTATATGCGCCGCAGTCCGTCGATAGATGCACTCATTCCGGCTTTGTACCTGCGGGGAGTTTCGACCAACGACTTTCCTATGGCCCTGGAGGCCATACTCGGGCCGCAAGCTGGCAACCTATCGCCATCGTCGATCAGCCGACTCAAGGGGGCTTGGCTAGAGGAATACCGGCAATGGAACAAGCGGGACTTGACGGGCAAGCGGTATGTTTACCTCTGGGCTGACGGGCTGTACTTCAATGTCCGCATGGGAAACGAGCGCCCGTGTCTGCTGGTTATTCGGAAGTTCCCCCCAAAATCAAGGCGATACAGAGTGTTCTGCAGGTATTAATCTCGGCGTAAGTAGTGTATGAATAAGCAGTTGCAGATAAGTCCTGCGCCACATTCGTCCGTAATAGGTCCAAATTATGATTCCCATGTAATTGACTCTGTCTTCATCCAGTCTTCACAGTTATTCCGGACTCATAGTTGACGTTATAACACCTATTTACCCATCTTTATATCTGCGGCTATTCCTAGATCATCTTTCTAATAAAGTACCCATGTATGTCGCCACCGTCCCCAACCGCGGTGCCCGCCCCACCTACCTCATCCGCCAAGGCAAACGCCATGGCCGCAAAGTCGTCAAAACCACCCTCGCCAATATCTCCAAACTCCCCGATGATATCATCGACTACATCCGCATCCTCCTGCGCGGGGGCATCGCCGTCGATAACCCACAGTACGCCTTCCAACACTCCTTCCGCTTCACCAAAGGTATCCCCCATGGAAACGTCGCCGCCGTACTCGGCTGCCTCCGTGACCTGAAGCTCCACAGCATCATCGCAACCAAAGATTCCAAACAGCGACGCCTCGCCATCGCCCTTATCGCTGCCCGTATCCTTGATCCCAAAAGCAAACTCGCCACCAGCGCAGCCCTGCACCCGGACACCGCCACCCATTCGCTCGGTACCGAACTCGGTCTCGAAAACATTGACGAGGACACCTCTACCAGACCATGGATTGGCTGCTGAAGCGCAAAAGCACCATCGAAGAGCGCCTCGCTCGCCAGCACCTCGAGGAGGGCTCTCTCGTCCTTTGCGATGTTACCTCCACTTACGTCGAAGGCGAAGCCCTCGAGCTGGCCGAGTATGGCTACTCCCGGGACAAGAAAAAGGGCAAGAAACAGATCGTCTTCGGCCTACTCACCGGCAAAGACGGCTGCCCCGTGGCCGTGGAAGTCTTTGCAGGCAATACGGCCGATCCCAACACGCTGGCTCCGCAGATTGCCAAGATCCAGCAACAATTCGGCCTCCGGCGCATCGTGCTCGTAGGAGACCGCGGCCTGCTTACCGAGGCCCGCATACGCAAAGAGGTCAAACCCGCCAGGACTGGATATCCGCCCTCAGGAAGAGCGGCATCCGCAAAATAGTGGAAACGGAAGCCCTGCAACTGTCCCTGTTCGACGAACAAGGCTTCGCGGAGATCACCACCGCCGTCTACCCGGGGGAGCGGATCGTCCTGTGCCGCAACCCGCTACGGGCCAGGGCGTCGGCGTATAACCGCGAAAGACGGCTGGCAAAGACCGAAGAGGCGCTGGAGAAGATCGTAGTGGCCACCCGGCGCGAGGTAATCCCCTGCGTAGCATGAAGGCGATCAGCTTTCGTGTAGGGAAGGTCATCGGCAAGTGGAAGATGGAAAAGCATTTTGATCTGGATATTAAGGAAGGCTTCTTTAGCGTAAGCGTGCGGTGAAACCCATCTGGATAAGGTGACGATTTCTCGGGAGATTACTCATAGCCCCGAGGACTCAAAGCCTGGATGGCATGAGACAGCCCAGACGTACGGCGGAAGAAATGTTTCCGCTGGTGGAACAGTATGAAGAAAGCAGCCAGACCGCTGCAGCGTTCTGTGCCGAGCGCGGCATCTCGTATGGGCAGCTGTTTTACTGGCGTCGGAAGTATCGCCTGGAGGCTGCGGCAGTGGACAGCGGCGCCTTTGTGGAGATTGGCAGACCCACGGCAGGTGAAGAGGCGCAAGTGGAGATCATGTACCCGGGCGGGATACGCGTGCGCCTCTTGGCGCCGGTATCTGCCTCGTACCTGGCGCAGCTGGTGCAGTCATGATCGGACTGGGGCCTTCGCACCGGTATTTCTTTTACCGGCCGCCGGCCGACATGCGCAAGAGCTTTGACGGTCTGTGCGCCTTGGTGAAAAGCGGCATGAAGCGGGATCCCATGTCGGGGGACGTCTTTGTGTTCGTCAACAGGAGGCGGAGCCATCTGAAGGCGCTTTCGTGGGACCGAAACGGCTTCGCCTTGTTTTACAAAAGGCTTGAAGCGGGTACGTTTGAGCTGCCGAAAGAGGATATGCCGACGTGGACGCAGATGGTGATGTTACTGGAGGGAGTGTCGCTGAAGTCCGTAAAATACCGGCGCCGGTATGCGGTTAAGAGCCGGGAATCGGGATAAATAGTATGTGGAAACGTGGAACAATGCATGTGCAGACGTTGTTGAACAATCATGCAGCCCGAAGCACATTCCTCCCTCTCTTCTGCGGATGTTGAGACCTTCCCTGCGCAGCTTGCCGCGGTGCTTCAGCAGAACGCAAGCCAGTCCGAGGTAATCAATCAGCTGAGCGAGGAGATAAGCCGGCTGCAGGCGAAATTGGAGAGCAAGGACAAACAGCTGGCTGAAGCCCTCCGCCTGCTCTTTGGCTCCAGGAGCGAAAGGTATGTACTGGGGCCGGAGGCGCAGCAGGGCCTCTTGTTTGACGACATGGAGGTCGAGGTGCCCCTGCCGCCCGAGCCCGAGACGGATCAGCCGAAGCGGAAGCGGCGCAAGGCCAAGCGGCGTCCGGACTTCGAGGATCTGCCGGATCACCTGCCCCGCGAGACGATCGTAATCCAGCCTGAAGAGGACACGACAGGTCTCATTTGCATCGGCATGGAGAAGACGCAGTACTTGGAGATCGTGCCCAGCATGATAAAGGTGGTCGAGATTCATCGCCCCAAGTACGTGGACCCGACCGATGAGGACAGCGGCGTCATCATCGCCGAGTTGCCTCCGCGGCTGGTGGACAAGGGCATGGCCGGACCGGGATTGTTGGCCGATGTGGTGGTTAACAAGTACTGTGACCACTTGCCCCTGTACCGGCAGCAGCAGCGTTTCCGGCGGGAAGGCATTGAAATTGCCCAGTCCACGCTGGGAGGCTGGATAGCGCAGTCGGCATGGCACCTTGGGCCGCTGTATGATGCACTCAAGCAGGAGGCGCTCTTAAGCGGGTATCTGCAGGCGGATGAGACGCGTATCCAGGTCCAGGATCGAAAGAAGAAGGGCAAGACCCATCGGGGTTTTTACTGGGCGTACCACACTCTGGAGCAGAAGCTGTTTGTGATGGAGTATCGCAAGAGCCGTGCCCGTGCAGGTCCGGTGGCGTTCTTGGGTGGGTATGCGGGAGCGTTGCAGACGGACGGGTATGTGGCCTACAACGTCTTCGAAGCGCATCCGTCTATGACGGTCTACGGATGCATGGCGCATGCTCGTCGCAAGTTCTACGACTGTCGTAGCTACGAACCGGAGAAGGCCGAGCACGTGTTGACAAAGATCAGCCGACTCTACGCCATAGAGCGCAGGCTACAAGAGGAGGGTGCCAGTGCGGAACGTCGGCGCGAGGTACGTCAGGAAGAGGCCCGGCCTGTACTGGAAACGCTGAAGCCCTGGCTGGAGGCGAACGGGGGATTGCCCAAGAGCCCTTGGGGCCAGGCGACCAACTATACGCTCGGCCTTTGGAAAAGGCTGACCCGATACCTGGATGAGGGCCGCGTGGAGCTGGACAATAACCTCATTGAAAATGCCCTGCGGCCGTTGGTTATCGGCCGCAAGAATTACCTGTTCGCGGGATCACATGATGCGGCCCAGCGGGCAGCCGTGGTCTATTCGCTACTTGGCACGTGCAAGCTACACGGTGTTAATCCCCAGGAGTGGCTCACGGACGTGTTCGAGCGCATCCCGACGCATCCGGCCAGGCGCGTAGCTGACCTCTTGCCTCATCATTGGCAGAAGGCACGACAAGCTGACAAACACAAGGCGGCATAGCTGCCAAGCGCCGAGTGTGCCGGATCCGGCAAGCCCACCTGCTCTCCGCCTTCCAGCCGTCCTGTACCCATCGGCACACCTGTAGCTGCCGCTGACCTGTACTTCACCGGACGCTTACGGCAAACATCGCCCCCCAAGGCCCCATCTCCGTAACCGCGTGAAACATCCACTCCTTCGTCGGATTCGTCCCAGGATTCGCGTAGCCCCCATACCCACCGTCACCGTAGATATACTCCTCTATGCCATCGCCGTCGATGTCCTCCAGAAAGGCGGTCTTGTTGTTGACCGAGGGAATGACCATATACCGGGTCCAGCGACGCACCTCCCGGCCAGGGTTGATAAAGAGGAAGCCGGGGCGTCCTGGCTCGCCCGTATTCAAAAGGTCCGGATACCCGTCTCCCGTGACATCGCCTGCAGAGGATTGCAACGGATCGGGTTACGAGTCGGCCGAGAATGTGCGCGGCACAAAGATCTCCTGGCGCGCTACGAAGTTAGGTCCCAGGAAAATGTTCGGCCCCGCAATGACGTCCAAGTTGCCATCCAGACTCACGTCAGCCGCCGTCACGGCTTCGCTGTAGAACATGGCCTCCAGCTGCTGCTTTCGGAACCGGAGTGCGGTTTCTTCCAGCGGTAGGGCATTCTTGCGATCCATCGGTTTGATTCCTATCTCCCGGAAGTGAATTTTCGTCCCGGGAGTCCCCTCAACAAACAGGCCAACCTCTCCGTTGTCTCTTGGCGCCACAGACCCTACACCCGCCTCCGGCGTCCCTGCTCCGTTGGGTCTCCAGCGGAGTGAGTTACCCACCATCTGGACCTAGACACGATTCCACCTTCCATTGACGTCCAGCGGCGTCAGATCGCGCCGGGCACCTATCTGGGCCGCCAAGAGCATGCCAAGGCCAGGGAATTCGCTTCGAAAATCCATCATTTCGGCAGGATAGGCAGAGGGGCTACTCTCAAGTCTTTCCCGTTCGGCGTCGTTATCCTCCGCACCAAGGGCAATCCTGTATGCCCCGGTCTCCTGTTCTCCGAATGAATACAGGACGCCGACCGCTTGTGCTGTGGAAGCAATTCCACAAAGCAGGATTCCAGGCCTGCAAGCCCCGCTGCACCGAAACGTTGCCGCAAGCGCCAAATCCTGATAATTGCCATCCACCAGCAGCAGGGCATTCCCGCCGGGACCGACCGTGCCGACGTAGGCGCGTTCGACAAGATTTAACCGAACTTTGGAAAGATCAGAAATGTAGCCACGTCTACAGTTGGGCTAGCGCCCACTCTGCCGCACGGCGCACCACATCCCGGGGAGAGACCACTGTCAGTGCGTCCCTAAGAAAGGCCTGCGTACTACCAACTGGGATGTTTCCCAGCGCCCGGAGCGCCTCGGCCTTAACCACATAGCTATCATCCTCTATGAAACGCTCCTTGAAATAGTCCGTTAGGCTGGCTTCCTTGAGCGCACCAAGCGACCGAAGTGCTTCGGCGCGTACATCCGAGTCTGCGTCAAGGCTTCTTTCCTTGAAAAAGGACGCAAGGGCAGCATTTTCCAATCGACCAAGCTGCCGTATGCACGCCTCCCGTACATGCCAGAATACATCCTGCTCCGCCGACCGCCGAAGTTCGCTCACAACGTTGGCATCCTCCATTCGTTTGCCAAGCTGCTCGGCCGCCCAGCTGCGCCCAATAACGTCGTCGTGCGTGAGCTGATACATCAGGTCCTTCGTAGACTTCTCGAATGTCCACTCCTTGACGAGGTGATTGCCGGCATCAAAGCGCACTAGAAGCGGAGCGTCCATATCCTCAAAATCAAACACTGCGGCGGCCTCCTCTATCCATATTGTCTCCACACGGTCTTCCGTTGCGGTCACGATCCGCAGTGCAACAGGCATTCGAAATACCGGAACCCCCGCAGTCGTGTCCTGAACCTGGCGGACCGATAGGCGCAGGCTGCGGTCGCTGCCATTCCACTCCTGTGCGATGTCAAGCACCGGGTGGCCGGGGCTGAATACCCATTGCTCGAAAAACCAGTCCAGATTCTGCCCGGTGGATTCCTTTATGGCCTTGGCAAAATCATGCGTATCGACAGGTTCGAAGGCATGCTTGTCGAGGAAGTAGGAAATTGCACGCAAGAAAGGCGCCTCCCCCATGACGGCTCGCAGCATCCCAAGCACAACTGCCCCTTTCTGATAGGTATGCCGATCAAAATTATCGTTTGGAACCTGCCACCTGTCAAATACGATGGGGCGCATATAGCGGGTTTGTGCCTCCTGCAAATAAGCATCCTTCTTGGCTAGCATATTGACGGCGCCTTCCTCCTCTCCATGGGCATGCCGCGCCCACAGGTACTCGCTGTAGGTGGCGAAACTCTCGCTCATCCATGTCTGCGGCCAGTCCCGATAGGAAACCAGGTTCCCCCACCACTGGTGCGCCGCCTCGTGCGCCACCAACCAATCACTCGGAAAATCCTGCTCAGCTGCCGCGTTATGAATCGTGGATTGGCCCAGCACCGTTGCCGTCGTACTCTCGGCTCCACCCCCTATGCCTGGTATCGTAATCTGGTCGTACTTTACCCACGGATATGGATACCCATATACGCTGCCAAGAAAGGAAACTATCTCGGGGGTCCGCTCAAAGGAGCGCATGGCATTGTCCACATCCTTGGGATAGACCCAGTAATTGATGGGCAGAGAGCCGAGTGAATCATGGAGCACTGCATACGGTCCGGCCACGGCAACATACAGGTACGTCGGATGCGGCAATTCCTGTAACCAGTGGTACGTATGCGTGCCGTCTTCGTGATCCGTTACCGACACCAGCCTTCCGTTCGAAAGAGCCTTATATGCAGATTGGACCGTAAGGAGCGTCTCGTTCGTGGCCCTGTCGTTCGGATGATCGTAGCAGGGCATCCAATGGCGCGCTCCTCGCGGAAACGACAGCGTATTGATGAGCTCGGGATTCCACTCGGTCTCCTCCTTGAAATCGATTCCCAGATCGTAGTCAGCAGACATTCCATAGGCTTCGGAATCAATGTCAACATTATCGGCGTGGTAGGCTACCGTAAAAATGAGGGTATCCCCGTAGCCATAAGCGCTCGGAAATTCAACGGCTAGCGTGCCCGGCTGCTGATCAAAGGCCAGTGCCGCTCCCGCCGCGTCCGTCACACCGTCAACGACGAATGTTTCGGCATCCAACACCGCATGCCGAAAGCCGTCGTGAAGCGGAGTAAGCCCAATGGTATTGGTTCCCCGAAACGAACGGGTCTTCTCATTGAACGTGAGATGCACCCGGTAGTGCAAGGCATCGTATGTACGAGCCCGCTCGGCCCGCTTGGGCCGGGCATACGGATCTGTTTCCTGAGCCTGTAGCAGGCCGGGCGACTGAAGTAGCAGCGCCAACGTCAAGAAGCCAAATAGCGGTTTCATCCTCGTGCGGGGTAGCGTACAAGCTCTTCACTGCGTATCCTTCAACGCACTTTCTACATTCGGCTGATGAGTTCGTTCTCCATACCCGAGGCCGTGACCGGTTGGCGCCCCCCTTCGGACTGGCCCACCTTTGTCGCTATTGATGCCCACACCGAGGGCGAGCCGCTGCGCATCATCATTGGTGGATATCCGGAACTGGAAGGACCTACCATTCTGGACCGAAGACGCCAGGCCGCCTCCCGGTACGACGAGCTACGCACGGCGCTGATGTGGGAACCGCGGGGACACGCAGATATGTACGGCTGCCTTATTGTACCGCCGGTCTCCCCGGAGGCAGACTTCGGCGTGCTGTTTCTGCACAATGAAGGCTACAGCACGATGTGCGGCCACGCCATCATTGCCGTGACGAAAGTAGCGCTTGAGACCGGATTGCTGCCAGGAGTACCGCCTACAACGTGTGTACGTATCGATACCCCTGCGGGCCTGATCACGGCCTTCGCCGAACACGAAAACGGTACCGTACGCAATGTCAGGTTTCGCAACGTGCCTTCCTTCGTTCATAGTCTGGACCGCTGGGTGGATGTGCCTAGTCTCGGCCGAATTGCCTACGACATTGCGTTTGGCGGAGCATTCTACGCCTACGTGCGCGCAGAGGACGCAGGCGTGCGGTGCAGTCCAGAGCACCATGCGCTGCTTATTGAGCGAGGCATGGCCATAAAGCGGGCCATTACGGCCGGTGGCGAGATCCGGCATCCTTTCGAGGCGGATCTTGGTTTTCTCTACGGCACCATCTTCATTGGAGAGCCGGAGGGGTCAGGCGCCCACAGCAGAAACGTATGCGTTTTTGCGGAAGGCGAAGTGGACCGCAGCCCCACAGGTACCGGTGTTAGCGGCCGAGTCGCACTGCACTATGCGCGTGGCGAAATAGACCTGGGCGAGCGGCTGGTGATCGAGAGTATCATAGGAAGCCGGTTTACCGTGCGTGCAGTCGAAGAGACCTCCTTCGGAACGTACCGCGCCATCATACCCGAGGTGGAAGGATGTGCCTACATCACGGGGCGCAACATGTTCTGCCTAGACCCTGCCGATCCGCTTCGGCACGGCTTTATCCTTCGCTGACGTTCGACCTACCATGCCTTCCATTCGAGTGCTGTCCCGAGAGGTGGTGCAAAGAGCAGTCTCCATGAAGGAGGCCATTTACCTCATGCGTGATGCTTTTTCTTCCCTGTCCGCTGGAGACGTCACTGTACCTATCCGTACTGGCGTGGCAATGCCGGAACACGAAGCACGTGCGCTGTTCATGCCCGTCTACGCTCCACGGGACGCCCGCCTGGGCCTTAAAGTAGTGGTGCTGAATCCCGGAAATCCCGGGCGCGGCCTCCCCTTCATTCACGCGCTGGTCATGGTGAGCGACGCCGCAAGTGGACGCCCCCTGGCTATCATGGACGGGGAATACCTTACGGCCCTGCGAACCGGGGCAGGTTCCGGACTGGCTACGCAGCTTCTTGCGCGCGAGGACGCAGAAGTTGCGGCCATATTCGGAGCAGGCGTGCAATCGCGCACGCAGCTTGAAGCGGTTTGCGCGGTGCGCCGCGTGCGCAAGGCTTACGTGTTTGGTCGCAGCAGAATGAACGCGGAGAACTTTGCCCGCGAAATGGCCGCGCGCCTGGACCTTGATATCGAACTGGCGCAGAGCCCGGAATGCCTGCGGGAGGCCGACATCGTATGTACCGCCACAACCTCGCTCAGCCCCGTGTTTGATGCCGAGCATCTAAAGGCTGGCTGCCATATCAATGGGGTGGGCTCCTACCGAGCGGACATGACCGAGATTCCACACGGCGCCGTCTTAAGAGCAAAGGTCGTTGTGGATCAGCGACAGGCCTGCCTTGCCGAGGCCGGCGACATAGTGGTGCCCATCCGGAAGGGGCTTATATCGGAGCATCACATCCACGCCGAGCTCGGTGAAGTAATTTCCGGTGAAAAGTGCGGTCGCACCTCGACGGAGGAAATCACCTTGTTCAAGTCCGTTGGCAATGCCGTGCAGGACCTGGCCGTAGCCCAGCATCTGGCGGCGTTGGCAAAAGAGCAGGATCTGGGCGTGAGGGTCGAGCTATAGCCAAAGGTGTTACCTACGCACCCTCCATTGCCTCTATGGACACCAGCGTTACGGCAATCCCCCACATGCGGGCGGACATGACGCCTTCCCGGACCCGAGCCTCAAAGTGGACGCGGAGTCCCTCTTGCTGAAAGGCCGCGTCAAGGCGCCCCGGATCATAGCGAGCCCCGTCGTCCGCACAAATACCGTAAAATTTGTCGGCTAGCTCCACGAAGGTGATGCTACCCGCGCCCCTGACCATTCCTTCTGTCTCCCGGTTGGCTGGCGGCATGAGCGGTATGGTCTCTGGTGCGCCGCGCGGCGCCGTCGTCACAAGGTCCGCGAAGCCGTGCGGGCTACCTGCTGGTGGATGCAGACACCCCGTCCTCCACGTGGTGGATCCATCCGCCTGCCAGCACATCGGCACCTTCATACAAGACCACCGACTGTCCCGGCGCGATGGCCCGTCGGCTTTCAACGAAGGAAACGGTGATTTCGTCGTCCAGGGTCTGGGACACCAAACAAGGAGCACCGGCGTCTCTGTAGCGAATCCTGCCCGTTGCAGGGCGCTCTTCCCGCATGGCGGGGTACTTGATCAGGTTTATGCCCCGAGCGGTGAGGGTCTGCTGCAAGAGCTCCTCCCGCGGGCCAATCGTGACGGTGTTGGTCGCAGGATCTATCGCCGTCACGTACACCGCGTGCCCAAGCGAGAGGTTCAGGCCATGCCGCTGCCCAATCGTGTAGAAGGGATAGCCGGCATGCCGGCCGACGACCGTGCCGTCGGAAAGCTCAAAACGCCCGCCTTCAACCCTGGCTTCCAGGCCATCCACGCGCTCGCGGAGAAACCGCCTGTAATCGTTGTCAGGTATAAAGCATATTTCGTAGGAGTCCGGCTTTGCGGCTACCCTGTCGAGCCCGAATTCTTCCGCCATGCGGCGGATTTCGGGCTTGGAATAGCTGCCCAGCGGGAATGTGGTGCGCGCCAGGTGTTCCTGCGGCAGGCCCCAGAGCGCATAGCTCTGGTCCTTATTGGCGTCCAGTCCGCAGGATAAAATATACCGGCCCGAGTCCCGGTCATGCCGCACGCACGCGTAATGCCCCGTCGCGATCCTCTCGCAGCCCAGATCATCCGCGCGCTTCAGGAGTGCGGCCCACTTTATATGTGTGTTGCACAGCACACACGGATTTGGTGTCCTTCCGGAGATGTATTCCTGCGTAAATCGCTCAATCACCCAGTCTCCAAACTCCTCCCGGATGTCTACCACGAAATGGGTAAACCCATACTTCAAGGCAACCGAGCGCGCATCATTCATGGAGTCGAGCGTGCAGCACCCGACCTCCTTTCCCGTAGGCCTTCCGCTGCCCGTATAGTCCCATGTCTTCATCGTAAGGCCTACGACCTCGTAACCCTGCCGGCTGAGCATGACGGCCGCCACCGAGGAGTCAACCCCTCCGCTCATTGCTACAAGAATTCTGCCGTTCATGCCATGCACAGTGTCGTGGCGCCGCCAGCTTCAAGGGCCCAACCAATGCTAGAAAACATGTTTTGAGTATCCTCCGTCAACCGGGATGGCGGCACCCGTCACAAAAGCTGCCTGGCGGCTCGCCAGGAAGGTCACTACGGCCGCAAATTCCTCCGGCGTGGCGATGCGGCGCAGCGCGGCACTCCTGGCCCAGCCAGCCTCGATCTCCTGGGCGGTCTTGCCGGTTCTGGCCATCAGGTCATCCACAAGGTGCCGCAACCGCTCCGTACGCGTGAAGCCCGGAAGCACCGTATTGACCGTAATACCCAGGGGGCCTACTTCCTC
The DNA here is from genome assembly GCA_965216255.1 of Rhodothermales bacterium. Lineage (GTDB taxonomy): Bacteria > Bacteroidota > Rhodothermia > Rhodothermales > Bin80. Next base: position 886,082 of record OZ244148.1, read on the forward strand.
GGACAGGGTTTTGGCGAAGCCCTGGACACCTGCCCTGGCCGTATTGGAAAGGTACAACGTGCCAATGGGCTGCTTGGCCGCAATGGATGTTACCATGATGATGCGCGCAAGGCCGTCCTGCGACGACGCCCGCTTCAACTGCGGCAGCGCGTGCCGGCATAGATTGATTGTGCTGACAAGATTGAGTTCCAGTCCCGCCCGCCACGCCGAGGCATCAAAGTCGTCCACCATGCCCGTGGGAGGCCCTCCCGCATTGGTCACCAGAATGTGAAGTGCACCGAATGCACTGGCAACCTCTGATAACGCCGCGGCGATCTGCTCCTCTTTTGTGACGTCACACGCATAGGCAAGCACATTTTTCTGGGCAACGCCTGCCTGCCCGGCAACAAGCTGCGCAGCCGCCTCGATTCGTCCGCTGTCACGTGAGCAAATGGCTACGCGGCAACCTTCCCGGGCCATGGCCACGGCGGCCGCGAAGCCGAGACCGCTACTGGCTCCAGCTACAAACGCCACCTTGTCTTCAAGGCCTAAATCCATCCGTCCAATGTCTTGGCCTAACTCGCTGCCGGCACTTCCAGGGTGCTACCGGGCAGCACCAGTCCGCGTACCCGAAGCACAGCAGACAAAATTGTGCTTGCATTATCCTCTCGCATAACGCATGTTCCCTTTGTTAGAGCAGACCACATCTACCAACAAAGAGATGCCACACGCTAACACGGTGAACCGCTCTGTTGTGCGGACCAAGCAAGCGCCGGCCGCAATCGGCCCCTACAGCCAAGGCATTCTGGTAGAGCCTACCCTCTTCTGCTCTGGGCAGATCGCTCTTGAGCCCAAATCAGCGTGCCTGATCTCCGGAGGCATCACAGAGGAGACCGAGCAGGTGCTGGAAAACATCAGCGCCATTTTGGGTGCCGCGGGCATGGACTTTGCCCACATCGTGCAGTGCCGGGTATACCTTACCAGTATGGACGATTTCGCCCAGTTCAACGACGTATATGCCCGCTATTTCAGCAACGCGCCGCCGGCTCGCGAGACCATCCAGGTAAGTGGGCTACCCCGCGGTGCGCGGGTAGAGATATCCTGCACTGCCGTGCGTTAGGCTGCCAGCACGGCATGGACGGGCACACCGCTGGGCAGTCGGCGGCGCCCGGCCAGAGACGTGATTTCCAGCAAGAAGGACAAACCCACGACCTGGGCACCGCTACGCCCGACAAGTTCGCAGCTTGCTGCCGCCGTCCCGCCTGTTGCAAGTACGTCGTCGTGTATGAGAACACGATCCGCAGGAGTAAGGGCATCCGTATGCATTTCCATGGTGTCGGAGCCGTACTCCAGGGCGTAGGTCACACTGAAGGTATCAAAGGGAAGTTTGCCCTCTTTGCGCAAGGGAATAAATCCCGCTCCCAGGCAACGCGCCAACGCCCCGCCTAGCATGAATCCCCGGGCCTCGATCCCCACGACCCTGGTTACGCGGCCATGTGCCCAGGGTGCTTGCAGCGCCAACATGGCCGTCTCCAGGCGAAGTGGATCCCTCAGGATGGGTGTAATGTCCTGAAACAGGATTCCCGGCTTTGGGAAATCCGATACCGTCCGCAGGCTCTGCGCCAACTCCTTTAACGGGTCCATGTACTTGCTGTACTGATGGGCACCGAAATATAGCGCCTTACCAGTCGTACTTCGACTCTACCCCAAGGAGCTCGTTCAGACGACGCCGTATAATCTCTTCCCGGAGCTGCTGGCGTTCGCTGTGCACGCGCTCTGCCTCCACCAATTCTTCCCGCAATTCGGCAATCCTTTCTTCCTCTAGTTGTTGCTTGAGTGCGAATATTTCGTCCAGCTTGTCACGCAGGTCAGATTCCAAACGCTCCTTCTTGTCGCCGTCGGCGCGGCGTGCCGCCTGAGAAAGGGACCGTGCTTCACTCTCAAGTTTGGCCAGTCCGGAGCGCCGCAAAGCGTCGGCCTGCCCTTTCATCGCCAAGTGCTCGACGTCAAAGACCAGTTCATCGACCAGTTCCCGACCAAAGTCGTAACGCCCGGTGCCCTTCAGTCGGCGGCGTTTGATCGAGCCATCATCAATTTCTTCCAACCAATAACTCAGCTTGCCATCCTTGTCCACTTCGGTAATTACATGGACGCGGTCACCATCTTCTGCCAGAACCACCACCGTCTTCTCCGAGGATTTCACCACCAACGTGTCGGCAGGCTCCTCCTGTGCAGCCGCTGGTGACGCGGCCAAGAAAGCCGGTACTGCAATGCATAGAAACGTGTGCTTTAACTTCATGGGTGTGTCGCGCTATTGTGATTCAGACAGTATCTGGCGAAGACGAGCCTCAATGATTCGTTCCCGCTGCTGTTCCCGCTGGCCCATGCGCAGGCGCAGGGCACTGAGTTCATCCTCAAGTTGGGCAACTTCGCGCCGCCGGTTCTCCTGGATCAATCTAAAGCTTTGCTCCAGCAGCGCCCGCAACTGCTGTAGCCGCATGTTTCTTTCATCCCCCTCCTGAAGGCTCCTTATTTCAAAGGCAAGCTGTATGGTCTCCTGCTCAGCATCTGATTCTTCGATAAGGCGCACATAAAGCTCACGATTGCCTGCCTGCACATCCTGGAAATAGCGCTCAACCATCGCCGAGTAGCGTTGCTGTGCCTCCTGGAAGGCTGCCTGCCATACGGCCATGGCTTCCTGCCATTCCTGCATGGATGCCTCTTGCAACTCAGCAACTTCGAAGGGCGACGCCGGATCTCCGCCCTGAACACTGGCAATTTCCTGGCGAATACCGGCGATCCGTTCATCCAATTTGACACGCTGCTCTTGCAACTTCGCGCTCTGCCTCTCGAGCTTGGCATGGTGTTTTTCTAGCTCGGTATCGTTGGCAGGCCTAAAGCGCTGATTCGTAACGACGAAGAGCCTGCCGTTTTGCCCAAAATAGCCGACACCCCCGTCGGCGATGCTGATATCCACGCTTATATCATGCACGTCCAACCCTACCGGCCATTGCTCTTTGGGCAATACGTCCCCGTTTACGCGAACCACACCATTGCGTATAACCAGCCTTGTGCGCTGTGCCTCCACGGACGGTGGCGCAGAGCACAACACGCATATTACTACCCAAAACACGCGCCAAGTAATTCGTCGCTGACTATTCATATTACCTTGAGCTTGCCGTTTCTAAGCCGTCCCTGGTGCTGGCAGCCGACAGGGAATCAAGAGACAGGACATCCTTGTCGTCCCATAGCGCAACATCGCTGCGCGCACTCAAGGCACTGATACGGCTGTGAATGTCGATTAGACTACTCGCCTCATCCCATGACAGATCTTCCTGTATCGCACTGTCAGTAAGTTGCTGTTGCTGTTCGGATTCATGTAGGACCTTGAGTACGATCACGCTGATAGTCACAGCCGCAGCCATTGCCGCAGCGTAGGTGGCTATGCGGCGCACCTTGCGGCGAGGCCGCCGGGAAGCCATGCGCGCAATGCGGTCCACAACGCGCACATCCGGCTTGGTGACAGGCCGGAGTCGCTCCAGCATACGCTTCGTTTCTCCGAGGGCAAGGTACTCGGCCTTGGTTTGCTCGTCCTCGAGAATACACTCAAGCTCGTCCGCACTGAGGATTTCACCATAGAGGTGCTGTATAAGCCGTAACCGCTTGTCCATATTGCGCTGGTTTGTTATAGCAGGGCCGCCATTTCAGCGGGTCTCTTTTTTTTTACATCCGACCGGAGATTCGTCATCCGTCGCAGGTTTAACAGCGCGTAGCGCATGCGCCCAAGTGCCGTATTTATCGACACGTCGGTAAGTTCGGCAATTTCACGAAACGTCAACTCTGAGTCCTGCCTGAGGAGCAGCACTTCACGCTGCTCCGTGGGCAATCGATCAATGCACTGAGTCAGCCAAACCCTCCGCTCTTTGGCAGCAAGGACTTCATCCGGGGCCGGTGCATCCGTGCTTAGCCTGTCCCAGAAACCGTCCGAACCGGCAACATCGTGCCATTTGCTGCGGCTTCGAAAATGGTCCAGCGTTGCATTGCGTGCAATCCGCATGACCCAGGCCAGGAAGCGGCCCTGCTGCGCGTACGAGCCGCGCCTCCGCTGCAGGGCATCCAGGACGCGCACGAACGTGTCCTGAAACAGGTCATCGGCCAGATCACGGTCCCGCACCATACCCAGAAGGTAGCCGTATACGGGTTCCTGGTGCCGCTCCACAAGCCGCCGAAATGCTGCGTGGTCGCCCCGGTCAAGGTACTGCTGCACAAGTTGATCGTCCGGAGGCTGCATAGCCATAGCTTGGCAATTTGGGAGCGGAAGAAGAACGCTTGGACCCATGAATTATTGTCTAGGAGCCTGTCGGACTATATGAAAACTGAATTAAATCAATCGTGACTAAGGGCTTTTTCAGTCCTAAAGGAGCTGATATTGGCTCGGAAAGTCCTTCTACAGGGTGATTCAGGATGCTTGGTAGTCTGGATTCCGGCAATACGGGCTCAATTCAGCCCCACATCTGTGAAAGCCCGACAGGCTCCTAGAGCCGGTCATACTAGCAAGGGGAATTATAAAGAATAGTGAACCATGCATGTGATCATGCTGTATCAAGTACCCGATCAAACGGACAGGATCATGCCGAAAGATGAACGTTGGAACTGCACCGGGCCGATACAGCCGTGAGGGTATCACGCTGATTCAACTCGCGCAGAAATTTCCAAGCGAAGAGGCCGCGCAAAAGTGGTTTGAGTTGGTAATGTGGCCGGACGGCCCTACGTGTCCGCGCTGCGACGGACAGAACGTCTATGAGGGTACGCACAAGACGATGCCGTATCGTTGCCGCCCATGCAAGCGGTTCTTCAGCGTCCGCATCGGAACGCTGTTGGCCGCTTCTAACGTGCCCTTGTTGAAATGGGTATACGCCGTCTACATCGAAATGACGAGCCTGAAAGGCGTATCCAGCATGAAGTTGCACCGCGAACCTAGGTGTAAGCCAACCGACGGCGTGGTTCATGTTACAACGCATCCGCGAAGCGTTCCGGTTGGACGAACTACCAAAGTTTGAGGGCCCGATTGAAGTGTACGAGTCTTATTTCGGTGGACTTGAGCGCAACAAGCACGCGCACAAGAGAGCCAATCTGGGACGTGGGACAGTAGGCAAAACAGCCGTAGTAGGCGCTCGTGACCGCGCCACCGGCAACGTAGCGGCCAAGGTAGTGCAGCAAACGGACGGGTCTACGCTCAAGGGATTCGTGAGCGACGCTACCGCTGACGGCGCGAAGGTCTACACGGACGATGCACGTGCCTGCAAGGGGACTGCCTAACCACGAATCAGTAAAGTACTCCGTATCCGAGTACGTCAACGGACAGGCTCACACAAACGGCGTGGAATCGTTCTGGGCCGTCCTGAAACGTGCTTATCATGGCGTGTATCACCAACTATCGCCTAAGCACCTGCAGCGCTATGTGAACCAGTTCGCCGGTAAGCACAACGTTCGGCACATGGACACCATCGACCAGATGGGACATGTGGCGGCGGCTATGGTCGACAAGCGGTTGTTGTGGCGCGAATTGACGGCGTAGACGGATGCCGTTACGCAAGGAGGTTTTGTCAAGTGTCTCGTATACGGGAAAGTTGCAACCGCAATCCCGTATATTCACGTAACCAACCGCAACAAAGGTTGTTTGAGGCTATGTCCCGATCGGATGATCTCTAGGCTGGAATCAAGACGCGGTTCATGGAGCCACGTAAAGGGCGCGGCGCGACGTGCGTAGATGATGGCATTGACTCGGATGTGACGAAGTCGTGAACTCTGATTCGTTCGCACGCCCCGTCATCGGAACTCTAGCAGCTGATTGCTGATTCCGTGGACGTTAGCTACTCCAATAACGACATTCGCCGGTTAGTATGTAGCGAGAGTCTCTTGAAGAAGGACTTCAATGTCCAAGTTGCCAAGAAGGTGGTGAGGTATGTAGCCATGCTGAAATCAGCACAGAGCTTGTCAGACCTTTCGCGCCAAGGCCGTTTCCATAAGCTCAATCATGATCTGAAAGACATGTTTTCGTTGAGTGTTGGGGGTGGGGTCCGTTTGATCTTCGAGCCAGACCACGATCCAATACCACGATAGCCTGACGGAGGGATTGACCGCAAGAGCGTAACGCGTGCTAGGATCGTGAAGACAGGCGACTACCATGATTGAGCTGCCATTCATAGCTGACTGGGCCGTGCGTCCTGGGGAAGTGTTGGAACTAATCATGGAAGACGACGGCCTAACGATTCAGCAAGTGGCTGACTCAATGGACGTTAGCGATTCCGTTGTCGAACATTTGATATCGTCCGAAGAAGCGATCGTGGATCCGCCGTTAGCTGACAAGTTAGAGGTAGCAACAGGGTTCCCATCCCAATGTTGGATCAATCTTGAAAACCAGTATAGAATCGACGCAGCCAGACTAGTTTCCAAGAGAATTGGGCTCTTTGACAACTTGGATTCATTTGTTCAAGCGGAAGGGAAATCAGCTGAATTCTTTAAGAGGGCCGCCATTGGAAGTCTAAAGCTACATGGGGACAATGATCGTGTTCGCATGGCCGAGATATTAGCTAATGTGAAGGAGTACGTAATAATGATGGAAATCCGCGACGACAATTTGCACGTCGAGATCAGGTTCGGGCGATTCGGTGAGGCGTATGTGATTATGGGGCCAACGGTCGCTAAGCATGTAATGTCCATGACTCCTAAGAGAACCGAGAGAAAGCCAAAGACTAAGCCCGTAGACTTAACGCCAGCAATTATGGAAGCTGAGACAACCTACGCGTTTGTTTCGGTCTAGCCCGTTAGGACTGTCGAGGCGCGGCACGTACAAGACCGGATGAGGCTATTTGTCTCTCGATGGCGTTACCCGTCCACTCAGCGTATTCTATCCTAATGGACAAAACGCGTATCCGCGCCGCGTTGGATTTCGCCCTAACGGCCGTCACGGCATCTGCCGCCGGGATTACGATTCGGGAATCCGTCTCGGAGAGCGGAATCATGGGATCGGTCACATTACCGCCAGCCGCGTACGTGCTAGCATCCGTATTCTTGTGTTCGTTTCTGGCCTACCGTATCTGGATACCCGTAAGTGGATACGTTCGCAAACGAAAACCGTCAACGAGATTTCGTGCGTTGTACTCGGAGCTTCAAGACGAGTGGCACAAAATCAAATTTGACCAACAAGACCGGGGATCCTCCGCCGGTCGCAACCCAGGCGATATCTACCAAGACCGTGTGTCGTTGACACGTGATTTGCTGTCATTGGGCATAGATGCGCCGCGGGATCCGGACGAAACGGTATGGTGCAATTTCGTCATTCATATTTCGACGCTTAGCAAAGCCGGAGATATCGCAAGTGCACGTAGCTCGCCCGGCGTACCGTCGTTGCTCGATATGCCGCAGGAATCGGACGACGGTTGCTAACGCGAGTCACTTCCGTTAGTATGAATGGTTATTCGTACTCCGAGACCGCAACCGTGGCGGTTTGGTCGGACGGATCGTAATCGCATACGTACGCCATGCGCCGAATCCGTTCTGGAATCGTATCTCCGAACCACCGTACGTGATCGTCCCGGTCACTTGATTCAGCCACCGCATCTGCGTCAATCGGCGTTCTTCGAATCCGGCAATCCATTCGTGTGCGAATCTCGCTTGGTCTTCATTGAGCGGCGAACACACGATACGGGGGCGCGATCGGTGACGATTGCCCCAACACGTTAGATCGCGTCGGCATTCTGCGTCAGAAGGCCCAGATGACGTTGAATCGAACTCCGATACAATCCAGGTGACAGCGGCACACGCCGCTACGACGCCTATAATCATTGCCGCAATCGCGAGACAACCGGTTTTGCGTTCTGTTTTAGTCGGCGGTTTTGGGTCGCTCATGTGTGATGCAAACGAAGTACACGGGTGCCGGGCCGTGAATCCGTTAGCTCACAAAGTATTCGCGTTCGGACGAACGCCAGACGAAATGCCCTGCCTATTCGCCGACGCGGATGATCAGTCCACGTTCGAATCGGCTATCGTATTCGGCAGGTAACCCGACGTGGGCCGAAGCTTTGCTGCCAACGGATTTGACGACAATGTGCGGATTGTGAAGATTTGATGCAACTGCCCATTCGCACGCACGATTGAACCTTACGCGACCGGGTCGCATAATGGATACGTGCCATACACTAATGTCTGATCATGTGTTCGAACAATCGGACAAAACACGAAGACAACCGCAACGAAGCCATGGCGGCTTCCGGGGAAGAACGGATTCTCGCCAAGCTCGGACAGATTGAATCACGGATCGAAGAGCGTTTCGCCAAAATCGACCAACGGTTGGATGGTATCGATCAACGGCTGGACAGCGAACTCAAAAAGATTAACGTCCGGATGGACGGTATCGACCAACAGTTGGACAAGCTAGATGCCAAGATGGACAAATCGCACCGAATGTTGGCTGCGATATCGTTACGCGTATCCGACCACAAAGAACGGATCACGAAATTGGAGATGGCCGCACGAGACATGATGACAACGAGAAGACACGGGACCGCGCCGAGAAACGATCGGACGTTACGGATTGGACGAAGCGTCCGGCCGCGAATCCGCGTTACGGCGGCAAGACGCCGGAAGAAGTCGTGCGGCGCATTCTACGCCCTATGATCCAATAGGAAATACGAGAGCTTAAATCCCGATGCCGCAAAAAGGCGTAAACAGTGGACGTTCACTATTCTTTATAAGTCCCCTAGCAAGTCCAGCGCCTCGCGCAAAAGATCAACACCCAGAATTTCCATGCCGTCGACCGTGAGGCCGCTCTGCAAATTGGTTCGCGGCACCACGGCCCGCTCGAACCCGAGCCTGGCGGCCTCCCGGAGCCGGGTATCCAGCTTGCTTACGCTGCGCACCTCGCCCCCCAATCCTACCTCACCGATCGCCACGCCGCAGGCATCGGCGGGCACGTCCCGCAAAGACGAACTCAGAGCCAAGGCCACCGCCAGATCGGAGGCCGGTTCGTCCAGCCGAACGCCGCCAGCCACGTTGAGAAAGACATCGTGGCCGGCAAAACCCAGGCCCTCCCGCCTTTCGAGGACAGCCAGCAGCAGCTGCAATCGCCGCAGATCAAATCCGCTCGTAGTGCGCTGCGACGTTCCGTACGACGAGTCCGTAACCAGGGCCTGCACTTCAACCAGAACTGGCCGGGTACCCTCCATCGTGCAGGCGACGCTGGAACCGCTGCAACCGCGCCGGCGCTCTGCCAGAAAAATCTCACTTGGATTGGCGACCTCCGACAGGCCACTGCCCGTCATCTCGAATACGCCGATTTCGTTCGTGGAACCAAACCGGTTCTTGACCGCCCGCAGAATGCGGAAGCCGTGATGGCGATCGCCTTCGAAGTACAAAACCGTGTCGACAAGATGCTCCAGGAGGCGCGGACCTGCGATAGAGCCTGAGCGCGTGACGTGGCCTACTAGGAAGGTAGCCGCATCCAGCTCCCGCGCAAGGCGCAAGAGCGACGCGGCACTTTCCCGGATCTGGCTGACGCTCCCGGGCGCACTTTCCACGTCCGGCCGGTAAACCGTCTGCACCGAATCTACAATAATCACGTCCGGAGCTGCTTCTGCTGCGGCCTCCTGGATGGCCACCACATTGGTTTCTGCAAATAGGAGCACGTTGTTTGTGGCGCACCCCATGCGAGTGGCCCTCAGTTTCACCTGCCGGGCTGATTCCTCGCCCGTGACGTAGAGCACGCGCAGCGGGGCCAGATAACGACCAAGCTCTGTCATCAGTGTGCTTTTTCCGATGCCGGGCTCTCCGGCCACGAGTGTCGTGGAGCCACGCATGATGCCACCGCCCATGAGCCGATCCAGTTCGCCCACACCGGTGGCAATGCGCGGCTCATCCGCCAGCTCCACCGCATCCATGGGACAGGGTAGGCCAACCCTGATGCCGGTCCGTTGAGGCGCCGCGCTCGCTTCTTCCAGCAACGACTCCCACGTGCCGCATCCCGAGCAGCGACCTAGCCATTTGGGCGTCGCAAAGCCGCATTCCTGACAAACGTAACGGGTTCTATTCTTTCCCATGGACATGCCGGTAGCTCGCAGGCAACCTACGTCTTAGAATATGACACCAGTCTGTCACAGCCTGGATTTCAGAAACATACAAGATGCACATTCATTAACTGCGCTTTTCCCGCCATCCCATATGCGAATGTTGGCCCTGCCCCAGCTGCACCTTACGCAGCCGCTTTTCAGTCTTGGTCGCTTCGCTCTTCTGTTGTCCAAGGCTTTCAGCTCGCTGGGACACTTTGGGCTTTATCGCCGAAATCTGTTCATTCAGATGGTGCGCATCGGGATTGAATCGCTCCCGATTGTGGCCCTTGCCGCTGCCTTCTCCGGTGCCGTAACAACGGTACAGACGGCCTACCAAATCGTTAACCCCCTGATCCCGCCCGCCATCATCGGGGCGGTGGTAGTGCCCTCACTGGTGCTGGAACTGGGCGCCGTAGTGACAGCCTTTATTCTGGCCGGGCGTGTCGGGGCTCGCATTGCGGCGGAACTCGGGACCATGCGCGTGACAGAACAGATTGATGCGCTGGAAGCCATGGGTCTAAATGCTGTCGCGTACCTGATTGTGCCCCGCGTGGTGGCCGGTATCATCATGTTCCCGGTCCTGTACATCGGGGCCGTAGTAGTGGGAATTTGCGGTGGGCTTGCGGCGGCCGACCTGACCGGGGTCGTTCCCGTCGGCGAATTCATAGAGGGTGCTCGTGAGCATTTCTTGCCTTTCGGCCCATACTTCGGACTCATCAAATCGCTCGTATTCGGCTTCGTGATCACGTCCATCTCCTGCTACATGGGATATTTTACGAGTGGCGGCGCCGAGGGCGTGGGACGCAGCACCACGTCCGCAGCGGTAACGAGCTGCGTGTACATACTCCTGGCAGACCTAGTCCTGGCCATAGTGTTACTCTAGCGCCGGTCGCCCCAGCTAAATGATCAGGATCGAACACGTCTACAAGTCCTTCGACAACCACCCGGTGCTGCAGGATGTATCGCTTACCGTAGAGGAAGGCGAGACATTGGCCATCATAGGCCGTAGTGGCTCGGGCAAGAGTGTGCTCATGAAACACATCATCGGGCTCCTCACCCCAGACCGGGGCCGGATTCTGGTGGACGGTATCGACATAAGCCTGATCACGTATGGCGAACTTCGGCGCGTGCGGCGCCAATTCGGGGTGCTGTTCCAGGGAGGGGCTCTGTTCGATTCCATGGATGCCTTTGACAACGTGGCATTCCCCCTCCGGACCTTTACGGACAAGAGCTCGGCCGAAATTCGCCATGAAGTCGAGCAATGCCTCGAAGTCGTCCAGCTTCCGGATGTCGGAAGGAAGCGGCCTTCCGAGCTGTCAGGGGGCATGCGCAAACGCGTAGCGCTGGCAAGGGCCATTGCGCTGCGCCCACGCTACATCATCTATGACGAGCCAACCAGCGGCCTGGACCCGCAAACCTCTACCACCATCAACGACCTGATCCGCGGCCTGGCTAACCAACTGGACATTACCAGCGTTGTAATTACACACGACATGCACTCTGTGCTCAGCATTGCCAACCGTGTGGCGTTCCTCCATGCCTCCCGCCTGCATTGGGTTGGATCGATAGGTGAGCTGCACCAGAGCGACAACGCAACCCTGCGAGCTTTTGTTAAGGCCAATGAGTACCGCATTGGCGAGCCCGCGCATTCCTGAAGCATCAAACCTGTGAAATACGCCAACGAAGTTAAGGTAGGTCTTGTTATCGTCATCGCCGCGGTTGCCTTTTACGTAGGGACCCAGTTCTTTCGCGACCTGCCGATATTCTCCCGCAACGCCCAATACGGCACCATTGTACCCAGTGCAGCAGGACTTGTATCCGGCAATTCCGTGCTCGTTAACGGTGTCACGGTCGGTTCCGTAGACGGCGTGCAAGTTGTCGAGGGCGGCGCCAAGGTTGACTTCAACATGCGCCGTGGAATACCCCTCACGCACGGCACGAGCGTCGCCATCGAAGGATTTGGGGCCCTCGGCGACCTTCGCCTCGAAATAACGCTGGGACCGGCCGAGAGCGAACTCCACAGGGAGGGAGATACCATTCCCAATGCCGGTAACAAGATCGTGGACGAAGTCGCCGGTGGCTTGCCGGAAACGTTTGAGCGCGTCAATGCGCTTGTCGCAAGCTCGGACGGCGCCGTGGTCGCTGCGCGCGGCTTGATGACGGACCCAACCAGCGACCTGCTTCTTGCCCTTAAGTCTGTAGGTGCAACCGCAGAGAGCCTCACCAGCCTGCTGGAGGAGCAGCGCAGCCACATCCGCAGCGTGCTCGCCGGATTCGATTCGCTCTCTCACTCCATGAATGCGCTGGTGCAGGACTCGCTGGCCGTCACGGTAACCAGACTGAACAGTGTTCTGGGTGACCTGGAAGATAGTCTGGCGTCCCTGGCCGGCGCCGCAGATGCCGTTAGTACTGTGCTCGGCATGATGGCAACAGGAGAAGGTACGCTCGGACGGCTGATGCAGGACGACGCTCTCTACGTCGAGCTGCGCAGTGCGGTCTCTTCCATGAACAGCCTCCTCGAGGATTTCCAGGCGGATCCCAGGAAATACTTAAGGGAAATGAGACTGGTCGATATTTTCTAAGGGATCCATCTATGTGGCACCTGCCGCATTTCCCTGCCATGCCGACCTACGACGAAGCTCGAGACCTATTGCACGAATGGACCGAATCGGAGAGCCTGCGGCGCCACGCCCACGCCGTGGAAGCGGCTATGGAGCACTATGCCGAGATTCTTGGCGAAGACGTTGCGCTCTGGCGCATTACGGGGTTGCTGCATGACATGGACTACGAAAAATACCCGGAGCAGCATCCGTACCGGGGAGCCAAAGAGCTGCGCGAGCGCGGCTTTCCTGCCGAGGTCATAGAGGCCATCCTCGGTCATGCGGACTATACAGGCGTCGTGCGCACGACGCTCCTGTCGAAGGCGTTGTTCGCGGTGGACGAGCTCGCCGGCTTCATCACCGCCGTGGCCTACGTGCGACCCACGCGGCTGGTTGGCATGAAGGTGAAGTCCGTGCGCAAAAAGCTCCGGGACCGGGCATTTGCCGCCGCCGTCAGTCGCACCGACATCGAACAGGGCGCCGCAGAGCTTGGGATCGAATTGGGCGAACACATATCCAACGTCATTGTTGGCATGCAGGCGCGTGCTGCCCGCCTTGGCCTGGACGCGTAGCCCGGCCCCCTATCCGCCAGTTCATGGCCAGAGACCCAGAGCAACCCTCCCATTCGAATTCTTCCGGGAGCGAGGCCGCCCTTCCTTTTTCGCCAAGCCCTAAGCGTGACCTGCGCTCACTGCTGCGCACGTACATCAACCGGCATTGGCCGAAAGAGGCGCTGGAACAAGAGCATCGCCTCGGGCCTGGGCCGAGTCCTGCGCCGACGGCCATGCGCCTCCTTCGCCTCGTGCCCTGGGGCCTGGGGCTGCTCTTTCTTTTCTCGTTTGTCTGGGACTTCAACGACATGCACATAGAGCCTTTTGGCCACAGGCTTGTGCTGGACGGACTGCTTCTTACCATCTCCGTTAGCGGGCTTATCGGGTTTTTTACCAATTGGCTGGCGATCACGATGCTATTTCATCCGCGGCGGCGCCGGCCCATCCTTGGGCAAGGCGTTATTCCGGCACAGCGGGACCGCGTCATTCTGCGATTGGCAACAGCGGTCAGCGACCAGCTTATCAATGAGCAGACTATCAAGGAGCAGATCGAGAGCAGCGGCGTCGTCCCCAGGTACCGCGCTATCGTCCTCTCCGTCACTCACAATGTCTTGACAGATCCCGAATTCCGCACAGAAATAAAGGCGGTCGCGGGTGAATACGTGGAAGGAATTCTGGGCTCAGAGCTGGTGCGCGGAAGAATCGTCGATCTGACCCTGCAAAAGCTTGAAGAGTTTTCGCAGTCGGGCCTTGGAGGACTCGCATTGAAGGCGTATCGCCTCTTTCAGGAGGACAAACTCAGGCGGCTTGTCGAGAACGCTGTGCAGGACCTGCCACGCTCCGTCGACGTCATGCTAGACCAGATTGACGAGCTGCTGGATGATCTGCCCGAAAGACTCGCGGAGCGATCAGCGGACATGGAAGAGTGGGCCACCAAGGCGATTCTCGGCTTTGTCCGCTCACTCGACATCTACGCCATGATTGTGGATAACATGCAGCGGTACGACGAATATCAACTAGAAGCACTAATCAAGAATTCGTCCAATGACCAATTGAACTACATCAAGTACCTGGGAGGCGCAATCGGCACGGTGGGCGGTCTGGTGATATTCGACAAGTGGGTTGCTATCCCCATGCTCGCCGTGCTGATTGCGGGGCTTGTCCTGCTCGATTTCATGGTTTATCGCCTGCTCACCCCGGCCGCGGAGGCGTAAGACGCGCCGGGCTCCGGCGCACTGCAAAGCACGTCCAGTACTTCGCCCTGCGATTCGGCCCCAGAAAGGCGCATGCGCAACTGGCTTGCGCATCGGAAACCCTTGAAGTAGCCCCCGTACATACGCCGCATCTCGCGTACTCCCTTGCGCTCACCCAGCCACTGACACTTCATCCGCAGGTGTTCACATACCACCGCCAGACGCTCCTGCCAGGACGGAGGCGGTGGAATCTGGCCGGTAGCCATGTAGGCCTTGGCGTCCCGGAAGATCCATGGATTGCCGATGGCGCCCCGACCAATCATGACCGCATCCACGCCCGTAGTTTCGAACATGCGTGCAATGGCCACCGGCGAGGTGGCATCCCCGTTGCCTAGAAGCGGCATGGTGCACAGACCATCCTCCTTTATGCGCCTGAGATAGTCCCAGCGGGCATCGCCCCGGTACATCTGCTTGCGTGTACGGGCATGCACAGCGAGCGCCTGGACACCACACTCTTCCAGCATTTGCGCGACCCGCACTATCTCGATGCTCTCATCATCCCAGCCCAGGCGCGTTTTTACCGTAACCGGACGGGTGGCCACTTCCATTACCGCCCGCGTTATGGCCATCATCTTGGGCAAGTTGCGCAAAATGCCAGCGCCGCCATCCTTGCATACGACCTTTCTTACGGGACAGCCAAAATTGATGTCAATGATGTCTGGCTCCCTGGCATCCACCATCTTGGCGGCGTCGCGGACCTGGCAGAGATTGCCACCAAATATCTGAATGCCCACAGGGCGCTCTTCTTCCGAGATATCGAGCTTCATGACGGAATCCGCCGCCTCATGAACAAGCCCGCCGGAAGAAATGAATTCCGTATAGACGACATCAGCGCCGTAGCGTTTGCAAAGCAAGCGGAACGGCGGGTCGGTTACATCTTCCATTGGTGCCAGCAATAGCGGCTTCGGCCCAAGGTCGATTGCACCTATCTTCATGGTACCAAGTAATTTGTGCCGCCCAACGCGCAGCCGGAAGGCACTGTTCCGGCAGGCGCATAACATTTGGCCGTCCCTTCGTATACTCAAGAGTCGATCCTTATTGCTGCCACCACCATGCGAAGATTCTATTACGTCCTGCTACTCGCCTTCGCCGCGCCGTTCGTCTCGGGATGCGGAAGGAACCTCCTGGAAATGGCCACCGAATCCACGAGCCTGGGTTGCTTTGGGCTCATCATCCTCATACTCGATGTTATAGCCCTGATTGAGGTATTCGGCAGTGACCGAAACATTTCAGCCAAGGTACTCTGGGGCCTGTTTATCTTCCTTTGCCCCGTAGTTGGGGTCGTGGGCTACTATCTCTTCGGGCGCGGCCAATAGGACGAGATGCGCTTAGGGATCCCGCTCCTTATTGCCCTGCTGGCCCCGGGCAGGTGCGACAAACCTCCCGAGACCCTGGCCCCGACCGTCGTGCTTGTATCGCTCGACGGATTCCGGGCGGACTATTTGGAACGGTTTGCGCCGCCTACGCTGCAGCGCTTGGCCGCACAAGGCGTGCGGGCCGACTTCCTCCGCGTAAGCTTCCCTTCCAAGACCTTCCCCAGCCACTATACCCTGGTGACAGGACTCTACCCCGCGCACCACGGCATAGTGAGCAATGCCATGTACGACCCCGCTACTAGCGAATCCTTCGGACTCTCGGACCGGGATGCCGTAACGGATGCCCGTTGGTGGGGTGGGGAACCGATCTGGGTGACTCTGAGGAACGCAAAGAAGGTCGCGGCACCGTTCTTCTGGCCTGGGTCCGAGGCGCCGATCGGAGGTAGGCTGCCGCGGTACTCCAAGCCATTTGCTTCAGACGTTCCTGCGGGCGAACGCATCGACTGGATCGTGGAGGCTCTGGCAGCGCCTGCCGCAGAGCGTCCCGTGTTCCTGACGTTGTATCTCTCCGACGTGGACGGCGCCGGCCACCGCCACGGACCGGATTCGGAAGAACTAGCGCGCGCCGTAGGGCGCGTCGACAGCCTGGTGCAGGTGCTGGCTGAGCGCCTGCGAGACTTCGGGTACGCAGACGCCGTGAACCTCATCATCACGAGCGACCACGGCATGGCCTCTACTTCACGTGAGCGGGTCGTTCTGCTGGACGATCATATAGATCTCGACGACGTGCACATCCCCGACCTGGATCCCGTAGCCATGCTGCGCCCGAAGCCTGGCCAACTTGAGCAGGTTTATACGCAGCTGCGCAGTGTGCCGCACGTGAGATTCTACAGGAAGGACTCATTGCCGCAAGAGCTGCACTATACAAGCCACAGGCGCATTCCGGACTTGATCGGCATTGCAGAGGAGGGCTGGCGCATTTCGACGCGCAGCAGCTTTCAGCGCAATCCCGGGCGGTATGACGGCGGCACGCACGGCTACGACCCTGCCCTTCCGTCTATGCATGCCATCTTCATCGCGCATGGCCCGGCCTTTGCGCGGCAGCTGGAGGTACCGGGCTTCTCGAATGTGCACGTATATGCACTCCTGGCCCATGTACTGGGCGTCGAACCTGCGCCGAACGACGGAGCATTGGACAGCGTCCGGCATGTGCTGCGCCCGTAGCATGCGCTCATTCCGGCGCGATTACCCGTAGCCGCGCAAATCGCAGCACGAGATTCTTGTTGCCTTCCGAGGCAAAGTGCACTACGGCACGGTGCCGACCAATGCGACCCGTAACCGAAATTACGGTGCCCCGACCGAATATTGGATGCTCTACCTCGGCACCCGGGACAATGCCACTCTCTCGCGGGGTAGCGGAATCGGAAGGCTGTGTGCTCTTGCTGGCGCACCGCCCTGACACGACGCGGCTCACCCGACCCTCCGGCATGGAAAGCTCCTCTTCCACCTCCTTCAGAAAACGGCTCCTGGATCGGCTGCTACGCTGGCCGTATTCAAAACGAGACATGGCATGCAGCAGGAAGAGTTGCGTTTTCGCACGGGTTACCCCGACATAGAACAGGCGGCGCTCCTCCTCCAGCATGGAGACACTCTTATCGGCGGCCGCAAGCGGAAGCAGCTCGTCTTCCAGGCCCGTAATGAATACCACGGGGAATTCCATGCCCTTGGAGGCGTGCAGCGTCATGAGTGTTACTCTACCGCTGCGAGCCTCCGTGGCATCGGCATCCGTGAACAGGGCAATCTCCTGCAGAAAGCTTGCCAGCGTGCCTTGCCCATCCGTGCTAAATTCAAATTCCGCTACGGCGTTCAGGAGTTCCTGGATGTTGGCCACGCGCATGAGGCCTTCGGGCGCATGGTCTTTCTTTAGATCATCCATCAGGCCGGCTTCACGTATGAGCGACCTGGCGACCGTCTCCGCCGGACCCGCTAGCGCGGCGTGCGATGCCATGAGTGCATGAAAGACCCCCACGGCGTGCTCTGCCCGTTGCGGCAGGCCGACCTTCTGCCGCTCCGCAATGGCCTGCCACACCGTAGTTCCCTCGTCTTCGGCGTAGCCCAGGAGCCGTTCCAATGTCCTGCTGCCAATGCCGCGCCGCGGAAGGTTGATAACACGACGAAGGCTCACCGTATCCCCGGGGTTTACGAGCAGCCGTAAATAAGCAATTGCGTCCTTGATTTCCTTCTTCTGGTAGAACGAAAGGCTTCCAATGACCTGGTATGGGACACCGGCCGTTCGCAGCGTATCTTCGAGCGCCCTGCTCTGCGCATTGGTACGGTAGAGGACGGCGAAGTCGTCATAGGAATAACCAAACCGTAGCCTGAGCTCCCGTACCAGATCCTGGACCTTCTGCGCTTCGTCCTTTTCGCTCAGGGTTGCAATTTCCGGTATGGCGGCGCCCTCGGCGTTCTCTGTCCAGAGATTCTTTTTTAGCTGCCGGGCGTTATTACGGATAGAGGCGGACGCTACGCGGAGGATGGTCTTGGTGGACCGGTAATTCTGCTCCAGCCGCACTATCTCCGCGTCTGGATAATCCTTTTGGAACGAGAGAATGTTCTTGATATCTGCGCCACGAAAGGCATAGATGCTCTGCGCATCATCCCCCACCACGCAGATATTTTTGCTCCTGGCAGCGATTCGATTCGCGAGCAGGTACTGCACACGGTTGGTATCCTGATATTCGTCGATATGCAAATGCGACCACCGCCGCTGGTATTTCTCCAGCACGTCGGGGCAGCGCTCAAAGAGCTCAAGCGGCTTGAGTAGCAAATCATCGAAATCCAGCGCGTTCGCCTTGCGCAGCGCCTCCGTGTAGGGCCGGTACAGCCGGGCCGCCGTCTGTTCCGGTAGCGACTCGGCCTCCGCCTCGAACGCCTGTGGCCCCATCACCCGGTTCTTTGCGCCGGAAATCATGCTGCGGATAGCACGCGGGCTGATGACCTTCCGGTCAATATGGTGCTGGGCCATGAGGTGGCGCAGCAGCCGCTCCGTGTCATCGGTATCGTAAATCGAGAAATTCCGTGTAAAGCCGAGCTTATCTGCCTCCACGCGCAGTAGCCGTGCGAACACGGAATGAAACGTGCCCAGCCACTGTGGCTCAAGGCCCGCGCTCTTCATAAGTAGCGCCACGCGATCCTTCATCTCGCGCGCGGCCTTGTTCGTAAACGTAAGCGCCAGGATACCGGATGGGTGGGCATGCCCAGCACCAATCAGGTACGCCATCCGCGTGGTGAGAACGCGCGTTTTGCCCGAACCTGGCCCCGCGACGATCATAACGGGACCATCCGTCGATGTCACGGCCCTCCGCTGCCTCTCGTTCAGTCCTTGGAGAAGTTCTTCCGAGGAAATGGCCTTCTCGAGAGCAAAGCGGCGCATGGCGTGGAGTACGTATTCGAGGGCTTTTACAGGGACTATGGCTAAGTGGTTGCAGGCCCGACACTTCCTTGAGTGCGGAGCAAGACGGCCCTTACCGCGTCACACGGGGCTACTAATCGTTAACCCTGGCACATGGAATTGTTCAACAGCCTGTTCCGGGGCGTGATTGGCATTGCCGGTATTATTGGCATCGCGCTCCTTGTTTCCAAGAATCGCCGGCAAACCGACTGGAGGATGGTGGGCGCCGGACTCTCGCTGCAGATCGCGCTCGCCGTACTGATTCTCAAGGGCGAAGCCATGGCCGGCCTGTTTGCCCCGCTCGGATGGCCCAAGGTCGTATTCTCGCAGATCAGTTCATTCTTCGTGCTGCTGCTCGGCTTTACGGGCGAGGGGAGCCAGTTTCTTTTCGGCGACCTCGCCAGGCCACCTGCCAGCGACATTTTGCCGGGCACGCCCCTGGTTACAGGAAGTGCCTGGGGAAGCCTGATAGCCTTTCAGGTACTGCCAACCATCATTTTTTTTGGTGCGGTAATGGCCATCGGCTATCATCTGGGCATCCTGCAGTTCGTTGTCCGGGCCATGAGTCGCGCAATGAGCCGGATCATGGGTACCAGTGGCGCCGAGTCTCTGTCGGTTACCGCAAACATCTTTGTCGGTCAAACGGAGGCTCCCCTCGTGATACGCCCCTATCTGGAGCGCATGACGAAGTCGGAACTTCTGGCCGTCATGACCGGGGGCATGGCCACCATTGCCGGCGGCGTAATGGCGGCGTACATCGTGTTTTTGGGCGTGCCTTTTGCCGCTGCCCAAGGATTGGAAATTCACGTGGCCCAGCTCCGCTTTGCCGAGCATCTGCTGGGGGCCAGTCTGATGTCCGCACCAGCTGCGCTCATCATAGCCAAGATTATCTATCCGGAAACGGGGACGCCCGCCACACTGGGCGTGACGACGGCCCCGATGGACAAAACCACCCGGAATGTCATTGATGCCGCGGCCACGGGAGCCGGCGACGGACTAAAGCTCGCGCTAAACGTCGGAGCAATGCTTATCGCCTTCATTGCGCTGATTGCCATGTGCGATTACCTGCTCGGATGGACATCCGGGCTGATCGGGAGGGATCTCACTTTCACAGGCATCATGGGCTGGGTATTCGCGCCACTCGCCTGGCTAATTGGAGTGCCGGCCAGCGACATAACGGAGTTCGGCGCTCTTCTGGGTACAAAGATCGTCGCGAATGAGTTTGTGGCATATCTCCAGTTGGCACAGAACATATCCCAGTCGGCCCTATCGCCCAAGACCATAACGATGGCTACCTTCGCCCTGTGCGGGTTTGCGAATCTCAGTTCCATCGCCATACAGATAGGCGGAATCGCACCGCTGGCGCCTTCGCGGCGGTCAGATCTTGCAGAGTTGGGACTGTGGGCCGTATTCGCCGGACTGCTTGCAAACGTCATGACGGCCACCATCGCAGGCATGCTTACCGCATAGATGTCACCGGACAGGTCCGGAGCCACCGAAGCACTTATCCACAGCATTCGTTACTTGCATGCCCAGCGGTGTACTAAAGAAGTATTCGAACCTGATGACCACCCAAGGCCACGAACTGACGCCGGTAACACAGGAGCACGACTTTGTTTACTGGAGCAGGCGTATTCAGTCTTCAGACCAGCGCGCCTTCTCGGAGCTGTTCGAAGCCATGCACCCGGTTCTTCTCCGGTATGCTTGGCGATTTATCAACAATAACGAAACCGCTCAGGACATTGTGCAGGACGCGTTCCTCAAGCTGTGGCAGATCCGTGTCACGGTCGACCCAAAGCGGTCCCTTAAGGCGCTACTGTATACCATGGTGAGGAATCTGGCCCTGAATCACATTCGCAGTGCCCATCACGAGGCAGGCACGCTACCCGAACAAGGACCTCTGGATGACTCCCCGGCCCCTGATGAGTTGATGGATGCGGCGATGCTGGATGTACGACTTGCCCGGTACATACGTGAACTTCCGGAACGACGCCGCGAGGCGTTCATGCTCAGCCGCTTTGAAGGCCTCAGCCATGGTGAAATCGCCCAGGTAATGAAACTAACACCCCGTACGGTGAATACTCACATTGTTCTGGCTCTTCGGGACTTGAGACACCGACTGCACATGTTGCAAACTCTTCCTTCCCATGCAACCCAAAACCGCTGACCCCGAGCACAGCTACTCCCTTCCTTCCGAGGTACTGGCATCACTCAGTGAGCGCGACGATGTCGCAGAGCTGAACGAAGCGTGGAACCTTGCCGGTTCTGCGCGCCTTGGGCAGCCTGATGAGGCTTGGGTGCTCGCTGCAGGATCGGAAATACGCCGCGTTTTGCGGGCTGCGGTCCGCCCGCGCGCCATCATCCGGCCCATGCGCTTCGCGCTGTCCGTGGCCGCGTGCCTGGCCATACTGGTCGCCATTGGCCTTGCCCTCCAACCCGGGACCAAAACCTTAACCGTTCCGCATGGCGGGCAGCTGACGCACGTATTGCCCGACGGCTCCTTGTTAAAGCTCAATAGCGGTTCGAAGCTTACGTATCAGAAGGAGTTTGGGGACAATGTGCGCGAAGTGCAACTCGTGCGCGGGGAAGGAGAATTCGTAGTAACAGAGAGCCCTACCCCGTTTCTGGTACAGACATTCAATGGTGCAGTCGATGTAGTAGGTACTTCGTTTAACGTTAGGGCCTGGCCAGACGATGCTTATGCAGACATAACGGTTACATCCGGCCGCGTGCGAATTACGCCCGGAGAGGCCTCGGGCAAGTCCATGATTCTTACGGCGGGCCAGTCCGCGCGCATGCGCGCAAGCGACACGGCCCCTGTCTTGCTGCAGACCGGTTACCTCGAACGTGCCCCATCATGGCAGTCCGGCAGCTTCATTTTCCCTGACCAACCGGTAGGGGTCGTAATCAGAGAAATTGAGCGTCGATACAATGTGAAGATTGACGTTGCACCGCAGAGCTTTGTCCAGGAGCGGATTGCCATCTTTATTGAGGAGCCGGGAAGTGCTGAACAGATCCTGCGCGAAGTGTGTGAGTTAAAGTCTTGTCAACTTCGTGTTGTCCCGGACGGTCTTGAGATTACTGCGGCGACGCCAAACTAGGTGTAGACCGTAACTACGCAGTAAGAAGCCTGGCCCGGGAATCCGGTCCGGGCTTTTCTTATGCGTGCGCTCTTCTGTAGCAGGCTGCTCTTGCTGACAATCCTCAGCGGCCCCGGAATCCTGGGACTCAAAGATGCCGCGGCGCAGCAATTGACTTTACACGAAGCAATTGTCCTTTTCCAGGAAGCCTGGCGCGTTGACCTGTCATACAATGCCGCACTCTTGGATGGACGGGGCACACAGTGGACGCATCCCACCGGGAATTCTGCCGAAGCTGACCTGAACAGCCTGCTGGAGGGTACCGGACTGGTTTCGACCCGCCTCTCGAGCGGAACCTTCAGCTTGGTGCCGGCCGCCAGGACGGGCATTCTTACCGGAGAAGTCCTGCACGATTCAACCGCCCAGCCTTTACCAAGGGCGCACGTGCTGGTTCGGGGAGAACACCTCGATGCCATTACCGATTTAGGGGGCAGATTCACTGTTGGCGACCTGCCACCCGGTGAGTATACCGTTAGGGCCCAGCACATCGGCTACGCCTCGGCGCAGGCCCGGGTATCGATTGCTGCTGG
This sequence comes from Rhodothermales bacterium, assembly GCA_965216255.1. Classification (GTDB taxonomy): domain Bacteria; phylum Bacteroidota; class Rhodothermia; order Rhodothermales; family Bin80. The sequence goes on from OZ244148.1 coordinate 909,008, forward strand.
AGAAACCACGGAGCTGGCCCTACACCTGAGACAGATTACCCATGAGCTCGAGCCTGCCCGCGTCGTTGCCAACAGCAGCAACATCCCCATACCGCATTCCCTGGCAGATATGCTGGTTACGAAGCAAATCAGTCAGATAGGCGGCCTGGGCACGGCCGACCTCATAAAGAATCTGGACAGAATTTCCGGACTAAGGGTTTCAGACCTCTCCAACGATATCCACATACAGGGTGGCGACGCCGGCGAGCACCGGTTTGTTCTAGACGGAAGTCCAGTTTATAGTCCCGTCCATCTTCTCGGACTAGTGGGCGCCATGAATCCGTTTGCTATTAATCAGATCGAGGTCAGCAAGGCAGGGTTTGGGGCCTCAAAAGGCAGCTATCTATCCGGTGTCCTTCATTCCACCCATGCCGTGCGTGACACGAGCCGATTCTATGCGGACATGCACATCGATCCGGTCAGCTTCAACGCACTGGCTGGTGCCCGCATTGGAAAGAGCTTCAACATCATGGGTGCCGTAAGAACCAGTACCTGGAATAGCGTCTTGTCACGGATTCGTAGCTCCGCAATCGACAGCCTCCTACTTTCTTGGAACGCCCCGGACAAGTTTCTGCAGCGGGCCAGCTTTTACACCGTACAAAGTGTCAACCCAGCGCTCTACGAACTTTACCTGCAAAGACTGGATAATTTGCCGTCGCCAGACCTGCCGGATGTGGACTTTAACGACATGCACCTCGCCGGCCGCCTCGATATTGGAGTCAGGCACGCACTACGTCCCTCCTACTATCGGGGAAGCAGCGGCATCTACGGGCGCCGCCTTATCGACGCTTTGCTCGAAGATGATGAGAGTATTGCAGAGCCGGATCTGTATGACTGGAAGAATGAGAACGTGCAGTTGAGCTGGTCCTATATCTTTCATACTACGGCGCTTGCGACGGTGCGGGCGCGCGTGAGCCGCTACCAGCTGTCTCACTCTTATGCAGGTTTAAATCGCCAGACGGCCATTCCTGTCTTGTTCGATCGGTTGTTCTTTAATCTCGAACCCGCAGACGATGGCAACAGAATACGGGAGTTTGCGCTTGATGCGAAACTGGATGTCGAACATGCCTTCGGCTCGTTCCAGACCGGAGTTGAGGTTGTCAGCGCTAGTCATAGCTTCGTGCTGCCAAGCATATTTCCCCAGTCGATTGACCACAGCGGGACCTCTTCGCGCCTGGTCATCTATGCCGAAGACACCCATCGTATTGCTCCAGGCCTGGAGATCACGGCAGGCTCGCGCTTTACCTATATCGGAGTACACCGCAAGCTGTACGCTGAGCCCCGCGTCGCCCTTAGGCTGGGCTTTGGACGTACACTTACCGGTCGACTGGCAGCCGGCCAATACTACCAGTTCGTAAACCAATTCGATGTCACTACGTTCAGCCCAAGCACGATCGTGCCCTACGCCCGGTTTTGGCTACCTGTAGACGCTTCGCTCAAGCCGCCCAGGGCCCTGCATCTTGCCGGCGATATTAGCATTGTACCGATAAGCAATTGGGCCCTGCGGCTGGAAGGCTACTACAAGAAGTTGCTGCGGCTGTATAGAGTCGATTACCCAACCCTATTCCGTCCGGACCCAGACGAAACGGTATTCCGTATACCCGAGGCGATCGAGACACAGGACGGTTTCATGGACCCTACGCATGGCTATGCGTACGGAGGATCCGCCTCCCTGGAGTTCTCGCAGCCATGGCTACATATCAGGTTGCAGAGCGAAGTAAGTATTGCCGAGCGGGAATATGAATTTAGGGGCGGTGATACGCGCATCGAGCCCGTGCCGTGGAGCGAGCCGTTCCGCGCACATCTTTACTGGGATCTCACGCCCTTGCGCGGCTTCAGTCTCAAGGCGCACTGGTATGGGGGCTGGGGCCGAGTCTGGGGCTTCCGACAGGCCTACTTTGACTTTCTCGGAATGGATGTCGACCAGCCACTAGTTGTTGATGATTTCGACTTCCGCTATCCCTCGACCGACGCAGAACACCAATTACCTCCTACCAGGCAGTTGGACCTTGGGGTAGCGTTCTCGGAATGGATTCGATCAATTGAGCTTCGCGCCCAAGTAAACCTGATCAATGCCACGAACCGGCGCAACGTAGCCCACTATATGCTGCGCGAAGTGCCTGCCCCTGAACCTGGACCCGGCGCGCTAACAAGCCGCACCAGGCTCGTCAAGGAAAGCCGCCATCTGCTCGGGCGCGCGCTGGTCTTTTCGCTACAAGTACATTTCTGAGCGTCTTGCCGCACCGGCCGGCACTGAGCCCGCAAAGACCAAAGGCCTGCAATCTTTTGCAGCACTTTGACCCGACGACGCGGCATGGGCCACATTGACGCAAAAGGTTCAAACGTACCCCATGCCCCGCATTGCGCTCAAAATCTCTCTACCGGCTCGTTTGAAGAATAAAGTCAGGCCGCACCTCCCCTACCCTGTAAAACCGGCTTGATTTTCATCCTATGAAGCCGCTCGGATGTGAATCCGGAATCGGCTTCGTCTTCTTCATTAAAGTCCTCCCGTACGGTTGCTTTAATCAAGGAAACTGCTTAGGTCACCCCCTTGGCTGCCGTCCCATTACAGAACGCTCAACGCTATTGCGAGGTAATCCTCCACGGGGGGTCCCATCGGTACGCAACAGCTTGTAGGTATTGCCTACTTGCCGCGCTCCCTTACCATGAACCCCCATCACATTCCACGTAAAGGCCTGAATCGCACTCTCGCTGCCTGTATGCCGGATGCCGAACGGGCCGTACTCAGGTATCGCCCGTCCTTGTCGCGGAATCCGGTGACTACTGCGGTCTTAACATCTATCTGAAAGCCTTACCACACGTCGTCAGTGATTGGCCTTCGCTCGACTCTGTGATTCACACCTGACTGGATGTTCCCCAGCCTTTTCCGACTCGCTCACCACGAGAGTCTCTTAAACCCACAGCTGTGGGCGGTTTGAAACGTCCGCCTGTACAGCGACTCCGGGGGGGCTACCCCATAAGCGCTAACTTGTTTATCTGACACGATTCCTGTATGCTGCTTCGGTTTACCTGGAGTCATGGTAACAGGGAATACCGATGCCGCTTGCAGTAGACAAATTCGGGCGCTGGGAATCACAAAGGTCGGGCCACCTACCACCCTGTGCACCCATGATCGGGATAAATGTGTCGCTACTTCGTCGCTAAACGATTGACGCCTGATGAATGGAACCGTGACCAGAGCGCCGGCTGACGAGGACTGGGGCGTGTTGGCGTCGTTCTTGCCTGCGAATTGGCAGCAACTGGCCGTCAACACCGGCGCACTGCGCGGGCTGCGTAAGGATAAGTCACCGGAAAACCTCTTGCGGACGCTGCTGATCCACCTGGGATGCGGGCACTCGCTGCGGGAGACCGTCGTGCGTGCGCGCCAGACTCATCTGGCCGACTTATCGGGCGTAGCCCTGCTCAAGCGGCTGCGGAAGTCACGAGACTGGCTCTACGCGTTGTGCATGGCGCTATTTCACGAGCTTGGCATTGCGGTATCGGCCAGTGAGGGGCTGCAAGTACGGGCGTTCGATGCTACCGTAGTACGGGAGCCTGGCCGCACGGGATCAATGTGGCGGCTGCATTACAGTGTTACCCTGCCTTCACTAGGCTGCGATTTTTCAAATTAACTGGTACGAAGGGGGCGGGCACGGGTGAATCGTTCAAGCGATTTCCCGTCCGTGCGGGTGATTACATACTAGCGGGCTGCGGCTATGCGACCGGTTCTGGAATTCAATACGTGGAGACAGCCGGCGGCTACGTGACGGTGTGCGTGAACACCGGTGCGTTGCGCTTTGAGACGGAATCCGGCCAGCCCATTGACCTGTTAACGTCGGTGGAGTCCTTACAGCAGGCTGGGGCTGTGGGAGTTTGGACCGCAGCAGTTAAGGCAGGGATCCCCGTGAAGGGCCGTATCTGTGCGCTTCGTAAAACGGATGAAGCGATTGAAGAAGCGCATACCAAGATTTATCAGACTGCTCAGCGGAAGGGAAGGAAGCCACGGGAAGAAACCTTGCGTTACGCCCGGTACGTCATCTTATTTACCACCTTCCCAACGGAGAAGTTTTCAGCGACCGCAGTGCTCGAGTGGTACCGACTACACTGGCAGGTTGAACTGGTGTTCAAGCGTTTCAAATCGTTAGCCCAGCTGGGCCACCTGCCGAAATTCGATGACGAGAGCGCTAAAGCGTGGCTATACGGGAAGTTACTGGTCGCGCTGTTGACCGAAAAGATGGTCCGTCACGCACGGACACTTTCCCCCTGGGGCTATGATGTGCGGGCGCACACCCAGTACATGGAGGGAATTCAAATTCGCCCTCAACCAAGTCGCGCGGGCGATTGAGCCGGGATACTCCTTGGCTGAGATGATCGAGCAATGGCCCGAAATCTCAGGATTGTTGGCTGCGCCTCCAAGAGCTAGAATAAACCAAGTTGGACGTTATTTCCCAATACTTAAACAAGTTAGCGCTAATAGAGGGGCTATCCCTTACGTAGTTACGGACACGTTAGCTATGTCATGCTTTTACCTCCGTGTCGCTGCGTAACTCACTCGCCGGACGCTTACCATTTCTGGGGCGCTCCCTCGCCGCCAATCTCGGATTTTGCCCTGTTTCATTGCAGTGGTAGCCCCGTCAAGGTTTCCGATTCCAGGCACGGCAACAAAACATGTACCGTGCGACGACGTGACTATACGGTTGTTGGCACATCAAGCCGGGCAAAGTAGCGGCGCCGGTCCATCGCTACCACACGCACTTGGCTGCCGGCAGCGATGAATTCCCCCTCCGTAACGACCTCGATGCGCTCGCCGTCAATCTCGACTATCCCTGTCGGGCGCAAGGGCGTCAGCGCAATACCCGTCTTGCCCAGGTGCCGCGCGCGGTGCGCCTGCTTACGCGCCACGACTTCACCATCCGGCCGCAGATTGGCTGCCAGAATGAACCTGTTCCACGCTCCGGATGTCCACAGCCCATAGCCAAGCAGCCCCCCTCCAATCAGGGTCCCCGCAAGCGCCAATGTTCCACCCACAAGTCCCGACTCGCTGTATACATAACCGACAGCAAAAACAATCAGAAGGGCACCCATTATCCCGATTACGTTAAATCCGGGAATCAGGTAAACCTCCGCAAGAATGAGGGCAAATCCCGCCAATATGAGCAGTATGGGAATCAAGTATTCCAACGCGCCACACTACGTGGTATCAATTTCCCGCACTTCGACGCGGCTCCCGCGAACATCTACGACCTGTACCTCACACCCTTTGCCAACAAATTCTCCCGACGTAATAACATGCACGCGCCGCCCGTCAATATTCATGGCCCCGGAAGGACGCAACGGAGTAAGTGCACGTCCCGTTCTTCCGAGAAATTCCGAATGCGTGGGGGCGGATGTATAGCCGGAGCTGCGCGAGAGTTCAGGAGCCAGAACCAGCTGATTAAGGTGCATGGAGCGCGGCAACATACGGCCCAGCGCCACGGCAACTGTAACGAGCATGGCAAGCGTTATTGCCACTGTGACCACTGCCGGTGTAAAGGATCTAATAGGCGGAAACGAGAAACCTATGTTTCCCACAAGGGAGACCAATAAAGAAATGATAACCAGAATGATGCCCGAAATGCCTGAAATACCAAAGCCTGGCAGCACAAATATCTCGGTTAGAATGAGCGAGACGCCCACAATAAAAATAAGGACCTCCCAGATTTCGACGAGACCAAGCAGGTAATGGGGAGCAAAGAAAAGGGCCGCACCGACTAGGGCTATGGCTCCCGGAAAGCCTACACCCGGCGTCTGTAGCTCAAAATAGAGCCCGCCCAGCATCATTAACATCAGAAGCGACTGCAATACGGGGGAGCCAAGAAACCGCAGTATGCGCTCTGCAAGCGTCTCCTTGTGCGCCACCACTGCAGTGGCCTGCAAACCAAAGGCGTCCAACACCTCCGAAATCGAGGCAAGTATGCTATCTGCAACGCCCAAACGGAATGCTTCCTGGGACGAGAGCGTTAATACCTTGCCAGCCTCCGACACTCCCTGAACTTCCAAGGCCGGATCAACCATGGACTCGGCTATGCGGGGGTCCCTCCCATTCGCTTCGGCCGTGGCTCGCATGAGACCGCGCATGTAGCTCTGGTATTTATCCGGGGCGGCCTCGCCTCCTACCCCTTCAACCACGGTAGCCGCTCCAATGGATGCTCCCGGCACCATGACGATGCGGTCGGCAGCATACGAGATCAGCGCACCTGCCGATGCAGCATTCTTATCAATAAAGGCTACCGTCGGCAAGGGGGCATCCAGCAGGTCTTGGCGAATCTTGTCCGCCGCATCCACCAATCCCCCAAAGGTATCAATGTGCAAGAGTACGAGCGACGCTTCGCCGCTGCCCGCGTCTCCAAGTGCCCGCTCAATGTAGCGCGCAAGCCCATTGTCTATCATGCCATTTACCGGCACCACATACACGGGCCCCGTACCCAAATCATCAAAGTCCAGGGGCTTGGGAGCGCGGTCCTGCGCTCCTGCAAGCTTGGCACCCCCTATGAGGAGGACTATCAATAAACTCAGGCTTCGCGCCATGAAGTCGGTAATGTGCTGCGGAGTAACGGTTAAAGTACGCAAAAATTAGCAGGCGGGATTCAAGCCGCATCACGAATTCCTGCCAGCGCGAGTTGATAAATGACGTGCTTTCGCTCAAAGGCCAAGACTTGGAAGTGTTTACGAATGACGGCCTTGAATGCCTGGTGTGTCCAAAAATTGACGTGGCCTGGATCGCTTCCGAACCGGATGGCACGGGCGAAATCGTTCGCCCACTTGTAGTATGGTTCATTGGGCGCCGTGATTAGCACGTACCGACGCGATACACGCTTCAATTCTTGCAGGGCTCGATCCACGTCATGGACATATTCAAGTACTTCACTGCAAACCACAGCGTCGAACGAATTGTCCGAGAATGGCAGTTTGTAAAGGCTCCCAGTCTGAAAGCGGGCGACGCCCGAAAATTTGTCCTGTGCAAATGCGATGGCCTCTTGCCGCACATCCACCCCGGTGAGCCTAAGCGTCGGATCTTGATCGGCCAAGTATCTTGTCACGAAGCCCTTGCCACAGCCCGCGTCAAGCACGCTGCGCGAACCGGTCTGCTCCACCAGACGATAAATGGCACCCATCACCGCCCCCCGGTGCCATCTTAAAATCGAATCGCGGCACCCGTATTTCTCGGCGTTGGTAGAACTGCGGGCAGACGACCTTTTCATGGGGACCTGGAAGATTCCTGAAATATGGGCGATCTATTTCTCTATCACTACGGGCGTGCCGATCTCTACCCACTCCCAAAGCCTATCCATCCCTTCATTGTGGACGGCGACACAGCCCTGTGTCCAGTTCGTGGAAATACCCGAGCCGTCTCCGTGTATCTCAATCATTCCGCCCAATGGCGTATTCATGGGCGGAACGGAATGCTGCTTCGCAGCACGCATGATGGCACTGAATTGCCGCGAGGAAATTATACCTTCTCGAAGGCCCCTACCGGCATCTTCTTCATTAGGATAGTTGAGCAGAAAAGCCTTGTAAAATTGGCTGTTCGAGTTCTTCTTGACTACATAAAAGGAGCCCTCTGGCGTTCGCCAGTCGTCAGGATTGGCAGCAGTGCCTCTCCTTTCCTTGTCGGAATAGGCATTGAAACCGAAGTCAGCCGCCAGCTCCAGGACCAGATCCAAACCCCGATAGAAATAGAGCCGCTTGCGCCCTTTGGAAACCCGAATCCAGGCATTGGACAGGAGCCAGGATTCAACAAATCCCTGTGCCCCATCCTGCGTCCGCACTTTGCTCCAGCCGCCTTCGGTGGAGAGTACAAACACGGGCTCCCTGAATCCCAGCCGCACATAGGCACTGCCATCGGGCTCCACGTATACCGTGGTCTCCCGATGTAGCGAGTAGTAAATGGTCTGACCCACCTCAAGCCCGTTCTGGCCATAAGCACTCCCGTACCAGCTCAGTGCCACCATCAACAAGGCCGCATTTCTGCCTACAACGGGGATGAGCCAAGGCGTCCTCATTCGGACTTCATAAGCAATCGCACAAACCCTTCCGACATAGCTATACTGCTAAATCCTCCATCATGATATAGCGTCTGCATCGTAACCATGCGCGTCAAATCACTCAGGAGCGTCACGGCATAATCACCACAACTGGCTGCATCGGCATTGCCAAGTGGTGAGAGCCGATCTCCGAATTCATGCATGGCATCAAATCCGCGGAGCCCGGCTCCGGCCGTGGTTCTTGTGGGACTCTGCGAAATGCTGTTGACACGAATCCCTCGGCTTCCCAGCACGGAGCCCCATGTACGCACAATGCTTTCAAGGAGCGCCTTGGCATCGGCCATTTCGGAGTACCGCGTGACGGCTCGCTGCGCCGCAATGTACGAAATGGTAATAACAGAGGCCCCGTCTGCCAGCACGCCGGTCTCGACGGCATGGTGGATGATCCGGTGCAGGCTAATGGCAGAAATATCCAGCGTCTTGTGGTACCATTCATAATTGAGCTTTTCGTACGGCACTCTCTTGCGCACGTTTACGCCCATGCCTATCGAATGCACGATGAAGTCGATTTGGCCAAAGTGCTCCTTAAGCATGCCGTACAACTCTTGCAGGTCCTCGTCCCGAGTAGCGTCGGCCCACAGAACGGGACTGCCCGTCTTTTCTGCGAGCGCATCCATCGTGCCCAGCCTGCGGGCCACGGGTGCGTTAGATAGCGCGAAGCGCGCTCCTTCCCGGTGGGCCGCTTCCGCTATCGCCCATCCAATGCTGCTCTCGTTCAGCGCACCGAAAATGACACCCTTTTTCCCAGTAAGTAGCCGATGTGAGGAATCTAGCATGTTGACGAGTGTTCGGCCGCTTCGCCCATGGACTCGCAAAGCGGCGCGGTGAATTGGAGCATTTCGTTGTGAACCAGGCCGTTGGAGGCTAGGATCTGCCTGCCGGACAGCGGGTTCCCGATTCCTGCGAAATCCGTCACGATGCCCCCTGCTTCTTCCACCAGTAACAGGCCCGCGGCAACATCCCACGGACGCAAATCAATTTCATAGAAGCCGTCAAAAATCCCGCAGGCCACGTAAGCAAGATCAATCGATGCGGCTCCCAGCCTCCGCACGCCGCGCGTTACTTCCATGAATCGGCGAAGTGATTCAAGGTATTCATGCTCATAGTCAAAGGACCGGTACGGGAAACCCGTCGCGACCAGGGCACGGGTGAGACGGCAACGAGTGCTTACCCGCACACGCGCTCCGTTTCGAAAAGTGCCAGAGCCACGAATTGCCGTAAAAACATCCCCGCTGGTCACATCTAGCACGACTCCGAGGACAACGGTGTCTCGCAGTCGCAGGGCTATGCTAATGGCATATGGAGCAAGTCCGTGAGCAAAATTGGTAGTGCCATCAAGAGGATCAATGATCCAGCAATACTCTGGTGCCGATACATTGTCCCCCTCCTCCTCGGCAAGAATGCCCCATGCCGGGAAAGCTGTACCGAGCCGCTCAACAATAAGCGCCTGGGAAGCTTCGTCCGCCTCAGTTACCAAATCGCTGGGCGCCTTTTCGCGAACGCCCGGGCTGCGGCCACAGGTCCTGATCACGCATGCTGCTTCCCGGGCCGCATTGATGGCCCGCTCCTGCGCGGCGGTAATGTGCACGAGGACACCCGGACTCAAATGCTCCATAACGCGTGCAAGTATAGGAAATTACAGGGAACTAAATACGATAGTAGCCAAGACGGGCAATAGGTGATGGTACGGAAAAAAGGCGCGTAACTCTTCATATATTCTTCTGTGCTCCGCACCTAGATCTGTCGCCTGAACCGAGTGCACAGGCCGCAGCGCATCGCGCTAGATGGCATGGTCAGTCACTTGCCGTGTCTTGCGAACAAGGCGGTAGAGAAATGCCGGAAGGGCTTTGCCGGCGGCGAAAAGACGCCGACCTTCTTCGACCTGTACAAGTGCCTGACGGGCCTGCGCCGTGATGGCGTGGCATTAAGCGCGGTCCACGTGGCTGCGCAGCATCCTCAACCGGGTCCGGCGCCCCCCGCGAAAAGTGCATACGTGACCGCAAGCAATTGCCTCGCTTCGGTCGTAACGTGCATTCCTTTGATCTGGAGGGAGTGCGGCCCAGGCGCAGCGGCCAATACTGGCCCCCCCAGCGTCAAGGGAATCGGCAAGCTGCGCCTCTAGGACAAACGTAGCGTCATGGGCACGGTTAAGCTCCTGCGCATAATGCGTACGCCTGCGGCTACGAGGTACAACCATGCGTGGAGCGAGATGGCCCTGATGCCGTAGACGAGCGCGACATGGTAGGCATGGATGTAGGTGTTGCATTCTGTCTAACGGCGCCCGCTACAACGCCATAAGGGAGGCGCAAACGCCTGTAGCGCGCAGCATTCCCTGCCAGGCGCGGTAGCACGAGCCGCAACAAGAATAAGCACGCCATGGCCCGCGTGAGGCCCGGCGCATGGCCGTGCGGCGGCGCACAGGGCCACGTCGCATACCGGTAAGCATCCTTCGGCCAAATTAGCCATTGAGGACCTGAAGTTGCAGGGCATGTTGGCCAGCAGTGGCTCATGCAAGAGGGATTTGAATCGCTCCATGCGTGCGCAGTGTCTCGGGCTGGTTGTGCAGCAGCTTGCTTACAAGGCTGAGGGCGCTGGACGCAAACTGGTTAAGGTGGGTCCGCGTCCCACCACGCAGCGCTGCAGCACCTGTGGTGGGTTGCCGCCAGACCGTATAGCTCTGGGCGCACGAGTGAACCGGTGCGCCCATTGCTCCTACGAGGCTGACCGTGCCATCAACGCGGCGCGAAACATCGGTTAGCGTGGCACCGCGCTCTTGGCCGGGAATGGGCGGCAAGTGTGGCCAGATGCCAAGGTGTCAGGCGGGGAAGGTGGGTCTGTGCCTCCGGGCATCCCCTCGGGGTTTCTTTAGCGCGGCCATGACACAGGACCGTATGCATTGTGGCTTATGATTGGCTACTAAGGTATATAGTTTCCAATGGGTAGATACAATAATTCCCTTTCCAATTGAGAGTATCTACCACCTGGCCTGTGTTCCCGGGCCGCGGCAAGTAGAGCAGGCGCGCCTGTTTGCGTGTCGGCCATGTCTGCTTAGGAGGGCACTAGAAGCTTTCAGGCACGACTCCGCAATGGGATGCGGCCCGCCCCCGTTCGTCATCCGGGAAAGGTCTGCCCCCCGAGAATGAGGCCCCGGTATCGTCTGACTGTGCGGTTACGGTGCAGCACAGATCCCTGGAACAAACGCAAGGAACCAAAGCCTTTGCTCCCGTGACAGGAAGGCGCCTCCCCGCTTTGACCTCCAGGTACAAGCTTTCGGATAGAGCATGTGCGTCCAGGGCGCAAGCGCCGATTCTGCGCGGTATCCGTGTACGGTCCGGCCAGGTTTCGCTTTAAAGCCATAATCTGCGAGGCAGGCACAGGAAGGATCCGGCTGGTGGATATCATTTGAGCGCCCCATGGGAGCGGCTATGAGCAACAGTCCAGCGCGGCAGAAGCAGCGGCCCCTACGCCTTTGGGCGAGTATCCCACTTTAGGCGACGGGGAGAACTGCACGCTCTTCCACGGTGACCGCGTTAAGTGCGTGGAGGCCCACCTCCACGCAAACGCGACCCTGCTGCAGGCACGGCAGCGCCTCGGAGGTTACTTTGCCTTCTGCAAACACTACCGACCCCACCAGAACCTCCGGTACCGAACGCCATCCGAGGTCTACTTCGGCCTGCCGGGGGCCAACCCGGCGATGTCTCTAACCAACACGACTCTCCATGCCCACCGGGGCAGACTTGTGCCGCCATCACCCACAACCGTGGCAGCTTGCTATCTTAAATGGAGCGAAATCCTGTCCAACGATCGAGGTACAGGTCACGTTGGGGATAAGAATTTAGGGGGAACTGTTGTATCTATCTTCAATAAGTAAACGGGCCACTCCACCGGTGAGCTTCCTGTCCCATCTGCGGGATGTCGGTCCTTCCCCGAAGAGCGTCACGATGTGTTTTCCCAGCGCGCGAAATGACTCCATGCCGCAGCTAAGTAGGGCTCCGGCGTCCTTCCTGCACGCGATGCGGAAGTGGAAGGCGTGGCTTAGAGGAGCCCTGCTCCTGTCACTTGTCCTCTCCACCTGGCAATTGCATGCCCAGGAAAGCCCTGTTGCTACCCTCCGGAGCGTAGATCATACGTTTGTGACACAATCATTGCGCTCCAGTCATCCTCATTTCCGGTACACCCGCACGGAACGCCGCACAAGTGACACTGCCTTCCCTGTAGTGGAGGAAGCTGTCGTGGCCTTTGGCCAAGCGGACAGCTCGAGGACAGCCGCCCCGGATCGAGGATCCATGGATCTGGCGCTACTGCCCGCGGGCTTCATTCCAGCGGACCCTCCGTATCTTTCAGACCGATTCCGGGACGACTTCGAATTCCGATTTCTGCCGGATACAACGCTATTCGGGCGTCGTACGCAGGTAATTCAAGTTAATGCCCATCCCACGCACGGACATAGACAAGCACTGCGGAGCGCCCGCTATTACGTTGACCGCGAACTCGGTGCAGTGGTTGCCCTTCACCTGGAGCGCAGCACCGAAGCGCTGTTCTATTCCGAGAACAGCGAGTATTACATCCGACTGCGTCCGGGGCCCATAGCGGATTGGGTACCGTATCTCATGCAAATCGCAGTGCGGCTACAGCTGCCTCTGCGCCCAGCGCGTTCGGTGTCCAGAAAGGTGGCATTTTATGGCTATCAAGGGCAGTAGCATTGATTCGTGCGTGGCGCGATTCAGCCAGAAACGGAATCCGATGCGCAGTATCAACGCCACAAGACAGTACAATGAGATGGCGGGCACAGCGCAATGCTCTTGTTATGCCAAACGCGAGGGCAAGCAGGCACGGAGCGACAAACGTGATTGTCCAATTACGCGAAATGGCTACTACGGCATCGAGGAACCGGCGCAGCCGGGCCTTTTGCCTGCATCGCTGTTAGCGGCAGCCGGGGGCGCGGCCGCTCGTACAACCTGTCGTGCTTGTCTGGGCCGGTTGTGCCACCGGATCGTATGCCCGGAGCTTTGGGTTTCACGGCACACAAGTTCGCCATTGTGAAGAGTAGCGGCACGCCGATGTTTGAGTCGGCAGACAATGGGTAACGGGGGACACCCCAATCATATCGACGCGGTTTCATCTTGATTCTCCTAGCACGACAACTTGAGGCACTACTGAGAACGAGGGACTTCGGCCGCAGCCTCCGGGCATACGACGAAGTTACGTCCACCAATTCACTGGCAATGGAATGGGCCGAAGCAGGGGCCACCGAGGGAAGTATCGTGCTCGCAGAATATCAATCGCAGGGACGCGGTCGACACGGCCGACAGTGGCTGGCAGCGACCGGGCGAAACCTTCTCTTTTCCATCGTACTGCGGCCTCGCTTGCCAGCCTCCCGCCTCAGCCTGCTAACGCTGGCCGCAAGCCTTGCCGTCGCCGAAACCCTGGAGCGTGCTGCCACGCCTCTCAGCGTTAAGATAGAGTGGCCCAACGATGTCATGGTCGAGGGCCGCAAGTGCTGCGGTATGCTATTGGAGTCTGCCATGGCCGGGAAAGGCGACGCCCTAGTCATCCTGGGCATTGGCCTCAACGTGAACCAGGACCAGTTCCCGCCAGCACTGGAAAATCACGCCACATCTCTTCTTCTTGAAACTGGACAACAGGTCGCCCGGGCACCTCTCATGGCCGGCCTGCTGCAATGTCTCGAAACCAAGTATATGCGCGTCCACGACGACCCGTTAGCCATAAGAGGTGCGTATGAGGCTCGCCTCGACGGAGTGGGTTCTGTCGGCGCGGTGCGGGCACACCCCTCCCTCCCACCGTTGTCAGGCACTATCCTAGGCATTGCGGAAACCGGTGCCCTGCGCTTGCTTACCGACCACGGCGAACAGCATGTAAGCGTGGGCCACATGGAAGAACCAGCAAACCCGTAGCCATGTGGCTCACGATTGACATCGGAAACAGTGCGGTAAAGGGGGCCTTCTTCCTTGACAGTGAAATTCTCGGGGCCTGGAAGCTTGCACGTCCGGGTCTGGAAGATGTCCGCAACTGGCAAGAGCGGTTCTTCGCTGAAATCAGCCGGCATCGGGTAACGCGCGCCGGAGTGGCCAGCGTGGTCCCATCATTGACACGCGTCGTTAGGGACCAGATACATTCGTGCGTCCCTCTCCTCGAAATCAGTCCCGAATTACTCCTGCCGTTCTCCATCTCCTACACGACAACGAAGACCCTCGGGCCTGACCGGCTAGCGGCCGCGGCCGCGGCTTGGCAGGGATGGGGTCGTAGCCGGGCCGTCATAGTCGTTGATATCGGAACGGCCATCAACATTGAAGTCGTAAGCTCAAAAGGCGTCTACCTGGGTGGGATAATCGGTGCGGGACCGGAGACACTTCGAAATTCGCTCTCCAGTGGCACAGCCCTTTTGCCTGCCATCGATCTCGTCATGCCATCCTCTCCTGTTGGCAATTCAACGCAAGAGGCGCTGCAGGCCGGTATCATGTTCGGTGTAGTGGACCAGATCCGCGGGGCATTGCGCCGCATACGGCACCAGATTGCAGAGCCTTGTGTCGTGGTCGGGACAGGAGGCTGGGGCAGCGCTCTAATGGAGCATCTAGACGTGATCGAGCACTTCGATCCGTATCTGACGCAGCGTGGCATTCGAATACTGATGGCCTTGAATCCGACTCGCCCAACCTGACTTCCGCTCTACGGCCCAGCCCTGCCAACGGACCCGGGATGCGCCGGGCTACGGCGCGGGGAACGCATACCACGGCCCCATGCGCCGAACGATGCACCGGGTCTGCTTCGGCAAGCGTAAATAGCCGTTGCCTGAGGCCTACGGTCAACGCACCCCTGTGGCAAAGGCCGACGCACAGGCGCAGCGTCTGCCCTGCCAGTCGCCTGCCCGCCATGTGCTCGGATTCCGTCTCAAAGACCGGGGGGTACTCTTGCTTGCAATAATCCGCATGAATCCGGTAGACCTGCGAGATCGGAACACCAAAAAACTTCACGATCTGGCCCAAGCCGCTTCCAGTGCGCCGCGCGAAGAGGAATCGCGCCCTGTCACCTGGCGGCCCGGGTGGTAGGCTGCCAGGGACACCAACGCTACCGGAGGAGTTCCACCATGCGATTCAGCTCCGCCGCAACGGTATCCAGCACGCCTGCCGTAACGATTATCTGCCGTTCGGCTTCTGCCCAGTCCCTGGCCTCCAGTGCTTCCCGGACTGCGGGCAGCGTCTTCACGCCGTATCCCGTATAGAATCCGGGAGCGTAAATGTGGTGGCGAAACCACGGCCTGCCGGGGAGACCGTCCCGGCGTGTCATGGAGCGCTCCAGGCGCAGCAGAATACTGTTTAAGGCCTTCACCGTCTCTTCGGACGGCACGCCAGAAGCCAGGCCGGCATCGCAGTCCTTCGCACTCGCCTGCAGCGCCTGCAGGGCATTGTGCAGCGGCGCGAAATTCAAGTGCGGGACAGGAGTCTTTTCTGGCGGCGCCACATATGTCTTTTCCGGATCTGCGGCCAAGAGAAAGGCGCCGTCCTGTACGAGCCGGTTGTGCCGGTCGGTTTCCACGCGCAGCGTCGCTGCCAGTTCTGTCAATTCTCTGACATATTCCGCCACGTTATCTGCAAAGTTGACAAATGTCAGCGGCAAGACATCTGCATTTGCAGTGCGTAGGGTTAGCCTGCCGGCGATCTGGGCCAGCGCAATGCCGTAATCATAGTTCGGGTCACCGAAACGCACGTAATGATCGAAAGAATCGAAGGCCGAATGATAGGAGCCACCTCCATTTTCACCCCCGAAGCCGACATTGAGCGAGGCGATGCCAAGGTGCTGCAGGAACGGTGTGTAATCTGACCCTGAGCCCAGCGGGGAAATGCGCATGTCCCCCCGCGTGTCGGCCTCCCGGTTTCCCGCTACACGCGCTCTTGCACGCATGCGTTCTGCCACCGACACACCGGTCTGGGGATCTACGACATCACGCGCCACTTCATTAAGGAACCGTTCCAAAGTGTGCGACCCGCCTGCGCGAAGGAATCCCCGTCCGTTGCTATCGGAGTTGATGTATATGATGGCTTTTTGGTCCAGCTCTACGGCATGTTCCTCTACCCATTCCGTGGATCCCAGCAGTCCCGGCTCCTCTGCATCCCAGCCGGCATAGACCAGGGTCCGCCTGGGCCGCATGCCTTGCCGGGCCAGCTCTCCAACCACACGCGCTTCCTCCATCAAGCCCACCATGCCGCTGATAGGATCGGCCGCACCAAACACCCATGCGTCGCGGTGGTTGCCCCGGATGACCCACTCGTCAGGGAATTCGTTGCCTACCATGCGTGCAACCACGTTGTATGCCGGCACCAGATCCCAGTTGAACGCCAGCTTTAGGCGAACTTCGAGGGGCCCTGGCCCGACATGATACGTCAGCGGCAAGCCTCCCCGCCACGTGGGGGGCGCTACCGGCCCTTCTAGCCGGCTCAGCAATTCAAAAGCATCTCCGTAGGATATCGGCATTACGGGTATGGAGAGCAGTGTAGGAGCTTCCTCGCGGGGCAGTCGACGGGCAAATTCTGTTGCACCTCTTCCGGGAGTGAGCGGATCACCCGGGTATAGCGGCATGTCCAGTACGGAGCCTCGCTGGATTCCGTGCGCCATGCGGTAGGGGCCTTTCGGATACACGTCGCCCTGGACATATCCGTCGTCCCGCGGATCCGAGTACAGGATACAGCCCACGGCACCGTGCTCTGCGGCCACCTTCGGCTTTATGCCCCGCCAGGATCCGCCGTACCGTGCCAGCACGATCTTGCCACGAACACTAATCCCAAGCCGGTCAAGTTCTTCATAATCATGTGGGATGCCCTGATTTACATATACAATTTCCGCCGCCACATCGCCGTCGGCAGAATACGCATTATACGGAGGAAGCCTGTTCAATCGGATCCCCGAGGTGGCATCTCCGGCAACCTCGGGCTCGGCAAGCTCTAGTAGTGGCGCATCGCGGCCGAGTATCTCCAGTACCCGCTCCCTGGGGGTCGGGAAGAGCACATGGAAGACTTCTAGCTCTGTTTCGTACCCCCATGCACGGAATTTCTCTGCCACGAACTCTGCGTTTTCCCGCGCGTAGGGAGAACCTACATGCTGCGGCATGGCCGTCATTCGCTTCATCCACTGCCGCAGGTTGCCCTTCTCAAGAAGCGCATCATAGCGTGCCTCCAGCGCGCGCTGCGTTTCTGCTCCGGCCTCGCTGAAACCCAGCATGGAGCTGTCCCGGCGCGTAAAGGAGACAAATAGGATCGCGGCCATGAAAAGGCGGTGACAACGGGGTAACGCCACATCATGGCAAAAGGCTCGTGCTATGAAACGCTCAAAATATTGAATCGGTAGCTAAAGAGGAATGGAACTTCAAAGCCCATCGTGCCTTCCAACCTCGAATATACAGGCGATTCGTCGATGCCTTCGGCTTGGGCTGAAACACGACGTAACGCTTTACTTAGCCCTTCCCATTTGGCCATATGTCCAGAATATCCCTCGCGTCTATTGCGCACGCGCTCGACGATCTGCTTGATACCCAAATGATAGGTCAGGCCCGTACCGCGGCCCAGCTTATTGCCGCCGCCGAAGCGGCCGGTCATCCTCCGGAGCATATCATTAAAATCATAACCAGAATCGTGGGCCAAACGGCGCTGGACGAGTTGTGGATCACGGACGAGACAGGTCTGGCCTACCTCACAACAGCCAAGGATGAAAGCGGCGCTCCAATCCATTTTCGGTTTTATGCCGATCCCGCGTTTCAGCCGCAGGCTTCGCACTTCCATCCACTCTTGGAGTGTGACGCAGACGCGAATAGCCTTGTGACTCAGGCTGCGCAGGTCCGCGAAATAGACTACGGGATATTCAAGTACGTAGGGGTGAACGGTGTTGATCGGCATCGCATTGTGCAAGTAGGCAATGCGCTCTCTTTTGAGGAACAGGGGCTTTTCCAGGATTCCTATGCTTCTCCCGTCATGACGGCTGTGCTTGCCGCCTTTGGTGAAGCCGACTTGCTAAGCAACGCCTATACCGACCGCCTTGCGGAAATCCGGGTAGTCATGGAAGGCATTATGGGGGTTCAGATGGTCGCACAGGCCGCTCTTGCGGAAGCGTTCATAGAATGTGCGGAAGCTGCCGCATGGTCAAGGGAAGAGATTGACGGCCGACTGCAGCGCATCGTGGAGCACTCAAGCATTGGCAAGATTCAGTCAGCTTCGCTGGACGGAGCAATATTGTATGACAGTGGAGAAGACGAATTCCGAGGTAGCGGGCTTCCTATCAACAAAGAGCTCGCCCCTATCCTATACGGGTCGTCCAGGCACATCATTCGACCTACAGTCGAGCGCAAGCACGACGGCATGCTATACAAGTCCGTAACCGTGGTCAGTGGCTCGTGGCCGCGGATAGTACAGGTCGATGTAGCGCTGGAGGACAGACAGCTGGTATCCCCGCGCTTTGGCAGCGGCGCCTAAGGGTCTGTCTCGCTTTAGGGCTTTTGGCGTGGATTTTCGCCAATCTAAGCGGTCTGAGCGCCGATTCGGGCTAATCAAGGACCACAATACGCTCAAATTGAGTATTTCGTGGCGGTCGCGGACGCGACATTACTAAGTTTGGGCTCAACTGGGCTGTATTTCCACAAAGCGAGACGGACTCCTAGGAGCGCAGCGGTTGACCACGGGCCGAGCAGTCACGATGCCTGTATGCAAGCCCAAAAAGCCCATCGTACCGTCATGGCGGCCATGTTCCATCTTAAGGCAGCGATCCATTGATACAATTGCCCTTCGGCTACGGCACCCGCGTCTTCGCTTGCGATGTCCAGCTGGAGCCACAGTACGTTCGCCCCTATCTGGGCGGGCCGCCGCGCGATGTCCGGGGCCTCCGCCGCAGGCCAAAATACGTTTACGAGATCAACTTGGCCGGGTATCTCTCTTACCGATGCATACGCCCGTGCTCCCATAATGGACCTAGCCCTGGGGGGGACGCGAACTGTCCAAAAACCCTTCGACTGCAAATACGCGGCTACAAAGTAGCTGGCCTTGTGCCGCTATGCTACCGATAGAATTGCCGTGCCCACCGATGCATTTTGTCGCCGAATGCACCATGAAATCGGCACCGAGGGAAAGCGGACGACAGAGATAGGGTGTGGCAAACGTATTGTCTACTATCAGCGGGATGCGGTAGGCGCCGGCCTGTTTAACTTCAACTACTACTGGGGCCGGCGACAATGAAAACGGGCTATACCCCTTTTTTAGTGGGTACACTCACCTGAGGATGCCTTCGGGGTATAGATCTAGGCCTCCGAGGTGAAAGTAAATGGCGTTAGCAAACCGCCATTAGTTGCGGAAGCCCCTACTGCGCACTTTGATTGTTTTGATCCGGCTGTTGATGGCTTCCGCAGGGCCATTGCTCACCTTCAGGATGATCGCATTGAGGATACCCCACAGGTGTTTCTTGATGGTTCTGGCGGCTGCTTTGACCGGTTCCAGCCGACACCGCATGGCCCAGGACAACCATCGCTGCCAACCCTTACGCGCCCATGTGCGGTGGACATAATGCCACAACTGCATGGCCATTTCCTTGATAGCCCACGCTCGGGCCGTCTTCAACGTGCTGGTACGCAACCGCTGGAAGCGCGCCTTCTGCTTACCAGACATGTTGGCCGGGTTAGTCAACCAATCATATTTGGTTCCCTTGAGGTCTTGTAGGCCTTCCTTCATCAATGCCCGGTGCTCCTGTCGCCGAACCTTGTCCACGGCAGTTCACAGACATTTCACTACGTGACATCTGTCAAAGGCCACCTTCCGTTGCGCCTCTGGCACACACTCCAGCGTGGCCTTGATGTAGGCCGGCCACATGTCCATGCTAACACTCTCGATGCCCTCCAGCTGCTCCAAACCAGCATACCAACTCGTAAGAGTCTCTTTCTTCCGGTCTTCGCCCACATGCAGCACCGTAGCCGCCTTCGCATTCGAAACAACCGTGACATACTCGTGGCGCTCGCGAAAAGAGGTCTCATCCACGCCAATATGGGCAACACCCCGTTGCTCCCTCCGCGCAAGGCCTCGTTGCACCGCGCGCTACATGATCGCGTCTATTGCATCCCAGCTCACCCCCATCAGACGGGACACTGCCGACACACTCGCCTCCTGCAGCCAATCAATCAATAGCGCCTCAAACCCTGCAGTGAACCGTGACATGGGTTCCGCTCACGGAACCGGCACTGTGCGCACTCCATGCTCCGGGCATTCCACGCGGGGAAGTTGCGCAACTACCATGGTGCGATACTCGCACAGATCCAGGTGACGCCATTGCCGGCACCGGTGGTCGTAGCCCGGACACGCCGAGCCGCACTCTGGACAAGGCAGCTGATGGCCGTTTTCGCAGGCCACATGAATCCGGACTTCTTGCGCCTCATGCGCAAACGTCACCTCGGAAATCTTCCAGGGAGCGTGGATGCCCAAGAGGCAACCGATGTCTCTATTTAGCTGCGACATATCGGTGCTGGGGTTAGAGAACGTGTGTGCCTTCGTGATGATGGTCTTGAAACAGACAAGAAACGGGTAGGAATCCGCATCATCTCATATCGTTTCCCGTTGAATGCAACATTACACCCATCTAATTGGGGGAAGAGCCCCAAAATCAAGGCGATACAGAGTGTTCTGCAGGTATTAATCTAGGCGTAAGTAGCGTATTCATAAGCAGTTACAGAGAAGTCTTGCACCACCTTTCTGCGTAATAGGTCGAAATTAATGTTCCCATGTAATTGCCCCTGTCGTCATCCAGTGTTCACGTTAATTTCGAGCTCATAGTTGACTTTAAATTACCTAATTACCTTTCGTTATATCTGCCGCTATTCCTAGATAATCTTTCTAAGCAAGTACCCGTGTATGTCGCCACCGTCCCCAACCGCGGTGCCCGCCCCACCTGCCTCATCCGACAGGGCAAACGCTATGGCCGCAAAGTCGTCAAAACCACCCTCGCCAATATCTCCAAACTCCCCGACGATATCATCGACTACATCCGCATCCTGCTGCGCGGGGGCGTCGCCGTCGATGACCCACAGTACTCCTTCCAACACTCCTTCCGCTTCACCAAGGGTATCCCCCATGGAAACGTCGCCGCCGTACTCGGCTGCCTCCGTGACCTGAAGCTCCATAGCATCATCGCAACCAAAGACTCCAAACAGCGACGCCTCGCCATCGCCCTTATCGCTGATCGTATCCTTGATCCCAAAAGCAAACTAGCCACTAGTGCCGCCCTGCACCCGGACACCGCCAGCCATTCGCTCGGTACCGAACTCGGTCTCGAAAACATGGACGAGAACGACATCTACCGGACATGGATTGGCTGCTGAAGCGCAAAAGCATCATCGAAGAGCGCCTCGCTCGGCGGCACCTCGAGGAGGGCTCTCTCGCGGATGTAACCTCCACTTACGTCGAAGGCGAAGCCCTCGAGCTGGCCGAGTATGGCTACTCCCGGGACAAGAAAAAGGGCAAGAAACAGATCGTCTTCGGCCTGCTCACAGGCAAAGACGGCTGCCCCGTGGCCGTGGAAGTCTTTGCAGGCAATACGACTGATCCCAACACGCTGGCCCCGCAGATTGCCAAGATCCAGCAACAATTCGGCCTCCGGCGCATCGTGCTCGTAGGAGACCGCGGTCTGCTTACCGAGGCCCGCTTGCGCAAAGAGGTCAAAACCGCCCGGACTGGATATCCGCCCTCAGGAAGAGCGGCATCCGCAAAGCGGAAAACCTGCAACTGTCCCTGTTCGACGAACAAGGCCTCACCGAGATCACACCGCCGTCTACCCGGGGGAGCGGATCGTCCTGTGCCGCAACCCGCTACGGGCCAGGAAGTCGGCGTATAACCGCGAAAGACTGCTGGCAAAGACCGAAGAGGCGCTGGAGAAGATCGTACTGGCCACCCGGCGCAAAGGCCATCCCCTGCGTAGCATGAAGGCGATCAGCTTGCGTGTAGGGAAGCTCATCGGCAAGTGGAAGATGGAAAAGCTTTTTGATCTGGACATTAAGGAAGGCTTCTTCAGCTACAAACGCAACGCGGCCTCCATAGCCCGCGAAGCGTCCATGGACGGCATGTATGCCATTCCGCACCAGCCACAACGAGCCGACTGCGGAAGAGGCGATTACAAGCGGCTCAGCGCTGTAGAGCAGGCCTTCCGGAGCCTCAAGACCGTGGACCTCAAAGTAGGGCCCATCCACCACTACAGGGCCCCGAGAGTCATCTGCCACGTCTTCCTGTGCATACTGGCTTACTTCGTAGACTGGCACATGAAGCAGCGTCTGGCTCCGATACTCTTTGCCGAAGATTACCCGAAGGGCAAGAAGGCTACCCGTCGTAATATCATCCTTGCAGCAGGGCATTCGCCCTCGGCAGACAAGAAAGGCCGCTCCAAACGGACGCGGCACAAGGCGTTGAGCTTTGGCGTCCTCATGGCGCATCTGAGTGCACTGCGACGGCATCAGGTAGAGCCCCTGATCGGCAAGAAGGGCGTCTCCTTTACGATGCTTGGAGAGATGACCGACCTGCAGGCCCGCGCCTTCGAGTTGCTGAGAGTGAAGATTCGGTAGCGACTGTACCCAGTAAAGCACCTATCGCGGGTAAGATCTTCTTTAACATGGGGTCATTGGTGCCTCATGTACTTAGATACATCGTTCAATTCTCATTATTAATATTGGTACGAATCCGTGAATATCTTCAATAAATTAAATCCGCGAAAGAGGGAACTTCCGTCTACGGCTGTCCTATAGTACTCGTGAGAGTGCTCACGATCGATCGGATTGGGCGTTCAACGCCAACCGGAATACCCGTTCAATTTCCGTCGGATTGTCCATTCAGCATGCTCCCCTGTGGATTACCGATGGTTTCCCCGCAAAAAGCTCTGGTATCGGGTGTTATGGAGGCCTCCCAGGCATTGAGATCGCGCGGTTCTACGAACGTTACCGATAAACCAAGTTTGCGAAACATGTACACAAATTGCGTCCGCGTGCTCCCATAAGAGTGTCCGAAAGACCCCAGATGACCGCCGGGCTCCATGAGCGTCATGATGGTGGCGAGCTAGGCCGCCATGCCGCTGGCTGTAGCAAGGGAGCCCGCACCCTCCTCCGGCGAAGCCATCCGCTCTTCCAGAGCGCCATCGTCGGGTTTTTTATCCGGGTATATATGCTGCCATATTGCTGCAAGTCGAAGAGCTTCGCTGCATGATCGACGTCATCGAATTCATATGACATGGTCTGGTGAATGGGCACCGCCCGCGTCCCTGTGGTGTCATCCGGAATATGGCCTGCATGGAGCATGCGGGTTTCAAATCCGAGATTGCGTCCAATGTTCGAAGATTCCATAACCGCGAGTTTGTTCACCACTGGGACAATTGGCCCTATTTCGGGGATCCGAACGGCAGTAGGGCTATACCTTATCCGCACAGCGGCACATATATTGCCGCAGTTAGCCGAGGAATTATACGATGACCAGCCGCAGGACTACCGCAACCGGGCAAAAGGAAACACATGCAAGATCGCAGAAACGACTGCAAAAGCGGGTCTATGAAGCGGAATTGGAGAAGCTTCATGTAAAGCTCGCCCGGCTACAGCGATTCATTAAGGCGAGGGAGCTACGAGTCGTGGTACTGTTTGAAGGGCGGGATGCAGCCGGCAAGGGAGGAACTATCAAGCGCATTACGACGCCGCTTAATCCTAGGGTTTGCCGCGTCGTAGCGCTCGATAAACCGACGAACCGGGAAAAGACGCAGTGGTATTTCCAGCGCTACGCAACTCATTTGCCCGGAGCTGGTGAATTGGTCCTCTTTGACCGAAGCTGGTACAATCGTGCAGGCGTAGAACGCGTAATGGGGTACTGTACCGACAATGAATACCGGGAATTCCTGCGTTCCTGTCCCATGTTCGAAAGGTTGCTTATCCATTCCGGCATAAGACTGCTAAAATACTGGTTCTCCGTAAGTGCAGAAGAACAGGAAAGGCGCTTCAAGCGACGCATATCGGATCCCACTCGACGTTGGAAGATCAGTCCTATGGACCTGCAATCCCGCGCCCGATGGGTGGAATATTCGCGGGCAAAGGACCAGATGTTTCTATATACCGATATTCCGGAAGCTCCCTGGTATGTCGTGGACGCCAATGATAAACGTCGGGCCCGACTAAATTGCATCGCTCACCTGTTGAGCATGATACCACACAAAGAATTGGCGGCACCCGGCATTGAGCTCCCCCCCTTGCAGGGTGACATTGGTTATATTCGTCCCCCCCTAGACACACAGCATTTTGTCCCGAATCTTTTTTCGTAAGGTATAGCTTTTCTTGTGCGGCATTTATATTTTCGAGGCTTGCTGCTTAATAGCCGTACCTATATTCACCAAATTTCTGCTCCATGTCCCACCTCCTTAGCGATGTAGATCGACCGACGGTACAACTTGTAGCCAAAGAAGGCCCGAACGCTCCCATTCGTCGCCGCGCGGAAATACTGCTATTGTATGACCGTGGCCTTAAGACGGGGGAAGTAGCCGCGCGCATGTCGCAAACCCCACATACCGTGCTTCGGTGGCGGCGTGAATACAGGAAAGACGGCATGGCCGTATTTCCCCAACGCGCCTTGAACTTCATTTCAGAGTCAGAGGATGATTGGGCATTGTTTCCGGCCGAACCAGAAGATGCATCTATGGAAGAGGATTCCTCCGATTCAACGTGGGAAGAAAGTCCGGGTACCGCGCTTCAGGAAGTCGCCGACGAATCCGGTAAGGGCCAGGAGAGGATGCCTGCGGTCACCGTCGTGCACGACTCGGAAACAACGCTTGACAACCTATTGGCCAGACTCCAAGCTACGGGCCCGCATTCCCTGGTCATCATAGTGCAACAGCAGGCGCCCGAAAAGAAAGAGCAGAAGAAGATGCCGCGACCTTCGCGAAAGCCCGCTAAGAAGGGGGGCGAAATAAAAGAGGACGGGAAAAAATCTGCCAAGAAAAAGGCGGTCAAGAAAAAAGACGCAAAGAAGAAAGGTAAGAAGGGCACCAAAGGGAAAGGTAAGAAAAAGAAGTAGCCGGTCGCCGGTCGCTGGGCGCCTTGCATTTCCGTTAACAATGCGGTTCTCGGAGGGGCCGCCCCTTCGAACCAGTGGCTTGTGCCGTAAGTCGCACGTACTGGACTTGCATTGAATCGGCGGCATGCCAGGTCCCGAACTTAGGTGTTGGCCCGCAGCGCGCTAGGCATCCTGACTTCGACGGTTTCATAGGTGTAAGGTATTGTTTTTATTGGATCGACTCCTCCGTGTGAACACAACAAAACACCCTTGTTGGAGGACAAGAACGCCGTCCAAAAAAGCTACTCCCAGGGCTCCTCTTCCAGCAGGACCGTACTCCGCTGCAGTGGTAGACCCACCGCCAAGCATTGGCCGCCATATACAGTCTGTCACGTCACAGAGCCACGGAAACCCCGATCAAGACGTACGAATGGGCAAACAGGAGCACGCAAGCCTCACATCCATCCCAGAGCTTGGAAATCGAGGCTAGACGTCAGCTTCTAACCGATGATCGATCGGGATGGGTGGGGGCCTCACGGCCCCCACCCTCCCACACCACCGTGCGTACGGGTCCGTACACGGCGGTTCAATGGACTTGAGCAAACCGACTTGGGTGCCAGGGCCACCAGGCCGCTACGTGCCGGGAGTTCGGGTTCGGGTTGCGCCGTGCGAACTTCGGTCCCTTCCCCATGGGCACCGCCGGATTCACCGGGGCTGTCCCACGTAAAAGGCAGCGTTAGCTGGATATTCTGCCGCATTGCTCGCATGAGCTTGCCGTCCTACTATCCCTGTCCATTGTTCGGGCCTTCGTCGGCTAAGCCGACTACTATGCCCTGGTATAGTAGGACACTATTTCAAGTGAAGATTACATGAAGAGTTTTGGCTTGACCTCTGGAAAAGCGACCGGGCGGCTTCGACGGCTAATCAATCTGGTATTCGCGTGCTAAGCCCCGAAGGACCATAACGCATGATTTCGGTTTCGACGGGAGCTGCCACTATCTCTGAACGCGCGCTCACCAGCAAGAGAGCTGGCTATCGCAAGGGCATATCGTGGGTTCTCCTTACCGTGCCCGATCGCTTCTCCATAGGCCATTTCTTTGGTTGCAAGATACAGTTTAGGCGGCCTTCGGCAACGGCGAGCCCGTGTGCATACGCAACGCCTCCCAGAGAAAGCCCACCAGTTCACGCGCCACCGCCGTGTTGGCCACGCATCGCGACTTCGTCTGACTCAGTTTGCGGAATCTCTTGTACAGCCGGCACTGGGCCTTCCATGCCAGTAGAACGACCTCGGCCGAGACGCCCTGCTGCCGTTCGCGTAGCACTTTACTGCACCGCGGCGGGACTGCATACTTCCATGCTGTAGATACCAGTGCCTTCCGATCGCGGTAGGCCCCGGGTTTCCCCGGGACCCCCGCACAGGTAGGGTCGGGGCCTGGCGCGCCAGGCCTTAGGATCCGGTGGATCGTCCGTCGCTTTCGCTCCGGTATCGATCGGGATAGGTGGGGGCCTCACGGCCCCCACCCCCCCACACCACCGTGCGTACGGGTCCGTACACGGCGGTTCAATGGACTTGAGCAAACCGACTTGGGTGCCAGGGCCACCAGACCGCTACGTGCCGGGAGTTCGGATTCGGGTTGCGCCGTGCGAACTTCGGTCCCTTCCCCACGGGCACCGCCGGATTCACCGGGGCTGTCCCACGCAAAAGGCAGCGTTAGCTGGATTTTCTGCCGCATTGCTCGCATGAGCTTGCCGTCCTACTACCCCTGTCCATTGTTCGGGCCTTCGTCGGCTAAGCCGACTACTATGCCCTGGTATAGTAGGATACTATTTCAAGTGAAGATTACATGAAGAGTTTTGGCTTGACCTCTGGAGAAGCGACCGGGCGGCTTCGACGGCTAATCAATCTGGTATTCGCGTGCTAAGCCCCGAAGGACCATAACGCATGATTTCGGTTTCGACGGGAGCTGCCACTATCTCCGAACGCGCGCTCACCAGCAAGAGAGCTGGCTATCGCAAGGGCATATCGTGGGTTCTCCTTACCGTGCCCGATCGCTTCTCCATAGGCCATTTCTTTGGTTACAAGATACGAGTCAGGCGGCCTTCGGCAACGGCGAGCCCGTGTGCATACGCAACGCCTCCCAGAGAAAGCCCACCAGTTCACGCGCCACCGCCGTGTTGGCCACGCATCGCGACTTCGTCTGACTCAGTTTGCGGAATCTCTTGTACAGCCGGCACTGGGCCTTCCATGCCAGTAGAACGACCGCGGCCGAGACGCCCTGCTGCCGTTCGCGTAGCACTTTACTGCACCGCGGCGGGACTGCATACTTCCATGCTGTAGATACCAGTGCCTTCCGCACGTGCGTATTACCCGTCTTCGTGATGGAACCGCGTTGCGTGTGATCTGCCGAGCTGTACTCGCTCGGCACCAGGCCGAGATACGCCATTAACTGGCGCGGATGCGCGAAGCGACGGATATCTCCCAACTCGCACACCAGCGTCATGGCCGTCACAAAGCCAATGCCCCGAAAGGCCATCAGCACCCCCACGGGCTCTCTGTAGCGGTCCTTTTCGGCTTCCTCCGCCAGATGCTGTTCCAGTCTGTGCACTTCCTGCTCCAGATACGTCAGCTTGTGCAGATACGTCTGCAGCGTGACCTGGTCCACCGCCGCGACGGGCAGGGCGCTGAGCCACCTACGAAAGGCTTTCGTCCAGTTTGTGGCACCGGTGTACCGAAAGCCCCGGGTCTGAATGAAAGACAGAATCCGCTGCTTGGTGCGCGTGATAGACTCCACCAGGTCAGCGCGGCAGCGCAAAAGGGACCGGGCTGCTTCCTGCTCCTCTTCCGGTACGCACACCGGCGTCAGCAGCCCTTTGGCATACAGCGTGGCCAGCTTCATCGCATCCCGTCGATCAGTCTTGATACGCTCGCCCGGTCGACGCGGAATGGATGAGGGGGCGATCACGTCGCAGTGCACGCCCTGCACCTGCAGCGCACGCTGCAGGCCGAATCCGCAGAACGACGCTTCGTAGCAGCAACGAACCTCGCCGTAGCGCCTCTGTAACTTCTGCACATACTTGCGGATTCTCGGCATGTCGTGCGGCAACTGCCGCTCGTCAATTACCTCGCCCGTGCTGTCGTCGTACACGCAAAGCGCAATGGTCTTCTTGTGCACGTCCATGCCGACAACCAGCGAGGAGGCCGAAGTGAATGTTGGGGTGTATCTTTGCATGAGGCTGTTCCGGTTTGGGTGAATGTGGTGAACGAGCTAATGTAGCTCGCCCAGCCGGAGCAGTCCTACTATAAGATCTCTGCTGACTTCTGCGTTGCGGTCACGTGCCTTACGACACGTTCAGTCCGGCTTGGCCGGACACAACGCAGATCTCCCAGGGTAAGACCAACCGCCTTCCCCGCACACCTGCCGAATCTACCACCCCGACGCATAGATGACGCGGACTTTGCGATAACCGGCTCGCTCGTCCGATCGGGTAGGCCTCGTATTCGGTTCTTGTTCATCAGGTCGCGGGTTTGCTACACGCTTCCTTCAGACCCCGCCTCACGACGACGCCCTTGCGCTTCGCTAATCCTTCGCCGCCATCTGGCTGGATAGAGGACTTGCACCTCCAAGCTGTTGATCATGCCTGGCACACCGGTAGGGACCCAGGTTGCCCCGGGCCCCCCGCACAGATCCGGGCATGCACGTTAATGCACCCGGCTCCTCCCTTGGGTTGCGCCAACGCGCGTGACGGCAAATCGTGCGTCCGGCCATGGGTGACGAACATGCGGCTTCGGCCAATACTTCGTGGCTAACAGGCCGATACGCTCCAACGACGTTTGATCCTTCTGGGATCGTCGCCGTAGCACTTTCAGCCATATCCAGCGAAGGCGGCGGTAACATCGCTGTAAGTAAGGAGAGCTCGTCGGAACGGCATAGTAATTCAGCCACCCACCCAGCACCCGACCCAGCCAGCGACCCGTCTCATGCACATTCGTGTGCATTCGTTGGACCAACCCTTCCTTCACCCGCTTCAGAAAGCGGGACATCCGTTTACGGGTGGGTTTGCGACCTATTCCGAAGCGCCCCTTCCGGTCCTTACGGCAATAGTGCGTAAAGCCCAGAAAATCGAACGTCTCCGGTCGGCGTTCGCCCTGTCTCCTGCGGTTGTGATCTGCAAATCGCCCAAACTCCAGCAATCGTGTCTTGCCTGGATGCAGGCTAAGCCCGAAATGATCGAGCCGCTCTTGCAGGTCTTGCAGGAAACGTTGTGCCTCCCATCTGTGCTGGAAACACACCACGAAGTCATCCGCATAGCGGATGATGTATGCCTCTCCCACTATCCTCTGTGATGAACGCCACGCCTGAAACCAGCAGTCCAGCACGTAATGAAGGTAGATATTGGCAAGAATCGGAGAGATCACCGCACCCTGCGGCGTTCCCTGCTCACTCTCCTGCCATACCTGCCCCTCCATCACCCCTGCCTTCAACCACTTGATGATCAGGCGTATCACGCGCTTATCTCCGATACGGTGCTCCAGGAATCGGATCAACCAATCCTGGTCTACCATGTCGAAGAACTTGCGGATGTCGGCGTCCACGATGAAGCGGACCTGCCGACGCTCAATCACGTAGGCCAGAGCGTCGAGCGCATCATGTGCGCCACGCCCCGGCCGAAACCCGTAGCTAAACCCGTGAAACTCCGCCTCATAAATGGGCGTCAGGATGCACTCCACGACCGCTTTCTGATCGCGGTAGGCCCCGGGTTTCCCCGAGGCCCCCGCACAGATCCGGACGTGCCCGCTAAGGCATCCGGCTCCTCCCTCGGGTCGCGTTAGCGCGCATGACGTTAACGGGTTGGCATGCCAATCCGTAGCCGTAACCGGTCCATCCCTTGTGACACACGAACCCGGCCCTGTGTCCGGTATGTGCAGGAATTGCCGGTTTCCCCTCGGGTGGGGCCCTTCGCTCCACCAACTCCGCCGCGTGGGCCTCCACGCTTTGTTCGCAGGCTTCATCACTACTATGACCCCATCTGACTTCTCCCTGCTGTGCATCCTCCGTTCGGCTTCTGCCTTCTCTTTGGCGGCCCCGCCCATGGCGCTGGGCAGCAGGGAGACCTCCCAGGTCCCGACGTGATATGTACGTGCGTCCGTGGGTTCTTCGACACCGTGGGTCTGGCACTCTCTCACCCTTAACGAGAGTGTTCATATTGCCTTCAACCGTCATCAGAGTCTCGGCGACCCAGATGTTAGATCTTTCGGTGCTCAATAGCCCTGGCCACACGCCCCGCTGCCGACGCTTCACCGCCCCCCTCGCGGGTGACGATGCACGGCTCGCGGAGACATACGGTTGGTTAGCCTTATATGTCACGGAACTTGCATCCGCTATATCACGCCAGTTAGCCTGGCGCACGACGACCTTGTCTTCCAGTGCGGCGATACCGAGCGGTCGTTCACCTCCACCCGGCTTGGGAATATATACCCGCCGGGAGGGGGTCGCTCGGTACGCTCCACGGTGCACACGCTCGCATAGGTCCACCAAACGGTTTTCCAATCCATCCGCGTACTCCTGCCACGTCACGCCGTCTGCCCCCGCCGCCGCATCGCGCTTAAGCGCGTAGAATGCGGCCCGAAGGGAGTCGACATTGACATGATGTAAGAGCGTCATGAGGCGTTCCTGTGGGTTCCGCTTCACGCATTGCCGTAACCAGTCCATCCCCTGTGACACGCGCTCCCAATTCTGCGCTTGGTACGTGTGTGGACTTTCCGGTTTCCCCTTAGGTACAGTCCTTCGCTCCAGCTGCTCCGCCGGGGATCTCTCCCCATTGTTCGTAGCCTTCGTCGCTACTATGACTGTATCTGACTCCTTCATCTCGTCCATCTCCGGCTTTGGAGCAAGCTCCTTCCCATTGCGGCCCTGCACAACAGCAGGGCGAGATGAAGGCCTCCCAGGTCCCGACAAGACACGTACGTACGTCCATGGGTTCTTAGACACCGCGGGCCTGGTACTCTCTCACCATAGCGAGAGTATCCATGTTGCCTTCGACTCTGAGGAAAGCCTCGGCGACCCGAATATTGCCTCTTTCGGTGCTCAATAGCCCTCGCACCGCTACCGACGCTTCGCTGCCATCCTCACGAATGACAACGCACGGCTCGCGGAGATATGTGCTGGGTTGTAGCTTCATATCACGGGACTTGCACCCGCTGTGTCTTGCCAGTTCGCCTGGCGCACCCCCAGGTACGGCTCCAGGTATCTTGGGGGAACGTGCAGTGGGCCTATTCCCGGCTCGCGGTCTCGGGAGCCATTGAGCAGCCGACCGCGTTACAGGTGGCATAGCGGCTCTGAAACACCGCTAAGCGTGGGCACTGCTGCAATTCCTGGCTCTAGACCTGTGCCCATTTACCCCAGCACCAGTTCCGCCATGGCCAAGCCGCTTCATACGCCGATCAATGATTCCGCCGGTAACGACCCCATCCAGCTCTTTAGAGATTGGTTCAGCGCAGCAATAGAATCGGGGCTACGCCTGCCCGAGGCCGTAACGCTAGCTACGGCCTCGGCAGACGGAAGGCCCTCTGCACGAATAGTTTTACTCAAAGGAATAGACACCGGCGGCTTTGTCTTCTACACCAACTACGCGAGTCGCAAGGCCCATGAAATCCGCGCCAACCCCCATGCTGCGCTGGTAGCCCACTGGGCCCCAATCGATCGCCAGGTACGTATCGAGGGCACGGTGAGCGCGTTAGGCACGCAGGAATCGGCCGCCTATTTTCGCACGCGCCCGCGAGGCCACCAGATCGGCGCCTGGGCATCCCGCCAGAGTGCCGTACTCGACCACCGGGAAACACTGCTGAACCGCGTTACCGCGATCAAGACACGCTTCGAAGATGGCGGAATAACTCTACCCCCATTCTGGGGTGGGTTCCGCATTACACCGATGCGTGTGGAATTCTGGCAGGGCCACCCGAATCGCCTGCACGAACGCCTGGTTTTCCTGAAGAAGCGTGGACATTGGTCGACGCATTTCCTGTTTCCCTAGAGGCAGGCTCCGTGCGCAGGGCAATCTTGGAGACTTCCAGACAATACATTATAGATGTAGCATCAACCGGATTGTGTGAGGACCGATGCACGCCACGGCGGGTGCCACAGTTTGCGGTAAAGGCTGCTGCAAGAGCCCTTCTCCACTAAAAAACATCCCACGGCTGCTCCTTTTCGATCTCGGCCCTGCGTTCCCGCACGGCAAGCAGCCTGTCTTGCACGCAGACTAGCTCTCCTCCCGGTTCCGGGTG
The DNA here is from genome assembly GCA_965216255.1 of Rhodothermales bacterium. Taxonomy (GTDB): domain Bacteria; phylum Bacteroidota; class Rhodothermia; order Rhodothermales; family Bin80. The sequence goes on from OZ244148.1 coordinate 941,464, forward strand.
CACGCGCTCGTACGTGCCGTCGGGCCGCATGCGGCGGGCCTTTACGTTATCCTTCAGATATGTTTCCAGAACATCATATCTCAGATAGCGGATGAGATCCTGGTCTTCGACCGGGAAAAGAATCTCGACGCGCCGGTCCAGGTTTCGAGGCATGAGGTCGGCGCTCCCCATGTATATCTCTTCCTGATTACCGTTACGGCAGTAGTATACTCGGCTGTGCTCCAGAAATCGGCCTACTACACTCGTTACGGTTATACCCTCGCTTATGCCCGGAAGGCCGGGTCGGAGACAGCAGATTCCCCGCACAATGAGGTCGATTCGTACTCCGGCCTGGGATGCCTCATAGAGGAGCTTGATCACGGGTTTGTCGACCAGCGCATTGGTCTTCAGGATGAGATGCCCCTCCATACCGTATTCCATTTCGCGACGTATCAGGGCCTGCAGGCGATTTCGCAGCGTGATTGGAGCAATCAGTAGCTTCCGATAGTTTCGTTTGTCAGAGTAGCCCGTAAGGAAATTGAAGAGATCCGTGGCGTCGGCCCCAAAGTCTTCGTCAGCTGTAAAGTAGCCCAGATCCTCGTACAGGTGAGCCGTGACGGCGTTGTAATTACCGGTCGAAAGGTGCAGGTACCGGCGGATTTGCCGTCCTTCCTTGCGGATCACAAGCGCCACCTTCGAATGGGTCTTGAGTCCGAGTAATCCGTAGGTGACATGCACGCCCTCCTGCTCCAGCATGCGAGCCCAACCAATGTTGCTTTCCTCGTCAAAGCGCGCCTTCAATTCAACCAATACGGCCACCTGTTTGCCGTTTTCGCGAGCCTTGAGAAGCGCCCTTACCACGGGTGAATTTGAGCCGACCCGGTACAGTGTCATCTTGATGGCGAGAACTTCAGGATCGATGGCGGCCGCTTCAAGAAAGTCAACTACTGGAGAGAAGGAGTCGTAAGGGTGGTGGAGCAGGTGATTCTGGGCCGCAATGGCAGCAAAAATACCCGCTTTACGCGATTCTTCCTTGAGGGGCGGCAGCGTAAAGGGGACAAAGGGACGTTCCAGCAATTCGGCGCGCTCAATACTCCGGGCAATGCGCATGAGTCCGTCTAACCCAAGAGGCCCATTGACAACGTACGCATCATTAACATCTACCTCGAGGTTGGCCATCAAGATCTGGCGGATGCGCCCAGGCATGTCAGCATTGACCTCCATGCGGACAACGGATCCGAATCGGCGCCGGCGCACTCCCTGCTCCATGGTTTCCAGGAGATCGTCGGCCTCAAGCTCCTGGATAGACATGTCGGCGTTTCTCGTGATGCGAAAAGGGTGTGCCTCAACTACGTGCATGCCGGGGAACAGTGACACCAGTCTTGCGGCAACAATTTGCTCAACCCAAACGAAAGCATGCCTGTAGGGTACCGTGCCGTCTTTCCGCACGCCACCCGAGGACCGCTTTACGGGAAGGAGCCGTGGAATGGTTGGGGGCACCTTCAGCCTCGCAAACCGCTCATGGCCCTGCTCGTCATGAATTAGCACGGCCAGATTCAGGCTGCGGTTGGAAATGTAGGGAAACGGGTGCCCCGAGTCGAAGGCTAAGGGCGTGAGTACGGGAAAGATAGTTTCGTCGAAAATTCTCTTGACGTGGTCCCGCTGCTTCGAATTCAGGGCCCCGTAGTTCAGGATGTGGATTCCCTGCTTGGCCAGCGCCGGTACAAGTGTCTGTAGAAAATATGCGGCGACATCCTTCATGATCTCATGTGCAGCGCCCCTGACCACCGCAAGTTGTTCGGCGGGGCTACATCCGTCTGGCGAAAGTTCCGTGACGCCGCTTGCTATCTGCTTCATCAGGCCACCAACCCGAACCATATAGAATTCGTCCAGATTGGACCCCACAATAGACAAGAATTTGAGCCGCTCGAGGAGTGGATTGCTCTCGTCCTGGGCTTCTTCCAGCACCCTCTCCTGAAAGCCGAGAAGACTCAGTTCTCGGTTTACGTAGAGCGTCGGATCGTTAAGGTCAGACGAAAAAGCCTCCGCTGTCGAAGGAATTCTGGAGCTGATGCCTTGCACGATTTTAACTGAGTCGTCGTCGGACGAGCAGGCGGGTAACTGGCTCATGGGGCCCTGATGCTTACCGTGATTGCATGGAATGGTAACGCGCAATCACGTGCTTTGTACCGCTACCGCTGAAAAACCTACCCCTTAGCGCCCGAAGGAGGACGAGCCACCAGCTATGGGGATGGGCAGGCAAGTATCGTGCCGTGCTTCGCCATTATTCCGTGAATTAGAACAGCCGCGTGAAACATTTAATCAATCAATAATGCTGCAATAACAGTCTGCTCACAGAGCGCAAATATATTGCCGGCGCTCCCGTGCAATCAATAAATAGTCATAATCATGTACCGTTTGAAGGGTCCGACCTACGCTGTGCTGGCCTGTTTCCTGTGGCCCTCGTTGGCCTGGGGCCAGGTAGGGACTATTGCCGGTGTCCTGCTGGACGGCGATACGGGTGAAGCCCTGATGGGGGCCTCCGCAATCATCGAGGGAACCTCGCTGGGTGATGCCACCGACATTGGCGGCGCCTTTTCGTTCACCGCTCCCGTTGGCGAATATACCGTAGTCTTCAGGTATATTGGGTACAATCGCTTCGTGGTGAAGAACGTGGCGGTATCTGACAGGGACATAACACGTCTCGAAGCCACGCTCTTTCCAGAGACTATACAGACCGAAGAAGTGGTCGTAGAGGCCTCGCTGATCCGTGGCAGCGAGGCCGGCCTGTTGCGGCAGCGTTCCCGTGCCGTTGCCGTAAGTGATGCCATCAGTGCCGACGCCATCAGCCGGTCAGGCTCGGGGGACGCGGCCGCTGCCATGACCAAGGTCACGGGCGCCTCGATAGTAGGAGGCCGATACGTCTATATCCGAGGACTGGGAGATCGCTACGCGGCTACCACGCTGAACGGCTCCTCCGTTCCCAGTGCTGACCCGGATCGCAAGGCATTTCAGCTGGATCTGTTTCCGGCTGCACTGCTGGAGAATATTGTTACCCTCAAGACCTTTACACCGGATAAGCCCGGAGATTTCAGCGGCGGACTCATCGATGTGGCCACGAAATCGTTCCCGGAATCGTTCATGCTGCAGGTGTCAGCATCCATGACGTATGACGACAAGACCAGCGGGATAGACAATTTCCTTACCTACCCTGGAGGCGCTGCCGACTGGAAGGGCCGCGACGACGGAACGCGGGCGTTGCCGGACATGCTGGAGGCAAAGGAGCCGGATGCCTACTTGCCACGAGAGCAAGACCTCCGGGACTTGCGGCGCGGCGTTACCAACGAGATTCGGTCTGCGCGCGCGGACTCCCTGGATGCCTTTGCCAATGCCTTCAACGGCATTATGGCGCCAAGTCGTCAGTCCGTGCCTGTCAACTACAGCTTATCGTCGGCCATTGGCGGAATAAAGCATGTCCTTGGGCGACCGCTGGGCGTAACGGGCGGTATGTCCTACAGCCGGGCCTACCGTTACTATGATGATGGCGTCTTCAGCAAGTGGCAGTTGTCGGGCGGCGACATAGCCGGCGTGGACAACCTGACATCCGAAACGTATTTCGGGCCGGACCCCAACCTTGACCTGATAACACGCGCTGATCCGCTTGAAGCCCGCTCCTTTGCCAACGTCAAGGGGAGCGATGAAGTAAACTGGGGTGCATCGGGTACCATCGCATACCAACCGGCAGACAATCACGAGGTCGCCCTGACGGCGCTCCGAACGCAAAGCGGGAAGCAGGAAGCAACATTCCTGGGCGGCTTCAGGGCCCAGAACACCTCGGCCACCTTTGTCACCCGGTCACTAGACTATGAGCAGCGGGCGCTTTCCAGCTTCCAGCTTCGCGGAGAGCACGGATTCCGGCCGTTTTTTCTCGAATGGAAAGGATCGCGCAGTCAAAACACCCAGGTAGAGCCGGACCTGCGTTTTTTCTCTTCCGTCCAGAACATACAGGTAACACCGACCGGCATTGACACCACGTTCAGCCTTGGCGGCGGCAATGCGCCACCTCCACAGCGGTATTTCCGGGATCTGGGCGAAGACTATCTGAGCGGCGCTGTCGACATTTCCATCCCGTTCCGCCAGTGGTCCGGGATAGGGGCCAAATTCAAGTTTGGCGGGCTGTACGAAGACGTCCAGCGTACTTTCCGACAGCGGAGATTCGAGTACGATGAAGGTCGAGAGGTCAGGTTCAGCGAATTTGGCGGTGATGCCGACGCTTATTTCAGCGAGCGCAATTTCGGCGTCCTCGATACCCTCACAATTGGCAATGTGGTGGAATGACAAGTACAACCTGGCGGTACGAAAGCGGCGGACATGGACGATGGATGTCCACCGGAGCGGCCCTTGTCCCCGAAAATGTTAACCATGACCTGAACCGCGCCGCCGCTACGCGGCGATGTTTGATGGCAGGTCGGGATTGGAGACAGCGTTCATGAATCAATATTCCCTGCCCGTCCGCATTCTCGGACTCATTTTCGTGCTGCTGCTCTTCTTCGTTAGCCTCGAGCTGATGGGCAATTCCTTCAAGCTTATGGGCAGCGGCTTGGCCGAGTCGTTGCTTCAAACAACGTCCAATCCATTTGTGGGCCTGTTTATCGGGATTCTGGCGACGTCTCTTGTCCAAAGCTCGTCCACTGTCACCTCCATGGCCGTGGGCATCGTTGCAGGCGGAGGGCTAACCGTTGCAGGAGCCATCCCCATCGTCATGGGTGCAAATGTGGGGACCAGCGTAACCAACACCATCGTGTCTCTCGGCCATATTTCCCGCAAGGACGAATTCCAACGCGCCATGGGAGCGGCCACGGTCCACGACCTCTTTAACATCCTTGCCGTAATAATCTTTTTTCCGCTGGAAATCACGACCGGCTTCCTGGCCAAGTCTTCCGGGGCTGTCGCCACAGGCTTTGCCAATATCGGCGGTGGTGAGATACTCAATCCCGTCAAGACCGTCACCCAACCAATCGTGGATTGGATCATTGGAATATGCCAAGGTAGCGGCATTATTGTCCTGATCGTCGGAGTAGCGGCGCTGTTTGTGTCGCTTCGGTATCTAACCATCCTGCTGCGCACGCTGTTGCTTGGGCGTTCAGAGCAACTCATAAACAAGTTCTTGTTCGGACCAGCTCCGGTTGCCCTCATCTTTGGGGCCCTCGTTACGGTGATGGTGCAGAGTTCTTCCATCACGACTTCCATCACGGTCCCCCTCGTGGGCGCAGGGATTGTAACAGTAAGCCAGATCTTCCCCTTTGTACTCGGCGCCAACATTGGCACCACCGTAACTGCCCTGCTGGCGGCACTGGTACTGGCCGGGGGAGGAGACATTGCAGGTATGGCTGCGCTGCAAGTGGCTTTTGCCCATATGCTCTTTAATATTTGCGGTGTTGCCATCGTGATGCCATTCAAGAATTTACGTGCCATTCCGGTCCGACTTGCCGAAATGCTGGGCATTCTGGTAATCAGGAACCGCGCCTATGCGTTTGTCTATATCCTTCTTATTTTCTTTTTGCTACCACTATTGATTATTTTCGCTACCAGTAACGTCGGGAATCCGCTCTACGGCGACGAAATCCGTGGGAAACAGCACCACACGGTATACCATGAACGGCCGCTTCCCGGCCCAAATGCGGAATAGGGAATCATGTCTGCTTGCGACGAAGCTGTACACCTGGTCTTTGGATTCGTAGGCCATATGTTCGACCACGTGGACGAACAGCTTGCAGACGCGGTGAACGCGCTGCTTAACGGCGACGAACAACATACGGCAAAAGTGCGCCAGCTGGACAGGGAAGTAGATATCCTGGAGTTGAACATAAATCGGGAATGCGAACGAATTCTGAGCACGCATTCTCCGCAAGGAAGTGCCCTGCGCATGGTAATTGCTGCCATGCGTATCAGTGCGAACCTCGAGCGGATTGGCGATCAGTGCAAAAACATTGCATCCCACGCTACGCACCTGCAGGATATGGCACATTGGCGTACCGATACGCCCCTGATTGAGATTGCGGATGCCGTTAGGATCATCGTCCGGGGCGCCCGTGAGGCCCTTTCACGCAAGGATCGCCTCAAGGCCAGAAAGGTCACGGCCCTCGACTTGCGCATCGACCGCGCCTACCGGAAACTAATCGCGGCCCTGATCGAACTTTGCCGCGCCAACCCCGATAGAGCGGAGTCCATAATACGTCTCTCTACCGTGGGGAAATCGCTTGAACGCATCGCCGACAATGCCAAGAGTGTGGCCAAGAGCGTCGTCTATTTGGTTGAGGGCGTAGATATCCGGCACATGGTGTGGCAGCAGCCCCAGGAAACCAACCGGTAACCATTCGGCCGTGCGTTAGCAACAACCTCAATTGTTGGCTAAGCCCTGCCTGGAGCACGTCGAAGGTCTTGCTCAGCCGCGAGTCCAACCTTGCGCCCCTATTTGCGTCCGAATACGGGTTGGAATGCCGCGGGTTGCGCGCCCGTGGCAGCGCTGGCTGTTTTTGCAAACAACCCTTCTTGCGAAGCGCGAGATGCGCCCAAGCGTTGGCCAACCTCAGTGTACACCCCAGCCGCGGCGATGACACAAAGACGCAATATGCGCCGCGTGGTGGCGGCCGTGCCAGGCATACGTAGCAAGGAGGTCATCCAGGGTCATATTCCCGTCAATGGGATGCATCACTTGTGAGCGAAACTCCGCTTCTCCCATCGACTCCAGCAGGATTATCCAGCGTTCGTGAATGGCACTGATCAACGCAAGAGATACGGCTACGGGGGCGTCACGGGCATCGCTCAGCTCAGCCCAGGCTGCCTGCCGGTACGTCTTGATGGGGGCAGCATCATCGGTTAGGGCCCAGCGAAAGCGCACGTAGGCATTGACATGGCTGTCAGCTACATGGTGTACTACTTGGCGGACGGTCCACCCCCCGGGTCGGTAGACCGTATCCAGCTGAGACTCTGCCAGACCCTGGACGGCGGCAGCAATTGAAGCAGGCAAGGCGGCTATCTGCCTTATCCACTGCTGACGAATATCGGAAGTTATTGTTGCAGGCCGCTGACGAGGGCCTATCGGAAAGCGTAAGTCCATAAGAGAAATAGAAATGTGTGCAATAAGGAAAACGCGGCACGGGTCGTTATCAAATGTCGCCGAGCTGGGGTCTAATTACAACCTCTTCCACAACGGTGCGTGCGCCAAGATTCCAAATGCTGACGAGGGTATTGGCAATGTCACCGGCAGCCATGAAGCGCTCCTCGGGAAGATCCGTACCATCCCAGCTTGGAGTGCGGACGGCGCCCGGCAACAGCGTGGTGACACGCACGCCGTGGGCTTTCATCTCTTCGCGGACCACCCGGGCAAGGCCAAGAAGGCCATGCTTGGCCGCACAGTATGCCGCGCCACCCACATAAGCCCGCAGAGAAGCCACCGAGGCAATGAAGAAAAAGTGGCCCCGCCTCCGGGCCACCATGACTTCCGCGAAAGCCTGGGTAACCATAAAGGCACCGGTCAGATTCACGGCTAGCTGTTCACGAAACGCCGGAGCGGTCGTCTCCAACAGCGTGCTCGGCCGAAATTGCCCGGCGTTATTGACCACCACATCGGGTGCCCCATCATGCTCGAGGATCTGGGAGGCCACGCGCTGGACTGTCTGCTCGTCCGTTACGTCGCATGGACAGGCCGATGCCTTGGCCCCCAACTGACGACACCGCAGCGCGACCGCCTCGAGCCGGCTCTCCGAGCGCGCCAGTAATGCGAGCCGAACGTCGGGCTGGCAGGCAAAAGCCTCGGCAATGGCCTGCCCTATTCCCTGGCTGGCACCGGTAACAACTATTAGCGGCATATTGAACGAACGACTTGAATGCATCGTAAGATAAGGGACGCGAGCACTACCTAACCTCCCAATCCCAGCCCATTCAGTCCCGCTTCTTGCCGGGCACATGGCTACTCCCCTCAGCTTTCTGCAGATAGCCCGCGCAATACGCGCCGTGGACTTCCCTGCCTGCGACCTGGTTGTGGGTATCGGCAGCGGTGGATCTGTGCCATCCTCACTGGTGGCATTCCACCTTGGACTGCCACTCCACATGCTGTGGTACAACTACCGGAACGATAGCAACCAGGTCCGCTACCTCCGCCCCCGCCTCCAATGCAAGGCCAGCCTTCCTGAAGGCGTCGACCATGCGCTACTGGTGGATGATGTCTCGGTTTCGGGAAAGACGCTGGACGCTGCACGTGGGCACCTCAACGGCATCCGCGTAACAACGCTTGTGCTAAAGGGTGCAGCAGACATCGTCCTGTTTCCCGAAATTGCGAACTGCGTAGCCTGGCCGTGGAAGCCTCTGTCCATTCCAAACGTCTAATTGCCATGCACAGACGAGCGTTTCTTCAGTCGTCCCTCGCGGCGGGACTCGTCCTACCTGCAAGCGGCCGGGCTCTACGAGACCGCCTCGGGGACGTGCTCCCTCGGCGAACGTTGGGGCGAGCGGGCGTTGCCGTTACCATGCTGGGAGTAGGCGGCTGGCATATTGGCCGTATGGATGAACGGGATGCTCAGGCTACCATTGAGACTGCCCTGGCCGGCGGTGTGCGGTTCTTTGACTCCGCAGAGTCCTATCAGACGGGACGAAGCGAGCGTTATCTGGGCCGGTTCCTCGTGCCGGACTACCGGAAGGACGTCTTCCTTATGACAAAAACCACCGCAGTAGACGGTCGGCGGGCGCAGCGCCATCTGGAGGAATCCCTTCGACGCATGTCCACCGAATATCTGGACCTATGGCAGATACACGCCCTTAACGACCCCGCAGACGTTGACCGCCGCGTCTCCAACGGCGTGCTGGATGTCATGCTTCGTGCGAAAGAACAGGGCAAAGTGCGACATATCGGCTTCACCGGACACAGCAATCCAGAAGCCCACCTCCGTATGCTCGCGGAATCGGATGCATTCGACTGCTGCCAGATGCCGGTCAACGTGGCAGACGTTAGCTACCAGAGCTTTACACGCCGGGTAATGCCGCGCGCAGTGGACCGCAACATGGGAATCATAGCCATGAAGACTCTGGCCAACGGCGGATTCTTCGGTGGCAGCACACATGGGAAGCATGGCGACAATCCGCGCCTCGTCCCGCATCGCCTCAGCGTTCGGGAAGCACTTAGCTTCGTGTGGTCACTACCCGTTAGCGTAGTCGTTTCGGGCCCGGACAATGTTGCACAGATGGAAGAGAAGGTCGACATCGCCCAATCCTTCGTGAAGATGCAGGCAGAGGAGCGCGCCGCGCTGATAGGCCGCGTGGCGGACCTGGCCGGGCGTCGCGTGGAATTCTACAAGGCCTGAAACGACTCTTATGCACAGATTCTGGCTCATTCTCCTGACGCTGCTGACGCTTGCCCCGACCGCTCGGGCGCAGGTAGCAGCCCGAATTGCCGGTACCGTTACCGACACAACGGGTGCGCTGCTGGCAGACATCAACGTATTTATTGCTTCTTCCTTACAGGGCACCGTAACGGACAGCAACGGACAGTACGAACTGAGCGGAATTCCCCTCGGAACGTTGCGGCTTTACGTTTCCGCAATCGGCTACGAATCCCAGCACCAGGACATATTCCTGCGTGCCGCGCGGACATACACCATAGACTTCGAACTCACCCCGGCGACCTACGAAATCGGAGAAATCACCGTTACGGCCGACAACAAACGCTGGCAACGCCAGCTCGAGCGCTTTACCCGCATTTTTATTGGGGAGACTTCGTACGCTGCGCATACGACCATCACGAATCCGGAGGTGCTGGATTTCACAGGGAGGGGGGGCGAGTTTCGCGCGCAGGCAGGTGAGCCGCTTACGATAGAGAACAAGGCGCTCGGGTATCGCCTGACATACTTCCTCAACGAATTCGTGGCCGAGCCCACGTCATGGCGGTGGGATGGAGAACCACTCTACGAGCCGCTCGAACCGGAGAGTCCTGAACAGGCAGCGATTTGGAATGCCCGGCGCGACTCTGCCTTTTTCGGATCTTTCCGGCATTTCTTGCTGGCAGTTATCAATGATCAGGTTGAAGGTGAGGGGTTCCAGATGTACTCCCGTCCTTCTGCAGATGCGGAGCGGTTGGACGTGGGGCGCCGCGGCGCGAACATCCTCTCCCAAAATCAGCGCTTCCCGGTCCAGGCCACAGAAATACTCAGGCCTGGCGAGAGTGCAAACGAGCGCATTTTGGACTTTGAGGGGTTTATCGAGGTGGTCTATACGCGGGAGCTGGAGGAGAAGGCCTATCTGGACGGGCAGCCGTTAGCGCACCGGCGGCCAAAGGCCCAGACCTCGCTTATCAGGCTTGACCGAGGGCCCACCATCATCGACCTGAAAGGCGACGCGCTGGATCCATATGGTGTAACGTTCTATGGTGGATATTTTGAGTACGAACGTATTGCGAACGATCTTCCCAGGGAATATCGCCCGTGGCACCCGTAATGCGTGCATCCTGGCCGCGTGGGCCGGCCTCTTGGGCATGTTTGCCGCCGAGTCCGCACGGTGCCAGCCCCTGCACTTGGCAGGCACGGTGCACGCTGCAGATACGGGCCGGCCACTCGAGGGAGCGCATGTATTTATAGCCTCCTCCAAGATCGGAACGGCAACAGACGCGGCCGGCAGCTTTCGCCTTGAGAGTGTCCCGCCTGGCCCCCACCGCCTAGTCGTATCCATGCTGGGCTACACGGCAGCTCAACGGGACACGCTACTGCGGGCCCCCGGCACCTATGCATTCACCGTTGTGCTCGAGCCAGCGATCATCGCACTGGAAGAAGTAGTCGTAAACGCGCGGGAAGCGCGGCGCTGGCAGCGCAGACTGCTCAAGTTTATCCGCCTCTTTTTTGGAGAGACTCCCAACAGTGCGCATACGATCATCACCAATCCGGAGGTGCTCAGCTTTTCCCGATCCTGGGGCCAGTTTTCTGCTACAGCGTCTGGACCGCTGCTAATCGAGAACCGTGCACTTGGCTACCGTGTAGAGTACTTCCTGAAGGAATTTTTCTACTACGGTAATGTCATCAAATACGACGGCGAGCCGCTCTTCGCCGAACTGGAACCGAAGGACGAACAGCAGGCCGCGCTGTGGGAAACCAATCGAGAGAGGGCTTTCCACGGGTCGCTGCGTCACTACCTCCTGTCGCTAATGGCCGGGCAGTCCGAGGCGGAAGGATTTGAGACGCTTCGAAGATACCGCCTGGATCGCCAATCTCAGGGCGTCGGCATCGACACTGCACAGCTTCTAAGAAGCGGCCCAAGCCCCGATGAAAAGGAATTAGTGTTCCAGGGCTTTCTCGAAGTGATCTATACGCGAGAGCGGGAAGACGCAGCATTCCAGCGCTGGCAGCGGCGGGCACGGCGCGGGCTCGAGCAGCATTCCTTCCTGGAGCTGACTACGGGCCCCACGCTCGTGGACGCATCGGGAGAAGTCATTGATCCCTACGGCGTGACTGTGTACGGCTACTATGCCTTCGAACGCATAGCTGACGAAGTACCCAAGGAATACCGGCCTCCGGACTGGATCGACTAGACGGTCCTATAGACCATCTAAGCGTTCCCTTTGGCACCATCCTCTCCCCCTCCGAGCCGGTTAGCAACCCGCTCCTAAGTGCTGCATTCCAGCCACCCGCTTTCGTTGCCTCCTCGTGGCGGTAGCAGCTGCGCGGTGCCAGAGTATACGCTCCTACCCCTGCGAATCACATGCTCCCAGCAGCCTGACGACGTGGCCCGGGCCTATGCCTTGGCCTCAGACGGGGAAAAAGGTACCCGGAACCCGGGCGCAGCACGGGCGCCTATAAGCAGGTGTTGGCCCACGGGGATGTAGCAAGAGCACGTGCCGGCACCCATCGCGGTAGGCCCCGGGTTTCCCCGGCCCCCCCGCACAGATCCGGACGTGCCCGTTAAGGCATCCGGCTCCTCCCTCAGGTCGCGCCGCCGCGCATGACGTTAATGGGCCGGCTAACCAACCCATAGCCGTAACCGAACCATCCCATGTGACACACGAAGTCCGGCTCTGCGTCCGGTATGTGTTGGGTTGTCCGATTTCCCCTCGGGTGCGACGCTTCGCTCCACCAACTCCGCCGCACGATCCTCCGCGCTTTGTTCGCCGGCTTCATCGCTACTATCATCGCATCTGACTCCTCCTCGCCGTTCATCCTCCGCTCGGCAATGCCTTGGCTTTGGCGGCCCCGCCCTAAGCGCTGGGCAGCGAGGAGGCCTCCCAGGTCCCAACCTTGTACGTACATACGTGCCTGAGTTCTTGGACGCCGCGGAGCCCTCTTGAACCTCACCATATCGGTCCAATCAGTATTGCCTTCAGCCAACACGAGGACTTCGGCACTCCGAACAATGGTCCTTTCGGCGCTCATTAGCTCCGCCCATATGCACCCCTGCCGACGCTTCGCCCGTTCCCTCACGAGAACGACCGCACGGCTTGGGGAGAGATATGGATTGGTTATATCCTTTACCACAGAGGACTTACACCTCCTGTACTTGGCCAGTTAGCCTGGCGCACCGTGCTCTTCGCCTCCCAAATGAATGACAGTCCCTGTTTCCGCAGAACGTACGGCAGCATCCAGAATTTCCGCTGCAATCATGTTAACGGACAGCGACGACGGACTGCCTGCGGGATCCACCGTGCCCCTTACGACAGCGGCCAGGAAGGCAAAGGGGGCGTCCCGTTCCGCAGGCAGCGCCTGCGCACTGCGCCGGGTTTCCGGGTCCTCCTGCCGAAGCCGCACGCGCATGTCGGTGGCATTGTCGGCGTGGACATATCCACTTGTACCATACACCTCCATGTCCTTTCGGCTGAACGGCCAGTTCCAGCTCGCTTGTATAATTCCCTGCGCCTCGGGAAACGTAACAACGATGGTCGCTTCGTCATCCACACGAGAATAATAATCCGGCTTGAATGTCTGTAGGGTAGCTACTACCGTTTGCGGCCGCTGTCCTTCCATCAGCCAGGTAATCAGACTTGCTCCATAGCATCCGAAGTCCGTCACAGCCCCTCCGCCGGATCCGTGAGCCATTGCCATAATTCCCTGTTCATTCCAATTTCAATGGGGCCACGATGTCCATCATGCACGACGATCTTCCGGATCCGCCCCACATCGCCCTGGTCCACTGTCCGGCGAATCTGGTGGACACTTGGATACCAGGTGGTTTCGTAGTTGGTTAGGAGGTGGATGCCGGCCGAATCCGCGGCAGCCTCCATCATCCGTGCATGCTCCATGGATACGGCCAGGGGCTTTCTACCATAACATGAATACCGTAGCGGGCCGCCAACCGTGTTACCTCCAGGTGGTCACGGATGCTGGTAAACACGGTGACTGCCTCCGGCTGCGCTTCTTGCAGCATCTCTTCCACCGAATCATAAACCGGACTCATATCAAATCCATACCGCTCGGCATATCGTCGCGCCAGGGTTCGATTCGGCTCTGCGATACCGACTACATCAATGTCACCCCGGTCTTCTCGGCCCAGGATCCAATGAACATGCGAATGAACAAGCCCGACAATACCAATGCGGACAGGCTCGGGCTCTGGATAGCCGGGAAAGCTCAGAGCGGTAGCGGCAATGATCAGCGATAGCATAGAATCCTGCGCCAGTATGAGTAAGGCAACGTTGCAGAGCACGTGACGTTGCATATACTATGGATGCTGCGCATGTTGCTCCGCTTCTAACGCGCGACCCTTTGCGCGCGGCCAAGCTGTTGCGCCAGGGCCAGCTTGTCGCCTTCCCAACCGAGACAGTCTACGGCCTTGGCGCTGACGCATACAACGCCGAAGCGGTAAGACGCATTTACCGTGCAAAGAACAGGCCAGCGAGCAATCCGCTGATCGTCCATGCGGCCAAGCCCAGCCAGGTCGACCAACTTGCCTCTTCGCTGCCAGCCGGGGCCAGGAGCCTGATGCAAGCCTTCTTTCCCGGGCCACTCACGCTCATTGTCCCCAAGAGTCCGGCACTCCCAAGCGTAACCACCGGAGGACTCGATACGGTGGCGATACGCATGCCAGACCACAGGGTAGCCCGCACCTTTCTGCTTGCCTGCGGTACTCCCGTGGCAGCACCCAGCGCGAACATCTCAGGCCGGCCCACCTCTACTACATGGGAGGCCGTACTGGATGACCTCGGCGGCAGCATCGGGTGCCTGCTCCAGGATGACACCACGAAGGCTGGAGTGGAATCCACGGTAGTGGACTGCACCCGAGAAAAAGCCGTACTGCTACGACCAGGTGTAGTGACCCTCGAAGATCTGCGCAGCATACTTCCCGATATACAGGTCCGAGAGCCTGATTCCACGACGCTTGCTAGAAGCCCCGGGATGCGCTACCAGCACTATGCGCCAAAGGCCCACGTGCAATTGGTTTCTAGGCCGTCGGAGGCCGCACCTCATGCTCGATCCGCCTACATCGGGCTGAGCCCCGTAAGAGACCCCGCCGCTTTCGGTGCCGCTCGCCATTGCTGCACCGTGGAAGACTACGCACGGACGCTCTTCTGGTTTTTTCGGCATTGTGAAAGCATGGGTATCCAGCGCATTTACTGCCAGACTACCGACACCAGCGGACTTGGTCTGGCGCTGATGGATCGCCTAACGCGTGCGTCACCCACCGTTACAGCTTCCACTGCAACCGCAAACCAGTCTGGCCGGACCGCACGATAGGCCGGAGCATCGGCCCGCTCCGATGGCGCCTAGCGAGCAGATAGCCTGTCCCGAAACCAATGGCGCCGCCCACAACTACGTCCGTAAACCAATGTTCGTTATCCACCATGCGAACAAGGGCCGTCCCAATCCCAAGCACAAACAGCGTAGCGGAAGGGGCATTGCGGTAGTACAGCACCCACGGCGTGGTAAAGGCAAAGACGGTTGCCGCATGCCCGGAAGGGAACGACGTATTGCCAGAGAAGGGGGCGAACGATGTCGCGCCCTCGTGCTGATAAGGGCGAGCACGTCCGACCATTCCCTTCAACACATTGGTGAGTACATTCGAAATCACTATTGCTTCCAGTGACGTAAATGCCGCATCCTGCAGGCGCTCATTCCCGGAGGCCAGTGTCCCGACAAAGAACAGCAGCGCCATCGGGCGCACAACATTCACGTTGCCCACTTCGTTCAGGATGCGCCGGGATCGACGCGGAGTACTGTCAGCAAATTCGATTACCCGTTGCGTAATCTCCTCATCCCTACTCGAAAGCAAAAGTAGCAGCCCCCCCATGCCCACCGCTCCGGCAGCGCCGCGGCGCGACACGATATTCTTGACCACTGCGCGGCTATCGTCTCCTATCCAGGTGACAAAGCGCATGGGACCCGGAGTTGAAACCTGGCCCCTGCATGGCATGGCTGCTACGGCAATGAGAAGCAGAAACGCGCCGCAAAGCAAGGTCCTACTATTCAACAAGCAGATCGCCATACGAAATCAGACCTCCTCCGTCGTCAACGATGAAAAGCCGAACCAGTCCCGTAATCCCAAGCACACGCGGGGAAAAGGTAAACACATAGGCCCCAGGGTCCCGTGCATCCCGGATATCGTCCAAGCGCCGGGCAATGCGATCCTCGTCGTAGCTTACCAGCGCAAGACGCCCCTGCAACGCGTTGAACTGGCGAACCCTGAGGGGGATCGAAACAAAATCACTCGCACCCGCGGGATTCGGAAACGCGGGATCTATATAGACGCGCCCCATGTAGGCTGGTGAAGTGCGCCAGTCGTTCTCGTCCGCAGAGGCTACTTCTCCATGCTCGTCCGCGCGCGTTATGCCCGTGGGCACCGAAAATGCCTCATCTTCAAACGCGCTCTGAAGCTGTGCCGTATCGCAGCCGATCGCGAAGAAGGCCAGGCTTCCGGAGAGCACGCAAGCCATTCTGTAAGAAGAAGATGACATCATGCTCTCTCGAATCAACCGAATGGCTCCGTGGCCCTGGTTAAAGCTACGAATTTAAAGGTCAACATCGGGTCCAAGCCCATTCTGCATGACTTGCGGCTAGAGATC
The DNA here is from genome assembly GCA_965216255.1 of Rhodothermales bacterium. GTDB lineage: Bacteria > Bacteroidota > Rhodothermia > Rhodothermales > Bin80. The sequence goes on from OZ244148.1 coordinate 957,473, forward strand.
TCGCCCGGCACGCAGATAGGACTAATCGGGCCCAACGGCAGCGGCAAGACCACCTTACTGCGTGCCATGTGCGGTCTCGTACCGTACACGGGGTCACTAACCCTGCACGGCAAGGAAGTCCGCTGCTGGAAGCCTAGATCGCTGGCCACCCTACTGGCTCTTGTACGGCAGACGACGCCGCTTTCGTTTGATTTTACGGTGCAGGAAGTGGTCTCGCTCGGACGATCGCCCCACAAGGGCCTGTTGGAGCGCGATACCCGGCGTGACCGCACCATGGTGGACCGCGCGCTCGAACGGGTTGACCTGGCAGGGTTTGGTGACCGAAGCATCCATTCCCTCAGTGGCGGCGAAAGCAGGCGTGCCTTCCTGGCGCAGGCGCTTGTACAGGATGCAGAACTGCTTCTGCTTGACGAGCCTACTTCGCATCTCGATGTTCACCATCAGTTTCGCTTCCTCCACCTGTTACGCGAGTTGGTGGACTCCGGCCGAACCACGGTTGTTGTATTCCACGACATAGAGCTGGCTGCGCGCTTCTCCGATGTCCTATTCATCCTGAGGCATGGCAGGCTTGCAGCTGCTGGCTCGCCGGATGATGTACTGACCACTGGAATGATCGCCTCGGTGTTCCGCATGCGAAGTACCATAATGCCAAACGCACACATCAGCTATATTGAACCCCTTTACTAGTGGCCATGAAAATTTATACACGAACCGGTGACGACGGAAGCACCGGGCTCTTTGGCGGTGACCGCGTTGCTAAGGACCATCCTCGTATCCAGGCCTATGGTACGGTGGACGAACTCAATGCCGTCCTTGGGATAGGCCTGGCCCACGTACCGGGAGACAGCCCCTTACGCTCTCTTCTGCTGCGGCTGCAGCACGACCTCCTGATTGCAGGGTCGGATCTTGCAACCCCCCTTGACTCCCGAGCGAACGTACCCAGAATTGCACCTGAGGACGTACAGCGATTGGAAATGTGTATTGACATGCATGAATCGTCCCTCCAACCACTCAGGAACTTCATATTGCCCGGGGGAACTGCGCTGGCTTCCACGCTTCATAGCGCGAGAACAGTATGCCGGCGTGCCGAACGACTGGTCGTTTCTGCCCACGGCGTCACAGATCTAAACATGCATGTCCTAGAATTCCTTAACCGTCTATCTGACCTCCTCTTCGTACTGGCACGGTGGGCCAACCAATTGGCCGGCGTAACGGAAATACCGTGGGACGCGTGGTCCAACACGCCCACAGCAAAGTTACCCCAAGCTAAGAGGTAATCGTGCGCAAGTGGATTCTCGACGCAGCCCGGGCATGGTCCCGGCCCATGATTTGCACAGCTCTTGCAGCCGGTTTTCTGGTGCCGAGCTCGGATTTGTCGCGAAGGACCTATCCCGTAGCGACGGTCTCGCTCCGGGACCACTTTGGCATTGACACCAGCCTGTATCGTCCCTCAACCAAGCAGATTCGGCGCAGCGAAACGCTTGCAACCATTCTGGAGGACCATGGCACCGCGGCGCGACTGCGTCGCACTGCGATGGAGCGTATGCTGCCGCTCTTCGAACCCCGCCGCCTCCGGGCCGGCGCGCCGATCCGGATATACCGCGATATACATACGGACTCCGCGCATATTTTTGTCTACAAGCCTGCTCCAGAGCGGTACGTCGTGCTGGATTTTCGAGATTCAGTAGCCGTTTACGACGGTGAATTTCCTGTCTCCGTAACCCGGCGAAGTATGCACGCATCCATCACTAGCTCCTTGTATGAAGCGATGGCGGACGCCGGGGTTGACCCGAATCTTGCATTGGATCTGGCCCGAATATTCGCCTGGCAGATAGATTTCTATCGGATTCAGCACGGGGCCCGCTTCAGCATCGTATATGATGAGCATCTGGTAGACGGCATAGTTGTCAATATACAGATTGTTGCCGCGAAATTTGAAAGCGATGACAGGGAGTACTATGCGTTTCAGTATGGACAGAATGCTTCCAAGGGCTACTATGATGAGGAAGGAAATACACTCAAACGTACATTCCTCCGGGCACCACTCGAATATACCCGCATAAGCTCGCGGTACTCGCTCAGACGCTTCCACCCGGTACAGCGGCGCTTTAAGGCGCATTTGGGCACGGACTACGCGGCTCCCTCGGGTACACCTATTGTGGCAACGGCAGACGGAACGGTGCTTGAAGCCTCGTACACAAGCGGCAATGGCCGCTACGTAAAGATCCGGCATAACAACGCCTACATGACGGCCTATCTCCACATGTCGCGCATCGTGAGCGGTATTCAGCGTGGGAGCAGCGTAGTTCAGGGTGAGATAATCGGCTATGTCGGCAGCACCGGTCTTGCCACCGGTCCGCATGTCTGCTACCGGTTTTGGATGCATGGAAAGCAGGTGGACCCGCTGCTGCTCGACATGCCTCCCGCCGCTCCGATAGCCGAAGCGTTTCGCGATGAATTCTTCGTGCTGCGGGATTCTTTGCTTCCATCACTGGCCCAGAACCCGTGAATTTGAGAATTCAGTCGCGCGCTCTGAGCTCTCTCCCCTGCTCCAAATACTGGTTGGGTCCACGCGCTACCTGGCAGTCGTCATGGTGATGGGAAGCCTTCCCTGTTGGTCATGACTACTGCTTAACACCAGGTTTTTGCCATGTAGTTTCACGGCATGGACGCGCAGTGTCAGATCCTTCGCGCCTCAGGATCGAGGGTTTTGCGCGTGGCTGATGCGGCGGGCCACCGCAGCCGGAGTGCGGCTAGCGCTGCCGTTAACCCAGATGCTCGTGTAGACTAACAACTATATCGATGTTCTGGCCGTAGCGACTTGCCGCTGCGCCGCGAGGCCTACCAATACGCTACCAGCTGCACATTGCATACTCGCCAACTAGTGATTGACCGAATACTCTCTTTTTTCGGCCTCGAATGCACAGGCACGGTCGTTTTTTGAGTTCGTTGACGGTCCGCTTCGAGTGTTTCGGCCATGCTGGCGTCTCTTGCGTGCGCGCACGGACAGTTTGCGGCTCGAAGGGCGTTGTGTTCCTATCGGGAGGGCATACGTGTCCCTTGGGGCCTGCGATTGGGACCTTTCTGCGAGGTGGTAGCGGGCCTACGCCGCGCGCTTTCGCCGACGCCTCATTCGTGCCCGTTCCTGGGCGCGCACCAGGCAACCCAGCCGGTGCACGTTGACCGCCAACACCGACAGGCTCACCATCAGCGCGAAGTTCTCCGGACTCTTCTGCCGCCACCGCCCCGAAGTGCGAAATTGGCCAGACACGACTCGGCGGCCGGCTGCTGCCGCCGCGCTGCCTTGAACGCAGGCGCGCGCTTTCGCGCACGCTCCGCCAGAGAAAGCTTGCCCTTCTTCGGAAGCGCATTGAGCGCCAGCCGAGCATCCAATGCTTCTCGATTCTTCAAGCTATGAAAGCCCCGGTCAAAACTGCACGCATTAAACGCTGGAAAAGCCGCCTGCACCGCGTCAATGATCGGTACCGCCACCTCTACATCTGATGTGTCCCACAGGATGTGATACGCCAAAATGAACCGGTGCTCATCTTCTACCAGTGCGACCGGAAGGCCCAGCTCCGCCAGCACGCCCGCCTTGCCTTTGCTGATCCAACGCGTATGTGGCTTGTGGATGGAAAACACTTTCTGCGCATGTGGAATCTGCTTGCCCAAGAGGATGCGACGCCGGATTTGATCCACCAACAAGTCCACATAGTGCAAGTAATACGCGATATCCGCTCGCGCCGCCTCCGATTTCTGCGCCGTGGCCAAGGCATTTAACAGCGTACGGGCACGTGCTGCAGTCTGTGTGCACTGGCGCAAGTACGCCTGCACTCCTTTCGGATTCTGCCGGTAGCGCGGGGCCGTCCGCACCCGGCTGAAGGCCTGGTATACCTTCCGCGTGCGATACGCATGCTTGCGCCAGCCCGGAAGAGCGAATGCCGCAGCCGAGCGTGCACTCACACGTATTAGACCACGAACCGCATCCCAGCACAGACCCACATCGGTGGGATAGTGCACATGCGTCTTAACCACCCTGGAATCGCAGCGACCACCTAGCGCGGCCCCAGACTTTTTTCCAGCCACCTTGTGCCCCGTCTGCACTATCAATTGGGTCACCTTCCGGACCAGCTTCGGCGTCAAAAGCTGCACGTTGTCCACCAGGTGCTGTCTGCTGTACTTCACCTCGTCAAAGGCGGCATCTCCGTGCCCCAAGAGCTCCCGCAGCAAGAGATCGTTGTTGGCCCGGTACAACAAAGCATCGTAGTCCAGATCCAGGCACTGCTTGACTATCGCAAACACGATGACGCGCCATAGATCCATGCCCGGTCGTCCGACATCTTTACGTTTACCCGGCTGAAAGTGCGCCTCCAGAATCGTGAACAAGGCCGCACGAGATTCCGCCGTGCAGTAGACGCACTGCAGACCCTTGAGCACCGCACTCATGTCGTCGCGCATTCTCGGGTCTATGGCAATCTCCTTGATCGGCGTACTGTCGAGTGCACGGCACTCTGGGACAATCTTGCGCATGGTTTCCCTGGCGAATGTGAGCTGTTTTGCGCTCTTAAAGGCCCAAATTGGCTATACGTCCCTCAGATTCACCGCCAATTGCAAGATATAACTGATTGTTTATTGAAGATTTAAAGTATTTTCGTACAAGCACCAACTAGTGATTGACCGAATACTCTCTTTTTTCGGCATTAAGTGCATAGGCACGGTCGTTTTTTGAGTTCGTTGACGGTCCGCTTCGAGTGTTTCGGCCATGCTGGCGTCTCTTGCGTGCGCGCACGGACAGTTTGCGGCTCGAAGGGCGTTGTGTTCCTATCGGGAGGGCATACGTGTCCCTTGGGGCCTGCGATTGGGACCTTTCTGCGAGGTGGTAGCGGGCCTACGCCGCGCGCTTTCGCCGACGCCTCATTCGTGCCCGTTCCTGGGCGCGCACCAGGCAACCCAGCCGGTGCACGTTGACCGCCAACACCGACAGGCTCACCATCAGCGCGAAGTTCTCCGGACTCTTCTGCCGCCACCGCCCCGAAGTCCTAAATTGGCCAGACACGACTCGGCGGCCGGCTGCTGCCGCCGCGCTGCCTTGAACGCAGGCGCGCGCTCCCGAGCACGCTCCGCCAGAGAAAGCTTGCCCTTCTTCGGAAGCGCATTGAGCGCCAGCCGAGCATCCAATGCTTCTCGATTCTTCAAGCTGTGAAAGCCCCGGTCAAAACTGCACGCATTGAACTCTGGAAAAGCCGCCTGCACCGCGTCAATGATCGCTACCGCCACCTCAACATCTGATGTGTCCCACAGGATGTGATAAGCCAACCGGTGCTCATCTTCTACCAGTGCGACCGGAAGGCCCAGCTCCGCCAGCACCCCCGCCTTGCCTTTGCTGATCTGGTCGTTCTACAAAACCCTGGCTAGAATTACACCCGAGATAGCGCCACACCATACCCGCGATGCCGGTACACATCCAGCATGTACCATATAGACTACCGCTAGCACCCGTAAGGCACGCACGCACCCGGTCCTTACGCGCTCTTCGGGTCGCCACCTCAGCTCACCAGGCAATCTTCATGCACTTCGTTGCAGATACTTTCACCGAGTTGCAGAGTCCTATCCTGCACCAACCGGCGACACCTAACGCTTTTTCGATAATGGTTCCGATCCATGCACACCACACGTTTTACCTGCGACTCCGAACAATCCGCCACGGGCCGCCTACCGTCCGTTCCCGGGGACCAAGCATATGCTTTGCAGAGCGCATCCCCTCGCAAGCTGCCACCTACGCAGCTACTTACGACCTCTGCCACCTCCATAGGCCTTTCCACTGCCCAAGCAAGAACCTCCCTATTGCTGAATCCACAAATGCGGCGAACCTTCTGACTAGCCGGCACCCCAGTGCCTCGCATTTGCACTCAAACCGCGCTTCCACACGCCAATGCGTTGAGTCCACATTGTGACCACCAACCACAGCCCACTTGCTCCCCCGTCATGCCATAGCACCGTTGGCATGGAGGCCACCTTTCTCCCATCTTTGTCGTAAGCGTGCGGTGAAACCCATCTGGATAAGGTGACGATTTCTCGGGAGATTACTCATAGACCCGAGGACTCAAAGCCTGGATGGCATGAGACAGCCCAGACGTACGGCGGAAGAAATGTTTCCGCTCATGGAACAGTATGAAGAAAGCAGCCAGACCGCTGCAGCGTTCTGTGCCGAGCGCGGCATCTCGTATGGGCAGCTGCTTTACTGGCGTCGGAAGTATCGCCTGGAGGCTGCGGCAGCGGCGCCTTTGTGGAGATTGGCAGACCCGTGGCAGGTGAAGAGGCGCAAGTGGAGATCATGTACCCGGGCGGGATACGCGTGCGCCTCTTGGCGCCGGTATCTGCCTCGTACCTGGCGCAGCTGGTGCAGTAATGATCGGACTGGGGCCTTCGCACCGGTATCTCTTTTACCGGCCGCCGGCCGACATGCGCAAGAGCTTTGACGGCCTGTGCGCCTTGGTGAAAAGCGGCATGAAGCGGGATCCCATGTCGGGGGACGTCTTTGTGTTCGTCAACAGGAGGCGGAGCCATCTGAAGGCGCTTTCGTGGGACCGAGACGGCTTCGCCTTGTTTTACAAAAGGCTTGAGGCGGGTACGTTTGAGCTGCCGAAAGAGGATATGCCGACGTGGACGCAGATGGTGATGTTACTGGATGGAGTGTCGCTGAAGTCCGTAAAATACCGGCGCCGGTATGCGGTTAAGAGCCGGAAATCGGGATAAATAGTATGTGGAAACGGGGAACAATGCATGTGCAGACGTTGTTGAACAATCATGCAGCCCGAAGCACATTCCTCCCTCTCTTCTGCGGATGTTGAGACCTTCCGTGCGCAGCTTGCCGCGGTGCTTCAGCAGAACGCCAGCCAGTCCGAGGAGAACAATCAGCAGAGCGAAGAGATAAGCCGGCTGCAGGCGAAATTGGAGAGCAAGGACAAACAGTTGGCTGAAGCCCTCCGCCTGCTCTTTGGCTCCAGGAGCGAAAGGTATGTACTGGGGCCGGAGGCGCTGCAGGGCCTCTTGTTTGACGACATGGAGGTCGAGGTGCCCCTGCCGCCCGAGCCCGAGACGGATCAGCCGAAGCGGAAGCGGCGCAAGGCCAAGCGGCGTCCGGACTTCGAGGATCTGCCGGATCACCTGCCCCGCGAGACGATCGTAATCCAGCCTGAAGAGGACACGACAGGTCTCATTTGCATCGGCATGGAGAAGACGCAGTACCTGGAGAGCGTGCCCAGCATGATAAAGGTGGTCGAGATTCATCGTCCCAAGTATGTGGACCCGACCGATGAGGACAGCGGCGTCATCATCGCCGAGTTGCCTCCGCGGCTGGTGGACAAGGGCATGGCCGGACCGGGATTGTTGGCCGATGTGGTGGTTAACAAGTACTGTGACCACTTGCCCCTGTACCGGCAGCAGCAGCGTTTCCGGCGGGAAGGCATTGAAATTGCCAAGTCCACGCTGGGAGGCTGGATAGCGCAGTCGGCATGACACCTTGGGCCGCTGTATGATGCACTCAAGCAGGAGGCGCTCTTAAGCGGGTATCTGCAGGCGGATGAGACGCGTATCCAGGTCCAGGATCGAAAGAAGAAGGGCAAGACCCATCGGGGTTTTTACTGGGTGTACCACACTCCGGAGCAGAAGCTGTTTGTGATGGAGTATCGCAAGAGCCGTGCCCGTGCAGGTCCGGTGGCGTTCTTGGGTGGGTATGCGGGAGCGTTGCAGACGGACGGGTATGTGGCCTACAACGTCTTCGAAGCGCATCCGTCTATGACGGTCTACGGATGCATGGCGCATGCATGGCGCAAGTTCTACGACTGTCGTAGCTACGAACCGGAGAAGGCCGAGCATGTGTTGACAAAGATCAGGCGACTCTACGCCATAGAGCGCAGGCTACAAGAGGAGGGTGCCAGTGCGGAACGTCGGCGCGAGGTACGTCAGGAAGAGGCCCGGCCTGTACTGGAAGCGCTGAAGCCCTGGCTGGAGGCGAACGGGGGGTTGCCCAAGAGTCCTTGGGGCCAGGCGATCAACTATACGCTCGGCCTTTGGAAAAGGCTGACCCGATACCTGGATGAGGGGCGCGTGGAGCTGGACAATAACCTCATTGAAAATGCCCTGCGGCCGTTGGTTATCGGCCGCAAGAATTACCTGTTCGCGGGATCACATGATGCGGCCCAGCGGGCAGCCGTGGTCTATTGGCTACTTGGCACGTGCAAGCTACACGGTGTCAATCCCCAGGAGTGGCTCACGGACGTGTTCGAGCGCATCCCGACGCATCCGGCCAGGCGCGTAGCTGACCTCTTGCCTCATCATTGGCAGAAGGCACGACAAGCTGACAAACACAAAGCGGCATAGCTGCTAAGCGCCGAGTGTGCCGGATCCGGCAAGCCCACCTGCTCTGCGCCTTCCAGCCGTCCTGTACCCATCGGCACACCTGTAGCTGCCGCTGACCTGTACTTCACCGGACGCTTACTCTTTGTCTACAGGTAGCATAAACCAAAAGCGCCCCGGCACCGCATGGGCACCGGGACGCTTTGACTACCTACTCAGGCCTTCTGCTACTTAACCAGTACCATGCGACCCGTATCGATGTTAACACCTGATGCGGATTTCGCAATCACCTTGTACAGGTACGTACCCGAGGCCAGGTTTACAGCATTAACCTCTACCGCACGCTTCGAACCGGCTTCCATCTCCCGCGCCGGCAACGTCATTACGTTACGGCCCAGCATGTCGATGATCTGAATGGTCACTTCCGCAGTTTCGGGAAGATCAATCTGGATCCGTGTAGCCGGGTTGAACGGGTTCGGGTAGTTGCCGTGCAGCCCGAACTCGTCCGGTAGTTCCTCCCCAGCGTCCACTGACGTGATCACGTCCGGGAAGAAGGTGCTGCCATCCTGCTCGACACCCATCATGGTTACACCTTCGGCTGAGGACTTGCCACTGCCGGATAGGTTAAGCACGAATGTCTGCTGGCGGAACTGCTGCAGCCTGAGTCGGAAGACGTCGATCTGACGATCATTGTTCGCCGTCGTGATCTCGAAGTTATAACCGCCCGGTGCAAGCGTGATATACTCTCCAACATCGTCCCAGTCGATGTTGTTAGCCAGAAGCTCCAGTACCTCGGAGTTATCGATGGGGTTGATAATCCGGATGTCCACCGGACCCAATTCGCGCGCCCCGTGAACAACGTAGAATTCAACGCTGTTCTCATCCATGGCTCCCATCCGCACACCATCGACCACCTTTATGCTGACTTCCGAGCCGTCTCCGTGCACGATGACATTGTAATTGCCTTCATCTTTGAAGCTCTCCGTCATAGACGCGATCGGATTGGAGTTGTCCGGATCACTAGCTGCAACGACTTCGATCGTGTGCTCGCCGCCTACCACGTTTGCGAACTGCGTAGCTGACTGGAATGCCCAGTCATTACCAACGCGATTCCCATCCACGTAGACATCTACCGGCGTATCAGCAACGTTCTGAATGTACTGGACCTTGGCGAACCCACTGTTTACCTGAGGTATATTGATCGGGTTCTGCAGGAAGTTGGAGGCAATGCCGATGATATTGCACATGCCAACTTCTACGCCTTCTTGCGTCAGGTTCAGGACACCGTTGATGCGGTCATTGACGGCGAAAGAATTGTCATCCGTGTCCGTCTCATCATCCTCCAAATCGTATATACCGGCCAATCTGGGATTCGACGGCGGCACTAAGAGATTCGTCAGGTCGCAATCCCACTGCACTAAACGCAAGCCCTTCGCATCAAACACGTTCGGAAGGCCTTCCGCGGCAACCCGAATGTTCGGGTCATGTGCCGGAATCTGGTTGAAGACGACGAGCCAAAACTGGTCGGCGAGTGCATCGAGCGTCAGCGTACTGCCCCCAACGCCGTCCACGACCATGCCATCCTCAGGCCACTGAACCAAGTCAGCGGACAACTGCTGGACGTAATCCACCGTCGCTAGACGGGTGGCCCCGAGATCATCCGGGAACTGCAGGATCAGCGGCCGGAAGGAATCCACCATCCGAGAAGCCGTCTCGTCTGCGTTCGCAGAACCGACCGGGAACAGGTACCCGCCCGTAACCACACCGCCACCAGCGTTGCCTTCGCCTACCGCACGGGCGATCGGCCCATTGACGTAACTATCACGGGATCCTAGCATAACTGTACCCGCACTGGCACTATTCCGGCCTGCCAGATCTGATTCAATGCCCGTATTGTACATGGTCCACATGAAGGTTTCGTCAACCGTATCAACGAGGCCACGCCGCAGCGTTAGTGTTCCATGCACGTTCTGCACAACGGGTCCGCCAAGCACGATACCCCCGGCGCCCTCGGCGCTCAGCGACTGCACGGTCACGGACCCGAAGTAGGCATCAGGATCCGCAGCATGCATGACCGACTGCATTTCCGAACCGAAAAACGTGACGTCGCCGGAAAGGCCCTGCTCGCCCGGATCGTACTGCTCATCTTCTTCACATTCGCCCGTGCCAAAAAAGGAATAGTCTCCGCCTACCATAGTGCTGCCGGAAACAACATTGGCGCGATCGCCGGCACAGCCGTCGCCGTGGATGTACCTGTTCTGGTTACCTGGGGCCGCATCTACGGCCACGCTGAAGTCACCCGTCACGACGTGGGTGCCGCCTCCCAAGTTAAATGTGCCACTGGAAGGCAGCGTAGTCACGGTCCCGGCTGTATCCTCCACCGCCTCTTGGCCAAGCATGAACGCTCCATTCACATGCACTTCGCCGCCGTTGGCCATCAATGTGCCTCCCATCTGCATGTGCATCCCTTCCACACCCGGGCCACCTACGATTAGCGACTGCGGAATCGGCCGCTCATCCGTATTCAGATTTGCAGCATTAGCGGCAAGCGCAATACTACCATCCTCCTGGAGGAGCATCGAAGCAACAATAAGCACCTCCACCGTCGCATCAACTGCAACATTTCCATGCTGAACCGTCTGGGCCAGTAGGCCCACCATGTCGAGGTACTTCTTCGTGTTCGACCCTACGCCGGCGGGAACGGTGTCACTGCTCATAATCGTTACGGTGCCGGCACCCTTCGTGTCGTCAAGCTTACGTTTGACGATAACCGCTGGCAAGTCCCTACGGGCGCCCATGGTTGCCAGTGAAACCTCGGTGTCGCCGTTGCCCGCGAAATGAATAGCACCAGGCGTACGGCTTGCCGACTTGCTGGCCTGCGACCATGATTGCTTCATGCTCGCCAGATTCTTCTGCAATTCGGTCCGAACCCTGGCATCATCATTCGTGCGTATGGCACGCAGTCCATCGGCGATGGATTCAATGACATCCGTTTCCCTTTGCGCAGCGCCACTGGCGCAGCCCAGGCCAGCACCGCTATCGCAAATATAGCCGAGGGCCGTGACGGTAATCTCCTGCGACGCATCTTCCGCTGAGAATACCACCAGATGCTGGCCAGCCAGATCCAGCGCGCCTCTAGTTACCAAGATATTACCGTCCACGCGCGAGAAACCGGCATTCAGCATAATCGCCGGATTCGTCTCGCAGTGAGTTCCGTCAATTACAACGTTTGAAACATGCATCGGCGCCAATTCCGCTGTTGCGGCAGACCGGAATGCATTTCCTGCCGTGCGGCTGCCCGCCTTGTAGGCCATGGTCAGCCCGTGGATCGCCGGATCATAACTCGCACCGCCGGGGAAGACCACACTATTACTGGCATCCACGATGTCGCCGCTTCCGTGATGAACGATGACTCCCCTAGTCAAAGTCAAGGCTGTTCCTCCCGTATTCAGCATGCCATTTGCCAGGTACAGATGTTCCTCGATAGTGACAGGCTCACCAAGCGTTACCGTTCCGCTAACGGACACTTCCAGGCTTGTAAGGGCTGTGGCCGTCTCTGGTTCGCCCGCAGGCGGCATGATTTCATCACCGGTCGTTATGTCGCCGGTGCCCGTGTAATGTATTGTCTTCGGACCGCCATCTGCCCCGGAGTAGGCCACGGTGCCGCTGCCCTTACTGAGGGAGCCACCGCTGCCAAGCTTAAGGGCGCCTATGGGTCCAATGATGAGCTTCCCGTCGGTCGTGATTTGGCCGGAATCTATCTCCAGCAAGCTGTTTACTGTGAGCGTTCCTCGATGGAGTAGGACTTCGGCATCACCCGTTTTTATTACGCGGACAGCCTCAAGAGACAAATTAGCCACTTCTCCTGTGGTGCGGACATCCTGGTCCAGATCGCCGGCAAATACGATCGCATTGCCCCTTCCACCCACGTCGCTCATGCCACAAAGGTTGTCAGGCATCTCCACATACGTCGCAGGGTGGGCAAGATCGAACATCGTCAGGCCATCGGAGATGACATCATCTTCGAAAGCGACGTCGTGAAAACGGTTGTGGGCTCCGAGTCTCACATAGGAACTACCTGTCGACTCAAAGGCGCCGAGCACTGAAGACATGATCGTGCCCTTCGTGTCAAGGTCCACCGTGGGACCATTTCCAGTGGACGGATCAGCGTCACCGCTGAAGTGGAGGCCTTCCCTGCAGGCGGTACCCTCATCTACATCTTCGGTATCCGGGTCGTCCACAGTATCAGTACCCGTGAGAATCACGTCGCCCACAATCCTAGCTGCACTGTAGATGAATACGCCTGCCGTGCGGCCATGCGCGGTCTCGTCTTCAAGACAGTCCGCCATGGGAATACTCGTGCTCCCAATCGCACCGGCTATATTTGCGGCATCAGCAGGATCCACACCAGGCTCCACCCCGTTGATTTCCAGGTCTTCGCTTAGCGTCTGCAGCCTCCAGAACTCCGTGCGGGCATTGCCGTGATTACGGAAGCGACCATCAAATTGCGTCGTTTCCGTAAAGAAGAGGCCGCCGGCCCTATTAATGGACGTGCCGCCATCACCAACCTCGGGCACGGCAATACAGACGCCGCCCTGCTCCTCCTTCATGATGTCGAGCTCGAGCGTACCGCCACCGGTTATCTTGTAACAGTCACCCGCATTGTTGGCGAATCCCTGGCTCACGCTAAACCGGATGACCTTAATGCTGCCTTGTACATAAGCTGTCAAAACGAAGTCGTCCTCAATCTCGGTCGTCGTTTCCGGGTTGTCGCCCAGGTCCTCCTCTACCGCCGCCGTATACGCGGCAACTACACCGATGTCGATATTAGGACGGAGGGTTTCGCTGCACCGTGCAGCCTCACTCGGAGAATAATATCTAGTTCCGGAATCCTCCTCAGGACTATACTCATAGTCCTCAACGCCATTGTTGCATTCTGCATAAGCGGATGAGGCCGGATCCGTATCATCGGGCTCCCAGGTGACGGTGAAGGAAGGCGCATCCGCAGCGGGATTGCCTGCAGTGCCCGTAGTAGCCACCCCTGCGGCCTGCGGCCGCAACTCGAGGTGCTCGCTACCCTCAATGCTCGATCCCGCTTCGATCGACACGCCGCCATTCATTGTCATGGCCGTGGGTTCGATGCGCAGCCGGGCACTACCCATATCGAGCGTACTCCCATCTTCCACCGTGAGGCTTTCGGCAATAACGAGGCCGCCGGCGCAGCCACCTCGCGAAACCAGTTCCACTTCCACGTCGTCGATGACAGTCAGATCCTGGGCGACGTATCCGTTTGCGGCGTTGCAGGACGTCAGTTTGAGCGTGAGGCTCCCCGATCCTCCAAGCGTTACCGCACCGAGAAGCGAATCTGCAGCCGAGATCACTACATCCACATCCCCTTCCAGGTACAGCCTAGTGCCACCTAAGACGGTCACCGTTGCGCCGATCGAGACATCCCCCTCAATGGCGATCATGCCGCTCGTCACATCCTCGTCGTCTTCGTCATAGATTCCGATGAAAATGGCTTCAGAGATGCTGGCATCATCATCTAGCCGTGTCTTGGCGCCGCTTTCACGAACGCGCACGAAAACAGTGTCGCCACCGCCAACATCATTGAGGCCAGAGTAAAGATCGCACGGCGCCTCTATCGTACAGTCCTCCTCCGACACCGTGGCGACACCTACGCCGTTTCGCTCGACATAGAAGTTTCGCCCCTGCGCCCAGGCGGTTGACGCGCCGATCATGACGAACAAGAGCAGCGTCGTCATGCTGCGCATAGCAGTGGTAAGGTGTTTCATGTTTGGAGTCCTCTACAAATTAGGTTGGTTGTACGATTATGCAGGTCCTGGTTCCCACCGAATCTTATTAGGGTATATCCCGGTACCTGACTTTGAACACACAGTACTACACGCATGAGTACTCGTATGCGTAACGCAAAGATAAAAAAATATCAGATCGGTATGTGCCAATAAGAAATTGAGGCAAGTTGGCCTCACATTTAGTGCAGTGGGCGGAGCTCACACTGCCTGGTACTGGTCGCGCTTAAGCACGAAGTTGCGGGTTTGCCGGTCGGACTTTTCGGTTACGATCTTCTGCGTAGCCTGAGGATCGTCCTAAGCTATTGATCCATACCTTCTTCGGGGGCATGGGTACCTTGGGCACGCCCCGAATGAATCGCTCCGGTTCTCGGGTGTAGACTTCCTGCATGACGCGGGCGCTGGAAATATTGTCACATCTTGGGTCTAAAGGACGCTGGGGCATTGAGATGCGGAGTGGGTAAAAGGGCACAGACCTGTCTATTTCTACGGTATGCTCCCGCGGGATAGTTTTCACCACGTGTATGAGCAGCTTCGATCCTGACAGCTTCCGGCAGCTTGTCTCTGCCGCTTGGCATAGCTTGTAAACCTTCATAAGAATCGCATCCGGACTGCCGCAGCCGCTGATTTGTCGGGTACGCTTCCGTACGGTAGAAAACGTGGATTCTGCGGGGTTCGAGCTCCGATGGCAGCTCCAGTGCGCCAGGGGAACTTGTAGAACGTAAGCAGCTCCTATTGATTGTCACGCAGACAGGCGACGGCCTTCTCGCAGCCGGCACCGAAGAGCTCTTCAATCGTGTCGAGCGCCTCCAGCGCAGCCTTCCGCGCCGGTGCCGCAAACATGTCGCGCAGCTTCTGCTTTGCAGATGGATGCGGTTTCTTGGGCAGTTTGTTGAGCACGTTCCTGATCTTGTGAACTCAGCATCTCTGCTGCAGCGTGGAAGGGTACACCTCATTCCAAGGCCGCCCGGAAGCCCAGGCCTCCTTCTGCTGTGGTCACCTTCGAGGGTGTGCGTAGGCCTCGTTGCTTAAGGTCCAGCGAAAGCTCCTTCCACGATAGGGTGCTTTCCCGTTCTCCATCCAGCAGCCCCGGGAGCTCTTTCTTGCCTGCCGGCGTAACTCCTATCATAACAAGCATACAGGGGCATCATGCGGACCTTGAAATATATGCCGTCAGCGCTGAGGTAAACGAAGCGCTTGTCCGTTAAGTCCCGCTTGTTCCACTGCCGGTATTCTTACAGCCAGGCATCCTGAAGCCTGGCGACCGTGGACGCCGATAGTCCATCTGCTTGCGGCCCCAGTATGGCCAGCAACGCCAGAGAGAAGTCGTTGGTAGAAACACCCCGCAGATACAAGGCCCGGATGAGGGCATCTATCGAGGGACTGCGTCGCATGTAGCGCGGTAGTATGGCGCTAGTGAACGTAGCCCTTCCCGAGGGACGCGGATATGGGGGCGCTTGATTCTTAACGGGCCCGCACCGGTGAGGATTACTCTTTCCGGCTGGTGGCCATTGCGTTTGACCACACGATGGCCATTTTCATCGCGTTGGTCCGCGTGTGCGTGTATATACTCATCGGCTTCCGCCCCCAGGCCAACCTGAAGCATGCGCCGCGCGGCATCGCGTACCATCTCGCTCAATGCACTGAAGGCATCCTTCTTGGTAACCAGCGGGTGGACGTTTGACACTGTTGAGTCAGTCATAAGACGTGGTCTGAATATGCCCCTCGGGGGCGATGGATGTAATCCCCGCAAGGATGCGCCATAGCACCTTCAGACCCGACATGTGACAGTATTTCGCGCTCCTCTTTGAAGCGCTCCTGGCGCTCCGCATTCAGCTGCCCAAACAGCTTCTCGAGAAAGGCCTCGTAGGCCTGCCGACTCTCGAAGTCGTTGCTGCCACGAAGGATGAGCTCGTTCTTCATGGCCCGCTTCAGACGGTGGTGCCGCTGTTCAACCTTCCCGTTCTCATGTGGACTCGCCGGCTGCGTATGCCGCGAGTCCATCCCGTAGTGGCGCAGCAGTGCCTGATAGCGTTCGGTGAAGTCTTCACCGCTCTTGCGCTTCAGGTTGCGTACCGCACAGCTCATCGAAGGATGCAGCCAGGGCGCACCTGCACAGCATGCTGCAGGCCTTCCGAGAGTGCCTCGAAGCTCTCCGACCTGCAGACCGTGCCGGCCTCCCAATTGGAATATGCCAGCACAAAGTGATACAACAGATGCAGGGACGGCTCCCCCTGCATCGTTACCTCCAGTTCGTTGAGGCAGGTGAGGCCAGACTGCGCACGCTCCCCGGGGGGCATACTCCTGGTCGAAGTAGACCTCGTCTGGCGATCGCCGATCGCCAGGGAGCTCCCTCTATGGCCTTCCACTGCTTTACGCGCCGCTGCAGCGTACGCAACTGGCCCTGCTGGAACTTGCCCGGATGTCGGCGCTGCAACTCGCCAAAGAGCGCCTTCACCTCGGCGCCGGGATTGACTTCCAGAAAAGCCCTGGCTTCATCCCACACCTCCGCGGACGGATCCTTGCGCGTGCGCCATGTGTGGGGCTTCTTTGTATCGCTCGGCACCTTGCCCAGACGCACATATTTGCGCGCTGTAGCCTGGCACATGCCAGCCTTGGCCGCTGCCGCTGTTATGGGGTACATCCTTTTTCACGACCAACTTGAAAAGAAGATGGACCTGCTCATCGGTAACCATCTCGGACGTGGATTGGCTGGAACAATTCGCCCATCCACGCCCAGAAACACCTTAAGTCCCATTTTATTTTTATTTGTCGCCGCTGTCGTATCTAAATGTCGCCAAACAGCGTGCGTGTAAGATACGAATCAGACCAACTGAACACTGTGATCATTATATTAACTGCACACAACATTCATTTATCGACGACTTACCGGTCCTATTCGCCTTGCTGCACGCCAGTTACGAAAACACAGTCCTCATATTACCGTCGAAGTCACGGGGCCAACGCCGATTTTGTCCAATCACTCGTGAAAGCCGAGCCCTCCGAATGGTCGTCGCGGTAGAGTTGCACATCACCAAGTTCGAACTTGAAGAGCGGGCCGCCATTGCCTCCAGGAGCTCACGCTTTATCCGTGCACGACGGTCTATCTTGTCGTACTCTACCTATAGGCGGAAGGCAAGCTGCACTCCTTCTAGCTCCACGTCGACCTCTTGCTTTGCGTCTCCAATTCCTGCCATCTGGTTAAGGATGAAGAAGGGAGAGCATCCCGGTCTGTGACCCCACAGCGACCTTCGAGCAGTCTGCGCTAAGCGTACACGACATCGGATACCGCGGTTTTTCCCGCACCGCTCTGCCCAACGAGCTGTGTGATTTCCCGAAGGCGTAACTCGAAGTTCAGAAGGCACTTGTAGTTGTCGGCGTAAATGCGCTTCAACTGCACAGGATCTTCCGCGGACGTTTCCTGGAGCGGAGCCTGGATACTCTCCTGCCCCAGTAGCAAGGGATGTCTCCACATTCATCTCGCTGGTTCGCCAACTACAGAGCGGTTACATCAAGCGCCGTCGTCACGGTCACGCCGCCGCGGGAGATTTCTACGGTATATGTTCCCTCCAGAAGGTAAATGGCTTTGTTGGATGCTGCCGTCATCTGGGAAGCCCCTTCCTCCAGCCGACCATTGACGGCCTCCGCCGCCGCCGCGTCAACGGACAGATCATACGCGACAAAGTTCAGGCCACGCTCGGCTTCATCCGCCAGTGCCCGCAGTACCAGTCCATCCGATCCCAGAATACGGACGGTGACATTCCCCGCCTCTGCGGCGAAGTATACAATGGAAATTTCCGGAACGGCGGCTTCCCGCCACGAAACGGCCTGGCGGCCCCAGAATTCGCGATGCCAAACAGGGTCGATGCTAAAGACATGCAGTGGTTCCTCCAAGAGGTCCGGGGACAACTCCTGTATGTAGCGGACGTCAGCCTGATAAATTGAGCGGCCGTGCGTTCCTACCAGAAGGTGTCGCCTTCTTTCCTGAATCTTAAGATCGTGTACCGGGGCATACGGCAGCGAGGATCCTGAAGCCATAAATGTTGCACCTCGATCAAGAGAGACATACAGGCCATGATCGGTGCCCACGTACAATACTTCTTCGTTGTGGGGATCTTCCACAATAACGTTAACGGGCTCCCTAGGCAAATCACCGCCGACGACTTCCCATGAGTCACCAAAGTCCTCCGAGCGAAATACGAGAGCATCGAAATTGTCCCAGCGATATCCGTTTAGCGCGACGTAAACCCGGCCCAATGCGTGGGCCGACGCCTCTACGCGGCTTACCCACCTATGCTGCGGTAACATATCCGATACGCGAGTCCACGTGTAACCACCGTCGCGGGATACGTGCACAAGGCCATCGTCAGAGCCCACATACACGAGCCCAAAGCGCAGCGGCGACTCATCTATGGTGGTGAGCGTGCCGAAGGGCACATCTCCCGGGCGCCCACCCTGAGTGAGATCCTCAGAAGCAGCCTCCCAGTCCTGGCCCCTGTTGAAGGACCGGTGCAACCTGTTGGTACCCAAATACAATACGTCCTGATTGTGCCGGGACAGGTGTATGGGAGTCTGCCAGTTGTACCGCAATGGCCGCTCTCCCAGCACATGCCTCGGCCGAATGGACTCATTTACACCCGTTATTAAGTCAATGCGGACATATGCCCCAAACTGGGACCCGGTATACACGATATCGTTCGTGCGCGTATCCACGGCAACCTGCATGCCGTCACCACCTAGAAGACGGTCAAATGCATAGTCGCCGTTCGCGTGCCAGCGGAGCGAATGCACGTAAGAATGCGGACCACCCCACACACCATTATCCTGCAGCCCACCGTACACGTTGTACGGTTGTGCGTCATCGACCGCGATGGCATAGAACTGGCCTACTGCCGGGCTGTTGGCCTTGAACCACGTCTCTCCGTCGTCATAGCTGATGTTCAGGCCTCCGTCGTTGCCGCTTACAAGGTGCCCGGCCCTACGGGGATGCAGCCAGAGGGCTTGGTGATCCGCGTGCACATTGGCCTGTCCTATCGACTTCCACGTATGGCCACCATCTTCCGACAGCAGGAGCGGCACACCGAGGATGTATACACGATCGTGATCTGACGGGTCAAGACGGATCTCACCAAAGTAATACCCATACGAGTTGTATACGCCATCAAGAGACTCTTCGTGGGTCTTTTGCCAGGAAGCACCACCATCTTCGGAGCGATACACTTCCGCACCCAAAACCGGCGTCTCAAACAGTTCGCGGTTGGCATCTTCCACATACCATACCAAAGCCATGGGCTCAATCTCTTCGCCGTGCACCATGTCCCGTATCAAGTCCACGGTGTAATTGGCATCAAAGCCGTTGTCTTCGAGGTACGAGGCCACCACCTCATCCTCAAGCTCCAGGAACGCGCGGCGCGACATGCCGTGCAGTTTATCCCGGGTCAACAGCGGCGCGTCCTCCTCTTCTTCAGCGGCTCGCCGGTCCTGATTGTCCACTATCGCATACAATACTTCGGGGTCCTGACCGGAGACAGCCAAACCAATGCGCCCAACTCCAGGGCCGAAAGGGAATCCGTCTGCCGCAAGGCGCAACCATGATTCGCCTCCATCCGTTGACTTATAGATTCCAGAGTTTTCCCCACTCTCCACAAAATTCCACGCCCGCCGTTCACGGTGCCATAGCGCCGCATACAGGAAATTCGGGTCGCGCGGATCGATCACCAGGTCAATTGCGCCTGCGTTATCCGTCCCGTCCAGGGTTTTTCTCCAAGTAACACCGCCATCTGACGACTTATATACTCCACGATCTTCGCTAGGCGAGTACAGAGCTCCCAGAGCCGCAACCCACACGGTATTTGTATCGCCCGGATGCAGCACAATGCGCCCTACGCGATGCGTCGCCTCCAGCCCGCTATGCCGCCACGTATCGCCACCGTCCGACGAGACGTATAGCCCTGTTCCGGAATAGGAAGATCGACTGGAATTGTTTTCACCCGTGCCTACCCAAATTTTTTCCCCACGCGTCCAGTCCACAGCAATGTCGCCAATGCTCATGGAAGGCTCATGATCGAAAAGAGGTACGAAGGACTGGCCATTGTTCGTGGATTTCCAGAGCCCTCCGGACGCGTAGGCCGCGTAAATGTGCGTAGGATCTTCCGGATTGACCTCCACATCTACGATTCGCCCGCTCATGACCGTAGGTCCAATGCTGCGAAACGGTAGATTGGTGATCAGTGACCGCTCGCCAAGTACCAACTTCTGCGCAAACGCTGCTTTGCGGGACGCCGCGTCCGTGGCAGGAACTAGCGACGGCATTTCCGGTGCCGTTGCCGATTCACCATCCTGGGCATGTATTTCCAATGGCGCACACAGAATCAACAGTAGCGCCATCAATCGAAAATTCATATCGCACTCCAGAGGAGTTGAGGAAAGGTACTCCTTGACGCTCTTTCCTGCAGGACGGCTTTTCCCGTGCCATGGCATGGAAGTCCTCCGGAATCTGCGTTGGAATAGGCGCTCTAGTGCCGTATTCAATGGGCGAAGCGATGTTGGCCAATTCTCAAGATGTTTCCAATCAATAGTTTGACTATTGCTGATGAAGCAATACTGCGCTGGGAACGTAGAAGAAAATGCGCCCCTTTTCTCTGGTCCGCACTCGGTAACGTAGCCATGCCAGACAGGATCTACCATGCCTCCCCGATTTGGCTTGCAGTCTTGCTCGTTGCAGGATGCATGGCTTCGGAATCCGAAAAGCCGGCCAAGTCAACAGAATCTGGCGCCGAAGCAGACTCCGGTACCACGCTGCCCGATGTAATGCATGCGGCCGAGAACGTGTTACGGGGGGCGTTGAGCAATAACGGTGCAGAGACGGATGTCGTGGATTTTCGCGCCCTGCGCGACTTGCTGCCTGACGAAGTCGGCGGTTTGGAGCGTACCAGTTCCGAAGGAGAGCGTAGCAGCTTGCTGGGATTCCGGATTTCCAACGCTCATGCATACTATTCGAACAGTGAGCAGTCCATCAACGTAAGCGTCACGGACATGGGTTCGCTGACCGCGATCGGTCTGGGCCTTGCGGATTGGCTGGACGTGGAGATCGATCGTGAAAGCGACAGGGGCTACGAACGCACCCGCAAATTCCGTTCTCGGGGAAAGAATTACCCGTCATACGAGAAATTCGAAAATCAGGGAGAATATGGATCCTGCGAAATCCAGATGTCAGTAGCCGGCCGCCTTATCGTGGCCATTGAGGGCACGAGTATAGAGCCTGGCCTTTGCGATGAAGTCCGCGAAGAATTACCGCTAACGCAACTGGAGAAGCTGGTACGGGAACGTTCCGAATAGGGCATGCGCGGGAAAGGCGCGAGCTAAGTGGCCTCCGTATCAGCGGCGCGTAGAGAAGGCCCAACCGCATTCCAGACACTCTCGTGGATGGTCTCTATACTGCGCAGGCTTCCATCCGGAGTAGTACAGGCCACCCGCTGCCAACGGGACCTGTGTTGAGACTGCATGAGTTCCTCGTATACAGCTCTGCATCGCTCCAGAAACTGTGTATTTCGCTCGTGCAAATCTGCCGCAGCGTCAGTGTAACAGCGGGGATCTTTCTTTGCAACAAGGGCCGATGCAACGGAAGTAGGCACATCCAGAAGCAGTGTCATGTCGGCTTGGGGGAGCCCATATACGCCATACTCCAAAAGATCTAGCCATTGTATGAAAGCCGGCCTCTCCTCTGGCTCCAGCTTGGAAGCCTGATAGGCCGCATTGGAGGCCACATACCGATCAATCAGAACGACGTCGCAAGCACGCAGGCAGTCCAAGAGCAGCGTGCGGCTCTCAAATCGATCGCCGGCATACAATAGTGCCGGAAATTGAGGGGGCGTGGCATTCAGGTCGCCATATTGCCCGTTGAGGTAGTCTGCGATGGCCCCCGCCATGAAGGTTTCACCATACCGTGGGAAGGAGAGCGCGCAAACCGTTCTGCCAACTGACTCCATCCGCAATTTCAAGAGCTGCGTCTGTGTCCGCTTTCCGGCTCCGTCTATCCCTTCAATTGCAACGAGCATGGCTCCTTCGTGTCACAGGCCGGGATCCCGGCCACCAGAGTGCACTTTCTACACTGCCGCAGGGGCCATGGGCTACATACTCCGCCGATACTGCCCGCCAGCGCGGAAGAGTGCATGCGTAATTTGGCCCAGGGAGCATACTTTTACCGTCTCCATCAACTGCTCAAAAATATTGCCACGTGTTCGGGCAACAGATTCCAATTCTGCCAAGGCGCGGGATGACCGCTGCGCATTACGCAGCCGGAACGCGTTGAGCTGCTCCAGCTGATGCCGCTTCTCCGCTTCGGACGAGCGAGAAAGTCTGCGCGGCGCCTGGACGCCTTGATCGGCCTGGTGCGTTGCCTTGAAGGTATTGACGCCAATGACAGGCAACGCACCGGAGAGCTTCTGGCGTTCATACGCCAGCGATTCTTCCTGAATCTTTCCCCTCTGGTACATGGACTCCATAGCGCCCAAAACACCTCCCCGGTCATCTATGCGTTCCAATTCAGACAATACTGCCTCTTCAACCAAGTCCGTGAGTTCCTCTACTATGAAGGATCCCTGGATGGGATTTTCATTCTTTGCCTGCCCGAATTCGCGGTTTATGATCAACTGGATAGCCAAGGCCCTCCTGACGCTCTCCTCCGTCGGTGTCGTAATGGCCTCGTCATATGCGTTAGTATGGAGGCTGTTACAATTGTCATAAATGGCATATAAGGCCTGCAGCGTCGTGCGGATGTCATTGAATTCAATCTCCTGCGCGTGCAGGCTACGGCCGGAAGTTTGGATATGATATTTCAGCTTCTGACTGCGTTGGTTGGCCCCATATCGGTCTCGCATCACTACCGCCCAGATTCGTCTGGCGACACGCCCCATTACGCTATACTCGGGATCCATGCCATTCGAGAAGAAAAAGGACAGGTTGGGCGCAAAGGCATCAATGTCCATACCACGACCGAGATAATACTCGACGAACGTAAAACCGTTGGATAGTGTGAAAGCAAGCTGCGTAATCGGATTCGCGCCTGCTTCGGCTATGTGATACCCCGAGATCGAGACCGAATAGAAATTGCGGACGTGACGGCTGATGAAATATTCCTGGATATCTCCCATCATGCGCAGTGCAAGCTCGGTCGAGAAGATGCAGGTATTCTGCGCCTGATCCTCCTTCAGGATATCCGCCTGCACGGTGCCTCTTACCACCTCCAGTGCTTCGGCCTCTATACCACGGCATTCCACCTCCGAGAGCAGGCCCCAACCAACGAGATCCGATGCTGAACAACCCAGCATGCCAAGCCCCGAGCCGTCGTGTGAGGCCGGCAATGCGTCCTCTATTCCATCCGGTCCAAACGGTACGTAGCTGGCGTGCGTCGGACCCAGTTCTTGCGCCATGATGCAGGAAGCATGATCCCAGCGCTCCCGTTCTCGCAGAAACCGCTCGGCAACCTGATCAATGGCCGTATTTAGAAACATGGCCAGGATCATCGGTGCTGGCCCGTTTATGGTCATCGAGACACTGGTCGAGGGATTAATGAGGTCGAAGCCGCTATACAGTTTCTTTACGTCGTCAACCGTGCAGACGGACACGCCGGCGTTACCAACCTTTCCATAGATGTCCGGTCGCTCCTCCGGATCAAATCCATAAAGCGTGACTGAATCGAACGCAGTGGAGAGCCGTTGGGCCGACATGCCGGATGCAACCAGGTGAAACCGCCGATTGGTGCGCTCGGGGCTACCCTCGCCGGCAAACATGCGCGTTGGGTCTTCTCCCGTGCGCTTGAACGGATATACCCCCGCCGTGAAAGGAAAGAAGCCGGGCAGATTTTCCAGGAGGGCAAACTTGAGCCGCTCGCCAGCGTCCCTGGTCCTTGGCAGGGCGATGCGGGGAATTCTTAGACCTGAAAGTGACGTCTGGAACAGGGCTACCTCAAACTCCTTCCCGCGCACTTCGTACCGGTATTCATCCTGTTTGAAGCGCTGCGCACGCTCCTCCCATTCCTCCAGTACGCGCCTGCACCGGCGGTCCATCCTGTCCCACCAGTGCTGAGACATCTGGCGAATTCTATGGTCTAGTAATTCTGCATCCTCCGGGGCCCACTCCGCTATCTGCTCCCGTACTCCGGTGGCCTGTCCCCACTTTCGAGCAATGTTGACCTGTCTATCGGCCCACTCCCTATAGCTACGGCAGACATCAACGATTTCGCCGAGATAGCGCTGGCGGCTGGGCGCAATGACAGCACTGTATTCGGATTCCACGACCGGCACAGGCAGCGAAGAAGACCGGGGAAAGTCATGGTTGCGGCGAAGATGATCAATAATATTCACATACAGCCGGGTGACAGCCGCGTCATTAAAGCGCGAAGCCACTGTCGGATATACCGGCATTTCCTCCAGTTTAGCGCCGAAGGCCATGCGATTGCGCTGGACCTGTTTTCGAGTGTCCCGTAATGCATCCCGGCTGCCACGCCGGTCAAATTTGTTGAGTGCAACAAAATCAGCGCAATCCAGCATCCCAATTTTTTCGAGTTGCGTCTGTGCCCCGAAGTCGTGGGTCATGACATAGAGCGAGACATCCACGATATCGACAATTTCCGTGTCGCTCTGGCCTATGCCAGCCGTTTCTACCACCACAAGATCGTATCCCGCTGTGCGGCAAGCCTCGATGCTCTCGCGCAGCGCATCGCTGGTTGCCACATGCGCCTTGCGCGTGGCAAAGCTCCGCATGAATACGCGAAGCTTTCCCTGCACGTCGTAGGCCACGTCACCATACAGTGCATTCATCCGAATTCGGTCGCCAAGAAGCGCGCCTCCGGAGCGACGATGGGTAGGGTCTACCGAGAGCACAGCAACACGCAGGTCCTCAAAATCCGTCAGGAAGCGGAGAACGAATTCGTCTGTTAGCGTCGACTTCCCTGCGCCCCCCGTTCCGGTGATGCCGAGCGAAGGAGCCCGAAGGGCGCTGCCCGTCGGACGGACTACACCATTGACCTGGCCAGCTTCGATGCGGGAAATAGTCCGCGCCAGCCTGGCAGGCCCTGCCTCGGCGCCCAACTCCAGGACAGAGTAATCACACGCCTGCAACATGTGGTCGATCATGCCCTGCAAACCTAGCTCCAGGCCGTCATCAGAGGTAAATACCTTGCGGACGCCGTAAGACTCCAGACTCTTTACCTCCGCCTCCGTGATCACTCCCCCACCGCCGGCGAACACGCCAACGTGACCAAACCCGCGTGCCCGGAGGCGGTCAATCATAAAGGCGAAAAACTCATTGTGACCACCCTGGTACGAGGACACGGCAATACCCTGCGCGTCCTCCTGAATAGCCGTCTCCACAATGTCCTGCACCGAACGGCTGTGCCCCAGGTGTATTACTTCCGTTCCCGAGGCCTGCAGAACTCTTCTGATGATGTTTATCGCCGCATCATGCCCATCAAACAGACTTGCTGCCGTCACAAAACGAATGGGAAACCGGGGGCTATAGCTAGGGCGGCTAGACATCAATCCACTGCACCATTCCACCAAGTTATTGGAGCGAACTACACGGCCATTATAAGCAGTACGGGGGCATTTCGGTCCCGCTGCCTCCAGAATCAACGGCAAACGTGCAAAATTTTGGACTGATGCCTTAGGAAATAGGGGCTTTCGGATGAATGTGCACGATACGTGCCAGGCGCTAGCTTCGCCCGCGTAAGGAAACCATGAATCTAACAGCGACGCCGGGCCATCTCAGTTGTCCATACTCACGGTGGCAGCAATGAAGCGATCTTGAATCGTTCACAATTGAAGCTCCATGCTATTGGGCCACTTACTTACCGGTTACACAACGGAGCAGTCCTACTATAAGATCTCTGCTGACTTCTGCGTTGCGGTCACGTGCCTTACGACACGTTCAGTCCGGCTTAGCCGGACACAACGCAGATCTCCCAGGGTAAGACCAACCGCCTTCCCTGCACACCCGCCGAATCTACCACCCCGACGCATAGATGACACGGACTTCGCGATTATCCGCTCGCTCGTCCGATCGGGTAGGCCTCGTATTCGGTTCTTGTTCATCGGGTCGCAGGTTTGCTCCACGCTTCCTTCAGACCCCGCCTCACGACGACGCCCTTGCGCTTCGCTAATCCTTCGCCGCCATCTGGCTGGATAGAGGACTTGCACCTCCAAGCTGTTGATCATGCCTGGCACACGGATCAAGGCGGCCGCGGAGGCCGCCTGCATCGAGGGCCCCTTCGCCGGCCACTCCGGGCGCGTAGGCTGCGCACAGGACCTGGCAGCTAGAGGAGCCGGCCTCACCGAGCTCCTGGTCGCCGGGCGCTGGCAGTCCGCCGCCATGCCGGCGCTCTACGCGCGCAACCAGCTGGCCGGTCGGGGCGCCGTCGCGAAGTACCTCGCGTAGACGCTGGCCCCATGGAGCTCGAGGCGAACCCGGCAGCCTATGGTCCGAGCAATTGACGCCACCCAGAATTGTGGCTTCTGGGCAGTCGCTATGAGGCCTGTGCGGCGCCTTGTCTACGCTGCCTTTTCCTATTTCAGCCAAAACGGGTAGAATCACCTGGCGCCTTAAAACCGCCCTCACGGGCGCATTTGGCGGGAATTTGAGGGCGGCGCGGGCGTCAGAATCGCCGCAAATTGCGTCTAATCGGGTATTTACCCGATTAGCGGCGATTCTCGGACCCTACCGCGAGGCTGAGGGCGGAAACATCTCTCACTTGCGTTTGCCTTTCCTCCGATCAAGTGCTTGTGACAGCGCCGAACCCGCTACGCTCTTCACCGCCTTTGGCGTCTTCTTTTTTGCAAGAAGCTTGCCAGCTTTCGATGCTACTTTCTTCGAAGTCTGTTCGTTCTTCTTCGCCATGATAACTCCCGTATGCTGTTTCTGGATTGTATAAGATGCCGTACTAAACGCGGTCAACATCGTGTCCATAGGATCGCTAACTGCAATTGTCAAACGTAACTCGTGAGCCTAAAGTTGTCGGCTACTGGCGCGAATCCTACGTGTCCAGCCCCAATTTATCTAGGATATCCTTCGCAACCTGGAGCACCTCGGTCGATTCACGGACCGTTTCGCCAGCATGCTGGCGTAGAGCTACGACGAGGGGGATAAGTGTCTCCGCTTTTGCCTTGTCGCTTGAAAGAATGTCGATTACGTCATGCGCCGAGGCACCAGCTTTAATCAAGGACGTGACAAACTCCGGTATCTGGCGCATCATTGTTTCGTCGCTATGTACAAAGACGGTATACGCAGAACGAAACACACCCATAGCCACCTGCAGTTTGCCTTGAGCTAGTAGTGCCCTTGCTCGCAAATACATTTCTCGCCACGTGAGGTTGCTGTGCTGTCCACCCGTCAAGGAGCGAAGTTTTCGTGTGATCTCTGTACATGTATGTAGAGTAGTCTTTGGACGATCGATCGTGATTTGTATCGCACCTTTGTATAGCAACGCATTGGCGACTTGGATCTGTAGAGCCTTTGCATCACTGCTGCCAAAGCGTTCAACCACCTCGTCGTACGCCCTGATCGCCCTCTCCAAGTCTCCGAGATGTCGCCGAACATGTCCCTTGTTGATTAACGCCATGGCAACCGGATGCTGTAGAGCCTTTGCGTCGCTGCTGCCAAAGCGTTCAACCACCTCGTCGTACGCCCTGATCGCCCCCTCTAAGTCTCCACGCGTGTATCGAACATGTCCCCTGTTGAGCAACGCAGCAGCAACCGGATGCTGTAGAGCCTTTGCGTCGCTGCTGCCAAAGCGTTCAACCACCTCGTCGCAGGCCCTGATCTCCCCTTCCAAATCTCCGAGCTCGCGTTGAGCACGTCCCCTGTTGAGCAACGCAGCAGCAACCGAGTACTGAAGATCTGCCGCATCGCTGCTGCCAAAGCGTTCAATTACTTCGTCGTACGCCCTGATTGCCCCCTCCAAGTCTCCGAGATTTCGTCGTACATGTCCCCTGCAGAGCAACGCCGCGGCAACCGGGGTCTGTATATCTGCCGCATCGCTGCTGCCAAAGCGTTCAATTACTTCGTCGTACGCCCTGATTGCCCCCTCCAAGTCTCCGAGATTTCGTCGTACATGTCCCCTGTCGAGCAACGCCGCGGCAACCGGGATCTGTATATCTGCCGCATCACTGCTGCCAAAGCGTTCAATTACTTCGTCGTACGCCCTGATTGCCCCCTCCAAGTCTCCGAGATTTCGTCGTACATGTCCCCTGCAGAGCAACGCCACGGCAACCGGGATCTGTATATCTGCCGCATCGCTGCTGCCAAAGCGTTCAATTACTTCGTCGTACGCCCTGATTGCCCCCTCCAAGTCTCCGAGATGCTCCTGTGCTATGGCTTTCTCATAAAATGCTCGCGCAATGCTAGCCTCCGGCACTCGAGACCAATCTACGCCCTGAGAGGCAAATGCCTTGTCCGCAGCCTCGATTACTTTCTCGTATGCTTTCGCGTTGAATGCTTCGAAAATCTCTTGCAAGGGCTGCTCGAGCGATCGGGTGCCGTTTGTTACCGCAACAACACGACCGAAGGAGCCAGTCTGGCCATGTAATAGTTCCTCAACACCTAGATGCATCATGCAAGAAAGGACACTGTCAATTACTGGCAATTCGGTCCGCGCCTGCTTGATTCCTTCGAGAAAGGTCTTCGGAAACGGCTCTTCGAAGCCCGACCTATATAATATCTCGGTCAACTCGGCCTTGCTGTAGAATGCCGCCATGAAATGGATCAGATTTCGAACGACAGCCGCCTCACCGCGTTCACGCCGCAGCTTGTAGTAGATGCAGTAGAGCCGTTCTGAAGCGGCATACAGACGCTTATTGCCTCTACCTTCCCATATCACCGCGCCCCGCGTGACCAGTCGTCCGAGCATAGTTGATACTTTTCGAATGTCCATGCGAGCCCGCGCCGAGACCTCGCCAGGTGTCGACAATCGCCATAGATCAATCAACGCGATATAGACCCGCCGCTCTGTCTTACCAATGCCCTCAAGATGACTACGGAAATATTCGGTATGGTCGTCAATCAGCGTTACCAGATCTTCCATCAAGCGACGCAGCGACCAGTGCTGCGCCAACCCACCGATGATGACTAGAAGGCGTGGACTGCCACCAGTCAGGATTTCAAGCGGCCTCATTTCGCGCGTGGTCACAGTGTCGCCGCTAACTACCTTCCACAAGCGGCGACATTCTTCAGTATCCAGTGGATCTAGGCAGATGGTCCGAAAAAGCTCGAAGAATGGCTGGCTAGCGTCGTCCAGACCCTTGAAGCGACTGGTGGCCGAGGCAAGCAGCATGATCTTGGGTTCCATCTGCAGCATTTTGCGCAACTTCCAGCCGAAATCCTTGCTCACATCCATGCTGAGCGACTGCAGGTTCTCAACCATGAGTACGAGCTTTTTATTCAAGTAATCCGCAGCATCCAGAACCGCCGCATAAGCGTTCTCTGCAAGCGACTGCTCACCCCATCGAGTACTCAGGCTGGCGTGCGTATCGCGTAGTTCTTGTGCGAAATCGGGATTGCGCACAGCGATCTCCTTGGCAAGATGAAACAGTGTCTCAAGCCAGAAGTCAGCCATATCAAAGATCTCCTGGCTCTCCTCCATGAACCGGACGGGCAACAGGCACCCAGAAAATTCAGCGGCTGTCCGCAGCTCTGCAGCGACGCGAGCCAGTAGCATGGTTTTTCCCCGGCCACGAGGAGCTACAATCAGGACATGCTGGCAGGAGGGCGAATCAATGTTCCCGCGCAGGACTTCCAGTACCACATCGAGCTCACGCTTTCTGACCACGAACTGCGTTGTCACTTCGTCGTCGGACTGGAGTATCCCTGGATTGAACTTGCGGATTGTACGGTGAGTTACTTCGTTCATTGCAGGTGTCCTTATAGTTCGTTGTTAGGACGGCGGTTTTCCAGGGGGATGTAATGGCCGCGGAAGCGCGCCGCCCACCAGTCTTTGAGCAAGTGTGACAAAAAGCGGTGACCATCGTCGGCCTCTGTGAGATAGCCATCGTGCACCAAGATGTCGATCACTTCCGCGATGCGCCCCGGCGCATCGTCAAACAATTTCTCGAGATGTCGACGTGAACTCGGCGTAAACACATCTTGAAGAGCCGCTGCAGCCAGGATTTCCATGGCGATGGTGTAATCGTTTCCCAACCCATCCTCAAGGCGGCTCTCATAATGACGGAGGTCCATCTGCCCCGGCGGGCCTAAGAGTGAGTTCTGATACACTAGTTCGACATCTTTCACTGTCACTCGGTCTCGCCCCTGCATGGCATATTCGTACAGCCGCGCGAAGAAGGACTGTACATGGTGCGGGATGCCGATGCCAAGCTTGTCGTATACAGCGGCTGCCACGCCGTCCTCAACCTGAAGTTGGCAGGTTTCTGCGAGACGATGAAAGCACTGGACGCTAGTATTACGGTCCCATGGCCCCACGCGAAAGGGATGAAGATAGTTGATACGGTCAGAGATGCCGAGGCGCCATACGAGAGGCTGAAGCCCGATACTACCCGAGACGATGAGAACCAGCGATCGGCTGTTGATACTTTGGAGTGCTTGGCGCAACCAACTCAGAAATGTTTCGACCCGTTGTTTGCCTTCCGATTCCCCCGACTCCCTAAGCATGCGCTTTAGAAAGATTGGCAACTCGTCAAGCACAAGGAGAATCGGTTTGTCCTGTGCGGCGCAAGCGCGTAGCAATTCCTTCCCGTGCCGCCGCAGTTACCAGCCGTGAGGCCAGCCCTAAGCTTGGCTTTTACGCGATAAACACTAATCTCCTCAATGCTGTCAAGGAACCAGCTTCCAACCTTGGAGAAATGGTGCGACTTGGAGGAAGCAATCCGTTGTGCGGCCTGTGCAACATCTGCAATTACGTCTTCCTCACAGGTCGCGGCTTCCGCATCGGTGAAGAAAAAGGTCCAACCCTGAGCCTCGAGTCGCTGCCCTAATTCCTGAATCACGCTAGTCTTTCCCATGCGCCGCTGCCCGGTCACCAAAACGTGGTTACCGTCGCAAACCAGCTTTGACAGAATCTTCAATTCGATCTCGCGATCAAAGAAGTCGTTGCCGCTTACCCAGCGGCCAGTGGATATTTTCATGGACATCTCCTTGTTTAGGGTTACTATCTCATTGATACTTACAGATCTCAAGATTGTTGTCAACTAAAGTGTTGTACTAGGGCCTGTAGTGGGCGTTCCAAGCCTATAGCAAATTTTTTCGCCGCTCGGGTTCCTTGCCGCCGATACCCACAATCACTCCTGTGGCTGGCGTAATCAAGTCATCACGGAGCACATACTGTTTAGCTACCGCGGAAACTGTGTGTTTGAGTGGGGCTGTGCGCGACTTTTTTTTACCGGCCCCTCCGGTCGACTCCCCTTGGGGCTGTTCCCCTCAAAGCCCGAGCCCGATGTCTGCCACCGCGCGTGCGGGCTCCCGGCTGCGCTCAAAGGCGCGCAGCGCTGCACGTTGCTCCTTGGACAGTGCGTGCCTCCGCTCCGCCATGGGTACCGACCCATGCCCCTGCGTGGCCCGCTCTAGGGCATCACGCGCTGCACGCAAAGCCTTCTCGCGCTCTTGGGCGGCGCGCCGACACTCTGTGATACCACGCCCGGAAGAAACCTTGGCCTGCGCTCTGGCATATGCCCGCACTTCCGGCTCAAGGCGCGTGACAAGGGGACTGTCCTTGGCGCGCTCCCCCGCAACCCGCTGCCGAAGGCGCTGCGATCACGACGGGGGCGGCAGTCCCAACCGGTCCGGACGCTGTCGCATAACAGCCAAGGTACCCTCTACGCCGAGCTGCGTGATCGCGGCAGTAAGCGAAACCAACGCCAGCGCAGGGTCCAGGCCGGCATGTGCGCGCAGCAGAGTCTGAAGGCTGTACAGGAGCACCCTCTGGGTGTGGGCAGCCTCGGCTTGGGCACGCTCCGCCTTACGCAACGCGCGGCAATGCCAAGCCAAGCTGCGCTGCGCTTCCTTCACGGCCGCCTCGGCGCGCCGCGCGGCTTTCCACGCTAGGTGCACATGCGAGCTCCTGCAGGCATCGGCCAGACCACACCAGGGCTGATTGCCGTGCCTCCCAAACCCTCCATTCCGTTGCAGAGCAATCCGCCATGTGCAAGCCGCGAATGACGTTAGCATCCGCTCTGCCCAGCGAGGGGTATGTGCGCGCTGCCCTGCTTGGCATTTTGCTGGCTACGAGCCCGAACAATTCTGCCGGTCAGAAGCTATGGGAGAGCCTACCGGCGGACGAATCCCTGATGCACCGGAATGAAAACGGTTACGCGGCGGTAGTCGACCGGTTTTTTCTGATTGGCGGCCGCGGCGAGAGACCTGTGCAGGCCTTCGATCCGGCTGCCCGTTCGTGGCAAACTCTCGGATCGCCGCCGCTTGAAATGCATCATTTTCAGGCAGCTGCCTACGGCGGAAAGATCTATGTTCTAGGTGCCTTTACCGGCCCATTGCCGGCCGAGACGCCTATTGGTCACCTCTATGTATATGATCCTGTCCAGGATGCATGGACACAGGGGGCCGGAGATTCCGGAGGACCGGCGGCGCGGTGCCGCCGGCGTGGCCGTGCACAAGGATCGTATCTATCTTGTCTCCGGTATCGTGAATGGCCATACTGACGGGCACCTACCGTGGCTGGACGCGTCCGATCCCGCGACCGGTCAGTGGACCCGGCTTGCCGACGCTCCCCGGGCCCGTGATCATTTCCAGGCCGTCGTCCTCGACAGAGCGCTATACGCGGCCGCCGGACGACGCAGTTCCTGCGCAACCGGGCAGGTGCTACAGCTAACTGGTGCTGAAGTAGACAGCTATGATTTCTCGACCGACAGATGGTCGACGCTTCCGGCCTCGGCGAATATACCAACGCAGAGGGCCGGCGCAGCAGCAGTCGCGTACGAGGGAACGATCGTCGTGATGGGGGGCGAAAGCGCGGCCGGCCTTGGCAATCCTTCGAACCCTGCGGCTCATGATGAAGTAGAGGCCCTGGATCCTGGGTCACAATCGTGGACCGTCTTTTCTCCCCTGGCTGAAGGACGCCACGGCGTCCAGGCCGTCGTGTACGGAGATCATATTTCTGTTACCGAGGGTTCACGCACCGTCGGCGCCAAGGAGATTAATTCCCATGAAATCTATACTCGTTCGAAATAGCCCTCGGAGCCAAGAGCACTCCGGGGCAGCGCGAAGCTACAGCTCCGGGGCTCGGTCCAACTTCAAGCTTGCTGCGGCTTTTTTGGTAGCGTGCCTTGCTGGACACGCAGCATTGGCCCAGCAGCGGGCAGCTGCCCCGCTGCCAGATGGGCCTGGGAAAGACCTGGTAATCCAGGCGTGCACGTCCTGTCACCCTAGCCGTACTATAGTACGTTCAGCTGGCTACGACACGCCTGAGCGGTGGCGAGAGGTCATGGACTCCATGATGCGGCTTCCGGAAGCCGAGGCCGACGCCATAGCGGATTACCTGGCAGCTCATTTTCCGGAAAAAACCGAGCGGCGACCGGTACTGGTCTCCGGTCCCGTGGAAATCGACATTAAGGAGTGGGTGGTTCCGACGCTCGGCCAGCGATCTCGCGACCCGATTGAGGCCCCGGATGGATCAATCTGGTGGACCGGCATGTGGGCGAGCCTGGTAGGCAGACTCGATCCGGTAACCGGTGCCATGAAGGAATTTCCGCTGCCGGCTTCGGCCCGGCCGCACAGCATCGTTCCGGCATCGGACGGCAGCATCTGGTACACGGGCAACAGTAACGGCACCATTGGTCGGCTAGACCCTGCAACCGGTGCCATAAGAGCATTCAAGACGCAGGCTCGGGATCCCCACACGGCCGTTTTCCATCCAAACGGCATGCTTTACTTCACGGCCCAGCAGGCGGGCCAGCTTGGGCGACTGGACACCCTCACGGGAGCATTAACGGAAGTACCTACTGAACCGCGGCCGTACGGCATTCAGGTCGGGAAGGACGGCACCCTCTGGGTGGCATACAACGGCACCAACAAGATTGGGGCCGTCGATCCCACGTCGATGCAGATCCGATACTATGATATCCCGGACTCTCAAACTCGAATTCGCCGACTCGGCCTGGCGAGCGACGGAATGGTCTGGTTTGTCAACTCCACGATGGGGCGCATTGGCAGGCTCAACCCCGAGACCGGCGAAGTTCAGCAGTGGGATTCTCCCAGTGGCGCTTCCTCGCATCCCTATTCCCTAGCCGTGATCAATGACAAGATTTGGTACAATGAGTCAGGAATGCGGCCAGATGCACTCGTGCGATTTGACCCTGAAACAGAATCGTTCCAAAGCTGGGCGATCCCATCCGGCGTCGGTATCGTGCGCCATGTATGGGTTACCCGTGAAAACGAGCTGCTCATCCATCAGAGCAGCTCCAATCGAATCGGCGTGGTAACCATCAAAGATCTGGTCAACTGACGCGTCCTGGCATCCCTGCAGCGACAGAAAGAAAGTAGCCATCTCGCTCTGCAAAGCGGAGCTCCACCGGATCACGTTCGGGGAAGAAGCAGCGGCCGCGTTGTTTCAAGACATCAATTTCCAGGCGCAAGTCTTTCAGCGAGCGCCGGAGCCCCGTTCTAGTGGCTTTTAGGGCGGCCTCCTTTAGTGTCCATACGAGGATGACAGCACGAACGGGTTCCAGCGGTAGCGCCTGAAATGCAGCCAGTTCATCATCGCGCAGCATGCGGCGTGCCAGACCTGGGCTCCTGGGCTCAATGCGCTCGAGATCCACACCCACGGCCCGCGGCCCGATGGCGGCCACTGAATGCTCTCTAGAGTGTGCGATGGAGAGGTAGAGCGGAACGCCGACCACATCCACGCCCCCGTCCGGTGCTGTCCGAAGCGGCACGGTAGCCGGACTAGCACCAAGGAATTCACTCAGGAGCGACCGGGCGGCAACCCGGCCCATGACAAACTGGCGACGCCGATCCGCGTGCCGAATCATGGAAGCACGGCGCCGCTCATCAGCGGACAGGACATCCAAGTCCGCCGCACCCGCCTGCCATCGGAACCAGAATCCCGGCGGCAGGCACACATCATCCTGTAACTGCAGCGTAATTGCGGGCTACCTGATCCCAATTGACTACATTCCAAAACGCCGCGACATAGTCAGGCCGCCGGTTCTGGTAGTTGATGTAATATGCGTGTTCCCATACGTCCAACCCCAGAATGGGCGTATCTCCCTGCATGAGCGGGCTATCCTGATTTGCCGTAGAGTATACCTGCAGCTTGCCGCTGCCGTCTACGACGAGCCACGCCCAACCGCTGCCAAAGCGCGTGCCCGCAGCCACAGAGAACGCAG
Source organism: Rhodothermales bacterium (assembly GCA_965216255.1). Lineage (GTDB taxonomy): Bacteria > Bacteroidota > Rhodothermia > Rhodothermales > Bin80. The sequence continues at coordinate 992,988 of OZ244148.1, forward strand.
CCTTGAACGCCGCCACAGAACCATATGCCTGCGCTATGGCTGCCGCAAGCGCGCCGGTAGGATCGCCCCCGCCCGCAGGAGACATGACCGTCCAGAATAGGTTGTGGTTAGCATAGCCGCCGCCGTTATTGCGAACGGCTCCCCGAATTGCTTCGGGGACATCGCCCATATTCCGGAGAATGTCTTCGATGGATCGCTCCTGCAACGCCCCCTGACCAGCTATTGCAGCATTCAATTTGTTCGTGTAGCCCTGGTGATGCTTGCCATGGTGTATCCGCATGGTCATCTCATCAATGTGGGGCTCCAACGCACCATGTGCGTACGGTAGATCGGGTAACGAAAAGGCCATCGTGCTGGTCTCCCTGACTAAGTAAGTGATTAGGGCTGGTTCAACCCCCTGGATAGGTGTAATGTTTTGGATACTGTGCCAACTACGCATGCGCCACGGCGAGAAGCCGGCCATAGTCTGTTTCGGACAAACACCCCCGGTCTCTCAGCGTCCTGAGTGCCGACACCACGGCACCCCAATCGGTGCGCTGCGCTGAAGCCGGATGAGGTCGAATCATGGCTTCATGCAAAAACCGGCGGAGATATTCGGCAGCTCTCGGCTTCGCAGAGATGTTCAATTCCGCCGTAAAGGTTGCCCTTGCCCGGTTGATTTGGATGACTATGCGCTGCCCTTTCAGAACTCCACGCTTTTGCTCCACCTGTACGATTTCATCATAACGCACGTCCTGGGCTGCCTGGAAGTTACTGTTTTGAAACACCATTCGATCAGCAGTGAAGAGAATGCCGTCCCTTGCGCTTCCCATGAGGGTTGCGTCAAAAAGCGCTACGACTTCGACTGCGTCAAGAGACGGTGCGTAATCCTTGAGCGCATTGCGAAGCTTTTTAGCCGGAATATGGGGAGCTACGTACAGCCCGAGGTTTGGGGCGTGCGGGATCAGTTCGCGGATAAGGTCCACCATGAAGAACCTGGAATCAGGGCACCCATGCCATGAGCGCCCCTTCGAAAAAGCCAAAAGTTAGGTCGCGAACGAACGGTACGAATCCGATCACGACCAGTGCGAGCGCGCATGCGGAAAGCACGGCAAGCGACGACCTTGGCACCCTGAAAGAGCGCTCCTCGGCGGGTTCACGCATCCAGAATACAAAAAGCACGCGCAGGTAGTAGTATCCAGACAGCGCGCTGGCCAGTACACCAACTATCACGAGCCAGGTCAGTCCTGCATCAACGGCAGGAGCAAACACCGCTACCTTCCCCCAGAAACCGCCGAGCGGCGGGAACCCTGTAAGGCTAAACATGAACACGGCCATCACCACACCGAGGAGCGGCTCGCGAAATCCTATGCCTGCAAGGGAATCAACGGTCTGGATACGCCCCTCCTTGCCATCCCATTCCAGGAGTGCCATTACGCCGAAGGCCCCCGTATTCATGAGGGCATAAATCAGGAGGTAGTACACGGCTCCTGCATACCCGTCGGGCGTCCCGGCCGAAAGCGCCACCAACACGTATCCTGCATGGGCGATGGATGAATAGGCCAACATCCGCTTGACGTTATTCTGCGAAAGGGCCAGGAGATTGCCCACCACCATGGTTACCAGGGCCACGAGCGCCAACACGGGCTGCCAGTTCGTTTCCGTGCCCAGCCCGTGAAACAATACCAGGATCAATGCGGCGAAGGCTGCCGCCTTTGAGGCCGTAGACATGTAGCCTGCCAGGGGCGTGGGGGCACCCTGGTACACGTCGGGCGTCCACATGTGGAACGGCACGGCGCTGACCTTGAACAGGAAACCAACCAGAAAGAGGGCCACGCCTGCCGAAAAGAGCACGTGGGCGCCGCTCTGCTGCAGTCCAGCTGCCATCGCCGGCAGGTACATCGTGCCTGTGGCACCGTAAAGCAGGGCAATGCCGTAAAGGAAAAACCCGGTGGAGAAGGCGCCCAGCAGGAAATACTTGAGTGCGCTCTCTACGGCACCTTCATCCTCCCGAACCAAGCCCGTAAGGATATACAATGCCACGGACATGGTCTCGAGCCCCACAAAGATGGTGACAAGGTTATTGGCCGTCCCCAAGAGGATCATGCCAGCCGTCGCAAACAGAATCAGTGCGTAAACCTCGCCGTAGCCATGCCGGATGCTTCGCAGGTAGGGCACGGACAGAACCACCGTTGCCAAGGCGCTCAGCAGAATTACTATGTTGATGAAGGACGCCAGGCCGCCCACACGGATGAGATCATAGAAGGCCATCCCGGGCCCATTCCTGAGATGGACTACCTCCCCGATCACGGCCACAGCCATAGCAGCCGCGGCAACCCAGGGAAGCGACCGGTCGTCATTGCGGAGCGCATCCCATACGACGAGGGCTACGCCTGCTGCGCACAAAACCAGTAGGGAAAACCCGCCCCACAGGTCTATCAGCAGCGTATCATATGCGCCCGCCAAATCCATAGGTCCTGGCATCTCTAATTCCTAGATCCACACGAAGTCTTCTATGGCTCGTGCGAGACTGATGTCCTTGTGCGAGACCCGACTACCAGCGTCGTGGGTGGTTAGTGCAAGGTCTACCGTGTGGTAAACATTGCATAGCTCGGGATGGTGGTCAGCCCTCTCGGCCTCAAAACCTAGCCGCACGAGGAAGCTCATGGCTTCACGGAAACTGCTGAAACGAAACGTTTTCTTTAGCCGGTCTTCCTCGTAGCGCCACCCGGGAAGATCCGCTAGCGCGGACCGAATCGCGCCAGATGCAAGCGGTGTAGTTGCCATGTGAGCAAATTTTGGTTAAAGGATCCAGCCACTGAAGAAAACCACGTAGACCAGGAAATAGACCGGTATGAGAATTGGAATCGCATACTTGACGATATAACCCACGAAGGACGGAGCATCCACGTTATTGGCTTCCGCAATGGCCTTGACCATGAAGTTGGGCGCATTGCCGATATAGCTCATGGCCCCGAAGAATACAGCTGCCGCCGAAATGGCGGTCAGGTAGAGGATCGATTCGGCCGAGCGCGCAAAAGCCGTCACATCCATAGCCGAGCTTACGTCCAGGTCAAACTTGCCCATCGCAGCGGCCAGGAAATTCAGATACGTCGGCGCATTGTCCAAGATGCTGGACAAAGTGCCGGTTCCCCAATAAAACATGCCGGTCGTCAGCACATCCTTGTTTTCGCTCGCAAAATGTGATATCAGCGCAAGCGCCGGTACCATGCAGGCAAAAATGCCCAGGAACAGCCATCCAACCTCCCGAATGGGTTCGAATGAGAACTCGTTCTTGGCCAGCGCCTCCTGATTACAGAACTTGTAGGCCAAGAAGCACATGGAAAACATGATGATTTCCCGTATACCCAGGGGCAAATGGTACGTGCCGACAAGATCCAGCGACTTGCCCTTCATGGCCGGTATGACGTTGGGATCGATAAACACCGACAACACAATGACGAGCACGAAGGCGAAACTCCGGTATCCTTCTATCTTGACCGTGCCGCCGCTAGATAGCAGCGCCGTGCTTGCGGCCTTGTTGCGACGGTCCATTACGTAGAAGATGAGCAACAGAAGAGCCATGGTCGGCGCCCAAATATGCCAAATGTTTGCCAGCGTCCAGAAAAACGGCACGCCGCGCAAGAATCCCAGAAACAGTGGAGGATCTCCTATCGGCGTGAGTGCGCCGCCAACATTGGCTACTATGAAAATGAAAAAGACGATGTGATAGGCCTTGAGGCGTCCCTTGTTCAGCCGCATGTAGGGGCGGATAAAGAGCATGGCTGCTCCCGTCGTAGCAATGATGTTGGCAATAATGGCCCCTACGGACAGCAGGACCACATTGGCCGCAGGAGTTCCACGCGCGTTGACTTTAAGAAAGATGCCACTGGCTGCAATAAAGAGCGATGCAACCAAGGCAATAAAGGAGAGGTATTCCGTAAGCGCGTGAAGCATCGAGACGGCATCGTGCATTACACCGATGTAGTACACGGTCACGAAGAGTCCCAGCCCCACCGCATACTTGGGGTAGTGGTGATGCCAGTGGCGCATGTAAAACAGCGGCCCCGTCGCGATCATGAGCAACAAAATGGCAAAGGGTGCCACGAGCCACAGCGGCGGAATAGCCGCCGCATGCCCATCTGCTTTGTGGGTCTCTTCCACCGTGGCCATGGCCTCCTGGGATTCCTGTGCCAGCGCCGGCGAGGCCAGCGCGACGAAGGCCAGGGCAAGCAAGACCGCGTGCGCAAGGGAAGGAATCGACATGCAGCGACGTGTTTTCAGATCGTGATTACCGAGCGGCATAACTTCGGGGTCTCCATTCCAGCCGGGAAGCAATCTCGGTGCCGGCCCCGGGGCGTCCAGGAAGGGGCATCCAGGCCTCTCCAGGACATACCTCATATCGGCACCTGCGGCAGCTGGCTTCGGAATCTGCGCTGACCTCCTCAAAAGACAGTGCCTGTCGTTTCTGCTGTATTGTTTCAAGAAGCCGTTCTGCGGCCGGCTCGCTTACCGCCAGAAACGGCTGCGGGAATATGCCGAGAATTATCATGAGTAAGGTCGGCGGCACGAGTACTGCCAATTCTCGGCGGTTCAGGTCAGGCATAATACGATTGGCCTGTTCTGTGAGCGGACCAAAGAACATGCGACTGAGCATCCAGAGAAGATACACCGCCGCGAGTACAACGCCGGTAGTCGCAATGGCCACCAGCACGGGCATGCCCGGTGTAGCGCTACCGAAGGCTCCCATCAATATCAGGAATTCTCCGACAAATCCGTTAAGCCCCGGAAGCCCCGCGGATGCCAGCGCCGCAAGTACCATGAAGAATGTCAACAAAGGCACGGATCTGGCAATGCCACCGAAGTCGGCCATTTCACGCGTATGTCGGCGCTCGTACAGCATGCCTACCAACAGGAAGAGCGCCCCTGTGGAAAGCCCGTGGTTGATCATCTGGATCATCGCGCCCTGGAGGCTCTCCAGGGTAAACGCAAAGATTCCCAGTACGACGAAGCCCAGGTGACTGACGCTGGAGTAGGCCACAAGCTTCTTGGCATCAGTCTGGGCACGGGACACCAAGGCTCCGTATACGATGCCTACAACGGCCAGTATGGCAAACAGCACCGAGTGCGCGTGGGCCGCATGCGGGAAGAACGGCAGACAGAACCGGACCAGGCCATACGTGCCCATTTTCAGCAATATGCCGGCAAGAATGACAGATCCACCTGTCGGCGCCTGCACGTGGGCATCTGGCAGCCACGTGTGCAACGGAAACAAGGGCACTTTGATGGCAAAGGCAAACGCAAAGAGGACAAATAGCCATGTCTGCATCTGGAGCGGCACGCCATACTGCAGCAGCTTGAAATAGTCCGTCGTAAAGACGCCTCCGTTTACCGCGTTGCCAGCAGCGTTCCCCAAATACAGAATCGCCACCAGCATCAGGAGCGACCCTACCATCGTATATAGCACGAACTTGATGGCCGCATAAATTCGGCGCTCTCCGCCCCAAATCCCTATCAGGAAATACATCGGGATTAGCGTGAGCTCGAAGAAGACGTAGAATAGCAGCACGTCGAAGGCGCAAAAGACGCCCGTCATACCCGTCTGCAGCACCAGGAGGAGTGCATAGTAGGCCTTCACCTGCCGGTTAATGTAGGTCCACGACGACAGCACCACGATGGGCCCCAGGAACGTCGTAAGCAGCACCAGGAGCAGGCTAAGGCCGTCCACGCCTACGGCGTAGCTTACATCTATGCCTGTAGCGATTAGCGGCAAACGGTGGGAGGCAAACTGCAGGTCGGCTGCGCGTTCCACGCTGAATCCCGTCCACAGAAAAATGGACAGCATGAACGTGACCAAAGTGGTTACGAGGGCCGCCATGCGCACCCATCGGTCACTCCGGGCCAGGACCGTTACCAGCGCTCCGGCGAGCGGCAGGAAAATGACAAGAGTAATCAGATAAGAAGCGTCCATGCACTTCAGCCCGCTAACATTAGCGCGATGATCAGGGCAGTTCCCAGCACGATGGCAAGGGCGTAATGCTGAATGCTGCCGGTTTGGACGCGCCGGGACAGACCGCTAAAGGCTCTCATGGTCCGGGCGAGCGCGTTAACCAGGCCGTCCACGACGCGCTGGTCAAAAGGTGCCAGCGCCTTCTCTGCGCCGCCAATCAGGGGCCGAACGACGGTCTTGCGGTAGAATTCGTCCAGGAAATATGCACCGCGCCACCATGCATAGAGCCGCCCAAACCGGCCCCGAATCAGTTCGTCGCCCGCAAGCTCGTAGCGGCGATAAAACCGCCAGGCATACAGCACACCGACGATGGCAATCGCGGATCCCAGCAGGATGAGGCCCAGTTCGACAGCAAGCGGCGGATGGGCATGCAATTGGGCTTCAGCTACCGGACCTGCATGACCGCTGTGCCCGACCAAATAGCCGTGAATCCAGTTGCCGAGGCCCATTTTTTCTGCCGCCTTCGGCAGGCCGATCAAGCCTCCGACCAGGGAACAGCCAGCTAGAACCGCGAGCGGCAGCGTAATGGTCCATGGAGACTCCGATGGCCGTATTTCCTGGGCCCGTGGCCATCTTTCTCTGCCCTCGAACGTCAGCATGTACGAGCGCATCATATAGAATGCAGTAAGCAGCGCGGTAGCAAGACCCACAACCCATACGAACCAGGCGTAAGGGGCACCGTCGTAGCCCATTTCAAAAGCCTTGTACAGGATTTCATCCTTGGAAAAAAAGCCCGCCGTCAACGGAATGCCGGCGATGGCCACCGTAGCGGCCAGATAAGTCCAGCGGGTAATCGGCATGTACCGCTTTAGTCCCCCCATCCGGCGCATGTCCTGCGCGTCGAACGCGCGTTCATCGGGGCCCAAACGGTGCTGCACCTCGTGCATGCCGTGGATCACGCTTCCAGAGCCGAGAAAAAGGCACGCCTTGAAAAACGCGTGCGTTACCACATGGAAAATGGCTACGAAGAATGCCCCCACACCCGAGGCCATGAACATGAATCCCAGCTGCGAAACGGTAGAATAGGCCAGAACACGCTTGATGTCCGTCTGCGTCATAGCAATGGTCGCCGCCACAAGAGCGGTGGTGGCACCGACCAAGGCAATAATCCCCATAACCAGCGGTGCCAAGAGTACCAGGGAGGAGAGTCGCGCCAGAAGATACAGGCCACTGGTGACCATCGTGGCCGCATGAATCAGGGCAGAGACCGGTGTGGGACCCGCCATCGCGTCCGGTAACCACACGAAGAGCGGGATCTGCGCACTCTTACCTGTGGCACCAATAAAGATGAGGGCCACTACCGTGTTAATGGTCCCTTGGGAAAGAGCGAGCTCTCCTGCGAGCAGGGAACCAAAATCCAGACTCCCGACTTGCCTGACCAAAATAAACATCGCCAGGAGGAAGGCGAAGTCACCGATCCGATTTACGACAAATGCCTTTGTTGCGGCGGCGCTGTTCTTGGCTTGCTCATACCAGAAGCCTATCAGCAAGTAGGAACATAGTCCGACGCCCTCCCAGCCCAAGAACAGCAGCAAAAGATTGTCTGCCAGGACGAGGTTGAGCATCATGAATATGAAGAGATTGAGGTAGGCGAAAAACTTCCAGAAGGACCGGTCACCGTGCATGTAACCGATCGAATACAGATGGATGAGCATACCGACGCCAGTAACCACCAGCGTCATGATGAGCGACAGAGAATCAATCCGATAGGCAACGGATGCGGAAAAGTCTCCGGCGGCAATCCATGTATACAGGTGGACCACCTGTGCTTCTTCGCCTCCTCGTAGAAATAGCACCGAGGACAGCACGAACGGGATCGCAACAGCGGCCGTGCCGACCGAACCAATCAGCGTCTCGGAGCGACGCGCGCTTTTCCAATACAGGGGAATTATGCCATTTAGGACGGCTCCCAAAAGTGGCAGCAGGACGATCAGCAGAACGAGTATGTCAGGTCCCATTTGGCTAACGCGGTGCGTCCTGCCCGTGGCTGCAACGAGAACTAGTACCTGAAGAGGTTGATCTTGTTGATATCTATGGTGAGCTTATTGCGAAAAATGGCAATAACAATGGCAAGACCTATGGCCGCCTCCGCCGCCGCCACAGACATCACGAAAAACACGAGCACCTGACCGGATACATCTCCCATTGACTGGCTCAATGCGACGAGCGTAAGGTTGACCGCGTTCAGCATCAATTCCACCGACATCAGAATCACTATCACATTGCTGCGCACGAGCACACCGACCACGCCCAGGGCAAACAGCACGGCACTCAGCGTCAGATACGAGGTTAGCGCAACTTCCATGTCCGGGGCAACTCGGAGTTAAACAAATTTTCGCTGCGCCAGCATAACGGCACCGACGGTTGCCACCAGGAGCAGCACACCGACCATTTCAAACGCCAGCGCATACCGGGTGAAGAGTTCCCGCGCAATCTCCATGGCAGAGCCGCCGGTGGCAGCCCGGTCAATCGCATCGGCCGGTTCGACAGGCCCCGTCACCCCGATAGTTACAAGCTGGACCAACACCACAACGCCGAGCAAGCATCCAACCGCGTGACTCCAACCAATCTCCCCAAGCTTGGGCAATGCCGCCAGATTGAGGAGCATGACCACAAACAGGAACAACACCATGATCGCACCCGCATACACCAATACCTGTATGACTGCGATGAATTCTGCATTCAGGGTCATGTAGAGGCCAGCGATACTGCACATAACGAGAATCAGCCACAGCGCACTGGTTACGGGATTCCTGGAAATAAGCATGCCCAAGGCCGCAATCACGGCAATGGAGCCAAACAGAAGAAAGAGTGACGACGCAAACATACGGTGGTCAACGGAAGAATCAGTCCTGCATTGCAGCGGCGTAAGTTACTTAAGTCGCTACACAACTGAAAGAATGATCCGGAGGTTATTGCACCGGGCAGGCGCGATAACTTCCCAAGGACCACGCCCAATGGGCTCCGCAACAATGGGTTCCTGCTGCGGGGCGGCTGCGAATTACAGAGCCGTGCCCCCCTTCCTTGTGGGCCGTGCCTCCGCAGCGCTTGGCCTTGCTCACCCGAATTCAGCCGAGTACGGCCTGCCATCTTGGTCCTATCCATCGATGGCCGCCAGGATTGCGCGGGCAAAGTCCGCCGCTGACCCGGCCTTTTCTACGGTTCGCAGGCTCTCTCGCTCCTGGTACATCCAGTGCGCCAGGATTCTTATTTCATCTGCTTCCTGCAGGGTAAACCGGTCTGGGCCATCCGGAGGCTGCTCAAAATGTGCCGCTACGCACGCATGCATGCGCGTGGCATCCTCAGCAAGCGGTGGCACCTGAACTGGCACCGTTGCAACACAACGTCCGAAGCGGACAAGATGTACTTGCGTGCAGGTATCCATCCTGTGAACAACAGCCAGATTGCGGTCAAAGACGGAGATGGCTAAGACGTTGCCTCTTCGCGCCACATCGCGCATATGCTGCAGCGCATTGCGGTACCTGGCTGCCTTCTCAAATTCGAGCGCCGCTGCAGCGCCGCGCATCCGTGCCTCCATTTGGAGAAGCACGGCCTGGCCCCTTCCCTGAAGAAAGTCGCGCGCGGATGCGATGCCATCCGGTGCCAGCCTGCCCCCGAACCGGGAAGGGGGACGCTGCCTAAGGGCCGATGGATGATCGGTAAAATCCTCACCCGCCCCGCAAAGCGTTACCAAAGCCCTGGCCACAAACTCCGCCTGGCCCCGCGTAGGCAATGGACCATAGTATTGCGCTCCGTCATCCCGGATATGGGTAATAACAGTGATCCAAGTCCCGCTTCCTATGCGCCCCAATCGGACAAAGGGTCTGTTGTGATACCGGCGCTCAGCCCGATTATAGCGAGGCTGATGCTCCTTGATAAGTTGCGATTCAAGTACGAGCGCTTCCAATTCCGAGTCCGTTACGGTCCACGTCACTTCCCGCACCAGGCGAAGCAATTGTCTCGTGCGCGGCGGGTGACCTTCGATACCCGAAAAATAACTGCGTACGCGGCGCCTGAGATCCTTCGCCTTGCCGACATACAACAGCTCGGCCTGCTTTCCTTTCATGAAGTAGATTCCCGATCGCTCGGGCACCGCGGGAAGCACCGTTTCGCGAATATGCTGAATGTGCTTGGCAGGGCGATTCAGCGTTGTATAGGTCCGCTTCTGAAACCGAAGCAGTTCATCCACGACCGTGATGCCGTACTCGTCTGCAAGCTGGGCGAGGAAGCGCAGCAAGATATCCTTGGTAGCCTCTGCGTCATCCAGGGCCCGATGCCGGTTCTCGACAGTCAGTCCGAAGAATTGTATGAGCCCGGATAGCCCCTTTGAGGGGAGACCCCGAAGCAGGCGTCTTGCCATGCGCAGCGTGCACAGGGCTGGACAGGACAGCACTGGCAACCCGGCGCGCGTAAGTTCAGCGTTCAGGAAACCCGCATCAAACGGAAAATTGTGGGCTACGAGAATGGTCTCGTCCACAAACTCGAGAAATCGCGGAAGCACCTCAGAGGCGGAAGGCTTGCCAAAAACCATAGCGCTCGTGATGCCCGTCAGGCGAGTTATGCGGCCGGGAACCGCCTGGCCCGGATCGAGCAGCTCGGAAAAACGATCAATCTCGACCCCTGCCCGCACCTTGATGCCAGCAATCTCCAGAACGCGGTCCGTCGCAGGGCTCATGCCTGTCGTCTCCGTATCGATAACGGCGAAAGATGCCTCGTGTACCAACATGCTTAAGGCAACATCACTCAGATATATGGCTTATTGTACCGTTTCACATGCCGAATTTTGACACGTAGCGGCGGTGCACCGGTCAGAACCGATCCATTGCGACTTGCCATGCACGCTCCAGGGCATATCGCCATTCATCCGTGACACCTTCTGGACTGTCTCCTTGGCGCTATTTATTGTTCTTCAGAAAACCGCCACGCCTTCCATGACCCGTAGCCTAGTCTGGTGCCAGGCACGGGCGGTACTCCTTCTTTCATTGATCGTGGTGAACCGCGGCGACGAGCCCGACATCCGCCTCATCCTGCAGGCACCGTTGGAGTTCGACAGGCCCGCCGACCCGTGCGAGAGCAAGCTATACAGGTCACTGGTAGATCTCATGGACCGTCCGAACAAACAGTCGATTTTGCCATGTATGGTGCCCGGTTTCAAACGGATAATTTCGCGGTCAATGTGCGAGCCCGCGACGGGGGAGTTGCCATACGCAGATACACGGACAAGGATGCCGAGGGTTAGAACTACTATAGTTCTACAGAACATTGGGAGCGCGCAATTGGAACGCTTCGGAATGGCCAAGTGAGGGAATCCAGATGAATGCGGGATTGCCTCGGGAGATCACGCTGCGAACAACCGACTGGATTTGCGGGACCTCTCGAATGTCTGGCGTATGACCTAGACAAGAACAAGATCCTCGTCACTGGCCATGCTTCTCGGGAGGAGTTGCAGGCAACATAGCACCCATCTAATTGGGGGAATAGCCGAATGGGTACTCCAAGCACGAAGAGCTTCGCGAAGCCGGCATACCGGTAGGGATAGAATATTGGGGTGCAAGATGCACATGAGATTCGCCTTCATAGACGGCCGATACCTCGTCCTCCGCTCCATGAACTGGACTTCCGCCGGGAGGGGGCAATACTCCTTGCTCGTCAACGCTCGGGGGCTCGCACGTCAGTTTGGCCGGTATTATGAGGCGATCTGGCACAGCATCCCTCGCAAGTGGCAGGAAGCGGGAGCGCACCTGATCCCGAATCGCTTGAGTATGGCCCTTCCTGCACAGACGGCGTGGACAACGATTTTGACGACGGTGCAGATGAGCGCGACCCCGGGTGCTCAGCCAGCCCTCCACCCCGGCGCCACTCCATCAGGCTGTACGCAAGCAACCCTTCACGGAAATCAGGGGTCGCTACCCGCTCCTACGCTCAACGGTATGCGAAGCCAGCTGGTTTGTCTGAATCTCCTGGCGAACCACAGCCCGCTGCAACGCATTGCCAACCCGCAATATTGCGCTCCGTGGTTGCGATCCACTGAATCTGGACTGAGATGCCAATGGCATCGGGTGCGAAGAATCGGAGTCCCAGGGTAACCGCCAGATACATGAAAAGCCCACGACGTACAACGCCCGGTCCGCGGCGCATCCGCAGGTTGCCTTGCTGCTGCACAGCCTCCGGCCCCACGCTTCGAGGACGGCCACCACTAGCAACTGCAAGCCCCAACTGCCGACTCTAGCGGCGAGACACTTCGCGGTGCAGGCATCTCTGCAAGAATGCCGGTACCGCGGGAGAGGGGTCTGGCGGCCAAGAGGATATCGAATCTGGAAGCGCACAGGTCTGCCACGCCCCAGGCAATGGGTGCGCCATCATGCTCCCCCAGCATCTGCGCCATGATGACCCGCAGGACTCTCGGGCAAGGGCACCAAGGCGGGCCCTGCAGCAGTCCGATCTACTAGCCAAATTTGCTTACCTTACCCTCGATTTCTAAGCACTGCCATCCAGGTACAGCACATGAACAAAGTAACGGTAGTCGGAGCTGGCAACGTCGGTGCGACGGTCGCCGAATGTATCGCGCGCCAAGACATGGTGCGTGAAGTTGTCCTAATCGACATCAAGGAGGGACTTTCGGAAGGCAAGGCGCTCGACATGTGGGAGTCCGCGCCGATACATCTCTTCGATACGCGGGTGACCGGGGTCACCAGCGACTACCGAGCAACGGCAAACTCGGATATCTGCGTGATTACGTCCGGGGTGCCGCGCAGGCCCGGCATGAGCCGCGATGACCTGCTTTCCATCAATTGCAATATCGTACGCTCCGTCACGGAGTCATTTGTAGCTCACAGCCCCAACGCCATACTGGTGATTGTTTCGAATCCGCTGGACGTCATGGCCTATGTCGCTTACATGGCCAGTGGGTTCCCGAACCAACGGGTCGTTGGCATGGCTGGCGTCTTGGACACAGCCCGCTATCGTTGCTTCATCGCCATGGAACTGGGCGTGTCCGTTCGTGACATCCAGGCCCTGCTTCTGGGGGGACATGGAGATACCATGGTACCCCTGCCACGCTATACCACGGTAGGGGGCATACCCCTGACAGAACTTATGCCCACCGACAGGATTGCTTCCATTACAGAACGGGTCAAGAAGGGGGGCGGAGAGATCGTGCAGCTCATGGGCACATCCGCCTGGTACGCTCCAGGGGCTGCTGCAGCGGAAATGGTTGAGGCCATGGTGCGGGATACGGGACGCGTCCTGCCATGCGCGGCCTACCTTACCGGACAGTACGGCCTGAACGGACTGTTCATCGGAGTCCCCGCGCGGCTCGGTTGCGGCGGCGTCCAGGAAATCATTGAGGTTGACCTGGACTCACAAGAAACTGCCATGATGGTCGCTTCGGCTTCACATGTACGCGCCAATCTGGCCGCGCTCGAACGGCTGCAGCAGCGATAGTGGCGCTCGGCACCTCCGGGGGCCGACCGCTCTGGCAACTGCCCTGTTGCCAAACAACGCTCCCGGGATCGCTCCCCGTTCAGCCGCCGGCTGGAAGACGCGAGCCGACCGTGGGATGATAACAATGGGAATTATATAGTATACTTGAAACCTTCGGCATCTGGCCCCGTATGCGGAGTAAACCAGATCGGGGGAATCATGGTCACCCTATCTTCCGGTCTGTCTCGGCACATAGGCGTTCAACTTGGAGGGCCACCATGAATATCGATCGTGTCCGCGTCAAAGGTCTTTTCGACGACTTCGATCACGATCTCGCGTTTGGCACCAGCGAGCGCATCATGCTCGTAATCGGTCCGAACGGCTTCGGCAAGACCACGACTCTGAAGCTCATCAACGTGTTGTTTAACCATGCGATAAACCGTCTCGCCAGTATGCCGTTTCGAGAAGTAGACGTTTCGTTTGATGACGGAACGCGCTTGATTGCGGAAAGAGTTACGGCGAACCGCCACCACGATGAAGATCGGCTGCCGCTGACATTGACCTGTCACCGAGGTGGTGTAAGCGAGACCTTTAACCCTCCCAGAGTCTCGATCGACCAGAAGGACCTAAGGTTTCCGATCTCTGCTATTGAGGAATGCATACCGGTACTTAATCGAGTTGGTTCTCGCAAATGGCTCAACATGGAGACGGGATCCACACTCGATCTCGCCGACGTACTAACAGACTTCGGGGAGGAACTCCCTCCTGACCTTCAACGTGACGTATTGCCGAGCCCCGATTGGCTGCAAGATATAAGACACTCCGTTGTGGTACGCTTGATCGATACAGAGCGCTTGACCCGCGTATCCCGACGGTGGCGGCGCGGCCACACAGTCAATCCGGAACGCACCGTGAGCCACTATTCCCAACAGCTCGCCCGTCGTATACAGAATTCAATCGCCAAGTACGGAGCGTTGTCCCAGTCGCTTGACCGCACCTTTCCCGCCCGCTTGGTCGCCGACCGCGAGCATTCGGGCGGTTCGGTTGAAACGTTGCGTGAAGACCTCGACGCGATCGACCAGAAACGCTCGCAACTGGAGGACGTGGGCCTCTTGGCGGGGGAGCAGCCCGGCCTCGAGATTCCCGATCTGAGTCTCGTAGATAAATCACAGCGAGGCGTGCTTTCGGTTTATGCAAAGGATGCCAAAGAAAAGCTTGCGGTCTTTGATGAGCTTTACGAAAAAGTAAGCACCTTCAAGAGAATCGTTAACTCCCGCTTTAGTCATAAGCAGGTGGCGGTGAGCGCAAAGGGATTGCGAGTCGATAAGGACGATGGCACCAACTTGGACCTGGAGAAACTCTCCTCAGGAGAACAACACGAACTTGTCATGCTTTACGAGTTGTTGTTCCGCGCGTCGAGCAACTCCCTCATTCTCATTGATGAGCCGGAACTCTCGCTCCACGTCGCCTGGCAAGAGCAGTGGCTTAAGGATCTTGAAGAGACGGCGAAGCTCTCCGACTTTCGAGCGATTGTCGCTACGCATTCGCCCGAGATTATCGGAGACAGATGGTATCTTGCCGTTGAGTTGCGTGGCCGGAACGAAAACTGATGCGTCGCTCACCGACTGTTACGGCTACTGCAATCCGAATGAAGCGCCAATCCCACAAGGGATGCTTCCTGATT
The DNA here is from genome assembly GCA_965216255.1 of Rhodothermales bacterium. Taxonomy (GTDB): domain Bacteria; phylum Bacteroidota; class Rhodothermia; order Rhodothermales; family Bin80. The sequence continues at coordinate 1,008,083 of OZ244148.1, forward strand.
GTTGAGGGCCGAGATGATCGACTGTTCTTTAAACAATTTGTGGATTGTGACGACTGCCGGATCACGGTAGCTGGCGGAAAAGAGTATGTCATTGAAGTGGTTACCATACTAGAAACTGCATGCTTTCCCGGAGTAATTGGTGTAGTGGATGCAGACTTGGATCATATCGAGGGCAATCGGCCGTCGAGTGATAACCTCACTGTTCTTGAGACGGTAGACCTGGAGGCGTTGCTGATTCGTTCCTCTGCACTTGATCGTGTCCTAGTAGAACGGGGAAGCGCACAGAAAATCGCCGCATTTGGCAGGGATGTTCGGGGGGGGCTGGTCGCGACGGCTGTTTGGATTGGATGCCTGCGTCTATATTCGCACCGTACCAGGTTGGATCTGAAACTGCAAGGGCTCAAGTACACAAAGTGTGTCGACAAGGAATCGCTCGCAATTGATATTGATGCCCTTGTTCGGGAAGTGATGAATCGCTCTCAGCGCCCTGACCTGTCGTGTCCGGACATTGTGAAAGAGCTCAGATCTATTCACCAATCATTAGTCAATCATTGGCTGATATGCTACGGAAAGGACATGATCGAAGTCCTGGCATTCGGTTTGAGAAGTGTGCTGGGCGAGAACACAGCGCAAGTTGTAAAGCCCGAGATGATAAAGAGTTACCTTCGACTGTCGTTCCATTGGAGCGACCTGAACAGGTCGAAGCTCAGCCAGGACCTTCACGAATGGGCAACAAGGAACTCGGGTTTTCGAGTATTGAGACCTACATAGTGCCTGGCCGAAAAAGAATTGATCGAAAAGAGTCTTGATGAAATACCTCCCTTACAGCTATGATTGGAGGTAAGTGGGGAGTCTTATTACGGATACGAAGACTTAACGAAGCATTAATAGGTTTGGGTCACCACTTGAACCCCTATTCTACCTTCCTTCCTGCTTTCGAATCTTCGGCCTATTTCGTATCTTTCAGCCGATTCGTGCCCCATTCTGCCACTACAAGGGGTGTTTCACGCCAACATTCGAAACGTTCGTATGAGATCCGTCAGAGCGCAGCAGTTTTTGTTAGGACAGGCCCCCATTGCTGAGATCCAGATCGACATCCACAGCCGCGATGACATCCCAGCCATTCTGCTCGGACTGTAGGCCCTCTACACCCATCTGCCGGCACGCATCAAGGTATTCGATCTGCTCCACGCCCATTTTGCTAGCCTGGCCGATCTAGATCGAGGCCGGCCCGGAATGGACTTCTGGAGCATCTTCGTGCTGGCCATCCTGAAGCAGGGACTCGGCTGTGACTTTGATCGGTTGACGTATTTGGTCAATGACATGGATAGCGTGCGCCATGCATATTCCAGTGAACTCGACCACTTTGGTTTTGTGAACTCGACCACTTTAAGTGTCATAGCGTGGCTGGATTCGGTTAACGAGACGAGTGGTCGATTTGATGCGAGTGGGACTGCAATTCTGACATACTTTTCCGCATTGAATCGCCGGTGAGTTCAATCCTGTGCGCGTTGTGTATAAGCCTGTCGAGGATGGCATCAGCCAGTGTCGGGTTGTCCATTGCCTCGTGCCAGTGTCCCACTGGCAACTGGCTCGTGGCCACGGTCGAACTGCGTCGGTGTCGGTCATCCAACAACTCGAGCAGGTGTTGCTGTTGGGATGTCGTCAGTTGCGTCAGCCCCCAATCGTCCAGTAAAAGGACATGGACGCGAGCCATCTGTTGGAGCAATTTCAGATAGCGACCGTCGCCGTGAGCAATGGCCAGGTCTTCGAGCAGGCGTGGCAGTCGGTAGTAGCGGACCGAGAAGCCTTCGAGGCAAGCCTTGTGGGCGAGTGCGCACGCCACGTAGCTTTTGCCGACGCCGGTAGGGCCGGTAATGACGACGTTCTGGTGACGTCGGACCCAGTCGCAACTGGCCAGGGCCAGCATGAGTCGCCGGTCGAGGCGGCGCCCGGTGCGATAGTCCAGATCCTCCATACAGGCTGGCTGTCGCAGCTGTGCCCGTCGCAGCCGTGACTTCAGGCGCACATTGTGGCGCACAACCTCCTCGCGGTCGACCAGAAGGCCGAGTCGCTCCATGAAGTCGAGTTGGTCAATATCAGGCTGCGCCAACTGTTCGCGCAGCGCACTTGCCATGCCGGCAAAGCGCAGTGTTTCCAGTTTCTCAAGGGTGGGATGGGTGAGCATGAGTATTTTCCTCTGGTGTGGTGATGGTTTCGTAGTAGTAGTTGGCGCCACGGATGTTGGCGTGTTGGATAGAGGGGGCATCGTCCTGTGGCGTGGGGCGTTGATCCAGGCGGTGCTTCAGGATGGAAGCGACGCTTGCGTACCTGTATGCCCCGAACGTCAGCGCCCGCTGACACGCGGCTTCCAAGCGCTCCGGTCCGTGCTGTTGGCCTAGCCTTTCTATCCCCCTCAAGGACCGATAGCAGAGTACGGGATGTTGCAAGTCTTGCATCATACACGTGATGAGCTTTTCGGTGGCAGGCCCCGCCGTGGCAATGCGCCGGCGCAGATCCCGCGTGTCCAGGTATTGGCGGTGAGCCTCGGGCATGTGTGCTTCCAGGGTGGTGAAGCGCCCGGGCCGCGTGCTGCGCAGGTGCGAGGTAATGCGCTGCCCCTTCAAGAAGACTTCCACGGTGCGGTCGGTAACCCGTACGTCCACCTGCTTTCTTGCATGCACGTAGGGAACGCTGTAGCGATGGCCGGTCACTTCGATGTGGTAGTCCCGGTGCACCTTGGCCTTGCGCCATGCGCCGAAGATGTACGGTGTCTCCGGCAGCGGTAGCATCGCAGGCCGGTCCCATTTTTCAAACCACGAGCGCCGGCTACCCTCCAGCTTCTGGAAAGGTTTGCTGTTGAGTTCGGTGAGCAGCGGACGTATGTGCCGGTTGAGCTCATGCAGGCCGCAAAAAGTCTGATGGCGCAGCGGCGCCAGGGTGCCCCGCTGAGCCCATTGAACCCCTTTTTCCACCTTCGCCTTATCCCGAGCTTTATAGGCGCGCGCAGGTACCACAATCACGCCGTAGTGCGTGGCCAGGTCGTGATACGTTGGATTCAGGTCCGGATCGCACCGGTGGGCCTTTACCACGGCCGCCTTCAGATTGTCGGGAACCACGTACCGTGGAACGGCTCCGAAGAACTCAAAGGCACGACGGTGAGAGGCGGTCCAGTCGGGGAGCTGTTGCGTCCATGTGGCTTCGACATACGTGTAATTGGAGCATCCGAGCGTGGCCACGAAGATATGTGCCTTGCGCAGTTCACCCGTATCGGGATCTGCCACGGGAACCCTCTGGCCTGCGTAGTCCACAAAGAGCATCTCCCCGGGTACGTGGTCCAGGTGCATGACCAGATCACGCGCATTGTTCCAAGTGCGGTAGCGCTCACAAAACCAACTGTAGAGATAGCCGTCCGGGTGTGCCTCCTTGTATTCCGCCCACAAGAGCTCCAGCGTGACCCCCTTCCGCTTGCGTTCCTGGTGGATATAGACCCAGTTCGGGACGGGACGCTGCGCTTTGGGGGTCACAGGCTTGGCGAAAAGCTTTTCTTCGAGCACCTCTTCCGTAACGCCCTCCGGCAACGGCCATGAGAGAGCGGCATCGCGGGCGCGGCGCAAATAGTCTATGACCGTACTGTGCGACAATCCCAGGCAGCGGGCTATGGCCCGCACACCCATCTCGCCCTCATGCTTCAGGCGAAGTATTTCTTTGAGTTTACGCATGGAGATTCTTTTTGCAGGCATGGATTACCTCGTGAATGAATGACGAGGCACCCCATACCCAGGGCGTTAACAAAATCTCCAGTCGCGCAGACAGCCCAGCTAGACCGACCCGGATCCCCATTCCGGTAGTCGACAAAAAGTGGTCGACTTCCACTGGAATAGGTGGTCGGCATCAGCCGGAATGAGTGGTCGACTTCCACCGGAATAGATGGTCGAAATCGACCGGAATATGCACGCCAGCCCATCTTTACCAATTGGTGGCTGAATCCGAGGGTTAGCAATAGCCGCAGGTAGGGATTTTGGCGACTTTGTGAGGATTCGGCCCCACCGTGGGTCCTGTTTTGCCGAATCTTCTGGTGTTTGGCCCCACAGGCGCCCCACTATTCGGATTCATAGAGACAGGAAAGCGATTGTTGTGCCATAAAGTACAGGAAGCATTTTCGGCCAGGCATTAGGTATTCACGATCAATCTGAATGAGTTTTCAAATTCATCGGGATATGCAACAGGCCGACGGAGGCGGAGGCCAAGAGTCTTCCGAAGCACTGGAGGGTGGGCCGGAAGGCAGCGCTCGCCGCTGGCTGGGCGGTGTGCGCCCGTTTCGGTTGGACACGGGCGCAACGAAACGGAGCCTCACCTGCCCCAAGCCGACCCGCTCAGCTACAGGCCTCGGGGGCGCGCTTCCGGGCCAATCGTCCCGTTGTTCCTTATCCCGTTGTCTTCCGTCCCGTTATGGCCACGAAGGGCCAAGGGAACCGGTTTGTGCTGGGGATACAATGGGGGCAGAGCGCTATCAAGCAACGTGTAACACATTGATATTAAATGAGTTATATGGATTCATACAGCGCTCGACCGGAAGCCGTGCGGCACGGCTTCCAGAGGTGCGTTTATGAGCACCGCTGGGCCAGGAACGCGCAAAGGGAACCAGCGATGGCCACGATCAACTCGGCCTCTGTGCAATCGACGATCTGCTGTTCGCGAATGTGTCGACCCCGGTCAGAAGCGTAGCCCCAGAGTTTGCTGACGGCTCCGTCGAGCGGCACAGGCAAGTTGAGCATCCGAATAAGCTTGCCAAGTGTCGGATTGGGCGTACCAGTGACCTCGCGCGCCGTTGCCTCGAGTGCCGCCATCGCGTGTTGAATGGCGCCGGTGATGTCCGGCTCTGGACGACGGGAAATGTCCCCTAGGGCCTCCCGCATTTCGTTCGCTGCACGTTGGAAACCTGAGACGTCCAGGATGCGAGGGACTTCGTGGGTGCTCTTGGCGAAAGCCTCTGAGCCTCTGTGGGTGATCTGGCCGTCTCGGAGCTCCCAGCCAATGCCGTTCTCCACGAGAAAGTCGTTCAGGCGACGCTCGAACTTGGCCGCAGGCCGAGAGTCCGTCATCCCGTTTTCGGCGAGTTCGGTATAGAGGGCCTCTGCAATGTCGTATATTTTGTACCATGGGGCACTCTCCATGAGCCCAACGACCTCGTACCAAACGTTCGGGTACGCAGAGAAATTGTTCAAGTCAGGCATGACCAGGAGAACCTTACAGATCACTTGGCGCAGATCGTGTGGCTCCTTGCCGACATCCTTGGCGAGCATGAGAATGGCGTTGCGCAGGCTAGATGGAGCGTCTTCACGGACGGTGATCTGCGCGTTGATTGGTCGGTAACCCTGCCGGGCCGAGAAACGTTCGATCATGAGTGAGGTCTTTCTGGTTACCGTGTTAGTGGACTCCGAATGGTGGTCAAGCTGCGGGGGAATTGTCAATGGAATTATATAGGGCTTGAAGTCTTAGGTGGCTGTTTTGCGGGCCGTGCCCGCCTTTTCACCGGCCGCAGCAACGCACGGGCGATTTCCAACGGCGTCATCCCCCGATAACGTGGGTTCGGACTCGGCAGGTGGTCCCAGTCCACAGGCTCACTGTCCGCTTGTCGATCTTTCTTGGTCTTCATTCTATTGGCGGTTTAAGTCGCCGTTATTCAGTCCGCGCATAATGTCCAAATGGTCGCCGTGGAATAGCGTTCGACTTGCCCAATCCAGCTACAAATTGGGTGCAATTCTGGACATTACGCCACCAGTTCTCGGTACAGCAGTCTGCGCCCGACCATGCCAGCCACTATGTGCTGAATTTGGACCTCGGTATCCAGATTCCGCAGGTTGTTCTTGCCTGCGAATTGTGCCACGTAGCGGTTCAGGTGCTTCTTGCTTAAGTGGTGATAGACGCCATGATACGCCCGCTTCGGGACGGCCCAGAAACTCTCCACGCCATTGATGTGCGCTTGCCCATGGACGTACTCGCAGACGGAGTGCTTGACGGTTTCATGCTGCACGCCAATCAGGCCCTTGTAGGCTTGTGCTTCGTGCGTATACACCGTGGAGCCGATCTCCGTGTGGTCGTACACGAAGCCTTTCAGCGTGGGCGAGCTTGTATCCGGCACCACCTCGGCGCGAACTTGTCCCGTCTTGCGGTCTTTCACGGCGACTATCGCTGTCTTGCCCGCAGGCCCGCGTCCGAGGTTGGCCTTCTTCCACTCGTGCTTGTTCTTCTCCAGACCTCCGAAGTAGGCTTCGTCCACCTCTACTGGTCCTTCAAACTCGCCTGTATTCGGTACCAGGCCCTCCCGAATGCGCTGAAGCATGAACCATGCCGTCGTTTGCGTTACGCCAAGATCGCGGTGGAGCTTCATGCTGGACACGCCCTTGAGGCTGGTGGATTCAAGGTAAATCGCCCACACCCAGGTTTTCAGGGGCAAGTTGCTGGACTGAAGGGCCGTTCCGGTCTTGACGCTGAAGTACTTCCGGCAGTCACGGCAGCGAAACGGCATTTCTTTGTGCTTGCAGCGGTACACATTCGTACTCCCGCATCGCAGGCAGAACAACTGGCCGTCCGGCCAGTGCACGGCCTCAAACCACTTGCGGGCCGTCGCCTCGTCCGGTATCCGTTTCGCCAGCTCCAAAAGCGTGATCCCCTTTCTGTGTGAGCGTCCTGGCTTCGCCATGATTTTCTCGATCTGGTTTACCATGCATACGGGGCCAGATGTCAAGAGTTTCAAGTATCCTATATAATTCTCATAACAATATTGGCGGCGGAGCTCCCCGTCTTGGCGTAGCCGTTGAAGCCGCCACGAGAATCCTACACCCTTCTTCTAGAGCAGCACGATTCCGTGGAGGGCACCTCCAGCCGCAGGTCCAGGCGGGTGCGCAGAGGTGTGTTTCGCATTGCATCTAGTCTCCCCCTGCCACGACAGATGCATGGCCCCCTTTCTAAATGTCGACCTCAGGCTCCACGACCTTCCCGCAGGACGGGTCTGCTCCGGCCCCAGCAACGTGCTATCGCGAACCAGACACTCGATCCTACACTTGGAGGCCATAGACTTACGCGGAAATACGCTGAATTGTGACGTCCAGTTCGACGATGCCCGTCTCGCCATCAACCCGGGCCGACAGCGGTAGACCCCGGGGATTGCTGATCAATCATTCGCGGACCGCTGCCCTGCGCAAGCGCAGCGGGCTCGTGACCAATGACGTAGACCAGGACTCGGAGGCGCGGCGAAATCCTCGTGGAGAATCAGGCAGTCGTCAATTCAACGGACGTTCTTACGGAGTCGAAGCGGTGCATGGCCGATCCTACTGCCCACACGAAGACTAGTGCGAACCGGGGCGTCCATATTGTGCTATACCGAAGCTTCCTGGCAAGGCCGGCGGCGAAAATGGTGCTATGCGCGGATAGCGGGTGCTCCCCCCAATCCATTCGGTGGCGCGGCCGCACAGTTGTGGGTACCACCTCCGCACCGGTGCCGGTGCGATCCATGGAACCGAGCCCGTTTCACCAGCAGGCAGCCTTGCTTCTCACCCACGCTTCCAGATCCCTCACGCAAGACCCGGGGGCCACCGAAGTTCCTAGCATGTCTGCCGGCATGAGGCCCTTGGTGACCCAGGGTGAAACCGGTGCCACTGCATCCCTATCACGAGACTACATCACCCGAATTTCCCGCTCCGGGCTCCTCACCGAGACCAGGGACGAGCCACCGCATGATGGCGGAAGAAATCCGTGGCAATCCGGCACTCATTGGCTGGCGGCCAGAGCAGCATGCGGTGACAGCAAGACTTCGCCCGCATGGTGGAAGCGTTGTAACGGAGCCAGGGGCACTGGCCATTTCTGGAACGGGCGCGTCTTGAGCGACAACCCTGATCGAGCAGACCCCGGCGTGGGACCGGCTTCTGGACCCGCGTCTGCCATCCCGGTGGGGAGAGCCCTTGTGGAGTGTGCGCCATTAAACGGCGCGGTCTTTGCACGGCTTTGGGCACTGGAGCAAGGCAAAAGCCCCACTTGGCAGGAGGAGCAGTTTCGCACCTACTGCCGTCTTGCGGTGCAATACCCGGCAGCCCGCTTGGTCACGGTGGCGCCAGCCATACAATGGTTGCCCCCCACCCGCTGCGGTCACCGGTGGCGATCTGGAAGCGCAACACGGACGGATCCTGGGCCAGCATCGCATGGACCATTCCCCTCAGCACAGAACGTCCTTTGCCATGAATAATCCGTACGCGCAAGACATGCCTTTGCCGGCAGGCGCGCAGATATTCTGCCACAACCGAGCGGGCATCACGCGGATTAAACGCGTGCAGGTCAAGGATTCCGTCAAGCGGATATTCAACTGATTCGGCCATAGGGGGGGCAGCAGGTTACATGCGCTTCGCTCGGTGCCGACGGCAGATGTGCGCCTCCCTACTCTTCCAAGCCAAAATAGGCGCGCACGGCCTCATAGTTCCGCAAGTCCAGGTCGAACGTTTTTCCCGCCGGGAAGACATCAAGTATAACAATCTTCATGGCATAGCTGCGGGGAAGGCTGTCCACGATATCCCGCCACACTACCTCATCATCCGTTGAGGCCTCCATAAATATCTCTACAAATCCCTCATCATAGGCATAGCCCAGCGTAAAGGTATAGTCCACCGCAGCCAGGTCGCCGGAATTGCGACCGACGGTAAATGGCAGCGCCGTCCAGGTCGACTGGTCACGGAAATAGACAAGGACCGCGCCCTGGTCCACGACCCACGGGGTAACCCCGGGCACCCGGAATTGCTCGGACGCTACCATACCGTTCAGACTGGCTGCTGCCGGAGTAAACGTTACATTCAAGCTCCGAACGGCGGTCTGCGGCACCGGCGCCACTATGGTATCGCCACAGCCTGCGATGGCCAGGAATACGAGAAGGAAAAGCGAATGGATACGTGTGCGCATGGCAATCAGGTGGGGTTGGTTTGTACCCATTCCACCTGCAAAAACTGCGCCAGAACGCGAGGATGCTACGAGCGGGGATTACATACATGCCCGCAAAATCGCGTATCTATATCTCGAACGCTACGGCAAGCCTTTCATCCTTGGAACGAATTCAGTATCTTACCCCATTAACCAAGATCGAGAATTCAAGCCCGCCACGCCTTTGGGTAGAATAGATACTAATTCGCATGTTGTTCCCAAAACGATGCCGGTTATTCCGCAATAATGAATGGTGGTAAGCCGTTTGATACGGAAAGCACGTTCGGCATCGCAACGGGTACGACACAATTTCCGTATGGGTAACGGAACCCACATAAGCCATGTTCCTCCATCGCGCCCGGAGGATCTCAAACTGAAGGTGTAGCGTGGCAAGAATAGCACGTATTATTCGAAAGACGGAAAAGCAGCGGCGTGCTGCCTCGAGCCGCTTTGACGCGCTCCAGCAGATGAGTGATGAAGATCTGATGGAGTATTTCCAGGCCGGCACTGTAGAAGCGTTCAATATTCTGGTCAGTCGGTACAGCGAGCGGCTGATGCACTATCTGTATGGATTCCTAGGCGACAACAAGCGCTGTGAGGATTTGCTCCAGGAAACGTTTCTTCGCGTGTACCGCAATCGCCATTCGTACCAGCGTATTGCGAAGTTCTCTACCTGGCTCTATACCATTGCCGGCAACTTGGCCCGGAGTGAATACCGCAAGCGCAAGCGTCGCAGAATGTATTCCATCCAGTCCGTCAATCGCGACAACGAGGAATACGAACTCGCCATCCCGGACGAGACGTTTTCCCCGGATCGGCATACGGAAAGCATGCTGCAGGACAAGTACATCCAGGACGCACTGGATCAGATTCCACCCAATTTCCGGGAAGTGGTGGTGCTCCGCGACATTCAGCAGCTGGCCTATGACGAGATAGCGGAAATCACGGGGCTGCCCATGGGCACTGTCAAGAGTCGTATAAATCGCGGCCGCACCAAGCTGCAGGGACTGCTTAGGGATATCTACCCTTTCCTGCAGGAGGCTCCGGAAGTGGAGCCGGCGTAGTTGCCATGGGTTACGTTCCGGGCAGCATCACGGTAGATCGCCAGACCCAGACGCTGTCGCTCATATGGAAGGATGGGCACGAAACGGTATTCCCCCTTGACGGGCTTAGACGGGCTTGTCCGTGCGCTGGATGCCAGGGACACGGCAAAATGCACGAACTCCCGGACCCCGAGATCTTCGAGGTGCCGGCCCTCATGCAGTGGAACAACGTCCAGCTGCGGACCGCGGGCAGTGTCGGCTTGCGGCTAGTCTGGGATGACGGTCACGACACCGGCATCCACACCTGGAAACGCCTCCGCGCCATGTGTCCGTGCCCTGCATGCCGCTAACTCATCCGCCAATTGAGCCGACGACGGAGAGGATGGCGACAATACATGCCAGGATTCCCAGCGCCACGAGCAGATTCTTTTGCTGTCTCTTGTTCATCCGATCTATCTTCTGTTGTGCTCCTTACAATCTTGTCAATTCACGCAAAATTTGCAACGACAAAATGGGGCCAAACGAACGATTAGTCACAATTCGGGCGCCCCTGCATACACGGGCAGGCTTATCATGTTGGCAAATACCGCAAAAGCACCCGGATGATAGGTCTTGAGCTGCCGGTACCACGCAAGCGCCGTATACAAATACGTGCCGCTGCCAAAAGAGGCCAGGAGCGTCGAGCCACAGTGCGGCGCTTCGCCGGGATCATTCAGACAGAACATCTCTTGGTACCTGGCATCCCAGCTGGCAGGAAAATATAACCCGCGCTCCTGCACCCATCCCTCCCACGCATCCGCCCGAATATTATTGGGCCAAGTCATGAGGGCGTGATGCGGGTTCAGCACGCTAACGGGCGCACCCTCAAGCGTTACACGGTCGCGGCCCAGCACAAGCGGATACGGCGGCCATTGGGCGTCATTCCATTCGAACGTCTTGTGATAGTTGACAACCAGGTGGCCGCCCCGGCGCACCCAGTCCAGCAGAGCGTCATTGTGCCTACGCAGATCCTGGCGTACCAGATAGCTACGTATGTCCAGCACTACCGTGTGTATATCATCCGCAAGTCCCCGTGCCAGCTCCAGCGAGTCCAACATCACGTACGTCACACCGAGCTGCTGCAGCGCACGCTCCAGCGAGTTGTCGTAACTGCGCACAAGCCCGACCCTAAGGCCCGCGGCAGCGGAAACGTCGAATACGCGGCCGAGCATATTCACCTGGCTTTGAAGCGCACTCAGCGTAACGACAAGATCAGCATCCGGGAGCATGCCGGGCATGGGCAGCTCTACCGTATCCCGAAGTATGCCCGGTCCTTTGACCTCGATTGCATGAGAATGCTCGAGTACCACGGTGCCCCCGCCGGTGACCGTCACGCTTAGGGATGTACTCCGCAAGGCGGGATCAAACACGTGTACGACTAAGGGCAATGCATTCAGACCTGGCTTCAGGCGAATTACCGGCTCGCTTGCTTCCAGATGAAGGGGCGGCGCGATCTCCAGCGGGAGATACCCTGCAATAGCCGGTTGCTCTTCGCCCTCGCGGTAGGCAGCATATATGACTGGCGGGTGATTCTTCCTCCGGTCGTACTGGTATACCGCCGCAGGCCGTGTGGGAGCGGCCGTGCGTGGCACTTGTAGCCGCATTCCCTGCTCCATCAGCCTCACGGTGGTATCAATCGCTCCCGAAAACTCCCAGCGCATCCTGCCCCTCGGCACCGAATCCCACCACAGCGCTACTTCCTGACCTGGCACCGCAACGGAATCATCTATGGAGAAGCCTATTGGGGCGATGCGGCCGGAATCTATGGCGTACGCTAGCTCGAATTCCCGCTCCAGGCGCTGAGGCAGGCCCGCAAAAAGATCTTCCAGAGGGAGTGTAGCACTGCTTTTGGACCGAAGCAGCGAAAATCGCATGGAATCCAACGCCCGGACGCGCTCTGCGAAAAGATCCATGCCCTGGGAAGCATGGTAAGCCAGCGCCCCTGCAGCACCTTCCGCGTATGATGAGCCCGTGGACGGATTGATGTCACCCACCGGCAGCGTGGCAGCGCTGGAAGCACCGCCAGCGAAATGGCGCAGAAAAAGCCGTTCGGGCTGCCATAGCTCGACACCCGGCTCCAAGAGCTGAGCCGGATGATACGTGGAGTCTGCCGCCAAGCCGAAGGCATCGTAGGCGGCTAGGCCCACGGCCTGATGATGCCCGTGCTGGCGACGGGGACCCGTAGTAACGGTATCATGATTTGTGAACACGACATCGGGCCTCAGCCGACGAAAGAGATAGACCAACTCGGCCGTAACATGGTCTCTTCCTCCCCAATGCTCAAAGGCCTCCGCAGCCGTCTTCGAATAGCCGAAATCATTGAAATTGAGAAAGAATACCTGAGTACCGAGAGCCCGGGCCGCTGCCTCTGTTTCAGCACTACGGATGGCGCCCAGGGCCTCATACAGCTCCGACCCGATTTCATTCTGACCCCCTTCCCCACGCGTGAATATTACACTGTATACGGCTGCGTCCCTCGCGTGACGCAGATAGTGCATGGTGGCCCCGTCCTCGTCATCGGGATGCGCGGCCACGTTGATGGCCACACGAGTGGGGCTCGGCGCCTCCGGGAGTCGTCCACACGCCCCAAGCCCCAAAGCCAAACAGATAATGCTGTGTGTCCGTACCAACATGGGGATCCCTAACGGAACGAACGCCGCAAAGGATTCCGGACCGGATGATCCTGACACCCCTTGACCGATAGACTCATGCCCACATACCCCTTCATGCAAATAGACGCGTTTACCCGCACACCACTCCGCAGCCATCCATGCCGCTGTCATCTTCGACGCGGACTCGTTTTCCGCGGATACAATGCTAGATATCGCGCGCGCGAGATGAACCTCTCCGACACTGCCTTTGTACTTCGCTCGCAGACGGCAGAGCCCGGTACTTTACGCCGGCCGAAGAAATTCCTTTCGCTCTGCACCCTACCATCGCAACCGTGCATGCGCTGGTTGAGACCGGGCGACTGCTCTTGAGCGGCAGTCACACCCGCATGGCACTGGCGCTCAAAGTCGGCCCTGTACCCGTGGATATCTACAGCCCGGATTCTTCCGAGGCCGAGTATGTTATGACGCAGAAGAAACCGCAGTTTCTCGTACGTAGCGACCCGAGCGAAACCGCGCGCGTGTTCGGACTGCGAACGGCGGACCTTGCAGCGGAAACACCGCCGCAGGTAGTTAGCACAGGAACGCCTCAGCTCTTCGTAGCTGTCCGTTGGCTCGCATGCCTACGCCGGCTACACGTGGACGGGCAGGCCCTTAGTTGGCTCCGACGCGCAGCCGGATTCTTTAGCGCACACATATTCTGCCTGGCAGCGACTGACCGCTGCGTAGCTTTGCCCGGCACTTTGCGTCGCCGCCGGATGTATTCGAGGATCCCTTCACCGGATCAGCCACCGGCGGTATGGCTGCACTTTTGTGGCAGAATGGCGCAATTGATTCCAACCGGCTCGTAGCCGAACAGGGGGACTGGATGCAGCGTCCAGGAAAGGCCAATGTGGAAATTCTCGGTCCCCGGTACGATGTCACGGCCGTTCGTGTAGGCGGAGCCGCGATCACGGTGTTACGAGGCAAGCTGGTGCTATAAAATGCACACGGGACCGTGCGTGCATCGCCGAAGCTGTGCGTATCTTTCAGTTCACGTGCTACAGATGATCCATGCCACATAGCCTTGATACGCAACTCGTGCATGCGGGAGAGCCGAACCCCCGCATTGGCGGCGCCGTCCGTATGCCCATTTTCCAGTCGGCCATGTTCGAGCACGACGAGGATCCGCTTCGCTACATCCGCTTCAACAACACGCCAAACCAGGAGGTGCTCAACAGAAAGCTTGCGGTGCTGGGATGTGCAGAGGCGGGACTCGTTACGGGCAGCGGCATGACGGCCATTTCTGCAGCGCTCCTGGCCGTGCTGTCTCCGGGTGATCACGTGCTGGTACAAGAGGGACTCTACGGAGGCACGTACGCTTTTGTGACCCAGTTCCTGCGCGAACTGGGAATCATGCATGACTTCGTGGACGCCGATGATCCCTCTTCCTGGGACCGGTTGCTCCGCCGAAGCACGCGTGCCCTTTACGTGGAGTCGATTTCGAATCCACTGCTCAAGGTTGCCGACCTGGAGAGCGTGGTTCAATTTGCCAGTGCCAACGGGCTCGTTTCCCTCATAGACAACACATTCGCTACCCCCGTCAACTACAGAGCACCAGAGCACGGCTTTGATCTTTCCCTGCATAGCGCAACCAAATATCTCAACGGGCACTCCGACATCGTGGCCGGGGCCATCATGGGCCGCGCCGATCTTGTCGCGCTAGCTGAGAGAAAGATGCGCCACCTCGGTGGATCACTGGATCCTCATGCCTGCTTTCTGCTTGACCGGGGCATGCAAACCCTGGCGCTGCGCGTTCGCCACCAGAACGCGGCTGCTGCGGAGCTTGCCCGGTTCTTGGTGGCCCATCCCGGAGTTTCTCGCGTAAACTATCCGGGGCTTGCTGCGCATCCGCAGCACGGGCGGGCTGCAAGGCTTTTTGCGGGCTTCGGAGGCATGATAAGCTTCGAACTTGCAGGAGGACTCCCTGCCGCCGAGCGGATGATTGAGCGCCTGCAGCTGCTGCTATTCGCACCGAGTCTTGGGGGCGTCGAGTCCCTCGTTACCCGGCCGGCCATGAGTTCCCACTCAACGCTTAGCGCTGCGGAGCGGGCCCGCATAGGCATCCGAGACGATCTGATCAGGCTTTCGGTCGGCATAGAGGCCTATGCGGACCTTGTGGCCGACATATCGCAGGCCATGGAAGTGCCGGCAGAGGCACCAGCGGCAACTGCGTAAGGGCTTACCGGGTGCGGAAGGCAAAGATGGTTTGCGTCTCGTAGACCTCTCCCGGCCTGAGTATGGTCGAAGGGAAGTCGGGCTGGTTTGGAGAATTCGGGAAATGCTGGGTCTCCAAGCAAAAGCCATGCCGGCGCTCGTAAACGACGCCCCTCTTTCCCGTTATACTTCCATCAAGGAAGTTGCCGGTATAAAACTGCATGCCTGGCTCCGTCGTACGGACTTCGAGCATGCGCCCCGTGGAGGGCTCATAGACTCTCGCGGCGATGCCGCCCGCGTCCAATACAAAGTTATGATCATACCCGCTTCCGCGTACAAGCTGTTCGTCCACACCATCGATGCGTGCGCCAATAGCTACCGGTACCGTGAAATCGAAGGGCGTTCCCGCTACGGCCCGAATTTCCCCGGTAGGGATGAGCGTTGAGTCCACTGGCGTAAAATAACGGGCGCCAAGCGCAAGCTCGTGCGAAAGGATTTCTCCACCGCCGGCAAGGTTGAAGTACGAATGCTGCGTGAGATTGACCGGTGTTGGCCGATCCGTGGTGGCGTGGTAATCGACCACGAATTCGTTGGTGTCAGTGAGCGTATATGTTACGCGGACATGCAACGTGCCTGGATATCCTTCCTCTCCATCACGGCTTACATACGTCAGCTCAACGCCGCGCTCACCGTTATTCTCAAACGACGCTGCCTGCCACACCACCTTGTCAAACCCGACAGTTCCGCCGTGCAAGTGGTTGGGACCGTTATTGCGTGCGAGCGCATATGTCTCGCCCTCCAGCTCAAATGTGCCCCCCTCAATTCTATTGCCATAGCGACCGACGATCGCTCCGAAGTACGGACTGCTTCGCAGATATCCCTCCAATGAATCGTACCCGAGTACGATATCTGCGAGATTGCCGTCGCGGTCCGGAACCAGCATCGACGTAATTGTCGCGCCGTACGTCATCACGGAGACCTCGAGTCCGTGGAGGTTGCGTAGCGTGTACAGCGCAACCGACTCGCCGCCAGGCGTCTTGCCGAATGGCATACGTTCCACCGAAGGGCGAGTGCAGGCACCCAAACCTAGCAACAAGAGTGCAACTCCGAACGATTTGAATTTCATGCTGTCCTAGTTGGCAAACCAGCGCACGTCCCCCCTTTCTATCAACTCCAAATCCTGGACGGCAAACCAGCCTTCGTTTTCCCTTCCGGTACTATTTCGGTACGGCACGTCTCCGGTTTCAATATCAATCACGTAGGCCAGGTCCTTCTTCATGCCGGGTGCCACCTCCACCGCTTCCGCTACGTCCGCCACGCGCCCGGCAACCGTACCAAGCACCACGCCGTCGCGCGTATAGAGATGCACGACCACTCGTCTGCCCAAGAGGCCATAGATGGCGGCCACTACTCCTCTGCGCCATCCATCCCACCCCTGTTGGCGACAATGGGAAGGTCCACGGCAAAATCCAGGGCGGTCAATAAGCCCGACATAGCATCTTCCTCTAAGGTGAGGTGGACGACCATGATTCCGTATTCCCCGCTGTCGAAGGAAAAGGTCGCCGTACCCGCCATATCATCGAATGCCAGCTCCTCGAGAATGGCTGGTTCTGCGCCCCCTTCCTGCATCACCGTCCCGGCGAGGCCATCTTCCGCTACCTCGAAATTGAAGAGACCCGTGTATACACCCTGCGGCGTATCCAGCGTATAATCCCAGTCTCCCTCCAGCGGATGTGATTCGCTCTCTGGAGCAGCGCTTCGGGTAACGGCGCAGCCTGCAAGAAGCAGTGCGGCCACAAAGGTCGTGGCAGTACGCATGATCATCAGTGTTCTCAGGGTCTCTCGCTACGTGGCTTGAGGCTTGTCAGGGAGCCGATCCTGACGGGCTCTCCCGTCTTGACACTTTCGCGCGCCGCGATGCCGATGAGTATGGACATGGCACCATCGCGTGCTCCGGCTGCCTGCCGATACGGGTCAGGAAGGCTGGGATCCTTGAATATTCTATCCTTTAGCCTGGCATCACCGCCGCCGTGACCTCCTCCGCCGTGCGGCACGCGAACGAGTTCCGTTTCTCCGAAATTGTCCGTGATGCGTATTTCATCATATGGCTCGGCTTGCCACGGCTGTTGCTCCTTGACCCAGGCCTCCAGACGTCCTTCTGTGCCATTAAAGGCAATACGGTACCCTTCGTAAGGAGAATACGTGGTGCAGGAGTAACTTACATGCACGCCGTTGGCATACCGTATCTGCGCAGACATCTTGTCATAAATGTCGATCTGCTCGCTCCACACGCAGCCGTCGCGTAAATACCCGTCGTGGTGTTCATTGTTTACATACAGGTCGACGAACCGCTTATTCCGGCTGATATCCCAATAATGGGCGCATTGCGCAGCATGTGGACATCCCCGGCAGTTTGTGTGGCGGAAGGCATTGTTGTGCCCGTAGTACTCAAGATCCCCATAAGCAAAGACTTCCTCGGGCTCGGCATCCAACCACCAGTTGAGAAGATCAAAATGGTGGGTAGCCTTGTGGACAAACAGGGTCCCGCCGTAACGCTCCCGCCCGTGCCACCGACGAAAATAGGAAGCACCGTGGTTAACGTTGAGATACCAGTGGAAATCCACTGAGGTGATGCGGCCTATCCGGTCCGCCATCAGCAATTCTTTCATTTTCTGCCGGTGCGGGGAGTACCGGTAGTTGAAGGTGACAATGACCTTCCTGCGAGTCCGGGCCTGAGCATCGAGAATGGCCTGGCACCGCTCGGCATCTGTCGTCATGGGCTTTTCCGTGATTACGTCACAGCCCATTTCCATCGCCCCTATGATATACGTGTGATGCGTGGAGTCAACCGTAGCGACGACGACGGTGTCGGGTCCGGTACGCCGTAGCATTTCGTCAAAGTCCGTAAAGGTTGGACAGTCAACTCCCATGTAATCGCGGGCATAAGCCAGCCGGCCCGGGTTCGGGTCACACAGCCCTACGAATTCCACATGCTCCGGATACTCGCGAACCAGGCTGCGGCCCCACATGCTGGTGCCACGAATGCCCGTACCGACCAAGGCGACACGCATCGCGGGCTCTCTAGCAAACCCTTTGAAAGCCAGAGGACCCGCCACTGCGGACGCCGCCACCGCACCACTGCCCGTCCTGATGAATGCTCTTCTCGTCAGTGCTTCCATAAGCCCACGGTATCTGCGAGCAACAACGGCTCATTCATTTGCCCGGCCAATGCTACCGACGTATACCTGCAAGCTCCAGCATAAAGCTACCACCTAGACCTCGACCTCCCAGCCTGGCTCATAGGAACGGCTCCAAAGCTGCATGGCTTCCTCATCGTTCAGAATCCGGCCATCCACGGGATCACACTGCAATGCGCGGCCGGTCTGCTGCGCAATATTGCCGAGATGGCAAAGGAGCGTACTCTTGTGCCCTTCGTCAATGGGGGAGAACTGCTCTCCACCCTCACGAATGACGCCAATGAAATTGGCTATGTGCTCGTCGGTAAGCCCGCCTCCACCGACCGTGTCCAGGGTCGATACCGTCGTGGATCTTGTCCGCTTCCACACCTCCTTGTTGTTCTGATCGTATACCACATAGCCCTGCCGATCCAGCACTACACTTCCGGCCTCTCCATGAATGGAGGCGCCGCGACCCAAGCCTTCGACCGACCGTCCATTACAGCTTCGACCGTCCCATGTAAACATCTTGTTGTCTTCGAATTCGAATGATGCCACCTGCGTATCATAGAATTCCCAGTCGTCGTCGAAATGGTACCGACCGCCCGCTGAGGTTACCCGCGAGGGGAAGTCCACGCCGAGGGCCCACCTGCAGATGTCAATTTCATGGGTGCCGTTGTTACAGATTTCCCCGGTCCCCCAGTGCCAGAACCAGTGCCAATTGTAGTGGATCAGATTGTCCCGATAGGGCCGCCGTGGAGCCGGGCCCTGCCAAAGGTCATAGTTCAACCACTCCGGAACAGCGGCCTGCTTGCCCTTGCCGATGCTGCCACGCGTATTGGCATACCACGCCCGTCCGTAGTAGGCCCGTCCGATAAGTCCCTCCCGGATGGCCTGTATGATCTGCTGGGTCTCCTGCGACGCACGCTGCTGGTTACCCATCTGCACTACTCTACCGTAGCGCTTCTGGGCCGCGACGAGTAATTCACCCTCTCGCGGGTTGTGGCCGCAAGGCTTCTCAACGTACACATGCTTTCCGGCCTGAAGCGCCATGATTGCAGCAGGAGCATGCCAGTGGTCCGGCGCTGCGATGACCAGCGCGTCTATGTCGTCGTCGTCCAATACCCGGCGTATGTCCTCCACGCCCTCGGGCCTTGAATCAGAGACATCTGATACGGCCTGTACGGCAGCAGAAATGGCCCGAGGATCCACGTCACAAATCGTCTTTACTTCGCAGCCATCGGCCCGGGCAAACGATTGCGCCAGCGCCCGGCCACGGCTGTTGACCCCCATGACGGCCGCAACCACGGTGTCATTGCGCGCGGCAAGGCGTCCTGGAACGGCCATATGCCCCAGCACGCCGATACCCGCGGCAGACGTCGCCTTGAGAAAGGCCCTGCGATCGAGGGATGCATTCATGACATCACGTAGTCCTCTTATTGGTATTGCTCGACAAGATAAGCCTACGTCCCTAATCATGCACGGTGCCACGGGCCCGGGCAACTACTTGCGCACGAAGTAATGGAAGCTGAAGAAAAGCTGGCGACTGCTCTGCCTAAAATAACTTGGGGTCTTCGTCTCTGACAACGGGCGGTCGTATCGGCCAAAATCGTGCGTCGAACCCACGTGAAAGGCGGTAAATGCATTTACCTTGTATGTCAACAAGGGATCTGTCTCGAGCTGCTTGCTGAAGTCGTTATACTGCAGGACCGTACGCAGAAACAGGTGGCGGGAAAATTGAAATCCAAAACGCATGCGTGCGATGTACCCGCTGAAGTAGTCTTCACCTGTTTCCAGGTTTTGCAGGCGGGAGAAAGCGAATCGGGGCTGCAAAACAATGCGCTGACTTGGGCGGATCGTGCCGTTGAGGCTCATGTCCAGACTCCTGCCAGGTGTCGGATCGTCGAGGAAGCGGGCAATGTCCCGGCCGCGGTCGACGGAAAAGGCAATCTGTACCGGCTGGCTGAAACTGCTAAATACTGCCACATTGAGGTTTCGAAGCCCCTTGAATGATTCGTTTTCAAAATGCAGGCCTTCGAAACTGTAACGAATGGAGATATTGGTCTGGCGCTTCAATTGAAATCTGAGGCCTGGTGCAATGAAATCCCCCTTCCATTGTCCGTGGAAATTCCAACAGCGCCCAGCTACGAGATTCAAATGAAGCCGGTCCATGAATGGTATGATGTCGGTCGGATACATCGTCACGCCCTGCCATAGGTAGAACCGGCGGCTGTGATTCTGCCGCACGAAGCCATTGTCCGCGCGGAAGGTCGGGCTTAGGGCTTCGTAACCCACCTCAAATCCGTAATAACGCGCCTCTCGATCTAGCTCGGCCGACAGGGCATGCCCCCAGAATTGTTCCCCGTCCAGCATTGCTGTATGATGGCCAAACGTGGCACCTTCCAGTCATGTGGATAGAGCGCCATCCACAGGCTCCTTACTTCGGCTGGCTACGATCTGCCCGGTCAACCGGTATTTATCCCAAAAGCGCAGGGCCCCGTCCAGACCCAGTGTAGACCCGGCTCCGCCGTGGTCGAGGCGGCGGTCGGTTGCGAGCGCTCCGATATGAGAACCATTGGCAAAATTGTGCTTGAGTCGCAAAATGTTGAAAAAGCTCTTGCCAGCGCTTAGAAGGCTGCTTCCCTCTTCAAATGGCAACAGAAGCGGCGACGTGTTGTCTCGCGCGCCAATATAGGCCACGTTGGTAGCGCCAAATCTTCCGGTCAGCTTGGCCGCCAGAATGGGGTCGTTGATACTCCGCGTGTACGTGGTCTGAATTTCCGTATTGAAGTAGGTCAGCTCCTTCCTGAAAGAACGGGCGCCGTTCTTTGAAGAACAGGGCAAACGTGGAATTGACGTCGATCTGGGCGGCATCGGCCTCAATCTGGCTGAAATCCGGGTTGACGGTTGCAGCAATCGTTAGATCTGAGGTGATACCGAGGCTCTTGCATAAATGCATTGCTGGAATTATCGGTTTATCCCGATTTTCAGCTCTTAACCACATACCGGCGCCGGTATTTTACGGACTTCAGCGACACTCCCTCCAGTAACATCACCATCTGCGTCCACGTCGGCATATCCTCTTTCGGCAGCTCAAACGTACCCGCTTCAAGCCTTTTGTAAAACAAGGCGAAGCCGTTTTGGTCCCACGAAAGCGCCTTCAGATGGCTCCGCCTCCTGTTGACGAACACAAAGATGTCCCCCGACATGGGATCCCGCTGCATGCCGCTTTTCACCAAGGCGCACAGGCCGTCAAAGCTCTTGCGCATGTCGGCCGGCGGCCGGTAAAAGAAATACCGGCGCGAAGGCCCCAGTCCGATCATGACTGCACCAGCTGCGCCAGGTACGAGGCAGATACCGGTGCCAAGAGGCGCACGCGTATCCCGCCCGGGTACATGATCTCCACTTGCGCCTCTTCACCTGCCATGGGTCTGCCAATCTCCACAAAGGCGCCGCTGCCGCAGCCTCCAGTCGATACTTCCGACGCCAGTAAAGCAGCTGCCCATACGAGATGCCGCGCTCGGCACAGAACGCTGCAGCGGTCTGGCTGCTTTCTTCATACTGTTCCACCAGCGGAAACATTTCTTCCGCCGTACGTCTGGGCTGTCTCATGCCATCCAGGCTTTGAGTCCTCGGGTCTATCAGTAATCTCCCGAGAAATCGTCACCTTCTCCAGATGGGTTTCACCGCACGCTTACTCTACAACCACAGTCGTCCGCACCAGAGCCTTCGGTACCGAACCCCATCCGAAGTCTATCACGGCCATTCAGGACCCCACCCAGCGATGGCTATAACTCATACGACAACCACATGCCCACTGGGACCAACATGTCCCGCCATCCCCCAAAACCCTGGCAGTTCTCTATCTTAAATCAAGCGAAATCCTGTCCAACGATTGGGGTACACCTCACCTTTCCTCGTCGAGATGCAGAAGGCCGGCCGCTGAAAATCATCCTCGATGCCAGCCACGTACGTCCGCAGCGCTAGCCCACCGTTAACGTGCGCCGTGGAAAGGTGGGCTAGGGCCGGACATAGCGCCGTGGCGCGGCTGCTGGAAGAGTAATGAGATATCCCTATGTGCCACGACAAGGAGTAGGCATACATTTCATCCAGACACCAATCTAATCGTCTGTGTCCGAAGCGTCGCTATCAGCTACAGTCCCTGCGGTGCGCATTTCTGGCAACCTAACTTCCCGTGCTCTCATAAATTCTCGTTCACCATCAATTAGGTTTTCAAGTCTCATGCGGATGACTTCTACGCGATCACCATTCCGCAACAACTGAACGGACTCTTCTGAAAAACCGTGACTAGGTAGCAGTTCCACAAGCACATCGTCATCCAAGTTAGTTAGGTGCCCGAATGCTTGACCAACCAAACTACTATCGAGAAACATGCGGTTTGCGGGGCTGCTGAAAAGTTCTCCGAGCTGACCTGGATCGAGCCACACGTATCCCATAGCCTTTGTCCCTAAGCTGGATAGCAGTTGACCAGGGTCTAGATTGTCCTTATTCTGAAGCGAACGAGGCCGAAGCAACGCTAGATAGAGCAAGAAGGCGCGTACACGGGCACTTCGTCCATCGAAACGGTCAGGAAACGGCAGAGCCTGGGCATCAAGGTTTATAACACTGATTCCGCTTCCCGTGCCACTAGCAAGGTCTCGGATCTCACGCCACGCACGAGTAACTTGCGCTGTGCTAACTGCACCAAACCAGCCAGTGAACGACGTCACCCAGAACCAGCGCCTTAGTAAGTTGACTACTTCGGCTGTCGGCTGTGGACACAGCCGGTAAAACTCACCGAGTAGCACGAGCTGAAGCCCATAGGGCAACAGTCGATCAGACGTAACACCTTGGCCCCTAAGAAACTCCAAAGCACGGTTGATTCCCTTGGCAGCTACTTCGAAGCTTTCCGGAAGCCTCGACCGGACATCTGGCTTGACCATGAGATCTGCCCAGTCTTTCGCGTAGATATCCCGATCAAGGGCTGCCAGCACTGCCCTGAGCAAGAGAACACGATTGAGGTTGCCAAACCCCTTTCTGGCAAGCTCATCTTTGAAGTTGTCCAACTTCCCGGCAAGATGGAACTCACCTCTTCGATAGGTCAGCGCGGATACCATCTCGTCGGCTGACATCTTGCGTCCCGTACGGTTGAGCCGAGCAAAAACTGTCACCGCACTGTCGATGTCCGCCTCGCGGATACGAATAAGCGGAAGCTGATAGTCTCGAAACGCGTTCGCAAGGCGATCTGCTTCGTTAAGCCAACGTCGAACCTGCTGCCTATCGTCAACGGCTTTTAGGATGTGGCGAGCCGACGTAAGGAATCCAGCGGTGTCGAGCAAGCTCCTCATCGGAAAATACTGCTGTGGCGTGACCCCCTCTCTAGGTGCTCGTAAAAACTCCTGCCTCTCGAGGTCAAAGTACACGCGCCAGTCAATTTGATCCACGGTCGACGTGCTCCCTTCTGGCAACCGCAGGGTGCCAACCAGTGTCGATATCCGCTGCTGCCCGTCCAGCAGGTAACCTACGAGCCCGTCCGGACGGACTCCTACCTTGATTGGCCCAACGTGCGTGGCGCTTTCGATATCTTCTTCCGTTTCCCAAACGAGGATGGATCCGATAGGGAAACCCCTAAAGACGCTGTCAAGCAATGCATGCATGTCTTGCTGCTTCCACACGAAAGCTCGCTGGAACCTTGGCACGCGGATTTTACCTGTCGCTATTCGTTCCACGAGTTTGCCCAGAAAGATGACTTCTGGGACAACCTCTGTACGGATCTGCTTACCGCTGGAAATGGTGCTACACCTCCTTATAAATCAGGGCAATGCCATGCTCAAGATCCTTTCGTGAGCGTCTACGAAGCTGGGGCCTGGCTTTCACCCCTAAGTATGTCCAGCACTTGTGAACGTCCGTGCCGAATCCGTCGATGAGGACTTTAATATCGGCTTCGGACACTCCTTGAAACAGAGCCTTATCAGTGTCAGAGAGTCTTTTGGGCAAGCCCTTTTTCATATCGAAGAAGTTTTTCTGATCGTCGCTGAGCTTATCCCACGCATCAACCATCCGGGCGTGCTTTAAATCGTTCGGCTTCCACGCAGTGAGGAGGATTAATGGAATATAGTTTTCGGCTTCGCGTTTGGCCAAGACCCAGCATGGGACATCGTGTTCCCCGCACGTTTTACGCAATTCTTGAGCTTTTTTACTCTCTTGCGCACAAGGGGCTTTTCGGTCACTGTCAATGATGGCAACCAATCTCGGCCGAAACAGCTTTCCGTGCACTATACGAAGGACTGCCTGTGGCATTTGTCCGGATCCGCCCAAGCCGTAAATTCGGACAGGATCTCCTGGCTGTTGCCAGTAGCAAGAAAGGGGCTTATCAAGCTCATCCACGATCCGCTCCACGAATGCACCATCACTGAACTCATTCTCGACGAGAATACAGAGCCGTTCCTCGGCAAACCTGGCAGCATCTTCGGGCTTCAGTTCATACTCCTCACTCGGACAAGTCGTCACCCGCATGCGTCTGTTGTGCAATCCAAATCCCCATGCACCACGCTGAATTGATGCTATGAGCAACTCATGAACCCAATCATTTTTGGTTCCTCGGCTACAAATCCACGTCGTAGCCTCGAAGGCGCAGGGATCCGAATGACTGGTCGTATCCCAGATGTGCCAGCCATCATCAATTTTGTTCAGAATGCGGTTCAGCCACTTGTGGGCAGCATAATCGTTCGCTACGCAGATATCGATCTCGATGCGCATCCGGATTTATCCAGCCTGCCTACGAGCAGCGCGTCGGATGGCCAATATCTCCTCATAGTCCTCGATGAACACGCCATGTGGCCAGCTACTCATTTCACCGCGCTCGTTTATGCTGATTCTTTGCAGAACAGATCCATGCCCTGGCTCGGTGTGAACCCAGTACACAAGGACATAGTCAGCCGGTAGTCGCCCCTCTGCGATCCAGCGTCGCGCGCGAAGCAGCACCATCTCCGAGTGCGTTTCAAGGATCATGGGCCTAGCGGATCCTGAAAGGTTGTCGAGCAAAAGTTCTGCAACATCCGCGTGGGCAGCTGGATGAAGCTCGGCTTCTGGATGTTCAATGATGTCAACACCCGGTCCTGCTTTGTGAGCTGTTAGTGCTGTCACCACGACTGGAAGAACCTGCAAGAGCCCACTACCAGATTGATCGAGTAATACCTTGGCGCCACTGGCCGGTGCTCCAACCACTAGATCAGAGTAGCTGCCCTCCGCCTTGATATCAAGACTCACTCCGAAAACGTTGCGATACCATTCCCTAACGGACTCCTTCAGATTATCGTCTGCTGCCAAAACCAGAGGTACCGCCTGTCCCTTCGATCCAAGTACTCTCGAAGGGTATTCTTCCATCGCGAAATGCGATGAAGGAAAGCTGCGTGGGCACTGCAAATAGCGAACGCCACTGGCCCACTTTCTGATGTTGTCCACTTGCGTATCGACCCAGTCCGGAAGTTGGTAAGGCTGCCTAGGCAGCAACCCTCGCCAACTGATCTGACGCACGCCCCGCTCTACTCCCGAAACAGATACCTTGTAATGTGATTGTTCATCGAGGCTTATTCTTGTTGCCTCAATCCGATCACTTCCCCTGCTAAGACCCCAGCGCAAAATCTGGCGTTCGGATGGCTTGGATGACCTTAACACATTCTGAACAGTAACCGAAAGGGAAGATTCGCTGCTGTCATGCGCCAGTACAACAGACAAGTCCAACCTACCATGTGCGGAGCGTCCGGTCACTAAATCCACGAAGGCCTTTCCGTGGTGGACCCCACCAGACCTCAACGGAAGTGGTTCAACGGTGTCGTCACCTGAAAGAGCCAAGCTACTCGCCAATAAATGGATCACCTGAGCCAACGCTGTTTTACCAGAGTTGTTAGCCCCCACCAAGATGGTCAAAGGAGCGATTTCCACGGAGGTTGGTTCGCCGTAACCCTTATATCGTTCAACACTAAGCCTTCGCAGTTCCACAGCTTGCGCGCTAGCAATTTGGCAATTTTCGTTGAAGCGAAATTCGTCTAGCAATGTTCCGCATCGTGCACCATATCGGCGGCCTCAAATATAAGTGCCCATCTGGAACCATAACCGCATTTAAGGTACGTAATCCGAAGGGCCGACAGAAGGCCAAAACGGGCGCTGGGAGACTTCCACGGCGACCAGTCAACAGCAGCATAAAAGCGGAAATCGGCGCGGGGAGGCATTTACGGCCCACTTCAGCTCCCCACGTGCCGTTCTCGCGGCCTTCGTCGCACCGGGATACGTCCGGAGAGGCCTTTACTGCGATGGAGACGGAAAACACTTTATGTTGCGTGCAGACGTGACCGTGAGTCTGTGTAACAGATGCAGCATCCCCCCTCTGTACCAACAAGAAGCGAGACGCTTCGATACATTATTGGTGTAGCCGCGGTGGGGTTCATGCGGCATGGGAAGGTGAATCGGGCGAATACGATTATTCGGCCCTTTGCAGAAACTGCGGTATGCCGCCGTTCTTTATGGCGAAATTGCGGAGTTCTTCGGCGCTGACCATTGTATTCGGGTCCAATATCTTGGATGCGTCAGGATTATGTGCGCTCAGATTGAAATGCGTTCGCAAACTCAGGAACCTCATGTCAATATCGGAATCAATCTGTGTCCCGTCGGATGGCTCGTATCCGCTCCATAGGGCTGCGGCCAATTGGATTGGGTATTCGTCTCTACCCTGCCATTTCTTCCAGTCTTCAACTTTGCGCCATCTAGGGCCGCTACGGGAGGCCGTAGCCTTGGACTGCCTAAACCCTCTCCACGCAAATGGCAGGTATTTTGAAAACGCCCAACACAGTCCGAGGAAAGCAATAACGATAAGTATCCAACCGTAACGGTTGCCATATACCGACATTGCTATCCCTGGTAAAGCCGCAACCGCACTAACGACGACACCAACCTTCTCTCCCGTTCGCATATTGCCATGTTTTGTATTTGCGAATAATACGGAGCAGAACAACATTGGTCCATACTACGCATGGCTGTAGAGTAGCTTTAGTCGCTCCTACTGCATGGGGATTGCCGAGACTTCAGGAATTTCAGGATGTCCTGCACTATCACCCGCGTTGGTTCCTCTATGATCCGAAGTCTCGGAAGAAGGCGTGAAACGGGCGCTGCGACGTTTCCGAGGCACCGGCATTCCGGGGCATGATGGCGGAAGCCAGCTTGTACGAGGCTTTGGGGGGCCGAGTCAGGATTCCTGCGAGTCTATTACTGGCAACTGTACTTGCGTAATTCGGGCGGCGTCACCTCGGGCCACTGGAATCCAATCAGGCCGCGCCCTGCTTCCTCCTCTGCCTCTTGCTTCTGCTGCGGTGTGTCATCCTCGGTGTCCGGAGTGTCATCAAGCCTGCACCTCATCCGCTTGCCGTCAATCCTGGCAGTCACTTCCTCCACCCGGCGAACTCCGAATTCGCACACTTTAAGCAACTCCCCGAAGGCGGAGGGGCGCTCGTCGGAATTATATGCGAGTGGCGACTCTTCTTCGTCCGCACCAAATATCGGCAGCGGGTTCACGAAGGGACACTCGGCAATTCCTCCCTGGGCCGTGATATTGACCTGAAGGTCTCCCCGCCTGATGTCGGCGCTCGCATGCACCGAGACATCCATGGTCTCCTCACCGAACACCTTGTTATCGGCCATGGTTATCGACAATCGATCACGTTCAGGACCGCATGCTGCCACAAACATGGACATGACAACAAGCAGGAAGGGCGGCGATTTGGGTGTTATGTTCATCGGATCGTCTGGTAGTTGTGTATGACCGCGCTTGTTAGCCGCGGGCTGGATCCAGTGATTTGGGCCGCTGAAAGCCCCGATAATCCGGCATAATGACAACAACCGGCTTCTGCGGGCCATGCCAGTGCCCAATGCGGGCTCCTCAGATGCCGCTCTCGCGGCCTTCGTCGCACCAGGACACGTCCGGGAGACGATTTGCACGATCTCAGCGGCTGCTACAGCAGCAGCGCACAAGCTACCCTTTCGCCTTGGCCGCCTTGGCCCATGCATCTGCTGCACGCTCCATTGCCGCAGCAGCCGTCGCCCATGCACGGGCCGCATCTTCCCATGCTGCCGCCGTTACCTGAAACAGGGCGCTGTCATTGCTGTCACTGTCCAGCACAACAGCCGCACTCCCGCGGCTCGCCAGTACTTCCTGCCTTGCTTGTGCTGCACGCTCCCGCCATTGAATCGTCCGCTTTCCTGCTTCACTGGCCCGTTCCCTTGCATGGGATGATCTCTCCATGGCTTGCGCAAATCTGTCACCTTCCAAAGCCCTTGTCCACATCCCTTCTGCCCCCGCGGTCGCTTCCTCGGCTCGTGACCACGATTCCTCGGCGTCTGCCAAAGATTCCTGTGCCTGAGCAATCAATTCGTAGACTTCCGCTGACAATTCCCGCTGCGATGATAACACCCCTTGCGTGGCTGCTATCTGCGTAAACAACCCGAATGCACTGTCATATAGCTGTGCCGCTTTTTCGTATGCAGTCCTACCGAGCCTCTTGCAAAACCCACCAGATAGGTGGTGTTTCCCCAAGCAAGCAAGCGAGGGGATAGGGGACTGGCGCCTCCGACTTTGGTATCTTCAGATGTGTCCAAACTCTCTAAGACAGCGGAGGCAGCCATGTCCCCTGGAATGAAGATACTGTGTTCTTGGATAAGCCACCAAATGCAACTCTTCTCGTGCGCGCAGGAGTTGCTCGGTCCTTTGACCGAGCTGCAGACGAAGCTTCTGAACGTGTTGGATATCGTTCGCATTGAGTGCTATCTGCGCAGCGATGCCACGGCAGCGCGCGGGCGCGGGATCGTGTGGCGCTTGCGCGGGCGTTTCTTGCGAAGGCGGTCTACAATATCGGTACGACCCGCGCGTTGATCGACCGGATTTGCTCTGAGCCACAGCTGCGCCGCCTGTGTGGGTGGCAACGTTAAGACCAGGTTCCAAGCGAGGCTACCTTTTCACGCGCATTCGCAGAGTTTGCCGTGACTAGTCTGCCCGATCAGATGCATTGTACGCTGATCGAGTCGTGCTACGAGGATGCGGTAGTGGGACATATTTCACGTGATTCGACGGCCATTCAGGCTCGCGAGCGCCCTGCTGCGAAGGAGCCGGCGCCTGCCAAGCGCAAGCCTGGGCGAGCGCGCAAGGGGGAGCAATCTCCAAGGAAAGAACGGCGTGTCGTACGCCAGTTGGGTGTGAGTCTGCAGGAGATGGAAGATGACCTGCCAAAGGAGTGCAACCGGGGAGCCAAGCGCAATTACAAGGGCTACAAGCAAAGCTGGAGCGGCTACAAGCTGCACACTGATGTGGCAGACGGAGGCATACCGATCAGTTGCATCGTGACGTCCGCGTCGGTGCATGACAGTCAGGTGGCCATTCCACTGGGGGCCAAGTCCGCGGAGCTGGTAACGAGTTTATACGATGCGATGGATAGCGCCTATGATGTGGAGCAAATACGCCTCCACAGCCAGCGTCTTGGACATGTAGCGATCATTGACGAGCACCCGCGTACGCGCGCTGGGAAGGAGGCGCTAAAGCGTGAGGCGAAGGCCCTGCGTACGGCTGGGTTTGTAGCGCCAGCGCGCGAGCGCTACAAAGAGCGTTCGAGCGCCTTACGCGTCTTTGGTCGCCTCAAAGACGAGTATGGCGCTCGTCACGTTCGTGGCAACGCGAAGGTGAAGTGTCACCTCATGTTCGGTATGCTCGCGCTGACCGTAGACCAAATGGTGCGACTGCTGAGCTAAACGAGTTCACCTCAGCGCAGAAAGGCGCCTGTCGTGCCAGGTGCGCAGGATAGGTGTGCGTGATTGTCACAGCTTATCGCCGAAATCTGTCTTTCCGAGTCGAAATCACTGCAACAGTTAGCGGTGTCGGAGTGCGAAAATCACATCGGCGTCTTTTTTTTTCCTTCAACCCACTGAATGCACCCTGAATTGCTGCGCCGATTGCCGAAACCGACAATTCCAGCAATGCATTAATGCAAGAGCCTCTACCGTACTTTAGATTAAGCGATGGTTCAATCCTCGCGCGGCGGGTATCAAATCCCGAGTTTGGATTTCCTTCGTCCCGCAGCTCACCTACAGATGCACCAACTACGGCCGGCAGGATCTCCAGGTTCTTTCCCGATTTAACGCCGCGCAGGCCCGAAATGGAGCCCAGTTGACAACTCCAACACGGGTTGTCCTGACTTATTGCCGCCCAGGAATACGTGCTACGACTCTGCCTCGGATGTGTGATCCAAAATGTGCCACGCCATTCCTGGACCGCGCGGTCCGGGAATCGCAGCCCCTTGAATGGAATGGCCATCTCCACCTGATATCCCGAGGCCGTGATCTTACCTTTCGATTCGTAGAGAAGGTTGAATCCATCATCCTCGAAATTGGAGCCAATCCGCGTGTCACCCTGAATACCAACGGGGTTCGATGCGATGAAATACATCGCCTGCCCGTCTCCGTGCGGGTCCAGCAACAGCCCTACGTAGTCATCCTGCCAAATCGCGTCACGATCGCTTAAGTTTGCCCGAACGGCCTTTGGGTCATCCCTGACCATAAAGGCCACATATAGGAATGTTTGGCTGTATGTCACCATTGCCGTGACGCCAATGGGTGGCTCGGTCTGATCCCCCGGAAACGTCTCGGAAAAATTGACGGCGCGCGCGGCCGCAAACCACCCCGGCTCATTCAGATCTCCGTCAATATCAAGTTCTTCCGTGATCCTGGGCGGAAACAACGACGGTAACTCATTGGGCACAAAGTGTGCCGTCTCCGGCTCGTTGAATGACTGGGCATGTGCGAGGGGCAAAAAAAGCCAACCTGCTGTAATGACCGCGAACATTCGGAGCATACTCTTACCTGGGCTGTTGGTAAGAGCCCTGCGAAGCCGCGCGAATCATTGTTACAGCGAGTGCCATGTCCATGGTCAAGTCTTATCGCCTGGCATTCGCCTCGAAATGCGTGGAGATCCGCTACAACCGCCTGGATCAATTTGCCGCGCGCGGAACCCCGTGGATACGCGTGCATGCCATCTGCGCACCGGGGCGTGGCAGGCGCACGGCCTTGGTTGGGCATGCGCAGCTGCCGCCCGATCCTTGGCCTCAACGCATGACAGGCCCGAATGGCGGCCACAGCGATCGGCCTCAGGCACAAGACAATGCACACTTCCACCCTGTGCGGGATGGCAGCCTCAAACGGCTAGGCTTTAAGCGCTTTTTCGCCGCGGCTGCGAAGGCGCTAAGAAGCGCGCTGCAGGTCCCCCTCCTCCAGAAAGGTGGCCCTATGGAAGAGTCCGCCCTCATCACCATGAATTGGCATTGCGCGCATTTGCGCGGTAACTAGACCACTCAAGCGGTATGTTCAAGAACCAAGTGATCATCATTACCGGAGCTGGCCGGGGAATCGGAGCCGCGACTGCTCGGCTATTTGCCAGCTACGGAGCCACGGTCGTTGTCAACGATTTGGACGGCGAGGCCTGCACGGCGATACATAGTGAGTTGCTGCACGCCGGAACCGCCACGCTTGCAGTCCCGGGCGACGTGACGGATCCCGCATTCCCGGAGCATCTCGTGGCCGCGGCCTATGATACTTTCGGCCATGTTAACGTCCTGGTAAACAACGCGGGGTTTACCTGGGACGGCATGCTCCACAAGATGGGGGACCTGCAGTGGAGCCGCATGTTAGATATACACGTTACCGCGCCGTTTCGAATTATTCGGGTACTGGCCCTCTACTGGCGCGAGGCCGCGAAGCAGGAAATCGCCGGCAGCGGCGAGGCGCGGCAGCGGCGCTGCATCGTCAATGTCTCGTCAACGTCGGGCTTGCACGGCAATGCAGGGCAGGTCAACTATGCTACCGCCAAGATGGGAGTAATTGGTCTCACCAAGACGGTAGCACGCGAATGGGGCCGGTACGGCATTCGGTGCAACGCTGTCGCCTTTGGATTTATCGATACGCGCCTGACGCGGCCCAAGGAGGAAGGCTACCGCATGCAGGTGGCAGGCCAGGAGGTCGCCCTCGGCATCCCCGGTGACCTAAGGCAGGCTGCCTTCGCCACCGTCCCGCTAGGTCGCCCAGGAACGCCCGAGGAAGCCGCAGGTGGAATTGTGCTGCTGGCGTCTCCCCTGGCAAATTACGTGACAGGGCACACATTGGAAGTGACGGGCGGCATGGGCATTTGATGCGCCAGGCCTACTGAGGCACATACTGCCGCACCAATTCCTCGAATACTTCCACGGATTGAATTCCGCTCAGGACCTGCCCGTTTACAAAGAAGCTTGGCGTGCCTGTGATTCCGTAGCGAGACGCCAGCTCCATAGATGCCTCTACCTGCACCGTGGCCCCCCGGTATGCCGCGGAAGCTTCGTCTGCCGCGCAGGCCGACCATTGTTCCATATCAATGGAGTGGCCTTCCAGAAACCCACTGCTTTTCTCCAATAGATTTTCGCTGTTTATTTCCTGCTGATTCTGGAAATAGCTGTCGTGCAGACCCCAGAAGGCGTCTGCATCCTGGGAAGCTGCACATACGGATGCAATAGCGGCTGGCTTTGCCCACTCATGCATCTCCAGCGGCAGGTGCAGAAATACAAAACTGACATCCTCGGAGAATTTATCCAAAAGCTCCTCAATGGTAGCAAATCCCCGGGCACAATACGGACACTGAAAATCAGAGAATTCGTAAATGGCAACGGGAGCATTCAGGCTGCCGCGCGACGGCATACCGGCGGTAAATCTTGCGAGCTCTTCGTTGCGCTCCTCGGCCATGGCTGCCATGGCCTCCTTCTCTTCTTCCAGCAGCTGGGCGATCTCTGTCTCCGTCCTGCTCACGTCAATAGGCTCAAGAGCCATGATATACATCTGGCCCTCCGTAAGCAGGAACCGGTAGTTCTGGTTATTGCCAACGACCAAACTTCCTTCGTAGAGCCCGGCCGTGGCGGTCTCCGAAATCTCCCCCACCTCGACCTGTACATCCCGGAATTGCGGAATCTCAAACCGGACGTTCTCCAGGATCTGCCCGGAACCGGGAATCGTCTGGGCAGAAACGTGGGCGACAACCACCAGGATAAGTAGAATGAAAAGGGTGGTCCGAATCATGACGGGGCTCGTTCAGAATGAAAACGCGTGTACGGCGGGCCTGTTGTTATGTTGCCGCACGCGGCGCGAGTCCACACCTGCGTCTATCCTGCCACAGCCGAGCGCATGGGCCCCGCCAAGGACGGCGCGTCGGAGCAAGTTACAGCCGTGCGTGCGGCGGCAAGCGAGCTCCAACACGCGAGAGAATACGCCCGCTGGCCGCAGCTGTACCGCGAAGAATTGGACCAATTCTGGCGCGCCGGCCCCTGCCGTGAAGGCCTCGACGGCCTGCAGATACAGCTTGACCGGGAAATCTACAGCACCGCCGCCAGAACCTCGGATCAGGCCGAATAAATGGCCTTCCCCGGACACGGCGCCGACCCACCAAGCGCGCGGTCTGAAATTGTGGTGCCTGTCCTTGCACCGGAGCGCGGGCTGGGTGCAGTCCTCGGCACCGGATGCGACCTGCCTGCCCCGCTCGATGCACGTGGCGCACGCTACCCGGCATGGCCCAGTGCCATATCTGGACGCCGTTTCTTGTGAGGCCAGCGGTTGCATGCTACGAAAGTCCGAGCTGCGCCAGGGCATCCTGCATCATGAGAACCAGCACGTCCTCTGTTTCCGCTTCCGCATAGATACGAAGCAGGGGCTCCGTGCCCGAAGGCCGCACCAGGAGCCACCCTGCCTCGGTAATGTGTTTATAGCCGTCCAGTGTCTCCACCCGCCCCACCGGATACCCGGCTATGTGGCGCAGCCCCCCGTCCGTACGCAGGCGTAGCAGGATTTCGGCCTTCTTTTTTGTTCTAATGTCCGCTCGACGGTAAGCGTGCACTCCAAATTCATTGGTCAACTCCTGTACTAGCACGGATAGCTTCCTGCCACGCACCGCCAGCAGCTCCAGCAGGAGCAGTCCGGCGTAAATCCCATCCCGATCTGGAATGTGTCCCCGAAAGGCTATTCCTCCAGACTCCTCACCCCCAACAAGCACGTCGCCCGCAGCCATGCGCGGTGCAATATGCTTAAAGCCAATCGGGCATGTTTCTACGGAGAGGCCGTAGGCACGGCCCATACGATCCAGCATGCCGGTGGTGGAAACCGTTTTCACGATCGCGCCGGAGAGGCCCCGCTCCTGATGCAGGTACTTGACAAGAAGAGCGAAGAGGTTCTGGGACGACACCATGGATCCCGTCTCGTCCATTACGCCTATCCGATCCGCATCGCCATCGTTAGCGATGCCGACTGTGCTTTCGCGCCTCGCAACCGCCCTGGTGAGCACGCCAAGGTTGCGTTCAATGGGCTCGGGCACGATGCCACCGAAGCCAGGATTAAGGACGCTGCGGATTTCCGCCACTGAATTCCGGCCGAGAAGCTCCAAGAAGCAGCCACGGCCGGCTCCGTACATGGCGTCATGCACGGCATGGATGCCAGCATCCCGCATGGCGTCGGTATCAAACTGCTGCCTCAGATAGTCCAGGTACGCCCCGCGGATATCGCGCACTTCGATGGAGCCCGCGCTGCGGTCATGCTGCCGATACAGCCCGGCCGCCGCCGCTTCGATGGCTAGCGTTATGTCCTCCGTTGCCGGAGTCCCCATCCCAGTCTTGATCTTGTAGCCGTTGTACTCCGGTGCATTGTGGCTGGCCGTGATCACGATACCGGCATCAATGCCGGGCCCAGCAGCCGCCCAGCTGACGGCCGGGGTAGGCGTGATTCCTGGCGCCAGAACAACCGCAACGCCCTCAGCGGCCAGCACTTCAGCCGCGTGCCGTGCGAACATCTCCCCCATGAAACGTGCATCGCAGCCCACGACTACCGTGGGACAGGCTACCGGCTGGCGGTAAAGCCACGCGGCCGTCGCGCGGGCTATCCTCGTGAGATTGGCAAACGTGAAGTCCCGGCCCAGCACGGCACGCCAGCCGTCCGTTCCAAATCGAATGGGATCCGTATTCATAGCCCCGCCGCCTGCAAAGCCTTCCGGACGATGGCCCGCGCCTCCTCTTGAATTCGGGTCAAATGCTCTTTGCCCAGAAAGCTCTCGGCGTAAATTTTGTATAGGTCTTCCGTGCCCGATGGGCGGGCGCAGAACCATCCATTGGCCGCCGTAATCTTGAGTCCACCCACTGCCGCGCCGTTACCGGGCGCGTGGGTGAGCTTCTGTTCGATTGCCTCACCGGCGAGGCTGCTGGCAGTTACCATTTCGGGGGAAAGCCCCCTTAGCGCCTCCTTTTCCGCGGCAGTGGCGGGCGTGTCGATGCGCTGGTATACCGGCCTGCCAAATCTGGACTCGAGGACCGCATACCACTCTGCAGGATCCCGGCCGGTCGCGGCCGTGATTTCAGCCGCCAAGAGGGCCAGAGCGATGCCGTCCTTGTCCGTGGTCCACACCGACCCGTCGCGGCACAGAAACGAAGCACCCGCACTCTCCTCTCCGGCAAAACCGAAAGCTCCGGTAAGCAGGCCATCGACAAACCATTTGAATCCAACGGGCACCTCCACCAAAGGTCGATCCATGGCCCGCGCCAGACGATCAAGCATGGAGCTGGAAACAAGCGTCTTGGCCACCGCAGCACTGGGGGCCCAGCCCGAACGATGCTCAAAGAGATAGTAGGCAGCAACGGCCAGGAAATGATTGGGACTAAGCAGCCCTCCGCTCCGGGTCACGATGCCGTGCCGATCCGCATCCGGGTCATTGCCAAAGGCCACGTCGAACTTGTGCCGAAGGTTCACCAGGCGCGCCATCGCATAGGGTGAAGAGCAGTCCATTCTGATACTCCCGTCGTGATCCAATGGCATGAAGCCGAAGGTTGGGTCCACCGCGGTGTTGACCACCTCAATATTCAGCCCGTACGTCTCCGCAATCGGCCCCCAGTAACCTACGGCGGCGCCCCCCATGGGATCG
Organism: Rhodothermales bacterium; assembly: GCA_965216255.1. Taxonomy (GTDB): domain Bacteria; phylum Bacteroidota; class Rhodothermia; order Rhodothermales; family Bin80. The sequence goes on from OZ244148.1 coordinate 1,044,123, forward strand.
GCGCCCATGGCAATACCGGAGTCCCGCACAATCTCCAGATCGACACAGGCGGCAAGATCCCGGATGTAGGGCTGCACCAGGTCCCGCATGTGCGTGGTGTCCGCCTTGAGAGCCCGAGCATAGGGAATACGCCGGATGGCATCCCTTCCACGGCCGAGCAGTCCATTCGCGCATCGCTCAATGGCTCCCGTGGTTTCGGCTGCCGCGGGGCCGCCTGTGACTGCATTGTACTTGAAGCCACCATCCGACGGCGGATTGTGGGACGGCGTAATGATGATTGCGTCTGCGAGGCCGGCACTCCTACCTGCATTATGGGCAAGAATGGCCCGGGAAATTACCGGTGTAGGTGTGTACCCCAGACCCTGCTGTATTACCACGTCAACGCCGTTGCCCGCCAGCACCTCCAGCGCTGTGACGAAGGCAGGCTCGGAAAGAGCGTGCGTGTCCATGCCCATGAACAGGGGGCCGTCCACGGATTCCGCCTTACGCAGGTCGCACACGGCCTGCGTGATCGCAAGAATGTGGGCCTCATTGAACGAACCGGCCAGCGACGAGCCCCGGTGACCGGATGTGCCAAAGGAAACCGCGCTGGCGGGGCAGTGCGAATAGTACGCTGTGACCAGTCGGGGAATGTTGACGTTATGCTCCGGCGGAGCCGGCTTACCCGCCAGCGGATGTACCATCATGCTATGCGGTTACGAACCCTTGGGTAGAACACGTCGACTTCAGTCCCGAGTGCTTGGCAGAACATGCTCAGAAATCCGGAATATCCGCCCACCAGCATCTACCCAACCGATCGAGCGTCAGAGTGGCGGCGTGCTACCAGACTCACCGGGGCCATGTTTCCGCGGCCGGACGGGTTTCTTTCGCGCAGTGAGGCGCCCGCTTCCCGGCCTGGGGCTGGGAAGCGCTGCACTATCGCATCACCAGAGGCAGGTGGCCCGAAACGCGGCTTCGCCATGGAAGTGCAGAATCACGCGCGCGCGCTTTACGTGCCCGCCCGTTCCATCAGCTCCCGTGCGCTCTCGAGCGTGGTACTGGTAACCTTGGCGCCTGCAAACAGTGCGGCCACATGCTCGGCCCGCTCGTCCTGCTCCAAGCGACGGATACCGGTTCGCGACCGGTCGCCCTCCACATGCTTCTCAACAAGAAAATGCGTCTCTGCCAGCGCGGCAATCTGCGGCAAGTGCGTAATGGCGACAATCTGATGGTAGCACGCAAGCGCCCGCATGCTTTTGGCCACCTTGCCCGCAATGCTTCCGGAAATGCCACGGTCGATTTCGTCGAATACGAGAACGGGCAGACGGTCCGAGCGAGCAAGGATGGTCTTGAGCGCCAGCATGATGCGGCTTATCTCGCCTCCGGAAACCACTTTGGATAGCAGCTTTGGCACCTCGCCGACATTAGTCGAGATATGAAATGCCACCTGATCCATGCCATGGGCGAAAGCGGCAAAGCGTGCATCCGGTTGCCCCGCCACGGGCAGCCTGATCCATCCCTGCGGGTCTGACCGGCGCTCAAAACACACCTCCAAACGGCTTGCCGGCATGCCAAGCTTGGCAAGTTCGGCCGCGATGGCACCTTCAATGCGGTCGCTGACCTCGTGCCGTTTTTCAGACAACCGAAGCGCGGCCCGTGACAGTTCGCCCTGTGCCCTAATGGTGGCGAGCTCGGCCTGCTGCAGGGCGGCATCGTAGTTCTGCGCCAGCTCATATCGGGCGCCGATCCTGGCACGATGATTCATTACAGCCTCAAGGGTTCCTCCGTATTTTCGCTTGAGGCGATCCAGGTCTCCCAGCCTGTGTCGGATTTCTTCCAGCCGCAGGGGACTGAATTCAATATGGGCATGGTATTCCTGCAGAAAGGCGGCAGCCTCCTCCACCGCGATCTGGGCAGATCTGATCTCTTCGAGGACCGCATCAAAGGCACGGTCCACTCCCGCAATCCCCCGGAGTTCATTGCGGGCTATTACCAACTGGTCGCTCGTTGAGGACTCCCGCGCATACAGCATCTCGTAGAGCGAAGCCGTGGCGCTGAAGAGGCGCTCGGCATTTTCCAGCCTGCGGCGCTCTTCTTCGAGCCGGCTCTCTTCCTCGGGCTCCGGGCCGAGATCATCTATCTCCCGAATCTCGAATGCCAGGCCCTGCCGCTCCGCCTGCAGGCCCGCCTGCGCTCCTTTGATCTGCCGCCGCTGTTCCAGCAGTTCCACAACTTTGCGGTACCGTTGCTCATAGCCGCTCACCAGTGCTCCCAGACGTCCGAAGTCGTCCAAGAGCCGCCGCTGCATATCCGTCCGCAGAAGTGACTGATGCTCGTGCTGACCATGCAGATCGATCAAGTGCGCTGCCACTTGGCGCATGACCGGTAGCGTCGCCGGCGTATCGTTGATGAATGCCCGACTTTGCGTCCTGGCAATCTCGCGGCGCAGAATCAGGCCCGGCAGTACGTCGATCTCCTGCTCTTCCAGAAGGCGCACGAGATCCGGACGATCCACATCCTCGAAATGCGCTTCCACCCACGCCTTGCGCGCACCTGAACGTACCATTTCGGTCGACGCGCGCTCGCCGAGTACCATCTTGAGGGCTCCGACAATGATCGACTTCCCAGCTCCCGTCTCGCCGGTAAGGATGTTAAGGCCACGCCCAAAGGCTACTTCGAGCCGATCGATCAGCACGTAGTCCCGAATGGTGAGCGTTTTGAGCATGCGCCCCCGTCCATGACGGCCCTAAGGCGCCACCGTATGGTACTTTCTGCCCTGCACTACGTCCTGCCGTGGCAGTGCTTGAATTTCTTGCCACTGCCACAGGGACATGGCGAGTTGCGGCCCGTCCTTTCGCCCACCGACACCGGCTGCCTTCCCGCCGTCGGATCCCGATTCGCCGAGTGCTGGCCGTTGCCCGATACGCCATAGGAAGGCTGCACCGAGTCATGCCGCATCCGCGCCCTCTGTCGGTCCAGACGGCTCTGCTGCTTGTCTGCTGCCGCAGACTGCGGCCGTCGTTCGACAACAGGGCCGGCTTTGAATACAAACGAGACTACCTCGCGACCTATTTGCTCCAATACTTCCTTGAATAGCCGGAAAGCTTCCATCTTGTATTCGACGAGAGGATCGCGTTGCCCATAGGCCCGCAGGCCGATGCCTTCCTTGACCTCGTCCAGGGAGCGCAGGTGCTCCGTCCAGCGCTCATCCACAAGACGAAGCATGGTGGCACGTTCCAAACCGTGATTTATCTCGTGGCCTTCGGTCCGCACTACCTCCTCCACCTTGACTATGCAGCGCAGCGCCCGGTGGCCATCCGAAAAATCCACAAAAATGCGCTCTGGCTTGTTTTCCAACTCACTCTGGACGAGACGTTGGATGCTATCAAAGAAGGGCTGCGCGAGGGCTTGTCTCTTGCTGCGATAGAAGGAAACGGCGCTCTCAAAAACGGCATCACGCACGCCATCGTCTCCGAGCGCATAGAATCGGTCCCGGTCAATCGGGAAGTCCAGCGCTAGCACGCGGCGGAGCTCTTCCCGCATCTCGTCGACGTTGCCTTCCCCGTGGTGCCGCATGACTATCTCATCTACCAAATTCTGCAGCATGTCCAGGATCTCACCATGAAAGCGCTGCCCCTTCAGCGCATGCATGCGCCGGTCATAGATCACCTCACGCTGGGCATTGAGTACATCATCGTATTCCAGCTGGCGCTTTCGGATGGCAAAATTATTCTGCTCAACTTTTCTCTGGGCACGCTCTATGCTCTTGGTCACCCAAGGATGCGTGATGACGGCTCCTTCTTCCAGCTTGAGCCGGTCCATGACACGGGCGACTCGATCCGGGCCAAAGAGCCGCATGAGCTCATCTTCCAACGAAATATGGAACTGGCTCTCACCCGGGTCTCCCTGCCTGCCCGACCGACCGCGAAGCTGCAAGTCAATGCGCCGGCTCTCATGCCGCTCTGTGCCGACGATGGCAAGGCCCCCGATCTGGACAACACCCGGCGCCAATTTGATGTCGGTTCCGCGCCCCGCCATGTTGGTAGCAATGGTAACGGCTCCCTTGCGGCCCGCCTCGGCCACAATGAGGGACTCCTGCTTCGCACGATCCCGCTTTGCGTTGAGCACGTTATGCCGAATGCCGGCACGCTTCAGCATGCGGCTAACCGTCTCCGAGACGTCTACCGATGTGGTACCCACGAGAACGGGCTGCCCTGCCTTGTGATACGCCGCGATCCGGTCTATTACCGCCCGGTATTTTTCGCGTCTGGATCGGTAGATCAGATCTTCCATGTCGTGCCGCGTGATCGGGCGATTCGTCGGCACGACGACAACATCCATGTCGTAAATCTTGTGGAATTCTTCCGCCTCCGTTTCCGCCGTCCCTGTCATACCAGCCAGCTTCGCGTACATCCGGAAGTAGTTCTGCAGCGTAATGGTGGCGTAGGTCTGCGTCGCAGCCTGTACCTTGACACCTTCTTTGGCTTCAATGGCCTGGTGGAGTCCGTCTGAATAGCGCCGGCCCGGAAGCACGCGCCCGGTATGCGTATCAACGATCTGCACCTTGTCGTCCTGGACAATGTACTCGGTGTCACGCTCATACAACGTGTAAGCCCGGAGGAGCTGTTCTATGGCATGCAGCCGCTCGGCGCGGTCCGAGTACGTCGCATATAGGCTGCGCACCCGTTCGTCATGCTCATTCTGCAGGACGCGCAGGTCATTCTGAATCTTGTTTTCCCTCTTTTCCTCGCTCAAATCCTCCCGGTCCCGCAACTGCTCGTACAGGTCCTGGCGTTGCTCGTCCAATTCCTGCTTGAATCGCGCCGTCTCCTCGCCGATGTCCGGCAGCACAAAAAGGTTCACATCCGAGCCAGCGGCCCTGGCAACGAAGTCGCGGCCCTGGTCCGTCGGCTCAATGGCATGCTGCTTTTCGTCCAGGGCATAGTGCAGCGCCTCGTCGACGAACGGCATTTCCTTGGCGTTGTCCTGAAGGTAGAAGAATTCCGTTTTGCGCCGCACCTGCTCCACCCCCGGCTCCTGGAGCAGCTTGATGAGCCGCTTGTTTCGGGGAAAGCCCCTGGCGGCGCGAAGCAGGGCGAGGCCCGCCTCGGCCTCAAGCTCCTTGGCCCGTCTGGCATCTTCCGCCTCCAGTGCAGCATCCCGGTCCGCTAGCAGGCGATTGGCGTCGGCCACAAATCCCGAGACAAGCTTCTTCTGAGCGGCTACCATCCGTTCCACGGATGGCTTAAGCTCACCAAAACGACTCTCATTGGCCCGAGGAACCGGTCCTGAAATGATAAGGGGCGTGCGGGCCTCGTCTATAAGGACGGAGTCCACTTCGTCGACGATGGCAAAGTAGTGCTCACGCTGCACCAGCTGTTCGCGCTCATTGACAAACGAATTGTCGCGCAGGTAATCAAAACCGAATTCGTTGTTGGTACCGTAAGTAATATCGGCCCGGTAGGCGCTCCGCCTATCCGAGGAATGGGACGGACGGTTATCTATGACCTCTACGGTGAGCCCCAGGAACTGGAAAACGGGCCCCATCCATTCGGCGTCACGCTGCGCCAGATAGGGGTTTACGGTGACAAGATGGACGCCGCGTCCAACCAGCGCGTTAAGATAAACCGGCGCCACAGCGACGAGGGTTTTGCCTTCACCCGTCTTCATCTCCGCAATATTGCCGCGGTGCAGCACCAGGCCTCCAATAAGCTGGACATCATAGGGTATCATTTCCCACGTAATGTCGGTCCCACCCGCCTGCCAGGTATTTGGCCAGGTAGCCGTATTGCCGGATATCTTGGGATAGCCCGAGCGCGCATTAAGCTCGCGGTCAAAGTCTGTAGCAGGCACGCGCAGTACGCGGTTTTGCGTAAGCCTTCGGCACACCTCTTTGACGACGGCAAAGGCTTCGGGGAGTATCTCATCGAGTGTCTCTCCGGTTACATCCAGCCATTCCTCCTCCAGTTCGTCCAGCTCATCAAAGAGGTGCCGGCGCTCGGCAAGGGACAGTTCCTCCCGGGGCTGGGCGGTGCCATCCACGGCGGACTCGCCCGCGCCCCCGACGTCCCGTAGCATGGTGAATATTTCAGCCTGCCGGGCCTCAAGATCCGCTACGGCCTTGCGAAGCCTCCCACGATATTCCTCCGTCTTGGCACGCAGCCCCTGATCAGAGAGGTTCCGCACCTGGTGCTCCAGCGCCAGAATTTGCTCGACCACTCCACTGTACTGCTTCTCGATCAGGCGCTTGTTCTTATCGCCAAACAGCTTTGTAATGAATTCAAGCATGGTTCCTACGCGGCGGCAATCCAATAAGGCCAGGGAAAATGGCAAGAAGAGCCCGTACGCGGCCCCCAAACAGTGTATTATAGGACGCAATTACGGCGGATCCGTTCCCCTGTGCAATCAGTTCGCAGATGCCAGTAACCCGATTGGATTTCCATGAATAACTCCGCGGCGACGTCCCTTTTAGCATTGCTCCTCTTGGTTGGGCTTTCGCCGAGCACGCAGTCCTTTGGTCAGATTCCAGGATTTGGTCTCCTTCAGCTCGAATCATCTGCGAGAGCCGCGGCGTTGGGCGGAAGCCTTGTGGCCATAAGTGAAGACATCAATGCATTCCTATACAATCCCGCCCTCCTCGGGCCGTCGGAGCACCGGAGCCTTTCCGTTTCGTACATGAACCACCTGACGGACGTTGGTGCCGGGTTTTTGGCATACGGCCGCGACCTCGGCAAGCTTGGCGTCGCAGCTGTGGGCGTGCGCGCGCTCAACTGGGGCAGCATCGAGAGAACGGATGCAACCGGTGCAAAAAACGGCAGCTTTTCGGCGTCGGATATCACCATGACATTTGGGCTGGCGCGTGCCAGGACGGATCGCCTGCGCTACGGCGTGAATATTCACTACGCACATTCCAGCGTGGATTCCTATCGCGCCTCCGCGATTCTTGCTGACGTGGGCGCGGCTTACCGCATACCGGAGCAACAGCTGACGGTAAGCGCGTCTGCCAGCCACTTCGGGATCGTGCTATACTCGCTTGGCCAGGAAACGGACGCGGTGCCCTTCGACCTCAGAGTAGGTGCCGCCAAGAAGCTGCGCTATCTCCCCTTGTTGGTGTCCATTACAGCCTACCGGCTAACCGACGTGGGGCGCTACAATAGCTTTGAGGACTTCATGCGCCATACCATACTAGGCGGCGAATTTCAGTTCACGCGCGCCCTTCATATCCGCTTCGGCTATAACCACCGTCGGCACGAAGCCCTCAAAACCAGTAACCGCCTTGATTTAGCAGGCATAGGGTTGGGCTTTGGCCTCAAAATCACGCGCTTCAGACTCGACTACGCCTTCACGTCCTGGTCCTTCGCGGGCCTTCACCAGTTTACCGTTCAGACCCGGATATGACGCCTCCAGCGCCGGCACTCCTTTAGGAGGTAGCCGCAGCGCTTCCCGCTCCACCCGCAAACGGACTCCTCGATGAGCACCTCATGGACCGGAGAAATCTCGAGCCCGCGCGTCACCTTGCGCTTGAATTCACCGGGGCTCCATACGATGCCGCCCCCGGCACCGCCGCGCGTGGAGGACGGCCGGATGACCACCGGCAGGGCGCCGAGGTCCTACGTGATTTCCTTGGTCTGGAGCAGGCTCTTGGCGACATGGCTGCGCGCCTGGTCAACGCCAGTGCGCTCCATCAGGTCACGAAACAATTGCCAATCCTGCGTGATGTGGAACTCATGGATGTCCACGCCGATGATTTCCACGCCTTGCTCTTGCCCGTATCCTTCCTGGTACAGCCGGTCAGCTATGTTGAGTCCGGTCTGCCTCCCGTGGTCGGCAGCACCGCATCCGGTTTTTCCTTTTCGGACGATGCGCCGGATGGACTGCGGCATCAGTTCCTCGGGGTACACCGTGTCGGCCGTCATGGCGGAACTTTATATTCTTTTAGTTTCGGAAGGCCAGTAAACCCCTGCACAACAGCGACGTAAGCTCACTGCCTTATTCTATGACACTGCAGTTTTAGGGTCGTGTTGCGTGCGCCTTGTAGACGTTGTGGTTGGATTGCAGTCCCATAACCATAGCGATGCGTCGCTGGAGGGGACCCGGATCTGCATCCCGCTTCAGCAGAATGCAGGTGCGCCCCTCTTTTGGTAATACCGTGGTGATGCGCTGCCACTGGTTGAGCTCAAACTGCAGCGTAGCCCAATTGCTGTGGATGTGGTACTGCATGGAGCTGCGTGCCAATAAGGTGTACTGCGTGATAAGCCAACACCGAAAGGAAGATATGCGTCTCAATGCGTGTATCCCGGCTGTGGTATATGGGACGCATTCCTAGTTCTGACTTTAACGTCCGAAACGTACGCTCAATGTCTGCCAGCTGCCAGTAGGTGCGGGCGACCCTTGAGACGGCCCAGTCCGTGTGACTGGTACGCAAGACGTAGCCGCCTGCGGCTTCTGCTTAAACGCGGCCTTGTGCGTAAACGTCACCGCCTCGGCCAGCGTACTGTCCTTTTTTCGCTGGACGTCAATGTTATACTGGTAGGCGACATGCTTATGTTTTTCGATCTCACGACCGAGCCTGCGCTGTACCTTATCATAGTCCTTGACGCAGCGCGGCTTCAGGGGCCCCTCTTGCAGTTTCGTGAGTGCGGCTTCAAATTTTGCACGCCTGGCGTCCAGTATGCTGTCACCGGTGCTCTTGCGCGCCGCACTTTGCGGCGGCCCGCAAACTCCGCGACGTATCGGTGCAGGTGCTTCTTGCTCATGTGGTGGTAAACTCCATGATAGCCACGCTTGAGCGCGACCCAGAAGGATTCCACGCCGTTAGTGTGGGCTTGGCCGTTCACGTACTCGGATACGGAGTGCTTTACGGATTCGTGGTTTGCCAGGCCCTTGTATGCCTTCGCATCATCCGTATAGACCTTCGCGCCGTCCTCGATATTATCCTGCACGAATCCTTTCAGCGTCGGCCCATCCGTACTCTCCACGACCTTGGCTCGCACTTGGCCTGTTTCACGGTCTTTCATACCTACAACGGCCGTCTTGCCGACTGTGCCGCGCCCTGCGTTTAGACGCCTGCTATGGTGCTTATTGGACTCCTTGCCACCCACGTAAGTCTCGTCTACTGCAACGTGGCCCCCAAACATACCCGCTTCATTCTCCATCGCTTCACGTAGCCGGTGCGCCATGAACCACGCCGACTTCTGCGTAATCTCCAAGTCTCTATGAAGCCGCATGCTGGATACGCCCTTGAGACTGCATGCCTGAAGGTAGATGCCTATCACCCATTTCCGCAACGGTATCTTGGCGTGCGCCAAAACGCTATTGCTGCGTACGCTGAAGCTCCTCCTGCACGCGTTGCAGTACCATTTCATGGGCTTGCGGGTTGGCACCTCCCTCACACGCTCGCGGCTGTCGCAACGCGGGCACACCGGGCCTTCCGCGCCCCAGCGTTCCTCCTCCAACCACTTTTCGGCTGTATCTTCATCCGGGAATAGTCTGAATAACTCAATGAGTGAAATGCCGTCCCTGAATGATTTGCCCGGTCCGCTTGCGTTCGTTTTCATGGCCCTGTATCTAGATTTGGTCTACCATGTATATGCGGACCATAGCTACAGGTTGCATAGCTAAGTATATAATTTCCTTTAAAAATACCAGATTAGCACGGGTGGCGATGCCCGCGTCCATGATTACGCTCACCCGGGTGCTGCTCAGCTGCTCCAGAGCTTTCTGCAGCGTCTTGGACTCGCTCGCATTGCCGGGAAGGATGCGCGCGCTACGCACAAATCCGGACGCCTCCAGCGTTAGGCTAACGTCACCAGCGGGCTGCTTGATCGCTTTTCCTTGCTGCGTCCATACTCCAGGAGCGCACCTTTCTTGCGAGCGGTGTAGAAGGTGTTGGTCAGCTCGAAAAGAAGGAGCGTTTCGCTAAAGCCAAGTAACTGTTTCGCATTGTCATATAGCCCGTGCTGCATCGCGCAGCGCATAAAGCCGATCGCCGGCCCGATACAGCGTGCTTTCGCAGGGCACCTCCAGGTCCACCAGTTCCAAAATTGCGGAGGCGTCCTTCATCCAGCGCTGCGTATGGGCTTCACTCCCGGGTGCCATCATGCGCCCAACCACGAGCACCATGCGAATATCCTTTTCTGGCATGCCCATACTGCGCAACAGCGCCGCAAAGCCGAGTTGCTTCAAGGCTTGCAGACATACGCGCTCGCCCCCGACCGTGCGCGAGTCCGTATGATGCACTGCATCGGTAATGATGGCGTCACGCTCGTGGCGCCCGGCGTCCACATCGTAACCCTTCTCGCGCAGGCGGCGGACGATCTCGGCTGCGGTGCGCACCAGCTTTTCATCTTCCAGCGGCAGCATTTGCTGCCCACGCAGCGTAGCTGCCACCCGATTGGTCGGCACAGGCCAGTCGGCCTCTGGAATATCGAAGTCTTGTCCGAGGTTAAGGATCCTCTTCTGCTTGGGCATGCCCATGACTCGCCGGTTTTCGAGCAGGCCGTATCCGAGTTGCCGCTTGCCGTTTTTGAGCTTATGACTCCGCTATCGGATGTACATTGAGCTGTATACAGGTGATGAGTCAGGTTAAAGCAAGGCGCCGCGGGTAATGTGCAGACACGATGAATACCACGAAAAAGCACTACATTGGGTATCGCGAGCCGTATTACACAAACCACATGTATGCACACCATGTCTAATCCGTCAATTCGTGCAGATTGATGCCAAATACGCTGGAATTGGTAGTACTCAGCCCCAATCCGAGGTCGGAAATGACAAAGTTCCGACAGGAGGCGATGTGGTGTTCAAACTGCAAGTACGAACCAATAAAAACAGCACTTTACGGCATCAGGATAAGGTTAGGCTTTGGCCTCAAAATCACGCGCTTCAGACTCGACTTCGCCTTCACATCCTGGTCCTTCGCGGGCCTTCACCAGTTTACCGTTCAGACCCGGCTATGATACCTCCGGCACCGGCACTCCTTCAGAAGGTAGCCGCAGCGCTTCCCGCTTCCTGACGTATATCATGGTGGTATCCTGGGAGCCGTGGCGCATGCGCTGTCGAACCTCAGAAATATCCATACCCCCATCCAGCCAAATAACGGGGGCAGTGTGCGTGAGACTGTGGGGGGTGATGCCCGGACGTGTAATGCCTGCTGCCGCCAGGTGTACCGTTACCCGACTGCGGATAGCCCGCGTGCTCAGCCGACTGCCCATGCTCCGGCGCCCGTGCGAGACAAAGAGAGGATCCGCCCCGTGGGGATTTGTACGGGTGCTCAGGTAGGATTCGACCCGTTGCTCCACGCCTCCGGCGAGCGGCACCCGTTGATCCTTGGCGACGCGACCCTTCCCCTGGACACGGAGCATGGGCCCGTAAAGCGTTTGTTCCAGATCCCGGATATCGGCCCGGACAATCTCAATTTCACTGAGCCCGACGTAGAGCATGAAATGCACCATGGCGAGGTCACGTTTGCCGATTTGATCCGAGTCATCGACGGCACCAATCAGCGCGGCAACCTCCACTTCAGTCAGCACTTGCCGGGAATGAGATGTAGGGCGTTTGTTCCCCTTGACGGACTTGGCAGGGTTGTGTGTAAGCAGGCTCACGGAGACCAGATACCGGCAGAAACTCCGCAGCGCTGTCAGATACGTTGAAACGGATACTTCACTCAGGCCCCGATCGTCCACCAGATACTTTTTGTAGCGCCCGATGTCGCCGCTGGTAAACCGGCAGCTGCCGCCCTCCAAGGCCGACCATTGCTGAAACGCATGGAGGCTCCGGCGATACGTTCCCACGGTTTCGCCGCTCTTATCCTCCAGGCACGCCGTCAGAAACAACTCGAGAAGCCGCTCGAGTTCCCGTAGGGTAACCGGCTCGCAATCGAGGTTTGCGGGTGAGCTGAATGGCTGTCTTGGCGGCATCCGTATCAGATTGATCGCGTCAGTGGCAGAGCTAAAACGGGCCTCGGGCCCATGGGGTGGCCTACACGCAGCCGTCAACCTATATACGCATAATATGCCATAGTGACAAAGGCACTCCGCGCACGAAGCTGGAAAGGCATAGCCGTCAGCCGCGGAGCGCTTCCAGGTACTTCGGAGCACTGCGACCTATCGAAGCAGTGCCGGGTGAGGCAATGCGGCGGCTACGCGCCAAGCCAACCGCCTCCCGTGGTCGCTACGCCTGCATCCGGATGCGTCGGGCGCAGCCACGATCCTGGTCGAGCGGAATAGGCGCAGTCCGGATTTCCAAATACCAGGCGCAAGAGATGTGCGTATGCGCACCAGCCATCCCGTGACTAAGGTTGCGCCCGAAGCCGATGCGCGTCACACCAAGGCAGTCGCCTCCATATTCTCGATTACCGATACAAACCTACGCAAGAATGACACACCCATGGCACCATCAATAATACGGTGATCATACGACAAGGAAATATACATCGTGCTGCGCACCGCGATTACGTCACCCAATCTGGGATCCTCCAGCACAACCGGACGCTTCTTTATGGCCCCCGTAGCCAGAATGGCTACCTGCGGCTGCAGAATAATGGGCGTACCCATAATGGAGCCCAGCGAGCCAATGTTCGTCACCGTGAAGGTACCTCCTTGCAGGTCATCCGGCTGCAGGTCATTGGTACGCGCGCGATGTGCGAGATCATGTGCGGCATGGGCCAATCCTCCTATGCTCTGGCGTCCAGCATGACGAATTACAGGGACAATCAGCCCGGCCTCCCCTAAGGCCACAGCCACGCCGACATGATAGTCCTTCTTAAGCAAAATGCGGCTGCCATCCACGGAAGCATTGAGCAAGGGATGCTTGCGCAGGGCCTCGACGGCAGCGTGGACAAAGAACGGGGTATACGTAAGCTTGATACCTTCCCGCTCGAGGAAGCGCTCTTTGTTGGCCTCGCGGAGCCGGACAAGCCTGGTAACATCCGCTTCGGCAAACGACGTCACGTGGGCGGCCGTGGCTTTGGAATGGCTCATATGGCGGGCAATAAGCTGCCGCATGCGGTCCATTTCCACAATTTCAACGCGTTCATCCTCCGTCGATGGCTCGGCAGTTCTTTGCAGATAGTCCAGCATGTCCTGCTTGGTCAGGCGCCCCTCGCGGCCTGATCCATCAATGGCTTCCAAGTCCTGCATGGAGAGTCCTTCGGTTTCCGCTATCGCACGCACTAGCGGAGACAGAAATCTTCCATCACCAAGACGCCGCGCAACGGAGGCGGCCTCCTGCGGAGGCGCAGTAGCTTGCTCCGGTGGCACCGGGCTGGGCTTCCGGGGCTTCGCCGTCTTCGTCTTGCCAGGAGCAACTCTGGGCGGAGCCGTGGAAGCAATAACGGCTATGCTGGTGCCGACCGCGACGGTCTCCCCTTCCGCCACGCGTATCTCTTTGAGGAACCCGGCGGCGGGCGCCGGGACATCCGTATCTACCTTGTCCGTTCCTATCTCGAGCACCGTCTCATCAAGCTCTATCCGGTCGCCCACCTTCTTGTGCCAGACGATAACCGTCCCTTCCGTAATGCTCTCTCCCATCTTGGGCATGACCACCGGCACATCCGCAGCGGAAGGAGCTGGATCCGGTTCCGGAACCGGATCAGGATCTGTGCCCGCCTCGGCTGATGTCGCGACCCGGGCGATGACGGTGCCTACATCGACAGTCTCCCCTTCGGCAACAATTATTTCGTGGACAGTGCCGGACGCAGGTGACGGAACGTCCGTATCTACCTTGTCCGTTCCTATCTCGAGCACCGTTTCGTCGAGCTCTACCCGGTCGCCCACCTTCTTGTGCCAGACGATGACCGTCCCTTCCGTGATGCTCTCGCCCATTTTGGGCATGCAGATATCTACCGTAGCCATCGAAGCAGTGCGCCGTATTCGCGTCGAATTGAGCTCAAAATAATCCGTACGCAGGACCCATGCACGACGAATCGAGACCGGCTATGCAATCAGCGGGGCGATGACAAGCGCCACCACGGCAATAAGCTTGATCAGAATGTTAAGGCTAGGGCCTGATGTATCCTTGAACGGATCTCCAACCGTATCGCCCACCACGGCGGCCTTGTGCGCATCTGTACCCTTGCCAAGTTTCACGCCATCGATGCTCAACCCGCTTTCTATGCGCTTCTTGGCGTTATCCCAGGCACCTCCGGCGTTGGACTGGAATATGGCAAACAGAACGCCTGAAACCGTGACACCAACCAGCAGGCCGCCCAGCATATCCTTGTCAATGAATCCAATCACAACCGGAGCAACGAAGGCCAGCACTCCCGGTGCAATCATTTCCCGAATGGCGGCAGCGGTCGATATATCAATGCACCGGTCGTAGTCTGGCTTTGCCGTTCCTTCACGCAGGCCCGCGATCTCGGCAAATTGCCTGCCTACTTCGCGGATCATGTCTCCAGAGGCGCGCCCGACGGCCGCCATGGCCATGGCACTAAACACGTAGGGCAGCATGGCACCTATGAGCAGACCGGCGAGAATCCTCGGGTCGGCTACATTGATGGCCTCCACCCCGGCCTGCTGCATGAAGGCTGCGAAGAGTGCAAGCGCCGTCAGCGCGGCAGACCCGATGGCAAAGCCCTTGCCAATCGCCGCCGTGGTGTTGCCGACCGCATCCAGTTGATCGGTTCGCTCGCGCACCTCCGGCGGGAGGTGTGCCATCTCCGCTATGCCGCCTGCATTGTCCGAAATCGGACCGTACGCGTCCACCGCGAGCTGAATGCCTGTCACCGAAAGCATGCCGACTGCCGCAATGGCTATGCCGTACAGTCCCGCAAACGAGAATGCGCCTATGATCGCCAGTGCGATGACAAGCGCCGGAATGGCCGTAGAATACATACCGACGCCCAGCCCGGCAATGATATTCGTGGCCGCACCCGTAATACTCTGCCGCGCAATGCCGAGGGTTGGCCGCGTGGCGGTGGAAGTAAAATATTCGGTGGCAAGGCCTATAGTAACACCCGCCACAAGTCCGATAACGACCGCATAGAATACGCCGAGAGATGTGTAGTCGAACGTGCCTACTATGGGCGTCGTGGCAGTCCAGCTTTCGGGCAGCATCCAGCGAATGAACACGAAGGCCGCCACCACCATAATGGCACTGGCCCCGAATTCTCCCAGGTTCAGTGCGGTCTGGGGACTGCCCCCTTTGCGCACGCGGACGAAAAATGACGCGAGGATCGCCACCAGGATACCCGTACCGGCCAGAACGAGTGGCAGCAGCACGGCTGCAAGGTTGCCCGCGGGAATGGACGTTTCACCAAAGGCACTAAAGAAGCCCGTTCCCAGCACCATGGTGCCAATTATGGATCCCACGTAGCTTTCGAAGAGATCCGCGCCCATACCCGCTACGTCCCCGACGTTGTCCCCGACGTTATCGGCAATGGTGGCCGGATTGCGGGGGTCATCTTCCGGAATGCCTTCATATACCTTGCCGGCGAGATCCGCTCCCACGTCCGCCGCTTTGGTGTAGATGCCGCCTCCCACACGTGCAAAGAGTGCAATGGACGAGGCGCCAAGCGAAAACCCGGCGATCACGTTGACGACCCGCACGTCGGTCCACGTGGTAAAATTGTCGTAAGCCAGAAAAAGCAGGCCCAGGCCCAGGACGCCCAATCCCACCACGCAGAGCCCCATCACAAGCCCGCCCGAGAAGGCGACATTGAGGGCAGGGCCCAGTCCCGTGCGCGCGGCCTGCGTAGTGCGCACGTTAGCCTTTGTCGCTACGGTCATGCCGGCAAAGCCGGCAGCGGCAGAGCAGAAGGCGCCAACAAGAAACGAGATGGCAATCAGCGGTGAATTGATCACTTCCCCGTCCACGGCACGCTCAGTCATATTGGCCAGCACAAGCACCGCTGCCATGGAGAGCACAAACACGGATAGCACGCGATATTCCCGGCGCAGGAATGCCCGGGCCCCGCTTGCTATGTAGGCCGCAATCTCCACCATTGCGTCGGTACCAGGATCCTGCCGCACGACCCATCGCGCGCGCATTAGGGCGAAAACCAGTGCCACAAGGCCGGTAGCTGGAACAAGGATTAAAATTAGCTGGACGGACATTGCATTGGGCTCAGTAGTACTAAGTTGAAGGCGCAGCCGTGTTACTCTGTGCTGCGCCGGTTAGCGTGGTTCATGGCCGTAACGATACCGTCTGTTACAAACATGGATGCGGCATCGCAGGCCTTTTCAAGGGTGCGCTCAACGATAGGTAACTCCGTTCTGGTAAACGGCGACAAGACGTAATCGGATTGCCGGCCACGTGCAAATTCACCGCCAATTCCCAGACGCAGGCGGGGGAAGTCGCCGCTGCCTAGTCGGTCTATGATATCCTGGATCCCGTTGTGTCCTCCCGCTCCGCCTTCGGCCCGAAGGCGGAGCTGGCCGAAGGGCAGATAGATGTCATCCACTACAACCAGGATGTCTTGCAGCGCAAGCCCGTAGCGGCGTACCAGACCCTGCGCACACAGCCCACTGCGATTCATGAAGGTCTGCGGCTTGACAAGCAACGCCCGGCAGCCGCGAAACCGGGCTGCGGCAACCAACGCCTGCGCCCGACCATCTCTTACAAATGCAGTTCTGGCGCGAAGGGCAAGCGCAGCAACGACCTGAAATCCGATGTTATGCCGCGTCGGCGCATACTCCGGGTCAGGGTTGCCCAGGCCAATGATAAGCCGCCCTCCTTGCGCCATAGCACGCATTGTGCCCCCATCCGCCGGCCAATACGCAGACCCCTATTCCTCTTCCTCATCCACAGTACTCTCTTCCGTTTCCTCTTCCACCTCCATGCGTGGCCGCTCGATCGCCATTAGAATCTGGTCGGCAGGGGCTAGAAATTCCAAGTGTTCGAAATCCAAATCTCCAATATGAATCGACTGGCCAATTTCTACCTGCGTGGTATCCACGTCGATCTGCGAAGGGATATGCCGGGGCAAACAGGAAACCGCAACGTCGTTGATGACCACGCTGATCTTACCGCCATGCGCCTGGCCAACCGGCGTACCCAAATAGCGTATAGGCACTGTCAGCGTCACCTTGCTGTGCTGGCTAAGGACCTGAAAGTCGGCATGCAGCGGACGATCGGTAACCGGATGGAACGCGATGTCCTTCACAATACACTCCCACTCGTCGTCTTCAACCTGGATCTTGACCAGGTGCGTTTCGGCGGAATAAATGAGCGAGCCCAGGCTCTTTTCCTCGATCTGGAAGGCGACCGTTTCTAGGCCGCGTCCATACAGCACGCACGGCACATTGCCGTCGCGCCGTAGCGCCCGTGCCCCCTTTTTGCCGGGTGCCCGGCTCTGCGCAGATAGTGTAACTACGTCCATGGCAAGTACCTGTTACGGCCAAAATAGAATGGATACCGAGGCATCCGTGGAAATGCGGCTAATGGCGTCGGCAAACATGGGCGCTACTCCCACCACTTCTACGAAGCTGGACTCGCGCCTTAGCGGGACACTGTCGGTGACCACGAGTCGGTCCAACGCCGAAGATTCGATGCGGGAATACGCAGGTCCGGAGAGGAGCGCATGCGTACAGGCCGCCGTGATGTTGCGGGCGCCCGCTTCGCGAAGCGCATTCGCTGCACCCGTGAGCGTGCCTGCCGTATCGATAATATCGTCAATCAGGAGCACGTTTCGGCCCTTAACGTTGCCAATAATATTGACTACTTCCGCCTCGTTCTGGCTCGGCCGACGCTTGTCTATGACAGCAAGATCGCCGTGCAGCCGGTTGGCGTAAGCCCTCGCCATCTTTATGGCCCCCACATCCGGCGCAACGACCACAAGATTAGTGTCGCCGAGGTCGATCAAGTAGTCCACAAGAACGCCCGAGGCATACAGGTGATCCACCGGCACATTGAAAAAACCCTGTATCTGCGATGCGTGCAAGTCCATCGTAAGCAGCCTGTCTATGCCCGCCACGCCAAGCATATCTGCCATAAGCTTGGCCGCTATAGCCACGCGCGGCTGGTCCTTACGCTCCTGCCGGGCATAGCCGAAATACGGCAGCACGGCCGTGACCCGTGCTGCCGAGGCCCGCTTTGCGGCATCTATCAGCAACAGGAGCTCCATCCAGTTGTCGGCATTGGGATACGTACTCTGGATGATGAAAACATCCCGGCCGCGAATGGACTCTTCATAGCGCACGTAAATCTCCCCATCGGAAAACACCTTGCACGTAAGACAGCCCAGTTCCTGACCGTAGTCCGCAGCAATACGTGCCGCCAGCGCCGGATTGCTGCTACCTGCAAACAGCCCTATGGGTAATCCCGTGGTTGCCATTGTCACTAAGCCGGCTAGGTTGCCCGGGGAGGACTCGAACCTCCACTGACGGCTCCAAAGGCCGCTGTCCTGCCATTAGACCACCGGGCACGATGTATGCTAAGGGCGCTGGGTTGGAATGTTTTGGCCTATTGGGTTGTACAAGCCCGCAAATATAGGAAAGTGCTGTTCAAAAATAAAGGCCGGCCTCGGACGCCGGCGTGCCCTATCTTCGCACATTCCGCCATGGATCCAGGCATGAAAGACGAGCCCACTATCGGAGTCGTAGGCGGCATGGGACCCTATGCCGGCATCGACCTTGTGCGCAAGATCTTCGATGAAACCCGCGCCGCTTCGGACCAGGAACACCTTCCTGTGGCCATGCTGTCGTACGCACACAAGATCCAGGACAGAAGCGCCTACATTCTGGGACGCAGTCAAACCAATCCTGCGCCAAGCATTGCCGCCGCAGTAGCGGACCTCTCCCGCCTGGGTTCAGTTGTCGTCGGCATGCCGTGCAATAGCGCGCATGCGCCCGTGATCTTTAATGCCATTGCAAAAGCACTGCCCAGCCGAGTGCGACTATTGCACCTGATCAAGGAGGCCGTCGCCTTCGCCCGGCATTCGGTGCCGGGGATTCAGCGTGTCGGCCCGCTGTCCACGCTCGCACTGCACCGTATTGGCCTGTACCGGGACCAGATTACGGCCGCCGGCCTGACGGCGGTCATGCCGGCAGATAATGTAGCCGACGGCCTGGTAAACCGTGCCATTTTTGATCCCGACTACGGCATCAAGGCCCATTCCAACCCCGTGACGGATGAGGCGCGCCAATGGGTGCTTGGCGCAATCCGGCACCTGGGGCAGAGAGGTGCGGAAGCCGTCATTCTTGGCTGTACCGAACTGCCGCTCGCCGTTGGCGAGCCGCGCGCCGAGGGCGTGCGGCTTGTTGATGCCACGCGTGCACTGGCGCGCGCCCTTATCCGGGAGACGTATCCGGACCAGCTACGCCCGCTGGATTCGGCATTAAGGGCATTCATCCCGATCCCTGGCACCTAGAGCGATCAACTTCGTAGAAAGCGACATGCCGCGTACCGTCATTACCGGAGGTGCTGGTTTTCTGGGTTCACACCTCTGTGACCGGTTCCTCGATGAGGGGCATGTAGTGGTGTGCGTGGATAATTTCCTTACGGGATCGCCCAACAATATTGCGCACCTGCACGGCCATCCACGCTTCGAGCTTATTGAGCACGACGTCACCGGATTTATTGAAGTGGAGGGCGCCGTGGATTTCGTGCTGCATTTTGCTTCACCGGCCTCCCCCATTGATTACCTCCGCCTGCCTATCCAGACCCTGAAGGTGGGCGCGCTCGGTACCCACAACGCGCTCGGACTGACCAAGAGCAAGGATGCGTGTTTTCTGCTGGCTTCAACCAGCGAGGTCTACGGTGACCCGCTCGAGCATCCGCAGAAGGAGACGTACTGGGGCAACGTAAACCCCACGGGTCTGCGCGGAGTCTATGACGAAGCCAAGCGCTTCGCCGAAGCGATAACCATGGCCTATCACCGTTACCATGGAGTGCAGACGCGCATCGCGAGGATTTTCAATTCCTTCGGGCCCCGCATGCGCATGTACGACGGCCGTGCCTTGCCCAATTTCATGCGACAGGCCCTGCGGGAAGAGCCCTTGACGATTTACGGCTCGGGCGAGCAGACCCGGTCATTCACGTTTGTCGATGATACCGTCGAGGGGATTGTCCGCCTGCTTCAGAGCACAGTGGCCGAGCCCATCAATATCGGTAGCCGCGAAGAGGTCAGCGTCCTTGCGTTCGCGCGCGAGATAGTCTCACTAACCGGTAGCCACAGTACGCTCACATTTGCCCCTCTGCCGGCGGACGACCCCAAGAGTCGACAGCCCGACACCGCTGCCGCTCGAAAACTGCTCGGCTGGAATCCCAGCGTGCCTCGTCTGGAGGGCCTGCGACGCACGTTGGCCTACGTCAAGGCACGCCTGGCAGACGAGGGCCCCTGACGCAAGCCATGCGCCTAACCACGAAGACCGCGCGCATTTACGTGGCCGGGCACCGCGGGCTGCTCGGCTCCGCCGTTGTCCGGCGCCTTGAGCGTGCGGGCTACCAATCACTGCTTCTGGCGACGTCCGACGATGTGGACCTCCGGTGCCATGGCGCCGTAGACCGGTTCTTCAGCCAGCACCGGCCCGAATACGTGGTTCTTGCAGCTGCCCGCGTCGGTGGCATTCTAGCCAATGACCGCTATCCTGCAGACTTTATCGGCGATAACCTCTCCATACAGAATAATGTGATCCAGGCTGCCTTTAGGACGCGCGTAAAGCGCCTTCTTTTTCTTGGTAGCACATGCATTTATCCCAAGCATGCCCCGCAGCCCCTCCGCGAAGAATACCTCTTGACCGGACCCCTGGAGCCCACCAACCAATGGTACGCAGTAGCCAAGATCGCGGGCGTAAAACTTTGCCAGGCACTCAGGCAACAGCACGGCTGTGACTTCGTCTCACTGATGTCCACCAATCTGTATGGGCCCGGCGACCATTTTGATCTAGACACCAGTCACGTGCTACCTGCCCTGCTGCGCAAGTTTCACGAAGCCAAGTTGGACGGGAATGCTCCGGTGAAGCTGTGGGGTAGCGGCGCGGCGCGGCGCGAATTTCTCTACAGCGAAGACCTTGCAGACGCGTGCCTGTACGTACTGGAGCAGCCTGAGGGCGATCTGCATGCCGCGGCACCCGATACGCTGCTCAATGTGGGGGTGGGTGAAGACCTGACCATCAATGCCCTGGCGCAGTTGATTCAGGAGGCTGTCGGCAGTCGGTGCCTTGTAGTGCACGACCGGTCCAAGCCGGAGGGCACGCCGCGCAAGCTTGTCGATGTATCACGCATGCGAAGCCTAGGATGGGCAGCGTCCACGCCTCTGGCAGATGGCCTGCGCCGGACCTATGCCTGGTATATCCAAAACGCCGCGTAAGCCCATGCGCAAGAAGGCACTCATTACAGGGATAACGGGTCAGGACGGCGCCTACCTTGCGGAACTGCTTCTGGAGAAGGGGTACGTGGTCCACGGGATCAAGCGCCGGGCCAGCCTCTTTAACACCGACCGCATCGACCATCTATACCAGGACCCCCACGCGAAGGACGTAAGCTTCTTCCTCCACTACGGCGATTTGACGGACGCTACCAATCTAATTCGCCTCGTGCAGGAGACGCAGCCGGATGAGATCTACAACCTGGGCGCGCAGAGCCACGTCCAGGTGAGCTTCGAAACACCGGAATACACGGCCAATGCCGATGCGCTCGGCGTGCTTCGACTGCTGGAAGCCATCCGCATACTCGGCATACAGCATAGGGTCCGGTTCTATCAGGCCTCTACCAGCGAATTGTTCGGCAAGGTACGTGAAGTACCCCAGAGCGAAACGACGCCGTTCCATCCCCGCAGCCCGTACGGCGTGGCCAAGCTCTACGCGCACTGGATTACCGTAAACTACCGGGAAGCATTCGATTTCTTCGCGTGCAACGGCATCCTGTTCAATCACGAGAGCCCCGTGCGGGGAGAAACATTCGTAACGCGCAAGATCACACGCGCCGCTGCCCGCATAAGGCACGGCCTGGAACAACGGCTATATCTGGGCAATCTCGACGCATCGCGTGACTGGGGGCATGCCCGCGATTATGTCGAGGGCATGTGGCTTATGCTGCAGCAGCAGGCTCCTGGCGATTACGTGCTGGCCACCGGGAAATCCACCACGGTACGGCAATTCTGTACCGAGGCCTTTGCGGCGGCCGGCATAGACCTTCAATGGGCGGGCCAAGGAATCGATGAAACGGGCTGCTGCGCGCAATCAGGGAAGGCGCTCGTCGCGGTAGATGCGCGCTATTTCCGGCCTGCCGAGGTCGATGCGCTAGTCGGCAATGCGGCTAAGGCCCGGGATGAACTCGGCTGGTCTCCCAGCTCCACGCTGGATGCCATGATACAGGAGATGGTGGAGGCAGACCTGGTGCAGGCACGGCGCGAAGCGCATCAATAGTCCTCAATAAATCCGCGCATATGCACGAACTGAAGGGCATAGTGCTCGCCGGAGGCACCGGAAGCCGGCTGTTTCCGCTAACCAAGGTCACCAACAAGCACCTGCTGCCGGTTGGTCGCTACCCCATGATTTACCACGCGCTGGCGCGCCTCCGGGAGGCAGCCATAGAACAGGTTGCCGTGGTAACGAGCCCGGAGCACATGGGCGATGTGGTCAATCTCCTGGGAAGCGGCCACGAACTGGGGCTGGATCTGACCTACCGCGTGCAGGACCAGCCGGGCGGCATTGCGCAGGCTATCGGCCTGTGCGACAATTTTGCCGGCTCCAGTCCCATGCTGGTCATGCTGGGGGACAACATAGTGGCTGACAGCCTCTGCTGCCACGTTGCGGCGTTCCGCAGTCAGGCTCGCGGTGCCCGCATCCTGCTCAAGGAAGTGCCCGATCCTGAACAATACGGCGTTGCCGAATTCGACGGTAGCGACATAATAAATATTGTTGAGAAGCCTGCGGTACCACCCAGTTCGTACGCCGTAACGGGCATTTATTTCTACGATACCCAGGTCTTCGACGTTATCCGCGGCCTCCTGCCCAGTCGCCGCGGCGAGTTCGAGGTCAGCGACGTAAATGCAGCCTATGTCCGGAAAGGCCAGCTCACGTACGGAATCCTTGAAGGCTGGTGGGGCGATGCCGGCACGCTGGACGGGTGGCACAAGGCCAACCAGCTAGCCCGCGATGTCGTCTACCAACACATGTAATCCCGTGCACTGGACCAACGCGCCCATTCCAGACTGCCGCATCATGCCGCTGGAGCGGTATACGGATTCCCGGGGGTGGCTCTGCGAATTTTTCCGCCATGATACGCTTCCGCCGGGGCTGCACCCGGCCATGGGATACGTGTCCCTGACGCATGCCGGCGTTACACGCGGCCCGCACGAGCACCGTGACCAAACGGACCTCTTTGTATTCTTCAGCGGCGCGTTTCGTCTCTATCTGTGGGATAGCCGGAAGAACTCTCCCACACGGGGACACCGGCAGGTTGCGGACCTGGGCGAGAGATGTCCTGCTGCCGTGTCCGTGCCTCCGGGCGTTATCCACGCCTACCGCAACGTTGGCTCCAGCGATGCCATCCTTGTCAACTGTCCCAACCGTCTTTACGGCGGCGAGGGCAAGGCCAGCCCCGTGGATGAAATCCGCCACGAAGAGAGCTCCCATCTTGTGCTCTCCATGGAGTAGCCACATGAAACTTATTATCCCCATGGCGGGCCGCGGCAAGCGTCTACGGCCCCAGTCCTCCGTTACGCCCAAGCCGCTACTGAGCGTGGCCGGCAAGAGCATGGTCGAGCGTATAGTGGACGGCTTTGCCGGCGTGCTTCCACGTCCTGTCGACGAAGTAATCTTCATACTGGGGCCCAGCTTTGGACAGGAGGTACGGGATGCCCTTTCCGCCATGTGCCGGCGCCTGCGGGTAGCGCCCCATTTCGTGGTGCAACACGACCCGCTAGGCACAGCCCATGCCGTGGCCGCTGCGGCGGACCACCTCTGCGGAGAAGGCGTGGTCGTGTATGCCGACACCGTATTTACCATGGGGGCGCCTGTCACGCTGGAGGGCGCAGATATTGTCGTCTGGGTCAAGGATGTGGATGACCCCAGCCGCTTTGGCGTGGCGGTGCGCGAAGGTGAGCGCGTGGTAGCACTGGTGGAAAAACCCCAGACCCTGATCTCACGCGAAGCCCTTATAGGAATTTATTACGTGCGCGACCTGGGTGTTCTGCGCCAGGCCATCGCGCACCTTTTCGACAACCGGATCCGGGGGAAAGGCGGCGAATACTACCTGACAGATGCCTTCGACATCCTCCTGAAACAGGACCACGTATTTCACACGGCCACGGTGGAAGAGTGGCTTGACTGCGGCACGCTCGCTGCCCTCTTCGATACGACGCGCCATCTGATCCGGCCCGGCAGCTATGCTGCCGGCTCACTCGAGAACAGCGTCGTCGTCGAGCCCGTGTACATTGGTCCCGAAGCAAGGGTCGTGGACTCTGTTGTAGGCCCCAACGTATCCATTGAAAAGGGGGCGCGCATTGAAGGCGCCGTCATCCGGGACAGCGTCATATTTGAAGGGGCCAGCGTCCGCCGCGCCGTCCTGGCCAATTCCTTCGTCGGCGCCTATGCCACCGTGGACGGCCACGCGCACACCCTTAACGTGGGCGACTATTCCTCGGTGCATTGAATGGGGCGGGATTTTCTCCGGATTCATTCCGCCGATAACGTGTTCGTCGCGCTCGCAGCGCTGCCGCGTGGCCATCAGGTCTCCACAGGCGGCACACGCTTTCACCTGGCAACGGACATTCCGGCAAAGCACAAGTTTGCCGCCTGGCCTCTGGCCACGGGCGATGCCGTCCACATGTATGGCACTCTCGTGGGCCGTGCCGTGGAGCCTATTGGCCAAGGCGAGCTGCTCACCACATGCAATATCGCCCACGATACCGCTCCGTTTGCGATTGGTGGGCCTGCCGGCGCATGGGCTGCGCCCGATGTCACGCGCTGGCAAGAGCGGCATTTCTGGGGATATCACCGATCCGACGGCCAGGTTGGCACAGCCAACCGATGGCTGGTTTTGCCCCTCGTATTCTGCGAAAACCGCAATGTAGACGTCCTGCGCTCCGCTTTCGAGCAGGAATTGGGCTACGCCGTACCTTCGGTATACCGGGACCAGGTAGCGGAGCTGGCACGGCTGCACCGGCAAGGAGCCTCCCCGGAACTACTGCGCCGGCATCGTCCGGCTGATAGCGAAAGAGCGGAGCGTCCGCGCGTGTTCCCGAATCTGGATGGCATTCATTTCCTGACGCATGAAGGCGGATGTGGCGGCACGCGGCACGATGCACGCAGCCTTTGCGGGCTCTTCGCGGGCTACCTTCACCACCCAAACGTGGCCGGTGCGACGGTGCTGAGCCTCGGATGCGAAAACGCCCAGATCGCGCTCCTTGAGGAGGAGATTCATCGCCGTAATCCGCGCTTCGACAAGCCCGTGCTAACCTACCGGCAGCAGGACTTTGCCAGTGCGCACTCCCTGCTGAGCGACGCCACGTCCCAAACCTTCACGGCGCTCCGGGAGGCAGATCGCCTTCGGCGGAGCGCGGCACCTCTGGAAAGCCTCACGCTGGGGCTCGAATGCGGCGGCTCCGACGGCTTTTCGGGACTATCGGCCAATCCGGCCATGGGGCATGCGACAGACTTGCTGGTTGCCCTTGGTGGCCGTGCCATTCTGGCGGAGTTCCCCGAACTCTGTGGTATCGAGCAGGCCCTCATAGACCGGTGCGCTTCCCGGGAGGCAGCGGAGCGCTTCGTCCGGCTCATGCACAGCTACGCAGCGCTCGCCGAAGCCGTGGGGTCGGGGTTTGACAGGAATCCCTCACCGGGCAACATTCGGGACGGTCTGCTTACGGACGCGATGAAGTCCGCGGGCGCTGCCCGAAAAGGCGGGACATCTCCTGTAGCGGACGTGCTGGACTACCCGGGCTACGCCACGGCCCGTGGCCTGAACCTGCTCTGCACACCCGGAGGTGACGTGGAGTCAACGACCGCCATCGCAGGCGCCGGTGCGCAAATCATCCTCTTCTCGACAGGCTTGGGTACTCCGACCGGCAATCCGGCAGCTTCGGTGATCAAGATTTCCTCGCATTCGGCGCTTGCAAGGCGCATGCCGGACATCATCGATCTTGATGCCGGCAGAATCATCACGGGCGATGAGAGGATGGAGGAATTGGGCGAAAGGATTCTGGAACTCGTTGTTGAAGTAGCCAGCGGCTGCGTAGCAACGAAAGCCGCCAGACTGTGTCAGTACGACTTTATTCCGTGGAAGCGGGGCGTGTCGCTGTAGACCCATTCATAGTTCAAACCCGAAATACTTCCGTGCATTGTGGTAACAGATATTCTCCACGATGCTGCCCAGCCAGGCCATATCATCGGGAAGCGCGCCCCGCGCTACCTCCCGCCCTATCATGTTGCATAGAATGCGGCGGAAGTATTCGTGGCGGGGAAAGGAGAGGAAGCTACGGGAGTCCGTCAACATGCCGACGAACCGGCTAAGCAGCCCCATGTTGGCCAAGGCCGTAAGCTGGCGTAGCATGCCGTCTTCCTGGTCGAGGAACCACCAGGCCGTCCCAAACTGTATCTTCCCGGGCTTGTCTGCGCCGCAGAAGTTGCCCGCCATGGTAGCCAAAACCTCGTTGTGCGCCGGATTGACCGAATACAGGATGGTGGCTGCCAGCGTACCGGCCTGCTCAAGCCGGTCGAGAAAACGGGCAACACTGCTCGCTATGGGGATGTCTCCGATGGAATCAAAGCCCGTGTCGCGCCCGAGATCACGCCGCGCACGCGTGTTGGCATTGCGCAAGGCGCCAAGATGAAACTGCTGCACCCAGCCCGAGGCGTGATCCATTACAGCAAGTTCGAACAGTAGCCAGGACTTGAAGAGAGCCACCTCGTGCGCAGACGGCACGCGCCCGTCCAGTAGGGCCTGAAATATGCATTCAATAACACGGTCCGAGTACGGCTCGGCATACAGTACTTCCTCGCCGTGGTCCGAGGCCCGGCAGCCCCGGCGCGCGAAGTAATCATGGCGCCGCTCCAGGGCGCCAAGCAAGGTGCGCGGACTGGTAATTTCGACGTCTGCGGCTTCAGAGAGCTTCTCCAGATACGCGCGGTATACCACGGGGTCCTCTATGGCCGAGGCCCGGTCTGCACGAAAACCCGGCAGGACCTTCAGGTCCAGCTCGCGGAGCTCGTCATGCTCCCACAGGGATTCGCAAGGGTCGTTGGTCGTACAGACCAGGCGTACCTGCATCTGGCTTAGTATTGCGCGCACGGTGAATGCATCCTGCTGCAGGAGCTCGTTGCAGCGTTCGTAAGTGCGCCGAGCCGTGGCCGGTCCCAGTATGGTCTGGATCCCAAAGGGTCGGCGAAGCTCCATGTGCGTCCAGTGATAGAGCGGATTCATTACCGTATAGGGCACGGTTTCGGCCCATTTCTGAAATTTCTCCCAGTCGGAGGCAGCGCCCGTGCAATAGCGCTCCGGGACGCCGTTGATGCGCATGGCCCGCCACTTGTAATGATCTCCTTCAAGCCAGGCGGCCGTTAGGGTTTCGAACCTGCGGTCGCACGCAATGTCTTCTGCAGGAAGGTGGCAGTGATAGTCGATGATGGGCATCGGCGCGGCATAGTCATGATAGAGCCGCAGGGCGGGCCGACTTTCCAAAAGAAAATCCTCGTGTAGAAAAGCTGCCATGGAATCGGGCCTGGTGCACGCCAAGATAAGCCGGATAGCCTTGACAATCGCACAGCCTATGCAGTACGTTCACGGCAAGCATCAGCCCGATATGGTACAGCCTCGTACAATAGGACCCTTCGTTACCGGGCCGCCGAAGCCTGCCACAGCACGCGCCATGGCAGGCCGCGCGGTGGTACCGGGCAGCTCCGCACTGCGGGAGGTAGAGCTTTTTGACGCACGACCCGTGCTCAACCAGCGCACCGAAATCATTGCGGGATCCAACTCCAGCTTCCGCTACCTGCGCATGGCCCGCATCGCCCTTGACCCGGAAAGCGCACATTACGCACCGATCAAGGTTGCCACGGGCGCCTCGGAAGAGGCCCTGTTCTACGTCAATCGCGGGCGCGCACGCATCGACACGCGCTCCGGCGCGCATACGCTGGGCATGGGAGACGTCCTGTATGTCGGCCTAGACGAAGCGATCCGCATAGCCTCGGCGGCCGAGCGGTGTGATGTCAGCGAATTCAGGGCGGTAGACTGCCATACCAAGTACCCGGAGGCCCTCGTCCGGCATACCGACATTGAAGGGACGGTGCTGGCGGCGGATGTCGGCACCAAGAGGCCCATGTCGAAGCGCACGGTGTACAAGCTCGTCGACCAGAATATCGGGGCTTGCCGGCTACTCTTCGGGGACACGTTCATGGCCCACGTGGGCGGTGTGGGCAGCTATCCCCCACACTTTCATGGTCCTGGCGGCCCCTATGGCCTGGAAGCGGACGCAAAGGAGGAGATTTACCATTTCCGCTGCGCCAGCGTGATTCCAGGAGACGTGCCGTATGTGCTTCAGAACTGTGCCCGACCCGGGGAGCCGGTCAACACCTACGTGCATCTGTTTGATGAGCAGGCCATTAACGTGACCCCAAATTTTCATGATACCATTGCTCCGGCCACGGTGGATTTCATGTTCGTGTGGTGCCTCGGCGCCTTCACGGAGAATGAGCGCGACTGGTCCAGGATCGTCACGAGGCCGGGCTACGAGGATGAGTGGTAGGCTTGGCATCATCGGTATCCTGCTCCTTGTGGGATGCAGCAGAGCCGACGAAGCCCGGATCGTACGACTAGGCCACGGACTGGATACGAACCACCCCGTGCACCAGGCGATGGTGTTCCTCCAGGAGCGGGTAGCGCAGAAGTCCCAGGGCACACTCCGCATCCAGATCTACCCCAGTCAGCAGCTGGGAACGGAACGCCAACTCGTGGAACTGCTCCAGCTGGGCAGTCTTGGCATGACCAAGGTCGCCTCTGCTGTCCTGGAGGGATTTGCACCCCAATACAAGGTATTGAGTCTGCCCTATATCTTTCGCGACGAGGACCACCGATTTGCCATTCTGGAGGGAGAGATCGGCCGTGAAATCCTGCGTTCCAGTGAAGTATTCTGGCTGCGGGGCCTGACCTATTACGATGCCGGAAGCCGCAGCTTTTACACCAAGGAACGCCCCATCGCCTCACCCGAAGATCTTGCGGGTCTCAAGATCCGGACATTGGAAAGCGCCACGCAGGTCCAGATGATAAATGCCCTCGGCGGCTCCGCTACACCAATCTCGTGGGGAGAACTTTATACGGCTCTCCAGCAGGGCGTGGTGGACGGCGCTGAAAACAATCCTCCTTCCTTCTATACCTCTCGCCACTACGAGATCTGCAAGTATTACGCCCTCGATGAGCATAGCGGCATGCCCGACGTGCTCGTTATCAGTACCATCGTATGGGACGCACTCTCCAGCCAGGAACAGCAGTGGCTACACGAATCGGCCTGGGAATCTGCAGCCTACCAAAGAAAGCTGTGGAAGACCGCCACGGCCGAAGCGCTGCGCGCCGTAGAGGAGGCAGGCGTACAGATACTGCACCCCGACAAGGCTCCGTTCGCGGCCAAGGTATCCTCCATTTACGAGAGCTATCGCGACGATCCGGTCCTGTACTCCCTGATCACGCGCATTCAAGACATGAAGGCACCCTGAACGCCTGGTATGCTCCGGCTCCGCAGCTACATAGACAGCATTCTCTTTGCCACACTTGCGGCCATCATGGGGGCACTCGTGCTTACCGTGTTATGGCAGGTCATTTCCCGCTTCGTGCTGCGCGACCCGAGCTCCTATACGGAAGAACTGGCGCGCTACCTCATGATCTGGCTGGGCCTATTGGGTGCGGGCTATGCGGCCGGGCGGCGGCTACACCTGAGCATAGACCTATTGCCCCGCAGCCGCGCCGCAGCCGTAGCCGTTGAGGCATTCGCATTGCTCTTTGCCGTCGCTGTCCTCGTGGTGGGCGGCGGCAGACTGGTATGGACTATGCTCTACCTGGGACAGACATCCGCGGCCCTCCAGGTTCCACTCGGCTACGTGTATCTCGCCGTTCCAATAAGCGGCGTCCTGATTGCCTTCTACGCAGCCAGCCACATCCTGCAGGAGTTTCATGGAAGCAATTGACGCCCTTGCGCTTGTGCTAACATTTGCTGCGCTGCTGGCGCTCGGCACTCCGATAGCCTACAGCATAGGGCTTGCCACACTGGTTACCATGGTGCTGAGCATACAGACGCTGCCTGCACTTACCACGGAAGCGCAGCGCATAGCGACAGGCCTGGACAGCTTTGCGCTGCTGGCCATACCCTTCTTCATCCTTGCCGGCCAGATCATGAATCGGGGCGGCATGGCCCGAAGACTCATAGATTTTGCCAAATCCATCCTGGGCATGCTTCCCGGCGGTCTGGCCCACGTCAATATCATGGCTTCAATGCTTTTTGGCGCCATTTCCGGCTCGGCCGTGGCAGCAGCTTCCGCTGTCGGCGGGGTCATGGCACCCCAAATGGAAAAGGAAGGCTATGATCGCGACTACGCCGCAGCCGTCAATATCACCTCCGCCACCACCGGTCTGCTCATACCTCCCAGCAACATCCTTATCGTCTATTCGCTGGCCAGCGGCGGTGTCTCGATCGCGGCCCTGTTTCTAGCCGGATACCTTCCTGGCATCCTGGTAGGCCTGACGCTGATGGTGGTAGCCGCCGTCATGGCGTACCGGCGGGGCTACCGGGCAACGGGCAGAAGCTCGCTCATGACGACGCTTCGGCGGTTTGTCGATGCACTCCCTAGCCTGACGCTGCTCGTGGTCATCATGGGCGGCATCATAGCAGGCATCTTTACGGCCACGGAAGCTGCTGCGGTCGCAGTGCTCTACGCTCTCATTCTCGCATTCCTGTACCGCGAAATCAGTCCGCGCGACCTGCCACAGATCTTTGTTGATGCCTCCTGCACAACCGCCGTGGTGCTGCTGCTTGTTGCCACCAGCATAGGCATGTCCTGGATCATGGCCTACGTCAATATCCCACAGACGGTGACTGCCGCGCTGGTTTCGCTTACAGATAATGGTATTCTCATTCTTCTGATCATTAACGTCATCCTGCTATGCGTCGGCGTCATCATGGACATCACGCCAGCGGTACTCATCTTTACCCCTATATTCCTGCCCATAGCTACGAGGCTGGGTATCGATCCCTTGCACTTCGGCATCATCATGGTGCTCAATCTCTGCATCGGCCTATGTACGCCTCCGGTAGGGAGCGTCCTTTTTGTCGGCATTGGCGTGGCGCAGACCACCATGGCAAGGGTCGTGCGTCCGCTAATGCCGCTCTTTATCGCCATGATTGTCTCCCTGCTCGTGGTAACCTTTGTTCCGGCCCTGAGTGAATGGCTCCCTGGGGTTTTGCTGGACTAGTTTTTTCTTCCTGCAGACTTGATGGCACTGCCACTTCTTGGTCCTCGAATTCATGCTCTCTCCAGCGCCTTGCCGGAGCGCATTGTGCAGTTTGGCACCGGGCGATTCCTGCGAGCGTTTGCCGACTGCTTTATCGATGAGGCAAACCGGTGCGGCCGGTATAATGGCCGTGTTGTTGCGGTACAGTCAACCGGGCGCACGCGCGCGGACTGCTTAAGGGAGCAGGCTGGCCTGTATACGCTGTGGATACGCGGGGGCACGCCAGAATTGCCCCGGGAGTCCCATCGCATCATTACGTCTATCAGCCGCGCACTTTCCGCTCAGGAAGACTGGCCAGAGGTGCTTGCCCTTGCCCGCAGCCCGGACCTCGAAGCTGCGCTCTCGAACACTACCGAAGTAGGGCTTGCCCTTTCCGAGCGCGACCGCCTCCAGGCGCTGCCTCCCTGGTCCTTTCCTGCCAAGCTGACGGCCTTCCTCTACGAAAGGGCCAGGCATTTTAATTGCGACCCGGATCGTGGACTCGTGGTACTGCCGTGTGAACTGGTTGCCGGCAACGGCGGCCTCCTGGCCAAGCTGGTCGTGGAGACTTCCCGGCGGTGGAACCTGGCAGAGGAATTCGTCCAGTGGGTAACGTCTGCCAACACGTTTTGCAATACCCTCGTCGACCGCATTGTCCCCGGGCTTCCGGCACCGTCAGAGGTTGCTGCATTCGAGGCGCGCGTCGGCTATCGGGACAGCCTCTTGACCGTAGCAGAAGAATATCGGCTGTGGGCCATTGAGGGGGATGTGCGGCTCGGATTTATCGCCAGAGAGGACGCCATTGTCGTTGCGCCCGACATCGCTCCGTACCGGCTTCGCAAGATGCGACTTCTTAATGGCGGCCACACGCTTAGCGTGCCGCTCGGCATTCTCCTCGGCAACCGTACGGTGCTGGAAAACATGGAGCATCCCCTCACGGGATCCTATATCGAGGCATTGCTACGGCATGAGATCGGTCCAACGCTTGCCGTAGAACCAGCCAGCGTTGCGCCCTATATAGACGAAGTCTTGGCACGGTGGCGCAATCCGTTTCTTCGCCACCGGCTTATCGACATCACGCTCCAGGGCACGACCAAATTGCGCCACCGCGTGGTGCCATCGCTCCAGGAGCACTATGCGCGCTCTTGCAGCGTGCCGCATTTAATGGCTGTCGGCTTTGCTGCCTTTCTGCTATTCATGCGCGGGGAAGGTACTAACGGCAGGTATTCTGGACATGCAAACGGCATGCGCTATCCGTTAGACGATGACCGCGCCCCTACCCTTGCCAGGCACTGGTCAAAGCGGGATCCTTCCGGCGTCGCCCGTTCCGTCTGTGCCGATACCTCCCTTTGGGGCGTTGACCTGGGACGCCTTCCGGGGTTTGCCATAGCCGTCTCCACATTTCTTGAATTAATGCTCCGCCGCGGTGTGGAGGCTGCGCTGCAGGTGGCCCTGACAGAGCCGCCCGCCAAGTAAGGTAGCGCTTCCGTGTATTCTCGTTGAAAAGGGCACCTTGCCCGCGGGCCATCGTTTCTCGTGTGCTATGGATCAGCGCTTCATTCTCTACAACACGCTGACCGGAAAAGCGGAGCCGCTTGTGCTTCAGCAGCCCGGTCACCTGCGGTTTTACGGCTGCGGACCGACGGTGTACTCCTATGCACATATCGGCAATTTCCGCTCGTTCCTAACCTCGGACCTCATCCTTCGGACGGCAAAGGCCATTGGCTGGAAGGCCACCTACATCACGAACATTACGGACGTAGGCCATCTGACATCCGATGATTTTATTGACCCGTCCGGCGAAGACCGGATGGCAATGGCGCTGCGATCCAAGGAGGGAGAGCGGTTTGCCAACGTCTGGGACCTGGCCCGCTACTATGCCGATGCACTGGTAGAGGACTGGCGCACGCTCAATCTGCGCGAACCTGACGTTCGCCCCAGAGCTACCGATCACGTTCGGGAGCAGATAAGGGCCATCGAAGCCCTGGTTGCGTGCGGCGCTGCGTACGAGACCGAGCAGGGGGTGTATTTCTCTGTTCCGAGCTTCAGCGAATACGGAAGGCTCTCCGGAAACAGTGCCGCCGGTGCGCTAGAGACGACTGTCCGTGCCGTGGTGGTAGACGCGGAGAAACGGGACGTACGCGATTTTGCCCTCTGGAAGAAGGATCCAGGGCATCTGATGCAGTGGCATAGTCCCTGGGGGTGGGGATTTCCGGGCTGGCACATCGAGTGCTCCGTAATGGCCCAGACCTACCTGGGAGAATCCATTGACCTGCACACGGGAGGAGAGGACCTCATCTTTCCGCATCATGAATGCGAAATAGCCCAGGCAGAAAAGCTTAGCGGCAAGCCGTTCGCGACGCACTGGGTCCACTCCCGCTTTCTGCAGGTGGAAGGCCGAAAGATGGCAAAAAGGCTGGGCAACTTTCACACTGTTCGGGACCTGGTTTCGCCTCCCGCCGACGGCGGCAAGGGGATCCACCCTCTTGCGCTCCGGCTGGCACTGATTTCCGGGCAGTACCGGAAGCCGTTCAATTTCACGTTCTCGACGCTACGCGACAGTGCGCGCCATACGCAACGATTTAGCGAAGCCACGGCGCTAGTGAAAAAGCCGGTCGGTGAAGGACCGGACCTTGTGGGCGAATCCCTCGAGGAGACGTACCGGCAGGCGTTGGCCGCGATGCTGGATGATTTGAACACGCCGGCAGCCATTGCCACCGCCCTGGAAGGCGTGAAGCAGATCTTTGCCCAAGGTCCAGCGCTTAGCAGCGCTTCGGCACGCAGCGGCCGCACATTCCTGGACCGAATAAACGGACTATTGGGTATCGTTTGTCATGAGGAGACTTCCCCACCTGATGCCCAGACAGACCCGCTCGAAGAGCGGGTAACGAGTTTGCTCGCCGAGCGTGCGGCAGCCCGCAAGCGTAGAGACTTTGTCCGAGCTGACGCCATCCGCGACCAGATTGATAAGCTTGGCATCGAGGTAATGGACGCTACAACCGGTTCCACCTGGCGCCGAAAGGTACCTAAACTATAGGACCATATGCAGATAAAGGCGATGAACACAGAAAGGCTTACCGGCGGAATGGCACGCCTGGTAAACCGGCTACTCGAAGAAGGCTCCTTTACAGGCGATCTGCAAGTGGACCAGTTGCTTAGGAACAACGCCAATGCCATTATTCTGGGCCTGCTGTATGAACAGCGCATCCGCGCAGAAGTGGCGTTTACCGGTGCTTTCCGGCTCCACGAACGGATTGGCCACCTGAATATGCGGCAGATTGCAGAAATGGATGCCGGAGAATTCCTGACCGCGTTTGCACAGTCACCGGCCGTCCACCGGTTTTCCAATAAGATGGCGGACTATACGCGAAGGGTGGCCCGCGTACTGGCCGATGAATATGATGGAGATGCCGCCAATCTGTGGAACGACGGAGCTGATGCTACTACCGTTCAGAAGCGGGTGCAGGCGCTACCGGGCTTCGGTCCCGGAAAGTCGGCGAAAATGAAGTATGTACTGCACTTCCTTGGCTATCGCGATTTTTCTGAGGCGTAGCAAAGGCGGGCGCGGCGTGAAAGCGCAGAATCTCTGATTACGGAAATGACACCACTGGGCAACCTGCCCCTGCCGCATGCAACTTGATGGAAGCGGCTGAATGTCGAGCGGACTGCGGACAGTCGGCGCCTCTCTTCAGCTCTCACGCACGGCGCGGAATCCGCGCACGAGTGCATGTCCCCGGCGCGTATGTCTCAGGATGGCAGAAGCGTCCCAACGAGGATGAGGTGGGAGCTTAGTCGCTTGCTGGTTTGCCCGCCGGCCCATGCCTGGGTGGCTTGTAACAGGCGATAACGCAATAATGGGTGCACGTGTCCCAGATCTTGATTTCTGCGGCTGCCACAGCCACGACTATCCCTTTTCCCGTGGTGTAGTCCCTGACAGCGCGCCTGACATTGTTTCTTCCCCAAAGGCGCCGGCGGCGCCGTTCAGGTGCTAGGTTCCACCTAAACAGCGAATTTCTCAGATGATGCATACGCCGACCAAGGGTACATCGCCGATATTGGCATTACGTCGGATCGAGGGTGAAGCGGCAAAGACAACTGCACGCAGACCAGCAGATGCATAACGCCATATGGTCATGTCACCGAAACCGAACTTCACGAAGCCATGGAAAGAAGCGCGCTTACCACAATCGGCATTCTATGTCTCCTTCTGGCCGGTGCTTGTCACAGCCCATCGCCCGCGGATTCCCAACCGACCAACGAAGCCGCCACCGGCACCGTTTACGGGACGCTGCAGCACGGCGGACTGGAGCGCGAATATATCCTTTACGTTCCCGATTCCTATACGGGCAGCAAAGCCGTCCCCTTGGTCCTCAATTTTCATGGCTACACCAGCACTGCCCACCAACAGATGGAGTATGGAGACTTTCGACCCCTGGCGGACGAACACGGCTTCATGATTCTGTATCCGATGGGTTCGCTGCTAGGAGATACTACGCACTGGAACGTAGGTGGCTGGACACTGGAGAGCACAACGGACGACGTAGACTTTGTCGACAAGCTCATCACAGCTATAGAGGAGCATTACCGCATAGATTCGAAGCGGATCTACTCCGCTGGCATGTCTGTTTGGCGACATTTAGATATTACGGCTGCGACAAATACAAAAAATGGGATTTAAGGTGTTTCTGGGCGTGGATGGGCGAATTGTTCCAGCCGATCCGCGTCCGAGATGGTTACCGATGAGCAGGTCCTTCTTCTTTTCAAGTTGGTCGTGAAAAAGGATGTACCCATAACAGCGGCAGCGGCCAAGGCTGGCATGTGCCAGACTACAGCGCGCAAATATGTGCGTCTGGGCAAGGTGCCGAGCGATACAAAGAAGCCCCACACATGGCGCACGCACAAGGATCCGTTCGCGGAGGTGTGGGATGAAACCAGGGCATTCCTGGAAGTCAATCCCGGCCTCGAGGTGAAGGCGCTCTTTGGCGAGTTGCAGCGCAGGCATCCGGGCAGGTTCCAGCAGGGCCAGTTGCGTACGCTGCAGCGGCGCGTAAAGCAGTGGAAGGCCATAGAGGGAGATCCGAAGGAAGTCTAATTCGATCAGGAGTATGCCCCCGGGGAGCGTGCGCAGTCCGACTTCACGTGCCTCAATAAACTGGAGGTAACGATGAAGGGGGAGCCATTTGCGCATCTGTTGTATCGCTTTGTGCTGGCATAGTTGTAGGAAATATATTCTGTGTTAGCCGACTGGTGACGCCAGAGCTAGGATGTCTATGGTGTAACGGACTGATCAACTCAGCACGGTTGCAGGACGAGGCAGTACCGGAGACAGCAAAGCGCGGATATGCATATGTAGATGACCCGGAGGTGGTGGCGCCAAGCGTGGTCACCATGAACGCGATCGCCTGTGCGCATGCTGCTGACGACTTTCTGTTCCACTTGACAGGTCTGAAGTACGATGATGCCGAGACCGGATGGTTTCGGTGGAACTCTCGCCGGGCCGTGGCCGGCTACGACATGCCGCGGCAGAATGTCGGTTGCGATCAATGTTCGCAGAACGGAAATAGCCAACTGGCCATGGGTGACAATGGGGCCCTACCAACTAAGCCGGTTACGAACTGAGCCGCTTTTCACGGCACTCGTACAACCAGTCGTCTCCGATGATGTCGAGCTGGTCTTCTCGCGTGTTGATGTCTTTGGTGAAAAGGAGCCCGGGAATGTGAAGCACCAACACGTCCTC
This sequence comes from Rhodothermales bacterium, assembly GCA_965216255.1. Classification (GTDB taxonomy): domain Bacteria; phylum Bacteroidota; class Rhodothermia; order Rhodothermales; family Bin80. The sequence goes on from OZ244148.1 coordinate 1,081,198, forward strand.
AGTCGTCTTGCCCGTGGATGTTGCATCGAGAACCGTATGGCCGTAGATGCGCCGCATACCTGGGGATGAATTATTGTACGAATCGATTGTGGCTATCTTGGTGATCCACGTAAAGTGTGGCAAATGAAAATCGAGCAAGGCATCCTTGAGATCATCGCTGGCAGATCCTCCCAAGAGGTGGCGACGGTAACCGGCAGCAGATGTCAGGTATGTCCGTAACACGATGCGGTCGGCACTGTGCGCTGTTTGCAGCTCGTTCAATAGTTTGTCGTTGGCTGGCAAGTTGTACGTTTTAAGTTTTTGTCGGGTATTCGGCAAATCTTTTAGGATGCTATCGATCCGATCCCAAGCAGAACACTTGGCAGCAGCCGCAGTGGAGAAAACCCTTGTGGGCATAAGGGCTACAGCGGTGATTGTGTCGCGCTGGACATTTAACTCGGTGATGCCACTAAATGTAGCGCGCTTGATTGTATCATCGGTGAAGGAAAAATCTTGGCTGGCACGCTCATACATGGGGAGCCACCTGTAGGGCCCCGCTTGATCGTCATGTACGATATAGGCCGGGACATAGCCGATAGCCTCTTTTGTAGGGCAGTCTTGTTTGGCAAAGACACGGCCTACGATGGTAACAGCGTGGCCCACTGCTTCGTCTGGAATCTCGAGACCCAGAACGACGGGAATGCCGGATTCCACGTACGGGAGAACATCACGGTAGATGCCTGATCCTCTAAAGAAAAGGGGTTGATAACCAGCCTGGCCGATCGCGCGAATCATCCCTTCAGAGGCAAGGCGGTCCGATCCAGCAGGTAGGGCCAAGGCCTCGCTGGGGGTCGTGGGTTTAGCGAATGGCGTAATGTCCGCTACAGATACCCAACTGTAATTATACCGAGCATGCATGTGCCGCATGCCTGTCCAGATTGCAACTTGGGCGCAAGCACCTACGCGTGCATCCTGTTGGAGAAAGGACGCGCCAGTGACTGTCAGGTCGACCCCGAGCAGATTCGCGCGAAAGTCAGCACGGCACGTGACGGTTGCTTCCATGTCGAGTTCCTCTCGTACCCGTCCCTTGAGAACCGTTCTACCGATCGGGGCGAGTGGTAAGGGACGAACAACACAGAAACCACAATACGTTTTGCTTGTGAGGTTCTGGATCTGGCTAAACCGGTCTGGCGATGAGGACCCCTGAAGTAACTGGGATATGTCACCAGAAAAGAAATGAACGCGTTTGCAATGCCGGTCGTAGTCCCGAAACGTGCGGGAATAGAAGTACCAATAGTCCGCCGAATAATCGCGGTCTATCTATCTATCTTCGAGAACATAGGACTTCGCGCCTAGCACTCGGAGATGTCGGATTATATTGCTTACTACGTCGAGATCTTGACCGCCCAGTATTGTAGCTAGGCACGTCCACGCTTCTTCATTGTCAAGCAGCCCGACGAGATGCCTGATTTTCACTGCACGTGCACGGATTTCAGGAGGCCGCCTTGGTCGAATCGGCTGTTCCGGCAATTCATCGCCACGAGAACTCCCTATCTTGCTGCGCCGCTTTGATGGCCTTCTCTTGCATCCGTTCGATCTCCTTCCGCGCTTCGCCGCTAACCGCGAGCGTAACGCCAACTTTGCTGGCAGGAATCGTTTTCCTGTTTGAGGTGCCGATGACCTTTGGGAACTGGGGATCTCTTCCGCTCGGTTGTGGGCTTGGCATGGTGGTCTCCAAGTTTCTCCGTGGCCGGCACGCAGGCGTGACCAAAGGCCTACGATGGCGGCTAAGTGAGTGATTGCTGAGTTTCAGCGAGAAATTACGAGACCGTAAGTGGAGTTTCAAGAGTCAACTTGTACCGCCTGCAGGATCAGGGTTTCATCGAAGTGACACGGCTTGGGCCCGAAACGAATACTGGCTGCTGGACGGCACCGCGCAACTCTATCACGAGTCATAACGGCCTTTATGGTACGTTAGGGTCACAACGTGCATGACCATTATACCCTGCAAACCCATGGCTGTATTTCGGGAAGCATCACGCTCAAGGGAAATAACCGCTAGCCTCCTGATGCTGGCCGTCGCTGCGACTGCTTTCCTTCCAGCCTGCGCAACGAGAGTAAAGGACGAAGCAATGGGTCCCGCGCCATCCGGGCCAGCGCTTAGTGAACTCTTCCGGCTAGGCCTACCCCCGAATCATAAGTAGGACTTAACAAATGATTTCTGAGATGTGATTGGAGGCGATTGGATGATTTGGTACGTCGGGTCAGATGATACTAACTGCGATTGTGCTCAAACGTAGGCGGTGGTTCTGCCATGATCTGTGCCCAAGCGGCAGTACGTAGACCGCCCGTGACCGGAGCCATGCCCCGATGGCCGCAACAACATTCCCAGAGTATACTTCCACTTGCGTGCCGCAACACTAGATGCGGCAACAGGCATTCCTGCTAACGCCGCCGGCGTGCCGTCATTCTTTCTGAATAGGCGGTAGCTCGTGCTTTTTCCATATCACCCGATAGGTGCTTGCCGTCATTAGCCGGATATAGCCCCTCCACATAACCTTGTGTCCCGCTGGTGGGCCCTTCTTCGGGCGTTGATATCCGCCCACGATGGCCACCAGCAATATTGCCGCTTGAAGCGTCTTGGGGGGCGGGAAATTATGCTCCCCGCGCATACGCTGCCAACACGCGCAGTTCCACACCGGTGAACATGACATCAGGATTGATCTCCGGCACCTCGCGTCCAAGCAGAGTCAAGGTCATCAGACGCCAAGCGACCACACAATTCATCACTATCGCACGTTGCAGGCGAAGGGCCGTACGCGCGGCCCTGTCTTTTACCTTGCAGCCGCTTTTTAGGATGCGGAAGAAATCCTCTATACGCCACCGTAGCGCATAATAGTGGACTACCGTCATGGCTTCCGCCATATCGATTACCACCAGACTGGTCAGCAGAATCCATTCTACCGGCTTCTTACCCTTTGGAGGTAGGCTCTCCACGACATGAACCCCGGGTCATCGGTATCGCGCTGCCCTTCTTTCCTTTGGACGGACGCATAGTGATGCTGCGCCAACGGACCTCCATGTGGGCCACACATTGTCCAACGGAGGCTATATGAGTTCCCTTCTTGCGTGTCAATTAGGAAACAGAATCGCGGCTATCGCCTCCGTTACCGGTGCCATGACTCCACAAACGCATGCGGCATGCAATCCGCAGCTCCCCACGCCTGTCATGCAGGTGCACGGCACAACGGACGACGTGGTGCCTTACGAGGGAGACAACTGGACCCTAAGTATTGGTGTAGTACTCCAGTACTGGGTGGATCGAAACGGATGCGCGGCCACGGCAGCCAAGCGCGACCTTCCGGACAAGAATGCGGTGGACGGCAGTACGGTCAGCCATTTCCTGTACGCGGACTGCGACCGCAGCGTCGCCGTGGAGCATTACAAAGTGGTTGGCGGTGGGCACACGTGGCCGGGTAGCGGAGTCGACGACCCGGATACCAATTACGACTTGCACGCCTCCGCCGAGATCTGGCGCTTCTTCAGCGAGTACGACATTGACGGCCGCAGCAAATAGGCTGCCCGGGTAGGTGGGGACGCCGGATGCGTAAAGAAGGGCTCAAACGCCACAATTATGCCTTGGTGAACGCGGCTAATAGTCAGGCAGTCAGCGTGATGGTAAGGTGCGAGCGGACGCATGGCATCGCATCTTCCATGCCGGTGCGAACGGCGCAGATTGCAACGCCAAGGGAAGCGAGCTGGAGCACATTGACGTGGCAGCTAGAACAAGCTCCTTCCTCACCCTAGCTGCCAGCGCACGGCGGCGGCTATTCTGGCACGCAGCAACTGCGCTGCCGCCGCTAGTCCACCGGGCGGGCTTGCGGCGCAGGCCAAAATTCTGCCCGATTACGGGTATCCGAGCACTGCCGCCTTGAACCCAGTCTACCGCCGCCCCTCGGGCACGTCGGCTTTTTGCAAGACAGGTGCCAAGGATAATCCCCTACCGCCCGATTTGCAATGCTTCGGTACTATGCCATTGAATCCACTACCGAAACCGCCTCAGCTCTCGGACAGCGGAAGGCGCAACCAGAACGTCGTGCCGCGTGCTTCAGATGTACTGAACCCAATCTCGCCCCCCACAGCCTCTACGCTGCGGCGTGCAATGGCCAGCCCCAGTCCGGTTCCGCTCGTCTTCGTAGAAAAACTAGGCTCGAATATGTGCTCCCGAAGATCCGAAGGGATGCCGGGGCCCGTGTCCGCAACCGTGCTGTAACCTGCAGCCCCCTCCTCGCGCCGTGCCGTGATTGTAACCGTTCCTTCTTCCTGGTCGCTCAGGGCTTCCAGCGCATTCTTGATAAGATTAATGTAAATGCGCCGCAGTTCTTCACGATCCGCCTCCAGGAATAGCGGCGCCTTGCCAAGTTCAAGCCTAATCGTGACGTGCGGCGGCGCCTCTTCCTGCATTAGCGAGACGGCCTCCCTGATTACGCGGACGAGATCAAGCCTTTGAACGGTGCGTGCCGGCATTCGTGCAAAACTTGCAAATTCATTGGCAATCCGGGCCATCGCATCCATCTGTTCCACCAGAGTGACAGTGATGCGGTCGAACAGGGATCGGAATCGACGGCCTGGAGCTTCGGCGGGCGCCTCCAAGAGGGCACGCCGCAAGTGCTGCACCGAAAGCTTCATCGGCGTCAGCGGATTTTTTATCTCGTGGGCAACCTGCCGGGCCATTTCGCGCCAGGCCAACTGTCGTTCCTGCTGTGCCAGCCTGTGACGGCTTTCAGCCAGCTGCGCCTGCATATCGTTAAAGGTCTCAACCAATGCTCCCACCTCATCCCGTGTAGCGACCTCCGGCATACGTTCAAAGTGTCCCCTAGCTGCTGCCGCCAGCCCAACGCGCAGGCGAGCAATAGGCCGGGCAAGCGCGTTTGCGAGCAGCGACGCCGTAGACATAACCAGGATCATGACGACCAGAAGTGCTCCGAACAAGTAGGCCAGCGTCCTTGCCCGTTCTTCCTCTATGCGTTCCTGCTCCGGGAGCGCCGGAACGGAAACCACATAGCGTGTTGCCCCGGACGCATCCAGAAGCGCCCGGTACCCGGTCGTAAACGAAAACGTCCCCAGCCTGTCTTCCATAAAGGCAAACCGGTATCCGTCAAGCTCCAGGGACTCGTGTGCCTCAATGGGCAGGCGCGGATCGATAACCCGCTCCTCAACGAGACGCTCGCGGCTTGCCCCGACAAGCTGCCCACTGCGATACAGGTTGAGATCCAGCCCGACGCGCGCGGCAAGAGTATCGAGCGAGGTACGCTCGAGCACGCTATACGTCGGTTCATCGCCATCGGCCTCCTGCAGAAGGATCGCCTCGATACTCTGAAGGTGCTGGCGAAGCCAACTCTGCACGGCACGGTCATTTTCCTCCGTTACTACTTCGACACCTACAAACCCAACGGTGATCACGGCGAAGATGCCCACTACCAAGAATGCATTCAACACACGATCCCGGAAATGGACACGACGAGCCGGCAGCAGCCCCGAACGCACACGCCAGAAGATGCCGATAAGGAAGCACGGCAGCCCGACCACCAGGCCAGCCACCGTAAGCCGCAGAAGATAGAAAAGGTGATCGAAAGCCGAGAATGCCGATGCTCGAACGGCTATGATGCGTGGTTGCGAAGCATCTGAGCCTATCCGCTGGTAGTAGGTCTGGTACTGGCGCCGGTCTATTTCCTCGCTCCGCCATAGCTGGGGCTCCCTATCCAGTGTTTGCGCCACATCCCTGTCTAACCGATATCGCCGGAAGCTGCGCCCGACGCTGTATACCAAGGTATTCGCGCTAAAAGCCGCTAGCGACAGCCCCGCGTACTGGTTGCTCGCGCCAGACGTAGCCAGGACACGCATCAGGGGCGAATCGTTTGCCGCCGGGGAATCGGCATGCGGCTCCGCCATCACCAAGGCCCACCCCCCGCCGGGGCGACCCAGCCGAACAAGACCGGCAAAGCGTATGCGGTCTCTCTCACGCACGGGCACAACAATGGACCCGGCCGAAGCCATGCCAATCAGCATGTCCCGTGCCTGCAAAGCGGGCCACGCTGCACCCTCCCCCATGTAGTGGTGCCCGGCTACTGCGCCCGTTTCATCCAGAAACAGCAGCGCCGCATCCATGGGGCCGACAGAAGACCCAAGATGGCGCTGCATGAGAAGTGCCGCCACCGAATCCAGAGCCGCGCCTTCCGATAGCGCAACCTGTGACTCCACGTCCAATTCCGCGAGCAGCTCCCGTATGGCGTCCGAGATACCGGGATCGCGCTCTCGTTCAAAAGACCGCGCGGCATTCTCCATACGGGTCTGGCGACGCTCTTTGAGACCCGTCAGCGCAAGCGGATAGAGAAGCATCCCGATGGCAAATGTTGTCGGCAATATCCTGCGTAGCGTTATCCATCGAATGCCGCTGCCCGGCTTCGCAAGCCCGGCCGTGGCCAGTACCAGTGCTACCAGCAGAAAGCTGCTCCCAACGGACCATGTAGTCCAACCCTGCCAGTGGAAGCAACATACCACGACCACCAGAGGAGCAATGACGGCTAAAGCCGCCGCGGGCTGCGAGTGATGCCGCCTGTGTGCTCGGCCTGCTGCAGAGCCCAGCGCGACCAAAAACAGGCTAGCCATGAGCAGCAGAACAGACAGCGTCGCAAACAGCAGGGCCCAGAAAACCACCAGAATGAGAGGATCTGGAAGCAGCCCGTCGCGCGCAAGATAGTCCAACGTGCTGTCGTGCATCACGCGCCGGGCCACGTTGCCGAGGACAGCTACGAGGCCGAGACCTCCAGTGGCGACAGCAGCCACTTGCGCGACTAGGCGTCCAGAAGGCCTGGTCTGCAGGCTGTTTTGCCAACTAAAACCGACATAGCGACGAGACGTCGACCGCAGCACGACAAGCGCGAAGAGTAGCGCAAAGATTCCGGTAAGAAGGACGTCTGCCGAAGAGCGAAGGAGTCCTCCTCCCAGCGTTGAATGCAGATGGGCAGGATCGAAGAGTGCATTGAGGGGGGCCTTGCCCTGTTGCCACCGCGCCGGGACATCCAGCCATACAAGTCCGAAGCGTCCAAGCCACCACGCTAGTCCAAAAAGAAAAAGGGGGGCGATACGCTTGGGATATCTATTGGCAAAAGACCAGGCCGAGAACAGGATCCAGCCAATCAGGAGCGTACCCCAGAATGCGATCAAGTCTCCATACCGCCGTCGTGAACGAGCCCGAAGCAGTTCCGTCGACGGCACGGAAGCGGAGGCATGCCCTATAATCTCACCGTCAAGCCCATGCAACAGACGCGAAATCCGCCCTGCGTTCGGCGGCGCCCCAAAGGAGATATCAACGGGCCATCGTATTCTGGACTGCCAGATATCCGTAAGGTCATAGTCCCTAAGAAAGTCATTTTGCACCGGAAATCGGGCTTCGACAAGCTGGATTATCCGAACGGCACCCAGAGCCCGTTCTGATTCGAGCACCGGGTACCAAACCACTAGGGCGCGTCTCCAGGCACCATCTTCGACAATGGCAGATGCCGGACCAGCCAGGCCACGCTCGAATGCTGTATCCAGTGGAAAACTTCGCCCATTCCAGGCCATGAGCTGCCCGGATACGTCGTACGCCTCCACCGACCAGCGATCTGGCAGGTTAAGGCCCGCAAAGAACCGGACCATGTCACCGCTTCCGGGTGCGCCATCGTGGAGCCCAGCCCGAAGGCTCGGGTTGTCGGCTAGGTTCTGGCCGTATGCCAGAAGGGTCTCCAGAGTCGTCGCGAATTGCTCTTCCGCCTGCAGCAGTGCTGAGTGTATCGCGGCTTCCTGTTGTTCTCCACCCGCCTGCACGACCCTGGCATCGCGCCACATGCGCACGCCCCAGGATGCACCAGCTGCCGCCACCAACATGGTCGCAACGGCCACAAATGTTCGAATGCGATAAGAATCCACGGCGTTCCAGTACCAAATACTTGGGGATTTATATACGATAGTAGCCATAGCTACTGCCGATACGATTCCGTGTCGTAGCCGTGCCTGACAACCTCCGAAGAAGCTGCCAGAGGCACAATGTTAATGGCTTGCGCCGCCTCCGACCGACACACAGGGCCTGCCGCCCAGCTGAAAAGGCTTAACCCTTTCAGACGGATGTTCCTTGCCGCATTAATGTCGCGCTCCAGCACAAGGCCGCAATGGCCGCACTCGTAAGTGCGAACAACAAGACCTATGACAGTAGCGGGCATGCCGCCACATCCACTACACTGCTGCGTTGTGTAATGCGGTTTGACTTTGACCAATTCGCCTCCAGTGCTCTTAGCCTTGTAGGTGAGTTGTTGTATGACCATGACAAGGCATTGCGTGCGCATGCTTCGATTCAGTCCGCGCTTGCGTGCGCCGCCCTTGGCTGTCATGCCCTGCAATTTAAGTTCTCAACGACTATGTAGTCCGAATGACGTTGTACAATGTCGGAAGTCTTCGTGTGTAGAGCATTCCTTCTAGCCACGGACATACGCCGGGACTCTCGTGCCAGTGCCTCTTTCTTCTTAGCCCTGGACTTGCTCTGCCTCCTGGCGCGGCTGACGGCTTTCTGTAGACGCCTTCGCTTGCGGTCGCTAAGGCGTATGGGAGCGTATTGAGTGCCGTTGGACAGGGAGCAGTTGGCCTTTACCCCTACGTCGATGCCTATGGCATCACGATCATCATGCATGACGGCAACTACAGGATGGCTTCTTACAAGCTGCACGTCATAACCGGTGCCTAGAGGCTGGCGCAAGACCCTCACGAACTTTACGGCGGCCGCACCCGAGAATACGCCACGACTGTCTTTGAAGCATAGCGAGGTACTGCCAATTCTTGGGGCTGAAGGGCACCGGAGCATCGTGATGGGGAGTGAAACTCAGGCTGCCTGCCTGATTGTCTCTACGTCGTGCCCGTGTGGGGTAGTCACCAACACGCACAGGAGCGGCCTCGGTCCAGTAAGCTTCCGCTATCTGTTTTCCGCATCTCGGCATAGCCCGTAGACCATCATCAGCGCCGCGTCCCGGCTGCCGCATCCTTTGGTTTGCCGGGTACGATTCCGTAGTGTCGCAATCGTGGATTCTATCGGATTCGAGCTGCGAAGGTGAATTCGGTGCCCCGCCGGGAATTGGTAGAACGTGCGTAGCTCCTGTGTGTTACGCCAGCTGCTGCGCGGAGAACACTCTTGGCGCCGAGAGCCCCAACCCTACCAGGCGAGCGGCGACGACGGCGGACCTTGTCGCCGGGGCACCGCCGGGGCTACGTGGATGGACTCGAACTGCACCCACAGCATTCGGGCGCGGCCACATGGGGCGTGTCCGCTCAGTCTGGCATTCAGGAGACGGAATCCGTGCGCGAGATCTGCTCGTATCAGGCGGGCGCACAGTCATGTGTCGTTGCTGGGCTGCGGGGCATCGATTTCCGCGCCTTCAGGCATCTCGAAGAGCATGGCATCCGGCGGCTCGGGAGTAAGGAGGACGTTGCCGTAGGTCGCTTCCCCGTGTTTTTCGCCTAGCCTGCCTTCTCCTGCAATCCACTCATACGAACTCGCTTTTCTTGGAACCGTTAGGCCACCCGCCTCCTGCCATTCCTCGTACACCCGGGCATTGTATTTCTCATCCGGCTCCCCGCTAAAGAATGTCACGGTATAAAGTAGAAACCGCAGCCGGTGCGTAGCAGGGTCAAAGTGTGCAACATAGAAGTCGCCAGGAGAATCACCGACGCCGTCGTCAAAGGACACGCGGACGGCATCGAACTCCTCTTCCCCCACCGATACACGGCCCAGGTCCTCACGCCGGGTTCCCGGGTCCGCCAGGACAAAGGGCATGGCGAAAAAGTAAAAGTCCAGGCCATTGTAGAAGCGTGGACTTCCCTGGAAAGCGTCTAGTCCGGGCATTATCCACACATCTTCCCCATCGAAGCCGATCTCGAAGCTCTCTCCCGATGCAAGTGCCCGTCTCGAGCGGAGATCCACCACGTTAGTCATCGCACTGCCACCACTCTCAATGTCAAACCGGGCACCGCCGTGTGACTGCCACGTGGCCAGTCCTCCGTGGGCCGCGATCCCGCGATCCAGTGCATCTTGCGTCTCCACACGCTCCTCTTCGCAGGAGGTAAGAAGCAGGCAGAGTGCGGCAGTTAGGACACAACCGGATAGCGGCCAGCCGCACCCTGGCAAACATACCGTTGGCAATCTAGCGTTCATTTGTGTGGAAATGGCGGGTTAATAGACAAGGACCCTGCAGCGGCACTGGATCGCTTCGAACTCTGGAAGATAGTGAAATGCGTAATGCTACTACCGGCCTAAATTCTGCCGGGGCCAGGGTCAGCCTCAAGGCGTCCTGAATTGAAAAGCTGCGCGTTGGCGCGCATTCGCCTGTCCCGGAGCCTGTCTTTGGCCGGAGGCTTCTGTATCTTGGGGGCCAAAGCCTGAGCATGGCCATATGGATGAAGGATGCAAATGGGACGCAAACCCCTAGTGGCTCCGCCTCCGCCCGCAGGCGGACACCGACCCAGCATAGTCGATGCACCGCAGCCCCGACGAGTATACCCGTTCTCAGGAATTGTCCGCATCACCCTGATTTTGCTGGCAATCCACGGTCCTGCCCTGCTACCCGTCGTAGCCCAGTCCAAACCATCCGCCGTTGACATCCTGCACCGCTCGGAAGAGCTCATGCGCGGCACCACGCAGACCGGCACCTACCGCCTCGTAATTGAGCGTCCGGAGTGGCAGCGAACCGTTGTATTCGAAATCTGGGGAGAAGGAGATGATAGGGCCTTTATTCTGATCCGGGAGCCTATCAAGGAACGCGGCGTGGCATTTCTCAAGATCGGACGCGAGATGTGGCAATACATACCGCGCATAAACCGGGTCATCAAGATTCCGCCTTCCATGATGATGCAGTCCTGGATGGGTTCCGGATTTACCAACGACGACCTCGTACGGGAATCAAGCATCGTAGAGGACTACGAACACGTGATTGAGGGGACAGAGGATCTGGAGCAGGGTGAGGCTTACCGGATTACATTAACCCCCAAGCCGGAGGCCCCCATCGCCTGGGATCGCCTTGATTACTGGGTGCGCGTAGCCGACTATGTGCCGCTGAAAGCCGAATTCTTCAACGAGCGAGGAGAACGTGTAAGAACTATCCTGTACGCCGATATCCAAAGCATGGGCGGGCGCACAATTCCCACGCGCTTGGAACTGACGGAAGACCGTTGGCCTGACCGAAAAACCTTCATGATCCTGGACAACTTGGCCTTTAACCAGCCCATTGGCCCCTCGGTTTTTACCCAGTCCAATCTCCGGCGTGCGAGATAGGAACCGGAATTCCAAAACCCGGCCTCTGTAGCGTTGCCCATGTGAGGCGAACATGAGCAGGCTCCTTAAACTCGCATGGCGTGATGTCTGGCGCAACAGGAGAAGAAGCTTTCTGACCATAGGGGCGGTCCTGTTTGCCGTCTTACTGATATCCCTGGCAAACTCCGTGGAGTACGGCACCTACGATGCCATGGAGGAAGTCGTCGTGCGCACGTACGTGAGCGACCTGCAGATCCACCGCACCGGGTATCAGGAGGAGGCCACACTGACGGCATCCCTTGAGGAGGGAGAATGGGACTGGCAAGGTTTGCCGCAAGCCTACCCATGGATCACCGCCACGGCGCGCAGACTGTCGGGATACGGACTGGCCAGTAGTGATGCGTCCAGTGCCGGCGTGGCCATCGTTGGCATCGAGCCGGAAGCTGAAGACCGGATCACCAACTTCGCCGGTGCCCCATTCACAGGACGCGCCTTGGAGGGCGCAGACCGCGGCGCAGTGCTGGTGGGCGAAGCGCTGGCCAAGAATCTTGACTTGGCCCTCGGCGATACGCTGGTGCTGCTCACTCAGGGCTATCAGAACGTGATGGGCGCGGAGCTCTACACCATCCAGGGACTCCTACGCACGGGAACCCCGGACCTGGATCGCACCCTGGTCGTTATGCCGCTTGCCGATGCCCAGTACCTGTTCTCCATGGAGGACAGGTTTACGGAATTTGTGGTAGGCACGGAGGACTTCCGCAGATCGGCCGACTACGCGGCAGCCTTGCAGGACAACATGCCAGAAGCGCAGTATGAAGTCCTGGACTGGAGAGCCATGATGCCCGAGCTGGAGCAGATGCGTGCACTGGACGACGCGGGCAACTACGTGTTCTATTTCTTCCTGATCCTGCTTGTGGGCTTCGAGATCTTCAACACCACGACCATGAGCATGATGGAGCGCGTGCGTGAATTCGGGGTGATGATGTCCATCGGGGTGAAGCCGCGCCAGATCAGTCTGCTGGTGGCCATGGAGCTTTCCATGAAGGTGCTGCTGGCCCTGACGATGGGTTTTGCCATCACCTATGCAGCCGTGCTGCTGCTTTCACAGGGCCCCATTCCCTTATCCGAAGAGATGAGGCAGATGTACGACGATTTTGGATTTACGGTGGAGGGCATCTTCTTCTCCGCGCGCCCGGTTATTTTCGCTTTCCCCATGTGTTCCGTAGCGGCCGTAGCCCTGGCGTCCATGGTCTACCCCATCCTTAGGATGCGTAGTTTTTCACCGGTCGATGCCCTACGCAGAACATAGATCCCATGGGCATACTCGCAAAAATCGCCTGGCGCAACATTTGGCGCAACCCCCGCAGATCGTGCGTCCTTGTTTCCGCACTGGCGGTAGGCGTGTTTTGCTTTGTTGGTGGCTTGGCCTACATGGACGGCTTTTTTCAGCAATTCATTAACAGCGCCATCCAGTTGCAGGGCGGACACATCCAGATTGCCAGTCCTGGATACAACGAGAACCCTACTATCCGCTCCTACCTCCGGAATGTCGATACAGTTCATCAAGAGCTGGCATCCGTCGACGGCGTCCGGTACGCGGCAAGGATCCGAACACCTGGCATGGTAAATAGCGCCGACCAGGCCTCTGGCGTCCTGATCATGGGCGTGGATCCCGGACGCGAAGCCGCGCTCTCCTCCATTCCCGAGTCTGTGGTGGACGGGACCTATTTGCCCGCGGACGGAGAAGGCAACCATGTCCTCATTGGCGAGGCCCTGGCCAGCCGCCTCAATGTTCTTGTCGGCGAAAGGGTCGTGCTAATGGCCAATGACATCGACAATGAGATCTCGGCCGGTGCGTTCAGAATCGCAGGACTTTTTCGCACGAGCAGTCGGGATTTCGACAAGACTCATGCATTTGTGCACGAGGACAGAGCGCGGGAGCTAATCGGGTATGGTCCCGAACTCGCCTCCACGGTAATTGTGCAGTTACAACCGGGTTACGACCTGGACGATACGGCCACGCAGCTACGCCAGCAGCTTGCGTCTACAGACATCGAGGTGCTGACATGGAAGGACCGGTCGCCGGTACTCGTAATGATGAGTGAAATGACAGGTCTTGCCAACGTTATTCTGGTGATCATACTTTTTACGGCGATCGCCTTCACGCTGGCAAATTCGTTCATCATGGTCATCTTCGAGCGCATCCGCGAGATCGGGACTATGGCCGCGAGCGGCGTGCGTCCTGGCCAGGTCCGCACTATGTTTTTTCTGGAGGCGTTCTTTGTCGTTCTGCTCGGCGCTTCCATTGGAAGTGGGCTGGTTATCGCCCTCATCATGTGGTGGAGTCGCGTGGGACTGGATCTGAGCAGGTTTTCCGAAGGTCTCAGCTCCTTCGGCGCCGCAAGCGTCGTTTACCCTTATGTAGACTGGGGGCATATCCTTGGCGGCTCTGCCATGATTTTCGTGATAGTGCTGCTTGCCGTCCTGTACCCGGCCATCAAGGCCAGCCGGTTCAAAATTGTAGACGCTATGACGCATGTCTGATAAATCCACATCCAATGAAAATATCCGGATGTCAAACGGCTCCGTGGGCGCGACGGAGCATCTGGTAGAGACCGAGCTCCTGGTAAAAGTCTATCAGGACAAGGGACACGTTCCGGTGACGGCCCTGGACGGAGTCAGCTTCCGCATGGCGCGGGGCGAATTCACCGCCATAGCGGGACCTTCAGGTTCCGGCAAGACCACGCTGCTGAATCTCGTAGGAGGTCTTGACAATCCTACGTCGGGATCCGTGACGGTAACCGGACAGGACCTCTCGAAACTGAACCGCAATGCCCTGGCCGAGTTCAGACTGCACAACCTGGGATTTATTTTCCAGGCCTACAATCTCATACCCGTGCTATCCGCCGAAGAGAACGCTGAATTCACGCTCTTGCTTCAAGGCGTGCCCGCCCGCGAACGCTATGCGCGCGTGGTGCGAGAATTCGAAGACCTGGGGATCGAGAAGGAGCTGATCCGGCGGCGTCCTAACAAGTTAAGCGGCGGGCAGCAGCAACGCGTGGCCATTGCACGGGCACTGGTATCGAGGCCCAAGCTCATACTAGCCGACGAGCCGACAGCCAATCTTGATTCCAAGACCGGTGCCAAGCTCTTGGATAAGATGCGCGATCTCAATGAACGTACGGGCATCACCTTCCTATTCTCTACGCACGACCCCATGGTGATTGAGCGCGCGCGGCGCCTGGTCACGCTGCGCGACGGCCAGATATCGGGTGACCAGATGCGGTCCTGAGCTGGCATTATGCGTCGCCCCCCACCCGATTCAGCCTGCGGCGGGATCCGCGCCTCTGTCCTCGCGGCCGCTTTGCTACTTGGCGCTACGCCGCTAAGAGCCCAAATGATGCTGAACTTTCACGGTTACGCCAAGAATATCGGTATACGATCTTCGTCCACCATAACAAACGAAGCGTTCTTCCTGGATGTTGGCCGCTACCGTGCCGTAGGGCTTGTGCGGGCGGGGAAGTATCTTGCCGCAGAGGCCTGGCTCGATACGGAGGTACTCTTCGGCAGCTTTCTTGACACGGACGAATTTGCCCTGACGAAAGAAATCGGCCAGCCCCAGTGGCTGGATCTGAACTGGCCCCTGGCCACGGCGAAATCCATCGAGGTGCACCAGCAGCTTTTTCGCGCGTTTGCCACAGTCTACGCGGGACCATCCCAGCTTACCATTGGACGGCAACGCATTGCGTGGGGCACGGGCTTCGCCTGGAATCCCACAGACATCATCAATCCGTTCAATCCCGGTGCCATTGAACTGGGCGAGCGAGCTGGAGTCGATGCGGCCTACGCCACGATGCAAATGAGCACGTTTTCTCGCATTGAGCTCGTTGCCACCCTCACTGACGGGCGCAGCACGTCCACAGTGGGCGCCAGAGCAAGCACAAATATCCGCGCATACGACATATCGGCCATGGCTGCCGCCGTCGGGAGCGACTGGGTCGTGGGGGCAGACTTTGCAGGATATCTAGGCGGAGCCGGCCTGCGGGGAGAGGCCGCCTATAGCACGCATTCGGGAGCGGTGCGCACAGTCTTCAATGCAGATTACTCATTCGCCACCGGGCTGTATGCCCTGATCGAAGTGTACTTCAATGGCGAAGGCGACAGTGACTGGCACAGCTACGGCACCGCATCACCGGGGTCATCCCAGGCCTTCAGTCTTGGAAGGCATTACGCCGCGTTCTCTCTCAGCGCATCGCTTACTCCCCTTGTTAGCGGGGTATTCTACGGCCTTGCCAACCTAAACGACCGGAGCGCCTTGGTCGGGCCATCGCTCGCCGTCTCGCTCCGCGAAAACCTTGAATTGGCAGCCAGTACGTATTTCTTCATGGGAGGAGCACACACCGAATACGGCGCACGCCATCACGTCTTCTTTACATCGCTCCAGTGGTACTACTGAATATGGCTGAATCGCCCGACGGTCACTCTTCTTTACCGAATACATTTTGTAATTCTGGGACGAAGCATCCCACTATGCCTCATTCACCCGGATTATTCACCAGTCACAAATTTACATGTGTAGACAATGAAAAGGGGTTAACGAATAATCCGGACTACGTTTGTTCGAAATGTCTATACCTATAAAACACCCCCTCCGAATGGTGGTACACCAACAGCTCACCAAACGCCGAGCGCGCAAACGCGTTTACCCACCGAAGGGATTTGCCTTCCAGATCACTAAGTTCATAGGCATGTTCAAGTGTCAGTGTCTCCGTATCAACGGCCAATATGGTATTTGTACGTAAGTCTTGACCTGGAGCGCCCTGAATAACAAGCACATAGAACATGGAGTTGGTAACCGCTACATCCTGAACAACCGTCACCAAACCTAGCGAACCGCCTGCTTCGTTCGCGCTCTCCTCCATTTCATAGGGATAGGAAAGACGATGTGTAAAAAACGGTTCTTGTGATAGATCGTTGTGTGCAATCAGCTCGCCGTCCAACGAGTACTTCTCGACCACGGGTACTGCAACACCTATAGTCATGAGGTACTGGTCATTCAGCACAACAAGGCGCCGTCGGCTTAGCTGTTGCTTCCGGCGCAAAAAGCCATCTGTAACAAGCAGGTCGCCAAAATTATTGACCACTGTACCCGATGAGTCCAGCTTTATTATGGGAAACTCGAACTCGCTGGCAGTGTGGCTTAGATACACGTTCTCCTCTATGTCTACCGCCAAATTGGCCCATACACCTACCGGTGGCCGGATAGCACGCTTATACTCTCCCTGATGCGAAAACACTTGGAGGCGCCTGTTGGAGGCGTAGGCATAGATATTGTTATCGGTCACATCGAATGTATGTGGCCAGTTGGGGAATTCGCCCGGGCCGTCCCCTTTCGTGCCGATAGTGCCAACAACATTAAGCTCGGTATCTACGCAAAGAATATGGGTAGCACCTTCGTCGTTCATGAATAGCGTGTTACCTCGCGTATTGATAGTCAACACCTGCTTAACAAAGCTTTCAGGAGCTAACAACTCGGCATAATCTTGAGCGACCAGCTTGGTGACCGGAGTGTCTATTTCGATACCTGTGCACGCAGTAAGCCCGCTTATGACCCCGCTCAAAACGATAGTCATAAGGTAGGCATGCCTGCGACGCGGTACTTCCCGAAAGTTGCGCGCGCACAAGCCCGGCTCTTCCCTCTGTGCCAATAAAGAGTGAGACACTTCGATACATTATTGGTGTAGCCGCGGCGGGGTTCATGCAGCAAGACTGGTCAGGCGATTCAGCCTAATCAATCCATCATCACCCCCCCATACATTATGGAAACCAACTACCTTGCGAACACCAATGGAACCGCACTCCCAATCGAGGTACTTCCCAAGGCCGAGCGCCGCAGGTTCAGCGCCAGTTACAAGCTGCGCCTTCTGGAATAGGCCGATGCATGCGTCAAGCCTGGAGAGATCGGTGCACTCTTGCGCCGGGAAGGCATCTTTTCATCTCATCTGGCGCAGTGGCGCAAGCAGCGTGAACGTGGAAGTCTTTATGGTTCGACGCAAGCCGGGAAGGAGCTGCTTGCCAAGAACGAGGAGAACAGGCGACTGCGCGAGGAGCTCAATCAGTCCCGGCGCCGGCTGGAGAAGGCCGAAGCCATCATAGAGTCCAAAAAAAGCATGTGCGCTGTTTAGCATCAGCAGCCAGACCGAGGCCGGGCAGCCATGAAGGAGATACTGGCGGCACTGCGTCCGGTCATGGGCTGGGTGGAGGCGTGCCGACATGTGGGGATCTCTCGCGCCTCCTACTATAGGAGCCGGCATCCGGCGGCGCCGCGGCCGAAAAGACGCCGCAAGAGTAGGCGTCGGTTGTCGGAGACCAAGCGGGTGCAGATTCGGGCGATTTTGAACTCGGATCGGTTCCTGGACTTTCCTCCACGCCAGATCTGGGCCACGCTTCTGGATGAAGGCGCAGGGCCATTAGCGCACCATGTATCGTATCATTCATGATTACAAGGAGATACGCGAGCGAAGAAATCAGTGCGTACATCCTCCTTACACGAAGCCGGAGCTGTTGGCTTGCGGTTCGAACCAGCTGTGGACATGGGATATAACCACGCTTCGGGGCCCCGAGAAGGGCATGTATTATAAGCTGTACGTGGTCCTGGATGTCTTCAGCCGCTACGTGGTGGGTTGGACCATAGCCCCCTATGAGTCTGCTGCGCTGGCGAAGGATCTCATCACAGATACCTACGCACGCCAGAGCGTAACACGAGACCAGCTGGTCATCCATTCGAATCGCGGCCCGGTCACGGCCATTAAGAAGTATGTGCAGCTCTTGGCGAACCTGGCAGTGAAAGGCTCCTACAGCCGTCCGTATCGCTCCAATGATAATCCCTAATCGGAGGCGCACTTCTGCACGGCGAAGTACCACCGGACGTACGACCGTGCCTATGCACTCAATGCCGAAAAAGAGAGTATTCGGTCAATCACGAGGTAGGCGACGTGCGGCTCTGGGGCCTGTTGCCGGTACGGATAGACCACCACCTGAGCGTGCTCTTGGAGGGAGGCTTCTTGGAGAGCCGGCAGAACGTTCTGGCCTTTGGGCCTGCCGGCAGTGGCAAGACGCACCTGTTGTGTGCCCTGGGCCGGGAACTGATCTTCCAGCGGCGTCGCGAATACCATTGCAGCACGCTCGTGCAGGAGATGCTCAGGGCCAAACGGGAGTTGCGCCTGCCACAGCTCCTGAAGCGGCTCCCGCGCTACCAGGCGCTCACCACCCGTGCCATAGGGTACGTCCAGCACAGCCGGCAGGAGACGGAGGTGCAGTTCCTACTTTTGTCGCAGCGCTACGAACGGGGCAGCGTTCTACTGACGAGCAATCTGGCGTTTTCGCAGTGGGATCGCATCTTCAAGGATCCGATGACCACGGCAGCGGCCATAGACCGGCTGGTACATCACAGCGTGATTTTGGAGCTGAACCTGCCCAGCTATCGGCTGGAGGTCTCTAAGAGGCGTCACGAGGCCGACCATCAAGCAGAGACCGCTCCCGCAGAAGCCTTGCCGTCCTGACGCCGTCCTCGCGGTCATAGCTACTCCTGACCCGCCCTAGGCTCCAGGACAGACGCGGTCCTGCCACATGCCGCGTGCAGACCGCTGACCTGTTCGGCGGGCGGGAGGAACTCATGCAGTCCCGGCCTTACGCGTACGCAGCCGTTTCCAGGGGCCATGCGTCCCTCCGGTCGTTACCCGTGCCGGCCGGGGTCAAAAAAAAAACTGAACTCGGCTTCGAGATTCGAGACTTCCCTTTTTTATCGTGAATTTAATTGTCGTCGACCCCGATTATTGTTGACGTTGATCAAATTGGTGCGGCGAGATATGTGTCTGGCACCGAGTAACATGTTGGAAGGCCTACAAATTAATTGGCTGTAGCTGACTGCCGCAAGTGGAGTCACGACGCCCACTCATCGCTCCTGACCTGGAAGTTGCATTGCTCATGGGTTTATGGAGAGCCTGACGCCATTTTGCGCGGCCAGCACGGGCATTCGGGTGTGTCCGTGTCTACGGAAGGTGTCTAGCAATGGTGTTTGAGGCGCGGACTTTCCTGCATGTCTATGCCTAGTGCACTCCTGTAGATGCACCTGTCTCTACCAGTGCAGCACGCCTCCCAGCATTACCTGGTGCTCGACATGCCCATAATACCTGGAGCGGCGGCCTCCTTCGAGGTGAACACGAAAGGAGGATCCCAGTCGCCAGCGTCCTCCCACTCGGACGGCCCGGGACTGTGCCCCCGCAATGTCGACAGCCGCATAGGGCGTAACAACACGCTGATGATCCGGCGAGCCAAGTCCGTAGCTCACTTCCGTGGCAAGGCGCCGCTGCTGAACCGTTTGGTCCACCCCCAGCCCGGCCAATCTGTGAGACGTCCATAGCAGGTCGACCCCGGTGGAGCTCCGCCCCCAGGTCGGGTGGACCGCCAAAGAAAGGCCGCGGTCCGAAGCAGCAGGCGTATACCGAAGCGTTGCGCCCAGTCCCCATTCTTCGTACTTATCGTCCCGATGTATCATGAGCCTGTGTCCATAGGCTTCGAACGTCAGAGCCCCTCCCGCAAACAGGAGTGATCCCACAAGCTCCATGCCGGCACCGTTTTCTGCATGGCCCGCGTCCTGGCGTGCCGCAACTTCCAGTGAAGGCGTCAGGACAGAAGACACTCCAAGCCGTATCCGGTATGAGCCTTGCAGGGCTAGGCGAACCCTCAGCGCGTCGCCATAGCTCTGTACCAGGAATTCCGTTGCCTCCGACTCGGTCCGAACAATAAAGGCATCCGACTTTATCCCGAGGTCGAAGCCGCCGGCAGTGCCCGCCGGAACCAGCGATCCATATGCACCGACGCCCACCATGCGCATGGTGACACCGGCATCGGCGTCTAGACCCGCCCTATCATCCTTCAGCGCCAGCGAACCTATTCCGTATCCCAAGAGCCCCCAAGCCATGAGACGATCCGTAAAGCGGTAGCGCGCGTAGGGATACATGCTCGTAAGAAATGTCGTGACCGATCCCTGACCTTCCACGCCGATCCCGAAATCGTATCCACCGTCCGCCCAGACAAAGGAAGCCCCAACACCGACCAGAACGCGATTGCGTTCGTAGTCCCCGCCTACAATGCTGGTCAGTAAGTTGCCATCCAGGTCAAAACCGTTGCCCCTTCCCGTAATCCCGATATCTGCCACGCGGCCCCAAGCCATTGTGCGCTCTACGGTGTCATCAGACCGGCGCGTGGAGGAAAAGTCAAACGAGCTCTGTACCAGCAGCCTGCGAGGATGCAGGCCCTCACGGCCCGGCACGTAGGAAGCCAATCCAGCCGGGCCCCGAGATATGCTGCCCACGCGCACCCCGGCCGAGCTGTGCGTGACGTCCAACAGCCGCGAGCCTATCGTAGCCATGGCCTGGCTAGCGACCGTGCGACCGAAGCGCGCCAGCCAGTCCGCGCCCACAACTTCCCACGCGGTCTCGTCTTCCATGATCGTGACGACGACGACTGCCGCACTGACGCCTTCGTAATCGGCGCCGCCCACCATATGGGGAAGCGGAATCGGATTGTCCTGGACCACATCCAGGTCCTCCAGGGCCGTCACCGCCACCGGTCTTGCCTGATTCCAGTCTTCGGCCGAAAACGTGAGCACCACCGGATCCACGCGGATATCCGTTGCCGTCAGGTCCGCCGTCATCGACACGGTTACCAGGCCCGAGGGCGCCGAAGCCAGTACAATCGTGTACGATGCACTGCTGCCTTCCTCGACAGCCAGCACCGTGGGCGCGATGATGACACCTACGACATCGTTTTCCCGAATCGTGACGCTAATACTGCCTGCCGACAGGCCACCGTAATCTCCACCCACAGCCGTGTGCGTCAGCGTCACGACCTCATCCGGCACCGCATCATCGTCTTCAGCAGCAAACACCCTAACGGTTTGCGCCGTATTCCAGTTGTCCGGGGTAAACACAAGCCGCATCCTGTCAACGCTCACATCTCCGGAGGCACCCCCTATCTCGACGACTACGTTTGTCGTCGGCTGCGTCGCCAGAACAACGGCGTACGTCTTGGATGAACCCTCCTCGATCTCCAGAGCCGTCTCGCTCACAGTAATTCCCCTCGCGTCGTCGTCCAAAATCCGCCCGGCTGCATCACCATCTTTCAGCGTCGCGTTGACTGGAGTGCTAAGTGATGCAGTGAACTCCTCCGTATCTTCGTCCACCAAGTCGTCCAGCACCGGCACCACCATCTGTCTTGCCGTATCTCCCGCCGCGAAGGTCATCGTGCCGCTCTGCCCTGTAAAGTCCATGCCTGCCTCCGCCGTGCCATCCGATGTGCTGAATTGCACAGTAACTGCTCGCGCACTCGCGGCGTCCAGGGTTACGGCAAAGACCATGTTTCCATCGCTCTCCGAGGCACTGGCGTCGGCAATGGAAAGTCCGGGAGACTCGTTGTCGTCGATGATCGTACCCGTGGCCTGGTCATCGGCTACCGTGCCGTTTTCGGCACGGCTCAGGCTCACCCTAAAGGTCTCGTCGTCCTCGTCCACCGCATCTACCAGCACGGCTACCGAAACCGTCTGCGCAATAGCCCCGGACTCGAACGTAACGGTGCCTGCCGTTTGGTCGTAGTCCCTGCCGGCCTCCGCTGTGCCATCGGACGTCGCATATTCCACGCTTACGATCTTTCCGCTAGCGGCATCCAGACGCACCGTGAACGCCATGCTGCCAGCACTTTCTGCGGCAGTCGCGTCGCTGATAGATAGCCCCGGTGGGTCGTCGTTGTCGACAATGGTCCCCGTGGCCTGTCCATGGGTCAATATTGCACCTTCGACATCCTCCAGGGTGAGCGTGAAAATTTCGTCCCCCTCGTCCAGCGTATCATCGAGAACCGCAACTTCAATCGTGACTTCCGTCACTCCCGGCTCAAACGTGACAATATCGCCGGCCATCCCGTAATCCAGACCTGCTCTTGCCGTGCCATCCGTAGTGCGGTAACGAACCTGGACGGGATTCGGGCTTTCCTCACTGAGCCTTACATCAAACGCAGCGTGGCCCGCACCTTCCGCAGCCACCGCGTCCGCCACGGATAGCGTCGGTAAATCGTCGTCTTGAATGGTTCCGGTGGCGGTCTCGCGAAGTAATGGAATTGCGGCGATACTTGGTCCCGAAAGCATTACGGTAAAGGTCTCGTCTGCTTCTATCACCGTATCCGCCAGTATGGGCACGAGAACAGCTTGTTTGGTTTCGCCGGCAGCAAACGTCACCGTGCCCGATGTCGCTGTATAGTCGAAGCCGGCCTCCGCTGTAGCGTCCACGGTCCTGAAGTCCACGGACAACTCTTCCGCAAGGGGTATACTCAGCGTTACGGTGAATTCCATTGGACCCGCGTCCTCGGCCACACTCGCGTCCGCTACGGATAGGCTCGCCTCTCCGATTTCGTCATCCAAAATTGTTCCCGTTGCCGTACCCTTCACAACGTCCACCAAGGTCGTGTTGCTAAGACCGGAAAGCGTTAAGCCAAACGTCTCATTCAATTCCGCAACCTTGTCATCCAGAATAGGCACCGATATGATCTGCTCGGTGCTGAAGGGGTTGAATGTCAGCTGCCCCGCCGATTCCGTGTAGTCCTGCCCCGCTACCGCCGTTCCGTCGGCCGTTGTATAGCGCACGGTCAAAATATCGGCAATCTGTTCCTCCAGAGTCACCGCGAAAGTCATGGTCCCGGCATTCTCGATTGCGCTGGCGTCTGCAACAGACATAGCTATCCGGCACGCGGCATCCTCAATCGTGACGGTTAGCCTCTCGTTATTGCCCAGCACGGCGTTAACCGGATTCAACAGCGCGATGGAAAAGGTCTCGTTATCCTCCGGAGTATCATCCACCAAGATGGGTACTGTTACGGTCTTTTCGCTTTCACCAGGCGAAAAGACTAGTCTGCCCCCAACGTGTCCATAGTCCTCATCTGCAGTCGCCGAGCCTTCGGAAGTGGCGTAATCCACCGTTACCAGATCGTCGGTAACGGGATCAAGCACCACCGAATAGGACACCTCGCCGCCGCATTCTTCTACACTCGTCTCGGACGCCGCATCGAATGATACCTTGGGAACCTCGTCGTCGTCAAATATCGTGATTTGGTAGTTTGGGACGTTTATGGCTACGTTGTCTGGGGTTGGATTGTCATAAAACAACCTGAACGTCTCTGTAGGCTCAGCCAAATGATCGTCTATTATGAGAAAAATGTCCGTTCGCTGCGATACACCTGGAGGGGTAACTAACGTCTGCTTAACTGCCACGTAGTCCAGACCCGCGACCGCGGTTTCGTCAAAAGTTTGGACATCGACAGTTACTCTACCGTTAAAACCCTCTCTACGAGTAAGGAACCAAGAGAGCTTATAGGCTCCACTATTCTCGCACACTTCAAATTGCTCAGTGTCGGGACATTCGCCGGCGATCTTCTCGGCAGTCAAGGTAATAGTTGCGTCAACCTTGCTTCCCGGCCTTTCCACTGCGTCCGCGTAGGGCGACAAGAAACTACCGACCTGCCCTGCCTCCGCTGCCTTTCCGGCAGGCTGTTCCGAGATACGGGGCGCAGGCGCATGCTCCGTATGTTGAGAAACGCCATCCTGAATGGTCGGAAGACAGGCAGCCAGGAAAAACGCCGTGAAAGCGGCCCTCCGGGACACTAAGCGCATTGGCCGAAAGAGCGCCCTAACGGAACCTTCATCGTGGCCGGGACCCGAGTTATCCCGGCCCCACACAACAGATCCGGGCGTGCATGTAAACGCAACTGCCTCCTCACTCGGGTTGCTCTGCACCCCCTGTCGGCAGGTCGGACGGTCGACCATGGGTCTCGGATAGTGAATTTGGCCGGTAAAGCGTGGCTAAGTGCTCAATGCACGCCCACGAGGTACGCTCCTTCTGGGAGCGGCGGCGCACCACGTGGTACCAAATCCGCGGAGGCGTCGATAACAGTGAGGTGGATGGAGATGATGTTGCGACCCAGTCCGAAGCGCCCCTCCCGGTCTATATACCCATGGTGCGCAAAGCCTGGAAAGTCGCATGTCTCCGGTCGGCCTTCGCCCCCCTTCCGGTGACTGGCAATGGTGTTTGAGGCGTGGACTTTCCTGCATGTTTATGCCCAGTGTACTCCTGTAGATGCACCTGTCTCTACCAGTGCAGCACGCCTCCCAGCATTACCTGGTGCTCGACATGCCCATAATACCTGGAGCGGCGGCCTCCTTCGAGGTGAACACGAAAGGAGGATCCCAGTCGCCAGCGTCCTCCCACTCGGACGGCCCGGGACTGTGCCCCCGCAATGTCGACAGCCACATAGGGCGTAACAACACGCTGATGATCCGGCGAGCCAAGTCCGTAGCTCACTTCCGTGGCAAGGCGCCGCTGCTGAACCGTTTGGTCCACCCCCAGCCCGGCCAATCTGTGAGACGTCCATAGCAGGTCGACCCCGGTGGAGCTCCGCCCCCAGGTCGGGTGGACCGCCAAAGAAAGGCCGCGGTCCGAAGCAGCAGGCGTATACCGAAGCGTTGCGCCCAGTCCCCATTCTTCGTACTTATCGTCCCGATGTATCATGAGCCTGTGTCCATAGGCTTCGAACGTCAGAGCCCCTCCCGCAAACAGGAGTGATCCCACAAGCTCCATGCCGGCACCGTTTTCTGCATGGCCCGCGTCCTGGCGTGCCGCAACTTCCAGTGAAGGCGTCAGGACAGAAGACACTCCAAGCCGTATCCGGTATGAGCCTTGCAGGGCTAGGCGAACCCTCAGCGCGTCGCCATAGCTCTGTACCAGGAATTCCGTTGCCTCCGACTCGGTCCGAACAATAAAGGCATCCGACTTTACCCCGAGGTCAAAGCCGCCGGCATTGCCCGCCGGAACCAGCGATCCATATGCACCGACGCCCACCATGCGCATGGTAACACCGGCATCGGCGTCTAGACCCGCCGTATCATCCTTCAGCGCCAGCGAACCTATTCCGTATCCCAAGAGCCCCCAAGCCATAAGACGATCCGTAAAGCGGTAGCGCGCGTAGGGATACATGCTCGTAAGAAATGTCGTGACCGATCCCTGACCTTCCACGCCGATCCCGAAATCGTATCCACCGTCCGCCCAGACAAAGGAAGCCCCAACACCGACCAGAACGCGATTGCGTTCGTAGTCCCCGCCTACAATGCTGGTCAGTAAGTTGCCATCCAGGTCAAAACCGTTGCCCCTTCCCGCAATCCCGATATCTGCCACGCGGCCCCAAGCCATTGTGCGCTCTACGGTGTCATCAGACCGGCGCGTGGAGGAAAAGTCAAACGAGCTCTGTACCAGCAGCCTGCGAGGATGCAGGCCCTCACGGCCCGGCACGTAGGAAGCCAATCCAGCCGGGCCCCGAGATATGCTGCCCACGCGCACCCCGGCCGAGCTGTGCGTGACGTCCAACAGCCGCGAGCCTATCGTAGCCATGGCCTGGCTAGCGACCGTGCGACCGAAGCGCGCCAGCCAGTCCGCGCCCACAACTTCCCACGCGGTCTCGTCTTCCATGATCGTGACGACGACGACTGCCGCACTGACGCCTTCGTAATCGGCGCCGCCCACCATATGGGGAAGCGGAATCGGATTGTCCTGGACCACATCCAGGTCCTCCAGGGCCGTCACCGCCACCGGTCTTGCCTGATTCCAGTCTTCGGCCGAAAACGTGAGCACCACCGGATCCACGCGGATATCCGTTGCCGTCAGGTCCGCCGTCATCGACACGGTTACCAGGCCCGAGGGCGCCGAAGCCAGTACAATCGTGTACGATGCACTGCTGCCTTCCTCGACAGCCAGCACCGTGGGCGCGATGATGACACCTACGACATCGTTTTCCCGAATCGTGACGCTAATACTGCCTGCCGACAGGCCACCGTAATCTCCACCCACAGCCGTGTGCGTCAGCGTCACGACCTCATCCGGCGCCGCATCATCGTCTTCAGCAGCAAACACCCTAACGGTTTGCGCCGTATTCCAGTTGTCCGGGGTAAACACAAGCCGCATCCTGTCAACGCTCACATCTCCGGAGGCACCCCCTATCTCGACGACTACGTTTGTCGTCGGCTGCGTCGCCAGAACAACGGCGTACGTCTTGGATGAACCCTCCTCGATCTCCAGAGCCGTCTCGCTCACAGTAATTCCCCTCGCGTCGTCGTCCAAAATCCGCCCGGCTGCATCACCATCTTTCAGCGTCGCGTTGACTGGAGTGCTAAGTGATGCAGTGAACTCCTCCGTATCTTCGTCCACCAAGTCGTCCAGCACCGGCACCACCATCTGTCTTGCCGTATCTCCCGCCGCGAAGGTCATCGTGCCGCTCTGCCCTGTAAAGTCCATGCCTGCCTCCGCCGTGCCATCCGATGTGCTGAATTGCACAGTAACTGCTCGCGCACTCGCGGCGTCCAGGGTTACGGCAAAGACCATGTTTCCATCGCTCTCCGAGGCACTGGCGTCGGCAATGGAAAGTCCGGGAGACTCGTTGTCGTCGATGATCGTACCCGTGGCCTGGTCATCGGCTACCGTGCCGTTTTCGGCACGGCTCAGGCTCACCCTAAAGGTCTCGTCGTCCTCGTCCACCGCATCTACCAGCACGGCTACCGAAACCGTCTGCGCAATAGCCCCGGACTCGAACGTAACGGTGCCTGCCGTTTGGTCGTAGTCCCTGCCGGCCTCCGCTGTGCCATCGGACGTCGCATATTCCACGCTTACGATCTTTCCGCTAGCGGCATCCAGACGCACCGTGAACGCCATGCTGCCAGCACTTTCTGCGGCAGTCGCGTCGCTGATAGATAGCCCCGGTGGGTCGTCGTTGTCGACAATGGTCCCCGTGGCCTGTCCATGGGTCAATATTGCACCTTCGACATCCTCCAGGGTGAGCGTGAAAATTTCGTCCCCCTCGTCCAGCGTATCATCGAGAACCGCAACTTCAATCGTGACTTCCGTCACTCCCGGCTCAAACGTGACAATATCGCCGGCCATCCCGTAATCCAGACCTGCTCTTGCCGTGCCATCCGTAGTGCGGTAACGAACCTGGACGGGATTCGGGCTTTCCTCACTGAGCCTTACATCAAACGCAGCGTGGCCCGCACCTTCCGCAGCCACCGCGTCCGCCACGGATAGCGTCGGTAAATCGTCGTCTTGAATGGTTCCGGTGGCGGTCTCGCGAAGTAATGGAATTGCGGCGATACTTGGTCCCGAAAGCATTACGGTAAAGGTCTCGTCTGCTTCTATCACCGTATCCGCCAGTATGGGCACGAGAACAGCTTGTTTGGTTTCGCCGGCAGCAAACGTCACCGTGCCCGATGTCGCTGTATAGTCGAAGCCGGCCTCCGCTGTAGCGTCCACGGTCCTGAAGTCCACGGACAACTCTTCCGCAAGGGGTATACTCAGCGTTACGGTGAATTCCATTGGACCCGCGTCCTCGGCCACACTCGCGTCCGCTACGGATAGGCTCGCCTCTCCGATTTCGTCATCCAAAATTGTTCCCGTTGCCGTACCCTTCACAACGTCCACCAAGGTCGTGTTGCTAAGACCGGAAAGCGTTAAGCCAAACGTCTCATTCAATTCCGCAACCTTGTCATCCAGAATAGGCACCGATATGATCTGCTCGGTGCTGAAGGGGTTGAATGTCAGCTGCCCCGCCGATTCCGTGTAGTCCTGCCCCGCTACCGCCGTTCCGTCGGCCGTTGTATAGCGCACGGTCAAAATATCGGCAATCTGTTCCTCCAGAGTCACCGCGAAAGTCATGGTCCCGGCATTCTCGATTGCGCTGGCGTCTGCAACAGACATAGCTATCCGGCACGCGGCATCCTCAATCGTGACGGTTAGCCTCTCGTTATTGCCCAGCACGGCATTAACCGGATTCAACAGCGCGATGGAAAAGGTCTCGTTATCCTCCGGAGTATTATCCACCAGGATGGGTACTGTTACGGTCTTTTCGGTTTCACCAGGCGCAAAGATCAGTCTGCCCCCAACGCTTCCATAGTCCTCATCTGCAGTCGCCGAGCCTTCGGAAGTGGCGTAATCCACCGTTACCAGATCGTCGGTAACGGGATCAAGCACCACCGAATAGGACACCTCGCCGCCGCATTCTTCTACACTCGTCTCGGACGCCGCATCGAATGATACCTTGGGAACCTCGTCGTCGTCAAATATCGTGATTTGGAAGTCTGGGACCCATATGACTAGGTCGTCTGGAATTGGATTGCCATAAAACAACCTGAACGTCTCTGTAGGCTCAGCCAAACGATCGTCTATTATGAGAAAAATGTCCGTTCGCTGCGATACACCTGGAGGGTAGACTAACGTCTGCTTAACTGCCACGTAGTCCAGACCCGCGACCGCGGTTTCGTCAGACGTTTGGACATCGATAGTTACTCTACCGTTAAAACCCTCTCTACGAGTAAGATGCCAATCGAGCTTATAGGCTCCACTATTCTCGCACACTTCATATGCCCCAGTGTCGGGACATTCGCCGGCAATCTTTTGGGCAGTCAAGGTAATAGTTGCGTCAACCTTGCTTCCCGGCCTTGCCACTGCATCCGCGTAGGGCGACAAGAAACTACCGACCTGCCCTGCCTCCGCTGCCTTTCCGGCAGGCTGTTCCGAGATACGGGGCGCAGGCGCATGCTCCGTATGCTGCGAAGCGCCATCCTGAACGGTCGGAAGACAGGCAGCCAGGAAAAACGCCGTGAAAGCGGCCCTCCGGGACATTAAGCTAATTGGCCGAAAAAGCGCCCTACCGGAACCTTCATCGTGGTCGGGACCCGAGTTGTCCCGGCTCCACACAACAGATCCGGGCGTGCACGTAAACGCACCTGCCTCCCCACTCGGGTTGCTCTGCTGCGCCTGACGGCAAATCGGACGGTCGACCATGGGTCTCGGATAGTGAATTTGGCCGGTAGAGCGTGGCTAAGTGCTCAATGTACCCTCATGAGGTACGCTCCTTCTGGGAGCGGCGTCGCACCACGTTCTACCAAATCCGCGGAGGCGTCGATAACAGCGCGGCGGATGAAGATGGGGTTGCGGCCCAGTCCGAAGCGCCCCTTCCGGTCTATACACCCATGGTGCGCAAAGCCTGGAAAGTCGCATGTCTCCGGTCGGCATTCGCCCCCCTTCCTGTGATCGGTCACAGCAAACCGTCCGAATTCCAACAGGCGTGTCCTACCGGTGCGAAAGCCAGGCCCGAAGTGCTCGGGCTCCTCCTCCAGGTCCCGGCAGCTCATGTACGAACGTACATGGGCTCTTCGACACCGCGGGTCTGAGTTCCTCTCACCAATACGAGACAGTTCATTTTGCCTTCGGCCGCCCGAACGTTGGGCTTTTCTGTGCTCCATAACCCTGTCCGCACGCATCACTACCGACGTTTTGCCGCCATCCTCACGGATGGCGGCGCACGGCTCACGAAGGCATGAGTTGGGTTGAGGCTTCATATCACGGGACTCGCACCCGCTATGTGTCGCCAGTTATCTTGGCGCACCACCGGGCGCGGGCCTCTTACGCAAGACCATATAAATGGATAGTAGACTACCACCTCAATTGCGCATGCCGGACTAGCTACCCCGGCTTTCACGCCATTGCCGCGAGCCGCAGCCTGCTTGCCACTCGCGGATCTATGGCTTAGCAAAGCGACCATTCAACATCAAGACCGACACGCTGCGGGCATCCTAGACCATGCTGCAAGAGCAAAGGGCCGCTACTTCGCTACCACCATTCGCCCTGCCGCAATGCTGCTACCCAATGATGAATTTGCGATTACCCGGAGCAAATAGGTACCGGAAGCCAAGCTTGAAGCGTGTACCCATACGGGGCGGTTCGTACCCGCCTCAACTTGCTGTGCCAGTACCGTCATTACTCTACGACCCAGTATGTCCACTACCTCGATCGAAACGTCCGCCCGCTCCGGCAAATCGACCAGGACACGCGTAGATTCGTTAAATGGATTGGGGTAGTTGCCGGCCAGCGCAAAGCTCGTTGGTAATTCGTCTACGGTTTCGACCGACGTAATCACGGATGGGAAGAACGTGCTGCCATCCTGTTCTACGCCCATTAGGCTTATGCCCTGCGCCGAGGAGTTACCCGTGCCAGAGAGGTTGAGCACAAACGACTGACTTTGGTATTGATCCAGCTCCAGATGGTAGACATCAATCTGACGACCATTGTTGGCCGTTGTAATCTCAACGTTGTACGCGACTGGCGCCAAACGAACGTAGCTGCCAACTTCCTTCCAGCCAATGTTGTTGGCGAGCACGCGAATCACGTCGGAATTGTTCGTTGGATCGATTACCCGAAGATCTACCAGCCCGAGATCACGCGCTCCATGTGCGATATAGAATTCGACGCTATTTGCGTCCCTGGCGCCAAGCCGGACTTCATCCACAACCTCTATTGCGATTTCGCTTCTATCCCCATGCATGATCACGTTATAATTAACGCCGTGCAGGAACCGAACGATCTCCGAAGCCATTGGGGTGGAATTTCCCTGATCTGCCGCCGCAACTATATCAATCTTGTGTTCGCCGCGTACTACGTTGACAAACTGAGTCGCCGTCTGGAAGGACCAATCATTGCCAATACGATTGTTATCCACGTACACATCAATGGGCGTATCCGCCACGTTCTGAATGAATTGAACGCTGACAAATCCGCCACTCTGAGGGGGCAAAGTAATCGGGTTCTGCAAGAAGTTCGACGCGATGCCTATAATACTGCACCGCTTGAGTTGCACCCCCTTTTGTGCAACGTTCAACATGCCATCAATGTAGCCGTTCACAGAAAATGAATTGACATTCGTGCCGTCATCCTCAAGGTCGTACAAGCCAGCCAGACGAGGATTCGTGCCGTCACAATCCCACTGCACCAGTCGGAGTCCCCGATAGTCATATACGTTGGCAAGACCGGACGCGGCAATACGTACGTTCGCATATTGCGTAATCGTCTGATCCACGCTTACCATCCAGGTCATGTCGCCAACTGCATCCAGCGTGAGTGTGCCGCCATCGTGGGCAGGCACAACGAGCCCTTCTTCAGGCCAGTCCAAGCCAGCGGCTGCGAGTTCCCTGGCAATGTCCACCGTAACGATCTTCGTCGTTCCCAGATCATTGGGGAATTGCAACATGAGTGGAAGAAACTGCGAGATGCTTTCACCATCCACCATGGACGCTGACCCCGTCGGGAAGATATACCCGCCGTCATCATTGCCACCGCTTGCATTGCCGAACCTCACGGAGCGTGCAAGTGGACCGTTGACATAGCTCTCGATAGATCCCGAAAGTACGGAACCAGAATCTGCAACATTGCGGTCGACCAAGCTGGTCTCGAGGTCTGTTGCTCCCACCGTCCACAGAAACACAGCATCTTGCGTTTCTGTATTAATCACGCCGCGACTGAGTGTCAGCTTACCGCCGTAATCATTTTGTTTCACCGGTCCTTCAAGGAATATGGCGTCGGTCGGATCTTCCTTCAAGGATAGCATGATAACGGATGCAAACTGTGCCTCCGCAACGTCGTCGTGCCAGATAGATTGCGATTCGTCGCCCATGAACGTAATCGGGCCGCTCAGGCCCTGCTGCTCTGGGCCGTAACCAGTACGTGCAAGGCATTCGCCAGTACCGGCAAAATAATAGGCGCCCGTAACAATGGTCTGACCAAGAGTATCCGATTTCGGCCATGCATCCCCACATCCGTTTCCATGCACGTAACTATTCTGCAGTGTTTTGCTTTCGCTTGAGCCTACGAAGAAGTCGCCCATGACAGTGTGCGTACCGGTGTTCAAGTTGAACAGGGCGCTGGCGGTAGTGTCAGTGCCCAGCCTGAAGGCACCGAAGACTTCCACATCGCCAAAAGTTGTGAAACTCCCACCCGTCTGCTGGAACAAACCGGCCAAATTATCAGATCCAATCCTTAGCACGCCTGGAACTACTGTGACTGTGCCTCCCTCCTGCGTAAATGTCGTAGTAATTCCCAATTCATCAATGGTGCCCTTGACGTCAAGCAATCCATCAAGATGAGTCAGACTAAATACATTTACTACGTCCAAATTCGCGTCAGAACCTACAGCTTGGAATCCACTTCCTTCAAGAAGAACCTCTCCAGCGAGCTTGTCAATAACGATCCCAGGCAAATGCTTCGTTCCACCCGCCGTTTCCAACTGCAATACGGTTGCCGCGCTACCCAGGAGCATTATGGCCCCGCCATTAACCGCAGACTTGGAATGGGATGCGCGAGCCGATTTCAATCGAAGGATCTGCTCCCGCAAATTCTCAAGACTTGCCGGACTGGCAACTTCACGGACCCGGCCCAAACCACGCATAATTGAATCAGTGAGGTCCCTCTGGATAGCCGGCTTAATCGAAGAGACAGCTCCCTGCTCCGCGGGATATCCCGTCTCGCTTCGCCCGACGATGCGCATCAAGGCATTTTCGTCCTTGAGCTCGATTTCAATCATTCCCACTCCCGAAGACCGCTGAAGTCTGGTTGCAGACGTAAGTTGCCTTCGCGCGTGACGCAACTGAGGATTCGGCGCGGATTCGTCGGCCTTTCTGGCCGCTTGGCTGCCCGCCATACACGGCACGCCAGCAACCGAGTCGCACAAGAATCCACCCACTCCCACATCAATTGTCACAGGGGCGTTCTCAGACGCATCGCCGAATGCAACCAAATTGTGTCCGGCAATGTCAAGCGCACCTTCGACAATCCGCAAGCTGTTGGCAAAGTGACTGTAGCCAGGATTGAGCGCCACCACTGCGCGGGTCTCAAGCTCACAACGCGAACTTATGACGATATCGCGAACCAACCCCCCACCGAACGCAGATTCGGCTGACGGCCACAATTGCCCGGCGCTACGGCTTACCCCACTTCCGTATTCAAGTGAAAGACCATGCAGCCGCGGCATATAATTCTCGCCCACCAGCAAGGTCACATCGCCGCCATCAGACAAATTTAGGTCACCGCTCCCGTATCCGACGCTTACATTTCGCTGCAAATAAAGAGTCTTGTCTTCGGCAACAGCCAACGTTCCGGAGTACAGGTTCAATCCCACGCCTATTGTCAGTTCTTCGGAAAGCGTAACGGTCGCCGCTCTTGACTTGAACACCTCGAGCCACGGTAGTTGCATAACAGTCTGGGTGCCGTCATTTTCCTCGTAAGGCGATAAAATCTCGTCACCGGTGACTTGCGATCTAGTACCCGTGTACCTAATGTAAGCCGGTCTCGCATTTTGGGATACATATACGATCATCGCCGAGCCCTTGTCAAGGGAACCGTCATCGTGCATGGATAGCCGCCTGTACCTCGAATTCTCAAGGTCAATATCCGACATGTCAAGTTTGCCGTTGGTTACCAAAACACCAGAGCGAATTTCGAGGTTCTGTATCCGCAAGGCTGCACCCGCCTGCTCCTCGTGCAGTATTATCTTCGCATCCAAGGCCGTCTTATTGATCTGAACAGATCCAATGTCTAGTGTGATACCCTCGGGAAGACGAATGTCCTGATCAAATTCTCCTGAGAAAATGATCTTGTTGCCATAGGCGGTACGCGGTTCATCAAGAATTTGAAAACTACGGTCAAATCCGCAGATATTGGAGGGTATCTGCTTGTCTCTGTAGATGATAAATTCGGGAGTTATGGAAGCCATGGACACCAAAGGAAACGGGTTGCCGCTTTCTGCATAGAAATCATCTTCCAAAGCCAAATTGTGATAAAAATTGTGGGCATCCAGCACAGTGCGCGAATTGCCCTTAGCCTCATAAGGACCGAATACCGTCGACGTTCGCTCCGGGCGAGTTCCCGCGGGGGTAGCGGAATTATCCTGAATTTCCGGAGCGCTGTCACCCAGGAAATAGAGCCCTTCCACGCAGTTCGCGGTACTGCTGTTGTCTGTGTCCCGGAGATACACGCCCCCGTATATCCGGACCGGAGTGAAGAAATAGACGCCGCTGTAACGCGAGGTCATTCCGTCCTGATCACAATTGACAGAAGCCCCTACGCCCGTGCCCCCTACGCTTCCGGCTATGTTGGCAGCATCGATTCGATCCGTGCCAAGTATTTCGAGATCCTCGGTCAGGTCTTCTAGCTTCCAAAACTCAGTGCGCGCGCGGCCCATGTTGCGAAATGTTCCGTCGAACCGCGTGGCCGCAGTCATGAAGACGGTTCCACCTCTGTTGATGAAAGTCCCACCGTCTCCGATTTCGGCCATGTCGATGCAGACACCACCCTGACCCATCTTGAGGATTTCCATTTCGATGGATCCCTTCCCTGTTACCCGGAAACAACCTGCTGGTGTGTTGGCAAATCCATCCAGATCGCTCCCACTAACCATTTCTTCCTCAGGACTCAGAACCAGGTTCTCGCTACCAACAATCTTGGCATCCTCTTCCACGGTCAACGCTCCGGGATCCGCAGCCTCCAGTTCTGAGGCAACGACGAGCTCCACATCCGCCATATCGAGCACCATGCCCTGCCTAACCCGCAACGAATGGCGAACTGTTAGCCGGGGCTCTTCAGTGCCACTACAATTGGCACCGGTGTTCATCTCGACATTTCCGTTGATCGTAAGCTGTTCGAATGTGCCCTGAAGACATCCGGCGCCACCCGTAACTAGCTGCGGTTTGTCACCATTTCCCAACTCCACCGCCCCGCGGAACCCCGCCGCCCCCACGGGGCCGCTCAAGATAATCTCGTCGGATTCTAAGCGAAGCGCTGTGCCGCGATGGGCTGTGACTACTGCCCCTCCAAGATTGAGATCGCCCTTAAGCACTACGGTTCCTTTAACCGCCATGGGCTCATCCCCATTTTCGACGTAGGTGCTAATGCGAATCCGGTGGAGAACCTCGACTTCTTCGTCAAAAAAGATCGCCGTTATGCTGCCCTCGCTACGAAGACGTACGAAGATAACGGCGTAATCATTCTCGACACGGCCGATGGCTTCTGGAAAGCTGCACGGCGAATTGTAGCTGCAGTCACCGCTTCCGTTGCGCTCCACGTACAAGAAGGCCGCATCGTTGTCCCCTATCGTAACATCTACCTCGGCGGTCACACCGGTAAACATCCCTCCGTCGGCCGTATGCGTCACCGTCTCCTCTTCGTCATCCAACCCATCATCGTCCTCCTGCGCCGTCACCATCACCGTCTGAGCAGAACTCCAATTCATGGTCGTAAACGTCAGCATGGAGGGCGTGACCGTCAGATCCGTATCTTGGCCCAGCTCTATATCCACCGTAACATCGCCCGTCGGCGCATCCGATAGACTGACCGTGTACTGCACACCTGCCACATCACCTTCGTCTACCTCCACCTCAGTTGCACTGAGCACCAATGATACTCCGTCGTCATCCGTAATCGTGACCTGTACTTCGGCAGTAGTGATATACCCGCCCCCCGCGGCCGTATGCGTCACGGTCTCCTCTTCGTCATCCAACCCATCATCGTCCTCCTGCGCCGTTACCACCACCGTCTGAGCAGAACTCCAATTCAAGGTCGAAAACATCAGCATGGAGGGCGTGACCGTCAGATCCGTAACTTGGCCCAGCTCTATATCCACCGTAACATCGCCCGTCGGCGCATCCGATAGTTTGACCGTGTACTGCACACCTGCCACATCCCCTTCCTCTACCTCCACCTCAGTTTCACTGAGCACTAATGTCCCTGCGGAACCACCAGACAAGCTCACGGCTATGTCCGTTCCATTCGTCCACGGCCTTACGCTCACGCTCGACCATAGATAATTGGTGCCATTGGTAGTTGGGAGACCATTGGATTGCGGGTTTATCCCGGCGTCCGCCAACGCGAAGGTACTGGTGCCGATAGTCAGTGAAAGGCTTGCCTTTTGGTCAGCTGTGAGTGCATTGTTCAGGGTTAGATGCAGCGTATTATCGCCTTGAAAACCTCCGTAGTGCCTAATCGACCATACTTCATAGGCATCGGCTCCCATGGTAAAAGACCCGTTATCCAGTGAGCCAAACACGTTGAATACACTACCTATCTCACATACTTGATAATATGGAGCATTGTTACTCTTGCAGTAACCGCTCAGACCAAAACTTTCGCCGGACGGGTTTAGCGTCGCAGACCATACTTGTGCTGCCACTGGAGAAACGAGTGTTGGCGCAAGCCCCATAAGGACGGAACCAATTGCGACTGCCCTAAGCCATTTGGCACGATGCAGGGCCGAGAGCACGGCGGCAAAGCGCATCGGACTAGCAATGGTCCTTATGGTCGAAGGTCCTTCCGCGAAGTACGCTGAAGGCTGTGCCTGCCTTGGTGGATTACTTCCCACAGATATCGCGATCCTACGGTCTATCGGTCCACGGTCTTCCATAACTTCGCCTGTGTGTGGTGGTAGTAATTGGTTCAGCAGGTGCTGGGCGCGAGCAAGTCCAGGATTAAATATTTCGTGGCAATCACGGACGCGAAATCACCTAGCTTGGGCTCAATTGGGCCTTATTTCCACAAAGCGAGATAGACTCCTAGTGGAGAATACCCCATCTGCAAAATAACCCATGCTTGATAATACAACGGCCACGTCCGATACGCAAGTACTGTAAGCCCTTTTTTTTACCTGCATTTCACGTTACGTTCCAAGGATCTGCCAGTGGCTTTGCAGAGCGTTCGCAAAGTTCTGATTATCATGGTGTTGCGAGGGATACTGTTCTGCGCTCAAGCGTTCTGGCCCTTGTTTCCAGGCACAACATCATGCGTGAATCCAGTGCAAACGGGGATACCCATGGTTTATTTTTCTACCCCTTCAACGAATCGACAAAGGTTAGCGCATCCTACACGGACAACCTGTGTTCGGACGCAGGTGCTGTCCTGGTACACGCACTGTTTGCCCTCACCGGATTCATAGAGCGCCTCTCCTGTTCCATTTCCGGGATCCGGCGCGAACAACCCACAGCCTGAAGCAACTGCGGCGCAGTTCTATCTGCTGCAGGGCTGGGCGCGCCAAAGGGATACCGACCGTTTGCGGCAAGATCCGGCCATGCGCGTGGCCGCCTCTTCGAGAAAGGGCATTAACGCCCTGAATGAAGGTGAGCATTTGGCCTGACAGCCGAGCATCTCGCACCTGGTGCGCATGCTGGCGCGGAGACGCAATCTTGTGTGCCTGCGCCGTTTTGTGACGAAGTTAGGTATGGAGCATCTCCTGCAAACTGGCGGTGGCAAACGACGTGAAGTGGTTGTGATAGACATAGACGGCCTGCCGATTGATGCCCATGGCCGGCAACATGGCAGTACCTTCCATGGACGTTGCAAACGCACCATATTCATGTCTCTGATTGCCAGCTTTGCGGAACCAGGTGACATGTTGGGGGCCGAGTTACGTCCTGGCACCCAAAGTGTGGTACGGGATTGTTACGGGTTAATCCGGCGCGTAGCGCTGCAGGTGCGCCGCCATGTGGCCGACCGTGTCGTTCTTCGGCTGGATGCGGGCTTCAGTAGTGGAGAGCTCTGCGACAAGCTGGAGTGCGGCGGCGGCGTCATGTGCCTCAGAGACAACGCCGTCCTGAACAGGCTGGCGGATCCACGTCTGGCGTGCAGCCGCAGAGTCGGGGCCTGGCGCACCATTCCTTAGCCCGAATAGTTCGTGCGCCGAGATAAGGTGCTTCCCTTTGGCGGGTGCGAATGCCGCCCAACAGCTGTAGCTCCAGTTGTGCGCCAAGAAGGCGCTCGGGGGTTAGAATGATCTGTGTAGTGTCCTATACATAATAGTTATTATGCGGAAGTGGTGGCCAGCGCCTGCCTAGCCCGTTCCACCTTCTCGAGATTTTCGGTCGCCGACTTGGTCCAGACCAAGGGGTCGTGGGTTCTCGTTGTGGGTCTCGATGTAGTCCTTCAGGCACGTTTCCAGGTGGCCGACGGAATGGAGGACGCCGCGGCGGATCCGCTTCTGCGTCAACGTGGAGAAGAGGCGTTCGACCAGGTTCAGCCACGACGCGCTGGTTGGCGTGAAGTGCAGGAAGGCCCGCTTCTGGCGCTCGATTCAGTCCAGCACCTTGGCGTGCTTGTGGGTGGAGTAGTTGTCCAGGATGATGTGGATCTCCAGGTCCTTCGGAACCACGTTTTCCACCTTGCGCAGGAACTTCAGCACCTCCTGGTGGCGGTGCCGCTTGTGCGTCTCGCCGATCACCGCGCCCGAGGCCACGTCCAGCGCCAGGAAGAGCGAAGTGGTACATGACGCTTATAGTCGTGCGTCATCGTCCCGCAGCGGCCCTTCTTCAGCGCAGGCCCGGCTGCATCTGGTCCAGCGCCTGAACCGAGCTCTTTTCGTCGAAGCTTAAACCGTCTGCGTAGTCCGGCGGATCGAGGTACATCCCCACCACCTCCTGCAGCTTCTCCTCGAAGCACGGATCCGTACTCAGCTTGAACGTCCGCGCCAAATGCGGTTCAGCCCAGACTTACGCCATACCCGGTGCACCAAGCGGTGCGTCGTCCCCGCCGCCCGCGCCATGGACCGGCACGACCGGTGTGTCCCGTCCGACGCTTCGGTCTGCGTCGTCAGCCGGATCACCTCGCGCCTCAGCGCCGCCTGGGCCACCGAGTGCTTGCCGCCGCGGTTGCCACCCCGCGGACGCTCCTTCGCAATCCCGTCGAGCCCCTCGTCCGCGAACCGCCGCCTCCAGCGACCGACTTTGTTCTGGTCCGTTCCCAGCTTCGCGGCGATTGCCTTGTTCGCCATGCCGCCCGCGGCCATCAGCACGATCCGCGAACGCAGCCGCATTGCCGCGCTCCGCGAACGCGACAACCGCTGCCGGTCCGCGTCCGAAAGTTCGATCTCGACTGCCACCGGCATGGCCCCTTCCTCTTCTTGGGGTACGATGAAAAAAGAAGGTAACGGGCCTTCGATAAATACTTAATACGCTAATCGCGACAGCACACTAACAACGACTAGCCATGCTGCGTAGAAGATGGGGAAGGCCTACAGGAGCCGCTGTACAGGCGGAGGCTTAAAACCACTTGTCGCTGCTGCAATTAAGATTCGTGGTGGCAAGCAGGCTAGAAAAGGCGGGGCAAAGACCCTGTCAGGTAAGGATTGCAGGGGCGAACATACGTGAATCGCTGTAGAAGTGTCGCAGCGACTGGGACGATGTTAAAACCCGGGTGTGCCTGGAGCTCCGGGAGGAGGCTGGGGCAGACCTGTTTACTGTGCCCATTCGGCATCCGGCATGCAGGCGGCGAGACTGCATGCCGGGCCATTGCGTGGAACTTGGGAAGCAGTCGTGCCGGTGCGAAGGGAGACTAGCAAGCGGAACCCCCTCAAGCGATTGAGTACCGATGCGGCGCACGCTGGCGGATTGACTCGTAGTAGTGTTGAAGGGGCTGTAATGGCCTTGGAGCGAAGGGGCCGACTCGGCTGGTCGCACCTGTTCCGCAATCGCATAGCGAGAGGACCGGGTGAGGGCGGCCCGTGTCGTGCCTAACGGTATGGCCGGCTGAGAAAAGCCGGATGAGGCGAGAGTCTCACGGCCGGATATGCGAGAGCGTGGGAAGTGAAATTTCCCCGGGCTACTAGGCGGTAGCGGTCACAGCGTATTATGGAGGTGACGACAGAGGTATGAAGCATTGTGACTAACGGAGCTGAGCCAAGGTAATGCTGCGCTTTGCACAAAACGCCTCCACCGCCTAGCTCCCTTGCAGGTAACACTCCACCAACGAATACATTTTCTCAGCACTACGAGTCGTCTTGCCCATGGGATCGTTAGGGTATTGTCCAAACAAAAGATCCCGACCTCACCGCCACCTCACAAGATAGGGTACACCGCACGCTTACGTGCGTGGTTCGCGCCGGATCCCGGAAATTGAACAGGAGAGACACTCAATAAATTCGGTGAGGCAAGCAGTGCGCGCACCAGGATGGCGCCTGCGTCCAAGGACAGGTCTTCCGCGTAGGATCCGGTAACTTTCACCGATTCGTTGAATCGACAGGAGAATACAACCAGGGTAGCCCGTATGCACTGACTTCACGCATGTTGTGCATCGAGATACAAGAAAACAGGACGCTTGGCGCAGAATAGCATCGCTCGTACTGCATTGATAATTACAGGCTTAAGAACGATTTGTGAGTCCGCTGGCAGTTCCTCGGAACGTAACTGCAAAGTCTGGTAAGTAAAATAGGATCACAGGTCTTGCGCAATATAATGAACTTCCCTATTATTGGTCCTATACCACTGCCAAACGGAGACACTCCGCACAGGTCCGGTTACCTGCTGAACAAGACGCCCGTTCACCGTAAGGACTAGCTACCTGCGTCGGTGAATGATTCAGCTTTACAATAGGGATCGATGAGAAATGCTCCGACACGGATGTCACCGCGGTGGAGACTAGGAAAACCAGTGGTAACCAACAAAGGCCAGACCGTGCACTGCGACACATCGCAGATCTGTTTCCACGTACCATCTCAAGTTAGGAGGTGAAAGCCTATGAAGTACGATTTGGTTTTCAAGGCCCTTGTACTATGCTTTCTAGTTCCTCTGGGCACGCAGGCTCAACATCTTACCAGGCTGATTGACCAGGTACCAAAAGAGAGCGCCGAAGCGGTAGGACTTGAGATTCGGCATGTTTCGGACTGGCTATTGGATCTGCCTGAGGCAAAGTCCACGATGGAAGAATTTCGTGCGCGAAGGGCAGCCGGTTTGCTGCCCCGTGGTCGCAAACGGATGGGTGACATCGGTGATAGAAAGGTATTCAAGGTCCTTAATTTCGTGCATGGAGCATTAGAAGAGATTGAGTTTGAGCTTCGGGCAATAGATGAGATTGAGCCTCAGCAATTCCAGATCTGGGTTGAGGTAGCAGAATACGAAAGTAGGCGCGTCACCGATGCGGCTGTGGATTCCCTTTTAAATGGACTAGGGTATGAGACTCCTATAGGTTCCTGGAAACCCAATGCTGGAGCCATTGAAATTGACGAACAAATTTTTGGTGAGCCGCCCGATGTGGATGGCGACGGTGTAACGGATATTCTAATGCTCGACATCCGTGACGGCTGGGACGGCACAGCCAATCTTGGTGTCGTAATTGGATTTGTGTTACCAATTGACTTAAGTGCGTCTATTGGCAATGGGTCCGATATCATATATCTAGACACTTATCCAACGAGGAGACTTGGACCGCAAATTTTGGAGAGTACTACTGCACACGAATACCAGCACTTGATCATGCTCAATTGGGATCTGGAAGAAATCAAATTTATTGACGAGGGCCTTTCAGAATGGGCCGAGCTTGTCCTCGGCTACAGCAGTCGACAAATGTTGTATCTCTTTGAACACGACTCTTATAACGTGTCGCTCCTGGATTTCAATGAAGAGGACTCCAGCAACGATCGGCAACGTGGCCAGCTCTTGATGAGCTACATTGGAGACCGGTTCGGCGTTCTCAACGCAGGAGAGATCACCCGTTCGCCGTTGCC
Source organism: Rhodothermales bacterium (assembly GCA_965216255.1). Taxonomy (GTDB): domain Bacteria; phylum Bacteroidota; class Rhodothermia; order Rhodothermales; family Bin80. The sequence goes on from OZ244148.1 coordinate 1,122,962, forward strand.
TGGGGCGCGCGGCCTGCGCGATGCCATGGTCAACATGCAGGCCGGCATATCCCTTGAAGAGTTAATTTTTGACTTCCATGTGGCCAACGGTGTAAATGATACAGATATTGATCCCAGGTACGGGTATACGACCCCGGTACACAAGGGACTGCGAGCAACGCCCTCACCAGTTTTTGACGGGAGAATCGAGAGCGAAACGCCAATTACGCGAATCACCGTTCAGGAGGGAGGTGTCCGTTACTTGCGGTGGACATCGGTAGAGGATTTCTCGCTCACGCTGAGTCCTTCGTCTAGTGGCGAAAACCCTGATCTTAGTTCTGACAATCTAAGGGCCGAACTCTTCTTCTTTGGTGACGGTGATAGGTTTGCGGGCCGAAGCCCCGTGGATATCTCGGGAGATACGGTGAAAATTGACGGATTCATGAATCGTGTACTGCTCCTTCTTGTCAACGTCGAACCAACAGGGGGCGAAGGAGTTGCGGATCTTGCCGCCTCTTGGAGCGGGTCGAATGTACCAGGAGCGTATTTGGTAACCATTAAGTACGACAATGGTCAAGTAAGGGCCGATGCGATATTCGGCCTAGAGGATGGCCCCTTAGGCCGAACGTCGACGCGGTTTGTAAATCCAGATCCGCAGAAGGACACTCAGTTGGATCGGGTATGGCTTGCGCACTCTTACTTAAGTCAATTTCCCCCGCGGGATGAATCCGCGCCGCGGGACTTTGCTCTCCAGATATGGGGACTAGGAGAGGGAGGAGGGCCGGGTTCCGTGCTGTTTCGTAAGGACATGACGGATACAAGGGCCTTCAAGCCAGCGACAACAGCCCTCGATTTTATGGAAATCGATATGACGCCGTTCGCACCCGCAATCGGTCCGCTGCCGGACACCATTTACGTCGGCATTGGAGAATCCGGCCACGACCAGAATTTCCAGGCAGTGACTTTATCAGAGTACTCAGCTGAAAACCAGTCGTTCATTTACAGCTCTGTATCCCAAGCCTGGGTACGGATGTGGGATGTCCAACTCGCTTCAGGCACTGCGTTGGAGGGCTCGGTCATTCCGACAAGGGCTCAGTTTCTTGTTCGCGAGAGTACTGCTGTGGTCGGAGTGCAACTAGTCCATAATGTTGCCGGTGTGGACGTGGATGTCTATTTGGATGGCGATCTACTGCATGATGACTGGACGTTCCAAAGTGCCACGGCCTTTTCGAATCTTACCAGTGGCAGTCACCGGCTAGATGTCGTGAGCGCCACTGTGATGGACAATGCAAATCCGCTGGCTTCGCTGGATTTCGATTTCGAAGAGGAAACCAGTAACCAGATCATTGCCTACGGGAATGCGGAGGACGTGCAGTTGGTGGCCGTTGAGGGTGTACGCACGGAAGTCGGTGCCACCAATATGGCGAGCTTCTACTTGGCGCACGGTGCAAAGGACGTGGGCGCGGTGACGCTCCGGCTGCTTGATCCCAATAACAGCAACATGCTGCATGCGATCCTGGAGGAAAACATGGGTTTTGGCGACATTGGCGACTATCATGGCATTGAGCCCCGGAAGTTCAATGCGGAAATCGCCATGGTTGGCAATACAACCCCGATTGACGTGTACAGCTTTGATTTCGGGGGGCTCGGCGGAGAGTCCTTCACGCTTGCCATCTCCGGGCCAGGTACAAGCGCGGACGAAGGCCTGACGCTCATGGGGGTGCTACCAAGTGGCGAAGTCCGCCTGCCCGAAATAGTAACGGCACGGGAAACTGGTGCCGACATACCGAAAACTTTTGCCTTGCTGGGCAATTATCCGAACCCGTTCAATCCGTCGACAAAGATTGCCTTTGATTTGCCGGCGGCGGCGCACGTCACGGTCGAAGTCATTGACATGCTGGGACGAACCGTGATGGTTGTCCCGACCCATGATCTCGAAGCTGGAGCCCATCGCTCAATCGAGGTCAGTAGCAAAGGCCTTGCTTCCGGGGCATACCTGTACAGACTGACAGCTATAATGGAGACGCAAACGACTGTGCAATCTGGATGGATGACGCTTGTGCGCTAAGGACTATGACGTTCGCGTCCAAGAGTCTGTGCAATAGAACAATCGGCCGGACTCAGGTGGGGCATGATAAACCACTACTGCGTGGTTGGTGTCAGCGGTGGTAGTTCTGCCCTGCTTTAGCCGCTCTATCGGAATGTACCAATGACAAATGACACGGATTCGCCTCGAATCTAGTGTAGCGGGCAGAGTTCATACTGCCTGGTACTGGTCGCGTTTAAGAACATTGTTGTGGAATTGCCGGCCATTCCTTGCGGCTACAAACTTCGCCACAGTCTGAGGCTCGTCCGGCTTGTTGATCCAAGCCTTCCTTGGTAGCATGAGTACCTTGGGTATCCCCCGAATGAATCGCTCCGGTTCGCGGACGTAGACTTCCTGCATGACGCGCAGCCGTGCCTGCCAGACCTCGCCCGCCTTGCCATAATCCCACATTGTTCATGACCAGTTCGACTCATCCCGAAATAGAATGTTACCCCGGATTATTCACCAGGCACAAGTATACAGGTGCAAACAATGAGAAAAGAGGCTGCCGGAATAATCCGGGTGGACACCACGTATCGCTTACAACCTCCTTTGCCTCAAGAAAGAGAGACTTAGACCCGTTGCAGTGCCACGAAAGCAGCATGGACTCCTGCCGCAACGCATTTTGAAATTGTTTGTTGGAATAATCACCGTCGTCCGTATTCTTCCAAAAGAACTTATACCCGAGTAGCAGGACTGCGCCTGGCGCTACCATGACAGCACCATCCAGTACCAATGACTCCCTCATTCGATTGCCTGAATAACTCACTTCAAATACTCGTAGACAATGATCTTAGGATTGGGCAGTTCACCATCCGGCGTAAGCAGAGACTGTCCCTGCGTGTATACGTGCCCATTCTTGGCTGCAAACAGGAAGCTGGGCGACTCAAGTTCTTCATTGTGTATGCCTGTTCCCGACTTAACGTCTATTATCTGAAGGCTTTTACGTCCGTTACCACGGATAAATTGAATCATCACTACATCGTCCCGTAACGCGAATACGGAATGCGTAAGCGAATATTCACTTAGATCATTCCACGCTTTCATTATTTGTCTGATGTCCGATGTCTTCGGCACATCGTCTTTTACCTGCCTATGCTTCGAGGGCACGACCCGGGGTGTGGTGGTTGGCGTGCCAGAGTGATCGTACTGAAATAGCTCTGGGCCACTGGTTCGGACCAAGAACACCGAGCCATCATTTGCGCAGGCAAGGCCATCGATATCACTTCGCCAGTTTAAATGCTCAAAAGTGTCCGGTATATCGTCAGAACGCTTAATGGGTCTACCATCATAATCAGAACTTTGAACGCTGATTTTCCACACGCCACTCGTTGTTATTGCGAACATGCGGTCATCCGATGCACAGAGACTTTTTACTGAGGGAAAGTCTTGGCAAACGGTGGCTATGCAGTCTCCCTGACTGGGAAACCCTCTGTGCCAACAACAAGTGAGACACTTCGATGCATTATTGGTGTAGCCGCGGTGGGGTTCATGCGGCAAGACTGGTCAGGCGTCTGATAAAGCCACCATACGCGTCATACAGGTACACTTCGTGCGCGATGAGATCCGTAATTAATAGTTGTTCGCCTGGGCCAATACTTAACGACCGTATTGCACCAATGCGCGGATCGGTGTCAAGCGTGATCTCCTCGGCTTTCCTGAAATATTCATCAAAATCTGCGCTCGAAGAACCGTGGCGAACGGGCAACTTGAATAGAAGCCCCGGGAACACTATTACGAGGAGTGCTGTCGGAATTTACGGACGAAAACCCACCATGAAACACTGACCCCTTACATGGATATCCATCTGCGCGGCGCAAGGAATACCGAGTGGCACCGAGGGTTGGCTGCGCTGACATGTCTACCATGGACCAAACTGCGGGCAACCAACTCTCGTCGTGACGAAGTTCCGAGCATTGTATGTTCTCAACAGGTGTGGCACGCTTGACGGGTCACCTTGAATGGATATGCGCCACCATATACACGCACTACGTACTAGCGGACAGTCGGGAAAAGTCCCTTAGTCAAAAGCACCGCGCTGGAATTCGCGCACGGCATGGTCACAGGCCCGCGCCGTCAGCGCCATATAGGTAAGCGACGGGTTTTGGCAGGCCGACGAGGTCATGCAGGCCCCGTCCGTTACGTAGAGGTTGGGCACTTCATGGCACTGGTTGAATGCACCCAGTACCGATGTTGCCGGATCCCGTCCCATCCGGGCCGCTCCCATTTCATGGTTGCCAAGGCCCGGAGCATCCCCATGATTATCATACGTCCGAACGTCTCGCGCTCCGGCGGCCTCCAGCATCTCGGCCGCTGTCGCCATCATGTCCCGACGCATGGCCAGATCATTCGAATCCCGCGTGACGTGAAAGCGCAGCACCGGCACACCCCACGCGTCGGTGGCCTCGTCGTCCAGTACGCAGTAATTGTCGTAGCGAGGCAGCACCTCGCCAAATCCTCCCAGCGACATTGTCCAAGGCCCAGGTTCGCGCAGACGCTCCTTTAACTCTTTCCCAAAGCCGCTCATGCCGCTGCCGCGCGACCATCCCCCCCGGCGAGCAGACCCCTGGAACCCGTATCCGCGCAGAAACTCCGGGTGCCGCGACGCAGCATCCAGATTGCGGAAGCGGGGGATGTAGATCCCGTTTGGCCTGTTACCCTGGTAGTACCGGTCCTCCGATCCGTCAAACATGCCGGATGCTCCCACATGATAGTGATGGTCCATCAGGTAGTGACCTAGTGCCCCGCTGGAATTGGCGATTCCATCCGGAAAGCTGCGGCTGTTGGAAAGCAGCATGATGCGCGCCGTATTCATGGAGGAAGCGCACAAGAATACCAGACGCGCCCGGAACTCCAGCTCCTGGCCGGTCTCCGTATCCATTACCCGTACGCCCGTAGCCCGACTATGCGCCGCGTCGTACGAGACCAGCGTTACCATGCTATGCGGGCGGAGCGTCAGGTTGCCGGTGCGCCGCGCGGCAGGCAGTGCCACGCTCTGCGTGCTGTAGTAGGATCCCGTGGAGCAGCCGCGCTCGCACGGGCCACAGTAGTGGCATGCGGCGCGGTCCCCCAGGGGCTCGGTCAACACGGCCACACGCCCTATCGTCATGACCCGCCCGGGAAACGCCGCTTCGATGCGCGCTTTCGCCAGCTTTTCCACCGCATTCATCTCCATGGGGGGCTGCAAAATGCCATCCGGCAGATGCGAAAGGCCCTCTGGCTGGCCGCTGACCCCTATCGTTCGCTCCACATAGTCGTACCACGGCGCCAGATCCTCGTACCGAAGCGGCCAATCGACCCCGTGGCCGTCCTCGCTATTGGCCCCAAAATCCTGCGGGCCCCACCGATACGCCTGGCGGGCCCACATGAGTGATCTACCCCCAACAACGTTCGCCTGAATCCAGGTATACGGCTCCTCCTGGACGTAGGGATTCTCGCGATCGCTCATGAAGTAGTGTCGCGTGGCCTCCGAAAAAGCGTACGTCTTGCGCTGTATCGCGTATTCGGAGCGTGCCACCGCGGGAGGCACCCTCCCGCGGTGCGGAAGCTCCCACGGCTGTTTATGCTCGGTGACATAGTCTACCGCATGCTCCACCATGCGTCCCCGCTCCAGTACCAGCGTCCGGAGCCCCTTCTCGCAAAGCTCCTTCATGGCCCAGCCGCCGGACATCCCGGACCCTACCACGATGGCGTCGTACGTCTCGCGCCGATGAAAATGCATGCGTCCAATACAGTCTAATGCGCCGGATTGGCCTACCTGGCCTGGACCAAAACTACGGGCGGTTGCGCATAGTCGTTCCAGAGCCGGTCGAGAAGCTCAGGGTCCGGTGCGCCGTCATACACGATAAAGCGATACTGCATGACATGCGGCGCACCCGGCTCTATGGCAAACTCGCTGGCCTGCGAAGGTGCGAAATTAAAAAATGGCTCTGTGGGATGTATACGCATGGGCTGCGGCGCTTCGCGGTTATCCGGGTGCCCGAGAATGGCGATGCCCACCGGGACTCCATCCACCAGACCGCCTATATGACACCACCGGGCCCGCGTCGCATGGCCGTCTGAACGCTCAAGGCCCTCGGAGGTGAGAAACTGCGTATTCTGGGCCCCATCCCACTCGCGGCGCCCGCGAAAACCCACCCCGCCGTATAGATGCGTCGGAAGTATCAGCGCGCTGTCCGTGGCCGCTTCCTGCTCCAGCATGAGATCAAAGACATGGTAGGGCACGTTGCCTACATGGTAGAGCCGTACCTGAAAATCTTCCTCCAGGGCGACAACACCCGCGTCCAGGGCGAGGTCCACGTAGCGGTGCCGGGCACGTAATCCACCGTGGACGGCGCCCTGCCATACGGCCGGCTGTGTGACCGCCTCCACCAGAGCGGATCCACTCCCCATGTTCCAGAAATCCGGGGTCCGCCCCTGAAACCGCGTCCTGGTCCATGCGGCCCAGATGCCGTGGTGATGTATGTGGTTGGGCGGATAGTCATCGGTTACCACACGCCCGCCGGGCGTAGAGACGGGATGCAGGTAGCCGCTGCGGTGATACAGCGAATCGATACTTGGCCGGGGCATTGGGTTCCTGGCGGCGTGGTACTGCAGTACTTCCTGCCCTGCCACCTTCAGGTGCACGCGTCCCTCCGCGGAACGCACCTCTACGCTGCCGACAGGCGACTTACCCGCCATGCCGAGTACGAACTCTGCCTCTTCGCCGGCGCCCAGGTGCTCCAGCACAAGGGTTCCCATCCCGTCTTGGTCCACCTGCACCGGCCACGCCGTGCCATCTGCTGCAAGGGCCCGCCAGGCACTGCCCGGGGAACCGTCCGGCATGGCGAAGGTCACGATGGCCTGCTGCCTATCATAGTCGCCGGCCACAATGCGGAGCCGAAAGCCCTCGGGCCTGTCGCAAGCAGCCAGAACAACCGGTAAAGCGGCCACTAGCTTTAAGGCCGGGCGGATAAACTTGAACATGCCAATGCTCCGGGATCAACCTCTTGGGCTCGAGTTGAACGCACACGCAGAAAAGATACGCATGAAGTACACAGCATCGTTCCTCCTTATCCTCTTGCTGTCCTTTTCCGCGCTTTTGTCCTCGGCACGGGCCCAGGATGCAGCTGCAGAGTGGGAAGCGCTCATGGCTACTCCGCTACCTGCAGACTCCTCTGTGCGCATCGATACGCTGGAAAACGGCCTGGTATACTATTTCCGCGCCAACGCGGAGCCGGCAGGCCGCGTAGAACTTCGCCTGGCGGTAGACGCCGGGTCCGTGCTGGAGGAAGAGGACCAGCTGGGGCTGGCCCACTTTGTGGAGCACATGCTCTTCAACGGCACGAGACGATTCCAAGAACAGGAGCTCGTCAATTTCTTTGAGCGGGCTGGCATGCGCTTTGGACCGGATGTCAACGCGTATACATCGTTTGATGAAACCGTATACATGCTGCAGCTGCCAACTGATTCCTCCGGTATCGTACGGCGAGGCTTCGAGGTGCTCCAGGAATGGGCGCACTATGCAACGCTGGACGGCGCAGCCATTGAAGAGGAGCGCGGCGTGGTGCTGGAGGAATGGCGACGGGGTCGAGGAACCGCGGGGCGCATTCGCGACAAGGTCCTTCCCGTTCTTCTGGGTTCGTCCAGGTACGGCAAGCGCCTGCCCATTGGGGATACGCTCGTACTACTACGTAGCCCTCCCGAGGCTCTGCGCCGTTTCTACCACAGATGGTACCGCCCAGACCTGATGGCGGCCGTCGTGGTGGGAGACGTGACCGTAGACTCAGCACGTGCTTTCGCAGATGAATTCCTGGCTTCGCTGCCCAATCCGGAGAAGGTAGCGGTCCGGCCGCGGTTCGAGGCTCCGGCAACAGCGCAATCCACATACAAGATCGTACGTGACGCCGAATATCCCGTAACCACGCTTGAGGTGCACTACAGCCGGCCTGCCACTCTGGTACAGACCGTTGGCGACTACCGGAAAGTGCTCATTGGGCGGCTCATGCGGGGGATGCTCAACCGGCGCCTCGGGGAAGTTGCACGAGCCGGCGCACCGTTCTTGTGGGCAAGGGCCAGCGCGGGCAGACTCGTGCGACCCAAATCGTTTTTCAGCCTATCTGCACAAGTCCCGGAAGACAGCACCATTGCCGGTCTTGAGGCGCTCATGGCAGAATGTCTGCGAGCCCTGCACCATGGCTTTACGGAGTCGGAACTGGCGCGGCAGAAGGATCAGTTGCTTCGTCTTGCCGAGCGCCGCTACGACGAGAAGGACAACGCGACGTCGGGCTCACTTGCCGCACGGTATGTGGCACATTACCTGCGCGGCTCACCCATCCCCTCAGCCACCTTCGAATACGACGTAATGCGGCGGCTGCTTCCCGGTATCACGGCCGAGGAGGTGCGGCAAGCCCTGGAGCGGCCACTCGCGCGGCCAGGGCGAGCGGTGGTAGTAACCATGCCGGAAAAGCCGTCCATTCTGCGGATGACCGAGCAGGATCTGGCGCGTTCGATGGCGCGCGCCGAAGAGATGGATCTCGCCCCATATGTCGATCACACCACGGATGCTCCGCTTCTTGCATTCGAGCCCGTTCCCGGCACTGTGGTGGAGGCATTGCCGCCCACGGACCTGGGCATAAAGGATCTCGTACTCTCCAACGGCATCCGGCTTGTCCTCAAGCCGACCGACTTCAAGCACGATGAAGTGCTGTTTACCGCCTTCAGCACCGGCGGCACGTCACTTGCGGCAGACGCTGACTATTTTGACGCCACGGTAGCGGATATGCTGGTGCGCAAGAGCGGGGTCGGCATCTTTGACCAGACTGCGCTGTCCAAGAAACTGGCTGGCAAGCTGGTTAACGTTGCACCCTACATTAGCGAGCTTGGAGAGGGTCTCTCCGGCAGCGGGTCTCCAGGCGACCTGGAGTCCCTGTTCCAGCTCATCTACCTGTATGTGACGCAGCCGCGCATGGACAGCGCAGCGGTCGCTTCGTTCCAGCAGATGCAGCGGTCCCTTATACTGAACCGCCAGGCAACGCCCGCCGCTGCCTTTCAAGATTCTCTCAATGCCGCACTGTACGGGGATCATCCGAGGCGCCAGGTTCAGTCCCTCGCTCAGATTGACAGTCTTGACCCGGAAAGGGCACTGGCCTTCTACCGGGACCGTTTTGCGGATACGGACGACTTCACGTTTGTTTTTGTCGGCTCCTTCGATCCCGACACGCTGACGGCATTTGCCACGACCTATCTGGCCTCACTGCCCCGACTGCCACGCACGGAATCGTGGAGGAACGTGGAGCCGGACCTGCCATCTGGAGCGGTAACAAAGGTCGCTGTTCGGGGACAGGACCCTCAAAGCCAGGTGGGCATCATTTATCACGGGCCGCTTCGCTACAGCCGCAGGAACCTGTACCTGCTGCGGTCACTGCGCGACGTGGCGAACATGCGGCTGCGGGAGGTCTTGCGTGAGGAACTTGGCGGCACGTACAGCGCCTCGGTCCAGTACGGCGCCAGCAGCAGGCCCGACTCTACCTACTCCATTTCCGTCTTCTTTGGCTGCGCGCCGGAGCGGGCCCAGGAACTCAGTCGAGCCACGCTCTCGGAACTGGCCCGGCTGTCTGAGGCTACCGATGCGGAGCTCAGTGACTACGTCCAAAGGGTTCAGCAGCAACACCGGCGCGCCCGCGAAACCGACCTGGAAAGGAACAGCTTCTGGCTTGGGGCCCTGCGGCAGGCGTACGAGGATCCGGAGAAAGACCTGGCGGCAATTCTGCACAACAGCGATCTGATCGATGCGCTCACGCCGCAAGACATCCGCCAGGCCGCAAGCGCCTACCTGGGCCCGCGTTACGTCGCCGTGACGTTGCTGCCCGAGTCTGACCCGTAGCTAGAAATCGAATGCAACGCCCAGGTGCGGCACGAGAAGATCTGTGGCGGACCGCTCCGTTTCGAGTGAAACTCTTCCTCCTTCCCGAGAAATGGCACCCTTTGTAAGGTATTCGGCTGACCCTCCAATAAGATATCGCATCCCCACGCTCAGCCGGACCCCTACCTCCGGGCTCTGGTGCAAGTGGACAGTAAGCCCCGCCCCCACGCCGTAGCTCAGCGCGGCATCATCAAAATTCTTCGAAGAAACCACGTCGTCATCGCTGAGCCCCGTGTCCTTAACACTACTCTCCGTAAACAGATAGTTAAAGCCGAAGAGCCCGTCCAGATACGGCTTTATGCGGCTTCTTGGTGGCTGAAGTCGGAGCACCAGATGTCCGGTAGCAATATTATTCTGGGTCTCTACCTCGACCGTTACATCCGGAATCGTCAGGCTGAAGGGCACGTGGCGCCGCTCAATGCCATACACAAGGATGCTTCCCGTTACGCCAAGTACCACGGGGGACTGGCCGAGTCCGACGCCTCCGAACATGCTCACCCCGAAGCCGGGATTGGTCAAGTGTTCGTCGAATTCACCCTGAGGCAGCCCCAGCACGAAGTCAATACTGAATTCAGGGCGCACCTGCGCTAGGCTGCCCGTGGTCATCGCGCCGGCCATGAAAAGCGCGGCAAAGAAAGGTCTCATAAGTGCGGCGAAGTTTGTGGTTACGCAATGCACCCCTAAAGCCGCCCACCAGGCATGCTTAGTAACAGTTTTAAGCGTTTACATCAACCACATACCGTCCCGCCGTCCGGCCCTGGAGCATGAGCGCGCACTGGGAGGGGATCTCTTTCAGTGGTAATATACGCGTAAGAACACGGTCGAGCATATCCTGAGACAACAGTTGCGCGAGCCGCTCCCACGCTGCTCTACGCCGCGTCATCGACGGCCAATTGGAATCAGTGCCCAGAATGCTCACTCCGCGCAGGATGAACGGAAACACGGTCGTATCCAGGCCAGGCCCCGTCACGTTGCCGCAGGCCGCGACGCTCCCGTGGCGATTCAGGCGGCTCAGAATGGCGGCTAGCGTGGGACCGCCCAGGGTATCAACAGCACCAGCGTACCGGGCAGACTCGAGAGGACGAGCCGGTCCCCGCCCAAGCTCATCCCGGTGTATGATGCGGTGGGCACCCAGCGCGGCGAGCGCAGACGCCGCCGCGGCGTTCCCCGTTGATGCTACTACCGTGTGGCCCAGCCTAGCCAGCAGGGCCGTGGCGAAGCTCCCTACTCCGCCCGAGGCGCCCGTGACTACCACTTCGCCTGCTCCGGGCACGAGGCCGTGCTCTTCGAGTGCCGTGACCGCAAGCATCGCCGTCAGGCCTGCCGTACCCAGGACCATGCTGCCGTGCGGCGACAGGCCGCCTGGCATGGCTACGAGCGTTTGGTCCGCAAGCCGCTGCTTCTGGCTGTAACCTCCCCAGGAGAATTCGCCTATGCCGCCCCCGGTCTGAATAACCAGGTCGCCCGGCGAGAAGGCCGCTGAACCGGAGCGGACAACCCGGCCAGCCAGATCAATGCCCGGCACAAAGGGAAAGGGAGCACGCACGATCTTCCCCGTGCCCGTTACAGCCAGCGCGTCCTTGTAATTAAGGCTGGAATAGAGCACAGCGACCTCGACGGCGCCCTCGGGAAGGGCCGAGGGTAAGAGGCGCTGCACCGCGGCGATACCCGCGGCTTCCAGAACAAGGGCATTAAAAGCATCCGGATTGGGACTTGACATGGCAAGTGTGCGTAGCACGGTTGAGTAGCGTTAAAAATGTGTGCGCGCCGTGAGACGCCAAAGACGCCCACGACCGTCCTATGCCACCGGAATCATGGTGGCGCTTTGCGCGAGCCTTCTTTGCATTGGGGTCCTGTTTCATATACCCACGGGCGAGAAGGCCCGGCGTTCCGGCTGGCGACACCTGCCCCCCCCACGACAGGAGAGGCTCGGCCTCCGTGAGATACGGGAACAGGCTGAAGCCAGCGGATACAGCGTGCCAGCCACGAAGCTTGGCCTTCCAACCAAGCATGCCGAGCCGTTAGTCCGCGCGCAGAATCCGGTGGAAGCCCCGGCAGAAGATACTACAAAACGCAGCGTACGGCGCGACGGGCTCGAGCTCCTTCCAGCACTGGACATAGCGGAGCATATGCCAAACATCGAGGGTGGCATTGGGGCCTACTATATCAATATTGCATATCCGGAAGAGGCCAAAATCCTTGGTATCCAGGGACGCCTCGTACTCCACTTCGTCGTGGAGACAGACGGGACTACCAGCCGCATCCGGGTACACAAGCCGCTGCATCCCCTGTGTGATTCTGCGGCCGTGCAGGCACTGCGCCGTACCATATTCATCCCCGGAAAGCAAAACGGGAGCCCGGTTCGGGTACGTATGAGCCTGCCGGTATCGTTTCAACTCATTGATCTGCCGGCCACGGACTCCAGCACCGGATGAGCCCCCGCTCAACACCGCCCTGATTTCAACCGGGCAAGGTTTCATGGCTATCCCCGATGAATCGGTCGATGTAACGTATCGCGAGCGTACCATTCGCCTGCCCCGGTACCACGTGGTGCTCCTGGATGACGACGAGCATACGTACGAATACGTGATTGGGATGCTGACAGGCCTGTTCATGCACAGTCCGCAGCGGGCCTACGAACTGGCCCTGGCCGTAGATGCTGCCGGACGCGTCATTGTGGGCACCACGACAAGGGAGCGGGCAGAGCTCAAACGTGACCAGATCCAATCCTATGGTCCGGACCCGAGAATCAAGGGCTGCAAGGGATCGATGTCTGCCGTTGTGGAACCAGCCTGAATTTTGGGGTCTAGACGGGCGGGTATACGTAGGAGGCACCCAGGCCCAGCGGTATGCCCAGCATCCAGTATAAGATCAGGAACAAGGCCCAGATCACCAGAAACGTCACGCTGTAGGGAATCATGATGGAAGTGAGCGTTCCGATACCGGTCTTCTTTACGTAGCGCTGGCAGTACACAACCACGAGCGGGAAATAGGGCATGAGCGGGGTAATGATGTTGGACGAGGAATCTCCGACCCTGTAGGCGGCCTGTGTCAGCTCCGGCGATATCCCCACCTGCATCAGCATGGGTACGAAAATGGGGGCAAGCAGCGCCCATTTGGCCGAAGCCGAACCGACGAATAAATTGACAAAGGCCGTGAGCACGATGATGCCTACGATGGTTACGCTGCCCGGCAGCGCCAGTGCCTTGAGAACGGTAGCTCCCTTCACGGCCAGCAGGGCTCCAATGTTGGATTCCCCGAATGCGTATACGAATAGTGCGCAAAAGAACGCCATTACGATATAGTAGGCCATGCCGTCCATGGCCTTTGTCATGGCATCGACAATGTCCTTGGATTTCCTGAAGACACCAGCGACCAGGCCATACACTACGCCGGGAATAAGGAAGAGCAGGAAAATGAGCGCCACGATGGACTGCATAATGGGCGCCTGGAAGGAATTGAGTGACCCCTCGGCATCCCGAAACGGGGAATCGGCCGGAATAAGTACGAGCACGAGCACAATGAGCCCCAGAACCAACACACCCGTAGCCAGATAAAACGCCCAGCTTTCACGGTGCTCCATTGTATCCATGGCCGGCGCCTTCTCAGCATCCCGGTCGATGGGCACGGCCTTGTCCAGGCGCGGCTCTACAATGCGGTCAGTTATCAGCCAACCCAATCCGATAACAAGCAGGCTGGAAATAGACGTGAAGAAGTAGTTGCACAGCGGGTTGACAAGAATGGCCGCATCCACCAACTGGGCCGCAGGTTGGGTAAAGCCCTGCAACAATGGGTCCAGCGCACTAGGGATGGGATTGGCGCTGAATCCTCCGGATACCCCGGCAAAGGCAGCGGCAATTCCCGCCAGCGGATGCCGCCGCGCCGCATAAAAGATGACGCCTCCGAGTGGTATGACCAGCACATAGCCTGCATCCACCGCGCTGTGGCTGATCAGACCCACGAGAATAACCATCGGAGTAAGCAGACTCCTGGCGGTGTTGCCAAGTAGCAGTTTGATCCCCGTATTGAAATAGCCGGCTTCGTCTGCGACGCCAACACCCAGCATGGCTACGAGCACCACGCCCAGGGGCGCAAAGCCCGTGAATATGGTAACCAGGCGGGAGAGAAACGTCGTCATTGCCGCACCCGCGAGAAGGTTGTTGACAGCCAGTGGCTCACCGGTACGCGGATCGATGACATCAAACGTGACGGAGGTCAGAAGAGCGGAAAGACCCCATACGATAACGAGCGACAGCAGGAACAGCATGGCCGGATCCGGCAGCTTGTTACCTATTACCTCAATGCCTCCCAAGAAGCGATCGACGAGGCCCTGTCTTGAAGGGGCGGGTGTGTTGTCCATACTTATAGTTGTTGTTGTCAGCCTGGCAGAGCCGGCTCACCTCCTTCTGGCGTTAGGCTGGTATCCGGCTCGGTATAGCGCAGGCCAAAATCGAATGGAAAAAGCGGGTCTTCCGAGTCATACGGTTCGTCTTCCAGTTGATCCCGGACCGCCTGCATGGAGGAAGGCATTTCGAAGGGAAGTCTGCCGGAGGGTTCAAACCGGCCGAAAACCGCATTCAGGATTACCTCATCCGAGGCCCCAAAGTTGGCAAGCAGGCCTGCGGCATTGGCGGCAATCTCCGGAATGACGGCGGGCCGGTCCAGATAGATGTCCACGATGGTGGGAAGCCGGTTCATGAGCGCCAAAATGCGTTCTTTCTCTGCACCCTTGAAGTCCAGATCACCCTGGTGGAACATGTTCTCGAGCATGCCATCTCCGGGCTGCCGCTCATACGGCGCGTGCAACCGAACGAGGGCGACCGTAGCTTCGGCCATGCTGCCCACCACGGTGGCATAGCGCGCCGCCGCGCTGCTGTCGATATTTTCGATGTAGAGCCGTTCTTCTGCCCCTAGCGGCAATACAGGGCTACCGCCCATTTCCACATTCTTCAAAAGGACTACCGACGCCTGCTGCGCGCGAATGCCAGCCTCCACAAAGGGCACCGCCCCGACTACCTCACGGGCGGCATCTACGTCGACATACGGGTTGTCGAACAGTCCCAATAGAAACTTGTCCTGCAGCAGCCTGCGGACGGACTGCTCCAGCCTTGCCTCTTCCACCCTACCCGTCTCGACAAGCTCGACAATCCATTCCGGATTGGACTCGCCCCCGAACAGGTCGACGCCAGCATGCAGGGCCTTTTCCGCTCGGTTTACCGGCGACAGTTCTTCCACTCCCCACCCGGGGGAGTGCACCAGGGTGCGGCCCAGTAAGCGCTTGTCGCTAAGTACGGCCCAGTCGGTGCTGATGACCCCTTCAAAGCCAAGCTGATTGCGCAAAAGGTCCGTGACAACGTCTCGACTGAAGGCGAATCCAACCTCTTCGTCGGAAATACCCACGCCTACGCCGTAGCCTACCATGATCTGCGCGGCACCGGCCGGCAGGGCCCCCTGCACGAACGGGGCTAGGTGGTAGGCAAACCTATCGCCCGGATACACCTGGTCCTTCCCGTAGGAAAAGTGTGCCTCCCACCCGTCATCCTGCGGGCCGCCGCCCGGAAAGTGCTTGGCCATCGCAGCCACACTTTCTTTGCCAATCGACGCGCCCTGGAGCCCGCCTACGTAGGCGCGCGTCATTCGGGCAGCCAGCTCTGCGTCTTCCCCGAATGTGCCGTGAATCCGGGACCAGCGCGGCTCCGTAGCCAGGTCCACCATCGGATGGAGCGCCTGACGAATACCCACGGCCAGGTATTCCTGCCGCACTACTTCCGCGAAGCGTGCCACCAGCTGGGTGTCACGCGTTGCGGCAAGCCCTACCGGCTCCGGCCACGCTGAGAACCCTCTGGCAGGCAGGTGCGTTGCCGGGCTGCTTGGATAGCCATGGCGTGGATAAGAGGCCACCGTAACGGGAATCCCGAGACGGGTCCGCTCTGCAAGGTTCTGCACGTTGTTGTGCCACCGCGCCATGGACTCAGGATCACTCCCCTGCATAATACTGAAATGATTCATGCGCCGGCGCACAATCAAGCTGGAGGTAGTGGGCGTAAGGAACGTAAACGGAGTCCGGAGCGCGGGGCGCTCCTGCAGGCTGCCATCCGGTTCCATGGCGATCATGGTGATAAATACCATGCCCGCCTTCTCTTCGAGCGTCATCCGATTCAACAGGTCCTGCACGCGCTCAGATACCGGCGCGTCCGTATTTTCGTACGAATCCAGCACGCCATTCTTGTTTAGATCCCGATACTCCGCGCCATCCGTGTACCGTACGGGTGCCTCCGGTCCCAGGCGTGCCAACGCATTGGCGGAAAGGACAGCATAGTAGAGCACGAAGCCCAATGCCGCCGCAACCACAATATTTAGTACGCCGAGCAGAAGAATGCTGACGCGTCGCAGAATCATGTCGAAGCAGATGCGGGGTTAAGAAATAAACTGCGAGACAAAATAAGCGTTTATGCCGTTAAGCTGCCCATTCTCTACACCCCTGGTTTACATGCCTACGCCCGTCGCATCAACAGCGGAAATTCGAAGCCATTTTCCGGCTCTACGCCGCCGACATGGAGGCCATCCCGTCGCGTATTTCGACGCTCCAGGGGGCACGCAGGTGCCGCGTGCCGTAGTCCAGGCCATGACGGACTACCTGTACTACCACAATGCCAATACGCACTGGGCCTACCCCACCAGCGTGGAGACGGACCACGTGCTGGAGGCCGCGCGTGCGGCCCTTGCCGACTATGTGCACGCGGAACCTGATGCCATCGTCTTTGGCAATAACATGACCACGCTCACTTTCCACGCGGCCCGCGCTCTCGGCCGGAATTGGCAAGAGGGCGACGAAATTGTCGTGACGGACCTGGACCATCATGCCAACATAGATCCCTGGCGCGACCTAGCCGCGGAGCGGAGCCTGGCCGTGCGCACAGCCCGGTTCGACACGAAAAGCGGCACGCTGGACTGGGATCACCTCGAAAGCTTGGTCACTTCGCGGACGCGCCTTCTGGCTATCGGCGCGGCGTCGAATGCCCTGGGCACGATCAATGATGTGGCGCGTGCCTGCCGGCTGGCCCGTGATAACGGCGCTCTGTCCTATGTGGACGCCGTCCACTACGCCGCACACTATCCGCCGGACATCCAGGCGTGGGGCTGTGATTTCCTGGTCTGCTCCGCCTACAAGTTCTACGGGCCGCATGCAGGCGTGCTGTATGGCCGGCGAGACCTGCTGGAGACCCTTAACGTTTCGAGGCTGCTTCCAGCATCGGACCAGGCTCCAGAAAGAGTCGAGACCGGCACCCAGAATCACGAAGGCATCGCTGGCGCTGGCGCTGCCGTTGACTTTCTGGCATCGCTATCTGAGGCTGTGACGCGGCGTGCGAAACTGGAATCGACGGCCCGCACCCTTCACGCCCGGGCTTCCGCGCACCTTACCAGCTTGTGGTCCGCGCTGGCGCAAGTGGACGGTGTGACGCTTTATGGACCGGATCCTGCGGCATTGCGTACACCTACGCTGGCCTTTACGGTGCATGGCTACACTTCCAAACAGGTTTGCCGGGACCTGGCCGAAGAGGGCCTCTTCCTGTCGCACGGGGACTTCTACGCCATGACGCTCATCCAACGGCTGGGCGTGGAAGGCTTGGTGCGCGTGGGCTGCGCCTGCTATACAACAGAGCAGGAGACAGAGCGCCTGGCAGACGCCGTGCGCAGGATTGCTTCTAGAGCGCGCCCGTAATCACCATCACATCGTACAGGGCATGCGTCCACGCGGCTACCCCAAAGCCGCGCACCAGAAAGACGACATTCAGCGCCAGACCGAAAAGCGCGCGGTAGACGAAGGATCCAACACTGAACGCGTCACCGAGGGCACCCACATAATGCACCGCGCTAAATAGCAGCGCACCCACCACGGCAGCCACCACGTAGGCTCCAATACGGCCGATCTCTGGCGTGACCCGGCAAAGCAGCAAGAACAGCGCGCCTACCAGAAGCACGCGAAACAGCAGCTCTTCATATAGCCCGGCGCCGATAGACAGCACTAGTCCGGCCAGCATTCCGGAATCCACGGCCTGTGAAGCCGCCATGATCCGCTGGGTGAGGCCGGACACGAGAAGCGCGAGGAGGAAGGCATAGGCCGTACTTTCCAACATCAGCAAGCCGGCATAGCGGGGACGCAGTGGGATCTGCTTCTTGCGCTCGGACAGAAAGACGGCAGCCCCGATTACCACAACAGCCAGCGCAGCGACAAGCAAGCCTGCCTCTCCCAGCCGTGGCATCACCCATTTGAGCCACACTTCTGCGCCTATGCGTACAGGCTCCGCCGCATCCCGATTGACGAGACGAATAAGCACCTCGTAGGCGACAAGGAGCGGCAGCGCCATGAGGAAGCCGTACGTGGCTGTCCGCGTAACGCCATGATACGTGCGCCAGGGCACCAGCCTATCCGTCATCGGACTCCAGGGCGTGCAGGGCCTCGTGCAGCTCAGACAGATCCTTGGCGTGCCCTACACGTGCTGCGGCTTCCAGACCGCGGCGAAAAGTGGCCGCGGCATCCTGGGGCCGACCCGTGCGAAGATAGAGTTTGCCCAGATGATAGTACGTCCCGGTATAGTCGGGTGCTGCTGCCGCCAAGTCTTCGTAGAACGCCAGGGCGCGGCCCAGTTCGCCACGCCTCGCGTATTCCTGCGCCAACGCAAACCGCGTAAAAGCGTCTGAGGAGTCCACGCGGTAAAAATCCAGCAAGATGCCGAGCCGATCCTTCGCCATGGCACTTACCACCCGCCGCCCGCACCGCCGCCGCCAAAGCCACCGCCGCCAAAACCGCCGCCGAATCCGCCACCACCAAAGCCTCCGCCAAAGCCCCCGCCACCACGGTAGCCGCTACCCGAAGTGGCGCCGGCGAGCAGGATCCAGGGCAGGACCCCGCCAGCGCCGCGGCCGCGGCCCGATCCTCCGCCGCGGCCGCGGCGCCTGCTAGAGCTTATCAGCAGCGCCACGACCATGAGGAAGAACAATATGCCGGCCACGTTGACCTTCTCTCCGCGGCCTTCCAGGCGCGTTTCGGCCGTAAACTCGCCGGCGGCGGCGCGCATGAGCGCATCCGATCCCAAGGCCAGTCCTTCAAAAAAGCGGCCTTCCCGAAATAGCGGCGTGATGATTTCCCGTACGATTCGTCCCGCCACGACATCGGGAATGGCTCCCTCCAGGCCATAACCCGTGGCAATGAATACCTTGCGGTCATCCCGCGATACCAGAATGACGGCTCCGTTATCGTTGCCGCGCTGCCCAACGCCCCATGCATCCCCCAGCGCAGTGGCATAAGCGCCGATATCCTGCCCACCCAGGTCCGGTAGCGTTACGACTACAATCTGGGTAGACGTGCTGTCGGCATAAAAGCGCAGATTCCTTGTCAGGCGATCTTCCTCGGCGCTGGTCAGCAGATCCCCCTGATCCGTGACGATGGCGCCCGATGGGGCCAAAACGCGCGGCGCCTGCGCCCGGCAGACCATCACCGGCAGCATGCAAACAGCAATATGGACCGCAGTGCGCCGCATTAAGAGGTAAAGTCCACTGTCGGGGCTTCCTCCGCCCCTTTTTCCGCCTCGAAGAAGGGCCGGCGGTCGTGTCCAAACAGGCCCGCAATCAAAACCGTAGGAAAGCGCCGAATACGCGTATTGTATCCGCGGACGGCCTCGTTGTAGCGGCCGCGCGCCACATTGATACGGTTTTCCGTGCCCTCCAACTGCACCTGCAGGTCGCGGAAGGCATCCGTGGCCCGAAGTTCCGGATAATTCTCGCTCACCACCAGGAGGCGTCCCAAGGCACCGCCGAGCTGCGCCTGCGCCGCCTGAAAGGCCTGAAGCTTCGCCGGATCAGTGAGGTCGGCACCGCTTAGTGTAATGCCCGTTGCCTGGGCCCGCGCCTGGGTTACGGACTCGAGCGTTTCCTGCTCGAAGGTGCTGGCCCCCTTTAC
This sequence comes from Rhodothermales bacterium, assembly GCA_965216255.1. GTDB lineage: Bacteria > Bacteroidota > Rhodothermia > Rhodothermales > Bin80. The sequence goes on from OZ244148.1 coordinate 1,142,891, forward strand.
CGTGTTCACGAGATTCGGAATCAGGTCAGCCCGACGCTGGTACGCCGTCTCCACATTACCCCATGCCTCGTCCAGGAGCTCCTCATCCGAGACGAGTCCGTTATACGTGCCCACGCTCATGCAGCCACCGAAGGCAGCAAGAATGAGCAGGACGACAAGCGCGAGCGTTCCCTTGCTTCGAACCATGGTATTTCGTCTTATTTGCCTTGCCTACGATACGTCCTTACTGCGGTTTCGCTCCTCAGCATCCAAGTACTCCTGAAGTATAATTCCCGCAGCCGCGGCATCGATGCGTGCTCTTGGCACCGGCCTGCCGGTGCCGCGCAGCCGGTCCTTTGCCTCCTCCGACGTATAACGCTCGTCCCACTTGACAAAGCGTGTGCCCTGCAACCGCTTCCGCAGCCGGTTTACATACGCCTGTACGCGTGCAGTAGCCCGTTCCTCCGATCCATCCTCCATCAGGGGCCAGCCTACTACGACCACGGCGATGCCACTGTCTTCGTTCAGCCGCTGAAGACGTCGCACGGCCTCGTCCTGGGTGAACGTGCCAAAGGGCTGCGCGAACAGCCGCAACGGGTCGGCCAGGGCAAGCCCTACCCTCTTAGTACCAAAATCCACGGCCACGACACGCGCATCACTCGCTATCGGCATCCGCGCTGTCCTCAGGAATGGAGTACTTCAGGTCGCTGAGCGGCGTCTGAAGCTTCTCGCGGATACGCTTGCCCGGCTTGAAGTGCGTCTTTCTGCGGCTCGGCACAAATATTGTCTCATTGGTCTTGGGATTGCGCGCCTTCGGCTTAGCCCGTGTCTTCTTTACCTCCAGTACACCGAAACCTCTCAGCTCAATGCGAATCTCGGGGTCGGCTTCCATCAACATGTCGCCAAGCACCTCCAAGACTTCGGTAACCCACAGCTCGCTGTCCTCCAGGCGCTCTCCCATGCGTTCGGCAACGCGCCGTGCCACATCCTTCTTTATGCGCGTAATAACTCTTTCTGCCATCGACCTACTCCGGATTCAGGTAGTGTTGCAGCCAAAGCTACGAATAAACAAAGTAAACGGTAGGCACTATTCTTCAAACCTGTACACACCGTGAATAGCTTCCAGACGCTTCAGTCGCTCCATGAGCCGACGCAGGTGCTGAAGGTCGCTTACGTACAGTACAACGGTACCCTCAAAGATTCCGTCCTGCGTGTCTACCGTGATGGAGCGTATGTTGGTCCTCAAGTCCCGGGAAATGACCGTGGTGAGGTCATGCACGATGCCAACGCGGTCTTCTCCGACTACCCGGAGTCCGGCAACAAAGTGGACGTCCTTTTGCCGGCTCCAGTCGCATGCCTGGATCCGGTCCGCATGATTGACCAGCAGATGGGACGCATTGCGGCATCCGGTACGGTGGATCTTTATGGTACCCGTCTTGCTTGCATAGCCGAACACGGAATCCCCGGGTATGGGATTGCAGCAGGCGGCATAGGACACGGCCAGTCCCGCAACGCGTTCTCCATTGATGAGCAGGGCCTCCTGTCCGGACATCTGGGCTTGCTCCTTGAAGGCCTCGAACTGCACGGCAGAGGAATCCCGCTCGGATTCCTCGTCCGCACGTGTCTCTCCGGTTTTGATGAGGTGGAGTAGTTCACTGATATCGAAGAGTCCCGAAGCGATTTCATAGAACATCTGCTTCGGACTCTGATACTTGAACCGGCCCGCGTAACGGGCCAGGTCCGCTTCGCTTACGCTTAGCCGTGCCCGGCGGGCCTTCTTTTCCCAGAGTTCGCGGCCGTAGCGCACCGCTACACGCCGTTCCTCATTGATCCAGTGCCGAATGCGGCTGCGCGCCTTGTGGGTGACCACAATCTTTACCCAGTCCGGATTCGGCGTCTGCTTCTTGGACGTAATGATCTCAACCTGGTCCCCGCTCTTTAGGAGATGTGACAGCGGCACCATCTTGCCGTTGACCTTTGCGCCGATGCACTGATACCCTACGTCCGTATGGATCTGAAAGGCAAAATCAACGGGCGTTGCCCCCGTCGGCAGCGTCTTCAGGTCCCCGCGCGGCGTGAAGGCATAGACTTCGTCCGTGTACAGGTTCAGGCTGAATTCCTGCACAAATTCCGTGGCCTGATCCGATTCCGGGTTGTCCATGAGGTCGTGGACCCATGCCAAGAATTGGTCCATCTCCCTGTCAGCCTTCGCCACACCTTCCTTGTACTTCCAGTGGGCCGCCACCCCGCGCTCGGCTACCTCGTGCATCTCCGTCGTTCTAATTTGCACCTCAATGCGCCGCCCACCGGGCCCGAGCACGGTCGTATGCAAACTCTGGTACCCGTTGGACTTGGGAACCGAGATAAAATCCCTGAACCGTTCCGGTAGGGGCTGGTACAGGTCCGTGACTATGGAATATACCCGCCAGCAGTCCTCCTTGCCCTGGCGCCCGCTCGACTTCAATACCACCCGGATGGCAAAGAGATCGTAAATCTCATCGAGCGGCTTGTTCTGCGTCTTCATCTTGCGGAAGATCGATTGCACATTCTTCGATCTGCCGTAAATGTCGAAGTCGAATCCGTACTCCTGCAGGCGCTCCTTGACTGGAAGGATGAAGCTCTTGATATATACGGCCCGCTCCTGCCGTGTGGCCTTTAGACTGCGAACGATGTCACTATAAGATTCCTGCTCCAGTACACGCAGGGACAAATCCTCCAACTCGTTCTTTATTGCCTGCAACCCGAAGCGATGTGCCAGAGGAGCAAACAGGTTCGCTGTCTCCGTGGCAGCCCGAAGCTGCTTGGCACGCGGCAAGGAGGCGATAGTGCGCATATTGTGCAGCCGGTCCGCAAACTTGACGAGGATCACCCGCACGTCCTGCGCCATGGAAAGCATCAGTTTGCGCACATTTTCTGCCTGGCCCACAGCGCGCGTGGCAAACACACCCCGTATCTTGGTCAGACCGTCGATGAGAATGGCCATGGTGTCGCCAAACTCCGCGCGGATGAGTTCCAGCGTCAGCTCCGTGTCTTCGACCACGTCGTGCAGCAGGGCCGCTGCCACACTTATGTCGTCGAAGCGAATGTCCCGGGCCACAATCATCGCCACCTCCAGCGGATGGACGATATAGGGCTCTCCGGACCTGCGCCTATCGTTGCGATGCGCCCAGTAGCTGAGACGGAAGGCTCGACGGATCATGTCCTCGTCCACCTTGGCAAGGCGCACCTCGCAGGTGTCGACGAGCTCCTGCAGAGCGCGTTCGAACGGTGCGGCGATGGTAACGCCGCGACTCCTCACTATGGCCGAGGCCTGCAGCATGACGGTAGACGAAAGCCATGCCTTTACAAGGGGACGCGAATACGGTTTCCAGGCTGCATGGCCACAAAAAGACTCCGAAGACCGTTGCCCCGGGTGCCACGCACTCTCGCGGCGCCTTACTCTGATTCTTCTTCTTCTGGCGTTGGCCGGGTTCGCCCCTTACTGCGCCGGGTGCGGCGCCGCTGGTCGCCCGGTGCCTCCACGACGGAATCGTTGTAATCCACCAGTTCCAAGGCCGCCATTTCGGCGCCGTCCCCGCTACGCTGGCCCAACTTGACGATCCGTGTGTAACCCCCTGGACGATCACCCACGCGCTCGGCGATGTCCGAAAACAGCTCGGTCGTGGCGTATTTGTTACGCAGCCGACTAAAGACCGTCCGGCGGTTGTGCGTCGTGTCCTCCTTGGAGCGCGTAATGAGCGGCTCCACGAACATCCTTGTCGCCTTTGCCTTGGTCAGCGTCGTACGAATTCTCTTGTTCGCTATCAGAGCATTGGACAGCGCTGCCAGCGTCGCCATACGATGCGCACGGGTACGCCCGAGCTTGAAACCCTTCTTGGCATGCCGCATGTTGGCCCCTCCTTACTGTTGAATTTCGTCTTCCACATACTGCGCCACATCCATTCCAAAATTCAGGCCGCGGTCTTCGAGAACCACCACCAACTCCTGGAGCGACTTCCGCCCGAAGTTGCGGAACTTGAGCATCTCCTGCTCCCCGCGCCGCACCAGATCTGCGATCGTCTTGATATTGGCGGCCTTCAGACAATTCTGCGCCCGGACCGATAGTTCGAGTTCGTCCACGGGCTGCGCCAACATTTCCCGGGTGTGCTGGGACTGCGCGTCGGCGGCCCCGGACTGCATCGCCGTGATGGGTACCGTATCCATGGTCAAGAACAGGTTCACGTGATCCCGCAGGATAATCGCCGCCTGGGACAACGCTTCGTCCGGCTGCACGGATCCGTCCGTAGAAATCTCTAATTCCAGCCGTTCGTAATCAATCTTCTGCCCCACCCTGGTTGGCTTCACCGTGTACCGGACATTCTGGATCGGCGTGTACACCGCATCGATGGCAATCACACCAATGGGATCGTCCGCCCGCTTGTTTTCGTCGGCAGGCACATATCCGCGCCCCGTCTCCACACGCAGCTCCAACGAAAAACTTGTTTTGGAGCCCAATGTGGCGATATGGTGGTCGGGATTGAGCACTTCGTATTCCGAGGTCGCCTCCCCGAAATCACGCGCCGTCAACATTCCCGGACCCTTTACGCGCAGGTGGATGGTCCCTCCTGCATGCTCGCGGGCCTTGAACCGGACTCCCTTCAGGTTGAGAATGATGTCCGCTACATCTTCCGTGACCCCGGGGATGGTGGAGAACTCGTGCTGAACGCCATCGATCCTGAGGGCGGTCACTACCACTCCGTTGAGAGAAGACAGCAATACGCGCCGCAGCGCGTTGCCGATGGTGACGCCGAAGCCGCGTTCCAGTGGCTGGATCACGAAGCTCCCGAAGGACCTGGTCGCTTTCTTTACGTAGACGCCCTCGGGCATCTGGATTCCGTAATCGCTCATTGTAACCGTGTAAGGAGGAGAGAAGGCTCCTATTTAGAATACAACTCGACGATGAGTTGCTCTTGGATGTTTTCCGGGATGTCCGCCCGATTCGGATAGTCGAGAAACTTGCCTTGGAGCCCTTTCCGCTCCATTTCCAGCCAGGGATGAGAACGGCGATGCAGCCGAACATTGTCATGAAAGATCCCGGCGCGACGGCTCCTTGGACGTACAATAACCACGTCGCCCGGACGCAACTGGAAGGAGGGAATGTCTACGACCTGCTCGTTTACCATGATATGGCCATGATTGACAAACTGGCGGGCCTGTCTGCGCGTGGCTCCTATGCCCAGGCGAAAAACTGTATTGTCGAGCCGCGCTTCCAGGATGCGGAGAAGGTTCTCTCCCGTGACCCCTTTCTTGCGTGTTGCTCGCTCGAAAAGGTTGCGAAACTGGCGCTCCAGGATGCCATATACGTGTTTCACTTTCTGCTTTTCCTTCAGCTGCACGGCATATTCGCTTTCACGCCGGCGCCGCGCACGCCCGTGCTGGCCTGGCGGATGAGGCTTGCGCTCCAGTGCCTTGCTCGCACCAAAGAGCGGTTCCTTGAACCGACGCGCGATCTTTTGCTTCGGGCCTCTGTATCGGGCCATGGTTGTCCTGTATTCGCGTTTGCTTGGTGGAACAATGGTGCGCTAGACGCGCCTCCGTTTCGGCGGCCGGCACCCGTTATGCGGTAAGGGCGTCACGTCCCGTATCGCCGCTATTTCCAAGCCAGCCGTGGACAGCCCGCGTATGGCGGACTCCCGGCCAGAACCTGGGCCCTTCACATAAACCTCCACGCGCCGCAGTCCCAGGTCATGGGCTTCCTTGGCAGCCGTAATCGAGGCTATCTGGGCTGCATACGGCGTACTCTTGCGGCTACCCTTGAAGCCTTCCTTGCCGGAACTGGACCAGGAAATGCAGTTTCCGTACTGATCCGTTACCGTGACAATGACGTTATTGAACGTGGCCCGAATGAAAGCCATGCCGTTGGATTCAACGACGACACTCTTGCGACGCGTCCGTCCGGCCCGCGGGCGCTTGACCTCCCGTTTTGCCATAGCTGTCTGCTGGAATTATTTGCGCGGTGCCTTTTTCTTGCCGGCTACCGTTTTCTTGCGCCCCTTGCGCGTCCGCGCATTGGTTTGCGTACGCTGACCACGCACCGGCAGCCCCCGACGATGCCGCATGCCCCGATAGCAGCCAATATCCATCAGCCGCTTGATGTTCATCTGTACCTCGGAGCGAAGCGGACCCTCGACGAGATAGTGGTCTTCTACCAAACGCCGGACCTTCTTGGTCTGGTCCTCGGTCCATTCTTCCGGATGCCGGTCGGGATCAAGGCCCACCCTCTCCAGAATTTCTACAGCCTTTGACCTTCCGATCCCGTAAATGGCCGTAAGCGCGACTTCACCACGCCGGCTGGGAGGTACGTCTACTCCGGCTATTCGAGGCATTTCCCTTGCTCCATTGTAAGGCCCTAACCCTGGCGTTGCTTGTGCCTGGGATTCTTCTTGTTGATGACATACAGGCGACCCTTTCGACGAACGATCTTGTCGTCCGTGCTTCTCTTCTTGATGCTAGCTCGCACTTTCATGGCCGTCGTACTCGCTATAACTTGTGAAAAGGCGTGCAAACCTTATAGTACGCCTACCCACATCATTGGTTCGCCATTTATTTGTAGCGATAAACGATGCGTCCCTTTGTCAGATCAAAAGGCGAAATCTCGACCTTTACCCGGTCACCCGGCAGGATCTTGATATAGTACATGCGCATCTTGCCAGACAACAGGCCCAAAATGGAATGGCCGTTCTCCAGGCGTACACGAAACTGCGCATTGGGCAAAGCCTCGATGACTTCGCCGTCCTGCTCAATGGTCTTCTGCTTAGCCATACGTAGGTTCGGCTTGGATATATGGTGGTATGGATACGTCTTCTATATAGCTGAACGTGGTGAGCACTTCCGGCCCCTGGCGTCCAACGGCGACCATGTGTTCGTAGTGTGCCGACGTGGAGCCATCCGCGCTACGCACGGTCCATCCGTCCGTATCAGTCAGGATCCGGAACGTCCCACGGTTGATCATGGGCTCCAGGCAGAATACGAGCCCAGCCTTCAGCTTTTGCCCCGAGTGGCGCTTCCCCACATTGGGTACCTGTGGATCCTCGTGCAGCGCACGCCCGATGCCATGGCCTACCAGTTCCCGAACCACGCCGTAACCCCGACGCTCGCAGTGCTCCTGTACGGCGCTCGACACGTCGCCCAGGCGGTGGCCGGGGCAAGCCTGGGCCACGCCCTCGCGGAGGGATTCATACGTGGTCCTACATAAGTGGGCGTCCTGGCTGTCAATGTCACCGACGGCAAACGTATAGGCGCTGTCGCCAAAATAATCCTGGAAATACACGCCGCAGTCAACGGAGACTACGTCGCCCACCTGCAGCGCATAGGATCCGGGGATGCCATGCACCACGGCGTCGTTCACGGATACGCACAGCGTGCCGGGAAAGGGTGGTAGCGAACCCACGCGGTAGCCCTTGAAAGCGGGCTCGGCACCACGGGCACGGATGTAACGCTCCGCTTCGCGGTCAAGCTGCGCCGTGGTAACGCCCGGCTCTACGTAGCGGGCCACTTCGGCGAGCGCGCGGCTTACGATGTCCGCGCAGTAACGCAGCACGTCAATTTCCTTTTCGGTCTTCAAACCCATGGCACGTGCGCTAGTCTCAACGGCCCCGTATCCGCCCGCCCTTCATAAATCCATCGTAGTGGCGCATCAAGAGATGACTCTCCACCTGCTTGAGCGTATCCAGCGTCACGCCTACCATGATTAACAGGCTGGTTCCCCCAAAGAATTGGGCAAACTGCTGGGTTTCGGTGATGCCAAGCTGCACGGCAAAGGCCGGCAGGATAGCGGCAAAGCCGATAAATAGCGAGCCCGGCAGCGTCACGCGCGTCAAAATGTCGTCGATGCGTTCACTGGTCTGACGCCCCGGGCGAATACCAGGAATGAAGCCGCCCTGGCGCTTCATTGTGTCGGCCATCTCTTTCGGATTTACGGCAATCGCCGTATAGAAATAGGTAAAGAAGACGCAGACAACAAAGAATATGATCGAGTAGCCCCAGCCCGTAAAGTCCAGAAACAGCGCTCCGAAGCTCTGCATGAATTCGCTCTCGGGGAAGAACTGCGCAATAGTGCCAGGTACAAACATGATCGACTGCGCAAAGATGATAGGCATGACTCCGGCAGCATTGACCCGAATGGGCAAATACTGCGTAGTGCCACCGTATACCTTACGGCCCACCACGCGCTTGGCATACTGCACGGGGACGCGGCGTGTGCCTTGCGTCATAAGCACGACAAAGGCCGTCACCAGTACGAGCACGCCGATTTCGAAAAAGAACAGGAAAAGGTTGGGAACCTGCCGGAGCTCGTTTACAAAGGCCTGCGGCAAGAAGGCGATGATGCCAATGGTGATGATAAGCGAGATGCCGTTACCGATGCCATTCTCGGTAATCCGCTCACCCAGCCACATCACGAACATGGTGCCGGCCGTAAGTACGATAACAGTCGTGACCATGAAAAACGTCGGGTTAATCTCGACGGCGGTTGGCACGGTACCCAAAAGAAAGATGGTGTACCCTACCGACTGCAGAGCCGTTATGCCCGCCGTTCCATAGCGCGTCAGTTGCGTGATTTTGCGCCGCCCTTCTTCTCCTTCCCGCTGCAACTTCTGGAAATAGGGGACGGCCGCTCCCAGCAACTGAATGATGATGGACGCTGTGATGTAGGGCATAATGCCGAGCGCAAACACCCCGGCCTGCAAGAAGGCACCCCCCACAAATAGGTTGAAAAAGCCGAACAGATTATTCGTACCACCCGACGAAAATATTTCCTTCAGCTCTACGGCGTTGACCCCCGGAAGCGTCACATAGGCACCCACGCGGTAGATAACGAGGATGACAAGCGTGTAGATGATACGCTTGCGCAGCTCTTCGATCTTCCAAATGTTGCGCAGGCTTTCGGCGAAGCTGGCCATAAGCTGTGGTCTGGTTGGAAGCCGCGTCCTAGCGCAGGGTTGCCGTCCCTCCGGAGGCCTCGATCTTTGCGCGCGCCGAGCGGCTGAAAGCGTGGGCCTCAATGTTGAGAGGCCGTCCTATGTCTCCGCCGCCAAGAACCTTGATGCGGTCCTTGACGCCTGCCTGCCCTGCGGCGCACAGCACCTCCGGGTCAATGGTCTTGGCACCATCCAGGCGTCCTGACTCTACGAGTGCGGCCAGGCGGCCCAAACCGATGATCCGGTATGGCTTACGGAACGGGTTCTTGAAGCCGAACTTGGGAACGCGGCGCTGGAGCGGCATCTGCCCCCCTTCGAACCACGCAGGCATGGCATGATTGCCCGTACGGCTCTTCTGGCCCTTGTTGCCTCGGGTGGAACTATGTCCCCCCTTGCCCGAACCCACACCGCGTCCAAGACGCTTGCGTTTCTTGGTCGAACCCGGCGCGGGCGAAAGATTACTCAGATTCATGTCTCGTCTCGGGATTATCCAGTCTCAATGACCTCAACCAGATGGCGCACCTTGCGAATCATGCCGCGGATGGCCGGCGAATCCTCATGCTCCACCGTATGCCGTATGCGGCGTAGCCCGAGCGCCTCCATGGTTCGACGCTGGCGCGCCGATCTGTGAATCAGGCTCCGGACCTGCGTGACTTTCAGTTTCATGATCCTATCCTTCGAATACGCGTCTCAGCGGCACCCCCCGGCGACGCGCAACCTCCATGGGGTCTTCAAGGCGCCGCAGCGCCGCAATCGTTGCCCCCACCTGATTGTGGGGATTACTCGAGCCGAGCGACTTCGATAATATGTTCTTTATACCCGCACACTCCAGCACGGCACGCACTCCACCGCCAGCGATGACGCCCGTGCCTTCGGAAGCCGGCTTCAAGAGTACCCGTCCAGCATCCTGCTTCCCGATTATGCGGTGCGGGATGGTGCCGCGGTCCGTCACCGGTACGGTGACAAGGTTCTTCTTCGCAACTTCCGTACCCTTGGAGATGGCGTCCGCGACCTCATTGGCCTTGCCCAGGCCAGCGCCCACCTTGCCTTTGCCATCCCCGACCACGACCACCGCATTGAATGAAAAGCGGCGGCCACCCTTCACCACTTTGGCAACGCGGTTGACCGTCACGAGGCGCTCTATCCAGTCCGACTGGGAGCTCGGTTCTGCGATATTACGCTGGTTACTCTTGTTTCTAGCCATATGCACGAATAAAGGATGTACCTACAACGCCAGTCCGCCCTCGCGAGCGCCGTCGGCAAGCGACTTAACACGTCCGAGGTAGCGATAGCCATTTCGGTCAAATACCGCCACCTCAATGCCTGCAGTGCGCGCACGCTCTGCCAGCACACGGCCGACGGACTGTCCGATCTCACGAGGACCTCCAGGAGGCGTCCCCTCGTCCAGGCTGGAGGCCGCCGCCACGGTAGCACCCGCGACGTCGTCAATCAACTGGGCATAAATGTGCTTGTTGGACCGAAACACGGAGAGCCGAGGCCGCTCCGGCGTCCCGTGTACTTTCTTGCGCACGCTACGCTTTACGCGCTGGCGGCGCGCCGCCTTAGGGTTTCCCGCTTTCCTGTCCGCCATGAAAGGATTATCGTCTTGATTACCGCGCCGCCGTCTTGCCGGCCTTACGGCGCACATACTCGCCCACGTAGCGCACGCCCTTGCCCTTGTAGGGCTCCGGCGGACGCAGCGCACGGATCTTGGCCGCCACCTGGCCCACGATCTGCTTGTCATTGCCCTCTATCGTAATCTTGGGATTCTGACCACGGCGCCCGGCATCTGCCGTGACCGTGACGTCCTGCGGCGGCACAAAGAATATGACATGCGAAAAGCCGAGGGCAAGCTCCAGAACGCCGTTGCTTACTTCAGCTCGCGAGCCCACGCCAATGATTTCGAGTTCCTTGCGAAATCCCTGGGTAACGCCCAAAACCATGTTGAACAGAAGCGAACGGTAGAGTCCGTGTAAGGACTTGTGGCGCTTCTGCTCCGAGGGGCGCTTCACCAACACGGCTCCGTCTTCCTGCTGCTCGACCGAGATGTCTAGATCTACCTCCTGACGCAGCTCTCCCCTGGGTCCGCGCACCAGGACCGTGTTGCTTTTGTCCACCGTCACGGTGACGCCGTCAGGGACTGCGATGGGAAGCCTTCCGATACGTGACATGCTGCTATCCAGTTAAAACACGAACGCGAGTACTTCACCGCCCGCATTGATCCGGCGCGCCTCCTTGTCGGTCATCACACCGAGCGAGGTGGACAAGATGGCCGTGCCCAATCCATTGCGGACCCGCGGCAGATCCCGTGCCTTGACATAGGACCGCAGCCCCGGACGGGATGCGCGCTTGAGTTCTCTGATGGCGCCCTTACCGGTTCGGTCATACTTGAGATACACGCGGAGCAGGCCCTGCTTGCCGTCATCGACGTTTAGAAAATTGCGGACATAGCCCTTTTCCACCAGGATCTTCGTCATGGCGCGTTTCAGCTTCGAAGCCGGCACGTCCGTGAACCGGTGTCCGGCCGACTGCGCATTACGAATACGGCTCAGGTAGTCTGCAACGGGGTCCGTGATACCACTCATGATTTATTTGGGTCTCTTTTCTACCAGCTCGCCTTGCGTATCCCGGGAATCTTGCCCTCCCGTGCCATATCGCGAAAAACGATGCGTGAAACGCCGTACATCCGAATGAAGCCGCGCGAACGCCCCGTGAGCTGGCATCTGTTCCGCAGTCTTGTAGGACTTGAGTTGCGGGGCAGCTTCTGCAATCCCGTGCTGTCGAGCGCCAGCTTCAGTCGCCGCCGCCGTTCCGCGAACTTGGCCACGAGCCGTTCGCGCTTTCGTTGCCGGGCTATCCAGCTCTTTTTTGCCATAACAGTGTTTGGGTTACAAGTATTAGGCCGCTCTCCGCCGTACAAAGGGCATGCCCAGCTCCTTGAGGAGAGCATACGCTTCTTCGTCCGTCCTGGCAGTGGTCACCACCGTGATATCGAGACCACTGATGCGCTCGATCTTGTCCATGTCTATCTCTGGAAAAATAATCTGCTCCTTTATGCCGAGGGTATAGTTGCCCTTGCCATCGAAGCTGCGATCCGGAACACCCCGGAAGTCGCGTACACGCGGCAGCGCTAGCGTGATAAGGCGGTCCAGAAACTCCCACATGCGCGCGCCGCGCAGTGTGACCATGGCCCCTACGGCCATACCGGCACGCAACTTGAAATTCGAAACACTCCTTCGCGCCCGGCGCACCGTCGGCTGCTGCCCCGTGATGAGCCGCAGCTCTCCCATGGCGCCCTCGACCAGTTTTTGATTCTGGGTCGCATCGCCGACACCCTTGTTAAGCACGATCTTCACCAGGCGAGGCACCTGCAAATCGTTGGTATACCCGAAGTTCTTGCACAGCGCCGCCACAACTTCATTGCGGTAACGCTCTTGCAGCCGAGGCATGTACGACATGGTCTGTTAGTCTATTTCCGATTCCGTAGTCCGGGCATAGCGCACCCAGCGGCCACGCCCCGTGTCCAGATCTTCAATCCATTTGCGTCCCACGCGTGTGGGATCACCATTTGCATCCAGCGGCTGCACATTCGAAATATGAATCGGCAGCTCCCGCTCCAGCCGCCCACCCTGCGGATACGACTGGTTGGGGCGCGTATGGCGGATACGAAGGTTGACGCCCTCCACGATGACGCGGTCCTTGTCGCGCAGCACCTTGAGCACCTTCCCAACGTAGCCGCGGCTGCGGTCGTGTCGTTCTTCCGCAGCGGTAATGGCCTTGGTAAGCATGACTTGATCACCCTTTTTCACGTGCGGCTTCCTTCGACTTTCTCGCGGCATGGCTCCGTGTTCGATGTTGGGCGCAATCTAAATGACTTCGGGGGCCAGGGACACAATACGCATGTAGCGCCGGTCGCGCAGCTCTCGCGCCACAGGCCCGAATATGCGCGTGCCGCGCGGCTCGCCCTGTGCATTCAGCAGTACCGCCGCATTCTCGTCAAAGCGAACATAGGAACCATCTTCGCGCCGTTGCTCCTTCCTTGTCCGCACCACCACGGCACGCACTACTTCGCCTTTCTTCACGCCCCCGCCGGGAATGGCCGACTTGACCGTCACCACGATCTTGTCCCCCACGCGTGCGTAGCGCCGGCCGCTGCCTCCCAGTACGCGGATACACAGGACTTCCTTGGCCCCGCTGTTATCGGCGACATTTAGTCTGGATTCCTGCTGTATCATGATTTTTCCTGGCTTACTTGGCCCGCTCTATGATCTCGACCAGGCGCCAGCGCTTGTACTTGCTCAGGGGCCGGGTTTCCATCACGCGCACCGTATCGCCCTCCCGGGCGGCATCGTCCTCGTCGTGCGCCATGAGCCGGCTCGTCTTCTTGATGAACTTGCCATAGACGGGGTGTCGAACCTGGCGTTCGATACCCACCGTAATGCTCTTGCTCATCTTGTTGCTGACCACGATGCCGGTGCGCTGCTTTCGTGCGGTGCGATTCATGAGGTATACACTTCTTTCAATATGGTTTTCAGTCTAGCCAAAAAACGCCGCTTCTGACGCAGGAGGAGGGGATTCTCCAGCTGCGCAATGGCGTGGCGGAAGCTGAGCTCGCGCAGCTGTTCCTCTTCCTCACGAATGCGCTCGTGGATTTCATTCTCACTAAGTCCCCTCACTTCTTTGGCGTTCAGCATAGCCTAGCGTTCTATATAGTCCGGCCGCACAACCATCTTGGTTTTCAGCGGCAGCTTCTGCTGGGCGAGGCGCAGTGATTCACGCGCCAGCTCCAGGGATATGCCGCCTCCCACCTCAAAGAGAATGCGTCCGGGATGGATGGAAGCGGCCCAGTGATCAATGGCACCCTTGCCCTTGCCCATGCGCACTTCCGCCGGCTTTCTGGTAATCGGCTTGTCGGGAAAAATGCGGATATATACCTTTCCGGTTCGCTTCATGCGACGCGTCATGGCTATGCGGGCGGCCTCAATCTGCCTGCTCGTGATCCGGCCTGGCTCCAGTGCCTTGAGGCCAAAGTCCCCGAAGTCTACGCGCGTGCCGCGGGCGGCATTACCGCGAATGCGCCCCTTCTGCTGCTTGCGGTACTTGGTGCGTTTTGGCATCAACATGGCTCAACCTCCGTCATTTGCGCGATGAGCGCCGTGCGCCCGAACGGCTGCGGTCAGCGCCCCCGCGTCTGCGCTCCCGTGCCTTGCCTTCACTCGAGCGGCGGCCACCCGCATGCATCTGGCGTAGCTGCTGGCGCTGGGCCTGCACGTTCGGGCTCAGGTCCGGCCTGCCAAGAATCTCGCCGCGGTATACCCACACCTTGACTCCGATGCTGCCGTAGACGGTGGCCGCGATCGCTTCAGCATAGTCGATGTCGGCGCGGATGGTGTGCAGCGGCACGCGGCCTTCGAGATACTGCTCTACGCGCCCCATCTCCGAACCACCAAGTCGGCCGGCCACCTTGATGCGGATGCCCTGCGCACCCATGCGCATGGCGGCCTGGATGGCCTGCTTCATGGCGCGGCGAAAGGACACGCGCCCCTCCAGCTGCTGCGCCACATTCTGGGCCACGAGACTGGCATCAAGCTCCGGGCGCTTGATCTCGTTGATATTGATCTGGATGTCTTTGTTGGTCAGCTTTTTGAGTTCTTCCCGCAGCTTGTCCACCTCCGCGCCGCCGCGACCGATGACCACGCCTGGCCGGCTGGTATGCAGCGTCAGGATCACGCGGCGAGGCGTTCGCTCAATCACAATCCGGCTTAGCCCGGCGCGCTTGAGGCGCACAGTCACATACCGACGTATCTCCTCGTCCTCAATGAGTTTGATCGCCATATCCTTCTTGCCCGCATACCAGTTTGAATCCCACCCTCTGATAATGCCGAGACGAAAACCGATCGGATGTGTCTTCTGACCCATAATTACGCGTCTTCTCGCTTGGTGTCCACCGTGGCAACTACCACCGTAAGATGGCTGAGGCGCTTGCGGTAGGGATGGGCGCGCCCGCGTGGAGCGGGACGGAACCGCCGAAAGGACGGTCCCTCATCAACCCGAATTTCCGAAATAACAAGACTATCTTCATCGATGCGCTCGTCCTGAAAGCGATCCATCAGATTGTGCACGGCCGAACGGATGGCTAGCTCAACGGGCCGGGTTGCGGCCTGCGGCAGGAAATGTAGCGCTTCCAGCGCCTTGGACACACGCTCGCCGCGAATGACATTGATTACCCTGCGCATTTTCAGCGGAGAGCTCCGAATGTATCGGCGTTTGGCTCGGGCCTGCATATCGGTTACCGTAGATCTGGCTACCGGGCGCGCCGGTCCTTCTTACCACCCGAGTGTCCGCGGAAGGTGCGGGTGGGAGAAAACTCGCCGAGGCGGTGACCCACCATGTTTTCCGTGACATAGACGGGGATGAACTGCCGCCCGTTGTGCACCGCGAAGGTATGCCCCACAAAATCCGGCGTGATCATGGAGGCACGGCTCCAGGTCTTAATGACCCTCTTCTTGTCACTCTGATTCAATGCGTCCACCTTGCGCTGTAGCTTGTAGTGGACAAACGGTCCCTTCTTGAGCGAACGTGCCATATTACCTGCGTTTGGTGCCCCGGCGGTGCACGATATATTTGTCACTGGACTTGTTGCGGCGACGCGTTTTGAAACCCTTGGCTATCTGGCCCGACCGCGACCGCGGATGCCCCCCGGAGGCCTTGCCTTCCCCGCCACCCATAGGGTGGTCTACGGGGTTCATGGCAACGCCACGCGTCTTGGGGCGCCTGCCCAGCCAGCGCCGCCGCCCGGCCTTTCCCAGAACCACATTCATATGGTCGGCATTGCTTGTGGTGCCAACGGTAGCTACACAACGCCCTAGTACCCGCCGGACTTCTCCGGAGGGCAGCTTCAGAGTCACGTAGCGACCTTCCTTGGCCGTCAGCTGCGCATACGTGCCAGCAGCTCGCGCAAGCTGCGCCCCCTTGCCGGGCCTTAGCTCGATGGCATGCACAAACGTTCCGTACGGAATATTGGCCAGCGGAACGCAGTTGCCCACCTCCGGCGGCGCCGCAGGACCGTTCTGCACCCGGTCTCCCACAGAGAGCTTGTCCGGCGCTATTATATAGCGCTTGTCCCCGTCCTCGTACACCAAAAGCGCAATACGTGCGGACCGGTTGGGATCATACTCGATGGTCGCCACGCGCGCCGTTGGGCCTACCTTGTTACGCTTGAAATCGATATTGCGATACCGGCGCTTGTGCCCGCCACCCTGGCAGCGCACCATCATCCGCCCGGTATTGTTGCGGCCTCCGGTCCGCTTCAGCGGCGAGACCAGCCGCCTGTGCGGCGTCTTGGCCGTGACGGTTTCGAACGTCGACACGGAGCGCTGGCGCTGCCCCGGCGTGACCGGATTGAGTTTTCTTACTCCCATGGCACTTAGATACCTTCGAAGAAGTCTATCGGATCGCTGTCAGGCATAAGCGTCACGATAGCTTTCTTGTACTGTGAGGTGCGACCTTCCCGCACGCCTCGGCGCGTGAATTGCCGGCGCCGCTTGCCGCGAACCACCATGGTCCGCACCTCCTTAACCTGGACGCTGGGGTAGCGCTCCTTGACTGCGCGCGCGATCTCAATCTTGTTGGCCTCCATGTCCACCACAAACGCGTAGTGTCCATGCTCCATAAGAGCCGTAAGCTTTTCCGTCACGAGAGGGCGGATAATCGTTGAACGATTCATGACGTTGCGGTCTCGTTCGTGGACGAGAGCACCGAGACGAGACCCTGAAGCGCATCCTCCTCCAGGAGAAGCGTCCCTGCACGCAGGATATCCTCCGTCGACACGTTGCGTGCCTCACGGATCACGAGTCCCGGCGTATTGCGGCTCGACAGGTAGGCGTTTGGCTCGTGCTGCGCCGTGATCAGAAGCACTCGACGCTCCGAAATGTTCAGGGCACCCAACACCGCCAAAAGACCATGCGTGGACGGCCCGTCGAAGCTCAATGGCTCCACCACCCGTATCGCATCTATGCGGGCCTTGTAACTGAGCGCCGAGCGGCGCGCGAGCCGACGCGTCTTTTTGCCCAGCCGAAGGCTATAGGAGCGGGGGTGCGGACCGAATATCCGCCCGCCACTTCGCCTCAGCGGGGACTTCGCCGTCCCGCTGCGGGCCATGCCCGTACCCTTTTGCCGGTAGAGTTTTCGCATACTGCCGGCGACATCTCCGCGCTCCTTGGTCTGGTGCGTGCCCTGGCGACTACTTGCCTGCGTGCGCCGCACGTCCAGCCACAGGACATGATCATTGGGTTGCATGCCGAATACGGTCGCATCCAGAGCGACTGCACGTCCCGTGGCGCTTCCGTCCCTATGGTAGACTTCCAGTTCCATGGCGCTCTACGCCTTCTTGGACAATTCAATGATACCGTTGGCAGAACCCGGTACGGCGCCTCTAACCAAGAGCAAATTGTGTTCGGGGATAATGCGGGCCACGGCCACGTTCTTAACCGTAACACGCTGGCCTCCCATCCGGCCTCCCATGCGCATGCCCTTCATGACCCGGGAAGGATCCGAAGAGGCACCGATGGATCCGGGCGCCCGTTCGCGATTGTGCTGTCCGTGCGTGCGGTCGTTGACACCCCTGAAGCCGTGGCGCCGCACCACGCCCTGGAAGCCCTTGCCCTTTGAGGTGCCGGCAACGTCCACGACGTCTCCGGCACTGAACAAGTCCTCGACGCGCAGCTCGTCACCCACCACCACGGCAGGATTCTGCCAGCGAAACTCGGCAAGCACGCGCCGTGGCGCCGTGGATGCCGTCGCAAAGTGACCCTGCATGGCCATCGTGGTCCGGCGCAGCTTCCGCTCTCCGAATCCGAGTTGTACGGCGTCATAGCCATCCTTCCCGTCCGAGCACTTGACCTGCACAACCACGTTCGGCCCTACTTCGAGCACGGTACAGGGGATATTGCCCCCGTCTCGGTCGAAAATGGCCGTCATCCCTATTTTTTTGCCAATCATGCCACGCATGGCGCCGCTGGTTTCTGGTTCATCAGACCTTTATTTCCACATCCACACCGCTGGGCAACTCAAGCTTCATGAGCGCATCCACCGTCTTGCTGCTGGTGGAAAGGATATCGATGAGACGCTTGTGACTGCGGCATTCGAATTGCTCGCGGCTCTTCTTGTTGACATGCGGGCTGCGCAGCACGGTATAGATCGCCTTCTTGGTAGGCAGCGGAATGGGACCGCTGACTACGGCACCCGTCGATTTGACGGTCTTGATAATCTTTTCCGCACTCTTGTCGATCAGCGTGTGATCGTAGGAACGGAGCTTGATGCGAATCTTCTGGCTGGCCATGATGGATTTCCTAGTCAAGGATTTTCGAGACCACGCCGGCGCCGACAGTGCGGCCGCCTTCGCGGATGGCAAAGCGCAGCCCCTGTTCCATCGCCACCGGCTGGATGAGCTGTACCTTGAACTGCGTGTTGTCCCCCGGCATGACCATCTCTACCTGGCCCGGCAACTCAATGTCCCCCGTCACGTCCGTCGTACGGAAATAAAACTGCGGCCGGTATCCCTTGAAAAAGGGCGTGTGACGTCCACCCTCATCCTTGCTCAACACGTACACCTCACATTCAAACTCCCGGTGCGGCGTGATCGAACCCGGATGCACAACCACCTGCCCACGCTCCACCCCGTCCTTCGCCACTCCGCGCAGCAACAAACCCACGTTGTCACCCGCCTGACCCTCGTCCAGAATCTTGCGAAACATCTCCACTCCCGTTACCGTCGTGCTCGACTTCTCCGGCCGAATACCCACGATATCCACCTTCTCACCCGTTCGCACTATCCCCCGCTCAATCCGGCCCGTGGCTACCGTCCCCCGACCCGTAATCGAAAACACGTCCTCCACCGGCATCAAAAACGGCTTGTCCTTCTCCCGCTCCGGCATCGGAATGTACGTGTCCACCGTTGACATCAATTCCATGATCTTCTCCTCCCACTCCGACTCACCGTTGAGCGCGCCCAGCGCCGATCCCAATACCACCGGAATGGCATTCCCCGGGAATTCGTACTGGTCCAATAACTCCCGTACCTCCAACTCCACCAACTCCAACAACTCCTCGTCATCCACCAAATCCACCTTGTTCATGAATACCACGATGTAGGGCACCCCTACCTGACGCGCCAACAGTATGTGCTCCCGCGTCTGAGGCATCGGACCGTCCGAGGCGTCCACCACCAATATCGCGCCGTCCATCTGTGCCGCACCCGTAACCATGTTCTTTACATAGTCCGCGTGACCCGGACAGTCCACATGCGCATAATGCCGCGCATCCGTCTCGTATTCCACATGCGCCGTCGCGATCGTAATGCCCCGCTCCCGCTCCTCCGGAGCATTGTCAATCGAATCAAACGAACGAACCTCCGTGCCTCCAAAACGGTCGTGAAGCACCTTCGTGATCGCCGCCGTCAGCGTCGTCTTTCCATGGTCCACATGACCAATCGTGCCCACATTCACGTGCGGCTTCGTACGCTGAAAATGCTGCTTTGCCATGATCGTGGTATGTTATTGTGTCAACTGGGCAGGCCTCAGGCCAGAGCCCCGGTCACCGTCAGGACGATCTCTTCAGCAATGGACTTTGGTACCGCTGCATAGCTTTCGAACTGCATAGTGTAAATGGCACGCCCCTGGGTAATGGACCGCATGTCGGTTGAATACCCGAACATTTCGGAAAGCGGCACATAGGCCGTGATAACCTGGGCATCTTTTCGCTGATTCATCGAGGCAATGCGGCCCCGGCGACCATTCAGGTCACCGATGACCTCGCCCATATATTCTTCGGGCGTAACGACCTCCACACACATGATGGGCTCCATGAGCACAGGCTGCGCACGACGCGCGGCGCTCCTGAATGCCATCAGCCCGGCTATTTCGAAGGCATGCTGATCTGAATCCACCTCGTGGTGCTTGCCGTGGTACAGGCGGACGTGCAGTCCTTCTATCGGATAGCCCGCGAGGGGACCCTGGCCGAGTGCTGCCTTGATTCCCTTCTGCACGGAGGGAATAAATTCTTTCGGGATCGCACCACCCACGATGTCATTGACGAAATCGAAGCCGACACCGGATTCATTGGGGCCGACCTCCATGTGTACTACGGCAAACTGTCCGCGGCCTCCGGTCTGCTTCTTGTGCGTATAGCGCTCGTCCACCGTGCGACGAATCGCTTCCCGGTAGGCTACCTGGGGCTTGCCCACGTTGGCTTCCACCTTGAATTCGCGACGCAGCCGGTCCACAATAATCTCGAGGTACAGCTCCCCCATGCCCGCGATGAGCGTCTGCCCGGTCTCCGGGTCGGTGGATACCTTGAACGTGGGATCCTCCTCGACCAGTTTCTGCAACCCTGAGGAGAGCTTGTCCGCGTCGGCCTTGGTGCGCGGCTCGATAGCGATCCGAATAACGGGATCGGGAAAATCCATCGTCTCGAGGATGATGGGATGGCCCGGATCCGACAGCGTATCACCGGTCTTTACTCGCTTGAGGCCGACTGCGGCCCCGATGTCGCCGGCGGTCACGTACTCGATATCTTCGCGCCTGTTGGCGTGCATAAAGAGCAGCCGTCCGACGCGTTCCTTCTGTCCGGACGTGGAATTGTAAACCTGGGAGCCCTTGGCCAACCCGCCGCTGTATACGCGGAAAAACGTGAGCTTGCCTACATAGGGATCCGTGGCAATCTTGAATGCGATAGCCGAGAAGGCCTCATCGGCAATGGGTCTGCGCGTGGCCGCCGCACCGGAATACGGCAAAGTGCCTTCCACTGCAGGGACATCTAGCGGGCTCGGCAGATAGTCCACCACCCCATCCAGCAGACGCTGGATGCCCTTGTTCTTGAACGCCGATCCGCAAAACACCGGCGTGATGTCCAGATTCAGCGTTGCCAGACGCACCGTCGCCCGGATTTCCTCCGGTGTAATGTCCTCGCCTTCGAGGTACTTCATCAACAGGTCGTCGTTGTACTCGGCGATGGCCTCCAGGAGGGCGATCCGCCAGTGCCGCGCCTCGTTGCGCAGGTCGGCAGGAATATCAATAACGTCCCAGGTGGCGCCCTGCGTAGCGTCGTGCCAAATAATGGCCTTGTTGGTGACCAGGTCAATGACACCCCGGAACAGGGCCCCGGAGCCAATCGGGATCTGCACCGGCACGGGGTTGGCTTTCAGGCGCTGCTTCATGGCCTGAATCGCCTGGACAAAATCCGCGCCGGTGCGGTCCATCTTGTTGACGAGGGCAATGCGCGGCACCCCGTATTTGTTGGCCTGACGCCAGACGGTCTCCGACTGCGGCTCAACGCCACCGACAGCGCAGAAAAGGGCAATGGCGCCGTCCAATACGCGCAGGGAACGCTCTACTTCCACCGTAAAATCAACGTGCCCCGGCGTATCAATGATATTGATGCGGTGCTCGTCTCCGCTTTTGAACCAGAAGCACGTCGTGGCGGCACTCGTGATGGTGATCCCCCGCTCCTTCTCCTGATCCATCCAGTCCATGGTGGCGCCGCCTTCATGAACCTCGCCCATGCGGTGCAACCGTCCGGTATAAAACAGGATGCGCTCCGTAGTCGTGGTTTTGCCAGCATCGATATGGGCCATGATGCCGATGTTGCGCATTCTATGCAGCGGTATGTTTCTATTCGTAGTCATGGACCGGAACCCGCAGGCTTAGAATCGGAAATGGGCAAAGGCCTTGTTGGACTCCGCCATCCGATGCGTATCGTCTTTCTTCTTGATGGCACCGCCTTCACCCTTTGCCGCCGCAATTAACTCATGGGCAAGCCTCGCGGACATGGAGTGGTCATGCCGGTTGCGCGCATGCTGGATAATCCAGCGGAAGGCGAGCGCCGTACGCCGGTCTGCCCGCACCTCGATGGGCACCTGGTAGGTGGCCCCGCCCACGCGGCGGCTGCGCACCTCGACTACCGGAGACACATTCTGCAGGGCCTTGCGGAAGGCCTCAAGGCCCGACTCTCCCGTACGCTCCTCGATCAGGCTGAACGCGCCGTACACGATGCCCTGCGCCACGCTTTTTTTGCCGTCACGCATTACATAGTTCACGAATCGCGCCACGGCGCGGTCCTCGTAATTCGGGTCCGGGGCGATATTTCGCTTATCGGCTGACTTTCGACGCATAACTGTAGTTAAAAAGACGCCATGCCGAATTGGAGGCACGGTGTCTCGTGACAAAACGTGATTCGCTCTCCGCTTCTACCTATATCTTGGGTCTCTTGGCTCCGTATTTGGAACGTGACTGCGTCCGGTCTTCGACACCCGAAGTGTCGAGCGCTCCACGGACGATGTGGTATTTGACCCCGGGGAGGTCCTTGACACGGCCGCCGCGCACCAGAACGATCGAGTGTTCCTGCAGGTTGTGCCCTTCACCCGGGATATAGGCGATGACTTCAATCTGGTTGGTCAGGCGCACCTTGGCCACTTTCCGCAGAGCGGAGTTAGGCTTTTTCGGCGTGGTCGTATACACGCGTGTGCACACACCGCGCCGCTGCGGGTTGCCCTGCAGCGCGAGCGCCTTGGTCTTGCGCACCTTCGGGTGACGCCCCTTCCGAACAAGTTGTTGAATAGTCGGCAAAGTCTCTCTCGTTGCGGCTTGCAGCCCTATGCGTTGATAGCCTTATAAGATAGGGCTTTTTTTATAATCTTGCCAAACTGGTCGTTAAATTTCCTGTTAAATACGAATCACTCTTCTACTTTGGGCTCTGCGACGGGCTCTACTTTGGGCTCTGCGACGGGCTCTGCGACGGGCTCTGCGACGGGCTCTGCGACGGGCTCTGCGACGGGCCCTGCGACGGGCTCTGCGACGGGCCCTGCGACGGGCTCTGCGACAGGCTCTGCGACGGGCCCTGCGACGGGCTCTGCGACGGGCTCTGCGACAGGCTCTGCGACGGGCCCTGCGACGGGCTCCATCCCATTGTACGAAACATACTCCCCAAAGGGCCGCTTTCCGAGGATGCGCACCAGATCCGCAGGTCCCAGCACCTCTTTCTCCAATAGAAGCGCTGCCAGAGCTTCCAACTTGTCCTCTTTTTCCCTCAGAAGCCCGAAGGCCCGCTCCCGAACGCCGTCAATGAGCAACTTGACTTCCTGGTCTATGATTTCTGCAAGACTGTCTGAGTAGGGCTTTTCAAACACTGGCGTATCCTTGCGTCCGCGGGAGACGTTAAAGCTCACGTGCCCAACCCGCTCGCTCATGCCAAAATCCACGACCATGGCGTAGGCCGTCTGCGTGATGCGCTCCAGGTCATTCTGGGCGCCTGTGGAAAGCTGCCCGAATATGATTTCCTCTGCAACCCGGCCACCTATCATCATAGTCATCTGGTCCAGGAACGCTGCCTTCGTGGTGATGTAGCGCTCGTCGGGTAGCGACTGCGCAAATCCAAGGGCCGCCAACCCGCGGGGCACTATAGAGACCTTGATGACCGGATCCGTGTGCGGCAGATACCACCCGGTAATGGCGTGACCAGCCTCGTGGTAGGCTACAATGCGCTTTTCTTCCGGCTTGATCAGCTTGTTTTTCTTCTCGAGTCCCGCGATGACCCGGTCAATGGCCTTCTCGAAATCCACCATCTCAATGGATTCCTTGTCCAGGCGGGCGGCCAGCAACGCCGCCTCATTGCACACATTGGCAATTTCTGCGCCCGCAAACCCCGGGGTCTGGGAAGCCAACTGGGCGTGATCAACATTTGGATGCATTACCAGCTTGAGCGTATGCACCCGGAAAATGGCTTCTCGCTCGAGCCGGTCCGGCCGATCAATCAAAATCTGGCGGTCAAACCGTCCCGGACGCAGCAAGGCCGTGTCCAAGACGTCGGGCCGGTTGGTGGCCGCCATGATGATGACCCCCTTATCGGTGTTGAAGCCATCCATTTCCACAAGGAGCTGGTTGAGCGTGTTTTCGCGCTCGTCATTGGCCCCCATCATCATGCCACGGCCGCGGCTGCGCCCTATAGCGTCAATTTCGTCGATAAAAACGATGCAGGGGGCCTTCTCCTTGGCCTGTTTAAATAGATCCCGCACGCGGGCGGCGCCCACGCCTACGAACATCTCCACAAAATCACTGCCGGAGAGTGAGAAAAAGGGCACGCCGGCCTCCCCCGCTACCGCCTTTCCAAGGAGCGTCTTCCCCGTTCCCGGCGGGCCAACCAGCAGCACTCCCTTTGGGAGCGTACCCCCGAGCTTGGTGAACTTCTTTGGGTTCTGCAGAAACTCCACAACTTCGGCGACTTCCTCCTTGGATTCATCCAGGCCGGCCACATCCTTGAACGTGACGTTCTCTTCGCCCATCGCATCAAAAAGCACCGCCTTGTTCTTGCCAATATTCAGCACTTGGGAGCCCGGATTCATGCGGCGGATCAGGAAGATCCAGAGCCCGATAAGAATTGCCAGCGGCAGGATCCACGTTAAAACACCGCCAAACCAGTTGTCTTCGTACGCGGCTTCGTACTGCACCGGCGCCAGCCTCCCATCCAGCCGCGCATCGCGGTTGTAGGCATCCAGAAAATCTACGAGGCCGTGAGATTCCGTCTTTATGGAAACAAAGCCGCTTCCAGGCTCCGCGGTGCCCAAAATGGAATCCTTGGGCTCGGCCACTTGGACATGCCCCTCGCCCAGAGCCGCAGCCGTGTAGGTCCCTTCAATCCGACGATCGTTTACAATTCGGATTTTTTCTACGTACCCCTGTTCGACATACTCCAGGAACGCACTGTATTCGATCGTATTCGATTCAACGCCGCGCCAAAAAAATACCAGGTTCACCAACAAGAAGATGAACAGCACGGCGTACAGCCACATGGAGACTTGCATGCGCCCGCCCGGCGGCACGCGGTTCTTATCCGCGTGTCGCTGCTCCGGATTGCGCTGCTCCTGGGCCATGTTTAAAATGCGATGGGTGCCTAAAGCGAACGTATATGTACCGCAAAAACTACCAGATTGTTTCCTTGTAGGAATTACGCAGAAAAGTTGACAGGAGCAGGTTGACGACTATTTGAACAGTGTGTGAAGGACGGGGTTTCGCATCCCAAGAACGTGAAGGTTTAGTTGACAGGCCCCGTATACGTAGCCAGGAACAGACAGCACGTGTTCGCACGGGGAATCCAGGCAGAGTGACTACCCTATCCCTGTTCAAGCTGATGGAGTGCTTCCCTAGGCGAGAGGCGCCATCCACTACGTTGAGCGCATCCGCTGGTGCGACAACTGCGCCTGCGCGCGTTGCGGGACAGCTAACCGTATCACGCCCAAGAAGCACCCGGAACGGTATTGGTGCGGGCTTTGCCGCAAGACCTTCACGGCCCTTACTGACACCCCGTTGGAGTACAGCAAGGCCAATCCCCACACGTGGCTCTATGCGGCCTACCTGCTACCTTACCGCCCGTGACGGCATCTCCAGCATTCAGCTCTCCGAAGAATCCGGCGTGACCCAGAAAACATTCTAGCATATGCTCTACGACTTGGCGCCAAAGATTTCGTAGGCAATGCAGCAACGGCACTGGCAGGAGACATTGAAGTGAACGAGACCTTCATTGGCGGGCTGGAATTGAAAAACCACGCGAACAAGCGGCTCAGTGCAGGACGAGGCACCGTAGGCCGGCAGGCTGTGATCAGTCTCCGTGAACGAGGCGGCAAGGTTAAGGCCCTCGGCCGTACCCGCAACGGACAAGATCACGCTCCAATCGGTCGTTGAACGCACCGTAGCCTGCAGTAGTACCGTATTTCCTGGTGAGCACAGGGCATATATCGGCCTCGCATACAAGGGCTACCCACACGATAAAGTGAAGCATGCTGCGAGCGAATACGCTCGGGAACAGGCCTACGCCAACGGGATCGAGTCTGTCTGGGGCGTTATCAAGCGGGGCTTTGCGGGCGCGAATCACCACTGGTCGATTAAGTACATGCAAGCCTACGTCGACGAATTCACATTCCGGCTCCACAAAGGCAACGTGGATGTAGACACGCAGGATCGGCTGGATGCACGCTTCCACATGATGCCCAACAAGATCGTCACCTGTGCAAGCCGCACAGCCAACTGACCATGACCACCAAGCCCAACAAGGACTAGGACAAGGCAGCCGAAATGCTGCTGTCCATGATAAGGGGCGATGGCCGGCACCCCTCTCGGCCAAACAAGCGAGACGCTAACCGGCGCCCCAAAGCCGAAGTCACCAAAGACAGATTTCGCGTCTTTGAAGTCAAAGACAACCCAATGAATGAGCAAGGTGTGGTGACTGCCTCAGCCGTATCTTTCATGGGTACGATCAGACGGCGACTCACCTATGCGAGGCTGACCGTATGAGCAGGACCTCCAATCTGTTATATGGTCGATAGGCGGATACGGTGGATGCGCTGGTCGGCACACTACCAATCCGCCTCGCCGTAAAGTCGTGTGGTCCGTGCGGGCGCCTGAGATTCTTGCGCAAGCGGACATGAGACGCGACGCGAACGCTTTTGAGCCGGCAACGCGCTCACCCAGATGGAGGAAGACGACATCGCGTTTCAGTTTTTGTCGGAGTTTGCCTATGTTTTCTTTCGCCCGCGATTCAAAAGAATCTGGGTAGACTCCGCGGTACACGGCAATCCCAATGTCAACGCCGCCGACCTGCTGAGCATTTTCGCACCCGGTATCCGTCGCGGCAATAATTCCTCTCCCACGCCACAAACCCGGACATCGACCGCTTGAATGCTCGGGAAGGCAGACTATTGATGGCCTGCTAGGACATGCAGGACCGCGTCTTTTGCGTTCCGCGCGGCTTGGATGGCCGGCGGCGACGCGCAACATCATGCGGATTATTTGCCCCGCAAGCCGGATGCCGTCGGCTACCTCTATGCGCGGCCAGGCACTCCACTCGTTCGCAGTCAACTGGAGAGCCGCCAGTACAGCACTCAGGTGGACCACCTGACGAAAGACCAGGTCGCAAGCCTGCCGGTGCCTGGGCTTGCCTCCGCTGACATGGCAAGTATCAACGCCGAGGCGATGACACTGCTCAGGGAACACAAGCACGCCATCGAGAATCTAGCCACGACTTGGCCGGGGCCGTGAACAAGAATCTATATCTGATCCCGCCCGGAAAAATCCGTCGCCATGTCACCGGGCGGCTGGGGCCGGCCACACCGGAGGAACACGTCCGGCACCGTTTGACACAAAATTCGATCGGGATTTTTCGGCGAAAGACTTGATGCTAGCTGGGACGTACGCTATACGTGCCTCCCGGCGATAGGCCTTTCAGGATCTGGTCAATGGTAGCGCTGCCACGTAACGACGGTGATCCCTGCGGAAAATCTCCGTTGTTTTTGGCACGTTTTGTGCATATCGTTGCGTTGTGCTACGCGCGGGCAATCAGGTTAGCCACTATAGTTTGTGTGATGCCGAAAGTAACTCCCGAAATCCTCGTTTGGGCACGCGAGACCGCGGGCCTGACGCGCCAAGAAGCTGTCAGAAAGATCGGCATAGGCGATTCCCAGGACATGACGGCCGTTGATAAGCTCACTGCAATGGAGCGCGGTGATAAAGATCCAACACGGCCTGTTTTGGTCAAGATGGCGCGGCAATATCGCAGGCCGCTCATCACCTTCTACTTGTTCCATCCGCCACGAAAGGGGGATCGGGGCGCCGACTTCCGCATGCTTTCTGGGGCACAATCCGAGAAGATGAATCCCCTGGTCGATGCGCTCGTCCGCGATGTGCGGAGTCGGCAAAGTATGGTTCGAGCCGTGCTGGAAGCCGAGGATGAGGCTGAGTCCCTGCCGTTCGTGGGTACTTTAAAAGAGCTCGAATGCGTATCAGCAGGCACTGATCAATCGTTGCGCCGCGCCCTCGAGGCTCTGTATCAGGTGCTCCCTCTCGATTTTCCCACCCGGTACTACGCGCAGCCCAACTCAAAAGACGCATTCAATCTGCTCCGATCCATAGCCGAGGCTGCCGGTGTATTCGTCCTGCTCAAGGGGGACTTGGGAAGCCACCATACCGCCCTCCCTGTGGATGTCTTTCGTGGTTTCGTGATCGCTGACGACATCGCCCCGTTCGTGGTCATTAACAACCAAGACTCGCCATCAGCTTGGTCTTTGACGCTGTTGCATGAACTGGTCCACCTGCTGCTTGGCCAGACCTGCATCAGCGGAGATTATTCTGAGAAGGCAAGCGAGGTGTTCTGCACCACCGTCGCTTCGGCGTGCATGCTGCCGGCAGAGGAGCTCGAAAAGATTGATATAGCGCCAGATCAGGACATCACCGAACAGGAGCAGCATATCAGCTCGTTCGCCCAGCATCGGAATCTGAGTCACACGATGGTCGACTACCGGCTCCTGCGCTCCGGGTGCATCGATCAGCCAACCTTTAACTTCCTCCGCGCCCGTTTCACCAATCGGTGGCAGCTCGAGCGCAAGAAACGACGCAAATCAGCTAGCGAGTCGGCTGGCGGCCCTAGTTACTACGTCGTTTGTCGTTACAGGGTCGGAACGGCCCTGTTGTCGCTTACTGGGCGCATGATGGGCTCTGGTGCGCTTTCCACGACCAAGGCTGCCAAAATCTTGGGTGTCAAGCCCACGCAGGTGGGCACACTGCTGTGCTCCCCCAAGAACCTGAAGGCAACCGTGCATGGTTTACTTACTCGACGCCAACGTCCTAATCGACGCACATCGCGACTATTACCCGATTGACCGGGTTCCCGAGTTCTGGGACTGGCTCGTTGACTGTGCGGTTTACCAACAAACGAAGATTCCGTTGGAGATGTATGAAGAGGTGCTTCAAGGAAGACCAGATCAACTCACACGTTGGCTGAAGGGAGAGAAGGACACAATGGTTCTTGACGAGAACGTTGACAGAGCGCTCGTCGCCCGAGTGATGGCATGCTACGGGTCAGATTTGAACGACGAGGAACTACAGATACCTGGCCGAGACCCGTTCCTGATCGCCTACGCTCTCGGCGACTCCACGCAACGCTTGATTGTTACCACTGAGGTCTCGAAGCCGAAGAGAAAAGGGCGCAAACCGCCACATTCCTAACGTGTGTTGGGACCTCGGGGTACGTTGCTGCAGCACCTTCGAGTTCATCAAGAATCTGGACTTCAGGACCGATTGGCGGAATCAAAGCGGTGGAAGCATGGCGTAGGGACTGTCAAGTACCCTACGTCCATCCCTTTTGCCTTGGCAGAGAGCATTGCCGGCCGATTCAACGTAGTACCCACAGCCCCCAAGCAGATTGCCTATCCGTGCGCCTGTGCTACCCCTATCAATTCCCCTACGTAATTCCCTTTCCTTTATATCCGCTTTGGGAGGCGCATCACGCGGGAGTCTGGAGGCAGGTAACCTGCGAGATCCTCCATTATGGCCTCCGCCTCCTGCAGCGTCTTGAAGAGCCCGATTCCAATGCGGAAAACGACCTCTTCCTCTTCCAGGGCGGTAAAGATATCGATGGCATGGGGGAAGTCGCCAAAGGCCCGTCCAAAATTGCGCGCGAACCCCACTGCCGCCTCGCGGCTGCGTTCGGTGCCGACCAGGACGGTGTAGCCGCCCTGCGACCAGTCAATGAGGCCCAGGCCAGCCTCCCGCAGCCCCTCGGACGCTTCAGCAGCCAATAGATCCTGCTTCGATGGCTCCATGCCGGGGAAAGGCACATCAGACCCTGCGGCGCCCGCCCCGTCACCCGCCGAAACCGGCGTTACCTCTTCACTCATTGGCGCAGAATCGCCGGATGCCACGACCAGCGTATCGCTTTCCGAATCCATGGCCAAAGAATCCCTCGCCCCGGCCATAGCTTCCGGTGGCGCATTCAGCGTGTCCGGCAGCACGGAGGATGTATCCGGCGGGTGCAGGATCTGCCAATGCTCGTCCAGCGCGATCCGCATTTTTCTGGCCTGCTTGGCCTCCGGTGCGAAAGGGTACAGATCTGCCAGCCGCTGGTACACGTAAACCACGTTCAACGAATCCACGGAGGTGCTGTCGCTATCCGCCCCTTCCGGCCACCACCGAGCCGTGTGCAGCATGGAGGTGTCCGCGGAAAGGGGCAGCACTCCAAATAAATCCAAGCTGTCCCGCACGGCCCATTCCAGGTAAACCTGCGCTGCGGCTAGCAGCGCGCGGGGCGCCACAGAAGTGGTGGGAAATCTGGCGGCCAACGCCACCAGGCTGTCCAGCGCCGCCGTATACGCACCGCGCTGCCACGCGGCATGGGCACGACCGTAGGCATTTTCTGCTCGCGTAAGCGAGTCCGGAGCTACGGACTGCAGGGCACCGAGTCCAAGCCTGGCCGCCGCCTGCGCGGCAAACTCCGAACGCGGATCTCGCTCCAAAATCTCGCGGTAGAGGCCGTGCGCGGCAAGCGTATCCCCTAGTGCCCGTTGCATTTCTGCCAGGGCATAAAATGCACGCTGCGCCACGGGTTCATCAGCGTCGTCCTCTATCACCATGCGATACCAGGCTGCCGCGGAGTCTGGCAATTCCATGGAGAGAAACAGCACGTTGCCCAGCTCGTAGCGCGCCAGTGCACGCTCGGACCGCATGCGCTTTTGGCTGA
This sequence comes from Rhodothermales bacterium, assembly GCA_965216255.1. Lineage (GTDB taxonomy): Bacteria > Bacteroidota > Rhodothermia > Rhodothermales > Bin80. Next base: position 1,173,382 of record OZ244148.1, read on the forward strand.
GAGAATCGCGTGGGACCGAGGAGACATCCACTTCGGGAAGCGCTTCACCTTCCTGCACAAAGGCTTTCAACTCCGCTTCGTCTGTCAGCCCTTCCGTTTCCCTGGCCACCGCAGTGACGGCGTCAATACGACGCCAGTTTGGGGCCAGTGGCCGATCTCCCCACAGCAAAAAGAAATCGGCACGGGACTGCTGCATGCGTGCCGGTTCCCGATGAAAGAGAAAGCCTGCAGCGCCCGTAGCGCCCTGACCAATGTCCTTGCCGGCAGGAGTGCGCCCGAAGTCGTCATCGAAATTATTGGCGTCCCGCCCACGAAACTGCGACTCGATCTGCCGACGCTCCATCAATCGCTGCTGCTCCTTGCGCTCCTCCGCGAGGCGCTCGCGCAGTTCCAGCACCACAGCCTGGAACGTACTATCATCCAGGCTTCCCAAAAATAGCAGGGAGTCCATCAAAACCACGCGGTCCAGCACTGCAGTATAGCCTACAAAAATCCGTGCCAGTTCTTCCCCGTCCGTGATGGCACCGGGAGCGTAGAGTGGCGGAGCCGCACTGCCCGATGTACCCATCAGCGACGAATTGCGGCCGGCCTTGAGGCTGCTCTTGGCAGTATCGAAATGGGCCGCAGCATACGGATAGTCAACCATTACGTCCCGGTAAAAGATACCCAGCGAATAGTGGGTGGCCCCGCGTACCGGAGCCCCCTGGGCTGTTGGGTCGTACAGCAACTCGTCAAAAACGGCCATGGTCTCGTCATAGTAACCCAACTCCTGGAAAATGCGACCGCGGCGGTAAGCCAGTTCGGCTCGGTGCTCGTAATTCTTATCGTCCCTCTCCATGCGTCGCAGGGCCCCCATGGCCGTCGCCGGGTCCCCGTGATCCCCCTGTACCCGCACCGCGCTGTACTGTGCGGCATAGGAAAGCTCGTAGACGGGCTGGTACTCCTGGACGCCCTCATAGGCGGCTATCGCTTCCGGATACCGGGCCAGGCCTTCATAAACCTGGCCCAGCAGAAATTGCGCCCGGCTGGCCAGTTCCCGATCCCTTGCTGCCGCCAATCCCGATTCAAGCTCGAGAACAGCTTCTTCCCAGTTTTCACGTTTAACATGCAGTTCAGCAAGCGCCATCCTCAGTTTCGGCTCCCATCGCCGCGAAATGTCCTCTCGGCTGAGCGTGGCCTGCAAATGGTCATAGGCCGCATCGAATGCTCCGCTGGCGATGTACGTGCGGGCAAGCCAGAAGCGGGCTTCGTCGTGAAGCGGCGATTCCAGCGCGAGTATCTCCCGGAATTTCCCCTCGGCTCCGACGAAATTCAGCGTATGAAACCATGCCTTGCCGATTACCATCATGGCGTCATCGACCCATTTCGAGTCCGGGTGCTCCCGCAAAATGTCGGCGCTCTTCAGGATGGCATCCTCAAAGGGCTTGCGCTGCGTGGTAGCACGCTCGCTGCGCCCGAAGAGCGAAAGATAAACGTCCTGGTTGACGGGCTGGCGCTTGGTCTGCTCTTCAAACGCCTTCACACCCGTGTCCAGCGCCTGTTCGGCGTTGAAGTACGTGTTATAGTAGGCAGAGAAGTCGTCTACCCGGGCTCCGATAATAGATCCGCGACCACAGCCCGCCACGCAAAGCAGCGCAGTTACCGTCAGAAGGTGGTACCGGATCATGGACGTAATGGGCTACCGATCGCCGTGCCTCAGACAATCTGACTAACGTGGACCATGTTGGTACGATCTCTCCTAGGAAGCGGCATACCGGCTGTTACTACGATATAGTCGCCGCGCCGCACGAGACCGTGGCTCAGCAGGGTCCTGTGCACGACGCCAACCCCGGAATCCGTGTCATTTTGGAAGCGAATGTGAAAGCCTTTTGTTCCCCAGAGGATGCTGAGCTGCCCCACGAGACGGGGCTCGTCCGTAAAGGCATAGACTGGCATGCGGGGCCGATGCCGGGCGATGGCCCGGGCCGTGGCACCGGAATGGGTAAGACACACCAGCGCCACGGCTCCCACATGCTCTGCGAGCTCGCAGGCGGTGAGGCTCACCGACTCGGTTACATTCCGCCCTTCCGATAGCGACGCCAGAACCTCGGGAAGCCGCCGCCTGTCTACGGGCAAGGCATTTCGGTGGCGCTCTGCCTCCTCCACGATCCTAGCCATGGCCTCCACCACTACCGCCGGGTGCCGGCCAACGGCCGTCTCACCGGAGAGCATCACGCTGTCCGTCCCATCGAGTACCGCATTCGCCACGTCGCTGGCCTCTGCGCGGGTAGGCCGCATATGTTCCACCATGCTTTCCAACATCTGGGTCGCCGTTATGACAGGCTTGCTGGCGATACGGCACTTTCGGATAATGCTCTTTTGTACACCCGGCACCTGCGACATAGGTATCTCAATGCCCAAGTCGCCACGAGCCACCATAATGCCATCCGAAACAGCCAGGATTTCATCGATGCGATCTACTGCCTCGGGCTTCTCTATTTTGGCTATGATGCTGGCCGGGTGCCCCGCACTCTGAAGCCGCTTTCTAAGATGAACCACGTCCGTTTCGTCACGCACGAACGAGAGGGCCACGAAATGGACCCCCATCTCGACACCGACTGCGAGGTCTTCCAGGTCTTTCTCCGTCAGCGCAGGGCCTGCCGGGCGGATTCGAGGAAGATTGACGCCTTTCCGCGAATTAAGGGGGCCTCCTATGACTACTTCCGCCAGCACATCTGCGCCCTCCGTGCCAACGACCATGAGCTCGAGCATGCCGTCATTGATGAGGATCCGGCCGCCCCGCGTAACATCCGTTGCCAAGGCATCATAGCTGATGTTAACGCGTGAGGCCGTGCCACACTCCACAGGCTCCGACGTTAGCACCAGCGTGTCGCCCTTCGAAAGCATAACCTCGCCGTCCTGCACCGCACCCACTCGAATGCGTGGTCCCTGCAGATCCTGCAGCAGAGCCACCTGCCGATCCATGCGATGGGACTCTTCCCTAATCAGGGCCGCAGCCCGGATGTGGTCGGTGTGGCTGCCGTGCGAAAAATTGAGCCGCGCCACATCCGTACCAGCCGCGATAAGCGCACGGACGGTTTCGCGGTTACAGGACGCTGGACCGATAGTGGAGATGATCTTAGTGTGGCGCACCATGGCCTGCATGGGACCTCGAGGGCTTGCGCTGGGTCAATGATCGAGCTATGTCGCCATGGGTACAAGGTATCACCTGGCGCCATGATCGGCACCAGCGCAGGGGGAGGCGGCAACCAATCCCGCCGCAGGGCATTAACCCATTCCCACTACGCCATCTTAGCGTACCGATACGATGCCTGCTACCCGTCTTCTGCTGCTTTCACTTGCCATGCTCCCTGCCACGCTTGGCTACGGCCAGGAGCGGCGGATAGAGTTCCCGGACACGCCACCGTATGTCACGCTGGTATGCGACTTCCACATGCACACCGTGTTTTCGGACGGCAGCGTGTGGCCTAACATACGCGTGCAGGAAGCACTGAAGGACGGCCTCGACGTGATCGCCATGACGGAGCACCTGGAATACCAGCCACACGCCGACGACATTCCGCACCCGGATCGCAACAGGGCCTTCGAGATTGCCCGTCAGGAGAGCTCAAACGGCTCACTGCTCGTCCTCAATGGCTCTGAAATCACGCGCAATATGCCACCGGAGCATTCCAACGCCATTTTTGTCAAGGACGCAAACCTTTTGTTGATGGACGACCCCGTCGAAGTCTTCCGCGAAGCAAACCGGCAAGGGGCTTTCGTGTTTTGGAATCACCCGAACTGGACGAGTCAGCGCGAAGACGGCGTGGCCACACTCACGGATATGCACCGTATGCTTATTGGGGAAAACCTGCTTCAGGGCATTGAGGTGGCCAATGAAACCACCTATTCCGACGAGGCGCTGCAAATCGCCCTGGAAAATAACCTGACCCTCATCGGTACATCCGACATACACGGTCTCGTGGACTGGCAGTTTGAAGTCCCGGAAGGAGGTCACCGCCCCGCCACGCTGGTTTTTGCTAGCGACCGCACACCGGGCGCGATCAAGGAAGCGCTTCTGGCTCGCCGTACGGCCGTATGGTTCAACCATACGCTTATCGGACGGGAAACGGTGCTGATGCCGCTCATTGACGCGTCACTGCAGGTAGCGAATGCCCAATACAAGGGGTCTACCACGGTCCTTGCCGTAACACTGAGAAACACCTCGGACGCGCAGTTCCTGCTACGCAATCGGTCCGAGTTCACCTTTCATGAGGGGGCGGACATCCTTAAGGTAAAGCCGCACGGAGAAACGTCATTCGAGGTGAAGACCGTCGACGAGAAAGCGTCCGTAGCACTAACCTTCGAAGTGCTAAACGCGGTTACTGCCCCGAATGAACATCCCGCCTATACGGCGCAGGTCCAGATAACGCCGGACTGACCTAGCCGACTTGCCACGGCCCCGTGATGGCAACGGTAAGGCCATCCTTCTGTATGTTGACAAACAACGTGGTGCCGTCGGGCGAAAACACCGCTCCGGCCAGCTCTGAATCACTGAGCGCGTTGTGAGCAAACTTGTAGATGTCGCCGTTCGGGGTAATCCCAACCAAAAACTGCTCGCCGGAGCCGTCCTCGCAGACAATCAGGTCTCCCCACGGCGTCACCGTGAGATTGTCGGCATTATCTATCAGACCCGGATCGTCCGGTTCGACGAAAAGCTCAAGCGTACCTGGCTGTGACGCTTCTTCATCCCTTCCCTCATACGGGCTCGGTTTGTAGCTCCAGATCTGTCCGCGCCGCGCCGCACCGCCGTTGGTGCAGGCAAAGTACACGGACTCTTGGCCATACCACATCCCTTCGCCGCGCGCAAAGCGGGCAGCCCCGCTGGAAAAGCCCCGGAGCCGCAGGTCATTCTCGGGAGAGAGTATATTTTCCAGGTTGATCCATTGCACGGGCAGGCGCTCTCCCCGCTCCACGGTTCTGTCCTCCCAGTTGCGCGTATCCAGGCCTGGCTGACCAGCGACCGCCAGAGCCTGGAGCCGGCCGCCTTCCTGCAAGCGCCCCGGTACCAGCGGTAAAAACCGGTAGACAAGGCCATCGTGGGCATCCTCCGTCTGATACACGGCGTGGGAAGAAGGGTCAACGGCGATGGCTTCGTGATTGAAGCGCCCCATACCCAAGAGTGGCACAGGCGCTGCCAGCAGCGGAGACATGCTGGCAGGCACCTCGAACGAAAATCCGTGGTCCCGGCTCAGGTGCTCCCCTGCCCGTTCCACCGTCTCTTCGCAGCTAATCCACGAGTTCCACGGCGTCGGGCCGCCTGCGCAGTTACGAAGGGTGCCGGCAAGACTCAGGTACTGTGATTCGACGCGCTGTGCGGCCGTGTCATAGATGACGGTCGTGGTACCTCCGAGGCAGGGCTTGCCTGCGGCACCGCCGTCATAGAGGGCGCCCGCTGGCAGAAGACCCATGCGTTCGTTGTCGGGGCCGAATGCCCCCTGTGCAGGGTCGCCGTTACTATCGACCTCGTGGTTGCGAATCAGGATGGTACGACCGCCCTCCCCGGCAAACGCCGCCATGCCATCGGGAAGTCCCGGCACCAGGAGTCCGTCCGTCATAGGATCGGAAGTCCGGGAAATAATGCGATAGGCAAATCCCTCCGGAAGATCCATGATGCCTTCCGGATCGGCGATGAGAGGCCCGAAACGATCGGCCATAGGGAGCGTCCTCCCTTTACACCCGGCCAGGGTGTGGAGCCCGGAAAAACCAAGGGCAAACGCCCCAGATATCTGCAGAAAGTGGCGTCGAGAAGCAGTCATGGAGACGGAGTCAGCGGAGCCTTCATGAGCCCGTAAGGAAACGTCGCCGTGTGTACGCGAGGCGCCGCTGTTTGTGCCAAGACCGGATGGAGTTCAAAGGGCATGCCGCTTAGTGAATAGCCCCACCTGGAGCGCGCGACGCAACCGGACCCCGGGGATACATGGCCCAATCGAACTACCCGGCAACAACCTTATAGGTAATCCCACTCAATGCCTTGAAGTTGCCTGATAAGATCAGGACCGTAGGCCATGGAAGGTGTCTGGAAGCCGACGCTGGTGTCGCCTTCAAGGGCGCGCGTCGCCATGCGCACGGCCACACTAGCCGTCATCCCGTAGGGATCACACGCACGCAGCCTTGCCGCCACTCGCTCGCCGCTCGCCTGCTCTATTTCAGCCACAAAGATGGCATAACTCTTCCGACGCTCTGCAGGGCTAGGTCCCTCGGATCTGCGATCAACCAGGCTGTTCAAAAGGCGCTGCGCACGGCAGCTCGAAAGCGATCGGCCAAGCAACCGGCTGATCCAGGATACCGTTCGCGCTGCGCTAGTGGCCTGCACATAGGTCTCAATGTTGGCGATGCCCGTGGACCTGTAGGCCGTGGCCACGTCGCCCAGAACACCTACCACCGCCGTGCGCGGCGATTCTCCAAAATCAAAGTCGTGGCGCAGCCTCCCGGCCTGAACGCGCGTTATTGCACCGTTGCGCCGAATCAGAAAATTGTCAACGCATGCCAAAATCGTTCGAGCCGTACCTCGGGAGACACCGCTGTGGGCGGCAAGGCCAATACGAAGAATGCGGCCACCCGGGTGCCGAGCGGCCAGGTCCGCAGCCAGGCAATCACTCGGAACCACATCAAATCCGGCGCCCGGCAGCACCATTATGCCCGCATCCCTTGCCCTGGTATCCTGCGCGGCGAGCGTTTCAAGGACGGCGATTTCACCGGTGATATCCAGATAATGGGTCCCGGCCGCGAGACAGGCCTCCAGCATCGGCATGGCCGTATGCGCAAATGGACCGGCGCAGTGAATTACTACCGAAATATCCTGAAGCGCACGGACCAGTTGATCCTGCTCGTGCAGGTGCACAAAGTGCATTTCAACCCCGTGGGCCAACGCAAGTGCGGCGAGCTTGGACGGACTGCGCCCCGCCAGTATGGGTTTGAGACCGGCTTTCACCGCCTCGGCCACCATGAGCCGGCCAGTATAGCCGGTCGCCCCGTAAATCATCAAGCTGGACATGACCTTTTGGACCTAGCTCTGCCCATTACCCATAGTGAGGACTTAACAACGGGCCTTTCACCGGTTAGTTTACCGGTATGGAGGCGCAGCATCAGATATTGCGTACGCTTCGGGCGTCGGAGTCGGCCTTTTCGGCAACGGTAAGTGCACACGGCGACAGGAGCCGTAGCGCGATCAGTCGTATGGTCTGTGAAGCATTCGGGTTTCACGACGCGGGGGGCCGTTTGCAGCGGCCTGATTGCATGAACCCCCTTCGGATTCTCGAAGCCGAAAGGTGGATCACGTTGCCGACGGTGCAGCGATCCATGCAGATCGCACGACCGTGGCTTTTGGACGCTCCGGTTCCGGAGCCATTGGACGTACCCAACGCGGTGAAGGGGATCAAGGCGCTTGCGATCATTCTGGTCACAAGCGCAGCGGATCGTGCGATCTGGAATACGCTGATGGACCGGGAGCATCCGCGGGGTACGACTACGTTTGCGGGGGGCGCAGCTGCGCTACCTGATCAGGAGTGTGCACCGGTATTTGGGCGCGATCGGGTTTTCAGCGTCTGCCCTGTATTTGAAGCCCCGGGACGCGTGGATCGCCTGGAGCGATGCGCAGCGTAGCCAACAGTTGCATCGCGTAGTGAACTTGAGCCGCTATTTAATCCGTCCTGGCGTTCAGTGTAAGAACCTGGCGAGCTACGTGTTGGGACGCATACTGCGGCGTTTGCCGGCCGACTTCAAGGCACGGTACGGGTATGCGCCGTATCTGGGGGAGACCTTTGTCGGACCGGATCAGGAAGGGGCGTGTTTCAGCGCTGCCAACTCTCGATACTTGGGGATCACCCAGAGGCGGGGCCGCCACGCGCCCACCAAGGCACGTGTGCGATCCCGGAAGAAAGTGTTCGTCTATGAACTGGCGCAAGACGCTGGGCGTACGGGACGTTACGAAACAGACCAGCTGAACACTGTGACTACTACATGACCTGAACACAACTTTCGCTTACTGTTCCTATTTGTCTTGCTGCACACCAATTACGAAACCACGGTCCTCACGTTACCGTCGAAGTCAGGAAAAGTGTCTCACGTATTATAGGCACAGAGGGTGTTGAGGGTGATGGCGGGGCAGTAATAAGAAAGTGTAGAATAGGCGCCTGATCACGTCGGGACCCCCTATTATGATCCTAACCGCTACAAACCGACTCGCCCGTGAACTCACACAGGAATATGAACGGGAGTTGGAGGCGGCAGGCCATCGCACGTGGAGGACGGCTCCGATAGCCTCGCTGAATGCGTGGCTATCTAAACTTTGGACTGACTGGCTGTATTCCGGACATATAGAGACCACTGGCCGCCCTCTCCGGCCAGTTGAAGAACAGGTAGTGTGGGAAGATATCATTCGCTTAGAGGCAAATCGACTGCCCCTGGATGTCCCTGCGACCGCCGAATTAGCCCTGGCCTCGTGGAAATTGGTGTGTGACGGAAGGCTACCGGTGGATGCCGTCGAATGGACCGATTCTGTGGACTCAGTGGCCTTTCATTCCTGGGCACGGGAGTTCCACCGACGCTGTCGCGAACACGGATGGTTCTCGGGTGCTGAGCTTCCGGCAACTGTCGCAGATCTAATCGAACAGGAACAAGTGGCAGTCCCAAGTCAAGTAGAAATAGCTGGGTTCCACGAGCCAACTGCCGCCCAGCAGCGTCTGTTCGACGCCCTCGAACGGTGTGGGACGAAAGTCCAGGAACGGCGTTGGCCAGATCTCAGGGAATCCGCGCTCCGGTTGGGCCTGGCCGATACCAATCGTGAGATTCGCGCCGCAGCTCAGTGGACGCGTAGAGTTCTGGAAGAAGAGCCGGAAGCTGCACATCCACAGTTTAGAATCGGCATTGTCGTTCCCGATCTGTACCGGCTGCGTAGCCACATCGAGCGTGTCTTCGGCGAAGAATTCCATCCGCGCACTCGGCTGCGACCGGACCTGGATCCCAGAAGGCTCTTCAACATTTCCCTCGGATTACCTGCCAGCAAGTATCCAATAATTGGGTCCGCATTCCTCATCCTGGAAACCAATCCCAAAGAGATTCCAATCGAGATCGCAAGCCGACTCGTGCGGTCTCCTTTCTTGCCTGGAGCCGAGGAGGAATGGACAAAGCGCGCCCTGCTGGATGTAGCGTTGCGTTCAAAGGGAGAGTATCACGTTTCACTGGTTGACATCATAAAGCTGGCTGGCAAAGCCGATGCGGCGAACGGGTGCCCCACACTTGTAGCCCAGCTCCGGCGTTGGAATGCGCAATACAAAGCATTGGTAACTGAAGGATTGCCCAGCGACTGGGCCAAAGTCCTTTCTGACTACCTGCGAATCATAGGGTGGCCCGGGAATCGCGAGCTCAGCAGTATCGAATACCAAACGCTGGAAATATGGAATGAGCTGCTTGCTGAGCTTGCCGGACTTGATAGCGTATGTGGAATAATCCGATTTAAGGCTGCCATAGGCAGGCTTGGAAGAATTGCTTCAGCAAGGCTCTTCCAACCTAAGTCCGAGCCTGCTCCCGTCCAGATAATGGGCGTATACGAGGCCTCCGGCCTCTGCTTCGACCGGCTCTGGATAATGGGAATGCACGACAATGCATGGCCAACGGCATCTGCATTTGATCCGTTCGTCCCGCTTCGTTTGCAACGTCGTCTTGCCCTGCAACACTCGTCGCCCGGCCTACAGCTGGCGTACACGAAAACGCTCACCACTCGACTCTTGTCGAGTGCTCCGACTATTGTCGTGAGCTATCCCAAGCGGGATTGTGATGTAGACGTGAAAGTCAGCCCATTTTTTTTGGGGCTGCCAGAATCATCAGTTAACGAACTCGGGATTCCTGCCGCCAAAAGTTACGTGGAGCAGCTCTGTGGTTCCTCCCGGATGGAATTGTTGGATGACAGCTACGGCCCACCGTGCGGTGATATCGTCAATAAAGGCGGGACCGCACTATTCAAGCTACAGGCGGCCTGTCCTTTCAAGGCATTCGCAGAGTTGCGGCTCGAAGCGACAGCACTGGATTTGCCGGAACCCGGATTAAGCGCTATTGATCGAGGCACATTGGTCCACAGTATTCTTCAAAAAGTCTGGAAGCAGTTGCGGTCGCACCACATATTGCAATCTATGTCTGATGACAGGCTGACGGAAGTAGTAGAATCGTCTGTCGTTACCGAGATCCAAAAATTTTCGGCCCATCGCCGGACCCTGCGGAGCCCCAGATATGCGGAGATTGAACGGGGTCGGCTCAATCGTATTGTTCGAGAATGGCTAGCTCGCGAAAAAGAGCGCAAGCCATTCACGATGCTCGAACAGGAAGAAAAGCTGCGTGTATCGGTGGGCGGCCATGAAATGAATATCCGCATTGACCGCATTGACCGCATGGAGAATGGGGACCTGGCTATCATTGACTACAAGACGGGTAATTGCAGCATTTCCGATTGGAATGGCGACAGGCCCGATGAGCCTCAATTGCCCATTTACGCTGTTGCTGCAAACGCTCCGCTGGCGGGCATCTTCTTTGGCTGTCTCAAGGCTGGGGAAATCGGATTTAAAGGAAAGGCTTTCGCTCCAGGCATCGTCCCCGGTGTAAAGTGGAATAAAGATCAGCCGCCATCGTCCCATTGCATTGGAGAGTGGCGAGACGCGTTGGATCGCCTGGGTAACGACTTTAGCGCAGGACATGCCATAGTCGATCCCAAGAAACAGAAGGCGACTTGCAGATATTGTGCGCTTTCAGCCCTTTGCAGGATAAGTCAGGCATCCATAAAGTCGGAGCGAGGCGATGCTTGACAGCGTTCCAGACCAGGAGCAACGTCTCCAGGCGTTAGATCACAATCGGTCATTCATCGTCCAAGCTCCCGCAGGTTCCGGGAAGACTGAACTGCTGATTCAGCGATTCCTGGTCTTGCTGGCTAAAGTGGATCAGCCAGAAGCAGTTGTCGCCATCACTTTTACTAGAAAGGCCGCTGCAGAAATGCGGCAGAGAGTAATTGCTGCGTTTCTGCGTGTGTCAGGTCCGGAGCCGGCCACTCCGCATGAAAAGCGCACATGGCAACTTGCAAAAAAAGCCCTTGCTCAAAACGACAGACTGAGTTGGCGCTTGACTGAGCATCCGGCTCGATTGCGAATTCAAACGATTGATTCGCTCTGCGCAATGCTCGTTAAGCAGATGCCTTGGGTATCGCGCATGGGAGCAGGCCTTCCCCCTCATGAAAATGCGGGGCTTCTGTACCGAAAGGCGGCCCGCCAAACGCTGGTTAGGCTTGACGCCGAACGGACGCCGACTGAAGTATCGCAGGCGCTTTCGCAGCTTCTTTCACACTTGGACAACAACGTAGGTACGGTTGAGCGGCTGCTAAGCACCATGCTGGGCAGCCGTGACCAGTGGCTGCGCTATGTGAAAGGAGATCCAGCGTCCTCAATACTGCGCGAAGAGTTGGAATCCGCACTTGCCGAAATCGTCACGCATGCCCTTGAACGGCTTGCGGCGGCATTCCCGGAGCGGTTCAGGGCCGAAACCGTCGCGCTCGCCTGTTTCGCGGCCGAGAACCTCCAAAATAGAGTCAGCCAGAGCGCGATTACTGCCTGTTACGAAATCAGCGACTTTCCAGATGCTACCATCGAATCTCTGCCTGTTTGGCTGGGACTCGCCGAGATGTTCCTTACCAAGGAGGGATCGCGCCGCGGGAAACTCACTAAGAACGAGGGCTTCCCGGCTACGAATGCAGGACGTGCAGAGAAGAGCCGGTGGGAGGATGTCGCTCTGGACCCAACCGTTATCAATTTATTGCATGAACTGAGGAAGCTACCTACAACTCGCTTCGAAGATGGTCAGTGGACCATCCTGGCCTCTCTGGCCCTCTTGCTACCTGCAGCCGTTGAGCAACTTCGACTTGTATTTCAAGAGGAAGGGTATGTTGACTTCACGGAAATTGCAATCGGGGCGCAGGCCGCAATAGACCCCATCGCAGCACCGACGCGTCGCTCCAATACACTAGACTTCCCAATCAAACATCTACTGGTCGATGAGTTTCAGGATACGTCCCAAAGTCATTTCGACTTGCTGACTCAACTAATCAGCGACTGGCTGCCCGGAGACGGCAGGACAGTGTTTGTGGTTGGCGATCCAATGCAGTCGATCTACGGGTTTCGCGAGGCAGAGGTGGGTCTCTATCTGCGGGCCCGGAAAACTGGAATTGGCGCTATTCCGCTTGTGTCCCTCACGCTGTCGACGAATTTTCGCTCAAGTGCAGCAATCGTGGAATGGGTCAACCAAGCCTTACTAAACGCATTCCCGAAGTCGGAGGATGCGTTCACCGGCGCAGTGACATACGAGCCATGTGTGCCGTTTAGAGGCGACATTTCAGATAGCGTGGTTCAAGTACATCCATTCTTTACAGCCGAGTTGGAGTCCGAAGCCGAGCGCATTGTTGGGATCATTGACGACGTGCGATCAAAGCGTCCCCAAGAGACTATCGCCGTTCTCGTATTGGCCCGCTCCCACCTTTCTGGTATCGTCTCTGCACTTCGCCGAAGCGGGAAGAAATTTCGGGCAGTGGAGATCGATGCCTTGGGTGACCGCCCGGTAGTCCGGGACTTGATGTCGCTCACTCTAGCGCTAATGCATCCCGGGGATCGGATTGCCTGGCTGTCGATTCTCCGGGCGCCTTGGTGTGGTCTGACGCTCAAGGATCTTGAAGCGCTGGTACGGAACGATACCAAGACTTCAATCTGGGGTCAACTTCAGAATCGCGCGAATCAAGAGCGCTTGTCTCCAGACGGCCGGACACGCATAGGCCGTCTGGTCCCGCTGTTGAAAGATGCGATTGCCCAGAGAGGACGACTACCGGTCCGCCGGTGGGTGGAAGGCGTCTGGGTCGCTATAGGCGGTCCCGCATGCCTCGAGACGCGTACCGAATTGGAAGATGCAGCGGCATTTCTGGATCTCCTGGAGCAGTCGCTCAAAGGCCCGGATCTTCGAGACGAAAGGCAGTTTGCCCAAGATGTCGCGCGCCTATTCGGCCCATCCGACAATGAAGCGAGTGAAGACCTCCAGTTGATGACTATTCACAAAGCCAAGGGGCTGGAGTTTGACACGGTCATTCTGCCAGGTCTGGGCCGCGCAACCAGGACAGAAGATCGGCGGCTACTGCTGTGGCGGGAATTCAGGCACGGTGATCGGTCGCGTCTATTGCTTGCTCCGATTCAAGAGACTGGTGGCAAAAAGGATTTGATCTACGAGTACTTGCGAAGTCTTGAGCAAGAAAGACGCCTTAACGAAAATACCCGTCTCCTATACGTGGCTGTCACCAGGGCCCGAAAGAACCTGCACCTTATGGGACATACCAAGTTCGACCCCGCAAAGCAGCAATTGAAACAACCTGATAAGCGTACCATGTTAGCCAAGTTATGGAGTATTGCCGAGCCAGTATTTTCGGATGCCTTGAGGGATAATGCAGAGGAGAGCGGTAGAGAGCAAGCGGTGAAGACGAAACCATCAGGCGTTCCTCTTCGGCGCATGGCTGCGGGCTGGACACCAATCACGCCTCGTGACGATGTCGTTTGGAAGGCTCATACTCAGCCAATTGAAGCTGAAGATGATAGGCCGCACCATCCGACCTTTGAGTGGGTCGGCGACTTGCAGCGGCGAGTTGGGATTGTCATTCATCGCATGTTACAGCAGATGTGCATACCGGATAATCTTGACTTTAGCCGATACACGCTCCGCACTGCATTACGGTATGAGGGATTGGACGGCGAAGCACTCGACGAAGGCGTATCCCGAGCCGAAACTGCATTGAACAATACCATAGCGGACGAGCGTGGGCGATGGATACTTTCACGGCACGATAGCGACGAACGGGAGTTTGCACTCTCTGCAGTAGTCGAAGGCAAGGTCAAGCGTATTGTTTTGGACAGGACGTTCGTGGACGACGACAAGCGCTGGATTATCGATTACAAGACGGGTACCCATATCGGAGGAGATCCTGAGAGCTTCCTTGACAATGAGCAGATTAGATATCGCGCTCAGCTAGAATCGTATGCGAGTGCTATACAGTCCATGGATTCTCGCCCGATATTCTTGGGACTGTATTTCCCGATGCTTCGAGGCTGGAGGAAGTGGCGTTTTGTTGCGGGTTCGGAGCAGATCAAGCTTGGGTCTCAGGTTTTCTGATCTGAGGAGGGGAATGGTGCACGACGCTCCGAGAGTGCACCATTCCTGCCTTGGTGGGCATAAGACTGCACTGCTTTGTGGCCTACGGAGGCCATGTTTGGCCCTTTTTTGGCAATAGGAGGCCTCGCTTGCCACGATTTTCCACTTTTCAGTGCAAAGAGCCTCCTGATTTTACAGGCTGTGCATAACGGCGCCCACCCGGATTGTACGGCTTGCCAGCCTCGTGTCAGACACCGCCGACGTCCCATGGCCTGCTTGATAATACCGAACAAGGGTTCATTGTAGGCCATTCCAGGGTATGTACGGCCATCTTCCTTCCTCCGCCTTCAGGGTATCTTCATCGTGTCTCATTAACGCCGTGCCAACAGGCTGAATCATTTGACAGAAGGAGACACAAAGGCCCAGCTACAAACCCCGGCTAGAAAGTCGGAATTCTTGGAAGCAACGCGGATGAGTAGAACGACCCGGTATTCCTACCGCCACGGTGGGGTATGAGGAGCCAGCTATATATACCTATCCTTGTCGAGCCGTCCAAGAATTTCACCGTCCAGTACAGTGGTCAGTCGATGCGCCTCGGTCAATTGATCGACTGTCATAAAGAATCTGATCTCGTCCTTTTTCCCTGCAGCTCCTGGGATTCCGTCCATGGCAGCAAGACCTAGCCATGCACTCGCGTGCACGTAGTCCCTGGGCACGCCGTGGCCGCTAGCGTACATGCAACCCAAGCGGTATTGGGCCTCGCTATGTCCCGTCTCGGCCGCCATCAGAAACCACAGGGCGGCCTTCCGGTCGTCCTGCGGCACGCCCTTGCCCTCACTGTATAGTTGTCCCAGTCGATACCGGGCCAGGATATCTTCTTGTTCGGCGGCTCTGCGATACCAAGCCGCGGCCTTTCGGGTGTCTCTTGACACGCCCGCGCCCTTTCTGTACATATTGCCCACGGCTGCTTCAGCCTTGCAAAGTCCGTGTTCGGCGGCCAGTCGAAACCACTTGGAAGCCTCCCGCAAATCTCTCGGCACCTTCTGGCCGAAATAATACTTGAGTCCCAGATCAAATTGGGCCTGGGGATGACCCTGCTCAATAGCCAGCTGAAACCACTCTTCGGCTTTCTCGTCGTCTTCCCGGACGCCGTCGCCCTCGGCGTACATGTAGTGCATGTGGTAATAGGCCTCGACATATCGCTGCTTGGCAGCCAGCTGCTCAGCCTCGAATCTCGGCCTTCCTTCTTGTCCAAATTTGAATTGTCGTCGACGCCCTTTACTATTGACGTTGATCAAGAAGCATCTGTATACCCACACGTTCCGAGATAGCACTAGGTCAACCCTGGTTGAAGGTGAGCTGGCGCAACTGGAAGGATACGTCACTACCCTAGTAGACAAGGTTCTCACAAGGGCCCACTCAGGGGACAAGCTGGGACTGACACCAGCGGAGCGGGATTTGTGGTGGAGGTATCTATACAGTCAATGTATGCGGCGCCCTTCTATTCGAGATGAATTACGAGAGGGGAATTATAGGCCGGAGAGGCAAGATGAAATTGAATACGCCCTGCGTCGACCTCTCAGCGCTGGAGAACTTGATGACTTCAACGACCCCGCAGTGAAAGAGATGATGGCCGACCGTGTATGGTTGGGCACTATGACCGCTATGGAAAGTGATCCCAGTTGGTCAATGCTGGCCTTCATAAACAGGGGCATTGGGGCTATTGTGATCAAGGATCCGCGGGATAGTTTTGTGACCGGAGACATGCCTTTACTCAAGATTCCCTCCCCTACAGCATCTCTGGTGTCTCCTGAAGCTAGGCTCCTGTACCCCATTTCATGGGATATCATGGTGGAATGGGGCTTACCTGATGGCGGTGATGAGGTGCGTCTCTTGTCCGACCACCGATGCATTTGCGCCTTAAACGAAATGTTGGTCAGCCAAAGCAGTGTTGTCGTGGGACGGTCGGAAGAACTGATTCGATCACTGTCGCGCAGCACAGCAGACCAGCGATAGTGGATTGCTGATTCCCGCTGCTAGCTCTGGAGGCTTACGGCCGTCGAAACTCTTACGCATGTCGGCCGGCTTCCGACAGAAAAAGTACCGGCGCGAAGCCCCCAGTCCGATCATGACTGCACCAGCTTTGCCAAATACGACGCAGAGACCGGCGTAATGAACCGCACACGCATCCCGCCTGGATACACTACCTCGACCTGCGCATGCGAGATGCCGTGCTCGGCACACAACGCCGCTGGCCGTCTGAGTCCTCTCCGCATACAGTTCCATGAGATCGCGGTAGCCCCAAGGTCCCCCCGAGGGGCCCCGCACAGATCCGTGCGTGCCCGCTAAGGCACACGGCCCTTCCCGCAAGGTCGCGCTGGCGCGCATGACGTTAGGGAACAGACATACTGCTCCAAGCCGTAACCGGTCCATCCCTCTGTGACACACAATGCCTGGCCCTGTGCCCGGTACGTGCAGGGATCTGCGGTTTCCCCTTGGGTGCGGTCCTTCGCTCCACCAACTCCGCCGTGTGGTCCTCCACACTTTGTTCGTCGGCTTCACAGCTACTATTACCGCATCTGACTTCTCTCCGCCGTGCATCCATTGATCGGCTACTGCCTACGTTTTGGCGGCCCCGACCGAGGCGCTGGGCAGCGGAGAGACCTCCCAGGTCCCGGCATAATACGTACGTGCGTCCTTGGGTTCTTCGACACCGCGGGCCCGACCGTCCTCTCACCTTAACGAGGATGACCGTGTTGCCTTCGATCTTTCCGAGAATCTCGGCGACCCGAACAATGAACCTTTCGGTGCTCAATAGCCCTGGCCACACGCACCGCGCTGCCGACGCTTCGCCCCTGACCTCACGGCCAACGACGCACGGCTCGCGGAGACACGCGCTCGGTTAGGCTTACGCATCATGGGCCTTCCACCCACTGTATTATGCCAGTTTGTCTGGCGCACCGGAAACATCTCTTCCACCGTACGTCTTGGTTTTCCCATGCAATCCAAGAATTGAGTTCTCGGGTTAAGGAGTAATTCCCCGAGTACTTGTCAGCCAATCCAGATGAGGTTAACCGAACGGTTACGACGAAGGCTGCTTTGAAGGCCAGGGGCGACTAGATCCGCTGCAACATATCTGGCGGTTTTGGTGTACATTGTATGCAACAACCAACAGCGCAAATGGCTAGGAGCGAATCCTCTCCGTCACCGCAGGGGCCTTCTCAAGGAAAGCCACAGGGGAGCAACACACCACAACCGCCTCCACCCCCAATACAGGTGCCGGACTACAGCGCGCCGATTGATAGAAGGTCCGATAGGCCATTCTGGAGAGACGTCACAAAGGGCCTTACTGGAAGAATTTAAGGGCCAATAGGATACCCATTTCCGCTACAGCTACCCAAGTAATGAGCGTCAGGCAAGACGCCTTTGTGCCCAATATTTCCTTGTTCTCTTCGGCGGCCTTTCTGTAGGAAGCTGCCGCGCCCATTACGATTCTCATATAGTGAAGGTGCCCGTGTGCTTCAAGGGCGTCTTTCTCAATTTTGCCTAGCTCGCACGCAGGCCGCCAATTCCTCGGTCTGATAATCAGGCTTAGAGCCGTAGCAGCGATTACAAGCACGCAAAGCCCCATTACACCAATCACCCCCTTCGTCAATAAAAGCATGCTGTCCCAATCGTCCCAAGCAATGCCCAGTACGAAGAGTGTGGCGGCAAAGGTGATAACGCCCGTTGCTTTGACAGCATACTCCCTATTGAGGTTTTCCTGACTCAGCATGCGCTCTCTACACAACGAGAGGTACACACTAGCGCTTGAACGTGCTACCTCAGAACTCATAAAGGGATCACGCCAATTCGTAATGTCAATCTTGCCTTGCTCCCACTTCTCCCTTAGGCCTGGATTGCCATAAGCCTGGCGAGCGCGCTTGGTATACCCATGTTCACTGAGTGTAGACATAATCAACAGAAATTCCATCCACGTCCCCTGATCTTGGGGATGGGGCGAGAAAATGCCCAATTCCTCCAACTTGAAGGCTAATGGTGTGCGGTCCACACCAAGGCCAGTATCGCTCCGACGCAAGGCTCCCCCAGACTCAAGCTCTCGCCGCGTCACGCGCAATTCGGTGTCTATAAGCGCGTGCAACTCCCTAAATCTGACCGAAGGACTAAGCCTTTTGAGTGAAGGCCAATTTGCCCACGCAAAGATCAGTGCGGCCAATGTAGAAACACCAATGATTTCCGGTAGGCCTACCGTGACCAGTCCGAGCAACTCCGTGTCTGCTACCCAAGCTGCCAACGCAGCAATATCCACCGTGACAATGAGTATCCCTAGGACGACTTTCCAATGGTTTTTCTTTTGCATCGTGAACACTCTCATAAGAACGACCAAGTTATACCCTTGCCCCCCAATTCTACCACCGCCCACCAGGGCCCAGCCGGTCCTGAGCCCGGTGAGGTGCTTATGGCCGTTGAGGGAGGTTGCCGATTCACGGCAACCAGCAATGCCGGTTCCCCTCCGATCGAGATTTATCGCCCCACATAGGCGTTAAGAACCTTGGAGGTTGCGCATCTCAGCGGACTGCATATTCCACTGAATGTTTCCACCCATTCCAGTCGATGGCTTCCACTTTAGCTGTCTGAACGAGGCTGGGAGAGTAACGTAGTCATGTAGTAATCTTAATGGGCTGTGGCTGCCAGATTGGCAGTGGGGAAGCGTAATCACAGGGCTCACCAGAATGAACAATACGTGCCCTCCGAATGGCTCCGGACGTCTGGCCAAAATCGGGGCATACTGGTTGGAACCAGATCATCGGAGCTCTCAGGACCCAATTCGGACTCCCGGCGCACCGTTCTCGCGGCCTTCGTCGCACCTGGAAGCGCTTGGACACGATTCATCCCGCCAAATCGGCATTTCAGGGGCGTGTTTTGGACCGCCTACGCCGCGTTCCGGCCCGTTTCCGCCACTTATGGGCGGTTTCAGGCGCATGTGTGCGAGCGCCCGCACACATAGGCAGCCCTGCCGGATCCGGCCTCTTCCAGCCCGCCTCACATACGTTCCGCCCCCGTGAATGCAACATAAAGGGCAGTATGTTGCATTCGCTCACAGGCGCTGATTGCGAGGGAAGAATCTAGACTCCTGGAGTGTGCTGGAGAGATCTGTACGTACGGCATATAATGGGGTTACCGCTGCGGTAGCGGCTGCTCAAATCGTTCCAATCGTCTCCAAACGGGTCTTGGTGCGATAAAAGACGTGAGAACGGCACCGGAAAGCTACGTCGGTTGGCGACATCTCTGCTGTCGCATCCGGTGGCATGGCTGTATCCATTGCATTAGGCGCTGTCGGGCAATTCAGAGCGAATTGAATCTTCCGAAATCATCGGAGCCATCCGCTTGGATCGCATACCGAAATCGAAGTTCGTACCGGTCACTGCCACGGTCACGGTACTTGATCTCTACTACACGGACAGCGGCGTAGAATCCGTGTGTGTTGCGCAACACGACAATGTCTCCCACGTGGGGTTTGCGGCGGCGAGAAGTATAGTCCAGAGACGCGGCATTCCGCCTTTTTTCAGTCCACTCGTCTTCGCTGGAAAGCGCGACACCGTCTATGGAAGGCTGATGATTGTATACGTGAATAGACGTATCGCTGGCTTCGGTCCATTCTGTCCCGAACTCCAGCCTCCCGCTGCCTATCACGTAACGACCGTTATAGTTGCTGTAGTCGAATGCGACCTCACCCAATTCTGAGACCATTCTCGGCGGCGGGACATCGGACGCCTTTCCTGTGAAGGGTTGTGCTCCCAGTTTTTTTCGATTTTCGCTGCGAGCTCTGCTGGTGTGTTTTCGTCAGCGTTCATGTACAGCATGTCTGTGGAGAGGCCATCTATCTCAGTATCATCGAAGCGCACAGGGAGGACGTATTCGCGTTCTTCCTCAATCATGCGACTCAGGGCTGCCCGTCTTTCGTGTCGGCACCATGCCTTGTCGCGATACTCCTTTGAGATGAACATCACGACATACGCGGACTGTTCTGCGAAGACCTTTTCGAAGGCCTCCGCACCCGACTTCCCCCAGAGCAATTCTTCTGCAAAACCATCGTAGAAAACGTCTATGTCGCGAATTTGAAGATGCCGTGCCACTTCTTCTACATACTCCCGCTGCTCACCGGCAAAAGACAGGGCAACCTGAGATCGGTGGTTTTCTCTCGGTGGGAGATCTGTCGGCTGGATCGCTGTATCGGGTTGGCTTTCCTGGGGCCGAGGGCTAGCCGGTGTCGTCCGCGTTCCCGCTTGTAGCGTTCTCAGACGGTCTGCCCTTCTCCATCCCTATGAAGTCACACGGACAATGCCTGGCATTGACCGTGATGGGATTTCGACTAAACCGTCATCTTTTAGCATTTGAGCCAAGCCAATTAATTCTGCCTGCTCTTGGTGGCTTGGCTTAGGGGCATTGACGATGCCCTCCAACATCTCGCTGCGAAGACTCGGGACATTGCCCTTGCGGTTCTGACGTAAGATCCATCCTGAGAGCATAATTGCCTTCTCCATCCATTTGTATTGGCCCACAGCACACCTCGCCGAATCCGATATCTTGAACTCACCGCATTGTTCACAGCGCTGGTGTGAACAGCTCCAACCACTTCGGCCAGGAAGCGAGTCCGCACGGGATCCACAGATACAGCAAGTTCCGTCATGTAAATTGATTTCCATTGGTTCTCGCTCTCCAGCGTTCCTTAACCCATCTTTAACTTTTCACTCAAAAAGCCCGGAAGATTAGGGGCGTCTGAACTCTTCGGTCACTACAATTGGCTGCAATGTGCGTTTCGCGGCTGCTCAGAAGATCGTCTTGTGCATGGGAAGAGGCACCGGATTGATGCCAAGCGCTTCGTAAATCTCCCGTTGCTCAGTATCCGGGTGGGAGGTCGTGCGGACATGGAGTATGTAGCCGCTGCGGGCATCGAAGATGCTGGTCGTGCGAACCTGCCGTCGAAAAATCCTCCTGAGCGTCGTCCTATCTTGCTCAAGCGCATCCAAATCACCTGCGCCAGCCGGTACGCCAAGGCCGTAATGAACAGATGTCCCTCTGAGCACGGACCCGTGGAGTGGTAGATCGGCCGCAGTCCGAGCTCCGACTTCAGGTACCGGCCCATCTTTACCATTTGGCGGCTAAATCTGAAGATCGGCAATAACCGCAGGCAGGTATTTTGGCGGCTCTTTAGGGATGGGGCCCCATGTAGGCCCTGTTTTGCCGACATTACTGGTGTTTGGCCCCACTAGCGCCCCACCAGCGCACCATTTTTGGGATTCACAGAAGCGGGAATAGGAATGTTGTGCCATAAAGTGTTGGCGGCTATTGCGAACAACGTCCCCCAACCCTATCTTCCCCCTATGTATATCCGACGATCGCTTACCCGTACCACCGACGACGCTACACGCTACTATTCCTTTCGCCTTTGTCACGGCGAACGCATAGGGGGCAAGGTCCGGCAGAAGACCCTGCTCAATCTCGGTGCCCACTTCCGCATCGACAAACGCTACTGGCGTGCGCTCTGCAGCCGGATTGAGGCACTGCTCAAGAGCCAGCTCGAACTCGTACCCATGGGCGTTGCTGCCGTCGCGTGGAAGAGGAGGCCCACCGCATTGCAGAACTTTTGAGTGCGCGCAAGGCGGTAGCCGTGACCGAGGGCAAGGGCGAGACGCCGCCGCGCGAATGGCACCATGTGGATGTCCACTCGCTCAAGACGGTCCGGCCCCGCACGGTGGGCGTAGAACATGTGGGGCTCTGGACCATGGAGCAGTTGGGCATGGATGAGCTCTTCGAGAAGCTTGGCATCACGCGAGGCCTCCGGCATGCAGCCACGGGCTCCATCATAGGCCGTCTGGCCGAGCCGGCCAGCGAACATGCCACGAAGCGTTGGCTGGCCTCTGCCAGTGGCCTGGACGAGTTTCTGGGCTGCAACTTCGAGAAGATGGCCGACATGCAGCTGTACCGGGCCAGCGACATGCTGCACAAACACCGCAAGGCCATAGAGGACCACCTCTTTGCACGGGCGCTGGACCTGTTTGATCTGGAGCCCACGATCGCGCTCTATGATCTGAAGGGCAGCTTCCTGGAAGGCAGTGGCAAGAGCATCGACAAGGCCAAGTACGCACGCTCGAAGGAGCGTCGCAGTGACTGCGTGCTGCTTATGCTGGCTCTTGTAACGCGCGGCAGCGGGTTCGTGCGTCGTAGCCAGGTCTTCAAGGGCAACGTAAACGAAGCGTCCACGCTCAAGGAGATGCTGGAGTCCCTGGAGACGCCCAGGGACGCACGTGTGGTGATGGACCGGGGCATTGCCACAAAGGACCGCATAGACTGGCTGCATAAGGAGAGCTACCGCTACATCGTGGTATCAAGAGAGCGCAGGAAGCCCTTTGAACAGGAGCGGGCACTGGCTCTTCAGACGGCCTCGGGCAGTGACGTCGAGGTGTACCGGGAGGAGGCAGACGACGAGGTGCGGCTCTGTTGCCGATCCCGGTCCCGCATGGCGAAGGAAGAGGCCAAGATGAGGCAGAAAGCGGAAAGATTCGAGGTGCGTCAGGCCAACTGGCCAAGTACAGGAGGTGGAAGTCCTCTATGATCAAGGAAGTAACCGATCCACATCATTTCCCGAGCCGTGCGGTCATTCCCGCGAGGGAATGGGCGAAGCGTCGGCAGGGGCGCATGTGGGTAGGGCTATTGAGCGCCGAAAAATTCGTGGTTCAGAGTGCCGAAGCATTCTCGATTGCTGAAGGCAACACTGCTTGCACCGCTTTGGTGAGGTGCGGGAGGGCTCTGCGGCGTCCGAGAACCCACGCACGCATGTACGTACGAGGTTGGGACCTGAGAGGTCTCTCCGCTGCCCAGCGCCAAGGGCGGGGCCGCCAAAGCGAAGGCAGTAGCCGATCAATGGACGAACGGCGGAGAGAAGTCAGATGCGGTAGTATTAGCTGTGAAGCCGACGAACAAAGTGTGGATGACCACATGGCGGAGTTGGTGGAGCGAAGGACCGCACCCAAGGGGAAACCGCAGATCCCTGCACGTTCCGGACACAGGGCCGGGCTTTGCGTGTCACAGGGGATGGACCGGTTACGGCTGGGAGTGGCCTGTCCACTCTCTAACGTCATGCGGTGGCACGCGACCCGAGGGAGGAGCCGGATGCGTTAGCGCGCACGTCCGGATCTGTCCGGGGCCCCCGGGGAAAACCCGGGGGCTACCGGGATGAGGCCCTCGGCAAGCTTTCCGAGGGGCTTGCCCGGCCGAAGACGCAAAAGCGCATCGACCTCATAAGGGAACGTATCGGCCGATTGAAGCAGAGCTTCAGCGGCATCGGACAGCATTACGAGATAGAAGTGGAGACGGATGAGGACGGCAAGCGGGCCCAGTCCATCACGTGGACAAAGACACCGAAAGCACCCGCGTTGATGACCGATCCGGGCGTCTATTGCCTGCGCAGCAACGAGATGGAGTTCACCGCGGAAGAGCTCTAGCGCACGTATGTGATGCTGACCGATCTGGAAGCGGTGTTCCGGTCCCTGAAGTCGGAACTCGGACTGCGACCGATCTATCATTCCACAGGCCGGCGCGCGGAGGGCCATCTATTCATCACGGTCCTGGCTTACCAGTTGGTGCAGGTGATTCGTACGCATCTTCGCAAGAAAGGACTACGCTTCAGCTGGACGACACTCAGGAGGATCCTTCGGCGTCAGGTTCGCACGACCAGCATCTTCGAGCGCAAGGACGCACGCACACTCCATGTCCGCACCAGCTCGCAGCCGGATATGGAACTAAGGGCCATTTACGATGCCTTGTGCATCGATCCACTGCCCTTGGCCATACAAAAGACGATCATATGATCTAAGGCATAAAACCTCACTTGGTGGCCATTTGTTGTGCCAGAACAATTTTCAAGTCTCTCCTTTACAACCTGTTATGAAGCAAAATGGTAAACATCGGCCAGACCACCGCTTCCAGATCGGGCAGCATCGTGCCCGCCTTCGGTGTCTGTTTCCACGTGATGGACTGAGCCCGCTGGTCGCCCTCATCCGTCTGCACTTCAATATCGTAGTGCTGTTTCAGGCACCCGATATGTTCCCATATCTGGTCTAGGCACTTTTGCGTCTTCGGCCTGGCAAGCCCCTCAGACAGCTTGGCAAGGGCCTCTTCAAATCTCTCCGCACGCTGCTTCATCATGGCCTCTTCCTTCGCCATACGGGACCGACAGTAGAGCCGCACCTCGTCCTCTGCCGCCTCTCGGTATACCTCCACGTCACTGTCCTAGACCGTCTCCAAGACCTCTGCACGCTCCTCCTCAAGGTGCTTCCTCCGCTCCCGTGATACCCTCTCTAGGCCAGGTTAGAGGCGTAGCGAAAATGCGTATTTGCACAATTACTCATACAGGAATTGGGATGCACTCTAGGCACCACACCCTAGTGCTCACTGCCTCCTCACTGCCATTACCAGAAGCGTCAATGCGCCAGCACTGGGTATCCTTTTCTAACTCTTTATTGCAGAGCACACATGTCTCACGTTTTTCGTGGAGTTTGCCACAGCGTACTAGAGACGACCGTGCGAAAGATGGCGCGCCTTTAGTTTCACCTTCTATAAGCAAGCTGCGCCGTTGCCACCCTTTTTCCTCTTCCAGCTTCGCAAAGCGAATTTGTACATAGTCCCTATAGCAGAGATCACATCGCTTCAATCTCAGACGCAGTTGGTTCCCCTGCCTGTCGCAGTCCACACAACTTGGTATTCCTTCCATTATTTTCTGCCTCCTCTGGGGCGCTTGGGTTATGTCACACGCTATTTCCCGCGTCCAAGCTCTGTTGCAGCACCTTAACTATCATCGCACTCATATCCCACTCCTGCTCCACAATCCGCAGCTTCAGCGTCTTGACGCAGCAACGCCGGTAGATGCACATGCAGCCGCTTTGTTTCTTCCTTCCCCCAGTACGTCCAGCACTTTCATCGTAGGCGGGTTTCGGTGCATAGTGCGGCGTCCAAGCGACTGGCCCACGTCTAGGTCAAACTTGCTCATGGATCATATCCAGCAGTTCGGTGGTGATTGCCCGTATTTCAGCCGCGGCCTTGAGCCGCCCCCGTACGTCCATCACGGTCAGGCCTCCGCCTCCAGCCTCTTCGTACGCCACGCGGTGCGTAGTCCGCGCCATCATAACCGGAACCCCAACCTCCGTTAAGGTGCGGTCAGGCTCATCGACAACTACTCGGAACACAGCGGCCCTACTGGATCTGCCCCGATCCAAGCCGGGCACGGGGTCGCTGGCGGGTGCTGGAGAACTGACGGAATTGGGAGAACAATTATCCCATGCACGTGGAAACGCTGAACGATCTATCTCATGTCGTCTTGCTCGTCAATCGTTCGTCTATTGCAGAAGTCGTAAATGAAATTCTGCTGTATGTGCCATCGTCCTTCTTCATCTGGCATAGCGACTTCACCTGCGCCAGTGTACCGGAAGGCCAATACGAGAAACTCCCCTTCTACACCCTCCCGGAGCGTGTTCCCTTTCAAGTAAACGACAGCTTCCGCTCCTGCCACCGCATGTTGTCTGACGGAGCGCACTTCAAAGTCGGTTAGCTCTGCGAATTCCGCCATGTTTCTCATCTCCCCCGCCAATGCGCCGATTGAGCTCTTTTGAAGATTCACAGCGCGCTCTGCCATTTTGCCGTAGTTCTTCTTCTTCCAATGCTTCAGAAATCCTGCAACCGCATACTCGGGCGAATTGCAATCCATGGCCTCACAGTTGAATGGCCCCAAGCTCTCCCGAGGCTCGAATTCGTCCATTACCTGCCTATCGGACTTGAGCTTCTGCAAATCGTTCACCAGCTCAGGAATGCTGACGTTCGTTTTCGACTCATGCTCATCGATACGCTGCTCCTCTGTAGACTTGTCATGAGCCCAATCAACGAGTGCTATCATTAGGTGCCAAGCTTTCATGCATACAGTACGGTTAGCGTAACCCAGCGATCGACCGTGAAGAATACCGTGTCGTAGCGGTAGCACCATCTCTTCGTGGGCAGTCTTCCTGACACCCTTGGTCAGTTGTTTGACCAGGAAAGGCAAGGATGTTGGATGGCCAGGAATTGAATCGAAGACAGTAAGATCGGCGTCCTCCTTGAAGGGGCTAAAGCCAAGAACATCCGATGCGAAGCCATCACAGGCAATAAGAATCAGCGGTACTGCTGCCCAGTAACGCTCCTCAAGCGTCAGTGCAAGTGCTTCTTGAAGCTGGTGCCATCTCTTCACTCGTACCAGCCCTTCCTTGTTAAAGCTTTTCGCCGGCCCATTTAACAACGAAGTGCAACACTTGATTTGGATGACAGCGCGCTAGCAAGCGCGTATTCATCACGCTGATTACATGTGAGCGAGATGATGCCGGTACGCTCCGTTAAGACATCATTGGAGGGTATCAAATGGCGACGGGCTATCATCATCTTTCCTATGAGGAAAGGTGCCAGATTCACGCATTGAGGAAGCGAGCTGATTCGCTGCGCGAGATTGCGCGACAGTTGGGTCGCTCGCCATCGACGATCAGCCGGGAGTTGCATCGCAACAGCGGAGGTAGGGGCTACCGGTATCAACAGGCTACCCGCTTGGCCAGCGGGCGGCGGAGGAAGGCATCGTTGCGTCCACGGAAGATGACTGAAGCGATGTGGTCTCTTGTGCGTGAGAAGCTCGCCCTGCACTGGAGTCCAGAGCAGGTCTCGGGTCGACTTCGTCGTGATGGTGTCGTTTCGGTAAGCACCACATGGATTTACAGGCATAGCTGGGCGGACCGAGCGGCTGGCGGATCGTTGTACAAGCTGCTGCGTCGCCGTGGTAAGCGGTACAACAGGCGTAACAAGAGCGGTGCTGGGCGCGGCCTGATACCGCACCGTGTAGACATCAGCGAACGTGATCCCATTGTAGAGCAGAAGACGCGGATAGGCGACTGGGAGGTTGATACGATCATCGGGGCGAAACAACAGGGAGCACTGGTATCCATGGTCGATCGCGCCTCGAAATTCACGTTTCTTGAGCACGTTGCGTCAAAGGCTGCGATCGGGGTCCGCCATGCGATCATAGGTTGTCTCAGTCCGGTAAAGGACCGGGTACTTACTATCACGGCGGACAATGGCAAGGAGTTCGCTCATCATCGCCAGATCGCCAGCGCGCTTTCCGCATCGTTTTACTTTGCGAGGCCATACCACTCCTGGGAGCGTGGTCTGAACGAGCACACCAACGGCCTGGTGCGAGAGTACTTCCCGAAGGCAACCAACTTTCACACGGTTGAACCGGCAGCGGTGAGGCGGGTGCAAGCGCAATTGAACAACCGTCCGCGCCGATGCTTGGCCTACCGCACGCCGGCGGAGGTTTTCCTTCCTGCACTAGAGGGCGTGGCAGCCTCCGCGTCCATGGTCTGAGTCGGGTCGTCGCCAGAAAGACCCATAGACCATTGTACCATGTTCGGGTTACATCATGCGTGCCTACACGCAGGGGAAGAGCCATGCTCGCCCGTCGGCATTGGCTGCCTCAAAGGTCAAGGAGCGCGAATTTCTTCGGCCAGCAAGCAGCTTCTTCTCCGGTCGGGCTCCGCCCTCCCTCCGAAGAAGCTCGTTTTCCGCGTTGCCTGTGCTATCTTCTGTCTCTACTCAGGGGCATACTACCTTGTCTACAGTTGTTGCACTTCGGACTTTAATTGGCGATCGGTTTGTAGCACAGAATCGACGCTCTTTCTTCACTCCCCGAGCCTCTGTACCTCAATTGGCCCAAAATCACCGCTTAGATCAGAGCTTCCTAAAGTAACTTCCCAGGTGCTGCCGTGCTTGCCGCAGGTTCGCGTATTCGTGGATGTAGACATCCTCGTAATTTGACGCTGCGCCACAGTCGCTGGACCAAAATATTGTCGTAGCACCGGCCGCGACCATACATCGATATTCGATGGAATTCTGCAGGGCCATCTCAAATATTCGCCCTAATAACACCGAATAGGCATCCAGACGACGTGCGGAAGCTGCCAGTCCGGCGGCACCGTAGAGCAAGCAAGGCAGTCTGCAGGGTATGGCTGCAGCTATAATTTCTGTGCCTTCAAGCCGCCAGGCATATTGCCCTGCAGGCTGTTACCAGCAACCAGAGCATTCATGGTAGAAGTATGTGCTCCTCCAGACGCGCAATCCAAAGACCCGAATTAAGATCGGAGGTATAAATATTACCCTTGAAGAGCTGCGCACCCCATGTCATGGGCCACTCGGGGACTACCGTGATGGCATCCGTCGTGCGCAGGGCTGCTATCTCCCGGCCCTGCCGAAACAGGTCACCGCGCAACTCCCCCGAAATATCAAGGACGCGCAGACCCCCCTGATAATATCCAACGTAGAGGCGGTCTTCTTCCGCCCAGATGTTGTGCGCCCCCGCTCCGGGCACCTCATACCGTGCCACCTCGACCGGATGATCCATGTCGGTAACATCCAGCACGTGAATAAAGCCTGTCGCATCGATAGGAGCATAAGGCTTCCAGCCGTCCGGCCATATCTCGTCTCCCATGAAGAGGTAGCGGCCATGGCGCCATGCCACGTGCGTGTTACCCTGGGGATACCGGTACTGGCTGACGAATGCCGGTGCCGCAGGCGCGCCACCGTGCGTACCGGCACCGACGTCAAGTATGACCACACCGTCGTCCCAGTACGAAAGGTAGGCATAGCCTTCCTGCACAATGACGTCATGCAGGGTCTTCGAGCGCTTGTCCAGGCCCCATCGGCCCACTTCACGCGGAAGGCGCGGATCGCTGATGTCTATGATATGCAGGTCATTCGTTCCGTTGTGACAGGCATATACCAGGTCGGTGGTCCCGTCAATCCAGACGTTGTGCACGCCTCCGGTGACCGTGTCCGTGTATTCCGAAAGTATGGTCGGATGCGCAGGAATAGCAAGATCCAGGATCACCATGCCATTGCGCCGGTCCGAAGCACCCTCTCGCGTTATGATGCCAATGCGGTTATTGGGGTGAATCTTGACGTCGTTGATGCGCCGGGCGTCTAACTGCAGCGAATCCGTGAGTACGGGCGATGAGGGGTCGGTTACGTCGAACGCCTTCATCCAGTCGTGTAGAAACGTGCCCACATAGGCGTAATCCTGCCCGTCCACGCCTTCAAACACCCAGGTATCCCCGGAATGGTGCGCTCCAATGGCTCCCCTTCCAACTTGCTTGAGTACGGCCTGGTAGCGTCGCGGCTCGACGTCCACCGTAATCGTGCGCGTCACGCTATGGTCAATGTGCGCGGTAATGTCATGCGGACCGCTCTTTTCGGCCACGAAAACACCGTCAATCCCATCAGAGACGATATGGGCGCCATCGCTTCCCACCGACCAGCCGGGATAGATGCCCTCTACTGCGGCGCCGACTGCATCGCGCGCCTGCACCCGGAAGCGAACCACATCACCCTGGCGCATCTGTATGCGGTTTTGCGAAATACTGTAGGCTACAGCCGGGTTCTCGACCACCGTGACCATGACGCGATCGACAATACGACCCGCCCGGATTGCAATGGATGCCTTGCCTGGTGCCACGCCGCTGAGGATGCCGTCGCGATCGACCCTGGCCACGCGCGCATTATTGCTTGAATAGCGGAGCGTGGCCCCCGGCAGGCGTTCATCCAGGCGCGTGCGTACCACCACAGACACGGGAACGGTCGTCCCCGCCAGGACCTGGCTCACCGGCAACTGCGCCTCAATACTGGCCGGAGGCAACTGCGGCACCTGGATCATGGCGTACGCAGGCTTGCCCTCCACCACCGCCACTACGCGAGCAAACCCGGGCCGGTGGGCCGTAACGGTCCCGGTTGAATCCACGGTCGCCACTTCCTCCTCCCGAATGTACCACTGTACAGCCTCCAGACGGCGCCCGCCCTCGCTCCGGGCCACAAACTGCAGCGCTTCCTCCACTTCAATTACGGCCTGGGAAGGTTCAATCAGCACGGTATCAGGGGCCATCTGCTGAAAAGCGACCATAATGGTCAGAGACAGAGCCAAGTTCATGGCGGTACGCGTCTGGTTCGCAGGACTAACGTGGCCTGGGCGGCGCTGGATCCGCAGGCAGGCCACATACGGTTCGCCGTATCTTTGCGCTTCCACTTGACAAACGGCACGTTGAGCGAGACCCGCCGCAAGATTGGCTTCGAAATACGGGAGCTTGTGCTCCTGGCCGGACCCATCGTCGGCATGCAGGTAGGCCAAATTTCAAATGGCTTCATCGATGTCGTCATGGTCGGGCGGCTGGGTCCGGAAGCGCTGGCCAGCGTCGCGCTGGGTAATGCGACCTTCCTGTTTTTTCTGCTCGTATGCGTCGGCGTGCTGACGGCCGTTGGGCCCCTGGTTTCGCAGGCCTTCGGGGCGGGCACGTACGATCCCATTGGTCGCAGCGTGCGCCAGGGGCTTTGGCTTGCCGCAGCGCTGGCCCTTCCCATTGGACTACTGCTCTGGAGCATCGGGCCCGTATGGATCCTCATGCACCAGGATCCGCATACCGTGGCCATAGCCCAGGAATACGTCCGGGCCGTGGTCTGGGGGTTCGTTCCGTTCTTGTGGTTTATTGTTTTCCGAAATTTTGTCGAGGCGGTATCCCGGCCTTGGCCGGTCACCGCCATCATCGTGTGCAGCATAGGCCTCAACATAGTGGCCAATGCCGCACTGATGTTCGGTCATTTCGGGATGCCGGCACTGGGCGTGGTCGGCACCGGATGGGCGACCGCCATTGTGTACTGGTTTCAGTTCGTGGCACTCGTGGGTTACGTGCTTTCCCGGCCTCGATTCCGGGCGTTCCGGCTGTTTCACCGTTTAGGCCGCATCGATCTGCAGTACCTCCGGGAGATCCTTCACATCGGACTCCCCATCGGCGGCATATACGGCCTCGAAGTCGCCTTCTTTGCCTCAACGGCCTTCCTGGCCGGGACGCTGGGCCACACCACGCTCGCCGCCCATCAGATCGCCATCCAGTGCGCCGCGTTCACCTTTATGATCCCCCTGGGGATTGGCATTGCGACGTCCGTGCGCGTGGGGCATGCCGTGGGGCGGCAGGATCTGATTGGGGCCCGATGGGCAGGCCAGCTGGGCATCGGGCTCTCGGTTCTGGTCATGACCATGGCGGCCGTCGTATTCTGGATCGCACCCCGTCCCATTGTCAGCCTCTTTCTGGATCTTGGCGAAGCAGCCAATACGGAGACGGCGATGCTTGCCGTCAAGCTTTTGGGCATTGCGGCTGTGTTTCAGATCTTCGATGGCATGCAAGTGTCTGCCAGTGGAGCGCTGCGCGGCATGAAGGATACCCGCATCCCCATGATGCTCTGCTTCATTGCGTACTGGGTGGTAGGGCTGCCTGCAAGCGCTGCCCTCGGCTATGCTGCCGGATGGGGCGTGCAGGGATTCTGGGCGGGCCTAGTGCTGGGCCTGGCCGTGGCTGCCGTGCTACTCTGCGTACGCTTTTTGCGCCTTGCACGGCGCCCACCCCTTGCAGCAGTGTCCTGAATTGTCTTTACATCATTTTCAATATTTATTGAATACCCGTCCGCATTCCGCCTGCGGGGATTCCTAGGCACCTCTTTAGCCGGCCATGCAGTAGATTACGGCAGTTTTACGCTCAACGCGCTCATCGGCGGCTGGCACCATGCCACAGGTATTTGCTAAGAAGGTCAATTCGCTGCCGATTCTGTCGCTTGCCGCGGTGCTGTTGGCAAGCTTGGGGAGCCTGGCCTTTGTCTGGTACTATTTTTCGCCGGAGTACACCGATGTTGGGTATGCACCGGAGCAGCCTGTACCGTACAGCCACAGACTGCACGTCGACCAGTTGGGCATGGACTGCCGCTACTGCCACAGCTTTGTCGAAGTGGCCGACGCGGCCAACATCCCGACCACACAGACCTGCATGAATTGCCACGGCATCGTGAAGCCGCAGTCCATAGCACTGATGCCGGTCCACGAAAGCTGGTCTTCTGGTGCGTCCATCCCGTGGGTAAAGGTGCATGACCTGCCAGATTATGCGCAGTTCAGCCATGCCGTCCACCTCAACAGCGGGGTGGGATGCGAGTCGTGCCACGGGCGCATAGACCAGATGGACGTGGTACGGCAGGTCGAGCCGCTGTCCATGGGATGGTGCCTTGAGTGCCACAGGGAGCCGGAACTTTATCTTCGTCCCAGCGAGGAGATCACTACGATGGGGTTTCTGCAGGGTGGAGATTACGTGGGGCGCAATCTGGAGCGAATGGCTGAAGAGGGCATCCAGCCACCTACCAACTGCAGCGCCTGCCATTATTAGCAGACCCATGATTGCATTGCCAATCGTAGAGGACAGGTTGTGGCGCAGCCTGCCGCATTTGCGGCAAGACCCCGAGTTTGCAGAGCGGGCGCAGCATGAAGTTGCGCCGGCTCAAGAGCCTCCATCCCGGCGGCAGTTCCTGCAAGTGATGGGCGCATCCATGGCCCTTGCCGGGCTGACGGCCTGCCGCCGGCCTGTGCAGCACGTCGTGCCCTTTGCCCGGCAGCCCGAAGAGACGATACCGGGCATTCCGCTCTTCTATGCCACCGCGATGCCGTTTCGCGGCGCGGTGCGCCCGCTGCTCGTAAAGAACAGTGACGGCCGGCCGACCAAGGTGGAAGGCAACCCGCAGCACCCGGCGGGCACGGGAACCACCGGCGTTTTTGAGCAAGCCTCCCTGCTGGGCCTCTACGATCCAGACCGATCGAAGATTATCCTGCACGGTGCGGAGCAGGCGACGTGGGATGAATTCGTTGAACTGTGTCGGCGCCTGGGCGACGGCTCGCAGCGCCTCGCGGTGCTGTCTGGCCCGACCTCTTCTCCTACCGTGCACGCGCTTCGCTCCCACCTCGCCGACCGCTTTGCCGACGTGCAGTGGGTCACCTACCGTCCAGAGGGCGACCCGGCGGCTGTCCTCGGCCTGCATGCCGCATTCGGCCGAACCCTTCGTCCTGTGTACGATTTTTCCGGCGCCCAGGTTATCGTTAGCCTGGATGCCGACTTCCTTGGCCCAACGGCCCACGATTTCGCGCAGGCCACGCACTCCTTCGCCCGCGGCCGCAAGATCTCGTCACCGCTCGACGCTATAAGCCGCCTCTACGTGGCCGAAAGTACGTACAGTGTGACGGGAGGCATGGCCGATCATCGCAAGCGCATGCGAAGCGTGGACATGGCTGGGTTGGCCTCCGACCTTGCAGCGCGCTTGGGCGTGGGCTCCGGCTCGCCGGGAGCCTTTGCTTCTGATCCCTTCCTGGTCGCCGTCGCCGAGGATCTGGCGCTCGCCGGTTCCAGGGGGGTCGTTCTTGCCGGCGAATCGCAGCCGGCCGAAGTGCATGCCCTGTGCGCCGCCATTAACGCGGCCCTCGGCAGTATCGGCACGGTGGTGAAGCTATTGGCTATGGAAGAGGAGCCGCCGCTATCGCAGGCCAGAGCGCTCGCGGACCTGGCCGACGATATGCGCGCGGGCCGCGTGGACGCACTCGTCATGCTGGATGTCAATCCGGTCTACGACGCGCCCCCGGAGCTGAATTTTGGCGGGGCCCTCTCCCAGGTCGCGGAATCCATACACGTGGGACGCTATCGGGATGAAACGGCCCGAAGCTCCGCATGGCACCTGCCTGCCACCCACTACCTGGAATCCTGGGGCGACGGACGCGCCTATGACGGAACGCTATCCGTAATGCAGCCGCTGATTGCGCCGCTCTATGAAGATGCCCGGTCCGACATCGAGGTGCTGGGGCTTCTGGCCTCAGGCCGTGCACCATCGGCCTACGACCTGGTGCGCGATACCTGGAGGAGTGTGCTGGCGGGAGACTTTGAGGAGGCGTGGCGCAAGGCCCTGCATGACGGCTTTGCCCCCGGGACCGCCTTTGCCGAAGCGGTCCCGGAAGCGGCCGCTGCCGGCCCAGCCCTGGTGCCGACTTCATCCGATGCCATCGAGGTGGTTTTCCGGCTGGACCCCACGGTACTGGACGGCAGCTTTGCCAATAATGCCTGGTGCCAGGAACTGCCCGACCCGGTGACGAAGATTGTCTGGGACAACGTGGCCGTTATGAGCCCCAATACGGCAGAAGCTCTCGGCGTCGAGGCCCGCTATTCGAAAGGCCGCTATTATGTGGATATTGTTGCGCTCCAAAGGGGCGAGCACCGCGTCGAGCTGCCCGTTTGGATCCTGCCAGGACATGCCGACGACTCCATTACGCTGACGATGGGCTACGGCCGCAGCATCGAAACCAAGCGTCCGGAGCGCCACACCCCCTTTTGGGATACCGACGACAAGACAGATGTTTACGCCCGCGGCGCGCTTGCCAACGGCGTAGGCCAGAACGTGGCACTACTGCGGGACGGCGCCGCGCGCGCCATCGCCACAGACGTGCAAATCACGCCGACGGGGCGCACCTACCGCATCATCACGACGCAGGATCACGGCGTTCTCGACATCGAGGCCCGTCCTCTGCTACGGCTCGGTACACTGGCCGAATACCGCGACAATCCGACCTTCGCCCTCGAAAAGGAAGAGCCTACACCGGGCTCGGAAGAGAAGACGTCGTTTCAGCAGTACCCCACTTTGTGGGAAAACAAACACCCTGCAAAGGATGCCGCCATGCGCGATAGCAGCTACTATCGCAATCAGTGGGGCATGGTCATTGACCTCAACGCATGCACCGGGTGCGGCACCTGCATCCTGGCCTGCCAGGCAGAAAACAATGTCCAGGTCGTGGGAAAGGCGGAGGTAGGCAATGGACGCGAGTTGCACTGGCTGCGCCTGGATCGCTACTTCGTCAGCCAGGACGGCACGCAGCTTCCGGACAATCCGCAGATGGTGCTGCAACCGGTGCCCTGCCAGCACTGCGAAAACGCGCCTTGCGAAGCGGTCTGCCCCGTGGCAGCAACGGTTCATTCTCCCGATGGCACCAACCAGATGATATACAACCGGTGTATCGGGACGCGCTACTGCGCCAACAACTGCCCTTACAAGGTGCGCAGATTCAATTTCTTCAACTGGTCCAAGACTATCCCGGAAACGGTGCAGATGGCGCAGAATCCGAATGTTACGGTGCGCTCGCGCGGCGTAATGGAGAAGTGCTCCTTCTGCGTACAGCGTATCCGTGGAGCACAGAAGCATGCGCAGCTCGAACACCGGGCGCTCGTGCGCGACGAGGTCAAAACAGCCTGCCAGCAGGCCTGCCCGGCGGAGGCCATCACGTTCGGCGACCTTAACGATTCGCAAAGCGGGGCGTCACGCCTGCGTGAGGATCCTCGCGCGTACACGATGCTGGCCGAGCTCAACGTTAAGCCCCGTGTATCGTACCTGGCTCGCGTGCGCAATCCGAATCCAGACGCGGAGCTTACCTGAACCCACGTACCAAGTAGAGACTGCCCGTGGCTACGGCGCAAAAAGGCACAAATCTGACAAGGCCGCTCGTAACCGGCAACCTGGGTTTTCACGATATAACCCAGCTGGTTTCCTACCATACGGAGAAGCGACCACCGGCAATGTGGTACATGGTGTTCGCGGTGTCTTCGACACTGCTCATCATGCTTTTGGCCATGGTCGCCTACCTGTTCTGGAACGGCATAGGCGTCTGGGGCAACAACAATCCGGTAGGCTGGGGCTGGCCCATCGTCAATTTCGTGTTCTGGGTCGGTATCGGCCACGCGGGCACGCTCATCTCGGCCATCCTCTTCCTGTTCCGGCAGCAGTGGCGCACGGCCATCAACCGCTCCGCGGAGGCGATGACACTCTTCGCCGTCATCTGCGCCCTCCTCTTCCCTACCATCCACGTCGGGCGTGTATGGGTGATTTACTGGACACTTCCCGTACCGAACCAGATGGAGATGTGGCCGCAGTTCAAGAGCCCCTTGCTGTGGGATGTCTTTGCGGTGAGCGTCTACTTCACGGTCTCCCTCATATTCTGGTATGTGGGCATGATTCCTGATCTGGGCACGCTAAGGGACCGGGCCCGTACCCCGCTGCGCCGGCGCCTCATGGCATTCTTTGCCCTGGGATGGACGGGCGCCAACCGCCACTGGCGCAATTACGAGAAAGCCTACCTGCTGCTGGCGGCACTGGCAACGCCCCTGGTGCTCTCGGTCCATTCCGTCGTATCGTTCGACTTCGCGGTCTCCATTGTCCCGGGGTGGCATACCACCATCTTCCCCCCGTACTTCGTGGCCGGAGCCATCTTCTCCGGCTTCGCCATGGTGATGACGCTGCTCATCGTAGCGCGCAGCATATACGGTATCCGGAATATCATTACGTTGGATCACCTCGAGAAGATGGCGATCATTATTCTGCTTACCGGGACGATGGTGGGCTTTGCCTACATCACGGAGTTCTTCATAGCCTGGTATTCGCAGGTGGAGTACGAGCAGTACGCCTTCCTGAACCGGTCCACGGGGCCGTATGCCTGGGCGTATTGGATCATGATGTCCTGCAACCTCCTCTTCCCCCAGTTTTTCTGGATAAAGCGGCTGCGCCGCAGCATTCCGTTCCTTTTCGTTACCTCGATCATCGTCAACATCGGCATGTGGTTCGAGCGGTTCGTCATCACGGTAACGAGCCTGCACCGGGACTTCTTGCCCTCGAGCTGGGATTACTTCAATCCCACCATTGTCGACATATTGACGCTGGCGGGATCTTTCGGGCTGTTTCTTACCCTCTTCCTGCTTTTCTTACGATTCTTGCCGATGGTCGCCATGGCGGAAGTGAAGCTGGTGCTCCCGGAATCCGATCCGCATTTCTACGAAAACGGCCACGCTAAACCGCAATGACCCTGCTCCAGGACATCAAGGTCTCCATGGGGATCTACGAAGCCCGTGAGGACTCCGTATATGGAATCCTTGCGGAGTTCTCCGATCCGGGTAGCCTGCTGTCGGCAGCCCGGGCTGTTCGCAAGTCAGGTTACCGCCAATTTGATACGCACACGCCCTTCCCAATACACGGTATGGACCGGGCCATGGGACTGGGCAACTCCAAGGTCGGCTATTTCGCGCTAGTGGGCGGTGTCCTGGGCCTCGGTCTGGCCACGTGGCTGCAGTGGTGGACTTCAGCCGTAGACTATCCCATCAATATCAGCGGAAAACCATTTTTTGCCATCGAGCCGTCCATCCCCATCATGTTCGAGCTGACCGTTCTTTTCTCCGCCATGTTTGCGGTAGGAGGCATGCTGGTGCTAAACGGGCTCCCGAGACCATACAACCCGCTATTCTATTCGCGGCATTTTGAGCGGGCCTCCGACGACGCTTTC
The DNA here is from genome assembly GCA_965216255.1 of Rhodothermales bacterium. Taxonomy (GTDB): domain Bacteria; phylum Bacteroidota; class Rhodothermia; order Rhodothermales; family Bin80. The sequence goes on from OZ244148.1 coordinate 1,210,868, forward strand.
TTCCTGCATGTGGCCGCCAGCGACCCGTCGTTCGAAGCGGAAGCCACCGAGGGGCTCTTGCGGCAGCTGGGTGCGCTACGCGTGGAAATGATCCATGACAGGGGGTATTCCGAACTGCACGAGGCGCCCTGATGCGCCGCCTCTTATGATGCGAACGTCGCTACTTTTTTTGGTTTGCGGCCTTGTGGCCTGCCGCGGCAGCATTTCGGAGCAGCCGCCCATCCATATCAATCCCAATATGGATGATATGGAGCGATACGAGGCGCAGGAAGAAAGCGCTTTCTTTGCCGATGGCCGCGCCATGCGGGCACCGGTGCCCGGCACGGTGGCGCGTGGCATGCTGCGTGACGATACGGCCTTTTATGTGGGGCGTGACGCCGCGGGCGCCTACGTGGCCCGGATGCCGCTACCCTACACAAAAGCATTCGCCGAACGGGGACGCACCCGCTACGACATATTCTGCGGCGTTTGCCACGGCAAAGCGGGCGACGGCCAGGGCATCGTCATGACAGGTGGTTACGGCTTTGCGCCCATCGGCTATCACACAGACCGGCTGCGCGCAATTGAGGATGGCTATCTGTACGACGTCATAGCGCACGGCATTCGTACCATGCCCGCGTACGGGCCGCAGATCCCCGTAGCAGACCGCTGGGCGATCGTGGCGTATATCCGGGCCATGCAGCGCAGCCAGCATGCCCTTGAAGCGGACGTCCCGCGTGACATCGTATCTACCCTAAGACCCTAGGCAGTCCCGCATGGCTAGCTCGCTAAAACGGAGTTCCGTACGGCTCTGGCTCCTGGACACGTGGGAGTCCACCGCCGACCGTGCGGCGCCAGGTTACCGGTATTCCGGTGGCCGGCTATCGTACCTCGTGCCCATCCTTTTGGGCGTGGCGCTCTTGGCGGTCAGCATATCGATGGGCTCCAGCGAAGATTTCCGCGAGCAATTCTACTTTTCCTACCTCGTTGGCTGGACCTTCTGCCTGTCGCTGGCGATAGGTGGCCTGTTCGTGGTGCTGATAAAACATCTGACCAGGGCTTCATGGGTTACTGTCCTGCGCCGCATACCCGAGGCGCTCGCAGCCTCTTTCCCGCTGCTTGCCGTGCTGGCCATTCCCGTTTTGATGGGGCTGTTCGATACCCACCATGGCCCGTACCATCACTGGACGACGCCCGGGATAGCCGACCCTGCCGGTGCCCATTTTGACGAAATCCTGGCCGGAAAGGTATCCTATCTCAACATCCCGTTCTTCGTGGTCCGGATGATCGCCTATTTCGCCATCTGGACTGTGATCTCCGGCAAGCTATATGCCCTGAGCCTGCGGCAGGACCTGACAGACGATCCTGAAATCCCCGCCCAGCAACGGCGCGTCAGCGCGTGGGGCCTGCCCCTTCTGGGCGTCACCACGGCCTTCGCGAGCTATGATTTTCTCATGTCGCTCGACCCGCACTGGTTCTCCACGATCTTCGGCGTCTATTTCTTCAGCGGTGCCTTCATGTCTGCATTCTGCGTCATGGCGCTCGCGGCCATCGGGCTGCAGCGCGGTGGCATGCTGGATGGCGCCGTCACGAAAGAGCATTACCACGATCTGGGCAAGCTCATGTTCGGATTCGTGGTCTTTTGGGCCTACATTGCCTACTGCCAGTACATGCTATACTGGTACGGCGGCATCCCGGAGGAGACCATCTGGTTCAGGCACCGGATGGAGCATGGCTGGCAGACGCACAGCGCGATACTTCTGATCATGCATTTCGTGCTGCCGTTTGTCCTTCTGCTACCGCGCTTCGTCAAACGGTCCATGACACTGTTGGGAATCATGGCCGTTTGGCTTCTGGCAATGCAATGGTTCGATCACCACTGGCTGGCCATGCCGGTGTTGCACCAGGAACATGCGACCATACACTGGCTTGACATTACCTGTTGGATTGGGCTGTGCGGAATATTTTTGGGCTGTTTTGCCTGGCGGCTCAGCCGCCATCCGCTGGTGCCCCAGCACGACCCGCTCCTCGGCAGGTCGCTGGCCTTCGAAAACACATGATCGTACGCCGATGAAGACGGATACCGGTGGGCCGCAGTTTGCGGACGAGCACGAGCTTCTGGTACAGCGGGAAGGCATTGAGGCAGGCCCGATCATGGCCTTTATCATCAGCCTGGTCACCCTCCTTGTGGCGCTGGTATGGGGTGCCACGCTCTGGTTTCGGGCTTCGGTCGATGAAGTGCACCAGGAAGTCGCGGCTAGCGCCGTCTATCCTGAATTGCAGCGTGTCAACATCGCGTCACAAGAGCGAACGGAACACTACGCCGCGCTGGGGGATGGATGGTACCAGATTCCGTTAGAGCGTGCCATAGATTTACTGGCGAGCGAATACGTCGACGACCATTCCCTTACGAACGAAATTCAGCTACGGCCGGCGGATTAGCGCGCCTGTGGTAGCCGTGCTCGCGCTTCTTGCGGGCGCGGTGGCGGTGCACCCGGTTGCGGGGCAGGTGTCCGAGCAAGCCGTGCGCGCCTTTGAAGGGGTCGGCCTCGTTCCCCGGGTGGGGACATCGGTACCGGGTGAGGTGGCCTTTCTCAATGCCGAGGGCCGCGCCGTGACACTGGGGAGTCTGCTGGGCCGAGACAGGCCTATGGTCCTTACCTTTGCGTATCATACCTGTCCCATGCTTTGCAGCGCGCTCCTGGAGGGAGTTACCCGTGCCCTCTCGGATATACCCTGGACACCCGGCACAGAATATGACCTCGTCACCGTGTCCATCAGCCCAGAAGACACGCCAGAGATTGCCAAACAACAAAGGATGCGCTACCTCGAGCGCCTCGGTAAGGCCGGTGCCACCTGGCACTTCCTGACGGGAGATGAAGATGCCATCCGCCGTGTGACCCAGGCCGTAGGCTTTGAGTATACCTGGGTGGAAGCGCAACAGGAATACGCCCATCCTGCCGCCGTAATCGTGCTTACCGGCTCTGGCATCGTGTCCCGGTATCTGCCGGATATCACACCGGCTGCCCGCGACCTGAGGGCAGCAATGGTAGAAGCCGGCAACAACCAGCTTGGCACGATGACAGACCGCATATTTCTCTACTGCTTCCAGTATGATCCCGCCTCCAACTCCTACGTGATGACCGCCACGACGGCCATGCGCGTGGCAGGGCTGCTTACCGCGCTCGTCGTTGTCCTTGGACTCTGCTTTCTGTGGCTGCGCGAATGGAGGGCAAGGCACATTACTCCGCAAGCCTGACACGCGATGGAAGATCGGGGAACCTTGTGGTTACCGGAAGCGGCCTCGACTTTTGCCGGGGACGTGGATGCGCTTTTCTATTTCATTCTGCGGGTAAGCATCGTGCTATTCGTGGGCGTAGTGGGATCCATGGTATACTTCGCGATCCGCTATCGCAGGCGTAGCGATGCGGACCGGCCATTACCCTTCAAGGAGAGCAAATGGATCGAGGCCTCCTGGGTGATCGTGCCCACCATTCTGGTAGCCATCGTGTTCACGTGGGGATTCGAAGTCTTCATCCGGCTAGGCGTGGCCCCGCCCCACAGCTATGAAATCACCGTTCGAGCTTCCAAGTGGAGCTGGCTCTTCGAATACCCTAACGGCGCGCGCTCCAACACACTGCACGTGCCCGTTAGCCGGCCCGTCCGGCTCAGGATGAGCAGCAGCGATGTCGTCCACAGCCTCTTCGTGCCAGCATTTCGCATAAAGCAGGACGTATTGCCCAATCGCTATACGTTTGCCTGGTTCGAAGCCACGCGGCAGGATACGTTTCAGGTCCTGTGCACGGAATACTGCGGGCAGCAGCACTCGACCATGCTCTCCAGCGTCGTCGCCCAGTCCCAGGATGATTTTGAAGCCTGGCTACAGGCCGCCGTCATCGACGATTCCATGCCGCCGGCCGCAAGAGGCGAATTGCTATATACGCAACAGGGATGCTTTGCCTGCCACTCGCTGGATGGCACGCCGGGCAGCGGGCCGTCCCTGCAGGGGCTCCACCTGTCGGAGCGCCTCTTTACAGACGGAACGCGTGCTGTTGCCGACGAAAACTATCTCCGGGAGTCCATCATCAACCCTGTCGCCCAGGTTGTGCAAGGGTATGCTCCCGTCATGCCGGGCCAGTACGGGGCAACGCTGGCCGCCGAAGAGATCGATGCACTCATCGCTTTCATCCAGGAGCAATGAGCGCCAAGTCCCACACTAGCTACCTGCATGCCAATACCGGCCTGAGGTCCTGGCTTCTGACCACGGACCACAAGCGCATCGGCATCCTGTATGCGATTGCCGTGGCCGCCTTCTTCCTTCTCGGCGGCCTCTTCGCCATGCTGGTACGCACGGAGCTGGCCGCGCCGGGCGAGACCATCATGAGCCAGGACAACTACAACCAGAGCTTTACGCTGCACGGCGTGGTAATGGTGTTCCTGGTCATCATCCCGGCCATTCCCGGCATTTTGGGCAACTTTGTACTACCGATCCAGATCGGCGCGCGCGACGTGGCCTTCCCCCGGCTGAACCTTGCAAGCTGGTACATCTTCATGGTGGGCGCAGTGCTCGCACTCTGCGGCTGGCTCGTAGTGGGCAACGTGGACACAGGCTGGACATTCTACACCCCTTACTCGAGCAACGGCACGAATGCCGTTCTGTGGCTTACAACCTCTGTCTTCGTGGCAGGGTTCGCCTCCATCTTCACGGGCCTCAACTTCATCGTCACCGTGCACAAGATGCGGGCCCCGGGCATGACGTGGAATCGCTTGCCGCTCTTCGTGTGGGCCATCTATGCCACGGGAATCGTGCAAGTGCTGGCTACGCCGGTCATCGGCATCACCATGATTCTGCTCTTTCTTGAGCGCCTGCTCCACATCGGTATCTTCGACCCGGCCCTGGGCGGTGATCCGGTACTATTCCAGCACTTCTTCTGGTTCTATAGCCACCCGGCGGTCTATATCATGATTTTGCCGGCCATGGGCATTATCAGCGAGCTCATGGGCACATTTTCCCGGCGGCAGGTTTCGGGCTACACGTTTATTGCACTATCGTCGGTTGCCATTGCGTTTCTAGGTTTCCTGGTCTGGGGCCACCACATGTTTGTCTCGGGGCAGTCGGCGATTTCGTCCATCATATTCTCGATGCTCACCTTCTTGATCGGAATTCCGACCGGCATCAAAATATTCAATTGGGTGGCGACCATGTACAAGGGCTCGGTGTGGCTTAAGACTCCGATGCTCTATGCGCTAATGTTCCTCTTCCTGTTTACGATAGGTGGCCTTACGGGCATCATGGTAGGCGTCCTTGCGGTTGACGTGCATCTGCACGACACCTATTTCGTGGTCGCCCACTTCCACTACGTGATGATGGGAGGTGCGCTCATCGCGCTCATCGGTGGCATGCACTATTGGTGGCCCAAGATGACAGGGCGCATGTACAACGAGACGGCTGGGCGAATCGCGGCGGTGCTGGTATTCGTGGGCTTCAACCTGACGTTCTTTACCCAGTTCATTCTCGGTAGCCGGGGCATGCCGCGGCGCTACCACGATTACGAGCAGCTCTTGGGGCAGTATCCGGAATTTGCGGGGCTACACCTGGCCTCCACCGTGGGCTCCTTTGTACTGGCGGCCGGTCTTTTCATGATACTGATTTACGGGCTTCGCTCGCTTAGGCACGGCGCCATAGCGCCGCAGAATCCTTGGGGCGCCGCCACGCTCGAATGGACGCATACGCGTGCCGTGCCGGTAGAGCACAACTTCCACCGCGTACCCTTGGTGACCCGCGGTCCGTACGACTACCACCTGGCCGACGACGTTTTCGCCACGAACGGCGAGCCCGAAGACGTCGCCACAGCCGAGCCCGTATTGTAGCGGCATTCCCACGACAGATACCCGGCATGAGCAGCGTCACTAGAGCGGACACGTTGCAGCATCACTTTGTCTCGGCAGAGCAGCAGTTTGATGCGGCCAAGCTGGGCATGTGGCTGTTCCTTGTGACAGAGGTGCTGCTATTCAGCGGGATGTTCGTCGCATATACAGTCTACCGGGTCTGGCACCCGGAGGTCTTTGCGCATGCCGCCGATCTTTTGGACTGGCAGCTTGGGGCGCTGAATACCGTCGTACTCTTGACCTCAAGCCTTACGGTTGCACTCGCAACGCATTTCGTGCAGAAGGACGAAAAGGAAAAGGTCATCGTGCTTCTGCTCCTTACGTTACTCTGCGCCGCCGCCTTCATGGTCGTGAAGTATTTCGAGTATACGGGCAAGTTTTCTCACGGCATCTTTCCCGGCGCGGCCTTTTCCCCCCACGGCGAGAGCCATGGCCTGAACTACGCCGAGTACGACGTGCCGTATGCGGCGCAGTTCTTCAGCATATACTTTGTCATGACAGGCATTCATGGCGTGCATGTACTTGTCGGAATGCTTCTCTTTGTCTGGCTCATCACACGCCTGGCCCGTGGGCATTTTTCGAGCGCCTACTACACACCTGTAGAGCTTACCGGACTATACTGGCACCTAGTCGATATCATCTGGATTTTTCTCTTCCCGCTTCTTTACCTGATCTGACCTCCGGCATGGGTTCGCACGGCTCCCCACATCATTCGGCTCACCACATAGTCCCGATCAGTGTGCTGACTGCCGTTTTCGGCGTGCTGGTGCTGCTTACCGTCGTCACTGTCGTTACGGCACGGCTTGATCTCGGTCCCATGAATATGCCCCTGGCCATCGCTATTGCCAGCGCAAAGGCTGCCCTGGTGGTGGCCGTATTCATGGCGCTCCTGTATGATAACCGCGTAAACACGCTTGTTTTCTTCATCGGAATCGTATTTGTGATGGTATTCCTTGCGCTTACGCTCTCCGATACGGCACTCCGGGGCGCGCTGGGAATCGTCGGCCCCGGGCTGATGGCGAGCACCCCCTTGCCGGCAGACTTGTCGGTAGCAGAACATGAAAGTCCGGATTCGGAGGCAGTCCCTGCCTTAGATGGCAGCGCCATATTCGCGCAATTCCTGTGCAGTTCCTGCCACAGTTTGGATGGCACCGCCGGCGCCGGCCCAACGCTGCAGGGCATCGGCGCGAGGCAGTCACGCGGCGAATTATTGGCATCCATTCTGGAGCCGGACGCCGTCCCCATGGATGGCTACCCTTCGGGTACCATGGCGGCCACCCTGAATTCGCTGCACTTCTACGAAACCGTCTCGGAGGCGGAACTTGACGCACTGGTCCGTTACCTGACCACACTGTAGTGGCGGCATGCTATCGTCTATGGTACCGGGTAGTTGTATGGAGCGGCAGACTTCTGCCTGGCCCCGGTTACATCACCATTGCGTCCACGGCGCGTCCACAGTCCTCCCGACTGGCTGACGGCAGCGTCCCGGGCTGCGAAGCCCGGTGCGAAGGGTACCGAATACGCATAGTCTGTTCCAATACCCCCTCATGCATGCGGCCCAATCAGCGCGGAATGGCGTCCTGCTCCTGGGCTGCATAAACGTACTCCATGGCCCATGAAGCATGTCCTTTTCCCTATCGGTCTACTTGTTGCGGCAAGCTGCGCTCCCGTGCCACGCGAGCCCCCGCGCGGGTATTCGATACCGCTTATCGATCTGTCGATGGAAACAGACCGACAAGTCGTGGTTGACCGAGAAGAAGGCCAGTATCTTGGCCACCCAACCACGGTGCTGCTTGAGGACTCCACGACAATGATGGTGGTCTATCCCAAGGGCCACGGGCGCGGGGCAATCGTGATGAAGCGCAGCCAAGATGCCGGACGCACGTGGTCCGAACGCCTAGCTGTCCCCGATAGCTGGGCGACTTCCAAGGAAGTACCGACGCTCTACCGAATGGTGGATGGCAGCGGGAAGAAGCGGCTGATTCTCTTCTCCGGACTTTACCCGATTCGCCGCGCGGTATCGGAAGACGACGGGCATTCGTGGACGGAACTGGAAGCCATCGGTGATTTCGGCGGCATTGTCGCGATGGCATCAGTGGAGCGGCTACGCAGTGGAGCCTACATGGCGTTATTCCACGACGACGGCCGCTTTATCGGGCCTGCCCCGCGGGGAGAAGCCGTAACGGTCTTTACCGTCTACAAGACCTTGTCCCTGGATGGAGGCCTAACCTGGAGTGCCCCGGAAACGGTGGTCGAGAGCACGGATGTGCATCTTTGCGAGCCGGGCCTCATCCGCTCACCCGATGCGTCCCAGATGGCCATCCTGCTTCGTGAGAACAGCCGCACGCGCAATTCCCACGTTATGTTTTCCGACGACGAAGGTGCATCGTGGACAGCGCCGCGCGAGGTACCGGGTGCATTGACCGGAGATCGGCATACGGCCCGCTATGTGCCGGACGGTCGCCTCTTTATCTCATTCCGTGACACAGCGCTGGATTCGCCGACGCAGGGCGACTGGGTCGGCTGGGTAGGTACCTACGAGGACCTGGCAAACGGAACAGAAGGCCAATACAGAGTGCGCATCATGGACAACAAGCACGGATGGGATAGTACATATCCTGGAGTGGAAGTCCTGCCCGATGGCACCATCGTGACGACCACGTATGGACACTGGAACGAAGGCCACGAGCCCTACATCGTCAGCGTGAGGTTTACGGTCGAAGAGCTGGACGCAATCGCTGTCACGCTTTAATGCGTAGGCGTGCACGTGGCCTGCATGCCTACCACTGGAAAATACCTGTCGGCATTGCCAAACGGGATGCGAATCCACGAAGCAAGCAGCGGCAAATGACTGGTCGTGCCGTAATGCCACGGGGATCCCAGGCAACCCATCACCCCGGCTCAAAGTGGTCGCAGCAGCGCCACGCGTGCTACGGCAGCACGCATCCACCGCACCTTCCGGTAGAGGCAAGATACCGGAGCGCGGCTGCCGACCAACCTGTTGCGACGCTCCAAACGGACCTTCCATATCGCTTTTTCCGTCTACGCCACCTCTTATCCCCTTCAGTCGCTGCCGGATTCTCATTTGCTGCTCGCTTGGCTGCATAGATGTGTCCGAGACCCGTTGCAACATCATCGCAATCCTTGCCTACGATATGGAGTTTTCGGACACCAGCCCTTACGACGGCGCACTACATGCGCCCTGTCTGCAGCAGCCGGCGGCCTGCGCTCTACCGAGTTTTACAATTCGGCCCAGTGCTGCCCTACCCGGGGCCTCCCTCCTCTCCGGCCTTTATCCGCATCAGGCAGCAGTGGGACACATGGGCGAGGACAACGGGCTTCCCGGATATCTGGGGGAATTAGACGAGCACGCCATACCCATCGCACAGGCCCTCGGCACTGCCGGATACAGCACCTATATGTCAGGCAAATGGCACGTCATCGGCCCATTGGGATACTGGTCGGGTGACAGCAGCAAGACCTCCAAGCGCAACTGGCCGTTGCAGCGAGGCTCTGATGCCTTCTACGGGAAGAATACGCTGACAGAAGACAACACGCCCGTCGCCCCTGCAGCGGACGACTACTATTTTACCGACGCCATCACGGAGCGGGCGGCAGACTATGCAGTGCGAGCCATAAAAGCCGGTTTTGCGATGAGGTGCCGTTTGAGGGGCTGCTATCCGGTAGGTAGCGGGGCCTGCATGGAGGTGGGAAGGGCATAGCAAGCCAGCTCCTGATTTCGAGCTTGCCAAGCGCTGATCGGCGGTGGTATTCCCCGAATCGGTGGGGCAGCGAGACAGGTTGGCAATCTCCTTTGTTGGAGGAGTGCAAGCCTTACTCCCACGCCGGTGCGCGAACGGGCCCACGCCACTAGTCCGTGGGCCTGATGCCAGCGCCGTCGCCTTTCTTCCTGCTTCTTCAGCACTTGACCGATTCGGTGCACGTTGTTTTTACCATCACCAGGGCCACGGTCCGGGCAAACCCTGCGGCGCCGTGCGTATCAGGCCCAGACCCGATGATTCAGGTTGCCCGTAGCCGTCTCTATCGCCGAATCCGGACTTCGACGGTTTCAGAGATGAAAAGTATTGTTTTTATTGGGATGACTCTTCCGACTGAACACAATAAATCCGCCTTACTGCAGGACAATAACGCCGTCCAAGAAAGCTACTCCGCAGACTCCTCTTTCAGAGGGACCGTACTCCGCTGCAGCGTTAGACCTACCGCGTTGTAGAGATTGATCTGCTGCCTGCCTGTGGCCGCGGGCACCAGGTAGCGCTTGCCCGTGCCCTGGTCCCGCAACAGCGACACCTCCACTGCCGAGAGTTCCGACAGGATGCGCGCCTCGCTCAGCGGCTCCTTGCCGCCGTGCATGCTGGTAGCGCAAGATGCGCAGCAGTGCAAAGGCCACGAAACAGATGGCCATGTGCGCCTTCACCCGACGCTGCGTCCAGTGAAAGATGGGACGCACTGCTAACGCGCGCTTCAGCACCCGGAAGCCCTCTTCTATCCGCTACAGCTCTAGGCGTACACCTCCTGCGGTGCGAGCATCTCCAGGCTGGTCCATAGACCGTGCAGGCCGCCACAGGCCTGGTCTTTCTCTATCGCCTCTTCGTTCAGGCTCACCGCTCCCTGGTCCAGGAACCGACCGCTTGTGCCCTTGCCCTTGACGCCCTGCGCCAGATTGAGCTTGGCTTTCTCTACGACTTTCTGCCGGTCGTGCACATCCTTGGCTGCTTTCTTCGGACAGTACCGCAGGACCAGACGCCGCCCGCCGAGGCGCCTTTCGGCAACCATGCGGCCTTCTGCCATGGGCTGCCACTCTTGCACCGCCGTGATGTCGCGCGTGGCCTTCTTCCCCATGGAGCGCAGCCGGGCCGCCACCACAAAGTCGTATCCTTTGCTATGAAGCAGCGCCAGGTTCTCTTGACTCATCATGCCGGCGTCGGCTACGAAGACCACCTTGCCCAAGGCGCAGCGCTGCTGCAGCGCCGCTATGGCCGGATCAAGGGTCCTGACATCGGTCGTGTTGCCGGCAAAGAGCTCATATCCTATGGGCAAACCCTGCGTTGTCTGGATGAGCGCCAACACCACCTGCACCCGGTGCCGTCCTTGCTGTAGCCCTTCTTCCGGAGCTCATCCTCACTGTCCGAAGCAAAGCTGAGCGTCGTAACATCAAAGAAGAGCACGTCTACCTTGCCGCCCAAGAGGCCCGTCACTTCTTGGGAGACGATATCCTGCAGGCGCCTGATACGGCCTTCGTTTACCGCTCCCCATCATGCGGTAAAACTTCTCTACCGGCACTTCAGAGCGCTCTTCTTTGGAGAGCCGCCGGGCATGGCCGCTCTTGCCGCCCTTCGGAGCCGCCAGGCGTAGCAGTACGGCCTGCCGGAACAGACGCCGGGCCATGCCTTTCGGTGAAGACATTACTCGGGCCCAACCGGTCGCAGAGGGCCCCGAAAACTTCATGGAAGCCCACACACACGCGCTTCGTTTCCTCAAGGGCACGGGCATCCCGGATGGGCAGCGGTTTTGTTTGCTGCTTGCGCCTGCGAGCCAGGAGGATCTCGTCTGCGCTATCGGCGGCGGGAAAGAGGGAGGGTTGTTTCTCCTCTTGTAAGCGGCGCATTTCGAGTTCGGCGACACCGAGCAGGGCCCCCTAGGGCCATGCCTTCGGGGGCGCTGCCCATGTGGCGCACGATCTTGAGTCGGGGTTTGCCTTCATCATTTCTGTACCCCTACACGATCTGTACGGTGACGTTCTTGGTCGTTTTTCGTCTGAGGGTGCGCACAAACATAATGGGTGTAAGATACGGAATAGACCCGCTGAACACTGTGGCGAATCCATGACCTGAACACAACTTTCACGAATCGACGACTTCTGATCCGAGCCGAGAACGAGGTCATGCTGCAGGTCTACCTCCTGGTGTATCAGCTCATGCACGTGGGACGTTGCCTCATGCAAGAGCCCGAAGGATCCCACATAAGTCTGACCACCTTCCGGGAACGCCTACTCAAGGCCCGGTTCGTACACCATGCACGCAACATAGTCATCCATATTGCCGGCAGTGCACTTGCTGCGTGGGAGCGCTTTTGGCGACGCTACTGCCGACTCCATTGGACCATGATTCCCTTGCGATGTTGATCAGGCCGTCCCCTGCCTGCTGTCCATCACAGCAGGCACAAGATTGGGCGAACGGATGCAGAATGGCTGGCTGAGTTATGTCTTTGCGACAGGAGTTTCAGCAAGAACCCGGTCGGGTTGCCGCTCCGGCGTTGGGGGAAAGGGCCTTGAATTGCGGCTCCGGCTCCTCTCTACGCAGCCTCTACGCCTGAACAAAGTACAATCGGTCCCGAAAGTACTAACGCGAAACTCTTACACCCCAATCGGAGCTGTCATGAATAAGGTAGGCTTACAAGTGCCGAACTGCCTGCACCGGGATATTTTTCTATTGCCGCAACGTAGTCGTCCCACGTGGAGCACGCGGAAAAGGCAGGAAACAGGTCGCTCCAGGAATCGCGTGAGCCTGGCACAAGTGCCGCTTCCGAAAATGCGGCCTCGCACGCTGATAACGCAGGCTGTTGTTTGCCGCAGTTTGTGTAGCCTGTCAAGGCCAGCAGGGCAAACAAAGTCAGAGTCTGTTTCATTTTTGGAAATATAGTGCTACCCCTGTGCTTCGGCAATCCCGCGTACGTCCCGTCCAATCTGGACTATGCACTGGAATAGCTGGCCTAATGCGACCATGGCGAACCCTAAAATGATTCCGCAAATCAGAATATCCAACACACCGGCGGGATTTTCGTGCGCTTCTGAGAAGGCGAAATAGAAGTAGGCTGCAAGTACAGTGCCCGGCATGATTGTCCAGCCAACAACTTCCATGAAGCGGGCAATCGAGCGCAGCACGTCGTATGGCTTCTTGTCTTTCATTGCGGTGCGGCTAGTTTATGGTGTACGGAGGCCCAACAGGTGCCGGGCCGCACCGGAGTCAATGACTGGGAGGTGTCCTACCTATTCGCCGACGCAGGTGATCAGCCCACGCCTCTAGCGGCTCTTGTATTTAGCAGGTAACCCGACGTGTGTCGAGTCATTGCTCCTATGCGGCAGAGAGGGATGTACGGGCAGCGGACGGGAATTGCAAGCACACGAGGCTGTATCTTGGCGCCCTAACCCAATCGTCTGTTGTGTGACAAAGGCCGCATGAACGAATCCAATGCGAGGGTCCACCTTGAATCATGTAGGGAGCGCATTCTGGCCCAACACAATCTTAGCCAAGAGCACTCGCGGAAGGCAATGTGGATAGCTACTTTTTCACTCGCTGCACTTGGAGTTGGCGTCAGAATATCTGAGAACGGCCTAGATGGCAGCATTTTTGTTGCCATACTGGCAATATCCGCTGCTTCCATATGCTTCTTGGCTCTCAGGGTTATTGTCAGGCCCAGCAAAAAATGGAAATCGCCCGTCGATCTCAGCGTTGCAGAGGATTTCGCGAGTCGAACAGAGGAGGGGAGGGACCCAGCACTCTACCTAATGCAGGTGGCCTACGCGTACAGGAAGGCTGCCGAATCCAACCAAAAGTTGCTGGACTCCAGGGGCGTGTGGTTAGCGTTTATGACTTGGGCAGCCGCAGTGGAAACGGTCGTCCTCGCTTGTATTGCCCTGTCTAGTCTTTGAACATGAATCCCCGTCCAACGACCCGCCAAAAGCTCTTGGTGGAACTACGCTCTGGCTGTGTCGGAATACCGGCAAATTCGTGCACGGAACTGCCTCGAGATCCCGCCAAATTTTGGCCTTGCGTACGGCTAGGAGTGCTTCCAGATTTAGGCTTAGGTGACGCCTCCTTTGTCTGGGTGCTCGTTTGCTCGCTCATTACACCTCTAATGGGTTGTTCGTTGTGTACACCGGAATCGTGGGGATTGTTGCGAATATAGCCCATTTCCTGCATGAGGGCATACGCTTCCCCCAACTGTCGCGGGTGCTATTCAGCCTCCTGTATTGTTGCTATGTGCTCAACCCTCAGAATTGCGGAGTCCTCAGAGGGCGCTGAGTCATTCACGCGGATCTGGACCTCCCTCATGGATTGCATTGAATGCTCCACCGATAGCTTGGCTTTGGCTAGCTGCCTAGATAGCCCCCTTAATTCGGGGGAGTTCAGCACCCGCCTTGCCTCGTGACAAATCTCCTCTAAAAGAGGCGGACACAAGAATTCCTTTACGGATAGTGATACGGATTCGCAATGCGAAACCATGTCACTGAACCATATGCTCTTAATGCTCTTGGTTGCGAGCGCATCAAGCATGGCGCTTGTGTTGGGGACCGAAACAACTAACGGACGGCATTCAAGAGTGTGTCGCGTCCCGTTCATTCTCGACTGGCGCCTAAAGTACCGTTTGGTTCCTCCCCAATATACCGAAAACAGAGCACTGGTGCGCCACCGCCACAGGTTCCTCCGGCCCCTATCTGTCAGCTACGCCTTCGGATCGCGCACAATGCGAACCGGCGCGAACAGGCGCTTCGCCAACTCCTCCGGCGTCATACCCTCTGGCGGCACAAACTCCTCCTCCTTTTCTGTCTTCGTAGGCTGATATGCGCTCGGCTTAAGTCGCACAACCGGGTGCTTCCGCTTTTTGTGCTTCATTTGCAATCAAGTCTATGTACTTAAGCTGCTTGCCCACGCCGTTCTTGACAATCCACTTCATTTGTTTTACGGTGTCCATACTGCGAATGTTGTGGCGGCCCACGAACTCACTCACATAGCGGTGCAGGTGCTTCTTGCTCATTTTGTGATACACGCCGTAGTGGCCCCGCTTCAGTAGCGCCCAAAAGGACTCGATCCCGTTTGTGTGAACCATGCCGTCAACATACTCGCCCACAGAGTGCTTGATCGCCCTGTGGTTCCGCAAACCTATGTAGGCGCGGGCCTCGTCCGTGTAAACCTCCGCACTGCCCTCCGCGCTCTCTTTCACAAAGTCCTGCAAGGTGGGTGCCGAAGTGTCCTCAACAACCTCAGCTTTCACATTCCCCGTATCGCGGTCTTTTGCCCCGACCACCGCCGTCTTGCCCACCGTGCCGCGGCCGGCTTTGAGTTTCTTGTTCTCGTGCTTGTTGGCCTCCTTTCCCCCAAAGTAGGCCTCGTCCACTTCCACAGGCCCCTTAAAGGGCAGTAAATTCATTTCGCAAGCCTTCTGAATGCGGTGCAGCAGGTGCCATGCGTTCTTCTGTGTGATCCCAAGCTCCCTGTGCAGGCGCATGGAGGAAATGCCCTTGATATTCGCGCACACAAGGTAGATCGCAATGGCCCAGGTCTGGTAGCCCAGCTTCGACCGCGCCATAATCGTTCCCGTTTTCAGTGAGAACATGCGCCGCTTCGGGCAAGCCCTGCAACGGTGAGTCATGGTGGGGTGCAAAATGTTTGCCTGCACGTCCATTGATCCGCAATGCGGGCACACCGGACCGTCCGGCCAGATAATGCCCTCAAGCCACTTGCGCGCCGCCCCATTGTCAGGAAACATGCGCGCAAGATTAATAAGCGTGATACCCTTGCGAAAGTGCTTACCCGGTGAGCTATTTGCCATATTTGCCGCTCGTTTTGTTACTTGTTAGTACGAGCGGTTTTGGCGTGAGTTATGGGGTTAGCACTGATTCATACAAGGTTCATAGTGTGAGGCGGGCAAATTCCTTAGACTCCGGCCACCAGTTCACAAACTCGGAAGCATGAACGAAAAAGTCGACCTAATTGAAATCAAGCTGGGCGTTGCCAACACAATTGGCGTTGAAGAGATAGTAGAAAAAATCCCAGGCATTCTAAACGACCATTGGCTGGTCGGAGACCAATACGACGGCGAATGGTATTCCGAAAACCGTAAAGGCAAGTGGGTGCTTGCCTTCTACAGGCCCCAACCCTCCAATCTAGGCCCGGAAGCATACAGTGCACTGTTAAAGAGTATGCGCCACGTACTTGATCTCTTGTCTGAATTGCTCCTACGAGACGCCGCCAGAAACAAGGGGCTTCCTCTTACCCCTGCCTCACAAGCCTTTTAACTGCCCCCCAAACAACGCTTGGAGCTGTGCCAGAATTGGGCAGTATTCTTCCTCGAAGTGCTTTTCGGCAATATCGCGTAGGTCGACATCATAATTTGCCTTGGCGCGGGCATAAAGGTCGTCGGATTTGGCTTGCGCTGCCCTATAAGCCTACCTTATTCACGAAAATGTACAATGCTGACGAAGAGCCGTCGAATGTGACGGTGTAAGTAGCTCATTATTAGGGCTTTGTCAGGGATCCGAACTGGCCTCCGGCGTTGGATTACGTGTGTACACGTTCACCCTGGAGCGCGTCCGATGCAAGGTCCCAAACCCGGCTTTTTGTTCACGTGCCCGTTCAATGAATCCGTAAAAATTGCCGGTTCCAAGACGGATAGTTTGACCTCGGATGCGGGGGTCATCCCGATGCGGCTGGTGATGGTGATTACCGGCATCGCGCGTCGACTCGCGTCTGTGCTGGTGGACGATCGGCACCCGTCTCGGATAACGCACAGCCTCCAAGAGCTGGTGCGGCAGTTGTTGCTACAGCATGTTCAGGGGTGGGGACGCCAGACGGATGCGGACAAGCTTCGCAGAGATCCCGCCATGCGCGTGGCCTCCTCTTCGAATAGGGGCATCCAGGCGCTGCAGGACGACCGGTTCTTGGCATCCCAGCCGAGCATGTCCCGCCTGGTGAGCATGTTGGCCGGACAGAAGAATTTTGTGCAGCTGCGCCGCTTTGCGGAGACCTTCGCCATGGAGCATCTGCTGCAGCGTAGTGGTGGAAAGCGCCGCCGCGTGGTGGTCTTCGATGTGGACGGCTTACCGGTAGAGGCCCACGGCAGGCAGCAGGGAAGTAAGTGGAACGGGTATTACAAGCGAACCATCTTCTTGCCTCTTGTCGCCCTGTGTGGCAAGACGGGCGACATGCTGGGGGCGGAGTTGAGAGAAGGCACCCGGAGCGTGGTGGACGGCTGCTACACGTTCATCCGGCGCATTGCGCAGGGGTTGCGCCGCCATGTGGCCCACAAGGTCATTGTCCGGCTGGACGCCGGTTTTAACAGTGGCGAGCTATGTGACAAGCTGGAGAGCGACGGCATCGGCTACGTCATGCGTCTGAAAGAGAATGCCGTACTTGGCAGGCTTGCAGAGCCGCATCTGGCCTGCGGCCAGCCGCCCTGCCGTCAATACCACGAGTTGCGCTACCGTGCAGGGAGCTGGTCTGCGGATCGTCGTGTGGTGCTTGTGATCGATCCGGTGCCGGGCGAGCTCTTTGCCCGGCACTACTTTTTGCTTACCGATCAGGATGAAGCAGCCTGTTCGGCGGCGCAACTCGTGAAGCTGTACCAGAAAAGAGGAAAGGCGCAGAAGCACTTGGGCGAGCTCAATGCGGTATGCTCCATGGCGCTGTCTTCGGTAGCGCGTCCGAAGAGGCACTACCTGGGCCGGCCTGTGGTTCGGCAGCCTGCCGAACCGGTGCAGGAAGGCGCGAGCCGAGAACGAGGTCATGCTGCAGGTCTACCTCCTGGTGTATCAGCTCATGCACGTGGGACGTTGCCTCATGCAAGAGCCCGAAGGATCCCACATAAGTCTGACCACCTTCCGGGAACGCCTACTCAAGGCCCGGTTCGTACACCATGCACGCAACATAGTCATCCATATTGCCGGCAGTGCACTTGCTGCGTGGGAGCGCTTTTAGCGACGCTACTGCCGACTCCATTGGACCATGATTCCCTTGCGATGTTGATCAGGCCGTCCCCTGCCTGCTGTCCATCACAGCAGGCACAAGATTGGGCGAACGGATGCAGAATGGCTGGCTGAGTTATGTCTTTGCGACGTAAGCGTGCGGTGAAACCCATCTGGAAAAGGTGACGATTTCTCGGGAGATTACTCATAGACCCGAGGACTCAAAGCCTGGATAGCATGAGATAGCCCAGACGTACGGCGGAAGAAATGTTTCTGCTGGTGGAACAGTATGAAGAAAGCAGCCAGACCGCTGCAGCGTTCTGTGCCGAGCGCGGCATCTCGTATGGGCAGCTGTTTTACTGGCGTCGGAAGTATCGCCTGGAGGCTGCGGCAGCGGCGCCTTTGTGGAGATTGGCAGATCCGTGGCAGGTGAAGAGGCGCAAGTGGAAATCATGTACCCGGGCGGGATACCCGTGCGCCTCTTGGCGCCGGTATCTGCCTCGTACCTGGCGCAGCTGGTGCAGTCATGATCGGACTGGGGCCTTCGCACCGGTATTTCTTTTACCGGCCGCCGGCCGACATGCGCAAGAGCTTTGACGGCCTGTGCGCCTTGGTGAAAAGCGGCATGAAGCGGGATCCCATGTCGGGGGACGTCTTTGTGTTCGTCAACAGGAGGCGGAGCCATCTGAAGGCGCTTTCGTGGGACCGACACGGCTTCGCCTTGTTTTACAAAAGGCTTGAAGCGGGTACGTTTGAGCTGCCGAAAGAGGATATGCCGACGTGGACGCAGATGGTGATGTTACTGGAGGGAGTGTCGCTGAAGTCCGTAAAATACCGGCGCCGGTATGCGGTTAAGAGCCGAAAATCGGGATAGATAGTATGTGGAAACGGGCAACAATGCATGTGGTGCGCCAGGCTAACTGGCCAAGTACAGGGGGTGGAAGTCCTCTATGATGAAGGAAGTAACCGATCCATATCATTCCCCGAGCCGTGCGGTCATCCTCGTGAGGGGATGGGCGAAGCGTCGGCAGGGACGCATGTGGGCAGGGCTATTGAGCGCCGAAAACGTTGTCATTCAGAGTGCCGAGACTCTCACATTGGTCGAAGGCAACACTGCTCGCACCGCTTTGGTGAGGTGCGGCAGGGCTCTGCGGCGTCGAAGAACCCACGCACGCATGTACGTACGAGGCCGGGACCTGGGAGGTCTCTCCGCTGCCCAGCGCCAAGGGCGGGGCCGCCAAAGCGTAGGCAGTAGCCGATCAATGGATGAATGGCGGAGAGAAGTCAGATGCGGGAATAGTAGCTGTGAAGCCGACGAACAAAGTGTGGAAGACCACATGGCGGAGTGGGTGGAGCGAAGGAGCGCACCCGAGGGGAAACTGCAAGCCTCAGCACGTACCGGACACAGAGCCGGGCTCACGTGCTACACGCACCGGACGCAGGGCCGGGTTCGTGGGTACCGGGGTGGACCAGCTGGGAGGGGCATGTTCGCTCCCTAACGTTATGCGGTAACGCGCGACCCGACGGAGGAGCCGGATGCGCTAGCGCGCACGTCCGGATCTGTGCGGGGCCCCCGGGGAGACTCGGGGGCTACCGCGATCAGGCGTTGTTGAACAATCATGCAGCCCGAAGCACATTCCTCCCCCTCTTCCACGGAACCTCACGTCCTCCGTGCGCAGCTTGCCGCGGTGCTTCAGCAGAACGCCAGCCAGTCCGAGGAGATAAGCCGGCTGCAGGCGAAATTGGAGAGCAAGGACAAACAGCTGGCTGAAGCCCTCCGCCTGCTCTTTGGCTCCAGGAGCGAAAGGTATGTACTGGGGCCGGAGGCGCAGCAGGGCCTCTTGTTTGACGACATGGAGGTCGAGGTGCCCCTGCCGCCCGAGCCCGAGACGGATTAGCCGAAGCGGAAGCGGCGCAAGGCCAAGCGGCGTCCGGACTTCGAGGATCTGCCGGATCACCTGCCCCGCGAGACGATCGTAATCGAGCCTGAAGAGGACACGACAGGTCTCATTTGCATCGGCATGGAGAAGACGCAGTACCTGGAGAGCGTGCCCAGCATGATAAAGGTGGTCGAGATTCATCGTCCCAAGTACGTGGACCCGACCGATGAGGACAGCGGCGTCATCATCGCCGAGTTGCCTCCGCGGCTGGTGGACAAGGGCATGGCCGGACCGGGATTGTTGGCCGATGTGGTGGTTAACAAGTACTGTGACCACTTGCCCCTGTACCGGCAGCAGCAGCGTTTCCGGCGGGAAGGCATTGAAATTGCCAAGTCCACGCTGGGAGGCTGGATAGCGCAGTCGGCATGGCACCTTGGGCCGCTGTATGATGCACTCAAGCAGGAGGCGCTCTTAAGCGGGTATCTGCAGGCGGATGAGACGCGTATCCAGGTCCAGGATCGAAAGAAGAAGGGCAAGACCCATCGGGGTTTTTGCTGGGCGTACCACACTCCGGAGCAGAAGCTGTTTGTGATGGAGTATCGCAAGAGCCGTGCCCGTGCAGGTCCGGTGGCGTTCTTGGGTGGGTATGCAGGAGCGTTGCAGACGGACGGGTATGTGGCCTACAACGTCTTCGATGCGCATCCGTCTATGACGGTCTACGGATGCATGGCGCATGCCCGTCGCAAGTTCTACGACTGTCGTAGCTAGTGTCTGGCCGAAAATGCCTTCTGGCTTGTGGAGGGCTCCAGCAGGGCATTTCAGGGGCAATTTTCAGGATTGTCGGAGTCTGACGGACCTAGGTGAATGCACTCAGAACCTGGTTTCCATGCCGCAGAGTGCATGCACGTGCGTGGAATAGGCCACTCTTCAACTGTTGCAGCCAGCCTGGACGTTGCTATCCGATTTCGCTCGTGAGCGTCGTCTTTCTCGGCAGTCTCTGCGGCTTGCTTGTTCAGGCAGCCAGACGCTGGCGCGCTCGCCGCTAAAGTCTCCCGCTGGCGCAGTATCAATCCGAGTCGATGCACATTTGCCGCCACAACCGAAAGCGCCACGCTGCGCGCAAATCCCTCCTTGCCGTGCGCCCGCACTCGATTCAATCCGCGGTGCTCCAGGTTGTTGATCGCTGACTTAATGGCCGGATGCTGCCGACGCGCTGCTACGAACTCTTCCGCCCTTTCCCGCTCACGAGAGGCCTCCGTGCCTTTTGCCTTCCTGGGCATCACGGCCAGCCCCAGCTCTGCCTCAAACGCGGTAAGGTTGTCTGGGCTGTAAAAGCCCCTGTCCACGCTACAGGAAACCACGGCACCGTAGCGCTTCTTCGTTTCGGTTAATAGAGGCACGGCCGCATCCACGTCCGTGCCCTCCCACTGAATCATGTGGTGGAGTATGAATGGATGCGCATCTTCTATGACACACACCGGCACCCCCAACTCGGCCCTGATGCCTGCTTTCTGCTTGCAGATCCAACGCGTGTGCTCTTCATACACCGAAAACACCTTCTCCTCGTGCGGAATCCTCTCCTCATGGATCAATCGCCGCTCTACCTGCTATATCTGACGCTCACAGTGCGTCAAATACCGCGTAATCTCCGGATGCGGCACGGACTGCTGCTGCAACGTCTGCACCGTGGACTTCACTTTCTTTACCACTACCTGGCATATTTCCAAGTAGGCCTCTACATCCTCTTTCGTGCGCCATCTGCGCGCCAGACGCACCGGAGCAAAGTGCGCATGCACAGCGCGCAGCCAGCTCCTGTACTTGCGCCAGCCCGCTATGCCATGCCTCGATGCCGCCTGGGTTATCAACAGCACTACACACTGTATGGCATCCCACAACAGCTGCACATCGGTCGGCCAATGTACGTCGGTCTCCACAACAAAAGAGTCTGCTCTTGTATGCAACTCCTCCGCAGCACCCACTTCCTGGTGCCCATAGGCCACTACGATCTGGTTGACCTCATCCAACAGCTCCGGTGTCAGCTTCGAAACATTGTCGATGATGGTCTGCCTCTGGAAGATGACTCGATTCCCCATCTGGTCATCCAACCCCAGCATCTGGCGCACGCTATCCATGTCATTGACCAAGAACGTCAACCGATCAAAGTCACAGCCGAGTCCCTGCTTCAGGATGGCCAGCACGAAGATGCTCCAGAAGTCCATTCCGGGCCGGCCTCGATCCAGATCGGCCAGGTTAGCAAAATGGGCGTGGACCAGATCGAATACCTTGGTGCGTGCCGGCAGATGGCGGTAGAGGGCCTGCAATCCGAGCAGAATGGCTGGGATGTCGTCGCGGCTTTGGGGGTCGATCTGGATCTCAGCAATGGGCGCCTGTCCTAACGAAAACTGGTGCGCTCTGACGGATCTCATACGAACGTTTCGAATGTTGGCGTAAAACACCCCTTGTAGTGGGATAATGGGGCGTGAATCGGCTGAAAGACACGAAATAGGCCGAAGATTCGAAAGCAGGAAGGAAGATAGCATAGGGGTTTAAGTGGTGACTCCAACCTATTAATGCTTCGTTCATTCTTCGTATACGTGATAAGGCTCCCCACTTACCTCCAATTATAGCTGTAACGGAGGCATTTCATCAACACTCCTTTCGATCAATTCTTTTTCGGCCAGGCACTAGCTACGAACCGGAGAAGGCCGAGCATGTGTTGACAAAGATCAGGCGACTCTATGCCATAGAGCGCAGGCTGCGAGAGGAGGGTGCCAGTGCGGATCGTCGGCGCGAGGTACGTCAGGAAGAGGCCCGGCCTGTACTGGAAGCGCTGAAGCCCTGGCTGGAGGCGAACGGGGGGTTGCCCAAGAGTCCTTGGGGCCAGGCGATCAACTATACGCTCGGCCTTTGGAAAAGGCTGACCCGATACCTGGATGAGGGGCGCGTGGAGCTGGACAATAACCTCATTGAAAATGCCCTGCGGCCGTTGGCTATCGGCCGCAAGAATTACCTGTTCGCGGGATCACATGATGCGGCCCAGCGGGCAGCCGTGGTCTATTCGCTACTTGGCACGTGCAAGCTACACGGTGTCAATCCCCAGGAGTGGCTCACGGACGTGTTTGAGCGCATCCCGACGCATCCGGCCAGGCGCGTAGCTAACCTCTTGCCTCATCATTGGCAGAAGGCACGACAAGCTGACAAAGACAAGGCGGCATAGCTGCCAAGCGCCGAGTGTGCCGGATCCGGCAAGCCCACCTGCTCTCCGCCTTCCAGCCGTCCTGTACCTATCGGCACACCTGTAGCTGCCGCTGACCTGTACTTCACCGGACGCTTACTTTGCGACAGGAGTTTCAGCAAGAACCCGGTCGGGTTGCCGCCCCCGCGTAGGGGAAAGGACCTTGACCTGCGGCTCCAGCTCCTCTCTACGCAGCCTCTACGCCTGAACAAAGTACAATCGGTCCCGAAAGTACTAACGCGAAACTCTTACACCCCAATCGGAGATGTCATGAATAAGGTGGGTTAACATGGGGTCATCGATGGCATCATGTGCTTAGGATCATCGTCCAGTATTTCTCATTAATATTGGTAGGAATCCCTAGATATCTTCAATAAATGATGCCCGCGCAAAGGGGAACTTCCGATAAATCTACCACGGTCTGATCCTCAGGTGGAATGCGCTCCAAGACTTCGAAGCCGTCTATTTCCGGCAACCGGATGTCCCGAAACAGCAGGTCTACACGCTGAGCCTTCTTCGACTCCGGGTCGGCAGGCCCGTCGCGGGCCTCGCCGACCCGACTAGCGCTCCCCGAAGTTACCTCGGACTCGAGCAACTTGCGTAGACGCCCTCGGGCAGAAGCCTCGTCGTATACGATATCTGTACATGGCGCTCCTCTAAGTTGCAGGGTTCAATGGCAAGAGTAACCGGACCGCCGTGCCGCTTTCCGGGCAACTTTCGAACCGCAACAAATCACTTCGCCCATAGAATCGTTTCAGCTTGGCAGCCACGTTGCGGAGACCGATACCCAGAAAAGAAGCTCCCGCTGCTGTGACTTGGCCCTTCCCAAAGAGGTCCGGAATACCTACGCCAGTATCGGCGACAACGACTTCAGCCAGGTCCGTGGAACAACGGTGACACGTCAGGCGCAGTGAACCTCCTTCCCATTTCTTGCGAATACCGTGGTTGATTGCATTCTCGACCAGAGTTTGGACAGCAAACGCGGGAACGGGTACGGATCGAAGAGTATCGTCCATACTACAATGGATCGTAAGTCGGGATCCAAACCTGGCTTGTTCAATACTCAGATAGTGTGAAAGTAGTCTAATCTCTTCAGACAGCGGCAGCAACTCGTGCTCTTCCATCTGTATTGTATGGCGGAAGATGGCTGCCAGATGCTCCACCACATTTTCGGCCTCCTCAGGGTTGTCTACGACATGTGAGGAAATCGCGTTTAGGGTATTGAACAGAAAATGGGGATTAATTCGGGAGCGCAGAGCTCGTAGACGGGCCTCGGCACCGGCACGTTCGAGTTCGCATTCGCGTTCAAACAAATCCAGTCGCTCCACAACCAAGGCAAGTTGACTGGTGAGTACCTTCACGATGTCCACATCTTCAAGATTGTACACCGTCCCCTTCTTTCTGGGACCAAGAAGGAGCAGTCCGAGGGGATTGGCATCAACCCGTATGGGCACGGCCAGGCATATCTTGGCACGCCGCAAGAAATGAGTGAGTGCGGGGTCCGGCTCTCTTGCGTTTAGTGCATCGATGTTTGTCCAGATTGCGGCTTCCCGCTGAAGGTAGGGCCAGACCTCCTTAATTTCGTGCCCGGACAATTGCAGAGCGGCGTCTCCATACTGTCCGAGCGTCCAGCCCACGGTATGGCCATTTGGGCAAAGAAACAGGCAACCGGACTGGCTTCGAAGCTCCCTGCATACAATGATGATCGTTTCCCGCGCAAGCCTGTCTAAGTCCAGACAAGACTGCATGCGCTCGAAGTACTTCGTGAGCTGTCGGTGTGCCTGCTGCCGGTCTGTTGCCAGCACATGATCCAGATACACGCGCAGCTTGTAGATAGCACGTTCAAGCACAACAAGCAACAAGACGGCGTAAAGAGCAATGATTATTCTTCTGGTTACGTGCTCGCCCGGCAGGTAGGGCATCATGAGTGATAAGCCTCCCCCGAACGAGAGACCATAGAATCCGAGCGCCGTCACGAATATCAGAGATCGACGTAGGACAAAGTCAAATTTGCCATACTTGAGGTACACAAGGGACACGGCCCATACCGGCAGGATGGTCCCTAGCTGCAAGACGACCCATATCCAGCCAGCCGCCAAATCGCTGATTGTGTCAAATAGTGGTACAATACCCAAAAGCGACAGTCCGACGAGTGCGGTCAATACCACTAGAATCGCCGCGAAGATACGCAGGGCTTTGTACCGATAGCCGTCCGCCGCCGGCTGCTCTTCAAATCGCATGAACATGACAAACCACGCGATCAGCCCTATGTACCAGCATATGTAGAACCGTAACGGCCACAATAGGCTCTCAATAGTGATCGGCCCGACGGCGCCGCGTATTGTTACCAGGGTAACCACTGAAATAAGGATTCCGCTCGGAACGTAGATAATCCAATGCCACTGCGGGAAATCCGGGCACTCAGAATCGCTCATCAAGTAGTGGAGCATCAAGGCCGGATAGCTGCTCCACCCGATGAGACTGATAAGTGTAATAGCCTGGAATGCAACGTCTGCGTTGCCACCCGCAGGGATGGGGGGCACGAGGTGGACTAGCGTAATTCTGAGCAGGTTACCGATGTACCAGAGTCCCGCAACTGCGATTATTGAAGGTATGACCCACGCTCTGCGACTTCGCAGAACGAACGGGCCCGACAGTAAAAGGGCAATGCAGGCAGAGAACGATATGACGCAATATCCCCAAAAGGAGAATTGCCAGAGTGGCCGGCTTAAGGGATATAGGAAGAAAGGCGGCCGGCCAAAGTATACGTCAACCACGATCTCCCGAGGTTGCGCCCCCCGAAGCACGGTATATGTATGCGTGGTTCCGACGGGAATGCGGTCGAGCGCGCTACGGAGGTCGTCCAGCGTATTGTACTGCTGGTCGTCCAATCGGTGTAAGATGTCGCCCTCCAGCAGACCTGTTTCAGGATGAAAGACGAATTCAGCCTCAATGAGCCCGTCGCGATCCTCCTGCCATACCACCCAGTCCGATCCGCGTGGCTGCGCATCGGTAACTCCAACGCCCCAAGATTCCACAACGACCTGAACCAGCGGTACCAATGCAATCGCTGGAATCAGAAGTAGAACGACAAATGTCCAACTTCGTGTCACCCCACCTTATTCACCAGAATCTTCAGTTATGTTCCGAAGAACTGCCAGCCGCTTCACAGATCGTTCGCAAGTATCTGATTGTCATGGTATTGTGAGGGATCCAAGTCGGCATTCAAGCGTTCTGTCTCTTGTGCGTCGATGCATAATGAATGTAGGGCAGAATATAGCCCCTTCTTTGTATTCCCCTGTCCCTTCCATATATCAGTAAAGGTTAGCAGATCCTTCACGGAAAACCTGTTTTCGGACGCAGGCGCCATCCTGGTGCGCCCACTGTTTGCCCTCACCGGATTCATAAAGCGCCTCTCCTGCTCGATTTCCGGGATCCGGCGCGAACAACCCACAGCCGGAAGCAACTGCGGCGCAGTTCTCTCTGCTGCATCTGTAGGTCTGGGCGCGCCATAGGGATGCCGACCGTGTGCGGCATGATCCGGCCATGCGCGTGGCCGCCTCTTCGAGAAGGGGCATTAACGCGCTGAAGGAGGCCAAGCCTCTGGCCTCACAGCCGAGCATCTCGCGCTAGGTGTGCATGCTGGCGCGGGGACGCAATCTTGTGCGGCTGCGCCGTTGACCCCCTTCGCTGTGGAGCACCTCCTGCAAACTGGCGGCGGCAAGCGACGCGAAGTCGTTGTGATAGACATAGACGGCCTGCCGATTGATGCCCATGGCCAGCAGCAGGGCAGTGCCTTCCGGTGATCGGCCGTGTCCGTGCGGTAAACGTGACGCAGGTCGTCATGCCTGCCATCGATCTCGCATCCGTTGAAGAGGCGCTCGAATTGTGCGACCCCTATGGAGGATTGCATGCCATGGCCGCATTCTATCCGTCAGAGGCGAATGCGGCGATGAATTTGCACGCATGGTGCACTTCTGCGAAGATCCGCGCATCGTGGCCGTCGGTGAACGCGGTCTGGACTACTACCACTCCGCTCGTGCTGCCTGGATAACGGTTTTCTTAACGCCGAGGAATCGTGAGTAGCTGGACCGGCTACTCGATCTGAACGTCATACCTAGAAAGGGCCGGCGCAATAAGCAGGATCTGGAGAGGGCGGCGGCAGAAGCCTTTGTGGAAGCGCAGCGCCAGCATTCGGCGATAGAGTCGGCTACGGGCAACCTGAATCACCGGGCGACGGGACCTGGTGCGCACGCACGGTGCCGCAGGGTTTGCCCGGACGGGGGCCCTGGTGATGGTAGCGGCCAACGTGCACCGAATCGATCAATGGCTGAAGAAGCAGGAGGAAAGGCGCTGGCATCAGGCCGAGCGCCGTAGGCCCGCTCGCGCACCAGCATGGGAGCAAAGCTTGCCCTTCTGTGACAGAGGAGGTCGCCTACCTGTCTCGTTGCCCCACCGAGTCGGGGCATACCACCACTGATTAGCGCTTGGTACGCTCGGAATCCGGAGCTGGCTCGCTATACCCTTCCCACCTCCAAGCAGGCCCCGCTACCTACCGCCTAGCAGCCCCTCAAGCCGCAATTCAACGAGAAATCGAGATTTTCTTGCTAGCCTGAATTACCGCGGGGCGTTTGCTAGGCGCACTGTTCGGGGACTTTCTGCGTGGATTTAGCTTCTATTGCCTGCATAATGCTATCCGTGTCGCATCCTATATGTGAAGTAATGAATATTAGAACACTGGTATAGAAGCATTTTCTGTCCCGCAACCGAAGCCCCGCTTTCGGCGAGTTTGTCTCCTTATTGCCCTGTTTAGGAGCTAGTGCCGCCTCGATCCTGCATTTCTCTGCCCTAACACCCGACTAATACGCCTCTACCGGGCACCAGTGCTTGATTCTGTGAAATGATTTTAGTATTTTGGTAGTATATTCATACTTCAACATATACGATGCATAGACGCTCCGACTTCTTCACCCAACCCGGCTGCCTTCCCATGCGGCAGTACGAAGCCATCAGAGCCTACCTCCACGAAGGATGCTCCATCGAAGAAGCCGCTGGTCGCGGCAACTATACACCGGGATCCTTCCGCAATCTCCTCCGACGTTTCAAAAAACAGCCCTCTTCCGACTTCTTCTGGCCCCGACTCGCCGCTTCGCCCCGTGTGGCCAAACCGACTGATCCCCGACCTGCCCGCATCGTCGCCCTCCGCAAAGAGCAAGCCACCTCCATCTACCAGATCCAGCAGCTTTTGCGCCAGGAAAACATGCCGGCCAGCCTGGGCTACATCCAGAACGTCTTTACCCGGGAAGGCATCCGGCGCCTGCCGCGCCGACCGGCACATCAGCGCTCTGCGGTTACTACCACAGCCGACAGTCGAAAGCTGGACCTCAGCTCGCGCACCTTTCACACCGACTTTGCTGGCCTCTTTCTGTTCGCCTTCGATCTGGCACGCATGCAGCTCGATCAGATGCTGGCTACCGCAGGCATGCCCGGCACGCGCATGATCCCGGCCGGTTGTGCCGTGCGCTCCCTGTTGGCACTCAAGCTGTCAGGCATCGGGCGGCCTTCCCAGGTCATGGCCGAAACACTTGACGAGGGCCTGGCCCTCTTTGCCGGACTGAACGCCATTCCCAAGCGCACCACGTTGACGGAATACTCCATCCAGGTGGATCCGACCTTTGCGGGGCCGCTGATGCACCAGTGGTACCATGCGGCAGCAAAGCTGGCCGATGTCCTCGGCCCCGGGCGGTCCATTGACCTGGACTTCCACACCATTCCCTACCACGGCGATCAGGCACTCTTGCAGAAGCACTATGTCTCCAAGCGCAGCCGCCGCCAACGCGGTGTGCTCACCATGCTGGCGCGCGACGCCGACGCCCGCATCTTTTGCTATGCTGACGCCACGATTCGCAAGGAAACGCAAAATGATGCCATTCTGCGCTTTGTCGACTACTGGAAAGCCCACACAAGGCAGGTTCCGCAAGAGCTGGTCTTCGACAGCCGGTTCACCGTGTACGCCAATCTGACCGAGCTCACTGCCCTGGACATTGACTTCATCACGCTGCGACGCCGGCATGCATCACTGATCGAGCACATTAACGCGCTGGACAAGTCGGCCTGGAGGCAGATCCGCCTCTCCAATATTGGCCGCGCCTACCGCACGCCGCGCATCGCAGATGAGATCGTCAAGCTGCGGGGATACCCCCATCCACTACGGCAGATCATCGTCAAGGGTCTGGGACACGACAAGCCGACCGTCCTGATCACCAACCAGATGAAGCGGCCGCCTGCGCAACTGGTCGACCGCTACGCCCGGCGCATGATCATCGAGAACGTCATCAGTGATGCCATCGACTTCTTCCACATGGACGCGTTGAGCTCCGCGGTACCCATGCGGATCAATGTGGACGTGCAGCTGACGGTAATGGCCAGCGTGCTCTACCGGCTCATTGGCGCACGTGTAGGCAAAGGCTATGAAAAAGCGGAGTCGCGCACGATCTATCGCGACCTGGTGCGCCACAGCGGCAAGGTGACCATCACCGAAGACGAGATCCTCGTCCAACTGCGCGCACGATCCAAAGCCCACTACATGGTCTCTGCCGGATACCCCGAACTACGCGAGCGCATCCCGTGGCTAGGCAACAAGATGCTCCGTGTACAGTTCTCCAAACGACCCTGATTGTCACAGGGCAATATTGCCGCGGCAATTGAGGCTAGCACTAACCGGCTTTTTTTACGCCAACGCGTAATCCGTTCTGTTGCGGCATACCCCATGGACAAGCTATTTTGGATCCGTCGCTATTACCAATCCTTGCTACCATGCATTGTTTCTGGCCATGCTGCTGCGCACTGATCTGCCTCTTACTCGGCTGTGACGACGTGCCCCAGAATCGTCCCAACATTGTCGTTATCCTTGCGGACGACATGGGATTTTCGGACATAAGCCCGTTTGGCGGTGAGATTCAAACACCCAACCTGGAACGTCTGGCGGCCCACGGATTGCGCTTTACCGAGTTTTACAATGCGGCTAAATGCTGCCCCACCAGAGCCTCTCTTCTTACAGGGCTGTATCCCCATCAAACCGGAGTAGGACTGATGATGAGGGACGACAAACTGCCTGGATATCGGGGGGATCTGAATGAGAGCAGCTTGACCATCGCCGAGGTCTTACGTTCTGCCGGTTACAGTACCTATATGTCCGGCAAGTGGCACGTGACGAGCCAGATGGGATACTGGTTGGGGGACAGCAGCAAGACTTCCAAGCACAACTGGCCCTTGCAGCGCGGCTTTGATGCCTTTTACGGTACCATGATCGGTGCGCGCAACTATTTCGACCCGATCACGCTGGTAGAAGGCAACACGCCCATTGCATCGGAAAATGGTGAGTATTACTACACGGACGCCATTAGTAAACGGGCTGCTGAGTATATCCTCGCACACGCCGATGGAGGTAGCGACAAGCCGTTTTTGCTCTACGTTGCCTATACCGCGCCCCACTGGCCGCTCCACGCGCTACCGGAAGATATCGCACGATACGCCGGCCGCTATGACGCCGGCTGGGATGCCCTCCGGGAGGAACGACGTGCCCGCATGACCGAATTGCGCATCATCAGCGCCCAGTGGCCGCTTTCATCCCGCGATCCACGAGTTCCCGCCTGGGAGGACGTGAATGCGGAGGAACGGGCCTGGTACACCAGGGCTATGGAGGTCTACGCTGCCCAGGTGGATCGCATGGACCAAGGCATCGGCACCATCCTTGCTGCACTCCAGACTACCGAGCAATTCGCCAACACGCTGATCATGTTCTTGGCGGACAATGGTGCCTCTGCCGAAGTACTGAGACCCGGCCGTACTGGGCCCACTTGGCCGAGCGCGACGCGCACCGGAGGGCCCATCGCAATTGGCAATGATTTTAACCGGATGCCGGGTCCAGAGGAAAACACTCAAAGCTATGGTCCCGCGTGGGCGAACGTGAGTAACACGCCTTTTCGGCGCTACAAGCGCTGGGTGCACGAAGGCGGAATTGCCACACCGCTCATCATGCACTGGCCCACGCGCTATGCGGACGGTGGAGGGCTAACCCGCGAGGTGGGCCACGTTATGGACGTGATGGCTACGGCCCTGGATGCGGCCGGTGCACCTTATCCGACCGAGCACAATGGCAGCGCCATAACTCGACTGGAAGGGCGAAGCCTACTTCCCATTCTAGATGCAGCTCCGTTTGAAAGAGGTCCGCTCTTCTGGGAGCATCAAGGAAATCGTGCCGTTCGGGACGGACGCTGGAAGCTTGTCGCAACGGCCGGTGGTGATTGGGAACTGTACGACCTTGATGCAGACCGGACTGAAATGAATGACATTGCAGCACAGCTACCGGAGCGCACGGCTAGAATGGCCACCCTTTATGAACACTGGGCTGAACGAACCGACGTTGTGGCGTTATCCGAACTGCAGGCACACCGGCATAATCAATGAGTCCATCGCGCTACCTGATTCCACCGGCCAGGCGTGCTATGGACCGCGGTTAAGAGGTGATCCCCTCCTGGAGGACGCCTCAGCCCAAGTTTACCATTGTGCTTCATAACAGGTTGTAAAGTAGAGACATGAGAATTGTTCTGGCACAACAAATGGCCGCCAAGTGAGGCTTTATGCCTTAGGTCATATGATCGTCTTGTGCATGGCCAAGGGCAGTGGATCGATGCACAAGGCATCGTAAATGGCCCTTAGTTCCATATCCGGCTGCGAGCTGGTGCGGACATGGAGTGTGCGTGCGTCCTTGCGCTCGAAGATGCTGGTCGTGCGAACCTGACGACGAAGGATCCTCCTGAGTGTCGTCCAGCTGAAGCGTAGTCCTTTCTTGCGAAGACGCGTACGAATCACCTGCACCAACTGGTAAGCCAGGACCGTGATGAATAGATGGCCCTCCGCGCGCCGGCCTGTGGAATGATAGATCGGTCGCAGTCCGAGTTCCGACTTCAGGGACCGGAACACCGCTTCCAGATCGGTCAGCATCACATACGTGCGCCAGAGCTCTTCCGCGGTGAACTCCATCTCGTTGCTGCGCAGGCAATAGACGCCCGGATCGCTCATCAACGCGGGTGCTTTCGGCGTCTTTGTCCACGTGATGGACTGGGCCCGCTTGCCGTCCTCATCCGTCTCCACTTCTATCTCGTAATGCTGTCCGATGCCGCTGAAGCTCTGCTTCAATCGGCCGATACGTTCCCTTATGAGGTCGATGCGCTTTTGTGTCTTCGGCCGGGCAAGCCCCTCGGAAAGCTTGCCGAGGGCCTCCTCGAATCTTTCCGCTTTCTGCCTCACCTTGGCCTCTTCCATCGCCATGCGGGACCGGGATCGGCAACAGAGCCGCACCTCGTCGTCTGCCTCCTCCCGGTACACCTCTACGTCACTGCCCGAGGCCGTCTGAAGAGCCTCGGCCTGCTGCTATCGATCGGGATAGGTGGGGGCCTCACGGCCCCCACCCCCCCACACCACCGTGCGTACGGGTCCGTACACGGCGGTTCAATGGACTTGAGCAAACCGACTTGGGTGCCAGGGCCACCAGGCCGCTACGTGCCGGGAGTTCGGATTCGGGTTGCGCCGTGCGAACTTCGGTCCCTTCCCCACGGGCACCGCCGGATTCACCGGGGCTGTCCCACGCAAAAGGCAGCGTTAGCTGGATTTTCTGCCGCATTGCTCGCATGAGCTTGCCGTCCTACTATCCCTGTCCATTGTTCGGGCCTTCGTCGGCTAAGCCGACTACTATGCCCTCTGCTGACTTCTGCGTTGCGGTCACGTGCCTTACGACACGTTCAGTCCGGCTTAGCCGGACACAACGCAGATCTCCCAGGGTAAGACCAACCGCCTTCCCCGCACACCTGCCGAATCTACCACCCCGACGCATAGATGACGCGGACTTTGCGATAACCGGCTCGCTCGTCCGATCGGGTAGGCCTCGTATTCGGTTCTTGTTCATCAGGTCGCGGGTTTGCTACACGCTTCCTTCAGACCCCGCCTCACGACGACGCCCTTGCGCTTCGCTAATCCTTCGCCGCCATCTGGCTGGATAGAGGACTTGCACCTCCAAGCTGTTGATCATGCCTGGCACACCGGTAGGCCCCGGGTTTCCCCGGGGCCCCCGCACAGATCCGGACGTGCCCGCTAAGGCATCCGGCTCCTCCCTCAGGTCGCGCCGCCGCGCATGACGTTAATGGGTCGGCTAACCAACCCATAGCCGTAACCGGTCCATCCCATGTGACACACGAAGTCCGGCTCTGCGTCCGGTGTGTGTTGGATTTTCCGGTTTCCCCTCGGGTGCGACGCTTCGCTCCACCAACTCCGCCACACGGTCCCCCGCGCTTTGTTCGCCGGCTTCATCGCTACTATCATCGCATCTGACTCCTCCTCGCCGTTCATCCTCCGCTCGGCAACTGCCTTGGCTTTGGCGGCCCCGCCCTAAGCGCTGGGCAGCGAGGAGGCCTCCCAGGTCCCGACCTTGTACGTACATACGTGCCTGGGTTCTTGGACGCCGCGGAGCCCTCTTGAACCTCACCATAGCGGTCCAATCAGTGTTGCCTTCAGCCTCGATGAGGACCTCGGCACTCCGAATGATAGCCCTTTCGGCGCTCATTAGCCCCGCCCATATGCACCCCTGCCGACGCTTCGCCCGTTCCCTCACGAGAACGACCGCACGGCTTGGGGAGAGATATGGATTGGTTATATCCTTTACCACAGAGGACTTACACCTCCTGTACTTGGCCAGTTAGCCTGGCGCACATCGCGGTAGGCCCCGAGTTTCCCCGGGGCCCCCGCACAGATCCGGACGTGCCCGTTAAGGCATCCGGCTCCTCCCTCAGGTCGCGCCGCCGCGCATGACGTTAATGGGTCGGCTAACCAACCCATAGCCGTAACCAGTCCATCCGTGTGACACACGAAGTCCGGCTCTGCGTCCGGTGTGTGTTGGATTTTCCGGTTTCCCCTCGGGTGCGACGCTTCGCTCCACCAACTCCGCCACACGGTCCCCCGCGCTTTGTTCGCCGGCTTCATCGCTACTATCATCGCATCTGACTCCTCCTCGCCGTTCATCCTCCGCTCGGCAACTGCCTTGGCTTTGGCGGCCCCGCCCTAAGCGCTGGGCAGCGAGGAGGCCTCCCAGGTCCCGACCTTGTACGTACATACGTGCCTGGGTTCTTGGACGCCGCGGAGCCCTCTTGAACCTCACCATAGCGGTCCAATCAGTGTTGCCTTCAGCCTCGATGAGGACCTCGGCACTCCGAATGATAGCCCTTTCGGCGCTCATTAGCCCCGCCCATATGCACCCCTGCCGACGCTTCGCCCGTTCCCTCACGAGAACGACCGCACGGCTTGGGGAGAGATATGGATTGGTTATATCCTTTACCACAGAGGACTTACACCTCCTGTACTTGGCCAGTTAGCCTGGCGCACATCGCGGTAGGCCCCGAGTTTCCCCGGGGCCCCCGCACAGATCCGGACGTGCCCGTTAAGGCATCCGGCTCCTCCCTCAGGTCGCGCCGCCGCGCATGACGTTAATGGGTCGGCTAACCAACCCATAGCCGTAACCAGTCCATCCGTGTGACACACGAAGTCCGGCTCTGCGTCCGGTGTGTGTTGGATTTTCCGGTTTCCCCTCGGGTGCGACGCTTCGCTCCACCAACTCCGCCACACGGTCCCCCGCGCTTTGTTCGCCGGCTTCATCGCTACTATCATCGCATCTGACTCCTCCTCGCCGTTCATCCTCCGCTCGGCAACTGCCTTGGCTTTGGCGGCCCCGCCCTAAGCGCTGGGCAGCGAGGAGGCCTCCCAGGTCCCGACCTTGTACGTACATACGTGCCTGGGTTCTTGGACGCCGCGGAGCCCTCTTGAACCTCACCATAGCGGTCCAATCAGTGTTGCCTTCAGCCTCGATGAGGACCTCGGCACTCCGAATGATAGCCCTTTCGGCGCTCATTAGCCCCGCCCATATGCACCCCTGCCGACGCTTCGCCCGTTCCCTCACGAGAACGACCGCACGGCTTGGGGAGAGATATGGATTGGTTATATCCTTTACCACAGAGGACTTACACCTCCTGTACTTGGCCAGTTAGCCTGGCGCACATCGCGGTAGGCCCCGAGTTTCCCCGGGGCCCCCGCACAGATCCGGACGTGCCCGTTAAGGCATCCGGCTCCTCCCTCAGGTCGCGCCGCCGCGCATGACGTTAATGGGTCGGCTAACCAACCCATAGCCGTAACCAGTCCATCCGTGTGACACACGAAGTCCGGCTCTGCGTCCGGTGTGTGTTGGATTTTCCGATTTCCCCTCGGGTGCGACGCTTCGCTCCACCAACTCCGCCACACGGTCCCCCGCGCTTTGTTCGCCGGCTTCATCGCTACTATAATCGCATCTGACTCCTCCTCGCCGTTCATCCTCCGCTCGGCAACTGCCTTGGCTTTGGCGGCCCCGCCCTAAGCGCTGGGCAGCGAGGAGGCCTCCCAGGTCCCGACCTTGTACGTACATACGTGCCTGGGTTCTTGGACGCCGCGGAGCCCTCTTGAACCTCACCATAGCGGTCCAATCAGTGTTGCCTTCAGCCTCGATGAGGACCTCGGCACTCCGAATGATAGCCCTTTCGGCGCTCATTAGCCCCGCCCATATGCACCCCTGCCGACGCTTCGCCCGTTCCCTCACGAGAACGACCGCACGGCTTGGGGAGAGATATGGATTGGTTATATCCTTTACCACAGAGGACTTACACCTCCTGTACTTGGCCAGTTAGCCTGGCGCACCATCAAAATGCTTCCTGCGCTCTCTTGATACCACGATGTAGCGGTAGCCCTCCTCTCGCAGCCAGTCTATGCGGTCCTGTGTGGCAATGCCCCGGTCCATCACCACACGTGCGTCCCTGGGCGTCTCCAGGGACTCCAGCATCTCCTTGAGCGTGGACGCTTCGTTTACGTTGCCCTTGAAGATCTGGCTACGACGCACGAACCCGCTGCCGCGCGTTACAAGAGCCAGCGTAAGCAGCACGCAGTCACTGCGACGCTCCTTCGAGCGTCCGTATTTGGCCTTGTCGATGCTCTTGCCACTGCCTTCCAGGAAGCTGCCCTTCAGATCATAGAGCGCGATCGTGGGCTCCAGATCAAACAGGTCCAGCGCCCGTGCAAAGAGGTGGTCCTCTATGGCCTTGCGGTGTTTGTGCAGCATGTCGCTGGCCCGGTACAGCTGCATGTCGGCCATCTTCTCGAAGTTGCAGCCCAGAAACTCGTCCAGGCCACTGGCAGAGGCCAGCCAACGTTTCGTGGCATGTTCGCTGGCCGGCTCGGCCAGACGGCCTATGATGGAGCCCGTGGCCGCATGCCGGAGGCCTCGTGTGATGCCAAGCTTCTCGAAGAGCTCATCCATGCCCAACTGCTCCATGGCCCAGAGCCCCACATGTTCTACGCCCACCGTGCGGGGCCGGACCGTTTTGAGCGAGTGGACATCCACATGGTGCCATTCGCGCGGCGGCGTCTCGCCCTTGCCCTCGGTCACGGCTACCGCCTTGCGCGCGCTCAAAAGTTCTGCAATGCGGTGGGCCTCCTCTTCCACGCGACGGCAGCAACGCCCATGGGTACGAGTTCGAGCTGGCCCTTGAGCAGTGCCTCAATCCGGTTGCAGAGCGCACGCCAGTAGCGTTTGTCGATGCGGAAGTGGGCACCGAGATTGAGCAGGGTCTTCTGCCGGACCTTGCCCTCTATGCGTTCGCCGTGGCAGAGCCGAAAGGAATAGTAGCGTGTAGCGTTGTCGGTGGTATGGGTAAGCGATCGTCGGATATACATAGGGGGAAGATAGGGTTGGGAACCGCTGCCCGCAATAGCCACCCATATTTTATGGCACAACATTCGTATTTCAGTTTCTATGGATCTCAAAAATGGTGTACTGGTGGGGCGCTTGTGGGGCCAAGCACCATAAATTCCGGCAAAACAGGGCTAAAGTGGGGACGCATCCCTAAAAATCTCTCGAAATAATTAACTGCGATTATTGCCGACCTTCAGATTCAGCCGCCAAATGGTAAAGATGGGTCAGGTAGCCGTGTTTCTACGTGTCGCTCTACTGGTCTCTAGCCATCGTAAATCTGGGGATCTCTGGGAACGCAGACCCGTGTAGGCATATGCCAACACCATCCCTGCAAGGCTTACCGGCACACCCCGAATCCCAAGACCTTAACGGCAGTCCGTCCCAGGACTCCAGCACTGAATGCGAGACCAGTATGCTGCCTGCCCTTTGCCCTGCTAGAATGCGTACCGGGCTACTGCCTCCTGGAATTCCGCTTCCGTGTCGTGTACGATCACGGTGCCACGCATGCTGTAATGGCCCCCACCGCACAGCTGTGCACAATTTATCTCCATATCCGGCGACGCCATGATCTCGGAAATGCCCGCCTCATAGAGGCGGTCCAGGACCCGCGTAGAAAGCCGCTGATTTTGGGCTACGAGCATCGTGCTGTCTGCCAGCATATGGTCCTCCCCGGAAATCCATCGGTACGGAGGATACTGGCGCCGACGCCCTTGATCTGCGCTAATAGGCATGACCTTGGCCATGCTCTCACGAAATTCCCGGGTCGACATCATCGGGACAAACCAGACCGGAATTGTTAGACCCGGAATGATATCCTGCTTCACACGCATATTCGGAAGCCCGAAACTGTGGATCACGTCCCGAGAAGAGAGGTGGATTATAGCTGGCTTTCCCTTGACGAGGTGCAGTTCGTCCGCTACAATGATGTCATCGTAGCCCCGCGGATCCTCGGCATCAATCTGAATGGGCTTCGTTAACGTCGTGCGGCCGAATTCGCCGTCAGCACCCGGATAGATGACATTCCAGGCAAACTGTTCTGCAACGACATTTACGACCAGGGACGACTCTTCCGATGGGAAATCATTCTTTATGTCACTCCAGATGGGAAAAGCAAATCCAACCAGCAGCACGGCCTCCGCCACTATTACTCCACCCTCGATATAGGTAGAGAATTTACTCTTAACACCATGATAGTTCGCCTTCGGCTGCCGCTTCGCGCTAAAGCGATACAGGGTATACAGGAAAAAGGCGGCCCAGAACAAGAAGAGCACGATCATTAGCCAATGCACCCAGCTCATCATGGAATCGATGGGTGCACCGTGCCCCGACGCATCCAGGGGCATCCCCATAAGCTTGCTGAGATCGAACATCTTGGCTATTTGTTATTGGGTGGAATACTCTTCGTGAGGTCTCCTCGCTCATTGACCGCCACGGCGCCCGGCTCGAGCATCCGGGAACGGTGCCGCATATTCAGAAAGAAGGCACCGATTCCCGTTCCTACAAATCCAATCATGAACAGCAGACACGCCATCGAAAACACCAACGCCCGAATGGTGGGGCCATTGGCACCCCCGACGCCCAAACAGTGCTCACACGCAAAGACGGCCTGGGGCAATAACAGCAGGACGCAAAGGCAGATGAACGTTTGGCAAAGATGGAGCGTCATTCCTTCCTATAGATAGCTCGAGCTGCGAAGTTTCTTCATCATGGCACCGCCATACACGATAAGGCCTACCGCCAGCACAAACGAAAACATGCCACTGCCAAGCAGCAGTAGCCGACTTTCGACCAAGTGCCTATACACCGCCCATACTCCGTAAAAGACCGACAGGAGTATGGAAGCCGCTATAAAGACCAGATGAAAAGCCTTAAGCGACATGGAGCGCACCTTGGATGAGGACCGGCACCCCAGCAACATGCTCCTGATCCGCAAGAGCGGAAACAAAGAGGATAAACATGCAGATAAGGAAGACGGTGGTGGTCACTAGCACCCACACAATTACCTTCTTCTCACTGATCAGATGCATAAAGTAGGCACCAACGAGGGAGCCTTTCACAAGGGCTATCAGCAGCGCCACTACCAGCGCCGGATAGAAGGAGACATCCAGGAAGGAGACCAATACGGTCACGACAGTGAGCACCGCCAGCGCGGCGAAAACCATCATGTACACCCGTATATGCTTCTTGACCTCCTCTACGGTCATGTGTTCGGCCATGGCACCTCATCAATTACGGGTTTCTGAACGGCGTCGCAACTACAGCAAGTAAATCGTTGGAAACAGGAATATCCACACGAGATCCACGAAGTGCCAGTACAGCCCGGCCACTTCGATGCGATTGGTGAAGTGCTCCTTATCCCGTGCACTGCCCTTGGTCCACATCTTCGCGCCGGGCCCCCAGAAATACGCGTTTACCAGGATCCCACCGGTAACATGTATGGCATGCAGCCCTGTAAGGACGAAATAGATCGCCAGAAACATGCTGGTCTCGGGATACAGGTGGTGCCCGAACTTGGTCCCATATTCAAATGTCTTGACCACCAGGAAGCCGAGCGCCAGAATGATCGTCAGGCCCATGTGCAGTCGAAATTTGCCGAAGTTGTTCAGCTTCAGCGAAGCCCACGACATTACCATGGTGACGCTAGAGGCAATCAGAATCAACGTATTCAGCGTAGCCAGCGGCACACTCAGCACCTGATCCGCCCGTGTGGCCATTTCTGTCGTATCCGGTATCAGCATGCCCGGCCACGATTCTGCCCCTAAGCGCAGAAATACGTAGGAGGCAAACAGTCCTCCGAACAGCATGACCTCGGAGGCCAGGAAAAGCCAGATACCGAGTTTTGCATTGTTTACGCCGGTGTCCCGGCGTACCGCTATTTCGTAGGGAATCTGCACGGCTATTCTCTTACGCGTCTATGGCGACGGGAGCATCTTCTGGCTCCAGCGCCGGGGCCAGATTCTGAGGCAGGAACAGAATGTCATTACCGGGCACGCTGTATTCGTACGGTCCGCGGTACACGCTAGGGATGGTGACAAAATTGCCATGCCCGACTGGCGGCGTCGGTGCCGCAGACCATTCCAGCGTCGTCGCATCCCAGTGATTGTCCTTTTGGACCTTCCTACCTTTCTTGAGACTCAGGAAAACATTGATGATAAACGGTATCTGGGCCACGGCCAGCAGCGCCGCAGAAACGGACATCACCCAGTTGTATTGCAGCACCGGCTCAGAAAAGCTGTACGTCAATCCGCCATCAAACAGCCGCCGCGAAACGCCGGCCATGCCCTGAATAAGCATCGGGAAAAAGATACCATTCATGGTAATGATCGAGCCCCAGAAATGTATCCTGCCCAAGGCATCATTCATCAACCGTCCCGTGATCTTCGGGTACCAGTAATAAATGCCGGCAAACATGGCGAGGATGGTGCCCGGCGCGACCACGTAGTGAAAGTGACCAATGACATAATACGTATCGTGGAGGGGAATGTCCGTAGGAGCCAGTCCGAGCGGCAGTCCCGTGAGTCCCCCGATACCAAACATCGGGAGGAAGCCCAACGCAAACAGCATCGGCACGGTAAAGCGGATGGAGCCACCGTATAGCGTAATGAAGAGCGCGGCGAGGATGACCACCGATGGTATGGATATAATCATCGTCGTCACCTGGAAGAACGCGCTGATAGCGGTGCCCATCCCGGTAATGAACATGTGATGCGCCCACACGATGAACGACATGAAGCCAAGAAACAGCACCGAATATACCATCAGCCGATAGCCCCACAAGGGTTTGCGGGTGTTGTTGGCTATTACTTCGGCCACAATGCCCAGCGCCGGCAGGATCAGGACGTACACCTCCGGGTGCGCAAGAAACCAAAACAGGTGCTGCCAAAGGAGCGGGCTCCCACCTCCGGCCACTTCCAGAGGACCGGCCGCGGTCACCAGACCACTGGGCAGGAAAAAACTCGTGTCAAGCAACCGGTCCGCCAGCTGCAGGAATCCCGCCGCCTCGAGCGGCGGAAACGCGAGCAGTAGCAGGAATGCGGTCACAAACTGCGCCCACACAAAAAACGGCATCCGGAAAAAGGTCATTCCCTCTGTCCGGAGCTGAATAATGGTGGTGATAAAGTTGATGGCACCCAAGAGCGAAGACGAGATGAGGAAGATCATCCCCAGAAGCCATATCGTCTGCCCCATCGTCTCTATGTCGGCAAGCGGCGGGTAGGAAGTCCAGCCCGCTTTGGCAGCGCCCCCCGGCACAAGGAAACTGGCCATCATGATGACGCCGCCCCAGAAGAAGAAATGGTAGCTGGCCATGTTCAGCCGGGGGAAGGCCATGTCGGGGGCGCCAATCTGCAGCGGCACGACGTAGTTGCCAAAAGCCCCCACCGCAAGCGGCACGATCCCCATGAAGACCATAATGGTCCCGTGCATGGCACCGAACTGATTGTACAGTTCCGGCGTGAGCGCTCCCAAGAGGGGGATCTCAATCCCCGGCGAGGCTAATTGCCAGCGCATAAGGAGCATGAGGCCGAAGCCGAAGAGCAGGAAGGCCAGCGCCGTGATACCATACTGTATTCCGATCACCTTGTGGTCGGTGGAAAACCAGTACGATCTCCAAAAGCCAGCGTGATGGCCGCCGGTGCCATTGTGGGGAGCAGATTCCAGAGCGCTATCTGCCATCGTTGCGACTCATTCTGTGTGGGAAACGCGTCCGGGAACGCAGAGAAGCGTCCAAGTTCGGCACCGTTGCCTTCACTGGACGCTTCTGCGTGCCTGGATGCTTGCGCATGCCTTAGCTTGCGGCCGAATACGTAAAGTCGGCCATGGCGGCCTCACCGTCCGCCACCGTGACGGACATCATCAGTTCGCCGAACTTGGAATGCCACGCTGTTACCTCGTAATCTCCCGCTGGCAACCCTTCTATGCTGAAACTACCATCTGTGCCGGAAACGCTGAAGTAGGGATGGTCGAGGACCCCTATATAAGCCTGCATCCAGCTATGTACGTCGCATTTGACGGAGATCATCACTTCCGGTTCAAGGAAGGACTTTTCCAAATAGTCTCCCTCGTTTGGCGTAGACTCGTTGAAGCCACGATTTTCTTCGGGTACCGGATGGATGTTGTGCTGAAACGGGTCGCTGTTTTCGATTCGGATCGTCTGGCCCGTCTGCACGCCCATGACATGAGGCACGTACATGCAACCCTCCTGATCAAGCACGGCGGGTTCGGAAGGGGCAGCAAAGGAGGACCCATCCGCGAGCCCGTCCGAAACATATACAAAGACGGACTGGAGTCCTCCCGATGAGTCGACCACGGTCGCATCAGAAAGCGGATCCGTGTCATACTGGTCCAGGCATTCCGGCTTCATGCGTACGGGCATGTGCTCGGGCGGGGGGCCGTCAAAGGATATCATACCCGTAATCGACGAGGTACCCAGGGGCGTCATGCCCGCTTCCGCGGCCATGGCATCGGCCCCGCCATCCATCATGTCAGCACTATCCATTGCTCCTTCGCCGCCGCCACCGCAGCCAAACGTAAGCAGCGCGAAAAACAGCGCCAATCCAATAAGTCGCATCTTAATACACCGTTGGTTGTTTACGTAGTTAGTTGCGGACAAGAGACAGGCCACACCGTATATGCGCCTGTCAAGAGTGAGCGCCGCTCGCCCGCTATATCAGGGGTAAAATTTTGAAATAAACATTCAAAGTCAAGCTGGATGCCAAAGGTTCGCTGATTCTTATTTAAAGGCACGGAGCAGTGCGTAATGGACTGGGTGTGGGCCCTGTATAGCAAGTATATTCTCTCGCAGCTTCAACAGGCAGGAAACTGCGCACCCTCGGAGGAACAGGTGGAGGAGGCATTTCTGACTGCCCTCGGCGAGTCCTCTGTCACCATACTGGTACAGGAGCCATTTCAGAATTCCGTGCGCTTCAAGGGACTGGCACGCGCCAGCGTGATCAGCATGACCGCACTGTTGCATGATCCGATGGAGTTTTTGGGTCACCATTATGGCGGCGGCAAATTCAAGCTGAACTTTCATCGCGGATGGCATTTTGTGGCCACGCGTAACTTCAAGCCCCCGGGAGAACCCCTGTGGAAGGACTTGCCGGAGATCGACTACTAGGCCCCTGATGAGCGATGGATCTGGTAGGCCGGGACAGCGGGCACCGCGAGCGCGTAATCCTCTTTTTGGCTTTTCTTACGTCAAAGCAGTGCCTGGATCTTTGCATGCACGAGGCGCGGCCGGATGAATTGGCAGCCGAGCTCTCCCGCATCTGGTTCGATGACATTTATATGCGGGGCGATAGCTATCTGGACGGCCTCAAAGGTGATTTGTCCGCGGAGGAGATTGCGCGTTTTGAGTCCTGCTTTAGCGAAGGCGAACTTGAGACACTGGAGCGGTTTCATGGCTTTTTTGAGCTCCGCATAGGCTTCCTTGCCAACAGGCAGCGCGGTCTGGCCCGCTTTCCGGACAATGACTCCTGGCGAAGCCTCGTCCGGCATGCCGATCATGTCCTGTCCGAGCTTGCCGCGGACCCTGACCACCTGCGAACGATGCTCGCCGCGGTGGCCGCCCGCAAAGGCAGCGGCCTGCGCCGACTAGCTGAGGCCATGCTTGATAGCCGCGAGCGCCCCGGTCTATCGGACTGAGATCTATTGCTACGCGCCCGTGCAACGGAAGGCCAGCGCACCGTTCCTCGCAGGCCACGGCCCAACCGGACCCTGCTACAGGATGGACCCGCTAGCGCCCTTCATTCATAAGTAGTGCTTAACAATGAATGTCATGCCGTGTAGTTTCACGGTATGACGGCACAGAGTCAGGTTCTTCGCACGCTCAGGGCACCGCATGCCAGACCGCGTTTGGAACGCATACTTTCCGACGAGGCGCTCCGCAGTAGGTATGCCGTAGGACATCGTGTCTGCCAAGAGTTTGGAATTCACGATGTGCGCGGCCGTCCGCAGAAGGCGAGGTCTTGCACCCCAAGGCGGTTTCTGGGTGCATAGACCTGCTCCCAACTGCTACCACCGTCAATGGTACGGAAGATGCCTCGGAGGGTGGCGGCCAAGACAGTATTCGCGTCGTCCGGATCCACGACAAGCCGGTTCACGAACAGAAAGTCCGTGCCCTCCATCGTTGAGGCAAGCTGAGCCCAGCTCTGTCCCCTATCGGTAGACTTGAATATTCCCGATCCCGCTACACTCGCAATGTTGGCGAATCCCTCCCCCGTACCCATATAAATGACGTCCCTATCCGAATCCGCCATCGCAAGCGCAGAAACGGCCAAATTGGGCAGGTGGTCCGTGAGAGACTGCCAGGACCTACCCTCGTCCATGGTCTTCCAAAGCCCTCCACTGACCGACCCGGCAAACCATGTCTGATGGTTCGAATCGTCGGGGTCCACCAACAGCGCCCGCGTTCTGCCCGGCACGTTCGCTGGCCCCCGTTCCACCCAGTCCAGCTTCTTACCCGGTTTTTTGCGCGCGGCAAGCGCACTCTCAAACTCGGCCATGCGGTAGTTCACAGGATAGTCCGGGCTGTCTTCCGCAGTACGAATCTCTGTATGGTAGGCGAAGAACAGGTCCGGGTGACTGAAATCGGCCGAGCCATCGGAATTCTCTAGGGCCCGATCATTCACCGTGGTGGCAGTCCCCCCTTGCCCTCTCAAGAGCAGGACAGCACCCAAGATCAACAATAATGCGACGACCGGGATGTACACGCCCGTCATGTCCCGAGGGCTGGTCATGGCAGCTTCTGCGAGGGGCTTGCCTACTTCACCAGCACCATTCTTCCCGTATCGATATTGACACCCGAGGCACTTCTGGCGATCACTCGGTACAGGTACGTCCCCGACGCCAAGCGCAATCCGTTCACCTCCACATTCCGCTTCGCACCCGCCTCAAGCTCTATCGCCGGAACCGTCATCACGGTT
Source organism: Rhodothermales bacterium (assembly GCA_965216255.1). Taxonomy (GTDB): domain Bacteria; phylum Bacteroidota; class Rhodothermia; order Rhodothermales; family Bin80. The sequence goes on from OZ244148.1 coordinate 1,255,302, forward strand.
CTTCCAAGGATGTCGATGATCTCCACCGTCACTTCCGCCGCCTCTGGAAGATCGATCTGGATATTCGTCGACGGATTGAACGGGTTCGGATAGTTGCCCTTGAGCGCAAACTCGCTCGGCAGCTCCTCCTCCGTTTCCGCTGCGGTAATCACCATAGGAAAGAACGTCGAGCCGTCCTGCTCCACTCCTAACAGCGTTAGACCTTCAGCAGAAGACTTGCCCTGCCCCGACAGGTTAAGCACGAACGTCTGCTGACTGTATTCCTCCAACTCCAGATGGAAGACATCAATCTGCCGATCATTGTTACTCGTGGTTATTTCTAAGTTGTGGGCACCTGGCTCCAGCCGAATGTACTTGCCCACATCATCCCAGTCTAGGTTATTGGCAAGAGGAGCGCCCAAGACTTCCACGTTATTGATTGGATTGATTAGGCGGACGTCCACTGCGCCAAGTTCACGTGCCCCGTGCACGATGAAGAACTCCACACTGTTCTCGTCCCTCGCACTCATACGGACACCATCCACGACCTTCACGGTCACCTCAGTCGCGTCACCGTGGACGATGACGTCATACCTACCTTCGTGCATGAAGCGTGCCGTCGCACTAGCCAAGGGACTTGAGTTGTCCGCATCACCCGCTGCCACGATTTCTATTGTGTGCTCACCACCTGCCACGTTAACAAACTGCGTCGCCGACTGAAAAGCCTGATCATTGAGGATGCGGTTGCCATCCATGTATACGTCCACCGTCGTATTGGCCACGTTCTGCACGTACTGAACCTGTGCAAACCCTCCCGATACCGGTGGCATGTTAACCGGGTTCAGGAGGAAATTCGACGCGATACCGAAGATGTTGCACCTCCCAACTTTCACTCCTTCCTGCGTGAGGTTTAGCACGCCGTTGATCCGGTCGTTGACCGCAAAGGACCCGTCATCGACGCCCGTGCCGTCATCTTCCAAGTCGTACACTCCCGCCAGCCTCGGATTGGTTGGCACTCCCGGATTTGCCAGGTCGCAGTCCCACTGCACGAGCCGCAGCCCTTTCGCATCAAACACGTTCGGAAGACCTTCCGCCTCTACACGGATATTGGGATCCTGTGCCGGAATATTGTCAAAGGTCACCAGCCAGAACTGGTTCGCTACGGCGTCCAGCGTTAGCGTACCACCCCCATACCCATCCACTACTATCCCTTCATCCGGCCACTGGACCAAGTTGGCTGACAGCTGCTGGACGTAATCCACCGTGACCATCCTCGTTATTCCTAAATCGTCAGAAAACTGCAGTATAAGCGGTCGAAAGGAGTCCACGACCCGCGCCGTCGTAGAGTCGCCCTTGGCGATGCCCACAGGGAAAAGGTAACCGCCGGTCACCACGCCGCCACCAGCGAAGCCTTCCGTCACTGCCCGGGTAATGGCACCCTTGAAATAGCTCTCACGCGACCCCAGCATGACCGCACCAATGGTTGCCGAATTGCGGCCCAACAGATCCTCTTCACTTTCCGTACTGTACATGGTCCACGGAGTCTCAATGCTGGAGGGGGTAATGACTCCGCGTTTCAGCGTCAGCGTTCCGTAGACGTTCTGCACCACCGGCCCATCAAAGACGAATGCCTTCGAGGGATCGTCGGCGGTAGAATGCAGTGTGACCGATCCGAAATACGCGTCCGGATCCTGGCGATGCATTATCGTCTGCGTCGAATCGCCCATGAACGTCACATTGCCGGAAAGGCCTTGCTCTGCTGCGGAGTACTGTTCGTCGCCAAAACAGTCACCCGTTCCCTCGAAGCGATAATCGCCCATGACCGTCGTGCTACCGGTGGTGTCCGCCGCCACGAACGTACCCGCACAGCCTTCGCCGTGCGCGTAAACGGTACGGCCGTCTTCATCGTCCTCAGGGTTCGGGCCCACATGAAAATCGCCCATCACGGTATGGCTGCCACCCTGCAGGTAGAAGGTGGGCGTACCGTCGAATTCGGCCTCCATAACAAAGTCTCCATACACGCTCATTACGCCGCCATGGACACGAACAAGTCCACCCGTGTGCAGGAACGAGCCCGCCGTATTGTCAGTGCCCACCTTGAGCGTCTGCGGGATCGGGCCGAACGCCCTATTACCCTCACTGTCCGCTGGATTAAGATCAGCCGCACTTTCATTGTAGAACAAGCCACCATAGGGACGTAACCACAGATCGCTCATAACGTGTAAGACGTCTATGCTGTCGCTGATAACTACAAGGCCATGCTCTATGGTCAGATCCGTGAAGGCGACAACATCCAGATTGGCACTGCTATTGTTGCCCGACTCCGGCTCAATTTTTAAACCTCGCACGGTAACAACACCGTTTGAAATATCCTGGTCCAGCCAACGTTCGACAATGACACTGGGCAGTATCTTGGGCTCAAAAGTCTCGAGGTTAAGCCACGAATAACCATTGCCTACAAAGTGCAGCGCGCCACCCGTTCTGGCTGTCTTGGCAACGGACACTTGCGACGACCGGAGGACTTGCAATTGATCACCGAGCTCGTCGACAGCAACCCTGCTTCCCGTGGCACTCACCACCTTTATGCCCTCATCAATCGTATCAATGATATTCGTGGCTAGCGTCCACTCGGGTATGCCCGTCGGAGCCTCATACGGCACCTTCCGCTGCGCAGTTCTAATTGCCATTCTCTCATCGCCAGCGGCGGGCATGGCGACTAGCGACGCATCCGACCGGTCGCGCGTTGCATATTTGTCCTCCTCCGTGAATTCGCGCCTTTCACGCTCGCCGGCTTCCGAGCCTGCGCCTCCGCCGCCACACGAGACACCCGCGGACGAGTCACACAGGCTGCCCCTGTCATAAATTGTGACGTTATTGGTAAAATTTTCTACATCGGCATGCGCAACCAAGTGCTGGCCTGCCAAGTCGAGCGATCCGGCGTAAATTTCAAGCTTGTGCTCAAAGCGGCTGTAGCCGGGGTTTAGCCGTATGTTCGGACTTGCGCTGCACCAATTGGCACCATTAACTTCCACGTTGGCTATGAAGGGCAAGCCCGGCGCCGTCGCTGAATTTGGCCACAGGTAACCCGCGTCCCGATCTTGGGCACCGTAATAGGAGAGAGTAAGCCCATGCTTCTCCGGCTTGTAATCCGTTCCCGTCAAGATGAAAATTTCGCCGGGTCCGCTAACCTCGCCACCGCCGTATTCTACCCACACTTCCCTGCCCAGCAGAAGCTCTTTGTCTTCGCCAACTTCGAGCATGCCGGAATGCAGGTCCAGGAACCCCCTCAATCCCATATGCTCATTGGTGGTCACCGTGGCGTCATCCGGCTTCCATATCTGTAACCATTCTATCGTGAATACGCGCGTGGCGCTTCCGTCCTCGAACGGGGAATACACCTCGTCGCCCGTCGTATCATCACCCGTACCGGTGTACCTAATGCGAGTTGGCAAAGACTGGCGTCCGGTGTAGGCCAGATCCGAAGTGCCTTTCGAAAGAGACGCTTCTGGATACTTGGTCAAGAAGGTGCTCTCCATTTCGGAGTCTTCCATGTCGAGCTTGCCATTGGTGACCAGCTCGCCCGAGCGAAGTTCAAGGGACCTTACCCAAAGTGTATCGCCCGTAGTCAGCGTGACCGTTACATCAGCGCTCGACTTGTCAATCTGGAGTGCATCGAAGCTCACAACCGAACTGAAACGGACGTCCTGATCCAGGTCACCCCGTAGAACCACCTTGTTGCCTAACTCCTCGCGGGGACCGCCATAGCCGCACACGTTGGGAAAAATTTGCCGGCCATCATTGGAACCAGAATATGTGCGAGAGATAGCCGGAATCACCGTGGTGAATGCACTGTCATTCTCAACGTAGATGTCTTCTTCGAAGGCTACGTTGTGAAATTTATTCCAATAGTCCAGATGGACGAAGGATTGCCCCATGATATCGGCCGGACCGAAGACTGTGGACGTTAAGGTAGGTATACCTCCGGGCTGGGTTCTGAAATTGTCGTCGTCCTCAGGGAAATCGTCCGCCAAGAAATGGAGACCCTCCTTGCACTTAGTGCCATATCTGATCCCAAGTGCATTACCAGCTACATCGTCTATCTCTTCGGTGCGGTCCACGCTATCCGTGTCGTCCAGGATAATGCCTCCAAGAATGCGAAGCTCGCTGAAGACGTAGACGCCACTCGCACGCCCGGTTTCACCCTCACCATCGCACTGCGTATTTAACACCGAGCTGCTCTCCGGAAGCCGGTCATCCCCGACCAGATTCGCAAAGTTGGTCGGCCTAATGCTGTTGTATTCGTTGTACGGATGATCGCTACCTGTACCAGAAATCTCCAAGTCTTCCGTGAGCGTCTCAAGCGCCCAGAACTCCGTGCGTGCACGTCCCAAATTGCGGAACGTACCGTCCAGGCCGGTGGTCTCCTTAGAAGTAAAGCGCGCCGGCGGTATTGGTGATCGTGCCGCCGTTGCCCACGCGCGGCACTGAAATGCAGACGCCTGCCTGGCTGGTCTTCAACATATCCATCCTGATGCTGCCTCCGCCGGTTATCTCGTAGCAAAGGTCCGGCGAATTGTAATAGCCGTAGTCGAAATATAACGCCCGGATATTAGTCTCTCCCGTTCCAGCAACAGGATTTCGCCAGACAAGCCCAAATTCACCCGGACGGATGTCTGAACTAAGAGAAGGCCTGTTACCTGCTACCCCACACCCGTACGGAAACCAATCGAGATGCTCGCAAAGATCACTGAACTCATATTCCCGAATTCCCGAGTCTAGCGTATCGCGAATAGTTGTCAGGTCGTCCGCTCCGGCAAGTGATATGTTCTCACGCAAGGGATTCAGCACAAAGAGCTCATTACCCACGATGGTCGCACCGGCCTCTACCAAGGTCGTGCCCAAGAGGTCCGCCCTGTCATACAGGTCCGTACTTTCAACGTAGGTGAAATCATGGTTGACGATAGCATCGATCCACAACTCTACGTCACCCATGTCAAGCGTGGCCCCACGCCCGACGACAAGATCGAACTTAATGGAAAGCCTATTTATGACTCCAGAGGAACACGCACCAGTCTTAACGTCCACGCCGTCAATAACCGTAAGCTTCTCGAACGAGCCCATTGTACAGAAATTGCCATCCGGCACGTTCAGCACCAACGTCTCGGGACCACCGCCCAGCACAACCTCTCCCTTTCCGCTTGCCGCCCCCGTCATCGTCACCTCGTCCGACTCGAGCCGGAGCGTACTTCCTTTTGCAACGATGAACGTGGACCCGTTGAAGGTTACGTCCCCCTCAATCACGATCTCGCCACTAGAGGCGGAGGGGCTACCGCTGCCCGAGTACGCGGCGAACACAAAACTGCCAGCCCCCACCGTGAAATTCTCGTCGAAACGGGACGTGGCGCCCTCCTCGCGGACACGCACCCACACGGTGTCGTAAATAGATTCCACCATATCGCGAAAAGGCACAGATCTGTCCATTGGATCCCGCACGTTCCTCGTCCCGGGAGCTCTAACGGCGTTAATGGCGCTACCCAGGCTACAGGGATCGGCCGCAACGGTACAGGACTGAGCGTCGCCGTTTCGCGCCGCGAACAGATCTTGGCCGTCCGTCTGAACGAACTGAGCCCAAGCCGTGCCTGCAAATAATAGTACGACGATCGCCGCGGCGGCGGCACGACGCAAGAACATGGTAAAATTACCCATACCTGTAAATCCTTCACCGAGTTATGTTTAAGTTAAACATAAACCTCACTGGTTAGACTGAATTGCCTAACCAACTCCCCTCGCGAGAACTCCTCCGCGACGATGACAACAATGTACTATTGTGCCACAATTATCCTTGGCCATAAAGGTAGGGCATAAATAAATGCGCCTGTGACCTGGCTTCGATGGTAGCGTGAGGACCGTGGTTTCGTAATGGGCGTGCAACAAGGCAAGTAGGAACGGGGAATTGTCAATTCGTGAAAGTTGTGTTCAGGTCATGGATTTGTCACAGTGTTCTGCAGGTCTATTGCGTATCTTACACCCATTTATGCTTGTGCGCACCCTCAGCCCAGATTATTCACATAAATGCAAAGTCGATGTTTGAAGGCAGGCTTATTGGGTTTGTAAGTTCTGGATTATGTTTCGGTTATACGGGAACATCGTAGTAGCTTTTTCGGTTCGAATACCGAACCCTAAAACTGTAGTGTCATAGAATAGGGCAATGAGTTTACATCGCTGTTTTGCAGGGGTTTACCGGCTCTCCGAAATTAAAAAATGACAAAGCTCCGATAGATAAATATGCTACTTAAGAAATTGGATGTTAAACTTGGCCTTACCCGGCTGAAGCATACCGACCATGAACCCATTCGCCGCCGCATGCGCGCCACGCGTGCATGCGTAGCCAGCAATGCCCCCTTATTTTACCAGGGTAATCCGGCCGGTCTGCATCACCGTCTCCTGGTCCATGACGGCCGTCACCCTATAGAAATATAGGCCCGAGGCAAGGTCCAAAGCGCTGATCTCGAGCGAGCGGCCTGCACCCGCTTCATACTCCCGCAAGGGTACCTGCTTCACCACCCGCCCCAGGATGTCGACGAGCTCTGCCGTCACGTGCGCCGCCGCCGGCAGATCAAACACGATGCGCGTCGACGGATTGAACGGATTCGGATAATTGCCCCGCAGCACAAACGCCTCCGGCAGCACCGCGCCCGCCTCCGAGGCCGTCACTACCGCCAAGGGCAGACGCACCTCCCCGCTCGGAAGCACCCCCATCAGCGTCAGCCCCTCCTCCGCACTCGCACCCGCTCCCGAGAGCCCCAGCGTAAACACCTGCTCCTCCAGTCCCCCAAAATCGAAACTGTACACCTCCAACACCGCGCCGCCTGCCACCTCCACGTTCAACGTGCGTACATCCGTCTCGTTAACCTCCCCAATCGACCCAAAGCCCAGACTGCTCTCCAACACTATATGCTCCCTGTTCTCCGCGTCTGGATCCAAAAGCCGCACCGCCACCTCCCCTACGTCCCGGGCACCGTGCGCCATACGCACGCCTACCATCTGGCTGCCACCCACCGTCCGCACGCCCGCAAGCGCCACCAGTTGCACCTCCTCCTCATTGCCGTAGGCCATGACCTGGCTACTCATTCCAGCCTCCATGTCAATCTCCAGCGAAGCCAGCGGAACCGCATTGTCTTGCGCCTCCGCATCCACCAACTGCAACATATGGCGCCCCCGCAACAGATCTGCAAATCCCGTCGCACTCTGAAACGACCAGTCATCCTGAAGGCGCACCCCGTCCAGGTACACGTCCAACGAAAGCCCTGCCACATTGTGGAACAACTGCACGGTCGAGAGCGCCGTGCTTGCCTCTGCAGCAAGACGCACCTCACCGCTCGGCAGCACTCCCAAGAGTGCCAACCCTTCGGAGGCATTCGTGCCCGCACCGGAAAGACCCAGTACCATAGACTTCCCGCCCAGCCCCCCGAAGTCGAACCGGTAGGCATCCAGAGGCGTCAGACTTCCTGGCACCGCTACTTCGATCTCGAAGGCACGCGGCTCCAAGACGTGGTAGCTGCCCGTGTCCCCAAAATCCAGGTTGTCCTCCAAAAGCGCGTACACCGCATATCCGTCCTCCGGATCGCGTAGCCGGAGCGTCACCGCACCCGCATCACTGGCACCGTGCGCCACGTAGAGACCAACGCTAGCCTCGTCTTCTGCCTCCTTGCGTACGTCTTTGACCGCCACCAGACGCACTTCCTCCGCATTGCCGTAAACGAAGATCTGGTTGCTGGTCCCAACTTCAAATTCGAAGTCGATCGAGGCAAGCGGGCTCGTATTGTCTACCGCCGTTGCTGCCACAACGTCCAGCGTCTGGCTGCGGGACTCCAGAGCCGAGTAGCCGGTGGCGCTCCGGAAGACCCAGTCATCCTGCATGCGCTCGCCGTCCAGATAAATATCCACATCCAGACCGGCAACGTTGTGGATCAACTGAATTTCGGTGGGCCGGCTGGCCGGCTCCAACACGGTATCCCACAGCAGCTGGGCATTGTCCGCGTTCTCCAGCAGATCCGCTCCGCTGGTCCCGCCAAGGACGGCGAATGCAACGGTTACGCTCTGCTTCGGCAAGAGCGAAAAAGGCCCCGCACCCATGAGCTGGGATACATCCTTTAGCCTAAGCTCTTTCCTGCCGATGCCTCCACTGAGCAAGTCCCATTTATTCCTTTCCGTGAAGCCTGTGATTGGACTTTCTAAAGCCCCGTAGGAAAGCCCGGCGTTATTTGTGAGCACCTTTACGCCAGCTGCCGCGGTCGGATTAAATCCATCCTCGACGTAGCCCACCATCCGGACCATATCGAAGCGCGCCACATCACGCTGCTCATTTAGCTCCTGTACGTCCCAGTCAAAAAACAGCCCGACATACAGATTCGAAAGTGATGCGGCCTCGTTGGCGTTGGTAACCGTATACTTCAAAATCATAAAGTCCTCATTCTCCGGAGCCGAATCCACGTAGCTTTCCTGCAGGACGGTTACGCCCAAGGGATTCCTCGCATCCGTATCCACGAGTTCGACGCGGCCCTGCTGGGACGTAAGTTGCCCAGGTGAGACGACGTGCAGACTGGTACCGGCTTTCAATACCAGATCATTGTGCTGGCCGGTATGTGGGCCCGTATTCGTGGCGCGTACGCAATCCGAAATTGTGTCCGGCCCCGTTCCGAGCAAGAGGCCACCCTCATACAGCAGGTCTCGCTGGAACCCGTCACGGTCACGCACGCGGAAGCCGCGGCCGGGAGAGAATCCCTGGCCCTCGATGTATCCTATATTGCCCTCGTTAGTTATGGAGGTAACCAATGCCCCGGTATAGTGCGTGGCGACTTCAACTTCATTTACGCTGAATCGAAGAATGTCGGGACTATCCTCAAACTCTCCGTCGGCTATGGTCGTATACACCAATGCTTGGTAGTAGTCCGGCGTATTATCCGCCAGGGTGAATTCAAATGTCGCCGAATGGCTCGCCCCATGCGCAAGCGCTCCTACCACTTCGCTTGCGCGCACAAATTCCACAAACGGACTTGGCGACTCAAGGCCGACGGTCAGCGCCTGTGCATCCCCACCGTAGTTGGTAAAGGTTGCCATTCCCTGCACGGTCCCGGAGCTTTCTAGATCCGAATGGCCATCCACGTCCATCCACATCCAGTCCTCGAGTCGTATTCCGGGTGGAGTGCTTTCCGTAACGGCCCGGTACGCATTCACGCGCCCCCTGCCCAGCAGGCCTGCGAGGTTTTCGGGATTGACCTCCTCCATCCGGTCCGACGTTAACCGGATTTGCTCCCGCAGTTGGTTGGGACTGAAGTTCGGGAAGGCCGTCTTTACAAGTGCCGCAATGCCTGCCACCAAAGGTACAGCAAAGGATACCCCCGAAACCTCGACATATCCATCGCCGGGTGTTGTTGCGTCAATCTGCAATGCAGGGGCAAACACATTGACGCTGCGACCGTAACTGAATACGCTTTGATCGGAGTCTTTTTTCGTACCGCCTACGCTGAGAGTGGCGGCATACGCCGCGGGGTAAACGGGTAGTTCATCTAAGCTTGCGACGGTATTGCTGGATGCCGCCACGACCAAAGCGCCTTCCTCCAGCGCCATCTCCACGACAGCTCTCTCAAAGGAGGACTCTGTGGAGTTGCCCCAGCTGGCCGTTATCACGTCAGCCCCGTTCAATGCGGCATACGCCACGCCATCCGCACCATAGCAGACAAACCCACCGGACGAGCAACTGACATTTACCGCCATGAACCTGGCATTCCAGCCCGTGCCTGCGATTCCACTGGCATTATTCGTTACTGCCGCTGCCACGCCCGCTACCCACGTGCCGTGGTCAGACGCTTCTGAAGAGTTGGGCAGGACGTTCGGATCGGCGCTGTTATTGCCAAAATTCCACCCCCTAATATCGTCAACGTAGCCGTTGCCATCATCATCTACGCCGTTGAGCGGAATTTCCCCGGGATTGGTCCAGACGTTATCCCTGAGATCAGGGTGATTCCAGTCCGTTCCGCTGTCCACGATGGCTATGAGCACGTCACTATCCTCTCCCTTGGCTACATCCCATGCTTCCGTCATGCGAAGATTGTTGAAATGGGTCTGGTCGTGGAATTCCGTATCATTGGGAACGGCTCTTGCCTCCGTCGGCAGCAGCCCATCCCAGGCCAGACGATAGACCACCCGGGGCTCCGCATTCTCAACATCCGGATCGCCTGCAATTTTCTCCGCCACCATCTTCGGATCGTACGGTCCGCTGTAGCGGACATCATACACCCTGCGCAGGGCCTGTGCCTTAGCCGAAATCTCTCGCTTGGCTGCCGCGGCTTCTATGGAGGGAAAGGCCTGCGCAACAGCCACAACGCCGAAGCGCTCCGCAGCGCGATCAAAACTAACCAGTCCTGTCTTGGCCGCACCCTTCTGTGGCAGGACCCCTTCCTTGAACTGTACCAGTACCCGGCCGGGCATAAAGTCACCTGCCTGCTGCATGCCATAAGACGGCCGGGAGAACCCGATGGCGACCGCCAGAAGGAGCAGGGCTCCGGCAATATTGTGGTAAGTCATCGTCTGTTGGGGCTTGGTTGCGTTCACGAAAAAGAAGGAGCAGCGAGCCTCGGCCAACTTCCCTTCTTGAGTGCCAATTCTGCTTCGGTTCCCATCGAATGAAAGCACCGCTCGCGAGTCCATTTTGACTTATTCATGTCAGAGGAGCATGATCAAAGCCGACGTACTTCATCCGCTTCGGCTAGCCCCGCATGTTGGCCATGTGCCGCAGAAACGCACTCAGCACCCACACCTCGCAGGAAGGGGGCGCGCCGTCTAGCCTTCGGTCACTTGACCAGCAGCATGCGCCTAGTCTCCACGAACGACCTCCCGGCTTCCAGCTTGTAGAAGTACAGGCCCGATGCCAGCGCACTGCCGTCGAACTGCACCATGTGGCTCCCCTGCTTCATTTCGAGCCCGTCCATAACCGTGGCGACGCTCCTGCCCAGAACATCGAATACGGACAGCGTTACTCGTTCGGGAGATGCAAGTGAAAAGGCAATGGTGGTGGAAGGATTGAAAGGATTGGGATAATTCTGCTGGAGGGCGAAAGTGCCGGGCAACTCGCCGCCCTTCTCCGTCGCCAGCCACCGTCCACGCCCCGCAATCGCTACGACCTGCCACTGTGCCGGCGTGCTAGCCCACTCGTCGTCCGCGTTGTATTTGACTGACCATTGAATCTGCTTTTCCCGCCCTCCAGACTCGTCGGCGTCGTTAAGCGCAATATTCATCGGCACCAACCGCACGTCGGTACCGGTAACCGGATCCAGAACGGCATCACCAGAGGCGACATCCTGGATGGCATCCAGCGGCAGGACCACAAGGACCTTCCAGCCGATCGTTTTGCCATCTGCATCCTCCATTAGCCCGAATGCTCCCGTACCACCAGGAACGGGCCCATTAAGGCTCCACCCGGCATACAAATGAACAACCTGATCGCCTTCGTGCGCCGAAATCCGCAGTTGATAGTCGGCGTATTTACCCCGCTCAATGCGCCGGTGCGGAGAGCCCGCAACGACCGATCCCCCCGCAACTTCCCGCACATCGTAATTGCCCCAGCCGAGTTCAATGCTGTCATACTGCCATGCGTCCGCCGGCGCGACATCGCTTCCGGCGAGCGCGACGACATTGTCCCGTATCTCCGCGTAAACAAACAATTCGTTCCGGCTGCTCTGCCCCATCCAGAATACTCCGGACAGGTCGGCATCGCTTTCTGGAAACATGCCCCCCTGCCCGGCAGAGCTATGCCCGGCATCGAGACGAAACGGTTCCAGCAATTCCGGGAAGCCGTCCCGGGAAGCGGTGCGTTCGAACAAACTGGTAGTCAACTGATCGGCCTCTCTGTCGGTCAATTCCATTATAAAGGGCGTTTCAGTTAGGTCCGGGTTGGCAACCGAACCGGAGCTTGCCGATACGTCCGGGTTTTCCACGCCGAACGGACTTAGGGAGGTCACGGCGTAGTGGGCCTCCACCGGAGCAAGGGAAGCAAATGGTGATTCCAGCCTGTGCGTAACAGCATGCGTGGTCGCATTCGCGGAGAAGTACTGCAGCAGGATCACGCCTTCTGACGCAACCTCCGTAATGGGTTCACCGCTCGCGTATACGTGGTACCCACCGAAGGCCGGATCCGGAGTCCAGGATATCTCATTGCCGTCTACCAGCGCGGCAAAGCTAACGCCACTCATCGCCCCGACGGGTTCGGTGGCTACCGTGAGATCGAGGCCGGGCTGGCCGATAAACACATCGTCCAGCCAAACGGCCCCTCCGCCCTCGTCATTGTCCCAGATAACACCCAGAGCCTGCACATTGCCCCACTCAAACTCCTGCCACAATTCCGCATGCTCGCTGGTTTGCGGGCCCATATCGTCGCCTGCCACGCGCACGCCCTCTGCTGTCACTGCGCCGCTGTAATACCAGTGTCGGGCGATTTCGCCCAGCGTGCCCGATGCACGTGCTACTTCCAACCTGCGCCAAGTAGCTGGCGGCATCGGGATATCCAGTTCGTGCCACTGGCCATCGCGTATTTCCTCAGGAATGCGCCACTGCGCCCTGAACGGCAGGTCGGCCGTGCCGTCTGTAGCGGTGCTGCCATCGGTCTTGTCGACGAACATGAGTGCCATATTGCCCTTGCCGCTGTTTTCCTTATCCACCCGCAGCCGCACATGCAGGACGTCCCGCTGCCTCACGTTCGGCACCACATTTACGCCGATATCGCGCGGAAACTGGAAGGACCTGTAGGCGTGGCTGCCGTGATCCAGGCGCAGTACTTTGCCCCCCAATCCAGCATTCAGTCCGTCGGGCACGATCGCACCATCGTAGACCTCAAACCGGGTATTCGTGCCGTCTACGAAGAAAATAAACTCGTCGCCGATCTCCGGTCCGTACCCTTCGGTGTCGGGCAGAATTTCCTGCACCTCCAGTGTCCAAAGTCCGCGGCCGTGCGTAGCTACGACTATCTGCCCATCTATCAGGCGCAGCTGCCACACGGATACGGCAGGCAATCCATTGTCACTGAAAACCCAGTTCGTGCCGCCGTCAAATGATTCAAAAATGCCGATCTCGGTGCCAGCCCAGATAACGTCCGGCTCGTGCGGCATTACCAAGAGATCATATATCGCGACGTTGGGGAAACCGTTCGTGCTCGTAGTGGAACCGTCGTATCCGGAAAGGTCGGTCCACGTCTGGCCGAGATCCGTCGTCCGCAGAATTTTCGGGCCGCTGTACACGGAGAACAGTACATACGCAGTGCGTTCCTCAAGCGGATGCGTGGCGAGACCGGATATCGTGGCCTGTGGCGCCATGTCCGGGACAGTGACGGCCTCGAACGTCCGCCCCGCGTCCACGGATACATGCATGCGGCCCGTTCGCGGTTCAGTGCTGTCCATTCGGTAGCCGGCCCACACCACGTCCGGGTTGGCCAGCGAAACACGCACCTTGCCATTTGTAGACCCGCCCCTCCAATCCTGCGCCGGAATGAGAACCGAGGACCAACTCCCACCAAAATTATCCGAGCGCCAAACGCCCGTCGAGCCAATCATGAACACGCGGTCCGGAACATCCCTCGAGTTGCCGAAGACCGTAACGAACGGCGCATTGCCAGCTCCCACATCGCCTATCCCCCCCCCAGAAGTGAAATTTCTGCCGCCCGTTGTGGAGCGGTACACATTGTTGTAATACGAGGAAGTAAGCAGAAATTCTTCATTCTGTGAATGCCAGACCGTCTCAAATCCGTCACCACCCGTGGCGGGCAGCCATCCCTGCCGCGCGTGCGGATTGACGTACGACCGCCACGAACCGTTGTCCTGTGATCCCGCTATGTAGGAATTGACCCCGGGGCGCTTGTCCACGCCGTAGAACTGCGTCGTGTTGTATCCTCTGCCGGCCGGCAGAAAGCGTCCCCCTCCGTCTTCGGAAAAATACACGCCCCCATCGTTCGCGTTGAGGATCTTGAACTCGCTCCGGGCCCGGTCTATCGGAATGATGTGGATATTGTGATGATCTACGTGGATACTTTGACTTGCGGGATGCAAATCTGTCTGGCGCAATAACGCATTAGCACTTGTCGCCGAAATGCGCAGCACCGACTCCGGCAGGTTCTCCGCGTCCCATGTTCCATCATCCGCCAGAAAGGGCCACAGGAAATAGAGCTGATTAACGCTGGCTCCGCCGTTGCTGGCAATCAGATTGGAGGCTCCAGCTTCGTAGGGTATCAGATGCATGAACAGGTATTCCCGGCTTTGCTCATCCCGGCCGCTTTCCCCGCCCGGATGGATCAAGTTGAATACCCCGTCGTTGGCTTGGTCGCGGAAGGAGGCCATAAGCTGCCGGTCGTTGTCGACGTCCCAGACTTCAAATGGAACGTCCGCGTAATCCTCGTATCTGTAGTCCGACAAGGCAATGCCCGCTCCGCCGTCGCCTGCAAGACCACCGCTCCGGGAAACACTGAAGCGATGCGCCTTCTGGCTGCGTCCTGGTCCAAATCTCACCTCTACGGATACGAAGTCGTCGGAGCTTATCCCACGAACTTGATCATTCACGTCACCGGACAAAAGCCTGCCACCGAAGTAATTCGCGCCGTTGAAAACCGTGAACTCCATAAACGGCCGTGTATTCTCCTCCTCGAAGGCTGACAGGTACGTGATGTGCTGCGTACCGGGAACAATCGCGGCCTGCCACAGCCTAACTCCACCAAGGTAAACGTGGTCTTCGTTGTACGGATGTACCGCGATGGCTTGGTCATACCAGCCCTGCACATCGAGCCAGTCGGCGGCCTCCGATCCACTCGATTCGAATACCGGGTTCCACGTCTGTCCACCGTCGCTACTCCGATACAACTCGGAGCCGTTACCAGCCTCCGATGAGACATACACCACATCCGGGTTGGATGGGGCGATCGCCAATTCCATCCTTCTGGGCGAGCTTACAAATTCCTCCAGCGATCTATGCCAGGTCTGCCCGCCATCTGTGGAGCGAAGAACGCCGCGATTATTAACGGTGGCAAACTGGATATCGAAGTCGTCGGGGCTTGCCCTGAGGTCTTGCACCCCAAGGCGGTTTCCGGGTGCATAGACCTGCTCCCAACTGCTACCACCGTCGATGGTACGGAAGATGCCTCGGAGGGTGGCGGCCAAGACGGTATTCGCGTCGTCCGGATCCACGACAAGCCGGTTCACGAACAGAAAGTCCGTGCCCTCCATCGTTGAGGCAAGCTGAGCCCAGCTCTGTCCCCTATCGGTAGACTTGAATATTCCCGATCCCGCTACACTCGCAATGTTGGCGAATCCCTCCCCCGTACCCATATAAATGACGTCCCTATCCGAATCCGCCATCGCAAGCGCAGAAACGGCCAAATTGGGCAGGTGGTCCGTGAGAGACTGCCAGGACCTACCCTCGTCCATGGTCTTCCAAAGCCCTCCACTGACCGACCCGGCAAACCATGTCTGATGGTTCGAATCGTCGGGGTCCACCAACAGCGCCCGCGTTCTGCCCGGCACGTTCGCTGGCCCCCGTTCCACCCAGTCCAGCTTCTTACCCGGTTTTTTGCGCGCGGCAAGCGCACTCTCAAACTCGGCCATGCGGTAGTTCACAGGATAGTCCGGGCTGTCTTCCGCAGTACGAATCTCTGTATGGTAGGCGAAGAACAGGTCCGGGTGACTGAAATCGGCCGAGCCATCGGAATTCTCTAGGGCCCGATCATTCACCGTGGTGGCAGTCCCCCCTTGCCCTCTCAAGAGCAGGACAGCACCCAAGATCAACAATAATGCGACGACCGGGATGTACACGCCCGTCATGTCCCGAGGGCTGGTCATGGCAGCTTCTGCGAGGGGCTTGCCTACTTCACCAGCACCATTCTTCCCGTATCGATATTGACACCCGAGGCACTTCTGGCGATCACTCGGTACAGGTACGTCCCCGACGCCAAGCGCAATCCGTTCACCTCCACATTCCGCTTCGCACCCGCCTCAAGCTCTATCGCCGGAACCGTCATCACGGTTCTTCCAAGGATGTCGATGATCTCCACCGTCACTTCCGCCGCCTCTGGAAGATCGATCTGGATATTCGTCGACGGATTGAACGGGTTCGGATAGTTGCCCTTGAGCGCAAACTCGCTCGGCAGCTCCTCCTCCGTTTCCGCTGCGGTAATCACCATAGGAAAGAACGTCGAGCCGTCCTGCTCCACTCCTAACAGCGTTAGACCTTCAGCAGAAGACTTGCCCTGCCCCGACAGGTTAAGCACGAACGTCTGCTGACTGTATTCCTCCAACTCCAGATGGAAGACATCAATCTGCCGATCATTGTTACTCGTGGTTATTTCTAAGTTGTGGGCACCTGGCTCCAGCCGAATGTACTTGCCCACATCATCCCAGTCTAGGTTATTGGCAAGAGGAGCGCCCAAGACTTCCACGTTATTGATTGGATTGATTAGGCGGACGTCCACTGCGCCAAGTTCACGTGCCCCGTGCACGATGAAGAACTCCACACTGTTCTCGTCCCTCGCACTCATACGGACACCATCCACGACCTTCACGGTCACCTCAGTCGCGTCACCGTGGACGATGACGTCATACCTACCTTCGTGCATGAAGCGTGCCGTCGCACTAGCCAAGGGACTTGAGTTGTCCGCATCACCCGCTGCCACGATTTCTATTGTGTGCTCACCACCTGCCACGTTAACAAACTGCGTCGCCGACTGAAAAGCCTGATCATTGAGGATGCGGTTGCCATCCATGTATACGTCCACCGTCGTATTGGCCACGTTCTGCACGTACTGAACCTGTGCAAACCCTCCCGATACCGGTGGCATGTTAACCGGGTTCAGGAGGAAATTCGACGCGATACCGAAGATGTTGCACCTCCCAACTTTCACTCCTTCCTGCGTGAGGTTTAGCACGCCGTTGATCCGGTCGTTGACCGCAAAGGACCCGTCATCGACGCCCGTGCCGTCATCTTCCAAGTCGTACACTCCCGCCAGCCTCGGATTGGTTGGCACTCCCGGATTTGCCAGGTCGCAGTCCCACTGCACGAGCCGCAGCCCTTTCGCATCAAACACGTTCGGAAGACCTTCCGCCTCTACACGGATATTGGGATCCTGTGCCGGAATATTGTCAAAGGTCACCAGCCAGAACTGGTTCGCTACGGCGTCCAGCGTTAGCGTACCACCCCCATACCCATCCACTACTATCCCTTCATCCGGCCACTGGACCAAGTTGGCTGACAGCTGCTGGACGTAATCCACCGTGACCATCCTCGTTATTCCTAAATCGTCAGAAAACTGCAGTATAAGCGGTCGAAAGGAGTCCACGACCCGCGCCGTCGTAGAGTCGCCCTTGGCGATGCCCACAGGGAAAAGGTAACCGCCGGTCACCACGCCGCCACCAGCGAAGCCTTCCGTCACTGCCCGGGTAATGGCACCCTTGAAATAGCTCTCACGCGACCCCAGCATGACCGCACCAATGGTTGCCGAATTGCGGCCCAACAGATCCTCTTCACTTTCCGTACTGTACATGGTCCACGGAGTCTCAATGCTGGAGGGGGTAATGACTCCGCGTTTCAGCGTCAGCGTTCCGTAGACGTTCTGCACCACCGGCCCATCAAAGACGAATGCCTTCGAGGGATCGTCGGCGGTAGAATGCAGTGTGACCGATCCGAAATACGCGTCCGGATCCTGGCGATGCATTATCGTCTGCGTCGAATCGCCCATGAACGTCACATTGCCGGAAAGGCCTTGCTCTGCTGCGGAGTACTGTTCGTCGCCAAAACAGTCACCCGTTCCCTCGAAGCGATAATCGCCCATGACCGTCGTGCTACCGGTGGTGTCCGCCGCCACGAACGTACCCGCACAGCCTTCGCCGTGCGCGTAAACGGTACGGCCGTCTTCATCGTCCTCAGGGTTCGGGCCCACATGAAAATCGCCCATCACGGTATGGCTGCCACCCTGCAGGTAGAAGGTGGGCGTACCGTCGAATTCGGCCTCCATAACAAAGTCTCCATACACGCTCATTACGCCGCCATGGACACGAACAAGTCCACCCGTGTGCAGGAACGAGCCCGCCGTATTGTCAGTGCCCACCTTGAGCGTCTGCGGGATCGGGCCGAACGCCCTATTACCCTCACTGTCCGCTGGATTAAGATCAGCCGCACTTTCATTGTAGAACAAGCCACCATAGGGACGTAACCACAGATCGCTCATAACGTGTAAGACGTCTATGCTGTCGCTGATAACTACAAGGCCATGCTCTATGGTCAGATCCGTGAAGGCGACAACATCCAGATTGGCACTGCTATTGTTGCCCGACTCCGGCTCAATTTTTAAACCTCGCACGGTAACAACACCGTTTGAAATATCCTGGTCCAGCCAACGTTCGACAATGACACTGGGCAGTATCTTGGGCTCAAAAGTCTCGAGGTTAAGCCACGAATAACCATTGCCTACAAAGTGCAGCGCGCCACCCGTTCTGGCTGTCTTGGCAACGGACACTTGCGACGACCGGAGGACTTGCAATTGATCACCGAGCTCGTCGACAGCAACCCTGCTTCCCGTGGCACTCACCACCTTTATGCCCTCATCAATCGTATCAATGATATTCGTGGCTAGCGTCCACTCGGGTATGCCCGTCGGAGCCTCATACGGCACCTTCCGCTGCGCAGTTCTAATTGCCATTCTCTCATCGCCAGCGGCGGGCATGGCGACTAGCGACGCATCCGACCGGTCGCGCGTTGCATATTTGTCCTCCTCCGTGAATTCGCGCCTTTCACGCTCGCCGGCTTCCGAGCCTGCGCCTCCGCCGCCACACGAGACACCCGCGGACGAGTCACACAGGCTGCCCCTGTCATAAATTGTGACGTTATTGGTAAAATTTTCTACATCGGCATGCGCAACCAAGTGCTGGCCTGCCAAGTCGAGCGATCCGGCGTAAATTTCAAGCTTGTGCTCAAAGCGGCTGTAGCCGGGGTTTAGCCGTATGTTCGGACTTGCGCTGCACCAATTGGCACCATTAACTTCCACGTTGGCTATGAAGGGCAAGCCCGGCGCCGTCGCTGAATTTGGCCACAGGTAACCCGCGTCCCGATCTTGGGCACCGTAATAGGAGAGAGTAAGCCCATGCTTCTCCGGCTTGTAATCCGTTCCCGTCAAGATGAAAATTTCGCCGGGTCCGCTAACCTCGCCACCGCCGTATTCTACCCACACTTCCCTGCCCAGCAGAAGCTCTTTGTCTTCGCCAACTTCGAGCATGCCGGAATGCAGGTCCAGGAACCCCCTCAATCCCATATGCTCATTGGTGGTCACCGTGGCGTCATCCGGCTTCCATATCTGTAACCATTCTATCGTGAATACGCGCGTGGCGCTTCCGTCCTCGAACGGGGAATACACCTCGTCGCCCGTCGTATCATCACCCGTACCGGTGTACCTAATGCGAGTTGGCAAAGACTGGCGTCCGGTGTAGGCCAGATCCGAAGTGCCTTTCGAAAGAGACGCTTCTGGATACTTGGTCAAGAAGGTGCTCTCCATTTCGGAGTCTTCCATGTCGAGCTTGCCATTGGTGACCAGCTCGCCCGAGCGAAGTTCAAGGGACCTTACCCAAAGTGTATCGCCCGTAGTCAGCGTGACCGTTACATCAGCGCTCGACTTGTCAATCTGGAGTGCATCGAAGCTCACAACCGAACTGAAACGGACGTCCTGATCCAGGTCACCCCGTAGAACCACCTTGTTGCCTAACTCCTCGCGGGGACCGCCATAGCCGCACACGTTGGGAAAAATTTGCCGGCCATCATTGGAACCAGAATATGTGCGAGAGATAGCCGGAATCACCGTGGTGAATGCACTGTCATTCTCAACGTAGATGTCTTCTTCGAAGGCTACGTTGTGAAATTTATTCCAATAGTCCAGATGGACGAAGGATTGCCCCATGATATCGGCCGGACCGAAGACTGTGGACGTTAAGGTAGGTATACCTCCGGGCTGGGTTCTGAAATTGTCGTCGTCCTCAGGGAAATCGTCCGCCAAGAAATGGAGGCCCTCCTTGCACTTAGTGCCATATCTGATCCCAAGTGAATTACCAGCTACATGGTCTATCTCTTCGGTGCGGTCCACGCTATCCGTGTCGTCCAGGATAATGCCTCCAAGAATGCGAAGCTCGCTGAAGACGTAGACGCCACTCGCACGCCCGGTTTCACCCTCACCATCGCACTGCGCATTTAACACCGAGCTGCTCTCCGGAAGCCGGTCATCCCCGACCAGATTCGCAAAGTTGGTCGGCCTAATGCTGTTGTATTCGTTGTACGGATGATCGCTACCTGTACCAGAAATCTCCAAGTCTTCCGTGAGCGTCTCAAGCGCCCAGAACTCCGTGCGTGCACGTCCCAAATTGCGGAACGTACCGTCCAGGCCGGTGGTCTCCTTGAAGTAAAGCGCGCCGGCGGTATTGGTGATCGTGCCGCCGTTGCCTATGCGCGGCACTGAAATGCAGACGCCTGCCTGGCTGGTCTTCAACATATCCATCCTGATGCTGCCTCCGCCGGTTATCTCGTAGCAAAGGTCCGGCGAATTGTAATAGCCGTAGTCGAAATAATACGCCCGGATCACAGTCTCTCCCTCTGGAACGGGAGCGCTAGCAGGAAGAAACCAGACAATCCCAAATTCGCCCGGAAGGGGCGCAAGAGGATTCCTGTTACCTGGTGGCCCACACCCGTACGGAAAAAAATCGTAGGTCTCGCAATTTTCACTGAACGCATATATTCCCGAGTCTAGCGTATCGCGAACAGTTGTCAGGCTCTGCCCGTCATCCGGGGCAAGTGATACGTTCTCACGCAAGGGATTCAGCACCAACAGCTCATTACCCACGATGCTCGCACCGGCCTCTACCAAGGTCGAGCCCAAGAGGTCTGCCCTGTCATACAGGTCCGTACTTTCAACGTAGGTGAAATCATGGTTGACGATAGCATCGATCCACAACTCTACGTCACCCATGTCAAGCGTGGCCCCACGCCCGACGACAAGATCGAACTTAATGGAAAGCCTATTTATGACTCCAGAGGAACACGCACCAGTCTTAACGTCCACGCCGTCAATAACCGTAAGCTTCTCGAACGAGCCCATTGTACAGAAATTGCCATCCGGCACGTTCAGCACCAACGTCTCGGGACCACCGCCCAGCACAACCTCTCCCTTTCCGCTTGCCGCCCCCGTCATTGTCACCTCGTCCGACTCGAGCCGCAGCGTACTTCCTTTTGCAACGATGAACGTGGACCCGCTGAAGGTTACGTCCCCCTCAATCACGATATAGCCACTAGAGGGGGAGGGGCTAGCGCTGCCCGAGTACGCGGCGAACACAAAACCGTTAGCTCCCACCGTGAAATTATCGTCGAAACGGGACGTGGCGCCCTCCTCGCGGACACGCACCCACACGGTATCGTAAATAGATTCCGCCATTTCGCGAAAGGGGAGCTCTCCCGGTCGCGTATCTTTAGTTATATCCATTGGATCCCGCACCATCCTCGTCCCGGGAGCTCTAACGGCGTTAATGGCGCTACCCAGGCTACAGGGATCGGCCGCAACGGTACAGGACAGAGCGTCGCCGTTTCGCGCCGCGAACAGATCTTGGCCGTCCGTCTGAACGAACTGAGCCCAGGCCGTGCCTGCAAATAATAGTACGACGATCGCCATGGCGGCGGCACGACGCAAGAACATGGTAACAGTACCCATACCTGTTAAATCCCTCACCGATTATGGTTAAGTTAAACCTAAACTTCACTGATTAGACTGAATTGCCTAACCAACTCCCCTCACGAAAACTCCACCGCGACGGTGACAACAATGTACTATTTTGCCACAATTATTCTTGGCCATAAGGGTAGGGCATAAATAAATGCGCCTGTGACCTGGCTTCGACGGTAGCGTGAGGACCGTGGCTTCGTAATGGGAAATCGTCAATTCGTGAAAGTTGTGTTCAGGTCATGGATTCGTCACAGTGTTCAGCAGGTCTATTGCGTATCTTACACCCATTTATGCTTGTGCGCACCCTCAGCCCAGATTATTCACATAAATGCGAAGTCGATGTTTGAAGGCAGACTTATTTGGTTTGTAAGCTCTTGATTATGTTTCGGTTATACGGGAACATCGTAGTAGTTTTTTCGGTTTGAATACCGAACCATAAATACGCTCAAGGTGAATCCCATGGCCTCCAAAGCAGCTGGACATGTGTTGACGGCACCCTTCAATAAGTCTGCAAAAGTCACGGGGCACCCTTCGGAAAAGTTAACCTCCGATGCCGGAGTCATCTTGCTGCGGTCGCTCTTCATGCTTACCGGCCTCACCGCTCGCCTGGCAGCGGTCCTGCGCGATTCCCGCATTCGGGGGCGCATTACGCATCGCTTTGATGAGCTCTTGCAGCCTGTCTTGCTGCTCTTGGCGCAGGGCAGGATGCGCCAGCGTGATATGCGTCGTCTGCGCCATGAGGCGGCCATGCGCCCCATCGCCTCAATGAAGGCAGGGATGGGTGGGCTCTAAGACGGCAAGCCTTTGGCCTCACAGCCTACCATTTCCCGGCTGTTAGGTAGGCTGGGCACAAAGAAGAACCTGGCCAGATTGAGCGAATTCGTCGCCACCTTTGCCATGGAGCGCCTCCTGCATGCCAGAGGCGGCAAGCGCTACGATACGCTGGTCATGGATATAGACGCATTGCCCGTGGATGCCCATGCTCGGCAGCAGGGCAGTGCCTATAACGGGCACTACAAGCGCAACATCTTCCTGCCTCTTATTGCCAGTTGTGCGGAAACCGGCGACATGCGCATCGCCACGCTGCGTCGTGGCAATGCGCATGTCGTAAACGACTGCTACAACTTTATCAAGAAGATCGCTCTCAGGCTGCGAACGGATGTGGCCCGAAAGGTGATCGTGCGGTTGGACGCGGCCTTTAACAGTGGAGCGTTATGCAGTAAGCTGGAGCGGATTTGGATTGGCTACATAATGCGCCTGAAGGAAAACGACGTCCTGGCGGCAGTGGCCGAGCCCTATTTGTCTGGCGTACAACCCTAAGAGGAACAGTGCTATGCAATACCGCGCCCTGTCTTGGGAGCGCCAGCGGCGCGTCGTGTTGGTGGTGCTGCCGAATCCCGGGGAACTGTTCCCCGAGCACTTCTATCTGATTACCGATGAGGACGAGCACGCCTACTCGGCGGAGGAGATCCTGCATCTTTATTGCAGAAGGGGTAAGGCCGAAGCCCACATGGGAGAACTCAATCAAGCCTGTTCCATGGCGCTGTCGTCGTCGCCACGCCCCAAGACCCATTACCGGGGCCTACCTATTCCACGCAAAGAGGAAGCGCAGCCGGAAGAAACGCCGTTTTAGGCGCACAATGAAGTCCTGCTGCAGCTTTGCCTGCTTGTGTACGAGGTGCTACACCTGGGTCGCTGCACCATGAAGCAGCCGGGAGCACGGCACATGCACTTGAAGACATCTCAGAAGGAGGTCTTGAAGGTTGGGGCGCCGGTAGTGCGGCACGCACGTAATATCGAAATCCGGATAGCCTTCAGCGCCGTAGCGCTCTGGCGACAGTTCTGGGGGCGCTACCAGCAGCTGACGTGGGTTGCCTTGGAATGAGGCCGTGCCGCGCTCATTAGCGCAGCACCGGTTCTGGACTGTACGGGCTTATTCAACGGCAGTGGTACGTCTTCACGGTACGCCTTTGCCTCGAAAACAGGCCATTCGCGGGGCTCATTGCCCTGCATCCACGCCAAAACCAGCTTTGCGGCAGGCTCCACGAAGATATTGCTGCCTTACAACAGAATGTACCACTTCCGACAGCCCCTCCTCCATTGTCTACACCTGTATACTATTGGCTGGTGAATAATCCGGGCTCAGACGAAAAACTACCAAGAACGTCACCGTACAGATCGTGTACGGGTATAGAAATACCGAAGGCAAACCCCGACTCAAGATCGTGCGCCACATGGGCAGCGCCCCCGAAGGCATGGCCCTAGGGGGCCCTGCTCGGTGTCGCCGAACTCGAAATGCGCCGCTTACAAGAGGAGAAACAACCCTCCCTCTTTCCCGCCGCCGATAGCGCAGACGAGATCCTCCTGGCCCGCAGGCGCAAGCAGCAAACAAAACCGCTGCCCATCCGGGATGCCCGTGCCCTGGAGGAAACGAAGCGCGTGTGTGTGAGCTTCCATGAAGTTTTCGGGGCCCTCTGCGACGGGTTGGGCTCGGTGATGTCTTCACCGAAAGGCATGGCCCGGCGTCTGTTCCGGCAGGCCGTACTGCTACGCCTGGCGGCTCCGAAGGGCGGCAAGAGCGGCCATGCCCGGCGGCTCTCCAAAGAAGAGCGCTCTGAAGTGCCGGTAGAGAAGTTTTACCGCATGATGGGGAGCGGTAAACGAAGGCCGTATCAGGCGCCTGCAGGATATCGTCTCCCAAGAGGTGACGGGCCTCTTGGGCGGCAAGGTAGACGTGACTCTTCTTTGATGTTACGACGCTCAGCTTTGCTTCGAACCGTGAGGATGAGCTCTGGGAGAAGGGCTACAGCAAGGACGGCAACGTGCAGGTAGCGCTCATCCAGACAACGCAGGGTTTGCCCATAGGATATGAGCTCTTTGCCGGCAATACGACCGATGTCAAGACCCTCGATCCGGCCATAGCGGCGCTGCAGCAGCGCTTCGCCTTGGGCAACGTGGTCTTCGTAGCCGATGCCGGCATGATGAGTCAAGAGAATCTGGCGCTGCTTCTTAGCAAAGGATACGACTTTGTGGCGCCGGCCCGGCTGCGCTCCATGGGGAAGAAGGTCTCGCGCGACATCACGGCAGTGCAAGAGTGGCAGTCCATGGCAGAAGGCCGCATGGTTGCCGAAAGGCGCCTCGGCGGGCGACGCCTGGTCCTGCGGCACTGTCCGAAGAAAGCAGCCAAGGATGCGCACGACAGGCAGAAAGCCGTAGAAAAGGCCAAGCTCAATCTGGCGCAGGGCGTCAAGGGCAAGGGCAGGAGCGGTCGGTTCCTGGACCAGGGAGCGGTGAGTCTGAACGAAGAGGCGATAGAGAAGGACCAGGCCTGTGGCGGCCTGCACGGGCTGTGGACCAGCCTGGAGACGCTCGCGCCGCAGGAGGTGTAGGCCCAGTACGGCGAGCTGTGGCGGATAGAAAAAGGCTTCCGCGTGCTGAAGCGCGCGTTGGCAGTGGAGAAACTGTCAGATGTTGGGTCTGCAGAGTGCCGCGGCATGGGATTGGGGAGTACCCATCAATCGCCCTAGACGCGCATATCCGGATTACATCGTATAACAGACCCAACAGAATCCAACGTACACTCACTCCTTACCCGTGAGGAGGCACTCAGCACCCTGGATGACCTGGTGCGCAGCTCCGCCCGGCGCATGCTTCAGGCAGCGCTCGAGCGGCAAGCCGACGACTACGTGAAGGCCCATGCACACCTGCGGAATGAGCACGGCCACCGAGTCGTCAAACGCAATGGCCACCATCCGCAGAGAGAAATCCTCACGGGTGCGGGCCCGCTAGCGATCCAGCGACCCCATGTCCGTGACCCTCGAGAAGGGCATACCTTCACCAGCGCCATACTGCCGCGCTATATGCGCCGCAGTCCGTCGTTGGCCGATCGAAGATCGGCTGATGCACTCATTCCGGCCTTGTACCTGCGGGCAGTTTCGACCAACGACTTTCCTCGGGCCCTGGAGGCCATACTCGGGCCGCAAGCTGGCAACCTGTCGTCATCGTCGATCAGCCGACTCAAGGGGGCCTGGCTAGAGGAATACCGGCAATGGAACAATCGGGGCCCCGCGGGCAAGCGGCATGTTTACCTCTGGGCTGACGGGCTGTACTTCCATGTCCGCATGGGAAATGAGCGCCCGTGTATGCTTGTTATTATTGGAGTGACATCCGGTGGAAGCAAAGAACTCGTAGGACTTCTGGACAGAGAGCGGGAAAGCAGGCTGTCCTGGAAGGAGTTATTGCTGGACAACGAGGCTTGGACGTAGCGCCTAAGGTGGCCACAGCAGACGGAGGCCTGGGCTGCGTTGGATGAAGTATACCCCTCCACGCTACAACAGCGATGCTGGGTGCACAAGACAGCCAACGTGCCGGGTAAGCTGCCCAAGAAGCTGCAGGGGTCTGCGAAAGAGAGGCTCCGCGGCATCTATACGGCACCGTCCAGGAAGGATGCCCTGAAGGCGCTCGATACCTTCGAGCATCTTTTCGGAGGCGCCTACGAGAAGGCGCTCACCTGTCTGCGCAAGGATCAAGAGGAGCTCTTGAGCTTCTAGCAGTTTCCGCCCGAACACTGGGTTCACCTTCGGAGTTCGAATCCTATTGAGTCCACGTTTGCGAGCGCAGGGAAACGTACACGGCAAACCAAGGGATGCGGCAGCCGGGAGTCGACACTGATGATGGTTTACAAGCTGACCCGGGAAGCGCAGAAACGCTGGCGGAGGCTGACTGGATCGCAGCTGCTCATCCGTGTATTGCAGACAACCCCGCACGAGTACAGCGTAGAAGTAGACAAACAAGCCGCCTAATTCTAATTCCCCAATCCCATGCCGCGGCACTCTGCAGACCCAATATTTGACAGTTTCTCTTGGCAGTGCGTCCCATCTTTCACTGGACGCAGCGTCGGGTGAAGGCGCACATGGCCACCTGTTTCGTGGCCTTTGCACTGCTGCGCATCTTGCGCTACCAGCATAACAGCATGCACGGTGGCAAGGAGCCGCTGAGTGAGGCGCGCATCCTGTCGGAGCTCTCGGCAGTGGAGGTGTCGCTATTGCGGGACCAGGGCACGGGCAAGCGCTATCTGGTGCCCGCGGCCACAGGCAGGCAGCAGATCAATCTCTACAAGGCGGTAGGTCTAACGCTGCAGCAAAGTACGGTCCCGCTGAAAGAGGAGTCTGGGGAGTAGCTTTCTTGGACGGCGTTATTGTCCTGCAGTAAGGCGGTTTTGTTGTGTTCAGTCGGAAGCATCGGCCCAATAAAAACAACGCTTTACATCTCTGAAACCGTCGAAGTCAGCAGCTTTGACGGGCTCTGTGGTCTTGTTCGTACGGATCTAAGGCGGGATCCGCTCTCGGGCGAGGTATTCGTATTCATCAACCGTCGGCGTACCCATATCAGCTGAGTTTGCTGCCTCCCCCTGTAGGGCGGCTACGGAGGACCTACCTGCATCTCCAATGCAGTTACGCAACTCTTCCGTTTGTCTGGATCACCCGGAGCTTTACTTAGTTCAGTGGGTATTGTTTTGGAGTCGTCTACACCAAGTGTTTTCGGGCTTACTTCAGGGCCAATGTTGTCGAATTGCCAACGCTACACGACCTAGGAAAAGTGGATCGTTGATTGAATTGTGATCGATGCTCGCTGCGCTTAGAACATATAGGCTACTTCCTGCTGTGCTTAGCCTAGGCTTGCTGCTTAGCGGATTAGGACCGTTAGTACGAACGGACTGCTCCATGAGTCAAGACGACTCGCATAGACACGAGACCAGTCACTCCGAATCCTCGCCGTCCCATAAGCCTGCTATTGCGCTGGCAATTCCCTGCACACACGGGAATGACACGATGCATGCGGATGGCGCACCTTGTTCGCTTCATGCTCCGCCGTGCTGTGCATTCGAATCGGCTCCTACAGGTGAAGAAGTAGCATTTCGTTCCGAGACCTGTTGGCGCGGTGGGGGTGAGAATCTCTTGGCCCACCTCCCTGATTCTGCATTCGAGGAAGAAGTCAGGACCCTTACACTCAAGCGTATCTCTACTACGCTACTGCCTACCGCCCCCCCTGCCATTGACAGGCAGGCCTTCCTCGCTACGTTTCTGATCTGATAGGCTTCTGATTGCCCCGGCCCCTTGAAGTGCCGGCTCGACCGCACTTCTACGTCTTTGCACTAGGCAGTCCTATAAGGTCAGGAATTCATGAAGCTGATCCAATTCATTGGCGCAGTCCGCGCCATAGTTTTCGCCTTACTTTTATTTCCGGCCATTGCCCATGGGAAGCATCGATCAGATGTGCCGGCTGACACGCTACTTAACCTCGGCGATCTACTTGCAGAGTTGCGGACCAGCAACCCATCATTGCGGGCGTCTCGCCTAGAGGCAGAGGCGCTGGCTACGCGAGGCCGCCAAGTGTCTGCGCTGCCAGATCCTTCGGTGAGGATCGTCTACCAGCCTTACTCGCTTCTTACCGCACGCGGTAAGAAGCGCAGCCAATGGAGTGTTGAGCAGATAATCCCCTACCCGGGAAAAACGGGGCTTCAACGGGATATAGCCGACCTGAGTGCTGAAGTTGAAGGCTTTGAAGCCGCAACCTTTGAAGAAGATCTTTTGCATCAGGTTAAGCAAGCTTACTACGAACTCTATCGCATCCAGCAGCAGGAGCAGCACTTACTTGCCTTTCAGGACAGGCTGCGAAGCTTCGAAGAGGCTGCCGCAACGCGGTACGAAGTAGGCATCGACGTACAACAGGCCATCCTGAAAGCGCAGCTGGAGAAGAATACCCTCTCTCGTTTGCATCTCGAGCTTTCAGAGCAGCGCCGAACGGCCGCCGAGACGTTGGCTCGCCTGCTCAACCGGCCGACATCCAATGCCTTTATGGCTGCTATCCAGGTCGAGCCCCCGCCCTTTATTCAATTCGACGCTGTCGCACTACTAGAGGTGGCCCTCAGGGAACGCCCCGAAGTAGATGCACTTGCCGCAGCGGCACAGCGTGCCGACGCAGAAATTGCGCTGGCCCGTAAACAATTCAAGCCCGATTTCGGCCTTAACGTCACCTACTTCGATATCGGCAGGGCCGATGTGCCTGCGAGGGACACCGGACGCGATGCCATAGCCATCGGTGCAGTCATCAAAGTACCACTCCAGCGCGCTCGGCTGCGGGCCCAACTGGAAGAAGCCCACGTGCGTCGCAGGCTGGTCAATGCCCGCAAGGAAGCGCTTGAAACTTCGTTCACAACGCAGATTGCAGACTTCATGAATCGGCTACGCGAAGTAGCACGACAGCTCGCACTGTTCCAGGAAGGCCTTATTCCCCAAGCTGAGTTAACACTCCAGGCCACTCTCAGCTCCTACACCACGGGCCGCACGGATTACCTTGATTTGCTTGATGCAGAGCAAACCCTCTTTTCGCTTGGCACCACCTATGAGGACACTTTTGCGCGCTACCTCAAAGTGACGGCCGCCCTTGAACGGGTACTCGGCGTTGTCTCGCTTGCAGATCTCAGCACGCGCTAGATGTCCAACTCGGTATCCAGCCAGATATCAAATACCATGAACACGCAACCATTCATCAAACAAGTCGGGATTCCGCTGCTGCTTGTGATGGTCCTGGCCGGTGGATTCCTCCTCGGGCGCGTCACCTCCAATGAAACGGTGACCAACCCCCAAGAAGGAGTTCCAGATGACGGTCGACGAATCCTTTACTGGCAAGCACCCATGGATCCGGAGGAGACCTACGAAAGCTCCGGCAAGTCGAAAATGGGCATGGATCTGATTCCCATCTACGAAGATGAGGCCGGAAGGAGTTCAGGCAGCACCGTTTCCATCGATCCGGCAACCGTCCAGAACATGGGTGTGCGCACCGGTCATGTGCAGCGGGTGGATTTCTCCCGCATAATCCGCACGGTCGGTGAGGTTCAATACGACGAAGAGCGTCTCTACTTGGTGAACACCAAGATTTCCGGCTGGATTGAAAAGCTCTACGTCCATTTCGTGGGCGACCAGGTCCAGAAGGGGGATCCGTTACTGGAGATCTATTCCCCGGAACTGGTGTCTACCCAGCAAGAATATTTGCTGGCACTTAAGAGCTACCTGCTACTCGGCAAGAGTAGCATGCCTGCTGTCCGGGAAGATGCTGAGAAGCTACTGGCTTCAGCCCGCAGGCGCCTCGAATACTGGGACATCCCGACATCGGAGATTGAGCACCTGTCGCGGTCCGGTGAGGTTAAGAAAACGATCCTTCTCGAAGCCCCTGCGACCGGAATCGTCGTGAAAAGAAACACCATCGAAGGCGCCTACATCGAGGTTGGAGATGACCTATTCGAAATCGCAGATCTGCGAACAGTTTGGGTGCACGCCAGCTTTTACGACAATGAAGTGCCGTGGATCAGTGACGGGCAACGAGTCGAAATGGAGCTGTCTTACTTGCCGGGGAAGACTTACATCGGCAGGGTGTCCTACATATACCCTGTTCTGCGCGAGAGAGCCCGTGATGTCCACGTACGCCTGATCTTCTCCAATCCCAATCTGGATCTGAAGCCAGGCATGTATGCCAATGTGCAACTTCAAGGCAAGACTATTCCTGATGCACTCGTAGTACCCTCGGAGGCTGTGATACGATCGGGGACGCGCGCAATCGTCTTTGTTGTGCGCGGTGAAGGCCGGTTCGAGCCACGCGAGGTTTTGATCGGAGAGGATGGTGGAGCGGGCAACAAATACGTACGAATCCTCACAGGTCTGTCAGGCGACGAAGATGTCGTCACCTCGGCCCAGTTCATGCTTGACAGCGAGAGCCGTCTGCAGGAAACCATTCAAAAGATGCTACAAGGGCGGATACCCTCGGAGCCGCATTCGGCTGGTGAGAACTCGGAAGCCATGCCTGGAATGGCTCCTACCCCGCCCCATGGACAAGCGGAGCATCAGCTCCGTTAAGCTGAGACGTGGTATGTCAATGGCCACCGGCCTTTCCTGGCCGCTCACTCCAGAGTACCATGCTAGAAAAGATCATTGAGGCTTCGGTCAAGAACCGGTTCTTGGTCGTCCTCTTTACCCTCGCAATCGGGTCGGCTGGCATTTGGGCGATGCTTCGCACGCCGGTTGATGCGATCCCTGATCTGAGTGACGTGCAAGTCATTGTATTCACGGAGTATCCGGGACAAGCCCCGCAGGTCGTCGAAGACCAGGTGACGTATCCCTTGACAACGGCCATGCTGGCGGTACCCTTCGCCAAAGTAGTACGCGGCTACTCGTTCTTTGGCTACTCGTTTGTCTACATCATCTTCGAAGACGGCACCGACATTTACTGGGCACGCAGCCGCGTCCTAGAGTATCTAAACTACGTAGGCGATCGCCTGCCCGGTGACGTGACCCCCACGCTAGGGCCGGACGCCACCGGTGTCGGCTGGGTTTTCCAGTACGTCCTTGACGGTGGCGACAGCCATGACCTACAGCAGTTACGCTCGATCCAGGACTGGTTTTTGCGCTACGAATTGATGAGCGTACCCGGGGTGGCCGAGGTGGCCTCCATCGGCGGCTACGTAAAGCAGTATCAAGTGGAGGTTGACCCCAATAAACTGCGGGCCTACAACGTGCCACTGTCCAAAGTGCGCATGGCTCTCCAGAGGAGCAACAACGATGTAGGAGGCAGGCTGATAGAGATGGGCGAGACCGAGTTCATGGTGCGTGGCCTGGGCTATATCCAATCCATCCAAGATGTGGAGAATACGCCCGTCGGTGTCGACGAGAATGGCACACCCATCCTTGTTCGCAACATTGCTCACGTGCACCTTGGCCCCGAGTTGCGACGCGGACTCGCCGATTGGGACGGCGAAGGCGAAACAGTCGGCGGCATCGTTGTGATGCGCTACGGGGGAAATGCGCTGAAGACAATCGATGCTGTGAAAGCAAAGCTAGCAGAACTGAAAGCAGGGTTGCCTGAGGGGGTGACGATCCAGACGGCCTACGATCGCAGCGGTCTCATCAAACGAGCTATTAACAACCTGAAAGAGAAGCTCCTTGAAGAAAGCATCATCGTCGCGCTGGTAACGATCCTATTCTTGCTACATGTTCGCAGCGCTTTCGTGGCGATCTTTACTCTCCCGATGGGCATCCTGATGGCATTTTTTGTGATGTATGTCCAGGGCCTCAATGCCAACATTATGTCGCTCAGCGGTATCGCGATCGCTATCGGGGCCATGGTCGACGCAGCCATCGTGATGGTCGAGAACGCGCACAAACACCTTGAGCGCCACGCGGGAAAGAAAGACCACTGGCGCATCATCATTGACGCGTCCAAAGAAGTCGGCCCAGCACTTTTTTATTCGCTCCTAATTATTACGCTTTCTTTCTTGCCCGTCTTCACGCTGGAGGCACAGGAAGGGCGCCTCTTCAAGCCATTGGCTTTCACAAAGACGTACGCCATGGCGGCATCGGCGCTCCTGGCGATCACCGTCGTCCCGGTCCTAATGGGATATTTTGTTCGCGGCAAGATCCTGCCCGAAAAGAAAAATCCTATCAACCGCCTGCTGATTGGTATTTACCGGCCCGTGATTCAAGGGGTGTTACGCTTCAGGTGGACGACGATTGTGGCAGCACTGATGATCCTGGCAGCAACGGTCTATCCGCTTGGCAAGCTCGGCTCAGAATTCATGCCGCCCTTGAACGAGGGTGACCTGCTCTACATGCCTACTACCGATCCCGGCATCAGTATCACCAAGGCCAAGGAGATCTTGCAGCAAACCGACAAGATCATCAAGAGCTTTCCGGAGGTGGAACATGTCTTTGGCAAGGCTGGGCGGGCCGAGACAGCGACCGATCCGGCACCGCTGTCGATGCTGGAGACAACCATCACACTCAAGCCGGAGCACGATTGGCGCGAGGGTATGACGATGGACAAGCTCGTCCGAGAGCTCGACGCCGCCATCAGTTTCGCCGGCTTGGCGAATGCCTGGACGATGCCCATCAAGACGCGCATCGACATGCTTTCGACCGGCATTAAGACCCCGGTGGGTATCAAGCTTATGGGACCGGACTTGAATGTGCTCTCGGACTTGGGGCAGCGCATCGCCGCCGTCGTACAGATGGTCCCGGGCACGCTGAGTGCTTTCGCCGACAAGACGGTCGGGGGCAACTTTCTCGACTATCAGATTGACCGCGAAGAGGCCGCCCGGTACGGCCTTACCGTGGGTGATGTACAGGACGTGATCGTGTCGGCCATTGGGGGGATGAACGTTACGCAGACCGTTGAGGGCCTGGAGCGCTACCCGGTGAACGTACGCTACAGCCGCGAACTGCGTGATAACTTGCCTGCGCTCAAGCGGGTGCTGATTCCAACGCCCACGGGAACCCAGATTCCGCTCAGTTATGTGGCTGATTTCAGCATCGTCAAAGGCCCGCCAGTAATCAAGAGCGAGACTGCGCGTAAGACGTCGTGGCTCTACATTGATATCCGTGATATCGATGTAGGTACTTACGTAAAGAATGCTCGCGCAGCCGTCAATGAGCAAGTGACGCTTCCTGAAGGTTACAGCATCGTTTGGAGTGGTCAGTACGAGTACATGGAACGGGCTCGGAAGCGCATGCGCCTTGTAGTGCCCATCACGCTCCTAATCATATTCTTGCTGCTCTACTTCAATTTCAAGAACGTCACCGAGAGCCTGATTGTGATGTTATCGTTGCCATTTTCGCTCGTTGGCGGCATTTGGCTCTTGTATCTGCTCGACTATAACCTCAGTGTCGCTGTTGGGGTTGGCTTCATCGCTCTGGCGGGAGTCGCTGCCGAGACGGGGGTTATCATGTTGGTCTACCTCGACCAGGCCTATAAGGAAAGGCTAATGCAAGGGCAGATGACTTCATTAAGGGATCTCTACGAGGCCATTATCGTGGGGGCTGTCGATCGTGTGCGGCCCAAAATGATGACCGTGATCGCCATCATGGCGGGACTGCTACCCATCTTGTGGGGCCACGGCACCGGCTCGCAGGTGATGAAGCGTATTGTAGCCCCCATGGTGGGCGGCATGGTTTCCTCGACCATCCTGACGCTCGTTGTCATCCCGGTCATCTACTACCTGTGGAAAAGCCACACTTTGAAACGGCAAGCGAAAGACCAATCGATCGATGCACAGGCAGCCATACCAGGCGCTGCGCATCGTCTTTAGATCCAGGCGGATCGACCTATAGCGGGCTTTGCCGCACAATTGACACCAGATGCACAACAGAGAACCAAAGCCCCGATCTGTTACCGATACGCGTAGCTCTTGCTTCGCGCATTGCCTTGAGAACGAGAGTGATGGCTTTCCATCTAATCAACCTCGACTAGATTATTGCTCTTGGAGGTTGAGGCTAGTATGGCCAAGGTCATTGCGCTCCAGGGATTGGGTCGGCGCCGCTAATCTTTTTCGTCGAACAATGCCGCCTCGAATCTCGGCCTTCCTTCTTAACGTGATCTTGATTGTCGTCGATCCCAATTGTTGTTGACGTTAATCAGCCGGTAATCTCGAACGCTGTGCGGACGGCCTCATCGTCTGCCCGCTCCACCAGCGTGCGCATCCACGGCATGGGAAACCTCTCTTCCCGAAACTCCTGGATGGCCTCTTTCTCATCCATCATGGCAACGCTCAATATGTCAAACGTAGTGGCCACCCGGCGCAAAGGCAATCCCCTGCGCAGCATGAAGGCGATCAGCTTGCGTGTAGGGAAGCTCATCGGCAAGTGGAAGATGGAAAAGCATTTTGATCTGGACATTAAGGAAGGCTTCTTCGGCTACCAACGCGACGCGGACTCCAAAGCCAGCAAAGCGTCCCTGGACGGCATGTATGCCATCCGCAGTAGCCTCAGAGCCGACTGCGGAAGAGGTGATTACAAGCGGCTCAGCGCTGTAGAGCAGGCCTTCCGGAGCCTCAAGACCGTGGACCTCAAAGTAGGGCCCATCCACCACTACAGGGCCCCGAGAGTCATCTGCCACGTCTTTCTGTGCATGCTGGCTTACTTCGTGGAATGGCACATGAAGCAGCGTCTGGCTCCGATACTCTTTGCCGAAGATGACGCGAAAGGCAAGAAGGCTGCCCGTCGTAGTATCATCCATGCGGCAGGACGTTCGCCCTCGGCAGAGCAGAAAGCCCGCTCCGAACGGACGCAGCACAAGGCGTTGAGCTTTGCCGCCCTCATGGCGCATCTGGGCACGCTATGAGGGCATCAGGTAGAGCCGCTGATCGGCAAGAAGCGCGTCTCTTTTACGATGCTTGGAGCGATGACCGACCTGCAGGCCCGCGCCTTCGAATTGCTGAGAGTGAAGATTCGGTAGCGACTCTACCCAGTAAAGTACCTTTCTCGGGTAAGATCTTCTTTAACATGGGGTCATTGGTGGCCCCATGTACTTAGGAGTATAGTTCAATCGTCATTATTAATATCGGTATGAATCCCGGTATATCTTCAATAAATTAGGTTCGCAAAAAGGGGAACTTCCGTTCAAACATATGGTCGATCTCATGGCGAACTCAGCAGCGTTTATCGTAACACAGGCTCACCTGCACGCAGCCGTAACTACGGTGTACAGGGGCCTTGAACACTCTCCGGCATTACTAAAGCCCCAGGCGGGAGGACAGGCATATACCACATGCTCCCCTACGCAGTTGGCTGACTTACCTGTGCACGGACCTCGTAATTCCCCCGGCCTCTCCCGGAGACAAACGCTCAATAAGTGTCTCGGAACCTGGTTGTGGGTAGATACAATAATTCCCATAACTTACCAAGATGTACGAGCCCACGTGCATGGCCGGCAGGCGATGTCCGGCTACATTCCTAATCGCCCCTTCACTTCATCCATCACCTTGGCAGTAATCTCGGCATAGCCGCGTTCACGTGCATATTCCGCTACTTGCTTTCGTACTGCGGGCTGCACGAAGCTCGGAATCGCAGCTATGCGCTCCTCTGCCTCGGCTGTCCAAGCTGGCGTATCCGAAGTTTCGTACGCCGCCGCTACCACCCCGGTAAAGGGGCACCGGGATCCAGACGTCGGATTCGCCTCAGCTTTCTGCCCAGTTAAGGAAGCGCGCAGCATCTCCATGGGCTGTGCCTCACCCATTTGCCCGCCAATCTTCACCCCCAACGAGCGCACCATCTGGGTTTCCATCTTGTTGGTGAGCATGGCGATATCACGGTGGCATGCCGGGCAGCGGTATACAATCGACATGCTGCCACCGTCAGGCCCCAATGCCTCCTGCAGCAGCATGGGTTCATCACAGGGTACGCAGAGAAATTTCATGGGTGAACGGGCTGGTATTAGGTGAGGCTGGTATATAGCAATTTACTCAGATTAACCAAGGCGTCACCTGCGCTACTTCCTGGCGCATATTCCAGAAACGACATTCCGAAATCGGCACAGGTGGCTATCCGAGGATCAAACGGAACGGATCCCAGAAACGGGATGCCGTGCGCTCTTGCCACTTCCTCCGAGGTGCGCTCCGACGGAAACAATGCTTCTGCATGCCCGCACCGGGAGCAGGCATAACGCCCCATATTGTCCACAAGCCCAAGTACCCGCACACGGCATACTTCCAGCGCCATGGTAACGGAGCGCTCAACCACCAGATGCGATACCGCACTGCCTACCGTCACCACGACGGCACCCGACATCTTAGGAAGAAGATCTGCAAGATTGGCAAGCCTGTCTCCGCCTGGAGCAAGGTCTACAAAGAGTACATCAAGCCTTCCCCATTCAGTATCCGCAAGCAGCTCCCGGAGCGCGCCCATTTCCACCATAGGTCGCCACGTATAGGCGCCCTTCTGAGACGGCGCATCCCATAGAACGGGTGTGGTGTCATCGGGAAGGAACAGGTCCATGGACATCACCCGTATGCCTGACTTGGCGATGGCGGGAGCTACGCCCGAAGATTGCGCACGTGGCGTAAAGCTTCGCACACCCGTCATCTTGGGGATGGACGCTCCGTTTATGTCCGCATCCAGAATGCCGACGGAAAGGCCCTCGCGCACGAGTGCATCGGCCACATTTACCGTAACCGTGCTCTTTCCCACTCCTCCCTTGCCGCTCATTACGGCAATAACATGCTCTACGTCCGCAAGGCGATCCCGCAAGCGACGCTGTTGGCGCGTGACCTGCCCTACTACGTCGGATCCGCCGTCGGAGGCAATATCGTGATAGGACTTCACGACTCCGCCTGTTCCCGCATCATTTCTTCCATGAGTTTGAGACCTTCTCTGATCCCCTCCTCAGTGATGCCAAGCGTGATTAGCGTGCTATTCCTGTTCCGTGCGACCGCTTCCACGCGGTCCTTGGTGCGGCTGCGCATGAACCCTTCCGGGACCCGGTCAAGGCGAGCCTTCGCCCTGGGTGTCCACATAAAGTCACCGTCTTGAATAAGCTCCTCCAATGCCGGCCGGGAAGGCACATTGCGAGAAGCGTCGCCATTCGGGCCGGGTGACTTGAGAGCGCCTCGGCTGCTTAGGTATTTCGTGTCCTCGTAGTGCGCGTCCGTAACGGATAACACCATGTCTCGCGAAATGGTGGGAATGCGCTGAACCCGCGCACGCTTTTCAATTTGTGCCCTCGCGCGCCGCATCTGGTAGCCGTCGGGCACCTTGCGCAGCTCCTCCCGGGCCTCTTTCGACCACTTCAGCTTCACGTCGTCGAAGGTAGCGCTTTCCTCCACTCCACCCTCCAGCGGTATGAGCTTTTCTATGGCCTCCTTATCCAGTTTCTGGAACACTTCCCGACCCGCGCCGCACACCGCGCATTTTACGGGCTCGAAATCGCGCGCAGCATAGCCACACTGGGCACATACGTACGTCACCGAGTCCGACGCCTCGATTTCGGCCGCCGCCGCATCTTCCGCTATGATGCCCATCTTGACCATCGAAGAGCGCGGCAGGATGTTCCCCATGGCCTGCTCCACAATCTTGCGCGTAATTACGCTATGGCCACGCTCCATCGCCCACCGGTGGATCGTCGTGCGGGCAATGCCGCGGGCAAATTCCGGCGCCGTATTGAGAATTCGTGTCGCGGGCTCAGACCAGATCATGCTCGCTTCTGCGCTCACGTCCACGGGCGGCGTATACCGCTGGCTGGACAAGAGAACGTTGCACGGCACCTGCCGCAGCAGATTTTCCGTGTTACTTCCTATGTCCATGTCCGTGTCGCTATGCACGCCAATGCGTCCCAGCACCAGCAGCCAGGGCTCTTCCCGGCGAACGTACTGGAGCATTTTCTCGAACGCCTTGCCGTCCAGGAGCGTAATCTTGAGATCCACGCCCTCTTCCTCGGCTATGCGCCGGGCCACTTCCAGGTGCGACTGATAAATCTTTGCCAGTCCCGTATCAATAACTTCCTCGTGCAGCTGCTCCTGCTCCTTAAACCGAAATACCTTGGAGGCCTTTTCCGTCAGAACGTTCACGATGCTGTTGAACATCGCGTAGTGCAGGTACGGATCATACACCGAGACCGCCTCAACCTGCCGGCCTAGCCTTCGGCCAAGTGCGAGCGCGGTCTTCAGGCCGGCAAAGGACTCCGGACTGCCGTCAATGCCCACCACGATGCTTCCCTTATCCAGGCTCTTGTCGGGCTCCAGCTGCTTTATCACCAAGGTGTCGGTGCGCACGCGGCGGGTTACCCGTTCGCAGACACTTCCGAGTACGCTATCCTTGACCGCGCCAAGGCCCAAAGCACCCAGAATGACCAGGTCGTACCCACTGTCCTCTATGTCTTGGACGATGACTTTCCAGTTCTTGCCGTCATACATCTTGGGCTCGAACGCAACGCCGGCTTCCTTGCACCGCTTGTCCGCCACCACGAGATATGAATCGGAAATCAACTCCAGCCCCATGGTGATCAGCGTATCATGAATCTTGCGCTGCTTCTCCATGGCGTCTTCCACCAGGTATTCCTCCGGCAGCGTGTATTCCATCTGCTTGAACCGGTAATCGTGCATGCGCGCCGCATAGGCGTGGCTACCCACGATGGATGCGTCAAACTCTTGGGCAAGTTCGACGGCTAAATCAACGGCACAGATGGAATGCTCCGAATTGTCTACCGGTACGAAAATTTTCTTATACATAAGGCCTCCTGGTGCGTCCGAACGATGCCGGGCCGCACGATTGATACCGCCAAGTCCCCAAAATGTCGCAGGGTATGAACATCCCTCAGTAGATATACGCCATCCGATCCTGGACGTATTGCAGCCGGCCTATGACGTAGGAAAGTGCGGTACTATCGCGCTCGCCCCGCACAAACGCCGCTGCGAGAAGGGCCGCGGCCAGATGCTTACCGCACCCGGTCACCTGTTGCGGCTCTACCTCTGCCACGCAACCGACAAAGCGCCGGAGTTCATGCCTGGCCACTACCAGCGTGTTGCGCTCTTGCGTAGACCGCCCGTCCTCCGCCAGAACCTGCGCCAGGCGCGAGATTTCGAGCCCCAGAATGGAGGGCGTCATCTGCCGGAATTCCTCCCAACTGAGGAACTGGATTTCGTTTTCAACCATCACACCTCCTCGGGCTCTGTTTCCTCTACAGGAACGATGGCATTAAAGTCGCACATGACCAGGCACTCTTCGAAGTCGCAGCACGTGTCGTCAATGACATAAATGGGGTCGCCCTCTGATATTGCCGAAATCGGGCATACGTCTAGGCATAGGTCGCACCCCGTACAGGCGTCTGTAATGGTATACGGCATGCCGTTTAGACGAGGTGGCCGGGCGTGGATGAGGGCTGCGGAGCCCGCTCAAAACTACTCCGACGTGTCATGCCGGACAGGGCCCCCGTCATCACCTCCGGTGTAATGCGAGAGATGCCGTGGCGCTCTGCATACGCTTCAACCCCCTTGCGCGTCTTGTCGCGGATGAACAAAATGGGTATCCGCTCCAGCCTGCTTTGGGCGGCTTCACCCCAGACAAAAGACATCTTCCCCAGCGGCTCCCCGGTTGGCTGATACGTGCAGGCAGGATCCTCCTGCAGGTAATCACCCGTTGCGGCATAGGCCCGGCAACGGCACCCCCCGCATATCTCACTGAATTCGCACCGGCCACAGCGCCCCTTTAGCTGCCGCAAATCCCGGAGCTCCTTAAAGACGGGCGCACTACGCCATATGTTGGAAAAGGACTGCGCGAGCACGTTGCCCGCCACCACGGTCATGTACGGGCACGGCGTTACGTCTCCCTCCGGGGTAATACGGCAATACTGGGTGGCGGCCATACATCCGCCGCTTTCCATTCCTCCCAGGCCCCTGGCATAGGCAATCTGCTTAAACTGCGGCGCACATTTGGAGCGAACGAGCATCGGCCTGTAGTCGTCCTGCATTTCTACCAGGCGTGCCAGCATCGCTTCCGTTCGTCCCGCAGAGAGATCCGTCATTTGCTTGCCACGCCCCGTCTGCACCAGGAAATACAGATTGAACGACCACGCTTCCTTCTGCCGGGCGAACGCGAGCAGCTCCGGTATCTCGTCGTAGTTCTCTTCCATTACCGTCGTCTGCACGAGAACTTCCAGACCGTGCTTGCGACAAATGTCTAGTGCGCGCACGCTGTACTGCCACGCATTCGGACCGCCCCGAAAGCTGTTGTGCCGGGCAGGATCAATCGAATCGATACTTATGCCCACGCCCTTGACCCCGCATTCCACCATTTTGGCTGCCACCCGGTCCGTCACCAGGACCCCATTTGTGCCCATGACCACCCATATCCCCAGACTCGATGCCCGCTCGGCGATGGCGAAGACATCCTTGCGTAGAAGCGGCTCACCGCCGGTAAGTATCAGCATCTCCGTGCCGAGGGTCTGCATCTCGTCCAGCAGGCCGAGGCACTCTTCTGTCGTGAGTTCCCGCTCCGCCTTGCGGCCCGCTTCCATGTAGCAGTGCGGGCAGCGCAGGTTGCACTTCTTGGTGAGGTTCCAGGATATGAGGGATGGCTTGTGCTTCACGGCATACTTGGAATAATGCACAGGGAGCTCTATGCCCTTCTCTGCCGCCAGCGTACCAGACCAACCAATCCGATTTCCACAAGCAGCACGATGAGAGCCCACCTGACCATGGGCACGGCGGCGGAACGGGTCTCTAGCGGCGCCAGGTACACATGATACCAGGAAGAAATTCCCCGCATGTTACCGCGCTCAGCGCTGCGTCCGTCCCACACAGAAAACGAAATGGGCGTAAAGGCAGACTCCGCTATGTGGAGGCCGCTCGGCCTCTGGCGTGATCCCTTGAAAATGACGGTCCACTCGCCGTCGGCATACTGCAGGTAATGTGCGAGCGTCTCGTCGGTTTCCTCTATGGCGGAGGAGCCCTTGCCCACATATACTTTCGCCGCCTCTGCAGCCAGATCCGCAAACCAGATGGCCATCGGATTCTTGTCGTCCCCGAACATGATGTACGGGCGCTCGAGCCCCTTGGGCCTGGCGGCCGGCAACAGGAGCGCGACGGCGTCCGAATACCGGGTGCTGTCCATAACCGCCATGGAATCAAACGGCGGCACGTCCATGGCAGGGTGGTTTGAACCCGTGGCCTCGGCTGTCATGTCGTGCCATGACAGCATGAAGGCGATATCTTCCTGGTTGTACACGGCACGGACCTCAACGCCATTGACACCGGGGAAGAACGCCCGGCCCGGCTCGATGACCTGTCCCACGATGGGGAAATATGCCGAAAGAGCGCCATCAAAAAGTGCAGGCCCGCGCGTAATATCCAGTTCCTCAAGCTGCCCGGCGGCCTCGACGACGGTCCCGTACTCGGGCTCGTCTCGCGAAAGGGACCACACGAAGTCCACCAGCGCCCAGCGATCGTCCTCGGTGATCGTCTGCGCATAGGAAGGCATCGGCGTGCCGTTTAGCCCGGTCGTAAAGGTCCGGTAAATATCCTCCCGCGTCGGACTTGCGCGGAAGCTCCACCGCTTGGTCATGTCGGCAGAGCGTATGGGGTAACCCCAGTCATCCGTCAGATCGGGCGCGGAAGGACCGTTACCACGGCCGTTCTCGCCGTGGCAGTCCGCGCACTGATTGGCGTCAAACACTTCCTTTCCGCGCATCAGATTTACCTCGTCGTATGCGGGTGCCTTCGGCACTTCCACCACTTCCGGCGTACCGTATGGCCCGTCAAAGGCCGCCTCGAAAGTCTTGATGTAGTAGGCGAGGCTGGTGATTTCGGATTCGCTCAGGATGCCTTCCCAGGCAGGCATGCTCGTATAGGGCATGCCCACCCGAATGCTACGCTTGATGTCTTCCGTCGTGGGGAGCTCACCGCTGGCGGTAGAACGAAACTTGAAGTTGCCCGAGGTAAAATCACGGGGCGTCGGGCGCAGATACGGCGTAGCCACGCTGGCGGCGTCGCCCTCGTACCCGTGGCAGTGGGAGCACTTTAGGTCGTAAAGCTCCTTGCCCGCTGCACGCTGCGCGTTGGTGCCAAGATCAGGCTCCTGAGCAAACGCCACAGGCCCCAGGCATAGTGCTGCAAATAGCAGGACGGATCTCTTCATAGTGGTTCGTGCCTCCGTCAATGCGGCATACCCTGGGCACGGGGTTCGAAGCCGGTGTATTCGTAAAGGAAGATGATGACGTCCCATATCTCCTCCTCTGTCAGAGACTGCTCCCAGGCCGGCATGGCACTTGACCACGGCGTGGATTCCGAAGGAAGCCCGGGCGCTCCCTTGGCGATGCGCCAGAACAGGTACGACTCCTGCAGCATGGCAATGGTCGTTGCGTCATTGAAGTTGGCCGGGATGGGATCGTAACCGTGTGCAAACATGCCGGCTCCCTGCATGTTATCGCCGTGGCAGTAGAAGCAGTTCTGAAAATAAATGCGGCGCCCATTGGCTATATGACGCTCAAAGGCCTCCGGGTCTGAAGTATGAAGCTCGCGGTAGGGGTTGCCTGCCGTAGCCAGATTGATGGACGTGCCCTGGAAATTGATGGAGCCCGGCGGAGGCGGGTGAATGGTCCTGCTACTATTGGGCGGTTGCGGAGGCGCTGTCATGTCAGAGTAGACCTTCAGCGCAGCAAACAGGGGCAGCGCGAGCACCACCATAAGCAGTGACCAACGGAACTTTCGTTCTACCAGAAAGCTGACAATAGCGTGCTTTGCTGCGGCAAGCTCGTCCGCATCCGCTGACAGGTACGTCGCGAGCGCCAGCGTCACAATCGCCATGAAAAGGACGATAATGGAGCTCGGCAGCGGCGGGTTGACGCCGTAGCTCAGCCCCACAAACAGGGCGCTCCACCAGATAGTTATCCAGGCCAGCCTGTTGAGCTTCAGCCAACGGGTAACCACCCATTGGAAAGCTACCAGGATCACGACGATGGCTGACAGGACGAGCGTATTCATGAACGGGGGATACCTAGAGGCTGGCGATGTAATTGATTAGCGCCTGGAGCTCGGCTGCCGTGACTTGGTCATTGAATCCGGTGGCCGTCAGCATGGCAGACATGACGCCTGCGGCGAAGCCTTCCGTGATCGTGGCATCCGGGTCCACTATCGCCTCATAGAGCTGGCCGCGGGTTAGCCGGCTGCCCACATCGGCCAGACTTGGCCCAGCGCCTACCGTACCATCGATGCTATGGCAGGTATTGCACAGATAGGCTGCGAAAACCGTCTCGGGATCGCGTGGCTCGCCGCTGGCCACGGGTGCCGCAGCTGCGTCCACGGGCACACTTTGGCCCTGCCACTCTAGCTCGGTATCCATGGTAACCGTGGGCGTACCACCCAATGACTGCAGGTAGGCAATGACGGTCAGTATTTCCGTATCAGTAAGGGCGACAGGAGGCCGGGCTACGTTGGGCATCCCGGCCACAAAGCCCTCCAACACGTAGGCGTTGGGATCATACATGGACTCTGCCAAATACACGATATCACTTACCCCCTCGCGGCGCGAACCAGCGATCGCCCCGATGTTGCCCAGGTCCGGGAACCGGAGTCCCGTGCCGGTTTCCCCCATGGTATGGCACGTCAGACATGTGCCCTTGCCAGCAACGATCTCCTGGCCAACGGGCACCATTTCTTCCGTGGTCAGGTTTGCGCCTATAACAATGTCTTCCGGCGGATCCGTACGCTTCTGTGGCACCCACAGGCTGACGTACCAATAGAAGGCCGAGACCAGGATCGTGAACCCGAATATCTGCAGAGCGTGTTTCACTGCGTCAGATAATTGGCAGGCAATGCGGACGGCGCCGCCCCCCTACCCCGTCTTGGGCGTCCACTTTTTCTTGGACGAAAGACCGGAAAGGAAAAAGACAACGGCGATGAACAGGAAGAAGATGACGACGGTGACGGATACGACCAGCCCCGCAAATCCCAGCGTGGGCGTAAAAGCGTCGACAGACGTATCCCGTAGCACCCCGTAGACGTGCCAGTGCTGCCGCATGCCGGCGCGCACATAGCCCATGAGCCCCATTAACCACGCAAACGTGATGGCCAAGAAAAACAGGGCATACTGCGCGCGGGCAGGGATCTTGCCCCAGGCGATTTCCCCCTTCTTCTCGGCACCGCGGAACAGGAAGACATCAATTACCGTGACGGAAATCATGGCAAACAGCACCGATATCACCTGAGGGCGCGAGAGCCCTATACGCGTCTGAGCATCCACGAAGTACCCGTAGACCCCCAGAAAAACCACGAATACAACCACCACCGCAAATATGCCGAACTGTACCCGGTTTCCTGTCTTGGCCCAACTCACGGTCGCGACCTTGTTCGATCTTCGGTAAAGAAGAAAGCTTACGTACGTCGTAAGTATGAGCAGGTTGACGGCTGTGTTCTTGGCTGACATCACCCCG
Organism: Rhodothermales bacterium; assembly: GCA_965216255.1. Lineage (GTDB taxonomy): Bacteria > Bacteroidota > Rhodothermia > Rhodothermales > Bin80. The sequence goes on from OZ244148.1 coordinate 1,299,805, forward strand.
AGCACATTGAGTATGGGGTGGTGCGAGCCACCCATAGCCCGCGCCTCTTCCACCGTAGCCACCAGGGAATGGGGCGTGGCCCATACGATGAAACACAGCGTAATGAGAGCCAGCAGATACTTGATGAACCGCTGGTAGCGCTCAGCTCCGCCGATGCGGCCCATACTGAGCCACAGATAATAGTTGGCGGCAAGAAAGAGGTTTCCGATGAGTACGGCCTGCACGATGAAGAGCCACGAAAACGTCCCCCCCATCAGCGTGATGCCGAGACTCTGGTCGTACGCGTAAATCTCCACGCCCAGCCAGTAGCCGGCAAAGGGCAGCGGCAGCAAGGCGCATATGGCTATGAAGTTGCCGATATACCCCATCCAATCATAGTGCGCCTTCTCCTCCAGCGTCCGGGCACCCAGGAATTTGTACGCTCCGTAGGCCGCGCCGATCGCGCCACCGAAGGCCACGTTTGCAATCATCCGATGGATGTTGATCGGCATCCAGATGTAGTTGTTAATGGCTTCCCAAACACTGGTCAGGTTGCCCAGCTCGTCGATGCCATTGGGCGTGTTCATAAAAGTGAGCCACGCGTTTGCGATAAACATGATCGCCGTGCCCACAATGTTGAGCATCACGCCCAGGAACAGATGCGTGCGAGGTGAAAACTTGCCCCACCCGTAGTAATACGCATAAAGAAAAAAGGCCTCCAGGAAGAATAGCAGGACGTAAGGCAGAAACGTCCAGCTGAAGATCTTTACCAAATACTGGGTGAGCGTGGGGTAAAAAATTATGAGGCCGAACGTCAGCAGCGCACCCAGCGTGGCGGTAAAGGAAAACGAGACGGACAGCAGCCGGGTGAAGTCGTGGGCCAGATCATCAAACCGATGGTCACCGGTCTTGTAGCCGATGAACTCGATTATGATGGCGAACATGGGCACCGCGAGCACGAATGCCGCAAACATGAGATGCAATTCGGCCACAACCCACATGACGACCCTGCTGCTAATAAACGGCAGGGCGCGGTAGTCGCCGTCGCCCGCGGCCTCCTGAGGAGCGGCCAGCGCGACTTCTCCGCAAAGCGCGGCAATGGCCAGGACCACTAGGCCAAGCGGAAGAGCGCGAACAATTTTAGCGCGATTCATGAGCAATTAGTGGACGGGCGCGGCCCTAAGGAAACGTACGGCATTGAAATTGTCAAGAAACACGAGGGGTGCCGCTGCAGCATCCCTTGCGCGTGCCTGCATCAGTATGGCGCAGGCTGAATGTACGAACAAGATGGAACCAGTTCTGCCCCGTGCCTTATACGGTAGTGCGTTTTAGTCGGAAGCAGGAGTGAATTTTTTTCTAATCGCCTTGGCAGCTCTTCTACTGCCGGCGCTCTTGTGCGCGGCGGCCTGGGGCAGCCTGTCACTGCTTAGACGGCTGCGGGTCCGCGAAACACGGCCGCGGCCACAACCGGTACGCAGAAGCATTTCGGTGGTCGCGCGGGCGCGCGTCACGGAACTCGGCTTAGACGAACAGGCCAACCCCGCCTATACGTACGATGACGGCGTATCGGACGGCTTTCCCGAAATATGGGAATCGGACCTGCTGCTTCGGCGCAACTAATTTGTAACGGACCTCACCCGTTCCTCCGAGATGCTGCAACGGCTCATCGTCAGGCTGGACGCGTACCGGGAAGTCGCCTTCGACCTCGTTCGCATATACCTGGGCATCGGCCTTTTCGTACGAGGCATCCTGTTTGCCTACGACCCGGAGGCGTTCGTGGCGCTCTTGCCTGTAGGGGCGCCGGCCTGGCTCACCCTGCCGGGCGTACTCATGGCGGTGGCCCTCGTCCACATGGTGGGCGGCCTCCTGATCGCTGCAGGCTACTGGACCCGCTTTGCCACCTTGGCGCAGATTCCGATCCTGTTTGGGGCCGTTTTTATTAGTGTCGGCGGTCTTTTTTCGGCGGATCAATCCTTCGAGCTTTCCTCACTCGTCCTTTTTCTCTTGCTCCTTGTCCTGGTCTGCGGCTCCGGACGATGGTCGATAGACTATCTGACGCGGCAGCGGCGCCTGGCGGTGCAGGTTATCCTGGACCGGTTCTTTGCCTACCGCGCGCATGCGTTTGACCTGCTGCGCATGTACCTGGGCGTGGCCCTGTTTCTGCGTGGCGTGGTGTTTATCTCGGATGCCGATAGCTTCATGGCGCTGCTGGGCTCTGATTCCGGCTCCTTCCTTCAGTCTGCATTTCTGGTGCACTACGTGGCGCTGGGGCATGTCTTCGGCGGCTTCATGATGGCCACCGGGCTGCTCTCACGTGTAGCCGCGCTGGTCCAGATTCCCATCCTTGTGGGCGCGGTAGCTGTTAGCCAGGCACAAGGTGGACTGATAGCGGGTATGCAGGGTTTCGAGATATCGGCCCTGACGCTATTTCTGCTGGTGCTTATTCTGCTTTACGGCTCGGGCGAGTGGTCATCGGACCACTACCTGCTGCGGCGACCAGCGCCCGCGGCCCCCGACCGCACCGCGCGCGCCTCGGACATCCTTGCCCACGATGTCCCGAAAGAGGGGCCGTTTGCGGACCCGGTAGAGATGCTGGCGATTCCGGAGACCCGAACAAACGCTGCCATCGCAGCAGAGCTCCGTGACAACCCGCTTGTTGTGACCCATGCCCGCTACCCCTTCTGGGGATGGCTGCTGTTTCTTGTAGACGTAACGCCGCGGCCCAAGGAAGTCGTATTCCGGCACATGAAGACCGGCAAGATTATCAAGCGGAGCAAGGATCCTGAAGTGCTGCGCCAGTTCCGGTATCGCTGAGGCACCAGTAGTTGCGGGGCCACGCGCCATCTTCCATCTGCATGCGGGGCATGCCTTGAAAATCATCGAGATTCTGGACCAGGCCACGGGGCCACTGATCTCATACGAGATCATTCCTCCTGTGCGGGGCAGCTCGGCCGCCCAGATTATGGCCGTGGTCGAAGACCTTATGCCCTTCGAACCGCCGTTCATCGATGTTACCAGTCACTCGGCGGAGGCGCAATACGAGGAAATGTCCGATGGCACCTGGCGCCGTCGTGTGAAGCGCAAGCGGCCAGGCACCATTGGCATTTGCGCTGCCATCAAGAGCCGCTACGGCGTCGAAACGGTCCCGCATATCCTGTGCCACGGCTTTACGCGCGCCGAGACCGAAGATGCCCTGATAGAATTGCAGTACCTGGGCATCAGCAACGTGATGGCGCTGCACGGCGACGACACGGGCTTTCAAAAGACGGTGCCCCCGGGTACGGCCGTGAACACGGCGGCCATTGATCTAGTGCGGCAGATACACGCCATGAACCGGGGCACGTACCTGGAAGAGCTCATGGATGCAGAGCCGACGGACTTCTGCGTAGGTGTGGCCGGCTACCCGGAAAAACACTTCAAGGCACCCAACCTTTCCTGGGATATCCAGCACCTGAAGGAAAAGATCAAAGCGGGCGCCCACTACGTGACAACGCAGATGTTCTTCGATCCCCAGCAGTATCTGCGTTTCGTCGACCGGTGCCGCGACGTGGGCATCACCGTTCCCATCATCCCGGGGATAAAGGTGCTGACCAAGAAGCGACATCTTCACCTGCTTCCGAGTCGCTTCCACGTGGACATTCCGGAGTCCCTCGCGGCAGAAGTGGAAGCCGCGGCGCCGGAGCATGTGCGGGATATCGGGGTGGAATGGGCGCTGCGCCAGTGCGATACCCTGCTAACGGCTGGGGCACCGTGCATCCATTTTTATGTTATGCAACAGTCTACGGCCGTGCGGCGCGTGGTGCAGGGCCTACGGCAGCTGGCCTGATGGGACATAGTCAAGTCGCCGGGGGGGCCAACCGGATATCGGTTTGGTTTGCCAAGCCCGTTACAGGGGACCCTTCTGGGATTCTATTTCGATCGAACGCGTACTTTAATTGAGCTGCAGTTCCGTTCGGTTGGCCACCGTAATCATGACCGGCGGCGTGCTGGCTGAACGAGATTGCCATTCCCGAGCCGTTTCGCGCCAGTCATACCCCAAAAGATAGTAGCCGTTGAGAACCAGATCGGGCAGCGGCTCCTCGGCCATGGCTTTTCGGTTCAGATCATCCTTAACCTCGCTGTCATTGTAAATGTGATCCAGACGAGACTTGTACGTCCTGGCATCGGGTACGACATCGTCCCGAACTACTACCCGGGGAGTTTTTACGAGTCCGGCCTCGATGGCGTCGTTTAGCCCAAAATCGCTGACTATCCAGCCAAACAGTGCCTCATCTGAACTCTTCATTCCGGATGGTGCAAACGGCGTTGCGGAGAAGTCGTAACAGGCTACAAATCCTCTGGCTTGATGGATCCGGTCCAGACCGCCGACCCATTTTGTAGCCTCTTCGATCTCTTTCGTGGTTAGGCGTCGCATTTTGGCCTTGGCCGAAACCCGCCAGGCGTGGTGGGCCTCGTCGTTAATGACCAGAATGTTGCGCCTTAGGGCCATTTCTCCGAGAACGTCGCGTCCATAGGCCTCGTCACTTAGAGCGCCGCGCTTGTCCACGTTTCGCTTCGCCGCAATACTCTTTTCGCTCTCCCAATTGAGAGCGTGCCAGTTCCGAACCAGAATCTTGCCCTGGCGCAGCTTGTCCAGTAGCGGCGACGGCACGATTCGGAACTCCTCGTAATAGTTTTCCTGATTATTGGGATCCAGCACAGCCAGACGCTTCCGGACCGTGAGGCCGGAGGCCACGACAAGGATGTGCTTGGAAAACCGGCGGTCCCCAGGCGATGCAACCTTGTTCAGAATGTGCCACGCCACCACCATGGCCATAACCACGGTCTTGCCGGAACCGGTCGCCATCTTGGCGCAGAGACGCCGGAAATCGCCTCCATCGGACGGAATAAGGTCAAACCTCCGCCGGGACCGGTCATACCTCCAGTGCCGCGCAGGCTCGCGGTACGGGGAATTGATGATGAGTTTATCTATGGATGCCATAGTGGAGCGTTCTGTCACTCATGTAGTTGGCATTAGAATGCTGAAGCCTTCCTGTTCGAAATGACCATCACTGGTAAGCACCTCCGTGATGGACCGTTCGGCCTTCACGGTCATGGAAATGCAATCGGGCAGGCTATAGCCCTTGTCGGAGCGTTCTTCGTAGAAGGTCAGTCCCTTCAAGAACAGCTTGCGGGTTTGAGGGACGACCTCCACTGAATTGACTCCAGTGAGCAGTTCGCGCACTATCTTTGGGGCACGGTCCCGCAAACGCGGCCCAGGATCGGCTATGGCAGTCAGGAATTCGCTCAGTACCGCATCTGTCGTTACAAGAGAACAATTCTGCAACGACATTGACGCCTCAGTTGCAACTCTGTGATGCTGGTCTCTGGGGTTAGTGATCGCGAGCCAATATGCCGTATCCACGAAGACAAGATTCATGGCCTGTCAATTCCATACAAGTAATAGTCGTGGCGGTGCGACAGGTCAATCGGTAATCTCTCCCATTCATGATCGGGGACATCGCGAACCAAGCTAGCGATCAGATCTGCAATTTCTTGAGCGGATGCCGTAGGTCTCGACTCCTCGCCCTTCAGTACTTCCAGGCCTCTTAGGGTCTGAGTTCTACGAAGCTCGCCGTCGGGGCCCAGTATGCCGCTCACAGTCACCTTTAGTAGCATCGAGGCATGCTCTTTAAGGCCCGTTGTTACCATATCTTCTTGTTCCGCCGTGAATTCGACGGTTACACTCGAGCCTTCATCGGGCCAAATCTGAAATCGTTGCTGACGAACATCGACTTCAAGGACCCGGCCGATGACTTCCACAGTGTCCTCGTGGGAATCGTCTGCACTGGCCCTGAGCCAGCGGCGAATTCTTCCAGTAATTGGAATTAAAGAAGCATCCCCGGCAGCGATTTGCAGTTCGGTGCCGCTGGCCAATCGGTCCCCAAGCTTTGCTAGCTCAGAAAGCATTCGCTTCGGAAATACCGCTGGTAGGGGGGCACGTTTACTGGTTGCCTCAACCGCTTCATGAACCAGGATAGCAGCCTTGGTGGCATAATCCAGGTTGTTCCAAAGACCAAGCTGCTGAGGCTTGTGCAAGAGTTCCAGGTTTACGGTGGTGCTGCCTCCCCCGACCGCGCGGAAACACAGCTGTGTCCTGTCCTCGAAATTGACAGGCAGCCGTTTTCGTTTCGGATGGGCACTCCGCCAGACATCCTTGGCCGTCTCTGCCACGACCCGCTGAAACTGCAAAATCTCTTCCAGAGCCGCAGGGTCCAGAACATGGCCCGAGTATCGCTGGCCCTTGAATAAGAGGCGCGCGACAATGTGACTCTGATCGCTCACAGTTCAAGCCCGAGTATCCTGAGACTTTCGATACCGCGATCGTCAATGATCTTGACCGCTGCGCGCATGTGATCACCGGCAGCAAATGGCAGGAATACCGTGCCGTGGTACGCTATAATGCGGCCCATGTCGATTTCGGCCTTCAAGCTGCGAGCGAGCGTCCCCATCCGTCCTTTTGTCCGGCCATCGGAAAAAACACCTGCCGTGCGTAGAGGCTTCGACCGTCATAGTTGGGGTCCAGCATCCACATCGCAATCCGGTTTGCGCCTCCGTATTCGAGGTTGCCACTGTTGACGTCGTAGTAGTCAAAGCCCTTCACAGTTACGCGATACTTCCCTCGGTCTTCACCTTCCTCGATGCGTGTAAGATGTACATCCGGCTGACCGATCAGCCAGAAACTCTCATTGGTGGCGCGCTTCTTCCTTAAGTCGTCAGTTAGGAGATCAGCATTCATTTGAGCCTTGAGCAGAGTTACGCCCGGCCAATTGGTCTCGTCAATGTCCTTGGATGCCTCCGGGTCGAACTGGAAGGCAGCGAATACGACCATTGTGGGCTTCGGCACCCACGCATATGCTTCCTCTATTGCCCTTGCCACTTGGCGCTGTTCCAATGGCGCATGGTCCGGCCCAAACGAAACAACGGCGCGCTTGAGGTATGTTTCTGAGCCATCGTTGCAATGTCCGTCTCCTGATCGATCTTCTGGCGCGGCCTCACCTACAGCATGAAGCGAGCGGGTGCCGGGCAACGGCTCCAGGCGCACAAATCTCATGCGTTCGCCACCCTTTCCTCTTATGCCAGCTTTCAATAGCTCCTGACGCCAGTCTCCTTGACGCACCGTGCTGCCGGACCGGGCGACGGACCCATCAGCAGGCAACCCGTCGCCGGAGTCTAAAAGCTCACCGATTGGCCTTACTGATGGCGCAGGAACGGCCTCGACCGTAAACGGTCCGGTTACACGGATTCGCGAGCGATCAATTTCTGGCTGATCAAACAATTGGATTTCTTTTGGCTTCTCATCGTAGCCCCGGGTTCGTGCCGAACAGGTCCTTACGCTCTTGCACTTAATATCCGCACCAACGCCCTCGGTTGGGCGCCTCAAACCGTAGTAATCGAAGACCGCAGTCATCAGGCACTGTCTGGCAATGGCGATGGCCCCGCGGGACGTGTCGCACGTAATCCAACGCCTTCCCCATTGCTCCGCCACAAACGCCGTCGTTCCGCTGCCACAAGTGGGGTCAAGAATCAAGTCTCCTGGATCACTGGTCATGAGAATGCAGCGCTGCACGGTTTGCTTGGCAGTTTGCACGACGTAGCGCTTGCCCGTAGCAGACATTTGGCGAGGCCATACGTTATGGATGCGACGGCCTGGAACTTCGTCTTCGTATCTTTTCCAGCTAAGGCGCCCATTCTTGCTAGCAGCATCAAGGCGATTTAATTCTGCAAGCCGGTCCATGCCTTTCATGGATATGCGCCAATGGCTATTTTCCGGGCAAGGGTAAGAACTGCCCTTCCACATATACGGATCTGACCTGCCTGTTGTGGAGACCCCAGGTGATAGCAATTGTTCTCGCTTATAAAGACGAGCGCCATCGGGTAGGAATCTGATTGGATCAAGCCGCTCTTCGCTGGTAGGCTTTCGACATGTGCCGTCTGGCCATTCGACCATAGCATCCCAATTGAAGAATTTGACAACCTCAGCTCTGCCAAGCGATTCATAAAGTTGGCGATACTTAACACTAGATCTGTCTTTGGCGTACCAAAGCAGATAGTTTGCGACATCCGACAGTGTGGCCGACGAGCTTCCTCCTGTCGTTACGTAGGAAATAGTAGCGATTCGGTTTCGGGCACCAAATACTTCGTCCATTGCTAAGCCTACTCGATGGACGTTCTCATCACCGATCTGAACGAAGCAGCTACCTGTATCACTCAGCAACTCCCGCGCCAGGAGTAATCGGTCACGGAGAATAGGTCAGGTAAGAATGAATTCCAAGTTCCCATGTATCGCGGAAAACCCGGATACTTTCAGGTTCCCGCGTTAGGTCGTCATCTTTTTCGCTGCCTCCTACATTAACCTTGCTCACGAACGGCTGGAAGTTGGAACCGTAACGAATGCTATACTGAGGATCAATGTAGACTACCTGAACCTGGCCAGCCAGGCCTTCCTTTTCAAGAAGACTGCTCATTACCAGCAAACTGTCACCGGCAATCAATCTGTTGGGCCAGTTATGCCGGTGCCTGTAGAACTCAATGGCCTGTCGGATGGGTGGGTTCTCCTCGGGCAAGGCAAATAACGAGAGCTGCGGGTTCGCGTCACCGCGCTTTCGGGGTGCCTCAACGATCGTCCTTGGGTCTATGCGTTCATGGACGTGGAGGGAAGTCGTGGTGACGTCGAAGGACGTGTGCTCTGCCTTACCAGCCCAGGAAAGCTCTGGATCGATATGCGGATCGTGAGATTAGGTCTTCGCTTCCAAGTCTGGATCAGTGTCCGGCGTCACCAAGCCGACGGGTGGATTGTTCACCCGGTCCTTGCCTTCGTGGGCATAGGATTCAATGTCTCACTGTTCGCGGGATCGTCTCCTTCCCATGGTCCTTCCGGATGTGTTTCGTGTGCCCAATGCCACGGGCGATACTCTGGCGTAATGTACGTGTTCGTAAGCTACACAGCCGCGTGCGGATCGTGCTGCACTGCGCCGAGGTCATCTCCGTGCCTTTCAGCCCCCACTCCATTAGCCTGGCCATAAGCATATGAGCGAATGCCTGCAGCCGCAACTGATTGCTCCGCATCTTCGAGGTGGAGGTACGGTCCGCAAACAGGTCCAGCTGCTGTTCCTTGATTCGGTTCTGCATCTCGCCCCGGGCACAGTACAGATCTTCGTATACATGGCGGTCGCCGTGCGCCTCGTCGTCCAAGTTGGTGACCACAAAGCGGGCATTGTAGCCGCGTAGTCCGGGCAAGTACTCTGCCTTGGCCACAACGCGGCGCTCGCAGCTCCAACTCCTCCGCGTACGGTACAAAAAACCGTGGAACCGCCGCGAGGCCTGGCCACTGGCCTCGCATTCCTGCCGGCTGGCTTCCATCTCCGATGCAATCATGGCTTGCAGGCGCTTATTGCGCGCCAAACCCAGGACATAGGTCACGTCATGCGCCTCACACCATGCCATGATCGATTCGCGGCAGAAGCCGCTGTCGGCACGGATCCAGATCTCGACCTGAGGCCATCGGATGCGAATCTGCTCTACCACCCGCTCCAACTCCTCCTTCGCACCGGCCCGAGGCATCGATATTGGACTGACGAAGGCGAGCTACCAGTACGTGCTCGCCACAGACGATGTACAGCGGCAAGTAGCAGTAATGCCCGTAGTAGCCGTGAAAGAATCGCCCCTCCTGGTGGCCGTGCAACACATCGTCCGTAGCATCCAGGTCCAAGATGATGCGCTCCGGCGGCTCCGCAAAGCTATCCATGAACAAGTCCACCAGAAGCGCATCAATCTTCTCGAAGTCCGCCGCCGTACGTTTGTAACGATCCTTTACGGCTTCCTCTTCCTGAGACAACTCCAGCCGATTGAGCGTCTTGGAACTTGCAAGCAGATGGCCCTTGTCTGGCTGACGAACACGGTCCTCTCCGGTCATGTCCGCACATCCCACAGCCAGCGCCAGGGCCGGATCATCCCGCAGACTATCGTGGTCATTGATATCCTCGTAGCCCAGACACAAACCGAAGACCCGCTGTGCCAGCATGCGCTCCACGCCATGTTCGATCCTGTCCGCATCACGATAATCCGCAAAGCACTCCGCAAGCCGACCGGTCACGTCGCATCGTTCATTGATCTCCCGCAAGAGCTAGGCACCCGCATCGGAGGACATGCGTCCGCCATCAAACCTCCCGACTACCTTGCGCCGTCCCAGATCCGCAATATGCAGGGCTTCCGACTGACAGTGTGTGGACATAGTCTGTATACTCGGACAGGTGCATAAACCGCTGTCTGTTATACAGTTATACGCCAAAAAAGCCCCCGCTTAGACTATTTTGGTGAGATATGCGGGCTAGCCCGCCGGTTCAGGTCGTCCCTGACCTCGGGATCGGCGTAGATGTGGTAGAGGCGAGACTTGTAGGTCTTGGCGTCGGGCGCCGCGTCGTCGAGGATCACCACCCGGGGCGTCTTGACGAGGCCGGACTCGCTGGCGTCGTTCAAGCCGATATTGCTCGCGATCCAGCCGAACAGCGCTTCCTCGGAACTCCCCTTGCCCGACGGAACGAACGGTGTCGCGGAGAAGTCGTAGCAAGCCAGAATGGACCGCGTCCGATGGATGCGGTCCAGCCCACCGACCCATTTCGTCGCTTCCTCGACGACGCCCTTGGCAACGTCCCTGATCTTGGCTCGGGCCAGAACGCGCCATGCGTGATGCGCCTCGTCTTTGACGACCAGCACGTTCCGCGCGCTCGCCATGTCCCCGAGCACATCGCGTGCATAGGCTCGTCGCTTTTGGCGCCGCGCTTATCAACGCTGCGCTGCCTGGCGATCCGTTCGCCCGTCTCCCAGTTGAGTGCATGCCAGTTACGGATCTCCACCCTGCCGCGGCGCAGCTTATCGAGTAGCGCCGGAGGCACGACGCGGAAGGCCTCGTATTAGTTCTCCCCATGAGACAGGCCGAGAACGGCAAGGCGGCTCCGCACCGTGAGGCCGGGAGCGATGCCGAGCACGTTCTTGGCGAACCGGGCATCTCGAGGGTTTGCCACCTTGTTGAGGACATGCCAGGCGATGGCCATGACGACGGTCTTGCCCGAGCCGGTCGCCATCTTGGCACATAGCCGGGTAAACGCGCCGCCGTCGGACGGGATATCGATGCCCACCCGCTCGACCGGCGGTGCTTCGATGAGCCAGATGAGCGTTTCGGCCGCCTCGAGCTGACAGAAGAAGAACCGGCGGCTCTCGAACTCCTCGGGATCGCGCCAGTGCTCCAACAGGCGCTTCGTGATCCCTGTCACGCCAGCGTAGCCAGCGGCACGCCACGCCTTGACCCGCTCTCGAATTCGGTTGACCAGGGGAATCTCACGGAACACGCCGGGATCGTCGAACCCCCGGGACTCTCCCGATGCCACTACGTATCCAGCGGGCCTGCGGCCACCCAAAAGATCGAACAGGCGCGTCGTACGATCATAGCGCCAATGCTGCGTCGGCTCCTCGTAGGGAGAATTGACGATCAGCCGGTCGATGGTCGCGCGCGGCACTATCCGGCCTCCGGTGGAATCAGAGGCTCCAACCGGGCAATCAGAACCGGGAGGTCATCGCACACCGTATCCCATACGAGCGTCAGGTCGATGTCGAAGTAGGCCTGCACGAGGCGATTGCGCATGCCAACGATCTGCCGCCACGGGATGGCCGGGTGCGCCCGCTTCGTGTCTTCGCTCACATGCGCGGCAGCCTCGCCAACGATCTCCACCGACTTCAGAGCTGAGTCCGCCGGTCCCGCGCGAATTCGTCGTACAACATGCCTCCCGTGAAGGACAAGGCATCACGCGCGGCAAGCAGCATGTCCAACAGATATGCCGAGTCATCACGCGGCATAGACCACCTGCGCGGATTCCAGAATCGACTTCCGGCGAATGTAGTTCCGGCTAGTTTCGACAGCCGCGCGGGTTACCAAATCGACCTTGCGGCCGAACAAGTCGCCCAGTTCCCACTCCATCTCGGCGATCCCGAACAGGCCCGGCGTGCGTACGGTCCTGAAACGGATCAGGATGTCTATGTCGCTGTGAGGCCCAAAGTCATCACGCATCAGGGAGCCGAACAGTGCCAGTTCCTCCACTTGCCAACGGTCGCAAAACGCCTCGATGGCATTCATGGGTACGCCGATACGGGAGGCCAGCCGCTCCCGATCCGTGACTGTATTAGTCTCCGGTTGCACTGAAGCCTCCATTACTCCAAACCCACGATCTTGAGGCTCTCTATACCTCGATCGTCCACGATGATGGTGCGCGGGTCGATCCGCTCGTGGACATGCGGCGAGACGGTAGGCACCTCGAACGAAGTGAACTCCGCCTTGCTGGACCAGGAGAGATGAGGGTTGAGGTGCGGGTCATGGGAGTAGGACTTGCCGCCGGCGTCTTTATTCGTCTCCGGCGTGACGAGGCCGACCGGCGGGTTGTTCACGCGCTCCTTGTCGGTGTGCGCGTAAGTATCGATGTCCCGCCAGGCCTTGTTGCTCCGCCGCGCCATGATGACCCTTGGATGCCGAGGCACTCGGTCGAGATTGCCGGTGTCCGCCTTGACTGTGGGGCGAGCCGCCTGTCCGTTCGCGCCTCGCGGAATGCCTCGAAGATCAATACAAAAGTTTGAGCCGTTTCGGGCGAGGCATAAAGCGTACGAATTCGGGCAGCGCCAGGTTTCCGGCCTAACATCTCATGCGTGGACTGGAGCGTTAGCCTCCGTGACCGCACCACCCACCGCAATGGCTGGCCTACCGCATTCGGGTCAAGCCCCGACTCGAATGACGTCTCCTACACGTTCGAGCGGCACTCCAGGAACTGCTCCAAGACCCTGTTCCCTCGCCCGGGCTCTTTGGAGGCGCCCCCTGGCCTGCCATACGCGCCGAGCGCATGGCCACGTTACTTCCCGGGGCCATGGACAGAGCGGAAGTGGCCGCGTGAATGCCCCTCTGCCGCGAGTACAATAATGACCCGATGGCTGCGCACATTGGCTGCGAGAATGCCGGAGGCCTTGCCGCCTCCCTGTTCTTCCGCACGGACACGGGCCTGCACTCCGTTGCCGTCTCACCGGTCGGAGAAGCGACGGCCCTGGACGAGAAAGCAATCGCGTCAGAGGTTATACCTGTAGGCCCCGGGGCAGAGTTGTGGACAAATGTGGCATCCCAATTTAGCCGGTTCAATCCCAAACGTATCACAATCAATACCAGGGTCAATCCCATTGCGGACGGCCTCTCTCGCCGGCAGCACACCGCAATAGTGCGCGAGCTGGATACCGTGTGGACGGACCGCATGGTTTCGGCGGAATCGCTCATCATGGCATGGCTCGCTGTCAAGATCCCCGCAGAGGTCGATGTTATGCGGCAGTCAGCAGCCCTCACGGCGCAGTGGCAGCTGGAGGCCTACGATGCGGCAGTCCCTGGCGTCTCCACCGACCGGGACATCGCCGATTTTCTCGAACGCGGGATGCCTGCCGCCGGCGCGGGTGACGGCTGGGCCCCCGAGCAATATCCGTCGGGGAATTCGGGCAAGGACCGCGGGCATTTCCATCCTACGGATCGCACAATCGTGCCGGGCGATTTCATCCAGACGGATTTCGGCATCCGCGTGCGTGACCGGTGGGTGGCGGACATTCAACGCTTCGCCTACGTGCTGGCCACGGGCGAGTCCGCACCGCCCGCAGACGCCCTCGCCAAATGGAATGCCGCGCGCGCCGGCAGCCGCGCGGCATTCGCCGCCATGAAGCCGGGAGCCACCGGCGCGGACGTAGACCGTGCCCAGCGAATTTCCATAAGCGAGCTCGGGTCCATCCCTGTGCGCTGGAGTACGGGACATCCCGTCGGTTACTGGGCGCATGACAGTGGTCCCGCCCTCAGTGGCGGCAAGGCGGGCGCAACGGCATCAGGCCGGCAACGGGAGCCACTCGGCACCGGGATGACGTTTGCCTGCGACGGCTTCCATTCGTGGCCGCTGTCGGACTCTACCACCACGACCGTTTCCGTCGAGGAGATGGTCCTCATCACGAAAGACGGCGCTGAGTGGCCAGCCGAGCCCCAGAAAGAACTTGTACTGATCCGGTCTCCGCGGTGACCCCGCAGCGCCGAGACTACAGCGCCAGGTACCGGTCCTCCAGGGCTCGCATGGCGGCTCTGCCCGCGCTGTCGGCGTCGTCGTATCCCATGAGGTGCAAGAGGCCATGCACGACGTAGCGGCGCACTTCGCCCTCGAAGCTTGATCCAAATTCTGTGTGGTGGGCCTGCGCATAGTCCAGACTGACATATACCTCGCCGTCCAGTTCTTGCGCGCCGCCCAGCGGGAAGGAAAGTACATCCGTGTCGTAGTCCCCGCCGCGATACGTACGGTTCATCTCGCGGACAGTGGTCATGTCTGTCAGCACAATGCCCAGAAACCGGGCTGCTCGGCCCTCGAGTTGCAGGATGGTGCGAACGAGTTCAAGCAGCGCCACGCTGTCTACGCGCAGCCGGGCGTGGACCTGCTCTACGTAGATTCCGGAAGGCGCACCGCCGACTTCGGGCCAAGCGCGCGCTGCAAGCCCGGGGCACTCCACGTCAGGCCAGGTCGTTGAACAGCGTCTCGGTCATCGAAAGCGCCACGGCGCTCATGATGAGCTCCGGCGCAAGCTGCGTGAAGTCCGTCGACAGGAGGCGCTGATCGAAGTTGGCATAGAGGGAACATGCCGCCTGCCTTTCCACGACGAGGCCGTTCGTGATGCCATTGCGGCGGGCAAAGAATATGACTTCCCCCAGCTCCTGGCTCGCGATATAGCCCGTACATGCCTGAAGCTGCAGAAGCGAGCTGGGTGCCATCACCGTTATCAGAGTGTCGGCCCGTTCCTCCTTCAATGCCCGCGGCACGGCAAGGCCGCAGGTGATCTCCAGCGTAATACTCCGAGAGGAGGCCTCGTCATGCAGCCTATAGCGTACGCTATTGCCATCCCGGCGACTGCTTGCACCAAGGACCTCTCCTATGCGGGCAAAGTCACTGTCTGCAAACGCGAAATTCATCTAACCTCCAACGGCTTTGGATTATCGTGTCCGGGAACGCTATTGGCTATCCGGCGATGCAACAAGCAATGAATCTTCCTCTTGCATTCCCTCCATGGTTTCACGCAGCTCTTCGGGCGTCATGGGCGGAGCGTCTTCTTCCGTCAATGCCAGGAGGCGATTCTGAAATGCGGCAGCCGCTACATAGTCCCGTGCTTCCACGTATGAATAGTAGATCGCATCAATGAATCCTCCCGCGCTTTCCTGGGCTGACGCCGGCGCACGCTCGAGCTTGTGGAGCACGAGGTCTTCCGCCTGCTTCAGCAGCGGTGTCACACGACCCGACGCGCCGGCGCTCTGGTAGGCACGGGCCATAAAGAGGAAGGAGCGCTCGTCGCCGGGTATCGTCTCGAACGGGATGCGCTGCATAAGGCTGTCCAACAGCGCAACAGCTTCCTCCTTGCGCCCAATCTCGGCTTGCTTCATAGCAGTCTGCCCGAAAATATTGCGATAATTGTCCACCATCTGCCGGATGTTCTGGTCGAAATACACGTCCGGGTCATCCAGGCCACGGAACCGGAACCTGCCGAGCTTTTCCGCAGTGATGTCCGGCACCACACGCCCAAAGCGCTCCCCGTGCCGTATTGGCACGACGCGCTGCGCCTGACCCTCCAGCTGAAAATACTCGTTAAGGTCGAGCTGCCCGTCCGGGCTGACGGTAACGGCAAAATACACGGGGCGCTCCCATCCCTGCGCGGCATTGGTACGCAGAATATCCAGAGTAGCAATATCCGCCGCGTACAGCACCCGAATCTCTTCTCCCGTAGAAGGGTCCCTGCCGTAGAGCCGCCCCCGCAACGTCCAGGTCATGGGGCTTTCCAGACTGTCTTCCAGCATTGCGTCCAGGTATACTTCCGAGAAGTGCTGCACTTTGTCCAAATCTACCGGCAGGCCTACCGTTTCCGGCTTCCAAGGTGCGATCCCGATGTCATCCACAAAGTCGTCGTCCATGGAAATAGGAAGCGGCGCGGACTCCCGTGATGCCTGGTGCTTGAGCTGCTTGATGTACCACGATGTGTTGAGCAGCGAAAGGTTCACTACCCGGACATCACGCCGCACACCTTCAACTTCCTGTGCATACCACAGCGGGAAGGTGTCGTTGTCCCCATTGGTAAAAAGGATGGCATCCTCGTCCGTGCTCATGAGCATGTTGTATGCATAGTCTGGCGCCACGTAACGCCCTGAACGATCGTGGTCGTCATAGTTCTCGAAAGCCATCCACCCGGGTACCGCCAGGAGAACCAGGCCCCCGAGAGCCACCATCGCCGGGCGCTGCAAATGCCTGAATCTTGCTTCCATTGCTTCCATCGCCAGTTGCAAGAGTCCCGTGGCACCAAGCCCGACCCACAAACCAAAGGCAAAGAAACTGGCTACATAACTGTAGTCGCGCTCCCTTGGCTGCATCGGTGTCTGGTTGAGATACAGGATAATGCCGATACCGGTAAGCAGAAACAAGAGCAGTACGCTAAACGCCCGGCGCCAGTCCCGTGAAAAATGATACATCATCCCGAAGAGCCCAAGTAGCAGCGGCAGGGCAAAATACCGGTTGCGACTCGCCCGCTCACTCGGCGTCTGGAAGTAGGTCTCATATGTGCCGTCCAGGATCGGCAGACCCGTAACGGCCCGCGCATCCTGTATGTCTGATTCTTTGCCCGAATAATTCCACAGGAAATAGCGTAGGTACATGTGGCCTACCTGGTATTTCCAAAAAAAGCTCCAGTCTGAATCGAAGCGGGCATAGTGACGCCAGTGCGCGGGCATTTGGGAATAGCGCCGGGGCAGAAACTTGGTCTGGCGATCGAGCATCCCGGTCCGATCGTCGAATGCCGGACCCGTTAGCAACGGCGTGGCGCCGTACTGCTCGCGCGTCAGGTAGGAGACTATTGCGTCTGGCGTCTCGGGGTCGTTCTCGTCTATGGGAGGATTAGAAGCACTCCTTATGAAGATGAGCGCGTACGTGGAATAGCCGATCAGTACCATCAGGAGGCATACCATACCAAGATTTGCTACCGGCCAGCGGCGGCGCTGCGTATAGTAGACGCCAAAGGCTACAAGGATGACTACGGCAAATAGCGTAACCAACGGAGCCCCGGTGCGACCGGCAAAGTCGGGCAGCTTCTGAATGATGCCGGGATACACGATCAGGAAGGCTATGGCCGCGACCAGCAGCGCCACCAGAATACCGCCCCAGCGCTTGCGGGAGCGCCATGCCGGGGCGCCCCTCTGCGTCCACTCGGGCCGGTCGAATTCCTCAAAAAAGAGAATGAGAGCGATAAAGAAGACGGCAAGCAGGCTCAGAAGGTGCACCCCAATGGCAAGGCCGAATAGATAGGCCACGAGGACGAGGATGCGGTTGGCGCTGAGCCCGAAAGGGTGATGGGAGCCTTTGAGCACTGCTTCTTCCTGGCGCGCCATATCGCTCCAGCGCAGGATGAGCCAGACCACCAGTGCGGTAAAGAGCATGGAGAGGGCGTACACTTCGGCCTCCACCGCGTTGAACCAGAACGAATCCGTAACGGCGAAAGTACATGCCCCCACCAAGCCACCGATGATGGCGATAAAACGCTGACTGAATGACCATTTCTGGGGAGCTCCCTGCCACTCCTGCACAAGACGCACAATGATGAGGTACGTCAGCAGCACCGTCGCGGCGCTTGCCAGCACCGAGAGAAGGTTCACCGCCAGCGACACATACGCCACCGGCACAAACATGGAAAAGAGCCTGCCCACTAACATGAAAAACGGCGCGCCCGGCGGGTGGGAAACCTGGAGGCCGTGTGCGATGGCAATGAATTCCCCCGAATCCCAGAAACTCGCCGTCGGAGCGACGGTCATCACATAGAGGACGCACGCATAGAGGAACACACAGGCGGCAACGATGCGGTGGACGCGCTTCCAGTTCATTGAGCCGACGTATGTTCGGTATGGAGACAATGCTAAATCCAGTGTAACTCCGGCCATCTCCCGTGGTTGCGCGAGCGGCCGCGAAGACACCCGCCCGAGTTGCGGGCAGCAGGTATGAGACTGTTTCACCGGATGATACTTCGAGCGCTGCCGGGACCCTTCCTTGGCTGGCTCGGCACCCTGCTGTTTCTGCTGGTAATGCAGTTCCTGATCAAGCACCTCCCCGAGATCGCAGGTCGCGGCCTGCCGGCGGGCATGATTGTGGAGCTCATTGCATACAGCATTGCCTATATGGTCGTTCTGGCCGTTCCCATGGCGACGCTCCTGGCTTGCCTCATGGCCTTCGGCCGCCTGATGGAGTCCCGGGCCTATCTGGTGATCAAGAACTCAGGGGTATCGCTTCTTCAGCTCGTTTGGCCCGTCCTGGCTATCGGCGTCCTGCTTACGGCATTCATGACCTATTTCAATAACGTCATTCTGCCCGAATCCAATTTCCGCGCACGCGGCATCTTCATCGACATCCAGAAAAAGCGACCCGACTTCGAGCTGCAGCCCGGTGTCTTCTACGAGGGCGTGCGCAACTACAGCATCCTGGTCCGCGAGCGGGACGAGCCGAGCGGCACACTCCGCGGTGTGCTGATCTACGATTACACGCGCGGCAGCCGGAATGCCGTCACTATGACTGCCCGATCCGCCCGGCTGGAATCACACGGCACAAGTGTCGACCTCTTCCTCTACGATGGTGAGGTAAACAGGCTTGTATATGCCTCCACCCTGTCAAGCCGGGAGCGCTACGAACGCCTGCGCTTTGATCGCTATCGACTCAGGCTCGACCTGTCCGAGTTCACCTTCAGGCGTACCGATCCCGCGTCCAATACGCGCTCGGACCGCTCGACGCCTACGTCCGTGATGGTAAGAATGGTGGATTCCCTGGAAGCGGCTGTGGCATTTACGAAGCAAGTGCTCCGAGATGCCACGCTGCAGCTGGCAACGGCTGATTCGGCGCAGGGCCCGCTCCCCGCCCCGGCAGAGCTGGACAGCCTGCCGCCCCCTGTCCCCCGGGTCGCGCTCGCCGGGCTCAGCCGGAGGGAAGGACGGCAGGTGTACGAGCATGCCGTGGAAGGCGCCCGCGCGGCCCGCCGGGATGTGGAGCGGCTCGGCCACAGGCTTGAGCGCGAAGCGCGGTGGGCCGATCAGTATCGCGTGGAGATCTACAAGAAGTACGCCATCGCCCTCACGTGCCTCATTTTCGCTCTCATTGGCGCCCCGCTAGGCCTCAGCATGCGCTCCGGCGGGCTTGGCAAGTCAGCCGTTATTGCGCTTGGCCTCTTTCTGTTTTACTGGGTCTCGCTGGTGCAGGGAGAAAAGCTGGCTGACCGCGGCTTTTTGAGCCCCTGGCTCGGCATGTGGGTCGCAGACATCATATTAGGCCTGGTCGGGATGGGCCTTTTCGTCTACTTGGCCCTGGATCTTGGAACCACGAGGCGCCTGCAGCGCCCTGCCCGATAAACCATGCTCTACCTGGTCCCCACACCCATTGGCAACCTGGAGGACATCACCCTTCGGGCGCTCTCCACGCTGCGCAGCGTGGACCTCGTCGCCTGCGAGGACACACGGCGCAGCGCCATCCTGCTGCGGCACTACGGCATCGAGGCTGCCACCACGAGCTACCACGATCACAATGAGCGAAAGAAGACGCCGCAGCTATTGAGCCGAATGGCTGGCGGGCAGCGCATCGCCCTCATTACGGACGCCGGCTCGCCCGGGATTTCGGATCCTGGATTCTTCCTCGTCCGTGCCTGCCTGGAAGAGGGTATTGACGTCGTCGCGCTGCCCGGCGCGACGGCCCTCGTTCCCGCCCTTACCGCCAGCGGGCTGCCGTGCGAGCGCTTCGTATTCGAGGGGTTCCTGCCCGCAAAGAAAGGCCGCTTGCGCCGCCTTGATACCCTGACAAAAGAAACGCGTACCGTAGTGCTATACGAGTCGCCGCACCGGCTGCAGCGGACATTGGCGGATCTCGAACGCACGCTCGGCCCGAACCGCCCCGTTGCCATTGGCCGCGAGCTCACCAAGAAATTCGAAGAAATGCGCCGGGGCAGCCTTGGCGAGCTGCGCGCCCACTATGCCGAAGAACCCACCGTTCGAGGGGAACTCGTCATCATCGTTGGCGGCGCTCCGTAACCCAAACCAGCACCCATGACCACTGTAGCCAGCTTTACCTGCAACCCCTTCCAGACCAACTGCTTCGTAGCCCACAGCGAAGGAGAGGCCGTGCTGGTGGACGGCAGCTCTTTCGAACCCGAAGAGCATGAGGCCATCGTGCGTTATCTGGACCGTAACCAGCTCCGGCTGCGCCACCTGTTCCTGACGCATACGCACCTGGATCACCTGTACGGGTGCGCTTTCTTCGAGCAGCGCTATGGGCTGCCGTGGAAAATGCATCCAGAGGCCATACCCTTGCTCGAACGGGCAAACGAACAGGCGCAGATCCTGTATGCCCCGCCGGTGACGGTGCCCAGCGTAGAGACCACATTGGCCGAAGGCGACGCCGTCTGCTTCGGCTCGGCGGCATGGAACGTGCTCCATACGCCGGGACATGCGCCGGGATCAGTCTGTTTCGTGGATGCCGAGAGCGAATTCGTCATGGTAGGCGACGTACTGTTCATGGATTCGATAGGCCGCACAGACCTGCCGGGCGGCTCGCTGCCCGTACTCATGCGCTCCATTTTCGAGAAGCTGATGAGCTTGCCGGACAATACCGCCGTCTACGCGGGGCACGGCCCCGCCACCACCATTGGCCGCGAAAGGAAGCGCAATCCGTTCCTCATCTAGCGGGCGCTAGCCTCGATCTCCAAGAAAGATATTTAATGTCAGGTTCGGATGAGCTTATTGCTGTTATTGCGCCTGCTTGGGGAAGATGCGTGCGATGCGGTGCTGCGGGATCTGGGGTTGGAGGAGTACCAGGCGTTTTTGGTGGCGCACAATGACACGGCGCATCCGCACGTGCACATGATGATCAACCGGGTGCATCCGGAGACGGGCCGGGCGTGGAGCACGAGTCACGACTACCGCCGTATAGAGCGCACGCTGCGCGGCCTGGAGGCGGAGTGGGGTCTGCGCCGGGTGCCGGGGCACCACGCCCGCGAGCCTGGTCATGAGCGTCCTGACCGGTCGAGGTCGCCGGGGACGCAGGCCCTGCGCCGGGCACGTCGTACGGGGGAGCGGCCGTTCGCCCTCGAGGTACGCCGCAGGGTGGGGGATGACCTGGCCCGTGCGCGCAGCTGGCAGGAGCTCGAGCAGGCGCTGAAGGCAGACGGCCTACGCCTGGAGATCCGGCGCCGGGGCATGGTGATAACGGACGGACGTCGCTATGTGCCGGCCTCGAGGATAAGCCGCCTGACCGGCCGGTACCAGTTGGAGGAGCGCTACGGCCAGACGCTGGCGGCGTACCTGTCGGGGAGGCCACAGGGCCGCCTGGTGCCGCGGCGCCAGGCACATCTTTCGCGGGGCGTCGTGCAGGGCAGGGTGCGCCGAGCTCGTCGCATGGCCGGCTACCGGATGGTGTCAGGAGCGCTGCACACGCTGGAGCACTTCATGCGGGGAGCGGACGAGAAGAGGAGGGATGATGCACGCCAGGTGTGGATGGCGCTGCGCCTGGCATTCATCCTGCTGCCAAATGGCCGGGAGCTGCGCCGGATGTATGTATCCGTGAAAGTGGCTGAAGCCGCGCGGAGAAGACGTCAGGAGATGTACGTACTTCGGAGCAAACACGCCTACACGCCGGAGCGCATGGTGCAGGATCGCCGGGCGAGGCTTTCCCTTGAGACGCACAGCCTGGACCGGTCCCTGGTGCAGGTGTACCGGGATCCCGTAAAGGCGCGGCGTGCGCTGGACGGCATGGCGGACAGTGAAAGGGTGGAGGCGGCTGCGGAGGCGCTAGCAAGCCAGCCGTGGCGTCTGGGATCGGTGCTGGAGGAGGAGCGGAAGGTGTGGATGGGCCTGGGAGTGCGTCTGGACCGGAGCCGGGCGTATACTGCAGCGGCGCGTTCCCGGCGGGCGGCGCGGTTATACCTGGAGGCCAGACTACGCGTGCCGGGCCCGGAGGAGCTGGCGCGCCTGGAGGCAGAGGTGCGTGCGCGATCAGAGCGAATCGAGCGCCTGGAGCATCATTTGGGCAGGTTGCCGGACGAGGAGACTCTGCTGCGCCGCACGGCGGAGCGGGCATCGGGGCTGTCGCCGGAGAAGATGAAGCGGCTGACGCGGGCGCTGGGCCGGGAGGCTTCCTTCGAACTCAGGCGGGAAATCGGGCGGCTATTGGAGCGCGATCGGGGTCTGGAGCGGTAGGTAGCTGCACGAGGAGGGGCGATGCCGGGGTCTTCGGGAAGGCAGCCGCCGCCCAGATCTTGCAAATCGTCTCCGGACGGACAGTCATGCGACGAAGGCCGCGAGAGCGGCACCCCAGGAGCTCCAGTTGGGCCTGAATTGGCCCGCAGAAGCCGGTTTTCGCCAATATGCCGGATTACCGGCTCACAGATGACAAGACGTTTTCATCCAGCAGACGAGCGGAACGCGATCGATTGTCGATCACTATAGCCGATGAGAGGTTGTTCGGTGATGAAACGATGGAGGTCACGGTGCACTCGAGCATTGACATCAGGCGGGGAGACCTTCAGATCAATATCACGTCACAGGGCGGCATAGCCGAGTGTCCCTTCATGAACCCGATACTGATATTCGGTGCGGACGAAGAGGAGTCGCTGCTCGCATACAATACCGACGAGAGACCCTCTCCCTTCGGGGAGTTGCTTAAGGTGTGCGATTTAGGGGTTCACCGGGTCGAGGAAGTGACAGCGAGGCTGGATGGAAGGCGTAGCCTGTTCGGATTTGAGTTGCCCGAGGTGAGGCCGCGTGCAGTACGAACGTACAGTTGCCGGTAAAAGATTCGCAGGGAAGCTGATCCGGGTCCTTAAAAGACAAGACACCGCATTCCGTTGACTGCGGGGGGGGCATGCAGCCGTGGATTTACCCAGTTGTGCAGATACCTCCCGCTGCAAGCTCCGCACGACCTGTACCCGCATCATGG
Source organism: Rhodothermales bacterium (assembly GCA_965216255.1). Taxonomy (GTDB): domain Bacteria; phylum Bacteroidota; class Rhodothermia; order Rhodothermales; family Bin80. The sequence continues at coordinate 1,322,865 of OZ244148.1, forward strand.
CACAAGCGCACCACCACTCCGCGTCCTGTGATCGAGCTATTGGTATAGTATGCACCTGCCGGTTGAATAGCCTATAATTCCCCTTTAATGCCCCGGCTTCTCGCCGTACCGCCAAGTGTCAGGATAGCGTATAAAGAAATTGCCACTGTGTTCCGGGAACATTCTGCTGAAGCCTTGATACAAATGGCCTAGTCATACTGCAGAATGATTGACATTGAAGATGCCAGTGTCTATATTAAGTGTTGTGATGGTCTTTATAGAATATTATTCAAGGTACCATGGATCCAAATCTCAAGTTTTGGGACACCTTAGCCAGAACGCTCAGGCCTAGGGCTACCATAAATTCTATAGGTAGGATAGGGTTTAATCCTGATGCAGCTACCTTGATGGAGCTGGAATCAGCGCCATCCTTTTTTGTGGCTACTAATGATGACGACAAGGAAGATGCTACCTTATTCTTAATCGAGGCGTCAGGCAAGGTGGATCCTGGCACTCCCCCCGCTAAAGTATCTAGAGGTGGCTCGTACTACTACCTCAACATAAGAAACGTTCTGGAGCATCTTGATGTCGACTATCGGACGCACAGATCTGTGTACGATATCGAAGTGTCCAGTTACAGCGAATGCCGCATGTATGTTCTTAGTAGGCGCAGTATTATTCAACGATTTAAACGAACGAAGAATTATGACGAAAAACAGAAATGAGACATCGGTCAGCATAGTGGTAGATGGTACCGAGCAGGTTCGGTACACGAAGGCAGACGCATACATAGGGCAAGCAGAAGCAAGCACGCTCCCATCGAGCAGCTATTGCTACAGTGAGTGGACTGATACGATAGACAGTGGCGTGCTTTACACGCATGGACAGTGGGAGGATGTAGGGCCAGTGATGGAGGTATCTGAGTGTGGGCGGAACGAGAAGTCGGTGCGCACCCATATCAGGATTTCATGCGAGAGGTTATGTCAGCATCAAGGTCCAAAAGGGGAGCTGTGCTCCTGCTGTGCAGGCATAACGCTAAGTGCGGACGAGGTGGACTTTATATGCAGTAGGCAATTGTGGCGTTACCGGAGCATGTCAGAATTGCTGCCAAATGCCCTAGGTGACGTGAGCAGAAACGGCTTCAGAAAGAGCCTTGCAAAGATTTACGGCATCACATGCAGGGTAGGTATAGGCGTATGGTTCTTGTGGAAGCTGGTGTCACCCCTGCTGGAGTAGATGCTGGCACTGCAAAGGTCTCGGGATCGTGCCCTGCTATTACCGCGCATCGTTGGACAGGCTGAGTGGCTCACAAACGAATTCTCAGCAAGCCGAACTGTGTTCCTAATCAATGAACAACCAACAACATATCTGCAATTTAACCGAGGACATACAATGGAAATCAACCCGTTTCAGAACCTAGATCCCCACATACTCGGCAATCCCCTGCTGCGGACGCCGCAAAGAGAGGCATATGAACGCTTAAGCGCGTTTGCGCACAATGCCAATGATCAGGACCGCGAAGCGGGGATCGTGCTTCCCGTTGGCTGTGGCAAGTCAGGCTGTATCACACTAGCCCCTTTTACCTTTCGTGCTACCCGTACTCTTGTTGTGGCCCCCAATGTAAAGATTGCTCAGCAGCTAGAGGCTGACTTTGATCCAGCCAATGAGGATATGTTCTACATCAAGTGCGATGTCCTTTCTGCCCCGCCCTATCCGGAACCAGTCGAAATACGGGGGCAAGCCACCAACATGGCTGATCTTGAGGAGGCCCATGTCGTGCTAACCAATATCCAGCAGCTTCAGGGCCAAGACAACAGGTGGCTGCAGGACATGGCCGACGATTTCTTTGATCTCATCCTGTTCGATGAAGGCCACCACGGCGTCGCTCAGAGTTGGGAGATTCTAAGAAACAAGTTCCCCGTTGCCCGGATCGCCAGCTTCAGCGCCACGCCGTGCCGGGCTGACGGTCAGCGCATGGCCGGTCGCATCATCTACTCGTATCCGGTATTTCAGGCAATTGAGGCAGGTTACGTCAAGAGACTCAAAGCACTGGTTCTTAACCCTCAAACCCTTCGGTATGTCCGTGAAGAGGACGGCAGCGAGATTGAGGTAGGTTTGGATGAGGTACGTCGCTTGGGCGAAGAGGAATCCAGTTTTCGCCGAGGTATTCTGACTTCGCAGGAAACGCTCGACACTATTGTTGATGCGTCAATTCGAGAATTGGACAGACTTCGAAGAGAAACCGAGGACAACCGACTCAAGATCATAGCTTCAGCGCTCCATTACGATCATTGTCGCCAGATCGTCGAGGCCTATCGTTCCCGTAATCGACGCGCAGACTATGTGCACTCTCGTGAAGAAAGCCCTGCAAATGACTTAGTTCTGCGCCGTCTAGAAAACCACGACTTGGATGTGATCGTTCAGGTTCGGAAACTAGGCGAGGGATTCGATCACCAATTCTTGGCCGTGGCAGCGGTATTCAGTGTTTTCGCCAACCTGTCGCCATTCGTCCAATTTGTGGGGCGGATTATGCGTGTCATTGCACAGAATGCGCCCGGTCATGTCAAGAATCAAGGTACTGTGGTCTTTCATGCTGGAGCAAACGTTGCCAGGCGTTGGATAGACTTCCAAGTCTATAGCGGGGCTGATCAGGATTATTTTGATCAGCTACTCCCTATGGAAGAATTGGATTTCAGCTCATCCGATGAGCTGGAAATAACTCCACGCCCCCACCTAAACGGAGACACGGTAGAGGTGCGCAGCCAAGGAGAGATCCAACTTCAGGAAATTCAACTCATTCAGCAGGATGCTGAGGCGATGGCTGCCATTGAGATGCTCAATGAAAGGGGTTATACGGGTGACGGAATTCGAGGGGTTATGGAAACGCTGCAACGCGTTCCAGTAACACGCGTGCGGCAGCGCCAAGCCATGCGCCTCAGTCTCGATACGCGTGTTCGTACTGAGGCGCGTCGGATCTTGGGTGATCGGGAAATCAACCCGGAAGGCTGCGAGCTTGACCGTCGACATCTTGGCAGAAGCAATCTTATTGTGCTTAAATCCGCTATTGATCGGCGTATCAATGCGCTCGTTAATCACTCATCTGGAGAGCGCCATGAGTTCACCCGTCCCGAGCTGGAACTAATTGCTCAGAACTTCGACACTGTTGTCGAGGACGCAATAAAGGAGGTCTTCGATGCCACGGATTAAGTCACTTCTCGCTAGCGTCAAAGTCAGTACCGTCAAGAGCGCACACAATTGTAAAGGCAATTATCGCCACTGCTTGCTGCAGGGTGACAGGCGCCTCGAGATTCGTAATGGACGGAATTGGCATAAATACTGCCTTGCGTGCGCAAATACCATTGTCGAGCGTGACAGGGCCCGCCTTGACGAACTGGCTATGTCACTAAGAAGCGAGTCAGATTGAAGAAGGCAATTTGAGTCGTTTCCCTACGTCTCCAGCAGCCTGGCCACGGCATTTTGCCCGGCCCTTGCGCTTCGGGCATAGGTGGCCGGCATGGAGGGTGATTTCCAGCGCCCGGCCTGCTGCAGCTCGACGAGACTGGCTCCGCGCTCTGCCAGGCTGTGGGCCGCTCCCGTGCGTCCGCTGTGCCCGGAATACTTGTCCATGAGTCCTGCCGCACGGGCGGCAGCCCGTATGCGCTGGGATATCTGGCGCGCGCAGAGCCCGAAGAGCGGCATATCGGGCGTGTGGTAAGGTGTCCACAGGCGCGTAAGCGCGGCCACGTCTTCTCCATGCCGATGCAAATGAGACCTGTCGTGTCCTCTTCAGGCTCGATTACGATCGTCTCGCGGGGCAGGTGATCCGGCAGATCCTCGAAGTCCGGACGCCGCTTGGCCTTGCGCCGCTTGGCCTTGCGCCGCTTCCGCTGATCCGTCTCGGGCTCGGGCGGCAGGGGCACCTCGACCTCCATGTCGTCAAACAAGAGGCCCTGCTGCGCCTCCGGCCCCAGTACATACCTTTCGCTCCTGGAGCCAAAGAGCAGGCGGAGGGCTTCAGCCAACTGTTTGTCCTTGCTCTCCAATTTCGCCTGCAGCCGGCTGTTCTCTTCGCGCAGCTGATTGATCACCTCGGACTGAGTGGCGGTCTGCTGAAGCACCGCGGCAAGCTGCGCACGGAAGGTCTCAACATCCGCAGAAGAGAGGGAGGAATGTGCTTCGGGCTGCATAACTGTTCAACAAGGCCTGCACATGCATTGTTCCCCGTTCCCACATACTATTTATCCCGATTTTCGGCTCTTAACCGCATACCGGCGCCGGTATTTTACGGACTTCAGCGACACTCCCTCCAGTAACATCACCATCTGCGTCCACGTCGGCATATCCTCTTTCGGCAGCTCAAACGTACCCGCTTCAAGCCTTTTGTAAAACAAGGCGAAGCCGCTTCGGTCCCACGAAAGCGCCTTCAGATGGCTCCGCCTCCTGTTGACGAACACAAAGACGTCCCCCGACATGGGATCCCGCTTCATGCCGCTTTTCACCAAGGCGCACAGGCCGTCAAAGCTCTTGCGCATGTCGGCCGGCGGCCGGTAAAAGAAATACCGGTGCGAAGGCCCCAGTCCGATCATGACTGCACCAGCTGCGCCAGATACGAGGCAGATACCGGCGCCAAGCGGTGAGGCGGGTGCAAGCGCAATTGAACAACCGTCCGCGCCGATGCTTGGCCTACCGCACGCCGGCGGAGGTTTTCCTTCCTGCACTAGAGGGCGTGGCAGCCTCCGCGTCCATGGTCTGAGTCGGGTCGTCGCCAGAAAGACCCATAGACCATTGTACCATGTTCGGGTGACATCATGCGTGCCTACACGCAGGGGAAGAGCCATGCTCGCCCGTCGGCATTGGCTGCCTCAGAGGTCAAGGAGCGCGAATTTCTTCGGCCAGCAAGCAGCTTCTTCTCCGGTCGGGCTCCGCCCTCCCTCCGAAGAAGCTCGTTTTCCGCGTTGCCTGTGCTATCTTCTGTCTCTACTCAGGGGCATACTACCTTGTCTACAGTTGTTGCACTTCGGACTTTAATTGGCGGAGCCTATAAGAAGGGCAACGGATTGTCTTTGCGCTTGCTCGATCTCTTGTGGCCGCAAATGGATCGTCCAGTTCGGGTTCAAGAGGATGCCTTTCCGCTAGAAGATCACGCCCAGGCCGCAGTCACGTATGGCGGGCTGGTCCCAGAACAATTCCATTCGGCCTCTCGCTTCATCTAATTCATCCGTTCATCACCGTCCACGGCCTCAAAATTCTTGCACTCGGACATGAACGTTTTTACATTTGGTCCGATCGAATATACAAATCAAATCCTTACCACCATGCATACCCGAAGAGTTTTAACCGGTCGTACCATGCTCGCTCTAGCATTTGCCGGTGCCTTTGTTTTGCTGGCCCTTTTTCTTCCCCAAGGCCAAGAGGCACGCGCGAAAGAAGAAGTGTGTAGTGGAGTGTGCGGCACGTTTTGCGATATAACCGACCGTGATTCCTGTCACACGCTCTATTGTTGTAATTCGACGCAACTTCCGTGCACCGCAGAAGAAGTGGAACCCTTTACTTGCTTTGGCGACACCGACATTATCGTCACGCCCTAACACCAAACATATGGCGCCATCATGACCAAAAGACGAATTTCTCGCTTGCTGGTATCAGTCCTTATGACGGGGCTGTTTTTGAGTCTAACATTAGCCTCCTCAAGTGCGACCAGAATCCCTGAATGTGGATATGGGGCATTGCAACGTTGTTGGGCTGCAGGATGCGGGGGGGGTGGTCAAGGATTTTGCGGTTCAACACAGTGTGTCGAGTGTGCGGAAATAGCAACCATCACTTTAATCTGCTGGCGTACTAGTTTTGATTGTTTCGGAGAATATCCATGATCCGAGCTCTCCCCCTATTCCTGTGCCTCTCGATAGCGTCGTGCCGTGCCACGCCACCGGACGAGGGCAGTTCGAGGCTCTTCGACAAATTGCTGTTGTCCTCAATCACGGAACAAGAAGTGCAAGAACGGAGCTGGCGCAATGTATCTCCTCGTCAGCTATTCACGTTGCCGAGATCTCCGAATATTTTACTGTTTAATACGGGAAGCATTAAAGTTGATGTCGCTGGAAATATCTTTGTGGCGGATCTTGCTGCACTCAAGGTCTTGGCTTTTGACCATAACGGCCAATATATCGCGTCGTACGGAGAAGGAGAGGGAGAAGGGCCAGGTGAGCTGCGATCTGTAATGCATATAGGACTAGCCGGTGACACTACCCTCTTTATCGTAGACTATGCTTCTAGGAAGATCTCCTACTTTTCCAAAGATTCCGGTGCTTTCATTGAGTCTCAAACGATCGAGGGGACACCCATAAGACACACAGTAAGTGCTGGCGGCGTCGAGTATACAATGATCGGTCGTACCGATTCGTTATTCCGATCCCAAAGAGAGTCACACGTGACCCCCTTTGCTGAATTGGTAGAAAACCAAATTTCACATGGCTTTAATATGGCCCTTGGATTTATCGATACGTACCGGGACGAGATGCTGCTCAGCCTTACCTATTTCCCGGTAATTGCTCGGTATAGTCCAGATGGGTCCCTCATATATGCGCGTACAACACCAGATTTTTATGCGCAGTTTGAGGAGCCAGAATGGGTGCGAACCGATTTTGCGGGAGGTATAAGTTACCGTATTGACGGCGAGCCGATTAATTATGAAGGCAGTGTCTATAATGATCAGCTCTTTTTGCATTCACGGCGAGAAGGTGCTATTGACGTATTCGATCCAGAGACGGGTAATTACGAATACTCTTTCCGACTTCCGCGAAATGAGCCCGTAACGTATGTTATGAATGATCGTTTGTATCAGGCAGGGGATACCACCGTTTCTGTATATTCGTTGGACTTGTGACGGTACGCAAGTTCGTGTCTCGAAAAGTGATGGTTCTGGAGCGGGTCAGCTATGCTGGCCTTCTCGTTGCGGTTCTTGCGTTTATTTGGACGGTGTTCGGGCCGGCAAAACCCGCGCCGTATATTGCCGCTGGTGATAGTGTGCAAGCTGCGCAGGATCTAGAGCGGGAATGGCAAGGAGAAAGTCTCTTGTTGGTCTTATCGCCTACGTGTTCCTTTTGCACAGCAAGCATGCCATTTTACAAGCTCTTGCGTGATCAACGAAATAGGCAAGTGAATATAATTGTTGCTATAGATACCAGTGCGTCTGCGTCGTTGCAGCGGATTCTGCTCACGCGAGCAGGGATCGTTCCTGATACGATGATAGCGATTCCTACCATAAGAGACGGGGTAGTGTACGTCCCGACAATTATTCACGTAGATGAAGGAGGGGTGGCCCAGAATGTGTGGGTTGGGAAGTTAAATAGTGAACAGGAGGAAGATGTACTGACGCTAGTATGTACGGACACTTAGGATGGGAATATTCATCCACAGGATGCGGATGGCGCGACTTTCGGCCGTGCCATTATGTGTCGGACATAGAGCGTGACCTGTATGCGCGGGAGACTCTGTCGTGATTGGCTGACGAATACTAGGGAGGTTTATCGGTCGAGCCAAGAATTCTGAGCCTGGACTAGATGGGCCAAGGCAAGACGGACGGCTGACTAGCCTCGATGTCCACCGGGATTAATTGATATGAGATGTGTTCTGATCATCAGGCAAAGTCAACAAGGAGCCGGCGGCCATTTAGCCAAGGGATAATTTCGGACATTTCGCGATAGCCGGCCTGGAAGAGAGAGCCGTTATGTGCTCGTCGTCCCAGATGGATGACAACTTCGGTGCTGTTGATCGTCACAGAGGCGGCCGTATCGACGTAGTCACGGAATAGAGTACGAGTCTTGGCCTTGGCGTGGGCACCGCCGATGCGATGGGCCAGTAAGCGGTAGAGGCTGCTTGCCATGAGCGTAAGCTGCAGGTCCGCGTCGATCTTGAGGGGCACGGCGGCCGAGAGCGCGTCCATGTGGAAGAAGTTGATGGCGTCGGAGATGTTGTTTTCAATGAGCATGCGCCGGGCATAGCGGTCAATGAGCTTTGCGGCGGATGTGGAGGTATCATTGGTCAGCAGCAGCGTGGGCTTGTCGTGTCCCAGATTGGTGATGGCTATTTGCCGAAGGGCCTCGGGATATTGTTTGAGCTCGATCTGTTCTTCATGGATGCGGGGATTGCGGTAGGCGCGTCCGACATTGGAAAGCCGGGTGGTGCGCCAGGCATCGGCCGGCAGTTCGGCGAGTGAGGCCACAAGGCCGGCCGTGCGTCGTCGCAGGGTAAGGAAGCGGATGCCCATTTCGTGGAGTGTGGCCAGATGGGCATAGGTGGTCAGACGGCTGTCGAAGACCAGTTCCTGGGGCAACTGGCCGGTACGGGCCTTCCAGCACTTTACAAAGCGGACGATCTCGGCGTTCTGGTTGCTTTTGCGGACCCGGGCGTTGGCATAGGCAAAGGTACGGGCCTCCGCGTCACGGGCCAGAAAGGCCAGGATGCCCCGCTGGCGGCGGCTGCGCTTGCTGACGTAATGTTTTTCCACCAGGGCCCGGTCGCCGTGATAGGGAATGGTGTGGAAGTCCAGGTCAAACGAGGTGCCGCTGCCGAGGACCGGACCCAGGGCCTGGACGCGATGATGCCAGCTGTCCATGAGGCCCGGCAGGCGGCGCGGATCAATACGACAGCTGTATTCGCTGAGCGTAGAGCGCTTGGGGACAACGTTGAGGCCGGCAAACAGGGCCAGACCTTCGTCCAGGACATCGGGCATGATGTGATGGGGACGGCCGATGCCCCAGAGCTTGAGGGCCAGTAAGGTGCGGAAGGCGCAGCCCGCGGGCAGCCTGTCGCTGCCGGGCGTGCCATTTTCTTCGAGCAAGGCATCCAGCTGAAGGCGCGCCAGGTCAAAGGCAAACAGGAACAGTCCTCCAAAGCGGGTCTCGAAGCGGCGTGCACCCAGTGGCAGTTTGCGACGATCGGCCGCAGGGGCAGCCCGTGCGCGGCGTTCTTCCCGTTCCTTGTTAGTGCGGCGCCAGAGCCGGGGCAGTCCGGCCTTCTTGATGGTGCGCGCAATCGTGGAGATGCCGGCCGGAATGCCTTCGAGCGCCAGGCGCTGCTCGATTTCCTGGGCAGAGAGGTTCTCCTGCTTGCGCAATTCGACGATCCGCTGGCTTCGCCTTTGGGCCAAGGATTCTACAGGCTTGGGTTTGGGCCCCGGCTTGGCCTCGCGGAAGAAGCCGATCGTGGGGTCCTTGCGGAATTTGGCGGCAAGATTGGCTTCGGCTGCCCTTGTGGTAGCCGAAGCGTCGGGCAGCCTGGGAGGTGGAGAGGCCTTCCACAAAGATGGCGCGCAGCGCTTTATACTGGCGATGGGCGGAATTGACGGGTTTAAGGAAGAGATCGCCAAGGGATTGCATACCAACAGTGGTATGTAAGTAGTAAGTACCAATATACTATACGAAAGAGAACAGATGCAAGAAGCGCCCACGATCACGCAGGCAGGATCGACAAATCGGCCAATAATGGCCTCTCCCGGGCTGAATATGAGCGGAGGCCGAGCGGTTCAGGCACAGAAACAATAGTGGGCTATACTTGCTAAGTGTCTGTGACTATATTATGACCAGCGTACAGAATTCTACCGAGTACACGCAATAACAGCAATAAGTCCTTCCGATCCTCACATCAAATATCTTTTTGGGAGATCGAGGCTAGTCTGTAAGCATCCGGTGAACCCCATCTTGTAAGGTGGCGTCGTGATCGGGATCTTGTGTTTGAACAATTCACTACGATCCCATGGGCGAGACGAGACGTAGTTCGGAGGAGATGTATTTGCTGGTGGAGCGGTACCGGCAAGGTAGACAGGGTGCGGAGGTGTTTTGTGCAGAGCTCGGGATTACCTTGGCACTGCTCTACTACTGGAGGCGGAAGTATGTGAAGCGCGCAGCATAGGCGAGGCTTTCCCGGAGATAATCGCGTCGCTGGCGCGTGAGCGTGCCGTGATGGAGGTGGTTCATCCTGGTGGGGCGCTGGTGCGTTTTTCGTTCAGATACCGGCGTCGTTTCTGGTGTCCGTGCTTGAGCGGGCCAGAGCATGACACTACCTCGTACTGCGCCGCATACCGGCGCATCCCATGAAGCGGGTCCAGGGACTGTGGCCCCACCGCTGGCAGGCACACCGACAAGCCGTCTTCCTTCGGCAGAAGGCCCACACAGGTAAGCGTATCAGCGGAAGAGGGCAGCGTCGTTTCCTGGCTGTCGGGCAAGTCTTTTGTTGCACACCCCGGTCCAGGTATCAGGACGAGAGTCGAAAGCAGCCAGGTCCCGATGAGGCGAGTGGGTACGATGCGCCTGACCAGGTTGTTCGTTATAACCTTAGTAGCTGAGTTCGGTCTGCGGGGCAGAATCTTTATACTATGATCCGGTATGCTGCCCTATCACAACGTCTTAGCCCATCTTTACCTTTTCACTCAAGAAAGCCCGGCAGAATAGGCAAATATGAATCCTTCGGTCACTACAATGGGCTGCAAGGTGAGTTTCGCAGTTGCTCAGAAGGTCGTCTTGTGCATGGGAAGAGGCACCGGATTGATGCCAAGTGCTTCGTAGATTTCCCGTTGGTCAGCATCTGGATAGGAGGTCGTGCGGACATGGAGCGTGTAGCCGCTCCTGGCTTCGAAGACGCTGGTCGTGCGCACCTGGCGCCGAAGGATCCTCCGGAGCGTTGTCCAGCTTGAGCGCAGCCCGACCGCGCGCAAACGCTTCCGGATCACCTGCACCAGTTGGTAGGCCAGCACCGTGATAAACAGATGGCCTTCTGCGCGCCGGCCCGTGGAGTGATAGATCGGCCTGAGGCCCAGCTCCGACTTCAGGGACCGGAACACCGCCTCCAGGTCGGTCAGCATCACGTACGTGCGCCAGAGCTCTTCCGCGGAGAGGTCCATCTCGTTGCTGCGTAGGCAATAGACGCCCGGATCGCTCAGCATGGTGCCCGCCTTCGGCGTCTGTTTCCATGTGATTGACTTTGCCCGCTTGCCCTTTTTATCCGGCTCCACTTTGATCTCGTAATGCTGCCCGATGCCGCCGAAGCGTTGCTTCAGACGAGCGATGCGCTCCCTTATGAGGTCCAGGCGCTTGTGCGTCTTCGGCCGGGAAAGCCCCTCGGAAAGCTTGCCGAGGGCCTCATCCCGGTAGCCCCCGGGTTTTCCCCGGGGGCCCCGGACAGATCCGGACGTGCGCGCTAACGCATCCGGCTCCTCCCTCGGGTCGCGTGCCACCGCATGACGTTAGAGAGTGGACAGGCCACTCCCAGCCGTAACCGGTCCATCCCCTGTGACACGCAAAGCCCGGCCCTGTGTCCGGAACGTGCAGGGATCTGCGGTTTCCCCTTGGGTGCGGTCCTTCGCTCCACCAACTCCGCCATGTGGTCATCCACACTTTGTTCGTCGGCTTCACAGCTAATACTACCGCATCTGACTTCTCTCCGCCGTTCGTCCATTGATCGGCTACTGCCTTCGCTTTGGCGGCCCCGCCCTTGGCGCTGGGCAGCGGAGAGACCTCTCAGGTCCCAACCTCGTACGTACATGCGTGCGTGGGTTCTCGGACGCCGCAGAGCCCTCCCGCACCTCACCAAAGCGGTGCAAGCAGTGTTGCCTTCAGCAATCGAGAATGCTTCGGCACTCTGAACCACGAATTTTTCGGCGCTCAATAGCCCTACCCACATGCGCCCCTGCCGACGCTTCGCCCATTCCCTCGCGGGAATGACCGCACGGCTCGGGAAATGATGTGGATCGGTTACTTCCTTGATCATAGAGGACTTCCACCTCCTGTACTTGGCCAGTTGGCCTGACGCACCTCGAATCGTTCCGCTTTCTGCTTCATCATGGCCTCTTCCTTCGCTATGCGGGCCCCGCTGCGACAGTAGAGCCGCACCTCGTCGTCTGCCTCCTCCCGGTATATCTCTACGTCGCTGCCCGAGGACGTCTGAAGGGCCTCTGCCTTCTGCTCGTCAAAAGGCTTCCTGCGCTCTCTTGACACGACGATGTAGCGATAGCCCTCCTTGCGCAGCCAGTCTATGCGGTCCTTCGTGGCTACGCCCCGGTCCATCACCACGCGTGCGCCCTTGGACGCCTTGAGCGACTCAAGCATCTTCTTGAGCGTGGACGCTTCGTTTACATTGCCCTTGAAGACCCGACTGCGACGCACGAACCCGCTGGCGTCTACTACCAGAGCCAGCGTAAGCAACACGCAGCCATGACGCCGCTCCTTCGAGTGTCCGCGCTTCGCCTTGTCGATCCCCTTGCCACTGCCTTCCAGGAAACTGCCCTTCAGGTCATAAAGCGCGATCGTAGGCTCCAGATCAAACAGATCCATGGCTCGTGCAAAGAGGTGGTCCTCTATGACCTTGCGGTGCTTCTGCAGCATGTCGCTGGCCCGGTAGAGCTGCATGTCGGCCATCTTCTCGAAGTTGCAGCCCAGAAACTCGTCCAGTCCGCTGGCAGAGGCCAGCCACTGCTTCGTGGCATGTTCGCTGGTCGGCTCGGCCAGGCGTCCTATGATGGAACCCGTGGCAGCATGCTGGAGACCTCGTGCCATCTCAAGCTTCTCGAAGAGCTCAGGCAGGCCCAACTGTTCCATGGCCCAGAGCCCTACATGCTCCACGCCCACCGTGCGGGGCCGGACCGTCTTGAGCGAATGGATGTCCACATGGTGCCACTCGCGCGGCGGCCTGCCGCTGGCGTCTCGTTCCACGGTCTGCGCGCGGCGTGCGCTTACGAGTAAGGCAATGCGCTGAGCCTCCTCTTCTACGGAGGCGGGCAGCTCTTCGGGAACCAGTTCCAGCTGCCCGTTCAGCAGGGCCTCGATGCGCCGGCACAAGGGGCGCCAGTAGCGTTCTTCGACGCTGAAGTGGGCGCCGAGATTGAGGAGGGTCTGGCGCTGCACCTTCTTGCCCTGGCGCTTGGACTGGCAGAGGCTGAAGGTATAGTAGCGCGTGCTGTCGGAGGACTTACGGGTGAGGGAGCGGCAGATGAACATGCAGACAAGAAAGGGGGAATGGGATCCGGCCGCAAGCCCTTCCGACATAATATGTCACTACATTCATGAACAACCGACATATAAATCACGAAATGGGGAAGCCGGGTGCGATGGACGAGCTAACCAAGCCAGAAAAGCACCACGGGTGAGGACTCATCCCTAAAAAGCGTCTAGACTTCCTAAAAAACCTTCGAATTCCTAAAGGCGGGTATCGCCTATCTTCCAATTTTACGCCTCAAAAGGTAAAGATGGGTTAGGGCTTGAGCACAATTCACATGGCATTCAAGAAATAAAGCCGGAGCAAGCAAACAAGTGAGGCAGTGCCGCTGCCAGAGGTCCAGATTGCGATGCTGTCGGCGTTTCTCCCCAAAGGCGTTGAACCAACCGGAGGCTATTCAGCGGGCCAGAAGCCGTTGTTAAGTAAAATTTGCGGTACAGGGCAGGCCTAGCGCCGCAGGTTCATCGCCAATTACAAGCTGCTCCTTCTGGAAGAGGCCGATGCATGCATCAAGCCTGGAGAGGTCGGTGCACTCAAGCGCCAGGAAGGCATTTTTTCGTCCCATCTGGCGCCGTGGCGCAAGCAGCGTGAACGTCGAAGCCTTCATGGTTGGACGCAAGCCGGGAAACAGCCGCTTGCCAAGGACACGGAGACCAAGCGGCTGCGCAGGCAGCTCAATCAGTCGCGACACCGGCTGGAGAAGGCGTTGCGCCTGCGCTGGGGGTGGAACGCGAGTATAAATTCACGGTAGCACCTTAATCAATCCCCATAGCCGAACAGCTTACACTATAACAAAGGCCTAGATGATCGAAAGACGCCTGCAGGAGCTCTGGGAAAACCTGATGGGCAAGAAGCCCCACATGCCGCACTTCCTGCAGGAGATCCATCTCCATGGGATACGCGGTATTGGCGATCTCCGAGTCTCTTTCGAATACCCGGTCAGTGTTGTTGCCGGGGGCAATGCCACTGGCAAGTCCACGGTGCTGTTTGCTGCGGCGTGTGCCTACAAGGTGCCCGGCGCCGGCGTTCGGGACTTCGTGCCATCGACACTTTTTCCGGACTTCCGTCCCCAGTCGGGTGCCCGACAGGATGAGCGAAAGGAAATCACACTTGATTTTCACTACGCAACGTCTGACGGCAGGCGGTCTATGCGATGGCGGCGTGTTAAAGGGTGGAATCGTAGTTTTTTTGGTCGCAAGAAGGGCAAACAACCTGAGCGTCCGGTCTATCTCAGGACGCTCAGCAATCTGAGCAATCCGTCCGAGGTACGTGGCGTGCTCAGTATGTCACGCATGAAAGGGACGCCCGAGGAGAGGCCACTGACGGCGTTGCAGATTGAATTTGCCCAGCAGATGCTTCCCTTTCGCTACTCCGAGGTAGTCAACCTGACCAGCGGCACAAAGAGTTTGCTGTTTGCAGCCCAGGAGGGCGGTTCAGTGTACTCTGAAATGCACATGGCCGCTGGCGAACGTGCGCTCTTGCGACTCGCGCAAGAAATCGCTCATATGGAAGGCGCGCTGGTTCTTATCGACGAAGTGGAAGCTGGACTGCACCCTTTCGCGCAACAGCTTCTCATGCTGCAGTTGCAGCAATTAGCATTGCGCCGCAACCTGCAGGTTATCGTGACTTCCCACAGCCCGGTTGTGCTGGATTCCGTGCCGCCTCATGGCCGCATATTCTTGGAGCGGGACCAGGCCGGCACGGTCACGGTACGTCCACCGTATCGGGACGTGATCCAGGATGCGCTCTATGGACGCTCAAGTCAGCAGCTCAATGTCCTTTGTGAAGACAAGGCGGCCGAGGGGATTCTAAGGGGGGTATTTGATGTCCTTATGCCTCGTATGCAAATAAGAAGAGAGACGGTGCGTATTGGGCGGGACACCGGCGCCGAGGAGTTTCCGGCGCATGCCAAGGCATTCAAGAAATTCAGCATGGTCCAGGGCTTTGTCTTTGTCCTCGATGGCGACAAGCAGTGCGGCCCATTGAAACAGCGGATTCTGGACGCAGCCGATTACGATGTCCCCGTACTTTTCTTGCCGGGCAGCGAGCCGCCCGAGATATGGGTTTGGAGTCGATTGCAGGAGCATACAGCCCAAAAGGCGGAAGTATTGCACGTCAACGCTGCGGAACTCGCGGCCCGGATAAGCGACCTCAACCAGATGTATGACTCGGCCTCTGATGGGCCGACTGAGATTGCGAAGGGCAAGCTCCGCACTTTGAGTGATGTCATCAAAATGGATGCTCCAGACGTTTGCCGTAGGATTGCCTATGCAGAGTCCCTGTGCAAAGACAGCGATATTCAGCCTCTTGTGGAAGATCTTGAGGATGTAATGCTGAGGTGGCGTGCAGAGTCATAACAGCGCCTTCCCTAGCAGACTTAGAAACGACGCGAACCTGCAGGCGGACTCGTTGTGCATAAGCACTGACACGCTGCGAAAGCTTGAGGATGGTGCAGCATTGAATCGGGGGCAAGGTTGGCTGCGTTCCGGGATTTGCCAACGGCATTCTTGCTCTGGCGCCAAGACCGGTGCAGCACAGCCCTTAACGACGCTGAACCACACAACTGGTATACGTAGTTCTCCACGAATTCCAGGGACTCGTTCTCGAAGAAGTTGATGGATTCGCTCAATCCGGTAACCTCGCCGCAGTCAGGGTCATCAAGCGAGCCCGAGTATCCGCCACCGGTAAGCGTGGAGAAGCCTGTATTGTTGATAGCACCTATGATGGCGGCAAAAGTGACACTCTGACCCATTAGTTGCACGTTGCCGCTCAAGGTTATCTGTTTTCCCGCTTGCTCGACGTTCACGGTCATGAATCCGCTAATGCTTTCTCCCGAGCCGGAAACTGTCAGCTCTCCTGTGTACCTGCCTGCCAAGCTGAGATACCAGGGATCGTCTTCGGTTGAGTCTCAGGAGGCCAAGACCACGATCAACAGAAACAGGCCAACACATTTGGCCAGCGAAGGGAGTGCAGGGAGGCACTTGATTGGAGTCATGGACGGGGGCCTTGCTATCATTCTATGTATATGGCCGCGACCTTACGTCTGAGATGGCCACGAAACCCGCCAGACTACGAAACTTGTCCAACATCTGCTATGAAACGTGTACAGATCCCATTTCGGCGGAAAAAAGGGCCACCACGGTCAACCGCTCAGCGCCTTAGGGCCCTTGAGAATCATCTGGAGGCAGTCTTCGACCAGTGGGGGCTCCGCTACACCGCACAGATTAATGGAGAGCCCGGAAAAAGGTTGACTTCATACTCACCGGAGCCGCGGAATACTTCGACTACCCATTTTCTGCCATCGAGCTGACCATGCTGGCCGGCCAAGTCTTTCTGCAAGGAGCGCTGGCCGCAGTTTCTGTCGAAAGCCGACAGGGTAGGGGAGCGCATCTTGTGACGCTGGAGCCGGGTATTCCGGTTGCCAGGACAGACAGGATAAGCCAGGCCCGGATTCACCGGATGCATACGCTAGCCCTGCCAGTCTATGAAATCACCAAGCGTAGCCTCCTCCCCGATTTCCGTCCCCGCCAGCCTTTCAATCGACGCGCTTACCAGGTCCCCCATGGTCATGCACCGCTCAAACCGTGCGTCTGCATAGTGGGAAGCCAGTTGAGCGCCAAGCATGGCCACGCTTTCGTCGTCCGCGATAATGTCTTCACACATAACCTCCATGAGGCCATCAAAGCGCCGGTGCGAGACGCGCACGCGGCGCTCAATCAGGGCCCGCTCCTCGCGCTGGTACTGCAGAATGCTGTCCGGCGCCAGCTCCTCGTGCACGATCTCCCTGAACGGTGCATTCCTCGGATACTCCTGCGGACAATAGACCATCTTCTTGCGGTGGTGGCTCTGCTGATCGAAATCGATGGGCCGAAACAAAAAGTGGTACTTTTCGAAGTCGCGGCGCACGTCCACGACAAAGTTGCCGGAGTGCATGTCCCCAAGCAGCCGTACCAGGCAGCGCTGATCAAACTTCACAAACTGCTTGGCTAGCCGCACCCGGTTGAACCGGTGACTCGGCAGGTCGTTTTTTATGAATACATCTCCCGGAATGCCGATGATGTGCTCTTCGACGGTTGTATCCCCGTATACATAGTAGTGGATGCGACTCGGTGAGAGGATATGCTCGAGCTCAAGACCATACACGCGGTTGGCATCCGTGATCTTAACATAGTAGTAGTCAAAATTCTCGTTCAACGCGTTCACGATACGAACGCGGTACGGCAGCGTGTTACCATAAAGACAGAGATCTATGCGATCCACATACAGGTCCTTGACGCCAGAAAGGTCGCCGTCGGAGCGCAGCAGTGCGTATGTCACCAGCAGGTCGCGATGGATTTCCCGCTGCTCGTTGCTGGTGTAAAACACGGTGGCCCAGTGGGTATCCTGCCCCTCCTGATCATACACGGGAACCATTTCAGAGTAATGGGACAGATCGCTGTAGCGGATACCCTGCGACTGGATGCGCCCGTAGGAGCGCAGATACGAAGCCAGAAAATCCGAGATGGGATATCTCGACTTCTTGCGGCTGACGATGTGTGAGGTAGCTGTTTGCATGATCCCATTGCCGGCGGCGCCGCGCATCCTTCTTACGGGCCGGGAGCACCGCTGCTCCACACCAGGGCGCTATCCCGTATCGGCCCCTGTTGCCAGCCCGCCGCGGGATTGAAAAACAGACACAGAGGCCGCACGCCCCACGGCACCGACCATGGCTGCACCGTCGTGTTGTACAGCCAGGATTCTGCGACACCACGAACAGCCGCCAATATAATCGTTTCCCATACAGCAATGCCGAAACCCGCAAGCGGCACCAAGGGCCTTGGCGGAGGCGCCTTGGCACCTCCGGGTCTTTGCACGGATCTTGCCGCACTATCCGCGTCGAAATGTAAGGGCCCTATGCGCCGGCGCCGAACCATATGGCTGGAGAGCCGGGTATCATGTCCACTATGCCGCTAGCCGTGGAGCAGAGACGCACGGGGCGTTCGGTGGATTCCGAAGCCCTGGATATCTCCGTAATCATTGTCAACTACAACGTCCGGGAATTCCTGCAGCAGGCCCTGCGGAGCGTGGAGCGTGCTACCAAGGCGCTACGGGCCGAAATCTTTGTCGTTGACAACAACTCGGTGGACGGCTCCGTCGAAATGGTACGGCAAGAATTCCCCGGCGTGCACATACTGGCGAACGAGGCCAACCTCGGCTTTGCCCGGGCCAACAACCAGGCCATTGAGCGAGCACGCGGCCGGTATCTGCTGATCCTGAATCCAGATACCATCGTCCAGGAGGATACGCTTGAAATCCTCGTACGATTCATGGATCAGCACCCGCAGGCTGGCGCGGCAGGCTGCAAGATTCTAAATCCGGACGGCACATTCGCGTGGGAAAGCCGGCGTAGCTTCCCCACTCCCCGGGTGGCCTTTTACCGAATGACGGGCCTGAGCAAACTGCTTCCGCGCAGCCGGACCTTCGGGCGGTATAACCTTAGCTTTCTGCCCATCGATGCAATTTCCGAGGTGGATGCCCTCAGCGGCTCCTGTATGATGGTGCGGCGCTCGGCCCTCTTTCATACTTGGCAGGACCCCTTGCCTGAAGCGCATCACACCGAGCCAACCAAGGCGACAGGCCCAGGAGCCGGACTGCTGGACGAGGGCTTCTTCATGTACGGAGAGGATCTCGACTGGTGCTACCGAATCCAGAGGGCTGGCTGGAAGATCTATTACACGCCAGAAACCCAGATAATCCACTACAAGGGAGAAAGCACGCGTAAGAGCGAATTCAGGTATGTCCGGCTCTTCCACAGTGCCATGCTGCGATTCGCCAACAAGCACCTGCAGGATGATTACCCGCGCCTTTTCCTCTGGGGACTCCGGCTGGCCGTGGTGGCGCGTGGCGCGGTCACGGGACTTGCCCGCGCCCTGCGACGGCAGTTGCTTCTGGATTTGTCGTCGCTGGTCCTCGTCCTTGCAAGCCTGGGGTGGTTCCGTTCCACGGCGCTGGATACGGGCTTCCCCCCCATTTATTACTGGCTGGTTGCCCCCGGCTTTGCCGCCCTGGCGACCGGCGCCATCGGTGTAGTGGGTGGATATCGGGGACGTGGCAGGCGGCTGGGACCGGTGCTTATCGGCGTGCTTGCGGCCGTGGTTCTGCTGGCTGCCGCCTCCTTTTTCTTCAAGCAGATCGCCTTTTCACGAGCGGTCCTTCTTGCCAGTATTCCAGCTGCCGTTCTGGTTCTTGCCGCGATCCGGCTTGTGCGGCGCGGCAGGGGGCGCATGCACGGGCGCACGCTCTTCGTGGGCCGCGCTAGTGAGGCGCTTCGGCTGCGGAGGGCGCTGCAGAAAAGCGGGAGGCCCCCATTCGATCTGGTTGGCTACGTGGAGACGGAGCCCACGCCAACGCCCAATGCCGACGACGCCGCGCCCCGGCTAGGCACGCTCCACCAGCTTCGGGACATAGTGAAGCTGCGCGGCATCAACGATGTAGTCTTTGCCTCCTCCAGCCTTTCGAACAAGACTATCTTCACACTCATGCAACGCCTGCACGGGCTGCCCGCCCAGTGCCGCATCCTGGCGGAAGACCGAAAACACATTATCGGCAAGGCATCCATCGATGACTTTTCTGCTACGACTTTCCTCGAAGCAGAAGATGCGCTCGGAGCTCTGCGCGGCTCGCATCGAATTTTCGATGGAGCCGTGGCGCTGGTCGGGGCGCTAGCGCACCCGCTGGTCACCGCTGCGGCACGGGTCCGCGGAACGGGCTCCTTCTGGGGTGAACTGGCCGGGCGCACGCGCCAGTGGCCTGACGTGTTCCTCGGACGCCGTCCCCTGGTCGGGTACCGGGCGGATGAAGACTTCGTTCCTCCGCCCGAGTGGCGTCTTAAGCAGGGAGTCTTTGCCGTCACCGACGCGTTGGACCGGCGGGCGCGCCTTCAGCGGGATGAAGCGGAGCAAGCGTACTGGTACTACGTTAGGAACCAGTCCGCCTTTCTGGACGGGATCATCGTACTGAGGGCCATCCGATTGATGGGTTAGGGATATCGCGCCTTACGATAGCAGAAAGCTATGGCCAAATCCAAAACGAAGTACCTGCTCGATTTTGAAAAGCCGCTCGTTGACCTCGAGGAAAAGCTCGACGAGATGAGGGCCGTGGACACGAGTCGGAGCGACGTGGACCTCTCGGACGAAATCGCGGCGCTGGCCGCGCGCGTGGACGAACTGCGCACCTCTATCTATCGCAATCTCACCCGCTGGCAGCGGGTCCAGATCGCGCGGCATCCGCTACGCCCCTATACGCTGGATTACATCGAAGCCCTTACGTCCGGCTTCGTGGAAATGCACGGGGACCGCGCCTATGGGGATGACCGCGCCATTGTTGGCGGCTTCGCCACGCTCCGGGGCAGCGCCTACGGCTACCGCGACCGTACCATACTGGTCGTGGGACACCAGAAGGGACGCAATACTAAGAGCCGCAAGTTCAGGCGGTTTGGCATGCCCAATCCGGAGGGATACCGAAAAGCCGGCCGGCTCATGAAGCTGGCAGCCAAGTACCACAAGCCGGTAGTCTGCCTCATTGATACGCCGGGCGCCTATCCGGGGATGGAGGCCGAAGAGCGTGGGCAGGCAGAAGCCATTGCCCGCAATCTATTTGAGATGGCCCGGCTGCCGTCGCCTATCGTTGTAGTCATTATCGGCGAAGGCGCCTCGGGCGGAGCGCTCGGAATCGGTGTCGGCGACAGGCTGCTGATGCTGGAGAATGCCTGGTACTCGGTGATTGCCCCCGAAAGCTGTTCTTCCATTCTCTGGCGCTCCTGGGATTACAAGGAGGAAGCTGCGCGCGCACTCAAGCTTACGGCAACCGACTTGATAGAGGTAGGGGTCATCGATTCCATCGTACCCGAGCCCACGGGCGGAGCGCACCGCGATCCAGGCAGGGCCTTCGACGCGGTAGGCAGCGCCATAGGCGCCGCGCTGACGGAACTGGAGCCATTATCCACCCAAGAGCTGCTGGACTTGCGCCTTGCAAAACTGGACCGGATAGGCGTGTTCGAGGAAGGGGCGGCGCCTTGAGGCATGTGGACTGGTCGATCTTGCCTTGTTGGCGCCTTCTACAAAGCTGTGCAGCACAATAGAGACCTAGTGGTGGCCTTCCTCGACCGTCATCAAAAATGGCTAGGTAATTCTGATATTCTTGCCATAAGCGGCTGCAATTTTGGCAACAAAGCGATTAACAACCAGGTCATTGGCGGGCATGGGGGTGATAGAAAGATCGCTTTCGAAATCCCACGAAAAGCTCCCTGCGTACTTGACTCTGCGCTCTTCAGCGAGCACAGCTTTTGGGAGAACCCAACGGGAGTTCGTTCAAATGGGTTAAGAGCGAGTATCCCTTGACGGTCTTTAGTATAAGATCTAATGTGCCCAGTACCTCCTGTAATGCATTCAGATCTCCCTCACTATATTCGCCCGCTCGATGTGGCTAGGGTGCTCGAGAGCGCCCTGAGAGAAGACATGGGTTTCGGCGATGTAACGACAGAGGCCACAATCCCTCCAGGCACCACGGGCATCGGCCGATTTATGGCCAAGGAAGACGGCATTCTCGCCGGCCTGTTCGTAGCAAAGCAGCTTTTCGGCATGGTAGACAGCACTGCGAAGGTAGAGTGGTATGAACGCGACGGCGGCACTGTAGCACAGGGCGAGATTTTCGGATCAGTGCAGGCAAGGGCGCGCAGTCTCCTATTGGCAGAGCGCCTGGCCCTCAACATCCTGCAGCGCATGAGCGGCATTGCCACGGCAACGCGCGAAATGGTTCAGGCCATAGAGCCGTTTCCTACCCGCATTCGGGACACGCGCAAGACCGTTCCCGGGCTGCGTCTCCTGGACAAATGGGCCGTACGGCTGGGCGGCGGTGAAAATCATCGGCTGGGCCTCTACGACAGGATCCTGATCAAGGACAATCACATTGCCGCCGCCGGCGGTATCCGGCCTGCGCTCGAGGCTGCGCAGACCTACGCCCGCCAAAGCAACCGAGCCATCCCCGTTGACGTGGAAGCACGAACGCTGGCGGAGGTATCTGAAGCCCTTGCAGTCGGTGGCTTCGAAGTGCTGCTCCTGGATAACATGGCACGCCTCCGGCCGGACGGCAGCGTGGACGCGGATATGCTGCAGGCCGCCGTAGTTCTTGTCGACGGGCGCTTTGGCACGGAAGCCTCGGGGAACGTTACGCTGCAGACGGTGCGCGCGATCGCGGCCACGGGCGTGGACCATATCTCGAGCGGCAGCCTGACCCACTCTGTCCGGGCACTCGACATTTCACTGAAAATAGAAATATGCTGACCAGCCCGCCGCAGGTCCGTGCCTGACTACCGCATCGTGTACCATAGCGAGAGCCAAACGTACGACTTTGGCCCCTCCCACCCCTTTAGCCCGCTGAGGCAGGCGCTGGTGCTGGACCTATTGCGCGCACTGGATGCCCTGCCTTCGCTGGAAGAGCCGCCCGTCGCGCAGCGCAGCCACCTCCTCTCTGTCCACGACGATACCTTTGTTGAACAGGTGGAGCTGGCGTCCGTCGGCAAGCTGCGTCCAGACCGCATGGTCTACGGCCTGGGCACAGGTGACGTACCCATTTTTGCAGGCATGGACCGTGCGGCCCGCATCCTTGTCGGAGGAACGCTTGCGGCCGCCCGGATGGTGCAGCAGACGCGGCGCGTCCTGCATCTGGGCGGCGGCCTGCACCACGCACACCGCGGGCGTGCCGCGGGTTTCTGCGTCTACAACGACGTCGCCATAGCCATCCGCCAACTGGTGGGTCAGGGCCTTCGGGTGGCCTATCTGGATATTGATGCCCACCACGGCGACGGCGTGCAGGCCCTCTTCTACGACGAGCCGCACGTCTTGACCATCAGCCTGCACGAATCCGGTCGCTACATCTTTCCCGGCACAGGCTTTGTCGACGAAATTGGTACGGGCACCGGCCAGGGCTACGCCCTGAACCTGCCCCTGGCGCCGCGGACTGACCACGACAGTTACCTGGAGGTCTTCGATCTGGTGGTGCCACAGGCGCTCCAGCGCTTTCAGGCCGACGTACTGGTCGTGGAGTGTGGCGCCGACGCCCATGCAAGGGATCCGCTGGCACATCTTGCGCTTGCCTCACAAACGTATGAGGAGCTCTTCATCCGCATCTTCTCGCAAGCGGAGGCCTTCTGCGGCAACCGGCTGGTTCTGCACCTGGGGGGAGGCTACGATCTGGATGCCACGGTTCGTATCTGGACCATACTGGCGCTTTACGTGCAGGGGCTTCCGCTTCCGGAGCGTCTTCCCGCCACGTGGGTATCACGGTGGGAAAACACATTGGATGTAAATCTTTCGCCCACGCTGCACGACGCGACCCGCAGCCCAGTTGTCGCCGCCGCAGCGCGCCTGAACCTGCGCGAAGCGCACCGCCTTATGGACCTAATTACCCCGTACTGGTGATGCTTGCTACTGGTAGTGCGCTGCGCATAGACAAAGACCGCTTCCGCCACACGTTCCACGCGCTTACGCGCGCCGGCGCCACGCCGGAAGGGGGCCTGAACCGCCCGGCACTCAGTCCTCCTCATCTAGAGGCGCGGCAAGTGTTCCGGGAGATGATCGCGGCCCGCGGCTTCGAAATCCGTGAGGACACGGCAGGCAACCTTTCGGCAAGCCTTCCCTCGGGAGGCGCGGACGCGCCCACGCTGGTCTTCGGATCGCACCTTGATTCCGTTCCCAATGGCGGCAGATTCGACGGAACGCTCGGCGTGGCTGCCGCCTTCGAGGCGCTGGAATGCGTCCGGGACAGCGGCCTGACGCTTCGCTGCAACCTCGAAGTTATCGACTTCACGGACGAGGAAGGCACGTGGGTATCCCTGATGGGCAGCCGCGCCGCCACCGGTGCGCTGAGCATCAAGGACCTGGCCAATCCACGCGGATCCCGGGAAGCGTTCGAAGCCGCACTCGCGCGGGCAGGCCTCACGCCAGAGGGCATCCTGCAGGCCAGCCGTGCCGGCGAAGACATCGCGGGCTACCTCGAGATGCACATCGAACAGGGCACGCGTCTGGAGGACGCGCGCCTGGATATTGGTGTCGTCAGCGGCATGGTGGGTATCACCATGTATATGGTTACCTTCCGGGGACGGGCCAATCACGCCGGCACCACGCCCATGCAGCAGCGCAGGGACGCCACACAGGGAGCCTCGGCCCTGGCGCTGGATGTCCGGCGAATAGTGATGCGGGACTTCCCGAACTGCGTGGCCAATGTGGGAAAGATGACCTTCGCTCCCGGGGCCTTCAACATCGTGGCCGATCGCGTGACCGCCTACCTCGAAATACGCAGCCAGGACGCCGCGCAGATCCAGGCCCTGGAAGCCGTGCTGCGCCAAGCAGCCTCCCGCATCGCCGAAGAACACGCGCTCACCGTCGATTTTGCCTTTCTTGAAGCGGTAGAGCCCAGGTTCCTGGATGAGCCTGTATGCCAGGCGATCGAGGGCGCGGCCGAGCGGCTCGGCCTTGCGCACCGGAGGCTTCCGTCTCTTGCGGGTCACGACGCCCAGTCCATGGGGCGGATCTGTCCATCCGGACTCTTCTTTGTACCCTCCATCGGCGGCTTCAGTCACTCGTCCCTCGAGGCCACCGCGTGGGAAGACTGCGAGCGGGGCGCCAACACGCTGCTGCAGGCCGTGGTGTCGCTTGCCGCAGGCTCCTAGTCACTGTTTTTGCCATCGAAGCGCAACCATGCTCCGAGAGCTCAGCCGTCTCTTTCAGCGCCTGCTATTCGCCGCCGATGTCGTCCTCATAGCCGTCGCCTGGATGGCAGCGTATTATTTGAGGTTCGAGGTCTTCGCCGACTGGCCCGTTCCCCTGCCCGAGTGGCTGCCGGTGGACCGGTACCTGTCCTTCCTGCCATGGATTGTCAGTGTTGCCGCGCTCGTGTTCTGGGTTTCCGGCCTGTACATCTCGGACAGGGCGCAGCGGCTGACGCGCCTGATTGCCAGTGTCGGCAAGGCCTTCGGCGTGGCGCTGCTGATACTGATGGCATTCTTTTCGTTCTACCGTGACTTCTACGTTTCGCGCCTTACCATCGTCTTCTTTGCCGTCCTTACGCCGCTCTTCATGGTGTCGCTGCGGCTGACGCTGTATTTTTTCGTCCGGCGCGCGCGGAAGCAGGGACGCAACCTCAGGCGCGTCCTCATCGTCGGTGCCGGCGTCGCCGGCAGAAGGCTTGCGGCTTCATTCGAAGCCTATCCGTGGATGGGCTACAAGGTTGTAGGTTTCCTGGATGATCGCAAACAGGGCGAGCCGGACGTGCTGGGCCCCACCGACGCGGCGGCGCGCCTCGTAGACGAAGCCAGTCCGCATATTGACTATGTGTATATCGCGCTTCCGCTGGCGGCTGCCGCGCGCATCGAAGCCCTGATAGGCGCATTGGCCACACGCCTCGTCCACGTCTGCCTGGTACCGGACCTATTGCAGCACGACATCATAAACAGCCGCATCACGGACGTGGATGGCCTGCCGGTCCTACACCTAATGGACGAGGCACCGGTAGACATGCGGCGATTCGTGAAGCGCACCGCGGACGTGTGCTTCTCTCTGCTGGTGCTGGTAGTGCTGCTGCCCTTTTTCGCCCTCATCGCACTCGCTGTCCGGCTCTCCTCTGCCGGACCCATTTTTTACCGGCAGGAGCGCATGGGGCTGAATGGACTTCGATTCCAGATGCTCAAGTTCCGGTCCATGCCAGTGAATGCAGAAGTGGGCACGGGTGCCGTATGGGCCCGCTCTACCGACAATCGCGCCACGCGTGTGGGCCGGTGGCTTCGGCGCACCTCACTGGATGAGCTGCCGCAATTCATCAACGTGCTAAAAGGAGACATGTCCGTCGTCGGACCCCGCCCGGAGAGACCCGTATTCATCGAGGATTTCAAGGAGCACGTGCCGCGCTACATGCTGCGGCACAAGATGAAGGCCGGCATCACCGGGTGGGCGCAGGTTAACGGCTGGAGGGGCAACACATCGATCGAAAAGCGCATTCAGTTCGACCTGCACTATATCCAGCACTGGTCGCTCGGCCTGGATCTAAAGATCATGCTGATGACCTTCTGGAAGGGATTCGTCAGCAAGAACGCCTACTGATTCCGTGATCCAGCTGCACGGCATTTCCCTGGCATTCGGCGGTCACAGCATCCTGGACCGGCTCTCGTGGGCCATCCGGCCGCAGCGGCGGATTGGCCTCATCGGTGCCAACGGTGCCGGAAAGACCACACTGCTGCGCATATTGGCAGGACTGCAGGACGTGGACGAGGGCCAGGTGCTGGGACAGGCAAAGGTAGGGTATCTCGCGCAGGACACGCAGGAAAGCATCTCGGGCCGGACGGTACTTGAAGAGGCCATGCAGGCCTTTGCTCACGTGCAGGACCTGCAGCAAAAGGAGCACCGCCTCACGCTCGCGCTGGAGAAAGAGCCAAACTACGCATCCGACAGGTACGCCAGGCTCCTCGACAGCCTGGCGCATGTGCAAACCCGGATCGACGGACACGACCCGTCGCGTCTCAAGCCACGTACGGAAGCAGTGCTGGCGGGCCTTGGCTTCGAGCCCGATGATATGGACCGGCCGCTGGACACCATGTCGGGAGGCTACCGCATGCGGGTATCGCTGGCCCAGATTCTGCTCCGGGAACCTGATCTGCTGCTCCTCGACGAGCCAACCAACCACCTGGATATCGTCAGCATAGCCTGGCTGGAGCAATACCTGAAGGACTACGCCGGCAGCGTCGTCTTCGTGTCGCACGACCGGTATTTCCTGAACCGCATGGCGACTACCATCGCGCACCTGGGCCGCGGCAAGATGACGGAGTACGCGGGCAACTATTCCTTTTATCTTGCCGAGCGGCAGAAGCGGCATACCCTTGAGATGGCGGCCTATGAGAACCAGCAGCGGGAAATATCCCAAACCAAGCGGTTCATCGAGCGCTTCCGCTACAAGAACACGAAGGCGCGCCAGGTGCAGAGCCGCATCAAGCACCTGGCCAAGATGGAGCGCCTTCTGCCGCCGGAGGCGGCAGAAGCGCAGATAGTGATCCGGTTTCCCTCGCCGCGTAAGTCGGGCCGCACGGTAATGGAGCTTTCGGTGTTCTCCAAGACCTACGGCGACGGGCCGGGCGTCTTCGACCGCGCCGGCCCCCTGCACATCGCGCGCGGCGACAAGATTGCCCTCGTGGGCAAGAACGGCGCCGGCAAGAGTACGCTCGCCCGCATGCTGCACGGCAGCGAGCCCTTCGAGGGCAGGCGCGAGGTGGGCCACAACGTAGACCTTACCATATTCGCGCAGCACCAGGCAGAGACTCTGTCGTCTCACCACACGGCCCTCGAGTCGCTGCAGCAGGTCTCCGCCGGCCAGGACGAGGGTGCGCTGCGGACACTACTGGGCGCCTTCCTTCTGCGAGGCGACGATGTCTTCAAGCCGGTGCACGTGCTATCGGGTGGAGAGAAAAGCCGCCTCGCCCTTGCGCGCACTCTGGTTAACCCCGCAAATTTTCTCATCCTCGACGAGCCTACCAACCACCTGGATATCCAATCCATCCAGGTCCTGATAGAAGCGCTGCGCCAGTATGCCGGCACATTTGTGGTGGTAAGCCACGACCGACATTTTCTCGACCAGATCGTCAACACGGTGTGGTACGTGGGCGCAGGTTCGGTACAGACATACAAGGGTAACTATTCCGACTTCCAGTGGTACCGGATGCAAGGCACGGCTCGCAGCGCTTCGGCGGCGCCTTCCACGGCCGTGTCTGTCACGGGACTGCAGAAGCGCGCGCGCTCCGGTGGTCCGAAGACGAGGGAAGCAAAGCGGCAGGAAGCCGAGGCGCGGCAGCGGGTCCATGCATTCAGCCTGCAGGAGAGGCCCGCCGACACCAGCCGCCTCACCAGTGCGCAGCTCCGCGCCCTGTGCGACGAGACGGAGGGTGCCATCCAGGCCGCGGAAAGCCAGCGCCGTGATACGGAAGCCCTCCTCGCCGATAGCGCCCTCTACACGGACCCCGTGCGGGTCGCAGATGCGACAACCCGCTACGCGGCGCTGGGCCAGCAGCTGGAGGCGCTTTACGCCCGGTGGGAAGCGCTGGCGGAGCAGCTGCAGGAATCCTAACTCCCGCGGAATCCAAACCAATCCATGGAGCCCCCTGCGCGCATGCCTCTTGCCGCCACAGCACTTGCGCTGCTTGTGGTGCACCCCGCTGCGCTGGCACAGATAGACCGGCTGCCGCACGCGGACACGAGCCGCGGCAACTATTTTGGGGCAGCTGTGGCGATACACGGGGATCGCATTCTGGTGGGGGCGCACGGAGAGTCTAGCTGCGGCGCAAATAGCGGTGCGGCCTATGTTTTCGAGCGTGAAACCGCTGCAGGCACCTGGCGGAAAGTCGCGCGGCTCTTGCCGGAAGACTGCCGTAGCGGGCTGTATTTCGGGCGCGCGGTTGCCCTGAGCGAAGACCGGGCACTGATCGCCTCCACGAGTGAATATTTTGCCGACATTGAGGGCAATGCAGCCTACGTGTTCGAGCGGGACTCCGCTGGCGCCTGGCATGAGAGCGCAAGGCTTGTGACCCGATCCGAGGCAAGCGAAGGGCCCGCCGGTGCCGCTGTTGGACTCGACGGGGACCGGGCACTGATCACCACATGGGGGGACCCGGCCCGGCGCCACCACCCTGGCGCGGCGTATGTGTTTGAGCGCGCGTCACGGCACTGGACAGAAGCGGCACGCATCTCGGGTGGAGGCCGGGCCGGCGTCTTTGGTGGTGCGGCGGCCCTCGCGGCAGACGTGCTGGCGATTGCCAGTTCCACCTATTTCGAGAACCGCCCGGGCTCCGTGTATATTTTTGAGCGTGCCCAAGACGGTACATGGCCCGAGGCAGAGCGCATAGCGGACGTGGACGACTTTTTCATTTCGGTGGATATGAGCGAGACCCACCTGCTCCTTGGCGAAAGCCGAGCTGGTCCCGGCAGGTCCGGCCTGGCCACACTGTATGCGCGGGATTCAACGGGCGTCTGGCAGCTAGCTGCGACGCTAAGCCCTCCCACCCCCTACCGCGATGGCGGTTTCGGAACGGAAGTGGCGCTGTCCACGGACCGGGCCCTGGTAGCGGGCTACGATGAGCAGCTGCGGCTGAACTACAACGTGGACCGGGTAGTCTACGTCTATGCGCAGGAGCCCGAAACGGGCGCCTGGTCCTATCGCAGCATCATCGACCTGGGCACCGTAGCGTTCGGGTCCTCCCTTGATCTGGAGGGCCGGATTGCCGTCATCGGAGCAGCCTCGGGAGGCGTACCTGGTGCGGCCTACGTCGTCCATCTTCACTAGGAGCCTGCTGGACTTAGCGTTGACGATCGGGCATAAAAGCTTCTAAATCGAGGTTTCGACGACATTGGGCCTCACATCTGATACAGATGGTTGTCAGGGTAAGGATAATGTGGCTGAATCACGCCTATTGGCCGTAAACGGCTACGTGTCTACCCCTGGTCTACCTTAAGGCGTACATCCGCTGCAGATTGTATCCCATGCAGACAAGACTCCCTTCCCCTTGTACAGATTCAAGACCGCGCATCAGAAACTGCCGGAACCCCATGGCCTGTCTTATTACGCCGAACACAGGCGCTACCGTTGACTTTCAGCTCGCGTAGCGTTTCTGGCCCTCGTCTGCTCGCAATGGCTCCTTCATCTGCTCCACGGACGGGAGAACAACGCGGCCTCCTCCTGCTTCGTTTGTGCGCCCTTCATTGGTGTGACCGTGAAGCGTTCCCAGAAAGGCACAGGGTGTTGCTCACGAGACGGCGATATCAACGGCTTGATCTTCTGAATTGCACAAGCGATGACATTGGCCGCGCTGAAATAGCCTGCATCTGCTATCATCGTGCGGGGCTTGCCCCATCGATCGTCCAGACGAGCCAATTCCTCCAGGGTCGGCGCTATTTCCAACGTATCCTTCCCATTCTGGGCCACGTACTGCGTGAGGATCAGAGGACTGTCGTTGTCTACGCCGGCTTGCACGTTGTAGCACTGCTCGAATGCTCCCCCGCTCGCGTGCATGATGCAGGACTCCTTGTGCGTCAGATTCACCTGATCCGTTTCGCGTGGCCCGGACCCGGGTGCGCTCGGCTGCGGAGCGCCTTCCTTCCTGCCCGTATCTTCCTCGTATTTCGCGCGCTTCTCTTCATACTTCTTGCTCATAGCACACCTCCGCTCGTTCTTCAATCTCCTGCATCGCTTCCTTTATCTGCGCCAAGCGTGTCTGCCAACGCTTCAACTCCTTCGGAATGTCCATCCCCTCCGGAACCTCGCTGTTGTCCGCTTCTAAGGCAAGAGCCAGCAAGGCATCGGCCTCCTGCGCGGTCCTTTCCGTCCACTCTTGCGCATATTTCCCACTCAACGCGTTGGGCTTGCTCGCTTGCCCTTCGTGCCATCCAAACTGACGATTCCGACCTTCAACATCCCCGATCTGCGGGCAATATCTGTTGAAACAACTCGCTCAGCATGCTCAAAAACCGCTTGCGATAATCACGGATGCCGGCGTGATCCGCATTCACATTGCAGCAGATATACCGGACGGCAATGCTATCATACGTTGCCCGCTTCAACTTTCGGCTCGAAAAAGTCCCCGTGGCATATTCATAGAACAACAGCGCAACCATCATAGATGGATGATAGGCCGCAGATCCTCTCCCAGAATAGGCGAAGGCCATGCGGCTAAGATGCAAGGCCTCTACGATGAAGCGCACAAGATGCCCAGGTGGCAAGTATCCCTCGACAGTGGGCGGAAACATCTGCGGAGTATTCCGACTTTAGTCCTACATAGCCATCTGCCCATTACCACCCCTGTTCGTCCGACCGGCTCCTCGAGAGCAATGCCATGCGAAGCGTCCTTGCCTTAATCCTTTGTGCCCTCGTTATTGGTGGGTGCGCATCCCTCGAGGCTCCTGCACAGCAGCCTCCCGCCTACACGCGAACGGCGGATCATTACCGCTCATTCCAGAGCGCTGCCGGGCTTTCCGCCTACCTGAGGGCGGGCTCGGAGGCCGGCCCTCTCGTCAGCGCCCACCGCGGCGGCATAGACACCGGCTATCCTGAGAATGCACTCGCCTCATTTGAGCGGTCCCTCCGCTACGGACCGGCACTTATCGAGTGCGATGTGCGCGTAACACAGGACGGCGTCGCGGTCCTCCTCCACGACGAGACGCTGGATCGTACCACGAGTGGGAGCGGGCCCGTGCGCGAGCGGTCTCAGGCTACCGTGCGCTCCCTCCTGCTGCGCGATGCGTACGGCGTCATTACACCCTTCCGCGTGCCTACGCTCGAGGAGGCGCTCGCCTGGTCTCGCGGACGCGCCGTACTAATGCTGGACGTAAAGGAAGCCCGGTATATGGAAACGATTCTGGACGGCATACTCCGGCACGGGGCAGAGAACCGAGTCGTCGTCATCACCTACACGCTGATGGACGCGCTGCACGTGCACGGGCGCGCCCCCGAAGTCATGATTTCCGTGCAGGCGGACGCGGCAACCGATCTTGCGGTCGTCCTTGCCGGCGGCATCGATCCTACGCGCCTCGTAGTCTTTAGCGGAGTCGGCGAGGTGCAGCCCGATATCGTAGAACTCGCCCACGCGCACGGCATCCGCGTCATACTTGGCACGTTTGGCCAGACCGACGAAATAGCGCAAACTGCGGGCCCTGTCGCGTACCAGACCCTGCTCGAGCGTGGCATTGACATCCTCGCGACGGACGAGGTCGCTCTCGCCCTTAGGGCTGCACGCGAATACCAAGCATTCCTGGTCCGGTAGTCTGCACCATGGAACATTTCGCATTGCCCATCGAAATCCTTGCGGTCGCTACCGGTTTTCTGTGCGTGTGGCTTTACATTCGGCAAGCAGCGTGGTCGTGGCCCGTTACCATCGTTAGCGCGGCTCTATTCTTTGCGCTTTTTCTGGAGGCCCGACTCTATGCAAACATGGGCCTGCAGGCGGTTTTCATTGCGGTCGCCTTCTACGGATGGCACCAGTGGCTTCGAGGTGGCAGCGGAGGCAAAGGCGTCACCGTGCGCCACGTAACGCGCACGGAAGCGGCCGTGCTCGGCGCGCTCACGGTGGCAGCAGGCCTCATCCTGTATTTCGTGCTTTGCACCTATACGGATGCCGCGACGCCGCTCTGGGACTCGACCGCGACGGCGCTCAGCCTCACTGGCCAGTGGATGCTGGCAAGAAAGATGCTCGAGAACTGGCTGGTCTGGATCGCGGCCGACATCATCTTCATTGCCATCTACCTCGGAACGGGGCTTTATCTCACGGCCGCGCTGTACGCAGCCTACCTGGGGCTTGCGGTCGCCGGATACGTCACTTGGCGCAAACCATGACTTCCGGCCCTGCAAAGAGGGTAGAGGCGGAATTCAATGACCGAAGCCATGGGCCTTGCTTGCATCAATCCATCGCATTCATGCGATGGAGCCGTGCCGTATCTTGGTGGCGTCATCAACCATATGCTGGCATCACCGTTCGCCAACAACCTATCTTCGACGCAAAATGACGGAAAGCCACCAAATTCTGAATAGCCTCTCCGAAGAAGAGCGGGCCTTGTTTCATGCCGAATACAACCGGAGCAGAAAAGACCCTACGCATGGACTCCTGTTCGCTTTGGTAATTGGCACTCTTGGCGGCCACAGGTTCTATCTTGCGCAGCCCGGCCTAGGCCTACTGTACATTCTGTTTTGCTGGACACTAGTGCCCACGATAGTCTCGATCGTAGAGTGCTATTATATAGTAGACCGCGTCCATAGATACAATGATACGGTGGCGAATGATATCGTGGCCAGAATGCGCACAATACGGCCCCCGTCCTGAGGGGCCGTAACTGATTGGCGACATTTGTATATGAAGGCAATCAGCGCCCGCCACGCGGGGGCGGTTGACTGCATGCACGCGTCCAAGGTGGCGCCGCCCAAAGCTGCAGGGGGCACATCCTCGGCAAACAATGCCGCCCGCGCCGGCAATAGATGCGATGCATGAGCCAGCCTGCGCATGCGCGATTCCATCACGGGCAGCAAGAGCGCGAGCTGGGCGTGTCGCTCCTGCTCAGGCAGCCAATGGCGAAGGCCCCTCAGCTGCCTGAGCAGCTGCCGCGTGGCATGCGCCAAAGAGCGGGTGCCCCTAAGACTCGGACTCAACATCTCGTACAAGCCCGTCCGATGCAGCGTCAGTGTCTGGTCCCACAGCAGCCACTGGGCCGCAGACCGGTTGCGCGGCTGCAACTCGGCGTGGATCCGCATCAGGGCGGCGTGGGCCTCGCGTAGCTCCGGCAATTGGAAGGCGTGCGTGATGGCGCCCCGTACGCTGCGTCGGTCCTCATCGGCAAGGTAGCTGACTACGCGCTCCCGCTTGGCCATCTGGCAGTGCTGCTGGCGCAGATGCGTGCCCAGGCTGTCTGCTAGTGCACGCGTCGGCTGCGCCTGGCCGCTTGTGATGCAAAGCAGGCCCCGATCCACACACAGACCGCGCTCCCGGAAGTCTTGTAATAGCTGCCGCACCGCCGCGGCATCCTGCAGCGTGGCCTCTGCAAATCCCAGCATATGCCGAAAGCCGTCTGAGGTAGCGGCCATGCAGAGCATCAGCGAACGCCCCCACACCGGCACGGCATCGATCCACAGGGCCACGTAATCCTCCCCGCTTAAGAGGCGCTCATCAAAGACCTGCAGCGCCTGACCCCGCGCACCTCGCGCAGGTAGGCATCATCACCATAGCCGTGAAACGGCCCCTCCTTCGCCTCCAGCGCCCGGGACGGCGCTTCCGCCCGGCCGCCTGGCCGCCTTCAAGTGCTCCCATTGCAGCATTTGAATCCGTGCCGACCAGATCCGTGTGCGGCTCCCGTTGCACATCGGACTCCAGACTGCACGTCAGGCGCTGCACAAGCTCGCTGAAGTGCCGCAGGAGATAGTATCGCAGCAACCGACCGGATTGGCCCGCCTCGTGTAGCCCCTGATCGAGCTGCGAAAGATCATCTGACAATTCCATGGGCGATAGTGGATGGCTCTTGTGAGAGGTTCGGGAAATCCCAAACCGATCACGATCCACGATCGCCGGATTCCAACTGAATTTGGCACCATGCCTTCCGGACCATTGCCACCGCCTTCTTTCCGGTGTGCCCAGCGCGCTGTGGCGGCCGGTGAAAAATCGGCCACAAAGACGTCCCGGGTGCGGTGCGGGTAACTCCTGGAGGTAGGCAAGACAATATCCGGCGAGAAACGGAGGGTATCTCTGTTCACACCCGCCGTGTAGATATTTTCGCGCGCATCAAGGCCGACGCCCTTGTTGCGCGGTTCGGGAATGATCGGGTCTCGAAAGTGAGGTCCGATGCTTTGCAACCCCGAGCCCTCCAGATCGCGCACGGTAATTCTGACTGCGCCAAAGCCCCGAGGAGTGCCATAGCCATCCACATAGGTGCCTTCGCCATGGTACAGGCGGCCATCGATTACGGCAAGCCAGGTGCCATCACCGTAAAATCCTGCCTCCCGCCCAGGAAGACCATAATCTTCCCCCAACACCATGCGTCCGTGACGCACGAACCTCATGGCCCCATCCTCACCGTCGTATACAGCGAAGAATCCCGTTCGGATGGAAGGGCCGGTCTGCAGGGCCACGATTCCGGGTCCTCCCGTGGCCGACGAGTCCACTGGTGAATCCTCAAAATACACGTCCGTGCCGTACTCCAGGTGTCCTGTCACGAAAACCTCTTCCCCCGGGCCTACGAGGATATCCAAGGGAATGAACAGGCCTTCGGCCCAGGCCTGCCGAATCCATTTCGCTGGCCCAATGGACTGCGCTTGTGCTGACGAACTTGCCAGCAGCAGCACAAACAACGCCGCGATCAGGCCCGACAGCTTCGTTCGCATAACCACTTCACGTACACAAGAGATCATTGCGATTTGGCCAGAACCATCCTCCAGATCTGCCGATAAGATGCCGCTCCCGTAGACACAAAATACGTCCAGCTGGGAAGTATGTACGGCCGGCTACTGGCTTTCGGGCCGTTTCGAGCCATCACGTCCCGCTCTAGCAGCCTTTGTTGCATCAATACATATCCGGAATCGATTTGTGCGATCTGAGAGGCAGATCCCACAACGGTAATCCTTCGTGTAATTAACGAAAGTTAATAGAAGCGCATTCGAGGGGGCCATTCGGGGGATTCCGGGAGCTGATTCGGGACCACCGGTTGCGCCTGATCGACGGCCGCGGCGGCCAGGGCAAAAGGGCTGCCTGTGCGCTGCGGCAATCGCTCAGGCCCCGCAAATCGTCGCCGAACGCACAATCATGCGACGAAGGCCACCAGAGCGGCACCCCAGGAGCTCCAATCGGGCCTGAAATGGCCCGCGGGAGCCGGTTTTTGCCGCTATGCCCGGATTACCGGGGATTTGTTTTCAAGCGGTCCGGATCACCGGCTCCGGCCCGCAGCTGACAAGAGGCTTCATCCGGCAGCCGATCCGATGA
This sequence comes from Rhodothermales bacterium, assembly GCA_965216255.1. Lineage (GTDB taxonomy): Bacteria > Bacteroidota > Rhodothermia > Rhodothermales > Bin80. The sequence continues at coordinate 1,358,353 of OZ244148.1, forward strand.
ACAGCGCACTCACATCACGGCCCTTGGTGTGTCGTCACCGTATACGCACGAATCTGCCTGTGTGCACGGAGCTATCCTCCGGCGAGGTGGCAGTCAGGCGGTACAGGTACAGTCCTGATGGCATCGCGCGGCCGCTCAGCGATATGCTGTGCCCGGATCCTGCCGCCCAACCGGCCGCAGGCACCGTGAGCACGCGACGGCCTGTCATGTCCGTGACCTCCACCGTCACGCTGGCCGGCCAGGGTAGGTCAAACACCAGCCGCGTGAACTGCCGGAACGGATTGGGATAGTTGCCGTGCACGGTAAAGGACTGTGGCAAGGTCTCTTGCTCGGCATCCGCGGAAGAGATCACTTCTATGGTAAACAGCAAACTGTCGCGGGAGCCGTTCGCACCGGTGGCGGTGTACGTGTACGGTCTTGCGCCATCTGTGACCTCGGTCGGCGTTCCGGTCAGGATGCGGGTGGTACCGTCAAAGGCCAGTCCTGTCGGAAGCGCGGGGGTCAGGGCATAAGCTATTGGCACTGCGCCACCTGCGGCTTCGGGAAGAGCGATCGGATCAATGGGCTGTGCGCGAGCAAAAGACAGATCGGCAATCATGTCCCCGAACGAAACGGTCGGAACGACTTCTATGGTGAACGTCAGGCTTGCAGAGGCGCCGGCGTTGTCTGCGGCCCAATAGATATAGCTTGCAGCGGGCGTGGCGACCGTTGGCGTGCCGCCAATGGTTCGGGAGGCGGCATCGAAGGCCAATCCTGCAGGCAGTGCAGGCTCCAGCGTATAGGTATACGCAGACGCATCGCCGGTCGCCTCGGGAAGGGCAAACGAAGCAACCGGCCGGTTCACGGTAAAGGTCCGGTTGTCAGCGTCGCCTGCAAATTGTAACCCTGCACAGGTGGGACCGCTTGCGTCCGGAATACCGCTGAACCACGCCTGAAACGCGTCGTCAGCCGGCGCGCAGAGTGCCTGGCCGCCAAAGTGGAAAAACCCGAGATTGTCCAACTGCATCAGGCTGCGTGGCAGCATGCCCGTCAAGCGGTTGTCAGCCAGCGTCAGCCACTGCAACTGCGCGAGGCTGCCGAGTTCGGGCGGGATCGGTCCGGTGAGGGAATTTCCGTGCAGAACCAGCGCCTCCAGCTGCGTGAGGCCGCCGAGTTCGGACGGGATCGGTCCGGTGAGGGAATTCTCGTACAGAACCAGCCACTTCAGCAGCGTGAGGCCGCCGAGTTCAGGCGGGATTACGCCGGACAGAGAATTGTCCCACAGCTCCAGCTTCTTAAGCTGCGTGAGGCCGCCGAGTTCGGGTGGCAGCATGCCCGTGAGATTGTTCTCTGTCAAAAACAGTTCGATCAGCTCTCCCTCGGTAAGCACGATACCGTACCACGTGGCCAGCTCTTCCTCCGATGGAACGCTCGTAATATCCCAATTGTCATTGCGCGTCCAATTGTCCCCGCCGGTCGCTGTGTACAACGCACTCAGATTGCGGTGCACCGCTTCCAGCGACCGATTAATGCTCAATGAGAACATGTCCGCCTCATCCACAAATGCGCCTTCGCCAATGCGCACAAAAAACCGCACCCGCTGCGTGGCGGGCGCGTCTTGCGCCACTGTAAATCCGAAACGTACCACGGCCGAGTCGCCGCCGGCTAACCGGCCGACATCAATCTCTGCCACGCTCATGTCAATGAACGGATAGGCCTCGGCTCCCACGAGCCCCACCCTTAGCTGATTGGCGTCCGCAAGGTGATTAAATACCGTCGCCGTAATGGTCACCGCATCGCCGGATGCGATCATGCCGTCTCCGTCGCTGTCGGCCCAACTCCAGCGCCTGAGGCGCACCGCGGGCAATGCCGGCTCCCGAATGGCCGCCAACGCGTTGACAAACCCGCGTCCCAGCTGCCCCGCCCGCCCCGGGTTCTCCGCGTCCATGTTCTCACTCGCTAGCCGCACCTGCTCCCTGATCGCGTCCGGCGTCATGCCGGGAAAGCGCGTCTTGACCAGGGCGGCCACTCCGGCCGCCAGAGGTGACGAAGACGATGTCCCTGCCATGGATATATATCCATTGTCGGACCCGGTAGTGAGAATGGATCTACCGGGAGCAAAAACGTTTACCAGCTTCCCGTAATTCGAGAATTGCGCCAGCCTGCGGCTGTCCTTCTCTGTGGCGCCCACGGAAAGCACGCGCGGATGACGCGCCGGATAATATCGCAGCAAGTCGTTGCTGGCAGCCTCATTAGAGGCCCCGGCCACCACGAGGGCGCCCATGTCCGTGGCCAGATTAAGGGATTCGTCCACGAGTATGACCTCTACGTCGTTAGCTGCCAGGCCCGCAAAACTCGCATTGATGATGTCCGCCCCGTTGGCGGCGGCATACACAATCCCCTCGTAGCCATGGCATAAGGCGCGGTCAACGTTGCTGCAGCCTGCGTTGATATGCATGATGCGGGCATTCCAGGCTGCGCCGGCTATGCCCACTCCGTTGTCGGTCACGGCGCTGGCCGCACCCGCACTGGCCGTGCCGTGCCGCATATTGCGGGGCGTCTGCGACAGGCCCGTCGGATCGTTGTCCGTTTCGTCTCTGTTGGCAAAGTTGACGCCGTGCACGTCATCGACAAACCCGTTGTCGTCGTCATCAATGCCGTTGCCGGCTACCTCGTCCGGATTCGTCCACACGTTGGCGAGAAGATCCTCATGACGCCACTGGCCGCCGCCGTCCACGATCGCGATGACGACCTGCGGCACTCCGTCCTCGCTCCTGACCTCATCCCAGGCCTCCGGCAATCGCAGATGCCGGAGGTAGGTCTGTTCGCCAAACTCCGGATCATCGGGGTCCGCTCGCTCTCGGACGTCCAGTGCCTGCGTGCGGTTGACGAGCACAGGCTCGGCATAGACCACGCCGGGAGTCGCAGCCAGATCGGCGCTTACCCGTTCGGGAGCAACGCCGGCGTGATAGCGCACATAGTACGTGCGGCGCAGTGCCAGCAGGTTGCGTCGGATCTTCGGCGTGGGCTCCACGTGATCCAGAAACGGATACACGCGCTCAATCGTGTGTACACTGAAGGCGGTAGCCGCGCGGTCAAATTCTTCCAGTCCGGTCTCGCTGGACTTGTTGGCAATGGAGACACCGGGTTCAAACTGCACTACAATCACATGGTCCACATATTCGGCCTTGTTCTGGGCCGCAGCCAGGGATACCGCCCAGACTGAAGCCAGGGCCATCGGCAATGCAGTCCTCCATGATGGTTTGTCCCAACTCTTGAAGAAGCTCATTCGGGCATGGGCAATAATTTCTACACCAATGTAAAGATTTCCTCCATGCCTACCACAGAAATTCCGCCGCGGATGTGCCCGCTCGGGCGCGACCGGTTGGCCACATGCAGGAGTGGAAGTGCCGGCCTAGTATGGCGGTTCTTGACGGGTGCAATATACAGGTCAGTATGTTGCGTTCACGCGGCCGCTGCGTATGTGCGGCGGCTCGGAATGAAGCGGAATCCGGCAGGGCCGCCTATGTGTGCGGGCGCTCGCACACATGCGGCAGAAGACGTTAGCCTTAAAGCTGGACGCGTCCGGATTTGTGCGTAGCGCGCGCATTCTTCCGGGCAATGCCCGCGAACCCAAGACGCTGCAGAAAGCTGTGGAGGAGCTGAGCAGCGCCCGGATGAGCGTAATCATGGACGCGGGCATCGCCACCCGTGCCAATCTGCTGTTTTTAAAGGAAAAAGGTCTGGATTGGATTTGTGTCCAGCACAGCAAGACGCCGCCCGCACCAGAGGATACGCCCGATGAGTGGTGCAATACCAACAGCGGCATCGCCATCAAAGCCTGGCGCATGGCAGACAAGGATGAAGAGGCGCAAGAGCACCGGTGACAGCAAACTGGACACCAGGCGTGCAAAATGTGAAGCCGCACTCACGAAACTGCAAGAGGGCCCCCTGAAGCCGCGCTGCGTCAAGGACTATGGCAAGCTACAGCGCAGGCTCGCTCGTGAGATCGAAAAACATAAGCATGTCGCCTGCCAGTATACCATTGAGGTCCAGCGAAAAAAGGACAGTACGCTGGCCGAGGCGGTGACGTTTACGCACAGGGCCGCGTTTAAGCAGAAAACGTAGGCGGCTACGTCTTGCGTACCAGTCACACGGACTGGGCTGCCTCCAGGGTCGCCCGCACCTACTGGCAGACATTGAGCGTACGTTTCGGACGTTAAAGTCAGAATAAAGTCAGAACTAGGAATGCGTCTCATATACCACAGCCGGGATACACGCATTGAGACGCATATCTTTCTTTCGGTGTTGGCTTATCACGCAGTAAACCTTATTGGCACGCAGCTCCATGCAGTACCACATCCACAGCAGTTGGGCTACGCTGCAGTTTGAGCTCAACCAGTGGCAGCGCATCACCACGGTATTACCAAAAGAGGGGCGCACCCGCATTCTGCTGAAGCGGGATGCAGATCCGGGTCCCCTCCAGCGACGCATCACTACGGTCATGGGACTGCAATCCAATCAAACGTATACAAGGCGCACGCAACACGACCCTAAAACTGTAGTGTCATAGAATAGGGCAGTGAGCTTAGATCGCTGTTTTGCAGGGGTTTAGCGGCTTTCCGAAATAAAAAATACAAAATTCCGTTGACTCTGCTCGGACGCGAGGTGCCAGAGATCAATCCTGATGTCATGTTCACCGGTGTGAAACTGCGCGAGTTGGCAGCGTATGCGCGGGGAGCATAATTTCCCGCCCCCCAAGACACTTCAACCGGCGATATTGCTGGTGACCATCCTGGGAGGATATCATCGCCGGAAGAAGGGCCCACCAGCGGGGCACAAGGTCTTGTGGAGGGGCTACTTCCGGCTAATGACGGCAAGCACCCATCGGGCGATATGGGAAAAGCACGAGCTACCGGATATCCAGTAAGAATGACGGCATGGCGGCGGCGTACCCACGCCTTGAACGGCGACGTTAGCAGGAATGGCGGTGACCGCATCAATTGTTGCGGCACACAAGTGGAAGTATGCTCTGGCAATATTGCTGCAGCCATCGGCGTGTGGCGCTGGTTACCGGCGGTCTACGTACTGCCGCTCGGACACAGATCATGGCAGAGCCACCGCCTACGTTTGAGCACAATCGCAGTTAGCATCATCTGATTCGACGTGCCAAATCATCCAATCGCCTCCAATCACATCTCAGAAATCATTTGTTAAATACTACTTGTGATACCAGGGCAGGGCAAGCCAGCAATTGGGCCCCAGACCGGAGCCACGTACGACCACCTTCGGGGGCACCGGTGGCCAGCTACGCGCTCTAGCTTCGATGATCAAGCTGATAGAATTTTGCAACCAGCTTTGGGGCAACACCAAGCCATCCAGTTGTATTCGAAATTCAGTCGATTGGACGCAACCCGGCCGTGGTAGCGGTCTATAGCCTTCTATGTGCCGGGCCCACATCCGATGCAGAACGTATCTTTGTGCAACGCAAGGGCGCATTCCATGCAGTATACACAACTTGGCCGCACGGGCCTCTCCGTCTCCAGACTTTGCCTTGGTTGCATGACCTACGGGGACCCGAATTGGCAGCCGTGGATCCTCTCCGAAGAGGCCTCGCAGCCCTTCTTCCGCCGGGCCATAGAGCACGGTATTAATTTCTTTGATACCGCCGATATTTATTCCTTCGGTGTTAGCGAAGAAATAACGGGACGGGCACTGCGCAAGTACGGGCGCATGGATGAAATCGTCCTCGCCTCGAAAGTCTTCTTCCCGATGGCCAAAGCCCAGAATATGGGTGGCCTATCCAGAAAGCACATCATCCAGGCCTGCGAGGCGAGCCTGCTGCGTCTGGGAGTGGAAGCTATCGATTTGTACCAGATCCACCGCTTCGATGCGAGCGTACCTGTTGAAGAGACGCTCGAGGCGCTGAACCACCTGGTACGACAGGGCAAGGTGCGCTATATCGGTGCCAGTTCGATGTTTGCCTGGCAGCTGGCCCGCATGCTCAGCACCTCGGAACGAAACGGATGGGCCCGGTTCGCAAGCATGCAAAACCACTACAATCTGCTCTACCGGGAGGAGGAGCGCGAAATGATTCCCCTGTGCATCGCGGAGGGACTGGGCGTTATCCCGTGGTCCCCCCTTGCCCGCGGCCTCCTAGCGCGGGCGGAATCCCTGCAGGACCCGCCTGCGACCATTCGTGCGGAGAGCGACAAGCTGATGCACGCGCGCTACACGCACCCGGCCGATGCCAAGGTCGCGTGCGCCGTGCAGAGCGTGGCCACGCGGCGAGGCGTAGCACCCGCCACCGTGGCCCTAGCCTGGCTGCTCTCCCGCCCCGGAGTGACAGCTCCCATTATCGGTACTTCGAAGCTCGAACATCTGGATACCGCGGTCCAGACACTGGATTTCGACCTTTCCGACGACGATGTCGCCGCGCTAGAGCGCTCCTATGTACCACACAAGGTAATCGGGCACTGATCATGACTTGCGACACTTACGATTGCCTGGCCGAGCATCCGAACCAGGCTCCGACAGAACCAGGCCCCTGGCAGCCTTCGAAGGCTGCTTGCCCCCCCGCGCGGTCCGTCATTATTGGAAGATCCGATATCATCGGGCGATAGCGGGAACGTGTTGGACTTCATATTTTCATCATTGACGATGGCCGCGCAGCGAACCTATAGAATACTGTACGCCCGTCTGCCTGCATTCACACGCATGGTCGAGGGATCAATCCGCGTGAGGCCTCACCACTGCGGGCGCACAAGCGGCTAAATCGGGCTCGATTGCGCGCCAATTCTAAGCGAGACGGACTCCAAGACGGGCTGAATCCGATATGACTACAAACATGCTGCCGCTATCATTCTCCACGCTGCTGATGCTGGCGCTGCCGGTAATTCTTGCAGCTCAACCCGCCGTGTATGCCCCGGAGCACGGGGAGCTGCAGTACGTCAATGCACGCACCGGCGGCAACTACATGTACAATTTTTACCTGCCGCCTCCGGGCACGAGCACGCCTTGGTGGCCTTCATGGTCGCCCGACGGCGCATCCCTTGCATTCTCATTGCAAGGCACCATCTGGCAAATGCGCGTCGGCACGAAGGAAGCGTACGAATTGGTACATGCAGCGGAATATCTGTCGTCACCTGAATGGTCGCCTGACGGTCGCCATGTCGTTTTCACCGCTGATGATGGCCAGAGCATCAATCTGCGGATGCTGGATCTGGAAACAGGCCGTGTGACGCACCTAAGCGACGGCGATTTCCTCAACCTGGACCCGGCCTGGTCACCCGATGGCACGCGGCTCGCCTACGTTTCCACCCGACCCAACGGCTACTTCAACATCTTCGTCATGGAGATCGTTGAGGGGGCGGGCGGCGAGATCGCCCAATTGACACAAGACCACGCCTTCGGTAAACCGCGCCTGTATTTCGGCGACATTGATCTGCACATCCAACCTTCCTGGATGCCGAATTCAGATACGCTGCTGTTCGTCTCCAATCGCGGGATTCCGCTGGGATCGGGGGGAGTATGGAGGATGCCCGTAGTTGAAAACGGTATCGACCAGGCCACGTTGATCCGGAAAGAGGAGACGCTCTACCGGACGCGCGCGCATGTTTCGCATGACGGCACGCGGTTCGTATACAGCTCCCATCTGGGCGGACAGTTCAACAACCTGTTCGTCCTGCCGACCGTAGGGGGCGAGCCCTATAAGCTTACCTTCGGCGCATGGGACAGCTTCCACCCACGGTGGTCGCCCGACGGTAAGTGGATCGCGTATGTCTCGAACCAGGGCGGCTTGCCGGAATTGAACCTGCTCCAGACCTTCGGCGGGCGCAATCAGAAGGTGGAGATCGAAACCTTCCACTGGAAGACGCCTGTGGGGCGCGTCGACGTCCGCGTGGTCGACGCCGCATCGGGCGAGTTGCTTCCGGCACGGATCTACAACAAAGCCGCTGACGGCAAGACTTATGTCGCGGCGAACGCCTATCACCGGCAGGGACGGCTAGGCGAGCATTTCTTCCACACGAACGGCGCTTTTTCGCTGGAGGTGCCGGCAGGCGAACTGACGCTGGAAGCCCTGCACGGATTCGAATATCATCCGGACGCACACATCGCAATCGTAACAGCCGGTGAAACGACCGAGGCCACGCTGACGCTCCGCCGGATGGCAGACCGGAAGGCTGACGGCTGGTACAGCGGCAGCAACCATGTCCATATGAATTATGCGGGCAACCTGCATAACACGCCGGAGAATCTGATCTTCATGGCGGAAGCGGAGGATCTGGACGTAGTCGGCGAACTGGTGGCCAACAAGGACAATCGCATCCTCGACTACCAGTTTTTCACCGGTGCGGTGCATCCCCTCAGTGACGATGCGCGTGTGCTGTATTTCAACGAGGAATACCGGCCGCCCTTTTACGGCCATGTCTCGTTCATCAACCTGACCGAACATCTGATCTCACCCTTTACAACGGGCTACGAAGGCACCGCTATTGAAAGCCTATATCCTAGCAACACCCAGATGTTCAGGCTAGCGCGGGAGCAGGGCGCCATGGGAGCCTATGTCCATCCTTACTGGGGTAGCGCCGACCCGCTGGAGACAAATCTGGGAGTGGCCAAAGCCTTTCCGGTTGATTTGGCCCTCGGAACAATCGATTATCACGAACTGGTATCGGGAGCCAATTGGGCGGCATACCTCGTTTGGCATCATGCTCTCAACAACGGCTTCAAGATTGCTGCCGTCGGCGGAGAAGACTCGATCAGCAATCTGCACCGAACAGCCATTGTCGGGCAAATGCGGGCCTACGGATTCCTGGGTGAACGGCTAAGTTGGGACGGCTGGCTTGACGCCATACGCAATGGCCGACTGTTCGTGACCAACGGGCCGCTACTCGAATTGTGGGTTGACGATCAGACGTTGGGCTCGGCCATCAACCTGCCTGCGGAGGGAGGCACAGTGACGGTAAGAGGCGCCGTGCAATCGATAGCGCCCCTCGACAGCGCAGAGCTGGTGATCAACGGCCGCAAAATGAATCTGGGCGATTTGAGCCTGCATCCCGACCCGACCGGCGCCGGCACGAACTTCACGTTCCAGCGCAGCGTGGAGATCCACGAGAGTTCGTGGATTACGCTTCAGGCCCACGCCACCGGGGCCATCCATCCCATTGACGACGCATTCCAGCAGGCTACCACAAACCCGATTTGGGTCATTGTTGGGCAGCGCCCCGTCCGATCCGCCGCTTCAGCCAACTATTTCATCCGGTGGATCGACAAACTTACCGGTATGGCCGAAACGCACCCCGGCTGGCGCTCCAGCCGGGAACGGGAAAGCGTCCTTGGAGAGTTCCTGCAAGCCCGCGCCGTGTATGAACGCCTACTACAGGAGGCGCAAGAGTATCCTGGAGACAGATGACCGAAGCGGTCATTGAGAGCGGTTTAATGTACCCTTCTTACTAGACAGCGGTTTAAGATGGGTTTATATACGTAGGTTGACAGCTTTGATATGCATTCCCTTTATTATAGGCCGTTGAAACCCAGTTTACCGAGCAGACCAATGGCGTGCAACGCACCCGGAAGACACGCTAGCAAGGGCATAACGCTCGTCCAGCTCGCCGAGAAATTCCCGGACGAATCGGCGGCATAGCAATGGTTCGCGGCCATTTTGTGGCCAGACGGCAACAGGGCATGTGCGTGTTGCGGCAGCACCAATACGCACGAAGCGTCGCATGCCAAAATGCCGTATCGCTGCCGCGACTGCAAGAATTACTTCAATATGAAAGCCGGAACCGTAATGGCCGGATCGCCGATACCGCTGCGCAAGTGGGCCTACGCGATGTACCTAGACAGCACGTCGCTCAAGGGTATCGCTAGCGTGAATTCCCAAGAGAGGCGATTGATGTGAGGTATGGGCGGCCTTTCTGGCACTATTGTGCGTTTTTGGCAATGTTTTGCTTGAACAGCAATATGATATAGGATATGTACAGTATATACCACGCGTAGTATTGTTGCAAATCCTTGTCGCCAGTTGGCTCTGGAGGCAACAATATAGCCGATAGACATTGCTTTTGGGCCTACAACTGCCCTTGACTCCCGATTAATTGTACTTGCCAGTCTTATGTAGTATATCGGTACTTATTGCTCACGTATCATCCTTGATATGTCCTCACTCGCCAATCTCTTCCTCCAGCCTGAGCATTCCCTCCATCGACAGTATAAAGCCCTCCGGGCCATCCATGTAGAAGGCCTCTCTGCCGAAGAAGCCGCCAAACGCTTCGGCTATCACAAGGGCAGCCTCTACAACCTCGCCGCCAAGTTTCGCTAGGACCCCGCCATCCACTTCTTCCGCGAAGTCAGGCCCGGACCCAAACCCAAGGCTAAGAAGCCCAGGGCCCTGCGGCGCACCGAGCGCATTGTCGAGTTGCGAAAGAAGGAAAACCTCTCCGCCCGGGAAATCCAAGAGCGCCTCGCCACGGAAGGCATCCCGGCAGGCATCTCCACCATTGCGCGCACCGTCAAGCAGGCCGGACTACCAAGGCTGTGGCGCCGCACCAACAAGGAACGCGAAGAGCGGCGCGACAGGCGTGCTCCTGCGGCCGATGGCCGCAAACTGAATCTGCAACGGCGCAGCTTCGAGACCCGTTTCGGGGGGCTGTTCCTCTTCGCCTTTGACCTGGCACGCCTGGAGATGGAGAGCATGCTCAAAGAACACGCCATGCCCGACAGCGACAGGCTGCCGGCAGGCTGTGCCTTCCGGGCGCTACTGGCCCTCAAGCTCTGGGGCATAGGCCGCCCCCATCACATCATGCCCGATGTTTTGGACGAAGGACTGGCCCTGTTTGCCGGCCTCAATGTCATACCCAAGCGGTCCACGCTCAGTGAATACAGCTGCCGCGCCTTTTGCCCGCACTCATGGACAGCTGGCATCACCGGGTCTCGGCACAGGACAAGGTCCTCGGAAGCGGCACCTCCTTCGATCTGGACTTCTACACCATTGCCTATCACGGAGACCGGGCGTTGGTGGAAAAGCACTACGTCTCCAGGCGTAGCCGGCGCCAGCGGGGTATCCTGGCCTTTTTGGCCCGCGACGCGGATGCCCGGAGGTTTGCCTACGCCAATGCCCGGGTCCGCAAGGATACCCAGAATGCCGAGATCCTGCACTTTGTAGAGCGCTGCAGAGCGCGTACGGGACAGCTACCCAAAGAACTGGTCTTCGGCAGCCGGCTTACCACCTATGCCAATCTGGGGAAACTCCACGCGATGGGCATTCACTTCCTTAGGCTTCGCCGCAGGACGGCCCGCCTGATTGCCGCGCTTGAGACCCTGCCTGCCGAAGCGTAGCACACCATACCGGAACTTTGTCATTTCCGACCTCAGATTGGGGCTGAGTACTACCAATTCCAGCGTATTTGGCACCAATCTACACGAATCGACCAGATTTGACATTGTGTGCATACATGTGGTTCATGGAGTACGGCTCACAAGGTCCAATGTAGTGCTTTTGTCGTGGTATTCGTTCTGTCTTCACATTACCCGCAGTCCCTTGCTTTAACTTGACTCATCACCTGTATACAGCTTGATGTACATCCGATAGCGGAGTCATAAGCTCAAAAACGGCAAGCGGCAACGCGGATACGGCCTGCTCGAAAACCGGCGAGTCTTGGGCATGCCCAAGCAAAAGAGGATCCTTAACCTCGGACAAGACTTCGATATTCCAGAGGCCGACTGGCCTGTGCTGACCAATCGGGTGGCAGCTACGATGCGTGGGCAGCAAATGCTGCCGCCGGAAGATGAAAAGCTGGTGCGCACGACAGCCGAGATCGTCCGCCGCCTGCGCGAGAAGGGCTACGATGTGGACGCCGGGCGCGACGAGCGTGACGCCATCATTACCGATGCAGTGCATCATACGGATGCGCGCACGGTCGGGGGCGAGCGCGTATGTCTGCAAGCCTTGAAGCAACTCGGCTTTGCGGCGCTGTTGCGCAGTATGGGCATGCCAGAAAAGGATATTCGCATGGTGCTCGTGGTTGGGCGCATGATGGCACCCGGGAGTGAAGCCCGTACGTAGCGCTGGATGAAGGACGCCTCCGCAATTTTGGAACTGGTGGACCTGGAGGTGCCATGCGAAAGCACGCTGTATCGGGCCGGCGATCGGCTTTATGCGCTGCGCGATGCAGCACGGGCTATATGACAATGCAAAACAGTTACTTGGCTTTAGCGAAACGCTCCTTCTTTTCGAGCTGACCAACACCTTCTACACCGGTCGCAAGAATGGTGCGCTCCTGGAGTATGGACGCAGCAAGGAGAAGCGATCGAACAGCCCGCTGGTGACGTTAGCCTTAACGCTGGAGGCGCCCGGATTTGTGCGTAGCGCGCGCATCCTTCCCGGCAATGCCAGCGAACCCAAGACGCTGCAGAAAGCTGTGGAGGAGATGAGTAGCGCCCGGGTGAGCGTAATCATGGACGCGGGCATCGACACCCGTGCCAATCTGGTGTTTTTAAAGGAAAAAGGTCTGGATTGGATATGTGTGCAGCGCAGCAAGACGCCGCCCGCACCAGAGGATACGCCCGATGAGTGCTGCAATACCAACAGCGGCATCGCCATCAAACCTTGGCGCATGGAGGGCAAGGATGAAGAGGCGCTATACTACCTGCAAAGTGCGGCGCGCAAGAGCACCGGTGACAGCATACTGGACGCCAGGCGTGCAAAATTTGAAGCCGCACTCACGAAACTGTAAGAGGGGCCCTCGAAGCCGCGCTGCGTCAAGGACTATGACAAGGTAGGGCGCAGGCTCGGCGGTGAGATCGAAAAACATAAGCATGTCGCCTACCAGTATACCATTGAGGTCCAGCGAAAAAAGGACAGTACGCTGGCCGAGGCCGTGACGTTTACGCACAAGGCCGCGTTTAAGCAGAAAACGCAGGCGGCTACGTCTTGCGTACCAGTCACACGGACTGGGCCGCCTCAAGGGTCGCCCGCACCTACTGGCAGCTGGCAGACATTGAGCGTACGTTTCGGATGTTAAAGTCAGAACTAGGAATGCGTCCCATATACCACAGCCGGGATACACGCATTGAGACGCATATCTTCCTTTCGGTGTTGGCTTATCACGCCGTACACCTTATTGGCACGCAGCTCCATGCAGTACCACATCCACAGCAGTTGGGCTACGCTGCAGTTTGAGCTCAACCAATGGCAGCGCATCACCACGGTATTACCAAAAGAGGGGCGCACCGGTATTCTGCTGAAGCGGGATGCAGATCCGGGTCCGTTCCAGCGACGCATCGCTATGGTCATGGGACTGCAATCCAATCACAACGTCTACAAAGCGCACGCAACACGATCACAAAACTGTAATGTCATAGAATAGGGCAGTGAGCTTATCTCACTGTTTTACAGGGTATTACTGGCTATACGAGATTAAAAAATGACAAAATTCCGATACGGCTCTCCGACGTGGGCCGCGCTTATCGCACGCCCCGCATCCATGAAGAACAGATCCAACTCAGAGACTACCCGGAGGCCATTAGGCAAATCGCCGTCACCCATCTGGGACACGACAAGCCCACACTGCTCTTGACCAACGACGCCACCTCACCGGCTACGCAACTCATCGATCGCTATGCCCGGCGCATGCTCATTGAAAACAACATCTCCGACGCCATCAACTTCTTCCACATGGATGCCCTCTCGGCGGCCGTCCCCCTCAAGATCGATGTGGACCTGCAGCTGACGCTCATGGCCAGCGCACTCTACCGCATGCTTGCCCGTCGCATCGGCGGCAACCATGCCAAGAGCAAGACACGTACGCTATTCCGGGACTATGTTGACGCGGCAGCCACTGTCACGGTCAGCGACGCAGAGATTGTCGTACAAATGGGACGACGAGCCAACAACGGATCTCTCTTCTATGCCGGCTATCGCGAAATGTCGGAGGCTATCCCATGGCTCCGAAACCGACGCCTCAGAATCGACTTTGCGTAGGACCTAAAACGGTACTCATTTCATATGAATTACCGCCCTTGGAAATCGAGGCTAGCAGAAGCTCCACCGCGATATCGGCGTAACGCAGAAAACGGCCTGGTTCATGTTGCAACGGATCCGCGAAGCCTACGCGGCAGAACGCCATACCGTAATGGCGGGCCCGGTCGAAGTAGATGGAACGTACATGGGCGGCAAACGGCGCAACATGAGTGCATCGAAATTGAAGCAGGTGGAAGGCCGTGGCGCGGTCGGAGAAACGGCTGCAGTGGGCACAAAGGACCGTGATACGGGCACCGTTGTGGCCGAAGTCATATTGGGCACCGACAAGGAGACGCTACGTGCTTTTGCGCACAGAGGAAGGATCGTCCGTGTACACGGACGATCACCGGTCCTACGAACGCATGCCAAACCGCTGGCATGAGACCGTGAAGCACAGCGTCGGCGAATACGTGCACGCGATGGCTCATACAAATGGATTTGAATCCTTTTGGGCTATGATGAAGCGGGCGCACAAGGGAACGTTCCACAAAATCAGCCCGAAACATCTGCAACGGCACGTGGCCGAATTTGCGGGCCGCCACAACGTGCGGCCGCTGGGCACGATCGATCAGATGCGCATGCTGACCACCGATATGGCTGGCAAAAGTGGCTTACGTATCAAGCATTGATAGCCGACAACGGACTGCCATCGGGCGCTCGGGCGGCCTCATCTTGCCGCGCACCTTCCGAGACCGTCTAACCGATCGTTTTTCGGTACTCTGCGAATCGACTCGTAGACAATGTAGCTGCTTGCGTATTCCAATGCGTGAGATTCGTTCGTCGCAATGGCCGCCTGACAGAATCGCCGGAAATACCGGCTCGTAGCGCTGCAAGCAATCCTGCAGCCTCAAGATAATTGCTTGCCCGGCAAAACTGGCCCTCCGCCCACGGTAGCGCCTCAAGGTCGTTCTTCATAAGGTTCTTGTTCGCAACCTCGATGACGCTTATGCCTTGCTCCAACGCAGCAAGAGTTGGCAATCCGAGACAACCTTCAGGTATCACGAGGCATGAGATCTGCTCTGCTGTCATTACGCAATTCTCGCGCATCGCCTCAGAATCTGTGATAATCCGCGGACTCTGCCTAAGCCCCTTCAGCGTACACTGAAGGAACGTCAATGACACCGCCTCGGCGGCCATACGTGGATCCACGATACCGGGGTCAGCATCCGCAATCTTCCGAGACTCGAACATCGGAGCATGGGCCGTTGGCAGATCGAATACGCTTGAAAGTGCATGTGTAAGCATGGCCTCGACCCCCCCCCATGGGTTAACCACAATCCCTTGAGCGTCAAAGTAGAGTTGGTGGAATTCTGGCGGAACATCAATTACCGTCGACAGCGACACTGCATCAAATGCACCCGAGCGCTCATCGAGCAGTCTGAAAACTCTTTCGGCTCCCTCAATTCTACCGGCAGCGCACCCGGAACGGGAGTAACTTGCGACTAATTTGATGGGAGGATCAATAGCGACGATATCCACACAATCCAGGCCATACGCCGCTCTGGCCCCGCTGACCGCATTTACGGCAGCGTTTACGAACAGCTTGTCCTTGTGCGCATCAATAACCACAAGCACTCTGTTGGATCGAACTGGGAGTAGCCCAACAGTGCCCATCAGGAGCCGAGTTATTACGCTCCCCTCGACGTATAGGCTATTCGAGGGCATTTCGTTGATATCAGATGCGTTCACCACGTTCGGGTGCAGCACCAAAGTGTCGGATACTTCAGCAAGGAGGCGCGCCATTGGACCAGCATCTCCAGCGTGACCGCCAAGATCAGCTCCGATGCCCGTCGGAATCAAGACGACAACATTAAATGCACCACTGTCTTGAACGATTCGGCGGCGAAAAGCGAATAGGGATGCTCGGGGCTTCCGAGTAGCGCTCAAGCTAGAGGCCATAGTCGCAAACTCGCAATGGTAGTGCGAACTCCCGGTGGATGTGACAGCAAAGCGAACTGGAATCCGTTCGCTACAGGACTGGCTCGCGAACACCTGCCGGAAATGCGCCAGCAAGTCCTTGTGTTCAGCGACGAGTGGGATTTCGCGCTGCTCTTCGACTAGCGACTCTGTCATTTGGTAAATACGGCGTAAGCAATACGCTCCTACATCCCAGTTAGCATCGCACGACAACAGTTGATGTCCAGTCGGACGAATTGAACCAGTGCGCCACAAATCGAGCTGCCTCGTCCGTGTCAAATGACTTGCAAGAGAAGATATTGACGTAAGCTGCCTTCATCAGGTCGAGCGTGTGAACAACGATGGTGCTCGTGAGAATGAATTGAACGGCACTCGTGCCCTTCGTCTTCGGACTAGTTTGTCGATCCCTTAAAGGTACGCCAACATCATCCCAAAAGTGCAAGTCGCAGCGCTCCATGTCAATCAGTTCACAGAGTTCGCGGAAGAACGCTTCAATGCTGCCTCGTGTGAAACGGCTGCCATCGCAGTTGTGGAGATCCAGAATCAGCTCAAGACCGTAGGGTGGGCTTCCGGTCTCCGTGGCCATAGGATTGCAGTGGTTAACAAACACATTTAGACAAGTCGGGACTAAATACTGTCGTCCAGGAGCCAAACCACTAAGCTACCGTACTCCCCAACGATCTTCTTCTGCAATTCTTCTCCAACAAGTCCCGCTGCAGGAGAGCAAGGATCGCGGTTGAGGATGCGAATTGTTTTCCGTACCCAGTACGAAATCTCAGTTCGGGCATCCACGAGTTTCTGTCTGTTCAGACTGGCGTGATCAATGGTAGTCTTGCCTCGCTCGGTCTCCGGCCATCGCTTTGCCCCACCACCTCCTATGCGATAACTCAAATGCTTCGAGATCGGGTCCACGACGCTATCTAGAATAGGGCGGTACTCGTCCCACTTCTTCCCCTTTGCCCGGTTACACACCGGGCAGGCCAGATGCAGATTGTCCCATTCGAAAGTGAGTTCTGGGAAACACTTTTTGGGTTGCCTATGCTCTATTTCTGAAAAGTTGCCTATTCCCATTCTGGATTCACAGTAGCAGCATAGCCCGTCGTACATTTCCTCTAGGGCCTCACGGACATCTCCTTCATTGTAACGGTTGAAGCACCTCTTAACCAGGACTTTATCTTCAATCGGTGATGACAGAGCACTCATCAATTCTTTGAGCCACCGCGCAGCACTATTGCGAAGCGACGCAGGCATTGCGGGACGGGTAACGTTACGCATCTAGGCGTCTCTATTTGGAGACCCCTCAGCGAGACGGGCGATGTTTTCGAGTTCCATGGCCAGCCGAACCGGGTCGGTACCAGGCATCTTCTCCAACTGCCCATGGAGATGCCTGAAGCGTTCTTCCTCCTCAGGCGAAAACGCCCTGCCGTGCAGACGCTTGTCGTCCATTTGCTGGTACTCTTGCAGTATCCCTGCGAATGATTCCGCACGGGAGGTCGGCAAATCCATCATTTCATAGACCTCCTCCGCACGCCAGCCGTATGGCTCCACCACGCTATGCTCACCATTGTTAAGGCGGTGTACCGGAATGTGTTCACAGCCTGAGGCAACCAGTGGCGAATGAGTGGTAGCAAGAATCTGTAAATGGGGGAAGCTCTGTGTTAGCAACTGCATGATATTGCGCTGCCAGCGTGGGTGGAGATGCTGCTCTATTTCGTCAATGAGGACAATGCCATCAATGTCGGTGGGATTGGGTGATTCACGGAGATACCACCAAGAGGCCAGATCCAGCACCCAAGTGACCGTAGAATGATAACCATCTCCCAAGGAGGACAATGGGTGAAGGCCCTGGCCATTCTTGATCGCTATCCCAGTTTCTGTAAGTTGAATACTGTCGCTGGATTCGAGTTGTAGGATGCCCCGAAGGAGGTTTTTCAATGCACCAAGAATCTCGGCCGAATCATGCTGCTCGCCGCGGGGGGCGACCAGCCTGCGTATCACCAACTCGGGATTCTGCAGTGGCCTGTTGTAAACGAATAGGGGGTACAGGGCATCCACAGCAAGATAGTAGTCGTAATCTGCTGTGCCGTGCACGCGTACACCGGGCCCGTAACCGGCGGCAAAAATTTCTTCCCAAGGAAAGCTGGCCTGATCGAGTGACGTCCATTGAGCGCCGTCTGCAAGCTTCTTAAGCTCTTGGTCTACGCGTTCAAACTGGGGCAATGCACTGATAGTGGTTTCCGTTCGAAAACATGCAGTACCATCCTCTAATTCGACTTCGATCGTTCCCTGCTTGCTCTCTTTCCGAACTGACTCGCCGTACAGATCCCGAAACAAAGCTGATGCGCTCGAGTCATCGCAGAGGCCCATCGCCAGACTGCGGAGGACAGTCGACTTTCCGTCGCCGTTGTCGCCAATCAATAGTGCAGACTTCCCGTTGAGTTCGATTGTCAGTTCCCTAAAGCAGCGGATATTCGTTAAACCTAGCTTTGTAACCTTCATAAACCGAGCTGATATGAGCCCATTTTGTCCGGTAATAGCTCGCTTTGGCTTGAGGCGATCGGATTTGGTCAGGGCAAGCTAACCAGCAGTTATACAGTACGAGCCTATACCGGGTCCATCGGACACGGATATGTCTTGAGAATAAGTCCCTATGGTTTTGTAGGCCCGGGTTGCAGCCAATCCGTACGTTCCGTAGATCGCCGCCGGATCCACCTGCAATATGGCTCGGCTCAGGTACGGTTACTTGCTGAATGCAACAGCCGATCCGAACGCAGACTGATCATCCGTGTCGGCGAATAGGCAGGACATCGCGTTTCTGTTTCTTGCTCGCCCGAGCAAAGAGCCTTTGGCGATGGTGGATTCATGGCCTGGCACCCGTCGGTCCAATCGTACCCTCGGCATTCTCCGTCGCAGCCATGACTGCCTTCCTCGTTATTCTGATTGTCGCAGGTCTCGTCCTGCTCGTATGGGCCCACAACGATCAACGCTAGCCTGCACCCATTGCTTGCATTTGTTTGGCGCTTCTTGGATGGTGCGTGTTCTGCGCCTGTCTGGGAGATTCTGATTCAGACAAAACGGCGTCGCTATCACCCGAACAGTGTCGGCGGGATATCGAATGCTGGTCCGATCAACACAGAATAGACGCATCGGTAGCGTATAACAAGGGCTTAGAAGACCAGACCAACTGCGACGTACGGTGGACGACCAGACGGTACGAACGACGATATGCTAACTTCGGATGGTACAATAAGGAGAAGGGCATGATCACGTATTTGGGATCACAAGTCCAATTCCAATGCGGGTTCGGCGCGTGACAGCGAATGGTGTAGTTCTCCACTATGATTCGTCGAACGAATCCGCGATTTGCTGATGCTCTTGCCAAGGCACCAACCTATAAACCCACCGAGCAAAGCAATCGGCACCGTTCCCGATAACGCCCCGAAGCCGCCTGCGATGCCTATGCCGCTTCCGAATATTGCGCCAAGAGTTGCGCCGATAATAACCAAGATCACCCTTAAACATTGCTCAGTTTCCCGAATTACTGTTATCCTTCGACTTTCTCAGATCCTTCGTGTGCCGACGTTTAGTTTAGCTGTCTCGATCATATTACAAAAGTATTGTTTACCAGCTCCATTCGGTAGAGCTTGCCATATTCGGCTTTGTTCGGCATATTTGTCGAGCGCAGCCGCCTTGCCTTTACCAGACCACAAAGTTAACGATGGAGAAGCACCCTTCCAAACCGGCCCACAAGCATACGCCGGGCCGTAAGGCGGACTACGCCGGAGCCAGTCACGAACAGGTAGCCAAGGCCATTCTGGCATACCAGCCGTCGAGCGTATCTCGGACCGACTCGAAGAAAATCACGCGGAAGAAGGACTAATCGAAACAGTCAACCCAAGAATGTACTTCCTTTTGAGATAATGTCTGGCCGAAATTGCCCTTTACTATTGACGTTGATCACCTTGGCTTGTGCACAGCTCCAGCACGGCGTTTCAGGGACAATTTTCAGGATTGTCGAAGTCTGACGGGCCTACGTGAATGCGCTCAGTACATGGTTGCCGCGCCGCGCAGTGTATGCACATGCGCGAAATAGGCCACTCTTCAGTGGTTGCAGCCAACGCTGACATAGCAATCCGATTCCGCTCGCGAGCGTCGTCTTTCTCGGCAGCCTCTGCGGCTTGCTTGTCCCAGCTTCAGGCAGCCAGACGCTGGTGCTTGCGTCGCTCAGTCTCCCGCTTGCGCAGTATCAATCCGAGGCGATGCACGTTCGCTGCCACAACCGAAAGCGCCACACTGCACGCAAATCCCTCCTTGCCGTGCATCCGTACACGATTCAATCCGCGGTGCTCCAAGTTATTGATCGCTGACTCAATGGCCGGATGCTGCCGACGCGCTGCCACGAAGGCGTTGGCCCTTTCCCGCTCACGATCAGCCTCCCTGCCTTTTGCCTTCCTGGGCATCACGGCCAACCCCAGCTCTGCCTCATACGCGGCAAGATTGTCTGGGCAATCAAAGCCCCTGCCCACACTACAGGAAACCACGGCACCGTAGTGCTTCTTCGTTGCGGTTAACAGGGGCACGGCAGCGTCTACGTCCGTGCCCTCCCACTGAATCATGTGATGGAGTATGAATGAGTGCGGATTATGACACACACCGGCACCCCCAACTCGGCCATGATGCCTGCTTTCCCCTTGCAGATCCAACGCGTGTGCTCTTCATACACCGAAAACACCTTCTCCTCGTGCGGAATCCTGGATCAATCGCCGCTCTACCTGCTCTATCTGACGCTCACAGTTCGTCAGATACCGTGTAATCCCCAGGTGCGGCACAGACCGCTGCTGCAACGTGGACTCCGCTTTCTTTACCACCACCTGGCATATTTCCAAGTAGTGCCTGGCGGTGGAGACTGCTGCGCCAAACGGCGCATTCCGCGCACATATACATTGCCTGTCGATGCATACTGAACACAGCCTCGAACATAGGGATCCGAGCTTCGACGATGCCGTGGCCAGCGGCCACGAGTGGCGTCTGTTTCTGCTCAGGCAGTGCAGCCAGATTGTTGGTCTACTCAGCCGAGACTGGAACGCCCGTTATGAAGAGCACCGCTTCATGGTTGTCGCCAACCTCCCCAACCGATAGGCCGTGGTTTCCCATCACCACTATACGGGAAGGGTATTCCCCTAGGCACGGGAGATTCTGGCAATTCGTCAATGAAGTCAAGGCTTCCAAGTGCAGACTTGTCCCTATTTGCAAGCTTCTCGATCTCCTTCTTGCGCCCTTTGTCAGCGTCAGTCACTGTGCTGCACGAAGTCATGCGACCATCCTAAAGCCGAGTTGTGAGTGTATGTATGCCTTTAGGCCCACCTTCCCGCTGCAATCTACGGCAAGTCCGTGATAATTGCGTACGCGACCATTTAATTCAGGGTCCCCGCCGAAGTCATTGATCACAAGCTTCAACTCACTGCCCGAAAGCTCTCGCATCGGAATACACACCCGAGGGAGTGCCAGCTAGATGCATCGCCAAGCGTCTCCACGATCTCCTTGGCGCGGTCCCTTCTCAACTGGTCTGTTACCGGCTGGCCCGTTGACGCTGTCGTGACCCAATCCTTGAGCTAGTATTTGGGCAGCCACTTTGTAATAAGTGAGATACCGTGTTGAATTGCCTGCTCAATGCCAAAAAGGTGCCATGGATCAAATTTCTTGACCAGATCCCTCTGTGCCAACAAAGAGTGAGACAGCTCAATACACTGATTGTGTAGAGAATTTAGGCTTCAAGCAGAGGGAGTCCTCCGACACATGCACCAACCCAATCTACCACCAAATCCCTGGAAATCCAGGAGAATACACCTCCTACTCACGCCAATGCGATCCCGGAGGTCCGTCCTACCGAACTGGTCCATGGTACAGACCCTTGGTTTCGTGCTTGCTGGCAAAGATGTAGCCGAGCCGGAACGGCCCTACGTGCCGCACGCGGTGAGCAGGTCTAATCCGCGATGACCCCGTTTTGCTGGGCTCCCGAAATGGCCTCCGGCATGACCATGCCCATGGCAACTTTCACCAGGTGCTTGATTTCTTCGCACAGGCTGTCGTTATCTCGAAGCCACTGCTTTGTGGCCTCCCGTCCCTGGCCGATGCGAATATCGCCGTAACCATACCAAGATCCGCTCTTCTTCAGGATTTCGTGGCTTACTCCCAAATCCACAAGCTCGCCCACCGAGGAGACCCCCTCCCCGTAAATGATGTCGAATTCTGCCGTCCGAAAGGGCGGCGCGACCTTGTTCTTCACCACCTTTACACGTGTGCGACTGCCCACGACATCCGTACCGTCTTTCACGGCGCCAATGCGCCGGATATCCAGCCGGATCGAGCTGTAGAACTTGAGGGCGCGGCCGCCTGGGGTCGTTTCCGGGCTGCCGAACATGACGCCGATCTTTTCGCGGAGCTGGTTGATAAAGATCACCGTGGTGTTCGAGCGGCTGATGATGCCGGTGAGCTTGCGGAGGGCCTGGCTCATGAGGCGGGCCTGAAGGCCCATGTGGCTATCGCCCATTTCTCCTTCAATCTCGGCGCGCGGCACGAGCGCGGCTACCGAGTCCACGATAATCAAATCCAGCGCGCCGCTTCGAACCAGCATCTCGCAGATGCTGAGGGCCTGCTCTCCCGTGTCCGGTTGTGACATGAGGAGACCATCGATGTCTACGCCGAGCTGCTCGGCATACGAGGGGTCGAAGGCATGCTCCGCATCGATGAATGCGCACACGCCCCCCAACTTCTGGGCTTCTGCCATGCAATGCGTGGCAAGCGTCGTCTTGCCCGAAGACTCAGGTCCGAAAATTTCCACTACACGGCCCCGCGGGATCCCTCCCACGCCCAGTGCCGCATCAAGGGCCAGAGACCCCGTAGGAATGGCTTCGACACGCACGGCCGGCGCATCACCCATGCGCATAATGGAACCCTTGCCGTGCTGCTTCTCGATCTGCTTCAGCGCCAGGTCCAGCGCCTTGTGCTTGGCATCCTTGATTGAGTCCATCTTGGTCTCCATAGGTCAGTTCGTTAGGGTTGCGCCCAGGATACGAGGGAGGGCATGACAACATATTGTCATACCTCTGTGGATTTCTTGTGACAGCAGAAAAACATGCATGGATCAGAGCGCCTCCAGGAGCTGCCGCCGGACCAGATCCAGTGCGGCTACCGCACTCCGAATCTTGTTCGCTTCGCGATGCCGCCCGAAAAGGTGCCGCACCGCCACTTCACGGGTCCCATCCGAGAAGGCTATCCATGTCGTACCCACGGGCTTCCCGACCGATCCTCCCCCCGGCCCTGCGATACCGGTTACACCCACGCCGATGGATGCCCCGAAACGGCCCCGGACGCTACGGGCCATCTGGAGCGCTACCGTGCGGCTTACGGCACCCTCCGTTTCCAGCACAGCTGCCGGCACACCCATCAGGCAGCGCTTAATGGAATCGGCATAGGCCACCACGCCCCCTACCACATAATCCGAGGCGCCCGGAACATTGGTGAGACGGTGAAGCACGAGCCCGCCCGTGCAGCTCTCCGCCACGGCCACGGTGAGGCCGCGGCACCGGAGCATGGCTCCGAGCACGCCTTCGAGCGTATCTTCATCCGTGCCATAGACATGCGACCGAACCCGTGCGCGCACATGCGTCTCCAGCGCATGTAACCGGGCCGCCGCCGCCCTTCCCCTGGCCGTCAGGCGCAGCCGCACCTGCCCCGGCCTCGGCAGCGAGGCCAGACTCAGGTCCGGGCCTGCCAGGCACGAAATGTCTCCTATGAGTTCCTGCAAGTCCGACTCGCCTATGCCGGCCGTGCAAAGCGTGCGATGCAGAATACCATCTTCCGGCAGGAGGCGCTGCAGGCGCGGCACGATTTCCTGGTGATAGATGGACTTCATTTCGCGGGGTACGCCCGGCAGCAATACCAGCGTCGCAGCACCCTCGTACCAAAGTCCAGGCGCGGTTCCTACCGCATTGGCAAGTGGCGTAAAGCCATTCGGAACCAAGGCCACGCGCTCACCCAGAGGCGGCATCGCGCGGCCCCTTTCCGCGAAGAAATGCTCCACGGCCCTCAATACGTCCGCATGCACATGGAGAGGCACGCCAAAATGCGCGGCCACGGCCTCACGCGTGACGTCATCGTGCGTCGGGCCCAGCCCGCCGGTTGCCAACACGAGGCCGGAGGCCGCCATCGCCGCAGAGAGTGCCGTGCCTATGGTTGCGCTGTCATCGCCGACGGTAACCACCCGGCGCACCGCAATACCCAATCCATTAAGCTCCCGTGCCAGCCAGGCCGCATTGGTATCCTGGACCTGTCCTATGAGCAGCTCGTCCCCAATGGTCAGAATCGTCGCCTTCATTGGGCCGCCGACCAGGCGCGTGGATCGCCGTGCCAATCCCGCAACAGCGCCAGGTCCGATTCCTTCATATGGTTGTCCTCTACCGCTACCGAAAGCAGCGTGGAGAAATTGCAGAGCGTGCTGACCAGAATGCCTGCCTCCATGAACCGATCGGTGACCCCTTCGAATTCGTAGGTAAAGATCGCCACCATGGCCAGGACGCGCGCCTCCGCTGTATTTAGCACGGCCTCAACCGCGCGCCAGGACGACCTTCCGGTTGAAACGAGGTCTTCGACCACCACGACGGATTGGCCAAAAGCCAATCCTCCCTCAACATGTCTGCCCCTGCCGTGCGGCTTGTAATTGGATCGAACGTAGGCCATAGGCAGCTGCATCTCGTGCGCTAGCCAGGCCGCGTGGGCAATCCCTCCCGTAGCCGTGCCGACAATGGCCGCGGGCTCCAGGCATTCGCTTTTGATATAGGCCAGAAACCCCTCCGTGAAGAGATTCCGAATACGTGGATGACTCAGGGTAATGCGGTTGTCACAGTACACGGGGGCCTTCAGGCCCGAGGCCCAAGTAAAGGGAGCGTGCGGCGAAATCGCCACCGCGCCGATTTTCAGCAGTTCCCGCGCAATGCGCCGCGCCAGGGGCGAGGGCGACGCCAAACTATTCGTAGGCGGCATAGCGCAGATACCATATTCCCGTAAGGACCGTGACGACAACCACAACCATTAGAAGCACAAACGGGATCATGCTCTGGAGCACCCATGCGGCCACCGCGGCCAGCATGCCCGGTATATGCTGCGCGGTAAGCAGGACCAGGACCGCTATGACAAAGGTCAGCTGTATCGTAGTCTTGGTCTTGGCCATGGGTATGGTGCGCAGCGACCGTCCGGTAGCCTCAGCCCTCATGCGAAGAATGGTAACCACGACATCGCGCGCGGCAACCAGCGCAACCGCCCACCAGGGTATCACGCTGGGAATCAGCACCGCAAGGGCCACGAGCGTGCCCAGCACCAATATCTTGTCCGCCATGGGATCCAGGAACTGGCCGAGTCGCGATCCGACACCAAATCTCCGGGCCAGTTTTCCGTCGTAATAGTCAGAAATAGCAGCCAGCACAAAGAGGGTCAGCGCAACGGCCTGGCCTGGGAGCGTGTCCCAGAACAGAAAAGCCAGTAGCACGGGCGTCACCGCAATGCGGGATATGGTGATGGCATTGGGGACGTGGTCCATTCTTGGCAGGCCGCTTTGTTGAAGTCTTGTGATGGTGCGGGCGTCTGTCTAACCTGCAGATTTACATGCGATCGGGCATCGCCGAATGGACATAACTTTTCTATGGAGTGGACCCGCCCGCGAAGAGCAACCCGGCCCGAATCGGTACGTCCTGCTCAGGCACCGCGGCTACCCAGCGCAGAGACCGGAACGTTGTCTCCAGCTACGGCCAGTGAGGGCTGCCCGCTAACGCTTCCGCGGCCACCAGCCCTGCTATGGCGCAGGATGAATGGCCGGATTACGTTCGCACGTAGACCACTAGCTGCCGTGGCCCTCAATATACGGCCTGCTGCGTACCTGTGCCGCCGCCTGCGCAGTCTGCCAAAGTGGCGGACATATGGTTCGGCACTGTTATTGATACAACCGCCGTGAACACGGTAAACAAGACACTCCAAAACACACTACCATGTCCAAGATCATAGGAATTGACCTCGGCACCACCAACTCCGTCGTGGCCGTCATGGAAGGCGGCGAGCCGAAAGTGATCGAGAATTCTGAAGGCGCACGCACGACACCGTCTGTCGTGGCATTCAAGGGTGACGGCGAGCGCCTTGCCGGCGCGCCCGCCAAGCGGCAGGCGATCACTAACCCCACGCGGACCATCTTCTCCATAAAGCGCTTCGTGGGACGAAGCTACAGCGAAGTGCCGGCAGAGCTGAAGACCGTGCCCTACCAAGTTACCGGCGGGGACAGCGATCTGGCCCGCGTGTCTATTGGCGATCAGTCCTATACGCCGCAGGAAATCTCCGCGATGATCCTGCAGAAGCTAAAGCTCACCGCCGAGGACTACCTGGGTGAAAAGGTCACGGAGGCCGTCATCACCGTGCCGGCCTATTTCAATGACGCGCAGCGGAAGGCGACCAAGGAGGCCGGCAAGATCGCCGGGCTTGAGGTGCGGCGCATCATCAACGAACCTACGGCGGCCGCCCTTGCCTATGGGCTTGGCAAGCAGGAGAAGGACCGTACCATTGCAGTCTACGACCTTGGGGGCGGCACCTATGACATCTCCATCCTCGAACTGGGGGGCGGCGTGTTCGAGGTCAAATCCACGAACGGTGACACGCATCTGGGCGGAGACGATTTCGACCAGCGACTCATCGACTATATTGCCGATTCCTTCCAGCAGGACGAAGGCATTGATCTGCGCAAGGACGCCATGGCCCTGCAACGCCTGAAGGAGGCGGCAGAAAAGGCGAAGATCGAACTCTCCAGCAGCAATCAGACCACTATAAACCTGCCGTTCATCACGGCCACGAAAGAGGGGCCTAAGCACCTGACGCTGAATCTGTCACGGGCCAAGTTCGAGCACCTTGTCGGCGATTTGGTGCAACGGACCGTAGGTCCGATGAAAAAGGCGCTCGAGGATGCCAAGTTATCCGTGGATGAGATAGACGAAGTCATCGTTGTAGGCGGCTCTACGCGCATCCCCCTGGTACAGAAAACGGTCGAGCAGTTTTTTGGCAAGGCTCCGAACCGGTCCGTCAACCCCGACGAAGTCGTGGCCTTGGGCGCGGCCATCCAGGGCGGCGTGCTTTCGCAGGACATCTCGGATGTGCTGCTGCTCGACGTCACGCCACTCAACCTGGGTATCGAGACCCTGGGCAGGGTCATGACTACTCTCATTGAGGCCAATACCACCATACCAACGCGAAAGCAGCAAGCATTCTCGACCGCCGCCAATAACCAGACCTCGGTCGAGATCCACGTGCTGCAGGGCAACCGCGGGATGGCGCAGTACAACCGCACCATCGGACGCTTTCACCTGGACGGCATCCCCCCTGCCCCGCGCGGCTTGCCGCAGATCGAGGTAACCTTCGATATTGATGCCGATGGCATTCTGAGCGTCTCCGCGAAAGACAAGGCGACGGGCAAGGAGCAGTCCATCCGGATTGAGGCCTCCAGTGGCCTTACGGAAGCCGAAATCGAGGAAATGCGGCAACAGGCAACGGAACACGCCGCAGAAGACCAGCAGCGCCGGGAAGAAGTCGGCAAGCTTAACCAGGCTGACGCACTAGTGTACTCCACGGAAAACAACCTCGCGGAATTCGGCGACAAGCTGACCGATGCCAACAAAGGTGCCATTGGGGCAGCCCTGGAGCACCTGAAGTCCGTGCACAAGGAGCAGAACCTGGCCGAATTGGATGCGGCCGTCGAGAAGTTGAACCAGGCATGGAATGCCGCCAGCGAGGACCTCTACAAGGCCCAGGCCGAAGCCAGCGCCGCCAGTAACGGTGCGGAGCCGGCAGATGACGGCGAGATCAAGGACGTGGACTTCGAAGTGATGGACGAGGATGCCCAGTCCTAGTCCAGCCGAAAGAGCCTCCGGGCATTCTCCGTGGTGCGACGTGCCACCTCCTCCACGGAGATGCCCTTTACTGCGGCCATTTTTTCGGCAACCATGCGCACGAAGGCGGGCTCGTTGCGCTTGCCCCGGAAGGGGACGGGGGCAAGAAATGGCGCGTCTGTCTCCAGTACGATGTGCTCCAATCCTATCGATGCCATGAGCGCGTCTACCCCGGCGTTCTTGAATGTCAGCGTACCGCCAATGCCCAGCAGGAATCCCCGGCAGACGGCAGCGTCTGCCACCCAGGCTGGACCTCCGTAGCAGTGAAAGATGCCGCGTAGCTGTTCCGGTGCGGAAGCGCTCTCTTCGTCTAGTATGCGCACGATGTCGCGATGCGCCTCGTCGCAACCGGCCCGGTCCCTAGTGTGCAGTACCAACGGCAGATCCGCCTCCATGGCGAGACGGATGTGGCGCCTGAAGAAAGCTTGCTGCACGGCGTCAAACGACCGATCCCAGTAGTAATCCAGCCCTGTCTCACCGATGGCGGCGACGCGTGTGTCCACGCAGACCCGAGTAACGACCTCGAAATCGCCCTCGGTCGCCTCTTTCGTTTCGGAGGGATGCAGCGCAGCCATGGCATGGAGCCCATCGTAGCGCTCGCACAGGTCTAGCGCCGCATGGATGGAGTTGATGTCTATGGCCGGCATCACCACCTGTTCTACGCCCGCGCTCTTTGCACGCGCCATCACACCCGGCAGGTCCGGCGCCAGACGCGCATGGTAAACATGTGCATGCGTATCAATCAACATTAGCCGTATCTTCGCGTAGACTATGGTATAGCGTCACTCGGACAGTCGCCAAGGTTCGTGTCCAGGATTCTCACCATAGTCACCCTCATCATGGTCCCCGCCATGGCCTTTGTGCCACTGGTACAGGTCGCTGTAGATTTCGCGGTTGTCGGGGGCATGCGCCCGCATCAGCGCGGCTCGGACTGGGTAGTCTGGCAGGAGGGTGAATACGGCCTCATTAGCGCAGAGTTCGTTTTTCATCCGGAATCGGGCATGTTGGAGGGCGACATCTTCTACCGCCTTGATTACCGCCAGTACTTCACGCTGAATGACCTACAGAGCACCCTGGACCATATTCCTCTCGGAACGACGCACACGTATACCGTGCTGCGGGGCCCGGGCCTTCGAGAAACCCAGGTAGACGTTTACTTCAGCCGGGCCCCCAGCTTTCTGTATCCACTGAACCGTGCTCTGTGGCAGTTTTCCTTTTGGGGATTCGCCCTCGGTGCCTTTTTCCATGGCATCGCCTTCGTCGTTTCCATTCCGTTCATCCGGCGCAGACGCAAGGCGTGGTTCATGCCCATCCTCATTGCCGTTTCAGTGCTCTGGTTCATAGGCAGCCTTCTCCGAATAATGTTGGTGCACATGCTGCCGCCGCTCACCGTGGGCAGCTTCGGAGACATTGCATTCCAGGCGCTCACGCTGCTCAGTTGCGTTGGGTGGATAGGCTTCCCTGCCATCCTGCTTCACAAGGTATTGAGCGATGCCCAGTGCCCTAGAGACGGGCGGTGGCGCTGGATCATCTACTTGCCGACCCTGGCGCTGATCTGGGCGGCTTCGGTGGCCGTTGTGCACGGCAGTGCGGGCCCGCTCACGATTGAAGGGCTCATCCGACCCATGCTATTTCACACGTTCTGGTATATCGGGCTGACGACCTTCTTTGGGCTCTTCCTACGCTTTGAAACGCAGCCCGCAGCAGACGACTACCGGAGCCCCGGACTACGTGCCGGCTCCGCCATTACGCTGCTCCTCGCTATTGTCCTTGGGCTCTCCGTCCTGGACATCGTTCCGCTGTTTGAATCGGTGACCAGCCTGGCGGCGGGCTGGGTCATTGTCAGCGCACAGCTGATGGTCATTGGTCCGGTCGTCACGATATCCGTCGTCTACCTCAAATACGGCAAGATCGGCTACGTCCTTCAGCGATCTCTGGCTTATGCCACCACCCTTGGACTCTTCGTTTTTGCCTTTGTGGGAGGAATGGCGCTCATGGACTCCTACCTTCCGAGAGGCCAGGCGTCCAACATCATCGCAATTAGTCTTTATGTCATAGCCCTGCTGGTGTTTTTTGAGCGCATCGGCAGCTGGCTGCGCGTCTATGCGGAGCGTCTGCTGGCCACAGACAGACAGCAGGCTCGGCGGCAACTCAGCCAATATCTCGACCGCATGCGTTCATTCCTCGACATTGACACGCTCGCGCAGGAGACTGTGGGTATCGTGTGCCAGGCTCTCCACAGTCAGTTTGGCTACTTGTGTCTGCGCGCGGCTGGCCCGGCCGCACCGTGCATGCTAAGCAGTCATGGAAGCCATTCTCCAAAACTTACCCCCGATGATATCGATGAAGTCTGGCCTTATCTGCTTAAGGAAAAGATGGTCTGGACGAACAGATCCGAACTCAACGAACGCGAGCTGCCCGCCGGACTTGCCCACTTCTTTCGGTGTGCGGGGCTTGATCTCGTGGTACCCATCAAGGCCGACAGTACCTCGCTCGGCCTCCTTCTCCTTGGACCCAGGCGAAAGGGATCCGTATACAATCTCGAGGATCTGGACATGATTCGCGCGCTGGGCAGCCAGTTGGCGCTGGCCGTTGAGCGGCTCAGACTTTTTGAACGCCAACGCGAACTCGTACGCGCCGGGGCCGAGGCGCGGCTCCAGGCACTGCGGGCCCAGATCAACCCTCACTTCCTGTTTAATGCCCTCAACACAATCTCTGCACTGATCGGGGATCGCTCGGAAGAAGCAGAGAAAGTTGTGGAGGACCTGGCCGCCATCTTTCGGCATACGCTGCAAATGGAGGGGCGAGAATTCCTGCCACTATACGAAGAACTGGCGCTCATTCGCCATTACTTGAGCATTGAACAGGCCAGATTTGGGTCCAGGCTAACCATCGAGTGGCAGCTAGATGAGGACCTCGGCACGCTACCCATTCCCGCGTTCGTGATCCAAACCCTGGTAGAGAATGCTGTCAACCACGGCATTCGCAAAAAACTGGAAGGGGGAACGCTGCGCCTGACATGCAATCGGCTATCCAGGGACCTGGCTGAAATTCTGGTTGCCGACACGGGCGTAGGAATCCCGGATCTCTTTGACCAGGGACCGGTCACGGCGGCAAACGCCCCGTTTCTTGGATATGGACTCCGCAATGTGGTAGCCAGGCTGGAACGACTGTACGAGCGAGACGACCTGCTGCGGTTTGAAAGCAGCCCGGGAGCTGGCACGACGGCTCGGCTATGGCTGCCCATTGACTAGAACCCTTGGCACAGCACCATGCTTCGCACACTCATCGTAGACGACGAAGAACCGGCCCGGCGGCGACTGCGGCAATTGCTCGAGTCGGACGTAGTAGCGGGACGCATCCATCTGGTCGGAGAAGCCCACGACGGACCTGCCGCCGTGGATTTCCTGCAGTTGCAAGATGTAGACCTGGTATTGCTGGACATTCGGATGCCCGAAATGGATGGCTTCGACGTGCTGGAGCGTATTGCACTCACGCGTCAGCCCGTCATTGTCTTCACAACAGCCTTTGATGACCACGCGCTGCGCGCCTTCGAGGCCAACGCCGTAGATTATCTCCTGAAGCCCATCACGCGACAGCGGCTCGTCGAAGCGATCAAGCGTGCCGAGCGACTCGTCGAAGCGCCGGAGGTTGGCTCCAAACGCGTGGCCCGGCTCCTTGACTACGTCGAACGGCAGGCTGCCCAGCCTGCTTCTGTTCCGCCGAGCCGGCACTACCTCGAGCGCATTTCGGTGCCCTATCGAGACAGGACGCTGATCCTATCCGCCAACAGTATAGTCTCCGCCCAAATATCCGGGGGCATCACCCGTGTCTATGCCGATTCGGACTGTGTACGGCGGCCCGGGCTGCGCCAGCATATCGTCAACTACAAACTGGAATACCTCGAAGAAAATCTCGACCCCGCCCAATTCATGCGCGTCCATCGCTCTGCCCTCATCCGCCTGGACAGGATCCGGGAAATGATCCCGTGGTTTAGCGGGCGCTACAAGCTGGTGCTCGATTTCGGCCATGAAGTGATCGCAAGCCGGGAACGCGCCCGCTACCTCAAGGAGCGCTTGCACTTGTAGGTCCCCATGAAAGGCACTGCCACGGCCACCCTCTTTGTCTTGGCTTCCTTTTCCGCCCGGGCTCAGAGCCCGGACACCCTTACTTATGCGCTACCGGCCCTGCTAGTCGAAGCCACGCGTGCTACCGAGACGCAGGCCAACGCACCACGCTCCGTTACCGAACTCTTTCGCGCGCAGCCGTCCTTGGAGCCGGGCCTCTCGCTCCAGCGTGCCCTGCGCACGCTTCCGGGCGTATGGCTGCGGGATCGCGGGCACTATGCTTTGGGTGAGCGCCTGGTGATCCGGGGGATGGGCTATCGCGCCGCCTTTGGCGTACGGGGCGTGCAGGTGGTGATGGACGGCATACCGCTCACGATGGCGGACGGCCAGTCGACCCTGGATGCGGCCGATCCTGCCTTCATTCGCCGCGCCGAACTGCTGCGCGGCCCCTCGTCCGTCTACTGGGGGAACGGCAGCGGCGGCGTACTCTTTCTGGACACGGCTCCGGCGAGCGTAGAGACCCGGGTGCGGGTTATGGGGGGCAGCTACGGCCTGCGCCACGTTTCCGCCAGTACGGGGGTCCAGATGGGCCCGCACCGGCTAGTTGCCTACGGCTCCAGAGTCCAGACATCCGGGTACCGGGAGCACAGCGTAAGCAGCTTTGCCCGCGCGGGAATGCAGGGTCTCTTCAGCCTCGGCAACCGAGCCACGCTGCGGCTGGTGACTGCGGCTGCCATACTGAACGCGGAATCCCCGGGCGCGCTCACCACGGACCAGGCCCACTCGGATCGGCGCCAGGCAGATCCTCGTTTCGTCACCGCCTCTGCCGGGAAGCAGAGCGCGCATGTACAGGGGGGGGCTGACGCTCCGCTCCAAGACGGGTTTCGGCAATGTGGTGGCAACCGCCTACGGCGTGCTGCGAACGCTTGAAAACCCCCTGACGTTTGCCTACATAAGCCTGGACCGGCGCGCCGGTGGCGCCCGGCTGCAGGTTAAGAATGCGTGGTGGAACGCCGGCATAGAAATGCGGGCGCTTGCAGTCGATAGATTGCGAAGAAGCAATCAAGGCGGCATGCCGAGCGGCCCTCGAGTGCTGGACCAACATGAGCAGGTAACCAATACCGCGTTCTTTGCAGCCATACACGGACCGCTTCGGGGAGGCCTGCGTGCCTCAGGCGCGCTGCGCTACGACGAGCTGCGCTTCTGCATGACCGACCACCTGACGAGCAACGGGGATCAGTCGGGAATGCGCAGTTTCAATGCCCTTAGCCCCAGTCTCGGGCTTATCTACCGGGGCGTCTACGCCAATTTCAGTACGGCATTTGAGACACCCACCACGACAGAACTCGTGAACCGGCCGGACGGCATGGGCGGCTTCAATCCGGATCTCAAGCCGCAGCGGACGCTCGGTTTTGAATTTGGCACACGCGGCATGCACCGGCGCCTGCGCTTCAATGCTGCCATATTCCGGCTGCATATCCGTGATCGTCTCGGGCCGGAAGAGGTGGCGGATGCGTCGATATATTACAGCAACCGGGGAAAGAGTAACCACCACGGACTGGAAATGGCGCTCACGTGGCCCGAGGGTGGCGCCACATACTTTCAGGTCGCCTATACGGTCAGCCGCTTCATTTTCACCAACCGGTCAACACGCGGCCATAAAATCCCGGGGGTGCCCGACCAATACCTACTTGGCAGCCTTCGCACGCAGAGGCGTGGATTCAGCGGCGAGATTGCTTTCGCGGCAGCTTCCGGCATATGGGCCGACGATTATAATTCGGCACGTAGTGCAGCCTTCGGATCCGTAGACGTATACATGGGTTATTAGGGTCGCATCCAGCCTTTCCCCCGGCTGCAGAACGCACTCAATGCCTCCTACCACGCTTCCGTGGTCGTAAACGCCTTTGGCGGGCGATACTATGAGCCTGCCCAGGGGCGTTCGCTGCAGGCCGGTGCCGCGATAACCCTGTAGAGCGATCCAATCTAGCCGGCCCTTGCCTCGCATCATTACCCTAACAACGGATTTCGGCACTCGGGACGGCTACCTGGCCGCCATGAAGGGTGCCATACTGTCCATCGCACCCGATGTGCGGCTCGTGGACATTTCGCATGACGTGGCACCATTCGACGCCATGGAGGCAGCGTTCGTGCTACGCCAGGCGCTGCCGTATTTCCCTGAGGGCACCATCCACCTCGTAGTGGTGGACCCCGGTGTAGGCTCCAGTCGGAGGCCCGTCGCCCTGCTATCCGGCGGCCATGTGTTTGTGGGTCCAGACAACGGATTATTTTCATTGGTACTGGCAGAGTCCGGGCCCGAATCCATGGTGGAACTGGATGCCGGAGCGGCAAGCGCCACCTTCCATGGCCGTGACATCTTTGCGCCTGCGGCCGCGCGGCTCGCAGCGGGCTGCAATCTCCATGACCTGGGCCGACCTATCGAAGCGCTGGTCCCGCTTCACTGGGCCCTGCCCGCTGAAGACGACAGCGGCATTCGGGGCTGGATCGTCCATATTGATAACTTTGGGAACTGCGTCACGAACATAACGGCACCAATGCTACGCCGATGCCGCGACGGAAGAGAGATCAAGGGCTACGTGGGAAATGCCATAATAGCCGACATTCGAGCCACGTACACGAGTGTAGAGAAGGGCGAGCCGCTCCTTCTCTTTGGCAGCGACGGTTACCTGGAAGTCGCCGTCAATGCGGGCCACGCTGCCTCGCTTCTGGACATTCGCCGCGGCACGCCCATCAACATCGTGTTTTTGGACGGCAGGTGAGGAGGAACGTGCCATGAAAGACACATTCGACCGGAAATTTGCGTAGCGCGCCTGGCGCAGGAGGAGCTTGCCGCACAGCACTTTCAACTGCTGCCGACGGCGGCCTGCGCGGGGTCGAGCCTAGCCTGCATTCCCACGCATCATTTTGAGGTTCAGGAATATGACAATGGGGCGCCATTTTTCAGGTAAGCTGGATGCGGCGATTCCGGTTGCCTAACCAGGGAATGGGCTCCGTCGCTTCGGTGTATCCTGCTGCCAGCAAGAACGGATTGTTCGCCCGGCGCGGCAGTGTGACAACGGTGTCGTGGATCTGGACATGGGCGCTGGCGCGCACCAGCTTGCGGAAGAGGGTCCGGGGCTTGGCGCTCTCCAGGCCGTGGCTTACCCGTTTGGCGAGGATGCGGTGGAGCGTACTGGCCATGAGCGTCAGTTGGAGGTCCACGTCGATCTTCATGGGTACCGCAGAGCTTAGGGCATCCATGTGGAAGAAGTCGATGGCATGCGCCAGGGTGTTCTCGATGATCATCCGCCGGGCATAGCGCTCAATCAGCCGGGCCGGCGGGACATCCATCTGGTTGGTCAATAGCAGGGTGGGCTTGTCGTGTCCAAGGTCCGTAATGGCGATCTGCCGGAGGGGATCGGGATAGTCGCGGAGTTGGACCTTTTCCTCCAGAATGCGCGGTGTACGGAAGGTGCGACCGACATTGCTGAGCCGTAGGCGTCGCCATTGCTCCTGATCGGGATAGGTGGGGGCCTCACGGCCCCCACCCTCCCACACCACCGTGCGTACGGGTCCGTACACGGCGGTTCAATGGACTTGAGCAAACCGACTTGGGTGCCAGGGCCACCAGGCCGCTACGTGCCGGGAGTTCGGATTCGGG
The DNA here is from genome assembly GCA_965216255.1 of Rhodothermales bacterium. Classification (GTDB taxonomy): domain Bacteria; phylum Bacteroidota; class Rhodothermia; order Rhodothermales; family Bin80. Next base: position 1,393,975 of record OZ244148.1, read on the forward strand.
TTGCGCCGTGCGAACTTCGGTCCCTTCCCCACGGGCACCGCCGGATTCACCGGGGCTGTCCCACGCAAAAGGCAGCGTTAGCTGGATTTTCTGCCGCATTGCTCGCATGAGCTTGCCGTCCTACTATCCCTGTCCATTGTTCGGGCCTTCGTCGGCTAAGCCGACTACTATGCCCTCTGCTGACTTCTGCGTTGCGGTCACGTGCCTTACGACACGTTCAGTCCGGCTTGGCCGGACACAACGCAGATCTCCCAGGGTAAGACCAACCGCCTTCCCCGCACACCTGCCGAATCTACCACCCCGACGCATAGATGACGCGGACTTTGCGATAACCGGCTCGCTCGTCCGATCGGGTAGGCCTCGTATTCGGTTCTTGTTCATCAGGTCGCGGGTTTGCTACACGCTTCCTTCAGACCCCGCCTCACGACGACGCCCTTGCGCTTCGCTAATCCTTCGCCGCCATCTGGCTGGATAGAGGACTTGCACCTCCAAGCTGTTGATCATGCCTGGCACACCGGTATGGCAGCCAGGGCCGCCACCATCTTCCGGGAGCGGCGACGCAGGCTCAAGAAGGCTATGCCCATGGCCTGCAGCCGTGCGAGGTTGGCGTACGTGGTAAAGGTGCTGTCGAAGACCAATGCGTGCGGCAGGCTCCCCGTGCGCTCACGCCAGAAGTCGACAAAGCGCAGGAGCTGATCGTGGCGGTCTTCCTTGCGTATCTGGGCGTCGACATAGACAAAGAGCCGGGCCTCGGCATCGCGCGCTACCAGGGACAGGATGCCATTCTGGCTGCGGCTACGCTTGGAGATGTAATGCTTTTGGATAAGGGCGTCGTCGCCGTGGTAGGCAATGGTGTGGAAGTCGAGATCAAAGGAGTGCCCTCCTCCTGGCGAAACGCCCAGGGCGTGCGAGGCCTGGTGCCAGGCTTCCATGAGACGGCGACAGTGCTCTGGCTGCACGCGGCTGGAATATTCGGTGAGGGTGGAGCGCTTCGGCATGGCGCCCAGTCCGGCAAAGAGCGCCAGCCCCGGATCCAGGGCCTCGGCCATGACATGGGAGCTTCGCCTCAGGCCCCAGAGCTTGAGGGCCAAGAGAGCACGCATGGCGCAGCCCGCCGGTATGCTGCTCGTTGCCGGTATGTGGCTCTCTCGTAAGAGCACATCGAGCTAAATGCGGGCCAGGTCGTGGACAAAGAGGAAGAGGCCGCTAAAGTCGGTATGAAAATGGCGCGGAGCGAGGTCCAGGTTACGGTGATCGGCTACGGTCGCCCGCTTCGCGGAGGTAACATCGAGGCGTTCCTGGAGGCCACGTCAGCGTAATTTAGCCAACCCGGCCGTGCGCATGACGGTGGAATCACTTACGGGGTGTCCCTCTGGCATGAGCAGGGCGGCAATCTCTACGGCGGACAGGTTCTGCTGCGCACGGAGCTCGACAATACGCCGATTGCGTTCCTGTCGAGAGAGGGATGTTTCTTGGCGAACGGGAGCGGCTTCATGGGGGGCGCCCTTCTTCCTGCCGCGCTCGTCGGCCACGAAGAAGGGCAGTTCGGGCTTTTTGTGGAACTGAGAGCAGCGATTGCGGACGGTGCCATAGGAGCAGTGGAAGCGTTCTGCGATCTCGGCCAGGGGGACATGCTCGGCGAAGGCGGCACGCAGGGCTTCGTACTGGCGGTGGGAAGTGTTGGTGGGCTGGAGGAAGAGATGGGCGGGGTAGGTCATATTCAGATAGTGTTGTTGCCTACTACTACACATACTAAAAGTAATGACTAACGCCCGGCCCTCCAGGCACGAAGGAGACCGCTATTCGTCCAATTTGGCCTCACAAGGGCGGATATTAACGAGTTAGGCAGGTAAATGGCCACGCTGGGACGCACGATCCGGAGCAGAGTGGCCGAGATACAAATAATGATACTGGTGAGGCTATATACGGAACAGTCACGATATAACTGACAATATTAGATCTGGCAGGGGAATATATAGCAGTACTACAGCTAGATTTGAATTTGGGACTGTCACCTACGCATTATGCGTGGTAATTGAGGCTAGCTTAGTGGGGTCAGACCGGTTGCAATCGGTTGTACGACGCACGTTGTTGACGCAGCCGCGCATTCGCCTACCTGTGCATTGAGCGCGCAATCCATCGCACCTTCGAATGCGTCTGGCAGCTAAGAATGCTCGTTCGGTATGCCTGCTTCAGGAACAACGTATTTCATTCCAACCGCCGGAAGTACAATCCTGAATGTCGTGCCACGCCCTGCCTTCGACTGCACGAGCGATAAAGATCCACCGTGGTAGTCCTGCACCACACGCCTTGCCAGGCTAAGGCCCAGTCCCCATCCACGCTTCTTGGTACTGTATCCCGGACGGAATACATTCGTCCGCTGGCGGCGATCTATTCCCTTTCCGCTATCCGAAACATCCAATACGATCCTGGCCCCTTCCAACCTTCCCAGAATATGGATGCGGCCATGGCCGCTCTCCAGCGCGTCCAGAGCATTCTTTAGCAGATTTTCTACCACCCATTCAAATAGCTCGGCATTAAGGGAAGCCATGAGGTCTCCGGGTACATCCATGGTCAGTTCAACACCCTGCTGCGGCATGCGTCGGCGTATATACGCCACCGTATTCTCTACGCAGCTGGCAACGTTAAGGGGCTCCAATCTGGGAAACGAGCCTATATCGTTGAATCTATTCGCAACGCGGCTCAGGCGCTCGACATCCTGCGCGATCTCTTCTACCGCCGCTTCGCGCGCCTCTATGCCGCCGTGCCGCACCATCTCCACCCAACCCATAAGGCTGCTTAGCGGCGTCCCGAGCTGGTGCGCGGCCTCGCGCGCCATACCGACCCAGAGGCTGCTCTGCTCGCTTCGACGCACGTACGAAAAGCCCAGGTACCCCACCAGAATGAAGAGACTCACGAACAGCAGTTGCAGATAGGGATACAGGCGGAGTTCCCGAATGATGTCGGACTCGTCATAGTACACGAATTGCTTGAAGAGCGGCCCGCCATCAATGGGAATGGGCGCGTAGGTCTCCGCCATTTGTCTGATCAGCTGTCGTACAAACGCCGAGTCCTCCGACGATACCGAACGCGCGTTGTCTACTCCCACGTTGTGCCAGCTTAGCGGCCGTCCGAGGCTGTCCGTAATTACGGCAGGGACATCGCGATAATAGTTACTAATGACGTCGAAGAAAAAATTGGCGTGCATGTCATCCGACCCACGCTCCGCACTCAAGAGCACATCCAGCAGAATCTTGCGGTGCTCCGCCGAGAGCGTTTCAATGGGTAGCAGGGCGGCAAGCTGACGTATTTCGTCCCCGTACCGGGTGGCTTCTGGCGCACGCGCAACTTCTTCACGGGCCCGAGCCCAAATCTCCATGCTCTCGCTCTCGCGCGCGCGCAGCCGATCCACCAGGCCGTTTGAATAATAGAGAGAGGCGAGCGCAAGGAGCACCGCCAAGACAATGAGTCCGCGCTTCAGGTTTGCCGCTCTTACGTAGGCCTTCATGGAATCAGGGGGCGATGTCGGCCTTGATGGTCTGAGCCCGCTTCGGCCCCGTAGAGATCATGCTTATGCCCACGCCCACGCTCCGGGCCAGATAGCGCGCGAAATCCTGCGCCGCATTTGGCAGGTCGTCAAAGCGGTCCACGCCGGCTACTTCCTCGTTCCACCCAGGTAGGGTTTCGTAGACCGGCTCCACCCTTGATAGTGTTTCTGTTTCCGCGGGAAAACGTGCGTGCTCCCGCCCGTTATACCGGTACCGCGTGCATACGCGCAGCGGATCCACGCCCGAAAGCACATCCAACTTCGTGATGGCCATATCGGTAAAACCGTTTATGGCCGCCGTATAGCGGAGTGCCATGAGATCCAGCCATCCGCAGCGGCGGCTCCGGCCCGTCGTGGCGCCGAATTCAATTCCGACCGTCTGCAGGTGCCGGCCCACGCCATCCATTAGCTCCGTCGGCAGCGGCCCGTTGCCCACGCGCGTGCAGTAGGCCTTTACAACGCCGATCACGCGGCTGATCGCCACCGGCGGAATGCCGAGCCCGGTACAGGCGCCGCCTGCAGTTGGGTGGCTAGATGTCACGTAGGGATAGGTCCCAAAATCCACATCCAAGAGCGAACCCTGCGCCCCTTCGGCCAGGATACGCTTGCCATCCCCGATGGCGCGGTTCAGATAGAAAGTCGTATCTGTAACGAACGGGTCAATATGGCGATCGAATTCCACATACTCTTCAATGATTCGCTCCACGTCCAGCCTGGCGGCGCCGTAGACGCCGCGCAGTATCGCGTTCTTCTCCTTTATGGACGCTTTAAGCTTGCGCGCCAGCACGTCACGGTCGAGCAGGTCCACGACCCGGATTCCGGTGCGGGCAAACTTGTCCACATAGGCCGGGCCGATACCCCGCCCGGTCGTGCCGATGGCCCCGGCGTCGCGGGCCTGCTCCCGAGCCTGCTCGATCGCCTTGTGGTAGGGCATTATGAGGTGGGCCTTGTGCGAGATCAAGAGCCTGCCCTCCACCTCGTAGCCCAGGCCCGTCACGGTTTCGATCTCGCGCATGAGCGCAATGGGATCGATCACCACACCATTACCAATGACACACGTGACCCCCAGGCGAAATATGCCGCTCGGAAGCAGGTGAAGAACGAACGTCTTGTCTCCCCACCGAATGGTATGCCCCGCGTTGGCGCCCCCCTGGTAGCGCGCCACTATATCTGCTTCGGCACTGAGCAGATCCACAATCTTGCCCTTACCTTCGTCTCCCCACTGGCTACCTATTACAACGGTTACCGCCATCTCCTGCGCGTCTCCCCTTCCGTTCGGCCGCTGCGACCGTGCCACACGCCAATCCTAGCCGTCCGACGAATAGCTCTCCACGGCCTCGTCCACCGAGTCGTAATGCTGGAAAACCGTGATGAGCCTCGTAACGATGAGCAGCGACTGGATGCGTTCCGCCGCATTAGCCAGACGCAGGTCGCCGTCGGCATTACGCATGGTCGTCATGGCGCTGATCAGCATGCCAAGCCCGCTGGAATTCATGAAACTGACCCGCCCAAGATCCACAATTATGTTACGCTTGCCCTCTTCCCTAAGCGTGTGCAGGGTATCATGCAGACGCGCACCATCCGGCCCGCCCATGACGTTTCCCTTGAACTTGATGACGACGGCGTTATAGCGCTCTTCTACGGCGAAATTCATGATAGCAGATGGCTATACCCATTAGCGAGAACGACGACTGCCCGAGGTCTGCCGAGCTGGCGCGCGCCGGTGCAGTTCCACCACTACGGGCGTTGCAACAAACACGGAAGAATAAGTTCCGATAATGATCCCGATAATGAGAGCGAATGCGAACCCTCGCAGTACTTCCCCGCCAAATATAAACAGCGTAACCACTACAAACAACGTTGTGCTGGACGTAACAATGGTGCGGCTTAGCGTAGTGTTGACGGAGCGATTGACCACCTGTTGGTACGGCTCTGTTTTGAAGATATTGGTGAATTCCCGTATCCGATCGAAAATTACAACGGTATCGTTCAGGGAATATCCCACGATAGTGAGAAAGGCCGCAATGATGGCCTGATCAATCTGCAGGGAAAAGGGCAGAATGCCGCGAAGCAGCGAGAAAAGCCCCAGCGTAATGAGCACGTCGTGAAAGAGCGCCGCTACCGCACCCAGGCCGAATCGCCATTCGAAGCGTAGCATGACGTAGATAAAAATCACGAACAGCGAGCCGAAAACCGCATAAATGGAGCCTCTCTTGAGGTCTTCGGCGAAGCGCGGTCCCACGACGTCGGTCTTCACTACCCGGGGATTGGAATCCGGAAAAGCGGCCTCGATAGTTTCCACGATCTGGCCCTGCACCTCATTGGTCTCCAGATCGCCTTCCAGGGTGCGGATAAGCAGCGCATCGCCGCCTTCCATGGAGACATCGCCGTACGTCTTTACCTCCGGAGTCTGGCCGAGCGCCTCTGTGAGGGCGGCGCGGATATCCGTGGCTTCGAGCGGCCTGGCGCTTTCGACGACGAACTCCATACCTCCCTTGAAATCAATGCCGAGCTCCAGACCGCGCGTGGCGAACGAGCCCAGGCTCAAGACAAGCAGCGTGCCGGAAACCAGGTAGGCCTTCCTGCGGCTCTCCACAATGCTGAAATTGGCGTTCTCAAATATGCGCATGGCGCCTCAAGCTTGCCCCTAGCCGTAGCTGACGGCGACGCGCCGCTCTATGACCAGGTAGTCGAAAATTATCCGCGTAAATACGATGGCGCTGAAGAGTGACGCCAGGATGCCGGCCATGAGCGTCACGGCAAAGCCCTGAATCGGCCCCACGCCGAAGGAGTACAGGATGATGCCCACAAAGAAGGTGGTAATGTTGGCATCAATGATGGCGCTGAGCGCCTTGCCAAAGCCTCCATCGATGGCGGCCTTTAGCGTCTTGCCCGTGGACTGCTCTTCGCGAATGCGCTCGAATATCAGCACGTTCGCGTCCACAGCCATGCCAATGGTAAGCACGATACCCGCAATGCCCGGCAGCGTCAACGTGGCCTGGAAGCCAGCCAATATTCCGAGAATGAAGATGATGTTGATGAACAGGGCAAGATCTGCCACCACGCCCGCGCCTCGATAGTAGAAGATCATGAAGAGCGCCACGATAAAAAGGCCCACCATGATAGAGGTAAATCCCGACCGCCGCGCCACCACGCCGAGGCTCGGACCTACGGTACGCTCCTCCACGATATTGACCGGGGCGGGCAGGGCGCCGGACTTGAGCACGGTGACGATGTCGTCCGCTTCCGCCTGAGACTCCAGTCCCGTGATCTGCGAATTGCCGCCGGTAATCTTGCTTATAACGGTGGGAAACGAGTACACAGCCCCGTCGAGTACAATGGCAACACTCTTACCTACGTTGGCTCCGGTAAGGCGTGACCAGACGCGTGAGCCCTCCGAATTCATCTCCATGCTGACCAGCGGCTGATTGGTCGTCTGGTCAAAATCCGCCCGGGCATCCGTAATGACTTCGCCTGTAAGTTCCTCGTTTACGTTTACGGCAAGGATCTGGTAAAACTCCAGTCCTCCGCCAGGATTGGTCGGATTCGCATGGTAGAGCAGCTCAATATCACGCGGCAGGAGGGCCTGCACGAATGGGTCCTGCAGCAGGGCGTTAAAGGCTGCCGTGTCCTGCTCCGACACCTCACCGAAGATGACCGTGCCCTGCGCGTAGGGCCGCAGCACCTCGAGCAGGCTGTTTCCCGCCTCTACGTCATCGGCGGCGGCCAGTAGCTGGCTTACATCGAAACTGGTGTCTTCCGCAGCGGGGTCGATGTCAACAACAGCCAGGGAATCGGCTGTGGTGTCTGCTGCCACCTCTACCTCGAAGTGATTGATCATGCGCTGCAGCGACAGGTTGAGCTCCGCCGGATCCGCCATGAGGCGAAACTCGAGGCGGGCCGTACCCTTAAGCAGCCGGCGCACCCGTTCGGGGTCGTCAATGCCGGGCAGCTCCACCACGATGCGGCGGCTGCCCTGCCGCTGGATGGAGGGCTCCGTTACCCCGAAGCGGTCTACGCGGTTACGAATAACTTCTATGGCGCGTGTTATCGCATCGCTTTCCTGCTGCAGCAGGAACGTGATCACTTCCGCGTTACTGGATCGGCGCGTGATTTCCTCGCTGCGGAAATAGCGGGAAAGGCTGGCGTCCGGATCCCGGGTTTCAAACTCTTGCACGAAGGCATCGATCAGCGAGACGTCCTCTGCCAGGATGCGGCTGCTGGCAGCGCCCAGGACCTCGTCAAATATCTCATCGCTCCGCTCGCCTGCCAGCTGCTGGAGCAGCTCCGCGAGGCCTACTTCCAACGTGATGTGCATGCCGCCCTGTAGATCCAGCCCGAGCTTCAGGGCCTTTTCCTTGACTTGCTGAAGCAGGCCATAATTCGTGTCCTCATAGGAATCTCGCTCCTCTTCCGGCAAGCCGCTTATCCTGTTGGCGAAATACACCCCCTGTACAGACGGGAAAAGATACCAGGCTGAAAGGGCCAAAAAGAAGATGACGGCTCCAATCTTGAATCCGTTTCCTTGCATGTTTACGCTGGATGAGCCGGAATACTAGCCTAGTGGTACGAGGCGGGGTGCCAAACGTGCCCGCACTGGTTGAGGATTGTGCTAATTCATGCTAGGGCCTGCGTACAATCCCGCCCGTATACGGCTGATGATCGAAGAAGTCGCCACTGCCCAGGACGCGGGGGTCGCCGCTCGCGTGCAGGACGCCGAACAGGCGCTGCCACAACCGGCGCTTAACATCCGCGTGGGCGGGATCGAGGGCCAGGTTTTGCACCTGGTCCGGATCGGCGCGTACGTCATAAAGCTCTTCGCCGGGCCGCTTTCCGAAGGCAAGCGAGAAGGATGAACCGCCGCGCGCCATGGCCTCTTTGGTCGGACTGGCGTCCGTGTCCGAGAGCCACGCGCCGTGGATGAAGGCCCGGTCTTCGCGGGGCGTGCCGCTCGGCCAGCGGTCCGTGCGGAAATTATAGATATAGAGGTAGTCATCCGTGCGGAGGGCGCGCATGGGATACCCGCCCGCGACGGGCGACTCCTGGGCAGGCGTGTGGCGCTCGCGGCCAAAGAATACCTCCGTGCGCAGGTTGTCAGCGCGCCCGCTGCCCTCGGCCGCGAGAATGCCCATCAGGCTACGCCCCGTCATGGCTGGCGGCGCGGCAAGACCCGCGGCCTCGAGAAACGTGGGGGCAAGATCGGTCAGGCTCACGAAGTCGTCTGCCCGGCGGCCGGCGGCGATAACAGCCGGCCAGCGCGCCAGAAGCGGCACGCGCGTGCCCAGGTCATAGAGGGTGCCCTTGGCGCGAGGAAACGGCATGCCGTTGTCACTGGTAACAACAACGAGCGTATTTTCGGCCTCGCCGTGCGCCTCCAGGAGCGCCAAAAGCTCGCCCAGCTCCCGGTCCAGGCGCTCCACCTCGTAGTAATAGTCTGCCACATCGCCGCGCACCTCCGGAGTATCGGGAAATATGCCCGGCAGCGTTATGTCGTGCACCCGGATGCCGCTTGCTGCCCCCGATCCCGGTTCGTAGGCCCGGTGCGGGTCGGATGTGCCGAACCAGAACGCGAAGGGCTCGTCGCCAAAGTTCGCGTCCAGAAAGGCTTCAAAGGACGCATAGCGCGCTCCAGCCGGGTTGCGATCTCTTTCGCCAAGCTCGCCCGGCGCCCACCCCTTGCGCGTGAAGCCCACGTGATAGCCGGCCTCTTCCAGGATGTCGGTATACACCGGATGCGCGGGCGCGAGCGGTCCGTAAAGGTTTGCCCCTGCCCCAAGGCGCCAAAAGTGCTGCCCGGTAAGTATTGCGGCCCTCGAAGGTGTACAAGAGGGCGAGGAGACGTAGGCATGCTCAAACGTCAATCCTTCCTGCGCCATCCGGTCCACATGCGGGGTGCGTACCACGCTATCGCCGTAGACACCGGCATGCAGCCAGCTCCAGTCATCTGCAATGAAAAACAGGATGTTGGGCCGCTCGGGAGCAGGAAGCAGGAGGGACAGGAAAAGGAGTATCGGGGACAGATACATTGGCGTACGCGCTGTGTGTCTTTATTGTAAATCCTGCAGAGTTGGGGGCATTTGGTACGGACATAATAAGGCCATTTACCTATATTGGCTACAATATAGTCTCCATCCAAACAACCCTAGCCTAGCCTAGTATTATGAAAGCAGTTGCGCAGGAAGACCATATAGGTAACGGCAGAACGTGCTGCCAGCACGCAAAATGCTGCGCTGCCGGCGTTGAAGCCATTTACGGAGAGAACGCGTTTACGCTAAAAGAGATGCAAAAACGCCTGCCGGAAGACGTATGCCAGAGCATGGCGGCAACCATAGAGCACGGCGCACCACTGAATGCTTCGGTAGCCGACACGGTAGCCGAGGCCATGAAGGAGTGGGCCCTGGAGCGAGGCGCCACGCATTTTGCGCACTGGTTCCATCCGCTTACGGGATCGACGGCGGAGAAGCATGACAGTTTCATGTCGCCCGCAGGTAGCGGCGAGGCCACCATCAAGCTGCACGGCAAGGAGCTGATACAGGGCGAGCCTGATGCTTCCAGCTTCCCAGGCGGCGGCCTGCGCCAGACGGCCGAGGCCCGCGGATATACGGCGTGGGATCCCACGTCTCCGGCCTTCATCGTCGAAAATGAAAACGGCTGCTATCTGGCCATTCCTACGGCGTTCGTTTCGTGGACGGGCGAGGCCCTGGACCACAAGACGCCGCTGCTCCGCTCGATGGACGCTCTCGACCGGCAGGCCCGGCGGATCCTTGGAATTTTCGGCGTTACGGCTGGCAAGGTCTTTGCGACTGTTGGCACCGAGCAGGAATATTTCATGATAGACGAGGGGTACTTTAATCGCCGCCCCGACCTTATTAACTGCGGGCGGACGCTACTTGGCGCCAAGCCCCCGAAGGGCCAGGAACTGGACGATCATTATTTCGGCCGTATTTCGAGCCGGATCCTCGCCTGCATGCTGGATGCCGAGCGCAGACTCTACCGCCTGGGCATTCCCGTAAAGACGCGTCATAACGAAGTGGCACCTGGCCAATATGAGATCGCGCCGGTCTTCGTAAATGCCAATCTCGCATCCGACCATCAGCAGCTCATCATGCATACGCTGAAGGAGACGGCGCGGGAATACGGCCTGCGATGCCTGCTGCACGAGAAGCCCTTTGCCGGCATTAACGGCAGCGGCAAGCATAACAACTGGTCCATGAGCACAGATGCGGGAATGAACCTGCTTGGCCCGGGCAAGACGCCGCACGCGAATGCGCGCTTTCTTTTCTTCTGCGCCGCCGTGATCCGCGCGGTATTCCGGCACCAAGATTTGCTCCGGATCTCCGTAGCCTCGGCGGCGAACGATCACCGCCTGGGCGCCAATGAAGCGCCGCCGGCCATCATGAGCGTGTTCCTCGGCGAGGAGCTTCAGAGCATCTTTAGCGCGCTTGCCTGCGGCCAAGCGCCGGAAAGCAAGGAAGGCGGCAAGCTGAACCTAGGCGCAACTATCCTGCCGGAGTTGCTCCGCGACACGGGAGACCGCAACAGGACTTCTCCCTTTGCCTTCACCGGCAACAAGTTCGAGTTTCGGTCCGTCGGCTCCAGTCAGTCGGTATCGTTTTCCAACGTCGTGCTGAATGTGGCCGTGGCCGAGGCGCTGGATGATATGGGCGCTATGCTGGAGGCGCGCCTGGAAGCCGGCGAAGACCTGGCGGGCGCGGGCGCGGACGTTGTGCGCGGGGTAGTTTCCGAAGCGCAGGCCATCCTGTTCGAGGGCGACAACTACACCGAGGACTGGCACCGGGAGGCCAAAGAACGGGGGCTCCTTAACCTGCGCGACACCGTCGCCGCGCTGGCCGAAATGCCCTCGGACAAGAACGTCTCGCTATTCGAGAAATATGACGTGCTTACGGAGCGCGAGCTTAGAAGCCGACGCGCAGTGATGCTGGAGCAGTACGAGACCAATATCGCCATCGAAGCCGCAACGCTCGAGTCTCTGGCCCGCACGGCAGTCCTTCCGGCTGCCGCAGCGTACCTTGCTCAGTTGGTTGACATCATCCGTAAGGGGGACGGTTTGCTTACGCTGAAAGGCATTCGTTCCACGGCCAAGCAGGTAAACAAGTCCGTCGATAGCCTTACCGCGGCAATCGAAGAGCTGAGCTCCCAAGCGGACTGCCACAGCGATAACCTCGAAGCCGGCGCCACGCACTGCCGGGACCACGTAATACCGGCCATGGTTGCCGTCCGCAATGCCGCGGACCAACTCGAAGGGCTCGTTCCGGGTAACCTTTGGCCACTGCCTACGTATCGCGACATGCTTTTATTGCACTAGGCCATTCCTGCAAACCCAACCAAAATCTTTACCATGCGCCAGAGAACCTTTGCTCCTTTCTTCTGCAGTATCGGCGTACCGATTGAACGGTCCCGCCGCGCCTTGCTGTTCGCCGCCTTTTCCGGGGCGCTTATGCTGGGGCTTGCCGTGCCCGCTCTGGCACAGACCATTGACCTGGGCGTTAGTCCAGGTTCGCTGAACGAGACGGCAGGTGCAGATAACAGCCTGGAAATTACCGCCACACTTCGTGGCAACACGCTGCCTGATAATGTCACCATAGCTGTTAGCGTGTCGAACCTAGGCACCGACGTAGTGGACGTAGTGCAGTATATCGATCTTGCCAGCATTCCCAGTATCACCATTCTTGCTGGAGAACGCGTGGGTACGGCAACGCCGAGCCCGACCATTACCGTTGTGGATGACGACAAGGTAAATGCAAACAACGTCCTGACGTTTTTCGGGACCAGTTCCGGGACGCCAGCGGCCATCATTAATCCCGCCACGCTGACGGTGTACAACGACGACGCATTGCCCGTGCTTCTGGCGAGAACGATCGACGGCGCGGTCCTGACACTGACCTACGACAAGGAAATGTCGAGCAATGCTTCCACTAAGCATTTTACCGTCTCGGTGGGGGGGCGCGTCACTGACGTCAGAAGCATATCTCCGTCCGGCGAAGACGCTAAGAAAGTGAATCTGACGCTAGTTCGTTCCGCCAAGGCTGGCGAGTCCGTTTCCATTACGTACGACAAGGAAAACAGGACGGACAACGGAACTCCAATGCCGCTTCTGGATGCTGGCGGTAACGAGGCTTCATCGTTTGCCATGCTGGCGGTAACGAATACAACGCCCGTTCCCTCCGTCACGATTGCGCGGCCCTCGGCCGAGACCGGACCGGTGAAAGACGACGCATTTAAAGTAGAAATCACCTTTAGCGAAGAGATGGCCGGCTTTGAGCTTACGGACATTGCCGTCCAGAATGGGACGGCGACGAACCTAAGCTCGGCTGTGCAGATGTCCGACGATACGGAGATGTACACCGTAGATATTACGGCCACCCGGCAAGGCACGGTCACCATCGGCATTGGCGCGGGTGTTGCGACCAGTCAGCGTACGGGGACCGAGAATACCGCCGCGGCCAGTCTCCGCGTCACTTCCGACCAGACGGCACCGACGGTGTCTATTTCCGGTCCTGTCGGCACCGTCAGGGGGGCGTTCACGGTCAGTGTCAATTTTTCCGAAGACGTAACGGGTGCAGACGAGACTGATCTTGCTGTTCCCAACGGGACTGCTTCGGACTGGGAAGCCGTGGGCAGTTCCAAACGGAATTACCGGGCAACGATCACACCGCGCTCAGTCGAGACGGAAATCACAGTAGAGTTTCCGGCTGACCAGGCCATGGACCTAGCCGGCAACCCCAATACGAAGTCAAATGCATTCACAAGGACCGTGGATTTCGCCGCGCTAACCGTCACTATAACCGGACCCTCAACTTCACAAAACAGTCCGTGGCGAGGCGGGGATTTTGACGTCAATATCCGGTTTTCGAGTACAGTCCAGGGTTTTGTGGAGAGTGACATAACGGTTACCGGCGCCGGCAGGGTGCAGAGCGGGAGTCTTTCGGGAATCGACCGGAACTGGACAGCGACGATCGAACCCACCGGATCATTCAGCGCCACGCCGATAGAGCTTACCGTGAACGTGCCTGCAAGTATGGTGCAAGATGCGGCGAATAACAACTACCCTGCCTCTAATGACTTGGATGTTTGGATCGGCGTCGGCCCACAGGTTATTTCCATAACACACGCTGGTTCAATTGTTGAAAGCGGCGAAGTCACGATTACGTTTTCTGATGACGTAAGGGGGTTTTCAGCCGGCGATCTGGAAATCGAAAATGGCCGGGCCTCCAGCCTTCGAGCCAACTCCCCGAGGGAATATCTCGTTACCATTACGCCAGGCGCCGACGGCGACGTAATGGTGACCGTGCCGGCTGGCGCAGCTCAGAGCGTCACAGTAGGCTACGGCAACCAGCGGTCTACGACGACAACCTTTCAGGGATACGTCGCCTCCCCGGTTACTATTACCGGACCCTCCGGTACCGTAAACGGCGATTTTGCCGTTACGATCACCTTTGCCGATGAGGATGGAGTGACGGGGCTGGTAGCAACCGAGATTGTGGTCAGCAGCAACGCCACGGTGGCAAGCCTAATTCCGAGTACCGGCAGGATATATACTGCGACCATTGTACCTAGCTCCGATGGCACGGTTACGGTTAGCCTCCCGGCAGACGTGGCAATGGACGATGGCGGCGTGGGCAACAGAGCATCCAATACCTACAGGGTTACCGTGGACCGGACGGCACCGACGGCGGGGCGCGTGCGCCTGAACGTGAGCCCGAGCCGGATTACGGAAGATGCCGGCCCTACTACCGTCACGGTCATGGCGACGGTTCAGGGCGATCTCTATACGGAAGAGCGGACAGTGACCGTAAGCGTCGAAGACTCCGACCGATCGGGCGTGGTCGAATTTAATCCCGTCGCTGCCTTCAGGATTACTATTGATGCCAACCAGCGGGTTGGCACAGAATCGTTTGTGCTTACTCCCAAAAATAATTCCCGGGATGACAGCAACGAAACCGTCACTGTTAGGGGTCAACTTGACAACTCGGACCCTGTGGTATCCGCCAGCATTCGCTTGATTGATGATGATGGCACAGATGACGGCGGCGGTGACGGCGGCGGTGACGGCGGCGGTGACGGCGTTCAACTTTCCGTTATCCCGGTAACCCTTGCAGAAAATGCCCCCGCGACCGAGATCAGGGTTACGGCGACGGTGACGGGAGACGACGATGCCACGTACGACGAAGACGTAGTAGTAACCGTCAGCGTCGATGCCACGGAGGCTACCGGTGTAGTTGGATTTGAGTCCATAGAGGATTTCGATATCGAAATCCGGGCCGGACGAGTGCGGGGCATCGCATTCATTTATCTCACACCCATTGACGACGATGTCGCCGAGGGTGATGCAACCATACGCTTTTCGGGCACGCTGGATAACCGCGACCCTGTCGAGAGCGCGGACTTGACGCTGACGGATGATGATGATACGGTGACCGAGCTCACCATGAGCCTCAGCCCCGAAATGGTTGCAGAGAACGCCGGAGCAACTCCGATCACCGTGACCGTGGGCCTTCAAAACGGAATGGCTAGCACCGATCAGACTGTGAGCGTCACGGTGGCGGGAAGCGGAGCAGCCGGCGTCGTACAGTTTGCACGCGTGCCCAGCTTCAACGTGACAATCCCTGCCGGGCAGTCCTCGGGCCAGGGGACATTTTCGATTACACCCGTCAATAACACCTTTGACGAGAAGAACGAAACTGTCAAGGTATTCGGTACGCTGGGTGAGGCCACGGTGAATGCTGAGATCACGATCACGGATGACGACGCAGTGCCGACCAACATCACCCTTTCTGTGAGCCCATCCGAAGTTGCCGAAAGCGCCGGTCCTACGACCGTCACGGTGACAGCTACCGTTGATGGTGCGTTTACGTATGCTACCGACCAAACGGTGCCCATCTCTGTAGCTGGAAGCGAAACATCAGGTGTGGTAGGCTTCGCATCGGTCACGGACTTTCATGTCATGATCGCCAGGGGGCAGCGGTCGGGCACGACCACTTTCGCACTCACGCCGGAAGATGATGTGGTAGACGAAATGGATGAGACCATCACCATTTCGAGCACTCATTCTGCGGTAAGCGCACCGACTACCCTCAAGCTCACGGATGATGACGCGGCTCCAAGCGGCATCTTGCTTTCCTTGGACCCGACCTCCGTAGACGAAGGAGCCGGTGCTACGAGGGTCACGGTGACGGCAACCGTAGAGGGCGGAACAACATTCGCGTCTGCCCAAACCGTGGATCTCTCCGCTGCCGGCAGCGGAATGGCCGGTGTCGTGGGATTTGCACCGGTGCCTGACTTTAGTTTCACCATTACGGCGGCAGAGGCTGCGGGCACCGCGACCTTCACGCTGAATCCGGAGGATAATGAGGTAGACGAGGCAGATGAAGTTGTGACGCTCTCCAGTTCCAATGCCAACGTTCGGTCTGCAGTCAGGCTTACCATCGTGGACGACGATGAAACTCCGACCGGCATAAGCCTCGCCCTTGATCCATCGACCATATCGGAGGGCCTGGGTGAGACCACGGTAGCAGTGACGGCTTCGGTTCAGGGGGGCACAACCTACGGTACAGACCAGACAGTAGGTCTCACGGTCACGGGTACCGGGGCTCCCGGAGTTGTAGGCTTCGCTCCGGTGTCGAATTTTGAGCTTACCGTGAGAGCGGGTGAGGGCGGCGCACGCGCCACATTTGCGATCACGCCGGAGAACAACGTGGTGGACGAGGAAAACGAAACCATCACGGTTAGCAGTTCCAACAGGCTGGTTACCGCATCGGTTACGCTCCAGCTCTTGGACGACGACGCGGCGCCCACCGGGGTTTCGCTGGCCGTAAATCCCGCCATGGTAGCAGAAAATGCCGGGGCTACATCGGTCACGGTAACGGCCATGGTCGAAGGCGGCACCACCTATAGCACTAGCCAGGCGGTGGCGGTAGCCGTTGCCGGCAGTGGCGCCGCGGGCGTGGTTGGATTCGCTCCCGTCTCGGGTATGAGCGTCTCCGTTCCGCCGGGCGCGGCCAGTGGGAGCGCGACATTTACGCTTACGCCCACGGACAATATCATTGACGAGGCAAACGAAACGATAACGCTTACGGGCAGCCACATGGGAACGAGCCCGACCGCAACGCTGACCCTAGCGGACGACGACGACGCGCCTACCGGAATCTCGATTGCGGTTGACCCCGCGACGGTATCCGAAGGTGCCGGGGCAACCAGCGTAAATGTCAATGCCACCGTTGAGGGGGGCACGCTCTACGCCATGGACCAAACTGTCAGCGTCACCGTGTCCGGAAGCGGAAACGCAGGCGCGGTCGGCTTCGCCCCCGTCCAGGCATTCGATGTCCTCGTTATGGCGGGTACTGCATCGGCCGTCGGTTCCTTTACGCTGACTCCCGAAGACAACCGGGAACGCGAAGCCGACGAAACCTTGACCGTTTCAGGCCAACACTTGGGTCAGGTATCCGAGGCAACCATTACGCTCGTCGACAACGACCATGATGTGGCCAGGACTCAGGCAGTTACCCTTTCCGTACTTCCGGAAATCGCGCGGGCGATGGCATCCAGCTCCGTAGGTGCCGTGGCCAACAGAATTGGCAAGGCCCGATCCTCATCCGACGACATGGCGCTTAGCGTTGGCGGCTATTCTTCGGCTAGCAGCTTGGTGCAAGGTCTGCGAGCCCGCCAAACGGGCGCCCCGGTTGGATGGCGCGAAGGTCTGCACGGCACATCCTTTACCGTCACACCCATGGCTTCCGCGGCAGGGCTTGCCGGTCGCGTCACGATTTGGGGTGAGGGAGACTACCGCACGTTCTCAGGCAATGATGATATTGTTGGCTGGGACGGGAAGCTCACAGGCATGCACCTAGGAGCCGACGCGAGCGTGGGTGGCGGCGCACTTGTTGGAGTGGCCTACTCCAGAGCTAGTGGCGCGGTGGACTATACCTATTCCGGCCCCAACTCGGTGCGCGGCGGCAGCCTTGAAGGCACCTATGATGCCGCAATGCAGAGCATAGTGCCCTACGCAAGCTGGACCTGGGCGGCCGGATCGAGCATCTGGGCGTCGGCCGGATTTGGCTCTGGTGAGGTGGAAGTTGCAGACGCCGAAATCTCGAATGCAGAGACCGCTGACAGCCGGCAAGGGACTTTGGCCATAGGCGCCAATGTGCGTCTCCTAAGATTCAGCTCCAGCAGCGCCATGAAGACCCTGGACCTCAAGAGCGAGGCGTGGCAGTCTAAAATGGAAGTTGATGCCAACGGCTCCCTCGTTGATGATGCAACCGTGAATGTAAATCGTGTACGGGTACTGCTTGAGGGAGCATATGGAAAGCACCTTGCCGGCGGCGGGTCGTTGACCCCGTTCGTAGAACTCGGGCTGCGCAGCGATGGAGGCGACGGCCGCACCGGCCTGGGCGTTGAACTAGGCGGCGGGCTGCGTTTCTCGCAGCCGTCTGCTGGCCTTAGAATAGAAGGCCGTGGCCGGACGCTGCTGGCGCACGGCGGCGACGTAGATGAGTGGGGCGCCGGCGGTAGCATCGGCTTTACGCCGGGAGAAGGCGGCCGCGGCATGTCCTTTGAACTTGGCTCCTCTTCCGGATCAATCGCCAGCGGCATGCAGCGTATCTGGAGCGACCGCGACATGGCGCCCGGTACCTCAGCCTTCGACATCGCACCGCGTCTGCACTCGCAATTCGGATACGGCCTTGACGTGCGGGGCGGACTACTCCGGCCGTACGGCGGCATGGAGCTTTCTGGCCCCACGGGCGTGAGCACACGCATAGGTACGCAGTACCGGGTGGGAGCGCGCTTCAGCGTTGGACTGGAGGTCGCCCACTACGCACTGCCGGGCGAAACCAGCGCGGCGCCCATGCTGCGCGGCGTGGTTTCCATCCGCTAGTGGGTAGCCGTTGACCGGCCAAATGGGCGCACTTCATGACCATAACAAAGGCCCGTGCACTTCAGTGCGCGGGCCTTTGTCTTTTTGTGCCTGAAACGGTGCCCTCGGGGCCTTTACGCCCCTCTATTACTGGCTGGAGCAGGGTAGCGGCGGCCATTCGGCGTAACCGACTTAACCCGGCTGCCCAAGGTTCCACTGCACAAGCTCATCTAGGCCCTTGCGCTCAAGATCCGGTACCCGGGCATCCTGCGCTGGATAGCCTACCGGGAAGAGGATGAAGGGCCGCTCGTTGGCAGGTCGTTGTAGAATCTGGCGCAGAAACCGCATGGGGCTGGGCGTATGCGTCAGCGTAACGAGCCCTATGCTGTGAATGGCGGCAATAAAGAGCCCACACGCAATCCCGCAGCTCTCCTGGACATAGAAGTTTTTTTGCCTTCCACCGCCTTCTGCCACGCCGAAGGTCTCGGCAAAGCATATTACGAGCCAGGGGGCAACCTCCAGAAAAGGCTTGTGCCAGTCCGTTCCGAGGGGTGCCAGCGCCTCCAGCCATTCGTCTGACATTCGGTTGTGATAGCTTTCGTGCTCTTCCTTCTCTGCCGCGAGGCGGATTCTTCGCTTGAGTGCCGGGTTATCTACGGCCACGTATTTCCACGGCTGCCGGTGCGCACCGCTCGGCGCCGTGCCTGCGGTTAGGATGGCCATTTCTATCAGCCTGCGCGGCACGGCCCGATCGCTGAAGGTCCGCACAGACCGCCGGGCATGCATGCGTTCGTAGAATGCGTGCGCACGCAACGCCATTTCGGGCTCGGAGAGCGTAGCCTGTTCGTACGGAATATGCGGATAGGTATCCATGCTGGCGTAATCTGAGTGCTCTCCAAAATTTCTCTAACGGCTACAATGTTCAACAGATGCCTAGCCTAAATTACCACGAATAATTGGCACGTAACAATCCCAATTGCAATGCTAACCTGAAGACCCATCAGGTATCAAGGTTTGGCATTCTCCGTCGAATGCGGCTACGGATTACGCGAAGGTAAGGCGAAGCACTTTGTTGTGTAACCGAGGCAGCGGCTCTTGCGCCTCTGGGTAGCCAGCTGCTATGAGGTAGGGATGGTTGGCCCTGCGTCCGAGCTTTACGATGATGTTCTGGATGGTAATCGTAACCTTGGCACGGCCTTGGACGAGCTTGGCAAAGACCGTGCGAGCCTTAGCGGTCTCAATGCCATGCTCGACCCGCAGGGCGAAACCCTTGACGCTGGTAAGCAGTGCGTAGGCATCCGCCAGCGCGGGCATTCCATCGATCAGGTGATGGCCTCCTTCTCCCGTTCATCCATGCGCTCGTGGATGTGGCCAATGTACGCGACGATGCCGCGAAGCACCAATTCGCTCGTGGTTATCGAAGACCATGCGGCGTGCTGGCGGTTCTTGGCTGCGGTCAGGTCTTCGACATAGGTGCGCGATCTGGCGCAAATTGAGCGCCTCTTCCGACGACGGCTGCCACGGTACGAAGTCCCCGCGCCAGGCATAGTCGCTGATCACGGCGGCGTCGATCTTGTAGGTCTTCGAACGCTCCATTGTACAGCGCCGGTAGTCCTTGAGGACACTAGAACCCAAAGCCATGATTTCGGTCTGTTCGGCGTTGGGCAGGGCCAGCCCCGAATCCAGGCTGTATATGCCCGAGGCTTCCACGACGACGCGAACAGGGCCATTGCCGAGCCATCGGCGGAGTTGTCTGTGCCCCGCTCGCGTGTTGGCGAACACGCGGCGGGCCAGATTGCCAACGGCCGTGCGTCGCACGACATCCACCTTGCCCTTGGCGGTATCGCTGCCGGCCCAGGTCACGAAAGGCTTGTGCATGGTGGGCTCCGTGTTTAAGTTGAACAATTGAAAGTGTCGGCTTCCCGTCCGGCATGTGGATTCATTTGGCGGGCTGCTGCTCACGTACGTGCATTGTTTTAACAGGCTCGGATACTACGGCGGGCTTGGCCTTGAACCCCCGGCCCGGCATGCATGAGCAGGCCGGGCCGGGGGCTGCCGCAGGCTCTGCTTTGAGGCGGCCTCATAATCTTGCAACCACATTCCGACACGGGCAAAATATGCCGGGCCGAGGCCTGCGCTACTTTGTGCCTATGGGTCATTGTTCATGTGATGCGTGATATCACTGTATCCGTTGCGGCAGGCAGAATCAGGCACGCGCACCGATCTGTCCGTACGTTGCCCGATCGTGAACAGGTGCATGCGGCACACTCGGCTGGATTGCGTCCCATCCCCCAAAGCGCGTAAACTGCCTCCAACCCTTATCCCTGGCAGCACGTGGGGATCGCAGCTTCAGACGTATGGTCGACCTCATGGCGTTCTCAGCTGCGTTTATCGTAACACAGGCTCACCGGCACGTAGCCGAACCTACTTTGGATTGAACACTCTCCGGCACTAAAGCCCCAGGCGGGAGGGCAGGCATAAACCACAGGCCCCCCTACGCAGCTGGCTGAACGACCTGCAGACGGACCTCACAATTTCTCCGGCCTTTCCCAGAGACAAACTCTCAAGTAGTGTCTCGTAACCTGGTTGTGGGTAGAAACAATAATTCCCCTATCAATAAGCTGGGTCTCGCGATGCGTGGCCGTTTATGTGCGTACGCAACGGGATCACCGGCTCACACTACATGCGTCCACAATCCAACCCGCAATCTTGCCGGTAATGTCTCCATGCACACCAATACTGGTCTGCAAATTGTAGTTGAAGCCCACTGCCAATACTTCGTTACCCAGATCAAGCCCCGATACCTTGTCGACTATTCCCCAAAATGCCAATCCACGCGCGTGTACCATGCCCATCCTGTACCGGTCCCAACCCTCTTGCCGCTGTCGCCGAAGCGAAATCCCCGCAATTCGCTGAAACAGGTCAACCGCCCCCCTACCATTTATAATCACGATCCTGACGGAGGAATCACGGAGCAGTTGTCCAAGCATGTCCCCTGTGGCCTCCAGAAGCACGGCACGCCGACGCACACCCAGCTTTCCCCAGCTACGGGCGGTCACGAACGGCATTAAGTGAAGATGGCATGCCTTAACCCGCGCCTGGTAGTAAGATGCCCCTATTCCCGCCAAAACGCTGTCTAGTGCCATGAACCACCTCATACGCGGGTTTCCACGAAAGTACGTGTGGCAGGACTGCTGCACAATGAGGCTGTGATCCACGCTTGCGTCGGACCACGACCGGAGGCCAAGCGCTGTCAGTGTGGGCAATCGCCGGGAAGCGCCGCAGAGTTCGCGCCCAGACCTGTCCGCAAATTCCGATTTGCCAGGGCTAAGGCCCAATGTGGCCACCCTGGCCGCGCGCAGGTCACCCAGCCAAGGCACGGGGCACGCCCATTCCAGAACACCTGCGTCCGTAACACCAGGTGAGGCGACTGCATCCATCAGCGCCGATGTTGCGAAATTCAGTGGCATGGGATATTGACAGGCGATGCCGGCCGGCGAATCCAGCCGTTGGCACTGCTACGCAGTAAGAATGCTACTCGGGCACTCTGCGAAACATGCGCCTCACAAACATGAGCCCACCGGCTGTGCGGCCATAGCTAACCTCACAGCAAGAATGGCCAGTATTTTCCCTGGGCCGGCTGCGCGCCGCGGCGCAACTTGGCACCATTCCTGGACTGCTTCCATGACCCATTGCTGACACCAAAGGCAGCCTTGCGGCAAGAGTTGTTCCACCGCTGCAATGAACGCGCATGCCTGTGTGCAAGGAGAAAATACACAATCTGCAATTAACGTGGCCGCGACAACAGGTCGTCATTGCCCGTGAGCTGACGGGCAAACGGCGGATCCACTTTTTCTGCTGCACGGAATAACTGCAGTCATTGAACGCCAATTCGCACGTGAGGCAGCAGGCCACAATTAGGTCAATACCCTCTCGGGCCAATCCCATCCAATTGGCCGCGACACCGGCAATGTGCTGGAGCCTGTGTGCGCAAAGGAATTGGCGGAATGGCCCGCCGGATCACAGCAAGACGGCCTTTTCATCCTACCAGGCAATAGCTGCAGCAACGTATCCGTCCGGTGAAATACATCTGATCTGTGTGGAGGCGTATTCGCAGGCGAATGGCTCAGTCGTGAATGCGGTCGACTCCAGATTCATTGAAGCGTTGCGGCCGCTACCTTGCTGAGCCCGTCAGCGGGCCATCATGGGCGGGCTTCACACTACATCCGCGGTCACGCCAAGGCCTGTTGCGTAGCGCGGCGCGCCAGCGACGGCTATGCCGCCAATGCAGGCGCGGCTTCGCGCAGCGTCCTCCAGTGATGCGGCAGCGGTTCGCGGACGTGCTTGTTCGGATGTGTCCGGATACGGGAGAGCACGTCCTTGAGCCAGGTAAACACTCTCTTGAAAGTCAAGCGGATTGGAGCGCTACAGCGTACACTTTTGTGCCATTGAAGTCTGTACCGTGTTTGAGCATTCCGCAGATGGCGTGTAACAGTTTGCGCATCACGGCCACGATAGCGACCATCGACTTTTTGTTCTTGGCTAGCAGTTTATCGCGGAAGGCGCTTACATTCGGATCGCATTGCATAGCCACAAGGGCGGGCATGTACAGGGCTCGTCTAAGGCGCGCGTTGCCGACGCGAGAGATACGCCGTGGTCGATTTACACATGTACCTGATTTGTAGTCCCGTACGTCCATACCCGCGTAGGCTACCCATGCCCGCACCGAGAGGCCATCTGGCAACATAAGCAACTCTGCCATCAACTCGATCGCGCTACGCATGGCAATACCCGGTATGCTGAGCAGCAGTGTGTAGGTTTGCCATAACGACGGTGTAGCCCGGATCAGTCGCCCGGCCTGCTTCTGCAGTTCAGAAATACGCCGTTCCAAGTGCCGGAGGTGCACTTCCAGATCATTGAGGATCACGCGGCAGGTTGTGGTCGATGCCTTTGCAGCATGCAGAGGATTCCTGGCCGCGGTCCGGTCGTCGACATAGGTCTGGATCCTGCGCGCCATTTGCCGCAGCTCAAACACCTCAGGTGCCGGCACCTGCCACGGCACGAATTCCATGCGGTATGCATAATCGCAAATAATGGTGGCGTCCACCTTGTCGGTCTTGGAACGCTCCATCTTCGAGCGGCGATAGTCCTTGAGCGCACGCGGATTGGCCACCATCACTTCGACGCTTTCGGCTCTGTGCAGGGCCAGGGCGAGATCCAGGCTGTAGGCTCCGGAGGCTTCGAACACGACACGCACGGGGTGTGTGCCCAGCCAATGAATGAGCTTCTTGTGCCCGGCGGCGCTGTTATCGAACCTACGGTGCGCAATCTTGCTGTTGGAGCTGCGGCGCACGACATCTACCGTCTTTTGGGAGGTATCACATCCTGCATGGGTTGTGGGGGGGGGTGTGCATGGCTTGTGGGGCGGTTATGTTATGGGTGATACGGATTTGCCGGTCTCCCGCCCGGTAGGCTGCCCGTAAGCAGGCAGCGGCTAATGTGCGTGCATTGTATGCAGGCTCGGCTGCGATCCACGTTGCAGTGATGGCCTTGAACACTCTTCAGCATGCATAAGCGACGGGCGGGGGGCTGCTTTTCCTCGCAGGCTCTGCTCCAGGGCGGCCTTATAATATTGCAGCCTCCGGCCGAAGTCATTCGGACAGACCACGGCTGCCGCGGTATGGACGGCGCCATGGTCCTCTTCTTCAAAAACAGACGGCTAAGGTGGCCGCCGCGCTGCCGAAGAGCGTTACTGCTGTAACCTCCTGCCCGAGGACCACCCATTGTGTTAGTTAAGGTTGCGATGTGGACGCACGCTGACGGCGTCCAATGCGCATGGGTACGCGGCTTCTTCTCTGCGGTAGGCCCCTACTGTGTATTCCGAGAATCATGACCGGCGCGTTTTTCCCAGGGGCCGAGGTAGCATGGTTCGACCACGTTTCCGATGCGCGCCGTGAAGACGTCGTTCTGTTCTCATCGCTACTGCAATCAGGACCCTGGCACGATACACCTGGCAACTGGTTTTCTTCATGGTCTAACCCGTGTCACGGACTGGAACAGCTAGGTTGTTTCACGACATCCAGGGTCTGTCGCAATAACCGAAGCTACCATGAGTGTGTGGTCCAACAGCCGAAGTGATCCCGTATGCGCCTGTCCTGGCAATTTTCACGTTCCCGCCTAGTGGATACATATATGTAACCGCATGGGTATGGACCATCTTGGCATTTTGTTTACGGACGTACGTCGGCATACGAGACACAAGTCGCGTGCAGAGGCCATTGAGGCGCAACAGCCTTACTTAGAGCCAGGCGGGGGGCTTTGTTTACATCGCGTGCTCTACGGGAGAGCTATCGGCCACCCGTGGCTTGTAATGGTAACAGCCTCTCTCAGGGAATTCCAAAGAGGTACTCCCGAAACCTGGCGGCGTTGCGCCAAAGTTAGTTGACGGGCGGTGGAGACTGCTGCGCCAAACGGCGTCTCCCGCGCACATATACGCACCATTCATTGCTTACCAAACACAGCCTCGAAAATAGGGATCCGAGCTTCGACAACGCCGGGGCCAGCGCTCACGAGTGGCGTCTGTTTCTGTTCAGGCAGTGCAGCCAGATTGTTGGTCCGCGAGCATTTCATTACCACCGAAGTGTGCTATGCACACTCGTACCGTAAGATACTGGATGGAATGGCATGACACTCTCCATGGCCAGACCCGAAACCGAAAGACTGAGTCCGTTGCGCATTCTAACATCATAGCCAAGGCGGTAGTCCTTTCCGCGCTCGCGCACGCTCACGGCCAAAACAGGCCTTACCACGCCACTGCCAATCGTCAATGGCATCCCGTAACTAAACTCCAATTCTATCTGCTTTTCACCCATCGTGCCACGGGCCGCATTGACTACAGAATCGTGGCGCCACATGGTCTGTACACCTCCATACCGCACCGGCCCCCATATCGGGCGAAGCTCGGCAGTCGGACCCAAGCCCCCCCGATTCCCGTAACGCACCGATCCCGCCACCCCCCACGTGGTAAAATCTTCCACAGCATGCATCACGAGGGCTCGCGACCTGATTTCCATCTGCAGCCGACTTCGCGGAGGAGAATACCTCAGTCCTCCTCCGACCTCGACTCCAAGCCCCGTCTCGGCGTCCCCACCGTCTCCTCGTAGCCCTGCCTCTAGGTAGGAACGCACACTCCTGTTGAACCTTAGGCTGCCTTCGAGGCCAATCCGCAATCGGTTTGTAAAAAGCTCCGATCTGCCGTCTGCTTGGACACGTGCGACAAAGGCATCAGCCTCGTAAGAAAGGCGGGCTCTCCTTCCACCGGCTAGCCTTCCATTCGCCCCAATTGCTGCCAAGCGCGAATTGAACTTCGCATCAAGACGCTCCACAGAGACTACCTCCACCGAACCGCGCCCCAAGCCGACCACCGCCCACAATTGCGAGTCCTTCCCCAAACCAAATGCCGCGTACGGATACACACCCGTCAGTATGGAGCCTACCTCACCTTCCTCCACATGCACGTCAAAATTGCCCGAGCCTTGACTACGGGAAACGAGAAAACCCGCCAGCAAGCCGCTTCTCCACTCGTAGTCCGCGCCTGCTGTCCCGGTTGCTACGCCAGATTGTAAGGACAGCGCCCCTTCCCGTCCGGTTAGATAGCTATATGCTCCCCTGCCCCACAGGCTACCACCGGCCCTTGTATCCATGCCCAATGCGAGGCCACATCCCGAGAGAACTTGCCCTGGCGACGGGTCCCACGAAGGATTAACGTACCGAATATTGAACAAGCCCTGGTGCGCAATGGGTAGGCAGACTGGGTCCGCCCCCTGCCAACCTACCCTATCGCTAATCGCCTGCACTACATGCCCGGCTACCGTCCGTGAAAATCGCGTTAAATACGCATTCAGCAGTCCCTCCTCCACATCCTCCTCCTCCACAATAGTCGCTACTGCTACCGCCCGCTCCAGACGTGCATGATCTGCGGAGGCGAGAGCAAGCGAAAACGTTTCCATTCTCCAATCCCGGCCGTCGTTTAGCAGCCTGACTCTGACAACTCGTTCCAATTCTCCTGGAGCAAACACAATTTTCCCGGAGGAGGCAATGTAATCAAAGTCAGCAATGGCCGTGCCGTCTACTGTCCGGTAAATAACCGTCACCACATGCTTGGTCGGCACAGACAACCTAACCGTAAAAAGTGCCTCTCCCTCGCTTTCCGAAGCAGTGATGTCATCAATGCGAAGTGCCGGCACCCCTTCGTCGTCAACAATGTAACCTATTCCCGTACCTTGTCCAATCTCCGCATTCACTGCACGAGAGAGAGAAACCAGGAAGGTCTCTTCCTCCTCATTCAGTACATCGTCCTCAATTCGGATCGCCACTACCCCCTTTGTGCTACCTGGCTCAAAAACCGCGATACCCTGCGAAGCCCTGTAGTCTAGGCTGGCTACTGCCGAAACGTCAGACGTCGCAAAGTAAGCGGCCACCGCCACTTCACTTTGCCGATTCAGCCGCAGTGGAAGATGCACCAGTCCGGCATTTTCCGAGACGCGCGCGTCGTAGATGCTCACCGTAAGCGGCTCGTCATCATCCGTTATGGTACCACGTCCCACGTTATCCGCTATTTCCGCATAGATCGCGTCGCTCAACGTCACTAGAAACGCCTCGTCTGGCTCATCCATTTCGTCCATCAGCACGGGAATAGAGATCGACCCTTGAACTTCTCCAGGATCGAAGACAAGTGATCCACTCATCGCCACATAGTCGTCACCGGCCATTGCCGTCTCATCAGACGTCGCAAATTGCACGCTTACCCTGTTAGGACTCTGCCCACTCAAGGTTACCGTGAAGGTAGCATTCTCCACGCTTTCGGGTACCGTCACATCATCAATGCGAAGCAAGAGCTCTGCATCTTCATCAATTATGGTGCCCAGACCCGTAGCATCTGCGATCCTGGCGTTCTGTGCTACGGTAAGAACAAGCGTAAATGTTTCGGAGTTTTCTGGCTCCTCATCGTCCAATATGGCAATGGCTATTGTCCGGCTCAATTCACCTGCCGGAATGACAACTTTCCCAGCTTGCTCCTCGTAATCCGATCCAGCCGTCGCGGTGCCGTCCATAGTTACATACGCTACCGAGATATCTTGAGCGGTATTCCATCTGTCCAGGTTTACGCTGAATATTGCAACGCCCTCGTTCTCCGCTACCACCACGTCACCAACGCTCAGAAGGAACTCGTCATCATTCTCGATCGTGCCTACAGCTTTATCGTCATCAATGACAGCATTGGTTGGATTGCTCAGTATTACCGTGAACGTCTCGTCTACTTCAGACAAATTGTCGTCTATTAGCGACACACGGATTTCCCGCTTGAGTTCACCGGCTGGAATTGCAAGTTGGGCCGCCACCCGAACATAATCCTCTCCTGCAACCGCAGTGCCATCCACGGTTGTGTATTGCACCGTAATTGGCAGACTAGACGGTACATCCAAGGCCACCGTAAACGTGATATGAGCAGCTCCTTCCTCCTCAATAGCATCAGCGATACTAAGCCTTGGGAAGTCATTGTCTTCAATGGTAATCGTCGCAGAAGTACGGCTTCCAGGCTCTCCATTAATGATATTCCTTATAAAGACAAAAAATATTTCGGGTTGCTCTATTGCGACATCGTCCAATATCGGTATCCGTATCAGCTCTTCATCTGCACCGGTGAGTATACTGACTTGGGCAGACCTATACACATAGTCTTCATTCGCCACAGCCGTCCCATCCTCCGTGCTGTATTCCACGATCACGTCCTTGTCCACCGGACGATTTAGCACAACACGCACCGCGGCCGACCGTACGTCCTCTGGAACGACCAGATCCTGGATAGACACTGTTGCCACCCCACCCTCCTCAATAATCCTTACCTCCAGTTCCGCACTCACACCACTGTAGTTGCTACCGCTGGCCGTGTGTAACAAGATCACCCTATCATTGACCGTATCCATATCCTCACCCGCATTAACCGTAACCGTCTGATTCACTCCCCAATTGGAATTCGTAAACGTCACACTACTCCGCGACAATGAAATATCCGTACCCTCATGCCCTGCAATTGTTACCGTGACATCGGCTGTCGGTTCGGAGGCCAAGCGCATTTCGTAACTGTTCGCCCCTCCCTCCGTAACGTGCACAATCCTAGGCACGACAAGCCCCACTTCGCCCTCCAGGCAATTCGGTCCATTAACATCGTCCAGCTCTCTTAGCCACATCTGGAATTCATCGTCTATCGGTGCGCACAATTCGTGCTCCTCCCCCCCTTGAAAATACAGGTTCCTTAGCCCGGGTAGCTGGGAGAACCACAAAGGAAGTTCACCCTTAAGCCAATTGTCATTTAGCCACAAACCCTGCAGGATTCTAGAGCCATGCTCAATTGTCACATTAGCAGGAAGCACGCCAGTCAAACGATTGTGGCCTATTCTCACATTCTCAATCTGGTTAAACCGTGATATCAACTCAGGCCGGATCTCACCCGAGAGCATATTATTATCGAGTCGAAGTTCGAACATTCCACCGGGATTCGTAATTTCAGTCGGAATCTCACCAGATAACCGATTATGATCGAGACGCACAAACGCTACCTCCGTCATATCACCAAGCGTTTTGGGAATTGCGCCACTAAATAAATTATAATGCAAATATAAGTCCTCTAACTTGATTAACCTTCCCAATTCTGCCGGCAGCTCGCCAGACAATTGATTGTTATTCAATCGTAGGCCACGAAGCTCGGTTGCATTACCTAACGCTGCAGGAATCTCGCCAGTTAACTGATTGTCATCAAGGTGGAGTTCCGAAAGTTTTGTCAAGTTACCCAGCCACACTGGAATTTCTCCTGCCACGTTGGTTTGACCTAGCTTAATTGAATTCAATTCGTTCAACTGTTCTATCCACCCAGGAAACTGATACGTTGTAAGATCTCTGTTTCCTTCCAGGTTCAGTTCCTTCAACAACGTTATCTCTTGAATCTCATTAGGAATAACACCCGATAGACTATTCTGAGCCAATTCCAGAAATTCAAGTCGTGTTAGCTTTCCTAATTCCGTGGGTAGTTCTCCATCCAGATTATTTCCCTTCAGGTCAAGGCGTCTAACACGACAGCCCATATTATCTATTTCAACGCCGAGCAAATCATCAAGGTCACTAGGAGTCTGCACACCTAACAAATTCCATTTCTCCGTCCAGCCTTCGCCATTCGTAGCGTCATAAAGGGCTTGCAGCGCTGTGACATCGTCCTCAAATCCCCCGGAATTGCATTGTCCCTGTAACTTAGAAACTATTCCGAAGCTGAGGCTGAAGAGCATCATCCCGAATACACGTTGGCTCGTCATCACCTAGTAATACAAGTGGTATGCTCGCAAAGCCCGCCTGGGAATTCCCGTAGTGTAAGATACTAGATGCGCCATGCCTCCAGGCAGTCATGTGCCATTGGAAGTGAGCAGGAATAGTAGGCGTCACCTATTTTAGCAACACCATCTTCATCCTGGTGAGATCCTCACCATTCTCCAGCGAGTATGTATATACGCCACTCGGCCATTTCTCCCCATTTACGGTCACACTATGAAGCCCCGGGGCCCGTAGGCCGTTCACCAATTCGACCACCTCCCTTCCTATCAGATCATGAATGGCGAGTCTTACCTGGCCGGCGATCCCAATATGATAAGAAATCGTCGTCGTGGGATTAAACGGATTGGGGTAATTCTGGAATAGCGAAAAGCGCTGCGGACTTTCCACTGCGGGCTTGGAAGACGTAGTACCATGAATAAAAAACCTGACTCTAGTAGGAATCACCGTGCCCCTAAGCGGAAAAATAGCTGGCCCGAGATGGTCAAATTGTATATCCCACAGCGCTTCCCACACTCCCTCACTGAACACAAAGGAAACGTCTCCAGACGAGGACCTCGAAGGGCCCATAACCACGAAATTTGCATCGCTACCAGATTCCCCGATTCCGATATACAGGGTGTCTGGCAGTGGATCAAGCTCAGCCACATATGGCGACATGTCTATTTCCATGTGTTCCAGAATGGTCGACGTGGTGCGCTTGTACTCTCTGGAATCGGCAATCGGTTTTTCAAACAATACCTGACCGGGCCCATTCCTGGCTCCAGCCTGTGCCCAAACATGGAGAGTGAAGTCCCGAGGTTCATTAACGGCTGGCTGGTCAGCAAACTGGCTGATGTAATAATGCCCTAGCCAAATGCGATCAATTTCGGTACGGCCACTTGCGGTCCTGGGTGTCACAAACCTGGTAGCGTGCATTCCAGCCCCGTCAGCCAGAGAAAAAAACAGGTCACTACCGGCTACTTGGCCTGAATCATAAACTACATCCAGCGTATGGTCGTCTTGTTGGGAACCCCATGAAGCGGCAACGTCAATACTCCCTCTGCCCATTTCTGGGTTAGTGTTTACAATAACTAAAATGACACGACCATAGTAGCCTTCGAACGTTTGTGCAACGCCATCGCTGTCAAGCATCACACTACGGTCGAGTGACCCGTCCTCACCAAACAAGAAAACATCAGCACGAATATTGCGCGAACTTGGTCTCTGCCTGTCGTCACCAACTGTCAAAGTAAAGTTCGCGACTGAGTTCCACTGCCGATAAACCACAGCCCCTTCCTCTAGAATTACTCGCTCCAATGGGGATTCCAGTATATACTCTCCATCGACTATAGCACCAGGTGTTGCCTTAAGTCTACTATGTTCCGGCGAACTATATCCGTAGAGAGGATCCAGGCGATGATCGTTGAGGACGTTTGCCACATGGAAGTCAAATATCAGGTCTTCCAGCTCAACATCTCCATCTATTTCTCTCAATGCATCCCTCAGGCCTTGTGACCCATTAAATGGGGACCGCGTAATTTCACCAGGTCCAAGCTTACCAAATCGATCGGCGATGTAACTGATGAAGAGCAGGCCACGCTGGCGGTCAAAGCTCCAATCGGTTGGGTCATACTTGAATAGTGGAACTTGGTAACCGTCTGGATCTCGAAGGTATCGAATACTGCGCCCATAATACCCCAACGCCAGTTCCGCCCATTCCGACAAACCCTCATTCACAAAAGTCAGTTCCTCTGTGTCATAATTCATCATAATCAGATGCTGGTACTCGTGTGTGGCAATCTGCTTGATTCCAGGAATCCCAATCTGGCGCAGTGTCGGATAAATATCCAGATACAGAATATCCGCAAGGTTCCCGGTAGAACTAAGATCGTAGGCCGTCACAAATCCACCTACATAACTTGTCGTTTGTGTTTCACCATACCCGTCACGAATATCCATCACCAAGACATCCGTGATGCCGTCTCCATCCACGTCTGGGGGTTCCCCGAATATAGCTTCATCATTCTCAATGATTCCTGCAAGTGGATTGAACGATCGGACCGGTGTTCGCCGCCCCAAGCCAATTGCAAGTGAATCCACAATCTCTTGGGTAATGTTTCCGCTTTCCATTTCAGCAATCTCTGCCCATATCTGAAATCTTGAAGGACTATCCTGATCAATTGATACAAGTTTGAAATCAATCCGCTCGAACTGACCCGTCTCAAGATTGAAAACCTTGAACGTATGCATGTCTCCCATTTTTCGCGAGGACTTTCGATCTGTGGGAAATAGTCCCTCGCGCTTGCGCACATGAAATTCCCTTAATGCAACCACCGATTCGGGCAACATGGCCAGCGAATCCGTGACGTGCCGCAAGACTGGCCTATCTGTTGTTGTAGTGGACACCAGCTGCATTTGCCTCACCTCCTGCCCACGCAAGGTCAAAGGCAAGGAGAACCCCAGTAAAACTACAAGTGGTAGCACGTAGCCACTGTGTGGGTGACGCGTTCGCAAGCCGTTCATGTCCATGGTTGCTCGAATCGCGAAGTAACGTAGCCAACTGGATCCCTGCCACGATGACCGGAATTCGGCCCGAGGTGTACACTCCTCAGGAGCTCATCAAAGGCTTTCTCAATCACTGGCCGGAAATGCAACGACTTGCATACTATCTGAACGCACCGAGCTGCACTCCAATCTCGATGCGAAAGTGATCCCATCTCCATCGTACCCCCCCTCCACAAAACCCGCACAGAGAACAATCCTCCTGATGGCTTCAATTCACATCCCGAAATATCGTTCATGCACACCCAATTCTTATACTCCGAACCGTGAACAAGAATAGAAGGCACATCACTTGGCGAAAATCATATGACCCGTCAGTATCCGCTGCACCTCGGGCATACGCGCCAGCATTCGATACAAATACACACCTGGTGACATTTGCTCAAATCCGCCAACTGTCAAGCTCAATCCAATTCCAGGCTCGAATACCCTCGGCTGCGACGAGTAAACTTGCCTCCCAAGCAAATCGAATACCTCAAGTGACACAACTGCCGCCAGCGGCAGATCGAATTCAACTTCGGTATCGACTTCGAATGGATTCGGGAAATTGCCGGTCAGACGAAAGTCCTCAGGTAGACCCTCCGAACGCGCTACACCCGTGTAGGGAATTACCTCAATTGCAAACGTCGACTCCACCGCAGCACCGACAGCATCTTCGGCCTTGTAGACATAGATTGTCCTTTCAGTAGCCTCCGTGGGAGTTCCGCTTAGGATCCGGGTTACCGCATCGAATTCCAGATCTGCTGGCAAAGTCGGAGAAAGAGTG
Organism: Rhodothermales bacterium; assembly: GCA_965216255.1. Classification (GTDB taxonomy): domain Bacteria; phylum Bacteroidota; class Rhodothermia; order Rhodothermales; family Bin80. The sequence goes on from OZ244148.1 coordinate 1,427,086, forward strand.
TACACGTACGGAACAACCCCGCCATCTGCTTCAGGGAACCTTAGGTCTGCAATGGCCTCCCCAGCGGTATAGATTTGATCATCGATTCCGCTCATGAACAATAACCCAGCACCACAATTTAGCCCTCGCACTTCGTCAGGAATTGTTTGTAGCCAACCCTGAAACAGATCATCGGTCGGTGCGCAAAGTTCTTGGCCGTTAAACCAGAGATAGACCAAGTTCGGCGCATAAATCAGCGACTCCGGAAGTTCACCTGTCAACATATTGTGATCCAAAAACAGGCCAGACAACCCGGACAGGTTAGCAAACATGTCCGGCACCGTCCCTGTCAATTGATTCCGACTGAGGCTTATCGCATACATAGACGCTATATCACCTATTTCTTCCGGGATCTCCCCCGTAAGATTATTGCCTTCAAGCCACAATCCTTCAAGTCTACCAAAGCTAGCAAATAACTCAGGAGGAATTGGCCCGGTTAAATTGTTCCTGGCCAAGTGTATCAAGAATGTACGCGTCATGTTTCCAAGTTCAATCGGAATTTCTCCAGACAATTCATTCCCTCTAAGATCTAGAAATTCCATCAGTGTTAGGTTGCCTAATTCCTTCGGAATCTCACCGCTCAGCTGGTTATCATTCAGATAGAGATCTTGCAGTACCCTCAAATTGCCTAATTCCTTCGGAATCGGCCCCGACAAATTGTTTTCGCCAAGCCAAATTCCGGAAAGGGATACCGCATTCCCCAGTTCCGGCGGAATAGGACCGGAGAAGTGATTATCTGCCATTTTCAGAAATTGAATCGACGCCTTGCTTAATTCTTTAGGCAATTCACCCGACATGTCGTTACCCTCGACCCATATTTGCTGCAACCTTGACATATCTCCGATCCAAGCTGGCAACTCACCTCTCAGATTCGTTCGATCCAGTCCGAAGCCCTCAAGATTGGGCATATCGAGGAACCATTTCGGCAATTCGTACGGAGAGAGAGGATTGTTTGAAAGCCAGATTGCCTTCATGTTGACCAGGTTCTCCAATTCCCCAGGCAATTCACCCGAAATGGAATTACCATCTATAACCAGATACTCAAGAGCATCCATATTCCCCAATTCCTTGGGCAGCGTGCCGGTAAGATTATTGTTAGGAAGGCGTAGCTGAGTCACTCTCCCATTGCGGACCGTAATTCCGTTCCAGATGCTTAGATTTGCTGCTGTCGGCGGACTCACGAGTGAGGGATTCCAACCACTTCTGCTTGTCCAACCTGCGCCTGCCGTCGACTCAAACAACGCGACGAGGGCACGCCAGTCATCTTCGAGACTTCCTTGTAATTTGTCTTGCGCATTTGCGGCTAGACTACTTCCTAGCGTAAGCGCTATAACTATTGCAATGGAGGCAGTAGATAGACGTAGCCACCATCTACAGTCATGGGTATGCTGCTTCATTGGTCTATCGTATTAGTGTCAAGGAGCGTACGTTCCTCCCCACAAAACAGAGCTTATCCGATTAACCAAGTCTAGCCTGGCTATTTTAGTTAAGCCAAAGCTACTCATCTCGGTGAACGGCTCAATGTCTGTGTCAAAGGTCCCGGGTAGTCCTATCTACGCGACCTACCTGTATCCCAATTGTGGCGAGGAGTCAAACGACGGTATTCACCGGAAGAATAATTGATCGCGACAAGTTCCGCGATCAATCAAGCAGATGTGCACGGCCCAGAAGTGTGGTATACTTTACGAAGTTCTTGCTTCAATGTCAACGCAAAATTCATGATTCTTTACGATACTCTCTGTGCCTCTGGGCGTTACGCCAAAGTTAGTTGACGGGCGGTGGAGACGGCTGTACGAAACGGCGTCTTCCGTGCACATATCCCTCACCTGTCAATGCCTACTGAACACAGCCTCGAACATAGGGATCTGAGCTTCGACGATGCCGTGGCCAGCGGTCACGAGTGGCGTCTGTTTCTGTTCAGGCAGTGCAGCCAGATTGTTGGTCTGCTCAGCCGGGACTGGGCAGAGGCGGAAGCAGCCGCGCAGCGCCGGACAGCGGACGGTGATGCCGGCGGAACGAGCGAATTTGGACAGGAAGCCGCAGGGCAGCTGTACGAAGTGGGCTGTGGAGGCCCTCGACACGGGCACGTCTCACGGACGGGTGATGCCCTCTAGGAGACACGTGCACAGCGGGCGCTCGAGGTGTTCACCGAACGGTCCCTGGCACAAGAAGACGTAAGCGTGCGGTGAAACCCATCTGGATAAGGTGACGATTTCTCGGGAGATTATTCATAGACCCGAGGACTCAAAGCCTGGATAGCATGAGACAGCCCAGACGTACGGCGGAAGAAATGTTTCCGCTGGTGGAACAGTATGAAGAAAGCAGCCAGATCGCTGCAGCGTTCTGTGCCGAGCGCGGCATCTCGTATGGGCAGCTGTTTTACTGGCGTAGGAAGTATCGCCTGGAGGCTGCGGCAGCGGCGCCTTTATGGAGATTGGCAGACCCGTGGCAGGTGAGGAGGCGTAAGTGGAGATCATGTACCCGGGCGGGATACGCGTGCGCCTCTTGGCGCCGGTATCTGCCTCGTACCTGGCGCCGCTGGTGCAGTCATGATCGGACTGGGGCCTTCGCGCCGGTATTTCTTTTACCGGCCGCCGGCCGACATGCGAAAGAGCTTTGACGGCCTGTGCGCCTTGGTGAAAAGCGGCATGAAGCGGGATCCCATGTCGGGGGATGTCTTTGTTTTTGTCAACAGGAGGCGGAGCCATCTGAAGGCGCTTTCGTGGGACCGAAACGGCCTTGCCTTGTTTTACAAGAGGCTTAGAAGTGGGTACGTTTGAACTGCCGAAAGAGGATTTGCCGACGTGGACGCAGATGGTGATGTTACTGGAGGGAGTGTCGCTGAAGTGCGTAAAATACCGGCGCCGGTATGCGGTTAAGATCTGAAAATCGGGATAGATAGTATGTGGAAACGGGGAGCAATGCATGTGCCGGCCTTGTTGAACAGTCATGCAGCCCGAAGCACATTCCTCCCTCTCTTCTGCGGAACCTCACGTCCTCCGTGCGCAGCTTGCCGCGGTGCTTCAGCAGAACGCCAGCGTGCGCCGTGATAAGGCGCTTTTCCCTAGGAGCCTGTCGGACTATATGAAAACTGAAGTAAATCAATCGTGACTAAGGGCTTTTTCAGTCCTAAAGGAGCTGATATTGGCTCGGAAAGTCCTTCTACAGGGTGATTCAGGATGCTTGGTAGTCTGGATTCCGGCAATACGGGCTCAATTCAGCCCCACATCTGTGAAAGCCCGACAGGCTCCTAGTGGGTGCGAATCCCACCTAGTAACTGTCGCTCCAGCTAGTAGCGGCCAAAGCGGTTTATGGAGGTAACAACATGAGCTGAAGCACTTTGGTAAAGGGTCGCTTAGGCGATTCAGCGAGCATGCAGGCCGGAACGCGTAGTGAATGCCGAGCAGGCCTCGAAACATGCAATGCAGAAGCCGACCATCCGTTGGTAAGGGGAAGGCCGCCGGTAGTCTGGGAAGAGAACGACACAGGCACCAGGTTACTTCCGCCGGGGTAGTGGCACTGGCATGCATGCAAGATGGGGAAAGTAGCAACACGGTGCGCCAGGCTAACTGGCCAAGTACAGGATGTGTAAGTCCTCTGTGGTAAAGGATATAACCAATCCATACCTCTCCCCAAGCCGTGCGGTCGTTCTCGTGAGGGAACGGGCGAAGCGTCGGCAGGGGTGCATATGGGCGGAGCTAATGAGCGCCGAAAGGACTATTGTTCGGAGTGCCGAAGTCCTCGTGTTGGCTGAAGGCAATACTGATTGGAGCGCTATGGTGAGGTTCAAGAGGGCTCCGCGGCGTCCAAGAACTCAGGCACGTATGTACGTACAAGGTTGGGACCTGGGAGGCCTCCTCGTTGCCCAGCGCTTAGGGCGGGGCCGCCAAAGCCAAGGCATTGCCGAGCGGAGGATGAACGGCGAGGAGGAGTCAGATGCGATGATAGTAGCGATGAAGCCGGCGAACAAAGCGCGGGGGACCGCGCGGCGGAGTTGGTGGAGCGAAGCGTCGCACGCGAGGGGAAATCGGACAACCCAACACACACCGGACGCAGAGCCGGACTTCGTGTGTTACATGGGAAGTCCGGTTACGGCTATGGGTTGGTTAGCCGACCCATTAAAGTCATGCGCGGCGGCGCGACCTGAGGGAGGAGCCGGATGCCTTAACGGGCACGTCCGGATCTGTGCGGGGGCCCCGGGGAAACCCGGGGCCTACCGCGATGGAAGCCCTGCCGGCGGCACACGTAAGCCAACCGATTTCCCGCAAGGGACAGATTGGGCCGTCAGGGTGGCGGATGGGTCCGTAGTACCTGTGACGCGGGGTAATGCTCGTCGAGGAAAGGGACCCTCATTCAAGAGCAATACGCAAAGGGGGGAAGGCAATGGTTACTGACGCAAGTCTAACAGGATCAGAATCAGTTCGGGACCTCCAGCGCGTATTACATGTCAAAGCGAAGGAAGACCCCAAGCGTCGTTTCCATGCATTGTGTGGCAAAGTGTGGAGGAAGGATTTCTTGTTTGCAGCCTGGCAACAAGTACGCCGTAACGGCGGCAGTGCCGGTGTGGATGGAGAGACGTTTCGAGACATTGAAGCGCACGGCATAAATCGATGGCTGGGGGAACTGGCGCGAGATCTAAGGGAGGGTATGCACAAACCGCGTGCGGTACGTCAGGTACTGATCCCGAAGAAGCAGCCAGGCAAGTTCCGGCCGTTAGGCATTCCCTGTATTCGTGACAGGGTCGCGCAGACATCGGCCATGCTGGTGCTGGAGCCGATCTTTGAAGCGGATTTACAAGAGGAGCAATATGCCTATCGGAAGGGACGTGGCGCACAGGAAGCGGTCAATCGCGTCCACAGGCTCGTAAATACGGGCCGCCGGGAAGTGGTTGATGCGGACCTGTCGAACTACTTTGGTGAGATACCGCATGATAAGATGATGAAGTCTCTGGCGCGTCGCATCAGCGATGGTCGGATGCTCGAACTCATCAAGTCATGGCTGGTGATGCCGGTAGTGGAAGATGACGGTAAGGCAGGCAAACGCCTGACGAACCGGGCTCGGAAGGAAGGAAAGGGTACGCCGCAAGGCGCGCCAATCTCTCCCTTGCTGAGTAACACAGGCGATCGCCGATCGCCTACATGCGCCGTTTTCTCCTTGCCTGGAAGCTGCTGGGCTATGCCCGGCGCTTCCAAGCGTCGATCGTGAACTACGCCGATGATTTTGTGGTACTCGGAAAGGCCGATGGTACAGCGATGCTGGAAGCGGTGGAGACCATAATGCAACGGCTGAAACTGCCGATCAACGCAAGGAAGACCCGATGCGTCCGGTGCCCCGAAGAACCGTTTGAGTTCCTTGGGTACCGGATTGGGCGCAACTTTCGCCCGGGCGGCAGAGGATCCTATATAGGGACTCGCCCGAGCAAGAAGAGTGTCCAGAGCATATGCCGCAGGATCAGTGAGCAAACGGCGGCAAGGCACGGACTGTTGTCCATAGAGGAGATGGTACCACGCCTTAACTGGTTAATGACCGGATGGGCCAACTACTTCCGACTTGGACAAGTCAATCCCGCCTATGCAGGCATAGATGCACACATGAAGAAGCGGATTCGCCAGTGGCTCTGTCGCAAGCACAAGGTTCAGTCCGGGGGGTGGGCACGCTTCCCATACGAAGAGCTATACAAGAAGTATGGCTTGATATGCCTTGAGCCAACGACCAAGGGCCTTCCGTGGGCGAAAACATGATCTTGTCTGAAAGCCGGATGCGGTAATTCTGCATGTCCGGTTTGATGAGCGGCGGGCGGAAACGTGCTCCTAATGGGAATAACGCGCCGCCCGTCGACTCTACCAGTCCGAAGAGATAAGCCGGCTGCAGGCGAAATTGGAGAGCAAGGACAAACAGCTGGCTGAAGCCCTCCGCCTGCTCTTTGGCTCCAGGAGCGAAAGGTATGTACTGGGGCCGGAGGCGCAGCAGGGCCTCTTGTTTGACGACATGGAGGTCGAGGTGCCCCTGCCGCCCGAGCCCGAGACGGATCAGCCGAAGCGGCGCAAGGCCAAGCGGCGTCCGGACTTCAAGGATCTGCCGGATCACCTGCCCCGCGAGACGATCGTAATCCAGCCTGAAGAGGACACGACAGGTCTCATTTGCATCGGCATGGAGAAGACGCAGTACCTGGAGAGCGTGCCCAGCATGATAAAGGTGGTCGAGATTCATCGCCCCAAGTACGTGGACCCGACCGATGAGGACAGCGGCGTCATCATCGCCGAGTTGCCTCCGCGGCTGGTAGACAAGGGCATGGCCGGACCGGGATTGTTGGCCGATGTGGTGGTTAACAAGTACTGTGACCACTTGCCCCTGTACCGGCAGCAGCAGCGTTTCCGGCGGGAAGGCATTGAAATTGCCAAGTCCACGCTGGGAGGATGGATAGCGCAGTCGGCGTGGCACCTTGGGCCGCTGTATGATGCACTCAAGCAGGAGGCGCTCTTAAGCGGGTATCTGCAGGCGGATGAGACGCGTATCCAGGTCCAGGATCGAAAGAAGAAGGGCAAGACCCATCGGGGTTTTTACTGGGTGTACCATACTCCGGAGCAGAAGCTGTTAGTGATGGAGTATCGCAAGAGCCGTGCCCGTGCAGGTCCGGTGGCGTTCTTGGGTGGGTATGCAGGAGCGTTGCAGACGGACGGGTATGTGGCCTACAACGTCTTCGATGCGCATCCGTCTATGACGGTCTACGGATGCATGGCGCATGCCCGTCGCAAGTTCTACGACTGTCGTAGCTACGAACCGGAGAAGGCCGAGCACGTGTTGACAAAGATCAGGCGACTCTACGCCATAGAGCGCAGGCTGCGAGAGGAGGGTGCCAGTGCGGATCATCGGCGCGAGGTACGTCAGGAAGAAGCCCGGCCTGTACTGGAAGCGCTGAAGCCCTGGCTGGAGGCGAACGGGGGATTGCCCAAGAGCCCTTGGGGCCAGGCGACCAACTATACGCTCGGCCTTTGGAAAAGGCTGGCCCGATACCTGGATGAGGGCCGCGTGGAGCTGGACAATAACCTCATCGACAATGCCCTGCGGCCGTTGGTTATCGGCCGCAAGAATTACCTGTTCGCGGGATCACATGATGCGGCCCAGCGGGCAGCCGTGGTCTATTGGCTACTTGGCACGTGCAAGCTACACGGCGTTAATCCCCAGGAGTGGCTCACGGACGTGTTCGAGCGCATCCCGACGCATCCGGCCAGGCGCGTAGCTGACCTCTTGCCTCATCATTGGCAGAAAGCACGACAAGCTGACAAAAACAAGGCGGCATAACTGCCAAGCGCCGAGTGTGCCGGATCCGGCAAGCCCACCTGCTCTCCGCCTTCCAGCCGTCCTGTACCCATCGGCACACCTGTAGCTGCCGCTGACCTGTACTTCACCGGACGCTTACCAAGAAGACTACGTGGCGCTGGGGATGGACGCCGCCTGTGTGCAGGGCACGCCGTTCGTCTTTTCCATGGGGGCCACCACCATCGAGGGCCGCAAGCGGATGCAGGGCTTTGCGGAGTCGACGCTGTACAATAGAGACGCCCTAGAGCGGATGCTGCAGCACCTCATCGCACTTGGCACAGGCCGGGGCCTAGGTTGCGGTGATGCCGGGGTCACGGGGGCTCTACACGGCCCTGCAGGAGCACTTTGGAACATCTCTTAAGGTCACCTCCGCGAACTGCTTCCACATTACTGGAAGACGCTGCCCGAATCCACGCCTGCATTGGCGACATAGCCGTCGCCATAGCGCCGCGCTACGCAACAAGCCCGGGCGTGACCGCGGCCGTATTATGAAGCCAGCTCATAATGGTCTGCCGGCGGGCCCAGCAAGGTAACGGCCGCTACGCTTCAAAGAATCTTAAGTCTTCCGCATCCAATACTAAGCCATTTGCCTGCGAATACCCCTCCACACAGATTAGATGTACTGTCGAGTAGCCCTGGGGATTCTCGCCCATAAGCGCTAACTCGGTTGTCTGATTCGATTCCAGTATGTTAATCCCATTAACGGTGAGTTGCCGTAGTCGGGAACACGGATGCCTGTTGCAGCAAACAAATCCAGGCGCGGGGTAGCACGAAGCTCAGACCGCCTACCATCCTGTCCGTTGGTAATGGGGTCAAGAGTATCGCTACTTCGTCGCCAAGCGATTGACTTCAGATGAAGGAAACCGTTTCGAAAGCACAGACGGGCGAGGACTGGGCCGTGCTGGCGTCGTTCATGCCCAAGAATTGGCAGCAACTGGACGCCTTTACCGGAGCATCGCACGTGCTGCTTAAGGACAAGTCACTGGAAAGCCTCCTCCGGACACTGCTAATCCACCTGGGTTGCGGGCACTCACTACGGGAGACCGTTGTGCGAGCGCGCCAAGCTCACCTGGCCGATTTGTCGGACGTAGCCCTGCCAAGCGGCTGCGGAAGTCAAAAGATTGGCTTTATGCCTTGTGTATGGAGCTATTCCAGGAGCATGGCATTGAGGCGGCAAGCGAGGGGCTTCAACGTTCGATGCCACCGTTGTACACAAGCCAGGCCGCTCTGGATCAATGTGGAGGCTGCATTTCAGTGTTAACCTGCCTTCAATGGGCTGCGATTGTTCAAATTGACTGGGACGAAGGGGCCAGGCACGAACGAATCAGGCAACCAATTTCCAGTCCGTGCGGGCGACTACGTACTGGCTGACCGAGGCTATGCCACAGGCACTGGCATTCAACATGTGGAAACCTCCCGCGGCTACGCGGCAGTGCGTGTGAACACCAGTGCGTTGCACTTCGAAACGGAATCCGGCCAGCCCATTGACCATTTGGTGTCCGTGGAATCCTTACAGCGGGCTGGGGCTATGGGAGTCTGGACAGCAGCAGTACAGGCAGTACCCCGGTAAAGGGCCGCACATTTGTGTGCTGCGCAAGACGGATGAAGCGATTGAAGAGGCGCATACCAAGATTTACAAGACCGCGCAGCGGAAGGGAAAGAAGCCACTGGAGTAAACCTTTCGTTTCGCACGCTACGTCATCTTGTTTACCACCTTCCCAACGGGCAAGTTTTAACCACAGGAAATGCTCGAATGGTACAGACTACGCTGGCAGGTTGCATGGGTGTTCAAGCGTTTCAATTCGTTAAGGGCCACCTGCCGAAATTCGATGACGAGAGCGCTAAAGCTTGGCTATACGGGAAGTTACTGGTCGCGCTATTGACCGAAAAGATTGTCCGTCACGTACGGACGCTTTCCCCTTGGGGCCATGACATGCAGGCGCAGCATATGGAGGCACTTCAAGTTCGCCCTCAACCAAGTCATACGCGCGATTGAATCGGGATACTCCCTGGCCGAGGTGATGCAGCAATGGCCAGCAATCTCCAGATTGCTGGCTGCTCCTCCTAGAACTAGAACCATCCAAGTTGAATGCTATTTTCCCGGCACGCTAACCGGTTAGCGCTTATGGGGCCGACCCCCATCCCGTACGTAGTTACGGACGCGTTAGCTATGCCATATTTTCACCTCCGTGTCGCTACGTGACACACTCACCGGACGGTTACATTTAAACAGCTTTTGACAACGATCTCCGCCGGGATAGCAGCCGCGATCCAGCTCCATGAATCGCCAGATTATGGAGTCGCCAACTTGTACTGCCAATATCCTGGCTGGCAGGGATCTCTATCCTTCGAAGCACCGCCTTTCCATGGCGGACATCGCACCACGCTTGTAACGCACTAGGCCGCTTCCAGGCAGCGCCAGCCGCACTCATCTATGGCGAAATCCGCCCAAGCAGCCGAGGAAACGGAATGGTTTCCCGAATATGGTCCAGTCCACATATCCACGCTACGGTGCGCTCTAGGCCCAGTCCAAAGCCGCTGTGCGGCACCGATCCGTAGCGCCGCAAATCAAAGTACCATTCAAAGGCCTCGCGCGGCAGGTTATGCGCCTCTACCTGACGCTCAAGAAAGCCGAGGTCGGTGGCGCGTTCGCCGCCTCCAATTACCTCCCCATGGCCTTCCGGAGCCAGCACATCCATCCCCAGGGCGATGCGCTCGTCCTCCGGGTCCCGCTTCATGTAAAAGGCCTTTACTGCAGCCGGATACCGGTGCACGATAATGGGCCGGTCAAAGTGCCAAGTCAGCAGCGTTTCGTCGCTTCCCCCGAAATCGCGGCCCCACTCGAAATCCCGTGCAGAACGTCGCCACTCCGGAATATTGCGCAACTCTTCCTCAATCTCGTTCAGCCTCTTGTTGATTTCGATCTCGCGCGCCTGCAGTCGCCTGCGCTTCCATTCCTTTACCTGGCCGTAGATGCGCCGCTGTCCGTCCTGCTCTTCTGTTAACAGCACGCACTCCCGGCCAAGACGGTCTTGCCTTTCATCCAGCAGATCTCGCGTCGCTTCGCTATGTAGCAACGCTACGGCCTCCGTGTATGTGAGACGCGGAAACGGCTTCTTCACGGCTTCAAGCGGCCCGGTATTTCGCCTCAGCACTCCAAGCTCCTCCGGGCAGTCTCGCAGGGCGTCTCTCACTACACGGATGACGAAGGCCTCCGCCAGCTCCATGTTCATGTCCAGATCATAGAACGCCATCTCCGGCTCGATCATCCAGAATTCGGTTAGGTGGCGCCGCGTCTTGGATTTTTCCGCCCTGAACGTGGGACCGAAAGTATAGATCTTGCCGAATGCCATGGCCATGGCTTCGCCGTGCAGCTGTCCACTCTGTGTCAGATAGGCCGGTGCCCCAAAGTAGTCGAGTTCGAAGAGCGTGCTCGTCCCTTCGACCGCACTCCCCGTCAGTATCGGTGCATCCATCTGCAAAAAACCCCGCTCCTGGAAGAACTCGTGGATGGACATGATCACCCGATTCCTGACACGAAGCACGGCCCACTGCCGCCGGCTCCGAAGCCACAGATGCCGCCGCTCCATCAAAAATTCCACGCCGTGCTCCTTCGGCCGGATAGGATACGGCTCTGCCTGGGCAATTATCTCGAGGTCCTCAATGTGGACCTCCACACCCCCTACCTGGCGGTTGTCCTCTACCACATACCCGCTCACGCGAACCGCGCTTTCCTGCGTAGCCGACTCCGCCACCTCCCAGCACGGCGCTCCCAGCTCCTGGCGGCTGGCTACGCACTGTACTATACCGGTACCGTCGCGCAATACTAGGAACTGCAGACCCTTCGAACTCCGCTTGTTATACAGCCATCCTTCCAGGACAACCGCACAACCTACATGCTCACCCAGTGAGGCTACGGTAACACGTTCGCCCGTCATTCGCAATCAATAGGAAGAGCGTAGCTCCTGCCGCCAATTGACTAGTTTGCGCTCACCTGCAACTGTAGAATGAATGAGCTGGAATTCCCCGAATCCATCAAGGTCCGCAAACACGAAAATTGCCTGACCTGCGCCTGAAATGTTGTGATACGTCCACAGTTCGTAGGGCTTGAGATCCCGCTCATACAGATGCGGTTCAACGGCCGAAGGCGCACCGTATTTGATCAGGGCCCTGCCCCTGTCCGTGTCCCATCCTTCCTTGCTGCGTACGGAATACCGTTCGTTCGCATAGAGCAGGCGCGTGTAGAATTCATCAAACTCTTCGTTCTCAGCCGTTGCCGGGCTGGGATCCCTCACCTTCCAGAAATCCATCAAGAAACGGCGTCGTTCATCCAGTTCCTTGATCTGGCGTATGCGCCGGTCCTCCTGATCTGTGGCAATGATTCTGATGACCTGCATCGCGCTTTCCACTTCGTCCTCCGGCATCGAAGCATACTGGCTCGATTCAAAGCTCAACTCCAACTCCACAATCTCGGCAGCCGTCACCGCAGGATTGTAAACGAAGAATTTCTGGGTCTGCTCTCCTTGCGCCTCGTTACTTTCGTCCAGTAGCACCACATGCACGAAATACGTACCGGTCGCTAGAGCATCCAGTGCAAATGAGCCGACCAGCACATCCGGCGTCCGCACTTGCCTGACCAATCGTTTTTGCATGCCTCCAAGTGGCCCTGCGCTGTTGGCCGCTGACACAAAAATGAGTGCGGTATACTGTCCATTGTCACCGGCGAGATGCTCTGCATGGTACACCTCCGTGTAGTAGAATAGCTGCGCCACTCCTTCGCCGAAGAGGTGATTTGGATTTGGCATGATGCTGAGGCCATTCTTGTAAAATGGGTCCTCGCGGTCGCTGGAGCGCCCGATGGCCGTCGCTATGGTAATGTCCGATATACGGGATGCGCTGGAGTCGAAAAAATCAGGTATAATGATATCGCGCCTGACATCGGGGGCGGGGGCGTCTCCACCCGTAGCCAGCGCCACCACAAGCTCATATTCTCCGGGAGGGGCGGTCAGTCTCGCCTGCCGCACGAAAAACTGGCCTTCGACTATTGCCGCCGAATCTGAAACAACAAATTCTACGTCCTGCTGTTGCTCCCACACGGCAGCTAGCGGCGTCCCGTCCAGGCTCGCATCCGATGCCCGCACGAGACTTAGCGCTAGCGGCACCGTCGTTACAAAGCGGCCATCTCGCTCCATATACGTCAGGCTCTCCGCTTCGAATGCCAAGTAAACCTCCACAGCCGCGCTTTCCTCATCGTAGGCAAAGGCGGCATGATCCACGTCAATCTTGGGCAACTCCTGGGCCAGCAACCCTTCAATGCCGGCAGCCAGCAGGAGGACCAGTGCGAGCCCACGGCTCCTTGACTTCACAGTAGGAACAATCTCCCTGATACCCATACGTGACCAGTATCCCCCGAACTAAAGCCAGCACGCTCACGATCCTGAATGGAATCAGTTCCCGATTGTGCTGGCCGTTGCCGAAGCACACGGAGCTTCGGCGAGGCGGCACGCGCAGAGGTTTGATGCTCCGAATAGCGGATGACGCGGGCGCTCAACCCGTATCCGTAGTGCTCGCCGCGACGTCTTGGCAAAACGCAACAGGCAGAGCCTAGGCATGTAACGCAGCGCCATGCGATGGACCGGCCGCGGCCATACCTAACCGGACCTGTGGCCATGCGCTGCGGACGTCGCAAATGCTTTTTACCTGGCCACTGCGAATCACCTTTTTCATACCCATGCATTCCGAGGCAAGTGGATGTTGCGCCAAAGGGCCCAAGCATTTGCAAAGTGCGGTGGCTACCGGAGGATGCGGCCCGCGAAGCGGACACGCAGGGCGACTGCGAGAATTAGATCCGTGAGCCCGGTGCGAGGCTGGAATTGAGAGCCCAAGTATGCAGGAGAACAATCGCTGCGCTGCTATCGGACCTGGAACCCGGGCCGAATCGCGGAGGCGCTGCACAAGGCACGCTCTGCCTGACAGGAGCTATTAGCGTGAATTCGCTGGCCGGGCCGCATGGCGCCGTCTGCAAGGATGCCGCGCGTCCCACATGCTTTCCTGGCCGGCCCGTTTCCGACGTTGCCAGAAGGGGGGGGCTCTCCCGGCATTGGAAGGAACGCGAATCACACCTGACGTACGGGTACCACAAGGCCGATCTCTGCAGCGCGATCGTCGCTATGCCTACCACCGCAGACCCGCGTGCACGCTTATACCGTAGGCTACAGGCCTGTACGGAGTCGAATTTTCGCGGGCTATGGCAGAGGCTGAAAGGCTAAGGCTGTTGGGCAGCTGCACGGCATAGCCCATGCGATAATCTCTGCCCAGTTCTCGTAGTGTGATCGCCAGTAACGGGCGTGCTACGCCGCGCCAGGACGGCACGCCGTAGCCCACTTCCAATTCCATGCGGCCGTCTGAGGCCGAGCCGGATGCCGCATCCGCTACCGTGTCATGACGCCACAACGATGTGATGCCTCCCGCATGGGCGCGCCCCCATGCAGGCACCAGCGCTGCCGTCGGCCCCAACCCGTCTTGCGCCCCGTAGCGTAGCGATCCCGCCAGTCCCCACTCCGTAAAGCCTTCTGCTGCATGGGCCACCAAACCCCGTGAATTCACCTCCGCGCGTAGCTGGCCTCCTCCGTAGCGCACGCCACCGCCAACCTCCACGCCATAGCCCGTCTCTGCATCACCCCCGTCTCGGCGCAGCCCCATCTCCACGTAAGGGCGCAGCCCGTGACCCAGCACAAGAGCTCCCTCAAGACCCGCCCGCAACCTGCTCACTTGGACGGACAGCGCTTCCGATCCGTTCGTGCGCACCTTGAGCGCATCCGCCATGTACGATAATTCCGCCCGCCCCGCGCGTGCAACCGGGCCACGTGCTCCGAGCGCTCCCAGGAGCGAACCGAGCGAAATCTCTTCCGCTTCGTCCAATTCTGCCATGCCCCGCCCATAGCCCGCCACACCCCATGCGGAGATGCCCTCCGCACTATAGCGCACATACGGGTAAAGTCCCGTTAGCCGCGACGCAGCTTGTCCTTCGAATTCATACGCCCCGTACGTCCCTGTGCCCCGGCTGTGCGAGCCCAATACGCCTATCATCCAACCCCTGCCCACCACATAGTCTGCGCCCACGGTGGACGTCGCCACATCGCCACCCAAGCGCAGCGCACCCTCCCGGCCATTAAAGCGGGTAAACGCGCCCCGGCCCCACACGCTCATCTTTCCACGATCCGTGTCTAATCGAAGCGCCATCGCACAGCCTGAAAGCAACTCTGCTGCCGAAGGCGGGCTGAACCGATCCGCGTAGCGCAACACGGCCATTTCGCGGCTTGCCATCGGAGTACACTGCGGGGCCGCATTCTCCCACCGCATTCGTTCCGTTAGCGCTTCCACTACATCCACGGCCGCTGTCCGGGTAAAGCGCGCCACCCACTCCTCCAACACTGCCGCCAAAGGTGACCATTTCTCCATGATCGTGCCCGTTGCCAAGCCATCGGCAATGTGAGCATGCGCTGCCGATTCCAAACGCACCGTGAACGTCTCCTCGCGCCCGTCGTGGCCATCCCGCAAGAGTGGCACCGCTATCCACGATTCTACCGCTCCTGGCGCAAATGTGATCCCACCCGCCTGCGCCACATAGTCCGAACCCGCCTCCGCACTTCCGTCCACGGTACGGTAGCGCACCGAGATCAGGAGACCGCTCGGCTCCGTGAGCACTACGCGGAAGCGCGCTGCACCCCCGTTCTCTGCCACAACCACATCCTCTATCCGAAGACCAGGCACGCCCTCATCGTCCAGGATGGTTCCAATACCCACGGCCTGCGCAATCCGGGCATTGACAGGTGCCCGCAGCGTCACCATAAACCTCTCTTCATCTTCTTCGTCCATTACATCGTCCAGGATCGCCACGGTTATCGCACCCGTCGAGCTGCCCGGCTCAAACGTCATGATCCCGTTCGAAGACGTGTAGTCCGATCCCGCTTCCGCCGTATCATCCGAACTCGAAAAGCGCACGCTTACTACCCGGCCGCTTGGGCGGTTCATCGTCACGACAAATACCGCCGATTCCCCGGCCTCTGAAACCGTTACGTCATGGATCGACAATGCTATCGGCTCGTCTGTGTCCGTGATGCTGCCACGACCTTCGGGGGCGCCTATCTCCGCATGCACGGCGCTGCTTAGTCGAACCAGGAATGTTTCCACATCCTCCTCGTCCAGATTGTCCGCCAGTATTGGCACCTCAATACGCTGCTCTAGCACGCCTGTCGCATATACGAGCGTGCCCGACACTGCCGTATAGTCCGCGCCCGCGACTGCCGTCTCATCCGCCGTAACGTAGTCCACCCGCACCTCGTACGCCGACGGCCGCCCAAGGCGCACCGTAAACCACGCGCTACCTGCACTCTCCGGCACCGTCACATTATTTATCTCCAGCACCGGCGCCGCATCGTCGTCCTCAATGATTCCCAGTGCCTCCCGGGCTCCCAGCCCTGCCTGCGTCGCCACTACTAGATGTACGGCAAAGGTCTCATTGGGCTCATCTTCCTCGTCATCCAAAATGGGAACCATGATACTGCCCATAAGGGCTCCTGCCGGGAAGGTCAGCGTTCCCGACTTTTCTCCGTAATCCAAGCCCGATTTCGCCGTGCCATCCGTTGTCTCGAAGTCGACCGTCACATTCCAGGCGCTCTCGCCGCTTAGCATCGCCGTGAATTCCGCGTTGCCCGCACCCTCCCCTACCCGCACGTTCCGCGTAAGACTCACCACAGGCTCCGCATCATTGTCCACAATCGTTCCCACGGCCTCGCTGCTTACAAGCTCCGCTTGCTGCACCCCGGCCAGCATCACCGCAAAGGTCTCCTCATGCTCATTTATTTCATCGTCTACAATCACTATTTCGATATCCTTTGACGTTTCGCCAAGCGCAAACGTCACCGTACCCTGCCTCCCCACATAGTCTGCGCCTTCAATAGCCGTCCGGCCCGAGGTCCCGAACTGCACCTCGATCGGCTTCAGGCTTACCCCGTCTAGCCATACGTTGAACGCCGCCACACCGACATCCTCTGCCACGCGAACATCTGAAACGCTAAGCTTGCGGAGGTCATCATCCCGGATGGTGCCCGTGCCTGTACGATTTAGGAGCACCGCGTGCTGCGCTCGGCTTAGGAACATCGTAAACATCTCGTCCGCCTCGTGCTCCGTGTCATCCAGTATTGGCACCTCTATCGTGCGCCGCTGCACCGCCATTGGAAAGACCAGCGTCCCGCTGACTCCCTCGTAGTCCATTCCCGAGGCTGCCGTGCCATCCACCGTCACATATTCCACCAACACTTCTTGGTCCGTATTGCGGTAGTCCAACGACACCGTGAATACCGCCATGCCGCCTGATTCTGCCACCACCACGTTATCTATACTCAAGTTGTACACGTCGTTGTCGAGGATGGTACCCTGCCCCTCACCGTCTCCCAGCACAGCGTTCGTCTCGCCGCTTAGCACTATCGCGAAAGTCTCCGATGGCTCCGACAGCCCGTCCTCAATAACCGTTACATCTATATACCCACTAAGCTGCCCCGCACCAATCGTAAGAATTCCCGCCGGACCATAATAGTCTGCACCATGAATGGCCGTGCCATCCACACTCGAGTAGTTCACGGTTACCGCCTCGTGACTCACCGCATTCAGACTTACCGTAAACCGCGCATCATTATGCTCCGGCACCGCCACATCATTAATACTGATTTCGGGCACGTCATCGGACACTATCGTTACCTCAGCAGAGTTTGACGCAAGCACAGCGTTAGCCGCATCCAGGAGCGCCACACTGAATGTCTCATCCCGCTCTACGAGGGCGTCATCCAAAATGGTTATCTCAATAGCAGCCCCCTGGGTCCCCGCCGGAATGCTGAGCGTGCTACTGGCTGCTTCGTAGTCCGCTCCTGATGTCGCCGTACCGTCGGATGTCAAATACTGCACGGTCACCTCCTGGCCCGAAGCCGGACGCAGCGCCACGAGGACGGACACACTGCCCGCAGTCTCCTCCACTATCACACGCTCCGCTATGCTTAGCGTCGCAGCCCCTTCATTATCCAGGATCGTGCCCCTACCCGTAGCGTCCACTATTTCCGCTCCCTGCACATCACTTAGCACCAGGCTGAACGTCTCATTCGGCTCATCTATGGCATCATCCAATACCGCCACATCCACGCGCTGCACCCGCTCGCCCGGCGGAAACACCAGGCTGCCGTCCTTATGGTCATAATCGTCGCCCGCCGTAGCGGTGCCATCTTTGGTAGCATAACGCACTTGCACTTCCACGCCAGGCGTATCATTCAGGCTCACCGTAAACGTCACGCGCCCCCCATTTTCCGCTACCGGAGCTGCGTCTCCCACAGACATCTCCAACGGCTGATCATTGTCCCATATCGTCACCTCCGCCACGGCACGACCAATCTCTACGGTGCCATCACTGAGCTGCACAAAGAACCTCTCTGGAGCTTCCGGTACTGTGTCGTCCTCGGGCAGCTCTATTTCCATCCTCTTCCGCGTTTGCCCTGGCGCAAACACCAACTCTCCCTCGGTCGCCAGGTAGTCCTCCCCTGCCACCGCTGTCCCATCGATGGTCGCATAGCGCACGCGCACCTCCTCCTGGTTCTCCGATGTCATCTCCACCTCCAGCACCGCTGCCGCCTCGTGCTCGAACACCTCGGTATCCCGCGCCAACAGCAACGCCGGCCCGTCATTGTCCACAATCCTGCCCGTAGCCTCCGCGCGAGATATCAACGCTGACGTAGACCGCTCCAGCTTCACAAGAAAAGTTTCCTCCTCCTCAAGCAGGCGGTCATCCGCTATCGCTACCTTTATCTGCAGCACTGTCTGGTCCGGAACAAAAACCAGCGTGCCACTGATTTCCGTGTAGTCCAATCCCGCCTCCGCACTACCATCTTCCGTCGCGTAGTCCACCGTGACCGGATGCACGCTGGGTGCGCTGAGTGTCACCTCAAATACAGCCTCCCCAACTTCTTCCCCTACCACGACACCGTTCACATACAGCATCGGCTGATTGTCCGCGATCGTCACCACGCCCTCCGGATCTGACAGGGCCGCATGCTCCGCATTGGTGAGGCGCACTACAAAGGACTCGTCCGCCTCATCCAAGTCATCGTTTACTATGGGCACATCTATCAGCAGCACCGTTTCTCCTGCCTCAAATGTCAGCGTACCGGAGGCAGCCTCATAGTCCCTTCCCGCTTCCGCAGTGCCGTCCTCCGTCGCATAGTCCACCCTGATTACCTGCTCCGCTGCCGCATTCAGCCTCACGACAAGTACTGCCTCGCCGGCACCTTCACTTACCGTCGCATCATTTATCTGCAGCAGTGACTCATCATCATCATCCTCTATCGTACCACTGCCCTCCCCGTCCAGTATGGACGCTGCCGAGGGACTATTCAATAGCACTCTGAATGTCTCCGTTGGCTCATGAATGCTGTCTCCCAGGATGTCTACCGAAATAGGCTGCTCCGTCTGCCCGGCTTCAAATACTAGCGTGCCACTGATCTCCGTGTAGTCCGATCCCGCCTCTGCGCTGCCATTTTTCGTCGTATAGTCTACGGTCACTGCATGTTCGCTGGACGCGCTCATCGTAACCTGAAACTCCGCCTGCCCGGCACCCTCTATTACGGCTACATCGTCTATGCTCAGCATCGGCTGATCGTCCACGATCGTGCCTACCGCTTCACTAACAGCTATATCAGCATTGTTTGCATCACTCAGCCGGACCACAAACGTCTCGTCCGCTTCATCCAGGTCATCTGCCAGGATCTCCACCAATATCTGCTGCTCCATATCACCCGCATCAAACCTTAGCGTACCGCCGGTCTCCGAGTAATCCTCTCCCGCTACCGCCGTGCCATCCTCCGTCGCATAGTCCAGCGTTATTGTTCTTGCGCTCTCGACGTTAAGTGTCACCGTAAATACGGCCGTGCCTGCCCGCTCATTTATTGTCTCATCCCCGATTGACAGCGCCGGCGCTTCGTTATCCACGATCATCCCCACGGCTACGTCATCGCCCAGCATTGCGTTGGTCGCATCAGAGAGCGTGACCACAAAATCCTCCACCGGATCCTCATCCTGCACATCGTCCAGCGTTACAATCGCTAGCATCGCCTCCCTGGCACCCGGCGCAAAAACGAGCGTGTTTGAAACCCCTTCATAGTCCTCCCCAGCCGTGGCGCTACCGTCGCTGCTGGCTGCGTCTACCACCACCTGGAGGCCACTGGCCTCACTCAGCGTCATAACAAAAACCGCATCACTGCCCTCCGTCACGGCCACCGCATCCGCAATCGACAACGAAGGAGGCGCATCATTGTCCGCTATCGTCCCCCCGGCCACGGTGCCTCCCAAGACGGCGTTCTCCACGTCCGACAGCGCGAGGGCAAACGTCTCCTCGTCTGCCTCGTGCAGCGGGTCATCCCGCGTGGCAACCGTTATTGTCGTATCTCTCTTGCCGGGCGGGATGATAAGAGTCTCTTGCGTGTGGGCCGTAAAATCTGCACCTCCTATTGCCGTACCATCCACGGTCTGATACCGCACCATCACTTCCAGGCCGCTTTCTGCATTCAGCGAGACGGTAAATACTGCATCATCCCCTTCCGTTACCGTCTCTGCATCCAATACGGTTAATACAGGCATGGCATCGTTGTCCAGAATCGTACCGCTTCCGACAGAAGCTCCGAGCGTGGCATTCTCGGGCACCGAAATTACCAAGTCGAACCGCTCCTCAAGCTCTTCGTCAATCTCGTCCTCCAGCGTGACCACGGTAATCGTCGTATCCCTCTTGCCTGGCGGAATCACGAGCGTGCCGGTCGCGCTCGTATAATCCGAACCAGCCTCCGCCGTCCCATCCGAAGTCTCGTACTGTAGCGTGACATCAGCACCGCTTTCCGCACTTAGTCGCACGCCAAATACGGCATCCCCTCCCTCTTCCACCGCCTCGGCAGCAACAATACTAATCGCCGGCTTGCCGTCATTGTCCGCAATGCTTCCTATCGCTTCGGAAGCGCCCAGCACGGCATCGGTGGGCGCAGACAGCGTCAGCGTTACGGTCTCATGGTCCACCTCGTCCAGATCGTCATCTATAGTGGTGACGGTAACCGTGGTATCCGTCTTTCCCGGCGGAATCACCAGCGTGCCACTGGTGGCTTCGTAATCTGCTCCCGCCGCTGCTGTCCCGTCCGAGGTTGCATAATGTACTTCAAGCGGCAGCTCGCTTACGGGAGCTACCGTCACGGCAAACACAAGCGGTTCCCCCTCCACTACGACCGCGGCAGCCGCCACGTCTACTGATGGCGCCTCGTCATTGTCCTCGATGGTTCCCGTAGCCTCGGCATCTCCGAACGTGGCATCCTGCGGAGCCGCGAAGAGCGTAACCAGGAAATCCTCTTCCGGCTCGTAATTTCCGTCATCTATCGTGGCCACGGCAATCGTCGTGTCCGTCTTCCCCGGCGGAATCACCAGCGTGCGGGTCAGAGCCATATAGTCATTACCAGCCTTCGCCGTGCCATCCGAGGTCACATAGAGGACCGTGATCTGGCGTCCGCTCGCAGGAGTGACCTTTACGGGGAACGCCGACGGCTGCCCCTCTTCTGTCGGCGCGGCATCCGTAATGTCCACCCTCGGCGGTGCGTCATCATCCTCAATCGTGCCGGTGGCCTCTTCAACGTGCAGCTCCGCATTCTGCGGATCCGCGAGCCTCATCACAAAATCTTCCACCGGCTCAGATATATTGTCCTCTCTCGTGGGAACGGAAATTGTTGTGTCCGTCTTCCCTGGTGGAATGCGCAGCGTGCCATCCGTGGCTGTGAAGTCCGCTCCTGCCACGGCCGATCCGTTCGCTGTCGCATAGGATACCGAGACCTGGGAAGCGCTGGCTGTACTTAGTGTCACACTGAACACCGCTCGGTCTCCCTCTTCCACTCTCGTAGGGGCAACGGCTACTATCGGCCCGCTGTCATTGTCCTCAATCGTCCCCACTGCCTCGAAATCCGTCAGCGTCGCATTTAGCGCACCCGAGAGCATGACCGTAAACATCTCCGCCGTCTCGTCAATGTCGTCATCTATGGTAGCTACGGCAATGGTTGTATCCCCCTTGCCCGGTGGAATGACGAGCGTTCCTGTCGTAGCTACGTAGTCCGTGCCCGACTGCGCCGTTCCGCCGCGGGTAGCGTAGAGCACGGTGACTTCCTTCGCGCTGGCGGCGCTAAGCTTCACGGCAAACTCGGCAGCGCTGCCTTCTTCCGCGTCGTCATCCACTATGCTGATCGTAGGCGCAGCGTCATTGTCCTCGATGGTAATGACGGCATCGCCCACCGCGACATCCCCCGTTGCGCTTCCGGATATGGCGAACGACTCGTCTGGTTCATCCGACGAATCGTCCTGCACCTCCACCCAGAAAGAGGTGGAGGTACTGCTACTCCCGG
This sequence comes from Rhodothermales bacterium, assembly GCA_965216255.1. Taxonomy (GTDB): domain Bacteria; phylum Bacteroidota; class Rhodothermia; order Rhodothermales; family Bin80. Next base: position 1,448,910 of record OZ244148.1, read on the forward strand.
CAGCGATGGTCACACTAGCATCTGTTTGCGCCGAATAATCGCCGCTTGTGGCGGTAATGCCCGCTGCCGATAGCTCTACCTCTGTTTCGGAGGATGCCTGCCCCGTTTCCATCGTTGCGGTAACGGTTAGCGTCGTCCTTCCACTGCCTTCGCCGAGCGTATTTGGACTGGCGCTTAGCAGGATCCCGGAATCCGACACGTTCTTCACCACTATGATCAACCAACCACTTTCCGGAACCAAGCCTTCTCCTGAAATAGCCACGTCGTAGCGAAAACGCTGTTCCGCCTGCACTAGGCCGGGAACCTTAAACACAAGCTTCTCCGTGGCCGTCTCCGATTCGCCTCCGACGCGCGCAATAGCCTCCTCCGATCCGCTCCATGTCCAGACGATTTCGGATCTCGGAAGCGGACCGACCAGATCATATACGTCGCAGAATAACTCAAAATCATCCTCTCCTTCATCCACTCGGATGGTGCCAAGGATGTCCACGTGCGATACCTCATCACCCGGGCATTGTAGATACAACGTCGTATGACGCTTCGCCGTTACCTCTACTTCATTGGTCACGGTTACGCCGCCCCCTGTTACGGCTATCGTATACGTAAACGTTTGTGGCAGATTCCTATGGTCGCGGCGATCAAAGACGAAGTCAGGCCTTAGCGCGGCCACATCGCTAAGCAAGTCCGTGGATGCGCCCGTCCAGGAGTATTCGAACGGCTGGTCTGGCTCCACTATGCAATCGAACGTAATGCGTGTTACTTCCTCCAGCGTAAAGAAGGAATAGGGACTTCCCGGGCAAGTCACGTTCTGCGGGGCGGTATCTTCGTCGACTATCGTCCCCGTGGCTTCGCCTTCCCTAATGGTCGCACCCACCGGACTGGACAAAAGAAACGTAAAGTCTTCTAATACCTCAGCGAGGTCGTCATCAATAATCGGTACAAGAATGGTCGTATCCTTTCGCCCCGGTCGAATGGTCAGATCCCCGCTAGTCTCTTCATAGTCCACATCCGCCGTGGCGGTCCCGGCGCCCGTGGCATAATGCAGGCTAACGGGGGACACGTTCGCGGCGCTCATGGATATGATAAATTCGGCCGGCCCTTCTTCTTCCCTAACCCTTACATCCTTCACGCTCAGTTCAGCCTTATCGCTGTCAACAATGGTCCCCGTGGCTGACACTTCGCCGTTTTCAGTGTCTATGACTCCGTTCTGGGCGCTACCAATCCATGCGGTGAAGGTCTCGTCCATGCCTTCCACAAGGTCATCCCGTATGAGCCTGACCCGCACACTCCCTGTCAAAGACAGCGGCTCGATTCTGAACGCCTGGTTGCTAACGCCTTCGTAGTCTTCGCCTTCAAGCGCCGTGTCCCCCTCTTCCTCGGCTGTCCAGTATCTGCCGAGGGTGGCAACGGCGCTGCGGTTACTTAGCGATATCTGGAATATAATTCTGCCGTCCACCTCTTCGGCGCTCGCGTCTTCAATGGAAATAGTGGGCATCGGGTCATCGTCAAAAATGGTCCCCGTAATCCGGTCACTACCAGCAATTTCTGCGCATTTTACATTGTGAATCTGTACCTCAAAATGCTCGGTTAGCTCAAAGACTTCGTCGTCGACTACCTCGATACTAATCGTAGCCTCGCTCCCTAGCGCAGGGATCCGCACGGTCCTATTCGAGCTTGTTCTAAAATCCGAGCCTTGCGTCGCCGTCCCATTTATCGTCGAGTAGTCGAAGCTCACCTCCCGGTCCGTAACAGGCGAAAGCGAAACATAGAATGTAATAGACTCGTCTTCGCCCTCCTTGGCGCTGGCGGGTGATATGGTCAGCTTCGGGATGGGCTCATCGTCAATGATTTCTCCCACGCCCGTGCCATCGGCTATCGAGGCGCCGACTGCATTCGAGAGCGTGATCGTGAATACTTCGTCCCACTCGGCCACGTCGTCATCTTTTATTGAGATGACAATGCTGCCGCTTGTCTGCCCCACAGGAATCGTGACCGTGCCGCTATCGGCGGTATAGTCCACATCCGCCGTCGCAGGCGCCTCATCCTTTCCAAGAATTGCTGCCCCGTCGCTCGTCGCGTAGTCCACCTGCACGTCGGAGGTACGCGCACGGTCCATGCTCACCGTAAAGGTCATGGATCCGGCATCCTCGTCCGCTCGCTCGCTGGAAATGGAAATTCCCGGCTCCCCGTCATCGTCCGTAATGGTAACGGTTGTCTGCGGATACGGTATTACAGGCGGGCGGAATGCTCCCATGAGATTGGACAGCTCGAGTACGAAGGTCTCGTCATCCTCATCCTCGCTATCATCGACAATGGGTATGTCCACACAGCTTATAACGCTGATCCCATCAGGAAACCAGTGCACTCCACTACGCAACTCGAAATCGGATCCAGTTAGGGCCGTGCCTTGCTCGGTAGTGTAGCTGACGCGGTTTTCATCGGGCCCATAAGAAAAGAACTTGGTAAATCCAACCCGCAAGAACCGTTCGTCCTCCCTTACGGTGCAGGTTCCAGGGCTACCATTCATCGGTGCGCAATTCAATTCCTGCTGGCTACAGAAGATATTCGGTGTCCAATCCTGCAAATCCAGCGGACCCGCGACCTCACCGAATTCTGCAAGCGGCCCCGGTGCCACGCTGGTAGCGCCAAGCTCTGAGGCTTTAGCCATCGGCAGACCAAGCCTCGTGCGGGCAGCCGCAGCCGCAAGCTCGGCCGCCGGCAAGGTATTTCTCGGCACACGGCCAGCGCGGAAAAGGTTAATCGGAACCGGCAAGAAAACAGGCGGCGCAGGACGGGCCCTGAAGATATCTCGACGAATCTCCAGCCTACCGGCCCGTGTTCGCCCGCCGCCTTGCCGCGGCGACGGCCCTAGTGGCCCGCAAACGCCGTCTGGATACGTGGTTGGGGCCACGCTACACAAGGGCCCCGGAGCATGAATGGCCCTTCCGTCCAGCCGGCTGACCAGCATTCTTAAAGGACGCACCCACACGGTATCGGCCAACCCAACCCTGCGGCGCATCAAAGGCGCGCTGAGAGCGCCCATATGCGATCCCTGGATTCGCCTGCGACGCTCCGCGAACCCGGACTTTGAGGCACTGAGTGAAACGCCCCAATCTCGCTGTTCCGGGTAGGACAGGGACCACGGGTTTGCTGGTTCACTGAAGCGTGTGAATGTCGAGCGACTAGTGCCGAAGCCCGGCCTCCGAAGCCATGCTGCGTACGAAGTAAGATGTGGAATCCGGTCCCGTTGACCTTGCCTGGTCCCGGAAGTGCATGCTAGAACCGAGCCATAGCCTCGTCCTGGCTGAACGGCGGCGCACGGTGGCAGCATGCTTTTAGGGAATGCATGGCCCGCCGCTTCACCCTGCGTCAGGTCCGCGCCGGCATGCGAGGACCCCTCCCGGCCGCCCCAATCTGAGGCAATGGCGGGTTTTACGTCACCAATTCCTGCCGCGCACAACAGCGCTGCGGCGGCAATGAGCACCAAGATTCTTCTCACGGAAACCCGAAAACCTACGTTATCGGCGGTTTCACCCGGTAGCCTCCCTGAGAAATGCTGGCGCTAGACGCCCAGAATGCGGGAGGCAAGATCGACCACAATGTACGCCATTTGCACTCGCCCTGCGGGCTCACTGCCTCCATAAACTCCACGCTCCTACGGAGAGCCGGGGCAAATCCAAGTTGATTGCGTCTGCGACTACACTCTCGCCCGTGGTGGCGTGTGATAGCACGGAGCCCAGTGGTAATGCAAGAATGGCCCAGACGTCCGACGATCGCACGATTCCCGGCGCACACCCTGCAGCGCAACCATAGGGCACCCCCACCTCTACTTGAAATCCGGCTCGCTGCGGCCATGAGCGTTGCGGAGCGTACCTGCATGCGGAACTGCACAGCCAGATGACCAGGCAACATGACAGGGAGGCGAGATCGTTCTTCACGTGCGGTGCGCTCCTGTGCACCGCACGTAGTACAACCTTATCTCACGAATTGCCCGAATGCCCCTGGTCACGGAACTATCGCCCGGGCGGCGCAGGCCGTGATTTCGAGTCATCCGTGCATAGCTTCGGAAGCGAACCACCAAGAGACCACAAACGCAGGACGATCCTAGTAAAGCGTCGGCCGCAGAGGCGTATTTCCTGGACGCTACCTGGCGGCCTTTTGTATTCCTGTTTCCGGCTTGCCGACGTGCGGGAACGTGCCCTGCATCCCACGAGGCCGGTACCATGCTTGCGAGCATTCCACTCGAATACCGTGCCCGATCTGTTTCATCAAGAACGCCAGGTTACGGATCAAACCGCGCACACACTTTCCTTGGCAGCCGGATTCGGCCTGCTGACTATTCTGGCCACACATCAAACCTTTCTCCAGGAAATCCATGATGCGGCGTAGCTGCCGTGACCTGCACCCCAAGCGAAAGTCTCACTCGTTGCCTTGGGTTGCTACGACACCTGAGCCTGCCTCGCAAGCACCACCACGCGCTGTGCCGAAGCCAGCGGACCCTGGCACCCGTCTCTCGTGGCGCCAATTCAACGTGCCGCGCCTGGCCGCGTCACCCATCGGTCCTAGCGGAACTTTGTCATTTCCGACCTCAGATTGGGGCTGGGTACTACCAATTCCAGCGTATTTGGCACCAATCTGCAAGAATCGACGAAATTAGACATGGTGTGTATACATGTTATTTATGCTGTACGGCTCGCAATGCCCAATGTAGTGCTTTTTGCGTGGTATTCATCGTGGCTGCACATTACCCGCGGCGCCTTGCTTTAACCTGACTCATCACCTGTATACAGCTCAATGTACATCCGATAGCGGAGTCATAAGCTCAAAAACGGCAAGCGGCAACTCGGATACGGCCTGCTCGAAAACCGGCGAGTCATGGGCATGCCCAAGCAGAAGAGGATCCTTAACCTCGGACAAGACTTCGATATTCCAGAGGCCGACTGGCCTGTGCCGACCAATCGGGTGGCAGCTACGATGCGTGGGCAGCAAATGCTGCCGCCGGAAGATGAAAAGCTGGTGCGCACGACAGCCGAGATCGTCCGCCGCCTGCGCGAGAAGGGTTACGATGTGGACGCCGGGCGCCACGAGCGTGACGCCATCATTACCGATGCAGTGCATCATACGGATGCGCGCACGGTCGGGGGCGAGCGCGTATGTCTGCAAGCCTTGAAGCAACTCGGCTTTGCGGCGCTGTTGCGCAGTATGGGCATGCCAGAAAAGGATATTCGCATGGCGCTCGTGGTTGGGCGCATGATGGCACCCGGGAGTGAAGCCCATACGCAGCGCTGGATGAAGGACGCCTCCGCAATTTTGGAACTGGTGGACCTGGAGGTGCCGTGCGAAAGCACGCTGTATCGGGCCGGCGATCGGCTTTATGCGCTGCGCGATGCTGCACGGGCTATATGACAACGCGAAACAGTTACTTGGCTTTAGCGAAACGCTCCTTCTTTTCGTGCTGACCAACACCTTCTACACCGCTCGCAAGAAAGGTGTGCTCCTGGAGTATGGACGCAGCAAGCAAAAACGATCGAACAGCCCGCTGGTGACGTTAGCCTTAACGCTGGACGCGTCCGGATTTGTGCGTAGCGCGCGCATCCTTCCCGGCAATGCCAGCGAACCCAAGACGCTGCAGAAAGCTGTGGAACAACTGAGCAGCGCTCGGGTGAGCGTAATCATGGACGCGGGCATTGCCACCCGTGCCAATCTGCTGTTTTTAAAGGAAAAAGGTCTGGATTGGATTTGTGTGCAGCGCAGCAAGACGCCGCCCACACCAGAGGATACGCCCGATGAGTGCTGCAACAGCGGCATCGCCATCAAAGTCTGGCGCATGGCAGACAAGGATGAAGAGGCGCGATACTACCTGCAAAGTGCGGCGCAAGAGCACCGGTGACAGCATACTGGGCGCCAGGCGTGCAAAATTCGAAGCCGCACTCACGAAACTGCAAGAGGGGCCCCTGAAGCCGCGCTGCGTCAAGGACTATGGCAAGGTAGGGCGCAGGCTCGCTCGTGAGATCGAAAAACACAAGCATGTCGCCTACCAGTATACCATTGAGGTCGAGCGAAAAAAGGACAGTACACTGACCGAGGCGGTGACGTTTACGCACAAGGCCGCGTTTAAGCAGAAAACGCAGGCGGCTACGTCTTGCGTACCAGTCACACGGACTGGGCCGTCTCAAGGGTCGCCCGCACCTACTGGCAGCTGGCAGACATTGAGCGTACGTTTCGGACGTTAAAGTCAGAACTAGGAATGCGTCCCATATACCACAGCCGGGATACACGCATTGAGACGCATATCTTCCTTTCGGTGTTGGCTTATCACGCAGTACACCTTATTGGCACGCAGCTCCATGCAGTACCACATCCACAGCAATTGGGCTACGCTGCAGTTTGAGCTCAACCAGTGGCAGCGCATCACCAGTTGATCAACGTCAATAGTAAAGGGCGTCGACGACAATTAAGATTTGGTTAAGAAGGAAGGCCGAGTTCAGTTTTTTGACCCCGGCCGGCACGGGTAACGACCGGAGGGACGCATGGCCCCTGGAAACGGCTGCGTTCGCGTAAGGCCGGGACTGCATGAGTTGCTCCCGCCCGCCGAACAGGTCAGCGGTCTGCACGCGGCATGTGGCAGGACCGCGTCTGTCCTGGAGCCTATGGCGGGTCAGCAGTAGCTATGAACGCGAGGACGGCGTCAGGACGGCAAGGCTTCTGCGGGAGCGGACTCTGCTTGATGATCGGCCTCCTGGCGCCTCTTAGAGACCCCCAGCCGATAGCTGAGCAGGTTCAGCTCCAGAATCACGCTGTGATGTACCAGCCGGTCTATGGCCGCTGCCGTGGTCATCGGATCCTTGAAGATGCGCTCCCACTGCGAAAACGCCAGATTGCTCGTCAGTAGAACGCTGCCCCGTTCGTAGCGCTGCGACAAAAGTAGGAACAGCACCTCCGTCTCCTGCCGGCTGTGCTGGACGTACCCTATGTCACGGGTGGTGAGCGCCTGGTAGCGCGAGAGCCGCTTCAGGAGCTGTGGCAGGCGCAGCTCCCGTTTGGCCCTGAGCATCTCCTGCACGAGCGTGCTGCAATGGTATTCGCGACGCCGCTGGAAGATCAGTTCGCGGCCCAGGGCACACAACAGGTGCGTCTTGCCACTGCCGGGAGGCCCAAAGGCCAGAACGTTCTGCCGGCTCTCCAAGAAGCCTCCCTCCAAGAGCACGCGAGAAACTGTCATATCTTGGGTCTGCAGAATGCCGCGGCGTATCTTTGTGGAGTACCCATCAATCGCTCTAGACGGGCATATCCGGACTACAGCGTATGACAGACCCAACAGAATCCAACGTACACTCACTCCTTACCCGTGAGGAGGAACTCAGCACCCTGGATGACCTGGTGCGCAGCTCCGCCCGGCGCATGCTTCAGGCAGCGCTCGAGCGGGAAGCCGACGACTACGTGAAGGCCCATGCACACCTGCGGAATGAGCACGGCCACCGAGTCGTCAAACGCAATGGCCACCAGCCGGAAAGAGAAATCCTCACGGGTGCGGGCCCGCTAGCGATCCAGCGGCCCCATGTCCGTGACCCTCGAGAAGGGCATACCTTCACCAGCGCCATACTGCCGCGCTATATGCGCCGCAGTCCGTCGTTGGCCGATCGAAGATCGGCTGATGCACTCATTCCGGCCTTGTACCTGCGGGGAGTTTCGACCAACGACTTTCCTCTGGCCCTGGAGGCCATACTTGGGCCGCAAGCTGGCAACCTATCGCCATCGTCGATCAGCCGACTCAAGGGGGCCTGGCTAGAGGAATACTGGCAATGGAACAATCGGGACCCCGCGGGCAAGCGGTATGTTTACCTTTGGGCTGACCGGCTGTACTTCCATGTTCGCATGGGAAACGAGCGCCCATGTATGCTTGTTATTATTGGCGCCTGCGCCTGATGGAAGCAAAGAACTCGTAGGACTTCTGGACGCAGAGCGGGAAAGCAGGCTGTCCTGGAAGGAGCTATTGCTGGACAACGAGGCTTGGACGTAGCGCCTAAGGTGGCCACAGCAGACGGAGACCTGGGCTTCTGGGCCGCGTTGGATGAAGTATACCCCTCCACGCTACAACAGCGATGCTGGGTGCACAAGACAGCCAACGTGCCGGGTAAGCTGCCCAAGAAGCTGCAGGGGTCTGCGAAAGAGAGGCTCCGTGGCATCTATACGGCACCGTCCAGGAAGGATGCCCTGAAGGCACTCGATACCTTCGAGGATCTCTTCGGAGGCGCCTACGAGAAGGCGCTCACCTGTCTGCGCAAGGATCAAGAGGAGCTCTTGAGCTTCTAGCAGTTTCCGCCCGAACACTGGGTTCATCTTCGGACTTCGAATCCCATTGAGTCCACATTTGCGACCGCAGGGAAACGTACACGGCAAACCAAGGGATGCGGCAGCCGGGAGGCGACACTGATGATGGTTTACAAGCTGACCCGGGAAGCGCAGAAACGCTGGCGGAGGCTGACTGGATCGTAGCTGCTCATCCGTGTGTTGGAAATAACCCCACACGAGTATTGCGTAGAAGTAGACAAACAAACCGCCTAATTCTAATTCCCCAATCCCATGCCGCGGCATTCTGCAGACCCAAGATATGACAGTTTCTCGTGCGCTACCGCCAGCTGGCTCTTCGTCCCACAGACGGCTTCACGGGCGAGGCGGTGCGGGTAAGTGGCATTCACCTCCGTGAGGAGGCGCCTCCGGAGGCAGAGAAGCCTATAGAGTGGTATTTGCTCACAACCGTGGAGGTTACTACGCGCGAGGAGGCCCTGAAGATGGTGGACTATTACGCGCAGCGGTGGCGCATGGAAGACACCTTTCGGGTACTCAAGAGCGGGTGCAAGGTGGAGGAATTGAGCATGCAAAAGGCCAGCAGCCTGTACTGCGCCATTACCATCTATGCCGTGATGGCCTGGCGCCTGCTGTTGATGACGCTATTGGGGCGCGAGGTGCCAGAGGCCGAGGCCCAGATCCTGTTTACGGACACGGAGCTGCGTGCGCTTGAGGCCTATGCCCACCGCTACCGCCTGCCGCTTCCCACGGATCTGGCTTCGGCGATCCTGGTGATGGCTATTCTCGGCGGTTACATGAACCGGAAGAATGACCCACCGCCGGGGGTCAAGATCATGTGGCGCGGCTACAGCCGCCTGGAAATAGGGGCCGAGTTCGTTGCTGCAGAGCAGTACTTGAGCAAGGCGACAACAGTGCCTGTTCAGCGGGAATAGCACCGGGCGTGCGAGTGACAAAGGAAACAAATTGGAGGAAAACGGGACAGAACAGACAACGCTCAGGCATCATAATACCCCGAAAGCGCTATATCGATATGCATTCGAGCTTGGCCTTTTTTCGAAAGATCAAGCCGTTCTAACGCCCATATTTCGGGCATTGAATCCAAGTTTCACGGCCAAAGTGGCTGCGTCCTGACCTCCCAGGCACAATCGCAATTCTGCTAAACAGGCCGGAAAATCAAAGATGCGACATTATGTCAAGTCCGAGAAGTGGACCAAGGGTAGCGCTAGCACCCGTAAGGCACGCACGCACCCGGTCCTTACGCGCTCTTCGGGTCGCCACCTCAGCTCACCAGGCAATCTTCATGCACTTCGTTGCAGATACTTTCACCGAGTTGCAGAGTCCTATCCTGCACCAACCGGCGACGCCTAACGCTTTTTCGATAATGGTTCCGATCCATGCACACCATACGTTTGACCAGCGGCTCCGAACAATCCGCCACGGGCCGCCTACCGTCCGTTCCCGGGGACCAAGCATATGCTTTGCAGAGCGCATCCCCTCGCAAGCTGCCACCTACGCAGCTACTTACGACCTCTGCCACCTCCATAGGCCTTTCCACTGCCCAAGCAAGAACCTCCCTATCGCTGAATCCATAAATGCGGCGAACCTTCTGAGAAGTCGGCACCCCAGCGCCTCGCATTTGCGCTCAAACGGCACTTCCACACGCCAATGCGGCGAGTCCACATTGTGACCACCAACCACAGCCCTCTTGCTCCCCCGTCATGCCATAGCACCGTTGGCATGGGAGCCACCTATCTCCCATCCTTGTCTACAGGTAGCATAAACCAAAAGCGCCCCGGCACCGCATGGGCACCGGGACGCTTTGACTACCTACTCAGGCCTTCTGCTACTTGACCAGTACCATGCGACCCGTATCGATGTTAACACCTGATGCGGATTTCGCAATCACCTTGTACAGGTACGTACCCGAGGCCAGGTTTACAGCATTAACCTCTACCGCACGCTTCGAACCGGCTTCCATCTCCCGCGCCGGCAACGTCATTACGTTACGGCCCAGCATGTCGATGATCTGAATCGTCACTTCCGCAGTTTCGGGAAGATCAATCTGGATCCGTGTAGCCGGGTTGAACGGGTTCGGGTAGTTGCCGTGCAGCGCGAACTCGTCCGGTAGTTCCTCCCCAGCGTCCACTGACGTGATCACGTCCGGGAAGAAGGTGCTGCCATCCTGCTCGACACCCATCATGGTTACACCTTCGGCTGAGGACTTGCCACTGCCGGATAGGTTAAGCACGAATGTCTGCTGGCGGAACTGCTGCAGCCTGAGTCGGAAGACGTCGATCTGACGATCATTGTTCGCCGTCGTGATCTCGAAGTTATAACCGCCCGGTGCAAGCGTGATATACTCTCCCACATCGTCCCAGTCGATGTTGTTAGCCAGAAGCTCCAGTACCTCGGAGTTATCGATGGGGTTGATAATCCGGATGTCCACCGGACCCAATTCGCGCGCCCCGTGAACAACGTAGAATTCAACGCTATTCTCATCCATGGCTCCCATCCGCACACCATCGACCACCTTTAGGCTGACTTCCGAGCCGTCTCCGTGCACGATGACATTGTAATTGCCTTCATCTTTGAAGCTCTCCGTCATAGACGCGATCGGATTGGAGTTGTCCGGATCACTAGCTGCAACGACTTCGATCGTGTGCTCGCCGCCTACCACGTTTGCGAACTGCGTAGCTGACTGGAATGCCCAGTCATTACCAACGCGATTCCCATCCACGTAGACATCTACCGGCGTATCAGCAACGTTCTGAATGTACTGGACCTTGGCGAACCCACTGCTTACCTGAGGTATATTGATCGGGTTCTGCAGGAAGTTGGAGGCAACGCCGATGATATTGCACATGCCAACTTCTACGCCTTCTTGCGTCAGGTTCAGGACACCGTTGATGCGGTCATTGCCGGCGAAAGAATTGTCATCCGTGTCCGTCTCATCATCCTCCAAATCGTATATACCGGCCAATCTGGGATTCGACGGCGGCATTAAGAGATTCGTCAGGTCGCAATCCCACTGCACTAAACGCAAGCCCTTCGCATCAAACACGTTCGGAAGGCCTTCCGCGGCAACCCGAATGTTCGGGTCATGTGCCGGAATCTGGTTGAAGACGACGAGCCAAAACTGGTCGGCGAGTGCATCGAGCGTCAGCGTACTGCCCCCAACGCCGTCCACGACCATACCATCCTCAGGCCACTGAACCAAGTCAGCGGACAACTGCTGGACGTAATCCACCGTCGCTACACGGGTGGCCCCGAGATCATCCGGGAACTGCAGGATCAGCGGCCGGAAGGAATCCACCATCCGAGAAGCAGTCGAGTCTGAGTTCGCAGAACCGACCGGGAACAGGTACCCGCCCGTAACCACACCGCCACCAGCGTTGCCTTCACCTACCGCACGGGCGATCGGCCCATTGACGTAACTATCACGGGATCCTAGCATAACTGTACCCACACTGGAACTATTCTGGCCTGCCAGATCTGTTTCAATGCCCGTATTGTACATGGTCCACATGAAGGTTTCGTCAACCGTATCAACGAGGCCACGCCGCAGCGTTAGCGTTCCATACATGTTCTGCACAACGGGTCCGCCAAGCACGATACCCCCGGCGCCCTCGGCGCTCAGCGACTGCACGGTCACGGACCCGAAGTAGGCATCAGGATCCGCAGCATGCATGACCGACTGCATTTCCGAACCGAGAAACGTGACATCGCCGGAAAGGCCCTGCTGGGCCGAAGCATACTGCTCATCTTCTTCACATTCGCCCGTGCCAAAAAAGGAATAGTCTCCGCCTACCATAGTGCTGGCAGAAGCATCTTCGGCGCGATCGCCGGCACAGCCGTCGCCGTGGATGTACCTGTTTTGGTCACCTGGGGCCACATCTGCGGCCACGCTGAAGTCACCCGTCACGACGTGCGTGCCGCCTCCCAAGTCAAATCTGCCACTGGAAGGTAGCGTAGTCACGGCTCCGGCTGCGTCCTCCACCGCCTCTTGGCCAAGCATGAACGCTCCATACGCATGCACTTCGCCGCCGTTGGCCATCAAGTCGCCTCCCATCTGCATGTGCATCCCTTCCACACCCGGGCCACCTACGATTAGCGACTGCGGAATCGGCCGCTCATCCGTATTCAGATTTGCAGCCTCGGCGTGAAGCGCAATGCTACCACCCTCCTGGAGGAGCATCGAAGCAACATGAAGCACCTCCACCGTCGTCGAATCAAAAGTCGCATCAACCGCAACATTTCCATGCTGAACCGTCAAGGCCAGTAGGCCCACCATGTCGAGGTACTTCTTCGTGTTCGACCCTACGCCGGCGGGTACGGAATTACTGCTCTCAATCGTTACCGTGCCGGAGGCCTTCTCGTCATCGAGTTTTCGTTTGACGATAACCGCTGGCAAGTCCCTACGCTCGCCCCCGGTTGCCAGTGAAACCTTGGTGTCGCCGTTCCCCGCGAAATGGAGAAGACCAGGCGTACGGCTTGCCGACTTGCTGGCCTGCGACCATGATTGCTTCATGCTCGCCAGATTTCTCTGCAATTCGGTCCGAACGCGGGCATCATCATTCGTGCGTATGGCACGCAGTCCATCGACGATGGATTCAATGACATCCGTTTCCCTTTGCGCAGCGCCACTGGCGCAGCCCAAGCCAGCACCGCTATCGCAAATATAGCCACCCGCCGCGACGGTAATCTCCTGCGACGCACCTTCAGCTGCGAATACCACCAGATGCTGGCCAGCCAGGTCCAGCGCGCCTTTAGTTACCAAGATATTACCGTCCACGCGAGAGAAACCGGCATTCAGCATAATCTCCGGATCCGTCTTGCAGTGACTTCCGTCAATTACGACGTTTGAAACATGCATCGGCGCCATTTCCGCTGTTGCGGCAGACCGGAATGCATTTCCTGCCGTGCGGCTGCCCGCCTTGTAGGCCATGGTCAGCCCCTCGGTCGCAGGATCATAATTCGCACCGCCGGGGAAGACCACACTATTATCGGCGTCCACGATGTCGCCGCTTCCGTGATGAACGATGACTCCCCTATTCAAAGTCAAGGCTTCCCCCCCCGTATTCAGCATGCCATTTGCCAGGAACAGATGTTCCTCGATAGTGACAGGCTGACCAAGCGTTACTGTTCCGCTAACGGACACTTCCAGGCTTGTAAGGGCTGTGGCTTCCTCTGAATCGCCCGCAGGCGGCATGATTTCATCACCTGTCGTTATGTCGGCGGTGCCCGTATAATGAATTGTGTCCGGACCTTCCAGGTAGGCCACGTCGCCTTCGCCCTTACTGAGTGAGCCACCGCCGCCAAGACTAAGGGCGCCCATCTCTCCAATGGAAAGATTCCCGTCGGTCGTGAATTTGCCGGAATCTATCGCCAGCAAGCTGTCCACTGTGAGCGTTCCTCGATCCAGTAGGACTTCGCCATCACCCGTTTTCATTACGCGGACAGCCGCAAGAGACAAACCAGCATCTGCTGTGGTGCGGACATCCTGATCCAGATCTCCGGCAAATACGATCGCATTGCCCCTTCCACCCACGTCGTCAATGCCACAAAGGTTGTCAGCCATCTTCATATACGTCGCAGGGGTGGCAAGATCGAACATTGCCATGCCATCAGAGATGACATCATCTTCGAAAGCGACGTTGTGAAAACGGTTGTGGTCTCCCAGGTACACATAGGAACTACCGGTCGACTCAAAGGCGCCGAGCACAGAAGACATGATCGTGCCCTTCTTGTCAAGGTCCGTTTCACCATTTCCAGTGGACGGATCAGCGTCACCGCTGAAGTGGAGGCCTTCCCTGCAGGTGGTACCCGCAGGATCAGTACCCGTGAGAATCACGTCGCCCACAATCCTAGCTGCACTGTAGATGAATACGCCTGCCGTGCGGCCATGCGCGTTCTCGCCTTCAAGACAGTCCGCCATGGGAATACTCGTGCTCCCAATCGCACCGGCTATATTTGCGTCATCAGCAGGATCCACACCAGGCTCCACCCCGTTGATTTCCAGGCCTTCGCTTAGCGTCTGCAGCTCCCAGAACTCCGTGCGGGCATTGCCGTGATTACGGAAGCGGCCATCAAATTGCGTCGTTCCGGTAAAGAAAAGGCCGCCGGCCCTATTAATGGACGTGCCGCCGTCACCAACCTCGGCTACATCAATACAGGCACCGCCCTGCATCTCCTTCAAAATGTCGAGCTCGAGCGAACCGCCACCGGCTATTTCGTAACAGGCACCCGCATTATTGGCGAATCCCTGGCTCACGGAAAACGGGATGACCGTAATGCTGCCTTCTACAGCAGCTGTCGTTACGAAGTCGTCCTCGGTCTCGTCCTCCGTATCCGGATCGTCGCCCAGTACCTCCGCTACCGCCGCCGTATACTTGACAACTACACCGATGTCGATATTAGGACGGAGGGTTTGGCTGCACAGTGGATCTTCACTCGGAGAGTAAAATATAAGATTATCCTCCACTTTAGGATCATACTCATAGTCCTCACCATTGTCGCAACTAGTATAAGCGGATGGGGCCGGATCCGTATCATCGGCCGCCCAGGTGACGGTGAAGGAAGCCGCATCCGCCTTGGGATTGCCCGCAACGCCTTCAGCCACCCCTGCGGCCTGCGGCCGCAACTCGAGGTGCTCGCTGCCTTCGATGCTCGATCCCGCATCGATCGACACGCCGCCATTGATTGTCATAGCCATGGGTTCGATGCGCAGCCGGGCACTACCCATATCGAGCGTACTCCCATCTTTCACCGTGAGGCTTTCAGCAATATTGAGGCCGCCGGTGCAGCCAGCTGCCGCATCCACTTCCACGTCGTCCATAACAGTCAAATTCTGGGCAATGTACCCTGAGGTCTGGCCACACGTCGTCAGTGTGAGCGTGAGGCTCCCCGATCCTCCAAGCGTTACCGCACCAAGAAGCGAATCTGCGGGCGAGGTGACATCCACATCCCCTTGCAGGTACAGCGTAGTGCCACCTTGGACGGTCAGCTTTCCACGGATAGTAGCATCCCCCTCAATGGCGATCAAGCCGCTCGTCACATCCTCATTGTCTTCGTCATAGATGCCGATGATAGTGGCATCGAAGTCGACATCCTCATCTAGCCGCGTCATGGCGCCGCTTTCACGAACACGCACAAGGACCATGTCGCTTCCGCCCGCCGCGGTGAGGGCCGTCGGAAGATCGCACGGCGCCTCTATAACACAAGGTGATCCACCTACGCCGTTTCGCTCGGCATAGCGGTTTATCTGCGCCCAGGCGGTTGACACGCCGATCATGACGAACAACAAGAGTAGCGTCGTCATGCTGCGCAAAGAAGTGGTAAGGTGCTTCATGTTTGGAGTCCTCTTCAGATAGGTTGGTTATGGGTTTGCGCAGCGCCTATTCGGCTCCGCACGAGGTTACGGCGCATCACTGCGCCAGCCTTTGAACACCCGGTAATACACGCATGCGTACACGCATGCGTAAAGTGTATCGTAACCAAATATGAGATGTGTATATAAAAACTTGGGGCGCGGCTTGGAAGACCACGCGAATTGCGTGTAGCAAATGTTTTACATTACGGCACCGAAATGCCATTGTCAAGTACGGCGCGGCTACCGGAAGCCACCCTGCCGTCAACATTCCGTGAAAATTCTCGCGCGGACTACCGCGCCGCACCTGCGGAAGGGCCCACCAAGAACGCAGGCCCACCGGATTTGCCCCATTCCAGGGCAAACGTCCGCTTCCGAAAAGATCCAAATCTCTTCTCCGGGAATACGTACCCGCGGTCCTCAATCATGAGCTCTCCGGAGACCACCTGCACGGCCTGATAGGTATTGGCGCCCTCCTGCGGCCATCGCCACCGGTTCGACGCCGCGCTCCCTGCCTGCGCGAGCACCATCTGCCGGCCCGCCACCTCCACGGCCTCCACATACGAAATATGCCAGTGCCCGCTCAGCACCACCTGCACGCCGGCCGCCGCCGCGGCGCGAAGTACGGCCCTCCCGCCGCGTGCCACCTCGCCCGCGCCGTCCGCATCCACCGCGGCCAGAGGGTGATGCACCGCCACCACCTTTAGCGTGCTCTCTTCTTTCCCCGCAAAGTATTCGGCCATCCTGCGGCATACGCTCTTGCCCAAACGCCCCCGCTTGATGGTGCGCCCGGTGGCGGAATCCATGCCGAGAACCGCTACGCCGGGCTTCTCAAACGTCGGATACCGCTCCGCCGTGATCCACCGGTCAAATCTGCCCCTCGGCCTGCATAACCGATGCACCGGATGCCACCACGGATATACGTCATGATTGCCCGGAACCACGAGCGACGGAGCCCCAAGCGCACCCAGAAACGCTGCCGCCTGCCGATACTCCCGCGGACGTGCCCGCTGCGTGAGGTCGCCGCTTACCACCACGAGATCCACGCCCTGCTCATGCACGTCCCGAACAAGCGCTTCCACAATCCCCGCGTGCGCAATCCTGCCAAAATGCAGATCAGCCAGGTGGGCGATCCTCATGGCCGCTAGAGAAGGAGGGTCAGCGGCTCTTCGAGATGCTGTTGCAGCGCGCCCAGGAAGCGCGCTCCCACTACCCCGTCCACCACGCGGTGATCGCACGAAAGGGAGAGCTTCATGCGCTTGCCGGCAACGACAGTGCCACTCTTCACCACCGGCACGTCCCGAATGGCGCCGATAGCCAGAATGGCCGCATTCGGCGGATTGATGATGGCCGTAAAGGCTTCCATACCGAACATGCCAAGATTGCTCGTCGTGAAGGTGAATCCCTCCATGTCTTCCGGCGCCAGCTTCCGCTCGCGCGCCCGTTCGGCCAGCGTGCGCGTCTCCCTCGCAATGTCGATGAGCCCCTTCTGGTCCGCATTCCGCACGACCGGCGTCACCAAGCCCTCGCCTACCGCCACCGCAATACCTATATCAATATAGTCGTACCGGCGAATTTCGCCGGTATCGGCGTGGTAGGAGCTATTGACCTCGGGGTGCGACGCGAGCGACGCGGCCGCCGCCTTCGTCACGAGGTCGTTATACGAAATCTTGACCGGGGCCAGGCTAC
Organism: Rhodothermales bacterium; assembly: GCA_965216255.1. GTDB lineage: Bacteria > Bacteroidota > Rhodothermia > Rhodothermales > Bin80. Next base: position 1,466,275 of record OZ244148.1, read on the forward strand.
TCAGATGTGCGCGCGCCTCGACTGCCCGCTCCATAGCCACGTCCACCACCAGGTAGAAGTGCGGCGAAGTGAATTTGCTCTCCGACAGCCGCCGCGCTATGGTCTTTCGCATACTGCTGATGCGGGTCGTCTCGAAGGTGCGCGCTGTGCGCACGCGCGCTTCCCGTCGCAAAGGAGCCGCGGACTCCGTCTCCACTGGCTGAGGACGCGCTACGGCCGCCTCGATATCCCGCTTGATGATGCGCCCTTCGGGCCCCGTGCCCTTGAGCGCACTGAGATCCAGGCCGTGGTCCGTAGCCATCCGGCGCGCAAGCGGCGACGCCTTGACGCTGCGGGTATCCGGAGCGGCCGCGTCCGCCGGCGCTTCCTCCACTGCTTTCGACTCCGCGCCGTTACTCTTTGCATACTGCGCAAGGAGCTCCGCCGCATCTTCGCCCGGCTCGCCAAGCACCGCTATCAGGCCACCGATCGGGAGGCTGTCCCCTTCCTCTGCCACCCGCTTCAGGAGCACGCCGTCATCATAGGCTTCCACGTCCATGGTGGCCTTGTCCGTCTCCACCTGCGCGATCACGTCGCCGGCCGCAATGGCCTCCCCTTCCTCCACCATCCACGCTACGAGCACCCCGTCCTGCATCGTGTCCGTCATCTTGGGCATTTCAACCGCAATGGGCATGGCGATGGTAGGTTTGGGCGTGGTGGTAAGAGCGCAATGCCGTCTCAGTCCAGATACAATGCCGCGCGGCAGGCGCGGTAGACCTGCTCCGTGCCGGGCAGGTAAGCCTCCATGAGGTTCTTAGCATATGGCGCCGGGGTGTCACGCGCGGTCACGCGCCGAATCGGGGCATCCAGATAGTCAAAGCAGCGCAGCTGCAGCTGGAAAGCTATTTCAGAGGAGACGCTGGCAAAGGGGTTGCTCTCATCCACGATCACGCACCGGTTCGTCTTCTGCACGGACCGCACCACGGCGTCCCAATCGAAGGGACGGATGGTGCGCGGATCAATGACTTCGGCCGCATACCCGTCGGCTTCCAGCCGCTCGGCGGCCTCCAGGGCGCGCCAGTAGCTCTTGTTGTGCCCAATGATGGTGACCGCGTCCCCTTCCCGGCCTATACGCGCCTTGCCAAGAGGAACGGTGTAGTCGTCCGCGTCCGACACTTCGCCCCGCATGCCGTACATGAACTCGCTCTCCAGAAAGACGACAGGATCGTTATCGCGGATGGCGGATTTCAGGAGGCCCTTGGCATCGTCCGGATTCGAGATCGAGACGACCTTGAGCCCCGGAAAGGTGCTGTAGAGGGATTCTACGCTTGAATTATGCGTGGCCGCAAGCTGCCCCGCCGCACCATTGGGTCCCCTGAACACGATGGGCAGCGAAAACTGGCCGCCCGACATGTACCGTACCTTCGCCGCGTTGTTGACGATCTGGTCAAAGGCCACGAAGGCAAAATTCCACGTCATGAATTCGACAATGGGGCGCAGCCCGCTCATTGCGGCCCCAATACCCAAGCCGGCAAAGCCGTTCTCGCTGATCGGGGTATCGATGACGCGCCGCTGGCCAAACTGTGCGGCCATGCCTTCGCTCACCTTGTACGCCCCGTTATATTCTGCCACCTCCTCTCCCATCAGAAAGACAGCCTCGTCGCGCTCCATCTCTTCTACCATCGCGGCGCGGATCGCTTCGCGTAGTTGCAAGGTCGCCATGGGTCCTCCGATCAGATCTTGGGCTATGGCTATTCCTTAAGGAACGGGAAATCCTTCTGCGTATACACGTGGTCGTATATGGCCTCCGGCGGCGGCAGCGGACTCTTGTCCGCAAACGTAACGGAGTCTGCCACCTTGCGCTTTACTTCTTTGTCAATGGAATCCAGCAGATCGAGGCCCGCAAGTTCCCGATCCAGTATGTAGCCTTTGAGGCGCAAGATAGGATCCTGATTCTTTTTCGCTTCGAGCTCCTCCTTCGAGCGGTACTTGCCGGGATCGCTCATGGAATGCCCCCGGTACCTGTAGGTACGTATTTCTAGTATGGACGGCTTGAACGCCCGCGCCAGCGCGACGTGGTGGCGCATGGCCGCCGCCACGCTGAAGACATCCATGCCGTCCACCAGGGCTCCCGGCATGGCATAGCCTAGGCCCTGCTTGTAGAGATCCGTCTCTGCCGCCGCACGATCGACCGAAGTGCCCATCGCATACTGGTTGTTTTCCACTACCATCACGACAGGTAATCCGTACAAACTCGCCAGGTTCATCGATTCGTGGAAAGTGCCCTGCCACACAGCGCCATCGCCGAAGAAGGCCACGCACACGCCGCCGTCCTCCTTGTACTTGTGCGCGAAGGCAATGCCGGTCGCCAGCGCTATGTGCGCACCGACGATGCCGTGCCCACCGAACAGGCGTTTTTCCTTGCTGAAGAAGTGCATGGAACCGCCCTTTCCCTTCGAACAACCATCCATGCGCCCGAAGAGCTCCGCCATGCAACTGTCTGCGCTCATGCCAAGCGCGAGCGCGATGCCATGGTCGCGGTAGGCCGTAATAAGCGTGTCGATCCCAACGTTAATGGCCTGGACCGTTCCAGACGATATCGCCTCCTGGCCGATATAGAGATGCAAGAAGCCAGCGATCTTCTGCTTGCCGTACATTTGCGCCGAGCGTTCTTCGAACCGCCGCTGCAGCAACATGCCTTCGTATATGGCTAAAACTTCTACTTCGGTAAGACCAAGATCCGCGTGGGAATACCTTCCTGCGGGAAACACGCCAAAAGTGGCTTCCATAACGACCTGCTCGGGAATCTGCCCGTTTGAGCCGATCACCGCCACAGATTCGGTTGCAGAAGCGTGCGTATTCGCCGTTACCATAATGCTGAACTACGTTGCGATTCCAACCCGTCAGAGGAGAACGGATTCGGGCAGAATTGGATCCAGCACGCGCCGCCCGCGACCCGGAATGTACACCGGTCCCGGCGCGCGCTTGGATTTGGCCGTCCTACCTTCGATCTTTCTTCCAAGCGCACTAAGCACCTACAGCATGCCGACGGCCCGCGCACTGGTCATCATTCCAACCTTTAACGAGATCGAGAACATAGCCACGGCTTTGCAGAGCGCATTGGCCCAGCCTGGGCCGCTGGATGTGCTCGTTATCGACGACGCCTCGCCTGACGGGACGGCTAGCGAGGTGCGCCGGCTGCAGGAGGAGCACCCGGGCCGTATTGCGCTCTTGGAACGCGCCGGAAAACAGGGCCTGGGAACAGCCTACCTGCTCGGCTTCAGGCATGCGCTAGCGGGCGGCTACGAGATGGTCTGCGAGATGGACGCAGACCTGTCGCACAATCCAGACGATTTGCCGCGCCTCATAGCTCCTGTCGCTGGCGGCGACACGGATCTGGCCATCGGCTCACGCTACGTGGGCGGCGTGCGCATCATAGACTGGCCGTTGCGACGCCTCATGCTCTCCTACTGCGCAGGCATGTACACGCGCGCCGTGACGCGGCTACCCGTCCAGGATGTCACGGCAGGCTTTGTGTGCTACCACCGCCGCGTGCTCGAACACCTGGACCTAGCGCGCGTGCGCTCCAATGGATACTCCTTCCAGGTCGAAATGAAATACCGCGCATGGAAGAGCGGCTTCCGCATACGGGAGGTCCCCATCATCTTCACCGAACGCACGGAGGGCCGCTCCAAGATGAGCCGGGCCATCGTGCGAGAGGCGGCATTCAAAGTCTGGGAGCTCCGGCTGCGCACCGTATTCGGCAAACTTTGATTAGCTTTTGAGGCGGCAAAGCGGGATTTTGGGGCCGTAACTTAGCCGACAGGCCCACATGTCAAGCGCACCCCAGAAGATCACGGCCGAGGGCGGAAAGCTCTCCGTGCCCAACAACCCCATTATTCCGTTCATCGAAGGGGACGGCATTGGGCCGGACATCTGGCGAGCGGCCAGCTTCGTCCTCGAGCGTGCGGTCGAGCATGTTTACGGCGGCGACAGGCGCATTCACTGGCTCGAGGTGTATGCCGGCGACAAGGCGCTGCACCAATGCGGAGAATACCTGCCCGAAGCCACGCTGGAGGCCATTCGCACCTACCGCGTGGCCATCAAGGGACCGCTCACGACGCCCGTGGGCGGCGGCATTCGCAGCCTCAATGTGGCCCTGCGCCAGAAGCTGGACCTCTATGCCTGCGTGCGGCCCACCCGGCATTTCGCGGGGGTGCCCTCGCCCGTGAAGCATCCCGAGCACGTGGACATGATCATCTTCCGGGAGAATTCGGAGGATATCTACGCCGGGATCGAATTCCAGGACGGAAAAGACGACACGGCGCGCCTGAAGGAGCTGCTTAAGAGCGCCTTCCCCGAGCGCTTTGCCAGCATCCGCTTTCCGGACTCGAGCGGTATTGGCATCAAGCCCGTCTCACGCGAAGGCACGGAGCGCCTCGTGCGCGCCGCGATTGACTACGCCGTCGCGGATCAAAAAAAAAGCGTTACCCTCGTGCACAAAGGCAATATCATGAAATTCACGGAAGGCAGTTTCCGGGACTGGGGCTACGCTGTAGCTGCCAAACGTTACGGCGCCGAGCCCCTGGACGGGGGGCCCTGGCACGTGCTTACGCTGGGCGGCGGACACCGCATTACGATAAAGGATGTCATTGCAGATGCCTTCCTGCAGCAGATCCTAACGCGACCCCTGGAATATGACGTAATCGCTACCATGAACCTGAACGGCGACTATATCTCGGATGCTCTGGCGGCGCAGGTGGGAGGCATCGGTATCGCGCCCGGTGCCAATATCAATTACGACAGCGGCCTGGCACTGTTTGAGGCCACGCACGGCACGGCACCCAAATACGCAGGTCAGGACAAAGTCAATCCGAGCTCGCTGCTCCTGAGCGGCGAAATGATGCTGCGTCATATGGGCTGGACAAAAGCCGCGGACGCAATAACCGCTGCCGTCGAGAAGACCATCGGGGAAAGACGTGTAACGTACGATTTCCACCGCCTGATGGAGGGCGCCACACTGCTCTCGTGCAGCGCCTTCGGCCACGCCGTCGCGGAAAGCCTGGTCTAGTCCACGTTTGAGTGTGCCGCGGAAAGGCGCACGTAACGCTGGGATAAGACACTGAACGTCCGTACGCTTGATGCAAACTTCAGAGGCTGGATACGCTACTATGGGGCATTCTACAAGTCCGAGTTGAACCGGAGTCTGCGGCAGATTAGCAGAAAGCTGTGTGCCAACAAGGAGAGTCGGCGGGTGGCGCGCTAATCCATAAGAGCACGTGCCCACCCGCCGTTCATCCGTAGGGTAGGGGCCTGGCGCGCTAGTCCGTAGGCTCCGGTGGCTTGTCCGCCGCTTTCCACCAGGACCTCAATCCGACTCCCGTAACTGGCCGAAAATCCCTTCTGGCTTGTGCAGGGCTCCAGCACGGCATTTCAGGGGCAATTTTAGAACTATCGGAATCTGACGAGCCTACGGGCATGTGCTCAGAACATAGCTTCCATGCCGCGCAGTGCATGCAAGTGCGTGGGATAGGCTGAACTGTTGCAGCCAACGCTGACATAGCAATCCGATTCCACTCGTGAGCGTCGTCTTGCTCGGCAGTCTCTGCGGCTTGCTTGTCCCAGCTTCAGGCAGCCAGACGTTGGTGCTTTCGCCGCCCAGTCTCCCGCTAGCGCAGTATCAATCCGAGTCGATGCACATCCGCCGCCACAATCGAAAGCGCCACGATGCGCGCAAATCCCTCCTTGCCGTGCGCCTGCACACGATTCGATCCGTGGTGCTCCAGGTCGTTGATCGCTGACTCAATGGCCGACGTGCTGCCACGAAGGCTTCGGCCCTTTCCCGCTCACGAGAGGCTTCCGTGCCTTTTGCCTTCCTGGGCATCACGGCCAGCTCCAACTCTGCCTCAATCGCGGCAAGATTGTCCGGGCTGCAAAAGCCCTTGTCCTTACTACAGGAAACCACGGCACCGTAGCGCTTTTTCGCTTCGGTTAACAGGGCCGCGTCCGTGCCCTCGCACTGAATCATGTGGTGGAGTATGAATGGGTGCTCATCTTCCATAACACACACCGGCACCCCCAACTCGGCGATGATGCCGGGTTTCCCCTTGCCGATCCAACGCGTGTGCTCTTCATACACCGAAAACACCTTCTCCTCGTGCGAAATCCTATCTCGATCTACCTGCTCTATCTGACGCTCACAGTGCCTCAGATAAAGCGTAATCTCCAGATGCGGCACGGACCGCTGCTGCAACGTGGACTCCACTTTCTTTACCACCACCTGGCATATTTCCAAGTAGGCCTGTACATCCTCTTTCGTGCGCCAGACGCACCGGAGCAAAGTGCGCATGCACAGCGCGCTCATGGTCTTGCGCCAGCCCGATATGCCGTGCCTCCATGCCGCCTGGGTTATCAATACCACTATACACAGTATAGCATCCCACAATAGCCGCACATCGGCCAGCCACTGCTAGTCGGTCTCCACAACAAGAGAGTCTGTCCGTGTATCAGCACCCACTTCCTAGTGCCCATAGGCCACTACGATCTGATTGACCTCATCCAACAGCTCCGGTGTCAGCTTCGAGCCATTGTCGATGATGGTCTGCCTCCGGAAGATGACACCATCACCCATCTTGTCATCCAACCCCAGCATCTGGCGCACGATATCTAGTGATTGACCGAATACTCTCTTTTTTCGGCCTCGAATGCACCGGCACGGTCGTTTTTTGAGTTCGTTGACGGTCCGCTTCGAGTGTTTCGGCCATGCTGGCGTCTCTTGCGTGCGCGCACGGGCAGTTTGCGGCTCGAAGGGCGTTGTGTTCCTATCGGAAGGGCATACGTGTCCCTTGGAGCCTGCGATTGGGACCTTTCTGCGAGGTGGTAGCGGGCCTACGCCGCGCGCTTTCGCCGACGCTTTATTCGTGCCCGTTCCTGGGCGCGCACCAGGCAACCCAGCCGGTGCATGTTGACTGCCAGCACGGACAGGCTCACCATCAGCGCGAAGTTCTCCGGACTCTTCTCCCGCACCAGCGCACCGCCCCGAAGTCCGAAATTGGCCAGACACGACTCGACGGCCGGGTGCTGCCGCCGCGCTGCCTTGAACGCAGGCGCGCGCTCCCGCGCACGCTCCGCCAGAGAAAGCTTGCCCTTCTTCGGAAGCGCATTGAGCGCCAGCCGAGCATCCAATGCTTTTCGATTCTTCAAGCTGTGAAAGCCCCGGTCAAAACTGCACGCATTGAACTCTGGAAAAGCCGCCTGCACCGCATCAATGATCGGTACCGCCACCTCAACATCTGATGTGTCCCACAGGATGTGATAAGCCAAAATGAACCGGTGCTCATCTTCTACCAGTGCGACCGGAAGGCCCAGCTCGGCCAGCACGCCCGCCTTGCCTTTGCTGATCCAACGCGTATGTGGCTTGTGGATGGAAAACACTTTCTGCGCATGTGGAATCATCTCGCCCAAGAGGATGCGACGCCTTACTTGATCCACCAACAAGTCCACATAGCGCAAGTAATACGCGATATCCGCTCGCGCCGCCTCCGATTTCTCCACTGTGGCCAAGGCATTTAACAGCGTACGGGCACGTGCTGCAGTCTGTGTGCACTGGCGCAAGTACGCCTTCACTCCTTTCGGATTCTGCCGGTAGCGCGGGGCCGTCCGCACCCGGATGAAGGCCTGGTATATCTTCCGCGTGCGATCCGCATGCTTGCGCCAGCCCGGAAGAGCGAATGCCGCAGCCGAGCGTGCACTCACACGTATTAGACCACGAACCGCATCCCAGCACAGACCCACATCGGTGGGATAGTGCACATGCGTCTTAACCACCCTGGAATCGCAGCGACCGGCTAGCGCGGTCCCAGACTCTTTTCCAGCCACCTTGTGCCCCGTCCGCACTATCAATTGGGCCACCTTCCGGACCAGCTTCGGCGTCAAAAGCTGCACGTTGTCCACCAGCCGCTGTCTGCTGTACTTCACCGCGTCAAACCCGGCATCTCCGTGCCCCAAGAGCTCCCGCAGCAAGAGATCGTTGTTGGCCCGGTACAACAAAGCATCGTAGTCCAGATCCAGGCACTGCTTGACTATCGCAAACACGATGACGCGCCATAGATCCATGCCCGGTCGTCCGACATCTTTACGTTTACCCGGCTGAAAGTGCGCCTCCAGAATCGCGAACAAGGCCGTACGGGATTCCGCCGTGCAGTAGACGCACTGCAGACCCTTGAGCACCGCACTCATGTCGTCGCGCATTCTCGGGTCTATAGCAATCTCCCCAATCGGCGTACTGTCGAGTGCACGGCACTCTGGGACAATCTTGCGCATGGTTTCCCTGGCGAATGTGAGCTGTTTTGCGCTCTTAAACGCCCAAATCGGCTATACGTCCCTCAGATTCACCGCCAATTGCAAGATATAACTGATTGTTTATTGAAGATTTACAGTATTTTCGTACAAGCACTATCTACGTGATTGACCCTCAACCGATAAAAGCCAAAGCCGAGTCCGTGCTTCCAGATGGCCAGCACGAAGATGCTCCAGAACTCCATTCCGGGCCGGCCTCGGTCCAGATCGGCCAGGTTAGCAAAATGGGCGCGGAGCAAATCGAATACCTTGGAGCGTGCCGGCAGATGGAGGTAGAGGGCCTACAGTCCGAAAAGAATGGCGGGGATGTCGTCGCGGCTGTGGGGGTCGAACTGGATCTCAGCAATAGGGGGCCTGTCCTCACGAAAACTGCTGCTCTCTGACGGATCCTTTGCGAACAATTCGAATGTTGGCGCGAAACACCCCTTGAATTGGCAGAATGGGGCGTGAATCGACTACAAGATACGATTTGGGCCGAACATTCGAAAACAGGAACGGAGGAGTATAGGAGTCAAAGTGGGAGAAACGTACCCATTAATGCCTCGTATGCGTGGCAATATTCCCCACCAACCACTCACTATAACTACAAAGTAGACGAGTCCATTAACACTCTTCCCGATCGCCTTCTTTTCGGTCAGGCACTAGCTCCACCGCGCAAGTACGCCGGCGATATCTGGCGGCGTCCAGTCCGGCGGCTTCATCCACTTTCCGTCCTCCCGCACGCGCGCGCCTGGTCCGAACTTGCGCAGATTGGCCGCGTCCACCTCCTGAAGGAGCAGCTCGTCGTCCATTCCGAATGCGACGAGCGTCCCCACGGTCACCACCGAAATATCGGCGCAGCCATCGGCCACGCCCTCCAGATCCACGGCGCCGGCAGCCGCAAATGCGAGCTCCTCCACCTCCAGAGCCGCGCCGCCCGCCTCGACACGCACCCCTAGGGCGCGAACAGTCTCGAGAGCCTCCTCCACAATAAGCTTGGCCCGAAGCACGCGCGTGGCGGCGTCCGGGGTGGTGACGCGGGCGGGGGTCTGTTGCCCCGCTTTCTGCATGAAGGCCTGAACGCGCCGGTAGTGTGGAGTGGGCATGGGGCTTTATGCGATGGATTCCAAGAGCGCATCATAGCGCGCCACGTGGACGGGCCAATCCAAGACGGCGGGAATGGCGCGCAGCGTGGTCGTGGGAAGCGGCCGGTCCTCTCCCTTCAGGATAGCCGCCAGGATGTCATAGAGCTCTTCGTAATCCTTGTAAAGCACCGGGGCGTGGAGAAGCGGCCGCTGCAACGCCTCCGGGATAAGCTCCGGGTAGCTGAGGCGGCCAGGCAAGAGCGGATGGCATCCGCAGTAGATGGCCTCCATAATGGCAATGCCGAAGAATTCGTGAATCGCCGTAGAGACCACCAGGTCCGCCCTGTGGAGCAGCCGGCTGTACTCCTCGAAGTTCTCCGCGTAACCGTAGTGCAGAATGCGCTCCGCATAGCGCTCAAAGGCCTCTTCGAACGCAAACGGCTGCTCCTCGAAGTGCTTCCCGGCCAAGATGAGCCGAAACCGGCATCCGATGTCGTCCAATCGGTTCATAACGCGGAAAAAGGCCTCCGGATTCTTGTCGTACTCCCACCGCTGGTTCCAGAGCACGATGGGAGGCTCCATGGCCGGCCCCCAGCCGTGATCTGAGTAGTCGGTCGCATACCGGTCATGCGCCTGCAGGTCCATGCCCAGATGCAGCACGCTGCTGCGGTCCCGTATTTCCTGCACCGTAGCCAGGTGCGTGTAATCCGGGAACGTGTGCAAGAGGCCCGGCAGCGCCCGCATGAATTCGTCGTAGTGGAATTCCGAATTGAAAATCACTCGGTCGGCCGCCAGACACGAGAGGTAATTCACGTAGGCATATGCCAGATCCCGCTTTTCGTCGGGCCGCAACGGGTACGTAAGCTGGTTCTCGTGGACATAGAATACAACGGGCACGCCGCTAAGCTCTGAGCGCGTAAGCGCCAGAAAGGCCGGCAGGTTAACCATGCTGGTAGCCAGAATGACATCCGGCCTGAAGCCGTCCCCGATTGCCTGGAGCGCCTTGCGCCCCATGGTCACAGCCCCGCCGTGGAGCCGCCATTTCCAGAATCGGGCAGACATCGTCACGTTGCGGAACGCATGGCCGCTGTGCCGCGCGAGGCCGTCAAGAAAATTCCTATGCGAGCCCCCGTACCACGGCTCCAAGGCAAGTACGTTCAAGGGCCTATCCCAGCGTCTTCAGTACGGCAGCCTCCTCGGCTTCCGAAATGGGGCGCACGATGCTCAGTTCCCGCGCCTGCAATTTGTCTCTGAGGTTTGGATCCCGCACCTCGTCCGCGGTGATGGGCAGCTCCTGCCCGGGCATGATTTCGAGCAGGCGTGTCCCGAGTTGCACGGACACAACGACGCTGTCCGTGTTCTTGATCACCATTCCCTTTCTCTTGCGTGCCATGCCAAACTGGACCACTATTGCTTCTTACCACGCAATTATACGGCATTTTGGGGGAATAGTATCACACGCAGCCTTTGAAGGATAGGGGACCATTCCAAGATTCACGGTCCCGCTTCGCGACCTTTAAACAATTTTCATACTCGCTAGGACAGCGCACGAGGTGGCGCGGCAGGGCTGCCGGGCTATGGTCAGATGGCGACCGCCGTGCTCCAACCACCCCCGGGATGGAGCCCAGGCAAAGCCCGGAAGCACACTCCGAAGCTCGATCATATCAGGAGCATTCCAATCTGCCTGGAATGAAGCCGATACCTTGCAGGAGATATCGCCTAGCCCTGCCGTTTACCCACATCTTTCTCTTAACATTCTGAATCATGCTGTGTAGCTTCACGGCATGTTCCAGCAGAATCAGATTCTACGCACGCTGAGTGCGGCCCAGTCGCGGGTGCCTCTGGAGCAGGTGCTCTCGGACAAAAGCCTGGACAATCGTACGGCGATAGCCCGCCGCGTGTGCCAGCACTTCCGGTTTTTCGATGCCCGGGGGCGGCAGCAGGTAGCCGGTTGCGCGAAGGCGCTCTCGAAGCTGGAGGCGCGTGGCTAGATCGTATTGCCGGCTCCGCTGAATGATCATGCCACAGGTGCATCGCCCCGCTTGCCGTCCGTGCCGGTGCCGGCACCGGCAGGGCTGCCTAAGTCCGTAGACGGCATAGAGGAGTTGTCCCTGGTAGTGGTAGAAGACGAGCAGCAGCGTGCAGCACGCTGCTACACCATGAACATCCCCGGGGTGTGACGACGTTTGTGGGAGCGCAGATGCGCTATCTGGTAGAGAGCGCCCATGGTTATCAGGCGTCAGGCGAGAAACTGTCATATTTTGGGTTCGCAGAATGCCGCGGCATATCTTTGTGGAGTACCCATCAATCGCCCTAGACGGGCATATCCGAACTACATCGTATGACAGACCCAACAGAATCCAACGTACACTCACTCCTTACCCGTGAGGAGGCACTCAGCACCCTGGATGACTTGGTGCGCAGCTCTGCCCGGCGCATGCTTCAGGCAGCGCTCGAGCGGGAAGCCGACGACTACGTGAAGGCCCATGCACACCTGCGGAATGAGCACGGCCACCGAGTCGTCAATCGCAATGGCCACCAGCCGGAGAGAGAAATCCTCACGGGTGCGGGCCCGCTAGCGATCCAGCGACCCCATGTCCGTGACCCTCGAACAGGGCATACCTTCACCAGCGCCATACTGCCGCGCTATATGCGCCGCAGTCCGTCGTTGGCCGATCGAAGATCGGCTGATGCACTCATTCCGGCCTTGTACCTGCGGGCAGTTTCGACCAACGACTTTCCTCTGGCCCTGGAGGCCATACTCGGGCCGCAAGCTGGCAACCTATCGCCATCGTCGATCAGCCGACTCAAGGGGGCTTGGCTAGAGGAATACCGGCAATGGAACAATTGGGACCCCACGGGCAAGCGGTATGTTTACCTTTGGGCTGACCGGCTGTACTTCAATGTCCGCATGGGAAACGAGCGCCCGTGTATGCTTGTTATTATTGGTGTTCCGCCTGATGGAAGCAAAGAACTCGTAGGACTTCTGGACGGAGAGCGGGAAAGCAGGCTGTCCTAGAAGGAGCTATTGCTGAATATCAAACAACGAGGCTTGGACGTAGCGCCTAAGGCGGCCACAGCAGACGCAGGCTTGGGCTTCTGGGCTGCGTTGGATGAAGTATACCCCTCCACGCTACAACAGCGATGCTGGGTGCACAAGACAGCCAACGTGCCGGGTAAGCTACCCAAGAAGCTGCAGGGGGCTGCGAAAGAGAGGCTCCGTGGCATCTATACGGAACCGTCCAGGAAGGATGCACTGAAGGCACTCGATACCTTCGAGAATCTCTTCGGAGGCGCCTACGAGAAGGCCGTCACCTGTCTGCGCAAGGATCAAGAGGAGCTCTTGACCTTCTACCAGTTCCCGCCCGAACACTGGGTTCACCTTCGGACTTCGGATCCCATTGAGTACACGTTTGCGAGCGCAGGGAAACGTACACGGCAAACCAAGGGATGCGGCAGCCGGGAGGCGACACTGATGATGGTTTACAAGCTGACCCGGGAAGCGCAGAAACGCTGGCGGAGGCTGACTGGATCGCAACTGCTCATCCGTGTATTGGAGACAACCCCGCATGAGTATAGCGTAGAAGTAGACAAACAAGCCGCCTAATTCTAATTCCCCAATCCCATGCCGCGGCATTCTACAGACCCAAGATCTGACAGTTTCTCTTATCTGGCAGCTGTGGGGTTTTCCGCCTCGGCGCTGCGTCTGGCAGCGCGGGAGCGCTACATGGCCTGGAGCGAAGAGTAGCGGCAGGCCTGTTTGCACCATGTGCTGTGTCTGAGCCGCTTTCTGGTGCGAGGATCGTGCAAGCATCTGGCCAGTCATGTACTGGGCCGGGTGCTGGGCCGGCTTCTCGATGATTTTGAGGAGTGCTACGGGTACCGTCCCTGGGTAGTGGAGACCTATGTGGCCCCGGACTGGGAGGGCACCTGTTTCAAGGCGGCAATTTTCCAGCACATTGGCTATACTGCCGGCAACAGGCATTAGGAGGAAGAGACCCCCAAGGCCCTGTATGTGTACGAACTCGACCGCCTCTGGCGCAAGCGTCTGGGAGTGCCACAGGTGGAGTTGTTTCCTGTGAGGCAGCCACACGAGGGTCTCTCAAGTGACCACTGGGCGGAAGCCGAGTTTGGAGGTGCCCCGTTGGCAGATGCCAGGCTGTCTACGCGTCTGGTAAAGAGCGCTTCGCTGCTTAGCGATGTGGTAGGCCATGCCATCGTGGCCCATACGAACCATGATGCGGCGGCGGTAAAGGGGCATTACCGGCTGTTGGAGAGTGCCGAGGACTCCGAGGTACGGCCGGAGAACATCTTGGCGCCGCATCGTGCGCGCACGATCGAGCGCATGCGCAGCCAAAAGGAGGTGCTATTTATTCAGGATGGCACGAAGCTGAACTATGCCACACGTCCGGCCTGTGAGGGCTTGCAGATCATAGGCAGCAATCAGACGAAGGCGAAGACGCGGGGGCTGCCGCTACACGTGACGATGGCCGCCACCCCAGACGGCTTGCCGCTGGGGGTGCTGCGGTGCAGTTGGCGGGATCCGCAGACGGGGCCACTGGCGCCCCGGTCGCAGCAGTGGCTGGAGGGATATCTGGACATATACCAAGTGGCAGAAGGGCTCTCACGCAAGAGCCGCCTCATTTGCATCATGGACCGGTAGGCAGACAATTTTGCGCTCTACGACGCGCAGCACAGGCAACACCGGGTGGAGATGCTGGTGCATATGCGCCATGACCGTAAGCGTGCGGTGAAACCCATCTGGATTAGGTGATGATTTCTCGGGAGATTACTCTTGGACCCGAGGACTCAAAGCCTGGATGGCATGGGACAACCCAGACGTACGGCGCAAGAGATGTTTCCCCTCATGGAACTGTATGAGGAGAGAAGCCAGACCGCGGCCGCCTTCTGTGCCGAGCGCGGCATCTCGCAGGCGCAGTTGGTCTACTGGCGTCGGAAGTATCGCTGGGAGAACGCAGCAGCCGACGGTCGAACCTTTGTAGAGATTAGCAGGCCTGCGGCAAGTGACCAGGCGCAGGTCGAGATCATGTACCCGGGCGGGATGCGCGTGCGCTTCTTGGCGCCGGTCTCTGCCTCGTACCTGGCGCCGCTGGTGCAGTCATGATCGGACTGGGGCCTTCGCGCCGGTACTTTTACCGGCCGCCGGCCGACATGCGAAAGAGCTTTGACGGCCTGTGCGCCTTGGTGAAAAGCGGCATGAAGCGGGATCCCATGTCGGGGGATGTCTTTGTTTTTGTCAACAGGAGGCGGAGCCATCTGAAGGCACTTTCGTGGGATCGGAACGGGTTCGCCCTGTTTTACAAAAGACTGGAATCGGGCACGTTCGAGCTGCCGCAACAGGACATGCCGACGTGGACGCAGATGGTGATGTTACTGGAGGGAGTGTCGCTGAAGTCGGTAAAATACCGGCGCCGGTATGCGGTTAAAAGCCGAACATCGGGATAGATAGTATGTGGAAACGAGGAACAATGCATGTGCAGTCCTTGTTGTATATTCATACAGCCCGAAGCACATTCCTCCCTCTCTTCTGCGGATGTTGAGACCTTCCGTGCGCAGCTTGCCGCGGTGCTTCAGCTGAACGCCAGCCAGTCCGAGGAGAACCATCAGTTGCGCGAAGAGAACCGCCGGCTGCAGGCGAAAGTGGAGAGCAAGGACAAACAGCTGGCTGAAGCCCTCCGCCTGCTCTTTGGCTCCAGGAGCAAAAGGTTCCTACTGGCGCCCGGCCCGCAGCAGGGAGCATTGTTCGAAGAAGTGGGGATAGCGGTGCCCCCACCGCCGGAGGCGGAGACGAACGGGCAGCAGCGAAAGAGGCGCAAGCCCAGGCGCGTACCTACCTGGACGATCTGCCGGGCCACCTGCCCCGCAAGACGATCGTAATTGAGCCGGACGAGGACATTACAGGTCTCATTTGCATCGGTACGGAAAAGACGCAGATGCTGGAGCGTGTGCCCTCCAAGATGATTGTCATCGAGATACTGCGTCCCAAGTATGTGGACCCGGACAATGAGGATCGGGGCGTGATCGTGGGCAAGCTGCCTCCGCGGCCGGTGGACAAGGGCATGGCCGGTCAGGGATTGTTGGCAGACGTGCTCGTTAGCAATTACGGTGATCACTTGCCCCTGTACCGGCAGCAGCAGCGATTCCGTCGGGAAGGCATTGAGATTGCGAAGTCCACGCTGGGAGGATGGATATCCCAGTCGGCGTGGCACCTTGAGCCGCTGTATGATGCGCTCAAGCAGGAGGCGCTCTTAAGCGGGTATCTGCAGGCGGATGAGACGCGTATCCAGGTCCAGGATCGAAAGAAGAAAGGCAAGACCCATCGGGGGTTTTATTGGGCGTACCCCACTCCGGAGCAGAAGCTGTTTGTGATGGAGTATCGCAAGAGCCGTGCCCGTGCGGGTCCGGTGGCGTTCCTGGGTGGGTATGCGGGAGCGTTGCAGACGGACGGGTATGTGGCCTACGACGTCTTCGAAGCACACCCGTCGATGACAGTCTACGGATGCATGGCGCATGCCCGGCGCAAGTTCTACGACTGCCTTGAATACGAACCGGAGAAGGCCGAGTACGTTTTGGAAAAGATCAGGCAACTCTACGCCATAGAGCGCCGGCTGCGAGAGGAGGGTGCCAGTGCGGAACGTCGGCGCGACGTGCGTCAGCAAGAGGCCCGGCCCGTACTGGAGAAACTGAAGCCCTGGCTGGAGGCGAACGGGGGATCGCCCAAAAGCCCTTGGGGCCAGGCGACCAACTATACGCTCGGCCTTTGGACAAGGCTGAGCCGCTACCTGGATGAGGGCCGCGTGGAGCTGGACAACAATCTCATCGAGAATGCACTGCGGCCGTTGGCTATCGGCTGCAAGAATTACTTGTTTGCGGGATCGCATGATGCGGCCCAGCGGGCAGCCGTGGTCTATTCGCTACTTGGCACGTGCAAGCTGATCGATCGGGATAGGTGGGGGCCTCACGGCCCCCACCCCCCCACACCACCGTGCGTACGGGTCCGTACACGGCGGTTCAATGGACTTGAGCAAACCGACTTGGGTGCCAGGGCCACCAGGCCGCTACGTGCCGGGAGTTCGGATTCGGGTTGCGCCGTGCGAACTTCGGTCCCTTCCCCACGGGCACCGCCGGATTCACCGGGGCTGTCCCACGCAAAAGGCAGCGTTAGCTGGATTTTCTGCCGCATTGCTCGCATGAGCTTGCCATCCTACTACCCCTGTCCATTGTTCGGGCCTTCGTCGGCTAAGCCGACTACTATGCCCTGGTATAGTAGGATACTATGTCAAGTGCAGATTACATGAAGAGTGTTTGGCTTGACCTCTGGAGAAGCGACCGGGCGGCTTCGACGGCTAATCAATCTGGTATTCGCGTGCTAAGCCCCGAAGGACCATAACGCATGATTTCGGTTTCGACGGGAGCTGCCACTATCTCTGAACGCGCGCTCACCAGCAAGAGAGCTGGCTATCGCAAGAGCATATCGTGGGTTCTCCTTACCGTGCCCGATCGCTTCTCCATAGGCCATTTCTTTGGTTACAAGATACGAGTCAGGCGGCCTTCGGCAACGGCGAGCCCGTGTGCATACGCAACGCCTCCCAGAGAAAGCCCACCAGTTCACGCGCCATCGCCGTGTTGGCCACGCATCGCGACTTCGTCTGACTCAGTTTGCGGAATCTCTTGTACAGCCGGCACTGGGCCTTCCATGCCAGTAGAACGACCTCGGCCGAGACGCCCTGCTGCCGTTCGCGTAGCACTTTACTGCACCGCGGCGGGGCTGCATACTTCCATGCTGTAGATACCAGTGCCTTCCGTACGTGCGTATTACCCGTCTTCGTGATGGAACCGCGTTGCGTGTGATCTGCCGAGCTGTACTCGCTCGGCACCAGACCCAGAAATGCCATCAACTGGCGCGGATGCGCGAAGCGACGGATGTCTCCCAATTCGCACACCAGCGTCATGGCCGTCACAAAGCCTATGCCCCGGAAGGCCATCAGCACCCCCACGGGCTCTCTGTAGCGGTCCTTTTCGGCTTCCTCCGCCAGATGCTGTTCCAGTCTGTGCACTTCCTGCTCCAGATACGTCAGCTTGTGCAGATACGTCTGCAGCGTGACCTGGTCCACCGCCCTTGCCGGCAAGGCACGAATCCACTTCCAATGGGCCTTCGTCCAGTTTGTGGCACCGGTGTACCGAAAGCCCCGGGTCTGAATGAAAGACAGAATCCGCTGCTTGGTGCGCGTGATAGACTCCACCAGGTCAGCGCGGCAGCGCAAAAGGGACCGGGCTGCTTCCTGCTCCTCTTCCGGTACGCACACCGGCGTCAGCAGCCCTTTGGCATACAACGTGGCCAGCTTCATCGCATCCCGTCGATCAGTCTTGATACGCTCGCCCGGTCGACGCGGAATGGTTGAGGGGGCGATCACGTCGCAGTGCACGCCCTGCACCTGCAGCGCACGCTGCAGGCCGAATCCGCAGAACGACGCTTCGTAGCAGCAACGAACCTCGCCGTAGCGCCTCTGTAACTTCTGCACATACTTGCGGATTCTCGGCATGTCGTGCGGCAATTGCCGCTCGTCAATTACCTCGCCCGTGCTGTCGTCGTACACGCAAAGCGCAATGGTCTTCTTGTGCACGTCCATGCCGACAACCAGCGAGGAGGCCGAAGTGAATGTTGGGGTGTATCTTTGCATGAGGCTGTTCCGGTTTGGGTGAATGTGGTGAACGAGCTAATGTAGCTCGCCCAGCCGGAGCAGTCCTACTATAAGATCTCTGCTGACTTCTGCGTTGCGGTCACGTGCCTTACGACACGCTCAGTCCGGCTTAGCCGGACACAACGCAGATCTCCCAGGGTAAGACCAACCGCCTTCCCTGCACACCCGCCGAATCTACCACCCCGACGCATAGATGACGCGGACTTTGCGATAACCGGCTCGCTCGTCCGATCGGGTAGGCCTCGTATTCGGTTCTTGTTCATCGGGTCGCAGGTTTGCTCCACGCTTCCTTCAGACCCCGCCTCACGACGACGCCCTTGCGCTTCGCTAATCCTTCGCCGCCATCTGGCTGGATAGAGGACTTGCACCTCCAAGCTGTTGATCATGCCTGGCACACCGGTAGGCCCCGGGTTTCCCCGGGGCCCCCGCACAGATCCGGACGTGCCCGTTAAGGCATCCGGCTCCTCCCTCAGGTCGCGCCGCCGCGCATGACGTTAATGGGTCGGCTAACCAACCCATAGCCGTAACCGGTCCATCCGTGTGACACACGAAGTCCGGCTCTGCGTCCGGTGTGTGTTGGATTTTCCGATTTCCCCTCGGGTGCGACGCTTCGCTCCACCAACTCCGCCACGCGGTCCCCCGCGCTTTGTTCGCCGGCTTCATCGCTACTATCATCGCATCTGACTCCTCCTCGCCGTTCATCCTCCGCTCGGCAACTGCCTTGGCTTTGGCGGCCCCGCCCTAAGCGCTGGGCAGCGAGGAGGCCTCCCAGGTCCCGACCTTGTACGTACATGCGTGCGTGGGTTCTTCGACGCCGCAGAGCCCTCCCGCACCTCACCAAAGCGGTGCGAGCAGTGTTGCCTTCGACCAACGTGAGAGTCTCGGCACTCTGAATGACAATGTTTTCGGCGCTCAATAGCCCTGCCCACATGCGCCCCTGCCGACGCTTCGCCCATCCCCTCACGAGGATGACCGCACGGCTCGGGGAATGATATGGATCGGTTACTTCCTTCATCATAGAGGACTTCCACCCCCTGTACTTGGCCAGTTAGCCTGGCGCACCACGGTGTCAATCCCCAGGAATGGCTCACGGACGTGTTCGAGCGCATCCCGACGCATCCGGCCAGGCGCGTAGCTGACCTCTTGCCTCATCATTGGCAGAAGGCACGGCAAGCTGACAAAGACAAGGCGGCATAGTTGCCAAGCGCCGGGTGTCCCGGATCCGGCAAGCCCACCTGGCCTCCACCTTCCAGCCGTCCTGCACCCTTCTGCACAGCTGCGGTTGCCGCTACCCTGTACTTCGGCGGACGCTTACAGCCAAGCAGCAATGTGGCGGTTTGCGGCCTCCCCTGTAGGGCGGCTGCGGACGACCTATCTCCATCTCCAATGCAGTTACGCAACACTTCCGTTATGCAAAGAACATCACTTCCGTGCCACTCGTGGCACACCACCTCCGTCGAGCCTCGTGACACACTCACCGGATACTTACGATTAGCGTACGTACATCATCTTTCCTGTTTGGAGGTATTCCTTGTCTCCCGTATTGGCTACGATGCGATACAGGTAAACACCCGCAGCATTGCCGCCAAAATCAACCTCAATCCGACGCATTGTGCCCGCCTGAACCGTCACCGGCCCAACGCTTAGAATTCTTCGACCTAGCAGGTCTATGACTTCTCCATTCACTACCGCTCTGGCTGGCAAATCTAGTAGCACATGTGTCATTCCATTAAATGGATTCGGATAATTTCCATGGAATTCGAAAACACTCGGAAGCATCGCGTTGTGCTCATTCGATGTCACGGTGCTTGCCGCTATCGACCTCCCGAGTCGATCATAACCCGTTACTTCTACTCTGTCTGACAGGATTTCAGATTGAGATAATACAAATACTAGGGACTCCCGTCCAACATTTTCACCCAGTTTGATTTCAAACGCTTCAATTTCTACACCCCCCTGCGAGTCAAGAATTTGCAACGTGTAGTCTCCTGTCAGAACGGACACATACCCACTGGCACTGGCAAGGCCGAGATCCGTTGCTAGCGCTATAGACCTGCGGCCACCAGCGCCGTCCGGACCATCCAGCAGGATATCTACATTACCAGTATTCCCGGCCGCATGGACCACATACCCCGTAACCAAGTCCTTCCCAATTGATCTCCTGCGCACTTCAGGTGATACATAGACATGCGCTTCATCGATTGTGTCATAAGTAACAATATTGTAATCTTGGCCAGCTTCAAACAATACTTCTTCGCTGGCGACTATCCCTCGACTACCGGATTCAATCGGACCCACCACATCTATTCTCGAACGACCGGGCCTCAGCCTCCTAAACTGCGTCGCGCTAGGAAACGCAAGATTGCTAGCAACTAACGAGTCATTAACGTACAGATCTACTCCCGGCCGACTCATGTACTGAATGAACTGTACGCCTGCTGCCGGATCCACTACTTGATCCCACAAGGCTTGTGCATGATCAACGTTCGTCAAGAATTCCCGAACGCTCCCACCTGTTACGAGAGCAAAGGCAACGTCGATTCTATGTCCGGGTTTAACACCGAAGCCACCAGATCCTACCAATTGTGACCAGTTGCCAATTCTGATTTCGGATGTTTGATTTCCACCGCTTAGCATTGACCACAATAGCCTGTCGCTCCCGCGAGCCGCCGCTGAACCAGCCGACAAACCCGAGTCAATAGCCCGAAAATGGAAGGCATGATCGGAAGAAAGCAATGCGGTGCCAACTACCAAGTCAGGTGTATCACGATGATTCTGCTGATATCCCACACGCCTGGTTTTATCGGAATCTGAGAAATCTCCTCTACCATGTCTCGTTTCCCAGTCCGCGTAGATCCCCACATGCAGATCACTAAGCGGCGTGGACGAATCATTTTTAACAGAATACCTGAGGACTATGAAATCACGGTGATTGTCACTTGAATCTGCGAAACTTTCCTGTAGCACACGAACGCCCAACGGTGTCCGTGCTTCACGATCGCTGAATACAAACGTCCCCCGCTGAGTAACAAGTTGACCATGAACAACTGTAACAGGCTGTCTTACATCTGCGGGCACAAAATCTCTCGCCTGTTGCGTATTCAGCGTGACGGAATGCAAGACCGTGGCTGGACCAGTACCCACGACGAGGCCAGCCTCTATCATTACTTGTCGGTGTTCTCCATTACCCATCGATACTAAGAACCCTTTACCTTCCGAATTATGGGCGTAATCCAGAAATCCAACATTAGCTTCCGACGTTACTGACACTCTTAACGCACCAGTACTTAACGTTGCAACACTTCCAGGGTTGACTTCAAATCCAAAAGCATCCACGTCGTCAGTGTAGACTGGCGACGTGATCCTTGAATGGATATTTGTCGGATACCTGTATGGAGTCTCTCCTGCCAAGTCAACGGTGAACATCACTGACCTACTTGATCCTGATTCGAAGCGACCCAGATCGTGCCTGCGCTTGCTGATATGAACAAAAGGATCGAATGTTACCAACTCAACCGCCAACCCGTCGCCGACCGCCAAATAATTGACGTAGTGTATGTAAATGCTTACCGAATCTCCACTGAAGAAAGAGGGACCGTTATCGCTACGTGCAAATCTTATTTTAGTCGCTCGTACTGCAGGAACACCTGACTCCGTAAGGGCTCTTACTGCATTTACCCTACCCCGGCCTAATAGTCCTTGCAATGACGCGGGGTTGTCAAAATCAATGTTATCAGCTGTGATGCGAATCTGCTCACGAACCATGTCGGGCGAATAGAACGGATTTGAGGTTTTCACCAAGGCCGCAATTCCGGAGACCAGTGGTGCCGCCATAGACGTACCTTCACTTCTAGAATAAAGCCCTCCAATCGCCGTACTCAGGACACCTTCACCTGCAGCGAACACGTTCACGTTTCGGCCATAATTGTAATGATTCAAATCGCGAAGTCGGGCCGTACCACCAACGCTCAAAGTTGTCGCAAAGCTCGCGGGGTACGTCGGTACAATGTCAATGTTCTGGCGGTCGTTGCCAGCGGCTGCGACAACTAGGACACCTTCTTCGTGTACCATTTGGTATACCAACTCCGCTGTCTGCGAATACATCTGACTCGTATAACTGGCATTTATAATGTCTGCACCGTTCATTGCAGCATAAACGGATCCCTCCAAATGATGACATATGTGGTCTGGATAATCTGTACAACCCACGTTGACCGCCATGAAAGTAGCATTCCAGCTAGTACCAACCGTACCGATTTCGTTGTTTGTGACCGCGGCGGCGATACCAGTCACGAGTGTACCGTGCTCGTCAATCCCTCTAGCACGTACTATTGGAGACGGGTCAGCCTCGTTGGAAGCAAAATTCCATCCATGTAAATCATCCACATAGCCATTTCCGTCATCGTCGATTCCATTTCCAGGACTTTCCTGCTCGTTGGTCCATGTGTTCGCTCTCAAGTCAGGATGCTTCCAGTCCGTGCCCGAGTCTACAATCGCAACAACTACCTTGCCATTGTCCCCCTTCTGAATATCCCACGCCTCGACCATCCGCATTCGCCCCATGTATTCACCGCTATTGAAGAGTGGATCGTTGGGAATTGCTGCAATTCCGTATCTCGGATCATCCGACGTACTCTCCATGGCCGGCTCCATAACATAGTGAGGCTCCGCAAAAATCACGTTTGGGAGATTTCTCAATGCTGTTGCGACAAGGCGCGGATCGATAGACCGACTGAAACTTAAGGTGTATATACGCCTCACCAGTTCCGCACGTTCAGACAATTCACGCTTGGCTGGCACAAGGTCTAGGCTAGGAAATCCTTTCCGCACATCATAAATGCCATAGTTTTTCATCACACTACTCGAGATCCCCGCTTCAATTTGACCCGCGGAAAACGGATGTACCTCGTCAGAAGTGAGAAGTACCCAAACGCGACCAGGCATGTAGTCTATACTCGCTAAGGTCCGTTGGGCAACTGGCTGACTGGCACCCACATTAATTACGGAACTCAACAGCATGCCCATTACAACAATCCTTCCATACGTGAACAAGGTGCAAATGGCCACGCTCTTGCCACTGATATGCACACCACAAACATAGCCACTTGCCCGCCTGTTCATGGAATCACATGGAAAGAACTTGCACAACCAATTCGTGGTCACATATGCAGATACTTCGAAACTCAATTGCTATAAGGCCCTAACCATGGTGATATTGGCAGTGAACTGGTGGCTATCCCAGACCTCTCGACTATATCCATCCATGCACTTGAGGAGGCCTTTAGGGTCGTCCCAACCGTGACTCCGATGCACATAACGGCATGTCGTGAGCATCACCACAAGTATAGGATAGTCATTTGCCGACACAATTTCGCAGGAATTATTTCCTTGCTATGTGAGGCCCAACTAGCCGCTGTTTAACGTTGTCGCATACTTAGTTTCGCGGCCACTTCGGGCATCGATATGCGCACGTTCTGTACCCTCTGTCTGTGCCACTAGATGATGAGCCATACGCAGTGGAAAGGCGTTGTCCTCTAAACCAGCTTGTTATCCTGCGGGGCGCCAGCCCACCTCGACTCAACGGGCCAAGGCGTACCACACACCCGGAATGGCACTTGGGGCTTCTCCGCCTACCTGTCAAGGAGGTTCTCCGGACGCTTACGTTCATGATTAATTCAAGATCATAACGCGTCCGGTTTCCGTAAAGGTCTTTGATTCTGTTTGCACGAGCAACCGATACACATATGCTCCCGACGGTACATCATGCCTCACCGGCAACTCCACCTCCCGGCCATAGCCGCCCTCCAACCAAGTTGGTGACAATTGCTGCATACTCCGCCCCAAGAGATCGTACATCTCTACTGCTACCTGTGCTCGCGCTGGCAGGTCAAACACAATCCGCGTAGCAGTTGCAACCGGATTGGGGTAATTGCCATGTAGCACCAGCTTTTCTGGCAATCTCTCTGCTTCCTCAACCGAAAGCGTCGACGGAAGCACCTCGAGCATGAATGTCAATGCCCCCGTTCGGCCTACTGCGTCTGTTGCTGCAAAGGTGTATTGACGGCTTTCACGCATCTCGATTGGTATGCCGCTTATCGTCCGCGTTGCCGAATGAAATGTCAAGCCCGCCGGTAACTCGGGACTTAGTGTATAGGTGTAGGGAGACTGGCCTCTTTCCGCCCTCGGCAGTATATAATCAGCCACGGCAACTCCCTGCGTATACACCTGATCCTCCACACTTGCCACAAACGTCAGCGTGTTAGCCCCGCAGTTTGGACCCATTACATCATCAATACCGACAAGCCACGACTGGAAACCGGGTGCCAGCGACGCACACAATTCCTGCCCCTGGAACCATAACAATTCCAACTCTGAAAGACCAGCCAAGACCGCTGGCAACTGACCGGTCAATTCATTTTCATGCAGATACAACTCTTCCAAAGACACAAGATTACCCAACGCTCTAGGCACGGCCCCACTAAGCCTGTTCCCTCCCAGATTTAGAGACGTCAATGCCCGAAGCCTGCCTATTTCGTCCGGAATATCATCCGTCAACTTATTTGAACCCAGGTCAAGCATCTTCAATTGAGAGAGCTCTCCCAATTCTTCAGGAATCTCTCGCCTGAGCGCATTGCCGTAAAGGTTTAGATACTCCAACCGCGTAAGCCCTTCCAATTCTGCAGGTATCTCACCCATCAGTGCGTTGTTATCCAGATACAGTTGCCTGAGCAGTGCCAGCTCTCCAATCTCCTCCGGTATCTCGCCCGCCAGCTCATTGTTGTCCAGATACAATCGCGTCAACTGCGTGAGCCTTCCTACTTCCCCCGGTATCTCGCCCGTCAGCTCATTGTTGTCCAGATACAATCGCGTCAGCTGCGTGAGCCTTCCTACTTCCCCCGGTATCTCGCCCGTCAGCTCATTGTTGTCCAGATACAACCGCGTTAGCTGCGTAAGCCTGCCCAATTCTTCCGGAAGTTCACCTGCAAGATCATTGTCTCCCAAGTCCAGCCTTGTCACCCTCCCCTCAGACATGCTCACACCATACCACGCTTCCAATTCGCTAGCCTCAGGCACGCTGCTAACCGAGCTAGACCAATTCATATTCTCCGTCCAGCCCCCCCCACTAGTTGACGTGTACAACGATACCAAGGCACGCCAATCAGTCTCGTGAGCCACAGAATTGACCTCTATCGTAAATGCCAACTCCCCAGTAAAACCATCTATATCCGTAGCGGAATAACGATACACATTCCTATCAGTACGGTCTGCAGGTATTCCCGACACAATCCGTCTATCATGGTCAAATTCCAGTCCCTGCGGAAGTGCCGGAGCTAAACCGTACGAGTACGGAGGCTGGCCGCCAACGGCATACGGCAATACCAGAGCATCAATTGCATCCCGCTGCACGAACACTAAATCCGGCACCGCTGTCGCAAATGTAACCCTTGATGAACAATTCGGTCCACTCCTTTCCCTAATCCCATTCAACCAAGATTGAAGAGATTCGTGCAGCGGCGCACACACTGCTTGTCCGTGAAATGACAATTGCGACAAGCCATTGAGTCTTGTGAAACTCCTAGGCAAGAATCCAATCAATTCATTGTCGTGCAGCAATAGGCGACTGAGCCGGACCATATTGCCGATAGACGACGGGACTTGCCCACTTAGTTCATTATTGCCAAGGTCAAGCGTTCTGACGTTCCCAAGGCGACCAAATGTATTCGGAATTTCTCCCGAAAGGGCATTGCCCCCGAGCTTCAGGCTTCTTAAATTAGATAAGAAGCTCAATCCATATGGAATTTCACCAATTAGCTCATTGTTCTCAAGCACCAAGTCGCGTAAGGCGGTGAGATTTCCCAATTCACTCGGTATGAAACTCAGCATTCTATTATTGCCCAGATCAAGCCGTTCGAGCTGTCGAAGATTCCCAAGCGAATTGGGAATAGTGCCTTCTAGCGCGTTGCCGCCCAATTCCAATTCTTCCAGCGCAGTCAGATTCCCCAATTCAATAGGCAAGCTTCCCGTCAATGAGTTATTCATCAACTCTAGCTTGGTCACTCTCCGATCCGTGACTGTTACTCCAAACCATGATTCAACCTCTGATTCGCTCGGAACCGATCTATCCGAACCCGACCAGTTCGATCTGCTATTCCAGCGCGTTCCGTCGGTCGCCTCATATAGAGATCTTAGTGCCTGCCAATCACCCTCAAGGGTACCAATTACGGGATCTGCTATGGCTATGCGGAACTGTAGACTTCCAACGGCCCCTTCTTGATCAGTTGCAGAATACGTGTATAAAGTTGCGGCCAAATAGCTTAGCGGAGTACCGCTTACCGTGCGAGTCTGTGGATCGAATTGGAGTTCAGCGGGCAGCGAAGGACTAAGTATGTACGTATATGGCCCCTGACCTCCCGTGGCACCAGGAAGAGTCAGATCCGCAATCGTTTCTCCCTTCATAAACGTGTAGTCTAAAACCTGTCCGTCAAAAGTGAGAACCGCGGAGGAAGCACATACTTTGCCATCAAATCTCGACAATGCATTAAGCCATGATGTAACAGATGGATCCACTGGGGCACACAATGGCTGCTCTTCCCCATCTATGCGCAGCACCCTTAGACTTGTCAGATTTGTTAAGGAAGTTGGTAGCATGCCGATCAATTGGTTTCCGTCCAAATGAAGTTCCCTGAGCGTCGATATGTCTCCGATACGTTCCGGAACCAAGCCTGTCAGAAAATTCAAACCCAAATTGAGATTCAGGAGGTTTTGTAGACCACCCAACTCCGGCGGTACTGGTCCAGACAGCCGATTGGTGCGCAACACAATTTCCTCGATCTTGTCGAAGTCACCTATTTCACGTGGCAAATCCCCTTCAAGACCGTTATTGCTGAGGATCAGTTGGGTTAAACGACCATCAACATCGAATGTTAGTCCATACCAATCATTGGCCTCCTCCACCATCGGGACAGGATCACCGGACTTTACAGCCCAGTTGCGATTGTCAATCCACCTCTCTCCATTCGTCGCCATGTAAAAGGTTTTAAGTGCTGCAAAATCTCCGGAATGAATTGGAGGCGACGATCCCGGAATCGCCGTAGTTCGAGCCCCTTGGCCTCTACCAGCGGCACTTAGTGCTCGCACCTCAAAAGTGTACGTAGTGCCATTGTTAAGGCTCGAGACCAACTTTGTCAATAGGTTCCCCAGAGAAGTCCAGTTCGGTGACCAAGACTGCCCGCCGTCTCTACTTACTCTATAGTCATACCCAGAAACCGGTGAAGTACCTGCGGAACTCGGAGCTGCCCATCTGAGCGTCACCACTCCGTTACCCGCAACCGCCTCAAGCTGCGTTGGCACTCCCGGTACTTCGTCGTCATCCGAGATGGTCAACGTAACGTTTGGTGGAGCGGCAACGCTGGTCGTTGACACAGTCCCTGACACGACTACCGACCTATCCGGTGCATCTTGCACATTGTCTACCGCAGTTATCGTTACTAGGCCAGAGCTGTTCCTTCCACTCGCGCCAAACCCTAGTGTCCTGTTTGAGGATACGGTTACGCCGACTCCCGCTACTGCAACTGTAACCGTAAATACAACTCCCGCCGCCTCGGACACGATGGCTGTCACAGTAGAAGAGTTGGTGCCGGAACTACTCTCACTTATTCCTAATGGCACCAGTATCAAGGATACCTGCTTGACACCTGTGATAGTGGTGCTTCCGAATCCGGACTGAGAAAACGCACTGTTACCCTCTGCATTTTTTGCCAGTACCCCCACTTCGTAATTGGTTCCAGAAACCAAGCTACTGATTCGTGTAGTAGCACCGGGACCTATATGTCCCGCGTCATCAAACGCTGCACCGCTATTGGCAATCCTGTACTGCACATCATAATCGGTAATCGCGGGACCGGTATTCATTGGAGCATTCCACGACACATCGAGTTGATGGTCAGATCCGGGCACGGGAGCCACCATGGGAGGATCGGGTGTCCCTGGCGCCTCCGTGTTGACATCCGTTACCGTCACCGTAATGGTCTGAATTGCTTTCTTTTCCCGAGCGCCAGTACCACTGGTGGCCTCTACCTGCACAATGTACTCATTGTTATTTGCACCGTTCAATGGACTTGTACTTGCCACATCCTGCGGATCCTCAAAATTTGGAGCTCCACTAAACGACAGTGTACCACCGGGAGACGTGATAGAAAACAAACCACCATCCACGCCTTGCGACGTAACGGCATACGCCGTGACGTCATCATCAACGTCACTATCCTCTGCCACAACCAAACCTACGCTAGTAGAATTTTCTGCCACGTTGAACGACGCTGCAGAAGTAAAAGTCGGATTTTCATTTGCCGCCGGTGTCGCAGCAATAACCTTGAACGCTCCCGTGCCAGCATCGCTTACAGCCGCAATTCCGAAGGTGTATCCAGTACCGTTAACTAGCGCAACCGGACTAAAGCCAGTCGTCATGTCAATCGTAATTGTCAAGCCCGGGTTCGGCACGTCACTTGATGAAAAATCGAAAAAGCCCTCATAGTAGAACATTGTCTCACCTGCACCGTACTTATAGCCCGTGATGGTAGATGTACCAGGACTGGTCGGGGCAGTCCATGTCAATATTACCTCGCCGTCGCCTCGTGCGGCCATCAAAGTCTCAGGTTCTCCAGGCTTGGCATCATTATCATCTGTAACGGTAAGGGATACAGAAAACGGCACCGAAACATTGGTACTGGAGCTCGTCAGGGTTATGAATACGCTTCGCAATCCCGTGGGATTAAACTCGGTCTTGTTATCCACATCATTATCAACTGCCGTAACGGTCACGGTCCCGGTGCTACTTGTCCCCATTGCCGCGAAAGTGAGCGCCTTGTTCATACTCAAATCAACTTCGTCTGACGATTCCGAAAGAGTAACAGTAAATGTACTGGCAAGGGCCGGCGATACTGCTGCCGTTACCGTAGAAGTATTACTGGACCCGCTTTCCGAAATTGTAGCCGGATCGAAATTCAGTGTCACCTTTGGCTGTAACGTTAGCGAAACGGTGATATCCTCCTCAGTTGCTGAAAAAGGTGCTGTACTTACACCACCTATAGAGTAGCCACGCTCGCGCCCGCTCGCGTTTGAGAGAGCATACGTTGTCGTTCCAACCGTCAGGGAGATTGTGAACTTTGCAGGGCAGTCCGACTCGCTCGTAAAACTAAATGCACACAATGGATCATTGTTTACCCCTCCGGTGAAATAGATATCCATTTCGCTGTAAGAACTGGTGTACTCGACCCCTGTAATCGTATAGTCTACACTGTTATGCGTAAATGCAGCGTCGTCGATGGTGCCAAAATCAGTTGACTTGTATCCAATCGCGTCCCCAAAGCCAGTTCCTGTACCAGAGCCGGCATCTATTGTGGTCGAATGCAATGACGTTTGTGCCACAGCCAGTGGAACGGTGCACCAAAGGGCAGGAATCCATTTGCCCAACAAAACAACAATGGGCAATATTCTACGGATCCCGTGTCTCGACTCAATACTTGAGGACGTGTCCCAAAACAACGTTCTACAGCGAAACACGACCTTAGCTGGAACCACCCAAGAAAAAGAGAATTGTGCCATTCTTTGGTAACCGCGTTTTACCGAATTGGAGTTGTGGGACCCCGTGGGCCCAATCTGTCGAAAAGACCCTGTGATTCACAAATCATCACCTCAAGATCATAACGCGTCCAGTTTCCGTAAGGGTCGTTGATTCTGTTTGCACGAGCAGCCTGTACACATACGCTCCCGACGGTAAATCATGCCTCAGCGGCAACTCTACCTCCCGGCCATAGCCACCCTCAACCCAAGTTGGCGGCAATTGCTGCACACTCCGCCCCAAGAGATCATACATCTCTACTGCTACCTGTGCTCGCGCTGGCAGGTCGAACACGATCCGCGAAGCAGTTGCGACCGGATTGGGGTAATTGCCATGTAGCACCAGCTTTTCTGGCAATCTCTCTGCTTCGTCAGTCGAAAGCGTTGACATAAGCACTTCGAGCATGAATGTCAATGCCCCCGTTCGGCCTACTGCATCTGTTGCTGCATAGGTGTATTGACCGCTTTCACGCACCTCGGTTGGCGTGCCATTTATCGTCCGCGCTGCCGAATGAAATGTCAAGCCCGCCGGTAGCTCGGGACTTAGTGTATAGGTGTAGGGAGACTGGCCTCCTTCCGCCCTCGGCAGTATATAATCAGCCACGGAAACTCCCTGCGTATATACCTGATCCTCCACACTTGCCATAAATGTCAGCGTGTTAGCCCCGCAGATTGGACCCATTACATCATCGATGCCGACAAGCCAGGACTGGAAACCGGGTGCCAGCGGCGCACACAACTCCTGCCCCTGGAACCATAACAATTCCAACTCTGAAAGACCAGCCAAAACCACTGGCAACTGACCGGTCAATTCGTTGTCATGCAGATACAACTCTTCCAACGACACCAGATTGCCCAACGCTCTAGGCACGGCCCCACTAAGCCTGTTCCTACCCAGATTTAGAGACGTCAACGCCCGAAGCCTGCCGATTTCGTCCGGAATGTTATCCGTCAACATATTTGTACCCAGATCAAGCATCTTCAATTGAGAGAGCTCTCCCAATTCTACAGGAACCTCCCGCCTGAGCGCATTACCGTGAAGATTCAGATACTCCAATTGCGTGAGCCCCTCCAATTCTACAGGTATCTCACCCGTCAGCGCGTTGTTGTCCAGATGCAGTTGCCTGAGCTGTGTCAGCTCTCCAATCTCCTCTGGTATCTCGCCCGTCAATTCATTGTTATCCAGATACAATCGCGTCAACTGTGTGAGTCTTCCTACTTCCCCCGGTATCTCGCCCGTCAACTCATTGTTATCCAGATACAATCGCGTCAACTGCGTGAGTCTTCCTACTTCCCCCGGTATCTCGCCCGTCAACTCATTGTTGTCCAGATATAACCGTGTCAGCTGCGTAAGCCTACCCACCTCCTCCGGTAGTCCACCTGCAAGATCATTGTCTCCCAAGTCCAACTTTGTTACCCTCCCCCCAGACATGCTCACACCATACCACGCTTCCAACTCGCTAGCCTCAGGTACGCTGCTAACCGAGCTAGACCAATTCATATTCTCCGTCCAGCTCCCGCCCCTAGTTGACGTGTACAACGATACCAAGACACGCCAGTCAGACTCGTGAACCACAGAATTGACCTCTATAGTAAATGCCAACTCCCCAGTAAGACCATGTCTATCCCGTACCGCATACTTGAAGTTAGTTCTTTGTAGTGTTTCCGCAGGGCTTCCAGAGATACGTCTAGCATTTCGATCAAACATCAATCCCGTAGGAAGAACCGGCACTAGCGAGTATGTATATGGAGGATCCCCGCTTGCAGCTTCAGGAAATACTAAGTCACCTACGGCTTGTCCTATTACGTACGTTTGATCTTCAACTGTGCCGGCAAAACCAATCTGCTGCACACAATCCGGACCTTTTCTATCCATCAGCAGGTTTAACCATGTTTGCATGGCCGCAGCGGTTGATGCGCAAACAGCTTGCCCATGAAACCACAGTACGGAGAG
Source organism: Rhodothermales bacterium (assembly GCA_965216255.1). GTDB lineage: Bacteria > Bacteroidota > Rhodothermia > Rhodothermales > Bin80. The sequence goes on from OZ244148.1 coordinate 1,497,972, forward strand.
GCCCGAAAGGCTAGTCAAAGTATCCGGTAAGAGACCCACAAGCAGATTGTTATGCACAAAAAGCCGATTGAGCTGAGCCAGGCCTCCTAGTGTCCTAGGAATTTGACCAACTAGACTATTTTCTCCCAAGTCTAGCAACCTAATATCCGTCAAATTACCAATAGTGCCGGGAATTGCACCACTCAAGTAATTCCTCCCTAGATTGAGTTCCATTAACGTGGTCAATTGTCCAATTGAATTTGGGATCTCGCCAATGAACTCATTGCCATGTAGACGCAATTCCACCAAGGTAGTGATTTCTCCCATTGAATCTGGAATCCGACCCGTCAATACATTGTCACTGAGGTCAAGCCTTGATAGCGCCTCAAAATTGCCCACTGACGACGGAATTCTTCCCTCTATAGCATTACTGCTCAAGTCTAGACTCTCCAGTGCTGTTAAATTGCCCAATTGTTTCGGCAAAACTCCAACAAGGGAATTTCCTTCCAACTCCAGTCCCGTTACACGTCCCCCATTTACTGTCACCCCATGCCAGGTGTTTAGTTCGGACAGAGTTGGTTCGCGTACGAGAGAACGGGACCAGTTGGTATTAACATCCCAGTCCCCCCCCCCAGTCGATATGTATAGCCTAACTAAGGATTGCCAATCGGCAGTAAACGACCCGCTAGAAACAAGTTCTTCAACAACACTAAGGCTGAACTGCACACTTCCGGACTTTCCACTGGCATCCGTAGCATAATAGGTATACGTCGTCAATACCCAAATAACTGTAGGAGTGCCACTAATTGTGCGAGCCTGTGAATCGAAACTTAATCCCGTTGGCAATGAAGGGGAGAGAGAATAATTGTACGGCGCTTGTCCATCGGTGGCCATAGGCAGAACCAGTGTAGTGACGGCCCGTCCCAGCTCGAAGGTCTGGTGATTGATACTACCTTCAAAACTGAGGCCTACCTCGACAGTACACACTCTGCCTTGGAAGTCACTGACAGTGGACCTCCAAGAATTTAACGCGGGTGTAGACGGGATACAGAGGGTCTGGTTAGGTCCATCTATGTGAAATCGATACATATTCAGAAGTGCCGTGAAGGTACCCGGAATTCGGCCACTCAGCAGATTGCCATCCAAGTGCAAGGTAGTTAATGCCGTAGCATTACCCAATGTACTAGGGACTTCACCAGAAAGGGTATTCAGACCCAAGTCAATTCCAAGCGCGAGCGTCAGGTTACCCAATTCAGCAGGAATAGCTCCGGTCAGCCTATTGCTCCGCAAATCAAGGTCAAAAACGTGATCGAAATTACCTATCTGGCGAGGTAGCTCGCCCCTCAAATTGTTGCCCGGAATTACTACCCTGGTCACACGACCATTACTATTAACAGTCACTCCATGCCATGTATTGGCCACTTCCACGGTTGGAACTGGATCATTGGCAGCAACCGCCCAATTACTTCTGTCAACCCAATTGTCTCCGTCGGTTGCGTTATATAATGCCTTCAACCCATCAAAGTCTTCCTGATCAATAGGCACAGCTGGGCGATTAGTCAAAACCAAAGTAATCAACTCACGGGGGGGATCACTACTCGGCCTTCGAAGTGTTTCCATGGTTGCATCGCCGTACAATTCACCCCAAGAATAGACTGACTGCGTCTTACTTGGGTTAATTCCATCATAAGCTTCTATATCAACGGCGACCCAATTATCTCGGCCAGGCACAGCTTGAATTTGATTCATGGCCGCCGATGAAAAGTCGACATCGCCGAAATGTATTTCGTCTGCTGTCTGATGTGACTCAACTTGGGTAGCTCCGTTCACTTCCATGTCCTGACCGAACAAGATTCGTGATCCAGTTATCGCGGCCAAGGCAATTGCAGGACCCAAGTGGCGCAATGTAGAACTACGAATTACTCGAAGCCCGAACCGCGTCCGTCCAAGAGACAGTTGTGCTCTCATGATTGGGTGACGTTAAAGGAGATGTGCTTAGCGTAGAAGTGTGATGAAGGTTATGAGTTTATTGCTTTAATGTCAACTCCAAATTCGTGATTCCTTACGATACCCTCCGTGCCTTTGGATATTCCGACATAGTTGCGCACCAAAGTTAGTTAAAGACGGTCAATACTGGATTGTGAACGGTTTGGGATTCACCAAGCCATTCACATTTTCTGATCCACTATTGACCCATGACCCAACCAGAGGTGATCGCGCACCTCGGCCCGGTGCGCGACAAGCGGGTTTATGCCGGTCGCCGGTTCAAGTTGTACCTGATGCAGTAGCTTGCGCGAGATCTGGCAGATGCAGAACAGGTTCCACGGAGCCGGGAGCGTGCAGGCAGCGGAGAAGGACAGGCACGCAGTGCCTGGATGCCGCTGTGGCGCATGAAGAGACTGCCTGCCTACGGTGCGGGCACGCGGGTAGGACGGGTGTCGAGGAGCTTTCAGAGACAGAAGAGGCCGTGGCGGGGCCCGAGGGTGATGACGCTGCCCGGCAGAAGGTACAGAAGCAGGCCCTCGAGGTGATCGAACTACGCAGCCTGAGGCAGGCACGGCAGCGCCTGGGAGGCTACATTAGCTTCTACAACCACAGTCGTCCGCACCAGAGCCTTCGGTACCGAACCCCATCCGAAGTCTATCACGGCCATTCAGGACCCCACCCATCGATGGCTATAACCCACACGACAACCACATGCCCACTGGGACCAACATGTCCCGCCATCCCCCAAAACCCTGGCAGTTCTCTATCTTAAATCAAGCGAAATCCTGTCCAACGATTGGGGTACACCTCAGCACACGGCCTCTACCAGGCCCTGCAGCCGACCTTCGGCAGTCGCCTTCGTGTACAACGCTGCCAGATGTACAAGCAGGACCGCGTGACAAGCTATCTGGCCAGATACAGACCGGCTTCGCTGTCATCGTGCCCTGACGCTCGCCTACCAGATCCCGGATTGTGAAGGGGCCAAGGCGCCCCTGATGCAGATACACACGGCGCTGCTTCGTCGCAACGGGTCGGCGGCTAGGCCTGCCGTTTGCCCATAACCGGCTATTAACATTTGGAATTTTGCTGTGTAGTTTCACGGCATGTTCCAGCAGAACCAGATTTTGCGTACGCTGAGCGCGCCTTCTTCCCGAGGTGCATTGGGACAGGTGCTCAGCGACCGGAGTCTGGACAATCGTACGGCCATAGCGCATCGTGTGTGTGAGCGCTTCGGCTTTTTCGATGTCCTGGGAAAGACGCAGGTGGCCACGTGTGCAAAGGCGCTCTCCAAGCTGGAGGCGCGCGGCGAGATCGTGTTGCCCGCTCCGCTGAACAGCCATGCCAAGGGGAGTTCGCCGCGGTTGCTGCCGGCTCCTGTGCCGGCAGCGGAAGGGGTGCCTTTGACGCTGGACGGCATAGAGGATTTGGCGCTGGAGCTGGTGGAGACTGACGAGCAGCGTGCGGTGTTCAATACGCTCATGCACCACGAGCATCCCCGGGGAGTGACGACGTTAGTGGGGGCGCAGGTGCGCTATCTCATCACAAGCGCACACGGCTATGTGGCGGCTGTGGGGTTTTCCGCTTCGGCGCTGCGTCTGGCAGACCGGGAGCGTTATCTGGCCTGGAGCGAAGCGCAGCGCCGGGCCTTGCAGCACCACGTGGTGTGTCTGAGCCGTTTTCTGGTCCGGGTGCCGTGCAAGCATCTGGCCAGTCATGTACTGGGCCGTGTGCTGCAGCGGCTGCCTATGGACATGGGAAGGCGCTACGGCTACCGTCCATGGGTGGTGGAGACCTATGTGGCACCGGATCAGGAGGGTACGTGCTTCAAGGCGGCCAACTTCGTGCGTATCGGCCAGACGGCCGGTGGCAGGCCCGGCCCGGATGGAGAGCCGGAACCACCCAAGGCGCTGTATGTGTACGAGTTGGACCCTACATGGCGCAGGCGTCTGGGCGTAGCCCGTGTGGAGGCATCTCCCGTGAGGTTGCCGCACGAGGGGATCTCGAGTGAGGCCTGGGCCGAGACAGAATTTGGAGGAGCCCCCTTGGGAGATGTCCGCTTGTCGGCGCGCTTGGTAAAGAGTGCCTCCATGCTTGCCGACGTCACAGGCGGCTCTATCGTGGCCCATACGGCCCATGATGCGGCCGCGGTGAAGGGTCATTACCGACTGCTGGAGAGCAAAGAGGGCTCGGCGGTGACGCCGGAGAACATCCTGGCGCCGCACCGCGAGCGCACGATAGAGCGCATGCGGAGCCAGAAGGTAGTGCTTTGCGTGCAGGATGGCACAAAGCTGAACTATGCTACGCGCCCGGCCTGTTCTGGATTGCAGGTCATAGGCAGCAATCAGACAGAGACAAAGACGCTCGGTGTGCCGCTTCATATGACGATGGCGATGACGGCGGACGGTTTGCCGCTGGGGGTGCTCCGGTGCAGCTACAAGAAGCCGGACCCGGGCCCTGAAGCGCCCGGGACGCAGCAGTGGCTTAACGGGTATGCGGATGTGTGCGAGGCAAGAAAGGCGCTCTCGCGGAAGAGTTCAGTGGTGTTGATCATGGACCGGGAGGCGGACAGTTTTGCGCTCTACGACCTGCAGCGCACAGCGCAGCAGGTACATGTGCTGGTGCGTGCCAAAGGTGAGCGTCTGCTGGTCGGAGGCCAGAAGCTGATTGCGAGCTTGAAGAGTGTTTCCCGGGCCGAGACGATCGAGATCGAGATCTCGCGTGTGACAGCGCGTCCGAAAGCCTCGCGCCGCAAGGTACGTGCTGCACGCAGCTACCGGATGGCTAATGCGGAGGTTCGCTACAAGCGGGTGGAGCTTCCGGATCCGCGAGGCAAGGCCGCTGCTTTAAGCCTGTACGGCGTGCATGTTCGGGAGACGAATCCGCCTGGGGGTCAGAATCCGCTGGAGTGGGGGCTGCTCACGAGCATCAAGCTGCACACGGCAGAGGATGCGGTCCGGATGCTGGACTATTACCTGAAGAGGTGGCGCATTGAAGACTTCTTCCGGGTACTGAAGAGCGGCTGCAAGGTAGAGAGCATGGCGCTGCGCACGGCGCTGCGCCTGGAGCGGGGGATCACGATCTGGTGTGTTGTTGCCTGGCGCATCATGGTGTTGACCCTGCTCGGCCGCACGGTGCCGGAATTGGATGCGGAGGTGTTCTTTACGGAGATGGAGCTGCGCTTTCTTTCCGGCTATGCCACGCGGGTGAAGCTGCCGCCGCCTCGCACGCTGCAGCAGGCCATCCTGGCCGTAGCCGTCCTTGGGGGCTACCAGAACCGCAGCCGCGATGGCCCCCCGGGCCACCAGATCATGTGGCGCGGCATGGACCGGCTAAGCCTTACCACCCTGGGATACGAGGTCAGGGACGCACAGCATTGATGGAATTGCCTGTTCTGCGGGCAAGTCCGGGCAACAATATCCACCCGCTCTGGCGCCCAACAGACGGCGCGCATCCTGAAAGACATCCTGTGTACATTCTTGTGCGCATGCCGTAGAAACCGGCCGCAAAGCCCAACATCAGGCCCAACAGCCACCGAAAAGACCCGGCACAAGGCACAGATTCCCCATTGAACGGACACATTCACTTGGACTCTTCAGACCCATTAGGCTTACAAAACCGTTTGTTGTAAAAGCCTTATGGGCAAACGGCAGGGCTAGGCAACTGATTGGATATTCCAACGTATTTGGACGGTCAATCCAACTGATTCCTAACACGTAAGTCGTACGATTGCAAACACTTTGCCGATGGTGATGCGTTGATTTCGCGTGACGGGTGTTAGAAAGTAACAATGTCACGCGTTCTTGTGATGCCGGGGACCTGACAGTTAAGCCAGCTGTTTTCACACCGAATCGGCCTGGAGTGTAATGTGGTGTACGGTAAGCGTCTGGTGAGCCCCATCTTGTGAGGTGGCGTCGGGATCTTGTGATTGAACAATTCACGACGATCCCATGGGTAAGAGGGGACGTAGTTCGAAGGAGATGTATCCGCCGGTAGGGAGGTACCTAGTGATTGACCGAATACTCTCTTTTTTCGGCCTCGAATGCACAGGCACGGTCGTTTTTTGAGTTCGTTGACGGTCCGCTTCGAGTGTTTCGGCCATGCTGGCGTCTCTTGCGTGCGCGCACGGACAGTTTGCGGCTCGAAGGACGTTGTGTTGTAAGCGTGCGGTGAAACCCATCTGGATAAGGTGACGATTTCTCGGGAGATTACTCATAGCCCCGAGGACTCAAAGCCTGGATGGCATGAGACAGCCCAGACGTACGGCGGAAGAAATGTTTCCGCTGGTGGAACAGTATGAAGAAAGCAGCCAGACCGCTGCAGCGTTCTGTGCCGAGCGCGGCATCTCGTATGGGCAGCTGTTTTACTGGCGTAGGAAGTATCGCCTGGAGGCTGCGGCAGCGGCGCCTTTGTGGAGATTGGCAGACCCGTGGCAGGTGAAGAGGCGCAAGTGGAGATCATGTACCCGGGTGGGATACGCGTGCGCCTCTTGGCGCCGGTATCTGCCTCGTACCTGGCGCAGCTGGTGCAGTCATGATCGGACTGGGGCCTTCGCACCGGTATTTCTTTTACCGGCCGCCGGCCGACATGCGCAAGAGCTTTGACGGCCTGTGCGCCTTGGTGAAAAGCGGCATGAAGCGGGATCCCATGTCGGGGGACGTCTTTGTGTTCGTCAACAGGAGGCGGAGCCATCTGAAGGCGCTTTCGTGGGACCGAGACGGCTTCGCCTTGTTTTACAAGAGGCTTGAAGCGGGTACGTTTGAGCTGCCGAAAGAGGATATGCCGACGTGGACGCAGATGGTGATGTTACTGGAGGGAGTGTCGCTGAAGTCCGTAAAATACCGGCGCCGGTATGCGGTTAAGAGCCGGAAATCGGGATAAATAGTATGTGGAAACGTGGAACAATGCATGTGCAGACGTTGTTGAATAATTATGCAGTCCGAAGCACATTCCTCCCTCTCTTCTGCGGATGTTGAGACCTTCCCTGCGCAGCTTGCCGCGGTGCTTCAGCAGAACGCCAGCCAGTCCGAGGTAATCAGGACTGGTCAGTCCGAGGTAATCAATCAGCTGAGCGAGGAGATAAGCCGGCTGCAGGCGAAATTGGAGAGCAAGGACAAACAGCTGGCTGAAGCCCTCCGCCTGCTCTTTGGCTCCAGGAGCGAAAGGTATGTACTGGGGCCGGAGGCGCAGCAGGGCCTCTTGTTTGACGACATGGAGGTCGAGGTGCCCCTGCCGCCCGAGCCCGAGACGGATCAGCCGAAGCGGAAGCGGCGCAAGGCCAAGCGGCGTCCGGACTTCAAGGATCTGCCGGATCACCTGCCCCGCGAGACGATCGTAATCCAGCCTGAAGAGGACACGACAGGTCTCATTTGCATCGGCATGGAGAAGACGCAGTACCTGGAGATCGTGCCCAGCATGATAAAGGTGGTCGAGATTCATCGCCCCAAGTACGTGGACCCGACCGATGAGGACAGCGGCGTCATCATCGCCGAGTTGCCTCCGCGGCTGGTGGACAAGGGCATGGCCGGACCGGGATTGTTGGCCGATGTGGTGGTTAACAAGTACTGTGACCACTTGCCCCTGTACCGGCAGCAGCAGCGTTTCCGGCGGGAAGGCATTGAAATTGCCAAGTCCACGCTGGGAGGCTGGATAGCGCAGTCGGCATGACACCTTGGGCCGCTGTATGATGCACTCAAGCAGGAGGCGCTCTTAAGCGGGTATCTGCAGGCGGATGAGACGCGTATCCAGGTCCAGGATCGAAAGAAGAAGGGCAAGACCCATCGGGGTTTTTACTGGGCGTACCACACTCCGGAGCAGAAGCTGTTTGTGATGGAGTATCGCAAGAGCCGTGCCCGTGCAGGTCCGGTGGCGTTCTTGGGTGGGTATGCGGGAGCGTTGCAGACGGACGGGTATGTGGCCTACAACGTCTTCGAAGCACACCCGTCTATGACGGTCTACGGATGCATGGCGCATGCCCGTCGCAAGTTCTACGACTGTCGTAGCTACGAACCGGAGAAGGCCGAGCACGTGTTGACAAAGATCAGGCGACTCTACGCCATAGAGCGCAGGCTGCGAGAGGAGGGAGCCAGTGCGGATCGTCGGCGCGAGGTACGTCAGGAAGAGGCCCGGCCTGTACTGGAAGCGCTGAAGCCATGGCTGGAGGCGAACGGGGGGTTGCCCAAGAGTCCTTGGGGCCAGGCGACCAACTATACGCTCGGCCTTTGGAAAAGGCTGACCCGATACCTGGATGAGGGCCGCGTGGAGCTGGACAATAACCTCATTGAAAATGCCCTGCGGCCGTTGGCTATCGGCCGCAAGAATTACCTGTTCGCGGGATCACATGATGCGGCCCAGCGGGCAGCCGTGGTCTATTCGCTACTTGGCACGTGCAAGCTACACGGTGTCAATCCCCAGGAGTGGCTCACGGACGTGTTCGAGCGCATCCCGACGCATCCGGCCAGGCGCGTAGCTGACCTCTTGCCTCATCATTGGCAGAAGGCACGACAAGCTGACAAACACAAGGCGGCATAGCTGCCAAGCGCCGAGTGTGCCGGATCCGGCAAGCCCACCTGCTCTCCGCCTTCCAGCCGTCCTGTACCCATCGGCACACCTGTAGCTGCCGCTGACCTGTACTTCACCGGACGCTTACGTTGTGTTCCTATCGGGAGGGCATACGTGTCCCTTGGGGCCTGCGATTGGGACCTTTCTGCGAGGTGGTAGCGGGCCTACGCCGCGCGCTTTCGCCGACGCCTCATTCGTGCCCGTTCCTGGGCGCGCACCAGGCAACCCAGCCGGTGCACGTTGACCGCCAACACCGACAGGCTCACCATCAGCGCGAAGTTCTCCGGACTCTTCTGCCGCACCAGCGCACCGCCCCGAAGTCCGAAATTGGCCAGACACGACTCGACGGCCGGGTGCTGCCGCCGCGCTGCCTTGAACGCAGGCGCGCGCTTTCGCGCACGCTCCGCCAGAGTAAGTTTGCCCTTCTTCGGAAGCGCATTGAGCGCCAGCCGAGCATCCAATGCTTCTCGATTCTTCAAGCTATGAAAGCCCCGGTCAAAACTGCACGCATTGAACTCTGGAAAAGCCGCCTGCACCGCGTCAATGATCGCTACCGCCACCTCAACATCTGATGCGTCCCACAGGATGTGATAAGCCAACCGGTGCTCATCTTCTACCAGTGCGACCGGAAGGCCCAGCTTCGCCAGCACACCCGCCTTGCCTTTGCTGATCCAACGCGTATGTGGCTTGGGATGGAAAACACTTTCTGCGCATGTGGAATCTTCTCGCCCAAGAGGATGCGACGCCGGATTTGATCCACCAACAAGTCCACATAGTGCAAGTAATACGCGATATTCGCTCGCGCCGCCGCCGATTTCTGCGCCGTGGCCAAGCCATTCAACAGCGTACGTGCTGCAGTCTGTGTGCACTGGCGCAAGTACGCCTTCACTCCTTTCGGATTCTGCCGGTAGCGCGGGGCCGTCCGCACCCGGCTGAAGGCCTGGTATATCTTCCGCGTGCGATCCGCATGCTTGCGCCAGCCCGGAAGAGCGAATGCCGCAGCCGAGCGTGCACTCACACGTATTAGACCACGAACCGCATCCCAGCACAGACCCACATCGGTGGGATAGTGCACATGCGTCTTAACCACCCTGGAATCGCAGCGACCACCTAGCGCGGCCCCAGACTTTTTTCCAGCCACCTTGTGCCCCGTCTGCACTATCAATTGGGTGTCGGGTAGCCCGGGGGAATTTCACCCCCAGGCTCCCACAGAACCGTACGTGAGACTCTCGCCTCATACGGCTCTTCTCGGCCCACCCGGCTACCAATCCAGCCAGCAGCCAGGACCTTGTTTCTTGAGCGAGGTCCTCCCGCCTTGCGGTTGCCCCGCTCCTTCCACCGACCGAGTCGGCCCCTTCGCTCCAGTTCCATTACAGAACCTTCATCACTACTACGAGCCGATCCGCCCCCGTGGAGCGCATTGGTACTCAATCGCTCGCGGGTTCTCCGCTTGCGAGTCTCCCTTAGCATCGCCCCGACAGATTCCCACGTTCCGCATTTAGGCCTAGACCATATTCTCGCCGCCTATATGCCGGATGCCGATCGGGCCGTAAACAGGCACCTCCCGATCTCGTCCCGGAGCAAAGGTGAGACCCCGGTTTTGACATCGTCCATGGTCTTTCGACACTTCTTCGACGGTTCACTTGCGTTCGACTCTATGGCCCATACCTGACAGAGTCATTGCTCCGCCTTTTCCGGACTCGCTCACTACCGAACCCTTAAGGTCAAGCAGCAGCCGGTGGTTTGCAGCCTCCGCCTGTACGACGGCTGCGAGGGGCCTTCCCCCATCCTAAATGCAGTTACGCAGCACTCAAGCTATGTTAAAGAACAACGCCCTTGTGCCACTCGTGGCACACCACCTTCCGGACCAGCTTCGGCGTCAAAAGCTGCACGTTGTCCACCAGCCGCTGTCTGCTGTACTTCACCTCGTCAAAGGCGGCATCTCCGTGCCCCAAGAGCTCCCGCAGCAAGAGATCGTTGTTTGCCCGGTACAACAAAGCATCGTAGTCCAGATCCAGGCACTGCTTGACTATCGCAAACACGATGACGCGCCATAGATCCATGCCCGGTCGTCCGACATCTTTACGTTTACCCGGCTGAAAGTGCGCCTCCAGAATCGTGAACAAGGCCGCACGGGATTCCGCCGTGCAGTAGACGCACTGCAGACCCTTGAGCACCGCACTCATGTCGTCGCGCATTCTGGGGTCTATGGCAATCTCCTTGATCGGCGTACTGTCGAGTGCACGGCACTCTGGGACAATCTTGCGCATGGTTTCCCTGGCGAATGTGAGCTGTTTTGCGCCCTTAAACGCCCGAATCGGCTATACGTCCCTCAGATTCATCGCCAATTGCAAGATATAACAGATTGTTTCTTAAAGATTTACAGTATTTTCGTACAATCACTACGTAGTGCTAGCCAGAAAAAGCCGGCTTCTTGATGAGGTGCGGTTTGAGGAGCTGCTATCCGGTGGGTTGCGGGGCCTGCATGGATGTGGAAAGGGCAGGTGATAGCGAGCCAGTTCCGGATTTCGAGCTTACCAAGTGCTGATCGGCGGTGGTATGCCCCGAATCTGTGGGACAACGAGAAAGGTAGGCGATCTCCTCTTATGGAGGAGGGCAAGCCTTACTCCCATGCTGCCGCGTGCGCGGGCCTACGCCACTCGGACGTGGACCTTATGCCAGTGCCGTCACCTTTCTTCCTGCTTCTTCAGCAATTGACCGATTCGGTGCACGTTGGCCGCCACCGTCCGGGCAAACCCTGCGGCACCGTGCGTGCGTACCAGCCCCCGGTGATTCAAAAGATTGACGACCGGCTCTATCGCCGGATGCTACCGCCGCGCCTCCACAAAGGCTTCTGCCGTCTCCCTCTCCAGATCCCCCTGAGTGCGCCAACCCTTCCTGGGCATGACGTTCAGATCGAATAGCCGGTCCAGCTGCTCCCGATTCATATTCCGAGGCGTGCACTAACAGGCTGGTTCGCTGCCGCTTCTTTCGGCCGCAGCGCCACACGCGGCTCGCGACACATCCAGGTGCCGGCACTCCGCGAGAACACTGAGCCCGCAAGATAACATCCGGAATGTGCCAATAAAAATGAGCCAGATTCGTCTCTAATTTAGTGTAGCGGGCGGAGTTCATACTGCCTGGTACTGGTCGCGTTTGAGTACGAAGTTGCGGGATTGCCGGCCGGACCTTTCGCCAACGAGCTTCTCCGCAGCCTGAGGATCGTCCGGCTTGTTGATCCATACCTTCCGCGGCGCTACCTTGGGGGCGCCTCGAATGAATCGCTCCGGCTCTTGAGCATAGGCCTCCTGCATTACGTGCTGCCGTGCCTGCCACACCTCGCGCATCTTGCCGTAATGGAGCGTCGACGGGTGCATCAGCACGATGCCTGTGTGGTAGAACTCGTTGTTGTACCACTGGAAGAGATGCTGCGCCCAGTTGCGGGCGCGTCCTCCAGGGAGCCGAACCGCACCTCGTACGTCCGGTGGTACTTCGCCGTGCGGAAGTGCGCCTCCGAATAGGGATTATCATGGGAGCGATACGGACGGCTGTAGGAGCCTTCCACTGCCAGGTCCGCCAAGAGCTGCACATACGTCTTAATGGCCATGACCGGGCCGCGATCCGAATGGATAACCAGCTGGTTTGGTTTTACGTTCTGGCGTGCGCAGGTATCATCGCGGTAGGCCCCGGGTTTCCCCGGGGCCCCCGCACAGATCCGGACGTGCCCGTTAAGGCATCCGGCTCCTCCCTCAGGTCGCGCCGCCGCGCATGACGTTAATGGGCCGGCTAACCAACCCATAGCCGTAACCGAACCATCCCGTGTGACACACGAAGTCCGGCTCTGCGTCCGTAGAGTCGGCGGGAGACGCACCTGCCGTAGGATCCGGTGGCTTGTCCGTCGCTTTCGCTCCGGGATCGCGGTAGGGACCCAGGTTGCCCCGGGCCCCCCGCACAGATCCGGGCATGCACGTTAATGCACCCGGCTCCTCCCTTGGGTTGCGCCGACGCGCGTGACGGCAAATCGTGCGTCCGGCCATGGGTGACGAACATGCGGCTTCGGCCAATACTTCGTGGCTAACAGGCCGATACGCTCCAACGACGTTTGATCCTTCTGGGATCGTCGCCGTAGCACTTTCAGCCATATCCAGCGAAGGCGGCGGTAACATCGCTGTAAGTAAGGATAGCTCGTCGGAACGGCATAGTAATTCAGCCACCCATTGAGCACCCGACCCAGCCAGCGACCCGTCTCATGCACATTCATGTGCATTCGTTGGACCAACCCTTCCTTCACCCGCTTCAGAAAGCGGGACATCCGTTTGGCAATGGGTTTGCGACCTATTCCGAAGCGCCCCTTCCGGTCCTTACGGCAATAGTGCGTAAAGCCCAGAAAATCGAACGTCTCCGGTCGGCGTTCGCCCTGTCTCCTGCGGTTGTGATCTGCAAATCGCCCAAACTCCAGCAGTCGTGTCTTGCCTGGATGCAGGCTAAGCCCGAAATGATCGAGCCGCTCTTGCAGGTCTTGCAGGAAACGTTGTGCCTCCCATCTGTGCTGGAAACATACCACGAAGTCATCCGCATAGCGGATGATGTATGCCTCTCCCACTATCCTCTGTGATGAACGCCACGCCTGAAACCAGCAGTCCAGCACGTAATGAAGGTAGATATTGGCAAGAATCGGAGAGATCACCGCACCCTGCGGCGTTCCCTGCTCACTCTCCTGCCATACCTGCCCCTCCATCACCCCTGCCTTCAACCACTTGATGATCAGGCGTATCACGCGCTTATCTCCGATACGGTGCTCCAGGAATCGGATCAACCAATCCTGGTCTACCATGTCGAAGAACTTGCGGATGTCGGCGTCCACGATGAAGCGGACCTGCCGACGCTCAATCACGTAGGCCAGAGCGTCGAGCGCATCATGTGCGCCACGCCCCGGCCGAAACCCGTAGCTAAACCCGTGAAACTCCGCCTCATAAATGGGCGTCAGGATGCACTCCACGACCGCTTTCTGATCGCGGTAGGCCCCGGGTTTCCCCGAGGCCCCCGCACAGATCCGGACGTGCCCGCTAAGGCATCCGGCTCCTCCCTCGGGTCGCGTTAGCGCGCATGACGTTAACGGGTTGGCATGCCAATCCGTAGCCGTAACCGGTCCATCCCTTGTGACACACGAACCCGGCCCTGTGTCCGGTATGTGCAGGAATTGCCGGTTTCCCCTCGGGTGGGGCCCTTCGCTCCACCAACTCCGCCGCGTGGGCCTCCACGCTTTGTTCGCCGGCTTCATCACTACTATGACCCCATCTGACTTCTCCCTGCTGTGCATCCTCCGTTCGGCTTCTGCCTTCTCTTTGGCGGCCCCGCCCATGGCGCTGGGCAGCAGGGAGACCTCCCAGGTCCCGACGTGATATGTACGTGCGTCCGTGGGTTCTTCGACACCGTGGGTCTGGCACTCTCTCACCCTTAACGAGAGTGTTCATATTGCCTTCAACCGTCATCAGAGTCTCGGCGACCCAGATGTTAGATCTTTCGGTGCTCAATAGCCCTGGCCACACGCCCCGCTGCCGACGCTTCACCGCCCCCCTCGCGGGTGACGATGCACGGCTCGCGGAGACATACGGTTGGTTAGCCTTATATGTCACGGAACTTGCATCCGCTATATCACGCCAGTTAGCCTGGCGCACGACGACCTTGTCTTCCAGTGCGGCGATACCGAGCGGTCGTTCACCTCCATCCGGCTTGGGTATGTATACCCGCCGGGAGGGGGTCGCTCGGTACGCTCCACGGTGCACACGCTCGCATAGGTCCACCAAGCGGTTTTCCAATCCATCCGCGTACTCCTGCCACGTCACGCCGTCTGCCCCCGCCGCCGCATCGCGCTTAAGCGCGTAGAATGCGGCCCGAAGGGAGTCGACATTGACATGATGTAAGAGCGTCATGAGGCGTTCCTGTGGGTTCCGCTTCACGCATTGCCGTAACCAGTCCATCCCCTGTGACACGCGCTCCCAATTCTGCGCTTGGTACGTGTGTGGACTTTCTGGTTTCCCCTTGGGTACAGTCCTTCGCTCCAGCTGCTCCGCCGGGGATCTCTCCCCGTTGTTCGCAGCCTTCGTCGCTACTATGACTGTATCTGACTCCTTCATCTCGTCCATCTCCGGCTTTGGAGCAAGCTCCTTCCCGTTGCGGCCCTGCACAACAGCAGGGCGAGATGAAGGCCTCCCAGGTCCCGACAAGACACGTACGTACGTCCATGGGTTCTTCGACACCGCGGGCCTGATACTCTCTCACCATAGCGAGAGTATCCATGTTGCCTTCGACTCTGAGGAAAGCCTCGGCGACCCGAATATTGCCTCTTTCGGTGCTCAATAGCCCTGACCGCACCGCTACCGACGCTTCGCTGCCATCCTCACGAATGACAACGCACGGCTCGCGGAGATATGTGCTGGGTTGTAGCTTCATATCACGGGACTTGCACCCGCTGTGTCTTGCCAGTTCGCCTGGCGCACCCTCAGTCCGGCTTCCCTAACCGTGTTTCCTCCCGCCGCTCACCGGTAGGGTCGGGGCCTGGCGCGCCAGCCCTTAGGATCCGGTGGCAATTCCGTCGCTTTCGCTCCGGTCCTCAATCCGGCTTCCGTGACTACGTTTCCAGGCCCCGCCTCGTCGAACCTCGGCGTGCGGATTTCCCGCACCGGGCTCTCCTGATGGCTACATATCAAAGTTTATGCGCAGTTGGCGTGGGAGCGCTTTCGGCTGGTAATACTGCACTTGCCACTGATCGTACAGACCCAGTTGGGCGTACAGCATACGCCTACTCCACCTCTTCCACCCATAGCCTTTGCGGCCTCTGGCATGCATCATGTGGCGCCGTACCTTGTGCTCGACCCAGTTACGTACGTAACCGAAGCAACGACTCGACTGCCCTATGCGAAAGTAGTTGATCCACCCCCGCAGTATGGGATTGATGCGAGCAATCACCCGTTCCACTGGCTGTGATCGATGACACCGGAATTCCTCCTTGAGCCGGCGTAGAAGTTTCGTACGTGCCTTCATACGAGGCACCTTCAATACCCCCCAACGGCCCTGCTTCGTCTTATAACGACGAATAAGGAATCCCAGGAACGTGAAGCTCTCACCCTTGGTGAGATCCACGCACCGCGTCTTCTCCACATTCAGTGAAACATCGAGCTCGGCCAATTCCTCCAGTAGACGCTTGTACACGCCCTTCTCCAGCCACCGCCACTTGCGGTAACCGTCGATCAGAATCACCAGATCATCGGCAAAGCGGGCGTACTCCATATGAAAGTACCCCTTCTCCTTCGAGACCGCCTTCGCCCGCTCCAGCATCCGATCCACCTCATTGAGATAGATGTTGCTCAATAGCGGCGAGATGACGCCCCCTTGGGGCACGCCTTTCTTGCCTCCTGCCTTGAGTATTTGCTTCAGTAGCCAAAGGATGTCGTTGTCGCTCACTCGAGCGGCAACTTTGTCGAGCACAATGTGGTGCCGGACCGTATCAAAATACGATGCCAGATCCACATCAATGACCCGAGTCATCCTCTTGACTGCTGCCGTTCCTACTCGGTGCACGGCGGCATGTGACGTGCGCTTTGGCCGGTATCCGTAGGATCCCTCCTGAAAGTCGGCCTCGAAAATAGGCTCCAGTATCAGCTTCAGGGCTCCCTGCACCACGCGGTCCCGTATCGTCGGAATCCCCAGCGTGCGGAATTTTCCGCCGCCTTTTGGTATCCGCTTCTTGCGCAACCCCGCAGGCCGGTGGCTCCTTGTGACAAGTTCGTGCTGTATGCCTTCCAAAAACGCCTGTACGCCCGCCTCTTCGATGGCCTCAAAGGTCACTCCGTCGATGCCAGGGGCACCACCGTTGCGCTTGGCCATACGATAGGCTTCCCACAGCGTCTCCATCTTGCAGACATGCACGTACATGCCCCAGAAGCGATGCTCTGGCTCTGCCTTGGCTTTGAGGTATATCCTCCTCCTCAGGTCCTGCAGGCTGATGGATGCCTTTGTCATATCATCCCTGCCTCCCTTGTCGAAGAAGAACGTACCACCAGTGAGGTGCCTTCGCTCCACGGGCATTACCCCGCCTCAACGCTACTACGCACCTCTCCGCCACCCTCTCGCCTTCGATACATTTCCCGGTGCCACCGGTTATAGCATCTACCTTGCTCCGGCCATTTCGGACCGGGGCGAGGAGGGCTTCTCCAGTTGCTCGGTGTGTCCTTGTCATCGTGCCATCGCTACCACCCCGCCGAAGTGGATCGGTCGTATCAATCAGTTTTCGACCGCCCATGCTGCCTTCGCCCGTCGGTTGGGGGCTCGGCCTTCGGGGCACACTCTCGAGGCCACCTGTGCGTTCACTCACGTTATGGCCCGATGACTCGCAGCCTCCCTTTCGGAGGCCTTGTCGGTAGGCTTCATAGATTAAGTTGCCCGCTTCCATGCTACCCAAGCTACAGAGCTTTGATTATTACTCTGGCAGGACTAGCTCCTGCCGAACACACCAGCCTTCGCTGGACACACAACCGGGCGTGCGGCACTACCGCACCCGGCTCTCCAGGCGGATCATGCAACTCGCACTCGGACAACGGCGTCGCCCCATGGAGCTTCTCCTGTTCAAAGACTTGCACGGTCCCTGTTTCCACTCCATGACTTGAGTCCGTTGATCATCAGGCCTGTTTACGCCCTGATAACACCCCGTGGCGTGCCTGGCATGCCACATGGCTCCTTCACTTTCGCATGTGATGCCGCCGAGGTCTCCGACCATTTACCGGTTTAGTAGGTCTCTGCCAATGCCGTGGCCTTTCCCTCTACGAACATCGCTCCGCACCTGCGGCCCCTTTCCTCCACGGGCATTACCCCGTCTCTACGGTACTACGGGCCACTCCGCCACCCTCTCGGCCCGGCCTGACCCTTGCGGGCTTCCGGTTGGTGTGTACTACACCGCCGTCAGGGCTTCCATCGATCGGGATAGGTGGGGGCCTCACGGCCCCCACCCCCCCACACCACCGTGCGTACGGGTCCGTACACGGCGGTTCAATGGACTTGAGCAAACCGACTTGGGTGCCAGGGCCACCAGGCCGCTACGTGCCGGGAGTTCGGATTCGGGTTGCGCCGTGCGAACTTCGGTCCCTTCCCCACGGGCACCGCCGGATTCACCGGGGCTGTCCCACGCAAAAGGCAGCGTTAGCTGGATTTTCTGCCGCATTGCTCGCATGAGCTTGCCGTCCTACTATCCCTGTCCATTGTTCGGGCCTTCGTCGGCTAAGCCGACTACTATGCCCTCTGCTGACTTCTGCGTTGCGGTCACGTGCCTTACGACACGTTCAGTCCGGCTTAGCCGGACACAACGCAGATCTCCCAGGGTAAGACCAACCGCCTTCCCCGCACACCTGCCGAATCTACCACCCCGACGCATAGATGACGCGGACTTTGCGATAACCGGCTCGCTCGTCCGATCGGGTAGGCCTCGTATTCGGTTCTTGTTCATCAGGTCGCGGGTTTGCTACACGCTTCCTTCAGACCCCGCCTCACGACGACGCCCTTGCGCTTCGCTAATCCTTCGCCGCCATCTGGCTGGATAGAGGACTTGCACCTCCAAGCTGTTGATCATGCCTGGCACACCGGTAGGCCCCGGGTTTCCCCGGGGCCCCCGCACAGATCCGGACGTGCCCGTTAAGGCATCCGGCTCCTCCCTCAGGTCGCGCCGCCGCGCATGACGTTAATGGGCCGGCTAACCAACCCATAGCCGTAACCGAACCATCCCATGTGACACACGAAGTCCGGCTCTGCGTCCGGTGTGTGTTGGGGTGTCCGATTTCCCCTCGGGTGCGACGCTTCGCTCCACCAACTCCGCCGCGCGGTCCTCCGCGCTTTGTTCGCCGGCTTCATCGCTACTATCATCGCATCTGACTCCTCCTCGCCGTTCATCCTCCGCTCGGCAATGCCTTGGCTTTGGCGGCCCCGCCCTAAGCGCTGGGCAGCGAGGAGGCCTCCCAGGTCCCAACCTTGTACGTACATACGTGCCTGAGTTCTTGGACGCCGCGGAGCCCTCTTGAACCTCACCATATCGGTCCAATCAGTATTGCCTTCAGCCAACACGAGGACTTCGGCACTCCGAACAATGGTCCTTTCGGCGCTCATTAGCTCCGCCCATATGCACCCCTGCCGACGCTTCGCCCGTTCCCTCACGAGAACGACCGCACGGCTTGGGGAGAGATATGGATTGGTTATATCCTTTACCACAGAGGACTTACACCTCCTGTACTTGGCCAGTTAGCCTGGCGCACCGTGTTGCCACTCCTTCCATCTTGCATGCATGCCAGTGCCAGTACCCCGGCGAAAATAGACCGGTGCACGTGTCGTTCTCTTCCCGGTCTACCAGCGGCCTTCCCCATGACACCGGAGGGTCGGCTTCCGCATTGCCCTTTTCGAGGCCTGCTCGGCATTCACTGCGCGTTCCGGCCTGCATGCTCGCTAAATCGCCTAAGCGATCCTTTTGCCAAAGTGCTTCAGTCATCGCGGTAGGCCCCGGGTTTCCCCGGGGCCCCCGCACAGATCCGGACGTGCCCGCTAAGGCATCCGGCTCCTCCCTCAGGTCGCGCCGCCGCGCATGACGTTAATGGGCCGGCTAACCAACCCATAGCCGTAACCGAACCATCCCATGTGACACACGAAGTCCGGCTCTGCGTCCGGTGTGTGTTGGGTTGTCCGATTTCCCCTCGGGTGCGACGCTTCGCTCCACCAACTCCGCCGCGCGGTCCTCCGCGCTTTGTTCGCCGGCTTCATCGCTACTATCATCGCATCTGACTCCTCCTCGCCGTTCATCCTCCGCTCGGCAATGCCTTGGCTTTGGCGGCCCCGCCCTAAGCGCTGGGCAGCGAGGAGGCCTCCCAGGTCCCAACCTTGTACGTACATACGTGCCTGAGTTCTTGGACGCCGCGGAGCCCTCTTGAACCTCACCATATCGGTCCAATCAGTATTGCCTTCAGCCAACATGAGGACTTCGGCACTCCGAACAATGGTCCTTTCGGCGCTCATTAGCTCCGCCCATATGCACCCCTGCCGACGCTTCGCCCGTTCCCTCACGAGAACGACCGCACGGCTTGGGGAGAGATATGGATGAGAAACTGTCATATCTTGGGTCTGCAGAATGCCGCGGCGTATCTTTGTGGAGTACCCATCAATCGCCCTAGACGGGCATATCCGGACTACATCGTATGACAGATCCAACAGAATCCAACGTACACTCACTGGTTACCCGTGAGGAGGCACTCAGCACTCTGGATGACCTGGTGCGCAGCTCCGCCCGGCGCATGCTTCAGGCAGCGCTCGAGCGGGAAGCCGACGACTACGTGAAGGCCCATACACAGCTGCGGAATGAGCACGGCCACCGAGTCGTCAAACGCAATGGCCACCATCCGCAGAGAGAAATCCTCACGGGTGCGGGCCCGCTAGCGATCCAGCGGCCCCATATCCGTGACCCTCGAACAGGGCATACCTTCACCAGCGCCATACTGCCGCGCTATATGCGCCGCAGTCCGTCGATAGATGCACTTATTCCGGCCTTGTACCTGCGGGGAGTTTCGACCAACGACTTTGCTCTGGCCCTGGAGGCCATACTTGGCCCGCAAGCTGGCAACCTATCGCCATCGTCGATCAGCCGACTCAAGGGGGCCTGGCTAGAGGAATACCGGCAATGGAACAAGCGGGACCCCGTGGGCAAACGGTATGTTTACCTCTGGGCTGACGGGTTATACTTCAATGTCCGCATGGGAAACGAACGCCCGTGTATGCTTGTTATTATTGGAGTTATGCCTGATGGAAGGAAAGAGCTCGTAGGACTTCTGGACGGAGAGCGGGAAAGCAGGCTGTCCTGGAAGGAGTTATTGCTGGATATCAAACAACGAGGCTTGGACGTAGCGCCTAAGGCGGCCACAGCAGACGGAGGCCTGGGCTTCTGGGCTGCGTTGGAAGAAGTATATCCCTCCACGCTACAACAGCGATGCTGGGTGCACAAGACGGCCAACGTGCTCAATAAGCTGCCCAAGAAGCTGCAGGGGTCTGCGAAAGAGAGGCTCCGTGGCATCTATACGGCACCGTCCAGGAAGGATGCCCTGAAGGCACTCGATACCTTCGAGAATCTCTTCGGAGGCGCCTACGAGAAGGCCGTCACCTGTCTGCGCAAGGATCAAGAGGAGCTCTTGACCTTCTACCAGTTCCCGCCCGAACACTGGGTTCACCTTCGGACTTCGAATCCCATTGAGTCCACGTTTGCGACCGTACGGAAACGTACACGGCAAACCAAGGGATGCGGCAGCCGGGACGCGACACTGATGATGGTTTACAAGCTGACCCGGGAAGCGGAGAAACGCTGGCGGAGGCTGACTGGATCGCAGCTGCTCATCCTTGTGTTGGAAACAACCCCACACGAGTACAGCGTAGAAGTAGACAAACAAGCCGCCTAATTCTAATTCCCCAATTCCATGCCGCGGCATTCTGCAGACCCAAGATATGACAGTTTCTCGATATGGATTGGTTATATCCTTTACCACAGAGGACTTACACCTCCTGTACTTGGCCAGTTAGCCTGGCGCACCGTGATGAGATCCTTCGCCAGCGCGGCAGACTCATAGGGGGCTATAGTCCAGCCCACTATGTAGCGGCTGAAGACATCCAGGACCACGTACAGCTTGTACCTTCTTGGGGCCCCGAAGTGTGGTGATATCCCACGTCCACAACTGGTTCGGACCACAAGCCAATAGCTCCGGTTTCGTGTAAGGAGGATGTGCGCGCTGATTTCTTCGCTCACGTATCTCCTTGTAATCATGGAGGATACGATACATGGTGCGCCAGTGACAGACGTAGTTGCCTTCATCCGGAAGCGTGGCCCAGATCTGGCGTGGAGGCAGGTTGAGGAAGCGATCCGAGTTCAGTATCGCACGAATCTCTGCCCGCTTGACAACCGACGCCTGCTCTTGCGGCGTCTCTTCGGCCGCGGCACCACCGGATGCCGGCTTCTGTAGTAGAAGGCGCGAGAGATCCCCACATGTCGGCAAGCCTCACTCGTGCCCATGACCGGACGCAGTGCCGTTGCCATTTTCTTCATGGCTGCCCGGCCTCGGTCTGGCTGCTGATGCCAAACGGTGCACAGACCTTTTTTTGGACCTCTATGATGGCTTCGGCCTTCTCCAGCTGGCGCCGAGACTGATTGAGCTCCTTGCGTAGCCGCCTGTTCTCTTCGTCCTTGGCAAGCAGCTCCTTCCCGGCTTGCGTCGAACCATAAAGGCTTCCACGCTCACGCAGCTTGCGCCACTGCGCTAGATGAGGATGAATAGATGCCTTCCCGGCGCAAAAGTGCGCCGACCTCTCCAGGCTTGATGCATGCATCGGCCTCTTTCAGCAGGCGCAGCTTGTAACTGGCTGAACCTGCGGCGCTTGGCCTTACAAGCCACCTCGGTCGGGGGGACCTCCTCGGTTCCATTGGTGGTCAAAGGGCGGTTAGTTTCCATGATGTATGGGGGATTGATGATGGATTGGTTAGGCTGAATCGCCTGACCAGTCTTGCCGCATGAACCCCACCGCGGCTACACTATTAATGTATTGAACTGTCTCACTTGTTATTGGCACAGAGGGCCCGCTGTGCCAACAAAGAGTGAGACGGGTCAGTACCTTGTTGGTGTAGCCGCGGTGGGGTAATTCCCGCTCCGTTAACGTGCATCAGATGCCCTGGCTACATGGTGAGAAGGGTCATACGTGGATAGTAAAAAGCAGAATAAGCAGGGCATTTGTGCCCCCTTTTGGGCTTGTCTATTTTCACTCACTTTCCAATAAGAGTGTCGCTCCTCTTTATGGACACGCAGGGATTTTCCTGGGCCTGTTCAGAAACGCGGTGCGGGATCACTTCCACCTTTCTCAGTCGGCGTTCAACCTAGTCTATCTGCCGCTTGGCGCACCGCAAATAGTGCTATATCTCCTCGTGCGCTATCCTGTGCCACTTCAAAACCTCCAGCGTGCACTCCGCCTTCTGCACAAGTTGGCGGCACAGACTTAGATAGCTCCTCACCCTCGCCGGGTCTCGCCACTGCCGGTGTGTGCGTAACCGATAGAATGCCCGCCGCACTTCCCTATTCCAAGACCTGCTCTTGCGCCACCCTGAGATCTTGTGCGCCCGGCACGTTCGCCCAAGATTCCGGATTGGGCAGCGCAACGCATCCCACAGAAGGTTCACGTCCGTGGGCCAGTGCACATGCGTCTTCGCTACAACCGTATCTTCCCTGCAGCGAAGCGGATGATCTTCCGACCGTTTCTTGCCAAGCGGTGGCTGCAGGTGACCACCACACTGCTTATTTCTTCCGTCAACAGACTTACGTTGTTAATGACGCTCTGTTGGTGATACGGCGTCTTGCCGTAGAATGCGGCGTGCCCCAGCATCTGGCGCATCTTCCCGTGAATGTTTGGCATAGTCCAAGAGACGATCGCAATCACAGTCAATGGCTCTCTAGACCACGCTAAGGACAAAGATCTGCCGCAGATCCATATCAGGGCGGCCGCGCTCCTAGCTGACATCTGGCCACAGCCGCTTCTTCAGGATGTCGAATAACTTCTCCCGGGTGACGGGATCGCGTTACAGATGCTGCAGTCCACGCAGTGCGGCCAGAACGTCGAGTCGCCCGGGAGCCTCCCCCATCTTTTGTGCAGCATAGCAGTTCGGTGGCTACATCAAAGTACCCTCCGAATGCTACATGCCACACCGTCGTCCCGCAATCTGGGATTGAACCAGATCTGGTCGATGGGTAGTTGTCCGAATTCAAACTATGATTTGCAAACTTCGCGCATGGCAATGAGGCATCGAATGTTGGGGCGAAAGCGGCCAAACCGGATCATCGCGGCTATAATATCGGGAAATGGCAAGGTATCCGCAGAAACAACAGATGTATAGATCCTGAACTTAGAGCTTACCCTGGCTCATCCACGGTGATACGGAAGTGCTTGGAATTGCATTACTTGAACACACCTTCCTCCAGAGACACGTATCCAAACTTGTAGCCTCAAGACCACTCAAATTGTTTTCGGGCATTCACTACCAATGGGAGTACAAGCAAACTACACGGATGAAAGATCGCGCGCCGGAGCATGGCTGCCCGGCCTCAGCGATAGTCTTGCACACAGAGCGTGCGGCCAGCCAGAGATGCATCGTCACTGCGATTGGTTGCCACTACCGCCAGCTTTCCCGCGTCGCGAATCGATGCCACAACCCGTGCCATTACCATGCGCCCTTCTGCATCGAGATTGACGGCCGGCTCGTCCAGCAGCATCAGGTGCGGATCAGCAAGGAGCGCCGCGGCAAGCTTTAGCCGCTGCTTCATACCGGTGGAATACGTACGTACACGCTCGTCAGCCCTCTCTTGCAACCTGACACGTTCCAGTAGCTCGCCGAGACGCTCTGCCCGCGGTTTCACGATGCGTGCGCTAGCCAGGAATGTGAGATTTTCCCGGGCCGTAAGGTCTTCGTACAGGTTCAGGTCGGGCGAAACAAGCCCGACATGGAGCGGGTGAATATCCGAAGCAATGCGGCGGCCGCCGTAGTAAAGCGCCGCCGATCCGGCCGAAGGCCGAAGGACTCCCGCCAAAATCCTAAGGAGCGTCGACTTACCCGATCCGTTGGCGCCAGTAATAGTGAGAACATCGCCGCCATTGAGCTCGAAAGACAGGCAACGGAAGAGCAGGCGACTGCCGAATCTCTTGCCAAGGCCTTCGGCAACCAACCGAGGTCGAATCATATCCAGGGTAGACTATTGTAGTTTCAACTTAGGACGTTTATCGCTAAATTGCTCCTTCTGAGTTTAACGGACTTGCAGGGTGAACCCATATGCGCGTTATGGAACCTCTGATTAATAGAAAAACAAATATATCACGGATTACAATTTCATCATGCGAGCCAAGTCGATGCATCAGCTCTCTATTGAGGACACCTCCTACCTGAACAGACCCAGGAAGACGCGCATGCAAAAGTTCTTGGAGCGGATGGATGCCGTGCTACCTTGGAAGAAGTTCGTTTCCGAGATCGCCCCCTACTATCCCAAAGGAGAAAGAGGCCGTCGGCCCATACCGCTCGAGACCATGCTGCGCGTCTACTTCCTGCAGCAGTGGTATGGCTACTCGGACCCCTGCATGGAGGATGCCCTCTACGATAACGTAGCCTTGCGCCGCTTTGCCTCTCTTGAGCCGGGCAGGGCACCGAATGAAACCACGATTTGCAAATTTCGGCATCTACTGGAGCAGCACGGGCTGACGAAGAAGCTGCTGGAATTGAGTCGACGACACCTGGCAGCGCGTGGGATACTGGTGCAGGAGGGTACGATCGTGGACGCGGCCATAATCACGGCACCGAGTTCCACGAAAAACAAGGCGAGAGAGCGCGATCCCGAGATGAATTCCACGAAGAAGGGCAACACATGGCATTTCGGCATGAAGGCGCATATTGGCACGGATACGGAAGGCCATGTGCATAGCGTAGAGGCTACAACGGCCAATATGCATGGTAGCACGATGATGGAGCAGTGTATGCATGGCAAGCAGAAGCGGATCTATGGCGATAAGGCGTACGCATGCGCAGTGCGCAAGAAAGAGGCTGAGGGGCGGGGCGTGGTGTGGCGTGTGTCACGGAAGGCGACCAAGAAGCGGAAGCTGAACTGCGCGGACCGCTCTTTCAACAAGAAAAGTAGCCGGACCCGCCCACGGGTAAAGCACCCGTTCGGGGTTATCAAGCATCTTTGGGGCTATCGGAAGACCCAGTATCGGGGTCTCAAGAAGAACGCCACTCAGGTCTACACTTTGTTTACGCTGGCCAATTTCTACATGGCGTGCAAGAAATGGCCTTACAGGGATAAGTATGTCCTAGGCACGCTTCCGATGTGTCTTGGGCATGGATAACGAACAAATATAAATACTTAGCTTCGGTCTGTAGTACAGAATCGAGCTTCTTCTTCGCTTCCCGAGCCGCTGTACCTCAATTGGTCCAAAATCACCGCTTAAATCAGAGCTTCCTTATGAGGATACCGTTGTACATCGTGCTTGCGTCCGTGCTGGGCGCCGCCCTTTATTATATGCTTGCAGTGCATCCCCAAGAGGCTGCCACGCATCGCCGCCCGAATGAAACGGAATGGATCAAGCGCACCTATCCTCACTACGCATTTGACGAGGACGCCTATCACTCGGCATTTGAGCAGGCGCACCTCTTACGCACCGCCGGGAAATCACACGAGCTCGGACCCTGGACCCCGGTCGGGCCAACCAATATCCCCGGCCGCATTTCCGATACCGCATTCGATCCGGCCAACCCGGTCATTGTCTATGCAGCAAGTGCGTCCGGAGGCGTGTACAAGTCGTACGACACGGGCCAGACATGGGAGCCCATTTTCGACGAGGTACCGGTACAGACGATTGGAGATGTGGCCATAGACCCTGCAAATCCCCAAACCGTTTACGTCGGTACGGGGGAAGCTAATGGTGGACACAATAACATACCGGGTGCAGGGCTGTACAAGTCCACCGATGGAGGTAGCACATGGACCTTCTCCGGTCTGGAAACTACGACCAGCATTGGACGCGTGCTGGTTGACCCGAAGGATCCGGACCGTCTGTTCGTCGCAGCCGTTGGGTCTTACTTCGCCCCTGGTCCAAATCGCGGGGTGTATCGCAGCCTGGACGCGGGCACGCGGTGGGAGCAGGTGCTCTTTATCAATGACTCAACCGGCGTCGTTGACCTCGTCATGCGGCCCGATTCCTCGCAGATCCTCTTTGCCGCAGCCTGGCAGCGCGTGCGCCGTCCGAACGGAGTGCGCCTTGGCGGCGAATCAAGCGGCATTTACCGATCCGACGACGGAGGCGATTCGTGGACCCGTCTCGGGCCCGACACGGGTTTGCCGTCGGGCGAATTCGGGCGCATAGGCCTGGCGCTTTGTCGCGATCAGCCGGACGTGATGTACGCACTGTATCTGACGGACGTCAACTACTACGGATTCTACCGCTCCGACGACGGGGGACGCACGTGGGAGGACGCCGATCCAAAGCACGCCATAAAAGCCGGCACGGGAGGCTTTTCGTGGTACATGGGACAGGTGCGGGTTTCGCCGGTCAATCCCGATGTCGTATTTGCCATGGACGTCCTCTTTATGAAATCAGAGGACGGAGGACTGAATTGGACCCACATGGTGGGACCCCACGTGGACTACCACGCACTGGCCTTCCACCCGGATGATCCGGACTATCTCGTTGCCGGAAATGACGGCGGCATTGCGATATCGACCGATGCCGGCGAGACGTGGCGCGGCGTTCGGGACCTCGCCAATACGCAGTTCTATGAAATCGGTCTGCATCCCACCGACCCCTCGCAATTTTACGGCGGTACACAAGATAACGGCACTCTCATGAACAACGCCCCGGGAGGCTGGCGACTCATTTGGGGGGGAGATGGCTTCTACGTCGTTGTTGATCCCGTCGATCCGTCCATTATCTACGTAGAATCGGAGCTGGGCATCCTTTACAAGCTCAGCTCCTCGGGCTCTACCCGTGCCATGAACGGTATTCCAGACGCCGAAAGCCGCAACTGGTCGACTCCCGTTGTCATGGATCCAAATAACCGTCAGGTCCTGTATTATGGCACGGACCGTCTTTACCGCACAGAAGACGCGGCCGAATCATGGCTGCGCATTAGCGACGTTCTGGTGCAGCAGCCTGCACTGGAGCTCCTTGGCACGATTTCCACGATTGCGGTTTCACCCTCGGACTCGAACATCATTTATGCCGGCACCGACGACGGCAACCTGTGGGTAAGTAGCGACTATGGCGTCACCTGGACGCTGGTCTCCGAGACGCTACCCCGCAGGTGGATTACGCGCATAGTGGTGCATCCGACGGACAGCCACAGCGCATACGTAACGTATTCGGGACTCCGGTGGCGAGATCCGCAGCCGCATATTTTCCGGACGCGGGACCTGGGGGCCACATGGGAGAACATTACGGCCAATCTGCCGGATGCCCCCGTCAATGCCTTTGCCATTGATCCCGTCAACACATCGTATCTCTTTGCCGGAACCGACATTGGCGCCTTCGTAAGCACGAACGGAGGCAGTTCCTGGGAAGTGCTGGACGACGGCATGCCGGCTGTTTCCGTCTATGACATGAAGATATTCTACGACGGCACGTCGCATCTTCTTGTTGCCGGCACTCACGGCCGGTCCATGTATACGCTTGATCTCTCTAGCATTGTGGTCGCTGTGGAAGCGGAGCAGGAACTGCCCGAAGACCTCCGCTTGGCGCCCCCCTTTCCAAACCCCTTCAGCCATAGGGTGACACTACGCTATCAACTGCCATCGGACGGCAGGGCACAACTGGAAGTCTTCGACGTGCTCGGACGCCGCGTATCGACGCTAATGGCCCGATACTTGAATCAGGGGAGTTACGCCGCTACCTGGCAGCCGTTAGGAAACGCGCCGGGCACATACTTTGCGCGCCTGAGTGTCATCACAGAAAACCACACTGCGATGCGCACGGTCGCGCTGCAGCGCTGGTAAGCTGACATTGGGCTACTGCCTGCTTTGAGTGCCAGCGAGCTCGACTTCTTTTCTGCCATGCGGTGCGCCCGACACCCAAGCCACTAAGCAGTCCTGCCCCGAATGCCGCCAAGGCAACGTTAGCATAGACTAACCGCTGGTCCATGGCATGCCCGTGCGAATGCTAATCTGCACAGGATGAATTCGCAAACAGTGCGCTTGCATTTTCCGCTCTCCTCCAGGACGCATCCTGGCGATCGAGCCACAGAGATTACGTCCTCATGGGCGTGGGTCGGACCTCGGAGTGCGCTTTCTCTCGCATACCCTCCAGCTCCATGGCAGTGGGGGAAGAATCACGGGCCGCCGAACCACGGTTATCCAGCGTTTGGATATCGTTCCGGCTATGGAATCGGCCATGGACTCACCGGACCTAGGTGCTGAACTGTCCGCATTCCGGCCTGTTGAATCGGCAATTTCAAGGTTTCCGGCCGTTCACAGACCAATCATCTGCAAGACGCTACCATGATTCCTATTGTGGGTCCACGCAGCTACGCGTGCTTAGATCTGGTGTTTGCATCGAAAGAGCCGGGCTCCATAGCTGCGCGTGCGGAACAGCGAATTCCTGTGGCTGCCCGAATGGCCACGCGGTTACTTCACATTGCACACCCTCGCAACGGCGATTCCTCCCGGCAGAATGGGAGTTATCCGATTACACGCTTGTTCCGACATTGTCCAGCACCAAGAAATCCGCAGGAAATGCCTGCTGAGGCATCCTGCTTTGTCAACGGCTCCATGGTCGCCACAAAGAATCAGATGCCTGCCAATTCTCGCCATGGGACTGTGCAAAGTAAGCGGGCTTATATTTTGCCAAGTTTTAAACCTAGGCCCATGTTTACCATTGTGCTTCATAACAGATTGTAAAGTAGAGACTTGAAAATTGTTCTGGCACAACAAATGGCCGCCAAGTGAGGTTTTATGCCTTAGGTCATATGATCGTCTTTTGCATGGCCAAGGGCAGTGGATCGATGCACAAGGCATCGTAAATGGCCCTTAGTTCCATATCCGGCTGCGAGCTGGTGCGGACATGGAGTGTGCGTGCGTCCTTGCGCTCGAAGATGCTGGTCGTGCGAACCTGACGCCGAAGGATCCTCCTGAGTGTCGTCCAGCTGAAGCGTAGTCCTTTCTTGCGAAGACGCGTACGAATCACCTGCACCAACTGGTAAGCCAGGACCGTGATGAATAGATGGCCCTCCGCGTGCCGGCCTGTGGAATGATAGATCGGTCGCAGTCCGAGTTCCGACTTCAGGGACCGGAACACCGCTTCCAGATTGGTCAGCATCACATACGTGCGCCAGAGCTCTTCCGCGGTGAACTCCATCTCGTTGCTGCGCAGGCAATAGACGCCCGGATCGCTCATCAACGCGGGTGCTTTCGGCGTCTTTGTCCACGTGATGGACTGGGCCCGCTTGCCGTCCTCATCCGTCTCCACTTCTATCTCGTAATGCGGTCCGATGCCACTGAAGCTCTGCTTCAATCAGCCGATACGTTCCCTTATGAGGTCGATGCGCTTTTGCGTCTTCGGCCGGGCAAGCCCCTCGAAAAACTCGCCGAGGGCCTCCTCGAATCTTTCCGCTTTCTGCCTCATCTTGGCCTCTTCCTTCGCTATGCGGGACCGGGATCGGCAACAGAGCCGCACCTCGTCGTCTGCCTCCTCCCGGTACACCTCTACGTCACTGCCCGAGGCCGTCTGAAGAGCCTCGGCCTGCTGCTCATAAAAATGCTTCCTGCGCTCTTTTGATACCACGATGTAGCGGTAGCCCTCCTCTCGCAGCCAGTCTATGCGGTCCTTTGTGGCAATGCCCCGGTCCATCACCACACGTGCGTCCCTGGGCGTCTCCAGGGACTCCAGCATCTCCTTGAGCGTGGACGCTTCGTTTACGTTGCCCTTGAAGACTTGGCTACGACGCACGAACCCGCTGCCGCGCGTTACAAGAGCCAGCGTAAGCAGCACGCAGTCACTGCGACGCTCCTTCTCGCGTGCGTACTTGGCCTTGTCGATGCTCTTGCCACTGCCTTCCAGGAAGCTGCCCTTCAGATCATAGAGCGCGATCGGGGGCTCCAGATCAAACAGGTCCAGCGCCCGTGCAAAGAGGTGGTCCTCTATGGCCTTGCGGTGTTTGTGCAGCATGTCGCTGGCCCGGTACAGCTGCATGTCGGCCATCTTCTCGAAGTTGCAGCCCAGAAACTCGTCCAGGCCACTGGCAGAGGCCAGCCAACGTTTCGTGGCATGTTCGCTGGCCGGCTCGGCCAGACGGCCTATGATGGAGCCCGTGGCCGCATGCCGGAGGCCTCGTGTGATGCCAAGCTTCTCGAAGAGCTCATCCATGCCCAACTGCTCCATGGCCCAGAGCCCCACATGTTCTACACCCACCGTGCGGGGCCGGACCGTTTTGAGCGAGTGGACATCCACATGGTGCCATTCGCGCGGCGGCGTCTCGCCCTTGCCCTCGGTCACGGCTACCGCCTTGCGCGCACTCAAAAGTTCTGCAATGCGGTGGGCCTCCTCTTCCACAACGGCAGGAACGCCCATGGGTACGAGTTCGAGCTGGCCCTTGAGCAGTGCCTCAATCCGGCTGCAGAGCGCACGCCAGTAGCGTTTGTCGATGCGGAAGTGGGCACCGAGATTGAGCAGGGTCTTCTGCCGGACCTTGCCCCCTATGCGTTCGCCGTGACAAAGGCGAAAGGAATAGTAGCGTGTAGCGTCGTCGGTGGTACGGGTAAGCGAGCGTCGGATATACATAGAGGGGAAGATAGGGTTGGGGGGCGTTGTTCGCAATAGTCGCCAACACGTTATGGCACAACATTCGTATTCCCGCCTCTGTGAATCCCAAAAGCGGGGCGCAGGTGGGGCCAAACACCAGAAAATCCGGCAAAACAGGGCCTAAGGTGGGGCCACATTCCTAACAAGCCGCCAAAATACCTACCTGCGATTATTGCCGATATTCAGATTCAGCCGCCAAATGGTAAAGATGGGTAGGGACGACGCACAGGCTAACCTAAAATGATTTCCCATATCTTGCCTACCCCGCGGCCCGGTCTTCTTTGCGCCCGGAGCTCCGCCCCTTAGGCGGCGGCGCAGGCGGCTGTTTGCCCTCGTGTACGTAGCAGCTATCGTTTCCCTTATCTGGCCGGGCTACGCACTCGTGGCCGACGGCGTCCTCTGGGGCTGGCCACTTGCTCTGGCATGGAACGTGCTCTGGCTGGGCATCATGCTGGGAGCGCTCGGCTTCTTGTACCGGACCGACTAGCACATCCATGGAAGCCTGGCTCGTCACGGTGCTGGTCTGCGGGGCCTATCTCTCGGTGACGCTAGTGCTCGGCCTGATGTCTGGCCGAAAAGTTTCGGACAGCGTGGCGGGGTATGTGGCCGCCGACCGTTCCATGAACGTCCTCGTGCTGTACTTCGTGCTCGGGGCGTCCGTGTTCTCGTCGTTTGCCTTCCTCGGGGCTCCAGGCTGGTCGTATTCCCGAGGCGCTGCAGCCTTTTACATCCTGTCCTTCGGCACGATTGGCATGGTGCCGTTGTACTTCATCGGTCCGAGAGC
The DNA here is from genome assembly GCA_965216255.1 of Rhodothermales bacterium. Classification (GTDB taxonomy): domain Bacteria; phylum Bacteroidota; class Rhodothermia; order Rhodothermales; family Bin80. The sequence continues at coordinate 1,529,665 of OZ244148.1, forward strand.
GCATAGACTCGGCGCACGGCACGGCTTCGTGACGCAGGCAGAATTGCTGGTGCACCGCTTTGGCAGGCCGTCACTCGGCACCATCCTGGCGGTTGTCAGCATCGCCGCCTTCGTGCCATACCTGACGCTGCAGATGAAGGGCGCAGGCTACATCCTGTCCGTGATCTCGGAAGAGCGCATACCGGCGTGGGCGGGCGCCCTCCTCGCCTATGGCGTGGTAATGGTTTACGTCCTGAAGAGCGGCGTCATGGGCGTGGCCTGGACCAATACCTTCCAAGGCATCTTCATGCTGACTGTCGCCTGGTTTCTTGGGATATACCTCCCGTACAAGTTCTATGGCGGCGTCTCTGACATGTTTGCCCAGATACGGGAGGCGGGGCTTGGCGCCATGCTGGAGGCGCCCGGGCTGGACGGCAGCGGCGGGCGCTGGAACTGGTGGGGCTACAGCTCCGCCATCCTTGTCTCGGCGCTCGGCTTTTCCATGTGGCCCCACCTCTTCATGAAATCCTACGCCGCCCGTAGCGAGCGCTCGCTGAAGCTCACGGTCGTGCTCTACCATACCTTCCAGCTCTTCCTCGTACCCATCCTGCTGATCGGTTTTGCCGGCATCGTGGCGTTCCCGGGCGTAGCGCCGGCCGATACCATCGTACCCTACCTCCTAACTCGAATAGAGCTTCCGGCGCTGCTTGTGGGACTCGTGTGCGCCGGCACGTTGGCCGCCTCCATGTCCACAGGCGATGCCCTGCTGCACGCGGCGGCATCGATAGGCGTGCGCGACGGGCTGGCACCCTGGCTGGCGCGGCCGCTGGGCGACACTGCGCAGCAGCGCCTCATACGCATACTTGTCGTCGTGGTCGGGGCCACAGCCTACTATTTCGCCGTGGTTTCCGACGTTTCCCTGGTAGCCCTCCTCCTGGGATCCTACGGCGCCGTAGCGCAAATCTTCCCCCTCCTCATTGCCGCCTTTTATTGGCCACGCGCTACGGGCGCTGGCGCCGTCGCCGGCCTCGTCGCCGGCATCACCGTCAGCGCCTTCTTTCTTGCCTTCCCGGATCTGCGTCCGGTCCCGGTGCACGAAGGTCTCTACGGCTTTGCCGCAAACCTGGTCGTGCTTACCGCGGTGAGCCTGCTTACACGGCCCGAGCCTATGAAGAAGCTGGAGGAATACATGCGCTCAGGCGTCTAGAACAAACCCAGGATCTTGGCGGCCATAAGGAGCACCGCCACGATGAGAATACGGCGGATGATCTTCTCTCCGCGCCGCACGGCAAGCCGAGCGGCAAGCCAAGCCCCCGTGGCATTGCCCGAGGCCAGCGCCGCACCCAAGAGCCACGCCACGTGACCCGTTACGGCAAAGATGAATAGGGTCGGAATGGTATAGACCAGTACGATGGCAATCTTGTGGACCGTGACGTGCACGAGATTCATGCGGGCCAAATGATAGAAGGTCGCCATCAGCAGAAAACCCACGCCCATCTGGATGAACCCTCCGTAGAAGCCGATGACAAGCAGCGACGGGTATACCCACCGCGACCGCTTTGCATCTGCATCCGGTTCCGCGCTGCGACGCGGCAATACCATCGAAATCACGATGCCGATCATCAGGATCCCAAGAATGCGCTCGAACCACGCGTCACTTATGTTTAGAGCGGCAATCGCACCGATTACGGCGCCCGGCAGCGTCCAGACGGCATAGGCAACGCTCTCGCGTAGGCGACTAACCCTGTCCCGTGCAAACGACAGCGTCGCGGAGACATTTTGCACCACTATCGCGACACGGTTGGTGCCGTTTGCCGTTCCCGCATCAAGCCCCAGAAACAGGAGTATGGGCAGCGTTAGCGTGGACCCACCGCCGGCCATCACATTGATGGCTCCCGCAAGGATACCCGCACCGAAGAGGACAAGAATATTGACCAGCTCCAGGTGCACCTAACGTCGGGTGTACACCACGACTATGGTGCCTGAGCCTTCCTCCAGCGCAGAAAGATCTTCCCGGAGCCGCATGCCGGAAGGAGGCTTCCAGGCCAGCACCGGCTCCCAGTGCTCTGTCGTCTCCCGCACGAGATAGTTGACCAGCTTGCCGCGCAGCGGAGATTGAGCCTCTTCCGGGAGATCCTCTCCCTCCCCGTCCAGAAAACGGACCGTCGCCCGCATTTCATAGGATCCCTCGTCCTTCCACGCACCGCGGTAGGAACGAGGAAGAAAATCCCACACCAGCCGCCCCCGCAGCAGGGTATTGAGCACGGGGCTTATAACCGGCCTCCAGTAGTCCGCAAGGCCGCCAAGGTCCGGCACCTGCAGATCCATCGGCACGTAGTATTCCGGAATAAGATCATCGGGCCGCAGGAGCCCGAACATCCCGGAAAAAATAAGACCGTTTTCCAGAAGCCGGCGCTGGGCTCCCGTCGGTAAGCCAGGGAAATCCATGGCGCCATACATCACGCCCGGATTGTAGCGGTCCAGCGCCGACATCAACGGAGCGCTGTATATCGTTCGCATGGCTTCTGCGCATTCCGTCCGGTCCAGCGGCGCGGGGAGATGCGTCTCCTTCTTCAGCCAACCCTGTAGCCGGTCAATCAGCGCACGCCGCTCCGTATTAAGCTCGCTGAAATAGTTAAACGTATTGCTCGACCGGTAGTCAAACATGTCCGGCGCGAACGGATTGCCGCCAGCCTTTTTCTTGTGGGATGGGGCAAGCAGTATGGACAAACTGGCCATAGGCCTCTAACAAAGTGATGGAATCAGGCGTCCGCTTAAGACGTCGTGGCCGGCTGGCGGAACTGACCCAACACTTCATCTATTTCGCTTCGAATAACCTGTGCCCGTTTACAGGCATCGGCCACCAGTTCATTTCCGTGCCGACGCGCAGACCCGTCCATTCCAGGAGTCATTACCTGCCCAAACACTTCGTTGAAGCGCTTGCCAAGGCTTTCCAAACGGTAACTAATGCGTCTGCGCATCCGCCGGCCATCTTCTGGAGCAACCAATAGTCCGGCGGCAAGGCCCGCACAGCCTCCCAGCAGGACCCCCCACCCCGTCGCACGGATAATGCTGCCCAAACTGTAGTTCTTCATTCTTCCAGACCTCTAGCCTAAGGGGTGTTTGGTGGTTCGCTACCGAGCCTTTTTCTTGTGGCGGTTCTTCCGAAGCCGCTTTTTGCGCTTATGCGTCGCGATCTTGTGGCGCTTGCGCTTTCTGCCGCATGGCATGGGCTACCCTGTATAGGTTGATAGTGTTATGGTCGGGACCGTATCCCAGTATTACGCTCGGCAGGCACCGGTGTTTCGAAACCGCTGCGCTCGCAGAGGAACTTTAGTCCTCCCCGATTTTTTTTCCATGGCACAAAGTTTATTTGTCCTTATGCCCCTATATTTCCTTTACTTCTCTGCGTTCCAGCATTCAACAACTTGGGGGGGTATAGCAGGCAGGAGTGGTCCATCCGCTACACGAAGACAACGGATTTCGGTACGTAGACACGGACCGAAACGCACAACATACCCCGGTAATCCTGCTGCACGGATTGCTCGGGGATGTATACCAGTGGGAACCCACCATTACGGCCCTGTCCGAGCGCGCCCACCGCGTCATTGTACCCGAAATACCCATCGATTCCATCCCGCTGCGCCGGGCCAACATGGATGGAGTCATGGCCTTTGTCCGAAGCTTCATCCATTCCCTGGGGCTGGAGAAGATGGTGCTCGTGGGCAATTCGCTGGGCGGCCACCTTGCGTTGATGTACGCACTGGAAAAGCCGAGCCATGTCGCGGGACTCGTCCTTTGCGGGTCCGCCGGCATATACGAGGTAGTAACGGGCACGCGCACGTTCCGCAGAAAGGACAAGGAGTGGATTCGTCAGCGTGCCGAAGTAACATACTATGACCCTGAAATGGTCACAGATGCACTCGTTGACCGGCTGTATGACCTTGCTAACGACAGTGCGCGGGCAGTGCGTGTGCTCAAGATTGCGCGCAATTCCCTGTCGATCAGCCTGAGTGACCACCTGAGTAGTATCCTCGCGCCAACCACCCTGATCTGGGGCAAGAATGACCGGATTACGCCGGAGGACGTGGCGCACACGTTCATGAAGTGTCTGCCATTTGCCGAATTGCATTCCATTGACAAGTGCGGCCACGCTCCCATGATGGAGCGCCCGGACGAATTCAACGCCCTGACGCTGGATTTCCTTCGCAGGATTATCGGCGAGCCGGCGCTTGCGGATACGACAGACGCCTCCTGACGCGGCCCATCCGGGCAGCCGCCGGCCTCCAAGGGTCATAGCGCACCCGGCCGGCCGCCTGCCGGTGCGAGGGCTGAATGCCGCCTTGGCTCTACTCCTTCTGGCTGCCTGCTCTCCTGCCCTGCACCCGCTGTACAGAGACTACGCGGTCAATATCCGCGGGGCTTCAGTCGAAGAGCGGCTGCGGAGCGCCCTGGAGGAAGCCGGATGGGACCTTGCACCCCGCGGCGCCGGCAATGCGTTAGGTACTACACCGCGGAGGTTGCGGCACTGGGGACTGTATTCCGTGGTGGTGACCGTGGAGGTCGTGCCTGTAGGCACGGACTATGTGCGCTTGTTTGTGCATCCCTACCGGCACTACGTCACGGGCAACCGAAGCAAGATTCCGTTTCTCAAGGGGAGCATCCGTCGCCGCGTGCTGGCGGATCTGGACCGGGCCCTGGAAGAGCGAGGACTGGATGCCATCGGTACCAGTATTTCACGGGATCGTGCACGCCGGCTGTGAAACACTCTTTAGGCCGCAAGGTATACTGGACTCGTTCTTTTCAATTCTGGGGATGACACGGCTTCGACGAGTGGAATGATGCCGCGGGCTGCGTGTCGAGCTTCTTGGCATGCTCGTAACACTCGCCAAGAAACACGTAACTGCGAACGATTACTCGTACGCGATGGTGGCATAGACGCCACCATCTGTCTCCTTGCGCTGGCACCCGCCAGCTTTGCGCCCGCTCATAGGCGCGCCTGGAGGCATCGACTTCGCCGATTCACATCGGCACATGAGCTGACCATCTGCTAATTACGGCCGGATTGGCAATGGCGACAAACAATCGGCCTGAGCCTGCAGCCGGCCTTGGTTATCGGCTAGCCCTGCAGGCGAGAACCAATAGATAACCTACACATGTAGACGCCCAGCGAGTGCGTCCATTCGGACCCGGGTTCGATTCCCGGCATCTCCACTTCTGAGACATGGGATGATTGTTGTAAGAGGATGCGCCTCTTGCAAGACTTCTTGGATCAACGGGCTGAATCGCCTATGCGATCCTACCAGAGTGCTTCAGCTCATGTTGCTAGCTCCTTAAACGCATTGGCCGCTGCTAGCTGGAGCGACAGTTGCTAGGTGGTGTTCGCACCCACTAGGGAAAAGCGCCTTGTCACGGCACATTCAGAGATATGGCTAACAGGGAGATAGAATAATTCGACGGTACATGAAATCTACAATGCTGCGTCAGGCTCGGACCGGTAGACGGGGCAGGGACTTATCCTAGGCTACGCAGCCTGCGGGAAGCAACCTGAGCCCAATCGCATTCTTTTCCGCCACGCCGCGGGCGCTGGTGTGTGCCTGTCACGAGGAAAGACGAATCCGGGGCTTGGGATGTGGCGCCATCCCTGTTTCCACGCCATCGGAGACATCCAGCCGAAGTTCGTGTTCACAGGCCTCGCCTTCCAAAAAGCTCGTGGAAGCGGGTGGGGTGCTGGTTAGGTCCAGCGTATTATTCAGGTCCATGTCGATGCGACAGGTCCCTGTGCGACTGTCGACCATCCAGTCTAGTTGTCCCATCAGGCCGCCCTCAACTGTGAAAACATCGAAGAATCCGACGATCGTTATCACCAGGCTGTAGTCCAGTCCAGGATTGGCCTCCAAAATGAAGTCAGTTCCGCCGCTTCCCGTCAGTCCACACCCTGACGGAGCAAAACTGATATCGGTTACCACACGAACAGTATCTCCCACCGAAGAATCTGATCCTACGATGGCCACGCGGGCATCGCCTCCCTCCGGGCAAGCTATCGTCACTTCAGTCTCACTGTGGAGTGCAGTGATTTGAGGCATCGTGTCCGCAAGTACAACTATCAAACTACTCAGAAGCTCTTCGGTCTCATCCATGCTCAAAGGGGTGTTCTCTTCCGGTCCGGATGAGGTACTGCTGCACATTGCAAGGAATACAACTGCCAAGGCGCCCAATAGGGCAAGCGGGACTAAGCGTCTCATCTTATCGTTGTGTTAATTTTAAACCTTAGGAGATGCCGCGAAACCATGCTCTTGTGCCGGAAGTTCCCTCTGTGCCAACAAGCAGTGAAACAGTTCGATACATTCATAGAGTAGCGAGTTCAGGCATCAAGTGGCAGGTCTGGCGGCGTTGCGCCAAAATTAATTGACGGGCCGTTGGGATCGCTGCGCCAAACGGCGTCTTCTGCGCACATATACGCCCCCTGTCAATGCATACTAAACACAATATCGAAAATAAGGATCCGGGCTTCGACAATGCCGGGGCCAGCGGGCCAAGCGTCGTAGATTATCAGCTACCAACAAGCTGCGCATAGTGGAGGAAGCCGTTGCATGCACGCATCCCGGAGAAATCGGTGCGCTGCTACGGCAGGAAGGGATATACTCCTCTCACCTTGCACAATGGCGGAAGCAGCGCGTGCGCAGTGTGCTGTTTGGTTCGTCGCAGGCAACCAAAGATTTACGTGCGTTAGATGAGGAAAACAGGCGATTACGCCAGGAACTCAAGACAACCAAGAGCCAGCTGGTAAAGGCTGAAACTATCATTGACGTCCAAAATGGTCTCTGCGCTGCTTGGCGTCAGCGGCCCGATCGGGTAAGGGCAGAGAAAATGCAGATGGAGACCACACTATCCGCTGCCATGAGCGTCTTCGAGGCCTGCCGGCATCTGGCGGTCCCACGTGCCACATACTACAGGAGTAGGCCATCCAAAGCGCCGCAGGCAAAAAAGCCCGTCGCAACGGACGGCGGATCTCGGATGAACGAAGGGACCAAGATCCTGGAGGTCCTTAACTCGGAGCGCTCCTGGGACCTGCCCCCCACCAGATCTGAACGACACTGCTGGATGAAGGCCGCTTTGAATGCCACGAGCGCACGATCGTACCGTATCCTCCATTAAGCCACCCCTTACGCAACCGCATCCAAGCCCGGCTTTCTCCGTTCCAGTCCACTTTCAGGCCACGTATGTGCCCATGTGCCGCGAGTCATGATAAGTGATGTCTTCGTAACAGGCCGATTTCCGCCGCCGTTGGACGGTCAGGCGCTTGCCACTGCGCGGCTGGCCACGATCCTGGAGCCCCACTACCCGGTGCGCCGGTTCAATACCATGCCTGCCCAACAGGACCTGCTGCCCACGGGATGGAGGCAGGGCCTACAAACCACCCGGCACTATCTGCACCAGCGCAGCGGAATGCGGCGGGCACTGGCCGGCAGCCCTGCGGCGGCGGTGCTGTGGTGTGCCATTTCCCCCTCTGTGGCGGGACATTTTCGGGATATCCTGACTTCAGTGCCATGTTTTCGAGGCCATCCAGTGTGTGCAGTGGTCCACCGGGGCAAATTTGACCGGCTCTTTACACGAAAGGCCACGTTGCCTTCCGCGCGGCGCCTCGCCAACAGGATCAATCTTTTTGCATTTCTTAGCCAGTCACAGGCAGAAAGTGTTGCCGACTGGATACCGGCAGCCAAGCTCCGCGTGGTTCCCAATACAATTGACGCAGCCTCCCTGTGCACGCCCGCTGAAACCGCAAAAAAACAGCGCAGCAGACAAGACAGGCAGGAACTGCGCCTCCTCTTTCTTAGCAACATGATTCCGTCGAAGGGCTATCTGCACGTACTCGAAGCCATCGCTATAGCCCGCAAACGCGGCAGGGCTGTTACGGGCACGTTTGCCGGCAGGTGGAACCGGGATGGGGACCGCCACGCATTTCTTCGCCGTGTGCAAGCCCTCAAGCTTGATGATGCCGTTACCCATCTGGGACCCGTGACGGATCGCGCCGCCGTAAAGGCGCTGCACCTGGGCGCGGACGTGCTGGCATTGCCCACATTCTACGAGAATGAAGCACAACCCCTGGCGCTGATCGAAGCGCTTTGCGCGGCAACGCCCGTAATCGTGACACAGTACGGCTCCATTGGCGAAATGGTGCGTGGCGGCAAGGAAGCCTTATTCGTGCGGCCCCAGTCGCCCTGCGATATTGCCGACGCCATCGACCGGCTGTCTTCGGTGGAACAGTGGTCCGCAGCTTCCAGCCAGGCACTGGCCCGCTTCGCGGAGAAATTCTCTGCGGAAGCCGTTTGCGGAAAATGGCAAGCCATTGTGGAAGAGCTTGCCCAAGCGCCACGCTAGCGCACCCCTCCCAAGGGTGCGCATTAGGCCACACGCGGAGGCAGCAATGCTACCGCCTGGGCGGGCCTGGAGGGTTCACGGCACGGGCACCACGTCCGCATAGGCGTACGGCAGCGCCGGGACATCTTCGCCGTCAGCCGCGGCGATGCTGCGCTGGACTATTTCGCTTGGCACGGCGGCAGTCGGGGCCGTACACATCGGACAGGCAACTACAAACGTGTGGAACTCGCCGTTCTCTCCCAGCGGATCGACGCCTTTGGGCAAATCGGACGGGAAGCGGTGGTTAAACCAGCGAATGCCGACGCCAGCTTAGATGGATGGGCAGCCGTGACAGCAGCGTAAAGCCCGTTCGCTCCAGTTGCTCTTCACCGTATTGGCGGATTTCCTCCAGAAGCAGGTCCCCAAAGCCCAAGTGCCGGGCGGACACGTCTCCCGGCGGCACCCGATCCAGAAATCCGCTTATCGTGGCTTCATACTGCATATTTGAGCAGAAACACGGAATGAGAATCTAGCACAGCGGCAAGCCCAGCCTATCCGCCTGCTGCTCAAGCACCCATATCGGTGTCGCGTGTTTGGAGAGGCGTCCAGACGCCGCCGTCACGGTCGTGAATACGCCGCGGACGTCGTAGCCCTGGTCGCGGAGGGTATGCAGCGCCCAGGCAGGATCCCTGCCGGATGACCAGGAGACCATTACGGGTGTGCTTGTGTGCTTGCCATCCGATCACGAATCTTGTTCGTGGGCAGCCTACGCTTACTTCGCACTAAGTAGTGCCTAGCCGAAAATGAATCGATCAAAAAGAGTGTTAATGAAATGCCTCCGTTTTAGCTCTATCTGGGGGAAAGAGGGGAGTCTTATTACTAAATATGAGGACTCGAGGAGACATTAATAGGTTTGTATCTCCACTGTGCCCCCTATTGCACCTCCTTTCCTATATTCGAACCTAACGCCCAATTCGTATTTTTCGGCCGATTCATGCCCCATGCTGCCATTTCAAGGGGCGTTTCACGCCAACATTGGAAACGTTCGCATGAGATCCGTCAGAGAGCAGCAGTTTTCGTTTGGACAGGCCCCCATTGCTGAGATCCAACTCGCCCCCCCCCACAGCCGCGACGACATCCCGGCCATTCTGCTCGGACTGTAGGCCCTCTACCCCCATCTGCCGGCACGCACCAAGGTATTCGATCTGCTCCACGCCCATTTTGCTAACCTGGCCGATCTGGACCGAGGCCGGCCTGGAAACGACGCAAACGGAGCCGGTGGACCTCGCAGTCGGCGCAGGCTGCGGCGCGGCGCCCTACCAGATTGCACCCCATGCCGTTCCTGGCCCCATGCAAGCCGAGTATTTCGTTCTGGGCGGGCCCGGCACCGGCTAATATGACATCGATGCCACCAACCGGGGCCGCGCGCTGCCCCGCAGCTGGGCCGCGGACACAGAGACCACATGCAAGCAGGGCGCGGCCATCACATGTCACACACGGTTCAACGGGAATGGCTCATCTACACCATAGACGTGGAGGTGCGCGTTGCAAAGCCTGCGGGGCAGGGGGCATTCGAACTGTAGCTGGATGGCCGGACACGCACCGATGCCGTCACCTCTAACCAGGCGGGCACCTGGGACAGCTGGCGCTCAGCCCGCAAGTTGGACATCGAGCTGCATGCCAGCGTGCAGACCATCCTGGTACGCACGACGTAAGCCGGATTGGAACTCAACAGGCATTGTGTCACACTCGACCAGCCCACCACTCTCGATGCGGCGGCAGCGCCGGACGAGGTATCTCTCGCGGCGAACTATCCCACCCCGGTGGCATCCACCACACGAATTGCCTACTCTTTCGCTGCCCCTTCCGCCACAATGATAATCCTCTACAACATCCTCGGCCCGCGCGTGCCAACGCTCGTGGATTCATGGCACGGGCCCAGGCGCCATGGCGTTGCACATGACGGCTTAGCATTCCCACATGGTGTCTACTTCTACCGACTGACCGACAGCACCACGCAGCAAGTGCGCGCCCTGACCATTGCGCAATAATCCTCCCCCCGGCATGACAAATCAGCTCTACGTCATTCGCACCGCCCTCATCGTCGCCCTGGGCGGATTCCTGATGGGCTTCGACGCTTCGGTGATCTCCGGCGTGGTTGGGTTCATTGAAATCGAATTTGCGCTCACCAAGTTGCAGCTAGGCTGGGCCGTAAGCTCGCTCACGCTTACCTCTACCCTTGCCATGCTCGTGGCCGGCCCGCTCAGCGACCGGTTCGGGAGGCGCAGCATGCTCTATGTGGCCGCTCTCCTGTATGCCGTATCAGCCATCGCTTCCGCGCTGGCCCCCTCCTTCTGGTTCCTCGTCGTGGCTCGCATGATCGGCGGCATTGGCGTGGGTGCCTCTCTCATCATCGCCCCGATGTACATTGCCGAGTTAGCGCCCCCGGGGGTGCGTGGGCGGCTCGTGTCCTTCAACCAGCTCAACATCGTTCTCGGCATCTCGGTCGCCTTCTTCTCCAACTACCTGATACTGCAACTCGGCCAGACTGACGCGGCATGGACGGAAGCCCTGGCCTTTGGCGCCTACAACTGGCGATGGATGCTGGGACTCGAGACGCTGCCCGCCATACTCTATTTCTTTAGCCTCTTTGCCGTGCCCGAGAGCCCCCGCTGGCTAGTCATGCGCGGGCGCGAAGAAGCGGGCCTAGCCATCATGCGGCGCGCAAGCGGAGAAGCATTGGCCGTCCGGGAGCTGGGAGCGCTGAAGCGTAGCCTCGCCTCCAGTGCAGATTCCGCGGCCACGACTCAGGCCACGCTCCGCTCGGCGGGCGCTGCTATTGCCTCCATCAAACAGTCCCGATTCTTCCAGCTGTTTGCCCGTCCGCTGCGGCTGGTGCTGCTCATCGGTTTGGTCATTGCCATCGTCCAGCAGATCACGGGAATCAATGCCATCTTTTTCTATGCTCCGATGATCTTCGAACAGTCGGGTATAGGCACCGATGCCTCCTTCGTGCAGGCCATCCTGGTTGGCGTCGTGAACCTGGTATTTACCATTGTCGCCATCAGCCTGATCGACCGCCTGGGACGCAAGCCGCTGCTCGGCGTGGGCCTCGCAGGCATGGCCGTGTCCATGATCGTACTGGCCGCAGGCTTCTTCTCTGCCACCTATACGCTGGATGAAGAGGCGGTGCGCGGGCTTCCCGCTGGCGTGCCAACCTCGGAGCTCGCGCTGCTGACAGATCAGGTATTCGAAAGCGATATCGCCTACAAGGAGGCCGCTGCACGTGCCCTCGGCACCGACGTGGCCCGCCAGTACGAGTCGGAACTCATTACGGCCGCCATCAACGTCAACTCATGGCTCATACTGGCCGGCATCCTCTTCTTCGTGGCCTCGTTTGCGGCGTCCGCCGGACCTGTCATGTGGGTACTGTTCTCGGAGCTCTTTCCCAATACCATCCGGGGGATTGCGATCTCCTTTGTCGGCCTGACAAACAGCGCGGTTAGCTTCTTTGTCCAATTGGTATTCCCTTGGGAGCTGGCAAATTTCGGCAGCGGCCTAACCTTCCTGCTCTACGGCATTTTTGCCGCGATCGGGCTGATATTCATCCTAGTCCTGCTGCCGGAGACCAAGGGGCGCTCACTCGAAGAACTGGAATCGATCCTGGTGAAGAGCCCAACGTCCTAGCGCTCCCTTTTGGTCATAACTAGTGCCTGACCGAAAAAGAATCGATCGAAGAGAGTGTTGATGAAATGCCACCGTTACAACTCTAGCTAGGGCTGCCGTTTGCCCATAACCGGCTATTGACATTTGGAATTTTGCTGTGTAGTTTCACGGCATGTTCCAGCAGAACCAGATTTTGCGTACGCTGAGCGCGCCTTCTTCCCGAGGTGCATTGGGACAGGTACTCAGCGACCGGAGTCTGGACAATCGTACGGCCATAGCGCATCGTGTGTGCGAGCGCTTCGGCTTTTTCGATGTCCTGGGAAAGACGCAGGTGGCCACGTGTGCAAAGGCGCTCTCCAAGCTGGAGGCGCGCGGCGAGATCGTGTTGCCCGCTCCGCTGAACAGCCATGCCAAGGGGAGTTCGCCGCGGTTGCTGCCGGCTCCTGTGCCGGCAGCGGAAGGGGTGCCTTTGACGCTGGACGGCATAGAGGATTTGGCGCTGGAGCTGGTGGAGACTGACGAGCAGCGTGCGGTGTTCAATACGCTCATGCACCACGAGCATCCCCGGGGAGTGACGACGTTAGTGGGGGCGCAGGTGCGCTATCTCATCACAAGCGCACACGGCTATGTGGCGGCTGTGGGGTTTTCCGCTTCGGCGCTGCGTCTGGCAGACCGGGAGCGTTATCTGGCCTGGAGCGAAACGCAGCGCCGGGCCTTGCAGCACCACGTGGTGTGTCTGAGCCGTTTTCTGGTCCGGGTGCCGTGCAAGCATCTGGCCAGTCATGTACTGGGCCGTGTGCTGCAGCGGCTGCCTATTGACATGGGAAGGCGCTACGGCTACCGTCCATGGGTGGTGGAGACCTATGTGGCACCGAATCAGGAGGGTACGTGCTTCAAGGCAGCCAATTTCGTGCGTATCGGCCAGACGGCCGGTGGCAGGCCCGGCCCGGATGGAGAGCCGGAACCGCCGAAGGCGCTGTATGTGTACGAGTTGGATCGCACATAGCGCAGGCGTCTGGGCGTAGCCCGTGTGGAGGCATCTCCCGTGAGGTTGCCGCACGAGGGGATCTCGAGTGAGGCCTGGGCCGAGACAGAATTTGGAGGAGCCCCCTTGGGAGATGTCCGCTTGTCGGCGCGCTTGGTAAAGAGTGCCTCCATGCTTGCCGACGTCACAGGCGGCTCTATCGTGGCCCATACGGCCCATGATGCGGCCGCGGTGAAGGGTCATTACCGGCTGCTGGAGAGCAAAGAGGGCTCGGTGGTGACGCCGGAGAACATCCTGGCGCCGCACCGCGAGCGCACGATAGAGCGCATGCGGAGCCAGAAGGTGGTGCTTTGCGTGCAGGATGGCACAAAGCTGAACTATGCTACGCGCCCGGCTTGTTCTGGATTGCAGGTCATAGGCAGCAATCAGACAGAGACAAAGACGCTCGGTGTGCCGCTTCATATGACGATGGCGATGACGGCGGACGGTTTGCCGCTGGGGGTGCTCCGGTGCAGCTACAAGAAGCCGGACCCGGGCCCTGAAGCGCCCGGGACGCAGCAGTGGCTTAACGGGTATGCGGATGTGTGCGAGGCAAGAAAGGCGCTCTCGCGGAAGAGTTCAGTGGTGTTGATCATGGACCGGGAGGCGGACAGTTTTGCGCTCTACGACCTGCAGCGCACAGCGCAGCAGGTACATGTGCTGGTGCGTGCCAAAGGTGAGCGTCTGCTGGTCGGAGGCCAGAAGCTGATTGCGAGCTTGAAGAGTGTTTCCCGGGCCGAGACGATCTCGATCGAGATCTCGCGTGTGACAGCGCGTCCGAAAGCCTCGCGCCGCAAGGTACGTGCTGCACGCAGCTACCGGATGGCTAATGCGGAGGTTCGCTACAAGCGGGTGGAGCTTCCGGATCCGCGAGGCAAGGCCGCTGCTTTAAGCCTGTACGGCGTGCATGTGCGGCAGACGAATCCGCCTGGGGGTCAGAATCCGCTGGAGTGGGTGCTGCTCACGAGCATCAAGCTGCACACGGCAGAGGATGCGGTCCGGATGCTGGACTATTACCTGAAGAGGTGGCGCATTGAAGACTTCTTCCGGGTACTGAAGAGCGGCTGCAAGGTAGAGAGCATGGCGCTGCGCACGGCGCTGCGCCTGGAGCGGGGGATCACGATCTGGTGTGTTGTTGCCTGGCGCATCATGGTGTTGACCCTGCTCGGCCGCACGGTGCCGGAATTGGATGCGGAGGTGTTCTTTACGGAGATGGAGCTGCGCTTTCTTTCCGGCTATGCCACGCGGGTGAAGCTGCCGCCGCCTCGCACGCTGCAGCAGGCCATCCTGGCGGTAGCCGTCCTTGGGGGCTACCAGAACCGCAGCCGCGATGGCCCCCCGGGCCACCAGATCATGTGGCGCGGCATGGACCGGCTAAGCCTTACCACCCTGGGATACGAGGTCAGGGACGCACAGCATTGATGGAATTGCCTGTTCTGCGGGCAAGTCCGGGCAACAATATCCACCCGCTCTGGCGCCCAACAGACGGCGCGCATCCTGAAAGACATCCTGTGTACATTCTTGTGCGCATGCCGTAGAAACCGGCCGAAAAGCCCAACATCAGGCCCAACAGCCACCGAAAAGACCCGGCACAAGGCACAGATTCCCCATTGAACGGACACATTCACTTGGACTCTTCAGACCCATTAGGCTTACAAAACCGTTTGTCCTAAAAGCCTTATGGGCAAACGGCAGAGCTAGGGGTAAGTGGGGAGTCTTATTACGGATACGAGGCATGAATAGGTATATATCGCCGCTTGGACCCCTATTATCCCTCCCTTCCTATTTTCGAATCCTTGGCCCAATTCGTATCTCTTAGCCGATTCATACCCCATTCTATCATTTCAAGGGGCGTTTCACTCCAACATTCGAATCGTTCGCAGGAGATCCGTCCGAGCGCAGCAGTCTTCGTAAGGACAGGCCCCATTGCTGACATCCAGATTGAGGTATCGGCAAGCGAGGGGCTATCTAGTGCGGGCGTTCGATACCACCTTAGTACCCGAGCCAGGCCGAACTGGATCAATGTGGAGGCTGCATTACAGTGTCAGCCTGCCTTCAAGGGGCTGCGATTTCTTAAAAGTAACTGGAACGAAGGGGCCAGGCACGGGCGAATCGTTCAAACAGTTTCCAGTCCGCGCGGGCGACTACGTACTGGCTGGCCGGGGCTATGCCACAGGCGCTGACCTTCAACATGTGGAGACAGCCCGCGGCTACATAGCGGTGCGTGTAAATACCGGTGCGTTGCACTTCGAGACGGAATCCGGCCAGCCCTTTGACCTTTTGGCGTCCGTGGAATCCCTACAGTAGGCTGGGGCTGTGGGATTCTGGATAGCAGCATTACAGGCAGCAATCCCGGAAAAGGCCGCATTTGTGTGCTGCGCAAGACGGATGAAGCGATTGAAGAGGCGCATACCAAGATTTACAAGACCGCGCAGCGGAAGGGAAAGAAGCCACTGGAGGAAACCTTACGTTTCGCACACTACGTCATCTTGTTTACCACCTTCCAAATGGACAAGTTTTCAGCACCAGAAATGCTCGAGTGGTACCGACTACGCTGGCAGGTTGCATGGGTGTTCAAACGTTTCAAATCGCTATGGGCCACCTGCTGAATTTAATGGCGAGAGCGACAAGGCCTGGCTATACGGGAAGTTACTGGTAGCTCCGTTGACCGATAAGATAGTCCGCCACGATCGCGGTAGGCCCCGGGTTTCCCCGGGGCCCCCGCACAGATCCGGACGTGCCCGTTAAGGCATCCGGCTCCTCCCTCAGGTCGCGCCGCCGCGCATGACGTTAATGGGTCGGCTAACCAACCCATAGCCGTAACCGGTCCATCCGTGTGACACACGAAGTCCGGCTCTGCGTCCGGTGTGTGTTGGATTTTCCGATTTCCCCTCGGGTGCGACGCTTCGCTCCACCAACTCCGCCACACGGTCCCCCGCGCTTTGTTCGCCGGCTTCATCGCTACTATCATCGCATCTGACTCCTCCTCGCCGTTCATCCTCCACTCGGCAATGCCTTGGCTTTGGCGGCCCCGCCCTAAGCGCTGGGCAGCGAGGAGGCCTCCAAAGTCCCGACCTTGTACGTACATGCGTGCGTGGGTTCTTCGACGCCGCAGAGCCCTCCCGCACCTCACCAAAGCGGTGCGAGCAGTGTTGTCTTCGACCAATGTGAGAGTCTCGGCACTCTGAATGACAACGTTTTCGGCGCTCAATAGCCCTGCCCACATGCGCCCCTGCCAACGCTTCGCCCATCCCCTCACGAGGATGACCGCACGGCTCGGGGAATGATATGGATCGGTTACTTCCTTCATCATAGAGGACTTCCACCCCCTGTACTTGGCCAGTTAGCCTGGCGCACCACGGACCATTTCCCCCTGGGGCTACGACATGCAGGCGCAGCACATGGAGAGACTTCAAGTTCGCGCTCAACCAAGTCATACGTGCGATTTAACCGGAATACGCTCTGGCCGAGATGATCCAGCACTGGCCTGCAACATCCAGATTGCTGGCTGAGCCTCCAAGAACCAAATCCAACCAAGTTGAGCGCTATTTCCCCAGCACTTGCACAAGTTAGTGCTTGTACGAAAATACTTTAAATCTTCAATAAACAATCAGTTATATCTTGCAATTGGCGGTGAATCTGAGGGACGTATAGCCGATTTGGGCGTTTAAGAGCGCAAAACAGCTCACATTCGCCAGGGAAACCATGCGCAAGATTGTCCCAGAGTGCCGTGCACTCGATAGTACGCCGATTGGGGAGATTGCTATAGACCCGAGAATGCGCGACGACATGAGTGCGGTGCTCAAGGGTCTGCAGTGCGTCTACTGCACGGCGGAATCCCGTACGGCCTTGTTCGCGATTCTGGAGGCGCACTTTCAGCCGGGTAAACGTAAAGATGTCGGACGACCGGGCATGGATCTATGGCGCGTCATCGTGTTTGCGATAGTCAAGCAGTGCCTGGATCTGGACTACGATGCTTTGTTGTACCGGGCCAACAACGATCTCTTGCTGCGGGAGCTCTTGGGGCACGGAGATGCCGGGTTTGACGCGGTGAAGTACAGCAGACAGCGGCTGGTGGACAACGTGCAGCTTTTGACGCCGAAGCTGGTCCGGAAGGTGGCCCAATTGATAGTGCGGACGGGGCACAAGGTGGCTGGAAAAGAGTCTGGGACCGCGCTAGCCGGTCGCTGCGATTCCAGGCCCAAGTTTACCATTGTGCTTCATAACAGGTTGTAAAGTAGAGACTTGAAAATTGTTCTGGCACAACAAATGGCCACCAAGTGAGGTTTTATGCCTTAGGTCATATGATCGTCTTGTGCATGGCCAAGGGCAGTGGATCGATGCACAAGGCATCGTAAATGGCCCTTAGTTCCATATCCGGCTGCGAGCTGGTGCGGACATGGAGTGTGCGTGCGTCCTTGCGCTCGAAGATGCTGGTCGTGCGAACCTGACGACGAAGGATCCTCCTGAGTGTCGTCCAGCTGAAGCGTAGTCCTTTCTGGCGCAGACGCGTACGAATCACCTGCACCAACTGGTAAGCCAGGACCGTGATGAATAGATGGCCCTCCGCGCGCCGGCCTGTGGAATGATAGATCGGTCGCAGTCCGAGTTCCGACTTCAGGGACCGGAACACCGCTTCCAGATCGGTCAGCATCACATACGTGCGCCAGAGCTCTTCCGCGGTGAACTCCATCTCGTTGCTGCGCAGGCAATAGACGCCCGGATCGGTCATTATCGTGCCCGCTTTCGGCGTCTTTGTCCACGTGATGGACTGGGCCCGCTTGCCGTCCTCATCCGTCTCCACTTCTATCTCGTAATGCTGTCCGATGCCGCTGAAGCTCTGCTTCAATCGGCCGATACGTTCCCTTATGAGGTCGATGCGCTTGTGCGTCTTCGGCAGGGCAAGCCCCTCGGAAAGCTTGCCGAGGGCCTCCTCGAATCTTTCCGCTTTCTGCTTCACCTTGGCCTCTTCCATCGCCATGCGGGACCGGGATCGGCAACAGAGCCGTACCTCGTCGTCTGCCTCCTCCCGGTACACCTCGACGTCACTGCCCGAGGCCGTCTGAAGAGCCTCGGCCTGCTGCTCATCAAAATGCTTCCTGCGCTCTCTTGATACCACGATGTAGCGGTAGCCCTCCTCTCGCAGCCAGTCTATGCGGTCCTGTGTGGCAATGCCCCGATCCATCACCACACGTGCGTTCTTGGGCGTCTCCAGGGACTCCAGCATCTCCTTGAGCGTGGACGCTTCGTTTACGTTGCCCTTGAAGACTTGGCTACGACGCACGAACCCGCTGCCGTCCACTACAAGAGCCAGCGTGAGCAGCACGCAGTCACTGCGACGCTCCTTCGAGCGTCCGTACTTGGCCTTGTCGATGCTCTTGCCACTGCCTTCCAGGAAGCTGTTGGTCAGATCATAGAGCGCGATCGTGGGCTCCAGATCAAACAGGTCCAGCGCCCGTGCAAAGAGGTGGTCCTCTATGGCCTTGCGGTGTTTGTGCAGCATGTCGCTGGCCCGGTACAGCTGCATGTCGGCCATCTTCTCGAAGTTGCAGCCCAGAAACTCGTCCAGGCCACTGGCAGAGGCCAGCCAACGCTTCGTGGCATGTTCGCTGGCCGGCTCGGCCAGACGGCCTATGATGGAGCCCGTGGCTGCATGCCGGAGGCCTCGTGTGATGCCAAGCTTCTCGAAGAGCTCATCCATGCCCAACTGCTCCATGGCCCAGAGCCCCACATGTTCTACACCCACCGTGCGGGGCCGGACCGTTTTGAGCGAGTGGACATCCACATGGTGCCATTCGCGCGGCGGTGTCTCGCCCTTGCCCTCGGTCACGGCTACCGCCTTGCGCGCACTCAAAAGTTCTGCAATGCGGTGGGCCTCCTCTTCCACAACGGCAGGAACGCCCATGGGTACGAGTTCGAGCTGGCCCTTGAGCAGTGCCTCAATCCGGTTGCAGAGCGCACGCCAGTAGCGTTTGTCAATGCGGAAGTGGGCACCGAGATTGAGCAGGGTCTTCTGCCGGACCTTGCCCTCTATGCGTTCGCCGTGGCAGAGCCGAAAGGAATAGTAGCGTGTAGCGTTGTCGGTGGTATGGGTAAGCGATCGTCGGATATACATAGGGGGGAAGATAGGGCTGGGAACCGCTGCCCGCAATAGTCATCCATAATTTATGGCACAACATTCGTATTCCAGCTTCTGTGAATCTCAAAAATGGTGCGTTGGTGGGATCTTGTGGGGCTCTGGTGGGGCCAAGAACCATAAATTCTGGCAAAACAGGCCTAAAGTGGGGGCTCATCCCTAAAAATCTCTCGAAATAAATAACTGCGATTATTGCCGACCTTCAAATTCAGCCGCCAAATGGTAAAGATGGGCAGGGTGGTTAAGACGCATGTGCACTATCCCACCGATGTGGGTCTGTGCTGGGATGCGGTTCGTGGTCTAATACGTGTGAGTGCACGCTCGGCTGCGGCATTCGCTCTTCCGGGCTGGCGCAAGCATGCGGATCGCACGCGGAAGATATACCAGGCCTTCATCCGGGTGCGGACGGCCCCGCGCTACCGGCAGAATCCGAAAGGAGTGAAGGCGTACTTGCGCCAGTGCACACAGACTGCAGCACGTGCCCGTACGCTGTTAAATGCCTTGGCCACAGTGGAGAAATCGGAGGCGGCGCGAGCGGATATCGCGTATTACTTGCGCTATGTGGACTTGTTGGTGGATCAAGTAAGGCGTCGCATCCTCTTGGGCGAGATGATTCCACATGCGCAGAAAGTGTTTTCCATCCACAAGCCACATACGCGTTGGATCAGCAAAGGCAAGGCGGGCGTGCTGGCCGAGCTGGGCCTTCCGGTCGCACTGGTAGAAGATGAGCACCGGTTCATTTTGGCTTATCACATCCTGTGGGACACATCAGATGTTGAGGTGGCGGTACCGATCATTGATGCGGTGCAGGCGGCTTTTCCAGAGTTCAATGCGTGCAGTTTTGACCGGGGCTTTCACAGCTTGAAGAATCGAAAAGCATTGGATGCTCGGCTGGCGCTCAATGCGCTTCCGAAGAAGGGCAAGCTTTCTCTGGCGGAGCGTGCGCGGGAGCGCGCGCCTGCGTTCAAGGCAGCGCGGCGGCAGCACCCGGCCGTCGAGTCGTGTCTGGCCAATTTCGGACTTCGGGGCGGTGCGCTGGTGCGGGAGAAGAGTCCGGAGAACTTCGCGCTGATGGTGAGCCTGTCCGTGCTGGCAGTCAACATGCACCGGCTGGGTTGCCTGGTGCGCGCCCAGGAACGGGCACGAATAAAGCGTCGGCGAAAACGCGCGGCGTAGGCCCGCTACCACCTCGCAGAAAGGTCCCAATCGCAGGCCCCAAGGGACACGTATGCCGTCCCGATAGGAACACAACGCCCTTCGAGCCGCAAACTGTCCGTGCGCGCACGCAAGAGACGCCAGCATGGCCGAAACACTCGAAGCGGACCGTCAACGAACTCAAAAAACGACCGTGCCGGTGCATTCGAGGCCGAAAAAAGAGAGTATTCGGTCAATCACAAGTTAGTGCTTGTACGAAATTACTTTAAATCTTCAATAAACAATCGGTTATATCTTGTAATTGACGGTGAATCTGAGGGACGTATAGCCGATTCGGGCGTTTAAGAGCGCAAAACAGCTCACATTCGCCAGGGAAACCATGCGCAAGATTGTCCCAGAGTGCCGTGCACTCGACAGTACGCCGATCAAGGAGATTGCCTTAGACCCGAGAATGCGCGACGACATGAGTGCGGTGCTCAAGGGTCTGCAGTGCGTCTACTGCACGGCGGAATCCCGTGCCGCCTTGTTCACGATTCTGAAGGCGCACTTTCAGCCGGATACACGCAAAGATGTCGGACGACCGGGCATGGATCTATGGCGCGTCATCGTGTTTGCGATAGTCAAGCAGTGCCTGGATCTGGACTACGAT
The DNA here is from genome assembly GCA_965216255.1 of Rhodothermales bacterium. Taxonomy (GTDB): domain Bacteria; phylum Bacteroidota; class Rhodothermia; order Rhodothermales; family Bin80. Next base: position 1,550,635 of record OZ244148.1, read on the forward strand.
GCTTTGTTGTACCGGGCCAACAACGATCTCTTGCTGCGGGAGCTCTTGGGGCACGGAGATGCCGGGTTTGACGATGAAGTACAGCAGACAGCGGCTGGTGGACAACGTGCAGCTTTTGACGCCGAAGCTGGTCCGGAAGGTGACCCAATTGATAGTGCAGACGGGGCACAAGGTGGCTGGGAAAAAGTCTGGGGCCGCGCTAGCCGGTCGCTGCGATTCCAGGGTGGTTAAGACGCATGTGCACTATCCCACCGATGTGGGTCTGTGCTGGGATGCGGTTCGTGGTCTAATACGTGTGAGTGCACGCTCGGCTGCGGCATTCGCTCTTCCGGGCTGGCGCAAGCATGCGGATCGCACGCGGAAGATATACCAGGCCTTCAGCCGGGTGCGGACGGCCCCGCGCTACCGGCAGAATCCGAAAGGAGTGAAGGCGTACTTGCGCCAGTGCACACAGACTGCAGCACGTGCCCGTACGCTGTTAAATGCCTTGGCCACAGTGGAGAAATCGGCGGCGGCGCGAGCGGATATCGCGTATTACTTGCACTATGTGGACTTGTTGGTGGATCGAATCCGGCGTCGCATCCTCTTGGGCGAGAAGATTCCACATGCGCAGAAAGTGTTTTCCATCCACAAGCCACATATGCGTTGGATCAGCAAAGGCAAGGCGGGCGTGCTGGCGGAATTCGGCCTTCCGGTCGCATTGGTAGAAGATGAGCACCGGTTCATTTTGGCTTATCACATCCTGTGGGACACATCAGATGTAGAGGTGGCGGTACCGATCATTGACGCGGTGCAGGCGGCTTTTCCAGCGTTCAATGCGTGCAGTTTTGACCGGGGCTTTCACAGCTTGAAGAATCGAAAAGCATTGGATGCTCGGCTGGCGCTCAATGCGCTTCCGAAGAAGGGCAAGCTTTCTCTGGCGGAGCGTGCGCGGGAACGCGCGCCTGCGTTCAAGGCAGCGCGGCGGCAGCACCCGGCCGTCGAGTCGTGTCTGGCCAATTTCGGACTTCGGGGCGGTGCGCTGGTGCGGGAGAAGAGTCCGGAGAACTTCGCGCTGATGGTGAGCCTGTCGGTGTTGGCGGTCGACGTGCACCGGCTGGGTTGCCTGGTGCGCGCCCAGGAACGGGCACGAATGAGGCGTCGGCGAAAGCGCGCGGCGTAGGCCCGCTACCACCTCGCAGAAAGGTCCCAATCGCAGGCCCCAAGGGACACGTATGCCCTCCCGATAGGAACACAACGCCCTTCGAGCCGCAAACTGTCCGTGCGCGCACGCAAGAGACGCCAGCATGGCCGAAACACTCGAAGCGGACCGTCAACGAACTCAAAAAACGACCGTGCCTGTGCATTCGAGGCCGAAAAAAGAGAGTATTCGGTCAATCACAAGTTAGCGCTTATGGGGCCTTCCCCCATCTTCTACGCGGCATGGCTACTCGTTGCTAGATCATTCTAACTCCCGAGTGCCTTCTTGGCGCACAGCTGGAGTGACAGCTGTTTGGCGAGTTTCGCACCCGCCGGGAAGAAGCACCTTTCCACGGCGCACTTCGCCGGACGCTCCCGTCGTGGAAGTAGGATTCTGGGCGGTATATTGCCATCCGGCACGGTGGAATTATACCGTTCAACCCGGCCTGTTTGTCCCACAAACACAGTATGTTACGGCCTGCAAACCGTCGAACTCAGGAAAAGCACAGGAGCAGACAGTGTTGTAGATGCTTCCATCACCACCGTAGCGCCGCGCGCGCACTTACTCCATAGGCTACCTGTTGGTAGGGCGATGTACTCTCGCGTGCTATCCCGGACACCGACACGGCAAGCGCCTTGCGCAACCTTACCTCGTAGCCTAGCCTGTAGTCTTTGCCCCGGTCACGGACCGTTACAGCCATCACAGGCCGGGTCACGCCCGTGCCCGCGGTAAGGGGGAATCCGTAGCCCAACTCGATCTCCATCCGCCTTTCGCCCGGAGCCCCATATATCGCATCCGCCACCGTGTCATGGCGCCACAATGCCTCGAGTCCCCCAGAGCGGGCGCGCCCCCACGACGGGCTGATTTTCGTCGCCGGGCCCAACCCACCATGCACACCGTATTGCACCGAGCCGGCCACGCCCCACTCCGTGAACCCTGCCGCCGCATGCGAAACCAGCCCGCGGGAGCTGAATTCTGCGCGCAGCTTCCGGCGCGGGTGTGCCAGACGCATCCCCCCGCCGAGCTCCAACCCATATCCCGTCTCCGCATCTCCACCGTCGCGCCTAAGGCCCGCCGCTACATACGGGCTCATTATTCGGCTCGTTGTGAGCGCGGCCTCTAGCCCGGCACGCAGTCTGCTTACCCGAATTTCCAGTGCATCCGCCGTAGTGCGTACAAGCAGTGCATCTGCCCGGTAAGACAGGCGGCCCGCCGCTGCCGTGAGCAGCCTTCCCCGGGCCCCGACCGCTGCCAGTCTCGACCTCAAGGAGGCCTCCACACTGGCTGCACTTGCCACTTCCGCCGTGCCGCCGCCGAAGCCAGCCAGAGCCCACACGGCACTTCCACCCAGCGCGTAGCGCACGTACGGGTACGCGCCCGTATGCGACGAACTCGCCTCCCCTTCCTGTTCCGGCATCGTGAAAGTTCCCGATCCCAGGCTTCGCGCAAGAAGCAGCCCCGCCATAAAACCACGATGCCAACGGTAATCCATTCCCAACGCCGCAGTCGTCACGTTACCCTGTAGAGTCAGCGCACCTTCGCGCCCACTATACCGCGTAAACGCACCCCGCCCCCACAGGCTAAAAGCACCCCCTTCTGTCTCTGTTGTTACGCCCAGTGCACAGCCAGACAGGATTTCCCCCGCAGACGGATCCCATGACGGATTTACGTGCCGCAGGCTCAGCATGTCCAAGCCCCGCCCCACCCTCGGCACGCACCGGGGCGCAGAATCCAGCCACCGCATCCGCTCGTCTAAGGCTTCCACCACATGCCCTGCTGCCGCTCTGGTGAAACGCGCCACGTATTCCCCCAACACTCCTTCCAGCACCGATTCCTCTTCCACTATTGTTGCCACAGCCACGGCATTCTCAATCCGGGCATGGTCTGCCGACTCCAGTATTACGGAAAACGTCTCTTCTCTCCAGTCCCTGCCATCACGCAGGAGTGGCACGGCAACGGACTCCTCCACAGATCCGGGAGAAAATATCAGCACGCCCACCTGCGCCTCGTAGTCCAGCCCCGCCTGCGCGGTTCCGTCCACCGTGCGGTACCGTACCGTAACCAGTCGACCCGTCGCCCCCGAAAGCCGCACTCGAAACACTGCCCATCCACTATTCTCAAGGGCAACAATGTCGTCTATCCGGAGCTGCGGCATACTGTCATTGTCCAGTATCGTACCCACGCCTACGCCCTTGGCTATCCGCGCATTGGTCGCTTTGCTAAGTGATACCTGGAAGGTCTCTTCTTCCTCGTCCAGCGCATCGTCCACAATGACAACTTGTACACTGCCCGTGCTGCTGCCAGGCTCAAACACTGCGATTCCACGGGAAGCCGTGTAGTCCGGCGGTGCCGCTGCAGAAGCGTCGGAAGTCTCGAACTGCACCGTTACCACTTCACTACTTCGCCTGCTGAGCGTCACCGAAAAGGCCGCCACCCGGGCATCCTCACTCACCTGAATGTCGTTGATGCTGAGCGTGAGATCGGCATCGTCATCCACTATCGTGCCCCTGCCTTCCATATCTCCTATATCCGCATGCACGGCACTATTGAGCCGCACCACGAACGTCTCTTCGTCCGCCTCATCCAGCGCATCGTCCAGCACCGGCACCGTGATGGTTGCCTCCACGGCACCCGCTTCCATGATCAGTTTGTCGCGCTGTCCCTCGTAATCTTCTCCCGCCTCCGCCGTCTCGTCTGCCGTGGCGTACGATACTTCCACCTGCTGCGTACTCTGCCCACTGAGCCGCACCGTAAAGACGGCACTGCCCCCGGATTCCGGTACCCGCACATCATCAATATCCAAAACCGGCCTTGTAGAATTGCCCAGGATCGTGCCTACAGCCTCGACCCGAGCCAGGCTGGCGTTCTGCGCATTGGACAGCCGCAGCAGAAACGTCTCGTCAGACTCCGCTATCGTATCCTCCAGTACAGGCACCCGGATTTCTCCCATGGTTTCCCCGGCTGGAATTGTCAGCGTACCATGCACACGCTCGTAATCCCTCCCCTCTTCTGCCGACTGCTCCACCGTCTCGTAGTCCACACTCACTTCCCAGCCGCTTTCGCGGCCCAGCATTACCGCAAATACGGCTTCTCCGTCGCCTTCGCTCGCCGTAGCATCCGAGACAGCCAGCTCCGGCTCCGGGTCGTCATCCACTATCGTGCCCCTGCCTTCCATATCTCCTATATCCGCATGCACGGCACTATTGAGCCGCACCACGAACGTCTCTTCGTCGGCCTCATCCAGCGCATCGTCCAGCACCTGCACCGTGATGGTTGCCTCCACGGCACCCACTTCCATGATCAGTTTGTCGCGCTGGCCCTCGTAATCTTCTCCCGCCTCCGCCGTCTCGTCTGCCGTGGCGTACGATACTTCCACCTGCTGCGTACTCTGCCCACTAAGCCGCACCGTAAAGACGGCACTGCCCCCGGATTCCGGTACCCGCACGTCATCAATATCCAAAACCGGCCTTGTAGAATTGCCCAGGATGGTACCCACAGCCTCGACCCGAGCCAGACTGGCGTTCTGCGCATTGAACAACCGCAGCAGAAACGTCTCGTCAGACTCCGCTATCGTATCCTCCAGTACAGGCACCCGGATTTCTCCCATGGTTTCCCCGGCTGGAATCGTCAGCGTACCATGCACGCGCTCGTAATCCCTCCCCTCTTCTGCCGACTGCTCCACCGTCTCGTAGTCCACACTCACTTCCCAGCCGCTTTCGCGGCCCAGCATTACCGCAAATACGGCTGCTCCGTCGCCTTCACTCGCCGTAGCATCCGAGACAACCAGCTCCGACTCCGGGTCGTCGTCCACTATCCTTCCCGTCGCCTCCGCATTCAGCGTGAATGCGCCTTCCACTTCCACTACCACCAGCTTAAGGCTTTCCTCGGGCTCATCGATCTCGTCGTCAATGAGCTCCACCTCAATCGTCTTCGACATCTCGCCTGGCAGGAACATCAAACTGCCCCCGCCGGCTACGTAGTCCGAGCCGGATAGCGCCGTAGCATCTACCAACTCGTACCTGAAGGTCACCGGGCCATGACTGGCCCCGTCCAGCCGCACGCCAAATGTCAGCGACCCGGCATTCTCTACCGCCCGGCTATCCTCTATGCCCAGCCCTCTCAGATCATTGTCTACAATCGTCGCCGTCGCCGTCTGCCGTGCAATATTCGCATGCACGGCTCCGCTTAGCGTCACCGTAAAGGTCTCCGGACCCTCATGCAACCCGTCGTCGCGCACGGGAACAAGTATGGTCCCCCAAGGAGCTCCAGCCGGTATCACCAGCGTTCCGGTCCGGGCGTTGTAATCCAAACCCGCCGTCGCAGTACCGTCGGTGCTCGCATAGTCCACGCTTACGACCTGCGCCGTATTGCGCACGTCCAGCGATACCGTGAACTCGGCCACACCCCCGTCTTCGTCAGTTTCTACATCCTGAATGCTCAAGTTGAATTCGTCGTTGTCCTGAATCGTGGCCTCCCCTTCTCCGTCGTTAATGGTCGCGCCCACCACTCCGCTGAGAATCATCATGAAAACTTCCGGGCCTTCCACCCGATTGTCATCAATTACCGGCACACTGATCACGGCGCTCAGCTCCCCTGCCGCAATGGCGAGAATGCCGGCCACCGGCCGATAATCCTCGCCCCCCGTTGCCGTGCCATCGACGCTGGCATAGTTAACCGTCACCGGACCGTAGGCAGGCTGATCCATCGTTACGCTAAACTGCGCCGCTACTGCATGCTCCAGCACCGTAATGTCCCCGATACCAACCACCGGCTTATCATCATCCACAATCGTTACGATGGCCGAATCCCGGCCGGCCTCCAAGCCTTCCGGGATCTCCGTCAGCCTCACTACGAAGGTCTCGTCCGGTTCGACGAGCCCATCTATGTGGATAGCTACATCAATGAAGGCTTCGCTGCTCCCGGCGGCGATGGATTCGGTACCACTCGTCCCATCAAAGTCCTGGCCGGAAAGCGCCGTGCCATCCTCCAACACCCAGCCCACTGTTATGGCCTGCCCGCTTGCAGGCCGCACGCCCAGGCGCACGGACGCCACACCCGCGGCCTCGCGTACAGTAAGGTCTTCCAGGCTCAGCGACGGAGCACCCTCGTCATCAAGTATCGTGCCCTGTCCCGAACCATCCACTACAGTCGCCCCCTCCGCGGTACCAAGGCTGACAAGAAATGTCTCGTTTCCCTCGTCCAAGTTGTCGTCCAGTACCGCTACAGAAATCACGCCTTCAGTCTCCCCCGGCGCAAACGTCAGCACATCCGACGCCGACGCATAGTCCAATCCCGCCGTTGCGGTGCCCTCCGCCGTAGCATAGGCCACACGTACCTCTTGCGCGCTCGCCTTACTCAACGCCACGGTAAAATCCGCATTGCCCGCAGCCTCCTGTACCGTAGCGTCGCCAATGCTCAGCCCCGCTACCGTGTCGTTGTCCCTGATCGTCACCGTGGCCTCGCGCTGCGCTACCGGGGCGCCCTGCTCTCCGCTCAGCGTGACCGTGAACGCCTCGCTACCCTCCACAATGTCATCCTCCAGCACTTCGATGTCCACACGCTGCAGCGTCTCTCCAGGAGCCAAAACCACTTCCTCTTGCAATGCCACGTAATCTGATCCGGCTATTGCCGTACCATCGCTTGTCGCGACAAACACGCGCACCTCGTCCGACTTCGGCGAGCCCAAGGTTACCGTGAGCACCGCCGGCGAAGCATGCTCGAACACCTCAATGTCCTGCACAGCCAGCTCCGGTGTGTCCTCGTTATCTCGAATCGTCCCGATAGCCTGAGCGTCCGTTATCCGCGTTGCCGTCGCGCTGTGCAAATGCACTACGAACATCTCCTCGTCCGCCTCATCCACAGCATCATCCAGAATAGGTACAATCACCTGCCGCTGCCTCACTCCAGCGGCGAAGATCAGCGTCCCTGTGGCCCGCACATAGTCCTCTCCCTCCACGGCCGAGCGGTCCAGGGTTTCGTAGCCGACCGTCACCTCAAACACACTCGCCGCATCCAGCGTTACCGCAAATACGGCGTCACCGGCATCCTCGTCTACCGACACATCCGCGATGTTCACCATGGGCTGGTCATCCAGAATCCTGCCGACGGCCTCCCGGTCCACAAGCACCGCACCCTGTGCATTGGACAGCCTGATAAGAAACGTCTCGTCTGCCTCGTCTGCCGCATCATCCAAAATGGCTACGGAAACCGTCTGCGCCGTTTCCCCCGGCAAAAATTGCAACTCGCCGCTTGTCGCCGTGTAGTCTTCACCCGCCACCGCTGTCTGGTCCAGTGTCGTGTAACTGACGCTCACTTCAACGGTGGAAGCACTGCTTAGAGTGGCGGTAAAGACGGCTGCACCAGCATCCTCAAACACCGCTACGTCCGCAATCGAGAGGCGCAGCGCCGCGTCATTGTCCTCTATGATGACCGTCGCCACGCCGGCCTCAATCGCTGCCGTCGTCGCATTCCAAAGCATAACCTCAAATGTCTCCTCGCCCTCATACACGGCGTCCTCCAGGATCACTACCGTAATCGTCTGCTCGATCACTCCCGGCAGAAAGGAAAACGTGCCCTCAGCCGCCAGAAAGTCCTGGCCGGCTGAAGCCGTGCCTTCCGCCGTTGCAAATTCTACCGTCACTGCCCATACACTCGCTGCATCCAGACTCACCGTCAAATCCACCGTACCAGCTCCTTCCCCTACCGTGACTCCAGTGATACTCAGCCTTGGCTGATCATCCACGATCATGCCCGTTGCGGTACCGCGGCTGATGGCAGCGTTTACAGGATTGGCCAGGCGTAGCAAAAACGTCTCGTCCTCCTCGTCGAGACCGTCTGCCAGAATGGTTACGGCAATAGACTTTTCCGTTATCCCGGCATCGAAATTCAGTGTGTTGCTTTTTGCCAAATAGTCCAAGCCAGCTTGCGCCGTAGCATCCACGGTGGCGTATTCAACAGAGATCCGCTGCGTGCTCGCCCGGTCCAGGCTGACTACAAATACGGCACTGCCATCCAGTTCACCAGCCCGGCTATCCGCAATGCTGACCCGGACCACGTCATCATCCTCTATAGTGCCGGTGGCGACACCATCAGACAACTCGGCGTTCACCGCGCCCGTTAACGTTACCGTGAACGTCTCGCTGCCCTCGTCAACCATGTCATCCAGCACGGTGACCGTGACGAACGCCTCCGTATCTCCCGCAGGTATCGTCACACTGCCGCCGGTAACCGCGCTGTAGTCCGATCCCGCCGTCGCCGTAGCGTCCGTTGTGCTGACCTGCGCCGTCACGCCCTGGCTACTCGCCCCGTCTAGATACACCCGAAACGTCATCTCGCCTGCGCTCTCGGCTGCGCTCGTATCCGCAATCGATAGCCGGGGCATATCATCATCATCCTCTATAGTGCCGGTGGCGACTCCATCAGACAACTCGGCGTTCACCGCGCCCGTTAACGTCACCGTGAAAGTCTCGCTGCCCTCGTTTACCATGTCATCCAGTACGGAGACCGTAACGTACGCCTCCATATCTCCCGCAGATATCGTCACACTGCCGCCGGTAACCGCGCTGTAGTCCGATCCCGCCGTCGCCGTAGCATCCGACGTGCTGTACTGCGCCGTCACGCCCTGGCTGCTCGCCCCGTCTAGATACACCCGAAACGTCATCTCGCCTACGCTCTCGGCTGCGCTCGTATCCGCAATCGATAGCCGGGGCATATCATCATCATCCTCTATAGTGCCGGTGGCGACACCATCAGACAACTCGGCGTTCACCGCGCCCGTTAACGTTACCGTGAACGTCTCGCTGCCCTCGTCTACCATGTCATCCAGTACGGTGACCGTGACGAACGCCTCCGTATCTCCCGCAGATATCGTCACACTGCCGCCGGAAACCGCGCTGTAGTCCGATCCCGCCGTCGCCGTAGCATCCGACGTGCTGACCTGCGCCGTCACGCCCTGGCTGCTCGCCCCGTCTAGATACACCCGAAACGTCATCTCGCCTACGCTCTCGGCTGCGCTCGTATCCGCAATCGATAGCCGGGGCATATCATCATCATCCTCTATAGTGCCGGTGGCGACTCCATCAGACAACTCGGCATTCACCGGGCCCGTTAACGTTACCGTGAACGTCTCCTCACCCTCGTCTACCATGTCATCCAGTACGGTGACCGTGACGAACGCCTCCGTATCTCCCGCAGATATCGTCACACTGCCGCCGGTAACCGCGCTGTAGTCCGATCCCGCCGTCGCCGTAGCGTCCGTTGTGCTGACCTGCGCCGTCACGCCCTGGCTGCTCGCCCCGTCAATATACACCCGAAACGTCATCTCGCCTGCGCTCTCGACTGCGCTCGTATCCGCAATCGATAGCCGGGGCATATCATCATCATCCTCTATAGTGCCGGTGGCGACTCCATCAGACAACTCGGCGTTCACCGGACCCGTTAGCGTCACCGTGAACGTCTCGTTGCCCTCGTCTACCATGTCATCCAGTACGGTGACCGTGACGAACGCCTCCGTATCTCCCGCAGCTATCGTCACACTGCCGCCGGTAACCGCGCTGTAGTCCGATCCCGCCGTCGCCGTAGCGTCCGACGTGCTGACCTGCGCCGTCACGCCCTCGCTGCCCGCCCCGTCAAGATACACCCGAAACGTCATCGCGCCTGCACTCTCGGCTGCGCTCGTATCCGCAATCGATAGCCGGGGCATATCATCATCATCCTCTATAGTGCCGGTGGCGACTCCATCAGACAACTCGGCGTTCACCGGACCCGTTAGCGTCACCGTGAACGTCTCGTTGCCCTCGTCTACCATGTCATCCAGTACGGTGACCGTGATGAATGCCTCCGTATCTCCCGCAGATATCGTCACACTGCCGCCGGTAACCGCGCTGTAGTCCGATCCCGCCGTCGCCGTAGCATCCGACGTGCTGTACTGCGCCGTCACGCCCCGGCTGCTCGCCCCTTCCAGATACACCCGAAACGTCATCTCGCCTGCACTCTCGGCTGCGCTCGTATCCGCAATCGATAGCCGGGGCATATCGTCATCATCCTCTATAGTGCCGGTAGCGACACCATCAGACAACTCGGCGTTCACCGGACCCGTTAACGTCACCGTGAACGTCTCTTCGCTCTCGTCAATCATATCATCCAGCACGGAGACCGTGACGAACGCCTCCGTATCTCCCGCAGATATCGTCACACTGCCGCCGGTAACTGCGCTGTAGTCCGATCCCGCCGTCGCCGTAGCATCCGACGTGCTGTACTGCGCCGTCACGCCCCGGCTGCTCACCCCGTCCAGATACACCCGAAACGTCATCTCGCCTGCACTCTCGGCTGCGCTCGTATCCGCAATCGATAGCCGGGGCATATCATCATCATCCTCTATAGTGCCGGTAGCGACACCATCAGACAACTCGGCGTTCACCGGGCCCGTTAACGTCACCGTGAACGTCTCTTCGCTCTCGTCAATCATATCATCCAGCACAGAGACCGTAATGAACGCCTCCATATCTCCCGCAGATATCGTCACACTGCCGCCGGTAACCGCGCTGTAGTCCACTCCCGCCGTCGCCGTAGCGTCCGCTGTGCTGACCTGCGCCGTCACGCCCTCGCTGCTCGCCCCGTCAAGATACACCCGAAACGTCATCTCGCCTGCGCTCTCGGCTGCGCTCGTATCCGCAATCGATAGCCGGGGCATATCATCATCATCCTCTATAGTGCCGGTGGCGGCACCATCGGACAACTCGGCGTTCACCGGGCCCGTTAACGTTACCGTGAACGTCTCGTTGCTCTCGTCTACCATGTCATCCAGTACGGAGACCGTGACGAACGCCTCCATATCTCCCGCAGATATCGTCACACTGCCGCCGGTAACCGCGCTGTAGTCCACTCCCGCCGTCGCCGTAGCGTCCGCTGTGCTGACCTGCGCCGTCACGCCCTCGCTGCTCGCCCCGTCCAGATACACCCGAAACGTCATCTCGCCTGCACTCTCGGCTGCGCTCGTATCCGCAATCGATAGCTGCAGCGCCGTATCATCATCCACTATCGTGCCGGTGGCCTCGGTGTCGCCTCGGTTCGCAAAATACACGAACACGATCGTCGCCGTGAACGTCTCGTCCGGCTCAACCAATGCATCCGGCAGGACCGAAACAGATACGCTCGTCTCCTTTTTCCCCGCTGGAATCGCCCAGTTTCCTTCCGCTATCGCCACGTAGTCCTCGCCTTCCACGGCCGTATCCTCCGTCTCGCTCAAAGCCGAAAACCTGCCGCGCACCCTACCCCCGCTATCTTTATCCAGCGCTATTCTGAAAGTGATCTCTCCGTCATCCTCATTCGCGCTACCGTCGAAGATGGAGACCTCGGGCGCCGCATCATCATCCTTAATCCTACCTACCCCCACGCCGTCCCGAATATCGGCATAACTCGAGCCGTAGATTCTCAGTTCAAATGATTCGTGTCCTTCATCAATCTGGTCGTCCAGGATCTGGACCGATATCGTAGCCGTGGTTTCACCCGCGGGTATGATTAGTCGGGTAGACGGAATGTCAACATAGTCACTGCCGGCTTGCGCGCCCCCAATGGCTGCGGTGTAATAAAACACGATGACATCCTCTGCTGACGGGAGCGTCATCGAAACGTTGAAGTCGAAACTTCCAGAACTCTCCGAACCCGAGGCATCGCTAATGGAAAGGCTCGGAAGTAATTCGTCCTCCAGGATACTGCCCCGAGCCGTGCTACCCGCTACCGGCACGCTGCCCTCCGTCGAGACAGTTACGGTAAAGAGCTCGGTCGGCTCCCATTTCGTATCGTCGAGTATCGGTATTGAAAACGACGCTTCCAATGCTCCCACCGCTATGGTCACACTCCCGGTCGTGTGCGTGTAGTCCTCGCCCGCCGTTGCCGAAGATTCGCCCTCCCGATAGCGCTCATAACCGTCGCTCGTTTCATAATCAACCGTTACCTCCGCGCTGGCCGCGGATTCCAGATCGACAGTGAATACCATCGACCCGTCGTTCTCGTTGGCTTGCCCATTGCGTACCACAATGCCCGGAGTATTGTCATTGTCCTCAATGGTAACCGTGTAGCGCCACGGATCTGGACTCCCAGTGAAATACATAAGGTCATAAAAGAATAGGGTGAAGGATTCGTCTCCTTCACGGTCTTCATCGTCCAGAATGTCAATATCGAAGCACTGGCGATTTGCGGCTCCACTGGCCAGCGGAAAGCTAAGTTGCGCTTCTTCGACCCCCACAAAATCTACCACCTCCTCGGCCGTACCTTCTTCCGTCTTGTATTTCAGGAATGAGCCGCCGATTAAACTAACTTGAATGGCGAAGCGTGCATAATCCTGATCTTCCGGTATAGTGCAGGTACCAGAGACCGGAACGCAATCCCAATCGTCGCAGAAGAAACCATCAGATGACGGCAGACGATAGTCCAGGCTCGCGCTTGCAACAGAGCCCGGTGTATCTTCCTTTGTCGTGTCCGGTGCCAGGGCGTGCTCGAGCGCGCCGTGAACCGGATCTGACAGCTGCACGGAGAAGGCTTCGTCGCCCTCCTCCAAGCGATCCGCGACGAATGGAGTCTTTAATGTATTCGTCAATTCCCGCGGCGCAAGCGATTGCGCTCCCACACGTGACACGAAATCATCTTGCGCTGCCGGAACCGCACGCGTCTCAGATTCCACCCGGATTTCTGTCTCGGTAGTGTCGCTTTTGCGCACTGCAAACCCGATGCCGCTCGTGCTTTCCCGGGCACGGCTGTCCTCCACTGTAATGGAGGGCTTACGGCCTGCTCCCCGTGCGTGCGTCCACTTGCTAAGCGTGGCCGACAATGACGAGGGACGTGGCAGGGCAGGTGCTTGCCGGCGCACCGTCCGGCCTTCCGCTGCACCGATACGCAGGGCCCGGTGCAGAATTCCTTCTGGCGAACAGGCAGGCTCGAACATGCGAAGCCTGACTCCTGTGTTCCCATCATTTACCGCGGCAACAATAGCTGCCCCACTACTCGGGTCCGCAAAATAGAAGGCTGAAAAGGCACCCTGAACGCCCACGTGAGTCTCTAACACCCTCTGGCGCGTCATTGAATGCAACACACCACACAACTGATTGCCAACGTTTCCGAGACAATTGCGGCCGGGAACATGTACCAGACCCTTCCGGCTTCGATAGGGGAAAAGGCAGGCTTCGCTCGTACCCTCTGGGGTACTGCCAAATCTTCCCGGAACAACCCCTTCGGGCTCCCACATCAACCCACCAACCGCTCCGCCCCAAAATGCATGCGCAACTCCCGTGCGGTGATAGAGACCCGCACCTTTTGCCGAATAGGACACATGCGAGGAATCTCCACTGTTGTGCTGCTGCGCATACGCCTGTCCTCCACCGGTCAGACCCGGGCCGCCAAGAAGCCCCGCAGCTACAGTTAGCCAAATCATGCCGGACAACAAGCTTTGCCGCCACAATCCTGTGCATCGCATCACTAACCGCATGAGAAGCTGGAATCAGGAAATACTGGACAGAACTTGATAAGCAGCGACCCAAAATCGTCGCCATCCAAGTAGAGGTCGTAGGGCACTGGACATCCCGGTAGAGGCTACGCAAGGCGTCCTGCGATGCCACACGGCAGGTTTAGTACAGGTCTGCGTGCGCATCGCCCGCACCTTCTTATTGCCTACGTTCAGAACACCTTCGCCCCCGGGCCACCTCTGCACGTACGGCTGCGTACACTGATGCCCGCACTCAAAAGCCCTGAACGCAGTCAAGTCGACGCTCTTGCATTGGACAAAGGCTTCAAGGGCACGGACAAAGGCCTTAGTCATGGGAGCAACAAATGCGAAAGAAGGGACCGGCCTATTGCGATCCTACGGAAGGAACCAGCCCGCTCCACCGGGCGCCTGCACCCTAGGGGTGTATACGTTCATTTACAGCCGCTCAGTTCATCCGACTTCCAGGGTAATCTGCTGCCCAATCACACCGCCTTCATTGCGCCCTGTCTTTATGGTACATACCGATGCCTACCGCAGAGATATTGGCACGCAAGCCAGAGGCTGTGCCCCATTCACAAGCTCCGAACCCTCCAGCGATGACGCGAATCACGGTCTCGTCCGTCTAAGGGAAAGCCTCGCTAGCATTCCAAATTGAAAGCCTTGTCAATAACGTTAGATTGCCCTACTCGGCGAGTAGCTTACCCACAAGATTGTTAATGGCCAGAGCCAAACCTGTGGTACACCCCCGCCTACTGTTACCCCATGGCAAGCATCCGCCGTCGAAACCACTTCCGGGGCAGGGTACAAGCCCGCGCAGCTTCGCCCTTACCCATAAACCAAGCAACCGGTCGTGTTCGCAATTTAACCATAGCACAAGCCTGCACCTACGACAAGTGGCCAGGTGCCGGCGAGTTGAGGATTCCCATGCGCACATAAATGACTGCAACTCCGACACGGAACGACAGGCAACTTCGGCTATTTCCACGCGTCGCTGCACATTTGTACCATTCGCAGATATAGTGTTTACCAATTAGGCGCGCAGAAAGCCGAACGCTCGCAGCAAATCCTGACAACCTGAGAGTGGACTCGTCGGAGTGTGACGCTGGACCAGTTCCAACAACCGAGCCCCAAACGCCATAAGAGCCGAGGATCTATCCCTTGCCTGCACACCAATGGATTTGCCTTGCTCAGTGCATTCACACGGCACGCCAATCACGCAGCTTCGTGCAGCTAAAACACTTGCCACCGGAAATCCGCCACCTATCTCGGCATCAAGGGCGACCCGGTACAAGCATATCATGACTCCCGCTGCCAAGAGGAGCGGTTACTATAGTGGCTCTTCCCAGCAGGTACTAGGCCACACCACCCTCTAGTTGAAAGAGCCGTGCACTCGGTCGAGGGTACGCAGAAGAACGTTCTTTCCATTCAACGGCACGTAGCGGTTCAACCGCCTGAACGGCAATACTATTTAGCAGGTAACCCGAACACGGGGCAAGGCTATACCCGACTAATTGCGGAGATTGAAATCTACCCTATCCTAATACTAAATGCAAATCTTGACGAACACGTTTGAGTAATCTTTTCGGATCGCACTCTCCTGTTCCTGGAGAACCCAGCTTGATCTTTCCCACCTTATTCGCCAGAATCTACAGTAGCGTTCCGAGGAACTGGCAGTGGCTTCACAGATTGTTCGCAAGATTCTGATAATCATGGTATTACGATAGGTACAATTCCGCGCTCAAGCGGTCTGTTTCTTGTGCCCTGATACACAAGAGCCTGGCCGGAAATGAATCGATCGATAAAAAGTCTCGATGGAATCGGTATGTGCCAATAAAGATGAGACAGATTCGCCTCTAATTTAGTGTAGCGGGCGAAGGTCATGCAAGCTATAGCTGGTCGCGTTTAAGTCCAAAGTTGCGTGCCTGCCGGACGGACCTTACGGCTTCGAGCTTGGCCGCAGCTTGAGCATCCTCCGGCTTGTTGATCCATGACGTGTACCCCAATCGTTGGACAGGATTTCGCTTGACTTAAGATAGAGAACTGCCAGGGTTGTGGGTGATGGCGGGACATGTTGGTCCCAGTGGGCATGTGGTTGTCGTGTGGGTTATAGCCATCGCTGGGTCGGGTCCTGAATGGCCGTGATAGACTTCGGATGGGGTTCGGTACCGAAGGCTCTGGTGCGGACGACTGTGGTTGTAGAAGCTAATGTAGCCTCCCAGGCGCTGCCGTGCCTGCCGCAGATTCGCATATTCGTTGAGGTAGACCTCCTCGTACTTGACGCTGCGCCACAGTCGCTCAATCAGAATGTTGTCGTAGCACCGGCCACGACCACACATCGAAATCCGGATGCCGGCACGTTTCGACAGCGATGTCATCTCTTCACTGGTAAACTGTGACCCTTGGTCCGAGTGGAAGATCTCGGGCTGGCTGATCGCAAGTGCGTCCTTATAGGTCTCCACGCAGACACTCGCGTCTTGTGTGTTGGATAGCGTCCACGATAGTATGTAACGGCTCTACCAGTCCATGACTGCGACCAGATACGCAAATCCTCGGTCCATCCGAATGTAGGTGATGTCACTGCACCAGGCCTCATTGGGACGGTCTATGTGCCGCCCTTTCAATAGGTTGGGATACCGAAGAGCTGGCCCCGGGCCCACGCGGGGCCGGGGCTTCGGATAAATAGCCTGTAGCCCTATAAGGCGCATCAGCCTATAGACCCGCTTGTGACCCGCAGCGTGACCCTCGCGCCGAAGCATATGCGTCGTACGCCCAGCATGGGGTGGGCCGTGTAGACTTCGTCTATGACGCGCATCAACTGCAGATTATAGGACGTCTCACCGACGGGTTGATAATACACGCTGGAGCGGGCCAGGCCCAGTAGCTCGCACTGTCGCTCTATGCTCAGCTGAGCGTGATCTGGCTCCACCATGCGCCGCTTCTCTTCAAGAGAGTGAGCCGAAGTTTTTTTTTAACCAGTCCAGTTCCACCTTGAGGCGCCCGATTTGGCCATACAATTCATCCTTAAGTACCTCTTCTTGTTGTTTGGCCTTGCCACGACGCGTGGAAAAGGCATCCATCAAGTGCTGAAGCGCCTGCTTCTTCCACAGGTTCACCTGGCTGGGGTGCACCTCGAAGCGGGCGGCAATCTGGCTGATGGTTTGCTCACCTCGTATGGCCTCCACGGCCACTCGAGTCTTGAATGCGGCGGCGTACGATTTCCGTTTCATCGTGACGTGTACCTCGATTTAAGAGGCAGGATTCTATCTTAAACTACTGTCCAGAATTTGGGGTACACTATAGCCTACTATTGCGGCGGCTGGAGCATTGACGCGCCCCCCCGGAGGCAGTGCAGCGGCCTGCGACGTGCTGACGGACGGGACGCCATCGGCTGGAAGATGCTGGCGGGGGTTCGGCTCAATGCCGTCCAGACCGCAGGGAAAAGCGACCCCCGTGCTACCACCGGAGGCAGACTAGGACCTCCGGCTCGCCCCCATGAATAGTGTGCTCAACGATGCCGATGAGACCGGTCAGCGGGACAACGCAAGTGCTGTGATCTATCAGGCCCGACGTGGACGGGCAGTGGTGGAATACGCCGACACGGGAGCTACTGTCAAATCTTGGGGCTGAAGGCGCTGGCGCATCGAGATAGGGAGTGGATATTAGGCCACCCGCTTCTGTTTACCTATACGCTATGCTCCAGCGGGATAGTTGCCAACACGTGCATGAACAGCTTAGATCCCGACAGCCTCCGCCTGAACTGCAACTACGGGGGGCCGCCCCCCATTTCTTACGTAGTTACGGGCACGTTAGCTATGCATCGCGGTAGGCCCCGGGTTTCCCCGGGGCCCCCGCACAGATCCGGACGTGCCCGTTAAGGCATCCGGCTCCTCCCTCAGGTCGCGCCGCCGCGCATGACGTTAATGGGCCGGCTAACCAACCCATAGCCGTAACCGAACCATCCCATGTGACACACGAAGTCCGGCTCTGCGTCCGGCGTGTGTTGGGTTGTCCGATTTCCCCTCGGGTGCGACGCTTCGCTCCACCAACTCCGCCGCGCGGTCCTCCGCGCTTTGTTCGCCGGCTTCATCGCTACTATCATCGCATCTGACTCCTCCTCGCCGTTCATCCTCCGCTCGGCAATGCCTTGGCTTTGACGGCCCCGCCCTAAGCGCTGGGCAGCGAGGAGGCCTCCCAGGTCCCAACCTTGTACGTACATACGTGCCTGAGTTCTTGGACGCCGCGGAGCCCTCTTGAACCTCACCATAGCGGTCCAATCAGTATTGCCTTCAGCCAACATGAGGACTTCGGCACTCCGAACAATGGTCCTTTCGGCGCTCATTAGCTCCGCCCATATGCACCCCTGCCGACGCTTCGCCCGTTCCCTCACGAGAACGACCGCACGGCTTGGGGAGAGATATGGATTGGTTATATCCTTTACCACAGAGGACTTACACCTCCTGTACTTGGCCAGTTAGCCTGGCGCACCATGCTTTCACCTCCGTGTCGCTACGTGACAAACTCACCGGACCCTTACGGAACGGCACCGAAGAAATCGAACGCACGCCGGTGCGGCCCTATCCAGATTCTCAGCTTTTGGTCCTCCGTGGCCTCCACGTACGTATAGCTGTAACGGCCTGGGTCGGCTACAAAGAACTGGGCCTTAGTGATATTGCCCGTACGCGGATCCACGATAGGAATGGTCTGGTCGGCGTATTGGATTGCCCGTTCAACATCCACCGGAATATCCAATTTCGCAAGCGGGCAAAGGGTAGTCCTAGCATGTTCTGTTGGTGACTGGTGAATTTTTCATGCGGTTACTGCTGCGAGGGCTTTGCGAAACACGGCGAAGCTGTGCGAGCGATTGCGTTCTGGCTCAACATAGGCGGCAATAGCTTGGGCCGCTTCGATTTTGCGCAACCCGGTCTTGAAATAACCATGCCGCTTCAAGATGCGCTCGAACGCCTGACAAGTGCCGCCAGAGATAGCATCAGGGTTACGATAACGCACCTTTCTTGTCGTATTCTCAGATACTTTGGGGTAGGCTCGGCGCACGGCTTCCCAATCTCCGAAATACCAAGCTTCTAACTCTTCTATCACTATGCAATTGACCACTTGCCAAGAACCGTGGCCAGCCCGTGAACGTGGGCGCAAGTGCGACGCCTCCACAGCAGCATTGAGACGCATCTTGAGTGCCCGACAATCATCATCATCGCGGTCAACCATTACGACGATACGATAATTACAAGGCAACCATCGATAATAGCCACGCAGACGCTCACTCAATCTCTTCATCAGATCCGACTTCCCCTGGAACACATGAATCTTGAACGTATGAGGATTGGGGAGAAGTCTTGGGAGGATCCCTTGCAAAAAGACCTCCATGGACTGTTCTTCAACCAGGAATTCCAGATGCATTGCTCTCATCATTAGCATCGGTCGATATCGTGTATTTAGATACCATCACGACTCAGCGGATCGCCTACACCAAAGTAACCTTCCATCCACAAGTTGCCCAACTGTGCACCTTCCTCCAAAAACTGCCGTACGCCGCTTACATCGGCAACTCGCTGTGTTTGTGTATACCCTCTCTCGTTGCGCCATAAAACATACACCTCTTCGGGATGCAACTCGCCAAGGAAGAACGGTGAATGCGTGGTGACCAACAATTGCGTTCGTTCGCACGCCGCGCGACATTCCTCAGCTAGTTTGGCGAGCAGTCGCGGGTGCAAGAAGTTTTCCGGCTCCTCAATGCCGATGAACGGCGGTGGTTGCGGATCATACAACAATACCAAGTACGCCAGAAGCTTTAGTGTGCCGTCAGAGGCGAAACGCGCCATGATCGGACGAGTGAACGGGGCATCCTTAATCTGGAGTAACAGCCGTCCGTCAGCCATGGTATCGGTCAATACGCTATCAATGCGTGGCACACGCTTGCGCATTGCATCAAAGATCTGCCCAAGCCTCTCCGGATGTCGCTCGCTCAGATGCTGAATAACGTTGGCTAAATTGTCACCGGTTCTTGTCAGCCTTTCTTGCGGGCCCGTTTCGGGCTGACCACGCGCACTATCTGCCGATAGATAGGAGACATGCCAACCCATGATAAAGTCGCGCAAAGCGGCTACGCGTGGATGATCCTGAAACTGTCCAAGTGCATTGACTGCCAGCAGATCAGATGACTTAAGTGGAATATCTACCCTCTTGTCTGCGCCTTCCGGTTTTTCACCGCGGACCGCAGAGCCCCGACCCTTACTATAGTCAAGAAAGCGAAACGGTGCCCCGTAACTCGCCCGCTTCCATCTTAGCCATTCGTGGACAACCTCCGGCCCACCGTTGGATTCATCAATGGCTAGGTGGTAGGTGATCAGCGGCGTTCCTGGTCTCTCGCGGTATTTGATCTCAATCATCACCGATCCTTCGGTGCCCCGGGTCTTGAGCTCCCTGGCTCGTCCGCGCCTATCCCACGCATGTCGCAGGCCGGACCCAAAACACTCCGCTAGGAACGCAAAGACGTCGAACACTGTGGATTTGCCACTGCCGTTTGGACCGAGCAGCACCGTCAGTGGTGATATTCCCTTGATCTCAATCTTCCGCAGCGCGCGGAAGTTCTCCACCTTTAGATTTTCAATCCGCGGCGTTGGAGCGGGTTGAGAATTCATATTGATCGTTAAGCTGATTTGTTTTGGCCCGGAGGCTCGCTGATTCGATTTCTGGGGCGTTTTTCTTTAAGGATGAAATTGGAATTGGGGTATACACCAATCGTTGGACAGGATTTCGCTTGATTTAAGATAGAAAACTGCTCGGGCTGTGGGTGATGGCGGGACATGTTGATCCCAGTGGGCATGTGGTTGTCGTGTGGGTTATAGCCATCGCTGGGGGGGGGGTCCTGAATGACCATGATAGTCCTCCAAGGGTGTTCGATATTGCAGCATCTGGTGTGCACGGCGGTGGTTGTAGAAGGTAAAGTTAACGTTCCAGGCGCTGCCGTGCCTGCCGCAGGTTCGCGTATTCGTGGAGGTAGACCTCGTACTTGATGCTGCACCACAGCAGCTCGATCAGAATGTGGTCGTAGCACCGGCTACGACCACACATCGAAATCCGGATGCCAGCACGTTTCGAGAGTGATGTCATCTCTTCACTGGCAAACTGTGACCCTTGGTCCGAGTGGAAGATCTCGGGCTGGCTGATCGTGAGTGCGTCCTTATAGGTCTCCTCGCAGACACTCGCGTCTTGTGTGCAGGATAGCGTCCACGATAGTATGTAACGGCTCTACCACTCCATGACTGCGACCAGATACGCAAATCCTCGGTCCATCCGAATGTAGGTGATGTCACTGCACCAAGCCTGATTGGGACGGTCTATGTGCCGCCCTTTCAATAGGTTGGGATACCAAAGAGCTGGCCCCGGGCCCACGCGGGGCCGGGGCTTCGGATAAATAGCCTATAGCCCCATAAGGCGCATCAGCCTATAGACCCGCTTGTGACCCGCAGCGTGACCCTCGCGCCGAAGCATATGCGTCATGCGCCCAGCATGGGGTGGGCCGTGTTAGACTTCGTCTATGACGCGCATCAACTGTAGATTATAGGACGTTTCATCGACGGGTTGATAATACACGCTGGAGCGGGCCAGGCCCAGCAGCTCGCACTGTCGCTCTATGCTCAGCCGGCCGTGATCTGGCTCCACCATGCGCCGCTTCTCTTCAAGAGAGTGAGCCGAGGTTTTTCTTAACCAGTCCAGGTCCACCTTGAGGCGCCCGATTTGGCCATACAATTCATCCTTAAGTACCTCATTTCTTGTTGTTTGGCCTTGCCACTACGCGTGGAAAAGGCCTCCGTCAAGTGCTGAAGCGCCTGCTTCTTCCACAGGCTCACCTGGCTGGAGTGCACCTCGAAGCGGGCGGCAATCTGGTTGATGGTTTGCTCACCTCGTATGGCCTCCACGGCCACTCGAGCCTTGAATGCGGCTGCGTACGACTTCCGTTTCATCGTAACGTGTACCTCGATTTGAGAGGCAGGCTTCTACCTTAAACCACTGTCCAGAATTTGGGGAGCGCTATAGTCGTGCCTAACCCCACAAAACAGGCCACCTTGAAACAGCTTCCTTGCTGCGGCGGCGCCACAAACGTCTCTACCAACCACGGACGATACCCGTAGCAACGCGCAAAATCCTCCGGCAAACGCCGCAACATTTTTTCCGGCAGGTACCTGGCCAAGTTGCTGCACTGCACGCCAGAACGTATAAGGAACCGCCTCAGGCCCACGACGCGATACAGATACCCCTGGCGCTGCTTATTAGTCCAGACCATCCAGGTATCTCGCGGCTTCAAATACAAGGCGGAAGCCGAAGAGCTGATCGCACCCAGCACTCCGTGGGCACTATGAAAGAGGTAGCGCACCTGGGCTCCCGCAAACATCGTCGTGCCCTGGCGGTGCTCCTCTGCCATGAGGGTGTTCCGGACGGCAGGCTGCGCGGCACCAGCTCCAGACCCTATACTTCCTTCAGCCAGGACAACACATCCAAGGGCGCCGGTACCGATGTATCCAAAAGACTGGGAGAGGCCCCCTGCAACGTGCGCTTAGGCGCCTTCAGACACCCGGCCTAATGAGGCCACCCCAGCGCATCGATAAGGCCAAATTCCTCACAGCCGTGGCGACTAACCGCACCCCGGCTGTCGTGGCCTCCCGCATCAACCACGCGCAAAACCATCGATTCCGAGGCCCGAAGCGTCCGAAGGATCTGACTCTGTGCGTCCATGCCCTGATTCTACACGGCAAAAATCACAATGTTAAGTAGCAGTTATGACCAACAGGGAGGCTTAGGGCAGCCATACCGTACGCTTCGATGCGTCAAGCCTCGCGAGCGGTCTGCGCTTGCTTCCGTCTCCTGGCGAGCTCGGCCTTCGTACAAACGAGACCATGCTGCTGATCCGGTAGGCGCCGCGCCTGCGGCCATGCGCCCAGCGCTTGGAAATAGAACCTTGTGGACGCGGCGCAGCGCGAAACCCTCTTGGCAGGCCGCGGCGCCGCGCCGGACGTCATGGGGGCCGGGGCGCCAAGAGAGGCATATCGGGGAATGTGGGCGTTGCACCGTGGCGGCGGCCACATTTTTCTCGGTAGGGGATTTGTTATTATTCTAATACTCAATAGATCACGTGCCCGCGCCTCGAAGGCTTCGCCATTCATAGCCATTGCCGCCATGCCCCAGGCCTTTCAGGTGCCAACCTTGCCCACGGGCCATAGCAACGGCAAGGCCGGTGAACCAGAGGAGCTGGGCGCCTACCTGAGCGCACTGCGCAGATATCTGCACATGCGTCCAGAGATTGGATCCCAGGAACACCGCACCTCTGCATTCCTGAGAGAGCAACTGGAACGGCACGGGTTGTCAGTGCGGGGACCGCTGGCCGAAACCGGCTTCTGTGTGGACATTGAAGGTGCCGGGGACGGGCCTGCGATAGGCTATCGCTGCGACATGGACGCGCTGCCGCTCCAAGACACGAAGCAGGTGCCCTATGCGTCCCGGCACCGGGGCGTGGCCCACGCCTGCGGGCATGATGCGCATATGGCTGTCGGCGCGGGCGTGGCCATCCTGCTGCATCAACGAAGAGAGGAATTCTCCGGCCGGGTGCGGGTCTTCTTTCAGCCGAACGAGGAAGGCTCGCCCAGCGGCTCTACGCCCATGATCCGTGATGGGGTGCTCGAATCGCTCGAAGCCGTCTACTGCATCCACGTGGATCCGACACTGGACGTGGGGACCTTCGGCTTGGCGCGCGGCACGGTGACCGCCGCCCTGGATCGATTCCGGGTACGGGTCTCTGCGCCCAGCACCGGTCATTCGGCGCGGCCGCACCAGGCGAAGGACACGATATGGGTGGCTACCCAGTTGCTGCACCAATTCTACCAGTACGTGGGGCGCGTTACCGATGCGCGCAGCGCCGCCGTGCTCACGGTCTGCCAGTTCCAGGGGGGGCATACCCACAACGTCATTCCTTCGGAGGTCGAGTTCGCTGGCACGCTTCGAACTCTGAGCGATCTGGACAGGACCTTTCTCAAGCAGTACATGCGCCGAGCAGTGAAACAGTTCTCGGTGCTGCATGAAATCCATATAGAGCTGGAATTCCCGAGCGGTATGCCGTGTGTCGTAAACGATACACGCATGCTGTCGCACCTGCGCGATGGCATCATCCAGCTCTTTGGCGACAATGCCGCGGTAGACATTGCCGTCCCCAGTATGGGATCGGAGGATTTTTCCCACTACCTGGCCTACGTCCCGGGCGTCCTCCTTCGCGTGGGTACAAAAAGCGGCAAGTCTTCCAGTTACCCCCTGCACGATGCCCACTTCGATATCGACGAAGCCGCCCTGGTACCCGCCGTGCGGCTCATGACCCGCACGCTTCTCGATCACCTGAGCACGCATCCGTTGGCCTGAAACGCTGCATCACTTGCGGCGTTCGTACCCTTGTGCTCACGTCACTGCGTGCGACGAACTGCGCGGCCCACCCATGCGGCCTGCAGAATCGGGCCGTGGAACAGCGCCATTTGGCCCGTGTAGCATATATTTGGTACCGAGTGTGAATAATACGTGAACCCTATGCAGAATGATACGCTAGCACCTTCCGCTCCCGTACAGCTGAGTCCACGGGCAGAGGAGGAAGTCAGGAAAATCATCATCTCCAAGTCGATACCCGACGGATACGCCCTCCGCGTCGGAGTGCGCGGCGGAGGATGCTCCGGAATGAGCTACATACTCGGCTTTGACAAATTGCGAGAGCACGATCTTACGTTCGACGCGAACGGTATAGCACTCTATATCGACAAACGCCACGGGCTGTACCTTATGGGTACGACGATTGACTACCACGACGGTCTGAGTGCCCGTGGCTTCACCTTCGAAAATCCCAACGCTACCCAGCGGTGCGGGTGCGGCTCCAGCTTTGCCGCTTAGGGCCTGCCGTAGCGGCTTCTTATCCATGCTGTAACAATGCCCCGGCCTCGCAAACGGATTCAGTGACATGGAAGGCAATTTTTCCAATCGCGTTCGCGATGTCATTTCCTATAGTAGGGAAGAGGCGATCCGGCTCGGGCATGACTACATAGGCACGGAGCACCTCCTGCTCGGCATCATTCGCGAAGGCGAAGGGATCGCCGTAAAGATCTTGCGCAATCTCGGCTGCGACCTGTTCAAGCTGAAAAAGGCCATTGAAGACACCGTCCGGAATATGGGCGGGACCCTCACCGTGGGGAACATTCCCCTGACCAAGCAGGCTGAGAAGGTCCTCAAAATCACGTATCTCGAGGCTAAGCTGTACAAGAACGACGTCATCGGTACAGAGCACCTTTTGCTTAGCCTGCTTAGGGATGACGAAAACATTGCCGCTCAGATTCTGCAACAGAGCTACTCCATCACGTACGACGCTATGCGTGCGGAGCTGGACGCCATCATGAGCGGCAAGGCATCCTCCCGCGGCGGGGGCGCCGAAGCTGGCCGTACCTCGTCCGGAGCCGGGCGCGGCAGCACGGCAGAGAAATCGAAGACCCCCGTACTGGACAACTTCGGGCGCGATCTGACGAAACTGGCGGAAGATGGTAAGCTGGATCCGGTAATTGGGCGGCAGCGTGAGATCGAGCGTGTGGCGCAGGTGCTTAGTCGGCGCAAGAAGAATAACCCGGTGCTTATTGGCGAGCCCGGCGTAGGCAAGACGGCCATCGCGGAAGGCCTCGCCATGCGGATCACCCAGCGCAAGGTTTCCCGCACACTATATGACAAGCGGATCGTCACGCTGGATCTCGCCGGTCTCGTGGCCGGCACCAAGTATCGGGGCCAGTTTGAGGAGCGGATGAAGGCGGTCATGAACGAGCTCGAAAAGAGCCCAGACGTGATTCTCTTTATTGACGAACTGCACACCATCGTGGGTGCGGGCGGCGCCTCAGGCTCGCTGGATGCTTCCAACATGTTCAAGCCCGCCCTTGCGCGGGGCGAGATCCAGTGTATCGGCGCCACGACACTGGACGAATACCGGCAGTATATCGAAAAAGACGGGGCCTTGGACCGCCGCTTTCAGAAAATCATGGTGGACGCATCCACACCGGCCGAAACCGTTGAAATCCTCTTCAATATCAAGGACCGTTACGAAGAACATCACGGCGTCTGCTACACGGATGAAGGCTTGCGCCTGGCGGTTTCCCTATCCGAGCGCTACATCACGGATCGATTCCTGCCCGATAAAGCCATCGACGTCATTGATGAAGCCGGGGCGCGTGTCCATCTGAGCAACATCCGGGTGCCGCAACAGATACTCGACCTGGAGTCAGAGATCGAAGCAACCCGTCAGGAAAAAAACCTCGTAGTAAAGAGCCAGCGCTTCGAAGAAGCCGCCCGGCTGAGGGACCAGGAGAAAAAGCTACTTGAGCAGCTTTCCAGTGCCAAGCTCAGTTGGGAGGCCACCGCCGAAAGCGAAGTCCACGCCGTTACGGAGGACGATATTTCGCAGGTCGTGGCCATGATCACCGGTATTCCGGTCGACAGGATTGCAGCGCCCGAGCAGATAAAGCTGATGCAAATGGAAGGCGCCCTCTGCAAACAGGTCATTGGCCAGGACGAACCGATCTCCAAGCTCTCCAAGGCTATCCGGCGCACACGCGCAGGGCTAAAGGATCCACGCCGTCCCATCGGTAGCTTCATCTTCCTCGGTCCTACCGGGGTGGGCAAGACCGAACTGGCCAAGGTGCTCACGGAGTACCTGTTCGACACGCAGGACGCCCTCGTGCGTGTCGACATGAGCGAATACATGGAGAAATTCTCCGTAAGTCGCCTCGTCGGCGCCCCGCCCGGCTATGTGGGCTACGAGGAGGGCGGCCAGCTAACGGAGAAAGTGCGGCGCAAGCCCTATTCCGTGGTCCTGCTCGACGAAATAGAGAAGGCGCATCCCGACGTGTTTAACATTCTCCTGCAGGTGCTCGACGACGGCATCCTTACCGACGGATCCGGGCGCCGCGTCGATTTCCGGAACGCGATCATCATCATGACGAGCAACGTCGGTGCCCGCGACATCAAGAATATCGGCAAGGGCATCGGTTTTGCGCAGGACCGGGAGGCCTTCAGCTACGAGCTCATGAAAAGCACGGTGGAAGAAGCCTTGAAGAGGGTATTCAATCCTGAGTTTCTAAATCGTGTAGACGACGTCATTGTATTTCACTCACTCGAGAAAAAGCATATTTTCGAGATTATATCACTGATGACCGCGGATCTCTTCGAGCGGGCCAAAGGCATGGGGATGCTGCTTACGCTGGCGCCCTCGGCCAGGCAGTTCCTGGTGAACAAGGGCTACGACCTCAAGTTTGGCGCCCGCCCGCTCAGGCGTTCCATCCAGCGCTACGTAGAAGATCCCTTGGCCGAGGCCATCCTGAGCCAGCAGTTATGCGAAGGTGACCAGATCTCTATGTCCTTCGAGGGCGGCAGCGAATTGACCATTGAAACCCGAAAAGTTGACAAGGAAGCCTCCCCGGAAGAAGGTGCGATAGAATAGGTGCTGGACTGCGCCGCGAGTGAGGGCGCATTTTGGCCGCCAAAGAGACTATGATCGAACGCGTTGCCATTATTGGCATGGGCCTCATTGGGGGGTCCCTTGCGCTGGCCTGGAAGGAGCGAGGAGGTGATCTTACCCTGGTGGGATTTGACCGGCGCGACGTGCTTGCCGATGCTACGCGCCGCGGGATGATCGACGAGAGCGCGGCCTCCGTTGCAGGGGCCGTTCGGGGCGCAGACCTCGTGGTACTTTCCGTGCCGCTGGGCGCGATGGGAGACGTTCTCCGCGAGGCCGCTCCGCACCTTGGGCCGGGCGTGCCGGTAACGGACGTGGGCTCCGTAAAGGCTCCCGTCGTGGCCGAGGCGGCCCGTGTGCTCTCCAGCGCCAATCCGTTTGTGGGCGGCCACCCTATGGCAGGATCCGAAAAGGGAAGTCTGGCGAGCGCCGACGCCTTCCTGTTTGAAAACGCCACCTACGTGCTGTGCCCGCCCGCGGGGCGGCAGGATGAAGCCTGGATTGATGACTTCGCGCCGCTGGTCGCAGTCATTGAGGCTACCGGCGCCCGTGTATTCCCTCTGGAGGCAGAACTCCACGACCGCGTCGCGGCCTGCATCAGTCATGTGCCGCAGATTTTGGCCACCGCGCTCATGACCTTCGTGGGTGCGCAAGAGGACGAGGCCTTTACACGCTTGGCGGCAGGTGGCTTTCGAGACATGACACGTATTGCGACCTCGCCCTTCGGTCTCTGGGAACCCATCCTTTACGCAAATAAGGGGCCTCTGCTTCAGGCTCTCGCCGATTTCCAGGAAACCGTTTCACAGATAGCGGACGCTGTGGCGGGCGAAGACTCCGAGGAGCTGTACAAAGCCTTTCAGAGCGCGCGCTGCAGGCGTGATGCCATTCCGCGGGACAGCCGCGGCTTCCTCTATCCGCTTAGCGATATCTACGTCTATGCCAAAGACCGCCCGGGCGTACTGGCTAACATCACGGGGACCCTGTTCGGCGACGGCATCAACGTCAAGGACATAGCCCTGCTGCGAATTCGCGAGGGCACCGGCGGAGCCTTTCGGCTTAGCTTCGAAAGCGATGCACTCGCGAATGCAGCCGTCGAATCATTGGAACAGGCAGGCTGCCGATCCCACAGACTCTAGCGCTGCGTTGAAACAGACCGAATTGCATGCCTGCCACGTCGCCCTGGGCGCCCGCATGACGGATTTTGCGGGGTTTGCCATGCCACTGCAGTATAGCGGCATCGTGGATGAGCACATGGCCGTACGCAAGGTTGCTGGGCTGTTCGACGTCAGCCACATGGGAGAGATTCTTGTGCGCGGACCGCGGGCTTTCCCGTTCGTGCAGCACGTGATCACCAACAACGCGGCATCCCTCGCCGACGGAGAGGCGCTGTACACGCTTATGTGCAACGGGGAAGGCGGTATCCTGGATGACCTACTGGTGTACCGGCTACGCAGTGATGCCTACATGCTCGTGGTAAATGCGGCCAATACCTCCAAGGACTTTGCCTGGATGCAAGCGCACAATCCCATGGGCGCCGAGCTCCATGACACGTCAAGCATGACCGCGCTCATTGCCCTGCAGGGCCCGCGCTCGGTAGATATTCTAGAGCGCGTAACATCCCTGCCGGTACGCGAACTGGCCTTCTACCGGTTCTTGGCGCCAAAACCCGGTTCGTTCCTGGGCTGCGAAGAAGCGATCATATCGCGGACGGGATACACCGGGGAGATCGGCTTCGAGCTCTACTGCGAAACGAAGAGCGCGCCCGCTGTGTGGCAGACGGTGCTCGACGCGGGAGAAGCGTACGGGCTGAAACCGGCCGGCCTCGGGGCGCGGGATACGCTCCGGCTGGAATGCGGGTACTGCCTCTACGGCCAGGACATTGACGAGACCACCAGTCCCTACGAAGCACGGCTCGGCTGGGCTACCAAACTGGACAAGGGGGTCTTCATCGGGCGCGATGCGCTTCGTACGCTTCGGGCGCGGGGCACCCAGCGCAACCTCGTTGGGCTCCTGGCCGATGCCCGCGGCATACCGCGTCCCGGTCAGCTGGTATGCACCGCGGCCGGCGGGGACGTGGGCGCCATCACCAGCGGCACCCAGTCTCCGGTGCTGGAGAGAGGCATCGCCCTTGCATACGTGCGCCGCGAGCACGCTGCTGTCGACACCAGGCTGTCCATACAAGGCCGGCGCGGCCGAAGCCTGGCCATGCACGTGGTCCGACCACCCTTTCACAAGAACTGACGCAGCAAATCCGGTAGCATGCCCGGCCGCAAACGACAACCAGTACCGCCCGCCAGGCCCAAGAATCACCGCCGCAGGGAGATTCTTGGGCTACTCCTCATGGCCCTGGGCGCCATGCTCCTGCTAGCGCTGGCTACGTACGAGCCTGCCGACGACACGCTGGTGCGTGGGGCGAGCCTCGGCCAGATCCTCCGTCCGGCCCCGGATGTAGAGGTATCCAATGCCTTCGGACTGGTGGGTGCCCTCCTGGCCTGGATCCTCGTACCCAAATTTTTCGGTTACGCCACTATACTCCTAACGCTGCTAGCGATCCATTGGGGCTACGTAATCCTGCGCCGCAAGCGCTCGGGGGCACTCCCTGTGCTGTCGGCAGCTGCCTTGGTAACGATGGTCATAGTGGCCGTAGCGCTAGACTGGGTCGGGTTCATGACTGAACTTGACCTGCAGGTCTGGACGGGCGATTTCGGCGCCCGCCTTTCGGCGTGGGCACGCCTCGTGTTCGGGGTGTGGGGCTCACTTACCATTCTTATCGTTGCCGAGGCAGCTATGGCTCTTGTTGTGGTAGACCGCGACATCCAGCGCTCCCTGGACCGAATCGAGAAACTGGGGCCGGGCCTGCGAAAAGGCCTGTCTGGAATCCGCGCAGCCTGGGGCCGCCATAAGGCAAGGCGCCGGGAAATGGCGGTACGCGAACACAAGGCGGAAACGAAGACATGGGCTGAGCTGGAACCCGCAACGGCGACGATGGCGATAACTCCACCGAAGGCGGCCGTGCCTCCTCCGCCCCCGCCGCGCGAGGCCCCCGCAACACCGACCGCAGAGCCCCAGCCGGAGCCTCCGGCCGCGCCCGACATCGAACTCACGGTTACCGAACAGATCGCGGAAGAAAGGGCGGATGACATCTCCCGCGAGAGTACGGACACCACCGTCCGGTACATCTTCCCTTCCATCGACCTCCTGCAGGCGCCTGACGCCGACGGACATCGTATCGACTACGAAGAACTCGAGGAAAACAAGCGTACGCTGCTGGACAAGCTCGCCGTGTACAAGATCGAGATCACGAACATCAATGCCATAGTCGGACCCACGGTAACACTCTACGAACTGGCGCCCGCTCCGGGCGTCAAGATCAGCCGCATCAAGGCCCTGGAGGATGACGTTGCCATGGCAATGGCTGCCCGCGGCATTCGCATGATCGCCCCCATACCGGGCAAATCCGTCGTAGGCGTGGAGGTGGCAAATCGCCACCGCGAGCTGGTCCGTCTGCATTCCATCCTGGGCACTGCCAAGTTCCAGGACGCGACCATGGAACTCCCGGTGGCCCTGGGCAAGACCATTGAAGGCGAGGTCTTCCTGGAGGACCTCGCCAAAATGCCCCACCTTCTGATTGCCGGTGCTACCGGCTCGGGCAAATCCGTCGGCATCAACACCCTCATCGGCGGCCTACTGTATGCCTGCCACCCGTCGAATCTCAAGTTCGTGATGGTGGACCCCAAAAAGATTGAGCTGCAGCAGTACCGGGCGCTGCGGAATCACTATCTGGCGCTGCCCGAAGACGGCGAAGAGGCCATCATTACCGATGTCATCGACGCCCTCGGCGTACTCAAGGCCTGCGAGCGGGAAATGGAGCAGCGCTACGACCTGCTCTCCGATGCCCGCGTACGCGGCATCAAGGATTACAATCAGTACTTTCAAGAAGGCCGGCTGGATGCGACCAAGGGGCACAAGCACCTGCCCTATATCGTGGTCATCATAGACGAGCTGGCCGACCTCATGATGACGGCAGGCAAGGACATCGAAGCCCCCATTGCGCGCCTGGCGCAGATGGCGCGGGCCATCGGCATCCACCTTGTGCTGGCCACACAGCGTCCTTCCGTCGACGTCATAACAGGGCTCATAAAGGCCAACTTCCCTTCCCGCGTAGCCTTCCAGGTGGCCTCAAAAATCGATGCCCGAACCATTCTGGACCAGAACGGGGCCGAGCGCCTCGTGGGCAACGGAGACATGCTCTACATGAGTGGCAGCCGCCTTCTGCGTCTGCAGGGTCCCTTTGTATCCGTCTCCGAGGTGGATGCGCTGATGGACTATATCAGTGAGCAGCCCGGACCAGGGCCCTACATGCTCCCAAGCGTGGAAGATGCGCAGGACCCACTCGTCCGGGGCTCGGATGCATTGGATTCGAGCGACGACATGGACGAGCTCTTCATGGAGGCAGCGCGTATTATCGTGCGCAGCCAGCAGGGAAGCGTCTCGCTCCTGCAGCGGAAGCTCTCCGTGGGCTACACGCGTGCCGCGCGGATCGTGGACCAGCTGGAAGACGCGGGCATCGTAGGCGCCTTCGTCGGCTCGAAGGCGCGGGAGGTGCTCGTCTCCGATGAAATGGCTCTGGACGCATTGCTGGAATCCAACGACTGAACCGTACACATGAACGACATAGCAAGCCCGCTGGTAGGCATCATAATGGGCAGCGACTCTGACCTGCCGGTCATGCGCAAGGCGGCCGACATGCTCACATCGTTTGCCGTTCCCTTCGAAATCCGGGTCATGTCCGCGCACCGCACGCCGGACGAGGCGCATGCGTATGCCAAGACGGCACACAAGCGCGGCCTCAAGGTGCTCATTGCCGGCGCCGGCGTCGCGGCGCACCTCGGAGGCGTCCTGGCCGCGGGCACGCCCCTGCCCGTACTGGGCGTCCCCATAGCTTCGGGTGCACTCAAGGGGATGGATGCACTTCTTGCCACCGTTCAGATGCCGAGCGGCATCCCGGTGGGCACGCTGGCCATCGACGGATCAAAGAATGCGGCGCTGCTCGCAGTGCAGATTCTGGCCACATCCGATGCCACGCTGCTGCAGCGCGTCCTGGACTACAAGGCCGCCATGGTAGAGCAGGTGCACGCCAAGAATGCGCGCGTGCAAGCGACCTTGTCGCCGTAGCGGCGCTACTCTTCCAGGAACAGGTCCCGCTCCCGGGTGGCGCTCTTGCGTGTGACGTTGTCGCGCACACGAACTTCAAGCACGTAGAGCCCCATTTCCTGCTGGCTCGCATCCAGGATCTGATACAGGGCTTCGTCCGGGCTGCTGCCGCTTCCGGGGTAGTTGACGGATACGCCGACACCTGCACCCCCTAGCACGGAATCCACCAGGCGCCGTACGCCTTTCTTCTGGTTTTTCGGGGTCAGCGTGATTTCCACCTCGTAGTCCGTACTGCCCTCGGCGGTGCGCCCTAGCCCGTAGACCTCGAAGTACAGATAGATGGGCCACGCCGTCGCATAGACGCTCCACGGAGCCGGCAGCATGGAGAGATCACCCCGGACGATTTCGCTGGCGCTGAGTGGCTTGCCATCCGGCGTCTCTTCCACGCGGTAGGCGAGCATGATGTCGCTTAGCAATACGTCTTCGCCATCAAAGTTGTCCACCGTAATGGCGCGGCGCTGCACGGCGACTGTCTGTCCGCTCACTGTCTCGAACTCCACGCTCAGCTCATGCTCGCCTGGCGGGGCTTGCATCTCCTGCGTGTCCACCCACAAGCTCTGCTCCTGGAAGGTTACGACCTGGTCCGTTCGCAGCCCGTACACCCGGCGCCTTCGCTCAACCAGGATATCCCGCTCCGGACCAATGAGAAACGTGCCCGTGTTGGCCGTGATCTCGATCATGTCCGTGGAGGCGTCATACTCATTCAGGGGAATGCCGTAATGCACATAAATGGTGGCCTCCCCTGCTTTGTCTCCCTTGAAAGCCGTCACCAGAAACGGAAGTTCTATCTGGCGCCCGGGGGCTTCGTATTCGTAGAGCTGCGGCGTGGTCCTGAATGTCTCCCGGGACTTGATCACATAGTCATTATGCCACGTGTTGAGCTGCGTCACGGATTGCTCCGCCGGCGGACTGTACATGCGGTATTCGCCGTTGCGGAACGGATCCTCGAATACGAACCGAAAGCGGCCGTATTCCCAGATATTGTACGTGTTCATTTCTTCAAACGCCTCGCGGGCCGTGGAAAGCACGGCCCCGAAGGAGTTGTCTCCCTGCACGCTTTGACCCAGCGTAGAAATGCCCCTTTCGTCCACGCCATCCACGGTGGCAGCAATCGCGCCTACCAGGGTGGTGCGCGCGGAAAAGACGCCGGTCTCGCTGGGAATAAGCACCACATCCGCGTGCGGAGCCCCGTAGCGGACCAGTATACGCCCGCGTTCCGTCTCCCAGCCGCGGAGGTCCACGGCCTCGGAGCCATAAAGCAGGTCCGCCACGGTCAGCCGCACGAAATGCTCGAGCTTGCGCTCGTTATAGGGAGTTAGGTAGCGAGGATCTTGGCTGGTCCAGAATCGGGCGTTGAAGGCCACCGGATCCTCCGCACGCAGTTTCTGCTCATCGGAGCCAAGAAAAAGGTCCAGGTCCTCATATGCCGCCGCTTCTCGTTCGGACATGAATTCGAAGGCCCGCACGAAGCTGCGGTCCGCGCCCTCCAGATCATCCAACTCGTACCGCACGAGGCCCAGATAGCGCCAAAGGTTTGGATCCTCCGGAAAGAAACGCTCCATTTCTTCCAGCATGTCCAGGGCCTCCGGATACTCGCCCTTCAGCGCAAAAATCTGCATCATCTCATCATATACCGGCCGCCGCCGGGGATCGATCTCCAACGCCTTTCGGAGGTGGCCAATGGCGCGCTGATAGGCGCGGTCGGCGCGGGTACTGAGATCCACCACCGGCACGCCCTGCCCCTTGAGCGCCTCCAAATCGAACTGGTCGTTCAGAAATACGTCCTGCGTGGAGCCACTCGCAATGATCGCGCTGACATTGCCCTGCAAAAACTGCTCTTCCAGGAGATCGTCAATAGACTGACCCGGCGTCTCCACGGCTCCCGTTCCACGCGGCGTCAACTGGTCCGCCTGCCGCGAGGTACCGCTATAGCCATAGCTGAGAGTTGGCAGCATGATCGCATTGCGATACCGCCAGAAATCCCTAATGTTGACCAAACCAAGTTCTTCGTGCGCAAATGCGTTATCCGGATCAATCTTCAGAATTCTTCGCGAGATCTCCAGCCGGCGAGTCTCCTTAATCCGATCGGAAAAAAAGTTCCACGAATCAGTGCGGTACTGCTGCAGCTGTGCCACCAGAAACTCCACATTGCGCGGCTCCAGCTCCAGCGCCTGCTCCAGCGCTTGGCGCGCCTTACGCCTGTCGACCAGTGGTGTCTCGAAGTACACGCGCGCCACGAGGAAATGAGCTTCTGCGTTGGCCGGGTCCTGGAAGGCTACCCGTTCAAACACGCGCGCCGCATCGGCATACCGCTCCTCGCGAAATGCCTGCCGACCCTCTTCCAGTAGATCGGTCTGTGCCGCGGCCGGCATCAATACCCACGCGGCCGCCAATACCATGAAAAGTCGTCTCATTGCGGTGTGTTCGGCTTAAACCATGATTACGCCGCTGAACGCCTCTGGGTTGCGCGCTACCAAACGATACGGGCGAACCTGCGCTTGCCCACCTGAAGAACAAACGGGGCCCGGGCGGCCAAATCCACCACGAGGCGGGCGTCCTCCACCTTCTGCCCGTCAATAGCCACGCCGCGCTGCTGCACAAGACGACGGGCTTCGCCATTTGAGGCCGTCAGGCCGGCCTGCGTGAGCAGGGCCAGCACGCCAATGGTGCCATCCGGTGCCTCGGGCCTGACCTCCACGATATCGTCGGGAATGCCTTGCTCGATCACCGTGCGCTCGAAGTGACTCCGCGCCGCCCTCGCGGCGGCTTCACCGTGGTACATCCGGACGATACGGGAGGCCAGATCATGCTTCGCATCCCTCGGATGCTCCCGGGCATACAAGGCCAGGCGCGGCAAATCACGCGTGTCCACATCCGTGGCCAGCTCGAAGTAACGGTAGATGAGCGCATCCGGGATAGAGAGGACCTTGCCATACATCTCGGCGGGCGGCTCGCAAATCCCCACGTAATTGCCCAGTGACTTGGACATCTTCTCGGTCCCGTCCAACCCTTCCAGAATGGGCAGCAGCATGCATATCTGCGACGCTATGCCCCGGGTCTTCTGGAGCGAGCGTCCGACCAGCAGATTGAATTTCTGGTCCGTGCCACCAAGCTCGACGTCCGCCTTCGTCACCACCGAATCCTGGGCCTGCGCCAGGGGATAGAGCAATTCGTGCAGGCCAATGGGCTCATCCCGCTCATAGCGCCCTGCAAAGTCCTCCCGCGCCAGCATCTGGGCGACCGTACAGGTACTGGCCAACTGCACGACCTCGCGAAAATTCATCGCCTCCAGCCAGGCGGAGTTATAGACGATCTCGACCGTGTCCGAATTCAGAATCATGGAGGCCTGTTCGAAATAGGTCCGGCCATTCATGCGCGTTTCCTCCAGCGACAGCGGCGGCCGCGTCTTGCTCCTGCCGGTGGCATCGCCGATCATGCCTGTAAAGTCGCCGATAATGAGAATGGCGCGGTGCCCCAGATCCTGGAACTGGCGCAACTTGCGCAGCACCACGGCATGCCCCAGATGCAGATCGGGGCGGCTCGGATCGCAGCCAAGCTTGACCACGAGCGGCGTCTTGGTCTGTCTTGAACGGCGAAGCTTCTCTATCAACTCCGCTTCTGGTATGATTTCTGCCGCACCGCGTCGCAGGTGCAGCAATTGCTCTTCTACGGGGAGGAACATGGCGGGTCTCTGAAATTTCCTACCTGTTTTGGGAGCGTTCCATGATTTTCTCTTGTCGGGGCGAACAATCTAAAACGCCTGCCGGCTGCGAAAAATCCGGCCCAAGCAAACGAAAAACAAGGGAATTGGATAGGATAGTGCCGAAGCCGCTAGCTATACGATCCTATGTAGTGATTGTGCTTAACCTGCCCCGAAAAAACGGCCAAAGGCACCACGTTTGGCAGAGCACTCCCCTTTCGTCCGACACGCAGGGCCTCCCGCCCGGCTGAATTGCTCGAGACCTTTCAGACGGATGTTCCTTGCCGCATTAACGTCGCGGTCTTGGCGGTGCCCACACGCCGATCAAACGTGCGTCCTCACTGCAAGACCAATGGACTTGGCCGGTAAGTGCCCGTAAACGGAGCACATCTGACAGGTACAATGTGGCTTTACCTTCACAAGCTAGCCTCCGGCGCTTTGTAAGCGTGCGGTGAAACCCATCTGGATAAGGTGACGATTTCTCGGGAGATTACTCATAGCCCCGAGGACTCAAAGCCTGGATGGCATGAGACAGCCCAGACGTACGGCGGAAGAAATGTTTCCGCTCATGGAACAGTATGAAGAAAGCAGCCAGACCGCTGCAGCGTTCTGTGCCGAGCGCGGCATCTCGTATGGGCAGCTGTTTTACTGGCGTCGGAAGTATCGCCTGGAGGCTGCGGCAGTGGACAGCGGCGCCTTTGTGGAGATTGGCAGACCCACGGCAGGTGAAGAGGCGCAAGTGGAGATCATGTACCCGGGCGGGATACGCGTGCGCCTCTTGGCGCCGGTATCTGCCTCGTACCTGGCGCAGCTGGTGCAGTCATGATCGGACTGGGGCCTTCGTGCCGGTATTTCTTTTACGGGCCGCCGGCCGACATGCGCAAGAGCTTTGACGGCCTGTGCGCCTTGGTGAAAAGCGGCATGAAGCGGGATCCCATGTCGGGGGATGTCTTTGTGTTCGTCAACAGGAGGCGGAGCCATCTAAAGGCGCTTTCGTGGGACCGAGACGGCTTCGCCTTGTTTTACAAAAGGCTTGAGGCGGGTACGTTTGAGCTGCCGAAAGAGGATATGCCGACGTGGACGCAGATGGTGATGTTACTGGAGGGAGTGTCGCTGAAGTCCGTAAAATACCGGCGCCGGTATGCGGTTAAGAGCCGGAAATCGGGATAAATAGTATGTGGAAACGGGGAACAATGCATGTGCAGACGTTGTTGAACAATCATGCAGCCCGAAGCACATTCCTCCCTCTCTTCTGCGGATGTTGAGACCTTCCCTGCGCAGCTTGCCGCGGTGCTTCAGCAGAACGCAAGCCAGTCCGAGGTAATCAATCAGCTGAGCGAGGAGATAAGCCGGCTGCAGGCGAAATTGGAGAGCAAGGACAAACAGCTGGCTGAAGCCCTCCGCCTGCTCTTTGGCTCCAGGAGCGAAAGGTATGTACTGGGGCCGGAGGCGCAGCAGGGCCTCTTGTTTGACGACATGGAGGTCGAGGTGCCCCTGCCGCCCGAGCCCGAGACGGATCAGCCGAAGCGGAAGCGGCGCAAGGCCAAGCGGCGTCCGGACTTCGAGGATTTGCCGGATCACCTGCCCCGCGAGACGATCGTAATCGAGCCTGAAGAGGACACGACAGGTCTCATTTGCATCGGCATGGAGAAGACGCAGTACCTGGAGAGCGTGCCCAGCATGATAAAGGTGGTCGAGATTCATCGTCCCAAGTACGTGGACCCGACCGATGAGGACAGCGGCGTCATCATCGCCGAGTTGCCTCCGCGGCTGGTGGACAAGGGCATGGCCGGACCGGGATTGTTGGCCGATGTGGTGGTTAACAAGTACTGTGACCACTTGCCCCTGTACCGGCAGCAGCAGCGTTTCCGGCGGGAAGGCATTGAAATTGCCAAGTCCACGCTGGGAGGATGGATAGCGCAGTCGGCGTGGCACCTTGGGCCGCTGTATGATGCACTCAAGCAGGAGGCGCTCTTAAGCGGGTATCTGCAGGCGGATGAGACGCGTATCCAGGTCCAGGATCGAAAGAAGAAGGGCAAGACCCATCGGGGTTTTTACTGGGCGTACCACACTCCGGAGCAGAAGCTGTTTGTGATGGAGTATCGCAAGAGCCGTGCCCGTGCAGGTCCGGTGGCGTTCTTGGGTGGGTATGCGGGAGCGTTGCAGACGGACGGGTATGTGGCCTACAACGTCTTCGATGCGCATCCGTCTATGACGGTCTACGGATGCATGGCGCATGCGAGACGCAAGTTCTACGACTGTCGTAGCTACGAACCGGAGAAGGCCGAGCACGTGTTGACAAAGATCAGGCGACTCTACGCCATAGAGCGCAGGCTGCGAGAGGAGGGTGCCAGTGCGGATCGTCGGCGCGAGGTACGTCAGGAAGAGGCCCGGCCTGTACTGGAAGCGCTGAAGCCCTGGCTGGAGGCGAACGGGGGGTTGCCCAAGAGTCCTTGGGGCCAGGCGATCAACTATACGCTCGGCCTTTGGAAAAGGCTGACCCGATACCTGGATGAGGGGCGCGTGGAGCTGGACAATAACCTCATTGAAAATGCCCTGCGGCCGTTGGCTATCGGCCGCAAGAATTACCTGTTCGCGGGATCACATGATGCGGCCCAGCGGGCAGCCGTGGTCTATTCGCTACTTGGCACATGCAAGCTACACGGTGTTAATCCCCAGGAGTGGCTCACGGACGTGTTCGAGCGCATCCCGACGCATCCGGCCAGGCGCATAGCTGACCTCTTGCCTCATCATTGGCAGAAGGCACGACAAGCTGACAAACACAAGGCGGCATAGCTGCCAAGCGCCGAGTGTGCCGGATCCGGCAAGCCCACCTGCTCTCCGCCTTCCAGCCGTCCTGTACCCATCGGCACACCTGTAGCTGCCGCTGACCTGTACTTCACCGGACGCTTACGGCGCTTTCAGCCTTGTAGGCAAGCTGC
The DNA here is from genome assembly GCA_965216255.1 of Rhodothermales bacterium. Lineage (GTDB taxonomy): Bacteria > Bacteroidota > Rhodothermia > Rhodothermales > Bin80. Next base: position 1,589,683 of record OZ244148.1, read on the forward strand.
TGCATGAGCACACCGAAGCCTTGCTCGCGCATGCTGCGGTTTATGCCGCGCTTGCGCGTGCCATCATGCTCTGCAATCGTAAGCGTCCGGTCTAGGATGTCGAACGCGAAATAGAGGCAGTTCGCGAAGGGTTAGCAAACAGGCTGGATCAATAAGTAATTGGTGTTTACGTGGCTTAGTCGGAGTGCTTACCCAACCAGTATGAATGAAGAGCCAACAATGCTCACGAGCACGGCTTGAATGGTATCCAGTTGGGATTCAGTTACGAAATAAAGTGATCCTGGTGCCAGCATGTGCCAAGCCCATACGATCACAAACCCTAGTGAGACCAAGGCGACAACCCACAATGCCATAATGGACACCGTGTGTATGTTCCCACGGGTTGTCTGATCTCGCTTGTGGCTGCTTTCCTTCCTTTCAAATAAACGCCGTTGCCCTACCTCGGCACGTGGTTCATTGGACTCTGGGGTAATCTCGTCATGACCGATTTTCCCAAGATCAAGAGGGTCACCCATTTCGCTGACTCATCTTCTTATAGTAGTCCATGATAACGTCGTTGGGGATATGGGCACCTTCCCCGTGTTTCCAGATCGTTATGTCCCACGGGCTGGCTGGTGTGTCAGGCTTGATAGGTACAGGCCGTCGTATTTGCCGTACACTTCTATAACTCGATTTATGATCGAGTGCGAAATCTCGTCAAGCGAATCTCGAAGGTCTTTTAGTCTGACCGCAATGTGTGAGTAGCCAAACCTTTTATACTTGTGGTACACGTCGGGTATCACTGGCCCGAATTTCCATGTTTCAGCGTTGTCGCTGAATAGAGGCTCTTCACAAAGGCCAAGTGTCCAGCCATGACTAATGTATGATAGCTTGAGCAACTGCATGGGCGTGGGCTGCCGACCTTGCAGGCTCAAGATCCATAAGATTTGAGAAGCAACCTTGAGGGCGTCAGGGGGCGAAGTAGTCATAGAGTTTCAGGTTGTATACAGACAATGCATAACACTGGGACGTGCTCTTAGTACGCCTAATGCAGTGATGCACGGGAACAAAGTGCGCCAATCCTGCGCATATCGTATATAACCCCGGATTATTCACATAAATGCAAAGTCGATGTTCGAAGGCAGACGTATTGGGTTCGTAAGCTCTTGATTCTTTTTTGGTTATACGGGAACATCGTAGTAGCTTTTTGGGTTCGAATACCGAACCATAAATACGCTCAAGGTGAACCCCATGGCCTCCAATTCAGCTGGACATGTGTTGACGGCGCCCTTCAATAAGTCAATAAAAGTCACAGGGCACCATTCGGAAAAGTTAACCTCCGATGCCGGAGTCCTCCTGCTGCGGTCGCTCTTCATGCTTACCGACCTCACAGCTCGCCTGGCAGCGGTCCTGACCGATTCCCGCATTCCGGGGCGCATTACGCATCGCTTTGATGAGCTCTTGCAATCTGTCTTGCTGCTCTTGGCGCAGGGAAGGATGCGCCAGCGTGATATGCGTCGTCTGCTCCATGATCCGGCCATGCGCTTGGCCGCCTAAATGAAGGCAGGGATGGGTGGGCTGGAAGACGGCAAGCCTTTGGCCTCACAGCCTACCATTTCCCGGCTGTTACGTAGGCTGGGCACAAAGAAGAATCTGGCCAGATTGAGCGATTTCGTCACCACCTTTGCCATGGAGCGCCTCCTGCATGCCAGAGGCGGCAAGCGCTACGATACGCTGGTCATGGATATAGACGGGTTGCCTGTGGATGCCCATGCTCGGCAGCAGGGCAGTGCCTATAACGGGCACTACAAGCGCAACATCTTCCTGCCTCTTATTGCCAGTTGTGCGGAAACCGGCGACATGCTGGGCGCCACGCTGCGTCGTGGCAATGCGCATGTCGTAAACGACGGCTACGACTTTATCAAAAAGATCGCTCTCAGGCTGCGAACGGATGTGGCCCGAAAGGTGATCGTGCGGTTGGACGCGGCCTTTAATAGTGGAGCGTTATGCAGTAAGCTGGAGCGGATTTGGATTGGCTACATAATGCGCCTGAAGGAAAACGACGTCCTGGCGGCAGTGGCCGAGCCCTATTTGTCGGGCGTACAACCCGAAGAGGAACAGTGCTATGCAATACCGCGCCCTGTCTTGGGAGCGCGAGCGGCGCGTCGTTTTGGTGGTGCTGCCGAATCCCGGGGAACTGTTCCCCGAGCACTTCTACCTGATTACCGATCAGCACGAGCACGCCTACTCGGCGGAGGAGATCCTGCATCTTTATCGCAGAAGGGGTAAGGCCGAAGCCCACATGGGAGAACTAAATCAAGCCTGTTCCATGGCGCTGTCGTCGTCGCCACGCCCCAAGACCCATTACCGGGGCCTACCTATTCCACGCAAAGAGGAAGCGCAGCCGGAAGAAACGCCGTTTTACGCGCACAATGAAGTCCTGCTACAGCTTTACCTGCTTGTGTACGAGGTGCTACACCTGGGTCGCTGCACAATGAAGCAGCCGGGAGCACGGCACATGCACTTGAAGACGTTTCAGAAGGATGTCTTGAAGGTGGGAGCGCTGATAGTGCGGCACGCACGTAACATCGAAATCCGGATAGCCTTCAGCGCCGTAGCGCTCTGGCGACAGTTCTGGGGGCGCTACCAACAGCTGACGTGGGTTACCTTGGAATGAGGCCGTGCCGCGCTTGTTAGCGCAGCATCGGTTCTGGACTGTACGGGCTTATTCAACGGCAGAGGTACGTCTTCACGGTACGCCTTTGCGTCGAAAACAGACCATTCGCGGGGCTCATCGCCCTGCATCCACGCCAAAATCAGCTTTGCGGCAGGCTCCATGAAGATATTGCTGCCTTACAACAGAATGTACCACTTCCGACAGCCCCCTCTTCATTGTCTACACCTGTATACTTTTGGCTGGTGAATAATCCGGGATAACATATATATTACAGTTTATGTACTCCCCGTCAAGGCAATGTTCCATGCTGGTTGCACATATTATTTCTAAGTTGCGGGGCACGCTAAGTGAAAACCGATAAGCAACCACAGAAGGAATTCGACCGCGTATCGAACACGCCCGTTCCCACAGACTGGCCGAAGCGGCCAGCGACAAATCCGAGTTATCGTGGCAAGACGCCCGAGGATATGGTACGCGCACTGTTACGGCCCACGAATCCTGAAGCCGAGCGGAAGACCAAGGAACGACAGCGTCGCAAGTAGAAACAGCCGTTAATGCGGTCCCGCTTCAATGTGGGTAGATACAATAATCCCCCAACTTTGGGAGCCGCGCTGCATTCGGAAAGCGCTGCAGTGCGGGTTCCATTTCCACGATGGCCATAATCATCCAGCGGTGGAGCTATTCCGAGTTGACCTATCGCTTCGCATTGCACACCAGCGACCCAACGCAGCTATGGAGATTCTCCACACACTGCATCGCCCGCTGGCAATGGCCCAGCTCCTTGGCTACTCCAGGGCGTTGAAGCGTCCGCGTTTTCCCCTTGAGCCTCTTGGCGGCCCGCCGGTCAGTGCTGCTTCAGCGTCCGCTCCAACTGCCGCTTGGTGTCGCGCTCGGCCATATCGGCCCGCTTGTCATACAAGCGCTTGCCACGCGCTACGCCCACTTCCAGCTTGGCCTTGCCGCCGGCAAAATAAAGTTGCAGGGGAATGAGCGTAAAGCCCTTGCGCTCCGCCAGTTTGCGCAGCCGGCGAATCTCCCGCTTGTGCAGCAGCAGCTTTCTGGGCCGAACGGGCTCATGGTTCTGGAGCGTGCCGTGGCTGTACAGGTTGATATGGGCGCCCCGAAGGAATGCCTCGCCGCGCTCTATGCTGCAGTATGCCTCCGCCAGGCTGGCCTCCTTCTGGCGCAGCGCCTTGACCTCGGTGCCTGCCAAGACCAGTCCCGCCTCCAGCGTCTCCGCGATGTGGTATTCGCGGCGGGCGCGCCGGTTGGTTACGATAACATCCTTAGCCATGCTCGGCGTGCGGGCTGGTTCCGGCCCACCAAGGGCCGTCGACGCCGGGAGGCGTGTACAGCGGCAGCGGCAGCCGTGCCTCTACGACGCCATCAAAGTACAGGAAGTCGGCAAAGCTGGTCAACCCCGCCCGTGCGAGGTTATCCAGGCGTAGCCGCACGCTCTCCGCGTAAAAGTGGCGCACGCGAGCGGCCTCCTCCTGGTTTCCCCAGCGTACCGCCACGTCTTCCGCTGCCTGCACGAGCTCGACGACGCTGCGGGCCATGCCGGGTGTGGCGGCATCCCGGAGCGTAGCGAAAAGCCCCCACACCATGGGGTACTGCGCAAGCTCAAACCATTCCTGTCCCAAGTCCAGCACCTGGCGCCCTGGCACGGGGAGATCCTCTCCCACCACCAAGCTCGCATCTTCTCCTGCGTAATGGAGGTCCTCTTCCTCAGACTTGGGTACAAAGCGCGGGGCCAGGCCATAGTGCTCCCGCAGGACCGTACGAGCCATGAAGGCTTCCTGCGTGCACGTCACCGGATAGGCCACTGAATGTACACCGGCAAGCTCGCACCGCAGTACAATGGCTGCCCAGGGATAGGACCAGGACGCCAGCGCCACGCCAGGCAATACAGAAAAGGTCCCCGGCTGGCACAGCACGGTCTGGCTGGGCAGCAGCGCCACATCGACCTGGTGTGCTTCTAAGAGCCGCAGCGCTTCCTCCGCCGAGGTCCGTTCCACCAAGACATCCGATGCCGCAGCCTGTAGGCATCGCGATGGCGGAATATCCCATAGCGCCAGATGCATATCAGGACGTCTCGCGTCTGCGCTCCCTAATGCGCGCTGCCTTGCCCCGCAGGTTGCGCAGGTAATACAGCTTGGCGCGCCGGACGCGCCCGCGCCGCTTGACTTCCACCGTCGCAATCTTGGGCGAGTGGTACGGGAATATGCGCTCTACTCCAACACCATTAGAGATCTTCCGCACCATGAAGCTCTTGCCTGCACCGCCACCCTTGATGCCAATGACAACGCCCTGGAAGACCTGGATACGTTCCTTCTGGCCTTCCGTCACGCGGACGTGCACGGCTATAGTGTCCCCCGGGTCAAACGTCGGCAGGTCCACCTCCCGCACTTGGGTCGCTTCCACCAGCTTCAATAATTCTTTGGCCATGACACACCTCCTGATTCTATGTCTGGGGCTGTTCCATGTAGGGTTCTTCGAAAAGATCCGGCCGGCAGGCCGCTGTCTTCGAGTGCCGCGCAGCCTCGCGCCACGCGGCTATCCGCACGTGATCTCCGGACAAGAGCACTTCCGGCACCGCCATGGACCGGCATACGGCGGGACGAGTATAGACGGGTGCACCGAGCAGTCCGTCCTGAAAGGAATCGGAGAGCGCCGAGGATGCGTCGCCAAGTACGCCCGGAATGAGGCGAACGACGGCATCGACCAGTATGACGGCAGCGAGTTCGCCACTGCTAAGCACAAAATCCCCGATGGACACTTCCCGCGTAACCACAGCGTCCCTGACCCGCTGGTCTACCCCCTTGTAATGACCGGCCAGAAGAACCAGGTGCCGTGCCAGGGAGAGTTCATTGGCCAGCGCCTGTGTCAGGCCCACGCCATCGGGACTCAGAAAGATGACCTCATCTATTTCACATTCGCTGTTCAACGTATCCAGGCACGCAAAGATCGGCTCCGGCTTCAGCACCATGCCGCCACCACCGCCGTAGGGATAGTCATCTATCTGCCTATCTGGAGCAAAGGCCCGCAGCGCATGTACGCGCACGTCCACCCTGGCACCGGCGCGGCGGCAGATGCTGGCACCTAGGGCGCCGTGCACCACGTCGGGCAATGCCGTTACAAAATCAATGCGCATGCTATTCGAGCATTCCTTCAATGGGTCGCACGGTAATTCTGCCACGGGCCAGATCCACGCATTCGATAAACGCAGGCACGGCGGGAATGAGGACATCCTTCTTTCCGGGGCGCGCCACCACGTAGATGTCGCTTGCCGGCGCTGGCCAGACCTCCTTCATCGTTCCCACGCTTTCGTTGGCATACGTCCGTACCTCTAGTCCCACAAGGTCATGCACAAAGAATTCGCCTTCTTCAAGGGGCGGCAGATCCTCCCGGGCCGCAAACACGGCCATGCCGGAGAGCCCAGAAGCCTGCTCCGGTGTCGTCACACCGCGGAGGCGCACGAGCATTATCAGTCCACGGCGGGTCAGCTGGCGCCTAAGCGAAAGGATGCCATATTCGGCGGCCTCCACGGAGGAGTGGCCCACATAGAGGCGCTCTAGCCCGACATACCGGTCGGCATCCTCTGCATCCGGCACGATCTTGCATTCGCCGCGGACACCGTGCGGCCTGCCGACGCGACCAATAAGCAAACGGGCCATGGCGGTGGACTCATTCGGCGGCCTCGGCCTCGGCCTCGGCCTCGGCCTGGGCCTCGGCCGCTGCCCGGGCGGCGGCCTTCTTCGCTTCGGCGGCGGCCTTCTTCTCTTCGGCCATGCGCTGGCGCGCGGCCGCCTCCGCCGCTTCCCGCTTTGTGGCGGCCTCGGATTCTCGCTGCAGCGCATTGCTGCGCCGATCGGCAGGCGTCACCTTTCGGGCCATGAGCCCCTTTTCCCGATGGCGGTCCCGGTGGGCTTCGACCTCCTGGAGAATCTCTTCCTCACGCTTGCCCTTGCGTCGCAAGTGAAGTCCAAGAAGCAGTCCCTCCCTGCTAAGAATGTCATGTACCGTATCGGTGGGCTGCGCCCCCACCTGAAGCCAGTACAGGATACGATCCTCTTTGAGGACCACCCGTGCCGGTTCTTCCAGGGGATAATAGCGTCCCAGATCCTCGATGAAGCGTCCGTCGCGCGGGGCGCGTACGTCGGATGCAACCACGCCCCAAATGGGGAGTTTTTTTCGGCCCATGCGGCGCAACCTGATTTTTACTGCCACGACTGTAAGAACGGTTTGGTTCGTGATTCCATGATTAGCGGCGTGCTTGCAATAGGGCGGACAGATCTGGGACCCGCCCCTTTCCCATCATCCTTGTCATCGTCTTCATCATCTTTCGCATCTGCTTGAATTGCTTCAATAGCTGATTCACGTCGCGCACTTCAAGTCCGCTGCCGTGCGCAATGCGGCGCCGGCGGCTGCTGTTGATGATTTCAGGGCGGCGACGTTCCTCCATTGTCATGGCGGATATTAGCGCCTCTATATGCACCAGTGAATCCTCTTCTACAGTCACATCCTTCGCTGCGCGGCCCATCCCCGGGATCATGCCCACGATGTCTTCCAGCGACCCCATGGACTTGATCTTCTGCAGCTGCTGGTAGAAATCCTCGAGATCGAAGGACTGCCGCCGAATCTTGCGGCGCAGCACTTCCGCTTGCCGCTCATCATATTGCTCCTTCGCTTTCTCGACCAGCGAGACGACATCACCCATACCGAGGATGCGCCGGGCCATGCGGTCGGGATGAAACGGCGTAAGCTGGTCCAGCTTCTCTCCGGTAGAGGCAAACTTGATGGGCTTGCGCACGACCGAGCGAATGGAAAGCGCCGCGCCGCCACGGGCATCGCCGTCGAGCTTCGTGAGCACCACGCCGTGAAAATCCAACCGCTCGTTGAACTCCCTGGCGGTGTTGACGGCATCCTGCCCGGTCATGCTGTCAACCACGAATAGGATCTCCGTGGGACGGACCTTATGCTTGATGTCGCTGACTTCCTGCATCATCTCTTCATCGACATGGAGCCGGCCGGCCGTGTCGATGATCACAATGTCACGCGCTGTGCGGCGCGCGAGCTTCACTGCCTCAACGGCTACACGCGGGGCATCCTTTACCACCGTGCCGTCTTCTTCCACTACAGCGTGCACCGGCACCGAGACCTCGGCGGCAAGCTTCTGCAGCTGATCCACCGCAGCCGGGCGGTAGACATCGGCGGCGGCAAGGAGCGGGGCCTGGCCCTGCGCCAGCAGATGGCGAGCCAGCTTGGCACAGAACGTGGTCTTGCCCGATCCCTGGAGCCCTGCCACCAGAATAACAGTAGGCGGCGTGGAGCTGGTGTTCAGGGAACTGGATGCGCCGCCAAGGAGATCAACCAACTCATCGTAGACGATCTTCACGAGCATCTGGCCCGGCGCCACGGAACTGGCTACCCGCTCACCCAGCGCCTGGTCCTTAATGCGGTTGGTAAAGTTGCGCGCAACCTGATAATTTACGTCCGCTTCCAAGAGCGCACGCCGAATCTCTCCCATGGAGCGCGCCACGTTGACTTCCGTGATGCGTCCTTGGCCGGAAAGCGTCCGCAGCGCACCTTCAAGCTTTTCGGAGAGATTGTCAAACATGGCTATCCGCCATGGGAATATTGGATAGAATAGTGAGTATACGATATCCGGTCTGAATGTGCAATAACAGTAAGAGAGACCGCTAAAGTGCTCCATCCCGGACCCGACAAGACCGTACTCCGTGCCCGGTTTCGGGCCGTCCGGGCAAGCCTTACCGAAGAAGCCTACCAGGCCCGATGCCGCGCCATCTGCGCCCGACTCGGTGCGCTCACCGAATTTCAGCAGGCATCGCTCGTTCTTATTTACTGGCCCAAGTTATCTGCCCGTGAAATCGACCTGCGCCCGCTTCTTGGAAGGCTCACAGGTAAACAGATTGCGCTTCCCGTCGTAGACGGGAATATAATGCATCCAGTCCTGTTTGATTCCGCCGCCGCGCTCAGGCCCAACCGGTGGGGCATTGCCGAGCCCACAGGAAGCACCGGCGTGCCACTATCCGCCATCGAGGCTGCCATAATACCGGCACTGGGCGCCGATCGTAGGGGGCACCGTCTGGGATACGGAAAGGGGTATTTCGACCGCTTCCTGCCCCGGCTCCACGCTTCCTTCATTTGCCCCGTATTTCGAGAGTGTCTGGTGGACGCACTGCCCGCAGAACCGCACGACATACCGATGCATATTCTGGTAACGGAAGATGCCGTCCACCACCCAGCCGTCCCTAACCCGTGAAATCATGCCCCGTCGAACACGGACATCGCGGAGTGAAGACTTACCTGCCGTAGTGCCCACACGCACCCGGAAGCAAGCGGCCACGCTGCTTGAAGAACCGTTTGACGAGCTTGATCATCTCTCTGACGACGAACTCGAAGAAATACTGTTTGACGGTGACGAAGAACGCCGCCAGGGACCGTTCAATTTGCCGGCCATGGCGGGGCTGTCGCTGATCGTGGTGGGCCTCGTATACCTGTTGCAGCAACTGGGTCTATTGAGCGGCTTCAGTCTGGCGACACTGGTGGCCTGGCTGCCTTGGATGGCCGGCGTACTCATTGTGCTACTGGGACTCGGCGTCCTGTCACGGAGCCCCAGGAGAAAGCTCCGGCGAAGGGCCAGGCACAAAAGACACAGGCGACGCCTCCGCGCGCGAGAGGACGCCTCCGAGGACGGCGGGAAGCGGCGGCTGCGCAAGTCGCGTGACCGCATGGTTGCCGGCATCTGCGGCGGGCTGGCCGAGTACTTCAAATTCAGCTCCACGTTCGTGCGCCTCGCCGTTGTCGTCGGCACATTGCTGACCCCCGCGATCGGCCCCATCGTGCCCATTGCCTACCTGATTCTCGCCTTTATCATGCCCCGCCCGGCTGCAACCGAGTCGCCGGAGGCCCGTATCGATTCCAGGGACATCAACATTTACAGATAGGGGGCCATGCCTGCAAACAAACTGGTAAAATCGTCGCATGACAAGAAGCTGGCGGGTGTCTGCGGTGGCTTGGCCGCGTACTTTGGCCTGGATCCCACGCTGGTGCGCGTCGCGTACTTGCTGCTGTGCATATTCTCGGCCGCGTTCCCGGGCCTCGTGATTTACATCATCCTGGCCCTCGTGTTGCCGCGCGACGAAGATACGTAATCAGGCCATCTCCCCGGCAATTGCTACGTGGAGCTTGTCTGGTTGAAAATGGTCCCGAATAGCCTGCTTTACCTCCCGGTGCGTCACCCGCTGAATTTCGGCAGGAAACGCCTCCATATAGTCCGCAGGCAGGCCATGTATAGCGTGTCCGTGCAGCGTACTCGCCAGCGAGCCACTGGTCGCAAGTCCAACTTTGTAGGCGCCGCATATGGTCGTCTTGCTTCGGCGCACCTCCTCCTCCGACGGGCCCTCCTCCACGAAGCGCCGTATCTCCGCACGCGTGGCCTCCAGACCGCGGCCAACTAGCTCCTGGCTCAGTGTGACTCCGACCACCCAGTAGCCGTGGACGCCGGGTGAGAAGCCTGCCAGCCGGGAATAGATGCCGTAGGTTAGGCCCATTTCGTCCCGCACCGTCCGCATGAGGCGTGCCGAAAAGTCGCCCCCGAGGATATGATTGGCCAAAACCAGGGGCAAGTAGGCGCGGTCAGAGCGAAAAAGCGCTACCGCATGTCCTAAACGTACGTCCAGGCTACGCTTGTCCGGGACTTGCACTCGCACAACCGCCGGCGCTCTTGGTGGCGCCTCTACGCGGTGTGAGGCCGGCACGTCATGCCCGGGCCAGTCACCGAAAGCGTCCTCTACGGCCGCCAGGATGGCGTCCCTGTCCAGGTCGCCAGCGAAGGCCAGCACCATTTCGCGCGACCCGTAGTGCCGGGCGTAAAAGGCCCGTATCTGCTCCGGCGTAACGGCCTTGAGCCACGACAAGAGGTCCTCGGATTTGGCCTCGTAGTAGAGGTTAGCCCTGCTGAAGAGGCCCCGGCACAGCGCCCCTATCGCTTGGGCGGACGTATTTTCCATGGCCTGTTCGATGGCTGCGCCCAGCTTGACCACTTCCTTAGCACATTCGGCCTCCGCAAAAAGCGGGAGGCGCAGCATCTCGGCAAGCACGGAAAAGACGTACGGTATGTCCGCCCGCAGGGCGCGGCCCTGCAGCGCTACACGCATACTGTTGGAGGCAAAGCCTGCCCACGCCCCGCAATTCGCCAGCCCCTCGGCAATAGCAAAACGGTCTCGGCGCTCCGTACCCTTATCCAACAGCGCCGTAACCAATGCCTGCAAGGCCCTTTCACCCCGCGCCACATCTGGGTAGGTAACGAAGGATCCGTGCCAAGAAACCACCGACTCCGTGTCTGCCTTCAGCAATCGGAGCCGGCACGGCCCTACCATGGTCTCTTCTGTTCGCATTGGCCCTTTACCCCTTACCCGTATGCCAGGCTACCGTGCGGAAGTCCTTCTGCAGGTACTGCTGCGCCACGCGCTTCACATCCTCGGGCGTCACCCTACTGAGGCGTTCCCGCCACGTCGTATACAGCTTCCAGTCGCCTGCCGCCAGGGCCTCGTTGAGCGAGGCCGCAATACCGAATGTGCCGTCGCGGCTGTAGGCTTCATAAGCTCGCAGCTGGTTCCGCGCGCGGACCACTTCGTCCATGGTAACACCCTCCACCAGCACACGATCTATCACGTCCTCGATGGACTGCTCCACCTCCGAATGGGAGCGTCCCGGCACCAGGATGGCCAGGATACAAAACAGGCCCGGGTCCCGAAAATGCGAGGCCGAAGCACTTGCGCCCGAAGTTAGCCCCTGGTCGGTGAGCCTGCGCCACAATCTGCTTGTCTTGCCGTGAGACAGCAGATGCGCCAGAAGATCGAGCGCGCCGGCGTCCTCATGGCACGCCGGCGGCGCCCGGTACGCCATGATTACTGCCGAGACATGGCCGACAGAATTGGTCTCCATGCGGCGCTGCCCTTGCTGCGCCGGCTCCCGCGTACGCCGCGCCGGTGCAGAGCGCGAGGCGCGCCCGATACCGCCGAAGTGCTCGGCAATCAGCGCCATCGTGCGGCCAGGCTCAAATGCCCCAATCACACTTACCACGGCGTTGTCCGGCCAATAGTAGTCGTCATAAAAGTCCCGCAATTCCTCCGGCGTCACATGCTCCACGTCGCTGCGCCAGCCCAGCGTCGGATGCCTGTACGGATGCGCCAAATAGGCTAGGCTCCACATCTGTCGGTACAGGCTGCCCACCGGCTCGTTCTCCGCCCGGTCCATCTCGTTCAGGATCACAGTCCGCTCCGATTCCATGTCATCTGCTGCCAGCCGAGCCCCGCGCATACGGTCTGCCTCTATGTCCACGGCCAGAGCCAGGTGCTCCGATGGCAGTGTGGCATAATAATTAGTGCGATCCTTGGACGTGGTGGCGTTGATCTGCGCTCCTACGCGCTGCAGCATGTTGAATACGGAGGTCCCCCGGTGGCTATTGAAGCGCTCGGTACCCTTGAACATTAAATGCTCCAGAAAATGCGTCGCCCCGGTGCGGCCTGTTCCTTCGTCGGCACTGCCGACGAGGTACGTGATCATGAAGGTCACCACCGGTGCGATGGCCTTGCTGTGGCAGAGCACGCGCAGACCGCTTTGCTCCATCAGGTATTCGTCGATACCTCCCGAGCTCTCCACCAGCACGAACGGATACATCAGTGGGCCTCCAGCCAGTTGGCTCCCCATTGAATATCAACCTCAACCGGCACGGCTAGCGGCAGTGCCGTCGTCATTTCCTGCTGCACGATGTGCCGCACCTGGGCCCTTTCCGAGGGCTCGACTTCAAACACCAATTCATCGTGTACCTGCAAGAGCAACCGGCTTTGCATGCCGTCGAGGCGGTGATGGATGGCAATCATAGCAATCTTAATCATGTCCGCCTGCGTACCCTGGATCGGCATATTCACCGCCACGCGCTCCGCGTACGCGCGTTCGGCGCGATTGCGGGCGTGGATGAGCGGGACATAGCGGCGCCGGCCGAGCAGCGTCTCTGCATAGCCGCGCTCGCGTGCCTCGTCCACGGCATTTGCAAGCCAGACCGACACGCCCGGGTATGCGGCATGATACCCGCTAATTACCGCTTCGGCCTCCGACTGCTCGCAGCGAAGGCGCTGCGCAAGTCCCCAGGCCGAAATGCCGTACGGTATACCGTAGTTGACCTCCTTGGCGCGGCGGCGCTCCTCGCGCGATATTGCCTCCGGCGTGAGCCCGAAGATACGGGCGGCGGTCGCCGCATGCACGTCCACGCCACCCTTGAGGTCTCGCATCAGCGTCTCGTCTCCACTCATGGACGCCAAGATTCGGAGTTCTATCTGGGCATAGTCCGCGGCCAGGATGTCCCACCCGCCGCGTGCGACGAAAGCCCGCCGAATTTCGCGACCCACCTCGGTGCGAACGGGGATATTTTGCAGGTTGGGGTTGGAAGAGCTCAGCCTCCCCGTTGCCGTAACGGCCTGGTTGAACTGGGTGTGCACGCGACCCGTCTCCGGGTGCACGAGACCGGTGAGCGCCTTTACGTACGTGCTGCTTAGCTTGGCATACCTGCGCCAGTCCAGAAGCAGCGCCGGCAGCGGATGGCGCGGCGCCAGTTGCTCCAGCACGCTCTCGCGTGTGGACGGCGCACCCGAACCTGTCCTGGATACCACAGACAGTCCGAGGACCTCAAAAAGAATGTGGGCCGTCTGCTGGCTCGAGCGAATATTGAACGGCTTGCCGGCCTCCCTATAGATAGCGACCTCCAACCGGTCCATCTCACCTGTTAACTGGAGGGCAATCTCTTCCAGGCTGGCTGCGTCCACCAAGATGCCGCAGAGCTCCATCGATGCCAGTACCGGTATGAGCGGAAATTCCACGTTGCAGGCCAGTTCGGTCAGCCCGGCCTCTCGGAGCTCCCTGCGCAGCACCTCATACAGCCGGAGCGTGATGTCCGCATCTTCGCATGCATAGGGACCGACCTGTTCCACCGGGATCTCCCGCATGGAGCGCGCTTGCTTTCCCTTGCCGATGAGATCCGAAATGGGAATGGTTTCGTAGTCCAGGTACCGGCGCGCCAGCGTGTCCATACCATGCTCCCCTTCCGGAGAAAGCAGATAGTGGGCCACCATGGTATCAAAGAAGGGCCCCGAAAACCACGCACCGTGCCGTGCGAGCACGACAAGGTCATACTTGATGTTTTGGCCGACAGCGAGACCGGTCACGGACTCCCGGAGCCGCGTACACACCGCCCGCACGCCGGTGCCGTCCGCAAGAGGCACGGGAATGTAGATGGCCTGCTTCTCCTGCCAGGCAACGGAAATGCCCACCAGGGCGGCCTGCGTGGGATCTACGGACGTGGTCTCCGTGTCGAGCGCGACGCACGGCTGGCGTGACAGGCACGCGCATACCGACTCCAGCTCCTGCCTGTCCCGCACAATGCAGTAGTCGACTTCCTGCGGCTCATACCTGGCTGCAGACGCGATCCCCTCCTCAAAGAGATCCGGCTGTTCCTCGGGCGCGGTGGCACCAATAAAGCGCTGCGCCAGACCGCGGAAATCCAGCCGCTGGAAGAGTGCCGTGAGGGCAGCCGCATCCGGTGCCGAGCGCGCGGCATGCGTCCAGTCCAGGTGCACGTCCAGGTCGGTCCGGATAGTGACCAAGCGCTTGCTCATGAGCGCGGCCGCGCCGTGCTCGAGGAGCGCCTCGCGCGTTCGCCTTGCCGGCATCCCGGGGGCTGCCGCAAGGGCATCTTCCACGGACCCATGGGCCTTGAGCAACTTTATCGCCGTCTTCGGCCCAATCCCGGGTACGCCCGGCACATTGTCGGCGCTATCCCCCGTCAGCGCCAGCACGTCAATGAATTGAATGGGATCCAACCCGTAGGCAGCCCTGAATGAGGACTCCGTCACAGGATCCAACGCGGCACCACGATAGGCGGGCCTGAACAGTGAAATGCGCCCACTAAGCAGCTGCTGAAAATCCTTGTCGGGCGAAACGATGACCACTTCGGCACCCTCTGCCTCTGCGCGCCGCGCCAGCGTCCCGATTACATCGTCGGCCTCCACCTCCGGCTCTTCCAGCAAGGGAATACGAAGGGCTTCCACGATTTGCTTGATCCATGGAAGGTTGGCGAGCAGATCGTCCGGCGGCGGGTCGCGGTGCGCCTTGTATTCGTCGAAGATTTCCGACCGGAAGGTTTGGCCCGCACCCATCATGTCGAATACGACTACTACATGCTCGATGGCGTGGCGGTCCAAGAGCCGCTGGAGCGCAGTGGTAAATCCGTACGCGGCTGACGTATTTTCACCCCGTGCGTTGACAAGAGGCCGGCTGACCATGCTGTAGTGGGCCCGGTACGCCAGTGCCGTACCGTCAAGGAGAAATAGTCGGCGCATACTCTCGAGAAAATGCAATGCCTGCCCGCGCTGGCAATTGACGAAAGATACCCCAAACCGCAATGCGTAATCGTCGACCTGAACCAACTCGAATCAACACTCGCCGCCCATGGCATGGATGCATGAGCCACTAAGAGTCCTGGTAACCGGAAGTGCCGGATTCATTGGCTCGAATTTGCTGCTGCCAATGGTGCCGCGACACCGCGGCGTACAGTTCGTCAATCTGGAGAAGCTTTCCTAGTGGCTGACCGAAAAAGAATCGATCGAAATGAGTGTTGATAGAATGGCCTTAGTTGTAGCTTTAGCTGGAGGTAGGTGGGAATATTTATTGCGAATACGGGGCATTTATGCGGCTTTGTTGGGTTTCTATCCCCATTCGGACGCCCATGATACCTCCCTTCCTGTTTTCAAATCTTCGACTCAATTCGTATCTTTCAGCCGATTCATGCCCCATTCTGCCATTATAAGGGGTGTTTCACGCCAACATTCGAAACGTTCGCGTGAGATCCGTCAGAGAGCAGTAGTTTTCGTTAGGGCAGGCCCCCGTTGCTGAAATCCAGATCAACCCCCACAGCCGCGACGACATCCCAGCCATTCTGCTCGGGCAGCAGGCCCTCTACCTCCATCTTCCGACACGCTCCAAGGTTTTCGATCTGCTCCGTGCCCATTTTGCTAACTTGGCCGATCTGGACCGAGGCCAACCCGGAATGGACTTCTGGAGCATCTTCGTGCTGGCCATCCTGAAGCAGGGACTCAGCCGTGACTTTGATTGGTTGAGGGTCAATCACATGGATAGCGTGCGCCAGATGCTTGGGTTGGATGACAAGATGGGTGATCGTGTCATCTTCCAGAGGCAGACCATCATCGACAACATTTCGAAGCTGACGCCAGAGCTGTTGGATGAGGTCAACCAGATCGTAGTCGCCTACGGGCACCAGGAAGTGGGTGCTGCAGAAGAGTTGCATGCATGGGCAGACCGTTTTGTTGTGGAGACCGACGTAGACTGGCCGACCGATGTGCGGCTGTTGTGGGATGCCATACAATGTGTAGTGCTGTTGGTCACTCAGGCGGCATTGAGGTACAGCATAGAGGGCTGGCGCAAGTACAGGAGCTGGCTGCGCATGCGCACTTTGCTCCGGTGGGTCAGGCGCGCAGATGGCGCACGAGAGAGGATGTACAGGCCTACTTGGAAATATGCCAGGTGGTGGTAAAGAAAGCGGAGTTCACGTTGCACGCGTTGCAGTAGCGGCCCGTGCCGCATCTAGAGATTTCGCGGAATTTGACGCACTGTGAGCGTCCGATAGAGCAGGTAGTGCGGCGATTGATCCAGGATCCCGCTCGAGGAGAAAATGTTTCGGTGTATGAAGAGCGTACCGGTTGAAACTGCAAGGGGAATGCAGGCATCATGGCCAAGTTGGGGGTGCCGGTGTGTATCATAGAAGATCGGCACCCATTCATACTCCACCACATGAGTCAGTGGGAGGGCACGGACGTAGACGCGGCCGTGCACCTGTTAACCGATACGAAAAAGCGCTACGGTGCCGTGGTTTCCTGTAGTGTGGACAGGGGCTTTTCCAGCCCAGACAATTTACCGCGTTTGAGGCAGAGCTGGGGCTGGCTGCGATGCCCAGGAAGGGAAAAGGCACGGAGGCCGATCGTGAGCGGGAAAGGGCGGAAGAGTTCGTAGCAGCGCGTCGGCAGCATCCGGCCATTGAGTCAGCGATCAACAACGTGGAGCACCGCGGATTGAATCGAGTGCGGGCGCACGGCAAGGAGGGATTTGCGCGCAGCGTGGTGCTTTCGGTTGTGGCGGCAAATGTGCATCGACTCGGATTGATACTGCGCCAGCGGGAGACTGAGCGGCGAGCGCGCCAGCATCTGGCTGCCTGAACAAGCAAGCCGCGGACACTGCCGAGAAAAACGACGCTCACGGGCGGAACCGGATAGCAACGTGCAGGCTGGCTGCAACAGTTGAAGAGTGGCCTATTCCACGCACGTGCATGCACTCAGCGGCATGGACACCGGGTTCTGAGTGCATTCACCTAGGTCCGTCAGACTCCGACAATCCTGAAAATTGCCCCTGAATTGCCGTACTGGAGCCCTGTGCAAGCCGATAGGCATTCTCACCATCGGGCAATAGCTCATGCTGCGCTGGCGGGTTTCAGGGGTGTACGCGGCGGCTGACCGTCATATCTGTTAAGGGTCCTTAACGGACCTAACTGCCGCCCCAGGCGTATCCAGAAATTCTCCCACTCAGATCTTTTCGGAATTTTGGCCCTGCAGATTGACTCCCCATTTGCACTCGAGCCCGTTCCCCCATCTCGGCACCCTGTTTCCGCTGCGGAAGTCTCCGAGGCCACGTGCGAGGCGCTGCGCTCTGCTCGGGCCCCGGCCACGCAGCGTGTCTATGCCCTGCATGTACGGGCCTTCGGCCAGTGGCTGGAAGAGGACGTGCTAGATGCCACCCCGGTCGACGTGGCCAACTACCTGGCCGGGCCTGGCGCGGAGAAGAGCCACAGCTGGCGCGCGCAGGCGGCGGCCGCCATCAAAAGCGCCTTCGACGAAGTGGGCCTGCCCTCTCCCACCACGCACGCCAGCGTTCGGCGCACGATCAGGGGCCTCCACCGGCAGAATCCGCGCACGCCCCGCCAGGCCGCCCCACTCACAGAATCCGTCATCGCCGCCATCGAGGCTACGGCATGCACACAGCGCAGAGGCCGCGGCGGACAGCTCGAAACCGAGGTCCAGGCCCGGCGCCGGGGGCAGCTGGATATTGCCATCATAAGGGTTATGCGCGATGCTCTGCTGCGCCGCAGCGAGGCGGCGGCGCTTGTCTGGGCGGATGTCTCGGTGGAGCCCGACGGCAGTGGACGGCTCAGGCTTGCCATGCCCACTGAGACGGACCAAGAGGCCAGCGAGCCTCACGTGGCCTACCTCACGCGCGCCACGGTGCAAGCCCTCACCGGCCTCTGGTCTCCCTACCACACCCCCGAAATGCGGCTCTTCGGACTGTGTGCGCGCCAGATATCCGAGCGCATCCGGGCCGCCGCGCGGGCGGCTGGCCTGATCGACAATTACTCTGGACACAGCGGGCGCACGGGAGCCGCCCACAGCCTGGCCGCGAAGGGGGCCACGCTCGTCGAACTCCAGCAGGCAGGCCGCTGGAAATCCCCCACCATGCCGGCCGCCTACGCCCGCAGTGCCAAGGCCGGAAGGGGGGCTGTGGCCAGACTTTTGGAGCAGTAGTGGATATTTGGAATGATGGAGACAGAACCCCTCTGTGCCAATGAACAGTGGGACCGTCCGCTGGAGAAACTTACCCAAGATTGAAGCCTAAAGACCACTCAAATCGTTTTCGGGCAATCACCAACAAGAATAACGCACACCGTACGTAACGCTTGTTTTTGATTTGCAAAGGATTGGGCGTTCACGATCAATTGGATTGACTGTTCAAATTCGCCGGAATAGACACGAGGAGGCATTCTCTCGGAACTGAGGCGCGTCGAGGCGTCGGTAATCCAGGACAACAACACTAACGCGCTTTATGCCCTACCCTCAGCCGGGAATAGCACGGAGATCCGTCTCTTCAAGGCCGCCCGTCAGACGCTGCAGCGTGCGACGGTCCTGCTGAAGGAGGGCCCGTCGTGGAAGTAGGATTCTGGGCGGTATATTGCCATCCAGCACGGTGGAATTATACCGTTCAACCCGGCCTGTTTGTCCCACAAACACAGTATGTTACGGCCTGCAAACCGTCGAACTCAGGAAAAGCACAGGAGCAGACAGTGTTGTAGATGCTTCCATCACCACCGTAGCGCCGCGCGCGCACTTACTCCATAGGCTACCTGTTGGTAGGGCGATGTACTCTCGCGTGCTATCCCGGACACCGACACGGCAAGCGCCTTGCGCAACCTTACCTCGTAGCCTAGCCTGTAGTCTTTGCCCCGGTCACGGACCGTTACAGCCATCACAGGCCGGGTCACGCCCGTGCCCGCGGTAAGGGGGAATCCGTAGCCCAACTCGATCTCCATCCGCCTTTCGCCCGGAGCCCCATATATCGCATCCGCCACCGTGTCATGGCGCCATAATGCCTCGAGTCCCCCAGAGCGGGCGCGCCCCCACGACGGGCTGATTTTCGTCGCCGGGCCCAGCCCACCATGCACACCGTATTGCACCGAGCCGGCCACGCCCCACTCCGTGAACCCTGCCGCCGCATGCGAAACCAGCCCGCGGGAGCTGAATTCTGCGCGCAGCTTCCGACTCGGGTGTGCCAGACGCATCCCCCCGCCGAGCTCCAAGCCATATCCCGTCTCCGCATCTCCGCCGTCGCGCCTAAGGCCCGCCGCTACGTACGGGCTCATTATTCGGCTCGTTGTGAGCGCGGCCTCTAGCCCGGCGCGCAGTCTGCTTACCCGAATTTCCAGTGCATCCGCCGTAGTGCGTACAAGCAGTGCATCTGCCCGGTAAGACAGGCGGCCCGCCGCTGCCGTGAGCAGCCTTCCCCGGGCCCCGACCGCTGCCAGTCTCGACCTCAAGGAGGCCTCCACACTGGCTGCACTTGCCACTTCCGCCGTGCCGCCGCCGAAGCCAGCCAGAGCCCACACGGCACTTCCACCCAGCGCGTAGCGCACGTACGGGTACGCGCCCGTATGCGACGAACTCGCCTCCCCTTCCTGTTCCGGCATCGTGAAAGTTCCCGATCCCAGGCTTCGCGCAAGAAGCAGCCCCGCCATAAAACCACGATGCCAACGGTAATCCATTCCCAACGCCGCAGTCGTCACGTTACCCTGTAGAGTCAGCGCACCTTCGCGCCCACTATACCGCGTAAACGCACCCCGCCCCCACAGGCTAAAAGCACCCCCTTCTGTCTCTGTTGTTACGCCCAGTGCACAGCCAGACAGGATTTCCCCCGCAGACGGATCCCATGACGGATTTACGTGCCGCAGGCTCAGCATGTCCAAGCCCCGCCCCACCCTCGGCACGCACCGGGGCGCAGAATCCAGCCACCGCATCCGCTCGTCTAAGGCTTCCACCACATGCCCTGCTGCCGCTCTGGTGAAACGCGCCACGTATTCCCCCAACACTCCTTCCAGCACCGATTCCTCTTCCACTATTGTTGCCACAGCCACGGCATTCTCAATCCGGGCATGGTCTGCCGACTCCAGTATTACGGAAAACGTCTCTTCTCTCCAGTCCCTGCCATCACGCAGGAGTGGCACGGCAACGGACTCCTCCACAGATCCGGGAGAAAATATCAGCACGCCCACCTGCGCCTCGTAGTCCAGCCCCGCCTGCGCGGTTCCGTCCACCGTGCGGTACCGTACCGTAACCAGTCGACCCGTCGCCCCCGAAAGCCGCACTCGAAACACTGCCCATCCACTATTCTCAAGGGCAACAATGTCGTCTATCCGGAGCTGCGGCATACTGTCATTGTCCAGTATCGTACCCACGCCTACGCCCTTGGCTATCCGCGCATTGGTCGCTTTGCTAAGTGATACCTGGAAGGTCTCTTCTTCCTCGTCCAGCGCATCGTCCACAATGACAACTTGTACACTGCCCGTGCTGCTGCCAGGCTCAAACACTGCGATTCCACGGGAAGCCGTGTAGTCCGGCGGTGCCGCTGCAGAAGCGTCGGAAGTCTCGAACTGCACCGTTACCACTTCACTACTTCGCCTGCTGAGCGTCACCGAAAAGGCCGCCACCCGGGCATCCTCACTCACCTGAATGTCGTTGATGCTGAGCGTGAGATCGGCATCGTCATCCACTATCGTGCCCCTGCCTTCCATATCTCCTATATCCGCATGCACGGCACTATTGAGCCGCACCACGAACGTCTCTTCGTCGGCCTCATCCAGCGCATCGTCCAGCACCGGCACCGTGATGGTTGCCTCCACGGCACCCGCTTCCATGATCAGTTTGTCGCGCTGGCCCTCGTAATCTTCTCCCGCCTCCGCCGTCTCGTCTGCCGTGGCGTACGATACTTCCACCTGCTGCGTACTCTGCCCACTAAGCCGCACCGTAAAGACGGCACTGCCCCCGGATTCCGGTACCCGCACGTCATCAATATCCAAAACCGGCCTTGTAGAATTGCCCAGGATGGTACCCACAGCCTCGACCCGAGCCAGACTGGCGTTCTGCGCATTGAACAACCGCAGCAGAAACGTCTCGTCAGACTCCGCTATCGTATCCTCCAGTACAGGCACCCGGATTTCTCCCATGGTTTCCCCGGCTGGAATCGTCAGCGTACCATGCACGCGCTCGTAATCCCTCCCCTCTTCTGCCGACTGCTCCACCGTCTCGTAGTCCACACTCACTTCCCAGCCGCTTTCGCGGCCCAGCATTACCGCAAATACGGCTTCTCCGTCGCCTTCACTCGCCGTAGCATCCGAGACAACCAGCTCCGACTCCGGGTCGTCGTCCACTATCCTTCCCGTCGCCTCCGCATTCAGCGTGAATGCGCCTTCCACTTCCACTACCACCAGCTTAAGGCTTTCCTCGGGCTCATCGATCTCGTCGTCAATGAGCTCCACCTCAATCGTCTTCGACATCTCGCCTGGCAGGAACATCAAACTGCCCCCGCCGGCTACGTAGTCCGAGCCGGATAGCGCCGTAGCATCTACCAACTCGTACCTGAAGGTCACCGGGCCATGACTGGCCCCGTCCAGCCGCACGCCAAATGTCAGCGACCCGGCATTCTCTACCGCCCGGCTATCCTCTATGCCCAGCCCTCTCAGATCATTGTCTACAATCGTCGCCGTCGCCGTCTGCCGTGCAATATTCGCATGCACGGCTCCGCTTAGCGTCACCGTAAAGGTCTCCGGACCCTCATGCAACCCGTCGTCGCGCACGGGAACAAGTATGGTCCCCCAAGGAGCTCCAGCCGGTATCACCAGCGTTCCGGTCCGGGCGTTGTAATCCAAACCCGCCGTCGCAGTAACGTCGGTGCTCGCATAGTCCACGCTTACGACCTGCGCCGTATTGCGCACGTCCAGCGATACCGTGAACTCGGCCACACCCCCGTCTTCGTCAGTTTCTACATCCTGAATGCTCAAGTTGAATTCGTCGTTGTCCTGAATCGTGGCCTCCCCTTCTCCGTCGTCAATGGTCGCGCCCACCACTCCGCTGAGAATCATCATGAAAACTTCCGGGCCTTCCACCCGATTGTCATCAATTACCGGCACACTGATCACGGCGCTCAGCTCCCCTGCCGCAATGGCGAGAATGCCGGCCACCGGCCGATAATCCTCGCCCCCCGTTGCCGTGCCATCGACGCTGGCATAGTTAACCGTCACCGGACCGTAGGCAGGCTGATCCATCGTTACGCTAAACTGCGCCGCAACTGCATGCTCCAGCACCGTAATGTCCCCGATACCAACCACCGGCTTATCATCGTCCACAATCGTTACGATGGCCGAATCCCGGCCGGCTTCCACGCCTTCCGGGATCTCTGTCAGCCTCACTACGAAGGTCTCGTCCGGTTCGACGAACCCATCTATGTGGATAGCTACATCAATGAAGGCTTTGCTGCTCCCGGCGGCGATGGATTCGGTACCACTCGTCCCATCAAAGTCCTGGCCGGAAAGCGCCGTGCCATCCTCCAACACCCAGCCCACTGTTATGGCCTGCCCGCTTGCAGGCCGCACGCCCAGGCGCACGGACGCCACACCCGCGGCTTCGCGTACAGTAAGGTCTTCCAGGCTCAGCGACGGAGCACCCTCGTCATCAAGTATCGTGCCCTGTCCCGAACCATCCACTACAGTCGCCCCCTCCGCGGTACCAAGGCTGACAAGAAATGTCTCGTTTCCCTCGTCCAAGTTGTCGTCCAGTACCGCTACAGAAATCACGCCTTCAGTCTCCCCCGGCGCAAACGTCAGCACATCCGACGCCGACGCATAGTCCAGTCCCGCCGTTGCGGTGCCCTCCGCCGTAGCATAGGCCACACGGACCTCTTGCGCGCTCGCCTTACTCAACGCCACGGTAAAATCCGCATTGCCCGCAGCCTCCTGTACCGTAGCGTCGCCAATGCTCAGCCCCGCTACCGTGTCGTTGTCCCTGATCGTCACCGTGGCCTCGCGCTGCGCTACCGGGGCGCCCTGCTCTCCGCTCAGCGTGACCGTGAACGCCTCGCTACCCTCCACAATGTCATCCTCCAGCACTTCGATGTCCACACGCTGCAGCGTCTCTCCAGGAGCCAAAACCACTTCCTCTTGCAATGCCACGTAATCTGATCCGGCTATTGCCGTACCATCGCTTGTCGCGACAAACACGCGCACCTCGTCCGACTTCGGCGAGCCCAAGGTTACCGTGAGCACCGCCGGCGAAGCATGCTCGAACACCTCAATGTCCTGCACAGCCAGCTCCGGTGTGTCCTCGTTATCTCGAATCGTCCCGATAGCCTGAGCGTCCGTTATCCGCGTTGCCGTCGCGCTGTGCAAATGCACTACGAACATCTCCTCGTCCGCCTCATCCACAGCATCATCCAGAATAGGTACAATCACCTGCCGCTGCCTCACTCCAGCGGCGAAGATCAGCGTCCCTGTGGCCCGCACATAGTCCTCTCCCTCCACGGCCGAGCGGTCCAGGGTTTCGTAGCCGACCGTCACCTCAAACACACTCGCCGCATCCAGCGTTACCGCAAATACAGCATCACCGGCATCCTCGTCTACCGACACATCCGCGATGTTCACCATGGGCTGGTCATCCAGAATCCTGCCGACGGCCTCCCGGTCCACAAGCACCGCACCCTGTGCATTGGACAGCCTGATAAGAAACGTCTCGTCTGCCTCGTCTGCCGCATCATCCAAAATGGCTACGGAAACAGTCTGTGCCGTTTCCCCCGGCAAAAATTGCAACTCGCCGCTTGTCGCCGTGTAGTCTTCACCCGCCACCGCTGTCTGGTCCAGTGTCGTGTAACTGGCGCTCACTTCAACGGTGGAAACACTGCTTAGAGTGGCGGTAAAGACGGCTGCACCAGCATCCTCAAACACCGCTACGTCCGCAATCGAGAGGCGCAGCGCCGCGTCATTGTCCTCTATGATGACCGTCGCCACGCCGGCCTCAATCGCTGCCGTCGTCGCATTCCAAAGCATAACCTCAAATGTCTCCTCGCCCTCATACACGGCGTCCTCCAGGATCACTACCGTAATCGTCTGCTCGATCACTCCCGGCAGAAAGGAAAACGTGCCCTCAGCCGCCAGAAAATCCTGGCCGGCTGAAGCCGTGCCTTCCGCCGTTGCAAATTCTACCGTCACTGCCCATACACTCGCTGCATCCAGACTCACCGTCAAATCCACCGTACCAGCTCCTTCCCCTACCGTGACTCCAGTGATACTCAGCCTTGGCTGATCATCCACGATCATGCCCGTTGCGGTACCGCGGCTGATGGCAGCGTTTACAGGATTGGCCAGGCGCAGCAAAAACGTCTCGTCCTCCTCGTCGAGACCGTCTGCCAGAATGGTTACGGCAATAGACTTTTCCGTTATCCCGGCATCGAAATTCAGTGTGTTGCTTTTTGCCAAATAGTCCAAGCCAGCTCGCGCCGTAGCATCCACGGTGGCGTATTCAACAGAGATCCGCTGCGTGCTCGCCCGGTCCAGGCTGACTACAAATACGGCACTGCCATCCAGTTCACCAGCCCGGCTATCCGCAATGCTGACCCG
Organism: Rhodothermales bacterium; assembly: GCA_965216255.1. Taxonomy (GTDB): domain Bacteria; phylum Bacteroidota; class Rhodothermia; order Rhodothermales; family Bin80. The sequence goes on from OZ244148.1 coordinate 1,614,417, forward strand.
GACCACGTCATCATCCTCTATAGTGCCGGTGGCGACACCATCAGACAACTCGGCATTCACCGGGCCTGTTAACGTCACCGTAAACGTCTCGCTGCCCTCGTCAACCATGTCATCCAGCACGGTGACCGTGACGAACGCCTCCGTATCTCCCGCAGGTATCGTCACACTGCCGCCGGTAACCGCGCTGTAGTCCGATCCCGCCGTCGCCGTAGCGTCCGTGGTGCTGACCTGCGCCGTCACGCCCTGGCTACTCGCCCCGTCCAGATACACCCGAAACGTCATCTCGCCTGCGCTCTCGGCTGCGCTCGTATCCGCAATCGATAGCCGGGGCACATCATCATCATCCTCTATAGTGCCGGTGGCGACACCATCAGACAACTCGGCGTTCACCGCGCCCGTTAACGTCACCGTGAACGTCTCGTTGCCCTCGTTTACCATGTCATCCAGTACGGTGACCGTGACGTACGCCTCCATATCTCCCGCAGGTATCGTCACACTGCCGCCGGTAACCGCGCTGTAGTCCGATCCTGCCGTCGCCGTAGCGTCCGTTGTGCTGACCTGCGCCGTCACGCCCTCGCTGCTCGCCCCGTCTAGATACACCCGAAACGTCATCTCGCCTGCGCTCTCGGCTGCGCTCGTATCCGCAATCGATAGCCGGGGCATATCATCATCATCCTCTATAGTGCCGGTGGCGACACCATCAGACAACTCGGCGTTCACCGGACCCGTTAACGTCACCGTGAACGTCTCGCTGCCCTCGTCTACCATGTCATCCAGTACGGTGACCGTGACGAACGCCTCCGTAGCTCCCGCAGATATCGTCACACTGCCGCCGGTAACCGCGCTGTAGTCCGATCCCGCCGTCGCCGTAGCGTCCGACGTGCTGACCTGCGCCGTCACGCCCTCGCTGCTCGCCCCGTCAAGATACACCCGAAACGTCATCGCGCCTGCACTCTCGGCTGCGCTCGTATCCGCAATCGATAGCCGGGGCATATCATCATCATCCTCTATAGTGCCGGTGGCGACACCATCAGACAACTCGGCATTCACCGGGCCCGTTAACGTCACCGTGAACGTCTCGCTGCCCTCGTTTACCATGTCATCCAGTACGGTGACCGTGACGAACGCCTCCGTAGCTCCCGCAGATATCGTCACACTGCCGCCGGTAACCGCGCTGTAGTCCGATCCCGCCGTCGCCGTAGCGTCCGTTGTGCTGACCTGCGCCGTCACGCCCTGGCTGCTCGCCCCGTCAATATACACCCGAAACGTCATCTCGCCTGCGCTCTCGACTGCGCTCGTATCCGCAATCGATAGCCGGGGCATATCATCATCATCCTCTATAGTGCCGGTGGCGACTCCATCAGACAACTCGGCGTTCACCGGACCCGTTAGCGTCACCGTGAACGTCTCGTTGCCCTCGTCTACCATGTCATCCAGTACGGTGACCGTGACGAACGCCTCCGTATCTCCCGCAGCTATCGTCACACTGCCGCCGGTAACCGCGCTGTAGTCCGATCCCGCCGTCGCCGTAGCGTCCGACGTGCTGACCTGCGCCGTCACGCCCTCGCTGCCCGCCCCGTCAAGATACACCCGAAACGTCATCGCGCCTGCACTCTCGGCTGCGCTCGTATCCGCAATCGATAGCCGGGGCATATCATCATCATCCTCTATAGTGCCGGTGGCGACTCCATCAGACAACTCGGCGTTCACCGGACCCGTTAGCGTCACCGTGAACGTCTCGTTGCCCTCGTCTACCATGTCATCCAGTACGGTGACCGTGATGAATGCCTCCGTATCTCCCGCAGATATCGTCACACTGCCGCCGGTAACCGCGCTGTAGTCCGATCCCGCCGTCGCCGTAGCATCCGACGTGCTGTACTGCGCCGTCACGCCCCGGCTGCTCGCCCCTTCCAGATACACCCGAAACGTCATCTCGCCTGCACTCTCGGCTGCGCTCGTATCCGCAATCGATAGCCGGGGCATATCGTCATCATCCTCTATAGTGCCGGTAGCGACACCATCAGACAACTCGGCGTTCACCGGACCCGTTAACGTCACCGTGAACGTCTCTTCGCTCTCGTCAATCATATCATCCAGCACGGAGACCGTGACGAACGCCTCCGTATCTCCCGCAGATATCGTCACACTGCCGCCGGTAACTGCGCTGTAGTCCGATCCCGCCGTCGCCGTAGCATCCGACGTGCTGTACTGCGCCGTCACGCCCCGGCTGCTCACCCCGTCCAGATACACCCGAAACGTCATCTCGCCTGCACTCTCGGCTGCGCTCGTATCCGCAATCGATAGCCGGGGCATATCATCATCATCCTCTATAGTGCCGGTAGCGACACCATCAGACAACTCGGCGTTCACCGGGCCCGTTAACGTCACCGTGAACGTCTCTTCGCTCTCGTCAATCATATCATCCAGCACAGAGACCGTAATGAACGCCTCCATATCTCCCGCAGATATCGTCACACTGCCGCCGGTAACCGCGCTGTAGTCCACTCCCGCCGTCGCCGTAGCGTCCGCTGTGCTGACCTGCGCCGTCACGCCCTCGCTGCTCGCCCCGTCAAGATACACCCGAAACGTCATCTCGCCTGCGCTCTCGGCTGCGCTCGTATCCGCAATCGATAGCCGGGGCATATCATCATCATCCTCTATAGTGCCGGTGGCGGCACCATCGGACAACTCGGCGTTCACCGGGCCCGTTAACGTTACCGTGAACGTCTCGTTGCTCTCGTCTACCATGTCATCCAGTACGGAGACCGTGACGAACGCCTCCATATCTCCCGCAGATATCGTCACACTGCCGCCGGTAACCGCGCTGTAGTCCACTCCCGCCGTCGCCGTAGCGTCCGCTGTGCTGACCTGCGCCGTCACGCCCTCGCTGCTCGCCCCGTCCAGATACACCCGAAACGTCATCTCGCCTGCACTCTCGGCTGCGCTCGTATCCGCAATCGATAGCTGCAGCGCCGTATCATCATCCACTATCGTGCCGGTGGCCTCGGTGTCGCCTCGGTTCGCAAAATACACGAACACGATCGTCGCCGTGAACGTCTCGTCCGGCTCAACCAATGCATCCGGCAGGACCGAAACAGATACGCTCGTCTCCTTTTTCCCCGCTGGAATCGCCCAGTTTCCTTCCGCTATCGCCACGTAGTCCTCGCCTTCCACGGCCGTATCCTCCGTCTCGCTCAAAGCCGAAAACCTGCCGCGCACCCTACCCCCGCTATCTTTATCCAGCGCTATTCTGAAAGTGATCTCTCCGTCATCCTCATTCGCGCTACCGTCGAAGATGGAGACCTCGGGCGCCGCATCATCATCCTTAATCCTACCTACCCCCACGCCGTCCCGAATATCGGCATAACTCGAGCCGTAGATTCTCAGTTCAAATGATTCGTGTCCTTCATCAATCTGGTCGTCCAGGATCTGGACCGATATCGTAGCCGTGGTTTCACCCGCGGGTATGATTAGTCGGGTAGACGGAATGTCAACATAGTCACTGCCGGCTTGCGCGCCCCCAATGGCTGCGGTGTAATAAAACACGATGACATCCTCTGCTGACGGGAGCGTCATCGAAACGTTGAAGTCGAAACTTCCAGAACTCTCCGAACCCGAGGCATCGCTAATGGAAAGGCTCGGAAGTAATTCGTCCTCCAGGATACTGCCCCGAGCCGTGCTACCCGCTACCGGCACGCTGCCCTCCGTCGAGACAGTTACGGTAAAGAGCTCGGTCGGCTCCCATTTCGTATCGTCGAGTATCGGTATTGAAAACGACGCTTCCAATGCTCCCACCGCTATGGTCACACTCCCGGTCGTGTGCGTGTAGTCCTCGCCCGCCGTTGCCGAAGATTCGCCCTCCCGATAGCGCTCATAACCGTCGCTCGTTTCATAATCAACCGTTACCTCCGCGCTGGCCGCGGATTCCAGATCGACAGTGAATACCATCGACCCGTCGTTCTCGTTGGCTTGCCCATTGCGTACCACAATGCCCGGAGTATTGTCATTGTCCTCAATGGTAACCGTGTAGTCGAAATTGTTGATGCGTCCAAAGGGGTCGTTGTTGTCATCATAGAAATAGACGACAAAATATTCATCCCCCTCGCGGTCGTTATCATCAGTCAGGCTAATATCGAAGCACGCGAGAGTCTCGACGCCAAATCCATTTGGAAACACGACTTTCGCCGCGCTGTCCACATAATCCGTACCAGCTTCGGCAGTGCCATCAACCGTCTGATATCTGATGTATGAACCGGTAACGGCATAACCCCTAGACGCGTAAAACCGCACATGATCCGAGCTCTCGGGAACTGTGCATTCATCAATAGTTGGATCACCACGTGACGTGGCAAAAATGCAGTGATGGTCCGAGCAGTCTGAGCCTGAGGCTTCTTTCGGCAACTGGTAATTCGCATTGGCGCCTGCGCTTGCGCCCAGCATATCGTCCGTTACCGTGCCCTGTCCCAGGGCGTGCTCGAGCGCGCCGTGAACCGGATCTGGCAGCTGCACGGAGAAGGCTTCGTCGCCCTCCTCCAAGCGATCCGCGACGAATGGAATCTTTAGTGTATTCGTCAATTCCCGCGGCGCAAGCGATTGCGCTCCCACACGTGACACGAAATCATCCGGCGCTGCCGGAACCGCACGCGTCTCATAGTCGACCCGGATTTCTGTCTCGGTAGTGTCGCTTTGGCGCACCGCAAACCCGATGCCGCTCGTGCTTTCCCGGGCACGGCTGTCCTCCACTTTAATGGAGGGCTTACGGCCTGCTCCCCGTGCGTGCGTCCACTTGCTAAGCGCGGCCGACAATGACGAGGAACGGGGCAGGGCAGGTGCTTGCCGGCGCACCGTCCGGCCTTCCGCTGCACCGATACGCAGGGCCCGGTGCAGAATTCCTTCTGGCGAGCAGGCAGGCTCGGGCATGCCAAGCCTGACTCCTGTGTTCCCATTGTTTACCGCGGCAACAATAGCTCCCCCACTACTCGGGTCCGCAGAATAGAAGGCTGAATAGGCACCCTGAACGCCCGCGTGAGTCTCTAACACACTCTGGCGCGTCATTGAATGCAACACACCACACAACTGATTGCCAACGTTTCCAAGACAATTGCGGCCGGGAAAATGTACCAGACCCTTCCGGCTTCGATAGGGGAAAAGGCAGGCTTCGCTCGTATCTTTTGGGGTACTGCCAAATCTTCCCGGAACAACCCCTTCGGGCTCCCACATCAACCCACCAACCGCTCCGCCCCAAAATGCATGCGCAACTCCCGTGCGGTGATAGAGACCCGCACCTCTTGCCGAATAGGACACATGCGAGGAATCTCCACTGTTGTGCTGCTGCGCATACGCCTGTCCTCCACCGGTCAGACCAGAGCCGCCAAGAAGCCCCGCAGCTACAGTCAGCCAAATCATGCCGGACAACAAGCTTTGCCGCCACCATCCTGTGCATCGCATCACTAACCGCATGAGAAGCTGGAATCAGGAAATACTGGACAAAACTTGATGAGCAGCGACCCAAAATCGTCGCCATCCAAGTAGAGCGTGTAGGGCACTGGGCATCCCGGTAGAGGCTACGCAAGGCGTCCTGCGATGCCACACGGCAGGTTTAGTACAGGCCTGCGTGCGCATCGCCCGCACCTTCTTATTGCCTAGGTACAGAACACCTTTGCCCCCGGGCCACACATGCTGCTGCGGACACTGATGCCCGCGCTCAAAAGCCCTGAACGCAGTCAAGTCGACGCTCTTGCACTTGACAAAGGCTTCAAGGGCACGGACAAAGGCCTTAGTCATGGGAGCAACAAATGCGAAAGAAGCGACCGGCTTCTTGCGATCCTACGGAAGGAACCAGCCCGCTCCACCGGGCGCCTGCACCCTATGGGTGTATACGTTCATTTACAGCCGCTCAGTTCATCCGATTTCCAGGGTAATCTGCTGCCCAATCACACCGCCTTCATTGCGCCCTGTCTTTATGGTACATACCGATGCCTACCGCAGAGATATTGGCATGCAAGCCAGAGGCTGTGCCCCATTCACAAGCTCCGAACCCTCCAGCGATGACGCGAATCACGGTCTCGTCCGTCTAAGGGAAAGCCTCGCTAGCATTCCAAATTGAAAGCCTTGTCAATAACGTTAGATTGCCCTACTCGGCGAATAGCTTACCCACAAGATTGTTAATGGCCAGAGCCAAACCTGTGGTACACCCCCGCCTACTGTTACCCCATGGCAAGCATCCGCCGTCGAAACCACTTCCGGGGCAGGGTACCAGCCCGCGCAGCTTCGCCCTTACCCATAAACCAAGCAACCGGTCGTGTTCGCAGTTTAGCCATAGCACAAGCCAGCACCTACGACAAGTGGCCAGGTGCTGGCGAGTTAAGGATTCCCATGCGCACATAAATGACTGCAACTCCGACACGGAACGACAGGCAACTTCGGCTATTTCCACGCGTCGCTGCACATTTGTACCATTCGCAGATATAGTGTTTACCAATTAGGCGCGCAGAAAGCCGAACGCTCGCATCAGATCCTGACAACCTGAAAGTGGACTCGCCGGAATGTGACGCTGGACCAGTTCCACCAACCGAGCCCCAAACGCCATAAGAGCCGAGGATCTATCCCTTGCCTGCACACCAATGTATTTGCCTTGCTCCGTGCATTCACACGGCACGCCAATCACGCAGTTTCGTGCAGGCGAAACACTTGCCACCGGAAATCCGCCACCTATCTCGGCATCAAGGGCGGCCCGGTACAAGCACATCATGACTCCCGCTGCCAAGAGGAGCGGTTACTATAGTGGCTCTTCCCAGCAGATGCTAGGCCACACCACCCTCTAGTTGAAAGAGCCGCGTACTCGGTCGAGGGTACGCAGAAGAACGTTCTTTCCATTCAACGGCACGTAGCGGTTCAACCGCCTGAACGGCAATACTATTTAGCAGGTAACCCGACAACGGGGCAAGACTATACCCGCCTAATTGCGGGGATTGAAATCTACCCTATCTTAACATCAAATGCAAATCCTGACGAACACGTTTGAGTAGTCTTTTCTGATCGCACCTCTCCTGTTCCTGGAGAACCCAGCTTGATCTTCCCCACCTTATTCGCCAGAATCCACTAACATTCTTATGGTGGCAAATATCGACTGTAAGTCACGGGTTATTAGCAATTTGCATGGAATACAAACCTACGCATGTGGGTTCTCTTGCTTGTATCCTCATGCATTATAAGATGAATCAAGTTCACGTTTATACCCCCGCTGTTTATTTGCCTGCCCCTTCAACAAATCGATAGGAGTTGCCGGCACTGTTACGGATAGCCTCTCTTCCTATGTCGGCGCCATCCTGGTACGTGCGTTATTTTGCCCTCTGCGGCTTCGATGAGTACTCGCCTCGTGTCTGCTCTACTACCGGCATCCGAAATAGCCCAGCCGCTTCCAGGCAAGAATGAAGCGGCGCATGTAGGCGATCGGAGATCGCCAGTATTGCTCAGAAGCGGCGAAATCAGTGCCCCCTGCGGGGTCCCTTTCCCTTGCTTCCTTGCACGGTTCGTGAGACGTTTGCCTCCCTTGCCGTCATCTTCCTCTACTGGCATGATCAGCCATGAATTGATGAGTTTCAGCATCCGACCATCGCTTATGCGACGCGCCATGAACTGCATCATCTTCTCATGCGGTATCTCGCCATAGTAGTTCGACAGGTCTGCGTCAACCACCTCCCTGTGACCCCTATTCAGGAGTCTGTGGACATGCTTGACCGCTCCCTGTGCGCCACGTCCCCTCCGGTAGGCATACTACTCCTCTTTCAGGTCCGCTTCGAAGATCGGCTCCAGCACCAACATGGCCGATGTCTGCGCTACCCGGTCGCAAATGCAGGCAATACTCAGCGGACGAAACTTGCCCGGCTGCTTCTTCGGGATGAGTACCTGACGCACCACACGCGACTCGTGTCTCGTATGTCGACGTAATCCGCAAACAAAATGCCAAGATGGTCCAGATGCATGCGATTATATATATGTATTTACCAGACAGGAACGTGAGAATTGCAAGGACCGATGCATAGGGGATCACTTCGACTGTTGGACCGCACACTCATGGTAGCTTTGGCTATTGCGACAGACCCTGGATGTCGTGAAACAACTTGGCTGTTCCAGTCCGTGACACGGGTTAGACCATGAAGAAAACCGGCTGTATCGTGCCAGGGCCCTGATTGCAGTAGCGATGAGAACAGAACGACGTCTTCACGGCGCGCATCGGAAATGTGGTCGAAGCATGCTACCTCGGCCCCTGGGAAAAACGCGCCGGTCATGATTGTCGCAATACACGCTAGGGGCCTACCGCAGCGTAGAAGCCGCGTAACCATGCGCCGCCGTCGGCGTGCGTCCACATCGCAACCTCAACTAACACAATGGGTGGTCCTTGGGCAGGAGGTTACAGCAGTAACGCCCTCCGGCAGCGCGGCCGCCACCATAGCCGTCTGTTTTTGAAGAACAGGACCATAGCGCCGTCCATACCGCGGCAGCCGTGGTCTGTCCGAATGACTTCGGCCGGAGGCTGCAATATTATAAGGCCGCCCTAGAGCAGAGCCTGCGAGGAAAAGCAGCCCCCCGCCCGTCGCTTATGCATGCTGAAGAGTGTTCAAGGCCATCACTGCAACGTGTATCGCAGCCGAGCCTGCATACAATGCACGCACATAAGCCGCTGCCTGCTTGCGGGCAGCCTACCGGGCGGGAGACCGGCAAATCCGTATCACCCATAACGTAACCGCCCCACATGCCATGCACAACCCCCCCCATGCAGGATGTGATACCTCCCAAAAGACGGTAGATGTCGTGCGCCGCAGCTCCAACGGCAAAATCGCGCACCGTACGTTCGATAACAGCGCCGCCGGGCACAAGAAGCTCATTCATTGGCTGGGCACACACCCCGTGCGCGTCGTAGTCAAAGCCTCCGGAGCCTACAGCCTGGATCTCGCCCTGGCCCTGCACAGAGCCGAAAGCGTCGAAGTGATGGTGGCCAATCCGCGTGCGCTCAAGGATTATCGCCGCTCGAAGATGGAGCCTTCCAAGACCGACAAGGTGGACGCCATCATTATTTGCGATTATGCATACCGCATGGAATTCGTGCCGTGGCAGGTGCCCGCACCTGAGGTGTTTGAGCTGCGGCAAATGGCGCGCAGGATCCAGACCTATGTTGACGAGCGGACCGCGGCCAGGAATCGTCTGCATGCTGCAATGGCATCGACCACTACCTGCCGCGTAATCCTCAGTGATCTGGAAGTGCACCTCCGGCACTTGGAACGGCGTATTCCTGCACTGCACTGCAGTAGCAGGCCGGGCGACTGATCCGGGCTACGCCGTCGTTGTGGCAAACCTACACACGGCTGCTCAGCATACCGGGCATCGCCATGCGTAGCGCCATCTAGTTGATGGCGGAGTTGCTTATGTTGCCAGATGGCCTCTCGGTGCGGGCATGGGTAGCCCTGCCGTTTGCCCATAACCGGCTATCGACATTTGGAATTTTGCTGTGTAGTTTCACGGCATGTTCCAGCAGAACCAGATTTTGCGTACGCTGAGCGCGCCTTCTTCCCGAGGTGCATTGGGACAGGTGCTCAGCGACCGGAGTCTGGACAATCGTACGGTCATAGCGCATCGTGTGTGTGAGCGCTTCGGCTTTTTCGATGTCCTGGGAAAGACGCAGGTGGCCACGTGTGCAAAGGCGCTCTCCAAGCTGGAGGCGCGCGGCGAGATCGTGTTGCCCGCTCCGCTGAACAGCCATGCCAAGGGGAGTTCGCCGCGGTTGCTGCCGGCTCCTGTGCCGGCAGCGGAAGGGGTGCCTTTGACGCTGGACGGCATAGAGGATTTGGCGCTGGAGCTGGTGGAGACTGACGAGCAGCGTGCGGTGTTCAATACGCTCATGCACCACGAGCATCCCCGGGGAGTGACGACGTTAGTGGGGGCGCAGGTGCGCTATCTCATCACAAGCGCACACGGCTATGTGGCGGCTGTGGGGTTTTCCGCTTCGGCGCTGCGTCTGGCAGACCGGGAGCGTTATCTGGCCTGGAGCGAAGCGCAGCGCCGGGCCTTGCAGCACCACGTGGTGTGTTTGAGCCGTTTTCTGGTCCGGGTGCCGTGCAAGCATCTGGCCAGTCATGTACTGGGCCGTGTGCTGCAGCGGCTGCCTATGGACATGGGAAGGCGCTACGGCTACCGTCCATGGGTGGTGGAGACCTATGTGGCACCGGATCAGGAGGGTACGTGCTTCAAGGCGGCCAACTTCGTGCGTATCGGCCAGACGGCCGGTGGCAGGCCCGGCCCGGATGGAGAGCCGGAACCGCCGAAGGCGCTGTATGTGTACGAGTTGGACCCTACATGGCGCAGGCGTCTGGGCGTAGCCCGTGTGGAGGCATCTCCCGTGAGGTTGCCGCACGAGGGGATCTCGAGTGAGGCCTGGGCCGAGACAGAATTTGGAGGAGCCCCCTTGGGAGATGTCCGCTTGTCGGCGCGCTTGGTAAAGAGTGCCTCCATGCTTGCCGACGTCACAGGCGGCTCTATCGTGGCCCATACGGCCCATGATGCGGCCGCGGTGAAGGGTCATTACCGGCTGCTGGAGAGCAAAGAGGGCTCGGCGGTGACGCCGGAGAACATCCTGGCGCCGCACCGCGAGCGCACGATAGAGCGCATGCGGAGCCAGAAGGTGGTGCTTTGCGTGCAGGATGGCACGAAGCTGAACTATGCTACGCGCCCGGCCTGTTCTGGATTGCAGGTCATAGGCAGCAATCAGACAGAGACAAAGACGCTCGGTGTGCCGCTTCATATGACGATGGCGATGACGGCGGACGGTTTGCCGCTGGGGGTGCTCCGGTGCAGCTACAAGAAGCCGGACACGGGCCCTGAAGCGCCCGGGACGCAGCAGTGGCTTAACGGGTATGCGGATGTGTGCGAGGCAAGAAAGGCGCTCTCGCGGAAGAGTTCAGTGGTGTTGATCATGGACCGGGAGGCGGACAGTTTTGCGCTCTACGACCTGCAGCGCACAGCGCAGCAGGTACATGTGCTGGTGCGTGCCAAAAGTGAGCGTCTGCTGGTCGGAGGCCAGAAGCTGTTTGCAAGCTTGAAGAGTGTTTCCCGGGCCGAGACGATCGAGATCGAGATCTCGCGTGTAACAGCGCGTCCGAAGGCCTCGCGCCGCAAGGTACGTGCTGCGCGCAGCTACCGGATGGCTAATGCGGAGGTTCGCTACAAGCGGGTGGAGCTTCCGGATCCGCGAGGCAAGGCCGCTGCTTTAAGCCTGTACGGCGTGCATGTGCGGCAGACGAATCCGCCTGGGGGTCAGAATCCGCTGGAGTGGGTGCTGCTCACGAGCATCAAGCTGCACACGGCAGAGGATGCGGTCCGGATGCTGGACTATTACCTGAAGAGGTGGCGCATTGAAGACTTCTTCCGGGTACTGAAGAGCGGCTGCAAGGTAGAGAGCATGGCGCTGCGCACGGCGCTGCGCCTGGAGCGGGGGATCACGATCTGGTGTGTTGTTGCCTGGCGCATCATGGTGTTGACCCTGCTCGGCCGCACGGTGCCGGAATTGGATGCGGAGGTGTTCTTTACGGAGATGGAGCTGCGCTTTCTTTCCGGCTATGCCACGCGGGTGAAGCTGCCGCCGCCTCGCACGCTGCAGCAGGCCATCCTGGCGGTAGCCGTCCTTGGGGGCTACCAGAACCGCAGCCGCGATGGCCCCCCGGGCCACCAGATCATGTGGCGCGGCATGGACCGGCTAAGCCTTACCACCCTGGGATACGAGGTCAGGGACGCGCAGCATTGATGGAATTGCCTGTTCTGCGGGCAAGTCCGGGCAACAATATCCACCCACTCTGGCGCCCAACAGACGGCGCGCATCCTGAAAGACATCCTGTGTACATTCTTGTGCGCATGCCGTAGAAACCGGCCGCAAAGCCCAACATCAGGCCCAACAGCCACCGAAAAGACCCGGCACAAGGCCCAGATTCCCCATTGAACGGACACATTCACTTGGACTCTTCAGACCCATTTGGCTTACAAAACCGTTTGTCGTAAAAGCCTTATGGGCAAACGGCAGGGGTAGCCTACGCGGGTATGGACGTACGGGACTACAAATCAGGTACATGTGTAAATCGACCACGGCGTATCTCTCGCGTCGGCAACGGGCGCCTGAGACAAGCCCTGTACATGCCCGCCCTTGTGGCTATGCAATGCGATCCGAATGTAAGCGTCTTCCGCGATAAACTGCTAGCCAGGAACAAATAGCCGATGGTCGTTATCGTAGCCGTGATGCGCAAACTGTTACACGCCACCTACGAGATTCTCAAGCACGGTACAGACTTCGAGGACACAAAACTGTACGCTGTAGCGCTCCAATCCGCTTGACTTTCAAGAGAGTGTTTACCTGGCGCACCCCATCCGCCACCCTGCAGGCCCAGCCTGCCCCTCACGGGGTTCCGGTTGCTGCGTGCACAGTACCGACAGGGCCTCCCGCGTTGCTGCTATTCTCCTCTTCCATACGTGCCATCGCCAACACCCCGGCGAGTCACAGTCGGTGAACGTGTCGCTTACTTCCCGACTGGCATCGGCCTTCACCTATGAGACGAAGGGTCGGCACCCACATTACAAGTTTCGAGGCCTGCTCGGCGTTTACTCGCGTTCTAGTCCGCACGGTCGCTGAACTACTCTCGTAGCCTGATTCCACCGCCGTGCTTCACACCATATCGTTACCTCCTTAATGCGCCACGGCTGCTACAAACCGGAGCGACAATTCTTAGGCGGGATTCGTACTCGCGGAAGAATAGCGCCTTTCCACGGCGCACGTCTTACTCTTTGTTGACACAGAGGGAACGAGGCCCCAACGCTCTTCAGGTCTACAGCTTAATAGTACCTTGTGATGAATTCGTACGCGGAAGTCGTAATTTCGCCCAGTGAGCTGCCAGGAGGCCGACTGAGCATGCTGTAACGAGCCGGTACACCAACACCGTACCGTCAAGAAGAAATAGTCTGCGCATACCTTCATGGAGACGCAACGCGTGCCCGCGCTGATAGTTGACGGAAGAAACCCCTATCCGCGATGCGTATTCGCCGTCCTGGACCCGCTCGATGCAACACCCACCGCACATGACTTGGATGCATGAGCCGCTTCGCGTCCTGGTAACCGGAGGTGCCGGCTTCATTGGCTCGAATTTTCTGCTGCGCATGGTGCTGCGGTACCGTGACGTGCAGTTTGTCAACCTGGACAAGTTGACCTACGCAGGGAATCTGATGAACCTGCAGGCCCTGCAAAAGAGTTCCAACTACCGGTTCGTACGCGGCGACGTAGCTGACGTCGAGCTGGTCCAGCGCCTCTTTGCGCAGCACGCCTTCACTACCGTTGTACATTTTGCGGCCGAAAGCCATGTGGACCGCTCCATAAAGGCACCCCTAGACTTCGCACGCTCCAATGTCATGGGCACCGCTTCGCTCCTGGAAGCCGCCCGCCATGCGTGGAATGACGGCCTGACGGACCCTGGGCGCTTCCTGTTCTTCCACGTCTCAACGGACGAAGTATTTGGCTCGGCCGCCGACGGGAAATTCTTTACCGAGACAACCCCGTATGCACCCCGCTCGCCCTACTCTGCCTCCAAGGCCGCCGCCGACCACTTTGTGCGGGCCTATGCCGCCACGTACAGGCTACCCACGATCATCTCCAACTGCTCCAATAACTACGGGCCGTACCAGTTTCCAGAAAAGCTGATACCGCTCGTCATCCTGCGAGCGCTGAAGCAGCGACCCGTCCCCATATACGGCACAGGCGCCAACGTACGGGACTGGCTTTACGTAACGGACCACTGTGACGCTATCGACCTCATCTTGCGCCGCGGCACACCAGGCAGCACCTATCTCGTCGGAGGCTCCAGCGCCCGCACCAATTTGGAGGTGGTAACACTACTCTTGGACATCGTGGACGAAGCCCTTGGGCGGCCCGCGCAGTCTTCTCGAGCGCTGATCACCTTTGTCCGGGACCGGCCTGGACACGATTTTCGCTACGCCATCGATGCTGCCTATATTACCGCATCCCTGGGGTGGGCCCCCGGGCACACGCTTGGAGCGGGACTAAGAACCACTGTGGACTGGTATCTCAAACACCGCAGTTGGCTAGACAACGTGGCGGATGCCTCGTACCGTGCCTACTACGAAGCTCAATACGGGGGAACATGAGTCGTAAGCTGCTTCTCTTCGATATCGACGGGACTATCCTGACAGGCGACAGGTTGGGCCCTAAACTATTCCAGGAAGTGCTTACGGGCGAGTGTGGGCGCCCGATTTCCTTGGGGAATGTGTCGTTTTCTGGCAAGACGGATCCGCAGATCATGCACGAAATCCTTGACCGCTCTGGATACGCTGCGCCAGAGGCGGAGCGCCTTGTGCCACGTGCCCTGCGCAACTACGCCGCCCGGTTCCGGCAATCCATCCGGCCCGCGGCCGTTACCGTCCTGCCAGGCGTCCGCGCGCTGCTCGAGACGCTCTCACGCTCGTACAACGTGCTGCTGGGCCTGCTTACCGGAAACATTGAGGAAACAGCCCACCTGAAGATCCAGGCCGCGGGACTGGAAGGCTACTTCCTCTTTGGCGCCTTTAGCAGCGACCATGCAGAGCGCGGCAAACTGCCTGCCATCGCCGCACAGAGAGCATTCAGACACGAAGGCCGTCGCTTTGCAGGCAACGACATCGTGATCATCGGAGATTCGCAGCACGATATCCGTTGCGGGGAAGGCGTGGGAGCCTACTCCGTTGCCATCGCTACCGGCGTCACGGGCATGGAAGCGCTCGCCGCCGAGGGGCCCGACGTACTCTTACAAGACTTCACGGACGTGCAGGCTTTCTGCTCCGGCACCTTCCTGTCGCGCAAGACCGTAGCGGTCGATGAGGCGTGAAAGCAGGTACGCAGCCGTACGCTCGAGCATCGCGTATTCATGCTCGCATCCGCCATTGTAGTAGAGATCCGGCACATCTGCCGTGCCATGAGGGTCGTTGGTGCGAAATAGCTGCACCTTTTGGCGATGCTTCCAGCTCTTGTCCATGTCAAGAACAGCGGGCAAATTGCTTCGATCCATCACGAGAACATGATCGAACACTGCTAGCCTCAATTACCACAGATATTTGGCAGGTGACACTCCCAAATGTAATGCCAGCTGTAGCACTGGCATATATTGCCCTGTCATATCCAGTATTATCAGTTATATCGTGACTGTTCCGTATATAGTCACACCAGTATAAATGCTTGCCTCTTGGCTACTCTACCTCGACTCGTGCGTCCCAGCGTGGCCATTTACCTTCCTAACCCGCACATATCCTCCAGCCCACCAACACTGCCAGTACGAAGCCCTGCGTGCCGCATTAGCCGAGCATGCCCCGTGGCCGAAGTCGCAGAACGCTTCCACTACTCCTATGGCACCGTCCGCAACCTCTGCTCTCCGTTCCACAAAAAGCCCGAACTGCCCTTCTTCGTGGCCAACCAGAGCAACCGCCTAGAAGGCCGCCCCCCATGAAGCCCGTCCAATCCGCGAAAAAAAGTCCCGCTCTTGACAGGTACGCCATCGTCGAGCTCCGTGCGCAGCAGAGCCTTTCCGCCGTAGAGATTGCAGCCCTGCTCACGCAATAGGGACACCCCGTAAGTGATTCCACCGTCATGCGCACGGCCAAGTTGGCAAAACTGCGCCAACGCGGCCTCCAGGAACGCCTCGATGTTACCACCGCGAGGCGGGCGACCGTAGCCGATCGACGTAACCTCGCTCCGCTACACTTTCGCACCAACTTTGGATTCCTCTTTGTCCATGACCTGGCCCGCATCCAGCTCGATGTGCTCTTACGAGAGAGCCACATGCCGGCAACGAGCAGCATGCCGGCGGGCTGCGCCATGGGCGCCCTCCTGGAGCTCAAGCTATGGGGCCTGAGGCGAAGCTCCCCTGTCATGGCCGAGGCCCTGGATCCGGGGCTGGCGCTCTTTGCCGGACTGGGCGCCATGCCGGAGCGCTCAACTCTCACCGAGTATTCCAGCCGCGTGCATCCAGGGCACTGTCGACGTCTCATGGAAGCCTGGCACCAGGCCTCGCACGCCCTGGGCGTTCCGCCGGGAGGAGGGCACTCCTTTGATCTCGACTTCCACACCATTGCCTACCACGGCGACGACGCCCTTATCCAAAGGCATTACATCTCCAAGCGTAGCCGCAGCCAGAACGGCATCCTGTCCCTGGTAGCGCACGATGCCGAGGCCCGGCTCACTGTCTATGTCGACGCCCAGATACGCAAGGAAGACCGCCACGATCAGCTCCTTCGCTTTGTCGACTTCTGGCGCGAGCGCACGGGGAGCCTGCCGCACGCATTGGTCTTCGACAGCACCTTTACCACGTACGCCAACCTCGCACGGCTGCAGGCCATGGGCATAGCCTTCTTGAGCCTGCGTCGCCGCTCCCGGAAGATGGTGGCGGCCCTGGCTGCCATACCGCAGGAGCAATGGCGACGCCTACGGCTCAGCAATGTCGGTCGCACCTTCCGTACACCGCGCATTCTGGAGGAAAAGGTCCAACTCCGCGACTATCCCGATCCCCTCCGGCAAGTCACCATTACGGACATTGGACACGACAAGCCCACCCTGCTATTGACCAACCAGATGGATGTCCCACCGGCCCGGCTGATTGAGCGCTATGTCCGGCGTCCTCGAGAACACCCTGGCGGATGCCATCGACTTTTTCTACATGGATGCCCTCAGCTCTGCGGTACCCATGAAGATCGACATGGACCTCAAACTAACGCTCATGGCCAGTACGCTCTAGGGCATCCTCGCCAAACGGGTAGGCCACGGCCTGGAGAGCGCCACGCCCCGGACCCTCTTCCGCAAGCTGGTGCGCGCCAGCGCCCATATCCATATCCACGACATCGTTGTCACACTGCCGCGCCGGGCGCGCAATCCGTTCTTGCTGGCAGCAGGATACACCGAAGCGACCGAGCCCATTCCCTCGTTAGGCAACCGAAATCTCCGCATCCAGCTTGCCTGACAAATGGCGCCCCAATGTCATATTCTTGAACCTCAAAATGACGCGCGGGAATGCAGGCTAGTTCCGAGGGCTCAAACTGCTGCGCCCGCAATCCTGCGAGTGAATAACAGTGCCGCATGGCTACACCTGGCGCATCCTGCGATCTGGCCGCTGCCCCGCGTGCCAGACGCCCGTGCCGGATGAAGCTATCTTAAACCCGTCGCTGAGACCCGCCCCTTCCACCATCACTTCAAAGATGCTGTGCGCAAGCAGACTGCGGCAAATGTTGCCGAGGCAAACAAATATGACACGTATGGGGGAGGCTTCCTACATGGCGCATATAACAAGATGAGGCTAGCCGGTGAACCGCCAGGATGCTCCGATGTCCAGGCCACCTTGTTCGCGGATGCCAGTAAACCCCGCATGGGTGCCCTGCTCCACTCCACGCGTCTGCTAGACGATCGCACGTTCTCCAGATACATCCACAGACAACTCCGCACACTCCCTCCTAGCAGGGCCGGCTGCGTGTGGGGCGTAAGGTCAGCGTTGGGAACTTCTGCCGAAACGGCAAGCCTCACTCCGCTGCCGCAGGACTCGATCCGTAGTTCCACTTCAGCGCAAGCAGCGTACCGGAAATGACAGAGAACACCACGAATAGATAGAACATGCTGTTCCAGCCAAACTGGTTGGAAACGTAGGCCACCAAGAGCGGAGATATCAACTGCCCGCAGGACCCCCTGGCATTGATAAGACCTGCCGCGGTGGCGGCCCCGCGCGCTCCACCAATATCCATCGCACCGGCGCCAGACATAAGCGCATCTGGCCCGAACGTATCGATCGGGATAGGTGGGGGCCTCACGGCCCCCACCCTCCCACACCACCGTGCGTACGGGTCCGTACACGGCGGTTCAATGGACTTGAGCAAACCGACTTGGGTGCCAGGGCCACCAGGCCGCTACGTGCCGGGAGTTCGGATTCGGGTTGCGCCGTGCGAACTTCGGTCCCTTCCCCACGGGCACCGCCGGATTCACCGGGGCTGTCCCACGCAAAAGGCAGCGTTAGCTGGATTTTCTGCCGCATTGCTCGCATGAGCTTGCCGTCCTACTATCCCTGTCCATTGTTCGGGCCTTCGTCGGCTAAGCCGACTACTATGCCCTCTGCTGACTTCTGCGTTGCGGTCACGTGCCTTACGACACGCTCAGTCCGGCTTAGCCGGACACAACGCAGATCTCCCAGGGTAAGACCAACCGCCTTCCCTGCACACCCGCCGAATCTACCACCCCGACGCATAGATGACGCGGACTTTGCGATAACCGGCTCGCTCGTCCGATCGGGTAGGCCTCGTATTCGGTTCTTGTTCATCGGGTCGCAGGTTTGCTCCACGCTTCCTTCAGACCCCGCCTCACGACGACGCCCTTGCGCTTCGCTAATCCTTCGCCGCCATCTGGCTGGATAGAGGACTTGCACCTCCAAGCTGTTGATCATGCCTGGCACACCGGTAGGCCCCGGGTTTCCCCGGGGCCCCCGCACAGATCCGGACATGCCCGTTAAGGCATCCGGCTCCTCCCTCAGGTCGCGCCCTCGCGCATGACGTTAGGAAGTCAGCAAGCCAACTCCCAGCCGTAATCGGTCCATCCCGTGTGACACACAAAGTCCGGCTCTGCGTCCGTAGAGTCGGCGGGAGGCGCACCTGCCGTAGGATCCGGTGGCTTGTCCGTCGCTTTCGCTCCGGGCCGCAGTCCGGCTTCCCTAACCGTGTTTCCTCCCGCCGCTCACCGAACCGGGCGTGCGGCACTACCGCACCCGGCTCTCCAGGCGGATCATGCAACTCGCACTCGGACAACGGCGTCGCCCATGGAGCTTCTCCTGTTCAAAGACTTGCACGGTCCCTGTTTCCACTCCATGACTTGAGTCCGTTGATCATCAGGCCTGTTTACGCCCTGATAACACCCCGTGGCGTGCCTAGCATGCCACATGGCTCCTTCACTTTCGCATGTGATGCCGCCGAGGTCTCCGACCATTTACCGGTTTAGTAGGTCTCTGCCAATGCCGTGGCCTTTCCCTCTACGAACATCGCTCCGCACCTGCGGCCCCTTTCCTCCACGGGCATTACCCCGTCTCTACGGTACTACGGGCCACTCCGCCACCCTCTCGGCCCGGCCTGACCCTTGCGGGCTTCCGGTTGGTGTGTGCTACACCGCCGTCAGGGCTTCCATCGCGGTAGGCCCCGGGTTTCCCCGGGGCCCCCGCACAGATCCGGACGTGCCCGTTAAGGCATCCGGCTCCTCCCTCAGGTCGCGCCGCCGCGCATGACGTTAATGGGCCGGCTAACCAACCCATAGCCGTAACCGAACCATCCCATGTGACACACGAAGTCCGGCTCTGCGTCCGGTATGTGTTGGGTTGTCCGATTTCCCCTCGGGTGCGACGCTTCGCTCCACCAACTCCGCCGCACGATCCTCCGCGCTTTGTTCGCCGGCTTCATCGCTACTATCATCGCATCTGACTCCTCCTCGCCGTTCATCCTCCGCTCGGCAATGCCTTGGCTTTGGCGGCCCCGCCCTAAGCGCTGGGCAGCGAGGAGGCCTCCCAGGTCCCAACCTTGTACGTACATACGTGCCTGAGTTCTTGGACGCCGCGGAGCCCTCTTGAACCTCACCATATCGGTCCAATCAGTATTGCCTTCAGCCAACACGAGGACTTCGGCACTCCGAACAATGGTCCTTTCGGCGCTCATTAGCTCCGCCCATATGCACCCCTGCCGACGCTTCGCCCGTTCCCTCACGAGAACGACCGCACGGCTTGGGGAGAGATATGGATTGGTTATATCCTTTACCACAGAGGACTTACACCTCCTGTACTTGGCCAGTTAGCCTGGCGCACCGTGTTGCAACTCCTTCCATCTTGCATGCATGCCAGTGCCAGTACCCCGGCGGAAATAGACCGGTGCACGTGTCGTTCTCTTCCCGGTCTACCAGCGGCCTTCCCCATGACACCGGAGGGTCGGCTTCCGCATTGCCCTTTTCGAGGCCTGCTCGGCATTCACTGCGCGTTCCGGCCTGCATGCTCGCTAAATCGCCTAAGCGATCCTTTTGCCAAAGTGCTTCAGTCATCGCGGTAGGCCCCGGGTTTCCCCGGGGCCCCCGCACAGATCCGGACGTGCCCGTTAAGGCATCCGGCTCCTCCCTCAGGTCGCGCCGCCGCGCATGACGTTAATGGGCCGGCTAACCAACCCATAGCCGTAACCGAACCATCCCATGTGACACACGAAGTCCGGCTCTGCGTCCGTAGAGTCGGCGGGAGGCGCACCTGCCGTAGGATCCGGTGGCTTGTCCGTCGCTTTCGCTCCGGGCCGCAGTCCGGCTTCCCTAACCGTGTTTCCTCCCGCCGCTCACCGAACCGGGCGTGCGGCACTACCGCACCCGGCTCTCCAGGCGGATCATGCAACTCGCACTCGGACAACGGCGTCACCCCATGGAGCTTCTCCTGTTCAAAGACTTGCACGGTCCCTGTTTCCACTCCATGACTTGAGTCCGTTGATCATCAGGCCTGTTTACGCCCTGATAACACCCCGTGGCGTGCCTAGCATGCCACATGGCTCCTTCACTTTCGCATGTGATGCCGCCGAGGTCTCCGACCATTTACCGGTTTAGTAGGTCTCTGCCAATGCCGTGGCCTTTCCCTCTACGAACATCGCTCCGCACCTGCGGCCCCTTTCCTCCACGGGCATTACCCCGTCTCTACGGTACTACGGGCCACTCCGCCACCCTCTCGGCCCGGCCTGACCCTTGCGGGCTTCCGGTTGGTGTGTGCTACACCGCCGTCAGGGCTTCCCGTGTTGCCACTCCTTCCATCTTGCATGCATGCCAGTGCCAGTACCCCGGCGGAAATAGACCGGTGCACGTGTCGTTCTCTTCCCGGTCTACCAGCGGCCTTCCCCATGACACCGGAGGGTCGGCTTCCGCATTGCCCTTTTCGAGGCCTGCTCGGCATTCACTGCGCGTTCCGGCCTGCATGCTCGCTAAATCGCCTAAGCGATCCTTTTGCCAAAGAGCTTCAGTCCATGTTGTTACCTCCATAAACCGCCTTGGTCGCTACCAACTGAAACGACAGCTGTTGCGTGGGATTCGCACCCACAAGGAAGAAGCGCCTTATCACGGCGCACGGCGTGTGTTGGGTTGTCCGATTTCCCCTCGGGTGCGACGCTTCGCTCCACCAACTCCGCCGCGCGGTCCTCCGCGCTTTGTTCGCCGGCTTCATCGCTACTATCATCGCATCTGACTCCTCCTCGCCGTTCATCCTCCGCTCGGCAATGCCTTGGCTTTGGCGGCCCCGCCCTAAGCGCTGGGCAGCGAGGAGGCCTCCCAGGTCCCAACCTTGTACGTACATACGTGCCTGAGTTCTTGGACGCCGCGGAGCCCTCTTGAACCTCACCATATCGGTCCAATCAGTATTGCCTTCAGCCAACATGAGGACTTCGGCACTCCGAACAATGGTCCTTTCGGCGCTCATTAGCTCCGCCCATATGCACCCCTGCCGACGCTTCGCCCGTTCCCTCACGAGAACGACCGCACGGCTTGGGGAGAGATATGGATTGGTTATATCCTTTACCACAGAGGACTTACACCTCCTGTACTTGGCCAGTTAGCCTGGCGCACCATGTTGTTACCTCCATAAACCGCCTTGGTCGCTACCAACTGAAACGACAGCTGTTGCGTGGGATTCGCACCCACAAGGAAGAAGCGCCTTATCACGGCGCACGGTGTGTGTTGGGTTGTCCGATTTCCCCTCGGGTGCGACGCTTCGCTCCACCAGTTCCGCCACGCGGTCCTCCGCGCTTTGTTCACCGGCTTCATCGCTACTACCATCGCATCTGATTCCTCCTCGCCGTTCATCCTCCGCTTGGCAACTGCCTTGGCTTTGGCGGCCCCGCCCTAAGCGCTGGGCAGCGAGGAGGCCTCCCAGGTCCCGACCTTGTACGTACATACGTGCCTGGGTTCTTAGACGCCGCGGAGCCCTCTTGAACCTCACCATATCGGTCCAAGCAGTGTTGCCTTCAGCCATCATGAAGACTTCGGCACTCCGAACTACACCTCTTTCGGCGCTCATTAGCCCCGCCCATATGCACCCCTGCCGACGCTTCGCCCGTTCCCTCACGAGAACGACCGCACGGCTTGGGGAGAAGTATGGATTGGTTATATCCTTTACCACAGAGGACTTACACCTCCTGTACTTGGCCAGTTAGCCTGGCGCTCCATGATTCCGATCACCCCAATGCTTATGGCATTGGCCAAAATGCTGATCTCCGCCAGGGTCGGATGGAAGAAAAGGGCTACAGCCAGCCCGTACAACATAATGGCGCCGACGGGGAATCGGCGCGCCTGGAAAAGCTTGTCGGACGCATAGCCTGCCGCAAGCACCCCCAGGATGCCGACCAGTTCGTAGACGGAGGAAGTGTAGCCTGCCGCCTTATCCGTGTATCGCAGTGCCTCTGTCATGTATAGCGGCAGCCAGAACAGGAAGGCGTAGCGTGTCATCTTGGTAAAGAAGTACATGACACCCGTCGCCCACAGGGCTCCATCGGCCATGACTTCGCGTAGCACAGGCGACCTGAAATCCCATCGCACTCGGGAGGCTGCCGGGGCGGGCGCCTCACTCTGCGGCAAATCAGTCAGGCCTACATCTCGGGGACGCTCACGAGCCAGCACTGCGTAGATTCCGGCTATCACGACCAGAAGCAGTCCCGGCCCCCAAAAGGCCCTCCGCCAGCCCAGATCGGAGAGGAATAACTCGTTGGTAGCCAGGTAGGTGGCCAAGGACGGTTGCGGCGAAGCCGCCTACCACATAGCACGTACACCACCAGGCCATCACCACGCCCCGTTCCTCCTGCCGAAACCAGGCGGCCATGTTCTTGATCAGGCCCGGCCATCCCGTCGACTGTCCATAGCCGTTGCTCCACATCATGACCAGGAACACGAGCAGCGAAGCTCCAAATCCCAAGGCGATATTGGAACACACGGAAATCAGCAGTCCGATGGTTACAATAAGCCTTGATCCAAAGCGGTCGCACAGCAGACCGTTCGCTAACTACCCGATCATGTAGACCAAGCTGTAACCGGTCAGCATCCAGGCAAGATCGGTTCGCGTAAATCCCAGATCCTCCGTCAGGAAGGGCATGAGGACGCTGAAATTCTTGCGGCACAGGTAATAGCCTGCGTAGCAGAGCCAGGTCGCCCCGAAGATCCGGAACCGCCATCTCCTGGGATACAGCGGAGCTTTCATGGTCAATGTGATTCGGAGGCCTCCGAATAGTCAAATAGTGGAGAAGACCTCTCTGAGTGTGTCTTCAAAACGGTCCAGAAACGCATCGCACACGGACGCATCGTGCGCGAGGGACAAATAGAGCTTGGTCCCCATGGGATTCAGAAATATGCCTCGCCTGAAGAGACCCAGCATAACGGCCCGTGAAGCATCAGTATTCCCCCTTCGGGAAGAGCGATAGTCCTGTACCGGCGCCTCCTCCCGCGTGAATACTACCTGGGCAAGTGGTCCGTCACCGATGATCTGCCCGGCGATGCCTCTTGCGCGCAGCACGTCGCTCATCCCTTTGCGCAGGTAGGCGCCCACTCCATGCAGGTGCGTGTAGGTTTCGGACATTCGGTAAATCGACAGGGCTGCCTGGGCGGCGCACGCTGAGATCGGATTGCCGCCCAGAGTGGATGCCGTCCAGACATACTTTTCCGCCCCCAGGCGATCCTCGCGCACTAGATCCATAATGTCCGTGCGACCGCCGAAGGCCCCGATTGGATAGTCGCCGCCCAGGGCCTTGCCGTACGCGACAATATCGGGCGTAACGCCGTAGTATTCCTGAGCGCCGCCGTAGGCCAGTCGAAATCCGGTGACCACCTCGTCGAATATCAGCAGCACGCCGAGCGCGGCCGTGGCCTGGCGCAGTCCCGCCAGAAAGCCCTCGACCGGAGGCAGACACCTATGCAGCGGCTCCACAATCACCGCCGCTACCGTGTCGGCGTGCGCCACGATAATTTGCGCCGTGGTCTCCATGTCATTGAAGGGCGCAATGAGCACGTGATCTCGTACCGTGCACTCAATCCCCGCAGAAGAGGGCTCTGGCTGCGGGAAGTCTCGCAGATGCTTCGGAAAAAGGCTGGTCACGCCTACATCGTTGGCCCCGTGGTAGGCTCCCTCGAAACAGCCGGCAGCGACTCATTCGTAGCTGCATCGAACACGGTCCCGGATATTTTCCCATTCGACTGCGCCTTAAGCGGTAGCACGGATGCCGCGGAACAAAGCGCAAGACAAATGGCGAAACAAGATATCCTTTGAGTCATGACAACCTGCGTGTGGAGCAAACTCGATAGGACGTGGACGCCTTGGACTCCGCAGTGCTGGAGAACATTGCGCAATGTAGGTAACGGCAACCTATTAATGTGGCAAGACGTGTGTGCCGCAAAATAGGACCGCTTCACGGTCCATGCAAGAAACAACGGCGCAGGCCCGAGCGGAATATATGCGCGGCGCGGCGCGCTGCCTCAAAGGCCGGGACTTTACGCCAGAGGCCCGCGGCTGCCCGGCTACACCGTGCACCGGTCAAAGAATGGCGCTCACCGGCCAAATTTCCCAATCAACTGAACCCGTGATCGCCTGGAGAACATATCGTGTGCCCCAAGAGAGTAGGCTGAATTGATCGGTGTTTTGGCCAGTGGAGCCGGATGCAAAGAACCATGGATGAGGCCAAAAGCGCGCCTGTGCGCACTCGCATACGCCGCCGGCAGACATGCTTGCGTCCAGTGGCCGTGACACGGGCTCTGTCCTTAGTCTGGTGAGCGCGGGCACCGTGCGTGGCAGCCTGCGCCCCCGTAGTCTGCGCCGGACGGCGCGCGCAGTCAAGCCGTCGCTGACAAGTCCGGATTCCAGAGCCTTGATTCACATGGCCACCGGGCCATATGCGCATAAATGCGCTCCACAGGCTTATCCCGCGCCAAATACTTCGTCTATCGGCTTTGGAAACTGCCGAAATATCTTGTCCCCCGGGCGGTCATTTGGGAGCTGGTCCAGACGGCCGTAGCGCCGCATGTCGATCCATCGGTGACCTTCCAAGAACAGGGAATACAACCGTTCACGGAGCAGATCATCCACCGCCGTAGCAGCTCCGAGGCTCAGAGAAGGCAGGCCGGCGGCGGCGCGCACGCGATTGATGTCCATTTCCGCTGCGCCTAACTGCCCCTTGCCGATATACGCTTCGGCGCGAATCAGAAGTAGTTCTTCATTGCGCATGATAGGTAGCGGTGACGTAGAACTTGCGGCTACGGTCACCACCAGGGCACTGGACAAGCCGTTGCCGGATGTCGGGGCCGGATCAAACGATGCATCTTCCGATCGGTCAAGGATCTTCGATGCATACCGCAGGTCGCCGGGCATGGCCATCTCCTTAAGCAACGCATGGGCCCGCAGCTTGACAGTCGAGGCCGTGGGTACAGAAAACAGTGAATTCAACTGGTCGCCGGCCCCCGCACTGAAGACGTGGTACACTCCCTGGTCCATGTCACCCGCGGCATCGACAAAAGAGTCACCCAGCGCCAGAAGAGCCGCATCATGGTCGCCCTGGTAGATGGCCACCCGGGCCCGGAGGGCCCGGTTGAACTGGGCAAACGTCGCCGGCGTATCGAATCCCGCAAAGCCGGCCGTCAAACGAAACGGAAATGCGCCGCCGCCTGCCTGCAGGTCATCGTAGCCCGCATCAAGAAGCTGCTCGATTGCGGTATAGGCCTGATTCGGGGTAACGAATGGCACATCCTCCTCTCCCGTAAATTCGAGCTTGATGCCGTTGTCGCCTAGAAAGTTAAGGTTAAGCAACAGCTGGTGAGCCACAAGGGTCTGCGCAAAGCCGTCGGTCGCACTTTGTGCCGGACCGGAATAGTCCGATTCGGCACGCTCCTGAAGCGTCAGTATGTTGCGTATGGTGCGGTAGCGCGAACTCCAGGGTCGCAGCAGGATGAATCCACCAGGATCCAGTGGACCGGCGATAAGCTCGTCTACCCAGCGGGGATCTGCTGCATCCATGTTGTATGCTTCGCGGCCCAGGCCCGCTGACGCTACGAGATAAACGAACATGTCCGTCCGCAGGCTGCCCTCGATGCCCGAGACCAGGCTCTGCACGGATACGTCTGCCGCGTTCGGCGCATTCGGATCGGTTACATCCAGCGAGTCACAGGCACCCAGCAACAAGACCAGGAAGACGGCGAACGCAGTAGAGGCAAGGGACTTTGGCATGGCATTTCTGCTTGTTTGCCATTCGGCACTAGAAGCCCATGGCGATCTTGAAATAGATATGGCGGGCGGATGGAAAAGGAAGCGTATCCACGGACCGGCCGATGGCAATGTTGCCAAATTGGCTGACTTCCGGGTCGTAGCCCGAGTAGGGAGTAAAAACCAGCAGATTGCGGCCCGAAAGACCGATGTCGAGGCCAGCTACGGCAGAACCGAACCATCCATGCACGATCTTCTCGGGAACACCGTACTGAAGACTGATTTCGCGCAGTTTGATGTACGTGCCGTCTTCCACATACCGCTCGCCCGGACTGTCTATGGCGAGGCGCGCCTGACCCGAGGGCTCGTCCAGATCCGGGCTCGTGCCGGCGATATCGGACAGGAATCGCCCGAGATTAATGACGTCGCCGCCCTGCTTCCAGTCCCAGAGGAAACCGAGATGTAGGTCCTTTATACGAAGCGCGTTGTTCCACGACAGCGTAAAGTCGGGGGTCTCGTTCCCGTAGGCCCTCTTGTTTCCGTCCGCATCCAGGCCGACAATCGTCGTCGGAGAGCTGCCTTCCTTGATTTCGTACTGTCCCAGCGCAAGCGCGAAGCCGCCCAGTTCAAACGTGTCCACGTCCAGGCGCGTAATGCTGGAGCTGTGCTTGCCAAAGTTGAAGCGCGCATTCCAACGCAGTCCAGAACGCAAAAGCGGCGTGATTTCAAGCGAAAGCTCGTAACCACGCGTGCGCATGTCCCCGGCGTTGATGAACTGGGACACGTAACCCGAGGACGGCGGCAAGCTATTTTCCAGGATGAGGTCATTGATTTCCTGATTATAAAAGGTGACCTCGAGTATGGCGCGCTCGTTCAGGAACCCCAGGTCAAAGCCCCCTTCCAGCTCCTGCGTGATTTCCGGCTCAATGGCCGCATTGCCCAGGCGTGCCGGCACCGACACCCCGCCGAGACCCGTGACATTTTCCGGTACCAACGACGTAAACTTGGCACCGAAAAGCGGCAGGTTACCCGCACGGCCGAAGGCCAGGCGCAGTTTCATGGTATTGGCAAAGGAAGACGCCGACTCCCAGAAATCATACTCGGATAGCCGCACTGATACCGACAGCTTCGGATACAGGTGGTACCGCTCTGGATCGCCGATACGGCTGCTGGCATCGGCCCTGAGTCCAGCCGTCAAGAAAATCCGGTCACCCAGGTCCACCTCCTCCTGCACGAAGAAGCCCCGCTCCCGCTGCTTGAGCCGATCCTGCAGTCCATTCAGGCTCGCGGCCTGATCGATGTTCTGCTGCGTCTCTACCAGGCCCCGTGCAATCACAGTGACCGCATTCAGGTTGCGCTCTTCGTACTGCAGGCCGAAGGATGTGTTGAGCAAGATTTCGGGTTTCATCTGCCACCGATGTACCGCACCCAACACGAAGTTCGCACTTAGGCTCGTGGTCTCGCCCGCTATGGATATGCCGCGGAACGCCGCGTCCTTCGCCCGCTCGTACTGGAGCGTGGGCGGCGAGACCACCGTATGCTCTGCAGAATAGAAATCCGCCCCACCCTGCGCGCTAAGATCAAGCACCATCGTGTTGGTGCGAAGCAGATTCAGGCTGAGGCGAGTGGCACCAATGGCGCGGTGCACGAGCTCGTTATTGGTTAGTGCCTGCACAGTGTGGAGCGGGTTGGCACCCGCCGGACCATCCGGATACACACCGCCAACCGGGCGCAGGTCCACGAATGGGAGCGTGAAGACCTGCGCAAACCCGAGTGTGGTACTACCCTGGTTTTCGTTGCCCGTGATGCTCCTATCGCTGTTTGAGCGAATCACATTGGTGTTGGCCTGGATGGTGATCCGGTCGCCAAATCTATGCTCGACATTGACCCTGCCGGCCACCTTGTCAAACCCCGTATTGTCCACTATGCCCCCTTCGCTCAGCGCCAGCGCGCTGACGTAGAAACGCGTATTGTCCGACCCTCCGGAAACACTGGCTGTGGTCTCACGCAAGAAACCGGTATTGCCATAGAGCAGGTCTTCATAATCAATGTTGCCGTTCTCCGCCAGGAGGGCAGCGCCGCCTTCCCGACTGGCTTCGGCCGTTTCCGCCGTAAACTCCCGGAAGCCAATGCGCTTGAGGATCTTGGAGGCGCCCAGCTGCTGCGAGACAGTGATCCGGGTCCTTCCCGGGGCACCGCGCTTCGTGGTAATGATGACAACCCCGTTCGTGGCCTTAGATCCGTAGATCGCCGATGCGCTTGCGCCCTTGAGCACCTCTATGTTCGCGATATCATATGGATTGATGTCCGCGATACGGTTGGAAGGCTGCCCCTGCGGCCTCGGACTTCCAGCTCCCGTGGCTGCCGTCACGACATCGATGCCGCTTTGAATGGCAGAGTTGTCCACGATAACGCCATCCACCACGAACAGCGGCTGCGTGTCGCCCGTAATCGTGGAAGTCCCGCGCAGATTGACATTGATACCTCCGCCCGGCGCACCGGTATTCTGGCTTATATATAGACCCGCGATCTTGCCATTCAGCGCCCGCTCCAGCGTCTGGGCCGGTGCCCGCACCAGATCCTCTGCCGACACCGTACCGACGGAGTGGGCCAGTGCACTACGCCGTACGCTCGTTGCGACGCCCGTGACTACGACCTCTTCCAGCCCCAGGATATCTTCCCGGAGTTGCACGTCCACGGCCGATTCGCCGCGCACGGCAACTTCCTCGGTCCTAAACCCGACGAAAGAAAAAAGCAACGTGCCTTCTACAGTGGGAAGGTCCAACTCGTAGGCACCGTCGGCATTGGTCGCCGTACCAATGGTTGTTCCCTTTAGCAATACGCTTACGCCAGGAAGGGGCGTTCCGTCCTGCAAAGCCGTCACCGTCCCGATAACGGTCTGCGCCATAACGGCGCCCGGCACAGCAATTAACAGGCTAAGTGTCAGAACAGTCCTAGTGCACATGACCTCGAAGCGTTTATGGGCGTACAATAAGGGCCATATTGATGAGTCCCCTTGTATATACCATGCATTATTTGTTCCGGATTGCATGATGCATTTCCCCTTACCCTAGTTGGCCTAAGAACCGGCACACCGCTCTTGATCATGCCAGAAGTACACAGCGTTGGAACGCTTGTCGCCCGCCTGCGGAATAGCGTCGAAAGCACCGGCAACGACCTATGGGTCAAGGGCGAGGTGTCCTATTTCAAGCCGTACGGTCACTGGTACTTCACCCTCAAGGATGAAGATGCCAGGCTAGAATGCGTCATGTGGAAATCGGGCGTCCGCAACGTCGGGTTCATGCCCGAAGTCGGTACGCTGGTGCTCCTGCGGGGAAGCCCTACCGTCTACGTGAAGGAAGGAAGGCTGCAGTTCATGGCGCGCGAACTGTTGCCGGCGGGCGAGGGAGCCCTGCAAAAGGCGTTTGAGGCGCTGAAGGCACGCTTGGAACGTGAAGGGCTCTTCGCCCTGTCGCGCAAGCGCCCGTTACCACGCTTTCCCGCCGTAGTGGGCCTGGTCACGAGTGCAGAAAGCGCAGCCCTGCGGGATATCGTGGCGATCCTTCGCCAGCGCTTCGCTCCTGCACGCATCGTCCTGTGCTCCGTCCGTGTACAGGGCCCGCTGGCGGCCGCGGAAATCGCCGGGGCCATTCAAGCGTTTAGCGATATACCCATCTCGCTTGCAGGCCGCCCCGATGTACTCATCATAGGGCGCGGAGGCGGCTCTCCGGAGGACCTTTGGGCCTTCAATGAAGAGGTTGTGGCCCGGGCACTCTTTGCCTGCACCATACCCACCATCACGGGCATCGGCCACGAGACGGACCATTCGATCGCAGATCATGTGGCCGACCGCCGCGCGGCCACGCCCAGCAATGCGGCAGAGATTGCCGTGCCGGTAGCGCGCGACATTGCGCGGTGGGTCCTCGAAAGAGCGCACGGCCTGGACGCCACCATGGTTGGGCGGATTCGGGAAAGGCGGCTCGCAATTCAGCGGATTGTGGAGTCAAACCGGTTCAACCAGCCGGTCCGGCGACTGGGCGACCGAAGGCAGGATCTCGACCGGCTGATGGAGGGGCTGATGAAGCGAGGACTGCACCGTATGCAGCGCGCCCGCCTTGCGGTAACCGCACTGCAGGGACGGCTTGAAACTCTTGATCCCCGCCGCGCATTAAGGCGAGGATTCATCCGCGTGGAACGCGGCGGCCAGCGCATTCGGGCGGCAGCAGAGCTAGCCGTCATGGACCGTGTCGAGTTGCTGTTTGCCGACGGCTCGGTTCCAGCAGAAATCATTGACGGGCGGCCGGACGCTGCTCCGCCAACGTAAATCGGGATACCGAGGCATGCCTACATGGACCAGCAGACAGCACAGGTTACCCTAGCTTTGCGTCCGGAATCCCGGCTCGACCTGATCAACGTCGCAAAGCGCCTCCGAGAGCAGGTCAACGGCGCACTGGGCTCCTACTCGAAGCTCCTGTTCTGCTCCATGCACACGACGGCCGGATACCTGGACCAGGCTCTGGTCGAACGAATGCAGCACCGACGGGAGTCCGTCGAAGACCTGGTGCGAGCCACACAGCGGCTCTTCCCAGAGGGGGCGCCGTACTGGCATGATCGCATGAGCCTGCGCACGGAGCTGTCGGCACACGAAAAGGTGCAGGAACCCCGCAATGCCGATTCTCATCTGGCCTATATAGGCCTGGGGCTGGAAAACTGCGTTACCTACGACAACAGTACTGATGTCCCGGTGTATTTCATTGATCTGGACGGCATCTTCCGCGGCGTGCAGCGCAATCGCCGGACCCTCGTTGTCGGCTACAACCGCGCCGAGCTGGTAGCCGAAGTATTCCTGGATGTCCCCGTCTCCGACCGCTCTATCGACACAGTTAATCTCGATGACGCAGGCATAGATCTGGCTGGCACCATCAGTCGCCTGATCGCGGAACATGACGTGGCGTGCGGCACCGTGCAGATCTCGCTAGATGGCGGCGAGACACATGCGGGACTTACCGTCAACGAATTCGAGACGCTACTCGTTCGGAACGACCTGCCTAACGTACTGCGCAATCCACTCCAGTATATGCGAGAGCAGGCCGTAAGTATCATTCGCGACCCGCTGAGTCTGCCCAGCAAGGCCCGGTACTATCTCCAGCATGATCTCGCCCAGGTTATCAACGAGGTTCGCAGCACCATAGGCCGCAACGCTTCGCTGCTCGAGAGCGTCATCCACCGGCTCGGCATCCGCGTATCCCTGCTGGAGTCCATCATAGACCGCGTGGCTTCCACCCCCACGCCCCGTTGGCTGCGCGTGAGCCAATGTGCCACGTTGCTCATCAGCTCGGATGGCGGCCGTGCCCACGTCGTACGTGGGCGCTACCAGAGTCCGATCCTGCTCCAGTGGCACCGGGCGCGCAATCAAAAGCGCAGGCTCAGGGTCTCTCTGCACCGATTTTGCGGCTAGAACAGCGCCCGCGACTGGCCACCGTCCGCATTCAGGCAAGCCCCGGTTACGAGGCTCGCACGGTCGGATACCAGAAATACGGCCACGTCGGCTATTTCCTCTGCCGTACCGAAACGCCCAATGGGCAGGTTCTGTGCTATAAACGCCTTCATGCCTTCCGGATCACTCTGGACCCGCCGGTCCCACGATCCTCCCGGGTAGCGGATGGAGCCCGGTGCAATACTGTTTACGCGGATGCCCTCCGATGCCAGCTCCAGCGCCATTATTTTCGCGGCGCTTATCAGGGCGCTCTTCGTGGCATTGTAGATGGAAAGGCCCTTGCCTCCAGCCTCCCTCCCGAATATCGAAGCCACGAAGAGCATGGCACCCGAGCCTGCCCGCCTCATGGCCGGAATCGCACGCCGGCTGCACCGAAGATGAACACGGAAATTCACGTCGAGGATCGCTTCCCAATCCTCGTCCGTCGTATCCGCAAACGGTTTGCGGCGATTGCCTCCAATGTTGTTCACCAATATGTCCAGGCATCCGAAGGCGTCCTCCGCGGCGGCAACGAGCCGCTCCGGCGCTCCCGGCTCCGTGAGATCCAGTGCCAAGTCCCGCACTTTAGCGCCGCATGCACGGATTTCCGCGGCGGCCTCCCGAAGCGGCTCCGCGCTCCGGGCGCACACTACCAGTCGACAGCCCTCCGCCGCCAGCCCCAACGCAATGGCCTTGCCAAGCCCCCGGCTCGCGCCGGTAACCAAGGCCACCTTTCCTTTCAATCCCAGTTCCATATCTCTGATATCCAGTGATAACGCGTGGAAGATAGCGCAAGCAGCGGTAGCAATTCCCCGCCGTTTTTCGGAAATTGAAGGCTGTGCAGAAGCGTTCTTAGCTACGACCTTGGCCATGTCTGAAAGTTCACCATCATTGGAAGAGGTACTGCAGCGCCTCGAGGAAATAATCTCGAAGCTGGACGATGATGCGGGCACGCTGGAGGAAGCTCTAAGCGACTACGAGGAGGGAATCCATCTGGCCCGCGAATGCCTGAGCCGACTTGACGTGGCCGAGACGCGCGTCGAGAAGCTTCGGCGCATCCTGCAGCAGGACGAGGATTCCGCAGATGGCACCCCATTCTAAAGAGCTCTAGCAGCCATGACCAACATGGATACGTTTTCCACGCTTCCCGATTCGGCCCGCGTCTGGGTGTTTGCCATGGAACCAGCACCGGCAGACCCGGATGCCCTGATCGGTGCGCTTCGAGGCTTCCTGGCTGGCTGGACTTCGCACGGCCGCGCGGTGGAAGGAGACGTTGCCGTGATGCATGGCCGATTCCTTGTGGCCGCCGGCAACATCGCGGACGGATCGATTTCGGGCTGCGGCGTGGACGCTATGATGCGGGCCGTCGGGCAGGCGGCTGCAGGGGCGCACGTGCGCTTGCAGTCTTCCCTGATGCTGCACTACCGGAACGACGACGGCGCCGTCGTCAGTGCCGCGAGAGGTCGGTTCCGCTCGCTGGTGCGCTCCGGCGCCATTCGGGACGCGACCCATGTCTTTGACCTCTCTATCACCACGCTCGGAGCGCTGCGTGCCGGTAAGCTCGAGCAGCCTTTCAATAGCACCTGGCACGCCACCATGTTTTGGCCAGCAGTGCCGGCGGCATAACTCCGCCGTGCCTTATGACCGTGGCAGGCCTCATGCGACTGTTTCGACGACAGACGGACGACGAGCCGGAAAACCACGGACTTCTTCTTGCAACCGTTTTCCTGACGGTTTGGCTGGCCTTCGGCACCGTTGGCTACGCGGCGCTGGAAGAGTGGCCATTGATGGATGCCCTGTATATGGCGTTCATCACGCTCACCACCATTGGATTCGGTGAAATCCATACCCTATCCACGGCGGGTCGGCTTTTTACCATTGTCTTTGCTTTCGTAGGGATTGGCAGTGTAGCTTATGTCGCCGCCCGTTGGAAACGTCTTTTGCTCGCAAGTCAGCTAATGCGACAGCGACAGCGGGCTCGGAGAATCAGGAGCATGCGCGATCACTTTATCATGTGCGGCTACGGCCGCATCGGCAGGCAGGTGGCGGCGGATTTACTTGCCGCCGACCGAACTATCGTTGTGCTGGACACGTCCGTCGAGCTTACGCGGGAACTGCACGAACAAGGCGTGCCTGCCATACATGGAGACGCCACCGATGAAGATATCCTCATAGCGGCAGGCATCACGCGGGCTCGCGGCCTCATCACGGCGCTCCCGGCCGATAGCATGAATGTTTTCGTGACCCTGGTGGCCCGGGAGCTGAATGGCGAGCTCTTCATCCTGGCACGGACGAACGACGAACGCAACCGCCGCAAGATGCTGCAAGCCGGAGCCACCCACGTGGTAGCCCCGTCCAACGTGGGCGCGCTTCGCATGGCCCAGGTAATATTGCGCCCGAACGTGGACCGCTTCCTGTCCCATATTATGAAGGCCAATGACCTCGGACTGATCATGGAGGAAGTCCGCGTAGAGCCGGGGTCTTTTCTGGCCGGCAAGACCCTTTCGGAGGCCAAGTTCCGCCAACATTTCGACGCCATCGTCGTAACCGTAATCAGGGGAGCAGATATGGAGATGCGCTTTAATCCCGGTTCCCAGGCCCGCATCCATGGCGGAGACATGCTGATAGTGTTAGGCAACCATGAAATGGTCGCCCGCTTGGAAAAAGAAGGATGCTCCGCCGCCTGAGCCGGTCCCGCAACCGAAGTCAATCGCCTGCCGTGTCCATGACGAAACATTCAGCCCTGCTGGTTGCCACCCTGGTTGCCGCTGCCTCCGCCGCGGGGCAGGGCGGATACATTGACCAGGATGCTGTTGCCGAGCTACTCAACCATCGATCCGCATCGATCGACCTGATTCCCGACGTATTCTACGAATATCACGTACTCGAAAACGAAAGGGGCAACGATGTGCTGGCGCGCAACAGCTTCTACCGAATCATCGGCAACGGCAACACGCAGCAGGGCCTTCGGCGGGCCGAATTGGTGCATATGATCAACCGACTCCTCATGCGGGACGTCCACATCGGCGATACCATCATCGTCCCAACCCGCTTCGACCTGGATTTCAGGGCCTATTCCCCGTTTCCGCGGTACTACACCGGGGGGCGCGATTTCGACAAACTCTTCATTATGGACAAGACGATCCAGGCATTTGCGGCCTACGAATATGGCCGACTGATGCGATGGGGCATCATCAATACAGGTAACCCGGACGAGTCTCCCACGCCCAATGGACGATTCAATTTCAACTGGAAGGAACCCTACCGCGTCTCCACGCTCAGCCCTCCCGGCGAGGAATGGGAAATGTACTGGGTCGTGAATTTCCACCTGGCGCGGGGCATGCATGTGCACCAGTATGAAATGCCCACGGGCGGCCCGATGAGCCACGGCTGCGTGCGGCTCGTGGACGCAGACGCTGAATGGCTCTATAACTGGGTCGATACCTGGAAGACATCCAGCGGCAAAGACGACATTAGCTCCATTACCAGCCGCCTGATTACCCCCGGCACCACGGTGCTAGTGATTGGTACGGAACCCGGGACAAAGCCGGAGCCGTTCCTGCGCAAGGAGCGGTATCCGGAGCTGAAGCGCGTCGAACTGCCGACGCACCCGCACGATGTGCCGCCGGGCACCATCCAGCAAAAGCGCCTGGACGCGCTTAGACTGGCCGGATCGTAAAGCGAGCTACCGTATGGGCCTCAGAAGTCGATTGTATCGGATCTGGCCGAGGAGCGGCGGGCTGCCCGCGGCGTCCCAAGAGAAATAAGTCAGCACCGCCTTCCCCACGACGTGGGTCATCGGGACAAAGCCCCAGAAGCGGCTGTCTTCCGAATTGTCACGATTGTCACCCATGACGAAGAAATAGTCATGAGAAAACGTGTATGATGTGGTGCTCTTGCCGTCGATCCGAAAGCCGTCCGCAACCCGGGCCGTGGCGTGCCCCTCATACTTGCGAATCACAGGCTCGTAGTACAGCCAGTTCTCCGCTGTAAGCATCACTTCCTCGCCCGCCTTCGGTACACGTACCGGTCCGTAGTTGTCTGGCGTGTAGCCCAGATTTGGCGGGTACATGCCCGCGCTATAACGGCCGTCAGACCTGCTGACGGCAGGTCTGACACGGTCCACGTACGGCCACGCGCCGAGCTTTTCCGCAGCGGACTGCGTGGCAAGGACACGGTCAATGGCAGGATTGGAGGTTGGCGTCAATTCCTCAATACCCAGGTCGCGTAGCCGTTCACGTGGAAGCCGAACTCGCGGATCATTCTTGTATACGTACCACTGCTGCTGCATGCCCTCCAGGAGCGGTTGGACCCTGCCATTTATGGTTACCACTTTGTCGCCTACGCGAATAGAATCTCCCGGCAATCCAATGACGCGCTTGATGTAATGCATCTTGCGATCGACGGGCTTGTCCTCATCCGCAGGCCAATTGAACACCATCGCGTCCCCGCGCTTTACCCGGCTAAAGCCGGGAAATCGGGTCCAGGGAAGATTGACGCCCTTAAGGTACAGCGGGGTAAACGGAATCCCGAGGCTCAAGGGCGTACGCGTGCCATAGTGCAGCTTGGAGACAAAGAGGTAGTCTCCCACAAGCAGACTCTTCTCCATGGACGGCGTCGGGATCCGGAAAAGATCGAAGAAGAGCGTGCGAACGATGACCATCACCACTACGGCAAATAGCATCGCGTCCACCCACTCCCTGATCGCGCCCTTTTGCTTCTTGCCCGTGCCTTCGTCGCGGGACCGGATGCGCGCGCGCTCGGCCCGCTGCCTGCGGCGCGTCTTCTTGTTAGGGATACTTGTCAAGGCCTGAGTATGATTTCGATTACCTGGGACGGATCGATGGTCGGCCGCGCGCAAGGTTCGGCCGCCGTATGCGCTCGGTGAAGAAGGTCTTGCCGTCAAAACCGGTTTGGTACCACCGGGCAGAGACGGGGCTATAGTAATAGTCCGTGTATGACGCGGGAACCTCCCGGCGCACGATGTCCCCCAAGAACGACTGCCTCAGATTGAATAGTTCGGTCCGGTACGTGTGATCACCGGCAAAAATAATCCCCCGGTCAAGAGGACCGGTGGCATCCATGACCATGACGTGAATAGAATCATTTAGCACGAACCAGTATTCGAACTGCAGCCCTTCGTCCACAGCCGCGCTGCCTAACTCAACCAGGGTATGTGTGGGAGGCCCGAACCTGCTTTCCATGTGCGCCCGGATGACCGGGGTTGCGGTCGTGTCCAAGGTTGTGAAATAGTTGCCGCCAAGGTAGGCCCACTTGGTGGCCGCAAATGCATGGCGGTAACGCACACTGGAATCCGGAGCAATGACCTGCCAGCTTTTTGCTTCCCCGGCCCACTCCGGCTCCACGACATCCACATAGTCGAAGGCCTGGCGCGATATCCAGGGCCCGAGAGTGTCAGACAACACATAGATATGCTTCATCCGACGGGGCGCGACATACCGCTCATACCCTCCAAGGGCGCGCAGGAATTCCTTCGTGAATCGCAGATCTGCGTACACCATGCCCAGATCCCCAGGATCAATCCGCGGCAGCCTCTGTGCCAAAGATGGCGCCGCCACGCCCAGCAGCAGCAATGCCCAAATCGATCGGCGCACGCTGACGAATCGCTCAGAACCGGTGTTTGACATGTGTTCGTAAGGCGGACCGGTTCTAATCCTCCATGGACAATACGGCAAGGAACGCTTCCTGGGGCACCTCCACACTGCCCACATGTTTCATACGCTTCTTGCCTTCCTTTTGTTTTTCCAAGAGCTTGCGCTTTCGCGAGATATCACCCCCATAACACTTGGCGGTCACGTCCTTCCGCGTGGCCTTAACCGTGGTCCGGGCAATTACGCGGCTACCGACGGCCGCCTGTATTGCTACCTCGAACATCTGCCTCGGAATGAGTTCCTTTAGCTTGGAGGTCACCTTGCGGCCCATCTCGTAGGCGCTTTCTCTGTGGACAATGGTCGAGAGCGCATCTACCGCATCACCGTTGATGAGAATGTCTAGCTTGACAAGGTCGCTGCGCCGGTAATCGAAAAAATCGTAATCGAAGGACGCGTAACCCCTGCTCAGGCTCTTCAGCTTGTCGTAGAAATCAAAAACGATCTCTGCCAGGGGCAGTTCATATTCGAGGCTGACCCTTTCCGTGTCCAGGTAGGTTTGATTGACGTACGCGCCCCGGCGTTCCTTGCAGAGCCGCATAAGACTGCCGATAAACTCCGTCGGTGTAATGATCTCGGCCTTGACAAACGGCTCACGGATGTGGTCCTTGGAGCTGTCTGTGGGCACCTTATTCGGGTTTTCCACGACACGGACTTCGCCGGATGTCAAGACGACTTCGTACTTGACGTTGGGTAGCGTGGTGATAATGTCGAGGTCAAACTCGCGATCCAGACGCTCCTGGACGATTTCCATGTGAAGCAGGCCCAGGAATCCAACGCGGAATCCGAAACCGAGCGCCTCGGATGTCTCAGGCTCGAACGTGATGGCCGCGTCATTCAGTTGTAGCCGCTCGAGCGACGCACGCAGATCCTCAAAGTCCTCCGAGCTTGCCGGATAGACCCCGGAAAACACCATGGGCTTGACTTCGCGGAAGCCGGCGATGGACTCCGGCGCGGGCCTACGCGCATGCGTGATCGTATCGCCAACCCGCGTGTCCCGCACATCCTTGATCGAGCCGATTATGTAGCCCACGTCTCCCGCGCGAAGCTCCTCAGCCGGCTCCAGGCCGAGACGCAGCACACCAAGTTCCTCCGCGCCATAGCGCTTTCCGGTGGCCATGAAGAGCATCTCCTCCCGCTTCTTCAAGGTCCCCTGAAACACCCGCACGTACGCGACGGCCCCGCGATACTGGTTAAAGATGGAATCAAAGATCAGCGCCTGCAGCCGGGCCCCTGGATCACCCGCAGGCGGAGGAATGCGGCGGATGACCGCCTCCAGTACCTCCCGCACGCCCTTGCCTGTCTTGGCGCTGATGCAGAGAATTTCCTCAGCCGGCTCTCCTATCAGCATTTCAACAGACATCGCCACCGTATCCGGCCTGGCGCTCGGCAGGTCCACCTTGTTAAGCACCGGGATGACTTCGAGGTCGCTATCCATCGCCAAATAAAGGTTGCTAATGGTCTGCGCCTCTATGCCCTGGGCTGCATCCACAACCAGTATGGCGCCTTCACAGGCCATGAGGGCCCTGGAAACCTCGTAGGTAAAATCCACATGGCCTGGCGTATCGATAAGATTGAGGATGTACTCCTGGCCGTCATCAGCCGTGTACGCCATGCGTATGGCGTGGCTCTTTATGGTAATGCCCCGCTCACGCTCCAGATCCATGGAATCCAGCATCTGGTCCTGCATGTCGCGCTGCGACACCGTTCCGGTTAGTTCCAGAAGGCGATCGGCAAGCGTGCTCTTGCCATGATCGATGTGCGCGATGACGCAAAAATTACGTATGCGGCCGAGATTGGAAGACATGGGTTAGGCATGGTTGCGTGCGCACGATAAGATACGGCTTCGCACGTCACACGGGAGGGTACACGCTGGACGCCCGGTCTAATCGTAGTATTCTATCCACAATTGGGACATCCGTGATTGAAAGGCTGGGCCGGAAGAGGTCTGTCGCCTCGCTGGGATTAGCAACCATGGCCCAGTCCCCGGTACCGACATTCATCATAACCCGCGCCGCACCGGGCGCAGCGCAGGACAACTGCGCCACTAAAGGCATCGGGCGTCCCTCCGTGCACCTGGACTCGCAACGCGCCCAAGCCTGCACTCACACGGTCCACCGCCGCAATGACTATACTCTGTCGCCCACCGGAATCACCTACCGGTTTCACGATCTGCAGCTTCGTGCCCACCAGCGTTTCGACCCTGCACATAGCCCAGACGGTACCAATAACCTTTCCCGGTAACCATACCCTACTACTAAACCAAACACCCTTGACACCGGCGCAGTGCCGGAACCTGAAACCCTGTGTGCCCTGGAGAGGACTCGAACCTCCACGCCCGTGCGGGCACAGCATCCTGAATGCTGCGCGTCTGCCAGTTCCGCCACCAGGGCCGGGGCAATTGCTACCGAAATCCTAGGCTCTTGTTCCTTGTAGAATGGGCATACCTCGCAACTATCTTACGCTCGTGCCGTTCTTCGCTACTTGACGCTACTTGCACGGGTGTCGTATCATTACACTCGATTTTCCTCGGTAGCTCAATGGTAGAGCATGCGGCTGTTAACCGCAGGGTTGTAGGTTCGAGTCCTACCCGGGGAGCAAGAAGATTGCGGTCATCCGTGTGATAGAGAATCGGCCCGCGGGCTAGGAGACAATTCGTATTCGGCAATGGATGCGCCAGCCCCCTTCCGCAAACGCTGACCTGATGCCCCGCGAAACAGGGTAACACGCAGGCCAGGCTCTACCGGTTTGGCTGGTCGCGAACCCTGCCTGTTATCGCAAGATGAATGCCGTCGCCCTCCGGGGACAGCTCCGTCAAACCCAAAGCACAGACGGCAGCCAGCCACGAATTTAACCCCTCCATGCCCTCAAACTGAAAAACAGTTGCACTTTGTACGGACAGCCACCCTGGTCATTTGGGCTGCCCACGATCTGGAATTCCTGGAGGGCTTCTTCGTCCCTGATGATGTCAAGAAACACCGCCGGAATCCCTGACAGGCCGTCGAAGGCTTGCATTCTCCCGTAGAGTCGGCGGGAGGCGCACCTGCCTTAGGATCCGGTGGCTTGTCCGTCGCTTTCGCTCCGGGCCGCAGTCCGGCTTCCCTAACCGTGTTTCCTCCCGCCGCTCACCGAACCGGGCGTGCGGCACTACCGCACCCGGCTCTCCAGGCGGATCATGCAACTCGCACTCGGACAACGGCGTCGCCCCATGGAGCTTCTCCTGTTCAAAGACTTGCACGGTCCCTGTTTCCACTCCATGACTTGAGTCCGTTGGCCATCAGGCCTGTTTACGCCCTGATAGCACCCCGTGGCGTGCCTGGCATGCCACATGGCTCCTTCACTTTCGCATGTGATGCCGCCGAGGTCTCCGACCATATACCCGGTTAGTAGGTCTCTGCCAATGCCGTGGCCTTTCCCTCTACGAACATCGCTCCGCACCTGCGGCCTCTTTCCTCCACGGGCATTACCCGCATCTGCGGTACTACGGGCCACTCCGCCACCCTCTCGGCCCGGCCTGACCCTTGCGGGCTTCCGGTTGGTGTGTGCTGCACCGCCGACAGGGCTTCCATCGATCGGGATAGGTGGGGGCCTCACGGCCCCCACCCTCCCACACCACCGTGCGTACGGGTCCGTACACGGCGGTTCAATGGACTTGAGCAAACCGACTTGGGTGCCAGGGCCACCAGGCCGCTACGTGCCGGGAGTTCGGATTCGGGTTGCGCCGTGCGAACTTCGGTCCCTTCCCCACGGGCACCGCCGGATTCACCGGGGCTGTCCCACGCAAAAGGCAGCGTTAGCTGGATTTTCTGCCGCATTGCTCGCATGAGCTTGCCGTCCTACTATCCCTGTCCATTGTTCGGGCCTTCGTCGGCTAAGCCGACTACTATGCCCTCTGCTGACTTCTACGTTGCGGTCACGTGCCTTACGACACGCTCAGTCCGGCTTAGCCGGACACAACGCAGATCTCCCAGGGTAAGACCAACCGCCTTCCCTGCACACCCGCCGAATCTACCACCCCGACGCATAGATGACGCGGACTTTGCGATAACCGGCTCGCTCGTCCGATCGGGTAGGCCTCGTATTCGGTTCTTGTTCATCGGGTCGCAGGTTTGCTCCACGCTTCCTTCAGACCCCGCCTCACGACGACGCCCTTGCGCTTCGCTAATCCTTCGCCGCCATCTGGCTGGATAGAGGACTTGCACCTCCAAGCTGTTGATCATGCCTGGCACACCAGTATTCCCCGGGTTTCCCCGGGGCCCCCGCACAGATCCGGACGTGCCCGTTAAGGCATCCGGCTCCTCCCTCAGGTCGCGCCGCCGCGCATGACGTTAATGGGCCGGCTAACCAACCCATAGCCGTAACCGAACCATCCCATGTGACACACGAAGTCCGGCTCTGCGTCCGTAGAGTCGGCGGGAGGCGCACCTGCCGTAGGATCCGGTGGCTTGTCCGTCGCTTTCGCTCCGGGCCGCAGTCCGGCTTCCCTAACCGTGTTTCCTCCCGCCGCTCACCGAACCGGGCGTGCGGCACTACCGCACCCGGCTCTCCAGGCGGATCATGCAACTCGCACTCGGACAACGGCGTCGCCCCATGGAGCTTCTCCTGTTCAAAGACTTGCACGGTCCCTGTTTCCACTCCATGACTTGAGTCCGTTGATCATCAGGCCTGTTTACGCCCTGATAACACCCCGTGGCGTGCCTAGCATGCCACATGGCTCCTTCACTTTCGCATGTGATGCCGCCGAGGTCTCCGACCATTTACCGGTTTAGTAGGTCTCTGCCAATGCCGTGGCCTTTCCCTCTACGAACATCGCTCCGCACCTGCGGCCCCTTTCCTCCACGGGCATTACCCCGTCTCTACGGTACTACGGGCCACTCCGCCACCCTCTCGGCCCGGCCTGACCCTTGCGGGCTTCCGGTTGGTGTGTGCTACACCGCCGTCAGGGCTTCCCGTGTTGCAACTCCTTCCATCTTGCATGCATGCCAGTGCCAGTACCCCGGCGGAAATAGACCGGTGCACGTGTCGTTCTCTTCCCGGTCTACCAGCGGCCTTCCCCATGACACCGGAGGGTCGGCTTCCGCATTGCCCTTTTCGAGGCCTGCTCGGCATTCACTGCGCGTTCCGGCCTGCATGCTCGCTAAATCGCCTAAGCGATCCTTTTGCCAAAGTGCTTCAGTCCATGTTGTTACCT
Source organism: Rhodothermales bacterium (assembly GCA_965216255.1). Classification (GTDB taxonomy): domain Bacteria; phylum Bacteroidota; class Rhodothermia; order Rhodothermales; family Bin80. Next base: position 1,657,032 of record OZ244148.1, read on the forward strand.
CCATAAACCGCCTTGGTCGCTACCAACTGAAACGACAGCTGTTGCGTGGGATTCGCACCCACAAGGAAGAAGCGCCTTATCACGGCGCACGTAGAGTCGGCGGGAGGCGCACCTGCCGTAGGATCCGGTGGCTTGTCCGTCGCTTTCGCTCCGGGCCGCAGTCCGGCTTCCCTAACCGTGTTTCCTCCCGCCGCTCACCGAACCGGGCGTGCGGCACTACCGCACCCGGCTCTCCAGGCGGATCATGCAACTCGCACTCGGACAACGGCGTCGCCCCATGGAGCTTCTCCTGTTCAAAGACTTGCACGGTCCCTGTTTCCACTCCATGACTTGAGTCCGTTGATCATCAGGCCTGTTTACGCCCTGATAACACCCCGTGGCGTGCCTAGCATGCCACATGGCTCCTTCACTTTCGCATGTGATGCCGCCGAGGTCTCCGACCATTTACCGGTTTAGTAGGTCTCTGCCAATGCCGTGGCCTTTCCCTCTACGAACATCGCTCCGCACCTGCGGCCCCTTTCCTCCACGGGCATTACCCCGTCTCTACGGTACTACGGGCCACTCCGCCACCCTCTCGGCCCGGCCTGACCCTTGCGGGCTTCCGGTTGGTGTGTGCTACACCGCCGTCAGGGCTTCCATCGATCGGGATAGGTGGGGGCCTCACGGCCCCCACCCCCCCACACCACCGTGCGTACGGGTCCGTACACGGCGGTTCAATGGACTTGAGCAAACCGACTTGGGTGCCAGGGCCACCAGGCCGCTACGTGCCGGGAGTTCGGATTCGGGTTGCGCCGTGCGAACTTCGGTCCCTTCCCCACGGGCACCGCCGGATTCACCGGGGCTGTCCCACGCAAAAGGCAGCGTTAGCTGGATTTTCTGCCGCATTGCTCGCATGAGCTTGCCGTCCTACTATCCCTGTCCATTGTTCGGGCCTTCGTCGGCTAAGCCGACTACTATGCCCTCTGCTGACTTCTGCGTTGCGGTCACGTGCCTTACGACACGTTCAGTCCGGCTTAGCCGGACACAACGCAGATCTCCCAGGGTAAGACCAACCGCCTTCCCCGCACACCTGCCGAATCTACCACCCCGACGCATAGATGACGCGGACTTTGCGATAACCGGCTCGCTCGTCCGATCGGGTAGGCCTCGTATTCGGTTCTTGTTCATCAGGTCGCGGGTTTGCTACACGCTTCCTTCAGACCCCGCCTCACGACGACGCCCTTGCGCTTCGCTAATCCTTCGCCGCCATCTGGCTGGATAGAGGACTTGCACCTCCAAGCTGTTGATCATGCCTGGCACACCGGTAGGCCCCGGGTTTCCCCGGGGCCCCCGCACAGATCCGGACGTGCCCGTTAAGGCATCCGGCTCCTCCCTCAGGTCGCGCCGCCGCGCATGACGTTAATGGGCCGGCTAACCAACCCATAGCCGTAACCGAACCATCCCATGTGACACACGAAGTCCGGCTCTGCGTCCGGGGTGTGTTGGGTTGTCCGATTTCCCCTCGGGTGCGACGCTTCGCTCCACCAACTCCTCCGCGCGGTCCTCCGCGCTTTGTTCGCCGGCTTCATCGCTACTATCATCGCATCTGACTCCTCCTCGCCGTTCATCCTCCGCTCGGCAATGCCTTGGCTTTGGCGGCCCCGCCCTAAGCGCTGGGCAGCGAGGAGGCCTCCCAGGTCCCAACCTTGTACGTACATACGTGCCTGAGTTCTTGGACGCCGCGGAGCCCTCTTGAACCTCACCATATCGGTCCAATCAGTATTGCCTTCAGCCAACACGAGGACTTCGGCACTCCGAACAATGGTCCTTTCGGCGCTCATTAGCTCCGCCCATATGCACCCCTGCCGACGCTTCGCCCGTTCCCTCACGAGAACGACCGCACGGCTTGGGGAGAGATATGGATTGGTTATATCCTTTACCACAGAGGACTTACACCTCCTGTACTTGGCCAGTTAGCCTGGCGCACCGTGTTGCAACTCCTTCCATCTTGCATGCATGCCAGTGCCAGTACCCCGGCGGAAATAGACCGGTGCACGTGTCGTTCTCTTCCCGGTCTACCAGCGGCCTTCCCCATGACACCGGAGGGTCGGCTTCCGCATTGCCCTTTTCGAGGCCTGCTCGGCATTCACTGCGCGTTCCGGCCTGCATGCTCGCTAAATCGCCTAAGCGATCCTTTTGCCAAAGTGCTTCAGTCCATGTTGTTACCTCCATAAACCGCCTTGGTCGCTACCAACTGAAACGACAGCTGTTGCGTGGGATTCGCACCCACAAGGAAGAAGCGCCTTATCACGGCGCACGGTGTGTGTTGGGTTGTCCGATTTCCCCTCGGGTGCGACTCTTCGCTCCACCAACTCCGCCGCGCGGTCCTCCGCGCTTTGTTCGCCGGCTTCATCGCTACTATCATCGCATCTGACTCCTCCTCGCCGTTCATCCTCCGCTCGGCAATGCCTTGGCTTTGGCGGCCCCGCCCTAAGCGCTGGGCAGCGAGGAGGCCTCCCAGGTCCCAACCTTGTACGTACATACGTGCCTGAGTTCTTGGACGCCGCGGAGCCCTCTTGAACCTCACCATATCGGTCCAATCAGTATTGCCTTCAGCCAACACGAGGACTTCGGCACTCCGAACAATGGTCCTTTCGGCGCTCATTAGCTCCGCCCATATGCACCCCTGCCGACGCTTCGCCCGTTCCCTCACGAGAACGACCGCACGGCTTGGGGAGAGATATGGATTGGTTATATCCTTTACCACAGAGGACTTACACCTCCTGTACTTGGCCAGTTAGCCTGGCGCACCGTGTTGCTACCCCTTCCATCTTGCATGCATGCCAGTGCCAGTACCCCGGCGGAAATAGCCCGGTGCACGTGTCGTTCACTTCCCGGACTATCAGCGGCCTTCCCCTTGTCACCGGAGGGTCGGCTTCCGCATTGGATGTTTCGAGGCCTGCTCAGCATTCACTGCGCGTTCCGGCCTGCATGCTCGCTGAATCACCAATGTGATCCTTTTACCAAAGTGCTTCAATCCATATCGTTACCTCCATGAATCGCTTTGGCTGCTACCAATTGGAACGACAGATATTGAGTGGGATTCGCACCCACAAGGAAGAAGCGCCTTTCCACGGCGCACGGTGACAGAACTCTTGATATTCACGTCCGCGGCATCGATGCCTTCATCCTGGGCCGCGGCCAGAATTGCGGAACCGAGCAGCAGCATAACCACCGCGACTGCCGTGCGCCGGAGACTCAACGATTCTTGCATGGCCATTCCTGGAGTATTGTAGCGTGTATCCGTTTAATCGGAAGTTCCCCCCAAAGTTAGTGCGATACAGAGTGTTATGCGGGTAATTATCTCGGCGTAAGTAGCGAAGTCATCGCTATTTACAGGGAAGTCCTGTGCCACCTCAGTCCATAATGGCTCCGAATTATGGTTCCCATGTAATGCATCCGTTCTTCATCCTGTGTTCACGTTCTTCCCGCCTCATAGTTGACTTGATCTCACCTAATTAAGTACCCATGTATGTCGCCACCGTCCCCAACCGCGGTGCCCGCCCCACCTACCTCATCCGCCAGGGCAAACGCTATGGCCGCAAAGTCGTCAAAACCACCCTCGCCAATATCTCCAAACTCCCCGATGATATCATCGACTACATCCGCATCCTGCTGCGCGGGGGCGTCGCCGTCGATGACCCACAGTACGCCTTCCAACACTCCTTCCGCTTCACCAATGGTATCCCCCATGGAAACGTCGCCGCCGTACTCGGCTGCCTCCGTGACCTGAAGCTCCATAGCATCATCGCAACCAAAGACTCCAAACAGCGACGCCTCGCCATCGCCCTTATCGCTGATCGTATCCTCAGTCCCAAAAGCAAACTCGCCACCAGCGCCCTGCACCCGGACACCGCTAGCCATTCGCTCGGTACCGAACTCGGTCTCGAAAACATGGACGAGGACGACCTCTACCAGGTCATGGATTGGCTGCTGAAGCGCAAAAGCATCATCGAAGAGCGCCTGCTCGGCGGCACCTCGAGGAGGGCTCTCTCGCGGATGTTACCTCCACTTACGTCGAAGGCGAAGCCCTCGAGCTGGCCGAGTATGGCTACTCCCGAGACAAGAAAAAGGGCAAGAAACAGATCGTCTTCGGCCTGCTCACAGGCAAAGACGGCTGCCCCGTGGCCGTGGAAGTCTTTGCAGGCAATACGGCCGATCCCAACACACTGGCTCCGCAGATTGCCAAGATCCAGCAACAATTCGGCCTCCGGCGCATCGTGCTCGTAGGAGACCGCGGCCTGCTTACCGAGGCCCGCTTGCGCAAAGAGGTCAAACCCGCCAGGACTGGATATCCGCCCTCAGCAAGAGCGGCATCCGCAAAATAGTGGAAACGGAAGCCCTGCAACTGTCCCTGTTCGACGAACAAGGCCTCGCGGAGACAACCACCGCCGTCTACCCGGGGGAGCGGACCGTCCTGTGCCGCAACCCGCTACGGGCCAGGGAGTCGGCCTATAACCGCGAAAGACTGCTGACAAAGACCGAAGAGGCGCTGGAGAAGATCGTACTGGCCACCCGGCGCAAAGGCAATCCCCTGCGCAGCATGAAGGCGATCAGCTTGCGTGTAGGGAAGATCATCGGCAAGTGGAAGATGGAAAAGCATTTTAATCTGGACATTAAGGAAGGCTTCTTCAGCTACCAACGCAACGCGGACTCCATAGCCAGCGAAGCGTCCCTGGACGGCATGTATGCCATCCGCAGTAGCCTCCGACTGCGGAAGACGCAATTACAAGCGGCTCAGCGCTGTAGAGCAGGCCTTCCGGAGCCTCAAGACCGTGGACCTCAAAGTAGGGCCCATCCACCACTACAGGGCCCCGAGAGTCATCTGCCACGTCTTCCTGTGCATGCTGGCTTACTACGTGGAATGGCACATGAAGCAGCGTCTGGCTCCGATACTTTTTGCCGAAGATGACGCGGAAGGCAAGAAGGCTGCCCGTCGTAGTATCATCCATGCGGCAGGGCGTTCACCCTCGGCAGAGCAGAAAGCCCGCTCCAAACGGACGGACACAAGGCCTTGAGCTTTGCCGCCCTCATGGCGCATCTGGGCACGCTATGAGGATCAGGTATATCCGCTGATCGGCAAGAAGGGCGTCTCCTTTACGATGCTTGGAGAGATGACCGACCTTCAGGCCCGCGCCTTCGAATTGCTGAGAGTGAAGATTCGGTAGTGACTGTACCCAGTAAAGTACCTTTCGCGGGTAAGATCTTCTTTAACATGGGGTCATTGGTGGCCTCATGTACTTAGGACCATCGTCCACACAGCCTTATTATTATTGGTATACCTTCCTGACTATCTTCAATAAATGAGATAAGCGAAAAGGGAACTTCTGTTTAATACGCGTCCGGGCGGTGGTGTTCCGGGCCATGATCGTGCCGGCCCCAATGCAACTACATCCCAGCTACCGGATGAAGTCTGACAGTGAAATGACTGGTAAGAACGCAAAATGGGAGCTGCAATCCGGTGGTCCCGCAGGAGTCCAAGTCACCATGGGAATTGCCCGTCAACCCGGCACTGCCCATCCCTGCCAAGGCAATTGGAGCAAGCGCCGCACAGGACTAGACAGCCCCTTGCCTTGCACATAAGTCCGCGCCATCGATTGGGCCTAGCGCGATCAACATTCTGGACAAGCAGTCATGCTAACCTTCTTATCTGAATGGCTTTAGGCGCCTGCTCTATTCGCCCCGACGACGTTGAGACTCGCTCCACTCGAATGGGAGAATTCGTTCTGCAACGCCCGGAAACACATCCTCGTACGACTGTGGCACAAGCGAATGCGGGAGCGGCACCGTAGCCGATGCAAAACCAGGCGCTCCTACGGCTTCGTGCTGCTCCGACGCCACGCCGCGGGGCGAGGATTCTAGCTGCAAGGCACAGTCTCCTAAGAGCGCTTCAGACAGGTAAATCTTCTATGCATCGTACTGGCCACACTCAGCCGGGAAAACTCTATAGCATCCTACATACCCTGGCCTTTGGCTTCCCTGTCATCCCGCGTGGTCTACGGATAGAGTAGCGGCCTGAGCCCTGGTGGAGGCGGGCAGCCCATTCATGTCAACCCCTTTAATAATCTTGCTTATGCGGGCTCTTGAACAAACGATTCATGGCAGTCATGACAAGGATCGAGATTTAGGTCACCGTCAAGAGTTTGACCTGCCTGAAAGGGTCCGTTTTTTCGAAATTCGCGATCGGCTCCCTGCTGGAGAATAACCCGCCTACCCGGCACTGGGTGGCCGGACCGTCGCCCGGATTGATCCGGTCGAAATCCCGCCGTCGACCAGCAGCGTCTGACCCGTTACATACCTGCTCGCCTCCGAGGCCAGGAACACCACGGCACCGTCGAGATCTGTAGGGTGGCCGGGACGCCCAAGAGGAATCCGGTCTATGAGATGCGCCACCCAGGAAGGATCTTCATAAAGCACCGCGTTCTGGGCTGTCTTGAACCAGCCAGGGGCCAGGCAATTAACGGTGACTCCGTGTGCACCCCAGTCGTCGGCCAACGACATGGTTAGCTGCCGAATGCCCCCGCGGCTGGCACAGTAGGGGCCGAGACCGGCATAGCCCGCTACGCACGTCACAGAACCGATGTTTATGATCCTGCCGTATCCTGCCTGAGTCATGAGGGCAGCTACGGCCTGCGAGACAAAGAATGTCCCCCGCAGATTGGTGTCCAATACCGTGTTCCATTCTTCCCACGTGACTTCCATGGCGGGCTTCCGCACATTGCATCCCGCATTGTTGACTAGAATGTCCACCCGCCCGTAGCGCAGTGCAACCTCCACAGCCAGGCGTGCGATGCTTTTGCCGCACCGCACGTCCAGTGCCAATGCATGCACCCTCCGTCCCATGACGCGCAATTCGCGCTCGAAGTCCTGCAGCCTGCCTACATCGCGGCTGGTAATGACCAAATCTGCGCCTGCACGAGCCAGTGCGCGACCCATGTACTGCCCAAGCCCGCGACTTGCACCGGTGACGATGGCAATACGTCCTGATAGATCAAACAATTTGTCCTGCATGAATGGTCTTGCGCTTAGGGGTCGATGGGATGATAGCGAATTGGCGCCACTGGAGCCGGTAGCGCCCACCACGAATGGCTTTGGCGGCAGCCCCGCATCGCTCCGGGTCGCAAGCAACCGGACCGGAGCAGATTCAATCTTTCGGGGCTTGCGAGCAAGGACCAACAACACACCGGCGCACTGCGATGCCCGGTTGGCGCCGTTCCCTCAGCCTGCGTCTAGCCTTTCCCTGCACATAGACAAGAGGGGCACGGTCCTAAGGAGGGGAGCGTCGGCGTCAAACCTTGCTCCGGGTACCCGTAACCAGATTACACCCTCGATGCCGAGAATGAGCAAAGCGACCCCCAAGCACGGTTTCCTCCTGGGTCGGCCGACGTTCCAGGACGATCATGTAGGGGCATCGCTCGGGTGCGCAACCCACCTACTGGCACGCGAAGCGCGCCACCTGCCTGCCGGGTTGGCATGGTAGCCAAACGCCTCCCGTGCCATGCAAAACGAGGCGTGGCGCGATCCAAATACGGGGTGCATTGATCCGCTACGCCCGGCAGGACCCGTCACCTGATCCTGCCCGCTCCCGTTTGCCGGAAGGCACCCTCCCGCTACCCTGGCGCAGCATGTAAGCACAGGCCACGGCTCCAGGGCCTAGCCCTGCCGTTTGCCCATAACCAGCTATTAACATTTGGAATTTTGCTGTGTAGTTTCACGGCATGTTCCAGCAGAACCAGATTTTGCGTACGCTGAGCGCGCCTTCTTCCCGAGGTGCATTGGGACAGGTGCTCAGCGACCGGAGTCTGGACAATCGTACGGCCATAGCGCATCGTGTGTGTGAGCGCTTCGGCTTTTTCGATGTCCTGGGAAAGACGCAGGTGGCCACGTGTGCAAAGGCGCTCTCCAAGCTGGAGGCGCGCGGCGAGATCGTGTTGCCCGCTCCGCTGAACAGCCATGCCAAGGGGAGTTCGCCGCGGTTGCTGCCGGCTCCTGTGCCGGCAGCGGAAGGGGTGCCTTTGACGCTGGACGGCATAGAGGATTTGGCGCTGGAGCTGGTGGAGACTGACGAGCAGCGTGCGGTGTTCAATACGCTCATGCACCACGAGCATCCCCGGGGAGTGACGACGTTAGTGGGGGCGCAGGTGCGCTATCTCATCACAAGCGCACACGGCTATGTGGCGGCTGTGGGGTTTTCCGCTTCGGCGCTGCGTCTGGCAGACCGGGAGCGTTATCTGGCCTGGAGCGAAACGCAGCGCCGGGCCTTGCAGCACCACGTGGTGTGTCTGAGCCGTTTTCTGGTCCGGGTGCCGTGCAAGCATCTGGCCAGTCATGTACTGGGCCGTGTGCTGCAGCGGCTGCCTATGGACATGGGAAGGCGCTACGGCTACCGTCCATGGGTGGTGGAGACCTATGTGGCACCGAATCAGGAGGGTACGTGCTTCAAGGCAGCCAATTTCGTGCGTATCGGCCAGACGGCCGGTGGCAGGCCCGGCCCGGATGGAGAGCCGGAACCGCCGAAGGCGCTGTATGTGTACGAGTTGGATCGCACATAGCGCAGGCGTCTGGGCGTAGCCCGTGTGGAGGCATCTCCCGTGAGGTTGCCGCACGAGGGGATCTCGAGTGAGGCCTGGGCCGAGACAGAATTTGGAGGAGCCCCTTTGGGAGATGTCCGCTTGTCGGCGCGCCTGGTAAAGAGTGCCTCCATGCTTGCCGACGTCACAGGCGGCTCTATCGTGGCCCATACGGCCCATGATGCGGCCGCGGTGAAGGGTCATTACCGGCTGCTGGAGAGCAAAGAGGGCTCGGTGGTGACGCCGGAGAACATCCTGGCGCCGCACCGCGAGCGCACGATAGAGCGCATGCGGAGCCAGAAGGTGGTGCTTTGCGTGCAGGATGGCACAAAGCTGAACTATGCTACGCGCCCGGCTTGTTCTGGATTGCAGGTCATAGGCAGCAATCAGACAGAGACAAAGACGCTCGGTGTGCCGCTTCATATGACGATGGCGATGACGGCGGACGGTTTGCCGCTGGGGGTGCTCCGGTGCAGCTACAAGAAGCCGGACCCGGGCCCTGAAGCGCCCGGGACGCAGCAGTGGCTTAACGGGTATGCGGATGTGTGCGAGGCAAGAAAGGCGCTCTCGCGGAAGAGTTCAGTGGTGTTGATCATGGACCGGGAGGCGGACAGTTTTGCGCTCTACGACCTGCAGCGCACAGCGCAGCAGGTACATGTGCTGGTGCGTGCCAAAGGTGAGCGTCTGCTGGTCGGAGGCCAGAAGCTGATTGCGAGCTTGAAGAGTGTTTCCCGGGCCGAGACGATCGAGATCGAGATCTCGCGTGTGACAGCGCGTCCGAAAGCCTCGCGCCGCAAGGTACGTGCTGCACGCAGCTACCGGATGGCTAATGCGGAGGTTCGCTACAAGCGGGTGGAGCTTCCGGATCCGCGAGGCAAGGCCGCTGCTTTAAGCCTGTACGGCGTGCATGTGCGAGAGACGAATCCGCCTGGGGGTCAGAATCCGCTGGAGTGGGTGCTGCTCACGAGCATCAAGCTGCACACGGCAGAGGATGCGGTCCGGATGCTGGACTATTACCTGAAGAGGTGGCGCATTGAAGACTTCTTCCGGGTACTGAAGAGCGGCTGCAAGGTAGAGAGCATGGCGCTGCGCACGGCGCTGCGCCTGGAGCGGGGGATCACGATCTGGTGTGTTGTTGCCTGGCGCATCATGGTGTTGACCCTGCTCGGCCGCACGGTGCCGGAATGGGATGCGGATGTGTTCTTTACGGAGATGGAGCTGCGCTTTCTTTCCGGCTATGCCACGCGGGTGAAGCTGCCGCCGCCTCGCACGCTGCAGCAGGCCATCCTGGCGGTAGCCGTCCTTGGGGGCTACCAGAACCGCAGCCGCGATGGCCCCCCGGGCCACCAGATCATGTGGCGCGGCATGGACCGGCTAAGCCTTACCACCCTGGGATACGAGGTCAGGGACGCGCAGCATTGATGGAATTGCCTGTTCTGCGGGCAAGTCCGGGCAACAATATCCACCCACTCTGGCGCCCAACAGACGGCGCGCATCCTGAAAGACATCCTGTGTACATTCTTGTGCGCATGCCCTAGAAACCGGCCGCAAAGCCCAACATCAGGCCCAACAGCCACCGAAAAGACCCGGCACAAGGCACAGATTCCCCATTGAACGGACACATTCACTTGGACTCTTCAGACCCATTAGGCTTACAAAACCGTTTGTCGTAAAAGCCTTATGGGCAAACGGCAGGCCTAGGCCCCTCCGCATGCGTTTGCGAGCCACCTGGGGCAGTACTACTCAAAACCCTCTCCTGCGGGGCAGCCGCTGCCCCGCAGGAATGCGGCATGTTACTTGACTAGCGTCATGCTCTTTGTACGTACGACACCCTCAGCCTCAAGGCGGTAATGGTAAACCCCACTGGCATGACGGATTGCATCCCAATCTACCTCGTGGGTACCGGACTGGTACGCACGGTCCGTGAGCGTGGTGACAAGGCGCCCCGCCAGATCATAGACCTGGATCTTGATGCGTGATGCCTGCGGCGCATCGAAAGTGATCGTGGTGGAAGCATTGAATGGATTCGGGTAATTCTGCTGCAATTGGAAGGATGCCGGCACATCGGGTGCCACATCTTCGATCGCATTTGCTATATCAAGGTCAAGCGTCCATATCCCCCGGCCGTGCGTGGCCAGAATAAGCTGGTTGTCCACATTGCGCATCTGCCAGATGGAAGCTGCGGGCATCCCGCTGTTGCTGTACTCCCACGATTCACCATCATCCTCGGAAACGAAGATACCGATTTCCGTGCCGGCCCAAATCACATTGGGCATGGCCGGCATGACAAACAGATCATACACCGCCACGTTGGGGAAGCCGTTCGTGCTCGTGGGAGATCCACTCTCAAATCCGGACAGGTCCGTCCACGTCTGGCCCAGGTCCGTCGTCCGCAATATCTTGGGCATGCTGTATACGGAATACAGCAAATACGCGGTGCTGTCTACATTGGGATGCGTAGCTATGCCGGAAATGGATGCCTGCGGAGCAATATCCGGGACGCTAACGGGGTTAAACGTATATCCACCGTCCGTGGAGACGTGGACCATGCCCGTTCTGGGGCCCTGGTTGTCGTGCCTGTAGCCTGCCCACACTTCATTGGGATTGGCCAGAGCCACATCAACCTTGCCGTTGCCACGTCCGTCCCAAGCCTCTCGGAAAAGAGGAACGACTGTCCAAGTCGCGCCGAAATCCACGGATCGCCAGACACCAACGGAACCTACCATAAAGACACGATCGGGCCAATCCTTCGAGTTCCCGAAGACCGTAATAAACGGGCCCGTGTCTGAAGGGCCCGCTATCAATTCGAACTGCCTGCCACCCGACGTAGAACGCCATACGGTGTTGAACTGTGAAGAAGCAAGCATGTAATTCGCATCCTCGGAGTGCCAAACCGTATCGAAACCATCCCCACTCGGACCCTCTAGCCAGCCCTGGCCGCTATGCGGATTGTTGTAGGAGCGCCACGTGCCGTTATCTTGAGAACCCGCGATGTACACATTAAATCCGGGCCGCTTGTCTACTCCATAGAATTGCGTGGTATTAAGCCCCCTGCGAACCGGATTGAAGCGCGCTCCACTGTCTTCGGAAAAGTACACCCCGCCGTCATTCGCGTTGAGAATGCTGAACAGGTTCTCTGATTCATCAATCGGAATGACATGAATATTGTGATGGTCCACGTGTACGCTGCCACTGGCCGGGTGCTGCGACATCTCCCGCAATAGTCCCGTGGCCGTCTTCGCAGTGATCCGCAATACGGACTCCGGCAGATTGGACCCGTCCCACATTCCGTCTTCAGCCAGGATGGGCCACATGAAATACAGGATCTTATGGATAAGTCCGCCATCTTGGGCAATTCGCCCGTCAGGCTCGGTGCCACTGTATTCATATCCGTGGATGAATAAGTATTCCCGGCTCTGGTCGTCCCGAGCTCCCAAGGTCTGCGAGGGCTTCAGGTCGTACACTCCATCATCCGCCTGATCCCGGAATGAGACCATGAGCTGACGGCTGTTATCGATATCCCAGACCTCAAACGGCACGTCTGCATAGTTCCGATACTGGTAATCCGCAAAGGCAACACCGGCGCCACCGTCCCCCGCTGCACCGCCAGTCGATGAAACAGCAAACCGGTGCGCCTTCTGGCTGCGCCCGGGACCAAACCGGATTTCTACCGAAACGAAATCTTCCGGCGTTACATCCAAAATCTCATCGTCAACATCTCCAGACTGTAGCCTGCCTCCGAAATAGTTTCCTGATATAAAACCCACGAAATCAAGGAACGAGGACGTATTTGACTCTTCAAAATTCGACAGAAACCTGACTTCTTTAGTGCCTGGTAGTATGGTAGTCTCCCACAAAACGATACCACCCAAAAAAACATGGTCAACGTCAAAGGGATGCACCGCAAGCGTCTGATCATACCAGCCCTGGTCACCCAGCCAGTTGGGCGCAGCCGATCCAGTTGCTAATACAGGGCTCCACGTTTCACCGCCGTCACTGGTCCGATACAGCTCGGCTCCGCTACCGGATTCTGCCGACATGTACACCACAGCTGGATTCGATGGAGCAATGGCTAGCTCCATCCTACCGACGGCAGAGAGAAAATCATCAAGAGATACCTCCCATGTGCGCCCCCCGTCGGTGGAGCGAAGCACGGCGCTGCCTCTTACCGTCGCAAACTGGGTATTGAAGTCATCCGGCCGAGCTCTGAGATCCTGGACCCGGCTAGTGTCTGCATGCACATACACGTTATCCCAGGAGCTGCCACCGTCGGATGAACGATAAATCCCGATGTTGGTGGCAGCCACTACCGTATTGGCATCACCAGGATCTACGGCCAGACGATTGACAAAACGAAAGTCCAGGCCCTGTGTAGTGGAGGACAGCTGCATCCAGGTATTCCCCCGATCGGTCGTCTTGAAAATGCCGGATCCAACAATACCGTCAACGTTGCCGAAACCTTCTCCCGTCCCCATATAGATCACATCACGGTCGGAATCCGCCATGGCAAGCGCCGAAACCGAAAGGTTTGGCAAGTGGTCCGTAAGAACCTGCCAGGATTGCCCGCCATCACTGGTTTTCCAGAGCCCACCTCCCACTGAGCCAACAAACCATGTCTGATGGAAGGGATCGTCCGGATCCACAATCAGCGCACGCGTTCTGCCGGGGACGTTGGCCGGTCCGCGTTCGACCCACTCCAGCTTCCGCCCGGGCGTCTTCCTTGCAGCAACGGCCTTCGTGAATGCGTCCATGCGGTAGTTGGCGGGATATACCGGCCCATTTTCGGCAGTTCGAATGGCGGCATGGTAGGCCAGGAACTGATCCGGATGGCTGAAGTCGTCCATGCGCTTCGATTTCTCTGTTGGTATCTCGGCCATGTCCGCCTTCTCTGGCTGTCCCTCTGGGCGCAGGACAAAGATGGTTAGCACTAAAACCACGACAGCACTGATTCCCGTTACAAGCCTATAATTGAACATAATGCGGCAAGGAGGTTGGTTAGCCCTATGCAGGACGAATACGGATTGCCGATCGAAATCGCAAGGATTCTCGCCTAGTGCACGCTTTTTTGCCCCAGTAGCCCGGGTAACTCACCAGGGCAATTAAGAGAGGAACCCAAACCTTACGTAAGTGTATGATATACAATCATTTCTAACCACAGTGTGCACTGCGCGTGAACAACACAGACTGTCATACTGAAGAGCTTTGTTTCGAGGATTTGGGGCGGCGTAAAGTGGTCGGAAAGTTCGACGGCGGCCCTATGCCTCGGACGCAGGTTTGTTGCTGTTACGGGAGGCCGAGCGGATGTTCGACGTCATCGGCCGCTTTGCCACCTGTTTCACGGATCACCGTAATCCCAGCAGGGTCGAGCATTCCTTGGAAGCGATGCTCAGGCAACGTGGCTACGGGTAGAGTCGGCGGGAGGCGCACCTGCCTTAGGATCCGGTGGCCATTCCGTCGCTTTCGCTCCGGGATCGCGGTAGGGACCCAGATTGCCCCAGACCCCCCGCACAGATCCGGGCATGCACGTTAATGCACCCGGCTCGTTTGAAAAACAAAGTCAAGCCGTAGCTCCCCTACCCTGTAAAATCGGCTTGATTTTACAGGTCGCATTCCCCGTACCATGCGCGTTTCCTGTGTGCGACCGTTCAGTGCTTCTGCTTTACCACCGTCCAATATGTAGATTTGCACGACTGCAACATGGGCAATGCATTTGCCAGGCTCGTTTATGAGAATCCCGAAAGCCATAATGACCTCCGGCATCTATGGTCATATGGGGCATGAAGGCCGGGGTACTAATCTCCTCCAGAGCTTCCAGCAAGTGGAGCTAAGCCAGATGTAGAGCATTTCCCGGCTACCCGGATCCGCTGGCGGTGGCTGCATGACACTATGCGTGCGCCACTGCTCACGCCTCCGCTACGGTTAGGGCCGATCTGTTGAATAGGCCTGCTTTATAGGCTACGTTCCGCTTCCAAATGCTCCAGCACCGCCAAGACCTTCCGCTGCGTGTTCAGCCGCGCACGCACGACATGGTGCTCCGTATGAACCAGCGATGCTTCATAGAACCGCGACACCTCATTGGGTGCACTAATCCGCGTCGCTATCTGCCAGATGCGATAGCTCGCTGGCTTCAGCTCTCCGTTGCCGGCCCGATCCAGCCGCTTATACGCCAGCGGCTTGCCCGCTGTGCTGCGGTCCACAATGCCCAGCTTGCAATAGCGCCAGGGGCTTCGTCGCAAACCGATGCGGCGTCTGGATAAAGGCATCGAAGACGTGGGCCCCGACAGGGCCCACACCCGGCATCTTCATGAATTCGCCGATCTGCGGATACCACCGGCCAAGCTCGATCATGTCGCGCCGCGCCTCCTGTTGCGCCTCAAGCGTCGCATCCAGCACCGCATCCAGGTGTGATACAATGTTGCGTCGGGCCTCGCCGGGGATTCTGGCCGCATATGTTTGGCGACATTTAGATAGTACAACGGCGACAAATAAAAATAAAATGGGACTTAAGGTGTTTCTGGGCGTGGATGGGCGAATTGTTCCAGCCAATCCACGTCCGAGATGGTTACCGATGAGCAGGTCCTTCTTCTTTTCAAGTTGGTCGTGAAAAAGGATGTACCCATAACAGCGGCAGCGGCCAAGGCTGGCATTTGCCAGGCTACATCGCGCAAATATGTGCGTCTGGGCAAGGTGCCGAGCGATACAAAGAAGCCCCACACATGGCGCACACGCAAGGATCCGTTCGCGGAGGTGTGGGATGAAGCCAGGGCTTTTCTGGAAGTCAATCCCGGCCTCGAGGTGAAGGCGCTCATTGGCGAGTTGCAGCGCCGACATCCGGGCAGGTTCCAGCAGGGCCAGTTGCGTACGCTGCCGCGGCGCGTAAAGCAGTGGAAGGCCATAGAGGGAGCTCCCTGGCGATCGCCGATCGCCAGACGAGGTCTACTTCGACCAGGAGTATGCCCCCGGGGAGCGTGCGCAGTCCGACTTCACGTGCCTCAACGAACTGGAGGTAACGATGCAGGGGGAGCCGTCCCTGCATCTGTTGTATCACTTTGTGCTGGCATATTCCAATTGGGAGGCCGGCACGGTCTGCAGGTCGGAGAGCTTCGAGGCACTCTCGGAAGGCCTGCAGCATGCTGTGCAGGTGCGCCCCGGCTGCATCAGACGGACTCGATGAGCTGTGCGGTACGTAACCTGAAGCGCAAGAGCGGTGAAGACTTCACCGAACGCTATCAGGCACTGCTGCGCCACTACGGGATGGACTCGCGGCATACGCAGCCGGCGAGTCCACATGAGAACGGGAAGATTGAACAGCGGCACCACCGTCTGAAGCGGGCCATAAAGTAACGAGCTCATCCTTCGTGGCAGCAACGATTTCGAGAATCGGCAGGCCTACGAGGCCTTTCTCGAGAAGCTGTTTGGGCAGCTGAATGCGGAGCGCCAGGAGCGCTTCAAAGAGGAGAAGGCCTTCCTGGGGCCCCTGCCAAAGCGGCGCCTGGAGAGCTACAAACGCTACCGCGTGCGGGTATCCAGGGGCAGCACGATACGCGTGAGAAAGAACAGCTACTCGGTGCAAAGCCAGCTTATCGGTGAGTGTGTCGACGTACGCGTCTTTGGCGAATGGGTCGAGGTATGGTATGGGCAGCGCCTTATGGAGCGTATGCCGCGGCTCTTCGGCGAGGGCAAGTACCGGATGGAGTAGCGTCACGTGATCGACTCGCTGGTGCTGGGTCCGGGAGCGTTTGCCCACTACCGGTACCGATCGGATCTCTTTGCCACGCACCGGTCCCGGATGGCCTATGACGCGCTGCGGCGCACGCATAAGGAGTCTCACCGGGCAGACAAGGCCTATCTGCGCGTCCTGCATTTGGCGGCCAGGGAGAGCGAATCGGGCGTGGATGCGGCCCTCAGCGTCTTGCTTCAGCGCAGGGAGGCCATTACGGAGCAGGCTGTACGAGAATGGAGACACCGGTGCAGACTCCGGCTTTTTGTGTAGCGGCTCCCGTGGTGGATCTGCGCTGTTATGATGGCCTTCTGGAGCAGACCACGATGGCTGCTCTTTCGGTGGAGGCGGCGCCATGAAGACGCCGCGACAGCGGATCTGGAGCGGGCTGTACACACGGGACTGAAGGATCTGCGCTTGCCGGCCATACGGGCCTGTTACCAACAGAAGGCCGACTTGGCCCGACGGGAGTTGATGAGCGCTTCCTGCTGGAGCTAATAGAGCAGGAGCAGCAACAACGACATAGCAACCGAATTCATCGCTGGTTGCACCAGTCGCGGCTGCCACTGCAGAAGACGCTGGACACCTTCGATCGGGGCCGGTTGCCGGTACGGATAGACCACCACCTGAGCATGCTCTTGGAGGGAGGTTTCTTGGAGAGCCGGCAGAACGTTCTGGCCTTTGGGCCTCCCGGCAGTGGCAAGACACACCTGTTGTGTGCCCTGGGCCGCGAACTGATCTTCCAGCGGCGTCGCGAATACAATTGCAGCACGCTCGTACAGGAGATGCTCAGGGCCAAACGGGAGTAGCACCTGCCACAGCTCCTGAAGCGGCTCTCGCGCGACCAGGCGCTCACCACCCGTGACATAGGGTACGTACAGCACAGCCGGCAGGAGACGGAGGTGCTGTTCCTACTCTTGTCGCAGCGCTACGAACGGGGCAGCGTTCTACTGACGAGCAATCTGGCGTTCTCGCAGTGGGAGCGCATCTTCAAGGATCCGATGACCACGGCAGCGGCCATAGACCGGCTGGTACATCACAGCGTGATTCTGGAGCTGAACCTGCCCAGCTATCGGCTGGAGGTCTCTAAGAGGCGTCACGAGGCCGAGCATCAAGCAGAGACCGCTCCCGCAGAAGCCTTGCCGTCCTGATCGCCGTCCTCGCGGTCATAGCTACTCCTGACCCGCCATAGGCTCCAGGACAGACGCGGTCCTGCCACATGCCGCGTGCAGACCGCTGACCTGTTCGGCGGGCGGGAGGAACTCATGCAGTCCCGGCCTTACGCGAACGCAGCCGTTTCCAGGGGCCATGCGTCCATCGCGGTAGGCCCCGGGTTTCCCCGGGACCCCCGCACAGATCCGGACGTGCCCGCTAAGGCATCCGGCTCCTCCCTCAGGTCGCGCCGCCGCGCATGACGTTAATGGGTCGGCTAACCAACCCATAGCCGTAACCGGTCCATCCGTATGACACACGAAGTCCGGCTCTGCGTCCGGTGTGTGTTGGATTTTCCGATTTCCCCTCGGGTGCGACGCTTCGCTCCACCAACTCCGCCACACGGTCCCCCGCGCTTTGTTCGCCGGCTTCATCACTACTATCATCGCATCTGACTCCTCCTCGCCGTTCATCCTCCGCTCGGCAAATGCCTTGGCTTTGGCGGCCCCGCCCTAAGCGCTGGGCAGCGAGGAGGCCTCCCAGGTCCCGACCTTGTACGTACATACGTGCCTGGGTTCTTGGACGCCGCGGAGCCCCCTTGAACCTCACCATAGCGGTCCAATCAGTGTTGCCTTCAGCCTCGAAGAGGACTTCGGCACTCCGAATGATAACCCTTTCGGCGCTCATTAGCCCCGCCCATATGCACCCCTGCCGACGCTTCGCCCGTTCCCTCACGAGAACGACCGCACGGCTTGGGGAGAGATATGGATTGGTTATATCCTTTACCACAGAGGACTTACACCTCCTGTACTTGGCCAGTTAGCCTGGCGCACCTCCGGTCGTTACCCGTGCCGGCCAGGGTCAAAAACTGAACTCCGCTTCGAGATTCGAGGCTTCCTTCTTGACCAAATCTTCATTGTCGTCGATGCCCTTTACTATTGACGTTGATCACGCATACGACGATCGGTGCTGCACGTTCGTATGAGATCCGTCAGAGCGCAGCAGTTTTCGTTAGGACAGGCGCTCATTGCTGAGATCCAGATCGACCCCAAAAGCCGCGACGACATCCCAGCCATTCTGCTCGGACTGCAGGCCCTCTACACCCATCTGCCGGCACGCACCAAGGTATTCGATCTGCTCCACGCCCATTTTGCTAACCTGGCCGATCTGGATCGAGGCCGGCCCGGAATGGACTTCTGGAGCATCTTCGTGCTGGCCATCCTGAAGCAGGGACTCGGCTGTGACTTTGATCGGTTGACGTTCTTGGTCAATCACATGGATATCGTGCGCCAGATGCTGGGGTTGGATGACAAGATGGGTGATCGGGTCATCTTCCAGAGGCAGACCATTATCGACAATGTTTCGAAGCTGACACCGGAGCTGTTGGATGAGGTCAACCAGATCGTAGTGGCCTATGGGCACCAGGAAGTGGGTGCTGCGAATGAGTTGTATACACGGGCAAACTCTTTTGTTGTGGAGACCGGCGTGCACTGGCAGACCGATGTGCGGCTATTGTGGGATGCCATACAGTCTGTAGTGCTGTTGGTCACGGCATCGAGGCACGGCATAGCGGGCTGGCGCAAGTACAGGAGCTGGCTGCGCGCTGTGCATGCGCACTTTGCTCCGGTGCGTCTGGCGCGCAGATGGCGCACGAAAGAGGATGTAGAGGCCTACTTGGAAATATGCCAGGTGGTGGTAAAGAAAGTGAAGTCCACGGTGCAGGTGTTGCAGCAGCAGTCCGTGCCGCATCCGGAGATTACGCGGTATTGGACGCACTGTGAGCGTCAGATAGAGCAGGTAGAGCGGCGATTGATCCAGGAGGAGAGGATTCCGCACGAGGAGAAGGTATTTTCGGTGTATGAAGAGCACACGCGTTGGATCCGCAAGCAGAAAGCAGGCATCAGGGCCGAGTTGGGGGTGCCGGTGTGTGTCATAGAAGATGCGCACCCATTCATACTCCACCACATGATCCAGTGGGAGGGCACGGACGTAGAGGCGGCCGTGCCTCTATTAACCGAAACGAAGAAGCGCTACGGTGCCGTGGTTTCCTGTAGCGTGGACAGGGGCTTTTACAGCCCAGACAACCTTACCGCGTTTGAGGCAGAGTTGGGGCTGGCCGTGATGCCCAGGAAGGGCAAAGGCACAGAGGCCTCTCGTGAGCGGGAAAGGGCGGAAGAGTTCGTAGCAGCGCGTCGGCAGCATCCGGCCATTGAGTCAGCGATCAACAACCTGGAGCACCGCGGATTGATTCGAGTGCGGGCGCACGGCAAGGAGGGATTTGCGCGCAGTGTGGCGCTTTCGGTTGTGGCGGCAAATGTGCATCGACTCGGATTGATACTGCGCCAGCGGGAGACTGAGCGGCGAGCGCGCCAGCGTCTGGCTGCCTGAACAAGCAAGCCGCAGAGACTGCCGAGAAAGACGACGCTCACGAGCGAAATCGGATAGCAACGTCCAGGCTGGCTGCAACAGTTGAATAGTGGCCTATTCCACGCATGTGCATGCACTCTGCAGCATGGAAACCAGGTTCTGAGTGCATTCACCTAGGTCCGTCAGACTCCGACAATCCTGAAAATTGCCCCTGAAATGCCCTGCTGGAGCCCCCCACAAGCCAGAAGGTATTTTCGGCCAAGCACAAGATATCATGGCATGGTGCGAAGCGCAGGGCCTGCACTATATCTTTGGTCTGGCTCGCAATACACGGCTGAAGGGCATTGTTGACGAGGCTATGCAGCAGAGTAAGGCCTCATGCGAGGCCAGCGGGCAGCCTTCGCGGCGCTTCCGCAGCTTCGAGTACCAAACGAAGGAGAGCTGGAGCTGTGCTCGGCGCGTGGTAGCCAAGGCGGAATGGCTGCCTGGACCGCGCGGCTATAACGCGCCATTCGTGGTCACCAATTTTAGTGAAGACGAGTACGACGCTCGCACGGTATACGAGCGATATATATTGCGCGCGTGGAGAACCGACTCAAGGAGCAGCAGCTTACACTGTTCGCTGACCGCACCTCAACGTCCATGATGCAGAGCAACCAGTTGCGCCTGTACTTCTCTACGGTCGCCAATATCCTGATGTCCATCATCAAGGTCTATGGCTTGCAGGACACAGCGATGGCTAAGGCGCAGTGCGGTACTATCCGAGTGCGGCTGTTTAAGATCGCAGTACGGGTCGTGGTAAGTGTACGCCGTCTGTACTTGCCCTCGGCATATCCGTGGCAGCAACTGTTCTCTGGCGTGCCTGGCAACCTGCGTGGCGCTGTGCACGCCACCACGGTTGCCTCACCTCCATAGACACTTTCTGGCCCGACCTATTCCAGAGATTGATAGACGCTGCTTTGTGGTTCTTGGATACGTGTATCCAAGAACCACGGGTACGCGAACAAACGCTCTGATTCCCGCTCGAAGCGTGCCCAAAACAGCGCTTACTACCGCCGACTAAACGCTTCGGACAGCGGGAATCAGCATTCGCGTTCCCAGACCGTGACCCATTGCCTACAAACACCTCGAATCATGGCGAGTCAAGATCTTGGTGAGCGATGCGGGCTAGACATGTCGATTCCCTGCAGGGAATACTAAGCTGCGGCTGATAGCTCGTGCTGCGGCACAAGCGCAACTTTGCCTGCGCAGCAAGCACCAAGCCGCTGGCTTGTCCAAGCGTTTCTGCGTATGCCAACAAAAGGCGATCTGCGCGGAGCAGGAGTAACTCCAGCGTGCGATATCGATATGGAAGCGCCCACCATTCACGCAAAATACTCTCCTACACCCACCTCAAGCCGAGAAGTTTCCAAAACCGGATTGTCAGGCCACGTCCCGACAATATGAGCCCTCCGGAGGTGACAACGTTGCAGTGCAACGAAATTCATGCAGTAGGAACACCTTCGACCAATATTACGGCTACGCCCCATGCGTTTGCTGCACATGGGGAGGCGTCTCCGCACGAGACACCGCACGAGGGGGCCACGCGGCAATACTTCAAAACCGCAACGCGGCACACGGGATTCGGCGTGCACGCTCCTTATGACCTTGCACATCCGGGCTAGAGCGCGAGGATTGCTTCTCCTGCGTAGAATTCGCCCGTGGCAGCATCCATAGCGCAAGCCGCCATCCGCTTCTGCTGGGTACCAATCCCGCTAAAGTGCAACGAGGCTTCGGAAGCACGGTTGCCTTAACTTCGCACAAGACCTTCCCGGAAGCGGCCCGTAAATTGATCCAAATCGGCGCACTTGGCCAACTCTGCTCTACCACAATTCGCGACACGGCAGAGCAGGTTTACGGCAGCGACCCCGCAGCTGGATGCGGCAAGATGGGGGTTCAAGGCACCTCGCACATGCCCTTTGAAATATGTTCATGGCGTCCCGGGTGCAACCTGTGGAGGCATGGCTTCCTGCCTGGTCTATGCTGGCGTCCGGTCCTGATTGTTCTAAGTACTTTTCCAGATGGCACCATGCGCACAGCCCGCGAGCAGGGCTCCACCCGGGATAAGGACGATCTCGGTTTCGGCAATTGGAATCACCCTGTAGCTGTTTCCCCGGCCAGCCGATGGAAACCTGGCCTCCATGCACGACTATCGGAGCGCCATCAAGGGTCCTGCAACCAGCCAACATACGCATGCCCGGTCGATCAGAGTAACAGACACCGATGGGTTCCCCTGGAAAGCGGTTGAGAACTTGCCTGCAAATGTACACGCTGCTCTCGGGCAGTCGTCTCCAGACGCCCTCCTCTTTCGAGGTGCGAGGGCACCTCAGTTCCTTCGAATTCAGGGCCCGAGCCGCAAGAGGAGGGCGGCGCGCGTCATTCGGATCGGCGCCCGCCGCCGCGCAGCCGCTACCTGGATACTGCGCATGCCCGCGGAGAATACCGGGGCCTGGCGCAGCTCATGGCAATTTGCCGCAAGAACGCACTAGCTTTGTAGCGCCGCACAAGAGAGGCAAGAAGCACGCTGCGGCCGGATTTGCGAACCTGATGCCAATGCCGATAGCGTGTTTGACCTGACTAACAGGGTAGCCGCCGTAACGGGCGGCGCCAGCGGAATCGGTGAGGCTGTCTGTCGCCAGCTGGCCGCAAGCGGCGCCATTGTTGCGCTCCTCGACATTGACATGGATGCGGCGCACTGCGTCCAGTCCGAAATAGCTGCCACGGGCGGCCGGTGCACGGCGTTCCCGTGTGATGTGACTGACTATGCACGCATGCAGGCCGTGTGCGCAACCATCCACGCCTGGCGCGGCGCCATCGACGTGTTCGTGAACAACGCGGCCGTATCCCATATCGGAACCGTGGAGTCGACCTCAGAAAAAGATTTCGACGAGATCTATCGCGTCAACGTAAAGGGCGTGTTCAATGGCATGAAGGCCGTGCTTCCGTACATGACTGAGCAGGGTGACGGGTGCATTATCAACCTCGCCTCTGTAGCTTCAGACCGCGGCATCCCGGAACGCTTCGCCTACTCCATGAGCAAGGGCGCAGTCAGTGCCATGACGCGTTCCGTCGCGGTAGATAATCTGCAAACCGGAGTCCGGTGCAACTGCATTGCGCCGGCGCGGGTATTCACGCCGTTTGTCGACGGCTACCTGAAGCTGCACTATCCGGGGTGCGAGCACGAAGTGTTTGAGCGGCTTGCCCAGGCCCAACCCATCGGCCGGATGGGGCGGCCGGAAGAAGCGGCCGCGCTCGTACTCTACCTTGCCTCGGATGCCGCGCGATTCATTACCGGAGCCACCCTGCCCCTTGATGGCGGCTTCTTGACCCTGAACCCCTGACATGAAACTCTTGCGATTCGGGCCACCTGGAGCGGAAAGGCCCGGTTTGTTGCTGGCCGACGGCACCCATATTGATGCCAGCGCGTTCGGCGAAGACTACGGTGAAGCCTTCTTTGCCTCCAGAGGCCTGGCGCGGCTGGCAGAATGGATCGCGCAGGCCGGCGATCTTCCCCGGATCCCGTACAAAGTCCGGCTCGGCCCCCCCGTTACGCGCCCCTCCAAGATCGTCTGCGTAGGGCTCAACTACGCGGACCACGCCAAAGAAAGCGGGCTCAAGCCTCCCGGCGAGCCCGTGCTATTTCTTAAAGCATCTTCGGCCGTTTGCGGACCTGACGACGACGTTCTGCTGCCCGGCGAAAAGACGGACTGGGAGGTAGAACTCGCCGTGGTAATTGGCAAGACCGCTTCATACGTCTCCCAAGCCTCGGCCCTTGAGCACGTAGCCGGCTACGTGCTGCACAATGACTACAGCGAACGCTCATTCCAAATCGAGCGCGGCGGCCAGTGGGTCAAGGGCAAGAGTTGCGACACTTTCGCACCGCTGGGACCCTTCCTCGTGACCGCTGACGAAATCCCTGACCCCGACAATCTCCGGCTATGGCTGCGCGTTAACGGCACAATGATGCAGGATGGCACCACACGGAACTTTATCTTCGGTGTTGCCGAAGTCATTAGCTACATCAGCCAGTTCATGACCCTGCTCCCCGGCGACATCATCTCTACCGGAACGCCGGCCGGCGTGGGTCTCGGTCTCAAGCCGCCCCGCTATCTCAAGCCTGGTGATATCGTCGAGCTCGGTATCGAGGGCCTGGGGAGCGCGCGCCAGGTAGCCCGAGCGCGCGCCTCCTGATCAATCGGATCGAGCATGGTCCCTATCCTCATCCTTGCCCTGGGCATCCTGATCGTCATCGGGATGATCGTGGGCCTGCGTATCAACGCATTCGTGGCACTGATCAGCGCGGCAGTCATCGTCAGCCTGCTCTCACCGGGCGCCTGGACGGATCGCATCGCACGTGTCGCCGTGGCTTTCGGTCAGACGACGGGCAGCATCGGCATTGTCATCGCGATGGCGGCCATCATCGGCGTGACCATGATGGGCAGCGGTGCGGCAGACCGGATTGTACTGGCCTTCACGCGTATCCTGGGCCAGGAACGCGGCGGCACGGCGCTGGCAGCAAGTGGTTTCGCACTATCGGTACCGGTATTCTTTGATACGGTGTTCTACTTGCTGATTCCCCTTGCGCGCTCAATGTACCGCCGGAAGGGCCGAAACTACCTCAAGTTCGTGATGGCCATCACGGCAGGTGGCGCAGCAACGCACAGCCTGGTGCCTCCTACACCCGGTCCCCTGGTGATTGCGGACACGCTGGGCATCGACATCGGTCTGATGATGATGGTCGGCGGAATGATTGCGCTGCCCGCCGCCATCGTGGGTCTTCTTTTTTCCGGATGGCTCGATGCACGCATGCCCGTAGAGGTGCGCGACGTGGCCGGCATGGAAGAGGTACAGCCGCCGCAGGACGGGCTCCCGAACCTTGCGGCTTCCTTGGCCCCCATTCTGCTGCCGGTCATGCTGATATCAGCCAACACCATTGTTACACCCCTTGCATCCGCACCGGGTGCGGCTTCCGCCTGGGCTGCGCTTGCCAACTGGACCGGCGTCCTGGGCAACCCCAATCTGGCACTCATCCTTTCCGGCTTGGCCTCAGTAGTCCTCTACGTCCAGATGCAGCGCCCGACGCGCGAAGCACTCAGCCACGTAATCGAGCAGGCACTCATGAGTGGCGGGATCATTATCCTCATTACGGCGGGCGGCGGAGCCTTCGGGGCCATGCTCAAGGAGGCACAGATTGGCCCGGCCATCCAGAGCCTGTTTTCCGGCACAACCCAGTCCTCCGGATTCATCATGCTGCTGTTGGGCTTTGGGGTGGCCTGCCTGCTCAAGTTTGCCCAGGGCTCCACGACCGTGGCCATGATTACGGCCTCGGCCATGCTGTCCACGATGGTTTTGCCCGAAAGCCTCGGCTTCCATATCGTTTACCTCGGTACCGCCATTGGCAGCGGTGCGCTCGTGGGCTCGTGGATGAACGACAGCGGGTTCTGGATCTACGCAAAAATGGGAGGTCTCACAGAAACCGAGACCCTCAAGAGCTGGACCCCGCTTCTGGCCCTGCTGGGCATCACCGGTGGCCTTATTACGCTGGTACTGGCCTGGCTCTTGCCACTCGTATGACGGTGACCTAAATCCGGGATGCAGCACATGAACAAGTACAGTAGACAGGTTACGCAAAACGATCTCCAGGGCGGCGCGCGCGCCATGCTGCACGCCATCGGCCTCACGGAGGCAGACCTCGCCAAACCGCAGGTGGGCATCGTCAGCATGGGATGGGAAGGCAATCCGTGCAACATGCACCTCAACGAGTTGGCTCGTGGTGTAAAGGCCAGCGTGCAGGCTCGAGGCCTCATCGGCCTCATCTACCATACCATAGGGGTCAGCGACGGCATCTCCATGGGCTCTTCCGGGATGCGGTATTCGCTTCCATCCCGCGACATCATTGCCGAATCCATCGAGACGGTGGCGGCGGCACAGTGGTATGACGCCGTCATTGCCGTCGCGGGCTGCGACAAGAACATGCCGGGCTCGATCATGGCGCTGGCACGGCTAAACAGGCCTGGCCTCATGGTGTACGGCGGTACCATCAAGCCGGGGTGTCTCAACGGCAAGAACATTGACATCGTTGCGGCCTTCGAAGCAGCGGGCCAGAGAGCCACAGGCAAGATCAGCGACCGGGAATTCCGCGATATCACCCGGCACGCCTGTCCGGGCGCCGGAGCCTGCGGCGGCATGTATACCGCCAATACCATGGCATCCGCCATTGAGGCCCTCGGCATGACGCTACCCTACGATTCTTCCTACCCGGCCGTCAGCCCCGAGAAACAGGACGAAACCGGCAAAATCGGTCCTGCAGTCCTCCACCTGCTCCAGGAAGACATCAAGCCCCGGGATATCCTGACGCGCCGGGCCTTCGAAAACGCGCTGCGCATCGTAATCGCGCTCGGCGGCTCCACCAACGCCGCACTGCACCTCGTGGCCATGGCCAGGGCCGCGCGCGTACCCCTGGGGCTGGACGATTTTCAGGCCATGAGCGACACGACCCCGCTCCTGGCCGACCTCAAGCCCAGTGGACGCTACGTCATGGAAGATCTCTTCAACGTCGGCGGCGTGCCGGGCGTGATGAAGATGCTGCTCGAAGCAAACCTGCTTCACGGAGACTGTCTGACAGTAACGGGCAAAACAATCGCCGAGAACCTGGCAAATGCAGCCCCGCTCAAGAAGGGACAGCGCGTAGTGCTCCCGCTGGAGAGACCCGTAAAGGCAACCGGACACCTGCAGATACTGTACGGCAATCTGGCCGAAGGCGGGGCCGTGGCCAAGATCACGGGCAAGGAGGGCGAAGTATTTCGGGGCCGGGCCCGGGTCTTCGACCGTGAAGAGAATGCGCTGGAGGCGATCCTTACCGGCGCCATCTGCGCGGGAGATGTGGTCGTAATTCGATACTGCGGTCCAAAGGGTGGTCCGGGTATGCCCGAAATGCTGCGCCCGACAGGAGCCATCGTGGGAGCGGGACTCGGCCCCGACGTGGCGCTGATCACGGACGGGCGGTTTTCAGGGGGCACGCACGGCTTCGTCGTGGGTCACATAACGCCGGAGGCTCAGGTAGGCGGCGCCATTGCGCTGGTAATAGACGGCGATCCCATCACCATTGACGCGGAAAACAACGTGCTTACCGTCGACATTGCGGAGGAGGAACTCGCGGCCCGACGCTCCCGGTGGCAGCCTCCCAGGCTAAAGGCAGAACACGGCATATTGCTGCGCTATGCGCATACGGTCTCCTCCGCAAGCGAAGGATGCGTGACAGACGCGTTCCCGCGCAGTGTGGATACCGCAGTCCAGGCACCATAGAGCCGTACACCATAGGGATGAAGGCACTGGTATACACGGCACCCTTTAGCCTCGCGCTGGCGGACATTCCGGAACCTGTGCCCGGGCCGCTGGATGTCCTGGTACGGGTGAAGGCCGTCGGCATCTGCGGCTCCGATGTCCAGGGCTACACCGGGGAGACGGGCCGACGCATTCCACCCCTGGTCATGGGCCATGAAGCCTCCGGCGTGGTAGAGGCCGTCGGCGCGGACGTGGACCAGATCACACCTGGCACCCCCGTCTGTTTCGATTCCACGGTCTATTGCCAAAGCTGCGGCGCATGTTCCGAAGGCAGCTACCATCGTTGCACAAGCCGCGAAGTCCTGGGCGTTAGCGTACCGGGCATGAAGCGGCAGGGTGCCATGGCTGAACTGGTGAGTCTTCCGTGGTGGACGCTGCATCCCATGCCCCCATCGCTTTCGTTTACCGATGCCGCACTCTTGGAGCCGGTCTCGATCGCACTCCATGCCGTACACCGCGCGGCCATGCGCCCGGCTGACACGGTCCTCATCGTGGGTGCGGGAGCCATAGGACTGCTGATCCTGCAAGTCTGTCGGCGCGCGGCGGCGGGAAAGATCACCATACTTGATCTCAACGAAAGGCGCCTTGATCTGGCAAGGGACCTGGGAGCAGATGCTGCACTGCTGCCGGATCGCTATCAGCCGGCAAGGGGCGTCGACGTGGCCTTTGAGGCCGTGGGCCTGGAGGGCACCCTGCAGGCAGCCATAAGGGCCACTCGCATGGGCGGCTGCGTGGTGCTGGTCGGTAACCTGACCCCGACGGTGGCCATCGACGTGCAGGATATCGTTGCCCGTGAGCTCACCCTAGCAGGCACCTACGCCAGCGGCGGCGAATTTGCGGATGCGCTGCGCCTGGTTGCCGATGGCCTGATCGATCCGCGCCCCCTGCTCAGCGAAGTGCTGCCTCTGGAAGAGGGACCAGCGGCGTTCCGCCGGCTGCACGGCGGCCAGGAATTGGACCTCGTCAAGGTGGTACTGGAGCCGTGACCGATGGCCAGGAAAACTGCTCCGGCAGCACCGCACAGAGTTCCTTAACAAGGGCCTGCTGGTAGGCTCCTCCGAAGGCGCCCGTAAGGAAGCGATCCAGGCCTTCCTCCAGGAACCGCTGCCACGACTCCTCCTCTCTTCCCGGAAGGATGGGGAAAAACCAAGCCCCGACGGCCCGGGCGGCCTCTAGGTCTCCGAAGGCATCGCCAATCATGAGCATGTGTTCAGGGGCGTACCTGCCGGAGGCGGCTAACCTCAGGTGCTCTGCCTTCCTTCCGCACTCTTGGCCGGCGATGGCCTTGACAAACGGACTAATGGCGTGTTCCTGCCACTCGCGCTCCAGGGCCTCCACGGGAGTGCCGGAAGAGACGATTAGATCCGCGCCGCTGGAGGCCTCGCGCAGCGTCTCTGCTACACCGGGAAAGGGCTGCACACCGTGCACCATTTCCTCCACCGCCCGGTTTATGTCTTCACTCCAGCGCAGTATGCGCCTGAGCTCATCACTGCCCTGCGCCGCGCGGCACAGGGCAGGATTGCCGAGCTCGGCCTCCGCGAGTATCCATGCGCGCAGCGCTGGCAGTGCATCCACGCGCACGCCCCGGCTCCGCACCGCGTCATGCTCCCGCAGCATATCCAGCACCGATACCAGAGCCGGAAAGCGGTTGGTGCCTCGCTGCCGGGAATACAGATTGACGAATTCCCACGCCTGCCGCGCATATCTGCTCGCGGCCTGCAGGCTGAAGTGCCGGATCGTAACGGGGCAGAAGCACTCCTTGTGCTTTACCTCCATGGTATCGAAAACGCAGCCGTCGGAATCAATTGCAATAAAGAATGCGTGGTCCGGCCTGAGAGCGCGCAGGCGCTGCTTCGCTGGATGGATGAGCATGGCGGTTCTGCCTGTCTTTAAGGGTGCCCCATCAATATCGGTGCGCCGATCGTGTTCCCCACCGCAGTCACACTCGCCAACCACTGGAGCAGGTAAGGAAAAGCAGCCGCATGCTGCCGGCAAGGCCTTCCATTCAGCGCAGGCGCTTCGTAGCTTGCGCTATCGCATCACCTTCCACAGACGTGCCATGCCTTCCTCCCGCAGAAGCTTCCTGAAGCAGTCATCGACGATATTCACGGCAGCCGCGCTCCCACTGACCGTCCGCGGATTGGCAAGCAGCGTAGCACCCAGCGACCACATTCGGCTGGGTGCCATCGGCATAAACGGCATGGGCTGGAACAACGTGCGCTCATTCCTGGAGATTCCCGACATAGAGATCAGTGCCCTCTGCGACGTGGACCGGACGGTGCTCGAGCGGCGCGCGGCAGAGCTTGTCGAGATGACGGGCAAGGCGCCCCAAGCTATACGGGGATTTTCGGGCGCTGCTGGATGAGGCCGACATCGACGCCGTCATGATCGCCACACCAGACCATTGGCATCCGCTCATTGCCATCGCGGCATGCGAGGCGGGCAAGGATGTCTATGTTGAGAAGCCGCTCGCCAATTCCATTGAGGAGTGCAATAGCATGGTGGCGGCCGCGGCACACTTCGGCAGGGTAGTGCAGGTTGGCCAGTGGCAGCGTAGCGGCCCGCACTGGGACGACGCGATCGCCTTCGTGCATTCGGGACAGCTCGGCAAGATCCGCACGGTGAAGGCGTGGGCTTACCAGGGGTGGATGAAGAGCGTACCCGTGCGACCGGATGAGGCGCCGCCGCCCGGTGTGGATTATGACCTATGGCTTGGACCCGCACCCTTGCGGCCCTTCAATCCGAACCGGTTCCACTTCAGTTTCCGGTGGTATTGGGATTATGCAGGGGGCCTCATGACCGATTGGGGAGTCCACCTGATAGATACGGTTCTCTACGGCATGCAGGCCGTCGCCCCACGGTCCGTACTCTCTGCCGGCGGCGCCTTTGCCTATCCAGGAGGCGGCATGGAGACACCGGATACGCAGCAGGCCATTTTTGAGTACGGCGATTTTAGCATGCTATGGGAACATGCTGCCGGAATAGATAACGGGCCATATGGACGCGACCACGGTGTAGCCTTCATCGGCAATAGCGGGACGCTCGTCGTCGATCGACAAGGATGGCAAGTCATCCCGGAAGGAGAGAAAATGGAGGCCGTCCCCGTTAGGCCTGCGGCCGAGCCGGGGCTCAACCGGCATACCCGCAATTTCATTGACTGCATGAAATCCAGGGCCGAGCCAGCATGTCCGCCCAAGACAGCCTGGCTTGCCGCCGTAAACGCCCACCTGGGCAACGTCGCCTTCAAGACGGGGCGCAAGGTGTACTGGGACCAGGAAACGCTCTCCTTCCCAGGGGACGAGGAATCAAACGCGCTCATCGAGAGCCGCTACCGGGCCCCGTGGAAGCTGCCCGATTTTGGGTGAGGGGCCCTAGGCTCCGCGCTTCGGAATGAATTGCCGCAGGTAGCGCGCACTCTGGCGCAGCGCCGCCTTGCGGTCTTCCAGCGACCCTTCGTACGCACGGTCTTCAACTTCCACGCATACGGCGCCGCGGAATCGGACATCGGTCAGCACCGAGAAGAATCTGCTCCAGTCCACGTCGCCGAGACCCGGCAGCTTCGGAGTGTGGAATTCGTTGGGCGTCGCCATAATGCCGACGCTGTTGAGCCTGAGCCTGTCCAGCCGCGCGTCTTTCGCATGGACATGCACCAGGCGGTCCGCAAATTCGCGGATGGGACCAAGGTAATCCATGTGCTGCCAAATCATGTGTGACGGGTCATAATTAAGCCCAAACGAGGCGCTCGGAACGTCGGTAAACATGCGTCGCCAGATAGCCGGGGTGTGCGCCAGATTCTTGCCTGCCGGCCATTCGTCCGCCGTGAAGTACATCGGACAGTTCTCGATCCCGATCCGGATGCCGCGCTCTTCGGCAAATTCGACCATCGGGGCCCACACCTCAAGGAATCGCGGCCAGTTTTGGTCCACGGATTGCTTCCAGTCCCGGCCCACGAAGGTGTTGACACATCGCAGGGAAAGCTCCCTGGCAGCTTCAATCATATCCCTGATATGGGATATATAGACGCTGGCTTCCTGGCGGTCCGGACATAGCGGATTCGGATAGTAACCGAGCGCACTAACAGATATGCCCGTATCCCGGGCTAGCGCGGCCACGCGGCCCATCGCCGTGTCCGTGAATTCCAGGTGTGTTACACCCGCATAGCGGCGACGGGCCTTGCCACGAGGCCAGCACATCAGCTCCACGCAATCGTAGTCGGCAGCGGCAGCGGTCGCAAAAACTTCCTCCACCGTCAGGTCAGGCAGTATGGCACTTACAAAGCCGAGTTTCATGGATCCTCCGTTCTGTTTGTTTGGCCATACGGGTTTGCGCATTCGGCGCGAGGGCCGCGGACAACGGCGTCCGATACCTCGCAAAATTTCGCGAACCGTTCCTGTCCCACGGGCACGTCGTAAACGTGGCTCATGACGCTAGACCACCCGTGCATGAAATAGTGCCAGCCGTCCGCGACGGCAAGGTCGCCTTCGGAGGCGCAGCTACGAGCCTGCTCCAGAAATAGGCGCTCGCCCCTATAGTTGAGCTCCCACGCCGCGCCGCACTCCGGAAACCGCGCCGCGCCGGTAATAGGCGAACCGGGCAGATCCTTGCCCATCCCGGTCGCGTTGATGACCAGGGAATGCGGCGGAAGCCGTCCGACCAGGCCATCGTTCACGGCGGCTTCGGCATTCAGGATGTACTCGCATTGCATGCCGCTCGAGCAAAGCATGTCAGCCACACGGCGGCAATGCTGCAGGTTGTCGGCCCGAAAGTCCACAATCTGCATGCGGCGGGGGCGCCAGCGCGCCCGGGTTAACAAATAAAGCAGCAGTGCCGCCGTCGCGCCGCCGGCACCGAGCGACAGGATTACCGCTTCCGGATGGCGCTGCCAGTAGTCTGCCCCCAGGAAATGCTCCATAGCACGCCCGCTGTTCTCCGGGTCGCAGGCGTGCCCCCAAAGGAGGCCGCCGCGCCGGTAGAGCGCCGAGACCTCACCCGAGAGCTGCGCCTCGGCCGTCAGCCTTCCGATCAAGTCCCGTGCCGCGCGCACAATACCCAGCTTGTGCGACGTGATGAGGGCGCCGCGAATCGCCGGATCTTCCACAAGCCCACGCACAGCCGCCCGGTAGCATTTGTCCCCGGCCCCGATGGGCAAATCTATCCCCTGTAGGGTGGCGCCGGAAACCCCCAACACGCGAGCCCAGTGCGGGAACAGGCGCATGGAAAGGGAACCGGCCGTGCAGACCCCAATAAACTGCATTACTTTACGGCCTGAATCCACGACTCGCTTCCGTATCGCTACCGCATGCAACGCCTTTCGCTCTTACTCGTGCCCCTTTTCGCGCTTGGCTGCGCTGCCAACCCGGATCCACGCCCCGCTGGCGCCGCCCAGGAGGCGCGGCCCAATATCCTCTGGCTCGTTGCCGAAGACCTGAGTCCTGCCCTGGCCTCGTTCGGCGATTCAACGGTTGCGACTCCGCACCTGGCACGCCTCGCACGCGAAGGCATTCGGTTTACCCACACCTTCTCCGTATCGGGTGTGTGTGCGCCCAGCCGCTTCTCCATCGCCACCGGCACCTACACCACGAGCGGCAACGCGCAGCATATGCGCACGACTTCACGGCCCGCGTACCACGAAGCAATCGGCGTGGTCCCCTACGAGGCCGTTCCCGCACCCGCTGTGCGCATGATGAGCGAGGTCCTGCGTAGCCACGGCTACTATGCCACGAACAATGCCAAGCGCGACTACCAGTTCAAGGCGCCCGTCACGGCCTGGGATGAAGATTCAGATACGGCCCACTGGAGAGGACGACCGGCCGGTGCACCGTTCTTCTCCATATTCAATTTTGGCGTCACGCACGAATCCCGCATCTGGGTCAAGGCCGAAGACTCGCTTTGGGTGGCACCGGATTTGGACATTCCGATTCCTGCGTACTTGCCCAATACGGAAGTCGTGCGCACGGACGTGCGCCGGATGTACTCCAATATCCGCGAGCTTGATCATCAGATCGGAGACATCCTCGCCCAGCTGGAGGCCGACGGGCTGTTGGACGAAACCATCATCTTCTTCTTCTCCGACCACGGTGGCCCCCTGCCTCGCCAGAAGCGCCAGCTTTATGACAGCGGACTGCACGTGCCTCTCATCGTGCGTTTTCCGGACGGACGCGGCGCCGGCTCAGAGCGAGAGCAGCTGGTGAGCTTCATCGACTTTGCGCCGACCGTGTTTTCACTTGCAGGCATTGACCTGCCGACGTACCTGGAAGGCCAGGCCTTTCTAGGCGCGCAAACGGCACAAGAGCCGCGGCGCTACATTCACGCAGCCGCCGACAGGTTCGATGCCGAGACCGACACAAAGCGTGCCGTGCGGGATTACCGCTACAAGTATATACGCAATCTCAGGCCGGAGCGCGGATACTACCTCCCCGTATCCTACCGGGAGCAGATGGCAACCATGCAGGAGTTGCTGCGCCTGCGCGATAGCGGCGGCCTGAGTGAGGTGCAGGCCCAGTGGTTCAGGGCTTCAAAGCCCGTGGAAGAGCTCTTCGATACCGAGGCGGATCCGCACGAGCTCCACAACCTGGCCACGGATCCGGCCTACGCAGAGAAATTGGCTGAACTCGGCCACGAACTTGACGTGTGGATGGAGGCTACTCGGGACAAGGGCACGATGCCGGAGCCGGACCTGGTAGAGTCCATCTGGCCAGGTCAGGTGCAGCCAGCCACGGCACCGCCTACGGGCGCGGTGGAGCGTGGCCAGTTGCACCTTGCGTCCGCCACCGACGGGGCCTCCATCGGGTACCAGATTGTCGATTCCGATAGCTCCGGGCGCTGGCACGTGTACACGGAACCGGTCGAACTTGCCCACGGAGCCCGCGTCAGGGCACTTGCGCACCGCATCGGCTTCGCGCCGAGCAATGTCGTGGAGCTACCGTAACCCGCTAGACCTGCCAGCCCGCCCTGTATTCGCGCTTCCGGTAGCCATTGGCTTCGTCGTCGCCGGCGAATTCCATCTTTTCCGCGTCCCAGGCGAGTGAGCGGCCCGTACGCAGCGCGACGGCGGCAAGGCACGTGGCCTCTGCAATGTCATGCGCGCTGGTGAAGCTGCCCCGGCTCTGTTTGCCGTCGCGAATGGCATGCATGTATTCGTCTACGGCGTCGGTCACCTCTTCGGCAGGCCGCACCGGTGACAGCGACCCCTTGAGGGCTTCCATCCGACTGTCGGGTAGCAGCCGAAACCGGCGTCCAAGGAAGTCGCCCATGATGGTGCCGTATTCACCGACAATCATCATTCCCTCAGACCCGATCTCCTCTCCGGGCCGGAGCAGCCCCCGTGCCAAGCGCGGCTTCATGCCTCCGTCATACCAGAATATTTCCATGTTGTCGAACTCGAAGTGTACGGTGCTGGCGGCAGGAAATGCTACCGAGGAGCGCCGCCATTGGCTCTGGTTGCCAACCATGACAGCCCCCGTGGCGCCGTTCGCCTGAATGCGGCGCACCCGGCCCGGGTCAAGCATGCGGAATATCCTCCAGAGGCTGTAGTTGCCCATGTCTCCGAAGCAGCCGCTTCCGAAATCGTACCAGCCGCGGAACAGGGCGTGCGTGTAGTCGATGTGATAGGGACGGTCCGGCACGGGACCTAGCCACAGGCCCCACTCGAGCCCCTTCGGCACCCGCATGGCTTCCTTCGGATTCTCCATCCAGCCCTGGGGCCAAACTGGACGGTTGCTCCAGTTGTGCACCTCCTTGATTTTGCCAATGATGCCCACGTGAAGCCACTCATTTAACTGGTGGTATTCAGGGTCATTGTTCCAGGCCATGAGATGCGTCGTGACGCCGGTCTCCCGGGCCGTGTTCACAACGGCATGCACCTCGTGGAGGGTATTGGCCAGGGACTTGTGGGCAATGACATGCTTGCCCGCACGCATGGCGTCTATGTTCACGCGCCCATGCAAGTGATCCGGCGTCATATCGATCACCGCATCGATGGACTCGGACTCGGCAAGCATGTCCCGGTAGTCGACATACGTCTCGCAGCCCGTGTAATCTGCCTGACCCCGTACCTGGGCATAGTACGCCTCGACCACTTCACGCCCGGCCTCCCTGCCGGCGCGAATTCCGGTCTCGGAGCCCCAACTCGCATTGCCGATGAATTCGCGTATCCGGTTGCGAACGCCGTGCGGGCTCCAGTCCCGGTAGTCATCCGAGTCCCGGTTAGGATCACAGATGCACGCCAAGTGCAGGTCCTCTCTTGGAAGCCAGTCGCCCATCAACTGGCGTAGCGCCTGCGTTCCGCAGCCGACAAGCGCCACATTGATTTTGTCGCTTGGCGCCACGAACCCCGGGCCTCCGAGCACGCGGCGTGGAAGCACGCTGACAGCAGCGGCTGTAGCAAGGAACTGGCGACGATTGATAGTGGAAGTTTCGGTCATAGTGCGCCTCCTCGGTTATTGGCCATAGCATCACAATATAATTGAAGATTCCGGGTATATTCCAGCTCAGTGCATCCGATACCAGTATGAAAACGCTTGACAGACGAGGTTTCTTGCGCCGAATGGCCATGGGCGCCGCCGTGGCCGCCCCGGCCTTCGCACGAATCCGCACCCCTGCGGCGGACCTTGCCATTGGTTTCCAGACATGGGTTGTGCGGGAGGCTCTCGCCAAGGACTTCTCCGGAACACTGGCCGAAATGGCCTCGCAAGGTTACCAGACGACGGAGATGTGCTCGCCTGCAGGATACGCCGGCTTTGGCTTTGGCCCGATTGCAGAAATGAAGACCGCGGACATCAAGGCGGCAGTCCAGGATGCAGGCCTTACCTGCGTCAGCAGCCACTTTACGCCGGCCGAATTGCGCGGCAACCTACTTGAACGTATTGCATTCGCCCACGACCTGGGGCTAGTGCAGATGGTGATTTCATCGCCAGGCATCCGCTCGGATGCGCCCCTGGACCAGTGGAAGCGGGTTTGTGGAGAAATGAACGGTTGGGGCGCCACGATCCAGGAGGAAGGGCTGCAGTTTGTCTATCACAACCATGATTTCGAATTCGATGAGGTAGAAGGACGCCTCATTTACGACGTGCTGCTTGACGAATTGGATCCAGAGGTCATCAAGATGCAGTTCCAGGTATGGGTCGTCAGCATCGGGCACCACGCGGCAGACTATTTCAGGGCCCACCCGGGGCGCTTTGTTTCCGCACACCTCGCAGACTATTCCGGCCAGGACGAAGAGCAGGTGCCCGTCGGCCAGGGCGTTGTCGACTGGGCCGATTTCTTTGAGGCAGGCCAAACCGGCGGGCTCCAAAACATGTACGTGGAAATGGCGCCAGAGCTGCTTCCCGAGAGCGCAGCCTATCTAAAGAGCCTTCGCTAGATGGCCCCAGGCCGGCGGCAGAGCAAGACCTAGCAGGCAGGACGCTACGCCCGGGGCTGACACGCGTATCCTTCCACCGCTCATCCCAAATTACAAGTCCATGGATCGGCAGGATAGGCTCCGCGTTGCCGCCATCCAGATGTGTTCGCGGCAGGACCGGGCAGAAAACCTTGCGCTGGCAGAATCGCTGCTGCTCGAAGCCGCAAGACGCGGCGCCGAGATCGTGGCCCTGCCGGAGAATTTCTCGTTTCTGGACCGTGAGGGAGACAAAATTGGCGTCATGGAGGACTTGGATGACGGCCCGAGCATACGGCTTCTGCGCAGCATAGCCACCGCACACGGCATGGTCATAGTGGGCGGAAGCCTCCCGCTAAGTGCCGACGGCGGCGCTCGGGCTACCAATACCTGCCTCGTCTTCCGGGCAGACGGCTCGATAGGCGCCCGCTATGACAAAATTCATCTTTTCGATATCGCACTGGATGCCGCACACTCCTTCCAGGAAAGCCGCCATATCGCTCCCGGGGACAACCTGGTTACGTTCGACAGCTTTGGCCACACCATGGGGCTGAGCATCTGCTACGACGTCCGCTTCCCGGAGCTCTACCGAAATCTTGTAATGCGCGGTGCGGAAGTATTCTTCGTCCCGTCCGCATTTACCATGCAAACGGGGCGCGATCACTGGGCCGCACTGCTTCGCGCACGCGCCATCGAGAATCTGTGCTACGTGGTAGCGCCCGCCCAGTGGGGCCGGCACAACAGCCGCCGTGAAAGCCATGGCCGCGCACTTATCATCGACCCCTGGGGCCAGACACTGGCGCAGGCCCCGGACCGAAATTGCGTTATCGTGGCTGATCTCGATTTTGCCTACCTGCGGGATATCCGGCGGCGCCTCCCCTGCCTCGACCATGCCCGCGTGCTTGGACTGGCAGAGACACTATAGCGCCGGTCCCGCGAAAGGACTCCGGGCAACCGACGTCTCTGTATCCATGCATCCGCCCTTGCCCCCTCCCATCATGCCCTCCCGCCGGAGCCTCTTCGCACTGCTCTTCTTCGCTGCCTTCCCGGCATTTGGCTAGGACTCCGCCATTACGGAAATCAGCTCCGCAGGTATCGTGCTGCGCGGCATCGGCCCGGCATTTACGTCTGGACGCATTGCGGACATCGCCTCCATCCCGAGGATCCCAGCCTCTGGTACGTCGCTGTTGGGTCCGGCGGCGTATGGAAGACCCTGAATGCCGGCACCACGTGGGAATCGCTCTTTGACGACCAGGGCTCGTAATCCATCGGCGCCGTCACGCTGGATCCCGGGAACCCGCATACAGTATGGGTCGGGACCGGAGAGAATGTTCGAGGTCTCCATGTTGGCTGCGGCAACGGCATTTACCGCAGCGACAACGGGGGCGGGAGCTGGACCAACATGGGACTGAGGGACGGCGAGCACATCTCACGAATCACCGTGCACCCCGCGAATTCGGACTCGGACATCGTACGGAGTGGCAGCGCAGGCCCCCTCTGGCGCTCCGGTGGGGAGCGCGGGCTGTACAAGACCGTAGATGGCGGCGCAATCTGGCAGAAGACACTGGACACCGAAGTGTGGGTGGGCGTCTCGGACGTGATGACGGGTCCGGCCAACCCGGACATACTGTATGCCGCCGCCTGGCGGCGCCTCCGCACCGAGG
Organism: Rhodothermales bacterium; assembly: GCA_965216255.1. Lineage (GTDB taxonomy): Bacteria > Bacteroidota > Rhodothermia > Rhodothermales > Bin80. The sequence continues at coordinate 1,695,303 of OZ244148.1, forward strand.
CCGCCTACATAGGCGGCTGTCCGGGCTCCGGCATCCACCGGAGCCCGGACGGTGCCATTACGTGGCATCCCTCGAATACGGCCCAACCAGGATCGAATCTGGGCAAGATTGGCCTCGCCATCAGCCGTCATTACCCGGACTACGTCGATGCTGCCATTGAACTGGACCGGACATCGATCGATAGATAGTGCTTGTACGAAAATACTTTAATTCTAAAGAAACAATTGGTTATATCTTGCCATTGGCGGTGAATCTGAGGGACGTATAGCCGATTTGGGCGTTTAAGAACGCAAAACAGCTCACATTCGCCAGGGAAACCATGCGCAAGATTGTCCCAGAGTGCCGTGCACTCGACAGTACGCCGATCAAGGAGATTGCCATAGACCCGAGAATGCGCCACGACATGAGTGCGGTGCTCAGCAGTGCGTCTACTGCAAGGCGGAATCCCGTGCCGCCTTGTTCACGATTCTGGAGGCGCACTTTCAGCCGGGTACACGCAGAGATGTCGGGCGACCGGGCATGGATCTATGGCGCGTCATCGTGTTTGCGATAGTCAAGCAGTGCCTGGATCTGGACTACGATGCTTTGTTGTACCGGGCGAACAACGATCTCTTGCTGCGGGAGCTCTTGGGGCACGGCGGGGCCGCCATTGACGAGGTGAAGTACAGCAGACAGCACCTGGTGGACAACGTGCAGCTATTGACGCCAGAGCTGGTCCTGGAGGTGATCCATTTGATAGTGCGGACGGGGCACAAGGTGGCTGGAAAAAAGTCTGGGGCCGCGCTAGGCGATCGCTGCGATTCCAGGGTGGTTAAGACGCATGTGCACTATCCCACCGATGTGGGTCTGTGCTGGGATGCACTTCGTGGTCTAATACGTGTGAGTGCATGCTCGGCTGCGGCATTCGCTCTTCCGGGCTGGCGCAAGCATGCGCATCGCACGCGGAAGGTATACCAGGCCTTCAGCCGGGTGCGGACGGCCCCGCGCTACCGCCAGAATCCGAAAGGAGTGAAGGCGTACTTGCGCCAGTGCACACAGACTGCAGCACGTACGCTGTTAAATGCCTTGGCCACGGCGCAGAAATCGGCGGCGGCGCGAACGGATATCGCGTATTACTTGCACTATGTGGACTTGTTGGTGGATCAAATCCGGCGTCGCATCCTCTTGGGCGAGCAGATTCCACATGCGCAGAAAGTGTTTTCCATCCACAAGCCACATACGCGTTGGATCAGCAAAGGCAAGGCGGGCGTGCTGGCCGAGCTGGGCCTTCCGGTCGCACTCGTAGAAGATGAGCACCGGTTGGCTTATCACATCCTGTGGGACACGTCGGATATAGAGGTGGCGGTAGCGATCATTGACGCGGTGCAGGCGGCTTTTCCAGCGTTCAATGCGTGCAGTTTTGACCGGGGCTTTCATAGCTTGAAGAATCGAGAAGCACTGGATACTCGGCTGGCGCTCAATGCGCTTCCGAAGAAGGGCAAGCTTTCTCTGGCGGAGCGTGCGCGGGAGCGCGCCCCTGCGTTCAAGGCAGCGCAGCGGCAGCACCCGGCCATCGAGTCGTATCTGGCCAATTTCGGACTTCGGGGTGGTGGCGGCAGAAGAGACCGGAGAACTTCGTGCTGATGGTGAGCCTGTCCGTGCTGGCGGTCAACGTGCACCGGCTGGGCTGTCTGGTGCGCGACCAGGAACGGGCACGAATAAGGCGTCGGCGAACGCGCGCGGCGTAGGCCCGCTACCACCTCGCAGAAAGGTCCCAATCGCAGGCCCCAAGGGACACGTATGCCCTCCCGATAGGAACACAACGCCCTTCGAGCCGCAAACTGTCTGTGCGCGCACGCAAGAGACGCCAGCATGGCCGAAACACTCGAAGCGGACCGTCAACGAACTCAAAAAACGACCGTGCCTGCGTATTCAATGCCGAAAGAAGAGAGTATTCGCTCAATCATTACCTAACGCCGACAGGAACGCGAGCCACATGTCCGCTGGCACTTCGAGCCGCCAGGGGCTTTGGTAGACAGGTTGCATGCGTCCGCGCGTTGCCCACGTGCCCGCCGAGTCCATCCAAAAGACAGGCGGTGCGCCACCCCGTTCGGCCTCCAGGCGACGCAGGACATGGTGAGGCACACCGTGGAAGTGTATTCGTTCGCGGCGTTTGTCGAACGGAAGTGTTGGCGGCCCTTCGGCAAGGACAGGTCGCCGGGGCCGATTTCGGATTGCCATCGCAGCTGCCCGCCTAGGGCCGCGATGGCGAACCCGACCAAGCCCTCGGAGGACTCCTCGAAAGCGAGCAGGTTTTGCACCTGACACCTTGCCGATAGCCCGCTGCGCGGCTGAAGCGGAACATCGGCCGCCACGCGGCTTACCCAAGCGGTCCCCACTTGGAATTGCGGAAGTGCAGATCGCATTGGCCGGGTCGAGACATGATTACGTTGGGTAGCACGGATGAAGGAGACTTGCAGGCTTCAGCCGGGGATATGCCTCGAATCGCTTCCGTGGCTATTTTTCGGTGGAATGCTTAATGTTCTGCGTCCCAACGCGCTTCGTCAAGCGCAGTCAGCATGTCCGCGCGAGGCGATCTCGCCGCGGACGGCGGCGCCCGGGTCCGTAACTTCGAGGAACCGGGCATGGACGAAGCTTGACCTCCCGCCCGGGCTCCGGATATTTTGAAGCATGGACCAATTGGAACGCATCACGCTGGAGCCGGGCAAGAGAGCCGGGAAGCCGTGCATTCGGGGACTCCGGATCACGGTGTACGATGTGCTTGAGTACCTGGCTTCCGGGATGACTGAAGTGGAGATCCTGACGGATTTCCCTGAGTTGGAGCCCGAAGACATCCGGGCGGCGCTGGCGTTCGCTGCGGCGCGAGAGCGCAGGCTCGTTTCGATCCCGCCCGGGTGAAGCTCCTCTTCGACGAGAACGTCTCCCCGCGTCTCGCAGCCGCCCTGTCGGACGAGTTTCCGGGGTCCGTCCACATTCGCGACATCGGGTTGGCCCGAGCGAGCGACGCCGCCATCTGGATTTACGCCCGGGAGCACGGTCTCGCGATTCTCTCGAAGGACTCGGATTTCATCGATAGATAGATAGATAGGGATAGGGTGGGGGCCTCACGGCCCCCACCCTCCCACACCACCGTGCGCACGGGTCCGTACACGGCGGTTCAATGGACTTGAGCAAACCGACTTGGGTGCCAGGGCCACCAGGCCGCTACGTGCCGGGAGTTCGGGTTCGGGTTGCGCCGTGCGAACTTCGGTCCCTTCCCCATGGGCACCGCCGGATTCACCGGGGCTATCCCACGTAAAAGGCAGCGTTAGCTGGATTTTCTGCCGCATTGCTCGCATGAGCCTGCCGTCCTACTATCCCTGTCCATTGTTCGGACCTTCGTCGGCTAAGCCGACTGTCGGGTCGGAGGAGGCGCCCCGAAGGGCTAACCTCCGTCCGCCGCTCAAACGGCCCTTACGGTTTTCCCGTAAGCCGCTTTCACAAAGGTGTCTCGTCGAAGGTTCAAGGAAGGAATCAATGAAGTCAAGCGTACAAGACCGTACTCCGCGCACAGCCTGCGTGTCGGAAGTTGTTGCCAGCCCGCGTTACGCCAGCGTTTGTGTCGCTGCGACCATATGCGTCGCTCGATCCAGCGATCGAGCCGGTTGAAGAGTCTGCGCACGTGAGCCCTGCAATAGTATTGGCCCCATCCGCGAATGACCGGATTGATCTGCGCAATCAGCTGCTGTGTGGATACCGGAGCCGCTCGGCGCGTGCGCCGTCGGATCTGGTCCTGGAAACGCTTGACGGACTTCTCCCTCGGAATAGCGTAGAGATCGCCCCTACGCACCCCACTTCTGATCTGTGCGGCAGACAGCCGCAAGGGCCGGCTTCCACGCTTGATCTTGTACCCCAACTACTCGAAGCCATACTTGATATGGACGATCCGGGTCTTTTTGAGGTTCAGGGTTACGCCCAACGTCTTCAACAGCTTCTCAGCGACCGCTAAGACCGCACGAGCTTTGCTGGCCGAGCTACACGTGATGACCCAGTCATCCGCGTAACGGGTCAACTGATACCCGCGATGCCGCATCTCCCGATCAAACGGAGTCAACAGAATGTTACTCAACAAGGGAGAGATCACCCCGCCTTGCGGGGTGCCGTGCGTCGTCGCTACGCGCTTGCCTTCTACTACACACCCGGCCTTGAGCATCTGCTTGAGCAGGCCCAAGATGCGACCATCCGATACACGCTGCTGAACTAGTGCAATCAGCTTGTCATGATCGACCGATCCGAAAAAGTCTTTCAGATCCGCATCCACCACCCACCTGCTGCCCGCGTTTAGCTCTCTCCACACCTTGCGAAGTGCATCCCGTGTGGATCTCCCTTTCCGGTACCCGAAGCTGGCTGCATCGAATACTGGCTCGAAGATCGGTTCCAACCGATTCAGTATCGCTTGCTGGACTACCCGATCGTAAATCGTCGGGATTCCCTGGGTGCGGTACGCCCCCGGCTGGCCCGCCTTGGGAATACGGTGCGCGCGGACCGGCTGGGGCGTGTAGGTGCCGTCTTTGAGCTCCTGATGCATACGCTCCAGGTTCGCTTCAAGCGATCCTCGAACGTCTTCAGGGTCTCTCCATCCACACCGCCCGCCCCCCGTCCTTGCTTCACCTTCTTCCAGGCCAACTCCAGATTCGTTGGGTAGCCCGGGGGAATCCCACCCCCAAGCCCCCACAGAACCGTACGTGAGACTCTCGCCTCATACGGCTCTTCTCGGCCCTCCCGGCTACCAATCCAGCCAGCAGCTAGGCCCTTGTTTCTTGAGCGAGGTCCTCCCGCCTTGCGGTTGCCCCGCTCCTTCCACCGACCGAGTCGGCCCCTTCGCTCCAGTTCCATTACAGAACCTTCATCACTACTACGAGCCGATCCGCCCCCGTGGAGCGCATTGGTACTCAATCGCTCGCGGGTTCTCCGCTTGCGAGTCTCCCTTAGCATCGCCCCGACAGGTTCCCACGTTCCGCATTTAGGCCCAGACCATATTCTCGCCGCCTGTATGCCGGATGCCGATCGGGCCATAAACAGGCACCTCCCGATCTTGTCCCGGAGCAGAGATGAGACCCCGGTTTTGACATCGTCCAAGTACTTTCGACACTTCGTCAGCGGTTCACTTGCGATCGACTCTATGGCCCATACCTGACAGAGTCATTGCTCCGCCTTTTCCGGACTCGCTCACTACCGAACCCTTAAGGTTAAGCAGCAGCCGGTGGTTTGCAGCCTCCGCCTGCACAGCGGCTGCGGGGGGCCTTCCCCCATCCTAAATGCAGTTACGCAACACTCAAGCTATGTTAAAGAACAACACCTGCGTGCCACTCGTGGCACACCTCCGCCAGGTCAGCGGCTGGGTTAGCAGATGTCTATGCATTCGAACGGCAATGCCATCACGGTATTTCTCCACTCCCATCCCCTTCAAGCGCCGGGACATGCGCTCAGCGTCGCAGAACCTGCAACCGTGGCTGGTCTTGGTGCAGCCGGTGACCGGATTCCAGGTCATCTCATTCCACTCAATTGCGGAGAAGCCAGACACGTCCTATCTGTTATTCATTTCAATTACATGAGCAGCAACGTCCTTCGCCAACCTGGCACCTGCTGAATTTCCAGCACAGAAAATGAATTCGTAAAGCGCTACACCCCGAGAATTCCGCAGCCGGACTGACTGCGCCAGAAATCGTCTGCCGAAGAGACCGGACAGCCGGTCCTTGTAAATCCCCAGTAGCCCCTCAACGCCTGGAGCTCTCTCGTAATCAGCATTGCCAAATAGCTCTGCTTGGTAAGGCACCGAGTACAGTTCTTCCCAACTGGGATTCCCGTAAACGGTTGTCAAACGTTCGGCCCAGGCGGGACTGATCTCCTCGGGTGATTGCTTCCGTGGAAAAATACGGGCGAGGGCCCCCACCGGAAACAGAATCCAAGTATCAAGTGCGTCAAGGCTTGCAATCCGCTCTACTGTCGACCACTTGACGCTGAGCCCGAAGGGGTCCAGAAACAGGACTCCGCGAGTGGAGCGCCAATCACGCTGCAGATTCCTAAGTAATCTATTTGCGTCACCGGCATAAACGTAGATTCTACGGTAGGCGTGACTTAGCTGTAGTTCGTCCAGAGCTTGAAGGCGCTCGTCGTCAATCTCGATGAAGACAAGTTCATCGAAGCTCCTGTTCATAATCCCGATCGCGATTTGGGCTGATCTCACCACAAATTCACGATAGTCCGCCAATTTCGGGTCCTCATGCCAGCAGCCCAGGTCGATTCCTCCGGTCCCGGCAAAGGCATCGACATAGATCAATCTGACCGGCTCGCCTTTCATCGCAGTTGTGTAGGAGTCCAGATATCGCCTCAGGATTTCAAGCTTCTCTTCCGTCCAGCCACGGCCACAGCTCGGAGGTCCCGCATCATTTATTGATCCTTCCGTTCGACGGTTTACTGGCAACTGCTTCACTTCGCTACAAGAGGATGTTCAATTTCTATCGCGGAAAATCCTGCTTATGGCAATGTGCTAAGGACATGGCTTGGCACATATTTTGTCGATGCTTTATAACAGGCTCGATAGTCGGCGCCTTAGAAGAGATCCCAATGCAGGAATACCGATGTAAGTACCGGTATCGGTAGTCATGCTGAAGCCCCTACCGCAATTCCTGTTCCCTTGATCCCGTGATCTGAAGTCGGCCGAACGTGATGCCGCATAGCTAACGCCCGCTTACGACAAATTCATCGGAGTCGGTTGAGCGAACTGGCCCCGCGTTGGACAACCGGAAGTGTATCCAGAATCGATCGCTACTGCACTACCAAGCGTAAAATGGTCCAGGCTTCCATGAAGCCATAATCACAAGTGCGGCCTGAAAACCGTCTTGATCCCGGCCTTGCCCCGAAACGTCTCAAACGCGTCCGACCATCCGTCCAGCGAAAACGCATGCGTGATCAGCGGCTCCAGACTCACGGTGCCGTCCGCAAGCAGCCGGATTGCCCGCAGCCACGACTCGGGCGTGCTGGCGTTGCTGCCCGTAACCACGAGTTCCTTGTAGCAAACCTGGTCCAAGTCCCAAGAAATGGCCTTCCCGAAAAGCCCGACCTGCACGTAGCGGCCCCGCCGCCTTACAAGCTGAAGTAGCTGCGCCGCAGCTCCGCCGGCGCCCGAGCACTCATAAACTACATCGGCTCCAAGTCCCTGCTCTGTCAGGTCCTGCACAAGTGGCACGGGATCCACGGTTGAGACGTTTACAATGTGGCTCGCTCCAAGCTGCTCCGCCAGTGCCAGCCTCCTGCTATCCGCCTCCGTTCCCAGTACGATGACATGCGCACCTGCAGCTACCAACAGCTGCGACGTCAAGAGGCCAATCGCACCCGGCCCGGCAATGACCGCAGTATCGCCTGAGCGAACTGTTGGCGCACACCCTGCACCACGCAAGCGAGCGGCTCCGTCAGCGCTCCCTCCCGGAACGAAATCCCCTCGGGCAATTGGTGCAGGTTGCGCGCCGGCACAACGAGAAACTCCGCAAAACCGCCGTTTACAGCCGACCCGATGGAAAGGCGCTGCAGACACAGGTTGATATGGCCGGCCCGCAGTAGCGACAGCGCCCGCAGGTCGAGAAATACGTCTCCGTCGTTACCCGGTCGCCAACTTCAACGCCGCTTTTCGCCGGTCCCAGCTCCACCACTTCACCGGAAACCTCGTGGCCCAGCACAACGGGAGGCCTCGAGGCGTATTCATCCAGGTAGATGTGTATATCCGTCTCGCAAATTCCCGCAGCATGAACCTTGAGCAGCACCTGCCCCGCCGCTGGCTCCGGCACCGGAATGCCCCTCAGCTCAATGTGCCCGACGCCGGGCGCAACCTTCATTACGGCATCCATGGCACCGTCCCGCGAGGCTTGTTCAAAATCTGGCCCAAGATACGGAACTCACTGCACGCATCCCCGGGCATCGACGGACCACACTGAAACCACCTCTCCATTCTTCACAACCATGGCCTCCGGCAGCATGTTCGCGACCACACAGGGGTGGTTTGGGAACGACCCGGACCTTGTCTCCGACGGCAAACGTAGCTCCGCCGCGCACGCGGCACCATCCGTGCTCCTCTGAAAGATTGGCCAGGCGCACGTGCGGGTGCGCCACCATCCGGCTCGCATTGTACAGCACCTGACCGTAGCTCTCGCGGCCCGGCGCCGCATCCGAGGTAAAGACCTTGCGACCGGCATCCAGAAACAGTCGCTTTGTCCGCTTCGCATCCCGGTGCCGGCTGACCACGGTGGCCAGTACCGTAAGCGCACAATCATCCAGCAGACACGCCCCCTGCGACACCTGTATCATGTCGTTGAAGACGTAGTTGCCCGGCCGTATTTCGGTGATGCGAAAGCCCTCTCTCGTCCTGTTTTCAAACACGTACATGGAAGGCGTGGAGCCCATGCTGATTTCAAGTTCGCCGGAGCGCGCGCCCGGAATGCCTGCATCGCGCAGCCTTATTGCCACCTCCAGCATCCGGTCACGGGCCTCCGCCATTACGCGCCGAATGGCATCGGGCTTCTCCTCACCATCCCGCACCGCACCGTACGCGTTGCCCTCGTGCGTAAGAAATCCCGCAAGGCGCAGGCCCGGCAATTCGTCCACGACCCGGACAAAGGCCACCAGATCCGGATCGTTCCACAGCACGCCGCATCTGTGGTATCCCGCATCGACTTCAACGAGGACATCAGCCACCACTTCCTTTGCCGCGTAGACGGCCGAGGCCTGGCGTGCCGCCTCCATCGAATCCACGCAGAAACTTACGCGCGAGCGCGCCAGCATCGCCGCGATTCGGGCGTGCTCGTCCTCTCCAACCACCGTATATGCGATGCGTATATCGTCAAAGCCGGCACGTGCGAACACCTCCGCCTCCGACACCTTGGCCACGGTTCTGCCGCCAAGGAACCACGGCAAGTTTCGGCTTCTCAAAAGCTAGGGCACCGTCAATTTCCTTCTGGATCCATCTGCTATAGCTCACATACATGCCCGTGGGAATTACAACGACATGACTACGGGCATTCTTGCGGTAAATTGCCTCTTTAAGCTTGCCATCCGATGGGGCATCGTGGATTGGATCATCCCGCGGTACAGAATAGTCTCTGCAGACGATTGCGGCCTGTCCCCTGCGGTGGCTGCTGCCAAAGATCCAGGACGCCAGTCTATCGTAGTGCCTTGAGTACGCCCACGAATGGCTCACAAACACGTGAATTCGGTGCCGACTCATGGCGGACAGTTATCCTTGGTCGGGCGTTCGCCTGTTTTTCCGTACGTAGAGTCGGCGGGAGGCGCACCTGCCGTAGGATCCGGTGGCTTGTCCGTCGCTTTCACTCTGGGATCGATCGGGATAGGTGGGGGCCTCACGGCCCCCACCCCCCCACACCACCGTGCGTACGGGTCCGTACACGGCGGTTCAATGGACTTGAGCAAACCGACTTGGGTGCCAGGGCCACCAGGCCGCTACGTGCCGGGAGTTCGGATTCGGGTTGCGCCGTGCGAACTTCGGTCCCTTCCCCACGGGCACCGCCGGATTCACCGGGGCTGTCCCACGCAAAAGGCAGCGTTAGCTGGATTTTCTGCCGCATTGCTCGCATGAGCTTGCCGTCCTACTACCCCTGTCCATTGTTCGGGCCTTCGTCGGCTAAGCCGACTACTATGCCCTGGTATAGTAGGATACTATTTCAAGTGAAGATTACATGAAGAGTTTTGGCTTGACCTCTGGAGAAGCGACCGGGCGGCTTCGACGGCTAATCAATCTGGTATTCGCGTGCTAAGCCCCGAAGGACCATAACGCATGATTTCGGTTTCGACGGGAGCTGCCACTATCTCTGAACGCGCGCTCACCAGCAAGAGAGCTGGCTATCGCAAGGGCATATCGTGGGTTCTCCTTACCGTGCCCGATCACTTCTCCATAGGCCATTTCTTTGGTTGCAAGATACAGTTTAGGCGGCCTTCGGCAACGGCGAGCCCGTGTGCATACGCAACGCCTCCCAGAGAAAGCCCACCAGTTCACGCGCCACCGCCGTGTTGGCCACGCATCGCGACTTCGTCTGACTCAGTTTGCGGAATCTTTTGTACAGCCGGCACTGGGCCTTCCATGCCAGTAGAACGACCGCGGCCGAGACGCCCTGCTGCCGTTCGCGTAGCACTTTACTGCACCGCGGCGGGGCTGCATACTTCCATGCTGTAGATACCAGTGCCTTCCGTACGTGCGTATTACCCGTCTTCGTGATGGAACCGCGTTGCGTGTGATCTGCCGAGCTGTACTCGCTCGGCACCAGACCCAGAAATGCCATCAACTGGCGCGGATGCGCGAAGCGACGGATATCTCCCAACTCGCACACCAGCGTCATGGCCGTCACAAAGCCAATTCCCCGGAAGGCCATCAGCACCCCCACGGGCTCTCTGTAGCAGTCCTTTTCGGCTTCCTCCGCCAGATGCTGTTCCAGTCTGTGCACTTCCTGCTCCAGATACGTCAGCTTGTGCAGATACGTCTGCAGCGTGACCTGGTCCACCGCCCTTGCCGGCAAGGCACGAATCCACTTCCAATGGGCCTTCGTCCAGTTTGTGGCACCGGTGTACCGAAAGCCCCGGGTCTGAATGAAAGACAGAATCCGCTGCTTGGTGCGCGTGATAGACTCCACCAGGTCAGCGCGGCAGCGCAAAAGGGACCGGGCTGCTTCCTGCTCCTCTTCCGGTACGCACACCGGCGTCAGCAGCCCTTTGGCATACAACGTGGCCAGCTTCATCGCATCCCGTCGATCAGTCTTGATACGCTCGCCCGGTCGACGCGGAATGGTTGAGGGGGCGATCACGTCGCAGTGCACGCCCTGCACCTGCAGCGCACGCTGCAGGCCGAATCCGCAGGACGACGCTCTGAACGCGCGCTCACCAGCAAGAGAGCTGGCTATCGCAAGGGCATATCGTGGGTTCTCCTTACCGTGCCCGATCGCTTCTCCATAGGCCATTTCTTTGGTTACAAGATACGAGTCAGGCGGCCTTCGGCAACGGCGAGCCCGTGTGCATACGCAACGCCTCCCAGAGAAAGCCCACCAGTTCACGCGCCACCGCCGTGTTGGCCACGCATCGCGACTTCGTCTGACTCAGTTTGCGGAATCTTTTGTACAGCCGGCACTGGGCCTTCCATGCCAGTAGAACGACCGCGGCCGAGACGCCCTGCTGCCGTTCGCGTAGCACTTTACTGCACTGCGGCGGGGCTGCATACTTCCATGCTGTAGATACCAGTGCCTTCCGTACGTGCGTATTACCCGTCTTCGTGATGGAACCGCGTTGCGTGTGATCTGCCGAGCTGTACTCGCTCGGCACCAGACCCAGAAATGCCATCAACTGGCGCGGATGCGCGAAGCGACGGATATCTCCCAACTCGCACACCAGCGTCATGGCCGTCACAAAGCCAATTCCCCGGAAGGCCATCAGCACCCCCACGGGCTCTCTGTAGCAGTCCTTTTCGGCTTCCTCCGCCAGATGCTGTTCCAGTCTGTGCACTTCCTGCTCCAGATACGTCAGCTTGTGCAGATACGTCTGCAGCGTGACCTGGTCCACCGCCCTTGCCGGCAAGGCACGAATCCACTTCCAATGGGCCTTCGTCCAGTTTGTGGCACCGGTGTACCGAAAGCCCCGGGTCTGAATGAAAGACAGAATCCGCTGCTTGGTGCGCGTGATAGACTCCACCAGGTCAGCGCGGCAGCGCAAAAGGGACCGGGCTGCTTCCTGCTCCTCTTCCGGTACGCACACCGGCGTCAGCAGCCCTTTGGCATACAACGTGGCCAGCTTCATCGCATCCCGTCGATCAGTCTTGATACGCTCGCCCGGTCGACGCGGAATGGTTGAGGGGGCGATCACGTCGCAGTGCACGCCCTGCACCTGCAGCGCACGCTGCAGGCCGAATCCGCAGGACGACGCTTCGTAGCAGCAACGAACCTCGCCGTAGCGCCTCTGTAACTTCTGCACATACTTGCGGATTCTCGGCATGTCGTGCGGCAACTGCCGCTCGTCAATTACCTCGCCCGTGCTGTCGTCGTACACGCAAAGCGCAATGGTCTTCTTGTGCACGTCCATGCCGACAACCAGCGAGGAGGCCGAAGTGAATGTTGGGGTGTATCTTTGCATGAGGCTGTTCCGGTTTGGGTGAATGTGGTGAACGAGCTAATGTAGCTCGCCCAGCCGGAGCAGTCCTACTATAAGATCTCTGCTGACTTCTGCGTTGCGGTCACGTGCCTTACGACACGTTCAGTCCGGCTTGGCCGGACACAACGCAGATCTCCCAGGGTAAGACCAACCGCCTTCCCCGCACACCTGCCGAATCTACCACCCCGACGCATAGATGACGCGGACTTTGCGATAACCGGCTCGCTCGTCCGATCGGGTAGGCCTCGTATTCGGTTCTTGTTCATCAGGTCGCGGGTTTGCTACACGCTTCCTTCAGACCCCGCCTCACGACGACGCCCTTGCGCTTCGCTAATCCTTCGCCGCCATCTGGCTGGATAGAGGACTTGCACCTCCAAGCTGTTGATCATGCCTGGCACACCGGTAGGCCCCGGGTTTCCCCGGGGCCCCCGCACAGATCCGGACGTGCCCGTTAAGGCATCCGGCTCCTCCCTCAGGTCGCGCCGCCGCGCATGACGTTAATGGGCCGGCTAACCAACCCATAGCCGTAACCGAACCATCCCATGTGACACACGAAGTCCGGCTCTGCGTCCGTAGAGTCGGCGGGAGGCGCACCTGCCGTAGGATCCGGTGGCTTGTCCGTCGCTTTCGCTCCGGGCCTCAGTCCGGCTTCCCTAACCGTGTTTCCTCCCGCCGCTCACCGAACCGGGCGTGCGGCACTACCGCACCCGGCTCTCCAGGCGGATCATGCAACTCGCACTCGGACAACGGCGTCGCCCATGGAGCTTCTCCTGTTCAAAGACTTGCACGGTCCCTGTTTCCACTCCATGACTTGAGTCCGTTGATCATCAGGCCTGTTTACGCCCTGATAACACCCCGTGGCGTGCCTAGCATGCCACATGGCTCCTTCACTTTCGCATGTGATGCCGCCGAGGTCTCCGACCATTTACCGGTTTAGTAGGTCTCTGCCAATGCCGTGGCCTTTCCCTCTACGAACATCGCTCCGCACCTGCGGCCCCTTTCCTCCACGGGCATTACCCCGTCTCTACGGTACTACGGGCCACTCCGCCACCCTCTCGGCCCGGCCTGACCCTTGCGGGCTTCCGGTTGGTGTGTGCTACACCGCCGTCAGGGCTTCCATCGCGGTAGGCCCCGGGTTTCCCCGGGGCCCCCGCACAGATCCGGACGTGCCCGTTAAGGCATCCGGCTCCTCCCTCAGGTCGCGCCGCCGCGCATGACGTTAATGGGCCGGCTAACCAACCCATAGCCGTAACCGAACCATCCCATGTGACACACGAAGTCCGGCTCTGCGTCCGGCGTGTGTTGGGTTGTCCGATTTCCCCTCGGGTGCGACGCTTCGCTCCACCAACTCCGCCGCGCGGTCCTCCGCGCTTTGTTCGCCGGCTTCATCGCTACTATCATCGCATCTGACTCCTCCTCGCCGTTCATCCTCCGCTCGGCAATGCCTTGGCTTTGGCGGCCCCGCCCTAAGCGCTGGGCAGCGAGGAGGCCTCCCAGGTCCCAACCTTGTACGTACATACGTGCCTGAGTTCTTGGACGCCGCGGAGCCCTCTTGAACCTCACCATATCGGTCCAATCAGTATTGCCTTCAGCCAACACGAGGACTTCGGCACTCCGAACAATGGTCCTTTCGGCGCTCATTAGCTCCGCCCATATGCACCCCTGCCGACGCTTCGCCCGTTCCCTCACGAGAACGACCGCACGGCTTGGGGAGAGATATGGATTGGTTATATCCTTTACCACAGAGGACTTACACCTCCTGTACTTGGCCAGTTAGCCTGGCGCACCGTGTTGCCACTCCTTCCATCTTGCATGCATGCCAGTGCCAGTACCCCGGCGGAAATAGACCGGTGCACGTGTCGTTCTCTTCCCGGTCTACCAGCGGCCTTCCCCATGACACCGGAGGGTCGGCTTCCGCATTGCCCTTTTCGAGGCCTGCTCGGCATTCACTGCGCGTTCCGGCCTGCATGCTCGCTAAATCGCCTAAGCGATCCTTTTTGCCAAAGTGCTTCAGTCATCGCGGTAGGCCCCGGGTTTCCCCGGGGCCCCCGCACAGATCCGGACGTGCCCGTTAAGGCATCCGGCTCCTCCCTCAGGTCGCGCCGCCGCGCATGACGTTAATGGGCCGGCTAACCAACCCATAGCCGTAACCGAACCATCCCATGTAACACACGAAGTCCGGCTCTGCGTCCGTAGAGTCGGCGGGAGGCGCACCTGCCGTAGGATCCGGTGGCTTGTCCGTCGCTTTCGCTCCGGGCCGCAGTCCGGCTTCCCTAACCGTGTTTCCTCCCGCCGCTCACCGAACCGGGCGTGCGGCACTACCGCACCCGGCTCTCCAGGCGGATCATGCAACTCGCACTCGGACAACGGCGTCGCCCCATGGAGCTTCTCCTGTTCAAAGACTTGCACGGTCCCTGTTTCCACTCCATGACTTGAGTCCGTTGATCATCAGGCCTGTTTACGCCCTGATAACACCCCGTGGCGTGCCTAGCATGCCACATGGCTCCTTCACTTTCGCATGTGATGCCGCCGAGGTCTCCGACCATTTACCGGTTTAGTAGGTCTCTGCCAATGCCGTGGCCTTTCCCTCTACGAACATCGCTCCGCACCTGCGGCCCCTTTCCTCCACGGGCATTACCCCGTCTCTACGGTACTACGGGCCACTCCGCCACCCTCTCGGCCCGGCCTGACCCTTACGGGCTTCCGGTTGGTGTGTGCTACACCGCCGTCAGGGCTTCCCGTGTTGCCACTCCTTCCATCTTGCATGCATGCCAGTGCCAGTACCCCGGCGGAAATAGACCGGTGCACGTGTCGTTCTCTTCCCGGTCTACCAGCGGCCTTCCCCATGACACCGGAGGGTCGGCTTCCGCATTGCCCTTTTCGAGGCCTGCTCGGCATTCACTGCGCGTTCCGGCCTGCATGCTCGCTAAATCGCCTAAGCGATCCTTTTGCCAAAGTGCTTCAGTCATCGCGGTAGGCCCCGGGTTTCCCCGGGGCCCACGCACAGATCCGGACGTGCCCGTTAAGGCATCCGGCTCCTCCCTCAGGTCGCGCCGCCGCGCATGACGTTAATGGGCCGGCTAACCAACCCATAGCCGTAACCGAACCATCCCATGTGACACACGAAGTCCGGCTCTGCGTCCGTAGAGTCGGCGGGAGGCGCACCTGCCGTAGGATCCGGTGGCTTGTCCGTCGCTTTCGCTCCGGGCCTCAGTCCGGCTTCCCTAACCGTGTTTCCTCCCGCCGCTCACCGAACCGGGCGTGCGGCACTACCGCACCCGGCTCTCCAGGCGGATCATGCAACTCGCACTCGGACAACGGCGTCGCCCCATGGAGCTTCTCCTGTTCAAAGACTTGCACGGTCCCTGTTTCCACTCCATGACTTGAGTCCGTTGATCATCAGGCCTGTTTACGCCCTGATAACACCCCGTGGCGTGCCTAGCATGCCACATGGCTCCTTCACTTTCGCATGTGATGCCGCCGAGGTCTCCGACCATTTACCGGTTTAGTAGGTCTCTGCCAATGCCGTGGCCTTTCCCTCTACGAACATCGCTCCGCACCTGCGGCCCCTTTCCTCCACGGGCATTACCCCGCATCTGCGGTACTACGGGCCACTCCGCCACCCTCTCGGCCCGGCCTGACCCTTGCGGGCTTCCGGTTGGTGTGTGCTACACCGCCGTCAGGGCTTCCCGTGTTGCAACTCCTTCCATCTTGCATGCATGCCAGTGCCAGTACCCCGGCGGAAATAGACCGGTGCACGTGTCGTTCTCTTCCCGGTCTACCAGCGGCCTTCCCCATGACACCGGAGGGTCGGCTTCCGCATTGCCCTTTTCGAGGCCTGCTCGGCATTCACTGCGCGTTCCGGCCTGCATGCTCGCTAAATCGCCTAAGCGATCCTTTTGCCAAAGTGCTTCAGTCCATGTTGTTACCTCCATAAACCGCCTTGGTCGCTACCAACTGAAACGACAGCTGTTGCGTGGGATTCGCACCCACAAGGAAGAAGCGCCTTATCACGGCGCACGGTGTGTGTTGGGTTGTCCGATTTCCCCTCGGGTGCGACGCTTCGCTCCACCAACTCCGCCGCGCGGTCCTCCGCGCTTTGTTCGCCGGCTTCATCGCTACTATCATCGCATCTGACTCCTCCTCGCCGTTCATCCTCCGCTCGGCAATGCCTTGGCTTTGGCGGCCCCGCCCTAAGCGCTGGGCAGCGAGGAGGCCTCCCAGGTCCCAACCTTGTACGTACATACGTGCCTGAGTTCTTGGACGCCGCGGAGCCCTCTTGAACCTCACCATATCGGTCCAATCAGTATTGCCTTCAGCCAACACGAGGACTTCGGCACTCCGAACAATGGTCCTTTCGGCGCTCATTAGCTCCGCCCATATGCACCCCTGCCGACGCTTCGCCCGTTCCCTCACGAGAACGACCGCACGGCTTGGGGAGAGATATGGATTGGTTATATCCTTTACCACAGAGGACTTACACCTCCTGTACTTGGCCAGTTAGCCTGGCGCACCGTGTTGCTACCCCTTCCATCTTGCATGCATGCCAGTGCCAGTACCCCGGCGGAAATAGCCCGGTGCACGTGTCGTTCACTTCCCGGACTATCAGCGGCCTTCCCCTTGTCACCGGAGGGTCGGCTTCCGCATTGGATGTTTCGAGGCCTGCTCAGCATTCACTGCGCGTTCCGGCCTGCATGCTCGCTGAATCACCAATGTGATCCTTTTACCAAAGTGCTTCAATCCATATCGTTACCTCCATGAATCGCTTTGGCTGCTACCAATTGGAACGACAGATATTGAGTGGGATTCGCACCCACAAGGAAGAAGCGCCTTTCCACGGCGCACAGCGACTGCCTCTTGCTGTTTGCCACTTGCGGGGCGGCTGTAATACGAATCAGCCGAAGCTGAGAATTCCATCCATTGGCCTGGCAGGTCCAAGTCAGCGCGTCCCAGTCTAGATTGGGTACGCCAACTGGCAGCAATAACCACGAACATTTGTTCGAGCATGCATGCCCTGCATGGAATTCGAACGCGTATTTGAATGGCAATTAACGCCTAGTGCACGTAGCTGCCGGCATTCACGTCAACGGTGGCACCCGTGGCATGATCTGCCAAGCCACTGGCCAGTAAACATTCAAGGGGCGCAAGGTCGGTCAGCTCCATAAGCGTGTTCAGGGCTATATCGCCCAATACGTGCTCCTCGCCGTACTTGTCGATCGATTCCTGGGCCATGTCCGTGCGCACGAAGCCCGGCGCCAGGATGAAAGCGCAGATCCCATCCTTGCCGTAGGCCCGGGCATTACTCCTGGTTAGGGCGACTACCCCGCCCTTGGATGCGGCGTACGCAATGTATTCGGGCGTATCGCCGCGGAACGCCGCCCGCGAGGCAACATCGGCCGCAGCCAGTCCGCACATACATTCATTGCCGCGTAAGCAGTGCGGATATTTCGAGGCGGTCCTGTCCAGAGCTCCACCCTATATTGAGGATCCGCGTTGCCTCCCGAGGTTACTGCCGGTCTAGCTCGTTATACGTGTCACACACAATGCAACAGGCCCAGACGGACAAGCAGCGCACGCGTGAACTGCTCCGGATTGCCGTTGGCAGTTCTCAAGCCAGTTTCCGTCCAGGTCAGTGGGAGGCCATAGATGCGCTGGTAAATGGGCGCAGGCAGCTCCTCGTGGTGGAGCGGACCGGCTGGGGAAAGAGCATGGTCTATTTCCTGGCCACGCACCTGCTGCGCAGACGCGGCCAGGGGCCAGCACTACTTGTCTCCCCTCTCCTGGCGCTCATGCGAAACCAGTTGCAGGCAGCCGCAAAACTGGGGATCCAGGCCCTGACCATCAATTCTACCAATCAAAAGGAATGGCCCTCGCTGGAAGCAAAGGTACGTGCTGACAAGGCTGACATACTTCTCGTGTCGCCAGAGCGGCTGTCCAACGAGCGGTTCGTAGAAGAGGTGCTGAGACCCGTCGCCGACCGGATATCGATGCTGATCGTGGATGAAGCCCATTGCATCTCTGACTGGGGGCATGATTTCAGGCCGGATTACCGGCGTATCGTGAACATGCTGCAGATGATGCCTCCAAACTTGCCGGTACTCGGAACAACCGCGACGGCCAACAACCGGGTAGTTACAGACATTCGGTCCCAGATCAGCAGCATGGACATCCAACGCGGGCCGCTGATGCGGGAGTCCCTTGTGCTTCAAACCATGCAGCTTCCATCGGAAGCCGAGCGCCTGGCATGGCTGGCCGAGCACGTTCCCGCGCTTCCGGGAACGGGAATCGTCTATGTTTTGACGAAGCGCCACGCCAGGCGTGTGGCCGAGTGGCTGAGTATGCAGGGAATCCGCGCAAAGCCCTACTACAGTAATGTCAAAAGCAACGACTTCCCGAATTCCGGTGCATACCGCGAATACCTTGAGGACCTGCTGCTCCGCAATAAGCTGAAGGTCCTGGTTGCAACCGTAGCACTCGGCATGGGATACGACAAGCCGGACCTCGGATTCGTGATACATTTCCAGGCGCCGGGCTCCATTGTTGCGTACTATCAGCAGGTTGGTCGCGCAGGACGGGCCATCGACAAGGCCTATGGGATCCTCATTTCCGGCACCGAGGATGAGCGCATTCACGAATATTTTCGAAGGAGTGCGTTTCCGAAAGCAGAGTGGGTGGCACAAATTCTCGACGCGCTGGGAAAAAATGACGGATTGACCGCACGCCAGTTGGAGAAACTGGTCAATCTCCGCAGTCCCCAGCTGGCTCAGGTACTGAAGTATCTGTCTGTCGAACGGCCTACCCCCGTGATCAAGCAGAAATCGAAATGGTACCGCACTCCGGTTCCGTACCAGTTGGACCTTCAGAACATCGCCCGCCTTACGAGGCAGAGAGAAGAGGAATGGAAGGAAACGCAGCAGTACATCCGCACTGACAAGTGCCTGATGCAGTTTCTCGCCGAGGCGCTGGATGACCCGGAACCTGACCGTTGCGGCAAATGCGCTTCGTGCGCAGGCAGGCCCGCAATTGCCCCAACCTGCGACCCCGCACGGGCAGCAGCGGCGGAACAGTTCCTTCGGAGAGCGCGCATCGCACTGATCTGCAGGAAACAGGCGGCTGCCGGCGCCTTCCAGGAGTATGGCTTTGGCGGCTATCTGCCAGGGGAGCTCCGTGCCCAGACGGGACGCGTGCTTTGCCAGTGGGGAGACACGGGATGGGGGAACATCGTGGCCGCCGACAAGCACGATGACCATTTCCGCGACGAACTTGTTGACGCCGCGGCCCGGCTGATAAAGTGGCGCTGGAAATCCTTGCCACCGCCTGCATGGGTAACATGCGTGCCGTCGAATAACCACCCGACGCTGGTTCCGGATTTGGCGCGTCGCCTCGCGCAGGCGCTCAAGCTCCCGTTTCGACCTGTGGTGCGCAAGGTTCGGAACAACGAACCCCAGAAACTTCAGCAGAACACGTTCCACCAATGCCGCAACCTGGATGGTGTTTTTAGCATCCACGGGCCCGTGGATCCGCGCCCTGCCCTGCTGGTAGACGACATCGTTGATTCCTCGTGGACCATGACGGTCGTGGCGGCATTGCTTCTTAAGAACGGCAGCGGCCCTGTACTCCCTTTTGCCCTTGCCACAACTTCCCCCGGCTAAGCATGCAAATGAATACGGATGCATGGGCTACGGCACTCCTTACCGTGCCTCTGAAATCTCCCGATGGCGTGAGGGTCCTCACAACAGCGGAATGGGCCAGGCTGTCGGCATGGCTGGATGACCGGCACCTGGGACCCGGCCAGTTGGTGAAGGATTGTCCGATTCAGGTTCTTGCGGACTGGGCAGACCATAGAATCACGGCCGATCGCGTACAGCGACTCCTCGGGCGAGGACACGCCATGGAGGCAAGTATAGAACGGTGGCAGGGTGCCCGACTGACTCTGTTGACTCCGAGCGACGAAACTTACCCGAAGCGCCTTCGGCGACGACTTGCCAGGAAAGCACCGCCCGTCCTGTTCACCACGGAAAACACTACCCTCCTGGATCGGGGAGGTCTCGCCGTAGTGGGATCCCGCAATGCAAGCGAGGAGGAATGTGCATATGCCGTCGAACTCGGAGAGCGAGCCTCCAGCGAAGATGTTTGCATCGTCTCTGGAGGAGCCCGAGGAATTGATCAGCAGGCGATGCTGGGCGCCCTGGAATCCGGGGGGCAGGCGATTGCCGTACTGCCCAATAACATCGTACGGACCATGGACTCCGCTGGCTTCCGCGACTATATTGACGGTGATCGCTTGGCCCTGGTTACTCCATACAGCCCGGATGCCAGATGGAACGCCGGACTCGCTATGGGGCGTAACAAGCATATTTACTGCCTAGCCGATGCCGCCGTAGCTGTTGCCAGCGTGGAGGGACGCGGCGGCACGTGGGCCGGCGCAGCGGAGAATCTGCGGCGGGGATGGGTGCCCTTATGGGTGAAGGATTCTCATGATGCCCGCTCGGGTAGTCCTGGCCTGGTAGCGCGCGGTGCACGGTGGCTGCCTAGCGATCTCTCGGCCGTTGCCACACTCATGACTCAAACCTCGAACGCCGAAAACCGTGACGGCCACCAGAATACACTTCAGTTTTTAGCTACAGCCCATCCATGCACCCAGACTATTGCAGACCGATCGAAGGCTGTCGGCCGCACGTCACGCAAAAACGTTGCCCAACGAGCGCGGAGTGCCATCGGCATAACGAAATGCGCTAGATCGGGCGCCCCTCGGTCCGAGTGGCCGTCGCCCCAGAAAACAGATTCGCGGTCAGTGGAGCATGGTGCCAGATCGAAGCAGTCCCCTCGCCAGATGAGTCCAGATGCACAGGCCATACTCTTATGCGCGGCCGACTTCGGCAAGTTCGGCGGCCGGCACCATGCGCTCTCCGTAGAAGAATGGGCAAACCTGGCCGAGTGGCTACGGTCGCACGCACAGAGCCCGGCGGCTCTCCTGGAGCCCGGGCGACTGGACCAACTAGAGGAACTCGGCCTAGATAGCATCATGGACATGCTTCGGCTCAGGCACCTTTTGGGCAGGGGAGTCGAAATGGGTTTGGCAAGGAACAAGTGGGAGCAAGCCGGGCTTTGGATGCTGACGCGGGCTGACGCAGACTACCCCGCCACCGTCACGAGCGGCCTTGGACGGTGGAGACCTCCAGTATTGTACGGCTGCGGCAACAGGGAATTGCTCCAAAGGCCCGGGCTTGCTCTGATTGAGCCCAGGACTGGTCCCGCCGCGCCTCAGCCCCTGACCACGACGCTGGTTGCGCGCGCGTTGCAACACGGACTTCCCCTTGTGGCCGACGGTAATGCCAAGCCGTCACAGATTCTGCTAGGCGCTGCGACAGACTACGGCATCCCAGGCACCCTCGTTTTTCAGCACGGCATTCTGGAGCTTGCGATTTCGTCCAGATTCCGAAACCCCATCATGGCAGGCAATCTGCTGCTCCTGTCAACGACAGATCCTGAGGCCCCGCACCGTGGACGACGCCAGCCTCCTGCCGTGCTCCATGCTGGGAGCCTTGCTATCGCATCCATTGCAGTAGAATTTAAAACGTTCGATTTGGCAGCGGCACTGCTCCGGGAAGAAGGTCGGCCTGTGCCATCGACTCCAGTCCAGGGCCATCAGGCGGATCAAGCGGAGCTTGGCCAGGAGACTGTCGTGCCTTCTATGCCTGCGGACTCCGGCCGCGCTGCGGCACAGGATTTGGAGGTACGCGGAGCACACCCTCTGCAGGCCGGTGCCGATCAGCCAGCGAGCCCGGTCAGCGTACCCGAAAGATTCTACGCGCTATTCCTTGAAGCGCTGGCGGTAATTACAGCCAGCGAGCCGCTCCCCTCCGCTGAAATCAGCAAGCGTACCGGCATTGGCAAGAGGCAGGTTGACGCATGGCTCAAGCGCGCAAGAAGCGAAGGAACAATCGCAAGAGAGAGCAATCCCGTGCGTTATCGATGGAGCGATACAGGTGGGTCACAGTCAGCTCTCCCCTTTTCCGATGCCAACGTCGATGGACTCTAGGCTGGCTACATCATCAAAATTAGTTTCGCCTTAGACGAGGCCTTACCTGTCCGTGTAAGTCAGATGCGAGTCCAGGTGCGGACCGTGACTACGGCCTCCGTTTACGGTCCCAGATCATCCGGCCGGCTCCGGCAGGGCTCGTCGGCGACAGCAGCGCCCGGTTCATGTTTTCCTGCGCCCTGCCCACGTAGAGCAGATTCAAATCCGGCCGCTCCGTCCAGTCCAGCAGGTAATGCCGCGCCGTCTTTTGGTCGGTTCTATCACCGCATCAATCCACTGCCAGGGCAGCCTGTTTTCAATACTTGGGATATATGTACCCATCCGGTGAAGTACAGGGTTGAGGAAGCCTCAGCTTGATCGGAGGGAGCCTGACACGCGGCTTGTCGGGGGCGGTAGGCCTTGGCGAGTCAGTCCAGCCTGTCACCTTCTAAGCAACCCGTCGTTTGTCAGCTTGCCGTGTCTCGTGCCAGCGATGCGGCAAGAAATCTGTGACCCGCCTTGCAGGATGCGTCGGTATGCCCCGAAATACATCCGTAAGCCACTCCCATATCACCTTGATCTGCCCCAACACGTAGCCGGCCTCCTCCGGCTCAATGACGCGGCAATCGTAGAAGTTCCGGCACGCATGGGCCATGCATCCGTACGTCGTACTCGATGGGTGCAAGTCTAACGCCCCGTAAGCCGCATCCCCGCAGCGCCCCCATGTAGCGGCATCTGGAACCTTCGGATCAGCGCAGCAGGTTGCCCCGATCAAGCCGCGGAAATCCCCCGAACGGGTACCTCGAATGCGCTTTCCTAAACTTCCGTTCATTGCCGTTAATGCATCATTACACTGCCACGTACGTACCCGAAAAACCCGCCCCCGCAGACGGGTTACGCCATGAATACGGATGCTGAATCGGCCCTCCCGCCGGCTTCCCCGCCGGAACTGGCGCGATCCCTCGTACAGCAGGGAGTCTCCGAGGCCGCACGCGAGGCTTTGCTTTCTGCCCGTGCCGCGGAAACGTGCAGGATCTATGCCATGCACGCCCGCGCCTTCGGAAAGCGGCAACAGGAGGACGCGCTCTTTGCCTCGCCGATTGGCGTGGCCAACTATACGGCGGGCCCGGAAGCCAAGAGAAGCCACAACTCGCGCCTGCAGGCAGCGGCCGCCATAACGGGCACCTTCGAGGAGGCAGGCCTTGCCTCGCCGCCCGCCCCGGCCGGCGCGCGCCGCACCCTGGAAGGTCTCTGGAGGCAGAAGCCGCGCGCACCGCGCCAGGTCGCTCGGCTGACGGAAGCGGTCATTGCCGCCATCGAGGCCACGGCCACCAAGCCCAGGATCGGCCACGACAACCGCCTGATTGCGATTCAACACGTGAGTCAAAAGCCCAATGATGTACAGGAAGTGGAAGTGATGCTCCAAGGGTGGAAGGCCAATACGACGGCTTCGGATCAGACGCTGGTGGCAGACTCCGGCTACTTCAGCCGCGGCAATGTGGTAGCATGTGAAGCAGAGGGAGTTAGCCCTCTGATCAGTCCAAGCAGCAAGAAACACAACGCTCCCTTTTGGGTGCGACTGGCACCCTCCACGGTGCCGGACAAAGGTGTGGACCGGCAGCAATGTCCGGTAGATCGCATGAAGACACGCTTGAAGACGGAGGACGGAATGCGGCTGTACGTGGCCCGGAAGGCTACGGCCGAACCGGTCTTCGGCATCATCAAGCAGACCATGGACTTCCGTCAATTCCTGACGCGAGGCTTGGAGGCGGTACAACCCGAGTGGGCCTTGGAATGCACGGCCTTCAATATCAGGAGGCTATACGCACTGAATAGCGGATAAATCGGGGGGGGCAGAGATGGCCTGTTGCCACAAAATCAGGGAAAGTACGACCTCGATAGGTCAGAAAAGCCAAGCAACCACAACCCTCGGCGTAAGCGCTGGCGCAGTCTCGCTGCTTTGCTCGAATTCCGACCCGAATTCCGATCACAAGAGCGCTAAGCTCGACAGGCTCCTAGCCCGCATTGCTCACAAGCTGTACTGCGGCGGGTACTTTATGGCTTCCTACGTGTATAATTCATAATGACTTATGTCACTACTCGGGTCTTCCCGTCATTGCTGCACACGGGCTGATGAGCTTCTGCGAATGCGACCTCGATTCTTCCGACACAGGTGCTTCGGCGTATTTCTTGTCGTGCCCGTTGCCGCTGGCTTGTCCGCGCTGCCGGCAGTGTCGCAAGCGGTCACCTACGAGGTGACGTTCGAAGGCAACTGGACGACGGCGAGCACGCCCGGAGGAGTGGTGTCCGGAGCGCACTTCACGACTCTGATCGGCGGCGTGCACGGCAATGGCGTCGCCTTCTGGGAGGTTGGCGAGCAAGCCAGTCCCGGCGTTGAATTGGTGGCGGAGTTGGGCTCCACGGGGACCTTCCGCGGCGAAGTTGCGGGCAACCCTCACATGCGGTCCGTCATTGAGCAACGCGTTTCCGGAGGCGGCACCGGCAGTGCAACTTTCACGATCAACGTGACGAGGGCGCATCCGCTGGTCACGCTCTTGTCTATGATCGGTCCAAGTCCCGACTGGTTCGTCGGTGTGTCGGGACTGTCCCTGCTCGACGGCGCGGGTGAATGGCGGCAATCGTATGTGGTGAATCTCTTTCCGTACGATGCCGGCACCGAGGACGGGACGGAGTTCTCGCTAAACAATTCCGACACCAACCCACAGGGCGTCATTGCAGGCATTGCGGGCACGGGCAAGTTCTCCAACGTGCCCATGGCGGTGCTCACCTTCACCGGATTGACGTTGCCGCCGACGAGGCCATCCGTGAGCCTATCGGTGTCTCCGAACCCCGCGGACGAGGGGCAGTCGGTGACGGTGACGACCCGGCTGGCGGAGACGTTGTCGAATAGCATGACGATCCCGCTGGCGCTGGTGTCGGGAACCGCCGAAGCGGACGACTACGGGGCGCTGACGAGCATCACGATCAGCGGCGGACAGATGACCGGCACAGGCACGATCTCGACGGTCAAGGACGACGACGAAGACGAGGAGACGTTTACGGTTTCGCTGGGCGCGCTGCCGCCGGAGGTGACCGCGGGCAGCCCGTCGTCGGTCGAGGTGACGATCCGCGACGAGGACGCCCCGACGCCAACGAGACCATCCGTGAGCCTATCGGTGTCTCCAAACCCCGTGGACGAGGGGCAGTCGGTGACGGTGACGACCCGGCTGGCGGAGACGTTGTCGAATAGCGTAACGATCCCGCTGGCACTGGTGCCGGGAACCGCCGAATCGGACGACTACGGGGCGCTGACGAGCATCACGATCAGCGGCGGACAGATGACCGGCACAGGCACGATCTCGACGGTCAAGGACGACGACGAAGACGAGGAGACGTTTACGGTTTCGCTGGGCGCGCTGCCGCCGGAGGTGACCGCGGGCAGCCCGTCGTCGGTCGAGGTGACAATCCGCGACGAGGACGCCCCGACGCCAACGAGACCATCCGTGAGCCTATCGGTGTCTCCAAACCCCGTGGACGAGGGGCAGTCGGTGACGGTGACGACCCGGCTGGCGGAGACGTTGTCGAATAGCGTGACGATCCCGCTGGCGCTGGTGCCGGGAACCGCCGAATCGGACGACTACGGGGCGCTGACGAGCATTACGATCAGCGGCGGACAGATGACCGGCACAGGCACGATCTCGACGGTCGAGGACGACGACGAGGACGAGGAGACGTTTACGGTTTCGCTGGGCACGCTGCCGCCGGAGGTGACCGCGGGCAGCCCGTCGTCAGTCGATGTGACGATCCGCGACGAGGACGCCCCGCCTCCGCCTGCGTCGAACAATCCGCCTGCTGTGCGGGCGACCTGCGAGCCCTGCACGGTTCCGCGCGGTGGCGAGGTGCGGCTGACGGCAGATGCCTCGGATCCGGACGGCGACTCGATTTCCTACGACTGGGACGCCGCGCAGGGGACGTTCACGGGAGCGACCGACGGGCCGGATACGCAGTGGACGGCACCGGGCCTCATCGGCACCGTTGTCATCCGGGTTGAAGTCGCAGACAACCGGGGCGGGATGGCGGCTGCAGAAGTGGTGGTCGAAGTCGTGAACCGCCCTCCGGTGTTCGAATTGTCGCTTCGTTTCGAGATCGCCGAGAACCGCGACGGCCGCGGGACACCACTAACGCTTGGCCGCGTTGGCGTGACTGATCCCGATGGAGACGATTTCGAGCTTGGGCTGGCGTCGAGCAACGACCGTTTCGTCATGGATGCGGAGTCAGGGGCACTGAGTTACATCGGTCCCGGGGAGGACTTCGAAGCCGATCCGAACCGCTACGCTTTGACCGTGATGGCGACTGACGCGCTGGGCGGTGTAGCGCAGGCAGAGGTCACGGTGCACGTGGTCAATGTGAACGAACACCCTGCGGCCACAGACGACACGCTGAGCGTGGTCGAGGACCGGAAGACAAGGGTCGAGGTTTTGGTTAACGATGACGATCCGGATCGCGGAGACCAGATTAGCGTGGTTTCGGTCGGCGCGCCCGGACACGGGCAGGCGCAAGTTGTCGACGCCGGGGCGGCCGTGCAGTATGCGCCGGTCCCGAACTACCACGGGCCCGACCGCTTCACCTACGTCGTAGCCGACGCGGGCGGCCTCGCCGACACAGCGACGGTCCAGGTCGCTGTCACTCCGGTCAACGACGGGCCCGAAGCCAATGACGACCAGGCCACCACCCCGGAGGACGAAGCGATCGAGATCCTCGTGCTCGATAACGACATGGATCTCGATGGCGACCGGTTGCGCGTCCAGAGCGCTTCGCCCGCCGAGCATGGCACGACCAAGGTCGCGGCGGACGCAACGAGCGTCTCCTACGTCCCGGCCCCAAACTACCACGGCCCCGACCGCTTTACCTACGTCGTAGCCGACGCGGGCGGCCTCGCCGACACAGCGACGGTCCAGGTCACTGTCACTCCGGTCAACGACGGGCCCGAAGCCAATGACGACCAGGCCACCACCCCGGAGGATGAGGCGATCGAGATCCTCGTGCTCGATAACGACGTGGATCTCGACGGCGACCGGTTGCGCGTCCAGAGCGCTTCGCCCGCCGAGCATGGCACGACCAAGGTCGCGGCAGGCGGAACGAGCGTCTCCTACGTCCCGGCCCCAAACTACCACGGCCCCGACCGCTTTACCTACGTCGTAGCCGACGCGGGCGGCCTCGCCGACACAGCGACGGTCCAGGTCACTGTCACTCCGGTCAACGACGGGCCCGAAGCCAATGACGACCAGGCCACCACCCCGGAGGATGAGGCGATCGAGATCCTCGTGCTCGATAACGACGTGGATCTCGACGGCGACTGGTTGCGCGTCCAGAGCGCTTCGCCCGCCGAGCATGGCACGACCAAGGTCGCGGCGGACGCAACGAGCGTCTCCTACGTCCCGGTCCCGAACTACCACGGCCCCGACCGCTTCACCTACGCCGTAGCCGACATGGACGGCCTCGCCGACACGGCCAGCGTCGAGGTGACCGTGGTTTCGGTCAACGACGGGCCGGCGGCGATCGGGGCAATCCCCGATCAATTCCTCGACGAGGGCGGAGACGGGGTGACGGTGGAACTCACGCCCTTCTTCACCGACATCGACGGCGATCCACTGGCCTTCAGTGCCGAAACCTCTGACGCGGACGTCGTCACCGCGGCGGTGAGGGGAGCGGCGCTCGTCCTAGCTCCGGTGGCCTACGGGAACGCCACGGTCACCGTCACGGCAACGGACACCGGTGGACTGGCCGCGACCCAAAGCGTAACCGTTGGCGTAAGCGACCGGCCGGGACGAGCGGTGCTTAGCGACGCATTCGCCGCCATGGCGCGGTCCTATCTCTCGAGCGCCCGCATGACGC
Source organism: Rhodothermales bacterium (assembly GCA_965216255.1). Taxonomy (GTDB): domain Bacteria; phylum Bacteroidota; class Rhodothermia; order Rhodothermales; family Bin80. The sequence goes on from OZ244148.1 coordinate 1,723,396, forward strand.
TCGAACGACGCGTCGCGCCCGGCACTTACATAGGGGGTACCGATGCGGACCGGCAGTCTGGGCTGCGCGTAGGCGGCAGATCCGTGGCACTGCCGGACGGGCACACCTTCTGGGACTCGGCGAGGCAGATTGTGACGGGCTGGCTGCCCGACCCCAAGGGGATGTGGAACCGGTTCGCGCATCAGACGCGCTCGGCCCAAATGGAGCCGGGCACGGCATTATCAACGCTGGGCGTGCTACGGCCCGCTCCTGGCACGGAATCCTCATTGTCGGACCTCACCCCCCCGGGCATTTCAAACCCGCTGAACCATATCCGACCCCCGGCCGGAATCTCCGGCACGGACTTTACGTTTGCTTGGGGCGGCCAGGCCGCCGACTCGACACGCCCGGGAAATGCATGGTCGCTGTGGGGTCAAACAGACGTGCAGCGCTACAACGGCGGTGCCTCCGGACTCGGGTCGGGCCTGGCCGGCATCGCCGGCGACTTCGACGGAGACCTGCGCGTCCGGTATTTGGGACTCGACACACAGCTTCCGAGTTGGCTCTTCGGCGTCGCGCTAAGCCGCAGCCGGGGCACTGGTAACTGGAACGCCGGCACGGCGAGCGGTCGGCTGAGCACCTCGATGATGTCCGTGCATCCGTACCTGCGCTGGTCCAGAGGGGCCAACGCAGTCTGGACAACATTCGGCGCGGGCAGGGGGGAGGCCCGGAATGAACGGGTCGAGACGGGCCGCGTCGGTACGAGCCCGCTGGACCTCGCCATGGGGCTCGTAGAATTCCAGCGGCGGCTGGGACCGGCGGGCTCCCCCGTCGCGTTCCGACTGAGGGCCGACGCGGGGTGGGCCAGCCTGTCTACCGGAGAAGGACCAGAGACGATCGACGACTTGCGGGGACGCGTGCACCAAGCCCGCCTCGGCCTCGATGCGCGAAACGAGATACAGGTCGGCGACGCGGGACTCGCCCCGTTCGGCGCCGTGCATGTGCGGCATGACGGAGGCGACGGCCGGACCGGACGCGGCGTGGAGCTCTCCGGTGGACTCCGTGCCCAGCTCGGCGTCGTCGGCCTTGACGCGCAGGGGCGATGGCTGGCCTTCCATTCGGCCACCAGCTACGGCGAGAGCGGTGCTGGCCTGACCCTTACTGTGGGCGGGCGCAAGGAGGAGGGATTCTCGCTGTCCGCCTCGCCCCGCTGGGGCGACCAGTCCACAGGTGGGGTCGCGCTCTGGCAGGAGGGCGCGCCAGGTATGCCGCCAAGTCCGGACGCCCGTCCCGAGGTCTGGACGATGGATGCGCGCGGCGCGTACCGGGCCCGGCTTGGGAGCCACCTGCTCGAGGTCGCCACGATGTACCGTCGCGCACCGGGCGGCCACCCCTTGGAACTGGTGGGACACATCGGCTTCAGACTCGCCAACCATTGGTGAATCGCCAACAACTTCATCGGTCGGTGTAGTTCGCGCCACCGGAATTTGGTGCTCGAGAAACAGATCGCAGACCATCCACCGCCTTGTGCTTGGGTGAAGGAATCCGAAGTTCCGCTTGTGGGTCAGCGCTTCGGCTTCTTCGGGTACGCCGGAGCTGATTCGTTCCGGCGCCCGGCCTCTAGCGGGGTCGGAAGGCCGAGCAAGCAGATAGCGAATCGCAATGTTTCGCGCCGTCATTGCTGTTGGGGACGTACCCCACAAGCGTCACCTTCTCCTCGTGCTTGATGGCGTGATCTGTGATGGTGACGCCTTCTTCGGCAGGCTCGCGACTTGTGGTGACGGTGTACTGGTGACAGTCGTCGGCCCAGTCCGTTATGCGGACGGTCTCAAGCGTGACAATGGCGCTGCCTCGTTGAGGAAATAGAGTTACGTTTGGCATTTCTTACGAATTTTAGAAGCCCGGCGACCTGCCGCCATCGGCTGCGAAACAGCCGCCCGAATTCTTCGACCACAGAGCGAGTGGTGCGGCGCGCGAGCCTGGACACTGTCTTTGCGTATGGGTTATGCGCAATACGAGATGGCTCTCATGCGTTCATTTGGAGCAAGCCAAAGCTCTCGATGGTGTAGCATCGTTGCGGCTTGCCTACAGGGCCGACGCACACAATGCGCTGGTGATCGTGCCTACCAGGCTGCAAGATTTTCACGTCAACATTCTCACTGGTTGGCGTGACGTTGCGGAGGGAACTAGACGTAGTGTAGTGTAGCACATTAAGTACTGGTTATGTCCCGCGAACAGGCTGTCTTCCCTGCATCGTTCACTCGAAGAAGAGGGGATCCTGATTACGGCAGTTTCGCGGCATATTTGCCTGTTTTATAGGGCGCCTTTTGGGAAAAGCGAACACTACAATGCCGTCTTCAGGGGCAGTTCGAACCCGGATCCAGCGCTATCTGGAGGTCGCTCCATTCCCCAGCAGTACCGTCTTTCGCTGTTCCCTGCTGTTCGTGGTTGGCCTCAAAATGCATCGGTGACTGAGCGCATCACGCTGTATGGCGACATACCGGCAGATCCGGCCGAGTCAATTCAAACGGATATACCATTGACAGTCAGCGAAGGCGTGGAACCATGTTTCCGAAAAGTCGGCGCTATGCCGTGCCTACTCAGGCCTGGCCTTTTCGAAGAATTGCCACGCGTCTTGATCCGGCGGGGTCACCCATTTCGCGTGTCGTGCCAGCTTCTTCTTGACGGAGGCTGTCTTCTTGCCGAACCATGGCCCGGGTCACCTGGCTGGGGAGGGTCCGTAGCAACTCCGAGACCCAGTTCGCGATGGAACTGCACACTTAGCTCCACCACTAGGTTGCCACCAACATTTGCGTCTTCGGGAGCACCATAGCATTTTGCCCGATGCGCTGACATTGGCGACTTGTCCTTGGAGTCACTGAACATCCCACTTTCAGACCGCCACCTGCGCATCGTAGGTTTGGAATCCCAGCAAACCATCCAGTTGGGAATCCGCCGCCAGTTCATCTCGTCATCCCCTATTGACGGATTGTCTGCATACGTAGGCGATGGCATTGGCAGCGCTTAAATCAGCAACCTCAGAACGGTGTTTCCAGAATTCCTCCCCGAAAAAACTCATCCAGCCCCCCATCATCATCCAGTTCTGGCATCTCGAATGACTCGTAAGAGAATGAAAAACCCTGGATTTCGTCAAAATCGACAGTCAGGACTTGCGCGGTATTCTGCCATTCAAGGATGACACCCCCTGAGGGCTCAGGACAAATGTTGGGACGCGAAAAACCAATTGCCGCCATTAGCTCCGCAAAACGCTCCACCACTAACGCCACGTCTCTGGAGATCGGCCCCCCGCCATAGGAATCCCAGTTGGGGGGCAGTTCCAGATAGCCTCGCAATACATCCCTGATTCCGGGAAGCCAAGATTGCAACTGAGGTTGGTCAACTAGGTAGGCAATTGGATACTTCCTCACCGAAATACGACGGGCTTGTGTCGTGCCACCAGCATGAGTTAGGCCAAGGCATCGCGGTGATTGGAGAATAGGATCCACTACGGTTTGCGCTTGAAATGTCATCGCTCTGGCTCCCAGAGTTCGTGCATCCTTTGGGAAGTCACTTCTGTGAACCCGCGGACGATCCATTCGCGTCCCAGGTCCAGTTGAGATCTTAGTGCTCCATCCGTCAGTCTTCCCCTTGCGGTGAGCGTTAGCCTAAATGCCGGATCGCGAGAAGGCATGCTGTCCACGGGATTTGCCACAACGTAAAGCCTGGAAAGGGATTCCCCGCCTTGTATTGGATATCGCACCTGTAGCGCGATGTCTTCCGGTTCAGGCAGGAAGGCTCCACGCATTTCTCCCACTAGCAATGGGGCTGCGAAGCCGAGTTCTCCATGCTGGCTCCATGCACCGCTAGCGGGAATATGATTTATGTACGTGATTTCCCTCTGATTCAGTTCGAGTTCGCCCAGTTCTTCTACCACGAAAAACTCCTGGAAGACACGAAAATTCTCCTCAAACTTCGCTATCACCTGTTCATACCTCGGGTATTCCTTGTCATCGATCCTGCGCCAGTTGAATGCAAATCGGTCCTGCTGAATCTGGATCAGATTCGTCTTGTCAACCGAAACAAACCATGCCCGGGACATAGGGGGCTTTCCTATCTCATTCTGCAGATTCTGGGGTGGGATTGGACCAGGACGCTCAAACCGAGGTCCAAGAATGGGGTGGATTTCAAGATTCGGGAACCGCTCGCGGTATCTCTGCCAGAGCAATCCAACTCGAGGGGTAACCAGATACTCGAGAGGCCTGAATTGAACAGCGATCGCGACCTCGATCACTGGTGGCCTCCTGAAAGATGGTAAAGGGCCCACGTTAGTCCTCTACCTTGCCTCCGCTGGGTTATCAAACACCGCTGGTGCCTGTTGATACGTTGGCCGAACTGACTGGTTGCCCGAGATACCATAACAGAAGCCTCTTGATTCGCCTAATGCATCCACAGGCTGTAAGGAATAAGGTCCCGCGGCTTCCGTTGTAAGGCCACCAGCGAGGATGGACTCTAGAGCCAAAACCTGTTGCCACCCCCAATTGCACCCATTCCAAGCAAGTTGGATACTCCGACGAAATCGAACACCTAATCCGAGCGAATTCGAACACTCGTTCCGACTGAAATCGGTACGCTCTGCCCGTATTCCAGCAGCAGTCGCTGGCCACACCTGGACCGGTCTTGTATTCGACAAGCCGCCCCCCGCATGCTAGGCCGAGTACGAAAACTAACACTCCTTCCTTCCGTACCTTCTGGCCCTTTTGCCGCGTTTGTCTAGGGGTCCAGGACGCCGGCCTCTCACGCCGGTAACACGGGTTCGAATCCCGTACGCGGTACTACTCCCCGTCTTTCTTGGGCGGCTGCTGCGGTTCGAGCACATTGTCGATCAGGCCGTACTCTTTGGCTTCTGCCGCGCTAAGCCAATAGTCCCGGTCCGCATCGCGCGCGATTGTCTCCTCGCTCTGGCCCGTGTGGAGTGCCAGGATCTTGTACAGGCGCTCCTTAAGGGAGAGGATCTCGCGTGCCTGTATCTCGATGTCAGATGCCTGCCCTTGCGCTCCGCCGAGCGGCTGGTGCAGCATGATGCGCGAATTGGGAAGCGACGCACGCCGCCCTTTGGCCCCAGCGGTCAGGAGCACGCTGCCAAGCGAGGCAGCTAGTCCGACGCAGATCGTGGCCACCGGGCACGATACGTACTGCATGGTGTCATAGACGCCCAGACCGCTGTACACGAGGCCGCCCGGCGAATTGACGTACACGTTGATTTCGCGCTCGGGATCTTCGCTTGTCAGGTACAAGAGCTGCGCCACGGCCAGGTTGGCAATCACATCGTTGATGGGCGTACCGAGTATGATGATGCGCTCCTTCAGAAGACGACTGAATATATCATAGGCACGCTCGCCCCTCGTGGTTTGCTCCACCACCATGGGCACGAGGCCGCTCATGGGCTGATCACCCAAACCTCCACTGCAGATGCTGGAGGGAAGCCGAAGGCTCCGGGCGTACCGTGTAAAGTCTTCTACCGTGGAAATGAGGCTCATGATTTCAAATTCGGGATTCTACCCACCAGTTGCAGCCGGCTGCGTGTCCAGGCGCATCCGCCCGACAACCGGACCCGACCGCGTCGACAAGCTGCAGAATGCTGATTAACGGGCTTTTTCAAGACACGCGAGGCTGACGTGGCTGCTATCGTGCATTTTTGAAGGTCAGGTATCTCCTGTAGTGGCCGGCCAGACCGGCAATAATCAAGAGCATGAGCGAGGCCAACCTCCAGAACTCCATGTCACGCACCAAGATCAAGACCGACATCAATACGGCCCCGCCGACGGCCAGCTGCAGGCTCTGCAGAGGGCTTGTCCGCTCGGCCACCATCCTGGGAAGCCGCCAGACAACAAGGAGTATGGCAACCAAAATGAGCAGGTTCATAGATGCCGGTGGCCAGTTACTCGCCATGTTACATGGTCGGTCGGGCCATGGATTTCCAACCGTTTCCCGTGCCCGGGCAGGCGAATAGGCGATGGCCCTGCAGGTTTCCGGCATTACTCCCGGTTGTTCCGTCTCCTAATCCGGACGGCGAACCTTGCAAGCTGTTTCCCGCGCTGCGCCAGGCAGTCATGGGTCCTGTCGCGTGCCCATACCACAAAGGCGCCGCGGCTCCGAGCATCCGACACTCTGCGCACCGCGGCGCCCGGCGTCTCTTGCGAAGGTGCAGCCGGGTTCGTGCCCCATTGCCTATTCTTCCAGCAACTCCGGCTCGATTTCCTCAGGGGCCCCGGGATCGCCGGACTGTACCTGGAAGGAATCGGCCAGCCTTTCGAACAGCTTCCTGTTCCTTACACGGTACGCCACGGAGTCCGGATCCGCCCGATCATGCTCCGGGAAGTCTTCCGGCTCCCGGTTCATGTACAGGCCTTCGACCACGTCTTCGTGCGCGAGCTCCAACAGATCATGCTGCACGTCCATCTCCGAGACGCCTATTCCGTATTCCTCCAGGAGGGCATCGCGCAGAAATAGCCAGCGCGCCTGTCGTTCCACGGTTGGGCCGAGACGCCTGCGCAGCCCATTAACGCTGCGCTCGGCCGCCCAGTCCACGCCGTATAGCGCTATCCGTCGCTGCCAGGCCGACTCTAGGAACCGGTCTATCACCAATTGCGGGACCTCGAATTCATGCAGTTCCAGCAGCCTATCAATGATGCGCTCCTGCCGGATCTCTTCATTTCTACGTGTGAGCTTGGCTTCCGTAATTGTTGCAACCCAATCCCGAAACGTTTCCACGGATTGTTCCTCCAGACCCGTTACGCGGCGAACCAGCTCATCGGTCACTTCCGCCGCTTGCCAGCGTTCCGCAGCCGTGATGGCAGCTTCGTAGCTGCGGCACTCGACAACATCCTGCACCACGCCTGTGTCGTCCGAATCCACCTCGAAACGCACAACCGAGCCTACCTGTGCACCTAATGCTGCCTCGCGCAGCGCCGTCTCCGTGGCGTTCTTTTCCTCGCTCAGCACGAGTTCCTGATCCTTCCTGGCAGTATCCACGCGAGGCGCACCCAGTTTGGAATCGATTTCCTGCAAGTCGTAGGTCAAAATGTCTCCTTCGTCTATGTCCGCCCCTTCATCCACCGGCTGAAGATCACCGTAATTCCATAGAATGTCATCCAGGGCCCGCTCCACGTGTTCCTCTGTCATGTGGTCTGCAGGCACTTCAATCTCTTGCCCTTCAACTTCCTGCAGCTCGATGGCTGGCTGCTCCACAAACGTGATGCGCGCACTCAAGTCCTTTTCGTATTCATAGTCGTAGTCGTACTCCGCCGAGCCCTGCCAAACATCGTACTCGCCCGAATCCAGGACCAGGTCCTCGTACATTTCCTCCAGCAAGCCCCGGACGGCTTCCTGGGCCAGTTCCTTGCCGTAGTGCCGTCTCATCAGGCCGACGGGAACGCGGCCCGGTCGGAAACCTTTCATCTGCAACTGCGCCCGGTGCTTTCGGACCTCGCGGTTAATGTCCGGCTCCAGGTCCTCGGTTGACACCTCTACTTTCAGGCAGTACGAAAGTACGCCGGTCTCCTCGATACTAAATTCCATGGCATTAGAGCATATCCTATATAAGCGATCGGCCTGGTCAAAAGATGCCCAAGCCACTGGGGCAGAATCGCCAGGCCAACGCCCAACCAAACGTGCGGACGGCACATTTCATCCTGGCGGCGCATCCCTTCCTGCGCCAGGCACGTCGCCTGGCGATCCTGTTCGGGCGCACGCGTTTACATGGCGAACCGGCCTGCAAGTCCTGACGCGGTCGCGCCGTGGGCAAGGCAAACGGCTCCCGCCCTTTCCCCCTTCGCTCCCTGCCGCCATGTCGCGGCAGCGGATACCGAAAAGGGAGATACCGAAAAGTGCATAGAACCAGACATAGCCGCTGCTGCTCAGCCCTGGTACAGCATTTCCCTTCCATGCCCGGGCCTGTCGTTGCTCCGGCATATCCGCAGCCATCGGGACGGGTGCGGCGCCGTCGCGCAGCAAGCTCCGGAAGACTGAGACCCGGGATGCCCCGATCACGCCGCACGTGCATCACTGTCCGATGGGCGCCGGAGCCGCGCGCGTTTCGCCAAGGCCTAAGGGAAACCCTCCGATGCGTGTCCAATGAATTCGGCGTTCCCGGTGCCGGAGGCCGCCAGAACCACGACCACATTGCGCCGCCCCGGCATCGGATCACGCAGTGCAGTACCCGGCTGGTGCAACTGACCACGAGGAAGAGCGTGCCGGCATGTGAAATCCTGCAGCCGCGGAATGCCCGCACCAGGAAGTGCTCGCACGGAGCCCTTTCGAAAGGCCGTGTCGCCGCGTCTTGCGGCGGCGTCCCTGTTGTGCATGGCAAGCGTGTCCGGCTGTAATCGCCACAGATTGCGGAGATTCCGCTCAGCCCTGCCGGCCTGTCTGCGCAGGCGAGGGAAATCGCTCAATCCGGGTTAGATTATTCGAAATGACTTCACACTTTCATGCGCGGGGCAAACGGGCTACAAGGTGATTGAATACCGAACTTGGTAGACCAGTACGGGTGCAGGACCTACTGGAACCTGCACCCGCATGAGCCTCCAGTCCTTGCCGGATTATGTGCATTTACCACGCGACAACCCTGCGAACGCCCAGGCGCCTTGCGGCCGTGGCAGGCGCTGAAACTGCACCGGCCTGCGGCTCGCATTCGTCGCGAATTCCAGGCCGCTGGTGGCACGAGCCGGCATATGGAGCGCGTCGTGCAGCGGGATCTACCATGTGCAGAAAATTGCACGGCACCAGATCCGCCCAACTTGGCACACAAATCTGGCAGTCTAAGATCCGGTACCTCACGCTCCAGGCAGGGCAAGGCGACATCTACAGCCGAACACCCCACATGCCATCACCCCGACTGGGGGACGCGCGAGTGCGCAATTGAGTAACAGAACACGGACCAAGAGTTAACGCAGGTAATGACCATGGGATTGCAAGACATCGAATACGGCCACGAGAACGAGCATCTTGTCGAGCTGCTGGAGTCCGTTGATCGTCCGGGAGACTATTGTGTTGGCGACAGGCTTTACGTGCCGATGCCACGCGTCACGGTCGACGGAGTCGGTGAGCTGTCTTTTCCTGTACCGGTAACACAGATCGACGCTTTGATCGAGGCGGCGGAGCGCGCACCCTACGGAAAGGGGACCCGGACACTGGTAGACACCGCGGTTCGCGACTGCTGGCAGATTGATGCCGATCGGATCCGCCTGGGTGGACGCGCCTGGTCGGCTACGCTCCAGAAGGTCATGGACCTCGTAACCACAGGTCTTGGACTTGCCGATGCGAAGCTTGGCGTGAAGCTGTACAAGCTGCTCATCTACAGGCAGGGCGGATTTTTCGCCGCCCATCGCGATAGCGAGAAGGTCGCGGGCATGGTCGCAACCCTGTCCCTGACGCTGCCGACTCAGGGTGCCGGCGGCGAACTGGTCATTCGCCACGGGGACAGTGAAACCGTCTTCGACATGCGCGCGCAGGAGCCCTCCGAACTCACATTTGCGGCCTTCTACGCGGACTGCCTGCACGAGGCAAGACCCGTGACCGAGGGCCATCGCATTTCGCTTGTCTTCAACCTGTTCATTCGCTCGGGCAAGAAGTGGACCGGGGCCCCCGACTATACCGGTCTGACAGAAGAGGTCAAGGCGTGCCTGGCAGCGTGGCGGGACCGCGGCACGACGGACAAGCTCGTCTGGCTACTAGATCACGCCTACAGCGAGGATGGCCTGTCCTTCGACACGCTAAAAAACACCGACGCAGCTGTCGCACGGGTTCTGGCAGAGGCGGCAGACGGCGCGGACTGCGGCATGCACGCGGCAGTGCTGTACATTGAAGAAATGGGCGAACCCGAGCTTGATTTTGAGCCCGGCCCTTGGGGAATGGAGGCCACAGAAGGAACGGAGATGGAGCACCTGATCGAGCGCCGGGAATACCTTGACAACTGGGTAGCTCTTGATGGCAGCCGCCCGCCTCTTGGCGAGCTTTCGCTGGGCGATGGCGAACTCCATCCCCCGGGCGCGCTCGAAGATGCCCAGCCGGACGAGGAGCTGCTGGAAGAATATCAGGGAAACTATGGTCCGACGCTGGAGCACATCTACCGCCTCGCGGCCCTGGTCGTCTGGCCCAAGGCCAAGACCGTGGACGTGGTGGCAGGCGCCGGCATCAAGCACGCGGTGTCCTGGGCGGCCACGCAACATGGCCACGTGAGTGGCGCCGAAATGCGGCGCATACTCGTCCGGCTGGCAGACCTCTGGCCAGCAAAAAGCGACGGATACCAGGACCACAACCGGGCTGAAATGCTCCGGCTTCTGGGTGCAAACGGCGATGCCGACCTCGCGATGCACTTCCTTAACCAGACCGTGCTGGATCACTACGACGGCAGTGAAAACGCGTCCCTGGCCGGCCTGATTTCCGTCGTTGGTCCAGCGACTGCCAGCAGGTTTCTGCCGCAGCTGGTGGAGAAGTACATTTCGCTGCGCCCCAAGGAGATCGTCTCGTTACTGGCCCTGGCCGGCGAGAAGGCCGGCCAGGGCGGGCCAGCGTGGCGCGATGTGGAGCGGAACGTGGCGCGCATTGCCCTGTCAAGTCTTCGCGCGGTGCTCGAGGCCGCCGATGCGCTCGCTCACGCGGAGGCTTACCGGCTATCGGGCGAGCAAACCGGATATATCAACCCGGCTGTCGTAGAGCAGCAAAACATGGACCAGGCCGCCATCCGCGACCTGTTCGCGCTCGCCAAGCGCCTGGGTCTTGCCGAGGAGTCCGTCCAGGCCGCCCGAACCATCGCGGACTTCCCCAAGGCCGTGAAACCGGACCGGACGCTGCCGGCAGCGCTGGCAGGCTTGTACAAGCACGAAGGCATGGGCAGCACCGAGGCTTACCGTTTGCTCTGGCGGCAAGCGGCCGACTTCCTGCTTGGGCGCAGCAGCGCGCCTCCCGGCGAACCGGCCGATTGGACGATCAAAGCGGAATGGCCGTGCTCGTGCGAGCTCTGCAGCCGCCTGCGCGCATTTTGCCGGGATCCTGCGGCACGCGTCATGCGCTTCAAGGCAGCCAAGGAGGTGCGCAAGTATCTCCACCGCATTATCGATGGCCACCGCCTCGACATGGAGCACGTTACCGATCGCGTAGGACGCCCCTATACTCTGGTCTGCACCAAGAACCGGGCCAGCTACAAGCGGAGGCTTCGCGAATACGCAGAGGATGTACGGTGCATCGCCTTGCTGCTGGAGTTGGAGCCCGCAGGCGAAGCGGGCAAGTCAGACGCTGAGCGGGTGCGGCGTCTCAAAAGGGCCGAGGCGGTAGGCAGGCAAAACTAGCCCCATTGCAGCTAAAGGGCAGCTACTCCGCGCAAGCCGCGCTGTCGCTGCATGCACGCACCGGGGCCGTGCTGCCGGAAAGCAGGGCGCGACTCACTCCGCGGCAATTGGGGCTACAACCACACCGAGGGCTTAAATTCTGCTGTTGGGCCTGCGATAAGCAACCCGCACCGCAGTGCTTTGCAAGAGGCACTGCCGCACATGCGTGCAGCCGCCGTCGGCATGGTGCCTCATCACTAGCCCGAAGAGAATCAGGCATCTACTCGCCTTGTTCCGCTACAAATACTACGTCGAACTTGCCTGCCAAGAGCGTGAACAAGGCTCGATCTTCCGCCCGCCACTGCATCTCGTCTGGATCTTCGAGCAGCTCGCTTTCCAGACTCTCGGGCTCCATGCCGTTGTTCTGGAAATGGTTTCCCATCTTGAGGGCAAGAAAGTCGGCCTCAAGGTCTTCCTGGATATCAACCGGCGCAAGCTCCTCTTTGAACTTGCGAAGCAGCGATTCCCTCAGCATGGCCCACTTCACCCGGCGCTCAGCCAACCACAACAGGCTATTAGCGAAAGGCGGGGGCAAGTCATCCAGTGCAAAATCCTCGCGCAACGCTCCCGCATCCTCTTCCAGAGATTCCAGGGCATATTGGCGAACGACAAGCTCGGGAGCTACCAGGTCGTGCAGCTCCAGAAGCCGCTTTTTGATGCAGGATTCTACACGGGTAATCTGAACGCTGAACTGCCTAGCGTCAACCATCCGAGATACCCAGTCCCTCAAATCCTTGACGGTGCCGCCCGCCGCCGGCAGAACGCGTCGTGACAGATCACTTGTGAGCTCGGCGGGCGTGATGCGGTCGGCCGTTCGCACTGTGGCCTCGAAGTGCAGCATGTCCTCGGTCTGCGGCTCGTCCTCCCAAAAGCGATCGCGCACGGAGAATCGGACCTTGGCGCCCACTGGCGCCCCGATCAGGACCTGCTTCAGCGCCCCGTCAAAGGCATCCACGTCTTCCCCAAGCACGAGACGCCGCACCTCGGGCTCCCACTCGCCGGCCTGTTCCCCATCGTCCGAACGGAGTAGCCGCGCTACATACGTTATCACATCTCCGTCCTGCAAGGCTGCGCCGGTGGGCAGCGGCGTGTAGGTACCGTAGTTCCACAGCAAGGCCTCCGTGGCTTCGTCCACCATGGCCTGCGTCTTCTTCGCCACGGGAACCTCCAGCCTTTCGCCTTCAAAATCCTTGATGGCTATCGCCGGACGGACGGCAAAGAGTATGCGGGCCGTGAGATCTCCTCCGTACGTGTAGTCGTGTGTAAGCTCCTCCGAAACTTCCCACAGGCGGTACTGCGGGGAACGTTCCACAAGCTCCTCAAAGACGCCCTGCACGAAATCTTCTGCTGCATCCTCGGCGATTTGCTCTCCGTACAGCTTCCGCACCACCTCCATCGGCACGCGACCCGGACGAAACCCCTCGACGTCCGCCGTATTCCGGTACCTGCGCAGGGCAGTTTCCATGTTCTCTGCGAGCTCCTCGGCGCTTGCTTCAATATTCAGCGCGTACGAGTAGGCTCCTGTCTCTTCAAATGTGATCTTCATGGCGTGGTAGTATCCGGTTCCTGAACCCGCATGCCACGGCAAGGATGCGGAATCTGGCTACACACGGCGCGCGGATTTCGCGTGGAAAAAGGCCGATGAGTGCACGCTGCGGGGAAGCGTTGAGCAGGCGCTTACGATTCATGCCGACCTGGGTTCGCACCGCGCATCCGGTCCCGGATGCAACGCCGCTGTAGGGGAAGCAGATGGCCACACCCTCCCCTTAACCCCGAAGCAGCTTAAGGAGCTCCTCCGTGCTAAGCCGCGCCGGTGTGTCCGCCCCTTCCAACAACTTGTCGGCCAGCTCCCGCTTGCTGTGGTGTAGCTCGACGATCTGTTCCTCAATGGTGCCCTTCGTGACCAGCCGGTAGATCGTAACCGGACGCGTCTGGCCGATGCGATGGGCGCGATCCGAGGCCTGGTCCTCCGCTGCGGGATTCCACCAAGGGTCCATGTGGATCACGTAGTCGGCCGCGGTCAGGTTAAGGCCCACTCCTCCGGCCTTGAGCGATATGAGGAACGCATCGCCCTCGCCTGCCTGGAACGCGGCGATCCGCTGCGATCGCGCTTTCGCCGGGGTCGAGCCATCGAGGTACTGGTACGGAATCTGCGCCTCGACAAGGTGCTCCTCGATCAGCTTGAGGTGGCGCACGAACTGGGAGAAGACGAGAACCTTGTGCCGTCCCTTGCGCAATTCGTCAAGCGTGGTCGCAAAGGTCCGCATCTTGGAGCTGGGCGGTCCGTCCGGATGCACCAGGCGGGGGTTGCAACAAGCGAGCCGCAACCTGGTCAGGTGCGCCAGCACCTGAAAGCGCCGCTGCTCCGGCTTCGCATTTTCTGCCGGCACGGCCCGCTCCTCCGCCATTGCCTCCAGGTCCTCCATCGCACGCAGCCTCAACGCCTCGTAGAGTACGACCTCCTCCGGCGACATTTCGACGTGGAGGGTGACCTCGGTACGGGAAGGCAAATCGTCCAGCACGTCGGCCTTTATTCGGCGAAGCACAAAGGGTGAGATGAGGCGGCGAAGGCGGTTTCGCGCGGCGGGATCCCCGTCACGTCCGACGGGCAGGTCGAACTTGTCGCGAAAATGCTTTTGGGAACCCAGCATCCCTGGATTGAGAAACGCAAAGAGCGAATAGAGATCGCCCAGGCTGTTCTGGATCGGTGTGCCCGTGGTGACGACGCGGAAACCGGCCTTGAGCCTGCGAGCAGCGAGGGCCCGCTTGGTGGCCGGGTTCCTGATTGCCTGGGCTTCGTCCAGAACGGCTGTGCCCCAGTTGATGGCACCCATGGCTTCGGCGTCAATGTGCAGAATACCATACGTCGTGACCACCAGGTCGAACGGCCCGAGATCTTCCAGGTGGCGGGCGCGAGAGAGCGCCGGCCCCGTGTACGCCCGAACATTTAATGTGGGCGCGAAGCGGCGCGCTTCGTCGAGCCAGTTGTCCACCACGGACGTTGGCGCAACTACGAGCGCCGCGCCGCCCGGGGCACGATCAAGCAGCACTGCAAGGGTCTGCACGGTCTTGCCGAGACCCATGTCGTCGGCCAGACATGCGCCGACGCCCCAGCGTCCGAGGCGCGCAAGCCATCGGAAGCCGTCCTCCTGGTAGGGACGCAATTCAGCCTGCAATGTACCTGGAACGCGGGGCTCGAAGGAACGGGCGTCATCGAATTTGCGGAGCAGATTGGACCATTCGTCATCGGCAGCAAGCTGGGCGTCCTCGAAAAACTCCCGAAGCGAAAGCGCAGCCAGACCGTGGATGCGGAGGCCTTTCTGCCCGCCGGGAGACGACAGGCTGCGCAAATCCTCCAGCTGGCGCCGGAACGAGGAGGCCAGAGAGACGAAGGCGCCTTTGCCCACCGGAACGAACCGCGACGACGGGTTCTGGTCCATCAGATCGAACAGCGCGCGAAGTTCGAGCACCCGGTCTTCATCCACCTGGAGCGTGCCCGTCGCACTGAACCAGTCCGCGGCGGACTTCACCTGCAGCCGTAGCGAGTTCGTATCCGCCCGTGTCACGATCCTGAAGGGCTGTCCCTTGGGCCACAGGCACCGGGCGCCAGCCGTTTCAAGCTGGTCGACCAGCTCAATGCAGTCGCCGGAATCGGGAACAGCCAGTGACAAGTCCGGCCCGGCGGCCGAAAGCACGGGGCAGGCCTGCGTAAGCTTCCGTACCGCCTTGGTCTCTGCTGCGTGGACACGGCGCGCCTGCACGGCCTTGCCGGCAACGGTCGCGAATGTCGTGGTGCCGCCCGCTCCCGGCTGGAAATAAATGCCAGACTGGGGCACGGGTTCGACGAGAAGCGTCGCAACCAGCCCCGGGCCGCTCGGCTCCAGCCGCACCCAGGGCCGGGGATCGCCATTGATCTGCTCTGCTGCGGCCGTCGCGCCTCTGATCAGCCCCTGGACCCTGACATCCTCCGCGAGCATGGAAACCGCACCGATCAAGCGGTCCTTGGCCTCGCCCGGCAGCTCTATTCCATGCGCCGGGATGGCATTGCAGAGCTTCTTGTGTTCCCGGGTAAAGCGGGTCACCTCGATGCGCGTATCGCTGGCCAGACGGATGTGATAGTCGCCCAAGCCAGCCCCGTCAACGTGCGGGTTGATCCGTACCCGAAGCGTTCCCTCCCGCTCCTGCACGAGAAGCTCCGGTTCGCGGCGCACGACCTCCATCAATCCCACGGCCTCGTTGAAGATGTACGGGTGACCGGCCAGCTCGTACAGCCCCGATGTGGGAAGGTAGTACGTGGGCAAATTGTTCAATTGTGCGATGTTGTGAACGATTTGTCCGGCTGCCGCGCGGTCCATGTCTGTAAGAAAGTCCATCTCCGCCGGTTGCTCGTGCAACCTCTTCAGCGAAACTACCTGGCCCTTGCTCCACTTTCCATTGCGGTACCCCCGTTGCTCCTTGGCCCGGTATGTTATACGTCCGCGGTCATCGATCTCCAGCAGCCATACCAGACGGCGCTCTTTAGCACCTGGTGTCCGCTTGCCTTTGCCGGCCTTGCCTTTGGCCTCGTGTGCGACCTGCTCAATCCTCTGGAGAGCGTACTCCCACTTCGCCTCAGGCCTGATGAGGGAGGCCAGGGATTCCGTGCACAGTTCCTGGTGCATGCCGGCGGCGATTCCCGAAGGGCTTGTTGCTTCGCGGCCCAGCATACGCGCCAGCATCATCTGGACCTCGGTCTCCTCGCGCCCGTCTGCCCGCCACCACTGCGTGCAGACTTCGAAGCACTCGGCCGCCAGCCACCGGTAGCCATTCCGGGCAGCCTTGGTGCCGAAGCTGAGCAGCGTGGAAAAACGCTCCTTCTCGGCTGGACCCGGAAATTCCTCCGTCCAGCAGGACAGCAGCCCGTCCACCAGGAATTCGAAGCTGGGTACCCCCAAGGGCCGGCTCGGCGAAATGCCGCCACCGCCACGGATCGCGTGGGCTGCCCTGACCACATCGAGAAATGTGGATTCAAGTTCGCGCCTGCCAGCCACGTAAAGCAGATGATCCAGCTTTGCCGCGTGAACCGGCGTGTGGCCCCTGACCAGCGCAAGAAGAGCGAGCGTGAACGCGGCGCATTCCGGAAAAACATTCCGCTTGCGCGTACCGCCTTTCTCGCATTCGATGGCTTCTTCAATCCTCATGGCGGCTTCCGCGTCGTCCCCGCGTAACATGGCCACCAACGCCCGAATGGAGGCACGTCCGGTGCGGGCACTCTTGGCTTCCCGCTCATCCTCCGGCAGTTGGTCGAAAACCGCCAGCGCTTCGTCGAACGCTCCCCGCATGACTTCGAGCATCGCCATGTCGGCCGCGTGAACCGCCCGGTTGGCCGGGCTTCCGGCATACGCCTGCATTACGGGCTCAGGCGCCTCGGCCCTCCGCACAAGCTCGTTGAAGCAGTCGCTATAGGCTGCGTCAATGTACGTGTCCGGCAGGGTGCCGAGCAGGTGCATCGCTCCGGGACGCGTCAACCACCTCCACGCTCCCAGCGGGACATTTGCCAGCTTGTATCGAATCCGATCGAACCGGCCCGCCACCGTGCTATTCCGCAGTATCATTAGGGTATCCTCGTCGCTGAGCCCCCAGTATTGCGGAAAGTAGTAGCTGAACGCTTGCTCTAGCCTGTGCAGTTTGTCCTGCCGAAAGGCCTCCAACGTGAGCCAGGGCGCCCAGTCTTCACAAGCCACCAGCTCTCCGTGATCCCCGGTATCGATCAACATACCCGCCTTCAGTGGAGCGTCCCAGGCGACCATGTAGGAGGCTTGCACGATTACCCGGCGATCGTGCCTGAACCTGATCCGTGCCAGTGCTCTCCTCATCTGCTCCCGCGTGACCGAATGCGGAAACACAACGCCGAAGGCCATGACTACGACTTGCTCTGCCGGACTGAGCCCCCGGTAGGCAGCCACAAATTTGGCAATCTGAAGCGGGCTGTCGGCTGACATCCTCACCATGTCCGCCTCCCCGGCGCGGCATTCACCTCCTGCAGCAGCGTCTTCAGGGAGATGGTCACCCCCTCGACTCCGCCGCGTGCCACCGCACAGATGGCCGGTTGCATCATGGTGAACATCGGGCGCTTGGCGTGGTGATTTCGTACGATTTGGCCGATGCTGCCCGTGATCGTGGGCGCGCCCGGATCACGAACGGCGCCGGATGCCGGGCTACGCCCCTCGTAGCTGATCCGGCGCCAGTCTTCGGCACGGGGGCTCGCGATGCGCGGCAAGTCTCGTTTCCACCGCTCGGGCAAACAAACCGCAGCGAGCAGCGACCGAGAGTGAATGCGCTTCGTGTCACGGAGATTCACGAGCTGCAGCTTGCCTCGCTGCGAGCGCAAGTGCGCCATGCCGGGATCAAACGGGGTGCCGTAGCCGTGCGGACGCCCAATGCTGCGTACCGGTAGTGGTGGTGCCCACCCTCCACGCACATCGAACGCAGCAGAGCTCCCGGGTTCTGCCTGCCGCCCGGCACGGTGTAGACCGGCACGGGCTTTGTCGAAAAAAAGCGTATAGCAGTGCGAAACCGGCGGTGTCATGCGGACGTGAATTACGGCAAGAAATCGGACAAATTCAACCTGGACTACCAACCTTTTGGCGATCCCATTGCGATGCGGTGGGTTGCAATGGGCGTAATTCGAGACGCGCGGAATGGCTGGGTCGTTTCATACCATTGCAAGCCCGCTTGGGGCCCTTACACTCACCGCATCCGAGCGGGGCCTGACGGGCGTTTCCTTTGCAGGCAACGAAAGCGCCACGGATTCCTGCAGCAGCGACCTGTTCAGCCGTGCAGCTGCGCAGCTGGCAGAATATTTCGAGGGGCGCCTGAGGAAATTCGACGTGCCGCTCGACACGCAGGGGACGCCGTTCGAGGAGTCCGTTTGGGCCCTGGTCCGCAGCATCCCGTACGACAGCACTACATCATACGGCGAACTGGCCCGCAAGCTCGGAAAACCCGGAAGCGCACGCGCGGTGGGCCGGGCAAACGGCGCCAATCCCGTTCCCGTCTTCACTCCCTGCCATCGCGTCGTGGGAGCGCGCGGTGCCCTGACGGGATACCGGGGAGGCACGGACCGAAAGGCATTTCTGCTGCAGCTCGAATCCGGGCAGACCCGGCTGTTTTCGCGCTAGCCCTGCCCAGTCCTTACAAATTTTACTTGACAACGGGCTCCTTCAGAGCATCCAATCAGCATAGCAACCCATCTTGATTGGGTGGTTTTGCAGCAAGTGAAGTGTAGCTCCTTGAAATGGATGGCCTGCTGTTGTCGCTGACGACCCGCGTTGTGCTGTGTCGCGAGTAAGGTACGGCAGGCAAGAGATCCGCGCATTGCCGACGCACACAAGAGGCGTGCGCCGGCATTGGAGCAATGCAGACGAAGCGGTGGAGACTGCGGAACCTGCGGCTTCGGCTATGGGGGCGGACGCGCTACCCGCTCATAGAAGGTCAATTCCTCATAGGCGATCGCCCGCATCTGCAGACTAGCGTAGCCGCGCCACATGATGGTGTAACCCGGCGGCGGATCATGCTTGCGATTCATGTAGCCGCCCATGATCGCCACCATCAAGATGGCCGAGACCAGATCCGTGTGTTCGGCAAGTCCGTAGTTGCGGGCGTAGACCCGCATCATATGCAGCTCCGCGTCGGTGAAGATCACTTCCGCTTCCATGTCCGACCGTTCGCTGGTTAAGGATTGTGGCTGGCTAGACGCAAAGGGACGTTTGTCGTTTCAGCACACGCTAAAGGCACGCTCGCCAAGAGGATTCTATGTAGCTCAAGACGGCAACCGCATAGTAGTCCGTAATGATGAATACCCTGACATTCTGCCGCCCTACTGGACAGAGAACACACTGGTTACAGCCTTCGCCTACAAACTGCGAAGGCTGGCACTTGTGAGCGGCGTACGACACCGCAAACGCCAAGAGTTTACGTACAAAAGCATACGGCTCTACGTTGATGCCATGCCGTCCAGATTCATCCAAGCAATTCAAACTGGAATGGTTGCGATTGACTTTGACGTTCGGGAAATGAGGCCTGGATCATCGGCCCTACGCAACCACGGGACCAAGTTCAGAATCACCGTGGCCAATCTGCATAAGATCTACGAGCACAACGAACGGTTTGGGGCTCAGTGCGAGTCCCCGGTGGGTAGGCTGGCCAACAGCTTGTCTCTAAGTACTACAACTAAAACGGGGTAGATCTTATCCTCTTGCAAACCTCGCTCGTAAGCACTCTTTTTCACGGCGCGTTTCACTTGGTCTGGAAGTCTTCCTTTTACGTAGTCGAAACAAAAGTCTTGAATTTCGAAGTCCTCCTTGTCCTTGACTTCACTGCTCAATGTGGTCACTAGCTCGACTGCCCACGCAGTTGCGTTCAGTTCTTTTGATATGGCTTCACCTACCTCTGTCAAGCGTATTGGGCTGTTACCCGTTACTAGAGCCGGAGGCAAGAGCCCTAAAATCTTCTTGCTGTCTGCGCGGATTTCTTCCAAGAACGCCCTGAAGTTTTCCCTGTCCGCGTTGACAGCACCTCTCCACGCACCAAACTTGAATATGAATCGCATCACCGCTATTAACACGACTGCAGCAGCGGGAGTAAGCCATGTATTCAAGGTGTCCACGCTATGCTATAGGGTTATGGTCGTTTTATCCAATAATACCTCAAAACACTAGAAAAGTGCCACTATCCGCACAAAAACCGGCTACGCACGCCCGGTGGCGGGCGATCACGCCAGATTTCACCCTGACTCAATCAGCCATGCCGCTTCATACGTTCTCCACAAACCACTAACAGCCCCGCCCTGCAAGCTGTTGGTACAATTAAGTATGTAGTTCCCTTTTGAATGGCAAATCAACACATCCAGCGATTCCAACGGTATCTCGCTCAACTAGGAGCCTGTCTCACTTTAGGGCCTTTGGTGGATTTCCCCCAATCTATGTGGTCTGAAGGCTGTTTTAGGCGAATCAGGGACCAAATTACACTCAAATTGAGTGCTTCGTCGCATTCGATGACGCGAAATTACCTAGTTTGGGTTCAATGGGGCCGTGTTTCCAAAAAACGAGACGGACTCCTGGCAGGCGGAAAGCAACTGTCGGTTCTGCGTTTGGTGGCAATGGTGTTAGGTTGCTCCTGCTTCTAAGGCGTTCCTCGCTCGAGACGGGCATTTGTCGCTTATATCCGAGCGACTTGTACGGGCATCTTCCAACGGTCGCGTAGGAGAACTGAGGCTGACGTTTCTGGCAGGATGGAGCCTGATTCTGGAATTCGGCAATGCTGTTTGCGTGCGCCGGTGGTGTACGTGATGATGCTCCTGGTGACGGGGGGCATGCTCTCGGCATCGAGGATTGCAGCCGCCCAGGGCGGTGGTATGGGTTCGCTCGAAGACGACTGGAGGGCACTGATCGCCCTCTATAACTCCACGGAGATATCATCGGGGAGTTTGGAGATATTGGCGAGGGTAGTTTTGACGACTTTGCGGCCATAACATTTGCCTTGGCGGATGAGGTAGGTGGGGCGGGCACCGCGGTTGGGGACGGTGGCGACATACATGGGTACTTGCTTAGGAGAGTGATCCAAGTGTAGTACAAGATATAACGATAGGTCAATAGGTGAGATATAGTCAACTATGAGACCGGGAATAACGTGAACACAGGGTGAAGAACGAATGAACTACATGGGAACACTGATTCAAAATCATTACGAACTGAGGTGGCACAGAACTTCCATGTAAATATCTATGAATCCGCTACTTACGCTGAGATAATTACCCGCAGAACATTCTGTATCGCACTAACTTTGGGGGAAACTTCCGTATAGAGCGGACCCCGACGCCGTGCGGATTTAGGGTTTCCGATCCGGATTTCGCGCACCATGCCAGGCTCCTCAGTCTGGCCGGGCCGCGTTCCGTCACCATTGCATGGCGGCGCGCACACTGATCCCGTAGGTCACCGGCAGGTAGGGCAGAACGCTCTCCCGCGCCACGCCGGATACCGAAACACCCAGCCCACGCCTCGGTCTTACCTCGTAGCCCAAACGGTAGTCCTTGCCGCGCTCGGCCACGGCAACGGCCAGAGTTGGCCTTGCCACGCCCTCTCCCACAACAAGCCGTGTGCCGTAGCCAAGCTCCACCTCCATGTGCAACTCGCCGGGCACACCTGCCATGGCGTCCAGCACCGTGTCATGGCGCCACAGCGCCTGCCAGCCTCCCGAACGGGCAGGACCCCATATCGGCCGTATCTCTGCCGTTGGCCCAAGCCCCCCCTGAGCCCCATACCGCAATGCTCCTGCCACTCCCCACTCCGCAAAACCAGACGCCGCGTGCGATACAAGCCCCCTTGAGCTCAGCTCCGCCCGCAGCCGGCTTCCCGGTCGCGCCAGGCGTAGACCTCCGCCCACCTCGAGTCCCAGCCCTGTCTCCGCATCCCCGCCGTCGTGCCGAAGCCCTGCCTCAATATACCCTCGGACGCTCCTCGATACCGTCATGCTTGCCTCAAGCCCCGCCCGCAGCCGGCGCACGCCAACCTCCACCATCTCCTCTGTCCGGACGCGCGCAAGAAAGACATCCGCCTCGTACGAGAGCCTCGCCCTGCTGCCGCCCACGAGCCTCCCCACAGCTCCTGCTGCCACCAGGTCTGACGTCAGTTGCGCCTCCACGCTTTCACTACCGGCCACCTCCGCAGCGCCGCGTCCAAGACCCGCCATAACCCACATATTGGTTGCCCGAAGACGGTAGCTTACGTACGGATAGGCACCCGTAAGCACGGATCCCGTCTCTCCCTCGTCCGCATACGCCTCGAACGTCCCCGCTCCATGGCTGCGCGCCAACACGAGCCCCGCCGACAGACCACTTCTCCACTGATAGTCCGCGCCGAGCGCCGCCGTCGTGACATTCGCACTCAGGGACAGCGCGCCTTCCTGGCCATCCACCCGCGTAAATGCACCGCGGCCCCACACACTCATGGCGCCTCGACCCGCTTCCGCACGCGTCGCCAGCCCGCAGCCTGAGAGCAGCTCTGCTGCCGACGGACCCCAGTCAGGATTCACCTGCCGCATCATGCCCAGTCCCCGATGAGCTATCGACCTGCACGAAGCATCCCTCTGCTGCCACCGCATCCTCTCTCCCATCGCCTCCACTACATGGGACGCCGACGTGCGCAGCATCCGCGCCAGATACGCCTCAAGCACCCCCTCTTCCACAGACTCCTCCTCTACGATTGTCGCTACAGCCACCGCATCTTCCAACAGCACGTTCGTGGCCGACTCCAGAGCGAGCGAGAAAGTCTCCGACCTCCAGTCCACGCCGTCACGGAGCAGCCTCACACGCACCTCCTCCTCCACATCTCCTGGCGCAAACACAAGCGTCCCTGCCGCCATTACATAGTCCGCTCCCGCTTCCGCCGTGCCATCCAAGGTCCGGTACTGCACCGTTACCATGCGCTCGCTCGGCGATGAGAGCCATACCACAAAGACCGCCTCGCCCCCGTCCTCCGATGCCATGATGTCATCTACACGCAATAGCGGCATCCCGTCGTCGTCCTCAATGGTGCCCGTACCCACGCCCCGGACAATGACTGCATTCGTCGGGCGCGAAAGCCTCACTTGAAACGCCTCCTCCGACTCCTCGTCCAGTGCATCGTCTAGAATGGCTATGGCCACCACACCCTCCGAACTGCCGCGCTCGAAGATCGTGATGCCCCGCGAGGCCGTGTAGTCCGAGCCTGCTTCCGCCGTGGCGTCCGAAGTCTCAAAGAAGACGCTCACCACACGCGGACTCGCCCGGCTCAGCCGCACCAGAAGATGCAGTATGCCGGCATCCTCCGTTGCTCGCCCGTCATGGATGCTGATCGTGACCGGCTCGTCATTGTGCATAATGGTCCCCCGACCCACGCCGTCGCCGATCACCGCGTTCTCCGCCCCGCTGAGTGTCACAAGAAACGTCTCGTCTTCCTCGTCCAGATTGTCCGCCACCACCGGCACCCTGATCTCCTTTTCCACTTCTGTGGCGCCAAACCGTAGTGTGCCCTGTGTCTCCGTGTAGTCCCCTCCCGCCGTCGCCGTCTCGTCCGAGGTGGCATAGCGCACGCTTACCGCCAGGGAGGTAGTGCCGCTTAGCCGCACTACAAAGACCGCAGCCCCCGCATCCTCTGCTGCGGTCACATCGTCAATGGTCAGTACCGGCACCACTTCGTTGTCCACGATCGTGGCCGTACTTGTGCTGTTTCCCGGCGTGGCGCCCTGCACGCCGCTCAGCGTGAGTACAAACGTCTCGTTCGTCTCCTGCACATTGTCATCCAGGATGGGCACCGCTACCTTTCCCGTCGTCTCTCCAGGCCCGATGGTGAGCATCCCCCTTGCTCCCGTGTAATCCTCTCCCGCCGTCGCCGTGCCGTCCGACGTGGCATACGATGCCTTCACCTCGAGGGCGCTCTCTCTACTCAGCGTCACGGCAAACTCCGCTGTTCCCTCCCCTTCTCCCACCGTAGTTGCGCTCACTACGCCCAGCACAGGAGGTGCATCGTCATCAAGGATAGTGCCTGCAGCTTCGCCTGCGGCGATTGCGGCGCCTTCAGGATCACTCAGCTGCATCACGAATGTCTCGTCCGGCTCGTCTATGGCGTCATCCACCAGCCGCACGGCTATGGTCTTTGACACCTCTGCCGATTCGAATCGAAGACGTCCTGCCGCGCGCTCGTAGTCCACGCCCTCCGTGGCCGTACCTTCCCGCGTCTGGTAGCCCACGCTCACCTCCTCGGCGCTTTCCCCGTCCAGCGTCACCACGAACATCATCATGCCCGCACCCTCCCACGCACGGACACCCTCGATTCCAAGAGCCGGCTCGTCATCATCCACGATAGTGCCTGTGCCTTCGTCGTCGGCAATCTCCGCGTTCTGCGCTCCGCTTAGCGACAGGAAAAAAGTCTCCTGGCCCTCCCGCTCCGCGTCATCCAGTATGGGCACAGAAATGGTCCCTCTCAACTGACCCGAATCAATCTCGAGCGTTCCGCTTCGCGCCTCATAGTCCCTTCCCGCTGCCGCCGTAGCGTCTGACGTGGCGTACTGCACGCTGACGGTCTGCGCCGGATTTACCCGGTCCAGCGATACCGTAAAGCTGGCCTCTGCATCAGCTTCACTAACCGTCACGTCATCTACGCTCAGGCTATACGTGTCGTTGTCCCGGATCACAGCCTCGCCCGTCGCGTCCCCGAGCGCCGCATTGGTCGCTCTGCTCAGCACCACGGTGAACGTCTCGTCGCCCTCTGTGAGCGCGTCATCGATCACCATCACACGGATCTCACCGTGCAGGTCCCCCGGAGGTATCGCAAGCACGCCCGAGGCGACCACATAATCCAGTCCGGCCGTGGCCGTGCCATCGACGCTGGCGTACTGCACCCTAACCGGAAGGACGAATGGCACGTCCAGGCGCGCCGTGAAGACGACCTCTCCGGCATCCTCATCTACCACGACATCGTCAATGGAAAGCACCTGCTCGTCATCATCAATGATTGTGACCGTGGCCGCTGCCAGCGAGATGTCCGCATTCGACGCATCTGAAAGCGTCACCATGAACGTCTCGGAACTCTCCACCGCAAGATCATCCAGGATGCCAACGGAAACGACCTGCTCCGTTTCTCCTGCCGGTATGGCCAGAATATCGGATGTGCTACCGTAGTCCTCGCCTGCTGTCGCCGTGCCGTCCGAAGTGGCATATCGCACGGTCACGTCCGCATCCGAGGCCGGACTCAGCACCACGCGCACATTCGCCGTGCCCGCATCCTCGTGTACACTCAAATTCGCTACGACCAGGGCCGACGTGCCGTCATCATCTATGATCGTACCCGTGGCAGTACTCTCTACGATCACCGCATCTCCGTTCGCTCCGTCCAGATTCAACCTGAACGTCTCGCTCGGCTCGACCAACGCGTCATCCACTATCGTAACGTCAACAGTCCGCTGCGTGGCGCCCGGCTCGAAAACCAGCGTGCCGCTCGCTGCATTGTAGTCTGCTCCCGCTGTCGCCGTAACGTCTGCCGTGGCGTAGTCGACTCTCACTTCCGTGCTCCGCACCGGATGTAGCGACACCGTGAATCTCGCCCTGCCTGCTCCCTCCGGCACCACGACGCCCCTTCCGATGGCAAGCTCCGAGTGCGTGTCATTGTCCAGAATCGTCACGGCAACTTCCTCGTGCCCGATCTCGCCGTTTGTGGGCGCGCTCAGCCTCACCCCAAACGTCTCGTCCCCTTCCACCAGGTCGTCGTCCACAATGCCAATCGATACACTCTCCTCTGTCTCGCCAGAGGCAAAGACCACCTCCAGGCTCCGTGCCACGTAGTCGGCGCCCGCTGTCGCTGTACCTTCCGTGGTAGCAAGCCGCACCTTCACCAGGGCGTCGCTTGCCACAGAGAGCCGCACCGATACAAGAACCGACCCTGCATGCTCCGCTACCATCTTGGGCCCCGCATCAATATCAATCGTCGGCGCCGATTCGTCGTCGAGTATCGTCCCCGTAGCATAGGGATCATCCGGCAGCATGGCACCGCCCGAAACGCCCACAAGCGTTACGGTGAAAGACTCTGGGCCCTCAAATACTGCGTCGTCATGTGTTTGAACCGGGATCACAGCGCTGAGGTCGCCAGCCGTAATGCTCAGCGTCTGACCCAGAGCCGCTTCATAGTCGCTGCCGCCTTCCGCCGTATCTCCCACTCGACCCGTCGAATAGGTGACGGTCACGTCTTGGCTGCTGGCCGCCGTCAGTTCAACCGCAAACGAGGCCACCTCTCCCTCCGTGACGGGCGCCGCATTCCGTACGACCAGAGCCGACGTGCCGTCATCATCTATGATCGTACCCGTGGCAGTACTGTCTACGATCACCGCATCTCCGTCCGCTCCGTCCAGATTCAACCTGAACGTCTCGCTCGGCTCGACCAGCGCGTCATCCACTATCGTAACGTCAACAGTCCGCTGCGTGGCGCCCGGCTCGAAAACCAGCGTGCCGCTCGCTGCATTGTAGTCTGCTCCCGCTGTCGCCGTAACGTCTGCCGTGGCGTAGTCGACTCTCACTTCCGTGCTCCGCACCGGATGTAGCGACACCGTGAATCTCGCCCTGCCTGCTCCCTCCGGCACCACGACGCCCCTTCCGATGGCAAGCTCCGAGTGCGTGTCATTGTCCAGAATCGTCACGGCAACTTCCTCGCGCCCGATCTCGCCGATTGTGGGCGCGCTCAGCCTCACCCCAAACGTCTCGTCCCCTTCCACCAGGTCGTCGTCCACAATGGCAATAGAAACACTCTCCTCGGTCTCGCCAGAGGCAAAGACCACCTCCAGGCTCCGTGCCCCGTAGTCGGCGCCCGCTGTCGCTGTACCTTCCGTGGTAGCAAGCCGCACCTTCACCAGGGCGTCGCTTGCCACAGAGAGCCGCACCGATACAAGAACCGACCCTGCATGCTCCGCTACCATCTTGGGCGCCGCATCAATATCAATCGTCGGCGCCGACTCGTCGTCGAGTATCGTCCCCGCAGCATGGGGCTCATCCGGCAGCATGGCACCGCCCGAAACGCCCACAAGCGTTACGGTGAAAGACTCTGGGCCCTCAAATACTGCGTCGTCATGTGTTTGAACCGGGATCACAGCGCTGAGGTCGCCAGCCGTAATGCTCAGCGTCTGACCCAGAGCCGCTGCATAGTCGCTGCCGCCTTCCGCCGTATCGCCCGCTCGACCGGTCGAATAGGTGACGGTCACCTCTTGGCTGCTGGCCGCCGTCAGTTCAACCGCAAACGAGGCCACCTCTCCCTCCGTGACGGGCGCCGCATTCCGTATGCCGAGCACCGGCGCCTGGTCGTCATCCAGAATGGTTACGACCACCTCTGCAGTCTTGTCCTCGTAATCGCCGCCGCTTGCCTGCAGTTCAAGCGATATCGTTTCGTCCACCCTGTTGTCGTCATGTGCAGCCGTCACGTTTACGGACTGGTCCGTTTCCCAGGTATCAGCCGTGAAGGCGAGGCTCGGCGGCGATACCGTCAGGTCCGTGCCCGCATACCCTGTTATGGTGAGGGTTACATCCGCCGTCGGCTCGGTTGCCAAGCGCACGTTGAAGCTGTCTCCCTGGGGATCTCCCTCCATCACCAAAAGCACCGCAGGCTCCACGATAACCTCGGGCTCCCCCACACAATTCGGACCATTCGTGCTCGGAATGCTGGCGAGCCAAGCCTGAAAAGACGGCGTCACAGGTGCGCACAGCTCCTGCCCGCCCCACCACAAGAGCTGCATACCTGAGATATTCGTCAGGCTGGAAGGCAGCTCTCCGGTAAGCTTGTTGTCATAAAGGTAAAGCCCGCTAAGGTTGGCCAGATTGCCTAGCTCATCCGGAACAGGACCGGAAAATTCATTGCTGTGAAGCCATAGAGAAGTAAGCGTCGTAATGGCCCCCAACCAGGACGGTATGCTACCCGAAAGGTTGTTCCGATTCGCGAGGATCACCTCCAGACTTGTGAGACCTGCCAGTTCGCTCGGAAGCGCACCCGTGAGCTCATTGCCCTCTAGCCACAAGATCTCCAGTTTTTCAAGAGACCCCAATGCTCCCGGAATAGGACCGGTAAGTTCGTTATTAGACAAATGCAGATGCGTCAGGTTGGTGAGGCGGCCGAGTTCACTCGGGATCCCGCCACTCAGACTATTTCCCAGCAAGGTTAATGAGCCGAGCCTTGACAGGTCCCCGAGTTCCGCGGGGATAGCTCCCGTGAGGTCGTTAGAGCCGAGACTCAGACTCTCAAGCTTCGACAAGCGCCCCAACTCGCCGGGTATGCTGCCCTTCAAACTATTGATGCCTAGATTCAAGGACGACAATTGCGTCAAGTTCGCCAACGTGGCCGGAATTGTACCGGTGAGTTCATTAAAACTCAACTCCAGTACTGTTAGCTTTGTCAAATTGCCTAGCGTGGCGGGGATCGTACCCGACAGCGTATTGCTTCCCATTTCTAGGGAGGTTAGTTCAGAAAGGCTACCAAGACCATCTGGCAACACTCCGCTCAAATTGTTGACCCGCAGTCTTAGGCGTGTTACACGACCATTCGTTACCGTCACACCACGCCACCCGCCAAGCTCCTCGGCCGTCGGCACGGCATCCGTAGAAGTGGACCAATTTTCGTTGTTGGTCCAGTTATCTCCGTCCGTGGAGTTATAGAGGGCGATCAGCGCTCTCCAGTCGTCTTCGAGCGAACCCATACCACCGCCCTGGGCGGCTGCAATCCTCGATGCCGAGAGCATGCCCCCCGTCACCAGGAGCATCATCACGTACACCACCGGCGCACGCAAACAGCATTGCCGAATTCCAGAATCAGGCTCCATCCTGCCAGAAACGTCAGCCTCGGTTCTCCTACGCGACCGTTGGAAGATGCCCGTACAAGTCGCTCGGATATAAGCGACAAATGCCTGTCTCGAGCGAGGAACGCCTTAGAAGCAGGAGCAACCTAACACCATTGCCACCAAACGCAGAACCGACAGTTGCTTTCCGCCTGCCAGGAGTCCGTCTCGTTTTTTGGAAACACGGCCCCATTGAACCCAAACTAGGTAATTTCGCGTCATCGAATGCGACGAAGCACTCAATTTGAGTGTAATTTGGTCCCTGATTCGCCTAAAACAGCCTTCAGACCACATAGATTGGGGGAAATCCACACCAAAGGCCCTAACCCATCTTTACCTTTTGAGGCGTAAAATATGGAAGATAGGCGATAGCCGCCTTTAGGAATCCGAAATGTTTTTAGGAATTCTAGACATTTTTTAGGGATGAGCCCCCACCCGTGGTGCTTTTCTGGCTTGGTTTGATCGTCCATCGCACCCCGCTTCCCCATTTCATGATTTATATGTTGGTTGTTCATGAATGTAGTGACATATTATGTCGGAAGGGCTTGCGGCCGGACCCCATTCCCCCTATCTTGTCTGCATGTTCATCTGCCGCTCCCTCACCCGTAAGTCCTCCGACAGCACGCGCTACTATACCTTCAGCCTCTGCCAGTCCAAGCGCCGGGGCAAGAAGGTGCTGCGCCAGACCCTCCTCAATCTCGGCGCCCACTTCAGCGTCGAAGAACGCTACTGGCGCCCCTTGTGCCGGCGCATCGGAGTCCTGCTGAACGGGCAGCTGGAACTGGTTCCCGAAGAGCTGCCCGCCTCCGTAGAAGAGGAGGCTCAGCGCATTGCCTTACTCGTAAGCGCACGCCGCTCGCAAACCGTGGAACGAGACGCCAGCGGCAGGCCGCCGCGCGAGTGGCACCATGTGGACGTCCATTCGCTCAAGACGCTCCGGCCCCGCACGGTGGGCGTGGAGCATGTAGGGCTCTGGGCCATGGAACAGTTGGGCCTGCCTGAGCTCTTCGAGAAGCTTGAGATGGCGCGAGGTCTCCGGCATGCTGCCACGGGTTCCATCATAGGACGCCTGGCCGATCCGGCCAGCGAACATGCCACGAAGCAGTGGCTGGCCTCTGCCAGCGGACTGGACGAGTTTCTGGGCTGCAACTTCGAGAAGATGGCCGACATGCAGCTCTACCGGGCCAGCGACATGCTATACAAGCACCGCAAGGTCATAGAGGACCACCTCTTTGCACGAGCCATGGATCTGTTTGATCTGGAGCCTACGATCGCGCTTTATGAGCTGAAGGGCAGTTTCCTGGAAGGCAGTGGCAAGGGGATCGACAAGGCGAAGCGCGGACACTCGAAAAAGCGGCGTCATGGCTGCGTGCTGCTTACGCTGGCTCTGGTAGTAGACGGCAGCGGGTTCGTGCGTCGCAGTCGGCTCTTCAAGGGCAATGTAAACGAAGCGTCCACGCTCAAGAAGATGCTTGAGTCGCTGGGGGCGCCCAAGGGCGCACGCGTGGTGATGGACCGGGGCGTAGCCACGAAGGACCGCATAGACTGGCTGCGCAAGGAGGGCTATGGCTACATCGTCGTGTCAAGAGAGCGCAGGAAGCCTTTTGACGAGCAGAAGGCAGAGTCCCTTCAGACGTCCTCGGGCAGCGACGTAGAGATATACCGGGAGGAGGCAGACGACGAGGTGCGGCTCTACTGTCGCAGCGGGGCCCGCATAGCGAAGGAAGAGGCCATGATGAAGCAGAAAGCGGAACGATTCGAGGAGGCCCTCGGCAAGCTTTCCAAGGGGCTTTCCCGGCCGAAGACGCACAAGCGCCTGGACCTCATAAGGGAGCGCATCGCTCGTCTGAAGCAATGCTTCGGCGGCATCGGACAGCATTACGAGATCAAAGTGGAGCCGGATAAAAAGGGCAAGCGGGCGAAGTCAATCACATGGAAACAGACGCCGAAGGCGGGCACCATGCTGAGCGATCCGGGCGTCTATTGCCTACGCAGCAACGAGATGGACCTCTCCGCGGAAGAGCTCTGGCGCACGTACGTGATGCTGACCGACCTGGAGGCGGTGTTCCGGTCCCTGAAGTCGGAGCTGGGCCTCAGGCCGATCTATCACTCCACGGGCCGGCGCGCAGAAGGCCATCTGTTCATCACGGTGCTGGCCTACCAACTGGTGCAGGTGATCCGGAAGCGTTTGCGCGCGGTCGGGCTGCGCTCAAGCTGGACAACGCTCCGGAGGATCCTTCGGCGCCAGGTGCGCACGACCAGCGTCTTCGAAGCCCGGAGCGGCTACACGCTCCATGTCCGCACGACCTCCTATCCAGATGCTGACCAACGGGAAATCTGCGAAGCACTTGGCATCAATCCGGTGCCTCTTCCCATGCACAAGACGACCTTCTGAGCAACTGCGAAACTCACCTTGCAGCCCATTGTAGTGACCGAAGGATTCATATTTGCCTATTCTGCCGGGCTTTCTTGAGTGAAAAGGTAAAGATGGGCTAAAGCGAGACAGGCTCCTAGTTGAGCGAGGTATCGCTGGATGTGTTGATTTGCCATTCAAGAGGTCCCACCACACTCCTTTCCAGATGCGACTTCGGCGGCCAGATGCCGCACCACAACGTTAGGCACCTGACTCTGATGGCGTCCGCGAAACCGCCCATCCAGGCGTGGCACGGGCCTCATGCTCCGCATTCCATTTCTTGGCAGCTGGTCCGGCGCAGAGGGTGCATCAACGCGGGCTTGCTCTGCCGTTTACCCAGATAGTTGTATAAACTTACAGCTTTGTCGATGTCTTGGCAGTAGCGATTTGCCGCTACGCCGCCTGGTCTACCTTTGCTTACCCGTCTGATGCGTGCCGACTTGTTCATCGGGTGCCTGGCTTATTCGTCTGTGTGTCCGACGGACTACGCATAGCTGCACGGCAGGGGCGGATTGTGAAGTTGTTTATATTCATTCCACTGGCAAAGCAGACAAAAGGCCATTCCGGGCCCATGCAAGGCAACCCAATCCCCGTGCCGTAGCACATGATTTGGTCTCGGGATGCCTCACCATGGAGGCTCCCATCAATAATGGAAAGCACACTCACTGTGCGATACCCACTTCGTATCCCAGCGTGGTCAGGCTCAGTCGATCGATGCCACGCCACATGATCTGGAAGCCGGCAGGGCCATCCCGGCTTCGGTTCTGATAGCCGCCCAGCACAGCCACCAGCAGGATCGCCTCCTGCAGCGTCCGGGGCCGTGGCAGCCGCACCCGGGCGCCGTAGCCAGACAAGAAGCGCAGCTCCATCTCCGTAAAAAAGACATCCGCGTCCAACTCCGGCACGGTACGCCCCAGCAGCGTTAACACCATGATGCGCCTGGCAATGCCGCAGTTAATCGCAATCGCCCGCTCCAGACGCAGCGCTGTAAATAGCGCCAGGCTCTCCACATTGCAACCACTCTTCAGGACCCGGAAGAAGTCCTCGATGCGCCACTTTTTAGCCTAGTAGTCCAGCACCTGCACGGCATCCGCAGCCGTGTGCGGTTCCATGCTCGTAAGCAAATACCACTCCACGGCCTTCTGGCCCGGCGGCGGCGCCGTCTCGCGGACATGGACCCCGTACATGGTCACAGGATCCATATCCTTAGTTGGTGGCCAGCAGCTCCAGACGCTGGAAACGGACCTCGGCATGCGCCGGGCAGTAGCTGCGCCCGGGGCACTTCTTCTTGCGAGACGACTTCTGGCGCGCTGTCACGCTCCGGATCTCTATCTGCAGAGTGCAGGCCACAGGAGTGCTGCGAAGCGTCGCGTACAACTTCCGGCCCTTGGCCAGAAGCCGGTCATAGCGAACACGCACCAGCATCTCCACCCTCCCCCGCCTGCACTGCGCCTCGAAGAGCGCAAAATTGTCCGCCTCCCGGTTCATGATGCAGATGAGGCGGCTCTTGGGTGAGAGCCCTTCTGCCGCTTGGCATATGTCCAGATATCCTCGCTGCGACCGGGGCGCAAGTCGCCCCGTCTGTGGATCCCGCCAGCTGCACCGCAGCACTCCCAGTAGCAAGCCGTCTGCGGTATTGGCCATCATCACATGCAGCAGCAACTGCCGCCCTGACTTCGACGGTGACGTGAAGGCCGTGGTTTCGTAATTGACGTGCAGTAAGGCAAATAGGATCGGTAAATTGTCGATAAATGAAAGTTGTGTGCAGTGCATGGAGTAGTCTCAATGTTCAGTGGGTCTGTTTCGTGCCTTACACCCATTAGGTTTGTGCGCACCCTCAAACGAAAAACTACCAAGAACGTCTCCGTACAGATCGTGTACGGGTACAGAAATACCGAAGGCAAACCCCGACTCAAGATCGTGCGCCACATGGGTAGCGCCCCCGAAGGCATGGCCCTAGGGGGCCCTGCTCGGTGTCGCCGAACTCGAAATGCGCCGCTTACAAGAGGAGAAACAACCCTCCCTCTTTCCCGCCGCCGATAGCGCAGACGAGATCCTCCTGGCTCGCAGGCGCAAGCAGCAAACATAACCGCTGCCCATCCGGGATGCCCGTGCCCTTGAGGAAACGAAGCGCGTGTGTGTGGGCTTCCATGAAGTTTTCAGAGCCCTCTGCGACCGGTTGGACCTCAGTGATGTCTTCACCGAAAGGCAGACCATGGCCCGGCGGCTGTTCCGGCAGGCCGTGCTGCTACGCCTGGCACCTCCAGAGAGCGGCCATGCCCGGCGGCTCTCCAAAGAAGAGGGCTCTGGAGTGCCGGTAGAGAAGTTTTACCGCATGATGGGCAGCGGTAAACGAAGGCCGTATCAGGCACCTGCAGGATATCGTCTCCCAAGAGGTGACGGGCCTCTTGGGCGGCAAGGTAGACGTGCACTTCTTCGATGTTACGACGCTCAGCTTTGCTTCGGACAGTGAGGATGAGCTCTGGAAGAAGGGCTACAGCAAAGGCGGCAAGGTGCAGGTAGCGCTCATCCAGACAAGGCAGGCTCCGGATCAGCTCTTCGCCGGCATTACGACCGATGTCAAGACCTTGACCCCGGCCATAGCGGCGCTGCAGCAGCGCTTCGCCTTGGGCAAGGTGATCTTCGTAGCCGACGCCGGCATGATGAGTCAAGAGAACCTGGCGCTGCTTCTTAGCAAAGGATACGACTTCGTGGTGGCGGGCCGGCTGCGCTCCATGGGGAAGAAGGCTATGCACGACATCACGGCAGTACAAGAGTGGCAGCCCATGGCAGAAGGCCGCATGGTCACAGAAAGGCCGCCTGATCCTGCGGGCCTGTCCGAAGAAAGCGGCCAAGGATGCGCACGACCGGGAGAGGGCCGTAGAAAAGGCCAAGCTCAATCTGGCGCAGGGCGTCAAGGGAGGAGCGGTCGGT
Source organism: Rhodothermales bacterium (assembly GCA_965216255.1). GTDB lineage: Bacteria > Bacteroidota > Rhodothermia > Rhodothermales > Bin80. The sequence goes on from OZ244148.1 coordinate 1,757,491, forward strand.
TCCTGGAAGTGGACCAGGGAGCGGTGAGTCTGAACGAATAGGCGATAGAAAAGACTAGGCCTTTGACGGCCTTCACGGCCTATGGACCAGCCTGGAGACGCTCGCACCGCAGGAGGTGTACGCCCAGAGCTGTGGCGGATAGAAGAAGGTTTCCGGGTGCGGAAGCGCGTGTTAGCAGTGCGTCCCAGCTTTTACTGGACGCGCAGCGTCGGGTGAAGGCGCACATGGCCATCTGTTTCGTGGGCCTTTGCACTACTGCGCATCTTGCGCTACCGGCATTTCAGCATGCACGGCGACAAGGGGCCGCTAAGTGAGGCGCGGATCCTGTCGGAGCTCTCGGCTGTGGATGTATCGGTATTGCGGGACCAGGGCACGGGCATGCGCTACGTGGCGTTCGCGGCCACAGGCGGGCAGCAGGTCCATCTCTACAAGGCGGTAAGTCTAACGTTGCAGCGGAGTACGGTCCCGCTGAAAGAGGAGTCCGGGGAGCAGCTTTCCTGGACGGCGTTATTGTCCTGCAGCAAGGATGTGTTGTTGTGTTCAAACGAAGGAGTCGACCCAATACAAACAATACCTTATACCTATTAAACCGTCGAAGTCAGGACGGACGACGGCCTACTCCACGTAAGCGAGGATGACGGCGCAAGCGGGCGCCGCATCGACGTGGGAAGCATTCCGGGTATTCTCACCACCGCCTTTGTGAATAACGTCTACACCGATCTATTACGACGTCGACCTCGTGTATGTCGCCCTGGATAACCACAAGTTCGGAGACATGAACCCGTACTTGGTACGGAGTACGGACCGTGGACAGACCTGGATTTCCATTGCCGCCAGCCGGCCGAAGCGGACGCTTGTGTGGCACATCGTGCAGGACCACGTGAACGCGTCCCTACTGTTTGCCGGCACGGAATTCGGGATTTACTTCACAGTAGACGGCGGCGGCGAATGGGTCAAGCTCGGAGGCGGCGCCCCAACGATATCATTCCGGGAAATAGCGATCCAGCGCAGGCAGAACAATCTCGTTGCGGCATCATTCGGCCGTGGCTTCTTCATCATGGATGATAACAGCCCGCTTCGGATAGTCTCCGGCGAGTTCTTCGCCAAGGACGCCTACCTGTTTGCACTCAGAGACGCCTATCTCCACGTGCGCCGTGATGTCGCGGGCGGCTCCCAGGGACCGAACCACTATGCCGCGCCCAATCCGGATTTCGGAGCCACGTTTACATACTACTTGAAAAACGGCTCCTCAACACTCCGGCAGCAGCGCAAGAGGCGCGAAAAGGCGCTCGGCAGCGCCGCCATTCCTTCTCCCCGGGTGGGACGTGCTGGAGAATGGGCTTAACGAAGTACCAGATGCCGTGCATGTGGTCGTATACGACGCCACCGGTGAAATGGCAGCACGCGTGCGCGCACATACTTCTGCCGGCTTCCACCGGGTGAGCTGGAATCTCCGTTATCCATCGAAAGCTGTGCTCGCGCCCGGAGAGCAAGCTGGAGGAAAAAGCGGTTTCTTGGCTACGGCCGGTACGTATACCACAGCTCTAGTGCGAACTTCCGCCGGCGTTGAGACTTCGCTTGCCGGGCCCGTTTCATTCGAGGTCGCTCCGCTGTATGAGCCGGCTCTCGAAGGGGCAGCGCCAGAGGAAATCATCCCCTTTCGCAAGGAACTGGAGCGGCTCCAGGGTGAGATAACCCTCTTCAGCCGCGCACTCGACGGCCAGTTGGACCGGATTGCGGCCATGTAGACGGCGCATTCCAGGGCTGATCGGCCGGAGGCCGGCATGGTGAGCCGCCTGCACGAAGCGCGCGAGATTCTCCTCGCCCTGAGGGTCCGGACTACCGGCTAGGGCACAAAGCCGTTGAGCGCAACCCACGTACGCCACAGTCCAGATTATCGGCAGGGTACCAGGCGCTCGGCACCACGTACGGACCGACCGCGATGCACCGGGAGTCCCTCGCCACCAGCGGCAGCGAGCTGTCAGTGTTCCAGTCCGAACTGGATGCTTTCACCCAGACCGTAATGGCCGGTCTTGAAGCGGCCCTGTCCGCGACCGGGGCGCCGCATATAGACGGCAGATAGCCTTCATTCCAGGGGACCGATCAAGAGCTCAGCGCGCACAGTCACTTCATCACCCGTGCGCAGCGATCCAAACATGGCCGTGGGTGCCTCAAGACCGAAATCGCTAATGAGCAGATTGTGGCTGCCCATGAAGGCGACCATCCCGCCGCCGCGCATCGTTCCCATAACGGGAAAGCTGACCTCTTTGGTTTCAGGGCCGAGTGTGAGGCGACCGGCGGCTTCCAGAGTAAAGGTGCTGTCGCTGGTGACCGATACCGCACTAATATTCGTAAGCTCATAGGTCACGTCCGGGAATTCGTCAACCTGCATGGCCTTGTACATGGTACGATCCATCAGGCTGCTCTTCTTACTCTTGATCATGCGCATGGGCACGACGAGCCGCACGCCCTCCAGGCCGGGCGCCGCGAGCACGAATTCCGCTTCCGGGTTCAGGACCACTTCTCCCTGTATTTCTGTGGCATAAACAGTCCATTCCGGCGTGTTATTGGAGGTGCCATCCACCCAGATCTGGCTCTCCGGCAGGAATGGATACGTGACCGGTTGCGCAAAAGCGGGCATCATCGCAACCAGTGTCAAAGCAAGAAGAGTGCTGGAAGTCTTTATCATCTAACGGGCAAGCTGGTGGTGGCCGCAATATGTCTATTCTTCTAGGCTGGAAGGCGCGTCAATGTTTCGCGGCCCGGACGGGCTACCAAGATTATTAGCAGAATATGCAAAAGTCCGTGCGGGGGTAGAAATAGATTGGGCTGGGATGTAAATTAACTAGTCGCCCGATTTGGCGGCAGTGACCACCGAACGTTGCTTTCACCTTCCCCTAACGTGCGATGCAAGAAACAATACGCGGATTAGCGACCACGGCCACACGCCGTGATTTTCTCAAGAAGAGCTCACTTGGCGCGGCTGCCGTTGTGGCCGGGGTGTCGGCTTCAGCCAGGCCACGAGCCTCCCGTGCTAAAGCGGCAACCATTGCGCCGGTGCTCGGTGCCAACGACCAGCTGGTCATTGGATTCATCGGAGTCGGAGGACAGGGATTTAACTCCCACCTGCTGAATGTCATAAACATCGACTCCGAAGGCAAGCCGCGGCACGAAGTGCAGCTTAATGCCATTGGCGCTGCCGCCTGCGACCTGTATTCCGTGCGCCGCGACCGCGCATTCGAAGCCCTCGATGGCGCACGCCAGGCCGCCGGGCGTGAGGCTAAAGTCACGGTCCACGAAGATTACCGCGCCATTCTGGACAACCCCGACATCGACGCCGTCTTCATTGGTACCGTCGACCATTGGCATACCAAGATCGCGATGGACGCCATGGATGCCGGCAAGCATGTGTACTGTGAAAAACCCATGACGCGGTACCTGGCCGAAGGCTTCCAGATCTATGACAAGGTCATAGAGACAGGCAAGAAATTCCAGGTCGGATCCCAGTACTGCTCGGAAGGTAAGTGGCATGCGGCCGCCGAGATGATTCGGAACGGGAAGGTTGGCCCGCTGGTCTTGGCGCAGGACTCCTATATGCGCAATTCGCCGGACGGCGAATGGAATTACTACCAGCTGGAAGACGCAGTCGTGCCCGGCGAGACTCTGGACTGGTCCACTTGGCTGGGCCCCGTTTCGGAGAGAGAGTTCAACCCGCAGCACTACCATCGCTGGCGCAAGTACTACCCGTACTGCGCGGGCATTCTAGGCGACCTTCTTGCCCACCGCATCCACCCGCTGCTCATAGCCACAGGTGCACCGCAATTCCCGAAACGGGTATGCTGCATAGGCAACAAGGCCATAACGGACGCCACGCTGGGACCCGAGGACCGCTCGGTTACGGAAAACACGCAGGTGCTGGCTGAATTCCCCAGTGGCCTGTGCATGTTGATTACGGGCAGCAGCGTCAACCAGCAGGGCCTGCCCCAGGTCATCCGGGGCAATGAAGGCACACTGTATTTTGGCGGCGGCCGCGTCGAACTGCGACCCGAACGGCCCTTTGCCGATTTGGTCGACCCTGAAACAGTCGAAAACATCGAACCGGGTGTAAGTGTCCCCGCCCACATCGACGACTTCTTCTCGGCCATTCGCGACGACCACATGCCCAACGGCAACATTGACGTAGCCATTAGGGCGCAGACCATCATCTCGATGGCCGAGATGTCGGAACGGCTCGGCGAGATGCTTTACTTTGACGAGAAGACCCGCAGCCTCAGCACGGGTAGCGGCACGAAGATCGAAGCCATTACGTACGGCACGCTGGAAGAGTCCTAGCGGGCCTCGCTCCGCATTTGGGGAGTCGGGCACACGTGCGTCCGGTTCCCCTTTGTTTTCTTGCCATGCATACCGTGCGGCTGGCCTTGGCTGCCATGGCGACGCGGTTCGAGCTGGTGCTCCACGGCAGCGATCCCGTGCAGCTTCGCGCCGCTGGCGAGGAGGCCCTGCAAGAGATAACGATGCTCGAGGAAGCGCTGAGCTTCTACCGACCCGCGAGCGAACTCAGCCGCGTCAATCGGCAGGCGGCCTCTCATCCAGTCGCCGTTAGCCCCCGCCTCTTTCAACTTCTGATGGAGGCGCAGAGGCTATACCACGATACAGACGGGGCTTTCGACGTCACTATCGGGCCGCTCATGAAGTGCTGGGGATTCGCCGACGGGTCCGGCGTCTGGCCCGCGGCGGAGGCGCTGGATCGCGCCCGGGATGTGACGGGCATGCATCTGGTGGAATTGGACCGAGCGCGCAGAGCGGTCCGCTTCGCGCGCGCCGGCGTGCAAATCGACCTCGGCGCCATAGGCAAAGGCTACGCCATTGAGGAAGCCGCGGCAATCCTGCGGGCCTGTGGCATCGAGAGCGCCTTCCTGCATGGAGGCACCAGCACCATGATTGCCCTGGGGCAGCCACCGGACCAAGAAACTTGGAAGGTAGCCATAACAGGACCGGATGACTGTACGGTGGCGGCCGTCGTGCCGCTAAGAGACGAGGCCCTTTCCGTCTCCGCTGCCTCCGGCAAGGCTTTCCGCGAGGGCGAAACCACGTATGGCCACGTGATTGATCCCCGGACGGGAATCCCCGTGCAGGGCGCCTTAGTCGCAGCCGCCACGCATGCATCCGCTACCGTCAGCGATGCCCTCTCCACTGCACTCCTGGCTCTTGGATGCGGAGATGGGAAATTGGCTTCCGCGTTCGGCAATAGTATTCGTACGTTGGTATTTTGCGGGGCAGCAGCCAACCCTGAAATCCAGGCTAACGGGATTACACCGCTAGCACACGCATAACGGTCCTTATTATGAATCCTACCGACGCCCACCAGCTAAGCCGGCGCAAATTTCTGAAGGCTGGCAGCATGGCATCGCTCTTCGGCCTCAGCGGTGCCGTCGAAATTGTGCCTGATCGCGCGTTTCCGCGCGCGCGCGCGCGTAGCGGTGCCCCCGTTAGTTGTGGCATTATCGGCTACGGAGCGCGCGGACGTGAGCTTGCAGCAACACTCTTGCGCATTCCGGACGCACAGGTTACTGCCATATGCGATTCCTACCAGACCATGCTTCGACGCGCTTCCCGCGAAGTGCCCGAGGCCAGCACCCATACGGATTACCGCGAAGTGCTTGACAACCCGGGAATTCGTGCCGTCCTTGTTGCCACGCCCACCCACCTGCACCGGGACCTGGTCCTGGCTGCGCTCGATGCAGGCAAAAACGTGTACTGCGAAGCGCCCATGGCCTCCACTATCGAGGACGCCCGTACTATGGCAATGGCCGCACGGGAGGCGCCCGACAGGATTCTTCAGATTGGCCAGATTTTTCGCTCCAATCCCCAGCACCGATCCGTCTTCCAGTTTATTCGGAGCGGGGCGCTCGGACGTCCATCCATGGGCCGCGCCCAGTGGCATGCCAAACAGAGCTGGAGGCGCGCCTCACCCAATGCCGACCGGCAGCGTGCGCTGAACTGGCGTCTGGATGCCGATGTGTCCACCGGCCTTGTCGGCGAAGTGGGTCTGGTCCACCTTGATGTAGGCTTCTGGGTGCTAAATGCACTGCCCAAGGCCGTCACAGGCTTCGGTCAGGTCATGGCATGGGACGACGGGCGGACGGTGGCCGATACCATCCAGGCCATATTCGAATTCCCGAGCGGCCTTCATTTGGCGTATGACGCAACGCTCGCCAGCTCTTTCGACGCGGCCTATGAGATCTATTACGGCACTGACAGCGCCATCATTTTCCGGGACAGGGGGAAGGCCTGGATGTTCAAGGAGGTGGATGCACCGCTGCTAGGATGGGAAGTCTACGCTCGAAGGGACAAGTTCTACAAAGAGACGGGCATCGCCCTCCTGGCGAATGCAACCCAGTTGGACGCTCAGAATCAAGACCCTACCGAGGATGACCCGTCCGTGGAGACACCGCTCTGGTACGCGCTGCAGGAATTCATGGACAACCATGCCTTCGGCCCCTACCCGCCTGCGGCCAACTACGCGCGAGGCCTGGAGGCTGCAGCCGTAGCCATTACGGCCAACGATGCCATCCGGCAGAATACGCGCCTGGAAATCGACCCCGCGCTCTACACGCTGGACTAACTGCCAGAGCTGCACAAAACTCTGCCGCCCCTCTAGAAAGGGAAACCCTTGAATCACACCGCCGCGCGCGGGAGGCTCGCAGGTGGCTACGCAGTGCACAGACCGCGACATGGCATCGGTCTGCGCAGTGCGCCCCTCTCGCCGTCGGCATGGGCTCTGCTCGCTGGGCGCCGAATGTGCCGCCCTGCTACCGGTTGAGCATGAGCCCTGCGCGCCTCACCCGTGCCTGACTGCGCATGCGCAGCCGAGAATAGCGTCCGTCCCCCTTACCAGTTTCAACCGTATCGGTTGCTCCTGATTCCCGCCGAGCCCATTGTTCGGGCTCCCATTGGCGTATTCGTATCCATTTGCGCACTATTGTCGTACATTAAATGGTTTAGATTCAACTCACAATCGTTACGAAAATGAAAGCTATTCGCCTAATCTTTGCCGTCGCCGTCCTCGGCAGTACTGCAACCGGAGTGCAAGCACTACAAACCGGGTTTGGGAGTACGGTGGCAGTTGAAAATGACATCGTGTTCGTAGGCAAGGCCCGCACGGGCACCAGTGCTGGCACTGTGTACGTGTATGGCCGTGAACATACCATCGGTACTTGGGCGGAACGCCAGCGGCTGCAGGCATCTGATGCCGCTGGCCAGAGCGATCATTTTGGCCGGGCAATGGCAGCAGACGGCAATACCCTCTTTGTAGGGGCCATTGGAAGTGACGAGTCCCGGGGAGCGGTTTATGTATTCACACTAGTAGATGGCGCATGGGTTGAATCGGCCAAGCTTACGGCACGCGATGCGGCCGAAAATCATCGCTTCGGCAATGCCCTCGCGGTGCTCGGGCATCGGCTGCTTGTAACCGCCGTAGGGCCTTCTGAAAAAGAAGGAGCCGTCTACGTATTCGAATTCGACGCCAAAACGGGAGCCTGGAGCGAGCATAGTATCCTTCGAAGAACGGATGAAGAGCCGGATGAAGAGCCGGACGACGAGGCCGCACCAACAAGGTTCTGGCGTATGGGCGGGGTGCCGGTCGCAGGCTTTGGCGCCGCCTTGGCCTTGGGAGAGCACACGGCAGTAATTTCTGCGCCTGCGCACGGAGGCAATGTGTTGGTCTACTTGCATGACCCGGCATCGGATACCTGGTCAATGACGGGCGAACTTACCATTGACGGACTGGAAGCTCGGGACACCTTCGGCTACGCGCTGGCCGTTCAGGACAGTGAAGTATTCGTGAGTGCCCCAAGGCTTGACAATAATCAAGGAGCCATCTTCACGTTCAAGCAGGACAGTGCGACTGGCCAGTGGGAACAGCGTGGGCGCTTGTCCGGCTTTGCTGATACGCCGGGATTGCAGATGTTGGGTTCAACACTTGCCCTCGACGGAACGAACCTGTGGGCCGGTGCACCCATGCAAAACCGTTCGGTGGGAATGGTATTGCGCTACCGTCGTAGCGCCGAGACAGATCAGTGGATTTCGGTAACGCAAGTGTTTCCCAACGACGCGCTGGCCGACCCCTCAACTTCCCTTGCCTTGGGCCGGGCGCTTGGCGTAAAGGGCCTTACCGCCGTTATCGGGGCGCCAGGGGCGGATAACGGGGCAGGCAAGGCCTATGTATTCGAGAATACGGACGGCCAGTGGATAGAAGCCGGGGCGTTTATAGATGAAGCCGAGAACATTCCATCCATCGTTGGCGCGGAAGTCAAGTGCACCGATGGTGAGGCCGATCGCTTTGGGTGTAGCAATGTCGACCTGGTGTCGTTCCTCTCGGTCGCCGACCTAGGCGGCGGACGCGGCGTGGAGGTCAACGACCTCTGGGGTTGGACCGATCCTGAAACAGGAAGGGAATGGGCCCTCATTGGCCGCATAGACGGAACATCCATGGTGGACGTGACCGACCCCTACAACCCTTTATATGTAGGAAACCTACCGAAAACAGCCGCCTCGCCCGCCAGCACCTGGCGTGACATCAAAGTCTACAAAGACCATGCCTTTATCGTAGCCGACGGCGCCCGAGACCACGGCATGCAGGTATTCGATCTCAGGCAGCTGCGCGATGTGCAGAGTCCCCCGGTTACCTTCGAGATCAGCGCCCACTACACGGACATTGCAAGCGCCCACAATATCGTGATCAACGAGGACACCGGGTTTGCCTTCGCCGTAGGCAGTAGCGGCGGCGGCGAGACCTGTGGAGGCGGCCTCCACATGATTGACATCACGGAGCCCCTGCAGCCGACCTTTGCAGGATGCTTTGCCGACACCGAAACAGGTCGCCGGGGAACCGGCTACTCCCACGATGCGCAGTGCGTCATTTACGACGGTCCCGATACGGAGCACCGCAGTAGGGAGATTTGCTTCGGCGCAAACGAAACGGCATTGAGCATATCCGATGTCAGCGACAAAGACAGCCCTGTGAAGCTCTCCAACGCCACTTACCCCAACTACGGCTATTCCCACCAGGGCTGGCTTACAGAGGACCACCGCTATTTCTATATGAACGACGAGCTGGACGAACTGCAGGGCTCCGTGGACGGCACAAGGACCATGATTTGGGACGTTTCCGATCTTGATGATCCCCAGTTGGCTAAGGAGCACTTGTCGGAGAATAAGGCCAGTGATCACAATCTTTATATTCAGGACGACCTCATGTATCAGTCCAATTACCAAAGCGGGTTGCGTGTCCTGGATATCTCCGACCGAGAGAATCCCGCGGAAGTCGGCTTCTTTGACACCGTGCCGTATGGCGAGAACGCACCCAGCTTTGGAGGATCGTGGAGCAACTATCCGTTTTTCAAGAGCGGCATCATTGTTGTGACCAGCGGCAACGAAGGAATGTTCATCGTCAAGAAACGAGACGTGGACACCTGACACACTGATGCACCGAGGGCGGGAAAGCGGGCCAATGCCGGACGGGACCATGGGCGTTGCCAACAGCCCGCATTTGGTATCGGTGCTCCAACGCGTCTTGATGTGCCGTTAGCGAGCCGCATCCGGAGTAGACGGAGTGCGTAACAAGCCTGGGGTAAGCAAGTGCATTCGTGTGGAGCCTGTCCGGAAAAGAAGCCCCCTTATAGCGCCTACTGGTAGGGCTGCCGCGTCCTACCAGGACCAATGCATTTTTCCGCAGGCACTATCATACAATTTCGCCCACGCCGAGCAACCAGGGAAATGCTAACGCTCACCGAGAAAGCACTATTCGTGCTCGCCACATTATTCTCTGCGTACGGAACCTGCCTGGGATTTGCTACCGTATTCAAGACGATTCAGCGCGGTAGCGGACCGCTGCGCATGGACTTCCGAGGCGCCTTGCATGGCATTCGCACCTGGATCGCGATGGCGGACCTGTGGAAAATGCGGCGGCTTTCCAGCCTCGTGCATGTGTTCATTGCATGGGGCTTCGTATTCTATCTCTTCGTCAACGTGGGCGACGTGGCCCGCGGCTTCGCTTCTGTGCCTTTCCTGAATGCCAGCGTAGTCGGCAACGTCTACCGGCTGCTGGCCGACGGCTTCAGCGTAATGGTACTTGTCGGCATGGCGTGGTTTCTGGTGCGCAGATTCATGCTGCCGGCTGGTCGCATTCTCGATACCCGTTCGGATGTCCTGCGAACGGACAGCGTCCAGCTCGGACTCATGAAACTGAATGTCCGACGAGATTCCATCATTGTAGGCCTATTCATCCTGGGCCACGTCGGTTTCCGTTTCCTTGGAGAGTCGTTTGCCATTAGCCTTGAGAAACTGGACACCGGGAGCGGCGACGCCTATCAGCCGCTTGCCAGCGCCATCAGCCCGCTCTGGAGCAACCTGGGGCCGGATAGCCTCCTCCTGGGACAGCACATTTGCTGGTGGCTGGCCCTGGGGCTCATTCTTCTATTCGTACCCTATTTTCCATATACAAAGCACTTCCACTTTATCATGGCTGCCTTCAACTTCTGGACGAAGCCGCAGCGGACTTCTCTGGGGGCGCTGGATCCTCTGGATTTCGAGGACGAATCCATGGAGTCGTTCGGGGCCGCGCGTTTGGAAGATCTTCCGAAAACGAGCCTCGTCGATGCCTTTTCCTGCATCATGTGCAATCGCTGCCAGGAAGTATGCCCCGCCTATGCGACCGGCAAGGACCTTTCTCCCGCCGCCCTCGAAATCAGCAAGCGGTATTATCTGAATGAGCACATGCACACCCTGGCAGCTGGCGGATCGTCGGAACACAGACTGCTTGATTTTGCCATTAGTGAATCCGCGGTTTGGGCGTGTACGGCATGCGGTGCGTGCGTGGATGTATGCCCCGTGGGCAACGAGCCCATGTTCGATATTCTCGACATTCGCCGACATCAGGTGTTGGTCGAAGACCGCTTTCCCCGCGAATTTCAGACGGCATTCCGGGGAATGGAGCGGAACGGAAACCCCTGGAATGCATCCGCTGCGGAGCGCACGGCGTGGAGCGAGGGACAACGTATTCCCACTATAGACGAGGATCCGGATGCGGACCTTCTGTGGTGGGTCGGGTGCGCTCCTTCCTATGATGCCCGCGCTCAGAAAACGGCGCGTGCCCTGGCGCGCATAATGAATGCCGCGGGGCTACGCTACGCCACACTCGGCAGCCGGGAACGCTGCACCGGCGACACCGCACGCCGCAGTGGCAATGAGTACCTCTTCGACACCCTTGCCAGGGCCAATATCGAAACGCTCAATGAGATCCGGCCGAAGCGCATCGTAACCACATGTCCCCACTGCCTGCATACGCTTGGCAAAGAATACCCTGCCCTCGGAGGCCGCTACGAAGTCATCCATCACACGCAGCTTCTGGCAGAGCTCGCTGCTTCGGAAGCTGTGGAGTTCAATAGCGACCTGGATCCTGGACCCGTCACCTTTCATGATCCTTGTTACCTCGGACGCCACAACGGCATCACGGACGCGCCACGCAAGGTATTGAAGGCTCTCGGCGCCGACCCGGTGGAAATGTCTCGCAGTGGTACACAATCCTTCTGCTGCGGGGCCGGCGGTGCTCAGATGTGGAAGGAAGAAGAGCCTCCGTTGGTAAACGAGGTGCGCTATGAGGAAGCCGCTCAGACGGGAGCGAGGACTATTGCCGTTGGCTGCCCATTCTGTCTTACCATGATGGTAGACGCAGCAAAAGGGGCCGAGCATCCGCTCGAGGTAAAGGATGTGGCAGAGCTTGTCGCAGAACGCCTGTAGGACATCCGCTCCTCCAGTGGATCCTGGCCCTCGCCAACCAATGCCGTCCGCGAGAGCCAATCCTGACAGCAGCGGCGGTGGCCCTCGCGGCGTGACGCTTGCATCGTCCCAAGAACGACTGCACCAACCGAAACCTACCAATCAAGACTGGCGAATAGTGCTTTTGGACAGCCCATGCCGATTCCGGTGGTGGTCCAACCCCATAGAAAACCAGGGAATTATTGTATCTACCCACAACCAGGTTTCGAGATACTTATTGAGAGTTTGTCTCTGGGAGAGGCCGGGGGAATTACGAGGTCCGTGCGCAGGTAAGTCAGCCAACTGCGTAGGGGAGCCTGTGGTATATGCCTGCCCTCCCGCCTGGGGCTTTAGTATTGCCGGAGAGTGTTCAAGGCCCCTGTCCAGCGAAGTTACGGGCGCGTGCAGGTGAGCCTGTGTTTCGATAAGCGCAGCAATTCCCACGGTACCCCCCGAGGACATGCATGGCAACCGGGGCAATAAAAGGTGTGATCCCAGCGGGAGATCGGCACTACCCCCCCCCCTTGCCTATGAGCCCGAATGCATCAACCTGAAGGCTGCTGGACATCCATGGCCTCCAGCGCCTGGACAAACGGCTGGGCATAGAGACGATGCCCCGTGGCAGCAGCCACGGCATTCGCGAGCGCCGCAGCCGACGGAGGCAAACTCGGCTCTCCAAGACCGGTAGGATCTCTACCGTTATCCACGAAGAAAGTCTCGATCTCTTCAGGCGCCTCGTTAATCCGAATGAGTCGATACGTGTGGAAATTGTCCTGTTCGGGGCGCCCGTCCGCTATAGAGAGCGCGCCGTACATGGCATGTCCTATCCCGTCGACAATGCCCCCTTCCACCTGGTTCCGGGCGGCGCCCGGGTTGACGACAATGCCGCAATCAATCGCACACCAGACCTTCTTCACGGCGGGTCGGCCTGTGTTCATTACCACATCCACGACCTGCGCGACGTACGAATTGTGGCAGTAATAGGCACTTACGCCACGAGATACGCCGGGCATCGGCTCGCCCCACCGGGCCTTATCCCGAACAAGGGACAACACGCCGGCATACCGCGCAGCATCGTAATCGTTGTCGTCTCCCACGGGATGCTGCATCGCCCGGTCGAACAGTTCCAGACGAAACGCTATCGGGTCCTTTCCTGCTGCGGCGGCTACTTCGTCCAGAAACGCCTGCTCCGATCCGGCAACAAAGTTGGAGCGCGGGGCGCGCCATGCACCCGTGGTGACATTGGAATCGAGCCTCAGGTTCTCTGCCAGGTAGTTGTCGACAGTACCCGCCGGAAACCGGTTAGCAAACACCGGCCTGTCATTGATGCCTGCCCCACGAACATGAAACGCGATTAGCTCCTTGTTCTCATTCAGCGCCGCCCTGTACCGCACCTGATAGGCCGGACGGTACGTGCCCTGCGTCATGTCATCTTCACGCGTATATACGAGCTTGATAGGGGCCCCCGCAGCCCTGGATATGAGGGCTGCTTCAACGCCGAAATTTCCGTAAAGCCGGCGACCAAAGCCGCCACCCATGCGCGTCATGTCGATACTGATTTTCTCCTCCGGGAGGTCCAGCACGCTCGCTACCGACCTGCGGAGAGACTCCGGCGTCTGAATAGGCCCTTCGAGGTGTGCCGCGTCCGGCTGCACGTCGGCGAAGAAATTCATGGGTTCAAGCGTATTGTGCGGCAGAAACGGCGCCGTGTATGTACGCTCAATCACTTCACTGGCCTCAGAAAAGGCTCGCTCCGGGTCGCCGTCCCGGCGCTGCTCCTCGACGCCGTCCCTATCCAGCAGCGCCGCCATGCCGGCCGCGTGGTCGGTGGAGTTCTCCGCTCCGGAGTCCTGCTCCCATTCCAGCACCAGTGCCTTCTTGGCCTGGAAAACCTCCCAGGTGGTTCGCCCCACGACCACTACCTTTTCAGGGAAGGCATTGACGTCCGACCACTGCCAATCAAATCCTTCTGGGGCGGCATCTATGGTGAAAACGTCTACGATGCCCGGCATGGCCATGGCGGCCGCCGCGTCCATGGTCTTAAGCCGCATCCCGAAAGCTGGAGCGTGAGCTATCGCGGCAATGAGCATGCCCTCGCGCTGCACGTCAATACCAAACAGCGGCCGGCCCCGCACGATGTCCGGCGCATCCACATTGCGGCGCGTGGTGCCGATGATGGAGAAGTCTTTCGAGTCCTTTAGATCTACGTCCTCCGGCACTTCCAGGAGCGCAGCCTCCGAGGCCACGTCTCCGTAGCCCAATGTTCGACCCGATCCCTCGTGCGTTATGATACCCGCATAGGTAGTGAGTTCGCCAAGGGGGACCTCCAACCGGTTGGCGGCAGCCTCCAAAAGCATGCGGCGCGCCGTGGCGCCGGCCGTGCGCAGCGCCGTCCAACCCTGACGTATGGACTGACTGCCTCCGGCCACCTGCCGCGTGAAATTGTCCGTATCCAGGCTCGCCTGCTGTACTACAACATCCTTCCAGTCAACATCCAGCTCCTCGGCCACGATCATCGGCATGGATGTCTTGACGTTCTGCCCAATCTCCGGGTTAGGAGACATGATGGTAACCAGGCCGTTTTCGCCAATCTTGAGAAAGGCATTGATACCGTACCAAGCTTCCGGCATCGCGTTGACCGCCATCGGGGCCGCTGAAGGCTTGCAGCCTGCTAGCCAGTTAAAGCCCAGCACGAAACCACCGCCTGCCACAGCGGACGCCTTGAGGAAGGATCGCCTGTTATATTTGGTATTCGACACGATATTCTCTGGTTGCGGTGATGGGGTTAGTTGCTATTCGCTGCGGCTGTCTTGATGGCGGCGCGAATGCGGAGATAGGTCCCGCACCGACAGATATTGCCGCGCATGGCGCGGTCGATGTCCTCGTCCGTGACACTGCTGCGCTGCTTGAGCAGGGCCGCCGCGCTCATGATCTGGCCCGCCTGGCAATACCCGCACTGGGGGACATCGTGCTCAAGCCAGGCCTGCTGGACCGGATGGTCCCCATCATCCGAAAGCCCTTCGATCGTGGTGATGGCGCGGTCTCCCACGCTGGAGACCGGCAGCGAACACGAACGCACCGCATTGTCGCCGAGGTGGATGGTACAGGCGCCGCACTGGGCGATTCCGCATCCGAACTTGGTGCCCACCAGATTCAAGTGATCTCGCAGCACCCATAATACAGGGGTGTCCGGTGTGGCGTCCACCTCATGCTGTGTGCCGTTGACGCGTAGCGTAAAGAAAGCCATGGTTCTCTGGAATCGTGTGCGTGGTACGGAATTTACTAGAAATCTGTATCTGGCGTTGCGAGCTCCAGCTCCTGGATCCAGATATTACGATAGCGCACATCGTGCCCCTCCGCCTGGAGCTTCAGCCCGCCGGACACGTCGGTGATTCCGAGCCCGCCGTCATTGCCGCCGTCCAGCCCCGAGTTAGGGCCACCCCACACCTTGTCGATAGGCTGGTTGGCGTGCACCTTGACCCCATTGAAATACAGGGTGACATAGGCCTTTTCCGTGCGGGTTCCGTCATCATCAAGGCGCGCCGCGCGAAACATGGCATCATAGGCATTCCAGGTCCCGGTTCCGTTGTAGGGATAGTACGGGGCGGCGGCCTCATTGATAACCGCCGCCATGCCGTGGGCAGTGGAATCGCCCTCGAGCACTTGTATCTCGTACCTATTCTGCAGGTAGACGCCACTGTTGCCGCCCTCCTCGGTGATGAGGAATTCCACGTGGACCCGGAAATCGCGAAACTTGTGCTTCGTCACAATATCCGCAGCGCCATACAGGCCTCCCGCGGCAGAGGGGTCCATGCTGCTGACTACGGTCCCTTCATCCACAGGATCCTCCACAATCTGCCACTTGATGGGCAGCTCTGCGGCAAAGCGCGGGCCCTCCCAATACGTCCAGCTCTCGTCCAGCATCTCTCGGCTGCCATCAAAGAGCATCATGGCTCCGTCCGGCGGCTCGGCCCCTACTCCTACCTGGGAAGCGGCAGGGAGCGATCCGAAGATGCTCAGGATCAGCACGACAACAATCAAGCGCGTGGTATTCATGATGCGGCAGGATCTATAGTTGGAATATCGAACGTCCAAAGTTATTGAATTCTTCCTACACGAGAAACCGATAAGTAATTCCGAATCCTATACCTGCTTCCTGTCGTAAACCTGGCAACGATTCCCCACCAGACCGTAAGAAATTCCATGGAAACCGCAACATTTGGCGCCGGTTGCTTCTGGGGCGTGGAGGCTGCGTTCCGGCGCGCGCCAGGCGTCACCGATGCCGCCGTGGGATTCATGGGCGGCGCGGCCGAGAACCCCACGTATCGTGAGGTATGCACGAAGGAAACCGGGCATGCGGAAGTGGTACAGGTCCACTTTGACCCGGGTCTTGTTTCATATGAGGCACTGTTGGACATTTTCTGGGAAAACCACAACCCCACGACCCGCAACCGGCAGGGCCCTGACGTCGGAACGCAATACCGTTCCGTGATTTTCTTCCATACCCCCGGGCAGGAACAAGCAGCCCGGACATCTAAAGAGCGCTGGAATGCGCGCTTTGCCAGCCCCATTGTCACAGAAATCGTGCCCGCAGCCTCTTTTTACCGAGCCGAGGAATATCACCAGCGCTATCTGGAGAAGCGTGGACTTGTCTCCTGCCACGTTTAGCGGAGCCTACAGGGAGTAGGTCGTTACGAATGCTTCCGCGGCAAAGAATTCCGGCAGACCCAGCCGATTGAGCCGCTCCGCCGTCCCCATATTGCGATCACGTGCACGCTGCCAGAATTCTCGTTCGTCGTGGGTGCCCGGAAACATGGCGCGATCCTTCTGGCTTTCGTGCTTGAAGATGGCTTCTATCTTGCGCGCCAGGTCTGCCTTCGACATGGGCACAAACACGCTGGCCTGGTGAATTTCCCATTCCTGCCAGGCACCACGGTAGAGCCAAACCTTGGGTGGCGTGCGGCCTTTCTGACGGTTGTAGCGCGCTAGCGCAGGGGCGATGGCCGCGTAGCACATCCGGTGCGTACCGTGGGGATCCGACAGGTCGCCGGCGACGAATACGTGATGGGGGCTCTTCTCCCGCAGAAGGTCGTAAACAATTCGGACATCGTCCTCACCCACGGGTTTCTTCTTCGCGCTTCCTGTCCGATAGAAAGGCAGATCCAGAAAACGGGCGTTCTCCTTTGCTAGCCCCATGACTTCGATGCCGGAAATGGCTTCCGCACATCGAATGCTCGCCTTGAGTTTTTGCACGATGGCAAGATCTACCTCGCTCGGCTGCTTGCTCCTGAAGAATTCCAGGATGCGTTGTTGGCGCGATTCAAATTCCTTCCCTGCCACGCCGCTCATGCCCAGTTCTGCGCGGCTCATCTCCACGAAGGTCAGGTATCGGCGCAAATCCGCATCAAATACAGCTACGGAACCGTTGGTCATATATGCCACGATAACGTCGTTGCCATTGCGCACGAACCTGTCAAGCATGCCTCCCATGGAGATTACGTCATCGTCCGGGTGCGGGCTGAATAGAATGGCGCGCTCCTTCTTCGGAAGTCCGTCTGGATAAACGATGGATCTGCGCAAATCCTCAAAGATGCGTAGGCAAAGGGCGTCAATGTCCGGGAACGCGTGGAGCAGCCCGTGCAGGCGGTTGGCGTGAAAATCCTCCGCCTCTAGGCGGAGCACGGCCTTGTCCACGGAATTGGATAACCAGACAATGGCCTGCTTGGCCAGCTGCAGGTCCCAACTCAGGTCGCGCACCACAAGCCACGGCGTCTTTTCCCGGGTTAGCTCGGAGGCGGCGGCGGTGTCCACATACAGCGCGGCATTGGAATGCGCCTGCACATGGGTAGCAACCACCCTGTTGTCCTGCTTCCCTTCTACCACCCGCCTTATTATGCCAGACTTGTGCTCACCTGTGGCTATGAAAAGAATTTCACGCGCCTCCAAAATGGTGCGAACGCCGACAGTGAGTGCCTCCAGCGGCACATGCTCCTCTCCGAAGAACGCACTTACCACATTCTTGCGCAGCCCACCGTCAAGAATAACAATGCGCGTGCGGGAGTGTGCACTAGCCCCAGACTCGCTGAATGCAATCTGCCCGCTCTTGCCGATGCTCAGAAGCGCGAGGTCAAATCCGCCGGCGCGCTCTATGGCGTAGTCGTACTCTGCGCATTGGGATTCCACCTGCGTCGGCGCTAGGTCGCCATCCAGAAAATGGACCCGGTTCTCAGGAATGTTAACGAGACCGACAAATTTCTCGCGAAGGTATCGGTGGCAGCTCTGGCGCCCATCCGTTTGCATGGGATAGTATTCGCCCAGGCCGAATACTTCGACCGTGGAAAAGTCCAGGTTTTCCGTCTGGTACAGTCGGACGAGTTCACGGTAGACGCCTATGCAGGTGGACCCCGTGGACAGGGCCAGGACCGTACGCTGCCCTTGTTGGGCGCGGCCGGATATCGTGCTGGCGACATGCTCTGCAACCTGACGACACGTCTCTACGGGATCGCCAAGAATAGACACGCGGATCTTTTCGCGCTGGGTACCTTCACGCTGCCGGAGGTGCATGGCGGATCTACAGTATCGTCAATCAAGCGGGGCACTGATACAGCCATGGCTAGCCGGAGTTCTAGGTAGGCCCTGCGGCATTATTCGCAGAAACTAGACATTACAAGAACCAGCCTGGGTTGAAATTCAGGTGTAAAATTCGGATCTTTTTGACCATTATTCCTTCCTCTGAAGGCTTGAATGCGGCGTGGGTGTCGCTATCCATCGTCTCTGGAAGTATCGGCGTAGAGGCTTGGACGGCGTGGTTTGACTTTCGTTCATGGAATGGCCAGGGACTCCCGGGGGGCCGGTGATCCGAAAACCTGTTTGCGGTATGGCTGAGCGCACCAGAATCCTGTTTGTTTCCGGAGAAGTGGAGCCCTTTGCGAACGTGTCAGAAACAGGAGTGATGGTGCGCCGTCTCCCTGAACAGCTCAGCGAACACGGATCCATCGAAACGCGCATCATGATGCCACGCTATGGCACCATTAGCGAGCGGAGAAACCGGCTGCACGAAGTGATTCGTCTCTGCGGAACGCCCATCACGATGGGCAAGAACGTGCAGAACCTCAAGGTCTTGGTGGCCTCGATACCTGGCATCCGCCTGCAGGTCTATTTCATGGATAACGCGCATTTTTTTAAGCGGAAAGGCCTCCATCTTGATAAGCAGGGTAAGCTGTTCCCGGACAATGCGGAGCGTGCCCTGTTTTTTGGCCGTTCGGTCCTAGAAACGGTGCGCAAGCTACGCTGGAAGCCCGACCTTGTCCACGCCTTTGGCTGGATCAGCGGGCTGCTCCCGTTCCTTTTGGCAGGGGAATACCGAGGGGACCAGTTGTTTGAGGGCACCAAGGTCGTCTACACACCCGACGGCATCGATGCCGAGGCCACGCTGACGGGCGCCTTTGTCAAGAAGATGCAGTTGTCCATGAACGGCTCCCTTTCCGGACTCACCGTCACCGACCTAGGGCTCCAGTATGCCGATGCCTACGCCTTCCCTCCATCTCTCGAGCCTGAGTCCGACGAGACGCTTCGATTCAGTGCGGACCCGGAAGAAATGATGGGCCAGGCCGTTTCCCTCTACGCCTCCACGTTGGAGACTCCCCAAGACTGAATTTTCCCACCCTGCAGGCGGAACGTACCGGGCGCTTCGGAAAATAATGCACCGCTCGCATACCAAGAGCGTACGAGCGAGCGTTAGCATGTATCCAACCAATCAGGCCTGCCGCGAATGACACGAAGCGCTGTAATCGGACTGTTGTTCCTAGTGGTGGCCTGCACGGACGCCACCTCGGACGTCGGAATCAATCTGCTGGAGGACGAAGCAAAACCCGAAGTGCTGCAGATTCCTCCTACCGTGTTTGAAGAGATCCCGCTTCGCGACGTGACGGGCTCGCTGCAGCGCGTTTTGGCGGGTCATGTCGTAGACCATCTCACCGGTACTATCCGGGTTACGGGGTATGCAGACTTCAGTGGCGGCTTCAACGCTGCGGATGAGACCCCAATCACGGGTGTGAACCTGCGCTTAGTCAGGAACTACGTATTCGGAGATACCATGCAGGCCGTGACGGTCGACATTCATGATATCCTAGACGGATGGGAGGCACCCGGCGGGAAAGCCGATACCACACTTGAATTGGGGCCACGCATTGCCTCCTTCACGTTCCTGCCCACGGATACCCTGGTGGTCGTCCCGCTGCCCGAGTCGTGGATTGACCTGCACCTTGAAGCGCTGCGCAGTACAGAATTTGACGCCGTGTTCCATGGACTCGCACTCACAGGGAACTCCGAAACCAGCGTCATCGGATTTGCCATCGAAGGTAGCGACCTTCTCGTTACTACGGAGAGCGGCACTTCCACGTATAACCTGTCCCGTAGTATTTCACGCATTGAGCGTCTGGGCCCGGATTCAGTACCGGAAGGCCGTGTGCTGCTCCAGGATGGAAGTGGACCTAGCGTTCGGGTTTCTTTTGATCTGGAAGCCTTCAGCGAGCGGCCGATAAACGGTGCAACGGTGCGATTCTTCGCCGACAGGCTAGAGAGCCAGCTTGCACCTGCACACTTCGTGCGACCGCCCTTGGAAACGCTTCAGTTGCTAATGGTCAAGGTGCCTGGCGAAGCGCCGACGCTCATAACAGAGTTGTCCCTGTCGGACCAAAACGACTATAGCGCTTCCAGTGCAAGCCTGGGATTGTTTTTCCAGGATGTATTCTTCGGGGTTCATGAGTACGCTTACCTGGAATTGCGTATCCCTGTCCCGGAGAACACCATAAGCAGTGTACTGCTACACGATGCCACGGCCGGCGTCCGTGCCCCGGAAGCCCTTTTCGTGTTCTCCCGGTAATCCATGACCAACAAGGCCCTGAATCGCATTGGCGCCGCAGTAACAGGCGTCCTCCTGGTCGTGGCTTGTCTTCCCGGGCATGCGGCAGCGCAGGGACAGGATGATGGATCTCTGTATTCGCGATACGGACTCGGAGAACTCCGGTCGTTCGCTTCATCCCGGGCCCAGGCCATGGGCGGCGGAGGCACTGCCATGTGGTCGTTCAACTATACCAACTTCGGAAACCCGGCCGCCTGGAGCCGGCAGGTACTTGTGCGCGCAGCAGCCGGCATGCGCTTTGACGGCATTGAAACCACGGACACGAAGGACAACGGAAAGCGCCTGTTGTCCGGCACCTTGAGCGCCGTGCAGTTCGGCGTTCCGCTCCGGAGCAACTACCTTGGCTTCGGTGCCTCTTTTGAGCCTTATTCGCGCGTCAACTACGTTATCTTAACAGAAGACTCGCTCGCTACAGATCCCCGGGCAAACGGACAGACCCGCTATCAAGTTCTCCACGCCGGAGCGGGTGGGCTGCAGCGTGTCCGGACCGGGCTTGGCATACGGCCCCGCTCCTGGCTTTCACTGGGCGCCACCATCGATTTAATTTTTGGCATCACCGAAGAGACCCGTCGAACCACATTTGTCTCTGAGGACCTCTTCGAAACCAATGTTGCAACGAGCACCCGCATGCATGGGCTGACGGCAACAGGGGGGGCGCTGATGACGCTGGAAAACTTCCTGGCCACAAGCGATGACTTCTCCGTGGGCGCAAGCGTGACGCTCCCCACGTCGCTTTCCGCAAACCGCGCCCTAACACTGGGAGAGAGTCTTGACCGCGACACGCTGGGCACGCAGATGCAGGGTAATATCTATCTGCCACCTAGCATACGTGGCGGCGTAGCGTATAGCCTTCAGAATAGATGGTCAGCAACGGTTGATGTCTTATATGAACCCTGGACCCGGTTCAAAAGTGACTTGCCCCTGGCGGGCTACGCGCCTGGCGGGCGAAATAATATGCACGACCGATTCCGGTATTCTGGGGGCATCGAATTCTTGCCGGCAGGAACAAGTCAACTTGACTCCTATCTTGCGAGATCTGCGTACCGTTTGGGCTTCTATGTCGACCAAATGTACGTAACGCCAACGAGTGCCGCGAATGTCAGGACACGGGCCATTATGGGCGGGGTGAGCTTCCCAGCCCTGCTGTCCGGAACCCGCCTGGATCTCACATTTCAGGCCGGTACGCGTGGCTCCAGCAAGCACAACCTGGTCCGTGATCGGTTCCTTGCCCTGTCTATCACCGTGAACATTGGCGAACGCTGGTTCGTAAAGCGGAAACTTGGATGAATTCCGCGTGTCTATAATGATTATTTCTCCGGCTACACACGGTTATCCCACGAGGTCTCATGTCCAGCTTCACACGGCTATCGTTCCTGGCGGCTTTCACCATCCTGGTAATGAGCGCCGCATTGCAGCCGCAGACTGCAATTGCCCAGGCGGGCGAGTTGGATCAGGAGTCTGCCATGCATTACAGTCTCTACTGGGAGGATTTCAAGAACAAGAGTTATACGGACGCCCTTCCGGAGCTGGTCTGGGTTCTGCAGAACGATCCTGGCTTTCCAAGGAACAAGGACACCAATTTCGGGCGTGCGGTTACGGCGTATGAGGCATTGGCCGAGGCTGCCGAAGACGCGGGCGTGGAACGCGCCTATCTGGACTCTGCCCTAGTGCAGTTCGACCGGGCTGTCCCGACCATAAAGGACCTTGGAGGCGAAATCGACGAATTTGAATGGACCAGGGACAAAGGACGTTTCATCCAGAAGCACAGTACCATTCTGGGAGACTTGACAGACGAGGCCGTTGCCTCCTACCGGCGCGCATACGCCATAGACTCGGCGCGCTTGGATCCGTATTACCTGGATGTAATCCTCAATGACCATTATGCCGCAGGAGACATTGGTGCGACATTGGCATTCTTGCGTGAACTGAATGACACTCGGGGCGAAGAGGAAGGAGTCGAGAGCCTAGTCCGCAAGTACTTTCGCGTCATCCCGCCCGAGGAGCAGGTCAGCTTCCTGGAGGAGCAGTTGGCGGAAGATGAATCCAATGTTGAAATAATTGAACAGCTCTTCAACCTGTACGAGCAGGAAGGCTACCACGGAAAGCTGCTGGACCTTGCGCCCAAAGTGCTGGCGTTAGAACCTACGCCCGATGTGCTACGCATGCTTACCCGCATGTATCTCGAAGAGGGTGAGACGCAAAAGGCCGTGGACGTATTCAACCAGCTTGTGGAGTTGCCGGACATTGAAATGAAGGCGCAGGACTACCACAATATGGGCATAGCCCAGCAGGAATTGGAGAATTTTGCGGCCGCCCGGCGCTATTACAGGAAGGCCAACGGGATAAACCCTGAATACACGCCCGCACTGCGTGCCATTGCCGACCTGTACGCGACAGCCGCTTCCCGGTGCGGCATCGCGGACCGAGAGCAGGCTGCCGTGTTCTGGCTTATCGCTGACACCTACAGCCGTGCAGGAGACAGCGCAGGTGCCGCCCGCATGAAAACCGCGTTTCCGACGGCAGAAGATATATTCTACGTACAGAAGTGGGCTAATGGGGAGTCTGCCACCGTCAGCTACACGTGCCGTGACCTAACCATCAGCGGAACAACCATCGTGCGACAGCGATAGTTCGCACAAGTTATGCCCCCTGCAGGCCGGCGGTTCTCTCCACAATGTGGTGTCGCCGGCCTGTTTTCTTTGGGGCAACCTCCGACAACCGGTCCCCACACCATCATCCGAATAGCCGGGCGCACAAATACATATGGCCTTAATTGACCGCTTGACTGCGCGGCAGATCCTGGACAGCCGCGGCAACCCCACCCTCGAGGTGGATGTCATTACCTCATCCGGCGTGATGGGCCGCGCAGCCGTTCCGAGTGGCGCCTCCACCGGCGAGCATGAGGCGGTAGAACTTAGAGACCATGACGAAACGGTGTATCTGGGCAAGAGCGTGTACCAGGCCATTGAGAATGTTAACCAGCGGATTGCAGAGGAGCTAAAGCATTCCTGCGTCCTTGATCAGGCCGGCATCGACCAGCGCCTGATTGACCTTGACGGTACAACGGCCAAGTCGAATCTTGGCGCCAACGCCATACTGGGGGTTTCACTTGCCGTGGCCAAGGCTGCCGCTGCTGTCGTGGGCCTGCCCCTTTACCGGTATATCGGTGGCGTTGACGCACACGTACTACCGGTGCCCATGATGAACATCATTAACGGCGGCCGGCACGCCGATAACAGAGTTGACATGCAGGAATTCATGGTGATGCCGACCGGAGGCATTACCTTTGCCGAAAGTCTGCGTATGGGCACGGAGGTCTTTCACGCGCTAAAGAAAGTGCTGAGGGGCCGTGGTTATAGCACTGCTGTCGGTGATGAGGGCGGCTTCGCTCCGGACCTGGGATCAAATGAGGAGGCCATAGAGGTAATACTTGAGGCAATCGACAAGGCCGGGTACACTCCTGGAGAGGACATGTATATTGCACTGGATCCCGCAGTTTCTGAAATGTACCAGGACGGAACATACGTCTTTTGGAAGAGCGATCCCGACAAGAAGCGGTCTTCGGAGGAGATGGTCATGTTGTGGCAAGAATGGGTGGACAAATACCCCATCATTTCCATCGAGGACGGGATGGACGAAAACGACTGGCAGGGCTGGAAACTGCTCACCTCGGCTATTGGCGACCGTGTGCAGCTCGTTGGCGACGACCTGTTTGTTACGAACGCGAAGCGGCTCCAACGAGGTATCCGCGAAGGAGCCGCGAATTCCATCCTGATCAAGCTGAATCAGATCGGTACGCTTACCGAGACACTGCAGGCCATAGAGCTCGCGCACAGGCACCGATACACGTCTGTGATCAGCCACCGTTCTGGAGAAACCGAGGATACGACCATTGCCGACTTGGCTGTTGCCACGAATGCCGGGCAGATCAAGACCGGCTCTGCTAGCCGCAGCGATAGACTGGCCAAGTACAATCAGCTGCTCCGGATCGAGGAAGAACTGGGCGACACGGCGGCTTACCGGGGGCGCCACACCTTCCATATATGACCGTTGTCATGACCCAGCCTGTTCGCCACAGGGTACCCAAGGCCCTTCGTGGCCTGGCACTGGCCGCCCTTCTGGTCGGCGGTGCGATATGGTTTGCTTTCTTTGACAGCTACAGTATTCGCAAGCGCGTAACCTGGCACCGGGAGAACGTGCAGCTCAATGCAGAAAACGAGCGGCTGCAGCAGGAAATCACCCGGCTGAGGGCGGAATTGGCACAGCCTCCAACGGATGAATTAATCGAAAAAATAGCGCGTGAACAGTACGGCATGCGCCGCCCCGGCGAAACAGTCTACCATATTGAGCCGAGCCCGTAACGGGGTCAACCTGTGCCATGCAACAGCTTGCCATAGGCGTCGACCTGGGTGGCACCTACATCAAGGCGGCCCTCGTAGACCGAACATCCGGGGTGCTACTTAAGGAGCAGCGAAAAACGGAGGCCCACCAAGGTCCGGGGCATGTGCTCGACAGGATCGTCGCCGTCGCGGAAGGCCTCATGGCAAGCGTGCTGGCCGGCAACGTCGCAGGCATCGGCATTGGCGCCCCCGGCACCATTGACTGGGACCGTTCCACCCTCATTCATCCACCCAACATCCCTGACTGGGGCGTGGTAAACTTGCGCCAGACACTGCAGCGCAGAATTGGTACGAATCTCCATGTGGTTGTGGAAAACGACGCCAACGCAGCCGCATTGGGCTCGGCGCACTACGGTGCGGGCTTAGTGTACGACTCCTTTATTATGGTCACGCTGGATACGGGCGTTGGCGGTGCTATCATCTACCGGGGAAGCATCTTTCGAGGTACTACCGGGGCCGCGGGTGAGCTGGGGCACATGACCATAGATTACGGCGGGCCGCCGGACGCCGCCGGCGTAAGCGGTGCCATCGAGGCCTATCTGGGGCAGCACTACCTGACCGAGTATGCACGGAAGCAGTTTGCTGCACGTCCGGATAGCCCCCTGTGCGGCGCCTCCAAACTAAGCCCCGCCCTGATTTCGGCTGCGGCCTGCCTTGGCGACGAGGCGGCCCAGGCCGTACTGGCCTGGGCCGGGCACAAGTTGGGCTGCGTTCTGGGCAGCTGCATCAATCTCCTCGACATTCGAACCGTGGTAGTCGGCGGCGGCATTTCCGCGGCCGGGGACCTCATTCTGAAATCTGCCCGGCGTTCCGTTCTGGACTACATCAAGCCGGGCATGCGGGAGGGTGTGGAAATCGTGCAGGAAACCAGGGGCAATGAGGTCGGTATGCTCGGAGCGGCCTCTCTCGTCTTCGAGCATCTCGACACACATGCTTCCGTTTCCGGGGGATAGCAACACCGCTTCGCCTCGGAAGCTGAACGGCCAGGTACTGCTTCTCGTGGCGGCACTTTGTGCCGTACGGCCCTCCGCCGCACAGGAACAGCCCGTTGCCTTCAGTGCATTGGATTCCCTGGTAATAGATTTTGGTGAGGATCGCGGCCGGATCACCGGCAATGCCGCAGTCTCATACGAGGACATTTCGCTCAAGGCGTACGCCGTAGACATCCTCTTCGACCGAGAGGAACTGCACGCTGCCGGCCTGCAGTCCGACTCCGGGCTTGTGGGAGCGCCGACATTCACACAGGGTACGGAGACGCTTTCCGGCATCTCCTTCGCATACAATATGGCCACCAACCGGGGCCGTGTGGTCGGCGCACGCACGCAGTTCGAGGAAGGCTTCATCCAGGCAGGTATCGCCAAGATGCAGGAAGACAGCTCTGTCTTCATTAGTGGCGGCCTATATACGACGTGCAACTGTGCACTTGACGAAACGCCCTCCTATTCATTGCGCGCGCGTAAAATGAAGGTCGTGGACCGCAAGTGGGTCTACACAGGCCCCATCCAGCTATTCATTTTCAATATCCCCACGCCTCTTTGGCTCCCTTTTGGCTTCCTACCCTACAAAGAGGGACGCAGAAGCGGCCTCCTAGCACCCGAATATGGGGGAGATGAGCGAGGGTTCTATCTGAGGAATTGGGGGTACTACTGGGCATTGAATGAATTTCTTGATCTGCAGCTCCGTCTCGGCATCTGGACCAAGGGCAGTTGGCAAGCCCATCCCTCCTTTCGCTATAACCGCCGCTACGCGTATAGCGGCGGCCTCAGCATAGACTACCTACGGGTGCGCAGCGGCGAAAAACATGACCCGGACCTCGTACACAGACATGACATCAGTCTGCGGTGGACGCACAGCCAGACATTGAGTCCGACATCACGCCTCACTGCCAACGTGCGCCTCACCTCCAGCAGCTACCTGAAAACCATCTCGGAACAGTATGCGGACAACGTACGCCAGTCCGTAGGCTCCTCTATCCAGTACTCCAAACGCATGGGTCGTGGCCGGTCTCTTTCGCTGAACATGCGCCAGAACCAGATATTGTCTACCGGTACGACGGACCTTTCACTTCCGGAGCTGTCATTCTCACAGAGTACAAGGGCCCCCTTCAAACGTAACAGCGCCTCCCGTAATGAGCAGTGGTACGAGCGCCTTCAGTTTAGCCTGTCCTCTCGCTTGAGCAATCGATACAGCTTCCGTCCCCTCTCAGACGCCCAGTTGGTAGCCCGCGGAGATACGCTTGCAGACGGCACGCCTGTCGATATCAGCTGGCATGAAGCCTTGTTGGATCAGTCCCGATACGAACAGGCCACCGGGCGCACGGACGGTCGTATTGATTTCCGGGCTACGCACCGCGTGCCCATTGCAGCACCATTTGCCATCAACCGGCTGCCACTTCTGGGCACGTTCCGCCTAAACGTTTCTCCCAATGCCAATTACAGCGAAGAATGGTACGTGCAGACCGAGCGGCAGGTGCAAGACTCAACCGGGAGTGTGATGCACAGTACAACAAGCGGTTTCTTCGCCCTGAGGCAATTTAATACGGGGGTTTCGGCCACAACAACCTTTTATGGACTCTTCCCCGGTCGCATAGGCGCCTACCGCGACGTGCGCCATACCGTCCGTCCGCGAGTCGGATTTTCCTATCGACCAGACTTTTCGTCGGATTTCTGGGGGTACTCGCGCCTGCTTGCGGATTCGGAAGGCATTCCCGTGGAAGACGGCTTGGAGAAGGGGCGCTATAACATCGTGCCGAGCGTGCAGCGCAGGCTGCAACAGGCCATGAATTTTGGTGTGGATAACACGTTCGAAACCAAACGGGTAACGCCGGACTCGACGGGTGAAGAACAGAGCCAGGTGCTAAAACTCTTCAACCTGAACCTGAGCTCCAGCTACAACTTCGCAGCGGACTCACTCCGGATGGCTCCCATCCGAATTTCCGCCCGAACCAATGTCCTCGGCAAGCTCAACCTCAACGTCTCCGGCTCATTGTCCCCATACCGTCTCGGCGATGACGGCGTGTACGCGGTGAATGATTACCTATTTTCGCTCAAGCGACTTAGCCTGGCACGGCTTACGCAGCTCAGTATCCGGGGAAATTTTCGGCTCAGAAGTAGCAACGACGTCGCGCCACGCCAGCCCATTCAACCCGGAATTCCCGCCTTTGACAATATGATCACTTCATCAATTGGGCTCAATGATCCGTTTTCGTCCCGCTCCTACGAGCAGGGCGCATTCGCCGACTGGTCCCTGAACGTCAGCATTGGCTATCAGATTTCCAAGCCGGCCAGCCGGGTTACGCGCAGCGCGACCGTGAATACCGGCTTTGACTTCAATGTGACCTCGACTTGGAAGGTGCGCGGGCAGACAGGCTATGATTTTGAAGCCGGCAAGATTGTTACGACCACTCTCAACGTTATGAAGGAATTCGAATGCTGGCAGATGGCCTTCACGTGGATCCCATTCGGAAGCTTCCAGTCCTGGGGGTTTGATCTTCACGTCAAGAGCGGGCGCTTACGAGAATTTCTGCGCCTCCAGCAGCCCAAGGCAGACCGGAATCGAGGACTGCGGGCACGGCCGGGAAGTTTTGCACCGAGATAGGCATTGGGGCGCCAACATACGCGTACCCAGACTGCTGGCGAGCGAGCGAAGGATTGAACTTGAGACTACCGCAATGTCAATTACAAGTATCCTTGATGAAGCGCGGCGCGCCACCCCGGCTCCTTACAAGGCCGGCTGTGCGCCCGGCGGCGTTTCTTTCTATGCAGAATACTGTGCATAGTCCCTTGGAGCGAAGTACGGCACACGCTTTCCGTCCCCGCGTCATAGCCAATGGCCGTCACCGTTGCCGTAAAGAGATAGTCCGTGTCCTTAGTCACGTTACCAGGTATGGTGACCGTAGGCATATCCGTATTCGCGTCTGTCAGCGGGAGGTCACCCGTCCAACTCCAGGAATAGGTCGGGCTGCCGCCGTCGGATACGCTCGCACCGCATCCGCTGAAAGTGATGGTGCCGTCCCCTTCGGATCGCGAGTATTTCTTAGGCTTACAGCTGGGCGTAATGTTGTCTGCGTCCGTCACCGTCAGTGTGAAGCTGCCCGACGCGCTCGGCTTGCCGTCTTGCGTGGGGTCGGTCACCGTCAGCGTGATGTCATAGGTTTGATCATCATCTATGCTGATGCTGCCGGCATCGAAGGTGGCATGCGATCGAGAGGTGTTGGTCAGGTGCGATGACCCCGACCACGCGTAGGTGTACGGCCGCCTTGTCAGCGAACCCTCGATGATGGTGCAGTTGCTGAGGAGCACTGTTGAGCCTTCCTGCACGGACACATTCGTGCAGGATACCGAGAAGGGGGTCCCGCTTGCGGAACTGAAGCCGGCTATGCCGCTTGCGGTTATGATGGCGCCGTCAACCTGCACGCTTGCCGTGAGCCGGTATTCGTGCCTGGCTCCCGCGGCCGCCGGCGCATCGAAGTCGGGCGCCGCCACCGTCGTCGAACTCAGCCACGCGTCCGAAGCACCGTCCATCGCGCGCCAGTCGTAGGCCGCGGCGCTTCCCACATGGCTCGTGACGCGGCACGGCTGGCCGCGCCCCCCGTTCTTGTTAACCGCAACCTCGCCGCACTCCACGTCAATCGCGTTCTCGACGGTGAGGGTAACCGGCACGCTCGCCGCACAATCCACCAATTCGGTCCCGCTTTCCGGGCACACGGCCAGCGCGTACCGCTGCCGCTCCGTCGCGGCAACCGAACCCGTCTCGATTGTCATGTTGAGCTGGCCCCGGGCCAGGGCAATCGGCACCGCCCGCCATGCGCTGCGGCAGTACCACATCGCGCGCAAGGTCCACGAAGTCCGATTCGCGCGGCACTATTTGCAGCGTAAAGGACGTCTGCACGACCCGGTTCGTCTCCGCCTGTAGGGCCCGGACCACCATCTCGATCGCCGTTTCCTCACCAACATCCGGCGCCACAAATTCGGGCGCCGCGTCGAAGACGCCCAGCGGCACGCCGTCCAGACGCACTTGCGGCAAAAACTGCAGCCGCACCGGCAGCCCTTCCGGACTCGTGGTCCGGCACGGAAGAATCACCCGATCGCCCGCTACTACCGCCAGGTCTTCGCACTGCAGTACAGGATCCACGTTGACCACGGTCAGTGTGACCTCCTGCGACACCGACTGCCCCGTCGAGCGGTCGCGCGCCGTGAGCATGACGGCCCGCGTTTCCAGCTCGGCGTCAATCTGCGGCGGCCGGAGCGTGAACGTGAAGGCCCCCGCGTCCATGACCTGCGTCTGCCGATACGGCGGCCAGTCGAAATCCGCCGTATATTCCAGCATCCTGCCCGCGGCGCCATGTCCGTGGCACGCTATGCCTGCTTCCGATCCGGTCCGCAGCGTCACGTGCGTCTCGCATTCAATCTCCGGCATCCGGTCCGGAAGCCCGTCGCCTTCCGTATCACCGATGGCACCATCGGCCACCGGCGCGCCGGATACCACCGGAATCCGCTCGCCCGGGGACACGTCCACATCATCACACGGATCAGGCGCTGCGCCGTGCCGCTTGACCGGCCCGCTCACGACATCTTCACAATCATCAACGGCATGCACCACAACCTCCAGCCGGCCGGAATGTATTGCCCGGCCCCGGGCGTCTTTCACGCTCAGCGTGTACACATACAGGCCCGCCGCGCCATCCTGCGGGGCCCGGAAGAGAGGCCGACTTTCGTTCGCGCTGCTCAAATAGCCCAGCGCTTCCGGCCGCTCACTCTCCCACCGGTAGCTCCAGGACGCATCCGCCTCCTCCGGCACGCAGAGCAGGAGCTGCTCCTGGCCCGCCTCAAGATGCAACTCCGCGCACTCCAGCGCCTCGGGCACATGCTCCTGCTGCACTTCAATGGTAAGCTCCTGCCCCAACGCCGGCCCGCCGAACAAGGCCCCTATGGCGACAAGGCCAACCAGAAGCCAGTGCAATCGGCGTCGGACGCCGACGGAAGAATACGCACTACGCGTGGATATTCTGCTCAATAGATGGGTCATAAAATGGAAAGGATTGGTCCAAGGAATTAGACGAAAACAAGCTTTCATAGAACCATCCCGCACAACACCGTCCCCCGCAATGCCGCCGGGACCGGCGCAACAAAATTCCAAAACCGTAAACACTACCGACCGCTCAACGGATTATACCGGAATCAATTGCTCCTAAAGACATGCCTCGCTAAAGATGGCGGTGGATGATTCCACATAGTGCCTGACCGAAAAAAA
Organism: Rhodothermales bacterium; assembly: GCA_965216255.1. Classification (GTDB taxonomy): domain Bacteria; phylum Bacteroidota; class Rhodothermia; order Rhodothermales; family Bin80. Next base: position 1,788,883 of record OZ244148.1, read on the forward strand.
TCGATCGAAAGGAGTGTTGATGAAATACCTCCGTTACAGCTATAATTGGAGGTAAGTGGGGAGCCTTATCACGTATAAGAAGAATTAACGAAGCATTAATAGGTTTGAGTCACCACTTAAACCCCTATTATACCTTCCTTCCTGCTTTCGAATCTTCGGCCTATTTCGTATCTTTCAGCCGATTCGCACCCCATTATCCCACTACAAGGGGTGTTTTACGCCAACATTCGAAACGTTCGTATGAGATCCGTCAGAGCGCACCAGTTTTCGTTAGGACAGGCGCCCATTGCTGAGATCCAGATCGACCCCAAAAGCCGCGACGACATCCCAGCCATTCTGCTCGGACTGCAGGCCCTCTACACCCATCTGCCGGCACGCACCAAGGTATTCGATCTGCTCCACGCCCATTTTGCTAACCTGGCCGATCTGGATCGAGGCCGGCCCGGAATGGACTTCTGGAGCATCTTCGTGCTGGCCATCCTGAAGCAGGGACTCGGCTGTGACTTTGATCGGTTGACGTATTTGGTCAATGACATGGATAGCGTGCGCCAGATGCTGGGGTTGGATGACCAGATGGGGAATCGTGTCCTCTTCCAGAGGCAGACCATCATCGACAATGTTTCGAAGCTGACACCGGAGCTGTTGGATGAGGTCAACCAGATCGTAGTGGCCTATGGGCACCAGGAAGTGGGTGCTGCGGAGGAGTTGCATACAAGAGCAGACTCTTTTGTTGTGGAGACCGACGTACATTGGCCGACCGATGTGCGGCTGTTGTGGGATGCCATACAGTGTGTAGTGCTGTTGATAACCCAGGCGGCATCGAGGCATGGCATAGCGGGCTGGCGCAAGTACAGGAGTTGGCTGCGCGCTGTGCATGCGCACTTTGCTCCGGTGCGTCTGGCGCGCAGATGGCGCACGAAAGAGGATGTAGAGGCCTACTTGGAAATATGCCAGGTGGTGGTAAAGAAAGTGAAGTCCACGGTGCAGGTGTTGCAGCAGCGGTCCGTGCCGCATCCGGACATCACGCGGTATTTGACGCACTGTGAGCGTCAGATAGAGCAGGTAGAGCGGCGATTGATCCATGAGGAGATGATTCCGCACGAGGAGAAGGTGTTTTCGGTGTATGAAGAGCACACGCGTTGGATCTGCAAGCAGAAAGCAGGCATCAGGGCCGAGTTGGGGGTGCCGGTGTGTGTCATAGAAGACCAGCATCAATTCATACTCCACCACATGATCCAGTGGGAGGGCACGGATATAGATGCGGCCGTGCCTCTATTAACCGAAACGAAGAAGCGCTACGGTGCCGTGGTTTCCTGTAGCGTGGACAGGGGCTTTTACAGCCCAGACAACCTTACCGCGTTTGAGGCAGAGTTGGGGCTGGCCGTGATGCCCAGGAAGGGCAAAGGCACAGAGGCCTCTCGTGAGCGGGAAAGGGAAGAAGAGTTCGTAGCAGCGCGTCGGCAGCATCCGGCCATTGAGTCAGCGATCAACAACCTGGAGCACCGCGGATTGAATCGAGTGCGGGCGCACGGCAAGGAGGGATTTGCGCGCAGCGTGGCGCTTTCGGTTGTGGCGGCAAATGTGCATCGACTCGGATTGATACTGCGCCAGCGGGAGACTGAGCGGCGAGCGCGCCAGCGTCTGGCTGCCTGAACAAGCCAGCCGCAGAGACTGCCGAGAAAGACGACGCTCACGAGCGAAATCGGATAGCAACGTCCAGGCTGGCTGCAACAGTTGAAGAGTGGCCTATTCCACGCATGTGCATGCACTCTGCGGCATGGAAACCAGGTTCTGAGTGCATTCACCGTAAGCGTGCGGTGAAACCCATCTGGAGAAGGTGACGATTTCTCGGGAGATTACTCATAGACCCGAGGACTCAAAGCCTGGATGGCATGAGACAGCCCAGACGTACGGCGGAAGAAATGTTTCCGCTCATGGAACAGTATGAAGAAAGCAGCCAGACCGCTGCAGCGTTCTGTGCCGAGCGCGGCATCTCGTATGGGCAGCTGCTTTACTGGCGTCGGAAGTATCGCCTGGAGGCTGCGGCAGTGGACAGCGGCGCCTTTGTGGAGATTGGCAGACCCGTGGCAGGTGAAGAGGCGCAAGTGGAGATCATGTACCCGGGCGGGATACGCGTGCGCCTCTTGGCGCCGGTATCTGCCTCGTACCTGGCGCAGCTGGTGCAGTCATGATCGGACTGGGGCCTTCGCACCGGTATTTCTTTTACCGGCCGCCGGCCGACATGCGCAAGAGCTTTGACGGCCTGTGCGCCTTGGTGAAAAGCGGCATGAAGCGGGATCCCATGTCGGGGGACGTCTTTGTGTTCGTCAACAGGAGGCGGAGCCATCTGAAGGCGCTTTCGTGGGACCGACACGGCTTTGCCTTGTTTTACAAAAGGCTTGAAGCGGGTACGTTTGAGCTGCCGAAAGAGGATATGCCGACGTGGACGCAGATGGTGATGTTACTGGAGGGAGTGTCGCTGAAGTCCGTAAAATACCGGCGCCGGTATGCGGTTAAGAGCTGAAAATCGGGATAAATAGTATGTGGAAACGTGGAACAATGCATGTGCAGGCCTTGTTGAACAGTCATGCAGCCCGAAGCACATTCCTCCCTCTCTTCTGCGGATGTTGAGACCTTCCGTGCGCAGCTTGCCGCGGTGCTTCAGCAGAACGCCAGCCTGTCCGAGGAGAACAATCAGCAGAGCGAAGAGATAAGCCGGCTGCAGGCGAAATTGGAGAGCAAGGACAAACAGTTGGCTGAAGCCCTCCGCCTGCTCTTTGGCTCCAGGAGCGAAAGGTATATACTGGGGCCGGAGGCGCAGCAGGGCCTCTTGTTTGACGACATGGAGGTCGAGGTGCCCCTGCCGCCCGAGCCCGAGACGGATCAGCCGAAGCGGAAGCGGCGCAAGGCCAAGCGGCGTCCGGACTTCGAGGATCTGCCGGATCACCTGCCCCGCGAGACGATCGTAATCTAGCCTGAAGAGGACACGACAGGTCTCATTTGCATCGGCATGGAGAAGACGCAGTACCTGGAGAGCGTGCCCAGCATGATAAAGGTGGTCGAGATTCATCGTCCCAAGTACGTGGACCCGACCGATGAGGACAGCGGCGTCATCATCGCCGAGTTGCCTCCGCGGCTGGTGGACAAGGGCATGGCCGGACCGGGATTGTTGGCCGATGTGGTGGTTAACAAGTACTGTGACCACTTGCCCCTGTACCGGCAGCAGCAGCGTTTCCGGCGGGAAGGCATTGAAATTGCCAAGTCCACGCTGGGAGGCTGGATAGCGCAGTCGGCATGGCACCTTGGGCCGCTGTATGATGCACTCAAGCAGGAGGCGCTCTTAAGCGGGTATCTGCAGGCGGATGAGACGCGTATCCAGGTCCAGGATCGAAAGAAGAAGGGCAAGACCCATCGGGGTTTTTACTGGGTGTACCATACTCCGGAGCAGAAGCTGTTAGTGATGGAGTATCGCAAGAGCCGTGCCCGTGCAGGTCCGGTGGCGTTCTTGGGTGGGTATGCGGGAGCGTTGCAGACGGACGGGTATGTGGCCTACAACGTCTTCGAAGCGCATCCGTCTATGACGGTCTACGGATGCATGGCGCATGCGAGACGCAAGTTCTACGACTGTCGTAGCTACGAACCGGAGAAGGCCGAGCACGTGTTGACAAAGATCAGGCGACTCTACGCCATAGAGCGCAGGCTGCGAGAGGAGGGTGCCAGTGCGGAACGTCGGCGCGAGGTACGTCAGGAAGAGGCCCGGCCTGTACTGGAAACGCTGAAGCCCTGGCTGGAGGCGAACGGGGGATTGCCCAAGAGCCCTTGGGGCCAGGCGACCAACTATACGCTCGGCCTTTGGAAAAGGCTGACCCGATACCTGGATGAGGGCCGCGTGGAGCTGGACAATAACCTCATTGAAAATGCCCTGCGGCCGTTGGTTATCGGCCGCAAGAATTACCTGTTCGCGGGATCACATGATGCGGCCCAGCGGGCAGCCGTGGTCTATTCGCTACTTGGCACGTGCAAGCTACACGGTGTCAATCCCCAGGAGTGGCTCACGGACGTGTTCGAGCGCATCCGGCCAGGCGCGTAGCTGACCTCTTGCCTCATCATTGGCAGAAGGCACGACAAGCTGACAAACACAAAGCGGCATAGCTGCTAAGCGCCGAGTGTGCCGGATCCGGCAAGCCCACCTGCTCTCCGCCTTCCAGCCGTCCTGTACCCATCGGCACACCTGTAGCTGCCGCTGACCTGTACTTCACCGGACGCTTACCATTCACCTAGCCTGCTTACCCAAGCGTCATTTTGTTGGGGTAAGGATATGACAATTGGGAGAGGATGTTCACTGGAGCTGGATGCGCAAGACCCGGTTGTCGAGCCATGGGATGGGATGGGCCGCGTCCGTGTAGCCTGCTGCCAGGAGGTACGGGTTGTTGGCCCGTCGGGGCAGCGTGACGAGGATGTCGTCGGCGCGGATCTGGATGTTGGCTCTGGTTCGGACCAGCTTCTCGAAGAGGGTGCGCGGCTTGGCTGTTTCCATGCCGCGGGCTATGCGCCGGGCAAGTAGGCGGTAAAGGGTACTGGCCATGAGGGTCAACTGCAGGTCGACCTCTATCTTGAGGGGCACGGCCGAGCTGAGCGCATCCATGTGGAAGAAGTCGATGGCATCGGCGAGCGTGTTTTCGATGATCATGCGCCGGGCGTAGCGGTCGATGAGCTTTGCGGCCGACACCTCCATCTGATTGGTGATCAAGAGCGTCGGCTTGTCGTGTCCCAGGTCGGTGATAGCAATCTGCCGGAGGGGCTCTTTGTAGCCGCGGACGCGGACCTTTTCTTCCAGGATGCGCGGCGTGCGGAAGGTGCGTCCCACATTGGTGAGGCGGATGCACCGCCACTGGTTCTGGGGCATCTCCTGCAGGGCGGCCACCATCTTGGGGGAACGCCTGCGCAGGGTAAGGAAGGCGATGCCGCGCTCGGTCAGCTTCTGCAGGCTTGCATACGTGGTAAAGGTGCTGTCAAAGACCAGCTCACGGGGCAGCGCTCCGGTGCGCTTGTGCCAGAAGTCGACAAAGTGCAGGAGCTGGTCGTGACGGCTGTCCTTGCGCACGGTAGCGTCGGCGTAAACGAAGAGCCGCGCATCCACATCGCGCACCACCAGCGAGAGGATGCCCCTCTGGCTACGGCTGCGCTTGGAGACATAGTGCTTCTCGGCCAGGGCATCGTCGCCATGGTAGGGAATGGTGTGGAAGTCCAGGTCAAAGGAATCTCCTTTCCCCAGCACGACGCCGAGCCAGCGCGCGGCATCGCAGTAGGCCCCGGGTTTCCCCGGGGCCCCCGCACAGATCCGGACGTGCCCGTTAAGGCATCCGGCTCCTCCCTCAGGTCGCGCCGCCGCGCATGACGTTAATGGGCCGGCTAACCAACCCATAGCCGTAACCGAACCATCCCATGTGACACACGAAGTCCGGCTCTGCGTCCGGTGTGTGTTGGGTTGTCCGATTTCCCCTCGGGTGCGACGCTTCGCTCCACCAACTCCGCCGCGCGGTCCTCCGCGCTTTGTTCGCCGGCTTCATCGCTACTATCATCGCATCTGACTCCTCCTCGCCGTTCATCCTCCGCTCGGCAATGCCTTGGCTTTGGCGGCCCCGCCCTAAGCGCTGGGCAGCGAGGAGGCCTCCCAGGTCCCAACCTTGTACGTACATACGTGCCTGAGTTCTTGGACGCCGCGGAGCCCTCTTGAACCTCACCATATCGGTCCAATCAGTATTGCCTTCAGCCAACACGAGGACTTCGGCACTCCGAACAATGGTCCTTTCGGCGCTCATTAGCTCCGCCCATATGCACCCCTGCCGACGCTTCGCCCGTTCCCTCACGAGAACGACCGCACGGCTTGGGGAGAGATATGGATTGGTTATATCCTTTACCACAGAGGACTTACACCTCCTGTACTTGGCCAGTTAGCCTGGCGCACCGCGTGCCAGCCTTCCATGAGGCGGCGGATGTTGTCTGGATGCACGCGGCAGGATTACTCGGTGAGAGTGCTGCGCTTGGGCATGGCACCCAGTCCGGCAAACAGGGCCAGTCCGGGATCCAGCACATCGGCCATGGCATGCGAATTGCGCCTCATGCCCCACAGCTTGAGGGCAAGCAGCGCCCGCACGGCACAGCCGGCGGGGATCATGACACTGCCGGGCATGCCGCTGGCCCTGAGCAGGCCATCGAGGTCCATGCGGCCCAGATCGTGTGCGAAGAGGAAGAGGCCGCCGAAGTCGCTCGTAAAGCGGCGCTGCGACAGATCCAGGCTGCGACGATCCGCCGCTTCCGCGCGGTGGGCCGTGACGCGGTCGAAGCGTTCGCGCAGGGTACGCCGGTGCAGTTTGCCGAAGCCCGCCTGGCGCAAGGTGCGTCCTACGGTAGAGGAGCTTACGCCAAGGCCTTCCCTGCGAAGGGTGGCGCAGATGTCAGCGACAGACTGGTTTTGATGCTTTCGCAGCTGAAGGATGCGCTTTTGCCTGCGGATGCGCACGCGATTGGCAGCGCGCTTGCCGGTCTGGGACACCGCCGGCGCTTCCTTTCGCCGTTTGTCGGGCAAAAAGAAGGGCATGTCGGGGTTCTTTCGGAACTCGGAGCAGAGGTTACGAACGGTGCCGTAGGAGAACCCGAAGCGTTTGGCTACATCGCGCAGGGGGAGCTTGTCGACGAAGGCGGCGCGGAGGATTTCGTAGCGCGTGTGGGCGTTGTTTTGTGGATTGAGGAAGGGGGAGGCGAGGTCGGTCATAAGAAGAAGCGCCATACGTCTGTTATTACCACCAAACTACAGACAATACTTCACACATGCACATCTGGGGTTCGAACGGGCACAAAGCGAACAAGAACGGACAATATCGGGACTTAGTCCCACTATTTGACGGATCAAGGGTCCCGACGAGAGGTGAGGTTGTCAGGGCTGAGGTTACATACGTGAAGTGACGTTATACATCATAATCATCGCACTACTGACAACGTAGCGACGAAAGACACCAGATAAGCCTGAAAACGGCAGAAATTGCACCACCCATTGTCACCTACCTATCTTGCTTGGGAATCGAGGCTAGGTCCGTCAGACTCCGACAATCCTGAAAATTGCCCCTGAAATGCCCTGCTGGAGCCCTCCACAAGCCAGAAGGCATTTTCGGCCAGACACCACATAAATGCCTTATCTTTGTTGCGGCATTGTTAATACTTCGCTGTAAGCGTCCGGTGAACCTGCCCAGCTATCGGCTGGAGGTCTCTAAGAGGCGCCAGGAGGCCGACCCTCAAGCAGAGGCCGCTCCCGCAGAAGCCTTGCCGTCCTGACGCCGTCCTCGCGGTCATAGCTACTCCTGATCCGCCATAGGCTCCAGGACAGACCCGGTCCTGCCACATGCCGCGTGCAGACCGCTGACCTGTTCGGCGGGCGGGAGGAACTCATGCAGTCCCGGCCTTACGCGAACGCAGCCGTTTCCAGGGGCCATGTTTCCCTCCCGTCGTTACCCGTGCCGGCCGGGGTCAAAAAACTGAACTCGGCTTCGAGATTCGAAGCTTCGCAGCTAGCTGCGAAGCCTCGAATCTCGGCCTGCCTTCTTGACCATATCTTAATTGTCGTCGATGCCCTTTACTATTGACCTTGATCATCACCCGACATCGGGTCCTTCCCTAGGCCCGAGTGCACCAGAGCGCACAGGCCGTCAAAGCTCTTGCGCATGTCGGTGGGCTTGCCGTACAGATAGTACCGGTGAGAAGGCCCCAGCCCGATCATGGCTTAGCCAGCGTCGCCAAGAACAAGGAGGATACCGGCACGAAGAAACGCAGCCGCACCCCGCTCGGATAGGCCACCTCCATCTGTAGCTGCTCACGTGGAGCAGCGGCCCCTATCCCAGGAAGGCTGCGCCTTCGGATGCAGCGGCCTTCTTACCATACTTGTGCCGCCAGTAAGACAGCTGCGAACGGCAGATTCCGTGCTCGGCACAAAAGGCCTCCGCTGTCTGGCTCCCCGCCAGGTACTGTGCTACCAGCGGAAACATTTCTTCCGCCGTGCGTCTGGGCTTGCGCATCAATCGTGGGCTTTGATCCTCTCGTCAGGCAACAATCTCCTGACCAGCCCTTCACCCACGCAAGGTGTGCTTCACCAGACGCTTACTGGACTCTACGGGCTTATTCAACGGCAGAGGTACGTCTTCGTGGTACGCCTTTGCCTCGAAACCAGGCCATTCGCGAGATTCATAGCCCTGCATCCACGCCCAAACCAGCCTTGCAGCAGGCTCCAAGAAGATATTGCTGCCTTGCAACCGAATATACCATTTCCGGCAGGCCATTTGTCCATTGTTTACACCTGTATACTTGTGGCTGGTGAATAATCCGGGCTGCACCACACACTTGCTCCCGATTTAGAACGCGGCTACCACACTTTAACAAAGCTACCGTCAAACGTTTCAAGACGGTCATCCATCGCAACATGTACGCGATACAGATATGACCCAGGAGCCAATCCTCTTGTGTCTATTTCTAAAGCGTGGCTACTACCCGCCGCAAATTGCTTCGCAGGCAAATACAATTGCCTACGACCAAGAATGTCATAAATATCGACGCTCACATTCGCTGCTGAAGGGAGACTGATAGTAACCCTCGTCTCTGAACTCGTAGGATTAGGATATGCCGGCTGTAACAATAGCACACCTATTGCCTCATCCACGTTTTCTCGCAAAGTTACCTGTGGCGGCAAAAAGACGTTTCCATCCATACTTATACCCCAAATGCCCATATCCCCACTAGAACCATAAATATACAATGCAATTGACTGATAGGCTACATGTCTCAAATCGACTTCAAACCTGCTAACTATATCTAACGTACTATGCGAATACACTTCAACGATATAGTTCATAGGATCAATTGATGTATAGGCACTTACGTCCCCATATCCTATGTCTTTACCAATATAGCCAACGACATTGTTAGCATTTTGCGGGTCTAGCAGGCGTAAGTCAATTTGGCCGATTCCAGATGCTCCATTAAGCGCATACACGTCTACAGTCGGGTTAGAATTGCGAACCGTAATCACACCTTCTACAACTGTGTTCGCGATTTCCCGCTCGCTTCCGAACATAAGGATATCGTATGCTTGGCCGACTTCTAACGCAATCGTGCTTGAAGCAAAAGGACTAGTATTGTCGAAGTCTGCATGATCTACAAAGTCGAAATCGTATTTACCCTCCTCGAAAGAATCAAATGCACTAGCAGATCCGAAGGCCCAGTCATCCAAGTACAATTGGCCATCGATATACACATCGACGATCGCGTCGGCAACACTATGAATGAGCCTTACACGAGCTACCGGATCAATCCTTGTATCCCACAAGTGCTGCGCGTTGTCAGCGTTATGGAGAAAATCGGCTTTGCTTTTTCCTGCAATGAGCGCAAAGGCCAATTCAACCGATTCGTTGGGCTGCAAACTAATTGGGCCTGTGCCGGTCAATAAACCCCAATCTGAAGCGTTTGAGCTAGGAAATTTGATCCCGTCAGATAAAGCGAGCCATTTAAGCTCATCTCTAACGAGAAAGGCGATTGTACGGCCGAGATCAACTGCTTGCATGTGCAAGGGCGATCCGCGTGTCAAGACGCGTGTGCCCACAATCATTGTAGGATCCGATACGGAATTCTGCTGAACAAGTACGTCATGGCTACCGTACAACCGAGCAAAATCATGCGTGACTGCCGTGCGTCCGGTCCCCCAATCTAAGTACAGTCCGAAGTGAAGATTGTCCACGACGTCCTGGGTTGAATTGGCTACGGTATACTTAAGTACGATAAAATCTTCATGCGAAATCCCTGTATCAGTTAAACCGTGTTGAGTGATTTCTATTCCGATTGGATTCCTAGCCGCAGAATCAATCATCGAAATGACGCTTTCCTCCTTTGTAAACTCTCCTGGTGAAGTGATGGAAAAGACGGCGTTTGATGTTGGCACAAAGTCTGTGATTTCTTTCAAGGTTCCCTCACTTCTTCCTAGCGTAATACAGTCAGACAGAGACTCTGGGCTGGTTGCAACTACTAGGCCTCCTTGAAACAATAACTGTCGAGGTGTGCCGGTAGCATCCAAAGCGACGAATCCATTTCCCCGACGATCGCTAAAGTCAAGGTATCCAATATTACCTTCGCTCGTGAGCGAAACTTGAAGCGCTCCAGAATCGTGAGTGACTATTTGCGCAGGGTTGGCTTCTAGGCGCAATATCCCGGTAGCATCCGAGTTAACATCTGTGCTTGCGCTCAGAATTAACTCTAAGGAATGTCTGTAAGGCACATCCTCCGCAATGTCAAATGAGAAGGTCAGACTTCGACTTTCGCCTGATACAACAGCACCTAGATTGAGCTCCGCAATTGTAAACGCAACATAAGGAGACGTGGTCTCTATTTTGGCAATTACACTAGCCGCGTCCGCTAAGAAATTCCTATAGGTAGCGGTCACCGAAACGGATTCTCCGCGATGAATGAGACCATCCGCATTATTGTCGTGAACTTCTGTACCCAATACGCGAACGGCTGGAAAGTCCATCTCGGAAACGGCCCGAAAAGCATTTGCACGCCCGCGCCCGAATAGCCCGTGAAAGCTAGGCGCATAGAGACGATCAATACTATCTGCCGTAAACCGAATCTGTTCACGTATTTGGTCTGGAGAAAAGTTGGGGTAGATCGTTTTGACAAGGGCTGCAATACCAGAGACCAGCGGAGTTGAAAAGGACGTACCGTCTGCCGCACCATATTCTGAATTTGGAAGCGTGCTTAGAATTCCTTCACTCCCTGCAAGTACATCCACGGACCTTCCATAGCTAAACCTATTGGCATCTGAATCCTCCACGGTTCCACCAACACTCAGTGTAAACGGATAACTGGCCGGATACCGTGGATCATGATCCAAGTTGACGCCAGAATTACCAGCAGCGGCAACAACTAAGGCACCCGCCTCATGCGCGGCCAAATAGGCCATAGCTGCTGTTTGCGAATAGATGCGAGTAGTAAAGCTAGCATTAATTATATCCGCGCCATTGATTGCCGCATAAAGAATACTTTCCAAGTCATGACAGATTGCACCGCCGTCATGACAGCCGGCGTTTATTGGCATTAGTTGGGCGTTCCAACTAGTACCCGCGATACCGAGGGCATTGTCTGTAACTGCTAAGGCAGCTCCGGCAGTCAACGTACCATGTTCAGCGAGTTCCTGAGATACTGGCAGTGCCGCTGGATCGGGCGAATCATTTGCAAAGTTCCATCCGTTTACGTCATCAACATAGCCATTCGCGTCATCATCAATTCCATTTGCCGGGATCTCACCTGGATTGGTCCAAACATTTCCATATAGGTCTTCATGCAGCCAGTCCGTGCCTGCGTCCACGACCGCAACAATAACATCGGCAGTTTCCCCCTTCGCCAAGTCCCATGCTAACGTCATCTCGAGTCTTTTCATGTATCCCGCATCTTTAAAGTAGGGATCATTTGGCGCCGTCGGTCGAAAAGAAATGGATCTACTAAGATCCTTTAGGGCGATGAACGAGTCCCATTCCACATAGCTAACGTATTGGGGCTCTGCATATACGACATTATGGTCACGGGCTAGGGCTGCAGAGACGACGAGAGGATTGAATGGGCCGTAGTATCGAACAACAAAAACGCGCTGAAGCTCGGCAACGCTTTCAGGTGAAACTCGATGTCCAGTAGCCGAATTTATAATGGGAAATGCGTTTTCTATGGCGTAAATCCCGTAGGCGGCCGCCGCACGATCAAATTCCGCGAAGCCAGTTCTCGAACCCAATTTGGCAGGAAGAGACGCCTTGAATTGCACCCACAAGTGTCCTGGCAACAAATGGTCATTCAACTGAGATTTCAAATCCGTTATTGATTGACCGTTCAGCGGCAACGCCGGGCCGACTATCAAGCACACGAAAAGCGTCCACAACCCTGCTACGAACCGTACGTGCGGAAGGACCCTTGCTTGAACAATCGTGGCCATCCTCGGAGTTAGAGCATTCATCTGTATAACGGAGCTTGGTTTGTTTCAGGAGGCCTGTGCTTATTCTTCATAGGCACAGGCACCGTAGGATCCGACTGAAAGTAATACGCAAGTAGTGCCAGAGAGTAGCACGAATGAAAGAAGCGGCAGAGAGAACCATCGCTCGTTGCCGCGTGTTCCCGAATCCATGCCAAGAGTTGCGGCTGAAGAGGTTTGCATCCACGCACGTTAGCCAGAAAATGCCGGCTTTTTGATGAAGTGCGGTTTGGGGGGCGTGTGTCCAGCTAAGGCTGGTATGTTCAGCAGGTGAAAGTCCTGCAGAGGTAACAATCAGAAACCTCATAGCTGGGGTAGCAGGGGGGCGAGAAATCAAATTTCTGAAGCCTACCGACAAGGCCTCCGCAAGGGGGTGTGAACCATTAAGCCGTAACGCAAGTGAACGTAAGGTGGCCTCGAAGAGCCTGGCTCCAAAGGCCGAGCCCGCGTTCCCCGGGTGAAGGCAGCACGGGCGGTCGAAATCTGATTGATACGGCCGGTCCGCTTTGGCGGGGTGATAACGACGGCATGATGGTACGGGCATACCGAGCAATTGGAGAAGCCCTCCTCGTCCCGGTCCGAAATGGTCGGAGCAAGGTAGGCCCTATAACCGGCAGCACCGGGAAAGGGGTGAAAGGCGAGAGGGTGGCGGATGGGCGTGTAGTAGTGCTGAAGCGGATGCAAGGTCCGTCGAGCGAAGGCGCCCGGCTGTTGGTAAATCCTCCAACCCACGGAGAGGCGAGGGTGCTGAGATAAAGGCATCCATTAGTACGCAGGATCCACGACGGGGGATATATCGCACGGCTAAGATCTCACTGGGACGGAAGAGGTGGAGTAAACCGGTACTGAACGCCTTGTTGGGCAGTCTTGACTGCTTCAAGGCAGAGAGTACGGTGGAAAGCGCTCCCGATTCCAACGGTCCACAAACTATGGGACGTAGCTCTGCCCTTCATTCATAAGTAATACTTAACATCAATGTCATGCCGTGTAGTTTCACGGGATAACGGCACAGAATCAGGTTCTTCGCACGCTCAGGGTACCGTATGCCAGGCCGCGTTTGGAGCGTATACTTTCCGACGAGGCGCTGGGCAGTAGGTATGCCATAGGACATCGTGTCTGCCAAGAGTTTGGATTTCACGATGTGCGCGGCCATCCTCAGAAGGCGACGTGTTTGAAGGCGTTGCGGACGTTGGATGCCGAGGGGCTCATTACGCTGCCTGCTCCCAAGCGGAGTGTGCACGGACGCAGGCCGTGTGTACTGGATGCGCCAGTACCGGAGCCCGTAGCCGTGCCGCCTGTCGTGAAACAGGTCGAAGGACTGGAAATCGTCTTAGTGGAAGATGCCCAGCAGCGGGCCCTATGGAACACCTTGCTTCACTATGAACATCCGGTGGGTACGACGATCTTTGCCGGGGCGCAGATACGCTATCTCATTCGGAGTGCACATGGATACCTGGGAGCCATAGGATTTTCAGCATCGGCCCTGCATCTGGCGCCTCGCGAGAAGTGGATGGCCTGGAGTGAGGCGCAGCGTAAAGCCTACCTGAACCGGGTGGTGGGGCTGAGCCGATTTCTGATTCGCCCATCGGTACGGTGCCGCCATCTGGTAGAGTCGACGGGCGGCGCGTTACTCCCATTAGGAGCACGTTTCCGCCCGCCGCTCGTCATTAGGGTCGGGGTCTGGCGCGTCAGCCCTTAGGATCCGGTGGATCGTCCGTCGCTTTCGCTCCGGTATCGATCGGGATAGGTGGGGGCCTCACGGCCCCCACCCCCCCACACCACCGTGCGTACGGGTCCGTACACGGCGGTTCAATGGACTTGAGCAAACCGACTTGGGTGCCAGGGCCACCAGGCCGCTACGTGCCGGGAGTTCGGATTCGGGTTGCGCCGTGCGAACTTCGGTCCCTTCCCCACGGGCACCGCCGGATTCACCGGGGCTGTCCCACGCAAAAGGCAGCGTTAGCTGGATTTTCTGCCGCATTGCTCGCATGAGCTTGCCGTCCTACTATCCCTGTCCATTGTTCGGGCCTTCGTCGGCTAAGCCGACTACTATGCCCTGGTATAGTAGGATACTATGTCAAATGAGGATTACATGAAGAGTTTTGGCTTGACCTCTGGAGAAGCGACCGGGCGGCTTCGACGGCTAATCAATCTGGTATTCGCGTGCTAAGCCCCGAAGGACCATAACGCATGATTTCGGTTTCGACGGGAGCTGCCACTATCTCTGAACGCGCGCTCACCAGCAAGAGAGCTGGCTATCGCAAGGGCATATCGTGGGTTCTCCTTACCGTGCCCGATCGCTTCTCCATAGGCCATTTCTTTGGTTACAAGATACGAGTCAGGCGGCCTTCGGCAACGGCGAGCCCGTGTGCATACGCAACGCCTCCCAGAGAAAGCCCGCCAGTTCACGCGCCACCGCCGTGTTGGCCACGCATCGCGACTTCGTCTGACTCAGTTTGCGGAATCTCTTGTACAGCCGGCACTGGGCCTTCCATGCCAGTAGAACGACCGCGGCCGAGACCCCCTGCTGCCGTTCGCGTAGCACTTTACTGCACCGCGGTTGGGCTGCATACTTCCATGCCGTTGACACCAGCGCCTTGCGAACATGCGTGTTGCCCGTCTTTGTGATGGAGCCGCGCTGCGTGTGATCGCCCGAGCTGTACTCGCTCGGCATCAGGCCGAGATACGCCATTAACTGCCGCGGATGCGCGAAGCGACGGATGTCTCCCAATTCGCACACCAGCGTCATGGCCGTCACAAAGCCAATGCCCCGGAAGGCCATCAGCACCCCCACGGGCTCTCTGTAGCGGTCCTTTTCGGCTTCCTCCGCCAGCTGCTGTTCCAGTCTGTGCACTTCCTGCTCCAAATACGCCAGCTTGTGCAGATACGTCTGCAGCGTGACCTGGTCCACAGCCGCGACGGGCAGGGCGCTGAGCCACCTACGAAAGGCTTTCGTCCAGTTTGTGGCACCGGTGTACCGAAAGCCCCGGGTCTGAATGAAAGACAGGATCCGCTGCTTGGTGCGCGTGATAGACTCCACCAGGTCAGCGCGGCAGCGCAAAAGGGACCGGGCTGCTTCCTGCTCCTCTTCCGGTACGCACACCGGCGTCAGCAGCCCTTTGGCATACAGCGTGGCCAGCTTCATCGCATCCCGTCGATCAGTCTTGATACGCTCGCCCGGTCGACGCGGAATGGATGAGGGGGCTATCACGTCGCAGTGCACGCCCTGCACCTGCAGCGCACGCTGCAGGCCGAATCCGCAGGACGACGCTTCGTAGCAGCAATGAACCTCGCCGTAGCGCCTCTGTAACTTCTGCACATACTTGCGGATTCTCGGCATGTCGTGCGGCAATTGCCGCTCGTCAATTACCTCGCCCGTGCTGTCGTCGTACACGCAAAGCGCAATGGTCTTCTTGTGCACGTCCATGCCGACAACCAGCGAGGAGGCCGAAGTGAATGTTGGGGTGTATCTTTGCATGAGGCTGTTCCGGTTTGGGTGAATGTGGTGAACGAGCTAATGTAGCTCGCCCAGCCGGAGCAGTCCTACTATAAGATCTCTGCTGACTTCTGCGTTGCGCTCACGTGCCTTACGACACGTTCAGTCCGGCTTAGCCGGACACAACGCAGATCTCCCAGGGTAAGACCAACCGCCTTCCCCGCACACCTGCCGAATCTACCACCCCGACGCATAGATGACGCGGACTTTGCGATAACCGGCTCGCTCGTCCGATCGGGTAGGCCTCGTATTCGGTTCTTGTTCATCAGGTCGCGGGTTTGCTACACGCTTCCTTCAGACCCCGCCTCACGACGACGCCCTTGCGCTTCGCTAATCCTTCGCCGCCATCTGGCTGGATAGAGGACTTGCACCTCCAAGCTGTTGATCATGCCTGGCACACCGGTAGGCCCCGGGTTTCCCCGGGGCCCCCGCACAGATCCGGACGTGCCCGTTAAGGCATCCGGCTCCTCCCTCAGGTCGCGCCGCCGCGCATGACGTTAATGGGCCGGCTAACCAACCCATAGCCGTAACCGGACCATCCCATGTGACACACGAAGTCCGGCTCTGCGTCCGTAGAGTCGGCGGGAGGCGCACCTGCCGTAGGATCCGGTGGCTTGTCCGTCGCTTTCGCTCCGGGCCGCAGTCCGGCTTCCCTAACCGTGTTTCCTCCCGCCGCTCACCGAACCGGGCGTGCGGCACTACCGCACCCGGCTCTCCAGGCGGATCATGCAACTCGCACTCGGACAACGGCGTCGCCCATGGAGCTTCTCCTGTTCAAAGACTTGCACGGTCCCTGTTTCCACTCCATGACTTGAGTCCGTTGATCATCAGGCCTGTTTACGCCCTGATAACACCCCGTGGCGTGCCTAGCATGCCACATGGCTCCTTCACTTTCGCATGTGATGCCGCCGAGGTCTCCGACCATTTACCGGTTTAGTAGGTCTCTGCCAATGCCGTGGCCTTTCCCTCTACGAACATCGCTCCGCACCTGCGGCCCCTTTCCTCCACGGGCATTACCCCGTCTCTACGGTACTACGGGCCACTCCGCCACCCTCTCGGCCCGGCCTGACCCTTGCGGGCTTCCGGTTGGTGTGTGCTACACCGCCGTCAGGGCTTCCATCGCGGTAGGCCCCGGGTTTCCCCGGGGCCCCCGCACAGATCCGGACGTGCCCGTTAAGGCATCCGGCTCCTCCCTCAGGTCGCGCCGCCGCGCATGACGTTAATGGGCCGGCTAACCAACCCATAGCCGTAACCGAACCATCCCATGTGACACACGAAGTCCGGCTCTGCGTCCGGCGTGTGTTGGGTTGTCCGATTTCCCCTCGGGTGCGACGCTTCGCTCCACCAACTCCGCCGCGCGGTCCTCCGCGCTTTGTTCGCCGGCTTCATCGCTACTATCATCGCATCTGACTCCTCCTCGCCGTTCATCCTCCGCTCGGCAATGCCTTGGCTTTGGCGGCCCCGCCCTAAGCGCTGGGCAGCGAGGAGGCCTCCCAGGTCCCAACCTTGTACGTACATACGTGCCTGAGTTCTTGGACGCCGCGGAGCCCTCTTGAACCTCACCATATCGGTCCAATCAGTATTGCCTTCAGCCAACACGAGGACTTCGGCACTCCGAACAATGGTCCTTTCGGCGCTCATTAGCTCCGCCCATATGCACCCCTGCCGACGCTTCGCCCGTTCCCTCACGAGAACGACCGCACGGCTTGGGGAGAGATATGGATTGGTTATATCCTTTACCACAGAGGACTTACACCTCCTGTACTTGGCCAGTTAGCCTGGCGCACATCGCGGTAGGCCCCGGGTTTCCCCGGGGCCCCCGCACAGATCCGGACGTGCCCGTTAAGGCATCCGGCTCCTCCCTCAGGTCGCGCCGCCGCGCATGACGTTAATGGGCCGGCTAACCAACCCATAGCCGTAACCGAACCATCCCATGTGACACACGAAGTCCGGCTCTGCGTCCGGCGTGTGTTGGGTTGTCCGATTTCCCCTCGGGTGCGACGCTTCGCTCCACCAACTCCGCCGCGCGGTCCTCCGCGCTTTGTTCGCCGGCTTCATCGCTACTATCA
Source organism: Rhodothermales bacterium (assembly GCA_965216255.1). Classification (GTDB taxonomy): domain Bacteria; phylum Bacteroidota; class Rhodothermia; order Rhodothermales; family Bin80. Next base: position 1,806,503 of record OZ244148.1, read on the forward strand.
TCGCATCTGACTCCTCCTCGCCGTTCATCCTCCGCTCGGCAATGCCTTGGCTTTGGCGGCCCCGCCCTAAGCGCTGGGCAGCGAGGAGGCCTCCCAGGTCCCAACCTTGTACGTACATACGTGCCTGAGTTCTTGGACGCCGCGGAGCCCTCTTGAACCTCACCATATCGGTCCAATCAGTATTGCCTTCAGCCAACACGAGGACTTCGGCACTCCGAACAATGGTCCTTTCGGCGCTCATTAGCTCCGCCCATATGCACCCCTGCCGACGCTTCGCCCGTTCCCTCACGAGAACGACCGCACGGCTTGGGGAGAGATATGGATTGGTTATATCCTTTACCACAGAGGACTTACACCTCCTGTACTTGGCCAGTTAGCCTGGCGCACCATGTTGTTACCTCCATAAACCGCCTTGGTCGCTACCAACTGAAACGACAGCTGTTGCGTGGGATTCGCACCCACAAGGAAGAAGCGCCTTATCACGGCGCACGTAGAGTCGGCGGGAGGCGCACCTGCCGTAGGATCCGGTGGCTTGTCCGTCGCTTTCGCTCCGGGCCGCAGTCCGGCTTCCCTAACCGTGTTTCCTCCCGCCGCTCACCGAACCGGGCGTGCGGCACTACCGCACCCGGCTCTCCAGGCGGATCATGCAACTCGCACTCGGACAACGGCGTCGCCCCATGGAGCTTCTCCTGTTCAAAGACTTGCACGGTCCCTGTTTCCACTCCATGACTTGAGTCCGTTGATCATCAGGCCTGTTTACGCCCTGATAACACCCCGTGGCGTGCCTAGCATGCCACATGGCTCCTTCACTTTCGCATGTGATGCCGCCGAGGTCTCCGACCATTTACCGGTTTAGTAGGTCTCTGCCAATGCCGTGGCCTTTCCCTCTACGAACATCGCTCCGCACCTGCGGCCCCTTTCCTCCACGGGCATTACCCCGTCTCTACGGTACTACGGGCCACTCCGCCACCCTCTCGGCCCGGCCTGACCCTTGCGGGCTTCCGGTTGGTGTGTGCTACACCGCCGTCAGGGCTTCCATCGCGGTAGGCCCCGGGTTTCCCCGGGGCCCCCGCACAGATCCGGACGTGCCCGTTAAGGCATCCGGCTCCTCCCTCAGGTCGCGCCGCCGCGCATGACGTTAATGGGCCGGCTAACCAACCCATAGCCGTAACCGAACCATCCCATGTGACACACGAAGTCCGGCTCTGCGTCCGGGGTGTGTTGGGTTGTCCGATTTCCCCTCGGGTGCGACGCTTCGCTCCACCAACTCCTCCGCGCGGTCCTCCGCGCTTTGTTCGCCGGCTTCATCGCTACTATCATCGCATCTGACTCCTCCTCGCCGTTCATCCTCCGCTCGGCAATGCCTTGGCTTTGGCGGCCCCGCCCTAAGCGCTGGGCAGCGAGGAGGCCTCCCAGGTCCCAACCTTGTACGTACATACGTGCCTGAGTTCTTGGACGCCGCGGAGCCCTCTTGAACCTCACCATATCGGTCCAATCAGTATTGCCTTCAGCCAACACGAGGACTTCGGCACTCCGAACAATGGTCCTTTCGGCGCTCATTAGCTCCGCCCATATGCGCCCCTGCCGACGCTTCGCCCGTTCCCTCACGAGAACGACCGCACGGCTTGGGGAGAGATATGGATTGGTTATATCCTTTACCACAGAGGACTTACACCTCCTGTACTTGGCCAGTTAGCCTGGCGCACCGTGTTGCCACTCCTTCCATCTTGCATGCATGCCAGTGCCAGTACCCCGGCGGAAATAGACCGGTGCACGTGTCGTTCTCTTCCCGGTCTACCCGCGGCCTTCCCCATGACACCGGAGGGTCGGCTTCCGCATTGCCCTTTTCGAGGCCTGCTCGGCATTCACTGCGCGTTCCGGCCTGCATGCTCGCTAAATCGCCTAAGCGATCCTTTTGCCAAAGTGCTTCAGTCATCGCGGTAGGCCCCGGGTTTCCCCGGGGCCCCCGCACAGATCCGGACGTGCCCGTTAAGGCATCCGGCTCCTCCCTCAGGTCGCGCCGCCGCGCATGACGTTAATGGGCCGGCTAACCAACCCATAGCCGTAACCGAACCATCCCATGTGACACACGAAGTCCGGCTCTGCGTCCGTAGAGTCGGCGGGAGGCGCACCTGCCGTAGGATCCGGTGGCTTGTCCGTCGCTTTCGCTCCGGGATCGCGGTAGGGACCCAGGTTGCCCCGGGCCCCCCGCACAGATCCGGGCATGCACGTTAATGCACCCGGCTCCTCCCTTGGGTTGCGCCGACGCGCGTGACGGCAAATCGTGCGTCCGGCCATGGGTGACGAACATGCGGCTTCGGCCAATACTTCGTGGCTAACAGGCCGATACGCTCCAACGACGTTTGATCCTTCTGGGATCGTCGCCGTAGCACTTTCAGCCATATCCAGCGAAGGCGGCGGTAACATCGCTGTAAGTAAGGATAGCTCGTCGGAACGGCATAGTAATTCAGCCACCCATTGAGCACCCGACCCAGCCAGCGACCCGTCTCATGCACATTCATGTGCATTCGTTGGACCAACCCTTCCTTCACCCGCTTCAGAAAGCGGGACATCCGTTTGGCAATGGGTTTGCGACCTATTCCGAAGCGCCCCTTCCGGTCCTTACGGCAATAGTGCGTAAAGCCCAGAAAATCGAACGTCTCCGGTCGGCGTTCGCCCTGTCTCCTGCGGTTGTGATCTGCAAATCGCCCAAACTCCAGCAGTCGTGTCTTGCCTGGATGCAGGCTAAGCCCGAAATGATCGAGCCGCTCTTGCAGGTCTTGCAGGAAACGTTGTGCCTCCCATCTGTGCTGGAAACATACCACGAAGTCATCCGCATAGCGGATGATGTATGCCTCTCCCACTATCCTCTGTGATGAACGCCACGCCTGAAACCAGCAGTCCAGCACGTAATGAAGGTAGATATTGGCAAGAATCGGAGAGATCACCGCACCCTGCGGCGTTCCCTGCTCACTCTCCTGCCATACCTGCCCCTCCATCACCCCTGCCTTCAACCACTTGATGATCAGGCGTATCACGCGCTTATCTCCGATACGGTGCTCCAGGAATCGGATCAACCAATCCTGGTCTACCATGTCGAAGAACTTGCGGATGTCGGCGTCCACGATGAAGCGGACCTGCCGACGCTCAATCACGTAGGCCAGAGCGTCGAGCGCATCATGTGCGCCACGCCCCGGCCTAAACCCGTAGCTAAACCCGTGAAACTCCGCCTCATAAATGGGCGTCAGGATGCACTCCACGACCGCTTTCTGGACGACCTTGTCTTCCAGTGCGGCGATACCGAGCGGTCGTTCACCTCCATCCGGCTTGGGTATGTATACCCGCCGGGAGGGGGTCGCTCGGTACGCTCCACGGTGCACACGATCGCATAGGTCCACCAAGCGGTTTTCCAATCCATCCGCGTACTCCTGCCACGTCACGCCGTCTGCCCCCGCCGCCGCATCGCGCTTAAGCGCGTAGAATGCGGCCCGAAGGGAGTCGACATTGACATGATGTAAGAGCGTCATGAGGCGTTCCTGTGGGTTCCGCTTCACGCATTGCCGTAACCAGTCCATCCCCTGTGACACGCGCTCCCAATTCTGCGCTTGGTACGTGTGTGGACTTTCTGGTTTCCCCTTGGGTACAGTCCTTCGCTCCAGCTGCTCCGCCGGGGATCTCTCCCCGTTGTTCGCAGCCTTCGTCGCTACTATGACTGTATCTGACTCCTTCATCTCGTCCATCTCCGGCTTTGGAGCAAGCTCCTTCCCGTTGCGGCCCTGCACAACAGCAGGGCGAGATGAAGGCCTCCCAGGTCCCGACAAGACACGTACGTACGTCCATGGGTTCTTCGACACCGCGGGCCTGGTACTCTCTCACCATAGCGAGAGTATCCATGTTGCCTTCGACTCTGAGGAAAGCCTCGGCGACCCGAATATTGCCTCTTTCGGTGCTCAATAGCCCTGACCGCACGCACCGCTACCGACGCTTCGCTGCCATCCTCACGAATGACAACGCACGGCTCGCGGAGATATGTGCTGGGTTGTAGCTTCATATCACGGGACTTGCACCCGCTGTGTCTTGCCAGTTCGCCTGGCGCACCCTCAGTCCGGCTTCCCTAACCGTGTTTCCTCCCGCCGCTCACCGAACCGGGCGTGCGGCACTACCGCACCCGGCTCTCCAGGCGGATCATGCAACTCGCACTCGGACAACGGCGTCGCCCCATGGAGCTTCTCCTGTTCAAAGACTTGCACGGTCCCTGTTTCCACTCCATGACTTGAGTCCGTTGATCATCAGGCCTGTTTACGCCCTGATAACACCCCGTGGCGTGCCTAGCATGCCACATGGCTCCTTCACTTTCGCATGTGATGCCGCCGAGGTCTCCGACCATTTACCGGTTTAGTAGGTCTCTGCCAATGCCGTGGCCTTTCCCTCTACGAACATCGCTCCGCACCTGCGGCCCCTTTCCTCCACGGGCATTACCCCGTCTCTACGGTACTACGGGCCACTCCGCCACCCTCTCGGCCCGGCCTGACCCTTGCGGGCTTCCGGTTGGTGTGTGCTACACCGCCGTCAGGGCTTCCCGTGTTGCCACTCCTTCCATCTTGCATGCATGCCAGTGCCAGTACCCCGGCGGAAATAGACCGGTGCACGTGTCGTTCTCTTCCCGGTCTACCAGCGGCCTTCCCCATGACACCGGAGGGTCGGCTTCCGCATTGCCCTTTTCGAGGCCTGCTCGGCATTCACTGCGCGTTCCGGCCTGCATGCTCGCTAAATCGCCTAAGCGATCCTTTTGCCAAAGTGCTTCAGTCCATGTTGTTACCTCCATAAACCGCCTTGGTCGCTACCAACTGAAACGACAGCTGTTGCGTGGGATTCGCACCCACAAGGAAGAAGCGCCTTATCACGGCGCACGGCGTGTGTTGGGTTGTCCGATTTCCCCTCGGGTGCGACGCTTCGCTCCACCAACTCCGCCGCGCGGTCCTCCGCGCTTTGTTCGCCGGCTTCATCGCTACTATCATCGCATCTGACTCCTCCTCGCCGTTCATCCTCCGCTCGGCAATGCCTTGGCTTTGGCGGCCCCGCCCTAAGCGCTGGGCAGCGAGGAGGCCTCCCAGGTCCCAACCTTGTACGTACATACGTGCCTGAGTTCTTGGACGCCGCGGAGCCCTCTTGAACCTCACCATATCGGTCCAATCAGTATTGCCTTCAGCCAACATGAGGACTTCGGCACTCCGAACAATGGTCCTTTCGGCGCTCATTAGCTCCGCCCATATGCACCCCTGCCGACGCTTCGCCCGTTCCCTCACGAGAACGACCGCACGGCTTGGGGAGAGATATGGATTGGTTATATCCTTTACCACAGAGGACTTACACCTCCTGTACTTGGCCAGTTAGCCTGGCGCACCATGTTGTTACCTCCATAAACCGCCTTGGTCGCTACCAACTGAAACGACAGCTGTTGCGTGGGATTCGCACCCACAAGGAAGAAGCGCCTTATCACGGCGCACGGTGTGTGTTGGGTTGTCCGATTTCCCCTCGGGTGCGACGCTTCGCTCCACCAACTCCGCCGCGCGGTCCTCCGCGCTTTGTTCGCCGGCTTCATCGCTACTATCATCGCATCTGACTCCTCCTCGCCGTTCATCCTCCGCTCGGCAATGCCTTGGCTTTGGCGGCCCCGCCCTAAGCGCTGGGCAGCGAGGAGGCCTCCCAGGTCCCAACCTTGTACGTACATACGTGCCTGAGTTCTTGGACGCCGCGGAGCCCTCTTGAACCTCACCATATCGGTCCAATCAGTATTGCCTTCAGCCAACACGAGGACTTCGGCACTCCGAACAATGGTCCTTTCGGCGCTCATTAGCTCCGCCCATATGCACCCCTGCCGACGCTTCGCCCGTTCCCTCACGAGAACGACCGCACGGCTTGGGGAGAGATATGGATTGGTTATATCCTTTACCACAGAGGACTTACACCTCCTGTACTTGGCCAGTTAGCCTGGCGCACCGTGTTGCCACTCCTTCCATCTTGCATGCATGCCAGTGCCAGTACCCCGGCGGAAATAGACCGGTGCACGTGTCGTTCTCTTCCCGGTCTACCAGCGGCCTTCCCCATGACACCGGAGGGTCGGCTTCCGCATTGCCCTTTTCGAGGCCTGCTCGGCATTCACTGCGCGTTCCGGCCTGCATGCTCGCTAAATCGCCTAAGCGATCCTTTTGCCAAAGTGCTTCAGTCATCGCGGTAGGCCCCGGGTTTCCCCGGGCCCCCCGCACAGATCCGGACGTGCCCGTTAAGGCATCCGGCTCCTCCCTCAGGTCGCGCCGCCGCGCATGACGTTAATGGGCCGGCTAACCAACCCATAGCCGTAACCGAACCATCCCATGTGACACACGAAGTCCGGCTCTGCGTCCGGTATGTGTTGGGTTGTCCGATTTCCCCTCGGGTGCGACGCTTCGCTCCACCAACTCCGCCGCACGATCCTCCGCGCTTTGTTCGCCGGCTTCATCGCTACTATCATCGCATCTGACTCCTCCTCGCCGTTCATCCTCCGCTCGGCAATGCCTTGGCTTTGGCGGCCCCGCCCTAAGCGCTGGGCAGCGAGGAGGCCTCCCAGGTCCCAACCTTGTACGTACATACGTGCCTGAGTTCTTGGACGCCGCGGAGCCCTCTTGAACCTCACCATATCGGTCCAATCAGTATTGCCTTCAGCCAACATGAGGACTTCGGCACTCCGAACAATGGTCCTTTCGGCGCTCATTAGCTCCGCCCATATGCACCCCTGCCGACGCTTCGCCCGTTCCCTCACGAGAACGACCGCACGGCTTGGGGAGAGATATGGATTGGTTATATCCTTTACCACAGAGGACTTACACCTCCTGTACTTGGCCAGTTAGCCTGGCGCACCATGTTGTTACCTCCATAAACCGCCTTGGTCGCTACCAACTGAAACGACAGCTGTTGCGTGGGATTCGCACCCACAAGGAAGAAGCGCCTTATCACGGCGCACGTAGAGTCGGCGGGAGGCGCACCTGCCGTAGGATCCGGTGGCTTGTCCGTCGCTTTCGCTCCGGGCCGCAGTCCGGCTTCCCTAACCGTGTTTCCTCCCGCCGCTCACCGAACCGGGCGTGCGGCACTACCGCACCCGGCTCTCCAGGCGGATCATGCAACTCGCACTCGGACAACGGCGTCGCCCCATGGAGCTTCTCCTGTTCCAAGACTTGCACGGTCCCTGTTTCCACTCCATGACTTGAGTCCGTTGATCATCAGGCCTGTTTACGCCCTGATAACACCCCGTGGCGTGCCTAGCATGCCACATGGCTCCTTCACTTTCGCATGTGATGCCGCCGAGGTCTCCGACCATTTACCGGTTTAGTAGGTCTCTGCCAATGCCGTGGCCTTTCCCTCTACGAACATCGCTCCGCACCTGCGGCCCCTTTCCTCCACGGGCATTACCCCGTCTCTACGGTACTACGGGCCACTCCGCCACCCTCTCGGCCCGGCCTGACCCTTGCGGGCTTCCGGTTGGTGTGTGCTACACCGCCGTCAGGGCTTCCCGTGTTGCCACTCCTTCCATCTTGCATGCATGCCAGTGCCAGTACCCCGGCGGAAATAGACCGGTGCACGTGTCGTTCTCTTCCCGGTCTACCAGCGGCCTTCCCCATGACACCGGAGGGTCGGCTTCCGCATTGCCCTTTTCGAGGCCTGCTCGGCATTCACTGCGCGTTCCGGCCTGCATGCTCGCTAAATCGCCTAAGCGATCCTTTTGCCAAAGTGCTTCAGTCATCGATCGGGATAGGTGGGGGCCTCACGGCCCCCACCCCCCCACACCACCGTGCGTACGGGTCCGTACACGGCGGTTCAATGGACTTGAGCAAACCGACTTGGGTGCCAGGGCCACCAGGCCGCTACGTGCCGGGAGTTCGGATTCGGGTTGCGCCGTGCGAACTTCGGTCCCTTCCCCACGGGCACCGCCGGATTCACCGGGGCTGTCCCACGCAAAAGGCAGCGTTAGCTGGATTTTCTGCCGCATTGCTCGCATGAGCTTGCCGTCCTACTACCCCTGTCCATTGTTCGGGCCTTCGTCGGCTAAGCCGACTACTATGCCCTCTGCTGACTTCTGCGTTGCGGTCACGTGCCTTACGACACGCTCAGTCCGGCTTAGCCGGACACAACGCAGATCTCCCAGGGTAAGACCAACCGCCTTCCCTGCACACCCGCCGAATCTACCACCCCGACGCATAGATGACGCGGACTTTGCGATAACCGGCTCGCTCGTCCGATCGGGTAGGCCTCGTATTCGGTTCTTGTTCATCGGGTCGCAGGTTTGCTCCACGCTTCCTTCAGACCCCGCCTCACGACGACGCCCTTGCGCTTCGCTAATCCTTCGCCGCCATCTGGCTGGATAGAGGACTTGCACCTCCAAGCTGTTGATCATGCCTGGCACACCGGTAGGCCCCGGGTTTCCCCGGGGCCCCCGCACAGATCCGGACGTGCCCGTTAAGGCATCCGGCTCCTCCCTCAGGTCGCGCCGCCGCGCATGACGTTAATGGGCCGGCTAACCAACCCATAGCCGTAACCGAACCATCCCATGTGACACACGAAGTCCGGCTCTGCGTCCGGCGTGTGTTGGGTTGTCCGATTTCCCCTCGGGTGCGACGCTTCGCTCCACCAACTCCGCCGCGCGGTCCTCCGCGCTTTGTTCGCCGGCTTCATCGCTACTATCATCGCATCTGACTCCTCCTCGCCGTTCATCCTCCGCTCGGCAATGCCTTGGCTTTGGCGGCCCCGCCCTAAGCGCTGGGCAGCGAGGAGGCCTCCCAGGTCCCAACCTTGTACGTACATACGTGCCTGAGTTCTTGGACGCCGCGGAGCCCTCTTGAACCTCACCATATCGGTCCAATCAGTATTGCCTTCAGCCAACATGAGGACTTCGGCACTCCGAACAATGGTCCTTTCGGCGCTCATTAGCTCCGCCCATATGCACCCCTGCCGACGCTTCGCCCGTTCCCTCACGAGAACGACCGCACGGCTTGGGGAGAGATATGGATTGGTTATATCCTTTACCACAGAGGACTTACACCTCCTGTACTTGGCCAGTTAGCCTGGCGCACCATGTTGTTACCTCCATAAACCGCCTTGGTCGCTACCAACTGAAACGACAGCTGTTGCGTGGGATTCGCACCCACAAGGAAGAAGCGCCTTATCACGGCGCACGGTGTGTGTTGGGTTGTCCGATTTCCCCTCGGGTGCGACGCTTCGCTCCACCAACTCCGCCACACGGTCCCCCGCGCTTTGTTCGCCGGCTTCATCGCTACTATCATCGCATCTGACTCCTCCTCGCCGTTCATCCTCCGCTCGGCAATGCCTTGGCTTTGGCGGCCCCGCCCTAAGCGCTGGGCAACGAGGAGGCCTCCCAGGTCCCAACCTTGTACGTACATACGTGCCTGAGTTCTTGGACGCCGCGGAGCCCTCTTGAACCTCACCATAGCGGTCCAATCAGTATTGCCTTCAGCCAACACGAGGACTTCGGCACTCCGAACAATAGTCCTTTCGGCGCTCATTAGCTCCGCCCATATGCACCCCTGCCGACGCTTCGCCCGTTCCCTCACGAGAACGACCGCACGGCTTGGGGAGAGATATGGATTGGTTATATCCTTTACCACAGAGGACTTACACCTCCTGTACTTGGCCAGTTAGCCTGGCGCACCGTGTTGCTACTTTCCCCATCTTGCATGCATGCCACTACCCCGGCGGGGGTAACCTGGTGCTTGTGTCGTTCTCTTCCCAAACTACCGGCGGCCTTCCCCTTACCAACGGAGGGTCGGCTTCCGCATTGCACGTTTCGAGGCCTGCATTCACTACGCGTTCCGGCCTGCATGCTCGCTGAATCGCCTAAGCGACCCTTTTACCAAAGTGCTTCAGCTCATGTTGTTACCTCCATAAACCGCTTTGGCCGCTACTAGCTGGAGCGACAGTTACTAGGTGGGATTCGCACCCACTAGGGAAAAGCGCCTTATCACGGCGCACGCCAGTCATGCGCTGGGGATGGTGCTGCAACGTCTCGGCACCGATTTTGAGCGGCAGTACGGGTACCGTCCGTGGGTGGTGGAGACCTTTGTAGCCCCGGATCAGGACGGGACATGCTTCAAGGCCGCCAATTTCCTGTATATTGGATCTACCCTGGGTCGGGGACGGGGCGCCAAAACGAATGCCTGTACCAAGACGCTCAAGTCTATCTATGTGTACGAATTGGACCGACGGTGGCGGCGCCGTTTGGGTGTTGCATATGAGGATCTGACACCAACCCGCTCTCCTGCAGAAGGCCTTGACGCGGATTCCTGGGCCATGAATGAATTTGGCGGCGCCCCGTTGGGGGATACGCGTTGGTCCGAGCAACTGGTACGCAATGCGCAATTGGTCGCCTCCGGCTTCGGCAAAGCGGTTACCGGCCTGGAAGCCGATGATCCGGCAGCCCTGCAAGGGTATTACCGGTTCATACGGCACCAGGAAGACTCGGAGATCACCTGCGAAAACATGCTGCGGCCGCATCGAGCGCGCACGATACGGAACTATGTCATTTTTTAATCTCGGAGGGCCAGTAAACCCCTGCACAACAGCGAGGTAAGCTCACTGCCCTATTCTATGACACTACAGTTTTGTGGTCGTGTTGCGTGCGCCTTGTAGACGTTGTGGTTGGATTGCAGTCCCATGACCATAGCGATGCGTCGCTGGAACGGACCCGGATCTGCATCCCGCTTCAGCAGAATGCAGGTGCGCCCCTCTTTTGGTAATACCGTGGTGAGGCGCTGCCATTGGTTGAGCTCAAACTGCAGCGTAGCCCAACTGCTGTGTGATCAACGTCATCGGAATATGCAAGGGGGGATCATGGCAGAATTGCCGCCGCGCCTGATCGACAAAGGGATGGCGGAGCCGGGGCTGTTGGCGCATGTGATGGTCGAGAAGTATTGCGATCATTTGCCTTTGTATCGGCAGCAGCAGCGTTTTCAGCGGGAAGGCGTAGCGCTATCGACCTCGACGCTGGGAGACTGGATAGCCCAGACGACGTGACATCTTGGGCCGCTGGTCGAGGCGCTCAAAGAGGAGGTACTGGCAAGCGGGTATCTGCAGGTGGATGGTAACCGAACGGGAGCAGTACCGCAAGAACTACGAAAGCGTCATGGACAGCAGCCACGATGCGCGAATTCTCGAACTTGCCCAGGACTTTCGGAAGGTCTGGGAAGCGTCCGCTACCACACATGTGGACCGCAAACGCCTCCTGGGGCTACTCATTGAGGACGTAACATTGACGCGCGACGGCTGCCTGGTTCGTGTGGACCTGCGCCTTCGTGGCGGAAAGACCCATACGCTGCCGCCGGTCAACCTGCCAAAATACGGGGCAGGTGCCCGCAGGCGCGAGGCATCGCCAGACCCTTGCCGAACTCGATGCACTATTCGAGGCGGGGCTCCATGACGGTCAGGCCGCTGCGGAACTCAACCGGCGGGGACACCGGGACTCCAAAGGGGATCCGTTCACCCAGTCCCGTATTACAAAAATCCGAGTGCGACACAATATACCCAGCTGTCCCGAGCGCCATCGTGCCAAACTCCGCGAAAAGGGGTATTCCACCGCTGCAGAACTGGCTGGCGTCCTGGGAATAAAGGCGCAAGTGCTGCGCAAACGCGCAAAAGAACGGTGCGGGATCGAAAGCAGTCGATTTACAGTCGGGAAGCGCTACCTTAGCATGTACAGGGTCGTGCCCGGGAGCGCAAACGCACAGTAAAACCACGTCTAATCACCATAAACCCCACGCTTCGCATTATGAAACACACGACTTTATATGCGTCCTTCTTCGGTTTACAAAGACAAAGACATCACCCGACATCGGGTCCTTCCCCAGGCCCGAGTGCACCAGAGCGCACAAGCCGTCAAAGCTCTTGCGCATGTCGGTGGGCTTGCGGTGCAGATAGTACCGGTGAGAAGGCCCCAGCCCAATCATGGCTTAACCAGCGTCGCCAAGAACGAGGAGGATACCGGCACGAAGAAGCGCAGCCTCACCCCGCTCGGAAAGGCCACCTCCATCTGAACCTGCTCACGTGGAGCAGAGGCCCCTATCTCCACGAAGGCTGCGCCTTTGGATGCAGCGGCCTTCTTACCATTCTTGTGCCGCCAGTAACACAGCTGCGAACGGGAGATTCCGTGCTCGGCACAAAAGGCCTCCGCTGTCTGGCTCCCTTTCAGGTACTGTTCTACCAGCGGAAACATTTCTTCCGCCGTGCGTCTGGGCTTGCGCATGCGTCGTGGGCTTTGATCCTCGGGTCAGGCAACAATCTCCTGACCAGCCCTTCACCCACGCAAGGTGTGGTTCACCGGACGCTTACACTTCGCTAACAAAACGTGGCAATGCCAAGCCGGGGCGTGCGGGACGGTTTTTATTTGTTGCAAGACTGCGCTTCACGCTGATTTCAAGCGGCACGGGGCCAAGGCTCAAGGTCCAGAACAACTCGCGCGGATGCCAGTTCGGTTCGCCAGCGTCGCTACTCCCTTAAAGAGCGGGCAAACGCGTTGGGATTTCCCCGGCCAGCGCACGTATGTGCCACTGGTAACCCGCCTCCTCCGGTACGCTTCGTAGAGTCGAATCCGCCGCGTCTCCGTCTAGCAGCCGAAGCCCGGACACACATTTCAAGCGAATCCCCGCAGCCGCAGGCAGCACGCTTCCCACCTACGCCGCATGACTAAGCATTCTTGTGCAGTTCGACTGACGGGCATCCCGTCCGTTGCCCGTACGGCCTGGCTTCTGGTCGTTGTCTCCATTGCGCCTGTGGCCATCGCCCAGGAACAGCCTTCGTTTGAGTCCAACGTGGTCGTCGCACAGTTCGAGCCCGGCACGGTGATCGGGGACGGGGCTGCCAAGACGGGCCTGGCCGCCTTCGACCGCGCCGCGTCCGCCTACGACGTGACTTCGATCGAGCGCGCATTTGCGTTTCTGGATCACGTGGCGCCCAAGCCCAAAACAGCGCGGAATCTCGCCGCGCTGCGCCGCACGTACTACGTCCGCTACAGCGCGGACGAGGATCCCATACTTGTCGCACACGCGCTCACTGCCGCCGAAGGCGTCACCTATGTCGAACCCGTGCTCATTAACCGCTACCTGGGGCCCGCGGCCCTGCCCGATGATCCATTATTCAGCGACCAGACGTATCTGAGGCATTTGCGGCTGCCGGAAGCCTGGGACATCGTAAAGGGAGCCGGCATCGCCCGGGAAGGCGGCACCAGTCCGCCCGTGGTCATTGCCGTCGTGGACGGCGGGGGCGACTGGCGCCACGAGGATCTGTTGGCCAACGTGTGGACAAACGAGGGCGAGATTCCGGCCAATGGCAAAGACGACAACCACAACGGATTCTGGGACGACGTGCACGGCATCAATCTGGCTAACGAGGACTACAAGGACAACGACCCGGCGGGGCTGCCCCAGACGCCCATCAGCGCATGGCACGGCACGGCCGTGGCCGGCGCGGCGAGCGCCGTGACCGACAACGGAACCGGCATAGCCGGCGCGGCCTGGAATGCCGAACTCATGCACGTCAACGCGGGCTGCCTCGACCAGGAAACAGTCTGTCACGGTTACAAGGGCATCCTGTACGCGGCCGCCACCGGCGCCGATGTCATCAACACGAGCTGGGCCGGATGGCCTGGCATATATGACCTGCAGATGGCCACGCAGGCGTTGGACCTCGCCACGGACATGGGCGCTCTGGTCGTGGCCGCGGCCGGCAACTCGGCGAATGACTTCGGGGTCCATCTGCTATCGGCGTATCCGGCCGCGCATCCGCGCGTGCTCTCGGTCGGCGCCACCGCCAAAGACGCGCGCACCCGGGCGGCCTTTTCGAGTTACGGCAAAGAGGTGAACGTCTTCGCGCCCGGTGAAGGCATTATCACGACCGCTCCCGAGGGCAACTACAGCCTTTCGGTGCGGGGCACATCCTTTGCAGCGCCTTTGGTAAGCGGCGTGGCCGCCCTGGTGAAGACCCGCTTCCCTGACCATTCGCCGGATGCGCTGCGCGAGCAGGTGCGGCTCGCCAGCGAAAACATGGACGCGGAGAACCCCGGCTATGCGAGGCGGCTCGGGCGCGGGTTCGTCAATGCCGAAAGGGCCGTGCAGGCGCCCTCGCATCCAGGTGTGCGTGTGGAGAACTGGTCGTGGCGCGATGCCGACGGCGACGGGCAGATCGCCCTCGGAGAAGAGGTAACGATCACGGCCACCGTCACAAACCACCTGGCGGACGCGCAGCAGCTAAGAATAGGGCTCTCGGCGGTCGAACCGTATCCGTATATAGACCTTACAGCGGCCGAGTACGGGATAGGCCGCATGGCCGGGGGCGATTCCAGGACTGTGATCCCCCGGTTTACGGTAGGCCCGAACGCGCCCGTAAACCAGCGAATACGACTCTACGCCCGCGTCAGCGACGGATCGTTCACGGACGAGGCCGACTACTTTACGTTTGCCGTAAACCGGAGGCTCGACATCGTGCACCAGGCACTCAGCGCACTGTACGTGGCCACGGGCGGCGACAACTGGACCCATAGCAACTGGGATATCACCAGGGTACCCACGTTGAGCGAACTGGATAGATGGCGCGGGGTCCGGATTGTAGAAGACTGGCTAAACGCAATCATCTTGACTAATAACAATTTAACGGGGACGCTGCCGCCTGAACTCGGCAACCTCTCCGAACTCCGATGGCTGGATCTGGACCATAATAACCTTTCTGGACCCATTCCCTCTGAATTGGGAAACCTCTCGCTACTGCAATCGCTGGATCTGGACGAAAATAACCTTTCTGGACCCATTCCCTCTGAATTAGGAAACCTCTCGCTACTGCAATCGCTGGATCTGCACCAGAATAACCTTTCCGGACCCATTCCCTCCGTACTGGGCAACCTCTCCGAGCTAGTGCTTGTACGAAAATACTTTAAATCTTCAATAAACAATCAGTTATATCTTGCAATTGGCGGTGAATCTGAGGGACGTATAGCCGATTTGGGCGTTTAAGAGCGCAAAACAGCTCACATTCGCCAGGGAAACCATGCGCAAGATTGTCCCAGAGTGCCGTGCACTCGACAGTACGCCGATTGGGGAGATTGCTATAGACCCGAGAATGCGCGACGACATGAGTGCGGTGCTCAAGGGTCTGCAGTGCGTCTACTGCACGGCGGAATCCCGTGCGGCCTTGTTCGCGATTCTGGAGGCGCACTTTCAGCCGGGTAAACGTAAAGATGTCGGACGACCGGGCATGGATCTATGGCGCGTCATCGTGTTTGCGATAGTCAAGCAGTGCCTGGATCTGGACTACGATGCTTTGTTGTACCGGGCCAACAACGATCTCTTGCTGCGGGAGCTCTTGGGGCACGGAGATGCCGGGTTTGACGAGGTGAAGTACAGCAGACAGCGGCTGGTGGACAACGTGCAGCTTTTGACGCCGAAGCTGGTCCGGAAGGTGGCCCAATTGATAGTGCGGACGGGGCACAAGGTGGCTGGAAAAGAGTCTGGGACCGCGCTAGCCGGTCGCTGCGATTCCAGGGTGGTTAAGACGCATGTGCACTATCCCACCGATGTGGGTCTGTGCTGGGATGCGGTTCGTGGTTTAATACGTGTGAGTGCACGCTCGGCTGCGGCATTCGCTCTTCCGGGCTGGCGCAAGCATGCGGATCGCACGCGGAAGATATACCAGGCCTTCATCCGGGTGCGGACGGCCCCGCGCTACCGGCAGAATCCGAAAGGAGTGAAGGCGTACTTGCGCCAGTGCACACAGACTGCAGCACGTGCCCGTACGCTGTTAAATGCCTTGGCCACAGTGGAGAAATCGGAGGCGGCGCGAGCGGATATCGCGTATTACTTGCGCTATGTGGACTTGTTGGTGGATCAAGTAAGGCGTCGCATCCTCTTGGGCGAGATGATTCCACATGCGCAGAAAGTGTTTTCCATCCACAAGCCACATACGCGTTGGATCAGCAAAGGCAAGGCGGGCGTGCTGGCCGAGTTGGGCCTTCCGGTCGCACTGGTAGAAGATGAGCACCGGTTCATTTTGGCTTATCACATCCTGTGGGACACATCAGATGTTGAGGTGGCGGTACCGATCATTGATGCGGTGCAGGCGGCTTTTCCAGAGTTCAATGCGTGCAGTTTTGACCGGGGCTTTCACAGCTTGAAGAATCGAAAAGCATTGGATGCTCGGCTGGCGCTCAATGCGCTTCCGAAGAAGGGCAAGCTTTCTCTGGCGGTGCGCTGGTGCGGGAGAAGAGTCCGGAGAACTTCGCGCTGATGGTGAGCCTGTCCGTGCTGGCAGTCAACATGCACCGGCTGGGTTGCCTGGTGCGCGCCCAGGAACGGGCACGAATAAAGCGTCGGCGAAAACGCGCGGCGTAGGCCCGCTACCACCTCGCAGAAAGGTCCCAATCGCAGGCCCCAAGGGACACGTATGCCCTCCCGATAGGAACACAACGCCCTTCGAGCCGCAAACTGTCCGTGCGCGCACGCAAGAGACGCCAGCATGGCCGAAACACTCGAAGCGGACCGTCAACGAACTCAAAAAACGACCGTGCCGGTGCATTCGAGGCCGAAAAAAGAGAGTATTCGGTCAATCACGAGCTAACATGGTTGTCGCTGGATGGCAACACTCTTTCCGGGGCCATACCAGCCGAATTGGGAAACCTCTCGCTACTGCAATCGCTGTCTCTGCACCAGAATAACCTTTCCGGACCCATACCAGCCGAATTGGGAAACCTCTCGCGTTTAGTCCAATTGGAGCTTAACGGAAACTTGCTTTCGGGACCGATACCTCGAGAATTGGGCAACCTTTCCGCGTTGACTCACCTTCGGTTGTATACAAATCGTTTTTCCGGATCCATCCCCGCCGAACTGGGCAACCTCTCCGAGCTGCGAGAACTGGCGCTGGGAGCGAATAGTCTCTCGGGACCGATCCCCGGGGAGCTCGGCCGCCTCTCGCAACTGAGGATCTTGTGGCTGAATCACAATTCCCTGTCAGGAGAGATCCCTGCGGAGCTCGGAAACCTGTCGCAGCTGGAGTTGCTGATTCTGCTCTCCAACAAACTTTCCGGGCCGATACCAAAGGAATTAGGGCAGCTCTCACAGTTGAAACGGCTGTACTTGTACGATAATGATCTATCCGGACCTGTACCCGCCGAATTGGGAAACCTCTCACAGCTGCGAGAACTGCGGCTGGAGAGCAGTGCGCTGTCCGGGCCGATCCCTCCTGAGTTGGGCAATCTTTCAGAGCTGCAAGAGCTGAATTTGTATGGAAATGCTCTTTCCGGACCCGTACCCGCCGAATTGGGCAAGCTTTCTGAATTGCAATTCTTGTATTTGGCCGTAAATGAACTGACCGGCAGACTGCCGCGGAGCCTCATGCGGCTGACGAATCTTGAGCACCTGCACTTTTATGGCAACCAAGACCTTTGCGCCCCATAGGACATAGCGTTCGAGACGTGGCTAGCCAGCATCCTGTCCGTCAGGGGGCCGACCTGCTCCGGAGTATATTTTGCAAACGAAATTGCGGACCAGACATTCACCCGGGACGAGGACGTCGCGGCGCTGGTCCTTCCCAAAGCGGTCGACGGCGAGGCGCCCTATGCCTACGCACTCCGGCCGGCGCTGCCGGCCGGACTGATCTTTGACGACACCGCGCGCACAATTAGTGGCACGCCGACCGAAGTGACGGCCAAAACCTCGTACACGTACACCGCTACCGACAGCGACAATAATGCCGACAGCCGAACCTTTGCCATTGAGGTGATTGAGCCGACGCATGCGCCCGCCCCTGAGGACATCCCGGCCGAATTCGCCGTGCACGGCAACTATCCCAATCCCTTCCGGCACTCCACGCGCCTCGTGTTCGATCTTCCCTGGCCGGCCCACGTGGCGATGGAAGTGCTGGACCTGACGGGCCGGCGCGTGCTCACGCTGCCAGCAGCAGCGTTTGCCGCCGGACGCAATCGCACGATCGAGTTGAGCGGGACCGCAATGTCCTCGGGACTTTACCTGTATCGCGTGCATGCGTCGTCGCCGGAGGGCAATGCCGTGCACGCGGGGCACCTCGTTCGCATCCGGTGAGATAAGGCCCGTTTCGCACGCCTCTGACGCGTTGTCATGCTGCCTGCCTCCAGCGTCACAAGATGCCTCTCCCCTACCCTGTCTGCTTCCGAGATGGTCTGCGCCCAGCGCTCCTTGCAGGAGGATCTGGCAGCCCGCATGGTCAGCATGGTGACAGGAAATCGCGGGTCGCAGTATTCCGCGGCTCCGGCCAACATGTAGTGCCTGGCCGGAGAATACTCACTTTGCACGAACGACCCAGGCATCCTCCACATGCGTGAAGCCCAGATGAGCATAGTACCGGGCGACGCTGCTGCGCACGACCACTTCCGACCCTTTGCAGCGCTCGAGGACAGCGTGCACCAGGCGCTTGCTAATCCCAAGGCCCTGTGCATCGGGCTCCACTGCGAGATCGCATAGATAGCTAAACAGAACGCCATCCGTCAGTACACGGGCAATTCCAATCAGATGCTCCCCTTCCCAGGCGGATAGCACAAGGCTGGCGTGCTTGAACATCGACCAGATCTGGTCAGGATCGGACACCGGCCGAAGTAGTGGGGCCCGTCGATACAGCGTGATAATCCTGGCTGGGGTGAGCCCTTCCAGCCCCTCACGAATGCTGAAGTCGCGCGAGACGCTTGTGAATTTGTGTCGCATGGGGCCTCGTTGCTATGCCAACGCTACGCGGACCATTTCCGCCGCCTCTTCAAACAGGGTCGCCGTTTCAATGATAAGGCCACTGTCTCGCAAAACCCGCTGCCCTTCTTCGGCATTCGTACCCTGAAGACGCACGATAAGCGGCACACTAATGTCCACGTTGCGTGCGGCATCCACAACGCCCTGCGCCACGCGGTCACAACGTACTATGCCGCCGAAAATATTGACCAGCACGGCCCTGACGTTGCGATCCTTGAGGAGAATACGAAATCCAGCCTCTACCGTTTCAGCGCTGGCCACCCCTCCCACATCCAGGAAGTTCGCCGGTTCTCCCCCGGCAAGTTTAATAATATCCATGGTAGCCATTGCTAGCCCCGCGCCGTTGACCATGCACCCCACATTGCCGTCAAGCTTAATGTAGTTGAGATGATGCAGGTCCGCCTCCACTTCGAGCGGATCTTCCTCATGCAAATCACGAAGCGCCGCCAGATCCGGATGCCGGTACAGGGCGTTATCATCCAGCGTAAGCTTGGAATCAATCGCGACCACATTGCTACTTGTGGTTAGTACGAGCGGGTTGATTTCCGCGAGTGTAGCATCGGCCTTGGTATAGGCCGCATATAGGGCGCTAATGAAACGAATCGTTTGATTGAAGGCCTTGCCCTTAAGGCCGAGGCCGAACGCTACCTGCCGCACCTGGAAGGGCAATAGACCAGCCCCAGGGTCAACCCAAACCTTGATAATTTTTTCGGGCGACACTTCCGCTACCTGCTCTATGTCCACGCCGCCTTCTGTCGAGGCCATGATCACGTGCTGGCTTCGGGAACGGTCGAGCGTGACGCCGACGTAGTATTCCTTTGCTATATCGACGGCTCCGGCGACGAGGACCCTCCGAACCAGCTGTCCGTCTGGGCCTGTCTGATGCGTAACCAGTTGCATGCCAAGCATGGCCGTAGCCGTATCTTTCACTGCACCAACCCCCCGCACAACTTTTACGCCACCGCCCTTGCCACGGCCCCCGGCATGGATTTGCGCCTTCACGACAAAGACACTAGTACCGTTCTCTGCCAATTTACGCGCGGCACTTGCCGCTTCCTGTGGCGTTGTTGCCACGATCCCCGGCAGCATGGCTACCCCATACTGCTCCAGTATATCCTTGGCCTGGTACTCGTGTACCTTCATGCTTCCGTCGTTTGCGGATGGTAAGTGATCAACGACGTGAAAGGTACGCCCGATTGGGCCAACTTGTCCAAGATCCGACGTAAAGAATTGACCATTATTGAACGGCACATCCTGTGGCGCCTCCTGCGTGCCTTTCTCTTTCTGGTTGTCATACTGGTAACATTTTTTATCCTACTCCACTACATGGAGTATGTGGACGATTTCCTCGACCGGAAGGCTCCCATGCGGGAAATCTACTTTGTCTATTATCCCAGCTATGTACCGGAAATAGTACGCCTGATTTCGCCGTTGGCGTTGTTTCTTGCCTGCATCTATGTTACCGGCAAGCTGGCGCAAACGATGCAGTTAACGGCGCTGCAAACCAGTGGTGTATCTATATATCGACTGCTGATTCCCTACACGGTTCTGGCGATCGCAATGACTGGGATGATGGTATGGTTTAACGGATGGGTCGTACCTGTAACCAATCAGGTAGTGCTGCAATTCGATAGCCTATACCTCAAAGAAGCTCCGCGCAGAATCGACACCAGTGATATTCATCGCCAAAACAGCCCTGGCAGCGTGCTTTCCGTGGGCTATTATGACCGCGCTACGGATACCGCGCACCGTGTGGTGCTGCAGCTGTTTGACGACAGCGGGCGGCTGGTAAAGCGCGTAGACTGTGAGAAAATGGTCTGGCGGGACTCGCTCTGGCAAATGCCGAATGCCACGATCCGGACATTTCGCGGCGCCGTGGAGTCGAGGCAACAACTCGTTGATCACGATACCCTGCTTCAGGTCTTGCCTCGCGATCTGGCACGAACGGAACGCGACGTGGAGTCCATGACCATTCCGGTCGCGAGGAATTACGTCCAGGCGCTGCGCCGCAGCGGGGCGGGCAGTATTGGCCGCCCCGAGGTAGGTTACTACACCAAGTATTCCTATCCCTTGGCCAATCTGGTCGTGGTGTTCCTGGCTATCCCTCTTGCCGTTAGGCGAAGACGGGGTGGACAGGCCCTTCAGATCGGATTTGGACTGCTGCTGGCTTTCGTATACCTGGCCGCGCAAAAGCTCTTGGAGCCTTTTGGCTATTCCGGAGAAATTGGCCCTAGAATAACTGCGTTTGCACCCCATTTGCTCTTCTTCCTAATCTCTGCGGCCTTGCTGGTGCGGACAAAGAGATAAGTCGACGAGTCCACCTACAAATGATCCATCAAGACTGCTTTGTTTTGCCGTGTCAGGCCGAAATACTGACGGACGTGGCAGGCCCTTCAGGCAACAACTGGTTGGGCTTCAAGGCATTGCCGCAATGCCTCTTCCGATGCTTGCGGCGCCGCCTCGATTAAACCTTCCTCGATAAGACAGCGCAGAAACGCACGCTCCGATTCCGTGGACGGAACTACAACCGCAAGCCCTCTGCTGCACTCCGCCACCAACCATTCGCTACATCGCGATAGATCGTCATAATTCTTTCAAGTGGTTTGCCCGTGGACGCGACAAACTCCCCCTCCGCCCATTCAGTATAGGCGAGGCCCATGCCAGCCAGCCCGCTACTGGCATCAGAGCTGGCGCAGATTGGGGCCGCATTTATGCCCACGATGCAACGCTAGACCGGGCAAATCGGCGCTCTGGCATTGCAGCCCGGGCGCGCCCGGCGACTGTAGTCTGCCATATGCCCGCCGCACGTCGGAAGGCCATAATCGGCTGCCACGACTTTCCTGCGCCGTGGTCTCAAGCCTGACCTACATGCCCGCTGCCAAATCGTATCGCTGGATCTTGCATGGATCGCTCTTCAATGGTGCCGTGAGAGCGTTCGTAACGCTCTATATTGTCGGCCAGCGCCCTTAGCAGCCGCTTCGCGTGCTGCGGCGTGACAATGATCCGGCTCTTTACTCGCGCCGTACGAACGCCGGGCATTACCCGGATAAAGTCAAGAATGAATTCTTCTGGCGAGTGGGCAATCATCACGAGGTTCGCATATTGACCCTCTGCCAAGCTGTCGCTTAGCTCGATGCTGAGCTGGGCCGACTTTTCTTTCTTTTCTGCGTCATCCATGACCTGAATGCATTGGGTTATTGGAACTGAAATCCGGCTCTCCAGCACGGAATTGCATAGTACGGATTCTAGTGGAAGAGTTCTGCAGCCGTTTCCGGGACTCTGCGAATATGGCGTCCACCAGCGCCGCGCAGGCTAGAGCAGGTCGTGTTCACGCATCCACTCATCGTTATACGTCTTGCGCAGGTATCGAAATCCCGAGTCGGGCAGAATCACCACTGCAATATCGGCCTCCACAAGCGCCTCCCTGTGAGCTCGAAGCCAGGCCAGGCTGCCTGCCATGGCCAAGCCGCTCGACTGCCCCACGAACAGCCCCTCTTCCCGAGCCAGCCTGCGCGCCATCTGCATCGATTCCCGGTCTGTCACCCGTACGTAGTCGTCAACCAGATCAAAGTCCATGTTTGCGGCAAGGATGTCTTCTCCAGCCCCTTCTGTGAGATAGGGATAGATTTCATTCTCGTCAAACTCGCGGGTATGGAAGTACTTGTAGTAGGCCGACCCATACGGGTCAATACCTACGATGATAATGTCGGGATTCTGCTCTTTGAGGTATCGGGCAACTCCCGAAATCGTGCCTCCCGTACCGGCTCCGGAGACAAGGTGCGTGATGCAGCCCTGTGTCTGCTCCCATATTTCGGGGCCGAGAGTCCGGTAGTGGGCTTCACGATTGTCTAGATTGTCGTACTGGTTCATGTAGCATGCATTGGGGATCTCCTCGGCGAGGCGCCGAGCAACACTGTAGTACGAACGAGGGTCGTCCGGGGCCACGTCACCGGGACAGATACGTACTTCCGCGCCAAGCGCGTGCAGCACGTCAATCTTCTCCTTGCTCTGCTTGGATGTCGTTGTAAATATGCACTTGTATCCCTTGGCAATGGCCACCAGAGCCAGCCCGGCTCCCGTATTTCCACTCGTACCTTCTACTATAGTGCCACCCGGGCGCAGGTCACCACGCTTTTCTGCCTCCTCCACCATTACTACTGCGATACGGTCCTTCAGGGAAGCGCCCGGGTTAAAGAGTTCCGCTTTCGCGAGCACCGTGCAGGGCAGATCTGCTGACAGGCGGTTTATCCGGACCAGAGGCGTTCGGCCAATGGTGCCAAGAACATCCTTTCGCCACATGAGCACGTCTGGGGAGTGAAATTCGAAAAAGATGCCCATGCAACGCATAACATGGCATTTTGGTCTAGCCTGCCGCATCAGCCCGCAACACTAGCCGTCAGGTGCGGGGACGCACAGGTGCTGGACAGATTGGCAGCGAGATTTCTTTGGCGTGGTTTTTGTTCAGATGGGAGTCCAGACGCGATAGACCGAATTTTGCTAGCTTTACCCTTACAGCAACGTGAACGACAGGATGCACATTTTGATAGATGACAACGGGCCGGAGCAGATTATTCCGCTGCCTACCCCCGAAGAAGAG
Source organism: Rhodothermales bacterium (assembly GCA_965216255.1). Classification (GTDB taxonomy): domain Bacteria; phylum Bacteroidota; class Rhodothermia; order Rhodothermales; family Bin80. Next base: position 1,829,897 of record OZ244148.1, read on the forward strand.
CAGGAAATGAGCAGAAGTAGTGTCCCCCGGAGGCTTCCCATCCTCGCGCTGCGCAATACGGTACTTTTCCCTGGAGTAGTCCTTCCCATCACCGTCGGACGAGACGCTTCCCTGCAGCTGGTACGCGACGCATTCGCTGGGGACAAGCTCATCGGCGTAGTGGCGCAGCGCAAAAGCAATGTCGAAAACCCCGAACCAGGCGACCTCTACGATATCGGCACCGTGGCATCGGTTCTGCGGCTCATCAAGATGCCGGACGGGTCCAAAAGTATAGTGATCCAGGGAAAGCGCCGCTTCAACATAGTCGAATTTATTCAGCACGAGCCCTACATCCAGGCACATGTGGAGCCCATTTCAGAGAAGATTGACGAGGAGGAGGAGATCCGGCTGAAAGCCCTGATCCGTTCCATCAAGGAATCCGCGATTGAGATCGTAACCCTGTCACCAAACCTGCCAAGTGAAGCGGCAGAGGCCATACAGCATATAGATTCACCGACATTCCTAATCCACTTCATCGCCTCCAATCTTGAAGTCGAAGTAGCGAGTAAGCAGAAGCTGCTGGAGTGCCGCTCGCTGGTAGAACGGGCAAATCTCTTGATGGAGCATCTCACGCGAGAGATCCAGGTCCTGGAGGTCTCCGAAGAGATCCGCACCCGGATCAGGAGCGACACCGACGAAAAGCAGCGCGAATACTTCCTGAGGCAGCAAATGAAAGCGATCCAGGAAGAACTCGGAGAAGGCGACGGGGCCGGCGAAGTAGAGGACCTCCGCAAGCGGGCGGAAGAAAAGGATTTGCCCGAGCATGCGGCAACCGCATTGCAGGCAGAATTGAAGAAGCTTGCACGCACCAATCCGGCAGCCTCGGACTATGCCGTCACACGCAATTATGTAGACTGGATACTCGACCTGCCTTGGCGCGAGTATTCGGAAGACTCGCTCGACATCGCACACGCGGCCGCAGTGCTAAACGAAGACCATTACGGCCTGGAGCAGGTGAAAAACCGCATTCTCGAATACCTTGCAGTACTCAAGCTCAAGGGGGACCTCAAAGCCCCGATTATCTGTTTTCATGGGCCGCCAGGAGTGGGCAAGACCAGTCTGGGCAAGAGCATTGCGCGTGCCGTCGGCCGCAAGTTTGTACGCATGAGCCTGGGCGGAATCCGCGACGAAGCGGAAATCCGGGGACACCGGCGCACGTATGTGGGAGCCCTGCCGGGACGTATTCTGCAAGGCCTGAAGAAAGCAGGCACGGCCAATCCCGTATTCATGCTGGATGAGGTCGACAAAGTCGGCGCGGACTGGCGCGGCGACCCTTCGAGCGCCCTGTTAGAAGTACTGGACCCCGAGCAGAATTTCGCCTTCAATGATAATTATCTGGAGCTGGATTATGACCTGTCCAAAATCCTCTTTATTGCCACAGCCAACTATCTGGAGAGGGTTCCCGATCCGCTGCGGGATCGCATGGAAGTCATTCACATATCCGGCTACACCCAGTATGAAAAACTCGCCATAGCCAGGACCTACCTTGTGCCTCGCCAGACGGAACGCAATGGCCTCACGCCCGAGCAATTCGCCGTTTCCGATGACGCCGTAGCACACGTCATTGACGCCTATACGCGCGAATCCGGCGTGCGGCAGCTTGAACGTACCATCGGTAGCGTCGCGCGCGGGATAGCAAAAAAGGTGGCCATTGACGAGGCGAAGACAGCTTCGATAGATGCCGGCGACTTGGAGGAGTACCTCGGTGCACGCAAGTATTTCAGTGATGTCGCGGAACGCACGGAGGTAGCGGGAGTGGCCACCGGACTCGCCTGGACACCCACGGGCGGCGACATTCTATTCGTAGAAGCTTCTGTTTCCCGAGGCACGGGCCAGCTTATCCTCACGGGGCAGCTGGGAGACGTGATGAAGGAGTCGGCACAGGCTGCGCTTTCCTATGTAAAATCCTACGCCGCAGACCTGGACATACCCCTGGACGCTTTCCGGCACTGGGACCTCCATGTCCATGTCCCGGCAGGAGCCGTGCCCAAAGATGGCCCCTCGGCCGGCGTCGCCTTGCTGACTGCTATCGCCTCCATATACACCCAGCGCCGCGTCCAGCATGACTTGGCCATGACCGGCGAGATCACGCTGCGGGGACTCGTTCTGCCCGTTGGCGGAATCAAGGAGAAAGTACTGGCCGCCAAGCGCGCCGGCATTTCACGCGTCCTCCTGCCGGCCAAGAACGAAAAGGACGTAAAGGAGATTAAGGGCGATGCCCTGAGCGGGATTTCCGTTACCTACATCAGAAGAATGGGAGATATTCTCGACACAAACCTGGAGGAAACGCCGCTGAGAAACGCCGCCGAAATGTTTACCGTGCCGCAAGCAGTATCGTCCACCTCCACTCAAAGCGACGTCTCCCCCGCACGACTCTAGCCTTCAGTCCCGCTCGGCACCTTCCTCGTGAGGGGCCGCGAGGCCTTCCCGAAAAGCACGCTCCGTTTCCTGCGCGACAATCCGCACCCTGCTGAGGGTCCGGCGCACTGCGCGGGACGTAAACCCTGCCGCCGTGCCAGCCAGAAACACTGCGCGCCCCAGCGAATTGAGATGCTCGTATTCTACCAGGCGGCGCTCTTCACCTTCCGGTACGCCGTCGTTAGACATCTTCGGACTCCGCACTTTGTTCGCTGGGCGCGAAAATAGAGTCAATCTCCTCCTGCATCGTGCGCGCGACGTTTTCCATGCCGTCGGCCAGCGTACCTACAGATTCCCGAACCAGGAACGCGACCTTGTCCGGGAACTCCAGGCTCCCGAAAGCCTCGCGCGCCCGCTCATACGCCGCTTCGCGGGGATCCTCTTGGGCTGTCAATGCGTCTCCTCCTGCATGACTGGTGAGTAGCAACCGTGCCGCACATGTTTGAATGCGGCAGCATTCTGAAACCACACTTCATGCATACGCAGTCTCTGGATCCCTGTTTCGTCAGTGCGGATGCCGACTGAGCAGCAAGCATTTTCCATGGCTGCCGGCATGGTGCTCCGGTCAACGGGGAGCTGGGTCGATGTTAAGGTTGGAGACCGCGTAATTCGTTCACGGGTACGCGGCCGCTTCCGCCTGGCCGATCGGCGACTGACCAACCCCGTCGCCGTAGGCGATTCCGTATCGCTGCGTATCCATGCCGACGAAACAGGCCTGATTACCGAGGTACACGAGCGCCGCAATTATTTGAGCCGCCGCGCTGCCGGTCGCCGTGTAGGTCAGGAACAGGTACTGGTCTCCAACATCGACACTATATGGATTGTGCAGGCAGCCAGGCTGCCGCGCCCCAACAGCGGCCTAATAGACCGGGTACTCGTCACGGCGGAAGCACAGGAGATACAGGCCGGCATCGTGTTCAACAAGATGGACCTCGCCGCAGGGGATCCAGCCGTGCGCGTCAGCAACCTGGTCGACCTGTATGCCGGTCTGGGCTACGAGGTTCTACTGACAAGCGCCGTTACGGGAAAAGGAGTGGACGCCTTCCGTAAGGCCCTGTCCGGTCGGTCAAGCGCCGTCACCGGTCCATCTGGAGTGGGGAAGTCTACGTTGCTCAACCAGGCAGAGCCCGGGCTGGACCTGCGCGAGGGTGCCGTTAGCCTAAAGACCCGCAAGGGGCGCCACACCACGGCGCACGCAGCCCTCATACCACTCTCCGCTGGCGGTTTTGTGATCGATACACCGGGCATTCGCGAATTCGGTGTAGTGTCCCAGGAACCGTGGGAATTGTCCCACTATTTCCCCGAGCTCCGGCGATACGTACCGTCGTGCCAGTACCCACGCTGCACGCACGACCACGAGCCCGGATGCGCCGTCAAGGATGCCGTCGCACAGCGGACTGTCAGCACCGAGCGCTACCGGAGCTACCTTAACATTCTGCAATCCATCCGCGAGGGCGACGCGGATGTGGGCCGGTAATACCCATGAGCCTTCGACTTGTGATACCTACTATGGGCAGTGTACTTCTGGCGCTGCTTGCCGGGCAATGTACCGGTGCATCCGCACAGGTAAGCCGTCTCACAGCGGGTCCGTCGTTTGGCAGCTCCGTAGACATGGAGAACAACCTTCTGGTCGTGGGCGCGCCGTCTGAAGACCTGGGAGCCGGCGCCGTATATGTCTATGTGCACCACCCTGCCTCGGGCTGGCAGCAGGAGGCGCGCCTGGCGAGCGCGGACCGCAAGCTCGGCGATGCGTTTGGCGCGGATGTCGACCTTAGCGGTCACTATCTGCTTGTAGGCGCACCGGGCGGTGGAGACGAGGGCGGACTAGACGCAGGTGCGGCCTACGTTTTTCGGCGGTCGCCGTTATGGCAGCAGGAAGCACGCCTCACAGACCCGGGGGCTTCCCTTGAATCCCGATTCGGACACGCCGTTGCGCTGCATGGGATACATGCCCTTGTCGGCGCTCCCTTTGACGGCGACCGAGGCGCGGATGCAGGGGCCGTACAAACGTTTACATTTGGCGGCGGCGTAACTTGGCACTACCGGCAGCAACTCACGGCGGACAGAGCCGCGGCCGGAGACCAATTCGGTCTTGCCGTTTCGCTGGATGCAGAGCATGCCGTCGTAGGCGCACCTGGAGCGAATGAGGCACGTGGCAGCGATGCCGGTCTCGCCTTTGTGTATCAGCGCAGCGCCGGATCGGACTGGAATCTACAGGCTGTCCTGACAGCCGGGAATGCCAGCGCATCCAGTCACTTCGGGGCGGCCGTTGTGGTCTTGCGGTACCAGTCGCTGACGCAGTTGATTGTCGGAGCACCAAATGCGGGCGGGGGCACCGCTTACCTGTTTTCGCCCGTGGACGAGCTTTGGACGGAGTCGTTTCGGTACCGGGCAGCAGAGTCGGGCGCAGGTACCGCCGTCGCCCTATATGAGACCACGGCTCTGGTCGGGGCACCGGGCATTGAACGGGCCCTCATACTGTCTACGGAGGAGCAGGCGGGGTTTCGTCCCGCTGGTGAACTCGAGGCCCCGGCGCAGCAGACGGGAGCGTGTTACGGTTGCGCTTTAGGCCTCACCGAAGATTATTTCGCGATCGGCGCACCGGCCACAGACAATGCCGTTCGCGGTCAAGGCACCGTTTATCTCTTCGACCGTTCGGCCACGGAAATGTCCGTGCCTCTGCGCGTGGAGACCGGTGGAGCCACCCTCACCAACTATCCGAATCCGTTCCGGACCTCTACCACCATTTCCGTATCTCCCAAGACAAACGGGCACCTTCGCCTGGAAATCTTCGACGTAGCGGGCCGCTCCGTAGCCTTGTTGCTCGATAGCCCGGTGCAACGGGGAACGCGTAGCATCGGCTGGATGCCCGTAGGGCTGCCTGGCGGCGTCTACTTCGCCGTCGCAATGGGCGCCGGCCGCACTAGCGTGCATCCATTGGCGCTCGTTCACTAAGGGCCGCATTTGGCCTGATGCGCGCAAAGCACCGGCTATCCGACTACGCGCTTCGGTGAAATTGCCGCAATTACCTGGTACGGGAACGCTTCACACAGGGACGCAGTGCCAGCCACGGAATTGCTCGCGCCCTTTTCCGCACTAATGACCAGCACCGCTTCGCCGCACCAGACCTGTGCGATGCGGCTTACATCTATGCTAGTGGTATTCATGCCCACCCTTCCGGCAATGGGACAGTCCGTGCAGCGGACCATAACGAAGCCTCTGTATCCAAGGCGCACATCCACGCACAAATAATAGCCCGTGGGCACAAGTGCCAGGCGGCGGTCGAGCGCCGCCGTGCAGGTCAGGTTGTACCCCGCGCGGGCAACGGCTGTCACGGGCTTCAGAGCGGCAATACGAGACACCACATCCAGTGCGGGCTGCAATTTCAGATGCCTGCTCGGATATGAATCGATGCCCTACCAACCCGTTCCCTGCCTCGCCACGTTGGCCTGGGGCTCGCCGGTCCGATCCGGGCCGTCCGTACTGGGTATATGCACGTGCACCAGCGTGGATACAGAGTCTCCGGATTCACAACCTGATTCCACTCTGTAATCTTCCGCCGTGTAGACGACGTATCCAGGGCAATGGCGAGATGCGAGCAGCGACCGACAGAAGGAAGGCCTCGCACCGCGTCCAGGGCCTGCGATGCATCACTGCACTGCACGCTACTGCGGTGCATGCCCGTATCGATTTTCAGATGAACCGCCGTGCGGCGGCGAAGCCTGCGCGTGAGCTCATCCAATTGCTTCAGGTCCGAATTGCAGAAGGCTACGCCTTTCAGGCGACTCCGAAGTATGTTCTTGGTCGCCACGCACCCAATGACCGAAATCCCGATTCGGATACCGTCATTGCGCAGCACCAGAGCCTTGAAGTAGCCATCGACAACCAGGAAGAGTGGCCGCTACTCATCCAGCACGCGAGCCACCTCTTTCAGCCCATGGCCGTAGGCATTGCTCTTGAGCACGGGTGCAACGGATAACGGGCCACAGATCCCGGTGTAGTACTTTTAATTGTGCCGGTGCCTTTCGCCATAGACCCTCACCTTTACCAGGTGGCCATACGCACAATGCCGGGCTCGTCATGCTCGAAACAACGACCGGACGCGCCCGCGAACAGCTGCACCAAGCCACATTCCAGTATCGGGCTGCTAACGCCCTCCCTTTTTTCGCCGCCGCCTTACACCCCCGGCTTCTTTGGCCGCAAGGAGCTCCAGCGCCTCCTCAAGCGACACCGTTTCGGGCGACTGCTCCTTGCCCAGCGTGGCGTTGAGCTTCTTGTACTTGACGTAGGGCCCGTACCTCCCCTGGCGCACTTCCACTGATCCCCCACCGAGTGGATGCTCCCCAAGTACCCGGAGGGCGCGTGATCCGGCTTTCTTGGCAGCCAAGAGTTCCATACCACGCTCTAGATCCACGACGAATACGTCGTCTCCACCCTTAAGCGAAGCAAAGACGCCGTCATGCACCACGTAGGGCCCAAATCGCCCGATGCCTGCAGCAATGGGCTTTCCCGTCTCGGGGTGCGTCCCTATGTGGCGCGGAAGGTCAAGCAGCTGTTTGGCTTCCTGGAGCGAAACGGGGTCTATCGACTTCGGCACGGATATGCGCTTCGGCTTGGTGTTCCCTTCGCCGTCGCCCAGCTGGACATACCGCCCGTATGGGCCCGTCTTGAGATAGACCGTCTGTCCTTCATGCATTCCCAGCTCACTTCCGGGGGTCTTCGCGTCGCCTAGTAGCGTACGCAGCATCTCCTCCGTAACGTCCGCAGGCACCAGATCTTCCGGCAGAGAGGCACGGGAGGCCTGCCCGTCCACATCCCCTTCCACGTAAGGGCCATACCGGCCCACACGAACAACAAACGGGCCCCACTGGGGGAACGCTATCGTCGACACGTCCCGTGCATCCACCACGCCGAGGGCCTCCCTTGCACGCTGTTCAAGTCCCTCGTCTCCCTTGTAGAAGCGACGCAAGAACCGCACGGACTCTTCCTTGCCAGCAGCAATATCATCCAGATCCTGTTCCATCTTTGCAGTGAAGCCGATGTCCACCAGCCGAGCGAACTGGCTCTCCAGCAGCCTGTTCGTGGCAAATGCCGTAAAGGTCGGCACCAGCTGGGGACCTACGGACCGCGCCGAACCACGTTCCTGGATGGTACCGATGATGGAGGCATACGTGCTCGGCCGGCCAATGCCCTCCATCTCCAGCTTCTTGATGAGCGACGCTTCCGTGAACCGTGCCGGGGGCTTTGTCTCATGCCCTCGCGCCGCCACGGCCCTGCACTCCGGTGTGTCTGCGACCTTGAGAACGGGTAGCGGCCGGGCACGGTCCTCGATGGCGGCGTCAGGATTGTCCGAGCCCTCTACATATGCGCGAATGAACCCCGGGAACACGATGGTCTTTCCAAATGCCCGAAACAGCGCGATTGCGCCATCATCCGTATCGACTTCCAGGAATGCAGCTACATGGCGCTCTATGCACGGTGCCATTTGTGCGGCAACGGTACGCTTCCAAATCAAATCGTACAGCCGTGCCTCATTACCGATAAGTCCCAATTCTTCGACGGTACGCATCGCACTGCCCGACGGGCGGATGGCTTCGTGTGCCTCCTGCGCGTTGCGAACCTTGTTCGAATACTGGCGCGGTTTAGGGCTGAGATACTCCCTTCCGTAGCGCGACTCCACGGCGCGCCGGCTGGCCGTTATCGCTTCACCGGAAAGCTGAACAGAATCCGTGCGCATGTACGTAATGAAGCCCTTCTGGTAGAGATCCTGGGCCGTTCGCATGGTATTCTTAGCACTCATGCGCAGCTTGCGGCTTGCTTCCTGCTGCAGCGTAGACGTGATGAACGGAGGCGCCGGCGAAAGTTTCTTCTGCTTTTCTTTCACATCCGCCACCCGCCATGCAGCCGTAGCTAGGGTGCTCTCGAGATGGCGCGCCTCCCCTTCGCCAAGAAGCAGAATGTTTGTGCCAGGCTTCAGGTTTGGTTTCAGCATACCTGTCGCGTCGTCGAAATCATGGCCCGAGGCCAGACGGATACCCCCCAGGTGGGTGAGATCCGCCTTGAATGGCACACCGTCTTTGGCCATCTCCGCCGTAAGGTCCCAATACGTGGCTGGCACAAAGGCAATGCGCTCATGTTCGCGCTGCACCAGGAGCCGTACCGCCACGCTCTGCACACGCCCGGCGGCCAGTTTTGGTGCAATTTTTTTCCACAACACCGGAGAAATCGTGTAGCCCACCAGGCGGTCAAGCACACGCCGCGTTTCCTGCGCATCCACCAGCTGCTGATCTATGGTGCGCGTATTCTGCAAAGCATAGGCAATGGCCTGCTTCGTGATTTCATGGAAAACCATGCGGCGAACGGGCACCTTCGGGTTCAGTACCTGCAGCAGATGCCAGCCAATGGACTCGCCTTCCCGGTCCTCGTCCGTTGCAATAACCAGTTCCGCGGCATCCTTGAGTGCCGCCTTCAGCGTGCGAACTACCTTCTTTTTTTCCGGCGGTACGACGTAGATCGGCTCGAAGCCGTTATCTGTACGGACTCCGATGCGGGCCCACGGCTCTTTCTTGAATTTGGCAGGAATCTCGGCCGCCCTCGCAGGCAGGTCCCTCACGTGCCCCATGCTGGCCTCGACGCGAAAATCCCCTCCTGGCAAGAATCTGCTGATAGTTCTGGCCTTGGTCGGAGATTCAACGATCAGGAGTCGCTTCATGGGGCATTACTGTTTGGTATAGGCAGGAACGCTACATCCCGGTCACATTGGGGCGCATCTCACGCAGCGCCGCAGCCTACGTTCCGGCATGCGGACAAGGTCTTCATAAGCACTGCATAATCCACTGGACTAATTTACGGTGTTAAAGCATACGGGCCGAGCCCCGCAACACTTTGCACGTTCCCGCCCCTGTGCCTCCACTTCCCATGAACGAATCCTGATACATAGCTAGATGCAGGAAACACCACAGTATGTCTATCGCTTTGGCAACGGCTCGGCGGATGGTTCCAAGGAAATGAAATCGCTGCTCGGTGGCAAAGGGGCCAACCTCGCTGAAATGAGCGCCATTGGAATGCCCGTCCCGCCGGGCTTTACGGTGACAACCGAGGCCTGCAGCTATTACAGCGAACAGCGCCATACTTGGCCCGATGGACTCCTGGAGCAGGTCATAGACGGCCTGCGACACGTAGAAGCGGCCCTCGGCCGCCAACTGGGTGATGCGGCAAAGCCGCTCTTGGTATCCGTCCGCAGCGGCGCCGCGCAGTCCATGCCCGGCATGATGGACACCGTCCTGAATCTCGGTCTGAATGACGAAGTCGTTGAAGGCCTTGCTCGGGAAACCGGCAATACACGCTTCGCCTACGACGCCTACCGCCGCTTCATTGACATGTTCAGCGATGTGGTCATGGGAGTACATCACCACTACTTCGAAGAGGCGCTGGACCGCATGAAACGCGAAAAGGGCGTAACCGACGACCTCGGACTGGACGGCTCCGACCTGAAGGGTCTCGTAGACACGTTCAAGGACATCTATCGCAGACACACCCAGGGTGAGTTTCCCTCGGATCCGAAGGAACAGCTCCGCCACGCCATTAACGCCGTCTTCGGATCCTGGGACAGTGCCCGCGCCGTCAAATACCGGCAGATAAACAGGATCACGGGACTCCTGGGTACTGCGGTAAACGTCCAGGCCATGGTATACGGCAACATGGGTGAGACGAGCGGCACGGGCGTTTGCTTTACGCGCAACCCGTCTACGGGAGAGCGCGAGCTATACGGAGAATATCTCGTCAACGCACAGGGCGAAGACGTAGTGGCCGGAATCCGTACGCCAGAGCCCATAGCACGCATGGCGGGCACGTTCCCGAAGCCCTACGGGGAACTCCTGGCCATAACGGACCGCCTTGAGAAGCACTACCAGAATATGCAGGACATCGAGTTCACCATTCAGGATGGCTCGCTCTTTATCCTGCAAACGCGCAACGGCAAGCGCACGGGCAAGGCCGCCCTCAAGACGGCCGTAGACATGGTCCAGGAAGGTCTTACCGACAAGGCCACGGCCGTGAAGGATCTGGTGGAGCCAGGCCACCTGGACCAACTGCTGCATCCGGGCTTCAAAGATGAAGCTGGCTACCAGGAAAGGGTGCTCGCAACAGGGCTGCCTGCCTCACCCGGAGCTGCCGTGGGGCGCGTTGTGTTTTCAGCGGAAGAGGCGGAAGCGTGGCGGCAGGCCGGCGAGAGGGTGATCCTAGTGCGAACGGAGACGAGTCCGGAGGATGTAGGCGGTATGGATGCGGCCGAAGGAATACTCACATCGCGCGGTGGTATGACGAGCCACGCCGCCGTAGTGGCCCGCGGCTGGGGAAAGCCGTGCGTGGCCGGCTGCGGTGCTGTCGTTATCGACTACAAAAAGCAGCTGTTCGTCGCAGCTGGAATACATACCGTGCAGAAAGGCGACTGGCTTTCCATTAATGGCAGCTCGGGCGAAGTGATCCTGGGCGCTGAGGAGCTCGTGCCAGCCGGTCTGAGCGACGAGTTTGCTACATTCATGGAGTGGGCTGACGAGATCCGTCCCATGGGCGTGCGAACCAACGCGGACACGCCGGAGGACGCCGCACAGGCCGTCGAATTCGGGGCCGTGGGCATTGGCCTCTGCCGTACGGAGCACATGTTTTTCGAGGGTGATCGGATCCAGGCCGTGCGCGAAATGATCCTCGCTTCCTCTGAATCAGAGCGGCAGGCCGCGCTTGGCAAGCTTCTACCCTTTCAGAAGGAGGACTTTCGGGGCATCTTCCGCGCCATGCCCGGCATGCCAATTACGATCCGGCTGCTGGACCCACCGCTGCACGAATTCCTTCCCCACGAGGCCGCCGGCATGCAGGAGATGGCCGATCTCATGGGAGTTACCCTCCAGATAGTGAATGCCAAGGTGACCGAACTTGCCGAATACAATCCGATGCTCGGACACCGCGGATGCAGACTCGGCGTAACATACCCGGAAATCACTGCAATGCAGGCACGGGCCATCGTTGAGGCCGCAGTAGAACTGCACCAGGAGGGCGTAGACGTGCTCCCGGAAATCATGGTGCCGCTCATCGGAAGTGTTGAAGAATTCGTAAATCAGAAACAGATCATTCAGGAAACGGCAGAAGCCGTCTTTGCCGAGAAAGGCCAGCGCGTGGAATATCTGGTCGGTACAATGATTGAAGTGCCGAGGGCTGCACTGACGGCGGACGACGTGGCCAAGGAAGCGGATTTCTTCTCCTTTGGCACGAACGACCTCACCCAGATGTGCTTTGGCTTCAGCCGTGACGATGCCGGAAAATTTCTGCCCGACTATGTCGAAAGAAAGATCCTGCAAGACGACCCATTCCAGGTTCTGGACCGCCGCGGAGTGGGCCAGCTCGTGCGCATGGCAACAGAACGCGGCCGCATGAGCAACCCTGGGCTGAAGGTAGGCATCTGCGGCGAGCATGGAGGCGAGCCTTCCTCCGTGGCCTTCTGCTACGACCTCGGCATGGATTACGTCTCCTGCTCCCCTTTCCGTGTACCAATCGCACGGCTTGCAGCGGCGCAGGCACACCTTGCGGCAAAAGCATAGTCCCGCAGGCAGCGGACGCCGCACAGCGCGCATGGCATGAGCTGGACGACAGGCTATGTCGGCAGCAGGCTCTCGCCTGGCCTGCGCACCCGGCTTGATGCCGTCCGAGGTACCGAGCTCTTCCGCCACGATGAAGAAGACTGCGTTATAAAGGCAGGAGGCCTGGCGACAACCTGCCTGCACGGGGTGCTGGAGGGGGGGCGGCACTGGCTTGCGATAGGCTTTGGACTGAAAGCAGGCGATGCTGGCTTCCGCGTACTGGACTGCCAGGACTGGGACGATGTCGTGAGGTCGTCTGCGCCGGATCTTGCCTCCCTCGACGGGCATTTCGTGCTGCTACGCTGGTCTGGACGGCGCATCGAGGCTTTTGCAGACCAACTTGGAACGCGGACGCTTTACCTCAAGCCGTACCGGGACGGGATAATTTTTTCTACCCGCCTGGACCATTTGGCCTCCATCCTGGGCGGCCTCGAGATTGACTTTGCCGTCTTCGGAGCCCAATGGATGATCTTCAACCAGCTCTCTGCCCAATCTCCGGTTCACGGTCTTGAGCGGCTGGGAGCCGGCGGCCATGCCGAGTTTGATTGCGGCCGGCTTCGCATCACAGAGCAAGCTTGGACGCCTGATATTGACGAGTCAGATCGCACGGGCAGCATCTTCGCGCAGCGCCTCGGCGCAATGCTCCGCCCGGAAGGCCCCAGCAAGCTGAGTCTCGGACTCTCCGGAGGCCTCGATTCACGGCTGCTTCTGGCGCTCTCCCCCCCTTGCGCGTCGACCCATGTCTTCGGAGCTGCGGATCATCCGGATACGCGGATTTCCAACGCAATCGCCCGGAAAGAAGCACTTCCGCACCTGCACCTCGACCATACCGTTCCGGACATCGACGAATGCTTGGATCTTCTTTTCTGCACTGTCGCCGCTTCGCAGACTATCGCCCCAGCGTCTTCGGTCCTTTCCCGCAATAATCCTGCAGCCTTGCACGCGGCGGGCTATACCATGATCGATGGAGCATTGGGCGAGGCTGCCAGGCGGCAGTTCATGAACCGTCTGCGCTGGTTCGGAAAGGGCGCGACACGGCCTGTGGACATTCTTCCGCATTTGAGAATCGAACGCTTCGGCTGCTTCGCGCAGCAAGCGCAGCAGCTGATGACGGACGGCACATTATATCAAATCGATGCGTCGTGGGCCGCGATTCCGAAAGAGCTACACTACGAGAATCGCCTTGACCTTATCGGCGTGCGATCGCGCCTTCCGAATTTTTTTGGCCTGGAACAGCAGCGCCTCGATGGCCTCCTCGAATGCTTTATGCCATTTGCGCAGCCGTCTGTTCTCCGGCGAGTTTTCCGCATGCCTCTTTCACTACGCCGATCCGGGCGCCTGTTTCGAAGACTGATCCGTGCGCGACGCCCAAGCCTTGCCCGACATCAACTCGTGAAGGACAATGTAGCGTACCCATATTGGATTTCGGGACCAGGTGTCCACCTGGTCTGCGCAGCTTCAAAGCAGATTGGACGACAATACCACGGCACCCGGAGAAAGGAATTCCTGCTTGTGCTCAAGTCGTTCGTCCTGGATACGCTACATTCCCAGGATGTGCAGACCTACGCTCCGTACGAAGCCGCCGTGCTCGCAAGCATCATTGAATCATACTATCGCGGCGACGTGAAAAATGCAGGCGCCCTCGATTGGTGGCTTTCGTTCGAGACGTGGCGTAGAGTCTTGAAAGGCAATGGGACCATGTGATACGAGGGGGCTTCACGCTTCCGCATCCAAATTTGACCAGCTTTGGTCGGTCGCAACTTGCCAAATCCCATACATGGTCTGCACTTAGGCACAAACTATGGTCATCGCTAACTGGAGCGCAGAACCTGAAGACCTACATACTGCCGGAAGAGCATGTCCTCCGTTATGATGCGGCGAATTTTAGGCTCCAGGCAAATTGCCCCAATCCGGGCATCATACACCGGAACGCCTGTGACATTGTTTGCTCGAATGATCTGTGCAAATATGGTTGCTCCGGTCCGGGAAAAAGCAGCTGAGGGCCTGGCAGTCCAAGCAAGTCTTCCAGCGCCTGGCAAGCTTCTTCCGGAAGATTCAGACACGCAATCAGGAGTGCCGCCTACATGGCGGCCCCAATCATGGCAACGGCCGCGAAATAGGCTCCAAGCTGGGCACAGGTTCCAGCTTCCAACTCATACTGCTCTTGAACCCGGCAGAGATCTTCCAATTCTGGTACAATATCCAGCTCAATACGGCGGCCAGCCTCCCTGCGTTGGAAGAAACCGACCTGCATTGGTAGCGAGAAGGTTTGCGATTTCATCAAGGCCAAATTCCCTAAGTACGTGCTCGTACTTGTCTTCCAAAACTTGCGACAGCAGATCGAGCAGGTCGGCATGCGCCGGCAAGAGACATCCCAAATCGTTGAGTGAAATGCCTTCCGACTGGCGCAATTCCCCTACGCGCTCTTTTGCGTCCACCAAATTCATTGCTTTAGCGCCCGCCCAGCCACCGGTGTCTGAACACACTTTCGACCGCATATAAGCGTGCACAAGAGCTGCCATGGGATCCGATCCTTGCAGCTCCCTCGGCTGCAGCGACAACGTCCAGCCACTTCCAAGCGTCACACTCCACTTCCCGGGCGGAGCGGCTCGCGTCGCCATCCAGGCCCAGTTGCCGTATCGAACCTATCGCGAGCCGATTCTCACCAAATTTTTCCCAGGCACAGAGACTAGCGCGATCATTCCCAATGCTGTGGTGAGCCCAATGCTGTGGTGAGCCCAATGCTGTGGTGAGCCCAATGCTGTGGTGAGCCCAATGCTGTGGTGAGCAAGGTACGGGTTCGGTATGCTACTTGGAAGCAGGTGGGGGCGGCTCTGCCATCGACCGTCCGATTTTGGCGTGCAGCCCCGCTTGCCCTACAGCTTGGAGCGTCCACGCAAGGCACTACGGTCCCGCTTGCTTTCCAGCGCACGGTGCACTTCTCCCATATCTTCCTCCATCGCCTCCAGCCGGGAATGCAGTGGAGCGTTTCCCGCCGCGACGGCCCTGCTAATCATTTCCTCCAATTCCGCCTGACTGATGGATGCGCCAAGCCCGCTATCGCGGTTTTCGAATAGTTTGGCCACGAATGGCCGGAGTGCATACGCTACACCAATGAGTAACCCGAAGGAGGCGCTGGCAAAAGCAAACAGTTCCCAGTAATTAAGACCCATAGCGCCAAACGATCAATAACCTGGCTACGTGCCGCGGGACATTAAGCGAAATACTTTGACATAGGATCAGCCATTATCGTTCCCCCTGGGGACGAAGGACTGCAGTCCCGTAATGGCGCGCCCAAGTATCAGGCCATGAATGTCATAAGTACCCTCATACGTATTTACGCTTTCGAGATTCATCATGTGGTGCACGACGCGAAATTCCCCGCTGATGCCATTTCCTCCCAGAATGTCGCGGGCCGTGCGGGCAATGGCGAGTGCAGTGCCACAGTTGTTGCGCTTGGCCAGGGACACCATTTCGGGCCGGGCCTCACCGGCATCCATCAGCGCCCCCAGACGCCAAGCCAGTAGCTGCATCTGTGTGATGTCGGTGAGCATGTTGGCAAGCTTCGTCTGAACCAACTGCATCGCCGCAATTGGATATCCGAATTGATGGCGCTCCAGCGCATAGCGCCGCGCCCGCCGGAAGCAGTTCTCCGCGGCGCCCAGCGCACCCCACACAATACCGTAACGGGCGCTGTTGAGACAAGCAAAGGGCCCACGCAGCCCCCGCACTTCGGGAAACACCCGAGATTCAGGTACAAACACGTCCTGCAGTACGATTTCGCCGGTATGCGAGGCGCGAAGGGACATCTTGTGCCCGGTCTTAGGCGCGGTGAAGCCCTTACTGTCGCAATCTATTAGAAAGCCGCGTATTATGCCGGCATCGGCCGGGCGACCCTTCGCCTTGGCCCACACCACGGAGACATCGGCAATCGGAGAATTCGTGATCCACATCTTGGCCCCATTCAGCACCCAGCCTCCCTCGACGCGCGCGGCCACTGTCTCCATGGATCCTGGGTCGGAGCCGTGATTGGGCTCCGTAAGGCCGAAGCAGCCAATGAGTTCACCGGCGGCGAGACCCGGCAGGTAGGTTCTTCGCTGCTCCTCGGTCCCAAACCGATGAATCGGAAGCATAACCAGCGAAGACTGCACGGACATGAAGGACCGGTAGCCCGAATCGATCCGTTCGAGTTCACGAGCCACCAGTCCGTACGAGGTATAGCTGACACCAGCCCCGCCGTATGCTTCCGGAATGAATGCCCCAAGCAACCCTAGCTCCCCCATTTCCCGAGGAATCTCACCGTGAAATACCTCATCCTGGTTACCTTCAAGTGCCCGCGGTTCCAGTTTCTGCTGTGCATACCGCCTGGCAGTCAGCATGATAAGCCGCTCTTGCTCCCCCAGAGTAGATTCCAACTGGTAGGCATCATCCACGTTCAGTCGCTGCTTCGCCATGGAAATTCCTTAATGTTTGCCCTCCATTGTGACGCTTCCGTGGTACTCCTTCGGTCAGCTGACGTTCGAAGTAGCTTGTCCCAGTGCAACCGTTACACCCCCAAGTAGTAGTACCATGCGCCTACCGAATTCCACCTAGCGTTCATTATGTATCCAAGATCTAGCCTTGCCGGCGCGCTGGCAGCTGCCGTCCTCATGCTGGTTCCGTCGCTTACTGCAACCTCCCAGAAACTTAAACCCCGGATTGGACTGGGTCTGAATACCATGCTGACCACCGGGGAACGCCTGTTAGCCTTAGGACTCAATGCCAGGGTTGCATTCCCTTACAACAGGGATCTTTCCTTTGCCATCGACCTGGGGCTTACGGGCTTCGTCCTTGGCGGGCGAGAGGACGCCGCCTATTATGTAAACCCGCAGGGTTCGGCAATCATCACGATATATCCCCACCATCCCCGCTCGCCCTACGTGATTACCGGATTCGGCGGCCACATACCCGTCGGAAACGCAAGAGAGTCCGGCGAGGGTGGTCCCACCCTACACGCCGGAATAGGGTGGGTCGTAGGGCTTGTGGACACGTCTCTGTACATAGAGATAGACCCCGCGCTACTCATTGCCAAGGACTACGTGGACCTGCTGCTCCCCATACGATTGGGAATTGTAATGTAGCACGAGGCCGCAGGCACGGAGCTTTATCCAGGGTCCAAAATCGGCGAGAGCGGCGGTGCGCGTTTCACATCGTCTGATCCAGAGCCCCAAGGCTCGAACCGGCACAGGGGCCGGCGCCTATTGCGCTGGCATGGCAAGCCGCCGAGCGAACCGATCGCATCGTGCCCGCTGAACTGGGCGTCTGTTCCATGCTCGGCATCTACGTTCATATTCCCTTTTGCAGCCAGCGCTGCGTTTACTGCGACTTCTATTTTGTCACGACCAAGGGAGAGCGCACCACGTTCGTGGATGCCCTCTGCCGCGAAATACAGCACTACGGCCGTCTCTACGGGCACGAAAGCGTGGAAACGATGTATTTCGGCGGTGGCACGCCATCGCTGCTTTCGCTATCCGACCTTGGGCGCATTCTTTCTGCGCTAAGGCAGCATTTTCATCTGGAGGCAGCACGCGAGGTCACCTTCGAAATGAACCCGGAGGACCTGGACCTGCAGTACTTGTCCGGGCTCCGGGAACTCGGCATCAACCGCGTAAGCATCGGCATTCAGTCGTTCTTCGAAGAGGATCTCCGCTTCATGAACCGCAGCCACTCCAGCGCCGAGGCCGAGGCCGCCATCCCGGTGCTGCGGCAGGCGGGCTTCCAGAATTTCACGGTAGACCTGATCTTCGGCCTGCCCGAACAGTCCATAGGCCGATGGATGACTAACCTGGCCCGGGTCATGGACCTAGGCACACCCCATATTTCGACGTACGGGCTCACCATTGAAGAAGGTACTCCGCTTCATAAACTCGTGCGGCGGGGGCTCATACGTCCTGCAGATGAGGAACACCAGGCACAGTGCCTCGGGCACACCATGGATACCCTTAGTGCGGCAGGCTACCAGCAGTACGAAATTTCCAGCTTTGCGCTGCCCGGCCACCGGGCCCTGCACAATCAGCGCTACTGGCAGCATGCCAACTACCTGGGCTTGGGGCCCAGCGCACATTCCTTCCGCTGGGATCCGCCCCAAAGGGAGCCTGCAGAGCGCTGGAGCAACGTGCGCAGCCTGCGCCGCTATATGTCTGTGCTTGCCGAAGAAACATTGCCCGTCGATTTCAGGGAGACGCTGACAAGAGCCAACCTTGCCAATGAACGCCTAATGCTCGGGCTTCGAACGGCGGAAGGGATTGATCTGGAAGAGCTGAAGTCAACCTTCGACTACGACCTGGCGGCGCACAGGCACAAGGAATTGGCAGAATTGGAAGCCCTCGGGCTGATTGAGAAGGGAAGCCATGTCTGGCTTACAGAACGTGGCAAATTGCTCTGCG
Source organism: Rhodothermales bacterium (assembly GCA_965216255.1). Classification (GTDB taxonomy): domain Bacteria; phylum Bacteroidota; class Rhodothermia; order Rhodothermales; family Bin80. The sequence continues at coordinate 1,848,411 of OZ244148.1, forward strand.
ATACGGTGACCGCACGACTTCTGCCGTGACGAACCGCTACCCGTACAGACGGTACAAGGGCCACCGCGGTAGCACCCTACTATTCGACGGCCACACGTGAAAGCCTACTTGCCTTTCCTCCTTGCATTTGCCGGATGCGCCTCCAAGGGGCCTGCAGAAGAGGCTTCGTTCCGCAGGGATGGCACGCTGGAATTCTTGCGCCCGGACGGGGCCATCGTGCATACCATTGACGTCGAAATAGCGGAAGATGAAGCGAGCCGGCAGCGTGGCCTAATGGCCCGTCGGCAGATGACCCTCGGTGAAGGGATGCTTTTTCTGTTTTCCAGACCGGATAGCCTTCGGTTCTGGATGGCGAACACTCCGATGCCGCTCGACATCATGTTCCTTGCGTCTGATACTAGCATCGTGAACATCGCAAAGCGCACGCGGCCACTTTCTCGCGAAAACATTCTCTCCGACGGGCTGGCCCAGTATGTGGTAGAGGTCAGGGGCGGGTTCTCTGACCGGTTTCGCATTGACGAGAGCGTATCCATAAGATGGAACCGAACAGAATGACCATGCGCCTTCTGGTCCTTAGCATCATGGTGGTTCAAGCCATCTCCTGCCGCGGCGTCGAGGAGGAAACACGTCCCGCCAAAGTGTCCATACCATTTCGGGTGGACGGAGTGCTCGAGTTTGTGCGCACGGGTGAGCCGCTGCTTGCCATCGACATCGAGATTGCGGAATCTGACTCAGCCCAAGAGCGGGGCATGATGCAGCGAACGTCCTTTCCGCCAAATTCGGGTATGCTCTTTCCCTTCGAACAGGAGGAAGTACGTCAATTTTGGATGGGGAATACGCCGCTGGCTCTGGATCTGCTTTTTATCGCCGCAGACTCCCAGGTAGTGGATTTCTCCACCTATGCCAAGCCTTTCTCGGTGGATCTGATCCGGTCGCGCGTCCCGGCCCAGCACGTGCTTGAAGTACCTGCCGGCTTTGTGGACGCACAGGGCATCGTGGAAGGCGACTTCGTTCGCTGGCGCAGGAACTAGGGATGCGCTACAGCCCGAATGACTCGCCGCATGCGCAGGTCCGGGCGGCCTGCGGATTTCGGAAATGAAATCCTTTCCCTTCCAGGCCGTCTGAAAAGTCGAGTTCGACTTCTTCCACGTAGAGGCCGCTGCGCCTGTCAACGGCCACGCGCAGGCCCTCGACAGTCCTGACTTGATCCACCTCGTTTATGATTGAATCCCAGCCCAATTCATATGTCAGGCCGGAACATCCGCCCGGCACCACGGCTACGCGCAGCACGTGGGTAGCCAGGTCGACGTCCTCCCCGCGGGCAATCTCCCGAATTCTTCCAAGAGCACGATCTGTAATCTGAAGGTCCATCAATCAGTAGCAGAAGTTTCGGAAACAAGCGGTTGAATTCAGAAACAGACCACATGAACGAACGTATCACAGATAAAGTTTTGCGGCGCACATTCTTCGACAGTGCTCCGAAACATGACCGTCACCGGATGAATACCGACACGCAGTATCTACATGAAGTCGCCGAGAGCGACTACGAGCACGGGTGGGTCTCCGACATTCAGGCTGACACCATTCCGAAGGGCCTCAATGCAGGCGTCGTACGGCTGATTGCTGAAAAAAAGGGCGATCCCGCATGGATGCTTAAACGACGGATGCAGGCATTCCGCCATTGGCAGACGCTGGCGGATGACAAAGATAAGCATCCAACGTGGGCGCATCTAGACTATCCCTACATCGACTTTCAGGCTATCAGTTACTACTCGGCGCCCAATAGTAAGCCGAAATATGAAAGCCTCGACGAGGTTGACCCCGAATTGCTGCGAACCTTTGACGCGTTGGGCATCCCGCTTGAAGAGCGCAAGCTACTGGCAGGCGTGGCCGTGGATGCCGTGCTTGACAGCGTATCGGTTGCTACCACCTTCAAGGAAGAGCTGGGCAAGCTGGGCATCATCTTTTGCTCATTCTCGGAAGCGGTAGAGAAGCATCCGGAGCTGGTGCAGAAATACATGGGGTCCGTCGTACCGCATACGGACAACTTTTATGCCGCACTGAATGCTGCGGTCTTCAGCGACGGTTCGTTCTGCTACATCCCGCCGGGAGTACGGTGCCCCATGGAGCTTTCTACCTACTTCCGGATCAACCAGGCCGGCACGGGGCAATTCGAGCGGACGCTGATTGTGGCCGATGAAGGATCCTACGTATCCTACCTCGAGGGTTGCACTGCTCCGCGACGCGATGAGAATCAGTTGCACGCGGCCGTAGTGGAAATCGTGGCGGCAAAGGGCGCCGAGGTTAAATACTCGACGATCCAGAATTGGTATCCAGGCAGCCTTGAAGGAATAGGAGGTGTATTTAATTTCGTCACAAAGCGGGGACTCTGTGCCGGCTCCGGATCCAAAATTTCATGGACACAGCTGGAGACGGGCTCGGCCATCACATGGAAGTACCCCAGCGTCATTCTGAAGGGAGATCGATCAATCGGAGAGTTCTATTCCGTGGCCTTTACCAAGGGCAGGCAGCAGGCAGATACCGGCACCAAGATGATCCACCTAGGCAAGAATACCTCAAGCACCATTATTTCCAAGGGAATTTCAGCCGGCCGGTCCAGCAACAGTTATCGGGGGCTGGTACGCGTCAACAAGGGAGCCGAAAATGCCCGCAATTTCTCCCAGTGCGATTCCATGCTCCTAGGGGATCGCTGCGGTGCCCATACCTTTCCCTACCTAGAGGTCAAAAACCCTACGGCGCAGGTGGAACACGAAGCCACGACTTCGAAGATAGGAGAGGACCAGATCTTCTATTGCAAGCAGCGGGGCATCAGCGAGCAGGATGCCATCAAGCTTATTGTCAGCGGTTTCTGCCAAGAGATTCTGGCCAAGCTTCCGATGGAATTTGCCGTGGAGGCTCGCAAGCTCCTGGCCATCGAGCTGGAAGGCTCCGTAGGATAGCCACTGTTCCCATAATTTCTGTTAAATAGAGCCGCGCCAACGGCCCGGCGATCTACGCATGCAACCCATTCTTAAAATACAAGACCTGAAGGCATCCGTCGACGGCATGCCCATCCTAAAGGGGGTCGACCTTACGATTTATCCCGGCGAACTGCATGCCGTCATGGGCCCGAATGGCTCTGGCAAAAGCACGCTCGCATCCGTCTTGGCTGGACGGGAGGACTATGATGTGGACGGCGGAACAGTACGGTATCAGGGTGAGGATCTCCTCGATTTGGAGGTAGACGAGCGCGCCCGCGCAGGCCTGTTCATGGCGTTCCAGTACCCGGTGGAGCTGCCGGGCGTGAGCATGATGAATTTCATCAAGCAGGCTGTCAATTCGGTACGCGCACATCGGGGCAAGGAGCCGCTGGGCGCAGCGGCTTTGCTCAAGCGTGCCCGAGAGAAAGCGGCCCTCATTGGAATGGACTCAAAGCTCAAGCATCGTTCGGTCAATGAAGGCTTTTCCGGCGGCGAGAAGAAGCGAAACGAGATTTTTCAGCTTGCCATGCTGGAGCCTACCGTGGCCATCCTGGATGAAACGGACTCCGGCCTTGATATTGACGCGCTTCGGTGTGTAGCCGACGGCGTTAACATCTTGCGTACACGCGAACGGGCCTTTCTGGTCATCACGCATTATCAGCGGCTCCTGAATTACATCGTTCCAGACTTTGTACACGTCATGGTGGACGGCCGCATCGTGAAGAGCGGCGGCAAGGAGCTGGCGCTCGCTTTGGAAGCGCGCGGCTACGACTGGATTCGCGACGAGACCTCCACCGTCCCCGCGTAGGGGCACTTGTGCGTGCTAATTATGGCGAGAGCGGCTGCCCTGCGGCTTGAAGACCGATTCCTGTCCGCATTTTCCCGTTTAGGGGAAGCATCTACCAATGGCAAGTCGGCGCACCTGGCTGCGCTGCGTAAAGAAGCCCTGGACTGCTTCGCCGTGCAGGGCTTTCCCAGGCCCCGAACGGAAGCCTGGAAATACACCAACCTGCGCAGCGTTCTGCGGCGTCCAATTCCCCTGGAGTCCGGCATTGCGGCCGGCACGGCACCCGTCGCCATACCAGGCCTGGATGCCCACGTGGTAGTGCTGGTAGATGGCCGGTTCAGCCGGGAGCATTCCCGCATTGGCGATTTGCCGGAGGGAACGGTGGTTTCGGGCCTGGCAGAAGCATGTCACACCCATAACGAGGTCGTGCGGCGCCACCTGTCACGCTACGCCCCAATTGACGGCTGTCCCTTTGTTGCCCTAAATACGGCGGGGCTGGCAGACGGAGCATTCATATATCTTCCGCGCGGCGTCCAGCTAGATCGCCCCGTTCATCTTGTTCATCTTATTACGTCGGCAGCATTCCTCCAGCCCCGGACGCTAGTGGTGGCCGGGGCAGAGTCTCTTCTCGAGCTCGTCCAGTCGGCGGAAATACGAGATGCTAACCCGGCGTTTGTGAATGCCGTGACCGAGGTTTGCGTTGAGAGCCACGCCCGGGTAGAGCTTGTCGAGGTGCAGACGCTACCTGCCACCGTGACTACGGTTACCTCCCTGCACGCGAATCAGAAAGCCGGAAGCCATTTCGGCAGCCATACTTTCACCTTCGACGGCGAGATTGTCCGCAACAATGTCGTTATCACAGCGAACGCGGAGCACTGCGAAACCAAGCTGAACGGATTATTTCTTGCGTGCGGGACCACGCATGTCGACAACCACACGCTGGTAGACCATGCCAAGCCGGACTGCTACAGCTCTGAGCTTTACAAGGGCATTCTCAACGACCGGGCAACGGGTGTATTCAACGGCAAGGTACTTGTCCGGCAGGATGCGCAGCGGATCAACGCGTATCAGTCCAGCAAGGCCGTCGTTTTGACCGACACGGCCCGGATGTATGCTAAGCCCGAATTGGAGATCTATGCGGACGATGTCAAATGCAGCCACGGGGCAACCACCGGACAGCTGGACAAGGATGCCCTGTTTTATCTGCGGGCGCGCGGACTGACGCCGCAGCAGGCCAGGGCCATCCTGCTGGAATCCTTTTCCCGCGAACTCTTCGAGCCCATCCGCCTGCCACCACTGCGACAGCACCTCGAACATCTGGTCGCCGCCTGGCTCGGCAGGTCCTAGATCAGGCGCTTCGCCGTACCAGCCAGGAGGCCGCCCATGCTGCGCTCCGCTTTCGATGCTCCTGCGACGGCCATGTCACTGGACATTGACCGTATCCGGCGTGATTTTCCTGCGCTGCATCAGTGTGTACACGGCCGGCCGCTCGTCTATCTGGACAATGCGGCTTCTGCGCAGAAACCCACGCAGGTCATAGAGCGGCTAACGGCATACTATAGCCAGGAGCACAGTAACGTGCACCGGGGCGTCCACGAGCTCAGCCAGCGGGCGACCGATGCATACGAGGCGTCCAGGACGCGGATAGCCGGCTTCATCGGTGCCGCCCATGCGCACGAAATCATTTTCACGCGGGGAACGACGGAGGCCATAAACCTGGTTGCCGCCACCTACGGCCGCGGCTCTGTCTCGGAAAACGACGAAGTCGTCGTAACGGGCATGGAGCATCATTCCAACATGGTGCCCTGGCACATCCTCTGCGAGGAGAAAGGGGCGTCCCTCAGGATTCTTCCTGTAGATGAGCGCGGCGAGCTGCAACTGGACGGTCTGGAACAGGTCCTTAACGAGCGAACAAAGCTGATCGCCGTAGTACATGTATCGAACAGCCTCGGCTCCATCAATCCGGTTCGGCAGATTGTTGTAGCAGCACACCGGCGCCGTATCCCTGTTCTGGTAGACGGTGCCCAGGCAGCACCGCACATGCGGGTTAACGTAACGGAGCTCGGCTGCGACTTTTACTGCTTCTCCGGGCACAAAGTCTTCGGCCCCACGGGAATCGGCATCCTCTACGGCAGGGAGGCGCTTCTGGAGGCCATGCCTCCGTATCAGGGTGGCGGAGACATGATCCACAGCGTCACCTATGAGCAGTCTACTTATGCCGAGCTGCCCCACAAATTTGAGGCTGGCACGCCGCATATTGCGGGCGCGCTGGGCCTCGCGGCGGCGCTGGACTACGTGGAAGATCTGGGGCTGGATGCCATCGCCGCCTACGAAGACCACTTGCTGGAGTACGCGCAAGACCGCCTCAAGGCTGTGCCCGGGTTGCGCCTCGTTGGCACAGCGCCAAGAAAGGCAGCCGTGGTGAGTTTCCTACTGGATGGCACCGCGCCGTATGACGTAGGCCGGCTACTGGACGAGCACGGCATCGCCGTACGAACAGGGCACCACTGCACGATGCCGCTCATGAAAAGGCTGGGTATCAGCGGTACGGTGCGGGCATCGCTTGCCTTTTATAACACCAAGGAAGATGTAGACCGGCTGGCGGACGCCCTGCTAGCCGTGGCCAGCAGACTCAAGCCTGCAGATCGCCGCGCGGCGGCCTTCCGAACGGCCACCCAAACGGACCTCGGCACCCGGCACCGAGAAATGGTGGAGGAGTTCAGCCTCTTCGACGACACCGACGCCAAGTGCGAATTCCTCATGGAGTTGGGAGAGGCCCTACCACCTTACCCGGAGGCTTACAGAATCGAAACGCATCGTGTCCACGGCTGCCTCTCCACCGTGTGGCTGCATACGGAACAGCGGCAAGGGCAACTCTTTTTCGAGGCCGACAGCGACGCTCTCATCACCAAGGGAATGATCGCGGTCCTTGTGCGTTTGTTGCAGGGTCAACCTGCGCATGTGATTGCTGCAGCTGATCTTGAAGCCCTCATGGCCGAAATCGGTATGCAATACATGGTTACTGCCCGCCGCAAGAACGGACTTCTCTCCATGATCAAGCGCATTCAGCGTGACGCGCAGACACACGCCGCCAACGCCACACCTTCATGACACCGGAATTCGTAGACCATGCCACAAACCGGAAGCTGCTGGATGAGGTCATAGCCTCCATCCGGCAAGTCTTCGATCCCGAGATCCCGGTCAACGTGTACGATCTGGGCCTCATTTACAAGATTCGCCTGGAGCCGGATGACAGCGTATATGTTACCATGACCCTAACGACACCCAACTGCCCGGTTGCGGACAGCTTGCCGAATCAGGTCGAGTCCATTGTGATGCTGACCGACGGGGTTACGGATGCCCGCGTGGAGTTGACCTTCGATCCTCCATTCACGATTGACATGATGTCAGACGAGGCCAAGCTAGAATTGGGTATGCTGTGATTTTTTTGGCCTCCGGCCGGCCGCTTGGGAATAACGATTATTCGGCTTCTTGACCGAATATTAATGATGAAGTTCGTGGTTCGGCACGTATTTGCGGCTTTCTGCCTTGCCGCTGTCGTGTCATGTGCGCAGGCGCAGACGGGAACCATTCGCGGCTTCGTCACCGACGCTGCGGACGGTCAGGCTTTGCAAGGCGTAAATGTCGGGCAATGGATGCTACCGGCAACTTGCGCGGAAGCGTTACGGACGACGACGGCTTCTTCATCATCATTCGATTGCCTGCAGGGCGGTATATCCTCCGCGCCTCGTACATCGGTTACCAAACGGCCGCAGACACGCTGGTACTTGCTCCGGGAGGTACCGAGCGGCTGGCCCTCGCCCTGGTGCAAGGCATAGCGCTCGAAGAGTTGGTAGTCGAAGTCGAGCGGGAATGCGGCGCAATCGTGGCGGCAGGCCTACAGACCGTGCGGCCGCGGGACGTGGATCTGGTGCCGGCCCCGATGTGTCCGGCGACTTGGTGTCGTATCTGTCCACCATGCCGGGCGTGATCTCCATAGGGGACCGGGGCGGCCAGGTATTTATCCGAGGCGGAGAGCCATCCCACAACCTGGCATTGCTGGATGGGATGTATATCTACCAACCGTTCCATATTCTGGGATTCTACTCGGCCTTTTCGTCGGCCCATTTAACAACGAAGTGCAACACTTGATTTGGATGACAGCGCGCTAGCAAGCGCGTATTCATCACGCTGATTACATGTGAGCGAGATGATGCCGGTACGCTCCGTTAAGACATCATTGGAGGGTATCAAATGGCGACGGGCTATCATCATCTTTCCTATGAGGAAAGGTGCCAGATTCACGCATTGAGGAAGCGAGCTGATTCGCTGCGCGAGATTGCGCGACAGTTGGGTCGCTCGCCATCGACGATCAGCCGGGAGTTGCATCGCAACAGCGGAGGTAGGGGCTACCGGTATCAACAGGCTACCCGCTTGGCCAGCGGGCGGCGGAGGAAGGCATCGTTGCGTCCACGGAAGATGACTGAAGCGATGTGGTCTCTTGTGCGTGAGAAGCTCGCCCTGTACTGGAGTCCAGAGCAGGTCTCGGGTCGACTTCGTCGTGATGGTGTCGTTTCGGTAAGCACCACATGGATTTACAGGCATAGCTGGGCGGACCGAGCGGTAGAGTCGACGGGCGGCGCGTTACTCCCATTAGGAGCACGTTTCCGCCCGCCGCTCATCAAACCGGACATGCAGAATTACCGCATCCGGCTTTCAGACAAGATCATGTTTTCGCCCACGGAAGGCCCTTGGTCGTTGGCTCAAGGCATATCAAGCCATACTTCTTGTATAGCTCTTCGTGTGGGAAGCGCGCCCACCCCCCGGACTGAACCTTGTGCTTGCGACAGAGCCACTGGCGAATCCGCTTCTTCATGTGTGCATCTATGCCTGCATAGGCGGGATTGACTTGTCCAAGTCGGAAGTAGTTGGCCCATCCGGTCATTAACCAGTTAAGGCGTGGTACCATCTCCTCTATGGACAGCAGTCCGTGCCTTGCCGCCGTTTGCTCACTGATCCTGCGGCATATGCTCTGGACACTCTTCTTGCTCGGGCGAGTCCCTATATAGGATCCTCTGCCGCCCGGGCGAAAGTTGCGCCCAATCCGGTACCCAAGGAACTCAAACGGTTCTTCGGGGCACCGGACGCATCGGGTCTTCCTTGCGTTGATCGGCAGTTTCAGCCGTTGCATTATGGTCTCCACCGCTTCCAGCATCGCTGTACCATCGGCCTTTCCGAGTACCACAAAATCATCGGCGTAGTTCACGATCGACGCTTGGAAGCGCCGGGCATAGCCCAGCAGCTTCCAGGCAATGAGAAAACGGCGCATGTAGGCGATCGGCGATCGCCTGTGTTGCTCAGCAAGGGAGAGATTGGCGCGCCTTGCGGCGTACCCTTTCCTTCCTTCCGAGCCCGGTTCGTCAGGCGTTTGCCTGCCTTACCGTCATCTTCCACTACCGGCATCACCAGCCATGACTTGATGAGTTCGAGCATCCGACCATCGCTGATGCGACGCGCCAGAGACTTCATCATCTTATCATGCGGTATCTCACCAAAGTAGTTCGACAGGTCTGCATCAACCACTTCCCGGCGGCCCGTATTTACGAGCCTGTGGACGCGATTGACCGCTTCCTGTGCGCCACGTCCCTTCCGATAGGCATATTGCTCCTCTTGTAAATCCGCTTCAAAGATCGGCTCCAGCACCAGCATTGCCGATGTCTGCGCGACCCTGTCACGAATACAGGGAATGCCTAACGGCCGGAACTTGCCTGGCTGCTTCTTCGGGATCAGTACCTGACGTACCGCACGCGGTTTGTACGTACCCTCCCTTAGATCCCGCGCCAGTTCCCCCAGCCATCGATTTATGCCGTGCGCTTCAATGTCTCGAAAGGTCTCTCCATCCACACCGGCACTGCCGCCGTTACGGCGTACTTGTTGCCAGGCTGCGAATAAGAAATCCTTCCTCCACACTTTGTCACACAATGCATGGAAACGACGCTTGGGGTCTTCCTTCGCTTTGACATGTAATACGCGCTGCAGGTCCCGAACTGATTCTGATCCTGTTAGACTTGCGTCAGTAACCATTGCCTTTCCCCCTTTGCGTATTGCTCTTGAATGAGGGTCCCTTTCCTCGACGAGCATTACCCCGCGTCACAGGTACTACGGACCCATCCGCCACCCTGACGGCCCAATCTGTCCCTTGCGGGAAATCGGTTGGCTTACGTGTGCCTCCGGCAGGGCTTCCCGTGTTGCTACTTTTCCCATCTTGCATGCATGCCAGTGCCACTACCCCGGCGGAAGTAATCTGGTGCTTGTGTCGTTCTCTTCCCAGACTACCGGCGGCCTTCCCCTTACCAACGGAGGGTCGGCTTCCGCATTGCATGTTTCGAGGCCTGCTCGGCATTCACTACGCGTTCCGGCCTGCATGCTCGCTGAATCGCCTAAGCGACCCTTTACCAAAGTGCTTCAGCTCATGTTGTTACCTCCATAAACCGCTTTGGCCGCTACTAGCTGGAGCGACAGTTACTAGGTGGGATTCGCACCCACTAGGGAAAAGCGCCTTATCACGGCGCACGCTGGCGGATCGTTGTACAAGCTGCTGCGTCGCCGTGGTAAGCGGTACAACAGGCGTAACAAGAGCGGTGCTGGGCGCGGCCTGATACCGCACCGTGTAGACATCAGCGAACGTGATCCCATTGTAGAGCAGAAGACGCGGATAGGCGACTGGGAGGTTGATACGATCATCGGGGCGAAACAACAGGGAGCACTGGTATCCATGGTCGATCGCGCCTCGAAATTCACGTTTCTTGAGCACGTTGCGTCAAAGGCTGCGATCGGGGTCCGCCATGCGATCATAGGTTGTCTCAGTCCGGTAAAGGACCGGGTACTTACTATCACGGCGGACAATGGCAAGGAGTTCGCTCATCATCGCCAGATCGCCAGCGCGCTTTCCGCATCGTTTTACTTTGCGAGGCCATACCACTCCTGGGAGCGTGGTCTGAACGAGCACACCAACGGCCTGGTGCGAGAGTACTTCCCGAAGGCAACCAACTTTCACACGGTTGAACCGGCAGCGGTGAGGCGGGTGCAAGCGCAATTGAACAACCGTCCGCGCCGATGCTTGGCCTACCGCACGCCGGCGGAGGTTTTCCTTCCTGCACTAGAGGGCGTGGCAGCCTCCGCGTCCATGGTCTGAGTCGGGTCGTCGCCAGAAAGACCCATAGACCATTGTACCATGTTCGGGTGACATCATGCGTGCCTACACGCAGGGGAAGAGCCATGCTCGCCCGTCGGCATTGGCTGCCTCAAAGGTCAAGGAGCGCGAATTTCTTCGGCCAGCAAGCAGCTTCTTCTCCGGTCGGGCTCCGCCCTCCCTCCGAAGAAGCTCGTTTTCCGCGTTGCCTGTGCTATCTTCTGTCTCTACTCAGGGGCATACTACCTTGTCTACAGTTGTTGCACTTCGGACTTTAATTGGCGCTGTATTTACTGCACTAGTACAGCGAAGATCACCTTTATGGGCGTAAGGACATTCAACGGAACTAGCCATCATTGGGCGTGCGGTACTTCGTGCGGATCAGTTCCAACGCTGTAAGCTTCAGATCACGCAGGCGCGAGGGATCTATCTTGCCAGTGGCCCAATGAGCTATGTCATTTCGATGGTCAGTGAGCTCCTTCGGAGTATGCATCCGGTGAACCCCATCTTGTGAGGTGGCGTCGGTGTCGGGATCTTGTGCTTGAACAATTCACGACGATTCCATCGGCAAGACGAGAGGGCGCGTCCGGGGAAATTCACGGTCCGCACTGAATACGCCGGTGCCTTCTGCAACCCGGAGTAGCTTGCCTTATTGCTGCAGGGCAGCTGCCGATGAAGCAGCTTGCTGCGCCTCTTGCCAGCGATGGGGCAAGAGGCGTGCCACGCGCTTTGCAGGATGGGTCGGAATGCGCTCCAGCACGTCGGCAAGCCAGGCCTGGGGATTTACTCCGTGCAGCTTGCACGTGCCCAGAAGAGAATAGACCACCGCTGCCCGCTGGGCTGCCGCATGCGAACCCGCAAACAGGTAGTTCTTGCGTCCCACGGCAAGCGGGCGTATCACATTCTCGACCAGATTGTTGTCAACCTCGATTCTGCCGTCAGACAGAAAACGGGTCAGCTTCTCCCACCGGTTTAGCATGTAACGAACGGCCTTGCCCCACTCACTCCTCGGCAGCCCCGGATGGGCTACAAGCCAAGGCTTCAGCGCCTCCAGTACCGGCTGGGCCTGCTCCTGGCGCACCTGACGCCGCCGAGCAGGACTTGCCTCTTCCTCGCGCAACAGGCGCTCGATGTCGTACAACAGCTTGATTTGCCCCAACACATAGCCGGCCTTATCCGGCTCGCTGCCTTGAGCCTCGTAGAACTTGCGGCGCGCGTGCGCCATGCACCCATAGGCCGTGATTGACCTCTAAAGCTCGAACGCATCGTAGGCCGCATACCCGTGCGTCTGCAAGGCTCCGACATATCCGCGCAAAAACGCCTCCGGCCGATCTCGCGAGCGGCCCTTGCAATAGTCCATTACCACAAGCTGCGGCTCCGGCGCGTAATAAACCCAGTAAAAGCCGCGATGCGTCTTGCCCTTCTTGCTGCGATCCTGCACCTGGATCGTTGTCTCATCCATCTGCAGATACCCGCTTGCCAGTACCTCCTCTTTGAGCGCCTCGACCAGCGGCCCAAGATGCCACGCCGTCTGGGCTATCCAGTCTGCCAGCGTCGAGGTCGATAGCGCTACGCCTTCCCGCTGAAAACGCAGCCGCTGCCGGTACAAAGGCAGATGATCGCAATACTTCTCGATCGTCACATGCGCCAACAGCCCCGGCTCCGCCATCCCTTTGTCAATCAGGCGCGGCGGCAACTCTGCCATGATCACGCCTCTGGCCTCATTGGCGGGGTCGACGTATTTGGGACGCTCGCGCCGGATCACCTTCAGCTTGGCTGCCTCGTAATCCAGCGTCTCCGTCACATCCTTGCCGATTGAGAAGCGCCGTGTCTTCTTCCGGCTCGATGACAATCACCTCGCGCCGCAGATGCGCAGGCAACACCTGGCGTACAGCAGCCCGCTTCGCAGCAGGCAGCCTCCGCTTTATCGTGATGGTCTCGGGCTACGGCAAAGGCGCCACACACTCCGCCTCTTCAAACAACGCTCCCTGCAGCGTGTCCGGCTCCGGCACAAACCGCTCGCTCCTGGCACCAAAAACCAGACGCCGGAGTTCAGCCAACTGAAACTCAAGCTCCGCCAATCGCAGACATTGACCGGCGTTCTCCTGGCGTAACCGGCTGTTTTCCTCGTGCAGGCCTACTAGTTCCTCACGGGGCAGGTCAAGCGTCGCGGAAGAGGTGGGGGAGCTTCGGTGGCCTGCATGATTCTTCAACAGATTACGCAAGCATAAAGTCACATTTTCTTAGATAATCATTCGCCTACTTCTTAGCCCCTCGCCACATAGCGGCGCCGGTATTTGAGAGACTTTAGCGATATCCCCTCCAGTAGCAGCACCATCTGTGCCCACGTCGGTTTGTCGCTCTTGAGCGGCTCGAACGTGCCCGCTTCCAGCCGTTTGTAGAAAAGGGCAAAGCCGCTCCTATCCCATGAAAGCAGCTTTATATGCGTCCTTCTTCGGTTTACAAAAACAAAAACGTCACCCGACATCGGGTCCTTCCCCAGGCCCGAGTGCACCAGAGCGCACAAGCCGTCAAAGCTCTTGCGCATGTCGGCGGGCTTGCGCTGCAGATAGTACCGGTGAGAAGGCCCCAGCCCGATCACGGCTTAGCCAGTGTCGCCAAGAACGAGGAGGATACCGGCACGAAGAAGCGCAGCCGCACCCCGCTCGGATAGGCCGCCTGTGCCTGCCCACGCAGAGCATGGGCCCCTATCTCCACAAAGACTGCGCCTTCGGATGCAGCGGCCTTCTTACCATACTTGTGCCGCCAGTAACACAGCTGCGAACGGCAGATTCCGTGCTCGGCACAAAAGGCCTCCGCTGTCTGGCTCCCTGCCAGGCACTGTGCTACCAGCGGAAACATTTCTTCCGCCGTGCGTCTGGGCTTGCGCATCAGTCGTGGGCTTTGATCCTCGGGTCAGGTGACAATCTCCTGACCAGCCCTTCACCCCGGCAAGGTGTGGTTCACCGGACGCACACTAGTAATATACACATCGCGCGAGTCCGACTAGCCTCGAGTCATATTTGACAGGCCGGTTGGCGGCGTAGTGTTCGTCCCTGGTTCGAATATGCTAGTCTGCGCGTGCCCCAGCACCCCTGCGAAGCATTCGCCGCAGTTTGGGCCAATTGGATTAGCTCGCTTGTCTGCGGGGATCTTCTTTCTCGGGGCACGGTCACGCTATTCCTGAATGTACAGATGCCACCAATCGGTATTGTATCCAGCAATTCCGAATCCTGATGATACAGCGGAATGCACTCGTGCTTGGTAGCTCATCCTGATTCGTTGGAAGTGGCCTTGCAGCCCTGCTGCTGGTCATCGGCAGCTGCGATACGACTGAAAATCCCATTGCTGGCAGCGCTGTCCCAACTAGTGCCTGGCCGAAAAAGAATTGATCGGAAAGAGTTTTGATGAAATGCCTCCAGTACAGCTCTAGCTGGGGGTACGTGGGGAGTAGTATTACATATGCGAGGCATTAGCAAGGCTTTAATAGGTGTGAACCCCCACTATGACCCCTATTATCCCTCCCGTCCTATTTTAGAATGTTCGGCCCCATTCGTATCTTTCAGCCGATTCATGCCCCATTCTGCCATTACAAGGGGGGGGGCGCGCCAACATTCGAAACGTTCGCATGAGATCCGTCAGAGAGCCGCAGTTTTCGTTAGGACAGGCCCCTATTGCTGAAATCCAGATCGACCCCAAAAGCCGCGACGACATCCCAGCCATTCTGCTCGGACTACAGGCCCTCTACCTCCATCTGCCGGCACCCGCCAAGGTTTTTGATCTGCTCCGCGCCCATTCTGCTAACCTGGCGATCTGCACCGAGGCCGGCCCGGAATGGACTCCTGGAGCATCTTCGTGCTGGCCACCCTGAAGCAGGAACTCGGCTGTGACTTTGATCGGTTGACGTTCTTGGTCAATCACATGGATATCGTGCGCCAGATGCTGGGGTTGGATGACAAGATGGGCGGTCGGGTCATCTTCCGGAGGCAGACCATCATCGACAATGTTTCGACGCTGACACCTATTCGAAGCTGACACCGGAACTGTTGGATGAGGTCAATCAGGTAGTAGTGGCCTGTGGGGCACCAGGAAGTGGGTGCTGCAAAAAAGTTGCATACACGGGCAGACTCTTTTGTTGTGGAGACCGGCGTGCACTGGCCGACCGATGTGCGGCTATTGTGGGATGCCATACAGTGTATAGTGCTGTTGGTCACGGCATCGAGGTACTGCATAGCGGGCTGGCGCAAGTACAGGAGCTGGCTGCGCGCTGTGCATGCATACTTTGCTCCGGTGCGTCTGGCGCACGAAAGAGGATGTACAGGCCTACTTGGAAATATGCCAGGTGGTGGTAAAGAAAGTGAAGTTTACGGTGCAGGTGTTGCAGCAGCAGTCCGTGCCGCATCCGGAGATTGCGCGGTATCTGACGCACTGTGAGCGTCAGATAGAGCAGGTAGAGCGGCGATTGATCCAGGATTCCGCACGAGGAGAAGGTGTTTTCGGTGTATGAAGAGCACACGCGTTGGATCTGCAAGCAGAAAGCAGGCATCAGGGCCGAGTTGGGGGTGCCGGTGTGTGTCATAGAAGATCCGCACCCATTCATACTCCACCACGTGATTCAGTGGGAGGGCACGGACGTAGACGCGGCCGTGCCCCTGTTAACCGAAACGAAGAAGCGCTACGGTGCCGTGGTTTCCTGTAGTGTGGACAGGGGCTTTTACAGCCCAGACAACCTTACCGTGTTTGAGGCAGAGCTAGGGCTGGCTGCGATGCCCAGGCAGGGAAAAGGCACGGAGGCCGATCGTGAGCGGGAAAGGGCCGACGCCTTCGTGGCAGCGCGTCGGCAGCATCCGGCCATTGAGTCAGCGATCAACAACCTGGAGCACCGCGGATTGAATCGAGTGCGGGCGCACGGCAAGGAGGGATTTGCGCGCAGCGTGGCGCTTTCTGTTGTGGCGGCAAATGTGCATCGACTCGGATTGATACTGCGCCAGCGGGAGACTGAGCGGCGAGCGCGCCAGCGTCTGGCTGCCTCAACAAGCAAGCCGCAGGGACTGCCGAGAAAGACGACGCTCACGAGCGGAATCGGATAGCAACGTCCAGGCTGGCTGCAACAATTCAAGAGTGGCCTATTCCACGCACGTGCATGCACTATGCGGCATGGAGACCATGTTCTGAGCGCATTCACGTAGGCCCGTCAGACTCCGACAATCCTGAAAATTGCCCCTGAAATACCGTGCTGGAGCCCTCCACAAGCCAGAAGGCATTTTCGGCCAGGCACTACTTCAGTATGGTCATGTGACTCGTTCGAACCTCCATCCCGGCAGCGGTGGCAGCGCGTACGCGGTAGGGATATGTGCCTGAAGCCAGCTGCGCAACGTCCATCCTGATGGCCCGCAGGCTGCCTGCCTCCAGTTCTTCGGGTACGCTCCGCAGGACAGCACGACCCAGCACGTCGAACACCTCTACCGTGACTGTCGCCGACATTGGCAAATCCACCAGGATGGTCGTATGTGGATTGAATGGGTTTGGATAGTTGCCGTGCAACACAAAATGCTCCGGCAGCTCTGTCTGGTCGCCAATCCGTGTCACGCCGGAAGGAAAAAATACCGTCCCGTTTGCCTGCACGCCTATCATGGTAAGGCCTTCTCTGGCCGACGTGCCGGAGCCGGAGAGACTCAGCACAAAGGCTTGCCGGGAAAGGCCACCCAGATCAAATTCAAACACATTGATCGGGCGTTGATCGCTGGCAGCCACCACTTCAATTTCGTGGGACCCTGGTGACACCGTAACGTAGCTGCCGACGGCGCCGTAGGTCGCATCGTCAAGGAGGGCCACAGCCGCGTCACCCGGCTGCATGAGGCGTACGTCTACCGCCTCCAAGTCCCTGGCTCCATTCGTCACATAGAAGGTTGTCTTTTCGTCTACATCATGGCTCCGTCGCACATCATCCACGATAGCGACGTCCACATCCTCACCTTTGCCGTATGCTATCACATGGTAGTCGGTGGCCGTGCCAACGCCTATCGATTGTGAGCGCAGGGGTTGGGCATTGTCGGCATCTCCCCCTCTAACAATGTCAATAGTATGCTCGCCCTGGGAGAGTATATCGAATGCAGACGCTGATTGGAACGCCCAGTCGTCAAAGATGCGCTGGCCGTCAAGGTATACGTCGAGCGCAGGCCCGTCAACGTTTTGGATGAACTGGACCGTCGGCGCCTGCTGCACAGTACTTTCCCACAGCACCTTGGCACTGTCCGCATTTTGGAAGAGATCCTCCCTGTTGCGTCCGGTAACCACCGCAAAAGCCACCTGGATTTCTTGGCCCGGATATATCGTGAATGGGCCCAGCCCCGTCACTTGTGTCCAGTAATTGGCTCCAGATCCAGGGCTCTGAATTCCGCCGGTCAAATACGACCATTTCGTCTGGTCCGTCAGTGGATCCCCGTATCGAAGGGCCCTAAAGTGCACGGGAGCATTTGCTGAAAGCGGCATGGCACCAACTACCGCGGTCGGATTGGAGGCCGCATCCTGCTGGATTCCAAGATTCCTGGTCCCGTCGAAGCCGACATGATCCTGCCCCCAAGCAGAATTCATCCGCCAGTCGAACATCAGGCCAACATGAATATTGACCAATTCGCGCCCTGTCGGATTGCTGATGGTATATCGCAAAAGGACAAAGTCCTCATTCTCCTCTGCGGTATCGACAAAGCTCTCCTGTAGTACCTCTACGCCTATGGGGTTGGGGGCACGGTCGTCCACCAGCTCCATGCGCCCTTCCTGCGCGACCAGATGCCCAGGGCTCCGTATCTCCAGGCTGGCCCCCCGTTGCGGAATCCAGTCCATGTGCTGAGAAATCCTCTGGGTACTTCTTTCGTCACTGTACAGGCAGTCGGACACCGCATCCGGTCCGCTGGCCACGAGAAGCCCCCCCTCGAATATGATGGACCGTCTTTGGTTGTTCGCATCGTAGACCCAAACACCTGCGTTTAGCTCGCCAAACCGGCTGTCCAAAAAGCCAAAATTTCCTTCGGTTGTAATGGTGAAACCCATTCCGCCGGTGATGTGCTCGAGCGTTTCTCCCTCGTTGGCCATCAGTCGCACGACATCAGGTGCATCGTCGTAGGTGCCATCCTGTGCTCGGGGAGAAACAAAAAAGCGCGAACGATATGGCGCATTTTCAGCCAAATGGAACTTGGCCGTGACGGATGTGCTCTCTCCTGTCCCCAATCTGCCAACACTGACCGAGCCATCATCGAAGGTGACGAACTCGGCGTCCGAAAACCAATCGATCGTCAGATTTTGGGTTTCGGCCAGATAGTTGGTAAGCGTTGCAGTGATTTCTGCAGAATCGCCACTTTGGAGCACTCGCGACCCACCCGTCCAGTGCGTCTCGGAAATGCGGATGGCGGGGAAGCCGGTTTCAGTTACGGCGCGGTAAGCATTGACGCGCCCGCGACCCAATAGGCCAGCCAGGGAGGCATCGTTGGCAGCGTCGATATTGTCAGCCGTAAGGCGTACCTGCTCGCGCACCTGATGCGGCGAAAAACCCGGGTTCGCTGTCTTGACCAGCGCGGCAATTCCCGCCACCATTGGGGAGGCAAATGATGTGCCGTCTTCCGTGCCATACGCATTGCCTGGACGTGGAACGATTACGTCCCTTCCCGCCGCATACACATTTACGCTTCTGCCGTAATTGTAGTAGTTTATATCCGATCCTGCCAACGTGCCGCCAACACTGAGTTCAATGCCGTAACTGCCAGGGTATGTGGGGGTGTAGTCGGTGTTTTGACCTCCGTTTCCAGCCGCAGCCACGACCAGCGCCCCTTCATCCAGGGCTGACTGTATGATCTGTGCTTCCGTGGTGGAATAGCTGTATCCTCCGTAGCTTGCGTTGATGATATCGGCACCATTCAGGGCCGCATACGTAATGCCCACGACATAGCCGACCACCGGCATGATCTTGGCATTCCAACTGGTACCGGCCAATCCTATGCTGTTGTTGGCCTCTGCCGAGGCGGCGCCGGCTACCGCTGCGCCATGGACTACACGGTAATCGTTTGAGGGATCCGTGGCAACGGGCGAATCCGTGCTAAAATTCCAACCGTGCACGTCGTCCACGAACCCGTTCGCATCGTCGTCTATGCTGTTATTTGGAACCTCACCCGGATTGGTCCACAGCGTGCCCCGAAGGTCCTCATGGCCCAAGTCCATGCCCAACTCCACCACAGCAATCACGACATCACCCTGTTCGCCCTTAACCACATCCCAAGCATCGGCCATGCGAAGACGCTGCATGTACGCTGCTTCCGCGAACAAGGGGTCATTAGGCGTGTCGGGAAGAGCCTTTATGCCCGCCCCCGTAGAGGTTGAATCCCATGTCGGCGTACGGGTAAACCTCGGTTCGGCGTAGACTATGTTCGGATCCCGTGCCAGGGCGGCGGCTACTTGTCTGGAATCAAAGGACTCGTCGTGCCGCACGGAATAGACTGCTTGCAGCTTCCTGGTGCTTGCGGCAATCTCTCTCGTCTGTGCAACGCGGTCTATGAAGGGAAATGCCTTTACGATTTCGAAGACGCCAAATTGGGCAGCCTCCTGATCGAAGACTGCAAGTCCTGTCTTGCCGGCAACCGCAGAGACGGCTACCCCCTCTGCGACTTGAATCCAGACGAATCCTGGGCTATAGGGCGCAGAAAGGTCGGTGGGTTGGGCTGCTGCGACGGTACTCACCAACATCGCGAGGCTCACCAGACATGCAAGGCAGTTTTTAACCATGACAGCATTTGCATTGAGTTGCCACTAGAACACCAATTTAGCCCGTTAGTCGTGATTGTCGGCCGACAGCTACCTTCCTGCCGGAAGTCCCCTTTCGCTGGCCTTATATATTGAATATACGCAGGAGTTTATATCAATATCACTTAAGAGACATGGACTATAAGCCAAATTATATAAAGGTACTTGATGGCCCCACGTTAAAGTAAGGGCTTACCCGCAGAAGGTGCTTTGCTGAGTACAGTCGGAGCCGAATATTCACTCTCAGCAGCTCGAAGGCACAGGCCTGGATGTCGGTCATCTCTCCAAGCATAGTGAAGGAGACGCCATTCTTGCCGATCAGGGGCTCTACCTTATGCTTGCATAGCGTGCCCAGATGCGCCATGAGGACGGCAAAACTCAAGGCCTTGTGTCCGTCCTGCGTCCGTTTGGAGCGGGCTTTCTGCTCTGCAGAGGGCGAACGCCCTGCCGCATGGATGATACTACAAGGGGCAGCCTTCTTGCCTTCCGGGGCATCTTCGGCAAAAAAGTATCGAAGCCAGACGCTGCTTCATGTGCCATTCCACGTAATAGGCCAGCATGCACAGAAGACGTGGCAAATGACTCTCGGGGTCCTGTAGTGGTGGATGAGCCGTAGTTTGAGGTGGCTCCAAAAGGCCTGCTCTACAGCGCTGAGCCGCTCCTTTAGACCCAATATTTGAAGGCATCTCTCACCGGAAGCTTACAACCCCACGACGTAAGGTCCTTTATGTAGTCAAGAATATGTCCGTCCATTCCACGTCGTGCCCGCGGATTGTGCCTGAGCTTGAATTCGGCCAGGATGAGCATGCCCATTGAATTCATGAAGAGCGTGTCAATATAGCCAGCTGGTGTGGGTAGCTCGCCGCAGATTGGAACGGGGGGCGCCGTAACGCTGCATTGATGGCTCCGATCGGCAATGTTCGGGGAAACCGGAACAAGGGATCTTGGAGAGCAGCCTCATCGACGCCTCCCTGCTCGGCGGATGCATCTAGCTGCACTCGCTTAATCGCCTCGACTAAAACCGAATCCTCAAGACCCACTCTAATCAAATTCCCGTACGAATGCATGTGTCTGTCGATGTCCCATGTGTGACTCCCTGATTTCCCGCAGCCCAAAATCGGTGCCAGGGCGCTGACAAGGAAAAGCACAAGGCAGATACGACAGTCTGTTGCTGCGGCTGCGGCTGTGCCCAAATGACAGATGTCCGGCGGATCTTGCACCCGCGAGAGAAAAGTACCTTTACACGGTGCACGAGATGTCTGGGCTTGCTCACGTGGTAGTTAATAATTCGTGCCTGGTCGAAAATGAATTGATCGGAAAGAGTCTTAATGAAATGCTTCCAGTACAGCTCTAAATGGGGGTAAGTGGGGGGTAGTATTACATATACGAGGCATTAGCAAGTCTTTAATAGGTGTGATCCCCCACTATGACCCCTATTATCCCTCCCGTCCTATTTTAGAATGTCCGGCCCCATTCGTATCTTTCAGCCGATTCATGCCCCATTCTGCCATTACAAGGGGGGGGGGCGCGCCAACATTCGAAACGTTCGCATGAGATCCGTCAGAGAGCCGCAGTTTTCGTTAGGACAGGCCCCTATTGCTGAGATCCAGATCGACCCCAAAAGCCGCGACGACATCCCAGCCATTCTGCTCGGACTACAGGCCCTCTACCTCCATCTGCCGGCACCCGCCAAGGTTTTCGATCTGCTCCGCGCCCATTCTGCTAACCTGGCGATCTGGACCGAGGCCGGCCCGGAATGGACTCCTGGAGCATCTTCGTGCTGGCCACCCTGAAGCAGGAACTCGGCTGTGACTTTGATCGGTTGACGTTCTTGGTCAATCACATGGATATCGTGCGCCAGATGCTGGGGTTCGATAACAAGATGGGCGGTCGGGTCATCTTCCGGAGGCAGACCATCATCGACAATGTTTCGAAGCTGACGCCGGAGCTGTTGGATGAGGTAAATCAGGTCGTAGTGGCCTGTGGGCTCCAGGAAGTGGGTGCTGCGGAGGAGTTGCATACACGGGCAGACTCTTTTGTTGTGGAGACCAACGTACACTGGCCGACCGATGTGCGGCTATTGTGGGATGCCATACAGTGTATAGTGCTGTAGGTCACGGCATCGGCGTACGGCATAGCGGGCTGGCGCAAGTACAGGAGCTGGCTGCGCATGCGCACTTTGCTCCGGTGCGTCTGGCGCACAGATGGCGCACGAAAGAGGATGTACAGGCCTACCTGGAAATATGCCAAGTGGTGGTAAAGAAAGTGAAGTCCACGGTGCAGACGTTGCAGCAGCAGTCCGTGCCGGATCTGGAGATTACGCGGTATTTGACGCACTGTGAGCCTCAAATAGAGCAGGTAGAGCGGCGATTGATCCAGGATTCCGCACGAGGAGAAGGTGTTTTCGGTGTATGAAGAGCGCACGCGTTGGATCCGCAAGGGGAAAGCAGGCATCATGGCCGAGTTGGGGGTGCCGGTGTGTGTCATAGAAAATCCGCACCCATTCATACTCCATCACATGATTCAGTGGGAGGGCACGGACGTAGACGCGGCCGTGCCCCTGTTAACCGAAACGAAGAAGCGCTACGGTGCCGTGGTTTCCTGTAGTGTGGACAGGGGCTTTTACAGCCCAGACAATCTTACCGCGTTTGAGGCAGAGCTGGGGTTGGCCGTGATGTCCAGGAAGGCAATAGGCACGGAGGCCGATCGTGAGCGGGAAAGGGCCGACGCCTTTGTGGCAGCGCGCCGGCAGCATCCGGCCATTGAGTCAGCGATCAACAACCTGGAGCACCGCGGATTGAATCGAGTGCGGCGCACGGCAAGGAGGGATTTGCGCGCAGCGTGGCGCTTTCGATTGTGGCAGCGAATGTGCATCGGCTCGGATTGAGACTGCGCCAGCGGGAGACTGAGCGGAGCAAGCACCAGCGTCTGGCTGCCTGAACAAGCAAGCCGCAGAGACTTCCGAGAAAGACGACGCTCACGAGCGGAATCGGATAGCAACGCCCAGGCTGGCTGCAACAGTTCAAGAGTGGCCTATTCCACGCACGTGCATACATTGCGCGGCATGGAAACCTTGCTCTGAGCGCATTCACGTAGGCCCGTCAGACTCCGACAATCCTGAAAATTGCCCCTGAAATGCCGTGCTGGAGTCCAGTGCAAGCCAATAGGCATTTTCGGCCAGGCACCAACTAGCAGTTGGGGCTTTCTGGATGCCCAGCGGGTACGCGCGCTTTCCATCCAGTCGCGGCTCGGCATTGGTCGCAGCGGTCCCATTGATGCTACCGCTACTTCCATTGACTTGGGCACCGGCGAGCGCAGGGAGTGGACGGACTCAGACACCACTTTTGCGGATGGAAGTGTCGGCAACGTGTTCTGGTCGGCCTTCACGCCCGAATAAGAACGCATGTACCGGCTAGAAGGCCGGCGCTCGGACAGCGCGATATCCAGAGCGGACGTGACACTGCCGCCTCCGGTAACACGGGACCTGGTGGGCGAATGGGACAGTGTCGTTACCCGGGCCTTGATACACGGCAAGCTGCGGAACCTAGTGGATGGCTCCGTGACCTAAGATGCCACTACGTTGCCGTCCACGAATCCCTGGCCGACAGGCCCTCCACCTGTGCGCGCCTACCGACTAAAGGTCGCCCTTCCGTCTACGGGCACGCAGCAGAGCACGGCGTAGGGACATGTCTCTTGAATTAATCTGAACAAGGACTCCGAACGGGTCAAGGACGAATTCTCGCTCAACTGCCTCCGCGCCGACCTGATCGCGCTCAGGCGCATCTATTTTCGAATCCCTGCGGCCAGCGACCGGTGGGCTCCCCAAAACGGGTCCTTCGACACCAATTTGCCTATCGAGCCCGGTACCTTCTCGAACGCAGAAAATGGCTTCGGCTTTCTTGGTGGCGGGTATGCCCACACAACAGGATGGATACCGCACGAAAACATACTGCTATGGATTGGGTACAGAACGAGCGGGCCGTGCAGCATGTCGCCCCAGGACATCCCGCTGTGCAACTTCCTCCGGAGCCGTGCTTTCAAGACGGCAACGGTTAACAGCCTACCGGTCGTAAGGTAACGCCCAGCGCGTCGGTCGCCGCTCTCGGACATCCTGTCCACTCGCGCACAAATAGATTACCCACATACCTCAGATCCTCGACACCCGTCTTGCTGCTCCAGAATCCCGCAGCTACCAAGTCCCGAAACCGGCTGAAAAAGGCTACCCCTTGGCTAAGCTCGGGTCCCGCTACGTCCGGATACGCAATCACGTCCAGGATGTCACGCTGTTGCTCCTTGCCCGCTTCGACAAATACGGCGTCAAATCGGCGGCGTGCATAGGCGTCCAGCCACGCCAGCCCGCCTCGCATGGGAAGCTGCAGCTCCGGCTGGTCTGTCATCATGAAATCAATGAACTCCGGCACGCCGGCATCCGAAGCACTGCCCGAACGGCCATCAGCCGGAATTGTTAGGTCGGCGAGGACCTGCACCGTCTGGAATTCGTGCTCGTTGAAGAAGGATGGCTTCCGGGCCTGCACAGCGACACGGGAGACCGGCCGGCCATAAGAGAGGCCCGGGGCGAGGGAAGCGGTGGCTAGAAGCCGCAGGGATGTTCTTCGGTCCATTACAGATTTCCTTTGTTGCGTTCTTCGACGATATATTCCGCGGTCCGCCAAGCCAGCGCCAGAATAGTCCACGTAACGTTCTTGTGCGCCTGTGAAACGAGGGGGCCTGCATCCGCAACGAACAGGTTCTTGACGTCGTGTGCCTGGCAGTAGGCGTTGAGAACGCTGCTACGCCGGTCGCTTCCCATGCGAGTGGTTCCTCCCTCGTGGATAATGCGACCCGGCGCTAGAATGCCGTACCCCTCTTCCGCGGTGGGCATGGAATCCAGGAGTTCGCCGCCCATCTCGACGATGATGCCGCGCATGGTCTCCTGCATGTGATTCACCTGTGCATACTCCTGCTCGCTCCACTTCACATTGAAGCGAAGCACGGGGATGCCGTATTTGTCCAGCACTTTCGGATCTATTTCGCAGCGGTTTTCGCGGCGCGCAACCATTTCGCCACGGCCAGAGAATCCGAGAATGGCTCCGTACAGTTGGCGGTAGTCCTGCTTTAGCTGCAGGCCGTATCCACCGCCGCCACGCGGGCGGGCAGCCCGGCTACTGTCTGGTTCGAGGCGATTGAAACGCTCTACCTTCCCCAAGAAGTCGTGACCCGGCATACTCCGACCGCCCCACGGCTCGATGTGGTATCCGCGGGCAAAATCGAGCTTCTTGCCATCCAGCCACCACGGAACGTATACGTGCATGCCGCCAACCCCATCTTCATTGTGCGCGGGCATACCCATGAGCTGCGGAAAGAGCCCCATGACCGACGTCCCAGTGGAATCCGTCAGGTACCTTCCAACGGTATCGCTCTCATTGGCAAGCCCGTTCTGGTGACGCGGTGACTTGGAATTGAGAAGTAGACGCGCCGACTCGCAGGCGCTGGCAGCAAGCACCACAATGCGCGAGCGGACCTGGTATTCCTTCAGGTCATTCTTGTTAACGTAGGAGACGCCGGTAGCCAATCCGTTTTCGTCCGTTAGCACCTCGCGCACCATGGCATGCGGCATGACCGTAAGGTTGCCGGTTCCCTCCGCGGGTCGGATGAGAACGGACGGCGACGAGAAGTTGGAGTTGGTGGTGCATCCGCGTCCGCACTGCCCGCAGTAGTGACAGGCTGGCCTCCCGTTGTGTGGCCGCGTCAGAATCGAAAGCCGCGAAGGGATGCAGGGAATCCCCATACGACCGCAGGCCTGTTTGATCAAGAGCTCATAGCAACGGGGCTTGGGCGGCGGAAGAAAAATGCCGTCTGGCTCATTGCCCATGCCCTCCTTGCTGCCAAAGACGCCAACAAGCCGCTCCACCTTATCATAGTACGGACTGATGTCTTCGTAGCCTATCGGCCAGTCGTCTCCCAGCCCATCGATGCTGCGGCGTCTGAAGTCATCCGGGCCAAATCGCAGGGATATCCGGCCCCAGTGATTTGTTCTGCCGCCCAGGTTACGGGCGCGGAACCAGTCCCATTCGGTGCCACCAACGTGCGTATACGGCTCTCCGTCAATGGTCCACCCGCCTATGGTGCCATCAAATTCACCCCATTGCTTTTCCACCGTCGGGCCACCGCGGCGCGGGGAGTCATAATTCCACTGAAACATCGCACTGTGGGTCTCCGCATACCACAGCGGGCCCGCTTCCAGGAGCAATACCCTGGCGCCGGCGTCCGCAAGCACCTTGGCAGTCATTCCACCTCCTGCACCAGAGCCCACAATGCAAACGTCAAATTCCTGCCTTCGTAGGATATTAGGCATATGATTCGCTTCCAGTCCATGAATACCGCCCCAAGCCATCCTGGAGCAGGGCCCATATTACTGCAGAGGAATATTATTTGTATCGAATCCCAACCTGCGTGCGGGTCGAAATCACGCTCCCTGCGGATATGCACGTGCGCGGCCCCAGTGGCGGCCAGCAAGCCCTATGGTAGGGGCGCCGCTTTGCCAAGAGAGCCATTGCCCAAAAGAATCACGACGGTGCCATTTGGCAATCTTTCCACCTTCGTCCAAAATCCGCAGAAGGAGCCGTGCTGCTTCCGGACCGGGACCTGGCATCTATATATGCGTATATGGCAGCGGCGCGTCTGCACCGTCTGATTTAGGCATATGAAAATTCCGTGCAGTTCAATTAGTTATTATTTCCTGTCATATCTTGTCAAGTTCTATCAACACCCATTTAGAACAGAGGCAGTACAACATGGAAGGTCGTGAGACAGGCCGGGTCAAATGGTTTAACCCGGAGAAAGGCTATGGCTTCATCGAGCGTGACAGCGGTAGCGACGTATTCGTGCACCATTCAGAAATCCGCACAACGGGTTTCCGGACACTGGAGGAAAACCAGCGCGTGGAATTCACTGTCACGAAGGGCCAGAAAGGCTTTCAGGCACAGGATGTAAATCCAGTCTAGCACGCGGGTCATGCACCCGATATCCGAAGACCCAGGGGCTCCAAGCCCCTGGGTCTTTTTTTTTGGCCTTCCCCGGAAGCGGATCCTGGCGCAATGCCGCTGTTAGGCTGGAGCAAATGTCAGTAGTCCAGCAGCACCTTCACGGCGTCGTCCCTCTTGGTCTCGGCCAAGTCAAAGCCTTGCTGGATGCAAGCAAAGGGCAGGCGATGGGACACCAGGGACGACGGATCCAAGCGCCCCTGGGCAATGAGGTCTACGGCAAGCCGGAAGGATGCCAGTCCGGGCTCCCGCTGTGCATAAACGCTCGTGACGACCCGCATATTCTTGCGCAGAAAGGCTTCCATGGCAATGGGCATAACTGCCATCTTGGGCACGCCAAAAAGCGCAATATCACCGTGCTCCCGCACGAGCTCCGGGCAAAGGTTGATGGTTTCCGCCTTGCCTACCGCTTCAACCACCAGGTCAGCCATGGCACCGCCCGTGGATTCGCGCACAGCCTGTACCGGATCCTGGCACCTGAGATCCACGGTGCGGGTCGCACCTAATTGGCTAGATAGTTCAAGCCTTCTCTGGATGATATCCAGCCCGTAGATTTCATGCGCTCCCATGCCGCGCAGCAGCATTGTAAACAGCAGGCCGGCAGGGCCCTGCCCCACCACTACGATCCGCTTACCTATTACGCTTCTCAGCTTGCGACAGCAGTACACCACAGTCCCCAGCTGCTGCGCAAGAACGCCCCGGTCCGGGCTCAGGCCATCCGGCAAACGGATAACTTCCTCGGGAAGGGCCGTCACGTACTCCGCAAACCCGTTGAAACGAGGAACCAGTGCGAGTACGAATACGCCGCGCGGAATGCCCTCGGCAGCAGACTCCTCCACAACGGCCACGCATTCGTGTCCGGACTGGCCGGGCTCCCAGGGATAGCTCTCCGGCGGACTGTCATGGAGGAAATGCAGGTCGCTCCCGCATATGGCCGCCACTAGGACGCGCAGCACGAGGCCACCAGCCGGCGGCTCTGGATCCGGGACGCGAACCCACTCGATTTTGCCTGGAGCCGTATACTGCACCGCACGCATACGCACCTACGAAAACGCGCTCCTTAGCAGTTCGAGGCTCTTGGGCAACGCCGTCCGCGGGTCTTCCTTGCCTTCAAACTCCAGCGACACATATCCCCGGTAATCATGCCGCCTCATGATTTCGGCAATGCGGGGATAGTCCAGATCCAGTGTATACCATGTGCCACCCCCATAGTAGGTCTTCGCCTGCATAAGCACAGTGCGGGAGGCCAGCATTTCCAGCTTGTCGTAGGGATCTTCCAGGAAGTTGCCCGTATCAAGCGTAACTTGAAGCCAGGGAGAATTCATCGCTTCCACGATCCTCAGTACGCCTTCCGGGGTACGCCCTAGGCCCCAGTGGTTTTCCAGCCCAAGGAGAACGCCGCACTGCTCCGCCTTGGGCAGGCAGCGCTCGATGCTGTCAATGACCCATGCGAATGCCTCCTCGTCCGTATGGCCCTCCAGCGGCGGCTCAATTCCCCTGTTGTCCATCAACGCGCTGAACGACTCCGACGTACCCCAGCGTCCCGTATTTAGCCGCATGGTAGGGATGCCGAGTTCATAGCAGAGCTCAATCTGGTGGACTGTCCGATTGATGTTACGCTGGCGCTCTTCCTTGTCGGGTGACACAAAACCCTGATGCGTGGAGAACCCCATCAGGTCCAGCCCATTCACAAACGCGCGGCGCTTTAGGCCCTGTAGATACGCCGGCTCTTCCGACGCCATCTGCACGTGCAGCAGCTCCACGCCGTCAAACCCCATCGAGGCCGCATCATCTATGCACTGCCCAATGGGATAGTTTTCCTTTGGCCCGTCAAAGCGCCAGAAGGAATACGTGGAAACACCAATGGGATTGGGCCGCTTCCGAATCGAATGCGCAACTGCAGGGGCAGGCGCCAGGCCAAGACCCGCTGCGGCAACAGCCGAATGTCGAAGAAAATCGCGTCGTCCTATCGTGATGGCGGCACCTCGCTTGTAGGTTTGGTCAAAATATCGTGATGCAAAGTAGGAATTGGGTAGCGTGGCGGCCACCCCTTTTGGATCTTGCAGAGACGCAACGCTGCCGCATGCCGATGGATAGTACGCCCTCCGCCGCTGAACGTCAACGCTATCGCGCCAGATACGAGCACGAACTCTTTGAAAGCGTGATACCATTCTGGGAGCGGCATTCTCCCGATGCGGTCCATGGCGGCTACTTCAACAACTTGGACCGCGACGGCAAGGTGTATGATACCACCAAGCATGTCTGGCTACTCGCACGCCAGGTATGGATGTTCAGCAAACTGAACCGAAGCGTGGATCAGCGGCCGGCGTGGCTTGAGCTGGCACGCCTGGGTATGAAGTTCCTGAGGGAGCACGCCGTGCGGCCGAACGGCCGCGTGTACTTTGCCCTGGCAGCCGACGGCAGGCCCGTATACCAGCAGCGTAAGATATTCACGGAGAGCTTCTACGCCATGGCCCTTGCAGAATATGCCCGCGCGACGGATTCGCAGGGCCTCCTTCGCGCAGCCGAAGAGGCCCTCTCCATCCTCTGGGAGTGGGCCTACGACTGGACTCCCCTCGGCCGCCCGGCGCTGCCGGGTGCGCAGACGTCCCAGTCGCTGGCCGTTCCCATGATTCTGCTTAACCTTATTGACGAGGTCGCAGGAGAGCACGCCGCGTCTTACAGCGCAGAAATTGAGGACTGTATCCGCCGCGTGCGCCTTCACGTCAATGACGAGACCCGCAAAGTGCACGAGCATGTTTCACCCAAGGGCCCTCCGCTTTCCGGTCCCGGCGGCCGGCTCCTGAACCCTGGCCATGCCATCGAAGCTGGCTGGTTCCTGCAGCACTGGGCGCAGCGCTCTGGACAAGAGGATGTCCAGCAGCTGGCCATAAACATGGTTCGATGGTCGCATCAGAACGGATGGGACCCGGTACATGGCGGGCTGTACTATTTCCTGGACGCAGAAGGCTACTCTCCGGTGCAACTGGAGTGGTCCATGAAACTATGGTGGCCACACTCGGAGGCCCTGTATGCACATTTGCTCAATTTTGCCCTCACAGGTGAATTAGCGGACTGGCACGCATTCCGGGAAGTTGATACCTATGTATTCGGGCATTTTTCTGATCCGGCATTCGGAGAATGGTACGGATACCTGGACCGCGAGGGCCGCCCAACACATCGCTTCAAGGGAGGCGCCTACAAGGGCTGCTTTCACGTCCCGCAGGCGTTATGGCTGTGCTGGAAGCTCTTGGGCAGTTGGCCCAAACCACCGCTGCAGCAGCCCTCGCCTGCTCCGCGATGATTATCCTTTAGCCGGCGTATTTTTTCCGCACGCTATAGCCATATGGCAGAGATCAACGTCGCGTCGATGATCGTACTGTTTACTCCGCTTGACTGGTTCTGGGTAGGAAACTTTCTTCTGCTCATGCTTGGCAGCGGTGTCCTGTTCTATCGATTGGGCAAGCGCTCCGCATCTGATTTCTTCCTCGCGGGACGCGGTCTGCCCTGGTGGTTGCCAGCTTCTAGCGTGTATGCCACGCATACGGCTACGGATACTCCGATGTGGATCACGGGTGTGATCTATCAGCACGGGATGGCGGGAATCTGGTATACGTTTTTCTCTGCCTGAGGCGCCATTAGTTCGTTCGTGTCGACGCGCATCTTCCGCCGATCTCTGGCCTATACGCAGGCGGAATGGAACGTAATCCGCTTTTCTGGCCTCGGATCTGAGCTCTTGCGGGGGTGGATGGCCGGCTGGCAGGTCTTCATGAATATGTTCGTACTGGGGTGGGTCGGCATAGCCATGGGCAAGATCTGCGAATTCCTGTTCGGCTGGCCCACATGGATTGGACTTATAAGCTTTTCGCTGGTCTGTGCCATATACGTGCTGGCGGCCGGTTACTGGGGCGTGGTGATGGCCGATTTTCAGCAGGGGCTTATCGCGTTCCTCGTAATAATCATTGTCTCTTTCTGGGGCATCTCCGTCGCCGGCGGCCCTGCCGGCATCATAGACTAACTGGCCGCACTGGGTGAACTTGACCGTATCAATCCTTTCGCCTTTAGCGGTTGGTGGTCGGGGTCCTTTCCCGCAGCATGGTTTATGACCATGCTGTTTATAGCCATCCTCGGTGGCTTCGGCATGGGCACAAGTATTGACTGGTACGTGGAGGCCCAGCGCATTCAGTCAGCCCGCAGCGTCCGCGACGCGAGCTATAGCATCTGGTGGGGAACGCTCCTGGGACTGGTCCGCAACTCCGTCTGGGCCGTGTCTATACTCGCATTCTTTGTGCTATTCCCGGGCATTACTGCAACGGAAGAGTACGAGATGGGATGGTTCCGCCTTGGCTTTGATTACCTGCCCGCCGGCATGCTCGGCTTCTTCTTCGCCGCTATCCTGGCCATCCATCTGTCCACGATATCCTCACACCTGAATCTGGGTGCGCTGTACGCTACGCGCGACCTGTACCAGCACTACGTGAACCCGCAGGCCAGCCAGAAGAAGCTGATTCAGGTAGGCCGCATTTCCACGGCTATCCTCCTCATAGGCTCTTTCTTCTACGGCCTCATGATGGAAGATATTACCTCCTGGCTCATCTTTGCACTCTGGATCATGGCCGCAGGCATCTGGCTCCCGAACATACTACAGGTGGTATGGTGGCGCTTTAATGCGTGGGGATACCTCTCGGCTTGGATAGCCAACCTGGGCTTCAGTTGGCTGGTAGTGTGGATATTGCCGTATCTGGGCGTGATTCCGGACCTGCTGGATTACCAGCAATTCTGGCTGCTCATGCTGCTGGGTGCCCTGGTGTCTATTCCGATCACCCTTATAACGAAACCGGAAAACATGGACCACCTGGTGCGCTACTACGTCATGTCCCGCCCCATAGGCTGGTGGGGGCCCGTCCGGCGTGAAGCGCAGCGACGCGGACTGATCACTTCGGCCGGAGATCTTGCCCAGCTTAGCAAGGAAGCACTTCGGACGGGCGATTTCTAAAGGGCTTATGGTATCTAGCGCATACAATAATTCCCATTTTTAACCCCAATAGAGGCGGTTATGCCACTGATTCGACGAACATGGACGGCGGCCGAGGCCGATGAGTGGACCAGGGAGGACTGGATCACGATATTCATTTCACCGATATGCTACATTATGATGACCCTTGGAGTAGCCTTGAGCATCCTCCTGCTCTGGGAGGGGTTCGTGCTGCTCATTGGCAGCATCATTCTTACAGCGGCCATGCACTGGATCATTGATCCAAAACTCAAGGCCGTCTCGGCGGATTACGAAACCAAGCAACAGGATTATTTGCGCACGCTGGAAGACAACGTCCGGTGGCACCACACCGAAGGGGACGAAGCATGAACCAGGGCCTAGCGACGGTCATCGGCATGACGATTGCCTACGCCGCGTCCTTTCTCGGACTGGTCCTGGCGTGGCGCTCCTATAACAGGCATCACAAGAAAGGCCGATCATGACGACGGCACTAGTACAAGTACTTGCCAGCCTGGTGTGGGGGATTGTGGTGCCCGCGCTGATTTTCGTCATAGCCTTTGTTGTAACAATGCTGTTGTACCGCCATTTCTCGAAGCAGATCTGACGGCGGATCCATGGCCCTGGCGATTTCTTGTGCATGCTGGCCTATTACGTGGAATGGCACATGAAGCAGCGTCTGGCTCCGATACTCTTTGCCGAAGATGACCCGGAAGGCAAGAAGGCTACCCGTCGTAGTATCATCCATGCAGCAGGGCGTTCGCCCTCGGCAGAGCAGAAAGCCCGCTCGAAACGGACGCAGGACGGACACAAGGCATTGAGCAATGCCGTCCTCACGGCGCATCTGGGCGCGCTATGAGGGCATCAGGTAGAGCCCCTGATCGGCAAGAAGCGCGTCTCCTTTACGATGCTTGGAGAGATGACCGACCTCTTGGCCCGCGCCTTTGCGCTGCTGAGAGTGAAGGTCCGGTAGCGCCTGTACCCAGCAAAGTACATTCCGCGGATAAGATCTTCTTTAACATGGAGCCATCAATGGCCTCAGGTGTTTAGGCTCATCGTCCGATACTCCTCATTAATATGGGCATACATTCCCATATAGTGCCTGGCCGAAAAAGAATCGATCTAAATGAGTGTTGATGAAATGACCTTCATTATAGCTTTGGTTGGAGGTACGTGGGGAGCATTATTACGAAGACGAGGCATTTACGAGACCTTAATAGGTTTGCATCCCCACTTGGGCCGCCCATTCTACCTTCCTTCCTACTTTCAAATCTTCGGCCCAATTCGTATCTTTCACCCGATTCATGCCCCATTTTACCATTACAAGGGGCATTTCGCACCAACATTCGAATCATTCGCATGAGATCCGTCAGAGAACCGCAGTTTTCGTTAGGACAGCCCTCCATTGCTGATATCCAGATCGATCCCAAGAGCCGCGACGACATCCCAGCCATTCTGCTCGGACTGCAGGCCCTCTACACCCATCTTCCTACACGCTCCAAGATTTTCGATCTGCTCCGTGCCCATTTTGCTAACCTGGCCGACCTGGACCGAGGCCGGCCCGAAATGGACTTCTGGAGCATATTCGTGCTGGCCATCCTGAAGCAGGGACTCGGCTGTGACTTTGATCGGTTGACGTATTTGGTCAATCACATGGATATCGTGCGCCAGATGCTGGGGTTGGATGACCAGATGGGTGATCGTGTCATCTTCCAGAGGCAGACCATCATCGACTATATTTCGAGGCTGACGCCGGAGCTGTTGGATGAGGTCAATCAGGTCGTAGTGGCCTATGGGCACTAGGAAATGGGTGCTGCGGAGGAGTTGTCTACACAGGCAGAATCTTTTGTTGTGGAGACCGACGTACACTGACCGACCGATGTTCGTAGAGTCGGCGGGCGGCGCGCCACTCCGAAGAGCGCGTTTCCGCCCGCCGCTCACCGAACCAGGGTATGCGGTTTTCCCGCACCCGGCTCTCCAGGCGGATCATGCCTCTCGCACGCAGACAACGGCGTCGCCCCATGGGGCCTCTCCTGTTCAAAGACTTGCACGGTCCCTGTTTCCACTCCATGCCTTGAGTCCGTTGGTCATCAGGCCTGTTTACGCCCTGATAACACCCCGTGGCGTGCCTAGCATTCCACATGGCTCCTTCACTTTCGCATGTGATGCCGCCGAAGTCTCCGACCATGTACCGGCTAGTAGGTCTCTGCCAATGCCGACAGCCTAACCTTTGCCATTGAGGTGATTGCGCCGACGCATGCGCCCGCCCCCGAGGACATCCCGGCCGAATTCGCCGTGAACGGCAACTATCCCAATCCCTTCCGGCACTCCACGCGCCTCGTGTTCGATCTTCCCTGGCCGGCCCACGTGGCGATGGAAGTGCTGGACTTGACGGGCCGGCGCGTGCTCACGCTGCCAGCAGCAGCGTTTGCCCCCGGACGCAATCGCACGATCGAGTTGAGCGGGACCGCAATGTCCTCGGGACTGTACCTGTATCGCGTGCATGCGTCGTCGCCGGAGGGCAATGCCGTGCACGCGGGGCACCTCGTTCGCATCCGGTGAGATAAGGCCCGTTTCGCGCGCCTCTGACGCGTTGTGATGCCGCCCGCCTCCAGCGTCACAAGATGCTTCTCCCCTACCCTGTCTGCTTCCGAGATGATCTGCGCTCAGCGCTCCTTGCAGGAGGATCTGGCAGCCCGCATGGTCAGCATGGTGACAGGAAATTGCGGGTCGCAGTATTCCGCGGCTCCAGCCAACATGTAGTCGGCCCGGTTTCACGTGCGCGGCGGAGCGGAGCCTCCACCGGCCAAAGACCGCCTCCGGGGTGATCCCATGTGCGTGCCCGGTGCGTGGATGGGCAGATGCACGGGCACCAGACCAACATCTGTTGCCGCTAGGCGTTACGAAAATGATGGGATTTACGCTAGCATGCGTCAGTAAGCAGGCATGTGCGAGGCCCACTCATCCTTCTGGTCATGCTCACCGTGGCGCTGGTACAGGGCGCCTTTGGCCAAGGGGCCCAGGTACGGGGGTTTGTGTCAGACGCTGCGAATGGCGAGGCGCTCGTACCGGTCAACATCATCCTGGAAGACGAACGCGGAGACCTGCGCGGTGCAGCAACAGACAATGACGGCATCTATAGCATTACCCCGATTCCTGCTGGCCGCTACATCTTCCGAGCCTCGTTTATTGGCTACCGGCCCTATGTAGACACCCTGCAGCTTAGAGCTGGCCAGCGGATCACGCTGAATTTCGTGCCGGAGGAAAATGCCGCTGTATTGGAAGAAGTTGTAGTAGAAGGAGAGCTGGAAACCGGGGCAGCCAACGTTACGGCCGGGCTCCAGATTGTGCGCCCCCAAGACATAGAAGTCATTCCCGCGCCTGACATTTCGGGAGATTTGGCAAGCTTCCTAACGGCGCTGCCCGGCGTCGTTACCCTGGGGGACCGAGGC
Organism: Rhodothermales bacterium; assembly: GCA_965216255.1. Lineage (GTDB taxonomy): Bacteria > Bacteroidota > Rhodothermia > Rhodothermales > Bin80. The sequence continues at coordinate 1,883,649 of OZ244148.1, forward strand.
GGCCAATTTTTTATTCGAGGCGGTGAGCCGTCCCACAGCCTTACCATGATTGATGGCATGTATGTCCATCAGCCGTTTCACATCCTAGGGTTCTATTCCGCGTTCCCATCCGATATTATCCATCAGGCCGACATCCATACGGCGGGGTATGGCGGCCCTTATACCGGGCGCATCTCTTCCGTTATCGACATCCTGTCCCGCAACGGCAACAAACACCACTATGCTGGCACTGCCTCAGCGTCTCCATTTGTAAGTGCGCTCCAGTTCGAAGGACCGCTGATTCGCGAGCGCGCCTCCTTCATGACCTCCATTCGGCAAAGCGTCATAGAGCAGGCGGCAGAACGATACGTCTCCCAGGAAATGCCCTACACGTTCGGAGACGCATTCCTGAAGGCCCATGCCATCACAAGCCATAACAGCCAGCTGTCCATCAGCGCCCTGCATACCTACGACCGGGGCACCATCGGTCTTCAGTCAGAAGACCGTATTCTGGAAACCGTTGGGTGGCGCAATTCGGCGGTTGGGCTGCGGTATGTCGTACTGCCCCGGGCACTTCCCTTCGTAGCCGAAATACAGCTTTCCTATTCCCGTCTCGAAACCGAACAGGGGCCAGCCGAAGATCCGGTGCGCTGATCCAAGATCGAGGGCTATCATTACGCGGCGAACATGACCAGCTTCTACCGCCGGACTCAGTGGAAATGGGGGCTGTATTGGCGGGCCCCGGAAATTCGCTCGGAACTAGGTGGCGCGTTCCAAAACCTGGCAGTAGGCCTGAGCCGTCGCCACAAGGCAGGGCTGTATCTGGAGCCTGACTTCAATATTACCTCGCAGCTACGGGCACGAACCACCCTGACCGCAGAAATATTCCCGGGACAGAGGAAGCGATCCATATTTGAACCCCGCTTCCGGCTCATTTGGGAGACCAGACGGCACGAAGCGAGTCTTGCCGCGGGAGTCTATCACCAGGAGGTATTTGGAGTCAATGACCGGAGGGACGCTACCAATGTCTTCACCGCCTGGCGCTCGGCTCAGGAACAAGACCTATCCCGTGCACTGCACGCCCTCGCAGGCTACCGCTATAGCCCGACGCCAGGGCTCACGCTCTCGGTTGAGGGATTCTACAAACGGCTCCGTGACCTTTTTATCGCAGAGTGGACCTCATTCCCACGATTTACCACACGCCTCCAGCGCGCAGACGGCCGTGTTATCGGTCTTGATGCCCGCGTTGAACTGCGGCGGCGACGCTTCTACGGCTACGCTAACTACGGCGTGGCATCGGTTCGCTATGTGGCGAAGGAGCCCAATGTCCAGTTGTGGTTCGGTGTCGATCGCCTTCGATTCCGCCCGCCACACGACCGGAGACATCAACTCAATATCGTGGGCAACACGCAGATTCGTGATTTCGATATCAGCATCCGATGGAATTTTGGCTCGGACCGTCCGTATACCCGTGTTTACGGTTTTGATGGTTTCGTACTGCTGGACGGAGTACAGAATTTGTTTTCCGTAGAGGACGACCAACGGGTCATCTACGAGCGTCCATTCGGCGGTATTCTTCCAACGTACCACCGGCTGGACGTGCCTATAGAACGCAGGGTCGAGTTTGATCGCGTTGCTCTGGTGACCCAGCTCGGAGCCATCAACCTGTACGGCCGCCGCAATCTATTCGCGTTTGACCTCTTTACGATCGAGCGGAACTACCAGCTCCCGATTGTGCCCACTATCGGACTTCGAATCGAGGTAAACTGATGGGGAACAGCCCACACGAACATCTGCCCTTAGACATGCGCCGGGGCCTGAGGCTGCTTCTGGCTGCAGCCTTCATGACCACCGGATGCGCCGAATCCGTGGATACGCGCCTTCGCATAGACTATCCGTATTCGGTCTATGGCCTAATCAATCCGAAGCTCGATACCCACGCCGTCCGCGTCTTCGAAATCAAGACCGAGATACGGCTGATTCGACCAGACCCCATAGACGCCGACGTCAGCACGACAGAGCTACACTCGGGCAAGCACGGCCAATGGCGGGACTCGGTCATTCATTTGGCCGACGGAGACTATCGGCACGCATACTGGGCCTCGTTTGCGGCACTGCCGGGCGAGTCATACCGCCTGGAGGTACGGCGATCAGACGATGAAGTCACGAGCGCCGTGACAACCGTGCCGCCGCTCGTCGAGCTTGAGGTGCTGGAGCCCGACACGCTGCATCCGCGCGAAGCGCTCATGCCGGTACTTAGTGATTGACCGAATACTCTCTTTTTTCGGCCTCGAATGCACAGGCACGGTCGTTTTTTGAGTTCGTTGACGGTCCGCTTCGAGTGTTTCGGCCATGCTGGCGTCTCTTGCGTGCGCGCACGGACAGTTCGCGGCTCGAAGGGCGTTGTGTTCCTATCGGGAGGGCATACGTGTCCCTTGGGGCCTGCGATTGGGACCTTTCTGCGAGGTGGTAGCGGGCCTACGCCGCGCGCTTTCGCCGACGCTTTATTCGTGCCCGTTCCTGGGCGCGCACCAGGCAACCCAGCCGGTGCACGTTGACTGCCAGCACGGACAGGCTCACCATCAGCGCGAAGTTCTCCGGACTCTTCTGCCGCACCAGCGCACCGCCCCGAAGTCCGAAATTGGCCAGACACGACTCGACGGCCGGGTGCTGCCGCCGCGCTGCCTTGAACGCAGGCGCGCGCTCCCGCGCACGCTCCGCCAGAGAAAGCTTGCCCTTCTTCGGAAGCGCATTGAGCGCCAGCCGAGCATCCAATGCTTCTCGATTCTTCAAGCTATGAAAGCCCCGGTCAAAACTGCACGCATTAAACTCCGCCAATTAAAGTCCGAAGTGCAATAACTGTAGACAAGGTAGTATGCCCCTGAGTAGAGACAGAAGATAGCACAGGCAACGCGGAAAACGAGCTTCTTCGGAGGGAGGGCGGAGCCCGACCGGAGAAGAAGCTGCTTGCTGGCCGAAGAAATTCGCGCTCCTTGACCTTTGAGGCAGCCAATGCCGACGCGCGAGCATGGCTCTTCCCCTGCGTGTAGGCACGCATGATGTCACCCGAACATGGTACAATGGTCTATGGGTCTTTCTGGCGACGACCCGACTCAGACCATGGACGCGGAGGCTGCCACGCCCTCTAGTGCAGGAAGGAAAACCTCCGCCGGCGTGCGGTAGGCCAAGCATCGGCGCGGACGGTTGTTCAATTGCGCTTGCACCCGCCTCACCGCTGCCGGTTCAACCGTGTGAAAGTCGGTTGCCTTCGGGAAGTACTCTCGCACCAGGCCGTTGGTGTGCTCGTTCAGACCACGCTCCCAGGAGTGGTATGGCCTCGCAAAGTAAAACGATGCGGAAAGCGCGCTGGCGATCTGGCGATGATGAGCGAACTCCTTGCCATTGTCCGCCGTGATAGTAAGTACCCGGTCCTTTACCGGACTGAGACAACCTATGATCGCATGGCGGACCCCGATCGCAGCCTTTGACGCAACGTGCTCAAGAAACGTGAATTTCGAGGCGCGATCGACCATGGATACCAGTGCTCCCTGTTGTTTCGCCCCGATGATCGTATCAACCTCCCAGTCGCCTATCCGCGTCTTCTGCTCTACAATGGGATCACGTTCGCTGATGTCTACACGGTGCGGTATCAGGCCGCGCCCAGCACCGCTCTTGTTACGCCTGTTGTACCGCTTACCACGGCGACGCAGCAGCTTGTACAACGATCCGCCAGCCGCTCGGTCCGCCCAGCTATGCCTGTAAATCCATGTGGTGCTTACCGAAACGACACCATCACGACGAAGTCGACCCGAGACCTGCTCTGGACTCCAGTGCAGGGCGAGCTTCTCACGCACAAGAGACCACATCGCTTCAGTCATCTTCCGTGGACGCAACGATGCCTTCCTCCGCCGCCCGCTGGCCAAGCGGGTAGCCTGTTGATACCGGTAGCCCCTACCTCCGCTGTTGCGATGCAACTCCCGGCTGATCGTCGATGGCGAGCGACCCAACTGTCGCGCAATCTCGCGCAGCGAATCAGCTCGCTTCCTCAATGCGTGAATCTGGCACCTTTCCTCATAGGAAAGATGATGATAGCCCGTCGCCATTTGATACCCTCCAATGATGTCTTAACGGAGCGTACCGGCATCATCTCGCTCACATGTAATCAGCGTGATGAATACGCGCTTGCTAGCGCGCTGTCATCCAAATCAAGTGTTGCACTTCGTTGTTAAATGGGCCTGCCTTATCTTTGTCGCGGCATTATTAATACTTCGTTAACAATACGTGGCAATGCCAAGCCGGGGCGTGCGGGACAGTCTTTATCTGTTGCAAGACTGCGCTTCACGCTGGTTTCAAGCGGCACGGGGCCAAGGCTCAAGGCCCGGAACAACTCGCGCGGATGCCAGTTCGGTTCGCCAGCGTCGCTGCTCCCTTAAAGAGCGGGCAAACGCGTTGGGATTTGCACGGCCGGCGCACGTATGTGCCACTGGTAACCCGCCTCCTCCGGTACGCTTCGTAGAGTCGAATTCGCCGCGTCTCCGTCTAGCAGCCGAAGCCCGGACACACATTTCAAGCGAATCGCCGCAACCGCAGGCAGCACGCTTCCCACCTACGCCGCATGACTAAGTATTCTTGTGCAGTTCGACTGACGGGCATCCCGTCCGTTGCCCGTACGGCCTGGCTTCTGGTCGTTGTCTCCATTGCGCCTGTGGCCATCGCCCAGGAACAGCCTTCGTTTGAGTCCAACGTGGTCGTCGCACAGTTCGAGCCCGGCACGGTGATCGGGGACGGGGCTGCCAAGACAGGCCTGGCCGCCTTCGACCGCGCCGCGTCCGCCTACGACGTGACTTCGATCGAGCGCGCATTTGCGTTTCTGGATTACGTGGCCCCCAAGCCCAAAACAGCGCGGAATCTCGCCGCGCTGCGCCGCACGTACTACGTCCGCTACAGCGCGGACGAGGATCCCATACTTGTCGCACACGCGCTCACTGCCGCCGAAGGCGTCACCTATGTCGAACCCGTGCTCATTAACCGCTACCTGGGGCCCGCGGCCCTGCCCGATGATCCATTATTCAGCGACCAGACGTATCTGAGGCATTTGCGGCTGCCGGAAGCCTGGGACGTCGTAAAGGGAGCCGGCATCGCCCACGAAGGCGGCACCAGTCCGCCCGTGGTCATTGCCATCGTGGACGGCGGGGGCGACTGGCGCCACGAGGATCTGTTGGCCAACGTGTGGACAAACGAGGGCGAGATTCCGGGCAATGGCAAAGACGACGACCACAACGGATTCTGGGACGACGTGCACGGCATCAATCTGGCTAACGAGGACTACAAGGACAACGACCCGGCGGGGCTGCCCCAGACGCCCATCAGCGCATGGCACGGCACGGCCGTGGCCGGCGCGGCGAGCGCCGTGACCGACAACGGAACCGGCATAGCCGGCGCGGCCTGGAATGCCGAACTCATGCACGTCAACGTGGGCTGCCTCGACAATGAAAGAGTCTGTCACGGTTACAAGGGCATCCTGTACGCGGCCGCCACCGGCGCCGATGTCATCAACACGAGCTGGGCCGGATGGCCTGGCATATATGACCTGCAGATGGCCACGCAGGCGTTGGACCTCGCCACGGACATGGGCGCTCTGGTCGTGGCCGCGGCCGGCAACTCGGCGAATGACTTCGGGGTCCATTTGTTATCGGCGTATCCGGCCGCGCATCCGCGCGTGCTCTCGGTCGGCGCCACCGCCAAAGACGCGCGCACCCGGGCGGCCTTTTCGAGTTACGGCAAAGAGGTGAATGTCTTCGCGCCCGGTGAAGGCATTATCACGACCGCTCCCGAGGGCAACTACAGCCTTTCGGTGCGGGGCACCTCCTTTGCAGCGCCTTTGGTAAGCGGCGTGGCCGCCCTGGTGAAAACCCGCTTCCCTGACCATTCGCCGGATGCGCTGCGCGAGCAGGTGCGGCTCGCCAGCGAAAACATGGACGCGGAGAACCCCGGCTATGCGAGGCGGCTCGGGCGCGGGTTCGTCAATGCCGAAAGGGCCGTGCAGGCGCCCTCGCATCCAGGTGTGCGTGTGGAGAACTGGTCGTGGCGCGATGCCGACGGCGACGGGCAGATCGCCCTCGGAGAAGAGGTAACGATCACGGCCACCGTCACAAACCACCTGGCGGACGCGCAGCAGCTAAGAATAGGGCTCTCGGCGGTCGAACCGTATCCGTATATAGACCTTACAGCGGCCGAGTACGGGATAGGCCGCATGGCCGAGGGCGATTCCAGGACTGTGATCCTCCGGTTTACGGTAGGCCCGAACGCGCCCGTAAACCAGCGAATACGACTCTACGCCCGCGTCAGCGACGGATCGTTCACGGACGAGGCCGACTACTTTACGTTTGCCGTAAACCGGAGGCTCGACATCGTGCACCATGCACTCAGCGCACTGTACGTGGCCACGGGCGGCGACAACTGGACCCATAGCAACTGGGATATCACCAGGGTACCCACGTTGAGCGAACTGGATAGATGGCGCGGGGTCCGGATTGTAGAAGACTGGCTAAACGCACTCATCTTGACTAATAACAATTTAACGGGGACGCTGCCGCCTGAACTCGGCAACCTCTCCGAACTCCGATGGCTGAATCTGGACCAGAATAACCTTTCCGGACCCATTCCCTCTGAATTGGAAAACCTCTCTAATCTAACAGACTTGTGGCTGGACGAAAACACTCTTTCCGGGGCCATACCCGCCGAATTGGGAAACCTCTCGCTACTGCAATGGCTGAATCTGAGCTATAATAACCTTTCCGGACCCATTCCAGCCGAACTGGGCAACCTCTCCGAGCTAACAAGGTTGCGGCTGGACTTCAACACTCTTTCCGGGGCCATACCCGCCGAATTGGGAAACCTCTCGCTACTGCAATGGCTGAATCTGAGCTATAATAACCTTTCCGGACCCATTCCCTCCGTACTGGGCAACCTCTCCGAGCTAACATTATTGTTGCTGGATGAAAACACTCTTTCCGGGGCCATACCCGCCGAATTGGGAAACCTCTCGCTACTGCAAGATCTGTGGGCATCCGAAAATAGTTTATCTGGACCCATTCCAGCCGAATTGGGAAACCTCTCGCGTTTAGTCCAATTGGAGCTTTACGCAAACTTGCTTTCGGGACCGATACCTCGAGAATTGGGCAACCTTTCCGCGTTGACTCACCTTCGGTTGCATGCAAATCGTTTTTCCGGATCCATCCCCGCCGAACTGGGCAACCTCTCCGAGCTACGAGAACTGCTGCTGAGTTGGAACAGTCTCTCGGGACCGATCCCCGGGGAGCTCGGCCGCCTCTCGCAATTGAGAATCTTGTGGCTGAATTACAATTCCCTGTCAGGAGAGATCCCTGTGGAGCTCGGGAACCTGTCGCAGCTGGGGTGGCTGAAGCTGCAAAACAACAAACTTTCCGGGCCGATACCAAAGGAATTAGGGCAGCTCTCACAGTTGAAAGAGCTGTATTTGTACGATAATGATCTATCCGGACCGATACCAAAGGAATTAGGGCAGCTCTCACAGTTGAAAGAGCTGTATTTGTACGATAATGATCTATCCGGACCTGTACCCGCCGAATTGGGAAACCTCTCACAGCTGCGAGAACTGCGGCTGGATCGCAATGCGCTGTCCGGGCCGATCCCTCCTGAGTTGGGCAATCTTTCAGAGCTGCAAGAGCTGGATTTGTATGAAAATGCTCTTTCCGGACCCGTACCCGCCGAATTGGGCAATCTTTCAGAGCTGCAAGAGCTGGATTTGTATGGAAATGAACTGACCGGCAGACTGCCGCGGAGCCTCATGCGGCTGACGAATCTTAACACGCTGTACTTTTATGGCAACCAGGACCTTTGCGCCCCACAGGACAAAGCGTTCGAGACGTGGCTAGCCAGCATCCTGTCCTTCAGCGGGCCGACCTGCTCCGGAGTATATTTTGTAAGCGAAATTGCGGACCAGACGTTCACCCGGGACGAGGACGTCGCGGCGCTGGTCCTTCCCAAAGCGGTCGACGGCGAGGAGCCCTATGCCTACGCGCTCCGGCCGGCGCTGCCGGCCGGACTGATCTTTGACGACACCGCGCGCACAATTAGTGGCACGCCGACCGAAGTGACGGCCAAAACTTCGTACACGTACACCGCTACCGACAGCGACAATAATGCCGACAGCCGAACCTTTGCCATTGAGGTGATTGAGCCGACGCATGCGCCCGCCCCTGAGGACATCCCGGCCGAATTCGCCGTGCACGGCAACTATCCCAATCCCTTCCGGCACTCCACGCGCCTCGTGTTCGATCTTCCCTGGCCGGCCCACGTGGCGATGGAAGTGCTGGACCTGACGGGCCGGCGCGTGCTCACGCTGCCAGCAGCAGCGTTTGCCGCCGGACGCAATCGCACGATCGAGTTGAGCGGGACCGCAATGTCCTCAGGACTGTACCTGTATCGCGTGCATGCGTCGTCGCCGGAGGGCAATGCCGTGCACGCGGGGCACCTCGTTCGCATCCGGTGAGATAAGGCCCGTTTCGCACGCCTCTGACGCGTTGTCATGCTGCCTGCCTCCAGCGTCACAAGATGCTTCTCCCCTACCCTGTCTGCTTCCGAGATGATCTGCGCCCAGCGCTCCTTGCAGGAGGATCTGGCAGCCCGCATGGTCAGCATGGTGACAGGAAATTGCGGGTCGCAGTAATCCGCGGCTCCGGCCAACATGTAGTCGGCCCGGTTTCACGTGCGCGGCGGAGCGGAGCCTCCACCGGCCAAAGACCGCCTCCGGGGTGATCCCATGTGCGTGCCCGGTGCGCGGATGGGCAGATGCACGGGCACCAGACCAACATCTGTTGCCGCTAGGCGTTACGAAAATGATGGGGTTTACGCTAGCCTCGATTCCCAAGCAAGATAGGTAGGTGACAATGGGTGGTGCAATTTCTGCCGTTTTCAGGCCTATCTGGTGTCTTTCGTCGCTACGTTGTCAGTAGTGTAGTAATTGTGCCGTATAACGTCACGTCACGTGTGTAACATCAGCCCTGACGGCCTCACCTCTCGTCGGGGCCCTTGATCCGCCAAATATTCGGACTTAGTCTCGATATTGTCCGTTCTTGCCCGCTTTGTGCCCGTTCGAACGCCAGATCTGCATGTGTGAAGTATTGTTTGTAGCTTGGTGGCAATAACAGACGTATTGCGCTTCTTCTTATGACCGACCTCGCCTCCCCCTTCCTCACGAAGCGAGTCTTGCCGCGGGAGTCTATCACCAGGAGGTATTTGGAGTCAATGACCGGAGGGACGCTACCAATGTCTTCACCGCCTGGCGCTCGGCTCCGGAACAAGACCTATCCCGTGCACTGCACGCCCTCGCAGGCTACCGCTATAGCCCGACGCCAGGGCTCACGCTCTCGGTTGAGGGATTCTACAAACGGCTCCGTGACCTTTTTATCGCAGAGTGGACCTCATTCCCACGATTTACCACACGCCTCCAGCGCGCAAACGGCCGTGTTATCGGTCTTGATGCCCGCGTTGAACTGCGGCGGCGACGCTTCTACGGCTACGCTAACTAGTACTTGTACGAAAATACTTTAAATCTTCAAGAAACAATCAGTTATATCTTGCAATTGGCGATGAATCTGAGGGACGTATAGCCGATTCGGGCGTTTAAGAGCGCAAAACAGCTCACATTCGCCAGGAAAACCATGCGCAAGATTGTCCCAGAGTGCCGTGCACTCGACAGTACGCCGATCAAGGAGATTGCCATAGACCCGAGAATGCGCGGCGACATGGGTGCCGCGCTCAAGGGTCTGCAGTGCGTCTACTGCACGGCGGAATCCCGTGCGGCCTTGTTCACGATTCTGGAGGCGCACTTTCAGCCGGGTGCGCGCAGAGATGTTCGGACGACCGGGCATGGATCTATGGCGCGTCATCGTGTTTGCGATAGTCAAGCAGTGCCTGGATCTGGACTACGATGCTTTGTTGTACCGCGCCAACAACGATCTCTTGCTGCGGGAGCTCTTGGGGCACGGAGAGGCCGCCTTTGACGCGGTGAAGTACAGCAGACAGCACCTGGTGGACATCGTGCAGCTTTTGACGCCGGAGCTGGTCCTGGATCCATTTGATAGTGCGGGCGGCGCACAGGGTGGCTGGAAAGAAGTCTGGGGCCGCGCTAGCGGGTCGCTGCGATTCCAGGGTGGTTAAGACGCATGTGCACTATCCCACCGATGTGGGTCTGTGCTGGGATGCACTTCGTGGTTTAATACGTGTGAGTGCACGCTCGGCTGCGGCATTCGCTCTTCCGGGCTGGCGCAAGCATGCGGATCGCACGCGGAAGATATACCAAGCCTTCAGCCGGGTGCGGACGGCCCCGCGCTACCGGCAGAATCCGAAAGGAGTGAAGGCGTACTTGCGCCAGTGCACACAGACTGCAGCACGTGCCCGTACGCTGTTAAATGCCTTGGCCACGGCGCAGAAATCGGCGGCGGCGCGAACGGATATCGCGTATTTCTTGCACTATGTGGACTTGTTGGTGGATCAGGCGTCGCATCCTCTTGGGCGAGAAGATTCCACATGCGCAGAAAGTGTTTTCCATCCACAAGCCACATACGCGTTGGATCAGCAAAGGCAAGGCGGGCGTGCTGGCCGAGCTGGGCCTTCCGGTCGCACTGGTAGAAGATGAGCACCGGTTCATTTTGGCTTATCACATCCTGTGGGACACATCAGATGTAGAGGTGGCGGTAGCGATCATTGACGTGGTGCAGGCGGCTTTTCCAGAGTTCAATGCGTGCAGTTTTGACCGGGGCTTTCACAGCTTGAAGAATCGAGAAGCATTGGATGCTCGGCTGGCGCTCAATGCGCTTCCGAAGAAGGGCAAGCTTTCTCTGGCGGAGCGTACGCGGGAACGCGCGCCTGCGTTCAAGGCAGCGCGGCGGCAGCACCCGGCCGTCGAGTCGTGTCTGGCCAATTTCGGACTTCGGGGCGGTGGCGGCAGAAGAGTCCGGAGAACTTCACGCTGATGGTGAGCCTGTCCGTGCTGGCGGTCAACGTGCACCGGCTGGGTTGCCTGGTACGCGCCCAGGAACGGGCACGAATAAGGCGTCGGCGAAAGCGCGCGGCGTAGGCCCGCTACCACCTCGCAGAAAGGTCCCAATCGCAGGCCCCAAGGGACACGTATGCCCTCCCGATAGGAACACAACGCCCTTCGAGCCGCAAACTGTCCGTGCGCGCACGCAAGAGGCGCCAGCATGGCCGAAACATTCGAAGCGGACCGTCAACGAACTCAAAAAACGACCGTGCCTGTGCATTCGAGGTCGAAAAAAGAGAGTATTCGGTCAATCACTAACTACGGCGTGGCATCGGTTCGCTATGTGGCGAAGGAGCCCAATGTCCAGTTGTGGTTCGGTGTCGATCGCCTTCGATTCCGCCCGCCACACGACCGGAGGCATCAACTCAATATCGTGGGCAACACACAGATTCGTGATTTCGATATCAGCATCCGATGGAATTTTGGCTCGGGCCGTCCGTATACCCGTGTTTACGGTTTTGATGGTTTCGTACTGCTGGACGGAGTACAGAACTTGTTTTCCGCAGAGGACGACCAGCGGGTCATCTACGGGCGTCCATTCGGCGGTATTCTTCCAACGTACCACCGGATGGACGTGTCTGTAGAACGCAGGGTCGAGTTTGATCGCGTTGCTCTGGCGACCCAACTCGGAGCCATCAACCCGTACGGCCGCCGCAATCTATTCGCGTTGGTCCTCTTTACGACCGAGCGGAACTACCAGCTCCCGATTGTGCCCAATATCGGACTTCGAATCGAGGTAAACTGATGGGGAGCAGCCCACACGAACATCTGCCCTTAGGCATGCGCCGGGTCCTGAGGCTGCTTCTGGCTGCAGCCTTCATGCCCACCGAATGCGCCGAATCCGTGGATACGCGCCTTCGCATAGACTATCCGTATTCGGTCTATGGCCTAATCAATCCGAAGCTCGATACCCACGCCGTCCGCGTCTTCGAAATCAAGACCAAGATACGGCTGATTCGACCAGACCCCATAGACGCCGACGTCAGCACGACAGAGCTACACTCGGGCAAGCACGGCCAATGGCGGGACTCGGTCATTCATTTGGCCGACGGAGACTTTCGGCACGTATACTGGGCCTCGTTTGCGGCGCTGCCGGGCGAGTCATACCGCCTGGATGTACGACGCTCAGACGGTGAAGTCACGAGCGCCGTGACAACCGTGCCGCCGCTCGTCGAGCTTGAGGTGCTGGAGCCCGACACGCTGCATCCGCGCGAAGCGCTCATGCCGGTACTTATTCGGGGCAATCCCCCAACACTACCGCGCGTGGACGTGGAATATGTTGTGGTAGGCTTCCGCGAAGAAGGCAGCGAGCCCATTTTCAAGCCCATTGTCTTCAACTACGTCGGGCGGCCGACGCGAATGGACAGCGGCTTTCTTCTGGAGATCGACCTCATAGAAGATTTTCCCAAAATCTTCCAGTCGTTCGATGACGACAACGAGGTTACCTCCGAAATCATCGACCTTAGGGAAATCATCGTGCGCGTCCACGTCGGAGACGAGAACTGGATCTTACCCATCGGCGTATTCGACCCTGATTTTCTTGTTGAGCCGGGAACGTTTTCGAACGTGGACAACGGGTTCGGGTATTTTGGCTCAGGCTATGTGGAGACTATCGCCCTTCGCCCACCCGTTGCGCTTATCCGGCGCGCCGGCTGCTATGTCCTGGGAGAAGACGGGGGATGATTCCGCTTATTGATGCCCATCTGGATCTCGCCTGGAACGCCCTTTCCTTCGATCGAGACCAGACGCTACCGACAGCACATCTCAACAGCCAGGAACGGCACATGACAGATGCGCCGTTTCGCGGCGCCGTCACGGTCAGCCTTCCCGAGATGCGGAAGGCGGGAATTGCAGTCTGTGTGGCAACCTTGCTGGCCCGGTCTGGACCACACGAGCGGCGCAAGCCGGTCTACCGTCGTATTGATCTTGACTACGGGCCCCAGGCCATCGCGCACGGGCACGGGCAGCGTGCCTATTACGCGCTACTGGAGGCCGAAGGCCACATCCGGCTCTTACGGACCGTCTCCGACCTGGCCACACACTGGGACACTTGGCGCGCTACCCACGGCGACTCTCCCCTTGGCGTAATCCTCAGCATGGAGGGATGTGACCCCATAACCCATCCAGGCCAAGCGGAAGCATGGTGGAAGGCCGGGCTGCGCGCCGCGGGACTTACCCATTACGGCAGGGGGCACTATGGGGGCGGGACAGGGACCGAGGCCCCCCTCACGCCGCGCGGTATAGAACTTCTTAAGACATTCGAGCGACTCGGCATCGCACTAGACGTTACCCACCTTTCTGATCAAGGCCTGGAGCAGGCACTGGATATCTTTCGGGGAGCCGTCCTGGCCAGCCATCACAATTGCCGCGCGCTGGTGCCCGGGCAGCGGCAGCTGACCGATGAGCAGATTCGGCGGCTTGTTGCCCGCGGTGCCGTTATCGGTACATCCATGGATGCATGGATGCTTTATCCAGGATGGGAGCGCGGTGCGACAAGCCGGACGGTAGTTGGCCTGGAGGCGGCTGCCGACCATATCGATCATATCTGTCAACTGGCCGGATCCGTGCGCCACGCCGCCATAGGAAGCGACCTGGATGGAGGCTTCGGGTCAAATCAAACTCCCTGCGGCTTGGACAGTATCGCGGATCTGCAGCGCCTTGTCGGCATATTGAAGAACCGCGGCTATGCCCGCTCCGATATCGCGGCCATCTTCCACGAAAACTGGTTGCGATTCTTCAGCCAGACCCTGCCCAAGGCGTAATCAGCCATACATGATATGTCCAACCCCGCGCAACGATTCGAAGCACTGGGTTATCCTCTTGGCACGCCGCCCACGCCCGGCGCCATATACAAGCCGGTAGAATGCGCCGGAAGCATTGTCTACGTCTCGGGCGCCGTGCCCGCAACCGACGACGCACTGCAGTAGCGCGGCAAGGTGCCTGGTGACATCAGCCTTGACGAAGCGCGCCTCGCCGCCCGGCTCTGCGCGGCAAACAACCTGCGCATGGTCTATCATGCACTCGGATCTCTGAAAGCCGGGGCGCGCGTGCTCCGCCTTACGGGCTACGTGAACAGCGACCGAGAGTTCACGGACCAGCACCTGGTCATCAATGGGGCCTCCGAATTGCTGTTCGAGGTCTTCGGCGATGCTGGAATCGGAGCCCGAAGCGCCGTAGGGATGGCGCAGCTCCCGCTTGGGGCCGCGGTCGAAGTCGAATTGATTTTGGAGACCCATGCCGCGGCGCCCTGAGCGCGATGCACCCACGCACCTTGATCCCTTCTTCGTCAGGGCGCGCCGCGAGGCCTTGATCATGGTGGCTTCCTGGGTGGCCTGTCTCCTCTGGAGCCTGGGTTACAGCCATTTCTTCGGCTACGGCGTGGCAGATATCACCCTGGTACTGGGCATGCCGTCCTGGGTATTCTACGGCATCCTGCTTCCCTGGGTAGCGGCAACCGCCTTCAGCGTATGGTTCAGCCTGTGCTATATGCAGGACGAGGAAGATGAGTAGCCGCATCAAGAGTTCTCTCGTCCTATTCCTCCTCTACACCGCCATCGTGCTGGCGCTCGCCTGGCTGTCGCACCGCACGCTCAGGAAGAAGTCCTTCCTAAACGAATACTTCCTCGGTAGCCGCGGCCTCGGCATGATCGCGCTTGCCCTGACCTTCGGCGCAACCAGCGCCTCGGCCGGATCATTTGCCGGCTTCCCCTCGCTGATCTATGCGCACGGATGGGTGCTGGCCCTCTGGATTGCAAGCTACATGATCTTCCCGCTCTGCCGGATGGGTCTCCTCGGCAAACGGCTGAATAGGGTGGCACGCAGGACTGGCGCCATCACCGTCCCGGACGTATTGCGCGCGCGCTTTAACAATCCCACCCTTGCCCTATTGAGCACGCTGCTCATGGCACTCATGCTCACTGTGTATCTCGTGCCACAGTTTACGCTGGCAACGCTCATCATGCAGCAGCTGCTCGGTGAAACGGAGCTTTTTGAGCGCGCCGCGTTCGGTCTGGCCCAAGTAGCACCGGGGATCATTCCAAGCGGTGTGAGTAGCCAATTCGTCCTCGGCCTGCTGCTGTTTTCCATCATTGTCGTCATCTACCCCACGTTCGGAGGATTTCGTGCGGTAGTGTGGACCGATATCCTGCAGGGCTTCGTGATGCTAGTAGGCGTACTGGTGATGCTAGTTCTCGCCGTGCACCAGACCGGGGGCCTTCAAAAGGCCACCTTTGCGCTCGCCAACATGACGCCACCCCGCCTGGGGGAAGCTGTTTTTGATGCAGCCCAGCCTGCACCTGCGGGCGGCTACCTTGTTCCTGCGGATACCTGGTTTGAAGTGCACAGTGGCAGCACGCCCAGGCTCTTCCGGATAAACCAGAGTGCTTCCATCCTGCCGGGTGAAACCTCTTCCAACGTCGTGAAGGTGGTGGAAATCACTACGCCGCAGGAAAAGGCCACCATACGCCCGGCCGTGCTCCCTTCTTTCCTTGCTCCCCGGATCCTGTCAGTCCGGACCTATGCCCGGGGCGCGGACACGCCGGGCACGTACGTTAGTGCCCCAGGACCCAGCGCCGACGACCCAAACGGGTTCCTTCCGCTGGGTCTTGCCGTTTCCTTCTTCGCCTTCTGGGCGCTTTCGGGCACCGGCCAGCCGGGCAATATGGTGAGGCTTATGGCCTTCTCCGGCACGGCCACCCTCACATCGCATCCCTGTCCGTCTACTTCGCCCTCATTTATTCCCGCTCGTGATCATCTTCTGCTGCGCGCGCGTGCTGGCTCCCGGACTGGACCAGACGCCTGACCGCATCATGCCCGTCATGGCCTTTCGCTTGGCCGACGGCACACACGTACCGTGGCTCGCGGGCCTGCTCATCGCCGCGCCACTGCCATGTCCACGCTAGATAGCTTCATGCTTATGATCACCTCCAGTATCGTGCGGGACGTTTACCAGCGCAGCCTGCGCCCGCAGGCCAGGGAAAGGACGCTTAAGCGAATGAGCTATATCTGCACCATCGTCATTGGAATCGTGGCCACGACCGGTGCCCTGTATCCACCACAGTTTCTTCAGTACATCATTGTGTTTACAGGCGGAGGCTTGGCCGTGGCCTTTCTGGGACCGGTTGCATTGGGACTCTACTGGCCGCGCTTCAATGCGGCGGGCGCCCTCTCGTCCATGATAGGCGGCTTTCTTGCCTACCTTGGCCTGTACGTCGCAGGCTTTGTTCTCTACGGAGGAACCGCGCCGGTGCGGCCGATGGGCTTCGATCCGCTCATCTGGGGTTTTGCAACATCGCTCGTTTGTGCCGCAGTGGGAACACTTCTTACTCCGCCACCTCCCGAGCACCTGATAACCAGGTTCTTTCACCGCTGATTGCGCGCTTTCGTCCGGCCAATGTAGGCCGCCGCGTCGGGTGTCTTGCAGCTGGTTTCACCGTGGTCCACGCGCACCACTCCTATGACTGCTGCCACCCGCAGCGCTTCCTTTTCAAGTGCATTACTGCGCATGCCCATGGCAATGAGCGCCGTGTTCATGGCATGCCGCTCCCGATTGTGCCGCAGGTGGATGTTGCGCTCAATAACGGGCAAGTAAGCACGGAAATAGTCATCCGATCGCTGCTCCCGCTTGAGAGCCATTTCAGCGAGCAGGCTCCAGGCCGCCTGCCCTTTCCATTCCTGACCGGCGTCCATCCAGATCTTCATGAGGTGCTCAGCATGGGCAGTCCTGCCGGCGAACTTGACAAAGGCATCCGTCACCACATAGCTATCCAGATCGTCCGCCCAACTATGCAGCAGTTCCAGACTGACCTTCGCGGGATCTGCAATCATGGTTGCAAACACGCGTGCATCATGGTTACCGCTTTGCCACAGGGCAAGCGCTGCCTCGTGATTGGTCTTAACCTTCTTCTTTAGGGCCTTGAGATTGGCATAGCTTACGCCAAACTGCGGTCCGCCCACGCCGTGGCGCCGGTAAATCTTGCGTGTCTGGGCGGTGCCGAACCCTTCAAGGGTCTTCAATATTTCCGGGGGTCTCATCGATTGTATCTCCATTCAATTGCGATAGTCCAGCGGAGGCGACCGGTCTCCAAGCAGCGAGCGGTACGTGAAATCAGGGCCGCGGCGCAGTTCGAATTCTTCCCGAGCCGACGCTACAAGATCGGGGTTCGTGAGCAGGTCAACCGTGGCCAGGGCAAGGGTCTTGGCAGCAAGCATCATGCCCTTGGTACCAATGCTCATACCTCCCGCAGCTACGGCCTGCCAGCTGTGGGCAGACGTGCCGGGCACCCAGGTAGCCACGTTCAGTCCCGCTGTGGGCACCATAACGCTCACGTCACCAACATCCGTTGACCCCTGGGTCGTACGCGGCT
Organism: Rhodothermales bacterium; assembly: GCA_965216255.1. Classification (GTDB taxonomy): domain Bacteria; phylum Bacteroidota; class Rhodothermia; order Rhodothermales; family Bin80. Next base: position 1,901,079 of record OZ244148.1, read on the forward strand.
CGAAAGATTCAATCGATTGCTCGGAACCAAGCGCCGGAAGCGAACCCCCGAATGATTCCCTGATTTTGCGCGCAAAGGCCAGCTCTTCCTCTGAATAGTAGATGCCACCCAGTGCCTCAAGACTCTTGAGCACGGCCCGGGCAAGAACATCGTTGGGAAGCACGCTGTGTATGCCGTGAATGATCTCGAAGTCCATCTCCGTTCCGGTTCCCTGCGCGGCGCCCTCAGCTGCCTGCACCACGCGCTCGAAAATCCCCTCCAGTACTTCCGCCTTGGGATGGCGAACATAGTAGTAAACTTCGCTGAAATCGGGAACCACGTTCGGTGCCAGCCCGCCTCGCGTAATGACATAGTGTATGCGCGCCTCTGAGGGCACGTGCTCCCGAAGAAGGTTGACCATGTAATTCATGGCCTCGACACCATCCAGTGCAGACCGCCCCCGTTCCGGCGCGCCGGCCGCGTGTGTGGAGTGCCCATAGAATCGAAACTTGGCGGATCGATTGGCCAACGTGGACGCGGGACTGGCATCATTGCGGTCACTGGGATGCCAGTGCAGAACCACGTCCGTGTCGTCAAACAGGCCCTCGCGTACCATGTAGACCTTCCCAGCACCGCCCTCTTCTGCCGGCGTGCCGTACACGCGAATCGTTCCCGGCCCGCCCGTACGCGCCAAATACTCCTTTGCCGCGATCGCCGCCGCCATGGAGGCTGTCCCGAACAGGTGGTGCCCGCAGGCGTGGCCGGCCCCTCCTTCGGCACGTGCACGCCGTTCTGGCGCGGCTACCTGGGACAAACCGGGCAGGGCATCATACTCAGCAAGTATACCGATGACGGGAGCGCCTTCACCATATTCGGCCACGAATGCTGTTGGAATCCCCGCTACGCCGGAATTGACGGCAAAACCTTCGGATGCGAGCGCACTGCGCAAAAGGTGCGCACTCCGCTCTTCCTGGTAGCCAACCTCCGCCCACTCCCATATCTGCCGCGCCACGCCCTCATAGTGCTCTGTACGCGCATCAATGGACGCGGCCACCTCTTCTTTGGCGGACTGCGCAGAAACTGGCAGCGCCGGCGCGGCTGCAACCAGGACTAGGAGCAGCTTCAACATCACCCGCGTGACTTTCATGACATGTATGGATTCTAGGTGCCTGTAAGCCGCTGCCAAGCCCTGGCATAAGCAGCGGCCGGAAATTCCAGATAGCCCGGATAGCCCCGGCGCGCGCTAACAACTTCATTCAAGTCGAGCGTTAACACAGCCAGCGGATCCACAGTTTCGAGGAGCACCGTGCCCGTCGGACTCACGACATAGGAGGGCGCGCCCGCTTCCGGCCCGGGACGATTTACAGAAACGACGAAGGCGGCCGATGTAAGGGCCAGGGCACGGTATACGAGGCGCCAATTGGCTGCAGAAGCCTCCGGCGTCGCTCGGGGCGCCAGAATGATATCTACCCCTTGTGCGGCTAGGAGCTGTCCGCCTACAAGGCGGTTCGCATCCGAACAAATCTCAATGCCCAGACGCGGTCCCAGCGCATCGGATGCCACAGGAAGCTCCTGGCCCGGTGCATAATGGCTTGTCTCCCAGAACCCCTCCTCTTCCGGGAGATGCATCTTCCGGTATTGCAGCACTACGGCGCCATCCGCACCAAAGAGCAGCGCCGTGTTGTGACGCCTGCCTGTTACGGGATCGGTCACGATGGCCCCGCCCAGCAGGCCGAGACCCGCCTCGCGCGCTACCCGGCTCTGCGCGCAGTGGCGCGGTCCTGACGGAGGCTCGGCATCACCGGCTACCCTTCGGGAGGAGGAAAGCGACCACGGGTTAAGCGCAGGCTCGGGAAGGACGGCCAGCCGGGCGCCGCGCTCCCACGCCTCTCTGAGTCTGCGCCGCAACCGCTCCTCCCCCGAAACGTCAAAGTAGACCTCACCAATCAGTGCAACGGTTAAGCAGTGCCCAGGCATGAACGTCACCCTTTGTCCGGGAAATGGGCACGTATCTTCTCCCGCAGGAAGGCCACGCTGCGCCGCAGCTGCGCCATTCCATCCATCCCGTCCTCGATACTTATCCACCCGCGAAATCCGGATGCGTGAAGCTCTGCCAGGATGGCGTTGTAGTCATTGAGTCCCTGGCCAATCTCGCCGTGGGCCAGACGGGCGGCATACCCCTGCGCATTCTCCTGCCTGCGCAAACCCTCCACCGTCCCGACTGCCACGTACCGGTCACTCGCATGCATGGTCACTACCCTGCCCCTGACCGCTCGCAGCCATGTCAGCGGGTCTTCACCTGCCAGAAAAGCATTGGACGGGTCAAAGTTTACGCCAAGATTGGGTCCATCCACGCGTGCAAGCAGCTCCCTGAACACGCTCAGCTGCTGCGCGAATTCCGGATAGCGCCAATAATTGTCCTTGTAATGGTTCTCCAGCGTCAGCGTAATGCCTTGCCGGGCAGCATATTCGAGGCATACGCTTATGGCTTCGGAGACAAAGCTAAGGCCCTGCTCCGCAGAGATGCCCGGGCGGCCCTGCCCGGAAAGCACGCGGCAGTAGCGCCCACCAAGTTCTGCCGCCATGTCAATCCACCGCCTTTGCTTGTCGATTTCCGCCTTGCGGAACGTGGCGTCCGGATGACAAAAATCGGGCGAGCAGCACAGCATGGGTATGGCAAGCCCTTGGGCCTGCGCCAGGTCCCGGTAGCGAGGCCATGACGATGCATCCCGCAGATCGAGAAAGCCACCATAGAATTCGAGGCCGTCTACGTCAAGCGTCGCGGCCATTGCCATCCAATCGCACAGCGACAGGGTCCCCGTCACACAGAGTGGACCCATATACGCCTTCGGGAACACCGCAAGCCGGGGACCGCTAACCTGCTCCATCACCCGCTACTTCCTTTGGAGGGTTGCGGCCGATGATCGGGTACTGTTCCAGCTCCACCACGGATCCACTGACGGGGCGCGAGGCATCGCTGAGCCAGAAGACAGCGCCGGCCGCGATGGTCTCCGGCGCCACCAGCCCACCCGAAGGACTTATGGAGCGCGGCATGCGCGTTGGCCAGTCTTCCGGCAGGCCGTCGTTAAGCTTCAACAGGTATTCGTTCCGGGTAAGCACCCAACCGGGATTAATCTGGTTGACCCGAATGCCGTGATGGTAATGGAGCGCATCTCCGAGGTTACGCGTCAGCGTCATCAGCGCACCCTTAGAGACGCTGTAGGCCAAAAGCGGCGACTCTCCGCAGTACGCATTGACAGAACCGATATTAAGCACACATCCCTGCGTCCGCTTCAGTTCGGCAACGGCCGCCTTGATAAGCAGCATCGGCGCCCGCACGTTGACCGCCATCACGCTATCAAAAAGCGCGGCATCTGTGGTCTGGATGTCGCTTCTGGGGATGTACGCGGCGTTGTTGACCACGGCGTCCAGGCGGCCGAACGCCATGAGCGCGGCCTCTACGATTCGGCCGGGCGATTGTGCGTCGGCGAGGTCGTCAATATGTACCGCACTATGGGGCGCCAGCGTCTCCTGCACGCGGATGGCCTCCGACTCGTCGCGGTCTGTAATCAGCACGCGGGCGCCCTCGGCCACGCACCGGCGCGCCAGCGCTTCTCCAATTCCGGCTGCACTGCCGGTAATGATGATAGCCTTGTCTTTCAGTTGCATGGTTAACCGCTGCCATTGGGCCGGAGTACGGCCTTTACCACACGCCCGGCGTGCATGGCTTCAAACGCGTCCTGCCAGGCTGCCAGCGACCAGACTCCACCAATCAGTGGACTAACCTCCAATTGCTCCGAGGCAAGCAGCCGTAGGACGGCGTGCCAGAAGGCGTAGTGGTGGCTGAAGCTGCCCCGCAGCGTCACGTTCTTCTGTACCAGCGGATCCAGGGAATGGCAAAACGGCTCGCGGCCCCAGTCCACCTTGGTGATCCAGCCCGCGGGCCGCACAATGCGCAGCGCCACGTTCAGCGCTTCGGACACGCCTGCGGCATCGATTACGCCATCGACCCCCAGATCCGGTGCCCAGGCTCCCGGATCTCCCACGATGGTAGTAAAGCCATAGGCTTCTGCCACCGCCAGCCGGGCCGCATCTGCCTCCAGCCCGCAGACGGCGACATCTGCGCCGTGCAGCCGGGCCACCAGTGCGCACAAAAGCCCAATGGGACCAGGCCCCAGAACAGCGATGCAATCACCGGGCCTGACGTCTCCGTTATGTACCACGGCATTGTAGGCGACGCAACAAGGCTCGGTAAGCGATGCCTGTTCGAAGGTTACATTCGCCGGCACGTGGTGCAGACAGCGCGCCGGCACGCTTACGTAGCGCGTCATGGCACCATCCACGCCATAGCCGAACCCCTTGCGCGACGGGTCCAGATTGTACAGGCCGCGCCGCGTCATCGGGGACTGCGGATCAATGGCTGCAGCCGTTTCGCTGACCACGCGATCCCCCTCCGCAAAATCTGCCACGCCGGCACCCGCCTCCACTACCGTTCCGGCAAATTCATGCCCGAGGACCACCGGGTATCGGACCGACCAGCTATGGGTCCCCTGCCACTGGTGCACTTCTGAGCCGCATACGGCAACGGCCCCGACCTCGAGAAGTACCTGGTCCGCCCTCACGACCGGCCGCCTCACCGAAACCAATTCAACGTGTCCGTGGGCAAGGTTCACTACCGCAGGCTGCGTCATACGTCCAATATAGCCCGGGATGCCAAAGTAGTCCAAATGGTAGGCTCGTGACCGTGCGAAACACGTTATTGAACGGCTTGTACGCAATTGCATACTTCAAAGGCGGCGGTATGCCGAATTATCGCGGCGTGGACAGCTGGACGCGGCGGCGTTTCATAAAGGCCACCCTCGGGACCGCACTTCTGGGCACCTCTTGTTCTGATTTTGGGGATCGAGGAAGAGAAGCCTCTGTTCGAAGGTCCCGCCATAGAGGACAAAGCGTTCGTTTCTCTCAATGCACGCTACTATGACGTGGGCGTGCACGCAGGCACACAGTTGCCGTAGGGTGCGGTAATTGGCGACACGCCCATCCGGGAGACCGACCCTGTTGCGATTGCTTTTCGGCTCCAATACCTGCTCGATGATCTGCGCAAGATCGATCAGGTAGACCGACTGCTCACCAGCCTCTTGGCTGCACAGATCTCCGAGCGCCCGCCGCGAAATTTCAGGAACATGCTCCCCGACTCGTGCTGCTGGAATCCGGGGTGGCACCCGCTACGCTCGAGTATTCGTTTACCGACAACGCCCTTCTCTCCTCACGGGTAGCTATGGCGGCCCAGGCCAACAAAGGGACGGCCGCCAGAGACGAGGCGCTCTCCTTCCTGGATCGGCAGAAACTCGGCTACAACCAGGCACTTAACGGTGCCCAGTCGGGCTTCTTGCCCACGTTCGGCCACGCAGGACTCTTCGGCGTGGATCCGCAGGGCCTGGATCTGCTCTTCGGAGGTTTCTACGAAGCCACAGCCTTCGTGCTGGCGTACTTTATTGGTGAGACACAGGTAATAGCTGATCGGCAGAGAGGTCTGGATACGTGGTCGGCCATGATCAATGCGCAGAACGCGTTCTCAGACCAGTTTCCGGCTTCTACGACGGGCCCGGTCACCATCAAGAGCCCCCTGTCGTGCAACGGCAGCGCGTTCCAATATTTTCATTCGCTGCTGGCTCTGGAACCCGAGGCCTTGCCGGCGTCCATGGCCAACGGGCTGTACAACGTGCTTTTCTCCTACCTCGACGCCGCCACGTACGATAGGCTGCCTGGCATCTACTCCGCCGCCCCGCACGAGGGTAGCTTCCTGTTGGACAACGGCCTCAACCGCCTGGCAGCGCGCCAGCGCCGCCAGGCCTCGCAAGAGCTTATCGTTACCATTGACGCCCTTGCGGCCGCCATGCGCCTAATTCCCAAGAATTCGGATGACCGGCAAACCATCCGGGGTTGGATCGGTCTCTACGGTACCGTGGACGGCGCCGTCGGGCCACACGGATACTTCGGCGGTATTGACAAGGAAGGGCAGCCCATTTCATCCATGTATGCGAGGCAAAATGGCGCCATGATTCTTTTCGATTCCAGCGGCGCCCGGCTTCTTAATGCGTTTCCTTCAGAGAACGGGCGACCCAGCATGCACGAACTCATCGGGCAAGTAACGCTGGCGCATGCGGGCTCTCCTGTAGGGCGCGTAGACGCTCCCCTACCCCCTCGCTTTGAGCGCATGTTTACTCCGATCCGGTAAGGTCCATCCACTCAAAACGGGTCATACGACGCACCGAGTCTTCGGTTAAAGAGCAGCCTCCGACGCCTCTTGGCAGTGGGCAATGACCAGCCGGTACGCAAGATTCTGGACGACTGGCTCTTCGTACGTACCCGCTTCTGGGCCCAGTTCGATGCCGATAGCCCGCGTAACTCCACCTGCCAATTCCGAATCCTTATGGCACTGGAGCTCGCAGCCCATATGCTGCCGGGTACGAAAGTTAGCGGCGACCAGGAAAGCAGCTCAAAGAGTGCGACCAATTCAGCTGCGCGCGCCCAGCCGTCGGCTTTCATTGCCGCCATGGATGGCCAAGCCACCGCATGGTGCCCACCAGGCCCTCACCACGAAGAACCAGGTGGATGAGGTGATAACACGCTACGGACGGCCGCTTGCGCCAGGGCAACCATCTACGCTGCAAACCAGGCCAAGTCCGGCAGACAACGCCTGCGGTGGATCGACGCTGGGAAGAGGCCCGTTCTATGTCAACAATCCGCCTGCGTACGCTCCGCCGGTTGCCGACAGCATTGAATCGGTGCAGTGCTGGGCTACTTGGGCACCCACCTGGGATTGCTGTCGGAGGCCGGATCACTCGTCAGGTTGGCCAGACTTGAGCCGTCGGCGCCCATGACACAGACATCCATGTTGCCGTCCTCGGAGCGATTGACAAACGTTATCATGGAGCCGTCAGGAGACCAGGCCGGAGCCAGGTCATCTCCTTCGTGTTCCGTAAGGCGCATGACGCTTGAGCCGTCAGCATTCATTACATAGATCTCTGCATTGCCGTCCCGGTCGGAGCTGAAGACGATCCTATCTCCGTCCGGCGACCACGAGGGATAGCGGTCGTCCGCCTCGTGCATAGTCAGCCTGGTAAGGCCTGCGCTCTCCAGATTCATGACATAAATGTCCATAGAATCGCTTGCCATGTTATCCCGGTTGGAAAAGAACGCAATCTGCGTCCCATCCGGCGACCACCAGGGGTGACTATCAACCGCTTCGTGATTCGTAAGTCGCTCTAAATTGGCACCATCGGCGTCCATAACGTAGATCTCGCTGTTGCCGTCGCGGTCCGTATCGAACGTGATTCTCGTGCCATCGGGCGAAAATGCCGGGTCGATGTCGTCCGCGTCATGATCGGTCAGTCTCACGGCATTGCTCCCGTCCGCATCCATGACGTAGATCTCCCGGTTGCCATCGCGCGCGGAGATAAAGGCAATGCGCGTGCCATCGAATGACCCGGATGGATGGTAGTCCAGCGAATCATGCCGGCTTAGATTGACGAGCATTGAACCATCCGCGCTCATGGCAAAGACTTCGGTATTGCCGGTTCGGTTCGTCTGGAAGGCAATGCGATGCGCAATCATCTCCTGGGCCGGCGCGGGCTGGCATGCGAACAGAGCCAGTAAGAGGACGGCAGGTAGCTTTTTCATGGTCTCCAAATTGGTAGTGGTCACAGTGCCGTGTCAGGCCTAGCAATTAGTCTGCCGATTACCTCACGCGCCAGCCGTACTTCGGGCCGCTGTGGAAGAAATTCATGGGCATGACAACCCCGTCCTGCTTAAAGACCTGGCCGTCCTTCATGACAAAACGCACATCCCTCAACGCGTCTATATCTTCCAGCGGGTTCGCCGCCACGGCAATGATATCGGCCGCCATGCCTTGCCTGATGAGCCCGCGTTCGTGCTCCACCTCAGACGCCTCGTATCCCGTTATAGTCATCGCCCGTAGAATATCTGGCGCAGGAATTTCAGCAGCTTTCCACGTCTTCAAGAAATCAATGGTGATCTCGCCGCGGTGCAGCCCCGGCACGTAATAGTCTGCATCCGTGGAGAAGGTGATTTTCACCCCGTTCTCGTACGCGTTACGCAGCCCCGATACCATGCGCGCAAAGCTTGCCTCCGTACCCCGGTACCACGTCAATGGAGTCTCCGTGCCTGATCGGAAGATGCCTCGCTGCGCCATCATCTTGTGTAGCGAGTCCGTCAACGCGTTGGAATGGTCCAGCGACCAGAGCCCGGCCTTGATAGCGCGCCAGGCTCCCTCGGTGGTTTGCACGTGCCCGGATACCCGCATTCCTGCATTTGCCGCCTCCTTGACAAAAAGCTCCAATTGCTCCACCGTATAGGGATACTGCTGACAGTCCACGCAAACCTTGATCACCTTCGCCCCGAAGTGGATATTCTGGCGAATGGCCTTGATTATTTCGTCGTTCGTGTCCGCGTTGAGGTATTCCGGATACACGGTATTCTCCCATTCCGGTATTTCGTGGAACTGCCCACCATAGGCACCGATAATGATGCCCGCATTGATAAGCGTGGGGCCTGGTACCCAGCCCTGCTCTATCGCATGGCGAAGTGCAGTGTCGGCGTACAACCCATTATTGCCCAGATCCCGGACCACCGTGAACCCGGAAGCAAGCTTCTGAAATCCGTTGGAGAACGCCTGTATTGCCCGGATGGGCGTACTGTCCATGATAATGGTGAAGTAGTAGACGTTGTTTTCCGGAACACGCTTGTAGGTTATGGCAAGGTGATCATGCGTATCCACGAGACCTGGCAACACGTATTGGTCGGAAAGGTCAACCACCTTCGCGCCATCCGGGATTGCGACATCTGGACCCACGTCCAGGATTTCACTTTTTCCGCTTCGCGGATCGAACCGCGTAAGGATTACCCGACCTTCAGCGACCGTCGCCGTCGCCGGGTCCACCAGATAGCCGGCCCGGATGGCTGTCATCGTTGGCGTGAAGTGCTGCTCAATAATTCCGGGTGGTATTTCCTCGGGATCAGGCCAGTCCTGGGCAACTAGGTGATCGGCACATACAATCAAGCATGCGAAAAAGCATACGGTGCGCATTGGCATGGAGGTCACCACTGAAGAAAATATGCGAAGCTGTGACAATGTATAGGGTTAGCCTTAGGGTGTCAATGCATTCTCCGGGCCAAGGCGACCTTAAATTGACCACTGGTCCGATGAATCTGTGAGACGGCGCGGCAGATAATCGCTTCGCTGTATTGGCATCCCGGTAGCCGTACAGCAAAGCATCGGCGTGCCCATCCGTCTCTTATGCCCCACTTCCGGTTGCGCCACGCGGCTCTTTTCAAATTCACTGGATACGACGCAGGAAAATGGCAGCTTAATGACCGCAGCCGGAAGCGGAAGTCCAGGGCCTAGCTTAGATTCCTTGGTGCCACATGCGCATTGATAGCCTGGACCCAATTCTGTGCGGCTGGCATAAACACCCAAGCTCAACGGATCGTGCCTAAGACCACTTGCATTCTTCGCATAGCCCTGATGGCACTGCCCGCCATTCTGGCAGCGTGCACCCAAAAGAGTGATCCCAAATTATTTGATCGCCTGCAAGACCCGCAATCTGGAATCGCCTTCTCCAACACCCTGGATCCAACGGAAGACTTGAACACATACGTATTCCGCAATTTCTTCAACGGCGGCGGCGTGGCCATTGGGGACGTCAACAACGACGGGCACAAGGATCTCTTCTTCACGGGTAACCAGGTTTCGAATCGCCTTTTCCTGAACCGCGGCAGCGCATCGTTCATCGATGTCACCGACCAGGCCGGACTTGCCTCCGAGGGCATATGGACCACCGGAGTCAGCATGGCGGACGTCAACGGTGATGGCTGGCTGGATCTCTATCTTTGCAAGTCCGGCCCGCCGGGGGGTGCGCGACGACATAACGAGCTCTTTATCAACAACAGGGATGGCACGTTCACCGATCAGGCCAGGGAGTACGGTCTTGCAGTAGCCGCGCTTTCCATCCATGCCGCCTTCTTCGATTACGACAGGGACGGCGATCTCGACGTTTACCTGCTCAGCAACCCTGTGCGCTCGCTGGATGACATGGAGAGGCTACCAGGGCTGAGAGCCAGAAGAGACCCCGAGGGAGGCAATAGGCTTTTTCGCAATGAGCTGATTTCGGGCGAGCTGGCAACACATGGCAACCGGTTTACCGATGTAACGGAACAGGCCGGCCTGTATAGTAGCGTGATCGGATTCGGCCTCGGCGTTTCCATCGGCGACGTCAACCGGGATGGCTGGAGCGACCTCTATATTTCCAATGACTTTTTCGAGCGCGATTACCTATACATCAATCGGCGCAACGGCTCGTTTCGCGAGGCGTTAACGCAGGCCATGGGTGACATAAGCCTTAGCTCTATGGGCGGAGACATTGCGGATATCAATAACGACGGCTACCCTGAGATATTCGTCTCCGACATGCTCCCCCGCGCTCAGACTCGCATCCAATCGAAAATCGCCTTCCCACCATGGAGGGATTACGCAGCCACTGTGACAGACGGCTACCACCATCAGCATACGCGTAATACGCTACAACTCAACCACGGCCCTCGGGGAGTTGCCGGATTAGTCCAATTCAGTGAAATCGGCCGCATGGCTGGTGTCGATGCCACGGACTGGAGTTGGGGAGGCTTGTTTGCCGACTTTAACCTCGACGGCTACCGCGACCTGTTCGTGCCCAATGGCATCTACCAGGATCTTCTGGACCAGGACTATCTGGCCCGGGTGTCCAATGCGGATACGCTTCGCTCCATGTTGGGCAGCGGCGCTGACCGGATCCTCCAATTGCTTGCCGAGATGCCCTCCACTCCACTGACAAACTTCATGTTTGCAGGCGGCGCGCAGCTCCGCTTCCGCGATGTCGGGGCATCCTGGGGGCTTGCTGAGCCAGGCTATTCGAACGGCTCCGCGTATGGAGATCTGGATGGCGACGGGGATCTGGACCTGGCCATCAACAACGTGAACATGGAACCCTATGTATACCTGAATCAGGCCACAGATCAATTCCCGGAGCGCAGCTGGCTCCAGGTGGATCTGCGCGGCAAGGCCCCTAACACGTTCGCCACCGGCGCGCAGCTAACAGCCTGGCACGAAGGCTCCCAGTGGTATGTAGAACAGCAGCCCGTTCGCGGCTTTCAGTCGACGGTGGACCACACGCTCCACTTGGGCTTTGGCTCCGGAATCGCGGGCGGAAAGCTGGATTCTCTCGTGGTGATGTGGCCGGACGGCGGGCTTCTATCGCTGGCGCACGTGGCCGTGAACCAACGCCTGGAGCTCGTACAAGCCCGCGCAGCAAATTGAGTACGCCTAACATGACCGGAACTTCGATGGCAAAATGGCCTGGCACGGCCTGGCTTGCGGCAGTCACGCTGGCATGTATGCTAGCCGCCGCATGTGACAACCGCTCGCCGTACGAACAGCTAGTGGACAGGGAACTGGCTTCGGGCATCCGAAACGATTCGCTGTTTCTTGGCTATGCGCTCGGCATGTCCAAGGACGCATTCTACGAACGCAGCTGGGCGCTAAACCGCCAGGGGCGCGTTATGCAGGGTCCAGAAAATCAGACTATCCAGTACGATCTTCCAGACGCGCTGCCCTACCCTGCCAAGATGTACTTTTATCCAGACTTCCACAACGACAGCGTATTGCGCATGCGAATCCAATTCATCTACGATGGCTGGGCGCCGTGGGCGAAGAGACTATCATCGGACAGCCTGAAACTGGATGTCGTAGCCTTATTGGAGTCTTGGTACGGAGACGGATTCTTCCAGCACGGCAAGACGGATCGGCCATTTTGGCACAAAGAAGAATTTGTAAAGGTCGATGGGAACCGGCGCATCGTGGTCGCACCTTATTCTGATCGTGAGGTTCGGGCGATTGTGACCGATATGGTGGCCGAGAATGCGGTGGCAAATGAGACGGAGTAGGTTCCCGGGCCCGATCGCTCTGGCAGCCATCGTGGCGAGCGTTGTGCTGTGGGGATGCCATCCGGCGGGCCCACGGAAACCCCTGTTTGCGCTGCGGCCCGCGGGGGCTTCTGGCATTGCCTTCCAGAACACGCTCAGCTACGCGTATGAATTTAACGTCTTCCGGTACCGCAATTTCTACAACGGTGGAGGTATAGCGCTGGGCGACATTGACCGGGATGGACTGCTTGATGTGTTCCTTGTAGGCAATCAGGTCCCCAATCGGCTCTACCTCAACCAAGGCTCCTTCTTTTTCGTCGACGTTACGCATCAGGCAGGCGTTGCTGGTAAGCGCGCGTGGTCAACCGGCATTAGCATGGCAGACGTTAACGGGGACGGATGGCTTGATCTCTATGTGTGTAACTCGGGCATCGTCCAGGGTGATGACAAGAAGAATGAACTTTACATCAACCAGCGCGACGGCACATTCATCGAGAGCGCTGAGAAATACGGGCTCGCTGACGAGGGACTTTCCACCCACGGCACCTTTACCGACTATGATCGAGATGGCGATCTGGACCTATACCTGGTAAATAACTCTTATCGCAATATTCAGAGCTTCGACCTGACGGAAAATACCCGGCATATCCGTCACCGGGCTGGTGGAGATCGGCTATACCGCAACCCGGGAAAAGGACCATTTGTCGACGTCAGCGAAGAAGCAGGCATATATGGCAGCGAAATCGGCTTTGGTCTTGGCGTGTCTACCGGAGACATCAATCGGGACGGCTGGCCCGACCTGTACATCTCCAACGACTTTTTCGAACGCGACTATCTGTATCTGAACAACCGGGACGCTACGTTCTCTGAGGTGTTGGAAGCAAGCATAGGAAGCGTGAGTGCCGCCGCCATGGGTGCCGACATGGCGGATCTTGACGGCGACGGCTTACCCGACATTTTCGTAACGGATATGTTACCACGCCAGGAGCAGCGACTGAAGAGGGTGACCTCTTTTGACAGCTGGAATCGCTATCAGCACTATATACGGGACGACTATTACCACCAGTTCACCCGTAATACGCTGCACCACAACCGTGGCGCCATGTTCACGAAGCCGGTCAGCTTTAGCGAAATAGGACGCATGGCAGGTGTGGAGGCCAGCGACTGGAGCTGGGGAGCCCTGATTGCGGACTTCGATCTTGACGGCTACCGGGACGTGTTTGTGGCCAACGGCGTTTACCAGGATCTTACGGACGCCGACTATTTGGTAGAAATCCGCGACGAATCGACGATGGCCGAGCTGACCGATGAGAATTACGTCGATTTCCGCACGCTCATTGACATGATCCCGTCCCGTCCGATTTCTAATTATCTATTTGCCGGCGGCCCCGGGCTCCGATTTGAGGAAGTGGCAGAGGCATGGGGACTGGGCCATCCCGGCTTTTCCAATGGTTCGGCCTATGGCGACATTGACGGGGACGGGGACCTGGATCTTGTGGTCAACAACCTCAACATGGAGCCCTTTATCTACGAAAACCGGGCTACGGACCTGTATCCGGACCGGAGTTGGCTCCGGATTGCCCTTCGGGGACCATCGCCCAATACATTCGCCGTTGGTGCGCAGGTGACGGCCTGGTCCGGCAGCCTGCAGTGGTACGTGGAGCAGCAGCCGGCGCGCGGCTTTCAGTCTGCGGTAGATCCGACGCTCCATCTCGGATTTGGAACTAACATAGAGTCAAAGAAGCTGGACTCCCTCACCATAGCGTGGCCGGACGGACGCCGGAGCGTGCTGCGGGGCGTGGAATTGAACAGGACATTAATCCTGGACCATGCGCGCCTGGCCGTGACGACGGATGAGGAAGGTGCGCCCGGCCACATTTTTGCCGATGCTCCGCTCGTACCGATAGACCCCGCTGCGCTCGGGCTCGACTGGCGCCACCGCGAAAACACATTCAGCGACTTTGACCAGCAGCCCCTGCTCTTCCACATGCGCTCTACCGAAGGCCCGGCCACCTGCGCCGGAGACCTGAATGGCGACGGAGGCACTGATCTCTACCTTGGCGGCGCCAAAGACCAGGCCGGCACCGTGTTCCTTCGACGCGGCTCCGGTTTCATACGCCAGGAACTGGCGGCCCTGGAAAAAGACCGCGTATCGGAAGATACAGACTGCCTGTGGCTGGACGTCGACATGGACGGGGACGAGGATCTATATGTCGCAAGCGGCGGCAGTGAACTGCCGGCCAGCAGCTCGGCGCTTATCGACCGGTTATACATCAATGACGGCAAGGGCGGACTTACCCGCTCCGAACAGGTCTTTGCTTCGGGACCCGGTGGATTTGAACCTTCCGGAAGCGTGGCCGCCGCCGACATGGACGCGGACGGTGATCTGGATCTCTTTGTCGGCGCGCGGCTTCGCCCGTTCGCCTATGGCTACCCGGCGGGTGGCCACCTGTACGTCAACGACGGTGCAGGGACCTTTAGTGAGGTTACCGATGCACGCGCGCCCGATCTTCGAGGCGTGGGGATGATAACGGGTGCGCAGTGGGAAGACGTGGACGCAGACATGGATCCCGATCTGGTGCTTTCCGGTGAATGGATGCCACTGATGCTGTTTGAAAATATTGGCGGCCGGCTCGTGCGGGCAAAAGAGGAGGCGGGACTGGACGGATCGGCCGGCTGGTGGCAGTCGGTGGTGCTGGCAGACCTTGATGGCGACGGCGACGCGGACCTTGTTGCCGGAAACCACGGCCTCAATTCCCGCTTCCGGGCATCTGAAGCCGAGCCGCTTCATCTCTGGGTCAGCGATTTTGACCGAAACGGAAGCGTCGAGCAGCTCTTTGGCTGGTTCGTGGATGGGGAACTCTACCCCGTCGCCCTGCGGCACGATCTGGTGGCACAGATTCCTCCGCTGGTTCGCAAGTATCCCTCCTACGCGTCGTTCGCTGGCCAGAAAATATACGACATTTTCGCAGCTGGGGAGCTTGAGTCCGCAGTGCACCAAGAAGCTGTAGAGCTTCGCAGCACCGTCGGATGGAATGACGGCCAAGGCCACTTCACGCTGGAGCCGCTGCCAGACGAAGCCCAGCTTGCACCGATGTACGCCATCGCCGTGCTGGATATAGCAGGCAGCGCCAATCCGGAATTACTCATGGGCGGTAACCTCTATGAAGCGAAGCCGGAAGTAGGGCGCTATGACGCCAGCTACGGCGTTGTCCTGGCATACGGCCCGGATGGCCTGCGAAGCCTTCCCGATTCGGGTTTCTGGACCACAGGCCCGGTGCGATCCATTACATTGGCGGGCGACCTTCAACTACTGGTCGTGGGCATAAATAACGACTCCCTCCGCGTGTTCTCCTATGCAGACTGAGTCCCTGCTGTGGCGCTCGCTGCTGATCGCCTGCCTGCTGGCTTCGGCATGCACTTCGGCGCCCCGTGAGAGTGGGACCCTCTTTACGCGGCTGAGTCCACGCGAGACTGGCGTCACGTTTGCCAACACGCTCGTCAATGAGCCCGGTTTCAACATCCTGGATTATCTCTACTTCTATGACGGCGCCGGCGTAGCCCTCGGAGACATTAACGGCGACGGGCTTCCGGACCTGTTCTTTGTGGGCAACCAGGTATCCAACCGGCTATACCTTAACAAGGGCAGCCTGCGGTTCGAGGATATCTCGGATGCCGCCGGCATCGTTCACAGGGCAGATGAATGGTCGACGGGTGTCACCATGGCGGATGTCAACGGAGATGGCTGGCTGGACATCTACGTCTGCCAGGTGCACCACCGAACCAAGGGTGGTCATAATCTGCTTTACATCAACGGTGGAGACCTGACGTTCAGCGAGGAGGCCGCAGCCTACGGCCTGGACTTTGCGGGGCTCTCCACACAGGCCGCCTTTTTTGATTACGACCGTGACGGCGATCTGGATCTGTATCTGCTCAACCATGCCGTCCACACCCGGGAATCGTTTGTGCGGTCCTGGCGACGGACCATTGACGCTCCGAGGGTGGGCGACCGACTATACCGCAACGACAACGGCCTATTCCGCAATGTCACTTCCGAGGCTGGCCTTTACAGCAGCCTGCTGGGCTACGGGCTCGGGCTCGCCATTAGCGACATCAACGAAGACGGTTGGCCCGACATATACGTAGGCAACGACTTTCACGAAAATGATTACCTCTACTTCAATAATGGCGACGGCACGTTTTCGCAGGCACTCCAGCGCGTGATCGGTCACACCAGCCAGTCAACCATGGGCGTCGACGTTGCGGACATCAACAATGACGGGCGCGTGGAAATTCTGGCGCTCGACATGCTGCCACCCGACATAGCCACGTACCGCAGGTCGGTAGGGCCGGACCCGGAGGACGTAGCCCGCATCAAGCGGGATTATGGCTACGCCCCCCAGTATGCCCGCAATACCCTGCAACTCCATCGGGGATACGACGCGGAAGGCTATCCCCTATTCAGTGAAATTGGCCTCTACGCCGGCATCCACGCCACAGACTGGAGTTGGGCCGGACTCATTGCGGACCTGGACAATGACGGGTGGAAAGACATTTTCGTAACCAACGGAATACCGGGCCGCCCCAATGATCTGGACTATCTGGCCTATACGTCCCAGCCGGCGGTGCAGCGGATACTATACACGGGCAGCCTGCAAGAGCAGCTCGCCGTCAGCGCCAGCATGCCGCCGCTCAGCATTCCCAATTACGCCTTTCAGAACGGAGGCGACCTCACGTTTTCGGATAGGACTGCGCAGTGGGGACTAGACCATCCGGGCTTCTCCAACGGCGCCGCCTACGGGGATTTGGACGGCGACGGTGACCTTGACCTCGTGGTAAACAACCTGAACGAGACCGCGTGGATCTACCTGAATAACGGTGGTAGCGGCAACTACCTGGCAGTTACCCTAAGAGGAGCCGGCCAAAATACTACGGGCATCGGGGCGAAAGTGCTCGTCCACACCGGAGGCAGGATGCTCTTTCAGGAGCAGATGCCCACGCGTGGCTTCCAGTCTTCCGTGCCGCATGCACTGCATTTTGGGCTGGGGGAATGGACAACGGTGGATTCGGTCACGGTCATATGGCCCAGGGGGCAATTCCAGACCCGGCGGGCCGTAACGGCAGGCCAGACGCTAGTCCTTCGCCAGGATGAGGCGGCGCCGCCGTATGCCTTCGGCAAACCGGGCAGCAGGCCGATGTTTCGGGACATTACCCGTGAGGCGGCGCCGGATTTCCAGCACCGGGAAAACGAATTTGAAGACTACGCCTTGCAGCCCCTAATCCCCCACCGGCATTCCACACGTGGTCCCGCACTCGCAGTAGCAGACATGAACGGCGACGGGCTCGATGACTACTTCCTCGGGGGTGCCCACGGTCAGGCCGGCACGCTCTTTATCCAGAGCCCGGCGGGATCTGGCAGAGCCATTGCGCAGGATGTCTTCAACCAGGACGCCGGACAAGAAGACGTAGACGCCGTGTTCTTCGATGCGGATGCTGATTTGGACCTTGACGTGTACGTGGTTAGCGGCGGAGGGCAGACTAAGGACGGCGAGACGCTGCTAGAAGATCGTCTTTATCTTAACGAGGGTAACGGACGCATTCGACGCTCGCGACAGAACCTGCCGCGGGCGGACGGCTGCTGCGTCGCGGCGGCAGACTTCGATAATGACGGTGATCTCGACCTGTTCGTGGGAAGCCGCTCGGTACCCGGGGCCTACGGACGGCGTCCTACCAGTTTTCTGCTCGAAAACGACGGCAATGGCCGCTTTAGCAACGTGGCAGAGGAGCTCGCACCCGCTCTCCTCGAGGCCGGCATGGTTACCGCCGCAGTATGGGCTGACGTTACCGGTACCAACGAGCAGGATCTCGTGCTGGTCGGGGAATGGATGCCCGTCACGGTGCTTGAGAACGACGGTGGCCGACTGCAGCCGGTAGATCTGGGGCTTGCCCGGACCGGAGGATGGTGGCATAGCATCCTAGCCGGCGATTTTGACGCAGACGGTGACTTGGACCTCGTCGCCGGTAATCTTGGGACCAACTCAATCCTGCAGCCAGCGGAATCTGCACCGATTGAGCTCTTTGTCCATGACTTCGATGACAACGGTACAGCTGATCCCATTGTAGCAGTACCCGTGAATGGAGTGTTGTACTCCTGGGCGCGGAAGGAAGACCTGCTGAAGCAAATCCCCGCGATGGCCGATTTGCTGCCAACGAATGCCAGTTACGCGGCCGCCCGCCTGAGCACCCTGTTCGAGGCAGAAGCCCTGCGCGCGTCGGACCGCGGCCGCGCCGAAACGTTTACCTCCGTTTACCTCGAGAATGTGGGGGACCAAGGCTTCAAAGGGCATCCGTTGCCGGCAGAAGCGCAGTGGTCCCCCGTTACGACGCTGTTGGCCGAAGATTTCAATGGGGATGGCCACAGGGATATCCTATTGGCTGGCAACTTCTTCGGTGCAAACTCGGTGCAGGGCCGGTATGACGCGGATCATGGAGGGCTTTTTCTGGGTGATGGCCGGGGAGCCTTTGCCGCTGTGCCGGCAGAGGAATCGGGCTTTGCTGTACGCGGTCAAGCCAGGAAAATGCAGTTCGTGCGCACTGGCGACCATACGCATGCCATCATCATCGCTCGCAACAACGAGGGGCTGCAGGTTTTTAGCGGAGTTCGTAAGTGAGCAGCATACCCCTGGCGGTTTCCGCGCATGGGACATGCCTTCGCTGGTGCGGCGCAGAATTCCAGAATTTGTACCGCAAGCTACGGGACTGGTCGGGCACATAGGTGTGCCGTACAAAAAGGGGCTCTTAGCATTGGTCCACGGAATACGTGATTTTGTGTGAGTCAAGAATGGCCGGGCTATGCAAAATCCAATTCCGCCTCCGGCTATGGGGTACGCGCAGCAATCTATCCGCGGTGGCTTGCGCCGTTGGCATAGCCCGGCCATTCCTTCTAGCCTAAACTGCCACAGGCCATGAGTGAGAAGCAACGGTTCGGTCAGGTTTCGTACCAGCAAGTGGATGACACCTATTTCGCGAAGCGAGACTTGCGGCGTTATGCGCGCGTGTGGTCACTTTGGGCACTAGGAGTCGGTGCCGTGATATCTGGCTGTTTTTTCGGCTGGAACTTCGGACTGGACGCCGGAGGATTTGGTGGGCTGCTCATCGCTACCGTGGTCATTACAGTGATGTATCTGGGACTTTGCTATTGCATTGCCGAAATGTCCCCTGCCTTGCCGCATACGGGTGGAGCCTATTCGTTTGGCCGGTCGGCAATGGGGCCGTGGGGTGGATTCATCACCGGGCTGGGGGAGACGATGGAATACGTGCTTACACCGGCAGTGATTGTGGTGGGTATAGGCGGGTACCTGGGAGCCGTATTTGGAACCCCCGAAGCATATGCCCCGCTATGGTGGCTTGGCATGTACGTGCTCTTCGTAGGCCTGAATGTGGTTGGGGTAGAGGCATCGTTTCGGTTTACGGTTTGCATTACGCTCCTTGCCCTGGCCATTCTTCTGGTGTTCTACGTGGGTGCCCTGCCGCATTTCTCACTGGAATGGGCCCTGAACATTCAGCCGGAAACCGGCGCGAGCCGACTGCTGCCGAAGGGCTGGATGGGCATTGGTGCAGCCCTTCCATTTGCCATATGGTTCTATCTCGCCATCGAAGAACTGCCGCTGGCGGCAGAAGAAGCCCATGACCCCAAGCGTGACATGCCCAGGGGCCTCCTCCTAGGCCTGATGACGCTGGTCGGGACGGCCTTTCTTACCCTGTTCCTCAATTCCGGCATCGCGCCAGGCGCGCAGGCCGTCGGCACGTCAGACGAACCACTCTTTCTTGGATTCCAGACTATCTTTGGAGACGGCATTGGCACCAAATTGCTGGCGCTGATTGCAGTAGCCGGGCTTATTGCCAGCTTCCACACCATCATCTTCGCCTACGGGCGTAACATCTATTCTCTCTCACGGGCCGGGTACTTTCCCAGATTCCTTTCCGTAACACACGAAAAGCGCAAGACGCCATACATGGCCCTCGTGGCAGGGGCTGTCCTCGGCTTCCTGGTCGCACTCGTAATCCATTTGCTGCCGCAGGAAAGCCCTGTCGGTGCAATCTTGCTGAACATGGCGGTATTCGGGGCACTGATTTCTTACATCATGCAATTGGTCTCGTTTGTTCTGCTTCGAGCAAAATTTCCCCACATTGAGCGTCCCTTCGTCAGCCCACTCGGCATCCCAGGTGCTATCGGGGCACTGGTTATATGTTCAGCCGCGCTGCTATTTGTATTTCTGAATCCGGACTACAACATGGGGGTACTTGGGGCGGCTCTCTGGTATTTCCTGGGACTGGTATATTTCTTCGCGTACGCACACAAAAGACTGGTAAAGGCACCCGAAGAGGCCTTTGCCGCACGTACGCAAGGAAATGCGGGGAACTAGGTGAGAATTCAGCCCCTGTGCTACGTTGGCGCTCCGGTATATTCCGCGGGATTGCGTGCCGGGCAAATAAGTGCCCGCGAGCACCCTCGGTAAGCTTGGAGCGCCACCTTCCACTTTATTCAAGGCAGATACCATGTCAGGAAAGCTAGACATTGGAGAACTTCGGCAATGCATTGCTAACCGTGAAATAGACACCGTGCTTGTGGGCATGGTGGACATGCAGGGCCGGCTGATCGGCAAGCGGGTGACCGGCCATTTCTTCCTCGACTCCGTCATGGACAGGATGCACGTGTGCGACTACCTGCTAACGGTGGATATGGAAATGGAGCCGATACCGGGTTTCAAGTTTGCCTCGTGGGACCTAGGGTACGGCGACCTGTCTGTCCAGCCCGACCTCGCGACACTGCGCAGGATTCCCTGGCTTCCCGGAACGGCACTAGTCCTGGGAGATGCAGTGGACCATGACGGCAACGAGATTCCCGTATCGCCGCGCACCATTCTGAAACGCCAACTGGCCAGGATGCGGGCGCAGGGCTACGAAGCAAGAGCGGGTTCGGAGCTGGAATTCTACGCATTCGACGATTCTTTCGATATAGCGCGCCAGAAGGAGTACACAGAGTTGAAGACGACGGGCTGGTACATCGAAGACTATCATCTCTTTCAAACAAGCAAAGTAGAGCCGCTGATACGTGCCATCCGCAACGGGATGGACGAGGCAGGCATACCCGTGGAATTTTCCAAGGGTGAATGGGGACCGGGGCAGGCTGAAATAAACCTGCGTTTTTCCGATGCGCTGGAAATGGCCGATCGCCACGTCATATACAAGAATGGGGTCAAGGAAATTGCCTATCTCCAAGGCAAGTCCACCACGTTCATGGCCAAGTGGCGCGAAGACCTCGCCGGTAGTAGCTGCCACGTGCATACGTCGCTGTGGGACGTTCATTCGGGAGCCCCGGTGTTCCACGACAGCGTGCAGAGCGGCGGCATGTCGGAGATCTTCGGCTCCTACCT
This sequence comes from Rhodothermales bacterium, assembly GCA_965216255.1. Classification (GTDB taxonomy): domain Bacteria; phylum Bacteroidota; class Rhodothermia; order Rhodothermales; family Bin80. The sequence goes on from OZ244148.1 coordinate 1,922,471, forward strand.
GGCCGGACAACTGGCCCTGGCGCGGGACATGACCTATTTTCTGGCCCCATACATCAATTCGTACAAGCGATTTCAGTCGGGAACGTTTGCGCCGACCAAGGCGGTCTGGAGCCGGGATAACCGGACGGCCGGCTTTCGGGTGCTTGGCCACGGCCCGTCGACGCGCGTTGAGTGCCGTATTCCAGGTGCGGATGTCAATCCGTATCTCGCCTTCGCAGGACTGCTCGCCTCGGGACTGCACGGCATGGAGCAGCATCTTGAGCTGGAGGCACCATTTGACGGCAATGCTTACGAGGCTTCAAATGTCCAGAGCGTCCCCGCAAGCTTACTGGATGCCCTCGCGGCACTGGACGAATCGAAGGTGTTGCGCGCGGCTTTAGGTGATGATGTAATCGATCATTACGTGCATGCCGGCCGCTGGGAGCAATCCGCGTTTGAGCGCCGCATTACGGACTGGGAAAGAATCCGCTACTTCGAGCGGGTGTGACAGCAAGCCACCCCTGTTGCTGCAGCGTCAATCATGCCCGGCGCCGACCGAATCCCTGATCAACGCTAATTGAACATGGCCCGCCTTTCTACTCTGACGCAACCTCTGCAAACCATCTCTCCCGTCGACGGAAGCGTGTACGTCGAGCGGGTCTATGCCGCAACGGGCGAGATTGCCAGCACGCTCTCTGCGGCGCAGCAGGTACAGGCTAGCTGGGGCCAGACGACGCTTGCTGAACGTGCAGACGTGTGCCGCCGGTTCGTGGATGCTTTTGTTTCCAGGAAATTGGGAATCGCAGAAGAATTGAGCTGGCAGATGGGCCGGCCCGTTGCACACGCACCTGGCGAAGTCTTGGGAGTTGCCGAGAGGACACGTTACATGATCTCCATTGCCGGGGAGGCCTTGGCCAACATCGAGCCAAGTCCACGGCAAGGCTTTCGGCGATATATCCGGCGCATGCCCCTCGGAGTCGCGCTCATCATTGCACCGTGGAATTATCCGTACTTGACCGCGATCAATGCTGTCGTGACGGCGATCATGTCAGGCAACGTTGTGATACTGAAGCCGTCGTCTCAAACGCCGCTATCGGCCGAGCGCTTTGCCGAGGCCTTTGCATCCGCAGGACTCCCGAAAGGCGTATTCCAATATCTGTACCTGACCCGGGCTGCTACCGCCAAGCTCATCGAGTGCCCGGAAATCGACTATATAGCATTCACCGGCTCCGTAAACGGCGGAAGGATCATCAAACGTGTGGCCGCGCAGCGATTCATCGGTGTAGGCCTGGAATTGGGCGGCAAGGATCCGGCGTACGTTCGCTCAGATGCCCCGTTGGCATATGCCGTGGAGCACCTCGTGGACGGCGCGTTCTACAACGCGGGGCAGAGCTGCTGCGCCGTTGAGCGCATCTACGTCCACGAAGGACTCTACGATGCATTTGTTGCGGCTTATGTGGAGCAAACGCACTCCTTGTGCCTGGGCAATCCCCTGGAGGGCTCTACAACGCTTGGACCCGTCGCTCGAACCACTGCTGCCACATTCGTGCAGGCGCAGGTGGCCGAAGCCCTGCGTCAGGGCGCCAGGGCATGGATTGATCCGCAGGATTTCCCGAACTCGATGCCTGAGACCGCCTACCTCGCCCCGCAGATACTTACGGGCGTCGACCACTCCATGAGGATCATGATGGAGGAAACATTCGGTCCCGCCGTTGGCATCATGAAAGTCGCCTCGGACGACGAGGCCATTAGGCTGATGAACGACAGCCCATTCGGCCTTACCGGATCTGTTTGGACATCCGACGAGCGTGCCGCACAAAGTATTGGTGACCGCGTAAAAACGGGAACATGGTACATGAATCGGTGCGACTATCTCGACCCAGCACTGGCGTGGACGGGCGTCAAGAATTCTGGACAGGGCTGCACGCTGTCGCAGATCGGATACGAACAGCTGACCCGCCCGAAGTCCTACCACATGAGACTGCTGGGACAATGATCTCGGCGAAAGTCTTCTGCAGCGCGCACCCGGCCGGTGCCGGCGTGGTAGCGGTGCGTGGCAAAGCACTAAAGGCTCGCTGGCATGGCCAACCGCTATCCATGCCACTAAGCAATCCATGCCGCTGGAATGGCAGGATGAATAACGAATCTGTGGAAAGGCCCACAGCGGCCGAAAAGCGCCGTAACTTCCAACAAACAAGGATGCGAAATTGGCACCCGGAGCCTGCGGACATACTGGAACTTGCATGGTTGCCGGTGCATGTGCGCGCTGTGCCATAATTCTACTGTCCCAGCGAAGACTTAGCACCTGCCGGATGCCGGGCGAAGCTCGCTGTTAGATCCGCGGCCCAGGAATCGGCCCGCGGATCTGCCGGTCCAGTTGCACAAGACATCTAATGCTAGGCTTGTAACGTGCCATGGATTTCAACCTCCATACATTGCGCGGCGACTGGCACTATCCAACCAGAATTTATTTTGGCCCGGGGCGCATTACCGAGTTAACGGCCGTGTGCCGTGCGGTCGGCATGGCACGCCCGCTACTGGTTACCGACGCTACTCTGGCGGCGCTTCCGGCCGTTAGAGATGCCGTGAAACTAAATGAAGAACGTGGACTGCCTACCGCAATATTCGCGGACGTGCAATCCAACCCTGTAGGGCGCAACGTGCATCATGGCCTGGAGGCCTTCCGGGCGGGGGCACACGATGGGGTGATCGCCATGGGCGGGGGCAGCGCCATGGATACCGGCAAGGTTATAGCGCTTATGGCCAGACAGACTGCGGATTTCTGGGACTATGCCGGACGATGGCATCAGATAGTCGCGGACGCCATCGCCCCCGTGGTTGCCGTACCCACAACGTCAGGCACGGGTTCTGAGGTTGCCCGCGCCGCCGTCATAACGAACGAGCACAGGCAAGAAAAGACTATTGTCCTGCACCCTGGGCTGATACCGAAAGCCGTAGTGGCGGACCCATCCTTGACGACTGGCTTGCCACCCACGCTCACGGCTGCGACCGGCATGGACGCACTAGCGCACTGCCTCGAGGCCCTGTGCGCGCCATACTACCACCCCATGTCGGATGGCATCGCAATGGAAGCAATCCGGTATGTTCGGAATTGGCTGCCGGTTGCAGTACGGGAGGGCGACAACCTGCAGGCGCGCGTGCATATGATGGCGGCCGCCACCATGGGCGCCGTGGCGTTTCAAAAGGGACTCGGCGCCATCCACGCCCTAAGCCACCCTGTTGGCGCCGTCTACAACACGCACCACGGTCTGGCAAATGCCGTCTTCATGCCTTATGTGATGGCCATTAACCGGCCTGCTATAGAGGAGAAAATGCAGCGCCTTGGTAGATTCCTTGGCCTTGGCCCGCGCGGGACCGATGCCATCCTGGACTGGATCCTTGAACTGCGCAGCGATATCGGCATCCCGCATACGCTGCGAGAGCTGGGCATTCCCAGCTCTCGATTCCAGGACCTAGCCACGAGGGCCGCAGCCGATCCGTGCGGGCCCGAAAATCCGGTGCCATTAGGATACGATGCATTTTTGCAACTCTATCAGGACGCGTATACCGGTCGGCTTGCCAGGCCCTGAGGATGCCGCCACAGATTAGGTCGTCATGCACCGGCTGCCCCTCACTGCGGCTAGACCTTGGATGAGCCCGGTATTCCGGTGCCGTTGGCAAGAAAGCCGCCTCCGGTGCACCAAGCCGCGGACGCCATGACCCGCTACGTGGCATGATTCGCGGGGCTCTGCCGCTTTCCGCGCAGCGCCATTGCTCTTAGTGCCAGAGAATTCCGCTATGGGCCCCTGCTCCGGTTCGCCATACATCGGCCGGCGCAGCGGACCCGGCTCCTGCTGCCCCCGGCACGGCCGTCGGCACTGCGGGCGCCTACCGCCGCCGGGTCCTGATGATAATCACTCCATTTGCGCCGCGGGACCCGTAGATGGCCGACGCACTCGCATCCTTGAGCACGTCGATGGATTTCACGTCGATAGGATTCAGCCAGTACAACCCCTGTCCCGGATCGACCGTAACCGGTACCCCATCCACAATATATAGCGGTTCATTGCTGCCGTTTACGGACGTAGCCCCGCGAATGAGAACGGTGAACCCGCCACCCGGGGCCTGGTCCACGTAAACGCCGGGAACACGCTTCAACAGCTCCTCCACGTGCTGTATGGATCGCAGTTCTTCCGTGGCCTCTACATGAGAGACGGATCCGGTTACGGCGCTCCGCGCCTGCGTTCCGTAGCCTACAGAGACCACCTCTTCCGCTGCATCCTCCGTTAGCGCGCCGCCTGATGCCGCGCAGCCCGAAGAATAGACGGCCAAGACCAAGACGAGCAATGTGCGAAAAACCATAGTGACGCCTCCTCCTGTCACATCGTAATCCATAGTGCTTACAGGTTGGCCCTGCTAACGTTTCAATTCGCAGCGCCTGCTGCGGAAGGGAACGAGTCCCAGCATACAGGCATTGGTCGCTCTTGCGATATACCCAGCAGATGCAGCCCGGCGTGCCGGAGCAATCTGCGTCGCTGGTTGCAATTGTCACTGCTGTGGACCAATTTTCTGGCAAGCCAGACTTCGGCGCATGCAACTCGTTACGCTTGACTGGATCGTCATTGCCGTCTATGGTGCCGTGACGGTGGCACTTGGCCTGTGGTTTACGCGACGGGCCGGGACAAGCATGGAGGATTTCTTCATTGCCGGGCGGACGCTGCCGTGGTGGCTTGCGGGCACGTCGATTGCCGCCACCTGGTTTGCTACGGATGCCCCACTGGTGGCCGCCTCACTTGTACGACAGCAGGGCATATTTGGAAACTGGCTGTGGTGGTACGAGGCAGCCGGCATCATGATGCTGGTCTTTTTCTACGCGCGCATGTGGCGCCGCGCCCGCATCATTACGGACGCCGAATTCATTGAGCTTCGCTATGCCGGAAAGCCGGCCGCCATGCTGCGTGGATTTTCCGCAATCTATCAGGGCGTGCTGAAGAATTGCGTGGTGATGGGCTGGGTGATGCTGGCCATGGTAAAGTTCAGCAAGGTGCTGCTTGGCTGGGATGCCGCCTTTACGCTCTCGGTTTGCATTGCACTCGCGGTTGTTTACACCGTAGCATCGGGTCTGTGGGGAGTGGTGGTAACGGACTTACTACAGTTTACTACCGGCATCCTTGGCACGATGGTGCTGGCTGGCATTGTCCTGTACAAGTTTGGCGGTCCCGCCGATATGGCAAGCCAGATCATGGCCATTAGTAGCCACCCCGGCACGCTGGACATCATCCCCAATCCTGCCCACATCAGCCCGCTCGAAGCCGTTTCGTTCTTCCTCCTCATCTTCGTACTCTGGACCCGCAGCGGCCAGGGCGATGGCTATATCGCCCAGCGCCTCTTCGCTACGCGTGACGAAAAGCAGTCCCTCCTTTCCGCGCTGTGGTTCAACTTTGCGGGCACGGTAATGATGACCTGGCCATGGATCATCGTGGGACTGGGGTCGCTGCTCGTCTTTCCGCTCGCCGCGGCGTCGCCGGAGCTCGCCGCAGATCCGGAACTGGCCTATCCCATGATGGTGGCGGAACTCATGCCGGCCGGGCTGCGCGGGATGCTCGTGGCCTCGTTCCTGGCCGCGTTTATGAGCACCATGGACACGCACCTGTGCTGGGGTGCTTCCTACCTGGTCAATGACGTATACCGAAGATTCATGCGCCGGAAGGCTACCGAACACCATTATGTCGTGGCGTCGCGCGTAGCCGTCCTGATCCTGGTGTCCCTTGCCGCCGTTACTGCCTGGCAGATGGATTCCATAGAACGTGGCTGGATCTACGTCATCGAGATTACGGCGGGCATCGCCATCGTATGGCTCCTGCGCTGGTACTGGTGGCGCGTGAATGCCTGGGCGGAGATCAGCGCCATCGGCGCCTCATTCATCCTGGCCAACGGATTCGTATGGGCGGCTCTTCTGGACAAGCTGGGCTGGCTAAGTGGCAACGCCGTGGCACTGGTGGATACTTGGTACGGCAGTGACTACGACATGGTGCGCTCGGTATGCATCCTGCTCCTTGCGACCGTGATCTGGGTTGTTGTGGCGCTACTCACGGATCCAGACCCACAGGAGAAGCTGCTCAGCTTCTATCAGAGGGTGCGTCCTGGTGGCTGGTGGGGAGACATTGCGCGGCAGTGCCCCGAAGTCCGCCCAGACATGCCTGCATCACGGCGCTGGATAGGATGGGGACTCGGTATGTGCTTCATCTGGGCAAGCCTGCTGGGCGTGGGCTACCTGCTGACAGGCCATCCGTGGGCGGGTGTCGTGATGCTGCTCCTTGCCGCGGTAACGGCTTTCGGAACACTCAAGGTCTCGCTATCGCCCGACATCGGAGCAAGCACCGCAGCATCTGCCTGACCCGGGCCGGGGCAGTGTACGTGCCGGCGTAGCGGCGACTACATACAGGATTCGCGTTTGAAGGCTTCCTCATCTTATTCCGTGCGATTGCCCGGATGCCGGGTGCTTGCATCACCTCCAACTTAAATAAACACTTCCATGCAGCGTTGTGCATTCTTGCGACCGGTCTTGTTACTCTCCCTGCTTTGCCTGCCTCTTGCCACGCAGGACACAGCAGAAGCACAGGAGCTGGATCGCGTCCTCACACGGTCCAACGACCGGAGTACCAGCCCCGGACTCACCGTAGACCGTGGACATGCAGGCCTCTGGCAGCGGCTGCTCAAACTGCGCACTACCGCAAGTCTTTTGCATACGACTGCCCACCCGGATGACGAGCATGCGGGTATGCTTACCTATGCCAGCCGCGGACTCGGTGCCCGAACAGGCTTGCTCACTATAAACCGCGGCGAAGCAGGGGCGAACGCCATCGGGCCTGAGCTCTTTGATGCCCTCGGACTAATTCGCACGGAAGAGCTTCGCCTGTCCGGCCGCTACTACGGCCTGGATGACCAATATTTCACGAGCGCACTGGATTACGGCTATTCGAAGACACTGGATGAAGCGCTCAGGAGCTGGGACCGTGAAACCGTGCTCCGGGATATGGTCCGCATCCTGCGCATGAATCGGCCCTTGGTGGTAGTCTCCCGCTTTCATGGCTCGGAGCGCGACGGACACGGCAATCACCAGGCCGTCGGCGGCCTAACACCCGAGGCAGTTCAGGCAGCGGGTGATCCTTCCATGTTTCCGGAGCAAATATCCCATGAGGGACTGAGGCCGTGGAAACCGCTAAAGCTCTATCGAGGCGGAGTACGCGAGAATGAACCCTGGCACCTGCGCCTGGACGTGGGTGAGTACAGTCCGTGGCTCGGCGCATCCTATCAGGATTTCGGCGCCTATGGCCTCAGCCTGCAGCGCTCGCAAACCAGTGGCAGGACCAGGCAGCGGATGGGGTCAGTGCCTTATTACTACGAGCGCTTGGACAGCGAGAGCGCAGAGGAAGGCAACTTTTTCGACAGCTTGGATACGTCTCTTTCGGGGCTCTTCGCGCTGGTAGGCGAGACGCCACCTGAAGGCGCCGTGGCACTGCTCACCGAAATCGAACGCCATTTGGAGCGAGCCATGCAGGACCTTGAAGTCCAGGACCTGTCGGCCATCGCACCAGATCTGGTTGGCGGGCTGCGCAAAACGCGGGAGCTCTTGGCGCTTGTGCCCGCCAAGACCGAGGCGGCATTCCTGCTCCGAATAAAGGAACAGCAGTTCATGCATGCCATCAGTGCAGCGCTCAGCCTTCAGTTTACGGCCGTCGCCATGGCCTCAGGTGAAAGGACCGGAGATAACCCGTGGGCCCCGGTAACGACCATGGGAGCGGTCGTCCCGGGGCAGCTTTTCCGTGTGGAGTCCCGTCTCTATAATCCTGCGCAGGTCTCGGTAGCCCACGTGGCCCTCACGCTCGAGTCCGGTCCCGGGGAGGCGGCGTGGAGTGTAGTACCCAGCCCTCCTGCTTCCGAGCAAATGCACGCCGTAGACTTCACGGTGCAGGTCCCGGAAGACCCGGCATTCTCCCGGCGCTATTTTCATCGGTCTTCAATTCGGGACAACCACTATGCAGTAGCCGATTCCAGCATCATGCACCTCTCCGCAAGCCCTCCCAGACTTGAAGCCGTGGCGGCGCTCGAGGTACTGGGCGAGCCAGTGGTGCTGCGTTCAGCGGTTCATGCGATGGAGTCCAATCTGCCCTACGGCTACCTGCTGCGGGAGCTTAAGGTCGCCCCTGCCCTGGCGGTAAACGTCCAGCCGGCGCGGCGCATCATCCCCTCCGGGCAGCAAGGAGGCACCTTTGCCGTGAGCGTGGACCTCCTCAACAACTACGCCGGTGACATCGAAGGCGAACTCCGCCTGGATATTCCCAACGGATGGTCCGCCACGCCATCCAGCCATGCCTTTGCCTTCAGTCAGGCAGGACAGCGCCGCCAGTACGCATTTGAAGTCACGTTCGCACGCCTCGAAGGACCGGAATATGTGCTACAGGCCGTGGCATCAGCCATGGGGCGCACGTATCAGGAAGGATACGATATCATTCGGCATCGCGACCTGGAAGTGCGCTACATGTATTCGCCAGCCCGCGTGCAAGTGCACGGGCTGGACGCGCGCGTGGCGCCGAATCTGACCGTGGGATACGTCATGGGTGTTGGCGACGAGGTAGCCGACGGTATCGCCCAGCTCGGAGCAGAGGTGCACCTCATGACCAGCGAAGATCTGGCTTCCGGCGACCTGGCGCAGTTCGATGCCATCGTGATCGGTACACGCGCCTACGCGGTCCGCCAGGACCTGCTTACCTATAACATGCGACTTCTCGACTATGCCAAGGCAGGGGGCAATCTCATCGTACTTTACCAGACCCAGGAGTACGTCCCGGACCAGATGGCACCGTTTCCGGGACAGCTGCCACGCAGCGCCGAAGAAGTGTCGGAGGAAGACGCACCGGTCACCCTTCTGGAGCCGGACCATGCGGTCTTTCTGGAGCCCAACCGTATCACGATGGCCGATTTTGATGGCTGGGTAGAACAGCGCGGCTCCAAATTCTTTACGGATTGGGATGCGGCCTATACGCCGCTGGTCGAGACGCATGACACCGGCCAGGCTCCACAGCGCGGTGCGTGGCTGAGCGCACGGCACGGTGAGGGTTATTACACCTACTTTGCCCTCGCCATACATCGCCAGACGCCCTATGCCGTTGCCGGCCCCTACCGCATCTTTGCCAACCTGCTTTCTATGGGAAAGGCTAGCGGTGAATAAGCCAACAAAGCAGCAATGGCCACTGCGAGCCGTTTCCGTTGGATGGCAGGTCGCAACCAAGTGCGTGGTTGTCGCCAACAGGCACGGCCCGCAACGAGAGCCTGGGGAGGGCAGCCTATACAGGCGCGCCCAGCAACAAAAATGCCCCGCAGGCCATCAGGCCTGCGGGGCATTTGCCGTCCCGCTCTTATCAGGACAATTCCCTAGTAGCCCGGATTCTGAACCAGGTTCTGATTGGTCTCCAGTTGGGTTCTCGGGATGGGAGCGACATTGCGATAAACATCCGAGACAGGCTTGAACTGCCACGGATCGTTGTAGCGGGTTGCACCGCCTTCCACACCAGGAAACCGGATCAGGTCCTGCCTCCGCATTTGCTCCCAGAACAGTTCGCGGCCCCGCTCGGCCAGCAACTTGTCGGCATCCAGCGTGGCAAACGGATCCACGCCCGAACGCACCCGGATCTGGTTCACCAAGGCAAGAGCTTCGCCGCTGCCCGGATTCTGTCGCCAAAGCGCTTCCGCCCGCATGAGCAGGACGTCGGCATACCGGTAAACGACAAAGTCGTTGCTCATGCTGGAGCCGATACCGTTTTCGATCTGGTACTTACCGATGCGCGCTCCGCACTGTCGACATGCTACCGCCTCGAGGTCGTTCATGGCAGGCGTGAAGGTGAGCGGCGGACCGTTCAGGTCAAAATCCGAATAGATGCCGGTATCGGTCACCCGGTCGCCGGCGGCCGTGTACTGCGGACCCACCACGAAGTTACCCAGTCGATCATCCATCGTACCCTGCACACGCTCCAATCCGGCGTCATCGGCTGTTGGGTACACGCCCCAGACCTCGCCCTGGGGCCCAGGGTTCTGCTCCGGATCGATAACGGACTCGTATAATTTCTGCGTGGCTGACCAGCCGTTCCAGGGCTGGAACTGGAAATTATAGGTGTTCTGGCTGCCGTAGTGGAAGGTCATCTGATGGAGGTTAAACCCGCCCAGGAACACCTGATCAAACGGCACCACGAAAATATTCTCTGGAGAACCGTCATTCTGCACGGCGAAATTGTCATGGTAATTGGGTGAGAGGCTATACTGGCCCGAGTTGATGATGGCATCAAGCTGCGTCAGTGCGTCATTCCACCGCGCCGTCCCGGTATATACCTCAGCATTGAGATAGAGCTTTGCCAGCGTCATGTGCGCCACGTACTGGTTCATGCGCGCATACGTGCCACGCGGGTCCATGCTCAGGTTATTGATGTTGTCGAGCAACTCACGCTCCACAAAAGCAAACACCATTCTGCGTCCTTCCGCAAAGTCGGACGATGGCTGCGAGGGCGCCTCTTCCGCATCAGTGAAGCTGGTGACAATCGGGACGTTTCCAAAGGCATCCAGCAGCCAGTAATAGTAGAACCCCCGCATGGCCAAAAGCTCCGAAATGAACGTGGCGGCCGCGACCGGGTCCGCAGCCCCAGATTCCACGGCAGATTCAAACTGAAAAATAAGCCGGTTTGCGCTGTTAACACCCGCAAAATAGGTCTGCCAGAAGCCCCTGAAAGTACCTTCATCGGGTGTCCAGGTGTGATTGTTGGTGCGAAACCAGAACCCCCCTTCAGACCAATCCTGCCCCCGAGCAGGGACAATGATCTCGTCCGTAGTGGCTTCGTTGAACTGTGCGGGCGAGCCTCCACCACCTACGGCCGTAAGTGTACTATAGGCGTCTCCCAAAGCCGACACAAACTGTTGATCGGTCTGAAAGAAGCCGTCGGCTGTTACCTCACTGTCCACAGGTTCCGATAGGTCAGTGCACGCTGCCAGGAGCACCAGGCACATGACACTGACCAACGACCATCGCGAGAAAGATCCTAGCGTTTTCACAGTTACGCCTCCAGATTTGTTGGTCAACATTGTTAGAAACTGAGGTTGAGACCCACGCTGATAGAGCGGGCCGTAAACCATTCGATGCGGCGCTCGATTCCAGGAGCCAGCGAGCCGCCACTCGAACCTTGCTCCGACTGCCCCTGGTTGCGGTCCACGTACCGCACCTGGGGGTTGAGCCCGCTGTAGCCCGTAATCGTAAGCAGGTTGTTGCCGGACGCATACAAGCGCATGCGGTTTACCGGAACCTTGCCATAGAGCCGGGCCGGCAGGGTATAGCCAATGCTTGCGTTGTTAATCCGGACGTAATCCGCATCTTCTACGTACCGGCTCGACCAGCGCGGATCGTCCTTGAGATCCTGCAGGTCAAAGGCCTCCGTGAGCACGTTGTACGAAGATATCTGCTTGGGCACGGAGTAGAACAGGCTGAACATGTTGGCGAGTTGATGCCCGAAGACGCCTTCGATGAAGATGCTGGCATCGAAGTCACCGACGGTCATCCGGTTGGTCCACCCAATCTGGAAGTCCGGCAGGCCGTTACCTAGAATCTGCTCGTCGTCCGGGAACGTCAACCCGCCATAGGCCACTTCCTCACCATTGGGCTTCGTAAAGAGCCACTCGCCGTCGGCGCCTATCCGGGAGAATTTGGGGCCCCATATCTGCCCGATGGGCTCTCCTTCCTTGATCCGGATCAGGTCCGGATTGTTTAGACCGGGAGATCCCGGGCTCGCCAGGAACTGCACCGCTTCCGTGACGAATTTGTTCAGCATGGTTTCGGAATAGAGCGCCAGGATCACGCCGGTATTCCAGCCGAAACCGGTGCGGGAACGACGGTAGACATCAAAGTCGAGTGACACTTCCAGGCCGCTGGTTTCTAGTTCACCAACGTTTGTCCATGTCCGTGGAAAGAGGTTCGGCGGCACCGGCACGCCCACCTCAAAGAGGAGGTCGGAAGTTACAGCGTTGTACGCGTCAATCCTGCCGCTTAGGCGATTTTCCATCGCCACGAAGTCGAGACCAATGTTGATCTCCGTCTTCTCTTCCCATTTCAGATCCGGGTTCGGGTTACTGACCGGCCCGAAACTCTGAATGAATTGGCCGTTGACAAAGAAATTGCCAGCTGGAGCAAAACGCTGGAGAGATAGTCCGCTCAGCGGGGCATCCTGGCCTGTTTTTCCGATACTTCCGCGAAGCCGCAGCGAACTGAAGAAGGGCACCTCTATGAGTTCCGACACTTCCAGGCCCACGCCGATGGACCAGAACGTGCCCCACTTGTTATCTATGCCAAAGCGGGAGGAGCCTTCACGGCGCAGACTCGCATTGACGAACAAGGTCCCCTGGTAGTTCAGATTCGTGCGACCAAAGAAGCCAATGAGGCGGTGCGAGCTCCGGAAGCTTCCTACGCTGCCTTCACCCTGATTAAAGTCCTGCGCAAAGCCGAAATTGTTGAATGTGACATTGTCGACAATGAAATCACCGCCGGCCGCATTGAAGCCCTCGTCCACAAAATCGTTGTACGAATATCCGGCGATGGCTTCCAGATCCACGTCCGGGATCTCACTGTTCGTATAGTGCAGGGTCGTTTCAAAGAGTTCATTGCTGCGATCCAGATAGGATTGCTCCGCAAGACCCGGCCCACGGGCGGCCGCCGTGGCGCCCCCCCGCACTTTGTGCTGCTTGGAGTAGAAATTCCTGCGAACCATATCCTCTGTCTGCAGCGAGTACTGCGCCGCTATGGAGAGGTTGGGAACGATGGCGTCCAGGTTGTATTCGAGCCGCATCAGGCCGTTTAAGAACTTGTCCTCTCCCAGGCGTTGTCCTTCCTCGATGATGGCTACGGGATTGAAGTAGTTGAAGAGGGGCTGCTCGAAATATCCGCCGGTATTCTCGAATCCATCCGCCGTTACCGGCGCCGTCGGATTCATGATGCCCGCAAACTTGAAGGCATCCGCGAATCCATAGTTGGCTTCCTTGTTGGTGGCCGCCAGCTGAAGAGTGACTTCCAGGTCATGATTCAGCGCCCATTGGGTAAAGTTCACGCGCCCGCCGATTTCCTGGAAGCCTGTGTAGCGCTGAATGCCATTCCGGTCACGGAAGTTGCCCGACACCCGGTAAACCGTGTTCTCGGACCCACCGGAAAGCGCCAGACTGTGCACCATGTTGGAGCCTGCCTGCGTGATTTCCTCGAACCATTCCGTGTTTGCGCCAAGATCCGGCGCGCTTAAACCGGTATTGGCAGCCAATTCCCGATATTCGGCGCCCGTGAGCACCTCCAGTCGGTTTTCGATTCCCTCGAAGGTGTAGTAGGCATTGTATTCGATCGCCACGCCCTCGCGCGCCTCACCGGACTTGGTTGTCACCAGAATGACGCCGGCACTGCCACGGGTGCCAAAAATGGCGGCAGCAGAGGCATCCTTCAGCACATCGATGGACTCTATGTCGTTCGGGTCCAAATTGTCGAGGCTCGCCCCCACGATGCCGTCCACTACAACAAGCGGCTCCTGGTTGGCCCCAAACGATGAGATGCCTCGAAGCCGGATTTCGGCGTCATCGTTCGGATTTCCGTTCCGGGTGGTCACCTGCAAACCAGCTACCTTCCCCTGAATCAACTCAGTAGGGTTATTCACATTGCCAGCCACGAAATCCGTTTCGTCCAGACTGGCCACGGCCCCCGTAATAGCCCGCCGTTCCTGTGTACCATAGCCCGTGACCACAATCTCCTGGCCGACATCGTACACGGTCTCGGCCAGCTCAACCTCGAGCTGGCTGCGACCCGCAATACCTTCTTCCTTGGTCTCAAACCCCAGGAAGGAAAACACCAAGGTGTCCGAAAGCGACGGCACGCTCAGCGAAAAGGTGCCATTGACACCCGAGGCCGTACCCTGCTGCGTCCCCTTCACTACGATATTTACGCCAGGCAGCGGATCGCCCGCTGTAGAATCTATGACCGTACCGGACACTTGCTCCTGGGCAAACGCGCCGGCTGGCGCCACAAGGAGGGCAAAGAGTACGGCAAACGACAACTGGACACTTTTCTCCTTCATGATTCTCGCTGCGTTTGAAGTTGCTAAATCAGGCAACGTCCTGCGCACCACAATCTGAAACGATTGCCGGCTTCCGCGCCTGCGAAACTAAAGTTGGAATATAGACTATCCAAGGGAGTATTGCCACACTATTTCTTGCTACCCTGGCATAATTCACCAGTCCAATGGCGGCAAAACTGAAGCCTGCAACTCACACATGTCATTGACCAGGTGGACCGCACTACGGTAGGAGTGCGCGGTAGGCTCCAAAAGCAGGGCCTGAAGCAGCGTATTGCGCGAGCGATGTTCAAAGGCCTCGACCAGAAGCGCGTTGATACTCGTCTGATTGCGCAGTATGGCCAGTATACCCTCCGGCAGCGGAGCCATCTTCCGCGGATTGAGGTCGCCGCTTTGTGCTACGGCGGGCACCTCTACCACCGCATCATCGGGCAGGCCTGGCACCGATCCGCGGTTCGGGAGATTAACCGCGGCAAGCTTTCGGACCTCGCCGCAATAGACACCCTCGATCAGGGGAATAGCCAGTTCGCCGGAAGGCTCTATTATCCCACCGACGGGCAGCTCCGCTGCGCCATCGCCGGTTTCCTCATCCGCGAATAGGGGCCGGTCTACCACGTTTTCGTGCAGGTTGTAAATCCAGTTTGGAACAACACCCGTGTTCCAAGGCTGCCCTTCGGCCGGATCATAGAAGAATTGCAGGGCGCTACTAGCCAGAAATTCCTCTGCCCACCGGATATACTCACCAATATGATTCGTGCCCGGGGACGGATACAGACCAAATATTCGCAGCAGGATACGGCTGAGCGCTATTTCATCCCACTCCGCCAGCCATTGCGCCTGGCGCTCCTTTTCCTTGAGCCTGGCGTAGAGATTCTCACCCGTGCGGCGGCTTCGAATCTCCTGGAACCACGTACAGTGGTTGAGTCCACACGCGTAGGCTTCGAGGTCCTCGAGGGGCACATCCAGAAGCCGTGCCACCTGGCGCATCCCCTGAAATACCCCGTGGCACAGTCCTACGGTCTTTATCGATGTCAGCCGCGTAAGTGCTTCACACAGCTTTGTCAGCGGATTGGTGTAATTGAGCAGCCATGCATCCGGGCACTGACGCTCCATGGCGCGGGCGATCTCGAGCGACGGACCCATATTGCGCAGGGCATGAAAAAGGCCACCGGGACCACCATTCTCCCCGTATATCTGCCGAAAGCCACGCTGGCGCGGCACATGAAAGTCCTGGGCCCAATAAAAATACCGTCGGATCTCGATAGCGGTAACCACGAAATCGGCCCCGAGGACGGCCTCATCCAGACTCGTGGTGCACGTAAAATGACAGCGGCGCCCGAGCGCTTCGCATACCGACTCGGCGTAGCGCAGTACCGGCGGCAGGCTGTCCGCATTTACGTCCATTAACGTGACATCCAGATCCCGCGCGCAAACAGGATCACTAAGCAAGATGTCACGGATGGTGGCCGGCCCAAATTCGCGGCTACCGGCCCCTGCAAGAACAATTTTCAGCTTCATGGCATAGCGAGATATTGAATCAATGGTAGTACATCAGGTACATGCGCCAGCGTGAAGGGGCGGCGCCTCACAACGGCCCGCCCCGCACACGGCAACGCCGCCATCAGCCTCTGCACACAAGCTATAATAATGCGTTCTGCTCCCGCACACAAAATGCACGCGCTCCTAATGCTGTGGCGGCAACCGTTGGGACGAGATCAAGACGAATTTCATGGCGCGCCGCGCGAATTAGGCAGCCGCATCCCGGATGCGCCAGGTTCCACGGTCGCCATGCTCCGGGACTCGGCGTCATCGGGATCGCAATTCCACGGCCACCAGTTCGTAGTAAGAAGGCCTTACACCTTTGCGTCGTCCACCGGAAGGCCTCCGCTGCGCGAGTCCACATTGACTTCAGCATAGGAACGAGTCATTGTGACCATGGAGGGCAAACAGCCTAACAGTGCCGGCAGCGACCGGCTCGTACCCAACCCGATCCGCCACTGCCGCTACGTGCGGACGCTGCGATCCTTACGGAAAATCCTGCCACCGCCAGCCCGCATTCTGGACCTGGTAACACCCAATCCGCTATAGCGCATCATGGAGGTAAGGGGCATGCGGTACGCAATACCGAGGGTAACCTTGATGATGCCCTAATCGTGGTCCGGGGCCGTGATGTTGAGGCCGTAAAGGCATTCGAGATTCTCGAACAGCTAGTGGCGCCGCTGAAAGTTCTACGAGCGAGCGATGCACCGCGCTTCTTTGCTACAGTGCCCCTTCGAATCTGGATTGCTACCGCAACCCTAACGACCCGCGGGATCGGCGTTATCGTGCATTCGAATACCGGCAGATTGACAGGCCGCTGGAAAAGGCCTCGTGGCGCATGGTTCGAAAGCAAAAATGGAGCGGCGCATCGTGGCCTTTGGGACTGCGCCCGCTGCCAGGCCACATCACGCCCTGCCATTATGCCGTAGAAGCCGTCCCGAACTAGTGTAGTGTAGCAAATAAATAATTGATTATATCTCGCGAAATGGCTATCTTCCTTGCATCGTACACGCGAAGAAATGGGGGAACCATGCGGGTAGCAGTCAAAATCGAGCTGTCGAAGGCGGACCGGCGGTGCCTGGAGCGGTGGTCGCGCTCGCGCAGTGCGTCGGTCCGGTTGCAGGAGCGGTCGCAGATGATGCTCATGGCAGCGGACGGCATGACGAACAAGGCGATTGCCCAAGAGCTGGGCACGGACCAGAACAAGGTCGGCCGCTGGAGACGGCGCTTCGCCGACCAGGGGATGGAAGGGATTGCCAAGGAGCGCCCGCGGGGCGGTAACCACGGGGGCAAGTGCTCGAAGGCTCAGGCGCAGCTCAGGACCAAGGTGATCCGTCTTACGACGCAGACCGAGGCGTCGGCTGCGACGCACTGGTCTTGCCGGTCGATGGCGCGTGCGGCAGGTACGACCCACAGCTTCGTGCACCGGGTGTGGCACTCGTTGGGACTGAAGCCGCACCTGGTACGGACCTTCAAGGTGAGCACCGATCCGCACTTCGAGGAAAAGCTCCAGGACGTGGTTGGGCTGTATCTGAACCCGCCGGAGAACGCGGTGGTCTTCAGCTTTGATGAGAAGCGTTCGATCCAGGCGCTGGATCGAACGCAGCCGGGCCTGCCGCTGAAGAAGGGCCGCTGCGGTACCATAACGCACGACTACAAGCGCCACGGCACCACGTCACTGTTCGCTGCGCTGGAGGTGGCCACGGGCCAGGTGATCGGCCAGACGTACAAGCGTCACCGTCACCAAGAGGTGCTGAAGTTCCTTCGTCAGCTGGAGAAGGCCGTGCCCAAAAACCAGCAGATCCACATCATTCTGGACAATTACGCGACCCACAAGCACCCTAACCCGCATCGCTCACCAAGATCTTGAATCGCCGGGATTGAAGGTGTTTGTAGGCAATGGGTCACAGTCTGGGAACGCGAATGCTGATCCCCGATTTCTGAAGCGTTTAGTCGGCGGTAGTAAGCGCTGTTTTGGGCACGCTTCGAGCGGGAATCAGAGCGTTTGTTCGCCTACCCGTGCTTCTTGGATACACGTATCCAGCAACCACAAAGTGGAGTCTATCAATCTCTGGAATAGGTCGGGCCAGAAAATGTCTATGGAGGTGAGGCAACCGTGGTGGCGTGCACAGCGCCACGCAAGTTGCTAAGCACGCGAGAGAACAGCTGCTGCCACGGATATGCCGAGGGCAAGTACAGACGGCGAAAGCTTACCACAACCCGTACTGCGATCTTGAACAGCCGATCTCGGATAGTAGCGCACTGCGCCTGAGCCATCACTGTGTCCTGCAAGCCATAGACCTTGATGATGCTCATCAGGATATTGGCGACAGTAGAATAGTACAGGCGCAGTTGGTTGCTCTGCATCAAGGACGTAGAGGTTCGCTCAGCGAACAGTGAAAGCTGCTGCTCCTTGAGCCGGTTCTCCATGTCTGCCCGCGCGCAATACAAATCCTCATATACTGTGCGGGCGTCGTAGACGTCTTCACCATAATTGGTAACCACAAATCGCGCGTTATAGCCGCGCGATCCAGGCAACCATTCCGCCTTGGCTACCACGCGCCGAGGACAGCTCCAGCTCCCCTTCGTTTGGTACTCGAAGCTGCGGAAGCGCCGCGAAGGCTGCCCGCTGGCCTCGCATGTTGCCTGACTCTGCTGCATAGCCTCGTCAACTATGCCCTTTAGCCGGCTAATGAGAGCCCGACCCAAGATATAATGCAGGCCCTGCGCTTCGCACCATGCCATGATATCTTCGCGGCAATAGCCTGCGTCTCCACGAATCCAGATGGGTACGTGCGGCCACCGCGCACGGATACGCGCTACCACCGCCGCTAATTCCTCTACGGAGCCCTTTGATGCGTCAATGTTCGAGGGGCCAAGACGAGCTGTCAACACATGCATTCCGCTAATGATATACAGTGGTAAGTAGCAATAGTGACCATAGTATCCATGAAAAAACCCCTCCTCCTGTTTACCATGAATCGGGTCATCTGTAGCATCGAGATCCAATACGATGTGCTCTGGCTGTTCGTCCGTTATATCCATGAACAAGTCCGAGAGCATGGCGTCGATCTTTTCAGGATCCGCTACGATGCGCTTGTATCTATGCGATGCAGCCGTTTCCTTTGAGCCAAGTTCCAGTCGGTTCAGTGTACTGGAACCCGCCAGCGGATGCCCTTGATCACGTTCCCGTACCCGGTGCGCACCCGTTACATCTTTGCAGCCCACACCCATGGCCAACACAGCATCGTCCCGCAGGCGGTCATGGTCGTTCACGTCTTCGTAGCCCAAGCATATCCCGTAGACACGTTGCCTGAGCATCGCCTCCACGGAATGTTCGACCCTGCTCGGATTGCGGTGATCCGTGAAACAGGCGGCAAAGCGGCCGATGACGTTGAACATGCGGTCGGCCTCGCGTAACAGCAACAAACCTGCGTCCGAGGACATAGCGCCGCCGTCGAACTTTGCGACCACTTTACGGCGTCCCAAGTCCTCGAAACGAAGCTCTTCAGTATGACAGTCTGTGTTGTTCACGTGCGGTGCACATTGTGGTTAGAAATGACTGTATATCATACACTTAGATCTGGTTAGAGTTCCATTCTCAACTGCACTGGTGAGCTATTCGGGCTAAGCTCATGGACTGGATCGAGCGGCAGAAGCGCATCTTCCTGCACTTTACGCCCACCAGCGCGTCGTGGCTGAACCTAGTCGAGCGATTCTTCGGCACGCTGACCGAGAAGCAGCTCCGCCGCGGCGTCTTCCATTCCGTACAGGATCTGGAGCGGCGTCTCAAGGACTACATCAAGACCTACAACGAGAATCCCCGGCCCCTAGTGTGGACGAAGACGGCTGAAGAGATTCTCAGGAAGGTAGGGCGGGCCAGGCAGGCGCTGGCCACTGCGTCTGCATAATCATTATTATGTTCAGGTCACTACACTAGGATGGCAAGGCTGGTCCGACCGCAGCAGGGTGCTCATGCCCTGGAAACGCCTTTATGCTTCGCCGCAGCCGCGCACGCGCCGGCAGATAGTGCGCAGCGCTCCTTCAATGTCTCCCGCCGCCGGCATGAATGCCTCGGCATCAATGGTCAGGGGTGCGCCAATGACCACGAGGGGCGCGCCGAGAGAAGGCGCGAGGATGGCCTCTTCAATGGAGAGGCCACCGACCGCCTGGACAGGAATGCTTACCGAGTCTACGACGGCCTGAAGCTCATCCAGCGGGCTGGGCGGCCGCGCTCCCTTTGCGCGCAGCCCGTTTCGCTCATCGTACCCTACGTGATGTATGACGTAGTCGCAGCCAAGCTCTTCCAGCCTCTTTGCCGCGGCCACCTTGTCCCGGCAGCCAAGATTGTCACCCATGGCCTGTATGCCACATGTACGTGCGGCAGAAACGACGCTCCGAACGGTTTCTTCATGGGCTCGGGCCATGACAACGACATGCGTCGCACCGGCCCTTGCCATCATCTCCGTTTCCAGATAGCCTCCATCCATGGTCTTAAGGTCCGCTACTATGGGGACATGGGGAAAGGCTTCGCGCAGCATCCGCACCGCACGAAGTCCTTCAGCCAGTAGAAGGGGCGTACCCGCCTCCAACCAGTCTACGCCCGCCCGGCGCGCGACAAAGGCCACTGCCAGCGCCTCCTCAAGCGAGGTCAAATCGAGCGAGACCTGTACGATGGGCCTAATCAAAGAAGGGAAAGAGTGCCTTGAGCTCCTCCATAGTGGGTTGGCCGCCATACTCGGACACCTCAAAGGCCTCCGCAATCTTGATGGCGCGCCCCCTCTCTTCTCCGTAGAAAGAGACAAGCTTGTCTCTCCACTGATCGGCTACCGCGGCATCTCGGCCCTGAAAGCGCTCGGCAATGTATGCCTTGCGACCCGGCTCATCCTCCGGCACCTCGTCGTGGTAGCCACCAAGCCACGCATTCCAGTCCGAAAACTGTGAACGAAGGGCAGCCATGCAGGCATACTTCTGGTCGCCCACCGCGTCAATGCCTACCACTATATCGGCTTCAAACGGGGCCGGCTTTTGAAAGCGGTCCGAGTAATAGAGGAACACCGGATTGTTTGTCACTCGCGGAGTGCCTGGTGTGAAGTGAGGGACCGTGACCATGAAGGCGGCATCCTGCACCAGGATAGCCGTATACCGGTGGTCTGGATGATAGTCGTTCGGACGCGGCGTAAGAACGATGTCTGCCTGCCAGTCCCGTATCAGACGGGCAATCTTCTTCCTGTTCTCCAGCGTGGGCATGAGTTCGCCGTCGTGGTTGTCCATTACCACAGAGGAGGCTATCCCCAATATCTCGCCACATTCCTCCACCTCTGCGCGGCGCACATCGGCGAGCGGCCCGCCGGCCATGCTATAGTGCCCGATATCGCCATTGGTTACGGAAACGAACTTAACCTGGTGGCCCTGGGCCGCCCACATGGCCGCCACACCCGATGCTTTCACCTCGCAATCATCCGGGTGCGCACCAAAAGCTATGATCCGCAGCGGCGTGTCCGTCTGGCCGAGCACCGGAAGCACAAGTATAGCCGCTGCGGCAAAGACCGCAAGGACGCGCATAGTAGACCGCACATGTTGCATTTGAGTCCTCCTTCGATGATTAGATAGATCAAAATAGCGTTTTCGCGTATTGTTGTCCGCACGTATCTTGGAGATGACCGCCCTAACGTATCGTGATGGCCGTACTTCGCCCGGGATGCCTCCTGGCGCTGGCGACACTCTATTGCGGAGTGCCAGCGCTCGCCCAGTCCGGACTTTCCGCGCGCATAGATTCCATCTTCGCGCCGTGGAGTAGCGCGGACGCCCCCGGTGCCGTGGTCGTGGTTCTGCGCAATGCAGAGGTCGTATTCAAGCGCGGATACGGCATGGCCCATCTCGAATACGGCATCCCGATTACCGAGTCAACCGTTTTTTTGGTGGCAAGCGTTTCGAAGCAGTTCACTGCATTTGCCGTGGCCATGCTGGCCGGGCGCGGCGCCCTCTCGCTGGATGACCCCGTTCGAAAGCACATACCGGAGCTGCAGGAAGTAGCGGGGCCCATTGCCATTGGGCACCTGATTGACCACACCAGTGGGCTGCGGGTCGAATTCGGCCTCCTTTCGCTGGCAGGGTACCGGATGGACGACGTTATTACGAAAGAGGCTATACTCGGGCTATTGTTTCGCCAGGACGCGCTCAACTTCGCCCCCGGCGCGGAATACCTTTACTGCAACTCCGGCTAAACGCTCCTCGCGGAAATCGTAGAGCGTGTACCAGGGACGTCCTTTCGTGCCTGGACAACGGAGCACATGTTTGCTCCGCTCGGCATGAGAGACACGCACTTCCGGGACGACCACACCAGCATTATCGAGAATTTAGCGCAGTCCTACGTTACCGCGCCCGATACCTACCGGCGCCAGGCCGTGAACTATGCCAGCGTCGGCGCCAGCGGTCTCTACACCACCGCAAGGGATCTGGCAAAATGGGCCGTGAACTTCGAAACCATGGAAATAGGCAGGCCAGAGGTCCACGCTAGGATCCACGAACGGGGTGTGCTTGCTAGCGGCGATACGCTCGCCTACGCCTTCGGGCAGTCCATTGCCGAATACCGGGGGACGCGGCGCGTAAGCCATAGCGGCTCGCACCGGGGATACCGGGCTCATCTGGCGCGCCTTCCCGCGCGCAGTCTCAACATCATCGTACTGAGCAATCTAGAGGAATTTGATCCGGCTGGCGCGGCGCTCCAGGTGGCCGATCTCTTCCTGAAGGCGGAGCCGCTGGACAGCTTCGCCGGGACCTATTACAGCGAGGAGCTGCAGTCAACCTACACGGTTACGCTTAAGGGCACGACGCTGCACCTGCGCCACCGTCGCCACCCGGACCTCCCACTCACCAAGACGGGGCGGGACACCTTCTCTACCGACGCCTGGTAGCTTTCTACAGTCGCGTTCACGCGGGAGAATGGCAAGCTTCCGGACTTCCAACAGCCGCATGCGCGATGTCTGGTTCGAGAAACGATAAGCGGCGGCGGCCGTCCTGGCTGGCGCTGGCTGCGATGATTTGTACCGTTGCGCCCGACTCAGTCAGCGGCCAGGGTGCCCTGGAAGACAGTGTGGACGCCCTGTTCGCACAGTGGGACGACGCCGCTTCGCCGGGAGTAGCCCTCGGCATCGTGCACCGGGGCCGGACCGTATACCGGCAGGGCTACGGCATGGCTAACCTGGAGCAGGGCGTCCCCATTACACCTGCCACAGTTTTTGATATCGCCTCCGTCTCCAAGCAATTCTGCGCGTTTGCCATCCTTCTGCTTGCCGACGATGGCCACCTGTCGCTCGATGACGATACGCGTGTTCATCTGCAAGACATGCCCGATTTCGGGATTACGATCCGCCATATGGTCCACCACACGAGCGGACTTCGAGACTGGCCCGGCACCCTGGCCATCGGCGGCTACAGCATGGAAGATGTCATCTCGTTCGAGGAGATCCTGACCATGGCCCGGCATCAGCAGGCCCTTAATTTCAGCCCGGGAACAGCGTATTTGTACTC
This sequence comes from Rhodothermales bacterium, assembly GCA_965216255.1. Taxonomy (GTDB): domain Bacteria; phylum Bacteroidota; class Rhodothermia; order Rhodothermales; family Bin80. The sequence continues at coordinate 1,945,663 of OZ244148.1, forward strand.
GAATGCGGGATACAACCTCCTGGCCGAAATCGTCTCGCGCCGCTCTGGGCAGACCTTTCGGGCCTATACCGACGCGGCCATCTTCAGGCCCCTGGGCATGGTGCACACGCACTTCCATGACGACTACGAAGAGATCGTGCCAAACCGGGCCTATGCGTATGCGCCGTCCGAGACCGGTTACAGCAGGATAGGCAACAATCTAACGGCCCTGGGCTCAAGCTCACTCTTTTCCTCTGTGGACGACCTCGCTCGCTGGACGATCAGTCTGAGCGAGCGCCGGCTGGGAAGCGGCGCCGTGCACGAGCAAATGAGCGAGCGCGGCGTGCTGAATACTGGTGATCAGATTGCCTACGCGTTCGGCCAGGCCGCCGGCAGGTATAGGGGCCTGCCCACCCTGTCCCATTCCGGCAACTGGGCGGGGTTTCGGACCGTATTGTTGCGCTTTCCAGAACAGGACTTTGCCGTCATCCTGCTCAGCAACCTGTCAGCCATGGATCCGCTGGCCCAGGCCCGGCGGATTGCAGACTTATACCTGGGGCCGTATATGGGCGAACGTGATTCCGCGCCGGAGGAAATCGCGCTGGATGCGCAGGCCATGGACGACTACGCTGGCATCTACGACTTCGGAGCGGCCCTCATCGTCCGGGTCACGCGGCTGGGAGACAGCCTGTATGCAGAAACCGCCGGCGCCCGGCGTCGGCGCCTTGTCCCTGTAGGCGTGGACCGCTTTGTCGCAGGAGCAGCATTTGCCTTTGAAAGAGACTCCGGCGGCACGATTCAGCTGCTTCGGATCGCCAATCAGACCGGAGGGCGGTCCGCGGCTTACACGCCCCAAACAGATGAACTTGCCGCACTGGAAGGCGTCTATTACAGCTCAGAACTCGAAGCAACGTACACCCTTACAGCCGATAAGGGCAGTCTCTGGGCCGTCAGTGCAAGACAAGTACCCATTCAACTTAGGCCTGCCACGCCGGACAGCTTCACGTCAGCAACGTGGTTCATGCCGGTCGTTCGGTTTTTGCATACTTCCGAAAGGCATATCACGGGCTTTGAAGTCTCTAGCGAGCGGTCTCGGCACATTCGCTTCGAAAAACGACCCTAACGCAGGGCGTCGGTGCTACACCCTGCGCGCCATCCTGGCCGCACTGATTCTGGCAGGGCTCAGTAGCTGCGGTCCGGTCATTCCCCGGGCATCAGAGAAGCCTCCGTGCCGATAGCGGTTGACTTCAACCTGCACGTTAGATCCATCCAGGCCGACCGGTGCTATCCATGCCTTGGTCCGGATGCCAATACACGCAAGGCAGACCTGCGCCTGGATACCGAGGAGGGCATCTTCGCGCGGCTAGGCCGGCGCAGACCCTTGAGCACCGCACTCATGTCGTCGCGCACTCTCGGGTCTATGGCAATCTCGTTGATCGGCGTACTGTCGAGTGCACGGCACTCTGGGACAATCTCGCGCATGGTTTTCCTAGCGAATGTGAGCTGTTTTGCGCTCTTAAACGCCCAAGTCGGCTATACGTCCCTCAAAATCACCGCCAGTGGCAAGATATAACTAATTGTTTCTTTAAGATTTAAAATATTTTCGTACAAGCACTAATGAGGATATCGCAGTACTTCCTCCATGCCTACAATTCATTGGAATCCTCTGCGAAATATTCCCGCCCGTCATTTCTGATGCGTTCCAATGCTGACCATGCATTTCTGCAATGCAGTGAGGAAGGAACCGCCTCGAATCTATCTCCACACTCTATCAACCGCATTGGATACCGGTGCTTATATCTTCGGTCTTTTCCAAATGGTGTGTAATCTGACATAACAGACTCACCAATCTAATCACAAACCCAAAACAACAATCCAATGACGAACAATCACGATTCAGAATCAACGGGGCGAGAAGTGATCGGAGGCCAACAGGAGATTGATTCGAGTAGACATGGTTGAGTTAAACGAAGGCGAGGACGGCAAGGATGTCGATAATGTACTAGGCATGGCCGATGAGCATATAGTTGATTACGCTTATTTGGTGGAGGGGGTGTCCGCTCAGTAGGGTTGTTAGCGTCTTGCAAAATGGATGGCCTGACTAAGTTGAAAATTAGGACTAGGCTTGATACTCTGAGCACCGGCATGAAGAACGCCATTCCATTTGTTATAGATCAGGTCCGGCGAGGACATTACTGATTGCGGTTTTGCTGCTTACAGATGGGCAACGGATACATTGAGATGGGCTATGGGTTTATCGTATCCTCAAAGAGGGAGAGTTTTGGGCTTACTATTAGGGTACTCTCCGGCAGCTATAATGGAGTTCGAGGAGATTCAGAGCGTTGACTATTTTACACTGATCAAGTAATGGGAGCATGAGCTTATGGCCAGTACAAAACATACCAATCACTTGCCAGGTTAGACACCACAGCAAAGCGGTCACACACAGCGATTATGTCGCGGCCCTTCCCGACGCATGCGATATCAGGCTAATGGCTTCCTAATTGCCCTCCTCCTTGTCAGCATCGGATGCACGTCGGTCGTTGAAGAGGAAGCTCAGCCAAGTTGCGCTGGCACGTTCGAGCGCAAGACATTCGCGCACCACGTGATTGGCTTCTATCCGGCCTGGAAGCATGACTTGACGCCCGTCTCGCAGATCCGGTGGGATTTGCTCACGCGCGTGATTTATGCTTTTGCCATTCCGCGTGCCGACGGTTCGCTGGACATTAGCCAGTTAACACAAGTTGACGCATTGGCGACGGCGGCGCATGCGCACGGCGTAGAGATATACCTTTCAGTGGGAGGAGGAGGCGGATCAGGGGATTTTCCCGCCCTGGCCGCAAACGGCAATACACGCCGAAATTTCGTTCAGTCGGTCAGCCAATATCTGGAGACGCACTGCCTCGACGGAGTTGACATCGACTGGGAGCACTGGACCAAGGACAATGCCAACATGCCGGTGGCTTCGGAAAAGGCAGGTTTGGTCGCCTTGCTGCAGGAGCTACGGGCTGCCTTGGACGGCCCGGATATATCGCTTGACGTCTACGCCGGAGACTGGTTCGGTCGGCACTACGAAGAAGTACATCCGCTGGTAGATTACGTGCATGTGATGGGCTACGACTTCTCCGGCCCATGGTCTGCGCCGGGGCCGCATTCCTCATTCGAACAAGCTATCGGTTCGGGATCCGCAGCCTCCTCGACCGGTCTTGCATATTGGACGAACTACCGCAAGTGGCCGAAGAGCAAGATAGTGCTTGGTGTGCCATTCTACGGCAGGGATTTTGACAACGGAGGAGGCGTGGGCGTCGCCTACCGAGAAATCGTCGCCCGATATTCCGACGCCCCAAACATGGACCGGGTTGCGAACATCTATTACAACGGAGTGCAGACGATCTCCGACAAGGCGCGTTACGTGGTTGACAACGGATTCACGGGAGTGATGATCTGGGAGATTGCGCAGGACGCGCAGGATTCGGCGACGAGCCTGTTACATGCTATTGATGCCGTGGCGAACCCCTAAACGGCAGTTGGCAGCCAGCCAACGTTTTGCCTGAAGTCCGCACGTTGCAATCACGCAATTCCGGTTAAGTAGTGCTTGTACGAAAATACTTTAAATCTTAAAAAAAACAACCAGTTATATCTTGCAATTGGCGATATATCTGAGGGGCGTATAGCCGATTTGGGCATTTAAGAGCGCAAAACAGCTCACTTTCGCCAGGGAAACCATGCGCAATATTGTCCCAGAGTGCCGTGCACTCGACAGTACGCCGATCAAGGAGATTGCCATAGACCCGAGAATGCGCGACGACATGAGTGCGGTGCTCAAGGGTCTGCAGTGCGTCTACTGCACGGCGGAATCCCGTGCCGCCTTGTTCACGATTCTGGAGGCGCAATTTCAGCCGGGTACGCGCAAAGATGTCGGGCGACCGGGCATGGATCTATGGCGCGTCATCGTGTTTGCGATAGTCAAGCAGTGCCTGGATCTAGACTACGATGCTTTGTTGTACCGGGCGAACAACGATCTCTTGCTGCGGGAGCTCCTGGGGCACGGAGAGGCCGCCTTTGACGCGGTGAAGTACAGCAGACAGCGGCTGGTGGACAACGTGCAGCTATTGACGCCGGAGCTGGTCCTGGAGGTGATCCATTTGATAGTGCGGACGGCGCACAAGGTGGCTGGAAAAAAGTCTGGGACCGCGCTAGGCGGTCGCTGCGATTCCAGGGTGGTTAAGACGCATGTGCACTATCTCACCGATGTGGGTCTGTGCTGGGATGCACTTCGTGGTCTAATACGTGTGAGTGCACGCTCGGCTGCGGCATTCGCTCTTCCGGGCTGGCGCAAGCATGCGTATCGCACGCGGAAGGTATACCAGGCCTTCAGCCGGGTGCGGACGGCCCCGCGCTACCGGCAGAATCCGCAAGGAGTGAAGGCGTACTTGCGCCAGTGCACACAGACTGCAGCACGTGCCCGCACGCTGTTGAATGCCTTGGCCACGGCGCAGAAATCGGCGGCGGCGCGAGCGGATATCGCGTATACCTTGCACTATGTGGACTTGTTGGTGGATCAAATCCGGCGTCGCATCCTCTTGGGCGAGAAGATTCCGCATGCGCAGAAAGTGTTTTCCATCCACAAGCCACATACGCGTTGGATCAGCAAAAGCAAGGCGGGGGTGCTGGCGGAATTCGGCCTTCCGGTCGCACTGGTAGAAGATGAGCACCGGTTCATTTTGGCTTATCACATCCTGTGGGACACATCAGATGTAGAGGTGGCGGTAGCGATCATTGACGCGGTGCAGGCGACTTTTCCAGAGTTCAATGCGTGCAGTTTTGACCGGGGCTTTCATAGCTTGAAGAATCGAGAAGCATTGGATGCTCGGCTGGCGCTCAATGCGCTTCCGAAGAAGGGCAAGCTTTCTCTGGCGGAGCGTGCGCGGGAGCGCGCGCCTGCGTTCAAGGCAGCGCGGCGGCAGCACCCGGCCGTCGAGTCGTGTCTGGCCAATTTCGGACTTCGGGGCGGTGCGCTGGTGCGGCAGAAGAGTCCGGAGAACTTCGCGCTGATGGTGAGCCTGTCCGTGCTGGCGGTCAACGTGCACCGGCTGGGTTGCCTGGTGCGCGCCCAGGAACGGGCACGAATAAGGCGTCGGCGAAAGCGCGCGGCGTAGGCCCGCTACCACCTCGCAGAAAGGTCCCAATCGCAGGCCCCAAGGGACACGTATGCCCTCCCGATAGGAACACAACGCCCTTCGAGCCGCAAACTGTCCGTGCGCGCACGCAAGAGACGCCAGCATGGCCGAAACATTCGAAGCGGACCGTCAACGAACTCAAAAAACGACCGTGCCTGTGCATTCGATGCCGAAAAAAGAGAGTATTCGGTCAATCACCAATTAACGGAAGGATCGAAAGGGCGGGATGAGGGGTGTTTTGAAGGTGTTACAGGACCCTTCTGCGGGACATTGAAGAGCTGACACAACCCGCGCGATTGTGCATCAGACAGAGTTTGTGCCAGCGATATGCGCCTCCTACAGGTCGTCATGGGCCGATCTCGTAGCCTTCCCTGCAGTTCCGTCCGCGTTGTCAGCACGAACGTTATCTGACAGCCGACTACCGAGTGTTTCTACGCGAATTCTTCTGGTACTCCAACAATTTTGCAACTCTCCGAACGACACCACCTGCCTGACCAGCAGCATATTGCCCACGCGCGTCTGCCAAGGGCCGCAGGCGGTAGTAGGACTATCCCGAGAGAAGCGCCGCAGCATCAAAGCGCACCGTGTGCTCGTCTCCGGTAGGGCGGCGGCCGGTCACGCTGACCGTGAGCGAGGGCGTGACACCGCCGTCATTGAGGAATCGTCAGTCGGGATCAATACGGACCAGGCCGGGCGGGGCATTCCTGCATTCTCAGCGCAGGACCGTCATGGTCTTTACCTCCGAATAGCTTCCCGCCTGCATGCGGTAATGGTACAGGCCGGGTGCGAGCCCCGCGGCATCAAACGAAACGCGGTGCCGTCCCACCGTTGTGGGCGCATCCACCACGGTGTGCACCTTGCGTCCGAGCATGTCATAGACCGTAATGCGGACGTGCATCAGCTTTTCTACATCGAACGAAATGTGACTTAGGTCGGCAAAGGGATTGGGATAGTTCGGGTGCAGTCCGGACGTGATCACGTCCGGTGACACCTCTTCAGTAGATGCGGGAGTGTCTGAAGCCAGCGGACGACTTACAAGAGTCAGGCCCGGAAGGCGCGGATGGGTTACGGTGGCATGATACTCCGCTTTCGGAGCACTGAGATTGACGCGGAGCTCGGCCGCCGTTTCTGCGGCGATCGTCTGACCATCCCGGTACCACTGGTACTCGTTTTCAGTGCCGCCCGTACGCACGGTAAAGACGACGTCCGTCCGCGTTCGCCGCAACAGAGTGTCGATGGAGTCTTGGGGCGTATACGTAAAGGCCGTACCCCTGACAAGAAGTGACGCATTGGGCTCCAGATCCTCGAAGCTCAGCCGATTGTTCGAAACGTCTAGTACACCCGTTCGCTGTAGCACATTCAGATCCGGCAAGTCGTCCAGCTGGTTGTCGTGCACATCAACCTCCAGCAGGAGAGGTATATTTCCGAGTTCCTGCGGGACCGTTCCGCTTAGCCGGTTGGAAGCAAGATCCAGCAGGAACAGATCTCGCACATTCCCCAATTCCCTTGGAATCGGGCCGCTCAGATTGTTACCGCTAAGGTCCAGCCACCAAAGACTGAGCATCTGACCCAGTTCCGGCGGGATGGAGCCGTTCAGATCGTTTCCTGCAAACTCTATTCCTGCAAGGGATGCCGACCGGCTCAGCTCCGGCGGGATCGGGCCACTCAGATTGTTTCCTGAAAAAGTCAGCGAGACAATGTTTGGCATTTGACCGATCTCCGGCGGGATGGGACCGCTAAGGTTATTTTCGCGGGCTCTGAAATAAGTCATCGGCGATTTGCCCATCTCGGACGGTATCGGACCGCTTACCTGATTAGAGTCCAGATCGAGCACAAACAGCTTGGGCAGGTTAGCCAGCTCCGGCGGAATCGGGCCGCTCAGCTGGTTGGAGTGCAGAATTAGATCCTCAAGATAAGACATGTTGCCCAACTCAGACGGAATCGGACCACTAAGCTGATTGGAATGCAGCCGCAATACCACAAGGCTGTCCAGGTTGCCCAACTCAGGCGGTATCGGACCACTCAAATTGTTACGGTCGATAATCAGCAGCACAAGCCGTGGGAGCCGGCCGAGCTCCGGCGGGATGGGGCCGGTAAGAAGGTCGTTTCTCGATATCCACAAAACCCTGAGGTTTGCCAGCCTTGCCAACTCAGGTGGTATCGGTCCGCTCAATTGATTTGCGGACAAATACAGTTGCTCAAGATTATCCAGTTGGGCCAATTCCAGAGGAATGGATCCTGATATTTCATTGCTGGAAAACTCCAGGACCTTTAGATTTGTGAGCCAGCCCAATTCTCGGGGAATCATGCCAGTGAGTTCATTGTCAGTCAAGCCAAGCCACTTCAGATTTGTCAGGTTGCCGAGCTCCGGCGGAACGGATCCAGTCAAATTGTTGCGGCTCAGTTCCAAGATCTCAAGCTGCGTCAACTGGCTCAACTCCGGCGGCAGCGACCCGGTCAACAGATTGGTATCCAGCCTCAAGACGACAAGACTGTCCAAATCCCCCAGCTCCGGCGGGATCGGCCCACGCAACTGATTCATATCCAGCCTCAAGACGACAAGACTGTCCAAATCCCCCAGCTCAGGCGGGATCGGCCCACGCAACTGGCCGCTACCCAGATACAGCTCTCGAAGCCTGGTCAGATTTCCCAGCTCAGGCGGTAACAGGCCAGCCAATTGGCTGTCGTACAGATTCAGCATCCTGAGTTCCGTCAGATTTCCCACCTCCGGCGGAATCGGCTTGCCTTCTAAAAAGTTGTAACTCAGGCTAAGGGTCTCAAGCGCGGTCAGTTGTCCAATCGCTGCTGGAAGGCGGCGGCGTACATTGTTTTTGACAAGCTCAAGGCCGACAACGCGCCCGCCTTTGTTCAGGGTGATACCCTTCCAATCTGTTACGGGCGACTGCAGCCATCCGCTATTGTTAAACCAGTTGTCTCCACCAGTGGCCTGATAGAACTCGACCAGCGCCAGGGAATCCGCTTCGTGCGCCTGAAAGGCATGGGCCAAAGAAGCAAGGCAACACGCCAATAGGCACGTGCACCCGACGGCAAGTCTGCCATACGTGTACGCTTTCAAGCCCCGCACGCATGCTGTTCTGATCATATGTATATGCAATCAAGGCCTGCTATATCCACCGGCAGCCATCAACAATGGCGCTGCGAGGAGTGCGGGTTGCTCGCACGGGTATTTCCGGCTACTTGACCAGTTGCACCATCGCAGTTCGCAGACGTGATCCTACATTCATGCGAATGAAGTAAGGACCACTGGACAGATTGGTTCCGTCCAGCCGCACCTCGTATCGTCCTGAAGTACGCATTTCGTCGACAAGCACTGCTACCCGGCGTCCGAGTACGTCAAACACGCTGATGCGTACATGCGCCTCTTCCCGTACGCTGTAGCGCACGCTTGCCTCCGGGTTGAACGGATTCGGATAAGCTTCCAGTGCATCAGACAAAATGTGAGACGAATCGGCCTGTGCCGTCGAGGCTGCGTCACTGCGATCGTCATGATCGCGCATCACCCCCCCTACCTGAGTGCACGAGTTAAGGTCCAACGCGCTTACTACTGAATAGGCCCAAAGCGTATCGGCCTCTAGGTATATATGCAGACCCGGCATCCGGCCATCATCATTCTGCACTACGTACGCCTTGTAGGCCGCCACGCGGTAGAAATGGTCCTCTGTACCTCCACCATTACACTTGAAGCTTGTATCGATATGATCTGTTGCGTCTGCGTCCAGTCTGGCAATGACGGCCCAGTCTCCCGTCTCCGACTTGCTTTCTACCACGTATCCGGTTTCGTCGAAGGATCGGTCCGTCCAAGCAATCGTCGGATTCCTGTTGCCTGCGACGCCCACGCCGGGCCTACCCGGCAACAGTGGCCTTCCTATTTTAGCCAGGAGAAACTTCTTCTCGATAGTGGCGGCGTTTGTCCCATTGTCCGCTGTCTCGTAACGGTTCCTCAAATCCTCGAATGTTTCAATTGCAGGAGGCATATTAAGTGCCGTGAACAGCAACTGGCTCGCTGCACCTCCCGGTCTAAAGTCGGCTTGGATACTTTGGCGCAGCCGCCACATAACACCACTGATTATCTTGCCCCGTAGATGCCTCGTTTGGTTGATTTTATCTATATCTGGATGTTTCCCGCAACGGAATTCAATGCTGTCATACAGATCCATGGTGCAAAAGTTGAACAGATATGTGTTGGAGTTCGCAGAGGATTCGCTAACCCATGGTAAATGGTCACCATTCTTCATGTCGGGCTTACCTAGCGGTCCACCGAAATAATTGTCATTTGTAATGTCCGTTGCAAAGAAATCGGATAACCCCTCGTCCATGGCTCCCTCTTGATTGTTCCACTCCTCCGGGTCAGACTGTGACAATTCATTGAGGCTGAGATTTTCTAAGCTATGCAGCACGTTGTGCGTGTATTCGTGAAAGGTGATATCGCTTGACATGGCGTTCATTGCACCTAGGAAGATTCTGTTTGATGGTGTATTCGTTGCGCCTCTTCTGTTGGGACGAGCATAGACCTCCAATTTAAATTCGGCGTCGTCCAAATCATCAAAATCAAACAAATCCTTGAAGTACTTGTACATCCGCCGAATCTGATAGACACCGTTGAGGGCGTAGGAGGTCATTTCGCCGTCACCACCATCGCCCCATTCCCAGTCGTAGTCGAGCCTTGCAGCTCCGTTCACGTTTACGGTAAAGCTCTTTTCCTTTTGGCACTCCTTGGGTCCAACCGTGACTATGGCTCGGTCGTTCGCAATTTCAAACGTGACCTCATAGGATCCGGCCTCCGACACGGACACGCTGTACGTCCCGTCCTCGCCGGCATATCCGGTGCAGACAAGACTGCCTTCACTATTCTTCACGCTGAATTTCGCCCCGCTGAAGGGCTTATCTTCGAAGCGGAAAAACCCGTGATTCGGATCGTTCGGCGACTCGTAATAATTGAGTCTGATCGTTCCGCTGATGCTGTGGGCAGCACCGGTACCGGAGGAACAATCGATGGGAAGCCGTTCGGTCTTGTTCTTTTCCTTGACCCTTACCGATATTCCGGACGGCATTCCATCCCATGCTGGCACGACCTGTGACCGCGTGCCGGCATCATTGCTCCGGGCGCTGTCGGCGGCAGCGTGCCTTCTCGACCCACCACCGCTTTCCAGGATATTACTGTATTCGTGCAGGATCTTTCCCGTGTGTGCATCCACAATAAAGGTCTTGCTGAAGGGCGGGTCATTCTCGTAGTTGTAGAGAATGACTTCCCATGCCAGGTGGAAGGCATACGTGTCGCCCACCTCTTCGGGCACGATGACGAGCTCGTCCTTTACGTCTGCCTGCAGATTGGGGGCGATGGTGTTCCCCCGGGCAGCGGCAATGGCGGCGGAGCTGCCCAGGCTGGGTGAAGCATCCACCTCCAGCTTCGGAAACCCCGTCGCCCCGGCGGCAATGAGCGCTCCGCCGCGCGTGACAGTTAGGCCAATTTCGGCACCCAGGACGCGGTAGCCGCCGTGCAGCTGCGGGTAACTGACGAACCACCACTGGCTATCACCCGTAATGCGCGGCGCGCCCAACTGCTTCGGATCCAGGCCAAACACATTCTTGTGAGCCTCCACAAAGGCGTCCGCCGCCGTGTGCACAGAGGCTTCCGATAACAGATACAGGGATGCGCCCAGCGTAAAGTCCAGGGAATCCGGGTCGATGATCCAGCTGGGCACACCGGTTATTTCATTGACGTAGGCGGCGAACTGCTTGCCGCCGTGCTCCAGGAGCTGCGGGTAGCGGATCTCCTGCTGCGCCAGGGCAGGCTGCGCTCCCAAGAGCAGCAGCAGGCTCCAGAGCGCCAGCTGCCTACACAGCGCAAGAGTCCGCAGTGCTTTGGCAATCCGTTCGAAAACATCAAATACTAACATGGCTCTCCAATGAGTGGTGGTTCAGAGATTCAAGCACCCCGCCGGGGCCGGGCCCAGGCCCTTGCCGGCGCACGCCCTTGCGTGATAATGGAAATCCGGCGGCTAGGAGGCCCCGTTCACCCGGACCCTGATAGACTGCACGGCGCTGCCGTCCGTGTCGGTGGCCGTCACCTTCACTGTGATGTTTCCTGCGGTCCCTAACGGCACAAGTGTCAGCGTGCTACCGGACAGGCTGGCGGAAACAATGTTGGGAATACGCTCGCCTCCATACACCAACCCCACCGAGTAGGACACCGCATCGCCGTCCGGCTCGCTGAAGTACCACGCCACGTCAAGGCTGACGGAAGAGCCGCCTATCGTGAGCGTCTGTGTGGGAATCTTGCCACTGGCTACGGGAGCGCCGCGCACCGTCACCCCAAAGGAGTGCTCTGTTGACCCTCCGCAGTCATTGCCGGCCGTCACCGTTATTATGGCAGATCCTGTCACTTCCGGCGTGAGCCTGAGCACGCCGGACGCAATACTCGTGCTCACCAGGACACCGGACGTCCTTCTGGCCGAAAACGAGAGGTTGCCGCCATTCGGATCGGAGAAGCGAGACCCCAACGGGACCGTTGCGAAGGACCCCATCAGGATGGTTTGATCCTGAATCGGCAGCAATACCGTGGGGGCTCCGCAGACCGTAACGGTAAAAGATTGAGGAACTGAAGTGGCCTCATGCGGATCGGTGGCCGTAACAGACACCTCCACTGCGCCGGCTGCTTTGCCCGTCAGGGTCAGCGTGCTGCCGGATACCGCCGTGCCCAGCACGCTGCTACTCGGAGAGCTGGCCGCATACGTCAATGCCTGCCCTTCCGGGTCGTTGAAGTACTCCGACACGTCAAAGGCATCCGATGCGCCGCCCAGTTGCACCGTCCGGTCTTCGATAGAGCCTACCTTCGTCGGAGGCTTGTTCACTACCGTGACGGTGAAGGTCTGCGCCGACGAAATGGCATTGTGCGGGTCCTGCGCCGTCACGCTGATCATCGCAGACCCGGGCGAGCCGGGCGTCAGCGTCAGCGTGTTGCTATTGGTTGGCAGACTGGCCTGGGCTACGTCGCTGTTGGAAGAAGACGCCGCGTACGTCAGCGTCTCTGTCTCGGGGTCCCGGAAATAGGTGGCCGCGCTGAACGAGCTGCCGGCAGCTCCCACGTTCATGGTCACATCCGAAATCGAGCCCTCTGTCTCCGGAGGCAGGTTCCGCACCGTCACGTTGACAGCCGGGGTCGTGCTGCCACGACCGTCACTGACCGTAACGCTCGCCGACATCGCCCCGACGGACCGCGGCGATATCGTCAGCGTGTGGCCACTGAGCGTTATGGACGCGGGAGCATCCGTGGCAACAGACGACAACGTGTAGGTCAATGGATCGTTGTCCTGATCGCTACAGGACAGCACCACTGTGACAGCAGCGTCCTGGACGGTCAGCGACTGCGCCGCCATGGCGTTGCATGTCGGCGCCCGGTTGAGACCGACAACTACCGTAACGCTCTGCAGGGCGGACCCCCCGGCCGCATCGCTGGCCGTGACCGTGACCGTGCTGGACCCGTCCGACACCGGCGTCAGCGTCAAACTGCTCCCGCTGAGGCTCGCGGACACCGCGGCGTCACTGGGCAGCGGCGTCAAGGCATAGGCCAGATTGGCCACGGCATCGTCCGCATCCGTGAAGTACCCGGACATATCCAGGGTGACGGAAGATCCTCCCACGGTCAGCGTCTGTGCGGCAACGGTGCCGCTGGCAACGGGCGGCGCGCTTACCATCGCGACAAACTTCTGAGGTACCGTACCCCCGCGGTTGTCGTCGGCCGTCACATTGACGCTCCTTACGCCCGGCTCGGAGGGCGTAACCGTGAGCACGCTCCCCGACACACTGACGGTCACGATATTCGGTACCCTGGGTCCAACGCCGCCGCCGCTCGAAGTCCGGGCCGAATACGTGAGCTTATCATCGTCCGGGTCGGAGAAATACCCGGACACGTCGAACACCGCGGCCTGCCCGTTTTGCGTGAACAAGCGCTTCGGCATCGTGCCCACGCGTTCGGGAGGCCTGTTCGTACCAGGCAGCACCACAACCACCGCGATTGCCTTGAGGCTCACCACGAAAGCGTCCTGCACCGACAAGCCCCCCGGGTCCTGCGCCGTCACCGTGATCGTGGCCGTGCCGGTAGTACTGCCGGTGGTTACCGTGAGCATGCTGCCAATAAGCGATATACTGGCCGTGGCCGTGCCGGTGGACGACGACGCCGAAGTATAGGTCAGGTCCGCATCCTTGCCGTCCGGGTCCGTGAAGTGATCGGCAAGCGTGAACGCGGCGGTCGCTCCTCCCGAAGCCATGGTGGTGTCAACGATGGAATCATCGACACTGGGCGCCACATTGGGATTGACGCTCACCACGAAAGCGTCCGAGGCCGACAGCCCGTCCGGATCGCTCGCCCTGACCGTGATCGTGGCCGTAGCGGCTGCGGTCACTGCGCCGGTAGTCACCGTCAGCGTCCCGCCGGAAATGGCTACGGCCGCGGTATCCGGCGCCGACGAACTGGCCGTATACGTCAGCTTGTCCTTGTCCGGGTCCGAAAAGTGAGCGGACAGCGCTAGGACTGTGGTATAGCCGCCCGAGGCCAGCGTGGTGTCCCGCAGCAGGGAACTGACCACCGGCTTGCGGTTCGACGTCACCACGACCAGGAAATCGTCCCGCACAAACAGACCACCCGGATCCGTCGCCGTAACGGTGACCGTGGCGGTACCGGCTGCAGCCGGCGTGATCTCCAACGCGCCACTGGCGATCTCGGCGGTAACCACGTCCGCCTCCCTCGTGGTCGCAATAGTCGAAACCCGCTCCGTAAACGTCAAAACGTCCCCGTTCGGGTCCGAAAAGTGATCGGACAGCGTAATGTCGATACTCCTTCCTCCCGGAGCCAGGGTCGTATCCGGCAGCGGCGTATCCACCACAGGCGCACGATTGGCGGGAAAGACCTGTACGACAAGTCGCTGGTACACAAAGTCTTCCGGATCGGATGCACCGACGCTTATGGTATCGCTTATGCTCTCGGTTAAGACCAGGCCCGGCACCAGCTTGATGCGCAGAGAATCCCGCTGCCCACCCATGATGGTTGCCCACACCACGTCCTCACGGTAGGGAACCCCGTAATACGTGAGCCGATCTGCGTCATCCTCTATGAAATGCGGCGCCAGATGGATGAATATGGGCGGATCACCCACAAACATCGTGGTGTCCCGGACGGGATTTTGATCGTTCGCCCTCGGCGGCGTCTTAACGCGCACGTCAAAGCGCTGCTCGGCCATGCAGCCGGGTGAGGACTCTCCGGACTTCGTGACGCTTGCCCGGACCACGACCGTGGCGCTGCTGCTGCTGGTCGCCACTTTCGTCAGCGTCAGCATGCTGCCCGAGATGCCGTCCGAGACCACGCCCGCCGCCTCCGTGCGCGCCGTGTATGTGGTCGTCGCACCACTGTAGCCGAGCTCCGCGATAGTGAAATAGTCGGATACGTCGATGACGACAGAGAGCCTAGACGCATGCACCGTCTGGTCAGGAATCATCTCCTCCGTCGGCATTATGCAACTGCTTACGGTGACACCAAAGACCCTGATGACCTCATTAGCCATGCCCGCATTCACCTTGACGGTGATGGTCGCATTCCCGGGTGTGAACCCGGGAAGTAATGGTGAGCGTGTCCGTGCTCACCAGCGATAGTACCTACCGCTATGGCGCTATTGCCCGAGGACACCTCGTAGCTGAGCCCCGTCCCCTCGAAATAACAGGCAAGGCTGAAGCTGACCGACTTACCACCGACGCCCAGGCGAATAGCAGGCTGTATGACCGAAGCGCTATGAGTGTAAAGAGATAAAGCCGGGTCTTTGGCGCAGTCGGCGGCGGCGCCTCCCACGGGCAGGGCCGTGAGCGCCAACAGGGTACTCCAGAGTATATGTTGCATGCGTTCGTGACAATATTGAATTCAACGAGAACGCATGGAAAGACTATTACAAGCACCAAAATAAAATATGACATGCATAAAGGGTAATGAAAACTACCCCACATGATTCCCATCTCAAGGCAACGTGCAGGCGATTCCCCACCCTTGCCAACCGGCCTTACTTACTCCGATCTATCGCTGAGAGGCGATGCGACCTACCCTGTACACCCAATCCAGCCCCTCCTGAATACTGGTTCGTCTTGGGTTCGCTTCAACAGGTGAAGTAGCCTGCAGCTACGGCCCTGGTGGATCGATCGCGATGACCCGATCCGGCCCCGCTACCGGAATGCCGGCAACGCTGACTACGCGCCGGATGGCCTTTGCCGCCATGGCCACAAGCGGTCCGAGCCGTCATCCAGCGCGTCACCCTCCAATCGCAAGTGGCGCCTCTGCCTGGGCTGTCTCGTATCCGTGTGTGCACAATACGTGCATGCACAAAAACATGCTTCGCTACCATGGATTCTTCACCGTAGGCGGCACGGAGGCATGCGCCTTCGATGCACGGCGTGGCCGGCCATCGACAACACGTAACCATGCTCGCCGCCCTTTGCGGGATGTCTCCGGGCCCGGCACCCGCGACATGCGCTCAGTCAACAGATGAGCCCCCCTATTTGCCTCATCAGGGCAGTCTCAAGGCGCAATGTCATTCTGCTTCCCAGCTTCAGATGCCGGATCCTCTCTGATCGCTGCATGGCCGCAAGATGCGTCTCATGGTATGCCGGCGTCCTGTTCGGGCTGTATCCCTACCGCTCAAGTCCCCTCCCGCGCTCGAGACTCCGTTGCAGAAGCCGATTCTGCACCCTGAGAGCGCGGTCTGCCGCATCTCGAATCGTACGCCATGCCTGGTACTGTCGCCCGCGTTATAAGCCGTTCCTGCCCGGAATCCAGCTCCGCCATGCGATCACCTACGGCGCACAAGAGCTCCTGGCGCTCCGGCAGCTCCGGCATGCGCCGCTCCAGCTCCCGTACCCCGCCCCGAAGCCGCGCCTCCGTATCCCACAGCAGCTTCCGCTCCGCTGCCGGCATTCGGGCCCGCTCCACCTCCAGATACCGTAATCCCACGTCTGCCGCCTGGCGCGCCCCCTGACGTGCCTGCGCCGGATCCAGTATTCGCACAAAACCCCAGAGCCTGCACTGCTCCTGCATCCGGAGCATCCCGAAACGCTCCGGACTGCGCTCCATTTCCCCGGAAGCGAAATCCCGCCCCCACTTCTGTGCCGTAACCAGAAACACCCTGCGCGCCCGCTCAGGAGACGCGTATGCCCGCCCCAGACTTCGGTCAAAGCGGAATGACAAATCTGCAGACTTGTGATCGGCCCGGGTCACCTGCAGGCATCTTTCCCGGACCGCGGCGTGCTCTCTTCTGGCATGCTCCAGATCCTTCTCTCGCTCGCACAGTTTCAGATATACCTGTACGTCCACATGCAGCCTGCGAAGCACGGCATTACCCCTGAAGAGTCGCTGCGCCCGTCTGTGGACATGCCGACGCATCCGATCGTAGGCCGTCCCTTCCGAGCGCCGCTCCGACAGCGTACGCGCACGAGGCCGCACCCTGCGATATCCCTCCGGAGCCCGCCTTTCGCCACGGCGCAATCGTCCCCGCTGCCTGCCTAGCCGATATCAGACTGATTCGCCGTCGAAGCCACCCGGCCTCATCTCCATAAGTCAACACATTACCAAGAAATGTAATACCCCCTTGACATACGGTCCTCCTATATCAGACGTGGTGTGGCATTTTGGGTGCGCTTCAACTTAGTAGTCAGCTGTGAGATGTCTATTGTCCACTACCTGGTGCGGTACTGCTCGCGGCGGTAGCGGGCCGCACCAGATGCTGCTGCAACCCATGTGCGATGCCACGAAGTCGGTAAGGCAGGATAGCGTCCCAGTTCACCTTAAACATGCCGCGGGATCCTCCGGCTCTAGACGAAGCCGGCAGCCTGCGGGATTGCCCCGCCGGGAGCGCAATCTTTGGTCCACGCTCCTCAATGACGGAGTCCAAATGAACGTGATGGGCCCAACGTGTCACGGGGAGGTCCTCCACGGCAACAAATTCGGGAACGACAGGGTCACCGAATGTGTCCTATTTTCACTTCATGACAGGCGGGTGCACCGGCTGGTACTATGCACGAATGCCATAATTATCGACCACTCTCCACACGCCGAGAATTTATTTCGCGACTCGGACTTGGGCTCGGTGGACTGGCGCTTTCGTCTCTGGTCAATCCGGCGCAGGCGCAGGCCCTACGCGCTGTCCACGGCGCACCCCACATGGTCCCGCGCGCCGGGTGATATACCTGTTCCAGAGCGGTGGCCCCTCCCAGTTCGAGCTCTTCGACTACAAGCCAGTTGTAAACCGAATGCATGGCGAAGAGCTTCCGGACTCGGTTCGCCGAGGGCAGCGTCTGACGGGCATGACCGGCTTTCAAAACTCCCTCCCCCTTGCCCGCTCCCACTTCTCATTCGCCCAGCACGGCCATAGCGGCGCCTGGGTGAGCGAGCTAATGCCCCATACAGCGCGCGTGGTTGACGAACTGTGCTTCATCAAGTCCATGCGTACCGAGGCCATTAACCACGACCCGGCCATCACGTTCTTCCAGACCGGATCTCAGATTGCCGGGCGGCCTTCCGTTGGCTCATGGCTTAGCTACGGTCTTGGCAGCGAAAACGACAATCTCCCCGCATTCTGCGTCCTCATTACAATGGACAAAGGCGGTCAGCCTCTCTATGCCAGACTCTGGGGCAACGGCTTCCTTCCCTCCGTCCACCAAGGGGTGCAGTTCCGCTCCGGCAGCGACCCGGTGCTATTCTTGACCAACCCGGCTGGCGTATCCATGGCAAGTCGCCGCCTGCTTTTGGACCGGCTGCGCGACCTCCACACACTGCAGCGGGAGCAGGCGCAGGATGATGATGTAGAGTCACGAATCGCCCAGTACGAGATGGCATACCGCATGCAGACATCGGTACCGCAAGTCATGGACGTCTCAGACGAGTCGGACTACATCTTCGAAATGTACGGAGACGAGGCGCGCGAGCCGGGTACGTTTGCGGCAAACTGCCTCATAGCAAGGCGTCTGGCCGAGCGGGGCGTGCGGTTCATCCAGCTCTTTCACCAGGGCTGGGACCATCACGGCGGGCTACCCCTGGGAATTCAGCAGCAATGCCGGGAGACGGACCAGACTTCGGCTGCGCTGGTGCTGGATCTGAAGCAGCGAGGCCTCCTCGACGATACAGTTGTAATTTGGGGCGGCGAATTCGGGCGCACCAACTACTGTCAGGGGCGCCTGACAGACAGCGACTACGGGCGAGATCACCATCTGCGGTGCTTTACGCTATGGATGGCAGGTGGGGGAACAAGACCGGGTTTCAGCTTTGGCAAAACGGATGACTTCGGCTACAATATTATCCAAGATCCGGTGCATGTACATGATTTTCAGGCCACGATGCTGCACCTTTTGGGCATTGATCACGAGCGTCTCACGTTCAAGAAGCAGGGACGCCGATTCCGCCTGACAGACGTGCACGGTGACGTGGTAACGAAAGTTTTGGCATGAGCAGCATCCCATCCAGGCAATGGGCCCGAATCGTTCGCGTAATGCCCGGCTATATGCTGTTAGCGGCACTCCTTATCGGGGTAGCATCCGCGGGGTGTAGAAAAGGGCCGGACGTGGCCTTCAATCGCGACATACGCCCCATACTTAGCGAGCGCTGCGTCGCTTGCCACGGTGGCATCCGCAGGCAGGGAAATCTAAATCTCCTCTGGCGAGAGGAGGCGACAATGCCGGCAGAGTTCGGAAAGCGCGCCATCGTGCCGCACAAACCCGGGGAAAGCGAACTAATCCGACGCGTGAGCCTGCGCGACCAGGATGAGCGCATGCCCAAGGAGGACCATCCTCTTAGCGCGGACGAAATCCGCCAGCTGCGCGAATGGATCGCTGCCGGCGCTCCCTGGGACACGCACTGGGCATACGCGGCGCCGTCGGAGCCCGATCTGCCCCGAATTGCTCTGCGTTCGTGGCCAAAGACGAATCTGGACTACTTTGTGCTGGCCCGTCTGGAACGTGAGGATCTCACACCTTCGCCGCCGGCTGGTTGCCCCACTCTCGTGCGGCGCGTGA
The DNA here is from genome assembly GCA_965216255.1 of Rhodothermales bacterium. GTDB lineage: Bacteria > Bacteroidota > Rhodothermia > Rhodothermales > Bin80. The sequence continues at coordinate 1,964,883 of OZ244148.1, forward strand.
CGCTGGACATCATCGGCCTTCCTCCTACGCCCGACGACGTATCTGCAGCCTGTGACTCACTAGGATATGATGCATATGTTGACCGCCTGCTGTCATCGCCACACTTCGGTGAGCGGTGGGCGGCCATGTGGCTGGACCTCGCCAGGTATGCAGACTCCAAGGGATACGAAAAGGATATTCCCCGCACCATATGGCGCTATAGGGACTGGGTTATCCGGGCGTTCAACGCGGACATGCCGTTCGACCAATTCACCATCGAGCAGCTGGCCGGGGACCTCTTGCCCGAGCCCACCGAGGCGCAGCGTATTGCAACGGCCTTCCATCGGAACACAATGACAAATACGGAGGGTGGAACCGACGACGAAGAATTTCGCGTTGCCGCAGTCATAGACCGGGTTAATACGACTTGGGAAGTATGGCAGGGGACATCATTGGGTTGCGCGCAGTGCCACGGCCATCCGTATGATCCCTTCCGCCACGAAGACTATTACCGTGCATTCGCCTTCTTTAACAATACCACCGATCGGGACCAGGACGACGAATTCCCTACCCTGCCATTGTTTGCGGCCGAGGATTCGGCGCGTGGGCACACACTCCTACAAGAGCTTGAGGCCATAGAAGAGGAGGTACAGGCCGTGGCCGCCTCGAACGAGGTACGCACGGACCGCCGCGAATGGGAAACGCGGCTTGACGAGCCGGCTATCGTTGGCCGGGTGCGCGGGATGCTGCAGAACGAAGTGCGGCGCATAGTCGAAACGCCCGAGGCAAGCCGGGACGAGGCTCAGGAAGCGTTACTAGACCGGGTCTATGCCGGCATCCACCCGAGTGCAAGACTCGATTCGCTGCGCAATGCAAGAGACGAGAAAGAGCGCCGAATCGCGGAGTTGCAGCCGCTCCAGACACCCGTCATGGAGGAGCTTCCACCCGGGCAACGAAGAATGACCTATCTCTTCGAGCGTGGCAGTTTCTTGATGAGACGGGAGCGCGTCGAAGCCGGCACTCCCGCCGCCCTGCCGCCGCTGCCTGCCGGGGCTCCACGCAACAGGCTCGGCCTGGCACGGTGGCTGGTCAGCCCGGACAACCCGCTCACGGCCCGCGTAAGCGTAAACCGGTTCTGGGAACAGCTCTTCGGCACCGGAATCGTGGAGTCGCTGGAGGACTTCGGCACGCAGGGCCTTTCTCCCTCACATCCCGTGCTTCTGAACTACCTCGCCGTCCGCTTCACGGATGCCCATCCATGGAGCGTGAAGGGCCTGCTTCGGGAAATCGTCACTTCAGCCACCTACCGGCAGGATTCTCAGTCCACACCAGAGCTGCGGGAAAAAGATCCTCAAAACCGGCTTCTTGCACGCGGCCCCCGCTTCAGGCTGTCCGCCGAACAGATCCGGGACCAGGCCCTTTTCGTGAGCGGGCTCCTGAGCGACAAGATGTATGGGCCGAGTGTCAAGCCGCCTCAACCGGAAGGACTCTGGCAGAATCCCTACGACGGCACCAGCTGGGAAACAAGCAATGACGAAGATCGCTACCGGCGCGGCATCTACACCTACTGGCGGAGGACGGTGCCCTATCCGTCCATGGCTACGTTCGACAGCCCGAGCCGAGAATTCTGCGTGTCCCGGCGCATCCGGACCAACACGCCGCTGCAGGCACTTGTGACGCTCAATGACCCGGCGTTTGTCGAAGCGGCGCGGGCCTTGGCAAAGCGCATGCAGGCCTCGGATACACCACCGCGTACCAGGCTCGCGGCCGGCTACAGCATGGCCTTGGCCGAGCCCCCTTCGGCCGGTGCACTGCGCTCGCTAGTAACCCTATACGAAGATGCCATGGCGTATTATGGCGCAAATCCGAGCGATGCGGCACGGCTCGGGGGAGACGCCGCTACCCAGGAACTGGCCGCACTCACGCTGGCCGCCAATACCATACTGAACTTGGACGGATTTGTTATGAAGGAATAGCGCGCATATGAACCTCTACCAAGAAGCCCGGCATGCCCGGCTCAGCCATGTGACTCGCCGCCATTTTCTTCGGACATGCGGCGCTGGCCTGGGCGCGATGGCCTTCGCCTCCCTAAGTGGGTACGGCTCCATGGCTTCACCCCGTACAGCGGATCCGCTCTCGCCGCGCCCGCCTCATTTCGCGCCCCGGGCCAAGCGTATCATTTTCCTGCATATGGCCGGTGGGCCGTCGTCGCTAGAGCTATTCGATTACAAGCCCACCCTGGCGCGCCTGCATGGGCAGCAGTGCCCGGATTCCCTGCTGGTAGGCAAGCGGTTCGCCTTCATCCGCGGCATACCCAAGATGCTGGGACCGCAGGCGACATTCCGTCAGCACGGAGAATCCGGTGCATGGGTTTCAAATCATCTCCCCCACTTTTCGCGTGTGGCAGACCGCGTGGCCTTCCTGAAGGCCATGCATACAGACGAGTTCAACCATGCCCCAGCCCAGCTTCTTGTCCACAGTGGCAGCCCCCGACTCGGGAGGCCCAGCATGGGAGCATGGGTTACCTACGGGCTGGGGACGGAGAACGAGAACCTGCCGGCATTCGTCGTGCTGCTTTCCGGCGGCGTCGCGCCTGATGCCGGTGCAAGCGTTTACGGCAGCGGCTTTCTGCCCACCGTTTATCAGGGCGTGCAGTGCCGATCCCACGGGGACCCCGTGCTCTTTCTCTCCAATCCCGACGGCATCCCGAGTGACTTGCGGAGAAAGTCCATCGAGACCATAAACGCCATTAACCAGGCGCAGCACGATGAAGTGGGCGATCCGGAAATCCTGACCCGTATCGCCCAGTACGAGATGGCCTTCCGAATGCAGACTTCCGTACCGGAAGCCATAGCAATCGAGCGAGAGCCACCGTACGTCCATGCCATGTACGGTACACAGCCAGGACAAACATCGTTTGCCAACAACTGTCTCCTCGCCCGCCGCCTCGTGGAGCGGGGCGTCCGCTTCGTGCAGCTCTTTCACTGGGGCTGGGATTCTCATGGTGCCGGAGAGAGCGAAGCCCTCAATCGTGGATTCCTGGATCGCTGCCGGGAAACCGACCGACCGGTCGCCGCACTCCTTGACGACCTTGCGCAGCGTGGACTGCTTGAGGAAACGCTTGTCATCTGGGGCGGCGAATTCGGACGAACGCCGATGCTCGAAAACAGGACAGGCTCGGACAATCCGTTCGTGGGCCGCGATCACCACAGCGACGCCTATACCATGTGGATGGCGGGCGGTGGTACGAAGGGAGGCATCGCCCACGGTGAAACCGATGAAATAGGCTACCAGGGTATCAGCGGCCGCGTGCATGTGCATGACCTGCAGGCAACCATTCTAAATCTTCTGGGCTTCGACCACGAGCAGCTCACGTATCCTTTCCAGGGCCGTGATTTTCGCCTGACGGACGTGCACGGCCATGTTGTCAGAGAAGTAATAGCCTGAGCGTCTTACCAGCTCCATGAAAAAGGCCACGATCTGTCTCCTCGCAGGCGCTTCGTTCTTCGTCCTCCTCCTGATTTTTGTCGGAGACCGCGCCAGTGACCCCTCCCTCTTCTTCGGCCGTTTGCACCCCGCCATTGTCCATCTGCCCATAGGCATCCTGCTGATTGCGGCCGGGCTGGAAGCATGGACGCGCCGCGTGGGCGGCTACGACCGGGCCGTTCTTGCGCTGCTATACTGCGGCGCCTGGAGTACTTTCCTGGCGGCCGCAGCCGGGCTGTTTCTGGCCAAGGGCGGAGGCTATGACCCTTCTACCCTCATGTGGCACAAGCGTCTGGGCATCCTCGTGGCACTCGGGTCCACGGGAGCCTACCTGCTCAAACTTCGCGCATACGCGGGGCTTCGGCCGTCAACGCTGCTGGAAAAGCGCGGCTATCTTTACTCCATTGCCGGCCTGGTCTTGATAATAGCGCTCACCGGACACCTGGGTGCCGAACTCACGCACGGATCGGGCTACCTCACGCGATACATGCCAAACGGGCTTCGCACCTTGATCGGCCTTCCGGCCAAGGAAGAGCTGGGCCGCCTCAAGCTGGAAAATCCTGCAGAGAGCGGCGTTTACACCGCCCTGGTACAGCCTATCCTGAATGAGCGATGCGTGTCGTGTCACGGTGACCGCACCACACGGGGGGGGCTCCGCCTGGACACTCCGGAGGCCGTACTTGAGGGCGGTGACGCGGGACCCGCCGTGGTGGCCGGCCGCAGCGAGGAGAGTGAACTCATCTACCGGGTCTGGCTGCCGCTCGGCGCCGAGGAACACATGCCCCCGGAGGGACGCCCACAGCTCACCATCGCGGAAGCCGAAATCATCCGCTGGTGGATCGATGCGGGGGCATCCCTGGATGAGACTTTGTCGGAGGCAGACATTTCACCAACTATTCAGTCTATCCTGGACGGGTATGGCCTTGACGAAATCCGTACCGGCATTTTCGCGCTAAACATCCCAATGCCCAGTAGCGACGATGTTGCGGCACTTGCTGACCTTGGAGTCAGTGCCGTACCCCTGGCCGAAAGCGAGCCATACCTGCAGGTGAGATGCACGGAACCTACGGCTTGCAATGGGGAGGAATTCAGCAGAGCACTGCGCCGCCTTTCCGAGAATATTGCTTGGCTAGACCTTGGACGCACACAAACCAATGACCGAGCGCTCTTGGCCGTGGGGGCGCTTAAGCACTTGACGCGCCTGCACCTGCAGCAAACCGACGTCACCGACGCGGGGCTCGCCCAACTGGGGAGCCTGGAGTACCTGGAGTACCTGAATCTTTACGGCACCAGCGTCACGGATTCCGGGCTCATTCATCTCGAAGGTCTCACCGCGCTGCGCTCTCTTTACCTCTGGCAGTCCGAAGTCACCGAGGCCGGCGCCGCGCGGTTGGGCCAGGTACTACCAGAACTGGACATAAATCTTGGCCTGGAGCTTACGGCCGACACCACGCTATCATCGGAATAGTTTGCCATGCCCTGCGCCGCCCAGTGCATATTCGTCTGGCTTCTTGGAATGTTTTACATCGGAGGATGCAGCAGCTTCTCGCCGCCCGGCGAATCCTCTGCCCCTCAGCTTGAGCGGCCCAATATCCTTTGGGTCTCCGCCAAAGACATGGGACCGCGCCTCGGGTCGTATGGTGACGCCGTGGCGCGAACTCCCAATATTGATGCCTTGGCCGCTGCCGGCACCCGTTATACGCATGCTTTTACGACAGCCGGGGTATGCTCTCCCAGCCGCGCTGCCATCATTACGGGCATGCACCAAGTCTCCGTAGGAGCCCACCACATGCGGACGCTCTCCGGCGCTCCCTTCGCTCCGGCTCCAACTCCCTACTCAGTCGTTCCGCCACACTACGTCAAGACCTTCACAGAATATCTTCGGGCAGCGGGCTACAACACCACCAACAACGTCAAAGAAGATTACCAGTTCGAAACGCCGGTCACGGCCTGGGATGAATGCGCTGACTCCTGCGCTCACGTATCTGGTTGTTTTCATGCAGGATACGATACATCGTGTGCCAGTGGCACAGGTACATACCTTCATCCAGGAGCGTCGCCCAGATCTGGCGCAGCGCAGGTCCATGAACCGCTCCGAGTTCAGCAGAGCACGAATTTCCGCCCGCTTGGCCTCTGACAGCCTGCGGGTGTTCTGAGGGCGACGCTTCGGCCGCGCCGCCGCCGGACGCCGGCTTCTGTAGTAGGAGGCAAGTGAGATCCCCACATGCCGGCAGGCCTCTTGCGTGCCCATGATCGGACGCAGTAGCGTCACCATCTCCTTTATAACTGCCTCTCGCCGCTGATGCCAATCAGCGTGCAGACTTTTTTTTGGACCTCTATGACGGCTTTAGCCTGCTCCAGCCGCTGCCGGGACTGCTTCAGCTCCTTGCACAGCCGCGTGATCTCCTCGTCCTTGGCACGCAGCTCCTTGTCGGCCTGGGTCGAACCGTAGAGCGTTCCGCACGCGCGCTGCCGGCGCCACTGCGCCAGATGCGACGAGTAAAGGCCTTCCCGGCGCAATAGCGCTCAGGTCTCTCCAGGCTGGGTGCAGGCCTCTGCCTCGTCCAGCATGCGCAGTTTGTAACCGGCGCTGAACCGGCGGCGCTTAGCCTTGGGAGCTACCTCCGTCGGCGGGACCTGCCCGACTCCATTAGTGTACGAAAGATTAGGATTGTCCATAGTGCGTAGGGGTTTGATGATGGATTAATCAGGCTGGACTACCTGACCAGTCCCGCCACATGAACCCCGCCACGGCTACACGATTAATGAACACCCGTGTCTCACTTTTTATTGGCACGGAGGGAGTACCCAAGACCTCGGCTATTCCGGCAATAACGTCCGGCCAAACTGTCTGCTTTCGTCACCACTTGCAGTTCTCTGCGCGATCCAGTTATCTGACTAACAACATACTGCCTACTCGCGTCTGGCCAAGAACTGAAAGTCGATAGTAGTACACTCCCGAGGGAAGCGCTCTGCCGTCAAAGCGGACCGTGTGCTCACCCCCGATAAAACGGCGACCGCCGAGCTCGTCTACCATGCACCCGGTTATGTCGTATACGCGTATCAGCACCTCGGCCGGTGACACAAGCCTGAAACCGATGTCGGTTTCGCCCGCAAACGGATTGGGATAGTTCGGGTGGAGCATCACAAAGTACGGATGCTCGGAGTCCGTTGACTCGACTGCAGGCTCGACCAGACCGGATGAACCGTAATTGGCAATGAAGACGTGAGCATTGGTGCCCTCAGCATAAAGCATTTCCGTTCCCAGAATGGCAATCTTCTCGAAATAGCCACCCACAATCAGCTCATTCGATGCGCTCACATCAATGCTTGTTATCTCTTGATTGTGAGGCCCCATTACGTGCACAGTTCTGACAAAATTGGGGAATTATTGGAGAAACCTGTCCCGACTGCCGTCACGCACTGCGGAACGGGACCGAACAAATCCACTCGAGCTTCGAGGCTCCGCAGCTCGCTGCTTCGCCTCGAAGCTCGGCCTCCCTCTTTATAAAATCTTAATTGTCGACAACCCAAAAAAGTATTGACGTTGATCAAGCTTCATATTTTCGGCGCCGACGTCGACTAAGAACAAGGACCGGCAGCGTGATCCGAAGATGAAGTCCACACGCAAGGGGAATCAGTGGTACTTCGGGATGAAGGCGCATATTGGCACCGATACCGAGGGGCGGGTCCACAGCGTGGAGGTGACCTCGACCAATGTCCATGACTCCGTGGTGATGCCGAAGTGTTTGCACGGCGAGGAGAAAGTGATCTACGCCGACAAGGCCTATGTGAACAAGGCGCGAAAGAAGGCGGCGGAGGATAAGGGTGTAGAATGGCGCGTGTTGCGGAAAGCTACCAGGAAGCGGAAGCTCAACTGCGCGGACACGTCGCTTAACCGCAAGAGCAACCGCACGTGGGCCAAGGTCGAGCATGCATTCGGCGTGATCAAGAACCTGTGGGGCTACCGCAAGGTGCGCTACCGGGGACTGGCGAAGAACACCGGGCAGGTATACACGCTCCTGGCATTGGCCAACATTTACATGGCCCGCAAACAGCTATTGGCCTGCTAACAGATCTTATAGTAGGACTGCTCCGGCTGGGCGAGCTACATTAGCTCGTTCACCACATTCACCCAAACCGGAACAGCCTCATGCAAAGATACACTCCAACATTCACTTCGGCCTCCTCGCTGGTTGTCGGCATGGACGTGCACAAGAAGACCATTGCGCTTTGCGTGTACGACGACAGCACGGGCGAGGTAATTGACGAGCGGCAGTTGCCGCACGATATGCCGAGAATCCGCAAGTATGTGCAGAAGTTACAGAGGCGCTACGGCGAGGTTCGTTGCTGCTACGAAGCGTCGTCCTGCGGATTCGGCCTGCAGCGTGCGCTGCAGGTGCAGGGCGTGCACTGCGACGTGATCGCCCCCTCATCCATTCCGCGTCGACCGGGCGAGCGTATCAAGACTGATCGACGGGATGCGATGAAGCTGGCCACGCTGTATGCCAAAGGGCTGCTGACGCCGGTGTGCGTACCGGAAGAGGAGCAGGAAGCAGCCCGGTCCCTTTTGCGCTGCCGCGCTGACCTGGTGGAGTCTATCACGCGCACCAAGCAGCGGATCCTGTCTTTCATTCAGACCAGGGGCTTTCAGTACACCGGTGCCACAAACTGGACGAAGGCCCATTGGAAGTGGATTCGTGCCTTGCCGGCAAGGGCGGTGGACCAGGTCACGCTGCAGACGTATCTGCACAATCTGACGTATGTGGAGCAGGAAGTGCACAGACTGGAACAGCAACTGGCAGAGGAGGCCGAAAAGGACCGGTACAGAGAGCCCGTGGGGGTGCTGATGGCCTTCCGGGGCATAGGCTTTGTGACGGCCATGACGCTGGTGTGCGAATTGGGAGACATCCGTCGCTTCGCGCATCCGCGGCAGTTAATGGCGTATCTCGGCCTGGTGCCGAGCGAGTACAGCTCGGGCGATCACACGCAGCGCGGCTCCATCACAAAGACGGGCAACACGCATGTTCGCAAGGCGCTGGTGTCAACGGCATGGAAGTATGCAGCCCAACCGCGGTGCAGTAAAGTGCTACGCGAACGGCAGCAGGGCGTCTCGGCCGAGGTCGTTCTACTGGCATGGAAGGCCCAGTGCCGGCTGTACAAGAGATTCCGCAAACTGAGTCAGACGAAGTCGCGATGCGTGGCCAACACGGCGGTGGCGCGTGAACTGGCGGGCTTTCTCTGGGAGGCGTTGCGTATGCACACGGGCTCGCCGTTGCCGAAGGCCGCCTGACTCGTATCTTGTAACCAAAGAGAAATGGCCTATGGAGAAGTGATCGGGCACGGTAAGGAGAACCCACGATATGCCCTTGCGATAGCCATCTCTCTTGCTGGTGAGTGCGCGTCAACAGATAGTGGCAGCTCCCGTCGAAACCGAAATCATGCGTTATGGTCCTTCGGGGCTTAGCACGCGAATACCAGATTGATTAGCCGTCGAAGCCGCCCGGTCGCTTCTCCAGAGGTCAAGCCAAAAATTCTTCATGTAATCTTCACTTGAAATAGGGTCCTACCCTACCAGGGCATATGTATGTCCGAGAAGCACGCAGAAAGCGTGTCGGACGTGTACATTGGGCAAAAGGCGCCACAATCGGCGCAAATTGGCCTTTGGGAGCCTGCAACCGGGCCTGAAGGCACCATTTTCTGAGCTTTACGCTCGAAATTCCCAAATATTCAGAGCTTCCAATGGTCTCGTTGTGCAGTTCAATAGCATTCACATCAGACCCCTGGGGAGCCATGATGATGCCGCCGAAACCGCCCCACGGGTCCTTGCAGGCTTCCTGATAGACGCCTGTCGGCAAGCGGAACATGGCGCAGTTCAGCGTAAATGAGGGAGTCCACTGAAAGGCCAGGCTGTCCTGTGTAATCATGATCTCTTCGAAGGCAAAATCACCGTACCCATCTACTTCCATGGTAATCTGCAGGCTGTCTCCGGGCAATCTCACCTTATAGACCACATCCATGTGCAGCCCCGTCAAATGAATAACAGTGCCTACCCAATTGCCTCAGCAATGTGCTGTGCGGGCAGGGATCGGGCTGAGGGAATCGCGGCAAAAACCAGACCTGGCAAAAACCGGATAAGCTTCCTCCTCATGAGCCTCCCTGCAGATTCTTCTCCCGGTCAAGCCGGGTCAGAAAGTCCCGGGCTACGGCGTTTCGGGTGCGATGGCGAGCAGCTTTTCCCAAGCGAAACGCGCCAATGCCGGTTCTCCTAAATTTGCATAGGCGACGCCGAGATTCAACCACGCAGCCGTCATGGAGGAATCCGCCCGAATTATGGGCTGATAGCGATCAATCGCCGTTTCATGCTGGCCATTTTCCATGAAAAGTATCGCCAAGTTGTTCTGCAGAGAAAGATCCCACGGAATGAAGCTTACTATGACCTTGTACGCTTCGATGGCCCAGTCATACTGCCCTCCCTGCCGAAGAAGCTTCGCGAGCGCCAGCCAGTTCTCAAGCATCTCCGGCTCGTGATTGATCACGGTCTGTGCCTCATTGACTTGCTGCTGCAACTGCTGTGCACTGTCTGCCCGGGCAAGATAGTGGCGCGCTTCCTCTTCCCGGCCAAGCCGCATGTACACTTGCCCCAAGTTAAACTGTGCCCCGTGATGCCATGGCCGCTTGAGAGCAACAGGCTCGAGAAAAGGTAGCGCCTCCTCCGCCTGTTCCGTGCGGATATACTGTGTACCAACAATGTATCGGTAATCCAAGTTATCTGGACGCATGGACAACCCACGCAGCGAGATCGCAAGCGCGTCTTCCATATCGCCACTCTCTTCCAATAGCTGCCCTAGCCACATATAAGCCGTGGCATTTTCCGCATCAACTGCGATGGCCACCTCGTATGCCGCGCGCGCACTGTCCGGTTCTCCGAGCTTTGCGTACGCCCGTCCCATCTCGTGAAGCAATCCCGACCATTCACCAAGGTGGCCTTCCTGCTGGTAGCAGGTCAATTGCATCCCGCAGCTTGCCGCGCCGAAAGTTATTCAGCCCCATCTCGAAGCGGGCCCCAACGTACTCCGGATCCAGATCCAGTACCGCCTGATAGGCCATCTGCGCGGTTTCTAGCTGGTTCAGTTGCATGTAGACCTTGCCGCGAAGAAAATGTAGATCGGCCAGATCCGGCGCAAACTGCTCGGCGCTATCTGTCATTGCCAAGGCAACCGAATACACGCCGCGTTCAAAAGCTCGCTCACCCTCCACCAGAAACCGAGCAACCTGGGATGGAACCGTTTCCCGCTTCTTCTCCGTGATGGTACGGCCGTCCCCGAAAACGCATCCGGAAAGCAATAGGGGTACTATGGCCAAACTTCGCATGCTACTCGGCAACCACCTTTACTAACAAAAAGAGCAGGCCTAATTGTTCAGCTGTCGCGCAATTCCCAGTGCTTCTCTTGATTCTTTCGCTTGGCTGGTCTGATGGTAAAGCAATGCCAGCATGAACCAGTCGGCACTCTGGGTAGGATTGCGGCGGACGGCAAATTTCGCAAGTATTATGTCTCGGGCCAACTGCTGCAGGCTGTCGGTCGCAGCCAAATGCGGAGCAGCCTCCAAATCACGGCCCATTAACAGCAGGCAGCGACCCAGCTTGTAGTGTGCTGCCGCCGCCCACGGCATTTGCGCAACTGCTGCCCTCAGGTGTCCCTCCGCTTCGTCCAGCGCTCCCATACGCAAGCTCAGCCCCCCGCCGGAAGGCGATAATAAGGGTTAGACGGTACAAGCGCCGGCGCCCTGTATGCGCTGGCCAGCGCCTCCGCGTACTTGCCGTCTCCTTCGAACAATTCGGCAAGCCATGCCCAACCTAATTCATTGTTCGCATCAACGGAAAGCGACTGCCAATAGGCCGCCTCGGCGCTGCCTGCTGCGCCTATCCGCGCATACACGCGATCCACCTGTCACAGCACAGCGCCCATTGCAGCCGAATCCTGTCTGGTTCGGGGGCGCCCGAGAGCCGCTTCCTCTCGCCCATAATGCCTCAGTGCCGCACGATTCCTTCCCAGGTAAAAGGCATTGCTTCCGAGTTGGCAGGCCACGCCACGATACCCTGGGTGCAAGGCCAGCGCCGATTAGAATGCATCCTCCGCCTGATCAGACCGGTATAGCGTGGAGAGCGCCTTTCCCCGCAGATAGCGTACCTGAGGATGTCCGGTGTATGCCAGGCTATCGAGCAGGCTAACCGCCGCTGGGTACGCTTCCCGGTCAGGAGCCTGCTGCACCTCCCATAGAAGCGACCGCGCCGTAGCATCGAGTTCAGGCGGTGGTATTGGGCATCCAATCAGTAGCAGTACAGCAATGAGCACTGCCACAGTACGTCCGCGCCCCGGGCTTCGCCGAATGATATTACGAGGCATGGTTACTGCTGGGCCACAGCCTCTTCAATCACATGCAATTCGCGGTTTCCATCGACCGATGCGAGCCTGGTAACGGTACCGCTTGGCCAGAACACCACCAAGCTGTCCAGTGCATCCGCGCTGCCCAATCCAAATATCGGATCCAGCTGGGACTGGGAAAGGTAACTGGCGCCGGACCTCACATAGCGTTCCATTGCCAGGCCAGCCGCATACGCCACTACACGGCTACCTACTGCATCCCGATTACTGAGCGTCCCCTCAAGACTTACCCGAAGATAATGGCCTTCTTCCTGCTCATTTCGCCACAGGTGTGCGGGGCCGCCATTCTCTGTAACAAGTACATCCACGTCACCGTCGCGGTCGTAATCGGCCCAGGCTGCACCACGTGCTACCAAGTATGCAGAGAGTGCATTCGCCGTATCGGGCTCCATTTCTGCAAACATGCCCTGGCCCACGTTCAAGTACAACTGGGGGCGCTGCCGGTACAGGATACCATCCTCTACTTCTTCAATGTCCTCCGTGATGTGGCCATTTGCCGTAAACAGGTCAAGGTCCATATCGAGGTCAACGTCCAACAAAAGCAGACCGAAAGTAAGCGTACGCAGACTCGGGCGTCCAATTTGCGAAACGGCGGCACGATCTACGAAAAAGCCGTTCAGCGCATGCCGGTACACTCCCACCATTTCAGCAGAGAAATGCCCAATAAAAACCGTGGGCTCGCCCGTTGCGTCCACGACTCCGGCATCTATACCCATACCTGCCCGCGCGCGCCCGTTTTCGTCAAACGCTATCCCGCTGGGTATTCCCTCTTCTTCAAATGTACCATCGCCCTGGTTAACGAAGAGCAAATCGCGCTGCGTGTCGTTTGCCACGATCAAATCAGGCCATCCGTCCCGATTGTAGTCGAGACTGAGTGCGGCGAGAGTCTTGCCTGGCGCCTCGCTGAATCCTCCCAGATCGGAGCCTTCCGAAAAGGTCCCGTCTCCGTTGTTCCGGTAGAATCGACTAGAGATTCCCTTGTACGCCTCTGGTGTGCAGTAGGCCTTCTTCTGCCCCACCCTGCTACAATAGATATCGTTCTTAGGGGACCAATCGACGTAATTACCGACGTATAGATCCAAGAAGCCATCTCTATCCGCATCCATAAATACCGCGGCGGTGCTCCACAAGGATTCTCCCGTTAGACCAGCCTCTTCCGCAACTTCCACAAAGACACCCCCATCATTGCGCAACAGCATGTTTTCATTTAGAGTAGAGACAAAGACATCGGTATCGGCGTCATTATCATAGTCTGCGGCGGTAATTCCAAACGCATACGCTCGCAGAGAGCCGAGGCCAGCATCGTGCGTTACTTCCGTAAACTGGCCACGGGGTCCGTTTCGGAATAACCGTACCGCCGCAGGAGCCCCGTCCTCCTTTCTGAATGCGCCTCCTGCCACCAGCATGATGTCCAGTTCACCATCGCCGTCATAGTCCAGGAAGCCTCCACCTGCACCCATTGTCTCAGGAAACCAAGTCTGCCCGAAAGCACCCGTAACATGCCGGAATTCGCCCAAACCTGCATCCTGCGTAACATCAGCAAACCGGACAACCCCTGCCATTTCCTCCACCGGTGCGTGGCCTGGAGAGCCACACGCGACAAACATTACGGTCACAATTATTGCGTACGTCAGTCCTCTCATTCCATTATTTCGATTTTGCCAAGGGCGAAGCTCCCTCCAATATCCGAATCTCATGATTGGCTTCCACTAAACGCACATGGTCCGTGATTCCGCTCGGCCAGAGAACCCACAAATCGTCTACTACCGCTGTGTCACCCAATCCGAATACAGCTATGGCTTCCGACTGGGACAGGAAGCTGGAGCCGGAATAAATGCGCCGGTACTGCCGCAAACCACCGGCATTGATCTCTACGCGTGCCCCATATCCGTTGCGATTACTGGTCCGTCCTTCTAGCCGTACGCGCAGGAATAATCCTGCGCGCGAATCATTCCGCCACAGGTGGGCGGGTCCATTGTTCTCCACGATTAAGAGATCCAGATCACCGTCTCTATCATAGTCGCTGTGCGCCGCGCCTCGGGCCACCATCGTCCGCATGAGAACCCCGGATTCCGAGGCTTCGCCAAACACGCCGTTGCCCCGATTCAGGAATAATTGTGCGCGCTGCCTAAAAGACATCCCATCCACCATGCGCGCAATATGGGTTTGAACATGGCCGTTAGCAAAGAACAGATCCAAATCCATGTCCAGATCTATGTTAAGGAGCGTCAGACCAAAGGTCAGCGTGCGTTGGCTCGGCTGACCTAACTGGGACGAAGCTGCCCGATCGGAAAACAGGTAATTATCTCCACGGTGGTAAACGCCCAGCGTTTCATCTGAGAAATTGCCCACCATTATGGTCCGCGACCAGGACGAATCCACGACGCCTACATCGATTCCCATCCCGGCCCTCGGCGTACCGTGCGCATCGTAGGCAATGCCGCTTCGAATGCCATCCTCTGTGAGGGTGGCGTTACGATTGTTCAAGAAAAGCAGGTCACGCTCCGTGTCGTTCGCTAGCACGAGGTCCGGCCACCCGTCTTCATTGACATCCAATTCCGCCACGCCCAGGGACTTGTCCCGAGAGGCCTCAATTCCCGACTGAAAACCCGCCGAAACAGACCTGTCCGGAAACGTTCCGTCGCCATTATTGTGATAATAGCGCCCCCAAATACCGTCGTAATATTCCGGCGTACAGTATACTTTCGCCCCTTCGAAGCCGCAGTAAATATCCTTATCCGGTACCCAATCCACATACGTCGCCACGTACAGGTCTAGATAGCCGTCGAGGTCCGCATCTAGAAACAATGCAGACGTACTCCCTTCAGATACGTCGGCGATGCCGACGTCCGTGCCCACTTCCTCAAATCTGCCTCCCTCATTTCTCAAGAACAAGTCTTCGTAAAGCGTTGTTACCACCACATCGTGGTCGTTGTCAAATTTGCCGACGGCCATTCCAAAGGCATAGGACCGAAGTCCCGCAAGGCCCGCCGCCTCCGTTACATCCGCAATACTCCCATTTCCCTGATTGCGAAATAGCTGCAGGCTCTTGCCACCATGCTGCCCGGCAAATGCTCCACCGGCAATCAACAGTATATCCGGCCAGCCATCTCCATCGTAGTCCATGAAGCCTCCACCGCTTCCGACGATCTTACCTGCGAACTGATGATGCCTCCGAACCGCGACTATGCGGGAGGCACCCCATTCATTGGAGAAACCTGTCCCGACCTCCGTCACGCACTGCGGAACGGGACCGAAGACATCCACTCGAGCTTCGAGGCTCCGCAGCTCACTGCTTCGCCTCGAAGCTCGGCCTCCCTCTTTATAAGATCTTAATTGTCGTCAACCCAAGAAGTATTGACGTTGATCAATCGCCTGCGTGCGGCCTGCGGCATGTGCGCTACCAGAATAGCACGTACAGGGCCGTCGTGATGGCCATGATGCCATAGGCAAGACCGGCAAAGACCGGATCTGTCTTCAATATGCCGCGACCGAGGACAATGCCCTTGGCGCTGTCCTTGCCACCGCCCTCTACGAGCGAGACGACCACGATAAGGCCCACGCTGACCAGAAAAACGACCCCCATCCTATCGATAAACGGCAGGCTGGGCAGCGCCCAACGCATGAATACGGACAACGGAATGCTGAGCAGGGCCGATAGCAGCGCGGAATTTGCCGTAGCCTTCTTCCAGAACAGACCCATAACAAATATGGCCAGAACGCCTGGGCTCACGAGGCCGGTAAAGTCCTGAATGTACTGGAATACCTGATCGAGCGAGGCAAGCTGCGGCGCCAACGCAACGGCTATAACCATACAAATGACGGCAGCGAGCCTTCCTACCCTTACCAGCTCGGTCTGAGTGGCCGATTTATTCACGTAATTGCGGTACAGATCCATCGTAAAAATGGTCGATGTGCTATTCATCATCGATGCCAGCGAGGACACGATTGCCGCAATCAGCGCGGCAAAAGTAAGTCCCTTGAATCCCGGACCTACATACTCATTGAGGAGCCACGGATAAGCCGCATCCGCCGTTTCGATGGGTGCACGCAGCGCGTAGGCAACGATCCCCGGCACCACCACGATCAGCGGCAGCAGAAGCTTTAGGTAGCCTGCGAACGCTATCCCGCGCTGCGCTTCCTTAAGATCCTTGGCTGCAAGCGCCCGTTGTATGATATACTGATTACAGCCCCAATAGAAGAGATTCGCAATCCACATGCCGCCAATCAACACGCTGAGCCCTGGAAGGAGACTGAATGCATCCTGCACCGAGCCCTTGTCATCGGTGTAGAGCAGTTCTCCCTCGAACAGGATCATGTTGAAACGATCGCCGGCTTCGGACACCAGCTGCCGGAAGCCCGCGAGCGCCCCTGCCCCGTGACCGAAGGCATCCAGCGCCAGATAGGTCGTAAGGAGCCCACCTCCTACCAGAAAAACCACCTGGACCACATCCGTCCACGCCACCGCCTTAAGACCACCGTACACGCTGTAGACGGTGGCGAAGACCGCGAGCGCAAGCACGCCCTTCCACAGCGTGACGCCCATGATTCCCTCGAGGGCGAGTGCCCCTAGGTACAGCACCGAAGTGAGGTTCACAAAAACATACACTAGGAGCCAAAACACCGCCAACAGCGTCCGCACCCGGCTGTCGTAGCGCACCTCGAGAAACTGCGGCATCGTAAAGATGCCTTTCTTCAGATAAATGGGGATAAACAGCCACGCTACCAGTAGGAGCGTGATGGCCGCCATCCATTCATAGGTCGCAATGGCGAGCCCCAGGCGGAAGCCGGACCCCGACATGCCAATAAACTGCTCCGCTGAAATATTTGAGGCAATCAGCGAAGCCCCAATAGCCCACCATGGCAGTGCTTTTCCGGCAAGGAAATAGTCCTCAGCGCTCTTCTTGTGCCCTTTCTTTTCCCTGGATACCCAGAGTCCGATCCCCACTATCAGGACGCAATAAGTCCCGAATACGATGTAATCAATCGCGGCAAAATCCATGGCTACAGACTAGGCGGTCATCTGCCGCGTGCCAAAATACTGTCTTACCTTATGCGGCGCCAAACTTCGTCGTAGCGCGTGTCTCCCTGGCCTCCGATATGATGCCATAGTGAGTCGCCTTCCAGTGTGCATTCAAACGAAAATGATTCCCCGATATTTTCGGGAATTGCGCTGTATTCCACATGTTCGGTGTAGAAGCCACCCGGCTCCAGCACGTAGCGCCCGCCCTGGGAATGCACGAACTCCTCAGCATTCTGGCGTATGAACATCCAGTGCGTCTCATTGAGGACCTTGAGCGTTGGCGCCTGCTGGTAAAAGGGATCGCTAGCAAAACCGCCGCTTAGCGCCGAGGCAGTCTCCCTGATGGAAACCAGCTCCCAACTCCCCACCAGACTCGGACACACCTCCAAAATCATGTCCCCGCCCTCTACCGTTTCCATTTCTTCCGAAGACTCTGCACAGCCGCTCACGATAAGTACCAACGTCCAAAACAGCAAGATAAGCTTATTCATGACCGTGCCTCCGAAGGGGAGATGAGAATGGAGAGTGCTTTTGCAAAGTATCTTTTCTGCAGATCAAGCTCAACTGTTTCGGCCCGGTAGACGAATTTCTTCCACCAGCCGCCGGATTCTTGCAGGAGGCGGCGCAGTAGAGTGAGACACGGCAAGGGCAACGATAAAATTCAGCGCCATTCCAATCGCACCAATGCCCTCGGGGGAAATGCCAAACAGCCAGTACTCTTCGCTATTGAGTCCCGGGTACAAAAACTTGAAGAATACAATGTAGCCAGCCGTAAAGACGATGCCCACAATCATCCCGCTTATGGCGCCGTAACGGTTCATGCGCCGCGTAAAGATGCCCAGAATGATGGCTGGGAAAAAGGACGCCGCAGCCAGCCCGAAGGCGAAGGCTACCACCTGCGCCACAAATCCGGGAGGATCTATCCCGAAATAGCCTGCAATGCAAACGGCAACGGCGGCCGTAATGCGCGCCGTAAGCAATTCCTGCCGCTCGCTGATACCCGGCATGAACCCCTTCTTGAGCAAATCCCGCGCGACCGATGTCGATATGACCAAAAGCAGACCGGCCGCGGTCGAAAGCGCAGCCGCCAGCCCACCCGCAGCAACCAGACCGATGACCCAGTTGGGGAGGGCCGCGATCTCGGGATTAGCCAATACCATGATATCCCGATCAATGGTCAATTCGTTCTCCACGGCGCTGTGCGGGCCCGTATACTGAATAGCGCCGTCACCATTCTTGTCCTCGAACGATAAGAGGCCCGTCGCCTCCCAATTCTTGAACCAACCGGGGACTTCCGTATACGGAACATCGGAAATTGTCGTCAAGAGATTGGTGCGCGCAAAGGCAGCCACCGCCGGAGCCGTTGTGTACAGCAATGCGATAAACAAGAGCGCCCAGCCGGCACTGCTGCGCGCAGCGGCCACGCGCGGCACCGTGTAGAATCGAACAATGACATGAGGGAGCCCGGCCGTGCCTACCATGAGGGCCGCCGTAATGCAAAACACGTCTATCACACTCCTGCGGCCCTGTGTATACGCGTCGAAACCCAATTCGCGGCTTAGCCCATCCAGCTTGTCGAGCAGGTAGGTCCCGGATCCATCCAACAGCTCGCCCCCGAATCCGAGCTGTGGAAACACGTTTCCGGTCATCATCAGAGAGATAAAGATGGCCGGGACTAGGTAGGCGAAAATCAGCACACAGTACTGGGCGACCTGCGTGTAGGTAATCCCCTTCATGCCACCCAGTACGGCGTACACGAACACGATGCCCATGCCGATGAAAACGCCGCCCAGGATATCAATTTCCAGAAAGCGGGAAAATACGATCCCCACGCCCCGCATCTGCCCGGCTACGTAGGTAAAGGAGACGAAGATGGCGCACACAACGGCCACGAATCGGGCCGTCTGAGAGTAATAGCGGTCTCCCACAAAGTCTGGCACGGTGAACTTGCCGAACTTCCTCAGATACGGCGCCAGAAGCAGGGCCAGAAGAACGTATCCCCCGGTCCACCCCATCAGGTAAACACTTCCATCCCGGCCCATGAAAGAAATCAGGCCCGCCATGGAAATGAACGACGCCGCGCTCATCCAGTCCGCCGCCGTCGCCATGCCGTTGACAACGGCAGGAACGCGCCCCCCGGCTATATAAAATTCGCCCGTGCTGGCCGCGCGTGACCATATCGCAATACCGATATAGAGCGCAAATGACAGGCCCACAAGGACAAAGATCCAGGCTTGGGCGTTCATGCCAATCTCACACGTATTTGCGACCAGGGCTGCCTAGTCTTCAAACGCCCTGTCCAGCCGATTCATCAGGAATACGTAGACGAAAATGAGTACCACGAAAACGTAAATCGCCCCTTGCTGCGCAAACCAGAATCCCAGCGGGAAACCACCGATGCGGACCGTATCCAGGGTATCCACGAACAGAATGCCGCATCCAAACGAGACCACAAACCATACCGCGAGGAGAATGGCCAAATATTGCAGGTTCTTTCTCCAGTACTTGTCAGCCATGAGTCGCCGCCCGATCTGCGCCCCCAAGATATACGGTGCGCGTCGGGAAGGCAATCTGAAGCCCCTGCTCCTCCGCCAGTCTCAAGATCCCGAGCAATATGCGCTCCTTTGCCGCCATGAAGTCCCCATAGTCCGTGGACAGCGTGAAAGTTTGCACCAAGACGTCCAGGCTGGAGGGGGCAAACTCCTGGAAATAAACTATGCTACCCGCTGCATCTAGATCGGGCATGGCACCCAGCATGGCCCTTAGACTCGCAACGAATGTCTCCATCATGACCGGCGTCGTCGCATAGGTAAGACCTACCACAAAGCGCACGCGCCGCATCGGCCGCCTGGAGTGATTGAGAATGGTCGTACCGGTAAAATTCTGGTTCGGCACGGTTGCTACGGACTTGTCAAAGCGCCGGATTCGGGTAGTCCGAATACCCACCTCTTCCACGACACCCTCCACGCCGCTGATATCCACCCAGTCGCCTACCTGAAACGGCTGGTCCGCAAACACAACCAATGATCCGAACACGTTGGCAATGGTGTCCTTTGCCGCCAGTGCAAGCGCGAGCCCACCCACACTCATACTTGCCACCAGGCTGGTTACGGAATAGCCCAGCTTATCTACCACGCTTATGGCCACCACGATGGCAAGAATCACCTTTACCGTCTTGCGCAGCAGGGGAATGAGCTGATCGTCCAGTCTCGTGGCCGTTCGCGCCGCCGACCGCATCGCTGTTCTTGAAACGGCATCCAGCAGCCGGAACAGGGCCCACGTCACCGCCACGGCGACGGCAAGAAACAAACCGCCATCGATGAGGCCGCGAACGTCTACGGGTTCCTGCGGTAGCTCGAGCATAAGCGCGACCGCGAACCAAAGCAGAACCTGAACTACAAGCCCAATCGGCCCCGGCATCAATGCGAGCAAATCTGCCGCCCACGGTGCCTTTTCGTTCAGGCCCCGCCGCGACAGGGCGCGCGCGAATGCGCTGCGGATGATGCGGCGGGTGAACAGGCCGAGCAAAAGCAGTGCTGCAGCCACCAGAAGGCGCAACACAGAAGTGCCCCACAGTATTTCAGCAGACAGTATCGCCTGTGCCCATTCCATCATGGCCGTTCGCAGGTGCCGAAGTGTTCTATTGTGACCATGCGTCGAAGCATACCGGGGGCCTCGGGGCCGTAGCCAAACAATAGGTCAAGCGCGGTCATTCCCTCCTCAAAGCCGTCGTGGCCCTGGCGATAGCGAAGGTGATCAAAGTGCAGCAGGCATTCGCATGGGGCAAAGCGCGCATCTTCCAGCGTAGAAAGTAACCATCGCGGACCCAAATCGCGAAGAATTTCTGCTGAATCATTCGTCAGGCTTGATGCGCGTACAAGTGTAGAGCCAAGACCGTACATCTCGTGCACGAGACGGACAGTGGCAAACGTCAAGTCAGCCAATGATCGCCAGGATTGCCAAAATATCGGGCGCACGGCCTCCCGGTAATGATCAAAGAAAGGGGCCGTGCCGTAGTTGTACGTAAACGCCTTCCAGTGCCGAAGCTGCCATCCCGGCACGGGGCGAATTCGTATCCCGGAATGCGGCAGGCCATGCTGACCACGTTGCACGGGTACCGTGATCCACTGCCACCCTCGGGGAGTGCGAATCCTGGCACGGTTCTGGTATGACTGCCGTACGTATTGCCGCGTGTCTGCAACGATGAAACGGCTGGCCGCCTGCATGAGGGCCACGTAGACCAGGCGGGGAAAATATTCGGGAGGGCGCACCGCCACCACCGGCACCGGGGAACCTGGCGGGGCGCCGACACTTCGAGACAAACGCTTAGCCTCCACAGCCCTCACCATGTACGTCGGTCCGCTTCAACCCGGTAGTGCCATAGGCATCGTGGCCCCAAGCAGCCCGGTATGGCGTCGCGAGCGGCTTGAGCGTGGGCTGCAATCACTCCGCAATGCCGGATTTCGGCCCATTTGGGAGCCCGTCGCGCCACGTGGCTACCTCGCCGGTACCGACGAGGAACGTCTAAAGATAATAAATGCCATGCTGCGTCGGACGGACATCCATGCGCTCATGTGCGTCCGTGGCGGCTACGGCGCTCTGCGAATCCTGGATGGACTGGACTATGCGGCGGCGCGGCGGCACCCCAAGCTCCTTACGGCCTTCAGCGACGGCACGGCCCTGCAGCTTGCACTCCTCGGCAGAGCTTCCTGGCGAAGCCTTTCTGGCCCCCTGGTCGTGGAGTGGGCAGAGATCGACGGCCCGACCCGCCATCATTTTCTGAGCCTGGCCCAAGGCGCCATGCCCGGGCCGCTATTGAGCCCCTGCGGAGCGTCGCTTCGGCCCATGCGACCGGGTTCTGTGACGGGAACGCTGGTGGGGGGCAATCTTTCCACCATTGTCCGCCTTATCGGCAGCGGCTTCATGCCCCCACTGGATGGAGCGATACTTTTTGTCGAAGAAGTCGGAGAAGCCCCGTATCGCATTGATGCCCTCTTTGCACAATTACGGCTCTCCGGGATACTTGGCCGGCTGGGAGGATGCGTCTTGGGCGGGTTTACCGGCTGGGAGCCCCGGCACGACCGGCCGGTACTAACGCCTCCAGAGATCTGGGCAGACTACCTGGGGCAGGCGCCGTATCCCGTCGCCACGGGCCTCGCATACGGACACTTTCCACAGCGCGCAACCATGCCGGTAGGGGTAAGGGCCTGCCTCAACGTGACAGCAGAACACGCGACTCTCTCCATTCTCGAGCCTGTAGTCCAATAGTTCGCCGTGATTTCAATGGAATCGGGTTCGCTTTCCACCAGGGATGCTGTAAAATCCAATATCCATCCACCAGGGCTTCTGACATCTGTGCGTCTCGCTGTATTTGCCTCCGGTAGCGGCTCGAACCTGCAGGCCATTTTGGATAGCGGCGCCTTCAACGTAGTCCTCTGCCTTAGCAACACGGATCGGGCCGGCGCGCTGGCGCGTGCACAAACCCACGGTGTGGAATCGGTCGTGCTGAATCCAGATGGCTTCGCGGAGGAGTCTGCCTACACCGCGGCGCTGCTCGGACTGTTGCGTAAGCACGCAGTGGACACCATTGCGCTGGCCGGATACCTGCGCAAGATACCTGCCCCTGTGGTTGCCGCCTACCGGCATCGCATCGTGAACATCCACCCGGCGCTGCTGCCTGCGTTCGGAGGCAAGGGTCTCTACGGCCGGCGCGTTCACGAGGCTGTTCTGAGAGCCGGCATGCGCCAAAGCGGAGCCACGGTCCACTATGTCGACGAAGAGTATGATACGGGGGGCATTATCCTGCAGGAGGCCGTGCCCGTGTATCCGGAGGACACGCCGGAGACACTGGCCAGGCGCGTGCTGGAGCTAGAGCACCGCCTGTATCCTAAGGCGCTTCGACTCGTGGCGGGGCGCGCCCAGACGACTCCACTTATCGACGGAAACCCATGATCAAGGCACATGCTCTGCCGGCGGCGCCGGATCGGATACCGGTACGCCGAGCGCTCCTTTCCGTATATGATAAGACAGGACTCGTTCAATTCGCACGGCAGTTGGCTGAGCTCGGCATCGAGCTGATCTCTTCCGGCGGAACGGCCCGGCATCTACGCAGCGCCAGCCTGACGGTTACCGACGTCGCCGCCGTGACCGGATTCCCGGAGATGCTTTGCGGGCGCGTTAAGACCCTGCATCCGAGAATACACGGTGCCATACTCGCGCGCCGGGGCCATGCGTCTGATGAGCAGGACCTGGAGACCCACGGCATGCAGCCCATTGACCTCGTGGTCGTAAATCTGTACCCTTTTTCGGAGGCTGTGGCCGAGCCCGGCGCAACGGATGCTGTAGCTGCGGAAAATATTGACATTGGTGGGCCCGCCATGGCCCGTGCGGCAGCAAAGAATTTTGCCTATGTGGCAGTCGTAACCTCCCCCGCGGACTATGCGGCCGTATCGGCCGAATTGAATGCAGGAAGGGGCAGCCTGGGACTGGAAAGACGACGGCGTCTCGCGGCAAGGGCGTTCGCACTTACGGCCGACTACGACACGGCCATCGAGGCTTACCTGGCTGCTGCGCCCTCCGGAGCGCTCCCGATGTCGCTTCGCATAGCGTTTCCGCCGGGGATGGACCTGCGCTACGGAGAAAACCCCCACCAGAGGGCAGCCTTTTACGGCCGGACGGACAGACTCTTCGAAAAGCTGCACGGCAAAGCGCTATCCTACAACAATCTGATTGACCTGGCAGCTGCGCTCGCGCTTATCGATGAATTTGCTGGCGCCGATCCTGCGGTCGCCATCCTCAAGCATACCAACCCCTGCGGCGTGGCTGTAGCCGCCACGCTGGTGGCCGCCTACGAGGATGCGCTTGCTACGGACCGCCAGTCCCCGTTTGGCGGGATAGTAGTCGTAAACCGCGCACTTACGCGCGGTGCTGCCGAAGCCATTGACCACATCTTTACCGAAATCATTATAGCTCCGGATTTTGAGGAAGGCGTACTGGACTATCTTGTGCAAAAGAAGAACCGACGCCTGATTCGCCAAACGGCTCCGTATCGGTCGCTTCCCGGCATCGAAGCCCGACTTCTATTGGGCGGCGCCCTTTGCCAGCAACGCGACCCCGTGCTACCGGAACCCGAAACACAAAGCAGCCGATACCAATGCGTGTCTGAGCGTTCCCCAACAGCCTCCGAATGGAGAGACCTTGATTTTGCGTGGCGCGTTGCGAAACACGTCAAGAGTAACGCGATCGTGTATGCCGGCAACCGCCGCACGCTCGGCATTGGAGCAGGACAGATGAGTCGCATCGACGCATCCGAAATTGCCGTTCGCAAGGGACAAAAGTCCGGCCTTTCGCTGGAGGGATCGGTTGTGGCCTCGGATGCGTTTTTCCCGTTTGCCGATGGATTGGTAGCGGCAGCCGAAGCAGGCGCTACGGCGGCAATACAGCCAGGCGGGTCCGTCCGGGATGCGGAAGTCATCCGAGCAGCCAACGAACGTGGCATGGCGCTGGTCTGTACCGGCACAAGGCACTTTCGGCATTGACCCTCAATCGTTACTTTCGGCTGTACGCATCCCGGCTTTTACATACGCCATCAGCTTTCCTGCATCAGAAAGCCATACCGCCGACCTTCGTTACATGAGTTTTTTTCAATTTGCTTCCGATGTCGCAATAGACCTCGGCACGGCCAATACCCTTATCTATATTAAGGGCCGGGGAATTGCGCTCAACGAGCCAAGCATAGTCGCGGTTAACCGAAATACGCGCAAACAGATTGCCATCGGCCATGAGGCGCTCATGATGCATGAGCGCACCCACAAGGAGATCGAGACCATCCGGCCGCTGAAGGACGGCGTAATCGCGGACTTCGAGGTTGCTGAGCAGCTTATCCGCGGCCTGATTCAGAAAGTCCAGAAAAGTTGGCTGGCCTCCATCCGCCAGATGGTGGTCTGCATACCCAGCGGTATCACGGAAGTTGAAAAGCGGGCAGTCCGAGACAGCGCAGAGCATGCCGGGGCAAAGAAGGTCCATTTGATTTCAGAGCCCATGGCCGCCGCCATCGGGATTGGCCTCGATGTGGACGAACCGGTGGGCAATATGATCGTGGACATCGGAGGGGGCACCACCGAAATCGCCGTCATTGCCCTTTCCGGCATCGTCATTGACGAATCCATCCGGGTCGGCGGAGATGAAGTGGACGATTCCATACTCCGATATTTCAAGCGGTACCACAACCTGCTTATCGGAAACCGTACGGCGGAACGCATCAAGAAGGAGATTGGCAGCGCCATCAAGCTGACGCCGGAACTGGAGATTTCCGTAAAGGGTCGTGACCTTGTCAGCGGCATTCCCAAGGTGCGGACCATTTCCAGCGAGGACGTTCGCGAAGCGCTGGGCAACGCCGTGGGACAGATAACGGCCGCTGTGCAGCGCTGCCTCGAACAGACTCCCCCGGAGCTGGGCTCGGACATTCTGGAGCGCGGTATCATGCTTACGGGTGGGGGAGCCCTCCTCAAGGGCCTGGACGAAGTGATCAGGGACCGCGTGGAGATCCCCGTTTACGTGGCCGAGGATCCCCTTACCGCCGTAGTGCGGGGCACCGGCAAGGTGCTTGAAAACGTGGACGCCTACCGGCGCGTGTTGTTATAGCCAACAGAGGCAGGCTTCGTGCGATTCTGGCAGCGAATCCGGGACTGGGTTCTCCTCGGAGGCATTTTGATGGCCTCGGTTTTGCTCATGGTCTCTAAGAATGATCCGCTGCTGCGCGGCCTGCGGACAACATCACTAAGGCTTACCGGCGCCGTGGAGGCCCGCATCGCGTGGGCGGGCCATTTCCTGCGTGCCCAAAGCGAGAACCAAACGCTACGCCGAGCCAACACCGAGCTCAGCAGCCAGGTGCAGCTACTTCGCGAAGCCCGCGTAGAGAACGAGCGTATGTCTGCTGCCCTTGGCCTTAGGGAGGCCGCGACATACGAGATGGTGGCAGCCCGTATTGTGGCGAAGGACATTTACGGACTGCACAATTTCCTAACGCTGGATATTGGCAGCTCGAGCGGAGTGGAACTGGATATGCCCGTAGTGAACGAGGACGGCATACTGGGCCGCGTTGTATTGGTAAGCAGCAATTACTGTCGCGTATTGCCCTTCCTGAATACCGAGTTTCATGTGCCTGCCAAAATCCTGCCCATCCTTGCTGTTGGCATGATCAGCTGGTCGGGGACGAGGCCGGACCGGCTTGCCCTGGAAGACGTAGTAAAAACTGAAGCGGTAGAAATCGGGCAGACGGTGGTTACAAGCTGGGAAAGTGGAATCTTTCCTCCAGGCTATACTGTGGGGACTGTGGCATCCTTCACTACCAGCCCTGGAGACAACGTTTACGAGATCTCGGTCGCACCCGCGGCTTCACTGCAGACGGCGCAGTACGCCTTCGTGCTGCTGTATAAGGCGGACTCCGAGCGAAGCAGCCTTGAGGCGCAGCAATTACCATGAAATTCCCAAGATGGACCATCGTCCTATTGCTCGCCGGACCCGGAGTGCTGGCTCAAACGTCCGTCGCGCAGCCGGAATCAAGCATGGCGGCGGAAATTGCCAGCCTGCTAGAAGCCGAAGAGATGGCAAATGCGTGGTGGGGCGCTCTAGTCGTGGACGTCCAGACAGGGGCCGCACTGTATGAGCATAACGGCGATCGCAGCTTTATGCCGGCATCTGTAGTAAAGCTTTTCACAACGGCAGCGGCCCTGGAGGCATTGGGGCCATCGTTCACGTTCCACACCCGCCTTTTTGCGACAGGAGAGATTGTAAATAGCCGGCTGCATGGCGACCTGGTAATACGTGGCTCGGGAGATCCCACGTTCGGAGCCCTGGCGGTAGATGCCGGTAGTGTCGCCACATTCCGTGCATGGGCGGATTCCTTACGGCGTCACGGCATCGCGCACATAACCGGTAACATCATCGGCGACGATGACATCTTTAACGACGTGCGACTGGGTCATAGCTGGAGCTGGGACGATGTCCAGTATGGTTACTCCGCGGAAATAAGCGGCCTGTCATTCCACAACAACGTGGTGGAACTACGGGTGGCGCCGGCGCGCATAGGTGCGCCGGGAAGGATATCGTGGGATCCCATCGGCACGGACTATGTCCGGGTCATCAATCTTACGCGGACGATGCCCCGGGGTACTGCCCTGAGGGAGGGCTACAAGCGAGAACCGGGCACCAATCTCTTCGAGGTGAGCTCCGAAGTGCCCATCGATAGACTGGAGAAGGAAGCAATCAGCGTACGAAACCCAACGCTATATTTCGTACACACGCTGCTGGAGGTTCTTCGCTCGGAAGGTATCGCGGTGGACGGAATGCCGGTGGACGTGGATGATGTGGCCGGCAAGCCGGATTACGACAGTCCGGAAGTGCTCCGCGTGGCAAGTCACGTGTCTATTCCGCTCTCCGAAATCGCTCGGGAAATAAACAAGGAAAGCAGCAACTTGTGGGCCGAGCAGGTGCTGCGCACGTTGGGCGTGGCATCCGAATCGCCGGGATCGGCCAAGAAGGGGCTTCGGCGAGCCGGCGACACCTTTGTCAGGGCCGGCATCGACACTACGCGATTGCAGCTCGTGGATGGCTCGGGGCTCTCGAGAAAGAACCTCGTTACCCCGCGAATGGCCACGAAATTGCTCCGCTATATGGCGCGCCATAAGGACAGTAGCGTACGGGATGCATTCTTGGCTTCACTGGCCGTCGGGGGCGTGGATGGAACGCTGGAAAACCGATTCCGGGGCGGCAGGCCGCCGATTCGGGCGAAAACCGGCTCTCTTGGCAATGTGAGCACACTCAGCGGTTTTGTAACCACACGAGAGGGGAAGGAGCTCGCCTTCGCACTATTTTGCAATCACTTCACGGTGGAAACAAGCGTGATCCGCAAGGCGCAGGACGCAGTGGTAGCACTGCTGGGCTCGCTTCCACTGCGCTGAAACACCGTCGCGTCCATGCTGTCTGGGGCTCTGTAGGCAGCATTTCCGCCTTCGCCTGCGGACCGGCTTGGCATGTGCGAAAGCGCCCGCAGACCGTGCGGTGGGGTGACTAGCGGGGACATGGCGTATCGGCCTCGAATGTAGTGCAGCAAATGGAAGGGCTGCAGCCCTTGGGGGCGTACGTTGTGGCATCATAGGAACTAAGCGATAGCTTTATCTGTAGGTAAGTTCTTGATTTGTGTGGATTCAAAAATTCGAATGGATTCGATTCCTGCATCTGTGATGCATGGTACTACCGTTGTCGGCGTCCGGAAATGCGGGAAAGTTGCGCTCGGATCCGATGGACAGGCCACGATGGGGGCCACGGTAATGAAACATCGTGCGCAAAAGGTTCGGACCCTATTTGACGGGAATATTCTTGCCGGTTTCGCGGGCGCGACGGCGGATGCCTTTACACTTTTCGAACGGTTTGAGGAAAAGCTGCAACAATACGCCGGCAATGTCACGCGCTCTGCCGTTGAGCTTGCAAAGGACTGGCGTACGGACCGCTATCTTCGGCGCCTCGAAGCGCTTTTGGCAGTAGGGGCACCGAATAAACTGTTGCTAATCAGCGGTAGCGGCGACGTACTTGAGCCAGACGACAACGTGGTGGCCATTGGATCGGGAGGAGCCTACGCCCTTGCCGCGGCAAGGGCCCTTTTGATTCATGGCAGCGAATTGTCCGCGCGCGAAGTTGTCGAGCACTCCCTGTCCATTGCCGCCGACATATGCATATACACAAACAGCTATACCACCGTGCTCGAAATAGAGGACTCGCCCCAATAATTAGGGTGTCGACCTGAAAAGCTCTCATCGTTCACCTCAATCAGTTTCTACTATGCATTTTGCAAAGACCGGCAAATCAGCGGAGCGTGCGGCAGTATTCGTCGATTACGAAAATCTGTTCAGCCACCTTTATGGGCGTACTGGCACGCGCGTGCGCCCCGATGAAATCATTTCGGAGTTACTGCAGGCCTTCAAGAGGCACCTGATGCAGGAATCTCGCACCTCCACCGTAATGGCGGCAGCCTATGCGGATTTCTCGGAGATGCCGGGCGGCGGACAACAGGTACAGCGCGGACTTTACCTGCATGGCGTGGAACCGCGCTTTGTACCAGCGTCCATGCAGCGCAATGCCGCGGAGATACAACTGACCGTGGACGCCGTTGAAGCACTGTATACGCGCAGTGACATTACGACCATAGCTATCGTATCCGGTGACAGGCACTACCTCCCCCTGATCCAGCACTGCCTCCGCAACGGCTCCCGGGCTATCGTACTTACGTTCAAGCGCCCGGAGTCAACGGACGCGCATGTGGACGAGGATAACTTTCTAAATGCCCACTCGCTGCTAAGCGACGCGAGCCGACGGGCAGTGGGAAGCGCAACGACCGCTGTGCGTAGCACCCCCGTAGAAAAGGCGGAGCAGGTTGCTAGCCGACCCGAAGCCGTTGAATATCGGTCTATTACCCATCCCGGCGCCCTTCATGCCCTTGAAATCATAGACGAGCACTTCGGTCACTATAATGAGATCTACCTCACGCCTTGCCTGCGCAAATTGTCGGAGATTCTTGACAACAACGAATATGATCCGAAATCCCTAATCAGTGAAATTGAGAGGGCGGGAGCCGTCTGGCTAGAGAAACGCCGCGGCTTTCCCTACGACTACACGGTCTTGCTCATTGATGCGGAGCACCCGGACGTGCTAGCCATTCGCACGGACTCATACGACGGCGAAGCTGCCGCAGAACTCGGCCCGGAATTCACGGGTGACGACGAAGGTGGATATGAAGACGCCGGACATGACGACTTTGCGGACGAGTATGACAACAGCAGGTATTCCGACGACGCCGGCGTAGAACAGCATCGTGAAGAGTAACGACATGCCCTACTAGGCGCAGATTATAAGACATCTATTGATATGGCTGCCGAGCTGACGCCGCGCGAAATCGTCGCCGAACTGGACCAGTATGTCATTGGCCAGGCCAACGCGAAGCGTACCGTCGCCATAGCGCTGCGCAACCGGTGGCGTCGCAGGAATGCTCCCGAGGACATGCGCGATGAGATCATGCCCAGCAACATCATCTTGATTGGGCCGACGGGTGTGGGCAAGACCGAAATCGCGCGGCGCCTCGCCCGCCTGGCCGGCGCGCCGTTCATCAAGGTCGAGGCGACCAAGTTCACGGAAGTCGGCTACGTGGGGCGGGATGTCGACAGCATGATTCGCGACTTGGCAGACATTGCCGTAAACATGGTGCGCGAAGAACACCAGGCAAGGGTCCAGGAGCGCGCGCGGGAACTGGCAGAACTGCGCGTGGTGGATGCACTGCTGCCAGAGAGTCCGGCTGCGCCCGTGGTCGCCTCCACAGCAGAAGTAGCCCCTGCGGGGAATGAGGATGGTGAGGCGCGCCGCCTGCGGACGCGGGAGCGCTTCCGGGCTATGGTGCAGCGTGGTGCCCTTGATGAGCGTGAAATAGAAATCGAGGTGGCCGCCGAGGGCGCCCCCATGCTGCAGGTGTTCGGCCCCATGGGAATGGAAGAAATGGGCATGAACATCCAGGAGCTATTTGGCAACATGGGTGGACGGCGCCGAAAAAAGCGGCGCGTGCGGGTGGTCGAAGCACTCGACATTCTGGCAAAGGAGGAAGCCCAGAAGCTTATTGACATGGACAAGGTGACAGGCGAGGCCCTGGAGCGTGCGCAGCAGTCGGGCATTGTTTTCATCGATGAGATAGACAAGGTGGCCAGCCGAACGGCGGGCGGGCGCACGGGCCCCGACGTGTCGCGCGAGGGCGTGCAGCGCGACCTCCTACCCATTGTGGAAGGCTCCAACGTGACCACCAAATACGGGATGGTCCGAACCGATCACATTCTATTTGTCGCAAGCGGCGCCTTTAACGTGGCCAAGCCGAGTGACCTGATCCCGGAATTGCAGGGCCGCTTCCCCATCCGCGTCGAACTCAGCAGTCTTAACCAGGACGACTTCTACCGAATCCTGACAGAGCCCCGGAATGCTCTTCTCAAGCAATATGAGGCGTTGCTTAAGAGCGAGCAGGTCACGATAACATTTACGGACGATGCCGTTCGCGAAATCGCGCGCACGGCAGCACAGGTGAATAGCGATGTCGAGAATATCGGCGCAAGGCGGCTCCATACCATCCTGACCACGCTCCTTGAGGATATCCTTTTTGAGGCGAACGGCACCGGGCCCTCTCGCCTCAGGATTGACGGCGCCACCGTCACCAGGACGCTCCAGGACATTGTCGAGAATCGCGACCTGAGTCAGTACATCCTGTAGGGGAGTGGACTTCGATACAAGCGCGTACTCCCTGGACGACGACGGTGCGCGAGCGCGGTGGCGCACATTGTGGGAAAACTCGCCGCAACGCTCCGCCTTCTCTTCGCTCTTCTTCGCAGACAGCGCCGCAGCCGCCTACGGCCTGCGCGCCCGCATACACTTCGTCGGCCGCGAACAGCAGGACGAGGCTGGGGCCATCGTCCTGTACCGTGGCGCGGGGCCGTTTCGCAGTGCCGGAGTGGCACCGTTTGTGCAGTACTCGGGCCTGCTCCTGCGCCGCACATCCTGCGAGGCCGCCGTGCATCAACGCCGGTCCCCACTGGAGGCGGCACTGCGGCTATTGGAGATGCAGTATGGACGTTTGCTCCTTTTGGTCTCGCTCTCGGATCCGCGCCCGGCGCAGTGGCGCGGATGGAAGGTCAGTCCGCTGTTTACATACTTGCTCGCGCCCGGCACGGGACTCGCTGCATGGTCCAGAACCGCGCGGCGATCCTACAAGAAGCACGTGGACGCCTACACCGTGACCGAGCAGCCTGGCGCAACATCCGCAGTCGTAGCCGCCTGCGCACAGAGCTATGCCCGACACGGCCGAGCGCTGCCGACAAGAGAGTGCATCCTGACGCGCCTTGTGGACCGGCTCGTGCGGGACGGCCATGCGCGGCTCTTTACCGTGAGGCACGGCGGGGCGCTGGAAGGCGGATCCGCCATACTGCACGACGGCCGCACGGCGCACTTCTGGATTGCCGGTAGCAAGCGTGGACCTGCAATGACGGTGCTCCTGGGTAAGACACTCGGAGCCTTGGCCGACGCCGGTATCTCGTCGTTCGACTTTACAGGCGCCAACACGCCGTCTATTGCCGAATTCAAGCGGCAATTTGGGGCCCGGCTCACGACCTATTACCGCCTCGAATGGCGCCCCTCCATGCTCGGCTGGCTTAAGCGCAGAGAATGAAGCCGCCCTGGCATACCACGGGCTTCGCCGGGGCCCAATCCCGATTTGGCGCTCCAAAGAGCGGGATCCCGCTCTTTGTCCCTTTGACGGTACTCCTGGTCTATCTCCTGTGGAAGGGTTACGGATTCGGCTATAGTGATCAGGATGAAGTTATCCCCTATCTCCTGCGCCTCCTCGATCCCTCGCTCTTTGCCGAAGACTGGTTCGTCACCTATCAGACCGAACATTTCGGCCCTCGGACCTACTTTGTCTGGCTCGCTTTCGGCATGGCGAAGGTCCTCGGTGTGTACGGCGCCTTCGTGGGGCTATACCTGGCCGCCTGGATAGCTACCGCATGCGGGGTTTTCGCGCTCGCACGCGACATTTTGCGTGACAGAGTGGCCGCCGCCGCCGCCGTCGCAGTCGTCCTGCTCCTGACGCCCAAGTTTACGCTCGGTGGCAACGACCTGGTGGCCTCCATGCTCACCCCCAGCGTGCCGGCGTGGTCCCTTGCGGTATGGAGTCTCGTCTACGGTGTGCGAGGCCGCGTGGTACGGAGCGCGGTGCTGGCCGGTCTGGCGACGTGGCTGCAGGCCGTCGTGGGTTTGCAGGCTGCCATGCTGATTGGCCTTCTACTATTGCGATCCAGCGCCCACAGCCGGCCTCCCTATGTCTTCGCGCTTGCATTTGGTCTTGCGGCATTGCCAGCGTTGGGACTTCTGGCCATACAGCAGCTCTCTGCGGCACCTGCAACGGAAGGACCCGGCCTGTTCTATACGCTATTCGCATTCCGAGCGCCCCACCACTATCTGCTTACGTCCTTCACGCGTATTTCCGCACTTGGCTTTGGCCTTCTCGTGCTATTGGGCCTGGCGGGCTACCGGCGCCTTCGAGCACACCTCGCAGCGGAGCATCGCAGATTCGTGGTTCGGACGCTGTGCATTGTCGCCGGCTGCGGCGCCGTGAGTTTCCTTGCTACGGAGGTAATGACCATTGCCACCATCGCCAAGCTGCAACTCTTCAAAATGACGGTTGTGGCGAAGGTAGTGCTGGCCATACTCCTCTGCGGAGCCGTAGCCTCCTGGCTGCCAAGCGTGGTGCGGAGCGCCGCGGAGGCCCTGTTTGACTATTCCCGCTACACGTCCGGTGCCGCACTCCTGGTAGCGTGCACCTTGCTGCTGGCCAGCCCCAGTGCCCTCGGGCTTCGCCCCCCCCCCCCCAGGCCCCTGGAAGAGTGGGCGCGCAGCGCAACGCCCAGGGACGCCGTCTTTGCCATACCCCCCTCCTGGGACGGGTTTCGAAGCCAGGCGCAGCGGGCCATAGTCATAAACTACAAGGCTTTCCCATTCCTGCCAGGCCTGGAGGCGGAATGGCTGGGGCGCATGGTAGCCACCGCCCCCATAACACTACCGGCCAGGGGCTATCCCGGCATGCTGGACAGCCTGGATTACGCCTTCCTGCAACTGTCGGCCTCCGAGCTGCGCGAGATTGGGCAGCAGTACGGTGCCAGCTACTTCGCACGGAATCAACGACTCGACGCACCGGATTTTGAAGTCGTCCATACCGACGGGGCCTGGAGTATTTACCACATGAACACGCACTAGCAGCCTTGAGTATTCGCACCGTGCGCAGCTTCCTGGCCCGTCTTTATACCACGGAAGGGTTCCGGGGACCTGTGCTTACGCTTTTTACAGGATCCAGCGCGGCACTCCTGCTCGCCTACCTGTGCGAGCCTATCCTCACGCGACTCTATACGCCTGAGGAGTACAAGGTGATGGGGTATTTCACGGCTGTTGTAGCGACGCTTTCTACCGTTTCGTCTGTGCGGTTCGATGATGCCGTGATGCTTCAAAAAAAAGACAAGGACGCAGCGGTAATCGTCTGGCTTGCCGGTAGCGTCCTGTTTCTGCTGCTTGCTGCTACCAGCATTGGGCTTTTGTGGCGCCACGACCTGGCGAGGCTGGCCCGGATACCGGAAATCGCCCCCTACCTGTTGCTGGTTCCGCCCACGCTGCTTGCCATGCGACTGGCAAGAACTGGTGAACTTTGGCTGATTCGCGCCAAGGCGTTCCGCCATGTTACCGCCGGACAGGTGGCCAATACCGCGACCATGGTTTCCACCCGGATCGGTGCCGGAGTTCCTCCGCTGAGCGCGGGAGCGGAAGGACTCGTGGGCGGGTTCTTCGCGGGCAATGTGGCTTGTGCCGCCATAAATGTAGGCTCCGCGCTGCGGCGCAGCGGCAGCACCATCCTGCGAAGCCCGGGCCTTGCCAGCATGCTGAAAATGGCCAAGCGGTACAGGAAATTTCCGCTATTCTCTACGCCGGCCAGTTTTCTGGCAGCGCTCATCTACCGCCTGCCCGCCTTCCTGATTCCCGTCTACTTCGTCGGGGACGAGCTTGGCCACTACGTAAAGGCGTTCGGCGCACTGTCTATTCCTCTCAGCTACGCCGGTGGTGCTGTATCACGCGTCTTCTTTATCCATGCCGCGGAGGCCAGCATTGGCAAGCTAAAGGGCCGACTTGCGCAAATAAGTACCATGGTGCACCGGCGCCTGGTGATGATCGGCCTATTTCCTACGCTGGCCCTCATGCTGTGCGGGCCGGACGTGTTTGCGGCGGTTTTCGGGGAGGCCTGGCGCACGGCCGGCATTTACGTCCAGTATATTGGGCCGTGGCTGTTCTTTAGCTCTATTGTAAGCCCACTGACCAGGATTTACGACGTGCTGGAGCGCCAGCGCATTGACCTGGCCACCAGCGTGATTGTCTGTGCATGTATGGGTGCGGCTCTGGTCTTTGGCGGCCGTACGGAACATATGGAATTCCTGCTGCTAACTGTCAGCAGCGTGGGTGCCGCCGCACGGATCATTCAACTAGCCATTCTGATGCGCCTCGCAAGGTGCACGGCCAGGCAGGTATTCGGCGCCTACGCACACTATCTGGCCTATTCCGCACCGGGACTGCTCCTTATCGCCGTTGCCATGCAGTTCGATTCCGCATGGCTAACCACGAGTGCTGCGGTCCTAGCGGGCCTTGTCTTTGCCGGACTTGTACTGAGCGAGGAGAAAATCCTTAGCGGATAGACCGGAAGGACGGGGGCAGTCCGCCGCCCGCGAATGACGCGGCTACTTCCGGACCATCGGGACCGTCGCCGGCAACAGCATCCGTGCCGCAGTAGCGATCGAACGCCCGGGTCAGGTCCATGGCGATGGCCTGGGCGCTGCGCCCCTCAATGTGGCGGCGCTCTATGACGTAGGCCACATCGCCATCCTTGAAGAGGGCAATAAAGGGAGACGAAGGCGGTATGCCGGCCAGATAGGCACGAGCGCGCGCGGTAGCCTCCAGATCCTGCCCGGCAAAAACCGTACAGTACAGATCCGGCTGAAGCACGTGCCGCCTTGCCAATCCTATGGCCGGGCGAGCCATCGCCGCGGCACAGCCACAAACGGAGTTGACCACCAACACGAGGGTGCCGCCGGCCGCTTCTGCAAATGCGGCATCGACATCGCCAGCCGAGCGCAGCTCACGCACCCCGAGTTGGGCCAACTCCTCACGCATGGGCTTGACCAGTGGTTCAGGATATGGCATGCTCCCGGATAGTCTAGTGAGGTTATTGGCTATAGAACCCAAGCTTGCGTAGTTTGATCCGATAACCAGTTCGTACAGTCGAGAATGCGGTGTCTTGGGAATCTACGCCCGACCTGGGAAGTATTGGCGGCGGCCACCCTTGTTTCGGCATGCGGTACATCGCGTCCGGCGGCGGTAACGCAAATCGGGGATATTGTTCAGGCCGAGCAGCATTTGCGCGCAGCAGAGCAAGAATGGCGTGGCACGCCGTATCTCCTCGGCGGACGCTCGGCCGAGGGCATCGACTGCTCGAATTTCGTCTCCCTGGTGTACGAAGAAGTATTCGATCTCGAGATTCCGCACGCCACCCTAGAATTGCTTGATCATGGAGAGCCAATTTCGCGGCGGGAGCTTCAGACCGGTGATCTGGTCTTTTTCCAGCCTACCGGCCAGGCGCGCCATGTAGGGATCTATCTTAGCTCCGGCGAATTTGCGCACGCTTCCACAAATCGCGGCGTCATGATTTCCCGCATGGAAGAAGCCTACTGGACTCGGGCGTACTGGACTGCGCGCCGGCCGCCTACAGACCGCGCGGAACAGGCTGAGCCAACCGCCGCGCCCAGACCCCGACCCGCGCGCGGTCGGAGAATAGGCTGGTAGCGTCGAACTATGGCTATTGTCTATCTCACACAGGAAGCGCTGGACAGGCTAAAGGCGGATCTGCGCCGTGCCCGGACCAAAGAGCGTGCGCGCATTTCGCGGGAAATTGCAGAAGCCCGCGCCCACGGAGATCTCTCTGAAAACGCAGAATACGATGCGGCCAAGGATGCACAGGGCAAGCTGGAGGCGCGTATCGCCCACATGGAGAAGACGCTGGGCAATGCGCGCATCGTCGATGAATCGCAGGTAGACCCGTCCCGCGCCTTTATTCTCTCCTTCGTCGAGGTACGCAATCATACCACCAAATCCGAGCACCGCTTCAAACTCGTATCCGCAGAGGAGGCTGATCTGCGGCGCGGGCAGATCTCGATCTCCAGCCCGATCGGCAATGCCCTGCTGGGAACGTCCGTAGGGGACACGGTAGACGTTGCCGTACCCAGTGGCACCGTGCGTCTGGAGGTCCTCACCATCTCGCGTGACACATAGCCTTGCATGATCGACCTTCGAAGTGACACGGTCACGCAGCCGTGTCCGGCCATGCGGCGGGCCATGTACGAGGCCGAGGTGGGTGATGACGTCTTCGGCGAAGACCCGACCGTTAACCGGTTGCAGGAAACGATTGCGGACCTGCTCGGCAAGGACGCTGCCCTTTTCGTGCCTTCCGGAACGATGGGCAACCAGCTCGGTGTAGGTGTGCAGACGCGGCCGGGCGACGAAGTCATTGTGGAGCGCACCTGCCACATCTTCAACTACGAGTCCGGAGCTGCGGGTGCGATCTCAGGCGTCGTGCTGCACCTGCTGGATGGAGACCGCGGCGTGCTTGACGCAGAACAGGTACGCGGCGCCCTGCGCGCAGGAGATTACTGGGAGTCGCCCTCGCGGCTGCTTTGCCTCGAAAACACGCTCAACAGGGCCGGTGGACGGGTATACCCCATGGACCGGCTACAAGAGTTGACGCGCCTCGCACGTGCAAGCGGCCTCTCCCTGCACCTCGACGGCGCCCGCCTCTGGAATGCATCGGCTGCAAGCGGAATCGCGGAGCGGGACTACGCCGCTCTGTTTGATACCGTGACGGTGTGCCTCTCCAAGGGATTGGGGGCACCGGTAGGTTCCGTATTTTGCGGTACAAAGGACCTCGTGCAGGCAGCGCATCGCATGCGCAAGCTGCTTGGCGCCGGCATGCGCCAGGTGGGCATCCTTGCGGCAGCCGGCCTTTATGCGCTGGCTCACAACCGGAAGGATCTTGCAGAAGACCATGCCAAGGCGCGCCGCCTGGCGCACGGCCTGGCTAACCTGGATGCGCTTTCCGTCGAAGCGCCCGAGACCAACATCGTGCTAATTCACCTGGCGCGGGGTAACGTCCAGGCGGCACTGGAAGCGCTCCGGCGGGAAGGGGTGGCCATGGCACCGTTCGGGCCGGCAACCATACGGGCCACCACACACCGCGACGTATCGATGCAGGGAATCGACAATGCGCTCGCCTTGATGCACCGCATTTTCGGGCGCTAGCGACGAACCCTAACCTGTAGCGGAGGAAGGCCGGTGCAGGTAGCCTCCAGTATGTCGCCCTCGCATACGGGACCGACGCCGGATGGCGTGCCGGTATAGAGCAGATCTCCCGGCTCTAGCGTAAAAATGGCGGAGCAGTACGCGATAAGCGTGGCTACCGAAAATATCATTGCCGCCGTGCTGCCACGCTGCCGCTGCATGCCGTTGACCTCGAGCCGCAGCTCTAGATCCTGTACATCGGCAATGGCCTCGGCCGGGACCAGCGGCCCAAGCGGCGCAAACGTGTCAAAGCCCTTGGCTACGGACCAGGGGTGGCCCTTCTTCTTGGCGGCCTCCTGCACGTCACGCGCCGTCATGTCCAGTCCCACGCCGAAAGCCGCCACGCACGCAAGCGCCTCCGATTCAGAAATGCGGCTGCCACCACGGCCAATGACGGCCACCAGTTCCACTTCATGGTGCACCTCCTGGGACATTGTCGGAAGTATAATCTCGTTTCCGTGCCGAACGAGGGCAGTGGCGGGCTTCAGAAATACTACGGGCCTCTCGGGCACGGGGCTATTCATTTCAGCGGCGTGCGCGGCGTAGTTGCGCCCTATGCACACCAGTTTGCCGACACGGAGCTTCGCGCCTGATCCCGGAATAGCAAGGTCCATTTATTCGAAGGCTCTTAACGCGGGACATGGGATCAAGCCGGCCGCATGAGGGTAATAAGATGCTACCCTCCTAACACTCTCGCTCCGGTACGAACCCGGTGCCCAAAGAAGAGCACGCAGGATGTACGCTATCGTCGAAATCAAGGGAAAGCAGTTCAGGCTGCGCGAGCAAGATACGCTCTACGTTCCATTTTTTTCGGACCGGTCCGTAGACGACATGGTCGAGCTGGGAAACGTCCTGTTGCTTTCGAACGACGAGACTACCCGCGTCGGACGCCCCTTCGTGGAAGAGGCCGTAGTCGAGGCCACGGTCCTGGGCCACGTTAAGGCGGACAAAATCATTGTTTTCAAGAAAAAGCGCCGCAAACGCTACAGAGTCAAGCGGGGCCACCGCCAGTTGTACACGCACTTGCGGGTGGACGCATTACGTTTTCCCCAAGAGCAGGAATAATCATCCGAACACTACACGACTGTTATGGCGCACAAGAAAGGTCTAGGCTCCACCAAGAACGGGCGCGATTCCAATCCCAAGATGCTGGGCGTGAAGCTCTTCAGCGGCCAATCGGTCCCGGCAGGTGGCATTATCGTGCGGCAGCGCGGAACCCGATTCCATCCCGGTGAAAATGTGGGGCGTGGCGGCGATGATACGCTCTTCGCCAAGACACCCGGCAAGGTCCGGTTCAGCGTCACGCGTGGCAATCGCAAGTTCGCCCACGTCGATCCGGCATAGTCGGCGGATGATACCGGGCCAAACGTAATGGTGGCCTTATGGGCACGATGAACAAAATGCGGGAAAACACGGGCATAATCCTGTGGATTCTCGTGATTTCATTCGGAGGCCTGTGGGTTCTGCAGGACTCCGGCGTATTCGACACTATCGGCGCCAACCCCTTGGGCGAGCTCGCGATTGTAAACGGTGATCCGGTAACGCTGGGAGAATACAATCGCCAGCTTGAAGCCCTGCTGGAGCAGATCCGACAGGCAACCGGCGAGACCATACCACCGCAGCAACTGGAGCAACAGCGCGAACGCGCCTATAACATGCTCGTCAACAACAAGCTGCTCCAGCAAGAAATGGATCGGCTTGGCGTAACGGTCAGTGACGCCGAAATCCGAGAACTCATCCGCGGCGAAAACCCGCATGAAATCATACGCGCCAACTTTTCGAATCCCCAAGGCGAGCTGGACCGGGTGCTACTGCAGAATTTTATCGATAACCCGGAGCAAGCCGCGACCTGGCTTCAGATCGAGGAATACATCCGACTCGAGCGCAGAAGCCAGAAGTTTGACAATCTGATCACTTCTACAGCACGCATCTCCGAAAGCGATATTGAAGACGCATATAACAAGGAAGCCCTTGAGGCCGATGCCGAGTTCTTCTTCCTGCGATACGCAGCAGTCCCGGATGATTCGGTAACGATCACGGACCGGGATCTGGAACGCAACTACGAGGACAACAAGGAAGAATATCGGCGCGAGCGTCGATACTCCATTGACCTGGCCTCGATTCCAAAGGAGCCCGCCCGCGACGACACGCTCGCCTATCTGCGCGACGCCGAGATGATTCTCCCCGACTTCGCCGAAGCCGAAGACGACTCGGCGTACCTGGCGCAGAACGGGTCCGACGAACAGTATTCAGCCGCCTTCCTGGGCGCC
The DNA here is from genome assembly GCA_965216255.1 of Rhodothermales bacterium. Lineage (GTDB taxonomy): Bacteria > Bacteroidota > Rhodothermia > Rhodothermales > Bin80. Next base: position 2,005,091 of record OZ244148.1, read on the forward strand.
AGCGACATGGCGCCGGAAATTGCCGAACTCCTCTTCGAGAGCCCTCAGCCCATCGAGCCCGGCCTCATGGTCGAACCCACCGTAGTCGGAGAGGCCGTGCATCTGGTCAAGGTGGTTGCCACACGGCCGGCACAAGAGATTCACGTAAGGGCCCGCCACATTCTCACGGAAGGCTCAGACAGTGATGCCCGGGCAGCAAGCCTGGAGCTACTGGGCCGAATCCGGGCGGGAGAGGAATTTGCCGTAGTGGCTCGAGAGGCCTCGGATGATCCAGGCAGTGGCGCAAGGGGCGGCGACCTGGGATGGTTTGGAGAAGGCCGCATGGTGCCTGCTTTCCAGGACGCTGCCTTTGGAGCAGCTGTTGGACGCATTGTGGGCCCCGTCGAATCCGAATTTGGTTTCCACCTGATAGAAGTAACCCACCGCGGGGACGTGGAGGTACAGATCGCCGAGTTCGTAATGGCGCTGGAGCCTTCAGTCGGAACGCTGAGTGCGATCCAGGAGCAGTTGGAAGATCTGCAATTCTATGCGGAAGAATCGGGCGACTTTGCCGGTGAGACGGCGCGCCGCGGCACTTCCCTGCAGACGATGGATATGGAGAAAGGGCAGGTTTCCATTCCCGGATTCGGGCCTAGTCGCTCCCTCGCCCAGTTCCTGGATTCTTCATCGCCCGGCGATATCAGTCCCGTGATCGAACTGGATGAAGCCGTCATCCTTGTGCATGTGGTTGCCATTGAGGAGGAAGGATACCGTCCACTTGAAGAAGTGGAGCCCATGGTGCGCGCCCGCGTGCTGCTGGAGGGCAAGAAAGAATTCCAGGCCCAGCGTCTTGGCAGAGGCTACGCGAAGGCAGGCTTCGATGGTCTGGCGGAGGACCTGGGCTTCTCCGCGGAGGTTGCCGAGGGGATTAGCTTCCGCAACCAGATGGTGCCAGGCCTGGGCCGTGATCCGGTCTTTGCCGGGACAGTGCTCGCTCTTTCCGAAGGCGAAGATTCGGGCGTAGTGGAAGGCAGAAACGCGGCCTTCGTTGCGCGTGTTGGACGTCGCTCGGAGCCCGCATCCATCACCGACGCCGACCGCGCCCGGCTGCGTAGTCAGCTCGTGCGGGAATTGGAGGGCCGCTTGCGAACCGATTGGATCACCGCCCTGCGCGACCGGGCAGATATCCAGGACCTGCGCAGCGCCGTGCTGCTGCAGTAACCTGCCGGGAGGACTTCTGAAGCCGGACTCACCTGCAAGAGGATCCGGCGGACTCTTCCTCAAGCGGGGAGTGGCTCGCGGGACGGATCTTGCTGTTTGGAGGCCTGTGCTCTTACGACTCCAGTTCGAACGTGCCGCGGAAGACGGTCGTTGCGGGTCCGTCCAGTGCAATACGCTCCGCTGTGGGACCCACATGCAGGATACCGCCTGGCATGTCTATCCGCGTGGCCGTATCGGGCCGTATGCGCGCGAGGCGCCGCGCCGCAACAGCAGAGGCCACAGCCCCCGTGCCGCACGCCAGCGTCTCGTCTTCCACTCCTTTTTCGTAGGTTCGCACGCGCAGGGCCACCTCGGACACTACCTCCACAAAGTTTACGTTCGCTCCCTCGGGTGCGAGCGCCCCGTCATACCGGATTACCGGCCCCCACCGCGTTACGGGAGCAGACTGAACGCTTTCCACAAAGCAAACCACGTGCTCCGTACCGGTCCAGACATAGTGGATATCGGCCAGTGGCGCGGGCGCCTTTCCAGCCAGCGCCAGGTACGGCTTCCATGTACCCGGCGGCCGCATGAAGAGCCGCACGTCCGCGCCCGCTTCCGCCGGCACCAGGGCTTCATAGCAACCAGAGTCTGTCTCGAAAGCAAGCCTGGGGCCCACCAAGCCTGACCGCTTTGCATAACGTGCCAGGCACCGCGCGCCGTTGGCGCACATGGTGCCTAGGGAGCCGTCGGCGTTGATATACCGCATTCGAAAATCGAAGCCTTCCGCCTCTGCTTCTGCGAACGCCAGTACCCCGTCCGCGCCTACACCGTGCCGGCGCCGGCACAAGCGCAGGGCTATGGCACTCAATTCCTGGTCCGAAAAACGATAGAACCGGTTATCGATGACCATAAAGTCATTGCCGGCCCCGGTCATTTTCGTAAACTCCACGATAAGGGGTGAGCTCATCTCGGCACCATTCCGTGACAATCCAAGTACAACGTCGGCCAGCTCGCCCCGTTCAATGCGTACCACCAGGCCCCTGTAATAATCTTGGCAGAGAAAATCCTTACGATTGACCAGGCCGATCCCCTTCTTCTATTTGGCTCCAACGACAGGCATCTGCGTCGCATGGAGGCCGCCTTTCCCAACACCTACTTCCTTGCGCGCGGCAACCAGATAAAGCTCCGCGGCCGCAAGCGCGCCCTGGAAGACATTGAACGAGCCCTGGAGGAACTCACCACCATTGCCAGCCGAAATGGCAACCTTACGTCCAGCGACGTGGAAACCGTCCTGGCCCTGGTAACCTCAGAGCCCGCCACGCAGCGCTCCGACATCGGCGAAGTGGTGGCGTATACCCCTTCCGGGGGGATGGTACGGACGAAGACCCCCGGCCAAGCCCGGCTACTGGAGGCCGCGCGGCGCAGTGACATCGTTTTTGCCATTGGACCGGCTGGCACCGGAAAGACATTCATGGCGGTAGCCATTGCTGTTGCGGCACTAAAGGCCCGGCAAGTAAAGCGTATCGTGCTTTGCCGACCCGCAGTAGAGGCCGGCGAAAGGCTGGGTTTCCTGCCCGGCGATTTTCGCGATAAGATAGACCCTTACCTGCGCCCGCTCTATGACGCGCTGGATGAGCTCCTGCCAACGGAGAAGCTGGGAGCGCACATGGAGCACCACGTGATAGAAATCGTGCCCCTGGCCTTCATGCGCGGCCGAACACTAAACTCGGCCTTTGTCATCCTGGACGAAGCACAGAACGCGACCGCGACGCAGATGAAGATGTTCCTGACGCGTCTGGGTATCAACAGCTGCGCCATAGTTACGGGTGATGTCACGCAGATCGACCTGGCCAGTCGCTCGCAGAGCGGTCTGGTCGAGGCACGCGGCATCCTCGAAGGCATTGACGGTATCGAATTCATCGATTTCGACCGGCGCGATGTCGTGCGGCACCGGCTCGTGAAGGCCATCATCGACGCCTATGAGCGCCACGACGCTACCGGCTCCAGGTGAATGCACCGCTCTTGTCTATGTAGCCCGTGCGATCGTCCAGGGTTACGTAGGCTAGGCCTCCGTGAAACGGCCGCGCCCGCGTAAACCGCAAGGGAATCGCGGGCGCGCCGTCCAGGTCGATATAGCCCCACAGTCCACCGCTTTGGACCAAGGCAAGTCCCTCGGAAAAGTCCTCTGCATTCTCGTACGTGGGCCCAATGAGCATGCCGCCACCACGGTCGATGTAGCCCCATAGGCCGTCGGACTGCACGCGCGCGCGGCCATAGGAAAATGGAAACACTCTCTCGTAATTCACGTCGATCACAATTGCTCCTGCCCGGTCAATGAATCCCCACTGGGGCCCCTTCTTGACGAGCGCGAGCCCTTCCGAGAAACTTCGCACCAAGGAATACTGCGGCTCGATTATCCACTCCCCTTCCTGATCGATATAGCCCCACGGGGCTCCTATGCGGACAATAAGGACCTTGCGAACCACCTGCACGGCAGCAAGGCCTTCGGAAATCGGAAGCGCTCGCATGAAACGGTCCTCGATCGCAAGCTGCCCCTCGGCATTGATATACCCCCAGTTTGGCTCAAGTCCAACTACGGTGCCTGCTCGCATCCTCACTGGCGCAAGCCCGCCGGCAAAGTCAAGCGCGCCCGTGAACGGTACGTCGCTTATGGTCTGGCCGGTCTGATCGATGAAGCCCCAGCTTCTGCCCTGCTGCACACGGGCGCGGCCCTCCATGAATGGAAAAACGCTCGTGAACCGGGTACCAATGACCAAGGAATCCGCCAGATCGACAAACGCCCACAAACTACCGATTCGCACCACCGCCAGACCTTCAGAAGACCGCTGTGCGCCGTCATAGTGCGGTTCCACCACCATACGTCCCATGGCGTCGATGAAGCCGAAGCGGCTGCGCTCGACAACCGGAAAAGCTTGCGGTCTGGGCCCCGGCCGGGACCATAAGGACCAGCAGGAGCCCATTCCGTCGCCATCGGGCCACGCGATCAATGGCGTACTGGACTGGTAGCAAGGACATTGTCAATGAGACGTGCGGCCCCGAACCACGCGGCCACGGCAGCCAATACCTGCTGGCCCGGCATGATGCGCGGGATGGGCGCCAGCGAGTGCGTGTCCACTACTTCGGCATATTCGACGCGCGCAAGCGTAGCGCGGCGGAGGGTGTCAAGCATGGCTGCGACCACAATTTCCGGGTGCTGATCCCCGGACTCGATGAGTGCACTAGCGGCCGCCACGGCGCGATAGAGTACCGGCGCCTGTGCCCGTTCCTCCGCGCCAAGGTAGACGTTCCGCGAGGACAGCGCCAGCCCATCGGCTGCACGCACCGTTTCAGTGCCTACCATACGTATGCCAAACCCAAGATCACGCACCATTCGGCGCAGGATGAAAAACTGCTGCGCGTCCTTGAGCCCGAAAATCGCCGCGTGAGGCTTGCAGCAGAGGAACAGCTTGGCTACCACCGTCATCACGCCCTCAAAATGCCCAGGTCTATGGGGTCCGCACAGGTGCCGTCGCAGCGAGGGTGCATCCACCCAAGCCATCTGCTTCCGCTGCCCATCCGGATACAGCTCCGCCGTGGTCGGGGCAAAAACGGCATCCACACCACCGAACGACTGCAGCCGCGCGACATCCCCGCTCAAGTCCCGTGGATAGGCGCCGAAATCGTCCCCAGGGCCAAACTGCGCCGGATTGACAAAGATGGACACGGTAACATGATTGCCTTCTCGCAGCGCCGTGCGGACCAGTGCGGCATGCCCCTCATGCAGACCACCCATGGTAGGCACGAGAACAAGCTGTCTGCCTGCGCTGCGCAACGCCTCTGCCCGCGCCCGCATGCCCAGAGCAGTCTCAATGAATTCCACGTGGGTCCCCCTCTGTCCAACAAACGGCACGGAAGAACGTATTATACGCGACACGCTTCACACTTATTGCGACCTTAAGATGGCGGATTACCGCATAGAAAGGGATTCCCTTGGGAAGGTTCGGGTACCCCGCAGCGCACTGTATGGCGCGCAGACAGAGCGTGCCCGCACAAATTTCCCGATAAGCGGCCAGCGCATGCCGCGAGCCTTTATCGAGGCACTTGGCATTATCAAGCGGGCCGCAGCGATGACCAACCGCGACCTAGGCCTGCTTTCTGAGGAGCGTGCACGTGCCATCATCCATGCCGCCGAGCGCCTGAGCAACGGCGACCTTGATGATCATTTTCCCGTGGATATCTACCAAACGGGAAGCGGGACCTCCACCAACATGAATGCCAACGAGGTACTGGCCTCCGTGGCCATTACAGAATCCGGCAAGGAAGGTGTGCATCCGAATGACCACGTCAATATGTCGCAGTCTTCCAATGACGTCATCCCAACGGCAATGCACGTGTCTGCGGCCATGCTGCTCAGAAACCGGCTGCATCCGGCGCTTTCGGACTTGCATCATACCCTTCTTGCCAAGAGCCGCGCTTTTGATGACGTGGTAAAGAGTGGACGAACCCATCTAATGGATGCAACGCCGGTGCGGCTTGGCCAGGAATTCGGGGGCTATGCCGCGCAGGTGGCAGCCGGAATGCGCCGCATCGACACGGCGCTGGACGAATTGAAGGAAGTTGCCCTGGGCGGAACAGCTACCGGCTCCGGGATCAACCGGCACCCTGAATTCCCGCAGCGGGCCATCGCGTACATTGCCGAAAGCACCGGAATCGACTTTCGGGAAGCTGCCAATCATTTTGAGGCGCAGTCTGCCAAGGACGGGTTCGTCATGGCTTCGGGCACCCTCAATACGGTCGCGGTTTCACTCATGAAGATCGCAAATGACATCCGGCTTCTGTCCAGCGGTCCCACGAGCGGTATCGCGGAAATCTGCCTCCCGGCCATTCAACCGGGATCTTCCATCATGCCCGGCAAGGTGAATCCGGTCATGTCCGAGGCCCTGATGATGGTCTGCGCGCGCGTGATGGGAAACCATACGACTATTACCATCTGCGGCCAGCACGGCAATTTGGAGCTCAACGTCATGATGCCCGTCATGGCGCAGGCCATGATTGAGAGTATCGGCATCATGGCCGGGGCCTGCCGCGCATTCCATGACAACTGCCTGGTGGGCATTGAAGCCAATAAAGACCGCTGCAAGGAGCTTCTCGAGCGTAATCCTACCGTGGTCACGGCCCTCAACGCCGCCATTGGGTACGACCTGGCCTCAGAAGTCTCCAAGGCCGCCGTAAAAGAGCAGCGTACCGTTCGGGAAGTCGTACTCTCCATGAATCTGCTCACCGAGGCGGAGCTGGATACCGTTTTGGATGTCCGCAACATGACAAAACCGGGCATTCCTGGTCGCTAGGCGTACGTGGATATACGAAATCCAGCTCAGGCACGTTTTTTGCGTCCATCCTGTCCATTGCACATTCCGAAAAAAAGACGTACCCAACCATGCAAACCAAGAATCGCGCCTCCATCGCCGTACTCCTGATTGCCGTCTTTGCGGCAGGCATCCTCTTTTCCACCGCCGGTGCCAACCTTTTTGGCAGTGGCGAAAAGGTTGGCACCGAATCAAGGGCGGCCAATTTCCGGACGCACAACGCGGACGAACCGGCAGACGATGAAGGCCGCTTTGACCTTGAGCAGGCCTTCATTGACGTGGCCGCTGAAGTTAACCCGTCGGTAGTCCAGATCCGCTCCGAACAACTCGTGGAAGTCCCTTCCATAGGCGGTAATCCATTTCAGGGCACCCCGTTGGAAGACATGTATCGAGTCATACCGTTTGGAAACAAGAATATAGCCCCCGAGCCCCGCCTCCGCAGCGGCCTCGGTTCCGGTGTCATCATGAGTGAAGACGGCTACATCATTACCAACCATCACGTGACTAATTCCGCGGAAGAGCTGGAAATAGCCCTCTACGACGGGCGAATATTCAATGCTACGGTTATCGGCGCCGATCCATTAAGTGATCTCGCCGTCATCAAGATTGACGCATCCGCTTTGCCCACCATAGCCCTCGGGAATTCGGACGACGTGAGGGTAGGCCAGTGGGTCATGGCCTTTGGCTCTCCGCTTAGCGAGGACCTGGATAACACTGTGACCGCAGGCATCGTCAGCGCCGTGGGCCGTACCAGTGCAAGCCTCTCCCGACTCAATTTTTCGGCTGTCATCCAGACCGACGCGGCCATCAATCCGGGCAATTCGGGTGGGCCACTCGTCGACTTGCGTGGCCGCATGATCGGCATCAATTCCGCCATCTATTCAAGAACAGGCACCAACCTCGGTGTCGCCTTCTCCATCCCCGTTGACGTCGTGCGCAATGTCGTCACGCAGCTCATAGAAACGGGGCACGTTGAGCGTGGCTTCCTCGGTGTGGGCTTCGATGCCGTTCCGGGTGCGCTCGCGGAGGCTCTGGAGGCCCCGCGCGGTTCGGCCCAAGTTAGACAGGTCACTCCCGGGAGCGCTGCCGATATGGCGGGCATCCAAGTCGGCGATATCGTAACCGCTGTGAATGGAGAAGAGCTGAAGGATTCCAGCCAGCTCCTGTCAATCATCGGCAACATGTTGCCAAACACCCAGGTAGAGATCACGCTCATCCGCGAAAAGGAACAGCATTCGGTCTCTTTGCTGCTCGGTGCCCGGCCTGCAGACCAGGTAGCAGAGCGCTCCACGCAGGAAGAGCCAGCCAGTAGGCTTGGACTCAAGCTGCGTGAGCTTACTCCGGACACGCGCGCGCAACTCCTTATCGAGGACGAGTCATCCATTGAAGGCGTCGTCATCCTGGACCTTGATCAGAGCAGCGCCGCCTACCGGGATGCCGATCTTCGCCCCAGCGATATCATCACGGAACTGGATCAGAAGCCGGTTGATAGCATTGCCTCTTTCAATCGCATCTACGACCAACTGCCTGAAGGCGAGGCAGCCATAGTCAAGGTCCTTCGCCGGCGCGGTCCAGAGCTTCTGCCGTTCTTTTCCGCCCTCGTCAAGGAGCCAAGCTAGCGTGCAAATGAGATTAGATCTTTCATGCCTAGTCAGCCTCATAGCCGCCGCGCTCGGACCCGAGGCTATTGCGGACTGCGCCTAAACCATGGAGTCGGCCATTATTCATGCGGCGCCGGAAGGCTCGCAGTGATAGACGCCTGTCCTCAATGCAGGATTCGGCCACGACCCGCCAGGGCTCCGGCAGGTCGTGGCCTAGTTCGTAGCGGCCGCCCGAGGCAACCTTCTCATCGCCCATCACGGAAACCCTGCGTGACCGGGATCCGGTTCATCCGGCTTCCGTGCTAGACACCGCCGCACGCGACCCAGGAAGAGATATCCTAGCCGTATTTTCGGCGCTCAAGGGATGCGAACTGGCGCACGGAAACCGGGCCTCCTGGAGGCCCTCCAGGAGGCGTTCGCCGACACCGGACACCTTTGCGCTCCCGTGCACCGTGCCTCCATGAGGACCAGGGTCAGCGGCAATGCGGTGTTTGGCCTGATGCATATCATCCCGGATACTGCCAAGCGCGCCGACAATCCTTCAGAATCGGGGCCATTGACCGGTCGCTAGCACCGGCAAAATTGGCTTGGGTGCAAAAGCCATCATGAAACCAAGCCATAGGCGGGGACCGTGCTGCGCCATAATCCCCGTACTGGAATACAATGCCATAGCTCTCGCCGTGGAGTCTAAACGCTCTGGCCTCAAATGCATCCATGCCAAAATCAGCTTTGTAACAGGCTCCAAGAAGATATTGCTGCCTTGCAGCAGAATATACCTCTTCCGGCAGCCCCGTCTTCAGTGTTTACACGTTTATACTTGTGGCTGGTGAATAATCCGGGATTGAATCCCTGTCCCTGTTTCCTACTACTTTTGCGGCGCTAAGCCGTTCAAGGCTGTGCTACACCGGTCTTGACACAAATGCCGGCGCGTAGCGGCTGAAATCAACGCCAAGACTGCCGTGTACTGGACAATCATCCTTGAATGGGTAAGTAGTGCTAGCCAGAAAAAGCCGGCTTTTTGATGAGGTGCGATTTTTTCAGGGGGGGGGCTGCTATCCGGTGGGTAGCGGGGCCTGCATGGAGGTGGAAAGGGCAGGTGATAGCGAGCCCTACCCTAGGCCCACTTGCCGGACCTAACATGATGTCGCATCTTTGATTTTCCGGCCTGTTTAGCAGAATTGCGATCTTGCCCGGGAGGTCAGGACGCAGCCACTTTGGCCGTGGAACTCGGATTCAATGCCCGGAATATGGGCGTTAGAACGGCTTGATCTTTCGCAATAGGGCCAAGCTCGAATGCGTATCAATATAGCGCTTTCGGGGCATTATGGTGCCTGAGCGTTGTCTGTTCTGGCCCGTTTTCCTCCAATTTGTTCCCTTTGTCACTCGCACGCCCGGTGCTATTCCCGCTGAACAGGCACTGCTGTCGCCTTGCTCAGGTACTGCTCCGCAGCAACGAACTCGGCCCCTATTTCCAGGCGGCTGTAGCCGCGCCACATGATCTTGACCCCCGGCGGCGGGGCATTCTTCCGGTTCATGTAACCGCCGAGAATAGCCATCACCAGGATCGCCGAAGCCAGATCCTTGGGAAGCGGCAGGCGGTAGCGGTGGGCATAGGCCTCAAGCGCACGCAGCTCCGTGTCCGTAAACAGGATCTGGGCCTCGGCCTCTGGCACCTCGCGCCCCAATAGCGTCATCAACAGCAGGCGCCAGGCCATCACGGCATAGATGGTAATGGCGCAGTACAGGCTGCTGGCCTTTTGCATGCTCAACTCCTCCACCTTGCACCCGGCTCTTGAGTACCCGAAAGGCGTCTTCCATGCGCCACCGCTGCGCGTAATAGTCCACCATCTTCAGGGCCTCCTCGAGCGTAGTAACTTCCACGGTTGTGAGCAAATACCACTCTATAGGCTTCTCTGCCTCCGGAGGCGCCTCCTCACGGAGGTGAATGCCACTTATCCGCACCGCCTCCCCCGTGAAGCCGTCTGTGGGACGAAGAGCCAGCTGGCGGTAGCGCACCGCCATGCGCGCCATGCGGCCCTCATGCAGCAGACGGCCCGACTTCTCGCGGCGGCTCAGACGGGCTATGGGCACTTCTGCGAATCCGTCCGGGGCACCCCCGCGCATGGACGCAAACAGCTTCTGCTTCCCTGCCAGGATGCGATCCACCTTGGCCCGCACCAACAGGTGGGTCCACCGCTGACTTCGCCACGCCTCGAAGACGGCAAACATGTCCGCTTCCCGGTCCATGACGCTGATCACGCGTGTCCTGCCACTGAGATGCTAGGCCGCCTCGACCGTGTCGTTGAATCCGTCCGCCCAGCGCTGCGTTGCTGGCTTGTGGGGCCCTTTCTCGGGCGCATACGCACAGCGCAACAGCCCCAGCGGCAACCCCTCTGCACTCAGGGCCAGCGTAGCGTGCAACCGCACACCCTGGGCCTTCGCTGTGGTCTGGTTGCAACCGATCACCTCTAGACCCTCGCATTTCGGACGCGTACTGTAGGTGATGATCGTCTCGTGCTCTACGCACAATACCGTCGTCTGCGTACGCATCCGCTTTATCGTACGCATCCGATGCGGCTCCAGGATCTTCTTTGGTGTAACCTTCTTGCTGTTAACCTTCTCTATGAAGCGATAATACCCCTTTACCGCTGCACTCTCGACCTCGATGCCTGCCGTCATGGGCTCTCCCGGTGTTCGGGCCAATATAGCGACACTCTGGACCAGGCGGTCCGTGCGCCGCTTGTCCCCCAGCGGCGCTCCGCCAATCTACACGGCACAAATCCCAATGTGAAGTCACAGATGTGGGTAAGGGGTAGACCTAGCTCTGCCGTTTGCCCATAAGGCTTTTAAAACAAACGGTTTTGTAAGCCTAATGGGTCTGAAGAGTCCAAGTGAATGTGTCCGTTCAATGGGGAATCTGGGCCTTGTGCCGGGTCTTTTCGGTGGCTGTTGGGCCTGATGTTGGGCTTTGCGGCCGGTTTCTACGGCATGCGCACAAGAATGTACACAGGATGTCTTTCAGGATGCGCGCCGTCTGTTGGGCGCCAGAGCGGGTGGATATTGTTGCCCGGACTTGCCCGCAGAACAGGCAATTCCATCAATGCTGCGCGTCCCTGACCTCGTATCCCAGGGTGGTAAGGCTTAGCCGGTCCATGCCGCGCCACATGATCTGGTGGCCCGGGGGGCCATCGCGGCTGCGGTTCTGGTAGCCCCCAAGGACGGCTACCGCCAGGATGGCCTGCTGCAGCGTGCGAGGCGGCGGCAGCTTCACCCGCGTGGCTTAGCCGGAAAGAAAGCGCAGCTCCATCTCCGTAAAGAACACCTCCGCATCCAATTCCGGCACCGTGCGGCCGAGCAGGGTCAACACCATGATGCGCCAGGCAACAACACACCAGATCGTGATCGCCCGCTCCAGGCGCAGCGCCGTGCGCAGCGCCATGCTCTCTACCTTGCAGCCGCTCTTCAGTACCCGGAAGAAGTCTTCAATGCGCCACCTCTTCAGGTAATAGTCCAGCATCCGGACCGCATCCTCTGCCGTGTGCAGCTTGATGCTCGTGAGCAGCACCCACTCCAGCGGATTCTGCCCCCCAGGCGGATTCGTCTGCCGCACATGCACGCCGTACAGGCTTAAAGCAGCGGCCTTGCCTCGCGGATCCGGAAGCTCCACCCGCTTGTAGCGAACCTCCGCATTAGCCATCCGGTAGCTGCGTGCAGCACGTACCTTGCGGCGCGAGGCTTTCGGACGCGCTGTCACACGCGAGATCTCGATCGAGATCGTCTCGGCCCGGGAAACACTCTTCAAGCTCGCAATCAGCTTCTGGCCTCCGACCAGCAGACGCTCACCTTTGGCACGCACCAGCACATGTACCTGCTGCGCTGTGCGCTGCAGGTCGTAGAGCGCAAAACTGTCCGCCTCCCGGTCCATGATCAACACCACTGAACTCTTCCGCGAGAGCGCCTTTCTTGCCTCGCACACATCCGCATACCCGTTAAGCCACTGCTGCGTCCCGGGCGCTTCAGGGCCCGGGTCCGGCTTCTTGTAGCTGCACCGGAGCACCCCCAGCGGCAAACCGTCCGCCGTCATCGCCATCGTCATATGAAGCGGCACACCGAGCGTCTCTGTCTTGGTCTGATTGCTGCCTATGACCTGCAATCCAGAACAGGCCGGGCGCGTAGCATAGTTCAGCTTCGTGCCATCCTGCACGCAAAGCACCACCTTCTGGCTCCGCATGCGCTCTATCGTGCGCTCGCGGTGCGGCGCCAGGATGTTCTCCGGCGTCACCGCCGAGCCCTCTTTGCTCTCCAGCAGCCGGTAATGACCCTTCACCGCGGCCGCATCATGGGCCGTATGGGCCACGATAGAGCCGCCTGTGACGTCGGCAAGCATGGAGGCACTCTTTACCAAGCGCGCCGACAAGCGGACATCTCCCAAGGGGGCTCCTCCAAATTCTGTCTCGGCCCAGGCCTCACTCGAGATCCCCTCGTGCGGCAACCTCACGGGAGATGCCTCCACACGGGCTACGCCCAGACGCCTGCGCCATGTGCGATCCAACTCGTACACATACAGCGCCTTGGGCGGTTCCGGCTCTCCATCCGGGCCGGGCCTGCCACCGGCCGTCTGGCCGATACGCACGAAGTTGGCCGCCTTGAAGCACGTACCCTCCTGATCTGGTGCCACATAGGTCTCCACCACCCATGGACGGTAGCCGTAGCGCCTTCCCATGTCCATAGGCAGCCGCTGCAGCACACGGCCCAGTACATGACTGGCCAGATGCTTGCACGGCACCCGGACCAGAAAACGGCTCAGACACACCACGTGGTGCTGCAAGGCCCGGCGCTGCGCTTCGCTCCAGGCCAGATAACGCTCCCGGTCTGCCAGACGCAGCGCCGAAGCGGAAAACCCCACAGCCGCCACATAGCCGTGTGCGCTTGTGATGAGATAGCGCACCTGCGCCCCCACTAACGTCGTCACTCCCCGGGGATGCTCGTGGTGCATGAGCGTATTGAACACCGCACGCTGCTCGTCAGTCTCCACCAGCTCCAGCGCCAAATCCTCTATGCCGTCCAGCGTCAAAGGCACCCCTTCCGCTGCCGGCACAGGAGCCGGCAGCAACCGCGGCGAACTCCCCTTGGCATGGCTGTTCAGCGGAGCGGGCAACACGATCTCGCCGCGCGCCTCCAGCCTGGAGAGCGCCTTTGCACACGTGGCCACCTGCGTCTTTCCCAGAACATCGAAAAAGCCGAAGCGCTCACACACACGATGCGCTATGGCCGTACGATTGTCCAGACTCCGGTCGCTGAGCACCTGTCCCAATGCACCTCGGGAAGAAGGCGCGCTCAGCGTACGCAAAATCTGGTTCTGCTGGAACATGCCGTGAAACTACACAGCAAAATTCCAAATGTCAATAGCCGGTTATGGGTAACCGGCAGACCTAGCCGGGTGATGATGGATCAGTGTGCCATCGGATTGACGAACAAAGAGCGCCCGAGGCGCTGCCTCATTTCGGCCTCCTACAATTTCACTGGCTGCTACGCCGAATGGGACAGTCCTCTGGGTCGAGCGCCCAGGGTGCCGCTACAATTGCTCGCCTCCGATGCCTCCGTGCAGCGGGGCGAACGGGGGCCCACTCCCATGCGAAGCCGGACCAATCAGGTGCATACCGTGAGCACGATCTTGCCCACGTTACGGTTGGCCCGCATGTGCTCATGCGCCGCCTCGACATCCACGAGAGCATAGACGGAATCTATCACGGGGCGCAAACGCCCGTCCACGAATTGCGATAGATGGCCCTCCGCAAAGCGCTTCGTGAGTGCAACCTTGTAGGACAGGCTCCGGTTGCGCAGCGTGGTTGCAACCAGTCGCGCTCGCTTCCGAAAAAGTGCCCGCAGGTTAAGGCCCTCGACATCGGCGCCCCCCAGCGTGGAAAGTAGCACAAAGCAGCCGTCCACGGCCAAAGACCGCAGATTTTGCTCAAAGTACGGCGCACCCACGCAGTCTACGATCAGGTCCACGCCTCTTCCGCCTGTGACCTGCAGCACGCGGTCCGCAAAGTCGAAGCGGGAATAGTCCACGGCCATCGTCGCCCCCAGCTCCAGACACGTTTCGTGCTTGGCCGGAGAGGCCGTGACATACATCGCCGCTCCTGTATTTGTGGCAAGCTGGATGGCCGCCGTGCCTACACCGCTGGCTCCCGCATGGAAAAGCACGGTGTGGCCCGGCTGAAGACCGCCGTGCAGAAACAGTACCTGATAGGCCGTAAGAAATACTTCCGGAATGGCCGCACATTCCGTGAACGTCAGGTTCTGAGGCAAAGCCATCGCCATCTCCTCGTGCAGTACCGCAAATTCGGCGTACCCTCCACCCGGCAACAGGCCCATCACGGCATCGCCCACCTTCCAGCGCGTGCAGGATGGCCCGACGGACTCTACAACACCGGCCATTTCAAGACCCAGAATCAGACTTGCACCCGGTGGCGGAGGATGCCGTCCCCTGCGCTGCAGGAGATCGGCGCGATTCACGGCCGTCGCCTGCACGCGTACGCGGATTTCCGCTCCCTGTGGCACGGGAAGCGGCATCTCTTCGAGGGACATCCTTCCAGGGGGGCCACACGTTACGGCGCGCATGAGCATCTGACTGATTGAGAAAAATTGGTCGCCCCGCATGCATGGAACAGGCGCCGGCACCGGTTGACTGAACGAATACGGGGCGATGTCGTTCGAACGGCATGCACGCGTTAGCAGATTCCTCGCAAATCACGGTTGCGCTGCCTAACGGACGCGGCTACCCCGTGCATTTCGCCCCCCTGGCGAAAACTCCCACTTTTATGCAGCAGTGCGGCCTGCGTGTCGGCCGATGCCTGGTAGTTACGGACGAGAAGGTTGCGGTACACTACGCTGGGATACTCGAGAGTGCCCTTGCCCGTTCAGGGTGGCAGGTCAAGACGGTAGCGGTGGCTCCCGGAGAGCCATCGAAGGACATCAGTTCGCTTCAGCGCGTGTACGACAGCGCCCTGCGCTGGGGAATCGACCGACAGACCCCCGTCGTTGCGCTCGGAGGCGGCGTCGTAGGCGATCTCGCCGGGTTCGCGGCAGCGACGCTCTTGCGCGGCCTGCCGCTTGTACAGGTCCCAACCACGCTCGTCGCCCAAGTAGACAGCGCTATAGGCGGCAAAACGGGCATCAACCACCCGGTCGGCAAGAACCTCATTGGCGCCTTCCACCAGCCCTCCATGACGTGTGCCGATGTGGCAACGCTGTCGACCCTAGCCAAAGTGGACTGGGCAAGCGGGCTGGCCGAGGTCGTAAAACATGCCCTTATCGCTGACGACACCTTCCGGCGCGTACTGGTCGAACTGTGGCCGGCCATCAGCGGGCGCGATGCCGCAGCCATCCGCACCATAGTACCTTGGGCCGCTTCCATCAAGGCGAGGATTGTCGCAGAAGATGAACGTGAATCGGGTCAGCGTGCAGTGCTAAATTTTGGACATACATTTGGGCATGCCATTGAGCGTGTGGCTGGCTACGGACAATTCACGCATGGGGAGGCCGTCGCCTTGGGCATGCGTGCCGGGCTCAAGCTCTCGCACCTTCTCAACAGCGGCTTTCCCCTGGAACGGGCCTTACAGCTGGTGCGGCGGATCCCTGTGCGCACGTCACTCTCCGCATTTTGCGTAACAGAGCTTATGGAGGCCATGCGCTTTGACAAGAAGGTGCAGGCGGGCCGGCAGCGCCTGGTCGTCCTCCGGCAAATCGGAGAGGCCTATATCACGAACGAGGCGACTCCCGCGGACGTAAGAACGGCCTGGGAATTCGCCTGCCACTAGCGCACTGGTCAGCGCGGCCTGTAGCCATCACGCCAACCTAGCACCGTGTCTCGTCTGCTGCAATTTTCCCGCAGAACTGCTTCTGTTATTGGAGTGGTTATCACTTTCGGTATACTGCTGTTTTTCGGCCTTTCGCGCACCGAAATCGGCAGGGAAACGCTCCGCCAGGAACTCGAACGCCAGTTTGTTAACCGCTTTGAAGGCCGACTGCACATTGGCAGCCTGAGCGGCAATTTTTGGCAGCAATTCTATGCAGGCGACGTGCGGGTATTCGGTGATGACGGGGAGCAGTGGCTCGGCGTGGATTCCGTGGTGATCAGCCCCCGGTGGAGGAGTCTCCTGGTTCGCAGGTTTTCGCTACGATCGCTGCATATAGAAGGACCCACGCTGCTGGTTCGATTCGACAGCGTCGGCAGTTTGATCCGCCCCTTAGAACGACGAAGTGCCACGGTGCTGCCCGTCGGTTCCCGGTCCATAGACCGAGTGGAGCTGCGTGTTGTTGACGGCACTGTGCGGACTAGGCATGCCGTTGCCGCACTGGTTACGGATGCTGAAGACATTTTTGCCCGGGCCGTCCTGGATCGTGGTCGCGATGCGGACGTCCTGGATGTTCTGGAGCTCTCGGGGTTCCTGCCCGGTTTCCCGCTGACGGTTGAGGCCCTGACCGGACAGTTCGTTGCCGATGGGCAGCGACTAGTAGTCAATCGCCTCAGAATTGATACCGGACGAGGCGGGCTGGAGGCTACCGGAGTAGTGGATAACTATACGGATCGGGAAATGCTGGCCCTGGACGCCTCCATCGAAGCGTACCGGCTTAATCTTGACGCCCTGCGCCGACTCGTGCCCTCCCTACCGGTTTCCGATACCCTTGATGCGGCCTTGACGCTTCGAGGATCACTCTCCCGTATCAAACTGGAGCAACTGCTTCTCATCCGCGGAAGAACAGTCGTAGCGGCAGACGGGGAATTCATTTTTGCCCGAGACTCCCTGGCCTTTCACCTCAGGCTTCGCGAAACCGCCGTAACGACCACAGATCTGCGAGCAATATTGCCTGAAGCTGCGCTGCCGGCAACCGACAACACGGGAGTACTACGTCTCCACGGCCTTGCCCACGGCAGCCGGTCCCGGCGCAGTGTGCGGGCCAGCGCAACCTTTGATCTGCGCGGAAGCGCGGGGCACGCAGCAGGCACCGCATCCATAGCCCGACCAGAGCATGGCATGTGGATTTACACGGCTTTCGTGACGGCCGATTCGCTAGATATAGGCATTATCACTGGTCGCCCCCCGCTGAGTAGTCAGCTGCACGGACGGATTACGCTGGAGGGCAGCGGCCTGGAATGGGACCGGCTCGATGCAACCATTGGAGCTGACCTTGTGAGGTCCACCTTCGCGGGTCGAAGCGTGGACGGCCTGGACCTGGACGCGAACTTCAAAGGGCGCGTACTGCAGGCCTCAGCAACGGCGTGGAAAGCGCAGCAGCAGGCGCAACTCCTTGCCAGCCTTGACTGGAACGGGAGTACGCCAGAATTTGACGTGACGCTGTGGACGCATGAGGTTGACCTTGGCCCGATTTTGCTATCGGATTCACTCCACTCAAACCTTAACGCGGAAGGGAGTCTTCATGGCTTCGGCCTGTCCCTCAAGAATCTGGAGGGCCGCTTCGCCGTCAACGTCGATACATCCGTAGTGGCCTGGGGTACGCGAAGGCAAAGTCTGCCGCCGCACGAACTATCGCTCAGGCTTGGCGGAGCCGAGGCAGGGGCACTGGAGGTGGATGTCGGGGGCGATTTTCTGGACCTGGAGCTTGAGAGCAATACGCGCTCCAATATTCTCGGAACGCTCGCCGCAGTATGGAACAATGCCGTCAGGGAGGCACTAGATCGCCAGCGCGAACACTTCCACCCGGGTCTGACGCTGCCACGCAATGTGCCCTGGCCGCCGCTCGACCAGCTCATCCTGCAGGGGGAGGCGGCCACGGCGCTGGATTCCGTTGACCTCGACCAGCTTCGGCTGCTCGTGTCCCTGTCGCTCAGGCGGCCCGATATTGCAAGCGCCTGGTTTCCTTGGCTTCTTCCCGTACGCACAGACCTGGATGCGTCGCTCTCAGCGACGGCAGATGCTAACCGGCTCACCTACGAAGTTGCGGCAGCTGCCGATTCCATAGCGTGGGGCACCCACCGAATCAGCGGTTTCCGCACGGAATTAGGCGGCATGGCCACGCTGGACGGCCCCTTGGAACACGCGCTGGTCGCATGGCTAGATTTTCAAGCCGATGCGTGGGAGTCCAGAGAGTTGGCGCTAATAGACCCGCGCGTTACCGTCAAGGCGCAGGGTGGAGAGGCCGACATTGGATTGACGACAGAGGGAGACCAGGGGGCGCGCGTGACGGCTACGCTAACGGACCTTGGAGACCGGCTTCGTTTGACCATACCTGATGTCAGTTTTTCATTCGGCGGCTACACGTGGGACCAGCCTGAAAGGACGATCATCGATGTCTTTGCTGATGCACTGCATTTCGTGAACTTCCGAATAGGAAGCCCTGCGCAACAAGGAGTGCTGCCGCAAAGCATTGATGTCAACGGCGTCCTGTCTTCAGCCGCGGAGGACACCGTCACCATTGCACTCCAATCGGTCGGACTGGAGCAACTGTCGGACTTTCTGGACCGAGAACGTACCTTCGGCGGCATCCTGAATGGGCGCATACAATGGACGGGACTCAACAGACCGGAGGTATATGGCAACCTGGAGGTAGACCACCTGCGCTTGGAAGACCACATCTTTGGCCGCTTCGAGGCGCGGAGTCGCTTTGAACCAGGAAGCCCGGACGTTGCTATTGAGGCGTCACTAAAGCCGGTGGCCGGCGCGAGCGCCTCAGAAAACAGAGCACTCCGCTTTGTCGACAACGACGTAAGCATAGTGGGCACGGTGCGACTTCCTTTCAGGCAGGACCGCGGTCAACTCAACCTGGCCGTTGACGTAGCCCGCGCAGATGCCTTTTTCTTCGAATACATCATCCGCGGCCTGCATGACTCAAAGGGGGCCATTGCTGGCAGCGGGAGCATTAGCGGCACCTTTGCCAATCCCATCTTTAACGCCGATTTGACGCTGCGTGATGGCAGCTTTCACATTCCCGACTACAACTTACGCTACAAGACGGACGCGGATATTCGCGTCACGCGCCGTGGTATAGCAATCGACCGGCTGGCCCTGTCGGACTCTACAGGCGGGAGCGCAGACATCCGTGGAATGATGCACTTCAACGATTACCGTTTTTTCTCCCTCGACATTGAGGGCCAACTTGACGCGCTGCAGATCATGAACGTCGGTACGTTCACTAACACTCTTCCCTTTTACGGCATGATATGGGCATCAGGTGATGCGACGCTTGCAGGACCGATGAATAACGCCTTCCTGCGCTCAGCGAATCTGAGTACCAGCCCCCAGAGCGATCTCTACATCCCCATCATGGAGTCGGATGCGACCGTGGATCCTGGCTACATAGTCTACGCGGACTCGGCCGGCCGCATCCCAGAAGCCATGATAGTGCCAAGGCGAGAGACGATATTGAACAGGCGCGTAGAGGGCGAGCGTAACTTTGCCGGTGGCCTCCAAATGGACCTCAACATACTAGCTCCAGAGGCCTCCACCCTCCACCTGGTGATCGACCCGCTACTGGGGGATGTCATCAATGGCATGGGTAGCGGCCGCGTACAACTCCAGCTGCGCGAGGGGGACATGGCCACTTTCGGCCACTTTACCGTCGATTCAGGTGATTACCTATTCACTGCCGGAGAACTCTTCGTCCGGCGTTTCCTGATAAACGAAGGGATCATCATTTGGGCCGGGGATCCAACTAATCCTCAAATAGACATCAGCGCCGACTACCGTACCCGGGCGTCTAGAAGCGGACTTCCGCAGGAAGTGGGTGGGGCGCTACAAACAAGTCTACCCCTGATCGTGGGCCTGCAAATATCCGGCGAACTCAATGCCTTACAGATAGGGCTGAGTCTTTCCGTTGACCAGCGCCAGGAAGCCATCAGTGACACACCCCTGCTAGAAGCCTACCTCAACCAACCCGACCGCGCGGCACAGCACGCCACAAGCGTCCTTCTAACCAATTCGTTCCAGCTCTCGGCGGAGGGCACCACCAATGACGTGCTGACCGCATCTGCCTTCAACAGCGTCTCCAACCTTGTGGCCAGCCAACTGAATCGGTACATCAGCCAGGTCATTCCGAATGCTGATCTAACACTGGGCGTGCAAAGTGACGAGGCAGCCGAAGACCTCGACATATCCGCAGGCATCGCTCTGCGGCTCCTCGATGAGCGCCTGGTCATCCGCGGGCAAGGCGTGTACCGGGGCTTCAGCCGTCAGGTTGAGGTACCGGTAAGCGAAGGGCTGGAAGGTGAGTTGTTAGTGGAGATCCAGCTAAGCCCAAGTGTCTCCCTAGAAGTGTTCTACCGGCGCGAAGGGGACGTATTGAGTGAGACCCTGATAACGAGCGAAACGGGAGCCGGCATCAATTATCATACCGAGTTTACCACATGGAGATCGCTCATCAGGAACATTCTGGGTCGCAGCAGCACGGAAACCGCCCCGGCTGCGAATACCAATTAGCCTGTCTGGACGGGGAGCCGAGGCATGCCCCGGCTCCCCGCACCCGCTAGTTGGCTCCTTAAAGGGAGCCGATACTTGAGCGGGACTGATAGTATTCATTCAGGACAGAGGCGACCACCAACCGCCCGGCATCCAATTCCACGTCCGTTACGTTGCCGGAAAGAAAATAGGAGGCGCGACCGTTGCCTACGGCAAAGAGCGCCGCAAGCGCCAGCTGCTGATTGGTCCTGCTCGACGATTTCTCATAAACACCGCGCAGAATTCGAACGTGCTCCGCCATCTGAATCTTGTCGCGGTACAGCGTTGCAAATACGATGGCGTTCTTGAGGGACTGCGTCTTCACCGCCTCTACTCCAGTCTCTAGCGACGCCCTAAGCTGCGATGAGACCAGCGCCCAGTGATGTTCCTGGGTGTTAAACCGCTCCTGTTGAGCCTGCACCGCGGCAGGGGCGGCGAACAGCAACAACAGCGTCACGACAGGGAGTTTCTGCATTGTGTTATTACCTCTCAGGATATGGTTTGTGATGAGTTACTAAGGTGTGCAAACTGCCCTCCTCTACGTTACCCGGCACCTGGAGTTACACGATTTTGCCGTATGTAGTGATTGACCGAATACTCTCTTTTTTCGGCATCGAATGCACAGGCACGGTCGTTTTTTGAATTCGTTGACGGTCCGCTTCGAGTGTTTCGGCCAAGCTGGCGTCTCTTGCGTGCGTGCACGGGCAGTTTGCGGCTCGAAGGGCGTTGTGTTCCTATCGGGAGGGCATACGTGTCCCTTGGGGCCTGCGCGCGGCGTGTGATTGGGACCTTTCTGCGAGGTGGTAGCGGGCCTACTGTTTGGCGACATTTAGATACGACAGCGGCGACAAATTAAAATAAAATGGGACTTAAGGTGTTTCTGGGCGTGGATGGGCGAATTGTTCCAGCCAATCCACGTCCGAGATGGTTACCGATGAGCAGGTCCTTCTTCTTTTCAAGTTGGTCGTGAAAAAGGATGTACCCATAACAGCGGCAGCGGCCAAGGCTGGCATGTGCCAGACTACAGCGCGCAAATATGTGCGTCTGGGCAAGGTGCCGAGCGATACAAAGAAGCCCCACACATGGCGCACGCGCAAGGATCCGTCCGCGGAGGTGTGGGATGAAGCCAGGGCTTTTCTGGAAGTCAATCCCGCCGCCGAGGTGAAGGCGCTCTTTGGCGAGTTGCAGCGCCGACATCCGGGCAAGTTCCAGCAGGGCCAGTTGCGTACGCTGCAGCGGCGCGTAAAGCAGTGGAAGGCCATAGAGGGAACTCCCTGGCGATCGGCGATCGCCAGACGAGGTCTACTTCGACCAGGAGTATGCCCCCGGGGAGCGTGCGCAGTCCGACTTCACGTGCCTCAACGAACTGGAGGTAACGATGCAGGGGGAGCCATTCCCGTATCTGTTGTTTCACTTTGTGCTGGCATATTCCAATTGGGAGGCCGGCACGGTCTGCAGGTCGGAGAGCTTCGAGGCACTCTCGGAAGGCCTGCAGCATGCTGTGCAGGTACGCCCCGGCTGCATCCTTCGATGAGCTGTGCGGTACGCAACCTGAAGCGCAAGAGCGGTGAAGACTTCACCGAACGCTATCAGGCACTGCTGCGCCACTACGGGATGGACTCGCGGCATACGCAGCCGGCGAGTCCACATGAGAACGGGAAGGTAGAACAGCGGCACCACCGTCTGAAGCGGGCCATAAAGAACGAGCTCATCCTTCGTGGCAGCAACGATTTCGAGAGTCGGCAGGCCTACGAGGCCTTTCTCGAGAAGCTGTTTGGGCAGCTGAATGCGGAGCGCCAGGAGCGCTTCAAAGAGGAGAAGGCCTTCCTGGGGCGCTGCCAAAGCGGCGCCTGGAGAGCTACAAGCGCTACCGCGTGCGGGTATCCAGGGGCAGCACGATACGCGTGAGAAAGAACGGCTACTCGGTGCAAAGCCAGCTTATCGGTGAGTGTGTCGACGTACGCGTCATTGGCGAATGGGTCGAGGTGTGGTATGGGCAGCGCCTTATGGAGCGTATGCCGCGGCTCTTCGGCGAGGGCAAGTACCGGATGGAGTAGCGTCACGTGATCGACTCGCTGGTGCTGGGTCCAGGAGCGTTCGCCCACTACCGGTACCGGTCGGATCTCTTTGCCACGCACCGGTTCCGGATGGCCTATGACGCGCTGCGGCGCACGCATAAGGAGGCTCACCGGGCAGACAAGGCCTATCTGCGCGTCCTGCATTTGGCGGCCAGGGAGAGCGAATCGGGCGTGGATGCGGCCCTCAGCGTCTTGCTTCAGCGCAGGGAGGCCATTACGGAGCAGGCTGTACGAGAATGGAGACACCGGTACAGACTCCGGCTCTTTGTGTAGCGGCTCCCGTGGTGGATCTGCGCTGTTATGATGGCCTTCTGGAGCAGGCCACGATGGCTGCTCTTTCGGTGGAGGCGGCGCCATGAAGACGCCGCGACAGCGGATCTGGAGCCGGCTGTACACACGGGACTGAAGGATCTGCGCTTGCCGGCCATACGGGCCTGTTACCAACAGAAGGCCGACTTGGCCCGACGGGAGTCGATGAGCGCTTCCTGCTGGAGCTCATAGAGCAGGAGCAGGAGCAACGACATAGCAACCGAATTCATCGCTGGTTGCACCAGTCGCGGCTGCCACTGCAGAAGACGCTGGACACCTTTGATAGGGGCCGGTTGCCGGTACGGATAGACCACCACCTGAGCGTGCTCTTGGAGGAGGCTTCTTGGAGAGCCGGCAGAACGTTCTGGCCTTTGGGCCTGCCGGCAGTGGCAAGACGCACCTGTTGTGTGCCCTGGGCCGGGAACTGATCTTCCAGCGGCGTCGCGAATACCATTGCAGCACGCTCGTGCAGGAGATGCTCAGGGCCAAACGGGAGCTGCGCCTGCCACAGCTCCTGAAGCGGCTCCCGCGCTACAAGGCGCTCACCACCCGTGCCATAGGGTACGTCCAGCACAGCCGGCAGGAGACGGAGGTGCAGTTCCTACTTTTGTCGCAGCGCTACGAACGGGGCAGCGTTCTACTGACGAGCAATCCGGCGTTTTCGCAGCGGGATCGCATCTTCAAGGATCCGATGACCACGGCAGCGGCCATAGACCGGCTGGTACATCACAGCGTGATTTTGGAGCTGAACCTGCCCAGCTATCGGCTGGAGGTCTCTAAGAGGCATCACGAGGCCGAGCATCAAGCAGAGACCGCTCCCGCAGAAGCCTTGCCGTCCTGACGCCGTCCTCGCGCTCATAGCTACTCCTGACCCGCCCTAGGCTCCAGGACAGACGCGGTCCTGCCACATGCCGCGTGCAGACCGCTGACCTGTTCGGCGGGCGGGAGGAACTCATGCAGTCCCGGCCTTACGCGAACGCAGCCGTTTCCAGGGGCCATGCGTCCCTCCGGTCGTTACCCGTGCCGGCCAAGGTCAAAAACTGAACTCGGCTTCGAGATTCGAGGCTTTCCTTCTTAACCATATCTTAATTGTCGTCGATGCCCTTTACTATTGACGTTGATCAGGGCCGTATTGCCTGCAAAGACTTCCACGGCCACGGGGCAGCCGTCTTCGCCGGTGAACAGGCCGAAGACGATCTGTTTCTTGCCCTTTTTCTTGTCCCGGGAGTAGCCATACTCGGCCAGCTCGAGGGCTTCGCCTTCGACGTATGTGGAGGTAACATCCGCGAGAGAGCCCTCCTCGAGGTGCCGCCGAGCAGGCGCTCTTCGATGATGCTTTTGCGCTTCAGCAGCCAATCCATGGTCTGGTAGAGGTCGTCCTCGTCCATGCTTTCGAGACCGAGTTCGGTACCGAGCGAATGGCTAGCGGTGTCCGGGTGCAGGGCGGCGCTGGTGGCGAGTTTGCTTTTGGGACTGAGGATACGATCAGCGATAAGGGCGATGGCGAGGCGTCGCTGTTTGGAGTCTTTGGTTGCGATGATGCTGTGGAGCTTCAGGTCACGGAGGCAGCCGAGTACGGCGGCGACGTTTCCATGGGGGATACCATTGGTGAAGCGGAAGGAGTGTTGGAAGGCGTACTGTGGGGCATCGACGGCGACGACGCCGCGCAGGAGGATGCGGATGTAGTCGATGATATCATCGGGGAGTGTGGAGATATTGGCGAGGGTGGTTTTGACGACTTTGCGGCCATCGCGTTTGCCCTGTCGGATGAGGTAGGTGGGGCGGGCACCGCGGTTGGGGACGGTGGCGACATACATGGGTACTTGCTTAGAAAGATGATCTAGGAATAGCGGCAGATATAACGAAAGGTAATTAGGCAATTTAAAGTCAACTATGAGCTCGAAATTAATGTGAACACTGGGTGAGGACCAGATCAATTACATGGGAATATTCATTTCGACCTATTACGCAGAAAGGTGGTGCAAGACTTCTCTGCAAATACTTGTTCATACGCTACTTACGCCGAGATTAATATCTGCAGAACACTCTGTATCGCCTTGATTTTGGGGGGAACTTCCGATTCAAGATCTTGGTGAGTTATCCGGGCTAACGTCCCGGGTGCACCTGCGCCCGCCGGGCTGCGCGTATGCCAAGGCCAAGAATCCAGATTGCAGGCGCAGGCAATTCAAGGAAGCGGCAAAATGATCCTGTATTAACCGCTTCGTAATCTGAGCGTCTACCGCGCCCGGGCCACGGTGTACATGGTCTGGAAACGACGCACGCGGCCTATGGTATCCTACCACGTCGATTGGCACTAGCTCAGCCGAGGACTGACCTGTGCCCACATTCTGGAAGTCTTGTGTCACCGAGGCGCCCCAGCGTCCTCAATAAGTAGGGAACAACGACCCACCGCTTCCAAATCTCCAATATTGACCGTGCCGACTTGGCACTTGCCAGGATTAAGCCGCCGCGTGAGAACCTAGTGGCAGTCGCGCGGCACGGACTTGCCAAAGCCCTACGATAGTAGCGACCTTGAGGCGCAGGCAGCTTTTGAGGCTCATCGAACTTCGGTGATCCCGCACGGTATTCCACGTCCTAGTTCACAGAACATGTTTATGTACAGGGGCGACGGCTGGGCACAGCGGGTTCAACAGATGTCCCTTTTCTATCTAATGCCGCTCCCGCGGCCTTCATTTGAAGACCAAGCTCATTCATGCTCCAGTATGATCCTGACACTGCTACGCGCATGCTTCGCAGCGCAGATCCTACACTGGGCAGGCTCATGGATGCTGTCGGACCCTTCGGCTTGCCGCCTCGCCCGGACTTTAGTCCGTTCCAGTCGCTCATGCACGCGGTACTCTCTCAGCAGATTTCGCGTCAAGCAGCAGATACCATCAAGCGGCGCGTCTACGCACTATTCCCGGATTCAGGCGTACCATCGGCAGAAGACATCCTCTGCGTATCGGACGACGCCCTGCGCAGCGCAGGCATCTCGCGCAGCAAGATAGCCACCATTAAGAACCTGGCAACTAAGACTGTTGATGGTTCCCTCCCCGGGTGCCCGGGGCTCGAAGCCATGGAAGACTGTGCCATTGTTGAGAGCTTGACTACTCTGCGCGGGATCGGAATCTGGACCGCAGAAATGCTCCTCATCTTTTACCTCGGCCGGCCAGATGTCCTACCCGTGACGGATCTCGGCGTGCGGCGGGGGTTCAAGATTGCCTTTGAGCTGGAGACCATTCCACGGCCCCGTGAACTCGCCGAGTACGGGGAAAGATGGCAACCGTACAGATCCGTTGCGAGCTGGTACTTGTGGCGTGCCAATGACCTGTAAATCAGGGTAGCCAACACAGGCGAATGAATTTCGGCGTCGTCCCACATTCATCCCAGCCGCGGGTCGCCGGCTGCCAGACAAGCGGGCTGCATCGTCGGCGGGAGCTCGAAACCGGACCCTATAAACAGCCCCCAGCTATCCGGAAGGGGGGCGGCCAACGTAATCCAGGCTGCGCGCGAGGGATGCGGCGCCGAAAGGCTTCTGCAATGCAGGGCAAGGTTGCGCCCGTCGAAGAGGCGGCGGGCCCCGTAGCGAACATCTCCCAGGAGCGGATGGCCTCGGTGGGCAAACTGGCAGCGAATCTGGTGTGGCCTGCCTGTGAGCATGCTAACTTCTACAAGGCTGAGTCCTGCCCGGGATCCCCTCGCCTGCCAGTGCAGCAGCGCGTGCTTGGCTCCCGGATAGGCCGAATCCACGACCCGCACATGCCGACCTTCCTTGACCAGAAAATCTTCCCAGCGACCCAGGCCCGTCAGGACGCCGATTACGAGTGCCAGGTACCGTTTCTTCACGTGGCGATCCCTAAAGGCGGCGCTCAAGCGGCGGGCGGCCTTCGTCGTGCGGGCAAGAATCATTGCACCGGATGCGGGCCGATCCAGACGATGAACCGGAGCCAAGAATACATTACCCGGTTTGCCGTAGACATTCCGTATATAGACCTTACCGAGGGACACTGCGGTAGGATCGCCCGTTCTGTCCCCTTGCGAAAGGAGTCCAGCCGGCTTGTCAATACCCAACACATGGTTGTCTACATAAAGGATGGAGAGATTCATGGCCGTGCCTTCGCGCTGCGGACGATTGCCGGGACTATTTTCTCGATATGCAGCACCCCGCAACCATTAGCTTAGCAGCCGAACTGCTGCGGAAGTCCATTCACCTGGCTGCAGCGCTTGCGCCGCTATTCATGTTCACCGTTGGCAAATGGTGGGCGGTCATGGCCTTCGGAATACTGGCCGCCGTTGCCACCGCTTACGACGTGCTGCGAGCCCAGTCCCCCCTGTTTGCGAGATGGGTGCGCCGCATAATTGGCTTTATGCTTCGCCAAGAGGAATGGTCCCGAAATCGTATCGTAATCAGCGGGGCAACATGGGTGCTAATTTCGATTTCCCTCGTTGCTCTACTCTTCCCGGTGCACATCGCAGTGCCGTCCCTGGTCATGTCGTTAACATGCGATGCTGTCTCAGCCATAGTCGGGCGACGATTCGGACGTCATACCTGGGGGCGCAGTCGCCGCACGCTGGAAGGATCTGCCGCATTTCTCCTGACAGGCCTTGCAATAATGGCCCTGTTTCCCGGCATTGGGTTGTGGGCAGGCGCAGGCTGTGTACTGGCAGCCGCACTTTCAGAGATTCCAAGCCAGCCGCTGAACGACAATATTCGCGTCCCGATCACTGCCGCCATCGCCCTGGCTGTACTCGATGGCGTCCTCGTGTGAATTGTCGGGCGAAGCGTACCGTGTGACCGTTTCGGCATGCACCGGCCCCGGCTGCATTCAGAATAGCCTGCTTAGCCCCACGCCAACGTACAGGCCAGGCCTGTCTAGCCGGTAGGTGACGTCAACGCGCAGCGGACTACCCCAGATTTCCGAAAATGAAAAGGTTAGTTCATGGTGTGTACCGTCGGCCGCGACATGCGCACCGGAAAGCCGCACTCCCGTGCCCCGATTCACCAGTGTCTTCAATCCGACGGCCTCAAATAACGAGGTCTGGAAATCATGCTCCCAGAAAAGTGCCCAGAATTTCCCGTCCACGTAGCTCCGTCCCTTTAGCCCGCGGAGCATACCGAATGAGGACACCGGCCCCGGTGCGCCGTCAACAGCAGCCCTGCGCTGCGCGGGCAACGTGCCGTATGACGTGGTTGCAAAGAGTCGAATGGCCAAGCCGTACGGCTTGGGTCGTTGGCGCAGAAAAGTCTTGGCGTACCCGTCTACCTGCACAGTAGCTCGCGTAAAGGCTCGGTCTGCATATGGCCACCGGACCCTCCCCCGCTCAAACTCAATGCCAATTCTATGCAGGGGACCGAAGCGAAAGGGCGTGTACGCGTCACCTGCCACCGCGGCTAGAGCAACCGAATGCACCGTGTCTTCAGTCACCGGGGGATTCGGCCCGAGCTCTGTTCGGAAAGGCCATGCCCGAAACTGCGTGGCTTCGACCGATTCGTGTGTTTCGAGATGCCCGGTGGCCGAAAATCGCAGCCCCCGATAGACATACCCCACGCGGGCAATGCCTTTCCTTGCCCAAAGGTAGTCGAAATAGTCCCTGCCGCCGAGCACCGCGTGCAGCGAATTCAGCGCGGGAGTCATGATGGGGCTGCTCCACTGCGGCTCGGTATCGTGCCCGTATCCCGCAGCGACGGCAAAGCGACGCCCCCACCGGCGCGTGGCCTGCGTTTCAAAATGAGTACGCCCTCCCCCAATGGACTTGGCCACGCGGCCCCGAACCCATAGCCGGTCGCCAACCTCGAGCGTCCGGCCCGCGCCGACCAAATAACCGTCGGCGCGGTTGAACCGTAGCCACGGTTCCTGCCCCATGATCACGGGCCAGGTGAACTGCGGCGCATCCCAGGGCAGGGAAGGTCGCAGCGGCTTTCCTACAAGGGGCAGCACGCTAAGCAGCGTCTGTTCGCCTCTCTGGAGAGTCTCCAGTGCCACCACTTCAGCTGGTGTCAGCGCAACAAGCCCCCGTCCCAGCGGGAACAGATCATCCTGAAAGACGGACGCGCTATCGATCAAAACACGCACACGGCTTTGGACAAGCTCGACGGGCAGGCCCTCATTCAGGCGGTAGCCGGAAAGCTGGGATACTTGGTGCAGTGCTGCCCGCACCGGCATCTTTCCAGCGGTGATCCAGCCTTCAAGCCGCAAATCAAGCGGGAGCCAGAGCGAATCGACGGCCACAAACTGCTGCCGGTAAAAAACTTCCCATGCCTGGATGGGCACGGGCCACACCACATGGCGAGCGGGACGAAGGTCCGCAGCCACAAGGGCATACGTGCTGTCCATCACCGAGACTTGCCCGACAAACGTCGCTTCAAGACCAGTCTTCGGCGCAACGAAGATGTCGTAAACGAGGGTCTGGTCGAGTTTGCGATGGCCTGCGAACGTGAAGCTGTAGTGCTTCAGCGCATCCGGATGTGTCGGACCAATGAATCGCTGGGAGGGCAACTCCACGTAATCTGCCGAGAAGTCTACCACCGTATGATCAAGCCCCAGGTCCCGGTAAAAGTCTCCCGTCTCTCGCCGGGACCGAACGATGTCCTGCCTTCCCCGTCCGCGGGACCAGTAGCTATCGAACACGAGCTCGCTTACAAGCACGATCTGATCCCGGTTTTCCAACGTTATTCGCGTGTATCCCCGGGCCTTGTACGAAGTTAGATGCTCTCTGCGCACATGCTTGCGCAAAATTACCTTGCGCATCACGTTCTCGGCAAAATCCGCGCCCGTGATCACCAGTTCGTCCAACGTATACACGGCAGGTAATAAGTCCACAGTGACATCCCTAGAGTCGTTAGGACCGATGGCTACGCGGCGGGTCTCGAAGCCTACAAAGCGCACCATGAGCACGGCGGGCAGGGATGGAAGAACAAGCTCGAACCGACCGTGCCGGTTGGTGATCGTGCCTAGTTCGCCCCAATCCACCACTACATGCGCCGCCGAGAGCGGAACAGCAGATTCCGCTTCTCGGACCAGTCCACGCACTGTGACCTGGGCGGCTGCGGCAGGGGGCAATGCGTGAGCAAGAAGGACCAGCGTTCCCGTTCGTGACACACGCGCCTGCGAAGGACTAGAGGATACGGGCAATGCCAACGCTTACCGCGAAGTGCCCGCCCAAATGCTTTGCAACATCTACTCGCAACACCCCCAAGATCCCGCTTACGGAAAGGCCCAGCTCATGATGCCCGTCCGTGCCATTGCGGGAAATAGGTGTCCAGGTCCGCGCATGACCTCCAAAGACCAGCATGCTGTAGCCCCGCCTCACGAGTGTCCCCAGCCCGATTAGCTCGAACGGCATGGTACGAAAATTGTGCTCCCAGTAGAATGCTACGACGTCGTCTCCCTCGTAAGGTAGATTTGGAAGCGAGCGCAGCGTCCCAAAGGGCCGATAGCCCATCACACCGCCTTCTACCAGAAACGTGCGCTGCAGTGGCAAAACGCCCGTACTGGTTCCTGCTTCCATACGCAAATGCAGCTTCCCGGGAAGCAGTCGGCGCCGTCCCATCGTCTCACGAGTCCAGTCTGCGGCAAGGCTGTACCGGGCGTAATCATAATCTCTGCCCCCGATGCTGCGCTCCGCCGCGATCTCCAGTCGGTTTCGGCCAGCGATCGCGGCTTCGAAATTCGACCCTCTGCCGACGGCTAGGCTGACCTCTACCGCCTGCAGCATTCCTGGAACAATGCCCACGTTTTCGCGCTGTGCTCTATGACGGCCCCAGATGTCAAAGCTGGTGGTCCGTCGCAGCGGAGAATGATACTCCGAACGAAATATGGCCGACACCTCAAGCTTGCCGCCTCGAGCTGATAGGTCCGCGCGTATGCGGTAGCCCTCGCTTCTGTAGTAATCAAAATAGTCCTCTGCCCCCACTAGCATTGCGAGGCCGCTTAGCAACTGCCCAATATGCTCAGATTCATACCTTCGAGCCGTGCCCGCACGGTAGGTACCTTCGAGGCGCAGGGACCCTGGCTCCCCGATGCTTAGGCGTCCGCCGGCATGATAAGCCCATCTTTCAGCGCCCGCAAGACCGCTGCTCCAGCCGGCTCCTCCCCGGATTCTCAAGCGGTCTCCCACATTAGCGGCAGTGCGCAGTCCCGCATGCAGCGCATCCACCCTATTGTAGCGTACATCAGGCAACAGGTCCAGATCATGCAGCCAGCTACTGTCTGCGCTGTCCGCAGCCATTGCGGCCTCCCTCATTCCCAGCTTTATCAACCGGGCTGCCGGTCCTTTTAGTTCGAAGGCCCTTTCAAAGCTGATAGTGTCCGTTCGGGCATAGGCCAGTTCTTCTTCGGGCAAGAGCGGCACGGCCACTCCTTCCCACGCCAGGATGCTATCAGCTACTACGGCCACGGAGTCGACACGCATGTACGCTGGCTCATCGAACAGGTCTTCGGGAACTGCCGCGTTTACCAGGTAATCCGAAAAGCGTGAAACCTGCACAAAGGTGATGGGGGGCAACCGGAGCAGGACGCTGATACTGGCTTCCGCAGAGCCTTCGAAATGGAAGTCGACCGGCAGCCAGAATTGCCCGCCGAACGACGAAAACTGCTGCCGATACGCAATATCTACCGACCGGATTGGATATGGAAATAAGAACGC
This sequence comes from Rhodothermales bacterium, assembly GCA_965216255.1. GTDB lineage: Bacteria > Bacteroidota > Rhodothermia > Rhodothermales > Bin80. The sequence continues at coordinate 2,036,731 of OZ244148.1, forward strand.
GGCTCCAGGGCGCAGTTCCGCCTCCAGCAGAGCATAGTCACCACCGTGCACTGCGACGACGCCCTCGAATCCACTAACGGTAATTCGGGGCTCTACTGCGATGTCGTAGACGATCTCGTTGTCGAGTCGCCTTGTGCCTTCGAGGCGGAAACGGTAGCGGGACAGCGCGTCAGGATGCGTCACACCGATAAGGGTGTGCCCGGCCACGCTAATATTGTCGTCATAGAGATTGACAACCGTGCCGGCAGCGGGGATGTTAGCTCCCAGATCAAGGCCGGCCGATTTCCTCGTCCCCTTAAGGAGCTCCTTCATGCCACGCTCGCGGTCCCAATAGGCACTGGTGACAGACTCACGGACAGCCACGATGCCTGTATCATTATAAACGGTGTAACGACTGTAGGCGGTTACTTCGTACGTCTCGAGCGCTGCACGCCAGACCTTCTTGCGTTCAATAACCTCTCGCATTATCCCAATTGCCGGGTCCTCGCCCGTTACCACGACCTCCGGCATCTCGTACGCGATGGGATTGAGCTCTACGACATATATGCCAGCCGGCGGCTTTGCGATCTCGATGCGCCTGGTCTCATAGCCTATATACCGAAATACAAGCACAGCAGGAAATTCATCCAGCTGCAGATCAAAGAAGCCCTCACCGTTCGTAATCGTACCGCGGTACGTCCCCTCTACCTGTACGGTCGCGGCAGGAAGCGCTGCATCTGCGTCACCGTCCACCACGCGTCCGCGAATTAGCTGAGCCTGGGCCTGCAGGGCGAGGAGGCCGGCGATGGTCACGCAGAGGAATATTTTCACGGTGCCTGTTGACAAATCGATTTTAGGAGACGCGCTAGGAGTCCGCGCCATAGAAGCCCAGGTGCTGCAGTCTTGGTACAATTGTGGGCATGATGGGTGGCATTTCGGCGTCGGGCTACACTCCGGTACAACTGGTCTTCAGAAGAGCTTCTGCTACCAATTGGGCATGCAACCGCTTGATATTCAAACCGAGACAGGCCAGATCCCATTCCCGACGCACTTTCTCCAGTCCCGGAAGACCGAATTGCCGGAAGCCCAACACGTGCTTTATCCAACTATTCGGGGCCTCTGATATCCCCTTGCCGTCGCTGTAGGCTCGTTTGCCCGCGTCCGTGCGAAGCTTGTCCTGCATTCGCTTCATAGCAGGGAGCCTTTTGCGGTCTACATCCTGGCTCGTTTTCTGGTTCTCTTTGCCAGCGGGAATGAAGCCTTCCATCTGCCGCCGCTCGAGCTTTCTAAGGTCCGCCTCTTTGCAGTAGCCGGCGTCGGTTATTGCCGCCGCCGGCTGCAGGCCATAGTGGTATTGGACCACATCCAGCGTCGGCACTAATGGTCCCCGGTCGCCAGCTATGTTGATTACGTTAGCGGCCACAATGAACGGGTGCTCGGCATCAATGACCATCTGGACTTTGCAACACTGGTGGAATCCATCCTGGCTTGTCTTCTTGATCCGACTATCCGGATCCGTGAAGTTTTCCTGCGCCTTAGTATCCGGTATGCCGAATGGATGTTTGTAGTCAGCGGCCCCCTTCGGATTACGCTGCGCTCCACGCGTGCGGTCCTCGGCCACATGCTCCTCGGCATGTACGGCTGTGGCCTTGAGAAGCATCGCGCGTATTTCTTTCTCCAAATGCTCTTCTTCCCGGAGCATCCGCCCATAGCTCATCGCTTTGCGCTTGCTGGCAGACGCCCACACCTTCGTGCCGTCAATAGCCAGCTTGCCGAACTTGGCAAACCTCATGGATCGGGCAATCTGGACCACGCGCACGAAATACGCCTCCAATAGCTCCAGATGCTGCTCGCGAAACCGGCAGACCGTCCGGTGACCGGGTCTGTTACGGGCCGCCAACATCCGAAAGGCTACATCCGTCTCAAGCTTCGCGGCAATCTTGCGCGAGGAATATATCCCCACCCTATAGGCATATATCGAGATGGTCAGCAACAGCCCGGGATCGTAGCGCGAGTTACGCCTACCGTCTCCCGCATAGCGTGCATACAAGGGGCTCAGATCCAGCTGATCCACGATTGTACGGGCGTAATGGGCCGGGTGCCGGTCGGAGAGGCAGTCCTGCAAAGCCGGAGGCATTAACTGCATCTGGTCAAAATCACAGGGGCGGAAAGTCGTCGACATGGCAATTCATCTCTGCGGTTACAGAGAATAGTCCAATTCAGACAAATGATAGAACAAATGTATATCCGCATTACTTATGCCAATTTTGTGATCGCTTTCAGCAGCAATCAGCCCAACCCCCTGTATTTTACTTCCTGTGGCGCAGATCCCCTAGGACCAATGATGAATCATACTTCTGCACGCTCAAAAAACGTGCCGATTCGTTCCTCCTGTCTGCGTGCATCTTCCCATCCCAGCTGCATGAGCGTGTGCACGTAGTCACGATTGAAAAGCAACATGCTAAGCCAGTCCGGGCTTCTGGTTTCGCCGGTACCGAGGCCCTTGGTTATCAGCTTGATGGCACCGCCCTTGGAGAATTCATAGCTGGCGGCCAGCTTGCCCAAATCGATCGACGGCCGTAAGATCAACAGGTTAATAGGCCTGAAGCGGCTGTGGGCGCCCTTGGCCTGGCTGCGCAGGAATTCATTTATGGTTTCAAGCGTCGCGGCATCCTGTTCGAGCGCATCCAGAAAAATGGCATTAAGCAGGATGCCAATGATTTGTGCCAACGGCGGAGCGCCATCCACAGCTGGAATATCTGCCTCCCGCCGGGACCGGCCATACCGCGTGGATACGGCAAGAATGCTGGTGGCGCCCAGATGAATGGCGGGAGCAAGTGGTGTAGTAAGCCGGATGCCGCCATCCCCATACCAGGCCGCGCCAAGCTTTACGGCGGGAAACAGCACCGGCAGGGCCGTCGAGGCCATGACATGATCCAGGGTAAGTTCCGCGTGCCGTCCGACGTGGTTCGGGTGCTGCCAGTCTTTGATTTCGCGGCCCTGTATCCACGTCACGGTCTGCCCGGTGGAGTAACTCGTTGTCGTAATGCAGGCGGCTTTAAGGCGCCCGGCAGCTAGGCTGTCTGCAATACCGGTGAGCTTTGCGCGGTCAGGCTCTAGGTGTCTGCCCAGGAATTGCTGAAGTGGCCGGGTATTGAGTAGCGATCCGCCACCGCTCAGATGCTGGATCATATGGGCTACGCGCCGTGCCGAAGGGATGGTTCCCAGAACGCGGGTATATAAAGATAGCGCCGACTGAGTCTGGAAGACCTGATCGCTGGAAATATCAAGCCAGCATTGCAGCAAATCCTCCGCCGCCGCGCATGTGTCGCCCACATGATTGGCCAGGTAGGCCACATTGATGGCGCCCGCCGAGACGCCACTCAAAATGGGAAATGCGGCCTCTGGAAAAGTTTCGGTTACAAAGCGCAATACTCCCGCCTGATACGCCGCACGCGCACCGCCTCCACCCAATACGAGCGCCGTAGATCGATCATCACGGTCGGCGGCTAGCTCCTGGCTCCCGGCATGTGCTGTCATGGCACGTTCCTCTTATTGGTCCCGGCATTGCATTTCATCCACAGTACTACGTTACCTTCCCTGCGAAGGTTGTTGCCACATCTAAATGAACAAGAATACCGCATTTGCCCTGGCCCTCCAGGAAATGAAAGGGATTGGCCGCGTGACGGCAGGAAAGCTGCTGCGCGAATTCGGCACATACACGAGGCTCGAAGGCTGCCCGAGAGAGCAGATGCTGCTGCGCATAAGACGAACTCCAAACGCCAATTCCATTGTAGCTGCCCTCTCCGATCGCGCGGCCATGGCAGAACGGATGCGCGCGGCCGAACACGAATTGCGGTTGCTTACCTCGAAGGGCATAGCTGTGCTTTCCCCTGGCGGCGACGGCTGGCCGCCGGCCCTCGATCACCTTCCGCAGGCGAACCGGCCCCTTTTAGTGTACGCCTACGGACAATTGCAGGTCCTGTCCGCTCCCATGGCCGGGTTCTATTTCGGAGGGGCTAATGGACCAAAATGCGCCCGCCCATTGCTTCAGCGGCTGCCTGCACATGGCATTGCCGCGGCACTGAATCTCCAAGAAGCAGAGCTGCCCGAAGCACACGACGGCCTTACCGCGGTACTGGTGCTTCCGATGGGGCTTAGCAAGGCTCCCGGCACCAAGCGCCCCGCGATGCGCAGCATCGTCCGGGCCGGGGGCCTGCTGCTGTCTCCATTCGCCATGAATCACGGCAGGTATGACCACGACGAAAAGGAGCGGGCACTGGTCATGGCCGCACTTTCACGCGTTTGTTTCTTTGTTTATCCGGCACGTGATACGTCCGAGTGGGCAGCCATGGTGTGGGCAAGCGAGGCCGGCCGCAGGGTGTACGCGATGGGTACTATTGCCGGCGATCTTCCACCCGATGTCCGTGAGATTGACCCCATCAGAGATGCGGACCGGATTCTAGAGAAGGCGCGGTCCTAACGGCACTGCATTCCTCTGCGCCTTATTCCCCGCGCAACTCGCTGACGATGCGGGCCGCCCCGTAGATGTGCTCCAAGGCCTCCATTATACCGCGCGAGTCAACAGAAACGGTGCGTGCCGCCACGTCCGTATATAGGTAAGTATTGGGAAGGGCTTCTATGTTGCCGTCGAAAACAAGACCGACAATCTCGAGGTCACCGTTCAGAAGCGGCGATCCCGAGTTGCCTCCCGCGATGTCATTCGTGCTTACCAGGTTCAGCGGCGTCGCCAGATCAAGAGACGGCGGAGGCGTCGCCCAGCGCTCGGGCAAACTCCATTCGTCGCTTACCTCGCTGTAAGAGACATGGTGATCGTACAAGCCATAGTACGTGGTATAGGCGGGGGCCACTGTTCCGTTGTACGCATATCCGCCTACGATGCCGTCGGAAATACGGAGCGAGGAATTGGCGTCAGGAGGTGCTGCCACCCCGTACAGTGCAAAGCGCGCGAGCACCATCTGACCATTGAGCAGTCCCTCCCGATTAGCAAAGCTCTGGTCCTGCTCCTGAACGGCAAAAAATAGCGGGGCAAGCGCACTGATGAATTCCACGGTCACGTCGCCGCTGCCCAGGTATCCCGCATCTAGTATTTTGGCAAACCCGGCGGAATCTGCCAGCGCCGAGTTGGCCACGATCCGGGCCGCTACACTATCGGCCGCAAGTCCCGCCGTAATCTTGACCACCGTAGGATCCGTGTTTCCCAACGCATTCCTTACTTCCCCAATGCGCAGGGCAATAAGGTCTGCTTCCACACTTGCGGGCAAGTCCTCCAGATCCAGGGCTTCGTTTCTTACTTCCGTAAGATCCTCCTCCGTAGCGAATCCTCGCCGCTTCAGCGTGTCATAGTAGTAGCCGTAAAGCGCGCGGGTGAGGATACGGGAGTCGGCTGATGTCCCAAAGTACGTAAAGGCCTCTGACCGCTGAAATTCCGATTTCTTCGAGCGCTGCAGCTCCTCCAGATTCTGGAAGATTCCACCGTATATCTCTTTCAGGGAATCACTCGCCATGATGTCGTGACGCAACATATGCTCAGCGGCGACTCGGCGTGCCATAAGGTCTTCGTCACGCAGGCCGGAAAGCTGCCCGGTAAGTGCCTTGATGGAATTCCTGAGCGAAAACAGGGCGTTCTGGAGGCCAGCCTCTTCCGCGAATCCGATATGGCGCTCCAATACATCCGCCCTGGCAGCCACCGCCGCGATGTTTGAGGGAAGAACGAGGTCACGCTCGTATGCGAGGGCGGCTACCGAACCCAGGCGATTGGTGGATCCTGGTGATCCCACCACAAAAACAAGGTCGCCCACCCTGCTGCCTGAAGGGCTCCATCGGAAATAGTGCTCCGCCTCCAGGGGGTTTCCCGCCTTATCGTATACACGGAAAAAGGCCATATCAAGTGCATAGCGTGGAAACGTGAAGTTGTCCGCGTCACCGCCGAAATATCCCAGGCTCTTCTCCGGCGCCATCACCAAGCGAACATCCTCGTAGCGGCGGAATGTAGAGGCTGCGTACCGGCCGCCATTGTAAAAATTTACCACTTCCACGCGAAGCGTGGAATCCTTCCGGTGGACAGCATCGGTCATCTGCTTTTCGATGTCGCGCGCCTTGTTTGCGCGAGCGCGCACCTTCTCGTTGTCGCCGCGGACGATCCGGCTGGCTGCCGTAATCCTGTCTGTTACGTCCACCATGTCCACCAGCTGGTCTACATACAAATCATCGACCCTGCGCTCCTCTTCTGCCATCGCCGCATAGAATCCGTTGGCCAACAAATCCTCACCGGCACGGCTCACGTCTGTGATACTTTCCCGCGCGCAGTGATGATTGGTGAGCACAAGTCCCTGCGCCGATACGAATGAGGCGCTACAAGAGTTAGAAAATCGCACTGCGCTGAGCCGGGCCCGATCAAACCATGCCGTGTCCGGCCGCATTGCGTATGCTTCCTCAAAGTAATCGAAGGGCAAATCGCCAAAGGTCCACATCTTTCCGCCATCGAAACGGCCAACATCTACAGCGGGCGCATTGGGGGAAGGGATGCCCTGTGGCGTCGCCGATGGAGTGCCGGGGTATTCCGCTACCGCAGGCCGTTCCAGCACCAGCGCCACTTCTTTCGGCGCCGAGCAGCCGATTCCTGCGACGAATAAGACCACGTACGAAACGAGCGTAGCGTACCTGGCGAAGCAGGAATTGAGCGAGGTCGCGGTGCGCGTCGCAAGACCGCACTGCCAGCTTCGAGTATGCTTCATGCGTGCTAAGAGTTTGAATCTCCACATTTCGGTATGCCCGTTAATGGGTGCCACCAGCATGGCGCCGCTCATGGGCCCGGCAATTTAAGTAGTAGGCAGCATTGGCGTCTACGCCTGGATTCACCCGGTAGTGCCAGGTGGTGCCGTAATCGCTAGCAAATGATCTAAAAACCCTTTGGCAGATCATTTTCTAATGATCTGCAAACAGATTTGACGCCGTTATACTTGCGGCAACATGAGGCCCTGCCCCGCATTTATTACGAAGAAGCTCGGCCTTCGGGATACACTCCGTAGCCGTGCGCCATCTCTGGCCAAATGCCAAGGGATCTACCCTAGCCTTCGACAACCCCCAAAGGGTCCCAAAAAGCGACCACACTCACCAATCTGCCACGCGCAGGGATAACAAGGCGCAGGATATCTTCGTCGTTTAACACCCAAGTAGGCACGTTGCCGTTGGTTCTGCAATACCCGCCTCACGAATGAAGTACGTACTGCGAAATACGGGACGCTCAAGAATCCAGTCCCGTGCCTGCATGGCATGCTGCGATCTCATCATATCCTGAATGCGCTGCTTCAAGCTCTCATAGAGTTCCAGGATCGCCCGAGCCTTCTCGACACGTTCGGCGGCCTGCGCACGCACGACTTCCAGGAAGAAGTGGCACCACCCGGCCCAGTCTCGATCCCGTGATACCGAAAGCAGCTTGTCATAAGAACACTGGATTCTGAATGAGTCCTACCTGCTACAGGAAGAGCGGGACCGGCATCCGACCCAGCCGTCCGTTGCCATCGAGGAACGGATGCAGGGCCTCAAATACAGGATAGCAGGTTGAACCAGTTGGTCCAGGTACTCGTCGTGCATATACTTCTCCCATGTATCTATGCCCCCCGGCAGCTTTTGGGCATTAACGGGCACAAAACGCCTGCTTGATCCTGGACCCCGGAGCTCCAATTCAGTTTGGAACGTGCCGGAACTGGCCGGGCGCCATTGCTACGCCTCTTACGCCCTCCAACAGCACGGCGTGTTTCTCGCTCAATACCCGCAGGCAGATCGTACCATGAACCTTTCGGCCGCAATGAGCACGCGATGACAATTCAGAAACTCTCTTGCATTCTCTCTTCGCTGCTCGGGAATCTCGCGTTCGCTGGCCTGAAACTGGAGTTCCTCGCCAATGGATGCTTGGGCACCTTCAATACGGGAAGAGAGCTGCGCTTCGCGCCAACCCAAGGGATTGATCAGCACATGCGGATTCGGTACGGCAGCAAGCAAGCCACCAAAGCGTGCAATCTCAGCCGGTGCCGGGCCCAAGAGCAGGATCAGGCCTTTCCAGCGAAGGTTTCCCGGCGGGAATCGCCCCGTATGCGAACAAACGGGCATACTCGGGCCACAGATCTCGTGAAAGGCTTTCAACTACCAATTCCTGCGCCACAGAGCGGTAGGCGGTTTCCACAACGCCTGGTATACTTGGCGCATTAATGCCATGCGAGATTCGGAGCGGATATGGAAAACAAGCTTATATCGCGCTGTCAGTGCTCAACATATTTTCAATCGAAGCGCAGCAACAGGTTCAACCAGCGCCCGGTCCCCAAACTCCTTGCGTACTGCGAAATTCCACTTCACGAATCAGGTAGCGCCTGTTTCTCCAGTTCGTCCAGGATGCCGTCCGCGCCATACGCTACCCGCAGCGCCTCCACGATGCCAGCAGCGGAAACGGCCACGCACCGGATATCCGTGCCACCCTTTGGCGCAGGTAGCCTGTGCTCTCCAATGGCCACCCCAACGACTTCTAGGTCCCGGTTGAGAATTGGGGCACCCGTAGCAGATTCCGGACAGGAGGCCGTAGATACGAAATTTAGCTGAACAGACAAATCGAGCGAATCCTGGAGCCCTTGCCAGGACTCCGGCAACGCCCATATGGAATCTGCCCCATGGGAATAGCGCAGGTCGTACAAACCAAAGTATGTAGTATATGGAGGAGCCACCGTGCCGTTATAGGCAAAGCCTTCCACGTTCCCGTCCGACACAGACAAAGGGCTCTCTACCGCAAACACTGCCTCGCCCGCGGGTACACGGCGGTTGGTCCAATCGAAGTAGGTTTCCACCTGCGCTGGCTCCCCCGCGGAATCATGCAGGCGAAAGAATGCAATATCCAGGCCGTAGCGGGGATACGTTGAGGCAAAACCGAAGAATGCAATGCCCGGATCAGGCGTGAAAACCAGGCGCACGTCCAAGAACTGCCTGTAGACGAAAACCCGCTTCCGGAAACCAACACTAACGTATTCTACCACAATATCTTCCTCGGCGTCTCCTCCTAAGTACGCGGCCTCATCATAAATGCCCACAAGCTGATACGCTTCTATGTCCGGCAACCTGCGCTCTTCGCTACGGGACCGTGCAACGAAGGCCGTGTCCAGCAGCGGGCCGTCCATGAAGGTGCGGGCGCACCCAAGACTCGTGGCCGCAAGCCCCGTTGCAGACACGATTGACGCAGCACAGCCTCCGAGTTGGAGGGCACCCAACTGGATATTCTCCAGCCACATCCCGTCTGCCACAATGCCATGCTTCTCTTGCAACGAAAGTGTGGGAGGGTCTTCAACACTCCACCGGATGCCTGCCTGCTGAGCCTGCACCGTGTCCGTTGAGGTAACAAGGAGCACCGTTGCGAGTAATGAAAGTCGACCTATTGCCATGCTTGCCTCCGCCACATCCTTCGTGGCATCAAAGAGTGGGCGGGATTACCCGATTAAGGCCCGAAATAGTCCAATAGCCAGATTGGCATGCTTCCTGTCTGCCGCTCCTGGCCGCATCACATTGGCCGCGTAAACGCTCGCCCTGCCGTGTCTTCCAGGTTGGCGACATCCGTGGGCCATCCGCCCCGCCAACCGGGCAAGGGACGATCTTGCAGGCGGGGCGCCCGTATGAGAGCATTGAAGCCGGATGGTCCATCCGAGTAGAATTGGGTGCGATGCGTGCGTGGCACGCGTGCTAACGCACGCGTGCTGTGAGGCTGTAGAGCACAGGTACGATGAATAGGGTCAGGACGGTAGCACTGGATAGTCCCCCGATTATTGCGATGGCTAGCGGTGCGCGCAGCTCGGCACCCTGCCCAAAGCCGAATGCAAGCGGCAGCAAACCCAAAACCGTCGTGATGGTCGTCATCAGGATGGGCCGTACGCGGTCCCTTCCAGCCTCCAGGATCGCCATTCGAAGCTCCATCCCCGCTGCGCGGCGCTGATTGATAAAGTCCATCTTTATGATGGCGTCATTGACTACAATGCCAACAAGCACCACACACCCCATCAGGCTCATCAAATTGATGGTCTGCCCCGCAAGGGCAAGCACCACTGTCACACCTCCGATGGCCAGCGGAACGGAAGCCAGCACTACCAGCGGCTGAAAGAGACTCTCAAACTGTGCCGCCAGAATCAGATACACGAGAAGCAGGCTAAGCAGCAGGCTCCATCCCACTGCCCGCAAGCTTGAGCGAAACGCATCCGTGGCTCCCCCGAGGCGGCCCCGAATGCCCACAGGCAATGCGGATTCAAAGACATTCCGGACCGCTGTCTCGGCAGCGTGCAGGTCAGAGGTCGGAGCAACATCAGCCGTAAGGCGCACTACGGAAGCCTGTTCCGTCCGCACTAGCGCCGCCGGGAGGGTTTCAATCGTCACACGGACAAAAGACCCCAGGGGCATCAGCCCGCTCCCGGTGGGGATGAGCTCGGCCAGGAGCCGCTCCAGCGAGTCCACGTGCCGGGTCCTCAGTACAATGGGGACCTCTTCATTGACGGTGCGCAGCTCCGTGGCGCGGCGACCTCGCGCGCCGGCCTCCAGATAGGATGTCACAATAGTAGGACTGACACCATGCCGATTCATTTCATCGCGGCGAAACTTGATCACATAGGCGGATACAAACGCTGCATCGGCACGCTTGACATTTACCAGGGCTGGCTGCCTGCCCAGACTGGTCATCACGCGTTCTGCCACCGCCTCGGCCGTCCTGCGCTCATCGGCTACCAGATCAATGAGCAGGTCGGCTTCATCCGATACGAGAAGCGCTTCAAGCTGCGTCTCCACCCGCTTCGCCTGCACTTCCATGTCGGGTGCCAGATTCAGCGTCCCAACACCCTGAATAATCTCCTGTACCTCACGGTTTGGGTGTACCAGTACCACCAGCGTACCCTCATACGGGGGGCGCGGATCTATGTCCAGACGGGCTTCGTCCCTTTCGCCGAGGTCAGAGAGGATGGCGCTCGCATAACCCTGGCTCATGAGCTGATCTTCCAGCTCCTGCGCCCTCGCGCTCATGAGCGGCAAATCTGCATCCGTCGGCAGGCTGAGGTGCACCTCAGCCCGGCCCTGGTCCGTCTTGGGTATCACTTCCCTTGGACGATTCCATGCCAGCAGCCCCGCGCCGACGAGCACGAGGGCGGAAGCTGCAACCACGGTTAGCCGATGGTCCAGGCTCCAGGCAAGCGCGCGTTCATATAAAACCAGGAGGCGCGACACCGCCGGAAACGGCCGGGCAATTCGCTCCTTTCCGCTGCTCTCCCGCGAAGCGATAAGAGGCACGACCGTGAGCGCCACCAGTAGCGAGGCCAAAAGCGAGCAGACCACAGCAAGCGACTGATCCCGAAACAGCCTGCCTGCCAGCCCCTCCACCAGCGTGATGGGCAAGAATACGGCGATGGTGGTAAGCGTACTGGCCGTTATGGCCCCGGCTACCTCGGCCGTACCGTTACGCGCGGCCTCGAACGTTGACTGCCCCTTTTCTCGCAGCCGGGCAATATTTTCGACCACCACAATGGCATTGTCCACCAACATACCCACGCCAAGCGCCATGCCGCTGAGTGAAATGAGGTTGAATGTCACCTCAAGTGGCTCAAATAGGACCAGCGTCACGCCAAGAGACAGGGGTACGGCAACGGCCGCCGCCAGCAAAGCCTGGAATCTCCGCAGGAAGGCAAAGAGCACAAGTATGGCCAATAAGCCACCCAGCAGCACGGCCTGGGTAACGCCTCGAATGGCCTCTTCGATAAAGACACTTTCATCCACAACAACGCGGAGATCTACGCCCGGCAGCTCACTCTCGAGCTCGGAAAGTACCCGGCGAACCTCCGCCGCAGCCCGCACCAGGTTGGCGTCCGGCTTCCGCTCCACCAGAAGCAGCAGCGTTTCGGCGTCGCCCAGGCGCACCATGCCCCGACGGTCCTGTACACCCTCGCGCACCTCCGCTACGTCACGCAGACGAACCGGCACCGAGCGCTCCCGTGATATCACGGTGGTCGCAATATCATCCACTCCCCGGAACTCGCCGCTAATCTCTACGGCGTAGCGAAACGGGCCACGCCGAATCACGCCACCCGGAAGCGCCATGTTTGCCGCCCTCAGGGAGGCGGCAATCTGGTCCAGGCCTATGTTGTAGGTAGCGAGCTGCGCCGGGTTGACCAGGACTTCAATGCGCCTCTCATAGCCCCCCGTCACCTGCACGCGGGCTATATCCCTGAGTTGTTCAAGCCGCCGCGCGATAATTTCGCGTCCGGCCTGCTTGAGCAGTACCAGATCCTGCACGTCCCCCGTGCCGGCTTCTGCCCCCTGCAGTGCGACCATCATGATAGGACGGTCACCGGGATCCACGTGCAGGACTACGGGCCGCTCTGCATTCTCCGGCAATGCGTCTCCCAGACGGTCAATCTGCTCTCGCACATCGAGCAGAGCAAATTCCAGATCAACGTTCCAGCCAAAATCCAGCCGCACCACACTCCCGCCCAAAATCGTGCGGGAGGTGACGCGTATCAGGCCCGACGTGCCGGCCACCGCCTCTTCGATCCTCTCGGTAACCGCGCGTTCCACGCGCTCGGGCGGCACGTCCGGATAGGATGTCCAAACTACGAGCCCTGGGTAGCGCAAATCTGGCAGTAGAGCCACGGGCAAACGTACGTAGGCTACCGCAGCCAGAACCGTTAGCAGTATGAAGACGGCAGAAACAGCTACCGGGCGGCGGAGACAGACCGTGATAAGAGTCTTCATGTCTGCCCGACCCTACTTATGCGTGCAAATGGCAGTGGCCAACAAATTACTGTGGCGCTGGGAGTGAACGCGGGCCCTATTGGCGCTCATGTACCAACGTGATAGCTACCGGAGCGTCGTGGGACAACGCAAATTGACCGGCGACGGCCACCGTGTCTCCCGGCGAGAGCCCGTCCACCACTTCTACGTCATCTCCCGATCGCGCCCCGGTGGTGACGTACGTCCAGTAAGCCCGCCCGTGCTGCACCGTAAACACCAGGTCACGTCCCTGCCGGACCAGAAGGGAGTTTGCCGGTACCACCAGGCGGTCCGACAGGCGTCCCGTTTCCAGGGCTACATTGGCAAAAAGCCCGGAAAGCAGCCTACCGCGCGGGTTGGGCAGTGAAACGGTTACCCGGCCCATGCCCGTTGCCGGCTCGATACTCGGGTTAATGGAATAGATCGTTCCGGCAAGAATGGCATCATTGAAATTCGGCACGTGTACCTGCACCGTGGCACCTCCGACCAGACGGATAACGTCCGCCTCAAGTACATCGACATCAACCTTCATGCGATCGTCTTCCAGCAGGAGTAGTAGCGTCTGGCCTGCCGACACGCTCTGGCCGGTCTCCACTGTAAGGTCGGCAACTCGACCGCTGAATGGGGCGACAATCCGTGTTCGGGTGAGTGCCAGACGTGCGCGCGCAAGCAGCTGCTCGGCCTGTGCCAGACCAGACTGAACGGCCTGAACCGCCATCCGCTGCTGGCCAACCAGGATCTGCTGCGCCTCAAAGCGTCGTCGGTATTCCCGGACTTCCAGCCGCGTCAGCAAGCCCTGATCGTATGCATCTTGTGCCTTAGCGAATTCCAGTCGGGCAGCGGCCAGTTCCGTAGTGTCCTGCCGAGCAAGGCTTGCGCCCATACTCAGGTTTACGGCATACTCGGCACGAGCCTTGAGCACCGCCGCATCAGCCTCCTCAAGCTCTATTTGTTCGTCCCGGTCATCCAGTCTGATGAGGAGATCATCCTTCTCTACGTGCTGCCCTTCCTCGATAGGACGCTCCAAGACTATGCCGCTGGCCTCCGCACTAATTTCCGTGCGGCGCCATGGTGCCAAATGGCCCGTAGCCTCTGCCCGAAGCGGGAAGTCGGTTGGACGTACGACCATGACCTCGATGTTAGCCCTCGCGTCCGATACCTCGACTACCATGTCCCGGGGGTCTTCCACGTCCTGACCCGTTAGCTCTGGCCAGAAGGCATACAGCAGTAGCCCGCCAACCATGAGCGGTAGAACCATACCTGCAACGTGCCAGGCACGCAGCCCTCTGTTGCTACCCTCATTCATGTGATTCAAAGATTGAGTCTCAATGGGTCAACGTGAGCAAGAATCGGGCCACGAATGAAGAGCGTGGTATAGAGAAAATCCTCTCCCATGTTCCACGCACAGCTGCTCCGGCTTGCCGGCCCCTGAATTCTGCCACGTGCTCCTGCGTGCGCATACCGACACTGCAACCAGAGGAGCGGTGCCGAGCCTCGCTAAGAAGGGACGTCTCAATTGTCCAACCCGGGCTCCTTCGCACTACCTGGCAGCTTCCCGAGGCAAGCCACTCGATGAATCCGTAATGCATCGCGCCTCGGCGCATAGTACGGAGCGAGGCAGTGGGAATCGCTACAGCTTGTGCCGCACCATCGAAACCGGCAAGGCCGCGTGCGGCGACCTGACAGGCAACCGTTATGCCCTGTGGCATTTGCATCATGCTTGGCCACTCGGCAGACGTTGGTGAAGTAGCGACACTGGTTTCGGGCCTGCGGTCCCATCTTAATCCAATTACAATAGCCAAGGGTGCGCCAGATTCCCGGCTCCTGGTGGCCATATAGCTCCGGCCTGCCTTGATCGATTCTAGACTCAATCTGGTATGCATTCTGCCAATTGGACCACTTTTCCACCGTATCTTCGGCTGCCGCACTGGCGCGGCGCCAGAGCCGGCTCCGATCATCCACCGTGAATGTTTCATAGACAGACTTGGTTATTGGGACCTAGGAGCCTGTCTCGCCTTAGAGCTCTTGGCGTGGTTTTTCCCCAATCTAAGCGGTCTGAGCGCCGTTTCGGGCTAATCACGGACCACAATACGTTCCAAATTGAGTGTTTCGTGGCATTCATGGACGCGAAATCACCTGGTTTGGGCTCAACGGGGCCGTATTTCCACAAAGCGAGACGGACTCCTAGATCCAGATGTCTCAAGACCATAACGCCTGATTCCGGATTCGTCGGGAGCTGCCAGGATCTACCACCGCGAGCTCACCAGTATGGTAACCGACTATCGCATAGCATGGTCGTGGACTCTCCATCCGTACCCAACCTCTTCTCCACAAGCCTTTGACTGTGGGTTTTACGTGGTTTTCTTTGTACCCATCATGCGGCCCGTGCCAACGGTGGTGCGGGCCGCGTCTGCATGGCCTCCCAAAGCAAGGCCGCCAACTCCCGGGCCACGGCCACATTGGCCACGGGACGGTGTTTCTTACGGCGCAGCCGCACAAGATTGCGTCCCCGCGCCAGCATACCCACCCGGCGCGAGATGCTCGGATGTGAGGCCAGAGGCTTACCCTCCTTGCGCATGCCCCTTCTCGAAGAGGCGGCCACGCGCATAAGGGGATCATGCCGCAAACAGACGGCCTCCCGCGGCGCGCCCTGCCCTGCAGATAGAGCAGAAAGAACTGCCTCAGCAGTTGCTTCAGGATGTGGGTTATTCGCGCCGAGTCCCGGAAATCGAACAGGCATAGAGCTCTGTGAATTCGGTGAGGACAATCAGTGCGCGCACCTGGATGGCGCATGCGTCCGAAGACAGGTTTTCGGTGTAGGATCCGCTAACCTTTACCGATATGCTCAAGGGACAGGAGAACAAAAAGCAGGGGCTATAGTGTATACTATATTTACCTTAGTTGTGCACCGGGGTACAAGAAACAGAAGGCTTGAGCGCAGAATTGTATCCCTGGCAATACCCTGATAATGAGGTGCTTGCGTACGAATTCTGAAGCCACTGGCAGATCCTCGGAATGTACCTGATGATTCTGGCGAATAAGGTGGGCTAACATTTGGGTACAGGAAGCACAGAGAGGAATGGCAGCATCCGGCCGGAACATGCGGTTTGTGTGGAGCCGCGGTTCGGCCGATGCTCACTTGTTCCTTTGTCTGCCTTGGACCCGTGCTTTCATCGTGTTTTTGACATTCCTTGCCGCCGGGTTAAACCCAGGGCAAGTTTCCGGGACAGAAGAGGCGTCTACGCTTTTTCAGAGCGGAGTGGAGAGCGCAGAAAGTGTGCCACCGGAAGCGGCAGACATTGAAGTCGATGATAACGGCCCTCCTGTGCTGGTAGTTGAGAGCGTCGTGCGGGTGGAAGAATGGGCTGGCACCGCGGCGTTTTCCATCACGCTGAGTTTCGCCAGCGCCTTCGAGGTCTCGGCCGCATATGCGACCATGGACGGCACGGCAATGGCGGGCGCAGACTACGTGGGCGTATCCGGGACGCTGCGGATCGCACCTGGAGATACTGTAGGGGTCATATTGGTGCCCATTCTTGACGACAACGGTATTGAGGGTGAAGAGATGTTTATGCTTACGCTCAGCGGAGTGCAGAATGCGGTCTTGGGTTCAGCCACGAGTCTCGGTATGATTGTCGACAATGAAAGCGTAGCGTCCACAAGGATTAACGGCTGGGTGGCGGGAGAGGATGCACCTAATACAGTCTCTAGAGTGACGCCGAGTGGACAGAGTGCGGTAGATGAGTTGCATATAGCGGAGTCAATGTCTATGGGAATGGTACTTGAATCCAATGGTGCCTGTACAGACCTGGCTCCCCAAGGTTATGTATATAGCTTCTCCGAAGGTGAACGTTGCACGGGGGTGATTATCTGCACCAGACCTGAAGGCTCGCCTGCTCTGAAAGACTACCATGTAACCGCTGGTTATGAGGGAGTAACGGCAACGCCTGGCGTGGACTTCATACTTCCAAATCCAATTCGGTTATTGTTTCAAAAAGGAAACACGGTAAGTCAACCCGCGGTGGTCGATTACGAAATATTGCAAGACGTCCTGATTGAGGAAAACGAAGAATTCATAGGATATTGCGAAGGTGAAAATGGAGTTCGTGGCTCACTTGGGTGGCATTTGATTTGGGATGACGATCGTGGGTTGGTCGTAGACCCAACGCAGTTGGACGTGGACGAAGGGGATGACGATGGCGAGGATTTTACTGTGCACCTGCATACGCAGCCGACCTCGGACGTGACGGTGGTGATATCGGGGCATGCGGGAACGGACGTGCGGCTGTCCGATGCGACGCTCATTTTCACGTCTGAGAATTGGGAAACGGATCAGACGGTGACAGTTACTGCAATGCAGGACGAGGACGACGAAGACGACGCGGTTACGCTAACGGTGTCCGCAAGCGGTGGAGGCCTCGATCCAGCCCTGAATTTTGTGAATGTGGATATAAGAGTATTCGACGATGGATACACGCAGCCGGTATTGGAGCTGTATGGGAACAGTGCTGCAGAAGGGAGTAGTTGGCTTCAGGTCTTTGTCGGGTTGTCGAAGGTCGGCCGAGAGGATGTTACGGTGAATTTCAAGATTAAGAGTGAGGCAGGGGACACTGCTACCGAGGGGGACGACTACACGTCGATAGATGATGGTTCAATAACGCTTCTAGCCGGCGATCGTTATGGGTTCACATTCGTAACTCTCGTGAATGATTTCGAGGTCGAGGACGATGAGACGTTTTCGTTCACAGTGACAGCAGCATCAGGTGCGGATTTGCCGGACGACGTAACTGCAACGCAGACAATCGTGGACGATGATTATCCTCTTTATTTGGTGGTAGAAGAGGGGGATGCCAAGGGAGAGGATATTCCTCTTCGTCCGCCCTGGCAGCCGATATCGGACGTGACAGTGACGCTCACCGGCCACGCAGGCACGGACGTGCGGCTATCGTCCGAGACCAGAATTTTCACGCCGGAAAATTGGGAAGAGGACCAGACGGTAACGGTGACTGCGGTGCATGATGATGATGCGGTTGATGACGAGGAAACGCTGACGCTGACGGCGAGCGGGGGCGGTTTCGAGGGCGTCATTGCCATGGTGGCAGTGACGATCATCGACGATGACGAGGCTCTCACACTGCGGATTGCGGATACCCAGCCTGTAAGCGAGAGCGCGGGGGAGGCGGTCTTTGAGGTCACGCTGAGCCGGCAAATCGCCAGCGACGTCACCGTCAGGTATGCCACGGAGGACGTCACAGCGCGGGCGGGGTCGGACTATTCGGAGGCCAGCGGCACGCTGACGTTCACGCCGGGCATGACGGAGCTACTGATTGCGGTGGCCATTACGGATGACGGCTTCGACGAGGAGGACGAGACGTTTCGCATGGTGCTGAGCAATCCTGTTGCGGCGGGACTGGAGCAGGCGGTGGGCACGGCGACGATCATCGACAATGACGATGCGCCGACGGTGAGTATAGAGGATGCGCCTTCGGTGACGGAGGGCGTGGATGCGGTGTTTGCAGTGAAGCTGAGCGAGGCCAGCGGCCAGGAGGTGAGGGTGCCGTATGCGACATCGGACGCTACCGCGACGGCGGGGCAGGACTACGAGGCGGCAGTAGGCGGAAGTCTGGTGATACCGGCGGGCAAGACGGATACGACGATAGTAGTGGGGACGAGCGACGATGTGCTTTCGGAGGAGACGGAGACGTTCACGTTGACGCTGCAGGATCCTGTGGGCGCGGATTTGGCAGTGGGCGCTGCAGAGGGCACGGGCACGATACTGGACAATGACGATGCGCCGACGGTGAGTATAGAGGATGCGCCTTCGGTGACGGAGGGCGTGGATGCGGTGTTTGCAGTGAAGCTGAGCGAGGCAAGCGGCCGTGAGGTGACGGTGCCGTATGCGACATCGGACGCTACCGCGACGGCGGGGCAGGACTACGAGGCGGTGGTGGGCGGAAGTCTGGTGATACCGGCGGGCAAGACGGATACGACGATAGTGGTGAGGACGAGCGACGATGTGCTTTCGGAGGAGACGGAGACGTTTGTATTGACGCTGCAGGATCCTGTGGGCGCGGAATTGGCAGTGGGCGCTGCAGAGGGCACGATACTGGACAATGACGATGCCCCGATGGTGAGTATAGAGGATGCGCCTTCGGTGACGGAGGGAGGGACTTCGGAGTTTACGGTAACACTGAGCCGGCAAATCGCCAGCGAGGTCACCGTCAGGTATGCCACGGAGGACGTCACAGCGCGGGCGGGGTCGGACTATTCGGAGGCCAGCGGCACGCTGACGTTCACGCCGGGCATGACGGAGCTACTGATTGCGGTGGCCATTACGGATGACGGCTTCGACGAGGAGGACGAGACGTTTCGCATGGTGCTGAGCAATCCTGTTGCGGCGGGACTGGAGCAGGCGGTGGGCACAGCAACGATCATCGACGATGACGATGCGCCGACGCTGGTGGTAAGCGGCGCGTCGGTATTCGAGCATCAAGGCGAGGCCGTGGTGTCGGTGCGCCTGACCTCGGCGAGCGAGGCGGAGGTCCGGGTGCATGTTGCCACGCAAGACGGCACGGCGGCGGCGGGGGCCGATTATGCGGCAACCGATATGGAGCTGATCTTTGGGCCCGGCGACACGGAGGAGAGCGTCCGGATCGAGATCCTGGAGGACGATTTGATCGAAGAAGATGAAACGTTTCAGGTGCAGCTGAGCGGAGCGCAGAACACGGAGCTTGCAACAGACGCGGCCAGCGTGACGATACGGGACAACGACAAGCACTCCGATCTCTTGATAGAGGACGCGGTGGTGCCGGAGAACGCGGGCACCGCCACGGTCCGGGTGCGACTCGATCCTGCCCGCAGCACGATGGTGAGCGTGGATTGGGCGACGGCGGATGGCACGGCGATCGCGAGCACGGACTACGGTGCGGGCAGCGGCGTTGTCATATTCGCGCCGGGCCAGACGGAGCAGGCCATCACTGTCGCTGTGCTGAACGATGCAGTGGACGAGGAGAGCGAGACGTTTACCGTACGGCTGAGCAATGCGTCGGGAGACGCAAGGGTTGCGCGCAGCACGGCTACGGTGACGATCCTGGATGATGAAGGCGAAGCGTCGCTGACGGCGACAGACGCAGCGACCGAGGAGGATGCGAACGCAGCGATTGTACGCGTGGCGCTCAGTCGTGTCTCGAATGAGGCGGTTACCGTGCGGTATGCGACTTTGGACGGCACGGCAACCGCAGGCGAGGACTATGTGGCGGATACGGGTACGCTCACGATACCGGCGGGGGCCTCGGAGGAGCGCATTGAGATAAGGATCCTGAATGATCTTCAGGTGGAGGAGGTAGAGGCCTTTACCGTGTCGTTCATGGATCCGGTGGGTGCGGACATATCGCGCGGGGTAGCGACAGTGACTATCACAGACGACGACCTGCCGGTTTTATTCATAGACGATGTGGTGGTGGTGGAGGATGACGCGCGGGCCGAGTTCACGGCGAGTATTAATGTGGCCTCCATCCGTCCGGTCACGGTGCGGTATGCGAGTTTCGATGGCACGGCGACAGCAGTTGAGGACTACCATCCGGCCTCCGGGGAGCTCGTGATTGCTCCCGGACAATTGAGCGGGCAGGTGGAGGTGATCGTGATAGAGGATGCTCTTGTGGAAGACGACGAGACTTTCACGCTCGTTTTGAGCAGTCCCACGGGCGCGGCCCTGGGCGACGCTACAGGCGAGGCCACGATCCAGGACAACGACACGTATCGAATGAGTGTGGATGACGTGACGGTTGAAGAGGGCGGCGGCGAGGCTCGCTTTACGGTATCGCTGGACCGGGCGAACCCGGTGCAAACCGTAAGGGTGAGTTATGCCACAAGAGACGGCAGTGCGACGGCGGGGGCCGACTACTTAGCGCGAATGGGCACGCTGGAGATCATGCCGGGGGTCGTGAGCCGAACCATTGGGGTGCCCATTACGGACGACGCGGAGCAAGAGGGCAGCGAGACCTTCAGGCTCATGCTAAGCAGTGCAGAGAATGCAGAGATTCAGGATGCTGAAGGATTAGGCACGATCGTGGACGACGAAGTGGTGAACCTCCGGATAGCGGATGCGCGGGCGCAAGAGAATGCGGGCCAGATGGTGTTCGTGGTCCGTCTGGAGGCTGCCAGTCCGGTCGCAGTAAGCACGGCCTACGAGACGCGGGCAGGTTCGGCGACGGAGGGCGTGGACTACCGCCAGGCAGCCGGTCGTCTCCGGTTCGAGCCCGGGGAGACGCAGAAGACTATCACGGTGGACCTCGTGGATGACATCATGGACGAGCCGGATGAGACGTTCACCGTGTTGCTGAGTAGCGCCGAGAACGCGGAGTATGCTTTGCCGGAGGCGACGGGCACGATCATCGATGACGACGGTGCTCCGGTGCTGGGAGTGGTGAGCGAGGTGCGTGTGGGTGAAGGGGATGGCAGTGCGGCGTTTGCCGTCACGCTAAGTAACCCTGGTTCTTTGGAGGTAACGGCCACGTACGCGACGATGAACGGCACGGCCATGGCAAGACAGGACTACGAGGCCGCCACGGGGACGCTGCGCATCGCGCCCGGTGAGACCAAAGGCACGATCACGGTGCCCATTCTGGAGGACAACGTAAAAGAGGAAGACGAGACGTTTACGCTTGCGCTCAGCGGCGCGCAGAACGCGAGTCTGGGCTCGGCCACGGGCACGGGCACGATTGTGGACAACGACGCGGTGCCGACCCTGAGCATTGGCGATATAGTCATGCAGGAGAGTGCAGCCAGCGCGGCCTTTACGGTGACGCTCAGCGAACAGAGCACGATGGCGGTGCGGGTGGAGTATGCCACCGAGGACGACACTGCGACCTCGGGCGCAGACTACACCGAGACGATCGGCACGCTGCGCATCGCGCCCGGCGAGACCGCAGGCATGATAACAGTACCCATTCTGGCAGACGATCTGGACGAGGAAGACGAGACATTTTTGGTAAAGCTGAGCGGGGCAGAGCATGCCGAGATTACTGACGGCACGGGCCGGGGCACGATCACGGATGACGACGAGACGGTCACGATCAGCATCCATGACGGGAGGGCACCGGAGGATGCGGGCTTGCTGCACCTTCCGGTACGGCTGAGCCGGAAGAGTTCGCGCGTGGTGAGCGTCTTTTTCGAGAGTTCGGATATTTCGGCGGAGGCGGGCCGGGACTACACGTCTTCACGCGGCATCGTAGTCTTCGAAGGCGGGAGTACGGAGGGGGTAGTGACGATCACGGTGCTGGAGGACGAACTGGACGAGGAGGCGGAGGAGACGTTTCAGGTGACGCTTTTGCAGGCGACGAATGCGGCCATTGCGCGCGCAGCGGCCACCGGCACGATCGTGGACAACGACGGGATGCCGCTTCTTCGGATCGGCGACATCACCGCCAGCGAGAACGGGGGCGAGGCGGTGTTCACGGTGAGTCTCTCGGTGCCGAGCATGCGAATGGTTAGCGCCACGTACCGGACTTTCGACGGCACAGCCCAGGCGGGCACGGACTATGTCATGGCGTCCGGCACGCTCACGTTTGCACCGGGAGAAGTGGAGCAAGAAGTGCGTGTGCGGCTGATCCGGGACGAGCGGGACTGGCGAGAGGAGACGTTTTCTCTCGCATTGGAATCGGCCTGGAATGCGACGCTGGAGGATGCCATTGCCACCGCGACCATTGTGGAGGAAGCCTCCATTGAGGAAGGCGTGCTCGCGGCCCATCTCGCGCGGTTTGCGCGCACGGCATCGGGGCACGTCGTGGAGGCGATGGCAGAGCGACTGCGGTGGCTCGACATCGATCCCGCCTGCACGCCCGTATCCGGAGAGAGCCTGCAGGCGATGCGGTACGCCAATCCGAACTGGGATCCGTCAGCGGCAGAGCTGCTCTCGGGCTGCGGTCTGGCGGCCAGTAGCGGCGCATTCAGCGTGTGGGGCCGGGGGGCGTTCACGCGGGTGAGCGGCAAAGAGGGATCGATGTCACTAAGCGCGGATGTCACGACAGCAGCGCTCGGCGCGGACTACCGTTGGAAGAGCGGTCTCATGGCGGGGCTTCTTCTGGCGCACAGCCAGGCTTCGGGCACGTTCGAGGCGTATGCGGCGGAGGGCAAGACAGGCTCGATGCTCACGGGCGTTTATCCGTATGTGAGTTACCACCTGCCCTCAGACAACATATGGGCGCTGGCGGGCCTGGGGCGCGGCTCGACGGAGGTTGACGGCGCGGAGCGTAGGGAGGCGGACCTTGGCTCAAGCCTCGTGGCAGCAGGCGCCACCGGGACGCTGGCGAGCGGCCACAGGGCGCGGCTTTCGTACGAGGCGGATGCCTTTCTTGCGCGCGCCGAGGCACAAGCGAAGATCAGTGTCAGCCGCCTTCGGGCGGGACTGGAAGGCAGCGTGGTGCTTAGCCGGTCAATACATCCGTATCTGGAGGCCGCGCTCAGGCGGGACGGCCGGGACGCGGAAACGGGGCTGGGTCTCGAAGTGGGGGGCGGTCTGCGCGTGGCGCGTCCGGGCGGCAGATTGCGGGCGGAAATGAGTTCGCGCGGCCTGGTGACGCATGCGGTCGAGGGGCTGGCGGAATGGGGCGTGGCGGCGGCACTGCGTTACGGCGAGCCGCAAGGGCTCGGGCTCACTGCGGAGATACGCCCGGTATGGGGTCCGGCCCAATCGGGCGGCAAGCAGGCGCTGTGGCGCCACGACTCCGTAGTGGAAGCGGCGATCAGCCCGCCCGGCCAGAAGCGCCTGGAGGTGCTCTTTGGCTACGGCACCCTGCTGGCGAAAGAAATCGGCCTGGCAAAGCCGGTCCTCGCTGTGGTCCTGCGCGAGCGCGGCCGGGACTACCGCCTCGGCTACGAAGTCAGAATGCAGAACGGACTGGCGCTTTCCGCATCCGGCACCGCTCGGGAAACCGCCAATCCCTGGCAGACTGTCGACTACGGTATCAGCGCACATGCAACGCTGCGGTGGTGACGGTACAGGTTAAACCGACGGTTCCTCATGGATTTACGTCACATGTCAATGAATACTTAACACAACTCCGAACCTTGGAATTCGACCTACGACGATGCCGGGGGCCAGCGCTCACGAGTGGCGCCTGTCAAGGGCGCACGCACGCAGCGGGCGCTCGAGGTGTTCACTAAACGGTCTCTGGCACAAGAAGATTACGTGGCGCTGTGGATGGACGCCGCCTTCTTTCAGGGCACGCCGTTCGTCTTTTGTATGGGGGCCACCACCATCGAGGGCGCAATGGGCTTTACGGAGTCGACACTGAACAATAGAGGCGCCCTGGAGCGGATGCTGCAGCACCTCATCGAACTTGGCACTGGCCCCAGGGGCCTGGGTTGCGTGATGTCCGGGGGCTCTACTCGGCCCTGCAGAAGCACTTTGGGGCGTCTCTGAAGCTGCAGAGGTGTTTAGAAGCTTCAAAGGGTCCCCGGCTATCTGCCCGAACCCAACTTCGTCATTTTGGGAACCCACTGTTGCCCAAGGGGGGCGAATACAGGCACTCCCAGCCTATTTTCGCTCTTTTCGGGCACTTTTTGCCGTTACTTGGCCTACGGACGTTCGAAGCAAAAGCGTTCCGATTGTCCGCTGGTCACGCTCGGGCTGGTCCTCGATGGCACGGGCTTCCCGCGCACCTGCGACATCTTGCCAGGCTCGGGGCCCGGCACGCTTAAGGAGGCTATCGAGCGGGCGAAGCCCTCGAGCTGGCCGAGCATGGTTATCCCCGGGACAAGAAATAGATCGTCTTCGGCCTGCTCACCGGCAAAGACGGCTGCCCCGTGGCCGTGGAAGTCTTGGCAATACGGCTGATTCCTACACACTGGCTCCTCAGATTGCCAAGAACCAGCAACAGTTCGACCTCCGGCGCATCGTGCTCGTAGAGGACCGCGGCCTGCGAACCAAGGCCCGCAAACGCAAAGAGGTCAAAGCCGCCCGGACTGGATTTCGGCCTCAGGAAGAGCGGCATTCGCAAAATAGTGGAAGCGGAGGGCCTGCAGCTGTCCCTTTTCGACGAACAAGGCTTGGCGGAAATCACCACCGCCGTCTACCCGGGTGAGCGGATCGTCCTGTGCCGCAATCCGCTACGGGCCAGGGAGTCGGCGTATAACCGCGAAAGACTGCTGGCTGTGAAACGCAGGGCGAACTCGTATCAGGTGCACCGCTACACGGAGATGGCACTGGGAAAAAGCTAAAGCGCATCCCTTATGCAGAGCATCTCCCGAAGCTCCGTGCAGCCCTGCAGGAAAGCATGTGCAAATCCTCGAATAACACAATATCCAACCATTTGCGGCAACGACCCGTCAACTAACTTCGGCGCAATGGCCTGTTAATCGGCAAGGAGCGCGTCTCCTTCACGATGCTTGGAGCGATGACCGACATCCAGGCCCGCGCCTTTGATCTGCTGAAAGTGAAGGTCCGGTAGCGAATGTACCCAGCAAAGTGCCTTCTACGGGTCAGAGTTTAAATAACTAGGCCATCAATAGCCTAACGTTATTAGGATAACTGTCTAATAATATTTATTATGATTGATAAAAATTCCTAAATATCTTCTATACATGAGGTTAGCGAGAAGGGAACTTCCGTCAGATAACGTCCCTTATCGAACAAATTTCCCCCGGACCTTGTCCACCAGAGCCGACAACAAGGGTCATCTGACCCGATTCGGGGATGCATTCACACAGTGGACCGTGCGATCTCCACCATGAATCATTCGTTTGGAATTGACTTCGATGCCTGAAATTGCGCCCAAGAGCTTGGTATCCTCTGCGCCCATCCCCGAGTCGAAAAATTCCCCTGAATTCGGCAGGTGCGCATTCTTGCCGCGGCAGGATCTGCGATGTGTGACCGGAATGGGCTTTTGCATGCGCGCCGGCAATAGTGCATGTAACCCCTCCCCGCTATCGACCCGCGTTATTGCTACGACAGGACCTGCCGCTGCATCGAGTCTGCCCAACCGCCCGTTTCTGGTACAAACGTCACCCTACAGGTAGGCGACACCCTTCCCCGGTCTTCGTAGCTACACGTCAATCTCGAATGCTACAACATACTCGGCGCCGGATTCCACGTCTCGAAACGTTCCGTAGGCTTTGCCTGATCGTACGGCCATTAGGGTTACGCTGACTGGCAACTCTGTGGAGGCAAAGACCGAACCATTGCCATCCAGAATCGACCACTCCGCAGTTGTCAATCCCTCGGCGACACTGGGCCGCATCCAAATGCGTCCGTGATCATCTACGACGAACGTGCTGTAGGCCGGCTTGGTGTCAGGCAGTTCAGCATCAATAACCACTTGCCTGCCACTCTTGGAGGTGATCGAAGCCAAAAGGGCATCCATGTCTTTGTTCGTTACCTGGACCGGACTGTGCTGCCGCGCAATTGAGCGCTGCTCTCTTCCGTCAAGGCCGATAACCCGTATGTCTACGGCATCATTCCATCCCGCATAGACCCGTTTATCCGGACCGTATCGGACGGTGGGCTTTCGGCCAAACGGAAGGGGCCGGATCGAAATTCCCCCTTCATAAACCGAAACGATGGCCTCGGAATGCGGCACCTTATGCAGAAGACGGATCACTTATCCTCGCCAATCCACGAGGTTCACCAGATCCTCCCGTGCATCGTGCGGCGCTATGCCTGTGCCCGCGGAGGCATGAAAGGGTGCAACGTATTGCAAGACCGCTCCTGCTTCAGACACTCCTACAAGACTGATGGGCATAGAGAAATCATCTCCATGGACCATCACGGTATAGACCAGCTGGCGCCCGCTTGGTTCAAATGCCGACATCCGATCCAGACTCCAGTCAAAAACGAAGATGGAATCACCTAGCCCGATGTAAATGTCGCGTATCGACTTGAATTCGCCGGGGCCTTCACCGTCCCTGCCAATTGCGGTATCGAGCTCACCCTCTCCAGAGAATACGTACACGGAAGTGCCGCGCCACTCCCCTACAAAGATCTGGCCTGTCGAATTCACCGCAATACTCGAGATGCTCCCAAAGAGCACGGTGTCCCCACGCGCCTCATCGCCCAGCCGCAGCACCTCCGACAATACTACATTGTGCCCTTCCCCAAGGGATCCGCTATCCTGCCCCAGGCACACCGAGGACGTAAGGCCTATCAAGATCCAGCTCAGAGCACGGACTATGTCTAATGGCATGCGTTCCATGGTCGAGCTCCTCCTTCAATTCACGATCGAGAATTACGGGTTGAGCCGGTACATGGCAAGACCGGCCAACACCCAGCACGGCTCTAACGCTGGCGCCATCGCAATTGGTTTCCCGCTGCCGAACCGGCAACCGTTTTGCACGGCGGGGTTTCGAGCGTCACACAAGCGATGCCCAAGCCTTTCGGTCTGGGTGATCCTATAACCTATTGCTTGGGGTCTTGGCCCCATTGCCGGACTGAGACTTCCTTGGTCCTCCGGGACCCGCCTTGCCCGCCGCTTTCCGCAGGCTTGCATTTGGCCTCGGGCGGACATCACGCTACCTGTTGCACGCCCCGCGCCTCCAGCGAAAGACCCACGCGACGCACCAACCCCTCTAGTTCCTGCCGCGTCCGGCCATCAAGCCGCAACCCGGGCGGCCGGATGTAGGAACTTGCGATGATCCCACGGCGGAGAAACACTTCCTTACGAAAGGCAAGCCCAATCCTGGGCTGAAATTCGTAGCGAATAAGCGGGATATACCGGTCGAAAATGCGGGCCGCCTCCGCATACCCTCGCTCTGTAAACGCCCTGTAGATGGCCACGAGCACTTCCGGAAACGCAAATCCCGTCATAATGCCGCGGGACCCGCGCTGCAGTTCTTCGAGAAAGTACTCTCCGCCCAGCCCCCCGAAAATGCCGATACGATCCCTTGCCAGCTCAAGAATGCTGCTGAGCTTGGTAAGCACGGGCTGCTCTTCGAGCTTGATGTACCGCACCCCATCTATTTCCGTTGCAATCCTTGCAATGATAGCAGGCGAAAGCGTCGTGACAAAGGACTCCGGGAAGTCATGAATTGCAACCGGAATGTCCAGTGCCTCGGAGACCTCCTGATAGAACGCAAACAGCACGGCATCATTCTGTACACCAATCGGCGCAACAAAGACGGCGGCCGCACCGAGATCCTGGGCCTCCCGGGCCTGCTCAATGGCGCCGGCGGCCCCGAAGGCCCGTACTCCCGCCCAGACGGGCACGCTGCCTGCTGCCTGCCCGACCACCGTTGCAATAACCTGCCGCCGCTCCTCCAGGGCAAGCTTGTGGGCCTCTCCCATAAACCCGAGGATGGAGAAGCCGTGTACGCCCACGTCCAGTTCAAAATCAATCAGCCGCCGGAGGCTTACTTCGTCAACGATGCCACTTGCCGTAAACGGGGTGGGAAGAATGGGAAACACGCCGAGTGCTTTCATGCGGGTCGTTTCCTTCAGATTTGGTTAGATGAATCATCGGACTGCGCCGGGCGCACGAAATGCCCCGTTCCGGGCGAGGCAACCACGCAGCCATCGCGGTACACGCAGCTTCCGCGAAGATAGGTAGCCTTGATGCTACCCTGCACGGTCTGACCATGGTAGGGACTCCAACCGCATTTGTGATGCAGCTTGCGTTCTTCGAGAATCTGCTCGCGGTGGGGATTAAAGATCACGAAATCCGCATCCCGCCCGACCTCCAGACGCCCTTTGCGTCTTAGTCCGAAGATGTTCGCCGGCTGCTCTGCCAGTGCTTCCACGAACGTAGCGAGTGAAATCCTACCGCGCGCCACGCCTTCGCTGTAGAGCAGTGCGCCCAACGTTTCCGCCCCGGGCAGCCCAGCATACGCATCAAAAATGCTGCCGGTCTCCTTGTTTGCCAGCGGGTAGGGCGAATGGTCGCTCGTTACGATATCGATTTTCCTGTTCCGGAGCCGCTCCCACAAGGCATCCACGTCGCCCCGTGTCCGCAGCGGCGGATTACACTTGGCGCGCCCGCCGAGCGAGCGCAGCGCCTGCTCCGTAAGGACCAGGTACTGGATACAAGTCTCGCCGGTTGCCGCCACCCCTTGTGTCCGATGCCAGTCTATGAGGTCGAACGTGCGCGGTATCGTGCCGTGGACCATATGCAGCCGCACACCAGTCCAGTATGCCAACTCCAGCAGCCGGCCGGCCGCTTCGGCCTCCGCCACCGGTGGCCGGCTCCGGGCGTGGCATTGCGGATCCAGCTCACCGTCCGCCCTGATGCGCGCCGTAAGGTGATCGATGATTTCCTGGTTTTCCTGGTGGGCCGCCACCGGCAGGTTGTGCAAGGCAATTTCCTGAAACCCCTCATACAACCGCCCGTCCGGGATCCGCGGAAAGCGGTCCGCATCCACATGGAACGTGGACACCTTGAAACCGCAGACGCCACTGCGGGCAAGATCGCCGACGACATCAAGGGGGCCAGACGGTGCAAAGGTGGCGTACAGCGCCACGTCCACCATGGCCTCGACCGAAACATCGCGGATCTTGCGCTCCAGTGCCTCCAGATTCCGCACGGGCCGGGACGGCCTGTCAAAGGGCATGTCAATAACGGTGGTCGTGCCCCCTGCCGCTGCTGCCGCCGTGGCCGCGGTGATGCCTTCTTCGGGATCCGAGCGCGTGTGGACGTGCGCGTCCACGAAGCCCGGCAGGATGAGCATGCCACGGGCATCCACACAGCGCGTGGCAACAAGCGGTACCGCAGAGATCGCCGCAATTGATTCGCCCGTGACTCCTAGCCACCCGTGACGCAATACCGTGCCGCGCGGCTGCACGATATCGCCCTGCACTGCCAGGTCCAACGCGCCTTCCTGCTGCATCATCACACGGATCTGGGAAGGGGGATGCACAGGATCGACCTCAAAACGTCTGCGGCCAAATGTCCGAGATCCAAGACGGGCAGGCCGACGCTGCTCCTAACGCGCTGCAGTACGTTGTCGGGGTAACCGACGTAGTCGAACACAAGGGCCGAAAGGTCCGCCTCGCGGGCAAGGCGCTTCTGCAGCCAGTCGGAATGCGGCGCAGAGTCCGGTCTTTCTTCCTCGGACCATACGCTTGGCACGAATCCTGCCCGCCTCCACTTTCGGCCAGCGGCGGCGCGTTGACCATCCGTAGGAACCACTACCGCAAGCCTTGAAAACCCCATGCAGTCAAGCGCACACGCGCCGAGTTGATATGGCCGAACAAGCGGCCGCGATCCTGCAAGGCCCTCAAACTCGCCGGCGCATAGCAGCACAGTGGCTAGGACGCCCTCTTCTTCCAGGCCATCGAGCGCCCGCTGCAAGAGAGGCGTCAGGAAAGCTTCCTCTACCCTCACGAGCCTCCCACTGCGAAGGCGGGTAACGAGCGGATACGTAGCGACGGCGGGCAGGTTCGAGGCACGAAGACCATCCAGAGCGCCCCGGCACCGCACGTCATAGTGTGCTGCCACAGGGGCCAGTAGCGCCAACAAGTCCGGCCGGGGTGTCTGGCCGATGGTGAGCGCTCCAATAGTATCACTGACCATGGTCAAGAAAACGTTATGTGGCCTTCGATCGACGGCATCCACCCTGCTAAATCCGCGCGTATTCCAATACACCGCATGGGGTTGTAGAGGAAGACCCACGGCGCGTCACGGCTCAATTGCGCGTAGGCCTGCCGATACAGCAGCTGCCGAGCCGACACGTCTACCGTGGCGCGGGCCGTGTCCACAAGCCGGTTCAATTGCGGGTTTTTATACCCTAACCACCAGGGTCCGCGAAGACCGGAATGAAATTTTTCACGGAGGATGCGAAATGTGCTTAGGGGGCTGGAATCGAAGCAGGCCGCATCGTGGATGCGCTTGGCCCGCACCCGCTCGGCATATGCTGTTCGATCAGCATGCTGCACGACCTGCGTATCAATGCCGACTTCCGCGTAGTAGGCCGCCATCCCTGCCGCCAATTCAATGGCCTCGTCCGGCAGCGTCGTCGGTACGTCCAGTTTGACGGCACACCCGTTGCCGCAGCCTGCCTCCCGCAAGAGTGCCCTGGCTCGCACAGGATCATAGGCGTAGCCGGGCACGCCAGGGTCAAAACCGAGATGCAGCGGGGTTAGCGGTCCGGTAATACGCTCGGCGGCGCCATGCATGACGCCGCGAATCAACGCCGGCACATCAAGGGCGTGGTTAAGGGCCTGCCGCACCTTCCGTTCCGTACATGGCCCCTCAAATAGGTTGCACATGAATGCGGCACAGACGCTGGTCTTTGCCCGAACGAGTCGCACGCGGGCGGAACGGAGTACTGTATGCTGGGCCGACGCGTGCAGACCAGCCGCTATGTCGGCCTGCTCGGTCAAGAGCATCTCCAGCCTGTCGCCGGGATCTTCAACCGCCAGCCAAATGAGCTCATCCGGCACCTGCCTCTTTCCCCAGTGGCAATCCGATCTGACCAGACGCACGGCCTCGTCTGAGCGCGCCCCCACACGGTACGGACCCGTCCCCAAGAGCACTTCCGGCAGCCCTTCTATGCCCTCACGCGATAGGATAGGTACATCAACCAAGAGATCGAGCAAGTCAGCCGTGGGCTCCGGCGTAGTTAGCAGCACGCCGTGCGAGCCGTCTGCCTGTATGGAACTCCCAGCAAGGTAGCTCTGAAATACGCCCGCCGTCCCCAGTTCTCCGCCTGCAGCGCCGGACTGCACGCGCCGCAGTGCCGTGACAACATCTTCGGATGTTAGCGGCTTCCCGTCATGAAAATACACCCCCTCCCGAAGCCGGAAGCGCCATGTGCACGCGCCGGCGGAAAGCGTCAAGCCCGCGGCGAGACACGGACCGTAGGTGCCACCGGGCTGCCGCCGAACGAGAGGCTCGTAGACCGCGCCCAGTATGCTAAGCCGATCGGCGTCGTCGCTGGTAAGGTGCGGATCCCCAATCCGCACGTGCTTCTGGAGTATGCAGACAGAGCGGCCGGCAACCATTATTGAGCATCTTGGGTGACCGCGGGTGGCAGATCCAAGAGCCGCTCCGGGTTGGTCTTTATCATGGTACGAATATCGCCGGGCGAAATGCCCAGATCCAGCATGCAGGCCACGAAGGCCCGCAGGCCCTCCACCGGCGTCGGGAGCGTGTACACGCCAAAGTCAGTCCCGAGAATGCAGTGCTCTGCGCCCAGCTCCCGGATCTGGTCCGCGACGCGTCTTATTCCACCGCTGGGGGTATTGTCCATGCCCTCATCAATGGACATGTATTCACGCTCGACGTAGTAGTGCGTCTTGGGTATGGGGGTCGTGTGCGTGTAGGCAGCCAGCGTGTACTCGATAAACGCGCCGGCGGCGGCCATGTGTTTTAGCTCTTCCATCGACGCAATCTTCGTCACGGAGCTGGCTACAAGCAGCTTGCCAATACCGTACTGCGCTGCTAGATCCACAAGCCGCAGCGCCTCCGGAACCGATACATGACCGGTGTTGAGATAGACGTTCGGATGCGCTGCCATCAGGCGCAGGATTTCATTTAGCTCAGGGCCGGGTGCCTCGTTCAAGGGGATGCGGATGCACCGGTCCAATTCTTCGCGCTTGAAAGCAGGATAAAGCTCGCTCAGTGGCACAAAGCGCCCATCCACCGCGTGGCCTTCACGGGCTGCCTGAAAATACGTGGAGTGTGCCCCGAAGCTTATGAACTTTGCACCTGTCCCGTAATGCAGGGCCGTCTTTACAGCCCGCGGATTCATGCCCCCATAGACCGTATTCAGAATCAGTCCCCCGAACGTGGTAAAATCCTGTACCACCCGATTGACGATCCACGAAGTGCCGTTACTCATTTCGAAGACGTCCATGAAAACCAGCGCCCGCATGCCGGCGTCGCGGGCCTCGATGGCGGCCTCGACCGGATCCACGCGCCTGGGACTGCTGAAAATGTGGGGACCAGCGTGGACATGGATGTCAATCGCGCCCTGCAGGAGCATGCTCGTAAGCTCCATAGACCGCCCCTCCGGCAGCAACGCCGCTCGCCCCCCGGGCGACGACTCAGATCGTTCGCCTTTTATCGGTCTTACGCTCATAGCACACCCAGCCACAACAGGAAGGCATCCTTCTTGGCCGGCATGCCCACGTTCATATTCATGACTTTTGCATCTGCCGGCGCTATAACCACCTGCAGGATATTGCCAAAATAGTCGCGCACGACGCCAAGCCGGTCGCCCTTCTGCACGTCCTGACAGATAGAGACTTCGGGAAAGAAGATACCCTCGTCGGCGGCCGTGACCCAATAGCGCTCCCCGATGATGCGCGGCTCGGGCACCTCGTGCGGCGCGCCGCCAAGGAAGCCCAGATCGCGCAGCACATTGACGATGCCGTCATACATGGGCCCGTCGTCACGGCTGCCCATCTCACCGCATTCCGGCGTGATTTCGGGGATGCCCAGTTCGTCTCCCAGGCTCTTCTTTGGCCAGAGCCACCAGGCCGGTCGCTCGCCGCCCGGATTCGGTGGCGGCTCGCCCCGGTACTTGGAAACGCTGATGATGCCAAGCCCGAACATCTTTGCCATGCGCATCGCGGCTACTTCTGCAGCCTCGTCCCCGATGAGCCTGCAGATCACGTACGGGCACATGGCCTCGGTAAACTCGCCTCCGTGACAGTTGATGAGGTAGCTGCTTCCGCGCGCACACTCCAGCATCATGCCCTCTATGGCGGGCAGCGTGGGTGCAAACTGCGTCCAGTTCAGGAAGGACTCCTCATTGGCCGCCAGGCTCACGACGATGGTACCACGCACGTCGCCCGGGTCCAGTGTCCGGTACAGCCGCTGCACAGCCTCCAGGCCGGCATACTCGGTACCGTGCTGCCCGCCAATTACAGTGATCTGCTCACCCGCGCGTGCACCGCGAATGATGCCGACAGGCATGCGCAGTGTCTTGCCTGCTGCCGTTTGCCTGGTTAGGAAAGTAGCCTCCTTGCTTTCGGTCATTGGGCTCACACGCATGGTATGGCACCTCTATTTACGAAGGAACGTGCGCGGAAACCAGGTCCCGTACTGCCCCTAGGTAGGCTCGCTGTCCGTCCACGCAACGGTAGAGCCCAATCTCAGGATCAACCAGATCACCGCGGGGGTCAAAGTTGATGGTTCCAATAGCCCCAGGGTATGCCTGTATCTTCTGCATCTCTTCCAGCACGGCGCCGCGGCTTATCTCTTGTGCACGCCGTGTGGCCTCCAGTATGAGCGCTGCGCAATCGAAGGCCTCTGCGGCGTACTGCGGTGCTGCCAGCATGACGGGATACCGCGCCGCAAAGGCTTCAAGAAAAGCGCGCGCCGAGGTCTTGATCCGCATGTCCACACCAGCCAGCGTATGGTACGGGGCCACCGCATCTAGGCTCGGTACCTCCAGGAAAGCATACGGCTTCAGGGCGTCACTTCCCAGAAACGTCGCCGCAAGCCCCAGGTCACGGAGCCTGTGCGCGATGATATGGGCCTTGTTCCAGTATACGGCAAAGTAAACCAGATCGGGCTCGGCAGCGAGCGTCGCGGCTGTCAGCGCGTCAAAATCAAGGCGGTGCTCCCTGTCTCCAAATCCGAACTCCAGCACCGGTTCGCATCCCAGACGCCGCGCTTCTTCTCCCACAATCTCGGCAATGGGCCGGCCCCATGCCGAGGCGTCGTGCAGGATTGCGATACGCTCCGCATGGAGATAGCGCACGGCTACCTGCGCTAGCGCGCGCCCCTGAAAATGGTCGTTGGCCACTAGGCGGAAAAAGTTGCGGTAGCCCTTGTTGACCAGCAGCGGGCTCGACGCCTCGGAAGTCAGCTGCACCATACCGGCCCCGTGGTAAATATCCTGCGTCGCCACCGCAAGTGCGCTGTTCAGCGGGCCCAGCACGGCCAAGGCATCGTCTCGCCTGGCAAACTGCGCCGCCGCTTCACGGGCCACCGCCGGATCCCGCATATCCAGGACGGGCATGAGTTCTATGGCCACCGGCAGATTTCTGCTGGCATTCGCTTCCTCAATTGCCATCTCGGCTGCGCAGTAGCCCGTCACGGCGTGCACGGCTTCTGTCGAGACCTGGAAGCCGATCTTGAATGAAGTCCTCATCATGAAGGGAATTTATGCGTGCCCGCACGGCACTACTGGTTCCGGCTGCCCCCTAGTCCACTAGCCGCGGATCGTAGTAATCACGCAGCCAGTCTCCAATTACGTTCACGCTGTAGACGGTAAGCATCAGGGCAATACCAGGCAAGGTAGCCACCCACCAAGCCAAACGCAGATAGTTTCGACCTTCGCCCAACATGCCTCCCCAGGTGGGTGTAGTGGGCGGCACGCCCACCCCCAGAAAACTAAGCGAGGCTTCATTGATAATGTTGGTCGCCAGCGCGAAGCTGGCAATCACGATCAGCGGACTTACAATGTTCGGAACAACGTAGCGGAAGATCACGCGGGCACCGTGTGCCCCGAGGGCATGGGCAGCTGCGACGTAATCCTGATTGCAGACACTGAGCGTCTGCCCCCTGGCGATCCGGCAAAAAGGCGCCCACGTGGAGAGGCTAAGCACCAAAATCACGTTGCGGACGCTCGGCCCAAGTATGGCCATCAGTGCTACGGCCAGAAGAATAGACGGAAAAGCAAGCTGGATGTCTACCAGGCGCATGATAATGCTCTCGGCCGCGCCACGGAAGTAGCCTGCCACCACACCCAGTATCGTACCCAGAATGCCGCCCAAAAGAACGGTGGAGAGCCCGACGAAGAGGGAAACGCGCGCGCCGTATATGACGCGGCTCGCTAGATCCCGGCCCACATTATCCGTGCCCAGCACATGGGCGGGCGAACCGCCCTCCAGCACCATAGGAGGCTGGAGACGGTTGCGAATATCAACGTCATCGGGATCGTAGGGTGCAAGAAACGGCGCGAAGACGGCCATCGTGACCATCGCGGCCAAGAGAATGCCACCCAATAGCGCCAACCTTGAGCGGTAGAAGCTCCCCAGAAGCAGCCACGTCCCGGAGGACCTGTTCAATCTGGGCACGGGGGCAGAGTCAATTCTGCTGGTCATGACGGATACGGGGATCCAGCACGCTGTAGCTCAAGTCTACAGCTAGATTTACCAGTACGAACACCAGAGCACCAAAGGTAATGACACCCTGTACCAGCGGCAGATCTCGGGCAGCAATGGCCTGGATGGTCAGGCGGCCGATGCCCGGGTAAGCGAACACGGTTTCCGTTACGAGCGCCCCGCCCAACAGGCTTCCGACCTCGATGCCCAGCAGCGTTATGACCGGGATGAGCGCATTGCGAAGGGCATGCCGGTAATGCACGCGGCGCCGAGATAATCCCTTGGCGTGAGCCGTCCGAATGTAATCCTCTCCGAGCACGTCCAGCATGCTGGAACGAACCAGTCGCGCGATGCGCGCCGTGGAAAATGTTGCAAGGGTCACAGCAGGCAAAATGAGATGCAGCGGGCTGCCGCTGCCGGAGACAGGAAGCCACCGAAGCATGACACCGAAAACCAATATCAGCATGATGCCCAGCCAGAACGTGGGAACCGACTGCGCCAGCAGCGCTCCGCTCATGGCGACGCGGTCCGCCGCGCTATTGCGCCGCACGGCGGACAACACGCCTACCGGAATAGCAACCGCCACAATGATCAGTAGCGCCAATCCCGCCAGCTGGAGTGTTGCCGGAAACCGCTCCATAATGAGTTGCGTGACCGGTACCTGCTGCCGCACCGAGACCCCGAAGTCTCCCTGAACCACGCGTCCGATATATTCCCCGTACTGGACAGCAAGCGGCCGATCGAAACCCATGTACTGCCGGAAATTGGCGATCTGATCGGCCGTCCAGTGATCGCCGATCATGAGTGTGGCTGGATCGCCGGACAAAAAGGTGAGGCCAAACGCAATCGTGGCCACAGCCCACAGAATGAACACACCCAGGATCAGGCGCCGAACGATATAAGTCAACATGGCGTGTGGGCAGGGTCAGTGCGACCGCACATGAATATACGCCGCGTGCTTCGTGGACAGCGCCCGCGGCCCGCTATCGCGTCCAGCGGACATCCCATACGTGAACAAGTTCATCCATGCGGGGCTTCCAGTCCATGGCGTCGCTGACGCCATAGGTATCCATCTGTATAAGCAGGAAGATCCACGGGGCTTCCTCACGCACGATTTCCTGCATTTCCATGCCGATGGCGCGGCGACGGTCCATGTCCAATTCGCCCTGCAGCGCCTCCCACAACTCCTCATACGGCGCATGCTCCCACCGGTAGAAGTTGCTGGGACTGGTTATGGTCAGGTCCGCCGCTTCGAGGGAGAGTTCGAATTCACCGCCACTGGCCTGCATGAACAGACCTGGAAGATTGTAGCTCAGGAGTTTTTGCCGGTAATTGCCCCACTCGTAGCTGCGAACGCCATCTTCAAAACCAATGCCCACAGCCTCGAGCTGTGCCGTTATGGTCTGCGCCATCTCGTAATCATGGATCCATTTGCCGATTGGTGTATCAAGGGAGCGGAGCACAAAGCCTTCCGGGTATCCCGCCGCCGCAAGAAGTGCCCGCGCCCGCGCGGGATCATACCCGAAGGGTTCGATGCCGGTATGCGCAAACGGCGCATTGAAGATGTGCGACATGCGTCGCGCGCGCCCCAGGAAGAATCCCTCGTTTATCGCTTCAAAATCAATGGCATGGTTGAGCGCCTGCCGGACGCGCTTGTCCCGCAGCGGCTCGGGGCCTCCTTCCGTCGTGATACCCACCATCATCCGCCGCCCGCCCTCTATGGTCTGTACTTGCACGCCTTGCGCATCCAGCAGGACCTGCGCCTGGTCCAGCGGCAGCGCCGGAACGATATGGACACCGCCCGTTTCGAGCTCGGCAATCTGCGTCGAAATCTCCGGAATAACGCGAAACGTCACCTGATCGATGGAGGCGGCCGCACCCCAGTAGCCCGGATGCCGGCTGAGCGTCAGGTGGCTGTCCCGAACCCGTTCGCTGATAAGGTAGGGTCCTGTGCCCACCATAGCCTCCGCCCGCACATTATCCGGAGCAGACCCGTAGAACCCGGGCGCGATGATAGGGATTTGGGAAAGATAGAAAGGCAAGAGCGCCTTGGGGCTGGATGTCGAAAGAAGTACGGTGTGCGCATCCAACACTTCCACGGACCTAATCTCTGCCGCCGGCACCGCCACCGTGGCACCGCCGAGCGTCATTCCCGCCTTATTTCGCATGTTCACTTCATCGATACTGAACCGAACCGCCTCCGCATCGAAGGGCTCTCCGTTGTGAAACAGGACGCCCTGGCGGAGCTCAATCCGCCACGTGAGATCATCGTCCAGCCGCTGCCAGGCGGTTGCGAGCATGGGAACGATTTCCATGTCGTGATCCCGAAACGTGAGCGTCTGCACCACGTGATCAGCCACGCTCGTTTCAATCCGGCTGAACATGGCGAACGGATCGAGCGTCGAGACATCCGTTGTGGTGGCCACAACCAGGGCCGTTTGTTGCTCGCACCCCATAAGGGATGCCGTCAGAAGGAGTACGCAGAAACGCAAAATCACGGTTATAAGGCGTCAGAGTGTCAGGAGCGTCATCCTGCGATAATAGCCATTTACGAACTAATGGTGTCAGTATCTTGTCGCTGCGCATTCTTCGCGGCCGATGGCAAGCCTGCAAAGACTACTCGAGGTAAAGGGGCTCCGCACGTACTTCGATACGGACGCAGGACTCGTCAGGGCCGTTGACGGGCTGAGCTTTCACGTAGACCGCGGCGAGACGCTTGGCATGGTAGGTGAGTCGGGCTCCGGCAAGTCCGTAACCAGCCTTTCCATCATGGGACTTATCCCAGCGCCGGCTGGCCGCATCGCTGCCGGAGAGATTCTTTTTGAAGGCGAGGATCTGGTCCAGCGGCCTGAAGCACGGATGCGAATGCTGCGCGGCAAGGACCTGTCCATGATCTTCCAGGACCCGCGCACCAGCCTCAACCCCGTATTTACAGTCGGACAGCAGATCGCTGAAGCCATCCTGCTGCACGAGCGCACCACCCGGCGGGCGGCCCTCGGCCGCGCAGCTGAGCTTTTGGAGCTCGTCGGTATCGCGGAGCCTACAAGGCGCCTTCGGGACTATCCGCACCAACTCTCGGGTGGGATGTGCCAGCGGGTGATGATCGCAATGGCCCTTTCGTCTACGCCGAAACTCCTCATCGCTGACGAGCCAACCACGGCTCTCGATGTCACCGTTCAGGCGCAGATCCTGGATCTCTTGCGGTCGCTCCGGTCACGATTCCATATGAGCATTCTTTTCATTACCCATGACCTGGGCGTCATTGCCGAGATGGCGGATCGGGTGGTGGTCATGTATGCCGGGCGCTGTGTGGAAGAGGCAGGCGTACGGGATCTCTTCGACGCTCCCTTGATGCCCTATACAGCCGGGCTCCTGCGGTCCATTCCGCTGCCGGGACGGCAAGCGCGGCTGCGGGCCATTCCGGGTACGCCCGCGCATCCGGCCCGCCTGCCGAAGGGCTGCGCCTTCCACCCGCGCTGCGAGTTCGCAGCCGACGCGTGCCGAACCGCTCGCCCCGCTCTAGAACCTGCACCTGGAGCGCGGTGGGTACGCTGCCTTCGCTGGCGGGACCTTGAGCTAATGCCCAAGGCGGCCTCATGACTGCCATCCATCAACCTGCCGTGACTGGCAGCCTGATAGAGGCACGCGGCCTGACCAAGCGCTTCCCGGTACATACCGGAGTCTTTGGCCGCGGCCGCGGGTATGTCCACGCCGTGGAAGATGTGACTCTTGCCATAAGGCCGGGAGAAGTTGTAGGGCTCGTAGGAGAATCCGGCTCGGGCAAGACGACCCTAGGCCGCGTCCTGCTCCGACTTGTTGAGCCCACCTCCGGTTCGATCCTGTATCGGGGCCAGGATCTCACGCGGCTGTCTCGGGCGAGACTGCGCAGCTACCGCCGGCACCTGCAGATCATATTTCAGGATCCCTTCGCGAGTCTGAATCCCCGCATGACCATCGGAGGCATCATCCGAGATGCGCTTCGCATCCATCGAAGAGGCGGCGCCGAGCGGGCTGCGGAGCTACTCGAGCTGGTGGGCCTTTCAGCGTCCTATGCCGGGAGATACCCACACGAGTTTTCGGGAGGACAGCGGCAACGCGTCGGAATAGCGCGGGCGCTCGCAGTAGAGCCGGAATTTATCGTCGCGGATGAGCCCGTTTCCGCGCTCGACGTATCCATCCAGGCCCAGATAGTAAATCTGCTGCAGGACCTCACGGAAAGCCTGGGGCTGGCCATGCTATTCATCGCCCACGACCTGGCTGTCGTCGAGCACATTAGCGACCGGATTCTGGTAATGTACCTCGGGCGCATTATGGAGATGGCTCCCGCGAGGGAGCTCTATGCCAACCCAGTCCATCCATACACGGAGGCGCTGCTGTCCTCCGTGCCTACACCTAATCCAGCGCGAAGACCGAAGAGACTGCTGCTAGCGGGAGACGTGCCAAGTCCCATGCACCCCCCTACCGGCTGCGTCTTCCATACCCGCTGCCCACTGGCCGGCGCAGAATGCAAGACAGGCGTGCCTCCCCTGCGAGAAAGCGCACCCGGGCATTTCACGGCGTGCATCAAACGCCCGTGAGTACGTCTGCAGCGCGGCCTGCGGGGATGTGCCGGGACACGCCCACGCCGGCGTGAAACCCTTTCTCTGAGGACTTGGTATGGCCGGCATGTATTCTCTCGGATCCATCTTCACCAGGCAACGGGCCGATTTCAGCCAGGGCAACCCCAACCTGTCGCACGGCGGCTGCCTCCCAAGCCTCCCGGTCTTGTGAAGCGCTCGGCCTCCCGTGGCTCAGACTGGATAGCCGGGTGGCTCCGACGCCCAATCGCCGTGCTGTCTTGGGCGGGCGCCCTTCTCATGGCCGGCATGTGGGCCGCTTTGAACGTGCCCGTGGAGTGGGTCCCCCAGCTGGAACTGCCGGAGATACGGGTATCCGCCTACTGGGGCGGCGCATCGCCGCGCCAGATGGAGCGGTATGTGACGGCACCCATAGAACGGGTCTTGCAGACCGTTCCCGGGACCGCCGACATAGAAAGCTTTTCGGAAGAAAGCAGCGCCAACATCAGCCTCAGCGTTGCCGAAGATGTAGACCTGGGCGTGTACACGGCGCAGGTGAACGAGCGTCTCATGCTGCTGCGCGACGTCTTGCCCGACCGCGTTTACCCCCAGCTTACCAAACAGGTACCGGAGGCCCTTCGGGACGAGCAGGGATTCATCACGCTGCAACTGGTCGGGCCTCGCACGCCGGATGAGTTGCGTAGCATGGCCGAGGAGCATCTGGCCCCGCAATTCCAGAGCCTGGACGGCATGGGTGAAGTGGCCGTCGAGGGCGGCACCGAACGCGAACTGCTCATCAAGCTGGATCCAAACCGCCTCACGGCCCACAACATAGAGCCCGATGATGTCCGTCTTCGACTTCTTGAGGCGATGCAGGACGATGTCTACGGTAGCCT
The DNA here is from genome assembly GCA_965216255.1 of Rhodothermales bacterium. GTDB lineage: Bacteria > Bacteroidota > Rhodothermia > Rhodothermales > Bin80. The sequence goes on from OZ244148.1 coordinate 2,077,947, forward strand.
TCGAACCCAGGGCCGGTCCATGCTGCTGCTCAGCCCGGCCGAAGGCAGCAGGCGGGCGCTCGGACGCCTGGTGGTGAGCGTTCCGCGCGCGGGCCTGCCCCCCGTCCATCTGGATGACATCGCCACGATTTCGCTTGGCCCGGCACCCCGGCGTTCCATAAGCCGCATTGACGGAAATCCCGTTGTCACCTTGCGACTGGAACGGGCGCGGGGCAGCCACATGATCGCCCTGGCTGATGCAGTCTACGCGCGGATCGACGGACTTCGCAGCGAACTGCCTCCCGGAATCCGGATCCTTGTTGCAGACGACAGGACCGAAGACGTGCGCGAGCAGCTCCGTGACCTGGCCTGGCGTGGCGGCCTCGGGCTCATGCTGGTCATCCTGGTACTGCTATTCATGCTCAAGAGTGTGCGCGCGACGCTTATCGTGCTTTTCAGTGTTGCCGTTGCGCTAGCACTGGCGCTGGCGCTGCTCGATCCGCTGGGACTGACGCTTAACCTGATTACCTTCGCCGGGCTGGTGCTGGTCTTCGGGCTCTTGGTGGACAATAGCGTCGTGATGGTAGAGCAGCTCGTGCTGCAGCGATCCATGCACGCGCAGTCCGGCCTGAAGGGACTCCAGCGCGAAGTGGCCATTGCGCGTTCGTCTCTCCGGGCCGTGTGGCTACCTCTTCTGGGAGGCACGCTCAGTACCATTGCGGTTATGCTTCCCCTCGTGTATCTCAGCGGGGAACTGCGCGCCCTGTTTCTTCCCTTCGGGGCACTCGTAAGCCTGGCACTGCTGATTTCACTTGCCACCGCCGCCCTGATCGTTCCCGTGGCGGGTCGATTTCTGCCGCCAGGGACAGAGCCCGTGCGCCGACGCTGGCTCCGGCGCGCAGTGGCCACACCCTATCGATGGGCCGCCCGCTTTCCGAAACTTACGCTCCTTGGGCTGTTCCTGCTTTTAGGCATTCCGCTGTGGCTGCTGCCGCGCGAATGGACTGAGCCCAACAATACCGAGTGGTCGCAGCCGGTAGCCCGACTTGCCAAGCTCTATAACGCGACCCTGGGAACAGACGTAGTGAAGGACGTACGCGATGTCGTGGAACCCGCATTCGGCGGTATCATGCGTCCATTTTTGCGCAACGTAACGTTTGGGCCGGGCTGGAATTACAATTTGCGCCCGACCGTACGCGTGTCCCTACGATTCCCGCCGGGCAACCCCATTGAGCGGGCCGACTCCCTGATCCACCGATACGAACAGATAGCCCTCGCCTCCGCGTCTGTGGGACGCACCATTGTTCGCGCCACCGAGCGTTCCGCCTCAATGCAGGTCCAGTTCGTGGATGGGTCCCTTATGACGAGCGAACCCTACATGGTCCGTGAACGGATGATCCGGCAGGCCATCCTGCAGGGAGGCATTGCCATATCCATTTACGGTCTCCTACCGCAGGGCCACTCCAGCGGTTGGAGCGGAGGAAGCTCAGGCGGTGAAAGCGTGATGGCGACCGGCCCCAACTACGAAGATCTGGAAGAGCTAAGCGAACGCTTTGCCGAACACGCGCGCAAGCGTAGCCGCCGGGTCATGGGGGTCAACACCAATGCCGGGCGCTATGGTTACGGTTATGGGCAGACGCGCCAGGTGCTGCAGTTTCGGTGGGATGCGGACGCGCAGGCACGCACCGGGGTCACGGCCAGGTGGCTCTCGGGTAGGATGCGCCCGGTATTTACCACAACGCGCCCTCTGCGATACGCGGATATTGAAGGCCAGTCCGAGGTCCCGGTTCGCCTGATTATCGATGGCGCCGAATCGATCGACGTGGACCGCGTAGTCGACCGGCCGCTGGCCGTGAATGACAGCCTGTTTGTGCGGCTTGCGGGCCTTTCGGACTATTCCATGGTAGAGACGCCGGCGGGTATTGAACGCAAGAATCAGCAGTACTTGCGCTACATCAGCATAGATTTCCGTGGACCCTTCGCCATGTCCAGAAAATTTGCCGACAGTGCGGTCGAGACCTTTGCCGTTCCGGCTGGCTATGCCTTTCAACGCCGGCAATACAGTTTCTTCACGGAAGAGGTGGCAAAATCCTTTGGCTGGATAATGCTAGCCACGGTTATAATGGTATTCCTGATCACGGCGGCGATCTTTGAGTCATGGCGGCTGCCGCTGGTGGTAATGCTGAGTCTGCCGCTTGCAGCGATTGGCGTGAGCGCAGGCTTCTTGTGGACTGGGGCCAACTTTGCCCAGGGCGCATTTATTGGCACGGTCCTGCTGGTCGGCATCGCCGTAAACGACAGCATCCTCCTTGCTGACCGGTACCGGCAGTTGAATCGGCTGCGCCCGGCCACCTCTTCAGGCACCCTGGCACGGCTGGCCGTACGCGAGCGTATGAGACCAATGTGGACCACGACGCTAACCACGGTTACCGCCATGCTACCCTTGCTTGTCTTCCCTGACGGCGGCGATTTTTGGCTGGGTCTTGCCGTCACCGTGGTCGGTGGCCTGCTAGCCGCCACGCTGCTTGCACCCGTTGCCTCCGTTTCCATGCTCTCGCTCTACCGCACGTAGAACTCCCGAGCCGGGCGCAATCCCGGACACTGGAACACGCCGCGGCTCTAAGCAATTCCAGAGGCTAGCCGGAGTGGCGGAATGGTAGACGCGCAGGTTTTAGGAACCTGTATCCGATAGGGTGTGTGGGTTCGACTCCCACCTCCGGCACGCACGGGTTAGATGCCGCGCCGTTCACGCGTCCTGGCGCTGCGGGTCAAGGCCGTTCCTCTCGACGGCACCACGGGGAAACCGGCGGCGGCGCCAGACCTGCATCATGGCTCCGCAAGACTCCGGTCGCTAGTCTCCACCCGCCACGAAATTCATGGAGATGGAATTGACGCAGTGACGCGTATTGCGTGGCGTAAAGCCCTCTCCAACGAATACGTGGCCAAGGTGCCCTCGGCAGTAGGCACAAATAATTTCAGTCCTTCTGCCATCCGGGTCTGGCAGCCGCGTAACTGCCCCTTCTATTTCGTCGTCAAAGCTTGGCCATCCACAATGGGACTCAAACTTGTCGTCCGAACGATAAAGCGGAGCGTTACAACGCTTGCATGTATACAGGCCCGGGGCTTCATGCAAATTGTATGGACCGGAATGCGGAGGTTCCGTCCCCTTGTGGACGATAACACGTTCCTCTTCTGGTGTCAGCGGGTTCATGGCAACAAAGATTTGGTCGGTGGAAGTACCGTCTATGGAGCACGTACGAGCGGATCCGGATGGCGGAAGACATAGCCGAGACTTTGCTTGAGTTTTCGGTTGCTAACGCACTTGTACAGGGCAGCATCCGTAGCTTCCACCTTCGGTGGTGGTCTGCCAATCCAGGTCGCGGCCAGGGAATAGAAAGCTGCGCGGCTGGGATGTTCATCTGTGCAAACGTTGTAGATTTCACCCCGTATGTCGCGTTCCAGAATCATGCACATGATGGCTACGGCGTCATCGCGGTGCACAAGATTCACGGGAAGGTCGCCGTTGGGAATGACACCGCGCTGGAAGAGGCCGGGTGGACGCTCGTATCCATAGAGTCCAGCGAAGCGAAGAATTGTAGTATCAAACTGCGTACTGTTTCCGAGCACAGCTTCCGCCTTCAGCAAAGCCCGCCCGGAGGCAGATCCAGAGGGCGCAGCCGCCACATCCGCCTCTGCAATCGCGCTATTCCGCGGCGCATACACGGAGGTGGAACTGGCGAACAGGACTAACTCCACGCTGCCAGCACAAAACGCCTGCACCAGCGCACCAATCACAACCGCAAAACAGGACTCCACGTCGGGGCGCCGTCGCCCTGGCGGTATGTTGAGCACCAGGAACCGCGAGGCAAAGAAGGCTCCCTGGCCCGCCACTTCGCCAGGCACTCGTAGAAGGAACGGCTCAATACCGGCCCGCCGGAGCTCAGGGCATTTTTCCGGCGTCGTAGTCGATCCGCGTACACGCCATCCGCGGCGAACGAGCTCCAGGCCGAGGGGCAACCCCAAGTACCCGCATCCCAAAATGCTTACCGTCCTCGGTGACCTCATGTGTCCGCTACTAGATCCGCGTTGCCTCTGAAACCTAACCTGCGCCGTTAGTTTCAAGGGTAATATTGTGCGCCGCCCACACCCGATTGCGATTCCCCAACCGTGCTGAATCTAACAACGTAAATTCCGTGCAACCTCTGGATCCGGCCATCAAGACGGTATGGAGAATAAAGGCGGCACTCGCATGGGGCGCCGTCATCTTCGCCGTCCTTCTCTCCGAAATCGCCTCCTTATTCGGCATTGGGCGCGGCCTGCCACCCGGCACACTCACGGTCCTGGCCATACTTATGGGTATCGCCTGGACCACTATAGTACCTGTCCTCCGGCACCGATACTGGCGCTTTGCCCTGCGCCCGGAAGAGCTGTACCTCGAACGCGGCATCTGGAATCGGGTCTATACCGTTGTGCCACTTCGCCGCGTCCAGCATTTGGATGTCTCGCAGGACATGATTGAGCGCAATTTTGACCTCGGCCGGCTCATCGTGCATACGGCCGGGGCGCGAAGTAGCCAGGTCGTGCTGCCAGGTTTACGATACGAGGACGCAGAGCATCTGCGGAACCAGGTAAAGGAAGCCATTACCGAATACGCCGTTTAATGCCCGGGCTCCGCCTGCACCCACTGTCGCTGCTGCAACCCTTGCTGAAGAGCATCCCGGCACTGGTTCTGGGGCTTATTCCGTCTTGGGCGGGCCAGTCACGCGGCGATAACACAATCCTGGTAGTCGTTCTTGTACTCTACAGCTGTGTGGCGCTTCCGCTGATCGCGGCGCGCTACCTTCGCTTCCGGTACTGGATCAATGCCGGGGAGATCGTTCTCCACAGCGGCATCCTCACGCGGCGCAAGCGCAACATTCCACTGGAGCGAATACAGAACATCGCCATAGAGCGCAGTCTGCTACCGCGCATCCTGGGTACGGCCAAGGTAAAGATTGAGACGGCGGGGAGTACGGATGCGGAAGGAGTCCTAGAGTGCGTGCATCTGAACGAAGCTCTGCGGATCCGCAGCATGGTGCGGAATTACCGCCAGAACTCCGCCGCGGACGCTCCGGATGCCCTACCACACGAAGGTGAGCAATCTGGGGCGCAGTTGATCTTTGCGCTTCCGCTGCGCCGGCTCCTCTTGTCCGGGGCCTTCAGGTTTTCGCTCCTCTACATTGCAATCATCTTTTCAGGCTTCCAGATCCTGGCCAACGGCATGAATATCGCCGCCGAGGATTTTTCGTACTGGCTGGCGAGGCTGGGTGTGGAGGAGCATGCGCTGGCCGCGGGTGCTTCGAGGTGGGCACTGGCGGGCATTCTTGCCGCGTGCGCCGTTATACTTGCGTGGCTATCTGGCCTCGTGCTTCAAGTGGTGCGTTACTATGATTTCAAGCTGCATCTGGACGGTGCACGTTTGCAGCGAAGCCACGGACTACTGACCGTTCGCGAAGGCGTCATTCCCCTAAAGCGCCTGCAGGCGCTCATTATTCGTACAAACCCGCTGATGCGACGCTTCGGCTGGTTCCGTCTGCAGCTGCAGACGGTTGGCTACGACGTGGCTAAGGAAGGCTACCAGACAGGCGTACCCTTTGCCAGACTGGAAGAAGTACTACGCGTAGCCGCGCGAATCAAGCGCATCGCGCTGCCAGAGACTTTCGAACGGGTATCGAAGCTGACCATTCGCCGCACCTTTGTGCGTTACCTGCTTGTATTGCTCCTCCTACTTATTGTACCATCCGTCTTTTGGCCAAATGCGCTCTGGAGTCTTTGCGCCACGCCGCTATTGCTGTACTTGGCCATCCTCCAGTACCGCCATCACGGCTATGCCCTGCAAGATGGCTACCTGTTTGTGCGGCGCGGCGTATTTCGGCATTGCGTGTGGATCGTACCGGCCGAAAGGTTTCAAGTATTCTACAGGCAGGGCACCCTGCTGCAGCGGCGCCTCGGACTGCGGACTCTTATCGTGGATACGGCCGGGGCCGGTGCCCTTGAGTATCCCCGTATTGTCGACGTCACCGCCGGTGCGGCAGTGGAGTTGACGGACCGGGCCTATGCGGAATTTAAACGCTACATGAATCTCCATGCAGAGTACAGTCATTGAAACAGGGATTTCTGCGGCAGGCCAATAGGCCGCCTATTCCCGCATATCTGCAAACCCTTGCGGCGCAAGTCCGGATCAGGCACGTAAACGCACCTCCCTATGCACCCTCTGCCTCCAGCAAGTGGGCTTCACTCGGGCGCAGGCAACAAAGACCCAGATACAGCACGATCGGCACAGTCTTGCGACGGGCGGGCCCCTGAACGTCGAGGGCCGTCCAGCCTATGGCTACCGCCCATGTGGCCGGCGAAATCCAGCCTACCCACCACGGAATGCGGGCAAACAACAGGGAAAACAGCCGGGCGCTGAGCTGTTTGCCAATCAGCCGTGCAATCACGCCGAACAGAAGGGTTTTGATCAACCCGTCCACGACAAGGGTACCGAACGCCTGGATTAAGACCGGCAACGCGAAAACACCGGCAGATTTCTTGAGAAAAGCCGCGGCCCGTGCCCGCTCTATGCCGAGACTTTCGAGGAGCTGCTGCTGTTCTTCCGGCGAACGCCGGGAAAACTCCCGCGTGGCATAGTCCTCCACCAGTGCGCAGAGCATTTCCCGTTCCGTTCCCAGGCGCAACAGGGGCACCTTAAGCACCTTTGCCGTGTCCGTGATAATGGCTGCAAAGGGTACGCCCGGAGTTTGCCCCCACGCCTTACGGAATCCGTAGGCTATGTCGCTGCTACCAAGATACCGAATCTCATGCTCCAGGCTCTGGCAGAGAACTCCGCTCTCCCTCCCGCTGCTCGGCTGCTCCAGGGCCGCTAACTCCACGCGGAGTCGCTTTGCCGAGGCCAGAGGCCCGTCAATGACACCGATAAGGAACTGGTAATCCGCTGCAGTAAGCGATTGAAGAATTTCCTGCATGAGCATGGGTGTCGGATTGGATCAGCTGCCGCGCAAATCCAGCTCGTAATGGTCGAATTCTGTGTCACGAATGTAGCCGCACGAATCGTACAAGCCCTTGGCCACGCGGTTGTCCTTCTCCGTGGCGAGTGCCAACACCGCAATCCCTGCCTCTAGTGCCCGGGCACGGGCTGCATCCATCAGCGCGCGCCCTATGCCCTGCCCGCGTGCATGCGGAGCGACATACAGATCGTTCAGTATCCACAATGCTACCATACGTACGGAAGAAAACGAAGGATACAATTGCGCGAATCCGACAGGTGTACCAGCGGAGTCCCTAGCCATAAGAAGGATGGAATCCTCGTTCGCCAGCCTTTCGAGCAGAAATCTCCGTGCCCCGGAAAGGTCCGCGGGGGCGCGGTAAAAGCGGCGATATGCATCAAATAGCTCGGCAAGGGCATTCACATCATCTGCCCGGCATTCCGTGATGTTCATTGCATGATCCCGGATGTGGAATGACATTCCGTAAATTCAGCGGGCCCACATGAATCTGGCGGAGGTAATGGCATGCGTCTTGCACGCTCGAGCGGCCTGCTGCTACATATTACGAGTCTCCCAGGCCGTTTTGGCATCGGGGATCTCGGACCAGAAGCATACCGATTCGTCGATGCCTGTGCGGCCGTAGGCCAGCGCGTATGGCAGATGTTGCCGTTGGGACCGGTAGCATATGGCTATTCTCCCTATGCGAGCCCATCCACGTTTGCGGGCAATCCGCTGCTCATAAGTCCCGATCTGATGCGACGGGACGGTCTCTTGACGGATCGGGACCTGCAAGACGGACCGGAGTTTCGGGAGGACAGCGTGGACTATCCGCTGGCAATCCCATACAAAGCTGCATTGCTGGAGCGCGCATTCATGCGCTTTGAGCGCCAAACGCCGCCCGATGAATTCCGATCCTTCTGCAGGGCGTCGGCGAGATGGCTGGACGACTACGCCCTCTTTGCCGCCCTGAAGGAGGTGGCGCATGGAGCCGTGTGGACGGAGTGGCCCCCGGCGCTGGCGCGCCGCGAGCCAGCTGCCATGGCTGATGCCACGCAGGTATACGCCCGCGGCATGAGGAAGCACCAATTCTGGCAATTCCTGTTCCATCGCCAGTGGCGCGCGCTGCACGGCTACTGCCGGTCCCAGGGCGTGCTGGTGGCAGGCGACGTTCCCATCTATGTGGCCCATGACAGCGCCGACGTCTGGGCTGCGCAGCACCTGTTCGATCTGAAACCGGATGGTCACCCGAGGGTCGTTGCCGGCGTCCCACCGGATTTTTTTAGCGCAACCGGGCAGCGATGGGGCAACCCACTCTATCGCTGGAGCGCAATGCAGGAAAATGATTATGTGTGGTGGACGGGGCGACTCGAGCATGCGCTGGGCCTGTTCGATGTTATTCGGCTGGATCATTTCCGGGGGTTTGCGGGCTACTGGGAGATCCCAGTCCACGAAACTACCGCTGTCCATGGCCGCTGGGTTGCAGGGCCGGGCGCAGCCTTATTCCAGCACCTGCAGACCAGGCTGGGTCGCGTTCCCATCGTGGCCGAAAATCTCGGGATCATCACGGAAGACGTTACCGCTCTTATGGAGCAGTTCGGGTTGCCTGGCATGGCCGTTTTGCAATTCGGCTTTGGCCTTGACCATGACAATGAACATCTTCCGCACAATTACCGGACGCACCTGGTAGCTTACACGGGCACACACGACAACGACACTTTGCTTGGATGGTGGGCATCCCCTGACTTGCCGGAAAACGAACGAGCATTTGCGTCCCACTATCTGAGTGCCTACGGTGACGCCGCGTTGGACATTTGCGGCTGCGCGGTGCGCGCCCTAATGAGCTCACGGGCAGATTGGGTAATTACGCCCGTTCAGGACATCTTGTGCCTTTCGGCCAAGGCGCGCATGAATACACCCGGCACGCTTCGCGGCAACTGGCGCTGGCGCCTGCGCCCTGCGGAACTTGACTCCCTTTTTGAAGATGCTGGACAGTGCCTAGGGAAACTCACGAAAGAGCACAATCGCGCGACCTGAATTCGACGGGTTCGGGTATGTATACTATTGTTTGTATTGGATCTTCATTGCCATTTGAACACAACACATTCGCGCTTTCGGAAGGCAGTTTGCCGACCAAAAAGCTACCGGCAGGACTCCTTGTCCAGCAGGACCGTGCTGCGCCGCAGCGTCAGGCCTGCCGCTGCGTTGAGATTGATCTGCTGCCTGTTGGTGGCCGCACGCACCAGGTAGCGCAGTATGGGTCGCTACGTGGCGAGTCAGCCGGCTATGCATTGACGACGCAAGAAACGGGACAAGCGTCCAGCCTATCGCAAAGACATTGCCCCGGTCCCGAATGTCAAATCCCAACGGCGCTCCTACATCGGTTACATACAGAACCCAAGCCAGATTCAGAGAAAGTCTGGCCCCTACACCAAGCGTTGCAAGGCTAGGGGGAAACAGGAACACTTGCAGCAAGGTCCCATGTCCATGCAATGTAGCGTTTTTGGTCTCATCGAATTCTAGCCCATACGGCGGGCGGCCATAACCCTACGGCCATGGATGGATTGAAGTGCGCCTGATCTCCAGGTCATTATTGAGTGAACACATGGCCATACATCCTCCGGGGCCTGGCCACATCGAAGGCCCAGGTGAGGAATCGATCCTGTCGGCAATCGCCTGGTGTTGCACAACCAACACTCGGAAGCCTATGACATCGCAGCGCGAGTGCTGGTAATGGCGAGGGGCATGAGGTCTGGTAAGGCGCCCGCTTACTTCATCCCCATTGTCAAGGATGTGCTCCGCCGTAAGAGGAATGGTCGCCAGGTAAAGGGCATAATGTCCCTCGTCGCATACCCGATGCATGCGCTCCGTAACCACCAGCGTGAGGAGTTGGACAATTTCTTGGGACTTGGGGCAACGAGCCCGTTACACTTACTCGCCGTCCCGGTCACGAGTCAACAGCGGAGGGGATACATGACGCCCGCAGCCGTCCGCATCGATGTGGATCCGGACCACACGGGATCCAAGCTGGGTATTCTCTAAACTGCCAAGAGCGCAAGGATAAGGTCATGGATATCGGTAGCTTCCAGCGGAGCATCAGGCAGCATCTCCTTTGACGACACGATAGCCATTGGCCCATCGTCGAGTGCTGTGGACACGCCGTGCGATCCCCTTACCAACGTGGCATCCAGGGATATAACCTGCATGAGACTGCGAAAGCCGAGCTTCTTCTTGAGCAAGGTGAGGCCGATTCTTGCCTTGACCAGCCGATCAGCGGGATCCAGAAAAAGTTCGACCGGATCGTAGCCCGGCTTGCGGTGGATATCCACCGTGCGTGCAAAATCCGGGGCACGGGAATCGTCAAGCCAGTAGTAATAGGTGAACCACGCGTCGGGATCGGAAAGGGCTACCAAGTCTCCAGACCGCGGATGATCGAGGTGGTGTGCATGCTTACCCTCTGTATCAAGGACCTGCGCCACGCCGGGGAGGTCTTCGACTAGTTCCTTGACGGCGGCAATCAATTCCGGTCGCCTTACATAGATGTGGGCGATCTGATGGTCGGCCACCGCGAAGGCCTCGCAATCGCCCGCCTCCAGCCTCTCCGTCCCCGCTCCTCCCGAATAGCGATCCAACCTTGCTGACGGAAGTGTCGATTGATGTGTACCGGTCGGCTAACAGGCACAATCCCATATTCGGACAGCACCAATACACGTGTGCCACGCTCCTCATAGTAGGCCATCAAATCGCCGACAACCGTATCAATCTCGTGCAGGTCCCGTTCGATAGATGGGTCATCCGGCCCCACACGCTGCAGGCAATAGTCGAGATGCGGCAGGTAGATTAGCGTGAGCGTGGGATCGTACTGTTGGTCTACACGAATCGATGCTTCGGCAATCCAACGGCTAGATTGGATGCTTGCACCAGGGCCCCAAAACTTGAACAGCGGGAAAGCACCCAAGTCTCTCTGTAACATTGGCCGCAATCCGAGTGGTACGGCGTAGATGTCGGGTATCTTGCGTCCGTCGGCGGGATACATGGGCCGCGGGGTGACCGCGATATCTGCGCTGGAATACATGTTGTACCACCAGAACAGATTCGCCACCGTAAATTCGGGATCAAGCTGGCGAGCCTTGTCCCACACCTTCGGCTGTTGCACCAGGCGATTCGATTGTCGCCAAAACCTGACTTCGCATTCATCGCGAACGTACCACCCGTTTCCCACAATGCCGTGCTGCGCCGGTGCTGTGCCGGTAAGATACGTGGCCTGCACCGAACACGTTACGGCAGGCGTGACCGGGAGAATCGGGACCTGCCTCCCGCGCCGGGCAAAGGATGCGAGCGCCGGCGTGTGCGCTCCGAGCAAGCGGGGCGCCAATCCAACAACGTTGATGACGACTGTTTTGTGCACGCGCGCTTAGCAGTGCTCGAAACGGGCCGGACCGCTTCGCGATTGGTCAGGCGTTCATGTGCCCTTTACGAAGCGTTGCAGCAGCAGCGTGAGCCCGAAGGCGACCAATGCAACCAAAAGGAGGAACGTGGCCTGGAGCGATGCCAGAACGAGGGCGTCGAACAAGGAGATGCCGGCAATGAGCTGCATGATGCCCGCGGCCGTTTGCCCCCGGTTAACGCGTGCAATGCTCCACACGGTCCACGCTGCAAAGAGGGGCACAAGACACCATATCCATCCCCACGGGATTTGCCAAGCAAAATATGCTGCGGGCACGAGCAGACAAAAGATGGGCCACCGCTGCGTAATAGTCCGCTTCGTCTCGTGCTTGGCGACCGCGGTCAATCCGATGACATACACCAGTGCCATGCCAATAACCCATAGCAGCGGGCCGCGCACTTCGGACGCGAAAGCCAAATACGCTATCGTGTAGACCAGAGCGCGGTTACATGCCATGAGGACCGGGCCAAGGGAATTTTCCTTGTGCCACAGATCATAGACGACAATAAAGCCCACGAGCACCAGCCCACTCAGCAGCACAGTCCCGGAAACGCCGAGCAGCAGCCCGCTTCCGACGGCAAGCAGCAGGACGGCGACCACGAATGCACCTGTGCGCGTAACAGTGCCCAACGGCAGGGGGCGCTCCGGACGCGCAAGGCAGTCGTGTGCATAGTCGCACACGTCGTTGAGATACATGCCCGCGGTATAGAACAGTACCATAGCAACGGCTACAGGCACTATACTGGGATGCCACGCCACGCCGGCCAATGCCGCCCCTGCGAATACGTTACTCACCACCGTCGGGCTATTCGACACCCGTGCCAACGTTAGATGCCCTTTGACCCTATCCTTTAATGTCGGTATGTAGCCCACGGTGACTATTGGCGCTAAGATCGCATCACAGGGTAGGCGAGTGCGTCACTCTGCCAAGCTACCCGCCTCGCATTGCTGAGGCGGGTCTCCGGGTCCCATCGACGCCAAGACCCAATCAAATTCCCGTTCAATCGAAGCCGCCAGCGGCTTCTTTAGATGAGTGGGAAGCACCCCCCAGGTATATGTCTCAATTTCGAGGTGTCGGGTGAACGGCCGCGCTTCTAGTAACCGGAAGGTCTCAGCAATGGTATCCTGGGTCGATTGGATACATCCGAATCCTTCCATAAAGATGGGTACGTGAAAATGGATACGCCATTCACTGGCCCGCTCATCGTACAAATGAGGCAATGCCTGATTGAGGTCCCGGAACGTTGTAAGGGTGCCGTCACGGTTGCGCTGCACGACTTGATGGAGATAGATCGGCTCGACGAATGGGGCAAGTGCGGCCTCAATCCCCTTCCGGTTGCCATTCAGCGCAACCCTGATAGCCGAACTTATCTGAATTTTGCCGACCTGAATTTGATTCAGACGGTAGCGTTCTAACGCCTCGTATGCAGATTCGTACGCCACAGCCAGGTGGCAGGTATCCCAGCATACCCTTATGTATTCGCGCAAGATTGATTCGCCAGCTTCCAGCGTGGTGCCTAGGTGGGCGCTCAGCAATTTCCCACCGACAGGCAAAAGCCAATCATTGAAAAAAGCTACGAATTCGCTGCTTGTCTCGATCAGGCCATCCGGTTCGGGTTCGATGTCGATATGAATCAACCGGTTGGTGCATTCCTTCACTACGACAAGCCCGGCGACGACCTGCACCAGATGCTGTACAAGAGTGGCCCAGGTTTCTCGAGATACTGCGCCGAGCCAGGGCTTGTAGGACAGGGGACTCGTTGAGATGCCGCCATCCATTCGCTCCGGCAACAGCGCGGCCAGGATGTGCGCAAGGCGCAACGTATAGGCTACCCGTTCAGGATCTCGCCAATCGGGCCGGTGGACAGCGTCCTTTACCGGACGGTCGTGAAAGGGCCCGTAGGGAAAACCGTTGACGGTGAAGACGTAGAGACCTTCCTGGTCCAGCACGGCTCGGAGCGCCGCAAGCCGATCGTGCTGCAAAGCCTCAAGGCTTTCCGCTCCCGACAGCCGCAGTCCAATACCGAAAGGTGCGTGGGGTGACAGGGCAGCCTTAAGCACTCTCCCGTAGGTCCGGACGCTTGCCTCGACCATCTCGAGCCCATTCCCCGCATGAATGTTGGTGCAATATGTCAGGTGCAGCTCGGGCGCAATCCGCATCAGGCATTGAGGGCGACAGCGACTTGGTCGGTGGGTAGTTGAAACTTGGGATTCCTTCTCAGGAACATTAGCGGGTTATCAAACACGATTTTCTTGATAAAGGCCTCTTTGTGTCCCCGCCGCCGCATTTCCATAATGAAACGTGGCACGGCCAGTGGGGCGCTGCGTCCCCAGTCGCACGCCGAGGCGGCATAAATGCGTTCGTCGCCGTACATCTCAATAATATCAATAGCCCGCGCATGCGAGCACTTGGTGGTGGGGTACAACGTGATGCCGGCCCAAAAACCCTCGGAGACGACCATGTCGACGGTGTGCTCCTCAACGTGATCTACGATAACGCGCTCACGCTGGATGCGTCCGTCAGCGACCAGGGTATCGACGATTACGCGCGTGCCCTTGTACTTGTCCTCCAGGTGGGGTGTATGAATCAAGATCATCTGGTCGTGCTCAACGGCCAGGTCAATGTGATCCCGAAACGTGGCCAGCTCGTTGCGCGTGACGCGATTCAGGCCTATTTCACCGATGCCCAGCACGTTCGGACGATCCAACAACGGCGGTATCAGCGGGAGCACTCGTCGAGCCATCTCCCGATCCTCGCCTTCTTTCGGATTAAGGCACAGCCACGTGTAATGCTGGATTCCAAAGCGGGCAGCTCTTTGGGGCTCAAACGAGGTCAGCACGTGGAAATAATCGGCAAATGCCTCGGCTGAACTACGGTCGAAACCCGCCCAGAACGCCGGTTCCGTGACAACCCTGCACCCGGCAAGAGCCATTTGCTCATAGTCGTCCGTCGTCCGCGACACCATGTGGGCATGCATATCGATGTACTGCATCGCTAGCGGATGGTCTGAGTCGGTGAATTGTTTCGACGGGAAACGACTTGAGGAGCCCCCCAGGCACTTTGCTGATCGCGTTCCTCCAATAGTCGTACGTCTTTGTCACTCAGAATCATCTGCACACGCTCGGTGCGCCCAGGCTTATCGGACGTCAACGCGGCTACAGCCTTCTTGAGGGCCATGTAGCGGAAATCGTCTGCGGCATTTCGATCACCGGCGCGGTTCAGGCGGTCCAAATACGCGGCAATTTCCAAAATGTGCACGCGTTGCTCGATAAAGAATTCGTCGATGAGTGCCTGCTGGCTCATCGGGCAAGTGTCGCGATAGTGGTCCATGCAAGTGCCGACTTTGTGAAATTAACAGGCCAACGGCAAATATACTGAAATGTGGAACGGACCACCTACCGGTACTGGCCTGTTTTCGACATGCCATGCACACAGCTCTGATACGAAGGTGCCCTCACGGTGCGCATTGCGTGATCACTTGATCCCGGGTAAGCCGGTACCGCAAACGCCAGGAAGTGACCCGGTTGGGTTAACCCCGGCGAGACGAAGCCTGGCACATCCTTTCCAAGGGCCGCGGGTTCTATAGTGCAAAACAACGGGGATCGGGAAAACGGAGCCATATACCTTGCCATGCTGATCAGAAATGCCCAGCAGACAAGCGGCCCGCCTTGGACATCACCCCAACTGCATGGCGGAATACGTCCGGGATTACACGGCGTTCACCCAGCTACCAATGAAGAGCCTGACCTCGGGCAATTCCTCATTCAAGGCCGTTGCACGACAAAAGCCTGCGATGCAAGCTCAATGCCGGAATCATCCGACATGGACTCGTAGAATTCCACAAACCTATTCGTTTCGAAGGCTTCATAGGACCGCAGATTCTGGGCCCACCGATAGCCTATCGGCTGATACCAAAGTGAGGCCTGCCCAGCAAACGGGCCCTCGCGGCCACGTACGGGAATCCTGTAGTGCACCAGATCTTCACCGCCTTCAAAATCCATGTCAGCAGCCCCATTGCCGCGAACTGCTATGTCTTCCGACGCCGTCATTTTGTCAAAGCCATCCGGCAATAGCCTGTTGTCCTTGACATAGGAAACGGCACTAAACAGGCCTGTCGTAACCCGGTCCTGTACATCTGCCATCACGGATTCGTAGATCTGCACCTGGTCCTCGCGTGTAATCTGCTCGTAATGGGGCTCGTACCGCTCAGCATCCTCGTCGTTGTCGTTGCCGCTTATGGCACCACTCGGTTCCAGGCGGCCGGACTCAAAGACGGGCACACCGCCGCTATCGCGAACCGAAAGATGGATCCAGGTCCAGCGCGAAGGATACCCGGTCGGCAGTTTGTGCCCGGCGAGGTTTTCCACGCGTAGCGTAATCGCAAGCTCGCCATCGCTGTAATCGGCCCGCTGCACCGTGAGCCGTGCCGTACTCGCACGCAGATGATCTTCTGTGCGTCGCGCCGCCGCCTCCAGCTCTCCCGGCAGGGCCTCAACACCTAATGCGGCGCGGTAGCGATTCAACATGCGCAGCATGAAGAAATTGCCTCCCTGAAAAGCGTGGCGCGAGACATCTGGCCGAAGCGGCCCCAGCACAGAGGCAATGGCAGAACTATCCTCCACCACGGGCATGTGGCAGGACTGGCAATTGCGTTCTTCCCGGTAGTCACTGTGCTGCCACTCCAGGAACGGAACCTGTTCCGGGAGTTCTCCGACGACCTCACCCTCCGGCCCCAGCGCTTTGGTATACACAGACGCACCTGCTCAATGGCCCGACCGCTTCCGCAGACGCCGGAACTACTCCGTATCCGGCAACAGATCCGTCATCATCGCGCACTCGTTCGCCAATGGGCGCACGATAGTCCGACCGCACGTCGCGAACGCATGCGATCAATTTTCGCACTACGGCAGTTGCGATCGGCAGAGCGCAAGCACGCCGGAGCGAACGGCTACCGCCCGCGGCCTGGCAGTCTGCAGTTAGACGTCACAGGTTCTATAGCTTGACGTCAATACCAGCCTGTTTCAGGATGGCGTTCGCGGTATGTCGCTTAGAGATGTGCGCCGGGACTGACACCGCAATCTTGCCGTTACTCCAAATGACGTGACTGCCGCTTGGGTTGCGTTTAACTCCGAAGTCGTGATCTATCAGCAATTCGTGTAC
The DNA here is from genome assembly GCA_965216255.1 of Rhodothermales bacterium. Lineage (GTDB taxonomy): Bacteria > Bacteroidota > Rhodothermia > Rhodothermales > Bin80. The sequence goes on from OZ244148.1 coordinate 2,094,556, forward strand.
ACGCCTTTCGTAACCAGCCAATGCCTACGCTAACACCAATGATTCAATGTTCGGATGATCCGCCCACATTAATTCAAGAGATTGGCGTGATCGTTGTTTTGACATCGCTTCGTCCGAAGTCGTCTCTGTGCACCGTTCAAGCCGTATCACAACTCGTGCCGTATCACCCTCTTTTAACTTGTGGTTGAAGACCAGTAGCTGCGGGACAACACGCTCCAACTCGGATCTCATTTTCGCTAATGACGTGGTTTCCAGAACTAGTCCACGGATGGAGCTGTCTCTTACTACCAGCGTTCCATCATCGTAAACGAAGAGCGTTGCGGTAAACTCGTGCCGTTTCATGGGATGGCGTCCGCGTTTGATTTTGTATCGATGCAGGTGTTACGGCTAAGTCGCAGCCATGATGATGGCTAGTCCCCCTGCCGTTTAGAGCTTGTTCATGTCTTTGCGCCGACGAATCGCTTTGCGACACGTCTTCTTGTATTCGGTACATGGCGCGCTACGAACACGTGACTGAACGTAGTATGTCCCGCATATTCATTATACGGTTCAATCGCGCAAGGTTCAAATATCGCCTCAAAATCGGCTATTACGGCCAATCTTCACAATTCGTACATTCTCATCGAATTCATGTGCGGCAGTGCTCGACCCGTCGGGTCACCTGTCGAATACCATAGCTGATTCAAGCGCAGACTGATCATCTGCGTCGGCGAATAGGCAGGCGTCTCCTTCTCGCGTTCGTCCGAACGCAGAGTATTGTTGCACGATGAATACATGGCCCGGCACCCGTCCGGGCTGCGTTCTTTCGGCAACCGCAACCAACGTGCGCCGTGATAAGGCGCTTTTCCCTAGTGGGTGCGAATCCCAAACGAAACAACATCTGTCTCTCCGGAGAATACGGTCACGCCCCCGCGATTAGACGACGATGCGGCGTTATACGTGTTGCAATCACACATGATTGCGCGCTGGAAAAGCGAATGCTTAAACATCGGTCGTTGCGCCGTTGACGACCGCCCACACACGACGACAGCCAAAGCCGATGTCGTTGCTGCCGTATTCCAGGGCGTCCTGCCGGATGAGGCGGACAATGTCGATATCGAATTGTCTGGTGATGAAGAGCATTTCCTCCTGCACCCGAGCCGTTGGGACACCGCCAATTAAAGTCCGAAGTGCAACAACTGTAGACAAGGTAGTATGCCCCTGAGTAGAGACAGAAGATAGCACAGGCAACGCGGAAAACGAGCTTCTTCGGAGGGAGGGCGGAGCCCGACCGGAGAAGAAGCTGCTTGCTGGCCGAAGAAATTCGCGCTCCTTGACCTTTGAGGCAGCCAATGCCGACGGGCGAGCATGGCTCTTCCCCTGCGTGTAGGCACGCATGATGTCACCCGAACATGGTACAATGGTCTATGGGTCTTTCTGGCGACGACCCGACTCAGACCATGGACGCGGAGGCTGCCACGCCCTCTAGTGCAGGAAGGAAAACCTCCGCCGGCGTGCGGTAGGCCAAGCATCGGCGCGGACGGTTGTTCAATTGCGCTTGCACCCGCCTCACCGCTGCCGGTTCAACCGTGTGAAAGTCGGTTGCCTTCGGGAAGTACTCTCGCACCAGGCCGTTGGTGTGCTCGTTCAGACCACGCTCCCAGGAGTGGTATGGCCTCGCAAAGTAAAACGATGCGGAAAGCGCGCTGGCGATCTGGCGATGATGAGCGAACTCCTTGCCATTGTCCGCCGTGATAGTAAGTACCCGGTCCTTTACCGGACTGAGACAACCTATGATCGCATGGCGGACCCCGATCGCAGCCTTTGACGCAACGTGCTCAAGAAACGTGAATTTCGAGGCGCGATCGACCATGGATACCAGTGCTCCCTGTTGTTTCGCCCCGATGATCGTATCAACCTCCCAGTCGCCTATCCGCGTCTTCTGCTCTACAATGGGATCACGTTCGCTGATGTCTACACGGTGCGGTATCAGGCCGCGCCCAGCACCGCTCTTGTTACGCCTGTTGTACCGCTTACCACGGCGACGCAGCAGCTTGTACAACGATCCGCCAGCCGCTCGGTCCGCCCAGCTATGCCTGTAAATCCATGTGGTGCTTACCGAAACGACACCATCACGACGAAGTCGACCCGAGACCTGCTCTGGACTCCAGTGCAGGGCGAGCTTCTCACGCACAAGAGACCACATCGCTTCAGTCATCTTCCGTGGACGCAACGATGCCTTCCTCCGCCGCCCGCTGGCCAAGCGGGTAGCCTGTTGATACCGGTAGCCCCTACCTCCGCTGTTGCGATGCAACTCCCGGCTGATCGTCGATGGCGAGCGACCCAACTGTCGCGCAATCTCGCGCAGCGAATCAGCTCGCTTCCTCAATGCGTGAATCTGGCACCTTTCCTCATAGGAAAGATGATGATAGCCCGTCGCCATTTGATACCCTCCGATGATGTCTTAACGGAGCGTACCGACATCATCTCGCTCACATGTAATCAGCGTGATGAATACGCGCTTGCTAGCGCGCTGTCATCCAAATCAAGTGTTGCACTTCGTTGTTAAATGGGCCCACTACGCATAAGGCGGCCATTCGCTTTAATACCGTCACCGTCTCAACCGAATAGCACGTCGACCACGTTGTCAGATAAGAGCGGGCCGAAACTAACCGACCGTCAGACCGACCGTCCGTCAGACCGACCGAACTCACATTCGTATGAAACGCTGCATTCTCATTGCCGCCCTGTTCGCATCCTTAATGGCATGCAACAACACGCCAGACCGCCATTTCGCCTTGCAGCCCACCTTGACGGAATTCGGTCACGTAGACGTCTTCGTTGATCACGATCTGCCTGACGATCACGTCATTACCGTAGATGTGTTTCGCGAATACGTCGTCGTCTTAGACGACACGCTGACGCTGCGGCACTATTACCACGAAGTGTCGTTCCCGGCGCACGAATGGCGATCGGGCAAGAGATTGTATCTGTCCGATTACGACTTTGTGCACGGTTCAGACGGTTCAGACGGCGTATCGGACTTTCGGTACTATTTAGCGGGAATCAGCGACGACATTCAGATCAATGCTTCACGGAGAGAAACCGGGTTCGTCGAAGACGTCGCATCGCTCGCGTACATGTATGCGGGCGCGGACACGGTTGTGTATCGTCCTCTTGACGCAGACCTCAAAGACAGCCTACTGGATTACTGAAATGACCGTGGCGGCCGCCCGGACGTGCGCCCGCCACGGGTGCGAAGTGGATCTTGCAGGGGAGGACGTGTGTCCAGTAATCTACGTCAATGCCAAGTATTGCAGCACCGAGTGTCTTGACGCCAGCATTATTAGGCGCAAGCAGACGTTTCTTCTCGACCCAACCGGCGAACAGGACCGATACTTCCGGCACATGGCCGGTGGCGCCCGCCACGTCTACAATTTTACGGTATTGAAATTAGCATGCCTGGACCATGATCAGTACAAAGTCGATCGCAAGGAAGGCAAGAAACCGAAGGACTGCAAGGGAAGCAGGATAAGCAAGTTCAAGTTTGGCACAGACTATTGGACACCGCACAAACGCGCTACCCCGTGGCTCAACGACCTGCCCGGCCACATGCTAAGGGCCGCCGTATTTCATTGTTTTGCTGCCCGCTCTAACGCATATCGTCGGTTGGAAGGGTGTGGCAGGTTGCGCACAGCTCGGAACTCTGGATGTGACCCGACTCTGCCTGTCGGAACCCGGAGGCCGAATGCATGACGGTACGGCGCCCGGCATCCACGTCGTAAGGACCGAACACCCGGCGTTCACCCAAAGGCGTTTCTGTATCTATGACGAAGCCGGCATTGAAGCTCTACCGCGTACCCAGCCTTTCGTCCGTGATCTGGTGGCACGTGGTGCACGAAACCCCGTCGGCTGCCAGCAGGTCAGCCGACGCCACCCTCTTGCCAACGGGCAGGTGGGCAAAGACCTGGCCCGGCCTGCCTGCCGCGCGGGCCTCGAAGCGGGCCATGGGCATGTGGCAGGCGGCACACTCGTCTTCAATATGCTCGCGGCCATCTGGGCGATCCATTATTTCTCGCCGAACGGCAGCCTGCCAGTAGGGATCACGCGCCGAATTGGCCATCATGGATGCACGCCAGGCCGTCCCGATGGATATGTCTTCGCCTGAGGGCGTCGTTAGGCCATTATGGCAGCTCTGGCACACCTTGCCGACCCTGAAGAATACTGCTTCATCTCCCCGGCCTGCAGACTCAAAAAGCACCGGGTGGGCCATTGCTACGCCGAAAAGCACGGCTACCACCACTATGGACAGTCTTGCAACCATGGGAACTCAGTTTCAAGTTTACCAGCCTTCCAGAAATCCACCATCGAACCACTCCCAGAGCAGATAGACCATAACGGCCACCGAGCGTTCGGGCCCGCGTGATGGGATGCGGACGCCCACATTTAGCACAACGTGCTGCCGCTGGTTCAGAGTCACCTGGGCCTGGGGAAGAAAATCCAGCGTAAGCCCGGCTTGGGAGCCCGATCCGAGTACCTCCACCATGGGCGACCACGCCCGGCCCCAGCGGCCCTGGGTAAACGTCTTGCCAAATACGCCGCGCAGCAAAGTTTTGTCCCTAGCGGTACCTCGATGCAGATCCACGGCTACGCCGCCGAACAACTGGATAAACGCGTCGGCCGGAAGGGATTGGCCAAAGGATACAAAAGGCTCGAGCCGCATAGTCCCTGTCCCCAGGCCTGACGGTTCGTGCCCGGTCGGCAGCAGGAGCTCGCCTCCCAAGGCCAGTATACTGCCCCTAGAGAGACTTTGGAGGGTCACACGCTTCCATCCAAGCGCCACGTCCCCGAGCCTGCCTCCTCCCTCACCTACACCGAAGCCGAACGGCACGACCATTTCGATCTGGCTGCGTGCACCTATGCGCTTCTCGTACGTAACCTCCTGAATAACGGCCCCCTTGTCGCCGGATTTGACCTCTATCGTGAACACGGCCTCGTCTTCCGGAAAGGCTTTCTCGGTGATAAGCGCACGGGGCAGGTTAAGCTCTCCTCTTGGCCAGGCACTGTCGTCGCACAGTGTCCGAATGAAGTCCAGAATTGCCTGTAGTTCGGCCTCGCTAAGGGCATCTCCGAATGCCGGCATTTCCTGGGCAAAGCCGCGCACGGGGCCGCCCTGGTGGGCTACCGCGATCCAGTCAGCGTCGGGCTCCCTGGTGGCAAAACTGCAATCGGTAAAATCCGGCAGCGCCGTGTCAAAGCCCAGCAGCGCGGCAGCAGTCCCCCTGCCGTCGGCGCCGTGGCAGGCTGCGCACGCCTTCTGGTACAGCTCTTCGCCCGTAGGACCCGGAAGGGCACGGGCCATGCAGGAGGAGGTAACGGCTATGGACGTGTCCACATGGCCTACCGGCACCATACCGCTCCATACTGCGATCAGCGCGAGGGCGCAGAAAACGAGGTACTGCGGTGGCATGCCTGCCTGCATCACTTTCCGAAATTGAGTCAGTAACTTGCCCGCAGGTCTTCGGCGTCCGGCTGACAGCAATGCGCACTGCCAGGCGCCTCCTGGGGACCGGCCAGACTGCAAGCCATGCCCGCCTCGCGCAGCCACTGGCCACATCGCCACAAAGCATGCCCATCACCCATTCCGCCCGGTTGAACTATACGCAACAGGAATAGCAGGTGCACGTGCCCGCAGCTCGTGCGGGCGCGACCCCCGAGCTGCGAAAAGGAATAAGCGCTACATCCGGCCGGGGCACTCCCGGGGACCAGGCACTGAACCATATGCAGGGACGTCAGGCAGAATCGACGGCGCCAGGCGGCGGGGTGGATAGCACAACCACGGCGCCAGCGGCAACATCGATTTCCGTCCGGTATTCCTTCCCGTCAGAATCCAGTTCGTCATTCCAGCTTGCTTCTCCGGGTAATTGGAAGCTCACAGCAGCTCGAGAGGCATTGCAAAGTAGCAGAAGGCGATCTTCCGGCGTCGTTAGCAAAAGGCCTAGGGCCTTCGCACGCGGCCAGTCCTTGCTTTGCATTTCTCTGCCAGAAGCATGCCACCATACGGCGTCTCTTGCACCATCCGTGCCGGGTTCGCCCGTGAGGAAGCATTTTCGGCGTAGACTCGGCCGGCATTTGCGAAGATGAATCAGGCGCCGCACGAATGCCAGAAACCGCTCCTGGCGCTCATCCAGATCCCAGTGGTACCAGCTTGTTTCGTTGTCCTGACAGTAGGCATTGTTATTGCCGAGCTGGGTGCGCCCAAGCTCATCACCGCCGAGCAGCATGGGCACGCCCTGAGACGCAAGCAGCGTAATCAGCAAACTGCGCCTGCGCATGTCGCGGCACGCGAGAATGATTTCGGAGTCTGTTTGACCCTCCAGGCCGCAGTTGGAGCTGAAGTTGGCATTGCTACCGTCCACTCCGCCCTCAAGATTGGCGGCATTTCGCTTCTTGGTGTAGCTGACCAGGTCTGACAGCGTAAAACCGTCGTGCGCCGTGACAAAATTCACGGACGCGGTGGAATGCCGGCCCCCGGGAGCGAACAGATCACTGGAACCGGCCAGACGCGTTGCAAATGCGCCAGCCATGCCTGGGTCACCACGCCAGAAGCGACGGACCGCATCCCGGTACTTGCCATTCCACTCGGACCATTGCCAGGGAAACTGCCCCAATCGGTATCCTCCGGGACCCAGGTCCCAAGGTTCGGCGATGAGTTTGATACCCCGCAGCGCCGGATCCTGCTGGATGGCCTGAAATAGTGCCGCTTTCATGTCTACGTCGAACCTGGGTCGGGCCAGGGCAGCGGCTAGATCTACCCGGAAGCCGTCTACATGCATTTCCTCTGCCCAATAGCGCAGGCTGTCCATGATGAGCTGTACTACGTACGGATTGCCCGTATCCAGCGTGTTGCCACACCCCGTGTAATCCATAAGGAAGCGCGGGTTATCTGGACGCTGCCTGTAATAGGCCACACTATCGATACCACGCATCGACAGCGTGGGCCCTAGATGGTCTCCTTCTCCGGTGTGGTTAAATACCACGTCCAGAATGACTTCGATGCCTGCCGCATGCAGCTTCGCCGCCATGCTTCGGAATTCATCCACGGCGGAAATGGGGTCGCTGGCGGCGTACTGCGCTTCCGGCGCGAAATAACTCAGCGTGTTGTATCCCCAGTATTGGGCGAGCCCGCGCTGCCGAAGGCGATGATCCTGCACTGCCGCATGAACGGGCATCAATTCCACTGCCGTGACACCCAGGCGATGCAAGTGCTCAAGCACAGCCTCCGAGGACAGACCCGCATACGTCCCACGCAACTTCTCCGGCACGCCAGGATGCAGCCGGCTGATCCCCTTGACGTGCGTCTCATAGATTATGGTTTCGTCCCACGGTACCTCCGGCCGGCTTGCCTCCCCAGTCGACGGCGCCACGACGGCGCTCAAGGGCGCGAAGGCAGCGCTGTCGTTCGCGTTGAAGGAAAGGTCCCCTTCAGCATGCCCGCGCTCATAGCCGTACAGGCTCTCGTTCCACGACAACGGTCTTCCAATGGCCCGGGCATAGGGATCCAGCAGCAACTTGTGCGGATTGAACCGGTGCCCTTCTCCAGGTCGGTACGGGCCGTGGACGCGGTATCCATAGAGCTGCCGTGGCACTAGGCCCGGGAAATAGCCATGCCATATAGGACCAGTATGGCCGGTTAACGCGTGGGTTTGGCTATCGGAGCCATTGACGAGAACAAGTTCAACGGCGGTAGCATGGGGGCTATACAGAGCAAAGTTAACTCCTGCGCCGTCCCAGGTGGCCCCGAGGGGCGTGGGCCGGCCGGACTTCGGTACGCCTGGATCACAGCTAGGCTCGGATTTCACGGCACCGTGCAGACCCAATCCGTACCTTTCCCTGCGCGTTCTCATACTGCGTGGATGGTTGTCGCGTAGGCGAAGATTTCGGCTTTATTCCGGTGATGGCCGCAGCAATTGACCGCGGCACGTGTATTGTGGACCAGATTATAAGCAATTGTCTTCGACTATGAAATCCGAAATCCCGGCCTGGTCACGCGTGATCATTGCATCCCTCAAGCCGCAGGTTGACGGGGGACGCTGGCCCATACGAAGGTCGGTGGGCGAAGCCCTAGACGTGACGGCAGGAGTCATCGTCGACGGGCATGACAAGCTCAGTGTAGAGCTGCACGTAGGGCACCCGGACGGCGAAGAAGACATCGTGCGCCTGCTCCTGCAAGGTAACGACGAGTACACTGGCACATTTCTAGCCACAAAGCTCGGGCGCCATACATACCGGATCCGCGCCTGGGTGGACCGATTCGGTACGTGGCAGGGAGAATTCGGACGACGGGTCCAGGGAGATGCGGGGCCAGAGGAACTACGCTTGGAGATGCTTACCGGCGCCCGCCTCCTGCGGGAGGTCGCAGAGTACGCAGACAGTGAAGGCAGCAAAGCGCTCCGAGACTATGCCGCGACATTCGACAGGGGGCTGGTGGACGCTGCACTGGAAGGTCGGGTCGCGACACTCTACCGAATCCACGACCCCGGGCTCAGTGCGGTTTGGAGCGAGCCGCTTACGATGGAAGTAGATTCGGAGCTGGCCCGTTTTGCTGCCTGGTATGAATTCTTTCCCCGTTCAAGTGGAGACATCCCAGGATGCCACGCTACCCTAGACGATGCGGCGCGGCGCCTGGAAGGGATCAGGGCTATGGGCTTCGACATCGTCTATCTGCCCCCGGTACATCCCATAGGCATGACCTTCCGCAAGGGCAAGGACAATAGCCCGGTGGCCGCGTCCGGCGAGCCCGGCGAGCCCGGCAGCCCCTGGGCCATTGGTGCTCCCGCAGGCGGGCACAAGAGCGTGCACGAAGAGCTGGGGGGGCTGCCTGCCTTCGATCGATTTGTGGCGCGCGCCACAGAGGTAGGCCTCAGAGTCGCTATCGACATAGCGTTCCAGTGCTCTCCTGACCACCCGTATGTTCGCGAGCATCCGGAATGGTTCAGCAAGCGAGCCGACGGCTCGATTCGGTATGCAGAGAATCCTCCGAAGAAATACCAGGATGTCTACCCCTTTGACTTCACCTGCGCCGAGCACCCCGCGCTCTGGAACGAGCTAAAGGGAGTATTCGAATTCTGGATTGCGCGCGGCGTCCGCGTCTTCAGAGTGGACAACCCGCATACGAAGCCGTTCGCCTTCTGGCACTGGTGCTTGAACGAGCTGCAGCGAAAGCATTCGGATTTGATTTTCTTGGCCGAGGCTTTCAGCCGACCCAAGCCGATGTACGGCCTCGCGAAGCTGGGATTCAATAATTCGTATACCTATTTCACCTGGCGTAATACCAAGGAAGAACTGCAATCGTACCTGGAGGAGCTAACGCAGTCCAATCTGGTGGAGTTTTTCCGGCCTAGTTTTTGGCCTAATACGCCGGATATCCTGCATGATTACCTGGTGCACGGCGGCCGCGCGGCCCACATTATACGCTTCGCATTGGCTGCCACCTTATCTCCCATATACGGCGTTTACGCCCCCCCCTACGAGCACGTCCGCAATCGGCAGCATCCGGTCCGGGAGGAATACGCCGACAACGAGAAATACGAAATTCGAACATGGGAGTGGGAGGACCCTTCCTCGCTCCAGCCATTTTTCCGCCGAATCAATCGCATCCGCCGGGAGAATCCTGCGCTACAAGACATGCGATCAATTCGCTTCCTGCCGGTAGATAACCCGCAAATCATGGCCTACAGCAAGGAGAGCGGGGATAACATGGTTGTCTGCATAGCCAGCCTGGATCCATTCCAGCCTCAGGAAGGCACGCTGGACCTTGAAGGTGCCGGGCTGGGACCCAACCATCAACTCCATGACCAGCTGGGCGGCGAGCGCTTCTTGCTCCACGGCCCGTCGCATCATGTGCGCCTCGATCCAGGCGTCATGCCGGTGCGCATCTACCGTGTGCTCCACCGCATGCGGACGGAGGCGGACTTCGGGTACTATGCTTGACCTGCCTGAATTATCAAGTGCCGCGCTGCATTGCAGCACAGAGATGCGCGCGCAGCTTTGCACCCTTTTTCCAGGTTCCATAGCGCGGCAGCTATGGTGTGAGTTCAAGAACGGTGCCATCCACCGCGTTGGCATTCACGCGTGCGTGCGCCTTTCCGAAGACGGCGGTGCACCGTATGTGGTAATACTGAATGTGGATGTCGCTGGCCGCCGTAAGCAATTTCTGCTACCGGTGATGGAAAGCGAGTGCGTGCCCGTCGTTTCTGGTACTGCATGGCTGAAGGGTCCGGGCTGCTGCCGGCTACTGCCAGATGCGACAATCCAGCCTGCATTCTGGCAGGCCCTTGTTTGCTTTGGGCAGCGCCGAAACACGCTGGGCGACCACGCGGCCCCGAGACACGTGGAGGTGTTTTCCGCAGAGCAGAGCAATACCCTGGCCATTGTGGACGGGCACCTTTGCACGAAGCTGTATAGTAGCCTGCTACCGGGGCCAAACATCGAAGTAGAAATGGTGCGCCATGTCGGCGGCACCGGAATCCGGTTCGGTCTGCGCCTCCTGGGGCTTATTTCTCTTAACAAGAAACCTGTCGCGGCCTTGCAGGAGGCGCAGCACTATCTGGACCGCGCCGAGCAGAGTCTGGACGGCTCATGGCACGAGCAGGCCGGGAAGATCAGGACCATGGCATGCCAATTCGGCCGCCACACTGCCATGCTTCATGGCGCGCTCCTAGATGCAACTGATCCGATTTTGAAGCCGGCCAAGTTCACAGAGGAAAATATCGGGCAACTAGAGCAAGACGTCCGCGCTGACCTGTCGGCAACCCGTGATGGCCTTGCGCCTGGAACGTCCGGGAACCGGCTGGCATGGGACCGCGGCCTGGCAATCTTAAACGGCCTAGAGCCGCAGGCCTCGGAGCAGCGCATCCGAATCGATGGTGACATCCACCTGGACCAGGTATTGTTTTCTCGCGGCGAAGTATACTTCGCAGACTTTGAGGGCGAAGCCGCCCGAGACGGTGCCAACCGAAGGGCTTGTAGTCATCCGCTACGCGACGTGGCCAGGCTCCTGCGCTCTTTCTATTATACTGCCCTCGAGACCTTAGACGACGTTTTCTCCGGCAGGGTTCGAGGCTCCCTTTTTCTTTCCGACTGCTGCCAGGAAGCATGCCTAGCGGGCTACGCGGCAAGCGCCCGGCTTCGAGAGGCAGCCTGGAAACCGCTCCACTGGATCCAGCTTCTGCAGCGGGTGCTGTACGAGATGCGCAACGAGCTCCGCCACCGTTCTGCCTGGATCCAGCTTCCCGCTGCTAGCACTGGGGCCTCTTCTGAAACGCTGCCCCAACTCCCCCACCGCTAGTCCACTGCCATGAACTGGTTAACCGAACAGGACCTCTATTTCTGGGATCAAGGATCCTTCGCAAAGAGCTACGAAAAGTTCGGTGCGCACCCGACCGAGCACGGCTGCTGGTTTGTGGTCTGGGCACCGCATGCCGAAGAGGTATCTGCGATGGGTGATTTCAATGGATGGAATCCCGGAGCCCATCCTCTGCACCGAACCGGCAACGGAATCTGGCAAGGCTTTGTCTCCGGAGCCCAGGTTGGCCATCGGTACAAGTACCGCATCCAGCGGGGTACGTACTTGGGCGACAAGGCCGATCCCTATGCCTTTCGCATGGAGCCACCGGCTGAATCCGGCAGCGGCGTCGAAGGACTTTCGTCCGTCATTGCCGATCTCCAATACCCGTGGAAGGATCAGGAATGGATGAATGGGCGCCAGGGACCGGCGACGCTTGACGGTCCGATGTCCATTTACGAGGTCCATCTTGGATCCTGGAAGCATCACGTCCACGGTCATTCCCTCAGCTACCGCGACCTGGCAAGCCAGCTCGCCGATCATGTCGCGGAACTGAATTACACGCACGTGGAGCTTCTACCTGTGGCCGAGCATCCGTACTACGGCTCGTGGGGCTATCAGGTACTGAGCTACTACGCGCCTACCTATCGCTTCGGCAGCCCGCAGGATCTGATGCATCTTGTAGAAACGCTGCACGGGCGCGGCATCGGCGTTATTGTCGACTGGGTGCCCGCACATTTTGCAACCGACCCCCAGGGGCTGGTCTTCTTCGACGGAAGCACACTCTATGAATATGATGACCCCAAGATGCGGATTCACCCGGATTGGGGTACCTACATCTTCGACTACAACAAGCCGGGCGTACGCAATTTCCTGGTTTCCAACGCCCTGTTCTGGCTCGACAAGTATCACTTCGACGGGCTGCGCGTTGACGCAGTAGCCTCCATGCTTTACCGGAACTACTCGCGGGACGAATGGACGCCAAATATGTTCGGAGGGCATGAAAACCTGGAAGCAATAGATCTGATCAAGAACACCAACGAGGCAGTCTATCTGCATTTTCCGACAGCCATCACCATAGCAGAGGAATCGACGGCATTCAGAGGCGTGTCGGCACCCACATATGACGAAGGACTCGGATTTCTTTACAAGTGGAATATGGGCTGGATGCATGATGTTCTTGCTTACATGGGCAAGGACCCCATTCACCGTAAATGGGAGCAGCACCGGCTCACGTTTTCGTTCATGTATGCATTTTCGGAACACTATCTGTTGCCTCTCTCGCATGACGAAGTCGTGCACGGCAAGGGGGCGCTCTGGAGCCGAATGCCCGGCGACCCGTGGCAGAAGGCGGCAAACTTACGCCTACTGTACGGCCACCAGTATGGACATCCCGGCAAGAAATTGCTTTTCATGGGCGGCGAATTCGGGCAGCCGGGCGAATGGAATCACGACGTGGCGCTGGACTGGGCTGTAGTCGGCGACCCACTGCACAGCGGCCTACAGAGATGGGTCTCAGACCTAAACCGACTCTACCGAAGTCACCCGGCCCTTTGGAGGGACAACGCTGAAGGATGGTCCTGGCTCACAGAAAGCGCTGACAATAGCGTCTTGGCCTACCGGCGCCACAGCGGCGAACACTCCCTGACCTTTATCTTCAATATGACGCCCGTGCAACGAGACAATTACCGTGTCGGCATACCCGGGGAAGGACGCTACAGCGAGCGCCTCAATAGTGATGCGACCTGCTACGGAGGCAGTGGCAAAGGTAACTTCGGCGTCGTGGAAAGTGTGCCCGTGCCCTACGGCGGGCAGACGGCCAGTGTCGTGTTAACGCTGCCACCCCTCGCGGTGCTGGTTCTCGAAAAGGATGGGTAGTTCTTCCACCCACCGAGCTGCACCCGTACTTCCTCTACCGTCGAATGAATTGTGCGATGCTGCCCGGCATAAATTCCTAGGGAATTATTGCATCACCATCGCATAAGTCCCAGCTTTTGAATCATTGAAGCCGCTCGAGGCAGCTCCGCTGAATCAAATGGCTTCAGCGTGCAAATGCACACCGGCGTAAGACACCAAGTAAGCGGGTGATTTGGGCGCAAGAGCCAGAATGAAAGCAGTGGATCCCATCCCGAGTACGGATCCGGCGCGCAGCTTTGCCGAGGATTTCCCTTTCTCGCTGGGATGGCCTGGCCGATTCGGCATAGACGCTGGTGACCGGCAGCGAAGCGTCGCTACTCTGCTTCGAGCACAGCTGCTAACAAACAGGGAAGTCCTTGCTGGTTGTGGTGATTTTCCTAGCATCCGCCGCCGCATATCCGGGCAAGGCATCAGAATGCTTATGATGTGGTTGGCAGACAGGCACAGACGTCTACGCAGCAGGCATACTACCCGGCAGGTTGCGTAGACCACAACAGCCCAGAACTGGAGAGGACACCACTGCGAGGACTTTATGACAAGCATGAAGGAGTGCCTGTTTGTGCTGCGCCTGCGTCCCGTTTACACCTAGCAGTCTGCGACTCCGGGCGCCGCATGTCGGCTCCTATCCCGGCGGCGATGCATTGTCCGGCGGGCTGTGCAACGTTCGGGCTAGTGGGCGCGCACGGCACCTGCCGGGTCATTAGCACTGGATTGACGCACTTGCGCCTGGATCCGGCGCGGAATTGGTGCAGAAATGCTGCACCTGGCTAGCCGGCCAGCAAGAGGCGCGCTGCGATTGCCGCGGCGGCGGGCGAACAGCACGGTGTCCGCTGATCGTATCACGTGCCAGGCGACAACGATCGACATACAAAGCTTGGGACTGGCGCCTGGCCGGTGCATCCTTTTTCGGGCTACTTTGTTTAGTTTTGCCGGTAATCTGTTCCTGTTCTATCTAGCAGAGGTATTCAATGAATCGTTCCCTCAGCGTGCTGCTGCTTGCCGGTGTCGCTACTGCGTCTTTCGCGCAGCAGCCAAATTTCGGTGTTTCTGTCGATATCAGTGACCGCGAGATTCTGGTCGGCCAGCCCACCAACCGCGATGCACCTGGTGCCGTGCTCGTGTTTCAGCGCAGTCTTTCCGGCAGCGGCTGGGATGTCAATGCTACGCTGACGGCATCGGACGGTAACGTGGGGGATACCTTTGGAGCCACGCTCACAGTGGAAGGCACCCGCCTGGCCGTGGGGGCCCCAAATGCAAACGGCGGCAAGGGAGCCGTTTACGTCTTCGAACGTCAAGCTAGCTCAGGCGCATGGACGGAGACCGCACGCCTCACAGAGGGCGACGCTTCCGATCAACGCCAAATTGGTGGAGCCATTGCACTTATGGGTGACATGCTCATGGTAGGAGCCGTAGGAGCTAGTGGTGGTAGTGTACTCCTGTTCCAGGGCAGCACCGATGGCTGGAACCAGCAAGCGATACTGACTCCTTCCGGTGAGCCGCAGGAGGACGGTTTTGGCTCGGCTGTTGTCGCAGACGGCGACCGCATTTATGTGGGCGCCCCGTTCCACGACGGGGGTAAGGGCGGAGTATACGTTTTTCGGCACACGGATGGCACGTACACGCAGGAAAACTTCCTATCGGAAAGTTCCGCCGACATTTGGGGGACTGGAAATTCCCTGCTGGTTCCGAAAAGCGGAATCGTTGTGGCCGGGGCACCTGGCTTTGGACCCAATCCACAGATGGAAGAAAACGATACGCCGCCTCAAGGGGCGGTAGTCACCTTTACGCAAGACGGCCCGCGCGCATGGCATTCTGCCACGTTAGCACCAGCCAACGGATCTCCGATGAACATGTTTGGGCTGCGCTTGGCGGGCGACGGGGAACGAATGTATGTGGGAGCTCCAGGGGCCAACCAATTCGCTGGCAGCATACACGTCTACGACATGGGCAGTGACGGCGCCTGGATCGAAGCCGGTATCGTAAGAGGTGACGACGGCGATCAGCTCTTCGGCTTCGCGGTTGCGGCCGCAGGGCGAGTGGTCGTATCCACGGCACCCGGTGCCAATTTCGGTGACGGTGCCGCTTCCGTGCTCGCATCTGACCCTGAAACCGGCGAAACCGTGAAAGACAGCCGTCTCAGCCTCGTACCGTATGTAGAGCTTGTGGCCAGTGGGCCGGTAGACTGTGAAGACGGCCTGGCCGGGCAGTTCAATTGCAGCGATGTGGATCTCCTGGCCTTTATGCCGCTGGCCGAACTCGGCGCCTCTGGCTCCGTGCACTTGAACGACATATGGGGGTGGACCGATCAAACAACAAACCACGAGTACGCGCTGGTTGGCCGTTCGGACGGTACGGCATTTGTCGACATAACGGATCCCATGAATCCCGTATTTGTCGGCGACCTACCCCTTACGGAGGGGGCCGGTCCCAACGCATGGAGAGACATGAAGGTATACAAGGACCATGCCTTCATTGTCGCGGACAACGCCGGAGAACATGGGATGCAGGTCTTTGACTTGACGCAGCTCCGCGATGCTACCGATATGCCCATGACATTCCAGGAAAGCGCTGTCTATTCGGATATACACAGTTCCCACAACATTGTCATCAACGAAGCCTCGGGCTATGCCTTTGCCGTCGGTAGCAGTGACGGCGGCACGACCTGCGGGGGAGGTCTCCACATGATCAACATTCAGGAGCCGGCCAACCCTGTCTTTGCGGGATGCTTTGCCGACGCAGGCACCGGTAGAAGTGGCACTGGATACTCTCACGACGCACAGTGCGTTATGTACGAAGGGCCCGATATGGAGCACCGGGGCAGGGAAGTGTGCTTCGGGTCCAACGAGACGGCACTGAGCATTGCCGATGTGACGGACAAGGAAAATCCGGTGGCGCTTTCGCGTGCCTCCTACCCCAATGTCGCTTATGCCCATCAGGGCTGGCTCACTGAGGACCAAAGCCATTTCTTCATGAATGACGAGCTGGATGAACTGGAGGGCAATGTCGTTGGAACGCGCACCCTCATATGGGATGTAACGGACCTGGACGATCCGCAGTTACTCAAGGAATTCCTATCGGAAAACAAGTCAAGTGACCACAATCTATACATCAGGGATAACCTGATGTACCAGTCGAATTACCTGAGCGGGCTTCGTATTTTAGACATTACCGACGTGTCGAATCCCATCCAGGTCGGATTCTTTGACTCCGTACCCGCCGGGCCCGACAAGCCGGGATTCGGCGGATCTTGGAGCAATTACCCATATTTCGAGAGTGGCTCCATCGTTATCACAAGCATGAACGAAGGCCTTTTCGTGCTGAAGAAACGTACCGTAGATACCTAAACAAGCTTTCCTGATGCGCCACATCCTTTCATTCTTTCTGCTTGCCACCTTCTTCTTCGCAGCAGCCAGCGCACAGAGCCGGCAAGTAGACGAAGGAGTATCCTTCTCGCACCAAATCCTGCCGATACTGCAAGAGAAGTTCGCGCCAGTCTTGGTAGAGGAAACAGGACTGGAGCTGGATTCCTGGCAGTCGCTTATTAAGGGATCGGATTTCGGGCAAGTACTGATACCATTTGATCCAGAGAGTAGCCTGCTGATCAGGCTTGCCACGCGGCTGAGCGACGATCACCCGCTCCGAGCCACGGCGGACCTGCTATCGGAGGATGACGTAGCGCTTGTCCACGAATGGATCGGTAGCGGGGCTCGCAATGATGCGGGTGAAATTCCTTACGCAGACGCCGCAAACCTGCTTTATGCCTGTAGCGAGGGTGCCGCCGCCGTCTCCGTGATTGACATGGATGCCCAGGTCGTAATCCGTACCATTAAGCTGGAAGAACTGGGCTTTACGAGCGATTCTCGGCCACACCACGTTGCTGTGGAACCGGACGGATCGGCTTGGTACGTGTCTCTTATCGGCGATGATGTCGTGCTCAAATTCAATCGCAAGAATGAACTCATAGGCCAGATCGGATTTGAGCGCCCTGGCATGCTAGCCCTGCACGAGAATGAAGACCTGCTCTTTGTCGGGCGCTCCATGAAGGCCGTCAATCCTCCCCAGCGGATCGGCGTCATTGAACGTTCGTCCATGGACATTGACGAAATCGATGTTTTCTTCCCGCGTCCGCATGCACTGGCGATCCACCCCGGTGGGGAACGCATGTACGTTGGTAGCCTCGCAGAAAATCGCGTAGCCACATTAGACATCGCGAGTGAAAGCGTCGAACTGTCTTTGATCGAAGGCCCCACGCACACGCTTGTACAGTTTGCTCTCACGCCGGACGGCAATACTTTGGTAGCGGGCGGCCAGCTGACGGGCAGAATTCTCTTCTTCGACACCACGAATCCGGCAAATCCAACCCTCGTGGACTCCATCGCCGTTGGAGCAGCGCCCTGGCATCCTGTCTTCACACCGGGCGGTCAGTATGTCTGGTTTGGCAACAAGATGGCGGGTACTGTCACGGTAGTGGACGTGAAAGAGCGGCGGGTAGAGGCCGTTATAGAAGGGCTTTCTCAGCCGCATGGCTCGGCAGCCTCACCGGATGGACACTTTGTGTTTATTTCAAACAACAACTTAAGTGGTGCCTACCAGCCGCGCTATGATTTTGGAGAGCAGCCGGGCGTCGTGACTGTGCTCGATGTCGCAGAGCGGCGAATCAAGAGGATGCTGGAAATAGGTCCGAATGCCACCGGACTGGGCACGGCACCGCACTAAGGATCGTTCAGCACGCTAACCCGGAGGGTCCCAGCGATGCCCAAAAGTGCCATAGGTCTAGTAACTGCCAGTCTCTTTTTGGGGTGCACCGGACCACGGAGTTCCCTGTCCCCGGAAGTCTTTCCCCCTCCCTTTGAACACCGCGCCTATCCGTTCGTGGTCCGGGACACGACGGGAAAAAAGCTCGACCACCCATTCATGGGTGGGCTCAATCTCCCACGTCCCCAGTTTGCCGACATTGACGGGGACGGGGACCACGACCTGTTCATTCAGGAGATCACTGGGCACGTCAAGTTCTTTGAGAATGCCGGTAGCGCGGAGGTGGCCCGCTACATCTGGCGCTCGGACCAGTATCAGGGCCTAGACGTGGGCGAGTGGTACCGCTTTGTGGATCTGGACGACGACGGAGATTTTGATCTCCTGGGAGAGATACCTTTTAGTTACATCCGGCTCTTTCGCAATGTGGGCTCCCCTACTAATCCATCATTCGTGGCAGATGTCGACTCCTTGCGTGATGCGGACGGCATGCCACTCTTCGCCGACCGGCAGAACATTCCCCACTTCACGGACCTCGATTGCGACGGCCGCATGGATCTGTTCATAGGTCGCATAGACGGCACCGTACGGCACTATGCGTCCATTGGAATGGATGAGCGAAACATTCCGATCTTCCAGCTGGTGACAGACCGATTCGAAGACATCGAAATTGTGGCACAATTCGCATCATTGCACGGCGCCAACACGCTTACATTCCATGACGTGGATCAGGACGGTGATAAGGACCTATTCTGGGGAGACTTTTTTGAATCAGGCGTGCTCCTAATTCCAAATACGGGGTCCTGTGCGGAACCGAACCTTCGAAGCGAGCCGCTGCCCTTTCCAGCGGAAGATCCCCTAAGCACGAGCGGCTACAACGCCCCGGTTTTTGTCGATATAGACGGCGATGGCGACCAGGACTTTTTCGTCGGAGTGCTTGGTGGCGCCTTCAATCCCAACCGTTCCGCTGCGGAAAACTTCTACTTTCTTGAAGCCGACGGAACGGACTATTCCCTACGTACCCGCAGCTACCTTTCATCCATCGACATAGGATCGGAATCCATTCCAGCGTTTGCTGATCTTGACGGGGACGGCGACCAGGACCTTCTTCTTTCCAACAAGATCGAACCGGGTGCCTTTGACACCGGGCACATTTACCATTTCGAGAATCGTAGCACGGACGGCGCTCCAGAGTTCGTGCTACGGGGGCATCTGGGCATATCCGGGCGGTTTCATTACGCCCCCGCGATAGCCGATCTGGACGCGGACGGCGATCTCGACATGCTCGCCGGTACCTGGAATAAGGGTATCGCCTTTTTCCGCAACGAAGGGACGCCTGGCAAGCCTGTGTTCGCTCTGGTCCAGGAGGGTTACGTGAAGCTAACGCGAGGCAGCAACACCACTCCTGTCCTCGTCGACATTGACGGAGACGGCGACTTGGATCTCTTTGTTGGCGAGTCGTCAGGGGACCTAAACTTTTACCGCAACAGCGGCAGTGCCTCCGAGCCGGTCTTCGAGCTCGTTAGCGACAAATTCGACAGCATTGATGTGGGTCGGCGAAGCACACCTACCTTTGCAGACCTGGACGGCGATGGCGACATGGACATGATTGTAGGACGGGAGAGTAGTAGCGCTGTCTTGTACCGAAACGTCGGCAACGCGGAGAATCCGCACTTTGAGGATGCCGGCACATTAGCCTTGCCTCTCCCTATATACGCTGTGCCGAAATTCGTCGATTTGGACAGCGACGGAGACCTCGACCTCTTCAGCGGTGGCCTCGGCGGGGGGCTTGTATACTTCGAGAACAGGAGCATCAAGTAGGCCGGATGCCGAAAAATTCTTGGTACTGCATTCAAGGCCCGGCTAGTACACCCACGATGCCGGGCCGAGTTCTGGAGCAGGTCATAACCGGGGGAGCGCCGTTGTTTGCCGCAAGAGAATCGCCTTCTATAGCCCTGATCGACGGTTTCCGTGGCCAAGAGGGTAGCGGCAGTCAGATGGCCCCCTCGGCTATCGTCCACCGGTTTCACCTCACGCGTCGAATTCCCACCCGGTACGTTCGGACTCGATCCAGTTGGGACGCGCCTGAGCTATTGACATCCTGATCCCTGATTGCGCGTGATCCTAAGAGCATGTGTGCACCTCTGAAGCTGGAACCTGGTTGCCGACAATCACAGCGAACGACCGCAGCGATGAAAACGGAGGAATCTAAGCCGTTCCAAGGTATTTCTCCGCATATTTTCCTTCCCGCCTGATTTACTGTACCGCGCACGGCTCCTGGTTGAATGACTATCCAAACTGTCATTTCAGATCGAACCTGATCCTACGGACTACCTTTATGACGCCGCACGATTACAAAATCTGTGCGCTGCTTTGTCTGGTGACCTGGCACGATTCTATTCCGAGACTCAATCGCGCAAGCATCCTCTCTCGGCCATCTTCAGTGACTCCCCGCAGAGCACTCAGCTCCTTGGCTTGAGGAAAGCGCCCGTTTCGTGGTCTCAACATTGGTGCAAAGGCCGCCATTACGCGACTTGGCATCACCGGTCCCAGCACGACTTTGACAGAAGCAGCTGGAGAGCTTCTGCCTTGCCAGGGAGAATACTCCAGGCTCGTTGCCCCTGCAAGCGCACCCAGGTTGTACTAGTAAGTGCCTATCCGCACCCGTTGGAGCTACCGCACTGGGTACATACGTAGCACGCGCCGCTGCGCACCGTGATGGCGCCGCAATTGGAACACGGCGGAGCATCCTCCTGATTCTGGAAGGTCGTCGTAGTTGTCGCATAGGATGGCTCTACCGTCGTGGCCGCCCGGTCTTTGTCACCAATGACGGAGAGCAACTGCCTCATATCCACCGGCGTTTCCTCTTGAAACGGGAGGGACATCTGCGTCTCGTCCGCAGCAGGCCCGCTCTTGTCCACGATCCGAGAAACCGCGGCTTCCGGATCCTCGTCCTCACTACCGTCCTGAATGGCACCGAGGAATTTCAGTGACAGGTAGCGGAAGATGTAGTCCATGATGGACTTGGCCATCGGGATGGACCGGTTGTTGGTAAACCCGCTGGGCTCGAATCTCATGTAGCTGAATTTCCTACACAGGTCCGAAAGCGGCACGCCGTACTGCAGCGCTATGGAAATGCTGGTCGCGAAGGCATCCATCAACCCTGATATCGTCGAACCCTGCTTCGCCATTGTGATAAAGATCTCGCCCGGCATGACGGTATCCGGGTAGAGCCCCACATGCAGGTATCCTTCATGGCCCGCGAGGCTAAATTTGTGGGTAAGGGCCGGGCGTTCGTCCGGCAAACGCTTCCTGGCGGGCTTGAAGATGATCCGTTCTTCCACATCGTGCGCTTTCGCTGCCCCATTCTCTGAAGCCAGTGCACTGCTGCCAGTCGTGTTTCCACCCTTTGATGTCGCCAGTGGCTGGCTGCGCTTGGAATTCTCGCGGTATATGGCCAAGGCCTTCAAACCGAGCTTCCAACCCTGCATGTAAGCATCCGCAATTTCCTCCACGGTGACGCTTTCCGGCATATTCACCGTCTTGGAAATCGCACCGGATACAAACGGCTGGCAGGCCGCCATCATATTGATGTGCCCCATGTGATGGATACTGCGCGTTCCCTGAAAGGGCTTGAATGCACAGTCAAACACAGGCAGGTGACCTTTCTTGAGGCCCGGAGCCCCTTCTATGGTGTCCTTTTCATCCACATAAGCAAGAATACTCTCTACGGTCTCTGCGGGATAATCCAGGTTTTTCAGGGCTTCCGGAACTGTCCTGTTGACAATCTTCAGCATTCCATCGCCCTTGCCGGCCAGTAGCTTGTACTTGACGAGCGCAATGTCCGGCTCAATGCCCGTCGTGTCGCAATCCATCATGAAGGCTATGGTGCCCGTCGGCGCCAGCACCGTGGCCTGGGCGTTCCGGTATCCGTAGCGCTCGCCTAGTTCCACCATCCGGTCCGCAGATTCAACGGCGGCGCCCTTGAGATATGCCGGGCAGCTCGAATCTATTTTATGGGCACAATCCCGGTGCATCCGCATAACCTTAAGCATCGAATTGCTATTGGCGGCATAGCCATCGAACGGGCCAATTTGGGAATTGGCCGCTATTTGCGCGCTGCGGGCGTAGGCCTCGCTATGCTCGATGGCCATGATAGCTCCCGCCACCGCACGGCCCTCGTCACTGTCATAGGGCAAGCCCATGGACATGAGGAGTGCGCCCAGGTTGGCAAACCCCAGGCCGAGCGGCCGGAATCGGTGGCTGTTGAGGGCTATCTGGTCGCTCGGATAGCCGGCATTGTCGACGAGAATTTCCATTGCGGTGATGAATATCCGCGTCGCGGCGCGAAAGCGCTCAACATCGAAGCTGCCATCCTCTTTCTGAAATTTGCGCAAATTGAGGCTTGCCAGGTTGCAGGCGGAGTCATCCAGAAACATGTATTCCGAACAGGGATTGCTTGAATTAATGACACCGGTTTGGCTACAGGTGTGCCATTGCTGGATGGTATCCTCGAACTGCATGCCGGGATCACCGCACACGAACGTGCCTTCGGCCATCTGACGCAGCAACCCGGCAGCATCCTCGAACTTGACAATTTCATCCGTGGTCACCGCGCGCAGTCCAAAGGGCTCTATTCGCTCCGCCGCTCGCATAAAATCATCCGTGACGCGGACCGATTGATTGACATTTTGAAATGCTACCGAACCATACGCCGGACCGTTGAAACTGCCATCATAACCCTGCTCTATAAGAGCCCAGGCCTTGCGCTCTTCGGCCTGCTTGGCGCCAATGAATTCCTCGATGTCGGGATGCCAAATCTTGAGCGTTTGCATTATGGCGGCCCGGCGCGTCTTTCCACCGCTCTTGATAGTGCCCCCCGTGGCATCCTGCACCCGCATAAAGCTCACGGGCCCGCTTGGCTGTCCACCACCAGACAGCTTCTCCACGGTAGATCGCAGCGAGGACCAGTCAGCCCCAACGCCTGAGCCGAACTTAAAGAGACGGGCGCTCTCGGCCATGAGCTGCCAAATGTTCTCTATCGAATCCTCGACCGAAATGATAAAGCAAGCCGAAGCCTGCGGCCGTTCGTAGGGATCCACACGGGCTACGGACCGGGTCTTTTCGTCCCATCCGTAAATGGTCTTGCCTCCCTTGTCCCGGACTCCGTACATGGGATTCAGTCCCACGTTGAACCACACCGGGGAGTTGAAACTTCCGTACTGATTTGTGCACAGCCATGTTAGCTCATCAAAGAAGCACTGCCCGTCCTCCGGACTGACAAAGTAACCCTGCTGCTGGCCCCAGTCCGCAATCGTGCGGGTCACGCGATAGATAAGCTGCCGCAGCGATCGCTCCCTTCCCCCAACGTCAGGGTCCAGGTGCGTCTGCGCCAGATCGCCATAGAAATACTTCGAGGCAACCACGTTGGTGGCGAGTTGGCTCCAGCTGGCCGGGAATTCGACCCGCTTCTGCTCAAAGATCGCCTCGCCGGAAGGATTCTTGATCACAGCGTCACGAAGCTGCCACGAAACGGAATCAAGGGCGTTCTCGCCTTCCGTGGAGAAAACGCGCCTGACGGTAAGCCCCCGGGTAACATCGGGCGTCTGTTCATGGGTGGGATGATCGAAAAGACCTTCCGCCTTGGCTTTGGCGGCCCCGGAGGCGGCTGCAACTGTGGTACTCATTTCCTTTTCTTCTCGCTTTAGGGTATTCATTAACGCCGCTAGGCCCTTCCATAAGTTCCAACGCATGGATCTTACGAAAATTGATGCCGTGACTGGCTAATAAAATACATGGAAAGCCGTTATGCAAGTGGCATCCAATAATTACGATGCTGACAAGACACGCTTCGGCGCGGGCTGATGGCTCTCGGAGCCCGTAACAACTGGATGCGGCACGATTGGCATTCACTTCATTAGACAGTGCCTCATAATTCACTACTGAGTGGGGATCAATCCCTGATAATAGGCCGTTAAATCAGAAATTGTATCCTGGCATGGGCAACATATTCTGCCCATTACAACGTCATGTACACCCTAACACGGCATCCCCCAATTGGTTGTTCCAGCTTATTGCCGTTATTGTTATACGTACGTGCACCTAACATATAGCGCACAAAATATCCACGTGGGGCTCCCTCACGTGTGCACAAGTAGGGGCGCAGCCTGAGCATGTCACGCGGAATCATGCCGCGTATACATTCGTTGTATGCAGCCCCATTAAGCCAAGGAGCACATGGCAGATACGAACGAGCGCAGTGCCTATCCGCTTCCCACGGAATTCGAGGTCATGCGTCCGGAATACACGGAGCTTGAAGACGGGTTCGTGCAGGCCTCGATTACCGTATCTCCGTTTCGCGTTGCAGGCAAGAGCATGACCCGTCCTGGTGCGCGCCGCGCGGCAATCCATCAGGCTCACCATACCTACCGGTCCTACCATCCCAGCTACCGCGTGGAAAGCCCATTCCCGGATGAGTTCGAGGATCAGGAAGGCATGCGCTGGAAGCGCATGGCGCCGCTGCAACGGGTTAGTCTGGGTGACTACTCCTTTACAGACCCCGACGGTGAGGAGGACTACGCCACGATTGAGCAGATGCTTGCGTGGGACGTTCGCCCTACGTAGGAACGGGCACGCGATCCTCATCCTGCACCTCCAGCAGCACCCGGTCCTTAATCGCCATAAGGTGTTCCCGGGCGGCCTCCGGCTCTGCGGGGATATCGCCACGGAACAGTTCCCGTTTTATGGCCCCCATGGCCCGGCGCTCTCTGCCACGCAGACACCGCGCTATGTCGTCGAAGAGTTTGCCGCGCCGTAGTGCCTCGTCCTTGATCTGCATCATTAGGCGGTATGCCGCCCCGTACTCATTCTGGATATCGCCCTCCAGGATGGCTTCACGAATGGTATCCTTTATGATGCCCACTGCAATGCCTTCACCAACACCGACCACCTCCATGATTTCGTTGCCGTCAACGGGCGGCTGGAAATTACGCAGGTGATCCTTCGCTTCCACCTCGGCAAACTTCATCTCCACATCGTCAAAGGCACGCAGATAGCGCGCCACCCGACGGGGATTACGAGAGGTGATGTCCGAACGGACAAACGTCATTAAATCATCCAGATGCTCGCCGGCATCAAACAGCAGGCGCCGCACCGCGGAGTCGCTTACCGCTTCATCCACCAGCGCTACAGGGCGGTGATGTAGCGCGACCAGTTTCCGCACGTACTCCATTCGCTCGTCAAGCGGCAGTCTAAGGCGACGGAAAAGCTTTGGGATCATCCGGGCCCCCACGTCCTCGTGGCCGTGGAATGTCCATCCCGTACCTCGTACGAATTTCTTCACGCGAGGCTTGGCAATATCATGAAGCAGAGCGACCCAGCGAAGCCAGTAGGTCCGCTCTGTGCTTTCCTCGGAGGTGGCTTCAATAAGGTTGTCCAACACCTTGAGCGTGTGATTGAAATTGTCCTTGTGCCTTCGCCCCCGCACGGTATCGACACCCTTCAGGGCGGCGAGCTCCGGGAATATCCGCTTTAAAACGCTGGTGTCCTCAAGGCAGCGCCATCCCCGCGACGGCGCCCCCGAGGCCATCATCTTCTCCAGTTCTTCTGTGATGCGCTCCTGACTTACAATTTCGATGCGATGCGCTTCTGCTCCCATTGCCCGCTGCGCCTCGGTATCAACCGAAAAACCAAGCTGGGCGGCAAAGCGAGCCGCCCGGATCATGCGCAGCGGATCATCGGCAAACGTCTGCCCAGGCGTACGCGGCGTCTTGAGCAGTTGCTGATCGAGGTGAAGTCGCCCCTCGTGCGGATCAACCAGGTCTCCAAATTGATCCGGTGCCAGGCACAGAGCAAGTGTATTGACCGTGAAGTCGCGGCGCAAGAGGTCGTCCTTCAGCGAGCCTTCCTCGACGCGGGGTTTTCGGGACGGCCGACGATAGCTCTCGCGCCGGGCGGCAACGAATTCCAGCACGGAAGACACGCCGCCCTGCGAAATCCGAACGGCCGCTGTTCCAAATTTCTCGTAAACGTGCACCATCCTGCCCCCAAGACACCGACCCACGGCGCCCGCCAGACGGATTCCCGTTCCGGGACCAATCGTGACGAAGTCAAGATCCTGCGTGGGCAGCCCCAACAGCATGTCGCGCACCATGCCTCCGACCGCGTAGGCCTCAATATTCAGGCCTGCGGCCACTGTTCCAACCGTGCGCAGTGCAGAAGCCTGCGGCAACTGGGCTATAAGGTGCGATAGGTTTTCCGGCATCGAGTCGGCCGATCTGCTCACCCTACAAAACGCTGGCACGTCGACGTCGTTCTCCTATGCCGAACAAGGCACCGGCCGCTGCCACCTATAGTCCGGTCTGAAACGTACTTTTAGAATCGCATTTTGAACCGTAGCGCTATCGTCGTGCCAATTCCCGGCCTGGCATTCCTTGTGCGCAGCACAGGCCGCGCGCTGTATCCACCACGTGACCACAGGCGAGCGGCACCATGAGAGCAAGCATCTTACCCGGGATCGCGCTTTTTTCCCTGCTTTGCAGCCTGGCGCCTTTCTTGGCAGAGGCGCAGGGCGTGGATCCTTTTGCGCTCCCGCAGCCAGAGGGGCCTATCCGGCTAGACGGCGTCAGTGACGAGCCCGCCTGGAACAGCGTTGTGCCGTGGATTCCGAAACAGTATGAACCGGAAAATGGTGCAGCGGCCACGGAACGTACCGAATTTCTGGTCGCCTACGATACGGATCGCATTTATTTTGCTTTACGCGCCTTTGACAGCGACCCCAATGGTATCCGGGCCAATACCCTCTACCGGGACCGGCTAAGCGGCGACGACCACTTTGAAATACTGCTGGATACCTTCAACGACAACGAATCCGCCGTCCTTTTTACGACAACGCCTGAAGGAATCCGCAAGGATGCGGCCATTTCAAATGACGCAAGCGGCGGAGGCATCGCCTCAGGAGGGTGGATTAATGGTGACTTCAACACGTTCTGGGATGTCGAGACCGTCATTACCGAGCGTGGCTGGTTTGCCGAAATGCGGGTCCCTTTTTCGAGCCTGCGCTTTCAGGACCGTAACGGCGAAGTGGTAATGGGCATCACACTCCAGCGCAAGGTGGCGCGCAAGACGGAGCGCCTGGTATATCTCCCGGTCCTGTCCATTGCCAACTGGGCCTTCCTCAAGCCTTCGCTGGCAAAGAAGATTTTGCTGCGCGGCATCCGGCCCCAGAATCCCGTCTATCTGACGGCGTATGGCCTGGGCGCCCAGGGCGCTACTGCGGGTGCCGCCGAAGAGCGCAGCAGGCGGGAATGGATCTCAAGTATGGCCTTTCAAACGACATCACGCTGGACGTAACGGTCAATACCTATTTTGCCCAGGCCGAGGCTGATGACCAGCAGGTTAACCTCACCCGATTTTCCCTGTTCTTTCCGGAGAAACGACAATTTTTTCAAGAACGCTCCGGGATCTTTGATTTCCGGACCGGAGGGTTGAGCCGCCTGTTTCACAGCCGCCGCATTGGAATGACCTACGACGGACAACCGGTGGGGCTTCTTGGTGGCGGGCGCATTGTCGGACGCAAGGGACCCTGGGACATCGGCCTGCTAAACCTGATGACCGAGCGCCGCGGAGAGCTGGAACCTGAGAATTTCGGCGTCGCTCGTCTGCGCAGACAGGTGCTCAATCCTTATTCGTATGCAGGCGTAATGGCAACAAGCCGCGTCAACTTGAAGGGGACGTATAACGTGGCTTACGGGCTCGACAGCGTCGTTCGCCTCCGGGGCGATGACTACATGACCCTCCAGTGGGCCCAGTCATTTGATAGCCAGCATTTGAATTCAGGCGCGCAGCGCGGGCTGAACTCGGCGCGCTTCACCTTCGAACTGGAACGGCGGCGGCGGCGTGGCTGGGGGTACAACACCGTGCTGGCGCGTGCGGGACGCGTCTACACGCCTGGCGCCGGATTTACGCAGCGAAACGATTTTACGCTCGTAGAGCAGGGCGGCGCGTATACGTGGCTCCCGGGAGCCACATCCCCCTTCATCTGGCATGCTGTCCGCGTACAGGCGCTCACGTTCCTGCGCAATGAAGACGGGAGTATCGAATCCGGTGAAGCAGGTCCCGATTGGGAATTCAGCGCGTAGTCGGGAGCCGGGGGCCGCATTCGAGCAAGGCTTCACAGGGAAGTGCCACACGCCCAATTTCGCATTGCGGACAGCCTGGAAGTTCCAGCCGGAGACTACTACTTCTGGCGGCTTGGAGCCTCCTACCACGTATCCCATACCAGCCGCGTGCAAGTCCGGCCCCGTGCGGAAGTAGGCAGCTTTTATGACGGCACGAATGGGTCGTTTGGCGTATCACCCGTTTCGTACGTGTCACCACACCTGGAGCTTTCCGCATCCTATCAGTATAGCCATATACGTTTCCCGGAGCGCCAGGAAGCGCTGGGCATCCACCTTTCGCGACTCCGAATCGGCTCTGCACTGAATACCGAGGTCTCGGCAAACGCGTTTGTTCAGTATAACAGCACGCGGGATAATCTGTCGGCCAACATCCGTTTCCGGTACAATTTCAGGGAGGGCAACGATCTCTGGATAGTGTACAACACAAATCAGTATGCGGATGGCTATCGGGGAGCGTTCAATCCCTTCCCGGACAGCCAGACCATCCTCGTCAAATACACGCACACGTTCAGCTACTAGACGATGGCCACCAGTTTTGAAGTCATCGTCATAGGAGGTGGTGCCGCAGGTCTTACCATGTCGGGCCTGGCAGCCAGCCTGGGGGCAAAGACGCTACTCATAGAGCGCTCCAGGCTCGGAGGCGACTGCACGTGGACCGGCTGCGTGCCAAGCAAGATGCTGCTCAAAGCCGCCAGCATCGCCCATACGGTACGACAGGCCGGTACCCACGGCGTGCATTGCCCGCCACCTGCCGTAGATTTCGCCCAGATCCGCGCAAGACTTCACCGGCTGCGCGAGGACATATACCGGGACGCAGATAGTCCGGACAGGATGGCCGCGCTGGGCGTGGAAATCTGCCAGGGACACGCCACCCTTTTGGGACCCAGGACGGTGGAAATCGGCGGCGCTGCGCCGCGCCGTGTGCGTGGCCGCATTCTGGTGATCGCTTCGGGCGCGGAAGCACGGATCCCCCCCGATCCCGGGACTGGAGCGCGTTGCATATCTCACGAATGAATCTCTCTTTGAACGCGAGACACTGCCCGAAAGGCTGACCCTCATCGGTGCCGGTCCCATAGGCATGGAAATGGCACAGGCCTTCACCCGACTCGGGGCGCTGGTGACCGTTCTCGAGCGGGAATCCGGCATATTGCACGGCCGGGACCCGGAGCTGGCCGCACTACTGGCCAAGCGACTAGAAAGCGAGGGTATTCGGCTTTGCACTGCCGCACAGGTTAGCAGCCTGGACCAACAGGGATCCCTCCAGCTGGTGCATTATGCCCGGGCAAATGGAAGGCAGGAAACTATTACGTCGGATGCGCTGCTCGTAGCGGCGGGGAGGCGACCAAGAACCGCGGGCCTCAACCTTGAAAGTGCGGGCGTGCGGTACACAGCCGCGGGAGTGCCTGTCGACAGGCGCTGCCGAACCAATGTGCGGCACATTTATGCCATTGGTGACGTCACGGACCGCTACGCCTACACGCACATGAGCGAGCACATGGCGCGTGTCGCTGCTACCAATGCTCTCCTGCGCCTGCCACGTAGGATTGACGCGTGGACGGTGCCGGGCGTAGTTTTCACGGATCCGGAGTTCGCCCATGTTGGTGCCTGTGAATCCGAATTGAAACGGCGTGGCACCAGATACGAAGTGTATGCATTGGGATTTATATAGATAAATGAACGCGGAACAAAGTATGTACAAGTACTTGTAAATACCTGTGATACGCACCTACACATACCGGTGCCGACGGGTGAGAAAGGCGCAGCGCGAAGCACTGGACGCGTTGTTTCGGCATCTGGCGTGGCTGCGCAATGACGCGGTGGCCCACTGCCGCAACGAGGTTGCCGAAGGCGGCAAGACACCTTCCACCTTTGATCTGTACAAGAGGCTTACGGCCATGCGCCAGGACAATGCGTATATGCGGCGCAGCCTGTGCGCGCCCAGCGCAGCATGCTCCAGCGCGTCCGCGCCGCTTACGACAAGTTCTTTGGCGAAGGCAAGGGCAGGCCAAGATTCAAGCCGGAAGTACGATCCTTTGAGCTCGAGGGCACCGTGCCGCGCAAGAACGGCCCGTACCATACGCTCCAGATAAAGGGCGTGGGCAAGCTGCAGCTCAAAGACAAGCGCGGCGTACTCTCCGGCGGCAACACCGTCCGGCTGGTCCGCATCCTGCGACACCCTTTAGGCACCGGCTTCAACGTGCAGTTTGCCCTGCAGCATAACGTCGTGGTGATCGCGACGGACACGCGCGAGGCCATAGGTGTCGACGTGGGCGTAAAGGCCAACTGTTCGCTCTCTGACGGCGCACAGTACGCGCCCTTGCGGTTGCCGGAGCGCGAACGCCTCCAGCAAGCCGTAAGCCGTGCCAAGCGCGGCAGCAAGACGCGCCGCAAAAAGAAGCTGGCCCTCACCCGCGAGGGCCGCAGGTTGGCTGTGCGCCGCCGCAGCGAAGTACACCGCATTACGACCGACATCGTGAAGATGCACTCCGCATGGATTGTCGTGGAAGACCTGAGACTCCAAGCCATGACGGCCCGTGGCGGCTCCCGCAAACGTGGGCTGAACCGTTCTATGCACGAGAACTGCCTCGGCATGCTCATGCAGCAACTCGCCTACAAGGCTGAAAGCGCCGGAGGCGAGCTCGTGAAAGTAAAGCCGCATTATAGACGTGCAGCACGTGCGGCGCTCTGGCAAAGGACCGGCTGACGCTGGCCGTTCGCACGTTTGTTTGTAGCGAGTGCGGGCACCGGCAGGACCGGGACGTTAATGCGGCCCGTAACATCCGTCTGAGGGGCATGGAGCTTTTCGGCAGGGCGGGAGGCCCTGCGTGTCGGACGGAGGCGGCTACGGCCGTAAACGTCGTGCCTCTGGCCGCGTCTTCGGACGCGTCTAAGCGCGGCCACGACACAGGATCGTGTAGCTAGATGATTCATTTATCTATATAAGTCCCTATGCATTCCCCTACGATAAGCTGGACCGCGCCATCATTGACGGGGCGCGCCACGGACTCGTCAAGATATTTGCGAGGCCTCACAGCGGGCGGATTCTGGGCGCCACCATTCTCGGCGAGCGTGCCGCGGAAATGATTAGTGAAATCGCCCTGGCCATGCGCGGCGGCATCCGGCTTCCCCAGGTATCGAACACGATCCATCCATACCCTACCTTCGGCCAAGGCGTACGGCGGGCCGCGGACCAGTGGTACGCCCGCAAGGCATCGGCGCCCGCCATCAGGTTGCTCCAGCGGCTCTTCCGCTACCGGGGCTACCTCATTCCCCGCGATCCGACCCAGGTCGTATGAGAGCCTATCGGGCCGTAATGACCAGTGGCTCAGAAAAGGTCGCCAGACCCGCTTCCGTCCGCATGTCAAGGCGCAGCATGTAGACGCCGGCTGCCAGCACGGGCCTCAGCCAGAGGCCATGCGGGCCCGCCGCGAAGGGTGCCTCCGCCGTTTCAAAGACGCGGCGTCCAAGTAAATCGAAAACCTGGGTGCGCACGATGCCACCGGTGGGCAGTTCAAATTCTACGCGCACGGCACTCGACAAAGGATTGGGATACATCGCCGTCACACGCGCCACCGACGGTAATTCTTGCACCTCCGCAGCCGTGATTCCGGATGATTTTTCAAAGCGTAGCGTGTTCACATTTGCACCGGTCGCCAGAATCACCAACCTTAATTCATGCTCACCCTGGGGCAGGGCTACTGAGTCCAAGCGCGATGACTCCCAATTCTGCCAGCCGCCTGTTGACCCGACTTCGATGTCGTCTCCAATTTTATCGTTATCCAGATAAAGCCGGAACTGACCGCCACCTGTGGCACTTGCAACGCGCACCTCGATATCATAGTCGCCTGCCTCCTCAATGCGCACTGTGTAGCTGAGCCATTCCAGCCGCTCAGTCCAACCCACATTGAATCCGTACCCTTCGGGGTCCGTGGATATCTCAATGTCCACGCCGTCGTTCCGGTACTTGCCACCGGTGTTACCTCCCCCGGGCGAACCCGATGTCGCCATGAAATCCGAGTCGAAATACGTCACGCCCTGCCGACCCAGATCGTAGTCTACCGCGTGAATCTCTCCAGGAATTACGTGATCCTTGAAGGGAGTGCGACTCGTGGAAAAGTCCGGATCAAACAAGGCCGCCAATACGCCGTGCTGCGTAACGGCATGATCCATGTCAAGCCCCTGCGCCATGGCCAGTAGCGCCTGGCGCGCCGTTGCCTCCGTAGGGCGCGGGCCCGCGCCGCGCCAGTAGTCCACGACCTGGGCGTAGCCCGGAGCAAAAGGCACGGAAAGCGGACTGGTAACAGCGTCGATTTTCTTATGTGTCCACCAGTTCCAGCCTATCCCGTGCACTTCCATGAGCCGTACCACGTCGTGAAACCATACGTTGGAATTCTCTCCGGTCTCTCCCAGCCAGAGCGGCGTATTAGTTTCGGCGCGGATATCGAGGAGATACTGGATGGAGTTCTGTGCCGTACCGTTCCAGTACTTGTGAAAGGCGTAGACCATGTTGTCATCGAAAGGCGGGAGCAGGTCCGGAAAGGTTGTAGCGAAGTAATTTCCTTCGATAAACAGGATATGGTTAGGATCTACTTCCCGGACCGCGGAAGCCAGACGCTCATACAGCGCGCGGAGATCCGTCCCCGCGATACCATCCGGCGTAACCGGCTCATTAATGAGATCGTACCCCACAATTAGCCGCTCGTCCGCGTAGCGGCGCGCAATTTCCTTCCAAATGGCCACGGTCTGCGGCCAATACTTTTCCGGCTCCGTCCATAGACGGGCCTCGCCGTCGCTGTCACTGATATTGTGCTCACTCTGCGCGCCGGGCGCCGCATGCATGTCCAGGATGACCAGAAGTTCATGCGTTCGGCACCACTCCAGAAACGTGTCCAGCAGCGTAAACCCTTCCTCCCTAAATGACTGTGTGGCAGAATTATAGAATTGTGCGTAATGAAACGGGAGGCGGATGTGATCAAAACCCCATGACTTGATGGCGGCGATATCCTTTTCTTCCACGTAATTGGCTTGGTAGACCTCGAAGAATTCGTCCGCCCCGGCTTCTCCGATAAGATCCACGATTTGGGCCCGAATGGAGCGCGGCGAGCCGCCATCTGGAGCGTTTATGTGCAGCATATAACCTTCGGGCACTAGCCAGCCCCCCAGCCCCACGCCGTGGAGATAGACCGGGTTGCCGAATGGATCCACGATGTCCGGGCCGACGGTAGTGTAGTAGCCGTCGCTGTCGAAGACGAAGCTATCCAGCCTGAATACAAAAGTCCCGACCGGCTTGACCTGACCATCGACCAAGAAGGGATCAGATTCTATCCGTGCAACGGGCTCCTGCGGATCAGTGGCGTTATTGCCAGACGTGTAGGAAGAACCACTATCCGTGCCGGCATCATACACGATGAGGTCTACCGTCAGCGAATCAACCCACTCCCCACCCTCTAGCAGCGACAAATCGTGTACGCCCACAAACCAGTCCGGGCTGGGAGCAAGCATGGAAACGAGCGTCACGAGCGGAAAATCATCACTAACTTCAAACGTGAGGCGCCTAGTGCCCGGGGAATTGCCTATTCCGCCTCCCGACAAAACGAATTCTGCACTTCTGGCCTGAATCGCCTGCGTAACCTCGCTTCGGAGCGCGGTCTTGGTTCCGAGCTCAGCCATGTTCTTGATTCCGAGCGAAGCCGTGCTTCCCGTTGCCCAGAAGGATACCGCGCTGCTATGCGTGCCGCCAATGAGGCCCGAAAAATGCGGGCTCGAAGGAAAGTTACTGGGGTGTGTTGCAGCGCTCCACGTGGCCGTAAACGTGACGGTGTATGTTGCGACGCCCTGGGCAAACATGAGACCACCGCCCCCAAGAGAAATTGCAGTTAGCGGCAACAGCGCTCTAAACGCCCCCCTGAAATACATAATAGCGGTTCCGGTTTGTGTGTGCGACAATATTTGGGGCCAATATGTGAAGTTGGTCCACGGAACCAAGCCTTTGCTCCCGCAGAAATTCTGAACAACACGGATAAGGAAAAGCGCTGTGCATAAGCTGCGCTGTGCGGGCAACCCTGCGCGGCCCCCTAGGCGATGCTGTGTGACCCGGCAAATGCTAGATCTCTTCCAGCCCTAGAAGCCAAAGGACTGGCGGGCTTACCTCTTTAATCCTTGCGTAAAAAATCCGCATGTCTTCAACGGACAGCGGACTCAGGCTCGCAGACCTACCAATCAGGATACTTGCCAGATTGCCACCGGTTGCCACGCGCACGACATTTTCTCCTAGGCCTACGATGGTGGCCTCAAATGTCACAATGCGCCCGCGGCCCAGGTCCGAAGCTTCCATGACCTCCCGCATATCGTAGTAGGAAATCTGCCAATCCACGCCTTCATTGGCAGCCATGATGGGCCCTATTGTAGAGAGGAAGCCCTCGAAATACCGGCCGTGAGCGAAATCAGCAGCGGTTGCCTCCATTAGCGAGTCAATCAACGACTCCTCTATGGTCCAACGCATGCCGATTCCGACATCCACATGGCGCTGCCGCTCGGACATGGCGACGCAAAAGGCGACGTAATTGTTTAGTGGGTCCGAGGCAAGCCCCCAAGACGCAACAAAATCCGCGGTGAAGCTCGCGATGCTGCGTCCGTCCAGCGAGGGGACGCTCACACCAACAACCCGCACGGAAGTCCGATCCTCAAAATCGATCAGCATCTGCCGCAGATCCACCTCTTCCTGCTCTGTCAGCAAATCGGCGGCATCTGCTATCCAATCCGGCTCCAATTCGGCACGCTGCACCGAGCAGGCCAATAAAGAAAGGAGTGATAACAAGTGAAAGGCCCGCATCGCGTTGTCCCTCTTTAGGCAGTTGCCTCAGATGACGACCACAGATTGCTGGCGTCCAGCCGGCGGAAGAAACAGGACCGATTGCCTGTGTGGCATGCGGCATCGCCAATTTGCCTGACCGTGAACAGCAGCGCGTCGCGGTCGCAATCGATGAACACCTCGACCACCTCCTGAAAATTGCCGCTGGTTTCACCCTTTACCCACTCTCTGGACCTGGAACGGCTCCAGTAGGTCATCAGACCAGTTTCCAGCGTCTTTCTTAGGGTCGCTTCATTCATGTAGGCAACCATAAGGACGTCCCGCGTGGCGTGGTCTTGGACAATCGCTGTGACCAGGCCACGCCCATCTAACCTGACCTCGCTTGCACAAGTGTTCATGGGGCCCGCTCGGTAGCGAAACACGTACGTAGGTAATGGCAAATGTAGGGAATTATTGTACAATCCTCGGAGCTACGGAGTGCCGAGTGCGCTCAGGCATCCTGGTTCCACCTTTGAAGTAACCGTCCAGTATGGACCCTGGTCCGCGCCCGCTGACGCCCACACTCTCCCGCCCGGCGGCACGTTTTGACCCAAATCCATCCAGGCAGGCTCATGGAAGCATACCCATGCAGCCGACGAGCCCTCTATGCCAACAAAGAGTGAGACAATTCGATACATTATTGGTGTAGCCGCGGGGGATCATGCGGCAAGACTGGTCAGGCGATTCAGCCTAACCAATCCATCATCAATCCCCCATACATCATGGAAACCAACTACCCTTCGAGCACCACGCAAACGGCTGTGCCGAACTCCGCAGAATCAGCGCGGCAAAGCTGGCGATAAGTATTCCTACCGCGCCGGTGCACGTACCAGGCAGGGCTCTGGCGAGTGCCCTTCGCCATCATCTCTCGAGAGCGATCCCCGTGCACCATGCATTCCAAAACGGTTATGGTCCATGGATCGCATTTCGAACCCCTACCTGCAATGCACCTCGGGCAAACCCTGAATGCCGCAGGGCCCGCACCGTTCATTCCAGGGGGACAAAGGCTGCTGCTGGTCGTACTGGGTTCAGAATACGATGCGAACAACTCTTTGTTATTGGCCGCGGCGCACCCTAGTGGTCCTGGTCCGCATTTACCAGCGTGCGGTATCACCCCACCTGCAGTCGGGCTGCCGGTATGTTCCGTCGTGTTCGGAGTACGCGGTGGAGGCACTGACCCGATACGGAGCCGTTAAAGGGAGCATCCTTGCGCTTTGGC
The DNA here is from genome assembly GCA_965216255.1 of Rhodothermales bacterium. GTDB lineage: Bacteria > Bacteroidota > Rhodothermia > Rhodothermales > Bin80. Next base: position 2,130,798 of record OZ244148.1, read on the forward strand.
GTTTGACCCGCTGTCACCCCTGGGCCCCGCACGGTCACGATCCGCCACAATGGTTCGGCGATCCGGAAACCGAGGCTGGTATAGAACGCGAGTCGAGCTCACAGCCGAAATCCGTGTCATGACTGCCTTTCGACCGTTTATCCTATAAGCATGGCGCACACCCATGCCCACGTCGCTGCCGCCGCCACCGTAGGACCTGTGTGCTGCGCCGTCATCACGGTGAGCGATACGCGCTCAGAGGCCAGAGACACGGGCGGGCAGTTTATCATGGCGCAGCTGCGGGAGGCCAATTTCCGCCTTCAGTCGTACAGGATAATTCCGGACACCATAAAGCTAATCCAGACTGCCGTACGCGAAACGGCTGCAAAAGCTGATGTGGCGCTCCTTACCGGTGGCACTGGCATAAGCAAACGCGACAACACGTATGAAGCCGTTACGGCACTGTATGAAAAGGAAGTAGTGGGCTTTGGTGAGCTATTTAGGGTATTGTCATTTGAGGAAATCGGAGCAGCGGCAATGCTGTCGCGCGCCAGTGCTGGTATCTATCAGGACACGGTCATATTCTCCATGCCCGGCTCCGTGCCGGCCCTGCGGCTGGCCATGGAGCGGCTTGTGCTGCCTGAAATCCGCCATCTGGTAAGCGAAGTCCGCAAGCACGGGACATAGCGCTATTTTTGCGTAATGACTCACGCGCTAAAAATAACCGTACCGAACGTCTTGCCTCGATTTTACCTGATACTACTATTCTTCGCTAGCCCGCAGGCTGCCAGCGTGCATGCCCAGGACGTCTACACCAATCTGGAGGTTTACCAGACGCTGGCCAAGAGCTGTATTGCAGGCGTACCCGATACTTGGCGCGTCCTTGCCATCGAGGCTCCACCCTCGATGCCCTACGTTCGTAGCGCGCTGGTTCAGCATTTTCAGCTGGAACGCAGAGCCATTTTCTTGCCGGATACATCTTCTACTCTCTCAAGCCAGCGTCTAAACCGGCTTTCGTATGCTGTGGACGAAGCCAGGGTTCGTTACCAAAAGGTGAGGCGAAACGTCGTGAGACGCAGCGTTGTGCTCGAGCTGCGCTACTCTCTTGTCACGCAAACCGGCGAGATAGTAGCGGATGACCGGTGCAGCAAATCCTATGCGGACACGCTGCGCCGCAGCGCTGTTCGCCAATACGAAACACCTGCATACCCCGAGACCGCCGGTGCGCTACCACGCCCCGCCTGGACGCGCCGCTATCTGGAGCCCATCGTACTCGCCGCCGCCAGTGCCCTTACGGCATTCCTTTTCTTCAACTTGCGAAGTGAGCGCTCGAACGGCAGTGGCTAGATGGAGAAAAACGTTTGGACTTCGTGTACCCGGCTTCTTGCCTGGTGTCCCATCGCCGGGGTTACATAAACCGCGAATCCCGGCCCTTCTGATTCTTGCTACCTGGGGATGCGCGGAGCCGCTGCTCCCGACAGGCGGCCCCGCGGACCGTACACCGCCCACCATTGAATTCTCCGCTCCAGAAAATGAAACAGTACATTTTTCCGAAACCTCCGTGCGCCTGGTATTCTCGGAATACGTGGACCAGACCTCCTTCGTCCGCGCATTCTCCATAACGCCTCCACTTGAGGGGCGCCTGCGCTTCCAGTGGCGGAAGCGCCGCGTGGACGTACACTTTCCCGGGCTCCTAAGACAGAATACGACGTTTGTCCTTACCATCGACAGCGATTTGAGAGACCTGCGCGGCGTGCCACTGTCCAAGCCCATTACCTTGGCCTTCGCCACAGGGCCGGTTATTGATGAAGGGCGCTTAAGTGGGCGCGTGCTGGAGCCCGTAGAGGGCTTACCGGCTGTAGGCTTCGATGTATTTGCCTATCCAGCCGATGTGGTGCTTCCGGACCGGCCGGCCTATCGAACAGAAACGGATCAGGACGGGAGCTTTGCCTTGTCCTATCTGCGGAGCGGGCCCTACCATGTGGTAGCGCTACAGGATCGAAACCGCAATCTGAGGCTCGACCCAGGCGAAGCTTTTGGTGTGGCCCCCAAAGAAGCGCTTGAGACCACCGTGGATACCACGGCCGCCGATATGCACTGGGTGGTAACACGGCTGGATACGCTAGATCCGTTCGTGGAGCGGATACGGATGCCCCATGTTGGCCGCCTCCAGGTGCAGTTTTCCGAGGCCATTGTTCTTCCCGGCCGGGACCCGGACCAATGGATTCTTGTAGATTCGGCCTCCGGCGCAAGAATCAGCGTTCTAGACGTCTTTCTCAGGGAGAACGATCCGCGAAGCGTTTTCCTGCGCACGGATGCCTTAATGGACCACGTGCTTGCCCTTGCTCCAGACTCCACGATAGCGGACTCCAGCGGCAATAGGGTAGCGGTAAAGCCTGCATACTTCCAGACCCGGGCTGCAGCAGATACGGCAAGGCCACAATTCCAGCGGTTCCTCCCCCGGGAAAGTGAACAGGACGTTGTCCTTTCCCCATTCACGGGACCCGGCCTGCTGTTTAACGAACCACCGCCTGCATCTGCGCTCTCGGACATGGTAACAGCAGAAGATAGCGCTGGCGTCGTCCGAGCGGTGACGGCCTCCACAAGAGACGGAACCTCTTACGCCCTGCAGCTGGACCCGAGCTTGGCCCCGGGCGAACTGGTGCTCATCCGTGTCCAAACCGCAGATTCCCTCCGCCAGCAGCGCTTCAGGCGCCTTGCAACTCGGGATCTTGGCAGTATTAGCGGCATGGTTCGTTCCATGGCTGGAGACAGCCTTATTATTGTGGAGGCATTCGATGATTCGGGGACCGGGCAACCCCTTGCCACGACTTCCGTGGATTCAACCGGCGCCTTCATTATCGACAACCTTCCAGAAAGCAACTATCACCTACGCCTTTTTGCCGACCGCAACCGAAACGGCCTGTGGGACGGCGGACAATGGTTACCCTACCAACGAGCCGAGCCGGTAACGTGGAACAAGGAACCGGCAACGGTCCGGGCGCGCTGGGACAGCGCCCTTACCGATACGCTTGTGTTCCGATACCCTTGACCGTCGCCGGAAATTACCGGATCGCCGCAATGGAGGCAGGCGCAATTTATGCCACGCGAGAGCGCCCGAACATAGTTTATGGTCCTGTCCCCTTGAAATGGAGAAATCTGCATGAAAGCAGCAAACGGCATGGTACGCGTCCTTTCCGCAAAAGGGCAGAAGCTTGCTGACCAGGGAACCGTGGAAGAGTTTGGCCTCCCCGGCTTTACACTCATGGAATCGGCCGGCCGTGGCGCTGCAGAGCACATTTGGGATACGTATGGCCCCCTTCACGGCAAGCGAGTAGCCGTATACTGCGGCAAAGGCAACAACGGTGGAGACGGATTCGTAGTCGCCCGCCTGCTGCACGAGCGTGGCGCCTTCGTACATGTCCTCACACCGGCATCGGCAGCCACGGTAGATGCCGCCCATAACCTGCGGCTACTCAGATCGCTGGCCTCAACGTCGAATCGACTGCGCCTCGGCACATACGAGGATATGCACCCGGCCGATCTATATGTGGATGCCCTGCTGGGAACAGGTGTTAGCAGTTCGGTCCGCGAACCTACCCTTGGTTTGGTCGCCCGACTGAACGCAGCGCCTGGACCCGTTGTCGCGCTGGACTTGCCAACCGGGCTACATCCGGATTATGGCACGGTGCTGGGCAGCGTTGTCCGTGCCGACATGACGGTTACAATGGGCGCGCTCAAGCCAGGTCTCCTAATTGGCAACGGCCCCGATGTGGCCGGACGTGTTGAAGTAGTAGATATTGGCATTCCGGCATACATATCGCAGAAGGCGCACCTGGCGTCCGATCGTATCTGGCAAACGACGGATGCCGTCGTCTCCGGTCTTCTGCCTGCACGGCCCCGGCAGGCACACAAATACAGTGTTGGCATGGCGCTCGTCGTCGGCGGCGCGCCCGGCCTTACGGGTGCTCCCGTTATGGCCTCTCAGGCTGCGGCACGCATCGGGGCCGGCTATGTCACGTGCGCCACTCGCGCCTCACTGCAATCCACGCTGGCGGCCAAACTGACCGAAATTGCCACGACCGGGCTGCCAGAGACCGTGTCGGGGCATCTTGACGTGCCGGCAGCCCTATCGGCCCTGTCTTCGCGTCTTCAGAAGGCGAGCGCGCTACTGATCGGGCCCGGACTCGGGTCCGATCCAGCCACCCTGGCCTTTGTGCGCAGGTTGGTTACGACTTCGCCGCTGCCTACCGTGATTGACGCGGACGGGCTGAATGCGCTAGCAGGCACCGAATTTCGTCCGGGCGGGGTGGCTGATGGTCGGTGGATTCTTACACCACACGAGGGTGAATTTAGACGCCTTTCCAATGAAGACCTCACCGACCGCGTCGGAACAGTCCGCACTTTTGCGCGACGATGGGATTCCGTGCTCATACTGAAAGGCATGCCAAGCCTTGTAGCAACGCCAGCGGGCGATGTCTATATTTGCGCAACGGGCAATCCGGCGCTCGCTACCGCCGGCACGGGGGATGTACTTGCGGGGCTGTGTGTCGGCCTCTTGGCCCAGGGCCTAACTCCTGCGGAGGCTGCCGTCTGTGCGGTGCATATCGGTGGAGCTGCCGCAGACCGATTTGCGGCCAAGATGGCGGTTCGCTCCATGATGGCAATGGACATGGTGCGTGAACTTCCTCATCTATTGGCAGAGCGGTTCACTTAGGGGGGCGTTTACTGGATGAGGCCATTCACAATGCGCTGCAAATAGCGGGAACATCTTCCGCTGGGAGTTGATTTTTTATGTTTCGTTTGCCACCTCGAAAAAATCCTGTGCTATCATGACTGTACGCAAGATTCCCAAGGCTGACATCCGCCGCACGTATGGCATCGTATTGCAATTGGGCTTGATCAGCGCTCTACTGCTACTTAACGTGGCATTTCGCGTGGACTTCGAACACGGGGACGCCATGGAATTTGAGCAAATGGAGCAGGAATTGGTACGAATGGAAGAGATTCTGCAAACCAAGCAGATCCAGCATCCACCGCCGCGCCCGCCCGTCCCGGTCGAAGTTCCGAACGACGAGATCCTGGAAGATGACGCATTGAATCTGGAATCTTGGTTTGACATTGAGGAGCCGATAGCAAACTTGCCACCGCCGCCTGAGAGCGAACCAGAAGAACAGGAGCCGGAGCCCGAAATCTTCGTCATTGTGGAGAAAATGCCTGAATTGATTGGTGGTCGGGATGCGCTGTACAGCAAACTCAGGTACCCGGAGATGGCGCGCAAAGCGGGGCTTGAGGGAAATGTGGATATTGTATTTGTCGTTGACGAATCCGGAAACGTTGTTGACCCACGGGTGGTGCGCGGTGTCCCGGCCCTCAATGAAGAAGCTCTGCGCGTTATCACAGAGGCAAAATTTACGCCTGGAATGCAGCGGGGGAAACCCGTCAGAGTGCATATGAACCAAAGAATCGTGTTCAGGCTGAAGTGAGCAAAACCGCCATAGGTCCAAGCCAACCGTTGGTTGGGTAACATCGAAACCGCGCCTATCGGGCACATTTCGTAGTGCGTGCTCCAGCCTTCTTTGCTTTGAACTTTGCATGGCGCGGCCACTACGGCTCACCAACCTTCTGCTCGCCGGATCCTGCAGCGTTTTGCCCTTTGACTTCTGATGCAGTAGGACCGTGTTAAGTGAAGGTTACATCTTCATTACGGGGTTCCCACGCTTGGAGAAAGGGCAGGCTGCTTCGACGGCGAATCACTCTGGTGTACGCGTGCCAGGTCGCTTTGACGCTTCGTGTCGAAGAGCATCGTGACCGAAATGTCTGGTTCCGGATTCGTCGGTAGCTGCCGCGATCTTATTGGCGCGAACCAGTCGCAGCCTGGTGACTGTTACCACTGTCGCAGAGGCGGAACGCGGGTTCTCCATCCATGCTCCTTCCTTTCTCCCACATTGGCCACACTGCGCCGCTTGCGTTGGGTCAGCGCATGGAACCGCTCGTTTAGTCGGCGATGGGCGCTCCAACTGATGGCGCGTACCTCGGCCCGATACCATGCTTTGGCGCTTCTAAAGTGCAGCACTCCGTCGTGGCAACGCCGCATACTTCCAGGCAGCGAACACCAAGGCCGTCCGCGTGTGCTTGTTGCCCGTCTTCGTGATCAATCCCCGTATCGATCGATTGGACGAGGAGTGTTCGCTCGGCCCTAGTCCCAGGTAAGCCATCAACGGCCACAGACCCGCAAAGCGTCGTATGTCTCCGATCTGGCAGCAGGGCGTTTGGGCCGTAGTGGTTGCCATGCCCCGGAACGCCCCCAGCGCCGACACCGCTTCCCGATAGCGCTCCATATTGGCATGGATGGCATTCTTGCCCTCAAATTATTCGATCTCCAATTCGTAGCGGTTCCCCAGTTGCATGTACGACTGCATCGTGATCTCATCTACACTACCGAGCTCGATCTTGCCCAGCGAGCGCCAGATTCCATCGCCCCCGTTGTATCCGACCTGGTATCTATAACCATGTGCCTACAGAAACTGCGTCCGGCGCCGCCTCACGCGGGAGACCCTCCACAAGAGCGGACCGGCACCGCAGTAGCCCGCGCGTGGCTTCCAACTCTTCGTCTGGAACCGCAATCGCTGTCAGCAGACCCACCTGATACATTGTCGCTAGCTTCTGTGTGTCTCGACGATCGGTTCTGGTCCAATCTCCCGAACGGCGGGGAATGGATAATGGCGCGATCACATCACCATGCACATCAAGCCCGCGCAGAAAGCGACAAAGGGCAAAACCGCACGAGGAAGCCTCATAACAGCATCGCAGCTCTCCAAATCGTTGCCGTATACGCTGCTTACACCGACGTACCTTCCTCATATCGAACGCTAACCGCTGGTCGTTTACGCGCCGGTTGAGGAACCAATCTCTAAAGATCGCGATCGAGCCTTTGTGCAAATCATGGCCAACATAGACTGATGTGGCGACAGGAGCATGGTTGCTGTCTTGCATAGGATCGCCCGTTGTGGTGGTTGGGGATTCGGGGTGTCGGCATTATCGCCAGCGGCCCCGACATGGACTTACCAAGGCATCAAGGCTTGTAGCAGCAGAATTCTGGGGCTGGCCTCTTAGCCCCTGAAACCCACCCTAAAGCTTCTCTCAGACAGCCTATTCCAGGAACTTTTTTCTTGAATCAGTCATGTACTAGGCTCTATCTTGCATTCTAACACTCACACCCAAGACACACCAGGCCATGGCTCTACGCAAGAATCCAAAGGCTGACCTCCGGCGGTCATACGCATTGGTCGTTCAAATTGGAATGATCACGGCCCTTGTGCTCCTGATTGCGGCGTTTCGCATGAATCTTGACCGTGGTGACGGGATGGATATTCAGCAGGTCGAGCAGGAAGTGGTCCAGATGGAGGATATCCTCCAGACCAAGCAAATCCAGAAGCCGCCGCCGCCGCCGCGTCCACCTGTGCCTGTCGAAGTACCAAACGACGAAATCCTCGACGACGATGAGTTGGATCTCGACGCTTTTCTGGACATAGATGAGCCCCTCGCCAACCTGCCCCCACCTCCGCCGCCGGACGAGGAAGAGGAAGAGCCGGAGCCGGAAATTTTTGTCATCGTGGAGCAGATGCCTGTGATGGTTGGTGACATAGGAGACCTTCAGAGACAGATCAAGTATCCCGAAATCGCGCGTAAGGCCGGCGTAGAAGGACGCGTTATTATCTCCTTCGTCGTAGATGAGCAGGGGGACGTAATTAATCCCACCGTAGCGCGTAGTATTGGTGCTGGATGCGACCAGGAAGCCCTCCGGGTGATTAGAACAGCCAAGTTTACTCCCGGTAAGCAGCGAGGCAAACCCGTTAAGGTTTCTATGTCGCTGCCCATTACGTTCAAGCTCAAGTAAGAACTAGCTCTGGCATTGAGATGCGGAGGGCGCCTCGCGGCTGCGGGGCGCCCTTTGTTAATTCTAGCCACCTTCTGTTGAATCAGCGTATCCATTTCGGGCGCGGCATATGGTGCGGCGCCCGATTCCAGTCTGCCCTGGCAAGCACGTCGAAAATTACGCCAGAGTGCAGCGGAAGGCCCAATTAGCAGTCATCCGACCTAGTATCAGGCAGCGCCGAAGAAAACCCGGATGCGGTCATTAGAGCCTGGGCAAGCCCGGGACCCGGCGGCGGCGCGCCCTCCGGTGTCATTTGATCCAATCCAGGGTGCATATTCCGGTCGATTTCGACCATCTATTCCGGTGGAAGTCGACCACTCATTCCGGCTGATGCCGACCACCTATTCCAGTGGAAGTCGACCACTTTTTGTCGACTACCGGAATGGGGATCCGGGTCGGTCTAGCTGGGCTGTCTGCGCGACTGGAGATTTTGTTAACGCCCTGGGTATGGGGTGCCTCGTCATTCATTCACGAGGTAATCCATGCCTGCAAAAAGAATCTCCATGCGTAAACTCAAAGAAATACTTCGCCTGAAGCATGAGGGCGAGATGGGTGTGCGGGCCATAGCCCGCTGCCTGGGATTGTCGCACAGTACGGTCATAGACTATTTGCGCCGCGCCCGCGATGCCGCTCTCTCATGGCCGTTGCCGGAGGGCGTTACGGAAGAGGTGCTCGAAGAAAAGCTTTTCGCCAAGCCTGTGACCCCCAAAGCGCAGCGTCCCGTCCCGAACTGGGTCTATATCCACCAGGAACGCAAGCGGAAGGGGGTCACGCTGGAGCTCTTGTGGGCGGAATACAAGGAGGCACACCCGGACGGCTATCTCTACAGTTGGTTTTGTGAGCGCTACCGCACTTGGAACAATGCGCGTGATCTGGTCATGCACCTGGACCACGTACCCGGGGAGATGCTCTTTGTGGACTACGCAGGCCAGAGGGTTCCCGTGGCAGATCCCGATACGGGTGAACTGCGCAAGGCACATATCTTCGTGGCCACGCTCGGATGCTCCAATTACACGTATGTCGAAGCCACATGGACGCAACAGCTCCCCGACTGGACCGCCTCTCACCGTCGTGCCTTTGAGTTCTTCGGAGCCGTTCCACGGTACGTGGTTCCCGACAATCTGAAGGCGGCCGTGGTAAAGGCCCACCGGTGCGATCCGGACCTGAATCCAACGTATCACGACCTGGCCACGCACTACGGCGTGATTGTGGTACCTGCGCGCGCCTATAAAGCTCGGGATAAGGCGAAGGTGGAAAAAGGGGTTCAATGGGCTCAGCGGGGCATCCTGGCGCCGCTGCGCCATCAGACTTTTTGCGGCCTGCATGAGCTCAACCGGCACATACGTCCGCTGCTCACCGAACTCAACAGCAAACCTTTCCAGAAGCTGGAGGGTAGCCGGCGCTCGTGGTTTGAAAAATGGGACCGGCCTGCGATGCTACCGCTGCCGGAGACACCGTACATCTTCGGCGCATGGCGCAAGGCCAAGGTGCACCGGGACTACCACATCGAAGTGACCGGCCATCGCTACAGCGTTCCCTACGTGCATGCAAGAAAGCAGGTGGACGTACGGGTTACCGACCGCACCGTGGAAGTCTTCTTGAAGGGGCAGCGCATTACCTCGCACCTGCGCAGCACGCGGCCCGGGCGCTTCACCACCCTGGAAGCACACATGCCCGAGGCTCACCGCCAATACCTGGACACGCGGGATCTGCGCCGGCGCATTGCCACGGCGGGGCCTGCCACCGAAAAGCTCATCACGTGTATGATGCAAGACTTGCAACATCCCGTACTCTGCTATCGGTCCTTGAGGGGGATAGAAAGGCTAGGCCAACAGCACGGACCGGAGCGCTTGGAAGCCGCGTGTCAGCGGGCGCTGACGTTCGGGGCATACAGGTACGCAAGCGTCGCTTCCATCCTGAAGCACCGCCTGGATCAACGCCCCACGCCACAGGACGATGCCCCCTCTATCCAACACGCCAACATCCGTGGCGCCAACTACTACGACGAAACCATCACCACACCAGAGGAAAATACTCATGCTCACCCATCCCACCCTTGAGAAACTGGAAACACTGCGCTTTGCCGGCATGGCAAGTGCGCTGCGCGAACAGTTGGCGCAGCCTGATATTGACCAACTCGACTTCATGGAGCGACTCGGCCTTCTGGTCGACCGCGAGGAGGTTGTGCGCCACAATGTGCGCCTGAAGTCACGGCTGCGACGGGCACAGTTGCGACAGCCAGCCTGTATGGAGGATCTGGACTATCGCACCGGGCGCCGCCTCGACCGGCGACTCATGCTGGCCCTGGCCAGTTGCGACTGGGTCCGACGTCACCAGAACGTCGTCATTACCGGCCCTACCGGCGTCGGCAAAAGCTACGTGGCGTGCGCACTCGCCCACAAGGCTTGCCTCGAAGGCTTCTCGGTCCGCTACTACCGACTGCCACGCCTGCTCGAAGACCTGGCCATTGCTCACGGCGACGGTCGCTATCTGAAATTGCTCCAACAGATGGCTCGCGTCCATGTCCTTTTACTGGACGATTGGGGGCTGACGCAACTGACGACATCCCAACAGCAACACCTGCTCGAGTTGTTGGATGACCGACACCGACGCAGTTCGACCGTGGCCACGAGCCAGTTGCCAGTGGGACACTGGCACGAGGCAATGGACAACCCGACACTGGCTGATGCCATCCTCGACAGGCTTATACACAACGCGCACAGGATTGAACTCACCGGCGATTCAATGCGGAAAAGTATGTCAGAATTGCAGTCCCACTCGCATCAAATCGACCACTCGTCTCGTTAACCGAATCCAGCCACGCTATGACACTTAAAGTGGTCGAGTTCACAAAACCAAAGTGGTCGAGTTCACTGGAATATGCACCAGGGGGCGTGTTCTTGAAATAGTTGGATTCGCAGCCCCCTCCACCGGAGAATTCGTCCTGGAATTAGCAAGAACCCGCCGAGCTGTATTACCGGTCAGGATATCTGAAGAGGTGGGGCCGGGCCGGGCACATGGCAGCGAACCAGGGCCCGGAGGCCACATTGCCACCTTGCGCTCCCGGTCGCAGGAAGAATTTTCGTGCGCGATGCAGCGCCAATAGACGCAGCGTTAACGGACAATACATAGCCGGAGCAGCGGTGCCGGTGTCCCATGGACAACACAGCGTCCCTGCCACGTCGTTTATTCTTCTGCCACGCGTGTCAAACCGAATGGTGCCCGCGCCTTTTGGCGACCATCTTCGGACGAGAAATGGGAGACTCGCAGCACGGCTTTCCGTAAGCTGGAGCTAGTTCAGAGGGTGGCTTCAGGTGTGGTCACACGTTCGCACCACATCGTTGCCTCGCCTGTAGACTCCCTTCCGGCGTGGCAACCTGCCTGCGCCGATCCATGTGGGGGGGTACCCACCTACGGCCGCACGATCCGTCTCACGTTGGGGCCCGGCAGTCCTACCAGGACTTCGCTGGCGAGACCGATAAATATGCCGTGGTCCAAAACGCCGGGTATACGCAGCAGAGCCTGATCAAGCGAAGCAGGATCATCTATAGCGGAAAAGCGCGCATCGATGATCCAGAATCCCTGGTCTGTAACCACCGGGCCGTCCTTTCGTAGCCCCATACGCAATTCCGGATCAGCGCCGAGGCGCTCCAGCGCCCGCATCACGGGGCGCTCTGCCAAGGGTAGCACTTCCACGGGCACAGGCATGCGACTACCCAGCGCATCCACCAGTTTAGAGCCATCAACCAGCACAATAAAGCGCGATGCAGCGGCCGCCACAATTTTCTCGCGCGTATGTGCCGCCCCGCGCCCCTTGATAAGGTTCAGCGAGGGATCAACTTCGTCTGCCCCATCAAAGGCCAAGTCAAGGTCCTGAAGGTCAGACAAACTGCGAAGAGGGATGCCATGGCGTCTGGCAAGGTACTCCGCGGAGCTGGACGTAGCCGCCGCCACAATGCGCAGCCCTTCCTCACGAATTCTGTGCCCCAGCGCCGCAATGGCCTGGGCTGCCGTAGACCCGGTGCCTAGGCCAACACGCTGCCCATCCTCTACGAGGTTCGCGGCGGCTTCTCCAGCGGCTTTCTTGGCAGCGTCCTGGTCCACGTTCAAATCCTCTCACTCGTAACGCAGCGATTCAATGGGGTCAAGGCCCGCGGCCTTAAAGGCGGGGTAGACACCAAACGCGACGGCGATGCCTGCGACCGCAATTACGGCGAGAAAAGCCCAGAACCATGGAAAGACGAACTGGGCATCGAAGAATATCCCCACCAGGTTGCCGGCTCCCGCACCAATCAGAATCCCCAGAATTCCTCCAATTTGGCAAAGGAAAATGGCCTCGTAAAGGAATTGCCGCAAGATATCCTCGCGCCGGGCCCCAACGGCCTTGCGAACGCCAATCTCGCGCGTGCGCTCAGTGACGGACACAAGCATGATATTCATAATTCCAATGCCTGCCGCAAAGAGCGTGATCAGCCCTATGGCCGCCCCTCCAATGGACAGTTGTCGGGTAAATTTCGCCACTTCCTCTACAAATGACTCGTTGCTAGTGACCTCAAAATCACTCTCCTGCCCCGGCCGGTTGCGGCGGATCACACGGAGATATCCCGTGACCTCATCCATGGTCGCCTGCAGCATTTCGATGCTCCGGGCTCTCACCTTGATATCAATGTCACGATGGCCGCTACTGTACAGGCTGATCATCCGCGTAATGGGCACAATGGCAATCATATCAGCATTCTCGCCAAACGACTGCCCCTTTTTGGCAAATACTCCGATCACCTGGTATCGATAGCCGTCGATGATGACATTCTTATTAATGGCTTGCTCCGTCGGAAATAGCTCGTCTACCAGATCAGACCCGATAACCACCACGGGCCTACCGAGACGTACATCCTGATCCGTGAGGAATCGCCCATCGGAAATGTCGTAGTTAGCGTTCCCGGCCCAATACTCGTTGGAGCCCAATTGTGTCACCACCGGCTCGGTCTTTCTCTCTCCGTGCCGAGCTTCGACCAGAAAACGCACTCGCATTTCCGGGCTAATGGCGATCGGCAATTCCACGCGCTCTGCCAGGAACTGCATTTGTTCGTACGTAAGGTTCCGCCGGGCCCGGTACCGCGTCCCTTCCTGACGCACGCTCGATCGGCTTTCCACCGTAAATGTGGTCGAACCAAACGACCGGATGGCATCGGAAAAATCCGTTTCGATGACCTTTACAGCCGTTACGGCCACAATGATGGCAAACACACCGATTACCATGCCAAGCAGCGTGAGAGCCGCCCGAACCTTATGGCTGCGCACGGATTCCCAGGCCAGTCGGATATATTCCAGATTCACCATGCCACCACCTATTATTCGTAGCGCAGCGCATCAATCGGGTGCTGGCTAGCGGCGTTCCAAGAGGGAACAATACCGAAAACTATACCCACGCCAACGCAGATGGCAAACGCCAGGCCAACTGTAAACGGAGAAAGAAAGGCTGGAACAAAGCTGTTTATCACGGCCGCGACCCCGACGGAAATACCTACACCCACGCATCCGGCTACCATGCAGACCAGCACCGCCTCGATTAGGAACTGCACGAGGACAGCGCGCCGACTTGCTCCTACGGCTTTCCGTATACCAATTTCCTTGGTTCGTTCCTTTACCGTAACGAACATGATATTCATGACGCCTATCCCACCGACCAAAAGGGAAAGCGCTGTTAGAAAAATTCCTATTGCGTAAATGGTCGCCTTTATGGCGCCGATTTGCTCGCGAAATGCCTCCACCTTGTTTATAGCGAAATCTGATTCCTCCATGGCATCCACGCCGCGCGCTGCCCGCACAATGCCCGTGATCTCGTCAACAGCCAAGTCCACGGCTTCTGCAGACACGGCCCTGACTTCGATAGTTGAGCTGCGGTACTTGCCAAATATTCGTTCAAAAGAACTCAATGGCACCTGGATCTGCTCATCAAAGGAAAAAATCCCCATGAACTTGCCCTGGCGTTCGACTGTGCCCACTACTTCAAAGCGATGCCCGTTGATGCGGATTCGTTTGCCCAGGGCCCGTTCGGCCGGAAACAACACCTCCGCTACTTCCGCACCGATGACACACACATGACTCGCGGTCCGCAGATCGAATTCATTGTACCAGCGCCCCTCATTCAAATTGATATCGGAGATTCGCGTGGCCTCTGGTGTCGAGCCTTCGATATAGACTCCGTACATGGCCCGGTCTCGATAGCGTACGGGCCGCGAAGTGCCAACCGACGGTGCAACCGCCTCCGCGTAGCGTGCGTGGGCACGAATCTCTTCGGCTAGATCGGCCCTAATGTCGGGACGATTTCTAAACTTCACCCATTCCTGCGGTGAGGAAAACCAGGAGTGCTTCTGGACATAGAGCACATTGGTGCCAAGCATAGCCAGAGAGCGTTCAAAGCCACGCTCAAGGCCATTGATGACGGTCAACATGGCCGTCACAGTGACAATGCCGATAATGATGCCCAGCATCGTTAGAAAGCTGCGCATCTTATGGGAATAAAGCCCACGCAGGGCTATCAGCAGCCCTTCCCAGACCTCGACGACGAAATTAGCCACGGCAACAAAGGTCACGAAAAACGTAGCGTACGACCTACCGGGCCCAGGGTTGCGCTGCGCCCTGAAACCGGCCGGCCGGTTTTCGGTACGGGAGAGCCCGTGCTTTCCCCAGTGCACCTAACGCTGCCGTGAACCGATTACGCATTATCCTGGAATTCTGGCAATTCCTTCGCTTCCGCAAGAAGTACTGGCTCGCGCCCATCGTTCTGGTTCTGCTACTGCTGAGCCTGCTGATCGTTGTAACGCAGGGCTCGGTGCTGGCACCATTCATCTACGCGCTCTTCTAGGCTGGCAGCGCGGCTCCGCATGCGCACGCAGACATGGGCCAAGATCTAGTCCCTTGACGTGCTGAAGCATACGACGTCTGGTATTCTGTGCTGGGGGAAAGCACCCATTCGCCGCTCATCCTAAGAACGATTCGGCTCCCCGCGCTCTTCCTGAAGCACAAACTTCTCAAGCAGCGGGCCAGGAACATCGGCTAGGAATCGACTTGGCACGGTCATCCCGCGCCGGGCTTCATCATGAAGAGGATAAGAAATTATCAGATCCTCCTCCGCCCGCGTGATGGCAACGTAAAGCAGTCTTAGCTCTTCGTCGAGGGCCTCTGGATCGCTAAATGCATAGCCACTCGGCATCACGCCATCCAGCGCCCGAATAATGAAGACATTGCGGAATTCCAGTCCCTTTGCCGAATGTATGGTCGAAAGCACGAGGGGCGGCTCATCACCATCGAACCCGCGGTCGTTTCTTGCAACCTCATCAACGGGATCCAGGGCCAACACGGATAAGAATTCCCTGCGCGCGGCGAATGTACATGCGATTCCGGCGAAGTGCAGCACATCCTCCCACCTTTTCTTGAAATCGTCGTACTTGCGCACGCACGCCGGCTCATAGTGCCGCAGGATAGACTCCACCTGCGCGGCAAACGGCTGATCGGGAGCCGCAGCATTCCTCAGCGCGGCCAGCATTCCCGCGACTTTGGCCGAGGTCGCTACCTCGCTCGTGTAGGGATCTACGTCTGACAATGCCTCCGCCGTCTGCCTGGCCTTCGCCCGACCGTGACCACACAAGAGACCCAGCCGATACCAGGATGCGGCATCCCTGAAGTTTTCAAGCACCTTTACGTACGCCAGGAAATCCCGTATGTGTGCGGCCTCCGCGAGGCGGGAGCCGCCACGCTTGATAAAGGGAATGTTTCTTTTATCAAGCTCGATTTCCAGGTCATATGAATTGTTGCCCGCACGAAAGAGTACGCCAATCCGATCCAGTGGCACGCCCTGATCGCGCAACTCAAGGATCTGCTGCGCCACAAAGCGGCTCTCGTCACGCGCGCTCCTGGCGAGAACGATAGCCGGGACCTCCCCCTGCCCCTTCTCTTTGGAATACAGGTTCTTTTCGAATCCCTTCTGCGTTTGACAGATCACATGGTTTGCAACGTCGAGAATGGATTGCGTAGACCGATAATTCTGTTCGAGCTTGATAACGGTAGTGCCTTCAAACCGGCCGGGAAACGTGAGGATATTGCGGTAGTCGGCGCCGCGAAAACGGTAGATGCTCTGGGCGTCATCTCCCACCGCCATAACGCTGCCATGAACCGAAGCAAAGCGGTCAACAAGAACGGCCTGGAGACGATTCATGTCCTGGTATTCGTCCACGAGAACGTGGAGGCAGTGGCTCGCGATCTGCCTGCCTATTGCTGGGTGGCTTTCGAATAGATCCAGGGTGTTCACCAACAGGTCGTCGTAGTCCATCTGATTGTGTCGCCGCTTGTAATCCGCATAGGCTACGCGCAACTGCTGCAACTGTGACAGGCATGGCACGTACCGCGGGTAGTCCTCTTCTACCACGGCATCCAGCGTCTTCTGCCGGTTGACGGTAGCCGAAAGCATGCTTCTTACAACATCCTTGCGCGGGGCCCGGACCTTCAATTCGGAAAAGATGCGTGCCCGCAGGATATCGATTACATCCGCGCTGTCGCCAGGGTCCAAAATGGAAAAACTGGCCTCGAAGCCTAGTATGGCTGCATGCTTGCGCAACAGCCCGAGACAGAACCGGTGAAAGGTCCCTCCGCGCACCCCTTCACACCGGCCGTCAAGAAGCGAGGACGCGCGGCCAAGCATTTCCCGGGCAGCCCGGCGCGTAAAGGTCAAGAGCACGATGGCTTCCGGTGGCGCTCCGGTCTCTACCAGATAAGCTACGCGATAGACCAGTGTCCGCGTCTTGCCGGTTCCAGCTCCCGCGATCACGAGATACGGGCCAGGTCCGGCCGTTGCCGCCGCGCACTGCTGCGCATTCAGGCAGCGGGCATAGTCGATGGAAAGCGGCGGCCGGCACCGGTCTGGTTCGCGCCTGAGAATTATATTGCGGGGCATACAGTGCGTCGCAGCCGATCTCCAAACATGCAAGATACCATAGTGAATACCGAACCGAAACTCATGGAAGTTATGCTCGGTGGACTGCGCCCGAGGCGGTATTCCTCACATTTCTAACGGTTGTACTTGGTTACCATTGATTTTCGGATGGCACTACGGCCGGATCGTGATGCGCACTATTCGATGTAGCCCCCTTTGGGAATTACATAGGATGATGCCGGAACAAAGCATGTGCAAATACGTGTGATTTGTCGTGGTCCAGACGTACAAATACTGTTGTACACGTATTCGCAAGCCCCAACGCGAAGCCCTCAACGACCTGTTTCGACATCTCGCGTGGCTGCGCAACGATGTTGTAGCACATTGCCGTAGCGAGTTTGCCGCAGGCCAAAAGATACCTTCCTTCTTTGATCTGCGCAAAAGGCTTACGACGCACAGGCAAACCGACGAGCGAGACGCCAAGCATCCCATGAAAGCGCAGCGCAGCATGCTTCAACGTGTTCGCCATGCCTACGACAAGTTTTTCAAGGATGGTAAGGGGCGGCCTCGGTTTAAGCCTGCCGTAGATTCGCTCGAATTGGAAGGCGTGAAGCCTAAGCGTAGGGGCGGATACTTCACCGTTCAGATCAAGGGCGTCGGCAAGCACCGATTCAAGGACAAACGGGGCGTGCTGGCAGGATCCGGCCTCGTGCGCATCGTTCGGCATCAGCTTGGCACCGGCTACGACGTTCAACTTGTCGTTCGACATACCATGGCGGCCGTACGGGAGGCCATCGGCATCGTCGTGGGCGTAAAGGCCAACTGCACGTTGTCCAATGGCGCCCAGTACGCTCCCATACGCATGCCGGACCAGAAACGAAAGAAGGTGCAACGGCAGTTGGCACGTGCCAAACGGCAGAGCAAAGCGCGGTGCAAGAAGAAGCTTGCGCTGGCCCGCGAATGGCGACGGATAACCATAGTGCGCAGGAACGTCGTCCACGCCATTACGACGGACATTGTAAAGCAGCATTCGTCTAACATCTCCGTAGAGGATTTGAGGTTGCAGAGCATGGCGGCCCGTGGCGGCACGCGCAAGCGCGGCTTGAACCGCAGCATGCGCGAACAATGCCTCGGTATCGTTATGCAACAGCTTGCCTGCAAGGCTGAAAGCGCCGGAGGCGAGTTCGTGAAAGTAAAGCCACATTACACCAGCCAGACGTGTTCCGCTTGCGGGCACGTACCGGCCAAGTCCATTGGCCTTGCAGCGAAGACGTACGTTTGTTCGGCGTGCCGGCACCGGCAGGACCGCGACATTGATGGGGCGCGGAACACTCGTCTGAAAGGTCTCGAACTTTTCATCAGGGCGGCAGACCCTG
Organism: Rhodothermales bacterium; assembly: GCA_965216255.1. Taxonomy (GTDB): domain Bacteria; phylum Bacteroidota; class Rhodothermia; order Rhodothermales; family Bin80. Next base: position 2,149,024 of record OZ244148.1, read on the forward strand.
CGTGTCGAACGGAGGCGGCGCAAGCCGTTAACGTCGTGCCTCTGGCCGTCTTTTCGAAGCCGGTTAAGCGCGGCCACGACACAGGATCATATAGGTAGCGGCTTCGGCACTATTCTATATAATGCCCTTCCATTTATTATCTTCCAAAGTAGCACGGGCCCGGGTTTCCCCTGGAGCCGTTGCTGCGCAGCAATGCCTTCATGGGAAAGATTATAGCCATAGCTAACCAGAAAGGCGGCGTCGGCAAAACGACTACGGCGATAAACCTGTCCGCGTCACTCGCTGCTACGGAACACGCCACTCTCGTGGTTGACATGGATCCGCAGGCAAACTGCACGTCCGGCTTGGGCTTCGATTCCCAGCGCATCAATGACTCAACCTACGAAATACTCATTGACCGGACCTCGCTGGAGCAGGCGCTTCTGCCGGCCTGCGTGCCCAATCTCGACATCATACCAAGCGACATTAACCTTGTCGGAGCCGAAATCGAAATGGTGGATGTCGTGGACCGGGAGCGCATCCTCCAGCGGGCACTTTCTAGAGCTCGAAACCAATACGATTTTATCATAATCGACTGCCCCCCGTCCTTGGGCCTGCTCACCTTGAATGCGCTGACAGCGGCCGATTCGGTGCTGATTCCCGTTCAGGCTGAATACTTCGCTCTGGAGGGGCTTGGGCAGCTGCTCAACACCATAAAGATCGTCCGGCGCAGACTGAACCCGGATCTGCAGATAGAGGGGGTGCTCCTGACCCTGTTCGATGCCCGTCTTCGACTTTCCAACCAGGTAGCCGCGGAGGTAAAGCGCTATTTCGGAACGAAGATGTTTCGAACCATTGCCCAGCGCAACGTACGAGTGGCGGAGGCCCCAAGTTTTGGTAAACCGGTTATTCTTCACGACGCCAGCTGTATCGGTGCCCGCAACTATATGGCGCTTGCGAAGGAAATCCTGGTAAGCAATCAGCACTACCTGACACCAAGGGTGCTGCGGCGGCAGCCCGATGTGGAAATTTCCGCTTCCGGCGAACACCCGGCATTTAGTCCAACAATTCCTTCGAAGCCGGAAGACGCTTCCAACGACTAGCTTTACCGGCAGCACACTATGGCCTCCAAGAAAGCAGTGCTGGGCCGAGGACTGGGAGCATTATTCCAGGAAGAGGGCCCGCTGAGTGACCGTGACCACGTGGCGGGGCGTTCCTTTGAGGTCGACGTTTCCCAAATCCAAAGCAATCCATACCAGCCACGTCTGGATTTCGACCAGAATGCACTGCTCGCTCTTTCGCAATCTATCCAGCAACTGGGCATCATACAACCGCTAACTATTCGCGCCCTCGGAAAGGACCGTTTTGAGCTTATTTCTGGAGAAAGGCGGCTCCGGGCGGCCAGGCTTGCCGGCCTCAAGCGTGTGCCAGCCTACGTACGGACGGCCAATACCGAGGAGATGCTGGAGATGGCCCTCGTAGAGAACGTGCAGCGCGAGGACCTTAATCCCGTAGAGGTAGCGCTGGGATACCAGCGGCTCATATCCGAGTGCGGACTTAGGCAGGGCCAAGTGGCCGAACGCGTCGGTAAGACGCGCTCAGCCGTCACCAACACCCTGCGCCTGCTCCGGCTCCCTCTGCGCATTCAGGCAGCACTGCGTGAGCGCGCACTGAGTGCCGGCCACGCCCGCGCCTTGCTGGGGCTTGCCGATGAACCACGGCAGCTACGCCTGCTGGAAGATATTCAGCGCAACGGATTGTCGGTTAGGCAGGTTGAACGCCGCGTAGATCAGCTGAATTCGAAGTCACCAGAACCCAGGCCCGAGCTCCTCCCGGAAAGAACCGTCCTGGAAATAACGAAGTACGAGAACCACCTCCGCGCACGCTTCAGCACGAAAGTCAGACTAGTGCACGAAGCAAACGGCAAGGGCAAGATCGAACTGCATTATTTTTCGGGCGATGAACTGGAAAGGGTGCTTGAATTACTGCTCCGGTAATGCGTCCGAAAGGAGCACATCGGCAGGCCATGGTCTACGCAAGGGAGGATTTGTGTGCGCATTGCTGGTCTTGATGGCGGCCGGCGCCCATGCACAGGTAGATTCCACAATCACCCAATTCCGCCAACCACGCCAGGCCCTGAGCCGCGCACTTCTTCCCGGATGGGGCCAGCTCTACAACAGACAGTTCGCCAAAATTCCCGTGGTCTACGCTGGCCTGGGCATATTGGGTGGGGCGGCCCTGAACACCAACCGTAAGTACCGGCTATACGGGCATGCCTACCTGTTCACCGCACGGGAGGATGGCTCCGGCCTGCCAATATTTCCCCAGTACGCGGAAGACTATGCGCGGCTGCTGTCCGAGCTTGGCCTGCCACCGGAGGGCTCCCTCACACCGCAGGAGGTGATCCGCCGACGGGCTCGCCTCGAGCCGCAGTTTCGGGCCCAGCGTGACAATTTTCGACGTAACCGTGACCTATTGTACATCGGCATGGGCATATGGTACGGGCTTACCATCCTGGACGCCTTCGTAAGTGCCCACCTGTTTGATTTTGATGTTGGAGAAGACTTGGCCATGCGTTTGGTCGCGGCACCGGGTTTACACGATTTCTCAGCAGCAATCGTGATTTACCGGTAACGAAAGGCTCGGATTGTCTACGCGCTGTCTGGCCAGGATCACGGCCAGACCTACCTCAGCATCGCCATAACGGACGCAATCCGTGACCGCGGGCATGAGGCGCGTAAGTGCTGCGGGGGACGGCGCGGGACATCCTCCAGTCACAGGGCATATCCGTGATCACCGTGCCGCTTTTTCACCATGAACCGCATGGCATTACTACGCTTGCCGTTACTGGTCAAATTAGCTTCCATCTGGAACCTGTCGCAGCTCGTCGCCCTGATCGCCGGTAAATTTGCGACGTACGGTCCGGACCTGGTGATTTCCGAGTTCGAGGCCTTTTGGCGGCGTGCCGCCTAGCACCCGGGCCTGACCACGATTTTATTGAATCACCAGCAGACCTCTACGGAAACGGCGTGCAGTCTGCCGTTAGCCCACAGCTTCCATGCCTTTGTCGCGAACACGACTATCAACATCATCGCACCGCGCAAGTCGGAGCGGCTAGTAGCGACTTCGATTCATTCTCCGTCGATACGACGTCCGTGGGCGACCGTCCTCGTGCCGCCCATCGTCCGGTCTTTCATCCTAGAACACGCGCCTCACCGTGGGGGACCATTCTTTGGTGTCTCAAACCAGCGGGAAGGCAGCGATGGCCTCCTTGACGTATTGCAGCAGGCGTGCTGGCCCTATATTCTTTGCAATTTCGTCTCCCCCGACAACGAATCGGACTAAACCAGCCTACATTGCAGGTCTGCGTCGCCGGCCCAATGCCGGGCCGTGATTTGTACCGCGGGAATCACGCTTATGCGCAAAGTCCTGTTTTTGCGCAAGCTCCTGCTTGTCGTCCCAATCAGAAGCGTGTTAGAACAGACGCTCAATTCCCTGCATCTGGTAAGTAAGTGGCTAGGAATTCATAGGCCGGGCACGGACCACACCGGACCTTCATGCAGTCCTTTAGAACCTGAGTCGGTATTCGAATAGAATGCGGTAGCGTCACTCTTGTGGGAACAAAGAGGCGATTTCGTGTATCGAAGAGGCACAATTGCGTGTTGGACCCTCGGCTAATGTCCGCTCTGCCGCTGCGTTGGCGCCGTCGTAAACCAGCGCGATGTCTGCTTCCGAGTAACGCGCGCCATTTGCAGACCCGGTAGTAGAACCCAGGATTTGGCCTGATACCCGTAATCCATGCATGGTCCGCGCGCAATGAAGGACTCCGGTCCCGACGGCACACACTACGTGAAGCCTTCTGCCGACGCCGTCTCGCAGGAGCCTTCGCTGTTTGCCAAGACCCACGCATTCATGGCTCCGGGAGCCCTGCATGCGCAGGCCCGTGATGCGGGACTCTACCCCTATTTCCGCCCGATAGAGCGCAGTGAAGGTACGCGCGCCATAATCAACGGCCGGGAGCTGATCATGGCGGGGTCCAACAATTATCTGGGACTCACGTCCGATCTGCGCGTTAAGGAAGCCGCAGAGCAGGCCATCCACAAATACGGCACGGGGTGCACCGGGAGTCGATTCCTTAACGGGACCCTGGACCTACACCTAGAGCTCGAAGAACGCCTGGCAGCGTTTATGGGCAAGGATGCGTGTGTGCTTTTTGCGACGGGGTATATGACCAACATGGGCGTCATCCAAGGCATTACGTCCAAGAACGACCTCATCTTTTCCGACAAAGACAACCACTCCTGCATCACCGCCGGAACGCAGGTGAGTGCAGCAGACACGTGGCGCTTCCGCCACGATGATCTCAACCACCTGCGGCGGCTCCTGGAGAAAGCCGAGGCCGAGAGGCCCGAAGCGGACAAGCTCATAGTGACGGATGGCGTCTTTTCGATGAGTGGCCGTATCGCCCAAGTACCGGAACTCGCCAGCCTCTGCGCTGAATTTGACGTGGCGCTCATGATTGACGACGCCCATGCGGTAGGTGTGATCGGACCGGGCGGCCGCGGTAGCGCCGCCTACTTCGGGCTGGGCGACGAGGTACCCATAACCACCGGCACGTTTTCGAAGAGCTTCGCCTCTCTTGGTGGATTTGCGGTGGGGGACGGCGACGTAATCGAATATATCCGCCACATGGCCCATGCCCATATCTTTAGCGCCTCCATGCCGCCGTCCTGTGTGGCTGCCGTGCTGAAGTGTCTGGACATACTGCAGGAAGAGACATGGCGCCTGGAGCGCCTCTGGGAAATTTCCACCTATATGAGAGAAGGTTTCCGCAATGCTGGCTTCAACGTGTGGACCAGCCAAGCCCCCATCATCCCGGTGGTCATTGGCGACGAAATGATGTCAGCCTTCCAATTCTGGACGGATCTGTTGGAAGAAGGAGTATTTGTCAATCCTGTAGTTCCATGGCGCGGCGCCGTCCCCAGAGGGCATGCGCTCATGCGGACGTCCTACATGGCAACGCATTCTAACGAAGACCTCGACTATATTCTGGACGCCTTCCGCCGTGTTGGGCACAAGCACGGCACAGTAAGTAATGGCATGATTTGACCGTTCAAGTGCCTGGATGTCGCTGGCGGTGTTTCCGGTTGGTCTTACACACCTGCACGAATGGCAGAAGCCCTAACCCACATCCGGCCGGTTGAGACACGGAAGGATCTGCGGTCTTTCATTGACCTGCCCTATTCACTCTACAGCCACAGTCCGCACTGGATACCTCCGGTGCGCCTGGGCGTCGCCCATATGCTTAGTCCGAAGAAGAATCCCTTCTTCCGGCACGGTGAAATAAAGTTGTTTATTGCAAAACGGGGCACCGAATGCGTAGGCCGTATTGCTGCCGTCCGAAACGGCATGCATCTGCGCCGCTATGACGACGGAACGGGCTTTTTCGGGTTTTTCGAAGTCGAAGAGCGCTTTGAAACGGCAAAATCCCTGTTTGAGGCCGCCGCTACGTGGCTCACTTCACAGGGACTGAGCACTATGCGCGGCCCTGCCAACCCGTCGCTCAACGACTCGGCAGGACTGCTGATACAGGGCTTCGACCGACCGCCCTCCGTCATGATGCCCTATAACCATCCGTACTACGAGGCATTCCTGGGGCGTGTTGGATTTGACCAGGTCATGACGATGTGGGCCTATTACGTCCACAGGAAGTACGTAAAGTTTGACCGACTAAAGCGCGGCGCGGACATCGTCCGAGGGAGGAACCCGGGCCTTTCGATGCGTACGCTGGATATGTCCCGTTTCGACAGGGAGGCTGCCATCGTGCGGGATATCTACAATGAGGCCTGGTCTAACAACTGGGGGGCCGTGCCCGCAACGGAAGCGGAGTTCAACAAGCTCGCCCGCGACCTGAAACAGATTATCGACCCAAGGCTCGCCTATATCCTGGAGATGCACGGCAAGCCCATTGGCTTTGCCATTGCGCTTCCCGACATCACGCCCGCGTTCAGGCGCCTGCGCAAGGGGCGCCTGCTGCCGCTGGGACTATTCAAGCTATGGGCCGGCATCACGTACTCCCATACGCGTGACATACGCCTGCCCATCTTGGGCGTCCGCAAGGCATACCACGGCAGGGGGTTTGACGTACTCCCCGTACTGGAAACTATTGAAAAGGGGCCGGAATACGGGTTTCACGGCTGCGAAATGAGTTGGGTGCTGGATTCCAACAACGTGCTCAAGAATCTTCTCCTGTCAATCGGTGCCGTGGTTGACAAGAAATACGCCATGTACGAAATGCCGCTGGCTTGAAGGCCGTCAAAAACCGAAGTGGCGCAGAAATATGGGCACCACGCCAGGCTCCAGCACAATGGTCCAAAGCATCCCACCAAGGGCTCCGCCCAGATGCGCTTCGTGGGCAATTCTGCCGCCGCGTCCGAGGGCCAGGAACGAAAAGATCACAAACGCTATTGCAAATACGACGGCGGGCACGGGCACGACCCCGAAGAAATATATCAAGCTGAACGGCTGAAACAGGCAGAATCCGAACAGGACCCCACTTATGGCACCGGAAGCACCCACGGCATTGTACGTCTCGTCTTGGACGCGCAGCGTGTATGTCAGAGCATGGGCCGTGAGTGCGGATCCAGCGTACAGCACAAGAAAGGGCAGTGAACCGAGGCGCTCCTCCAGCAGCGGACCGAAGAAATACAGCGTGATAAGATTGAACGCCAAGTGCCAGAATGCCACATGGAGAAAGGCAGCCGTGACAAACCGGTACCACTGGTGCCGCTTACGAATCAGTAGGGGCCGAAACCCGAGACGGCCGATCAGGGAACGGTCAAAGTGTAGCGCGTAGCCGCTTACGAGCCCCGTGACAAGCAAGAGCAGGAGCGTAACGGGATAGTCGTAGAATGGCATCAGGCCGGTGCAGAAAAATGTTCCAGAAGGCTCTTGAAGATAAGCCCGCCGTCTGCGCCCCCTAGCAGGGACTCCGTGCAGCGCTCAGGATGCGGCATCATGCCCAGCACGTTGCGTGTTTCGTTTACGACAGCGGCTATGTCGTGTACCGATCCATTGGGGTTACCCCCGTCCGCCCCGTCGGGATTGCAGTAGCGCAGAAGCACCTGACCACGGTCTTCCAGCTGCCTGAGCATATTCTTATTCGCGAAGTAGTTCCCTTCGCCGTGGGCAATGGGGAGACGGATTACCTGACCGGCCGACAGGGCACCAGTGAAGGGACCGGCGGCGTGCTCAACGCGAAGGTGCACCCAGCGGCATACAAAACGCAGCGACACGTTCCGCAGGAGGGCACCAGGCAGCAATCCACATTCGCATAGCACCTGAAAACCGTTGCAGATGCCCAGCACTACCCCCCCCTGACCTGCAAACCGGACCACCTGCTTCATGATAGGCGAAAACCGGGCGATGGCGCCCGCACGCAGGTAGTCTCCATACGAAAAGCCGCCGGGCACCACCACCACATCAACGTCCGCCAGATCCGTCTCCTTGTGCCAGATAAAGCGCGTATCCAGTCCGAAGACGTGCCGAGCGGCGTGGTAGGCATCGTGGTCGCAGTTGGACCCCGGAAAAATGATGACGCCGAGCCGGAGGGGCATGACCAGAGCCTTACGACGGATCCTTTATGACTTCGAGTTCGAGCGTGATTTCGACCGCATGGCCCACAACGAAGCCACCGGCCTCTGTCAACATGTTCCACGCTAGTCCGTAGTCCATGCGGTCTATCGTTGTCGTGGCCTCGAATCCGGCGCGCTCCTGCTCTGCCATGGTTGCACTGCCCAAGAATTCAGCTGCTAGCACCACTTCGCGCGTTACATCCCGAATCGTCACGTCGCCAACCATTTCAAACCGGCTGCCTTCTACGCTGCGAACCCCCGTGCTGACAAACGTCATCTCCGGATGCTGCTCTGCAGAAAAGAAGTCCGGCGAGCGCAGATGGTCGTCGCGGCGCTCATTGCCCGAGAAGAGGCTGGCGGTCTTTATGGTGACCTCGGCCGAAAGCGTACTCAGGTCCGTACCGTCCATTGTCAGGACAGCTTCATATTCCCTGAATTCGCCCCGGACGTTGGATATACCCAAGTGCTTGACTTTGAAGCCGAGTTTGGAATGAGCATGGTCCACACTCCAGCTGGCCGGCGGCTGCACGGGCGTATGCGCATGAAAAGCACCAAGCGCAATAAGCAGAGTAATGGCACCGAAAAAAGCTTTCATGAGATCTGGTATTGGATCATAAATTCAGCTTCAACGGAGGCGGCCCCTCGCGGGTCCCGCCAACTTTTTTGGGGAAATATCGTTTGCGCGAGATCCATTACGCCTGCCGCATGATCCCAAAGGAGCTCTTCAAGAAGATCCGACGCATCGAGATACGCACGAAAGGACTGGTCAACAACGTTTTTGGCGGAGAGTACCATTCGGCATTTAAGGGCCGAGGCATCGAATTCTCTGAAGTGCGTCCTTACCAGTTCGGCGACGACATCCGCTCGATTGACTGGAACGTCACGGCCCGGGCCGGTGACACCTTCGTCAAGATATTCGAAGAAGAACGAGAGCAGACCCTCGTCCTTGTAGTGGATATTTCCGGCTCTGGAGATTTTGGCACGTGTGACAAGTTCAAGCGCGAAATAGCGGCGGAGATCTGTGCCATACTGGGATTCAGCGCCATCAAGAACAACGACAAAGTGGGCCTGCTACTGTTTTCCGACCAAGTTGAGCTCTTCGTGCCGCCCAAAAAAGGCCGCCGACACGTACTTCGACTGGTCCGAGACCTGTTTGCACACGTGCCGCTCTCGCGCCAGACCTCCATCAGCGTGGCGCTGGACCATGTTCTCCACGTGCTACGTCGACGCTCCATTGTGCTGGTAATCAGTGATTTCTTCGATTCCAGATTCGCGAAATCCCTGCGACTGGTTGCCCGCCGACATGATACAGTAGCCATCGTGCTGCAAGACCCTCGGGAACGACGCCTGCCGCCGCTGGGCCTGCTGGAGCTCACGGACCCGGAAACGGGCGTGACAATCATGCTGGATACAGGGATGGCATCGGTGCGAAGGGCACTCGAGACCCATGCCTTAGGCGAGTCTGATGCGCTGGGAGCCCTGTTCCGGCGCTGCCGCGTCGACCAGATCTCGATTTCGACTGAGAAGGACTACGTCGAGCCGCTGGTCCGATTCTTTAGGGGCCGTGCCCGTAACCATTGATGAAGAAAGTAGCAAACGGAACCGTACTCTTGGCAATCTTCCTGGCGGCACTGCCCTGCCGGGCGCAGCGCGTTGAGGCCATGCTGTCCGTAGACAGTGCGGCCGTTGGCGAACGCTTTGCGCTCACCATCTTTGCCCTCCACGGGTTTGCCGGTCAGCCTTCCTTTCCGGCGGCTGCTGGGCAGGATTCCGCCTTTGGAGACCTGGAAGTGCTGGGAATCCGGGGAGCCGGTTCCCGCGCGCTGGATGGGGCGAATCTGGACAGCATCATCTATGACGTAACAAGCTTTGCCCTCGATTCCGCGCTCCTGCCCTCGATGACCGTGTCCTTTGACGGCGGTGCCGTCGAGGCAAGCACGGCACCACTCGTGCTGCCCATGATTTCTGTGGTGCCACCACAGGCGGACGGCGTACGCGATATTGCAACGCTGGTAGATTTCGGCGTACCGATCTGGCCATATGTGCTCCTGGGATTAGCCACCATTGCTGCCGCTGCGCTCCTGGTTTATTTCCTTCGGCGCCCCAAGCAGCCACTGGTGTTGGAAGCCGCGCCCACCGCCGCCCGCCTGTCGCCGTATGAGGAAGCGCTCCGGCGCCTGCGCCGACTGGAAGGTGCTTCTCCGACCAGACCCACGGACGTGAAGCCTTATTACGTGGAGCTATCCGCGACGCTCCGGGGCTACTTGGAGGGAGCACTCGGTATACCAGCTTTGGAGCGGACAACGCATGAGTTGATGCAGGAGTTTGAGAAGGCGACCATCCAGCACTTGGTCCCAGGAGGGCTGCCCGCCCACACAAGGACCGCACTGGACTTGGCGGACCTGGTAAAATTTGCCGAATTCCTGCCGGGTTCGTCCCGGCACGGGGAGGCGTTGGGTGAGGCCTTTGCCATTGTGGAACAGATCCAAGCAAAGCTGCATCAAGTTAACCGGGAAGCCAAGCGCAGCCCGGAAGCCGTTTAACAGGACCTCTCGCAATGGAATTTGCTCAACCGCAGTGGCTGCTGCTCCTAATCCTTGTTCCCTTCCTAGGCGTATGGCACTGGTGGCGCAGGCGATCCCGGGAGGGACTGCAATACGGCAATATGGCGGCAGTTGTCGCCGCACCGCGAAGCATTCGGACATACTTGGGTGCTGTCCCCTGGCTGCTGCGTACGGGAGCACTTTCGCTGGGCATCCTGGCGTTGGCCCGTCCTCAGGTGCGGGATGTATCGCAGGAGCGATACGCAGAAGGCGTTGACATCGTCCTGGTTCTGGACACGTCTACTTCCATGATGGCACAGGACTTCAAACCCAATCGCTTCGAGGCCGCGCGAGACGTGGCCGCTGAATTCATCCAGGGACGGCTGTCAGACCGTATTGGCCTGATCGTATTTGCCGCGAAGGCCTATACGCAGGCGCCCTTGACACTGGACTACGCCTTTCTCCAGCGGATGCTTGACGAGGTGGAGGTCGGCGTGGTCGAAGACGGAACGGCCATAGGGACGGCGCTGGCTACTGCCGTCAACAGGCTCAAGGACACCGATGCCAAGAGCAAGGTCATTATCCTGCTCACCGACGGCCAGAACAACCGGGGAGAAGTGGACCCCGTCACGGCGTCCGACGTGGCTGCAACACTCGGCGTCCGCGTGTATGCCATTGGCGTGGGAACGCATGGTGCAGCGCCGTTTGTGGTCGATCATCCCTTTGCAGGCCCCCAGCGCCAAATGGTCCCGGTGGAAATCGACGAAGATATGCTCCGCAGCGTATCCTCCAATACCGGGGGGCAGTATTTCCGCGCCACGGACAAGGAAGCCTTGCGCAACATCTATGCACAGATTGGCGAACTGGAGACCTCCAGGATCGAAACCCGTATCTACACCGATTACTTTGAGCGGTATCCGCTCTTCCTTTGGCCCGCGCTAGGTCTCTTTTTCCTGGAGATCGTGCTAGGCACCACCGCCCTGCGCCGATTCCCCTGAACACAGTTCCATGGCCTGGCTTCATCCCGAATACCTGTGGACCCTTGCTATTGCGCCCGTAGTTGCGCTGCTGTACCTCTCTGCGGCCTGGCAGCGTGCGCGGCTGCGAAACCGGTTTGGCGCCTCACATCTGTTGGGTCGGCTAGCTGCCACCATAAGCCCGCGGCGCAGGCGCTGGAAGGCCGCCGTCCTCGTGGCCAGCGCCGCGGCACTTGGCCTTTCGCTGGCCGGACCCCAAGTAGGGACCCGGCTGCGCGAAGCAAAGCGCGAAGGCATTGACCTTGTAATTGCTCTTGATGTTTCACTGTCCATGACGGCTGAAGACGTCGCTCCGAACCGGCTGGAACGCGCTCGGAATGAAATCAAGAAGCTGCTCGGAGCATTGCGCGGTGACCGGGTTGCCATCGTAATTTTTGCCGGCGATGCCTTTCTGCAATGCCCACTGACTACGGACTACGGAGCAGTGCGCCTGTTTCTGGACGTGGCAAGCCCAGATCTATTGCCCACGCCCGGAACGGATTTCGGGGCCGCCCTGAAAACGGCTGTCGAGGCGTTCGAAGCCCCCGTTGGCGGAAACGATGATGCACCTTCCCGCGCGCTGCTTATAGTATCGGACGGCGAAAACCACGTACCCGACCTTGAAGAGATCCTTCAGGAAGCCCGGCAACGAGGTATCGTGATTTTTGCAGCCGGCGTGGGGGAAACCTCCGGTGCCCCCATACCCGTGTACCAGGGGGCCAGACGCACCGGATACAAAAAGGATCTGAGCGGCTATATCGTACACACGCGACTCAAGGAAGAAAGCCTGAAATCGCTGGCCCAGGACGGAGCGTATTTTCAAATCATACGTACGTCCAGTTCACTGTCAAAAATAATTCCGGCACTCGACCGTTTGAACAGGGTCGAATTCGGGGCCGAAGAGTTTGAGGAATACGACAACAAGTACCAGTGGCTGCTCGCCATTGCGTTGCTGCTTCTGTTTGCCGAAGCTTTGATTCCTGACCGAAGAAGGAGACGCTTATGCTGATCGCAACGATTGCCGCATTCCTGTTTGCCCTACAGATCATTCCCGGCACCGGCGGCGGCACGCGGGGCCGCGACGGAAATGCACATTACAAGGAAAGCCGATTCGAAGACGCCACAAATGCCTATACCGATGGTCTGGGCGCCTACGACCGTGAGCGGGAACCGGACCTAGTGTACTACGGGCTCCAGAATAACCTGGGCTCCGCGCTGTACCGGCAGGAAAACTTTGATGGTGCGGCCGCCGCCTTCAACCAAGCTGCGGAACAAGCGCAAAGCGAATCGGACTATGCTCGCGCGTCCTACAATGCAGGCAACACTGCTTTCCAGCGCCAGGACCTGGAAGCGGCCCTGGCTCATTACAAGAATGCGCTCTTGGCCGATCCCTCCAACACAGACGCCCGCTACAACTTCGAATTCGTAAAGCGCCAGCAGCAGCAAAATCAAGAACAAAACCAAGAAAATCAGGACCAGAACGAAGAGAACAACGAAGAGAACCAGGACGACCAGCAGCAGGACCAACAGGAACAGAATCAACAGGAACAAAGCCAGCAGGAGCAGCAAAACCAGGAGCAGCAGGAGCAGCAGGAGCAGCAGCCCGATGCGCATCAGGGTGAATTAACGCGCGAACAGGCCGAGCGCATATTGCAGGCACTCGAAGAAGACGAACAGCAGCTCCTGCGCGAAATTCAGAAAATCGAAGGCCGGCCGCGTCGCGTTGCCAAGGACTGGTAGGGAGCGTCACATGCGTTCGGTATCCTTCATCGTACCCGCGCTGGCGCTACTTGGGGTAAGTGGGTCCTCCCGGGCCCAGGACGTCCAGGCACTGGTCAACGAGACCATGATCGGGACGGAAGAAGTCGTGCGATACACCATTGAGGTGCGGGGAGCCGAATTTTCCGAAATTCGGACGCCGACTGCGCCAGAGGCCGAGGGGCTCGCCATTATCCAACGCAATCCTGCCACCCAGACGAGTATCTCCATCACGGGCGCAACCGTGGTGCGCAGCATCGGCTTTAGCTGGCGCTACCAGCCCCTCCGGGAGGGTGGCGTCCGCATTCCGAGCGTGGACGTAACCATTGGCGATCAGACCATTGCGACGGAGCCCATTGATCTCACGGTTGTGCCCCAGTCACAGCGGCCGGTGGCACGGCGGCAGCCACGCGGTAGTGTGTTCGATCCCTTTAACCCACCAGTGAGCGAGCCAGCGCCGAGTCCCATAGGAGACCGTGACATCTACATTCGGGCCACGCCGAGTGCCCGCAAGGCTTTCCAGAACGAACAAGTTACCATCGATTACGAATTGTTCTTCCGCAGCGACCTTCAACCCCGCAACAGCCGGCTGGCAGATTCCTGGGATGCGGAAGGATTCTGGCGGGAAGAGCTCGAAACCGAGCCTCGTCCCGTTGCGCGCACGGAAGTAATCAATGGCGTGCGTTACAACGTCATCCTGCTCAAACGTGTGGCGGTGTTTCCGACACGTCAGGGGCAGCTTACCGTCGATCCACTCCGGATTCAAACCGAAGTGATCGCCCCGCGCCGGGCAGGAGCCCCCTTTAGCCGGCCCTTCTTTTCACTGCGCTCTCCTATCGAAGTCATTGAGCGTGCCTCGCTCGCGGTACCCATCGAATCCGTGCCGGTGCCCTCAAGTACCCCTGAGACCTTTTCCGGAGCCGTAGGCCAATTCAGGCTTCAAGCATCAACCACGCGCGACTCCGTGGAAGTCGGCGAATCCGTCCAGTTTACCGTTAGAATCTCGGGTACCGGCAACCTGGCCGTGCTTGAGCGCCCCGTGCTCTCGCTCCCGGGCGTATTCGAAGCCTATGACCCAGAAGTGGAAACGTCCGTTGCTCGGGACGGCGACCTTGTGCACGGCACCAAGACGTTCACCTATCTGTTGGTACCGCGCTCCAACGGCAACTTCGTGATTCCCTCCGTAGAATTCGCATACTTCGATCCACGTGCAGAGCAGTTCCACACCCTTCGTTCGGAGCCAAGATCCATAGCAGTAACGGGTGCAGCCGACGGCCCTTCAGCTACGGGAACAACCATGCCAGGCTTCCCCGTGGACGACATAACGCGCCTCTTGCCTTCTTCGCCGTGGGTGGCCCTGAGTGTTACGCCTTTACACAGAAACCCTTGGGGGTACGTTATACTTGCGTTCCCCCTAGTACTCCTGGGTCTCGTTGTGCTGGCTCGCCGCCGCACCACGCGTCTGGCCATGGATACGGCCTACGCGCGTAGCCTACGCGCGCATCCCCTGGCCAGAAAGCACCTTAAACAGGCTCGTATTCGCCTCCGTGACCAGAGGCCGCGTCAGTTCTATGAAGAATTGGAACGCGCGGTACGCGGATTCATTGGCGATCGGCTAAACATCCAGGAATTGGGACTGACGCGCGCCCAACTGGATGCGGCACTTGAGGCTGCAAGACTCTCCGAAGATGTCCGCAGACAGGTGCAGGAGTTCCTGGCGACATGTGATACCGGCCGCTTTGCCCCAGACGTGCCGGGTAAGGAAACAATGGACCACGGGCTTGAAGGTGCCAGCCGCATCATTGTACTCCTTGACGCAGCCTTCCGCGCACCGTAAGCAGCTGACATCCATGATGAATTTTGAACGACTGCATGCAATCACGCTCGCGCGAAATGGACGGCGGGGCCTGTCCCTGGCGACTGCTCTCGTTTGTGTACTCCCGGTGCATGCTCAAATGGCCAATGCCACGCGCCTGTTTGAACAGGGGAACAACATGTATGCCGAGGGCGCCTACCGGGAGGCGCTTTCTCTCTACGAGCAAGCGCAGTCCTACGGCTATTCGAGCGGCGCACTGTTACTGAACGCGGGCAATGCCCATTACCGGCTGGACCACCGGGGGCAAGCCTTGCGCTACTACGAAAAGGCCCTCCGACTCCTTGGTGAAGAGCCACACCTATTGCACAACCTGGAACTCGTTCGGGCCCAGGTTGCCTCACCTTACACGGCCCTTCCAGTACCCATCTGGCAGCAGTGGTGGCAGAGTGCCGTAGGCAACCGAAGTCCGTGGCTCTTTTTCGCTGTCGGCGCCCTGTTCTATGGCGCCGCATTTATCCTCTTTGCCTATCGTCTGTGGACGCAGCGGCGCAGCCCGTGGCAGCGGCGGGCGCGCACGGCAACGCTTTTCGTCGCAGCAGCGCTCATTCTCTTAGCCTACGGGGCCTCGCTGGGCACGGGCGCAAACAGGACAGCCATAATCGTTGCCACCTCAGCTGCGCTCACGGAAGAACCGGGCGGTCCAGCTATGCTCGAGCTTTCCGAGGGCGTGAAAGTGGATATTCTGCAAACGGTGGAGCACCTTACGGAAGTGCGTCTTCCCAACGGAGCGCGCGGGTACGTGGCCACGGAGTCCCTTGGGGAGATCTAGGGGAATGCGATAAACAGCCGGCCCTTCCAGTATGGAACACCTCCATCAGGGCCATGTATTTCAGGTTCTGCCTACTTAAGGGCCTCTGCACATGTCCGAACAGCGCTACCTCGTCACAGCACGAAAATACCGGCCGGCCCTGTTCTGCGAAGTCGTCGCACAGGAGCATGTTACCGAAACGCTGCGCAACGCTATTCGTCTGGACCGATTGGCCCACGCCTACCTCTTCAGCGGACCTCGGGGTGTGGGCAAGACCACGGCGGCGCGCATCCTGGCAAAGGCCATCAACTGCACGGACCGCGACCCGGAGACGGCTGAGCCGTGCCGTACATGCCTTTCGTGCCGTGACTTCGAATCCGGCCGTAGCCTGAACATCATTGAAATCGATGCGGCCTCCAACAACAAGGTAGAGGACGTACGAGAGCTGCGTGAGACCGTCCGAATCCCGCCCCAGGGAAGTCTGAAGAAGGTCTATATCATCGATGAGGTCCACATGCTCTCCAATGCAGCATTCAATGCGCTGCTCAAGACACTGGAGGAACCGCCGCCGCATGTACTGTTCATCTTTGCAACGACCGAGCCACACAAGGTACTGCCGACGATCCTTTCCAGGTGCCAGCGCTTTGACTTTCGCCGCATCCCGGTAATCGATATAGTCGGGCATCTTGAAGACATAGGGCGCCGGGAGGGCGTTACGGCGGACGAAGAGTCCCTGTTGCTTCTTGCCCGCAAGGGCGACGGTTCGCTGCGCGATGCCCTGTCCGCCTTTGATCAGGCCATCGCACTGTGCGGGACGAAGCTGCTGTACCGCAGCCTGGCGGATGCGCTGCGCGTGGTTGATATCGATCTGTATTTCAAAGCGACGGCCCACGTCGCCACGCGTAGCAATGCCGGCATGCTGCGTCTGGTGGAGCACATCGTCCGGGACGGACTGGACTTGCAGGAATTTCTGACCGGCCTGGCCGAACACTTGCGCAATCTCCTGGTCGCGCGCAGCATAGGGGAGGTATCGCTGATCGAGGCTGCCACCGCCACACGGGCGCGGTATGAAAAGGAAGGCGCCTCCTTTACGGAATCGCTGCTACTGCGACTACTCATGATAGTAGACGAGGCGGCGGCCACCATATCTCAAAGCGCCTACCCTCGACTCAAGCTGGAGCTTGCGCTGCTCAAGATGGCGAGCCTCACCAGTGCCCTCACGCTGTCGGAGGCGCTTAAGCAGCTTGATCGCCTGGAAAAACTGGCCCGCGATGGCAAACTGGCTCCAGACCTGTTTGCGCCCAAACCTGTGCCGGCGCCTCCGCCTCCCTCTCGCCACAATTCAGAGCACGGAAGCGCCGCCACGCAGCCAACGCCAGCCCCAGCACCACCTCCCGCGAAGGTTATTTCGGGCGAGGGTCGCAAGGACCTGTTCGGCCACCAGCCGCACCCGAGATTGGCGGGACCCATGCCAGCGGCTGAAGGCAGCACTGCGGTGGCTACAAGACCAGAGGCCTTGGCTTCCAAATGGCCTCATTTTGTCGAACATGTCAAGAATCGGCGCATCCAGATTGGCGCACTTCTGCAACACACGGCGGTACTGGAAGAGACTGACGGCATTCTGCGCATAGGTGTGCCGGATGATTTTCACCTGCGCATGCTGGGAAGTGAGGAGCCGTTCCTGCTTCAGCGGCTAGGCGAGCTATTGAATACCCACCCTCGCGGCATGGAATTCATCGTTAAGCCGGACATTGCACCGACTGGCCGCGGAGAGGCCCCCGCCGTGGATCCTGCGGCCTATCTCGAGAAGCAACGGCAGAAGAATCCCGTAATTCAGGCCATTTTCGAACAGTTCGGCGGCAAAGTGGTTTGGTGAATTTACTTGAAAGCGTCCGGCGGAAGCCATGAATCTGGAAGATATGAAGGGGCTGAATATGGCCGAACTTGTCGGCAAGGTAGCGGACATGCAGCGGAAAATGTCCGATGCCCAGGAGGCACTTGGCAGGATTACGGTGGAGGCCGAAGCCGGCGGCGGCATGGTGAGGGTGACGGCAACTGGGGCGCAGCGCATCACGGCAATCCGACTGGAACCCGAAGTCGTCAACCCCGAGGACATGGAGATGCTGGAGGACCTCATTATAGCCGGTGTCAACAAGGCACTCGATGAAGCCGCGAATGCAGCCAAGAAAGAGATGCAGCAGGCCGCTACCGACTTCTTGCCTCCGGGGCTGGACCCCTCAAGGTTCGGCCTCTAGTCCAAACGGAGCCGAGACCTGTGAAAGACCGGCTCCAAGGAGCGTTTGGTCACCCAAGTGACAATCCAGTTTCTGGCGTCGAAAATGCAGGGATACCCTGCCTGAGGCGACTATACTAGGGAATAGAAGCTCGTGTGGCCATCGCAACTCACAGATCTTGAGCCGAACTCAATGACCCGAACAGGGCAGCGGCAATTGGATTACCGTTTCATTGCACATCTCTACAATGCCGGGCGAACCAAGGCGGAATTGGCCCGCGGCAACACAATCAACCAGACCCGTCGTCGCTCCTATGAGGATTCAGAGTCCGCCAAGCCATACGAGTGCATGCATCCGTACCTCATAGATGTGGGAACAGGACGGGAAATTGACGGCACGGATGCGCTGCCAACGTCTTGTGCGGTCAACGGGAATCGCTTGTACGGGCCCGTGAGCGACCTGCATCCCCAGATTCTCATGTACCAGCTCCCGTCTGTCCAAACGCTGATGGAGCAGGTTCGGCAGCTACAACAACCTTAATCCGATTGCCCTGATGCATTTCT
Source organism: Rhodothermales bacterium (assembly GCA_965216255.1). Lineage (GTDB taxonomy): Bacteria > Bacteroidota > Rhodothermia > Rhodothermales > Bin80. The sequence continues at coordinate 2,167,375 of OZ244148.1, forward strand.
CATCGGAGTCGGTCGAAGCACTTATAGAGCAGTTTACACGGCTGCCGACAATAGGCAGGAAGACGGCGCAGCGACTGGCGGCGTACGTACTAAAGATGCCCCGCGACGAAGTGGAGGCACTCGCCCGGGCATTGATTGCGGTTAAAGACCTGGTAAAGCACTGCACGGTGTGCCAGAATGTTACGGACACGGTTCCATGCACCATGTGTCGTTCCGAGCAGCGTGACCGTTCAATAATATGTGTCGTGGAAGAATCCAGTGATGTTGCCGCACTCGAGCGTACGGGAGAATACCGGGGAGACTACCACGTCCTGGGGGGCGTGATCTCTCCACTGGACGGCATAGGCCCCGAGGACCTGAAAGTGCGCGAACTGGTGCAACGCTTGGCGCCAGGCTCCGGACAAGAGGTGCGGGAGGTCATCCTGGCAGTCAATCCAACAGTGGAGGGCGACACCACGGCCTACTACCTAGCGCAGCTCCTCGGACCGTTTGGAGTAACTGTTACTCGTCTGGCACGCGGCTTGCCCGTAGGCGGCGACTTGACCTATGCAGACGAGGCCACCCTTTCCCGCGCCCTCGCCGGGCGCAGCAAGGTCTAGCCTTCCCGCCGGAGGCTACTGATCCCCCATCCAACCGCCACAACCGTCAGGGCGCCGATCACGTTGTGCCATAGGAACGAAACCTCAGGAGCACCAAATGTAACCAGGGCCACCACGCCCATGCCGCTAAGAAGACCACAGAACGCGCCCAGCGCACCGGCCCGTGGTAGCATGGCAAGCAGAAAGACGCCAAGTATGGATCCGTAGAAGAATGAGCCGAACCGGTTCACTACTTCGATTAGGGAGCCCAGCGACGCAGCAAACGTGGCCACGAAGCAGGCGAACAGGCCCCAGAAGCCCGTCGCCAGCTTCGACACGGCAAGGAAGTGCCGATCTGAGCCTTCAGGCCGGACCCAGCGCCGGTAAAAATCGATTACGGTTGCCGTCGAGAGGGAGTTCAGCTCCGCCGCAATACTCGACATGGCCGCCGCCATGATGGCCGCGATGAATAGCCCCGTCAACCCGAGTGGCAGCTCCTGCAGCGCAAATGTTGGGATGATGTAGTTGACGTCGCGGCTGGATTCGTCCGTCACATCCTCTGCCAGCGACAAGGCCTCCTGCCGAATGGCAAGGACATCGTTCTCTCGGCTCCGGAATACTTGCATGGCCGCTTCCTGCCCCCCGACGTCACCGCTTTCAGCGACTTCACGTGCGACCGCCTCCCGCTCGTCGAATGCGTCCTGGAATCGGGCCTCTAGCTCCGCGTACTCAGTGCCATGCGCCGATCGCACAGCCGCCTCGTGCGCGGGATTGAACAATAGTGGCGGTGCTTGAAACAGGTAGAAGACATATACCAGGACGCCCACCAGAAGAACGAGGGCCTGGAGTGGGATCTTCCAGTAAGCGCTCATGAGCAGGGAGCTGCGGGCTTCCTGTACAGAGCGGGCCGCCAGATACCGCTGCACCTGGCTCTGATCCGTCCCGAAATAGGACAGCATGAGGAAAGTGCCGCCCAGAATTCCCGACCACAGCGTGTAGGTCTCCGTAAGGTCAAAAGAAAGGTCAAAGGCCTGCAGTCGTCCCGTGGATCCCGCTATGTGCAGGGCCTCATCCACGCCCACGGGCATCCTCACTAGGAGCACGACCACGACGGCCAGCAGGGCAAACACGATCAGCACCATTTGTTTGACGTCGGTCCACGCCACCGCCTGTATGCCCCCGAACATGGTATAAAGCACGGTCGGAATCCCAATCATGGCCACGCTCCACGTCAGGTCCACGCCAAATACGGCAGAAAACACCACGGCCGGTGCTGCAATGATGGTGCCGCAGGACATGCCCCGGGAGAAGAGAAAGAGCAGGCTTGTCAAAGACCGCGTCTTCGCGTCAAACCGGCGCTCGAGATACTCGTAGGCCGTAAATACGCCGCTCCGGTAGATAAACGGCACCAGCGTCACGCCAAGGATCACCATCGCGAGCGGCAACCCGAAGTAAAACTGTATGAACCGGATACCGTCCGTTGCCCCCTGGCCCGTGGTGCCAATCATGGTCACGGCAGAAAGCTGCGTCGCCATCACCGAAAGCCCGACGGCCCACCAGGGCAGGCTCTGGTTGGCAAGAAAATATCCCTCTAAACGAAGTGTATCCTTGGAGCGCCGCAGCCCGTCCCACAGCACGTAGCACAGGTACACCCCAACAATTAGCCAGTTGACAGGATGCATCTAGACGTGGTAAAGGGCCTGTAGAAGCCAGAGCAGCAGCAGTGCAGCAAGCTGCATTGCCGCGACGCCAGCGAAGATGCGCCAAAATCCGCCCGCACGGTCCTCCTGCCTAGCGTCGTTCATGACAAGAGTGTGCCATACGCCCGCAGCGTGGCCCCGCTAAGCGACGCACCGGCCGGACCGCAAAGATAGCGTGTCAGTTCCACGATCGTGTCCACTGGTACTCCTTTCTGGGTCGGATCTTCTGCGCCATATAGGATATAGGACGGTGCGATGACATGCGTCGTGATGCCCTTTCCTTCATACTCTGCCGCCACCGCTTCGGCCAGACGAATGACCCCGGCCTTTGAGGCCGAATAGCCTGCCTGGCGGGCCTGCCCGCGATCTGCGCCCTGCGCCGAGGCGATACCTACGAGGCGCCCTCCACGCCTCGCCAAAAGCCGCGCCCCTTCCCGGAAGCACAGGAAGGTCGACGTCAGATTAATGAGCAGCATCCGCTGCCATTCGGCGGCGCTGGTCTCCAGAAGCGGTGCGCCGGCCCACATCCCCACCGTATGCACGACGGCATGCACCCTTTGATAGGCCCCGGCTACCTGCCCGAAGGCCGCTACGGTGGAAGCCTCGTCCGTCAAGTCTGCCTGGAATCCACTTCCTGCTCGGCGATCAATGGTAGCGACAGTGGCGCCACCGGCGGCAAAGCCGCGGGCGATCCGGCCGCCCAACCGCCCCGTGGCGCCCGTGACAACAATCACCTGGTCTGTTTTCATGTATCGAGTTGGGACGTATGGTCGTGAACGATGCGCCACCCCTGGTCCGTGCGCGCGACAAGGAGTGTGAAAAGACCCGATGGCTGGTCGTGTTCGCGCACCAGCTCATAAGCGCCAAACACAAAGACGTACCGGTGCGACAGCATGCGCACCTCACGCACCTCGAATGTTAAAGCACCCATGGCAGCGCGGTCTGGATACGTGCGCAGGTAGCGCTCCAGTGTGGGCCGCCAACCGCGGATCTCACCGCTGCTGGAAACAAACCGGAGCGCATCGCCGCGCAGATAGCTTTCCATAAAGGCCTCTACATCCCCGCTGTTCCATGCTTCCTGCTGCTCCGCGAGCAGCGCGCGCACGGCTTCCTCCGCTCCGTCGGGCTTTGCGCACCCCGCAACCAAACAAAGACCCAGAAAAAGCGCAGTCCATAGTGCTGATCTCGGCACGGCGTTACCTCCTAGAACCTGCCCAAGTGTATTGCGTTCGAACAAGCCTACGAAATAAGAACGATAAATGAGAGGCAGCATATACGCATTTCTGGCTACTAAAGCGTATTAGGGCGGCACATTCCGGTTGTGGCGTAGCGAAATAATCCTTGGCAGTCCTGCCCCGTGCCGCGGGACATAACCAGCAGTCCGTGCCCATACATCGGCCACTCGCAAGACTGGGCTTCTTTGCTGCGGGTGCATTGGCAGGATGGCTCATCCTGGCACACGCGGCACAGGGAGACAATTCCCGGCGCCTTGCATCGTATGCTACCCCAGAAGATGTCCTCGTAGGTAGTGCCCGCGCTGACACGGACACCGTGGGGCTCTACCAGGTGGACTCGCTCCTGTCCTTTATTCGGCTGCTGGGCGCCGATTCCCTGCGCGCCCTTATCGACTCCATCGGCGCCGATTCCGCACTGTGGGCGCTAGTGGACTCCTTAGCCCCCATAGACACAAATTACCGCACGCAGCGGTACTTGGCCGGGCTGTGGCGAAGGAGCAGGATAGCATCCACCTTCCCCCGCGAACGGCGATCCTTTGCTGTGAAGCCGTTCGGCAGGCACAGCCTGGAACTGGATTCCACCAGCGATGACTACCTGGCCCGGGAATTGGTTGGTGACAGTGATATCCGTATTCCGCTGCAATATGGCCGCGCGCTCTACCGCCAACGAAAGATGGAGGCGAGCCTGGAGCGCAACTGGTCTCAGCTAATCAGTCAGCGCCGCGCGCAGCAGCAGCGGCGGCAGCGCGGCGGGCTGGGGTTGTCCATTACCGTGCCGGGAGGGCGCCAGAGCGGCTTCACGACCATTTTCGGCAAGAACGAGGTGGACCTGCGTGTAACAGGGACGGCCGACATTCGGGCCGGATTTGATTACCGCAAGAGTGACCAGCAGGTTATTCTGGGACAGGGTGCCCGCGTTGACCCCGATTTCAAGATGAACCAACGTCTCGGTGTCACGGGGACAATTGGGGACAAGATGCACGTGGGCGTGGACTGGGATACGCAGCGGCAATTCGACTACCAGAACCAGCTCAAACTCCAGTATTCCGGATACGAGGATGAGATCATCCAGAGCATCGAAGCCGGAAACGTCTTCCTTCAGACACCGTCCTCGCTCATTCGGGGCGGGCAAAGCCTGTTTGGCATCAAGTCAGAATTCCAGGTCGGAGGCTTACGCTTTACCACGGTAGCCAGCCAGCAGGAAGGACAGTCCAGCAGCCTATCTCTGGAAGGAGGAGCCGAGACGACAGCCTTTAACGTCAGGCCAACTGATTACAACGAGCGCACCCATTTCTTCCTCTCGTACTATTTTCGAAATCGCTGGGAAGTGGCACTCAGCGATCCTCCGAACATCCTCCTGGACGCCGTATTCGCAGGCATCACAGATCTGGAGGTTTGGAAGCTCACACCCGTGGCGCCGGAGGAGCGAAACGTACGCCAGGTGGTGGCGGTAGTAGATTTGGGTGAGCCCTCGGCCCTGGTCACGGCCGCAGACCACTATACGGATGTTCGGCGGCCTGAGCACGGATTAGACCAGTACTCAGAAGCGGAGCTGGAGCAGCAACTCCGGCCTGGCAATGCGGTACCAAAAGACTATCTCGAGTCGGGTGCCATGGAGCAGCCGCTAACGACCGGAGACTTCCAGGTCGGGCAGTTCAAGAAACTGACGGAGGGGCGCGATTATGACGTGGATAATCTGTTGGGTTATATCACGCTCAAGCAGCGCATTCAAGAGAGCGAAGCCCTTGCCGTTTCCTTCCGCTACCTGGCTGACGGCACCGAGCTTCAGGTTGGCGATTTTTCTTCAGAAACCGGTGGCGGTGATAACAGCCAGACCGGCGAGCGCATCGTGCTCAAGCTTCTTAAGCCGGTAAACCTTCAGCAACCGGCTAGCCTGGGCCAGGACAACGAACTGAATCCGGCTGCCTGGTACCTGGAAATGCGCAACATCTACCGGCTGGGACGGGGGCTGCAGTCAACGGAATTCATCCTGAACATTGAGCACGAGCCGCCCGGGCGCAGCGCCACCAAGACATTGCCGGGCATCGGTGGCCAGGCCACGCTAATACAGTTGCTCGGGCTGGACCGACTCAACGAAGACGGCGCCCAGAAGCCGGATGACCTCTTCGACTTCCTGATAAACTATACGGTGGAGCAGGCAGAAGGGCTACTGCTGTTTCCGTTCTTGGAACCCTTCGGGAGCCGCATCGAAAGCCTAATCAATGCCAGCGATCTGGGCCCTGCGGAGAAGGCGGAGGCCAAGGCGGCGTACGTGTTTTCCGACCTATATCGTACCAAGCAGATCAATGCAGTGCGTAACACGCAGCTGAATGTGTACCGGATTCAGGGGGCTTTCAGCGGCGGCATCCCGTCCTTCTACGATCTGAAGGCCTTTTCCGGATTGGTGGAAGGATCCGTGCGGGTGAGCTCGGGCGGCGTGGCGCTGGTCGAAGGCACGGACTATGTGGTGGACTACCAGGGGGGGGCGGTGACCATCATCAACACGGCCTTTGTCACGGCAGGGCGCGATATGGTGATTGACTATGAGCAGAATGCGCTCATCAATCTACAGAAGAAGACGCTGCTCGGAGCACGCATGGACTACTCCACGGACGAGCGCCTGGCGTTGGGAGGCACCGTCATGCGCCTTAGCCAAAAGTCCATTACGGACAAGTTTCGCATCGGTGAAGAACCCATCGCCAACCTCATCTGGGGCATGGACGGCCAGCTCGCACTTGAGCCCACGTGGTTGACGCGGGCCATCGACGCTGTGCCGCTTATCCAGACTAAGGCCCCAAGTTCTATTGATATTTCCGGCGAATTCGCCCAGCTTCGTCCGGGCCATACGCTCACCAATGCCTACAAGGACGAGCGGCGCGACCTGCGGAAGTCCGGGCGTGATTTCTATCCGGATGAAGAGGAGGGCATATCGTTCGTGGACGACTTTGAGGGATTTGAGAATCTGTTCACGCTCCTGCGTCCGGGGGCCTGGCAGCTCTCCAGCGCTCCCGTTCTGGGCCCGGAAGCGGGACAGACTGGACCGGAGACAGAGTACACGAATGACCGCCGCGGCGCCCTGGGCTGGTACCAGCTCAACGCCTCGACACTGGAGCAACTCGGCAATCCGGCCGATCGTGCGGTCCAGCTTGTTTCGCCGCAATCCGTCTTCCCCAACCGAACGCCGTCGACACAGGAGCGAATCCTGACCACGCTCGACTTCTTTTTCACGCCCCACGAGCGCGGGCCGTACAATTACAATCGTGATCTTGGCAGTTTCCTCGACAATCCACAGCGTGCATGGGGCGGCATGACGCAGCGCCTCACGGAAGGCAATACGGATTTTACTTCCAAGAACATCGAATTCATCGAATTTGTCTTCCGGCCCTTTCCGGACGGCGACGACGGCGACGAGGCCAAGCTGATCATAGATATCGGACGCATCTCGGAGGATGTCATCCCCGATAACAAGCTCAACACAGAAGATGGCCTCTCACTCACAGAAGGCGGGCCGGTCGCCAACCAGGCCCGTCTTTCCACGGGGCAGCAAAACCAGGTCATCAACCCCATATCGGAAAGCGAACGAATCACGGAAGACGTGGGACTGGACGGTTTGGCCTCATTTTCGGACAACAAGTTCGAGCGTGAAGGCGGACTAGGGACGGAGCAGGAGCAATTCAAGGAATTCCTGGCCGCTTTGGACCAGGCCACCAGCACGCGCTTCCCACAGCAGTTGGAACGGGAAAAGGCCAAGGCCCGGCTCGACCCGTCGGGCGACGACTATCACTACTTCCTGGATGACGGCTATTTCGGGAACGGACAACTGTACCCGGGTGGCGCCACCATACAGCAGCGGTTTTCGAGCTTCTTTGCCGGCCACGAACTTAATTCCTACGAAGCACAGTCCAAGCTTTCCGATGCCACGACCGCACGGGGCAACTCGCGCTTACCCGATACGGAAGACATCAATCTCAATTCCGCGCCCGATACCGACAACAGCTACTTCCAGTACGAGTTGCCAATAAGCCTCACCACGCTGGGTGCTCTAGCCGCGCCGGAAGAGACCCGTGACTTCGTCATAAATGAGATCGCGACAAAATCCGGTGGAGGTACAGGCTGGTTTCTCGTACGGATACCTGTAAACGATTTCTCACGGCGTGTGGGAAGCATCCAAGATTTCACGCTTATCGAGTCCATTCGTGTATGGACCACGGGGCATACCAGGCCCATTACACTCCGCTTTGCCACGCTGGAGTTCGTAGGTAGCCAATGGCGGAAATCGGAGGCAGTCAGCAGCATCAATGAAGACGGTGAAATGCTGCCCCCCGAAGATCCGATCACGGGTGCACGCATCAGTATCGAAAGCGTGAACAATGAGGAAAACACCGGCTACCAAATCCCCAACGGGGCCATTCGAAGTCGGATACGCGAGGCGCAAACCGCTTCGGTGCGTGATGCCAGAGAGCAGGCTATGGTCATCCACGCAGAAAATATCCAGCCGGGCTCTCAGCAGGCCATATTCCATACCTGGACAACGCCGCTGGACCTGCTCAAGTACAGCAACCTTCGCATGTTTACGCATCTGGACGGGCTCATGAACGATGTTCCGCTGGAGGAAGAAGATCGCGGCCAACTGACGTTATTTATTCGTCTTGGCGCCAATGAAATCAACGATTTCTACGAATATGAGCAGCCACTGACTCCTAGCCCGCTGGACCGCATGCCGGAAGGGATCGAGGCGCGTGCGGACTTCCTTTGGCGCACGCACCAGCCCAACCCGGACCCCGACGGCGAAGCCTTCATTGACATCAACTCAGTAAATATACGGATGAGCGCACTGAATCAGCTCAAGTTTCGCCGGGACGAATATGTGGACGAGGCAGGCCAGCCGTTTGCCCCCAACAGGATTTTCTGGAACGAGGAGCAAGGGCTTCTCGGGGACATCGTGGCGGACTTTGCTCCTCCCGGGACCCGTATCGGAGTACAGGGCACTCCATCACTGGCCCGCGTTAGCACTATCGTCATCGGCGTACGCAATACGTCTCCGGACGGGCGTATCCTGACGGAAGTGAATATTTGGGTAAACGAACTCCGAGTCTCGGGGTACGATGAAGACACGGGGATCGCGGCGCTCATCAACGCCGATCTGACGCTCGCCGACCTTGCGCGCGTCAAAGGTACTGTCCGTGCGCAGACCGATGGGTTCGGATCGCTGTCCAGCTCGCTTGGAGAAAGGGACCAGATAAACAGTATGGACTGGACCGTCAACACACAGGTGCATGTGGACAAATTCATTTCGGAGCGCTATGGATGGTCCGTGCCGGTAAGCATGGAAGTAAAGTCCAGCGCTTCGACCCCACGCTTCGACGCCAGTCGCGGTGACGTCCGGGTAGGCAGTCTCCTGGACGCCGTAGCCAGTGACTCGTCGCTGGCACCCTCCGAAATCGAAGAGCGCCAGCGCGCCATTCGCGAAGAGACACAGACACGGACCGAAACTCGATCGTATACTTCAAGAATCGGGAAAACGGGTTCGCGCACGCGCCTCGTGCGCAATACCATCGACGGTTTGAGCCTTAGTTATTCCTATTCCAGTTCCTCCGGCCGCACCCCGTCGGAGACGCTGCGAGACTCCTGGCGATGGTCGTCCAGCCTTGGGTACCGGCTTTCTCTGCGCACCCCCCGCGTACTGCGCCCGCTCGGCTTTCTGGGCGAGATCCCCGTAGTACGAATCCTTAGTGGGATAGGCGTCAGCTACCTGCCTTCTTCGCTGAATTATTCGCTGACCGCCAATCGGACTTTTTCACAGTCCAAGCGGCGTCCTGATCCTGTTCGGGAGCGTGACACGGCCATTCCGCTCGACATAGCCTTTCCCGTCCGGCCGCAGCATCGGTTTTCGCACGCCCGGCAATTCAGTCTACAGTACAGCCCGCTCGGCTTTCTCAACCTAAGCCTCGATACAAGTACGAATCAGAGCCTGAACGCCGTTGGCGTCGATACCCTTTACTCCGTAATACTCGTGGATTCCCTCGGCGGGGAATCCCGCCTGGACGACACTAAGCTCTCCTCACTCCTGCTCGACGGCACTGTAGACAGCTCGCGAGTGGGCATAAGTGCATTTGAATTGGAAAATCTGAATTCCCTGGGGTTTCGCCAAGTGATGAACCGGGTCGTGAATGGTGGCGCCACGCCCACAACCAGTGTCCGTACCGAACAATACGAATCCCGTTTCAGCGCAACGTTCAGACCGCGGCTTGAGAGGTACCGGTTCCTGAGTTGGCTGCAGTTGCAGGACATCGGATACGGTGCCAATTTCTCGTGGCGCAACGGCTCCGTGAGCAATAACACTGGGGCACAGGCCAGCACGTCCGTGAATTTGAGGAGCGGCCTTACAGTGCGGCCGCAAAACCTGTTCGAAAAATTCGGCTTCTACCAGAAATTGCAGCAACAACAGCGCGCTGCGGAGAACGCCGCTACTGCCCGGCGCAACGAGCGTCAGCGGGATCGGGAACAGCGGCGAGAAGAAAGGAGGTTGCAACGAGAGCGCAGCAGGCTAGAGCGACAAGAGCAAGGAGCCAGGGAAGCCGCAGGTGAGCCGGAGCCGGAGCCAGAGCCGGAGCAAGAAGAAGGACCTGAACCCGCGCTCATTCCACAAGGAGCAGCCCTCGCTGTGCCCGCCGCTGAGGATACTACCAGGCGGCTGTTCCCGAGCATTCCATTCCTGCCAAACCCTGTGTCGGTGCTCCGGAAGACCGTACTAGCGGTAACTGGCGTGCAGGATGTCAACGTAACCTACACGGGCACGCGCCGTTCGGCCGCATCCAACGTAGGCCGGTTTGAGGACGGCGACGAGGTGGCGGTCAGCTACAGCCTCAGGAATGCACTATTCTCGAGCAAAGGTCCGTCACTTCGTTATCGTCTGGGTCTGGATCGAACGATTGACCCCAACACGCAAAGGGTCATTAACGATCGACTTCAGGTAACGGACGCTCTCACGGATTCGGATCGCCTGCAGGCGCGCACGACAGTCAACCCTACGAAGAATCTTCGCATTAGTCTAAGCTGGTTGATGGAGCGCACGAGCCGGGAGGATCTTACATACCGGCCCATGGCAGACGGTATGCCCGGGGCCGATACCACCAGTGCGGGCCACGTGAGCGGCTCCGTTTGGGCATTCGGTGCGGATTACCGGTCGCTGTTCGAGAGTCAGGTGAATCGGTTCCGGGCGGACTGCGGAACTGCCTGCGAGTCGGAGGGCTCTCTCGCCGATACCACCATTGCATCCACCGTCCTCACCAACGCCGTGGTCTTCGAAGACTTTCTGGCCAGCTATCTCACGGGCCCCGGAGGCACGCTAGGCTCCTCCGGCCGCGTGCCCTTCCCCCTGCCGAGCTGGCAGGTAAGCTACAGCGGCATTGGCCAGTGGCCCATTGTCCGCGCTCTGACACAGAGCGCGACGCTTCGCCATTCGTACAGTGCCGACTACAGTGCCGATTTCCGGTCCAATCTGCGAGCCGGCCAAATGGACGCGTTTAACCTCGGCCAAGGACCTAGAATTGCCTACACGCTGCCAGACGTTGATATTGACGCGGTGCGCATAAACGAACGCTTCCAGCCCCTGGTCGGGCTGGATCTTTCCCTGAAAGGCAATATTCAGACCAGTATCTCATGGAATCAGAGCCATTCCTATTCCCTTAGTACGACGAACAACGTGGTGAATGAGGCGCAAACGAGTGATCTTTCTGTCACAGCCTCCTATGCGACCCGGAACCTGCGCCTACCGTTTTTCGGAAAACGCCTGAGCAACCGGATCAGCTTTTCCATAACGGTCTCGCGCAGCGTCAACAACGACCGCAGTTTCTATATCCGGAGAGCCATGGAAATTGCCGCCCTCAATCCTGACTTTACACCGGACATGGCCCTGGTGGAGCCTTTTGTAGACGTGCTGACCAGTACGGCACGGATTCAGGCGACCCCGAAGATTGCTTACCAATTCAGTAATCAGGTAACCGCCGATGTATTCTTAGAGTACGAAGACTTTCAGGGAGACAGCAGACGCTTGCCATACAAGTCCATCAACGGTGGCTTCAACTTTCGCCTGAGCTTCGCCCACTGAGTCACGGCGATGACACCTTCCACGGTTGTGTGCCACTTGGGGCGTGTCTCGTACGCGCCCAGCTGGACGTTGCAGGAATGGATCATGCAGCGGCTGCTGCGAGGCAAGCGCGCAGGTTGTGCGCCCCCCCACGTTATCCTGCTCCTTGAGCACCCACCGGTATACACGCTGGGCAAGAGTGGCGACCCGAATAACCTTCTATTGCAGGAGGACGCCCTGCGTGCTCGCGGAGCACGGTTCTTCCGCATTGACCGCGGAGGGGATATCACATTCCACGGGCCTGGCCAACTGGTTGCCTACTTTCTGCTGGACCTGGACCGATTCTTTCGCGATTTGCACCGGTACATGCGTGCGCTCGAAGAAATCGTTATCCGTACATGTGCCGACTATGGTCTTTGCGGTTTCCGCGTACCTAGCCGTACAGGCGTCTGGATAGGGCCGGACGATGCCGGACCGGAGCGTAAGATCTGTGCATTCGGAATACGGAGCAGTCGCTGGATCACCATGCACGGACTAGCACTAAATCTTAACACGGATCTATCCTATTTCAATGGAATTATTCCGTGCGGCATCCAAGACCGTGGCGTAACTTCCATAGCGCGGGAGTGCGGCATGCCGTGTGATGAGGTTCCCGTGCGCCAGCGCGTTATCCACCATTACGAGGACGTTTTCGGGGCATCTGCGACCCAACTGGAGGGTGACGAGGCCTTTCATTTTCTGGAGGATTTCGTGGGCAGGACGAATATCCAGGGCCTGCTAAGACCTACGACTATTGCCTAGGCTTACCCCTGAAATCTTTTCCGATCCGATCATGAGCACTCCACAAACCGAAGAATTCACCCTTCGGCTCCTTGCCGAGACCCTTTTCTACGACGAGGAATACGGCGCAATTGGCAACATGAGCCTTATTGATCCCACCACAGAGCGGGAGGTCTACGTAGCCTCGTTCCTGCCCGAGACCGGGAACTTCGTTATCGAGGAAGCCATTGAGTGGGAACGCAGCGAGGACATCGGAGAGGGTGACGAGATCGGGTACGCACTGGCCATTGATTCGGCGGAACATGGCTCCTACAGCACGGCGTCTGAAACTGCCCGTGTACTGCTGAATCTGGCGAAGGAGAAGGGTCTGCTCCCCAGCGTGACCTTACTCTTTGAGGAAGAGGACGCCCCGTGACTAGCGCCCGAAGAAGGCGGCCCATGCCAGCAAAGCCCATCCAGTCACAAAGGCGACGCCACCCAGCGGCGCAATGGCACCCAACCAGTGCAGATCGGTAAGGATGAGCACATAGAGGCTGCCGGAAAATAATGCCATGCCGGCGACGAACGCAGCACCTGCGGCAGCTAAACGCGGACCTGGTCAGCGGGAGGCCGCGCACCCGTCGGCAAAAAGTGCCAGGGCATACTCCAAGTGGTACAAGACTGTGGTTCGATAAGTCTCCATCGCTCTAGGCCCGACGTTCAGGGCGTGCGCACCGAAAGCCCCAACCGAAGTTCGTCACGTTTTGCGCCCAAATTATTTTCTGCCCTGATTATCCCGCCTGAGGTCCTGATTGGAGCAGTTTGAACCCTGTTATGTATGTGAGATAACGTGTGTAAACAGGGGCCCGGACCTAGCTTAGCGGGCGCCTAAAGTGTAGTGCCCTGTGTATTTGTATGCACCTGGTGGCTCTTTCTGTGGTATCTTCGCCCCCCGTTTATCCGCTCCGCCCTCACCCACTACAAAGACGGCGCCCCCGCCCTTAGCTGGCGCCTCGTCCAAAACAAGCGCCAGGGAAAAACCGTCAAACAAGGCATCCTCCTTTGGTTCGGAATTGACTTTGCCAGACCCAAACACCAGTGGAAAGCCGTCGCTCAGCTCGCAAAAGCACGCCATGCCGGGCGACACGACCTCGAACGGCTACCCGGTGATGTGCAGCTCCGAGAGGCTACCGAAGACATGGTCGCCCGACTCCGGGCCAAAGCCGAAGAATAGGCCCGTAAGGATGGCGATCCCATCTGTGAGGTGGATCTCGATTCGCTCGAGCATGGCGGACCGCCTCGTTGTGTAGGCTGCCAACGCATCTGCCTCCAGGCATTGAAAGAATGGGGGATGCCCGACGTACTGCTGCAGCAGGGCCTCTCACACCACGTACGGTACCGACAGAAGGCCTCACAGCATCGGTCGCAAATGTAGTGCCCAGGGATAAATGGTGTGCCTGCTAACACATATCCAAACAATTACCTAGCCATAGCTGTATTTCCTGAAATGACGAAGTTGCTCCAAGAAAAACGGGAAGCCCAACTAGCGCGGCACCGAGCCGGAATAACAATCGTATCATGGCAGGCAACTAAATTGCTGATGGCAATACGCGCCACGGAGACACGCGTCGCATCCAGCCAGCTCATATCCCAGCAAATTCATGCTTCGCCGAGCGTCTGCCAGCTCTCTGGAGGCGACATGGCGAACGAGCACCGGGCAAATGTTAGCGACATCCGGCCACGTCATGCACGGCGGGCGTGATGGCGGCAGGCCCGGGGTTACGGGTCCGGATCATGATTACATTCCGGGCCGGTTATGGATGTACGGGCTCCGGTTGGCATGGAAATGCCGGCTATTCCAGCTCTCGTACCGTCGCACTTGCCGCCAATGTGACACCTGCCATCGACCGGCGGCTTGTTCTCCGCGTGGCGCTGTCGGACGGCCGGGCAATATGCCGTAGAAATAGTACTGCGGCAACACCGAACCAGCCTACGGAAACAGCTAGCCGCCACGGCTACGAGGCAGGAGCGCGAACCTCGAAGGGCACTGCCAGCCCGTTCAGCTTAAGCGTATAGTTCCCGGGGCCGTAGCGTCCCTCCAATGTAACGTAGAATCTGTACGCTCGAAAGACACTTGTGCAGACGGCTCCCTGTGGGCGACGCATCTCAAGGATGGCCTCTATGATGTTACCCGTACGCTCCTGTCTGAAGGCGTGTAGCTGCAGGCAACCGTCGGGAAAGGCCCCCTTGACAAGGGCCTCCACTTCCGTGGTTGCCTCAGGATCATCGGCATCCGGTGGTGCTGGGCGAATGACGATGGTTTCAACTGCTGCAGGATAGTAGGTATACCGAATGGCGTTTCCCGCCGGTCCAATAGAGACAGTCTCCCGTCCGTCAGGCGCCTCTCCTTCGTAGCGGTGTCCATACTGCTCATCGGGAGTGCGCTCCTGCGGAGCCCTGGATCCGGAGCAGCCTGCCAAGAGGAGCGCAAGTACGACAAGGATGGGCCGCATACTATCCACCGTTGGAAATGTGTGCCGTCTGGCGGGCCTCCATACGTTCTTGCGGCGCATCCTTCCAAAGCCGCTCCAGATCGTAGAAGGCACGGCGTTCGGGGAGAAAGACGTGAACGACAAGATCCACAAAGTCCAGGAGAACCCACTGCCGGAATTCCTCACCCTCCCGATGCCAGGGCCGCTCCCCGCAAGCCGCCTTGATGCGATCTTCCACGTTTTCGTGGATGGCCTTAACCTGCAGATCACTCGCGCCCGTACATATAACGAAATAGTCGGCCAACCCGCTTACCGCTCGCATATCCATTACAACGACATCCTCGGCCTTCTTGTCCATTGCAGCCTCCACAGCGTGCTGCACCAATACGTGCACGGGTGTCTGCTTGAGGTGCGCCTTACGGCGAACATGCTCTTCCTCCGAAACGCTACCCATAGGCAACCTACCTATTAGTTGCAGGTGAGACCATGGCGGTTATTCCGCAGTGGTTGACGATGAATCTGCAAACGGACGAATGGTTGCGAAATCCTTGCCGATCACGATAGTGACATCAAGGAAGAAGTCGGGCCTGACATCCTCTCGGACACGGTCTTCACCAATGCCAAGAACCTTGGCTACGTGACGGGCAATCTCCAGATTGCCGACCCTATCCAGCACCAACGTCTCTTCCTGATCAAATGAATTATGGTTACCCACTTCGACCACGTCGTATCCCTCTCTAATCAGGAACCGCCGCATTTCTTCCGCGAGACCCTGATCGCCGGCTCCGTTGCGGACTGCCACCTGGTAAATGTCACCCGGGGGGGGGTACGTTTCGCCTTGGCTAGCATCTTCCAGAGGTGGGAAGGCACTTCGATACCAGGCATAAAGCAACACCAGAGCGAGTATGCCAAGCAGCGCGAGTGCCACATTGATGATTGCCGAGCGCCCACGGGCCATGTGCCTTGCCAATAACGTCCGGGCCTTAACCAGCGCCCTTGCCTGCACTAGACACTGTCTACCAAGCGGGCTCTCTCCAGAACAGGGCGCGCTCAGAGCGACCGAAAGCGGCATTCATGTAAGCACGGCGCGCGTAGGGGCCATATCCGTAGGGATGCCCGTAATACGGATTATGGTATCGGGCGTACGGATCCTGGCGTACCTGAATATTGAGCTGGAATTTATCAGAGGGCCGCCACGCTATTTCTGCGTTGCGAAGAAACACCTGTGGCCGATCCTGGCTGAATCCAAAAGTCGTGGCGGCCTGATGCTGGGGCGAATACGCGACACTCACGTCCATACGCGCCGCCAGCTTCGAATTGAATTGCCACTGCATGGTATTGGTGTACATGCCCATGGAGTAGCCGCGGCCTCCGAACGATCCGGCGGACATCTCGAAGCCATGGCTCATGCGAAACACGGAGGGGTTAAAGAATTTGCCCAGTACAAGGCCCGCAGCGTCCGCGGCTCCATATATGCGAGAAGAGGACCGTGCAGGAGGCATGGCATCCCGGAACTGGGCTGCGGCAGGCCATGTCAAAACGAGCATGAGACCTATCGGGAAGACCGACTTGCGCATGAGCAAAAACATGTTCGAGTCAACGAAATCGATAAAAAGATAATAGAGCGAATTCCACCTCATTGTCAATACAGTCTAGCGCCACCGATGTTCTGCCTCCGACGATAAAGACGACCAAGTTGTACCTTAGCCGAACTTCAAAGCTTTACCCGTGCAACCATTTATGTTGTTGGACCGTATTGGCGACCTCTTGGTGAGGATCGAAGATGAACTGCCCGCAACACCTGAAGACGTGGCCGAATCGGACATGGGGCCGTTGCGCGCCCGCATTGATGCCATAGATCTGCTGCTGCTGCAGCTCATGAATGCCCGCGCCCGGGCAGCGAATTCCATCGGTCACATTAAGAAATGCTTGGACCTGCCCATTTACGCTCCGCGTCGAGAGCAGCAAGTAATTGGAAACGTGATTTCGGCGAATGAAGGTCCACTATCCACAGGCGCTGTCCGGCGTCTGTTTGAGCGACTCATCGACGAGACGCGGTCACTCGAGCGACAGAATTTTCAAGACGACACGCCATTAGACGGCACAACTTGACTCAATTAGGCTTCCATGCGGCAAATGATCCGGTCGCTCCTTCTGGTCCTGCTCTCCATTGCGGGACTAGGTGCTGCGGCACTGGCCTACGTGGCTGAGAGCGAAAACAGTACAGAATTCGAAGGGGTTCGCTTCGTTATGCTTCCCCCATCGTCGAATCTTGAGACCATCATGGACTCCCTTCAGTCTAGCGGAATTCTTGGCGCGCGCTGGTCTTTTCGTACCTTCGCGCGGCTTACCGGCTGGGGACACCAGATAAAAGCCGGGCAATACGAATTTGCCAGCGGCGTATCAAACCGCGAGATACTAGCGACGCTGCGGGCCGGGTTACAAGTGCAGATTAGGGTGACCATCCCCGCGGGATCGCGGCCCGAACGAATAGCCGAGGCAGCGGCGCGCAATATGGCATTCGAAGCAGAGGACTTTCTGGTCGCACTGCAGGATGAAGCGCTGGCTCGGGAGCTGGGCACTGATACGCAGCACCTCTTCGGATACATGCTACCGGATACGTACTTCTTCTACTGGCTTACAGATGCGCCAAGCGTAGTCCGGCGAATAAAGGCGGCAGCCGACGACGTGATCTCAGAAGCACTGCCTGTCGCCGAGGGCTCGCATGTGCATTCCAGTGACGAACTCGTCAACCTGGCATCCATTGTGGAATGGGAAACCAATATTGTCGACGAGAAAGCTCGCGTGGCCGGTGTATATGCAAATCGTCTTAGGCGAAACTGGCCTTTACAGGCCGACCCGACGGTGCAGCTCGCCGTGCTAGTGCGCGAAGGAAGCAAGCGTCGGCTTCGCTACCGCGATTACAGCGTAGAGCATCCGTACAATACTTACCGATTTACCGGTCTACCACCGGGACCCGTTACCAACCCGTCTACCTCGTCTCTGCAAGCTGCAGCCGCGCCAGAGCAGCATCCCTACCTTTTCTTTGTTGCAAGCCCTGCCGGAGGCCACGCCTTCAACACTTCGCTTGTCGGGCACAACAGGGACGCGGACGCGCTCCGGAAACACCTGCGCGCGAAGCAGCTGGAGGCCGCCAGCGAAGATTCGTGATTGGACGCAGGGATGCGGGGGCAGCAGTAGCCGTCTGGTGCCGCTGCCCCAAAGGGACCAATTCGAGTCAGCGCCTGGTCGGCAACCTCGCATTCCATCCGCTTTTCCCCTGCCGGGGAGTCCTGCGTAGCAGAAAGCATGCGGTACCAATTCGGGTGCCGCCGGGCAACGCCGCAACGCTCGTGGCCCGCCTTCCTGGACGTTGCATTGGATCCTGTGATAGCCTGGCAAGCCAGCGCAAGCACTCTCGTAGAGGGTATCATCTCACGATACGGGACCGATAACCGAATTCTCGTTCTAAAAACGAAAGTTGGCTCCAAGTACGATCTGGGTATCCTTAACCTGCTCATCAATGTGCAGGACACCTGTCTGACGGGGACCCAGACTATCCTCCGGATATGCGAGATAAAGCGTATCGTAATTTCCCACAATCCACCCCAAGTCCACGTTAAGCTTTCGATTGAGACGAACTCCGAGCCCACCCGAGTAGAAGAGTCTGTCCAGATTCAGGGCCGCACCCGAGCTGTTCGAAACCGGGCCACGGTACGGATCAGGCTGCATGGCCAAGCCAAGTCGCACGGCAAATCTGCCCAACGTCACTTCGGCCCCAACCCTGGTATTCAGCACGCCACGGAAGTCTTCACTGATAGTTTGATTCAACTCGCCGAAGAAGGCACGATCTGAGGCAGCATCAAAACGCATTCGACTCCAGTCTATCCATTCCACGTCGGCAAGGACTTGCAAACGATTGGCTTGGTAACCAATCCCCGTTCCAAATCTCCACGGGGCGGTGAGATCATAGTCATAAAAGCCGTTACCGACATCATCATCGCGGGCGCCATACGAAAGCGCCCCACCGTGGTCAAATACGGTTTCAAGCTGAGTGCTATAGTTTTCTTCGATCGCGTATACCGTTGGAGTCTCCAGCACTGCACCCAGGCGTAGGTTCTTGCCGACCGCCCCCGAGATTCCCAGGCGTACGTTGATACCGAGCAAATCGCTGTTCAGGCTCTGCCTGTACGTAAGGGAGTGAAATCCTGACAGCAATGTCCCGTCATCCTGCACCACGCTATAGTCGTCGGCTTTGTTGGTATCGAAAGTGTCCTCTTCCTCGAACGTGCTTTCAAAATCGTACCGGCCGTAGACTATATTTAGACCGAAACCGGCCATCACGCCGCTGACTACCTCCACCGCACCGCCCAAGCTCAACTCATTCATGCGCCCAGACTCTGCCACGCGTCCAAACTGATCTATCGGAGTGCCGGGCTTTACCGCCTCAAGGAACGGATAGGCATTTGGATCATCTTCCAGAAATTCCGGAAAAAATTCGACCACGCCGCCGTTGAATGCCATGAATGGCAGATCGGCAAGCGTTTCCAGGTCGGTGCCATTCAGCGTATACTCATCATCATACGGCAGAAATGAACTGGAAATCGTGCTCTCCGAATTGGTCCCCGCAAATCCAAGGACACGGCTGAAGCTGTGTACCTGGTTGAATCCCGCGGCCAGTACCAGCGCCCCTCTACGTGTGGGTACCTTGTACGTATAGCCGAGACTGCCAATCTGGGTGTCGTTAACCTGATGTCCCTGCCTGCTGGACGTAAAACCTCCCGAGCTCGAAAACGCCTGATCCTTCACACGCAGGAACTGCATGGCACCTGAGAAGGACGACGTCTGAGCAAAGCCGAGTCCGGCAGGATTTCTGTACACAGCACCGTAGTCTGCCGTGCCGGCAATGCCTGCACCTGCAAAACCCATCATGCGAGGCCCCGCGGCGGGCGAGCGTTGGCTGAAGCGGATGGCGTCTTCCGCAGTCTGGGCTACGGCACCGCCGGCGCTTGTCAACAGCATCAGCACGAAGGCTGCAAGCTTGAGATGTATCCACTGGCTATGCGTAGGCATAAGTCTGTACAGATTTGGTCAAGCGATGGGGGCGGCGCAAGTTCGTGCTCCCAGCCGTTCCGCTTACCTTTACCAGAATGCTACTGATTGCCGCGCCGCGAGGTGCTCCGGCCTGTGCTGCGCGTTTTCCCGGACGAACTCCGGGCGGGAGCCCTCTTGACGGTGCCGCCGCTGCTGCGAGAGGGATTACTGCTGCGCGTTGTAGTACGGCCTGTGCTGCGCGTTTTCCCGGACGAACTCCGGGCCGGGGCCCTCTTGACGGTGCCGCTACTGCTGCGAGAGGGATTACTGCTGCGCGTTGTAGTACGGCCTGTGCTGCGCGTTTTCCCGGACGAACTCCGGGCCGGGGCCCTCTTGACGGTGCCGCTACTGCTGCGAGAGGGATTACTGCTGCGCGTTGTAATACGGCCTGTGCTGCGCGGCGCAGTGCGGCGAGTGCCTACCGTTGAGCGACCGGTGGTGCTACGCGGGCTCACCGTTGAGCGGCCCGTCGTGCTGCGCACCGCGCCCCGGCTTCCTACCGTAGTACGACCCGTGCTGCCGCGGCGCACGGTGCTCCCAGCCCGCGTGGAGCCTGTACTGCGCACGGCGCCCCTCCGGGATCCGCTACCCGAATTGGTAACGCCACCACGCGTGCGGGAAACAGACGTCTTTCCGCTACCCGGCGTCCCCGCGCGCTGGACTCCACGAACGCCGCCCTCCAGTCCCACTCCTCCCCTACCTTCTACGACGCCCCCAAGACTCCCCCTGCCTACGGTCGATCCACGAGGTCTGTAATTCCCGGTCAACCGATCCCCGTAGTACCCACCGTAATAGCCGAACGGGGTGTACCCGTAGCGGCCACCATGCGGAGCATAGTACCCGTAGCGTGAATACGGGGAATAGCCGTAGAAGCCGTGCGATGCATAGCCAAAGCTCCCGAATCCGAATGAGGATTGGCCAAATTGACGATTAGTGGACCCGTACAACCACGGATCATCATAGCCATAATAGCAACTGAACAGGCAACTGTTCATGGAAGACCCCCATCCCCGGCTGTCGTAGCCGAACGGATCAAACGACGCGGAATACGACGAATACGGGTCACCGTAGAACGTGGAAAAATAGTTCCGGTAACGACGCGGCCGAACGTAGTAGAATTCGTCTTCGTAGTAGTAGTGCGAGACAACGACGCTGTCCTCGCCCGTTTCCGTTACATATTCTACTACCTCCTCGTAGTCGGGCTCTTCTTCCACATAGTGGTAGCCGAGCTGGGTATAACACCCCGTCGTCGCTGCTACGGCCCCAACGACCATCCACTGAGTCCAGCGTTTGCGGCAAGCCGCACGGTTATGCACTGTTAGGGTCTTCATGGCGGTCAGCACTGTAGGTCAAGGTGACTTGAATAACATAACGTACGTCGTATTCAGTAGGATCCGGGCAGTTTGCAACTGCTAGGTTCTCGTTACCGCAAAAAGCGGGCCGAAGGCCACCAGCCGGAGTCTGGAGCCGCAGTGCTACCACTTTAGCGTGGCAGCGTCCCGTATTGCAGACACACCGTACGGAATCCATTACGCTACAGGATGGTATTTAGCGGCGCTGTTGACAAACCCGAAGCCAGATTAGATCATGAAACATCGCCCGCTTGGACGACTGGGCTGGCCCGTGAGCGAAATTGGCTACGGCATGTGGGGTATGGCCGGATGGTCGGGGTCTGAGGACAAAGAATCCCTTCGCTCCCTTCAGCGCGCCGTTGACCTGGGCTGTACGTTCTTCGATACAGCCTGGGCATATGGCGAGGGGCATAGCGAGCAACTCCTTGGCCAACTTGTCCGAGCCAACCCAGCCACGCGCCTTTATACAGCCTCCAAGGTTCCACCAAGGAACAGGCAGTGGCCCAGCCGCCGGCGAGATACACTCGAGGACTGCTACCCTCCGAAGTACGTTGAGGACTACGTCCAGCGCAGCCTCGACAATACAGGCCTGGAAGTCATAGACCTTATGCAGCTGCATACCTGGGAAGATGCCTGGCTTGCGGATGACCGCTGGATTTGCGAGCTGGCGCGCCAGAAATCTGCCGGCCGGATTCGCGGAATCGGCATCAGCCTTAACCGCTGGGAGCCGTGGAATGGCGTGCAGGCCGTGCGCAGCGGCCTTGTGGATTGCGTCCAGGTGATCTACAACATCTTTGACCAGAATCCGCAGGACGAACTCTTCCCTGCCTGCCGCGAAAACAATGTGGGCGTGATCGCGCGCGTCCCCTTTGACGAAGGCACCCTGACGGGTAACATCACACTCGAAACCACCTGGCCGGAAGACGACTGGCGCAGCACCTATTTCGTGCCAGAAAACCTGAAAAGCAGTGTTAGGCATGCGACTGCCCTCCGACCCCTCGTGCCGGATGACTCATCGATGGCAGAGCTCGCACTCCGGTTTATCCTGGGAGAGCCCACTGTTAGTAGCGTCATTCCGGGTATGCGCAAGCTTCACCATGTAGAGGCCAACATACGAGCCAGTGATCTTGGGCCGCTTGATGCGGGGCTCATGGCCAAGCTGGCCAATCACAGATGGGATCGCATCCCGACTACATGGTCACAGTAGGCTCTCCGGCACCCTGCCGCGCCAAGCGGCCTGCCACGGCAGTTTCCCTGCGGTGGGCCGCCGCGGCGGTGCTATGCCTTTTGTCCCAGGGCGTATGCTTCGGCCAGACCTGGGGCCGCGTGGCAGGCCATGTGCGCGAAGCCACCACACTGCTGCCAATCCCCGGCGCTTCGATTGTGGTGGCCGGAACCAATTTCGGCACCGCGGCCAGCAACGACGGTGCCTGGCATCTCAACCTGCCGGAAGGCCGCTATCTGCTTCGGATTTCCGCCGTAGGTTATGAGGCCAGGTTAGATTCCGTCGTCGCGCGCCGCGGCGCACCCTTGACTCTTGATATCGCGCTGACCATCGTTACGGTAGAATTGCCAGGGGTAACCATCGAGGACCGAGCTACGCTGGGAGCGGGGATCCATCACGTGGATCCGGCGCAGGTGCGCAGCATGCCCACACCGTTCAAGGGTTTTCAGGCACTCCATGCGCTGCCAGGCGTCGCGGCCTCAAATGAACTGTCGAACCAGTACTCCGTGCGCGGCGGTGGATTCAACGAAAACCTGATCTTCCTGAACGGCTTCGAGATCCACATGCCCTTCCGCCCGCGGCAAGGGGAGCAGGAAGGGCTGGGGCTCCTGAATCCGGAGCTGGCGCGGAGCATTACGCTCTATACGGGAGGCTTCCCGGCACGGTACGGAGGAAAAATATCCTCCACCCTCGATATCAAGTACGAGGCGGGGGCTAAGCTGGCGGGCTCGGCCTACGTGTCCATGCTCGATGCTGGTGCGGCCGCATCCGCATCGCACGGGCCGGTGGGGTGGCTCCTCGGCGTCCGACGGGCGAGGGCCCGGCGATTCTTTTCCACGCAGCAACTGAAGGGCGATTACCAGCCCGACTACATTGACGTGCAGGCGCTGTTTACTTACCAAATCGCTGCAGGCCATGAAGCGGAAGTATTAGGCATCTGGGCCGACCACCAGTTCAACCTGGATCCTCGCGGGCGCCGAACATACTACGGCATAGTTTCGGCCGCTGGGGGGCTCACGGACCTGAGATCCGCCTGGACCCGGTTTGACGCCAGCAGTCAGGAGCGCGACGGGTACCGTACGGGGTTTCTCGGGCTGCGGCTGCGGTCTCGGCTCGGGCCTGCCATGCAGGCCGAGCACGACGTGGCGTACTTCGGTACGGACGAGACAGAGCGCTTCAATCTGACGGGACAGACACTGATCTACAACGTGGAGACCGATTCGGACACTGAATCCGGCCTACACCTGCGCGGTACGGCGCGGCAGGAAGACCATGCGGACAATTCCGTGGGCGTCACGACATGGACCCTGCAGGGGCGCTATGCGGCAAACCTGCTGCGCCACGCGGCTGAGGCTGGCTGGTTTGTCCGACGGCTGGCATTCGATGACCGTATCGACGAAAGCTCCACGATTATCGGTCGCAGTACGAATGACGATCAGGTGCAAATCCTAGTCGGCACATTTGACGACTCCACATCCTTTGGCGAGCACCAGTACGGATTCTACGTTCAGGATGCCATAGCCCTGCTGCCGCCCGTGATCCTGACCGCCGGGCTTCGGGCAGAGTACTATACGTTCAATACCGAATGGACCATTTCGCCTCGGATGTCGCTCCGGTATGAGGCCTCGCGGCGCCTGACGCTTACTGGCGCCACCGGAGTGTACTTCCAGAGCCCCACCTACCGGGAGCTGCGCGGCGCACCTGCGCCCGGCACCACGCTTGCCAGTGCCCTGAACCGCGGCCTGCGCTCCCAGCGCTCTCTCCAGTTCGTTGCCGGCGCAGAGCTGTTCGTACCCACCAGAAGGATATACCTGCGGGCGGAGACCTACCTAAAACGCCTGCGCGATGTCATCTCCTATTCGCTGGAAAACGTTCGCATAGAGTATTCCGGGCTCAACGACGCAAAGGGGCACACGTACGGCCTTGACCTGCAGGCACGTGGCGAGTTTGTGCCTGGCATGGAGAGTTGGATCAACTACGGCTTTCTGGTGGCGCGTGAGGAATTTCTGCCAGAATTCATCTCTGCCAGCCGTACAGGAAGCATAGCCCGGCCAACGGACCAGCGCCATACGGTCGCACTCTTTGTGCAGGACTATATCCCAACGGATTCGACCTGGAAACTGCACCTGCGAACTCTTTTTGGCAGCGGGCTGCCGTATACGCCTCCGGTGCCCGGCGAGCGCGTGGGGCAGATCGTGGTTCAGGAACCGGGACGCCGCCATAGGGCACGTTTCCCCGCATACAGGCGCGTCGACATCGGGGCAACCAAATACCTGACGGTCTTTGACCGGCCCGGGCACGCGCCCGTGCGCCTGGAACTCACAGCCGAGCTCCTGAATGCTTTTGATATCGTCAACACCGTGGCCTACTCCTGGGTACCAGATGCCGTAGGAGTGTGGCAGCGCATCCCGACGCGCCTAACTCCACGCACCTTCAACGTCCGGCTCCGGGCCACCTTCTGACGCACGGGCTTCCGGCCACTGCCGACTTAGCAGGTGCGCCTCCCGCGTAGGAACAGGAATGCGATATCGCGGGGAGGTCGCAAGCGTCAGTGCTACCGCCTCTTCCAGGGTAATGCCATATCCCGCACTAACAAAAACAGGGAGGACGCGCGCGCGGGTGCGCACCGCAGAGCCAAGCAGCTCGCCCGTTGCCGGATCGCGCAGCGGACTATGCGACCCTTTTTCCGGCCGCGGAGAGCCATGGGCTCCCACATACACCCGTTTTGCCGCGCCAAAGGTGGGCGTCTCCAGCCAAAGACCAAGGTGGCAGGCCAGGCCGAATCGTCTCGGATGCGCATAGCCGTGGCCGTCCACCATTACGACATCCGGCCGGAGAGCAAGCTGCTCCCATGCGGGCAATAGGAGCGGCATCTCGCGAAAGGACAGCAGTCCGGGCACGTAAGGGTACGTCACGCGTGCGTGCCATGTCGCCCTATCCACGACGGCTAGGTCGGGCAATCGTACAACTACGATCGCAGCATTCCCAAATCCACCGCGTATGCTGACGTCTACGCCTGCAATCATTTCCGGAGCGCGGCCGAGTGCCGCAAAGCGAACTCGAGGGGCCAGGGCGCGCTGAAGCTGGACGGCTTCCTTCGGCGGTAAGTCCCAGGCGTGGCGGGATACTACCATGCTCTCACGCGTTCGAAGTGACCCCGAGGAAAACGAATGATCCGAAAAGCCCTGCTTTGCGCATTAGTGTGCCTCTGCACCACAGCCAGCACAGCCCAGGAGCGCACTGCCGGAAAAGCTGCGGCGCTCAGCGTGCTCATTCCCGGTCTTGGTCATCGGTACCTGCACGGCGGCCGCTGGGGCGCCGCCGGCTCGGCGTTCGTGCTGGCCGAGGCCAGCCTGTGGCTCGGACTTGTCGGCGCAGAGTGGCAGCGCGGGCAGACCGTGCAAAGCTACCGGACGCTGGCCACCAGCCGGGCCGGTGCACACGTAGAGGGCAAGAACCGGCGATACTTCATCAACCTGGGCGCATATGCATCTTCCGATGCCTTCGTGGAGGATCATCTTCTTCGCCGCCGTTGGGATCAGATATCGTATGTCAGCGACCCGGCCTATCAGTGGCACTGGGCCTCCGAAGAAGACCGAAAGACCTACAGTCGGCTGCGCGGCCAGTCCGATGCGTGGGCACGGCGCCGCGCCGTCTTTGTTTCTACGCTGGCGGTCAACCGCCTGCTGGCCGCGCTCACGTCCATCCTGGCGGTCCGGCGAAGGGACGCCGCCGCCATATCGCTCTCGCTGCCCCCAGGCGCCAGATGGCCCGACGTGCGCATCAGCTGGACGCTGTAACCATCTTTCGTTGACATCCATGCGCTCCTTGGTTACATTTGCAAGTTTATGGGTCCTTAGCTCAGTTGGTTAGAGCGCTACGTTGACATCGTAGAGGTCGATGGTTCGAATCCATTAGGACCCACGGTGAGCCGGCGTCACTGCATGCACCACTTTCGTAATGGCTATATTGTTCAGCCATTCTGTGTCCTAACGAGGAGGAACTGCTATCGCCAGAAGTCTAAGAATCCGTGTTAACCAAGATATCCGTGCGGACCCGGTCCGGGTGGTTGATCCAGGGGGTAACCACGGCATATACGAAATTGATGACGCCCTTGAATTGGCCAATCGCCAGAGACTGGATCTAGTTGAGATTGCACCCCAGGCCGATCCTCCCGTGTGCAAGATCATGGACTTCGGCAAGTTCATGTATGAACAGAAGAAACGGGAACGGGAAGCAAGAAAGCGTCAGCACCATACACAGCTCAAGGAAGTGCGTTTCAGGCCCCGGACGGACACACATGATTTTGATTTCAAGACCAAGCATGCCCGCGAATTCCTGGAAGAGGGGAACAAGGTGCGGGCCTATGTACAATTTCGGGGGCGGGACATCATTTACAAAGATCAGGGCATGGCCGTGCTGCAACGCTTCATGACGGCCTTAAAGGATGTGGCTAAGGTAGACCAGGAGCCCCGTATGGAAGGCCGGCGCATGACAACTATTCTGGCACCGCTGAAGTCCAAGTAGCGTGTCAAGGTTCTGCGTATTTTTTGTTAGCTGATTGCTGAAGGGTTCGGCATGTCGTATTTTCCGCGTTCTGTTCTAGGCAGACCCGCCCAGGAAACCGAGGTAATCACATGCCCAAGATGAAGACCAACAGTGGTGCCAAGAAGCGGTTTCAACGTACCGCTACCGGCCGCCTGAAGCGGGAGAAGGCCTACAAGAGCCATATTCTGACGAAGAAGAGCAGCAAGCGAAAGCGCAACTTGGGCACGTCTACGCTTGTTGACAAGCGGGATGAGTCCCGCGTGAACCGACTCCTGGCAAGCTAGCACAAACACTGCACCGGTATGCCTCGCGCACGCAACACCGTGGCCTCGCGCCGTAGACGCAAGAAGATACTGAATCTGGCGAAGGGATACTGGGGAAGCCGTAGTAAGATCTACACAGTCGCCAAGCATGCCGTCGAGAAAGGGCTGCAGTATGCCTATCGAGACCGGCGCAAGCGCAAGCAACAGTTCCGCCGGCTCTGGATCGTCCGGATCAATGCTGCCGCACGGCTGAATGGAACGACGTATTCGCGGCTGATGGGCGCCGTACGCAGGGGCAACATCAGATTGAACCGTAAGGTACTTGCCGACCTGGCCATGCACGATCCCGTAGCCTTTTCCCGCGTCGTGACCGCAGCATCCGGATAGGCACGCTTCTGCATTGCCAGCCGGCACTGCGAATTCAGCACATGGAGCCATCCGGAAACGCCGCTGCGCTGCTGGTACGGGCCGAAGAAGTACGGCGTGAGGTAGCGCTGGAGAAATTAGACTCCCCGGAAGCGGCCGAGCGCTTCCGGATTCGCTATCTCGGACAGCGGAGCGGCATTATTACCCATCTGCTTGGTCGCATCAAGGAGCTGCCTCCGGCCGACCGGCGTGATGTCGGACGGAAGTTGAACGGGTTGCACAAGCTCGCCTCGGAGCGCC
The DNA here is from genome assembly GCA_965216255.1 of Rhodothermales bacterium. Lineage (GTDB taxonomy): Bacteria > Bacteroidota > Rhodothermia > Rhodothermales > Bin80. The sequence continues at coordinate 2,195,376 of OZ244148.1, forward strand.
ACAGGGCGGCACCGGCGCAGATGCCGATTCTTCTTAAGAGTAGCGCATCTGCCGGTAAACCACGCGTTGACGAAAGGCTCACCAATGCACCACCATCGGATCTTACCCTTCCCGGCCGGCAGCCTGTGCCTCCGGGGTCGCTCCACCCCATCACACAGACGCTGGAGACCATCACCGGCATCTTCGCGCGAATGGGCTTTGTGGTCGCCGAAGGTCCGGAGATCGAGGATGACTGGCACAATTTTACGGCACTCAACTTTCCGCCCGACCATCCCGCAAGGGATATGCAGGACACCCTCTTTTTGGAGGAATCTGATCGCGGCCACGGTGGCGTCATGCTTCGCACCCATACTTCTCCCGTACAGATACGGGCGATGATGGCGGGCAAGCCGCCGTTCCGGCTCATCGCCCCGGGCCGCGTTTACCGCAATGAGGCCATCACGTACAAGTCTTTCTGCCTATTTCACCAGATAGAAGGCCTTGTGGTGGATGAAGGCGTCACGATGGCCGACCTCAAGCACGCCCTCTTCACATTCGCCCGGGCCTACTTCGGCGAAGACGTCCGGCTACGCTTCCGTCCCAGTTTTTTTCCATTTACGGAACCAAGCGCAGAGCTCGACATCTGGTGGCCGCTCCCCCAACATCCAGAGGGGGGCCATTGGATGGAAATCCTGGGATCGGGGATGGTGGATCCCCATGTACTGGATGCCGTGGGCATCGATTCGGAGCGGTATACCGGGTACGCATTCGGCATGGGTGTAGAGCGCCCTGCCATGCTGCGGTACGGCATTGAAGATATCCGTGTTTTCTTCGAAAACGACGTACGTTTCCTGGCACAGTTCCAATGAAGGTTTCCTACCAATGGCTACGTGCGTACGCAGACCGGATTCCGCCGGCGTCGGAGCTCAGCCACATGCTTACCATGTGCGGCCTCGAGGTGGAAGGGATTCAGCCGCGGCATACCGCACTGGATGGAACGGTCGTAGGCTTCGTCGAAAAAACGCGGCCGCATCCCAATGCGGACCGGCTGACGCTATGCCAGGTCAACCTGGGAGACGGGCCGTCCGTCCAGATTGTGTGTGGCGCACCCAACGTTGCCGCGGGACAGAATGTCGCCGTAGCCCGCCCGGGCGCCACGGTCTCGATGGCCGGACCCGCCACCGATCGGTCCCCTGTCGCCATCAAAATTAGGAGAACCAGGCTCCGCGGTCAGGTTTCGGAGGGTATGATTTGCGCCGAAGACGAGCTGGGGCTCTCTGATGAGCACGCAGGCATTATGGTGCTCCGCGATGATGCACCCACTGGCCAGCCGCTGGAGGAATACTTGTCCGCGCATGGCATTGCGGCCACGGATACGGTTTACGACCTGGCCATTACGCCTAACCGGCCGGATGCCGCCTGTCACATTGGGGTGGCCCGCGACATTGCCGCATGCTGTGGCTCGGACCTGCGGCGCCCTTACGTGGCACTGCCCGCGGCTGGAGGACCCGTGGCGGACGCTATTTCGGTGCACATCACATGCCCCGCAGCATGCCGCCGCTACGTGGCATTGCTTGTCCGCGGCGTTCGTATCGGGCCGTCTCCGCTTTGGCTGCGGCAGCGCCTGCACGCCATAGGCCAGCGTCCCATCAACAACGTCGTCGACGTCACTAACTACGTCATGCGGGAGTGTGGGCAGCCGCTGCATGCCTTCGACTTCGACCGCCTGTTGGGTGCCAGCGTCATTGTCCGCCAGGCTACGGCTGCGGAGCATTTTGTGACCCTGGATGGAAAGAAACATGCCCTCCCTGCGGGGGCTGTCCTCGTCTGCGATGCGGAGCGACCTATCGCGCTGGGTGGCATCATGGGTGGTGCCAATTCGGAGGTCTCCCCCGCTACCGTGAACGTCCTGCTGGAAAGTGCATATTTCGATCCCGCCACCACGCGCCGGACTGTGAAGGCACTCGGAATCGTCACCGATGCCTCCTACCGATTCGAACGGGGGGTGGACGCCAGCGGGCAGATCTGGGCCGCAGCGCGGGCGGCGCAGCTCATGGTCCAGCTCTCCGGTGGAGAACTGGTCCCCGGGATGGTTGACTGCCATCCAAATCCGGTTTTCATGTCCACCGCTGCGCTGCGGCCGGCGCGCCTAGCCCATGTCCTCGGCGCAGATATAGCGCGCGAAGAGGTGCTTCGGATCCTGGACTCCTTGGGGTTTTCGTGCCGGCAGGATGACGGTCACACCCTTTACTATGACATTCCCCCCTTTCGTGCAGACGTCACCAGGGAAATCGACTTGATAGAGGAGGTCGCCCGCATCCATGGCTTCGACGCCATTCACGAACCTGGCAGGGTGCCAATTCCCAATTTTGTGCCGCGCACCCGAGCGAGCGACAGGGTACGCGCATCTGCCAAGACTTTCCTCGTAGGCCGCGGCTATCGGGAGATATACACGAACAGCCTTCTTTCCAGAGAAGAGGCCGAGCGGTTCTGCTGTCCCGCTCTGGGCGCAGCGGGCCCCGTCGTGGAAACCCTTAACGCGGTATCCCAGTCCATGACCACACTGCGCCCCAGCCTGCTTGCCGGCATGCTGTTGACCATGGGCTTTAACAGCCGACGCGGGTGCGAGCGCTTGCGGTTCTGCGAATTCGGGCACGTTTTCCACCGGGCCGAGGCCAGGGACGCGCTTGTGCCAGGGTACGCCGAACACGAATCCTTCATCATGGCAATCAGCGGCCCCGTCACCCGCAAAGGCTGGGACCAGACGGCGCGGCTGGCTGATTTCTTTGACCTCAAGGGCGATGTGGAAGCCCTCCTCCGTGCGCTGCGGCTGCCGGACTTTGACATGACTGCCAGCGAGCACTCTACTACCGTATCCGAATTTCATGTCTCGATAGGTGTCAAAGGACACCGGATTGGGCACATGGCCCAGGTGCTAAGCACCCATCTGCAGGCGCAGGACATTCGCACGGCGGTGTACTTTGCAGAATTAGACTGGGATGCGCTGACCTCGCTTGCATCGCCCCACCAGACGCGCGAGTATATGGCCGTGCCCAGACACCCGGAGGTGATGCGCGACATCGCGCTCGTCGTGCCGAGCGGTGTGACGGCCGGCGCCATGCTCAAGAGCATCGGGCAGGCTGGCGCTCCGCTATTACAGCAGGCCGAAATCTTCGATCTATACGAGGGAGAGCATATAGGCCGCGACCACAAGAGTATTGCCTTCTCGCTGCGGTTGGGCGCAGACCGTACGCTAACGGACGCCGAGGTACGTGCCTGCATAGGTGCCATTTTGGATGCCCTCGAGAGGAATTGGGGAGCGCGCCTGCGCCAAGCATGATTGGCAGCGACGGTAGTATATTTGCGAAGGGCCTATCTTTCCACCAACCTCGCCGAACCAGCCCCAGGCAGAGACCATGACCAAGCATACGGATGACGTAGCAGAAATCCACCCGGAGGAAGCGGGCGACGATTGGGATTTACCTGCCCTGGCACCGCTGAAAGGAAACGAGTCGCTGCGCCGCCTTCGTACCCGCATCCTAAAGACAGCAGAAGAATTGGAGCGGCTGCGACACGAGAATGCCGCGCTTCTCGAGCGCATCCGCGAGCTTGAAGATCGCCCAACCCTGGATCTGGAGAGAACCGTTGTGACCCTGGACGAGGATCCTGAAGATGTGCGCGAGAAAGTGAACGAATTCATTCAGATCATAGACGAATACCTCGAAGCAGATCCAGATTAGAATGGAGGAACTGATACGCGTGCGGATCCTGAGCCGCGATTACCCGCTGCGCGTCGCCCGGGAAGACGCCGCCTCCACACGGAAGCTGGCCGTCGAGCTCCATGAGCGAATGGGGGATTTCAAGCGCGCCCACCCAGATCAATCTGACCTAGTTGCGGCCGTCGTCACTGCCCTTGGCCTAGCCGAAGAGCTGGTTCTTGCACGGAGGCAGGGTGAAGGTCTGGCCAAGGACTTTTCGCACGCGCTGGATGAGCTGGATCGGGAGCTTGCTGAAGCCCTGGTGGAACCGTGACGGTGGCGCTGCGGTAGGAACCGGCGCAACTGGCTGCAGTCCGCAGCGGTTTTGGTGCGAAGAACCGACAATTTTGTCTAGAACAGCTACTCTTCAGATTCGGACATCAGACCTCAACCCTGCCTTCGCGCGGGGCCTCGCCATAGAGCCGAGGTAGGCGGAAGGATCTGAGTGGTACCTATCGTGTAACGACCGGGTTCTTTGAATCCCGCCGCTGCGGATTTCGGCCAGTTGCCCCGTACGTATCCCGGGCAGGTATCGAACCTTCCCGGGTTTTTCTGTCCGTAAAGGACAGGACACAAGACGAGGAGAGACGATGGACAATGTAATGGTGTCCGGACTTCTCCTGATCGTCGCCGCAGGCTCTTTTGGACTTGGAATCGTATTCTACAGATGGCGCCTCAGGCACAGCGCTTCAAGCAAGCTCGTGGCCGCTACCGACGAGGCAGCGCGGCTCGTCGAAGAGGCACGCCGGGAGGCCGATGCTCATCGGAAGCGCTACATTGAAGAAGCCAACAATGAATTCCGAAGCAAGCAAAAGGCGCTAGACTTAGAGCAAGATGAAGCCAAGCGGGCCCTACGGCGAGCCAGGAAGAAGGTGGAACGACGCCACCAGCGGATTAACGAGCGAATTCGGCGCATTAACGAGCGCGAAGGGCTGCTCCAGAAAGCAGACAGCGTACTGGAATCTCTGCAGCGAGAGACGGATCGAGCCCACAGGCAGGCCGAGAAGTTGCGCACCAGCGCCAGGAGCCAACTCGAAGATTCAACCGAGCTCCGCAAAGAACTTGACCGTGAGAAGCAGGGGCTAATAGCGCGCGAGACCGCGGTGGCTGCGCTCCGCGACAAGCTTGCCGTGGCCATCGAAGAGCAAACGCAGAAGCTCGAACTCGTCTCGGGCCTCACGGCAGAGGATGCGCGGCAGGCCCTCATGAAGCAGTGCATCGATGAGGCGCGCCTGGAAGCATCGAGCCACGTCAAAACCGTCCGGGACGAAGCAAAGCTGACCGCCGGCAGGGAGGCTCGAAGGGTGGTCCTGGCCGCCATCCAGCGCACGGCCTCCACCCACACCATCGAGAATACCGTTTCGGTCGTCAACCTCAAGTCTGACGAAGTCAAGGGCCGCATCATCGGGCGGGAGGGCCGCAATATCCGCGCATTCGAAACCGCTACCGGCATCGAAGTCATAGTGGACGATACGCCGGAAGCCGTCGTTCTGTCGGGCTTTGATCCGATCCGGCGAGAGGTGGCCCGCATCGCGCTTGGCAGACTAATCCAGGATGGCCGCATTCATCCAGGGCGCATTGAAAAGGTAGTCAAGACGGTGGCCGCCAACATGGAGGCAGAGATCGTGGAAACGGGAGAGCGGACCGTGATCGATCTGCAGTTGCATGGCGTGCATCCAGAGCTATTGCGGCTCGTCGGTCGCATGCGATACCGGAGTAGCTACGGGCAAAACCTACTGGCCCACTCCATGGAGACCGCCCGCATCGCCTCACTCCTTGCCGCCGAGATCGGTATCGACACCACGTTGGCACGCCGCGCCGGATTATTGCATGACATCGGTAAGGTAGTGGAAGAGCCCATTGACAAACCGCACGCCATCGTGGGCATGGAGCTCTGCAAACGCTACAAGGAGGTCGAGGACGTTTGCAACGCCGTCGGAGCGCATCACGACGAAATTGAAATGACAACTCTGGTCTCCCCTATCGTGCAAGCCTCTGATGCAATTTCAGGAGCGCGGCCAGGAGCGCGCCGAGAAGCACTGCAGGCCTACATCAAGCGCCTAGAGCAGCTGGAGGAGCTGGCCTTGTCGTTCAACGGCGTTGATCGGGTTTTCGCCATTCAGGCCGGGCGGGAAGTGCGCGTGATGGTAAACAGTGACCGCATCTCGGATAGAGCTGCAGAGGAGCTGGCCATCGAAATATCGCGGCGCATTGAGGCAGAATTGCGCTATCCGGGACAGGTCAAGATCACCGTAATACGCGAAGTGCGCTCCATCGCGATTGCCAAGTAAATCCCATCCATTTTCTACCCAAGCCATGTTACGCACCACCATCTGCTGTGGCCTGCTGTTGTTTGCGGGCTGCACCGCCGGGGACGAAATTGACCCCGTTCTGCTGGAACAGGCGCAAACGCTTACCGAGCAGCACGTTATCGTGGATGGCCACATCGACGTGCCCTACCGGATGAGCATGTTTACGGAAGACGTATCGGGGCCGACCTTTGGCGGCGACTTTGACTATCCCCGGGCCAAGGCGGGCGGACTGAACGCCCCGTTTATGTCCATCTACATTCCCAGTGACCGGCAGGAGATACCGGGCGCAGCGCGCGCGCTGGCCGACTCGCTCATCGATATCGTCGAAGGCTTCGTGGCACATGCCCCCGACAAATTCGCCATCGCTTCCTCGGTAGCCGATGTCCGTGAGCACAAGCGGGCCGGCCTCCTCTCTCTGCCCATGGGCATGGAAAATGGTGCACCCATAGATTCCCTGGCCGATCTGAACCACTTCTACGCGCGCGGCATACGCTACATCACGCTGACGCATGCACGCGACAATCAAATCAGTGATTCGTCCTATGACAGCACGCGAACCTGGGGAGGCCTGAGCCCATACGGCATGCAGGTCGTCGACGCCATGAACCGGCTCGGCATTATCGTGGACGTATCGCACCTTACCGACAGTACCATCTACCAGGTGCTGCGCCGCTCCCAGGCCCCTGTCTTTGCCTCCCATTCCTCGGCGCGCCATTTTACCCCGGGCTGGCAGCGTAACATGAGCGACGACCTGATACAGGCCCTGGCAGCACGGGACGGCGTCATACTTATCAGCTTTGGCTCCTCCTTCCTTAAGAACGAGTACCGGGAGCAAAGCCAGGCACTCGGCGAGCGCATAGATACTTACCTGGCCGAGAGCGGTATCGATCCGCGCAGCGAGGAAGGTGTCCGCTACCAGGAAGCTCAGCGGAAGGCAAACCCCGTGGGCACCGTACAGGACCTGGTAGACCACATTGACCATGTGGTTGGACTGGTCGGCGTAAATCACGTGGGCCTCGGCTCCGACTATGACGGCGTGACGGCGCTGCCTGCCCGCGCGGGGGACGTATCAACCTATCCCCATATCGTGGCAGAGCTCCTTACTCGCGGCTACACGGACGGCGACATTGCCAAGGTCCTGGGCGAAAACGCCCTTCGAGTATGGACAGGCGTGGAGCAAACGGCGCGGCAGCTGCAGGCGACGGACTAACCTCCAACCACCTCCTGCAGGTAGGCGTCCACTGCGCCCTGCGCAATCCGGCGCTGCTTGAGCGTGTCGCGATCGCGGACTGTTACCGTACCGTCTGACAACGTGTCGCCGTCCACGGTAATACAAACCGGCGTACCGGCTTCGTCCATGCGCCGGTAGCGTTTGCCTATAGAGCCCTTCTCGTCATAGAAGACGTTAAAGCGCCCCCGCAAACCCGCGGCGAGGTCCCGCGCCACCTCAGGCATGCCGCCCTTGCGCACGAGCGGAAAAATCGCGGCCTTGATGGGAGCGATCGACGGGGCAAAGCGCATGACCACGCGGCGCGCGCCCTCAACCTCTTCTTCCGCGTAGGCCTCGCACAATAGCATGAGAATAGTTCGATCAAGACCCGCTGATGTCTCGACAACGTACGGGACGTAGCTTTCACCCACGCGGGCATCGAATACCTCCATCTTCTTGCCCGAGTACGCTTGGTGGCGCATGAGGTCAAAATTCGTGCGAGAATGGATACCTTCTATTTCCTGCCATCCGATGGGGAACGCGTACTGGATATCTACAGCCGCATCTGCATAGTGTGCGGGCTTGTCGTGGACATGCCAGCGCAGCTTCGCTTCGGGAATGCCGTTGTCAATGTGCCACTGCCATCGCTTCCGGCGCCACGTTTTATAGGCTTCCCCTTGCTCGCCAGGCCGCACGAAGTACTGCATTTCCATCTGCTCAAACTCGCGCATTCGGAAGATGAATTGCCGGGCCACGATTTCATTGCGGAACGCCTTGCCTATCTGGGCAATACCGAAGGGCACCTGCTGCCGCGCCGGCTCGCGTACATTGTGAAAATTGACGAAGATCCCCTGGGCTGTCTCCGGCCTCAGGTAAATGGTGTTGCCCGACAGCGCCCCCACCTGCGTCTCAAACATCATGTTGAACTGCCGCACGTCGGTCCAGTCGAAGGCACCGGAATCCGGCGCCCTGATCTCTTCGTCCATTATGATGGCGTGCAGTGCGCGCGGCAGCTCTGCTGCGTGAAGTGCTTCGACCAACCTCTGGTGAACCTTCTGCGCGCGCGGTTCATCTCCCGCCGCCCGAAGCCGCTCGATATGACCTTCGATTAGCTGATCCGCCTTGTAGCGCCGCTTGGAGGCACGGTCATCAATAAGCGGATCGTGAAAGGCGTCCACATGCCCGGATGCCTTCCAGACCGTAGGATGCATAAGGATGGCGGCATCGATACCTTCAATGTTGTCGTGCGCATATACCATGGCCCGCCACCAACTCTGTCGCACGTTGCGCTTGAGTTCCACGCCCAGCGGCCCGTAGTCATAGGCCGCACCGAGGCCGCCATAAATCTCCGAAGAGGGAAAAATGAAACCGCGCCGCTTACAGAGCGACGTGATCTTGTCAAAGGACGTGTGCATGCGTCGAAAATAGATACTTGCCCAGATGTGCGACTCCTGTTACATCTCTCGGAGGAGCCCGTTAAGCATCGCTTCGTTGGTAGGGAATTGCTGCATGTGGCGTGTCAGGGCCTGCATGGCATCCATGGGCCCGCGACTGTTGAGGGCACGGAACAGGCGATGGTGCTTGGCAAGACTGTCGCCAAGGAGCAGTTCTTCGTTGCGCGTGCCGGTCTTGCGCAGATTGATAGCGGGCCACACCCTTTTGTGGGCCATTTCACGATCCAAAACAATTTCTGCGTTGCCTGTGCCCTTGAATTCCTCAAAGATCACGTCATCCATTCGGCTGCCCGTCTCTATGAGCGCCGTCGCGATAATAGTAAGCGAGCCACCGCCTTCGATATTGCGTGCGGAGCCAAATAGACGCCGCGGGATCTTCATGGCCCCGGCATCGAGCCCCCCAGAAAGCGTTCGGCCGCTGCCCTCTCCCCATAGATTGAACGTACGCCCGAGCCGCGTGAGGGAATCCAGGAGCAGCACCACGTCATGGCCTAGTTCGACAAGCCTCTTGGAGTATTCGAGAGAGAGCACAGAAACACGCACATGGTTGGAATCCTCCCTGTCGCTCGATGAGGCAAAAATCATTGCCTTCGTAGATCGCTTGAAGTCCGTGACTTCTTCCGGTCGTTCATCCACAAGGAGCGCCACCTGCAGCACATCAGGGTGGTTCTGCGTCAGTGAAGCAGCAATTTCCTTGAGTATGATGGTCTTGCCCGTGCGGGGCGGGGCCACCACAAGCGCCCGCTGTCCCTTGCCCAACGGGGAGGCCAGATCCACTACACGCATGGTGTAGTCCCGCGGTCCCTTGACCAAATTAAGTTTCTCCCGGGGATAGATAATATTGCCCCCTTCGAAATCCCGCGTCTTCGCCCACTCCTCTGGAGTTACGTCCATTACGGAACGTACCCTGTGCACTTGCATATCGCCTTTGCGCCCAGGGCGCAGGATACCTTCCAGAACCACTCCGTCCCGCAGCTTGAGCCGACGGATTAACGGCGCTGGACAGAACGAATCGCTCTTCCCCTTGGGAACGTCAGAGCGCAGTTCACGGATAAAGCCAAACTTCTTGTCGCCGATTATTTCGAGCAGGCCTCGAAAGGGTAACTCTACCATCAATGAGCCATGGATAAATGAATGCCGTAATAGGTTTCCTGGTCGTTACGATTCGGATTGTGTGCTATACTACCATACCGGTATCTGTCCGCCATCTTCCCGTACGGCCGTACCACGCAGCACCCACAGGGAATCGAACCAAGGCCATGCCGCGGCACACCACGCCGCAGGCTTTCAACCGCTTGAGGGGCAGGCAACCCTTCTGGGGCGTGAGACGCACACAGATGTCGTCGGTTTCGTTGGTCACACAGTCTTAACAATGAGCAGAGCGACCTGCACACTGGAGCTTGAGCACACGGCCTGGGACGCAGGCTATCGCCACGTTGCCGGTCTGGACGAGGCGGGGCGCGGCGCGCTTGCGGGCCCCGTGGTAGCCGCAGCCGTAGTGCTGCCACAGTGCCTTACCATTGGCGGAGTCAATGACAGTAAGATGCTGAGCCGCGCCCGGCGCGAGACCCTTTTTGGCACGATTCAGAAGCAAGCGACGGCCATAGGCATAGGAATTTGCGAGCCCCGGCAGATAGACGAAATGAATATCCTCCATGCGGCGCTGGAGGCCATGCTTCAAGCCGCCCTGACACTTTCCCCTCCCGCCGATTTTCTGCTCGTAGACGGCAATCGGTTTCGTGTGGATTCGCCCTTGCCCTTTCAAACGATTGTTGGAGGTGACCGGCGCAGCCACACCATAGCAGCCGCCTCCATCATTGCCAAGGTAACCCGGGATGCCCTCATGCGCAGACTCCACGAAGAGTTTCCGGCCTACGGCTGGGACCGTAACGTGGGTTATCCTACCGCCGCGCATTACGACGCGCTGGCCACACACGGTCCATCGCCCCATCACCGGCATACGTTCCGGTTGCGGTAGGCCATAACGACGGCCCGGGCAGCCTCTGCTGCGCTGAACTGCGTTGCACGCACTATCGCGTGTGCCTGTTCATAATAGCGGGAGCGCCTACCCATAGTCGTGCGAATCCTTGCCTCCAGCTGCCCGCCGGTAAGCGGCTGCCCTGCAGCATCTTCCAGTAACGGCCGCCGGACACGAGACTGCCCAAGGCGGCGGGCCAATGCGCACACCTCTACGTGCAGGTAGGCGACGAAGCCATGCTGCAGCGCCCACTGCAGGTTGGTGCCCTCTGCCAGCGCGCCACCGCCCACGGCACAAACGGTTCGCACCGGGCAGGCACGGAGAGCGTCCGATTCCCGATCCCGAAACGCCGCCTCTCCTTCTTCGACGAATATGGCTGCGATGCCACGCCCCGCCTGCGCAATGATCTCCGTATCCAGGTCGGTAAAGGCCCAGCCGAGAGCGGGAGCCACGATCGCACCAACGGTGCTCTTGCCGCATCCCATGAATCCCGTTAGGAAGATTCTGCCCTCCATCATCTGATCGTCCACCGTCTTGAAACCCTTAATACGACCTGCAGTAGCTCTCGATGCGTCCTAAAGTGCTGCAACCAAGTAAACACCCGAATCGCTCCTGGACCGGACGGTTGCGCAGGCATAGGCATCACCCCGGCCCTGCCGCATATCCCCTACGAATATCCGTATATCCCGGAACGCCGACCGGCAAACGGGTAATCATCTGCAGACCATGTCCCGGGCACGAATCGGCTCCCTCAGCGCGACCAGCCGGACAAGCATTCGCCGCCGGTCTCACACAAAGTTTCCTCCAAACATTCCAAACTTCGCTCTGTGCGCCTTCATATCCAAGGGTACGGCTTCCGCCATCGAACAGTCAAGCTCACAAGCATTGGGCAGGCACCCTGCGGATCGATTAGCGCAGGCTGAGCGGGGCATGGGATAGCGATTAGCGTGCCAGCTGCCAGCACAAGAGCCTCGAGATCGCCCCTCATCGGTACGCCGATGACATACGTGCCAACAAGAGCAAGGCCGAAGCTGATGGCGCGCTAGCTCCGCCCCACTTCTTGTGCCAAACCGAGCTGCTTTGCAGCCTGCCATCATGGCAGAAGCAAGATAGGTCATACCTATGAAGCTATTCTTTCGCTATCCCCTCCCACTCCCAGGCCGGGAAGTTCGTGCCGCCTACCGCGGCCATTTTTGTGCCGATCACAGCTATGGCTCCATGCGCATGACGCCATCGATCCCCGGTACACTCCCCGGCGATGCTGGCGAGCGATGGATGCTGCCTGAAACAGCCGAGGCGCACGCCAACAACTGTGCGCGTCCACTGATGCGACGCCGCGAGGCCGCCGGTCATGGAAGCACGTTATGCTTGACCTAGATGTGGTAGCCGCTGCCGCTGCCCTGTGCATTCGACCATGGATGCCACCGTCACCGCAGCGTACCCGTTGCGATACAATCCCTCTCGGAATTGAGACCGGTGCGCGCGCCTGCACTGCCGCACCAGACAATGTGTGCCCTCTGGTCTCAGCTTGTGATTGACCGAATACTCTCTTTTTTCAGCCTCGAATGCACAGGCACGGTCGTTTTTTGAGTTCGTTGACGGTCCGCTTCGAGTGTTTCGGCCATGCTGGCGTCTCTTGCGTGCGCGCACGGACAGTTTGCGGCTCGAAGGGCGTTGTGTTCCTATCGGGAGGCCATACGTGTCCCTTGGGGCCTGCGATTGGGACCTTTCTGCGAGGTGGTAGCGGGCCTACGCCGCGCGCTTTCGCCGACGCTTTATTCGTGCCCGTTCCTGGGCGCGCACCAGGCAACCCAGCCGGTGCACGTTGACCGCCAGCACGGACAGGCTCACCATCAGCGCGAAGTTCTCCGGTCTCTTCTGCCGCCACCGCCCCGAAATCCGAAATTGGCCAGACACGACTCGGCGGCCGGGTGCTGCCGCCGCGCTGCCTTGAACGCAGGCGCGCGCTCCCGCGCACGCTCCGCCAGAGAAAGCTTGCCCTTCTTCGGAAGCGCATTGAGCGCCAGCCGAGCATCCAATGCTTCTCGATTCTTCAAGCTATGAAAGCCCCGGTCAAAACTGCACGCATTGAACGCTGGAAAAGCCGCCTGCACCGCATCAATGATCGCTACCGCCACCTCTACATCTGATGTGTCCCACAGGATGTGATAAGCCAAAATGAACCGGTGCTCCTCTTCTACCAGTGCGACCGGAAGGCCCAGCTCCGCCAGCACGCCCGCCTTGCCTTTGCTGATCCACCGCGTATGTGGCTTGTGGATGGAAAACACTTTCTGCGCAGGTGGAATCATCTCGCCCAAGAGGATGCGACGCCTTACTTGATCCACCAACAAGTCCACATAGCGCAAGTAATACGCGATATCCGCTCGCGCCGCCTCCGATTTCTGCGCCGTGGCCAAGGCATTTAACAGCGTACGGGCACGTGCTGCAGTCTGTGTGCACTGGCGCAAGTACGCCTTCACTCCTTTCGGATTCTGCCGGTAGCGCGGGGCCGTCCGCACCCGGCTGAAGGCCTGGTATATCTTCCGCGTGCGATACGCATGCTTGCGCCAGCCCGGAAGAGCGAATGCCGCAGCCGAGCGTGCACTCACACGTATTAGACCACGAGGTGCATCCCAGCACAGACCCACATCGGTGGGATAGTGCACATGCGTCTTAACCACCCTGGAATCGCAGCGACCGCCTAGCGCGGCCCCAGACTTTTTTCCAGCCACCTTCTGCCCCGTCTGCACTATCAATTGGGTGTCGGGTAGCCCGGGGGAATTTGTCGGGTAGCCCGGAGGAATTTCACCCAGGCCCCCACAGAACCGCACGTGAGACTCTCGCCTCATACGGCTCTTCTCGGCCCACCCGGCTACCAATCCAGCCAGCAGCCAGGCCCTTGTTTCTTGAGCGAGGTCCTCCCGCTTTGCGGTTGCCCCGCTCCTTCCACCGACCGAGTCGGCCCCTTCGCTCCAGTTCCATTACAGAACCTTCATCACTACTACGAGCCGATCCGCCCCCGTGGAGCGCATTGGTACTCAATCGCTCGCGGGTTCTCCGCTTGCGAGTCTCCCTTAGCATCGCCCCGACAGGTTCCCACGTTCCGCATTTAGGCCTAGACCATATTCTCGCCGCCTATATGCCGGATGCCGATCGGGCCGTAAACAGGCACCTCCCGATCTCGTCCCGGAGCAGCGAAGAGACCCCCGTTTTGACATCGTCCAAGTACTTTCGACACTTCGTCAGCGGTTCACTTGCGTTCGACTCTATGGCCCATACCTGACAGAGTCATTGCTCCGCCTTTTCCGGACTCGCTCACTACCGAACCCTTAAGGTCAAGCAGCAGCCGGTGGTTTGCAGCCTCCGCCTGCACGGCGGCTGCGGGGGGGCCTTCCCCCATCTTAAATGCAGTTACGCAACACTCAAGCTATGTTATAGAACAACACCTGCGTGCCACTCGTGGCACACCTCCGCCTGTACGACGGCTGCGGGGGGCCTTCCCCCATCCTAAATGCAGTTACGCAGCACTCAAGCTATGTTAAAGAACAACGCCCTTGTGCCACTCGTGGCACACCACCTCCAGGACCAGCTCCGGCGTCAAAAGCTGCACGTTGTCCACCAAGTGCTGTCTGCTGTGATTCACCGCGTCAAAGGCGGCCTCGCCGTGCCCCAAGAGCTCCCGCAGCAAGAGATCGTTGTTGGCCCGGTACAACAAAGCATCGTAGTCCAGATCCAGGCACTGCTTGACTATCGCAAACACGATGACGCGCCATAGATCCATGCCCGGTCGCCCGACATCTCTGCGTGTACCCGGCTGAAAGTGCGCCTCCAGAATCGTGAACAAGGCCGCGCGGGATTCCGCCTTGCAGTAGACGCACTGCAGACCCTTGAGCACCGCACTCATGTCGCCGCGCATTCTCGGGTCTATGGCAATCTCCTTGATCGGCGTACTGTCGAGTGCACGGCACTCTGGGACAATCTTGCGCATGGTTTCCCTGGCGAATGTGAGCTGTTTTGCGCTCTTAAACGCCCAAATCGGCTCTACGTCTCTCATATTCACCGCCAATGGCAAGATATAACCGATTGTTTCTTTAAGATTTAAAGCATTTTAGTACAAGCACTAGCTTGCCGGCGTGCCGCGTATGCGGCCCAAAAGGTAAGCGTCCATCCCGCCACACGTATCGCCGGCGGTATGCCACCAAGAGAAATGGCCCATTGTACGAAACGCTTTGGCCTGCCGTGCGGCGACGTGCAGTAGCTGGTGGCAGTAAACACCGTTCCCGGCAATGGGCCAGCTAGCTGTCGATGCTCGTCACCACTGGAAAAGCCCAGCCATCCGCGTGATCAGCGCCCTCAGAGTGGCCATGTGCTTCATTCGTGCAATGGTACCCACGCCGGCCTGCGTTTTGCCCCGGCGCAGTCGTTTCAACCCGACTACCATGGCACGCCCCTCAGACTTTCCAGCCTACCACCACAGCCATAGGCCCATGGCGCCAGACGCACTCGGCATCAAATCCGGCGGCCGTAACTGCCTCCAGCTCTTCCACCACGGAGAAGTAGGTGTCTTCCTGCTCCCACGCAGCGAAGTGATCGCTGGCGCTCTGAGCATCTATTCCGTGTGCCGCCATATGGTCCATCCAGGCCGCCATCGCGGAGCGGCGTGCTGCCGGTACCGTAGATACAGCCGCATCCGCATTGACAAATACGCCGCCAGGCTTGAGTGCGTCGTGTATGCCCCTGTACAGTGCCCGCTTGGCGGCCATGGTCGGGACGTGGTGCAACGAAAGTGATGCGGCTATTGCGCCGCATCGTGGCAATGGATCAAAGAACGAAGCCTCTGTGAAGCGGACTCTGTCCAAGAATCTCGAAAGTCGAACACGGGCCTGCAACAGCATTTCTTTGTCCTGGTCCACCAACTCGACCGTCGCCTTGGCCACGGCCAATAGGATTGCCTCGGTCAGTGCACCGGTGCCCGCACCAATGTCCAGCACAAACTCCGCATCGGCCCGGGCCACTTCGCGGGCCGCGGCCGAGAGCATGGCCGCATAGCCGGGGATGAAGGTCGGAATTGCCGCGTCGTATGCAGCAACGTTGATGCGCAAGTGGCGACGAACAGAGTGGCGCTGACCATTATCCATGATTCTGAGATGGCCCTGGTGGCAGTACCCGTGAAGATTCTCGTCTACATTGCAAAAACAGTCCTGCTGTATCTTGCAGATCCACAGCGAACCTTAGCCACATGGCGGGTCTCGGGGAACATCCGTTGAACCATGCTGATGGGCCTGGAGATTCGCCCCACCCGCAAGAATAGCAACCTTGACGGGGTCTCGCACCGAAGGTTATGTATTTGAATTGCGCATCGGAATTACACTACCAGGACCCGCACGCAGGTGATCTGTGGCAGAATAGCCGGCAATCAGTACAGACTTCGCCCTTGGCGCGGGTACGCGAATGGCCCCGCTCGAAGGGGAGTTCGGGGCTTAGCTTCTTGTGGCAGCGTCTTTGCCTACCCGCCAGGAGGATTATTCGTTTTCAACCAGAAATGCACTTCTATCGACACATGTTAACATCTCCCACACCGCCGAATTCAGGACTCTTTTTCGATGCGAATCTGGTGCAGCCAACTAGCCCGATCGAACCCCGTGTAACACGCCGCCTGCACGACCAAACACACCCAGACGACACCCCTATAATAGACGGGAACGCAAGACGCCTCGGAGGCGGTTGCCCCAAAGAAAGCCTCGATGAAATCGATGGGGCCCCGGCCTAAAAATGATACTTGAGGCCCACACTTACGCCCACAAACGAAAAGTTTTCGGTCGACATTTCTCCGTCCACCGGTTCACTGCCGTTGCGTCGAAGGTTCGGGACGTGGCTGCGCAATGGATCCCATACAACGGTGCCGTTAAATTCGTCGTATTTCACCCACCGGGCCTTTACGCCCACGCTCACCTCGTCAGCTAGAGGGTAGTCGAATCCAACAAGAAGCTGGAAACTTAGCTGCGTATCCTTCATGGTGGCCTGCGCCGAGCTCGATGTTCCGGCAAGATTCCGGGCAATCTCCTCCGCATTCGGCAGGTTGCGTCCCGTGGCGATGGCCGCAGGTTCGGTATTTCTGGACCATACGCTCGCATAATCCGCGCTCGTGCTTCCGATTCCCATCCCCATTCCCACGTACGGTATGACACGGCCGCCAAATCCGGGCAGATCAAGGTATACGTTGCCCATAAGACTCCTGGATGTGACCAACCCAAGCCACTCCTGGGCCAGAAAAAGTTCGTCGCTGAGCTTGTCTGCATTGACACCCTCTGCGGCCAGCACACCTGATCGCTGCGCGAAATTGGAAGATCTCGTTACAAACTCCGCTTCCGCCCGAATCATGCGATGCAGCCGGTATCCAAGTGCGGCACTGGCCACTACGCCACGGGCACCATCGAACGGGACGTTCCAACTGTCCCCCACCCCGCGCGCCGCGTCGGTACAGCCCGGCACCGAAGCGTACTGGGGATTGATGAACTCATCGCAGATACTGGCGCGGTCGTTGCTATCCCCCACCATGGTAATCCCTGGCGTCAGATGGGCCCCCAATTCCACTCCCACATAGAAGCGCGACCGGGATTGTGCTATAGCAGGATTGACGGCAACAGGCATCGCACCGCAAAAAAGAACAACGGAAAGCAGATAGTGGATTCGCTTCATAATGGCATACTCCTGGGCTAAGTGATCCATTGGAGGAATAATAGTGCACTAAGATGCAAATTACTACCTGATCCAGGCGATCGCCCGGCGCGCGAAGGGTCCTGTTTCCCGGCAATCCACCATCAGAAACCCCGGAGCGAAGTGCCGTCTACCCTACGCCGGGCGGCCGGAAGGCCTGCGACGGAGCAGGCCTTCCGCGCGGTAGTGCAGCATCATGAGCGCCGGCACCAAAATCATCAGTATCGCAGTGGCAAACAGCACGCCTACGCCAAGGCTTACGGCCATCGGAATGAGGAACTGCGCCTGGGTGCTCCGCTCAAGTATGAGGGGAAGTACGCCAAGGAACGTGGTCAATGACGTAAGCAAGATCGCGCGGAAACGCGCCTTGCCGCCTTCCCAAATAGCTTCTTCCATGGGCACTCCGGCCCGTCTCCGTTCGTTTATGAAGTGTATCAGCACCAAGGAATCATTTATTACGACTCCGCTTAGCGCCACAATTCCGAATAGGCTAAGCATACTCAGGTTGAGTCCCATCACGATATGCCCGACCAGGGCACCTATGAATCCGAAGGGAATTACCGCCAATATGATGAATGGCTGCACGTACGAACGAAAGGGAATGGCCAGGAGTGCGTACATCAGGAACAGCGCGATGGCGAAGCCTCTAGCGAGGGCCTCCACTGCATCCGCCTGTTGGGCCTGCTCTCCTTCAAAGCTTACGAGAAGGCCGGGAAAATCACGCTGCAAGACTGGGATGGCCTCTGCCTCCAGACGAGCGAGCACCTCGTTCAGCGGGATTACCTCTTCATCCACGTCAGCCGTGACTGTCACCACACGGCGCCGGTCCCGCCGTTCAATGGTGGACGCACCGGTACCAAGGCTTACCTCCGCAACTTCGCTCAGCGGAACCTCGGCGCCTGCGGGCGTCCGTATGCGCAGCCGCTGCAGGTCCGCCAGGGTATTGCGTTCGTCCTCGGGCAGCCGGACCATTACCCGCACGTCGTCCCTTCCCCGCTGAATGCGCAAGGCTTCGGCGCCAAAGAAGGCGCTCCTGACCTGCTGTGCCATGTCTTCAAACGTCAGGCCAAGGGAGCGCGATTCGGGAAGCAGATCCAGCTGCACCTCGCGTTTGCCCCGATCGCGATTGTCATCAATGTTGGAGACGCCCGCAAGCCTGGAGAGCTCCTCCCGGAATCTCGCTGCCGCTGCGTCCAGTGCCACTGCGGTGGGTGCCGTCAATTCGGCCTGGACGCTACTTCCGAGCGTAATCAGCGCAGCCTGGAAAACGAGGGAGCTTACCCCGGGTAGCTCACCCACCTTTTCGCGCCAAACCTCCTCAAACCTCAGCGCGGGAATCTTGCGTACTTCGGCGCTTACTAGCTCAAAATTTGCTTCGCCCAGGTGGGACTGAACGATACGGTGCCGGTCGGAGGCCATCGGATCCAACATGAGGGAAGGTTGATCACCTACAATCGACATTGTATTGATCACCAGAGGCGGATGATCTTCCGGAAGGCTGGCTTCAAGCTCTGCGGCCGCTTCGTGGCCTTTCGATTCTACGAACGCGGTGATCTGCTGCGTCCGCTCAGCGGGCGTACCCAGCGGCATTTCGATGCGCGCCGATACTACGTCACCCTCGATTTCTGGAAGGAAGAAGAACTGTACCAATCCACTCCGCACGATCCCGAACGACAGTCCGATTAGAGCCACGGCGCACACCAGTACAAGTGCATACCGCCGCGTAGTCATTCGCAGGACCGTGTCTAGCGGACCACTGATGAAGCGCTGCAGCAACCGGGTCGTGGCTGCCTGGATGATCTCCAGCCGCCGTGTTACTCCGTTTCGCGGCGCCTTCCGCTTCATGTGCGAAAGGTGGGCCGGCAGGATGAAGAGCGATTCAATCAAGGAAAACACAAGGACGGTTATGGCAACCGTCGGGATGGATCGCATCAGCTTGCCGACTGATCCGGGAACGAACAGCATCGGCGCAAACGCCGCGATAGTCGTAAGAACAGCAAACGTAACGGGAACGCTCAGGCGCGTGGCCCCCTGGACAGCGGCACGAACGGGCGGCACACCACGCTCCTGCTCCGAATAGATGTTCTCACCGATGACTATTGCATCATCGACCACAATTCCAATGGCTACAATGAAGGCAAACAGGGAGGTCATATCAATGGAGACTCCCAGCAGCGCCATTACGGTAAACGTGCCAACAAACGAGAGAATCAGGCCCAGGGCAGTCCAGAATGCCAACTGCAGATTCATGAACAGGACCAGGGCAAGCGAGACCAAAATGAACCCCGCTATGCCGTTTTTAATCAGCAGGTCCAGGCGGCTCCTGAGATAGTAGGGCTCGTTGCGCCAGGTTTCCACGGATATCCCTTCCGGGACCGTGGGACGGAAGCCTGCCAGATACTCTTCTACGGCCTCGGCAATTTCGAGGACGCGCTCGTCACCCGAACGGGAAACGGAGACCAGCGCGGCCGGCCGTCCTCCAAATCGCGCCACGAGGTCGTCGTCCCTGAACCCGTCCGTGACAGTTGCTAGATCGGCAAGGCGTACGGCGGCACCGGTCGGACTCGCCAATACGATTATCTCCTCGAAATCCCTCGCGGTATATTTCTGACCCTTGGACCGCACCAGTATTTCTTCACTGCGTGTTTCAAGGCTACCACCTGGCAGGTCCAGGCTGCCGCGGCGTACGGCAGCTGCCACATCGGAGAGACGCAGTCCATATGCGGCCAATGCGTGCTCCGAGACCTCAATAGATATCTCGTAATCCCGGACGCCCGTCGTACGCACGTACGAAATTTCGTCCAGCGCCGTCAGGTTATCCTTAACCTGTTCAGCCAGTGCCTTAAGGCTGTGCTCGTCGGCTTCACCGAAAATGGCAATTTGCAGCACATTCCTGCGATTCGTCACCTCCCGGACGATCGGGCGCTCTGAGCCGGCGGGAAACGTGTTAATTCGGTCCACGCCGCTCTTGATGTCATTGAGCGCCTTGTCGACATCCGTGCCCAACTTGAGGCGCGCCGTCACGACACCGACATTTTCTCCGGCAAGGGACAGGATCTCGTCTATGCCGTCGATTCCCGCAATGGCCTCCTCTATGCGCCGTACGACCCCGTTTTCTACTTCTTCGGGAGATGCCCCATTATAGTCCGCGCGGACTTCTACGGCATCAAGGCTGGCCTCCTGAAAGATCTCCTGCGGAATTCTCGATACACTGAGGACTCCGAGCAACAGAATCAGAAACATGAGCAGGTTTGCCGCGACGCTATTTTGCGCCATATAGGCAATGGCCTTCTTCATATCGGCAAACCCCTCGCCGTGTGGCTATTCCGCAGCAGTCCGTACACGCATCCCGTCCGCTACGGCATCCAGCACACTCGTTACAACCGAATCCGCTTCGGTAATGCCACCCAGGACATAAAGGGTATCCTCCACTTCCTGAATGATTTCGATAGGCCGCGCATACAGGCGGCCTGCGCTTACAACCCAGACTGCCCCCCCTTCTCGAAGGGATTCACGTGGCAACGTGTAATATAAATCGAGGTGCTTACCCTCCAGGTATGCGGTTACAAACGTACCTATCAAGAGCGGCGGGCGCTCATCGCTACTCTCATATGGACGGTACACACGGACTACCGCATTGAGGCTTCGTGTAGACTCCGTGAGGGCCCCTTCCGTGCGATGCACGACACCTTCCCACTCTTTGCGCCCGCCGGCAGAAGTGCCAACAATTCTGGCACGTGCTGGCGCCGCGCGGCGCATCAACAGGTCACCAAGCAGTGCAACGTCGCGGCCAGCAACGGGCACATCAATCTCAGCCGCATCCGTCCCATAGTAGGAGGCAACGACCTGCCCGGGCCCAACAAATTGCCCAACGTCCGCACTCTTGCCGCGCACGCGCCCATTGAACGGCGCCGCTATTCGCGTCCTTTTGAGGCGCGCCTCGGCATCGTCCTGGTGCGCCCTGGCACTTCGCAGCTGCGCGGCAGCAGCCTTTTGCTGCGGTTCTCTGAACACGAGGCTGCCAAGCTCGGTGCTTTCCTCCTGCCGCTGCACCCCCCTCCGGTTCTCCAGCAGCGTCCACTCCTGCCTTGCAATGGTCATCTCCTCTTCGGCTCTTAGCAAATCGAACTGCCGCTGCACCACTTCGGCCCGAGCTACGATGACCGCGTTGGCGTATTCTGTCGAATCAATTCTGAGCAGCTCGTCACCACGGTGAAAGGCGCCACCGCTGACAAATGCTTCTGCAACCCATGTAATCCTCCCCGCCACTTCGGCTATCAGGGTTATTTCCCGCAACGGCCGTACGGTCCCGTAACCCCGAATTGTGAGTCGTCCCCCGTGGACGGAAGGCATGACGGTGGTGACGGCAGGAAGTACGTGCTCCGGCTCAATGTCCAGTGTACCGGGACGAAGGCGCGATAGTAGATTCGGCGCAATGATGCCCCCAGCAATAACGGCGATCGCTCCCAGGACCTGTGCCAGTCTTCGTCGCTTCATGACCGCTACAAGTATTTGAATATGGGCATCTGAACCCTGCGTGATTTGCTATGGCACCGCGGGCAGCCCCCGCGTGTCTTCTTGAATCCAGGCCCCACCGAGGGATCTGTGTACAGCCAGGCGGGCATCGGCTAATGCGCGCCGAGATGCCGCTAGTGCCATCTCCGTACGGACGAGGTTACGCCGGGCGTCAAGAAAACCAACATAGTCGCCCACGCCACGAACATAGCGGCGCTCCTGGTTGCGCGCACTTTCGTGGGCCGTCCCGCGGGAGGCCACGAGGGAAGCATGCCGCTCTTTCTGCTTAACATAGTTTACGAGTGCAGCCTCCACTTCCCTGAAGGCCATGAGCACGGTCTTTTCATACTGCGCAGCCAGCTGCTCGTACTGGGCCCACGCCGCCCTGACATTGGCCCGAACCGTACCGGCATTGAAGATGGGGGCCGTGAGACCCGCCCCGAAAAGCCAAAATTTCTGACTTGTCTGCGCAATATCGGACAGCACGCTGGTCTGTGTACCGGCCGCCCCGGTCAATGAGAAGCTGGGAAAGCGCGCGGCACGGGCTACGCCAATGCGCTCGCGCGCAGCTTCAAGTCGCTGAAACGCTGCGACCACATCCGGCCGGTCCTGCAGCAGGTCGGACGGAAGACCGCTCGGTATTTCCTGCTGGGCGTAGGTGTGGGCAACCTCGGGCACCAGAAACGTGCCCGGCGGAACGCCATAGCGCCCTAGAAGCAGTGCCAGGCGCCCCCGAGCCTCCTCCAGATGCACTTCGATTACGGGCAGATCCGCCGTTGCGACATCAAGTTCCTGCTGCACGGCGTGAAATTCAAAGGAGGACACCAGGCCCCGCTCATAGCGTCCGGATGTTATGGCGGCTCGCTCCGCGAGAATGCTCACGCTTTCCCTCGCCAGCGCCAGCGTGCGCTGGCGCTCGGCGATCTCGAAATACGTGGCGACCGTCTCACCGATTACACCTACCAACGCCGTGCGCACGTCGGACTGCGAGGCAAGAAACTCCCGCAGCGCGGCCCTCTTCGCCCCGCGCACGCGCCCCCAGAAGTCTATCTCGTAGGCGAATCCTAGCGAGGCACTATACGTGGTGAATTCGAATCGGTCGGGAAATATTGGGCCGCCTGGGACGCTCACCCGGTCTTGTAACTGTCCCCCGATGCCGATGTTGGAAGGGGTATCCTGCTGCTCACGCCGAGCAGCCATCTCCACTGCGGGAAACTGCTCCGCACGCGCGATGCGGAATCGGCTTTGCAGCTCCTCCACACGCGCAACAGCCACGCGCAGATCCAGATTTCGGGCAAGGGCAGAATCCACTAGCTGGTCAAGCTGAGGATCTCCAAAGCCCTGCCACCAGTAATACTGTGAGGCCACGGCATCAAGCGTGGCAGCTTCGAATTGCTCTGGAAGTGCCTCCACGGGATCCTCCAGGCGCGGTGCCATCGAGCACCCGGAAAGTAGCGAAGCGACAAGCCCGGCCACCAGCAGCATGTGGCATGCGCTCCAGGGTATCCACACCCGGGCACCACATACTGTCAAGGCGCGCGGCAGGGCAGAAGAATCCGGCTTGGGCATCCTCGGTGGTGTCATTTCCTGCATTCGCGGTTCCAGCACCTTCTAATATAATGGTCTTCGCAGGACAATGGCGTGCGCCGGCTCACATGTCGCCGTGCACGAATTCGAAGCAGACCTACGCCACGCACGCCTGGACAGGACTGCCGAATAGACTAGACCGGACAAAGCATTCGCATAGGACCGTGGGCCTGGATCTTGGGAGCGGCTGGTGCCGCCTACAGCTCGGCAGGCTTCCGAAAGGCCCGATACGCAGGGCCGAAGTATATTGTAGGTTATCCGTCACTTGGAAAGGGAAATGGCTCCCTGTCGATTACACTATCTCCGAATGACGCCCATTTTGGCGGGGCTGCTGCTTGCCGGATGCGGTCCGCCGTCCGCATTGGACTGCACTACTCTGCAGCGCAGCAATTGGCTCTCCGGCGTAATCACGTCGCATTCCGCCGCAACTGATTCCGCGGAGGCGGCCCTTGCCAGCACGTGCGCGGCTTTTGCCTCGCTACGCCACTCCCTGGAGCGGACCTCCCCGGTACCGGATTCTTCGCAGGCACTGGCTCTCGGTAAAATCATCCGTAGCCAGGAAAGCATGGCGTCCACGCTCCACGAGCGGCTGGCGGCCTCCGTGTCCGATGTGTTCCAAGACCTGCCACCCACGGGTATCGAAAGCCTACAGGCTGAGCGTTCGGAAGACGCCAACGAAGGAGCTCCGAAGGACTATGCCGGGCGCCGGGCGGCGCTGACGGACCATGTGGCGCGGTTCGATTCTGCCAGCATGCGTGTCAGGAAAAGTACGAGGCGGCGAAGCGCCGGGCGGACAGGCGCCCTTATGGGCCTGCGAATTTCGCTTCTCGACTCCCTGCACGCCATGCTGCGCACATCCCTGGTGCGAGCCACGCTTGCCGTGGACGAGCGGTCTACTCCACAGCTTGATTCACTGGGCGCCGAGATCACGCGTCTTGGCACCGTGCACACGGCCTATGCGGAGTCCTACGCCTCGTTTCTGAGCACGCTTGGCGGGAGCATCAGCCCGCTGGGCGGCGCGGCGGAAGCCGCACGAACGCGGGAGCTTGTCTGGCAGCTTCGGCAGCGAGCGGGCCTACTTCGCCATGTCCTCCTCGTACTGGAAAAGTCGGCGCAGCACTTCCTTGCCGAAGGAGACCAAAGTGCGGGATACCGCATGGAGGATTCTGCCGCGCGGCTCGGCGACGCCGTAGTCGTCCTGGAGCGTCACAGCGAAACACTGGAGTTCGTGCGCAGCCGTTCGCCTGGAGGTGACGAGGACAGCCTACGCCTAATCGCAGGCGTGGTACAGGACGAACTGTTGCGGCAGGAGCGAATCCTGGCGGGACTCCGAAGCAACCTGTCGGCGCTGGGCGAAGCCGACCGCATGCGGCGCTCCGTACAGATCCTTGAAAGGGCCACCGTGCTATTTGGCGACGTACACCGTGAAATGAATGCGCTTGTCCAGGCACTCCTCGCACAACTGGGAGGCGACCTCCAACATTACGGCGTAAAGATATTTCTGACCATCCTGTTCCTACTGCTGAGCTTTGTGGTGATACGGGCCGCGAATTGGCTTCTGGACACCGTATCCGAGCGTAGCGCCAGCCGGCGCCTGTTCTACAAGCGGCTCATTCCCATAGCACGCCTTGCCGTGTGGAGCTTGACATTGTATGTCGTCTTGGCCTTCGTCTTTCAGTTGGACCAGCGCAGTCTGTTCGCCGCCGCCACGGCGCTTGGCGTAGCCATTGGCTTTGCGGCACAGAACATCCTGAAGAATATCTTCGGCGGCATCATCATCATCTTTGATCAACCATTTCAGGTCGGCGACAAGATCCGGGTGGGCGGCACATACGGCGAAGTGGTCTCCATCGGACTAAGAGCCACACGCATTGTTACCCCTGACGACAACGAAGTGACGGTGCCCAACGCTCAGATGATCGACAGCCAGGTAGCCAATGCCAACACGGGGTCGCTAAACTGCCAGGTCGTCATCGAATTGTTCGTACCCGGCTGGTCCGATGTCATGAAGGCCAAGGCCATAGCCTACAGCGCGGCCGCCAACTCAAAATACGTGTACATGGGTAAACCCATCGTGGTGAACGTGCAGGACATATTCAAGGAAACGTTTCTGACCAGACTCACCGTGAAGGCCTATGTGCTAGATACCCGGTACGAGTTCGCCTTTGCCAGCGACATCACGGAATCGGCCAAGGCCGAATTCAAACGGCAGGGCTACTTCAGCCAGCTAGAGGCCGGCGGGCTGCCGAGAACAGCGCCATGAGCAACGCACCGACAAAACTGGATACCCCGCGAGCGAGTGCGGAAACCGTCGCCGGCATGGCAACGTCAGGTTTCGTGCTGGAAGCGCTGGTCCAGGAAATGGAGGAGGCCACAGCCCGGGCATGGGATGCGTGGCAGCTTGACGTAGAGGCACGACTACTGCTTCCCATTCGCGACGGCGCAGCGGCCGCCGCCCGGAGCCACAAGGAATTGTTGGCGCAAGCTTCGTCCGGGGATGACTCCGCGTCTCTCGACGTTGCCATGGCTTATCGTGCGTCTGTGGTAGAAGAGGTACTGTGCCCCATTAGAGAGCAACTGACAAGGCTCCCCTTGGGGGAAGTCATGGAAGGCAGCCTGAGACTCCTGTCTGCTCTGGCGCCCCTGGCCGAGCACGCTGTGGCAGCCTGCACGCTTCCTCATCCCCTATCACTCTATGCACCAACGCCCGGACAACCGCGCCGTCTTGCCAGGAGCATCGTTCGGCGGTGGTTGCGCCTGAAAGGACGCCTGCGCGCGCTCCTAGGACAGCCTGCAAGAGTGCCCATCCGCAGTGTCCCTGTGCATGCACTTCTTAACTATCATGTCCAGGTACGGGTGGCCGGAACCGTGGCACGGCTCCACGACAGGTACGAACGGCACGTGGCGGGCCTGACTGCACTGCTCGAGTCGGGCCTAACCAAGTGGACCAACGCCACGCTGGCATTCGAGCACGACCTGGAACGCCACAGCAAGAGGGCGCAGCCATTCAGCATGATCATTCGGGACGGGCCCCTCATAGCCCAGGGCGCGCCGAATCCGAGCATGTCCAAGGCCCTGCGGGCAATATCGCACGCCCTGCAGGGAGTGCTAATGGACGTGGCGGCGCAGGCCGCGCTGTCCGACGCCGATGCAGCGGCACTGCAGCAGGAAGCCGAAAGTCTCCGAAACGACTTTCGCCGCGCGGGCACGATCCTGCTTACGCCCGCAGACCGCAAGCTTCCGGGGCGGCTGCCAGCACGGCGCATTCGCATGGAGATTGGGCACTGGACCGCATGGCACGCGCAGACGCAGAACCGGCTTGACATTGATGCCAGGATCGCGCAACTGCGCGCCGCGCTGCTCGCCCAGCGGCAAAACCTGCTGCAGTTGGTGGCCGCAGTGGCCCTTGGACCGGTCGTTGAAACCTTCGAAACGGCAGCGGCCTTGCTTGACACGGCATCCCGGTCCGTTGGAGAGGCCAAGGCCACCGAGCTGCCCTCGATATTGCGGGGCCTGGCGGCGAGCACGCTTGACCGCGTACGCCATGCCCTGGGGGAATTGCCCGGATTACTGACCGCCGACGAGACCCTTTCCCGCCCTGGCCATATTCAATGGACAGCTCTGTCGAACCATGTAGAAGCATGGCCGGCAGAGGTTGTGCTGCACGCCCTGCCTCGGCCAGAGGCGATCCTGGTTCCGGGCGCTGACCCGGAGCGACGTGACCTACGCCGCGACATTCTACAAATCCTAGCGCCGTTTCCGGACCGCCTCGCGGAATGCGCCCGCCCGCTGCGGCAGAAGCTCGTGAGCGTCTGGGGCGACACGGAGCAGGTCCTCAGCGTTGTAGAGTTCAGCCTCGGGGCCGCGCTTCAGGAACTGCAAGGTAATAGCACCCAGAATTCGACCGACAATGCACGAGAGCTAGCACGGGGGGGCATCCTTCGAGCCGGGAATTCCCTCCGGGACCTGCTCCAATCGCTGGAGCCACCATGGCAGGAGTTTGCAGACGGTGTCTATTCCCTGTTTTTTCGGGACTGGTCCGACATTCACCGCGGTGTGCGATCCGAGGCCTTTATCGAAGATCACTGGCTTGGCCTCCAGTTCCGCCTGCGACGCCGACTGCCTGTTCTCGGGCGACGCGTACGGGACCAAACCCACCGCTTGCGCGATGCGGCCGGGCAACTCATTCGGCGCGGCCATCGGCGCGCTGCCGTACTGATTGAACACGGTCGCTCAGCTATCGGCACGGCCGCTGCTACCGAGCGCGACCGTCTTAACACCATCGAAGCCATTGGGCCGGCCAGCCTGCGTGCACTGGGCGAAAGGCTGCCCCTGGTTTACCGAAAATTGTTTGCCCTTGTGCCGGTAGGCGAGTCGTGGCTGCTCGAGGGCCGGGAATCCGATCTGCAGTTCCTGCGGCAGCATGTGGAAAGGTGGCATCGCCGGCGTGCTGCAGGTGCGGTGGTGCTGCCCATGCCGCTGGGCAGTGGACGCACTAGCCTGCTGCAGGTACTGGCATCAGAGCTGAGAGCAGCAGGGCGCGTAAGCACAGTGGCGCTTAGCCACCGCCTGACCGACTCCGCCGCAATTGCACGCCAAATAGCAGACGCGATGGGCCTGAAAGCTTCTTCCCTTGAAGTGCTGGAAGGGCGTCTGCTACAGGCCGAGCCACAGGTATGCCTGATCGACAACCTTGAACACCTGCTTTATCGCGCCTACGGTGGTACGCGCCTGATCGAGCAGGTGCTTGTCCTGCTGTCTCGCACGGACACCCGCATTTGCTGGATTGCCAGTGTCAGCGCGCTCGCGTGGCAGTACCTGGAGAGGGCGCAGGGCAGCGCAACAAAGCTGGTGTCCACTTACCATCCCGCTGCCATAAGCAGAACCACGCTAGGTAGCATCATCTTCAACCGCCATCAGCGCAGCGGCATGCACCTCACATTCGCCCGGCCCGTTACCGTCTCCCCGCTACTCTACCGGAGGCTGGAGCGAACACGGGGCGATGTTGCGCGGCAGGCCCTGCTCCGGGATCATTTTTTCGAGCGGCTCTATCTTCACAGCGGCTCAAACGTGATGCTGGCGCTGCTATACTGGCTGCGTTCCGCGGAATTCGGAGAGGGCCGGGTAACCGTACATCCGGGTGCTCCGCTCAGCTTCCGCTTTCTGGAATCCTATGACCTCACGCGCTCCTTTACCCTCAAGGCCTTCCTAGTGCACAATACGCTTACGCTGGAAGAACATGATCGCATCTTCCGCATGACAGGTGACGCCAGCATGACCGTGCTGGAATCACTCCTGAATCAGGACCTGATCATTCCATGTAACGTCAGCATGGACAGGTTGGACGAGGCGCCAAACAGGATCACTTCGGGCACACGCTACCGCCTCCACCCACTGGTCCTGCACCCGGTAGAGCAACTTCTCCGCAAGCAGAATATCATTCACTGAGCATGCGCGTGCAGTGCCTGACGTACCGCCTCACTCTTGAATATGACGGCAGGCCCTATTGTGGCTGGCAGCGGCAGTGCGGTGTCTCTACCGTGCAGCAAACCCTTGAGGAGGCCCTCGCGACGGCGCTCCGGGAGCGCGTCAGCGTCACCGGCGCAGGCCGCACAGATAGCGGCGTGCACGCCCGCGGTCAGGTGGCGCACTTCGTGGTGAAGCATGCCCTCGACGCAGCGAGGCTGGTGCGGTCATTGAATGGACTGCTGCCCTCCTCCATTGCCATCCTCGAGCTAGACAGGGCCACCGAGGACTTTCATGCCCGCTTCGAAGCCCGGCAACGCCGATACCACTATTATGTCAGTACCGCCGCCCGGGCCCTGGACGCGGGCTGGCGCCTGGCCTTGCCCACCGTCCCGGATTTTGCACTCATGAATGATGCGGCGAGCGTACTTAGAGGGACCCGGCACTTCGGAGCGTTCTGCCGAACGCAGTCGGATACAGAAAACCGGGTCTGCACCGTAGAGCGGGCGCAGTGGATGCCAGAAGACCGTCCGGGCGACTGGCATTTCGGCATTGTCGCCGACCGGTTTCTTCATGGCATGGTCCGCACTGTAATCGGCACACTGTTGGAGGTAGGGCGCGGCAGGAGGGCCCCGGAGGATCTGGTTCACATTCTAGCATCGCGGGACCGGCGGGAGGCTGGTCCCGCGGCACCGCCGCACGGCCTCGTGCTGGAAAGCGTAACCTACTGACCTTGTGATGCGCGGACACCAGACTTCCCTGCCAACTAGACAAGCCTGGGTTGCTGCCCTGGTTATTGCATTGGCACTCTCTGGCTGCGAACGACCGCTTGCAGATCTGGGCGCGCCATCCATCGAGATTCTGGCACCGGACCTTTCGAAAGTGTTGACAGAGCAGGAAATTGAACTCCGCATTTCGGTAACCTCGGTCAATAGTATCACGGAAGTCAGGCTCAACGATGCCCCCCTTGAGCCGTCGGACAACGGGCCGTACTGGCAGTCAACGTTTATTCTTAGCCGCGGCCTCAATCGACTCATAGTAGAGGCCATCGACGCACGGGACCAAACCGAAGTGGACACAGCCATTGCGCTGTTCCTGCCGTTTGGAATCAGCCTCAACGCCCCGCACCTGCCGCAAGGCCGCGGGGGCCACACTGCGACCTTTACGGTTGACCGCGGATTACTGGTCGCCGGTGGCGCAAGCACTAGAAATGGGCCGGCGCATGCCGATGCATTCGTGCTCGCACCTAGAGGTCGTGCCTTCATACGCGCAGAGGGCCTGCTTTATGAAGCGCGTACCGGTCACACGGCGACTCGTCTGCCAGACGGGCGTGTCCTGCTCATGGGTGGTAGTCGCACGGACAACCTCTTAAGCGTGAGCGACCTAGTGGAAACCGCCGAGCTGTACGAACCCGAGAAGGACTCCTTCTTTGTTGTGCCCGTAGTGGGGCAGCCCATTCGCCGGGCGCTTCATTCTGCCATACTCCGTAGTTCAAATGCCGGCGTCTTCATCGACCTGTACGGCGGGCGCGGCGACACGCGCTACGGTCAAAGCCCGTTCCTTGGAGTCCGCCAAGACCTGCGCACCTTCGAAATGGCGCGCGACACCCTATTTGCCCTGCATTCCCTGGCGAGTGCCCCGTTTCTGGATGCCGCAATATACGGGCACAGTGTAACCCAGAAATATTCTAGTGCCCACGTAGTGCTGGGAGGCAATTCCGACAGCGGATTGTCGGACGACGGAAATTTTCTGCTCGAATATGATACACCAGTGGGGATTCGCCTTACGAAGATTCCGGCCATGGCCTTTGCACGTACGCGCCATGCCGCATCTCCCCTGCTCGGCAATTTCCTGATCGTCTTCGGTGGAACGCAGAATTCGGATCAGGACATTGTAATCGACAACGAGGTGTACAGCAACGCAGTCAACCGGTTCTTTACGGTGCCTCAGCGGCAGGGGACGGTCAGGAGATACGGCCATACGGCCAGCCCGCTCTCCACTCAGCAGGTCGTTCTGATAGGCGGATTTGGCGTAGGCGGAACTGCCTATGCCGCATCAGAGTTTTTTTTCTTGGAAGGGGACGAATAGTAAGGCCATGAGCATACAACAGATGCTGCGCTGGATCGTGATCGCCATGGTGGTCATGGTCGCGATCCTCCTGCTTAATGAGCTTCTGGATGTGCTGGGGTTCTTGGTGAAGCTGGCACTGCCCGTCCTGATCGGGCTGTTCATCCTCGCCGTCGTACTTCGCGTTGCAGGTATGTTCCTGGGCCGACGATAGCTCGGGGCGCCGATGAGTATTTCTACCCTCCTGGCAGCCGACCGGCGGTGGATGCAGACCGCACTGGGCGAAGCGGAGCGGGCCTTTGACATGGGAGAGGTGCCGGTTGGGGCCGTGGTGACAAGCGGTGATCGTGTCGTTGGACGGGGGCACAACCTAGTCAAGAAGCTCGGCGACCCGACCGCCCATGCCGAGATGATTGCCATTACGGCGGCCTGCGACACCCTCGAAACGAGGGTACTGGAAGCATGCACGCTTTTTGTGACGCTTGAGCCATGCCCCATGTGTGCCGGCGCCCTGGTATGGGCCCGCGTTGGCCGCCTGGTCTTCGGGGCCTTTGATGCCAAGGCCGGTAGTGCCTCCACACTGTACAATATCCCGCAAGACGCCCGGTTGAATCACCATACAGAGATAATTTCGGGAGTCGAAGAGGCCCGGAGCATTGAACTGCTCAGAGCATTCTTTCAGGCGAGGCGCTGATTCGGATTCCAGTAGGCTTATCCGGGAACGCCCCTATTTGCGCAGAAAAAGCTCCCGTGGTGCAAATCACGCGCTAAGAACGAAAATAGTGGTCGCACTCCCACCTCCAGGGCATTCGGGCACGACCACTAACCGTGCAGTTCCGGGATGGGCACCCGACGTGCCTTACCATTGTCAGACGACGTAACCCGCTACCTTGCAGTTACCGGACCAACAGCCCAAGGGCCCATCGCCACCATTGGATATTGCAAGCAGACCAAGGCTTGCTACATCCAGTGTATGCCAGCAAGCTAGTCATCAACAGACTGCATTTGGGCATTAATGGCGATGTTCCAGACATCCAGGTTGGATTCGAAATGAGCATTGGGATTGGCAGCGGTTACTTTCTAGGCCTTCGGCACGAAGGAAAACGGTTTCTCGCCCTTCTTGCCAATCTCGCGCCCCAGCATACAAAGACGATCGCCTTCCAAATCTGGCAGTGAATCAGCGAGCGACCAAAAAGCCGCTGGATATCATGGGGTCCAGCATGTCGCCGCATTCCTCACCGCTTCTCGATGCGAGATTGGTGAATCATCTCAGTCCAATTTCGCCGATCTGGCTACCCGTTTCATTTTCCCTACTCGCTATGGCCCGAACAGCCCCAAGACGTGCAGTCCCTCAACTGCCTCCACCATACCGCCGGTAGGCGGCGAATTCCTACTGGATGCCCACATGCAGAAGGCCGACGCCGGCAGCACCACCAGTATTGCGGAAAGCGGCAGCACAGCACCCGTAAGCTCGAGGGCCAAATACACACCGGACCCGAGAAAGACAGACGCTACCCCTCCTGCCGGACCTGCGCCCTTTCCGCCACAGGCCCGCCGCCGTCGGAACAAAGAGCGCGGCACCCAGGAGCCCGATGGCTGCGGAGTACAGTGCGATCAGTAGGCGCGGTGGCCAATAGGCATGAGCCATCGCCACGAGCCCTACAGCCCATACCGTCAACAGATGGATGCCGACACGCCCCACCGACCCAGCGACTGGTGGCCCATCAGGTCATGCGCAATCGCCGAGCTGCTCGCCAGCAGGAGTGCATCCGTGGTGGACATGACCACGGCCATGAAGGCAGCAACGGCTAAGCCGCAGACCAGCGGCGGAATTGCCTCCTCCATCACGTGAAGAAAGATGGTGTCCAGATCCGTGATGCCCGGAAATGCCGCGGCGCCATAGGGTATGATTGCCAGGACCGCACTTAGCAACACGGCGCTGAACGCAACCATGGCCACGTTCAGTGAAACGTGCGCCGACCGTGCATCCCGCGCGGAATAAACACGCATGGCGATATGCGGAATGGCTGGGATGGCCGCGGCCCAAATCACGAACAAGCCAAGGTAGCTGGAGAGCGGCTGATCTATCTCCTCACCCAGGTAAGCGCCGGCGCCATCGCCACGCCCACCATCTTGATGGGCATCCCCTTGCGTGCAAATATGGCGAACGCAATGCTGCAGACTACGAGAAGCATGAGCGCTCCCTGGACGACATCCGTCCACGTAACAGCCACCATTCCCCCGATCGACACATACAGGAAGAAAACAATCGAGGCCATAGCGGACGGCCGGGTTGTAGGGTATGCCCAGTAGCAGCTCTGCCGTAGTCCCGGCTGCCTTCATTTGCGCCACGATATAGACCGTGAAGCTCGCTACGATAAGAAGCGGCACGGCACCACGCATGGCCGCGTGTGGATAATGGTACGCTAGAAAGTCCGCTGTGGCAAAGCGCCCGAAATTGCGAAGCGGCCGCGCCACCAGTATCGATGCCAGCGGAAAACCCACAACTATGTCTGCTAATGGCGACAGCGCGAACGGAATGCCACGACCGTAGGCACGTCCCACTACTCCAATAATGGGCCCTCCGCTGGCGAGCGCCGCCATGGTCGCCACGGCGTTTACGCCCGTAGAAATCCTTTGGCCGGCAATCCAATATTCGTCCACCGAGCCAAGCACCCGCCGGGAGACGACAAGCCCAATGGCCATGCAGACAAGCAGGTACAGCACAAACTGTGCCCGCTTGAGCGTCATAGCGAGCCTCTACGACCTGCCTACAGTCGCATCAGGGCTACCGCGGGCGGCAAGACCATGAGCGCCGCCATTAGCCAATCAAAGAGGGCCCAACCTACAATGCGGATGCCGCGCGTCCATGGCAGGCAGGAGACTAGCGCGAAGACGAGCAAAGCCACGAGATAGGCACGGTCGCCTCGCGGCATGGAGAAAAACCGGGACATGCGGCTATTCGATGTCGGAGGTCAACACGGCATCCATGATTTGGCAGGCGACGTCCGCTTCACGCTCTGTAACGATCATGGGCGGCGCAAGGCGGACCGCTTTCGCACCGCACCCTAGGACAAGCAGCCCCCGCTGGAAACAGGCCTGCTCGAAAGCCGCGGACTGCGCCGGTGTCCGAAATGCCAAGGCCAGCATGAGCCCCAGGCCACGGACATCCTCAATCTGCGTGTGCATCCGGGCCAAAGTTTCCAGGCCGGAACGTAGGTGCGATCCCATTGCGGTGGCATTCTCCATTAGGCCCCCGAGCACCAGGTCCAGCGTCGCATTGGCAGCGGCGCACGCCACCGGGTTGCCTCCAAAGGTGCTCCCGTGACTGCCCTGCGGCCATGTCATGATCTCCTCCCGCGCCAGGGTGGCGCTAATGGGAAGACCTGAGCCAAGGCCCTTGGCCAACGTGATTATGTCGGGCGCTACGCCCCACTGCTCCATCGCAAAGAAGGTACCCGTGCGCCCCATACCGGTCTGTATTTCGTCCGCAATGAGCAGGATGCCGAATTCATTGCATAGCCTGCGCAGGCGCGCAAAAAACTCCGGAGGGGGGGTCCGGTGGCCGCCCTCTCCCTGGATCGGTTCAACTATGACTGCCGCTACCTCGGAGGGCGCGACGGTGCGCTTGAACAGGGTGTCTCGCCAACTCTCCACGCAGTGCACGTCGCATGTCGGATACGCAAGATGGTAGGCACACTCCCGGCACGCGCCGTAGGGCATGTGATGTACACCGGGAAGCAGCGGCCCGAAGCCCGCCCGCTGCACTACCTTGCTGTTGGAAAGGCTCATCGCCCCGTACGTGCGCCCGTGAAACGCTCCGTGAAAGGCTATGATATGCGTACGCCGCGTATGGTAGCGGGCCAGCTTGATGGCGGCTTCGACCGCTTCGGCCCCGGAATTGCCCAAATACACGCGCCAAGCATCGTCTCCCGGCCCCAGGGCAGCGAGACGCTGGCATAGTTCCCCGTAGGCACCGTAGAAAAAGTCCGTTCCGCAGATATGCAGAAGCTGGTCAGCCTGTGCCTTCAATCTTCCCAGAACGTGGGGATGGCAATGACCGGTAAGCGTCACCGCTATGCCGGACATGAAATCCAGGAAGCGGTTGCCATCCACATCCTCGATCATGGTCCCCTCGCCGCGGGCCACGACCAGCGGATACTCCTTGATGAGCGACGTCGAGGCGACGCGGTCCTCGGCGGCGATTACCTCCCGCGCCCGCGGCCCCGGGAGCTCCGTTAAAATATGCGGTAGCGTCATCACTCCTCCAGTACCCTATTCAGGCGCTCTTCGCCGTGCCGTACGGCATTGAGCACGGACTCTGCGGCGGCCGCCCGAGCTGCATGCCCCAAGCCCGGCGGGACGCGGCTCGCCGTGCCCGTCGAAAACGCTATGGCCACTCCGCTGTCTCCCTCGCTCCAGCCCAGGTCGACCCATCCCCGCGCCACGCTTCCACACAGCCGGTCCAGCATTCGAGGGCCAAGCGGGGCATCCGTGGCGATTACGCTGACAGCGCAGGGCGCAGGGTTATCTCGGATCGGTATGTCCCGGAGGCGCGCCTCCATACGAGCACCCCTTACAACCAGGTCTTGGCGCCGGCCGTGGGCTGCGAGCGTAAGGATACCGACGATGCAGGCACCTTCCACCCACCTGGCAGCGCAGCCTATCCCACCGCGCATGCCATACGCGATGGCGCCTGCACCCGCACCGACACGACCCTGGGGCCGGGGGGCGGCTACTGCGGCTTGCATTGCCTCCAGGGCATGCTCCTCCTTAAGGTTCCGTACACGCCTGCCGTCTTCTACGCCGATTACAATCGGGGGCCATCCTGATCCGATTGGCAGCCCGGTATCCAGGGAAAAAGCATGCGTCAGCGCACCGTTGTAAATGCGTCCCGCACTCATGAGCCCGGTCAGAAACACGGGCGAACCCATGAACCCAAAGTCTTCCAGCACGGCAAGTCCCGTGATAACGCCCGGATCGCCGATGATGCGGCAGCCCCAAGGATACGTGGTCTGCTCTCCCGGGGGCACCACCACGGTAACGCCCGAGCCCGTCTCCGGGGTGACATGCCCTACGCGTACACCCGCTACGTCCGTGATATCGTCTACCATGTACTACAACCTGTGGTACTTGCGCATCAATTCGACCAAACGGTCGAGCGGCAGGCCGTGACGCACCGCGCCGTGCGCGCCGTCCATGGTTTCGGCAGTAGTAAGCGCATTGATCGCGGCCTCTTCGGTCGCCTCCACCGCCGCCTGCCAGAGCGGTCCGGCCCTGCGGTCCGTCACTTCGTCCGCATCCCGCGCCGTGGAAAACGCCAGGCAGAGGTCACCGCTGCCGTGCGTGGACACCGCTCCGGTGCGCGCAAGGCCCAAGCTCATCCGCTTGCAGAGGCGCCGCAGCTGACGCGGCCATAGGGGTGCGTCCGTGGCGGCTACCATTACAATGGACTTGGATCGCTCTTCCGAACCCTCGGGGTAGTGTTCCAACACGCGCCCTACCGGTACACCGTCCACGCGCAGGAGCTGCCGCGTACTGTGGTTGGCGTTTAGCAGCACGCCAACGGTAAATTCACCCGCCGAACGGGAGGCGGTCCCAATGCCCGCCTTGAAGCCAAACGAGCGCATGCCTGTGCCGCCGCCTACGGAGCCTTCCTCCACTGCGCCGCCTAGGGCCGTGTAAAGGGCCTCCAGCACGTCCGCTTCCGCTAAGTGGCGGCCTTCTACATCTCCGAGCGCATCCCAGCACTCCGCAACCACGGGAATGGGCGTGCGCCCATGCGGCAGACCCTGGCGCAGCCAGTGCGTAATGGCCGCATCGTATACGATGCCGACATTCGCCGTCCCCGTAAGATAGACAGGCGTATGCAGCTGGCCGGTAGCCCGAATGCGGGCCACGCCCGTCATTTCGCCGTTGCCATTCAGGGTAAAACAGGCGGCCGGGACGCCGCGCGTATATACTTCGGGCGGTATGATGACGGTAACACCCGTGCGCACGGGCCCCTCTCCGACTACAAGGGGCCCAGAGCCCTCTACTAGGGTCGCGTGTCCGACACGTACTCCCGCCACGTCTGTAATGGCGTTGTACTCCCCGGCGGGCAACGAACCAATCCGAACGCCGAGCTCGCGCAGCCGCGCGCGATCTGGCGGCCCGGCCACTTGGCTGCCCACAGACGTTCCTACCAGTCCGGCAAGCAGCG
The DNA here is from genome assembly GCA_965216255.1 of Rhodothermales bacterium. Taxonomy (GTDB): domain Bacteria; phylum Bacteroidota; class Rhodothermia; order Rhodothermales; family Bin80. The sequence goes on from OZ244148.1 coordinate 2,232,621, forward strand.
AACGTACGAAACTGCGGCGGTAGATGGGCATGAGTCATAGCGAAGTGTGACAACAAAAAATAGCAAGCACAGGGCCCAAATGCCGCGGAAACAGCTTATACGGGTATCGTGTTTGTAGGGGTTACGTTTACGAAAAATATGCATGACATCGTCATCATCGGAGCCGGGCCCGTGGGGCTTGCCTGCGGCATCGAGGCCAAGCGGCATGGCATTGATGCCGTAATAGTGGACAAGGGCGCCCTCGTGAATTCTCTCGTAGGCTATCCCTACCATATGGAGTTCTTTTCCACGGCCGAACTCCTGGAAATCGGAGGCCACCCTTTCCCCTCCGTACGTGCGAAGCCCACGCGCCAGGAAGCACTGGACTACTACCTGCGTGTGTCCCGGCACGAAGATCTAGCCCTGAGGCTTTACGAATGCGTTACCGGGATCGAGGGAGCAGACGGTGCCTTCAGCGTCGTAACGGATCGGATTCTGATCCCGTGCCGCAAGGTCGTGATAGCCACCGGATTCTTTGATGTGCCCAACCGGCTGGGCGTGCCAGGAGAAGACCTGCCGAAGGTCACGCATTACTACCGCGAGGCCTACCCGTATGTTGGGCAGCGTGTTGCCGTCCTTGGGGGCAAGAACAGTGCGGCCAAGGCCGCGCTCGAATGCCATCGGCACGGTGCCAACGTGACGCTGATCCACCGTGGCGAAGAACTCTCGCATCGCATTAAGTACTGGATCAAGCCGGATCTCAAAAACCGGATCAAAGAAGGAAGTATACGGGCACTCCTTGGTACGTCAGTCGTCGCTATCGAAAAGGATCGGCTCCTGCTTCAGGGTCCGGACGGCACTTCGGAGCTGGGTAACGACTTCGTGCTGGCCATGACTGGCTACCGCCCGAATTATGCGCTGCTCGAAACGCTTGACATTGCCATCGGCACGGACTGCGCACGAACGCCCATACATGACACGGAATCATTCGAGTCCAGCAGGCCAGGCGTATACCTTGCCGGCACTGTGTGCGGCGGACTGCGCACCAGCCGCTGGTTCATTGAGAACGGCCGCTTTCACGCCGGGCAGATCATGGAGCACATAGCGTGCGGAACGGTTCGGCCACTTCAGCTCGAAAAGCGCTATTGGAAAACCGCCGAGTAGGCCTGGCGCTGTCCAGCTCCCACAACTCCTATTTTCGCTAGCCTCAATTACCACGGAGTATAGGTAGGTGACAGTCCCAAATGCAATTCTAGCTGTAGTGCTGACATATATTGCCGTGTCTGATCCAATATTGTCAGTTATATTATGACTATTCCGTATATCGTCACACCAGTATACTTATTCGCCGCTTGGCCACTCTAGCTCGGGTCGCGCGTCCCATCGTGGCCAGTTACTAGTCTAAACTTCTCTTATATCGACCCTTTTAGGGCCAAATTGGACGAATATCGTGCTCCTTCGTGCCTGGAGGATCGGGCGTTACTCATTACACGTGGTATATATGTAGTAGTAGACAACTACACTATAATAATATGACCGACCCCGCCATCCTCTTCCTCCAGCCCACCAACACCGCCCACCGCCAGTACGAAGCCCTGCGTGCCGCCTTCGTCGAGCATGTCCCCCTGGCCGAGGTCGCAGAACGCTTCCACTACTCCTATGGCACCGTCCGCAATCTCTGCTCTCAATTCCACAAAAAGCCCGAACTGCCCTTCTTCGTGGCCGACCAGCGTGGCAGGAAGAAGGCCGCCCCCCATGAAACCACTCCCGTCCGCGAAGAAAAGTCCCGCTCTCGACAGCAACGTAATCGGCGTATTGTCGAGCTCCGTGCGCAGCAGAACCTGTCCGCCGTAGAGATTGCCGCCCTGCTCACGCAAGAGGGACACCCCGTAAGTGATTCCACCGTCATGCGCACCCTCCGCACGGCCGGGTTGGCTAAATTACGCCGACGTGGCCTCCAGGAACGCCTCGATGTTACCACCGCGAAGCGGGCGGCCATATCCAATCACCGTAACCTGGACCTCACTCCGCGCCATTTTCGTACCGACTTTGGCGGCCTCTTCCTCTTTGTCCATGACTTGGCCCGTATCCAGCTCGATGTGCTCTTACGAGAGAGCCACATGCCGGCAATGAGCAGCATACCGGCGGGCTGCGCCATGCGCGCCCTCTTGGCCCTCAAGCTCTGGGGCCTGAGGCGAAGCTCCCATGTCATGGCCGAAGCCCTGGATCCGGGGCTGGCGCTCTTTGCCGGACTGGGCGCCATGCCGAAGCGCTCCACCCTCACCGAATATTCCAGCCGCGTGCATCCAGAGCACTGTCGCCGTCTCATGGAAGCCTGGCACCAGGCCTCGCACACCTTGGGCGTTTCGCTGGGAGGAGGGCACTCCTTCGATCTCGACTTCCACACCATTGCCTACCACGGCGACGACGCCCTTATCCAAAAGCATTACATCTCCAAGCGTAGCCGCAGCCAGAATGGCATCCTGTCCCTGGTAGCGCGCGATGCCGAGGCCCGGCTCTTTGTCTATGTCGACGCCCAGATACGCAAGGAAGACCGCCACGATCAGCTCCTGCGCTTTGTCGACTTCTGGCGCGAGCGCACGGGGAGCCTGCCGCACGAATTGGTCTTCGACAGCACCTTTACCACGTACGCCAACCTCGCACGGCTGCAGGCCATGGGCATAGCCTTCTTGACCCTGCGTCGCCGCTCCCGGAAGATGGTGGCGGCCCTGGCTGCCATACCGCAGGAGCAATGGCGACGCCTACGACTCAGCAATGTCGGTCGCACCTTCCGTACACCGCGCATTCTGGAGGAAAAGGTTCAACTCCGCGACTATCCCGATCCCCTCCGGCAGATCGCCATTACGGACCTTGGACACGACAAGCCCACCCTGCTGTTGACCAACCAGATCGATGTCCCGCCGGCCCGGCTGATCGACCGTTATGCCCGGCGGATGATCATCGAGAACACCCTGGCGGATGCCATCGACTTCTTCCACATGGATGCCCTCAGCTCTGCGGTACCCATGAAGATCGATGTGGACCTCCAACTGACACTCATGGCCAGTACGCTCTACCGCATCCTCGCCAAACGGGTAGGCCACGGCCTGGAGAGCGTCAAGCCCCGGACCCTCTTCCGCAAGCTGGTGCGCGCCAGCGCCCATGTCCAGATCCAATCCCACGACATCGTTGTCACACTGCCGCGCCGGGCGAACAATCCGTTATTGCTGGCAGCAGGATACACCGAAGCGACGGAGCCCATTCCCTGGTTAGGCAACCGAAATCTCCGCATCCAGCTTGCCTGACAAAAGGCGCCCCATTGTCAAATTCTTAAACCTCAAAATGACGCGTGGGAATTCAGGCTAGGCATTTAGCCTCGTACATTCGCGGCATGATGGCGCAGCGTCAGATTCTTCGCGCGTGCAAGGCGCCCGAAGCGCGACCGATTCTTGCCCAGGATCTTGCCAAGGAGGAGATCGAGAATCGTTCCGCAATCGGACGTAGCGTCTGCCAGGAAGTTGGATACATCAATACTCGCGGGCTTGCGCAACAGGCCACCTGCCTGAAGGCGATGAATGTGTACGGACAGATGGAACCGGCGCCACTCAAGACAAACAACGTCAATGCACGCTTTGATGACCTTCTTGATGCACCGGTGCCAGCGGGCAGGGGTTGCGCCCAAGGCGCAGCAGTTGGAAGCGTTGTAATCCCTTGTATGGGCGGAGGAGAACGCTCAGTGCGCCGTTCCCGCCAGTCCCGGTATTGCCTGCCGACAACACACGGACACCCAGACACTACATACAGCCTCAACACCCGCAGAGCAATACCTTGGGCGCGCTCGCGCTACTGAGATTCGGTGAGCAGCGAGTCGGGTATGACAGACGGTCCGGCCTCCAAGAAAGTGAACAAGGCCCGTGATTCGCCTCTTGTCAGGTTGTTCAGCAGCCCGGCAGGCATCGCCGATACGGACGACCTCTTCGCGCGAGGCGATCTCCGAAGTCGATATTGCCACCTGCGCCCCACCCGCAAGTTGCACGACCACCTCGCGACCATCCTCGCTATAGATGGTACCCGAAACCTTCTCCCCGTTTGTTTTGGTAATGATCTGGACCGACCATAGATCCGAGATGGTCTCAGAGGGGCGAAGCACGGCCCGCACCATATCCGAACGTGAAAAGCGCTGCGCTATCGTCGTCAAATCAGGACCGAGTTCCTGGCCCAGCGGGCCCATCGTATGACACGTGGCACAGAAGGCTTTTACGTAGGCCCCCGCTCCTTCGGCAGGATCGGCGTTAAAGCTGCCCGGATTGTAAATCAGGTCTTCTTCGAATTCTTCATCAGAACTCCAGACCTGATATTCCGGCCCCCGGAAACTCCGAACGCCTTCGGCTGCCTGCGTGGTTAACTGAGGCACGCGGTCCTTGACCTCAATCTGCACGCTTTCGGCCTGATTGGCGGAAAAATATTCGAGAACCGTGCTGAGGTAACCGACGAAGCTGGCGCCCCCTTTCCACTGATCATCGCGAATCTTTTCGAACCATGAAATCATTACCTCCGTCGAGATGTCATCCCATCCGACGTCGATGGCACTCAGCGCATTGGCATAAAATATTTGTTGTTCACGGCTGTTCTGCTCGTTTTCCAACTCCGCAGCAAGCACGCTGACAGCTTGATCAGGCTTCAGATGAGCGAGCACCCGTGCGATTTCACGATCCAACCCTTCTTGCCCTGTCGGGAAACGATCCAACAAAACTGATGCCATCTGAGAATAGGGTCCTGGCTCCGGATTTCTGAATCCCCCACCCCGGAATTCCAGCCCGAGATCATTCACCATGGTCATCTGCATGACCCTAATCAGGTCAAGCAGCTCACTGTCGGACGGATTCGCATTGAGAAGCTCAACTTCGCGTTCAACTAGGAAGGTTATATCCTTCACAGACGGCTCGTTCAAGCTCTGAACATATGCCGTCAAGGCCACAGCTGCCGCCGGGAATTCGTCCAACTCGAGCGCAGCCTCCCGCCAATCGTTGCGGTTGATCCGACGCAGCAATTCTTTGCCCGCGTAGCGGACGAAGCGGTCCTCGCTTGCAAGCAACGGGAAGACATCACCAACCGCAGAGAGCGGCGCTGCAACTTCAGGATGAATGCCGGTCCGGATCAATCCCTCGGCTGCGCGGCGCTGTACAAAAGGATCCGCATCCTGCAAGCGCTTAACCAGTTCACGCTGGGCATTTCTCAGGCTTCTGCCCGATTTTGTGCCCAGATAGTAGGTCGACGCTGCACGAACCTCCCATGCAGCATCCTCACCCAGCGGTATGAGGGTATTGTCGTCAAGGCCCGGCCCGAACACGTGCAGCAACTCCAATGCACGAACCCTCCGCTCCGGTGAAGCCTGCGCGTCACGTGCTACGCTCGTCAGAGCCTGCTGCCACTCGGCCTCTCCTACTTCCTCTTTGATGTCGCGCACCATCTGACGACTCCACGCCGCGCGCGGCTGGGGCATCACCAGCACCCGATCGATGGGCGTCGTCGCCTGGGGCATCTGCGGCCTGCTGGGACCGTCATAAACGACGCGGTAGACTCCTCCTTGCGTGTCACGGCCTCCCAACGTGAAATACACGTTGCCGTCCGGCCCAACCTCAAGATCCGTCACGTTCAGCGGTTCACCATACACAAAATTTCGCGACCCGTCCTGTGCGTAGGAGGCTCCATTCCTTGTGAGCTTGCCTGCGATAATACGCCCGCGAGACCAGTCCGACTGCAGAAACATGTCCCAGTATTCGCTGGGATAGTTGTAGGACTGATAGAAGGTCACGCCGGTCGGCGAGCCCCTTCCCACATCCTCCATGGGAGGTAGCGTGTCGATGAAGTAGGCCGGATGTTTCCTGGACCCGGTACGCCATCCGTAGTCTCCGCCGGGCACTGCGTGCACAGAACGGGTTGGACGAAACCAGGGTAGATCTCGATCCCATTCCATATCCGAGTCGTAGGTGAATAACTCGCCCAGCATATTGAATGCACCGTCGTACTGATTCCGGAATCCACCCACTACCTGCTCCCAGTCGGAACCAACGTCCTCCAGATTCCTGCGGACGAACGTTCCTCCCGGAATACGAATTGAGCTAGCATGCCCGCGCGGATCCGTGTGCCTAACCCGAATAGCTCACCAGTGCAGTTAAGAATGAAACTCTAACCAGACCTAAGTGTATGATATACAGTCATTTCTAACCACAATGTGCACCGCACGTGAACAACACAGACTGTCATACTGAAACGCTTCGTTTCGAGGACTTGGGACGCCGTAAAGTGATCGCAAAGTTCGGCGGCGGCGCCGTGTCCTCGGACGCAGGTTTGTTGCTGTTACGCGAGGCCGACCGCATGTTCGACGTCATCGGCCGCTTTGCCACCTGTTTCACGGATCACCGCAATCCCAGCAGGGTCGAATATTCCGTGGAGGCGATGCTCAGGCAACGTGTCTACGGGATATGCTTGGGCTACGAAGACGTGAACGACCATGACCGCCTGCGGGACGATGCTGTGTTGGCCATGGGCGTGGGCTGCGAAGGTGTAACGGGTACGCACCGGGTACGGGAACGCGATCAAGGGCATCCGCTGGCGGGTTCCAGTACACTGAACCGACTGGAGCTTGGCTCAAAAGAAACGGCTGCATCGCATAGATACAAGCGCATCGTAGCGGATCCTGAAAAGATCGACGCCATGCTCTCGGACTTGTTCATGGATATAACGCACGAACAGCCAGAGCATATCGTATTGGATCTCGATGCTTCAGATGACCCGATTCATGGCAAACAGGAGGGGAGTTTCTTTCATGGATACTATGGTCACTATTGCTACTTGCCGCTGTATATCGTTAGCGGAATGCATGTGTTGACAGCTTGTCTGCGCCCCTCCAACATGGACGCATCAAAGGGCTCCGTAGAGGAATTAGCGGCGGTGGTAGCGCGTATCCGTGCGCGGTGGCCGCACGTACCCATCTGGATTCGTGGAGACGCAGGCTATTGCCGCGAAGATATCATGGCATGGTGCGAAGCGCAGGGCCTGCATTATATCTTGGGTCGGGCTCTCATTAGCCGGCTAAAGGGCATAGTTGACGAGGCTATGCAGCAGAGTCAGGCAACATGCGAGGCCAGCGGGCAGCCTTCGCGGCGCTTCCGCAGCTTCGAGTACCAAACGAAGGAGAGCTGGAGCTGTCCTCGGCGCGTGGTAGCCAAGGCGGAATGGTTGCCTGGATCGCGCGGCTATAACGCGCGATTTGTGGTTACCAATTATGGTGAAGACGTCTACGACGCCCGCACAGTATAGGAGGATTTGTATTGCGCGCGGGCAGACATGGAGAACCGGCTCAAGGAGCAGCAGCTTTCACTGTTCGCTGAGCGAACCTCTACGTCCTTGATGCAGAGCAACCAACTGCGCCTGTACTATTCTACTGTCGCCAATATCCTGATGAGCATCATCAAGGTCTATGGCTTGCAGAACACAGTGATGGCTCAGGCGCAGTGCGCTACTATCCGAGATCGGCTGTTCAAGATCGCAGTACGGGTTGTGGTAAGCTTTCGCCGTCTGTACTTGCCCTCGGCATATCCGTGGCAGCTGCTGTTCTCTCGCGTGCTTAGCAACTTGCGTGGCGCTGTGCACGCCACCACGGTTACCTCACCTCCATAGACACTTCCTGGCCCGACCTATTCCAGAGATTGATGGACTCCACTTTGTGGTTGCTGGATACGTGTATCCAAGAAGCACGGGTAGGCGAACAAACGCTCTGTTTCCCGCTCGAAGCGTGCCCAAAACAGCGCTTACTACCGTCGACTAAACGCTTCAGAAATCGGGGATCAGCATTCGCGTTCCCAGACTGTGACCCATTGCCTACAAACACCTCCAATCCCGGCGATTCAAGATCTTGGTGAGCGATGCGGGCTAAGCGCCAGCGTATTCTCTTCATAATCACGGAAGGGTGAAAGCGGAGCCACCGAAGAATACGTGCCGGACATGTTGCCCAGCGTCCAGTATAGATAGCCGTCGGGGCCAAAGAAAGGCTGGTGGGGACCATGATCGCTTATTCTTCCGATGGATTTTTCCATGACTTCGACGCGGTCACCACGGCTGTCATCGTCTTCGTCAACGACCCGGTACAACGCCACACTGTCCGGACCCATGCCCGCCACTAGCAGATCTGGACCGTCGAAGAAAATGCCTTGGCTGTCATAGACCTCCTCCGTAAAAACGCGCTCTTCAAACTCGCCGTCTCCATCTGGATCGAAGAGCGTGACAATAGTCGAATCTTCCCTGGCCAGAACCAGCCGGCCCTGGCTGTCGAAGGTCATCGCCACTACCGTACCGGCCTCGTCAGGAGAATACACTTCTTCCACGGCAAAGCCCTCCGGCACCGTAAATCGATCCGTCTGGAGCAATCGGACGTTCTTGAAGCCGATTATCATGCCACCTATCACCAACGCGCACAGGAGTTTTCTATTCATGGAACCACCTCTTAATAGAACGATACCCGTCTTGCGCATGTATCAGGATGCCGGTTTCAATGCTGCTCGACACGCACAACCGTTAACCAAGCATAGCAGATATACATAGCTACCCTAGCTCTGCCGTTTGCCCATAAGGCTTTTAGAACAAACGGTTTTGTAAGCCTAATGGGTCTGAAGAGTCCAAGTGAATGTGTCCGTTCAATGGGGAATCTGTGCCTTGTGCCGGGTCTTTTCGGTGGCTGTTGGGCCTGATGTTGGGCTTTGCGGCCGGTTTCTACGGCATGCGCACAAGAATGTACACAGGATGTCTTTCAGGATGCGCGCCGTCTGTTGGGCGCCAGAGTGGGTGGATATTGTTGCCCGGACTTGCCCGCAGAACAGGCAATTCCATCAATGCTGCGCGTCCCTGACCTCGTATCCCAGGGTGGTAAGGCTTAGCCGGTCCATGCCGCGCCACATGATCTGGTGGCCCGGGGGGCCATCGCGGCTGCGGTTCTGGTAGCCCCCAAGGACGGCTACCGCCAGAATGGCCTGCTGCAGCGTGCGAGGCGGCGGCAGCTTCACCCGCGTGGCATAGCCGGAAAGAAAGCGCAGCTCCATCTCCGTAAAGAACACCTCCGCATCCAATTCCGGCACCGTGCGGCCGAGCAGGGTCAACACCATGATGCGCCAGGCAACAACACACCAGATCGTGATCGCCCGCTCCAGGCGCAGCGCCGTGCGCAGCGCCATGCTCTCTACCTTGCAGCCGCTCTTCAGTACCCGGAAGAAGTCTTCAATGCGCCACCTCTTCAGGTAATAGTCCAGCATCCGGACCGCATCCTCTGCCGTGTGCAGCTTGATGCTCGTGAGCAGCACCCACTCCAGCGGATTCTGATCCCCAGGCGGATTCGTCTGCCGCACATGCACGCCGTACAGGCTTAAAGCAGCGGCCTTGCCTCGCGGATCCGGAAGCTCCACCCGCTTGTAGCGAACCTCCGCATTAGCCATCCGGTAGCTGCGCACAGCACGTACCTTGCGGCGCGAGGCTTTCGGACGCGCTGTCACACGCGAGATCTCGATCGAGATCGTCTCGGCCCGGGAAACACTCTTCAAGCTTGCAAACAGCTTCTGGCCTCCGACCAGCAGACGCTCACTTTTGGCACGCACCAGCACATGTACCTGCTGCGCTGTGCGCTGCAGGTCGTAGAGCGCAAAACTGTCCGCCTCCCGGTCCATGATCAACACCGCTGAACTCTTCCGCGAGAGCGCCTTTCTTGCCTCGCACACATCCGCATACCCGTTAAGCCACTGCTGCGTCCCGGGCGCTTCAGGGCCCGGGTCCGGCTTCTTGTAGCTGCACCGGAGCACCCCCAGCGGCAAACCGTCCGCCGTCATCGCCATCGTCATATGAAGCGGCACACCGAGCGTCTTTGTCTCTGTCTGGTTAGTGCCTATGACCTGCAATCCAGAACAGGCCGGGCGCGTAGCATAGTTCAGCTTTGTGCCATCCTGCACGCAAAGCACTACCTTCTGGCTCCGCATGCGCTCTATCGTGCGCTCGCGGTGCGGCGCCAGGATGTTCTCCGGCGTCACCGCCGAGCCCTTTTTGCTCTCCAGCAGTCGGTAATGACCCTTCACCGCGGCCGCATCATGGGCCGTATGGGCCACGATAGAGCCGCCTGTGACGTCGGCAAGCATGGAGGCACTCTTTACCAGGCGCGCCGACAAGCGGACATCTCCCAAGGGGGCTCCTCCAAATTCTGTCTCGGCCCAGGCCTCACTCGAGATCCCCTCGTGCGGCAACCTCACGGGAGATGCCTCCACACGGGCTACGCCCAGACGCCTGCGCCATGTAGGGTCCAGCTCGTACACATACAGCGCCTTGGGCACCTCCGGCTCTCCATCCGGGCCGGGCCTGCCACCGGCCGTCTGGCCGATACGCACGAAGTTGGCCGCCTTGAAGCACGTACCCTCCTGATCCGGTGCCACATAGGTCTCCACCACCCATGGACGGTAGCCGTAGCGCCTTCCCATGTCCATAGGCAGCCGCTGCAGCACACGGCCCAGTACATGACTGGCCAGATGCTTGCACGGCACCCGGACCAGAAAACGGCTCAGACACACCACGTGGTGCTGCAAGGCCCGGCGCTGCGCTTCGCTCCAGGCCAGATAACGCTCCCGGTCTGCCAGACGCAGCGCCGAAGCGGAAAACCCCACAGCCGCCACATAGCCGTGTGCGCTTGTGATGAGATAGCGCACCTGCGCCCCCACTAACGTCGTCACTCCCCGGGGATGCTCGTGGTGCATGAGCGTATTGAACACCGCACGCTGCTCGTCAGTCTCCACCAGCTCCAGCGCCAAATCCTCTATGCCGTCCAGCGTCAAAGGCACCCCTTCCGCTGCCGGCACAGGAGCCGGCAGCAACCGCGGCGAACTCCCCTTGGCATGGCTGTTCAGCGGAGCGGGCAACACGATCTCGCCGCGCGCCTCCAGCCTGGAGAGCGCCTTTGCACACGTGGCCACCTGCGTCTTTCCCAGGACATCGAAAAAGCCGAAGCGCTCACACACACGATGCGCTATGGCCGTACGATTGTCCAGACTCCGGTCGCTGAGCACCTGTCCCAATGCACCTCGGGAAGAAGGCGCGCTCAGCGTACGCAAAATCTGGTTCTGCTGGAACATGCCGTGAAACTACACAGCAAAATTCCAAATGTCAATAGCCGGTTATGGGCAAACGGCAGCCCTAGTTTAGGTAAAATAGCCAACTGATGAAAACATTATTTCCTTTCTTTTTCTGCATCTGTTGATTTTTCCGGCGGGAAGGCAATTATTACATAACCCGGTCGACGAATTCACGGTTGCGCACCTCTACCGCAACCTGCATTAGCTCCAATAGACCGCGCGCCACGTGTTCCGAGTACCGGCGAAAGGCCTCTTCACCCTTCTCGACCGTAGCCCGCAGCGGATTGCCAATAACTCCGCTCTCAATGAACTCGTGGTGATCCATGGGGAATGTGAAGTACTTGTACCCGTCGAATTCGACGTCCGGCATCCCATCTTTTTTTTCGAACGACTTTGGCAAAAACCCGGGAATGTGCGCTCTCGTGAATTCCGCTCGATCCATGCGCACGATGTTCTTGTTATGCGCAAGATCCTGCGATGTCTCCAGTTCACTGGCATGCCAGCCCGGAGTCTCGTCGGGCGGGTTTTCAAGCAGCCCCTTCATGAGTCCAACGTAGTTTTCCATATACGGCTTTACAAAGCTGATCAGGGCACCCGTTTCGTAGCGCAGCTTGCGCAAGACGGGGTCTACGACCTTAATATTCGAACCGTGTCCATTGATGAATATCAAGCGATTGAAGCCGTGATGTATCAGGCTGCGGGCTACATCATACATCAGATTCAGCAGCGTGGTGCTGCGCACCGTGATAGTGCCGCGCCCTTGCCCGGGCTCATGCATGTGCTGGGGCGAATATCCCATCCATATAGGCGGAGTATGCAGCACGCCGATCATTTGCGAGACTCGCTCAGAGACCTCCGTCGCTGTAATCGTATCTGTATAGAGGGGCAGGTGAGGACCGTGCTGTTCCGTGCTGGCCATCGGGATCAGAACCGTGTCCTTCTCCTTGAGGTACTCTCGAATGTCCACAAACGTCAGTTCAGCAAGATTCCATGAAATGAACTTTCTCCGGAATTCGTCATCCCCCGTTGTTAGCCTTTTTACGATCCGCGTTTTCCCATTCTGACCGGCCATTATGATGCCTCCTGGTTTAACATTTGAATGAATAAGTCAGCAACCTGTCTACCAAAGGCAGGGTCGTTCACGTGATGCTCGAACGTTAGAATAGGTACACAGGAATTCAGTCCAGATCGTAGAGCCTCCAGAAACGCTCCATCAGCTTCGGGGTCCCAGAACACCCCACCCGGTACGCTGGGGATGGAAAGCCCCTGCGTCGGCACCGCTATAATTACGGGACCTTTAGCCAGTGCGAGGCGACGGGCAAACAAGTCTCCGAGCTGGACCATCTCCTCACGCGACGTGCGAACGAGCGTGTATTCCGGGTTGTGGTCGTAGACCGGCCGGTCCCTAAGACCTTCGGGGATGGCACCGGAATGAAACACGCTGAAATCGATGCAGCCTGGCACAACGACCTGTGGCAGCCCGAGCCGGCCTACCCGAAGAAGTCGATCCTGGCCGGCGTCGTGAATACCCCCCACGAGAGGGTCGTTGACTTCATTGGTCGTATAATCGATTACGCCTACGAATTGACCCGCCTCAGCCAACTCTTCCATCGCTGCGCCTCCCACACCATTGGAATGGAAGATCACTGCTTGATATCCGTGCTCTGCGAGGCGGTCTTTGAGAGCCATAACGGCCGTTGTCGTATTGCCGAGCATCGTCACAGCAACGTACCGATCGTCGTCACGGGAGACCGGCAACACATGGCCGTGATCGACCAGCCCCTTCAATGCGGCTGCCACATTGTCGAATACTGTACAGGCAATGGGATTGAGGCCCAAGATGTCCACTACAGAGTGCACGACCATCATGTCGGTTGTGCCTACCAGCGGGTCGAAATAATGCTTCCCCGACGCTATGGGAGACACGAGCACCTTGGGGACACCGAGCGGAAGCTGCATCATGGCAGCCGCACCCATAACCGCGCCCTCAGCACCTCCCATCCCGACGACGGCATCCAGCTTTCCTTCGCGATACAGGGACAGCGTTAAATTGATGAGCGCATCTCGCATGCCTGCAACGGCCCGGCCGCGGCTTCCTGCGTTTTGGAGCGCTCCGATCGTCGTGCCCCCGTAGGAGGCGACCACGGCGTGGTCAATGTCCGGTTCAATCCCCAATGGATCCCCGAGGATACCGCAATCTACCATCGTGGTACGCAAGCCCAGATCGAGCAACCGGTCTCGTAGGTACGCAAATTCCGGACCCTTGGTATCCAGGGTCCCGATTAGTACGATGTTCTTTCTCGCGCTTTCCATGGTTGTGATTGGCAGACCGCATTGAATACCAGACGTATAGCCACGGCTTCGCGGACACCTGGCGCTACGATCTTAAGGGTTATTGTGCCACTCCCTCGACGCCTTCCACCGCTTGGCCCATCTCCCTAGATCAGCGGAAGGAGGGTCTTGGCATTTTCTTCGACCAGCCAGTCATAGAAACCCTCGCTGAGCAAACTACTGCCGTGCTCCTCAATAAATTTCTTCTGCTCCGGTGATATATCGACCGGCTCGGTCTCGATCGCGTTCGGATATGGATTGGCCGGCGTGCGGTCAATCGGCGCCACGAATTCAGTCGTCAAGGCACCGTCATAGCCCACCATCTTGAGCGTCTCGATCACTCTGGGCCAATCCCAGTGTCCGAATCCGCACGGCATCCGGTTGCTGTCTGCCACATGGAAGTCCACCAGGCGGGATCCCGCATCAAGAATGGTCTGATACGGATCTGCCTCCTCGATATTCAGGTGAAAGGTATCCAGGCAAATGCCGCATTCCGGTCCCGTCGCCTCGGCAAGCGCGAGTGCTTGGGCTCCGCGCGATATGAAATACGTTTCAAATCGATTGAGGGGTTCGACAGCCAGCCGCACACCCTCCTTCATGGCATGGTCATAAATCTCCTTCATACCGTCGACCGCCCACTGCCACTCTTCCTCCGGCGTCGCATCCGGCACAATTTTCCCCACCGTGCCCGGAACGATGGTCATCTCATATCCGTCAAGCTCTTTGACCATGGTAACGCAGTCCTTCACATATTTGACAGAAAGGGCTCGCTTCTGCTCGTCTTTAGCGGGTAAGCACCGATCGCCTAACATGAGCGTAACCGACCCCCAGCACTCGATTCCGTTCTCTTTTAGAAGCTTTCTGACCTCCCTGGAATCGAAGATATCAGGCTCTCCACTGATCTCGATGCTCTTGTAGCCGTACTTGGCCAAGCGGCGAACGGTTACCTCCAGCGGCTCGGCCCGCATCCAGTTATGCATAGACAAATGCATGGGTACACCTCCTCTTTTTGGTTAAACGAGATTTGTATCCTGGGTGAACGATCGTCGCCCGCGCAGCGCGCAAGCCCAATGTCTTCGCCTGTCGGCGGAAAATCCAATCATCGTCATGGAGCAAGCTGGTCTGCGAGCAATTCGTAAAGCCCGCGCACGCGCAGCCCATAAGCCGAAGCATGACGATCCAGATGGGCCAGGCTTCCAGGCCCCTCGGTAATGACGCCCTGGGCGCCAGCACGTGCGGCATCTGCAAGCCGTGCCCTTGTAAGCTCGTCGGCAATCCGGGGTGCTGTAAATTCCAGGGCCACATTGCCACAAGGATACGCCCGTTCTTTGCGCCAGAATAATTCGATAGCAGGCTTTTGCAGCACGGCGTAAAGCATCTTGCGAGGAGCTTCGTAGCGCCCGGTCACGCGTACGGAATGCGTAGGATCCACGTATGCATATGGTGTGGTATCTTCCGTCGGCTTCAGCCGAAGCACTCCTGCCTCCAACTGCTCTGCCAGGTACGGAATCACTTCCAGCAATTCGATGGACGGAGTCATCGGGATACCGAGACGCTCGTCATAGAGCTGCCCGAGCGAATAAAAATGTCCCGGTGACAGCACGAATAATCGCTTGGCTCCGGTAGCCTCCAATTCAGCAAGCGTTGAGCGCGCCAAGTCGCGCGCAATCCCGGGCAACCCCAATGAACTGGCCAGCAAACCCGAATTCCGTCCCTTGCCGATCAGTGCGGGCCTGATACCAACAGAGTGAAGGAGATTCAGCGCTGCTTCCAATAAGGTCGGTCTCAAGAAGCGGGTGTCGTCGCCCACAAATAGCGCCGCCTCCGCTGGATCGTCGGCCGGATCGGGCTGCTTTTGGGCGTACGGGTTCTCCCATTTACGAAGGAGTCGCCCGATTTCATACACCGCCGATGGAGCCAAGTCCTTCTGCACCACTTCGGCCCTGGCCACCATAATGGCGTCCGGAAGCGGCTGGCTCGATACACAGTGCGTCCGGCAGCTACCGCAGTCGGCACATTTATATAGCGCATCCACGGCGTCTTCATTCCAAGACGACAGTCCTCTGCGCTCCAGGGCAATCAATTGTGCCCAGCCATGCGGCGAGAGGGTCTCCAACCGCGTAATATTCCCCACGGGACACACATGCCGACACATCAGCGAATGCCTGCAGTTTTCCGTGGCGTCAACAAGGTTCTCCAGCATAGTGCTGCTGCCCTGGCAGCATCTTTGTCTTTATCGACCAAATCCGACTTTCCCGGGGTTCATGATTCCGTTGGGATCGATGCTCCGCTTAAGCAGCATGAGAAACGGCCAGCTGTCACCATACTGCCGGCGCATGAACCGATCGAGTTTGAGCCCGACCCCATGATGCTCGTTGATCATTCCTCCCTTCTCCAAAGATGCACCTACCGCTACGTTCCATATGCGGTTGTGGAGGCGGACCGCTTCCTCCGCATCCTCGGGCGGCTCCTCGATAACGAAGCGGGAATACATCGCAGCGCCCCAGTGGAACCAGTGCGAGAAGTGTGCAATGTATTTTACATCCCAGGCTTGGAAACCTTCTTCGACAGCCTGCTTCTGTGCCCGCCAGATGCCTTCGATCTTGTCAAACGTAGATACCGTTTCGGTCGTGCCGAACATCCATGGAAGTTTAAGATTCTTGGGGGGATAGTAGAAATCATATCGGTGCTTCCACCACCTCTCACCGGGCTCTCGGCCAAGATCCCTTGCTCCGAGATCGCCACAAATCCCCATGGCCTTTTCCTCTTGCCGTACCGCAATGTCGCGATCACCATCAAAGCCGATGACCATGTATGCCCCCTCTAGGTCAAGATCCAGGATGGCCTTCAACCGTGAAGCCGTCGAGTTCGGATCATACAGCCGGATTACCATGGGGTTTAATCGGCGTGTCATCAACTGTCGACCAGCCTCAATCGCATTGGATAGCTTATCAAATAGGAGCGCTCGAAGCAGGCGCACTTCCGGCAGGTAATCGACCTGCATGGTCGCCTCGGTTATGATTCCCAGCGTCCCTTCCGAACCAAGAAAGAGGCGCATAAAGTCAGGACCCGACGCATGACTGGGGACTCTAGGCGTTCGCATGATATGGCCGTCCGGCAGAACGACCTGCATTCCCATGACCAGGTCCTCGGCCTTCCCGTACTTGGTGCTGATGGTGCCTGAGCCACGCGGGGCCAAGTAGCCACCCAGCGTTGCACAATTTGCAGAGGCAGGGTAGTGCGGCAGGGTTAGCCCGCGCTCGTTGAGAGTCCACTCAAGTTGTGTGCCATTGATGCCGGCCTGTGCCGTCACCGTCAGCGACTGCTCATCGATCTCCAGGATCCGGTCCAGCCGCTTGAGATCCATAATCATCCCGCCGTATACAGACAGCGCACCGCCCTGGGTACCCGAACCACCGCCCCACGGGATGACAGGGATGCGGTACTTGTTGGCGATTTCCATGAGCACCGAGATTTCTTCGGGTGAGCTCGGGTGCACGATATAGTCCGGCGCGGGAAGGGGCTGCTTCCGGTCCTGCCACATCTGGGGAGGCCAGAACCAGTCCGATGAGTAGATGAGCTTGTCGAGGCTCTTTGTCGTGACATGTTCTGCTCCCACCACTTCCTCAAGCTCGCTTCGAATCATTTCGAAATGAAACTTTGCAGCGGGATATTGCATCATTTCGTGCACATCCTTTGAGGAATGGATCTGTTGCAATATAGGCATAAGCTCAGATTGACTATACCGCTCAAACGAAATTCTACCCTATCACAGAGAATTCTTTGCTAGGCCCATTTAACAACGAAGTGCAACACTTGATTTGGATGACAGCGCGCTAGCAAGCGCGTATTCATCACGCTGATTACATGTGAGCGAGATGATGCCGGTACGCTCCGTTAAGACTTCATTGGAGGGTATCAAATGGCGACGGGCTATCATCATCTTTCCTATGAGGAAAGGTGCCAGATTCACGCATTGAGGAAGCGAGCTGATTCGCTGCGCGAGATTGCGCGACAGTTGGGTCGCTCGCCATCGACGATCAGCCGGGAGTTGCATCGCAACAGCGGAGGTAGGGGCTACCGGTATCAACAGGCTACCCGCTTGGCCAGCGGGCGGCGGAGGAAGGCATCGTTGCGTCCACGGAAGATGACTGAAGCGATGTGGTCTCTTGTGCGTGAGAAGCTCGCCCTGCACTGGAGTCCAGAGCAGGTCTCGGGTCGACTTCGTCGTGATGGTGTCGTTTCGGTAAGCACCACATGGATTTACAGGCATAGCTGGGCGGACCGAGCGGCTGGCGGATCGTTGTACAAGCTGCTGCGTCGCCGTGGTAAGCGGTACAACAGGCGTAACAAGAGCGGTGCTGGGCGCGGCCTGATACCGCACCGTGTAGACATCAGCGAACGTGATCCCATTGTAGAGCAGAAGACGCGGATAGGCGACTGGGAGGTTGATACGATCATCGGGGCGAAACAACAGGGAGCACTGGTATCCATGGTCGATCGCGCCTCGAAATTCACGTTTCTTGAGCACGTTGCGTCAAAGGCTGCGATCGGGGTCCGCCATGCGATCATAGGTTGTCTCAGTCCGGTAAAGGACCGGGTACTTACTATCACGGCGGACAATGGCAAGGAGTTCGCTCATCATCGCCAGATCGCCAGCGCGCTTTCCGCATCGTTTTACTTTGCGAGGCCATACCACTCCTGGGAGCGTGGTCTGAACGAGCACACCAACGGCCTGGTGCGAGAGTACTTCCCGAAGGCAACCAACTTTCACACGGTTGAACCGGCAGCGGTGAGGCGGGTGCAAGCGCAATTGAACAACCGTCCGCGCCGATGCTTGGCCTACCGCACGCCGGCGGAGGTTTTCCTTCCTGCACTAGAGGGCGTGGCAGCCTCCGCGTCCATGGTCTGAGTCGGGTCGTCGCCAGAAAGACCCATAGACCATTGTACCATGTTCGGGTGACATCATGCGTGCCTACACGCAGGGGAAGAGCCATGCTCGCCCGTCGGCATTGGCTGCCTCAAAGGTCAAGGAGCGCGAATTTCTTCGGCCAGCAAGCAGCTTCTTCTCCGGTCGGGCTCCGCCCTCCCTCCGAAGAAGCTCGTTTTCCGCGTTACCTGTGCTATCTTCTGTCTCTACTCAGGGGCATACTACCTTGTCTACAGTTGTTGCACTTCGGACTTTAATTGGCGCACATAAATGCAAAGTCGATGTTCGAAGGCAGACTTATGTGGTTCGTAAGCTCTTGATTCTTTTTTGGTTATACGGGAACATCGTAGTAGCTTTTGCGGTTCGAATACCGAATCATAAATACGCTCAAGGTGAACCTCATGGCCTCCAATTCAGTAGAGTCGACGGGCGGCGCGTTACTCCCATTAGGAACACGTTTCCGCCCGCCGCTCATCAAACCGGACGTGCAGAATTACCGCATCCGGCTTTCAGACAAGATCATGTTTTCGCCCACGGAAGGCCCTTGGTCGTTGGGTCAAGGCATATCAAGCCATACTTCTTGTATAGCTCTTCGTGTGGGAAGCGCGCCCACCCCCCGGACTGAACCTTGTGCTTGCGACAGAGCCACTGGCGAATCCGCTTCTTCATGTGTGCATCTATGCCTGCATAGGCGGGATTGACTTGTCCAAGTCGGAAGTAGTTGGCCCATCCGGTCGATAACCAGTTAAGGCGTGTTACCATCTCCTCTATGGACAGCAGTCCGTGCCTTGCCGCCGTTTGCTCACTGATCCTGCGGCATATGCTCTGGACACTCTTCTTGCTCGGGCGAGTCCCTATATAGGATCCTCTGCCGCCCGGACGAAAGTTGCGCCCAATCCGGTACCCAAGGAACTCAAACGGTTCTTCGGGGCACCGGACGCATCGGGTCTTCCTTGCGTTGATCGGCAGTTTCAGCCGTTGCATTATGGTCTCCACCGCTTCCAGCATCGCTGTACCATCGGCCTTTCCGAGTACCACAAAATCATCGGCGTAGTTCACGATCGACACTTGGAAGCGCCGGGCATAGCCCAGCCGCTTCCAGGCAATGAGAAAGCGGCGCATGTAGGCGATCGGCGATCGCCTGTGTTACTCAGCAAGGGAGAGATTGGCGCGCCTTGCGGCGTACCCTTTCCTTCCTTCCGAGCCCGGTTCGTCAGGCGTTTGCCTGCCTTACCGTCATCTTCCACTACCGGCATCACCAGCCATGACTTGATGAGTTCGAGCATCCGACCATCGCTGATGCGACGCGCCAGAGACTTCATCATCTTATCATGCGGTATCTCACCAAAGTAGTTCGACAGGTCCGCATCAACCACTTCCCGGCGGCCCGTATTTACGAGCCTGTGAACGCGATTGACCGCTTCCTGTGCGCCACGTCCCTTCCGATAGGCATATTGCTCCTCTTGTAAATCCGCTTCAAAGATCGGCTCTAGCACCAGCATTGCCGATGTCTGCGCGACCCTGTCACGAATACAGGGAATGCCTAACGGCCGGAACTTGCCTGGCTGCTTCTTCGGGATCAGTACCTGACGTACCGCACGCGGTTTGTACGTACCATCCCTTAGATCCCGCGCCAGTTCCCCCAGCCATCGATTTATGCCGTGCGCTTCAATGTCTCGAAACGTCTCTCCATCCACACCGGCACTGCCGCCGTTACGGCGTACTTGTTGCCAGGCTGCGAATAAGAAATCCTTCCTCCATACTTTATCACACAATGCATGGAAACGACGCTTGGGGTCTTCCTTCGCTTTGACATGTAATACGCGCTGGAGGTCCCGAACTGATTCTGATCCTGTTAGACTTGCGTCAGTAACCATTGCCTTTCCCCCTTTGCGTATTGCTCTTGAATGAGGGTCCCTTTCCTCGACGAGCATTACCCCGCGTCACAGGTACTACGGACCCATCCGCCACCCTGACGGCCCAATCTGTCCCTTGCGGGAAATCGGTTGGCTTACGTGTGCCTCCGGCAGGGCTTCCCGTGTTGCTACTTTTCCCATCTTGCATGCATGCCAGTGCCACTACCCCGGCGGAAGTAATCTGGTGCTTCTGTCGTTCTCTTCCCAGACTACCGGCGGCCTTCCCCTTACCAACGGAGGGTCGGCTTCCGCATTGCATGTTTCGAGGCCTGCTCGGCATTCACTACGCGTTCCGGCCTGCAGGCTCGCTGAATCGCCTAATCGACCCTTTACCAAAGTGCTTCAGCTCATGTTGTTACCTCCATAAACCGCTTGGCCGCTACTAGCTGGAGCGACAGTTACTAGGTGGGATTCGCACCCACTAGGGAAAAGCGCCTTATCACGGCGCAGGCTGGACATGTGTTGACGGCGCCCTTCAATAAGTCAATAAAAGTCACGGGGCACCATTCGGAAAAGTTAACCTCCGATGCCGGAGTCCTCCTGCTGCAGTCGCTCTTCATGCTTACCGGCCTCACAGCTCGCCTGGAATCGGTCCTGAGCGATTCCCGCATTCCGGGGCGCATTACGCATCGCTTTGATGAGCTCTTGCAGTCTGTCTTGCTGCTCTTGGCGCAGGGCAGGATGCGCCAGCGTGATATGCGTCGTTTGCGCCATGGGGCGGCCATGCGCCCCGTCGCCTCAATGAAGGAAGGGATGGGTGGGCTCAAAGACGGCAAGCCTTTGGCCTCACAGCCTACCATTTCCCGACTGTTACGTAGGCTGGGCACAAAGAAGAACCTGGCCAGATTGAGCCATTTCGTCACCACCTTTGCCATGGAGCGCCTCCTGCATGCCAGAGGCGGCAAGCGCTACGATACGCTGGTCATGGATATAGACGGGTTGCCTGTGGATGCCCATGCTCGGCAGCAGGGCAGTGCCTATAACGGGCACTACAAGCGCAACATCTTCCTGCCTCTTATCGCCAGTTGTGCGGAAACCGGCGACATGCTGGGCGCCACGCTGCGTCGTGGCAATGCGCATTTCGTAAACGACTGCTACAACTTTATCAAGAAGATCGCTCTCAGGCTGCGAACGGATGTGGCCCGGAAGGTGATCGTGCGGTTGGACGCGGCCTTTAACAGTGGAGCGTTATGCAGTAAGCTGGAGCGGATTTGGATTGGCTACATAATGCGCCTGAAGGAAAACGACGTCCTGGCGGCAGTGGCCGAGCCCTATTGGTCGGGCGTACAACCCGAAGAGGAACAGTGCTATGCAATACCGCGCCCTGTCTTGGGAGCGCGAGCGGCGCGTCGTGTTGGTGGTGCTGCCGAATCCCGGGGAACTGTTCCCCGAGCACTTCTATCTGCTTACCGATCAGCACGAGCACGCCTACTCGGCGGAGGAGCTCCTGCATCTTTATCGCAGAAGGGGTAAGGCCGAAGCCCACATGGGAGAACTAAATCAAGCCTGTTCCATGGCGCTGTCGTCGTCGCCACGCCCCAAGACCCATTACCGGGGCCTACCTATTCCACGGAAAGAGGAAGCTAAGCCGGAAGAAACGCCGTTTTACGCGCACAATGAAGTCCTGCTGCAGCTTTACCTGCTTGTGTACGAGGTGCTACACCTGGGTCGCTGCACAATGAAGCAGCCGGGAGCACGGCACATGCACTTGAAGACGTTTCAGAAGGAGGTCTTGAAGGTTGGAGCGCTGATAGTGCGGCACGCACGTAACATCGAAATCCGGATAGCCTTCAGCGCCGTAGCGCTCTGGCGACAGTTCTGGGGGCGCTACCAGCAGCTGACATGGGTTACCTTGGAATGAGGCCGTGCCGCGCTCGTTAGCGCAGCATCGGTTCTGGACTGTACGGGCTTATTCAACGGCAGAGGTACGTCTTCACGGTACGCCTTTGCCTCGAAAACAGGCCATTCGCGGGGCTCATTGCCCTGCATCCACGCCAAAACCAGCTTTGCGGCAGGCTCCACGAAGATACTGCTGCCTTACAACAGAATGTACCACTTCCGACAGCCCCTCTTGCTTTGTCTACACCTGCTATACTTTTGGCTGGTGAATAATCCGGGTTAACAGCGTGCAGGTCGATCTTCGGTATAATAGCGGATATCTGGCCAGCTACGATACCGAAGGCCAAGTGCGCTGGGCAAGAGAGGTTGACGCTTTTCTACCCCACGTCAGTGGGTCGGGGGGCATACACGATGTTGTGGCCCGCGGGGATCGGGTTTACGTTTCCGCGGGAACGCCGCACGGCATTTCTGAAACCCCTCGATGGGACAACCCTGGGGGCATTTTGATAAACAGATACGACTCGCACGGGGATTCTCTGGGTGTAATCGTGCTGGGAGAGGTTGCAGATCGCAAGCAAGCCGCTCTGTGGCCCGGCTACATTGATGGCATTGGCTTTGACCTTGACGGAAACATGTATATCGGAGGAGCCTTCGGTGATACACTGTTTCTGTCTCCAGACATAATACTTGCCCCAATAGAGCCGGCAGAGGACATATCGGCTGAGCGTGCAGATTTGTTTGTTGCCAGCTACACAAAGGAGGGCGAAGTCCATTGGGCTCGGCGTGTCGGCGGAGAGGGCTCGGACCGGCTCGGCGGAATGTACGAGAACGCTTTTGTCGTAGATGCGTCAGGTAATACCTACTTGCCCTCTGTGCCAATAACAAGTGGGATAGTTCAATACATTAATAGTGTAGCCGCGGTGGGGTTCATGCGGCAAGACTGGTCAGGCGATTCAGCCTAACCAATCCATCATCAAACCCCCATACATCATGGAAACTAACCGCCCTTTGACCACCAATGGAACCGCGGAGGTCCCCCCGACCGAGGTGGCTTGTAAGGCCAAGCGCCGCAGGTTCAGCGCCAGTTACAAGCTGCGCCTGCTGAAAGAGGCCGATGCAGGCGTCAAGCCTGGAGAGGTCGGCGCACTTTTGCGCCGGGAAGGCATCTATTCATCTCATCTGGCGCAGTGGCGCAAGCAGCGTGAGCGTGGAAGCCTTTATGGTTCGACGCAAGCCGGTAAGGAGCTGCTTGCCAAGGACGAAGAGAACAGGCGGCTACGCAAGGAGCTCAATCACTCCCGGCGTCGGCTGGAGAAGGCCGAAGCCATCATAGAGGTCCAAAAAAAGTCTGTGCACTGTTTGGCATCAGCAGCCAGACCGAGGCCGGGCAGCCATGAAGAAAATGGCAACGGTACTGCGTCTGGTCATGGGCACGAGTGAGGCTTGCCGGCATGTGGGGATCTCTCGCGCCTCCTACTTCAGAAGCCGGCATCCGGTGGTGCCGCGGCCGAAGAGACGCCGCAAGAGCAGGCGTCGGTTGTCAAGCGGGCAGAGATTCGTGCGATACTGAACTCGGATCGCTTCCTGGACCTGCCTCCACGCCAGATCTGGGCCACGCTTCTGGATGAAGGCAACTACGTCTGTCACTGGCGCACCATGTATCGTATCCTCCATGAATACCAGGAGATACGTGAGCGCATAAATCAGCGCATACATCCTACTTACACGAAACCGGAGCTATTGGCTTGTGGTCCGAACCAGCTGTGGACGTGGGATATCACCACACTTCGGGGCCCCAAGAAGGGCATGTATTACAAGCTGTAGGTGGTCCTGGATGTCTTCAGCCGCTACATAGTGGGCTGGACTATAGCCCCCTATGAGTCTGCCGCGCTGGCGAAGGATCTCATCACGGATACCTGCGCACGCCAGAACGTAAAACCAAACCAGCTGGTCATCCATTCGGATCGCGGCCCGGTCATGGCCATTAAGACGTATGTGCAGCTTTTGGCGGACCTGGCAGTGGAAGGCTCCTACAGCCGTCCGTATCGCTCCAATGATAATCCCTATTCGGAGGCGCACTTCCGCACGGCGAAGTACCACCGGACGTACGAGGTGCGGTTCGGCTCCCTGGAGGACGCCCGCAACTGGGCGCAGCATCTCTTCCAGTGGTACAACAACGAGTTCTACCACACAGGCATCGCGCTGATGCACCCGTCGACGCTCCATTACGGCAAGATGCGCGAGGTGTGGCAGCACGTAATGCAGGAGGCCTATGCTCAAGAACCGGAGCGATTCATTCGAGGCGCCCCCAAGGTAGCGCGGCGGAAGGTATGGATCAACAAGCCGGACGATCCTCAGGCTGCGGAGAAGATCGTTGGCGAAAGGTCCGGCCGGCAATCCCGCAACTTCGTACTCAAACGCGACCAGTACCAAGCAGTATGAACTCCGCCCGCTACCCTAAATTAGAGACGAATCTGTCTCACTTTTTATTGGCACATACCGCTTGGGGGGTACTTTTGGTCCGAACACCGTCTTTGGCGAAGGCCAGCCGAATGAGGAAGTAATTGCCGACAATGTACACGCCCTGGTCTGTCTTGATAGTGAAGGCCACCTCCGATGGGTACGCACGAAAGAAGAGTTGGGAGTTATAAACGAAAGGTATTTTGGGTATGATCTGGTTCCAGTTCGCCAGATCGCGGTAGCCAACGATAGTAACCATTTTGCGATCTGGGCACCAACCAATTCTATAACCATAGGCGACACTATCTTTGCAGACCCCGGGTGCTGCGGCATCGCCCTAGTGAAGTATGATGAGGATGGCACAATTGTCTGGGCGCGTCATCTGCGCGGCAGCGAAGAGAGCGCTCCTACCCTAAGTTTGGCCACGGATCGCCGGGGACACGTCTATGTCGGTGGTGCTTTTCGCGGAGCCAGCCTCGAGATTGAGGGCGTGGTCCTGGCCAATTACACTCCGAACGACTACAAGGCGGATGGATTTGCAGCGCATTATGACAGCGATGGCAATCTGGTGAGAGCCATTCATCTTTCGGATCGCGAGAATGAATGGATACGGTCGGTGGCTGCCAGTCTGTCAGGCGATTTCTATGTTGTCGGTTCTTTGAGCGGACCAAACATCACTGTGACAATTGGCAACTACAATTCGCCCCCGACTACCGGTCAGGTCACCATGTTCCTTGCAAAATTTGGCGCTACATCGACGGCGCGAATACCGCAGGCCGGCATAGTCGAGCGATTGGAACTGGGTGCCAATTAGCCCAACCCTTTCCGAAGCGCGACGACCATCACGTACACCAACCGGTACAGGGCAGGGTAAAGCTGACCGTGTACGACGTATTTGGGCGGGAACTGGCCGTGCTCGTGGACGAAAGGCAAAGTGCCGGATCGCATTTCGCACGGCTGGATGCGTCAGCGTGGCCAAGCGGCGTATACCTTTATGGCCTGGAGGCAGGGAATAATTTCGCAACGGGGACCCTGATAAACCGGAAGTGATCCACGGACGCGTGACTGCATCCCGGCCCAATCAACCGCTTGCGCTGGCACGGGAAAGACCGGACAAGAGCGCCGAAGTAACCAGGCAGGGAAGGCTTGGCGCATGAACACAATCCGGCGTTTTTCAAGGCACGGTACGCCATCTAGAACAAGCAATTCGCGGCCGCAGAGCTCCGATACAAAGACATCCCAGCGTAAACTTCAGGCGATTGGGAAACGTGGTCAGCAGCGTGATCTTTTCGACCTCGCGTCTGGAAGTGATGTCGATTACCGATATGGTGCTATCGTTTACGTTGATTACCCACACCTCACTGCCATCCGGCGAAATATCCAGTCCTTCCGCACGCGAGCCTGTGGGGTAATCGTCTGAGTCCGGTCCCTTTCCCGGCCGCGGATTCGGGGTTGCTCCGTCATGTTCGACTTTTCAACTATGACTACAACTCAGGCCGACATGCTGGTGACAAAGATCTTGGTTGCGTCCTTCGAGAGGGCCAGCATGTGGGCGCTCGGTATTCCGGTGCCGAGCACCCAGTCTATTTCCTTTTTGGTCGGATCGTAGCGGCCGATGGTGCGGGCCGTCTGGTTGGCGAAGTAGAGTTTGCCACCGGCCATCGCCAAACTGTGTATCTTTCCCATCGGTCGCAGGTTAATCCCTTCCTCCTGCCTCTGCGCTGCAAGGTTGATGACCGTCATGGCTTCGGCACGCGAGTTCGAAACGTAGGCGTACGTGCCGTCGGTGGCCACTTCATGTGGGCTCGGATTAGCCGGCACGTGCGCTATCACGACCAAAGAAGTTAGGGCGACAATCGCCAGCGATGCACCGCTCTTTTCTCCTACAAAAAGGGCGGAACTAGGAGTTGCTTGCGCCACAACCGAATCGGCAATCAAGTTGGATGCCAACAGAAGGAACATGGCTATCGTGCGAGAGCTCATCTTGCCAGGAGTCTGTTGAATTCGAAGTAGAGAACGCGAGGACCGAGTAGCCACAAGAAAAAACCAACCGTATTTCGGAGAAAGTCCATGCCTCGTAGCCGGCACCTTGCCGCACAGGCCGCTTTTGCCGCGACACATAAAACCGAGGAATAGAGCATGTTACTTCGTGCTGGCGCAGGCTTTGAAGATAGGACGAATGATTAGCCAGAGCACCGCTGGCACAACCGCACTGAGCAGCAGGGCCCACATCGGCTCGACGACACCGGTATGTCCGACAGCGGCAAAGAGCAAACCGATTGGGAGCGATCCACACGTTAGGACGAAGATAAATGTACGCGCCGGCATCCGTATCAGACCGGCCGTGCAGGCAATTACCTCGGACAAGAGCGGCAGCCACCTAGAAAGCACAATTATCCATCCTCCGACGTTGGCAAAGAGCTGTTCTCCCCGTTCAAGCTCCTTCTTGCCGAGAAGGCGCCGTGCAGTACCGCGCCCAAAGAAGCGGCAGAGGGCATAGCCCAGCAACCCGGACAGGAAGGATCCAGTTGCGGCAACAAGACCACCCACTGCAGTGCCGTACACGAATCCAAGCGCGCTCATAACCACTGTGCCGGGGATTGGGAGCAGTAGATCGCTCATAAGCAGGAACACTCCTGCCGCCCACGACCAACGGCCCGATCCTTCGAGTAGGGAGACGACTCGTGCCAGACTGAAGACGTCTTCCATTGACCCTCCCCAGAGGAGGAAGGGAATCAAGAATAGCAGGGCCACCCCCAGTAGCAACCACACAAGTCGCATCACACTCCAACGCTCGGCACCAAAATGAATCGAAAATATGACGAAAAACGGAATCAATCCGATCTCCACGGGGCGCCTGTGCAAACTAACCCCCTCTAATAAACGCTCCATATATGCAAGACGTTCGTGGTCCCGATCTTGAAGCCCTCCATAGAATCCGGCCGCCAGGGTGCCATGACCAGCAGTTTGGTGGCGAAAGGTACTCAATGTCCAAATTCTGCCGGTCGGGGTTTGAAGCCCCGTTGCAGCCGCTACCGGGACCTAACAAAAGGTGGGCGGGCAACTGCACATCGTGGCTGGTAGATGCCCATCCACAGAACTGATGATGAAGGGAACGTCAATAAGCATGCTTCGGCAACAGCTCCTTTTTCAGATCAAATCTGCTGCAGGGGCGCACTCGAGAATCCGCGCTCTTTGCGGAGCCTGCGTACGATAGATATCAGGCATTCGACTTAAGAGGTGGCGGTGCCGGAATTCAACGGCAGTATTGTCAATTTCGTCAAAGCGGCAAAGCCCACTTCCGGGTTTGCCCACAAGACTTGCTCCTGAAAAGCCGGTAGATATAAGCATGGATTTGCTTTCTGTGCCGCTCTTAATGTCCATTATAAGCAAAATAATGGCTTCGGAGTACGGCAGGCCGGGAACATTTGTCGGCGCTCTGGCCTCCAAGACCGGTGCGCATGGCCCGGAATCCTGTAGTATTTGTCCGAAGACTGTCGCTGCATGGCAGCGAGGATAACGCCGCCACGGGAGACGCAGCGGCGCTGTTCATCCAATTGCTAGGGTGTGGTTTCATGAAGAAGGTCACTGCTGCTGCTAACAATGTTTTTCCGGCACAGTTGATCGTTGCCAGCGCTTTCGCTTCGCTTATCCTTGCGGGATGTGCTTCAACTAATACCGCGCAGGTCCATAGTGAAGAAGCTGAAGGCGAGAAGGTGCAAATCGGTTACGGATCGATAGACAAGGACCAGCTCGGAGGTGCCATAGCCACCGTGGATGGAGAAAAGGCAGGACGAAGGCGTGCCAGTTCGCTTGCCGAATTGTTGCAGGGCCAAGTGGCAGGCGTAGAGGTCGTTGAAGTTTCGGGTGGCCTGCGCATTCGCATACGGGGCAAACATAACTCGTTCATGAGCGGTAACGAGCCGCTCTACGTGATAGATGGTATGGCGGTCCAAGCCACCAATGGGATACTCTACGGCGTAGTACCGTATGACGTCGAATCCATCACCGTGTTGAAAGACGCGAGCTCGACGGCCATATATGGTAGCCGCGGCTCAAATGGCGTGATCCTTATTCGGACGAAACACCCGCGGTAAAGGCGTACTCTGGAACAGGCGCGAATATTCATGCGCATCTCGGTTCAAGGCGCCGATGTAGATCTGGATTTGCCGGCTTGTGTGGTAAAGGTGCCCGCAGCCAAGCTTCTTGGATACGAAAGAATTGTAGGGAATTGTTGTATCTAGCGGATACCAGGTTAAGGAGCACCGCGTGTGGGTTGTCTCCGGGAAGGGCATGGGAATAATGAGGTCACTGCGCCTCAATCTTTCCAATGCTCCGGCCAAGCAACTTGAGCGCATAAATAGTGGTCCGCTCGCGCAGTGTCTCTACGTCGCTCGGTCCCCCCATTTCAAGGCAGACCGCTGGCAGTTGATTGGATGCTGAAACGTTGCCCCCATCGGGATGCGTCACAATCCAGTACAAGATCTTGCTAAGCTCATCTTCCGGAATAAGGTATTGGAGATGGTCAAACACCGCCACCGGCGCCCAACGCTCCAATTCCTCGTATTGAAACATATCTGGAACCGCAGCGATGTAGAGAAAATTGCGTGTCCGCTGTTCTAGGTCTTCCACCCGACCTGGCCCCCAGAACGGCAGGTTTTGACGGACGCAAAGGAGCTGCTCGGCGGGACCCTCCGCAATTCTGTCGTTTTTCGTGGCCACGGGTGCAACGAGCCCTTCATCTGGAGGCAAGTCATCGAAGCTCAAGTCGCGTTCAATGTCCTCCATCGTGACATCTTTCCATGAAGCCGGCCGCGATGGAATACCAGGTGCATCTCCGGAGGTGCCGTCGATCACCACTGCATGCCCCCCAACCGAAGAGGCCTCCGTGTTCGGAGCCGCTGGAATTACTACCGCCGCTTCGGCGGGCACATCGGGGGCGTTCTCCGCGTACATCGTGTCCATACCAGACGCAGTCGCCACAACGACCAGGGTCTCGGGCAGGACTCCTAGTGAGGTTGTGACAGTTGGGGACTGATACGGCCCCGACGTATCGAATTCGGCAATGCCAATTCGACCGGTTGTTTCGGCCAGAATACCGACGACAACCCATGCCGCTAGGGCCACACCAATCCATCCCTTTCCGCTGCGTGTCACGAACCGTTTCCGGGCGTCCCATCGGAACAGTTTTGCCCCAGCTAGGCAGCCAGCGACGCCGCTGAGGAACAAGGCCAATAGGCTAAAGCTTGCCGTGCCCAGTCCCTTGCCGTCAACGACTACCTGAATGGCGTCAACCGCGTACTGCCCAGGAAAAAACGCCGCCACGTGCTGTGCCCATACCGGCAGACTCTCGAGCCGCACTGCTACCCCGCCGATTATCAGCATCGGAAGGAAAATGGATTGCCCCAGCGCTTGCACAGTCGGTACGGTATCTGCCACCATCGCGATCAGGAGGCCCATGCCAAGGAAAGCGAATGCAACAAATGAAAACGAAAGCCAGAGATTGAACAGATAATCGGGTACGGGCATGCCGAAGCCCAGTGCCAGGAGCAATTGAACCAAGGCTGCGGAGATCAGGAGAAAATAGCGTGCCAGTACCGTTCCGGCGACCAGACGCAGGTTAGAAACGGGCGCCAGACGATAGCGGCGCCACACGCCGCGCTCGCGTTCGTTCACCAACGCCGTCGGCAATCCAAAGCAAGCACCGCCCAATGCGGTGACCGTCAACAATTCACCCAGGTGACGGACCAGCGGGACCGCCTCATAGCGATAGCGCACCAAGAAGGCAACGAGGAAAAACGTGGGGAACAGATAGCCGTAGAGCAGGGCCATCTTATTCCTGAAATAAAGCCGGAGATTGATCACAAGCTGAGACAGCATGATGATCCTCAGTTACGCAAGTCTTTGAAGGAATTCGCTGGCCCCGAAGCGGCTCCGGCACGCAGTGACCTGCCCGTGAGCTCGATGAATACGTCCTCAAGGGTGGCATTCTGCACGTGCAACGCAGTGAGATCGGCATCCTGCGTATTCAGAAGCTTCATGAGCCCTGCCAGTGTCCGCGTGACATTACCGGTGCGGAAACGTGCGCTGGATCCCTCGCATGTCAAGTCCCGCACATGCGGAAGGAGCGCCAGGCAGTCGAATTCAACAGGCCGCGAGGTCTCTAGGTGGACCGACGGCGCGGTTTTGGATTGTGCGATCAACGCGCGAGGTGTCCCTATTGCCAGAATACGCCCGCGGTCGATGATCGCAACCCTGTCACAAAGCTTTTCCGCTTCGTCCATATAGTGTGTGGTTAGCAGTACCGAACGTCTCTCCTCCTTCATCCGGCGAATGTCGGCGTGCAGCTCGCGACGCGTCGCCGGGTCCAGTCCTGCGGTAGGCTCGTCGAGGAAGAGGACTTCAGGCTGATTGACGAATGCAAGGGCAAGCGCCAAGCGCTGCTGCTGTCCGCCTGAGAGCCTGTCGTACATGGCATCCGCCTTGTCAGAGAGAGAGAAGCGGTCCAATAACGCATCTGGCTCCGCGCCGAGGCGGTAAAAGGAACCGAATAGCTTAAGTGCTTCGCGCGGCGTGATCTTGTCGTGCAAAGCGTTCGTCTGAAGCGTCGCCCCAATTCGCTGCTTTACCTTCTGCGGGTGCCACCGTATGTCGAGGCCACAGATTTCGATCGCTCCGGCCTCCGGCTGACGCAGGCCCAGCATGCACTCGATGGTAGTCGTCTTACCAGCTCCATTTGGCCCGAGAAGCCCAAAGATCTCACCGCTTTGGACGTCGAACGTAATGCCGTCTACGGCCTGGAGGCTGCCGTAGCGTTTCAGTAGACCGCGAACGATGATCTTGGCAGCCATGATGCGGAGCCGAAATAGTACTCACAATATCTGGTGGCCTACCCTTCGAACTATGCCGAGACCAGGAACAATGCCGGACCTCTATCCAAGATAGCAGCTATGGATCAGACGGTAGTACCGGGTTTGCACCGGATGCCTTGCATTGTAGCCATTGACGATTATCTGCTTTGCGGACGCGCCCCGAAACACATGCCATCCGCAGTACAGCCCCGGTTTCGAAATCCCATTGTCAAATGGAACGGTCCATAAAGTACTCTGGATCAACACCGCGTCAACGCGCACACCGCCACCTGCTCACCAACAGCACCGCAGCAAAGTACCGCTGAGCGAGGAACACGGACCCTTTTCGAGCCGGTCCATGCAGAGTTGTCGGTACTGCGAACCAGGGACATGCACCGGCGCTACCCTCTGCCGCGGCCAGCATGCAGGTCATTTACTATGTTGTCTCCGGCCTGACGCCGCAGCACAGTCCTAAAATCAGCTAATTGAACGAGACGCCTTCCTCCCAGAAAAGCCGTGTTACCACGACCAACCGAAAATGTCAATTCAACTACAATACGCACATTCCCCGGCCCCGTCATACCCAGGGCCCTCTACAACGGGCCGAGCAATATGCCTTTTCTGAAGCCCATTTGGGTACACGCGTACTTACCAGGCTCGTTTCTGCCACTGGCCTGTCCGACAGCTGTATTCTAACTAAGGCATCGAATATCGCAATGACTGAACGAGAGGAAAGACCCAATCTTGCCGCGAGGGCCTCAATTCTCGCGGCTGTCTCTTGACGGCTTCGCCAAACCTGGAAATTGCTCAATGATCCGGTTGCATTCCAGTTGTGCACAGGGATAGATCCATGGCCTAAGCGACCAAACGTTCTCCGATACAGCCAGTCCGCCCGCCCACGCCATAGTGCCATCACCCGTAGCCCTGGCGGCCTTTAGTCTGGAGAATCAATCGAAAATCTATCCACCTACCGCAGCCAGTTCACAATTATCTCAGCCAACGCCTATTCTCGCTCTGTAACGTGTAAACAATGCCTAAAGCCTGGTGAGCATTATATTCTTGAACTCAACTCTCATGGGTGGACCTGCATGAAGCTGCAGTCCGAAGACCCCAGAAAGGGCTCGCCCCTCCTCATCGTTGTCCGAGGCTTCCGCACTCACGTGACCGTTGATTCGGTGAACAAGATGATTGCCGTCGGCGACAATCTCAAAACGATTCCATTCTCCTTTCCTGATATGCGTCGCAATTTCATCGGGGTCTCCTACCGAGCCTACTATTTGGGGTTCGCCTCCTGGCTCGATGACAACTTTCTGCCCCCGCCGAGCCAGGAAGCCTCGCCCCCCTCCTCATAGAGCATACCAGTATACCGGTTTGATTCATCCATGTCCGCCTGGTAGCCTGCAAGCCCCCAACCCTCTATAGCTCTACTTCGGTATTGTATGCCCGAATTGTGGTTGGTTAATTTGAAGTCCATTGTGAGCTGGAAATCTTCAAGAATCCCTCCGGACCAAATGAGAAAAGTGTTTGCATAGGTTGGAGTTTCCTCGGTAGTCTGGCCGACGATCGCCCCGTTCTCAGCCCGCCAGAACAGCGGATCCCCGTTCCATCCCGTCAGGTCTCGGCCATTGAAGAGACTCTCGGCTTCTGAATTCCCAGCATCCATCATGCGTTCGTTGGTGGAGCACACTGTTGAAACAGACAGGGCCCCGGCAAGCGCCACTAGAATGATGTAATTACTCGATCTCATCTGAGCACCTTCAATCCGTGTTCTCTGCGAGGCCCCTCTATAACATGGACAAATCGGAGTGGACGGGTGGATGCACTGGGCTGCTATCCCACACGCCCACTCCAATCGTCATCGCCACTAGCCTGCCGATTTCCTGCTTCCTAGACCCAACCCGGATTCTGCGGGAAGCCGCCCAGAATAACTTCCACCGGGTCAATCGGGTACAGGAATTTGTATTCATCTATGATGTAAAACGTATTATCGATTTTTGGATCACGCGCCATGAAATCCTGCCCGTGCTTGATCATCACTTTCAGCGCTATATCTGAGCCAAAGCGCAGGAGATCAAGCCAATAGTGACCTTCACCCACCAATTCTATGCTCCGCTCGTGCAGGACGGCATCGCCGAGCGGGCTTCCGGTCACGGCACCGGAATAATCAGCAAGATTCACCGCGGGAAGACCGGCCCGGTCGCGTACCCTATTGAGATAACCCATGGCACCGCCTGAGTTTCCAAGTCGCCACTCGGCTTCTGCTGCCGAAAGCAGCGCATCCGCAAACCGGAAGAAGACCCAGTTGTCGTCCCCCTGGCCGTTGGCGTTAACATGCTCTAGCCAATGAAATTTGTGGAAGTACGGGAGGGAGTCGCCATAGGCAATCTCATGATAGGCATTGTTACCTTCCTTTACATACCACCCAATGGACCAGTCCTTACGCAAGTCCCCAGCCTCATAAGAGTCAATGACATCAGGCGTTGGATGGTAGTCGCCTCCCGGAACGACGGCAGGCGGTGATAAGTCATTGCCCGAATTCCACGGTATGACATCGGAGAACAATCCATTCTGCGGCTGGCCGGGGATATTCGGATTATATTGAATCTCCAAAATCGACTCCGCGCCGTTCTTCATGGCCGGATTGAAAACATCACGGTAGTTTGCTAGCAGCGAGTATTGACCACTGGCGTCTATGGCCTGAAACTGGCTAAGGGCACTCGCATAGTCGCCCGTAAGTAGGTAGGTCCGCCCCAAAAGCATCCGTGCCGCACCCTGCGTAATCCGCCCGGCATCGGAGCCTCCATAGCTGACGGGCAATTTACCGACGGCATCCATCAGATCGGCAACAACCTGTTGATAAACTTCCGCCACCGGGTTCCGGCCTCCTTCGGGCATCGCCTGCTCCGGCGAAGTTACCTCTTCGAGTACAAGAGGAAAGTCGCCCCAGAATTGAACCCCTGTCCAGAAGGCAAATGCCCGCATGAACCTCGCTTCCCCTATCAAGCGTTCCTTCAGGGCTGCATCCGAGAATTCAACGGCATCGATCCGGCCCACAATGACATTCGCTTCTTTGACCAGTTCGAAGAGGTTGACCCAGATCCCAGCCGCCTGGCCATTGTCCGACGTCATTGTCCACTCGTCCAACTGCGGGAATCCACCCACGGTACCCGGCAAGTTCACATCGAAGTGGATAGTAACGTTTGGCCCCCTCAGATCGGCCATGTGCCGGTAATTGTCATCACCGGCGAGATCTCTGAATCGGGTGTAGACCCCGATAACCGCTGCCTCAAACTGTTCCTGTGTCTCATAGAAATTGGCCGTCGTGGAAAACGATTTGGGATCGGGTTCCAGAAACGAATCACACGCGGTCCACTGGAGCAGCAGGCAGACGATTATGGCCGATCGCACGCTGGTTGTTCTAGGTCTCATCTTGATCTCCAATTCGGTTTGATTCGAGGTATCGGGCCTAACGTCTGGAGTGCCTCCCGGCGTCAGACCATTGACTTCACTACAGGGCAATGTCAATACCGAAGGTAAAACTCCTCGGAATCGGGTAGTTACCGAAGTCCACCCCCGGCTGCGTATTGGCCGTTTCCATGTCGGTAACGTCCGGATTGCCGTTGTAGGGCGACAGAATGACCAAATTGTCTCCCGAGAGATAGACACTTGACCCTGAAAGGAAGCCGCCTTGCAAGTTGTATCGGACCATCAGATTCCTTAACCAGAAGTGGCTCGCATCTGAGATCATCAGGGAATGGTTGTTATCCCGATACTGCTGACGTCCGAAGGCACCACCAAGCGGGGTCGGCGTCAAGCCATCACCAGTCTGCTCTTGAGAAACCCACATGTTCTGGACGTAGTCGGAATCTACGATAAAGAGACCGTCGATATTTCGCGCCGTCCTATAGAATTCGGCCAGCAAATTGTCCCCGCCGAATGAGCCTGTGACGAGCGCCCGGAAGTCGAACTGCCCTACGCTTACCGTTTGCGTCATACCAAACGTAAAGTCAGGATAAGCATCGCCCAAGACGGCGAAGTCTCCGGCTGGCTGCACGACCCGTTCCGAAATAACACCGTCCCCGTTGAGGTCCCGGAAGATGATGGTGCCAGGGGCCGCGCCGGCGTAGCCCGTCAACGAGTTCAGCTGTGCCTGGGAATAGACGCCGTCAACAAGATAGCCAACGTAGGTTGCCATCGGAAGGCCCACCCTGTGTATGTACTCAGCCGGACCTTCGGCTCCGTAACGAATGTCGTTGCCTTCCGGCAGACTCGTGACCTGATTGCGGTTGAGGGAAATGTTGAAGTCCGACCTCCACGAGAAATTATCCCTGCTTATGTTGGACGAATGCAGGGTGAACTCAACACCACGATTTCTGATTTCGCCCAAGTTCTCCGTGATACTGGCGAAACCGGTCGTTCGGGGCAGCTCGCGGTTAAGTAGAAGCTGGTTCGTAGTGCGCTGGTAAAGTTCAGCCGAAAGCCTCAATCGATAATCATGGAGCGAGGCGTCAACACCGAAGTTATATTCTTCCGTCTTCTCCCATCCGAGCAAGGTGTTACCCAATGTGCCCAGAATGCGGCCGGCAACAACATTGCCACCAAGCACGTAGTCGTTATCATCGACGACCCCCAAAGCAGAGTAATTTCCGATCTGATTGTTTCCCGTCTCACCATAGGAGAACCTGGCCCTCAGTTCGGGAACGGCCTGCCGTAGCGCCAACATGAACGATTCGTTATGGAGATTCCACGCCACTGCACCTGAAGGGAATGTTCCCCACCGTTTCTCCGACCCAAAGCGTGAAGACCCGTCTGTCCGGATGGTGCCCGTGAATACAAAGCGGTCCTTAAAGTTGTAATTGAGGCGGGCCAGCCCCGACATCAGGGACCAAGCCGACTCACCGGTATTGCCCTGGAGATTGAAGGCGACATTAAGTGTCCGGATATCATCATTCGGGAAGTCTCCGCTGAAATTGGAGCTCCGGTTCAACTGTTCCTGCGCGGTAAATCCCGCCAGCGCCTCAAGCCGGCCAGGGCCAAGCGTGGTAGAAAGATTGACCGTTGACTCGCTCAGCCAGTTTAGATTGTTGCTGGTACTGTACCTGCCAGTAGGCACGCGGGGCGGAGGTCTGCGCCTCCGTCCAACAATCGATGGCGTGAATTCATTACGTCCGCTCGAGCCGTAATCCACGTTCAAGCTCTGGCGCAACGTCAGCCCGGGAACGATCTCGTAATTGATATACGCGCTGCTGAGCGTCCGCAGCGATTCCTGACGATCCTCGTCATTCTCCAACCACAAAATAGGGTTCGGCTGGCTCCATACTCCGGGACATACGAACCCCGGCGCAGCCCCAATCTGAGGATTCAGGCTGCCGTCAGCAAGGCGAACCTCTGCGAGGGGACACATCATCCACGGGCCGCCACCAGGTTCACGGTCACCTCCCCGGCCTATGCCGCCTTGATAGCTGAGGTTTCGGATGGAGTACGTGGGTGAGACGCGCAGCCCGACAGTAACACGATCCGATAGATCTGACTCGAGATTGGCCCGCAGGGACATCCGGGTGTAATCCGTGTCCCTGACCTGACCCTCCTGGCTGGTTATCCCCGCGGAGAAATACGATCTCAGGTTTGCACTTCCGCCACTCACGGAGATCTGGGCGTTGAACTGCTTCGAATTTCTGTGAATCTCATCCCACCAATTGGTGGTCAGCGATGTGTAGTCATCCGGGCGTTGGTACTGATCCGGAATGCTGTTGGCGGTGCCTGCAGCAACACGGCCCGCCCAGAGGCGGTTCTGGAACAGCGCAAACTCATATGGAGTCGCCGCATTTATCGTCATCCGATCCATCGGTGAAGCCAAGCCCGAGTACGCCGATACATTGACACTAAGTGGCCCTGAACTTCCATTCTTCGTCGTGATAATCACTACACCATTGGAGGCCCGAGAGCCGTAAATGGCCGTAGCTGACGCATCCTTCAGAATCGTAATTGACGCGATATCTTCCGGTGGAATATCGGCCAGGGGATTCCGTGTCAGCGTAGTGACCTGACTCGGCTGCGGCAATGCGAAGCCATCGATAACATACAGGGGCTGACCTCCGGCCCCGAGATTACCCGTGCCGCGCACCTGTATCTGCGGTCCCGCGCCGGGAGCACCTGTCGCATGTTGTACAGTTACGCCCGCCACCTGGCCTTGCAGCGCCTGATCTACGCTGATCAACGGCACCGCGGCAATGTTGTCGGTATCGATAATGCCCACAGAGCCCGTGACGTCCTCTCTCCGCTGGACACCATAACCTATCACCGTGACCTCTTCTAGGCCGAATTCAGTCTCCCTCAGCCCAAAATCAACATTCGTCGTGGCTCCGTCGGCAACCACCACCCCATCCCTCGTCATGGGCAAGTACCCGACGAATCTGGCGCGTACCGAGTAAGTACCGGGAGCGACACCCGGGAGCGAGTAGTTACCCGTCAAGTCGGCCGTGGCACCAATCTGGCTCCCGACGATGTCGACAGTGGCAGTGGGAAGCGGGTCTCCAGTGTCAGCATCGGTCACGACACCTGCAATCGTTCCCTGTGCGTACGCAGCCTGCATTGAAAGCGAGGCAAAGGCAAGCCCGACCAGGAGGAGAAAAACCACTCCTTTAGTTGTGTTGGCATTCATAACTGGTCTGAGTCTGTAGATGGAGAATGGGTTCGGGGAAAGGACGAAACGCCGGCCCCACCAAAGGGTGAAGAAAGGGAGGCAGTGACCGCTGGAAACCCGCGGTATCAGACCTTCCGGTGAACGTGCTCTATTCATAGGACGAAAGCGCAATGCCCAACCGGACGGTGAGACTGCTGAGACGCTGACCGCTCTCCGTAGCAAACGGGACGCTTCGGACAATATAGTCCTGCTTCAGAAAAGCCGACAACGCATGGGTATACCTGATTTCGGGGAATAGCAGCAAACCCAATGCGTTAAGCTCGATTCCTGCACCCAAGGTGATACCCATGAATGAAGTAGACCCCGTCGGATTGTCCAGCGAGATACGCACGTCCTGCTGATCCGTATGAAGGAAACTAAAGACAGGCCCGGCCACCACATAAGGACTAAACGACGCCATCCGAATGTGATACAGCACGTCAATCGGTATCTCTGCGACTCTCAAGGTAGACGGTATGGGATTCTCTTCTGGCTTCCAGCTCGGCGACATCCACTCGAAGTTTCCCTGCCGAAAGAACAGGCCCGGGCGCAGGTCAACCTTGCCGAATCGGAAATCGTAAAACATGCCGACGTTGATGCCTCCCGTACCTTCGAACGTGTTCTGCGCGGAGCTTGAGAAGCTCGGGCTGCTAAGAACCGGGAGGCCGTACCCGGCGGCAAAGCCAATTTGTGCCTGGGCCGTAGAGGAGACTCCCGTCAGAAAGACAAAAAGGGAGATCAAGACAAAACTCCTTAGTACCGATGAAGCCATAGCGCTCCCTCCTTCGAAAAGGTTTGGTTTGGATAGGTGCCCCGGGACTATATTGACCCTCTTACCTTAGAGTGTTGCAAGACCGAGCAAACTGGCATATGAGCCGCATCCACCGAACGAACCTGTATTTGGACAGATTGCGCGTTCCATTACTTACGGACTCAGTTAATATCGACCCGCTCAGCCCCGAGGTGCCTATAATTAGTTAACTGAAGGGCTGTGTTTCCCTAAGTTAAGTTGGGCGGCATTAGAAATGCAATGCACACACGCCAAAACAAGGTCATCGGTACGTACTTTATTCCGCGCGCACAGAGGGCTGACAGGGCCTGATGCGAGTACATAGGCTGCTGCCCCGCAGGACTATGTCTGCTGGACGGCTACATGCAAGTGCAGCGCCGCCTTGTCTTTGTCCCTATAGATAGGCAACGCAGCCCAACCTGCCTTCGGCCTCACTATGTCTACTGCACCCGGTTTGTCCCGGTGAAGCAATACCGGGACGGTGAGAAAAGGGCGCAAGAGCCGGTTCACCGGTCCGGATCAACGCGGAATCCCCTGGTCAAGGACACATGCAAGCGGCCACGCGCGAGTCCAGGCTCATGTGGACAGCCTCGGCAATGGGCAGAGGCTACAGTGGATGCGGCACGGGATACGTGCGACTACTGAGCTTGTCGCGGCATTGGAGTCCGTTGTCCATGCACCTGCCTGCCGATCTTCCGCCGTGAAGGGATGCACCGACCGTGCCAACCACTTGCGCAGCAGCTGGTCTATGCGCCCGGAAGTGATGGTCTGGCGTAGCTGATTCAGTGCCTGAGGATCTTCGCACGAAAGGACGCCATGGTCGAGGGCCTCGTCCGCTATACCCCGCTTATCCAGCAGGCGCTTGACCTATTCGTACCCATGGATGCAAAGCCGGGCGGTGTACGGGAAGTAGAACAGAACTTGATGACCAGCGGCCCAAAATCATCGTCCTAGAGGTAGAAATAGTGGGCATTGGGCATGGCACCAGGCGCGTCCTGCGCTACCCCGTAGCGGGATCCGTATAGGCCTGCGTGCGCATCACTCGCGCCTTCCCTACATACAGGACCCCTGCATTCCCGGGCCAGTTACACGAGTATTCCTGTGTGCGACTATCCTTCCGCTCACCAGACTTGAACGCAATCAAGTCAACACCCTCCCGCTTGACGAAAGCTTCAATAACCTGCACAAAGGTACGCGTCATGGGTGCCATCATCGAACAAGAAGGTATAGGCTTGCCGTGAATCTCCCGAAAGAACTACGCCGCTCCACCGGGCGTTTACACCGTAGAGACATGCACATTCAGGTAAAGCCGATAAATACATTCGGATTCCGGCGAAACATGCTGACGACTTCGGCTACATTGCGCGCTATCTTCATGGTAGCCTCCACATTTGGGACGCGCCTGCGCATCCCAAAGATTGTCGTACGCAAACCAAGGGCTATGCTCAATGTGGGAGCGCCGGCAACTCAAGCAACAACGCCAGACCCATAGTCTGGTCGGTCTGAGGCAGAGCTTCGCTAGAATCAAGTAAAATGACCACAAGAAAACCGACCGCCAGGTTTGGGCCGCGAGGAAGCGCCCTGCGCTCTCTCTTGGGAGCGGCTGCTTTTGCCGGCATTCTCTCCGGGCTCGTGCAGGTGCCCGGAGTGGACACCGCCGCCCATCATCCAGGAATGCGACTGTCTAGTACAGACAAGGCATACGCCGGGGCGCCAGGCGTGCTTGCTCGCGCCCTTAAGGACAGTACGCCACCAAATATTATCGTCATTCTGGCCGATGACCTCGGCTACGGTGATCTGGGCGTCTACGGACAAAAGAAAATCATGACGCCCCGGTTGGATCGAATGGCTGAAGAGGGCATGCGCTTCACGAATTTTTATGCGGGCAATACCGTGTGCGCACCTTCGCGGGTCGCACTATTAACAGGAATGGACATGGCGCACGCCCACACACGCTCAAATGCGGGCCCCGGGTTGGGCGAGAAAGATGTGATCATTGCCGAAGTGCTGAAGCAGGCCGACTATGCCACCGGTGTATTCGGAAAATGGGGATTCGGTGATACACAAACAGGTGCACCGGATCGCCAGGGTTTCGATGAATTCCTGGGCTATCTGGGCCATGTCGATGCCCACTCGTATTACACCGACCACCTTTATGCCATACGTGACGGTCACACGGAGCGGGTTGACGTAGACACCACTCAGTACACGCACGATCTGTTCACCGATGCAGCGCTCGATTTCCTCGACAGGAATCAGGCTAGGCCCTTTTTCCTGTATTTGCCTTTTACGCTCGTGCACGCAGAGCTGCTCGTGCCTGAAACGGCCATGGCGCAATATCAAGACGCTAGCGGCAAGAGTTTGCTCATGCCGGAAAAACCGTTCCCATGCTGCGGAGTGATCGGAACGTACCGGGCCCAGCCGCAGCCGCACGCAGCGTTCGCGGGCATGGTCTCGCGCCTGGACCGCGATGTGGGGCGCATCCTTGATCGTCTGCGCGAACTTGGCCTGGACGACAATACATTCGTGATTTTTACCAGCGACAACGGCCCTCATGTAGAAGGAGGTGCGGACCCCGGCTTCTTCGAGAGTAACGGCCCGCTCCGAGGTCTGAAGCGTGACCTGTATGAAGGCGGCATCCGAGTTCCCATGATCGCCTGGGGACCCGGCATTGTGCCTGAGGGAATGGTAAG
This sequence comes from Rhodothermales bacterium, assembly GCA_965216255.1. GTDB lineage: Bacteria > Bacteroidota > Rhodothermia > Rhodothermales > Bin80. The sequence goes on from OZ244148.1 coordinate 2,274,254, forward strand.
TGATCATCCATGGACCGCGTCGGACTTTCTGCCCACTATTGCCGCCCTCGCCGGGATCTCATCTCCACCAGTTAACGGACTATCGATGGTAAACCTTATTGGTGGAACCGGAGCCGTGCCGACACACCGGTATCTCTACTGGGAGTATGACAACCGCTGGGGCGGGCACTATGTACAAGCCATTCGGCACGAGGATTGGAAGCTGCTGCGCTTCCGCGCGCAGGGTAGGGTTTGGGTCGAGCTATACGACCTGAGCCGGGACGTCGGCGAGTTCAATGACCTCTCTTCGAGATACCCGGACATCGTGACCCAACTGGAGAATTTGATGGAGGAGGTACGGACGGAGCCATAGGCGGGGGCGACGGAATCGCTCCGGCATCGAATCGACGAAGGCTAAGCCACAAACTTGGACGTGCGCAAATAACGGCTAAAGAATGAGAGCAGCGACCGGGTTATACATTTTCCTCTTGGCATCACTTGGGTGCCGGAATCCAGGTGAAGCGCCGGTTTCTACCGCCGCTGACACGCCGCCCAACATTGTCCTGATCATCTCCGACGATCACCATTGGGGCGATCACGGTTTCATGGAGCATCCGTTTGTGCAGACACCACACCTCGACAGGCTTGCCACTGAAAGCCTGCTCTACACCCGGGGTTACACGCCCAGTTCCGTGTGCAGGCCAAGCCTGGCCACCATGGTCACGGGGCTTTTCCCACATCAGCATGGCATCACGGGAAACGACCCTCCGGGCGGTATGCGTGTGAGTCCGGAAGCTCGCTCGGATATGGAGCAAATTTTCCGGCACCGCGAAACGGTGCTTGAGGCCCTCCATTTGGACGGCTACGTAAGTTTTCAGTCCGGCAAGTGGTGGGAAGGTGATCCAACGGATCACGGCTTTACCGATGGCATGACGCACGGGGATGTTACCAAAGGAGGCCGGCATGGCGACGCGGGGCTGGCAATCGGTAGGGAAGGGATGCAGCCCCTGGTTGATTTCATTAAAATCAACCAGAACGAACCGTTTATGCTTTACTATGCACCATTTCTGCCACATACTCCCCACGATCCCCCTGACAGCCTCCTAGAAAGATACCGGGATCCCGAGCGCCCCGAACCGGTCGCCAAATACTATGCTATGATCGAGTGGTTCGATCATACAGTGGGCGCACTGTTGGAGCATCTTGACGCCAAGGGTCTTCGGAGCAACACGCTCGTTCTGTATGCAGTTGACAACGGGTGGCAGCAACCGGTTGGAGATCAGAAAATGGCCGATATGCGCGCCAAGATGTCTCCGTACGATGCGGGAATGAGGACGCCCATCATGATCCGATGGCCCGGTATCATCGAGCCCGGGCGTGACCAAGCAACCCTCGTAAGCACCATCGACCTAGTTCCTACCATACTTGGAGCCGTGGGAGCAGAAATGCAAATGGACCTGCCGGGAATTGACCTGCGTGACCGTGATAAGCTCACCGGTCGCGGCCGTATCTTCGGCGAATTGTTCGCGCATACCGCCGTGGACATACGGGATCCAGTGGCCAATCTCAAGTACCGATACGTGGTTCAACAGGATGGTTGGAAACTAATTTTGCCCTACGCGCCGAACCGCGATGTACAGCTTATGCTAAGCGGCGACACGGCGGCTTGGATGCGATTCGAGCCGGAGCTCTACAACGTACTGGAGGACCCGCATGAGCTGAGTAACATGGCAGAGCAGCGGCCGGATCTGGTAGTCGAATTGCAGTCCGAAATAGACGCGTGGTGGTCCGTGCCATAGGGGTACAGCGGCGGAGTTTGTAGTAGACGCGGTCGGTTCAGACATCTTATACGCCTTAAGCACGGGCGCGCCCTACGTCCGCCCTCGTGGCGAACGCCTCGCAAGCCTGCCCACAGAAGCACAGGATGTGGCTGGACCTCAGCAAGAAAAGAAGGACTCCTTAGCCCACATACCTCACCAGGGGGCTGAAGAACCCTGATGCTGGCTGCGACGACTCCGGAATGGCGGGCTATTGGCAGGGCTGCGGCTGTGGCCTACGGTCGTGCCTCGCTTCGGTGTGACTTGGACCGTGCGGGCAGCGCATTGAGGTGCATGCAACGTTTTTTTTCTTCCGGCACGGCGAGCGCGTAGCTATCCGATTACCGCGCTACGGCGGCAGGCGTTCTTTGGGTTACACCAATGCACTTGCCACCGGTGCGGTCGCGATGCAAATGCCGCGTGCGGATGGAGGCTGCACTGACCCAGGTACAACGGGCTGTGGCGCCATCGCTCGCAGATTCGCAAGGACCCAGGCGAATGACGGCTGCCATGGATGCGCCGAAGAAAGCGACCGTCGCAGCCGGCGTACGCTCATGGAAACCCCCTGCGATCTTCAGCAGGCGTGTTCGTATGGTAACGCACGGCGCCGAAGCCACCAGTTCGGTGCCCATTGCCCCCCACTCCTTGAGTATCGTCATGAACGCATTGGCAATCGTAAAATAGTAGAGCCGCAATAGGTTGCTTCGCATTTTCGAGATGGGGGTTCGATTCGCAAACAGCGCCAAGTGCTGCTCCTAGATTTAGTGCGCTATGTCTTCGCTCGCGCAGTACAGATCTTCGTACAAAAAGCGTGGTCCGTAGTCCTCCCCCTCTGTGCCAACAAGAAGTGAGACAGTTCGTTACATTTTTGGTGTAGCTATCCGTCCGGTGGAGTACATCTGATCTGTGTGGAGGGGTATTCGGGTTAGGGCAGACGACTCATGGATGGTTCCTCCGATACGGCAGCCGGATTGGCCCCTTACTTGAAGAATGCGGCACGGAGCCGGCGTGCGTTCCTCACGCGGAACGGTTTCTGCGAGGTTTCAATTGAACTCTTCGGCCATAATGCACAACAGGAGACCACTCTCCATCTGGACGATCAACGGCCCGGCCGCCACCAGGCTATGAAAGCGGCCGCCGGGAGCCTTCAGCGCCCCGCCAAGCGCTTGTGCTTCGTAGCCATCCGTTCCGCTATACCGACCGGCAACACCTTACATGCGCCGTCGCCTCGGCGTCGGCACGGCCCCGATCAAGCGCAAGCAAGGCGGCTGCCCTGGACGGTGTGTTCAAAGCACCGGCTGACCCGAACGTCAGGTTGATTCGGTCCCGCTAGACACGACGACGCCGATCCCCAGAGAGTCGCGCCGACGGCCCCCTGGTAGGGAACGTCAATAACCGTAAGGAATAGACTTGCACCGCTAAACAGAGCAGATCCCCCACGATCCGACCTCGAATTCTTCGGCCATTCCTAACATTTCGTCGGAGATTGCCTGTCTCACGACTGGAGAGGCCTTGATGCGCGCCCACAACCTCATCCCTAATGCCGAAAGGGCTGGCTGCAGCCACCTTCCAGGCACCGCCGAGCCCGCATGGGTTAACTGCACGTGCTGCAGAATGCCTGGAACAGGGCTATTGCAATATTAGCATGGATGTCCTTGGTAACCAAAGCGCAAGTGGGTTCCAAGGAAGGTTTGACGGGTTCGCATTGGCACACCACAGCGGGCCTGCAGGGCTCTCTCTACACTCTGGACCAGATATGCAGCCCAGTTTCGTGGTGTACAGAGTTCTGCCGCAATTGGCGCACATTGGGCTCATAATGCCTGTAAAAGGGTAAATTCGAAATTGCTTGGCCTCGCCAACGCGAGGAAACCTAACCGCATACACTCTAATGTTCAATATACCCTCAACCGGCGCTACTAAGTCAGAAGTCTTGCGATTGCCTCTGTGTCCCGTGCCGACGCTTGGTGCCGCTCGCTGGCCACGGACGACATGGAGAGCGAAGGTGCTAGCCGGTAAGCGGGGGGCTTCCCTCGGGGACGGAACAGGTCTACGCCGGGCAGAAAACGTACAGACATCCCAGCGCGCCTGCCTGCCGGAGACCGTGCCCGTGAAGACGCTCCGCGGGAAATCTGGTGCCGAAGCACGCCGGTGCCGGAGGCGCCATGAATTGGACGGCCGCGGCTCAACGGAAGCAGACCACTCAATGAAAACACATATAGCCGGCCCGTAATGCCTGAATTCAGCCCAATGCGTGGTGGGATTACCCCGCTCGTACCCTTGCGAGCATCGGCGTTTCGCCATTGGACATCCTCCCTCGTTATTTTCGGTCTTGCCTTTCTTGGCGCATCCTGTTCGGACCCCCCATCGTCCCGTGCGTCATTCGACGAGGATGAGACTACTTCCGTCCGCTTCACAGCCGTTGCGGAGCCGGCAGGCCTGGGTTCATTCCGGCACGTCAACGGAAGCTTTGATCAGTACTGGATGCCGGAACTTCTGGGGAGTGGAGGAGGCTTCATCGATTATGACGGCGACGGATGCCTGGACATTCTACTCGTCGGAGGTGGAAGTCTCCCCGGTCGGCCTCAGGACAACGTGCCGGCACTGGCCCTATTCAGGAATAGCGGTGAGGGCACATTCACGGAAAAGACGGATGAAGCGGGCCTGAGCAGTGTCCGAGCCTACGGTATGGGGATGGTTGCCGCCGATTACGATAACGACGGCGACCCGGATATTCTGCTGACTACGCTCCTTGAAAACAGGCTGTTCAGAAATGATGGCGGTGTCTTTCGGGAGATTGGTCGCGAGGCTGGCATCGCTGTTGGCGCCCGTTGGAGCGCCTCGGCCATGTTCTTTGACGCTGACCGTGACGGGCACCTGGATCTCTATATAGCCAACTACCTGCATTGGACCCCTGAAATAGATATAGTCTGCATGGACGTGGAGATCAGGGATTACTGCAATCCACGAGACTACACGGGCGTGGAGGACCAGTTTTACCTCAACAACGGCGATGGGACCTTCTCCAACCGAACCGTAGCTGCAGGTTTCCGGGATGGACTTCACGCGCAGGAAGGCAAAGGGCTCGGCGTCAGTGAATTAGACTACAATAGTGACGGGTGGCCGGACGTATACGTCACGAACGACGGCGAGCGTAACTTCCTATTCAGGAACAACCAGGACGGAACTTTCTCCGAGACCGGTGGCCGCAGCGGCGTGGCCCTGGATCACAACGGCACACCACGGGCAGGCATGGGGGTTGACACGGGTGTGATCGACAGCACGGGCGAGACTACCATTGTTGTCGGCAACTTTTCGGATGAGATGGTAGGCATCTGGCGACACGAAGGAAACGGACTCTTCATGGACCGGGCGGCGGCATCACGCATAGGCTTCCCTACAATGCCGACGCTAACATTCGGCCTTGTCTTATTCGATGTCGACCTCGATACTGATCTTGACGTTCTCTTGGGCAACGGCCATGTGTTGAAGTATGTATGGCAGAGGCAGGTTGGGGTAACATTCCGGCAACGGCCTCAACTTTTCCTTAACCGGGGTGACGGGATCTTCGATGTGGTCAACCACCAGCGTGGACCTCTCGCAAAATTGATGTTGGCCCGGGGGGTGGCCATCGGAGACTACGACCGGGATGGCGATCTCGATATACTCATGACCGACAATAACAGTCCGGTGCATCTATGGCGGAATAACTTACCGGCCGGTCATTTTCTACGGGTACGCTTGCAAGGAACCGTAACGAACCGCGATGCGATAGGGGCCCGCATTCGCGCCTATGTAGGCGGGCTCATGATGGAGCGAAGAATCCGCACCGGTTCGAGCTACCTGTCGCAATCTGAATTGACGGCCACGTTCGGATTAGGGGCCCGGCGCGCGGTTACATCGTTAGAGGTAATGTGGCCGAGTGGGCAGGTGGAACGGTTTGAGCAGGTGACACCCGACCAAGAGGTGCTGCTTGTGGAGGGCTCGGGTGAGCTCGTCGCCCTCCCCGGCCGGATAAGGCGTTTGACCGCTGACAATGAATGAATTGTGCAAGTGCCCCATTCTCGAGACTGCGTGTTACCTTCTGGAATCAGGGTATCAAAGCAACGCATATGATTCAGCGGAACGGGCATTCGATCATCGTGCCGATGTGGATCGTCTTTGCGCTTTTTTGGACGGGCTGTTCTTCGGATGACGCCAAGCTGACACGGACCGATGCACCGCCGCGCACAGTCGCTCCGGCCGTCCGAGACTTGTTGCTCGAAGGCCAGGAGGATTATCAGCTAGGCTTCTATCAAAGAGCATTGGCCCTGGCCGACAGCGCTGAAGCATACCATGGCGAACTAGCCGATATTCATTTCTTGCGCGGCAATGTGTACCTGGGCATGAAACGGCTCGATGCCGCGAGAGAGGCCTTCCGTCAGGTCGTCAAACTGGACCCCACTCTTGCCGGTGCCTGGATGAAATTGGGAGACATTGAGCTTGAGTTCGGAAACCCCAACGAGGCCGTCCGTCTGTACAGAAAAGAGGAAGAAATCCACCCCCATTCCGCCTTATACGAACAACTAGGGCAAATTTATGCCGATGCCGGCGTGGCGGATAGCGCCCGGATGGCGTACAGCAATGCCATTGCACTGGACAGTTTGAACGCTACCGCGCATATGATGTACGGGCAATTGCTGGAAAAGCTCGGGGACTACGACAGCGCCCTCATCTACTCTCGCAACGCGCTGGCGCTAAACCCGAACAGTCCAAATTATCAATTCGTTGTCGGATCTCAGCTCTTCCGGTCCGGCCATCCGGAAGAGGCCGGCAAATACCTCAAGCAAGCCGCCGACGCGTTGCCGCTGCACTATCCCGCGCAGTACAACTTGGGGCAGGTGCTGCTTCGACTGGGCCGCGACGACGAGGCCCATTATTACCTTGTGCGAGCAGACTCGGCGCGGCTCCTCATGGACCGGATTTCCCGCCTGGAGCAGGCTACCAGTTTCAATCCCTCTCAGATCGAAAACTGGAGGCGCCTTGGCCATCTTTATCGCACGGCAGAAATGTACGACCGCGCGGTCGAGGCATTCAGCATGGCCGCCAGCATGCAGCCGGGAAATCTCGAAGTACAACGCAGCCTGGCAGAAACGCTAGTGGCGAGCGGTAATACCGTTGAAGGAATCAAACTATTCTTGGCAATCCTCAGCTTTGACGAAACGAATGTGGACGTCTGGCTGCGCCTCGGCCTTGCGTATGCTGTGGTCGGCATCTGTGATGAGGCCAAAATTGCCTGGGAGACCGCACTCAGGCACAGTCCCGGCAATGTTGCAGCAATGGGTTACCTTTCCGGACTGTGCCAGTACGTATCAGAGTAGGGTACGGGGGCGTTGCCGTCAATGATGAAGTCCCTTGGGGACCACCATACAAGCCGGATCGGTGACTGCCCTCAGAGCCGGATACGGAGGGGCCTGGGTTCATCGCTGTTTCGAGCCCGCCGCCGGGGGCCGCGTGGCCAGGGGCTGTGGCATTAGTGGCTCTCGAAGAAACGAAGCAGTTGCTTGGTCCTAGCAGGAGCGCCATCATTCTCACATAGACCCATCTGGGTGAGGCTGACAGGCTGTGGCACCGCCTGTACAGGTCCACTGGCACCGGGCTCGCTCAATGTGCTGTCATCCATCGAAACGTGAACGCGCGCCGCTATGTATCGCATCTACCCTCCCCCAGGTGTTAATCAACCGTTAGCGTGCTGACCACTGTGTGTGTATCAGGCCCAAGCTAAACAAATGCGCAGCTGCGGAGCCTGTTCGCAAAACCAGTCCCGCCGACTGAAAACCACACGCGCAACGAGAATTATGGAACCGAGGTGTTTCCCTCCGATATGGCACAGAATAAGATGATCTCCATGGCCAGTGTCTGTGATTTCAACCTGCAACAAGAAAATTGAATTCGACCCCGTGGCCTTGCACGGCGCCACGTCTCGCGTGCGGCAGCACCATACGCTACGAACCTTACCCGGTCACCAACCAATTCTTTTGTGGCGGCAGTGATGCGTTGCGCTTGAAGGCCGTCACTTGCTTTCAACCGCAAAACCTTCAATGTGGAGGTTAAGGAGGTGATTCGCACGTAGCCCGACAATGCCTTGGTATAGTAGGATATTATTTCAAGTGAAGATTACATGAAGAGTTTTGGCTTGACCTCTGGAGAAGCGACCGGGCGGCTTCGACGGCTAATCAATCTGGTATTCGCGTGCTAAGCCCCGAAGGACCATAACGCATGATTTCGGTTTCGACGGGCGCTGCCACTATCTCTGAACGCGCGCTCACCAGCAAGAGAGCTGGCTATCGCAAGGGCATATCGTGGGTTCTCCTTACCGTGCCCGATCGCTTCTCCATAGGCCATTTCTTTGGTTACAAGATACGAGTCAGGCGGCCTTCGGCAACGGCGAGCCCGTGTGCATACGCAACGCCTCCCAGAGAAAGCCCGCCAGTTCACGCGCCACCGCCGTGTTGGCCACGCATCGCGACTTCGTCTGACTCAGTTTGCGGAATCTCTTGTACAGCCGGCACTGGGCCTTCCATGCCAGTAGAACGACCTCGGCCGAGACGCCCTGCTGCCGTTCGCGTAGCACTTTACTGCACCGCGGCGGGACTGCATACTTCCATGCTGTAGATACCAGTGCCTTCCGCACCTGCGTATTACCCGTCTTCGTGATGGAACCGCGTTGCGTGTGATCTGCCGAGCTGTACTCGCTCGGCACCAGACCCAGAAATGCCATCAACTGGCGCGGATGCGCGAAGCGACGGATATCTCCCAACTCGCACACCAGCGTCATGGCCGTCACAAAGCCAATGCCCCGGAAGGCCATCAGCACCCCCATGGGCTCTCTGTAGCGGTCCTTTTCGGCCTCCTCTGCCAGTTGCTGTTCCAGTCTGTGCACTTCCTGCTCCAGATACGTCAGATTGTGCAGATACGTCTGCAGCGTGACCTGGTCCACCGCCCTTGCCGGCAAGGCGCGAATCCACTTCCGATGGGCCTTCGTCCAGTTTGTGGCACCGGTGTACCGAAAGCCCCGGGTCTGAATGAAAGACAGGATCCGCAGCTTGGTGCGCGTGATAGACTCCACCAGGTCAGCGCGGCAGCGCAAAAGGGACCGGGCTGCTTCCTGCTCCTCTTCCGGTACGCACACCGGCGTCAGCAGCCCTTTGGCATACAGCGTGGCCAGCTTCATCGCATCCCGTCGATCAGTCTTGATACGCTCGCCCGGTCGACGCGGAATGGATGAGGGGCGATCACGTCGCAGTGCACGCCCTGCACCTGCAGCGCACGCTGCAGGCCGAATCCGCAGGACGACGCTTCGTAGCAGCAACGAACCTCGCCGTAGCGCCTCTGTAACTTCTGCACATACTTGCGGATTCTCGGCATGTCGTGCGGCAACTGCCGCTCGTCAATTACCTCGCCCGTGCTGTCGTCGTACACGCAAAGCGCAATGGTCTTCTTGTGCACGTCCATGCCGACAACCAGCGAGGAGGCCGAAGTGAATGTTGGAGTGTATCTTTGCATGAGGCTGTTCCGGTTTGGGTGAATGTGGTGAACGAGCTAATGTAGCTCGCCCAGCCGGAGCAGTCCCTACTATAAGATCTCTGTCGCCGTCTCCGCTAGCGGCCGCCGGGCCACTTCGTCTCCGTTAATGAAGAATAGGACATCGTCTGGTCCGGCCTCGATGGCGAGGACATTCGTAGCCGTGCCTCGTGTATCCGCGCCAAATGTGACAATGGAAGCGCTCTGGGTCCAGTCATCTAGCGTTGCAGTCTCGTCACCCATACGCCGCCGCTTGATCAGAAACTCGCCACTATTGCGCACGAGGAAGTAATCGTACGACAGGTCATTGCCTCTCAGGTTTTTACCACCTATGAAGAGGCCGTACCCTTCGTTACGCCCCTGTGGATCATACAAGTTAATTTCGTCTTCGACGCGAAAAGATCCGGAAGCGGTACTCGCCGGATGGTAAAAGACGGCTGCCGGACCGGTTGTAATGTGCCATCCCGGAGTCATGTTTACGAAGAAGACATCCACTGAGTCCGTCGCCGAGCCGACCGTAACCGTGCTGTCAGGCTTATCAAGGCGGACCATCCAATACGGGGGCATTTGCATGTCTTCCCCCGGCGGTTGAAGTGGGTCAGGCCGCTCGTAGACCGGATTCACGACCGACGGTTTCGTTTCGATCACCATGCGCAGGGTATCCAGCATGGCTGCCTGGTGGGAGGCCATCATGGGCTTCATGAGTGGGAGCAGCGCTCGCCATAGGAAGGAAGAGCCCCGAATCGAAACCGATTGTGCAATTTGGGTATGGTCCACCTTAGCAGCATCAAAAGTAACCACCGTTTGACCGGTAAAGAATTCTGTCTCGAGGTCGAAGCTGAAACGCTCGTTCGGCACGATTACGGTCACCGTTTCGTCCACGTAGACATCGCCTGCAAAGTGCAGTCGGTAGCGGCTCCCTACGGCCTCAGGCTCTCCTGAGAGCTGCTCGGCATGCGTAAATTCCGTAAGCCACTCCGGCATACGGTCGGAATCCGTAAACGTGGCCCATGCAGCCTCGACCGGTGCACGTACGTCGGTCGTCGTCGTGTAATCCACCTGTTTTACAAAGAGCCCGACAATCAGAATAGCTGTCAGGACCCCGGAGAGCAGGATCCCTAGAATCTGGAGTATCCGTTTCATACGTGCGACGGTAGCAGAATTGCAAATAGGCGACAGCTCCATGGCCGGCAGTTACCACTAAAGGGCAGGTTGGCCCAACCCAGCGTTACAGACCGCTAGGTGAGATGGTACCAATCTCTGGGGACGTGAATATCGGTGGCGCCCAGGAAGGACGCCAGGCTTGAAAGTACACCTCGGAGCCCAGCGCTAAACGCGCCATCCGGCTGGAATCCAGGCTCCAGATGGACGCGCTTGATCTCAAACACGCCGCGACTGCGGTGCATCTTGGGATCCACCCTGCCGACCAGTTGGCCGTTGTGTAGGATTGGGAGCACGTAGTAACCATAGGTGCGCTTGGGTGGCGGGACGTATAACTCCACGCGGTAGTGGAACCCCAGCAAGTCTTCGGCCCGCTGCCTCTGCCATAGTAGTGAATCGAACGGGCAAATCAGGGTGGTCCCCAGCGGCTCCGGGGCACGCTCAAGTTCATCAAGATGCTCAGAAAGCCCGTAGAAGGGGCCGCCGAGCCCATTCACACAGACTTCGACGATACGCCCTGCCTTTAAATGCGGGCGATTATGCGCTTGCGTACAGCCGCCTTCGGGCTTGGGGCCGTCCAGTAGTTGACGAGATGCTTTTCGCTGGCAATGCCGTTACCTGAAAGGCCGATCCGTAGCCAGCTGTCCTCATAGGCTGCTGTTCGAACCGGCGTTGCCGCAGGATAGACACGCTCCGCCAAATCGTACACCCTCCGGAAATGCCGCCTGCTCCGCACCGCGACTCTACCTGCGTGCCAGAGAACCTGCAAGGCCCGTTTATCTTCCTTTGGATATGGAATGCCTAAGCTCTCTGCATTGCGCGTGTCCGAAGGCCTGGTTTCGAAGGCATTACTCTCAAGAGGGCCCTCTCTTCGAAGTCTGCCCAATACACGCCGCTTGGAAGCAGTCGACGCGTTATACCGATCCCACCAGGCCGCATTGCGCCATCTTTCGGGCGGGAAGGCGCGCATTCGCCGCAATCCAAAGGGCAAGTGTGAGATAGGCAGAATCGAAGCCTCATGCCCCCAATATTCGTACGCAGCCCGATCGTCATAAACCCACGTATCGACCAGCCTCTTGTCGTAAGATCCAAAGCGACTCCATAGCGTGAGATAGTGGGCGCGGTCTGCGACATTGATGCTATCCAGCTGCAACCCGCCTGTCCTTGTCAGATGGTCGACGAGTACTTCCCTCGTAAGGGGCACAATGCCCCGTGGTCTTGAAAGGCCCTGGCGCAACAACCACAGCCGCGTTACCAATGCACGGCTAACAGTGGCAGGTCTTTTGGACATTCGAGAAATTTCGGCATTCTTATGCTCCGGTGCGGCACAGAATGGATATCGTTCGACCCAAAGCTATACAGCACGCCGCGCATACCTGCGGGATCTACTGCCGGTACCGCATACCGGCAGTCGCTCAGGACAATCCTCGCTCTCCTTGCGTGGCACTCTTGCCGTGATATTCTGGGCAACAATGGAGGGAAAGCCGAATCGCACAGTCGGCCAAGATAGCGCATCGGCTACCGTGGGACACCTCAAGCTACGGAAGAAGGACGTTGTCCTCGCACAACCTATTTCAGACGCACCGGCCCGTATACATTGCGGCTTCCTCTGCAGGTCATCCAATGCTGTGAGCCAGAGCACGCACCGTGGCCGCATGTTGAAAAACCACTTCTGCAATCAACGTGTCGGCCTGTGCCGCGCATTCGCCCTGTGATGGTTTAATTGGGGAATTATTGTGTCTGCGAGTGCCCAGTCTTGCGCGGGATCCGCAACGGGATAACCCCGACCAGCCAGTATCGTTGCGCCTGCGCGCTACGTTCTGTAGGTGCTGCATTGCGTTACTCCAGACTGTGATTGACAAGACCATTTCGTGTGAGCAGAAGGCCGACAAACGCCGCAATGTCCGCCTATGCCCCCGCGTCCGTGAAAGCACGGCCCACCTTGCGTTTTCACCCGGACACCGGCGGAAGCGTCGCGGAGTAGCAGAATGAAATGGCCAGCCACCGCATCCGAGCCGTATTGCGCTGCAGCCCCGTGCCACAGAGATTCGATCTGTTTGATGGCAATGCCGGCAACCATATTCAAATCCGCCGCTTTTGGACCTAGCTTAAGGCAATGGCCGGAGGGCGCGGTAGAGGCCGACAGATGGCGACGCTTGCCATTTGCGAGAACCACAACGTTGCCAGTCGGCAAGCCTTTAGGCGTGGCCTCACCATCTATACCATGAATCAGCACATGTTTGGCGGGAACCTGCGCTCTGAGTACATCATCCACATCCGTGCCCGGCGGTGCGGCAAAATCTCTGGGACCAAGCACATCCACGGGCGCGGCCGCATCAAACGCCCGACGCCGCAGACGGCGTGGACCCACGATGCAGACTTCATCCAGTCCCATCACCCGTTCACGCGCCCAGCGTCCTGGCACCTTCAGAAAGGCACAACCGCTGCCCGACGAATCTCACAATGGAAAACTACAGGAAATCATCCGGTCAACGGAATTGGATTGTATACCCCGGCCGTTTGAGGTCGCCCCGACGGCTGCGCCCTACATTATTTCGGCAATGTCCGGTATCGGCTCACCCGTATCACCGGCTACTACCTTACCGGTCACCGCCACATGCGCCTCTGCGACTTGATGGGCCATGACAACGAAGAACAGCAACCGGAGCGCGCGTGTTGTCATGGCGTGTTTCATTGATCATCTCTCCGCATTTCAACGGGGTATGGCGCCCGCTTGGCCTCTAACACCCGGTCTGCAATTCTGAAGAATGACCGGAGCCGCAGTCGGGCAGCCAATGTGTAGATTGTCTCCAGAATGAGCCAAAACGCGGGGTATTCGCTGGTACACTGCCTCAAGTGCTATTGTCGTCCCGGTCAGGCCAATGTCGGCAACCCCACTGGCAAGAGGTACATCCCGCATGATCCCACCTCCGAGGGTTCCATCGCCCCTGTAACTGGTATTCCTACACCTACGGCACTGGTTGCCGTCTCCTCACAGATACCTACGGCAGCCTGCACTATGTGGCCTCGGTGGAGACGGCCGGGTTCGCCGGTGCCAATAAGGAATCGCCCGATTGCCGCAGTGAATACGCAAAAAGATAGATCGTCAGGCCATCGTTCCCACCGGGCGCGGAGGGACACAATCCACCGGAAAGCTGATAGTGTCGGGAGCACAAGGTACAAGAAGAAACTCGTCTCATGCCTCCATCGTCACGACCTTGATTCGGGACCGACACCAAGCCCAACACGCAACGGCTGGCTTCTTTGCAAAGACGGACCGGACCTCTCAGGGCGTCTGTTGCCGTTCTCTAAAAGCCGCGCCTATGGAGCGCTGTATTCGGTCCGGATCTGACCACGTACCAAACTTGGCCGCCAATTCTACCCGCAGTATGGCCCCCGCCTCCTGAGCAGTCATTCCTTCGGTTGCCAGCGCATTTACTCTGGACTGCACCGTGGTGAAATAGTCGCGATAGGCGACTATCATTTCGCCCGAACCCGTACTATAATGGCTGGGGACGATCAGCGTAGCACCGAACTCCTCCAGTTCATCCAGGGCGACGAGCCACCGCCGGATGCTGGACGTAGGACTGATCGGCATTGGAAACTGGTCCATGACAACATCGCCCGTGAAAAGCACGCCGTCCTCTTCGACGTAGAACACTAGATCGCGTATGCGTCGGACCGGCTTCCATCAGGCGGACATGCACACCGCCCAGGTCCACGGTCAAAGCACGCTCGAAAACAATGTCTGAAGCGCGGATGCGGGCCCCCTGCAGTAGTTCGGCGGTACGCCTGGAGAATTGTGCGAATCGCTCGGCAAGCCCCATACCGAATTCCTTGATGTCCTCCTGCTGGCTGATCGACCTGACGACGGTTGCATCGGCCGGAAAGGCCATCGCCCCTAGATCATGTTCAGGGTGCGTGTGCGCGGCGGCTACATAGAATTTTGATGCCTTGGCCACCTTTCGAGCTTCCGCCAGGACAATCTGCCCGTTAGCCTCTCCGTGTCAATGACCAACGTGGCTTTTTTCGCCTACGACGAATCCAACGTTTGGCACAAGCGGCCGCCTGTCGTCCGGGATCACGTATACGTGCTCTGAAACGGCCAGCATCACACCTGAGCGAATCGTGGGATCAAGGCCATCTCGCGGCTGGGCTGCACAGACCGTAATAGGACCGGCGGACAGGAAAGCCAGACCCACGAGCACACGGGAGCTAGGTTTCATTTGATGAGTGGATTGGAAAAGGCGCAGCACGAACAAGCCAATGGTCAGTTGGGCAACGCTATTCAGTAGCCCGTTCTGGAGGCCAGCAACTCAAAATACGCATCGGTGGAGGTTTCCTAGCAAGGCGGCATAGGGAGGTGCCCAATATTACCAATGTCAGTGCATAGAAGCTACAAAGCGAGCCGAATGCACCGCATGGTCGCGCAGTACCGTTTCGGCAACACGTCCGCTACGGAGAGTCCAATCACCTACCATGGCGCAAGCCGAAGCATGCCGACTAGATTTTTCCTGGTACACAACGATTCATTGCGCAATAGGCTTACGGCAGCCAAGCCGTAAGCCTATTGCTGTTTTCGCCCACATAATCCATCGCAGACTCATTCGCCAGCCCTTTGCCATTCCGGCCACCATCCGCTAAACTGCGACGACGCCTACCTTCAACCATTGCCATGTCTGCGCTGACTTCTGCCCTACCGCTCTGCATCCCAGCATTCCTGGGCGGCTACGCTACGGGGGAAACACGGCGGACGGGCGCTTCTCTACTAAAATATCGCCGCGGATAATGGCCGCCGGTTCGTAGAGGTTTCGGTAGAGGCTACCACGTCAATTTTCAGCGGATATGGCGCAGAATTCGTGGCGAGAACGGATATCCGGCAGTCCAGACCCATCCCGGGCGCTCCAAGCTACCTGTCACACTCCGAAGCCGTCGCATCGTTCGTTCTCGGCGACGCCACACAAATTTATTCCCTCGTCGTTTGGTGGCCGAGTGGGACACAGGACATGCTCCGGAACATCAATGCGAATGGATTTCTCCATCTGGTAGAGGACCATGGTCCGACTTCCACCATTTAGGCGATCTCCAGCGCTGCCTTCACGTGTAGGGCTGCCGGCTCTGCTGCTGGCGGTACGCTTTTCCGTCGGCTGCCAGGACAAGCGTGCGCCGAATCCAGCCGCCAGGCAGTACGGAGCTACCGAAAGCGTGCCTATTCCGTCGACAGCAACCAACCTGCTCACGCTGGCAGAGATGGCTATCGGTAAAGGGCAGGATGCTATGGCACACCGAGGCATTGCAGAGGCCATCCGACGAGTTTCCCATTTCTATCGCGCGCACTTGGTACAACGGCAGATTCTTACGCGAATGGATAGCCTGGAGGAGGCGCATGCTGCCTCCAAGCGTGTGCTCGAAATCGATCCCTCCTACCCGCTGATCCACTGTTGTCTCGGAAACAATGCCGTTTCACGCCGGCAATGCACCGGCGCGGTAGCAAGTCATAGGGAAGCCGAAGGGCTTCTCGGCGCGGAAGCTCCGTAAGGGCACCGGCACGCGGTCTGCTTGCAGATGGGTAATGCTCACAAGAAATTCGGGATGGTAGAAAATGCCCTGGCTGCCTATAAGAAAGCAATTGCCCTGGACGAAGAATTCGACCTGGCATACGATGCGATCGGACAGCTTTACCGGGAGGAAGGCAATGGGAACGGGCACTGGAATCACGCTCAAGGGCGCTTGAGCTGAGTCCGGAGAATGGGATGTATTTGTATCACGTTGGGGCGCTGCTATACCGAATTGGCCAGCTCGCGTCCGTCATTCCCTATCTCGAACAGGCTGCGCCCGTTTGCCCTGGTTCCACGGATCGGCCTGCAAATTAGCCCGAAGGCTCATCGACCTCGGGAATACCGCCGAGGGCGACCGGCTTCTGGCGATGGCTGACAGCCTACAACAACACTAAGCGGGGCTTGGGATGGCCGAAGGCACGGCCGAGACCATTCGGACTAACGCCGCCTGGATAGTCAATGCCGATATGCTGGCCAAAGATCTGCGGTATCGCGACGCGCTTGAAGTGCACCGCGGGCAAAGGCCATGGATCCGGCCAACGAAACCGCAGACAAGGGCATGCGTGAGGTGAAACCGCTCTTGGAATGACAACCCTCGCCGGTTACCAGCCTACCCTGATCCCACAGATGCTAACCAACAATGGTTTCGGCCGTGAACTTGCGTGGCATCGTAACTGTCGCTTAGCGTACGACCATGACGCTGCGGGACGCGCTGCCGCTGCGAAGGAGGTAGAGCCCGGCCGGTATGCTATTGAAATCGACCGGTATGTGGTGCCGCCCGGCGCCCAGCTCGCCCTGAAATAGCGTGTCCACATGCCGCCCCAGGATATCGTAGAGCGCGAGCGCTGCACTTCCCTGTCGCGCGCGCCACAGAGGTATGACAGCGCGTCCGCGCGCGGGATGCGGATACGGCAAACCCAGTACCGGTGCTTCTATTGGTTGTGCTGGCGCCGGCACGGCGGTGATCCCTGCGGCGGAGAGACC
This sequence comes from Rhodothermales bacterium, assembly GCA_965216255.1. Lineage (GTDB taxonomy): Bacteria > Bacteroidota > Rhodothermia > Rhodothermales > Bin80. The sequence goes on from OZ244148.1 coordinate 2,291,313, forward strand.
GGTAGCGATGGCGCCCTGCGAGTCCTGCAAGCCCGTGAAGCCTTCCACCTCGCGGTAGCCCGCCACGCCAAAATCTACGTCGGTGTCGTCCGTCGTCCCGAACACCCCGTCCGGGCCGCTGCCAGCGATAGCCAAATAGTCGCGGCCTCCATCCATAAGAGAGATCCCGGAATTCGGATGCCATGTGTGGAAGTTGGCAAACAGATGACCGGCCTCGTGCGAGGCGATGTTGCCTATCGCCCTTGACAATACATCTACCAGGGATGCGCCATCACGCAGCGCCGCGGCAGCAGGCGTATCCTCGCGATTGGGATCCAGGAGCACGTCGAGCAGCACCACTGCCGTTTCCGCCAAGACAAAGTTGCCGACATCCACGCTCTCGGCAATGCCGACCGTGTGAATGCCCAGCTCGGCGGTTCGGCCCCCTACGATTATGCGGCTCGCATGGGGGTCGCCCCAGGGATCCGCGTGGCGGTGGCTGGCGCGCAGTTCGAGGCCATATCCGCGGACGCCAGCAAAATCCGTCACCAGGTTCTCCTCTACCACAGCCACGATGCCGTCCATCAGCGCCTGTGCCTGATCCTCCAAACCGAGCGGAGCCAGAAATCTCTCCAGCGGCGACAGCGTAGCGGACGTGGTTCCGCCCAGGATGCGGGCATCAATACCCGCCCCGTCAAAATCCAGAAACAGCACCTGCGGCATGGCAAGGCCCGTTCGGTGCAGCCGAAAGCGCAGGGCATAGTCACCGTCACCACTCTCGACGGCTACGGCATGGTGTCCGGGCGCTTCTAGTATGCGGGCCACGTTGGCGTTGCCGCCGACCAAGAGCGGCGATGAAGCCGGAAAGAGTATGCTCGCGTCCACATTCGCTCCCATAAGCGTGGTGCCGGCCGGCCCCAGGAGGGTAACCCTGCGCGCCTGCCCTTCTACCGAGACGCTGATCACGTCACCCGGCGCAGCGTCAAAACTGAAAACATCTACATCCACGGCATCGATTCCGACCATAAGCTCGTACGGGCCCTCGCTGCCGGCCTTGGGTCCGGAGGCCGGGTCAAACGGGTTCCCCGGCCACGCCGTATTGATGCCGCGCACAAGCAAGAAGTAATCGCCGCTCTTCGCCACGCTCGTTTCCAGAAAGCTGTCCGGCACACCCGGCAACCCGTTGTCGTTCTTGTTCACCAGCGCTCCTCCAGCATCGTAGAGCCCGATCTTCGTGTCGAGGGACCCTTCGGGCGTGGAGATGGCCGCCGTGAAGCGCTGCCCGGGAAGCAGCTCCCCCACGCGATAGAAGTCGTAGTCGCCCGTGGAAGCGGCCGCGCTGCCATGCAGCCCGTCCCCTATCACGGCCTGTACCTTGATGCGCAGCCCGGGCCCAAGCCCGATGTCGTGGGCGAGCGGAATCGCGCCGTCGTCCCAGGCTTCTTCGGAGAAGAAGAATTGCGCCGCCGACTCCGGCGAAGAGAGTCTGCCCAGAACGTCTGCGCCCGTGCCGGCGATCCACTCGGCATGGGCCGGGGTGTCGTTCCGCCCCCAAGTGCCGGCGGGCTCTGCTTCCTTGAATTCGGGCCAGGCCCGGGGCAGTGCCGGGGCCTGGCGCTCCCGGCGGGGAGGCAGCATGCACACCGCTTCCGGCTTGAAATCCTGCGCGGCAGCCGGGCCCGCAACCAAAAGCAAGAGCCAGCGCAGGCGCCTGCTCACTCTACGAATTCCCATAACCTCTGATACTGCACGTTGGCCGCATCCAGCGCTAGCAGCCGTGCGGCATAGGGCCGGGCCTCTGCCGCACGCCCGGTGTTGTAGTACAGGGAGGCAAGGTTGGCCAGGCCTACCTCCAGGTCGGGATCAAGGGCAAGGGCGGCCAGAAAATCCGCTTCTGCCGCATCGGCATCGCCCGCAAGCACATGCGCAAACCCGCGATCACTCAGGGCCTCGGTGCGAAGCGGATTGGCCTCCAGAATGCGATCGAAGAGGGCAATGGCCTCAGGCTGACGCCCCAGACGGGAATAGTTTGAAGCCAGACGGGTCATGAACCGCAGGTGCGCCGGCGCCAGGGCTACCGCTTCCTCGAGGTAGCGCAGCGCCTCTTGCGACGAGCCGAGCATCAGGTACGCCTCCCCTATGCGGTAGGCGGTCCAGGCATCGGGTGTCGAAGCCATGCTACGCGCCGTACGCACTATCTCCTGGTAGTCTTCACGCAGGAAGTGCAGCCGTACGAGCGGCGCCACCAAGAGCTCCTCGGGCACTGTGGTACGCGCCTGCTCGAGCAGGACAGCCGCAGAATCCAGGAAACCGGGATGATTGGTGACCTCCTCGTAGTACGTCATATACCCGAGGGCAATTTCGTGTGGCGGCGGATCTTCCTCGATAAGGCTTGCCAGGCGCACAAATTTTCTCTGGTCCTCCACCTCTTCGGCGCCCAGAAGCTGCACGGCCTCGCGGTCCGGCCGCCGAATGAAGTGGTCCGTAATCCGTACGTGGGGGATATCGCTCGAGCCGGAGACGGGCATGTGGCAGCTCGCGCAGTCCGAGGCCGCCTCTGGACAGGCCGCCACCTGCTTTTCGGCATGGCAGCTCTGGCATACGCTGGCATAGTGGTCCACCCCCAGGGTCTCGATGCTCACATGCGGATCGTGGCAAGTGATACAGGTAAGGGGCGAGGTTGCACGGGAGGCCTCGAAGCAAGCGCTCTGCTTGAGCCTGTCCGGGTGTGAGGCCATTACGAACTGCTGAACACTATCAGCGTAGCGAGGCCAGAAGACGTTCTCAATTTCGGAAAGCGGCATCCCGGGACGAAAGTCCGCGAATGTCCGGCCTTCCTTGTTTACCGCCGCACCCTGCATGTGGCAGCCCTGGCAAAGATCAAACTGGCGCTCGAAGGGCAGCTTGGCAGGGTTGACGATGGTGTAGTCGGTCTCCTTTGCCACGTCCACCACACGCCCCGCGCGCATGGCGTCCACATGGATGGATCCCGGCCCGTGGCAGCGCTCGCAGTCAATGCCGTCCGGTACTTTTTGGTACCGGTTTTCCGACCCCGGCACGTGGACCGGCATCGCATTGTGACACGTGATGCACTTGAGCAGAATGGGGCGATCAAACCGTAAGTTGTTGCCGTTTGCAAAGCCCGGCGGCAGGCCCCACGTGCCGTCCTGCACGTACCACGTCAGCGGCATCTGGTAGAGATACCCGCCCACATCCATGACATGGGAATTGGTATGATGGCCAGACCCCACGATATAATCGATCTCTTCCACCCGGCGGTATACCGTATCTGTGCCTACCAGCCGGTACTCTTCCAGGAAGAGTTCTTCGCCCCTGCTGAAGGGACGGTAATACAGGTCTCTGTGCGGATCAAATACGGGCTCGGGGTCCGCAAAATCCGCCGCGCTGTTCGCGAGCAAGGCCGGCTCCCATGAACGCCCCATCTGCGACTGCCTGAATGTGGCGGCCTTGTCGGGGTGGCAACTGGCACAGGCGTCGATGCCCACATAGTCCGCATCCGTATTGAGAAACGTACCCGGCCGGTCTGCCGAGCGGCAGCTGGCAAGGACGCAGAGAAGAATTACATACCGCATATGTCCCGGATTACCGTGCCTCCAGTATCAGACGCGCCGCCTCGCTGCCCGGATCCAGCTCCAACGCCCGCTCTGCATAGCGGCGTGCCATGGCATAGTCCTCATTTCGGTAGTAAGCCAGCGCCAGCTTGGCGATGCTCTCAACAAAGGCGGGATCCGCCTCTACGGCTCGTCCCAGATAGGCAATGGCGCGCGCCAGATCAGTTGCTTCCAGGTAGAAGGTGCCCAGGTTGCTCAGCGCAGTGGCACTCCCCGGTGCGGCGGCCACCGCGCGTTCGAACAGCTGCCGCGCCGCTTCCGGATCATTCCGGCTCACATGCAGAAGTCCCAGGTTTCCGAGCGCCGCCACATAGTCGGGCTCGAGCTCGAGGGCCTGCCTGAGCGCGGCCTCCGCATCCGCGAACTGCCCGTCCAGGAGATGGGCCGTGCCAAGATTGTAGTGTGCCTCGGCAAGCCACGGCTTTTCGTCGGCCGCCAGCGCATACTGGCGCGCTGCCTCGGATAATTCGCCCTGCGTCTCCAGGAAGCGGCCGTAATTGACGCGGATGTCGGCAAGTGCGGGTTCTACGGCCAGCGCGTGCGTGTACAGGCGGCGCGCCTCGTCAAGCCTTTGCCCCACCTGCTCATAGGCCTGCGCCAGTGCATTGAGCCGCTCTGGGATGTCAGGGCCCAGCTCCACGCTGCGCGCCAGTGGTTCCAGGGCTTCGGCGCCGCGCCTGCGGCGCAGATGCGTAAGCCCGAGCAGAAAGAGCGACGCGCCGGTAGCGTCCGGGGCGTGGTCCAGCGCCTCCGCGAGCTCGCGTACGCCCCGGTCCTGCATCGAGGTATCGGCCCGCTGCGTCCCAAGCACGATATAGGCCAGCGCCTCGTAGCGCTTGGCCTCCGCGCCTGCGGCGTCCCTGGCAAAATGCGCGACAAGGTCCGGCGACGCGTGCGCGGCCATGGGCTCCGGCAGCAAGGTAGGCACCACACGAATCCAGTGGTCTGTGAAGGAGGAATGGGGAGCATCGTCCACCCGCACCCGCGGCATATGGCACCCGATGCAGCTTTCCGCGGCGGCATGCGCAGCCGCCGTCTCGTGGCAGGAACTGCAGGTGTTATCGAAGTACGCCGGTCCCTTGTCCCGGAATCCCGCGTGCGGGTCGTGGCAGGTAGTACACGTCATGGGCATGGCCGCGTCCCGAAAGCAGGCGCTCTTCCGCAGCCGTTCGGCATGAGAAATCACGCCGACAGCGGCCCCGTCGCTCGTCTCGGCAAAGAGCGCTATATGCTCCTCCAGCGGCTCGGAAGGACGGTAGCCGTAGGGGTCGCGTCCCTGCCGCAGAAGCGAGACCGTGGCGCTGAGATGGCACTGCTCACAGACATCCAGCTGCCGCTGCTGCGACAAGCGGGCCGGGTTTACGATGCTGCGGTCCGCGCCACTGGCAGGCGCCGGGCTCTCCAGCCGCTCGTCCACGTGCAGACTGCCCGGACCGTGGCAGCGCTCGCACCCAATGCCGGCGGGCACAGCTGCGTACTTGCCCTGTACGAAGGGAACGGCAACCGGTATACTGTTGTGGCAGGCCATGCACCGGTCCGGCACCAAGCGGCCAAAACGCTTGTTCGCCGCCTCGTAGCCCGGACTGAAGTCCCACATTCCGGTCTGCGTGTACCAGGTGAGCGGCATTTCGTAGAGGCGGCCGCCGGACTGCGTCAAATAGGTGCGGGCCGCAAATCCGCTGCCGACCACGTACGCAATCTGGCGTATGAGCCGATGGGCCTTCTCACCCCGTGGATCCAGCCGGTATTCTTCCTGGAAGTAGGCGCTGTCCCGGGCGTAGACGCGGTAGTAGAATCCGCTCTGCTCATGCCAAAGCGGCGCCGCTTCCCAGTCCTCCACACTGTTCTGCCGTGTCAGCCGGAAGAAAGAGTGCGCCATGCCATGCTCCTGGAAGCCGCGCCACTGGTCCTCGTGGCAGTCGAAGCAGACAGCGTCCCCAACGTACTCCGCCTGCAGGTTGCGGAAGGCCGGCTCTTCTGCTGGCGGCGCGCACGCCGAGAAGGCAAGGGCAAGTAGAACCACGACGCGACACTCGGGCACTTCTCCCATGGCAGCAATCTACATCAATCTTGGAAGTATTGGGAAGTACTCCTACATTGACCAATATTTCCGCCCGGATACGATAATGCGTGGTTTACTTCTTGCCCTCCTGCTCTACGCTCCGAACGTGCTGGCACAGAGCGGCCGCATCCCCGTGGAAGCGGACAGTGGCATGGTCGTCAGCAGTCACTATCTGGCCTCGGAGGTAGGCACCCGAATCCTGCGCCAGGGCGGCAATGCCGTCGACGCAGCCGTGGCAACGGCATTCGCCCTGGCCGTGACGCTGCCAGCGGCGGGCAACATTGGCGGCGGCGGCTTTTTGGTCTACCATGGCGCGGACGGATACGTGACAGCATTCAATTTCCGCGAGAAGGCGCCGCTGGCAGCCACGGCCACCATGTTCCTGGACGAGGGCGGAAAGATCCAGGATAACTCCAACCACGAGGGCGTGCTCTCGGTAGGCGTGCCGGGCACGGTCGCGGGCCTGTACCTGGCACACCAGCGTCTGGGTATACTGCCCTGGGCCCGTGTCTTGGCACCCGCCGTTACCCTGGCCGAAGAGGGCTTTCCGTCTTCGCGCGACATGCAGGGCTTCTTGCGCGCGCTCAGTCGCGGAACCGATCCGCTGTATGCGGCCACGCGCCGAGCCTTCCTGAAGGATGGCGTGGAGCCATACGCGCCCGGAGAAATCTGGCCGCAGCCCGACCTTGCGGCCTCGCTGCGGCGTATCCGTGACCACGGGCACGACGGCTTCTACCGGGGCGAAACCGCACGCCTGGTAGCCGACTACTTCCGGCGCCACGGCGGCCTGATTACCGAGGAGGATCTCGCGCGGTACCAGGCCGAGGAGCAGCCGCCCGTGCATGGCACGTACCGTGAGCATGACATTTATTCCATGAGTCCCCCCAGCAGCGGCGGCGTGGCGCTTGTGACCATGCTCAACATCCTCGAGGGCTATGACCTGGAGCAGATGGGCCATAACTCTGCACTCTACCTGCATGTGCTTACCGAGGCCATGCGCCGCGCCTTCGCCGATAGGGCGGCGCACCTGGGAGATCCGCTTTTTAGCCCGGACATGCCAACAGACAAGCTCATAAGCAAGCCGTACGCGGAGCGCCTTCGCCAGACCATCGACCTTGTCCACGCTTCCGGAAGCGACTCCAGCGCCTTTGGTGGCGCTTACCTGGCGCACGAGAGCGAGGAGACTACCCACCTCTCCGTCATGGACGCCGCACGCAATGCGGTCTCGCTAACCTACACCCTGGAATACGGCTACGGCTCGCAGCTCGTGGCCGACGGCACAGGATTCCTCCTCAACAACGAAATGGGCGACTTCAACCCCATCCCGGGATATACGGACCGGCGCGGCCTCATCGGGACGCCGCCGAACCTGGTCGCGCCGCAGAAACGGATGCTATCCAGCATGACGCCGACCATCGTGGCAATGGACGGCAAGCCCCGCCTCACTGTCGGAAGCCCTGGCGGGCGTACCATCATCAACACCGTGCTCCAGGTCATCCTCAACTTCATTGACCATGGCATGAACGTGGCCGAGGCTGTAGAGGCTCCTCGCATCCACCACCAGTGGCTGCCGGATGTGACCTCGTTCGAATACCGGGGCATTTCTCTTGATACGAAGCGGCTCTACGAGGAGCGGGGGCATACCGTGCGCTTCCGGACGAGCCAGGGCCGGGCGCACTGCATTGCCACAGATGGCGCGCTGATCTTCGGCGTGGCTGATACGCGCAGCTACGACGGACGGGCTATCGGCTTTTAGACGGAACTTTAAAGGACGGGATAGCGAACTTGGCCACCTAAGTGATTGTCCCTTTGGGGATCCCAGTTCTGGCCCGGGCTGACACGTGCTGGACAGACAGCCTATCAAATCCGTACGCCGAGGGGCTTGAACGCCTGTGCCTGCTTCTCTGTCGGCTGCGCGAACATCGCAATGTGACACTTTCTGCTGCCCGTCTTCTCTTCCAGCTGGTCTTTGATCAAAAGCACCAGGTGATCCATCAGCGCCGGGAAGGCGAGGGCCCGGGTGCCGTCACCGGTAGTCCGGGTTCGCGCCTTCTTCCAGGTAGCCGTTGAGGGCTCTGCAGGAGCTACCACACTCGTGCGCGCAGCTTTCGCTGCCTCCTGATCCTCTTCGCCAAACAGCATGGGAGCCAGTCGCGGGCGCATGTGCCACTCCACATAGTTGGCCAGCATGCACGCAAAGATGTGGCACTGAATGCGATGGGACCGGTCGTGGTAGATGGGCCGCACCTTCAAGTCCACCGTCTTGATGCTCCAGAAGGCCTTCTCAGCCACGGAGAGCTGCTTGTAGGTACACACTACCTCTTCGTCCGATAGCTCCACGCTGGTGCGCACCACATAGACGCCGTCCAGCTTGGCCTCCAGGGCTATGGCGTCCTCGTCGCAGGCGTACGAGAAAGATGTTTCCGTAACGTAGACCCTGAAATGCCTGTTCATCTTGCACTTGCCCAAGATGACCACAACCCGGAGCGAGATCTCATGGATGCCCCGGAGCGGATCTCGCTTGCGCCGGGTAACCTTGACGAATGCGTTCAGCTTCTCTTCGGTCGCCTCCAAGAGCTCCTCTCGGGTGCGCGCCGCATGTTCGGCCCGGAGCGGATTGCACCATACAACGAGGCGCTCTCCCGGATACTCGTCGCTGTCAATTCGGCCATGTCTTTTTCGTCAAAGAGCGACAACTGAATGGCCTTTTGTTGCACGAGGCTGCGGATAGCGCTCTTCCGCAGGGCCGTGACCCAGTCATAACCCGCGGGCTTTACCACTTCGCGCAGCCGCGCATGCGTGAGCCGTCCCCGGTCGCCCACGATCGTTACACGGCTAAGCCCGAAGCGATGCTTCAGCGTGTCCAGCTGCGCACTCGGCATACGAGGATCGGCCGAGCTGCCCGAGAAGACCGCCACGGTGCCGGCCTTGCCTGTCGCAGAGCAGGCCAACGTTGATCTAATTCATGCCCTTCTTGCCGTCTTGTGAGTAGCCGAACTCGGCGAGGCCGGCACCGTGGCCCTCAACACAGGTGGAAGTGACCGTACACAGGACAAGGGGCCCCCCTTCAGATGGCGCACTGCCAGCTTCTTTTCTATGGCGTCCTTGCGCGTATACAGCCAGTCCATAGCCCCGTAAATCTCATTTTCATGCAGGTTACCGATCTGAAGCTCATGGCCGAGACCTCAGGCCATGCTGTCGTCGCGGATGGCCGCAGCGGTGGCGAGTTTGCTGCGGGGCTTGAGGATGAGGGCCACAATGAGGGCGATATTGCGCACCCTGGAGGAAGACCTGTCGATGAGGCGGGCCAGACTCAGCTTGCGGAGGGTGCCGAGGGCCGCAGCGACGTGTCCGTGGGGCAGGCGGCGGGTGATGGTATAAGTTTGATTGAAGGCCTCGAGGAGGTCATGGACGATGAAGCCGCCCTTGAGGAGTTCTCTGATGCCTTCCCTGGCTTCGGCAGGCAGTCGGGTGATGTTGGCGACGGTTGTCTTTTGGGATTTGCCACCGATCCAGGTGGATTCGCGCACGAGCCAGGTGGATTTGGAGTTGCGGTTGGGGATGCGTTCGACGTACATGGGCAGATACAGGAGCCAATGCTTACGATGACTAAAACGGCCAACATGAATATACTATGCGACGGATACGGGACATATGGCGTAATTACTGCCTGCAATACAAGGACCATCGTTGGCAGTATGGCTGACAACACATGGGCAGAATTGTTAATAGGCCGACCTATAACCATGCTCCTTGTAACCAACTGGAATACGTCAGTCAAACGGCGACTTATGCCCTTATCGCCTCGAATTCAGCTTGAAATTCCGTTTAGACCATATATGCCATGAGTGAACTGGAGCAACCAGCCCTCAAGCGGGTGCTGGAATGGTTTGACGGCACGGCCCTCCTCATCGGCATCACCATTGGCGCCGGCATCTTCGCGACACCGCAGCTCATTGCCACCTACCAGAGCACGTTCGGAGACATCCTGTGGCTCTGGCTCGGCTGCGGCACCTTCGTGATCATAGGCGGCCTTATCTACGCAGAGCTGGGGACGCGCGTGCCGGCAACCGGCGGCGAATACGTATACGTGTACGAAGCCTATGGTCCCTTTGCCGGCTTCATGTTCGGCTGGGCCCAATTCTTCATCATCCGCACGAGTTCTGCAGCAGGCCTGGCCATTATTACGGTAAACTACGTCGGGTTTTTCGCTGTGCTGGCCGAGTGGCAACAGACGGTGCTTGCCCTGCTTGTCATTGCCTCGCTGGGCTACCTGAACTATATCGGCATACAGCAGGCCAGTACCTTCCAGAAGATCACCACGGTGCTCAAGCTAGGGGGCCTAGGCGTGCTGATCATGCTCGGCCTCATGCTGGTCGGCGGCACGCAGAGCCAGCTCGGCGGGTCCGTAGTGCCCACAGCAGAGATGGGGCCCATTGGCAATACCGTGGCGGCACTCATGCTGGTGCTGTTTTCCTTTCTGGGATGGGACCGCGTAGGGTATGTGGCCGGAGAGATGAAGAATGTGCGCAGCGCGCTGCCGAAGAGCATCTTCGTGGGCCTGGGCATCGTGACGTTCGTTTATTTGATGACCAACCTGGTCTACCACCAGACCCTTGGCATGGAAGGCGTGCGGGGCAGCACCATTGTGGCCTCCGACATGGCGACGCAGCTCATCGGGCCTGTGGGTGCGGGCCTGGTCGCCATTCTCGTCATCATATCGGCCACGGGCAGCATCAATGGCACCATGATGGCTGCGCCGCGGGCCTACTACGCCATGGGACGGGATGGCCTCTTCTTCCAGTGGTTCAACTTCGTGCATCCGAAGTACCGGACACCGTCCCACGCCATCGTCGCCTACTGTGCGTGGGCGGCCGTCATTCTCCTGGTGCGCGGGGCTTTCGAGACCATCGTGTCGGGGATGGTCTTTGCCATGCTGATTTTCTTTGGCTTTACCACGGTAGCGCTGTTCGTGCTGCGCAGGAGGCCGGAGCCCGAGCACAAAGTCTACCGCATGCCAGGCTATCCGTGGCTGCCGATCCTGTTTCTGGCAGGCATTGTAGCCCTCGTCGTGCTGCGCGGCATCTATGAGTGGGAGAAGTCGCTGGTCGACCTCGCCTTTGTCGCCGCGGGCCTGCCCTTTGCCCTGTACTGGGTGCGCCGGGCCCGGCGCTGATCATCCATCGGGGACGGCAATCGCCGACACCGCCGCCTCGTGCATGGCCGCATTCAGCGCCGGCAGGCTGGTCGCGAGGAGCGTCTCCAGCCGCGCAAGCTGCACATCTATGCTCCGCGTGAGGTCTAGCCGCACCTGCGCAGCCTGGTCCGTGGGCCTGTAGTCTCCCGTGGCTACCGTGCCGGCAAGGCTTGCGAGCTTGTTACCAAGCCGTATCGGGAAGTTCAACGGATCCTGGTCGCTCCGGTTTTTCGTCTGGTACAGCGCTTCCTCGACGGAAAAGAGGCTATCCGATAGCGCGCTGGCAATTTGATGGATCTGACCCTTGTCTCCTTCCGGAAAACGGTCCAGTGCGTCCGTGATCTGCCCGCGTACCGCGCGTATGCGCTGGACGGCCTTGTGCGTCTCGCTGAGCTTGCCCCGGATACGGATAAGAAAATCGAACGGGGCCCGGAGGTCTCCTGCCGTAGACTCCGAGCGGGGATCTATCCCGATCTCGAGACCCGTCTCCACGGAATCGGCGCCCACAACGAGGCGGGCCCGATACGACCCGGGTGGCGCGCGCGGCCCGCGTACGCTGCCCGCCCACATGATCATGCCTTCAATGGACTCAGCATCTTCGTAGCGCATGTTCCACGTAAAGGAATGCATGCCGGCTTCCAGGCCAAGCTCCTCACCATCCGGCCTGAACGTCTTGATTTCGGTCCCGTCCTCTTCCAGGATCCGCAGCCTTACGGCACTGGAGTCGGCTGCATCCCTGAGATAATAGCACAGGTCTGCGCTTGAGGCCCCCATGCGTACCGTCGGCGCCGAACGGAAGAGCCAGAGAGCGCACTGCAGCGACGGAGTCCGAGAGCTGGTGCAGGGGCGGGGCATCATCCATCACCCAGAACGCGCGCCCCTGGGTGGCCCTAATGAAGTCATCCTCCTTGCAGTCCAGGTCCGTTACAGGCACTACCGGAAGGTTACGCTCGAATGGCGTCCAACGCGTTCCGTCATCGAAAGAGACATATATGCCGGATTCCGTTCCTGCCCACAGGAGCCCGCGGCGCACCGGGTCAGGCTAAATGGCCCGCGCGAAATGCAGCCCATCAATGCCGTCCGTGAGTTTGGTCCAGCTAAGACCGAAGTCGACGGTCCGGTAGAGGTACGGCTGGAAGTCGTACAGCTTGTAGTGCGTACCCGCCATATAGGCACCACCCGGCTCGAAGGGATGCGCCACGATGTCGTTAATCATCATCCACTCGGGCATGCCCTCCGGCGTCACCTCCTGCCATTTGCCGCCGCCGTCCCGGGTGACATACACCAGGCCGTCGTCGGAGCCATTGTTCACTTCGGCCGCGGCAGCGCCTGCTATACCCGTACCGTGATGGGCTTCGAATCCATCTGGCGGGTTGGCTGTGGCATCCGGGGTATAGTTTGAAAAATTCCAGCCATGCACATCGTCCACAAACCCATTGCCTTCGTCGTTGATGCCGTTTCCCGGGATCTCCCCGGGATTAGTCCAATGAATGTTTATTGGGTCCGGAAGCCTCCCGTCCGTCCCCCGGTCTGGAGTGGCAATTACCACGTCCCAAGCTTCCGGCAGCTGGAACCGGTCCACATAGGGGGCATCGGTGTACAAGGGATCGTTGGGGAATTCGGGCAAGGCTGATCGCCCTGGACGTGCGCCACCGATATCCCCCATCGGGAGCCGAACAAAGTCCGGCTCCGCATATTCCACGAACGGGTCACGAGAAAGAGCGGCCGCGACGCTGCGCGGATCGTGGACCTCATCCTGCAACACGTAATAAACGCGCCTCAATGCCTGTGTCCGCGCCGAAAGCGTACGCGAGGCGGCAATCTGGTCCAAGAATGGGAAAGCCTTTCTGATGTCGTATACTCCGTACCTTACGCCTTGGCGATCAAAGACGGCAAGACCCGTCTTGCCCACTCCAAGCGCAGGCGCCGTACCCGCCGTAAACTGTACCCGCACGCACCCGGCCTGACAGCCGCATCCGAGAAGAGCGGCGTGGACCCTTTCATGGACTGTGCACGGGGTGGAGCCGCAGGCGCCCACAGGATCAACAGCATGAGACATATTGTAAGGCCTCGAAACGCACTTTGGGCTCGTATCACTAGTGCTTGCTTTGCGGATTTGCAGGATAAAAGGTTGGTACTGAATCATCAATTGCAGCGCAATTCCACGGTACCTGGTCCAATCATACGGTCTCGGCTGCATGTTCGGATGTCCCAGCGGCAAAGCAACGATGGCAGATTTGTAGGCGTGCCCGCGATCTGCCGCGTGCGGATTTCAGGTAGACAAGCAAAAACGCCATGCCGCGGCGACTGCGGAAACGCACCGGTTTACCCATGTATCTCGGTGGGGCGACACGCGGCATATATCTACACCGTTGGGGGCGGGCCGCGCCTGTAGTCGCATACCACCCAAGCCAGCAAAATTGCCGCCGCATCAGGCAACAAGGAGTAGAGGAGGTCACAATCCGTCAAGCCACGGAAGCTGAAGGTGCGGAATCTGCTTCGCGTCGCAGCACACTCTCGGGCCGCTGTCATCGTTCTGGCCACTGCGGCCTGGCTAGCACGAATCAATTCTTGAATATTTGTGTCAACTGACGGGTTGGATACCGAAGTGCACCTATCCCCTGAGCATCCCCGTGTCCCGAACCATCCTGCACACAGAAGCCGTCGTCCTGCGCGCCATGGATTACCGCGAGACGAGCCGAATAGCGACGCTGCTCACGCGGCAGACGGGCAGGCTGTCCGTGCTCGCCAAAGGGGCGCGGCGCCAGAAAAGCCGCGTCGGATCGTGTCTGCAGCCCCTTGCCTACATCCAAGCGGTGGTGCACGTACGACCGGGACGCGACCTCCAGACGCTCGGCGAGGCCGCGCATCTGGAGCTTTTTCCGCGTACTGCTGACAATCTGGCGCGGCTGGGCGCAGGTTTTCAGGTTGTGGAACTGGTTCATTCCCTCACGCATGACGGAGAACAGGACGAAGGCATCTTCTCGCTTCTCGTCCACGTGCTCAGGCTTCTCGACGCACCAGATACGCCTCCCGAACACGTATTTCCCTATTTTCAGCTCCGCCTTGCGGCAGCGCTGGGCTTTCGGCCCCAGTTCGAACGCGAAGACGTGGCCAGTATTCCAGAGGTCGGTGGCATGCTGGCACTGGATACCGGGGCGGTGCAGCGCGCATCGGCGCCGGGTCCTGCGCTGCGCAGCGCCTCCCGCATGGTACTTAGAGCCTTTGCCCTATACGCCCGGGCAGAATTCAGTGCCATCTTGCGCATGCGGCTGAGTGCCGCCGACAGAGAGGACACGCTGCGCCTGATTGAAGACTATATTCGGTACCACACGGAGGGCACCTACCCCGATCGCAGCGAACGGGTTCTTCGCCAGCTCCGCCTTCCCTGATCAAAAGCACAATCTTGTCCAGCGTACACGCCATAGGCATTGATGTCGGAGGGACGTTCACGGACTTCGTGTACGTGGCGGGCCGTAGCGTTCGGGTACTTAAGGTTCCGACTACGGCGGTGCAGAGTCAGGGCATTGTCACCGGCCTCGAATCGCTGGAGGCGGCTGCAGACGCGGCCATCATACACGGCACCACGACGGCGACCAATGCACTTCTGGAAATGCGTGGCGCCCGGACGGCACTACTCACTACCAAGGGCTTCGCGGACACGCTCGCCATAGGGCGGCAGAACCGGCCACAGCTTTACCGCCTGGCGCAGCAGAGAAATGCTCCGCTGGTGCCCAAAGCCTGGCGCTTCGAAGTGCTGGAGCGACTTGCTGCCGACGGCACGATACTGGAAGCTCTTGACGAAGACGCCGTGCGCGAAATCGTCATCCCGCTGAAGGCCTCCGGCATTGAGAGCCTAGCCATTGTCTTCCTCTTTTCGTTCCTCGATCCTGCACACGAACGGCGTGCCGCTGGCATATTGCGGGGGCACCTTCCCGATCTCTCCCTCTCGCTTAGCAGCGAGATTCTGCCCGAGTACCGCGAATACGAACGCACGGCGACAACCGTGATCAACGCGTACGTGCAGCCGCTAGTAGGCCGCTATCTCCGCCGGCTCTCGGACGCAGTGGGTGGGCGAACTCTGTGGGTCATGCAGTCCAGCGGAGGCATAATAGGCATACGGCAAGCCGCGCGGCAAGCCGCGCGGCTCGTGCTGAGCGGGCCTGCGGGCGGCGTCGTGGGCGCCTTCGGCCTGGCGCGGCAAGCACTGGGCACCGAGGCACCGCGGGTGCTCACCTTCGACATGGGAGGCACGAGCACCGACGTTTCTCTCTGCCCAGGCCGCATCCCGCATACCGCGGAAAGCACCATCGCTGGCCTTCCGCTGCGCCTCCCCTCCACCTGGATCCATACCGTAGGCGCCGGCGGCGGCAGCATGGCCCGCGTAGACATGGGCGGCGTATTGCGTGTCGGACCCGAGAGCGCAGGCGCACATCCCGGCCCCGTCTGCTATGGTCGGGGCGGCACCTCCGTTACGGTAACGGACGCCAACCTGGTACTGGGGCGTCTGGTAGCTGGTCAGTTCCTCGGAGGATCGGCGGCGCCCCTGGATATCACAGCCGCACGTAACGCGCTTCAGGAACTGGGGGCCCGTCTAGGCATGGGACCAGAAGAGGCGGCGCTGGGAGTCCTTCGGGTGGCCAATGCTACCATGGAGCGGGCGCTGCGCCGCGTGTCCCTTGAGCGCGGCCACGACCCCCGGAATTACGTGCTCGTTCCATTCGGCGGCGCGGGTCCGCTCCATGCCTGCGACCTGGCAAGCGCACTCGGTATTCGGCGGCTTCTCGTGCCACGACATCCGGGTGTACTCAGCGCGCTTGGCCTGCTCATGGCAGACGTAACGGACGACGCCTCGCAGGCACTACTATCTCCGCTGGCAGACCTTGCAGCCGCGCCATCGCGTCTAGACCAGGCCGTTAAAAAGCTCTCGGGCCGCGTGCTTGGCGGCGAATCCGCACGGCTGGAAGCCTTTCTTGATCTGAGGTACCGTGGGCAAAGCTACGAACTGGAGACCCCGCTGGCGCTTCCGGCGACATCTGAGCACGTGGAACAGGCCGGCGCCAGCTTTCATGTTCAGCACCAACGGCGCTACGGCTATGCCGCGCCTGAGCGGGCCGTGGAAGTGACGGCGGTGCGCCTTCGTGGCCGGCTCCCGGGTGCAAAGGCCGAGCTAGCGGCGGAGCCCAAGGCAGAAGGCACCTCCGAGTCTATGGGGACGTGCGATGTTTGGTTCGGCGGCCGTGGCCCGACGAGGGTGCCTTGCTATGCACGCGAAGCACTGCGGCACGGGCACACTATCCAAGGCCCGGCACTCGTAGTGCAGTATGACACGACACTCGTGGTGGCACCGGCTTGGCGCGTGCGCATTGACGAGTGGCAGCATGCACACCTAAGCCATGACGACACATAGACTGGACCCGATACTGCTGCAGGTGTACCATCACCGTTTTGCCGGCGTGGCCGAAGAGATGGGGGTGACGCTGCAGCGGACGGGACACTCCCCCAACATCAAGGAGCGCCTTGACTATTCGTGCGCGTTCTTTGACGGGCGCGGCGCCATGGTCGCACAGGCCGCCCACATCCCCGTGCACCTGGGAGCCATGCCTTCGAGTTGCGCTGCCGCGCTACGAACCATGGACGCATGGCACGCCGGCGATGTCGTGGCCCTGAATGATCCGTACGCGGGCGGCAACCACCTGCCGGACATCACGATGATATCCCCGGTTTTCGCGCCGGATGGGAACGATGTGGCCTTCTTTGCCGCCAGCCGCGCCCATCACGCGGACTTCGGCGGCATGACTCCGGGCTCCCTCCCACTATCCACCGAGATCTTCCAGGAAGGCATCATCATCCCACCGGTGCGGCTCTATCACGAGGGCATTCTGAACAGGGACCTCCTTCGCCTTATTCTTCGCAACGTACGCACACCTGAAGAGCGGCGGGGCGACCTTGCGGCGCAGCGCGCAGCGCACGCCATAGGTGAGCGTCGCCTTGCGGCGCTAATGCTGGAACACGGCACAGGCGAGGTTCTCGCCTATGCGCAGCACCTTTCCGCCTACAGCGAGCGGCTCACCCGCGCAGAAATAGCCACGTGGCCGGACGGTGCCCACTCGTTTGAGGACCACCTTGCGCTGCCTGACGGCACCCTCCCCTGCATACGGGTCCGTGTCACCATCGCCGGCAATGGTGTCACGTTTGATTTCGCGGGCACAGACCCGACGATGGAGGCCTCCCTCAATACCGTCCTTGCCGTCACGCAGTCTGCCTGCTACTACGCCGTCCGCTGCCTCTTACGCGAAGACGTCCCCATGAATGCCGGCTGCTTTGCTCCAATCACGGTCACGGCACCGGAGGGTTGCCTCGTGAATGCACAAGCACCCGCCGCCGTAGCCGGTGGCAACATGGAGACTAGCCAGCGCATTACGGACGTGGTTTTCGGCGCTCTTGCGCAGGTGCTGCCGGACAGGGTTGCTGCCGCCGGTCAGGGCACCATGAACAACGTCACCATGGGCGGCCTGCGCGCTGACGGTACGCCGTTTGCATACTACGAAACTATTGGCGGAGGCATGGGAGCGGCCCCGGGTGCAGACGGCCTGAGCGGCGTCCATGTCCATATGAGCAACACACTCAACACACCCGTTGAAGCACTTGAACTGCAGTTTCCGTTCCGCGTCCGCGAGTATTCGTTAATCGAAGGATCCGGAGGCGCAGGACGCCACCGTGGTGGCCGCGGCATTGCGCGCGAGTACGAAATGCTTGGGCCCGCAACGGTGACCATGCTTAGTGAAAGGCGGACGCTTGCCCCCTGGGGCCTCGCCGGCGGGGGCCCAGGGCGGTGCGGCCGCAACGTGCTCCGGCAACCGGATGGCTCGGAAGAGGTGCTGCCCGGACATTTTTCGCGGCGCCTGCGAGCCGGCGACCGGCTCCGGATAGAAACGCCGGGCGGCGGCGGATGGGGTGCTACGCCGCCACGGTAGCCGCGCTCAGAAAATCGCGCAGCACGTAGTGCAGGATGCCTCCGTGGCGGTAATATTCCACTTCCACCGGCGTGTCGAGGCGGCAGCGCGTGCTAAATCGCATCTTCGTGCCGTCCGGCCGCGTAGCCACAACCTCAATACGCTGCCGCGCTTCCACGTCCCGGGGCACCGGAATATTGAAGGTTTCGGTACCGTCCAGTCCCAGGCTGGCGGCAGTTTGCCCACCCGCGTATTCCAGGGGCAGCACGCCCATGCCGATGAGGTTGGACCGGTGGATGCGCTCGAAGCTCTCCACGATAACGGCCCGCACGCCCAGAAGTATGGTGCCCTTGGCGGCCCAGTCCCGGCTGGAACCCATGCCGTAGTCCTTGCCCCCGAGCACAACGAGGGGTATACCCGCTTCCTGGTAGCGCATGGCGGCATCGAATATGGGCATTACCTCGCCTCCATTGACAAAACACGGCGCGATGCCGCCTTCAGAGCCGGGCACCAGCTGGTTCTTGATCCGGATGTTGCCGAAGGTGCCGCGCATCATTACTTCGTGGTTGCCGCGCCGCGAGCCGAAGGAATTGAATTCCCGCACGCGCAGTCCCTTGTGCTTCAGGTAAAGCCCTGCCGGGCCATCCGGCGCAATGGCGCCGGCAGGAGAAATGTGATCCGTGGTCGTGGAGTCCCCCGCCATAACGAGCACGCGCGCGCCGGCAATGGGCGCAAGGTCCGGGACGTCGCCCGAGAGGCCCACGAAGAATGGGGGCTCACGCACGTAGGTGGACTCGTCCGTCCACGCATACAGCGATCCCTCCGGGATTTCGATGGCATTCCAGGTCTCGTTGGATTCCTCAATACCGCTATATTCTTCCAGAAACATAGACGGCGTAATGGTCTCCTCGATGGTCGCGTGTATCTCCGCGCTGTCCGGCCAGATGTCGCGCAGAAAAACGTCGTTCCCCGCCAAGTCCTTGCCTAGAGGCTCGCGTGTCAGGTCGATGTCCACCGTGCCGGCTAGCGCATAGGCAACCACGAGGGGCGGCGACGCCAGGTAGTTGGCCTGCACGAGGGAGTGGATGCGCCCTTCGAAGTTACGGTTACCGGAGAGCACGCCGGCCACGATAAGGTCCCCTTCGCGTACCGCATGCGCAACCGCCTCGGGCAGCGGCCCCGAGTTTCCAATGCACGTGGTACAGCCGTAGCCAACAAGGTTGAAGCCCAGCTGGCTGAGGTACGCAAGCAGGCCTGCCTCCCGCAAGTAGCCCGTTACCACCTTGGAGCCAGGCGCAAGGCTGGTCTTAACATAGGACCTGACGCTAAGCCCGCGCTCGACGGCCTTCTTCGCCACGAGCCCGGCGCCGATCATGACGCTCGGGTTGCTCGTGTTGGTGCAGCTGGTGATGGCCGCGATGACGACATCACCGTGCCGCAGCGCAGTACGATCCGCGGGCATGCCCTGCGCGCTGCGGCCGAAACCCTGCGGGCCTATCGGCCCCGTGAGCGAGGCCTGGAACGAGGCGCCCAGGTCGGGCACCGCGATGCGGTCCTGCGGACGCTTGGGCCCCGCCACACTGGGGGCTACATCGGCGAGGTCGAGTTCGAGCACATCCAGATAGTCGGGCTCCGGCGTCTCTGCGGTAAGAAAAAGATTCTGCTCCTTGTTGTAGCGTTCCACGAGCTCGACCTGCGCTTCCTGGCGTCCGGTGCGGCGCAGGTAGCCGAGCGTGACGTCATCAATGGGGAAGAAGCCCATCGTGGCCCCGTATTCCGGCGCCATGTTGCTGATGGTCGCCCGGTCCGGTATGCTGAGCGACCGTACGCCGGGGCCTATGAATTCTACGAAGCGCCCGACTACGCCGTAGCGGCGAAGGATTTCCGTGACCGCAAGGACGAGGTCGGTGGCCGTGGCACCGCCTGGCAGCGTGCCCGTCAGGCGAAAACCCACCACCTCGGGCAGTAGCATGTAAATGGGCTGGCCCAGCATTACCGCCTCGGCCTCGATGCCTCCCACGCCCCAGCCCACTACGCCCAGGCCATTGATCATGGTCGTGTGCGAGTCCGTGCCGACGAGGGAGTCGGGATAGGCGACCTTAAGGCCACCCTCCGGGCGCGTCCACACGCACCGGGCGACGTATTCCAGGTTCACCTGGTGACAGATACCGCTGGCCGGCGGCACGACGAAAAAATTGTCGAACGCCTTCTGCCCCCAACGCAGGAAGGCATACCGCTCCCGGTTGCGCCGGAATTCGATTTCGGAATTGAGGCGCAGGGCATCGGCGATGCCGTAGTGGTCCACCTGCACGCTGTGATCGATTATCAGATGGACGGGGACACGCGGATTGATGGCCTCGGGATCTCCCCCGGCACGCGCCATAGCAGACCGCATGGCGGCGAGATCCACGACGGCGGGCACACCGGTAAAATCCTGTAGCAGCACGCGGGCTGGCGAAAAAGGGATTTCCGTTCGGGCCGGCGCACGGGCATCGTAGCGGGCCAGGCTGTCCACGTCGTCCTTGGTTACCGTAAAACCATCACAGCCGCGCAGCAGCGCCTCGAGCATGATACGGATGGAATACGGCAGGCGGTCAATGGCGTAGCCCTGGTCCGTCAGGCGGTCCAGACGGTAGAGGAAAGCCGGGCCGGAACCCGTCTCGAATACCGCCCTTGCCCCAAACAGGTCCCCTCCGGACCTCACGGAATTCGCTGGCATATGCATCTAATAATTTCTTTCCGAAATTACTCTCCGCGTGGCGTATTGTTCGGGGACCCCCGCTCACGCTTTCTGGTTAGAGCCCGCCACGGGGCTATAGCTCAGCTGGTAGAGCGCCTGAATCGCACTCAGGAGGTCAGCGGTTCGACTCCGCTTAGCTCCACATGGCAAAGCGTTCCTGCAGTCATCCATGCCAATGACGCTGGGGCCATTCTTGTCCCTGGATCCACCGCACCACTCCGCATTCAGATCTGTTGTCGCGAACCAAAGAGCGACGCCACTGCCCTACGGATAGGCATCCATGCAGGCAAAGGGGCATGCCAGTATATTCGAAATAAGACGGGCTTGATGCCGCTATAGCCAGTGGAATTCGAGACTGTCTCCTTGCCAGCACACGCATGGAATGGCGATTTAGCTCACCGCAAATCCGGCACTTCATAACAGACAGCTATGGCTAAACGGTTATCTCATTATTCTTAGCAGGCACGCAATTGCCCCTGGGCACTACACTTGCGACCGATGTTGTGAGGCCCTCTGTCGGTACCGTACGCGGTGTGAGGCAGGTGTAATGCCCACTGCCCGAGCATTCTGCTCCTGCACCGCGTCAGGATGAATACCCTGACGATCAGCGTTCCGTCTGTCGCCTCTATCGTAGTTTGCTCAGGCAGTCACGGAGGGCGCGCCAGCTCATGTGTAGACCCTGCCGTTTTAGTCTCGCCCGAATCATATGCACGACATGGTAGGCCAGTATGACCATGAAAAAGTGTCGCTTCAATGCGGTTGTCCTTGCTGTGGTATATCGGACGCAGCCCAAAGTCTGACTTGAAAGAGCGAAAGGTGGCCTCTGTGTCCGAGAGCCTCCTGTAGGTCTGCACCGCGGCCTCCGGGGCCCAGCTCGTATGGGTGGCACGCACGATATAGGCACCGGAGGCGGCATCGCTCATCCGGTGAGGCGGCTTCGTCTTGAAGGTCACCGGCAGGAGGGGCCCTTGCCTGCTGAACCTAAACCTCATCATGGCCCGGTACCTGGGCGTTGCGCTCCTTTAGAGGCCCCAGGTATTCCAATATTTTGTCGTAGCGCCGGGTGTGCTTCGGCAGCGACAGCCCATTGTTCAGGCAATCAGGGACTGCCCATACTCCTGCCGCGCTCTCTCCACCGTAGAAACGTATCCGGCGGGGTTCATCCATGTGCAATAGCCGTCCAAACGCCCGGACAAGCCGGTCTTTGTCCGAGCCATGCGGCGGCACCTCGAACCTGGCCGCCCGGCGCAGGTCCAAGAAGCAGCGGCCAACACAATAGAGGTCGCATCGATCAATGCCGGTCTCGCAAAGAAAAGTCGCCAGACTGGCATCCGGCCCCAACCGGCGCAGCTCTCGAACGAGGGCGCTTGGCTGCTTGCCCAGCGCCTGACGCACGCTGTGGAGTACAACCTCCCGGCTCCTCCGGTCCGGTTGAATTGAACATCCGGACGGCAAAAGGGGAAAACCGGCCTCCATCTGGTGCTCCACTCCCCGGCCCGTAGTGCCCACCCCCGGAAGCGAAGGTCGAATCGAAACTCCCGACGCGCGTTGCCGATGAAGTCGAGCACGGTCAGGCACTCCTTCTCCCGATGCAACCTTGGGCCACGGCCAAGCTGCTGCAGAAACACGGTCGCGCTTTCCGTGGGCCGCAAGAATAGCACGGTGTCGGCCTCGGGAATATCGACACCCTCGTTGAACACGTCAATCGTAAAAAGGACGTTGACCTCACGCGCCTGCAGCTTGCGGACGGCGTCATCGCGCACTTCACGCGGCGTCTTGCCTGTAATGGCCAGCGTCGGTATGCCAGCCCGGCAAAACTGATCCGCCATGAATTCTGAGTGCGCCACGCCCACGCAAAAGCCAAGCGCCCACATGCAGCCAAGATCAGTAACGCGTTCGCTCAAGGCTAGCATGATCCCGCGCGCGCGGAGGTCGTTGGCGATGTAGAGACGGGGCCCTTCGCCCTCGTCGTAGCGACCCCGCATCCAGCACACCTTTGACGGGTCCACATCGTCTGACCAGGCAACAAGCGAATTCGTTCGCGTCTCTGCGTCCAAACGCTCTCCATCGAGCAGGCTCCAGCGTCTCTCCTCTGGCGAGTACGGCAATAGGCCTGAAAATGCGTGGGCCCGACAATCGGTAGACCCTGTACCTCACAGCGGACGTCGACTGAACTCGCCTACGCGGCTATCCGTGCCAGGCGCAGGTAGTCCGCGGGCATGGGCATATGCAAGCGCCACAAGATGCTCATGGGGCGCTCCCCTTCATGACTTACGTATTCGACCGGGCCCAGAAAAAGGTAGGGCATCGCCGCCCCGTTTTCGCTCTTGCGTGACTCCCGCATGAATAGAAGTGGCGTAATGCCGAGAGCCATGTGCGCGCTATGCCGTTTGCCCTTGTCTGCTCCCGAACGCGTAGTGCTTTGCGACTGCCAGTGAAAATGTTCGGCGGAAATGGCGTAGTCGTTGTACATGGTGCTTGGCGAGTAGTCCTTCTCTGACTTCCTGAGGGTTACGAAGAGTAGGTTGCAGCGGGTCGGCTTGTGGAAGACCACTCCCTCCCGAGGTTGAATTAGCCGCCCCTTGCGTATATGCGCGAATGCAGCCATGACCTCGTCGCGGCTATAGCTGGCGTGAAGGGCAAGCGGAATGTCCGCGGGTAAATCAATTTTCTGGACTACATGGCTTACATCGTCCAAGAGCACGCGCAGCAGTTGCTGCAATTCGGCGCAAAGGGCCGGGTGCACCATAAGCCGCGCGTAGTAGCCCTTCAGATCGCCGGCTGCCTCCGCCCCGAAGAGCACGCACAGCAGCATCATGAGCCGCCGCCGACCCCTTTCATCTAGTGCGCCTGGGTCGAATGAGGGATCGAGCAGATCTTCGTAGAACCGTATCCGGCCGGGTTCATCCATGTGCAATAGCCGTCCAAACGCCCGGGCAAGCCGGTCCTCATCCGGGCCATGCGGCGGCACCTCGAACCTGGCCTCCCGGCGCAAGGCCGAGAAGCAGCGGCCACCACGATAGAGGTCGTATCGATCAATGCCGGTCTCGTGGAGAAAAGTCGACAGACTGGCATCCGGCCCCAACCGGCGCAGCTCTCGAACAAGGGCGCTCGGCCGTTTGCCCAGCGCCTGACGCACATTTTGGAGTACAACCTCCCGGCTCGCCCGGTCCAGCCGAATTGAACACCCGGACGGTAAAAGGGGAAAACCGGCCTCCATCTGGTGCTCCACTCCCCGGCGCGTGGTGCCCAGAAGTGCCCGGAAGCGAAGGTCGAATCGAAACTCCCGACGCGCGTTGCCGATGAAGTCTAGCACGGTCAGACACTCCTTCTCCCCGTGCAACCTAAGGCCACGGCCAAGCTGCTGCAGAAACACGGTAGCGCTTTCCGTGGGCCGCAAGAATAGCACGGTATCGGCCTCGGGAATATCGACACCCTCGGTGAACACGTCGACCGCAAAAAGGACGTTGACCTCACGCGCCTGCAGCTTGCGGACGGCGTCGTTGCGCACTGCACGCGGCGTCTTGCCTGTAATGGCCAGCGCCGGTATGCCAGCCCGGCAAAACCGATCCGCCATGAATTCTGAGTGCGCCACGCCCACGCAAAAGCCAAGCGCCCGCATGCGGCCAAGATCGGTAACACGTTCGCTCAAGGCTCGTATGATCCCGCGCGCGCGGAGGTCATTGGCAGTGTAGAGACGGGTCAATTCGCCCTCGTCGTATCGGCCCCGCGTCCAGCGTACCTTCGACAGGTCCACATCATCATGGATACCAAAGTACTGGAAGGGCGCCAGCAGACCCCGATCGATGGCATCCCATAGCCGCAATTCCGCCGCCACGTGGTTGTCGAACCAGTGCAGGATGCGGCGTCCGTCGGCGCGCTCCGGCGTGGCCGTCAGGCCAACCAAGATCGCGGGCCGAAAATGTTGCAGCAAGCGGTCGTACGTGGGAGAAGCAGCATGATGGAATTCGTCAATAATCAGGACGTCGAACGCCCGCGGATCCACGCCGGAGAGGACAACCTGGCTAAGCGACTGGACGGAGGCAAAGACATGGGTCCCCTGCGCCGGCCGCTGGCCCTCGACATACAGCTCCCCAAAGCTGCCGTCACGAAGTACCTGGCGAAAGACGGACCGACTCTGCTTCAGAATCTCCTTGCGGTGGGCCACGAATAGAAGCTTCCGCGGGCTGTGCTGCTGACAAAGGCGCCGATAGTCCAGGGCCGCCACGACCGTCTTTCCGGTGCCTGTGGCGGCGACAATCAGGTTTTTCGTGCGATGGTGGACGGACCGTTCGACTTCCAGGCATTCGAGAATTTCCTGCTGGTACGGATAGGGGCGCACGTCCAGAAGAGCCATCGACTCAGAGGCAAGCGTGGTTCGTTCGCCCCCGAGAGCCCTGTCAAATAGCAAGCGCTCATCGTCGGACGCACCGTAGGCAACGAATTCACTATCCTCCCAATACGTGTCAAAGGTCGCCTCAAACTTCCTTACAATTCTTGCGGCATCGATGCTGGAAATGCGGACATTCCATTCCAGCCCATCAAGCTGGGCAGCCGCCGAGAGATTCGACGAGCCGATATAGGCGGTCGAGAATCCAGTGTCGCGGTGAAATAGCCAGGCCTTGGCGTGCAGCCGAGTTCGGCGCGTGTCGTAGGAGATCCGTACCTCGGCCGCCATTTCGACGAGCCGGTCTAGCGCGCGCCGGTCCGTTGCCCCCATATACACCGTCGTGATGACGCGTAACCGTTTGCCGGCATCTAGGAAGTCCCGCAGACAATCGATCAACAGGCGCAGCCCCGACCACTTGATGAACGAGCATAGCAGGTCAATCCTATCAGCCGACCGGATCTCCTTTTCAATCTCGCGGCCGATGCGGTACTCCCCGCGGGCGTTCACGAGAAGCTCGGACCGGGACAGCGGGATGCCCGGTCGCGGCGGCGGCCCGGACTCTGCCAGGCCGGATGGCCGCCTTGGGAACACGGCCTGGAGGAGTCGCGGCGTGGCAAGGTCGCCCCCGGAAACGGTATCGGGAATTTCCTCAGCAAGGACTTTCACTATCCGGTTGATGAGGGCAAGCTGGCGCGGGAGGCGATCCTTCCTCGGATAACCTTGCAACACCGATCCAATAAGGCCCGAGAGGTGCTGATTCAAATACAAGTGCCCCTCGTCGGGATCAAGCTCCGACGTGGCCGCCCGGAGCGCATCGATCCGCTGTAGGGCGTTGCGCAGCTCTTCGGTCAGAACTTGTTCGTAGAGCCCTGTTGGTAACGTGTGCGGCATGCCTGGGCTATCGCGCAATCGGGATGCTTTGCGTGTGGCATGGTACCGCACCTGGGACCAGGAATGCTACCCACGTACTGGCTAATGCGGCTCTTTTCTGTCACACACGATCTATGCGTACTATATTTGTCGGAAGAATACACCGATGTATGCTGGCGATCGGTCCAATTTCAATGCAATTCCGTCCGTACTACTTGGTACTGTGCCCATAATTCGGAGAGCGTACGTTGTTCCAGCGGAGCCCCGTTCGCGTAGAGTCGGCGGGAGGCGCACCTGCCGTAGGATCCGGTGGCTTGTCCGTCGCTTTCGCTCCGGGCCGCAGTCCGGCTTCCCTAACCGTGTTTCCTCCCGCCGCTCACCGAACCGGGCGTGCGGCACTACCGCACCCGGCTCTCCAGGCGGATCATGCAACTCGCACTCGGACAACGGCGTCGCCCCATGGAGCTTCTCCTGTTCAAAGACTTGCACGGTCCCTGTTTCCACTCCATGACTTGAGTCCGTTGATCATCAGGCCTGTTTACGCCCTGATAACACCCCGTGGCGTGCCTGGCATGCCACATGGCTCCTTCACTTTCGCATGTGATGCCGCCGAGGTCTCCGACCATTTACCGGTTTAGTAGGTCTCTGCCAATGCCGTGGCCTTTCCCTCTACGAACATCGCTCCGCACCTGCGGCCCCTTTCCTCCACGGGCATTACCCCGTCTCTACGGTACTACGGGCCACTCCGCCACCCTCTCGGCCCGGCCTGACCCTTGCGGGCTTCCGGTTGGTGTGTGCTACACCGCCGTCAGGGCTTCCATCGATCGGGATAGGTGGGGGCCTCACGGCCCCCACCCCCCCACACCACCGTGCGTACGGGTCCGTACACGGCGGTTCAATGGACTTGAGCAAACCGACTTGGGTGCCAGGGCCACCAGGCCGCTACGTGCCGGGAGTTCGGATTCGGGTTGCGCCGTGCGAACTTCGGTCCCTTCCCCACGGGCACCGCCGGATTCACCGGGGCTGTCCCACGCAAAAGGCAGCGTTAGCTGGATTTTCTGCCGCATTGCTCGCATGAGCTTGCCGTCCTACTATCCCTGTCCATTGTTCGGGCCTTCGTCGGCTAAGCCGACTACTATGCCCTGGTATAGTAGGATACTATTTCAAGTGAAGATTACATGAAGAGTTTTGGCTTGACCTCTGGAGAAGCGACCGGGCGGCTTCGACGGCTAATCAATCTGGTATTCGCGTGCTAAGCCCCGAAGGACCATAACGCATGATTTCGGTTTCGACGGGAGCTGCCACTATCTCTGAACGCGCGCTCACCAGCAAGAGAGCTGGCTATCGCAAGGGCATATCGTGGGTTCTCCTTACCGTGCCCGATCGCTTCTCCATAGGCCATTTCTTTGGTTACAAGATACGAGTCAGGCGGCCTTCGGCAACGGCGAGCCCGTGTGCATACGCAACGCCTCCCAGAGAAAGCCCACCAGTTCACGCGCCACCGCCGTGTTGGCCACGCATCGCGACTTCGTCTGACTCAGTTTGCGGAATCTCTTGTACAGCCGGCACTGGGCCTTCCATGCCAGTAGAACGACCGCGGCCGAGACGCCCTGCTGCCGTTCGCGTAGCACTTTACTGCACCGCGGCGGGACTGCATACTTCCATGCTGTAGATACCAGTGCCTTCCGCACGTGCGTATTACCCGTCTTCGTGATGGAACCGCGTTGCGTGTGATCTGCCGAGCTGTACTCGCTCGGCACCAGGCCGAGATACGCCATTAACTGGCGCGGATGCGCGAAGCGACGGATATCTCCCAACTCGCACACCAGCGTCATGGCCGTCACAAAGCCAATGCCCCGGAAGGCCATCAGCACCCCCACGGGCTCTCTGTAGCGGTCCTTTTCGGCTTCCTCCGCCAGATGCTGTTCCAGTCTGTGCACTTCCTGCTCCAGATACGTCAGCTTGTGCAGATACGTCTGCAGCGTGACCTGGTCCACCGCCCTTGCCGGCAAGGCACGAATCCACTTCCAATGGGCCTTCGTCCAGTTTGTGGCACCGGTGTACCGAAAGCCCCGGGTCTGAATGAAAGACAGAATCCGCTGCTTGGTGCGCGTGATAGACTCCACCAGGTCAGCGCGGCAGCGCAAAAGGGACCGGGCTGCTTCCTGCTCCTCTTCCGGTACGCACACCGGCGTCAGCAGCCCTTTGGCATACAACGTGGCCAGCTTCATCGCATCCCGTCGATCAGTCTTGATACGCTCGCCCGGTCGACGCGGAATGGATGAGGGGGCGATCACGTCGCAGTGCACGCCCTGCACCTGCAGCGCACGCTGCAGGCCGAATCCGCAGGACGACGCTTCGTAGCAGCAACGAACCTCGCCGTAGCGCCTCTGTAACTTCTGCACATACTTGCGGATTCTCGGCATGTCGTGCGGCAACTGCCGCTCGTCAATTACCTCGCCCGTGCTGTCGTCGTACACGCAAAGCGCAATGGTCTTCTTGTGCACGTCCATGCCGACAACCAGCGAGGAGGCCGAAGTGAATGTTGGGGTGTATCTTTGCATGAGGCTGTTCCGGTTTGGGTGAATGTGGTGAACGAGCTAATGTAGCTCGCCCAGCCGGAGCAGTCCTACTATAAGATCTCTGCTGACTTCTGCGTTGCGGTCACGTGCCTTACGACACGTTCAGTCCGGCTTAGCCGGACACAACGCAGATCTCCCAGGGTAAGACCAACCGCCTTCCCCGCACACCTGCCGAATCTACCACCCCGACGCATAGATGACGCGGACTTTGCGATAACCGGCTCGCTCGTCCGATCGGGTAGGCCTCGTATTCGGTTCTTGTTCATCAGGTCGCGGGTTTGCTACACGCTTCCTTCAGACCGCGCCTCACGACGACGCCCTTGCGCTTCGCTAATCCTTCGCCGCCATCTGGCTGGATAGAGGACTTGCACCTCCAAGCTGTTGATCATGCCTGGCACACCGGTAGGCCCCGGGTTTCCCCGGGGCCCCCGCACAGATCCGGACGTGCCCGTTAAGGCATCCGGCTCCTCCCTCAGGTCGCGCCGCCGCGCATGACGTTAATGGGCCGGCTAACCAACCCATAGCCGTAACCGAACCATCCCATGTGACACACGAAGTCCGGCTCTGCGTCCGGTGTGTGTTGGGTTGTCCGATTTCCCCTCGGGTGCGACGCTTCGCTCCACCAACTCCGCCGCGCGGTCCTCCGCGCTTTGTTCGCCGGCTTCATCGCTACTATCATCGCATCTGACTCCTCCTCGCCGTTCATCCTCCGCTCGGCAATGCCTTGGCTTTGGCGGCCCCGCCCTAAGCGCTGGGCAGCGAGGAGGCCTCCCAGGTCCCAACCTTGTACGTACATACGTGCCTGAGTTCTTGGACGCCGCGGAGCCCTCTTGAACCTCACCATATCGGTCCAATCAGTATTGCCTTCAGCCAACACGAGGACTTCGGCACTCCGAACAATGGTCCTTTCGGCGCTCATTAGCTCCGCCCATATGCGCCCCTGCCGACGCTTCGCCCGTTCCCTCACGAGAACGACCGCACGGCTTGGGGAGAGATATGGATTGGTTATATCCTTTACCACAGAGGACTTACACCTCCTGTACTTGGCCAGTTAGCCTGGCGCACCGTGTTGCAACTCCTTCCATCTTGCATGCATGCCAGTGCCAGTACCCCGGCGGAAATAGACCGGTGCACGTGTCGTTCTCTTCCCGGTCTACCAGCGGCCTTCCCCATGACACCGGAGGGTCGGCTTCCGCATTGCCCTTTTCGAGGCCTGCTCGGCATTCACTGCGCGTTCCGGCCTGCATGCTCGCTAAATCGCCTAAGCGATCCTTTTGCCAAAGTGCTTCAGTCATCGCGGTAGGCCCCGGGTTTCCCCGGGGCCCCCGCACAGATCCGGACGTGCCCGTTAAGGCATCCGGCTCCTCCCTCAGGTCGCGCCGCCGCGCATGACGTTAATGGGCCGGCTAACCAACCCATAGCCGTAACCGAACCATCCCATGTGACACACGAAGTCCGGCTCTGCGTCCGGTGTGTGTTGGGTTGTCCGATTTCCCCTCGGGTGCGACGCTTCGCTCCACCAACTCCGCCGCGCGGTCCTCCACGCTTTGTTCGCCGGCTTCATCGCTACTATCATCGCATCTGACTCCTCCTCGCCGTTCATCCTCCGCTCGGCAATGCCTTGGCTTTGGTGGCCCCGCCCTAAGCGCTGGGCAGCGAGGAGGCCTCCCAGGTCCCAACCTTGTACGTACATACGTGCCTGAGTTCTTGGACGCCGCGGAGCCCTCTTGAACCTCACCATATCGGTCCAATCAGTATTGCCTTCAGCCAACACGAGGACTTCGGCACTCCGAACAATGGTCCTTTCGGCGCTCATTAGCTCCGCCCATATGCACCCCTGCCGACGCTTCGCCCGTTCCCTCACGAGAACGACCGCACGGCTTGGGGAGAGATATGGATTGGTTATATCCTTTACCACAGAGGACTTACACCTCCTGTACTTGGCCAGTTAGCCTGGCGCACCATGTTGTTACCTCCATAAACCGCCTTGGTCGCTACCAACTGAAACGACAGCTGTTGCGTGGGATTCGCACCCACAAGGAAGAAGCGCCTTATCACGGCGCACGGTGCGGATGGGCTGGCGGCGCCGTCCGCGGCGGAGATCGAAATCGGCGGACCGCCATTCAAATCAGGGTCCCTCCTCGGGCGCAGACCGGAACTGGAGCATGAGCGCCAAGCCAAGACATACGCTCGCCGAACGGCTCGACGCCATTACCGAGTTCGACCGAGAGCCGGTCTCCTCGAATCGCCTTCAGGGACCCGGCAGCTTCATCGGCCTCTACGCCGGCGAGCATGTGGCGGGCACCGAGTTCGTGATCGGCCCCCTGTTCGTGGCCCACGGGGTGGCGGCCGGCGACCTAATCACGGGCCTGCTTTTGGGCAACCTCCTGGCCGTGCTCTCCTGGGCGTTCATCTGCGCACCGATCGCGACGCGCACACGCCTGAACCTCTACTGGAAGCTCCGCAAGATTGCTGGAGCCAACCTGCTTATTATATACAATATCGTCAACGCCCTCATGTTCTGCTTCCTGGCGGGGGCCATGATTTCGGTTGCCACCACGGCGGTGGGTATTCCCTTCGACATGGCGATGCCCGGCCTCAGTGACGTTTATCCCAACAGCGTGGGCTGGGTCGTGACGGTGCTCATGGTGGGGGCTGTTGTGACGGTTCTGGCAATCCTGGGCTTCGAAAAGATCGCCTATTTCTCGAAAGTGGCCGCACCCTGGATGCTGCTGGTCTTTGTCGCTAGTGCCCTCGCCGTGCTGCCGCAGCTCGGGGTAAGCGCACCGGGCGACTTCTGGCAGGTAGCCAACGAGAAGATCTGGACGGGGGTGCCCCTGGAGGGACGTGTGCGGTTCACGTTCTGGCACGTAGTGTTCTTCGCCTGGTTCACGAACATGGCGATGCATATCGGAATGGCGGACATGACCATCCTGCGCTACGCCAAGAAATGGCGCTACGGCTTTGCGAGCGCCGTCGGCATGTACCTGGGGCACTTCATCGCCTGGATCGCATCCGGCATCCTGGTGGCGCTCGCGCTGCAGACGGGCTCAGAGGTCGCACCCGGCCCGATCGCCTACCTGGGCGCCGGCGTAGCGGGCCTTGCTGCCGTGGTCATCGCTGGCTGGACCACGGCAAATCCAACGATCTACCGTGCGGGGCTGGCTGTGCAGACCATCACGCCGGACTGGAAACGCTGGAAGGTGACCCTGGTCGTGGGCGCCGTTACGTCGGTCGCTGCGCTCTTTCCGGCGCTGATGATGCGACTTCTGGACTTTGTGGCACTCTACGGGCTACTACTAATGCCCATGGGGGCGGTAGTCTTCGCGGATTTCTGGCTGCTGCCTAAACTCGGCCTGCGGCAGGACTATGCAGACTGGAAGCAGCTCCTCTTCAGCTGGCCGGCAGCGCTGGCCTGGTTCATGACACTCGGAGGCTGCCTGCTATTGAATCTCGTCTGGGGCATGGAGATCTTCTTCTTGGGCCTGCCCGGCTGGTTCATCGCCACGGGCATCTATGTCTGCCTGAGCCTGGTGCAGCAGAGGTCGACTCCAGCGGCGGACCCGGCGCTGGCGGCCACGCATGCCAATGCTGGAGGCCAGCCATGAAACGGACGCTTCAACTGGTTTCTGCCCTCGGCCTTATGCTCACGATCGCTCCCGCCATGCTGGTCCTGCCCGGCTTGCTGACCTGGCAGGCGCACGCCATGCTGATGGCCCTCGGCACCGTACTGTGGTTTGCCGCTACCCCGTTTTGGATGCGCGGCAGGCCGTCCTGATATACCCCGTGGAAGTGCCGACCTCCGCACGACGCCGGGCCATATGCCAGACAACGCCATGCTAAGACCAGACCAAGACCAAAGCACCCATAACTGCAAGGCCGACGCGCACCGGCAGAACCTGGAGCACCTGGGCGAGCTGCTCGCGCGGCGCTCCATGAACATGGATACGGTCATCGCGCAGGTGGCGGCCTTCGACGTGGCCGTTCCGTCCTGGGCCCTCGGTGCGGGCGGCACCCGCTTCGGGCGCTTCTGCAGCGGCGGCGAGCCTCAGAATATCTTCGAGAAGGTGGAAGACGCCGCCATCATCCACCGACTGAGCGGTGCAACGCCCCGCGTCTCGCTGCACCTTCCCTGGGATGAGCCTGACGACCCGGCGGCGCTACGCGCGCATGCCGCAGCCCTGCATCTGGGCTTTGACGCCGTCAACTCCAACACTTTTCAGGACCAGCCGGGCCAGCGGCACAGCTACAAGTTCGGATCACTCTGCCACAGCGATGCCGCCGTGCGCGAGCAGGCCATCCAGCACCACTTACACGTCATCCGTGTAGGCCAGGCGCTGGGCTCCGATGCGCTCACCGTTTGGCTAGCCGACGGGAGCAACTATCCGGGGCAAATGCACCTTCGGGGCAGTTTCGAGCGTGTACAAGCAAGCCTTCAGGAGATCTACGCCCACCTGCCCCGGAGCTGGCGGCTCTTCACGGAGCACAAGCCGTTCGAGCCGGCCTTCTACGCCACCGTCGTCCAGGACTGGGGCACATCGCTCATGCTGGCGCAGGACCTCGGCGAAAGAGCGCTGTGTCTCGTGGATTTGGGACATCACCTGCCGGGCACCAATGTCGAACTGGTGGT
The DNA here is from genome assembly GCA_965216255.1 of Rhodothermales bacterium. Lineage (GTDB taxonomy): Bacteria > Bacteroidota > Rhodothermia > Rhodothermales > Bin80. The sequence goes on from OZ244148.1 coordinate 2,324,351, forward strand.
GGCGCGGCTCATTGCGGCAGGCAAACTGGGCGGCTTCCATTTCAACGACTCGACGTACGGCGACGACGACCTGACGGCAGGCTCCATACGACCTTACCAGCTCTTCTTGGTCTTCGCCGAGCTGGCGGACGCGGCAGCAGAGCTGGGCGATGCATTCAGGCCTGCGTACATGATCGATCAGAGCCACAATGTGAAGGATCCGATCGAGGCGCTGCTCATGACGGTGGATAGCCTGCAGCAGGCGTATGCCAAGGCGCTGCTTATTCGACGCAGCGCCCTTTCCTACTATCAGGAGGTCAATGATGTGGTGATGGCGGAGCTGACGCTTAGGGATGCCTATGAGACGGACGTGCGCCCGCTCGTAGCAGAGGCCCGGCAGCGACGCGGCGGTGCGCTTGATCCGGTCGCAGCCTTTCGCGCCTCCGGCTACCGGGCCGCCAGGGCCGAAGAGCGGACCCGCAGCATGTACGCTCCCCCGCAGAGTCTGTAAGGCCAGCGGCCCGCACTCCGCCGCGTCATGGGGTTCCAAGCTATGCCACGGCGGCCATAGCCCAATACTCCCCATTAGTTGTGTACGCGTGCGCCACCCGGATGGCTTTCAATACGAAAGTTCCCCTTTTGCTCACCTCATTTATTGAAGATAGTCAGGAATACATACCAATATGTATAAGGAGCATAAGACGATGACCCTAAGCACGTGAGGCCATCTATGACCCCATGTTAAAGAAGATCTTACCAGCGAAAGGTACTTTGCTGGGTACAGTCGCTACCGGAGCTTCACTCTCAGCAGCTCGAAGGCGCAGGCCTGCAGGTTGGTCATCTCTCCAAGCATAGTGAAAGAGACGCCCTTCTTGCCGATCAGCGGCTCTACCTGATGCTTGCATAGCGTGCCCAGATGCCCCATGAGGACGGCAAAGCTCAACGCCTTGTGCCGCGTCCGTTTGGAGCGGGCTTTCTGCTCTGCAGAGGGCGAACGCCCTGCCGCATGGATGATACTACAACGGGCAGCCTTCTTGCCTTCCGGGTCATCTTCGGCAAAGAGTATAGGAGCCAGACGCTGCTTCATGTGCCATTCCACAAAGTAAGCCAGCATGCACAGAAAGACGTGGCAGATGACTCTCCGGGTCTTGTAGTGGTGGATGGGCCGTACTTTGAGGTCCACGGTCTTGAGGCTCCGGAAGGCCTGCTCTACAGCGCTGAGCCGCTTGTAATCGCGCACCACCTCTTCCGCAGTCGGCTCCTTGAGGCTGGTGCGGATGGCATACATGCCGTCCAGGGACGCCTCGCTGGCTATGGAGTCCGCGTTGCGTTTGTAGCTGAAGAAGCCTTCCTTAATGTCCAGATCAAAATGCTTTTCCATCTTCCACTTGCCGATGAGCTTCCCTACACGAAAGCTGATCGCCTTCATGCTACGCAGGGGATTACCTTTGCGCCGGGTGGCCACTACGATCTTCTCCAGCGCTTTTTCGGTCTGTGCCAGCCGTCTTTCGCGGTTATACGCCGACGCCCTGGCCCGTAGCGGGTTGCGGCACAGGACGATCCGCTCCCCCGGGTAGACGGCGGTGGTTATCTCCGCGAAGCCTTGTTCGTCGAACAGGGACAGCTGCAGGTTTTCCGCTTCCACTATTTTGCGGATGCCGCTCTTCTTGAGGGCGGATATCCAGTCGAATCCGGCGGGTTTGACCTCTTTGCGTATGCGGGCCTCGGTAAGCAGGCCGCGGTCTCCTACGAGCACGATGCGCAGGAGGCCGAACTGTTGCTGGATCTTGGCAATCTGAGGAGCCAGCGTGTTGGGATCGGCCGCAAAGACTTCCACGGCCACGGGGCAGCCGTCTTTGCCGGTGAGCAGGCCGAAGACGATCTGCTTCTTGCCCTTTTTCTTGTCCCGGGAGTAGCCATACTCGGCCAGCTCGAGGGCTTCGCCTTCGACGTAGGTGGAGGAAACATCGCAGAGAACGAGAGAGCCCTCCTCGAGGTGCTGGCGAGCGAGACGCTCTTCGATAGTACTTTTTCGCTTCAGCAGCCAATCCATGGTCTGGTAGAGGTCGTCCTCGTCTATGCTTTCGAGACCGAGTTCGGTGCCGAGCGAATGGGTGGCGGAGTCCGGGTGCAGGGCTGCGCTGGTGGCGAGTTTGCTTTTGGGATTCAGGATACGATCAGCGATAAGGGCGATGGCGAGGCGTCGCTGTTTGGAGTCTTTGGTTGCGATGATGCTATGGAGCTCCAGGTCACGGAGGCAGCCGAGTACGGCGGCGACGTTTCCATGGGGGATACCCTTGGTGAAGCGGAAGGAGTGTTGGAAGGCGTACTGGGGGTCATCGACGGCGATGCCCCCGCGCAGGAGGATGCGGATGTAGTCGATGATATCATCGGGGAGTTTGGAGATATTGGCGAGGGTGGTTTTGACGACTTTGCGGCCATGGCGTTTGCCCTGGCGGATGAGGTAGGTGGGGCGGGCTCCGCGATTGGGGACGGTGGCGACATACATGGGTACTTGATTAGGAGAATGATCCAGGTGTAGTACTAGATATACAGATAGGTAAATAGGTGAAATGTAGTCAACTATCAGATCGGGAATAATGTGAACACGGGATGAAGAACGAGTGCATTACGTGGGCACCATGATTCGAAGTCATTACGAACTGAGGTGGCACAGGACTTCCCTGTAAATGGCTATGACCCCGCTACTTACGCTGAGATAATTACCCGCAGAACACTCTGTATCGCACTAACTTTGGGGGGGGGACTTCCGTAAACACGTTGTCGACGTCGGCCGCAAACCGGTACGTATTCCTGTGCAGGCCGAATCCCGGTTCAAAGTCTACGATCACGGATCCTTCGTACTCGTCAAACACGTCCGGTCCACACGTATTGTAGTGCAGCCGGCAGGCTTCCCAGCCGGAGCGGTAGTTGAATCTCAGGACGCCGGACTTGTTACCCATGATTTGCCGCCACATGGCTACCGCGCGATGGCTCGGGTTTACGGATTCCAGCTCGTTCTGACGTCTGCGCATAAGAATTCTGAAGGAGATGGGCTCGGACAGCGGGGTGCCCAGGAACTACGTAATCCTTGGCTCCGCGGACAAATCGAGAAGCTACTGCCGCGTCCAGGTGTAGGCCACACTCACTATGCTGGCCCTGCCACCATACTATTCCCGGTCCCACGACACGAGCGCGTCTTTTCCCGAGTGCGGCTATCTAAATCATTGGAAAAGAATTTGGCTTCAGCCAGATTCTCGACGCCAGCCAGAAGGTCGGCCTCGTCCAAAATGCGGCCCAATTCCGCCGTAATGACAATGTTGCCCGTAAGGGATATGCGGTCATCAATGGCCCTATCGAAGTAGTCCAGTGTCAGATTCAGACTTTGCGTCAGCTCAAATAATGCCCCAATGCAATAGCTGCAGGCCGTTTCCTCCGTGATCGGCTTGGCTCCGAGGCTCACGTGGGGTGCGCAGGGGGAAGCTAACCGGTTTCGACCAGAAAGTCCCCGGTGTTTGGCGACATTTAGATATTACGGCGACAACAAATAAAAATAAAATGGGGCTTAAGGTGTTTCTGGGCGTGGATGGGCGAATTTTTCCAGCCAATCCACGTCTGAGATGGTTACCGATGAGCAGGTCCTCCTTCTTTTCAAGTTGGTCGTGAAAAAGGATGTACCCATAACAGCGGCAGCGGCCAAGGCTGACATGTGCCAGACTACAGCGCGCAAATATGTGCGTCTGGGCAAGGTGCCGAGCGATACAGAGAAGCCCCACACATGGCGCACACGCAAGGATCCGTTCGCGGAGGTGTGGGATGAAGCCAGGGCTTTTCTGGAAGTCAATCCCGGCCTCGAGGTGAAGGCGCTCTTTGGCGAGTTGCAGCGCCGACATCCGGGCAAGTTCCAGCAGGGCCAGTTGCGTACGCTGCAGCGGCGCGTAAAGCAGTGGAAGGCCATAGAGGGAGCTCCCTGGCGATCGGCGATCGCCAGACGAGGTCTACTTCGACCAGGAGTATGCCCCCGGGGAGCGTGCGCAGTCCGACTTCACGTGCCTCAACGAACTGGAGGTAACGATGCAGGGGCAGCCGTCCCTGCATCTGTTGTTTCACTTTGTGCTGGCATATTCCAATTGGGAGGCCGGCACGGTCTGCAGGTCAGAGAGCTTCGAGGCACTCTCGGAAGGCCTGCAGCATGCTGTGCAGGTACGCCCCGACTGCATCAGACGGACTCGATGAGCTGTGCGGTACGCAACCTGAAGCGCAAGAGCGGTGAAGACTTCACCGAACGCTATCAGGCACTGCTGCGCCACTACGGGATGGACTCGCGGCATACGCAGCCGGCGAGTCCACATGAGAACGGGAAGGTTGAACAGCGGCACCACCGTCTGAAGCGGGCCATAAAGAAGGAGCTCATCCTTCGTGGCAGCAACGATTTCGAGAGTCGGCAGGCCTACGAGGCCTTTCTCGAGAAGCTGTTTGGGCAGCTGAATGCGGAGCGCCAGGAGTGCTTCAAAGAGGAGCAGACCTTCCTGGGGCCTCTGCCAAAGCGGTGCCTGGAGAGCTACAAGCGCTACCGCGTGCGGGTATCCAGGAGCAGCACGATACGCGTGAGAAAGAACAGCTACTCGGTGCAAAGCCAGCTTATCGGTGAGTGTGTCGACGTACGCGTCTTTGGCGAATGGGTCGAGGTATGGTATGGGCAGCGCCTTATGGAGCGTATGCCGCGGCTCTTCGGCGAGGGCAAGTACCGGATCGAGTGCCGTCACGTGATCGACTCGCTGGTGCTGGGTCCGGGAGCGTTTGCCCACTACCGGTACCGGTCGGATCTCTTTGCCACGCACCGGTTCCGGATGGCCTATGACGCGCTGCGGCGCACACATAAGGAGGCTCACCGGGCAGACAAGGCCTATCTGCGCGTCCTGCATTTGGCGGCCAGGGAGAGCGAATCGGGCGTGGATGCGGCCCTCAGCGTCTTGCTTCAGCGCAGGGAGGCCATTACGGAGCAGGCTGTACGAGAATGGAGACACCGGTGCAGACTCCGGCTCTTTGTGTAGCGGCTCCCGTGGTGGATCTGCGCTGTTATGATGGCCTTCTGGAGCAGGCCACGATGGCTGCTCTTTCGGTGGAGGCGGCGCCATGAAGACGCCGCGACAGCGGATCTGGAGCGGGCTGTACACACGGGACTGAAGGATCTGCGCTTGCCGGCCATACGGGCCTGTTACCAACAGAAGGCCGACTTGGCCCGACGGGAGTCGATGAGCGCTTCCTGCTGGAGCTCATCGAGCAGGTGCAGCAGCAACGACATAGCAACCGAATTCATCGCTGGTTGCACCAGTCGCGGCTGCCACTGCGAAAGACGCTGGACACCTTCGATCGGGGCCGGTTGCCGGTACGGATAGACCACCACCTGAGCGTGCTCTTGGAGGAGGCTTCTTGGAGAGCCGGCAGAACGTTCTGGCCTTTGGGCCACCTGGCAGTGGCAAGACGCACCTGTTGTGTGCCCTGGGCCGGGAACTGATCTTCCAGCGGCGTCGCGAATACCATTGCAGCACGCTCGTGCAGGAGATGCTCAGGGCTAAACGGGAGCTGCGCCTGCCACAGCTCCTGAAGCGGCTCTCGCGCTACCAGGCGCTCACCACCCGTGACATAGGGTACGTCCAGCACAGCCGGCAGGAGACGGAGGTGCTGTTCCTACTTTTGTCGCAGCGCTACGAACGGGGCAGCGTTCTACTGACGAGCAATCCGGCGTTTTCGCAGTGGGAGCGCATCTTCAAGGATCCGATGACCACGGCAGCGGCCATAGACCGGCTGGTACATCACAGCGTGATTTTGGAGCTGAACCTGCCCAGCTATCGGCTGGAGGTCTCTAAGAGGCGTCACGAGGCCGAGCATCAAGCAGAGTCCGCTCCCGCAGAAGCCTTGCCGTCCTGACGCCGTCCTCGCGCTCATAGCTACTCCTGACCCGCCATAGGCTCCAGGACAGACGCGGTCCTGCCACATGCCGCGTGCAGACCGCTGACCTGTTCGGCGGGCGGGAGGAACTCATGCAGTCCCGGCCTTACGCGAACGCAGCCGTTTCCAGGGGCTATGCGTCCCTCCGGTCGTGACCCGTGCCGGCCGGGGTCACAAAACTGAACTCGGCTTCGAGATTCGAGGCTTCGCAGCTAGCTGCTCAGCCTCGAATCTCGGCCTTCCTTCTTAACCGCATCTTAATTGTCGTCGATGCCCTTTACTATTGACGTTGATCACCGCTCGAAGCGTGCCCAAAACAGCGCTTACTACCACCGACTAAACGCTTCAGAAAGCGGGAATCAGCATTCGCGTTCCCAGACTGTGACCCATTGCCTACAAACACCTCCAATCCCGGCGATTCAAGATCTTGGTGAGCGATGCGGGCTAAGTACGGATCGCTGTAACCCTACACCGACCGTCGCGTCCGCTCATCCTCGCCGCCGCGCAACCCAGTCAGCCATTTGCACAGGTCGTAGTGGGATGGCGTCTTCTTCCCCTCCTTGCAATCATCCCGATACTTCGCCACGGCCTGGGCCCGCAACCAGCCCAAATGCACGAACAGCGCCTTTAACTCCGCGTGCTGGCGGGGGCTTCGGCCGGTTTGTGTACGTGCGGGCCATCGCTTGCGACGGGAGTCCGTAACTATATGCGCTCAGCACTTGCAGGATCACAAACGCTGCCTTGTGGATGTGCGGTTCACTTATCCGTGAACTTCCCAATAATTTCCTACTCTACATAATTTCCCAACTCTATACATGAGATGAGTACATGGGCTGGCCATGGGAGCCGAGCAGTATTCCACTCACGGCGATTTGTGCATTCAACTCATCCCGCCTGTAGGCAGCCGGTCAATATCCGGAGACAGAAGCGCAAGTCGATCTCCGCACCGGTAAATCCACGTGTGGGCTAAAGCCGTTCCAAAGCATCGCTGATTCCTGCCTGCCAACAGCGCAGGGATTCATGACTACGCAGACGAAATCCTCTGACCAAAGCCGCAACGGTTGCCGTCACTTGTGCCCAAGTTCGGCTGGACGGCTGTGGCCGTGCGCGCAAGCCCCGGTGGATGAGCACAACACGCGTGAGCGCAAGTGGTCAGTCGGCGGCAGCCCAAAACTCCCCCCAAAGCAAGCGGGCCTCCGGAAACCGGAGGCCCGCACACGGAGCCGCCCCAAGCGGCGAGCTCAAACCACGATCTGGAGACTAAAAGAGGTCTGCCGTAAAGCGGAGCACATAGGCGCGGCCATTGTAATCCCAGGGCGAGCTATCTACGCGTGCATTCCCCTGGCTCAGCGTCTCACCCGGGTGCGCAAGGTGATACGTGTCCAAGAGGTTATCGACACCGAAGGCCAACCGGTAGTTGTCAAGGAATCTGTAGCCGAATTCCACATCGAGTATCATCCGGCCCTCGAATTCATCCAGTAGGCTCTCGCCCTTCGACTCACACGAGTTGCTGAAACTGCGGCACGCAAACCAGCCGTCGTAGTAGCTGACGCGCGCCATGCCTTGCAGGGGTCCGCGTATATGCCGGCCACTCAAGACCGCACGGTGAAGAGGGTTGTGCTCTTCGAGCTCAACCTGGCGACGCGGCGTCAAAACGCTCACCGAGAAGGGGGTCGTCAATTGCCTGCCAAGGAATTCGCTGATCTGCGTCGGATCGGAGTGATCCAAAAGGGTCTGCTTGGTGTAATTCCACGCCAGAGTGACTACCGTGGCATGGCCTTGCTCATTCTCGGTGTCGTAAGCAAGCAGAAAATCGATACCGCTAGTGCCCGTGTTGAAATCGTTTGAGAAGTACTTGACCTCCGACAGATTCTCCACACCTCCGAGAAGATTCTCTTCATCCATGATGTTCTGAATCTCCTCCGAGATCGCAATGCTGCCCGTGAGCGAAATACGATCCGTCATCGTGATATTGAAGTAGTCAACCGTGAGCGTCAGGTCCGGGGTAACATCCATCACCGTTCCCAGGGAGAAGCTGCGGGCGGTCTCTTCTGTTAATTCTGTTCCACCTAGTGCAGCCGAAATCGGATGCGTTGGCGGGAGCTGTCCGGTTTCCACCAGTTGGTCACCTGTCCCGCTGAGTGCGGTCTGCAAGGCCCACAGATTGGCTTGGCCCGGTGTCGGCGCACGGAAGCCCGTTGAGGCCGTTCCACGCAAACGGATTCGGTCCGTAGCACGGAACAGTGCCGCTACCTTGCCCGTCAGCGTAGATCCGAAATCGCTGTAATAGTTCTCATAACGAGCGGCCAGACCGAGCACCAAGCTTTCGGTTACGTCAGCTTCGAAGTCGACGTATCCCGCGAAATTCGGTCGGTCCCACTTGCCCGCAAACTTCGGATTCAAGCCCTGGTAGCCGTTAGACCCAACGCTGAAACCTTGCGACGAATACGGCCCCACTTCGTAGGAAGTCGGATCACCGGCCACGGTTTCGAATTCCTCGCGGCGCCACTCGACGCCCCAAGCCACGTTCAATGGCGAGGCAAACGCCTCGATCTCCACGGGATACGACATGGCCGCGGCCACCGTGAGGTCCCTTTGGCGGTAGCCGCGAGGCTTGAAGGAAGTCGGAGTGTTGGGGCCTAGTGACGCATTGACCGTGTTGAAGATGAAATAGTCCAGAATGCTGGCGCCGTACCCAAGGCTGAAGTCCCACTTTAAGCCGTCGTCCTGCCCACCACGGACGCCGAACGTGCCGCTCAGGTCGCTAATTTCGGCGCCGAAACGGGGTGTAAACCCGCCTGGAAAGAGCTCATTGAACAGGAAGCACTGGCCCTTGTAGGAGTTGATAAAGTTGTCCACGGCCGCGGCATCCGCATCCAGGGACGGTAGCCCAGGCAGCTCCTTGCACACGATGTCGTCGCCCTCATTCAAGTCGGCTACCGCACGTACGGCGTTAGCGCCGCTCCCGAAACGGAACACAGCGCTGCGTGCGCTGCCCGTCCCCGGAGCGCGGAAGTAAAAGCCTCCCTCCGCCTCGCGCTGTCCAAAGCCGCCAAACGCATACACGTGCGCGGAACTGCCCACGTCGATGCCTGCATTCACGAAGCCTACGACCGAATTCCTGACATCCGGGCTGCCCCAGATCTGCGCCGGATTACTCACCGGGTACCCGCGCGATAGAAGCAGCCCCTCGTCTGTGCGGAGGCCACTTCGAATCGTGGGGTTGGCGTCCCGGTACTCCAGGCTAAGGTTCACAAAGCCACGCTGCGTAAGCGGCAATCCAACGTTGACCGCTGCCAAAGAATTCCTGCCATTGGCCTCTTGGCCATGATCTCCGAAGGATTCCTCGTACTGCCCTCCCTGCAGGCGTACATGCACGCCGCTGGTGTTGGTGCGCAGCTGCATGTTGAATACACCCGCGACAGCGTCGGCGCCGTACTGGGCCGAGGCGCCGTCACGGAGCACTTCCATCCTGGAAATAGCGATGGTCGGGATCATGTTGAGATCAGCGCCCTGCGCCCCCGTGTTCAACGAAGATGCCAAGAGCGCCATGGACCCGGAGCGGTGACGGCGCTTTCCATTGAGAAGTACCACCACGTTGTCCGCAGGAAGCCCGCGTAGCGTGATCGGACGCACAAGCGTCGCCTCGTCATCGATGCCGTGTCGCTGCACGTTGTAGGATGGCACCTGGGTGCGCAATATTTCGTCAAAATCCGTGCTGGTCTGGGCTGCGAGATCACGCGGACCAAAGACGTCCACCGGTACGGCCGAGTCCTTCACCAGCCGCGGCAATCTTCGTGAGCCTACCACTACAACTTCTTCCAGATCCAACACACTCTCAAACAGACGCACATCCAGCGTCGTCATTCCCTCTGGCATCATTTGCTGCATCGTACTGTAGCCAACAAATCGAAATACCAGCGTATTGCCGACCTCGGGCACCTGGAGCGAATACGTGCCGTCCGCGCCTGTCGTTGTGCCAACAAGCGTGCCCAGCACCGTTACCGTCACTCCCGGAAATGGCCCATCAGTCGCAGCGTCTGTAACCGTGCCCGTAACTGTTACTTGGGCACGCGTGAGCTGCACAAGAACCAAACATACCAACACAGTCAGTATCGAGGCGAGTTTCTTCATCTTAATAAACCATGAATTTGGTGATGAAACGGCTTCAAAATAACGGACAGGTGTTGCGCCCGCTAACGGTGGAACTGGGTGTTAACGCGGCTATCTTGCCCAAATGCAGAGCACTAGTCATGCTAATACATTAAGGTACCGTGAAGTCACAATATACCGCATACATGAGCACCAGGTTTAACGCGCCGAGCCTATAGCACACCGCGCTCACCAAGAGGAAAACCTCCCGCGCAGCGACCTGAATATCGGTAATACGAAATCCACTGGCCAAGTCAACGAATGCCTGTCGTATAAGGTTAATAATTTCTGATCAGAATGTAAAGCTTGACAGCGCATCCGTGGAAAATAAACACGGGCCTAAAGCAGCAAGTGTCAGATCTTCCGCGAGCTCGTCAAATACACGGTTCAGGCTGCTTCTACACTCAATCGGCAAGCCATGCCTACAATATAACTAGATTCCAATTGATTTTCTTTTCCGCACACCAATCCACCGATTGTCTGTCCGCGCGGGAAGCTGCAGGATTGCAGATAGAGGCAAGGCGCGCGGCCCACGTGTGCCGGTGCACACCCTACTCCAATAGATAATTGGCACGTAACGTGGCAGCGGCCATCGGTTAGCCCGCATCGCTCACCAAGATCTTGAATCGCCGGGATTGGAGGTATTTGTAGACAATGGGTCACAGTCTGGGAACGCGAATGCTGATTCCCGCTTTCTGAAGCGTTTAGTCGGCGGTAGTAAGCGCTGTTTTGGGCACGCTTCGAGCGGAAATCAGAGCGTTTGTTCGCCTACCCGTGCTTCTTGGATACGTGTATCCAAGAAGCACAAAGCAGCGTCTATCAATCTCTGGAATAGGTCGGGCCAGGAAGTGTCTAAGGAGGTGAGGCAACCGTGGTGGCGTGCACAGCTCCACGCAAGTTGCTAAGCACGCCAGAGAACAGTTGCTACCACGGATATGCCGAGGGCAAGTACAGGCGGCGAAAGCTTACCACAACCCGTACTGCGATCTTAAACAGCCGATCTCGGATAGTAGCGCACTGCGCCTGAGCCATCACTGTGTCCTGCAAGCCATAGACCTTGATGATGCTCATCAGGATATTGGCGACGCTAGAAAAGTACAGGCGCAGTTGGTTGCTCTGCATCAAGGACGTAGAGGTTCGCTCAGCGAACAGTGAAAGCTGCTGCTCCTTGAGCCGGTTCTCCGCGCGCAATACAAATCCTCATATACTGTGCGGGCGTCGCAGATGTCTTCACTATAATTGGTGACCACAAATCGCGCGTTATAGCCGCGCGGTCCAGGCAACCATTCCGCCTTGGCTACCACGCGCCGAGGACAGCTCCAGCTTTCATTCGTTTGCTACTCGAAGCTGCGGAAGCACCGCGAAGGCTGCCCCCGCTGGCCTCGCATGTGGTCCGACTTTGCTGCATAGCCTCGTCAACTATGCCCTTTAGCTGGTTATTGAGAGCCATACCCAAGATATAGTGCAGGCCCTGCGCTTCGCACCATGCCATGATATCTTCGCGGCAATAGCCTGCGTCTCCACGAATCCAGATGGGGACGTGCGGCCACCGCGCACGGATACGCGCTACCACCGCCGCTAATTCCTCTACGGAGCCCTTTGATGCGTCCATGTTCGAGGGGCCAAGACGAGCTGTCAACACATGCATTCCGCTAACGATATACAGCGGCAAGTAGCAATAGTGACCATAAGTATTCATGAAAGAAACCCCCCTCCTGTTTGCCATGAATAGGGTCATCTGTAGCATCGAGATCCAATACGTAGAGTCGGCGGGAGGCGCACCTGCCGTAGGATCCGGTGGCTTGTCCGTCGCTTTCGCTCCGGGCCGCAGTCCGGCTTCCCTAACCGTGTTTCCTCCCGCCGCTCACCGAACCGGGCGTGCGGCACTACCGCACCCGGCTCTCCAGGCGGATCATGCAACTCGCACTCGGACAACGGCGTCGCCCCATGGAGCTTCTCCTGTTCAAAGACTTGCACGGTCCCTGTTTCCACTCCATGACTTGAGTCCGTTGATCATCAGGCCTGTTTACGCCCTGATAACACCCCGTGGCGTGCCTAGCATGCCACATGGCTCCTTCACTTTCGCATGTGATGCCGCCGAGGTCTCCGACCATTTACCGGTTTAGTAGGTCTCTGCCAATGCCGTGGCCTTTCCCTCTACGAACATCGCTCCGCACCTGCGGCCCCTTTCCTCCACGGGCATTACCCCGTCTCTACGGTACTACGGGCCACTCCGCCACCCTCTCGGCCCGGCCTGACCCTTGCGGGCTTCCGGTTGGTGTGTACTACACCGCCGTCAGGGCTTCCCGTGTTGCCACTCCTTCCATCTTGCATGCATGCCAGTGCCAGTACCCCGGCGGAAATAGACCGGTGCACGTGTCGTTCTCTTCCCGGTCTACCAGCGGCCTTCCCCATGACACCGGAGGGTCGGCTTCCGCATTGCCCTTTTCGAGGCCTGCTCGGCATTCACTGCGCGTTCCGGCCTGCATGCTCGCTAAATCGCCTAAGCGATCCTTTTGCCAAAGTGCTTCAGTCCATGTTGTTACCTCCATAAACCGCCTTGGTCGCTACCAACTGAAACGACAGCTGTTGCGTGGGATTCGCACCCACAAGGAAGAAGCGCCTTATCACGGCGCACAATGTGCCCTGGCTGTTCGTGCGTTATATCCATGAACAAGTCCGAGAGCATGGCGTCGATCTTTTCAGGATCCGCTACGATGCGCTTGTATCTATGCGATGCGGCCGTTTCCTTTGAGCCAAGCTCCAGTCGGTTCAGTGTACTGGAACCCGCCAGCGGATGCCCTTGATCACGTTCCCGTACCCGGTGCGCACCCGTTACATCTTTGCAGCCCACGCCGATGGCCAACACAGCATCGTCCCGCAGGCGGTCATGGTCGTTGACGTCTTCGTAGCCCAAGCATATCCCGTAGACACGTTGCCTGAGCATCGCCTCCACGGAATGTTCGATCCTGCTGGGATTGCGGTGATGCGTGAAACAGGCGGCAAAGCGGCCGATGACGTTGAACATGCGGTCGGCCTCGCGTAACAGCAACAAACCTGCGTGCGAGGACATAGCGCCGCCGCCGAACTTTGCGACCACTTTACGGCGTCCCAAGTCCTCGAAACGAAACTCTTCAGTATGACAGTATGCGTTGTTCACGGGCAATGCATAATGTGGTTATAAATAATGATATAACATATACTTAGGTCTAGTTAGGATTCCATTCCCAACTGCACTGGTGAGCTATTCGGGTTAGGCACGGAACAGGCCGTGCACGCGGCCCGGCCCGTGACAATGCTGGCCGTCGGCGCCGTACTTGGTCTTGCGGCCATCAGCCTCGCACCGAACGAGTGGAAGCTGTCCCAGTCTGCGCAAAGGCAGCTTATACTTGGGCAGCGCCTGGAGCGCATGTGAACGACGCTACAGCCCGACCAGCAAGCGGAAATCCACCCGTTTGCTGCGCGCCGACTCGGTGGAAGGCGGCAAGGAGCCACGCCTACACGAGCGCCGCAAAACCGAACCTCGCCCAAAGCGCCGCATACGGGGGATTGGCTGGGAAACGGGCGCGCTCCCGTGCAACACGCAATCCGCTAGAAGCGTCTTATCACTCGAGCACCAGTCTTGCAACCTTCTCTCGGGGAGCGTCTGGCCGAGATAGAGGTAGCAGAAGCGCGCCAGCACATTGACTCCCTCCTGGCGGAGATCGAGCGAGCGGCGCGCTGCGTTCGGGCCAGCGCCCGGACCGTGGAAGTGGCGGCCGAGGCGGCTCGCCGCCAGCGCAGGGAAATTCGGATAGCCATGCTGGCCCTCGGCGCCCTGCTCGGGCTTGTTGCCCTGTCAACCTTGCACCGGATAAATGGAAGCTGTCCCGCTCTAAGCAAAGGCAACTAATGCTTGCGACGCGCCCGGAGCTTGTGTGGACGACGCTTAAATCCGACCACAAGGCGAAACTCCACCGTTTGTTGCGCCTGTCCGGCGTGGCGGAAGGCGGCAAGTAGCCACGCGTGCGGCCGCTCCGGGCGGGCCCTAGCTCAAAGTGCCGGGAACGGGGACATAGCTGTGACTCAGACTTCTCGGCGATCCACGGAGCAAGGCATGGCGGGCAATGGGCGTCATTGCGCCAGATTCGTAAGCTCGTGTTCGGCAGGAGTTGGCACGGGCACGAGAGTGCAGTTCGTTGGTTCCCCTAAGTCATTGTCACCAGGAAGCGTTAATTTTGATAATTGACGCAATATGTAGTTTAATTTCAATTCCTTAGCATTGCTGCAGCTTGTAGGTGAACAGCACGCCTCCATGCATTCTACCAGACTTGAATGCAGGGGGAAAGCCCTCGGTAAGCTGAATACCGCGGCGAAATGCTGCTGCCTATTCTCCCATTGGGTTTCCGTCGTCATTGCGTTGGTGGTCCTACCATCCGCTTTCCCGGTATTGATTCCAACGACTCATGCCCAGGTAAATGCGGAGAAGGTGGTCTTGGGCAGCATTGTGGCGGAAAAGCCCGTCTCAGTGAGCGAACTCGATACCCCTTCGCCCGGCGCGCCCTCCCGCCAGGTAGCTCCCACACTCTCCGCTCTTTCCGGCAGTTTTGCACCGGCAACTGCCAGCTATAGTACAGGGCCCAGCGTCACCATTACGGGGCCTGCTGGCCCCGTCACCGGTCTGTTCCAAGTTACGGTTACCCTCTCGGAGGAGGTTACTGGTTATTTCATGAATGACTTTAGAGTGACAGGTGGCTATGCATCCTCCACTTTCACAGGAACCCCCCTCGGAGGACCGGTAAATATACACCCCTACGTGACAGGAGAGAATGGCAGGGAGCTAACGGTGGATATCCCTGCCAATAGTTTCTACTCACTTGCCACGGGCGAAGGCAACCAGGCTGCGGAGCAGTATTCCGTTTGGGCCGTCGTACGCAATGAGCCGCCCACCGTGGAAATTAGCGGGCCCAGTGGGCCTGTTGAGGGACGCTTTGAAGTGAAATTCTATACGCCGGAGTTGGTTACGGACTTTGACGTATCGGACGTCACCGTTGAGAACGCTGTGATTACCGACTTCCATCAGGCGACCGGGATCGTATACTGGGCGGACATCACACCAAAGATGGACGGAACCGTGACGGTAAGCGTTCCTGCCAATTCATTCGTGGATAATATGGACGCGCCCAATCCGGCGTCCAATACCTATTCTGTCACAGCAGACTTGGCGGCGCTAACGGCGAGCATCGTCGCCCCTTCGCGCGTGGAGCCACCGACCCGAAAGGCCAATTTGCAGTTCAGGTTCGATGGTGGCGCGAATGGCTTCGACGCGGACGACATCACGGCGACGAATGGATCTATTTCCATTGCTGCTGGCCCGGACGATGTACTCTCCATTCTGCTCCGCCCAAAGACAGTCTACAGGGGAATCGTAACCATGGATGATGACGCCGACACCCCGGCCACGGTGGTAGTAGGTCCATCAACCAGCTTTAGCGTAACGAACGACGCAAGCCGTGAGTACGATGCCCCTTCTTCCGTTTCCATTGAGTTTGCCGAAGAAAATCCCGGCGGGCCCACGGTAGAGATCACCGGACCGACCGGTCCCTTGCACGATCCCTCCTTCGACATCACCGTCACATTCTCGGAGACCGTGGAAGGGCTGACACTATCAGATATCGTAGTGGACGGTGGCGAAGCAGAATTCAATAATGCGGGCACGGCCACTACAGGCATCTCCGTTAAAATTACTCCGAGCCGAGACGGAATAGTATATGTGGACTTCCCCGCCAGTGCCGTCACATCCGTCAGCACGGGTATAGGTAACAAGAAAGCGGATTCCTATTTCGTTCAATACCGATATCTGGATCCCAAGCCCACCGTATACGTCCTCGGACCAAGAGTTGATTACGTAACCGGTCCCTTTGACGTCAGTATCAGATTTTCTCAGGACATCGACATTGCGGGGCTGACGGTTTCAGACATTGAGGTGGAGAATGGTGATGCATCATTCAACAATACAGGCTCACCCACCATTGGAGGAATTTCGGTTAAGATTATTCCCAGGCAGAACGGGGACGTAACGGTGGATTTCCCCGCCAACGGCGTCAACTCCCTCCGCACGGGCCAAGGCAACTACGCAGCGGTTGCAGCATATTCTGTTGAGGCCAGGTTATCGGATCGCGCACCCACCGTGACCATCAATGGGCCTGCGGGACCGGTTCAAAAACACTTTAGAGTAGATTTTTCGTATTCGGAGTCGGTCACGGGCTTTGACCTATCAGATGTTGCAGTCCGAAACGGTGTCGCCTCGGATTTCAGTCAGGGAAGTGGGCTCGTTTATTCGGCGACCATTACACCGGCAAGTGATGGCGCCGTGACGGTAGGTATTGGTGAGGGCGCAGTCCAAGACACAGAAGGCAACCCCAATCCTGCGTCTGACACCTATTCTGTCACCGCAAATAAAGCGGCCCTAACGGTGGACATCATCGCCCCATCGCGCGTGAATTCGCAGCAACATGAGGCCCAGGTACAATTCAGCTTCTCCAGTTCGGTGGATGGATTTGATGCGGGTGATCTGGCCGTAAGCATTGGATCCATTTCCGTAGCCGGCCAGCCAGAGCCCTTGGGCCCCATGCTGGGCACAACGATTTACAGGGCGACGGTAATGCTTGCTAGCAACACTGCACGCCCAGTGGCCGTAGCAGTAGGCCCATCGGCCAGTTTTAACGTAACAGATAAGGCGAATGACCCGTACGGTGCACCTTCTGCCGTTTCCATTGAGTTTAGCGCTGAAGACCCCGATGGACCTACGGTTGAAATTACGGGACCTGCTGGTCCGGTATCCAGCCCCTTCAGCGTTGTGATTGCATTCTCGGACCCCGTGACGGGCTTCAACATCAGCGACATTGATGTGCGCAATGGCGTGGCATCTGGACTGACCACCTTGTCGGCTACCGACTATACGGCAACCATTTCTCCGAATAGCAGTGGTACCGTCACGGTAGGTGTTCCGGCCAACGCCGCGGACGACGCTGAGAGCAGAGGCAACGAGGCATCCAATACGTTCTCCGTAGTGGCTCAGCTTCAAGGCGCCACCGAAGTTGGCCTTGCTGTCCAGCCGCAAACCGTAGCCGAAGATGACGGCCCAACCCTCGTGACCGTGACAGCCCGGGTAGAAGGAGGCGAGGCCTTCAGTGCAAGCCAGGTGCTTGACATAACGGTCTCCGGCAGCGGGCGGTCTGGAGTGGTCGGCTTTGCGCGCGTGCCGGACTTTACGGTGACTATCGGCGCCGGCCAGCTGGAAGCTAACTCCACTTTCCTTCTAGAACCGGTGAACAATACCGTTGATGAAGCCAACGAGAGGATTGCCATTGTGGCGCAACACCGCGGAAATCGCCTGACCACCAGCTTATTGCTCACGGATGACGACGAAACGCCGGGGGAGATTCAGCTTGCCGTGAACCCGGCAGCATTGATCGAAAGTGCCGGAACCTCTACCGTGACCGTAACGGGTACGGTTAGTGGCGCCACGACGTATGCGACTGCCCAGACCGTTAACATAGCAGTCACGGGCAGCGAGACCGGCGGCGTGGTAGGCTTCGCACCGGTGCCGGATTTTGACCTCACTATTGCGGCCGGAGAACAGAGCGGACGCGTCACCTTGGCGATCGCACCCGTAGATAACAACATTGACGAAGCAGATGAAACCATCACAGTCACGGGCACGCACGGAGCATCCAGGCCCGTGGCGACGCTTACGCTTGCGGACGACGACGCGGCACCGACAGGCATCGCGCTCGCGCTAGACCCCGCATCCGTTGATGAAGGAGCTGGCACCTCCACGGTAACGGTAACAGCCACGGTGGAGGGTGGCACGACGTACGCCTCAGAGCAGGCCGTGAGCATTTCCGTTGCCGGCAGTGGAATAGCGGGTGTCGTCGGATTTGTGCCGGTAGCCGACGTTACCATCACCATACCGGCGGCACAGGCTACGGGCACCGCGAACTTCACACTAATTCCGATGGACAATGCGGTGGATGAGCAGGACGAAATCGTGACGATCTCCAGCTCGAATACCCATGTTCGGGCACCGGCCAACCTTACGATCGTCGACGACGACGAGGCTCCGACCGGCATAAGCCTTGCGCTTGATCCCACGACGGTATCGGAGGGTGCGGGTGCAACGACCGTTGCGGTGATGGCTTCCGTAGAGGGAGGCACTACCTACAGCGCGGACCAGACCATTAACCTCACGGTTTCTGGCACCGGAGCTCCAGGAGCCGTCGGCTTCGCGCCGGTGTCGGGTGTGGCGCTCACCATCCTGGCAGGAGAGGCACGCGGGCAGACCACGTTTACGCTTGGACCGGAAAATGACGTGGTGGACGAGGACGATGAGACGATCACAGTGGGTAGTTCCAGCAGCCTGGTAACGGCATCCGCTACGCTTCAGCTCATCGACGACGACGCAGCGCCCGCCGGGGTATCGCTCTCCGCCAGTCCGGCGACTGTAGCCGAAAATGCCGGCCCCACGTCCGTCACGATAACGGCCATAGTTGGAGGTGGCACTACCTACAACGCAAGCCAGAAGGTACCGGTAGCCGTTTCCGGCAGCGGGGCTGCGGGCGTAGTAGCATTCGCCTCCGTTTCGGGGGTGGAAATAGTCATTGCGCCGGGCTCCCCGACCGGAAGTGTTGCCTTTACGCTTACGCCCGTGGATAACAATTTGGACGAGGCAGACGAAATCATAACGCTCGCGGGTAGCCACGGCGCATCGAGTCCAACCGCAACGCTGACACTCATGGACGACGACGCGGCGCCTACCGGGATCTCGATCTTTGTTGACCCCTCGACTGTATCCGAAGGCGCAGGCGCAACGGCCATAACGGTTAGCGCTACCGTGAATGGTGGCACGCTCTACGCCACGGATCAGACCATCAGTGTCTCCGCGTCTGGAAGCGGCAGTGCAGGGGCGGTCGGCTTTTCGCCCGTGCAGGCCTTCGATATCGTGGTGGCAGCTGGCGCAGCAGCGGCCGCCGGATCCTTTACGCTGACTCCGAAAGACGACCGGGAGCGCAAAACCGACGAATCCGTCCGCGTTGCCGCCCTGCACTTGGGCCAGACCTCCGAAACATTCATCACGCTCGTCGACAACGATCAGGATATAGCCCGGGCGCAGGAAGTCAGCATATCCTTGCTCCCGGAAATCGCCCGGGCTTTGACCGCCAGCTCTGTCGGCGCCGTTGCCAACCGTATTGGCAGGGCCCGGTCCTCGTCATACGACATGGTACTTAGCATCGCGGGATTTACATCCGTGCGCAGCCTCGTACGGGGTCTGCGCACACGCAATTACGGCGCCCCGGCGGACTGGCGTGGGAGCTTGCACGGCACTTCCTTTACCGTGGCACCAATGGCTTCCGCGGCAGGCCTTGCCGGGCGCGTCACGATCTGGGGCGAGGGTGACTACCGCGCCTTCTCCGGCGCTTACGATATCACCGGCTGGGACGGCAGCCTCACCGGCATGCATCTCGGCGTGGATGCGGCCGTGGGCGATGGTGCACTCGTAGGCGTGGCCATCTCCAGAACCAGTGGCGCGCTGGAGTATACGTATTCCGGTAGCAACACCATTCGGGGCAGCAGCCTTGAAGGCACCTATGATGCCCAGATAAAGAGCGTGATGCCGTATGCCAGCTGGACCTGGGCAGCTGGGTCCAGCATTTGGGTGTCGGCAGGATTGGGCTCCGGTGAAGTGGAAATGGCGGATGCCGAAATCGCGAATCCGGAGACCGCGGACAGCCGGCTGGTTACAACGGCCGTGGGCGCCAACCTGCGCCTTTTGGGAGCCAGCTCCGGCGGCCGCACGACGACCCTGGACCTCAAGAATGAGGCCTGGCTGTCCGAAATGGAAGTGGATGCCAATGGCTCCCTGATTGAGGCGATAACCGTGAAGGTGAACCGAGTGCGCGTGACGCTCGAAGGAGGTATCGGAATGCAGCTCCCGGGTGGCGGCTCCGTGACCTCGTTCGTAGAGGTGGGAATGCGCAGTGATGGCGGCGACGGACGGACAGGCCTAGGCGTGGAGCTCGGTGGAGGGCTGCGTATTGCGCGGCCGGTGCAGGGCCTGCGGATAGAAGGGCGCGGCCGAACGCTGGTGGCGCACGGCGGTGACGTGGAAGAATGGGGCGTGGGCGGAAGCGTGGGCTTTACGCCCGGTGAAGGCGGCCGCGGCATGTCCATCATACTGGGCTCCTCTTCCGGGTCGATAGCCAGTGGCATGCATCGCTTGTGGAGCGACCGTGACATGGCGCCTGATACCCCGAGCGTTAGCATGGCGCCGCGTCTGCTTTCACAGTTCGGATACGGCATGAACGTACGGGGTGGACTTCTCCGGCCGTATGGCGGCATGGAGCTATCCGGCCCGGCAGGCCTTGGCACACGAATGGGCACGCAGTACCAGGTAGGCCCGCGCCTCAGCGTCGGGCTGGAAATAGCCCACTACGCCATGCCGGGCAAGCCCGGCTCTGCCCCCACGGTGCGCGGCACAGTTTCAATCCGCTAGCGGCGGACGCTCAATCCGAATATTTTCGGTTAAGAGCCCACGAAGAAGCTCCATGTATTTCGATCCATGGGCCTTTTCCCTTTTGGTATGATGCGATACGGGCGCATGGTGCCCTGCCGGGCGGCGCACCGACGAGCCAGCACAGAGAGCTTTTGGGCTCCGGCGGCTACCATAGCCGATAGCAGGAGCGGTCCGCTTCTATGTCCCTTGCCTCCTTCGACCGGGCCACGGGAACGCTGCTTGAGCCTTTCCATGGTAAACGATGGCTACCCGGATCCAAGTTGATGCTGGTGTTCCGCTCCAGGATCTTCGCACCGCCAAGGCCGCTACAATCCGCCATCGGGTAGGTTGCTCAGACCCGTTCAATGCTATCCAGCATCTGTGGCCACAGCCGTGCCCGAATATGCGCAGACTGGCGACCGATCGGGAACGGAGGCGACAAGCGCGGCAGCAACACGGGATTTCAGCCGATGCGTCCGCCAACACCCACTTTCCATGGACGATGGGCTGGAAACCCGCCCGCCGCAGGCTAGCATCTCGCTACAAGAACCCGCTCGGAGCCCTACACTCCTAACCAGAAGACTGGTTATACGGCCCACGGCCCCCGCATGGGCCGCGTTAGCAGGTTGGACGCTTCTTCGTCTCCCACGAAATCCTCATTGGCCGGGTCCCATTCAAGTGAGCGTCCCAGGCGAATGGAGATCTCCGAAACAAGGCAGGCTACGAGTGAACCGTGACCGATCTCCACGTCGCAGATGGGACGCGTTCGCGTCTTGATGCAGTTGAGGAAATTTCGACGATGGTCATCGCTTTCCTGCAAATGGGTATCGCTTGGCTCCAACTCCAGCGTGAGCAGCTTTTCGTCGGATGCAAAGATATCGCCGCGGTTTACTCCCACCCAGCCCTCGGTGCCGACAAACTGAACCATGCCCTCGTGCGGGCCCTCTTTCTTGATAACCGGGATGCCGCTTTCGTAGACGAGTGTCAGTTCATCTTCCTCTGCCTCTTCCGCGGAAATAATTTCTCGCGGGCCGCTGCCGTCTTCGCCCAGGCCCCACTGCGCGATGTCGAAGTTGTGCGCACCCCAGTCGCTGATATGGCCTGCCGAATAGGGCCGCCACGCCCGCCAGGTGCCGGTCTCGGCATTGTACTTGCCGCTCACCCGCTCGTGGTGATAGGGCGCCGGTGGCGCGTTGCCAAGCCACATTTCGTAGAGAAAGTCTCCCGGCACCTCTTCGCCGCCCAGGGTGCAGGGCTTCGATATACCGCCCACACGGGCATACACTTTCTGGATTTCACCCAGGTAGCCATTACGGGCAATCTCGCAGGTGTGCCGGAAGCGGGCATCCGACCGCTGCTGGCTACCTGTCTGGAAAACGCGACCGTGCTTCCGGATGGCCCGCACCATCTGGCGCCCCTCGTAAATGGTTCTAGCGAGGGGCTTTTCGCTGTACATGTCCTTCCCTGCCTTGGCAGCGGCAATGGCCATGTAGGCATGCCAGTGGTCGGGCAGGGCCAGGCATACCGCATCAATGTCCTCGCGCTGCAGAACCTCCCAGAAGAATCGGTAGGCATCACAGCCTTGGTAAGAAGTCGTAGACGCCCGCTCGGCGTAGAAATCCTCGACAAACTGGCGCGAAGGATCCCGGCCCTTCAGTCCGCTTCCGGCATAATTGTCGCCGGAATGATTTACGTCGCATACGGCTAAAACCTGTACGTCCGGCTTGTCAATGAAGCTGCGCAGATTGTTCATGCCCATGCTGCCCAAGCCGATGAATCCCATCGTGATACGCTCGCTTGGCGCGGGGACAGCGCCGCGGCCAAGAGCCGAAGCGGGAATGATGGAGGGTAGAGCCGCGGCCGCGGCCATCTGTTTCATGAAGGAGCGTCTACTTAACATGGTCCTGAATGAGGATTGGATATTGGAAATCACAATATACACAGTGCTCATCCCAAATAGAGCAAGCAGCGCGGATGCCGCTGTGCACAACGCCATTCTCTCCTGTGGGCGGGGCAAGGGCTCCGGGCCTGGCCATCACGGGCAACCGCCGCTGCGTCCTGCCAAACGCCGCCACCGGCTGCCTCGAATACCTCTTCCAAGCTCGCCGCCGTAACGCGAGTTGAATCCTAGGATCTCCATCGCCGTGCCCTGAAAAGGTAGGCCCACGCGCACCGGCCAGCCTCCATGTTTTACGCGCAAGCAACGCAATGGCGTCTTGACCGATGGCTTCGCCAAGACTCTATGAAGACCTGCCTGTCCGTCTGAACAACAGACGCCCTCCAGACGGGCGGCTGAATGGTCTGGAGTTCCGGTGCAATAGCGCTCCGTCCGGCGTGAGGGCGATGCGTGCCTGCATGGTGACATCAGTCACGTCATCCGCTATTTTCTGCTCAACCGAAGTGGTGCAGAAAAGCGAGAGAAAAACTGGAATCGCAAAGAGCTACCGCGTGGTATTGATCGCGGTTGGCCGGTCCCAAAGGGTATACGCACCAGCCCCGTGCGGCATGCCGTAGCTTTCCTAATACTGGGACTGGGGCGTTATGCCGACACGCTAGCCGATGATTTGGGCGCTCATTGTACAATGGGGCGCAGCGCATCTCTGCCGTGCACCTCAGGGCCATTTCGGTGGAGCCCGAGAAATTGGAGCTGCACGTGGCGTACCTTTTTGGTCCAGGTTACGCGTACGCCTACGGTAACGGGCCCTTCCTTGCGCAGGCCTATAGTATCGAACGAAGTACGTTCGATACTGTTGCTACTGTACAGGTCGCAGGAAGACCACCCAGGAGACTATCGAGACCGTAAATGCGAATGCGCCGACGAATACTACTACTTCGTTGCGTGCTGACAGCACAAAGCGCAGCGGTTCTACCACCGGGCGAACACGATACCACACTTCACTAGCCCCATGAAAACGACTATAGCTGCAACCTTTGCGACACTCCTGGTACTCGCCTGCGACGCGGCGTACGAGCCACCGCAAGTACCCGAGGCCTGTGCCGAACACATGGACCCGTACGTGGAATACCGGCTGTTCTTCGGCCGCAGCACGGACGCAGGCACGGTATCGGATGCCGACTGGAACACGTTCCTGGCCAACGAAATCACAAGCAGATTTCCCGATGGCCTGACCGTTTTCGATGCGTACGGGCAGTGGCAAAGCAGTGCCGGCGAGCTGCTCCGTGAGCAAAGCAAGGTCGCACTGATCCTCGCGCCGCCGGGGAACACGGCGCTACAGCACACTAAGGCCATTGCTGAAGCGTACAAGAGTCGGTTCGACCAGGAATCCGTACTCCGCGTCGTGACGGATGCCTGTGCGGCGTTTTAAGTGCCAGGTTCGCGCGCGCGGCCTGGTGAACCAAGAAACACCCGTTGCACGGGACGCGGCAGAATCACCCGCAGCCGGGCGCCGCGCCAGACGCTGGGACTTCAATGCGGCATACTGTGTCTGACTCGCACCGTGGAGTTGGCCAACGCGCCAAGCCGCGGCGGGGCAAGACCTGCATCCCGGCGCCGGATGATTTTTTGTCCGGCAGGCGCACTGCAGTGCATGCTGCGCGTCTTCGCAGGAGGACAGATTCGGCGCATGTGCTGCCATTGCAACGGTGGCCAGCGCCATGCGGCAACACTAGGACAAAGCCATCCTGGCACCTGAGCCGGCTGTTCCGTCCCCCGCAGGAATGCAGGCCCATATCCAAGAAGCCGAGGTCGCCTCAAGAAATTGGCACGGAAGCGCAGACGCGGGATAGCTCCAGGGATGGCGCGGGAAATGAATGCGGTCGCTACGGCCTAGTGATCCCGGTCGTCATGGCGACGAATTCAGTTGCAACGTTGATGGCTGGCATCTCCTACTAATCCGATGGGTTGCGCATCGATCAACTCAGGGCTAGCTGCGACGGTGCCGAATCGTATCCTGCTACTGCAACCTGCATGATGAAAAGCAGCATGCGTCTTTTGCTCCTTCTGCTCCCCGGCACGCTGCTCTACTCCATACCCCTGCAGGCCCAGTCAGCGGACCGAGCATTAGGCACCGGGCTTCTTATTCCACGTGGCGCTGACTTCTGCATTCGCTACAACGCCTTCCAGGGGACTCTGGAATATTGCATTAAGCAGGACCACGAGCCGGGTGTTTGTGGCCATCGGCGACGAGGAACTTTGCGAAACAGGGTCCCACTGCGGGCTTGCAGACCGATACAATGTGTTCGCCTAGAAAGGGAATGCAGTCCGAACCTACGCGTTCGGGCAGTGGGGATCCAGACTGCGCCGACGAGAAGGAGGTGATTTGGCATTTGACTGGCAGCTAAGGCACCATTATTTTGTGGCCGGAGGATGCGGACAGATCCGCCTGGGAAGCACGACATCGGGGAACGGGTTAGAGCTGGCTGCCGAAACGTGGGTATCCCGTCATTACGGGAAACCCAGGATCGTGAGATTTGCAGTGAGAGTCGGCGTCCACTTTTTCTATTTATACGGGGCCGGGAGGGATGGCAAGCTAATGAGTACTGCTGCCCTGATTTCGTGCGGCAGGTTGGACTGACAATGCTGCAGGTACGGGACGTTAAGCGGCCTCTACTTGCAGCATTCGAAAGCGTCTCCGGCCGTCACCATCCATTGGCGAGTAGAATACGAAATGCGCCGGATATTGCCGGAGCATCAATCGCCATTCTGGTTCCCAAGGGAAGTGGCACGGCAAGGCCGCTCTTGCCTAGTCCCGTCATCCTGATAAGACGGGATTCCTTGGCAAGAGCCAGTAACGGGGTAGGGCTCACCCCAAGACGATAGCCAATATGCTTGTCCGTGGGTAGGAGCAGAAGTGCGTCGCGTAATCGTGTATCCTTTCAGAGAAGAGCAGGCTGCGCCGCCGCACATGGTTCCGGTTAGATGTAGGCCCACTACCGACACGAGCAGGGGCAGGCATAAGCTACCGACTACGGCCCCCCATCTTGCCTCACCGCACCTGCCTGCGTACTTTGAACGTGTACCAGTCGAAATGCCGATATGCCGAATCCCTGGACGGGCATAGGTAACCCGTATACTCGCGCAGAAGTCCTGGAACGCCTGCACGGCACGCTGGACAGGGGCGAACCCATAATTGCCGCAGGTGCGGGTACCGGCATCAGCGCCAAGTTCATTGAGAAGGGCGGTGCGGACCTGCTTATCATATACAATTCCGGCCGCTTCCGGATGTCGGGACATGGATCGACGGCCGGCCTCATGGCCTACGGCGATGCCAACGCCGTCGCCATGGAAATCGGCGAATTCGAAGTCCTGCCGGTAGTGGAAGAGATCCCGGTCATCTGCGGCGTCCACGCCTCAGATCCGCGGCGCCGCATGTGGCACCACCTGCTGAAGGTCAAGGAATTGGGCTTCAGCGGCGTAAACAACTTCCCCACCCATTCCATCGTGGACGGACTCTTCCGCCAGGTGCTGGAAGAGACGGGCATGAGCGTACAGCACGAAATCGATATGGTGGCGCTGGCGAGAAAGGAAGGCATCGACCTCTTTTCCATCGTCTACGTGGCCACGCCGGAAGAAAGCCACAGCATGGCAAAAGCTGGCGCCGATGTCATCATCGCCCACGTGGGCACGACCATCGGAGGATCCATCGGCGTGACCGGGGCCACCTGTTCCATCGAGGAAGCCGCTTCCCGCACGCAGGCCATCATTGAGGCCGCACGATCCATCCGGCGCGATGTGCTCTTTCTGAGTCACGGCGGCCCCATCAGCACGCCGGAGCATGCCGCCTACATCAACGAGCACACGGACGCCGTGGGGTTTGTCGGCGCTTCCAGCCTGGAACGGATGGGGGTCGAGCAGTCGCTGATCGATCTCACACGCAAATTCAAGGCCATCCCTTGCCCTGCCGCAAAAAGACGGTGAAGGATATGCGCTATTTCTTTGCCCGGGACGCTCTTTGCGCCGAAGCTGTCCCCCAGGGGCAGAACGAGTGGATCAACTACCCGGAAGTGGACGAAAACGTGCCGGGGCTTTTTGCCGCGCGCGCCACGATTCTGCCGGGCATGGGACACGACTTCCACCTCCATCCCGAACGAGAAGAGATTATTTATGTCCTGGAGGGAGAAATCGAGCAATGGGTGGATACGGAGCGCTCCCGCCTAGGTGCGGGAGATGCCGTAATCGTTCCGGCGGGCCGCGTCCATGCCTCGTTCAACATTGGGCCGAACTGCGCCGTGCTGTTCGTGGTCCTGACGCCAGCCCGAAGCGAGGCGCCGCTCGCCATCGATGTCTCGGGCCGGGCGCCCTGGAATGCACTGCGCAGAAGCGCACCCTGAAACCGCTACCTACCATGCGTCACATCTGGATACTGTTCCTCTTTGGCTGCGCCCACCAGGCTCCGCTGAGTTATTTCACGGCCAACAATGATTTTGTGGACGTGGACCTGCAGCTGCCGCTCTCCCCGGAGGAGAGTGCCTCAAGACTTATTGTGCCGGATGGGTTTGATGTCCGGGTCTTTGCCGCGGAGCCTGACATCATCAATCCCATTGCGCTGGCGTGGGACGAGCGAGGAAGGCTGTGGGTAGTCGAATCCACGAACTATCCTCACGACCACGTGGGTGAAGCTTCCGGCTCCGACCGCGTTACCATCTGCGAGGACACGGACGGCGACGGCCGCGCGGACCGCTTCCTCCGCTTCGCCGAAAACCAGCCGCTTACGACGGCTATTGCCATAGTAAAGGGAGGAGCAATCGTGGGTCAGGCGCCGGACATCGTATTCCTGGAGGATACGGACGGCGACGACATCCACGACCGGAAGAGTGTCGTGCTGGACGATGCCTTCGGCACCTTCGATACCCACGCCGTGATGAACAACTTCAAGGTGGGGATCGACAATCACATATGGAGCGCTGTCGGCTACAGCGCCATGTACCGGCCTGGAGAAGCTCCGAATAGCGACGCCCGTATCCTCGGACGCGGCGTCTTTCGCTTTAGCCGAGACGGCAGCGTGCTTGATCCCGTAGGCGAGTTCAACAACAATACCTGGGGACTAGGCATCGGCGAGGACAACACCATCTTTGGCTCCACGGCCAACAATAACCACGCAGTAGTGGTCGGGATACCGATGCGCTATGGCGCAGAGGCCAACGTGGCCAATGTGCAGAGCCACTACCTCGCATTGCACAGTGCGGAGCGGCAGTTACAGCAGGTGGACTTTCGCGATGGCTACACGGCGGCGGCCGGTGCATTCCCTTACGCGGGCAGGCGGTATCCCGCCAAGTACCACGGCGCACTGCTGGTTACCGAGCCAACGGCCCACGTGGTGCACCCCGTGTACCTGGAGCAGGACGGCAGCATCTTCCGCGAAATGGAGGGCGCGGTGGAAAACCTTCTGGCCAGCTCAGACGAGTGGGTGGCTCCTGTCTTCGCGGACATCGGACCGGACGAGAATGTGTGGGTAGCGGACTGGTACAACCCGGTGATCCAGCACAACCCGGACCGCCGCAAGATGGTAAACCAGATCTGGAATGCCATCTTGGGCCCGGGCAATGCGCACCTGAATCCTCTGCGGGACCGCGAACACGGCCGCATCTACGTGATCACCTACGAGGGAGGGCGCGCGAACGGTCCCCAGTCCGTGTCGCCGGACGATCCTGCCGGGCTACTCAGTGCGCTAAGAAGCACGAACCAATTCTGGCGCCTCACCGCACAACGCCTGATTGTGGAACATGGACTGGTCGAGCTCACAGATGAACTTGTCGGGCTCACGCAAGAGAACAACCTTGGCGCCGTGCATGCCCTATGGACGCTGCACGGACTGGATCAGATTGAACAAGTCTTGCCAGACGTGGCGAGCGCCCTCTCCCATCCGCATGCGGCCGTCCGCAAGGCGGCAGCGTCCGTGCTGCCGGCTACCGAAGCGGCGGGCGCAAGACTGGCCCGCTCCGGCATTCTGAGGGACAGCAATCTGAATACGCGCCTCGCGGCTGTGCTCAAGGTCATTGATCTGGCAGGAAATAGGACACCGGAGGTGCGCGCCGCCGCCGAGACGGCGCGCGAAGGGGCGGACTCATGGATCGAGGCGGCGCTCGACTTGCTGAGCCCGCCCGAGGCCGAGCCGGCAGCAGAAGCCGAGGAGGCTCCCACCATGGAGGGCCTTCCTCCTGCGTGGCTTACGCTCCATGCGCCGACCGGCATCATGCGCTTTGCCGAAACGACGCTGCAGGCCTTTGAGGGGCAGCCTATTCGACTTATCTTCGCCAACCTGCACCCAGACCTGCACAATGCCGTCTTGCTTAAGCAGGATGTGGACGTGGAGTCCTTCGGCCGGGCGCTGGACCAGTACATGGCAGACCCCGCGGCGGTTGACAATGAATACGTCCCGCCCACGGAAGCGGACCAGGTGCTGGCCTCGACCGGTGTCCTTTCGCAGGATGAGACGATAACAATAGACATTCCGCCGCTAGCGACAGGTGAATATCCATTCGTGTGCAGCGTGCCGGGGCACTGGGCCGTGATGAAGGGCGTCCTTGTGGTGCGTTCCGCTCCCGAGATGCCGCGCAATGACGCGGCGTGGACTTGGGAAAGCGTAGAGTCTGTTTCCAGAGGCGGTATCGTGTACCTGGCCGGGAGCATGGGCCGGGGCCGGGAGCAGCAGTCGCATTACCATGCCCGGGTATTCGGCTTTGCCGATGGCCAAATGCTCTACGGCAGCGGCGAGCGCACATACCAGTATACCGAGTCCTCGGAGGATGCCTTCCCGGACCTGATAACGGATGCCGCACTGCTGGTCCTTTCGAACAACAAGCCGATCGCAAGCGAGGCTGCGCGGGCAGCCATCTTTGCACACGTGGATGCAGGCCGATCGCTACTCATTACGCACCCCGCCTCCTGGTACAACTGGGAGGACTGGCCGGCCTACAACCGGGAGCTTGTCGGCGGTGGCTCCCGGAGCCACGAGGCCCTCGGGAGCTTTACCGTAGAGGTGATACAGCCAAGCCACCCCCTCATGCAGGGCCTCCCGGCCTCCTTCGATATCACGGACGAGCTCTACCGGGCTGAATTGCTGCCGGACGCGGAGGCAAGCATCCTCGCCATCGGGCGCTCCAAGACTTCCGGCATGGTCTATCCCGTGATCTGGATGCGGCGTCGCGGCGATGCCGTCATTGTGGTCAACACGCTCGGGCACGACGACCGTGCGCACAATCTCGCGCCCTACAAGCAGGTCCTTGCCAACCTTCGCAGTTGGCTGCTAGATCAGGCTCCGTAGCCCCGCGCACAGCCGGCCCATGGCGGCCTGCACGGTCTCCTTTTCCAGGGCGCCGTAAGCGATGCGGATGTAGGTGCCATCACTCTGGCCAAAGGTGGAACCCGGTATGATGGCCACGCCGTGCTCCTCGATTAGTCTGCGAAGCAGCAAGGTATCGGTCAGTTCCGTGCGTAGCCGCGCGAACACGTAAAAGGCGCCCTGTGCGCACGAGACGTGGACGCGGCTGCCGAGTCCTTCGAGCGCCTGGAGCACCAATTGCCGGACGGTGTCCATCGGCCGCAGATAGTTCCTGCAGTACTGCGCACCCGCTTCCAGGGCCGCCAGGGCCGCAACCTGAATGGGCAGGGGCGCGCAGATGAGATTGGTGTCCTGGATCTTCCTGAGCGCCGGCAAAAGTTCTGGCGGGGCGGCCATGTAGCCAAGGCGCCAGCCCGCCATGCCGTAGGCCTTGCTTAGGGAGAATAGGGAAATGGTGTGTCCGGCCGCGCCCGGCGTAGCGCCGGGGGAATAGTGCCGGGCCCCGTCGAAGGTGAAGTATTCGTAGGCTTCGTCGCTGATGTGGTAGATGCCGCGCGTGCGGCAAAGATCATTGATGGCCCGCAGCAGTGCCTCCGGATACACGACCCCGGTCGGGTTGTTGGGAGATATCGTGACGACGGCCCGCGTCCGGGGCGTGATGGCGCGCTCGATGGCGTCCAGGCGGGGCATGAAACCCTCGTCGCACGAGACCACGACGGGCGTGCAGCTAATTATCTGCGCCGCCATCTGGTGATTGAAATAAAAGGGCCGCAGCAGGATGATTTCGTCGCCCGGATCGGTGATGGCATGCATCGCGATGAAGAAGGCCATGTTGCTGCCTGCCGTGACAACGACCTCATAGCCGGGGCTGAGCGCGTTTTCGCGCGTGAGCTTATCCAGCAGCGCCTCCCGCAGCGCCGCCATGCCGGTTACAAAGCCATACTTGTGGTGCGCGCTGTCCTGCACGGCACGCCAAGCGGCGCGCAACACTTCCGGCGGCGGGCCATAGTGCACCAGGCCCTGCCCGAGCGAAATCGTTCCTGGGTTACTCTGAATGAGCTCCTGCACAAATCCCATAATGGGCGTCTGAACGACCTGCAGGCGCTGTGCGAGAGGTATGGCCATGGTATGCGGCGTGTGCAGCATGATGAATGACCCCGTTCACAGGCAGTTTGCATGAAAGTTTCGCCCATCCTACCGAAGCCGTAAGACGCGCGGCGTATATTCGCCCAAAGACTCTTTGCACGCTATGCCGGGCTTTACTTGCGACGCCGTCCTGTTCGATCTCGACGGTGTGCTGCTGGATTCCAATACGATTTACGAGCGCCACTGGCAACGGTGGGCCAGTGCGCATGACGTGTCCATTCAAGCCATCTTGGCCGTCCACCACGGCATCCCGGCCGCCGAGACCATCCGACGTGTGGCCCCGCACCTGGATGCCGAAGCAGAGGCCCGACACTACAATGCCACCGTGGCTGAGCAAAGCAGCGCAGAGAATATCCGTCCCTATGATGGCGTGTCAGAAATGCTTCGATTGCTGCCCGACGGCCGCTGGGCTATTGTTACAAGTGCCGCGCGGCATTTTGCCCTTGCATTGATGACGCGCCTGGGTCTTCCCATCCCGAAGGTCTTCGTTTCCAGCGACGACGTGGAGCGCGGCAAGCCCGCGCCGGATCCGTACCTGACGGCGGCGGCATGGCTTGGATTCAGTCCTGCGCGCTGCGTGGTAATCGAAGACGCTCCGGCGGGCGTGGAGGCAGGCCAGGCTGCCGGGGCACGTGTCATAGCACTGCTGACCACGAATTCGCGCCAGGCGCTCGGGCGCGCGGACGTGGTTATAGAGAGGTTTGCCGACCTCGCCTTTGCTGCAAGTGCTGAAGGCTGCAGCGTACACTGGTAAGACGCCGGTTTACGTTAAAGAGAGCGGAAGACGGCGTTAAAGGCTTCGATAGTGTAGGAGATTTCGCGCTCGGTGTGGGCTGTCGACAGAAAGCAGGCCTCGAACTGAGACGGAGGAAGGTAAACACCGCGCTCCAGCAGCCGGTGAAACACCGTGGCGAACCGCTTTGTGTCACACTTCGCAGCCGTGTCCCAATTTGTCACGCAATGCTCCGAGAAAAAGCAGCTAAACATAGTGCCGACGCGTGGCAGCTGAACAGGAATGCCGGCGCTCCTCGCCGCTTCGCCGATTCCTTCCACAAGGGTGCATGTGGACTTTGCTGCCTGGTCCCACAGGCCGTCTTCCTTGAGAGCCGTAAGGGTAGCGATTCCAGCAGCCATGGCAAGGGGGTTGCCGGATAGCGTACCCGCCTGGTATACCGGCCCCGACGGCGCAACGAGGCGCATGATGTCGCGGCGACCCCCGTAGGCCCCGACAGGAAGGCCGCCGCCAATTACTTTGCCGAGCGTTACGAGGTCGGCCTCTACGCCGTACAGTGCCTGGGCTCCGCCCAGATGTACCCGAAACCCAGTCATTACTTCATCGAAAATAAGCAAAGCCCCGCAGCGCTTCGTGAGATAGCGGAGGCCTTCCAAGTACCTGTGTGCCGGAGGTACAACGCCCATGTTGCCAGCCACCGGCTCCACAATAACAGCGGCGACGGACTCAGGGTAGCGCTCGATCACCGCTGCCATGGATTCAAGATCGTTGTAGGAAACGACCACGGTATCCGCCGTGGCTGCTTTCGGCACGCCCGGTGAGTCCGGTAGCCCAAGCGTCGCTATGCCCGAACCAGCTCGAGCAAGAAGTGCGTCGGCATGGCCGTGATAGTTGCCCTCGCACTTGATGATCATGTCACGGCCGGTGAAGGCGCGTGCCACCCGCACAGCGCTCATCGTAGCTTCGGTGCCCGAGTTCACGAAGCGGATCATTTCGATGCCGGACACGAAGTCCATAGTAAGCCCAGCGAGCTCAAGTTCCAGTGGACTCGGTGCCCCGAAGCTCACGCCCTTCCGTGCAGCTTCCGCTACTGCACATACTACACTAGCCGGCGAATGGCCGAGCAATAGAGGTCCAAACGAAAGTACATAGTCAATGTAGGAGCTTCCGTCGACGTCTACTATTTGTGAACCGGCGCCTCGGTCCATAAATATTGGCATTCCACCTACCGCCTTGAAAGCCCGAACCGGTGAATTTACTCCTCCTGGGAAAAGATTCAGCGCTCGAGCGAATAGGTGTGCCGAATTCGAAGGGGTAGGCAATTGACGGCTCCTACGTATATTTGCTATTGGAGATTATATGTGATAGTAGCCACTCGTCTTACGCGATATCACCGCATTTGGCTTGTTCTCATGTCATTCTTCCGCACAGAGCCACGACACTCGCTCCCTTAGCCTATCCTTCAGGTTATAGATATCGTTAATTGAGTCAATAGGAATCTTCTCCCCAGTAGAGGTTTCGCCCAGTATTTCGACAGCTTTCTTTTTAGCAGTGAAACGAAAGCGGCAAATGGCTTTGTGCGAATTATTATCCAGCAACACATTGCAATACGTGGCGCGATCCATCAAGAACACCCTGTCCAAGTCAATATGACCAACAAGAACAGACTTCACAACATGATAGCCTAGCATTTCATCTTCTGTGGTTACAATATCAGATTCTGGCTGGATGTCTACCACCTCATTAGGAACTGACTCATCGCTCTTATTTGCGTCAGACTCATTATCCAAGGCCATCTTGAGCCTGTTTTGGACTCGATCATTTATGAACTGGCGAAACGCGTCGTGCGTGATGCTCGTGAACGATTCCCTAACCTTTTTGGTCTTTGTACCTTTATACACCTGTCCGAGGATAAACAGGACAAAATCGGTGCTGGGCCGCTTTAACTGATCAGCCAGTACCCGCTTGATAGACGTGATGTACTTTACGTTGGTCGCGGCGTGAATGGAAGACTCCAGATCGAATGACGCTTTTGTGAATATCTTCAAGCTCTCGGCTGACGTTGACGTAACTTCCTGAAGGATATTAAACTCCATGAAAGGATTGTCGTCCATCTTGTTCGGCTCATCGAGATCTGAATAAAATCGATAAATTAGACCATTTGTCAAAATCCCAAATCGTGCTTCTGTGGAAGTAAAGTATCGATACAGTTGTGAGGCGTGGTCTTGTGTCAACGCTGAGCCCGACGGTTTGCACTCAATAAGCAGGATTGGTGTTCCTTCTTTGATAATAGCATAGTCTACCTTTTCTCCCTTTTTTTGCCCAACGTCGGCGGTGTACTCTGGAACCACTTCGGTTGGGTCAAATACGTCATAGCCCAATACCGCTAAGAATGGCAATACCAGAGCCGTCTTAGTAGCCTCCTCGGACTGTGCGTGTTCAGCAATCGATTGTGCACGGGATGCAAGCGTACGAAGTTTGTCTATGAAGTCCATGGCTGTTCAGGTGTTAACGGTGATCGTGCCCACGATCATTCAATCGAAACAATCGTCATAACAGAGTTTGTGTAGACCTCTACTGCGGGACTAAATCACTTGCTCTTCGCTTTCTGCTTATCCCATTCTCCCAATTCGTCCGGCGTCGTGAACAAAATCGCTCTTGCCGCATTCTCTGGTGTATCTGGTATGCGGTCAGGCCACTTCTTGGTGACGGGCCGCCCACGCTTGCGCCTCTCCTGTTTCTGTTCCTGTTTCAAAATGGTAGGTCGTCTTGTTGTGATTGATGCTGCACCTTATCCCTCTTGCCGATAAGGTCTGTGTATCGGAGCTCCTGCCATCCATACCCGTGGCGACGCGTTGCATCTGTTCTACCGTGTCGAACGGCCTCTGGTTGTGGCGGCCCGAAAACTCTTTGACGTAACGACCAAGATGCTTACTGGACATCTGGTGGTACGTTCCGTGGTAGCCTCGCTTGAGCATCGACCAAAGGCGCGGCCCTCTCTGACGGATTTTCCTTGCCGCATTAATGTCGCGCTCCAGCACAAGGCCACATTGATCGCACTGATAGCTACGAACACCAAGGCCTATGGGCGCTGCAGACATGCCACCGCAGCTACTGCACTGCTGCGTCGTATAATGCGGTTTGATTTTAGCCAACTTACCTCCGGCGCTCTCAGCTTTGTAGGCATGCTGCTGTATGAGCATGCCGAGGCATTGCTCTTGCATGGACCTGTTGAGCCCACGTTTGCGCGATCCCCCCTTGGTCGTCATGCTCTGCAATTTCAGGTCCTCAACGGCAATGTTTGATGAATGCCGTTTTATGATGTCCGACGTAATCCTCATTCCTGCGGACCACGGCCATGCGCCGAGACTCACGATCCAGCTTCTTCTTACGCCTAGCCTTGCTGTTTCTCTTGGCACAGCTTACGGCTTTCTGAAGGCGTTTTCGCTTGCGGTCGCCGAGGCGTATGGCATCATATTGTGTGCCGCCGGATAAAGAAACAGTTGGCCTTTAGCCCCTGCGTCGATGGCTATGGCGGCCCGTGCGTGCTGCCTGAGCGCCGTTATGGGATGGCTGACGACAAGCTTCACGTCGTAACCGGTGCCGAGAGGCTGCCGCACAATGCGAACTACGCCTGCGATGCCAGGCCCCGACAACATGCCCCGACTGTCTTTGGCGCGTAGCTTGCCAACTCCCTTGATCTGGAGGGTATAGTACTGCCCATTACGCCATGGCGCGACGCCATCAAGCTCAAACGAATGAACCTCACGGCCAAGGCGGGGCAAGCCCTTCTTGTCTCTAAAAAACTTGTCATACCCAAGGCGCACACGTTGCAAGATGCTGCGCTGTGCCTTGAGCGGATATCCATCATTACCCGAAGCACGCATAGTCGTCAGCCTCTTGCCCATATCAAAGAAGGTTGGAGTCTTGCCTTCCTCGAAGTACTGGCTGCGGTAATGCGCCACGGCATCGTTGCGCAGCCACGACAGGTGCCAAAACAACCTGCCAAGGGCCTCGCGCTGCGTCTTTCTGATGTGTTGGCAACAATATGCATAGGTGCGCATCATGTCATGTCTAAAACTTAATGCATGTCCTGTTCCGGCTACTATCGTATGTAATCCCCTAAATTCTCAGCCGCAAGCTCACCATCGTTCACACGATCGGGTATACCCACACCGCCGAAGGCTGCCCCACACAAAATCAAGCCCGGATAGGCCACTAGCCGATCACGTATTCGGACAATGCGCTGCGGATGGTCCATGTTGTACTGTGGCATCGAGTGGTGCCATCGGTGAAGCCGTTGAATCACGGGCCCAGCGGTAATTCCCAGAGTTGACTCTACTTCGCTGCGGGCCCTGGCCAGAACAGCAATGTCTGATTGGCGAAGCACTGAATCAAGGGAAGAGCAACCAAGGAACAGGCGCAGTAGCACCATATCCCGGGGAGCTCTGCCGGATAGTTTCGCAGAAGACCATGTGCACGCCACTGCGTCACGCCTCTCCTGCCTGGACACTATATAGCCGTAGCCATCCAGACTACGAGGCACATTTCCCAAGGAATAGGCCAGTTGCACCGTAATGGTTGCACTATATGGAATCGCAGCGAGCTCTTCGGCAAGCTTTGCATCCAGACACTTCACTATAGCGGACGCTGCGGGAGCCGGCGTGGCGATGACAATTCCTTGCGCCGGTAATGCATCCCCCTCCGCGAGGTGCACCTCATACCCGCCCCCCGGCATTATTCCGATGGTATCAACTGAAGTCTCATAGCGGATGTCCTTGAGCCTTAAGGCCATGGCCTCGGCAATCGTCTCCAACCCACCCTCCAGACTCAGAAAGGGACTGTCCCTCAAGGGCTGCCGCTTCGTTGCCCGCAAGAGACTTACGCAGCGCCTCTCGGCCACTTGCAGATGTGGCAACGTGGCGCTGAGGCTGAGCTCTTCTGGATCTCCCCCTGAAATCCCCCCCAAGAGCGGTTCAACAAACACCGCATAAGCCTCTCGTCCAATACGGCGAGTAAAAAACGATGCCACGGATTCGTCCCCCTCGTCCCGGCGGGGAGGCACTACAAGGTCCATTAAGAACCGCAGCTTTCCACGAAGAGATAGTAGTGGCGACCTGAGTACTGGACCGATCCTCGCAGGTACAAGACCACTAAACCCCTCGGGCAGCGGATGCAACACGCCGTTCCGCAGGATGTAGGCACTGCGTGGCTGCGGCAGCATCTCCTGGAGCTTGAGCCCCAATTCCTCACAAATCGCCCTGGCTCCGGGCTTGCGCGCCAGAAAAACATCCGGCCCGTCCTCCATCACGAACCCATCCTGCCGTACCGTCCGGATACAGCCACCAAGCCTCGATGTTTTCTCGAGAAGCGTAACGTTTATCCCGGCTTGCTGCAGGCGATACGCCGCCACAAGGCCTGTCAGCCCACCGCCAACCACCACCACGCAGGGCTTGCCACCAGACGTCATGCCGCAAGCCACCCTGCGCTATCCACCCGCTGGCGCACAAGATTAGCCAACGTCCCAATAAATACTGGATCTGAATTGAGAGAAGGCGGGCGCTCCAGTCGGATACCGCAGGTCTCGGCTACAGCCTGAGCCTCAATATCAATATCGTATAGAATTTCGACGTGGTCTGAAACAAATCCTACCGGAACGACCACTACATTCCGAACCCCCTGGTCCGCCAGCACCAACAGATAATCCTCCAACTGCGGGCCAAGCCACGGCTCAGAACTACGACCAGCCGACTGGAAGCTCCCAGACCAGCGCTCATCAGCCAAGCCCGCCCGTTGGGCAACAAGCCACGCAGTTTCGCGTAGCTGACTGGCGTAGGGATCCCCGTCTGCCAAAATGCGGATGGGCAGGCTGTGCGCACTAAAAACGACATGCACGCCGTCACGCTCCTCCTCCGGCCACCGGTCAAGCCCAAGATGCACGCGATGCGCCAGAGCTTCTATCAGCCCTGGCGCATCGTGGTAACTGTGGATATGTTCGAAGGCGACTTCGCCACGGTACATCCTTAGGCCCGCATCAATCTTCTTGTGGTACTTTGCCACGCTCATGCCACTATAGTGAGGGGCCAAGACCAAACTAACGGCACGTGTAATCCCGTCACGGAGCATATCCCCCACCGTCTCCTCGATCCAGGGAGCCCAGTGGCGCATGCCGAGGTAGGCGCGGTAGCAGGCAGGCCTATTGGACGGATTCAGCATTCCTACCACCGCTGCGATGGCCTCCTGCGTTAGCCGCAGCAGCGGCGAGCTTCCACCGATAAGACGGTAGTTGCGGGTGATTTCGTTCAAGAGTTCGCGCGAGGTAGCGCGCCCGGAGCGGATGTCGGCCAGATAGCCTCCAATCTCATCCAGCGACGCGGGCCCGCCGTAGGCCATGAACAGCACACCAATGGGAGAGGCCATGTATTACCTATGATGTTAGCGTGCCGCTTTCTCGTGCACATGATCCACCAGTCGGCTCACGGCATCTATGGGCGTCTCCGGCAGGATGCCATGGCCCAAGTTAAAGATGTGGCCATGGGGCGCGCGCCGCAGCACATCATCGATTCGCGGTTGCATTTCCCGCCAGGGGGCAAGAAGTGCCGCCGGATCCAGATTACCCATGATGGTACGCCCAGCGGCACGTGCGGCAACGTCCAGCGGCACGCGCCAGTCCACACCCACTATGTCCCCACCCGCTGCTGCCACGGCATCAAGGTACGCACCTGTACCCGTAGAAAAATGAATGACCGGGACTTCCAGCCTGGCCAGACGCTCGAATAGCCTCTGACTGTAGGGCTGCACGTACTGCTCATAGTCCATGCGTGAAAGCGCACCAGCCCACGAGTCGAAGACCTGCACGCAGTCAGCGCCAGCCGCTACCTGCTGCTCCAGGAGATCAGCGGCGACCGTCACCAGTTTGATCATCAGCCGGTTCCATGCCGCAGGCTCCGCATACATCATGGCCTTGGTACTGGCAAACGTCTTCGAGGAGCCACCTTCCAGCGCATAGCTGGCAAGCGTAAACGGTGCCCCGGCAAAACCGATGAGGGGCACCTTGAGTGACGACGTTACCAACCGAATCGCCTCCAGCGTGCCCGCCATGCTTTCCGTGGCGGGAGGCACACGCAGTACATCTATATCATAGGTCGATGCCAGGGGCCGGCGAAGCACCGGGCCTCGGCCAGAGACATACTCCAGGTCAAGGCCCATCCCGATTAGCGGGGGGAGGATATCGGAAAAAATGATGGCGGCATCCAAGTTGAACCGCTCTACGGGCTGCAACGTAATGGCGGCCGCTACCTCTGGATTCGACAGCGCCTCCAGCATCCCGTACTTCTTTCGCAGTGCACGGTATTCGGGCAGGTAACGGCCCGCTTGGCGCATAAACCAGACAGGCGTTGTATCAATCTCCTCGCTTCGGCACGCCTTCAGGAACCGCATGGGAATCAGGATGCTGCGAATCGTTTTGGCCTACGGCATGGCGGACTGCCATACGGCCTTGCCTACGAAGAATGGACCGATCTGGCTGAGATAACGCGAGGTCTGCTGGGTCTTGCGCATGCGCTCGATAATGGAGCTTAGCGGGTAGAGGTCCTTCCCCATAAGCCCTACCACAAAATCGTTGTCATTCCGATCGAATCCGTGGCAGGCAAGCCGCACGTCATGCGCGTGATCGGCCCTGCCGTACGCCTGCCCTATACCCCCGTGCTCCATGAGGATGATTCGGCGCTCCTTGCTGCTCAGGTGCTCAAAGCTGCCCGTGCGGCGCAGTGGATACCAGATCGCCCAGGGCCACGCCGGGTTGCATACATTTCGGTGAGGGCGCTTTAGGAGCACCTCTTCCAGGTTACTCTCATACCCGATGGCATAAGTGCGTCCGAACATAGCATAGTCCGGCTGCGCGGTATACGACGTAAAGGGCGGCCCGTGTAGTATGCCCCGCAGCGTCGTCACGAAGTGATCGGCAGACGGGCTAAGAGCAAGGATCGCTATGCCATACGGATCATTCAGGTTGACATACAGTGCCCCCTTTATCCCGCTGGAGGCCAATGCATTGGCGGCAGACGCGGTATTGTGGCAGTCGCCAAAGGCGAGAAGCTGGAAGTAAAGCCGCGTATTCAGCGTTAGCGGCTGGCCATCTTCCGTGCGGCCTCGCTCGCTTAGATCAATCCCGGCAGGGCGCCGTTCGGTAATATCCAGGGGCATATCGCGGCTACTGGTTGCTGGATTCCTCGGAAAGCCACCGGGCTGCATCCGGTGCGTGGTACGTGATAATGAGATCGGCGCCGGCGCGCCGGATGCTGGAAAGCACCTCCAGAGTGCCTGCCCGTTCATCTATTGTCCCGGATGCTGCCGCCGCCTTTAGCATGGCGTATTCCCCGCTCACGTTGTAGGCCGCAAGAGGGAGCTCGGAAACGCCGTCCTTTACGCGCCGAATCACATCGAGATACGCAAGCGCCGGCTTTACCATGAGGAAGTCCGCCCCTTCTGCAGCGTCAAGCGCGGCCTCGCGCCCGGCTTCGCGGCTATTGGCAGGATCCATCTGGTGCGATTTGCGGTCACCATGCTTCGGGGCGCCGCCTGCTGCATCGCGGAATGGTCCGTAGAACGCCGAGGCATACTTGACGCTATAGGACATGATCGAGGTATAGGCATGGCCCGCTTGGTCCAGTGCCGCGCGCAGCGCCAGCACCATGCCATCCATCATGCCGCTCGGTGCGACGATGTCCGCCCCCGCGTCGGCATGTGAACATGCCATCCGGCATAGGAGCGGCAGGGTCTCATCGTTCAGCACGAAGTCTGAACCTTCTGGCAGGAGCCCGCAGTGGCCGTGATCGGTGTAGGCACACAGGCACACATCGGTAATGATAACCAGCTCCGGCAAAGCCTGCCGGAGCGCCCGCACGGCCCTTTGGACGGCGCCGCGCTCTGCATAGGCCTCGCTTCCCTTATTGTCTTTGCATTCCGGAATCCCGAAAAGCAACACCGCGGGTATGCCCAGCGCCAGTGCCCGCTCCGCCTCACGTACGGCTTCCCCCGTTCCCAGCCGCGCTATGCCGGGAAGCGTGGCAATCGGTTCGCGGGCGTTTTCGTGGTGCGTAACGAAAAGCGGATAAATGAAATCCGAAGGTGAAAGCCGGGTCTCGCGCACCATGCGGCGCAGACCGGCCGTCGTTCGCAGCCGGCGCGGACGCTTCAGTTGGAAAGGAATAGGGCTCTTACCGGACATGGGGCTACGAGCGTTGCGCCGTGGCAAAATATCGTGTAAGTGCTTCCATCAAGCCACCCATCGTGTACCGCTCAGCTATAACATCTACAGTGTAGCCGAGATTCTGGGCAGTCATGGCGGTAACGGGTCCGATACAGGCAATGGGCACGCCGCCAAGGTCCGGGACCAGCGACGCAAAGTGACGAGCCGTGGACGAGCTGGTAAACGTAATGGCGTCCACCCCTGCCTCAAGCGCGGCGAATGCGCTGCACGGAGGCGTGTTGCGCACCGTGCGATAGGCAGGTATCTCTTCCACAAGCGCCCCTCGGGCGCGCAGCATCTCAGCCAGAACGGGCCGCGCCCCTTCGGCTCTAGCCAACAGTATGCGCCGTCCGGTTACCTGCCCCAATCCTTCGGCTACACGCTCTGCCCTGAATTCCTCTGGCACGAATTCCGGCTTCACGCCACGCGCCTGTAACGCCTGCGCCGTGGCAGGCCCAATGGCCGCAACGCGAAGCCTGGAAGGCCATGGACCAGGATGGCGCTCCCATACGTGCGCCACTCCGTTCACGCTGGTATAAATTGCCCAATGGAATGCAGCCAGGCGTCCCAGCGCTTCCCGTAGCGGGCCTTCATCCGGCATGGACTCGATGCGTATGGTGGGAAACCGGATTGGGACGGCGCCAGCTCTTTCCAGGTCCGCGCAGAAGCCTTCTGCCTGTGCTTCCGGCCTCGTAACCAGGATGCGCTTTCTCACAAGCGGATTATGCATGGGACAGCACCTCCTTAGCACCGCGGCCTAGCGCTTCCCTCGCAAGGCGTGCGCCCAGTTCGGCCGCCTCCTTGCCCTGGCCATGCACGCGAATGACAGCCTCGCCGCCGGCATCGTATACGGCAGCATCAAGCTCTATGCTGCCATCAACGTCCGATGCTGTGGCCAGTGCTGCAATGGGCGCTGCACATCCGCCGCCCAGCCCACTCAGAAAAGATCGCTCCGCCATGGTCGCGCGCCGCGTTCGAGCACAGTCCAGCGGAGCCAAAAGCTGAAGCATCGCTTGGTCTTCCGCCCGGCACTGGACGGCCAGCGCCCCCTGCCCCGGGGCCGGTAGCATCACTTCCAGAGCTATACGTGCGGCTGTCCGCGGCCGGATACCCAGGCGGTCCAGACCGGCCTCAGCCAATACCACTGCATCCACTTCACCGCTTTCCATTTTGGCAAGCCGCGTGTCCACATTACCCCGTATCGGCCTGATAACCAGGTCTCGGCGATAATGCCGAAGCTGGGCGGCCCGGCGGGGGCTGCTGGTACCGACCGATGCACCGCTTGGTAGCGTGTCTAAGGTCAAGGGCTCGGATACTACGAGTACGTCGCGTGCGCTTGCGCGCTCCGGCATTGCACCTACCGCGAGGCCAGGCGCGGTTGCCGTGGGAAGATCCTTCAGTGAATGCACCGCAATGTCTATGGACCCAGAAAGCAGCGCCTGTTCAAGCGCCGCTGTGAAGAGTCCCTTGCCGCCCGGCGGCGGAACGAGGGCACCAATGGTTTGATCACCCAGGGTGTCGAAGAATTCCGTCTCCACGCGCAGGCCTGTCCATGCTGCCGAAAGGGCCTCCAGTATGAGGCTTGTCTGTTTGAGGGCAAGCCTGGACCGGCGCGTACCCGCTCTAACCCTCACCGTATGCATGTACCTACCTACAACGCGAAAAGCGACCGAACCAGCGCCGAATCACCTTCCGCCTCTGCGGTGGCTGCACGCTCGCGAAGCCGCCGCGTGGGCTCGTGCAGGAGCTTGTTAATCAGTGCATGCGAGAAGAATTGGAGTTGCTCCCTCGCCTCGGGACTAAGAGCGTCCAATTCACCAAATGCGCGCGTCAGTTCTTCCTGCCTGATCACCTCGGCCTTCCGCCGAAGGCCTGCGATGACCGGCTCGACCTTCAGTGTCCGCTGGCGCAGCTCAAACTGGCCCAATTCCTGTTCGATGATGGCTTCTGCCGCCGGTATCTCCCGCCTGCGCATTTCGAGTGAGGATTCCACCACGTCGCGCATATTGTCTATATCGAAAAGGCTTACGCCTGGAAGCTCGCCCACGGCCGGGTTTATGTCCCGTGGAACGGCGAGGTCTATGGCAATAAGCGGTGTGGTCTGCCCGTCCAGATGCGCAGGCTCTACCACGGTATGCGGAGCCCGCGTCGCGGAAATCACGACATCGGTCCTGCGCAGTACCTCAGGCAGCGACGAAACCGCCCGCGCCTCAAAATGGAAACGATCCGCCAGTGCCGCCCCCCGCTCCACCGTGCGGTTCACGATGGTGGCAGAGTGAACACCCCGAGCCTTGAGCAGCTTGGCCACAAGGCCTGCCATTTCTCCGGCACCCAGCACCGTGACGTGCACCCGGTCAATCGGCCCGGCTTCACGCAGCGCCAGATCTACGGCTACAGAGGCGACGCTAACGGGGTTGCGGCTGAGTCCGGTTTCTGCGCGCGCGCGTTTTCCGGCCTTTGTGGCCATCTGGAAGAGCATCTTTAGGAGCGGACTTGCGAGCCCCACAGCCTCTGCCTTGCGCAGCGCTTCGGCCACCTGGCCCTGTATCTGCGGCTCACCCAGCACCATGGAAGCCAGGCCC
Source organism: Rhodothermales bacterium (assembly GCA_965216255.1). Lineage (GTDB taxonomy): Bacteria > Bacteroidota > Rhodothermia > Rhodothermales > Bin80. The sequence continues at coordinate 2,367,921 of OZ244148.1, forward strand.
GCCGCGACGCGAAAGAGATGCCGGGCCGAATCCACGCCTTCGGTCTGGTCCGCATAGCCGGACAGCACACGCGATTCTACCCCCTGCGCGACGGCAACAATGCCCTGCAGCACCGATGCAATCGATTCCCTGGATGCCGCGCGAAGGTGCCCATAAAACTCGATGCGGTTACACGTTGCCAGGGTCACGAATCCCTGCACGGTACCCGCCTCTTGCGCACGTATGGCTACCAATTCTATATCGGCAAGCGCGCCCGCCAAGTGCTCGCGTACGTCCACCGGTGCCGAATTGTAACTCAAGCTTAAACATCCAACTCGCGCAGTATCCGCCATGCCGATCAGGCAGCCTAATTCTTAGGGGGCTGCAATAAACCAATTACGCCGAAAAGATTCGATTCCATCCTTCAAAGTTATGCAAATCTACACAAATGTGGGCTGTCTTATAGGAGCAAATGGGAACAGGCACTATCTCTGACATTTGGAGGATGCCGATTGACCAAGCAAGAATGAACGCCCTTCTACGCCTTGGCATGAAAATACTGATTCAGAATTTCCACGAGCTTCTGGTCTGAAGGCTCCGTTCGCGCTGTAACTTCAGGTGTCTTGAACAGTGGATTACCAGGCGACCAGAGTTCAACGCTGTCCGCATACTTCTCGTAATACTCGGGATCGGTGGTCACCCGCACGTAGTCCGTAGTTCCGGGAACGAGCATCTTGTACTCTCGCTGTCCGAGGGGCTTGACCTTGACGTCAAGAGGCAGCAATTCGGGCGTACGTACGATTGTATCCAGATCCTTCATCGTGATTGGCGAAGGGGCCCGTTGTGGTAGAACCAGATCATCATCTGTCACCGCGTCAATATCAAACCCGCGCTGGCGGCTCTCGCCAATTCCCTGAGCAATGGCTTCAACCAGCTGGGCGCGGTCTGCACCCTCCAGAACCGTCCGACCAATTCTTCCCGACAACCCAGCCAGTATCGGCTGTAGATGGCCCACTACGACTTCAAATAGATTGATGCGCTCCCGAAGAACAATGTATACGTCGGTCTCGATCGTGTCTTCATAGTGCAGGTTAATGATTCGGATGGTCTGGTGCTTCTGTCCGAGCCGGTCTATCCGGCCTATGCGCTGCTCTACCTTCATGGGATTCCACGGCATGTCGTAGTTGATCAGCGCGCCGCAAAACTGGAAGTTCAATCCTTCTGCCGCGGCTTCTGAACAGATCAGGACATCGGCTTCACCAGAGGAAAACCGCTGCTTGGCCTCATCGCGTGTGATAGTAAGCCAGTCCTCGCCTTGCCCAGGTATTTCACCGCCTCTGCCGGAAAAGCACATTAACCGCAGATCGGTATTTCGTCGGAGGTCCTCGCGCAAGAAGTCAATGGTATCTGTGTACTGCGTGAATACCATGACTTGGCGGTAACCGTCTTCACGAAGTTTCGAGATTTCTTCCTTCAGTTTCCTGGCCTTGCTGTCTGGCGGCAGTGCCGCGACCCGGCGGAGCAAGTCCTCTATGGCAGCGCGCTCTTCGAAGGCCAGGGCCTGATTCTCCAGGCGTGCGACATCTTCTGCGTCCAAGATTTCATCCAACGTCTCGTCGTCGGGTACGTCTTCCTCCTGACCCATCATGGCTGCATCTCCAGACACCAACGCACTAAGGCGTTTTTCCAATGTCTGACCCAGGGCCCGGAAACTGCTTGCGAGGCGGCGGCGATATATCACCATGACCAATCCAACCGCTGCACGTTCATGGTCGCTTGCCTGCTTATAGGTGCTACGAATATAGTCGTCCACCGCGTCGTAAATCGTGCGTTCGTCTGGCGTCAGTTCGAGGAAGCGATCGCTCACCTTGCGGTCGGCTATTGGAGTCGTCAGCAACCCTTTCTTGAAGTACTCCCGAAGCAGGTCACGGGTGTGGCGGGATACCAGCCGACGGATCGGCGTATTTGCGCGCATGAGGCGCGCCGCGGCCTGCCGTTCATGGGGTTCCAGTTGTTTTATGGGAATGCTGGCTCTGTCGCGTAACGCGCGAAGCACCTTGTTCGTCGTAAAGAGAGACGATCCGACGACACGGAGAGCATCTCCAACTTCCACTTCCCCGTAGCACCGCTCCACGGACCGAAACAACTTTGCCATGCGCCCAATGGCTGCCGAAGTCGGATTCGGCTCTCCAAGGTCTTCGAAGAATTCCTTGAAGCCTTTTTCTGTCCACTCGGGTGGCAGGCCAAACAGGCTGAGCAGGTCCCAAACTTCCACCGGCGCCACCTGCATTGGCGTGGCGGTAAGCAGTATCAGGCCCTGGCACTTTTCTTTCAAACCCTGCATTAACGACAGCAGGTTGTTGGGCCCGCCTTCTTTCCAGGAACCCGCACCTTTGCGCCGCGCGTGGTGCGCTTCGTCCAGCACGATAAGATCCCAGGGCTTCGCCCGATCAAACACCTCCGCAGTTCTGTCTGTACGCCGGATCAGGTGACTCGAGGCCAGCACCACCGGCTCTCTGTGCCATGCATCCCAGTCCACCGAGCGTTCCTTCCTTGCACTGCGTGGCCCGGACTGATACCATACCAATCGCCTGCCGTCGTAGATGGGCCAATGGAGATTGAACTTCTCGCGCAGCTCAACCTGCCATTGATTGAGTACCGCCTTGGGTGCGAGAATCAATATGCGCTTTGCCCGGCCAGCAAGCCAGGCCTGCCGCAGGAGCAGACCCGCCTGAATGGTCTTGCCGAGCCCCACCTCATCGGCAATTAGCAGCTTCGGAGGCCACTTATCATATAGGCGCCGAAAGGCCCGTACCTGATGCGGCCATGGTATCACGGCTGCCGTGGCTTCGCCCACGCATTCACCACCCTCTGGCATGTTGGGTGCATGCTGAATGAAGGACCACACCCTACTTCTGATATCGGCAAGTTCGCCAGGCTCAGGCTTGTGAGGCTCTTTCGAATCTGGCAGCTTAGTGCCGTGGTCCCGTAAACGGGCAGGAAAGTCCCCCTCTGGCATGAAGCGTAATAGATCCCGGCGCATGGCCTCGGGCATGTCCAGAACTATCACCCGCTTGGCTTCATTGGCCCACAGCGCGGCAAAATTCGCCTCCTCACGGTCTACACGCCGGATATCAGCACCCCAGCTCGTATAGACATTGATGCTTTCCCAGTTATCCCTCCACCCTGAAGCCGTTTCATTGAGGCTTCCATTCCATGCTATCTTGTCCCCGGCACGATCTTGGATGACACCGGCCTTTTCGTGGAAGATGCCATCCGCAGGCACCGGCTTGCGGTTTGCATTACAGGGGACGGCGACTTTCACGTCCAGAAATCGGCGGGTAATCATCCAGGTCAAGAGCTCGAGGGCATTATATGATGATTCGTCCCCTGGATCTAGCGGAAGGCGTTTCAGATGCCGCTCCACGTGGTCACGTAGGCGCTCTCCTTCCTCTATGGCAGCTATCTCTTCTGGATCAAGCGTACAACCGACCACCAGCCGCATGCGGCCACCTTTGCGGACCAGCCCCTCTATGCCTCGTGCCGCTAGCGTGAGAGCCGCCGCGTTAAAATATCCGGTTAACCTGTCGTAGCGCTGTGCATCCTCCAGCGCCGATATGTAGAAAATCCGGACGAGGTCACCGTCGTCCGGCGTATACTTGAGTTTCCATTCGTGATCACGAAGCATGGTCAGTCGTCCTGCCAGAGGCTGAGCTGCTTCGGCTCGTCAACTTTGTCCGAATAGTAGAGGCGGGCGAGTTTGTACAACGCCTCGAAATCGGCGCTCGCAGTTTGCAGGTCACCTTCCAATGTCACGCCGGTAAACGTCGTGGAGGGCGGAAGCACCTCGAGCACAGCCTCCAGTGCCACATGAAATCTGGCGTCCTGGTCCAGCCTTGCTTCCTGCAGCCGCTCGCTGGCAGCCGCAAGGGATACGGAGCGCGCCGTGTGGGCGGCGTGGTGTACCGCATCCATCATGCCGCGTGACCCATCGGGTGGTCCAAGCATGCCCTTGGCTGCGCGCTGCGCGCTGTCCCACATCCTGAGGTTGCTCCCTTTCTTTTCCGCGAGGCGGCCGGTGATTTCGTGCTCTAGGTCCACGCCTACGGCGCGCGCAAGCAGCAGAGCTTCGTCGTAAGCGAATTCCGGTGCCCTGAACGTGTCCCATGCCAGAACGAAGAAGGCCGTCGTGGAATCCAGATCCGCACTGGCTTTGAGGTGCACTAGCTGCTCCAGACGCCAACGCTTTACTTCGCGCCGCGCCGCACCGAGCGCATCTTCGGGTGTGGCAACATAGGGGTCCGAGCCTTCGCCAATGGATTTCTTCCGGCCCCTGGGCTTTGGCCTCGGCGTGCCACGCCTGAGCGGCCAGTGGCGTGAGAACTCCTCCAGCGCCGGCCCGAACGAAGCCAAGTACAGATCTACTCCACTTATGCCCGCCTGCTGGAATTCACTCACCCGTTCGCGGACAGCCCGCCTTACACGCGGCTCAACATCCTCCCAGTAAAGTCCGCCATTCGTAAGACCCTTGCCACGCGGGCGACAGACCAGAAAAATGGTACTCTTGGCCGCCGCCTTGTTACGGATATGCAGACTACCTGCTGCCTCGGTGTTGATCGGCCAAGATGCTGTTATCGCAAAGCCTGCCTCCATCAGCGCCTGCGTCAGGGCATCCCATGCGCCGCTAGCCTTGTGCGTGAACATGATCGTCATGATGCCACCGGGCCTTAGCAGCCTATGGCATTCGGCAAAGATGGCTGCCATGCGATCCTGATAGTCCTGGCCGGCAAGCGCTCTCGCTCGCTTTTGCCCCCGGAATTTTGCCGGATTTGCCACCGCCTCGTTTTCCTTGTCGGTCAGGTGCCTGCGAAAGTACTCTGGGAATATGTAGCCCGCCGTACGCTTGAGCCAGACATAGAAAAAATCCGACAGCTCCGCGTACATCACATTGTCGTAGTACGGCGGATCCATGACCACTACGTCGATACTTCCGTCTTCAATGTGGTCCAAGCTGTCTCCGCTCTTGCAGGTAATCGCAATCGGCGGGGAAGCGCAGACCATTCTCTCTGTGGCGCCAAACAGGTCACCAGCTTCAGCCTTCTCTCCGGGACGTACCAGCGCAATGAGTTCCTTGATGCACTTGGAGGTCTTTTCAATGGCCCAGTCATATCCGATGCCCGTCACGAGCGGGGCCATTTCTGCATACGTCCACACAAATGCAAAGTCGTGCCGATCAAAAATCGAGCGGACTCGTTGTGTAGTGTTATCCCATCGCCCAGAGCGGCTGTTGTAGTTCAGAATTGTGTCAATCGTAAGAGCCAGATAGCCATAAGCCGCCTTTTGCACTTCGTCCAGTTCACCGGCAGCCTGATCGGCCTGAAGCATTTCCCGATAAATCTCCACGCTTGTTCCATGACAAAGCAGTTGCCGCGGGGAGAAGAGGTCACTCCACCGCAGCATACCGTACCTGTGTGGCTCGCTCGTCTTGTTGCCACTCGGTATGCGTTCACTCGGCACGAGGTCCAGCGCCTCCCACTCCGGCAACTTCTCGGCCAGCTTGGCGGCGATCTCGGCGCTGTTGTCATCCTCCGGCCGCGGCGCACGAAATCCCCGTTCCCACTTGTCCTTGCCACGCCGGCCTGATTTGAGGTACCTCGCGATACGCTTCTTGTACACGATGGCATATAGCTGCTCCCCCATGCCTCCGGCCTGGGCCTGCGACTTGATTTCGTCGCCGTCTATGACGCGCCCACAGTCGGAATACGGACAGGTGGCCACGCCGCGTGCTACAGTGCCGACGGACTGTTCCGTGGCGGTATGGACGATTTCAAAGGAGCAGACTCTGCCCCGTGACTCCGGCCCTGAAACTAGGTGCGGTTTCAGCCTGACTCCACTGCCGTCCGACGTCAATCGCCAGTTGGGCGAGAGTGGCACGAGTCCCGCACAGTATGGGCATGCAATCGTGCGAGCCCAGAGGAAGTTCGTAGGTATTGCGTCCCGAGCGGGCTCTGGAGGATAGTCGAAGGCAAGTCTTTCTTCCCGTATACTAACAAACCGGCTAGCCAAAACTCTGTAGCGTTCCAACACTTGGTAACCGAAGGCCAAGGGCCACTCGGCCGTTGCACGCATGATGAGTGCCGCAACAGGGTTGAGATCGTTTGCCTTGGCCGACACGCCCAAGCGCATGGCTTCAAACGGAATACTCCCGCCGCCGGCCGTCGGGTCAAGGACAGCCAGAGATTGCAGATCACTGCTCAGAATACTGATCAGCCAAGTGCGATCATCTTCACTCGGTACGTAGCTAAACGCTCTTGGATAGGAATAGGCTTGACCTTCAAATCGTTCGCCTTTTTGACGCGCAGCGTCTATCCGGCGCCTGGAAGCTACCGGATCCCCATGTATCCCAAGCACATGCATGAACTTTTTTCTGTCTGCGTCTGCAGGCAACACAGAGGCCAGTATCGCCGCTCGTGAAGCTACCAGCGGTCGCCGAGCCCACCACACGTGGAGACGATTTGGAGCAGGGAAAGGTGTCATGGGCGTTCTCTCCCTTGTGCTCTCTACCCCAATTTCCGCTATCGGCAACCAGCGCTCTATTAGCCGTGTGTCCGAAGTCTTACTCTTGCCTGTATTCATTTCCTTGATTTGCTTAGTAAGCATCTAAGGGCCATCAAGACCCGCCGCGGATTGCGGCGATGCATCGCCATGCCCAGCCAGTACGCCGCCTCTTCACACCCCATCTCTTCTATCCCTTCAACCACGGAAATCATATTTGCACGACTGCGCATCGGCGCAAGACTACGAAATAGTAGTCCCAGCATGAGCGCCACATGTTCTGTCACCGGGACGGAGCACGCCTTGGTGTCGGGCCCCAGATCCAGCCTGATTCCAGCCTCCAGCAGCCGCCGTAGTATGCGGTGCTCGACCAGATCAAGATTGCGCCCCTTGAGCCCCCCAATGCGCACCGGGGAAGTAACGTGCGGCGTCGCAGGCGATGCTACTTGCCAAAGCTGGTAGGTCCGCACTCCACGCGAACGCACCCGCAACTCATATCTGGGCGCTGAACCTGCCGCCAGCTCGGGCTCCTTCCGCGCCACTATTCTTTTGCCTCCGCCGTCACAAACGCAGAAACAGCACTACTCGAAAATCTGGTCAGACGTTGCACAAGCTTGTCTGTAGCGGGACCTTCAATTGGGAGACCGGCTCGAAAAGTTAATTCGAACGTTACCGTCAAACTCCTGGAGTTGGCAGCGCGTAGTTCCGGCAAGAGGAAGTCCTTCACGGGCTCCGCATCGGCGACGGATCCCCGGAACTCCATTTCGAACGAGCCGTCTTCCTGTGTCTGGTATCCTCCCTTAATTACCACAGTCGTCTCAGCTCCCGCAACACCTCCCACAGCCCCCAACAGACCTAATCCATCCAGCGCTTCATAAACACTGATGGTGATCCGACCAACTTTCGCGATGCCTTCCCGACGAGCCCGCTCCCACAATGTTAGCAGCGCTTCCTTTAGCACCGCTTCGGCTTCAATCGTCTCCGGCTTGACAATTGGATCTGGATCTGGATCAGGGTCTGGATCGGGATCTGGATCAGGGTCCGGATCTTGTCGAGGCCATATTCCATTACTCCTTGCAAACGCAATCGTGAAAACTTGCGACTGCTCATCGACATGAATGGAAGCCAGCGGATCCTTGGGCCCGCACAGTAAATCACCGCTGCGGTATACGAATTCTCCGAGCTCGATACCCTCAATAATGCTCCGGAGAAAAATGTCCTCGCTGAGCAGCATCGGAAGGCCGGGATTCCGACGAAACTCATGGCGAAGCGCCGAGGTGGTGATTTGTCCTTTCTTGAGCGGCGTCTTGTCACGAATATACGCGGGCGAATCGGGCACGTCGCCACTCCCTCTCACTTCGCCGAGGTCTCGCAATGCCCGAACAATGAAATCCTGACCCGCGCCCGGGCGATCCGAGGTCGAAGGCACATCAACGGCCGTATGGGCCAGCATCACCCTCCCCGACTCAAGACCGGCCCTGGACGGATAAAAGACATGCCGATAACACTGCTGTATCACCGTTGCCACGTCCAACGCCGACCGCTTATCGAGCTCACGAATCTTTTCCTGCTGATACTCCTCGAAATCCTTCAAGCGTTCAGGATTGTTCAATCCCTGCAGCGCCAGACGCCGCCGCATCTGCCGGCTCATTTCCTCCTTGTGGGCATCACTTGCCACCACGAAAACCACGTTGTTGCGCAGAATCCTGGTGGCGGTACCTTGGGATCCCTTTTGTGAAAAGATCCGACGCACGAGCTCCGGCACTCTGTCGACGGATGCTCCGATCGAAAGGCCATCGTAGGACAACACAACGAGCCGCGGCCGACCACTCCCAACGTCGTCGGGAACGTCATACGGCCCTCCGGGAAAGAACACTACCTCGAAAGCCTTCCCCTTGAAGACATCCCTTATGCGATCCCTGAGCTGGGCTCGCGCCTCCACGGCATCTGTAAGCTCGGCCTCGCGCCGAATGACCTGCTGCAGGTTCGCCACGGCAAGAAACCGCATCGGGGCTCCTGGCCGATCATCCAGGTAGGCGGATTCTGCCATGAACTTCCTCCGCGCCTCCTCGATGAATCCCGCATCCATGGCCGAACACAGCATGCTGTAGCGAAGCCAGTCGGGTGCAACGCCCTTTAGCCTATCATTAAAGGCCAGCGTGTGCATGAAAATGGTGCGCGCCACGTATTCCGAAAGAGGCGGCAGGCCATGGTGATGTTTCGCGTCCAGTTCCTGGGCCAGGGCCTTCTTGGATTCACCACCCGCAATATCATTCTCAATAGCGGGTGTAAAGGCCTGCTGCCCAAGTCTCGTTACGATCTCCTGCCGGATGGGCCTGAAGCCCGGATCAATGTGGTGTACGTGGATGGCCGTGGCATCAGCGGGCCTTACGTCCCAAAGGCGTGCAATCGTGCGGGCAAGGAGGCGCAGCATGCCCCGCACCCTTTGAAAGTTGCTGAGCGTAGCGGTCTTCCCCGTCAGTGTCTTCAACACCTCGGGATGCAGAGGATAGCTTAATCGGAACTCTCCAGCAGTTTTTGCAACATTTAAATCCTCCGGTAGACTATCCTTACTGGCAGCCCATAGCTCACGATATTGTGAGACTACCTGCTCCGCCTTCGACTCATCGATGGATTCGAACAGCCGTCTAAGGAGCACATGGACCGTTTCATCCTCCCTGGTGGGATTCAGCAGTGTGGCCTTACGCGCAGACACGCTTTTCACTTCGGCCATGCGCTCCGCAATAAGCTCGTTCTCCTTCTTGTATGCATCCTCTGCCCGTCCTCTTTTCCCGATGGCCAGGGTATAAACCAACGCAGCGCGCGGAGCACCCTCAACGGCCTTGATCAGCGACGTAAGAAAAGCCGTCAGCTGATCTCCGCCGCCGCCCGACCGCTGCGCCTTGCGGAGGTAAACGGAGAGTTCGTCCAACAGAATCAGCGCGGGCTCTCCGCCAAAAAGATCTCGCAGTGTTTCCGCACCGGGTGCCTGTCCGGCCCTGTCACTTTGTTCGAGACTACGGTAACCGTCCACTCCTGCCAGGGCATACGCGATTTCTCCCCACGGCGTATGGGCCCGTATCCCCTGCCCCATATCGCGCCCATTCGCGGGATCCGCGTTTTCGCCGTCAAATGCGGCGATGCAGACGTGGCCCCTAGGCAGCAATAATGGATCCACGAACTCTCGTACGTTGGATACTCCCTGCATACCATTTGCCGCATGGACAAGGGCGATGAGGCCATGGGTCTTACCGCCGCCATATGCAGTATCAAGCCGGAATATCGCGGCAACCTCTTCTCCCGCGCCACTAAGGCGACTGCAAACATTCATCAGCAGATCGCGCAGCCCTTGAGTAGGATACGTATTGGCAAAAAAGCGAGTGGGATCCCCATACTCACCCATGCCTGGACCACGGACCACTTTGGCAAGGTCTGCCGCGAAGTCGGCATCCGTTAGGCTTCCCCTGAGTACATCTGGACGGGGACGGCAGATGTCGAAGATGCTTGCTACAGCCATTGATTCACCAACACTTACTCCAGGCAACTGCGGGTTGTGGCAAGCGCTTGCGGAACACAACTTCAGCCAGTGTTAACATATTGATGTTCTATTTCAGGGTAGAATACGGCACCCTGCCGTGTATTGCAGCGTGCCAATCCCAATATGGGCACAGGAATGTGAATCTTAGTCCAATTGGCGTCCACCATCTACCCCACCTTATTCACTAGAATCGTCAGTTTCGTCCTGAGGAACTGCCAGCGGCTGCACGGATCGTTCACAAGTTTCTGATTATCATGATCTTGTGAGGGATTCAAGTCTGCGCTCGACTGTTCTGCCTCTTGTACCCCCGATGCACAACAAGGTGAATGTAGTGCAGACCATGGCCCCTGCTTTTTATTCTCATGTCCCTTCAATAAATAGGGATTGATATCCGATACTTGACAACAGCCGATCCCCATAGTATATTCCCGCCAGAGTTTATCGGCAGGACAGCCCAGGACGCGTTACCTGCTAAATATGATAGCCGTTCAGTGCGCAGACTGATCATCTGCGCTGGCGAATATGAGGTACACTATTGTGAAATGCTTGCTTGCTTCTGTCTTCCTCCTAGCTGTCTTGTCGGCCTGCGAAGGTCCTGTTGGGCCCCAGGGTGCTGTTGGGCCTCAAGGAGAAATAGGGCCGCCTAACAATGCCAATGTGGAGGCATTTACCATCACGTTGAACACCAGAGACTTTTCTTCGAGTGGTAAAGTGGAATCGGGTGCGTATAGCAACGCCATGATAACTGAGGAGATTGTTCGTGACGGCGCTGCTCTGGCGTATTCTGATTTGGGAACTGGATCCGAAGCATGGATAGCGATGCCTCTGGTTGTTGTCGGTGTCACGTTTACTTTCTCTATTACTGAGGGCAAAGCCGTAATATGGCTGTTTAGACCATCAGGAGGTCCTGTTGCCAGTGCATTTGATGGGTTTAGAGTTCGCTTCGTGCTTATTGCTCCTGCCGGTATGTCATTGATGGAAGGAACAAACACGGAGGACTATGAAGCAGTCATGCGATCACTTGGCATATCTAGTCCGTAACGTCAAGACGTGCGTTGAGATGTCAAAACGGGCACGCTAATCGTTCTGCAATCGGATATTGTCTGGGGCAATATCCTTGATGTTCATAAGCCACGATTACAGCTTGTTAATCTTATCCCGGGTTATTCACCAGCCAAAAGTATACAGGTGTAGACAATGCAAGAGGGCTGTCGGAAGCTGTGACAATCGCGCATACCTATCCTGTGCACCTGGCACGACAGGCGCCTTTCTGTGCTTAGCCCGAATAACTCACCAGTGCAGTTAAGAATGGAACCCTAACCAGGCCTAAGTGTATGATATACAGTAATTGCTAACCACAATGTGCACTGCATGTGAACAACACAGACTGTCATACTGAAACGCTTCGTGAGGAAAACAGCCGGTTAAGGGGGGAGACCAGCCAGTTACGCCAGGAGAACGCCGGTCAATGTCTGCGATTGGCAGAGCTTGAGTTTCAACTGGGCGAACTCCGGCGTCTGATCTTTGGCGCCAGGAGCGAGAGGTTTGTGCCGGAGCCGGACACGCAGCAGGCGGCTTTGTTTGAGGAGACGAAGATTGTAGCGCCTCTGCCGCAGATCGAGATCATCACGGTATAGCGGAGACGGCCTGCTGCGAAGCGGGCTCCAGTACGTCAGTTCTTGCCGGCTCATCTGCCCCGGGAGGTGATCACGATCGAGCCGGAAGAAGATACGGCACATCTTAGGCGAGGAGGTGACAGAGACGCTGGATTACGAGGCAGCCAAGCTGAAGGCGATCCGGCGTGTACGTCCCAAGTACGTGGACCCCAGCGATGAGGAAAGAGGGGTGATCATGGCAGAGCTGCCGCCGCGTCTGATGGACAAGGGAATTCCAGAGCCGGGGCTGTTGGCGCATGTGATGGTCGAGAAGTATTGCGATCATTTGCCTTTGTACCGGCAGCGGCAGCGTTTTCAGCGGGAAGACGTAGCGCTATCGACCTCGACGCTGGGAGACTGGATAGCCCAGACGGCGTGGCATCTTGGGCCGCTGGCCGAGGCGCTCAAAGAAGAGGTGCTGGCAAGCGGGTATCTGCAAGTGGATGAAACAACTATCCAGGTACAGGATTGCAGCAAGAAGGGCAAGACACATCGCGGCTTTTACTGGGTTTATCACGCGCCGGAACCGCAGCTTGTGGTAATGGACTATTGCAAGGGCCGCTCGCGAGATGGGCCGGAGGCGTTTTTGCGCGGATATGCCGGAGCCTTGCAGTCGGATGGGTATGCGGCCTACGGTGCGTTCGAGCTTCATAGGTCGATTACGACCTATGGGTGCATTGCGCATGCGCGCCGTAAGTTCTACGAGGCTCAAGGCAGCGCGCCGGATAAGGCCGGCTATGTGTTGGGGCAAATCAAGCTGTTGTACGACATCGAGCGCCTGTTGCGCGAGGAGCAGGCCAGTCCTTCTCGGCGGCGCCAGGTGCACCAGAAGCAGGCCCAGCCGGTACTGGAGTCGCTGAAGCCTTGGCTTGAAGCCCATCCGGGGCTGCCGAGGAGTGTGTGGGGCAGGGCCGTTCGTTACATGCTAAACCGGTGGGAAAAGCTGAGGCGTTTTCTGTCTGACGGCAGAATCGAGGTTGACAACAATCTGGTCGAGAATGTGATACGCCCGCTTGCCGTGGGACGCAAGAACTACCTGCTCTAGTAGGACAATTTGTCAAGTGAAGATTACATGAATAGTCTTGGCTTGACCTCTGGAGAAGCGACCAGGCGTCTTCAACGGCAAATCAATCTGGTATACGCGCGCTAAGCCCCTAAGGACCATAACGCATGATTTCGGTTTCGTCCGGAGCTGCCACTATCTGTTGACGCGCACTCACCGGCAAGAGAGCCGGCTATCGCAAAGGTAGTTTCGTGGGTTCTCCTACCGTGCCCGATCGCTTCTCCATAGGCCATTTCTTTGGTTGCAAGATACAGTTTAGGCGGCTTTCGGCAATGGCGAGCCCGTGTGCATGCTCAGCGCTTCCCAGAGAAAGCCCGCCAGTTCACGCGCCACTGCCGTGTTGGCCACACAGCGCGACTTCGTCTGGCTTAGTCTGTGGAATCTCTTGTACAGCCGGCACTGGGCCTTCCATGCCAGTGCTAAGACATCGGCCGAGACTTCCTTCTGCCGTTCGCGCAGCACTCTGCTGCACCGCGGTAGGGCTGCATACTTCCATGCCGTTGACACCAGCGCCTTGCGAACATGCGTGTTGCCCGTCTTTGTGATGGAGCCGCGCTGCGTGTGATCGCCCGAGCTGTACTCGCTCGACACCAGGCCGAGATACGCCATCAACTGCCGCGGATGCGCGAAGCGACGGATGTCCCCCAATTCGCAAGCCAGAGTTAAGGCCGTAACAAGGCCAATGCCCCGGAAGGCCATCAGCACCCCCACGGGCTCTCTGTAGCGGTCCTTTTCGGCTTCCTCCGCCAGCTGCTGTTCCAGTCTGTGCACTTCCTGCTCCAAATACGCCAGCTTGTGCAGATACGTCTGCAGCGTGACCTGGTCCACAGCCGCGACGGGCAGGGCGCTGAGCCACCTACGAAAGGCTTTCGTCCAGTGTGTTGCGCCCGTGTACCGAAAGCCCCGGGTTTGAAGAAAAGACAGGATCCGCTGTTTGGTTCGCGTTATGGACTCGACCAGGTCAGCGCGGCAGCGCAATAGGGATCGCGCTGCTTCCTTCTCCTCTTCCGGCACGCACACCGGCGTCAGCAGTCCGGCGGCTTACAGCGTGGCCAGCTTGCTGGCATCCCGCCGGTCGGTCTTGACGCGCTCGCCTGATCGGCGCGGAATGGATGACGGAGCAATCACTTCACACGGCACGCCCTGCGCCTGCAGCGCACGCTGCAGCCCGAATCCGCAAGAAGATGCTTCGTAGCAGCACCTAAGCGCGCCGTGGCGCCGCTGCACCTGTCGTATATACTTGCGGATCTTCGGCATGTCATTCGGCAACTGCCGCTCGTCGACTACCTCACCCGCGCTACTGTCGTATACGCAGAGCGCAATGCTCTTCTTGTGCACGTCCATGCCAACAAACAGCGAGGAGGCTAAAGTGAAAGGTTGGGTGTATTTTTGCATGAGGCCGTTCCGGTTTAGGTGATGGATAGACGAGCTAAAGTAGCTCGCCCAGCCGGAGCAGTCCTACTATAAGATCTGTTTGCGGGTTCGCATACGGCAGCCCAGCGGGCAGCGTTGGTCTATTCTATTCTCGGCACGTGCAAGCACCACGGAGTAAATCCCCAGGTCTGGCTTGCCGACGTGCTGGAGCACATTCCGACTCATCCTGCCAAGCGCGTGGCACGCCTCTTGCCCCATCGCCGGCAAGAGGCGCAGCAAGCTCTAGCATCGGCGGCTGTCCTGCAGCAATAAGGCAAGCTGCTCCGGGTTGCAGAAGGCACCGGCGTATTCAGTGCGGACCATGACTTTCCCCGGATGCGCCCGGCTGCAAAAGGACCTATCCGTTAGCGGCAAGCCGACCATACCCGAAAAGACCGTCAGCTCTCCTACCCGCTACAAGTCCGATCTTCCTCGCAAAAAAGCCGTAGTCTGTCCTACCATGTACTTGACCGGACGCTTACGATCGTGAGCGGGAAAGGGCCGACGTCTTCGTGGCAGCGCGTCGACAGCATCCGGCCATTGAGTCAGCGATCAACAACCTGGAGCACCGCGGATTGAATCGAGTGCGGGCGCACGGCAAGGAGCGATTTGCGCGCACCGGGGCGCTTTCGGTTGTGGCGGCGAATGTGCATCGACTCGGATTGATACTGCGCCAGAGGGAGACTGAGCGGCGAGCGCACCAGCATTTGGCTGCCTGAACAAGCAAACCGCAGAGACTGGCGAGAAAGACGAACGCTCACGAGCGGAATTGGATAGCAACGCCCGGGCTGGCTGCAATAGTTCAAGAATGGCCTATTCCACGCACGTGCATGCACTGTGCGGCATGGAAACCATGTTCTGAGCGCATTCACGTAGGCCCATCAGACTCCGACAACCCAGAAAATTGCCCCTGAATGCTATGCTGGTGCCCTGTACAAACCAATAGGCATTTTCGGCCAGGCACCACCTAATTCTCTTTGTCCCACAGATTCGGGGCATACCACCGCCGATCAGCGCTTTGTATGCTCGAAATCCGGAGCTGGCTCGCTATCACCTGCCCTTTGCACCTCCATGCAGGCCCCGCTACCCACCGGATAGCAGCCCCCCAAACCGAACCTCATCAAAAAGCTTGCTTTTTCTGGCTAGCACTAATTAGGCTTGCAACCCTCTCAATAGTCAACCATTCAACAGCCATCTCACGCGCCGTGACAAGGCCAAACAACAAGAGGATGCGCTTAAGGAGGAATTGTATGGCACGATCTTACGCTAAAGAAATGGCGCGCTTCCCGGAGACGCTAGAATGGGCAAACTGTGCGGATATAACTCCGATCCGAAGCGCTATCCGACGGGCAAGCCCTTTTCCCCTTAGAGCAATTGGATCCGGAGGCTCGCTTACAACGGCCCATACTCTAGCCTACTTCCACCAACACCACGCAAGACAAATTGCGGCTATCGCGACGCCACTTGAGGCCATTGAATGCCCCCTGGACCACACAGTATCACACTGGCTGTTAACTGCAGGCGGTGGCAATGTGGATATTCTAGCCGCTACACGAGCGCTGATCTACCGTGAGCCGCGCCAGTTAGTTGTAATGTGCGGGCGTGATGGCAGCCCGATAACGCAGTTGTGCCAGCGTCACCCATTCACCGACCTCTTGCTCTTTCCACCACCAACGGGTAAGGACGGTTTTCTCGCGACAAACTCCTTGCTTGGATTCACCGCTTTACTCGCCCGTGCCTACATGGTGGAGTGCAATGGTACAGAAGAATGGGGCAAGACCTATGATATTATCCAAGCGGCGGCGGCGCCCGGCTCCGAAACCCTCAATTCATGGCAACAGCAATCTGCTCCGCTTTGGTCACGTCCTACCACCCTTATCCTTTACGGACCATCTACGCGCATTGGTGCGATTGACCTCGAGTCAAAGTTTACCGAGGCAGCACTTGGGAATCTTCAACTTGCCGACTTCCGAAACTTCGCGCATGGGCGGCACAACTGGCTGGCCAAGCGTGGAGAACTCAGTGCCGTTTTGGCCTTCATAACCGACGCAGATAAGACTCTTGCAGAAAGAACCCTTGGCCTGATTCCAACGAATATTCCTATAGCGCGCTTGAGATTGCCGGAGAATTCTAGTGCGGCAGTGCTACTCTCGATTGTCGCTTCACTAAGTATCGCCGGTTGGGCGGGAGCGGCACGAGGGATCGATCCTGGTCGTCCTGGTGTTCCAGAATTCGGGCGAAAACTTTACAGACTACTACCTGCACGAAACAGATCTACGGCACAATCAAATGCATCAGCGCGAGATATTGCCGCAATTGCTCGCAAATGTGGTGTACCGATGGACCACGTTACCGCGACGGCCGGATTTGAACGATGGAAAGCCGCTCTAGAAACATTCCGTGCCCAGTTGTGCGCCGTTCGCTTCGCTGGTATCGTCATTGACTACGACGGCACTATCATTGAAATTCGCAATCGTTTTCGCCCCCCTGGGAATGAGATTAAGAACGAACTCATTCGCCTAATTGAAGCAGGCATCTGGATAGGCGTGGCCACGGGCCGTGGCGGTTCTGTAAGGCAAAGCCTGCAGGCCACCCTTCCAGAGCCGCTATGGGCACGCGTCGTTATTGGCTACTACAATGGGGCCGTAATTGCGGGGCTCAGTGATGACGGCGTCCCCGATCGCAGCGAAGTACCTTGCGACAGCCTGAGAGGAATTTCGGCTGCATTCTGCACCCAGCCAGAAATTGTCCGTTCAGCGAACAAGACCGTCCGTCCGTTCCAAGTCACACTAGAGACAACTCGCACCGTGGTGGACTGTCATCTCTGGGATATTGTTAACCGGATCATATGGGAAAACGGAGACACCACGTTGCGCGTATTCCGTTCCAGTCACTCGATTGACGTTGTGGCTGCTGGCGTTTCGAAGACCAATGTTCTTCAAAATCTGCGTCAGACCGTGGGCGACGCACCCCTGCTTACCATAGGAGACAGGGGCCGCTGGCCCGGCAATGACTATGAATTATTGGGCGAACCATACTCCCTAAGCGTAGATCGAATAAGCGTTGACCCCAAAACTTGCTGGAACCTTGCGCGTCCGGGTCAGCGCGGAACCGCAGTCACGCTTGATTACCTTAGCTGCTTAGAGAATAAGAATGAGCGTCTCCGCTTCAAACCGCAAGCATTCAAATGAACCAGACTCTAGCCCTTAAGGTATTGAGCCGAATAATGAACTGGTGTGACGACCGGGCCCGGAAGGAATTCCGCTGGCTACGTCTTATGGCGAGGCTCAAATATGATGGCTACGGCGACTTTCAGGCGGGCATGCGATTCATTGAGAGCTTTGCCGCTTGGCTTCAGCAATTTTCTCATGGAGACCGTAATGCAGCATATTTGTTTGTCCGTAAAACACTTGTGTACATTGGTCCCGCTGAGATGCAGCGCTTCGTTGAGCAGTTTTACCCACGCAATGTGCACGAACAATTAGTCCGAATGATCGCTACTGAACGATCAATTCCGACCTACTGCGTGTTAGCCGATGCTTCAGCCCGTAAGGAACTGGAACAGCTTCGAAGGCAGACGCTTTTTATGGGCTTAAGCGACGGCGCTCGGATCGATAAAATCCGTCGAGCCAATGCTGGGCGCCTTAGTAACGAGCAATTTGTCGGTATACATCAAGTTAGCGGCGAAAAGTGGAAAGACCTCTTGAGCAATTTGCGAACGGACCTTAACGATGAGTCGGCAAAGTTTCGTCTTATCTTTCTGATTGATGACTTCACAGCTTCAGGCACCACTTTCTTGAGGCAGAAAATAGGTGCAGGCTGGGAAGGCAAGCTTATCCGCTTCCGAGATTCGATTGCCGCCGCAGAGACCGATAGCGGCGTTGGTAGATTCCTCGCGCCAAGATGGAAGCTGTACATCCATCACTATCTGGCCTCTGCAGAGGCCAAGAAAAATATCGACCAACGGTTGCAGGAGGCCGAAGACTTCTTAAACACCGAAGGGTGGGCAGATGACGTTCATCCGACCTACGGTATGGTTCTTCCGGCTGACTTACCCGTAAACGCAGGCCATGGCCGTTGCGACGACTTTGTCGAGTTAGCCCATAGATATTATGATCCAGCGATCGAAACCGGGGATTCCAACGATGATGACAACCCCAATATGGCACTCGGCTACAGACAATGCGCGTTGCCAGTAGTACTGGACCACAACACGCCGAATAACTCCGTTGCCCTTATCTGGGCGGAATCGGCAGGTAGTGAACTCCATGGCAATGTAGTACATGCAATGCAACCGCTGTTTAGGCGGCATCAGCGACACGTCTGAAGCATGCGAAATGGCTAATCCATTCGAAAAAAGGGCAACCGAATATTTTCGAGACGACGAGGCTTTTCTCGCGGTCGTTTCGCCCGAGCCCCTTAGCACTTTCCTGGAGCAGCCTGCAACGGATGGAAGACTATACGACCGCTTAGCAGTGATCATTGGCACACCTGGAAGCGGTAAAACTACGCTTGCTCGCCTATTTCAATTCTCTACTATGGGGACGCTACTTCGGAATAGGCATCTACCTACATATAGGCCCCTTGTTGATACGTTACGAGCATGTCACGCCATCGTGGACGAGCTACCGGCACTCGTCGGCGGTCGCATTCCCCTAGAAGCGGAATACCGCGATTTTTGGGAGTTTCCCTATCCTGAAATTGTTAAGGCCGACCTTATGATAGGGCTGTTGCAGGCACGCACAGTACTCACTTGGCTGCGCAATATCGAGAGTACGGGAGTTTCTCTCAATAAGGTTGAGATTGTTCCGCGGGCAGATGCAGAAGCCGCACTAACAGCAATTGGTGGTACTTGCGGCCCTGATCTGCGCGAGCGTGCTCGTGAGGTTGAGCAAGCAATTTACCGAATCTCTGCATCACTAATCCCACCTGAAATCAATGACATTGACACATCTGGAGCTACCGTGTACAAGCCTCTTGATGTGATCGAGTTCTTGAAGGTAGACCACGGCGAACGGATCCTTAAACTTCAGCCACTCATCATCTTTGACGATGCACACTGCCTTCATGATTCTCAGTATCGTTCGCTACTCCGTTGGCTTTCGCGCCGTGAACTCAGAGTAGCACGCTGGATCATGACCCGTTTCGACGGACTTTCGTCCTCGGATGTTCTGCTAGATGGGTCGTCGGAAAGTGGAGAAGAGGGGCTGAAGCGCGACCGAGAAATCACTGACATTTGGATGCAGGGTAGTGTCCCCCGGCGTGACCAGCGGATTTCCTTCCGCAAGATGGCTAAAGGAATGGCCAACAGATATCTCGGAGAAATGGAGGTCTTTAATCGCCGGGGGTTGAAGAATCTTGGCGACTTATTGTCAACCGAGGTAGAGACGATCGCCCCCGGTAAACGAAATACATTCTCTAAACGAGTGGATGATCTCCAAGAAAGGCTCGGCGTTGTCAGCAAGCGACGCAATGAACTTGAACAAGGGATTGCCAGTTATCTTGCTGGAACAACCGACGGTGGAGAAGACCTGCGTCTTGCAATGCTCGCGGTGCTAATGGAGCGTTATTCTAGGCGCATTCCACAACGGGGACTATTTGACGACTTCAACTACGATCCTAAGCCTAGTAGACCACTCGGGGCAGATTCGAGTGTGGCTGACGGTGCTCGGATTCACTTACTCCACGAATACAATAGACCATATTACTTCGGCATTGATACGCTCTGCGATGCGAGTTCAGAAAATGCGGAGCAGTTTCTTCAACTAGCTGCACGTCTCGTGTCACAGTGCGAGACGCAACTGATTCGAGGGAAACCAGCAACATTGAAAAGCAATGTGCAGCACAGGCTCTTGCGTGAACAAGCCGCTGAGATCGTTAAAAAATGGAGTTTTCCAGAACACAAATTGGTACGCAAGCTAGCCAAAGAGATTGCATTGCAATGTGTGGAGAAAAGCCTGGAGGGAAACGCGTCGCTTGGCGGCGGCGCAAACGCCTTCGGTATCCTGCAGGACGATTTCGACAGAATTCCGCGTGAGCATCCGCATCTCGCGGATGTACTCAAATTTGGGATCGCCTATAACGCCTTTGTTTTGGCGCGAGACCATAGCGCCAAGAGGCGCTCATGGTGTTTAGTAGAACTTAGCGGTGTGCTGCTGCTGAAACACGGTCTAACGCTTAAACGTGGCGGTTTTTTGGAACGGAGCGTTAGAGATCTCGATCGTTACCTCAATGCAACTCAACATGGTTCGTGAACGCCGCTGGGACCCCTGCGTCGCACATCGGGGTGCTGATCATGTGCATAGTTTTGCCCGGGAGTACTTTGGTCGGTCCGACCGGCGCGTGCTATTTCTCGCAGGAGCAGGTTTCGATCCACGCTCAACCACGTTCGCGAAATACGTCGCTATAGCGATGCCAAACCTGCGTGCCATATTTATCAAAGAGAATCGACTAACCTCGGATCTAAAATTACAAGACCTTGCGAAGGCAAACACTAATTACCTAGAAAATGCATTTCCAGAGCACAAAGTGATCTCGCTGGATATTTTCGATCGGGGCGACGGCGCCGTTACAGGAGGGCGTAACGCTGTCATGAAGTTAAACCAGGAAGTCTATGACGGCATTACGGATATGATTATCGACATCAGTGCACTGTCGATCGGCACGAGCTTCCCGATTATTCGCTATTTCGTGGAGCGAGTTGAACAGAGCTTGGGACCACGGAATGTCCACATCTTCGTTGCTCACGATCCCGGGCTCGATGCTAACATCCGCTCATCAGCTAGTGACGCCCCAGGGTATATCCACGGTTTCAAAGGTGGTTCTACTCTAGATACCAGTTCGTCGGCCGCCCGGTTGTGGCTCCCCCAACTTGCGGCCGGGCAGAAATGGGAACTAGAGCTGCTGCTTAACTTTGTGCGGCCGCAAGATGTATGCCCTGTCCTTCCCTTCCCGGCTGCCAATCCCCGACTTGGGGATATTTTGGCAGAGGAATACCTTGAGGAACTGGAGAATACTTGGGAGGTCGATAGTCGCAACATTGTCTACGCTGATGAAGCGGACCCGCTTGACCTCTACCGCACGATTCTAAACCTTGACGATCTGCGCAAGCCCGTCTTCGCCGAAACCGGGGGATCGCTTATCGTCTTGTCTCCACTCCGCAGCAAGGTGATGGCATTGGGCTCGCTGATGGCAGCGCTTGAACGAGATTTGCCGGTCGCACACCTCGAACGACTTGGCTACGAATTTCATGAGGCAGATTCAAACTCCGCACCCATCGCCGAGTTAATTCACATTTGGTTGGAGGGTAATGCCTACCCTACCCCTCGCCCGGCGCTGCTAGCAAGAGGAAACGAGTGACATGCCATTTTACGAGCAGCCCAGGGTATTCGGTACAGGATTGATTGCGCTTGACCTTGTGTATGGGCCACGCCCAGAATCGCCCGTGCGGGCGTGGGCCGGCGGTACATGTGGAAATGTCCTTTCGATTCTTGCTTACTTAGGATGGGAAGCGTTTCCAATTGCGCGATTGAATAACAACCCAGCCTCCATTCACGTGCAGGCCGATTTCAGAAAATGGCGTGTACACCTCGACTTCGTGAATTGCGAGCCTACCGCCCACACGCCGATTATCGTGCAAGAGATACGGCACGGCCAAAACGCAAAGCCCGAACACCGATTCGTTTGGAGATGTCCCAAATGTGAGCGATGGCTGCCAACCTACAAGCCCGTTACAATCGCGGCGATCGATATTGTCCGGCCAGCGATAATGAATGCATCAGCGTTCTTCTTTGACCGGCTTTCGCGGGGAGCCTTATCGCTCGCAAAGGAAGCGGCGAATCGGGGGGCAGCCGTTGTCTTCGAACCGTCCGGTTGGGGAAGACAAAGTCTAATGGCAGAGGCAATCGGTTTAGCACACATTGTTAAGTATTCCGATCAGCGAATGAGTCCCGCGAATGGCTTCATGGACCATAGTTCATCGACTTTGGTGGAGATTCAGACGCTTGGAGAGCGGGGCCTACGATATCGCCACCGCTTCGGGCACAAGCCCACGGAGTGGATGCACCTAGGGGCGATCACCGCGCCGAGGCTTGCCGACAGTTGTGGTGCAGGAGACTGGGCGACTGCAGGACTCTTGGCCAAAGCAACCGCAGGAGGCCTTGATGAAATGCACAGTGGTGGTGCCAATGGATTGCAGAAGGCGCTGCGTTACGGACAGGCGCTGGCTGCGTGGAACTGCGGGTTCGAGGGTGCGCGCGGCGGTATGTACGCTGTGACACGTGATGCTTTCGATGTGCAGATCGATGCGTTGTTGGCTGGTCGTGTAAGCCCGTTCACCGACAATGTCTACAACTTGTGCTACGAAAGCCTCGTACATTGCCCAGCCTGCCCGCCGGATCCTGAAGTACCGAGAACAGTATTGATGTAGACAGAGCGGGGAAATGTACACGGCAATCCCTGTAGGCTACAGTAAGCAGGCTTGCCAGTTCGTAGCCACACCGAGAATCAGCGTCCCGCGTCGCCGTAACAATGCAGCAATCTACAAATGCGGCCGAAAAACCGTCTTGATCCCCGACTTGCTGCGAAATGTGCCGAAGGCCTCCGACCAATCGCTAAGCGAAAACGTATGCGTAATGAGCGGCTTCACATCCACGGTACCCTCGGCGAGAAGCCGAATGGCGCGAAGCCATGACTCAGGCGTGCTCGCGTTGCTTCCCGTAACAACAAGCTCCTTGTAGCAGACCTGGTCCAGATCCCAGGAAACGGATTTGCCAAACAGCCCAACCTGTACGTAGCGACCGCGCCGCCGCACGAGTTTGAGTAGCTGCTGCGCTGCCGACCCCGCGCCGGAACACTCATACACCACATCCGCCCCAAGCCCCTGCTCCGTTAGATCCCGCAACAGCGCCACAGGATCTACGACTGATACGTTGACGACGTGGCTCGCTCCCAGCTGCTCTGCCAGCGCCAGCCTCCTGTTGTCTGCCTCCGTACCCAGCACGATAACCTGCGCCCCGGCGGCCGTTAACAACTGCAGTGTCAAAAGGCCAATCGCACCCGGCCCCGCGATTACCGCCGTGTCACCCGCACGAACGGTTGGCGCGCACAGGAGTACACCCTGCACTACACATGCAAGCGGCTCCGTTAGGGCACCCTCCCTAAACGAAATAACCTCCGGCAGCCGATGCAGATTGCGCGCGGGCACGACGAGATATTCCGCGAAGCCTCCGTTTACGGCCGAGCCAATGGAGAGACGGCCCATGCACAGGTTAATGTGCCCCGCACGGCAGTACCGACACTGCCCACACGTAGAGAAATACGTCTCCGTAGTCACCCGGTCGCCTATTTCCGCGCCGCTGACGCCCGCTCCCATTTCGACCACCTCGCCGGACACCTCGTGGCCCAAGACAACTGGAGGACGCGATGCGAATTCGTCCAGATAAATGTGGATGTCTGTTCCGCAAATGCCGGCGGCATGCACCTTAAGCAGGACATGCCCCGGCGCAGGCTCCGGTACCGGGATATTCCTCAACTCAATCTGCCCGACACCGGGCGCTACCTTCATTAACGCTTCCATAGAAATTATTCGCCTGGCTTGTTCGAATTCTGGCCCAAGATACACAACTTACTGCACGCATCCCCGGGCATCGACGGACCATACCGATACGACTTCCCCGTCTTCGACGACCTTGGCCTCCGACTGCGTATTGACCGCGACGCAGGCATGGTTGGGAACGACGCGAATCTTGTCCCCGACGGCAAAGGTGGCCCCGCCACGTACCCGGCACCATCCGTGTTCTTCCGAAAGCCCTACAAGGCGCACGTGCGGGTGGACGACCATCCGGCTGGCATTGTACAACACACATCCGTAGCCCGCGGCGCCCGGTGCGGCATCGGAAGTAAAGACCTTGCGACCGGCATCCAGGAACAGCCGCTCCGTGCCCGTAGCATCCCGGTGCCGGCTCACCACGGTCGCCAGCACCGTCAGCGCACAGGAGTCCAGCGGACAAATACCAAGGGCGACCTGCATCATGTCGTTGAATACGTAGTTGCCCGGCCGTATTTCCGTGATTGAGAAGCCTTCCGCGGTCCGGTTTTCGAACACGCTCATCGAAGGCGTGGAGCCGATACTGATGGCAAACTCGCGCGGCACCGCGCCTCTTACGCCTGCGCTCCGCAGCTGCAGCGCTGCGTCCAGCATCCGGTCGCGGGTTTGCTCCATGATGCGGCGGACCGCTGATTTCTGCTCCTCCCCCGGCTGCGGAGCCCCGTACGCGTGGCCTTCATGAGTCAAAATGCCCGCAAGACGCAGCCCGGGCAGTTCGGCCACGACTTGGGCAAAGGCCGCAAGATCCGGATCGTCCCACGCTAGGCCGCACCGCCCGTATCCCGCGTCGATTTCAATGAGGACATCCGCCGTTACATCCCTGGCCGCATAGACCGCGGACGCCTGCCGCGCCGCCTCCATCGAGTCCACGCAGAAGCTCAGCCGCGAGCGCGTGCAGAGCGCGGCTATCCGAACATGCTTGTCCTCGCCTACGACCGTGTAAGCGATGCGTATGTCATCAAATCCTGCGCGTGCAAACACTTCGGCTTCGGCGACCTTCGCCACGGTGAGACCGCGCGCACCAAGTTCCCGCTGCCGCCGAGCAAGCGCAATCATCTTGTGCGTCTTGATATGTGGGCGCAGCGCCGCGCACTCTTTGTCAGCGCGGGCTTGCATGCGCTCCAGGTTAGCCTCCAACCTGCGCAGGTCTATGATCAGCGCCGGCGTGGAAACATGTTCGATGGCAGGCATGACATTGGGCTTCAAATGAAATTCACGGAATTGCGGTTTACCGGAATACATCAATTGTATACTTTAAGTTGTAAAGTACTTTAAACACAATTAAGCTATGAGAGCAGATCACGCGCCTATTCGGCGCAAGGCGGCGACCCCTTCAGAGACGCCGGAGAGCGAGGCGACAGAGCACCTCCGGTTCATTCGCGACGTCATGGCCCGCTCAAGCTCCTTTACAGCGGTGCCGGGATGGGGTATGGTAGCAGCAGGCTGCACCGCCGTGCCCACCGCCGTGATTGCGGCAGTCCAGACCCGTCCAGAGTGGTTTCTAGCCGTGTGGTTTATCGGAGGCATCGCAGCCGCCAGTATCGGCATCGCCACGCTCTTGCACAAGACGCGAAAGAGCGGCCTCTCGCTGCGGTCAGGGCCTGGGAGAAAATACATTCTAAGCCTGGTTCCACCCATGATTGCAGGTTTGCTCCTCACTGCGGCACTCTGGCGTGCGGGGAGCATCCACCTGCTCCCCGCGCTCTGGCTGCTGCTCTACGGCGCCGGAACCGTCACCGGCGGCGCTTACTCCGTGCGGGCCATCCCTGCCCTGGGCATTTGCCACATGGTTCTCGGTGCGATGGCAGTCCTGGCGCCCGCCGCCTGGGGCGACATCCTCCTTGCTGCCGGTTTCGGAGGACTGCACATTGGGTTCGGGCTTGTAATTGCAAGGAAGCATGGGGGATGAACCGGCCCGCCGCCAAAAGGCTGCGACCACACTCCAGGCACGGCTGGACTCCGTCATTCATTCGCGCATTAGGCTCGGCATTATAAGTGCCTTGGCCGCGGGGGAAACGCTGAGTTTTTCCAGCCTCAAGAAGCTCCTCGCCTCAAGCGACGGCAATCTGAGCGTCCACGCGCGCAAGCTGGAGGACGCCGGCTATATCGAGTGCCTGAAATCCTTCCAGGATCGCACCCCCAAGACCGAATACCGTCTTACAGCCACCGGGCGACAGGCCCTGCAGGTGTACCTGGATCAGATGGAACGCATCATTAGGCTTGCCCGGCAGGGCTGAGTCCGTTGCTGCGAAAAGGAAGTCACATGGGTATCAGAAGCCAGGTATTTTCAGGCGGATGGCACGTGGCCATCATTATGGACGGCAACGGACGCTGGGCGGCGGCCCGCGGCCTGCCCCGGCCTGCCGGACATCGCGCGGGCGTGCGCGCCCTACGCAAGGTAACAGAAGCCGCCGCCGGCATGGATATCGCCACGCTGACGCTCTATGCCTTTTCGTCGGACAACTGGCAGCGGCCGCAGAGCGAGGTAAAGGCGCTGATGCACCTTTTGACAACGCAGCTACCCGTAGAGGCTGCACGCTGCACGCGTGAAGGCATACGCATGAGCGTAATGGGCCGCCGGGACCGGCTACCGGCAGAGGTCCTTGCCTCCATCCGCGCGGCAGAGACCCTTACGGCGGCCGGCAGCGCGCTGCATATGCGCCTGGCCCTGGACTACTCGGCGCGCGATGCCCTGACGCGCGCTGCGACGCTGGTAGAGAATGGCGGAGGCCGGGATGCGTTCTCCCACGCCCTAGCCAAGGCATACCATACCGAATCGCCGGTAACCGACGTGGATCTGCTTATCCGCACGGGTGGCGAACAACGCCTGAGTGACTTTCTGCTTTGGGAATGCGCCTACGCAGAGCTCTACTTCACACCATGCCGGTGGCCGGATTTCGACGGAGAGGCGCTAAAGGAAGCACTGCGCTGCTTCCACAGCCGGCAGCGCCGGTTTGGCCGCGTGGTCCACGCCTAGTGGACGTAGCTTCCCGCATTGATGTCAATGGTGGCACCGGTAGCATGGTCCGCAAGGCCACTGGCCAATAGGACCACCAAAGGCGCAAGGTCCGAGGGCTCCGTAAGCACGTTTAGCGCCAGATCTCCCAGCACATGGGGCTCGCCGTACTTGTCGATAGATTTCTGGGCCATGTCCGTGCGCACGAAGCCCGGCGCCAGAATGAAGGCGCAAATGCCGTCCTTGCCATAGGCGCGGGCAATGCTGCGCGTAAGGGCCACTACCCCGCCTTTTGAAGCCGCGTACGTGATGTATTCGGGCGTATCGCCCCGAAAAGCGGCGCGCGAGGCCACATTGATGATGCGGCCGCCTCCCCGGTCCCTAAAATGCCGTACGGCAAGCCGATTGAGGAGCTCGGTCGCACGCAGGTTGACCCCCATGGTCTCTTCCCACGCCTCGAGCCACGTATCTGTCGGCGCCTCCAGGGGCACCATGCGCGCGAGACCCGCATTGCTGACCAGGACGTCCAACCGTCCGTAATGATGGATTACCTCCGCCATGAGCTGCTCGCATGCCGCGGGGGCAACAAGATCCGCCGCGAAGGCGTGTGCGCTCTGGCCCAGCGCCGCGGCCAGTGCCCATGCGGCTGCCTGCCCACGATTGTAGTGCACGGCAACGGCAGCTCCGGCGCGGGCAAGCCCTTCAGAAAGCGCCCGCCCAATACCCCGGCTTGCGCCGGTGACCAGCACTACTTTCCCGGAGAGATCAATATGCATGTTACTATGCCGTGATGGCCTTTCTTTGCCGCCACAGCGGCACGGAGGAGCACGGTTCGCCAAACATTAGTTTGCGGGCAACCCCAAGCAGCGCCTCCATTGCCTGAAGGTAGGCGCTTGTTGGCACCACGGAAGAGCCGCATCCCTTGATGACCACGATGCGGCCACTGAACCGAGACCAGTCTTCTTGCGCAAGCCCACGCGCAAAGTGGTCCCGCACCAGATCCTCGGCATGTCCGAAGGCCACCGAACGGGCATCCGTCAGCTTCGCTGTTACGAGCAGATAGGCCCATGTAGGCACGATGGCATCCGTGGAGCAATAGGTCGCTACGTGCTTCCCGGCATAGGAGCCCCAGTCGTGCTCTTCCACGCGGTTTCGAAATATTTTCTCACGCAGCACGATACCTTCGACCAGAAACGGCGCAACATCCAGCTCGACAATCGGCGCACCATCCCAGAGTGCGCCCAGATCGTAGACAATGATTTCGCTCTGGGCAACGCGATTGACGATTTCCATTACAGGGCAGCTACGCAGTGTAGCCTTTTAGCCGCAGAGACGATTTCTGCGATAGCAAAATCGATCTCTTCCTCCGTGGTCGGGCGCCCCAGGCTTATCCGCAGCGTCTGCCGCGCCTCTTCTGGGCCTCGGCCCATGGCACGCAGCACGGGACTGGGCTTAGACGAATGGGACGCACACGCACTCCCGGCACTAACGGCGAGGGCGCGCAGGGACATGAGCAGCTTGTCCGGATCCACTGCACCGAATGTTACACTAGTCGTCTGGGGAAGACGCGGAACATCGTGCCCGTTGATGCGCACGCACGGCACCTGGGAGCGCAGCACCGTCTCCAGGCGATCCCGCAGGCCCCGCAGGCGGATGCTATCCTGCTGCCATTCGGCACCGGCGATATCCAGCGCCGCGCCCGCACCAACAATCCCCGGTACATTGAGTGTGCCACCTCTGCGCCCGCGCTCCTGCCCACCACCTTCGAGGAAGGGCGGAATGCGAAGCCGGGCCGGGGCACAGAGCACGCCTACACCCTTGGGTCCGTAAAATTTATGGGCCGAGCACACGAGAATATCCGCATCCGCGGCCTTTACAGAGACCTTGCCCACGGCCTGCGTCGCATCGGTCATGAACAGTACGCCCCGGGACCGGACTCTACAGGCGATGTCCGGGATGGGATGGATGATGCCTGTCTCATTGTTGGCCCACATGACGGCCACAAGAATGGTCTCGTCCGTCACGGCATCCTCTAGTCCATCCAGATCCAACTGGCCGGTCTCACTAACGGGGAGATACGTCACGGCGAAGCCCTGCCGCTCGAGCCTGCTGCAGGCTTCGCGAACGGCGCTGTGCTCTGTCTGAACAGTGACAACATGCCGCCCCTTTCGGGCATAAGCCTGCGCCACGCCCTTGATGGCCGTGTTAATGCTTTCCGTGGCTCCGCTGGTAAACACGATGTCCGCGGGCGCAGCTCCGAGTGCCTCAGCGGCCTGCTCCCGGGCATGGTCCACGGCCTGCTCCGCTGCCCAACCGAACACATGGGGACTGGACGCATTCCCGTAGTGCCGGGAAAAGAACGGCAACATCCGATCCAGGACGCGGCTGTCTACCGGCGTCGTGGCATTGTAATCAAGATACACAGGGCCCTTCATCCCTCGATAACCACGGCTGTAGCCTGGTGTTTCTGGCTTATTCCTTCGCCGAGCATTCGAAGATGGGAAGTCGCAGAATACTTGGCCGCCCTGTCGGCAGACACCAAGCCTCCATGCCACGGGCATGGGAAAGATTGCGCACACAACTGCAGACGTACGCGCGATGCCTCTGAACTACTTTCCGTCGAAGAGTGGGCGCATTTCGCCAAGTGGCTGAATGACCACGGGTTAGGTCCTGCTTCATTTCTTGATGGTGCGCATCTTGCGCAGGTGGAAAAGTCCGGTTGGAGTCCCATTGGAATGCCGCGCATTCGCGCTGAAGTGGGCCTGGGCGTGGAAATGGGCCTGTCACTGGAATGGTGGGAGCGACCACGGCTCTGGAAACTGACGCGCGCCCAGGCTGACTATCGCATCAGTGTAAAGTGCAAACTTGGCCAGCAGGTATCGCCTGCCTTGTACGGCTGCGGCAACAAGGACTTGCTGCGATATCCGGGGCTTGCCGTAAAAAGCTTAGGGCCCGGCGGCGCACAGAGATGGCTGCCGGCCAGGGTTCTCTTCTGCCAAGCGCGGCAAAACGGGCTCACCCATGATGCCGACGACGCTCCTGAAGCCATTCGCTGCGTTATAGGCGCCATCTCGGATCATGGACTCCGTCGGATTTTCATTTGCGTGCATGGCATATTGAAGCGCGCACTAGACTCCGATTTCCGGGTCCTTCTCATCTCGAACAAACTGCTCCGTCTGAGCACATCGGACCCAGAGGCGCCGTGCCGCCATCATTCCCGGTCAACAGTGAGGCCCCTGACCCACAGCCTATCGGTTGCTGCCATCGCCGTCGACCAATCCTTCGACCTTTCGCGTGTTAAGCAGAAGTTGCAGCTCCCCGGCATACATTGCAGACTGCAACGCTCGGCCTAATCCTTCAGCACGAAGCTCCGAACCAATAAGCCAGTGAGGACAGGCCGGACAATGCGGCAGCTGGCGCCCATCCTGAAGAGGCGCAGCAAAGGGCTACGGCTATGATCGCGGCAAAGCGGCGCCTGTCACTGACTGGAGCCTTGCGCCCACATTTCCCTGGCTCGACAAATGAAGCCGCGTCGCTTGCACCGATTAAGAGCCTGCCTGCGCGCTTTTATGACCTGTTGCTCACCACGCTGGCGGAGCTTATTTCGGAAGAGGCGCTACCCACCAAGAGCATTAGCGAGCAGATCGGGATGGGCCAAGCGGCCGTGTTCGCCTGACTCAAACGTGCAGTGACCGAAGGCAGAATTCAGTAGAAAACGAAACCGGTGCGATATCAGGTCCGCTCATCAGTGGGTGCGCAGCAACCTTTCCCGTTCTATAATGCCGAAGATCGCGGTACGGTTGCGCAGGCTGATTAAACGCAAGCGGCGGGTTGCCTTCCCGGTCCGACCGTATTCCCGGTGGCACCGTAGTTGGCAGAATTGAGCTGGGTCCCCTTTTGCCCAGTACATTGGCGTACCTAAATTGCCTTCCGTGCGGCCCGGGAACCTCCACTAGGTCCCCGTTAGCGTCGCAGCTTCGTCACTATGCATATACTGGTGCAGTGGCATTCAGGCCAGCAGGAGCACCATTCGGCATCAATTTGGCGCCAACGCCGACCCACCGGGTTTCGTAACCGAGCGCCATATCGGCCATTCACCTATGCTACGCAAGACTCGACGGTGAGCCGTGGAAACCAACCCTGCCCGGCTTCCGTTCGCTTGCCCGCTCTTGCCGCGTTCGTCTAGGGGTCTAGGACGCCGGCCTCTCACGCCGGTAACACGGGTTCGAATCCCGTACGCGGTACTGCTATTCCTTCTTCGGGGGTGCCTGCGGCTCCAGGACGTTGTCGATAAGGCCGTACTCCCTCGCTTCTTCCGCGCTGAGCCAGTAGTCGCGGTCCGCATCGTGGGAGATCGTCTCCAGACTTTGGCCCGTGTGATGTGCCAGAATCTTGTATAGCCTCTCTTTCAGGGACAGGATTTCGCGGGCCTGAATCTCGATGTCAGACGCTTGGCCCTGCGCACCGCCGAGCGGCTGGTGCAGCATGATGCGCGAGTTGGGAAGCGAAGCGCGCCGGCCCTTTGCCCCCGCCGTCAGAAGAACGCTTCCAAGCGAGGCAGCTAAGCCCACACATATCGTGGCCACCGGGCATGAGACGTACTGCATAGTGTCGTATACGCCCAGCCCGCTGTAGACCAGGCCACCGGGCGAGTTGACATATACGTTGATTTCGCGCCCCGGGTCTTCGCTTGTCAAATAGAGGAGTTGTGCCACGGCCAGGTTGGCAATGACGTCGTTAATGGGAGTGCCCAGAATAATGATCCGCTCCTTTAGCAGTCGGCTGAATATGTCATAGGCGCGCTCGCCCCGCGTGGTTTGCTCAACCACCATTGGCACCAATCCGCCGATCGGCTGATCTCCCAGTCCGCCGGAGTAGATACTGGAAGGCAAATGGAGGCTGCGGGCAAACTTGGTGAATTCCTCTACCATAGATTTTCTGATCTTGGATTAAGGCATCCAGGCTTCAGCCCAGACCAACCATAGGAAAGCGTCAAACCGGTGCTCCCCTTGCGCCCGGGAACAATGAATGCCAATCAAGAATGCGCAAGCAGGCAAGCGCAAGACGATTCGGGCCGCTACATTAACGCCGACGGCTTGCGAATTCTCCATGACCTCGGGAAGCCTGACCCGGCAACAAAAAGTACCTAGAGCCACTAACTCAGATCGCTGTCGGCAGTTCGATAGGCGCGGTATGCCTGGAAACGCCGGTAAATCTCGTATGTGACTGCGCCGAAAATCACGATCCAGAGCCAAGTGGCTGTGTCACTCCTTAGGAAAAGCGCCAGGAGAAATATACCCCCACCAATAGCGATCTGCAGACGTCTCAGCGGGTTTAGGCGCTTCATCAAGGAGCGCGGCAGAAACCAGAGGAGGCCTGCTATAACAATAATTAACACGAGTTCCATTGCCGTCACCGCCGGGTCTGTGATCAAATGAGGTTAATGCAACCGTGACCACGCTGACTTCTTCAAGCGCTACGCCGCGGCTTCACTGACAGAGTACAGGCTACTAGTGTACAGGTTTCCGCTGGGATTCTCCTACAGCCCACCCTTCGGCGCTGCCACGAGCACGCTGCCGGCGCCGAGTAAAGCAGCAAATCCGGGGTCAGGCCTGATTTCCAACCTACGCACGAACGGACTGCCAAATGAGCCCAAAAATCGCAATATCGCCGGTAGGTAGGGCTTATCGATGCCTATTATATTTGCGTTTCATCAGGTTTTCCGGGCCCACGGGCACCGCCCACTTTCAGGCCGCGCACGGGGCCAGCCTCGCTCAGCTGCAGCTGGCCGGCCGTTAAGAATCCCCTCCATGCCCGCCGCTTACGCCGGCAGCGAAGGGGCTTGGCGCAATGCCGTGGCACGACTCTTGGAAAGGTAACCGCGTGCAATTGAAAATTCAGATTCGGCTCGAAATGCAGATTGGCTCATTCTGCATTGGGCGAACCCTATACTTTATCTTGAATTTTCTGCTCTAGATCGCTTATCTGGGGCTAATCTTTACATTTGAGTCCAGTATACGCGGGCGACCGAGAGCCCTGCCAGAGTCGGTCAGCCTCGACATCGAAGCGTGGGTACGCTTGCCGTAGCCGTGTACCACCGGGAGGGGCTGGGTCGTAGGCCACTGAGCGCGTAAATCGTAGCACTCGGGCAATGGTGCGATGGCACTAGAGCGCTGTGCACAGTCCTGTCTTGGTGACCTGATACCGTCGCGACTTCGGGATACGTTCTATCAGACCGCGGAAGCGACTCAGGTCGTTGGTCATGCGGCCGGCCGAGCACTCCTGCGCGGAATGCCCCAAGAGCGGTGCCATGCGGGTACGGAGCTCTCTGTTGTTGAAGCCCCGTGGTAGTAGACCAAACAGCGGCAAGCGGTCCGAGCTATCATCTAGCGTCACATTCCACTTACAATTGGCCCAGCGATAGATGCCCTTAACCGGCTTTGATCCGATACTGTACATGGCATGCATCTTGCCTAGCTAGGAATTGGTACGTGCATACAGCAAGCGCTGCACCAACAGAGTGGCTGCTTCATTTTGACAGTCTTACGAGCTTTCAACGGACACCCTTCCCAAGGGTATCCGGGCAGTACTTCCCAAACATCTTTTGCCTGCCGTTCCAGACCTACTACCTCCCGCTCCCGCCGCGGACCCCACTGTCGTTTCCTGACGGCTATGCCGCAGACATCCAGAACCACATCCAACGTAGAGTCCGATTTTTAATAATCGCTACTGCTTACGACGGCCTGATACGCCGTCTCTTGAGCTACGTCCCGCCTCGAAATCAGCAGTTGACACAATAGCTGGTGGCGCATGCAAAGACGGAACTTCCAAATGCGCAGCCACCCACCCAGAAATGAATCTCGGCAACTACGCCAAGCGCCAGGCAGCGATACCATGTACCGTACGGCGCGCCGCGGGGCCAGCCACAATTTCCAGGCAAGGGACCAGCCCCGTTGACTCCTCCTGGTCATGGGTTGGAGGAAGCGGGCTCGGCTGTCGACACAAGAGGCAATGGTCCGTAGGGTGCTGGCAAGCTCGCTTCTACATACTCCCGCATTGTATCAACTTGTGCCGCCGCCCAGGCTGCGCCCCGCCCCAACTCCTGCGCGAGGATGTATGCCACGGCTGGTGCACAAGAGAGGGCCGCGCGTCCATTCAAGAACAGCGCAGGGGTGCGGCGTACCAGCACGTCGCCAACCGTGCGGGCCATTTCATGCCGTGCGGCCCAGTGCACTTCGCCGCGATAATACGGTAAATCGGGGTGCAGGCGTTCGTGCCCTCCCGCTACTTC
Source organism: Rhodothermales bacterium (assembly GCA_965216255.1). Classification (GTDB taxonomy): domain Bacteria; phylum Bacteroidota; class Rhodothermia; order Rhodothermales; family Bin80. Next base: position 2,401,978 of record OZ244148.1, read on the forward strand.
CCGCATCACCGCCTCAACATCCCCCCGATCCGATCCGTACACATGCAAGGCGTCCCCATTCTCGCTGCGTTGTTGCCATCCCTGTAGCCTCAAATTGGCGGTAGTGCAAGGCCGAGCCTCAAGGCCCCCCACTTGTATGGCAATGTCGATGGTGTCTTGGGCCATCTTTCGATAGGTCGTCCATTTTCCTCCTGTAACGGTAACCAGACCGGATTTCGAAATCCGGACGATATGATCCCGCGAAATAGAGGCGGTATCCGAAGCATCACTTGCCCCGACGAGGGGGCGCAGCCCCGCAAAGGAGCTCAGGATGTCATGCCGGGTAATGCGGCGCTCAAAATACTGGGCTGCATGGTCGATCAGGTATTCGATTTCATCGGCACGCGGTAGCGGCTCGAGCGTTGGGGCCCCGACAGGGGTATCGGTTGTGCCCAGCAGCACGCGCCCATGCCAGGGAATGGCGAAGAGCACACGGCCGTCTCTCGTCCGGGGGATCAAGAGCGCATTCCGGGACGGAAAAAAGGACCGGTCCAACACGAGGTGGATCCCCTGACTGGGACGCACAATAGTAGGCCTGCCGTACTCGTCGTATTTCCTGATTGAATCCACGAAGACACCCGTAGCGTTCACCACGGCACGTCCAAAAACGTGAAACTCTTGGTCGGATTCGCAATCGCGGACCACGACCCCCCGTACGGCGGCCTGCGCCTTTAGCAAACCGACCACCCGGGCGTAGTTGATTACAACAGCCCCTAAGCGTGCCGCCGTTCGAGCCAGCGCCAGGGCCATACGGGCGTCCTCAAACTGCCCGTCGTGATAGGCGATGCTACCCCTAAGACCGCCGGCCTTCACACCGGGAAGCTGTTCGATGGTCCGCATCCTCGAAAGTAGCCGCGACTTCCCAAAGGACCGGCGACCAGCCAGAAGATCGTAGGCCTTGAGCCCCAGGCCATACAAGGGGCGTTCCCACCTCGCATAGGCAGGAAGCATAAACGTCAGGTTGCGTACAAGGTGCGGCGCATTATCGCGGAGCCGCCGACGCTCGCGCAACGCTTCAAGGACGAGCGCAATGTTGCCTTGTTTAAGGTATCGAACCCCGCCATGCACCAGTTTCGTGCTACGACTTGACGTGCCTTGGGCAAAATCCCCCTGTTCGAGCAAGACCGTCCGATACCCACGAGCAGCAGCATCCACGGCCGCACCCAAGCCCGTGGCCCCTCCCCCAATAACGATCACATCCCATGGACGGTCTTCATTCCGGATTCGGTCGAGGAAGGCGTCACGATTCATGGAATCCGTCAGAGGTTCAGGCTGGAGCAAGGAGGAAACTACCAAACCGGGTCGACCACGGGGAAGGCTGAGCGCAGTGTATGGCCTTTCAGCAAGGTCAGACCTGTGCGGTGCGGTGCTGAAAGCACAAGTGTATCCAGCACCGCATGATGAATCACCACAGGGTAGCGGTCGCGCAACCGCCGGAGGGTCCCGCCAACGCTCTCCGCGCCATGGGCGAGTTCTTCGCGCAGCACACGAGAGACCCACTTGTCTGTCCAGAGCGCACTTTCGTGGCGGACCACCGGGACATCGCCCAGGTCCTCATCCAGCGCGCGCTGGACAAAATAGTGGTCGCGCAGCGTGAGGCCGATTGCGTCGTAGAAGTCATTCTCGAACACCTCTGGACGTTCGTGGCGCAGCGGATACCGCGACGCGGGGAAGGAAGCGAGAAAGTCCCCTACGGTCCAGTCCCCATCGGATGTCATGATAAGCACAGCATCCAGTATCGAGCGAAGGCTGTCAGCACCGAACCCCGCGCGCAGCCGAAGCGCCGACAGCAGGTTTTCTGGAGGAGGCGGGTCCTGATACCAGTGCCAGAGCTGATCACGCAGCAGCGTATAGGGCCCGGGCTTCAGTCGTACGTCCAGCGGCTCCATCATCGAAGCTATGAAGGCGCGTGCCAGGACTTTAGCCTTCTGTTGAAAGACAACCTGTTCATACAACCTCCGGGCTTCGGCCGATGACGGCGGCGGCGCAAGTTCACGGCGGACATCGACGATCTCAAGCAACAGATACTGGCCGTGGTAGGGCACCGGTGCGGATATCTCGCCCACCGGGAGGTCGGTGACCGCTGCCACCAGCGCCGGATGCAGATCACGGTGCGCAACGTAGCCGCTCTCAAAATATGAAGGATGCAGGTCATGCTCATCGTTCGTGGCCACGAAGTTCTGAATGAGCAGGGGTAAACCACCCGATAGTGCCTTATCGCGCAAACGATGAGCCTCCACCAGGGATCGCGCCGGCAGGTACCGTAGCCGGAACGATATCCGGTCACGCTGCATGGCTAGGATGATATCCTGCTCCGAAACATGGACACTATCGTTGACATAGCGCTGGAACACCTGTTCGACGAGCAGTTCCTCGTGCAGGTCTTGCATGTTTCGCTTAACCTTTTCATGGTTCAGAAGCCCGCGCCGGACTCCCTCAAGCGCCATGAGTTTTTCGTCGATGACGCGGTTTAGATAGGCCAGTCGGGTGTTTTCGCCTCGGTGCAGGTGGGGAAACCCCAGCTCATAGTTCAGGACAAAATCCCTGGCATAGATCGGCTCACCGTCCACAGTTGCGACAATGACGCCATCGCGTCGTGCTTCCCTGCGCTCCGGAGCTGGTTGGTCGCAGCCTGAAGCGAAAACAAGGGAGAAAATCAGAAACGGGCGTGCGAACCGACGCATGATCTAGTGCAGCAAAACGATGGGTCGGTGGACCTTGCTCCCTGCTGCTTCCAGGACGAGTAGATATACGCCAGCGACCAGATCACCCACCGCCCACGTTACCGTGTGGCCGCCTGGCCCTTGCCTAGGGTAGGCGGCGACTTTTGCCTCACGGCCCAGGAGGTCCACCACCTGCAGGCGCACAATGGAAGGGTGGGTCAAATAATAGTTGATGTTGACGCGGTCAATTGCCGGATTCGGAAATACATCCAGGCGAAGCGGAGGCAGCGGAGCTCCGCGTCGATCTGCGGAATTCACGCTCGGAAAGAGATCCGGCTGCGCGACGCCATAGACAAAGGGGTAGAAACTGGACCACTGAGCCGCGCGCTGGTAGTAGTCGGTGCCCGACTCGGAATTCGTCCATAGCGTACCGTCCTGCGAGAAAGCAAGATCTTCCATGCCATGGGGGAAGGAAAGGCTCTCCTGCCAAACGGGGAGGCTATGGGAATTCAGAGCAGCACGTGTGAAGCGAAGCACTTCCCCTTCCCGGCTATTTCGGTTTCGGGCCATGAATACGTACGTGCTACCCTCCAAGGCATAGAGGTCTACACCCTGTATCTTGCGCGGGATGGGATAGATGGCGGGGCTTGCGCCCCGCAAGGGCAAACCCGCCCCATCCAGTGGATAGCCGTACAGATAAGGCTGCGATTGGCCCACCGTCCTGTAATCCCCCACCCAGAGCGTGTCCGCGAAGGCCGACACAAACGAGGCCTTGCCGGAAACAGAGCGCGTGCCGTCGGGATCGGCCGCCAAATCGACATATCGATCGGCGGCCTCTTCGTAGGCTGGAAGCAGATAGCGTTCCAACAACCCTTCAGAGGCGACATAAAGGGCATCGCCCACTACGGCGAGCCCCCCAACATGTGCGGTTCGCAATAGGCCCATGAGGCGAAACGTCCGGCGCAGGCGACCCGTGGCAGCGTCGATTTCAGCGACGATGGAATGCCGTGTCGCCCGCCGGTTGTCACGAGTTCTGTGGTAATAGGCCACGTAGACCAGCGTGGCCTGGCCCGCGTCGCCGCTCACCACGGCCGTGCCCTGCGGAATGAAGGAATCATTGACATGCGGCAGAAAAAACCGATGCGAGATGGGCGTCGTATACGTGTCAATGCGCTGATCCATGGGAAGCTGGAAGCTACCGACTTCGTAGTCATGGAAGGCCGGCATGCCGAAGTAGACGCTCCCATCGAAGGGCGGAGACGTGTTGAGATAGGCCGGCCGGGCTACATAGTCACGCACCATGGCGGCGTAAACCAGCCCCGTAATCGTACCCGTCAAGGTAGGGGCATCCTCCGTACCCGCAGCGCGCGTACCCACGAAGAAAGGCCGTGATATGACATACGGCGTCGCAAGCGTCGCAGGTATCGTATCCTCTACTTCCAGCCTGCCATCGCGAAATATCCGGAGGATGAGCGTATTCGAAAACGTGTATTCAGCGGTCGCAGCAAGCCACACGTCTTGATCGGCGAAGACCTCTTGCGAGCCCTCGATGCGATAGGATTTGCCGCTCATAACCACCTCGAAGTACGGCAAGCCCCTATCCACGCCGAGGGTCAGCCCGTCGCGCATGCCAACACGGTTGGTGACCAGCGTATGGGCATCCTCCCGTTCGAAGAGCCGCACCCATGCTTCGACCGTAACATCCGGACCGGATGGTTGGCTCAGGCTCGAGCTGCCGCCGCCCCACATAACGGATTTCGCGCCCTCGAAATCAGCAGCCCACGGAGCATCGTAGCCCCACCCGCCCGGGTTCCTCGCCCTGTGTTCCCGGGGGTCAAGAAACGGTCCCGTCTCCACATGCCGCACCTCGACCGCCGAGGAAAGGGCCGCTGACCCAGGCAGATAGCGAAAGATCACGCCCACTGCCGAGGCCTGCCCGGCGGGTAGCAACAGTGCCGCGGCCACCAGATAAGGGCAGCACCTGTCGGCTACAGACACGGTCTTCATGCCTATCTGGGTATGGCCTGCCGCAACAGGAAGCCGTTCGCCGGTTATCCCGCGCAGTTAACCGGCGAACGGCAAGGGGGGCTGTCTATGCGGGCCCTGCATACTACTTCACCATAATCATCTTTCGAATGAGGTGTACGTCGCCGGCATGCAGCACATAAAAATAGACGCCGCTTGCGAAGCGATTGGCCTGGAAATCGATCGTGTAGGTCCCGGAGGCCAGTGTTTCGTTAACCAGCACCGTGACGCGCCGGCCCAGCACGTTGTACACATCAACCCTCACATCGGAAAGCCGCGGAACGGTATACGTAATCGTCGTCCTGGGATTAAACGGATTCGGATAGTTCTGCTCGAGAGTAAACGTCTCTGGTACCTCGGCTCCACCGCTATCCCTGTGCAGTAGCGTCATGACGTCGATCCATGCCGGCATGGTAGCGGGGTCAAGATTCCCGTCCGCATCAAAGCCGCCAAGATGCCCCACGAATCCATTCCCGGTAGCATCCTCAGCCATCTCTCCCTGCCCCTCGTCGAAGTGCCAAAGAGCCAGGGTGCGCTCATCAGCCTCGTACGGGGCCGTCGGCAAATCAAAGGCATCGGCACCGGCGTACCGGTCGACAAGGGAGATGCGCACCTCATCAATCATGCCCCGGAATCCTTCAAACCGATCATTCCAGAGGTCTGAAGCGCCACCGCCTATCGCCGCCTGCATCTGGCCACCGAGCAACGAGATCTGCGACTCGATTTCAGCCACTCTTATGCCGTCAAGATACATGCGCATCTTGCTCTCTACATCCCAGGTGACCGCCACATGGTACCATCGCGGATAGAATTTCGTGCGGATGTCGTCGTTTTGATCGAGGTTGGTGGTATTGGTACCGTCTTGCATGAAGAATAGGAGGCGGCCTTCACTGCGCCGCCACCCCAGACCCAGATCCCCCTCGTTGTTGCCGCCGAGGTTCTTGGCAAACAGATACGTCCAGTCCGGATCGTGCGTGTCGTTGGTAAGCAGCGAGTCAGGTCTAAACCAGAGTTCGATGGTACCAGCATCCATCCGGATGGGGAAGAGCAGGGGGGCATCACGGATTTCAACGCGGTCGCGCTCCCACCAACTGAAGGCCAGCGCATGGCCGGTGCCCCAGGGATGGGGAACGGCCTTGAATTCGTCCAACCCGCCGACACCATCAATGGTCGTTGCCGGCGACCAGGGCTCGGCACTAACGGTTACGTGTTGCACAAAGGGGTCCATCGCCAGGAAATTGCCGTCAGGCTCGCGCGTGATGGAGTTATCCATGTCCGCATCGGCAGCCGTATTCAGGGTAAACTCCCAGTCCACCGCATTCCCGCCGCTCATGACCGCCGGCGCGTCTGCGCCGCTGGCGCTGCCGAATGCGACGTAGGCATCGTACGCGCCGTCTGCGCTCACCAACACCGCGTGGTCGCCGGCCTCATCCAGGCCATCACCGAGACCTCCGCTGGCTGCAAAGACCCGAGTTTGGAGTGGATCGTCGCTATAGCCGGGCACAGCGGATACATCCCCTCCTCCAAAGACAGCGACCAACTTCTGCGGCCGGAGGCTGAAGCCGTCCGGAAACGTAAAAGTAAGCCCGCCTGGATCCCCGACGCTCCAGCCGGAGAGATCGACGGAGGCGTCTTCACTGGTGTTGATGAGTTCGATAAATTCGTCTTGCAGCAAGTCGACCGTGCCATCGCCATTGGCATCGCCCGCCACATCGGCGAGAATTTCGTTGATCACGATCGTGACCGGGGGTTGCGGCGGTGGAACCTGCGTCCGGCCGTCCACGGTACGGGCCGGAGAAAAGGCATTGGTACTCACTTCGAGATGTTGCACGAATGGGTCCGGCACATTCACGTTGCCGTCCGGAAAGCGGGTCACGGAATTGTCCGCATTGGCAGGCGCGCCAATATCCAGTTCGATTTCGAATTCCGTGCCGTCCGGGAACGACCCTGCGGCAGGCCCGCCGGTGTTAGCCAGGCTCCCATAGGCCATGTACGTATCGTAGGCGCCATCGTCCGACAAGAGCATGATGATGTCGCCTCCATTGGCAAACCCGTTGCCAACCGTGCTGTCGGCCTGGAACACGCGTGTTAGAAGCGGATCCGGGTCATAGCCCGGCACGTTCGTCACGTCCCCCCCACCGAAGACCACGATGATGTCGCGGGCCTGGACGCTATATCCATCCGGGAAGACAAACGCGATGCCTTCATCATCGCCCAACTGCCACCCTCCGATATCAACCGCGGCGTCGCCGACATTGGCCAACTCGATGAACTCGTCCTGTGACGAGCTCCGCGTCCCGTCCATATTGGCATCGCCGGCGTCACCCGTCGGCGGATCGGCCAATACCTCGTTTATGATGATGGTTAGCGGTGGAAGGACCTTCGGCACCAGATTGCTGCCGGTGATGGTCAGCCCGGGCGAAAAACTGGCTGCGCTGACCGTGCTGTGCTGCACGAACGGATCGGGTCTCGTGGTATCCCCGTCGGGATTTCGCGTAACGGAGACATCCTCGTTGGCGGCCACATGCACATCGACGCCGAATTCGAAGGTAATGTTTTCGACCACACTCGAGACGGGCGGGCCTTGATCTACCTTCGAGTTGTACGCAACATACATGTCCTCCATGCCGTCGGGCGACTGAATGACAATGTAATCACCCCCGTTGGCTAAACCGTTGCCTACGCTGCTATCAGCCTGGAATGCGCGCGTCACAAGCGGATCCGCGTCGTAGCCCGGCACGTTGGCGACATCTCCGCCGCCAAAGATGACAAGCAGCGCTCTCGGGGGCAGTTTGTAGCCATCCGGGAACGTGAAATTGATGCCTTCATCATCACCAACCATCCAGCCGGTCAGCTCCAGCGTATCCGAACTGATATTGGTGAATTCCACGAATTCGTCCTCTGCCCCGGAGCGCGTGCCATCGCCGTTGGCATCGCCACCGGTAGCGTCGCCCGATGGGTCGGCAAGAAACTCGTTTACCAGCAGGCGAGGCCCTTGCTGGGCCGCAGCAGTACTGGCCAGGAACAGCAGGCAAGCTAGGAATGTGTGACAAGTTTTCATGGTGCAATTTCCTATTCGTTGGACAAAAGACGCAGGTGCTTTCGAGTGGTCTGGATGAGAGCGCGTTAGGAGGCTAGTGGGCACGCATGGTTACTTCAGCGGCTCACGGTGACCGTAAAACGATGGGTCGCATTCAGGATACCCCACGTGACAAACGCATAATCGACCGTCACTCCGAGCTGGCCGAGCACACGGTGCTGCAGACCCAAACCATAGCTGTACCCTCCCGTGCGATCCACCTCGAACAGTGAAACCAGACCTCCTCGAAAGGCAATGGTATCCAGGAAGCTGTATTCGATCCCCAGATTGACGGCCTCGCTGTTGTCCGACGGATGCAACAGGTCGGCCGCCAGGGTCAGGCGGTGCATGGCGGCCTCAAGCCGGTACGCTATCCCGAACCGAAAAAGGAGCGGCAGGGAGAATGCATCGGTCTTCAGCTGCACATTGAGTTTATCGTTGCTGAAATTGGTCGGGTCGTCGTCAAATGGCCGAAGCAGATCCCGTCCCCGCAGCACCATATCACCCCCGAAGTTGGCTATGCTGGCAGAGAGGCTCAAACCGGACACGTTTGTATGGTACAACATTCCCAGGTCAAACGAAACGGCACCGGCCTTTTCGTGCCACAATGTCTCCTGTACAAATTTGCCCGAGACCCCCACCATGAAACGGGGCGTAAGTCGTGCCGCGTAGGTTGCCGTGAGGGCCAGATCAGACGCATCGTAGAACTCGCCTGTACCATCGGGTTGCAGGATGGTGCGCACCGGCGCCTGATCGACGAGGCCGAAATTCATCACACTCAGTCCCAAGGCACCGATTCCGGGAAACATGAGAATAACCGCCACATGATCCAGTGTGGTGTTTGCCAGCCAGGCCGTATGATCGAGGGTGACAAACGCCGTGCCGTCCAGAGCGGCGGCAGCGGCAGGATTCCAGAACATGGACGTTGCATCGCCGGCAAGGGTTCCCCCGGCATTACCCATGGCCTGGGCACGGGCCCCGACGCCGATTTCGAGAAACGGGGCAGCACTGGTCCCGGCGTTGGTGATCTCATCGGCAAAGTTCACCGGCCGATCTGTCTCTTGCCCCCGTACGGCGGAAGGCAGCAGGAGCACTAAGACAGCGGAATGCGCGGCATGCCGCCACGCCCGTGCGCCGACCCTCGCCCGTGGTGGGGTGTCCGTTTCGCTAGGAAGGATGGGGTCGCCACGCATGGCCCGTCACTTGATGAGGGTGAATTTTCCGATCTTGTTGCCGATGCCCGGTGCGCTGACATGAAAGATGTAGACGCCGAAGGCGACCGTAAGGCCATCCTTCGACACCAGGTCCCAGCTCTGCGTACCATCTTCGGGCGGTGCATCGTGATCAATCACCTGAACGAGCTTGCCGGCCATGTTGAAGATGCTGATCGTACACTTCGGCGGCAGGTTGACGAAGTCAATGCGCCGTTCGCCACGGCCGGATTGATTGAATAGGGGGCGTTCCCAGGAAGCACTAGCCACGTACGGATCCGGCACCACATAAATATTCTCTAGATTGCTGCGCGCCACATCTTCTTCAAACGCGGAGCCCCGCGTCGTAAATGTGATCCGGTCCAGTGAGGAGAAAGGCTTGGAGACCTGTAGCGCAAAGACATCGCCGGACGCTGGCATCACCGTCTCCTCGCCCTGCGGCGCCACGAAGGTAAAGCGCCACGCCAGGTTGAAGCGCAAGCCATCGATATCGAAGACAATCGTCACGATGTCCCCGGCACCTAGCAGGCCATCGGGCTGGCCCGTCTGTTCGAACAGGAAATCGAAGACGCGACCTGTGGTGGTACTCGCTATTTCAAAATTGACCGGGATCCCCTGCTCGAAGCTGAATTGCACAAAGCTGGTGTCCACCCCCGGCGCGCCTACACGAATCTCGATGTCCTCGGGCAATGCGACGCTGCGCCCGGACGTGGCCAGGTCAATGTCGACCAATAGGTTGCTGCTGCCCTGCGTCCAACCATAGATCGTCGGCGCGGCAGCCTCCGGAGTAAATATCTTGAACCGCATCCCTTCCCGAACCCGTGTTACGAGGTCAAGGCTATCGAAGAGAGCCGCCTCATACACGATGCGTCCAGACCGCATTTCTTCGATCCGAACCCCCTTGGTAAGATACGAGCGGGTCGTGTCCGTGAAGGTAATCGCATACTGCGCCCCGCCCTGTATACTGTCAGGGACGACGACCTCAATATCCACAATGCCCGTGCCGGGCCCCGCATGCTCGAGCCCACCCTCGACACCACCCGAGATGAATCCCACGCTGGGTGCATTGGGCACGACGACCGCCGTGTTCTTGTCCAGGAAAGTGACGTTGCCAACCAGATCGGTCTGTATGATCTTCGCACTCTCACTCGGCGGGATCGGTGTCAACCGGTCGGTATCACTGAGGCCACGGGCGAAGAAATCGGTGTCATAGCCCTTGTCGTACGAGACCACGGCGTAGTAGTAGGTCCGGCCGTTGTCCAATCCCTCGTCGACATAGAAATACCGCAGGCCCGTGTCCTTGCCCACATTGTAGACTGCGCCTGATTCGCCGATTTGAATCGGATGCGGCCCCAGGAGGCCATTGTCCAGATCAAACTGAACAATCGGCTTCCAGAGGGTCGGGTTTCCAAATGCATCGCTGATCGTCTTGATCGAGTTGAAGGACGGGTCCGTAGACCGGTAAATCAGATATCCTTCAAAATCGCGTCCATAGATTGGATCTCGCGAGAATTCCGCCCGGTTATCCCACATCAGCGTTACCCTTCGATTGCCCGGGACCGCCGTCAAGGTAGGCTTGTTGGGCGGCCTGGCAAAGGAATAGTCGGCATCGTAGATGCGCTGCATCGTGCGTTTGTTACGCAGGATATCGTCAAGATCGCGGCCGAACAGGTTGGCGATGGCAAACTTGCGGGTCTCTTCCCGGGGCAACTCGAAGTATCCCGAGCCATAGATGAACGCCAGATTGCTCGGCATCGCGCCGCCAAACCGATTCGGTTCCATTTCGCGCCATGTGCGGGCATCGTCGCTGACATTGCCGGCAGGCCGGAGCACAAAGCTGGTAAGGCCGATCTGGTCCGATTCGTCATTGTCGGTTTTCCCGAAATTGGGCTCGCCGCTATCGGGCATCCCGTTGTCTTCCGTGCCATCGCCATCCGGGCCTGGATAGCCTTCGGCTTCGGGGCCGAGCCCGTCAGAACCTGTGTCGTCAAGGATCAGCTCGTTGGGATCACGAACCCCGTTCCCATTTATGTCCAGAAAGGCGATCCAATCCATGTCTTCGTCCCCGGTCCACCAGGCCCCGTTCCCGTAGGCTGGGCGCAGGGCAATGCTGCCGAAGAAATTCTCGAAAGCGACTAGGTCATACCGGGCATTCGCGTACGCCTCAATCTGTTCCTGGCCAAGGATCAGGTCTCCCCGCGGGTTGTCCTGCCGTTCGTCAACGATACCGTTTTGGTCGCTGTCAATCTCATCCAGGGGATCTCCCGGGCTTTCGAGGAAGGCAAACCCAAAGTAGCCCACCCCGGGACGCCCCCGGTTATCTATCCCATCCCGGTCCCACATGTAGACAATATCATCGACCTGCTGGAAGTCGGCAAAATCATCGACGGAATCGCCTTGTCCGCCGACGGCGGGATCGACATACATCCCGAAGACGACGCGCAGAAGCGGCTTGTGGCTGACGTTCTTGATATCGTAGCGCACAATGAGAATGTCTTCGGCCTGCACGGTAACCCATTGATAGCCGCGTACCTTGACTTCCAGGCCCAGGCCTCGCAGGCCAACAGGAAAGGCAGCAGAGTCCTGGCTACTGCCGATGAACGGAAAGTAGTCGAATTCATCATTATTCCGGTCGTCCATCACATAGTAGCTCTCCTGGTCACCCCGGATGAAGGCGCCGAATTCTCCGTTCCACCGCCCGTCGCGGGAGCCCGGCAGGCCGGGATGGTCATGGGGCCAGTTGGCTGGCCACGTCTCTTCCAGATGACTCATCGCGGGATAGTTAAGTCTATTGCCCTCGCCAGGATGAAAATAGCCGGCCAGCGGCTCCCAGCCATACGTATGCGATCCGTCAGCGCTGATGTCAAACGATCCCGGATTGGTGTAATTCTCTGAGACAAGTGTGATCAGGTTGCTGTTGGCGTCCAGGACCTCGCTCCCGGCCATCATAATGAATTCGAACCCGTACCACGTTCCAGAGCCTTTGGGCCATTCCATCTTGGGCGGCTCGTAGCGGGAGCCGAGATTGCCGTAATTTGAGTAGCGCGTAAAAACCAGGTTGCCGTCATGGATGCCCGTCCGCCGTTGGTCTCGCCCCGCCTCCGGGCGGACTTGGGCGTGGACAGGGATTCCGACTCCGGGAATGAGCAGCAGCACTACCGGCAGTATCCATCCAGACAAGGCCCCCGCAAGTCGTCGGTTTAACACGGTGACGAAAGAGCTCCACGCGCTGCCGGACGGCACCTGGAGGGCGCCGCCGACCGCAATCGCATACGGGCTTCGATTCAGGTATGCGCGCATAGTCAAAAACTGAACGTTATTCCCGCTATGACACGACGTGGCTCGGCGTAGAAATCGGGACGCAGATCAATCTCCCGCAGCGAAAAGTTGGGATTCTGAAGCAATATTTCGGCTTCTCCGATCGTGCGAAAGGGATGTTGCGGATTGCCGGTGCTCGTATACACCAGGTCCGCATTCAGCCTGTCCAGGATATTGTACGCCTTCACAAACAGCTTCACTTGCTGCCCGACCAACCGGAGGCGCATATTGAAGTTGAGGTCAAGACTCAGCTGCTCGGGCTTTCGCTCGCTGTTCTCGAATTGCTCGGAAAGCGCACTGCCCGGATTCGTCGGGGTGTAGGGCTGGCCCGTACGATAGCGCCCAATCAGGCTCAGCGTCCAGCGGTCGGGATCCCCCATGATGAGCGTGCCATTGACGGTGTGGCGCTGGTCCCAGTTGAGCGGCAGCACCTGCTTCTCGCTTTCCCGCGGCGGATTCGTCTGGGAATCGAAAAAGACCGCATTCGGGTCGGAGGCATTGCCACGAGCGATCTGGTAGGTGTAGTCTACCGTTGCCCCTAAACTCTCCCCGTACTGCTTGATGAGCGAGAGGACCATCCCGCGTGTATTGCCATAGTCCCGGTTGATGTAGCGCGCATAGATTTTCTTATCGCGCGTGGTGATGATCTCCTGGCCAAGCAGATTCTTGATGTCCTTGTAGTACACGGTAAACTCGACCTTCCAGTCACGTGCAATGGCCTGCTGAAGCCCGATCTCATAGGCCACCGTTCTTTCGGGCTTGAGATTGGCATTGCCCATCAGGGTTTCCAAATCGCCCAGCTGGACCTCGAATTCCGAGTTGGAGAACATATACGAAAACTGCGGAATCTGGAAGAAATGACCATACGACACATGCAGTACACCCGATGCCGAGATCGGAAATGCAAGCCCTACACGCGGGCTGAGCTGACGGCTTGATTCGGATGCCTCGAATGCTGTGGCCAGGCGAATGCCGTCTTCTGGATGCGTGATGGCCTCCAGATCGGTCGGAACGCGGGCATTCGGATTCCAGAAGTCGTACCGGAGACCAGCGTTCAGAATGATTTCGTCGATTTCAACCTTATCCTGCACATAGGCCGCAAATTCCCGCGGCGCCTGCGTGTAGGCATCATTACCCGAAGTGTTGACAGGCGGAATGCGCAGGTTGGGATCTTCGTATACAGGACCGTCAGAAATGGTCACCAGGTCTCGGGTCTTGATATAATGATGCCGGTATTCGGCTCCGAACTCGATCAGGTTGAAACGATTGGCCTGGTTCGTAAAATCCAATTTTGCAAGATAGAGGTCCTGCCTGGTCTTGCTGTGCCCATTACTGGTTCCCCCAAAGAGGAAACCGTTTGCCCCGTAAGCTAGGCCCTGGTAGCGCGTATCCAACGGATCGTCAAAAAGAAAGCTTTCCCGCCGATCCTGCTGGTAGGACAGGGCTACCCGGTAGAACGCGGAAGGAGTCACCGTGTGGGTCAACGAAAGGATGTGGTTCTGCCCCCGGTTGGTGACGCTTCGCTGCCCGTCTGGCGCAAAGCGACGGCTATCCTGATAAGACTCTTGCTTCCGGTTGCTAAGAAAGAGGGCATAACTCAATTTCAACGCCTGCACCGGGCGCGTAGAGAGCGACGTGTGGAAGGCGTACCGCTCTCGTGGATTCATGGGCACAAACTCGCCATCACCCGTCTGTAGCGAATCCGGAACCCGGATCCCCACCAACGTCTGCCGATCGCTTGATGTCTGCTGTACTTCGTGGATGAATTCTTGAATCGGAACCGTATCCTTCATGCGCACGCGGCGCTCGCCATAGAGCCATCCATCAGACTGGGAATAGCGCGCGTTAACGAAAAAGAACCCGGCAGGCAGCAGCGGAAACGGTCCGCCGAAGGTGAATTCGCCTTTGAATTCGGACAGCTTCGGTGTCGCGGGCTTTGGGAATACGTCCCTTTTATCGGTTAGATAATCCCCCATGTAAAACGAGCCACTTCCCTCAAAAGTCGACCGACCTTCTTTGGAAACCACGTTTATCACGCCGGACTGGGCCTGGCCATACTCGGCGTTGAACGTGCCACTGATAACTTGCAACTCCTGTATCCAGCTGTTTTCGATTCTTATCTTGCTGCCGCCGCTAAACTGGTCGGTCACCGAAATGCCGTCAATCATGTAGGCTACCTCCCCATGCCGCCCCCCGCGAAGATGCAGGCGACCGGCGGCATCGTAGGCAACCCCGGGCTGGAGCTGAAGCAAGTCCTGAATGTCCTGGACCGGCAGGTTCGAAATTGTCTCCGCACTGACGTAGGAGGCAGATGTAGTGCGGTCCACCTCGATGAGCGGACGTTGGGCTTCGACGACAACTTCTTCCCCTTGAATGACCGATTCCCGCAACGCTAGGTTAACACGGGTCGTCCGGTCGGCGGATACCTCAACGTTTTCCACACGAAGCGAGACAAATCCGATCATGGACACGACTACGGTGTACGTACCCGGCTTTACATTGATGATCGCATAGAAGCCTTCGGGACCGGCGACCGCACCAAGAATCAGGCCTTCTATGCGAACATGGGCTCCAGTGAGCGGGGTGTCCGTAGCGCCGTCCACGACCCGGCCTGCAATCTTGCCCGATGAGTTGGGTGTGGAACCGTCTACCACAGGCATCGCCTTGCTTGGCGCAGATACCAGCAGCACCAGGAGCCCTGCTGCCCACCATTTCCTAAGCAATGCAAGAAACCAATCCATCCGAGATGGCGCAGATAGGACAAAAATTAGCGCGACTCCGCCTCAGACCGACCAAACCTTATGTTTGGCGTTGTCGCTTGAGTTACCAGCACTCCCACTTTGGACATAGCCTTTGGTGTGCGTGCCATTATCTTTGGGATACGCAGGCGCCTCCCAGATGTGGAGGCTACCATGAAGATAGCGCGCAATGTAGCCGAGGTCGTCCGTCAGCATGTTTCGCGGGAAGTCGCATGATTCGATCGGCTTTACCTGAAGGTGTAAGTCCCAACGGTCTAAACGCCCGGTGGACCTACGTGGTTCTTTCAGCAGTCTCGCGGCAAGCGGCGCCTTCTTCTTCGTTGATGGCACCCATGACGCGGGGCCTTTGCCCAGGCTATGGAAGCTTTGGTCAAGCGGGAGGCTGTGGACTTGATTGCGTTCAAGTCTGGTGAGCGGAAGGATGATCGCACGCAGGAATACTTGCGTAAATGGCCCGGCAATGAAGGGGTCCTGTTTGTAGGGAAGATGCAACAGAAGGCGCGGGTGGTGCGCACGCAGGACTATACGGATACCGCCACGGGGAAGCGCCGGATGCGCCTGGTAGCATCAGGTGCCATGCCCAATGCCTACTATTTCTATCTCTAGGATGATGATTTTGGGCCGCTCTTCATCAAGTTCTGCTCCTCCCGTACACGGCCCGGCTTTGCATCCATGGGTACGAATTAGGTCAAGCGCCCCAGGATAAGCGGGGTACAGCGTACGAGGCCCTCGATCGTGGCATTCTTTCGTGCGAAGATCCCAAGGCGCTGAATCAGCTATGCCAGGCCGTCACTTCTGGGCGCATAGACCGGCTACTGCGCAAGTGGCTGCCGCATCCCTTCACGGCGGAGGATCGGCAGGCAGGCATACGGTATCTCCATTCTGCAGGCGG
Organism: Rhodothermales bacterium; assembly: GCA_965216255.1. GTDB lineage: Bacteria > Bacteroidota > Rhodothermia > Rhodothermales > Bin80. Next base: position 2,417,964 of record OZ244148.1, read on the forward strand.
AGTTCTCGCTTACGCCCATCTTCGAGTGCCCCCGTGCAGGGGCGTGTGTTCTTTGAGGAGGTCATCCGGCAGAATCTGGCCATGGGCCGCAGTGATCACGTGTCCTTGATCTTCAACCGCCGCGTTACCAAGCGCACGCCCTCTGGCTTCCGCACGCGCGTGATTACCCATGGCGTTACGCCTTCGCTGCACATCGATTACAAGAAGAAGTCGTATCGAAGAGTACTTCAAGGAAGGCCGCGCTATGCACACGGAGATCAACGACACGTACGACTTCGAACTCAAACAACAGCTGAGATATCTAGAGCAGCTAAAAGAGAAGGGGCCAACAAGCCAACCGACGCCTGCTGGGCATCCCACGCCTTAGCCACGATGGTACCATGGGCCTGGAAGCCCTGCACGAGCTGCACACATCCACGGTCGTGGATGAGCAGCGGGCCTGCGCTTCGCGGATCCCGGCGCTATTGGGCTTTAGCCTGCTACCACGGGGCTTTAGCCACGCCGCGCTGCGCGCCCGCATGGCACCACTCCTGGGACATACCGTGCTCGACTGGACGCATGACCTACGAGCTGCGTAGCCTCATCGAGCGGATACGGCGGTCACGGAGACGGGACCACGGATAGCGCTCTCCAACCATCGCACCTACGTCCGCGTGCTCCGGCCACCCTTATCCGTAGCCTTGGACCGTGCCTACCCCGGTAACACACGGCTGCGGAAAGCCATCACGCAGTTCGATGCCGAATTCGATCGACTCTGGCACCGCTTCTAGATTGCCGCGCAAACTTGACTCAAATGTAGAAATTAGCTCCAGACAAGCGATCTAGATCTGACAGGGAATTATATGGGGGCTACAGCTAGCTTTGCATTTGGGACCGTCACCTGCCTATTGTCCGTGGTAATTGAGACCGGGCAAGCCTGCCCGTAAGGCGGCCTGTGATGCCAATGTGGCGCCTGATCATGGCAGGAAACGCACCTTCATCCAAAGGGCACGCTCCTGCCTCGACCTATCGCACTCCGACGGCCGCTAGCGCCGCCAGCAGAGGTTGACCCGGAGCAATGCAGGAGTGCTCCTGAGGCAGTGCACCACTCCGTACATCCGGGTGGCGCGATGCTCGGAAGCCGCACCAGCACGCCGAGCATCACGATGGGGGAAGCTTTCCCTGCCAGCGCCGAGAGGCCTCCGCATGGGGATTCGCAAAAAGTCCTGGCCTGCCCTGGCAGCGCTGCCGCGAGTTACCCGTTTCAGGCACCAGCCAACCGGGCTATCACCGAGAGTCCGCTACTCATCAGCCGCTGCTGCTACTTCCGGCTCGGCTGCTGGCGACTCGTCAGACGCTGATTGCACCACGTTAAACTTCTCTGACAGCGCCTCGAACAGCTTTTGATTCTCTATCCGGTACGTGATGGCAAGAGAGTCGTAGCGATCCTCCTCCTGGACCTCGCTGGCTGCCTGATTCCGGTACATGCTGTTCATCACGTCGCCATACGCACGGCTGAACAAGTCTTGCTCAATGTCGTCTTCCGTAATATCCAGTTTGAAGTGGGCAACAAGCGCCTTGCGCAGGGAAAACCAGCGGGTCCGCTTCTCTACCATCGGCCGAAGCTTCGCGCGAAGTGCTTCCTCCGAGCCGAGAGCCTCCCCGGAGGTGATGCTGTGCTGCACCGCCCGCGCCACCATCCGATCCACGAATTCCTGGACTACAACGTCTGGGGCGTCGAACTTGTGCATTTCAAGTAGCCTGTCCACCAGCCGGTCCTGCCGTATTTCCCAGTTCTTTCTGGCCAGCTTGTGTCCAAAAACATCGGCCACCCAGGCTCGAAACGTCTCCACCGACACCTCTTCATCCGCAGTGACGCGCTGCACAAGCTCATCTGCCAGTTCTGCCGGTTCAAAGCGCTCGGCGCGCGTAAGCTGCGCCTCGTACGAGCGCTGCTTTGCCATCTCCTCCACTGCACTGCTTGAATCCACACGGACCTCATATCGCACGCGTTCGCCTACCTTGGCTCCAATCACAACCTCCCGGAGCGCTGTCTCCAACGCATTCTTCTCTTGGCCAAGATCCAGCACTTCTGCCGTCACTAATGTTCCAAGTACCGGCACGTGCAGCCGGGAGTCGATCTCTTGCAGATCGTAAGTAACCATGTCGCCATCTCTCAAGGCATCATCCTCGGCAACCGGCCGGATTTCCCCGTAATTCCACAGGATATCGTTCACAGCCTGTTCAATATCCCCATCGGTTACTTTATCCGACGGCACCTCGATCTCTTGCCCTTCCAGGTCCTGTATATCGATCTTTGGGCACACGGCAAACGGCACGCGGGCATGGAGATCACCTTCGTAATCGTAATCGTAATTGAATCTAGGCGAGCCTTCCCACACGTCATATTTCCCGGAATCTACCACCAGGTCCTGAAATGCTTCCTTGAGTAATTCCTGGACCGCCTCATCGGCAAGATCCTTGCCATAGAGGCGCTTCACCATGCCGAGCGGAACATGTCCCGGGCGAAACCCCTTAAGCTGCAATTGGGCCCTGTGCTTGCGAAATGCCCTGTTCATGTCCGGGTGAAGGTCCTCTGCGGAGGCGTCAACTTCCAGGGTGAATGAAAGTGCGCCCGTCTCCTTGATGGATATCTGCATGGCAAAAATGGGTATCCCACTTAAACCGTGTTACCGAACAAAAGGTGCCCGCCTGAATTCTCATCGAACAGGGCCTAGACTGCCAATAGCGAATCTCTGCGCTTTTACCTGGGGACCTTCAGCGAGCGGCCGTCGCGGCGACATGCCCTTGCTTCCGCGTCGCGGACTGCCGTTGGATGATTCCGCTGGCCGCAGGCCGAACATACTTCGCATAGGCCCTTATTGTTGGGAGATACAGCAGCGTCGTGCCCCATCCCGATACATGCGTGGCCCTGGAGTGTGGCCCACATTAATCGCGGCCTGAGGTGGCAGATGCACAGCATTTCAACCGTAATCGAGAGTCCGGTCGGGCCCCTGATGCTGACAGCCACCGAGCAGGGACTAACGCAGCTATCATTCCAAGTACGGGATGCTGCCCAGAGCGGAGCCCACCATCCCATCCTCGCACGGGCCAAGTCCCAGCTTGCCGCATACTTCGACGGGTGCGTGAGGGCATTGGACCTCCCAGTCCACACGCACGGGACTCCTTTTCAGGAGAAAGTTTGGTCCCTGGTGCGCACCATCCCGTACGGCACCACGGCGAACTACGGCGAACTGGCGCAGAGGCTTGGCGGCGGTGGCATGTCGCGCGCCGCGGGACGGGCCAATGGCTCCAATCCAGTTGCCATTTTCATACCGTGCCACCGCGTGGTCGGCACTTCAGGCGCCCTGACAGGCTACAGCGGCGGCATGGACAAGAAAGCTTTCCTGTTACGGCTCGAATCCCGGCAAATGCCGCTCTTTCCGTTCTAGGCATTACGTAACCACCGCATAAGGTCTTTCAGATTGGTCTTCTTGCCATACATCAGTATGCCGACGCGGTAAATGCGGCTGCACACCCATATCGTTCCCAAAAAGCCGACTGTGAGCAGCCCAAAGGACAACAGTAGTTGCCAAAGCGGGACCTGCGCGACGGCAAGGCGCACCACCATGGGGACGGGCGCAGTGAATGGAATGAGCGACAGCGTAACGGCTAGCGAGAACTGTGGATTCTGCAGCACGGGTGATAAAAACACGATGGACAGGATTATGGGCATCATCACGGGCAGAAGCCATCCCTGCGTTTCTTGCTGCTGCTCGACCATGGCACCCACCGCCGCAAACAGTCCAGCATACAGCAGGTATCCCATCAGGAAATACAACACGAACCAGACCATTGTGCCGGGGGCAATGCTGAGAACAGGAAGATTCAGCGCCTCCATCACTGCCTGGCTGCCTGCTGCATCCGGCAGGTCCAGCGCGGCAGGATCGACAAGTGCGCCTACCAGGAGTCCCGTCGCGGCGATTCCTCCCAGGATCAGGACCGCCCATGTGATTATCTGCACCAAACCCATTGCTCCAGTGCCCAAGACCTTTCCCATCAACAGTTCGAATGGCCGCACGGACGAAACGATCACCTCTACCACGCGGCTCGACTTCTCCTCAATAACACCGTACATCACGACGGTCCCATAAATCAGCATGACCATCATGAATCCGAGCCCCATATACGCAAAGGAACTGCCTGCCAATTCTCCTTCCGTGCTGAGCTTCACCGAATCGATGGACACATCCGTGGAAAATATATCCTGGATTTCGGGCGACACGCCCGCCCCTTCTATCCGGTGTTCCCTTACGGCCCGCCCAATTCTGCCACTTAACGCGCCTTCCAGTACGAAGCCGGTGCTTTCCACAGAGAAATATGCGGGGCGCTGTGCACCGGCGAGCACGCCGGGGGGCAGCATCAGGTAGCCGTCCATAGCTCCGCTTACAACGCCGGCGCGCGTGCTGTCCTCCGATGGGTACCGAACGAGTACAAACGCTTCATCCTCAACATCCGCGATCCGGTCAAACAGCACGCCGGGCTCGTCCACGACGGCAATGTTCCTCGTATCGACGGTTTCGACGGCACGGATGGATACGTAGATGACGATAGCAAGAATGGAAGCGAGCGTGAGCGGACCGAGCAGAGTCGAGAGGATGAACCACTTTGACTTCACGCGGCGCAGGAACTCGCTCCGAATAATGACCAGCAATTTCTGCATGTCAGCCGACCGTCCGTACAAATATCTCGTTCAGCGATGGCTCGACAAGTTTGTCGCAGTAGATGTCGCGCGCCTCCCGAAGCATGGCATCCAGCATTTCCCTGGGACGCGTACCGTCCATGAGCCGAACGCCATAGCGGTGCGCGCTTCGATCCGTAATGTGAATGCGGCCCTTTCTCTCCAGCGCCTCAAGAAACCCAGCGTCGCCATCGAATTCCAGGTTCAGCATGTCGCGCCCGAAGCTCCGCTTCACGTCCCGTAGGCATCCGTTGAGCACTATCCGCCCCTGGGCAATAAGGCAGATATCGTCGCAAAGCTGCTCCACCTGCTCCATGCGGTGGCTGGCAAAAAGAATAATCCGACCATCCTCCCGAAGCTCAAGGATGATTTCCTGGAGCAGCTCGCTGTTAATGGGATCCAGCCCACTGAACGGTTCGTCCAGGACGATCAGACGGGGCCGAGGCAAAACGGTAGCAATAAACTGCACCTTCTGCTGCATGCCTTTCGACAATTCGTTTGCCTTCTTGCCTTCCCAGGCGGAAAGGCAAAGGCGCTCCAGCCAATAGCTGATGCCGCGGGAAGCCTCGGCCCGGCCTACCCCCTTCAGTGCAGCCAGATAGCGCAACTGCTCACCCACCCTAAGTTTCTTGTACAGGCCGCGCTCCTCCGGCAGATAGCCCATCCGGTCCCGGCTCCAAGCGCCAACAGTCCTTCCATCCAGCTTGACCGCGCCTTCATCCGGCCGCAGGATGTCCACTATCATGCGGATTGTTTAGGTCTTGCCTGCCCCGTTTGGGCCAATGAGACCCAGAATCCGGCCCTGCCGTGCTTAGAAAGTGATGCTGTCCACCGCCACCACGCTGCCGTACCTCTTCGTGACACCCTGGATGGAAAGACCAGCCATGGACTACAGCAGGGAGAGGGCCGGGTCCGGGATCGGCATCAGGTAACGCTCGTCAATTACATCCTCATGCACACTGGAAAGGCCTGTGCCCCGAAAATCCACGCAGACGAAGGGGCCGACGATGTGCTGCACTTCTCCTATGCCGTACTGCTCGGGAAACGGGCCGTAGTACACCAACTCCCCCTTGCGCAATGCGCGCTTTGTGCGGGCCCGCCATTGGTATATCGACACCACAGGCAGGACGTTGACGCGATATGGGCTGCGCACCCTACACGGATCGGACACAGTACTTCGAATTTGACGAAGTGTTGATACTCCTTCTGCATCGGGCGGGTTCGCCTTACCATCGTCTATTTAGGGTATTGTCTTCTACCTTTCTTTTTGCTATATTGAACTATAACTTACTTGGTTTTGCTTTATCGATATGCTATATCAGACAAAGATCATTGACCTTCAGGTAGGGCGTAACGCAGAATTCTTCGCCTGTGCAATAGCACGCCTACCTTCACCAGACCGTCGATACGGGTACCTGCGCATCCTCATTAGCATTATTGAGCAGGCTCACCCGGAATGGAACCAGGCCTCGTCCAAGCCGCAGCAGATCACGTTCCTCGTCTCTAGGATGTCGAACGGAGCCCTAGAGGAGGAGGAAGTAGCAGAAGTGGTGCGTGTGCGCGACGATGAGCGCGGCTATTAACACGAATCGGCGGGATACCCGTCAATGGCAGTCCACCAAATTCCCACCACAGCATTCCTGTTCGGAAGCCTCCGGACATTTACTGCCTAGCACCTTCCAGGGCGCTACCTGCGCGCTTCTTTATGCACGCACGGGCGGAATCTAAAGCTTGGTCCCTACAACGAGCCTCATGTCTGCGGGCCCAGGTTGTGGGCTACATGCCTATACCCCGGCCATCCAATTGCCTGCGCCCTTCAGAGAATTCATTTGGTCGATTGCACGCTGAGTCCACAATTCACTTGGTGCCGAACCGCGCCCGGCAACACGGCTTGATGCTGCGCCGTGAATCCGGCAGCGGCTCTAGTTGCTTGGCGGTTGCGCAAACATTCTTGTGTGCCCGTACACTTTCATACTCCCAAAAAGAAGGAGAATCTCACGGTGAGACGCCATGGGCGGCTCGCAACAACCGCAAGCCGTGACCAATTGATAAACGTGGCGGCCGTCGGCCGGAATTGCGGCAGAATTGGATTTTTGCTTGCATTCTCTCACGCGCGGTGTTGCTGGACCCTGCGGGATTGCAGGTCAAGAGGTCAGAGCTACGTTCTAAGTCCGCCGCTCTGGAGACCGCTACCGAATCATGCTAAGACAAATAGCCCTTTGGTACGACCTTGGTCGATTACGCCACAGGCATGCGCGTCCTGCAGGGCAAACGATCCACAAGCCTGCCCAATGGCAACCCGCGTGTGGCCAACGGGATAAACGGCTGCGCAGGCAATGAGTGGGCGATATCCAAGCTGCGCCAGCGGCTGCAGCGAGATTAAATAGTGTGGCCGCTTCCTTGGTTTTGCGATGTGCCTATGGACCCGGCCGGCCCCAATTATCGACAGATCCACCCTATTGGGACCGCACCTCTTACGGCGCTACCCGGCTGCCCGTTACCATATCGGGTAGAGTCGACAGGCGGCGCGTTACTCCCATTAGGAGCACGTTTCCGCCCGCCGCTCGTCAAACCGGACGTGCAGAATTACCGCATCCGGCTTTCAGACAAGATCATGTTTTCGCCCACGGAAGGCCCTTGGTCGTTGGCTCAAGGCATATCAAGCCATACTTCTTGTATAGCTCTTCGTGCGGGAAACGCGCCCACCCCCCGGACTGGACCTTGTGCTTGCGACAGAGCCACTGGCGAATCCGCTTCGTCATGTGTGCATCTATGGCTGCATAGGCTATAGTGTACCCCAAATTCTGGACAGTAGTTTAAGATAGAATCCTGCCTCTTAAATCGAGGTACATGTCACGATGAAACGGAAGTCGTACGCCGCCGCATTCAAGACTCGAGTGGCCGTGGAGGCCATACGAGGTGAGCAAACCATCAGCCAGATTGCCGCCCGCTTCGAGGTGCACCCCAGCCAGGTGAACCTGTGGAAGAAGCAGGCGCTTCAGCACTTGATGGATGCCTTTTCCACGCGTCGTGGCAAGGCCAAACAACAAGAAGAGGTACTTAAGGATGAAGTGTATGGCCAAATCGGGCGCCTCAAGGTGGAACTGGACTGGTTAAAAAACTTCGGTTCACTCTCTTGAAGAGAAGCGGCGCATGGTGGAGCCAGATCACGCTCAGCTGAACATAGAGCGACAGTGCGAGCTACTGGGCCTGACCCGCTCCAGCGTGTATTATCAACCCGTCGGTGAATCGTCCTATAATCTGCAGTTGATGCGCGTCATAGACGAAGTCTACACGGCCCACCCCATGCTGGGTGCATGACGCATATGCTTCGGCGCGAAGGTCACGCTGCGGGTCACAAGCGGGTCTATAGGCTGATGCACCTTAGGGGCTACAGGCTATTTATCCGAAGCCCCGACCCCGCGTGGGCCCGGGGCCAGCTCTTCGGTATCCTAACCTATTGAAAGGGCGGCACATAGACCGTCCCAATCAGGCCTGGTGCAGTGACATCACCTACATTCGGATGGACCGCGGATTTGTGTATCTGGTCGCAGTCATGGACTGGTAGAGCCGTTACATACTATCGTGGACGCTATCCAACACACAAGACGCGAGTGTTTGCGTGGAGACTTATAAGGACGCACTCACGATCAGCCAGCCCGAGATCTTCCACTCGGACCAAGGGTCACAGTTTGCTAGTGAAGAGATGACATCACTCTCCAAACGTGCTGGCATCCGGACTTCGATGTGTGGTCGTGGCCGGTGCTACGACCACATTCTGATTGAGCGGCTGTGGCGCAGCGTCAAGTACGAGGAGGTCTACCTCAACGAATACGCGAACCTGCGGCAGGACCGGCAGCGCCTGGGAGGCTACATTAGCTTCTACAACCACAGTCGTCCGCACCAGAGCCTTCGGTACCGAACCCCATCCGAAGTCTATCACGGCCATTCAGGACCCCACCCAGCGATGGCTATAACCCACACGACAACCACATGCCCACTGGGACCAAGATGTCCCGCCATCCCCCACAACCCTGGCAGTTCTCTATCTTAAATCAAGCGAAATCCTGTCCAACGATTGGGGTACAACTCATTAATCCCTCGGACACCAGGCTCGACGAGGAATCTTTGGCAAACATTAATAAGCAGGTGCTCGTTCGGATTTTCTGGGACGACACGGCCTTCTTCTCTTCTACGCTTCTGGGGACGACGCTTGCGCTTAGGCTTTATATCGTCAACCACACCACCACGTGGAACGACGTTCGCGAGACGCTGGCTTCCACCGAGAGATTTGGGCAAATGGCACTAGCCGATACCCTTGACCTGGGTGCAGATGCCGGGTCTTAGCTGCTGGCGGGCTGTAAGGCGCAGCAAGATTCCAGTGCCTGCGGCCCTTTTACAGCAGGCTCGGTGCGGCTCGTGTTTCTCAGCGGAAGCATCCATAGGCCGCCCGAACATTTTTCTACAGGTGCCTCGGCCCGGACCCAGAGCGGTATTGCCTCTTCCTGGGCCGGAACGGCCCCTCTGCATCGTGGCAGAGCCCTAGCATTGGTGCCCCCCGTCCCGCAGCCGTTGCCTGTACGTACTGCCGGAATCAGTCCTACCGGAAAGGGCCGCCCGCGTACATGGCGTGCAAGCACGCCAGCACCGTTCAGAGGCGCCCGGGATGGGCGGCAAGAAATGCCCCCCAGTCCGCATACCGGGGCGCACTTTTGCGATGGCTATGGCAGAGCGCTATGGCGAGGGCATCTGACGCGTCATGGCGCAGCACCGATTCCGGATCCGGGAAGACAAGCAGGCTTTTCACCATAAACCGGACCTGCTCTTTCGATGCATTGCCATTACCCGTTACGGACTTCTTTACCGTCTTTGGCGTGTACTGCGAAACGGGCACGCCGCCATTTATGGCCGCGAGCATGGCCGCGGCCTGCGCCCGCCCGAGCTTGAGCATGGACTGTGGATTCTGGCCGTAGACCGGCATCTCGACCGCGCACGCATCGGGCCCGCACCGGCGGACCAGCGCCGCCACGACGTCATATATGGATTTTAGCCGATTCGCGTGATCCGGCATTGACCCCACATCCAGCACGCCATACTCCACCACCTCGCGTACAGAACCGGCCACGCGCACGACCCCGTAGCCGGAACGCAGCGATCCGGGATCAATGCCCAGGATAATCATGATGGGGTCATGTTGGTGTAGACCGCCTGCACATCCTGATGCTCCACCAGGCGCTCAATAAAGGCCTGGGTGCGCGAGGCTACGCCTTCTGCCAGCGTCACGCTCGTTTTCGGCAGGCGAACAAGACTTGCCTCGACCGACCTAATACCTGCCTCAAGCAGTTGGGTCTGCACATCGTCGAAGGTCTCCACCGAAGTGATGACCATATACATGCCGTCGTCCTCTTCCAGGTCCTCGGCGCCTGCCTCCACGGCTAGCTCAAATACCGCCATTTCGTCGTGGTCGGAAGCCGCAATCTGGATGACGCCCTTGCGATCAAAAAGATAGGCCACGCCGCCTGCCTTGCTCAGACTGCCACCGCTCTTTGAAAACAAGAGGCGCAGATCCGCCACGGTCCGGTTGGTATTGTCGGTCAGCGCCTCCACCAGGACGGCCACGCCGCCTGCCGCATAGCCTTCGTAGGTGCATTCCTCGTAATCCTGGCCTTCAATCTCGCCCATGCCCCGCTTTATCGCGCGTTCAATATTCTCCTTGGGCATGTTTTCGCCCTTGGCCTTCTGTACCGCCAGGGCGAGCCTAGCATTCATGCCGGGCTCGCGCCCCCCCTCACGTACAGCAACCGTTATGTCACGTCCAATACGCGCCCACGCTTTCGAGCGCCGGATGTCAGTTACGGCCTTCTGCCGCTTGATCTTCGACCATTTATTGTGACCCGACATGGCACTTTAGCGGGACAGATACAGGTTGCGCATTTCGTACGGGCGGCTGAAATGCGCGTCCGTGAGCGCGTCCACGAAGGCAATGGCTTCTCCCGTCGACTTCATTTCCGGGCCCAGTTCCTTGCGAACTTCCGGGAATTTGTCCCAGGAAAACACGGGCTCCTTGATGGCATATCCCTCAAGCTTGGAGACCAGGTCCCCGCGGGCCCGCATCGGGGCAAGCTTGTGGCCCAGTATCACATGCGTGGCGATACGGGCGACGGGAACCCCGGTGGCCTTGGCCACGAATGGCACGGTGCGCGAGGCCCGCGGATTGGCCTCTATTACATATACACGCCCGTCCTTGACGATAAGTTGCACGTTTATGAGGCCGATCACGTCCAGGCGATGGGCAATTGCCGTCACATAGCGCCGGATGCTCTCAATAATATCTTCGGACAGCGAATACGGGGGAAGCACCGCCGTCGAATCGCCGGAATGCACGCCCGCCGGCTCAATTTGCTGCATGATGCCCGTAATCCACACATCCTTACGGTCGCGCACCGCGTCCACATCGATTTCGATGCTGTCCTCGAAGAAAAGGTCAAGCAGAATGTCGTTACCCGGCATGGATGCCAGAATATTGGTCACGTACTGCTCTACTTCCTCTTTGTTGAGTGCAATGCGCATGCCGCGCCCGCCGAGGACGTAGCTCGGCCGTACGAGGATGGGATATCCGATGCCCTCTGCCACCCGCACCGCGTCGTAGACCGTACTAGCCATGCCGTAGGTGGGTGACGGGATGTCGAGTTCCCGCAGGACCTCCGAAAACTTGCCCCGGTTTTCCGCAAGGTCCATCATTTCATAGGACGTCCCAAGTATGGGGATGCCCCGGTCCGTGAGCTTGCCCGCAAGCTTGAGAGCCGTTTGTCCGCCGAGCTGCACAATTACCCCCTCTGGCTGCTCGTGCTCAATTACGTCAAGGACCCGCTCCCAGAATACGGGCTCGAAATAGAGCTTGCTGGCAACGTCAAAATCCGTCGAGACTGTCTCCGGATTGCAATTGATCATGATCGCCTCGAAGCCGAGGTCCCGCGCCGCCTGCACGCCATGCACACACGAATAGTCGAACTCTATGCCCTGCCCTATTCGATTTGGCCCGCTTCCCAGAATGATGACCTTGCGCCCCTCCGTGATCGGACTTTCGTTCGAGGTGGCGTACGAGGAATAGTAGTACGGGGTCTGGGCGGGAAACTCTCCTGCGCAGGTGTCGACAAGCTGAAACACGCTCCGTATCCCCAACTGCAGGCGATGGCTGCGTACATCGTCTTCCGTCAGCTCGCCCTCGAGCAGGAAAGCGAGCTGTTCGTCCGAGAATCCATGCTGCTTTGCCCTCAGCAGGAGCTGAGGGTCCAGATCGCCGAGCCGATAGCGGCGAAGCTCCGCCTCCACGTCGACGAGGTACCTGATTTCCCGCAGGAACCAGGGATCTACCTTCGTGATGTCGTGGATCTCCTCCACGGAGGCACCCAGCTTGAAGGCGTTGCGGATCTGGAGCGTGCGGTCCCAGTACGGCTTGCGCAGGCGCTCGCGCACTATCATGCGGCCCTCATCTTCGCGGTCGGCACCGAGGCCGGCATAGCCGATCTCGAGACTCTGCCACGCTTTTTGCAGGCTCTCCGCAAAGGTACGGCCGATGGCCATGACTTCTCCCACCGCCTTCATCTGCGTAGTCAACTCCTCGTCCACGCCTTCGAACTTGTCAAAATTCCAGCGGGGAATCTTGGTCACGACGTAATCAATGGCAGGCTCAAAACAGGCACTGGTCGTACCCGTAACCTCGTTCGTCAACTCATCGAGGGTATAGCCGACAGCCAAACGTGCGGCCACTTTGGCAATCGGGTAACCGGTCGCCTTGGAAGCCAGGGCCGAGGAGCGGGAAACGCGGGGATTGATTTCTACGGCAATCATGCGTCCGTCCTCGGGATTTACCCCGAACTGCACGTTGCAGCCGCCGGCAAACGTTCCGATGGAGCGCATCATCTTGATCGCCGTGTCCCGCATCAGCTGGAATTGCTTGTCCGTCAGCGTCTGCACCGGCGCTACCGTGACCGAGTCGCCGGTATGCACGCCCATGGGATCCACATTCTCAATGGAGCAGATGATGATCACGTTGTCGTTGGAATCGCGAAGCAACTCCAGTTCGAATTCCTTCCAGCCAAAGACGGATTCCTCGATCAGAACCTCGTGCACCGGAGAAATCTCCAGGCCACGCGTCACCTTTCGCTTGAATTCAGCCGGGCTCCAAACGATGCCGCCGCCGGCGCCCCCGAGCGTAAAGGAAGGGCGGATCACGACGGGCAGTCCCCCCAGCGACTGCGTGATTTCCTTGGCCTGAAGAAGGCTTTTGGCCACGTGGCTACGCGCCTGGTCCACACCGATTCGCTCCATAAGGTCACGAAACAGTTGCCGGTCCTCCGTGATGTGGATTGCGTCAATATCCACGCCGATTACTTCGACGCCCTGCTTCCGCCAGTAGCCTTCCCGGTGGAGCCGGTCCGCGATATTCAGCCCCGTTTGCCCTCCCATGGTGGGAAGCACGGCATCCGGCTTCTCCTTCTCGACGATGCGGCGGATGGACTGCGGGGTCAGCTCCGCGAGGTACACCGTATCGGCCGTCATGGGATCGGTCATGATGGTGGCCGGATTCGAATTCACAAGCACCACCGTGTACCCTTCAGCCCTCAGGGCCCGGCAGGCCTGCGTACCGGAATAATCGAACTCGCAGGCCTGTCCGATGACGATGGGGCCCGACCCAATGAGCAGAATCTTGTGTATGTCGGTCCGCTTCGGCATGCAATCTGGCGCTACGGTTTTCCAGAGATGAGGTGCAGAAACTGTTCGAACAGATAGCGGCTGTCGTGCGGCCCGGGCGAAGCCTCTGGATGGTACTGCACGCTTAGGCCCGCGCAGGCCTTGAATCCCAGACCCTCCAGCGTGCCGTCATTGAGATTAACGTGTGTCATCGTGGCCAGCGCCGCATCCACGGACTCGGGATCCACCGCGAAGCCGTGATTCTGCGTAGTGACCTCCACGCGGCCGGTCTGCAGGTTCTTTACCGGCTGGTTGGCACCGCGGTGCCCGACATACATCTTGTACACAGCAAAGCCCTGCGCAAGGGCCATTAGCTGGTGCCCAAGACATATCCCGAAAAGAGGCCGCTCTTGATCCATGGCACCCCGCACCATGGCAACAGCCTCGGGCATGGCCCTTGGATCACCGGGGCCGTTAGAAAAGAATAGGCCGTCCGGGCGCCAGTTGAGAACGTCCGTCAGCGGCGCGGACCCGGGAAAGACCCGCACCGTGCAGCCGAGCTGCGCAAACGTGCGCAGGATATTCCGCTTGCAACCGAAGTCATACACGGCAATGCGAGGCCCCGCGCCGTCGGCCCAGTCGTACGGATCAGACGCCCCCACCTTCGAGGCCAATTCAAGCCCCTCCATCGAAGGCCACGAGCGCGCCTTTTCGAGGAGGCTGCGCTCATCCAGATCCTCGGATGAGATGACGGCATTCATCACCCCTCGGGCCCGAATGTGTCGCACCAGGCTGCGCGTGTCGACGTTCGCGATCCCCACCAGGCCGTGCCGCTCCATGAAAGCGCCAAGCGACTCGTCAGCTTGCGCGTTAGAATATTCGTGCGAAAAAGTGCGCACGACAAAACCGGCAATCATGGGACGCGGCGCCTCCAGATCCAGGTTCAGGGCACCGTAGTTACCGATATGCGGGTAGGTCATCATCATGATCTGTCCGTAGTAGGACGGATCCGTCATGATCTCCTGGTAGCCGGTCATGCTCGTGTTGAAGCAGAGCTCGCCGCCGGCCTCTCCCCGCGCACCAATGGCCAGCCCGGCCACAATGGTGCCATCCTCCAGAACCAGTTTGCAGCGTGACGCCATCGCCGAATGCTTCGCACGCCCGTATTGTCCACAAAAAAACCCTCCCGCTTTGCGGGAAGGTCAACACCTACGCGCCTGCAAATCTACGGCGCAGTAATGGATTACACAAGATTCGACGTGCGATTAACCGCGGCTTCAAACTCTGCTGCGGAACATAGCGGCACGGGCTTCGAACCATGGAGTGAACGTGCCTGCGTAACAGGCGGGTATGGTTAGACGTACGACGACCCATGGCAACAGGCCGCACACATACTCCAAGCGATCGCAGAGGCAGTTACTTGATCCGAGTGCAGTGCTGCTTCGCAACGAGTCTGCTGCTGCTGCTGCTCACTATCAAAGTATGGCCCGTGCCGACAGATGACGCACCCAATGACATCGTCTATTCTTCACGAGGTCCCGAAATAATCCTTCTGGAAGATGTCGTGCCCACGCGCCAGCAGCGGCAGCCACCCCCGCCCCCCGCTCCGCTCCCCCCGGTCATAGTCCCAAATGACCGCATTCTGGAAGACGATCTGGTCTTCGACGACTCGTTTATTGAGGTCGAGGATCCTGGACTCGATAGCGAACTTGCGCCGGGCGACCCGATTGGGGCCGCACCCACCGGCGCACGGGCCGAGTCTGCACCAAAACCCATTCGGATCGTGGAGCCGGAGTATCCACGAGCAGCTCGCCGCAAGAACATACGTGCCGAAATCGTGATTACCGTCATCGTGGACAGCCGTGGCCGCGTGGAAGCGCCTACAATTGTAGAACGCTTCCTCCTGAAGGAAGCGAGCAGACAACCGGTTTCCGAACTGGGCTACGGGCTCGAAGAAGCGGCGCTGAGCGCAGCTACGAGGTGGCTTTTCCGGCCAGCACAAAAGGATGGCAAGGCCGTGCGCAGCCAGCACGAGCTGTCGTTCAAGTTCGGTGTATAGAACAAATCCAGAGAGGAGCCATCTACCGGATACAGTCTATGGTTTTAGATCCATTCATCAAAGCGAATCGCCCGGCAGAAGCAGCCTAACCTTTTCCCTGGCCTAAGCAGCATACGCTTAAGACCGGTGTCCACTGGCACGAGAGCCTTCACGCAATTCCGTGTTGGCCGATCCTGCGACGGCGCGTTTGGGAAAGGCATCCTTTCAGGTGCGACGCACCCGCGTCTGCAGGCACAGGATGGCGATTGACGCTGCAGAACCGCAGTGCCGCACAATTCACGGCCGGACGCCCTCATATGGGCGGCGCCTAGGTATCCAACGCGGCACGTTCACCTTGTACTGTCGATAGCTGTGACCAAACCGCTGTTCAAGTCGCGGCTCCTCTACCAACCTGAAATAAATCGTGTTAAGAAGGAAAAAGACTGACATCCAACCGGCCAAATACCAAGAGCCCAGGAGGAGCGATTCGGCACCGAGCATGAGGAGCACACTCGTTATCATGGGATTGCGGACATGGCGATAGGGTCCGCGAATAACCAGTCTCTTTGGCGGATCCCACGGCGCAGGCGTGCCTTGGCCGGCCGTCACAAAGAGCCTGACAGTCCAGACAGCCAAAATGAAGCCAGGCACCGCTAGTGCCATGCCCACCCAGAACCGGGGGTGGATCGGCCCTGCCGGCGCCATTGCTCCGGGCTCGTCGGCCAGTAGCCACAGTATCGTACCGGGAACGTAAACAAGGGCCGTCCCGGGAAGGATTACAATGCCCTTGACGAGCCTAAGAATCATGCTCGTTGCTGTTACATGGCGGTCCTGGATCTCATTCATCCATGATAGACTAGTCAGGATATTCTACGCAATCCGAACCTGCACTGTTTTGGCACAGCTATTCTATCGTGCAAACATTCTACGCATGCCCATGACTTCAAGTGGAATCGTTGAAAGATCGTTTTCGCTTCAAAAACGGGCCAACGGAGCCAGGAAGACACCTTGCCTACTCGATATCGACCCACTTGGCATCCTCGATTTCTGTGTCCTGCACCTTCTTATTCGAAGAATTCTGCAACGGCTCAGACCTGCCCCGAGAATCGCAGAGAATGGCCCTTATCAAGCCGGTCCCACTGCGATAAAGGAAATAGCCGAGCACGAAGAGGACCAGAAACTTGACCATGGATTAGTCCTCTGAGTGCGTTGTGGGCGAAATCGGCCGAAAATACGTCGTGCCACTGCGCTGGGAGCGCGCGATCTGCAGCACTAGTTCGTCGAGTTCGTCGGGACGATCCAGATCTCCGAAATCCTCCGCGTTGACTATAAGGAGCGGGCTTTTCCTGTAGCGAAAATAATGAGCGGTA
Organism: Rhodothermales bacterium; assembly: GCA_965216255.1. Lineage (GTDB taxonomy): Bacteria > Bacteroidota > Rhodothermia > Rhodothermales > Bin80. The sequence goes on from OZ244148.1 coordinate 2,434,786, forward strand.
TAGGCCTCACGCAGGTCCGACAGGTAGGAGCGATCCAGCGCGTGATGCCGATTCCGGCGCATGATGCACTGGAGTGCGCGGGAAAGGCCTGATTGCAGGAAAACCACCATATCCGGCCGCGGCGTTTCCTGGTCCATGGTACGGTACAGCCGGTCGTACAGCGCCAGTTCGTCGCCTGAAAGGTTCATGTGCGCGTAGATGCGGTCCTTGTCGAACGTGTAATCGGCAATCACGAGCCGATGGAACAGGTCCCGGGCGTGGATCACCTTCTGCTGCCTGTATCGCATAATGAGAAAGGCCAGTTGTGTCTGGAAGGCCCACCTCGACCGGTCCGCGTGGAAACGCGCAAGGAACGGATTCTCCTGGCAGTCCTCCTGCACCAGCCGGGCGTGCATGCGCTTTGAAAGGTGTGCGGCGAGCCTGGACGCCCCGGCCCCCGGTATTCCATCAATTGCCACATACCGCAGATCTTCCGGCAGCGAAATTCGCATGGGTTCATTTCTGGGCGGAGGCAGCAGGCGCCATGAGCCAACTACGCGCCGTGCCGCGCTTTAATTCGTGCGTATCCGCTCCTTCGAGGTCGGTTCCGTGCCATCAGGGCCCCGGTCCTGGCAGAGGAGCAACAGATGCGGGCCAGCGTGGAGCACGCACCCGACTGCCACACCGGTCAGACAAGTGCCAGCCTCGTCCTTACCAGCGCGCGCATGTCCTCGCACCGCCGGAGCAGCGTCGCTACCGTGGCCTCATAAGGGGCCGGTACGTAGAGATGCGGCGCCACGTCATGCCAGGGTTGAAGAACAAAGCGCCGCTCACCCAGCCTCGGATGGGGCAGCGCCAGCTTTTCCGTGTGTATCACCGCCCTTCCCCACGTCAGCAGATCCACATCCAGTGTGCGCGGCGCCCACCGCACGACGGACCGACGGCCCGCCTGCCGTTCCAGCGTCCGACAGAGGTCAAGCAGCCGCACCGGCATGAGACAAGTCCGGACCATGAGCACGGCATTCAGATACGGAGGCTGCTCTTCTTTCGGCACCAGCGTGTGCGCCTCCGCTTCATAAACGGCAGAGGCGGCAACCAACGCCACATCAGGACAGGCTCCTAGTGCCTGCACGGACGCGCGCAGCGCCGCGAGGCGCTCGCCTAAATTGGCACCCAGCGCAATACTTGCAAGTTCCATGCCCTTGGTACCCCCGCCAGGACTCGAACCTGGATTTACGGCTTAGGAGGCCGTCGCTCTATCCTGTTGAGCTACAGGGGCCAGTCTCTAGGCTGCCGCCAGAATTGCAGCCACATTGTCCGGCACGGACCCGCGAAAGACTGCGCTACCGGCAACCAGCACGCCGGCACCTGCACGCAGGGCCTCCCGCATATTGTGGACCTTGATGCCACCGTCCACCTCAACCAGAGCATCCGAGCCTAAGGCGTCCAGCTTTTGCCTGACCTCGCGAATCCTGTCCGTAGATACCGGAATATACTGCTGACCCGCACGTCCGGGCACCACGGACATGATCATGGCCACGTCAACATCCGGAAGCACCTCGTCCAGCTCCTGAAGCGGAGTCGCCGGGCAGAGCGTAATGCCGGCCCGCAGGCCGTGCGACTTAATGCGGGCTACCGTGCACGGCGCGTCCTCGCACGCCTCTACGTGCACCGTGATCAGGTCTGCCCCGGCCCTGGCAAAGGAATCAATCTGGCGCTCCGGGTGCTCGACCATAAGATGAATATCCAGCAAGGTGCCCGTTTCGTTGCAAAGGGGCCGGAGCGCGCGCACAACCAAAGCACCCATGGTTATTTCCGGTACGAAATGCCCGTCCATCACGTCTACATGCAGCCAATCTGCGCCGGCCTCGATCGCTTCACGCGCATGCGCCCCCAGACGCGAAAAATCGGCGGCAAGTATGGACGGAGCCAGCAGCATGTCTTGGCTGTCCTCTCTAGATGCGACCGTGGAAGAGCGCGACGACCAGCGCGACGACCAGCGTATTGACCAGCGCTATCGGCAGGAGGTATTTCCAGCCGATCTGCATGAGCTGACTGTACTTGAAGCGCGGCAGCGTCCACCGCACCCATATAAACAGGAATACGAAGAAGCCCACCTTTGCCATGAGGCTGCCAAACTGCATAAGTCCCAGGAGCACGGAGCCCTCCAGTGCCGGAAAGTGCGCGAGGAGCTGCGGCTCAAGCGGCAACAGATAGCCACCGAAAAAGAGTGTAGCAATGACAAACGAGGCCACAAACCAGTTTACGTATTCCGCCAGAAAGAACATACCAAACTTCATACCGCTGTACTCGGTGTGGTAGCCGCCGACGAGTTCCTGCTCGGCCTCCGGCAAATCAAACGGCGCCCGGTTGGTCTCTGCAAATGCAGTAATAATGAAGATGAGCGCTCCCAGCGGATTACGGAACACGTTCCAACCAAGGACGGCGCCGCCCGCGGCCTGGTTCTCGACGATTTCCACTACGCTGAGAGACCCCGCCAAGAGCACCACCGAAACCACGGCCAAGCCCATCGACAGCTCATACGAAATCATCTGGGCAGACGAGCGCAGCCCGCCAAGGAGCGAAAATTTGCTGTTGCTACTCCACCCCGCGAGCGTGACGCCATAGACGGAGACCGAGGTGAGAGCAAGAATGATAAGCACAGTGACGCCGTTGTCCACAATGACAACACCGCGCGCAAACGGAATCATGGCCGGCACGGTCATGGCGATGACCACCATGATGACGGGCGCCAGAGAATGAATGAAATGGCTGGAACCCCTTGGCGTGATCTCTTCCTTGAAGACAAGCTTGAATACGTCCGCGAACGGCTGGAAGAATCCGAACGGGCCGACCCGGTTCGGGCCCGGCCGGTTCTGCATGTAGGCCGACACCCGGCGCTCCGCATACACGAGTACCGATGCGGAAATCAGCATGAAGTTGATGATGCCAAATGCAACGAGCGCCAGCAGGGGAAGGGAAAGGTCCATATGCGCGTTAAGAGGCGGTCTACGCCTGCACTAGGTGTTCGCCAAGGTGCACCCCGCCAAGGTGCACCCCGCCGAGCTGCATCGCCGCGTACGTGGCACCCGCAAAAGCCGGAACCGTGCGCGCAATTTCGTCCATGATCTGCCGGGGCCCCACATACGGGCGCGCATCGCCAAGATGGCGGGCGACCCGCGGCAGCAGGTCCCAGCTGGGCCGGCAGTCAATACGGTGGGACTCGTTGTGCCAGCGATCAAACGGGGTGCCGTGCCGATCCGCACGGCTTAGCCCCATATGCATCATGAGTGTGCGCTCCGAACCGCGGATAGCCTTGGCTGGCACCACGCGCTGGGCACGGCCGTCCTGGCTCACATACGTGCCCACTGTTTCGGCCACCGTAGCAGCCGGGAGCGCAACTGTCGCGCACGGTAGCGTCTGGTTCGTGGTATTGTAGTAATGCAGTACCAGCGGGACGCCGCGGAGCTCGTCCGCGGAGAAAAGCTTCGCGCCTACCGGGTCATCCTCCAGCACGTACACCGCCCGGATAGTTCCGGCAGCCACCCGAGCCCGAATCAGGTCTTCGTCGACGGGCAGGATGCCGAGCCGGTGGCACCCTTCGGCGTTGGGCGCACGATCATCCGTCTGCAGCCATCCGTCCCCTTTCCCCGGCTCGACGTGCGGCAGATAGCCCGTAACCGCGCCTCCAGCGGTCTGCGCAAGCCGCATGAGCAGGTAGTTATCCTCCACTGTAGCGTGGGCGGAGGCCAGAAAGAGGACCTCTTCTCCCGAATACACGCCCAGTATCTCGGCCGCACGCTTGAGGGCTTCCTCCCACGGCACCGGCGCGAGGCCATCTTCTCTTCTAACCTCCGGGCCCGCGGGCCGGTCGTCGTTAAAGCGGCGGTACGCCAGGCGGTCTTCATCCGCCAGCCAGAATGCGTTTGCATCCGGATTTGCGCGCGGTGTGATGCGCAGCACCAGATTGTCGCGCACCCACAGGTAACAGTTGGAGCCCTTCGCATTCGTCGTTATAATGGACGGCGTCGAGCTCATCTCCCAGATCCGCGCCTGAAACCGGAAGTCCACGCTCGTGAGCGCCCCCACCGGACACAGGTCAATGACATTCATGGAATACGGATCGTCGAAGCGCACGCCCGGCGGCGTCATGGGATAGTTGCGCACGCCGCGCTCTATGATGGTAAGCTGATAGCTCTTCGAAACCTCGTCCGTGAAACGCACGCAGCGCGTACAGTTAATGCACCGCTCGGCATCCAGCACCACGCGCGGGCCAAGCTTGACCTTCTTCGGCTTGTGGGTTTTGTGGAATTCGAAGCGGGAACCCTCGGGGCCATACTTGTAGGCCTGGATCTGAAGGGGGCAGTGCCCGGCCTGGTCGCAGATGGGGCAGTCCAGCGGATGGTTGATGAGCAAGAACTCCATCGTGTCCTTCTGCGCCCGCGCTACTTTTTCACTCGAGCCAGCGGTCTTGACCACCTGACCGTCCGTTACGTCGTGGCTGCAACTCGTCTGCAGCTTGGGAAAGTAGCGGATGACGGGATCGCCCTCCTCGTCCAGGACCAGCCCTCCCGTGGCACGGTCCCGTAGGGGGCTTCCGACATCGACCAGGCACTGCCGGCAGTTCGCCGGTATACTCATGGCCGGGTGGTAACAGAAGTGCGGCAGCTCGACGCCATGGTCCAGGCAGAACTGTAGTAGCTTGGGCCGCCCCTCGAACTCGTATACCTTGCCATCAATGGTGACCTGCGGCATGCCGTCCCCTATCTCCTGTTGGATTATTCGCTTAACCCGGCGCCACCATGACGCCCTCCGCCGACAGCGCAAGCGCGGCAGGCCCGCCACCCTCTGCTGCCATATGGCGCGCTTCGGCCTCCGAGAGCTCTTCCTCCGAAAGGACTCCTCGCACCACGGCGCGCCGGCCGCTCAGGTCCTTCGGCACCGTAAACGCATACGCACCTTCCTCTGTCCGCGCCACGTCGACGCGCAGGTCCTCCCCATCCAGGGAACGCAGCGTCAGCCAGCATCCCTTCATCTGGCATACAGCGTGGATCGTGCCCTCCACGCTCACGCGCTCGCCTGCGTACAAAATACGTTCCGCGAGCACGGCATCGACAGGCAGGGCGCCCAAGGCGTCAAAGGCTTCGCCATAAACGTCGTAGGCCTTTTCCGTTGCTGCTGGAACGCAGGCACAGGCAAGTAGCAGCAGAGTGAGCATGCGGTACATGGGCCCTTCGTGGTTTAGGCGGCGCTGTGTGCCAGCGCCACACATCGGTTTTCAAAATCTTCCCGAAAGCGGTTGATCGTATTGCGCACGGGCCAGGCCGCGGCGTCGGCAAGGGCGCAGACCGTGCGGCCTTCCATCTGGTCACACAGCTCCAGCAGCAGGTCCAGATCGCGGCTACGACCGTCCCCTTCGTCGAGACGTGTCACCAGGTTCTCCATCCATCCCGTACCATCACGGCACGGCGTGCACTGGCCGCAGCTCTCGTGGTGGTAAAAGCGCGCAACGCGCCGCAGAAACGCCACCATATCCGTGTCTTCGTCCAGAAACAGCATGCCGGCTGTTCCCATCATGGAGCCGACCTTGCGCAGGCTGTCGGCATCCATTGCAACGCCATCGATCATGTCTGCCCGCAGGACCGGCACGCTGCACCCACCGGGCACGACTGCCTTGAGCTCTTTGCCTCCGCGCATGCCACCGGCGATCTCCAGAAGGTCTGTGATGAGCATGCCGGAGGGGTATTCGTATACGCCGGGCCGATTCACGTGCCCGGATATACCGTAAAGCACCGGGCCAGGATGCCCTTCCGCGCCAATCCCCCGAAACCAATCCGACCCGCGGCCAACGATGAGCGGCACGCAGGCAATGGTTTCCACGTTGTTGATCGTGGTCGGATAGCCCCAAATGCCCTTTTGTGCCGGAAAGGGCGGCTTGATGCGGGGGTAGGCCCGCTTGCCCTCCAGCGACTCCATAAGACTGGTCTCCTCTCCGCAGATGTAGGCGCCGGCCCCCTTGTGGATCACAATATCCGTCGAGAAATCCGTGCCCATGATACTAGGGCCTGCATACCCCTTGGCATAGACCTGCTCAAGCTCCCGCTCCAGATGCGTGATCCAATCCGCAAACTCGCCGCGCACGTAGAGATAGCACGTCCGAATTGCCATGGCATAGTTGGCAATGAGTATGCCTTCAAACAGCAGGTGCGGATTGTACTCCATGAGCTGACGGTCCTTGAAGGTACCGGGCTCACTCTCGTCGCCGTTGCAACACAGAAAACGCGGCACGTCCGGATTGACCGGTGGCATGAAGCTCCACTTGAGTCCCGTCGGAAAGCCCGCACCGCCACGGCCCCTGAGGCCGCTGTCCTTGACGATCTGGGTGACTTCACCAGGGGCCCGCTCCTGCAGTACCTGCCGCAGTACGTCGTAGCCGCCCTGCGCCTCATAGACATCCAAGCGGTGCAGATCCCGCACGGGCGGAACCAGCACGCGTTCGTAGGGGCGCCAGGCCTGCGCTCGGCTCATGCTACCGGATGGTCTGGGTTACGGGCGGGATGTCTGCTACCTCGACGGCCTCGGCGTCCGAGCGCCGGTTGCCACCAAGTTCTTCCTCGTCCTGGGGGAGCGTAATGGAGACAAAGGGCGGCATATCGCCGCGTTCCAGCGACTCGACAAGCCGGTCGACCTTTTCAGGAGTGAGGTTGTGCACGTACGGGCCGTTGGAGACCTGGAGCATGGGCGCCGTACCACAGGCTCCCAGGCATTCCACTTCCTGCAGCGTGAAACGCCCGTCCGGCGTCGTCTCTCCCTTGTGCACACCCAGCTTGGCCTCCAGGTAGTGAAGAACGTCATAGCCGCCGCAAAACTGGCACGTGAAGCAGGTGCATACGTCCAGCACGTACGTACCCTTTTTCGCTTTATAGTATTGCGTATAGAAGGTGGCCACCCCGTAGACCTGTGCATACGGCATGTCCAATTCGCTAGCCACGAGCCGCAGCACTTCCGGAGGCAGGAAGCCAAACTTCTCCTGCGCCAGCCAAAGCGCATGCATGACCGCACCATGCGAGGTAGGGTAGGAGGCCGCCTTGCGGGCGATATTCTCCTTCTCGCTCGCGGTAAAGACCAACTCGTCGGCCGTAAAATGCGGCGCAGGATCGCGGTCCGGCAACTCCACCACCGGGTTCTTGATAAAATCAGCCATCGTTTACTTGTCAGCTTCCCCCATAACCGGATCCATCGAGCCTATGAGCACGACAATATCGGCTACAGGGTGGCCTTCCATCATGGATTCCAGGCCCTGGAGATTGGTAAAAGACGGTGCGTTGATGCGGGCCCGCCAGGGGTTGCCCGTGCCATCGCTCTCGAGATAGAAGCCTAGCTCACCCTTGGGCGACTCGATGGCATGATAGGCCGCCGCACCCTTCGGCGGCGCCACGCCGGTGTCCGTCAGCATGAAGTCGTGGATCATGCCTTCCATCGAGTAATAGACCTCGTTCTTGGACGGATAGGTGCGCTTCGCGTCGTCCACGCGGATGGGCCCTTGCGGAAGCCGTTCGAGGCACTGTTCAATGATTTTCAGGCTTTCCAGCATTTCCTCCATCCGCACATGATACCGCGCCAGGCAGTCGCCTTCCGTACGAAGCGGGATAATGAAATCTACCTCATCGTACTTGAGATACGGCTCGAATCGGCGGATGTCGTAAGGAATGCCGCTGCCGCGCAGGTTGGGTCCCGTAAGCCCGAGTCGTACGGCCTCTTCACCAGAGGCTACCCCCACCCCCTCGTTGCGATCAATCCAGATCCGGTTGCGGTTCAGCAATTTCCGCCAACCCTGGATGACAGCCGGGTAGTGCGCCACAAAATCGCGTATCAATTCCAGCGCCCGGGGTGTAAGGTCGGTCGTCAGGCCACCGATGCGGCTGTGCGACACCGTAAAGCGGGCACCCGCAAGCTCGTCAAAAATGCTGTACAGGTCCTCCCGGCCCTGGAATGTCCACAGGAAGACGGAAACCGCACCGGCATCCATGAGCCCAACGCCAAGCCACAAGAAATGCGACGATATCCGTGCCAGTTCGCACATCATCATGCGAATCCACTGCGCACGCTCGGGCACCTGGATATTGGCAAGCTTTTCGACGGCCATGCACCAAGCCACGTTATTGGCATATGGCGCAAGGTAGTCCATGCGGTCCGTGTACGGCATGAACTCCTGGTATGTCTTGCTCTCGGCCAGCTTCTCAATGCCGCGGTGCAGATATCCGATGTCCAGCACGCACTTGTCAATCCGCTCCCCGTCGAGTTCCACCAGGCACCGTAAAACGCCGTGCGTCGCCGGATGCTGGGGCCCGATGTTGAGTATCATCCGATGCTCCAAGGCATCGCTGGCCGCCGCACCGGTAGCCGTTTCCAGCCACGAATCCTTGCTCTCCAGTCTTGCCTGGACAGCCGCATTGTGCCGTGGCCAGAAGGAAAACACCCCTTCGCTATCGACTTCCGATGGCTGTAGAACGGTGGGAATTTCCATACGCGAAACTAGCTTTCTGCAGATTCGGGTTCGTTGTAGCTGGCGGGCGGGCGGCTGCCGTGTGCTGCGGCGAAGGGATCGTGAGTAAGGTCCCCTTCAGGGGTCTGGGGGGGCAGCGGAAGCGAACCCGGGATGCCCAGCAGAGGAAATTCCTTGCGCTGCGGATAATAGGCAAAATCTTCCGGCATGTACATGCGCCGGAGGTCTTCGTGCCCCTCGAAACGGATCCCGAGCATGTCGTAACACTCCCGCTCGTTCCAGTTTGCGGCCGGAAAGACAGGCATTACGGAAGGCACCACGGCGCCCTCCTCCTCCACGCGTACCTTAAGCCTGAGTCGCTTGCCTTCCGATATGTTGACCAGATTGTAGAAGACTTCGAAGCGCTGCACTTCCGTAAAGCGGTCCACGCCTCCCAGGTCCACGAAATACGTAAAGCCCAGACTCTCCTTCAGGAAACTGCAGATGTCTCGAATACGGCCGGCTTCGACATAGACCGTGCATTCTCCGGCATACACAACCGCGTCCGCAATGCTGCTGCCAAATTCTTCCCGAAGACGCCGGACTGCGGCCGTTACCTGGGTCGAATCCTTGGCATGTACATTGGCTTCGTCCGGCTGCGCCGGGGCCACGGGAGTAAAATGAAACTTCAGCGTCTCGGCCACGGCCTACGGGGCTTGGGCTCCCAGCACGTCAGGGGAAATCGTCGCCGTACCGTCCCCGGAAAGGATGCGCGGCGCCGCGGGTGCCGTAGGTGCTTGTCGAGCCCCCCTGGCATAGTCCTGCCGAATGGAATACGTATTTCGAATCTGTTCCTGAATGTCCATCAGCGCATGTATCACCGCTTCAGGGCGCGGTGGACACCCAGGCACATACACGTCTACGGGCAGGAAATTGTCGATGCCCTGCACCACGCCGTAGCAGCGGTGCATACCGCCGCTGGAAGCGCATGCTCCCATGGCAATACACCATTTGGGATCTGCCATTTGATCCCACACGCGGCGGATGGCATGGGCCATTTTGTAACTGCACCAGCCGGCAACAATCATAAGATCCGCCTGCCGGGGTGAAAAGCGCATGGCTTCGCTGCCAAAACGGGCCACGTCGTACTTAGGGCCCGCAAAGGCCATCATTTCAATGGCACAGCAGGCAAGTCCCATGGGCATGGGCATAAGCGAATTCGACCGCGCCCAGTTGACTACGGCATCCACCGTTGTCGTCAAATACCCTGAGTTAGCATCCATGTGTACTGCGGCGTGCTGACGTGCGCGTTAAATGAGACAAGGCCGGGCCGGTTTCCCGGGTGTCCTAGTCGAATTCCAGGCCGCCTTTCTTGATATCGTAAAGAAGCCCGACGGCAAGCACGATGATAAACACCGTCACCACGGACAGAACGCCCATGCCGGCACCGGCGCTGAGAAACTCCCGAAAGCTTACCGCCCACGGGTAGAGGAATACCACCTCCACATCAAAGACGATGAATATCATGGCCACAAGATAGAACTTTACGGAAAACCGCTGCCGGGCCGTGCCCATAGGATCCATACCGCTCTCGTAGGCGCCCTCCTTGATGCGATTGCGCCGGTGCGGCCCAAGGAAGTACTGCGCTAAGAGCAGCGTCAGGGCAAGCCCCAGCGCTAGCGCCAACATCAGGAGCAGCGGTATGAATTCGTACAACATGGATGCAGACAACGCAGGGTGATGGGGTCCGGACTAGCCGGCGCCGCCAAACGCGTAGATGAGCCGCCCTACTGCTACGCGGCCCAGCCTAGGCGCACCGACAAACTCGCGGTGGTTGCTGTCGAACACGTTTGAGACGTTGAGCCCAGCCCGCAAGCCACTCAGGCCGCCCCTAAAGCCGTAGCCCAGCCCAAGATCCATGATGAAGTAATCCTCCACATCCCCGACGTAGGGACCTGAAATTACCGGGAATCCCTGGATGAAGCGCCCGGAGGCCGTGACTTCTACCCCGCTGGCATGGCTGAATCGGCCTCCGAGCTTTGTCTTGAGCGAGGGAGCATTGAGAGAAATAGAAAGCGCCGGATCGTCTTCCCCGATCTCGTCCGCACTAAAAAAATTGTCGTTGATCCACGAAACGTTGCCGAAAAGGCTCAGCCTGCGAGAGGCCAGATACTGGACCGAAGCATCGAACCCATAGTAGCTGAGCTCGCCAAAGTTGGGAAAGGTTACGAGTAGCTCCGGTGCATGCCCCACGCCCGCATTGTTTTCCCTGGGCTGCACGATGGCCACGGGTGTGGTGGCAGAGGGAAGGCCGCCCGTGGCACTGGCGAGCTGGACGATGATAGCGGCCAAGGCGTCCGGGGTAAGACCGATGCTTCCAAGAAGGGTGGCAAGGGTAGCATTGTTTGCAATGCCCGTTGAAATGTCGCGCGTCAGGTCCTGTGCCAGATTGGGAACAAGCACGAACGGCGTCTTGAGCTGCAGGGAGCCGACAAAGTTCTGCTTCTCTCCATAGTAGGCGTCAAGCGCCACGAGAACCTTGTCGTTATAAATGCCCTTGTACCCGATTTCGTACGTCTGCGCCGTAGTAGAGTTAATGGCCGGTACCGGAGCCAGATCGGTGGGAAAGGTGTCAATCTGCTGCTTAGAGAGATTGAGGATACCCAGTATCCCGGGGCTGAATCCGCTTACCACCGTCTGCTCAGGACTTAGCAGGCCCAAGAGAAGCCCCACAGCCGGTGCACTTACCTGGATGCCCAGAGCCGTGAGCTGCGCCGCGATGTCCTCCGCGGGCGTAGCGCTAAGAACATCGAACAACAAGCCATATATGTCTCCCGTGGGCAGGCCTACCGGCACCGAAGCTCCAAGTTGACCGGGGACGAGGCTGGAAGCCACGAGGTCGGTGTTGGCCCCAGCGGCCAAGAAGGCCGGATTGCGCTCCCAGGTATACTCGTTGGCTACGCCGCGGCCGCGCAGCTTGATTGGAGTGCCCGGAATCTCGCCGCCAATAATATCCAGAAACAGGGAGGCGGCGCTGGGAGACGAATAAGCGTGGTTATAGGTGGCGCGCACGCTGTGGCCGGGCCGCGGCTTGACCACGATACCCGCACGCGGGGAAATGCGCAGCTCGTCCACCACGTTGTTGTAATCCGCGCGCGCTGCGCCCACAATCTCAATCTTGTCCGAAAGCCGGGTGGTCGATTGCAGATAGGCCCCGTATTCATCAATGTTATCATTGTACTCGTTGCGGCCAAACACCGTCCCGTCCGTATCCGGGCGCGTAAGCTCCAGATCCAAGCCGAGTACGAGCTGCTCCTTTCCCCTGGCTGCCTGGAAGCTGTACTGCGTCTGCGCAGCATACGTCCTGGAGAATTCCACGAGCGGTTCACCCCCGTAGATAAAGGATTTGCCGGCATTGTTCACATTCACGTAGGCTTGGGCAAAGAAACCGCCACTTTGAAATCGCAACTGCCCGAACGTATAGGCGTAGTCGTCCGCCCTAATACTGCCAAGGCCGCTGAGAAGCACGGTGTTTGCCGTGGCGTACCCACCCGTTGCGATAAGCCGCGTGTTTTCGGTGACACGATACTCTGCGCTGGCGTTGATGATCGTCTTGCTAATATCCGTATCCCGTGCGCCGTCGCGGGCAATCTGGACGGCATCGGCCGCGTCCGGACACTCGGAAAACCTGGCAGCCTCGACAAGTTCGGGGGCGCACCCTTCCAGACTAAAGTCATTACCCCGGCCATACTGCCCCACCACCTTAAGGCCAAGTTTCTTGCCGATGACCTGTGCAACGCGGCCCTCCAGCCCGAAAAGGGACCGCTGGCCCCCACTCAAGGAGACCGAAGTGCCGGGGTAGGTGAAAGCATCCTTGGTGATATAGTGAATGACACCGCTGTCCACGCCCGCCCCGTACAGCGCCGACCCCGGGCCGCGCACCACTTCGATGCGCTCGATATCCAAGCTTGTGGTAGGCATGCTGCTGTGAAAGTTGAGGCCAACGGAGGGCACAGCCGCATGCCGGTAGTCAGTAAGCACGTAGGCTGCACCCGAGAAAACGTTATTGAAACCTCGCAGAACCACGTCGTAGCGGTCGAGCCCCGTCTGCACCATATCCAGTCCGGTCACGTTACGGAGGGCCTTGACCGCAGACGGCACTATTTCGACTTCCAGTTCCCGCGCCCCGATAACATCAATGGAGGCCGGCGCATCCAGCACCTTTTCCTGGCGCCGCCCAGCCGTGATCTGGATCGGGTCGAGTTCGATACCGGGCACCAGGGCAATAGTCAGCGTGTGCGTTTCTGCCTCGGAAAGTTCTACGGTGATTTCCTGGTTCTGGTAGCCCGTGAAACTGATAAGCACCGTGTACATGCCGGGGACAAGGCCCGAGATGGTGAACGTGCCGTCCTCATCCGCCGCGGCGCCCGTGGCCGTCTCGGCCACGTAGACATTAGCACTCGGCAGCGGAAGTCCATCCTCTGCGTCCGTGATGGTACCCGTGATGGAGGCCGTCATGTGCTGGGCAGCAGCCGGTACGGTTAGTGCCAGGACAAGGCACAAATTGTAGAGTCTTGGCTTGTACATGGCACCTCGGAATTATCTGTTTGTCGGTACGGCAAGATAAAGATTATTGCCTTTGGAACCGCATCCCTACGCAAGACCCGCCCGCTCGAATAACGCATCCACGTGGCGAAGGTGGTAGCCCACGTCAAAGGCCTCGGTTACTTCGGTTGGCGTCATATGGCGCCGCACATCCGGGGCCGCCAGCACAACTTCCTTAAACGCCTTCTCTTGCTTCCACGCCTGCATGGCGCAGGGCTGGATGATATCGTACGCTTCCTCTCGGCTCAGGCCCTTGTCAATGAGCGCCAGGAGCAGGCGCTGGCTGTTATGGAGGCCAAGCGAGCGCTCCATGTTGCGCTGCATGGCCTCCGGGTAGACGACAAGGCCCCGTACGATGTGCGCGAACCGCGTCAGGGCATAGTGTATTATGGTGGTAGCATCGGGAATCACCACGCGCTCCACGCTGGAGTGCGAAATGTCCCGTTCGTGCCACAAAGCCACGTTTTCGTAGGCGGCCACCATGTACCCTCGCAGCAGGCGAGCGCAGCCCGTAACGTTTTCGGACCCGATGGGATTGCGCTTGTGAGGCATGGCCGACGAGCCTTTCTGTCCAGCGCCAAAGGCCTCCTCTACCTCACGCACTTCGCTGCGCTGCAAATGGCGCACTTCCGTGGCCATCTTCTCCAGCGTAGCACCCAATAGCGCCAGTACGGCCACATAGTGGGCGTGCCGATCCCGCTGCAAGACCTGCGTGGAAACAGGCGCAGGCTCGAGGCCCAGACTCCGGCAGGTGTGCGCCTCCACTTCGGGCGGTATGTGCGCAAACGTACCCACCGCGCCGGAAAGCTTGCCTACCCGCACGCCTTCAGCCGCATGCTCAAAGCGCACCCTATTGCGCTGCATCTCCGCGTAAAAGAGTGCGAGCTTGATCCCCAATGTCGTGGGCTCCGCGTGGATGCCGTGCGTGCGGCCCATCATCACCGTGGTCTTGAATTCGCGTGCCCGCAGGCGAAGTACGCTGATGAGCCCGTCCAGCGCCTCGCGGATCAGCGCATTCGCCCGGAGCAGCCGCAGCGACCACGCGGTATCCACGACGTCAGAGGACGTAAGACCGTAGTGGACCCACTTCCGCTCTGGCCCGAGCGTCTCGCTTACGGCGCGTGTGAAAGCCACCACGTCATGGCGCGTCTCCTTCTCCAGCGCATGGATGCGCGCCACGTCGAAGCCGGCGCTCCGGCGCAATGCCTCCACATCCTCCGGCGGTATCACGCCCGCGTCCGACCAGGCGGCACACGCCGCTATTTCCACTTCGAGCCATGCCTGGAACTGGCCCTTTTCGCTCCACAGCGACTGCATGACGGGCAGGGAGTAGCGATCAATCACAATAGACCTGGGGCAAAGGGGTGTGCATTATATGGGAATTATATAGAAAAGTTGAAACCTGCCTGTGGTCCTGCTATATAAGATACCAGATCAAACGGACAGGATCATGGCTAAGACGAACGTCGGAACGGTTCCCGGACGCTACAGCCGCGTAGGCATATCGGTAATAGAGCTTTCGCAGATGTTTCCCGACGAGGCAGCTGCAACTCGGTGGTTTGAATTGATCGTTTGGCCGGACGACAACCGGTGCTGCCTACGATGCGGAAGTGATGATACGTACGAGGTTGCGCACAAGACGATGCCGTACCGCTGCCGGGGATGCAAGCGGTATTTCTCGTGCAAGACGGGTACGTCGATGCAGGCCAGTAAAATACCGCTGCTAAAGTGGGTATGGGCCATATACATCGAAATGACGAGCCTGCAAGGTGTGTCCAGCATGAAGCTCCACAGAGACATCAAAGTGACGCAAACAACCGCCTGGTTTATGCTACAGCGCATTCGAGAGGCGTTCCGACTGGACGTGTTGCCGGAATTTGGAGGTCCGGTCGAAGTGGACGAGACATACGTTGGCGGCCTCGAAAAGAACAAGCACGCGCACAAGAAGGCCATTCTGGGGCGCGGGCATGTAGGTAAGACGGCCGTTGTTGGCGCACGTGACCGCGCCAGGGGAAGCGTTGCCGCAAAGGTAGTGCAGAACACGGACGGGCCGACGCTCAAGGGTTTCGTTCACGAAGCCACGGAGGACGGCGCGAATGTCTACACGGACAACGCGGAGGCTAACAAGGGCCTGCCGAACCACGAAGCCGTAAAGCACTCCTTATCCGAGTACGTGAACGGCAAGGCGCACACCAACGACGTGGAGAGCTTCTGGGCCGTGTTGAAGCGCGCCTATCACGGAGTGTGTCACCAGCTATCGCCCAAGCACCTGCAACGCTACGTAAGCCAGATTGCCGGGAAACACAACGTCCGGCACCTCGACACGGCGGACCAGATGGCGCACGTCGTAGCCGCTATGGTCGGCAAACGATTGTTGTGGAGGGAATTGGTGGCGTACTCAGACAGCTAAGACGCCGGAATACTTATAGTGTACCCCAAATTCTGGACAGTAGTTTAAGATAGAATCCTGCCTCTTAAATCGAGGTACATGTCACGATGAAACGGAAGTCGTACGCCGCCGCATTCAAGACTCGAGTGGCCGTGGAGGCCATACGAGGCGAGCAAACCATCAGCCAGATTGCCGCCCGCTTCGAGGTGCACCCCAGCCAGGTGAACCTGTGGAAGAAGCAGGCGCTTCAGCACTTGATGGATGCCTTTTCCACGCGTCGTGGCAAGGCCAAACAACAAGAAGAGGTACTTAAGGATGAAACGGCTTTTCAACTTTTTTATATAAGTCCCCCTTATCCCGGATTATTCACATAAATGCAAAGTCGATGTTCGAAGGCAGACTTATTGGGTTCGTAAGCTCTTGATTCTTTTTTGGTTATACGGGAACATCGTAGTAGCTTTTTCGGTTTGAATAGCGAACCAGAAATACGCTCAATGTGAATCCAATGGCCTCCAATTCAGTAGAGTCGACGGGCGGCGCGTTACTCCCATTAGGAGCACGTTTCCGCCCGCCGCTCATCAAACCGGACATGCAGAATTACCGCATCCGGCTTTCAGACAAGATCATGTTTTCGCCCACGGAAGGCCCTTGGTCGTTGGCTCAAGGCATATCAGGCCATACTTCTTGTATAGCTCTTCGTGCGGGAAGCGTGCCCACCCCCCGGACCGAACCTTGTGCTTGCGACAGAGCCACTGACGAATCCGCTTCGTCATGTGTGCATCTATGCCTGCATAGGCGGGATTGACTTGTCCAAGTCGGAAGTAGTTGGCCCATCCGGTCGATAACCAGTTAAGGCGTGTTACCATCTCCTCTATGGACAGCAGTCCGTGCCTTGCCGCCGTTTGCTCACTGATCCTGCGGCATATGCTCTGGACACTCTTCTTGCTCGGGCGAGTCCCTATATAGGATCCTCTGCCGCCCGGGCGAAAGTTGCGCCCAATCCGGTACCCAAGGAACTCAAACGGTTCTTCGGGGCACCGGACGCATCGGGTCTTCCTTGCGTTGATCGGCAGTTTCAGCCGTTGCATTATGGTCTCCACCGCTTCCAGCATCGCTGTACCATCGGCCTTTCCGAGTACCACAAAATCATCGGCGTAGTTCACGATCGACGCTTGGAAGCGCCGGGCATAGCCCAGCAGCTTCCAGGCAATGAGAAAACGGCGCATGTAGGCGATCGGCGATCGCCTGTGTTGCTCAGCAAGGGAGAGATTGGCGCGCCTTGCGGCGTGCCCTTTCCTTCCTTCCGAGCCCGGTTCGTCAGGCGTTTGCCTGCCTTACCGCCATCTTCCACTACCGGCATCACCAGCCATGACTTGATGAGTTCGAGCATCCGACCATCGCTGATGCGACGCGCCAGAGACTTCATCATCTTATCATGCGGTATCTCACCAAAGTAGTTCGACAGGTCTGCATCAACCACTTCCCGGCGGCCCGTATTTACGAGCCTGTGGACGCGATTGACCGCTTCCTGTGCGCTACGTCCCTTCCGATAGGCATATTGCTCCTCTTGTAAATCCGCTTCAAAGATCGGCCCCAGCACCAGCATTGCCGATGTCTGCGTGACCCTGTCACGAATACAGGGAATGCCTAACGGCCGGAACTTGCCTGGCTGCTTCTTCGGGATCAGTACCTGACGTACCGCACGCGGTTTGTACGTACCCTCCCTTAGATCCCGCGCCAGTTCCCCCAGCCATCGATTTATGCCGTGCGCTTCAATGTCTCGAAAGGTCTCTCCATCCACACCGGCACTGCCGCCGTTACGGCGTACTTGTTGCCAAGCTGCGAACAAGAAATCCTTCCTCCACACTTTGTCACACAATGCATGGAAACGACGCTTGGGGTCTTCCTTCGCTTTGACATGTAATACGCGCTGGAGGTCCCGAACCGATTCTGATCCTGTTAGACCTGCGTCAGTAACCATTGCCTTTCCCCCTTTGCGTATTGCTCTTGAATGAGGGTCCCTTTCCTCGACGAGCATTACTCCGCGTCACAGGTACTACGGACCCATCCGCCACCCTGACGGCCCAATCTGTCCCTTGCGGGAAATCGGTTGGCCTGCGTGTGCATCGCGGTAGGCCCCGGGTTTCCCCGGGACCCCCGGACAGATCCGGACGTGCCCGCTAAGGCATCTGGCTCCTCCCTCAGGTCGCGCCGCCGCGCATGACGTTAATGGGTCGGCTAACCACCCCATAGCCGTAACCGGACCGTCCCGTGTGGCACACGAAGTCCGGCTCTGCGTCCGTAGAGTCGGCGGGAGGCGCACCTGCCGTAGGATCCGGTGGCTTGTCCGTCGCTTTCGCTCCGGGCCGCAGTCCGGCTTCCCTAACCGTGTTTCCTCCCGCCGCTCACCGAACCGGGCGTGCGGCACTACCGCACCCGGCTCTCCAGGCGGATCATGCAACTCGCACTCGGACAACGGCGTCGCCCCATGGAGCTTCTCCTGTTCAAAGACTTGCACGGTCCCTGTTTCCACTCCATGACTTGAGTCCGTTGATCATCAGGCCTGTTTACGCCCTGATAACACCCCGTGGCGTGCCTAGCATGCCACATGGCTCCTTCACTTTCGCATGTGATGCCGCCGAGGTCTCCGACCATTTACCGGTTTAGTAGGTCTCTGCCAATGCCGTGGCCTTTCCCTCTACGAACATCGCTCCGCACCTGCGGCCCCTTTCCTCCACGGGCATTACCCCGTCTCTACGGTACTACGGGCCACTCCGCCACCCTCTCGGCCCGGCCTGACCCTTGCGGGCTTCCGGTTGGTGTGTGCTACACCGCCGTCAGGGCTTCCCGTGTTGCCACTCCTTCCATCTTGCATGCATGCCAGTGCCAGTACCCCGGCGGAAATAGACCGGTGCACGTGTCGTTCTCTTCCCGGTCTACCAGCGGCCTTCCCCATGACACCGGAGGGTCGGCTTCCGCATTGCCCTTTTCGAGGCCTGCTCGGCATTCACTGCGCGTTCCGGCCTGCATGCTCGCTAAATCGCCTAAGCGATCCTTTTGCCAAAGTGCTTCAGTCCATGTTGTTACCTCCATAAACCGCCTTGGTCGCTACCAACTGAAACGACAGCTGTTGCGTGGGATTCGCACCCACAAGGAAGAAGCGCCTTATCACGGCGCACGTAGAGTCGGCGGGAGGCGCACCTGCCGTAGGATCCGGTGGCTTGTCCGTCGCTTTCGCTCCGGGCCGCAGTCCGGCTTCCCTAACCGTGTTTCCTCCCGCCGCTCACCGAACCGGGCGTGCGGCACTACCGCACCCGGCTCTCCAGGCGGATCATGCAACTCGCACTCGGACAACGGCGTCGCCCCATGGAGCTTCTCCTGTTCAAAGACTTGCACGGTCCCTGTTTCCACTCCATGACTTGAGTCCGTTGATCATCAGGCCTGTTTACGCCCTGATAACACCCCGTGGCGTGCCTAGCATGCCACATGGCTCCTTCACTTTCGCATGTGATGCCGCCGAGGTCTCCGACCATTTACCGGTTTAGTAGGTCTCTGCCAATGCCGTGGCCTTTCCCTCTACGAACATCGCTCCGCACCTGCGGCCCCTTTCCTCCACGGGCATTACCCCGTCTCTACGGTACTACGGGCCACTCCGCCACCCTCTCGGCCCGGCCTGACCCTTGCGGGCTTCCGGTTGGTGTGTGCTACACCGCCGTCAGGGCTTCCCGTGTTGCAACTCCTTCCATCTTGCATGCATGCCAGTGCCAGTACCCCGGCGGAAATAGACCGGTGCACGTGTCGTTCTCTTCCCGGTCTACCAGCGGCCTTCCCCATGACACCGGAGGGTCGGCTTCCGCATTGCCCTTTTCGAGGCCTGCTCGGCATTCACTGCGCGTTCCGGCCTGCATGCTCGCTAAATCGCCTAAGCGATCCTTTTGCCAAAGTGCTTCAGTCATCGCGGTAGGCCCCGGGTTTCCCCGGGGCCCCCGCACAGATCCGGACGTGCCCGCTAAGGCATCCGGCTCCTCCCTCAGGTCGCGCCGCCGCGCATGACGTTAATGGGCCGGCTAACCAACCCATAGCCGTAACCGAACCATCCCATGTGACACACGAAGTCCGGCTCTGCGTCCGGTGTGTGTTGGGTTGTCCGATTTCCCCTCGGGTGCGACGCTTCGCTCCACCAACTCCGCCGCGCGGTCCTCCGCGCTTTGTTCGCCGGCTTCATCGCTACTATCATCGCATCTGACTCCTCCTCGCCGTTCATCCTCCGCTCGGCAATGCCTTGGCTTTGGCGGCCCCGCCCTAAGCGCTGGGCAGCGAGGAGGCCTCCCAGGTCCCAACCTTGTACGTACATACGTGCCTGAGTTCTTGGACGCCGCGGAGCCCTCTTGAACCTCACCATATCGGTCCAATCAGTATTGCCTTCAGCCAACATGAGGACTTCGGCACTCCGAACAATGGTCCTTTCGGCGCTCATTAGCTCCGCCCATATGCACCCCTGCCGACGCTTCGCCCGTTCCCTCACGAGAACGACCGCACGGCTTGGGGAGAGATATGGATTGGTTATATCCTTTACCACAGAGGACTTACACCTCCTGTACTTGGCCAGTTAGCCTGGCGCACCATGTTGTTACCTCCATAAACCGCCTTGGTCGCTACCAACTGAAACGACAGCTGTTGCGTGGGATTCGCACCCACAAGGAAGAAGCGCCTTATCACGGCGCACGGTGTGTGTTGGGTTGTCCGATTTCCCCTCGGGTGCGACGCTTCGCTCCACCAACTCCGCCGCGCGGTCCTCCGCGCTTTGTTCGCCGGCTTCATCGCTACTATCATCGCATCTGACTCCTCCTCGCCGTTCATCCTCCGCTCGGCAATGCCTTGGCTTTGGCGGCCCCGCCCTAAGCGCTGGGCAGCGAGGAGGCCTCCCAGGTCCCAACCTTGTACGTACATACATGCCTGAGTTCTTGGACGCCGCGGAGCCCTCTTGAACCTCACCATATCGGTCCAATCAGTATTGCCTTCAGCCAACACGAGGACTTCGGCACTCCGAACAATGGTCCTTTCGGCGCTCATTAGCTCCGCCCATATGCACCCCTGCCGACGCTTCGCCCGTTCCCTCACGAGAACGACCGCACGGCTTGGGGAGAGATATGGATTGGTTATATCCTTTACCACAGAGGACTTACACCTCCTGTACTTGGCCAGTTAGCCTGGCGCACATCGCGGTAGGCCCCGAGTTTCCCCGGGGCCCCCGCACAGATCCGGACGTGCCCGTTAAGGCATCCGGCTCCTCCCTCAGGTCGCGCCGCCGCGCATGACGTTAATGGGCCGGCTAACCAACCCATAGCCGTAACCGGACCATCCCATGTGACACACGAAGTCCGGCTCTGCGTCCGTAGAGTCGGCGGGAGGCGCACCTGCCGTAGGATCCGGTGGCTTGTCCGTCGCTTTCGCTCCGGGATCGCGGTAGGGACCCAGGTTGCCCCGGGCCCCCCGCACAGATCCGGGCATGCACGTTAATGCACCCGGCTCCTCCCTTGGGTTGCGCCGACGCGCGTGACGGCAAATCGTGCGTCCGGCCATGGGTGACGAACATGCGGCTTCGGCCAATACTTCGTGGCTAACAGGCCGATACGCTCCAACGACGTTTGATCCTTCTGGGATCGTCGCCGTAGCACTTTCAGCCATATCCAGCGAAGGCGGCGGTAACATCGCTGTAAGTAAGGATAGCTCGTCGGAACGGCATAGTAATTCAGCCACCCATTGAGCACCCGACCCAGCCAGCGACCCGTCTCATGCACACTCGTGTGCATTCGTTGGACCAACCCTTCCTTCACCCGCTTCAGAAAGCGGGACATCCGTTTGGCAATGGGTTTGCGACCTATTCCGAAGCGCCCCTTCCGGTCCTTACGGCAATAGTGCGTAAAGCCCAGAAAATCGAACGTCTCCGGTCGGCGTTCGCCCTGTCTCCTGCGGTTGTGATCTGCAAATCGCCCAAACGCCAGCAATCGTGTCTTGCCTGGATGCAGACTAAGCCCGAAATGATCGAGCCGCTCTTGCAGGTCTTGCAGGAAACATTGTGCCTCCCATCTGTGCTGGAAACACACCACGAAGTCATCCGCATAGCGGATGATGTATGCCTCTCCCACTATCCTCTGTGATGAACGCCACGCCTGAAACCAGCAGTCCAGCACGTAATGAAGGTAGATATTGGCAAGAATCGGAGAGATCACCGCACCCTGCGGCGTTCCCTGTTCACTCTCCTGCCATACCTGCCCCTCCATCACCCCTGCCTTCAACCACTTGATGATCAGGCGTATCACACGCTTATCTCCGATACGGTGCTCCAGGAATCGGATCAACCAATCCTGGTCTACCATGTCGAAGAACTTGCGGATGTCGGCGTCCACGATGAAGCGGACCTGCCGACGCTCAATCACGTAGGCCAGAGCGTCGAGCGCATCATGTGCGCCCCGCCCCGGTCGAAACCCGTAGCTAAACCCGTGAAACTCCGCCTCATAAATGGGCGTCAGGATGCACTCCACGACCGCTTTCTGGACGACCTTGTCCTCCAGTGCGGCGATACCGAGCGGTCGTTCACCTCCATCCGGCTTGGGTATGTATACCCGCCGGGAGGGGGTCGCTCGGTACGCTCCACGGTGCACACGCTCGCATAGGTCCACCAAGCGGTTTTCCAATCCATCCGCGTACTCCTGCCACGTCACGCCGTCTGCCCCCGCCGCCGCATCGCGCTTAAGCGCGTAGAATGCGGCCCGAAGGGAGTCGACATTGACATGATGTAAGAGCGTCATGAGGCGTTCCTGTGGGTTCCGCTTCACGCATTGCCGTAACCAGTCCATCCCCTGTGACACGCGCTCCCAATTCTGCGCTTGGTACGTGTGTGGACTTTCCGGTTTCCCCTTGGGTACAGTCCTTCGCTCCAGCTGCTCCGCCGGGGATCTCTCCCCGTTGTTCGCAGCCTTCGTCGCTACTATGACTGTATCTGACTCCTTCATCTCGTCCATCTCCGGCTTTGGAGCAAGCTCCTTCCCGTTGCGGCCCTGCACAACAGCAGGGCGAGATGAAGGCCTCCCAGGTCCCGACAAGACACGTACGTACGTCCATGGGTTCTTCGACACCGCGGGCCTGGTACTCTCTCACCATAGCGAGAGTATCCATGTTGCCTTCGACTCTGAGGAAAGCCTCGGCGACCCGAATATTGCCTCTTTCGGTGCTCAATAGCCCTGACCGCACGCACCGCTACCGACGCTTCGCTGCCATCCTCACGAATGACACCGCACGGCTCGCGGAGATATGTGCTGGGTTGTAGCTTCATATCACGGGACTTGCACCCGTTGTGTCTTGCCAGTTCGCCTGGCGCACCCGCAGTCCGGCTTCCCTAACCGTGTTTCCTCCCGCCGCTCACCGAACCGGGCGTGCGGCACTACCGCACCCGGCTCTCCAGGCGGATCATGCAACTCGCACTCGGACAACGGCGTCGCCCCATGGAGCTTCTCCTGTTCAAAGACTTGCACGGTCCCTGTTTCCACTCCATGACTTGAGTCCGTTGATCATCAGGCCTGTTTACGCCCTGATAACACCCCGTGGCGTGCCTAGCATGCCACATGGCTCCTTCACTTTCGCATGTGATGCCGCCGAGGTCTCCGACCATTTACCGGTTTAGTAGGTCTCTGCCAATGCCGTGGCCTTTCCCTCTACGAACATCGCTCCGCACCTGCGGCCCCTTTCCTCCACGGGCATTACCCCGTCTCTACGGTACTACGGGCCACTCCGCCACCCTCTCGGCCCGGCCTGACCCTTGCGGGCTTCCGGTTGGTGTGTGCTACACCGCCGTCAGGGCTTCCCGTGTTGCCACTCCTTCCATCTTGCATGCATGCCAGTGCCAGTACCCCGGCGGAAATAGACCGGTGCACGTGTCGTTCTCTTCCCGGTCTACCAGCGGCCTTCCCCATGACACCGGAGGGTCGGCTTCCGCATTGCCCTTTTCGAGGCCTGCTCGGCATTCACTGCGCGTTCCGGCCTGCATGCTCGCTAAATCGCCTAAGCGATCCTTTTGCCAAAGTGCTTCAGTCATCGCGGTAGGCCCCGGGTTTCCCCGGGGCCCCCGCACAGATCCGGACGTGCCCGTTAAGGCATCCGGCTCCTCCCTCAGGTCGCGCCGCCGCGCATGACGTTAATGGGCCGGCTAACCAACCCATAGCCGTAACCGAACCATCCCATGTGACACACGAAGTCCGGCTCTGCGTCCGGCGTGTGTTGGGTTGTCCGATTTCCCCTCGGGTGCGACGCTTCGCTCCACCAACTCCGCCGCGCGGTCCTCCGCGCTTTGTTCGCCGGCTTCATCGCTACTATCATCGCATCTGACTCCTCCTCGCCGTTCATCCTCCGCTCGGCAATGCCTTGGCTTTGGCGGCCCCGCCCTAAGCGCTGGGCAGCGAGGAGGCCTCCCAGGTCCCAACCTTGTACGTACATACGTGCCTGAGTTCTTGGACGCCGCGGAGCCCTCTTGAACCTCACCATATCGGTCCAATCAGTATTGCCTTCAGCCAACATGAGGACTTCGGCACTCCGAACAATGGTCCTTTCGGCGCTCATTAGCTCCGCCCATATGCACCCCTGCCGACGCTTCGCCCGTTCCCTCACGAGAACGACCGCACGGCTTGGGGAGAGATATGGATTGGTTATATCCTTTACCACAGAGGACTTACACCTCCTGTACTTGGCCAGTTAGCCTGGCGCACCATGTTGTTACCTCCATAAACCGCCTTGGTCGCTACCAACTGAAACGACAGCTGTTGCGTGGGATTCGCACCCACAAGGAAGAAGCGCCTTATCACGGCGCACGGTGTGTGTTGGGTTGTCCGATTTCCCCTCGGGTGCGACGCTTCGCTCCACCAACTCCGCCGCGCGGTCCTCCGCGCTTTGTTCGCCGGCTTCATCGCTACTATCATCGCATCTGACTCCTCCTCGCCGTTCATCCTCCGCTCGGCAATGCCTTGGCTTTGGCGGCCCCGCCCTAAGCGCTGGGCAACGAGGAGGCCTCCCAGGTCCCAACCTTGTACGTACATACGTGCCTGAGTTCTTGGACGCCGCGGAGCCCTCTTGAACCTCACCATAGCGGTCCAATCAGTATTGCCTTCAGCCAACACGAGGACTTCGGCACTCCGAACAATAGTCCTTTCGGCGCTCATTAGCTCCGCCCATATGCACCCCTGCCGACGCTTCGCCCGTTCCCTCACGAGAACGACCGCACGGCTTGGGGAGAGATATGGATTGGTTATATCCTTTACCACAGAGGACTTACACCTCCTGTACTTGGCCAGTTAGCCTGGCGCACATCGATCGGGATAGGTGGGGGCCTCACGGCCCCCACCCCCCCACACCACCGTGCGTACGGGTCCGTACACGGCGGTTCAATGGACTTGAGCAAACCGACTTGGGTGCCAGGGCCACCAGGCCGCTACGTGCCGGGAGTTCGGATTCGGGTTGCGCCGTGCGAACTTCGGTCCCTTCCCCACGGGCACCGCCGGATTCACCGGGGCTGTCCCACGCAAAAGGCAGCGTTAGCTGGATTTTCTGCCGCATTGCTCGCATGAGCTTGCCGTCCTACTATCCCTGTCCATTGTTCGGGCCTTCGTCGGCTAAGCCGACTACTATGCCCTCTGCTGACTTCTGCGTTGCGGTCACGTGCCTTACGACACGTTCAGTCCGGCTTAGCCGGACACAACGCAGATCTCCCAGGGTAAGACCAACCGCCTTCCCCGCACACCTGCCGAATCTACCACCCCGACGCATAGATGACGCGGACTTTGCGATAACCGGCTCGCTCGTCCGATCGGGTAGGCCTCGTATTCGGTTCTTGTTCATCAGGTCGCGGGTTTGCTACACGCTTCCTTCAGACCCCGCCTCACGACGACGCCCTTGCGCTTCGCTAATCCTTCGCCGCCATCTGGCTGGATAGAGGACTTGCACCTCCAAGCTGTTGATCATGCCTGGCACACCGGTAGGCCCCGGGTTTCCCCGGGGCCCCCGCACAGATCCGGACGTGCCCGTTAAGGCATCCGGCTCCTCCCTCAGGTCGCGCCGCCGCGCATGACGTTAATGGGCCGGCTAACCAACCCATAGCCGTAACCGAACCATCCCATGTGACACACGAAGTCCGGCTCTGCGTCCGTAGAGTCGGCGGGAGGCGCACCTGCCGTAGGATCCGGTGGCTTGTCCGTCGCTTTCGCTCCGGGATCGCGGTAGGGACCCAGGTTGCCCCGGGCCCCCCGCACAGATCCGGGCATGCACGTTAATGCACCCGGCTCCTCCCTTGGGTTGCGCCGACGCGCGTGACGGCAAATCGTGCGTCCGGCCATGGGTGACGAACATGCGGCTTCGGCCAATACTTCGTGGCTAACAGGCCGATACGCTCCAACGACGTTTGATCCTTCTGGGATCGTCGCCGTAGCACTTTCAGCCATATCCAGCGAAGGCGGCGGTAACATCGCTGTAAGTAAGGATAGCTCGTCGGAACGGCATAGTAATTCAGCCACCCATTGAGCACCCGACCCAGCCAGCGACCCGTCTCATGCACATTCATGTGCATTCGTTGGACCAACCCTTCCTTCACCCGCTTCAGAAAGCGGGACATCCGTTTGGCAATGGGTTTGCGACCTATTCCGAAGCGCCCCTTCCGGTCCTTACGGCAATAGTGCGTAAAGCCCAGAAAATCGAACGTCTCCGGTCGGCGTTCGCCCTGTCTCCTGCGGTTGTGATCTGCAAATCGCCCAAACTCCAGCAGTCGTGTCTTGCCTGGATGCAGGCTAAGCCCGAAATGATCGAGCCGCTCTTGCAGGTCTTGCAGGAAACGTTGTGCCTCCCATCTGTGCTGGAAACATACCACGAAGTCATCCGCATAGCGGATGATGTATGCCTCTCCCACTATCCTCTGTGATGAACGCCACGCCTGAAACCAGCAGTCCAGCACGTAATGAAGGTAGATATTGGCAAGAATCGGAGAGATCACCGCACCCTGCGGCGTTCCCTGCTCACTCTCCTGCCATACCTGCCCCTCCATCACCCCTGCCTTCAACCACTTGATGATCAGGCGTATCACGCGCTTATCTCCGATACGGTGCTCCAGGAATCGGATCAACCAATCCTGGTCTACCATGTCGAAGAACTTGCGGATGTCGGCGTCCACGATGAAGCGGACCTGCCGACGCTCAATCACGTAGGCCAGAGCGTCGAGCGCATCATGTGCGCCACGCCCCGGCCTAAACCCGTAGCTAAACCCGTGAAACTCCGCCTCATAAATGGGCGTCAGGATGCACTCCACGACCGCTTTCTGGACGACCTTGTCTTCCAGTGCGGCGATACCGAGCGGTCGTTCACCTCCATCCGGCTTGGGTATGTATACCCGCCGGGAGGGGGTCGCTCGGTACGCTCCACGGTGCACACGATCGCATAGGTCCACCAAGCGGTTTTCCAATCCATCCGCGTACTCCTGCCACGTCACGCCGTCTGCCCCCGCCGCCGCATCGCGCTTAAGCGCGTAGAATGCGGCCCGAAGGGAGTCGACATTGACATGATGTAAGAGCGTCATGAGGCGTTCCTGTGGGTTCCGCTTCACGCATTGCCGTAACCAGTCCATCCCCTGTGACACGCGCTCCCAATTCTGCGCTTGGTACGTGTGTGGACTTTCTGGTTTCCCCTTGGGTACAGTCCTTCGCTCCAGCTGCTCCGCCGGGGATCTCTCCCCGTTGTTCGCAGCCTTCGTCGCTACTATGACTGTATCTGACTCCTTCATCTCGTCCATCTCCGGCTTTGGAGCAAGCTCCTTCCCGTTGCGGCCCTGCACAACAGCAGGGCGAGATGAAGGCCTCCCAGGTCCCGACAAGACACGTACGTACGTCCATGGGTTCTTCGACACCGCGGGCCTGGTACTCTCTCACCATAGCGAGAGTATCCATGTTGCCTTCGACTCTGAGGAAAGCCTCGGCGACCCGAATATTGCCTCTTTCGGTGCTCAATAGCCCTGACCGCACGCACCGCTACCGACGCTTCGCTGCCATCCTCACGAATGACAACGCACGGCTCGCGGAGATATGTGCTGGGTTGTAGCTTCATATCACGGGACTTGCACCCGCTGTGTCTTGCCAGTTCGCCTGGCGCACCCGCAGTCCGGCTTCCCTAACCGTGTTTCCTCCCGCCGCTCACCGAACCGGGCGTGCGGCACTACCGCACCCGGCTCTCCAGGCGGATCATGCAACTCGCACTCGGACAACGGCGTCGCCCCATGGAGCTTCTCCTGTTCAAAGACTTGCACGGTCCCTGTTTCCACTCCATGACTTGAGTCCGTTGATCATCAGGCCTGTTTACGCCCTGATAACACCCCGTGGCGTGCCTAGCATGCCACATGGCTCCTTCACTTTCGCATGTGATGCCGCCGAGGTCTCCGACCATTTACCGGTTTAGTAGGTCTCTGCCAATGCCGTGGCCTTTCCCTCTACGAACATCGCTCCGCACCTGCGGCCCCTTTCCTCCACGGGCATTACCCCGTCTCTACGGTACTACGGGCCACTCCGCCACCCTCTCGGCCCGGCCTGACCCTTGCGGGCTTCCGGTTGGTGTGTGCTACACCGCCGTCAGGGCTTCCCGTGTTGCCACTCCTTCCATCTTGCATGCATGCCAGTGCCAGTACCCCGGCGGAAATAGACCGGTGCACGTGTCGTTCTCTTCCCGGTCTACCAGCGGCCTTCCCCATGACACCGGAGGGTCGGCTTCCGCATTGCCCTTTTCGAGGCCTGCTCGGCATTCACTGCGCGTTCCGGCCTGCATGCTCGCTAAATCGCCTAAGCGATCCTTTTGCCAAAGTGCTTCAGTCCATGTTGTTACCTCCATAAACCGCCTTGGTCGCTACCAACTGAAACGACAGCTGTTGCGTGGGATTCGCACCCACAAGGAAGAAGCGCCTTATCACGGCGCACGGTGTGTGTTGGGTTGTCCGATTTCCCCTCGGGTGCGACGCTTCGCTCCACCAACTCCGCCGCGCGGTCCTCCGCGCTTTGTTCGCCGGCTTCATCGCTACTATCATCGCATCTGACTCCTCCTCGCCGTTCATCCTCCGCTCGGCAATGCCTTGGCTTTGGCGGCCCCGCCCTAAGCGCTGGGCAGCGAGGAGGCCTCCCAGGTCCCAACCTTGTACGTACATACGTGCCTGAGTTCTTGGACGCCGCGGAGCCCTATTGAACCTCACCATATCGGTCCAATCAGTATTGCCTTCAGCCAACACGAGGACTTCGGCACTCCGAACAATGGTCCTTTCGGCGCTCATTAGCTCCGCCCATATGCGCCCCTGCCGACGCTTCGCCCGTTCCCTCACGAGAACGACCGCACGGCTTGGGGAGAGATATGGATTGGTTATATCCTTTACCACAGAGGACTTACACCTCCTGTACTTGGCCAGTTAGCCTGGCGCACCGTGTTGCTACTTTCCCCATCTTGCATGCATGCCAGTGCCACTACCCCGGCGGAAGTAACCTGGTGCTTGTGTCGTTCTCTTCCCAGACTACCGGCGGCCTTCCCCTTTCCAAAGGAGGGTCGGCTTCCGCATTGCACGTTTCGAGGCCTGCTCGGCATTCACTACGCGTTCCGGCCTGCATGCTCGCTGAATCACCAATGTGATCCTTTTACCAAAGTGCTTCAATCCATATCGTTACCTCCATGAATCGCTTTGGCCGCTACCAATTGGAACGACAGATATCGAGTGGGATTCGTACCCACTAGGGAAAAGCGCCTTATCACGGCGCACGCTGGACATGTGTTGACGGCGCCCTTCAATAAGTCTGTAAAAGTCACGGGGCACCCTTCGGAAAAGTTAACATCCGATGCCGGAGTCCTCCTGCTGCGGTCGCTCTTCATGCTTACCGGCCTCACAGCTCGCCTGGCAGCGATCCTTAGCGATTCCCGCATTCCGGGGCGCATTTACGCATCGCTTTGATGAGCTCTTGTAGTCTGTCTTGCTGCTCTTGGCGCAGGGCAGGATGCGCCAGCGTGATATGCGCCGTCTGCGCCATGAGGCGGCCATGCGCCCCGTCGCCTCAATGAAGGCAGGGACGGGTGGGCTCTAAGACGGCAAGCCTTTGGCCTCACAGCCTACCATTTCCCGGCTGTTAGGTAGGCTGGGCACAAAGAAGAACCTGGCCAGATTGAGCCATTTCGTCACCACCTTTGCCATGGAGCGCCTCCTGCATGCCAGAGGTGGCAAGCGCTACGATACGCTGGTCATGGATATAGACGTATTGCTCGTGGATGCGCATGGTCGGCAGCAGGGCAGTGCCTATAACGGGCACTACAAGCGCAACATCTTCCTGCCTCTTATTGCCAGTTGTGCGGAAACCGGCGACATGCTGGGCGCCACGCTGCGTCGTGGCAATGCGCATGTGCCAAACGACTGCTACAACTTTATCAAGAAGATCGCTCTCAGGCTGCGAACGGATGTGGCCCGAAAGGTGATCGTGCGGTTGGACGCGGCCTTTAACAGTGGAGCGTTATGCAGTAAGCTGGAGCGGATTTGGATTGGCTACATAATGCGCCTGAAGGAAAACGACGTCCTGGCGGCAGTGGCCGAGCCCTATTTGTCGGGCGTACAACCCAAAGAGGAACAGTGCTATGCAATACCGCGCCCTGTCTTGGGAGTGCGAGCGGCGCGTCGTGTTGGTGGTGCTGCCGAATCCCGGGGAACTGTTCCCCGAGCACTTCTATCTGATTACCGATCAGCACGAGCACGCCTACTCGGCGGAGGAGATCCTGCATCTTTATCGCAGAAGGGGTAAGGCCGAAGCCCACATGGGAGAACTAAATCAAGCCTGTTCCATGGCGCTGTCGTCGTCGCCACGCCCCAAGACCCATTACCGGGGCCTACCTATTCCACGCAAAGAGGAAGCACAGCCGGAAGAAACGCCGTTTTACGCGCACAATGAAGTCCTGCTACAGCTTTACCTGCTTGTGTACGAGGTGCTACACCTGGGTCGCTGCACAATGAAGCAGCCGGGAGCACGGCACATGCACTTGAAGACGTTTCAGAAGGATGTCTTGAAGGTGGGAGCGCTGATAGTGCGGCACGCACGTAACATCGAAATCCGGATAGCCTTCAGCGCCGTAGCGCTCTGGCGACAGTTCTGGGGGCGCTACCAGCAGCTGACGTGGGTTACCTTGGAATGAGGCCGTGCCGCGCTCGTTAGCGCAGCATCGGTTCTGGACTGTACGGGCTTATTCAACGGCAGAGGTACGTCTTCACGGTACGCCTTTGCGTCGAAAACAGACCATTCGCGGGGCTCATTGCCCTGCATCCACGCCAAAATCAGCTTTGCGGCAGGCTCCACGAAGATATTGCTGCCTTACAACAGAATGTACCACTTCCGACAGCCCCTCTTGCATTGTCTACACCTGCTATTCTTTTGGCTGGTGAATAATCCAGGATTATATGGCCTCCCGATGGTCGCGCAGATACGTGTAGAGCAGTTTGCGCGCTCGAAAGATGTGGGCCTTGACCGTACCAAGTGGCAGGGAGAGCTCCGTGGCAATCTCTTCATAGGATCTGTCTTCACGGTGCCGGAGGACAATTACGCGATGGTACTTCGGCGGCAGAGCGTCTATGGCACGCTGGATGAGCTCGCGGCGCTGGTCCGCAACGATGTGGCGGTCAGGGCGATAGGTATTGTCCGGGATTTCTACCTGCAGGAAACCGTCTTTGGTCTCTACCAGCTTGTTGAGGGACGTAGTGGATAGCCTCTTCTTCCGCAGGAAATCGATGGAATGATTGGCGGCAATACGGTACAGCCAGGTGGAGAAGGCATAGCCAGCGCTATACGACGGAAGTGCAGCATAGGCCTTGATGAAGCTATCTTGTACCAGATCGTCTACGTCTGCACCGGAGCGAACAATGCGCTGAATATGGTGCCGCAGGCCGCTGGCATACTTTCCCACCAGCCGCGCAAAGGCGCCGTCATTTCCTGCTAGCGCCAGTGCAACCAGATCGCGGTCCTGCTCACTTGAGACCGAAGGTACAGCGCCCGCCTCTGGGCTAGGATCAGGCATGAGCAAAGGCGCTGGAATCCAACCGAGACTTAGGGGCAAGTGGCAGAATAGCCCGTATATTCTACGCGCGGTCCGAATCGGATTTGGTTGTGGCTTCCAGTTGCCGAGTCTCCTTGTACGTATTGAGCACGATGCTCGTACAGGTGCCCGTAACGCCTGGCAAGGCCTGTATTCTGCCCAACAATAACTCTAGGCTAAGCGTGTCTCGGGTACGCACTTTTACTATGTGCGACCCCTCACCGGTAATGGAATGTATTTCCAGTACCTCGCCGCTTCGGTGCATCTCGTCGATCATGTTCCGGTAGCTGTCGGAGTTGCGCACCATTATGCGAATGAAAGCCGTTACCTGATAATGCAACCGCTTGGCGTCCACAACCGCGTGATAACCTACGATGATGCCGTCGGTCTCCAGCTTGCGCATCCGCTCGCTAACGCTGGGAACGGACAGGCCGACTTTCTCCGAAATCTCATTGCGCTTCATCCGGCCTGCTCCTTGCAGCAGATTCAGGATACGCGCATCTATTCTATCAATTTGCCGCGGCATCTTTACAGGTAGATTTTAATTAAGTTATAACCAGAACAACCGATTCAGGATCCGCCTATGACTGCGATAATACGCAGCGGTCCCCCGCTGCCGCCGCGAATCTTCATGGGAAGCGCAATGACCGTGAACCCCGAGACCGGCAACTTGTCCAGGTTCGCCACGTTTTCGAACGCTGGGATGTTGGCTGCAAAGAAGACGGTATGCGTCTCGAAAGAAGCGGACTGTCCGTAATCAATGCTCGGCGTATCCAAGCCTACGGCATGGACCGTGCGTTTCTCCACCAGCCACCGGGCGGCATCCGCCGATATCCCAGGAAAATGCAGCTTAGCCACAGCCTCTAGGCCGCGTTCGCTCGTGCCCATATACCGCTCCCGGTCCGGCCAAAACTCTCCGTATCCGGTCCTGAAGAGCAGCTTCACCCCCTCTGGAAGCACGCCATGCTCCGCTTCCCATGCAAGGATATCGTCAACTGTGACCTGATAGTCCCGGTCGGCCATGGCCTTGTCAGAGATGTCCACTACTACCGCCTGGCCCATGAGCCGCTCCAGAGGAATGGCCTCCGTGGTCCACGCGCCTTCCGCAAAGTGTATGGGAGCATCCAAGTGCGTCCCACCATGCTCGGCGGCAGTAAAGGAATTGGCTTCATAGTAGTAGCCAGCCTCCTGCCACCCCTTGGCGTCCATCGAGAGCGCAAAGCCATCCGCCGTTGGCCAGTAGACTGTTTCGGCATCAAAGGCATGAGTGAGGTCCACCAGCCGTGCAGCCGAGAACATGGGCTCAGGCTCGTGAGCAGCCGTACAGGCCGCGAAAGCAAGGCAAAGGACAGGCGTGCATTTCATGGGGGGGGCTCATGGTAATCTTTGCGGTACATAAAACAAAGCCCTATCAAAGTTTCTCTTACGGGCCAGAGCATGGAAAAACACGTGTGCAAAATCA
This sequence comes from Rhodothermales bacterium, assembly GCA_965216255.1. GTDB lineage: Bacteria > Bacteroidota > Rhodothermia > Rhodothermales > Bin80. Next base: position 2,467,831 of record OZ244148.1, read on the forward strand.
TCGCGGACGGCCCACTTGATTGGGCGGCCGTCCGCTGCAGGGCCGGCAATGCCGCGTTCCTGCCCGGTAGCACCCGCACATTCAAATCCTGAACCCGGGTAGGTGCCAACGCGTTACACTGAAACAGGGGCCCATAGCTCAGCCGGTTAGAGCAGCGGACTCATAATCCGTCGGTCGGGGGTTCAAGTCCCTCTGGGCCCACTATCCGAATCCCAGGGCCCTGCCACCCTGGTACACAATAAGCGAAAGCACATAGGCCAGTCCTGTCATGTAGGCCCACATGACGGCAGGCCATAGCCAGGAATTCGTCTCGCGACGGGCGATGGCAAGAGTGCTCATGCACTGCAGGGCAAAAACGAAAAATACCAGTAGGCTCACGGCTACGAGCGTGGTGAAGACGGGCCGGCCATCTGGATACTTGTCCGCCTTGATCTGCTCGCGCAGTACAATGCTGCCCTCGTCCACCTTCCCAGCACTGTAGATGATGCCGAGCGTGCTGATGATGACCTCGCGTGCGGCAAACGCTGCCACGATGCCCGCACTCATCTTCCAGTCAAAACCCAGGGGCTGCATTACGGGCTCGAGCAGCCGTCCGAATAGGCCAATAAAGCTTCCGCGGATCTGCAGGGAACGCTCCATGCGCTTGAGCTCTTCGCTGCGAGCTTCAAACCTCTGGTCCACGACATAGGCCAGCCGGGCAGTGCGGACCATCTCCGGTTGCCCGCGGCTGATCGAGTCTACACGCTCCGACTCTCCTGCCGCCAGCATCCCAAGGACATGGGCAATCGTGGAGTCCGCAGCCCCCCCCAGAGCGGCCGCGTAGGCGGCCGCTCGCCCATCTTCCGCCTGCTGCCGCATCGCCGCAAGTTCCGGTCCAGGCTCTACCTTTGGGAAATTGGCCATGAACCAGAGCACAATGCTGAGAGAGAAGATGATCTTGCCAGCCCGCACGGCAAAAATCTTCGAGCGCTGGATCATCCGCCAAAACACCTGCCGCATTCTGGGCCTGCGATACGGCGGCAGTTCCATCACGAAATAGGAAGCGCTCCCCTTGAACACCACTCGCTTGAGCACCCAGGCAGCCACGAATGCCATCACCGTCCCCATAAGGTACATGGAGAACATGGTCAGGCCCTGATATCCGAGAAGACCAAAGAGCGTGCCCGCAGGAATGAACGCAGCGATAAAGAGCGTGTATACGGGCAGCCGGGCGGAGCAGCTCATGAGCGGCGCCACCATGATGGTAATGATCCGGTCACGCTCATTATCCAGCGTGCGCGCGGCCATGATACCGGGAATGGCACAGGCGTAGGAACTTAGCAGTGGCAGCACGGACCCCCCACTTAGCCCCACGCGTTTCATTACGCGGTCCATGATGAATGCCGTGCGGGCCATGTAGCCCGAATCCTCCATTAGCCCCAGGAAGAAAAAGAGGAGCAGGATCTGCGGCAGGAACACTACCACGTTCCCCACGCCGGTAATGACACCGTCCACTACAAGGTCGGCTGCCATCCCCGCTGGCAGCAGGCGTCTGGTCAAGGCCCCGAGTCCGGCTATACCCGCCTCAACGGCGTCCATGGCCGGTACGGCCCACGAAAAGACCGCCTGGAATACAAGGGCGAGCAGCACGACAAAGATCAGCGGTCCGGCTACCCGGTGTGTAACCACAGCGTCTATGCGGTCCGTCAGCGTAAGCTCGGAAGGATCCTTCTCCTTCTTCGAAACCTCCGCTGCAATGGGTCCAATCCATGCGTATCGGCCCATGACCTCCGCGTGGCGGTAGGCTACCCCGCGACCCTCAAGTTCGGCCCGGAGCGCTGTCACTTTGTGCATAAATTCCGGCGCCTGATGCTGCCACGTCCCGAGCGCCGCATCTTCCCCAATGGCCCGGAGCACCTCCACAAACAGGTGCGGCTCAGGCATGCTCGGCACTTCACGCTGGAGCAATGCCATGAGCGCTGGCAGCCGGGCCGCAAGGGCATCCATTAGCGTCCAGCGCTGCCCGCGGGCGGCGGGCGGGGGATCAAGGATAGCATTCTTGAGTTCTGCGAGACCCTCCCCGCGCGCGGCCACCATCGCTACGACCGGTAAGCCTAGTGCGTGGCCCAGCGCCTCAGTATCAACCTTGATTCCTGCCCCTTCGGCCGCATCCACCATGTTGAGCGCCACGATGGTGGAAAGGCCGAGATCCATAACCTGCGTAACCAAGAACAGGTTACGTTCCAGGTTGGAGGCATCCACCACGCATACCACAACATCCGGAGCACGCTCCAGGCGCCCAGTCAGTACGTCGTAGGCAATCTTCTCATCCAGCGACCTTGGATTCAGGCTGTATGTGCCGGGCAGGTCAACGACTTCCGCAGCTGGCGAACCGGACAGCATGCCACTCTTGCGCTCAACCGTCACTCCGGGAAAATTCGCCACACGCTGGCGCATGCCCGTAAGCAGGTTGAAGACGGTCGTCTTGCCCACATTGGGGTTACCCGCAAGGGCAATGCGTAGCGGAGCACCGGGCGAGGTCATGGCGGAAGACGTTGGGGCGCCGCCTAGGTATGCCGGTCGACGCGAATCAGCGCGGCCTCTTCCTTGCGTATGGAGAGCCGGTAGCCACGAACCCTGAGGTCCATGGGGTCACCAAGCGGCGCCAGACGAACAACTGCCACGAGTTCGCCGGGTAGCATTCCCATTTCCATGAGCCGGGTCGGGGGGGCATTCTGCGTGTAGCCCGTAATCGTGCCCTGCTCACCCGGCTTTAGATCCCTGAGCGTCATGCCCCTGCCGGCGTAGCAAGAATTTGCATGGCCAATTCCCTCCGCAGCCCAATCCGGCAGCCAGCCACACGCACAATTAAGTTACCCGTATTTTGTAGCACTGCAACGAGGGCACCTTCGCGGAGCCCGACATCTCTCAATCGATGTGCCGCTTCGCCAGAGATGCCGTAAACCACGATGTCACAGCCATCCGTAAAACTGGTAAGCGGAGCCGGAACGAACATGTGGCGCGTCCTCGTCTTATGTCTATTTAGACTGAATATAAATAACAGATCGAAGCAATCCACTTGCCAGTACAAAGTTTCACGCAATCGCCACATTCCTCCGGCTGGCCCAGTGCAGTGCGGCGCAGGCACTATACTCCTGGATGCGCTTCCGGCATCCCTTGCTTTGTGACTCGCCTCAACGTACGGTTGCTGCGAGGGCGTCGAGGCCGACTATCGCGGAGACGTCCAGCCGTCCAGTCCACGATTCACCCGTCAATACGCCCCGCGGATTGCACCCCTTGCCAGCACTATCCAGGACGGCGGCCCGTTTTCCCGTATCCTTGTGAATTGGCGGTGCAGACCGCTCTCCCCGGCTCGTTTTGCCACGCGATCCGTACAACGCATTTTCTATACGAACCATCATGCGAGTTTCCACACTGTTCGGGCAGACGCTCCGCGAGGCACCCACAGAGGCGGACACCGCTTCCTACCGGATGCTCCTCAGGGCCGGCTATATCCGCCAGCTCGCCTCGGGACTGTTCTCCTACCTGCCACTCGCCCAGCGTTCGCTGCGCAAGATTGAACAAATCCTCCGCGAGGAGATGGATGTCATCGGCGGACAGGAAATGTGCATGCCCGTTGTGCACCCTGCCGAACTGTGGCAGCAGACCGGGCGCTGGTACGAAATCGGTGACACCATGGGCCGGCTAAAGGACCGGAGGGGGCGGGATCTGGTGCTGGCCATGACGCACGAGGAAGTGGTAGCCGACCTTTGCCGCACGGAGATCCGCTCCTACCGGCAACTCCCCATGATTGTGTACCACATCCAGACCAAGTTCCGTGACGAGCCGCGGGCCCGAGGCGGGCTCATACGTACGCGGGAATTTGTCATGAAGGATTCCTATACGCTGGATCTAGACGAAAAGGGTCTGCAAGAGCAGTATGAGCGCCATTATGATGCCTACTACCGCATCGGCGCCCGCGTAGGACTGAATCTTGCAGCCGTGCAGAGTGACGTCGGGATGATGGGAGGCAAGACGGCGCACGAATTCATGTACATCAACCCGACCGGAGAAGACTCCTTGGCCATCTGCAAGGAAACCGGCTATGCCTCCAACCTGGACGTGGCCGCCTTCCAGAAAATCCCAGAGGATAACGGTGCGCCGGAACCACTAAAGCGCGTGCATACGCCAGGCGCAGCAACCATTGAAGATGTCGCCCGCTACCTCGGCGTAGACCGGACGCGAACCGCCAAAATGGTCTTCTTCATGGGCGACTTTGGCAAAGAAGCACCGGCCAGAATTGTGATTGGCCTCGTACGGGGAGACATGGAAGTGAATGTGCTGCAGCTCGCATATCTGGCTGGGGCGCGGACACTTGGTCCGGCTGAAGCCGAAGAGATCGAACGCATTGGCGCCATACCCGGTTATGCCTCCCCCCGGGGCATCAACAGGGACCTGGCCGTAGTGGTGGTGGACGACCTTGTCGCCGCGACGACGAATCTCGTTGTCGGCGCAAACGAGAAGGACTACCATTATACGGGGGCAAACTACGCCCGGGACTTTGGCGCCGATGTAGTGGGGCCCATCGCGCTGGCGTACGACGGCGCCCCTGACCCCATTGGCGGCAAACCGCTCCGGGTTGTCCGGGGCATTGAAGTCGGCAATATATTCCAGCTCGGGACTCGCTACAGCGCAGCGCTCGGTGCTACCTATACGGACGAAAGCGGAGACGATCACCCCATTACCATGGGCTCCTATGGCATAGGAGTCGGCCGGCTGCTTGCTTGCGTGGCCGAAGAGTATGCCGACGATAAAGGGATGGACCTTCCCATTTCCGTTGCACCGTTTCACGTGACGCTGGTGATGCTCTCGAGGAGTGAAACTGTGCGACAGACAGCCGAGAGGCTATACCAAGCCCTCTTGGACGCTGGCATTGAAGTCCTCTTCGATGAGCGTGACGCCAGCCCCGGAGTCAAGTTTGCGGATGCCGACCTTCGGGGTATGCCGCTGCGTATTACCGTGTCGGAGCGCTCGCTAAAGCGCGGCGGCGCGGAGTTTGGCCGCCGCAGGGCCCAAGACGTGGAAATCGTTCCCGTGGACGACGTGCCGCGCCGCACGCAGCAGGCCATGGATGCGCTCTTTGCAGAGTTGGCCGACCGAGAAGTGCCTACGTGGGCATCAAGCTGCCAGCCGGCATCTCTGCTGCTGCAAGCTGAATAAGAGCATCTACGGTCATCGCACCGCGGTTCTCTCCGCTGCGCAAACGCAGCGCTACCGTCTTGTCTTCCACTTCGCGTGCGCCCATGACGAGCATGTAGGGCACTTTCTGCATCTGGGCTTCCCGGATCTTGTACCCCACCTTCTCGGCCCGATCATCCAGGTGGACACGAAGCCCTGCCGCCAGAAGTTGCTCCCTGACCTGTTTTGCGTAGGGGACGTGGGCATCCGCTATTGGCAGCAGACGCGCCTGCTCGGGAGCCAACCACGCCGGAAAAGCGCCGCCGCAGTGCTCGATCAGCACGCCGATGAAGCGCTCCAGCGAACCGAATGGCGCACGGTGTATCATGGCTGGACGGTGGCGCCGGTCGTCGGCGCCTACATACGTTAGATCAAATCGCTCGGGCAGGTTGTAGTCTAACTGAACGGTACCCAGCTGCCACTCGCGCCCGAGGGCATCGCGCACCATGAAGTCTACCTTGGGGCCGTAGAAGGCTGCCTCGCCTGAGGCTTCGTAGGCATCGAGCGCCAGCTCGCGCGCCACGGCCCGGATGGACTCTTCAGCCTCATCCCAGATGGCGGCATCGCCGGTGTACTTTTGGGTGTCTGCCGGATCCCGCAGCGAAAGCTGCACGCGGAAGTCCTCAAATCCGAGTGAGCCCAGGACGCTGAGCGCGAGGTCTACCGCATCAGCGATTTCAGCCTTGACCTGGTCGTGGCGGCAGAAAATGTGCGCATCATCAACGGTGAAGCCGCGCGCACGCGTCAGTCCGCCTAGCTCGCCGGTCTGCTCGTACCGGTACACCTGCCCGAATTCCGCCAGGCGTATGGGCAGCTCGCGGTAGCTCCGGCGCCGGTCCGCATATATCTGAATGTGGTGCGGACAATTCATCGGCCTGAGCAGGTAGCCGTCGTCTTTGCCTACGTTCATGGCGGGAAACTGACTGTCGCTGTAGTACGGATAGTGACCACTGGTCCGGTACAATTCAAGCCGCCCTATGTGCGGCGTTACGACCGGGAGGTAGCCGCGCTTGAGCTGCTCCCGCTTCAGGAATCCCACCAGCGTCTCGCGCAGGATGGCCCCCTTCGGCAACCACAGAGGCAACCCCGGTCCCACGCGGTTACTGAAGGTAAAGAGCTCCAACTGCCGGCCCAGGCGGCGGTGGTCCCGGGCCCGCGCAAGCTCCACCCGCTTCAGATAGGCTTCCAGATCTGTACGGTTCCGCCAGGCTGTTGCGTAGATGCGCGTCAGCTGCGGACGCGTGGCGTCCCCCCGCCAGTAGGCCCCGGCGATGGTCAACAGCTTAAGGGCGTTGGCCTTTATGTACCCCGTGTGCGGCACATGGGGTCCGCGGCAGAGGTCCACGAACGTATCCTGCTGATAGACCGTGAGATGCTCCGACGGATCTTGTGCGATTTCGTCTATCAGCTCGAGTTTGTAAGGATTGTCCCGGAAGAGAGTGCACGCCTCATCCGGCGTCACTTCACGCACGGTAAAGGCATAGCGACCCTTTACGATTTCGCGCATGCGGGCCTCTATCCACGCCAGGTCCTCCTCTCGCGGCACCTGCGGCATATCAAAGTCATAGTAGAACCGATCCTCTATGGGCGGCCCTATGGTCGGCTTTGCCTCCGGAAATCGCTCCAGCACGGCCTGCGCCATGACGTGGGCAGCCGAATGCCGGATCCTGTACAGATGCGGGTCGTACCCTTCGGGGATGTTTTCGTCTGCGCCAGTGGGGCTGTGCATCTACTTTGCCGGATCATAAAAATAGCTTCAAAAGACTATTCACGGGCAGCCGTGTTCCATGCGTATGCGTTCGCTAGGGGCTCCCGTGGGCTGTCTTGGGACTTTTGCCTCTGCGCTAGGGCAGCGAAGCCAGGACGGGACTACCGTCCTCTGCTTCTATGGAGGTTCAGCTCCGTCACGACGCAAGATTGTATGCGTCATAGATTGCTTCACTTCTGAACGTAAGTTCCAAGCCGTGCTACTGGTGGAGGCCGCGCACATGCGGATATCTCATGTCGAACCGCCCGTCTTCCTGAACAAATTACATGGTTTCCTCACCCACCGCCGGTGGGTCGAAGCCCTTGGAGCAGCAGCAGAATTCTTCCTTCGAACGCTCTCTCCTGGACGATGACCGCTGCACTGGTACAGGAGCATCTCGCGGCGCTGCACGATTCCGCAAGGGCAGCTCACCTGCAAGGCTTCTTCAAGACGGGCAAAGGAGAGTATGGGGAAGGCGACAGGTTCCGGGGCATCCGCGTCCCCAAGCTTCGGAGAATTGCCTCGCGCTTCCAGGCGCTGCCTCTTGAAGAGACACTCCGGCTACTGCAGTCCGCTTTCCACGAAGACCGATTCGTGGCACTTGCAATCCTCGTACTGGCCTTTCAGCGTGGAAACCAGGCGAAAAAGAAGGAGGTCTTCGGCGCCTACCTCCGATGCACGCCATGGATAAACAGCTGGGACCTTGTAGACGCGTCTGCGCACAAGATTGTAGGCCCCTATCTCACCTCACGCGAGCGCTCCGCACTATATGTGCTGGCGAAGTCTACGAGCATCTGGGAGCGCCGCATAGCCATCGTAGCCACGCTGCATTTCATAAAGGACGGAGAATACGTGGATACGCTCGCCATCTCCGAAGTGCTGCTCCAAGACAGCGAGCCACTTATCCACAAGGCCGTGGGATGGATGCTGCGCGAGGTCGGAAAGTGCAACCTGCGCGTGGAGGAGGATTTCCTGCGCATACACTACCGCAGCATGCCCCGTACGATGCTTCGCTACGCGATAGAGCGCTTTAAAGAAGCCAGGAGACAGGCATATCTCACAGGGACCGTATAAATGACCCGGTTTTACCGCGAAGTCCTGGCTGCCGAGGCACGCATTCGGTCCCATGTGCGCCAGACGCCGTTTGTGCGCGCCCTCGCGCTCGACGGCAGACCCTACCTGAAACTCGAGAACCTTCAGGTCACGGGGTCATTCAAGGCACGCGGCGCCCTGAACAGGCTTCTACTCTTTACCGAAGAGGAGCGCCGCAGGGGCGTCCTCGCAGCCTCTACCGGCAACCACGGCCTTGCCTTCGCGCACGCGCTAGCGGTGCTGGGTATGGATGGCACCATCTACCTGCCAGAGACGGCGCAGGCCAACAAGGTGGCTATGCTCCGGCAATTTGGCGTGGCGCTGCGCTTCGTCGGCAAGGATGGCGTGGAGGCTGAATGTGCCGCACGCCTCGCGGCCCGCGAACAGGACAAGGTTTTCGTTTCGCCTTACAATGACCCGGCCGTTATCGGCGGCCAGGGCACTGTCGCCGTGGAAATGCTGCGCCAGCTAAGGGGCCTCGATGCCATCTTCGCTGCCGTCGGCGGGGGCGGCCTTATCGGAGGCATTGCTGCCTACGCCAAGGCTAGCCGGCCTGGCCTCCGTATTGTCGGATGTTCGCCGGAAGCCTCCGCCGTTCTCCACGCCTCCGTGGCTGCCGGACGCATCGTTACGCTGCCTACGAGACCCACCCTATCCGACGGCACAGCCGGTGGAGTGGAAGATGGCGCCATAACCTTCCCGCTTTGCCGTGAGCTAGTGGACGACTGGCTGGTGGTCGGCGAGGACGCCATTCGGGACGCCATGCGTTATCTTTACCGGAAAGAGCACCTTGTAGTGGAGGGCGCTGCCGGCGTGGCCGTCGCAGCCTTCCTGCAGCAGGCAGGGAGGTACGCGGGCCAGAATGTTGGCCTGGTGCTCTGCGGAGGCAACGTGGATATGCAGCAGTTCGCGGCACTCGTCACCTAATTTCCCATTGACATGCGGCTTGCCGTATTCCTCGTCGTCGCCGTCGCTTGCTCGGCCCCGACAGATCCGGGATTCGATCCCGAGGCACGCCTCGTGGAGCTGGGCATCGCTCTGCCCACCCCCCCGGCACCCGTAGCCAACTACGTCCGCAGCGTGCGTGCAGACGACTTCGTCTTTCTGGCCGGGCACGGCCCCCTGAAGGCAGACGGCAGCTACGTAACAGGCAAGGTGGGCCGGGACCTGACGGTGGAGGAGGGCTATGAGGCTGCCCGCCTGACGGCCATCGCGCTACTGGCCTCGCTAAAGGCCGAGATCGGGGACCTGCGGAACGTCGTCCGCATCGTGAAGGTGGTCGGAATGGTCAACTGTACAGACGACTGCACCGAGCAGCCGGCCGTCATTAACGGCTTCTCCGATCTCATGGTGGAGGTCTTTGGAGAGCGCGGCAGACATGCCCGTGCGGCCGTAGGAATGGCCTCTCTCCCGATTGGAATCGCCGTCGAAATAGATATGGTAGTGCAAATCCGTGAATAACACAACGTAACCATGAAATACGCCCTCGTTGCTATCTGTGTAGCCGTGTGCGCTTCCTGCGCCCCGGGCCCGGAAAAGGCCGCCTTTGTCACCACGCTCGGCTCAGACACGCTCGCGGTGGAAGCAATTTCGCACGCACCACAGCTGATGGTAGCGCGTGTTTTGCTACGCACACCAACAACGCGGCTATTTCGGTATGAACTCGAGACCTCAGTAGCGGGAGACCTGGTCCGCTTTGAAGCCGCTGTCTACGATCCGGTGAACCCAGACGTGCCGGTGGGGCGCGAGACGGCCACATTGAAGGGTGACAGCCTCGTCCTGACGGCAGACAATGCAGACCCGGTCAGCGTCGCTGCACACGGCTCCGTACTCCCTTTCCTTGACATGATCCACTGGCCATTCGAGCTCATGCTGACGCGCGCGCATAGCGCCGGTGTCGACAGCGTGGTTCAAGACCTGTTCTCAGGATCCCGCGTCATGCCGTTCGTTGTGCGGCGCCTCTCGGCAGACTCCATGACGGTAACACACCCCTTTCGCGGCACTATGGGCGTGCGCACTGACGAAGCCGGACGTCTCCTTCTCCTAGACGCCAGCGCCACCACAAGAAAGCTGCGCGTTGTGCGAACATTTGGCGCAGATCTGGATGCGCTTGCGGTACGGTATGCGGCACTCGACCGTGCGGGCCAATCCTTTGGCGCCCTCTCAGGCCGAGGCTCTGCCGAGGCCTCGGTGCGCGGCGCAGTGATTGCGGTAGACTTTGGCACACCGAGCAAGCGCAGACGCACGATCTTTGGCGAGCTCGTCCCCTACGGAGAAAGATGGCGCATGGGTGCCAACAGGGCGACGCACCTTGCGACGAGCCATGGCCTGTCCTTCGGTTCGCTCCGTATTCCCGCAGGCGAGTATACGCTCTCCATGATCCCGGACCCGGATTCGAGCCTCCTTATCATCAACACCCAGACCGGCCAGGGAGGCACGACCTATGACGCAAGCCTGGATCTTGGTCGGGTTGCGCTGCTGACCGGCATGCTCGAGGTGCCTGTTGAGGACTTCCTCATCTCGATAGAAGAGACCGAAGCAGGCGGCGTGCTGCAATTCGACTGGGACACTACACGCCTCAGCGCATCCTTTACCGTCGATGAATAGGCAGATAGATCCTGGTCCGTGCGGTAGATCCGGCAGCGATGCTCCGGCGCAATGCTTCCCCACGAGAGGGCCAAGGCCCTATGCATGAGGGAATGCTCTAGCGACGGCTCTTTTTTCCTGGACGTGGAGCGCTTTGGGTTATGGCTGCCGATTGGCAGCGGAGTCAATCCAAAAACCCATCCGCGAGGGCCCGGCCCGCGCACGTCGCACCCACGTACGAGTGCTCCCTTAAGCGCAGCTATATCTTCGGACAAGGCAGGGGCGTATGCGAGGGCCTGCGGCGTAGTCCATATCACCTAGCGCAGGACTCCACCGGGTGCTCCCTGGCGTACACGTCTACCTAGTACGGCACCTATGGCTGCCTCCGCATTGACTACGCGCCCGGTCTGCGGCATGTCAATCCCCGTGGTCCCTGTCTCATGCAGGATGCCGTACGCCTCTTCCGCCGTCAGCGCCGGATCGAGCGCCCGCATGACGCCGATAATCCCGGCCACAATGGGCGCGGCCATGGACGTACCGCTGAGGAAGCGGTAGTCATTTCCTGGATAGGACGAAAGCACATCAACTCCAGGCGCGGCAATCGGTCTGGTCAGCGCGCCCACCGAATTGGAGAAGGAGGCCTTCCGAAGGTTTTGGTCTACGGCCGCCACGGCGATGACCCCTTCAATATTGGAAGGAAAGTGCCCGGCGGCATCCCGGCCCGCGTTCCCCGCGCTCGCAACCACGATGGCGCCGCGCTCCAGCGCAAAGCCCACGGCAAGAGCAAGGACACGCGGCGGCTCGTCAGCAAAGCTCCCAAGGGACATGGACACCACGTCCGCATCCGCCTGCGCGGCATCGATCACGGCCTGGGCAATTTCTTCCAGCGTGCCCGAACCATCTTCGCCCAGCGCCCGGTATCCAGCAAGCTGGATGTAGGCGCCGTCCCAGTTCAGAGACGCGACGCCGCGCCGGTTGTTGGTAGCGGCTGCCGCGATGCCCGCGCAGTGCGTGCCGTGCCCGTTCTCATCGGAGGTATGCCCGCCGGCATCCAGCACCGCCTCGAGGTCTTCGTGGCGTGCGTCAATGCCCGTATCCACAATGGCAAGACGCGCCATCCTGGTAGGTGCGCGCTCCCGCAGTATGGCATGGGCCTCGTGACCCCGAATTGCTTCGAGTGCCCACTGCTCGGCTACGCGCGGATCGTTTTCGAGGTAAAGGCGCGGGGCAGCCGCATCCGGCGCGCGCCCAAGAATCGGCGTCGTGGATACCTCGCCATTCAGTTCTACATGGTCTATGTTTTCGCGGTCCGCGCCGAGATCCTCCATGAGGCTCGGCGCATCGCTAGTGCTCACCGCGAGCATGAACACTTGCGCCAAATCCTCGTCAAGCGCAAGGCCCACCGACGGGAAGGCCTGTTCAAACGTGGCATCGTAACGGTTCAGAATGGGGGCAATTTCCTCAATATGGTCGTCAGGTCCCAGTTCGACCAATATGGACGCCTCGGCGTACACGCCCATTAAACGCGCCAGCACATAAAGCAAGCCGGCTACACCAAGGGCTCCTATTCCCAGGGCGAAAAACGGCCCGGCTCCCTCGCCGGGCCTCCGGAGAACAAGCCAGGCAGACGCAAGCACAAGGCTTAGCCCCATATCTGTAAACAGGGGCACCGTCACTGCAAAGAAACCACCGCCTGCCACCAAGCGAGCAACGATACTCGTGGCCACGAGCAAGAACCCTACCAGCATCGGCCATGGGCTCTCGGAGCGGCCACCCATACCAACCGCGACCAGAAGAAAGGCAATGATGGTAAAGACAGTCAGGAAATCCATGGTCGCGCCGACAGATACCAACTTATCCGTACGACGAACCCGAGCTGTGGTTGCAGGCGCAACCGGAGCGCGGAAGGCGCGCGACCCTCCCGGGATTCTTTCGGGATAACACGGGCCGGCATGCGCCACCATCCTGCACGTGCGTCTGGCCGTACGTATATTCTTTGCAGCATTTTGGCAGACGCCATGGCGTATATACTTGCCCTAGACCAAGGTACAACCAGTTCCCGTGCCATCGTATTCGACCGGGAAGGTTCGATCCAGGCTACGGCGCAGCGCGAGTTCCCCCAGATTTTTCCGCAGCCTGGCTGGGTAGAGCACGATCCTCTTGCCATCTGGAATTCCCAGCGCGACGTGGCGCACGAGGCCGTCGCTGCTCTGCGCCTGGCGCCGCGCGACATAGCGGCCATCGGCATTACCAATCAGCGCGAGACCACGCTCGTATGGGACCGCCTAACCGGTGAGCCCGTCTACAATGCTATCGTCTGGCAGGACCGGAGGACAGCGGGATTCTGTGATGCGCTGCGAGAAGCCGGCCACGCCGCGCTTTTCAATGAAAAGACGGGCCTCGTGCTGGATGCCTATTTTTCCGGTACCAAAATCCGCTGGATTCTAGACAACGTCCCAGGGGTGCGTGCCCGTGCAGAAGCGGGCGCACTGGCATTCGGCACCGTCGATACCTGGCTGCTATGGAAGCTGGCGGGCGTGCATGCCACGGACCCGTCGAATGCTTCCCGCACGCTGCTGTACAATATCCGGAGCCGAGATTGGGACGATGAGCTCCTCGCCGTCATGGACGTGCCCCGCTCGCTCTTGCCCGAAGTACGCAACTCAAGCGAAATCTACGGAACCACCGACCTGTTGGGCGGCACAACGGCCATCGCCGGTATTGCCGGAGATCAGCAGGCAGCGCTCTTCGGCCAAGTATGTACGAGACCCGGCATGGTTAAGAACACCTACGGCACGGGCTGCTTCATGCTGATGAATACGGGCGAGGTCCCGGCGGTATCCGAAAACCACTTACTAACGACCGTGGCCTGGCAGACCGGCGGAGAGCCCCGCTACGCACTGGAAGGCAGTATCTTCATCGGCGGTGCCGTCGTGCAGTGGCTTCGGGACGGGCTAGGACTCATTGCCGCATCAGGTGACGTGGAGGCCTTGGCCGCCAGCGCACCGGACAACGGCGGCGTGTATTTCGTGCCGGCCTTTGTTGGTCTGGGTGCGCCATACTGGGATCCCTATGCCCGGGGAACCATCATCGGGCTGACCCGCGGCAGTGGCGCAGCACACATCGCACGGGCTGCCCTGGAGAGCATCGCCTACCAGAGTGCCGATGTCATTGCAGCCATGGAGTCCGATGCCCGGACGCGCCTGCAGGAGCTACGCGTAGACGGTGGCGCCACAGCCAACAATCTCCTCATGCAGTTCCAGGCCGATATTCTGGGTGTTCCGGTAGTGCGGCCTAAAGTCCGGGAAACGACTGCCCTCGGCGCCGCCTACCTGGCAGGGCTGGCGGTAGGATACTGGCAGAGCCAGCAAGAAATAGGATCCCTGTGGCAGGTTGACCGGGTCTTCGAGCCGGCCATGGACCCGGACCACACACATGCACTGCGAGCCCGCTGGAAAAAGGCCGTTATCAGAGCACGGTCTTGGGAAGAGAGCTGATGTCACCGCAACGTAAGCACACCTGACACCATACCTTAGCAGTCATGGACCCCATTGTTGCCGAGTTTGTCGGAACGACCCTGCTTCTCCTCCTCGGAGACGGAGTGGTTGCCAACGTCCTACTGAAGGACACCAAGGGCACCGGATCAGGATGGCTTGCGATTAGCGCCGGATGGGGCTTCGCCGTTTTCGTTGCCGTTTTCGTAGTGGCGGCGTACAGCGGCGCGCACATCAATCCTGCTGTCACGCTTGGTCTCGCCATTGCAGGCCAGTTTGATTGGGCCATGGTTCCCGGCTATATGGCTGCCCAGTTTGCGGGCGGTGCAGCGGGAGCCTTTCTGGTTTGGCTGCACTACCGGGACCATTTCAACGCTACCGAGAGCGCCGACGCGAAGCTGGCAGTTTTCTGTACCGGCCCGGCCATACGCAAGACGAGTTCCAATGTGATTTCCGAAGTCATAGGCACGTTCGTCCTCGTCTTCGCCGTCCTGTACATCGCAGCGCCCGAGATGGGCTTGGGCGCCCTGGATGCCATACCGGTTGGACTGGTAGTACTCGTCATTGGCCTCTGCCTTGGCGGCACGACGGGCTACGCCATCAATCCGGCCCGTGACCTGAGCCCACGTATCATGCACGCTATACTACCTATCCGGGGTAAGCGAGACAGCGACTGGAATTACGCCTGGATTCCCGTACTGGGCCCCGCACTGGGCGGTATCATTGCAGGAGCGTTGTTTCTGGTGCTCGGCAGCTGATCCGTTCTTACTCCGTCCAGGCCTGTCGCCGTCGACGCCCGGGCGACGAAAGTGCAACCGCTGGCGCGCCATGGAGCCGATTACAGGGAATTTCCTTGCCACCGAGGATGCAGGCGAGGTTTCCTCGCTCTTTCTGCGCCCCCCGCATGCCTACTGGCTGCTTGCCCTTGCCCATGGGGCCGGAGCAGGGATGCGCCACGACAACATGCAGCGCATTGCCGCGTGTTTGGCGGTAGCAGGCATTGCCACATTCCGGTATCAGTTTCCCTTCATGGAGCGCGGTGGCAGGAGCCGGGACCCCGAGCACACGACGCTAGCCACGGTCCGGTCCGCCGTCCAGGCAGCGCGCCATGCAGCTCCGGATCTGCCGCTTCTTGCCGGCGGACACTCCTTTGGCGGGCGGATGACGTCCCTGGCCGCATCCGAGGTGCCGCTCCACGGCGTTCAAGGCCTTGTACTATTCGCCTTCCCGCTGCATCCGGCGGGGAAGCCGTCTTCGCGCCGCGCAGATCACATCAGCCGGGTAACGATCCCCATGCTGCTTCTATCCGGTACGCGGGATCGCCTGGCAGACCGCCGTCTGCTTGCCGAAGCCTGTTGCGGGTCTCGTGACAAGGTTACCCTTTACGAGATGGTATCGGCAGACCATGGCTACCGGGTCCTGCGCCGCGAACACACTTCACCTGCGGATATTTTCGAAGAGATGGCCCAAGCCGTAGTGGAATGGATCGACGGCCACATTGCCTCCTGAGGCCCAACCCTTTGCGGCAAGATGCTGCGCCGGGCTAGGGCTACCATTGGTCCACTTCTCGGACTTGACATGATGTCGCATCTCTGATTTTCCGGCCTGTTTAGCAGAATTGCGATCTTGCCTGGGAGGTCAGGACGCAGCCACTTTGGCCGTGGAACTTGGATTCAATGCCCGAAATATGGGCGTTAGAACGGCTGGATCTTTCGAAAAAGGGCCAAGCTCGAATGCATATCGATATAGCGCTTTCGGGGCATTATGGTGCCTGTGCGTTGTCTGTTCTGTCCCGTTTTCCTCCAATTTGTTTCCTTTGTCACTCGCACGCCCGGTGCTATTCCCGCTGAACAGGCACTGCTGTTGCCTTGCTCAGATACTGCTCCGCAGCAACGAACTCGGCCCCTATTTCCAGGCGGCTGTAGCCGCGCCACATGATCTTGACCCCCGGCGGTGGGTCATTCTTCCGGTTCATGTAACCGCCGAGAATAGCCATCACCAGGATCGCCGAAGCCAGATCCTTGGGAAGCGGCAGGCGGTAGCGGTGGGCATAGGCCTCAAGCGCACGCAGCTCCGTGTCCGTAAACAGGATCTGGGCCTCGGCCTCTGGCACCTCGCGCCCCAATAGCGTCATCAACAGCAGGCGCCAGGCCATCACGGCATAGATGGTAATGGCGCAGTACAGGCTGCTGGCCTTTTGCATGCTCAATTCCTCCACCTTGCACCCGCTCTTGAGTACCCGAAAGGTGTCTTCAATGCGCCACCGCTGCGCGTAATAGTCCACCATCTTCAGGGCCTCCTCGCGCGTAGTTACCTCCACGGTTGTGAGCAAATACCACTCTATAGGCTTCTCTGCCTCCGGAGGCGCCTCCTCACGGAGGTGAATGCCACTTACCCGCACCGCCTCGCCCGTGAAGCCGTCTGTGGGACGAAGAGCCAGCTGGCGGTAGCGCACCGCCATGCGCGCCATGCGGCCCTCATGCAGCAGACGGCCCGACTTCTCGCGGCGGCTCAGACGGGCTATGGGCACCTCTACGAATCCGTCCGGGGCACCCCCGCGCATGGACGCAAACAGCTTCTGCTTCCCTGCCAGGATGCGATCCACCTTGGCCCGCACCAACAGGTGAGTCCGCCGCTGACTTCGCCACGCCTCGAAGACGGCAAACATGTCCCCTTCCCGGTCCATGACGCTGATCACGCGTGTCCTGCCACTGAGATGCGAGGCCGCCTCGACCGTGTCGTTGAATCCGTCCACCCAGCGCTGCGTTGCTGGCTTGTGGGGCCCTTTCTCGGGCGCATACGCACAGCGCAACAGCCCCAGCGGCAACCCCTCTGCACTCAGGGCCAGCGTAGCGTGCAAACGCACACCCTGGGCCTTCGCTGTGGTCTGGTTGCTACCGATCACCTCTAGACCCTCGCATTTCGGACGCGTACTGTAGGTGATGATCGTCTCGTGCTCTACGCACAATACCGTCGTCTGCGTACGCATCCGCTCTATCGTACGTATCCGATGCGGTTCCAGGATCTTCTTTGGTGTAACCTTCTTGCTGTTAACCTTCTCTATGAAGCGATAATACCCCTTTACCGCTGCACTCTCGACCTCGATGCCTGCCGTCATGGGCTCTCCCGGTGTTCGGGCCAATATAGCGACACTCTGGACCAAGCGGTCCGTGCGCCGCTTGTCCCCCAGCGGCGCGCCGCCAAACTCCTGCTGCGCCCAAGTGTCGCTGCACAGTCCCGCACCCACCTCCAGCCGGGGGTAGGCCTCTACATGCGGCACCCCGAGACGCGCGCGCCAGCGGCGATCCAACTCAAAGACGAAGACCGCCTTCTTCGAAGTGGTGCACGCCTTGGTGCGGGCATGCCGGCCCCGACCGGAGGTCTTGCCCACATACAGGAAGCCCGCCGCCCGGAAACACGTCCCCCGCTGGTCGGGCCCCACAAACGTCTCCACCACCCACGGACGATACCCGTAGCGCCGGAAAAAGTCCTGTGGCAATCGCCTCAGCACCTTCCCCAAAAGATGACTGGCCAGGTTCTTGCACCGGATCTCCGGTCGAATCAAGAACCGGTTCAGTCCCACAACGTAGTGCAGATGCTTCTGGCGCTGCTCCTCTGACCAGGCCATCCACGCATCGCGCGGCCCAAGATACAGGGCGGAAGCCGCAAAGCCGATCGCCCCCAGATAGCCGTGCTCGCTCCGAAAGAGATACCGCAGTTGTGCCCCCGCGCCCGCGAACTTCGTCGCACCCTGCGGATGCTCTGTGGCCATGAGCGCGTTCCAGATGGCGCGCTGCGCGTCGTCTTCGACCAGCTCCAGTTCCAACCCCCTGATATCCCTGAGTGAAGCGGGCACATCCTCTGCCTCTGGCACCGGCTGGTCCAAAAGACGTGCATTACTGCCTTGGATGCAGCGCTTAGGCGCCGGCAATAACAGCCTGCCCTCGAATTCCAATGTCCTCAGTGCCTTCAGACACCCGGCTTGCTGCGGCTGCCCCTTCACATCATGGAACCTGAAAGCCTCGCAGACCTGGCGACTAAGCGCCGTCCGGCCCGCGTCGGGGTGTGCATCCATCACCCGCTCAAGCCGTGTTTCCGAAGACCGCAGTGTCCGCAGGATCTGATTTTGAACCGTCATGCCGCCAATCTACGCGGCACAAATCACAATGTTAAGTCACAGATGTGGGTAAAGGGTAGGGTTAGCGGTGTCAGCAACCCCACCGGGAGTCACCACCCCTGCAGCAACAGCACGGTCTTGCGTCAGCGGCGCATCAGGGACGTGTGCTTGCGGGTCTCCTACATGGAAAGCATGTAACGTTTGGAGGAAATACCAGCAGGCCACGGGCGGCAAACGCGCCCTGTGCGCAGTGTATGACGCGCGGCCCGGATCATACAGATCACGGCTGCCGCAACCTTCATCCACGGATGCTCAGACAGGAGCGTCAATGTGGATCGGGACTGTCCTCTGCTTACCAAGACCCGCGCATGGCGGTGAGAATCTGCCTTCAGCAATGGACTTAACGTACCAAAGCCATGGACCTTGTCACACGGCGCCCGCCACTGTCAACTACAAAGTAGTAGGTACCGCTGCCCACCTTTCTACCGAAATTGTCCGTGCCGTCCCACTGATAGCCGTAGGTTCCAGGGCTACTCAACTTGCCATCTGCCAAGGTTCGTAGCAGCTGCCCCAGCGGGTTATAAATACGCAGTGCAACCGGACCGGTCTCGTCTACACCAAAAATAAGCTGCGTCTCGTTCCGAAACGGATTAGGATAGTTCGTGGCGTGTCGACGCGGGATGCCCTCCTCCACTGCGACGGCGGTAGCCCGGCCAATAGCACTCACGGCACTGCTCGGACCGCTCTCACTCGAATTGCCTCCCACAGCCTGCACAAAATAATAGTACGGGTCCGAGGCAATACCAGGATTGTCCACAAGAGCAGGTACACCGGTTACGGCAAGGAGATGGTCCGCATCCTGGGCTGCGGCGGAAAAATCAGGCACCGTTCCCGAACGAACACGGTAGACCGCGTAGCGACGGGCACCTTCAACACGATCCCAGGAAAGCGTGAGCTCCGTATCCCCTGTCCAGTCTAGTTGCAGATTGGCAGGCACGCCAGGCACGTCAGCCACTTTCCAGGCCATCGTCGGCGTCAGGGCCGGATGCCGGTACAGGTCCATCTTGAATGCATCCACGATACCCTGGGAAGGAAAGTGCGTAATATTCCTAGCCCTAAAAAACACGCTCCCCAGAATGTCCAGAAAGCCTCGATTGAACCGGACCTGTTCCGGAATTTCCTCGGGAGCAAATAGCATGCTAGAGAAGGTCCGGCTATCCGCACGGTAGAGTCCGTGCCCGATATACAGATGCCTTCCATTAATCTGCTCTACCCACCACGGCGCCAACTTGGCATAATCCTGGGCACCGCCAAAAGGCCAGTATAATTGAGGAACAAGGTAGTCGATGGTTTCAGCCGCAAGCCATGCCGTAGCATCCGCATAGATCACGTTGTAGGCATCCAGCCCCCGGATGCCCTGCGGCACCCCGTTCTTCCAGATACCGAATGGGCTGATCCCAAACTTCACGGCAGGTTTTTCGTGCCTGATACTGTCTGCAAGCTGGGCGATGAAGATATTGACGTTGTCGCGGCGCCATTCAAACAGGCTGGAAAATCCGCGGCCCTCTTCCGCAAAGGTAGCCGCATCCTCCGAGCTGATCTCGTTGGGTGGATAGGGATAGAAATAGTCATCGAAGTGCACGCCGTCAATGTCGTAGCGGCGTACCACATCCATGACCACGCCCGTCACATAGTCCCGCACGGCAGCTCTTCCTGGATCGAGTACCCGAATGTTACCGAACCAAAGAAGCCACTCCGGATGGGTCTGCGTCACATGGAGCGGTGAGGGCGTGTAGCCTGAGCCACGATAGGCCCTATATGGATTGAACCAGGCATGCAATTCCAATCCTCGCTTGTGCGCTTCGTCTACAGCGAAGGCAAGCGGATCGTACCAAGGATCGGGCGCCCTTCCCTGCCTTCCGGTCAGCCAATACGACCAGGGCTCAATGGGCGAGTCATACATGGCATCACTCTCTGAGCGGACCTGGAAGAACACGGCGTTGATGCCTGCATCCTTGAGCCTGTCTAGCATAAGCACCAGGAGGGCCTTTTGCTGGTCAGGCGCTGCGTCCCGTATCGGCCAGTCCAGATTGGCAACGGTGGCGATCCATACTCCCCTGAATTCTTGTTTCGGCCGCTGGCCGCTCTGTGCATCAGCGGCTATCGTGGTCACCAGGAACGAACACCCGAGGATTGCACCGACGAACTGGATTCTCATTGTTTTCGCGTCCTTGCTCCAAACCTTGGCGAGCGACCACGGTGCCGGTCGCCCCTTGCCCCCGCTACGTGACCCCCATGCCTGCGTGCCTGTTGCATACAAAGAAGGGAAAGCGGAGTCAAGCCGCATGCACGTACGAGCACCGCCCCCCTTGAGCCATGGGCCAGGCTCTGATCTGCCAAGAGAACCTGCCTGGTATCCGTGAGCCGCCATAAGGCCCCTGAACGACCCTGCATTGGTAACCGCCGGGTGAAAGCTCTATGAATTGGCAACAATGGATGTACTCGGTGCAGCGGTAGCATGCTGGCAAAAGCGCCACCCAAACTTAGGGCAGAGCAGCGGAAGCTGCCGCGAATATGGGCATCCCCTGATCGCCGCAAGCCACGCAGGCGCCGCTCCCTCGCGCCAACGACAATAGCACGAGCCCGGTCTGGCGCCACGCTCGAATCAGCCTCTCTGCCGGTGGTTACCGTGTGCGGTGCCAGATTCGCCTGCAAAGCCTTGCAACGTTCTGTGCCCAATCCGATTCAAGCTACCGAGACCCACCGGATCCAAGCACCGGTGCGTCGGGCCTTTCTGTACATTCCGGGGCAGTCCTATTCCAGGCCTGAACTTGCGCCTATAACCGGCGCATAGCCGATTTCCTGCAGCGTATTCTCCGCACGCAAGGCCACCACCGTATCACCGGCCTGCGCTGCCGCTGCAGCCAGACCTATAAGCGACCTTGCACGTTTCGGTGCCCTTCCAAGCGCGCTGGAAAATGCTGCCTGTGCCTCCGCAGCATGGCCCATGGAGAGCAGCACCTCGCCGAGGAGCTCGTGAGACGGCTTTACGGGTGAGGGCGGTCCAAAATCGAATGCCATGTTGCTCTCCATTTCCGCCGCCTCGCGCAGCAGAGCCAACGCATCTTCCTCCCTGCCTTCATCCACCAGCAGGAGCGCCTTCAATTCATCCCGCAGGATGGCAAGCACGGGCCGGTTCGGCTCCTTATCTGCCAGAGCCATGAGTCTGGAGAAACCTTGCCGCGCTTTCTCCATCTTCCCGCGCTTGAATGCGCTGAGTCCAACGACAAACACGTCCGTAGCCTCAGTCTCCGAGCCGAGCCCCATTGTGTCCACTTCAATACCCGCAGCCTCTCCGCTCCATTCCTCGCTCTCTATGACGTAGGCCGCGCGCGTAACGACTAGGTGACGACGGATCGTACTTGACCCGTCCGATCGTTCGACATCCTTCTGGATGGCATGCAGCGTTTCCATCGCATCCTTCAGACGGCCCTGCTGCAATTGGCCGTAGGCGAGCCACCGTAGTGCGTGAAACGCCCGGTCTCCGACGCCCAGAGCCTTGCGCTCTACCCTGGCATCCGCGGCGGCAAAGGAAGCCTGATTCGATGCCACCACACGGTCCCACATTCCCATGGCCACAAAAATATGAGATGGCATGTGGAGCGCATGCGACGCGGCGGGCGCGATATCGGCATACACGAACGCTGCCCTGAGACCTAGCGGCGCATGAATGGGGTCGTCGTAGGAATGAATGAGGTAGTGGGCCGCGCCCGGATGGCGCGGGTTTTTGGCGAAAACTCCCTCCGCGATGGCGGCTGCTCGCATGTACTTGGCGAAGTCGCGCCCGTCGTGGCTCGTACCAAGGATAGAAAGGGCATACAGGGCCGCCGCGTCTAGATCCTCTGGATAGGCTTCGTACAGCTCTTGCATGGCGGTAGCATAGGCCAAATCCCGCTCCTTCTTGTCCTCATGGCTGAAGAAAAGGACATCCGCCGCACGAAGGTAATCCTTTTCGCGCAGCGATGGAGCCTTGGCCAAACGCTGTTCCAAGGTCGGGGCGAGTGATTCCATTACCGCACGGGCCTGCTCCGTTTCCTGCGTTTGCCATACCGGGTGATTGTATCCCATGGCCTCACCCCAGTATGCTATGGCAAAGTCCGGGTCAATTCCCCGGGCCTCGACAAAGGCTTCCCGAGCGTCTTCGTACTCAAAGCTGTGCAACAGGAGCAATCCGCGAAGAAACGCCTCCTGGGCCTCCGGTGCGCCGGAGTTTTCAAATCGGGTATGCCCGAGCTCCTGGGCATGAACAGGCACCCGCATTAGCAGGACGACCAACATCAGCAAAGCTGCGGCGCGTAGCGTAGGCATGAGAAATGGGGCAATGCATAAAAGAGTAACTACGAATAGAATATACGAGTTGACCGGGCCCTGCGCAGCCACCGGATGGCGAATCAGATACTGCAATACTCGGACGGAAGCGCACTTCTGGCTACGGCAAGCGGCATGGGTCTGTTCGTCCACTGCCGATATGCGTCAGCGGCCTGATGCAGCAGCATCGCTATTCCGTCCAAAGTTCGCGCACCGCGGGCGGCCGCATCCCGCAAGAGTTGGGTCCTTTGCGGACGGTACACGAGATCGTACACAATGTGCTCGCCATGAAAGTCCGAAGCATGATGCCACGGCGTGTCCTGGACTGCCGGATGCATGCCAACCGGCGTCGCGTTTACAATCAGGGTAGCGGCTCTTAGACGGGGTCCCGCGCCAGATAGCGGCACTACGGAGAGTATTCCCCTGCTATCGCTGTCCGCAAGGTCCTCGCACAGCCTAGCGGCACGTCCGGGCGTGCGTGCCGCCAATGTGATTCTGCTCGGCTCGCAGCCGCTCAACAGTCCATACACGGCCGCCCGTGCCGCACCTCCCGCGCCCAGGATGACGACAGAGGCTCCGCGAAGGGCTTCCTGAAACGGCTGCAGCGGTGCCAGGAATCCGGTGACATCCGTATTGTCGCCATGCAACATGATTTTGGTACATGCATGCCTGCAGACAATGGTGTTTACCGCACCCACGGCCTTGGCGCGTGCCGAAACGGCGTCCAGTAGCGGGAGTACGGCTTCCTTGTGCGGAATGGTCACATTCGCACCCGCAAAGCCCAGCGCGCCAAGGCCGCGTACCGCGCTTGCTAACGACTGTGGCGGTACGGGCAACGCCACGTATCTGTAATTGAGCCCCTGCGCAAAGTAGGCCGCATTATGCAGTAGCGGCGAGAATGAATGCCCTACGGGATAGCCCAAAATGCCGGTGAGCCTGGTATGGGCGTCAACAGGCCAGGTCGTAATTTGCATGTTGGTACCAATTGTATTGACTAGTTTCTGCCGGCGCGCCCCGCAAGTCTGACGGCAGGGGGGCTTCGGGAGCGCGCCAAAGATTACGAAGCCATTCTTACTATCACACGCAGCCTACCCGTTTCACCGTGGACTGGATAACAGACCCGCAATCGCTGATTGCCCTCCTTTCCCTGACGATACTTGAGATCGTTCTGGGCATCGACAACATTGTCTTCATTTCCATTCTGTCGGCCAAGCTTCCGGCGCATCGGCAGCCCCGGGCGCGCCTGCTGGGTCTTGGCATCGCCATGTTCGGCCGCATCTTACTGCTGCTTAGCCTCGCCTGGATCATGCGGCTTACGGCACCGCTCTTTGAGGTGTTCTCTGCCGCCATATCGGGCCGGGACCTGATCCTCATTTGCGGAGGTCTGTTTCTTCTTGGCAAGAGCACTTACGAAATCCACGACCGGCTGGAAGGGCATCCGCACGGTGCTGAAAGTGGACAACCTGCCGTTTCGTTTATGGGGGTCATCGTCCAGATCCTTCTTCTCGATCTAGTCTTCTCGCTCGATTCGGTGATCACCGCCGTTGGAATGGCAGACGAAATTGGGGTCATGATCACGGCCATTATCATCGCGATTGGCGTCATGATGGTGTCCGCAGGCGCCATTTCAAGATTCATCGACAATCGACCGACCGTCAAGATGTTAGCGCTAAGCTTCCTGCTACTTATCGGCGTTGCCCTTATCGGCGAGGGCCTGGACATGCATATTCCCAAGGGATACATTTACTTTGCCATGGCCTTTTCCGTCTTTGTCGAATTGCTCAACCTGCGCCTTCGACGGCGTACCGTCGAGCGGCCCGTTCGCCTTCGCCATTCCCGCAGGCCTGGAAGCCACGCCTAGTCCGGACTACCCAGAAACTGAGACTTCCGGCGGCGCCAGTGCCATGCGCAAAACTTCTTCGCTGTCAGCCTGGCGCCAGGACTCCACGAATGACTTTTCTCCTATGCGCCCGGCGATGTGGGCCAGCGTCCGCAGGTGGGGCCCCGGATTGTTTTCAGGGCTGATAAGGAAGATAAAGGCATAAACGGGGCCTACTTCGCCAATAAGCGCAAAAAGTGCGTCCGCCTGCACTTCCTGCGGCATCTCCATTCCAGGCTGCACGCGCACCAACCCAATTTCAGGCTCTGAGATACCTGGAACGCGAAAATGCGGCAATGCCACTCCAGGCGCCACAAGCGTGGAGATTTGACGCATGCTGGAAAGCAGCCCGTCCCGCAACTGGTCAGCGGCGATGGGAAGGCGCTGCGAGAAAATGCTGGACACCTGGGTGGCAATCTTTTCGCTCGTGGTTTCCTTATCCAAATCCACCACTACGGCACTAGCAACAAGCTCTCTAAATACCTGGGAATCTGCCAGATCGCGATCCCTTGAGAATTCTGGAAGCATTACAATAACGGAGTCTCCCACCTGCGGCGTTACCTGGTTTTCTTCGGCATGCACGATAAGGGTGGTACCTCGCGCAATGAAAAGGAGCACCAGATCGTCGTCAAAACGTGACTTAATGGCTGCGTAGGAGCCTTCCTCGGTGAGTCCAAAGGTCCTGATCTCCCCTCCAGCATTGTATCGCCTGAGCAATGATGCGTGCGTGGTGGTCTCGCCGAACAGCGGCCGGCCTCTGAGGTGCCCCGGGAGCTTGCCCGGTCCATCGCCCCTGGTAGCCGGACCCGCTGCAAGCTGATACACTTCTTTTTCTTCAAAGACTTCACTGAAGTGGAGCGCGGCAAGTGAATTGGTATTGTCGTTGGGTGTAAGCGCAACGAAGCGGCCGAGCCCGCTAAAATCAAGCTCATCAAGCACGGTCTCCGATAGTGCGTCTCCGTTTACGGCGGGGAGGCCAAGGGCTTTGGCATCTGCGATGTTTTTTGCATTCGCGTCAACCAAAAGCACTTTGAATCTGAGAGCATGAACGGCGCTGGCCACGCGTTGTACCCAAGGATATGCCCCCAAAAACAGAAGGCCTTGCGGATAGGGATCGGCCAGGCCCAAGCGGCGGGCCACCGGAGAGAGCGTAAGTCCATAGACGGCTACCGTACCCACAATTACAAAAAACACAATGGGCACGAGCCTCTGTGCCTCGTCCGGGAAATAGGCTTCCAATCTGAAGGCAAAAAGTGAGGCGACCGCCGCCGCGACGATGCCGCGCGGCGCAAGCCAGGCCATGAATGCCTTCTCCTTCAAATCCAGCCGCGTACCAAGCGTGGAAAAGAAAACGGCAACAGGTCGGACAAAAAGTATGAGAATACCCAGAAACAGGTAGGCCCTCCCATCAAAATACTCCAAGACACTCAAATCAAGTCTGGCACTCAGCAGAATGAACAGACACGCCAGCAGCAGCACCTGGAGATCTTCCTTGAATTTCGTAATATGGCGAATCGTGATATATTTCTGGTTTGCCAGAAAAATGCCAAGAAGTGTCGCCTGTAGCAGTCCCGACTCCGCCTGCAGTGTATTGGAAAGGCCGAACGTTGCCACGACGATCATGAGCGCTACCGGGTTTTGCAGATAATCAGGCACAAGCCGCCGCCTGAATGCCACGACAATGATGGCAGCGCCCATTATGCTTACGCCAAGACCGACGGAGATGGTAAGAAGCAGCGCATTCAACGCGTGCAGAAAGGCGGCACTCAGGCTGGAAAACTGCCCGGCCTCCACCGAGCGCAGCTGGATAATGGCCCCCAGAACCAGCACGGCGAGAATCGCCCCCACCGGATCTATGGTGATGCCCTCCCATTTGGCTATGGCACCCACCCGTCCCTTGGGCCTCACCTGACGCAGCAGCGGGATAACCACCGTGGGCCCCGTTACCGTCAGAATGGCCCCCAGCAGCACGGAAAGCCAGACATTCATCCCCAGAACGAAGTGGGCAGCTGTACCAGCCAGCACCCAAGTGACCAGTACTCCGATCGTGATCAGGTTAAAGACCGACCTGCCCGACTCGCCCAATTCCGATATTCGAAGGCTCAATCCTCCCTCGAACAGGATGATGCCAATCGAGAGGGAGACGAAGGCAAAAACCCAGTCGCCCTGAAGCGATTCAGGAGGAAGAATCCCCGTAACGGGACCGGCCAAAAAGCCAAACACCAAGAGTAGCAGAATAGATGGTATCCGGATTCGCCAGGCAAACCACTGGGCCCCTATACCCAAGCCTATCACGAGAACAATCGAAATGAGAATGTGCTCTGCCACTATTGCAGTCAGTTATATGCATCTAAATCATACATCCGAAACGACGAGCGAAGTAAATTGTGCCACCAGAAGGCTGCCATCTAAAATCATACTGTACCGCCATGACCCATTCAGGACACGTCTCCTTTTCCGACCAAGTTAATCAGATGTTCGACCGAGCCAGCGCCTATACGGACTTCCCGGTCGGACTGCTTAGCCAGATCAAGAGCTGCAACAGCATGTACGACGTGGGCTTCCCCGTTGTGCGTGATAGCGGAGAAATCGAGGTAGTGCATGCGTACCGCGCAGAGCACAGTCACCACAAGCTTCCCAGCAAGGGCGGCATCCGCTACGCGGCCAACGTGACTGCGGACGAGGTCAAGGCTCTGGCAGCGCTGATGACCTACAAGTGTGCCATTGTCGATGTGCCATTTGGCGGGGCTAAGGGAGGCATCGCCATCAATACGAGGGAATACTCCGTCCGAGAGCTGGAGCGCATTACGCGGCGGTACACCTTCGAGCTCGCACAGAAGAATTTCATTGGGCCAGGGTTTGACGTTCCCGCCCCGGACTACGGCACAGGAGCGCGGGAGATGGCATGGATCCTGGACACGTACCTGAGCGTGACCGATAACCCACTGGATGCCCTTGCCTGCGTAACCGGCAAACCCGTAGGCCAAGGGGGCGTCCGAGGCCGTGAGGAAGCAACGGGCCGCGGTGTCTTCTACGGTATTCGGGAGGCCTGTGCTATTGAGGAAGACATGGCCTTATTGGGGCTCCCCCAGGGCCTCGAGGGCAAGACCGTCGTCGTCCAGGGGCTGGGCAACGTCGGCTACCACGTAGCCCGCTTTCTGGAAGAAGCCGGCGCCCGGCTCGTTGGCCTTGCGGAATATGAGGGCGCGATCCACGATCCGAATGGTATAGACCTCGAAAAAGTTATTGCACACCGCCGCGAGTCCCAGTCCATTCTGGGCTACCCCGGGGCACAGGACTTAGCCCATTCGGCCCTGGCCCTGGAGCTTCCCTGCGACATCCTGGTGCCGGCGGCACTCGAGCACCAGATTCGAAGCGAAAACATGGACCGGATCCAGGCCAAGATAATCGCGGAAGCCGCCAACGGCCCCACGACGGCGCGGGCCGACGCGGCGCTGAATAAGCGCGGGGTACTTATGTTACCGGACGTATTTCTTAATGCCGGCGGCGTCACGGTTTCGTATTTCGAATGGCTGCGCAACCTGTCGCACGTGCGCCACGGGCGCATGAGCCGCCGCTTCGAACAGCACTCCGCCGGGCGTATCCTGCATGCGTTTGAATCTCTGGCGGGCGTGAACTTCCCCGCCGATAGGATGAACAGCGTCATCGCGGACATGGCCTTTGGCGCCAGTGAAGCCGATCTTGTGAATTCCGGCCTGGAAGACACCATGGTGGGAGCCTACCACGAGGTACGCGCCGTCAGCAAGGAGCACGGAATCGACCAGCGAACCGGGGCCTACCTAAGCGCCATCCGGAAGATCGCCACGGCCTACCAGAGCATGGGCATCTTTCCCTAGGGCACGTAGCCGAATTCCGGTCTTTTACCTGTACGTCGGTACGGCTCGTAAAAGCCTCTCAGCTTCTGGATATCCGCTTCCATGTCCCCCGTTGGCTTGAAGGGTGCGGTAAATCCGACCCGGCGGCGCGAATAGTCGAGGTAGGCGCAGACAATAGGGACATTCGCGCCCACAGCAATGTGATAGAAGCCCGTCTTCCATCGCTCTACCCTGCGACGCGTGCCCTCCGGAGTTATGACCAACAGCAACCGGGGCTCTTCACTGAACAGCTCTATTGCTCGGGAAACCAGCCCCTGGCGCTCCTCCCGGTCGACGGGAATGCCCCCGACCAACCGCAGAAGGATGCCCAAAGGCCCTCGAAAGAGGGTATGCTTGCCTATCCAGCGGAATTCCAAGCCAAGACCCCATTTGACCGCCATGCCCAGGACAAAGTCCCAATTCGAGGTGTGCGGGGCCCCAATCAGGACAGTTCGGCTTAGATTGCGCAGATCGCCCTCAATATCCCAGCGTGCCGTGCGCAGCATGCTGTACCAGAACCAGCGGGTAAACTTATTGCCGCGCCGTGAAACCATGGGGCCGAAAATTAGGTGGGCCATCGCTTCAATACGTCTTGCCAAGGTTCAAAACAGTAAACGGTGGCCCCGGATCAGAGGCATCCAATGCCTGGCACTCTCGAGGCGACCTGCAGCCAAGCCTTCCCGTACCCGGGGCTCGTAGAAGTAACCACGCCTTCCCCGAAGAGCGGTTCCGTACTGCGGGCCAACCTAGGCCCCAATCCAGCGAACCCGTATCACACCGTCGATATCCCGGAGTCGTTGGAGCATGGTGCCATCCATCGGGCTGCCAAGATCCATGAGTGTATAGGCCAATCCTCCCCGCCCCTTGTTAACCAGGTTGGCTATGTTGATGCCGGCATCGGCCACCACAACGGTTAGCTGCCGTAGCATGTTGGGCTCATCTCTGTTGACAATCTGAATGCGATGCCCACCCGAGCGGTACGGGAGTTCCACCGCCGGGAAGTTCACCGAATGGCAGATGATTCCGCTCTCCAGATAGTCGCGCAGCTGCTGCGCTGCCATAATTGCACAACTATCCTCCGCTTCGGGCGTGGAAGCCCCCAGATGCGGGACGGGCAACACCTCTTCGTGCTGGGCAAGTGCCGGATCTACGAAATCGGTTACGTATCGAAGCACGCGGCCGCTTTCAAGGGCCACGAGGAGAGCTTCCCGATTGACAAGTCCTGCACGCGCGAAGTTCAACAGGCGCGTACCGGGACTCATCATGGCGAACTGCTCCTCTCCAATAAGATCTCGCGTCTGGTCATTCAGCGGTGCATGCAGCGTGATATAGTCCGCCGATCGGATGAGGGCTTCGAGGGAATGCGCCCGTCGCACTTCGCGGGAGAGTCCCCATGCAGAGGCCACAGAAATAAACGGGTCATGCCCTATGGTGTCCATCCCGAGCGCTGAGGCAGCGTTGGCTACGGAGACTCCAATGGCGCCAAGCCCGACCACTCCAAGCGTCTTGCCCATGATCTCAGGCCCTTTGAACTGGCGCTTGCCCTTTTCTACGGCCCGTGCCACTTCATCGCCTTGCTGCGCCACGCTTCGCGCCCAATTGATGCCTTCCACTATGCGGCGGGAAGCCAACAACAGACCGCAGAGCACGAGCTCCTTCACGCTGTTGGCGTTGGCGCCTGGCGTGTTCAGCACCGCGATGCCTTGCTCCGTGCATGCGCTGACCGGAATGTTGTTCACACCTGCACCGGCACGGGCAATCGCCGTTACGGAAGGAGGCAACGTCATCTGGCGCAGATTGTGGCTCCGCAGCAGGATCGCGTCCGGGGCCTGTGCCGCTTCTGCAAGCACGTAACCCTCCGAAGGAAATACGGCAAGGCCCTTCGAAGACAGCGAGTTAAAGACCTGGATAACGTACTTCTTCATGGGTGGAAGGACTGCAAGGCGCAGGCGCAAGGTAGCGAACGGCCCTGCGGGTTATGGTGAAAACTGTGCCGCGTGGGCGGGATCTGCATCAATACCTGGGAATCCCCGCCGTGTGCACCCATCTTGGGTCCCGGCCCTGCTTATACGGCCACGTGCCGGGGCCCAATTTGCTACATTGTTTCGTTTGGTCAACTGCTTACCTTTCTACGTGTTGTGACCCTATTGCGAACCAATCGCCGGGCCTTTGTCTCATGGGCCCTATACGATTTTGCCAATTCGTCGTTTACGACCCTTATCGTTACGTTCATTTATGCAACGTATTTCACCAAGGCCATTGCCGAGAATGAGACACTGGGAACCGCACAGTGGTCGTGGGCAGTTACGGCGACGGCCATTGGCGTCGCGCTACTGTCTCCTTACCTGGGCGCCATGGCAGACAAGGCAGGTCTGCGCCGGAGATTCCTGGCCGCTACCACCGTGGTAGCCGTTCTCGGCAGTGCCGCGCTATACTTTCCCGGTGAAGGCCAGGTGCTGCTGGCGCTCACCATCTTTACCATTGCCAACATCGCCTTCGAGACGGCACTCGTCTTTTACAACGCCTACCTGCCGAGCATTTCGTCTCCAGATAGCATTGGGCGCGTTTCCGGATTCGGCTGGGGCCTCGGCTATATCGGAGGTCTGTTTTGCCTGGCCATAGCACTCTTCGCGTTTGTGCAAACCGAGACGCCATTATTCGGTTTTTCCACCGAAGGCGGCGCAAACATAAGGGCTACTAACCTCCTCGTTGCCGGCTGGTACGGCCTCTTTGCATTGCCCATATTCCTGTGGGTCAAGGACAGCCAATCCAGCCGATCGCCTAGAGGCGAATCCGTTTTCCGGATGGCCAACCGGCAGCTACGCGGGTCGTTCGCGGACATACGAACGCGCTACCGGCAGGTATTTCGCCTCCTTCTTGCCCGACTAGTATACAACGACGGCTTGATAACCATATTCGCATTCGGAGGCATCTACGCCCAGGGGACCTTCGGCTTCTCTACAGAGGACATCATTATCTTCGGGATAGGCATCAATGTCGCGGCAGGACTGGGCGCGCTGGCCTTTGGCATTCTCGATGACTCGCTGGGCGGCAAATGGACTATCAATGCTTCGCTCATAGGCCTCTTCGGCTTTGGCCTCCTCGCCGTCCTGACCGACAGTTTGACCCTGTTCTGGGTAGCGGGCATGGGAGCGGGCGTACTGGCGGGGCCGAACCAGGCCGCAAGCCGATCGCTTCTGGGCCGGTTCATCCCTCCCGCGAAGGCAAACGAATTCTTCGGCTTCTTTGCCTTTTCGGGTAAGGCAACGGCCTTTCTCGGCCCGCTGCTGCTTGGCTGGGTGACGCTGCTTTTTAGCAGCCAGCGCGCAGGCATGTCGACAATCCTGCTGTTCTTTGTTGTCGGATATTTCCTGTTGCAACTGGTTGACGAAAAGGAAGGTCTGGCCATGGCCCGCGGCAGCGGCGCCCCGGACCATCCAGCACCTTAGAGCAGTCCCGGTTCCGCCGGAATGTCGGTCCTCTGCAAAGGCATGGCGCTAACCGCGCCCGGCATCCATCTCGCGCACGCGGAGGACTTGCGCGCGGTTCCAGTCATCGTCGCCGGGCGCTGTCGTAAACCACTGGTCCAATATCTCACGCAGAATGGCTTCCGAAGTGGCCCGCAGGCTTAGTGCCAGGACATTGGCGTGATTCCAAATGCGCGCCCCGCGCGCTGTTTCAGCGTCGGTACACAGGGCGGCCCTGATGCCACGAACCTTGTTGGCCACGATGGAGCACCCGGTCCCCGTCCAGCAAAGCACGATGGCTTCGTCGGCGCACCCGGCCTCCATATGTTCCACAGCCTGACGCGTCACCACGGGCCAGTCCTGCGCATCTTCGCCCCGGGCAGGCCCAAAATACACAGATTCGTGTCCCCGCTTCTCCAACTCCTGTCGGATCACCTCCACCAGATGATGGTACTCATCCGAACTGACCGCAATCCTCATGTCGGCAGTCGCTTTCCTGTGCTGCGAAGTTACCCAATTGCGCAATCAATCCCAATAAGATTCTTCCGGTGAACCATCCTACCATTGCGGAGATCGGCGCCGCGCTGGAAGCCTGGGCTGAACCGCGCCTTGCGGCTGCGTATGACAATACAGGGCTCCAGGTCGGCGATGCGCGGCGCAGGGTACGGTCCGCCGTCATAGCGCTGGACCTAACACCCGCCGTGCTGCGCGAGGCCCAAGAGCGAGCCGCGGAGCTCATCGTCTCCCACCATCCACTGCTTTTCCATCCGCTGCGGCAACTGACGCCGGACACGTTCACCCAGAGCCTAGCACTGCATTTGGCCGAAGAGCGCATTGCCCTATACAGCATCCACACTAATCTTGATGCTGCCCCGGGAGGCGTCTCCCACGCCCTAGCAAAAATCCTGGGCCTTCAGGGTGTGCACTTTCTGGATCCGGTGGTCACGGCTCCCGGCGGATTTGGAGCCGTGGGCGCCTTGGAGGAACCCCTTTCGTTGGAGCAATTCCTGGGCCGCGTTTCGGAATGTCTCCAAGCCACAAGCCTCCGCTACGTAGGACAGTCGGATGCCCTCATCCAGATGGTGGCCGTGTGCGGCGGCGCGGGGTCGAACCTCATTGGCAAGGCCATGGCGGCCGGCGCAGACGCCTACGTGACGGCGGACGTGCGTTACCATCAATTTTTCGACGTCCTGGACACGAACGGCACGCCGCGCATGGCGATCATCGATGCCGGTCACTACGAAACAGAAGCGCATACGGAAGCGCTTCTGCGCGCATGGCTCAGAGAACGCTTTCCGTCTGTCGCCTGGCACCGCACCGCCACTCGAACCAGTCCCGTCCGGTCGTTCCCTGAAGTCAAGAATCCTATGAAACCTGACCGCGTTAGACCGGGATAGTCGCTGCCCGAAACAGTGAAACGACACATACCAGGGATCCCCCATGCCCATCGTAATTGAAACCAGTATCGGAGAGCAACTGCGCGCACTTATCTGTCTCCAGCACATAGACAACCGGATCGATCAGGTCAAGAAGCTCCGCGGTGACCTGCCGGAAGAAATCCGGGACCTGGAAGACGAGAAAGCGGGACTGGAAACCCGTATCGCCAACATACAACAGGAACAGTTGGAAACCGCCGCCGGTCGGCTCAAAGCCGACCGGGACACGAATGAGGCCGAAGCCCTCATAAAACGTTACGATGACCAGCAGCTACAGGTACGCAACAACCGCGAATACGACGCATTGACGAAGGAGATCGAAACGCAAAAGCAGCGCATCCTGGATGCGGCGCACCAGATTGAGGAAACCGAAGGCCTGGTGGAGGAGCAGGCCTCTGCCATTGCTGAGGCTCAGGCGCGGCTGCAGGAACTGGCGGAACTAGTGGACACCAAGAAGGTGCAGCTCGAAGAAGTGCTTGAGGAAACCAAGCAGAAGCAGGCTGAACTGGAAGCGCTGCGCGGCAATGCAGAAGTATCGGTGGACAAGCGGTACCTAAGGGCCTACAGCCGCCTGCGCGGTCGTCTGCGCGACGGCCGCGCGGTCGTCAAGCTTGAGCGGGGGGCAGCCTCTGGCTTTGCCGTCCCGCCCCAGCGCCAAGTAGAAATCCGCCAGCGCAACCGGATTGTGGCCTGCGAACATACCGGGCGGATCATTGTGGACACGGAGCTCTACGACCAGACTACGACTGGTCTGGGCTTCTGAATGCCTTTAACTTACTACATGTGCCGGCTGGATCATCGCTCTGTCCTTGAGACAGGGAGGAAAGTCCGAACACCAAAGGGCACCGTGCTTCCTAACGGGAAGGCTTCGTTTCGGCGGAGACGGCAAGTGCAGCAGAGAACAGACCAGCCGATGGATTCCGATCACAGGTGATGGGTGAAACGGTGGGGTAAGAGCCCACCAGCATTCCGGGTAACTGGAGTGGCTGGGTAAACCCCACGGGGTGCAAGGCCAAGCAGCACTGCAAGTAGGCGGCCCGTCGAATATGCAGTGCGGGTAGGCTGCTAGAGGCCGTCGGCGACGGCGGTCCCAGATAAATGGTGATCTCACCGTGGGCGGTACGACGGCAGCCCCCGCGGTCAGACAGAATTCGGCTTACAGGCCGGCACAAGCCGTTACCGGAGGCAGTCTCCGCGGACGCGGAGGCTGCCTCTTTTGCTACTGCTCTGCTGCCGGGGCATCCTCCGGCAGCGGTGCCAGGGGCAGCGGCGCTGCTTCCTGCGTCTCTTGCTGAATGACGCTGCGCGGGGCGTCGCCGGTGCCAATTGCAAAGTTGGTTAGGATGCACAGCACGATGAATATCGTGGCCAAAATCCAGGTGCCTTTCTCAAGGAAATCGGGTGCCTGGCGCGCACCCAGAATCTGCGTCGTCGCGCCGCCGGCTGCGATCCCGGCCAGTCCGCCCCCTTTTCCGGCCTGTATCAGCACCAAAAAGGTCATGAGGATGGCAATAACGGTAATAATGACGATCAGGAGAACGAACATGGACACATAGGATTTTGGCGCGTCAACTCCTGGCCGCCGCCGGAGTTTCTCCGGGCACGCTGCGCGCAGTCACCTGCATGACCACCGCCATGGCCGCAATGGCCGCTGTTTCCGCCCGCAGACGGCGCGTACCCAGCGAAACGGCGGCATAGCCAGAGGCCTGTGCCCGCACGACCTCCTCTTGCGTGAAGCCACCCTCGGGACCCACGAGGATGGTGATATGTGTATGCTCCCCGCCCAGCCTGTCAACTGCCGTCTCCGAGGCTGCCGGGTGACACAGAAGCCCGAGGCCCGGGCTGCCTCGCCCCAGGATCTCTTCAAGGACGCGGGGCCTATCCAATCGGGGCAACCGGCAACGCCCGCACTGTTTCATGGCCGATATCATGATCTGTCGGGCCCGCCTCGATCGCAGGCCTGTCGCTTCGGTTCTCCGAGTAACCAGCGGGGTAACGTCCCGGACGCCAAGCTCGACCGCTTTCTCCAGGAATATCTCGAACCGAGCCCTGCTCTTAAGCAATGCCAGGCCAACAGCAAGATCGTACGGCGGCTCCCCCACTTCCCGCCTTGTCTCAATGATAGTACCCACGGCATGCTTTCTGGCGGTATCGACCAGCTGTACCCGGTACCATGATCCGGCGCCATCCACGACCATGATCTCATGGCCCGGGCGCCGGCGCAGAACGCGTGTGGCATGCCGCGTCTCGTCTGGCGGCAGCACGACCGTGCCGTCTGGTCCGATGGCCTGCGGTGGCGCGTAAAAGAGGTGGCCCATGCCGGACGTCTACAGTCCCAGGGAAAGCTGTATATGCGCGCGCACGATGGAAGGCTCCGCCGTAGCCGCCGCCACGCTGAAGTTGACGAGTCCCACGTCGGTGCCGATTTGGAATCCAAGACCGAAGCCAGGGTGAAAACCCCGGATGTGGCGCTCGTCCACAAAGCCCAGATCAAAAAAGACACCGCCATACGAAGTGCTATCGACAAGGTAGCGGTACTCCGCCAGCAATCGCGCAGCGAAGGGTACCCTGAAGCGCTCCTCATCATACCCGCGCAACGTGGTGGCACCTCCAAAGCGGAACAGGTCACTTTCATCCATTTCGTCACTTCGCAAAAGATACGTTTCACCGCCCAGCACCACTACCTGGCGGCGAGTCGCCGGCCGATACAGCCGTATGCGGGCTCGCAGTCGATCCTGCCGCAAGATGGAAGTGGCAAGTGCCGTGTCTGCGCGCACGACATGGTGGCTCCTCTTCTTTCGACCCCGCTCAAAGTTTGTCTCCACCACAAGGCCCCGACGGGGGTTTACACGCCTGTCCAGACGGCTTAGCCGCGCCCCCGCACCGATGAAGGTAGCGCTGGCGGAAGCAATCCGCTGCCGGTCATCTGTGATCTCCTGTCCCGCCAGTCCCGGACGCGTGACCTCCTTCGTTAGAGTGCCGAATACGTGCAGGCGCCCCGCTACTCGATACCCGACCTCCAACGCGTATCCACGCTTGGCGTACGTGGAATCCTGTTGCAGGCCGTCGAACGTGGCCGCGAGAGCTACCGGGAACCCAAATGCATAAGGATCGCTTGTCCGGACATTGAACCGGCTTACGCGGCCCGGAGGGCGACGGAGCTCAAGGGCAAACTGCCGCCCGCCACCAAAGAGGTTTCGTAGCAAGAGGTGCCCGGCGCCGACCAGCCGGCCACGCGAAGCGCCGTCCCGCGATGGTTCGTAGCCAAGTGCCAAGTCGAAGGCTCCCGGCGGGCCTTCCTCTACGGGTATCTGTACTACAGCCCCGCTGTCGGCATCTATGGCCAGCCGCGGCAGGTCCACCCGTCGAAAAATGCCCGCCTCCTGCAATCGGTTGCGAATCTCTTCAGGGACAAACTCTCCAAGTGGCCTTCCCGGGCGCAGTCTCGCGATCCTGGCGGCAAACGGGCTGCGCGTACGGGTAGCGCCGTCGAGCTCCACACGTGCCAGACCGGGCATGGGACCTTCGACAATGTCCAGCGACAGGCAACTGTCTTCCAAGGCACCGAGGGCACGGATCGAAATCTCCGCAAAGGGGTAGCCGGCCGCTGAATAAGTCTCAAGCAGCCCCTCAATATCGGCCTCCAGCGTATCCACCATGAGCCGGTTCCCGGGCCGGCTCACCAGTTGCGCTTTGAGCTTCAGTGAATCCAACGCCGTGGCGCCCGCTAGGTTGACGCAGGCAACCCTGACCGTGGGACCCGGTGACACGAACAATCTTACGGCACTGGCTTCTGCTACGGCATGGGAATCGATGCGGGCGAACAGATGTCCGCTGCGGCGCAGGCTCTGCAGCGCATCCCCGGCTGCCTGATGCAAGCTGTCGACCGGCCAGGCTCGTGCAGACGGCCAGGCTACCTCGCGTCCGTCCGCAACCAGCTTCCACACAAGTGTCTGTCCGCTTGCGGCCGAGCAGCCCGCCAGCCAGGACACCAGAAGGAGAAGCCGGGTAACAGTGGCGCGCGAACACAGGTGCATGAGGAAGCGAAACGAGTGGTGACGCATGCCGTTCCAGCCGGCATGCCAGGCAGCGCTCTCAACGCCATAACCCCACATCACCGCACGGTACTTTGCCGCGATCTACCTGGCTGGTATGCACGCCATAAGCGACATCTGCCCTGGCGGGACTCCGGCAACCCGTATGCGATATGGGTGTCAGAAATCATGTTGCAGCAGACGCGGGTTGACCAGGTTGTACCGTACTACCGGCGTTTCCTGGCGGCGTTTCCTGCGGTCAGCAATTTGGCAGCTGCCAAACAGGATGCCGTACTCCTGGTGTGGGAGGGGCTGGGGTACTACGCCCGGGCTCGCAATCTTCACCGCGCCGCGCAAATTGTAGTGGACCGGTACGGGGGACGGATTCCGGAGACGTATGACGAGCTGCGGGCTCTCCCAGGCATCGGTCCGTATACGGCAGGAGCCGTGCTATCCATGGCCTTTGACATGCCGGTGGCCGCTGTGGATGCCAACGCGTACCGCGTGCTGGCGCGCGCCTTTGCCGTAGATCGGATGCGTACGATCCACGAGATTGCGGCCGCCCTGGTGCCAGCGGAGGCCCCTGGCGCATTCAACCAGGCACTCATGGAGCTGGGCGCCACGGTTTGCACGCCCCGCGCGCCGGACTGCCCTGCTTGTCCCCTGCGCTCGGCGTGCCGCGCCCTGGCCCTGGACGCTACTGAAACGTTTCCAGCTCGTAAGCCGAGACGGACCACACCCCATTATGATGTGGCGGCTGGGGTCCTTTTCGACCACCGGGGACGGATTCTCATTCAGCGGCGGGACGCGGAGGCCCTGTTGGGCGGGCTCTGGGAACTCCCAGGGGGAAAGCGCGATCCGGGTGAGACCATGGAGGAAGCTTGCCGGCGCGAACTCCGTGAAGAGCTGGGCATCGAGGTGGACGTGCGCGAGGTGGTGCAAACAATATCGCACGCCTATTCGCATTTCCGCATTACGCTGTACGTCTTCCGCTGCCATATCCTTGACGGCGAACCGACATCTGCGCGGCCGCTGCGCTGGGTGCTGCCGTCAGCATTGAAGTCGTTCGCCTTCCCCCGCGCCAACCGACGCGTCCTTGATTCACTAATGGAATCCTCGGAGCATGCTCCGGCTTCAGGAGGCGCGGCGCACGGCAGCTAATTTTCCGAGAGGGTACGGAATTGCGGCGCAGGACGCGCGCTTCCAGCAGACGGCGCTGCTTGGCGAGCGCTAACGGGCCCGTGGAGATCCGCGTTACGGAGCACACGGGTTCCAGTAGCAGGACTGGAAAAGCCAACCTGCAACGCGCCATTGCATGCCAGCCTGGCATTGGACTCTGTTCCCGTAGGGGCATTTCTGCCACGGGGGGGGGGGGGGAGCAGCCGGGATGTCGGCACTGCCGGGGAACGGCCGCATACGCCAGCTTGCCGAAATCCTTGTGGAATTTCGCGTTTGCTTTGACGCCTTCTCTATTTCCGAAAGCAGTCCCAATGTTCTGCATCGGTGTATCCGGGCACCACCGTATATGCGCCGCACCTCCGGCCGCCGAGCAGCAGCCGAATTTCGAAGGCAATGCCTGATTTCCATGGCTACGGAGAGCGTCGAGAGTCCCCCGGCTAGGCCAGTGACCTTCACAGCCGGGACGGGAATCGGGGCCTCTGCCAGGTTGGCGACGCAGGCTCACAACTTCGGCCCTCCCAGATGCTCAATGGCCTTTATCTTGCGGTCCAGGCGCGCCATATCCATCCCAACGACTACGGCGCGAAAACCGCCCAGCGCCATAACAGGAATGCGGATTGGGCCTTCACCGGGGCAATGACCCGCGATTGGCGATGATTGATCAGCAAACCCTCACAGAGGATTGGTGCACGGAGCTGGCAATGAAGGGATTACGCGCTTTTGCCAAGTGCACAAGACAGCTTCCGGGCCTTACTGCCGGCAAGGCTGACTCTACCGGCGGACCAGGAGATACAACTCGAGGCTAATGCCCGATCATGCAGCCGGCATCCGTGGATAGATTCCGGAATCCACGTAACACGGCGTTCCATCCAAATCGACCTCGTGCAGGCCCAGCAAGCGAGCATCACCTGTGGCAGCACGTCATCACCACCTGGTCCCGCCAGAAGCAAATCGGCGAGGCGTTGCCCGGCAGGAGCGGATGGCTGCAAGGAGCTCCTGAGAAGGCCGTTACCGGAGCCCCGTGAGCAAATGCTCAAGGTGGGTAGAACAACCATGAGCGGCTAGAGGCATGTGCTCCTCGAAACACCTCGGACCAGCAGGGATACCGGCGCGCTGCCACGGGAGCTATTGCTTAGCGGCGCGGCGATGCTATTGAGCCGCCTCCCAGGCCACCGTGAATTGGTAACACCGTCCGCGCAAGTGCCGGGCTTGCGCGTGTCTGCACGGCTACGCTTGTCCGCGTCCCCTAGAAGCCACCGGCGCATCTTGGACCTCACTTGTTGCGCGAGCTGTCCGCGCCTTTTGCGCGGCCGCCACCATGGCCATGAGAAGCGGGACCCGCTTCTCATGATGCTCCTGAACTAGGCTGTGCCCCGCTTCAACTTTTACTACATGGGCTCGCCGGCAGCAGAATGCCTCAGGCCCCTGTTTGAACCCTGGCCTTGCCCGCGTTGGAACGCTGCCACGTCTTCCAAACGTAATGCCCCGCGCTGCCAGGCCGGTACCGACACGGCCTTCAACGGCGACGGAACCCCCCTCCAGGCTCGATGCCCAAATAAGTGCAACCGGGACGACGGCCCATCTTGTCTGAGCCGTCCAGGTCCGGCCATTGGAACCCGCTCCCACATGAAGAGCTTAATGTATCAAACATTGACGGGCATGAACGACTTCATTTGGACACTCGCGCTGCTTTTGGGATACATTATCCTCAGTCTGCTGGGCAGAAGGAAGAAACAGCGACGCTCTACCACTCCCGCAAAGGCGCGCTCCATGGAGGACGCCCTGCAGGATCTAGTGGGCTTCGGTGCTCCTGTGA
Source organism: Rhodothermales bacterium (assembly GCA_965216255.1). GTDB lineage: Bacteria > Bacteroidota > Rhodothermia > Rhodothermales > Bin80. The sequence goes on from OZ244148.1 coordinate 2,508,138, forward strand.
CCTCCCAACCGGAGAATTTGCGCGTCCACGATGCCCCGTTTACCCCGAACCCTCCGGATGCAATGATGCCGGCGAGAGAGCGTGGTCTACCACGAACAGCGTCAGCAAAAGAAGCCACAAGGCTGGCAGCGTCGGATCCCCCCATACGTCGGCGCACGCTTTTCGAAAACCTACGCAATCCACGGTCGGCTCGCGACGCCTTTGTCCTGAGCGAAATATTCGGCGCGCCGCGCGCAATGCGCCTTCCCATCCGTCGCCCCGGCGCCTCGAAGTAACAAAACCTTGCCGCAGGCAGGCTGAGCGCTGCCTTGTGCCAAAAGAGCGCGGCCGGGCGTTGTACATTCCGCCCGCGCGCCGCTACACCGTGCCCTTCGCCGTCAGGGAGCTACGCCCTTGGTTCCGGCATAGGGCGCCCGCCGCGTCGGCGCGTCTATACATCCTCCGCCTCTCCTTTCTTGAATACCGCCGCCCCAATCGCTCCCCCAACCAGCCCCAGGATAGTACCGAAGCCAATGGCCAGAACCGTGACTACCATCATGCCGGTTGGGCCAGCCATGAATTCGACAAACCCCAACATGGGAGTACCTTCCATCTGCTCCATGGCCCCCGAGTTTTCCAGTTCCTCCATGGCATCCGGAAGCACGCCAACGGCCCTGAAGAAAAAGCCCAGTAGACTGGCCACCACGCCACCTGCTACGCCGGCCAGCGCCCCGAGGCCCACCCCCTGCCCACTACGCAGCGTAACTGCGTGCTCACCCGTATAATGCCAAACGGCAACAACACCGCAAACAATATAGCACAGGCAGGCTAGCCCGCTCAGCACAGGGTTCTGGAAGACCGTGAGCACGGTAGCCAGGAGGCCTCCTGCAAGGCCGCCAATGAGCGCCGATGTCATCCTGTCAGACATGGTGGTAGGCAAGATTTGATGATCTGGTAGCTGAAGCCAAGATAGAACGCCGCTGCCTCCAATGGCAAGCAGCCTCCAAACTTACAGCGCTGCCCTTCTCCGAACCGAAAGCGCAAGGGTCAGGATTAGTCCCGCGACGAAACCAAAGATGCCACCCGTAATCATGCGGGAATGCGGCGTGTTCTGCCACAGATTCAAGGTGCCAAGCAGCCAGTCCACGGTCACAGGCGCCGAAGCGGCAAGTACCGCAATCCGCGCGTGTCGCCGCAGGAACTGGGCCGCGCTGGCAAACATCAGCCAGGCAAACGGCGCAATAAAGAGCCCGAGGTACACGCCGTAGCACCGGTGACAGACGCCCAGGTGAATGCCGTATAGCGCCGGGGACCGCTCCGCAATCTGGTGGCAGATCCCGGCGAAGGCCTGCATAAGCACGCCGCGCCACGAAGGAGTAACAAAAGGAGGAAGCGTAGCCAAGAGGAGAAGCGAACTCATGGCCAACGCCGCGAGCATCCAGCCTCCCGCCGGATTCTGCCGCTCTTCAGCAAAACCGCGTACGCTCACGGCCGAAAGCAGCTATACTGCATGTCCCACCGGTACCCCAATCGGTCAAACGGCCGCGTCAAGGCTTCGCCATTTGTCACTTCCAGACACTAATGGTAGCGATACTGGTCTATTTGCTGACCAGTTCCTCCCCACGCGCCATCGTGGCTGGCATGACGTGGCAGGTTACGATATCCGCACTGTGGTAGCGCTGATGCCGAACGGACGACGTAAGGTGCTGCAGCAGTCGCAGCGATACCTCCTGCTCTGCGGATGAACCTGTCACCTTGTCGCTCAACAGCGCAATCTGGTCCTGCAGGTTCTCTCCCTCTGCGGCGGCAATAAAATCCAGCACGGCCCCGCCGCTTCTCCTGCGTGCAATCAGGAGCATGCGGCGCCTCTCCTGCGGACCCTCTTCCTCGCCGATAAGCGTCAACATGGTTTCCTCTACCACAGCCTCTAGTCGCCGTGCCATGGAGGCATCCCAACGGCAACGCTGTGCGAATCTGCCCAGGAAGCCTCTCAGTTCTGGCAGCGACTGCATTTCAAGATCCGTCTCAATGCGCCGCGGGCGCGGCTCGGTGAGTTCCATGAACAGCGTTAGCAGGATGGCTGCAAGACCACCGCTGGTCATGCCATTTTGCAGCAATCCGCCGGCGAAGTCGGCAAAGATCTCGGGAAAGATCACTCCGTTTTGAAAGCCCACACCAATCCAAAAGGCCATTCCTGCAATCAGACCATTGCGAAAGTCGATTCCGTCCTGCACCACAATCCGCATGCCGACTACAAACAGCATGGCAATCAGTACCAGCACAAAGCCGCCCGCAACCGGCTGCGGAATCGCCACCACCAGAGCAAGAAACTTGGGCAAGAAGGCCATCCCCAGAAATACGATGCCAATTGCCACGCCAACCATCCGAGATGCGACCCCTGTCAGTTCCGTAACGGAAATGCTTGAAGAATACGTGGTGTTAGGCACCGTCCCACACAGACCCGAGAGCAAGTTGCCAAATCCGTCCGCCGCCACGGCTCCCTGCACGGCCCTGAAGTCAACCGCCCTCGGGCGGCGCCAAGACACACGCTGGATTGCAATACCGTCTCCTATGGTCTCGATGGCCCCAACCAGGGTGACAAACACGAAGGCGGGAAGGAGCGTCCAAAATGTCGGCCCGAAGCTTAGATCGAGCCCTGGCCAGCCCACCGCCGGAATCCCAATCCACGCCGCCTCGGCTATGCGGGCCGAATCGTAGAGCCCGAAGAATGCGCCAACAATAGAGCCCGCGATCACGCCGATCACGGGTGCCCACAGGCGCAGGCCCCCCGTCGCCTTCAGCGCTATGCCCACAATCACGACGATGGTAACCAAAACGCTTGTCGGGGCACCCACCGGCGAGCTGCCTTCGGGTACCGCCGCAATCATGTCGAAAATGATGGGCATTACGGTCACCGCAATCAGCATGATGACGGTGCCGGCAACAGTCTGGGTCAGAATTCTGCGAAATAGAGCGAGACGCGCCGAAAGCGCAAACTGGAAAAGCGACGAGACTATGACCAGCGAGGCCAGCATGGCCGGGCCGCCTTCTGCAATGGCCGTAATGCACACTGCTATGAAGGCACCGCTTGTTCCCATGAGCAGCACATAGCCGGCGCCAAGACGGCCCAATCGGACGGCTTGAAGGATCGTGGTGGCGCCACTCACCAGAACGGCGGCGAATACGGCCCAAGACAGGTATTCCTCCGCACCGCCGGCCGCCCGGACGATTATGACCGGCGTAATTACAATGCCCGCCACGCAGAGGATGGCCAGCTGCAAGCCGAGTCCGGCAGTGAGGGGGAGCGGCGGACGCTCATCCGCTTCGAAGCGTACATCCAACCCCGGTTCTGCTTCGCTTTGATTCATGTCGGCGATGCTCCTGCTGGATACAAAGCTCCCAGGCAGCGGACATTAAGAAATACCTTGCTAAGATATTAAAGCCTAACAGACTATACCCTAAATATTGCCGCTCCAGACGATGCACAGCATTCAGCATGCCGTGTCGCGTGCCTGTCTGATTATCAGATATCTGCCGTTTTGTCATCCTATTTAGCTGCATCAAGGTCACGATACGTGCTTTCCGATATCGGCACGCTTTTTGTTCAGGACGGATGCACAGCAGCGAGCGCTTGGAACGCGGCCAGCATGCATGCGTTTGTGTTAGCACTCCTGTGCCAGGAGTGCTAACAGAATCTTCATAACCATTTCTCACCTACACGGAGGTACCAGCATGACAATGATCAAACCACTCAGTGACCGTGTGGTCGTCAAGGCCCAGGACGCTGAGGAGCAGACCGCAAGTGGCCTGTTTATTCCCGATTCCGCAAAGGAGAAGCCCCAGCGCGGGACCATAGTCGCGGTAGGCCCGGGCCGTATTGAGAACGGTGCCAAAATCGCAATGACCGTCAGCGAAGGCGACACCGTGCTGTACGGAAAATATTCCGGTACGGAGATTACGCTCGGCGGCGACGACTACATGATCATGCGGGAGAGCGACATTTTCGGCATCGTGCAGGAGTAACGCGTACGCACTGAACCATTCACCCCACCAAGACCAGAGAATACATCATGGCCAAGCAAATCATATTTGATGCCGACGCGCGCGGCGCGCTAAAGCGCGGTGTAGACCAGCTCGCGGACGCCGTCAGGGTCACCCTCGGCCCCAAGGGGCGCAACGTCATCATCGAAAAGAAATTCGGCTCACCGACCGTAACGAAGGACGGTGTCACGGTAGCCAAGGAAATCGAACTCGAAAGCAATCTGGAAAACGTTGGCGCACAAATGGTCAAGGAGGTCGCCTCCAAGACCAGCGATGTAGCCGGCGACGGCACCACGACTGCCACCGTTCTGGCCCAGGCCATGATGACGGCCGGCCTCAAGAACGTTACAGCAGGCGCCAATCCCATGGACCTCAAGCGCGGCATCGACCGTGCGGTCATCGACATTGTGGCCAACTTGCGCTCGCAGAGCCGGGATATCGAAGGGCGCAATGAAATCGCACAGGTAGGGTCCATTTCCGCCAACAACGACGTGGCCATTGGCAATCTCATTGCCGACGCCTTCGAGAAAGTGGGCAAGGACGGCGTCATCACGGTGGAAGAGGCACGCGGTACGGAAACCACGCTCGAAGTCGTGGAAGGCATGCAGTTTGATCGCGGCTACCTCTCCCCGTATTTTGTGACGAATGCCGATGACATGGAGACCGTCCTTGAGGATGCATCCCTCCTCATCTTCGACAAGAAGATTTCGGCAATGAAAGACCTTCTGCCTGTCCTGGAGAAGGTTGCGCAAACGGGCTCTCCGCTACTCGTGATTGCAGAAGATGTGGAGGGCGAGGCACTTGCCACCATGGTCGTCAACAAGCTTCGTGGCACGCTCCGCGTCGCGGCTGTGAAGGCTCCGGGCTTCGGCGACCGCCGTAAGGCCATGCTCGAAGACATTGCCATCCTCACGGGTGGCACGGTGATAAGTGAAGAAAAAGGCTACCGCCTAGAGAACGCCACTCTGGACTATCTCGGACGGGCCAAGCGCGTGGTCATCGACAAGGACAAGACGGTAATTGTGGACGGCGCAGGCTCCTCAGACCAGATCAAGGCACGGGCCAACCAGATTAAGCAGCAGGTCGAGACCACGACCAGCGACTATGACCGGGAGAAGTTGCAGGAACGCCTCGCGAAGCTCTCCGGGGGCGTCGCGGTCCTCAAGATCGGTGCGGCGACCGAGCCCGAAATGAAAGAGAAAAAGGCCCGCGTGGAGGATGCACTGCATGCCACGCGCGCAGCCATCGAAGAAGGCATCGTCCCGGGCGGCGGCGTGGCACTTATACGCGCCATCGGAGCACTGGGAGCAACCGACGTGGAGAATGAGGACCAGGGCATCGGTGTAAACATCATACGCCGGGCCCTCGAAGAGCCGCTCCGCCAGATTGCGGCCAACTCCGGCGTGGAAGGATCCATCGTGGCCCAAAAGGTCAAGGAAGGCGATGGCGACTTCGGCTTCAATGCGCGCACGGAAGAGTACGAGCCGCTCGTCTCCGCGGGCGTGATTGATCCGACGAAGGTCGTGCGGGCGGCCCTGGAGAATGCTGCCTCCGTCGCCGGCCTCCTGCTCACTACGGAAGCCGTGGTGGCGGATCGACCGGAAAAACCCGCGGCCGGCGGCGACGCCCCGGGCGGACACGGCGGGATGGAAGGCATGGGCGGCGGCATGGGCTTCTAGGCCGGTTCGCAGCCCCGTATTCAAGGGGACGGAGCCCATTGGGCTCCGTCCCCTTCTCTTTTCCAGGGCTGCCCTTAGCGCAGCTAACCCGTAATTTCATCCATGACCTCACGGGCAAGCCGATCCGCCTCGGAGCGGCTCCGCCCTTCCGCATAAACCCGCAATATGGGCTCCGTGTTGGACTCGCGGAGGCTTACCCATCCGTGTTCAAAATCGATCTTTACGCCGTCTAGCCTAGAAACCCTGCCCTCGCGGTAACGCTGCGCCACGCGTGCAAGTGCGCGCTCCGCACCAATGGTGCCAAGCGGCAGCTTGTTCTTGGAGATTACATAGCACGGCATCGTGCGGCTCCACTCTGCAAGCGTTGTCGCTTCGTCCGCAAGATGCTGCAAGATCATGGCAACACCCAGGAGGGCATCCCTCCCGTAGTGCAGCTCTGGCAGGATCACGCCTCCGTTGCCCTCCCCGCCCAGCACGGCCCCCACTTCCTGCATCTTCCTTACCACATGGGCTTCGCCCACGGCTGAGCGATATACCGGCATACCAAAGCGGGCGGCCACATCGTCTATGGCCCGAGACGAGGAAAGATTCGTCACGAAGGCTCCGCTACGCCGGCGCCACAGAAAGTCCGCCGCAAGGACCTGAGTCAATTCTTCGCTCACGTAGCGGCCATAGCCATCGATGAGCGCAAGGCGGTCGGCATCCGGATCCACCACGAAACCCAGATCGGCTCCCGCCTCCTTCACGTACTGGAGGGTGGATTCCAAGTGCTCAGGCAGTGGTTCCGCCGGGTGCGCGAAAATGCCCGTAGGCTCTCCATTCAGGACCAGAATTCGCCGCACACCCAGTGCTCCCAGCAGCCTCGGGAGTGCGACGCCGCCCACTGAATTGATGCCGTCCACGACGACGGTGAAATCCCTTGCAGATATCGCCGGGGGGCGACAAAAGGGGAGCGCCAGGATGCGTTCAATGTGGTGGTCCAGAAAATCCCGCGAGCGGCAGAATCCTATTTCAGTGTGGGAGGCACCGGGCATGGCACGCTGCTCGGCAAGCCGCATCACTTCGGCGCCCTCCTCCGGTGACAAAAACTCGCTCTTTTCGTTCAGGAGCTTGAGCGCATTCCACTCGGCAGGATTGTGGGAGGCTGAAAGCACTATGCCACCCGACGCTGATTCCGCCAAGACAGCCATAGCGATCGTAGGCGTAGCGGCAAGACCGGCATCCACCACATCACACCCGATGCTGCGCAGTGTGGCCACCACAATCTCGGCGCACACGGGCCCAGACACGCGCGCGTCCCTGCCCACCACTACCTTTGGACGCGGCGTACTTCTGCGACACCATGCCCCGTAGGCGGCAGCATAGCGTACCAGCACTCCGGCGTCCAGGCCCGAACCAAAAATCCCCCGGATCCCGGAAATGGAAGCAATGAGCGTCATGGTCCCGGCAACAGCGCCCTTTCCCACGCATAACATACCCGGGCGTTCCGTCCCAATATTCGGTCGGATCTTCACCAATAGCGCGGAACAGCGACTTTGGCCTGCGGTTGCTCCGTGGCTTCGCCCCGAGGTACTCTAAATGCGGCTCCGTATCCCCGATACGTCCACACCTGCTTGCATGCGGTGGCGCCACCGGTATTGCCTGCTGGGCGTTGGGCTCTGCCTTACACTTATTGCCTGGGGTGGTGTGGTCACCAGTATGGACGCAGGGCTTGCCGTCCCAGACTGGCCAAGCTCATTCGGGTCGTACGATCCGTTTGCCACAGGCTTCACCGATCCAGCCAATCCAGCCTCTAAGTGGTGGCATCACGCGCCGATCCTGGCCGAGCACGGCCATCGCCTGCTTGGTGCTCTTGTTGGCCTATGGGCCATTTTCTTGGTCTTGTGGACCTGGCGCTCGGAGCCACGCCGGTGGATGCAACTGCTTGCCACGGCCGCACTGGGACTCGTGCTGCTCCAGGGCGTTCTTGGGGGACTTCGGGTGATTTGGGTGTCGCTGGATCTGGCCGTAGTACACGCGCTGGGGGCACAGCTATTCTTCACTGTCCTCGTGGCGCTTGCCCTCTTTACGTCAACGGCATGGATGAACCCGGCAACCCGCCTTCAGGATGGAGCAGCCTCCAAGCGGCTACAGGTGCTGTGCACCGCTACGGCCGGAGCACTCTATATTCAGATCTTCCTTGGGGCATTGCTGCGACACCCGGGTGCGGGCATCCGCCTGGATTTCACCATCGTGCACATTCTGGGAGCCGTCGCGGTCCTAGCTTTGATCTTGGCTACAGCCACCCGCATTCGCCGTGATTTCGCACCGAACCGGTTGCTAACCGTTGCAGCGTGGTTTATGATTGGTACCGTCGGAGTTCAGATCATGCTCGGCTTCATTGCTTATGCGATTCTGCAAATGGAGGCACAATTGCTGCCGCGCAGCTTTGCGCAGATCCTGTTCAATTCCGCCCACCTGGTAGTGGGCACGCTCCTTATGGGGATTGCGATTTTCGTGATGCTGCTTTCACTGCGAAGGATTTCCTCCACATCAAACGCCTAGCGTTTACCAAAGCCGCAAGGGCTACGGAATGGAGCACCCCCCTGCCATACGCGAAGTAATACCGGTTGCTCGCCGAATTGAGCATTTGACGCGGCACGCCGCTCCTGAAAAGCGACCCGCGATACTGGACTACTGGGAGCTGACCAAACCGGAGATTGCCTTCCTGGTCATGATCTCCGCACTTGCCGGCTTCCTCCTGGGCTCACCCGGAAGCGTCGACGCGTGGCTGCTCGGCTGTACCCTCCTGGGAACCGGATTAAGTGCTGCGGGCGGCGGCGCGCTCAATCACTACATGGAGCGGAGCTACGACGCCCTAATGCGCCGGACGGCTACGAGGCCGCTGCCTTCAGGACGCATGGCCCCTCTCCGCGCCCTTTCGTTCGGTATACTGCTTACAGGCGTGGGCCTGGCCTTCCTTTCTTTCGTGAACCTGCTTACGGTAATACTCGCAGCGCTTACCGTAGCCCTGTACATCTTGGTCTATACGCCTCTTAAGCGAAAGACAAAGCACAATACCCTGGTAGGAATCGTTCCTGGAGCACTACCCGGTCTGGGCGGCTTTGCCGCAGCCACGGGTACGCTCGGTTTGGGAGGATGGGCACTGTTTCTAATCCTTGCCCTGTGGCAAATGCCGCATTTCCTCTCGCTTGCCTGGATGTACAGGAAAGACTATGCCAGGGCGCGGTATGCCATTTCCACGGTATTTGACCCCGATGGGCGGTCAACGGCCCGCCAGACACTGCTCTATACCGGCGCACTTTGCCTCGCAGCCATGCTCCCGACGGCTATAGGGCTGTCAGGATGGATTTACCTTACGGGCGCGGCAATACTTGGGATATGGTTTCTATTGCCGGCCACGGCATTCTACCGCTCGCGAACCATTCGAGATGCGCGACGCGTGTTGGTCAGCTCAATCCTCTATATTCCGCTTCTCGTCGTATTGATCTTCGTAGACCGCTGGGTACAATAGGGCTACTCAATCCGTCGCCACACTTCTTCCAGGCGATATCCGCTCGGAAACTCACCCGTGTGGTACCAGAGGTCTCCAACCACCTTTGCCGTAAATCGCAGAGCCGCACCAACCAGCACGGAGGTAATGTGGTATTCAAGGTATTCTGTGTAGACCGTGTCACCTTCAACCGTGTACCGGCCTCCGCCTGCCAGCACATCTTCGCCATCTGCCGATTGGTATCCCCACGAGAAATGTGTGGAATTTAGAATCTTGATGGATGGACGCACGTTTGTCGTCACAATGATTGTGTCCGGGTAGACGGCACGCTGCGACGCCAAGCGCCACGTTCCTTCCAAATGATTCGCCGGCGCCTGCGCCGAGACCTGCCCACCGGCTACCAGCATTACGAAAACGAAGGTTAGGGCTATTTTGCGCATGACATCAAGATTAGAATGCAATGGAAGACCGTGACTACCCCAATGTATGAAGTGAGTCGACGAAGTGAAACTTCGAGTCTTTTTCTACAGGATGGTGCTTGTTGCGTATGGAGGTAAGACGCGGACATACCCGTGGGCCGATAGATGTCAAGGATCTGGGCCATGACGAAATGAAGGCCTTGGCCGTGTCTTTGGGCCAGGCGCCATACAGGGGCAAACAGTTGTTCCGATGGGTTCACGGCCGCGGGGCCAAGACGTTTGGCGACATGGCCAATTTGCCCCAGGCTTTTCGCCAGGCGCTTGCCGACGTAGCGACCATTGGCAGGCTGGTGGTCGAGGAGACATTGACCGGCCGCGACCAAACGGTTAAGACTCTCTTCCGGCTGCCGTCGGGTCGTAAGATTGAAGCCGTGCTGATCCCCGACCTGTCGGATGATGGTGCTCCGCGGCGGCTTACCGTCTGCATTTCGAGCCAGGTGGGCTGCGCGATGGCCTGCTCATTCTGTGCAACGGGCCTTATGGGATTCCAGGAAAACCTTACCGCGGGCACGATTGTCGACCAGGTGCGAATGCTGAACGGGCTGGCCCAGGAGCGCTTCGACCGGTCCATCACGAATGTCGTCTATATGGGGATGGGAGAGCCGCTGCTAAACTATCGGAGCGTTCTCCAGAGCCTAGACCTGCTTACCCATGCTGACCTCTTCGCCCTTTCGCCGCGCCGGATTACGGTATCTACGGTCGGCCTTGCCCGCCGCATACGTCAACTGGCCTGCGACAATCCGCGCGTTAACCTCGCCGTGTCCCTGCATGCGCCGTCGCAGGAAAAGCGGGATGACATTATGCCCGCAGTCCGGGGGGAAGCAACCAGCCTGTCCGCCCTGTGCTCCGCGCTGACATTCTATTCCAGCACGACGGGGCGCAGCATTACCTTCGAATACTGCCTCTTCCGCGACTTCAATGACAGCGAAGCTGATGCCGAGCGGCTTGCATCCGTATGCAAATCCGTACCCAGCAAGGTAAATATCATCCAGTACAATCCGGTTACGGGCCTGCCCTTCGAACGGACTTCAGAAGATCAACTCAACGCATTCATTCGAGTACTCGTGGCGCACGGCGTAGTGGTAACCGTCAGACGTAGCCGCGGGCAGGATATTGACGCGGCTTGCGGCCAACTGGCACTAGCGCGACGCATAACTTCCCCGCCCTAGCGGCCTGCCGGCGTGCACACAGCCTTAAAGGAGGCATGCATGCCCTGTGCATTACTGCCATCTGGGAGGTTGAGACAAGTCCTGGCTCGGGGTGCGAGGCATCCAATCACAATGCGCCACTTCAGTCACTACCGTGCTGCTGACCTTACGTCTTGTCGACGCATACAATCCGAAGCCGCGGGCACTCCGTAGTACGATTCCGCGAAGCAAGCAGCTCCATGCATGACGACTTCATACTCCTTAATGTGGCTGGGGAGACCTGATGAAAAGGTTGGCCCTTTGCTACAATACCGGCTGTCCAGAAGCATTCGCACGGCGAACGCCACGGCGCAGCTTGCCTGGCTCAGGCAGGTAGACCTCTTGACGGAAGGCTTGCCGACCGTTCCGATAGGCGAGATCGTTGAAGTTGACAGACGCCGCAATGAGATCTGCACCGGAGTATACGCGGCACGCAAGGTTTGCCTGAGCATGCCTGCATATTATCTCTTCGGGCTCTTTATCCCGTTTGTACAAAGGATCGTGGATAGGCGCAATTCCGGTTGCCGGAGCAAGGCCAGCGAGCTTCCACATTATGGCCGCCGGTAGTCTCCGCCTTTGCAAAGTGGGATAGACGCCACTCGGTCACACGTAGCAGCAGGCAGCCGCGCTTAGGTTCGATGACGTGCTTTGTATATGGCCATTGTCGACCAAGGTTCACGGTTTGCCTTAGAGGTTAGGCGTCTGTACAACAAGCGGGCTAAAAGACGTTGAGCTGCACGCGCTTTTTCACGACGCCGAACTTGATCACCTTCGTACCCACGCTTGGCACTTCCACATGGACCAGGTATATCCCGCTCGCCACAGGCAGGTTGTAGGCCGTCCGCATGTCCCAGGATATCGTCGCCACACCCGGCGATTGCTTCCGGATGGTCTTGATGAGCGTCCCATTCAAGGTAAACACGCGGATCAGCGCCAGGTCCGGCATATTGGTGAACCGTACCTCGTCCGTGAAATGGCTCACCTCGTAGTCCGAAGCTCCCTCGTACGGGTTCGGCACCATGCCAATGTCATCAAGCCGCTCCTGTAGCTCGGCCACACCCGGATCCTCCGCGCCAAATCCCACCGTCGAGAACGAATACACGTCACCCGGCTGGTTCGGCTTCGTGGTCGCAATCCTAAACACCGTCGGTGCCTCCGGCATGTCCGGATCATACGGCGGTGCCGATCCTGCGTTATGCACGACCAGTACGGTCCTCGCCATGATCTCGTGCCCGAGCGATCCCCCTTCCGCAAAAAAGGCATTGTGCCCACCTTCGCCGGGGGATAGGTCCGGCGGAGGATACCAGTACACCCAGTCCGTAAGCGGATCGTCGGCCGCCCCCGATATCGGATGGTCGCCTCCAATGTCAAAAACGTCGTGCACGCTGCCACCACCACACATGTTCGTGCGGCATATCACCGGAACCAGGCGCACGTCGTCGCTCCCGTCATCCGGCGTGGCTACGCCCGCGTGCCACAGTTCAAACGGAATCTCCATGTAGCTTCCATCGGAAAACGCCCGCCATCCCAGACAATCGGCGGCCTCAAGCGTTCCGTTTACTCCGTCCGCGCACCGCTGCGTAAAGCGCATCTCATAGTCCTGGATGCCCAGATGCGGCAGATTGGTGCCGCCGCGCATGACTCGTTCAAGGAAGGAGCCCCCTTTGTGACAAGGCCGTACGCGCCACCTGCATAAAGCCCCACCGCGCGTCGCTCATTGACTGCTGCCGGCCTTGGACGGGCGAATCAAGTCCGAGTGACGAAGGCAATCCGGCCCAGCTAAACGACGCGGACTCGGGTGGATCCAGTGGCCCTGCCCCATTGGCCACCGTCAGGAAATTCTTGAAGCCGAGATCCGGACCCACCACGGAGAACTCCATGCCATCTACCAGAACAATCCCTGACCGCTGCGGCACCGGCTCGCCCGAGGCACTGCCGTCGAAGATGACCGCGCTATCGCGCTTGATGTCGAAGGTTACGTGCTGGTTCTCTGCGACGCGAACCTTATCTGCCAATGTGATAAACGGCACATCTGGCCCATCTTCCTTTACCTCATTCTCCTGTAGCGCCGACTGGCGCGGTTCCAGGTTGTAGAATTCGACAGAGTACGTACCCGCCTGTACGGTAGCCGGGTTTACGATTCGGGCCCAAACCCTGCCATTGCCTTTGCCGGCCTTTCTAGCACGAAAATCCGCCCCGGGATCGGCCTCCTCCTCCGTGGCCGCATCGGCAATCACCCGCGGCAACCGCGTGGGGATGACCTCCACACGCGCGGTGGGGCCGCGATAGACCTTGGGCGTGGAATACTCATTATAGGCATAGGCCTGCACGCCAAAATGGTACGCGCTGAAGTTGGTAAGTCCCTGCACCGAATAGTAGCTCTGCGACCCGTTATCTGATCCCGATGCCGTTACCGATAGACAAATCTCCAGGAATGGCTTCAATTACCTGCGTAACCCCATTGGCCACGTCGTAATTGGCGATGACCTTGCCCACCTGATCACCGGCGCTCTCAAACTGGTAGACCGTATAGCCCTCGAACAGGTGAAGATCCTGTCCCTCGGGCGCAATCGGTGTGTCCTCCGCATTGCCTTCGAGATAGTTGTTCGACGGCGCGGAGTCGGTCCACTCCAGAATCACCTCCCCGTCCAGCACCGTGGCCGTAACGGCCGGGGCAGCAAGCGGGGCTGGCCGTTGAAAGCCTGCGTCGAAGGCAGCCTGAACCACATCATCGGCCTTCTTCAACCTCTGGACGGAATCGAAGTTGTTCTCCCCCCGTGCCCACACGATCCCGAACACGATCTGCTGGAAATCGCTCGATTCAATGGTGAACGGGCCGGTAGACATGACAAAGGTCCGATCCCCATACCACATATCCGTCCCCAAGCCGTCCAGGTTGCACTGTGACCAGAATTGGCATTCCGCATCACTGTAACCCGGATCGCCCGAATACATGAAGTCCGTGGGCTCGTTAGAAAAATGCCGGCCGTTGCCTCCAATCGTGATGGGAGAGCCGTCCGGCTACCACTTACCGAGAAGAACCCTATAGTATTCGCCCCCCCTTTGGATCGCCAATATGATGCAAATCAAGGGGTCCACAAAAGTGCATCATCTCCAGATTCCGGTAGTCTGGGCGCGGCACGCCGCTGACCATGGCTGTGTCTAAAGAGGACGGCACAACCGGGCCCTGAAGAAAGTCGTACCCCACGGCCGGGGGAATACCATATCCGTAACCCCTCCCTTCGTCATTGTTGTCCGCATTCCACGCGTAGCCTATTCCACGTGATGTGTCGGAGCCGATCCAATCATCCTGGAAGTTGCCAAGGTCCGGATCCGAGAATATCCCGAAATACGTTTTGGTCAACGGGGCGGGACCTTTGACATACAAATTGTACTTGAAGAACGTGGCATTACCGATGTCGCCAGACACGTTGAGTGCAAACGCCATAGCATGCACTTCGAGGCCAATCGGGGGCGTGTCACTTCCCGGCAAACGACGCTCATTGCCCCGGTCGTTCATGATCCATCAGATGGACTGGTCACCTAGAATCGCCGGTCGCTCCCCGGCAGCCAGGTCCACAACGCGGTGCACGCGCTCGGCGAGCGGGACACTGATGTCAAAGGCTACTTCTTCCCCCTTTTTGTCCACCCCTGCATCTCCGTCGTCGTCTGCGCCATTGTCCGGAGGGGCAAGCGTAGGAGCTCCGAGACCGGTGGGCCATTCCTGCAGATCGGGCGCCGCCACACCCGCGGCATTGTATTCATCGATGTCGCTACGGCTCACCTTGTACATGCGGTCGTATTGCGCACAGTCAGCCGGCGGCGCCCCGCCCTCGTCCAGTGGACCGCCCCAGAACTGGTACGCGCCATACCGCGCAGCGGCAACGCGCAACTGATCGCCAATATATCCTCCGATCCAGATGCCAGAGACAAAGAAGGCATCAACACCGCCACCCTTGGGAACCTCGTACACAAAGATCGCCCCTCCAGAATAGGCTGCCGTTCTTGAGGATGCGGGCCCGAACGTTGTTTACGTCCAGGTACGCTCCTCCAAGGGCGGGCACGCAGTTGCCGGTCTGTGCGAGGCTTTCACGACCGAGACCCAAGGCTAGGACCGACGCGACCAGAACAGAAATGGACTGTCTATTGGGCACGGCCACTAAGCTCGCGCTCAATGGACGCCATTTGCGCGGCGGAAAAGGGTGTCGCTCCCATGACTTCTCGGTCAATCAAATAGGGATGCGGGTGCCTTCCGAGGGCCCAAACTCCAGAAAAACAACCGGACGTTGCCCCTGGCTACTCCAGACGTGCTGCCAAGCGGCACATCTCTCTTACTGGAAGCCCACCTGAGCGTGCGGTAAACTGGCGCGGACCACGATTAATAGTGTACGAAATTGCCATGATTCGTGCCGTGATATGATCAGTCGACTCAGCCGAGAGCCCGGAAGTCCAGAAGCTTCCATTTTGCGCATCTTCCTTTCTTCAGATCCGCTGCATTCCCAATCATTGACACTTGCGCTCCAGACAGACATTCCGCCGGGGAATAGGCTTAAGTACGCCCCCTGCCTGCTCGACCAGATTGGCAGCGGCCTTATCCGCGACAGGCTGCTAGCCGTGCTCGCGTGTGCGGTCCCGCAGAGACGGGCGACCGGTTGTGGGCGTCTGCAAGGCCAGCGTCCGCGCAGACATTACGACGCATGAGCGCCCAGCCACCAAGAGCTGGGTGGCAATCGGTACGCACCAGTTCCGGAACGGCGCCCGGGACGTCCAATGAATGAGGATTTACACGCTGCAAAGCAGCACGGCACCGATCTCCCCGAGCCTCTACGCTTACATACGGAGAGCCCTACGCCTCCGGGCGGTCAATCCATTCGGGCTCAGGCGTGACGGTCTCAGCCGGAGTAGGCCCAGGGTCGGTCCATCCCATCGTGGATACCCGCATCAGGGGCTCCACGTTCATGTCGCCTTCCACCAAGATCTGGCAGGCCAGGCGAATCTTGCCCAAATGGCCGGCGGCCTCCAGCTTGTCGCACTCCGCCCGCGTCATGACTGCAGGCTCTCCCTCAAATACACGCACACGGCAGGTCGTACACCGGGCATAGCCGCCGCACCGGTGTCCAATATCTACGCCGGCCTCTTCAATCGCGAGGACCAGCTTCTGGCCCTGGGGGGCCTGATATGAACCGACTCCGTCTATCGTAATCGTGGGCATGCGTCGCAAGAATTGTGTTTATTCCGCGGTACTACGCCTTACTCCGCCCCCGGTGCCTCACCATGAAGCTAGTTAAGCAATGTGCGCTAGTTATATCCGCCCTTGTGCCACTGGCTTGCAGCGCGCCGCAATCTGCAACTTTCGAAGAGACCAGGGAAACGTACCTGGATACACGGTTTTCCGGCGTGACGATGCAGACAGTGGATTCGCTGGTGCACATGGCCATTGAAGAGCGCTGGTTTCCTGCCGCGGCGGTGGCCATCGGGCGCGCGGACACCGTGTCAAAGCTATCCGGTTACGGCACTTTCACGTATGAATCACCCAAACCGGTTACGCCGGACTCGCCTTTCGGCCTGGCCTCCCTTACCAAGGTCATTGCCACCACAACCGCCGTCATGCTGTTATATGAAGGCGGCGAATTGGATTTGGATGCACCTGTAAGCCAGTACCTCAACGCCTACAACCGGCCCGGAAAGAAAGATATCACCATTCGGCAGCTGCTTACCCATACGAGTGGGCTTACCGCCTACATCACTTTCTACCAGGAGGGAGTAACGACACGGGAGGCTATACTCGACGCTATTTTCAGCGAGGATTTGGAGTCCCATCCCGGCGAGACTTACCGCTACAGTGATTTCGGGATGATTACGCTGGCACTCGTCATTGAAGAGATTACAGGACAGAATTTCGCCACGTTTACGCGTGAACGTATTTTTGAGCCCTTGGACATGGAATCTACCGGTTTTCGGGGCATAGGCATACCGGACACCAACGTGGTCCCGACTGAGATGGACGACTATTTCCGGCACCGGCTCGTACAGGGCGAAGTGCACGACGAAACCGCCTGGATTCTCGGGGGAGCGGCCGGGCATGCCGGTCTCTTCTCGACGGCACGTGACCTGGCGCGGTTTGCTACCATGCTCTTGCGGGACGGCAGGCATGCCGGCGCAGCGTTCCTGCGGCCCGAAACTGTCAAACTGTTTACCACCGTCGTCGACACCTCCGTTTCTACGCGCGCACTCGGTTGGGATACGAAGGCGCCGGAGCCGCCTGCAAGTGCCGGCCAGCTGTTCGGCCCACGAAGTTTCGGGCATACGGGCTTTACCGGAACATCCATCTGGATTGACCCAGACGCGGACATCTATGCCATATTGCTTGCCAACCGTGTCTACCCGACCCGTGAGAACTACGACTATGTAAGAATTAGGCCAGCCGTTGCAGAAGTGGCCTATGCAGTGCTGGTCGGTGTGCCGCAGGACTGGGAACCGAAGCTGGAGCCGGAAGAATAGGTTCGGAACCTTGAAAAGGCATTAGGCTTTTACTTAGGTTTCCCACGCTATTTCCATTCAGGCATGCCTACCTACGTATACCGACGCGCAGACGGAACATCCTTTGAGTTGGAACAGCGCATCACGGCAGAGGCGCTCTGCAGGTGCCCCACTACAAATCAGCCGGTGCGCCGTGTCATAACCAGAGGCACGGGGCTCATCTTCAAGGGCAGCGGCTTCTACCAGACGGACTACGTATCCAAACCCGCCGAAAGCAAGGCACCGGAAAAGAAGGAAGAGACAAAGCCCGAGCCCGCCAAAGCTGAAGCCGTGACCACTTCAGAGTGACTTTGCCTTCGCCGCTGCGCGGACAATGGCAGCGAACGAATCGGCCTTCAGGCTGGCCCCGCCTATAAGCCCGCCATCGACATCCGGCAGAACAAGAAGCTCCCGGGCATTGCCCGGCTTCATGCTCCCACCATAGAGGATATATATATCCTGGCCTACCTCATCTCCGTACGCCGTACACAATAGCCGCCGTATAAAGGCGTGCATGGCTTGGGCCATCTCCGGCGTGGCGGTCTCCCCCGTGCCAATGGCCCATACCGGTTCATAGGCCAACACTAGGCGCCGCGGATCCAGCACCCCAACTCCCTGGAGCGCGCCAGCAATTTGCCCTTTTACGACATCCTCTTGCCTTCCAGCCCGGCGCTCTTCCAGAATTTCACCCACACAGATGATAGGAATAAGGCCATGCGCAAGCGCCTGCAGAACCTTAATCCTAACGCCCGCGTCGGTTTCTCCAAAATACTGCCGGCGCTCGGAATGGCCCAGTATAACGTAGCGGCACCCCACTGAGCGAAGCATCGCCGCAGAGATTTCGCCCGTATACGCCCCGGCTTCAGCGGCATGCATATTCTGCGCGCCCAGCGCAATGTGAGAACCCGCAAGGACGCTTCCAACTGCTGAGAGGCTAACAAATGGCGGGCAGACGGCCACATCCACGGAGGTCGGGATTCCAACTGCAGCCACGGCCCCTGCCGCAAGGACCTGAGCCGAGGCCATGTCAGTATTCATTTTCCAGTTGGCGGCAATAAGCATGGGCCCTGGTGATGGGGATGAATGATTAGATGCCTGCCAAAGCAAGCGCGTCTTCGCGCAGAGCGGCCATGGCGCCTCCAACATACTTCCCCACCAGGTTGCCGCTACCGTCTATTAAGAAACGAGTGGGCAGGACGTTGACGTTATATTGACGAGCGACATCGGTAGCGAACCGATGTTGGGCATACACAAACGTGCCCCTCGCATCTCTTTCTTCAAACAGTGCTTCATTAATGAGCGTATCAGGCTCCAGCGAAATGGAGACGACATGGATCGCATCCGACTCCGCCAGCAGGCTGTTTCGCCCTTCGTACTCCCGCTGGTAGACGGCATCCTGGGGCTGGAAGAATTCGAGCACGACAGGCTTGCCGCGCAGTCCCTCCAGGTGTAGTGAATCGCCTTCGACTGTACGCACCGTGAACTGGGGTGCGGCCATTCCTGGAAGCAGATTGTCTAACTCGTACAGGGCTCGCTCCGCCCACGTCACCCACGCTGTTTCGGCATATATGTCCTGCATTTTGCGCGCCAATTCCCGCGCCAGGACATAGTCCAGGCTGTCCATATGCGCCACCACCAATTCGGCCTGCAGCTCGGCACGCTGCTCCGGCTCGATATCCCGGTCAATGGCGTCCTGCAGGAATGTTACTGCTGCCTCCTGCCCGGAGAGCCGTGCCACGGACTGCCTTGCTGCCCGCGCAACCTCTACATACTGGATGTCTTCTGGTGCAATCTGGAGGGCCCTTGCCACGGCAACGGAATCGTTCCATCCGGCTAGCATCAGTACCGACTCGGAAGCTGCCACCTCTGCGCCCATCGTGCCTGGAAAAGTGTGCTGCATGTTCCACAGCATGCCGCTCGTTTGCTCCACCTGCGTCCGGGCACCGGCGTCATCGTATGCGCCGCTTTGGACCAAATCGAGCAGGTTCTTGTTGTGTTGGGCCTTGGCATTCTGGTATCCCATCCATGCCGCGTTTTCCGGCGAGCGCACCCGAAGTAGCCGGTTGCCGACGGGGAATGCCGCCTGAAGCGAGGCGGAATCCCCCTCCGCAATAGCAATTTCACCGATCTTCAATATCTCGCCACTCCGGCTAATAATAAGGGCATAAATACCCCGTCCCGGAGCTGTAATGTCCATCGAGAACACACCCGTGCTATCGGTGGCGGCGTAGCCTAGCGTATCCGGCTCGCCGGCCCGATCGACTGCGATCAGAATTTCGAATCCTCTGTAATCCGGCGTGGGATCCACTTCAGGGCGCACGGTTAGTATTCCAGCTAGCGTGCTATGCACGGTGGGATCCTCTGCCGTTTCCTGCTGCCCGCAGGCAACGGCAGGAATCACAGAGCCTACCGAGAGGAGAAACGCGATGGTTGCTTGCCGCGAAGTATTGCAATATCTGGCATGGCTGCGCGGTGCGCCGTTTATTTCCTTGTTCATGTTCTTAGGTGTTCCAGAAGCAGTGCCCGTACACGTTTGGGGTCCGCAGAACCACCAAATTGTTTCATGACCTGGCCAATAAAGAAGCCGATCACACTCGATTTACCGCACCGGAAGACTTCGACCTGGGCCGGAAACGCTGCCAGCACCTCTTGTACTACCGGGAGCAGACGTCCTTCATCGGAGACCTGCAGCAGGTTATGCGCTTCGGCAATGCATTCCGCCTCCCTGTCATCCTCCAACATGCGCGAGTAAACCTCCCGCACCCCTGAAGAGCTTAACGCGTTGCGGAGTCGGAGATGAATAAGGCCACTTAGCCGCGGGGCTGAAATGGGGAACTTGGCGACATCCAAACCCTGTTCTTTGAGCACCCGCAGTACACCGGTCATTACGATGTTGGAAACGGCCTTGGCCTGAACTGCAATTGCTCCCGCCAGGTCCCGCTGCCGAAGCGCTGCGAGCACAGCTTCAAAGTAGTCCGCAACCCCGCGTTCTTCGGTAAGAACGCCCGCGTCGTAGGGTGGCAAGCTGAACTGGCGATTAAATCGTTCCCTGCGTTCATCCGGAAGCTCCGGAAGTGCCTCCTGAATGTCCGCTCGCATGGTGCTCGTTACGACAATAGGCGGCAGGTCCGGATCCGGGAAGTAGCGGTAGTCATGTGCCTGTTCCTTCGAGCGCATCGCTCTCGTCTGTCCCCTTTCCGCATCCCAAAGAAGCGTTTCATGCGAAATCCTCTTGCCTTGTCGGGCCTGTGCTATCTGCCTAGCAATTTCATGGTCAATGGCCCGCTCGACGTGTCGAAAGGAGTTCATGTTCTTAATCTCAGTCTTGACTCCCAATGTCGTAGTCCCGGCCCTACGAACGGATACGTTGGCGTCACAACGCAGCGAACCCTCCTCCATGTTGCCATCGCAGATATCCAGATAGCGAACTAGCTGCCGGATCTTCTGCACGTACAGGTAGGCCTCGCGCCCGGACCGTAGATCCGGCTCGGAAACAATTTCGATCAGCGGCACACCACACCGGTTAAAATCCAGGAGCGTATTCGCCTTATCCTGGTGGTGCAGCGACTTGCCGGCATCCTCCTCAATGTGAATTCGCGTAATGCCGATGCGTCTCGGGATGTCGGTGAAAATGTCCACGAAGCCTTGCTCGCACAGCGGGCTTTCATACTGGGATATCTGATATCCCTTGGGCAGATCCGGATAGAAATAGTGCTTGCGCGCCAGGACGCTCCGCTCCGCTACCTGGCAGTGTGTAGCGAGGCCCATCCGTACAGCATACTCGATTACTTTGGCATTTAGCACGGGCAGCGTACCCGGATGCCCCAAGCTAACGGCATCGACGCGTCGGTTGGGCGCGCCCCCAAATTGGGCGGAATCCGGGCTGAAAGCCTTGGAGGCCGTCTTCAGTTGGCAGTGTACTTCAAGTCCAATGACCGGCTCATACGAGACGGGCGCCATGGTCCGCTCCTGACAATGCAATAGCCACCTAGAACGGCGCGCGCGGTACTGTGTTCTTCCCAGCCGTGGCAGGCTTATGTTCAGTGCCCGAAAGCGCGCAGAATCTCCCCCGCATGATCGGCGACCTTCGGCCGCCGGAAGACGCGCACAATGGTTCCGGACTCGTCAATAAGAAACGTAGTGCGCTTGACTCCCATTACCTTGCGGCCATACCTATTCTTTTCGCCCCAGACACCATAAGCGTTCAGGATCTCCTTGGCCGGATCTGCCACGAGAGGGAAGGGCAGCGAATGGTTCTCCACAAACCTGTCGTGAGAGGCCAGGTCGTCGGGCGAGACGCCCACGATGGCGACTCCGGAGTCCAGAAGAGCGGCATAATTGTCGCGAAGATTGCAGGCCTGCTTTGTGCAGCCAGGAGTCTCATCCTTTGGATAGAAATATAGGGCAAGCTTACGACCATTGAAATCACTCAGGCGTACGACGGTGCCTCCCTGGGACGGGGCCTCAAAAGGCGGAGCCTTATCTCCTGCGTCAGGTGTATTCATGTCGTTGGGTCACTTGGTTGATGGTTATCAAGAATGTATTCGCCTCCCGGTGCGTACCGGCGCCGGTGCCGCTGCAGGCCGGGAATTCAGAAAGCGAGAAGCGCTTCGAGCGCCGGACGAAGTTTTGTTTTGGCCGAAAAAACATTGTGCTCCAGCGTGAGCGAAAATGGCACCGGCAGATCCTCCGCCGCTACCCGCATGGGCGGTGCATCAAGAATACGAAACCCTTCTTCGGCCACCGTTGCCGCCACTTCTGCGCCAAAGCCGCATGTGGCAGTGGCTTCGTGGAGCAGGAGGACGCGGCTGGTCCTGGCAATGGATTCGAGCACCATGTCCCGATCCCAAGGCACAAGCGTTCGCAGATCTACGACCTCGATCTGCACGCCGCGCGATTCGGCCTGCCACGCGGCTTCTTCCAGCGCCCAGTGCACGCCCAGTCCATAAGTGACAATAGTGGCATCCGTACCCTTGCGCGCAATGCGCGCCTTGCCCAATGCCGTGTGGAAGGGCATGTCCGGCACGCTGCCCCGCACGGACCGGTATAGGTACTTGTGCTCAAAAAAGATAACGGGATTGGGATCCGCAATGGCCGCAAGTAACAGGCCCTTTGCATCGCGCGGTGTCGCCGGCACAACCACCTTTAGGCCGGGCACATGGCAGAACCAAGCTTCCTTGCTCTGGCTATGGAACGGGCCTGCGCCGATGTGTCCTCCGTACGGAGCACGGATCGTGACGGCCAGTGGGGCGCCCCACCGGTAGTGGGTCGTCGCCAGATTGTTGACGATCTGGTTGAAGCCGCAGGAAATAAAGTCCGCATACTGCATCTCCACAACCGGCCGGTATCCCTCAAGTGCAAGGCCCATGGCGGCCCCTATGACGCCGCTTTCGATTATGGGCGTATTGCGAACCCGTGCGGGCCCAAATGCCTTGAGTAGACCCGCCGACACCTTGAACACACCTCCGTATTCCGCTACATCCTGCCCCATGAGCAGTACGCGGTCGTCGGTCTCCATGGCCTGAAACAAGGCGTCGCCCACGGCATCGACATAACGTCTCTCGGTCTGGTGACCAGAAGGTCTGGCGGGTTGCGCGGCCGGTGCGGCATATACGGCGGCGCGTTCCCTGGCCGGCGTGCTTTCCACGGCGGGCTGCTGGAGTGCATATTCGGCCGCTGCCTCCACTTCCGAAGCCAACTCGAACCGGACATCCACCAGCTCCTTCTGCGTCATGACCCCAATGCGCAGCAGGTAGCGCGCAAAGCGATCTACGGGATCTTTGAGCGCCCAGGCTTCCAGAAGTTCAGCGGGAACGTACTTGGTTCCGGAGGCTTCCTCGTGGCCGCGTCTCCGAAAGGTCTTCATTTCCAACAACGTCGGTCCGCCGCCTTCTCGCGCCCGCTCTGCCGCAGTTCGCACCACACCAATAACGCCCAGCACATCGTTTCCGTCAACTACATGGCCAGGCATGCCATAGCCGCTGGCCGCGTGCGCGATGTCCTCGATAGGAATGGCCTCCCGGACGGGAGTGGATAGTCCGTAGGCATTGTTTTCAACTACGAAGATGACCGGCAACCGCCACAGCGCGGCCAGGCTCAGCGCTTCGTGAAAATCTCCTTCTCTCGTGGCGCCATCTCCGCAGAAGCCGAGGGCAAGAAAATCCCTGCCACCAAGCTGCGCCGCCTGCGCAACTCCACATGCGACAGGTAGCATAGCACCGAGATGCGATATCATGCCGACGATTCGCTTCTCCGGCAACCCGAAATGGAAGGTGCGATCTCGGCCGCGGGTAAATCCTCCGGCCCTTCCCGTTAACTGGCAAAAGAGGGGACGCAGAGAGACGCCGCGCGTGGTCCAGACGCCCAGGTTGCGGTGCAGCGGCAGCATCACGTCCTCCGGCCGAAGGGCCCAAGTACATCCCACGCTGATGGCCTCCTGGCCATAGCCGCTGAACCACTTGGCGATGCGGTTCTGCCGAATGAGCCTGAGCATTCGCTCCTCAATGGCACGCGGCAGTTCCAGCGCTCGATGCAGCGATCGAAGCTCAACGTGAGAATCCGCAGGCTGCTCCTGCGTCACCGGCCACCTCCGGACACCACGGCGCGAATAGTCCTGAAGAGAATCTTGAAGTCCATGCGCAGACTCATGTTTTCGATGTAGAACAGGTCGTACTTCACCTTCTGTCGCACGTCATCCAAAGAGCTGTCGTAGCGCCACTTCACCTGGGCCCACCCGGTTATGCCGGGCTTGACACGGTGACGCCGGTTGTATAGCGGGATCTCTTGTACGAACTGCCCAACAAAATAGGGCCGCTCCGGCCGCGGTCCTACCAGGCTCATGTCTCCCTTGAGTACGTTCCACAGTTGCGGCATTTCGTCCAGCCGCAACTTGCGAAGCCATCGGCCGACGGGCGTGTACCGTGGATCGTCCTTAGTGGCCCACACAGGGCCGGTGATTGCTTCCGCATCCCGCCGCATGGTACGAAACTTGTACATAGTGAATGTTCGCCCGGACCGCCCCACTCGCCGCTGGCGATAGATGGCCGGCCCCACGGATGTCAGCCTTATACTGATGGCCAGCAGAATCCACAGCGGCAGTCCAGCGACCAGCACGACAAGGGAGACTCCAATGTCGAACAGGCGCTTCGTGCTCTGCTCCCATGCAGGCATCGGCATGGGGAAGACTTCTATGAGCGGCAAACCGTAAATATGCTCGGTTCGCGCCATGCCCCCAATAATGGAATAAAAATCCGGCACAATCTTGAGCTTTACCGACTTTCCGTCGCACAGGCGTAACACCTCGGCCAACTCCCGATGATCGTCCGATCCTAGGGCGATAAGCACATCCTGAATTTCCAGTTCGTCAATCATCGAGGGCAAGGCATCAACGGCATGCACCCCATTTGCACCGGACTCCGTTCTATTCCGGCTAGCTTTCTGGCCAAGCCGAATGGCGCCAACAATTTGAAGACCGGCGGCCGGGTATCGCGCCAGGTCCTCGTGAATACGCTCCACCTGGTCGCTCCAGCCTACCACCAAGGCCTTGTGCGTGCCGTAGCCACGCAGAATAAGCTCCTTTTGGACGGATCGCACCACAATCCGGCCGGAGGAAGTCAATCCAAGTACAGAGGCCCAGTACAGGAGGATTATGGACACGCTGGCGCCGGCCCGCAGCGTATTGGTAAAGATGCTAAATACCAAGATGAGCACGCCTATGGTCACAACCTTTGCAAGCGAGACCAACTCATCAAAGCGGCTCGAAGCATGGCGCTCTCGATACATCCCGAAGAATAGAAAGATCACAATCCAGTAAAGCGCCAGTCCGACAACGGCGTACGGCGGATACACTGCTTCATTGTTGGGCGTTTGGAAGCCGGCCAAACTGAAGCTGTCTCCGAATTGAATGCGCAGGTAAATCAGGCAGGAGGCGCCTACAGCGGCAATGTCCGTTAGCAGGAGCGCGATGCATTCAGCCCTTCGTGACATACCTTAGCGATTCCTAGTGGGTCTTGGGTAAAGCACCAAAATACAAAAGCAGCACTTGGACCTCGTGCGCGCATAGTGACGGCCCCAACTGCACAAGCCTTCCACCGCTAAAACGGTGTCATGGTCCACAAATTTCAGTGGCACAGCAACCAGTCAGGGAAGTCTGCCAAGACGGGTCCAGGAATGGTCAGGGCGGCAAAGCCGCGAGCCTGATGCCCGAATTGGTTCCCGGCTCGGCTGCCCCGCGGCTGTAGACTGATCGATCACGCGGTGCGCATTCAAGGGCAAGGCTTTTCGGCACCTGCGCAAGCCTTCCCCGCCGGATGCTTGGGCCCCGTAATGCAATTCCCGGAGTCTGGCCGCGGCCCCGCAGGGAGCCCAGAATCTCGGGACGTGATGGCACCACCTGGGCGCTGAATAGTACCGGAGAGATCCGCGCTGCATGAGCCAAGTGGCCGCGTCTCGGCACCCGGGGCTATGTGCGGGCCGGCACCGCGCTTGCGCGAATGACGCTGGCGTATATTGGACCGATGGACATCAGTCGCTATGACCTTACCAGTGCCGTACATCCGGGTCTTGCACCTCGCCACACTCCTGCTGCTGCCCTGCATGGCAGCCCGATCCCAGGAAAACAGGCTACTGCCGACCAACGATTGGAGTTATGACTATATCGTTCGGCTTCAGCAGCGTGGCCACCTCCTGGAGCTAAACCCGACATCCGTGCCCTATCACCTGGGCGACGTTTGGGCGGCGCTGGCGCGAGTTGACCGCGAGGAACTGGGGAGCACCGAGCTCCACTGGCTGGAACTGCTGGAAGACGCGCTCGCCCCTCAGGAAGGAACGGCCGCGGGGTATAGGTTTGAAGCCGGTGCCCGCGTCATCAACAGCGACCGCCTTGATGTCGTGCGCCCCCTGGGCGACTCCCTGCGCTTTTACTGGTTTGGGACGCCCGCCGCGGTTTACCTGGACACCGAAAAGCTGGTGGTGGAAGTTGGATTGCGCCAGGACCGGTACTACCAGGACGATCCCGACGGTCTCGACACCGCGCTGCGTCTGTTGGTGCGAAGTGACCACACGTACGTAGGCTACCGCGGTCGTCTCCTTTCTGTATATGGCGGCAGATGGAGCCATCACTGGAGCGTGCCTGGAGAATCGGCCACGCTTCTGAGCGACAACGCCCGCAGCCAGGACCAGATTTCCGTCCGTCTGGGAGGAGGACGCATCTCCGTTACTGCTGTCCTAAGTGAATTGGACAGCATCACCGACCAAGGACATTTTACCGGGCGCGTCGGAGACGATTCTGTCCTTGTGGGGAGCCGGCGACGTTACCTTGCCGCACACCGCTGGGATTACAGGCCGTCGCGACGTCTTCTGATCAGCTTCATGGAGTCTGTCCTCTATTCCGGGGCCAATGCCGGGATTTCACTCAAGTACCTGAACCCGGTCCATCCCTTTGTTTTTGTACTCGACAACACGCCCAAGAATGCGGAAAACAATGGGTTCCTGGCGGGGCTCGTCTGGACACAGCTTGGGCGTCTTACGCTACACGGGCAGCTAGCAGTGGATGACATAAGGCTCCAGCGTGGAACAGGCAACGAGTCCATTACCTTCAGCCTTGCCACCTCCCTCGCCTATGCACTGCCATCAGCGGACGTAAAAGCCACGCTGGTGGCCGTTTCTGCCAGGGCCTACAATGCGCCCCAGCCGGAAGGCAAATACCTTTACCTGAAACGCGGCCTGGGTACACAGTTCAGCGATTATATCGCAGGATCCATAAGTGCCGATCTATATCTGGACCGCATGGCGGCAGGACTGCGCCTGACTCCCCGGCTCGATGTCCTCTTACAAGGCGAACGTGACATCCGGCAGGTATTTCCGGCCAACGATGCCAGACTCGACAACATTCTGGACGGCACGGTAGCCAGAACGATACGCGGATCCCTGCAGCTTGTCTTTCAACCCGTATCCTGGTGGTGGCTTCGACTTGACGGCGGAGTAAACACGACCAACAACGCCGACCATGTTCCGTCGGCCCGCACATCCCGATTCGTGGGACTTGCAGAAGCGGGACTGCGCCTCACGCTTGACTTTCCCGTGCGACTCTAGGCCGTGCATCCACCGCGATTTGTTCTGGCCATATGCGGCCTTCTCGTCGCTGCGCCGCTCAAGGCGCAGGACCCCTTTTCAACCCTGGAACTGCAGGTCCATATTGCCACAAACGTAAACCGCTCTCTCCTCCACGAGTATTGGGGACCCGGCGCGGGTGGCGCGGCCGCGGTCGCAACACCGTTCTACCGCGGCTTTCTTGAGTTTGGCAGTGCCTTGCACCGCTACAATGGCTTGGCAGATGTCCCCGGGTTCGGTGCCTTGTGGTTGTACGGTGGATGGGGACTGCAGGTGACTACCTTTTCCAGACTCAAGCTTGAGGGCAGCCTGCGCCTTGGCAACTACCGCATGTCATTCGATTCCGCCGGGGTCGAATTCTCCGGGACGGCCACGGAGAGCGAGCTGGCCTTCGGTACGTCCGTGCGTGCCACCATACGCATAACCGGACCGGTCTCGGTTTTTGCAGCCATCCAGGGTCTCAACGTGCGCACGTCCCCGCGCATGCCTCTCTGGTACGTTACCGGAGGCCTCAGTGCAACGGTTACGACGCCGGCCGGCTTGCGTACCTTTTTCCAGTGACTATGTCTCGATTCTGGTACCGGGCTGCCGGTAGCTGCCTGGTTCTCGTGCTGGCGCCGCCGGCTGCCATCGCGCAGTATGATGTCCAGACACTGACGGCCGAGGACCTTGTGCAAGCGGGCGTCACGCGGCTTGGCGACATTTTCGCGCTCGCGGACGGATGGACCGCCAGCTCCACCGCAGGGTATTCATGGGATGCCTCTCTGGCTGGCTCGGCACCATTTGACGTGCCTACGTGGAAGCTTTTCCTCGACGGTAGTCCCGTAGATCTGCGGGTGCTGGGCGGCCAGGACATCAACACGCTGCCGGTTTCCGTTTCGGAAATCTGCATCGTGGAATTCTATACGCAACCTACTATTCTGTCAGGCATATTCGCCGCATCCGGCGCCATAGATATCCACTCCTGCAGGCCTGCTCCAGGTATCTCAGCTAGCGTGCTTGCAGGTGCGGGCAGCGAAACCGGAGACCCGGGGCCCTTCAAGTATACGGAGCTAGGTGGGCCCAACGTGGATCGAAGTGGTCCCATTCTGCAGGGCGCACTAGCTGCTTCAAACTCGTCCTGGCACCTGCGCCTGCAAGGAAGGGTGGATGAGCATCACGCAACAGACGAACGCATTCGGATGCGTGTACACACGCTATACGACGGAGAAAAGGATGCGCGGATCTTCCACACGTCTGCACGTGCAGAATTGGGAAGATGGGGCCGTCGGGCCAGGCACCGGCTTACAGCGGGAGCCGCGCGTTTCGAGGACCTTACCTACTATGAGCCACTCGCGCTGGAGGTGCCGGCGAACCACGAATACTTGCGGGCCGGCGCAACGGGCAGCTACCTCTTCCAGAATGCTGCGGAGCTACGGTACCGTTTGAACGTGGAGCACTCAGAGTTGGCTACGCGGCCCAACCCGGCAGACGTGAACCTCGACTGGCGCCAGGAAACTCTCCGCCTTTACACGGCAGTGCGGCGCACAAGCGGCCGATGGCGGAGCGAATTCGGACTGGGAGGCCGGCAGATGCGTGTCGGCCACCTGGACGTTCCCCCGCGGTTCGTAGCGGCAAGCCACGGGGATGTGACCCTTAACATACGACCTCGCGCTGCCGCCCGCGGAATGGCCCGGATAGAGCGTGGTGGCCCCGAACTTGCCTACGCCGTTTCGGCTGAATTGCGCCTGCCGGCCGGTGCCTTCCAGACCATCCGCCTGGCTGTCACGCTCGCGCAACAGGTAGCGGCCTTCGAACGGCCCCTCTCGTACTGGATCACGCAGGGCTATGATGCGGCGCGGTTTGATTCCGCCCACATCTCCCAGCCCCCTGTCCTGCGCAGCGCAAGCCTGGATGCGTCGTGGGAATTCCGGTACACGGACCAAGTGCGGCTTGCACTTGCGGGTGCCATACGGCGTTACCGGAACCTCGCGACGGCAGTGTACGATGCCCGCTACAATGCCCTGACGACGGGATTAGACGTAAGTCCGGGTATCCGGGAGGCATGGGGACATCTTGCCCGGTTGGCAGCAGAGCTGGACTTCCGCCCCCATGAATCCATTGCCTTGGAAGCCTACGGGGCCTACATTTATTCGTGGTCGCAGGATGCGCTTTTTCTCCACGCATCCCGCCGGCACCCAACGTATCTGGCTGCGATAACCGCACGCTTTAGACCAAATGCGCGCTTTAGCCTGTTCGCACGCCTCCGGTACCGTGGAGCTACCGATTGGCCCACCTATCGGCATGCCGCGAGGGAGGCTCCCGCATTCTACGCATCCGCCCTGCCGATAGCCACCATTCTGGACCTAACCGTGCAAAAAAGGTTCTGGCGCCACCACATGCGCATGGGTGCCTCGCTTCGCAACCTACTAGACAGGACCTACCTTACGCATCCAGCTGGTGGCCGGGCCCGCCTCGCTGTGCACTTCTTCGCTCATTTCTTCGTGGGCCGAGATCGCAGCGGCAGGTAACATAGGCCCGGGTACCGCATGCAAAAGCGAAGCCTGTGCCCTGTGGTGCTAGTCGCCTGCAAGCGTCTTCAGGCTAGGGCCATAGGGAGGAAAGATCACGCCGCGCTCCGTGATGATGGCCGTGATCAATCGCGCCGGGGTGACATCGAACGCCGGATTGTAGACGCATACGGTGTCCGGTGCCGTAGGCATACCAAATCCATGAGTTATTTCGCGGGAAGACCTCTCTTCAATATCAATCCCCCCGCCCGTAGGTATTTCGAAGTCCACCGTAGACATCGGGGCCGAGACGTAGAATGGAATGGCGTGCGCCCGTGCCAGGACCGCCAGCGCGTACGTGCCAATCTTGTTGGCTACATCGCCGTTTGCGACAATACGATCAGCACCCACCATGACAGCATCGATACGTTCCTGCTGCATCATGTGAGCGGCCGCGGAGTCCGTAATCACTGTGGCAGGTACGCCAGCTTTTGCCAGTTCCCACGCCGTAATGCGACTACCTTGCAAAAGGGGGCGCGTCTCGCCTACCACGGCCCGCAGCGTAACGCCCCGCGCTGAGGCAATGAGAAGCGGAGCCAGGGCAGTTCCAAATCCGGACGTCGCCGCGCCCCCCGTGTGGCAATGCGTTAGCAGGGTCATGCCATCACGCAAGAGGCTTAGTCCGGCTTCACCGAGCTTGCGACCGGCTTCCTGATCCTCTCGCTCGATGGCCATGGCTTCCTCGAGTAGCGCCGCTCGCAGATCGGCTCTGCCGCCCGCTTCATGCCGGGCCAACAACTCTAGCATGCGTCCAAGCACGTAAAAGAGATTGACCGCCGTAGGCCGCGTTGCGCCAAGGAGTGCGACAGCCGCGCGAACCGATTCATACGGCCTTGCTACCTCGTCCCGGAGTGCCAGTACTACGCCGTACGCAGCGGCGATGCCGATGGCCGGTGCGCCACGGACGCACAGGCTTCGAATGGCCTCAGCCATCTGGCCCGGCTCCGTAATGGCAAGCCACACTTCTTCGACCGGTAGACGTGTCTGGTCCAGAAGATCCACAGCAAACCGGTCGCCGTTCCACCGCAGGGGACAGATCATGAATCCTGGCGCGACTGCGGCGGCCTTCGGAACCGCGGTCGCTCCAAACTGAAATGCACGGAGATCCGGTGCGAGTAACCCAGATCCGAAGTCAAACCACCGAAGTCGCCAAATCCATAGTCGATCGAAAGCGAAGAAAGCCGGAGGCCCGCGCCCACAGACGGAACGACGCTCCATCCGTAAGCCGCTCCGCTCGTTACCCTGTTTACACCAAATCTGAGAGCCACAAGGTTCTTGAAACTGAATTCCATCCCAGCCCTCGGGTGGAAGGAAACATCGCCCAGGTTGAACACCGCAGTGCGCTGCCCGTCGAAGGCGAGATCCATATCCAGACCCCCTATCAAAGAATTGCCTGCACCTGCAGGCAAATGAACTCCCGATCCCAGGCGGATTACCGGCAATACGAGGAATGTCTCACCACGAGGCAGTTCCTGGGCAAAGACCTCCTCAAAGGTATAGGCCTCGCCCGTGGCAGGGTTCGTGCCTTCAATGGCGAAGGCCGATGCGTTGACACTCCAACTCTGCAGCATCGTGGAAGCATCCTGGATGTTCGCGCCCAGCATCAGTCTGCGCCCCCGCCACTGCGCGCCCACATCGAAGCTGTACCCCCATGCATCGGCAAAATCGCCGATAGCCCGGCGAATGACCTTGGCTGTGGCTCCCGCCGCAAGGCTGCTACCGAACCGCCGTGCATAACTGACAAAGAATGCCATGTCCGCTGCGGAAAAGCTGCGAATGTACGATTCCGGATTTGGCTTGGGCTGGTTGCGCTCGGCATCCCAAGCATTTAGCGTATTCTTGATGTCGTTTACCCCACTTCGGAAAAAACTCATCCCTACCGTAGAGCTTGCGTCTACCGGATACGCGACGCCAGCATAGTCAAAGCTGACGATACCCGCAAAGCGCTCTGCATGCATGTAGGCAAACTCTGGGTACTCGGCCTGACTTAGCCCCGCAGGGTTCCAGTATCCTCCGTTTACACCATCCGCAAGAGCTACGTAGGCGCCGCCCATTGCGAGTGCGCGGGCACCGACGCCGCCGGCCAGAAAATCCGCCCCATACTTGGCCACGCGCTGGGCGCAGGCTTCGCCAACAGCAGCACTTGTGAACACTGCCAGGCCCATGGCTAGTAGACACCGGAAGCGTCGGCGCAGCAGCATTCTCGCTGTTAATGACCAGAATTCATCCCTCTTCATCGCCGCCGCCAACCGCCTGTACGAATCGCTTAAATGGAAAATAGGAGGCCTATGCGTCATAGCGTGGCAAACTCCTTCGTTTTTGATCCTGCATGCCGGTCCGGCTCAGCGGGGCCGAAGCACAAGCCGAATGCCCCGCAATGCTGTCCCTTGCCAAACGCCGAGCTACCCCCCCCAGCGATGCCGCCCACGCCTGCCTGGGCAAGCCACCGCCCCAAGCACGTAGCCCACAATGCCCGCCCCGTATGTACACGCAACAGCGAACAAGGCGGGATATACCCGACTCCAATACCGGCATGCTCAAGATCCCAGTCATTCAGCATACTTGTACACGGTAGGTGCAACATGTACATATAGGCATCTGGGTTATTCCGCAGACTTCGTGAGAAATGCCACCAGATTGAGCACATCCGAGTCCGCAAGTGCCTGCAGGATACCCTCTGGCATTAGGGAAGAGTTAGAGGTTTCCCTAGACTGGATGTCCGACTTGTCCAACGCGACAGATCCCAATCCGACCGGACGAATTGTCAGCTGGCGCTCGGTTTCTGCCGCGACGCTCCCCAGATATGTACGCCCGTCACGCATGGTCACGGCCACCATCCTGTAGTCATCCTGAATTTCTTCACTTGGACTAATAAGGTTGCCCAGCAGGTAATCGATGTTCGTCCTGTTGGATCCGGTTAAATCGGGTCCAACTACTCCGCCTTCCCCGAACATTCTGTGGCAGGCACCGCAGGCTTGAAAGAACAGGGCCTGCCCCCGTTCCGGATCGGACGCACTCACCCGATCTGGCGAAAGAAGATCGCGATACCTGCGATAAGCTGCCTCCTTGTCACCAGGAAGCTGGTCGATTGGCCCCCAAATCTCCACGAAACCACTTCCCACTACCCGCCGAAGTTGGCGGGCCACATAGCTGGGCACGTCCGCTCGCATCAAGGAACCCGCCTCGAGGGCATCCGTGAGTAGCCATCCATACACCGGCCTGGACGCCAGGGTCTGCAAAGCCTCGAGCCTGTCCTGAGATCCGTATCCGGGGTAGCGATCCAGGAGCAAGCTTCCGAGTGCCCTGTCATTGAAGGCTGCTACCGCCCGTATTGCCTCCGTGCGAAGCTCGGGCTCCTCAAGCAACTCGGGGAGCTTGGCCCGCAAGGTGTCACGGCGGCCTTGAGCGAGCGTGCGAATGGCGGCCCTTCGGTCTTCGGTCCGTGCGCGCCCGTCGAGGATCACGGTCATCATTTGGCCGGCCGCCTCCGAATCGCCGAACATATGGGCTATCTCGGTAGCCACGGCCCACACCGCACGCTCGGACCGCAATTCCGCGTATACACGGTTCCAGCCAGCCGGCGCGACCATGTCCTGCCGACCTTCCAGACCCGCCCGCATCCCCCTAAGAAGATCCAGCCGTGCACGCCGATGCTTCAGGATACCCTCCACGAGCATATCGGCATAGTTACCGTCTATGAGGCGCCGACCGATAGATGCAGCTACCATCGACATGCGCGATGCTTCAGCCAACTGCAATGCACGCGCCGGATCTAATTCAATGAGGGGCTCCACACCCAGCCAGATCAGCTTTGGAATATTGTGATCTCCTGCATCTTGCCTCCGACCAAGGAGTGCCAAGGCCACGTCCCACCGGCTATCCGGCTCAATGCGCTGAAGCCCCGCGGCAAGATATTTGCGGACCACCGGGGAAGGGTCGCGGCGGGCTAAAGTTTCGAGGCGCACGAGCAGGGCCGCATCCGGCTTGCGATCTTCTAGCAGAAGCTGCACGGCCCAGGCACGGACATACGCATCGCCATCTTGTAGCGCTTCCACCAAATCAGAACGGGGCATAAGCTCGACCACATGTAACGCCCACATAGCTTTCAGGCGCTCTGTCGTCGTCGCACCGCCGCTAAATTGTGCCTGGAGTTCCACTTCAACGGCCGGGTCCAGCGTACGCTGAGTAGCCCGATGCTGCAGGATTACGCGGGCCCTGCGTGCATGCCAGTCGCTGGGGCTTCGCTGCAGTCGGGCAAGGCCCAGATCCGAAACGGCCCCCAGGTCCGCATAGCGGCCATCCCAGTCTTTGGCACGGGACTCAACGGGTGCAATCCTAAAAATGCGACCCGTGTCCTTGTCGAGCACATCCCCCCCGCAAATATCCGCGTCGTGCCAGTCCAGTACGTACAGGGCACCTTCCGGCCCTATTTCCAAGCTGAATCCCACCCACTGGGCGTTATTTGCATGCAGGAACTCGTCGCCGTGTCGGGCCACAAATCCGGAACGTTCAGGCTCCAGCACGTCCGTCAGCACGGCATGCTCGTGGATATTGGCCATGAATAGTCGGCCGCGCTGCTCCTCGGGGAAAGCATCCGACTGGTAAACACGAGCACCGCCATGTGCCGATCGATGGCGATGATCCACAATGGGACCGATGTCTCCGTACGCATAGGGGTTGAAGTGCTGCCCACCCTGACGCTGGTAGATCCCGCCCGGGATCACATGGAATACATGGGGAATGACGCAAGCGCTAATGAACATCTCGCCGTTCGCATCATAGTCGATTCCCCAAGGGTTGCTGAAGCCGTGCGCTACCACCTCAAAGCGGTCCTTTACGGGATGGTAGCGCCATACACCGCCATTTATTTCCACACCGCTTTGCTCCAGTAGCTCGTTGGGAAAAAGGTCCCCCTGCCCGTACAGACGCGCATCGGCTGCCGGCCTCTGGATCCTTGAAGTGGTGGCGAAACCCTCCAGGCCATACAGCCATCCATCTGGACCCCAGTGGAAGCTGTTTATGGTTTCGTGTCGGTCGCGGATCCCCCACCCCGTGAGTCGGATCTCAATGTCTTCCATGTCCGCGCGGTCATCGCCGTCGCGGTCCGGCACGAAAAGCAGGTGCGGAGGCGCACCGAGGAAGATGCCATCGAAGCCTACAGCGATGGCCGAGGGAAACGCGATACCCTCGAGATACACCTTTCGCTTATCAGCCTTTCCATCGCGATCCACATCCTCCAAAATGACGACACGGCTTTCCCCGGAGGCCGAAAAGCCAAAGCTGCGTGCCTCGTAGTCGCGGTTTTCCGCCACCCAGAGGCGGCCCCGATCATCCCAGGCAAAGGCCATTGGCTGGGTCACAAGTGGTTCGCCCGCCCAGGCATCTACGGCGTAGCCGTCCATCGGGGTCATCGCACGGGCCGCCTCCTCAGCCGTCAGAAATTCTGCCTCTCGAGCTTCCTGCTGCGCCAGCCCCCAAAGAGTAGCCGTTGAATACGTCTGTCCCTCCAGCCCCGCATAGGCCTCCCACGCCGTGCGCAATGCGCGATGTGCTCCCGTGTAGACCATGATGCGGTGCCGCACTGTAGCAGATTCCCCCTGTGCTATGGTCCAATCCCCTAGGCGCGCCCGAACAGGGCCCACTCCGAGTTGCCCGTCTACCCGCCACGGCTGGGGGAAACCGTCATTGTCAGGATGGTCGAAAATGGCCACGTGGGCCGCGTCATTACGGCCAGGCACTTGCATCCCCACGTCAAGCCACATGGCCCGCTTGCCTTCTGCAAATTGATTGCGCTGCCGCGCCGCGTTTACCGCATAGCCCTTAATACCCGGGCTCCATGGCATACGCAGGAATAGTCCGCCATAATCGTATTCTGCCACCGTGACATCTGTCTGCGCGTCGCCTCGCCATTCAAGATCCAGGATTAGGCCGCTACTGTCGAGGCGCAGAGACCACTCCTGGGTCTCCGTTAGGACAACTGCACCGGTGTCGCTCAGAAGGTCGTACACGACCCTCCAGCGCACCTCATAGCCCTCAGACGCAAGAACCTCAAGCGTGTCGCGGCGCCAGTAATCGCCTTCCGGGTGATGAAAGTAGTCCCGGCCATTAAGCCGGGTAAAACCCCAATAGAGGCCCGTTTGATGCCGGTGATGGTCAGGGCTGTATTCGGTTACTTCCCCCTGACCATCCGGCGCGGCTATGGGGTGCAAGTACGGCCGAAAGTCTGGAAGCGCATTCTGGCTCAGGAGCGCTTCGCCTCCCGAGGCCCGAT
Source organism: Rhodothermales bacterium (assembly GCA_965216255.1). GTDB lineage: Bacteria > Bacteroidota > Rhodothermia > Rhodothermales > Bin80. Next base: position 2,544,445 of record OZ244148.1, read on the forward strand.
AAACAGTCACAGCATTCTCTCCGCGCACAACCCTCAGCCGCGTGTCTTCTGGGCCGGCGGTGCACCCCGCGAGCCCCAAGCAGCAGAAAAGAAAAGCGTGGCGGGCGGCCATATCAGTTATACCTATTTATTGGCCAAATTCCGGTGAAGCCGCGCGGCAAAGGCGCCATCCATGCCATGGACATGCGGCAACGTGGCCAGGTAGCCGTGGGGAGTGATAATTGGTGCCGGCTCCCGCACGGGGTCAACGCGAAACATAGGCTGACGTTTGAGAAAGGCATCCACACGGGCTTCGTTCTCCTCCCCTTCAATAGTACAGGTCGCATAAACGAGAATTCCTCCCGGCCGAACAAAAGCGGCAGCGGCATCAAGAAGAGCATCTTGTAGTTTCTGTAGCGGCTCGAGGTCATGCAGCGATCGATTCCACCGGAGGTCGCTCCGTTTGGCGAGGACACCAAGGCCTGAGCAGGGCGCATCTACCAGCACACGGTCCACTTGTGTGCTCGCAGCGTAGGTACGCGCATCCGACACGTGCGGCTCCACTATAGAAATACATTGCTGGACCGCCGCATGCTTAAGACGGTCGAGGCGTTTTTCGTGCAAATCGAGTGCAATGATCCGGCCCCGGTCCTGCATGCGCGCCGCTGCGTAGAGTGCCTTGCCCCCGGGAGCTGCGCACATGTCCAGGATGGTCTCTCCAGGCCGCGCATCAAGCACATGGACGGCAAGGCCCGCACTTTCGTCCTGCACTGCACATAGCCCTTCCTGGAGCCATCCGGCACGAATGACAGCCTGCAGTCGCCAAACACGCACGAAGTCCTCCAAGTAATGCGCCGACTTCCACTCCACGCCCAGTTGCGTAAGGCGCTCGCGAAACTCCGTTGCGGAAATCTTTCGCGGGTTGTGGCGAAGGGCGTACACGGGTCGGGTATTATTCCATTCCAGTAACGCCGTGGTTTCATGAGCTCCGAAGCGCCCTAGCCACCGCCGCACCATCCACGTTGGGTGCGAAAACGCTATCCCAAGGTCGTCGGCCGTATCGCCGGTGTCTGGTTGCGGCAGCGTGGAGACTCGCCTCAGAAGAGCCCGAAGTATGGCATTTACCAGCCGCCCGGCACCGGGACGCACCATGCCTTTGGCCAGGGACACAGCCTCGTGCAGTACCGCATAGGGTGGCTTGCTGATCAGAATGAGTTCATAAACAGCTATTCGGAGAATCTGCTTCAGTTGCGGCTCCATCCGCCTAAACGATCCTGCATAGAAATACCGGATCAAGAAATCCAGATACCGGCGCCACCGGGTGACCCCCGAGACAAGATCGGTTATTTGCCGCGACTGGTCCGCGCCAACTCTCGGGCCGGTGCCTGCACCCACGAACGACTTCCCTATTTCTTTCCGGCAAAGCTGCCCAATGGCAAGACGGCGGGCCGAGCATTCCAGGTTTTCGTGCATATCTAAATCTTGATGCTCGCGGTAAGGCCCATCCACATTCCGGGCCACGAATTGTGACCCTGTTCCTGCGACGTTCTACGCGGATCACCATGGTTCTGCCCGCCAAACAAGGCTGTATTCATAGACTTGGATAGCCCAAGTTCGAAAATAGAGATAGCTAATCCGATTCACGCCCACAGATTGGGTACAACCAAGGTTATCGAACTATCAGTCCATGCCTCCTTTTGGCGGGTGGCTCTGCAAGATAGCCGAGTAGAGCGAGGTCGACTGAAACTGCTATTGGCCACTTCTTGGGTCAAACATTCTAGCCTTGCAACCAGCTATCTAGCCTCCACATTCGGTTGCCGGCCTAAAGCCTGTCCGCTGGGCATGAATCACCTCGCACAATCCATTGCAGAGGGCTTCAAGCCATTGTTGAGAATACTAATCCTTTCCTTCTGGTCGTAGATCTGCCAAGCTCCGCCGCCGCAGTAAAGAACGTAGGTGACGATGAATTGGCGGATCATAGAATCACGGCGTGCACCAATTTAGTCGAAGACCTAAGGAATGATAGACATGCAGTTGATATCGGACACCCTCTTTGTTCGTGACCAAGAATCAAGACGTGGACTCGAATGACCTATGTGCTTTGCCCGAATGTTGTTGGAATGGGCTACCAAACAGTCACTCCCAATTCGCGGCGCCCTCTCCGAAGTCAACGTACCGTGAAGTAGGCTCCCTTACGAGAAGCCTGTTGTCGAGAGTCATTGGCTTGAGCAATCCATGAATCAGGTTGGTATCGCCTGTGCTCCACGTCTGCCGCATATTGATCACTCTAGGAGCCTGTCGGGCTTTCACAGATGTGGGGCTGAATTGAGCCCGTATTGCCGGAATCCAGACTACCAAGCATCCTGAATCACCCTGTAGAAGGACTTTCCGAGCCAATACCAGCTCCTTTAGGACTGAAAAAGCCCTTAGTCACGATTGATTTACTTCAGTTTTCATATAGTCCGACAGGCTCCTAGGGGCTGGCAAAGCGTTGCGTGCTACCCTCCACTGAAGAAGTCCAGAATAGCGCAGTTGCATCCCGTAGTCGCTTGTGATATCGTCCTTTTAGCCGGTTGTGCTAAGAATCGCCAAGCATTGGAATGTTCTATGCTTACCGTCCGGTACTGTAGGGCGTGGCAATCTCGACTCATGAATAGGGATTTATAGGATAGTGCCGAAGCCGCTAGCTATACAATCCTGTGTCGTGGTCGTGCTTAACCGGCCCCAAAAAAACGGCCAGCGGCGCAGCGTTAGGCAGAGCACTCCCCTCCGCCCGACACGCAGGGCCTCCCGCCCTGCTGAAGAGCTTAATCCCTTTCAGACGGATGGTCCTTGCCGCACTAACGTCGCGGTCTTGGCCGTGCCCACACGCCGAACAAACGTACGTCCTCACTGCAAGAGTCATGGCCTTGGCCGGTACGCACCCGCAAGCGGAACACGTCTGGCTGGTGTAATGTGGCTTTACTTCCACAAACTCGCTTTCAGCCTTATAGTCAAGCTGCTGCATCACCATACCAAGGCATTGCTCGCGCAAACTGCGGTTCAAGCTGCGCTTCCGCGTGCCATCATGCTCTGCAATCTCACGCAGAGATGTTAGACAAATACCGCTTTCCAATGTCCGTAGTAACGGCGTCGCGCAGGCCGATGGCCATGCGCCTGCTTTCGCGGGCCAGCGCCAGCGCTTCTTGCACCGCGCCGTGCTCTGACGTTTGGCACGTGCCAACTGCAGCTTCTTGCGCCTGCGTCCCAAGATGCGAATGGAATCGAACTGCACGCCATTGGAGGGTGTGCACTGGGCCTTCACGCCCGCATCGAAGCCTATGGCCTCGCGGGCGTCCTCCCGTACAGCCGCCACGGTATGTCGAACGACAGGTTGAACGTCGTAACCGCTGCCGAACGATACGCTCGAACTTCACGACGCCAGATCCCGAGAGTACGCCCCGATGATCCTAGAAGCGGGTCTTGCCAACTCCCTTGATCTGAACCGTGCAGTCCCCGCCGCTGCGCTGTGGCCTTCCAACTCGAACGAGTCTACGGCAGGCTTGAACCTGGGACGCCCCGTGCCTTCCTTGAAAAACTTGTCGTAGGCATGGCGAACACGTTAAAGCATGCTGCGCTGCGCTACTACCGGATTTTTGCTGCCACTCTCATTGGCTTGCCTATGCGTAGAAAGCCTTTTGAAGAGGTCGAACTTGGAAGGCGTCTTTGTGCCCTTGGCAAACACGCTACGGCAATGTTCCACAGCATCATTACGCAGCTACGCGAGATGCCAAAACAGGTTGTCGAGGGCCTCGCGCTGGGGCCTGCGAATACGCGAACAACGATACGCGTACGTCCGAAACATTTCAATTCACACGTATTTGCACATGCTATGTTCCGGGACTATACCATATAATTCTCAATCCAAACTCGATAGTCAAACATTGTGCGCCTCTACTTAGACCATATTGGAGTAGCCTCTAGGGATGCGGCTCCCATTGTGACCTTGCTCGAATCCCTGCTTAACCTGCACGTTTACAAGCGGGAAGAAATCGAGCGTGAGGGCGTACGCACGCATTTCTTGTCAGCCGGCGGCGTTAAGCTAGAAATTCTGGAAGAGCTTGTTCCTGATTCGTCCATCAGCAGGTTTCTTAACAAGCGCGGGGAAGGCCTACATCATTTGGCCTTCGAGGTCCCAGACGTGCTCGACTACATGGACCGCGTCCGCTCAGCCGGATTTTCGCCTCTGAGCGCGGCACCCCTGCCAGGAGCAGACGACAAACTCATCTTCTTTCTTCATCCAAAGGAGACGCACGGCATATTGATTGAATTTTGCCAAGATGCGGAGCGAGTACAAGAGTGCGTCGTCGTGGTTTATTCCGCCCTCGAGCCATTTAGGCCTATTCCTCTCCGGAATTCTTATAAAACCGTTCCCATGGCTCTTTCCGCAGAGTCCATCCGCACACCGTCTGTCACGGTAAGAGACATGCGCGGAGCCTCCGCGGCCCACATAGTAGGCATCGGGCCCGCCGCACACGCAGCCACCCGATATGCGAATGAGCATTCAGATAGCGTAAAGACTCTCGTCCTCCATAACGCTCCGTTTAGCCGCATGGAATGCGACGGGCCGGAAGCCGTACTCATAAGCGCGACCAGCCACGAAGCGCATATGGACCTCGGCCTGGAATTGCACCGGGGAATTCCGGGAAGCCAGCTTGCGGTTCTCCCGGCGGGCGCAGACGTGGATTCGGCCCTCTTTGCACGCCTACTCGAGCACTTTTTCGCAAATGTAGACCACGCTACCCATAAGTTGTGAACGACGCCCTGTCCCACAAACTTGGCTCACTTCCGACAAGTCCGGGCGTGTATCAATTCACGGACCACCGGGGCGCCTTTCTGTATATCGGCAAGGCCAAAAATCTGCGGAGCCGCGTCCGTTCGTATTTCCGGGAAAGCGGCACACGCGAGGGCCGCATCCGGCTACTTGTCCGTAAGACCGCGGACGTGGAGGTAATCGTAACAGATACCGAGAGTGAGGCGCTGATTCTCGAAAACAACCTAATCAAGAAGCTGCGGCCGCGCTACAACATCAACCTCAGGGATGACAAAACCTATCCCTATATCTGTATCAAGAACGAGCCTTTCCCGCGCATTTTTCCCACGCGAACCCTCCGGAAGGACGGATCAAGGTATTTCGGACCCTACGCGGACGTCGGCAGCATGCGCCGCACGCTGGATGCAATACGTTCCACCTTCAAGATCCGCACGTGCGCACTGAACCTCTCCCCCGAGCCCATACGGGCAGGCAAGTACCAGTCTTGTCTCGAATACCACATCAAGAAATGCGCAGCGCCATGCGTGGGTTACCAAAGCAGGGCAAGCTATGACAAGACGATTGCACAGATCGAACGAATGCTTAATGGTCATACCACGGCGCTGGTTCGCGCGCTCAAGGATGCGATGCGCCTCGCGGCCGCAGCCATGCAGTTTGAAGAAGCGGCTGTCCTTAGAAACCAGATTTCCGCCGTTCTCAAGTACTCCGAGCGCCAGAAAATCGTAACGACAGAGGATGCGGATCGCGACCTCTTCGCGCTTGCCACGAGCCGGGAAGACAACGTAGCGGCATCCGTCCTCTTCAAGGTGCGCGAGGGCAAGATGGTGGGACGCCGGCAAAAGATCCTGCGGCGCATCGAAGGCCGAAGTGACGGCGAACTCATGCAGACGGCCGTAGAGGACTACTACACGGAGGCATCATTTTTTCCGGACGAGGTCTACCTCTCGACGGCGCTAGCAGACGAAACGCCCGTAGCAGATTTCCTGCACGGTCTGCGCGGCAGGAATGTACCCATCAAGGTGCCACAACGTGGCGAGAAAGCGGCACTTATGCGCATGATAGAGGCCAATGCCCGGCTTCTGGTAGGGGAATGGAAAGTGCAGCAATTGAAACGGGGCGAAGACCGGATCCCCTACGCGGTAAAGGCGCTTCAGAGTGATCTCAAGCTCCAACATCTGCCACGCAGGATCGAGTGCTTTGACATATCCCACCTGGGCGGCACGGGTACCGTTGCGTCATGCGTGGTTTTCGACTGTGGAAGACCCAAGAAGAGCGATTACCGGGCCTACAAGATCCAGAGCACGAAAGGCAGCCCAGATGATTTTCAGGCCATGCGCGAGGCCGTTTCGCGCCGCTACATACGCGTACGTGGCGAGGGCGGCCCTTGGCCGGATCTACTCGTCATTGATGGCGGCAAGGGCCAGGTATCCAGCGCTGTAACGGCGCTTAGAGGCGCAGAGGCGTATGGCAGATTCCCCGTCATAGGCCTAGCCAAGCGACTGGAAGAAGTATACTATCCCGGCGATAGCGACCCCGTGCACATCGCCAAGCACAGTGCGTCCTTGCAACTGATCCAGCGCGTCCGTGATGAAGCGCACCGGTTTGCCCTGGAATTTCAGCGCAAGCAGCGCAAGAAACGCCTGCTACACTCCGAGCTTCTCGCCATCCGCGGCATAGGCCCAAGGACAGTGCAGAAACTCGTCAGCGCATTCGGATCCGTACGCAAGGTCAAGGAGGCAACCCAGGCGGACCTCACAGCCGTGGTCGGGCCGTGGGCAGCTGAGCGGATCCGCGCCTTTGTGGATGAACGGCCTTAACGGCCACAAATCGAAGTGCACCATGCCACCAAGTGACCGTCGCAAGTTTCTACAGCTCCTCACGGCGGGCGGTGCCGCAGGCCTGGTGGCGGGCTGTGCGGACACCACCCCTCTCCGGACACATTTCAAGGACACGGCTCCCTTTATCGCGCACGGCCGTACGAACCTGGAAACAAGGCTTGGGCGCCTGGAAGGCTTTCTTACGCCAATCGAAGAATTCTTTGTTCGGAACAACGATGTCAGCCTCGACCTGCGTGCAGATACCTACCGGCTAGAGGTTGCCGGCGACGCCGTTGGCAGGCCGCTTTCGCTATCCTATCAGGATATCCGTGCCCTGCCGAGCCGGACGGTCTTCAGCTACCTTGAATGCGGAGGAAACCAGCGTGCATTCTTTGGCAAAGTGCTGGGCCAGACCGCCCAGGGCACGCAGTGGGGACGCGGCGCCGTGGGCATGGCAGTCTGGACCGGTGTCTCACTCCGGGACGTGCTCAGGCGCGCCGAAATCCTGCCGTCGGCCAAGAATGTCCAGCTTGTAGGCCTGGACCAGGGTGCGCCCGAGGAGGGCTTCCGGCGCCCGCTACCCATAGAGAAAGCGCAAGAGGCCAACACGCTCTTGGCCTACCGCATGAACGGCGCCGTACTGCCGCGCGATCACGGGTTTCCGCTTAGGGCCGTCGTGCCAGGATGGGTAGGCAGTAGCAGCATCAAGTGGCTTGGTCGCATAGAAGTGACGACCGGCGAAGTCTGGAGCCGCAACAATACCACATCCTATGTACTTGTCGGCGAGGACTACGCGCCCGAAGGCCGGGCGCCCGGCAAAGTCGCAATACTACAGTCCATCAAGTCCGTCCTTGCGCAGCCGTGGCCGGCCGCGCTCCGGGAAGGGCAGCATATCCTGCGCGGGTATGCCTATTCTCCGCATGCGGCCATAGAGAGCGTCCGGTGGAGCGCCGACGACGGTGCATCCTTCCAGACAGCGCGCATGCTGGAGCCACCGTGGCCATACGCCTGGGCGCGCTTCGAATTGACGTGGGAGGCCAGGCGCGGAGACCATGTGGTCACGACGATAGCCCGCGACCAGGCCGGCAACGAACAGCCGGCAACAATACCCTACAACGCAATGGGGTACCTCTTCAATATGCCACTACCGCATCCAATCCGCGTTGAGCCATAGTACGGAACTACGGAAACCGGATCATGGACACACGAATGACACCGTCCGCAGGATTGGTTGCATCTTTGGCCTCACCCGTGCGCCCGCGCTCCATTTCGTGGGAAGTGAGCGTACGGGTATGCTTCCCGTCCAAAGCCCGGGCCACGAGGGTAACATCGCGAGCTCCGTAGCGCTGCAACTGAAACGGCATGCCGAGCAGATCTGCCAGCTTCTGATAAAACTCGTTGCTCATTGCACCAGCTTCCTCGTCAACGATTTCGGCAGCTGGCAAAGTATATTCCAGCACCAGGGCGCCACCCCGCGTCCGCAGCGCCTTGAGCGTCTGCAGAAAAATCGGTTTGGGGATGTAATACGTAATCCCCTCCGCAACCAGAAGGGTTGGAGCCTGCGGATCCCATCCCGCTGCCTGCAGAGCCGGGACCAGGGTGGCTGTATCGGCAAGGTTGGCGGCGCAGAATCCAATCTCCGGACCTCCAAGGCTGTCATTGATATCCTTCTTGATGTCCAGATTGGCCATGTCGACGTCTATGACAGAGGATTCCGGAAAGCATTCGGCAATATCGATGGAGAATGGATCCAAACCTCCTCCGAGCACGATTACCTGTGCGGCAGGTTTCTCTGAAAGGAATTCGTGGCAGAACAGCCGAACCCCATACTTACGATTGTTTACTTCGCTGACGGCCCTTTCCCAGGCCTCGCCCAGCAGATCGACCATGGGTTGACCAGCGCTGAGATCCACGGCGGAAAACATGCTCTTGGCCGTGCTTCCGACATAGGCATCTTCATCTGCCAGAAGGAGAACGAGGCACGACGTGGCAGGTACCTTGTGCAGCATATTCGGCTTTTACTTGGTGGTCCGCAGAAAATACGTATCTGCGCCTTTACTTGAACACGAAATAACCCTGCGCAAGCTAACTCTACAGGCAATCCTGGCAGGACTAGGCATTCTTTGCATTTCAGCCTGTGGACGCGCCTCGGAGCAGCGCCTGAAGGGGCAACACGCTTATGCCGTTTATTGCACCGATTGTCATGATGCGGCGCAGGGCATCGGACCACGCCTGTCTGCAGATGTTTTGGCTTCACGCGGCACGGCAGCACATCTGTTTGCGTACACCCGGGAAACCATGCCGTATAATGCAGGGGCGTTGCTTACGAACACGCAGTACTGGGACATCACCGCCTTTTTGCTTGCGCGCGAAAGCTTGATTGATTCCGGCATGGTACTCAGCAGGCACAACGCCAAGCATCTGAATCTACTGCTGCCGTAAAGGCGCACTACTTGCCGATACGCCTATGCTGAACTACATATGGGGCGGCCTCATCGTCTTCAGCCTCGTTTTCGCCCTCGTGACAGACGTTCGCGACATTGCTAGAGACACGTATCGCAACGGCACACCGCTTCCCGTAGCCGTCCACTTCCCGGACGGCTACAGGCCTAATGCCCGGCGCCAGGACATCTCCGTTGCGCTTGCCGGAGACACCTTCCAGGCATTCTACGCCACGCCGGCCGCGCCCGAGCAACAGTACATGGGCATTCTCATTCAGACCCAAAAGGGCCAGCAGCTACGCTTTGCCGATGGCATTGCGCTCCCGGAACCACTGGCTACCATTCGGAACATGACCTCGCGCCGCTCCGACGACCTGGGTGGCACGCTCGGCGGTGAACCGCCAGATACGGGCAGTGCAGTATGGGAAGCCGCCGTCCTCTTTGAGCCTGTCCGCTGGGTAAAGCTTGGCGCCATTGCAAGTGCCGCCATAGACTTCGCGGAAACGGCCGTCACCATTGCCCTTGGCCTAATCGGGGCCCTCGCGCTCTGGCTGGGACTCCTCAAGATCGCAGAAGCATCCGGAATCCTATCCGCGCTGGTGCGCCTTACACAGCCGCTTCTCAGGCCTCTGTTCCCGGAAGTGCCCGACGGCCATCCGGCAATGGGCATGATCGTGCTCAACCTGACCGCGAACATGCTGGGCCTCGGCAATGCGGCCACTCCCCTCGGCATCAAGGCGATGCAGGAACTCCAAGCCCTAAACCCGTCACCGCACACGGCCACCAACTCGATGGTAATGCTGCTGGCCATGAACACGGCGAGCGTGCAGATCGTGCCCCCGGTCCTGCTGGTTGCCATCATGGGACTGCACGTTAACCAGCTCTTTTTCTCAATCCTGATCACGACCGGGCTTTCGCTCGCGGTGGCCATCTGTGTGGCGAAGCTCTTGGGTCGACTCCGCCGGTACCGGAACACTGACCCCTTGTTACAACGCTAGCCATGGAATTCGTACGCCTGATTGTCGACAACGCCTCGGCCTTCGTACTGCCGTGTATCATCGTCGGGTTTCCACTCTACGGCATGCTGAAGAAGGTGCCGGTCTATGAAGTCTTTGTGGAGGGCGCAAAAGAAGGGTTTTCGGTTGCTGTCATGATCATCCCCTACCTGGTCGCCATCCTCTTCGCGATTGCCATGTTTCGGGCAAGCGGCGCGCTGGATTTCATGATGAATGGCCTTCGACCCGTACTTGCGCTTGTGGGCGTGCCAGCGGAAGTCATCCCCATGGCCCTGGTCCGTCCGCTAACGGGCTCGGGCTCCGCCGCCATAGTCCTTGACATGATCGGCCAATATGGCGAAGATTCAATATTGGTCAAGATGGCCGCAACCATGTTTGGCTCGACCGAAACAACGTTTTACGTTATTGCCGTGTACTTCGGCGCCGTTAACATCAAGAAGACGCGCCACGCCCTCCCGGCCGGCCTCATCGCCGACATTTTCGCGATGTTCGCCGCCGTCTACGTGGTGCTCCTGCTCTTTGGATAGCTGCCTACAGTTCCAGTACGCCGTTTTCGCTGAAGAACGGGGTAGCGGCATAGCTATCGGCCTCGTCGTCATTCCGCCACCGGTGGCCGTCCACCAGATACCGGAACTGTATTGTCTCTCCGGGCCGGAACGCAATGGTCTTCGTCCACACTCCATTGGTATTGTCGAGCTTCATGGGGTGGCGCGCGGCATCCCAATCGTTAAATGAGCCAACAACGGTGGCGGCGCTCGAAACGCACTGTGCCGGAAGCTGGAATGTTACACGGACCGAGCGTCCCTTTGGGCTTACTTTTCTGGCAATCATGCAAACTCCTCGGTTGGTTACTAAATGAATCGTTGCGAGTGACACGGGGCTTCTACGAATGCGCTCCTGCAACTTTTCATTGCAAGCGCTTCCAAAGTCTCGAATTAATCATACCTTAATGGAATCCTGACTAGGATGGTCTCCTCCACGGTATTTCCCTAATCCAGGCCCATTTCTTCCTACCCTTATGACATATTTCTCGTCAGCCTTTTCTGCCTGTGCTATACTGATGTCCGCATTCGTTCTGCATCCGGCCCAAGGCAAGCAGGCTGGCGACCCATTCGGGTACGTGCAGTTTATTCACGCAGCTACGGATGTCGGCGCGGTAGACATACGTGTCGACGGCGGTGTGATACTCTCGGAAATGGCCTACAGAACCGCCTCGGAATTCGAGCCCCTTGCCCACGGTCCCCATAGCGTTACCCTGTTCCGCCACGGAGAGCAGGAAGCCCTCGCACGATTGGAACTTAGCATAGAGGGGGGGAATCGGAATGTAGTAGTTGCCCTCGGAACACGTCACGACATAGAGCTCGTACTGCGCAAGAACGTCCGTGCCGCTGCCAGCACCAATAGGGTAGAATTTTTTGTGGTTCACGCGGCATTTGACACGGGCCCCATCGACATACGACTGCGCGATCCCGCCCATGGAAACGCCGTCGTGGGACTGCTTAACAACAACTTGGCGTACGCCACGTCCGGCATCTACCTTGGCCTGGATGCAGACGGATACATTTTTGACGTGACCTCAGCCGACAACCTACACACGATTGGTCACCTCTTTTTTCAGCTCGGCGGCTTCGCCCGCCAAACGCTGGTTTTTGTCGCCAGCGGTCGCGGCATGACAACCGGGGAGGGCTTCTCTCTCATTGGGTACCAGTCCTCCGGCGAGCCAATCCAGCCAGACATTGTAACGCAGACGGAGCATCGGGAACTACCAGTCCTCTATTCGCTGGCACCCGGCTACCCGAATCCGTCCAGCAGCAATTTTAGGTTTTCGTACATGCTTGGGAAATCCGCCGTGGTACAGCTCGACATTACGGACGTGCTGGGACGCCGCGTGGTCACGGTTCAGGCAGGAGAGCAGGCGCCAGGAAGCTATAACGCTACCTGGGACGGACGCTCGGCTTCCGGGACGCCTGCGGGCAGCGGCATTTATTTTTGCCGCCTCCGCGCAGGAGGCCGGCAGCTACACCGGAAGCTGGTCCTGGCTCGATAGGCCTCCCCTCAGTCGTCCTCGTCAAGGATCGCCTGGATTCGGGCCTGAATGTCCTCCAGATGTAGACGGGTCATGTGGTCACCCGTGCGGGTGGCGGCCCGACGTGCCTCTCGCTGCAGCGTTTGGAGTTCTCCGCGTACGTAGGCACGAATATCGGACTGGCTCACGTCTATGTTCGTGTAACCTAACGCCGAGAAGGACGAAGGCACCGCCGGAGGTTCCTCATTCATGAGCCACTCAAGCCGTTCAAGATGTCCACGTTGAAGATTACGCCTGAACGGTCCAATGGCAGACGACGAGGAGAGCTCCGTCCAAATGCTTTTTCGAAGGTCGCTAAGCATGTCTGCCGTCGCATACACCTCTTCCCCTGAAATGGCTTCGGCCTCCATCATGCGGGCCATCCGCTGCGGGTCAAGAAGCGTATTGATTGCCGACACTTGGTAGCGCCGAAGCCGGTCCATTGCCCCTACGCCCTCAATACGGCGCAGTACTTCATTATTGGATATCCAATCCGGTGTCTTGAATACCTGCCGGTCAAGCCAATCCATGGCGGCGCGCTGGCGCTCAACGGGAATCAACGCGTACACCGCGCCTGCCTGGTCGTAGGTCTTGAACGTCTCGTAGAAGCTGCCCACGTTGCGAACCACATGGCCCACGTATCGATTCCACTGGGCAGTGACCTGACTGTAGAGCTCTTCGAGGTCCCCATAGTCCTTGGCGTCTTCCTGCGTCCACACTACCAGACTGTCTAGAATGATTTTCAGGTTGGCCACTCCGTAATCGCTGGCCCGCACGGCATCGTCGCCCAGATCTTCATTCTGGGAACGGGGATCAATCCGAAGCCCCTGGCGCCCATAAAAATACATCGGGTCATCTGCCCGGTCAACGACCCACTCGTTCAACAAGGCACGCTCCTCGTCCGCGGTTGTCATCTCCGGCAGCACGGAATACCCCCACTGTACAGCCCATTTGTCATAGATGCCTACATCCGGCATTAAATTTGTAACGCCGTCGCCAGGCTGCGCTACGTAGTTGAACCGTGCGTAGTCCATGATGGACGGCGCCGTCCCGTGAGTAGCCGTAAAGGTGGCAGAACGGAGCGAATCCACGGGGTACGCAAAACTTGAACCCCAGTTGTGCGGCAGACCCAGCGTATGCCCCACCTCGTGCGCGGACACAAAACGGATGAGCCGTCCCATCACCTCGTCCCTGAATTTTACGCCGCGCGCATCAGGATTTACTGCCGCTGTCTGGACGAAAAACCAGTTGCGCAGAAGGTTCATGACATTGTGGAACCATCCGATGTCACTTTCCAGGATCTCACCTGTGCGGGGATCATGAACATGCGGGCCAAAGGCGTTCTGAACATCCGACGAAAAATAGCGGATCACTGAATAGCGCACGTCTTCAGGGCTGAATTCGGGATCCTCTTCCGGAGAGGGCGGGTCCATGGCCATGATTGCGTTCTTGAAGCCTGCCGCTTCGAACGCCTTTTTCCAGTCCTCCACACCCTGCTTAAGGTACGGGCGCCACTTCATTGGCGTCGCGGGATCAATGTAGTAAACGATGGGCTTTACAGGCTCTACCAACTCGCCCCGGGCATAGGCTGCAGGGTCGGACGGTTCGAGGCGCCAGCGCGTGACGTAGCAACGTTCTTCGGCCTTTTGCGCATCGCGCCCGTAATCCGTCATGGTGACACTAAAAAAGCCCACACGCTGGTCACAGAGACGCGGCTGCATGAGATCCTCTGGCAACTGGATCATCGACTGATTCATCTCAATCGAGATGGTCGCGCTCGAGCTATTGCTCGGAGGCTCCGTAGCCTCATAACTCAGCACGTGGCGCACTTCGATGTTTTGAGGAAAGCTCTTGGCTGATGTAACAAACGTCCGGTCGCCGTCCAGACGACGAACCTTGTAGGTATCCCGTTGAAACTTTTGAAGGCCCAGGGCCTGTATGTCTTCAGTAAACAGCGCCGTGACGTCTATCACCGAGGCAGAAGAATCTTTGCTAAGCGCTTCAATCTTGAAGGAACGCAGGATGGGCTCAAAATTAGAGTTGCGCACGGCCTGGTAAATCGGCTGATCCTCGTCGGCCACATTCTGGTGGCTGACAACGCGCAGCAAGATGTCATCGCCTCTCCGCTCCCATCTCAGTACCTGCGTGTTGGCCTTCATGCCGCCGTAGCCAATGTTGTCGGCTGTTGCTGCCGTTCGGCTGACCAGCAGCATTTCACCGCCCAGCTTGTCCTGGGGGATCTCGTAGTAGAGTTTGTCATCAATACGATGCACGACAAATAGTCCCGAGTCCGTCTTTGCCTCGTCTGTTATGACGTCCTCGTAGGCCTTCATGCCGTCCTTGTCGTCCGCCGTTTCCTCTTCATCCGAGGCCGCGGGCACGGTTTCGGCGACCTTTTGGGAACCCGTACACCCTGCTACCACGAATAAGATGAGTAATAGGCAGTATTGAATCTGCTGCATGGTGCTATCCAGAATTTTGAAGTTGGGTGAGGTACGCAATCCCGGCCGAGAACCGCTACGCGCCCTTCACTGCGACAGCACGTGCTGAAACCCCATAAGTCGATCTGTATCGAGGCTCGTGTCGGCAAAGTATACCAGTGCAGTATACAGATTGTCAGCACGCGGCACCCGCGTAGTGATGGCACGGCGCACCTGTGCGACCGGCGACGTGTAGCGATATTCGTATTCCCCCTGCTTGAGGAGCACGCTCAATTCATACCATCTTCCGTCAGCATTCCATCTCAGTTCGTTGCCAAGATCTAGGTCCCAGCCGTTAAAGCTGCCCGTAAGGAAAATGCCACCGGAGAGCGGCACTTCATCCGGCGGCACATACTTGAAGAGAACGTCAGCGTACTCACCCTGCAGGTCGGCCTCGCCCACATACCGATCAGCTCCACCAATGACCACCTGCCCAGCCAGCAGAGGCTCCACGCCGCTGGTCGGGAACCGGGCGTAGTCAGGAGCAAGAGTCACGGTAAACGGTGACACTGTACGGTCTATGCGCTCAATCTGACCTCCAATGGACAAGTCGCGCAAGTCCACGTAATAATCTCCTTCCTGTGGAGCGAATGAGCGATCGGGCTCCAGATAGAAAACCAAATCAGGCTGCTCGGTCAGTGACGGCCTGTCACTGCAGCGAGGCCGGTCGAACCGGCCATTACGTACGAAACACACCGTGAAATCGAAGATGCTTCCGACAAACGTGGAGGGCGCCGCAAATCGCACGATTGGCTGTATGGTCGGTAGTACCTGACGGCCCTGTAACAGACGATCCAGTCCGAACCGAAGAATAGTGGCATCCTCGACAACGAAGAAAGGTCTTTCAAAGAGCACGGCATCCTCTTGTCCCTGCTCCGTGACGCGCAATATGTAGTTGCCGCTCATGCGAAAGCCTATGCTGCTATTAGGAAACGCGTACACGTAGTGTGTGTACCCCACCTGCGTACTACGGGAGAGCCGATAATCGAAAAGGTCGTCCCTGTGGAACGAGGTAAGATATTCACCGGCCATGAGGTCCCGGTGCCACGTGCGGTCTGCATGGTAATAGAATACCGACAGCGAACGAGGATTGGCGTCCAGTACATCGAACTCCAGCGCTAGCGTCCCGCCTCGCTCCAGAGCCAATACCGGCAGATCCTGCTCACGGGCCCCGTAAAGCTGAATGCTTCTGACCGCATCCGTGGCCGTAGCAATCTGCGGGGCCTCTGGCTCCGTCCGCCGCAGTGGAACGTCTGCCGATTCCCTAGACCCGGCGCACGCTGTCGCAAACCACCCTGCCAGAACAAACCATCGCCACCGCATGCGCTGCGCTTCCATTGTCCTACGGTATCTGCCAGCATAAGGTAAGCCGCGACACGTAAGTCTGCACGCCGGAAATTCCGGCACCTCCAGGGCCAGCTGCCCACACAGTTGGCACTCGCGCCACTACGAGTCCGCTACAATAGGTGCGGTTGCCGCCGTATGGGCCCGGCATAGCCGCGGAGCGTGGCAACGGATGGCCGGTCTAGCTTGCAAGACACAATTTCAAACCCTACGCCAGTACAGACGAGATCATCTCGCACACGTGCCACGGCCCGCCTTTACCTGCCCGGTGCCTAACGCACGGCGGCGGCACATGGACGCTTCGCGGCTCCTTCGACCTGCCCTGCCCTGGTATCATCCCGGATTATTCACCAGCCACAAGTATACAGGTGTAGACAATGAAAGAGGGGCTATCGGAAGTGGTACATACTGTTGTAAGGCAGTAATATCTTCGTGGAGCCTGCCGCAAAGCTGGTTTTGGCGTGGATGCAGGGCAATGGCCCCGCGAATGGCCTGTTTTCGAGGCAAAGGCGTGCCGCGAAGACATACCTCTGCCATTGAAAAAGCGCGTACAGTCCAGAACCGGTGCTGCGCTAATGAGCGCGGCACGGCCTCATTCCAAGGCAACCCACGTCGCCCGGCTTGACCATGAGCTTGGAATTATTTCCACGATGGGCTATGCGGGCTACTTCCTCATCATGCAGGACTTCACCCGCGCCGCACGCGAGCTGGCCGTGGCCGCCGCCCGTCAGGTAGTCTGCTTAAATCCATCTACCAACCATCCACGAAGCCTGAGAAGGAGGAGCTTTAAGTGCCGTCGGCGCCTATCACGCCGGACATACTGGTCAGGCGCATGTTCGCTCAGGCCAAGATCGTGCGCGATCCCCATGCGCAGCAGCGCAGGCCGTTACTTTCGGATATAGGTCCCTTTGGCTTTCTTGGTGTAGAATTTGTGTTCTATATTGTGAGTTGCAAGCCAACGTAGGTAGAGCGATGAAACCGTTCATGCTGGCCACGGCCCTCTCCCTCCTCTGCACGGCTCCCGCCACTGGTCAGGCGACCTGTGAAGACTGGGGCAACTGGAGCAATTTCAGCCGGGTTACCACGGAACAGGTCACGCGCTGCCTCGAAGCCGGCGCGAATGTGAGCGCACGGGACCAGTATGGAGCCACCTTCCTGCACTTGGTGGCGGCGCACGAGGGCAAGACCGCCGTTGTTCGGGTGCTGTTAGAAGCGGGGGCAAATCTTGGTGCCCGGAACAACCAGGGTAAGACGCCGCTGCACGAAGCTTCAGCATATAGCACACAGGCTACGGTGAGCGTGCTGTTGGCGGCCGGGGCAGACGTTGGCGCGCAGGACGACGGTGGCAAAACTCCGCTGCACACCGCTGGGCAGAATCCGTACCCCGCTGTGACAAACGCGCTATTGGCCGCGGGTGCCGACCTGGAGGCTCGGGACCGCCAGGGCACTACACCGCTCCATGCTGCTGTATCTAGTTGGAACGGGGAAGCCGCCGTAGTCACGCTCCTGGCAGCAGGTGCGGACGTGAACTCCCGGGACAACCGGGGCAAGACTCCGTTGCATGCACTGTACTCCCCCAATTCCGCCGTATTTTCTGCATTGCTGGCCGCTGGCGGGGATGTGAACGCACGGGATCAACGCGGCAGAACCCCGCTGCACACGAAACGCGACTCGGCCTTTGTAGCCGAACTCGTAGCGGCGGGAGCGGACGTGAACGCGCGCGATAGAGGTGGCTGGACTCCCTTGCACGCGGCGGCAAGTGACATCTCTTCTGCCCTCGCTGCCGCCCTGCTAGCGGCAGGCGCGGATGCGAACGCACGGGACCGGGAAGACAAGACCCCGTTGCACACAGCGGCAAGACTGGGCCGCAACCCTGCTGCCATTGTAGCGATCCTAGTCGATGCCGGGACCAATGTACACGCACGGGCACTGGATGGACGGACCGCACTACACGAAGCGGCTGAGATCGGTGACGAATCCATGGTAGTTGCGCTGGTGGCCGCGGGGGCCAATGTGGACGCGCGCGACGACAAAGGCAACACAGCTCTGCATGCCGCGTGGGGACGCTATGGTCAGTGGGAGCGGAACCGCGCCGTGGTGCAGAAACTGCTGGATCTCGGCACCGACCCCCGTGCGCAGAACGACCTCGGTGTTGTGGCTGATCCCACCCGTTGCGAAAACTGGAACGACCCGGGGTTCCGGGCAGCGGCCGGCCTCGAACAGGTGGCCACGTGCCTTGCCGCTGGCCACAACATCAACACACGGGACAATTACGGCGCTACGCTCCTGCATTCTGCGGCTGCAGGCGCAGATTCGGCCGCTGTTGCCCTCCTGCTGGAGGCGGGCGCGGACGCCACCGCGCGCGACCACTGGGGCAGGACCCCGCTGCATGCTCGATCTGCCTTCAAGAGCCCAGCGATCCTGGCCCTCCTGCTGGGGGCGGGCGCGGACGTCAATGCTCAAAGCCACGACAGTACGACTCCGCTGCACATCGCCTCCGATACCGCGACCATCGCCGCTCTTTTGGCCGCCGGTGCGGAGATCAACGTTCGAGACTGGAAGGGAGCAACGCCCCTGTTTGGGGCTCGGGCTGAGGATGTCATTACCGCACTCCTGGCGGCCGGGGCCGATGTGAATCTGACGGATCCATGGGGTCGAACGCCCTTGCACCTGTACTCTGGGTACGGCACCCGTGCGCTTGAGCCCCTGCTAGCGGCCGGCCCGGATGTAAACGCACGTGATCTGAGGGGACGCATTCCCTTGCACGAGGCGGCCTAATACGAAGATGCATCGGTCATCGCTGCGTTGGTGGCGGCCGGAGCCGATGTGGACGCAAGAGATAACATGGGCAATACGCCCCTGCATATCGCCTGGCACAACAACAGCTCCGTAGTCGAGACGCTGCTGGAGTTGGGTGCCGATCCGGTAGCGCATAACGACCGTGGCAAGCCCGCGGAGCCCCGGAATTGCGAAAATTGGGACACTCGGTTGTTCACGGAAGCCGTTGACTTGGAAGGACTGCGTGAATGTCTGGCCTCCGGCTGGGATATCGATGCTCCCAACTCCGATGGCATGACGCCCCTGGATCTGGCGGTCGGGGGCTGGCCGCAGGAGCCGCACAACGGCGCGCTGGCTCTGCTGTTGGAGGCGGGGGCGAACCCGAACGTCCGGGATCATCGCAAAATAACCCCACTGCACCGAGTGGCCAACTCGGGCGATGTCACTGCCGCGGAATTGTTGCTGGAGGCCGGTGCGTACACGAAAGCGCAGGACGAGCTTGGCGCGACTCCGCTCCACCGGGCAATAATTAATGACCAGCACGATTTCGCCCGGGTGCTCCTCGAAGCCGGAGCGGATGTGGAGGCACGGGCCGAAGACGCCGACACTCCGCTGCACTGGGCACTCGGTAGCGGGGCAGGCCTCATCGTCGCGTTACTGCTGGAATCCGGAGCGGACGTGAATGCGCTCAACGAGTCGAACCAGACACCGCTTCACTTCGCGATGCAATCATCCGCCGAGGAGCCCGTTGCCTGGTTATTGAAACGGGGCGTGGATCCCGACGCGCGAGACGTGAACGGGTGGAGTCCACTACACGAGGCGGCCCGGTCCTGGTACCGGGCCACGGCGCCCATGATGACCGCGCTGATCGAGTCTGGCGCGGACGTGAACGCGCGAGCCGCAAGCGGCGAAACTCCGCTTCACATGCTGGCCAGTCAGAGTGACGACCTTGCACAAATTCACGCTCTGCTGGCAGGCGGCGCGGATGTCAATGCGCCGGACACATTTGGCACCACCCCCCTGCACCTTGCGTCCGCTGAGACAAACCTCGCCACCGTGAACGCGCTTTTGGACGCCGATGCGGACGTCAGCGCGCGCGTCAAGGGCGGCGACACTCCCTTGCACCGTGTGGGTGCGAGCACGAGGTCCCGGCATTCGCCGGGGCTGACCCGAGCCTACAACACACCGCCGCGTTTCAACGTGGAGGGTGGCCCCGAGAAACTGGCAGTGTCCGAGCGTGACACGGCGCTTGTCGCGGCGCTCGTTCGCGCTGGAGCGGACATGGAAGCACGCAACGACCAAGGCGAGACTGCGCTCGGAAGTGCCGGAAGGCGTGGAAATGTCCAGCTCGTGAGCAAGCTTCTCGAACTGGGAGCTCCCCCGGAACCGGGCATCGGAGAGATGACGCCTCCCGCTTTTCCGGTCTGCGACTGGGCGAACTATGATCTGTTCACGGTCGCTCCGGTCGTCCGGCTCGAGGCGTGCCCGGCGGCCGGAATGGGATTGAATGCTCTCAACCACATGGGTCATTCGCCGCTGCACGCCCTGGTGCATGGGCTGGAATGGAACCACTATTTTCTCCCGGACGCTATCGCAATGCTGCTCGGGGCCGGGGCGGACGCCAACGCACGAGAGGGATGGGGAGCGACCCCTCTGCACCGCGCAGCGGAGGGTACACGCGGCTACTCCTTCGGGGGTACGTTCGCGTTGCCGAACGCCGTGGCTGCCCTGCTGGCAGGCGGCGCCGAAGTGAACGCCCGAGACCGATTGGACGCCACGCCTCTGCACGTTGCTGCGGGAGCCTTCTTCGACAACACCGTCACGGCCACGGTACTTCTGGGCGCCGGTGCCGAAGTAGACGCGCGCCAGGAGTCCGGCGGTACGCCCCTGCATTCGGCATCGGGGCGCTCGGGGCACCCCGCCATGGTCCGGCTCCTGGTTCGTGCCGCTGCCGACGTCAACGCGCGTGCAACAAACGGTCAGACCCCGCTCCACATCGCGGCTCGGGAGCAGAATCCCGCCGTGGCGGCCCTGTTACTGGAACTGGGTGCCGATCCGATGATAGTGGACAGCTCGGGCACGGTTGCCGACCCGGCGAATTGCCGAAAGTGGCCGAGTCCCGTGTTCTTCCATCATGCCGCGGCCGATATCGTAGCCCGCTGCATCGAGTCCGGTGCGGAGGTGAAGGCCGAAGCGCAGTACGATCAGGTAAAAAACAACTCGGGCCGGCTGGAGTCGTATGGGATCGGCTCCACGCCGCTCCATATAGCGGCCGGGTGGAGCCGGGACCCCGCGGTGATCGAGGTACTGGTGAGTGCCGGCGCGGACGTGAAAGCACGCAACCGGGGCAACTACTCGCCCCTGCATTACGCCGCCCGCGACAACAACGAACCTGCCGTGATTGCTGCACTGGTTGCGGCCGGAGCCGAGGTGAATGCCTGGGCGACCGGATCGATGCGGCGGTACGGCAATACCGAGTGGGACGTCACGCCGTTGCACGAGGCCGCATGGAACGAACGTCCCGCCATCGCCCTTGCGTTGCTGGACGCCGGAGCCGACGTGAATGCGGTCGCGGCCAGCGGAAGGACACCGCTCCACCGTGCGGCCGCTGACAACACGAACCCGGCAGTTGTCGCCGCACTTCTGAGCCGGGGAGCCGAGGTGAACGCCAAGCTTCCTGGAGGCAGGACCCCGCTGCACGAGGCAGCGGCCAAGAACGGGAATTCGGAAATTTTGACGGCTCTCTTGGCGGCCGGAGCCGAAGTGAATGCACGGGGCGCCAATGACGAAGTTTGGTCGGATCGAGAGAGCATGGCGGCTTCGGAAAAGATTCGCGGCGCCACCCCTTGGGGGGGAGCCGTTTCATTGACGAAGCACACGGGAATCCGGACTCCCTTGCACGAGGCCGTCATGGAACGCGGCGACTCCGCAGTAGTCGCTGCGCTGATCGCAGGCGGGGCCGATGTGAACGCCCGCGGCGACTTGGACCGGGCTTCCGAGCCCGGCGCAACCCCGCTCTACTGGGCCGTGTACGCAATCCCGGACCCGGCCGTACTGGAGCTGCTCGTGCGAGCCGGAGCGGACGTAAATGCACGTGCCGGGTCCGGATGGACTCCGCTTCATCTGGCTGCTCTGCGGAATCCGATCCTGTTTCCGATTCTGCTGGAACTGGGCGCCGATCCCGAAGCGCTCGACCGGTACGGCAAGACGCCCATGGACTACGCGGTCGAAAACGTATGGCTTGAGGGATGGGGAGCCTTCTGACTCACCGACGGTCGGGGCGCATTCGGGCCTGTGTCGCCGGAACGGACGCCCGCGTCCATTCTCTCGAGCGACATTGTCTGGAAGAACCGGTTCTGAAAGCGTTCCAACCGCAAAACCGGTCTCGAAGTAACAAAGCCAGGCATTGACGTGACCACCTTAAAGAATCGGTGGGCTCGGCTATTGTTGTCTTATCTCCGCTGGTCTGGCCTGCCAGAGTATACATGCGGAGCTTGCCGGATTTGTCTGTGAAGCTCGCCGGCGTTTTCAGTGGCGCACACACGCTGCCGAAAGGCAATTGCGCGAGCGGCGGGCGAGGCGCTCGCGACCCGTAACAGCGGTTTCTGGTGGCGAATTGCCTGAAGGCGCTGACAAAGCTCGCGGCACAAGAATGCATAACGCTATCGGAACCAGTAGCGGATGATGATCCCATGCACAAGCCACATGTGTTGGCGCATGGCGTACCCGCGCCCACGTCTCCGTCCGGCTAGGTGAGCCAAATAAAGGGCGTATCACTGCTTCTGCCGGAGAATCGGAATCAGCTCGCGATCTGGAACACGCTCCAAGACGCAGAGCAACCGGGGGCAGCTTTCTTTCGGGGCCCAACTGAAGTACCTCGTTCACAGTGCACATGGCTCATTGGGCGCCGCAGTGATTTTCGATTCGAGCTTGCGGATGGCTGCACGTGAGCACTGGATGGGTTGAAGCGAGGCTCAGCGTCACGGGCACTTGCATAATTTGGTGTGCATGAGCCACTATCGGATTCGCGGCAAGTGCAAGTACATGGCGTAATGTCATGGAGGGACGCAAGCCGGGATCGTGCATGATCTCCACGCGGAGCAGTGCAGGCTGCAACTCTCGGAGAGAATTCTAAATGGCGACTGTATTCCAAAGTGCCAAACAGGCCATGTTGTCGAATCTGCAGTAAGCGTTTCGTGCCATAAGCGCAGACCGCATGGGGGCGTCGAATCGGTCGCGATTCATATAGCATGTGTCGGTCATGCGACCCGCCACCGCAAAACAGGGCCAGCACCATGCGGGGCGCTGGCCCTGTTTGAAGGAATGCTCGCAAATACCAGCCGCGCTCTGGATTCACATAAAACAGCGTGGCTTTCAGCATTTTCAAAACTGAAGATGTCTTCAGCAAACCATTGTGAAAGAACAGGGACTTAAGAAATAATTTGCTGCCGTAAACGTATCGGAGCAACATGCAACGAAAGTCCTATTCGGCGGAGACCAAGGTCCGTGTAGCCTTGGAGGCGCTCAAGCGAGAGCTCACCACGAACCAGATTGCCGCCATGCACCAGATGCAGCCGACGCTGGTGAGCCAGTGGAAAAAGCTGGCCAGGGAGATCCTACGCGCGGGCTTCTCCAAACGAAGGCCAAGAAGCAAGGGCAGGCACAGCTGGAGGAGCTCTACAGCCAGATTGGTCGCCTGAAGGTGGAGAACGAGTGGTTAAGAAAGACCTCGGTTAGGACATTGGAGGAAAAGCGGCAGATGATAGGATGGGAGCATCCGCAACTTACGGTGCAGCGCCAGTGCGAGCTTCTGGAGCTGGCCCGGTCAAGCCTGTTCTATCGCCCTGTCGGTGAAACCGGAGTACAATCTCGAGTTGATGCGCATCATAGACCGGGTTTACACCGACAGGCCCATACTGGGCGTGCGGCGTTATGACCGCGATGCTGCACAGGATGGGACATGCCGCAAATCACAAGCGGATCTATCGATTGATGCGGCTAATGCAAATACAGGCGATATATCCGAAAAGGCGGCGCAAACGGTCCCGCACCCCCGCACAAGTACGCGAATTTGCTGAAAGCATGCAGGATAGACGGTCCTGACCAAGCCTGATGCAGTGACATAACGTATGTACGGATGCAGCACGGTTTCAGCTACCAGGTCGCCATCATGGACTGGTACAGCCGGCATGTACAGGCGTGGACCCCGACCAATAGCCAAGCCGCAGATGTCTGCATCGAGGTATACAAGACCGCACCGTCCAAGGCACGCCCTTTGATCTTCCACAGCGACCAAGGCTCGCAGTAAGCCAGTGTCGAGATGACCCCCATCTCCATGGAGACCAGCATCAAGATATCGATGTGCGGCCGGTGCTACGACGACATCCTGGTCGAACGTCTCTGGCGCAGCGCGGGGTATGAGGAGGTCTATCTCAACGAATTCACGACGCTGCCAGAGGCACGGCAACCGCTGGAGGCGTAATTTGCATTCTACAACCACCAGCGTCCCCACCAAGCACTGCCGTACCGCACGCCATATGCCGTCTACGCAGGCCTGCCGGAGACCAACCAGACTACGACCTCAACCACTATTGCAACCACATGCCCATTGGGACAGTCTTGTCCCGCTATTACCCATGACCAAGCGGCCATATTTTTGGGGTTGATCGAAATCCTGTCCAACGATTGGGGTACACCTCAGACCCAACATACAGGAATCACGTTAGACAAACAAATGCTTATGGGGGCCTTCCCCCATCTTCTACGCAGTATGGCTACTCGTTGCTAGATTATTCTAACCTCTGATCGCCTTCTTGGCGCACCATCGGACAACATTTAAGCAACTCATTCCGTATTTGCGCAGGATTCGTTGCGGCGCCCCGGACCGACTATTACCGCTGCGTAATTCCCATGCCCGCTGGCTGCACCGATTGAGACCGCAAGGCGGGCCAAGCGTATACAGACTCGAAGCAAGTCCTGCAGCCGAGCATGCCTGCATTCTGCCACCTGCACTGCCACACGTCTTACTCCCTTCTGGACGGTGCAGCACGCACCGACGCCTTGGTACAGCGTGCCGCCGAACTAGGCATGAAGGCCCTCGGCATCACCGACCACGGCAATCTCTACGGCGTCCCGGAATTCTATACTGCGGCCAGTCGCGCCGGAGTGCGCCCGGTAATCGGGTGCGAATTCTATCTGACATCGCGGAGCCGACATGATCGCAAGGACCGTGTGCGCTTTCACCAGGTTCTTTGGGCCAAGAACGAGGCAGGATATCACAACCTCGTGCAGCTGTCGTCCCTTTCCTTCCTGGAAGGCTTCTACTACAAGCCGCGCATCGATCATGAGCTGCTCCAAAAATATCGTGAGGGTCTCGTTGCCACTACATGCTGCCTGCAGGGTGAAGTGCCACAAACCCTGCTCCGGAAGGGTGATGATGCAGCCCGTGAAGTGTTTGAGCGCTATCTGGACCTCTTCGGCGAAGACTACTATATCGAACTCCAGAACCACGGCATTGAAGATCAGGCAAAAGTAAATGCCGTGCTTCTGGAATGGGCACAGAGGTACGGCGTCCGGACCGTGGCCACTAATGATGTGCACTACGTTGCACAGGCTGATGCTGCGGCGCAGGATATCCTGCTCTGCCTCCAGACGGGAAGGGACCTGGACGACCCCAGCAGGCTGCGCTTCGACAGCGACCAGTACTACCTGAAGAGCGCGGATGAGATGCAGCAGGTCATGGAGACCGTAGATCCTCGCATTGCGTCAGAATCGCTCGACGCGGCCGGCGAAATTGCCGACAAGTGTTCGTTCGAACTGAAAATGGAAGGCCTCCTGATGCCCCATTTTGCCTTGCCAGCGGGCTTTGACGGCGATGCGGACGCCTATCTTCGCCACCTGGTTTACGCCGGCGCCAAGCAGCGGTACGGGGAGCTGTCCAGCGACATCGCAGCCCGGCTTGACCACGAGCTTGGAATTATTTCCACGATGGGCTATGCGGGCTACTTCCTCATCGTGCAGGACTTCACCCGCGCCGCACGCGAGCTGGCCGTGGCCGTCGGACCGGGCCGGGGCTCCGCTGCCGGCAGTGCCGTAGCCTACAGCCTCGGCATCACCAACATCGATCCGCTGCAGTATGACCTGCTCTTCGAGCGATTTCTCAATCCCGAGCGCGTCGATATGCCGGACATTGATATCGATTTTGATGACCGGGGGCGAGCAGCGGTCATTGACTATGTGGTACAGAAATACGGGCGCAACAACGTTTGCCAGATCGTCACGTTCGGCACCATGGCTGCCCGCAGCGTTATCCGAGACGTGGCTCGCGTGCTGCGGCTGCCACTGGCTGAAGCGGACCGCATTGCAAAGCTGATTCCGGAGGGCCCCGGAATCTCCCTGGCTTCGGCTATGGAATCGGTGCCGGAGTTTGGGGCCCTGAGGGATGACCCGCGCAGCCAGATACAGCAGCTACTCCAGTATGCCCAGGTACTGGAGGGATCCGTGCGGCATACAGGCGTGCATGCCGCAGGCGTCATAATCGCACCCGGTACGGTGCACGACTACATCCCCGTAGCGAGCACCAAGAACAAGGGTGTCCAGGTGCTCACCACGCAGTACGACGGCACATGGGTCGAGAAATTCGGACTGCTGAAGATGGACTTCCTGGGACTCTCGACCCTGACGGTCCTCAAGGATACCATTGCTCTCGTGCGCGAGCATCGAGGCATCGGCGTTGAACTGGACGATATACCGCTGGATGATACAAAGACGTACCAACTCTTTCAGCGTGGCGACACCATGGGCATATTCCAGTTCGAGTCGGAGGGCATGCGCGATTGGCTAACGAAACTCGTGCCCACGCGCATGGACGACCTCATCGCGATGAATGCGCTCTACCGGCCGGGCCCAATGAACCTTATCCCCAAGTATATCGATCGCAAGCACGGAAGAGAGGAGATATCCTACGGCCACCCGATGCTCGAGCCAGTCCTGCGGGACACGTACGGCATCCCGGTATATCAGGAACAGGTCATGCAGATGGCCCAGGTGATGGCAGGGTACACGCTAGGCGGCGCCGACCTGCTGCGTCGGGCCATGGGCAAGAAGAAGCAGGAGGAAATGGACCGCCAGCGGGACATCTTCGTGCAGGGTGCCAGCGAACGGGGTGTGGATGAAGCGACCGCCAACAAAGTCTTCGACACCATGGCCACGTTCGCCGGTTACGGGTTCAACAAGTGCCTGGCTGGTTGCACCGTGGTGACGGATGCCACAACCGGCGCAAGCACCAGCCTGGAGTCGCTGTTTCAGACCGGCTGCAAAGGCTTCACCATTCATGCCCTGGGTACTTACGGGAGGCTGCATACCCGGCGCGTGACCGACATCGTCTGGAACGGCTACCGCAAGGTTTTTGCCCTCGCTACCGCTGGAGGGCGGCGGATTCGAGCCACGGCCACGCATCGGTTCCGGGCGCGAACCGGGTGGAAGCGCCTGGCAGAGCTCCGCCCTGGAGATCGCATCGCCGCAGCGAACGATCTGGCTACGGTGCACATAACGGGGCACGCGGCAGAGCGCGGCAGAGTGCACGGACACCGCGCGGTTGTGGGCACACGACTGGGCGCGGACACCCTGAACTGGGATACCATAGAATCCATCCAGGAAGCGGGCCGCGCCGACACGTACGACCTCACGGTAGAAGGCGACCACAACTTCGTGGCGAACGGCCTCTTTGTGCATAACAGCCATAGTGCAGCCTACTCGCTTGTCGCATACCACGCGGCCTATTTCAAGGCAAACTATCCGGCGGAATTTATGGCGGCCGCGATGACCAATATAATGGCGGACTCAAGGAAGCTGGCCCTGATGCTGGATGAGGCGCGGAAGCTGGAACTGGAACTGCTGCCGCCTTCCGTAAACAGCAGCCACGGTCCTTTCACCGTGGACACTGGCAGGATTCGCTTCGGCATGTGCGCCGTCAAGGGCGTAGGCCAGGGGGCTGCGCAGGCCATCGCCGATGCCCGCAAGGAGAACGGTCCCGCCCGAACGCTCTTCGGCTTCACCCGGCATCTGGACCTGAGAGCCGTGAGCAAGAAAGCGCTGGAATGCCTGGCACGGGTGGGTGCACTTGATGACCTCGATGGACACCGCGCACAGTTCGTTGAAGCCATCGACGCGGCCACACAATATGCCCTGCAGGAGCAGGCGGATGCCGCAGCAGGCCAGCATTCGCTCTTTGGGGACAGCAGCGTGTTTGGGGCCACAACCGAGCCGAGGCTGCCGAAGCTGGAGCCGTGGGGGCGCGCACGCCTGCTCAAGGAGGAACGCGGCCTGATCGGTCTCTATATTTCGGGACATCCACTAGATGCCTATCGACCCGAGACCGCCTCCTTTGCCACGGCAACTCTAGGCGATACGAGCATAGCCGCAACAAACGACGCCAACGGTCCAAAGCCCCAGCACACTTTCTGCGCCATCATTACCGATGTCCAGCAGCGGACCACGCGCAAGGGAGCACCTATGGCTGTCGTAACGCTCGAGGACTTTGCGGGGCAGGCCGAGATGCTTTGCTTTTCGACCGTATTTGACAAGGTGCAGCAATACCTCCACGTGGACCAGATCGTCCTGGCCCGCGGAGAAGTGGAATCACGCGGCGGAAGCCTTCGGATCCTGGCCCGCGACGTAATCCCCATGTGGAAGGTACGGGAGCAGATGGTGAAGTCTATCGTCGTGCAAATACACCCAAACACCGTGGGCCTGGAGCAAATAGAAGCATTTCGCAAGATCTGCGACGCCAACCGCGGCACATGCCGCCTCTATTTCGATGTGCTCGATCCGCAGCTGCCGGAAGGCCGTCAACGCCTGCGTAGCCGCGTATTTGTAGTTGAACCGAACCCTGACCTCATGAGTGGGGTGGCGAAGCTCTTTGGCGCGAGCAACATTATTCTGGAAAGCCTCTCCTGATCCAACTTCGAGCTACCGTGTCCAGGACGTCCGTCCTCTTCGTCTGCACACACAATTCGTCCCGGTCCCAGATGGCAGAAGGGCTGCTCCGAGCGCGCAACGGCGACCGGTATACAGCCTACAGTGCAGGAACCCATCCAGGGGGCGTAAATCCAAACGCGGTGGAGGCCCTCCGCGAACTGGGTATCGACATTTCGGGGCACCGGTCTAAACATGTAGACGATTTTGCGTCCGTTCCCATGGACTATGTGGTAACCGTGTGCGACTCTGCACGAGAGAGCTGCCCCTACATCGGGGCCGGGGTGTGCAACCTTCACCAGCGTTTTCGCGATCCTTCAACCATCCGCGGGAGTGCCGAAAATATTCTTGCCGCGTTTCGCGAGATCCGTGACCAGATTGCAGAGTGGCTCGACGAGGTTTTTGGCCCCGGCGCGGACACGGCCTAGGACGACAGCATGGCGGCACGTATCGGCATAACGACATCGTTTGAGGCCTCGGAAAAC
The DNA here is from genome assembly GCA_965216255.1 of Rhodothermales bacterium. Lineage (GTDB taxonomy): Bacteria > Bacteroidota > Rhodothermia > Rhodothermales > Bin80. The sequence goes on from OZ244148.1 coordinate 2,573,638, forward strand.
CGGCTGGATCACCAGTATGTGCGTGCCGTTGAGAAAGTGGGTGGCCTGCCCATTTTGGTGCCCGTTCTGGATAGTGCTGCCACCATCGTGCCGGTGCTGGATGGTCTGCTAATCCCGGGCGGACCGGCCGTAACCCAAGGCCTTGTAGGAATGCTGCCAAATGACCTAGCAGCGGCGGATCCACGCCATACGGCGTCCGTTACCGCCGTCCTCCAGGCCTGCGTGGCCGTGGGCAAGCCTGTCTTGGGAATATGCTACGGTATGCAACTCATGAACGCCGTAGCCGGCGGCTCCATTTATGGGGATGTCGAACGAGAAATGGCAAACGCCGTAGTCCACAGCGACAAACGGGGAGCCGAGTGTCACGCGCTGCTGCTGAGCCGCGGCTCGTGGCTGCACCGCATTCTGGGCACGGATGCCACTACCGTCAACACACGACATCTACAGGCCGTCGCAACACCGGGAGCTGGCTACTTGGTTTCGGCAACGGCACCGGACGGCGTTGTTGAAGCCATCGAGGATGCGACAGGGTCCATGATCGGCGTCCAGTTTCATCCCGAGCGTATGGGGACTGCCATGCGCCCGCTCTTCGCACACTTTGTAGCCATGGCCACCGGGCACGGGGTAAGGGATGCCTGAGCTCTTGCAAGAAATTCGCAGCCTCAGCCAGAGTCCACGGGCTCTTCGCGGTTTCGGCATACTCGTCGGCGCGGTCCTCATTATTCTGGCGTCCCTGGTATGGCACCTTAGAATGCCCGCTATTGGCTTGGCCGTAGCAGGCATCGTGCTGGCTGCGCTGGGGGCTGCTGCGCCGCGCCTCCTGTCCATCCCCTATAGGTTGTGGATGTCCCTTGCCCTCGTCTTGGGCTTCGCTATGACACGCCTCCTGCTAACGGCTGTATTTTTCCTGCTCATCACACCCGTAGGCCTTCTCATGCGTCTGGCGGGGCGGGATCCCATGCGCCGCAAGCTGGATCCCGAGGCCCCTACGTACTGGATCCCAAGAGTAGACGAAAGCGACCCGAAAGAACGACTGGAAAAGCTGTATTAGGCGCTCTGGACCACTAGGAGCTGGCCATGCATCCTCGGCTACGGGCCGCCGCGGTGCGTGTACCCACCGTCCGCACCGAGGTCCCATCCACGATGGGCATCTTCCACGGCCATGGCCAAGAATCGATCAAGCCGGGCCCGGATGGCAGGCGAAAGAATGGGGACGGCTACCTCCACGCGCTCGTCAAGGTGGTATCGGCGCCAGTCCGCGCTGCCTATAAATACTCTCGGGCGACCGCCAGCCGCAAAAGAGAAGACACGAAGATTTTCGGTAAAGCGCCCCACGATACTTACAACGCGAATACTATCGCTGTAGCCAGGCAGTCCGGGGCGCAGACGACAAGGACCTCGCACCATGAGTTCTATTCTGACACCCGCCGCCGCTGCCCGGTATAGCTCCTGAATGATGGCGGCATCATCCAGTTCATTCATGGCCGCAATGATGCGTCCTGCACCGCCATACTGCGCCTCGTGGCGGATCATGTTGACAAAGGCCTGACGCATTCCTGCCGGTGCAACCAGGATCTTCCGATAAGCCTGCTGTGACGCGTAGCCTGAAAGGAAGTGGAACAGATTCGTGATATCGGCGCCAATATCAGAATCGCACGTGAAGATTCCAACGTCCGAATGCGTGGCGGCCGATTCGGAATTGTAATTGCCTGTTCCAATGTGGCAGTACGTACTTGTTCCATCCGCCTCCTCTCTCACGACCAGCGTAACCTTGGCATGCGTCTTTAGCCGTGACAACCCGTAGGTCACATTAACGCCCGATTCCTCAAGCCGCTGCCCCCATGCCAGATTGCGCTGCTCGTCATACCGAGCCTTGGCCTCGACATGTACGGCCACTTGCTTTCCAGCCTCTGCAGCGCGAATGAGCGCGGCCAACATTTCCGAGTCCTGGGTGGTTCTATACAACGTCTGTTTAATGACAAGCACGCGGGGATCCTGAGCGGCCTCTTCCACGAATCGGAGCACTGTGGCCCTGAAGCATTCGTACGGGTGATGCACGAGAATGTCTTCACTGCGGATGGCTTCGAAAATGTCTTGCGGACAGGCGAACGGCGCGGGTATCACAGCTTTGTGCGCCGGGTACTGTCCATAGTCGGGCTGTCCAAGCTCTGCGGCAGCTAGACAGTCAGACGGATCGATCAATGCGACCCCTTCATATAGGCCTTCGCCGGCGATTTCCAGGTGGCGCATGAGGAGCTGCCGCACGACCTTAGGCATCGAATGCTCCACCTCCAGGCGTACAACGGGTGCGAAACGGCGTCTGCGAAGGTGGTCGCTGATCCTCGTCAGAAGATCCTCGGCCTCTTCCTCATTGTGACGCAAGTCGGCGTTGCGCGTTACGCGGAAAGCGTGGGCACCGGTAATGATCATGCCCCGGAATAGATTGTCAAGGTTGTGCTTTACCACCTCTGTTAACGCGACAACGATTCCGTCCACTGATACCCAACGTCCTCGCTGGGGTGGAATCTTGACACGGGCAAAATGGCGGGTACCACGCCTGGGATGCCGGAGCGTGACGGCAAGCGACACGCTCAAATTCGAAACGAAGGGGAAGGGATGACCGGGGTCAACCGCCAATGGGGTGAGGACAGGCAGCACATGCTGCTCAAAATGACTCCTTAGCTTCGCAGCCTGCGACCGACTCAGCGCGTCGTAGTCCGGCAGGATGCGTATGCCCGCCTCCGCAAGAGCCGGCCGCAGGTCCGCATCCCACGTCGCACTGAGCGAACCGTAGAGTGGCACCGCCGCCTGCCGAATCAAGCTTAGCTGCTCTCGTGCGGTGAAGCCGTCCGGACCTGAAGCCGAAATATTGGCAAGCTGCTGCCGTCTGAGTCCGCCGAAACGCTTGCTGAAAAACTCGTCGAGGAAACTTGCCGCGGACGCCAGGAACCGGACCCGCTCCAGGAGCGGATTGCGTGGATCCATCGCCCGGGCCAATAGCCGCCAAACGTAATCCAACCAGCTCAGCTCACGGTTAAAGTATAACCGCGGATCGTCCAGCGGCCTCCCAAACGGCACCTGGCGCCCGGCCGTCGCGACGCTAAAGGTGGGAGCGCCATCCCAGCCACCTCGGTGATATCCGCCTGCCGCCTTTGGTTTCTTCACCCCCATGACTGCACCCTTTACCGCAGAAAATCTCCATTCAGTATCTGGACATGGACTTCCTGAAGCCTTTTCAGCTCTTCCAGCAGCGGGCCCTGCTCGTCCGCGGGCGTCTCATATAGAATCCGCTGCAGCTTCGACAATTCCTTTCCGATGCGATTTTTCTTCAGCCTGATAATGGCATCATTGGCCACTTGCAGCGGATTCTCATTTAGGCCTGGAACCTTTATTTTTTTTGCTGCCCAGTTCGGAGAAGGCGCGTATCGGTCCATCTGCATGTCGATAGCCAAGCGGCGTACAGGCTCCTCCGTCACCTCCGAAATCCGGTGCCGAATCTCCTCTGTGCTGCGTTCGCGCAGCTCGAACATCGCCGCGGCCAGGTCGCGCGCGGGTCCCTCAGAGAATTCAGGCAGCGACACATGGCTATGAACGTGCCGGACTATGGTGGTGCCGCCGTCTACCATGAGACGAAGAAGTATCCTTTCTTCAGCAGGAATCACTACTGTGGCCTGTACCGCTTCGGGTGCCTTACTGGGCGCCCGTCCTGCAAGAGCGCGTCGGAGCTGCTCCTCGGGGATCCGCAGAAGATCTATCGCCCGGCGAACATAGGACTCCTGGAGTAGAGGATCGGGTATGCACCGCAGCGCTGCAATGACATTCCGCATGGCGGCTGCCTGCCCCTCCGGCGAAGATTGGCCGCCGCTCAGGTGTGCGGTAGTCATGATGAATTCTACAAAGTCCTGGCGGTGTTCACGCGCAAATGCTTGAAATGCACTGCCACCTCTTTCCTTGACAAAGGAATCCGGGTCGTGTCCCTGCGGGAGCGATATGGCATAGGCAGACATCCCGCCTGCCAGCACCAGGTTTACACTGCGTTGCGCCGCATTGGCTCCGGCTTCATCCGCATCGAACAGCAGGACCATGCGTTTGGCATATCGCCCGATGGTCTGGACCTGCGGCGCTGTCAGGGCAGTACCGCATGTGGCAACGACATGCTCAACTCCCGCCTGGTGCAGGGCTATGACATCTGTATATCCCTCGACCAGGATCGCCTCTTCGCTAGTCTGTGTGGCGACCTTTCCCTGGTACAGTCCATAAAGCACCCGGCTCTTGGAGTACACCTTGGTTTCCGGTGAATTGATGTACTTGGGGCTGTCCGGCTCCGCCTGGTGTAAACGTCCACCAAATCCGAGTACCTTGCCCACAGGCGAGTAGATCGGAAACATCACCCTGCCACGAAAGCGGTCGTAGTGGCCGCCCCCCTTTCGCGGTATCACGAGTCCGGCACGTTCCAGCACCTCCGGTGCGATATGCTGCCGCGCTGCCTCCTGTATGAGCGCATCCCACCGAGGAGGCGCGTAGCCGAGGCCGAAGCGCTCGACCGTTTCCGGCAATAGACCGCGGTCCTGCAAATAGCGCGATGCATCGTGGCCATCCTGCGTGTTCTTCAACTGAAAGCGGAAAAACTCTTCTGCAAAGCGAAGTGCTCCGAAGAGCGTATCGTATTCCGATGCCCGTTCTCGATCCTGCCCACTCTGGGGAATTGCTATGCCAGCGCGGCTGGCAAGCTTGCGCACCGCCTCCACGAAGGAGAGGGCCTCCACCTCCATCACGAATTGGAATACATTGCCCCCCTTTCCACATCCAAAGCATTTGAAGATGCCGCGGGACGGACTGACGTTGAATGACGGCGTCTTCTCCTCGTGAAACGGGCAGAGGCCGATGTGATTGCTACCTCTATTCCGCAGCCGCACGTGTTCGCTTACAACGCTGACAATATCCGAGGCTGCCCGAATATCATCTATCGTGTGATCGGGTATCCGCATCCGATTCTCACTGATGCGCTCAGCGCCGCACCTGCCCCGTTGGCGCCATTTCCGGTTTGTCCGAACACTGACATGCGCCCATGGTTATAGACCATACCAAGCATGCTGCAACAAATAGTCCTCTCATTCCAGAACCAATCTCCATTGCGTTCAATATACGCAATGGAATGTGCTCCTGGTACCGCTGGAGCTTTACGAGGTCCAATCGGGGCCCTATTTTGTAGCCATTCCATACGCTACAGCTTCTTGGAGATTCTCGGCATAGATATCGGGGGGAGCGGCATAAAGGGTGCCCTTGTCGACACCGGCACAGGTGCACTCATTGGTGAGCGGCGCCGGATTGCCACTCCTGCTTCCGCTTCACCTAAAATGGTTGCCGCTGTAGTGAAAGAGCTTGTCCGTCACTTCGATGGGACAGGTACGATTGGCATCACCCTGCCAGCCAGGGTGAAGAACGGGGTTGCACAAACGGCGGCAAACATTGATGATTCCTGGATCGGTACAAATGCGGCTCACCTCTTCAGGCGCACCACCGGATCCGAAGCCGTTGTGCTCAATGATGCGGACGCCGCGGGCCTTGCCGAGATGACCTTTGGTGCTGGCCGCGGTACACACGGCGTAGCTCTAGTGTTGACATTTGGAACGGGTATTGGATCCGCCCTGTTCGTTAACAGCCACTTGGTCCCCAATACCGAGCTCGGGCATCTGGAGATGCACGGCGACATTGCCGAAGCTTTCGCTGCCGAGAGTGTGCGCAATCGAGACGGGCTGGGCTGGATAGACTGGGCAGCCCGGGTTCAGGAATATCTTCAGTATGTGGAGTTCGTATTCGCACCCGACCTCATTGTACTCGGTGGCGGTATCAGCAGGCCCAAGCGGACAAAGAAGTACCTGCACCTCCTGGCCACGGAAGCCAGACTTGTTCCCGCCGAACTTCAGAACGAAGCCGGCATTATCGGCGCTGCCTGTGCGGCGCGGGAGGCCGCCATCGGCCGCCATAGCTAGTATCCTGGCCGTAGCGTGGACCTACAAAGACGCATTCTATGGCACGCGGAGCGCGCCAGCACCGAACTGGACCACCAGGCAGCGGAAGGTGCCGTTAAAGACTTGCTTCAGGCCCTCAGCGCGGGAGACGTGCGAGCGGCGGAGCGCAGCGATGCCGGGCATTGGATGGCGAACGCCTGGGTCAAGCAGGGCCTGCTGCTCGGTTTCCGATTAGGGCGCCTTCGTACCGTTTCTGGTACCGCCTTCCCGTTTTTTGACAAGCATACCTATCCGCTAAAGAAGCTCTCTATTGCGGACGCCGTCCGCGTGGTGCCGGGCGGGTCCTCCATCCGGGACGGCGCCTACGTGGCACCGGGTGTCGTGTGCATGCCCCCTATGTACGTCAACACCGGTGCCTATGTAGATCGCGGGACCCTGATTGACTCCCACGCCCTCGTGGGTAGCTGCGCACAGATCGGCAAGCGCGTGCATCTTTCGGCGGCAGCCCAGATCGGCGGCGTTCTCGAGCCTGCGGGCGCACTGCCCGTTATAATTGAGGACGACGTGTTCGTGGGCGGTGGCTGCGGCATTTACGAGGGATGCATCCTGCGGCGCGGCGCAGTGCTCGCGCCTGGCGTGATACTGACAGGATCTTCGCGGCTGTTTGACCTGCCCCGAGAGCGGATAATTGAGGCGGCCCCCTCCCTCGAAGTGCCTGAAGGAGCCGTTGTCGTTCCTGGCTCCCGTCCTGCGGGAGGTGAATTTGCCCGCCAGCAGGGACTGGCGCTATATGCGCCGGTCATTGTGAAGTACCGGAATGAAAAGACGGATGCCGCGACCGCGCTTGAATCGGCCCTGCGCTAGGGGCGCCGCGTGTCCCACACGTCGGCTGGTGCGATAAAGGCGTCGGCAAACCGCCTCTCTACGACACCTAGCATAGATTCCGCATCGGCGCGAGCAAGAAAATCCCCGACGCGAACGCGATAATACGGCGACCGGAATTCCTGGTATATCGGCGGCGGCATCACCGCATGCCGATAGATCTCGTCCAACAGCCCACTGTCATACATGGTGCGCCACCACGCAGCGGCCTCCGCTGCAAGCCGGTCCGCTACTTCCTTCTCTTCCGTAGAGAGTATCTCTATCCGATAGCCTGAGCGCATCCGGGGGACCGCCATCCCCTGAACGCGGCCACTAAGCAGCACTGCCGGAACATCATGCTCCGACTTGGGAAGGGGGGCCGGTGGCTCTTCCGGATACCTTTCGATGTCTATGCCCTCATAGTCCTCGACTACGGCAGGCGGCCGTTGCTCCACTTCGCGCACCAGGGTTTCCACACCGGTGCCCGGCCCGGAGCAAGCCGCCGCAAGGAAAAGCACCACCGCACATCCTGTAGTGCGCATCATGTCTTCAGCCGTCTACTATGGCTACGGATGCACTGGCGCCGATACGGGTGGCGCCGTGCGAGATCATGGCCATCGCTTCGCCGCGCGAGCGAACCCCTCCGGAAGCCTTGACACCGAGTGCGTCCCCAACCACACGCCGCATGAGTGCAACATCGTAGGTTGTTGCTCCGCCGCTTGAGAATCCCGTAGATGTCTTCACAAAGTCGGCGCCGGCGCTTTTGGCGAGCATACAGGCGACCACCTTCTCTTCATCCGAAAGCAGGGCACATTCGAGGATCACCTTTACGGTAATACCCTCCCCAACTGCCTGCACTACCTGTCTAATTTCTAGCTCCACCTCATCGAATTTTCCGCTCCTTAGCCAACCTACGTTGAGTACCATGTCCACTTCCGTTGCACCATCCTGTGCGGCCAGAACAGCCTCGGAAATCTTGATCTTAGTCCTGTTGGCTCCCAGCGGGAATCCCGCTACCGAACATACGGCCACATCAACCGTTGTGAGGGCCGAAGCTGCCAAGGCTACGTTACAGGGGTTTACGCAAACCGAAGCAAAGCCGTATCTGTCCGCATCTATACACAGCTTGCGGACATCCTCTTGCGTCACTTCCGGCTTCAGCGCCGTATGGTCGATGAGACGGGCCAGAGGCCGTGCAAGATCACTGCAGGAAAGGCCTTGAAAAAAAGCCCGATCGCTGCGCATCCCGATGCGGCACGCCCCTGCATCCACCATGCTGTCCAACGCTTCGTGCATAGGCGGATCCGAAGACGACATGCCGCCCAGGGCCGGCGTACGCCCTCGGAGGCGCGCTAAAATCTCTGCCTGTTGGTGCTCGTCCATACCTTCAAAGATACCATCCCTCTGGCATTACTGACATGCCCAATCGCCTGCTGATAGCCTTTCTGCTGCCTGGCTTCCTAGCGTGCAGCCGCCCGCCTGACACATCACAGCACGTTCAGAGAACGGACGACCTCGGCCGGGAAGTATACGTCCCCAAAAATATCATCCGCGTAGTGACACTTGCCCCCAGTATCACGGAACTGGTCTTCGCAGCAGGAGCGGGTCACAAGCTCGTGGGCGTTACCGATGCAGACGATTATCCAGCAGCCGTTGGGGCATTGCCGCGCTTCAGTGCGCTGCCCATTGATTTTGAAACCGTGCTGGCTCTCAAACCCGATTTGGTGCTAGCCACGGACCAAGTCAATAGTACCCGGGATGCAGCTACCTTCATCGCCACCGGTGTGCCTACCTTTTTCTTTTCTGTTGACGGCCTGGAGGGCATGCTGCAAGCTATCGGGCGCATGGCCGATCTCCTGGGCACGCACAGCAACGCTGCCGATTCACTGCGCGCTTCGTTGCATCGGCTGCGACGGCGCCTAGACACCGTGGCCACACGTCCTTCAACGCTCTTTCTGATCAGCGACGAGACGCTCTATGGCTTCGGCAAAGGAAGCCACATTCACGAGGTCATCGGCATTGCGGGCGGCGAGAGCGTCACGGCGCATTTTGAAACCAGAGCCCCCACTCTAAGCGACGAATTCGTTCTCATGGAAAAGCCTGACGTCATCGTAGGCTCCTTTGGTCAGGGATACGATCCGGATAGGCTGCTCTTGCAGCATCCAACATGGGACATCGTGCCCGCACTCGTGGACAAGAGAGTTTACAGCGTTGAACGCGACTTCTTTCTTAGGCCAGGCCCGCGCCTCGTCGAAGGTGCATGGCAACTTGCACGGCTGCTGCACCCGGATCTGACCCCATGAAGCGCACTCTCACGACAACCACGTTGTTGCTGATCCTTGTTGTAATCAGCGTGGCCGTGGCGGCTTCGGTGGGAGTGGACCTCGGACGTGGCGAGGTTATTCGCGTGCTCCGGTACCATCTTCTCTTCGGTCATGGACCAAAGCCCGATGCCACGGCTGACAGCATTGTCTGGGTGCTTCGCATGCCACGCGCTGTGTTGGCCCTCCTGGTGGGGGGAGGACTGGCTATTGTGGGGACGGCCATGCAGACACTTGTTCGAAACCCCCTCGCCGAGCCCTACATCCTAGGAATTTCTAGCGGCGCCTCGGCGGGAGCTTCGCTGTTCTACCTGGGCTTCCTCCCACCTGTGATCTCCAAGGCTCTGTCGATGCCACTGGCCGCGTTCCTGGGCGGCCTTGCATCCATTACTGTGGTATATCTCGTCGCTCAAAACGGCCGGCGTCTCTCCGTGGCACGCCTCCTCCTGGCGGGCGTGGCCATGGCCGCCCTTATGGCGTCCGTCACGGGTTTTATAACCTTTTCCTCCCCCGAACCGGACAAGCTTCGGGCCGTATTGTTCTGGCTGCTGGGCTCCCTGCACCACGCAACGTGGCACCTCATACCGCTGCCTGCGGTGGTCTGCACTGGGGGCCTGCTGCTGTTACTTGCCCTGACGCGTCCACTTGACGCCATGCTTATGGGCGATGAAGCCGCCCAGACACTGGGCGTCTCCGTGGAGAGTACAAAACGGCTACTCATCGTGCTGGCAGCCATTGTCACTGGCACACTTGTAGCAGTTAGCGGGGCCATCGGCTTTGTAGGCCTTATCATACCCCACGCGGTACGGTCCATTGTCGGGGTTGGACACCGCACGTTGCTACCGGTCTCATTCGTTGCCGGCGCACTATTCCTGCTGTGGGCTGATCTCGCCGCCCGAACGCTGATCCCTTCGCAACAGCTTCCGGTCGGAATTATTACCGCTCTCTGCGGCGTACCGTTCTTTCTGGTACTTCTGCGCCGTTCGGAGTACGGATTCAGCTGACACAGACCCGATGTGGTCGAACTCTTGGGCAGGGGCTTCGTAATAGGGGCCCGCTTGGATATTCTGCCAGGACCGGATGGGTGACCCAGCACTGAGAGATGCCTCTTCGCAACCCGAACGCCATCAAGGTGCCCCCACGCTGCAGGCCGTCCAAGTCGTTATCAAGGACGAACTGCAGGAATTCCGGCGCTACTTCCGGGAAGAAGTGCGCACGCGCCAGGGCCTGCTGGACAAGGTATTGCAGTACGTCCTCAAGCAGAAAGGCAAGCGGATACGGCCTGCCCTGGTGCTCCTCTGCGCAAAGGTTTGTGGCGGCGTAAACGAAGTAAGCTACCGGGCCGCCGCCTTGGTAGAACTCCTGCACACGGCAACCCTCGTCCACGATGACGTAGTTGACGAGGCAGAGACCCGGCGAGGCGTGTTTTCTGTCAACGCCATCTGGGGTAACAAGGTAGCAGTTCTCCTGGGCGATTATCTCCTTAGCCGGGGCCTGCTGCTTTCTCTGCGCTACAAGGATTATGAGATCCTGCATATTTTGTCGGAAGCTGTGCGCCGAATGAGCGAAGGAGAACTTCTCCAGGTGGCCAAGACACGCCGCCTCGACATGGATGAGTCGACCTACTTGAAAATAATCTCGAACAAAACGGCATCTCTCCTGGCCGCCTGCACCTCCTGCGGAGCCCGCAGTGCACAGGCAGACGCGGATTCCATACGACGCATGCAGGAAATGGGCGAATGCCTTGGCCTCGCATTTCAAATCCGCGATGACCTGCTGGACTACACCGCCGGCGGTATTGGAAAGCCTGTTGGCCGGGATTTGCAAAAGAAACAACTCACCTTGCCTCTGATTTATGCGCTCCGCACCGCAGACGCCGCAAGGCGGCGGCAGATCATGCGCATTGTCCGGAAAGGCAGAAAGAACCGCGAGGATAGACGCCGCGTACTGGCTTTCGTCGAGGAAGGCGGCGGCATTGCATATGCAACGCAGCAAATGACCATGTACGCACAAGATGCCAGGGCCCTGCTTTCTTCCTTTGAACCTTCGCCAGCACGGGATGCACTCGACCTTCTCGCTGATTATATTGTGGCGCGCAACAAGTAGCTGTACCGATGGCCACACTCCATCTATTGGGTACAGGGGCCGCCATGCCCCATGCGCCGCGTACCACGACCATGCTTGCGTTGACGGACGGCGCCTCAACGCTGGTAGTCGACTGCGGCGGTGATGTTGCACAGCGTCTGCTGGCCGCCGACATTGCCGTCAGTACCCTTCAGGCCCTGCTGCTGACACACGATCACCTGGATCATGTCGGAGGCTTCCCTCTCTTGATGCGCAAGCTTTCACTCGACGGGCGTCAGAGCATACTGCCGGTTTGCGGGCCGGCTCCCACCCTGGATCAGGTTCGCCGCACGTTTGCCACTATTGACACCAGCCGGTGGAAAAATTGCTTCCCGATTTCCTGGCGGCCGATTGCCCTGGCGAAAGACCAGCTTGCGTACTCAGACGAAACCTGGGCTGTCCGCACTAGCCCTACGCGGCATTCAGCACCGGGCATTGGGCTACAAATTACGCACCGGCATTCGGGCAGCGTAGTGGCCTACTCGTCCGACACCAGCCCATCCCCCCTCATTACAGAATTGGCTGCGAGCGCCGACATCCTGATCCACGAGGCAACGGGACCTTACTCTGGACACTCCACAGCCGCTCAAGCTGCCGCCGTTGCGCGGGAAGCCGGGGTCAAGCGACTACTACTGGTACACGTAGTGGAAGAGCCATCCATCGCAGACCTAAAGGAGGTTCGGAAGATCTTCGCGAATGCCGAAACGGGGCAAGAGCTGGAGACTTACGAATTCTAGGTGCCTTGCAATATACCTCGCGGCCTCGTGAACCAATACCGACCAACCAGGCGGCAGATGGCCGCGCACGCCAATAGAACAACGCTACGCCTTAATTCATTCGGCGTGGCAAGCGTTACGCATCGGAAATACCTACGCATCCACCTCGAATCGACGCAGCGCTCCGGGCGGAGCATCGCGCCACCACTGCCGCATTCCATTGCGACCGGCCTTACCGGCTACGCCGCAAGTCCAGACGTCGCGATCGCCGCACAACGATACCGCCCACCACATCACGCACGGCAACCATCAGCTCGTAGGAGCCTGGAGACACATCCGAAACATCAATGCTCACGTACTCGATCAGGGACGTCTCGCTGATCTGCTGCTCTTCTGCGGTGAGCGTTACGGCAGCCTCCTCGCCGTCTTCGGGGCGTATAGAATAAGAAAGGCTGTACGTGCTGCCTGTGGTAGGCGTTCGCTCCAGGTCGTAGATCTCGAAATACACATACACGGGCGCCTCGATATTGAATATGCCGGCAGGATTAACGCGCAACAAGACATCGTCTCGTGTGGCATGCTCTCGGTCGCGTAGGTCAAGCACGCTGTCAGCCAAGAGGATATCACTAAGCTTCAGGCCCGGGGCGTCGAAGAGCAGCGGCTGGTAGTCAAACTTGTGGGCGCCAACATGCTGCGTCTGCAGTGACCGGGCGTGCAGTGCCACGTGGTACATCTCCTGAGGCAATTCCACCTGAAACCGCCCCACGTACGGGCCCGTCAGGTGCTTCGTCTGGCGAAAGAGACCCATGCGCTGCCACGCCAGGTCGTGCACCGTCATTCCGGTCTCTAGACGGAGGGAATCGCCCAGTTCACCAAAGACCAGGCGTAGTGCATCGACAGGAATGCTGTAGTGGACTTCTACCAGCGTACGTCCCTCCCGGCCCCGGAATGACGCTGCCACATACGGTATTTCAATTAGCGATGTGCCCTGCTGCCACCGATGCCGGTCCGTGGTAAGTCCTGCTGCCAGATAGGCCCCGCTTTTGCTTTCTGCGTCAAGATCGTCGAGACCGACGAGCTTCGCACTCCACGTCGCACCCCTTGGTATAGGCGTAAAATGGCGTGTTACACTGCAGATGTTCCCAACACAGGTCGGTGCAAAATGGAAGATCATCAGAGAATCCTGATAGAGCCAGGAATGGGCGTCGCCCGTAGTATAGTCATCCGGTTCACCGTGCCTCAGAAAAATGATTCCGCGGTCGTCAAAATCACTTCCGAGCGAATACGTCGACGGAAATCGGTCGGCCTCGGCCGTAAACCCGCTGCGATACCACGTGCGAAACCCCTGAAACAGGTAGTGCCTTTCTGCTATGCGCAGCCGCCGGTAATGCTCGGCCGCGCGAGCATTGTAGGGCGCAGCGGGCATGGGATTGCGCTTGGTCCAGAAGACGCTGAAGAATTGCCGGTAGCTTGCAACGTCGGTGGTTTGATCGAATTCAGCTTTCTCTGACGGAGTTACTATGTTCTTGATATTGTCAAAAAGCAGGAGGGCATCAGTGCGCGAGGTTAGCGCAGCGATGGCCTCGTCCATGAATAAAGTGCCCTGTTCCGGCTCCTGGCGCGCAAAATGGAGCCGAGCGAGTGCCAGAAGTGCGGGCATTCGTATGCGGGAATCCTCTCGAGCACGAGCAAAGATCTCTTCCGCCGTCTGGAAGAGGGACTGCCGAGCGTACGTTTCGCCCACGAAAAGCTGCGCCAGTGGCCATGGATGATTCCTCAGCCATACCCGCGCCCGTGCCGGCTCCGTCTGCAGAATATACCGCCAGTAGAATTGATACAGCCCAACCCAGGCGTGGGCTAGCTCTGGCTTCAGGCTAACCTGGGTCTCTGCCAGGGCAATGGCTGCCGTCAAGTCACCTGCGTATCTGCGCAGCTGTCCGTACTGAAATAGTACGTCACGATACAACGAATCGTGCGCCAGCACAAATTCGAAATCCTGCGCTGCAGCGCCAAATGTATCCTCGAGCCGATTCTGCAGCGTACGGAACTTGCCCTTTTGCGCGTAGCTGATGCCGCGAAGATACCGGGCCTCAAGGGCTTGGCCACCCGCGTTGATACGGCTGGTCAGGTGCCGCGCCGCATCCGCCCAGTGCTGGTCCTGCATGGCCAAGCGGGCCACGTCCAGATCATTTACCTGAAACGCCTTACTGCCTGCGGGCCATATGAGCCAGACAAGAATGAGCAGTGCCGGTCGGGCCATGACTATTTCGGAGGCTCAGCGGCAACCTCCTGCGGCCGGAAATAGCCATAATTTCCACGGCTGCCTAGCCCTGCACGCCTCACGCAAACGGAGCGTTACGCGCTGAAGGGGCCACCACTGCCGCGCGCCGCCAGTCAAACGGCACCCAGCCACAAGGGACTAGATAATGGCACTGATTTTCTGGAAGATTTCCTTCTGCGGCTCTCCGGTCTTCTCATGGATCAGCTTGACCATCTTCCGCATGTTGCCACGCGCCTTCTTTAATTCTTTGTCGGGAAACTCCGCATCACTCCAGATGGACTCGATTTGGCTCCTCACATGAATCCAGCTTTCATTCATCCGCTCAGTGGCCATAATTGCCTCCGCGTTATTAAACAGCAACACATATTCTTACAAAACCCCACGGAAGCTGTTCCAAAACATAAGCACCAGGATGACGAGCCACAGCAGGTGACCAATGCCAACCGTAATCGCCACGCGCTTGGCATACGTCGCACCATCGCCCTCGCCGTCAATGGCCTCTCGCAGGCCCTTCCAGGCAGGGCGAATGAGCCCATACTGCACGACCACCAACACCACGATGAGCATGGACGCAGTATGGTACTGGATCTGACCTCGATATCCGCCGCCGAGTCCGAGTACCACCATGGAAAACAGAAACGTGAGCAGTATAAATATGCCCATTAGGTGCACCGTCCGCCCGACATCGCGCGCGAGCGTACGTCCGGCTTCCTGCCCCGCACCGAGCGCAGTTCGAGCCTGCGCGGCCAGCCTGAGCCCCAGTCCGAACCACGCCGCACCGGTTAGCACGTGCATAACAACGAAGACTACATGGATAAAGCGCATGGAGTTGCCACCACTATGTAGTTGAGCAGAAATTAGGGTCCTGAGTCAAACCGTAGCAGGTTCCGCGGGCTGATGGTGCCGCCGGTAAACGTCGACATTGAATGCATCTACCTGAATGGCGTCCCATCGTGCGGCTTCCGCTGCTTCGAGCAAGTTCCTTTCGTCTTCCGTGATTATCCCGGCCTCCACTGCCTTCCCTGACATATCCTCGCCGCGTACAAGTCGGCCGGCCCTGACAGCGCGAGAGATCCGGACACTCACGACATCGGCTTCCACCGCAAGCGCGAAGGCCCGCTGAAGCGTACCCATGGCCTGATCCTCTTCCGTGGGCACATAACATCCCCGGGTCAGCCGTTCTCGCTGGGGACCCGGCGTCTGCATGTGGTGCGCGACCCGGCCGCCAGTCGCATCACTGGGACCGTGCGAAAGGGCATTTAGTCGCCACCACATGAATGCCGGCCCGCGCAATAACCACGTGATACCCGCAATGGGCAGGTTCTTCAGCAATCCTTCGAAGGCGGCCTGCATGCGTGCGAATGCGAAGTCCATGGCCCACTTGAAATAAGGCAGATCCTCCTGCCTGCGTCCCTCCGCTTCGAACCGGCGTATCGTGGCAGCAGCCAGGTACATCCAGGAAAAAATATCCGCAAATCTGCCGGTAACTTTCTCCCTGCGCTTGAGCATGCCCCCAAGGCCCGCCATGGCAAGGTCCGCCAGGAAGGCAAAGGACGCGGAGGCCCAACCAAGCTTGCGTAGATATCTTGCTGCGGGCCCGCGTACCGGTACCCGCTGGAGTCGGCCCCGTGTCAGGCCAAGAAGCACGCACCTAAATGCATTGCGAATCACATGCCCAGCATGACCCCAGATAGCATGGTCAAAGTCCCGCAGATCGTTCGCCTCCAGCGCCTGGATGGCTTTATACGCCCATGGATGACACCGAATGGCGCCCTGCCCAAAGATGATCAGGGTGCGCGTCAAGATGTTGGCCCCCTCCACCGTGATCACAATCGGGGTGGCGACAAAGGCACTGGCCATAAGGTTGCGAGGACCACTGGAAATGGCGTTGCCACCCAGAATGTCCATCGCGTCCATGATGGCCTGCCGGCAGAGTTCCGTCAGGTTGTACTTCACCATCGCCGTTACGACGGCCGGAGCCGCACCCTGGTCAATCGCCCCGAGCGTATAAGTACGAGCAGCTTCCGCTACGTAGGCGAACCCGCCAATACGGGCCAGCGGCTCCTCGATGCCTTCGAACTTGCCAATCGGCAGCCCAAACTGCTTGCGCACCGCCGCGTGAGCGCTGCTCACCAGGAATGCAGTCTTGATTCCACCCGTAGCTACGGCAGGCAGCGAAATCCCCCTTCCCGCAGCCAAGGACTCCATGAGCATCTGCCAGCCCCGCCCGGCCCCTTCGGCGCCCCCTATGATGGCTTCTACGGGCACTATAACACCATGCCCTTCGGTTGGTCCATTGGCGAAGGGCACACCAAGCGGGTCATGCCGGTGGCCAATCACCACTCCGGGCGTATCTGTCGGTATTAGCGCACACGTGATGCCCGGACGCTCCCCCTTGCCAAGCAGGTTTTCTGGATCGCGCAGCTTGAAGGCCAGGCCCAGAACCCCGGAGATAGGGGCGAGCGTGATGTAGCGCTTCTTCCACTCCAAACGGAGTTTGAGCTGGCCATCCGCATCGGCAAACACCGTCCCGCTTGCCGTAATGGCACCGGCGTCGGATCCCGCCTGGGGTTCTGTTAGCGCAAAAGCCGGAATCAGCCCCGCATCAGCGAGCCGCGGCAGGTAGTAGTCACGCTGCTGTTCCGTGCCATAGTGGATGAGCAGCTCCGCCGGCCCCAGAGAATTGGGCACCATGACCGTGGTAGCAAGCGGGCCGCACCGTGAGTTTAGCTTCATCACAACGGCGCTGTTGGCCCGTGCCGTCAGCTCGAGCCCCCCGTACTTTTTCGGGATGATCATCCCGAAAAATTTCTCGCGCGCAATAATGTCCCAGGCCGCCTCGGGAAGCTCGCGCGTCTTCCAGAGCTCCCAATCCTCTGTCACGCGGCAGAGTTCTTCCACGGGGCCGTCCAGGAATGCCTGCTCTTCGTCTGTCAGGCATGGGTAAGGCTCGGCAAGCATCCTGGCGAAGTCAGGACGCCCCGAAAACAGCTCACCCTCCATCCATACGGTTCCGGCCCGAATGGCCACCTTTTCCGTCTCCGAAATCCGGGGCAATAGGCCCGTAGCCCGTACCAGTCCCATAAGGGGGCGTGTCAGGAGCGTGCGCCGCAGGGGCAATAGCACCAGTAGCAGACTGATAGCAAGCCATACGGCCACTACCGCTGTCGATGCTCCGATGCCGAATAGCAGGACCAATCCTGCCAGCAGCCACACCCACAGGCGCGCTCCAACATATCCGAGTATAAGAACCAGCACCGCGACGTTAGCCGCAGCCCACCCGGGCGCGGACGACAGAACATCGAAGAAGGGCCAATCGGTCATGGCTTTGAATGTCAGTAGTCTGCGCGGGACCTACCGCATCAGGTTCTCAAGTACGGCGGCCGCGCCCATGCCGCCACCAATGCACATCGTGCAGAGCCCGTATCGTACACCCCTGCGCTTCATTTCATGGAGCAGCGTGGCCGTCAGCTTCGCCCCCGTGCATCCCAGCGGATGCCCAAGCGCCACAGCGCCGCCGTTTACATTTACGATAGATTCATCCAGGCCCACCTCCTGTATCACGGCCAGCGCCTGGGCTGCGAAGGCCTCGTTTAGCTCGATAAGACCAATATCCGCGAGCGTAAGAGCGCACTGCTTCAGTACCTTCGCGATGGCGTCCACCGGACCAATACCCATGACCTCCGGAGCTACGCCTGCGACGGCATACCCTACCATCTGCGCCATAGGATCAAGACCAAGGTCGCGCATCATGGATCCGCGCATTACGACGGCCGCCGCCGCACCGTCGGACATCTGCGACGAATTGCCGGCCGTAACGGTACCGCCGCGCCTGAAAACAGGTCGCAAGCTGGACAAGACCTCCATGGACGTATCGCTTCTGGGGCCCTCATCCACGCGCATTGTGGTTGTAATCGTTGGCGTCCTTCCCGCCTCGAAGGTGCTGCTGGTTACCTCTAACGGCACAATCTCTTCTTCGAACCGGCCCGCGCCCATCGCGTCCACGGCCCGCTGGTGTGACTGCAGAGAAAAGCGGTCTTGCTCATACCGCGCGATTCCGTAGCGCTCCGCCAAGTTTTCAGCCGTGTTGCCCATGGAAATGTATACTTCCGGCCGCGCCTCTGCCATGTCGGGATCAGGCTGAAAATAATAGCCGCTCATGGGCACGAGACTCATGGATTCAGTACCACCGGCCACTACGCAGTCCGCGTGACCCGCCGCTATGGCCTGGAAGGCCATAGCGATGGTCTGAAGCCCAGAGGAGCAGAATCTGTTTATGGTGGCTCCCGGTACACTGTCGGGCAGCCCCGCCTGTCCGGCGATGATCCGGGCTACATTCATGCCCTGCGAGCCCTCCGGGAAGGCACACCCCATGAGCACGTCATCCACGCAGGCGGGATCCAGGCCACGGGCCCGGCGCACTGCTTCACGTACCACGGCTGCACCCATTTGCTCGGGGCGCATGTGGCAGAGCGTTCCGCGCCTGGCCTTGCCTGTGGCCGTCCGCACAGATGCTACGATATAGGCTGTATTGTCCACGTCCATCCTTTTTCTTGCAGTTGTGCCACTACGGCCTTAGTTACGCACCGGCTTGTTCGTCGTCAAGAGCCCGCGGATCCGTTCCTGGGTCTTGTGCTCACCGAGAAGTCCCAGGAATACTTCCCGCTCAAGGTCCAGCAGATAGGCTTCAGATACCTCCTGCGGCCCGGACAGGTTGCCACCCGTAATTACGTGGGCCAGGCGACCGGCAAGGAATCGGTCGTAGTCGGTGATGTACCGGCCCTGGTGCATTTGGTAAACGCCCATCTGCATGGCTGCATACCCCGGACGCCCAAGAACACGTATGGGCGCGAAAACCGAGGGCATATACCCCTGCTCGGAGAGCCGGATGACCTCCTGCGCGGCCACATGAAAGCGGCGGTCCATATTCATGACTACCGGCGCATGCTGCGGTAGAAATCCCATCTCTTGTGCCTGCCTCGCACTGGCGGCCACGCTGGCCGTGGCGACAATTTCGAAGTACTTGCGCACGAAGGCCTGCAAGTCGCTGTCATAGCCTACGCTCTCGCGGGCCGCGCGTGCTGCTAGCCGCATGGTACCGGTACCTGCCGGGATGAGCCCCACGCCCAACTCCACGAGCCCTAGGTAGGACTCCGCTGCCGCCACAGGATGGGGCGAGGCCATGACCAGTTCACACCCCCCTCCCAGAGCCCGCTGGTGCACGGCTACGACGACGGGCTTGGCCGCATAGTGCACCCGCTGCATCGTCTGCTGGAATGCCACGATATAGCGATCCAGCAGCTTGAAGTCTCCCTGCTCAAGGGCAAACGCCATCTCCATGAGATTCGCGCCGACCGAGAAATGCGCGCCCTCGTTGCCTATAATGAGGCCCCGGATGTCCCGGTCCCTCTCTACCCGATCAATAGCAGCCACAATACCTTCGATTACGCGCCGTCCCAGGGTATTGGCCTTCGAACGAAATTCTAGGAGGACCACGCCGTCTCCCAAATCTCGCAGCCCAGCTTCGGCATTGGACCATATCTCCGGCCGGCGCGCGATCGGTATCTCGTCACTCGGCTCCTCAACCGCTTCGAAAGCTCTTGCGGCCGGTGAATAGACCATGCAATTCTCCGCGGCGTAGAACGAAGGGTTTTCGCGACGCTCCATCTCGCGCACCCAGTCGGGAACAGGAATTGCGCGCGAATCCATGTCGCGCAGGACGCGGCGAAAGCCAAGAATGTCCCACGATTCAAAGGGGCCTTTCTTCCAACCGAAGCCCCACCGGACGGCCTGATCCAGGCGGGCCGGACTATTGGTGATTTCACCCAGGCGCCGGGAAGCGTAGGCCATCGTATCCAGCATCGTCTCCCGAAAGAACGTCCCCGCGCGCCCTTCGTCTTCGTACAGCGCGCGCATGCGCGCGGCCACGTTGCCCATTGCCTTCCAGGCCTTGAGGTCGCCCACATCCATTGGCTGGGGCGAGGTGTACTCCAGCGTCACCTGATCGAGGGACAGAATACTGCGGCCTTCCTTTCGATAGAAGCCCGCCCTGGTCTTGGCCCCCAGTGCACCGCGTTCCACGAGTCTATCTAGTAGAGCGGGGCTGCGAAAGCGCTCCCGACTCTCATCCTCGCGCACACTGTCATAAAGGTTTGCCGCTACCAGACGCATGACATCCAGGCCAACCACGTCGGCAGTACGAAAGGTGGCCGACTTGGGTCTTCCAACGAGCGGGCCAGTCAGGGCGTCGATCTCTTCAATAGAATATTCGCCGCGCACAACGTAGTCAATGGCTCCCATCATGGTGTAGATGCCAATCCGGTTACCAATAAAGTACGGCACGTCATTGGCAATGACGGTCCCTTTGCCAAGGTGCACGCGACCGAACCATTCCACCCGGCGCAGGATGGACGATTCGGTATCGGCCGTCGGCACAAGCTCCAGCAGCTTGAGGTAGCGGGGCGGGTTGAAGAAGTGTGTGCCCAGCACACGGCGCCGGAAACCATCGCCGAGGCCGTCTACGATGTCGCGTATCGGAATACCGCTGGTATTCGTGGAAACCACGGCATCGGCCCGGGCATATTGCTCCACCCGACTCATCACCTGGCGCTTGACATCCAGCCGCTCCACCACGGCTTCTACAACCCAGTCCACTTCGGAGACCCAGCCGAAATCATCCTCGAAATTGCCGAGCGTTACCCGTTGCACGACATCCTTTGCGAAGAACGGATCCGGCTTTAGCCGTGTGGCCGCCTTGAAGTATTTCTCCACAACAGCGTTTCGATCTCCTCCCTCCTTGGCCGGCAGATCCAGTAGATAGACCCTCAGTCCGGCATTCGCGAGGTGCGCGGCAATTTGCGCACCCATGGTACCTGCGCCGAGAACGGCAGCCGTGAGAAATGGCTTGTGGGCAAAAAAGGTGCCGTGTCCCATGGGAAACTTCTCAGAATGATTGCGGTGGCATGTGCCCAGAGGAGACTCGCGCATGCGCTAGAGCCAATACTAACGCTTCCTTGTGTATTACGCTACGACGAAGGCGTGAATTTAGCTCTCTAATGCAGCGTACCACGTTCTGGGCGCACGCTTGTCGGTGTGTGTGCCCGAAGGCTAGCCTGTAAACCCATCAGGAATCAAGGTCATGGCATTTTGCGTCGTATGCGGCTATGGGCTATGCGAAGGAAAGCCGATGCACTTTATTGAGTAACCAAGGCAGCGGCTCATACGCTTGTGCGTAGCCCGCTGCCATGAGGTAGGGATGGTTGGCCCGGCGTCCGAGCTTAACGATGATGTCCTGGTCTGTAATCGTAACTGTGGCACAGCCTTGGACGAGCTTGGCAAAGATCGTGCGAGCCTTAGCGGCCTCAAAGCCATGCTTGACCCGCAGGGCGAGCATCCGGTAGAGCACGCTGGCCATCAGGGTCAGCGGCAGATCCACATCGACTTTCATGGGTTCGGCGGCCCTGAGTGCGGCTAAATGGAAGAAGTCAATGGCATCGGCAAGGGTGGTTTCGATAGTCATGCGGCGTGCATAGCGATGTGTGGCGCTGCCCTTTATCTGCTTGGTGAGCAACAAGGTGGGTCTCTCGTGGCCCAGGTCGGTGATGGCGATCTGCCGCACAGGATCGGGATAGTGGCGCAGTCGTACGTGTTCGTCGAGCGGGGGTACGATATCCTACGTTGGAGAGCGTGATGCATCTCCACAAGGGGCTTGGCCAGTAGCGCCTGCACCATCGGGGTGGAGTGGCGGCGCGGGGTGAGGAACGTGGTGCCCAAGGCATAGAGCTTCACCAAGATTGCGTCCGTGCTCAGACGGCGGTCAAAGACCGATGCTTCCGGAAGCGTGGCGGTACGTTCGCACCCGTAGTCGACAAAGCGGAGGATTTCCTCTTGATGGGCATTGCACGCATGAGCATAGGAGCGCCTCCTGCCACAAAGGCCAGCCTTCCCTTCTGTGCCTGAGCTTGGAAATCGAGGCTAGATCCGCTTCAGCGTCACGTTACCTACGCCCGCGTGCATTCTTAATTCCGGTCCACCGCCGTTAATTTCCCCGGAAAACGACTTCTTAAGCAGCTTGCTAGAAATCTCCAGCGGGAATTCACATGTAGCCGAACCCAGCGAGGCCGTGGCCACGATATAGACCTCCAGATCATCGGCAAGTTCGACAGTGACATTGCCGGCACCCGTGCGGAGCCTCGAATCCACCTCCGGCTGCCGGGTTATTTCTGCAAATATGTTGCCAGCTCCGGAATTGACCTCCAGACCACCCAGCATACCGCGCAACTCCACGTTGCCGGCACCCGTCCGAATACTCGCCTTTGCGATGTCCCCGTAAACCTCAATGTTGCCGGCCCCGCTTGATATGTCGACGGTGCCCTGGAGCTTTTCGATAACGATATTGCCGGCACCCGTCTTACCGGTGATGCTCCCGTTCAACTTTGCAATGCTGACGTTGCCCGCCCCGTGTTCAAATGAAACGTTGTAAAACTCGGGCACACGCACTTCCACGTGGATTCGAAGTCTGGCCCGCTTGTGCCATTTCAGGGCACCTCGGCCGCGATCAAACCTTGAACGGACTTCGACGTCATTGCCTTTCCTGTCAAACGAGTACTCGTGTTGCTCCAGCAAGGTCTCGGCCAGTTCACTGGCTGCCGCCCCTGTAATCCGCACCAGCTCGATGCTTACGGCATCGTCAGACGCCACTTCAACCTCGATATTTCCATGGTCCAGATCCAGATACAGCGTGCCGCCTGGGCGAACGTCATACTCTTTCTTTATGACATCCCGCTCCTGCCCGGTAGCAAGCTGGACATAGCCGGGCAAGAGCGTGCTTGCCAGGTACAGTGGCCAAGCAAGGCGGCGAACAGCCGTCGGCATAACAATCCAGGCCTGTGAAGATTATTCCTTAGTTTTGCTACGGGATTTCGGAATACGGGTTGCGTTTTAGGGAGTATCCAAGCTGTTTTACCACACATACTAAGCGGTACCGCCATGGAATCCAGGACGGTGGGCCGGGCGTTTAGTAACAGACAAAAACGTTCACAATGAAAGTTACGCTGCAACGACTCGACGATGCCTTCCATTTTCTTGCCTCCAATGAGGCCGGCCACGAAGTCCATCTGGACACGGGACCCGAGGAAGGGGGGAGCGGCCAGGGAGCGGGGCCCATGCAGGCGGTCATCATGGCGCTTGGGGGCTGCAGCGCCATTGACATCGTTTTGATCTTGAAGAAGGGACGCCAGACCATAGACCGCTTCGACATAGAGATCGAGTATGAGCGGGCCACCGGCCGGCCGCCGGCACTGTTTACGGGTATTCACGTACACTACGTTCTCGCGGGCGACCTCTGCGTCGAGAAAGTGCGGCGGGCCGTAGATATGAGCATCAACAAATATTGCTCCGTCGCCCGGATTCTCGAAAAAACGGCATCCATTACGGCTTCCTTTTCGGTAAACGGCACGCGGCATGCCCTCGTGCCTTCGTGAAGGGCAACGCCAAATTATGCATCATCTAACCCCATTGACCAACCATGATTACCCGACAATCTGAAGCCACCTGGCACGGCGACCTGCGATCTGGAAACGGCACTATGAGAGTAGGTCGTGACGCCCAAGAGCAGAGCTTTACGTTCATCTCTCGCGCCGAGCGCAGTGAGGATGGGTACGGCCCCGAAGAACTCGTGGCCGCCGCACTCGCAGGCTGCTATGCGATGGCCCTTTCGAACCATCTTGCCAGTTGCGGACACACGCCCGAGCGCGTGCATGCATCGGCTACGGTGCATCTTGGCCCCGACCCGGCAGGCGGTCTTCACATTTCCAGGATCGACCTTGTAGTAAAGGCCAACGTTCCGGGGCTCGGGGAGGATACATTTCAGGAGTTTGCGGCAAAGGCCAAGACGGGCTGCCCAATCTCCAAACTGTTTGCGGGCACAACCATTGTGCTTGACGCAGCCCTAGCCAGTTAGGCAGTCTGCCAAGGGCTGAGGATAGCTCCTATCTGAAACCGGGCGCCCCTATCTCCGAATCCATACCTGCGCCGTTTGCGATGCCAGGGTAAGCATCCCTGCAGCAGTCTCGTTGCCGGGATACGCGTTCCCGTATAGGCTGCGTTCCGAGCCGAGCTCCAGAATTCGTAATGTGTCTCCTGCGTCGAAGGCCACGACCGCGTGCTGGTTGCCGAGTACCCTTACGAACGCCAGCACCCTCGCACTGTCGTCCACTACAAGGTAATGGAGGCTGCCGTCAACAAACAGGCGTGCGTGGTCCCGGCGCATGGCAATAAGTCTCCTATATACCGCCTGCTGTACCGTATCCGGGGCCACGACGTTACGCCGCCGGGGACCAGCCCTTCCGGGTGCATGGCTTCGTCCTCATACGCGAAATCGGGCCATATGAGCGGCTTTGGCGTGTCGGGATCATCTCCTGCCCACATGCCCAACTCGTCGCCATTCCAATTGTGAGGTGCACCAGGTTAAGTATGCGGCTGCACCAGAATGAAACGCTGCGTAGCGCGGGTGCGCTCGTCAGGGCGGTCGATCCTGGATCCAGGATTCTGACTCGGATTTGCCCGGTACTTGAAGCGCCCGGGATTATACAGGGACGTACCAAAGCGCGGCGTATCGTGGCTTGCCATACGGTTCATCATGGCTTTCTGAAAACCCGCATCCACGCCCTGCCCAATGGAATCCAGATGTCCGACGTAGGTAGAAGCCGTAAGGTACGGTGACGTCGCGGCAAATAAACTGCGCGTCGGCATGTACCACCGGTAGTTCATAACGGCGTCAAATACATCGCACTGCAGCCAGGGCGCGGAATCCATCATGGGATCGAGCCACGATTCCCACCGCACCTCACCCGCCAGGTACGCGTCTGGATTGATGGCACGAACAAAGGGCCGGTAGTCGTGCCAAAACCCGAGTGGCACCATTACTGCAACGTTGAGCCGAAACCCGCCAAAACCGTCAGAAGGATCGCCGTCCCTGTCCGGGTCAAGCCACTGGCGCGTCACATTGAGGACATGCTCCTTTTCGGCCGGCACCATGTTGCCTTCGTGCGCCCCCGCGTCATGCCCCCCCACCTTCGCAAGCTCAGGCAACTCCTTCACGCCAAGCCAGCCACGGTAGGAAGATTGGTTCGTGTTAGGCGTTGACGAATCGTCAAAGGAGGCAATGTCATGCCGGTCCGTGTAGCGCGAGGCGGGCCGTTTTTCCAGAATGTCCTTCCAGGCCCAAGACGTGACTCCGGTATGGTTCCACGAACAATCCGGAATAATGCGCATGCCTCGTTCATGGACCGCTCGAACCAGAGCCAGAACGTCCGCTGCCGTCCACAGCCACGGATCGGGATCAAGCGGATCTTCCCCGGTCATTATGGTCGCTTCACCGTCTGGGCCGGGACCGAAATTTCGGTCGATGTACCGACAATTGCGGGCATCAACCTTGTGGAGGGAAGGCGCATTATAAACCGAATTGAGGTACAGCACCGTTACGCCCGATACTTCAAGGTAGGGTAGCTGGTCCAGTAGACCCTGCGGATCACCGCCATAGCGTCGGATCTGCGCCGTATACTAAAGCCCTTCGCCTGTTGCCTCGGCCCAGGGTTCCTGTCGGTACCAGGCCCGCGTCCAAGTCGTGGCCCCCCCCGGCTGCGCGTGGAACCACGACCCCGGGATGTCGACAAGGGTGGGAACATTGGATGAATCCCCGTTGCGAAAGCGCTCCACGAAGATCTGATACTATACCACGTTATGTGGCCACGTGGGCACGCCGAGCGGATCTGGATCCGGTGCAACGGGGACGCAGGCCGGTAGCAAGAGCCCTGCCAGAACACATGCTCTTCTAGCGCAGATAGGCATCGGTCTTGTCTAGCCAGTCCTGACGGGGCGGACAGAAAATATCCACGTCCAGTGTATCCTCCAATGCCACCGCCTTGTGCGGGAGATTCGGCGGGATAACCAGCACCTCCCCCTCATGCACGACGACCTGCTGACCGTCGTCGCCCAGCCAGAATCGCATGGATCCCTGCAGCACATACGTGAGCTGCTCGTTGTCGTGGCTGTGCCAAGGTACCACGCAGTCCTTGTCCAGATACACGTGTGCAATCATCATCCGATCGCCGGTAATAAGGCGGCGGCCGAGCAGCGGCTTGACGGATTCAATGGGCATGTCATTCCATCGATGCAGGGTGGCACGTGATCTATCCGGCATTTTGATACCTTGTCATTGGATTGAGCCTGCAAGATGCGAAAATCCGGCGATAGCTGCTCCATTCCCAACCCGACGTCGACACGAAGCCCGATATGATAAGGCCAACTTATTCGATGATAGTGGGCGCGGTAGTTGCCGCAGTCCTGGCAGGCTGCGGCGCAGCAGGCGAGACAGCCACGCTCGTGCTAACCAATGGCCGCATCGTGACCGTCGACGGCATGATACCCGAGGCCGAAGCGCTTGCCGTGGCAGGAGACACCATACTGGCCGTAGGCAGTAATGTGGAAATCGAGGCCTTTATCGGAGAAGGCACCGAGGTCATGAACCTGGGCGGCAAGCTGGCCATTCCCGGCTTCATCGAAGGTCACGGTCATTTTATGGGCATGGGAGAAGCCCGCATGATTCTCGACCTGACCACCGCTACAAGCTGGCAGAACATCGTTGATATGGTGGCGGAGGCCACCGAAAATACTAATGCCGGTGAATGGATTACGGGACGCGGGTGGCATCAGGAAAAGTGGGACATCGTGCCAGAAGGTGCGGTGAATGGCATGCCCACGCACCATACACTAAGCAGCGTCTCTCCCGATAATCCCGTCTTTCTGAGGCATGCCAGCGGCCACGCTGGTTTCGCCAACGGAGCGGCAATGCGCGAGGCCGGTGTAAGTCCCGAGACCCCCAACCCCTCGGGCGGTGAAATCATCCGTGACGCACGCGGCCAACTCACGGGGCTCTTCCGCGAAACGGCGCAGGGGCTGGTAGGTGCCGCGCGCGCCCGTGCGCGCGCCGCTATGACACCCGGCGAGCGGGAAGAGGAAGCACGCACACAGGCGCGTTTGGCCGCCGAAGAAAGCCTGTCGAAGGGCATCACTTCCTTCCAGGATGCCGGCTCAGGCTTCGCAGCCATAGACGTATTCAAGCAGTTGGCCGATGAAGGTCAGCTGCCCGTGCGACTCTATGTCATGATCCGAAGTGACAACGAGAGCATGGCAGAAAGAATGGCGGCGTACCGCATGGTGGGCTACGCCAACCACACGCTGACGGTGCGATCTATCAAGTGGTCTATTGACGGGGCGCTGGGCTCACATGGCGCATGGCTCTTGGAACCATATGAGGACATGCCCTCGAGCGTGGGCCTCAACACGGCGGACCTTGCCGAGGTAAGACGCACCACGGAACTGGCCCTCCTGCATGGGTATCAGGTAAACATCCACGCTATTGGAGACCGGGCCAACCGCGAAGCGCTCGACCTATTCGAGCAGGCCTACGTGGCCGCAGAGGCACCGGCCAATCTTCGCTGGCGCATCGAGCATGCCCAGCACCTGCACCCCGAGGATATCCCGCGCTTCGGTGTGCTCGGTGTCATTGCCTCCATGCAGGGAATCCACTGCACGTCGGATGCTCCATGGGTACTCCGGCGACTCGGTGAACAGCGGGCCCGTGAGGGTGCGTACGCTTGGCAGGACTTGTGGCAAACGGGGGCCGTGGTAACCAACGGCACGGATGCGCCCGTGGAAGACGTGGATCCGATCGCCAGTTTCTATGCCACCGTCAGCCGGAAGCTATTGGACGGAAGCATCTTCTATGAAAGCCAGCGGCTTTCCCGGGAACAGGCGTTACAGTCCTACACGCTCAACAATGCCTACGCAGCCTTTGAGGAAGACATCAAGGGCTCCCTTACGCCCGGAAAGCTTGCCGACATCGTCGTCCTATCGAAGGACATCATGACGATACCGGAAGACGAAATCCCGACTGCCGAAGTGATCTCCACCATTGTCGGGGGCAAGGTCCTTTATGCGCGCGATACCTAGGCGGGAGTCTGCCTTCGCAGCCGCAGGACAAGCACTGCCATGTAGAGAGAGACGACAAACGAACCCATCATCTCCCGGCCTTCTTCGTCAAAAAAGTACTGGTGCTGCGCCACGACTCGCCATGCCAAAGTAAGGCCAAGCACAAACACAAGGACTCCGAAGCCAACTGCTGCCAAGACCGGCAGTCTCCGGAGGCTAAAGAGCACGCATGCAAGCGCCGCCAACAGGTAAACGCTTGTCCATAGCAGCGTGTCCGGGTCGTTGTACTGCCAGTAAGCGCAGAGAGCGAAAAATGTAGCGGCGGCCATGTTGAGGGCGCCAAGAAGCCGGTCATGCATGGGTGTTGCCTCCAGGGTTGCAAAGAGGAGAAGGGCGCGCCCCGCAGCAGATACAGGGATACGGTATCGGATCAAGCCGGATCGGTAAACCCGGTTGTGCTGAAGGCCGTGTCCAAAAGGTTGAATCCCTCCAGGCCTGCGGCAACAACGCGGACGGGCCGTGCCAACTTGAGACTTATGGCGGGGTCGCAGTAAAACGAGAAGGGGCCGCCCCGCATTATCTCGTACTCCGTTTCACTACCCCCGTTCGAGCCCCGCACCGTCGGCTGCGGGTCCAAGTGCTGCCCATCCAGATTCAGCTTGGCAAAGCCGGAAAGCAGCCGCACGTCCGTCGACTGGATTACAGACACCGACGCGGTTAACTGTAACAGCAGGCCGGCGGAACGATCCGCGGTATCGACAACGGCATCCATTACATACACTCGCTTAGGGACTTATACGGATAAGTGAACAACGTTCCCATACGTTTCCGCGACATACCCTGGCTTTGCCTCGCCGTGACTGCGCGCTGCCAGAGGTCGGGGGTAGCCTTCTACCGCCTGACGCCACGCCGATAGTTGCGGGCGTGTGAAGTGCTCGAGGCCCTTCATGCGGATAATTCTCGCCGCATCCCGAACCTGCACGTGACCGCAATGCACGCATGCGTACACACGGTCGGCCAACGGTAGACGGGCGGGCGGCAAACCCCGCACGCGCTGCATTGCTGCGTGGTGTTGACTAATACCAACTCGCCTCCAGCACGTTCAGCCTTGTAGACAAGGTGGCTGACGACCTCGGAGACGCTCTGCGCAAGCATTGCCCGATTCAACCCCAGCTTGCGGGAGCCACCCCTGGCCGTCCGTCATGTTCTTGATCTTCGGCGATTCCGCTACAAGGTTCGCAGAATGACGCTGAATGATATCTGTGGTTGAGCGATACACGGCGTGCTTGCGGCCAATGGCAATGCGCCGGAATTCCCTCGCCCATGCCACTTCTTGCTTTTTGCGCGCCTTGCTTCCCCGCTTCGCGCACGACACCTTGCGCTGAAGCGCTTTACGCCTGCTGTTATCATGCTTCACAGGTGCATACTGGTCACCGTTGCTCAAGGTTGCGTTCGCCTTTACGCCTGCATCCAACCCTGTCACGGGCCGCGTGTCCGGTGTTACCCCTGCCTTGCCGTGATCTACTACCACCTGTATCTCGTAGCCTTTTCCCACGGGCGTGTGCACGATGCGCACCGGCTTGGCCTTGCCGCCGTCCAAGACACCGCACCGGTCCACGCATCGCAACTTTCCCACGCCCTCCACCGCTGCCACGGAATACCTGCCACGCTTACGCAACGTGTCACCGGGCACCTCAAAGGAATAGACTCCGGTACCTAGTGCTTGTACGAAAATACTGTAAATCTCAAAGAAACAATCGGTTATATCTTGCCATTGGCGCTAAATCCGAGGGCCGTATAGCCGATTTGAGCGTTTAAGAGCGCAAAACAGCTCACATTCGCCAGGGAAACCATGCGCAAGATTGTCCGTCCCAGAGTGCCGTGCACTCGACAGTACGCCGATCAAGGAGATTGCCATAGACCCGAGAATGCGCGACGACATGAGTGCGGTGCTCAAGGGTCTGCAGTGCGTCTACTGCAAGGCGGAATCCCGTGCGGCCTTGTTCACGATTCTGGAGGCGCACTTTCAGCCGGGTACACGCAGAGATGTCGGACGACCGGGCATGGATCTATGGCGCGTCATCGTGTTTGCGATAGTCAAGCAGTGCCTGGATCTGGACTACGATGCTTTGTTGTACCGGGCAAACAACGATCTCTTGCTGCGGGAGCTCTTGGGGCACGGCGAGGCCGGGTTTGACGAGGTGAAGTACAGCAGACAGCGGCTGGTGGACAACGTGCAGCTTTTGACGCCGAAGCTGGTCCGGAAGGTGGTGTGCCACGAGTGGCACAAGGGCGTTGTTCTTTAACATAGCTTGAGTGCTGCGTAACGGCATTTAGGATGGGGGAAGGCCCCCCGCAGCCGCCGTACAGGCGGAGGCTGCAAACCACCGGCTGCTGCTTGACTTTAAGGGTTCGGTAGTGAGCGAGTCCGGAAAAGGCGGAGCAATGACTCTGTCAGGTATGGGCCATAGAGTCGAACGCAAGTGAACCGTCGAAGAAGTGTCGAAAGACCATGGACGATGTCAAAACCGGGGTCTCACCTTTGCTCCGGGACGAGATCGGGAGGTGCCTGTTTACGGCCCGATCGGCATCCGGCATACAGGCGGCGAGAATATGGTCTAGGCCTAAATGCGGAACGTGGGAACCTGTCGGGGCGATGCTAAGGGAGACTCGCAAGCGGAGAACCCGCGAGCGATTGAGTACCAATGCGCTCCACGGGGGCGGATCGGCTCGTAGTAGTGATGAAGGTTCTGTAATGGAACTGGAGCGAAGGGGCCGACTCGGTCGGTGGAAGGAGCGGGGCAACCGCAAGGCGGGAGGACCTCGCTCAAGAAACAAGGTCCTGGCTGCTGGCTGGATTGGTAGCCGGGTGGGCCGAGAAGAGCCGTATGAGGCGAGAGTCTCACGTACGGTTCTGTGGGGGCCTGGGTGGGATTCCCCCGGGCTACCCGACGCTGCAAACCACCGGCTGCTGCTGGGCCTTAAGGGTCCGGTAGTGAGCGAGTCCGGAAAAGGCGGAGCAATGACTCTGTCAGGTATGGGCCATAGAGTCGAACGCAAGTGAACCGTCGAAGAAGTGTCGAAAGACCATGGATGATGTCAAAACCGGGGTCTCACCTCTGCTCCGGGACCAGATCGGGAGGTGCCTGTTTATGGCCCGATCGGCATCCGGCATATAGGCGGCGAGAATATGGTCTAGGCCTAAATGCGGAACGTGGGAACCTGTCGGGGCGATGTTAAGGGAGCCTCGCAAGCGACTGAGTACTGAAGCGCCCCACGGTGGCGGATCGGCTCGTAGTAGTGAGGAAGTATAGTGTACCCCAAATTCTGGACAGTAATTTAAGATTGAATCCTGCCTCTTAAATCGAGGTACATGTCACGATGAAACGGAAGTCGTACGCCGCCGCATTCAAGACTCGAGTGGCCGTGGAGGCCATACGAGGCGAGCAAACCATCAGCCAGATTGCCGCCCGCTTCGAGGTGCACCCCAGCCAGGTGAACCTGTGGAAGAAGCAGGCGCTTCAGCACTTGATGGATGCCTTTTCCACGCGTCGTGGCAAGGCCAAACAACAAGAAGAGGTACTTAAGGATGAATTGTATGGCCAAATCGGGCGCCTCAAGGTGGAACTGGACTGGTTAAAAAAAAACTTCGGTTCACTCTCTTAAAGAGAAGCGGCGCATGGTGGAGCCAGATCACGGTCAGCTGAGCATAGAGCGACAGTGCGAGCTACTGGGCCTGGCCCGCTCCAGCGTGTATTATCAACCCGTCGGTGAGACGTCCTATAATCTACAGTTGATGCGCGTCATCGACGAAGTCTACACAGCCCACCCCATGCTGGGCGTATGACGCATATGCTTCGGCGCGAGGGTCACGCTGCGGGTCACAAGCGGGTCTAAAGGCTGATGCGCCTTATAGGGCTACAGGCTATTTATCCAAAGAGCTGGCCCCGCGTGGGCCCGGGGCCAGCTCTTTGGTATCCCAACCTATTGAAAGGGCGGCACATAGATCGTCCCAATCAGGCCTGGTGCACTGACATCACCTACATTCGGATGGACCGCGGATTTGCGTATCTGGTCGCAGTCATGGACTGGTACAGCCGTTACATACTATCGTGGACGCTATCCAACACACAAGACGCGAGTGTCTGTGTGGAGACCTATAAGGACGCACTCACGATCAGCCAGCCCGAGATCTTCCACTCGGACCAAGGGTCACAGTTTACCAGTGAAGAGATGACATCACTCTCGAAACGTGCTGGCATCCGGATTTCGATGTGTGGTCGTGGCCGGTGCTACGACCACATTCTGATTGAGCGACTGTGGCGCAGCGTCAAGTACGAGGAGGTCTACCTCAACGAATACGCGAACCTGCGGCAGGCACGGCAGCGCCTGGGAGGCTACATTAGCTTCTACAACCACAGTCGTCCGCACCAGAGCCTTCGGTACCGAACCCCATCCGAAGTCTATCACGGCCATTCAGGACCCCACCCAGCGATGGCTATAACCCACACGACAACCACATGCCCACTGGGACCAACATGTCCCGCCATCACCCACAACCCTGGCAGTTCTCTATCTTAAATCAAGCGAAATCCTGTCCAACGATTGGGGTACACCTCAGAAGGTTCTGTAACGGAACTGGAGCGAAGGGGCCGACTCGGCCGGTGGAGGGAGCGGGACAACCGCAATGGCGGGAGGAACTTGCTCACGAAACAAGGGCCTGGCTGCTGGCTGGCCCAGTGTCTGGGCGGGCCGAGAAGAGCCGTATGAGGCGAGAGCCTCACGTACGGATCTGTGGGAGCCTGGGGGTGAGATTCCCCCGGGCTACCCGACATCCATTTGATAGTGCGGACGGCGCACAAGGTGGCTGCAAAAAAGTCTGGGGCCGCGCTAGGCGGTCGCTGCGATTCCAGGGTGGTTAAGACGCATGTGCACTATCCCACCGATGCGGGTCTGTGCTGGGATGCACTTCGTGGTCTAATACGTGTGAGTGCACGCTCGGCTGCGGCATTCGCTCTTCCGGGCTGGCGCAAGCATGCGGATCGCACGCGGAAGGTATACCAGGCCTTCAGCCGGGTGCGGACGGCCCCGCGCTACCGGCAGAATCCGAAAGGAGTGAAGGCGTACTTGCGCCAGTGCACACAGACTGCAGCACGTACGCTGTTGGATGCCTTGGCCACGGCGCAGAAATCGGCGGCGGCGGGAGCGGATATCGCGTATTACTTGCACTATGTGGACTTGTTGGTGGATCAGGCGTCGCATCCTCTTGGGCGAGAAGATTCCACATGCGCAGAAAGTGTTTTCCATCCACAAGCCACATACGCGTTGGATCAGCAATGGCAAGGCGGGGGTGCTGGCGGAGCTCGGCCTTCCGGTCGCACTGGTAGAAGATGAGCACCGGTTGGCTTATCACATCCTGTGGGACACATCAGATGTAGAGGTGGCGGTAGCGATCATTGACGCGGTGCAGGCGGCTTTTCCAGAGTTCAATGCGTGCAGTTTTGACCGGGGCTTTCATAGCTTGAAGAATCGAGAAGCATTGGATGCTCGGCTGGCGCTCAATGCGCTTCCGAAGAAGGGCAAGCTTTTTCTGGCGGAGCGTGCGCGGGAGCGCGCGCCTGCGTTCAAGGCAGCGCGGCGGCAGCACCCGGCCGCCGAGTCGTGTCTGGCCAATTTCGGACTTCGGGGCGGTGGCGGCAGAAGAGTCCGGAGAACTTCGCGCTGATGGTGAGCCTGTCGGTGTTGGCGGTCAACGTGCACCGGCTGGGTTGCCTGGTGCGCGCCCAGGAACGGGCACGAATGAGGCGTCGGCGAAAGCGCGCGGCGTAGGCCCGCTACCACCTCGCAGAAAGGTCCCAATCGCAGGCCCCAAGGGACACGTATGCCCTCCCGATAGGAACACAACGCCCTTCGAGCCGCAAACTGTCCGTGCGCGCACGCAAGAGACGCCAGCATGGCCGAAACACTCGAAGCGGACCGTCAACGAACTCAAAAAACGACCGTGCCTGTGCATTCGAGGCCGAAAAAAGAGAGTATTCGGTCAATCACTACCTATCGGTCGGAAGCGGGGCCAACCCTTCTTGTCTCGGATAAACCTGTCCATGCCCAGACGCACGCACTTAAGTACGGATCGCTGTAACCCTACACCGGCCGTCGCGTCCGCTCATCCTCGCCGCCGTGCAACCCAGTCAGCCATTTGCACAGGTCGTAGTGGGATGGCGTCTTCTTCCCCTCCTTGCAATCATCCCGATACTTCGCCACGGCCTGGGCCCGCAACCAGCCCAAATGCACGAACAGCGCCTTTAACTCCGCGTGCTGGCGGGGGCTTCGGCCGGTTTGTGTACGTGCGGGTCATCGCTTGCGACGGGAGTCCGTAACTATATGCGCTCAGGACTTGCAGGATCACAAACGCTGCCTTGTGGATGTGCGGTCACTTATCCGTGCGATTCCCCTCGTGTACTATCGGTCGCTTCCTGTGCGTACACGGCAAGACCGGCGGCCAGCATGGCTATCAGAGATATGCTGCGCGGTGTGATGGCAGAGACAAAGCAAGCGGTTGACTACCAGCTGGCTCCTGCATGCGGTACCGGAAGGACAAGATACGGCGGCGCCTACTCAAGCGAGGCAACCGCCTCCGCTATCGACCGAGCCAGCGCGTGCCGACGCGCAACCAGACCCGCTACAAGACCCGCCTTGCGCTCTCTAAGCCAGATATACCGAAGAATATCGCGCACGGTTCGTGCCATTTCCGTCCACCTCATGGTGGCATAGGCGCACGGCAGTGCCAGTGCTGCCAGTACGAGGCCCCACAGTGGCCCAGAAAGTATCCCGATCACTGTTGCCGCCGACGCCCACATTGCGACGGTAAGAAACGTGCCGCCTAGTAGCTTTGCGGTACCGGCCTGGGTCCTGTCGTCCGGCCAGGCGGTACGCGCCAACGTTCCCGACATCCGATACGGAACGATCGATAGAACCAGTCCCAAGCATGCAGGAATGGCAAGAAGAGACAGCGCAAGCACGTTCCATGCCAGTTGTCCCCAGTGCACGCGCGGATCTTCTAGTTGCCATGGGTTGGACACGCCAACGCTATTGAGTAAGGAAGCAAAACTCCATGCTTCTTCCGCTATGCGCCCCAGTAGATCCGGATCACGCTGCTGCATTTCCCGGTACGCCTCGAGCAGACGCGCTGCCCAGACGTGCTGCATGGTTAGGTCGGGCTTCACGCCTTCCGGCGCCGTCCACAGTGCGACTGCAGGGATAGATTTGACCAGCTGGCTGTTCTCTGCTTCGAGCACCACGCCATGGAGTCCCGCATCAATACGCTTGGTTAACGCTTGGACCGCCTCCCTCGAATCTTGCAGGTAAAGTGCGGCATAGTCATTGATCGCAATGGGCTCTCCAACCACCACCAGTACCGCTGTGCGAAAGCGCGTGTTGTTTTCATACCACAGCCCTATGGGTACGATCGGGATGGTTTGGCTCCACCCAGCTTCGTTTGCCGCCCGCAAAACCATGCGGGCCGCACCGGTCCGTATGGGAAGCAGATAAGGCTCTGAGTGTGTTTGTCCTTCGGGAAAGAGCGCAAGTGCTCCTCCCTTCCGGAGGATCGCCTGGCAGTGTCTGAAAGTGGATTCATTGCGCTGCGCCATGTCGGCCGCATCTAATGCTCCGCCGTGCTTGCCAACATCCGCCTTACGGTACACGGGTACAGCACCGAATGTTGCAGCGATCCACCCCAGGAATGGTACCGCAATTAGCGTGCTCTTCGACCAGAACGTCACGGGTCTCTTGATTACCGTCGTGAGCACGACGGGGTCAAGGATACCGTTCGGATGGTTTAGCACGTATACTGCTGATTCGTCCGAGCAAAGACGCTCCCCTCCATGCACCTCGATCTGCGAATAGAAAAGGCGCACAAGTCGCGTTGCAATGAATTGGGATAATCGCCGCAACATGTGTTGACTACTTATAAGGCAGTGCGTCGAGAATAGCTGAATGCAATATGCCGTTGGTTGCTACCACGCCCCTGTTGCCAATTAGCCTCGAACCGGTGGAAAAATCAAGGGGCAGACCAACTACATCGGTCACCGTGCCTCCCGCCTCCGTGAGTATCAGAGATCCTGCGGCATGGTCCCATATTTTTTCCACGTAGCCGGAATTCGACGGAAGGCGCAAGTATATTTCCGCATCCCCACGGGCCACAATGGCGTACTTGGCCTGGCTGTCAATCCGGAAAGAAGGAGTCGCAATACCCAGCTTCCGGACCACACGTGCAGATACGTCCACGGCAGTGTGAGCCGCCTCAAAGGATTCGCAGAAACGGGCCTTAGCCGCATTAGCCACATGGGTTACCCCTACGGTCTCACGTGCCGCCTGAGCACGCAGAGCCAATCGAAATGCGCCGCCGCCCTCGCGTGCCGCATATACGCTGCCGCCAGGGAAATCCGTCAGATTTGGGCAGGCCAGAGCAGCGGCTCGCACACGTCCGTCAACAATGAGCGCAAGCGCTATGGCATACTGCCTACCACCTAGAAATCCCTTGGTGCCGTCAACAGGATCCAAAGTCCAGAAACGGTCACGGTACGCTCTGGTGGAGCCGTAATCAATCCAGTCCAGGATGTCCTTTACATGGGCGTTGCGGTAAAATTCCCTCACGCACCGGACAACTTCCTTACGCAGGAAGGACCCGGTGGGCATACGCAGTGCAGACGCATCCTCTTCGGCCATAATGGGATCGTCTGGGTAGCGCGTGCGCAACATCCGGCATATAGTGGCCTGACTTCCAAAATCCGCCACAGTTACCGGGCTCCGGTCATGCTTTAACGCACTACCATGACCTGGCTGGATGCGCTGGCATAGCCGTGCCGCCTCGCTGACGGCCAAGATTGCTGCCTCCAACTCCTGAACATAGGGAGGACCGGATTCTGAATACGCCGTAACCATCGCTCTATTGGAAAGACTCAAAGGCAGGAATTTCAGGTAGAAAGGTACAGGAATGCGTTCGGAAATCCACAGCGCAACAAAAGTGGTCCATGCCATTGGTCACAACGAGGTACCGGGCCCCAATCGCCAGGTTGTAGCGTCCAACCTGGTTAAACGCCGCCTGGCCCAGCGCAACATCCGGTGCCTTGCACTCGGCAACGAGGATGGCCTCTGCAAGGCGATTGTACACTACAACGTCCGCCCGGCGCTGATGCCCGTGGAACTGGAATGCCATCTCTATGGCAATCAGCGAACGGGGTACAGCTTTATCGTGAATCAGGTACCGAACAAGGTGCTGTCGTACCCATTCCTCTGGCGTAAGCCTGACGTACTTGCGGCGCAGAGCGTCATAGATCACCGCCCTGCCATCCTGTTGCTGTATGGCGAAGTCGTAGGAAGGGAAATTTAGGGATTGCATAGTGCGGCAGTAACTTTCCCCGGGGCTCTACCGGTAGGGCCAGCATGGATCACCGCCCAAGAGATAGAGTATACGGCGCATCGGGGTGTGGCGCAGCCCGGTAGCGCGCTTCGTTCGGGACGAAGAGGTCGTGGGTTCAAATCCCGCCACCCCGACGGAACGGGTCGGCCTTCCGGCTACCCGGAGGGTCGATGCCTGTGTCTGGGTGAAGCGCCGTCCGCGGGCCGGAACCTAACGAAACACAGCAGTCGGGACGGGCACCAAGCGC
This sequence comes from Rhodothermales bacterium, assembly GCA_965216255.1. GTDB lineage: Bacteria > Bacteroidota > Rhodothermia > Rhodothermales > Bin80. The sequence goes on from OZ244148.1 coordinate 2,611,573, forward strand.
AGACAGTTTGTAGAAGGCGTCCTGGAAACCCTTTTTTGCGCACGGGCACGCTGCGCCGCGAGCACCCGGTTCTGGCCGTATGCGCGGGCGTGGCCGAAAGGGACCTGTTCTTGGGCCTGGGTTTTTCGGCCGTCATGCCCACCAACGTGCATGGTGCCGTGCCAACGGGAGATAGCGCCCCATTAGCGTTAACTTGTGTGTTAATCTATTCCTGTATGTTGCCTGTATCTACACTGAGTTGTGGTCACCAAGAGAGATAATGCTGCTTGCTGTAGGCAGTTGCGGGCAACGACAAGCAGGAATGCCAGGCGGCATAACGTGCTCTTGAGCCGCGACGTAGAAAACTCTTTGTTACTTCATCGTCATTCGAGAGAAAAGATGAAGAGAACCGTGTCCAGGGCAGCGGGCGACAAGGAATGGGGCGTGCTGGTGTCGTTCCTGCCCGCAAATTGGCAAGAGCTGGCCGCATCTACCGGCGCACTGCGCGGGCTGCGTAAGGACAAGTCACCGGAAAGCCTCCTTCGGACATTGCTAATCCGCTTGGGGTGCGGATACTCTCTGCGGGAGACCGTCGCGCGGGCGCGCCAGGCTCAACTGGCCGATTTGTCTGCCGTAGCATTGTTCAAACGACTGCGTAAGTCACGAGACTGGCTCTATGCAATGTGCATGGAGCTGTTTCACGAGCATGGTATTGCAGTGTCAACAGGCAGGGGATTTCAAATATGGGCATTTGACGCTACTGTCGTGCGTGAGCCTGGTCGCACTGGCTCAACATGGCGGCTGCATTACAGTGTCACCCTACCATCATTGGGCTGCGATTTCTTCAAATTAACTGGAACGAAGGGGGCTGGCACAGGGGAATCGTTCAAGCAATTTCCAGTCCGTTCGGGCGATTACATACTGGCCTGACCGCGGGTACGCAACCGGTGCGGGTATCCAACATGTGACCACAGCCGGTGGCTACGTAACGGTGCGCGTCCACACTGGTGCACTGCACTTTGAGAAAGCGCCCGGCCAACCCTTTGACTTGTTGTCTTCGGTGGAAACGCTGCAGCAGGCTGGGGCTGTGGGAGTCTGGACCGCAGCAGTTAAGGCAGAGACACCAGTGGTGGGTCGCATTTGTGCGCTGCGTAAGACGGAGGAGGCGATCGAAGAGGCGCACAACAAAATCCACAAGACCGCGCAGCGAAAAAGAAAGAAGCCTCGTAAAGAGACCTTGCGCTACGCTTGCTACGTCATCTTGTTTACCACCTTTCCCGAGGCACATTTTTCAGCAACAGAAGTGCTTGAGTGGTACCGGCTGCGCTGGCAGGTTGAGCTGGTGTTCAAGCGCTTCAAGTCGTTAGCCCAACTGGGTCATGTGCCAAAATTCGACGATGATAGCGCTAGAGCCTGGCTCTATGGGAAGCTGCTGATAGCGCTGTTGACCGGAAAAATAGTCCGTCATGCGCGGACGCTTTCCCCCTCGGGCTACGACATGCAGGCGTACGTGCAGTACGTGGAGGGACTTCAAGTTCGCGCTAAACCAAGTCGCGCGGACAATGGAGCCCGGGTGCTCGCTATCGGAGATGATCCAACATTGGCCCACTATTTCTGGGCTGTTGGCGGCGCCTCCGAGAGCCAGAGTCAATCAAATTAAATGCTACTTGCCGAGTTCGCCAACAAGTTAACGCGTATGGGATAGCGCCCCCTATGCTTGGGCGCGTTGAAGATGCCCAGAGCCTTTCCTTCGGCAATGAAACGTTCGATTTTGTACTTGTTGCCGACGGGCTGCATCACTGCGGCTCACCTAACATGGCGCTCCTGGAAATATGCCGCGTCGCCAGGTCGGGCACTGGTGGCATCGAATCCAGGGACAGTCTTATCATGCGCCTGGCAAACCGGCTCGCACTGTCACCGGAATATGAACTCGAAGCCGTCTTTGATCACGACGGCCTGGCCGGAGGATTGAATGATTCGGCTATTCCAAACTTGATCTACAGGTGGACGGAGCAGCAGTTCTGCAAGGTGATCCAAAGTATTGACCTGAGGGGCAGGCACACTTTCCGCTATTTCTACGGCCTCAACCTTCCCCGGGAAACCGTCGAGTTTTGGAAGAATCCTGCCTTATCCATTGCCATGTCCCTGGTCGCACCGCTGAGGAGCTTCATTAACGTGGAAAGTACGCAGGCAGTCAAATTCCATTGCGATGGTCGCGCTCAATCCGAGGCTCCCCGAGGGTCCATGGCCTTGGCTCCGGTGCCAGGAAGACGATATGACATTGAATGTTGAATACGCCCGGCAGCGCCTAAAGCGCCCATCTCGTGGAAGCACGGTCTAAGATTGCCGGGCGCTCAGCTCCAAGGCACGTTCATTTAGTGAGAGCAGCCGCCCACCCGCCTCTGCAACTGTAGTGCCGAAGGCTACCAGTCCGTCCTGGTGGCCACCCATGGCAAATACGCCGCGTGCATACACATCTGTTTCCGCGAACAAGCGCCGGACTTCACGAGACATTTCAGGTGAACCGTAGGGCACATCGGGCCTGGTCATCGGCAGCTCCAGCACTTGAGCCTGACGCCATGGCGCTGGCGCATGCACATGCATTACGCTCATTAGCCGGTGATCCAATGCATAAAGCGTAGCATGGGTCATGCTCTCTGAGGATGGCTCGACAGGCCCCTCTGACACAATAGTATTGCGGTCCGCATGCGCCTCCACCACCAATGCAAAGTGGGCCACTGTGAGGTCAACAATTCCCCCCGTCTGCGAGCCCGTGATGACGAACCCGCATGGATGTGCGCCTGTATCCGGCGGCCCGACCCGCTGGCTGATATTACCGAAACCGTAGCCTCCATACCGGGATGGATCCTGCCCGATGAGCTGCGCCGCGAACAGCCGGGATCGCCACTGGTTAACCTCCCTAATCATCGACTCCGGCAGTGGCCGTCGCTCCGTATGGTGCATCCGGAACTTGATTATCCCTTCTTCCTGGACCATCTTACTTCTTTGTGCCCGCCGCTTGCAGGAGGATCCTCAAAGGCCAAGTTCATTTTACCGCCAAATGCGCCGCCCTACCTCACTCGCCGTCCTTCTGCTCCTGCTGCCAGCCTGCACGACGACGCCACCCAATATAGTCCTTATCGTTACAGATGATCAGGGCTACGGGGATCTCGGTACGTACGGTGCCCGGGGATTTGCGACGCCGCGCCTTGACCGCATGGCGTCCGAAGGCATACGTTTCACGGATTTTTATGCCGCCGCGGCCTCCTGCTCCCCTTCCCGCGCTGCCATGCTGACCGGCATGTATCCGCAACGTGTCGGCATGCCCAACGTGCTCATGCCGCAATCGACCACAGGACTGCATCGGGACGAGGTGACCCTGGCAGAAATGCTGCGCGGCAGCGGCTACGCCACAGCCTGCTTTGGCAAATGGCACCTGGGGCACGCCCCGGAACACCTTCCGCCAAACCACGGGTTCGATGTGTACTTCGGCATCCCCTATTCGAACGACATGACGCCGGACTCCGTCAAGAACCCTAATCCCTATGCCCGGCGCCATCCACCCCTACCGCTTGTAGAGGGACTGGAAGTCATTGACACGGAGCCGGACCAGCGGCAGCTAACGCGGTGGTACACGGAACGGGCCGTAAGCTTTATAGAGGACAGTGCAGACGCGCCCTTCTTCCTGTACTTGCCACACACGTTCCCGCATATGCCCCTCTTTGCGTCCGATTCCTTTGCCGGAAAATCCGGGCAGGGTCTCTACGGTGATGTGATTATGGAGATAGATTGGTCGGTAGGGCGTATCCTCGATACGCTCGAACAACTGGAGCTCGACAAGAATACCCTCGTGATTTTCACGTCTGACAATGGTCCCTGGCTTGTAAAGGGAGACTATAGCGGTTCTGCAGGTTCACTGCGGGAAGGCAAGGGCACCACCTTCGAAGGAGGCCACCGCGTACCGCTCCTCATGCGGTGGCCCGGCGTTATCCCTGCGGGTACCGAAAGCAGCGAGTTGATAACGGCCATGGATTTCATGCCGACGGTTGCCCGGTTGACGGGCTCGATTGCGGACGGCCTGGCATTTGACGGCAGGGACATCACGGCGCTCCTGCGGCAGGAAAAGGACGCGAAGTCTCCGCACGAGGCTTTCTTCTTCTACCAGGGCCGTCAGCTCCAAGCCGTTCGGTCGGGTGTGTGGAAAATGCACGTGCCACACAGGTTTAGAAGCATTCATGGCGCCCGCCTCTCCTCAGCGACACATCCAGGGACCTACGCGCAGGATTCCATTGGCCTTGCACTGTTCAACCTGGAGACAGACAGTGGCGAGACCACAAATCTGGCAGCAGAATACCCAGAAATCGTCGAACGGCTCCATGCCCTGATGGACCGGATGCGCGCAGACCTCGGAGACGCTCTCACGGGACAGAACGGGGCCGGCGTCCGGACGGCGGCAGAAAGGTAGGCCGCACGCCTACTGGAACAAGCCGGGGCGTGGCGCGACGCCCAGATCCGTTGCATATCACGGAATCCAGGTATCGCACGGAAAGGACGAACCAGCCAGTGGGGAAGGATGAGCGCATATTGCCTGCAGCGCAACATCAATTCCTCGCCGCTTCCCCGTTCCGCATACAGCGGCATCGCTAGGGTTTAAGCGTAGTGTCCGTACCTACCTGTCATCATTCGTGCTATCCGTGCCGAGCCGCCGTTGAAGCGTAGCGATGACCAGTCATCGGAGAAATGCCTCGGGCAATCCACCGTCTACGGTAAGTACCTGACCTGTCGTCTTCGCAAGTCGGTCCCCGACAAGCAAGAATATCGCCTCAGCCTGGTCATTCGGTGTGATCGGCTGCCTCATTAGCGTCCTTCCTGCATAGTAGGCTGCGAGACGCCGCTGGAGCGTCGGCAAACCTTCTTCCTCATCATAAGGTAGGGCATACTTGGCTAGGGACGCCTTCACCCTCTCCAGCGAAAACATGCCACTGCTCTCGATCATAGTTGCGGGAGCCAGACCGTTTACCCGAACAAGCGGTGCCAGCGTGACAGCGAGCTCCCGCACTAGGTGGTTTGCTGCGGCCTTGCTGGTATCGTAGGCTATGCTCCCTTGCTTCACAACGGTGGCATTCACGCTGGTGGCAATGATGAGGCTACCCGGCAGGCCCTGCTCTTTCCAGATGCGCCCTGCCTCATCTGCGACCAGAAAGGGCCCCGTAGCGTTGACGGCATACGTCTGTGCCCAGGCCTCATCGGGTATGCGGCCGTCTGTGCTCGGACTTACGTATAGCCCCGACGTGACTACTACGTAGTCCAGCCCGCCGTACGCAAGGAGTACCATGCGCAGGGCTCGTCCGATGGAGGCCCGATTCGTTACATCACAGCCGAGACCAATAGCGGCGCCGGATCCTGAAATGCCCGACCCGGCTACCCCAATGCCCATTCCAATCTGGCCCAATAGCTCCTTCGCCACTGCCTGCACGGAATCCACACTTATATCCAACACAGCGACAGTCGCGCCTTCTTCAACCAGGCGGCGTGCCACTTCCAGGCCGATTCCGCTACCGGCTCCGACTATCGCTACGATACGACGCGAGAGCTCTTTTTCGGGGGGCATCCGTCTTAGTTTGGCTTCCTCGAGCCTCCAGTACTCTATATCGAAGGCTTCCTGCCGACTAAGTGCGGTATACGTGGAAATGGCTTCCGCGCCCCGCATGACACTGATGGCGGCCTTGTAGAATTCTGCCGTTACGCGGCTCTCGCTCTTGCTCTTGCCCCAGGTTATCATGCCGAGTCCCGGGATCAGTACCACAGTTGGATCCGCAACACGCATGGCAGGAGAGTCTTCATGGCGGTGCGCTTCGTAGTAGGAGGCGTAGTCCCGCCTGTACCGGAACAGCCCGGCGTCCAGCTTTTCCTTTAGTACATGGATTCTCTCCTGCCCAGGACGCCAATCCACGAAGAGCGGCTTGATCTTGGTGCGCAGAAAGTGGTCCGGGCAGGAGGTGCCGAGTTCGGCGAGGCGTTCGGCGTCCACAGCGTTTACGAAATCCAGGACTGCTGGCTCGGTTTCGACGGTTCCGATAAATCGACTTTCTCGGCAGACGCGCCCCCGCAGCCACGGCAGAATTGCTGTCAGCACCTGCGTTCGATTGGGCTCAGGAAGCGTGGCATACTTGGCCCCGCCGAAATCGTAGGAATCGGCACCCGACCGCGCCAGATAATCTGCCGCCTTATCTATGAGGGACAAGCTGAGCAGATAACACTCGCTATCATCGTCGGCCCAGTTGATTAGGCCGTGGCCACCCAGTAGCACACCTTTCGCACGTGGATGCACCCGGCAAACCTCCTGCAGCGTCAAGCCAAGTTCAAATCCCGGGCGCTGCCAGTCTACCCAGATTACATCGTCCCCGTAGATCTCTCGCGTAAGCGCTTCGCCGTCGGCAGCCGTAGCCAGCGCCATGCAGGCAACGGGATGGGTATGGTCTATGTACTTATAAGGCACGAACGCGTGGAGCGGCGTATCGATCGAGGGCGCGCGCGGATTCAGGTTGAAGGTACACTGGGCAAAGTAGTCTACCATACGGTCCTCTGCGGAGGTCTTGGGCCCGCGCCCAGGCATACGTGCGTAGATCTGCTGCAGCGACATCAATTTGTCGTGATAAAGCGAAGCAAAGTTGGGCCGCACGGCCGTGCGCAAGTCTCCACCCGAACCCTTAACCCAGAGCACGATCACGACTTCTCCCGTGAGCGGGTCTGTTTCCGTCAGCTTTGACGATGTGTTGCCACCGCCGGTGTTGGTGATGCGCCAGTCGGCGCCCAGAAGATTGGACCGGTAGACCAACCTTCCGACTCCATCCAGACCCTGGGCTGTTGCATCGTCCCACAGGTATTCGACATGGCTAAAGTGCCTGTTTGTTGCTGCCATACTGTCAAGCAAGTTTTTCTACGGGGCAGGTGATCCGGCTTGCATGCGCTAACCGTTTACACGTACAACGGCTATGCAGGCTCCACGGCCAAAGGCGCTGCCCTGTAACCGGTCAAGCCGTAATGCAGAATGACGAGGAAGCATGCGAGTGGCACGAGGTATGCGACATGGATCCCGAACATATCAGATACCTGTCCCTGGACAGCGGTAAGCACTGCACCGCCGAGAATGGCCATGATGAGACCCGATGCGCCTATCTTCGTATCCTCTCCCAAACCCTTTACGGCTAGTCCGTAAATCGTTGGGAACATCAGCGACATGCAGCCTGAAACCCCCACTAGAGCAATGGCCCCCAGATATCCACCGACCAATACCACGACACAGGTCAAGCCGGATGCCAAAGCCGCCATGACCCAAAGCAGTACGTGCGGGCCTACATACTTCATCAATCCGGTGCAGGCAAATCGCGCAGTAGAAAAAAGTATGATTGATGCCAGATAGTAGGTAGCCGCATCCTCTTCGTTCAAGCCTAGGTTTCCCATGATGTAGCGGATGGTAAACGACCAAACTCCTATCTGCGCACCGACGTAAAAGAATTGTGCAACAACGCCCCGCGTGTAGTGCTTCCGTCCAAGGAGACGCCTAATTGTGGCGCCGAACTTCAGCGACTTGTCGGTCTCCATAGCCTGAGGAAACCGGGTTACAGCGATAAGAGCCCAAAGCACTCCGATTACGATAGCGACCACCACATAGGGTCCCATCACGGCGGCCAATTCACCCTGCTGTACCTGTCGCAGGTGCTCTGCCGCCATTTGCGCCCGCTCGACCTCCGTCGCCCGATTCAATTCTGACAGAATGAAGAACTTGCCTATTAGCACCCCAGTGATGGAGCCGAGCGGATTAAAGGATTGGGCAAGGTTTAATCTCCGTGTAGCCGTCTGCTCCGGCCCCATAACAATTGCATAGGGATTGGCACTGGTCTCCAGAATGGATAGCCCACCGGCTAGAATGAAGAGCGCGACTAGAAAATGCCCGTAGGCCATGGTCAAGCTCGCAGGGTAAAACAACAATGCTCCGGCTGCAAAGAGTCCCAACCCTAGCAATACGCCGGCCTTATAAGTAAACCTGCGAATGAACAACGCCGCTGGCAGTGCAAGACAGAAATACGAGCCGTAGAAGGCAACCTGTATCCAGGCCGTCTGGAAATCTGACATGCTCATGATCCGCTTGAACGTCGCCAGGAGCACATCCGTCATGTTGTTCGCCACGCCCCACAGGGCGAACAAACTGGTCAGAATTATGAATGGAATGAGATATTGCCTCGGTACTATGGGGATAGTTCTCCGAGGGGAATCAGGGGGGCTTTGGTTCATTGTTTGCGGTTCAGCTTCGGTTCGCAGGTAAGGGCTACCGGTCAATTCTCGCTATGTCTTGCCTTCGTACCATGAGGCCAGGTCGAAACGGCGGTGCAGTGCTCAGGACTCCAGTGCCTCACTTTTTATCAAGATCTGTCCAACGCTGCAGCAGCATACGCTGCCGGTAATGCTCATCGGACCGCCTCGCGATTCGGTACACTTCAACTTCGTCCATAAAAACCGGCCCTCCCAGACCGGCGGCACCGACACAAATGCGCGCGGCTTTTTCCGCCATGGCAAGTGCCGCGACTACCTCCGAAGGATGTGCCCCCAAGGCAATAATGCCGTGATTTTCCAGAAGAATGGTCTTAGGCACTGTCCCGGTTCGACTCGTGAATGCCTCAACTTCTTCGCGGATACGCCGAGCCAGTACGAGTCCGGGATCTACATAGGGCACCAACACGGATTCCACACCGCAATAGACGACCTGGTCAGGAATCACGCGCCGCGCGGCGAATTCCTGCCTCCGTCGAGAGCAGAGCACCTGATTGACGGCAATCGCATGGACATGCCCAACGAAATTCACCCCGGGCAGCCTCAAGAGCCATGCATGAAACACCGTCTCAACCGACGGCTTCAGGGCACCCGGGTCCACACGCGTCTCCAAAAGCAATCTTTCTACACTGCGATCCGACATTTCGTCGTGCGTATCCAGTGCCTTGAGGAGCGGGCTGCTGTCCACTTCTACCAATTCGTTCTGCCGGAGCACCCCTAGCTGTGAGGTGTACCCCAATCGTTGGACAGGATTTCGCTTGATTTAAGATAGAGAACTGCCAGGGTTGTGGGTGATGGCGGGACATGTTGGTCCCAGTGGGCATGTGGTTGTCGTGTGGGTTATAGCCATCGCTGGGTGGGGTCCTGAATGGCCGTGATAGACTTCGGATGGGGTTCGGTACCGAAGGCTCTGGTGCGGACGACTGTGGTTGTAGAAGCTAATGTAGCCTCCCAGGCGCTGCCGTGCCTGCCGCAGGTTCGCGTATTCGTTGAGGTAGACCTCCTCGTACTTGACGCTGCGCCACAGTCGCTCAATCAGAATGTGGTCGTAGCACCGGCCACGACCACACATCGAAATCCGGATGCCAGCACGTTTCGAGAGTGATGTCATCTCTTCACTGGTAAACTGTGACCCTTGGTCCGAGTGGAAGATCTCGGGCTGGCTGATCGTGAGTGCGTCCTTATAGGTCTCCACGCAGACACTCGCGTCTTGTGTGTTGGATAGCGTCCACGATAGTATGTAACGGCTGTACCAGTCCATGACTGCGACCAGATACGCAAATCCGCGGTCCATCCGAATGTAGGTGATGTCAGTGCACCAGGCCTGATTGGGACGATCTATGTGCCGCCCTTTCAATAGGTTGGGATACCGAAGAGCTGGCCCCGGGCCCACGCGGGGCCGGGGCTTCGGATAAATAGCCTGTAGCCCTATAAGGCGCATCAGCCTATAGACCCGCTTGTGATTGATAGCGTGACCCTCGCGCCGAAGCATATGCGTCATGCGTCGTACGCCCAGCATGGGGTGGGCCGTGTAGACTTCGTCTATGACGCGCATCAACTGTAGATTATAGGACGTCTCACCGACGGGTTGATAATACACGCTGGAGCGGGCCAGGCCCAGTAGCTCGCACTGTCGCTCTATGCTCAGCTGAGCGTGATCTGGCTCCACCATGCGCCGCTTCTCTTCAAGAGAGTGAACCGAAGTTTTTTTTTAACCAGTCCAGTTCCACCTTGAGGCGCCCGATTTGGCCATACAATTCATCCTTAAGTACCTCTTCTTGTTGTTTGGCCTTGCCACGACGCGTGGAAAAGGCATCCATCAAGTGCTGAAGCGCCTGCTTCTTCCACAGGTTCACCTGGCTGGGGTGCACCTCGAAGCGGGCGGCAATCTGGCTGATGGTTTGCTCACCTCGTATGGCCTCCACGGCCACTCGAGTCTTGAATGCGGCGGCGTACGATTTCCGTTTCATCGTGACGTGTACCTCGATTTAAGAGGCAGGATTCTATCTTAAACTACTGTCCAGAATTTGGGGTACACTATACTGTGTTCCGCTGGCCTTGACGAGAAAGCGACGGTCATCCAGGCTACCGGAAATATTCCCTTCGCCCAGAATGGACATCTGCCGCCCGTCGCCAAGGTCGTGAGCAAGGGCAATAAGCTGGCTCTGCACCTTCTCTCTGGATGTCATGCGTACGTGCCGTTTAAGAGAGGATAATTACAGAACCAGAGCCGGAGGTCAATCGCCGCTTGCCACGAGCCCGGTGTCCGTACCGCAGACAAACGTCTGAATGCCCATACGCTGGAACGTTGCCACCTTCGCAGCCAAAGCCCTGCAGGCCGCCCCGGCACCGGGTGCATAAGCCACCTGTATGTGATTTGCCTTGTGGCGTGCGATCATCTGGTCGCGGGTGACTCCGTAGGTGACCGCGTGCATGATCGGCCACTGGGGCGTTGTCAATCGCCATCTTCGTTCTGTCTCCTCACGCGGCAATTCAACGACCCTTGCGCGTCCAATGTCCGCCTTGAGGCACCCCTGCTCCACAAAGATGCGACTCCAAACCACCTCTCCTGGCTTGCTTATGCCCTTCAAGGTTCCGCCGCCCAGCCGGAAATACATAATCGGCTGCCTTTCGCTACTCGCGCCGGCGTAACCTCCAATAAAGTGTTTTGGCGGGGCCGCTCCTGAAATCTCGAATACCCAGATGAACTGTCCACGATACACATCACCCCACCGCAGGTCATGCAGGGTGGTTTCCGGGGCATAGCCAAGGGCACGCCAGACCCGGTTCGTTACGAGCGCGTCCAGGCCCGCACATTCGTCTACTTCATTGAAATGCGGCAGAGGCTCGCCTGCGTACAGCTCCCGGGAACCGTCGCGGGAGAGGACCGGCGGCCGCTCCGTGTTGTTTAGCAAGCCCTCCGCGAGATCCGAAGCCGGCAGGAGATCCTTGAGGCCTTGTTGGTACTGGATGCCAATAAGGTCGCATCCGAAATCGTCTGCAATGCGTACGGCTGCTATGTACATCTTGCATTGCACGAGGACCTGCAACTCCGTGAGGTCCTCCACCTTATCCGGTCCGAAATGAAAAGATATGCCACGCGACTGCAGCCAGTCCAGACAGGCTTCGGCTTCCTGGTCCAGGACCTGCGTCGTTTCGTAATACAGGGCACTTTGGCTCAGGCGCTCCTTGAATACACCTGTGCGGTTTAGCAGATGATCTGGAATGATGGCGTTGAACATGCCCATGCAGCCCTCGTCAAATACGCCCATGATGGCCTTTTCACGCTTCAAGGCTGCCGCAAGCGCATTTCCTAACTCCACGGCTTCGGCTGGCAAACCAAGCTCGGCAGCAACGCGAACATGGCTGATATCATGTGTGACAGTCCCGGTGTCCAGCCAGGAGCAGAGCCCCTTCCTAAATAGATCGTCCCCAAAATCTTCGCTCCAGAGTGTACTGTAGGGTACACCTGCGGTGGTCAACGAGCCGTTCAGATTTAGCATTCCGACGAGTCCCGGCCAAGTACCACTCCAGTTGGCTACCGTGAGAATGGGTCCGCGGTGCGTGGTCAGACCGGCCAGTACGTGGTGGGAGTACTGCCACGCCGCGAAAACCACAACGAGCGGGCTATCCGGGTCAATACCTCGAAATACTTCGCGACCGTATTTCTGGCTGTCAATGAACCCATGGTTCTTTCCCGGCAATTCCGCGTGCCCGCGCACTACCACGAACCCTTCGGCTTCAATGGCCCGTGTCAGCGCCCGCTCGACCCTTACCTGTTCCGGCCAGCATTTCTGATTGGCTAAAAGACGCAAATCGCCACTGGCTATTAGGGTAACGACGTTGGGCATCACGTACCGCTATGCGTAGGTGGACGTGCAAGGAAAACGACGCGGCCAGGCATACCCCGCTTTGGGGGAACGGGATCCATTGTGAAGCCCAGCATCAACTTTCAACATACCCTAAACGCACGCTCCTGCCAAGCTCCCCTGTGTGCCAACAAAGAGCGCGACACTTCGATACATTATTGGCGTAGCAGCGGTGGGGTTCATGCGGCAAGACTGGTCAGGAGATTCAGCCTAACCAATCCATCATCAAACCCCCATACATCATGGAAACCAACTACCCTTCAAACACCAATGGAACGGCACTCCCAACCGAGGTGGTTCCCAGGGCCAAGCGCCGCAGGTTCAGCGCCGGTCGCATTGCGCCTCGGCGCCTGGGCGTCCCGCACGACGTCGCCGTTGCGGGATTCGACGGAATAGAAGGTGTTGCGGCAACTAATCACGTTCTGACCATTGTCGTGCAACCGACCTACGAATCGGCAGCACTTGCCATGGTCATGCTGCAGGAAGGCATGCAAGGTATCACCGGGCCCTCGCGCAGCCACCTGCTGCCTACCGAGATGATCGTGCGGCACTCCACAATCACTCCTGCTGGATGAGGGCGCTTCGAATCTCATCAAGAGTGCTGCCGAGCGTACCCGCAGCAACCCGATCGAGCCATTCTTCCGCGCCCTGCATGTGCAACGTTCGGTGCACGTGCGTCAGCGACGCGCCCACCTCCAGAGCCGCCGCGGGAGAAGAGGTCTCCAGTTCGTAAAACGGTCCGAGCGGAGGCACGCCCGGTGCCGGTGGCCCGTCGTTGTAGCTGTTGACTACATCCCCGGCATAGGGATCCTCCTGCAGTTCCCACATAGAGTTCACGTAGTCGGACTCGCCTTCGGGCATCGTGTACTGCACGAGCGTGAGCACGCGACTCAAGGCATCGTAGCTGCCGAAGGTGGGCCTGCTACGTGCCTTGGACAGGCCGATTTTCGCACGGTATGCGCCGTCCCCCTTAAAGTAGACCACATCGTCGTCCACGATGAGCCGATTGGCGGGTACCTCCCCGAAATAGGCGTCGTTGACCACCCGCCCGGACTCCGCTTCACCGGCCGGCCTGTAGGGAATGACTATGCTCGTCGCCGGTGACGGGCTGTACATACCTAGGATCCAGATGGAAAGCAAGCCCCCCTCACGCGTCCAATCCTCCTGACCCGTATTCGTGATGGTGTTGACGGATTCGAACGCCACGAGATCTATGGAAGCATCCAGCTCGACTCCCAGATGTGCGGCCGCCTCGGCTCGGTTCAATAGGCGGACTTCGCGATCCACCCGCAGTTCGAACACGGTACCCGAATAATTCGTCAGTTGCATGTCGTGTCCCATGGCGACCCGCGCTGGCTCCCGGGCAGTAACCTCCCACGGATCCCAGTCAATCCCCGACGGAACGTACCAGTGATCCAGGTCGAAGGGATCACCCTCCTTGAAGTAGATCGAGAACTGGCCGCCTTCGGGGCCCAGCCAAAAGCGGTCTTCGCCGCCGAACACGTTGATGTGATCCCGGCGCTCGCCCGAAGCAATGAGTTCACGGTTGATCCATCCGAAGCTCGGCCCAGAGTTACCTGAGGCCGTACTGGTGAGCACGCGTCCCTGCATGGCGGGGCTTACCACGGCCTGGGCCTGCCCTTCGTCGTCTGAAAGCACCACCACTTCGCCTTGCGCCTGTAGAAACGCCAAATCGCTGCCGAACGTCACCGCATCGTTTGCCAATTCCTCCTCCCCTGGAAGACAGCCTGCCAGTAACAGCGAAAGCACCGCGCTACCCATGAACCGTTTCACCATGTGTCACCTCCCTGTGATCAATGAATCGTACGAGAAGCCGCGGTCAGATCGCATTGCCGCGGCCGTCGTTCGAAGCGGACTTACGAACCATCTAGATCGACCTCGAACGTGAACGCATCATCTTGCCGGACGGTTACGGCTCCACCGAAATCTACGCTTCCACCCCCGTTCAGGGCAAATGCCCTCAGAGTGAGGTCGCCGTTGAGAGGCCGTAGCGGACCCGACATGACGGGGGCCTTGCATTCCAGCCGTACCGGTAACCGTTCGGCCAGAAGTACTCTCCATCCTGCGGGTTGGACGCCATACTCGCATTCACGGCGGAATACCGGAAGTCGGCGTAGGGCAGAAGACCCACCCAGGCAGCTATTGCGCGCAGCAGTGTCCGTATTCGCCTTCGCTGAAGGGATTTCGCTTGTGACCATCGGACCGGTCGCAAATGGCTCAGAAGACCTTCAGTCCCGCTTCTTCCTGGCTTCGGTAGATCCTGTGCGATGCTGTGCTGTACTCGAAGCCTGGCATGATTTCTCTGTAATACGGAAACGGGAATGCCAGAAGCTCTCCGCGGAGATACCTGGCCGTGAGGAGGCCTGCCTCATCGCCAAGCCCAAAGCTCTTGAACGTCTTGAAGTGCTCGTTGAAATTGCCGATGCAGTGTTATTTGATGATGCTGCGGAGCGTGATCCCGACGTGCTCCGAATCCCATTTGCGCCCCAGTCCCGCCGTGTGCGCGAGATGCTCTCGTGACCCTTAATTCAAGACAGCGGTTCAAGTACGATTGAAAACAGAAGAAGGCCTGCACCTGTACGCAGCCCGGATGGCGACTGCGGAGCCGATGTTCGGTACCATGAAGCAGGCCATGGGCTTCAGGCAATTCCTGGCGCGCGGCTGGAATCCGTACAAACCGAGCGGACGCTGGTATGCACGGCACACAACATCAGGCGACTTTATCTACTGCGAATTGCGTAAGCGAGAGGATTGTCCAGGCCTGCCGGCAAGACGACGCGCAAATCACCTCCGAATGGCCTCGTAACTTAAGATCCAGCGCTAAACAATTGCAGAAATGGCATCCGTCCAGCATCTTGTGCCTAGTCCTCCGTCAAAATCGGAAATAAAGGACCAAAGCTAGACAGTCTCCTGCCTACGGATACCCGCCGGGAAGAAAATTCTCCCACACGCATCGGTGCTGCTGACAGGCGCTCCGTCCTGTTCTCGGGGCGGGGATTGGCGCGGCCGCATAACTGCCCCTCGCCTGTGAAACGGGAACAGTCGCAGGTTGGCTGCGCGACCGGCAAGCGCCTCAATGGTTGTAGATGACAGGGCAAATAATTGCGAATTGGTCAGCAGATTCCGACCGTATGCCCGCTTGGAGTGGCTTCATTAGTTTCCTTAACGCACTGTACCAGGACGAGAATGGACTACTCCGCGTTAATCAACGGCGGAGAAGCAAAGCGGTCCAGAAAGGCCCGCGGATCGGAGTGGACAGCCGTACGAATTCTGGAGCGATTCCTTCAGGCAGTGCAGCAGCAGCCCATCTCTCCCAAGGTAAGTATGGATCAACCCGCCCGCGGCACCGAACGCTGCAAAACCACCACTCGCCGTTTATGGCCAGCGGACGCGCTATTGCGACCTCAAACGCAATCAGCAACAAACCATTTGATCCCAGCGTGCTACGGTAGGATGCAGTCGAATCTGATTCCAGGGCGCATACCGCGCGCCTTCGCCGACATATCCCACAACTCCTTGTACGCCCAGCCAGAAACTGTGACGCAATGCTAGGTTACCTGTAGAGTGAAAGCTTTGTAATGCGGCCTTCGGGTCCGATGGCCCACCCCGACCGGGCACTTGCAAAGGCAATACTCCAATGGTTTTTCTCAGACAAGGTCTTCCAGGACTGACCATCTACCGTATAGCCAACACCTGCCGGACCCACCGCTAGCAAAATGGGCTCAGGCGCCCCGGGTACATAAGTGGCGCCATAGACCGGCCCAGGAAATCCCGGGCGCCCTGCCAATCTCCACTGCTTACCTCCGTCAGAGGTAAGGGCCACGTTGTCCGCACGACTCTCCATATCAGTGACATCTCCGCCCAGCACGGCACCGCGCAGTGAATCAAGAAAGGCCACGGAAGTAATGCCGCGTGTAGCACCGCCAGTGATCGGCGTATCGGCATATGTCCAGCTCCTGCCGCGATTCGTGGTCCTGAGCACGCGCGCGTAGCCTTCTTCACTTGCCCCCGTCCCAATCCACGCCGTACTGTCTCCGCCTACCTGCAGGCAGTGGCCGCTGGCCGCAAAGCTGCCCTCTCCAGCCTGGGCGGCAGGGAGCCTCTGGGGAGGTATGCGCGTCCAGGTGCTGCCACCGTCGTCTGTCGTAATTATGTAGAAATCGCCGTCAAAGGAATCACTGAATGCCATTCCGTGACCGGCATCCCAGAAGTCCATACAATCAAAAAATCCGTCGGGCTCCGCATTCGTGAACTGTAATATCCAGTGCAGCCCACCATTCTGGGTTTTGTAAATCCGGGATTGTTCGCCCGATCCTATGCTCAGCAGGTACGCCGTCTCGGCATCTACCCCATGTACATCCCTGAACTGAAGGGAATCCGCTTCCGGCACCACGCCGGTTTCCCAGGTAAGGCCCCCGTCCAGTGTGCGACCGTAGGTACCATTGGTTCCACTGATCCACACTACGTTATCATCAACGGGGCTGATACCAACAAATAGTACGCTACGGCCAGAATCCTGATCGCTAATGGTTGGATCCAGGCGAAGCGGTGGTCCGCAACGTGCGGCGAACAGCGCGATCAGGAAACAAATCAGCGACTTCATCACAGGTGTCAAGTGGCGCATCGAATACATTAAGGCCATGACCGCCGGCTTTGGCGGAGCGTTTGTGGTTACGATCTTCCCCAGCTCCATGCATTCACAAAGTGCCTGTAGAAGACTGCCATCCGGTGCCATCCTCGATCCGCAAGCCAATATAGCGAAGGAATTGCAGTACAAACGCTGCTTGCATCCGGCCCAACCGCTTCATCTTCCCAAAATTCTCCGGTGGCGGAAGCTCTCGCCATGAATCATACCAGCGTAGGATCAGCACACCGCCGCGGTGCCACGCCCCGCATACACGCTCCCATTGGCCGAGAAATGCGGCAGCATACCGCTCCCTGAGCCCGCGGAGGGACTGCTGTAAAAGTCAAGTCTTCCCCGTAATCCAGTGTCGTAGGGCGTCGGATTGCGCCGCTATCATTCACTGCTACTTTGAATCACGGCCACAAATATGGCCATTCCAGTATCGGGATTAGTGCTGACGGTTTCCACAGTTCTTGCTCGAACTCACCGCGTGTTGCGATGCGGACCACAACGCCGATCATTAAACACGTGGCTGCAGGTAACGGGTCATGTTGCCCGCGGAAGAGAGCCGGCTGCAGCATTAACGGCAGCAATCGTCCCGGGGTAAGTATGTGCCGGGCGGGAGTTGTTACACGCAATCGATGGCAGACTAGTTGACTCGGCATCCAGTATCGGGTGCGTAGGCACGGGACAACCATTCGGGTGAATTTATTCTGCAAGGTGGCTGCATGAATGGCACATCGATGGAATGGACGGCTGCGTAGCCTTCCGGCCGCTATCCGTTGTTCGCGGCCGTAGCTGAAGCCTGCATGCCATGAATTTCGCGACAATAGCCGCTTCTCCATGGGCCTCCATGGCTATGCATGTAATTTAGGCCGTGGAATTGTAGTACCGGCACCGACTTTCTGCGTTTGGCAATACGGGAAGCGGCACGCCTCTCTCCTACCCCGGCACAAATGGGAATTGAGCACGATCCCAACGGGGCAGTTGAAGCCCTATAGTGTCACCTACTTTCCTCATATGTTTGCCGCCTGAATTCACCACGGGTCGCAGCGCCTCGACATTTCGTGAAGCCAACAAATTGCCTCGCCGCATCGAACGCAAGGGATAATTCAATCTTGATCTGATTCCGCTTGCGGCAGGTAGCCATCCGGTATCGCAAGGTCGTGCCACGCTGGCTGCCATGCGATATTGGTTATCCACCAACGGCCATCCTCGTAAAGGATCTGAATACTGTTGATGCCCCGTTGAAACGGCTCCACGTCCTCGTCACTGTGATACGAATGGTACGTGCTGAACGCGTGGACAAGATTACCGTAGCGCTCTTCCTTCCTAGCTACTTCGATCTCGTAGAAGCTGTTCTGATCGAAATAGGGTGCCGAATCCGCAACGAACTCGTCCGCCGACATGGCCCGATGCCGGTGCTCGTCGTCCGGACCCCGGAAAATGGGGATACACTGGCAGGTGGGCGTAAGGAGTAAGTGAAACCGGTCCCAGTCCCGGGGATGGTTCGCAGGCCCGGATATAACGTCGTACAGGGCTTCCATAATGGCATCCACCGATTCAACATCTCCAGGATCCGCGCCGGGCCGTTCCTGGGCCATGGCCACGGGCACCGCAAATAGAAGGGCCAGGCAGCCCAGCAGGTTAAGCTTGCAGGTAAGGAGCTATTGATGTGACACAATGCCGGGGGTCTGCTATGGAAGAATAACCGGGATTTGGAGTAATAGATCGGTTGAGAAGGCCGGCACGCGTTGATCTGCGCCATTCGGCTCGCGGTTCCATGGGCGGCGATACTGCGCCTCTTCACGCAACTGGACTTGCCTCGCGCTACGACCAAAATAGCAAACCCCTACCTGGCATTGTAAAAGGCCAGGAAGGTCTGCCCATTCAGCACGCGCTGCAGGTACAGGGCCAGCTCACGCGCGTGGTAATCTCCCCACCTAGTAGCTTCGCCACACGCCACAGTACGCCCCGGGGGTACGTAATCCCACCGCTTCGGCCAGTGATACACGCTGTGCAGAAGCAGCCCGTGGTGATCCGGGTCCGCACACAAATACGGCTCGCCAAAGAGGGTGTTCGCGATCGTCAGACCCGCATTCCAATAGCGCGCCCCCGCCCTTCTGTTTCCCAGATGGCGCCCAACACGAAGCAGTCCCTGCGCGGCAATTGCTGCGGCTGAACTGTCAACGGGCTCATGGCCATTGAACGAATCAGCAGGACAGCCCAGGTAATCTCCCAGGTGCTTAAGTCCCGGCGCTCCCGTGTCCCAATAGGGCACTCCGCACGCCGGCGTATTCTCCAAATAAAATTCACACGTCGCACGCAGCGGTCCTTCACACAGCTCCGCCGGGCCATTGCGACCACCATAGGGTGCTGCCTCTTCAGCAGAAAGCGTACCCACATATTCAAGCAATTCTCCGTACCCGCACATGATCCACGCCAGGCCGCGCGTCCACGTACTATAGGGCGCGTACCCCTGCTGCGTAGCGGCACACCGGTAGGAACCGGACTTGACGTTAAAGAGACTCTCGTGTGCGACGCGCCCGCCCACGTCGTAGCCATCACGGCCTTCGCCGTAATAAACGGTGTAGTGCGCCGTAGTACGGGCATGCTGAACGAACCGCTCTAGGAATGATATCCGCCTGTCTTGGTCCACGGTCAGGCTGTGGGCCAAGACAGGGAGCGCAGAGACCGTATGATTTCCGCAAAAAGGGAATGCGGGCCGTTGAAGGAATAGATGAAGCCGTCACCGCCCTGAATGCGCGTCCATCGCCGTGCCTGCACGGCGCCGCTGCACCGAAGCGCCAGTCGGTAGAATGCCTGCTCCCACGCATCCTGCGCCATCCGTCCTTCCGTCATGAGGCGGAGCAAATTGCCGTACGTGCTGACATTGGTAAAGCCGTGGTCAT
This sequence comes from Rhodothermales bacterium, assembly GCA_965216255.1. Classification (GTDB taxonomy): domain Bacteria; phylum Bacteroidota; class Rhodothermia; order Rhodothermales; family Bin80. The sequence goes on from OZ244148.1 coordinate 2,631,309, forward strand.
GCACGCCAAAATGTGTCATGTGGGCCGCCATGCGCTCTAGCGTCTGCCGACGGCCCAATTCCAGAAAGGATTCCTCGCCCGTGGCATCATATTGCAGAAGGGCCCCTCCGGTCTGAAAGCCCTGCGTCCATTCCGTCCAGCCGCGCGTAGCATAGCGGCCCTTCACCGTATGTACAGGCGCACCGTGCATGGTATTGAAATCCCGCTCAATAGCCCGGATCTTTACTGCGGAAGTGCTCCACAGCCTGTCAACCTTAGTTAACAGGGTCGTCTTTGTGGGTGGCTGACCCAGATTAATCACGGCCGTGCACGGATTACGGGCTGGGGCGTATGAACTACGGTTTGCCACGCATACGAAATGCGGCAGCTTGTTCGTTATACGTAGGTTTACCGGCATGGGGCATACGACTTTCACGAAATTGGAGCCTGGACCGGTAATAGGCGTTAAAGCGCCGGTTTCTTACGATCACCCCATTCTGCTTACGATGATTGAGGTACGTAACCTTACGAAGACGTACGGCCCCGAGCGGGCCGTCGATTCCATTACATTTCAGATCCGACAGGGAGAAGTCGTAGGCTTCCTTGGGCCAAACGGCGCGGGCAAGACCACGACCATGAAGGTGATAACGGGCTACCTGCCCCCTACAGAAGGCACAGTCCTGATAGACGGCATGGACGTGCGGGAGCAGTCGCTTGCCATACGGGAGCGCATCGGCTATCTGCCGGAGAGTACGCCTCTGTACCGGGACATGGTCACCTACGACTACCTGACTTTCGTTGCAGCCATGCGCGGCGTTGCACCCGAGAAACGCAAGCCGCGCATTGCTGAAATGGCGCATGCGTGCGGCCTTGGAGAAGTGCTCAGCAAGCGCATTGACGCGCTTTCGAAGGGCTACCGACAGCGCGTGGGCTTGGCCCAAGCCATGATCCACGATCCGCCCATCCTCCTCCTGGACGAGCCGACCTCCGGACTGGATCCCAACCAAATCGCGGAAATCCGGGAGCTCATCAAGGCCCTGGGCCGCGAAAAAACAGTCGTGTTGTCTACCCACATTCTTCCAGAAGTGCAGGCCTCCTGCGATCGCGTGCTCATCATCCACCGGGGCAGGCTCGTGGCGGACGGCACCCCGCAGGATTTGCAGTCCAGCTTCGCGGGCGAGCAGCGTATCCAGTATGGCGTCCTGGCTCCGGCTGCAGAAGTTACCGGCGCGCTCTCGGACTGGAAGCACGTGCGCGTAGTGAGCCAGCAAACTGGCGCCGACAGCGAAACGCTGCTTAGCCTTGCCGCAGACGGAGACATCCGTGCGTCCCTGTTTCATCTCGCCGTAGAGAGGGACTGGACGATGACGGAGTTGCATCTAGACAGCGCCAATCTCGAGGATGTCTTCCGGCAACTGACCTCGGCCTAGCACAGCGCTGGATCCTCTAGAAATTCGGAGTATTCCGCCATTCCATACCACGAGCAGTCATGCAAGAAACCTGGACCCTGACGAAGCGCGAGTTGCGAGCATATTTCGACGGACCGGCCGCCTATGTAGTATTGAGCGTGTTCTTGGCCATCACCGGCTGGTTTTTCGGAAATGCCCTATTCCTACAGAACGTGGCCTCGCTTCGCTCCGTTTTTTCCATTGCACCATTTATCTTCCTCTTTTTCATTCCGGCGCTTACAATGGCGACGTTTGCAGAAGAGCGGCGGGCCGGCACACTTGAGCTATTGCTCACCTTCCCGGTCCGGGACTGGCAGGTGATCGCGGGCAAGTTGGCGGCTGTGGCCATCTTCCTTCTTGTTGCCATTGGTCTTACCGGCATCTACGCCATCACGGTCGCCCTGCTCGGTGACCTGGACTTTGGAGCTACGCTTGGGGGCTACCTGGGGCTCTTCCTGCTCGGACTCACTTACGCGGCCATAGGCATCTGTGCCTCCAGTCTTACCCGCAATCAGATCGTCGCCTTCATCCTTGGTTTTGCGATTATCTTTGCACTCTTTCTGCTGGACAAGGTGACGGATTTTGTGCCGGGATGGCTCGGTACGCTCATGCAGTACCTGGGTGCCGATTTCCATTACCAGAACCTGATGCGGGGCGTCATTGACACGCGCGACGTACTCTACTACGCCTCGGTGACAGGCTTCGCCTTCCTGCTTACGACCTATACGCTTGCCAAACGGCCGGAATAAAACTATTGAAACCATGAAGAGAGACTGGACCTCCCAAACCGGCTTACTGCTAGTAGGGGGCATCCTGGTCGTCGTCAATCTTATCGGGCTCAACCTATTCGGTCGGCTCGACTGGACCGACGACCGGGTGTATTCCCTGTCCCGGGCCTCCATAGAACTTGTCGAAGACCTCGTGGACCCTATCACCATCACGGCCTTCTTCACTTCGGACCTGCCTGCACAGTTCGCCACCAACCGCCGGTTCCTGAAAGACAAGTTGGATGACTATCGCGCCTACGGCGGCCAAAACGTGCAGTACCGCTTCGCTGACCCGGCGGAAGACGAAGCACTGCGCGCCGAGGCGGCCCGCTACAACATACCCGCCGTTCAGATACAGGTCATAGAGAGCGACAACGTACAGCTCAAGAATGCCTATATGGGCGTGGCCATTCAATATGAAGACCAGCGGGAATCGATCCCGGTGATTGAAGATCTGGCACGCCTGGAGTATGACCTAACCAGCGCCATACGCCGGCTTACGCGGCAACGGAACCCGGTTGCCGCCTTCCTGACGGGCCACGGAGAACCGGATCCCTTGCAGGACATGCCCGCGCTGCATCAGGGCCTTTCTTCAAACTATGAAACCACTACCGTGGAAGCCGCGGACCTGTCCGGTGCCTCTAGCCCGGACGTGCTGCTGGTCGTGGCACCCACCGACACCGTCCCGGATGCTGACCTCCGTGCCATGGACGAATACGTAATGAACGGAGGCCGGCTGGGACTATTGATCAACCGCGTTGCAGCCAATCTGCAAGTGGGCCAGGCTGCAGAACTGAATATTGGGCTGGGCGTGCTGCTTGACACCTACGGCGCCTCCCTCCTTCCAAACCTCATCATGGACGAGAAGAGCTCTGTGGTGACGATGCAACGGAGGCAGGGCATGTTCAACATTTCCCAGCAGATCGAATACCCCCTGCTGCCGGTTGCAAGCAGCTTCAATCCCGCCAACCCGATGGTCAATCGGCTCCGGGACGTCATGTTCTATTTCGTCAGCTCCATCGACACTTCCCGGGCCATTCCAGAGGGTGTTACGATGCAGCCGCTTGTCTACTCATCCAACCGCAGCGGCGTGCAGCAGGGCTTTTTCATGCTGCAGCCAACGCAGTCAACGGCCGCGCTTTCCGGTGGACCATATACCCTTGCTGCGGCCTATACCGGCACATTTCCCAGTGCGTTCATACCAGGGCGCACGAGCATGCCCGCGCGGCTCGTGGTTGTGGGCGACGGCGATTTCTTGAATGAATCCATTCTTGGCGCCGTAGGCAGCAATACCGAATTCGGCCTCAACATGGTAGACTGGCTGGCGCAGGACGAGGCGCTACTGGCAATTCGATCCAAGAGCATCGAGCCGCGGGGACTGCGCGAAACACCGGAAGGCCTTCGGCCACTTATCAAGTATGGCAACATGGTGGGGCCGCTCCTTCTGATTATCCTCTTCGGTTTCGGGCGCTGGCGCAAGAGAAGGAACCGCCAGATTGTCGTCCTAAAATAGACCTTAACCTGCTAGCGTATCTAGAGCCATGAAGCAAAAGTATTTACTGCTGCTCCTCGGAGCTTTGATCGTGCTTTTGGCGATAAATTATTTCGTGGATGACTTCGGGCCCGATGCCTCCACCATAAAGGTGCCGGAGATCTCCATCCCCGCAGACGAAATCGAGCGGCTTGGCATAGTAACCCAGACGGTATCCCTTGTCCTCGCGCGCGAGGGTCAGACTTGGATGCTTCAGCAGCCGATGTCTTTTCTAAGTGATTCCACGACAGTAAGCCGGCTGGTGCGCGAGCTGGGGGAGGTTGAACTTGAATCGGTCGCTTCCAACAGTCCAGACCGGTACGAACACTACGGTGTAGACTCTTCCGCCATATTGGTGGAGGCAATCTGGCCGAACGGTGCACGTCGCCTCTTTATTGGCGACCCTGGGCCCGATTATCAGTCAGTTTACGTGAGAGTGGACGATGACCCGCGCGTCTTCGCCACGCGGGGTCGCGTGTCCGTTCCGGAAGAACTGGACCGATGGCGGGATAAGCGCATTATCGAATTGCCTGTTGCCGCCGTTCAGTCCGTGGCGGTCGTACGGCCGGGCGGCAGCTACGAGGTAGTGCTTGGATCAACCGGCTGGCAGATGGACGGAAACGCAGCAGATAGCGCTGCCGTTGTCTCGTGGCTGCGCCGATTCGATCCCATGCGGGCGGACGGCTTCTTCGACAACATTCCACCCGGAGTCCTTGAAGATGCGACGCATCAGCTATCCATTCGCACGGCCGCCGGAACGACTGAGTTGCTTCGCCTTATGGAATATGAGGACGCGCTCGCGCTCACAACAGCCGAGGAAAAGGCGACCTTCCGGCTTCTTAAGAGCCGGATCGATTCTTTCTTCCCCGATCCCGAATCACTCCAATAGGACTCCCCATGTCCGATAACCAGCCGTCGGCGGCCCAGGAGTTCGAGTATCGCGCCGAGATGCAGCAGCTATTGCATCTCATTGTGCACTCGCTTTATACCCATCAGGAAATTTTTCTGCGTGAACTCCTTTCGAATGCGTCCGACGCACTCAACAAGGTGCGCTATCGCCAGCTGTCCGACCACACACTTGAAGACGAAGAATACCGGATCACAATAACGCTCGATTCCGATGCCAATACGATTGCGATAGAGGACACGGGCATCGGCATGACGCATGAGGATCTAACCGAACGCATCGGCACCATCGCCAGTAGCGGTACGCTCGCCTTTCTTGATGAGCTGAAGAATTCGGACAAGCCCATTGATGCGCACCTGATCGGGCAGTTCGGCGTCGGATTCTATGCCAGCTTTATGGTCGCGGAAGAGATCGTGGTCGAGACGCGGCATGCGGGGCAGGACGCCCAGGGCTATCGATGGCGTTCGAACGGTGCCGGCCGCTATTCCATTGAACCCATCGAGCGAGAGAATCGGGGCACCAGGATAGTCCTCCATCTGAAAGAGGATGCCAAGGAATTCAACGAGGCATATCGCCTAAAGCAGGTCATACGCAAGTACTCTAACTTCGTCGATTTCCCAATCTACTTGGGAGACGAGCAGGTAAACACAGTAAAGGCCCTCTGGCGAAAGCCAAGAGAGAGCATCTCAGACGAAGAGCGCAGCGATTTCTACAAGTTCGTATCCAACGATTATCAGGATCCGCTCGGCCACAGCCACCTACACATAGAGGGGCTTGTCAATTTTGATGCCCTGCTCTTTGTGCCTTCCAAAGCCCCCGTTGGACTCTTTCGCGACGAAGAACAGAGGACCATCCACCTGTACTCTTCCGGCGTTTTTATCCAGGACGATGCACGTGAGCTTCTTCCCGACTACCTGCGTTTCTTGCGCGGCGTAGTCGACACGGACGACCTACCCCTAAACGTGTCAAGGGAGGTAACGCAGAAGAGCCCGGTAACGACCAAGATCCGATCCACGCTCACTCACAAGATCCTCGGCATGCTGCAGGAATGGGCGGACGAGGAAGACGGCCGCTTTGCAACATTCTTCGCGGAATTCGGATCGTTCTTCAAGACGGGGATAGCAACCGAATTTTCACGCAGAAACGAATATCTCGAGCTGCTTCGCTACCCGTCCACGAAAGCTGAGCACGATAAGACCACTTCGCTGAAGGATTATGTTGCCCGCATGCAGGAGGATCAGGATTCCATCTACTTCCTCCTGGCGGATAACTTGGATGCAGCCCTTCGAAGTCCCAACCTGGAGTACTTCAAAAAGAAGGATATTGAAGTCCTGCTCATGGTGGACCCTGTCGATGTCTTTTCCGTCATGCACCTGCAGGCCTACAACGGGAAGTCATTGCAGAGTATCGAGCAGGCGGACCTGGACCTTCAGGCTGAGGACGACGGCGCGCTGTCCTACGAGGCCATTGACAGCCTCCTGGCCCTCTTTCGGATCAGCCTTGGTGACAGAATACTGGACGTGAAGGCTTCCAAGCGCCTGGTGGATTCGGCCGCCACCCTCGTCGTGAGTTCGGAGGGCATGAATTCGCAGATGGAGCGAATGATGAAAATGATGAACCAGGATTTTGCATCCTCCAAGAAGATCCTGGAAATAAATACGGCACACCCCCTCATGAAGAATATCTGGGCGCTCAAAGAGGCAGGCGACCAGGGCGAGCTAGTTGAAAAGGCTATCTGGCAGGTGTACGAAGGCGCCCTGCTAATAGACGGGAATCTGGCGCAGACAGCCGGTTTCGTCGAGCGCATGACCGATCTCATGGTAGCGGCTACCAAAGCCTCCCAACCACAGATCTAGGCGATCATGCCCGAGCCACGCCTGTATGGCGGGATAGAGGCAGGCGGCACAAAATTTGTCTGCGCCATAGGCAGTGGACCGGATGACGTCCGCGCCATTGCGAGGTTTCCGACCCGTTCCCCAAACGAAACGCTGGCCGAGGCCGTAGCCTTTTTTCGGGCACAACCGGCGTTGCCTGCCGCCATTGGCATCGGCTCGTTTGGCCCAGTAGATCCCCGACCTGACTCGCCCACTTACGGCTTCATAACGGATACGCCAAAGATCGGTTGGGCGAACACGGACGTTGCCGGTACCGTCAGGCGGGCCCTCTCCGTGCCCGTAGAGTTTGATACAGATGTCAACGCGGCCGCCCTCGGAGAGCACCGCTGGGGAGCGGCCCAGGACGTGGGCACTATGCTATACCTGACCGTGGGCACGGGTATAGGCGGCGGAGCACTAATCCACGGACGCCGCCTCCACGGGCTCATGCATCCCGAAATGGGCCATGTCTTCTTGCCCCGTGCGGCGGGTGATGACTTTGAAGGCATTTGCCCATTCCATGGGAACTGCCTCGAGGGACTTGCCGCGGGGCCTGCCCTGCAGGCGCGCTGGGGCCGCGCTGCGACTGAATTGGAAACGAACCACCCGGCGTGGGGCATGGAAGCCTATTACCTAGGCCTTGCCATCGTGGGCTTCGTGCTGACGCTCTCACCTGAGCGTATCATCCTGGGCGGCAGCGTAATGCAGCAGCAGCTCTTTCCCCTTATCCACGCCGTCGTACGCAGCCGCCTGAACGGCTATATCCGGAGACAGGACATTACACAGGGCATCGCACGCTATATCGTACCTCCGGGTCTAGGGGAGCTGGCCGGCGTTCTGGGATCCATGGCGCTCGCCGCCAACCAGCAGCTGACCTAGCGATCAACACGACCCGAACCGCTGCCAAAAGCCAGCTTTTCCACTTCCTGCGCGGTCACCAGGTTGAAGTCACCGCGAATCGAGTGCTTAAGGCAGCTTGCGGCAACAGCGAATTCTAGGGCCTGCCGGGTATCGGACTTTCGGAGCAGTCCGTAGATCAGCCCGCCTGCAAAGGAGTCACCCGCTCCCACGCGATCCACCACCTGTATGTCATAGCGGCGGGACCGGTAGGGTGTGCTGCAGTCGCGATCATCAAGCATGAGCGCGCTCCAACCATTGTGTGAGGCAGAAAAGCTCTCACGCAGCGTTATCGCTACCGCCGAGAAGCCGCAGGTGGCCTTCAACGTACGCGCCATGGCCGCATAGCTGGCCTCATCCAGCGTGGCCGTCTCAACATCTGTATGCGCCGCTTTCATTCCGAGGCTCCGCTGGACATCTTCCTCATTGGCGATACACACATCTACGTATTCCATAAGCGGTCGCATGGCCTTTTGCGCGTCACATTCCGACCAGAGTTTTTTGCGGTAGTTCAGATCGCAGCTCACGGTGGCACCGGCATCCTGGGCCGCACGGCAGGCAAGCTCCACGGCTGCTCTGGGCCCCTCGCCCAGGGCTGGCGTGATGCCCGACCAGTGAAACCACCGTGCTCCGTCCAGCGCCGCCTTCCAGTCCACGGCCTCCGGATTAAGCGTGCTGAATGCAGAGTGTGCGCGGTCATAAATGACCTGCGCAGCACGCTGGCTGGCCCCCGTCTCCAGATAATAGATGCCAATGCGATCGCCTCCACGCTGCACGTAATCCGTGACGATGCCGTAGCGCCGAAGTTGGTCCACGGCCGCCTGACCCATGGCGTGTGCCGGCAAGCGCGTTATAACATACGTCTCTAGCCCATACTGCGCGAGTGAGGCCGCGACATTGGCTTCGCTGCCTCCGTAGGTTACCTCAAGAGTCACTGCCTGTGTGAAGCGGTCGTTCAAAGGCGGTGAGAGCCGGAGCATCAGCTCACCCAGTGTGCAGACTTTCACGGCGCCTCCCTTGCTAGTTGAGCGGCTGATCTGGCCTGTGCTATGCTGCGCATGAGCCTTCTGGCTCGCTCAGAGATCACGTCGTAGCGCCCTTCCGCTATGGCCTGCCGGTCCAGGAGCGCACTGCCAACACCCACCGCGCAGGCACCGGCCTCCAGCCACTGTCCCGCGTTAGAGGGCGTAACGCCTCCCGTCGGCATGAGTTTAAGATCGGGCAGGGGAGCAAGCAGCGCCCTGATGTAGGACTGACCGAACATTCCTGCCGGGAATATCTTGATGAGATATGCCCCGAGGGAATGGGCACAAAAGACCTCCGACGGCGTAAGCGCTCCTGGTATGGCAGGTAGTCCGTGGGCGTGGGCCTCCTCGAGTACTTCTGGCAGCAGCACGGGACTTACCACGAACATCGCACCGCTGTCGATCGCCCGCCGGGCAGAGGCGCGGTCGACCACGGAGCCCACGCCAATGATGGTCGAAGAAGCGTAGCGATTTGCCAGCCGCTCGATATGCCAGAGCGCATTCGGCGTAGTGAGCGTGACTTCCAGGGCCGTTACGCCGCCCTGCAGGAGTGCCTCGGCAACGTGCAACAGGCCGGACGAATCCTTCATGCGGAGGATGGCGACAGCCCCCGCTTCTACAATACGCTGCGTAATGGCATCACTGGACATAGGCGGTATCACAAGCCGCAGAAAGGTACGTATTTTGGAATTTCTTTAGGCGCCATCAATTGCCATCATTGCATCAGCCTTTCCCCAATACAAACGCATACACATGGACAAACAACTCGCACTACTAGAGCAGAAGGCCTCAAGCCTAGAATTAGGACAAACGGAATGGGATACCCTGCAAGATGCCACCCTGCGGTATGCACGGCGCCTTATTCAGGGACTCCTTGGTGCCAAGGCGTACGGATATCGAGATCCAAGTGAGGAAATGCTGACCAATTCCCCCATCGCGGAAGAGGGTATGCCCATCGATGCGCTGATGGAGCTGCTCCGCACGGAGGTAGACACGCTTGGCATCAATCCGGCCTGCGGCAGGAATTTCGGCTACATTCCGGGTGGTGGGCTCGTCCACTCGGCGTTCGGTGACCTCTTGGCAGCACTTTCGAACCGGTATGCCGGCTTCTACTTCTCCGCTCCAGGTGCCGTGCGGATGGAAAACATGCTCACCCGGTGGATGGCCTCCCTCATCGGCTATCCCGAAGGATCTGCCGGTTTTCTGGCATCGGGAGGAAGCATAGCCAGCCTGTCCGCCGTCGTGACGGCAAGGGATGCGCATGGCGTGAGCGCAGCACAATTGGAGCGCAGTGTGGTGTATCTCTCGACCGAGACCCACTTCTGCATGGACAAAGCACTGCGTATCGCGGGTCTTGGCGCGTGCCCGATTCAACTGATTCCAACGGACTCAGGCTTCCACATGGTTCCGGAGGCTCTTGACGAGGCTATACGCACCGACAAGGAAAAGGGATTGCGACCGTGGCTCGTTGTCGGCAGTGCTGGCACCACCAATACCGGCAGCGTAGACCCCATTCCAGCGCTCGGCGAGATCGCCCACGAGCACGGCCTGTGGTTTCATGTAGATGGGGCGTACGGCGCACTATTTATTCTCTGCCCGGAAGGTCAGGTCGTTCTGCGTGGCCTAGGCATGTCAGATTCGATCGTGCTCGATCCACACAAAACGCTGTTCCTGCCGTACGGAACGGGTGCTCTCCTAGTCAAGGACCGCAAACTGCTCATCGAGTCGCACTGGGGTGGTGCCAATTTCATGCGGGATGCCATACACGATGTCGCGGGGGACTCTCCAGCGCTGATGTCGCCGGAGCTCACGAGGCATTTTCGTGGTTTGCGCATGTGGCTTCCACTCAAGGCACACGGCGTTGCCCCGTTCCGGGCGGCGCTCAGCGAGAAGATCCTCCTTGCTCGCTATTTTTACGAGCGGATTCGCGGCATCAATGGATTCGAAGTGGGGCCCTATCCCGATCTTTCCATTGTCGTGTACCGCTACGTGCCGCCGAGTGGCGACGCCGACGCCTTTAACACGGAACTTACACGCGCCATTCAGCTGGACGGACGCGTTTTCATTTCTTCCACGCGCCTTAATGGAAGCGTATTCCTGCGGCTTGTTGTCGGCAGCTTTCGTACGCACCGGTGCCACGTGGACCTCGTACTTGAGATCCTGCAGGAAAAAGCCGCAGAACTATTGGGGTCTCGGCCTACCGCTACTCGTCAGCCGTCGGGCCGTAGCTCGGCGGCACTGGCACCTCAAGGAGACGGAGGTACACGCTGAGTTGACCGCGGTGGTGCACCATGTGGCTTATGCCAAAGGTGCGCACCACATCGGCCTTCGGATCGGAGAGAATTACATGATCGCCGTTCCGGAGCGTCCACCGGCTGGAAAGGTCCGCCATGTCCGTACTAGCCAGCGCCCGTTCAAGCTCGGCGGCCTTGGCATCAAACGTCTGGAGCAGCGCCGCCGTACTTTCCGGAATGGCACGCCGCTCCCTAGGCAGGGAGAAGTCAAATTCGTCCCGCTCCAGCGTCACGGTCTGCCACCACAGGATTTCTGCCAAATGTGCAGCCAGATCGCCCAGGCTCATCGACTTTGGATGCGGCCGCCAGTCAAATCGGTCCTCCGGGGCGCGCTCAAGCATCCGGCGCGTCGTGGCGATTTCGCGTCTAATTTCCGTGATCAATTTGGTTAGGGTACTTAACATCGTACAAATTGGCCGATAGGTCAGCAGAGTAAGAGTAAATTAACCGTATCTTGCCAGACATTAGGTGAATTCCGTCCAGCGCACGAGGTGAATTCATGACGTGTTTCCGCACGGCCTGCGCGGCATCCTTACTTGGCGTATGCATCGCGGCCTGCAGCAATCATACCATCGCTCCTCCTCCCGAATCGAGAGTCACGCCAGAATTCAGCATTTCTGAGACGCATAACCGCTTCAGCGCTTTGATTCCGCCACTAATTACCGTCCCGTCCGGTGCCGTAATTGAGGCTCTTGTACCGGAAGCTTCAGACGGCCAACTTACGCCGGAGTCAACCGTGGAGGATGTACTTAAGGTGGACTTCAGCCCCATACATCCCCTTGTGGGCCCCGTATACGTCGAGGGTGCAGAGGTAGGAGACGTCCTTGCGGTCACACTCCACGACATCCAGATAGGAGCATACGGCTGGTCGGCCGTTTTCCCGGGATTCGGCTTCTTGGCGGAGGAGTTCACAGAGCCCTTTCTGAAGATCTTCACTATAGAAGATGGCGATGCCTACGCCGAATTCATGGACGGAGTGAGGGTTAGACTCGAACCGTTTCCTGGCGTGATGGGCGTCGCCCCCGCAACGGATTCCATGCTTACCACCATCCCTCCCCGCCAGAACGGGGGCAACATGGACGACCCTCATTTAATCGAGGGGACCACCGTCTACTTCCCGGTCCTTGTACCGGGAGCGCTGTTCTCTATTGGTGACTCCCATGCTGCGCAGGGCTTGGGCGAGGTCAGCGGCACGGCCATTGAGGCCCCAATGAGATTCGTATACGAGGTCAATGTTATCAAGGACAAGCCCTACCTGCAGGAGCCCCAATATGAGACGGACGAATACTACGCCGTGACCGGCTTTGCCAAAACCATTGACGAGGCTACCGCGAAGGCCACCCGATACATGATTGACTACCTGGAGGCGGAGCGGGGGCTGAGCCGCGTTGAAGCGTATGTACTCGCATCGCTGGCCGGTAATCTACATATCGCAGAAGTGGTGGACCTGCCCCACATGCTGGTGACCATGCATATGGACAAGAGCGTATTTGCAGAATAGAAATTCCGCCATTGGCATCTCCGCCGGACCTGGACGCTGCAAATTTGCTGCGACCTCCGCCGCCTTATTCCGACGCATGCAATAACCCATGATGCAAGGGCAGCAGGCGCCTGGCTCATTAGAGAATTACTATCGGGGTTTGCCGTGGTTGGCGCCGTGTCCGCGCACAATGTATCCCAACGCAAATGGCCAACTATAATTAGTGAGCTGCCGATTCGTATTAGCGAGGATTCCGAGCAGATCACCTAATTCCCGCGATTCTTTGCCCCACCACGTTCCCGTTGGCTTATCTGGAATACTCGTATGCTTCCATCATAGAACTAGGGATATCGGCACTCTGTGTCACGACGGGTAACCCGCCTACGTCAGCCCGCCCTTCTCTTGCGGTTAATTTATATTTGGGGCGGAATGACCTCCTTCTCGCGGAATCCCCACTCCAAGCTGGTATCACTGACTTAAGTACGATAATCTTTGTTACGGTGCATGTACTGCAATTTCGCGGGGCGTTGCGACAGAAATCGTAATGGTATGCCTGGCGTGAAGCTCTTTCCAATCACGCATAAGAGAATGAAAAATTAGTGGCCTTCGGCACATCGTGCTTAACCGGTCTGTGATGCGGCGGCACCATGTGAATCGTGCTCGTATGCCTGCCTTCTGTGTTAAACTGAACTAGCTCCGCCCCACTTGCCCGAACAAACAATACTGATCCGTCCGCTCTGCATGCCGAGGCCTTTATAACGCTCCTACCGTTTATATTGTGGAAAGTCCACGGACTTCTTCAATCCGCCGCGCATCCCCGCCAACGTAGTTAACGATTCAATCACGTACCACCAAAGTTGCCTCTCGCTCTACCCCATGTGTTCGGCCATCAGTAGCACAGATACTTTCGGTATAAGTCCTCAAAGTCATCGTCTGCTGCCAAGCCACGAACCGTACAGCGAGAGCACTCTATGCAGCATGCTCTAGTCGGGCACAATCCGGTGCCAACGCAGACGTCACAACGCGAAGGCACTTTCTAGCCCACCCGATGCTGGGCGCCATGCTATCTCCCTCTAACGGCCAATCGCGGGAATCCACGGTGCCCTCTATTTCGGCTCCGGCGAACTGTACGTAATCCGATACACCACGCCGGCCTGGTCATCCGAGAGCAGCAGTGAGCCGTCCTGCATGGTTGCAAAGTCGACAGGTCGACCCCATGACTGGTCACCGTCGAGCCACCCTTCTGCAAACACTTCTTGTCCGGTCGCATTTCCGGCTTCATCGAAGTGGACCAATTTGACACGATAGCCAATCTTTTCCCTGCGATTCCAAGAACCATGCTCGGCTATGAAGGCCTGGTTGTGATACGTCTCCGGAAACATGATGCCCGTATAAAATTCCATGCCCAACGGCGCAACATGAGGCCCCAGGTTTACCGCCGGGGCTGCAAATTCGTCAGCGCTGCGGCCCTCGCCGAATTTCGGATCCGGCGTATCTCCCTGATGAAAATATGGGTAGCCGAAATGCATGCCGGCCTCTGGTGCGTGATTGAGTTCGCAGGACGGCAGATCATCTGTTACTGTCGGGTCCGGGCTGATATTGTCCCGACCGTTGTCGGTAAACCAGAGGTCTCCCGTTACCGGGTGCCAATCGAAACCCACGGAATTCCGCACGCCCCGGGCGTATACCCGCCGCCCACTTCCATCCGGATTCATTTCCAGAATGGCCGCGTACGGGTCGGGCTTCTCGCATGTATTGCATGGTGTACCAACCGGGACGAATAGCTTGCCTTCCGGGCTAAAATCAATGTACTTCCATCCGTGCATCGCATCGGTCGGCAAATCCTCCACCACTGCTACGGGTTCCGGCGGATCTTGCAGGTGGGCCTCAATGCCGTCGTAGCGTAGAATCGTACTGACGGCTGCCACGTACAGGGATCCTTCATGGAAGGCAAGGCCCGTCGGCATATTGAGGCTATCTGCGATCAGGTCAATCGTTTCGGCCCTCATGTCTCCATCCATGTCCCGGGCAGCATACACCTTGCCTTCCCGGCGCGAACCTATAAACAGCGTGCCCGCAGGTGACAGCGCGAGCTGCCGCGCATTGGCCACCCCTTCCGCATACACTTCGATAGTGAATCCCTCGGGCAGCTTTATCTTCTCTAAAGGAAGGTCGTCCCCTGGCAAGAGCGGCAGGACAAGTAACAGCAAAGTGGTAATCCGCATGGAGAAATGAATTCTTCGTGCTGCCACTCTCCACGCGCGGCAATCAGTTAGGTTTCCGAGTCACAGGTAACGATTCCGAAGCTAGAATACGGAGATTATACAGCGCGCAGGTCCGATAGACACCTTCGGCAACTATACGCCTACATGCCGTAAACTTGCATCCTAAAGCACTTCTCCAACAGCACGATGCCACGTTCCCTTATTGTCCTTCTCTTGTTCGGGGTCCTGCCCGTCGCAATGGCCCAACAGTCTTCGCTTTCTGTGGAACAGATCATGCAGGATCCCAACTCCTACATCGGAGCGTGGCCTTCCGCTCCCTTCTGGTCAGAATACGGAGATACCCTGTATTTCTGGTGGAATCCCATGGGGGCTTTCCCCGATGACTCCCTGTACAGTGTTGGCCGTGATGGTGGAAAGCCCGCAAAGGTACCACCCGACCGACGCCGCAACATGGGACCAACTTTCGACAACTGGCATCACGGAGAACATGTATATGATCGGAGCATCAGTCGCAAGGTGTATGCCAAAAACGGCGATATCTTCCTTTACCATCGAATTAGCCGAGACCATGTGCGATTGACGGATACGCGTGAAAGCGAGCGCGGGCCGCGGTTTGCTCCAGACGGCTCGGCGGTGATATACGAGCGGGACAACAATCTTTTTCGGCTCGACCTGTCAACAGGAGCCACTCGCCAGCTCACGGACCTACAGCCGGGTTCCGGACCCGACACGAAGGACCGGGACGCGCAAGGTAGATTCCTTGAGGCGCAACAGCGTCACCTGTTTGACTTTGTGCGCCAGGAGCAGCAAGACGAAGAGCAGCGAAAAGCGGCCCGTATGCGCGATGCCCGCAAGAGACCTCTAACGCACTACCTGTCGGGGCGCAGCGTGCAGCAGCTCCGCATCGACCCAACGGAGCGTTTTGTGTCTTTCGCCACAATCAAGTCCTCGGGCGCGCCCAATCGTACCAATGCCATGGACTACGTAACTGAAAGTGGCTACGCCACGGAGCTCTCGGCGCGGCCTAAAGTGGGCGTAGATGCCTCTTCGTTCCAGCTTTACCTACAGGATCTAGACCGAGATACCACATTCCAGGTGGATCTACACCAACTCCAGGGAACCTATGACGTGGCCGAATATTTGCGCGAGCAGGGCGTAGAATTGGACTCCGCCGCGTCTCAACGGCACCTGTTTTCACACGGCCCGTTCTGGAGTGGCAACGGGAAGCATGCCGTACTCGAAGTTCGGGCCTACGACAACAAGGACCGATGGATCGCCCTCCTGGAGGCGGAATCCGGCGTAATTACCGTTCTGGACCGGCAGCATGACGAAGCGTGGATTGCGGGGCCCGGCATTTCCTGGTTCGGCGGAGCAAGTACAGGTGGATGGTTTCCCGACAACCGTAGATTCTACTTCCAGAGCGAGGCCAGTGGCTTTAGCCACCTCTATTCGGTGGACGTGGAGACCCGCGAGATTGCGCAGTTGACGGACGGAGATTTCGAGGTGTTCGACCCACACTTGTCCAAGGACGGGGCCACCTGGTACTTCTCCAGCGGCCTGGCCACTCCCCATGCCCGCCACCTATTCTCTTTGCCGGACAGCGGAGGGGAGCCCACGCAGCTGACCACCATGGCTGGCCGCAATGACGCAGTGCTCAACCCCGCCGGCGACGTCCTGGCCATCCTCCACTCCCAGACCACGCGCCCGCCGGAAGTCTACGTGCAAGGCGAAACTATACAGCGCATCACGCACTCGCAGACCGAAGAATGGCTATCGTACGACTGGCGCGTGCCTAAAACGGTATGGTTTGGAGCTTCGGATGGCGCCAGAATTCCCGCCCACGTATTTGAGCCTGTAGAAAGCAATGGCGCCGCCGTCCTCTTCGTCCATGGCGCCGGCTACCTGCAGAACGTGCATGATTGGTGGAGCAGCTACTACCGCGAGTACATGTTCCATAACCTGCTGGCGGATCTGGGATATACGGTAATGCAGGTTGACTATCGTGGCTCAGCTGGCTACGGACGCAACTGGCGCACGGCCATTTACCGCCACATGGGAGGCCGCGACCTGCAGGATTACGTGGACGCATCCCGCTATCTGGGCCGGATCTACGGTATTGGTCCCGAACGCGTGGCCATTTATGGAGGCTCCTATGGCGGCTTCCTCACGCTGATGGCCCTCTTTACGGAGCCGAAGCATTTTGGTGCGGGTGCTGCACTGCGCAGCGTTACGGATTGGGCACATTACAACCACGCCTACACCTCTAATATCCTCAACACGCCAGCCACGGACTCGCTCGCCTATGCACAGAGTTCTCCCATCAATTTCGTGGAAGGACTTGAGGACCCATTACTCATGCCGCATGGCATGGTAGACCTGAACGTACAGTTCCAGGATATTGTGCGCCTGGCCCAGCGCCTCATCGAGCTCGGGAAAGAGGACTGGGAATTGGCGGTCTACCCAGTAGAGGGACACGGATTTCAGGAACCAGCCAGCTGGACCGACGAGTACCGGAGAATACTAAAGCTAATAGAACAGGAAGTTGGCGCTCCCAACCACAGGCTCCGCTAAGGACCCCAGGTCGTCAGGTCCAGCGGGTCGGAGTAATAGGTGCTCTGCTCAATCAGAAGGGCCTTGAGTTCCAGAGACTTGTCTTCGAAAACTGGATCCTCCGCCAGGTTCCGGGTCTCGAACGGATCGTCATTCAGGTTGAAGAGCTGATCCCGTACGGTGCCACCCACGTTGTAGCGAATAAGCTTCCAGTTGTCGGCGGTTCGAACGGCACGCTGAAGATCCCGATAGGCATAAAAGGCTGCGCTGCGAACCGGGGCATCGGCTCCGTTCAGTATTGGAATAAGACTCCGTCCCTCTGCGGTCACGGGTACCGGCAGACCGGCGTATTCGACCACGGTCGGAAATACATCGAAAATATAAACTAGTGCGTCTCTCACTTCGCCCCTAGGTATGCCGGGACCAGAAAGAATGAGGGGCACGCGCATGCTGTGCTCGTAAAGGTTCTGCTTGCCGAGCAGCCCATGGCTTCCGACAGCCAGACCGTTGTCGCCTGCAAATACGACCAGCGTGTTATCCCGCAGACCAGCATCCGCCAATGCATCCAGGATGCGTCCGATCTGGGCATCCACCTCACTGATCATGCCATAATAGCCCGCAATCTCCTCACGAACTGCCATTTCGGAACGTGGATGTTCGCGCAACATCTCGTCCCTGACCCACAGCTCGCCGTTGTCAAAGGGGTGCTCCGGCAAATAGTTCGGCGGCAGCGCAATGGAATCTGCCGCATACCACGAATCAAACGGCGCGGGTGGCGTTCGCGGATCGTGGGGCGAGGTGAAGGATACGTGCGCAAAAAAAGGTGCATCTCCTACACGTAGCAGGAAGGCAGTAGCCGCATCTGCATAAAGTGTGGAGGAATAGGTATCGGCCTGACGACGGGTTTCTTTGGGATATATACCCGAAGAATCGAAGGCATGGACCATGGGGCCTTCGTGCCCGCCGTCAGCCGGCCAGTGCATGCCTCCAAAATAAATGTCCGCAGCACTGCCGAAGGCGCGAGCGAAGGAATGCCGGTCATTATGCCATTTGCCCGTGGTGAAGGTCTGGTAGCCTGCCCGGGCGAGAAGCTCGGGAAGCATGACGTGTGATGCTGGGATGACATCTCCCGTCTCGTGCAAGCTGAAGAGTGGCCGGCCCGTCATCAGCATGGCACGGCTCGGTGCGCACAGCGCACCATGAAGACCGCCCATGGTCTGGGCACGTGTAAAGACCGTCCCCTCGCGCACTAGGCGATCCATATTGGGTGTCCGAATTGCATCGTTTCCCAACGCATGAATGGTATTGAACCGCTGATCGTCCGTGTAAAGAATAAGGACATTGGGCATCCGGTCAAACGGCTCCAGTACCGGTTTACATGCCGCAAGTAAAAAGAGAACGCAAAGAATGGAACGCATAGTCCAAGTAGGCTTGCTGCCCGCAATATCGCCTACCGGAGAGCGAAAGTCCAAGCCGGCCCTCCCACCGGGCCCGTGTCTGATTGGATGTCCGGCGCCCTGCACCAACGGGAGGCAACACGGCCGGGCCTGGTCCCGCGCCGCGCATGCCCGGCCTACCGCGACATCCATTCCACGGCGTATTCCCATGAAGCCAGCGCCTCCGCATGGGGACTTAGCAAAAACGCAGCGCCTGGACTATATTCAGAAACGACTCGTCCAATTCGCCCTGCGTTGTACCGCGCCCTTCCACTGCTTCTCCTCCTCGCTTCCTGCGACGGCCCGCAGCCGCCCAACATCATCCTTATCATGGCGGACGATCTCGGGTACGAAACATTGGGCACTAACGGCGGCCTGAGTTACGACACGCCTAATCTGGACTCACTCGCACGCGGGGGCCTGCGCTTTACGCACGCGTTCTCGACTCCGCTCTGCACACCCTCACGCGTGCAAATCATGACGGGTAAATATTCATTCAGGAATTACATCGGTTTTGGACTGCTGGACCCGGATGAACGCACGTTCGCCCATCTGCTTCGCGAGGCCGGCTACTCGACTGGCATCGCAGGTAAATGGCAACTGTACGGTGATGCATTCCAGCGAGAACGGGCAGGCCGCGGTGGATCAACCCCCGAGGATGCCGGATTCGATGAATTTGCCCTTTGGCAGGTCCAGGAACGCGGCTGGCGGTTCAAGGCGCCGACGATTTACAACTCTGGGAGTACGACGCGGGAATTCCTGGATGGGTACGGCCCGGAAATGTTCACGCGCTTTGCCGAAGATTTTCTCGAGCGGCACAGAAACGAGCCCTTCTTGCTGTACTATTCCATGGTACTGACGCATTTCCCATTCCAGCCAACACCCGATCATGCGGATTATTCGGCACTCGATCCAGCCGGAGGCGTAGACGATCCCGCTTACTTTGCATCGAACGTCGCGTATATGGATGCTATTGTAGGCCGCATAACGGCGAAGCTCCAAAGCCTCGGACTGGACCGGCGCACACTGGTGCTCTTCACCGGAGATAATGGCACTGATCGCCGAATTTCGTCAGAACACGTTTCCGGAACCATTCGCGGAAAGAAGGGATTCCCAGTGGCGGCGGGTACGCATGTGCCTCTCATTGCCTACTGGCCCGGTACCATTGCGCCCGGCAAAGAAAACGACGCTCTTATTGACTTTACGGATTTTCTTCCTACACTTCTAGAGGCAGCAGGCCGAATGATACCGGAAGATCTGACGACGGACGGCCAAAGTTTCTACGGGCAGTTGACAGGCAGGGCAGACACCACACGGAAATGGATCTATGGCCACTACGACCCGAGGTGGGGATCCTTCGTACCCAGCCGCTACGTGCAGGACCACGACTGGAAACTCTATGCCGATGGCAGCTTTTATAACTGGTCCCACGATCTGGACGAACAGTCTCCCTTGGCAGACTCGACTTTGGACGATACCAAGCGGCATGTGAGGGACAGATTACAAGAGATTCTCGATGCCATGTCACCCGTGACCCGTTAACATGCGAACACCACTCTTGCTGCTGCTTGCCTGCCTGCTGGGCGCACATCAATCAGAGCCAACACCTCCCAACGTCGTCGTCATTCTAGCAGACGACTTGGGGTATGGGGATATTCAACGCTACAATCCTTCATCCAAGATTCCAACGCCCCACCTCAACCGTATTGGAGACGAGGGCATGCGCTTTACCGATGCCCACTCACCCTCTGCGGTCTGTTCTCCTACACGCTACGGCCTCCTCACCGGCCGATATGCCTGGAGAACGCGCCTCAAGAGTTGGGTACTACAGGGGGACTCACCAAACCTTATTGATACAACGAGATTCACGTTGCCCAAGCTCTTCAAAGAGCAAGGGTACGCCACCGGCGCCATCGGGAAATGGCACCTCGGACTTGGTATCCGCGACTCCACGCGGTATGACCTACCCCTCGATCCAGGGCCGAATGCGGCCGGCTTCGACTATTTCTTCGGCATCCCGGCCTCTGTCGACCACCCGCCATATGTCTATGTGCAAAATACAGGAGTCGAAGCCCAGCCTACTGGATGGATTGCTGCAAGCCGACATCGACGGAGAGGAGGCGAAGGATTCTGGCGTGCAGGCCCAATTGCACCGGGATACCGGCACGCTGAAGTGCTACCCCGCGTGGCAGAAGAGGCCGTGAGCTTCATTCAGGCACATGGAGAAGGCGATCCGTTTTTTCTGTACGTAGCGCTGACCGCGCCACACACCCCGTGGGTGCCGACCGCCGACTTTACGCACGCCAGCGACGCAGGTAAATACGGGGACTTCGTGGCACAGGTGGACCATGTAGTGGGGGATATTGTTCGCGCGATTGATGCCCTTCCAGGCGAAACCCTCCTCATCTTCACCAGTGACAACGGAGCCCATTGGCTCTCCTCTGACCGTACCGAGTATGGGCACGACGCCAATGGACCCTGGCGCGGCCAGAAGGCGGATGTCTGGGAAGGAGGCCACCGAGTGCCGTTTCTCGTGCGATGGCCGAGCCGTGTACGCGCCGGTAGCACCAGCAACCAGTTGGTCTCCCTGACGGATCTCATGGCCACATCGGCCGCGGTCCTTGGCGTGACCCTACCGCACGGGGCCGCAGGGGACAGCTACGATTTCTTCCCCGCACTTACCGGCAGCGGAGCCGGGCTACGCGAAGCCATGGTCCAGCACTCCGCCAACGGGACGTTCGCCGTGCGCCATGGGCGCTGGAAACTTATTCTAGGAAGAGGCTCCGGGGGCTTCACTGTGCCTCGCAGTGTGACCCCTGAGGCCGGTGAGCCTGCCGGGCAGCTCTACGACCTTTCGAGCGATCCAGCTGAGGAGCGGAACCTGTACGCCACTGAGCCAGCCACAGTTGCCCGTCTGGCGGCGCTTCTGGAAAGGTACAGGGCAGAAGGCCACAGCCGGCCTTGAGTATCCACCCTTTTTTCCACTACCATGCACCGAACCCTAGCCGCCATCATCCTCGTAGCTGCGGGTTGCGCCGCAACGGATTCCGCCACGGATACGGCCCCGCCCCACATTGTCTTTGTAACAGGCGACGAAGAGTACCGATCAGAGGAATCCATGCCCATGCTTGGGAGAATCCTGCAGCGGGACTACGGATTCAGGGTTAGCGTATGCTTCGCCCTGGACGACGAAGGCTTTGTTGATCCCAATGTGCTGGATAACATTGCCGGACTCGACGCTTTGGAGAATGCCGATATGATGGTGCTCTTCACGCGTTTTCGGGCATTGCCGGACTCGCAAGCGCACCGTATCCTGGCGTTTGCCGAGTCCGGCCGGCCGATGGCAGGATTTCGCACGGCCACCCACGCCTTCCTCTACAGGGAAGACTCGACGCGGGCCCATCTCAATGACAACTGGCCTACCCGCGTATTCGGCCAGCGCTGGATCACACACCACGGCCACTTTGACGACGGAAGCGCCCCGCTAACCGATGTGCAACTGATCGCGGAACAGGACGGGCACGAGATACTGCGCGGCGTGCAGCCTTTCCAGGCGCACTCCTGGCTGTATCATGTCCACGGCGAGGAAGATGCGCTATATGGGGACAGCGAACCGCTACTTCTGGGCACTGCGCTCCGCTCCAACCACGCCGAAAACGACCGGCTCGACCGTTTTCCGCTCACTAACCCCGTCGCCTGGACGAAATCATACACCGGCACATCCGGCGTAGCGACCCGCGTGTTTTTTACCACACTCGGGCATCCGTACGACTTCAGAGAGGAATCGATGCGAAAGCTGGCGCTGAATGGTATTCTCTGGGCAATGGGCCTCGATATCCCTTCAAACGGCGCCTCCAGCAGTTATGCGGGAGCGTACAATCCCAACAATTCCGGCTTTGGTGACAAATTCAAGCCCAATTTGCGTCCGGAAGATCTTTTCGGCGCAGAGGACATGTAACACAAGCTATTTATCGGGCAGGCGCCGCACCAATATGTTGCGGTAGAGGACGCGGCTTCCCGGGTCGTGGGCCTGCAGGGCAAACGTTCCGCTATTCAATCTGCGCTCGCCCACCGGCTCTTTCTCCACGAACTGCACCACAATGTGTTCGTTGATCTGGATTGTGATACGTTTGCCCTCGACGATGATATGTTCGGTAAACCATTCGTTGTCTGTGGCTGGTGCATCCAAGACGTCGGAAATACCATATAGGCTCCCAGTTCGCCTGGGGTCGCCTTCGTATGTGTTGTTGACCTGGGCCTCGTAGCCCTTGGACGGCCATCCTTCCTCCTGGTAAGCCGTATGGAAATAGATGCCGGAGTTGGCACTGGGCGACGTCCACACGTCGGCCTTGAAATGGAAATTCGTGAACGCGGTCTCCCGCGCATAAAAAAGATGCGAACGCTCTCCGTGCGCCACTATGCTGCCATCCTCCACGGTAAAGGATGACGAATTCTTCGACTCCTCCCATCCCTGAAGGCTCTCGCCGTCAAAGAGTGAAATCCAGGACGTATCGGCATCATTCTGGGCGAAGCCTGCCACTGCACCCGTGGCGACAAGCAGAATCAGCGCGGCAACTTTCTCCATGGCATTGCAGCGCATTAGGGCCGGACGCGGACGCTATCAGCCGTAGGGAAATCATCCGGGACCGGCAGGCTTACGCTACCCGTGGCGAGCCACTCAACGCCCCGTCGCACGAGCGTTCGGAAACCTACACAGCGGAGGGCCCGATCGTCATCCTGTCCAGCCCAGAGATGGCCAGGCAGAAATGTGAGTACCTTACCGTCGCCGTAGGGAATCCACCATAGCATGGGCTCATGCCTGCCGCTCCCTCCATGCTCCGGGCTTGAATAGGCCGTAGCCAAAATATGCATGTCTTCGGCCGGACCGCGCTGACCGTGGTAAAGCTCGTCATGCGGGTGCATCCACTGGGCAGGGAGGCCCTGAAGAATCGGGTGCGACGCCTCGCGGGACATAATCTGCCAATCATGGAGCCTTCCGTGCCCGGCTCCAATATCTTCGCCTGGGGCCAGGCGCACGAGGCTTCCGTCGGCGTCCATAAAGACCCGGTATCCAGCGCCAGGCCCGCGCCACAGCAGGCCAACCATTTGCTCATAGGCTTCCCAGCCGGGAAACGGATTGTTAGCCGCATGCTGCACAAGTGCCGTGCCGCCACCTGCGATATATGCCTCAAATGCCGAACGAACCGGAGCTGGCCAGAATTCTCCATTGTAAACCAGCAATACCACATCGTACGAGACAAAGTCGGGCGCCCAGTCCTGCCACGGCTCACCCTTCGACGGCGTCTGCAACACCGTGAGTTCAAATTCACTTCCTTCATTCAATATTGCTTCTAGGTGCGCGCTCGTGCGCTCCCAATCGTGGTTATTCTGGCCGGTAATGAGAAGAACGCGCGGCGCGAGTGCCAGCAGCGCCAGCATGAATACCATCATAACAATACTTCCATACGTTGTCGGACCATAGTAATGCCCTGAAGCCATTCACGCAACAGGATCGGACCAATGATTTTCAATGCAACCGTTAGATCTTCAAATGGATCGCCGCATGCCTGGCACGGACTATAGACAAAATGTTGCTACGTGTGTTTGGCGACATTTAGACATTACAGCGGCGACAAATTAATATAAAATGGGACTTAAGGTGTTTCTGGGCGTGGATGGGCGAATTGTTCCAGCCAATCCACGTCCGAGATGGTTACCGATGAGCAGGTCCTTCTTCTTTTTAAGTTGGTCGTGAAAAAGGATGTACCCATAACAGCGGCAGCGGCCAAGGCTGGCATGTGCCAGGCTACATCGCGCAAATATGTGCGTCTGGGCAAGGTGCCGAGCGATACAAAGAAGCCCCACACATGGCGCACGCGCAAGGATCCGTTCGCGGAGGTGTGGGATGAAGCCAGGGCTCTTCTGGAAGTCAATCCCGGCCTCGAGGTGAAGGCGCTCTTTGGCGAGTTGCAGCGCCGACATCCGGGCAAGTTCCAGCAGGGCCAGTTGCGTACGCTGTAGCGGCGCGTAAAGCAGTGGAAGGCCATAGAGGGAGCTCCGAAGGAGGTCTACTTCGACCAGGAGTATGCCCCCGGGGAGCGTGCGCAGTCCGACTTCACGTGCCTCAACGAACTGGAGGTAACAGATGCAGGGGGAGCCGTCCCTGCATCTGTTGTATCACTTTGTGCTGGCATATTCCAATTGGGAGGCCGGCACGGTCTGCAGGTCGGAGAGCTTCGAGGCGCTCTCGGAAGGCCTGCAGCAAGCGCTCGCGCGCTGTGCAGGTGCGCCCCGGCTGCATCAGACGGACTCGATGAGCTGTGCGGTACGCAACCTGAAGCGCAAGAGCGGTGAAGACTTCACCGAACGCTATCAGGCACTGCTGCGCCACTACGGGATGGACTCGCGGCATACGCAGCCGGCGAGTCCACATGAGAACGGGAAGGTTGAACAGCGGCACCACCGTCTGAAGCGGGCCATAAAGAACGAGCTCATCCTTCGTGGCAGCAACGATTTCGAGAGTCGGCAGGCCTACGAGGCCTTTCTCGAGAAGCTGTTTGGGCAGCTGAATGCGGAGCGCCAGGAGCGCTTCAAAGAGGAGAAGGCCTTCCTGGGGCCCCTGCCAAAGCGGCGCCTGGAGAGCTACAAACGCTACCGCGTGCGGGTATCCAGTGGCAGCACGATACGCGTGAGAAAGAACAGCTATTCGGTGCAAAGCCAGCTTATCGGTGAGTGTGTCGACGTACGCGTCTTTGGCGAATGGGTCGAGGTGTGGTATGGGCAGCACCTTATGGAGCGTATGCCGCGGCTCTTCGGCGAGGGCAAGTACCGGATGGAGTAGCGTCACGTGATCGACTCGCTGGTGCTGGGTCCGGGAGCGTTTGCCCACTACCGGTACCGGTCGGATCTCTTTGCCACGCACCGGTTCCGGATGGCCTATGACGCGCTGCGGCGCACGCATAAGGAGGCTCACCGGGCAGACATGGCCTATCTGCGCGTCCTGCATTTGGCGGCCAGGGAGCGCGAATCGGGCGTGGATGCGGCCCTCAGCGTCTTGCTTCAGCGCAGGGAGGCCATTACGGAGCAGGCTGTACGAGAATGGAGACACCGGTGCAGACTCCGGCTCTTTGTGTAGCGGCTCCTGTGGTGGATCTGCGCTGTTATGATGGCCTTCTGGAGCAGGCCACGATGGCTGCTCTTTCGGTGGAGGCGGCGCCATGAAGACGCCGCGACAGCGGATCTGGAGCGGGCTGTACACACGGGACTGAAGGATCTGCGCTTGCCGGCCATACGGGCCTGTTACCAACAGAAGGCCGACTTGGCCCGACGGGAGTCGATGAGCGCTTCCTGCTGGAGCTCATAGAGCAGGAGCAGCAACAACGACATAGCAACCGAATTCATCGCTGGTTGCACCAGTCGCGGCTGCCACTGCAGAAGACGCTGGACACCTTCGATCGGGGCCGGTTGCCGGTACGGATAGACCACCACCTGAGCGTGCTCTTGGAGGGAGGCTTCTTGGAGAGCCGGCAGAACGTTCTGGCCTTTGGGCCTGCCGGCAGTGGCAAGACGCACCTGTTGTGTGCCCTGGGCCGCGAACTGATCTTCCAGCGGCGTCGCGAATACCATTGCAGCAAGCTCGTGCAGGAGATGCTCAGGGCCAAACGGGAGTTGCGCCTGCCACAGCTCCTGAAGCGGCTCGCGTGCTACCAGGCGCTCACCACCCGTGCCATAGGGTACGTCCAGCACAGCCGGCAGGAGACGGAGGTGCAGTTCCTACTTTTGTCGCAGCGCTACGAACGGGGCAGCGTTCTACTGACGAGCAATCCGGCGTTTTCGCAGTGGGAGCGCATCTTCAAGGATCCGATGACCACGGCAGCGGCCATAGACCGGCTGGTACATCACAGCGTGATTCTGGAGCTGAATCTGCCCAGCTATCGGCTGGAGGTCTCTAAGAGGCGCCAGGAGGCCGAGCATCAAGCAGAGTCCGCTCCCGCAGAAGCCTTGCCGTCCTGACCGCCGTCCTCGCGGTCATAGCTACTCCTGACCGCCATAGGCTCCAGGACAGACGCGGTCATGCCGCGTGCAGACCGCTGACCTGTTCGGCGGGCGGAAGGAACTCACGCAGTCCCGGCCTTACGCGAACGCAGCCGCTTCCAGGGGCCATGCGTCCCTCCGGTCGTTACCCGTGCCGGCCAGGGTCAAAAAACTGAACTCGGCTTCGAGATTCGAGGCCTTCCTTCTTAACCAAATCTTAATTGTCGTCGATGCCCTTTACTATTGACGTTGATCACGAGGGCAAATTCCATGGCTTTTCCAAGCCCGGTAGTGCTGCCGGTAACGAGAGCAACACGGTTGTTTACAGTGAAGGACATGTTAGAACGGCGGACTAGTTGCTAGGGCAATTGTCGTGAGTGTACGCACTATAGATGGGAATTTGCCCACAATGATCCAATGGTTTTCGGCGGAAACCGGCTACCCTGGTGAACCCGGAACTGGAATCGAATTATAAAGCAATCTGGCTGGCCCCGCAATTGCAACCGGGGCCGCCCCATGATTACACCACGTACGAATTTACTTGCCAGGACGCCATAAAGAGATATTATTCCCGGGTCCAGAAACTCTCCGCTCAAGACCTTGGGGGCTGCGGCGAAATGCCAATTTGGTCTTGCTACTACCTATCCTCACCTGCGTTACTATCAATGAGATCCGCGTGCCAATCAATTTGCGGTATCCGCCAACCCTCAGATCTTGCTAGGGCGTAGCCGGACAACGCGTGTCGAACCGGATTGCCCCAAGAATTGGAACGGCAGGAAATTTGCATACGAAGACCCAAAGCCACGACTTCATCACTACTGGGCGTTGATTCCTATTATTCCTCTCGAAGCGCGAATCATGAGACATTCTGATATCAAACGCGACGCTACCAGCCAACGACTCGCTGCCCAATCACACACCAACCGACCATCCTGTAATACTCACCACCACGCACCCGCGCTTGGCAAGTTATGTCCCCTGCCAGCGTGACCATCCAATAACTCTTCTCCACCGTCGCTGCAAGTGCGAGAATGGGCACCAGTACGACTGGATGCTGAAAACGATGGGTCGCGCCGAGGTTACTTCTCGGCAGTAATCGCCAAACTATTCTTCCTGTAATTCGGTGTCGGAGTCTTCATCGGCGTCTTCATCCTCCATATCACCGTGATGAGTTGAATCGGAGTCCATATCCATGTCGGCATCTCCATCCTCCATGTCACTGTCGTGACCGGTGTCGGAGTCCATATCCATGTCAGCATCCATGTCAGCATCCATGTCAGCATCCATGTCGTCTGACATGTCAGCATCCTCCATCATGGAAGAGTCATCGGGCATGGAATCCCTGCTGCAGCCTGATACCAAGAAAAACAGAGTGAATGCTGTTGCGAACAGCAAGCGGAACATCATCTTCATCGTCAGCACAGTCTGGTTGGTAAGGAGCAATAGTGCAAGTTTAGAGAATCTACACCACAATTACAATAGGGTAACGCCATTCGGCCTTAGCAAAGAGTTCGAGGCTCGAGGATTACCCGCTTAGTGCACTACGCCGGTGCCCGCAGACTCCCCATGATCTTCTAGGGGCTTCCTGACACGTGTCAAGCTGACAGTCCCTATTGCTGAACCGGAAACGAGACCCCCATTCGGGACGAAAGTAGCCGGCGAGCCCTAACAGTGGCAGAAGGCACGCTGATCCTGACGACCACTCAAGGCCAAAAGAATCGGCTCGGACTAGGCCGAAACTCGGTTGGGCGACGGATGCAATGCAGCAACGATACGCACTCGGGCCCTACGTACACCATGCCATGCTCGTGAGATGACATCTGTGCTAGGAATTCAGCTAGGCCAGATCGGCACTTGTGCAACCACCGCACCAGCGGAACTGAATGGGTGGACTTGCGGCACCCGCATCCGATTATTCCGGATTATTCACCAAAAGATGCACGAGGTGATGTGGAATCGTACTACAAACACTACTCTCAAGGGGAATCCTACGGCCGCTGCTGCTCAGGAACATGGGCTGACTGCTCCCTTCAATAAGTCCACAAAAAGTCTCCGGATCCTATACGGAAAAGGTAACGTCCGATGCCGGAGCTGCGTGCGCTCTTTACGTGTACCGGCCTCATAGAGCGCAGGGCGGCGCGCCTCTTTGATCCCCTCGATCCGGCGCGTATTACCTATAGCCTGGAAAAGGTTATGCGGCCGCTCTTGCTGCTCTATCCTCAGGGCGCCAGCCTGATATCTCTGGCCTGCGCCATGACCCTCTCATGCGCCTCGCCGCCTCTTCGACGGCGGGGCGATGGGTGCCCTCAAATCGACAAGCCTTTGGCCTCGCAGCTCACCCTTTCACGAAGGCCAGGCAAAAAAAGCATTTGGCCCGGTTGAGTGATTTCGTCACCACCTTCGCGAGGAAGCGCATGCTGCAGACCAGAAGCGGCAATTGCTACCATACGATAGTCATGGATATAGACGACCTGCCCGTGGATGCGCATGGCCAGCAGCAGGGCAGCACTTACACTACAAGCGCAATATTGTCCTACCCCTGGTCGCCTGTTGTGCGGGAACCGGCGACATGCTGGGCGCTATGCTGAACCCGGGGCCATGCGCATGTGCTAAGAGACGGCTACAGCTTTATCGAGTAGTCGCGCGCAGGCTGCGAACGGATGCGGCTCGGTAGATGATCGTGCAGCTGGAGGCGGCCTTTAGAGCGTTATGCATCAACAGATTTGGATTGGCAACCTGATGCGCCTGAAGGAAAACGGCGTCCTGGCGGCATCCTATTTGTCGGGCGCACAAGGAAGCGTGCCATGACCTGAATTGCCGCGCGCGCCGCATCGCGCTTGAGGTGTGGCCGAAGAGTTGTTCCCCGACCATTTCTATCTGCTTACCAATCAGAATGAGGGCGCATGCACGGCGGAGGCCATCTTGCAGCTATATCGTAAAAGGGGTAAGGCTGAAAATCACACGGCCAGCTAAGGCAGGCCTGTTGCCTGGCCTCGCCCCCCATCCCATCCAGGTACCGGAAGCATAGGGTGGACCGCGGCAGGAAGAAGCAGAGCCGAAAGAAGCGGCGTTTCACGCGCACAACGAAGTGCTGCTGCATCTCTACCTGCTACGGTACGAGGTGCTGCATCAGGGGCGCTGTAGGATGAAACAGCGGTACAGGCACTTGAAGACGTTCCGGGAGGAGGTCTTGAAGGTCAGGTCGTGCAGCACGCACGAAGTATCGTGATCCGTATAGCATTCAGCGGCTTGGCGACGGTTCTGCAAGAGCATTGAGCAAGTGACCTGGGTTGCCCTGGAATGAGACCTTGCATCTGGCGCACCGCAGCACTCGTTCTTGATCTTACCGGCTTAATCAACGCCACAGGTGCGTCTCCACCGCATGCATGTCCCTCGCATAAGGCCTCTATGGGAGCTAATGGCCCTGGATTCACGCCCAACCCCTCCTGAGGCAGGATCGCAAACGCTCATGCTGCACCGTACAAGGTCTACCGTCTTGGCTGCGACTTCCTTAGGCATTCCTACATCTGTAGAATGCCGCTCATGAACATTAGAGGATTATATCTAGGCTCTGTAATCAAACAACGGCACCGTTGCCGTGCAATCGCCCGGAAACCTACGGAGATTGTTTGAACATAACCGGTAGGGACAGCGAGACACGGACCGGCACGCCGTCCTGCATGCCCGGTGTAAATCGCTGTTTGCTTACTGCTTCAATAGCAGCCTGATCGAGGGCCTCGTCCACGCTTCTAGCCACCGTAATATCCGTCGGGATCCCTTCCTCGTCAACAATGAATGTAATGATAACCCGTCCTTCAATTCCCGCATTCTTCGCACTCTCTGGGTAAACCACATCATCCGCCACAGCCTGCCAGCCTCCAACAAGGCTAGGCATAACCTCGACAATTACATAGGGGTCGTCAGAGTCGTGGGACTCCTCTCCAGAAGCTTCCTCCTGAGTCGTGATACTCAATTGCCGTTCCGTTTCCAACTGAGGTCCACCATCGGGCGCAGCGCCGCCATCCGTAAGAGCGTCGTTGTCGCAGCCCGCGGCAAGAATCAGCATGGCGCATACGAGCGCGCAGAAGAGGTTCACCGTCCGTTTCATGGCAAAGATACAAATAGTGTTGAAAGCGTGGACAGATAGGATATGGTATTCGGACTAGCTTTGCAACGGCCTCCAAATACTACAGTCCCGGCAAAGGCCGTGGGTGAAGGGATCCACGCATTGCAATGAGCCTAACCGTACGCGGCCTTTGCGGACAACGAAAGCTCATTTCGCCGAAGATCGCTTGCCACAAACCCAGATGTGCATCAGGCCAAGATAGCGTCGATGACCTTGCCGGCCACGTCCGTAAGCCTTATGTCCCGCCCGCTGAACCGGTACGTGAGTCGATTGTGGTCGATCCCGAGGAGATTCAGCATGGTGGCATGCAGATCATGAATCGTCGTGACGTTCTCGACCGAACGATAACCGTATTCATCCGTAGCGCCGTACACCGTACCGCCACGTATGCCCGCCCCGGCTAGCCAGATACTAAAGGCCGAAGGATTGTGATCCCGGCCATCAGCCCCCTGCGCAAAGGGCGTGCGGCCAAATTCACCTGCCCAAATAACCAGCGTTTCTTCGAATAGTCCTCTGGCCTTTAGATCCTTGAGCAGGCCCGCGATGGGTTGATCCACGGCATGCGCATTACTTTCATGGCCACCCTTAAGGTTTGCATGCTGATCCCAACGGTCGGCTGCCACCCGCGGGCACGTAAGTTCGATGAAGCGAACGCCGCGCTCCACAAACCGCCGAGCAAGCAGACACTGGGCCGCATAGCCGCGCGTGTGCGGATCGTCTGAATCCATGCCATACAGCTTCTTCGTCGCCTCCGTTTCTCCCGACAGGTCCGTCAGCTCAGGCACCGATACCTGCATGCGAAAAGCGAGCTCATAGTTGGATATCGCCGACTCAACCTCGTCAGCATGTCCGATGCGACCCAACAGATGCTCATCCGTCTGCGCCAGCATCGCCATTTTTCGGCGCTGGAGTTCGGGAGACTTGTCCTGTGGTTCAATGTTCGCTAGCCCGCCGGATCGGAATATGGAGCCCTGAAACGACGCCGGCAGAAAGCCGCTGTTGAAGTTGTCCAGACCCCCGGGCGGGATCAGACCCCCATCCAGCACGACGTATCCAGGAAGATTCTGGTTTTCGCTTCCCAGCCCGTAGTTGACCCATGCCCCCATGGACGGGCGTCCCTGAATACCGATCCCCGTGTGCAGGAAATAGTTGGCATTCGTGTGCTCGGGAAAATCTGCCACCATGGACCGAACGACCGCTAGATCATCAGCGCAACGACCGACATGCGGGAAGAGATCGCTCACCTCCAGACCCGACTCGCCGTAGCGCCTAAAATCCCACGGACTCTTGAGAATGGTGCCAATATTGTCGAATTGGGTGGCATCCACCTTGAATTTATCATACGGGCTCTGCCCATGCTCGCGTGCTAGTCGTGGCTTGGGATCAAAACTGTCCACCTGTGAGACTCCTCCGTCCATGTACAGGAATATCACGCTGCGCGCCTTGGGCACTAGATGGGGAGGCCGGGGATTAAGCGGATGGTCGCGCTCCGGTCCGGGCATCCGGCCAAAAGGCACCGTGCCCATGAGCCCTAAAAGCGCTGCGCCCCCAAAACCGTTGCGGCACATGGTGAGCATCTCGCGCCTCGTCATGGGGCAGCAGAGGCGGTGTAGAGCAGCCATCAGACCAGGTAAATGAATTCCTTGAGGTTGAAGATCACGTGGCAGTACGCCGCCCAGACATCTGCGTCCGATGTTGCAACCTCCGGTGGCAGATCCAGACGCAGCGCCTCGGCCGAGATGAATTGACGCGCCTGTGCCACTTCCTCTTCCGTCGGCATGCGGGATAGCGCCCTCATGTGAATATATTCAATCCTGCGATCTGTATCTAGGCCGGGCATAGCTACCAAATTGCGGGCCCACACCCGGGCCTGCTCCGCCACAAGCGGGTCATTCAGCATTGTCAGAGATTGCGCCGGCACGTTACTCGTATTACGCCCTCCGAAAGTGGAAAAGGGGATCGGCCTGTCAAAGGCCAGCATCATAGGAGAGAGAAAATTGCGTCTCACCGCGATGTATATGCTCCGCCTACCGGCACCATCCAGAGGACCGGATTCGGCTGGCCTGCCGCGTCCCTCCATGTACTTCGGTCAGATGTATGGGTACCGGCGGCCCATACATGGTGGTATCCAGCCTGCCGGAAACGGCAAACAAGCCGTCTCGTATGGCCTCCGCCTCCAACCTGCGCACAGAATAATGGCTGAGGAGCAGATTGTCCGGATCCGAATTCGCACCTCCGTTCTCCGTTGACCGGCGAAAAGCCCGGGACAGGACAATTTCCCGAAGCATGGCCTTGATCGAGTAATCCAGATCTACAAATCGTACGGCCAAATAGTCCAGAAGCTCTGGGTGGGTCGGCAATGCGCCCTGGGCCCCAAAATTGTCTACGGTCCGAACGATGCCGCGGCCAAATACATGGTGCCACAGCCGGTTGACCATTACGCGGGCCGTAAGCGGATTCGACGGATCTACGATGGCGCGGGCCAGGTCAAGGCGGCCACTTGAAGACGCAGTAAATGGTGTAATAGTCGTATCCAGGACGGTTAGGAACCTGTGGGGAACCGGCGCTCCTACGAGTGTTCGGGAATTGCCGCGTTCAAATACGGCACTATGCACAGCATTACCGTCGGTAAGACCAATGTGATAGGTTACCGGATGCAGTCTGTCGCCCATGGCATTGACCCGCTCGAACGACTTTGCCAGGTCTGGACGCGTTAACTGGCCCATCCGCACAGCACGATTCACGGCTGCAACCTGCGCGGGCGAAGCGGCCCCGCTAGCCCAATTCCTCACTGCCCGCATCACGTCCTCATCCCTTGGGTCATCCCAGGCCGGCGACAGATCCGGCGGCGCTTCGTTGTAAACGACCACATAAGCTACGTCGAAGTAGGAAGAGTCATGCCTCAGCAGCAAGTGGTTCTCGGTGATGTGCTGGCGCCCTCCGAAGGTACCCGCGACTAGCTCAACATAAGCCTTTCGCCCCTTCCACATCTCTACACCAAACCGGTATGGCGATAGCGTGGCCGTATCCATGGTCTTCAATAGCCCTCCGTGAATGGGGGCCTGGATCATTTGCAGATTGTCAATGACGATACGGATGGACGATTTATATCCCGCGGCCTGGACCAGGATGCTGTCGTGCCCGATGATGAACGTAGGTGATCGCAGTGCTGCCGGAATGCCACTGGAAAGCTCTTGACTCGTTATGTACCCCAGAGACAGGCTGTCGAGACTGCCACTGCGCAACACCGGAATCCCAACTGCCGGCATCTCACCCAGCCCCGGACCGTGCGGATACCACCCGTCATACGTTCCCCAGCGAAAGTCACCCAAGGCAAACGCTGATTCCGAGGTATCTACGAATGCTGGTCTGTGGTCCTTAGACCCTTCCGGGCGCTGAAACTTAGGCCCTTGGCGTACCGGCTGCACCGGAACGCGCCCGGCCAATTCGCGACTCCACCCCAGAGCCACCTGGCGCCGCAAGTCCTGCCGCAATGCCCGCATGCTGTCCAGACTTCCCTGATAAAGTGCCGAGATCAGAGGCGTTGCCGCGAAACGTGCGCTCTCCACAATGCCGTATAGTGCGTAGTAGTCAGTCGTCGGGATGGGATCGAACTTGTGATCGTGACACCTGGCGCACGCCACGGTCATAGCCTGAAACGTCTTCGTCGTGACATCAATGATATTGTCGATGCGTTCGGCTTCATCAATACGCGTGTCTACCGGGCTGTGCTTACCTTCCCCTAAGTAGAAATATGAAGTCCCGATAACGGATTCGTTGAAGCCCTCGGCTTCATGTAGCCTTGGCAAGGGCAGGAGATCGCCTGCCAGATGTTCGGCCACAAGCTGATCGTACGGCACGTCGTTGTTGAAGGCCCGGATCAAGTAGTCCCTATAGACCCAAGCCCCATCTATGCTGTAATCAAACTCGTGGCCCTTCGCTTCGGCATATCGGACCAAATCCAGCCAGTGCCGGGCCCAGCGTTCGCCAAACCGGGGAGAATCCAAGAGATCATCAACGACTTTCTCGAACGCGCCGGCGCTGTCTTCCTCTGTGAATTCCCGTACGAGCTCGGCCGCGGGCGGAAGCCCCGTTAGCACATAGGAAGTCCTCCGCAACAAGGCCTCTCTGGCCGCGGGCGGCGCAGGACGCAACCCTTCCTCATGAATCTTTGCGTCGATGAAATAATCGATAGGAGATTCTTGCCGAGCGGTGGACTCCGCGATTTCGGGAGGCAAGAATGCCCAGTGCCGCTTGTACTCCGCGCCCTGCTCAATCCATCTCCTAAGCAAGGCAACTTCGCGGGCCGTGAGGACCTTGTTCATGGATGCCGGCGGCATCCTCTGGTCCTTATCGTCTGCCGTTATGCGCTCGATCAGGAGGCTGCTACCCGGGCTTCCGGGAACGATCGCGCGGCGACCATCTTCACGAACAGCCAAGGCTTGCTCACGGACGTCCAGACGCAGTTCCGCCTCGCGCGTGCTTATGTCCGGCCCGTGGCACACATAGCACGAATTCGAAAGGATGGGCCTAATGTGAAAATTAAAGTCGACCTGGGAAGGGATATCAAGTTCGGTGTCGGCTCCTGCACATCCCTGAGCAGCAAGCCTGCCAATAATGCCCTTGGCAAGCAAAGAAGAATCTTGTCTCGCATTAAGGTGCCCCACCGAAAGCGAACAGGGTGCCATGGGTATATCACTATGAAACACAAGTATACAGTCCCTAGCGATTCCGTTCCCGTACTGAGGGTAGCGGTGGATATCTCACAGCCAGCCGGCCTGCGGTCGCAGCATAGCATGACCTACCGGGGGGACATGCCGACCGGCCAAGTACATTCGCATCTCACGGCGCAACCCGCCTTCAACGGGATATCTACGGCACCATGCACGTTCTCTTGGTTTTCTGCCTTATATCTGATTTTCCTCAAGTAGGCATTGCCGAACTCCCAACCCGACTCTATCAGTGCACGCGTTGCAAATGGCCGCATGTGACGGCTTCTACGAGCCATGAAAATTCGCATACAGCTTCTCGTCCTTGCAACTGGCCTTGCCGCATGTGACGGCGCCGACCCGGTTGTCGAGGAAGCCAAAGTAGCGTACGCGGCGCTGCGCGAGGCAGCCACATTCCCTGTCGGCGTAGCGCTCCAGTCCAGCCGGTTGACCTCGAGCGACCACACCCGAATCATAGGCCGCGTTTTCAATAGTGTCGCTGCCGAATACGAAATGAAGATGGTGCCGCTCTCCACAGGGGCGGGTACCTATGCCTGGAAGGCTGATGATGCGCTCGTCTCCTACGCAAAGGCCAACGACATGCAAGTGCACGGGCATACGCTGGTGTGGCATGAGACTACGCCCTCATGGCTGGAAAACTACGGCGGCACGGATGATGAATTCGAGGCCGTGGTCAAAGACTATATCACAACGGTAGTAACTCGCTACAAGGATACCGTCAGAAGTTGGGACGTCGTCAACGAAGCAATTGAAGACGGGAGCGGAGCCCTGCGCAATTCAGTTTTTTACCGCCGCATGGGAGCGGACTACACCGTACGCCTCTTTGAATATGCTCGCGCCGCCGATCCTGATGCATTGCTCTTCTACAACGACTACGGCTCTATGTGGGACGAGAACAAGCCCAATGGTATTCTGGCGCTGGTTGACAAACTGCAGCAGGGTTCCGCCGGAATCGATGGCGTGGGCCTGCAGATGCATGTGACGCACAACTGGCCTTCCCTGGCCAATATCACGGCCATGATGGATGAGATAGTGCAACGCGGGCTACTGATTCATATGTAGGAACTGGACGTGCGCGTAAACCCGGACGGAGACCTTGCCTCACTGACTCCTGCCCGCAGCCAGGCACAAAAAGAGCGCGTTCAGTCCCTCGTCGGCGCATTCCAGGCTCTGCCTCCGGAATACAGATATGCCATTACCCTTTGGGGCTTGCGCGACCCCGAAAGCTGGCTCATCGATTTTTGGGGCAACCCCGAGTGGCCCCTCCTCTTCGATGGCGCGTTTCGACCCAAGCCGGCCTACTACGGGTTCCTCGAAGCACTCCAGTAACCATCAGTCGCGCCGCTGTACGTAGACGAAGTATGCACCACGCTCACTGCCATCCGGCAGTGTAAGCCAGCTCTGGATAGTCGCCGGACCTGCGGGCAACGAAGCGGTAAACAGTGCCTTGGTATCCCCCGGGACCAAATTCTGCTCAAATTCCGTCGCGTCAATCCTCAGCCTCGCGGAAGATGCTTCTATCGTGCTGTCCAAATGCCGCGGCCACCGGCGCAGTTCGAAAGCATACGTTCCAGACTGCGCTACGTCCACCTCCCAGCTGCCGTTACCCCTCATGCCTTGCTCCACCTGCCTGTGGTTCCACACCGACTGGGTCTGGTCCGAGACATGCCAGTCGTGCGAGTTGAGTTGTGCGGGACTCTCTGCGTCGGATCCGATACCGATGCGCACAAAACTGTCGAATACCGGGCTCAGGCTGGTCCACCAGGCCTCGTACGCCTCGCTCAGGCTGGCCACCACTGACGGATGCTCACGGGCTACGTCCACGTTTTGGCCGGAATCAGCCCCGATGTCGTAGAGCTCTTCCCGGTTGACAAGACGCCACTGCTCCGTCATGACGGCCGACTTGCGCCATTTGATCGGGTACGGGACGCGCTGCGAGTGCACAAATAGTGTGCGAGCCGGGGCCTCGGACCCGCGAATCAGAGGAACCAGGCTCATTCCGTCCAGTGGAGCGGCTGCCGGCAACGCGACGCCGCCAAGATCCGCTAGTGTCGGGAGAACATCGATGTGGGCTGCAAGTGCATCTACATCCCGGCCTGCAGGCAACTTGCCGACAGGCCACCGAAGCAGGAAGGGCACGCGGTGGCCGCCGTCATATTCCGATCCCTTCCCCCCGCGCATCCCAGCGTTGAAGCCGTCCCATGTGCCCCCATCATCCCGCCAGTTGGACCATCCCTCGGCCGATCCATTGTCCGTCATAAAAACCAGGATTGTGTTCTCCGAAAGCCCGAACTCATCCATTCTGGAGAGCAGTCTTCCCATATTGTCATCAATGTTGGTGATCATTCCAAGGAAGCGAGCCATCGTGTCACCGATGCCCTTTTCGCGGTAAGGCTGCGCGTATCGCTCCTCTACGTAGTACGGACCATGCGGCGCATTGGTAGAGAGGTAGAGGAAAAACGGAGACTTCTGATGCCGCTCGATGAACGCAAGGGCATCGTCAAACCAGACATCCGTCACGTAGCCGGTACTCGGTTCCGGCTCCCCGTTTCTGAGATAAACGTCATCGAAATAGTCATTGCCAAAAAAGTCGGGACCCTGCCCAACGCCACCCGCCGGGTGGTAGAATGCCTCCTCGAAGCCTTGATCCTGTGGACGCAGCGGATAGTTGTCGCCCAGGTGCCACTTGCCAACCATGCCCGTCCGGTAACCCGCTGCGCGGAATACCTCCGCCATGGTAACCTCCTCTGGGTGCATGAGCGACCGCCCCATGATCGTGTGCCAGACGCCGGTCCGTGTCGAATACCGACCCGTCAGCAAGGCGGCGCGCGTCGGTGAGCAGGTGGGATCTACATGGAAGTCCGTTAGCCGCAGGCTCTCGCCGTATAGCCGGTCAAGCACAGGCGTCTGGATCACGGGATTGCCGTGCGCGGCGATGTCGCCGTAACCCTGGTCATCGGTTATGACCAGGATAACATTGGGCGGCGCTGCCCGCACGCGGCAAGCAGCGCCGCCCACAGGACACATGCAAGGGCCCTGATCATCATACTATTCTTGGAAGAAATCGTCTGCCGTATAGAATTCGGACCTGCCACTGGTGGCCTCCCGCACGGCCGCCACGTCCTCTGGAAGTACCACCGGCGCCTCATTTCCAAAGGCGTTACGTACGTACGTAAGCACCGCTGCCACCTCTTGATCCGAAAGAAGATTCCGGAACGGCGTCATGGGTACATGCCCGGGATACTCCATTCCAAGTACCGTAAGCGGACCGACGAGTCCGTCCAGCGTTACCTGAATGAGCCGGTCCGTGGTTCCCAGCACCCAGTCTGTGCCCGCTAGCGGAGGGAATCCTGCCGCGGGCAGCCCTGCCCCATCCGGGCCGTGGCAGGTTTGGCAATACCCATCACGCCCATAGATCTCCTTGCCGAGCGTGTATTGAGCCAGATCCTCCTCCTCAAGCGAATGGTTTTCCTCCCCTATGCTGCGGGGCTGGACTCCTTCCCCGCTGAGATGAGAAAGCGCCGTCACGGCCGCATTCATCATCCACTTGTCGAGCGGAAGTTGACTGGCCGCCGTGACAATAGGAATGCCCTTTTCCGGCGGCAGCCAGGAAGCTGCAACCAGGGCCTCAAGCCGCACTCTGCCGTACGGATCCTCTGCTGCTGCAAGCAGCAGGTCCGCCTGGTCTTCAATTTGATGCCCCGCGTAGCGAAGCACACGCACGGCGGCGGCGCGCGCTCGAAAATCCGTCGCGTTGAGCAGCCTACGTAGCAATTCAGAATCTATCCTGTTTAGTCCCCAGCTTACCCAGAGCACCTCCAAAAGGTGGTGCTCATGGCGTTCATCCGTCTGATCCAAGGACTCCATCCACTGCGGCAGCGCAGATAGCACCTCTTCCGCATCACGCGCGCGAAGTTCGCGCCGCGTACGATACCGCGTGCGATACTCCGGTAGCTTTAAGTTGTCCAGCAGTTGCACTATGGATGCGCCGGCTATGGTCGCAGGCTCTACCAGCGGACGTGAGGGATACGTTACCCGGTAGATCCGCCCGTGCTGGTGGTCCCGCAGGGGATCACGTGCGTTGTGCTGCATGTGCCCAATAAGGATATTGTGCCAATCCACCAGAAACAGCGAACCGTCCGGTGCGAACTCCATATCGACCGGTCGAAAATTGCCATCTGCTCCCTGCACGAGATCCTGGCGATGGCGACTTACATAACCTGTTCCGTCGTCTTCCAGCACATGCTGCTTCATGCCAAGGAAGCCGATGGTGTTATTGATCAAGAGATCACCTTGGACCTCGTCCGGAAAGTGGCGGCTGGAGATGAATTCGAGGCCCGACGTAGGCCGAACGCGATGGGCGTCTTCAATCAGGTTGTAGGATTTGTGAGTCGCAAATCCATAGCGAGGCTTGATGGTGCCCGGCATCATCCACCGGACGTCCGGTCCTGAAGTCTCCGCAAAAAAGACTTGCCCCCAGTCGTCGAAGGCAATGCCCCACGGGTTGGGTATCGATAGCTGTGCTGTCCTTTCTAGCCTCCGTCGCTGCGGGTTGAAGCGGTAGAAGCCTCCATTCGTACCGCGGACGGGGCCGTAGGATGTCTCCACGTTCGTATGCAGAAATACGCCTTCGGCCATGTAGACAGCACCTGACGGATCCGCGCTGAACGCACTGATAACATGGTGCGTGTCGTGGTCGTCGAAGCCGCTCAGGATGACTTCCCGAGTATCGGCCCTGTCATCTCCGTCTGTGTCCTGCAACAGCAGCAGGTTCGTCCCCTGGCTGACGTATACACCTTCCGGCGCCAGTTCGAAGCCTACAGGCAGGTGCAGGCTATCAGCCCACGTCGTCTGCCGATCAGCCCTGCCATCCCCGTCCGTATCCTCCAGGATGAGGATCTTGTCATTGGGCCTCGCATCACCAGGGCGGTAATGCGGATAGCTGGGCATGGTCGAGACCCAGAGCCGCCCGGGATTGTCAAACGACAGCTGCACGGGATTGGCCAAATCCGGAAATTCCTTCTCGGAGGCAAAGAGCTCGATATAGTAGCCAGATGCTGGTGTCAGCTGGGCGAGCGCCTCCGCTCCGTAGAGATAGCGAAGGCCCCCATTATTGTTACCAGGCTGGTAATTCGTCTCGACGGGGGGGAGCGTACTAGTGCGCTTATCCGCACTCTCGAGATCAAAGGGCTCTCCCCTGGCCGCATGCCAGATGGCCGTGTCGCGCGCAGCTGCCATTTGGCGAATCTTCTCGATCTCAGCCGGATAGTTATCCGGGCCAAATGGGTTGTAACGGCGGCCAAATACATGGACACCGTTCGGCATTTTGAAGTCGTTGTGCCAATACCAGTTCTTGTCCAGAACCGCCGAGCGCGTTGCCGCGCGAGTGGCATGCTCCACGTTCGCTGGGCGGCCGAAAATTTCGTCCGCAAGAAACGGGGCGAACCGGGCATAGCCTGCATCCGAAAGCTGAGAGCCATCGATGGTGAGCGGCTCCCGCGTGCGCCGGTACCACCGGCGGGTCTCCGAAAAAGCGTCCACGAAGCGGACCTGGGTTCGCTCTGCTACGCGCATCATCGCTGCCGTGTAAAGCTGCAGGCGGGCATTCTCGTCCTTTCCATTTGGTAGGTCGTAGTGCCCAGAGAGATCTTCAAAGGCGACCGGAGAGACCAAGGCTAACCGGGGCGGCCCGTTTTCGTTGTAATGCTGCGCCTGGGTATGCCTTAGAAAGGCCTCGAGCTCCGCTTCATACAGCGCGAGCCCTGCATCTCCGCGAAACGACTCGTTATAGCCGAAGAATGCAATGATTACATCGGCTTTGAGCCGCCGCAGCCATTCGTCCGGCGTTTCGAAATGGCCCTGGCTGCCAGAAGGCTGGGCTAGTTCCGTGTAGAAGCTGTCTGCTCCGGGAAAGGCCCAAGGAGAAACGCGCCCGGAGTGCGGCCGGAAACCCGGCGTATTGCCGCCGTCACTCATGTTCCGAATGAAGAGCGAGCTGTCCG
This sequence comes from Rhodothermales bacterium, assembly GCA_965216255.1. Classification (GTDB taxonomy): domain Bacteria; phylum Bacteroidota; class Rhodothermia; order Rhodothermales; family Bin80. Next base: position 2,672,614 of record OZ244148.1, read on the forward strand.
GATACCGGATATGCATCTCGGTTTCAAAATGCCCGGAATTCATCATGCGGGAGCCAAGGTTGTTGCCAAGAAGCACGATGTGATCTCCGGATCGAAGCGGCACCGTGGTATGGGTCCCAGGCTTACATTGCATTACCAGTGGCAGCAGCAGCGCCGGTAGCACTACCCTGCTCGAGATTGCTCCCGTTGCCGTGCGAAGAAAAGTCATCATGGACGGACCCGGTAGTAGGATGGACCTAAACGTACGGTGAAGCTCTACCAATTTCTACCGTGCTACCTGGGATACACCGTAAGACATTCGGCGCCGCTTCCTACCTTAGTGTATCACCTGCTCCTGACCATGAACCTTAGCCGCCGATCCTTTCTGCACGCCATGGGCCTCGGCGTTGCCGCCAGTGTCCCTGCAGTCGCGCACACCCGGCCCAACGTACTTGTCTTCGCGGTCGATGATCTCGGTTCGACGGATGCCGGGTGCTATGGCAATCCGGTGATCAAGACGCCGGGGCTGGATCTACTAGCCAATCACGGAACACGGTTTACGCATGCATTCTGCACCACGGCTTCATGCAGCGCCAGTCGCTCGGTTATCCTGACCGGACAGCATAACCATGCGACGGGGCAGTACGGGCACATGCATAACTTCCATCACTTCTCTTCTTTTCCTCATGTGCAGGCTTTGCCCGTCCTGTTAGGCGCCGCGGGCTACCATACGGTGCGGGCCGGAAAGTATCACGTGGCTCCGGAATCGGTATACAGATTCGACGAAGAGGTGCCTTCGGACGGGGCTTCGCCAGTCGAAATGGCCGAGCGGTGTGCCAGTGTCTTTACGCGCCGCGACGGCCGGCCATTCTTCCTCTATTTCTGCACCACCGAGCCGCACCGCCCGTTCCTGCGCGAGGGCAGCGACGCGGTCTCTCCATTCGATGTCATTGTACCCCCATATCTACCCGACATACCCGAGTGCCGGAGTGAACTTGCGCAGTACTACATGTCCGTGCAGCGAGCGGACCGGGGACTGTTGAGGCTTCTTGAACTGCTCCAGGATACGGGGAGATGGGACAGTACCATAGTCGTGTTCCTTTCCGACAACGGAATTGCGTTTCCGGGTGCGAAGACTACGCTGTATGAGCCCGGAATGCGGCTACCGTTTGTTATGAGGATGCCCGGGGAGGCCCAGCGCCAAGTGTGCCGTGCCATGATAACCTGGGCTGACATTGCGCCAACGCTCCTGGACCTGGCCGATGCCTGGCCCGAGGGCGCCGCGTTTCACGGACGAAGTTTCCGGCAGGCTATGGAAGAGGAAAACCCAGAGGGCTGGGACGAGGTCTTTGCATCGCACACGTTCCATGAGATCACCATGTATTATCCCATGCGCGTGCTCCGGGGACGCAAGTACAAGCTGATATGGAATATTGCCCATGGACTGCCGTATCCTTTTGCGACGGACCTGTGGGACTCCAAGACGTGGCGAGCAGTCGTTGAGGGGGGCCTCAGGCTGTACGGAAAACGATCCGTGGACAGCTACCTGCACCGACCGCCTTTTGAATTATACGATCTTGAGGCGGACGAGCACGAAGTCCAGAACCTAGCAGGAGATCCGGCCCATGCAGCCGTCTTCGCGAATATGAAGGATCGATTGCGTACCCTTCAGGAGCACACCGGTGATCCATGGCTCGTGAAATGGACGTATGAATAATCTGTGTTAGCCCATGAATAGCCTATCCCCTGTTGGCCTCCTGTGCCTGCTCTTGGCGGCTGGCTGCCAGAACAGCACCGAGACGGCAGTGTCGGCGCGCCCCAACATCCTGTGGATCGTCGGAGAGAATTTCAAGCTTGATCTAGGCGTTTACGGGGCCGAAAATGTACACACGCCACACCTGGACTCACTGGCTCGGAACGGCGTACGGTTTACGCGCGCGTTCTCAACTTCGCCCGTGTGCGCTCCGAGCCGGTCGGCTTTCATGACAGGAATGTACCAGACCTCTACGGATACGCATAACATGCGCTCCCACCGGGAGGACGATTTTCGGCTGCCAGCGGGCGTGCGGCCCCTAACGCACTGGCTCCAGGACGCAGGGTACTTTACAGCCAATATCACGCACATAGGGGAGCGCGAAGTGGGCACGGGCAAGCTGGATCTCAATTTTGTCAATGAAGGCCCCATTTACCAGTCGGATGACTGGGAGGAGCTCCGGCACCGTCAACCGTTTTTTGCGCAGATTAACACGCCAGAGGCCGAGTACGACATTTACGACCGCAATTCCGCCGCGAAGCCGCGTGTGGAATGGGTCGGCGAGAGCTGGCATCCACAGGTGGCCACGCCAGAGAACGTAACGCCTCCGCCCTACTACCCTGACCACGAACTTACACGGCACGAATGGGCACGCTACCTCAATTCCGTGTCCGGCATGGATGTCCGCGTGGGATGGATAATGGACCGCCTGCGTGCGGACGGCCTCGCCGACAATACCATCGTCGTTTTCTTCGCGGACAATGGCCGCCTGGAGGCCCGTGGCATCCATTGGGCATGGGACACAGGGCTGCACGTTCCGTTGATTATCCACTGGCCAAAAGACTTCCGCGCACCGCCGCAGTACGCTCCCGGTAAGGCTCTTGACACCGTAGTCAGCCTGCTGGATCTCACGGCCACCACCCTATGGATGGCTGGAATCCAGCGCCCGCCTCTGATGCAGAGCCGCCGCTTCTTGGGCGAGGGCACCAGCCCGCCCCGTACCTACGCATTCAGTGCCCGGGACCGGATTGATGAGACGGTTATGCGCATTCGGTCCGTGCGCGGCCAGCGATATCACTATCTGCGCAATATTGAGGCGCAGCAGGGATTCCCAACGCTGAATCGGTACAAGGAGAAGTGCTTTCCCGTAAAGCCTCTTATGCGCGCGCTGCATGCGGAGGGCAAGCTCACAGGAGCGGCGGAACGCCTTATGGAGCCGCTTCCATACGAAGAACTCTACGATACACAAGTCGATCCGCACGAGATCAATAACTTGGCGGAGCGGATGGAGTACCAAGCTGTCCTGCAGCAATACCGCGCAGCACTGGATACGTGGATGGTGGAAACAGGCGACCTAGGCGCCGTGCCGGAGCCATCCGAGATCGTGGAGCCATTTGTCGCGGAAATGCACAGATGGTTCGGTACACCTGCTTGGTATGCAGGGCCAAACTGACGCGGTCCGTACCGTATGTTCCCATGCCCGACAACCTACGGCGTTTCCTAGAGGTACCGGCCTTGGAACCTGAAACGGCCCGGCGCAGGTTGCTGAATTCCTCGTCCGTGCCGTAGTATTTGGTCTGTCACCCAAGCCTTTGGAAGCATGTCGAAATCATCATGGTATGTGCTCTCTCTGCTTCTAGCCGTTACCACCACGTCCGCCCAAGATGCGCCCAGGCCCACAGAAACGGTGAACCTGCTCGTTCCGTATCTCGAACACGCGCCCGCAATTGACGGCGCACTAGATGAGTGGAAGGACTTTGCCTTTACGGACGGAGTATGGGACATCTATCGGCTTCGCCACACATTCTGGTATGATGGCGGGCGTCGAAACAGGCTAACATATCATGGTAATGAAGGGCACCCGGAAGATGATCTAAGCGCAAGGTATTACATCGCATGGGATGAGATGTATCTGTACCTCGGTGCAGAGGTGCGGGACAACACCAACGACGTAGAAGATGCCAGCCACCAGCCCAGGAGCTGGTATGCAAAGGACAGTATCTGCTGGTTTATCGAGGCCCCTCGTGACGAAGCACCCGAATGGTTCGGTCGGGGTGACAACGCCTTTTGCTTCGTCGCCGACGCCTCCATGCCTGACTACGGCGCTTGGTGGCGGCACGGGGCTCCCGGCGAAACGCACTTGGAGGAGCCCATTCCGGATGACGCCGTAGATTATGCCCTGAGATTTAACCCCTGGCAGACGGGTGAAGCAGACTATGTGCTGGAGGCACGCGTGGAGATGGCGCCAACGCTGGGCATAAGCGATCCCCGATGGCAGCCTCCGGTCATCGGTGATGTATACGGCATGGAGATCGTCCACTGCGATCCCGACGGCGGGCCGTACGGCGGCCATTTCATGATCTATGGCACGGGTGACGACGATGCCACATGGGGACGCATGGTTCTTTCGGGTCCCCAGCAAGAGATTGAGCGCAGAGCCGAGTAGGATAAGGCGTCACCGGGACCTTCGAGCGCGGCGTTCCTTCCGTCGGAAAATGGGCGCCGCCAACGTGGTCTCCTGTTCGCTTGCCGTCCAGACAGATGGCGGTCGCCCACCCCGGGGGCGCAACGGCTCAGAGGATTCGCTGAACGCGGCGTGTTCAGGGTAGTAGGGCATCCGGGCGGGACCCGGGTTACTGTATAGGGGCGGCGCGAAGTTGTCAGGCGCCTCGCCATGGAGTTGATTCTGATCCAGTTTGCCGACCTCCCTGAAGGCTGGATTCTCGCGTACCTTGCGCTGGAAATTACCCGGATCCAGCCTAGTATTCCAGATCACTTCATAAACCCTGCGCAACTCGCTAATCGTAAACATGGGCCCGCAGAATCTGGAGGCAAGCGTGGTGTACTCCAGCTTGGCCTGGAGGCGCTCATATGCGTCTGCAACTATCCGGTTATGATCGAATGCCATGTCAATGTCTCCGGCTCTGAATCGTGCGATGGGCACGATTCCGGCGAGCGCGGCATCGCTTCCGCCTATGGGAGGTGGTAAAGAGGCGCAGGCTGCCCAGTATGCAACCGTAACCACCCTCATGCGCGGATCCCGCTCCGGCGCTCCATACGTACGGAGCTGCTCCAGATAGGCCATTCCGGGTGCTATGCCCGTCTCTTCTTCCAGTTCGCGCTGAGCCGCTGCCTCTAGATCTTCCCCAGGTCGGACAAATCCACCCGGAAGAGCCCAGGCACCCAGAAATGGCTCTACTCCGCGCCGAATCAAGAGAACACGCAATTCATGGTCTTCAATAGTAAAAAGCACCACATCCACCGTGACGGCTACTGGCGGGTAGCTGGTAGAACGATACTCTAAAGTCTCATTTCTTGCCATCCTGAAGCTACAACGCTAAGAGAAAGGGTACGTCTGGCCTGCGCGCAGGGCCTCCGTATGAGCGAATCGGGACACGATCATCTATTGAGGGACCCGGTACCGATTGCAAAGCGGTTTTGCTCCATTTGTGCTCGTACATGGCCAATCCTAAGTCGTTGCCTCTGTGAATAAGAAGCACGTAGGTCTGGTCAAATTCAAGTACCGTGTCGCGCGCTGGATCAATTCAGCCTCAGGCGCCGCGCGCGGCAACCCTGGGACGCCCACAGGCGGGCTTTCGCCCTGGTACACGGGAGCAGAATCACGGGCAACCACCTGCGTTTCCATTTTTTTTCGGACTACGGTCATGTTATTGACATGTTTACAATAATATATTATATTTATTGCGACAATAACAAGAACCATGCACGATTCGTAATTAAACGGAGGACATCATGCCTGAATCCAACAAAATCCCGCGTATCGAGACTACTTCAGTCGGTCATCCCATCACCAGACAGGGAGTATCATTCTTTCCCCTCTACCTGCACGCAAACAGCTTGCCGGAAATAGCGACGGGGGCTGCATCCAAACTCGAAATCAAGGAACTGCCCGACGCCGCAGTTCCGACACTGTGCGTATACAATCCGGGAGACTCTGCCATCCTTATCGTGGAAGGAGAGCAGTTCGAAGGCGGATTGCAGAACCGCACGATCAACGCCACCGTGCTCATAGCACCCAAGTCCACGCTGCAGATTCCGGTTTCCTGTGTGGAGCGCGGCAGGTGGGGGCGCAAACGGGAGTATAGACGCGCACCGACGTTCACACCGCCAGAAGTGCGGTTCCGCACCCAGGAGACCGTAAATCAGTCCATGTGCGAAAGGAGATCCCGGTCGGGCGACCAGGAAATCGTCTGGGGTAGTGTGGACAGCGTGCTGCGAGATCTGGATACGCCATCACAAACAAGCGCCGCTTCCGAATCCACCCGCGTATTCGAGCGCGACCATTCGCGGGCGCAGGCGCTTAAGGAACTAGGCAGCCGGGGCGCGCTAACAAGCCAATGCGGCATCGCCGTGGCTCACGGGCATCAGGTGAAAGAAATCCAGCTGTTCGGATCGGCACATCTGCTGGCAGCGCACTGGAATGCACTCATCGGCTCTCACCTGCTGTCTCCGGTACACAAGGATGGACGTCCGACGGCTACCGGCGTTCTGGCGGTCCTGAGACGTTTCGGCACGCTGCCCCCACTGCGTGCCAAGGGCGTCGGGCTCGGCACGGAGCACCGCGTGGAAGACCAGTGGGGGCTCGGGCAGGCATTGACGCTTGATGGGGCCTTCGTGCACGGCAGTTACTACACGAGTGATCCGTTGACAATCAATTAAAGGCATTCCGCGCACGCCTGCCAGCCGGGCCCGCCCCCCGGGATTGCACGGGCCGCGGTAGCCCAGGCTTGGCAGGCGCCTTCTTGGACCCACCCGCGTCCAAGAAGGCTACAAGGCTCGCCCTGTACTGTCGGTCGGATCCATTCTGAATGCAGACCAGCTTGGTGAACTCTGCCAGCTAGCATGTACCGGCGCCTTGATCAAATACAAGACCGCAGCCCTCTCGCCGGTCACCATCCATTCTCCTGGCTGCCGAGGTTGTACATGCAGGACCGCGCCTCTTCCGAGCGCCTCCGCCGCCTAGCAGAATGTCATATTCCGGGAATCGACGATTGCTTGCTCCCCGAGTAGCGGTTACTTTGCCCATGAGATACTGCGCGTTATCGTCCCGGTGGGGCGCAACCGTTAGGAAGGTTGCATACAAGCGACACAAGATCCCGACCACGACGCCACCTCGCAAGATGGGGTTCACCGGACGGTTACGCTCTTCCCGCATGACCCGGGCCAGCTGCCGATACAACCATTGATCCTACGCCGACGAAAGAACCGGTAATTGCAGGCCAGCCGGGGGCTGGATTTGCCTCAGACTCGGTGCCCGGGGCATGCATCGTCTGCCCGATGACAGCCCTTTCACCAGGAATCGGGCGAAGATCCGGCCTAGTACTTGCCCCAGCTACCATCGCTTTGTAGCTTTCCGATTCATCTGACTCTTTCCTCATGAACACTCGAATTCACCTCATTGCGCTGGCTCTTCTGTCCGCATCGCTTACCACCGACGGATTCGCACAACATGATGCGAACCCCTTCATAGGCCGGTGGACCCTTTACCTGCCCGACGGAGCCGGCTGGCTCGAAGTACAGGAAGACCATGGATTTCTTGATGCATCCCTGCTGTGGTACGGCGGCAGCGTCCTGCCTGTGGCCAGCGTCAACGTCTCGGGCGACGTACTTACCGTAACGCGCACTGCCTCGGTTGAACGCCAAGGCGGTCGCACGCATACCCTGACCAGCAGCTTCCAATTCCGACGAAACGACGATGACCTCGACGGAGTGGCTTCGTTTCCGAATCGGGATGGCATGGGGCATCGCATGATTGAATTCCGTGGCCAGCGCCTTCCCGACACGCTTCCTGCACCGGACGTTTCAGCCAGAGAGTACGGAGAGCCTGTGGATCTCTTTAACGGAGTGGACCTCACCGGTTGGTCACTCGTGAATGCGGATCGTGAAAACGGTTTCATGGCCAAAGACGGCATGCTGATCAATAACCCCGTTCAGCCGGACGGCGATGATCCCATCGCATACGGCAACCTGCGTACAGACGCCACTTTTGAAGACTTCCGGCTCACCTTGGAGGTTAATGTACCCGAGGGCAGTAACAGCGGCGTGTACCTGCGTGGCCTCTACGAAATCCAGGTCGCGGATACATACGGCCGTGAACTCGATTCTCACCACATGGGAGGGCTATACAGCCGCGTCACCCCTACCGCGAGCGCGGAAAGGAAAGCGGGCCAATGGCAGAGCATGGACATTACGCTTCACCGGCGCCACGTCACGGTCATCCTCAATGGCACTAAGATTATCGACAATCAGCCGGTGCTCGGCGTTACGGGCGGTGCCCTGACGGCGGACGAATTTTCGCCGGGACCCATATACGTACAGGGAGACCACGGACGCGTGCTGTATCGCAATCTGGTCTTAACGCCGATCCTCAACTAAACTCTCGCGCCTAACCACACACGTAATCATGGCACAGCATTTCACGGCCAGCCGCAGGGACTTTATGCGCATGGGTGCCCTTGGCACCGCAGCCTTGGGCATGGGTCTGCGACCAGGAGAAGCCGCGGCGCAACGGGTCCAGCCCAGCGATCGGATTACACTTGGATTCATCGGTGTCGGGGCCCGGGCGCATCAACTAATTGAAGCCATGAAGGCCTTCCCGGAAGCAGAGATCGTGGCGGTTTGTGACGCCTACACGGGCAGGGTTGACCGGGCCGTCGCCCGTACAGGCGGGCGCGCCGCGGCCTACCGAGACTACCGAGAAATCATCCAACGCTCCGACATCGATGCCGTAGTCATCTCCACACCCGACCATTGGCACTATCAGCACAGCATCGACTCCCTGGGCTCGGGCAAGCACGCCTACATCGAGAAACCGCTTACGTACTCGATCGAGGAAGGACTAGGCATCATCGAAGCCCAGCGCACCAACGGCGTGGCCGTCCAGGTAGGCAGCCCGGGCCCTAGCGGCGTGCTCGTGCAAAAGGCGCGGCAAATGATCGCAGCCGGCAAGATTGGCCAGGTGACCATGGTGCGTGCCTCCATGAACCGAAACACAGCATCGGGCGCCTGGATCTACCCCATCCCAAGCGACGCGTCTCCCGAAACGGTCGACTGGGACCTGTTTCTGGGCTCGGCACCCAAAATGCCGTACAGCCCAGAGCGCTTCTTCCGGTGGCGCTGCTACCGGGATTACTCCGGCGGCATGTCGACGGACCTCTATGTGCATACCTGCACCACGATCAATTACATCATGGGCGCTCCCATGGCGGAAAGCGTTATCGCCATGGGCGGACTCTACCGCTGGAAGCATTCGCGCGACGTGCCCGATACCATTAACGCGTCCCTGAAGTATCCAAACGGTTTCATGGTCAATCTTAGCGGCACCTTCAACAACCAGGGCGGCGCTGCGGGGGGCATGCGCTTTCTGGGAACCGAGGGTACGCTCGTGCTAGGCGGCGACCTGACTTTCATTCCCGAGAACGTGAACGAGAGCAACGGCTGGATCGTCGACAGCTGGCCCGAGAATCTGGCGCGGGCCTACTACGAAGATCCAACTATCCGGCAAGCGGAGTTGCCTTCATCCCGCGAGGCACAGACGCTGCAACCACAGGAAGTGTACAGGGCAGAGGGCGAGTCCGCCATCCAGGCACACATCCGGGAGTTTTTCCACGCCGTACGCGAGGGCACCGCTACCCGCGAGGACGCCGCGGTAGGCCACCGCGCTGCCGCCTGTGCCCACATGATCAACATCGCGCTCGACCGCGAGCAGATCGTGCACTGGGATGCTGACAAGGATACGCTAGCCACGGGGTAGGGCCAGGCCATGAACAGGCGTGATTTTATGTGCAGGACGGTCGGGGGAGGTGCTGCCGCCACTCTGCCCGTGCTGGCCGCTGCCGGAGAACCTGCCACCTGCGGCACAGAGCAGTTAAGGATTTCGGTGCTGTCCTACGCCTTCCACGGGCTTCTGCGGGAGGGGAGGATGAATATTTTCGGCTACATGGAGACTTGCAAATTCCGTTACGGACTCCACGTAGCTGACATCTGGAACGGCTTCCTTGAATCCACCGAAACGGAGTATCTGCAAACAATCCGGGGTGAATTGGATGCGCGGGAGCTGGGAGTAGCGGACCTATGCGTGGACCAGGCCCATGTCTGGGACGACAACGAAGAAATCCGCTCCCGCAACCACTCGAATGCCCTAGCGAACCTAGACGCCTCGCGGATCCTTGGGGCACCCTTTGTCCGCACTGACGCAGGCGGGCGGGGCACCTCCTGGACGAACGAAGCCTTTGACCACATCGTGATGCGCTACCGCGAGTATACGCAATATGCCAGCGACCATGGATTTGTGGTTGGAGCGGAGAATCACTGGGGTCCCGAAAAGACCTGGGACAAACATCAAGAAACTATACGAGGCCGTCAATCATCCAGCCTTCGGCCTCTCCCGCCACTTGGGCGCCTGGGAGGGCACGGAAGAGGAAAATCGCGAAATTGACCGCATGGCGGCCCCTTGGGTGTCACACACCCATATCGACTGGCGCATCTGCACAGGAGGCCTGCTGGAAGAGAAGCTAGCCAATTTGTGGAACGTCGGCTACAAGGGCTACTACAGCGTGGAACACCACACCGGCAGAGACGAATACTCCGAGGTCGCCATCCAGCTGGCGCTCGTGCGCAGAACGCTGGAGCGCCTCCAGCAAGGCTGACCTACTCCAATTCCTTTACCAGTACGGCACGGGCTGCCATCAGAGCGTCGCGCACCTCGACGATACCCTCTATCTCACGGTCCTCCGGACCGTGTTCTATTCCGCAAAAACCATGGTAGCCGGCATCTAGCACGATGCGCATCATGCGGGTGTAGTCCAGCGGACTCTGGCCTCCATGGTCATCAAAAACGACGGGCTTGACGCTTACGCCGGTCGCATACGACATCAGCTCCTCGACGCCGCGGTACGAATCGTAGGTCTCCTTTTCGCTGATGCGAAAATTGCCAAAGTCAGGGAGCGTCCCAGCGCCTGTGTGATCCGCCATTTCAATTACACTCCGTAACCACTTGCCATTACTGGAGAAGCCGCCGTGATTTTCAATTATCACGTGCTGCCCGTGCTCATCTCCAAACTCACATAGCTGGTTGAGGCCGTCCGCTACGAGCTTCATCTGCTCTTCGCTGGTGCCTTCACTGTATCCGTTAACGCGGATCGAATGGCATCCCAGATAGGCAGCGGCCGTGACCCACTTGAAATGGTTCTCTACCGCCTCCCGGCGTTTGCTCTGATCCGGATCTCCGAGGCGCCCCTCACCATCACACATGATAAGTACGCTTTGCACGCCTTCGCCTTCCGCCCGTGTCTTCATCTCGCGCAGGTATTCCATATCCTCGGCCTTGCCCTTGTAGAACTGGTTTACGTACTCGATGCCGAGGATGTCATTCTCCGCAGCAATGCGTGCAAAATCCAGGGGATCCGTCTTGCCAGCGAAGATAGAGCGGAACATTGACCACTGAGCCAGCGAGATCGCAAATAAATCTTCGGCGGGCGACTTCGCCCACAGCATGCGCGTAAGCTCCAGGCTGGCGGCTGCAAACGCAGTATGCTTCAAGAACCTTCGGCGCGTAACGGAATGCTTGGTCATGGTTCTGCCTGGTAAGGTTAAGGTTGCATAATGCCCCTGCCGTCGAATTGGATCCAGTCCAACTCCAGGAACGTGCTCTCAGCCTCACTCGCAAAGTCGAGGACCAGCGTAATGGTCCCGCCCGGGTCTTCGACGGGCAAAGTCATTTCGCGCCAGTTGTCGTAGGCGTCCTGCTTTAGCAGGCCCATACCCGAGGCATCCGTCGGCACGGCGGCGGCATAGTCCGCCTGGTGCGGGGTCACAGCCACTCCCGTCTCCGCGTCCAGATCCAACGTTGCAAGTTCACTCCCCCCTGCGACGCTGATACGCACCGCGCCCGGAGCATGGGATCGGAAACGAAGCGTAACGGACTCTATGCCATTCACGTTTACCGGAGCGTACACCAACCGCGAGCTGTCTTCCAGTTGCATGGCAGAAAGCGCCGTCCCACCCCAGTGCTCGCTGGCGGGACGCGCGGAATACGTCATGCGTGCGGCGTTGTGGCTAGAAGCCACATGCTCGGCCTCCTTCCGTCTCGGCTGCAGTCGCACCCGGTCACAGCGTGAGCCCGGTAAACAGGCCTCTACTTCCGCAAAGCGGTCCACATAGTGCACGCTCGGAGTGTGGGCGTATTCCCTGGAGACGGCGAATATGCCTTCGGGTCCCAAGAATGAATCCAGCAGAATGGGTGAGGTATCGAAGCCCGTGTAGGTTTGCACTTCCACGGCATCAGCCAGCACCTGGTCGCTTACCGTGACCTCATAGCGCAGTTCGGCATCGAAATCGAAGATGCCACCGTCCGGCGGCCAGACAAGGCGCAAGGCACCGGCTTCCTGCGTGGGAGCAGTGCGAACGGAAGGCTGCGACCGGCTGCCATAATAGTCCAGCCGCACGAGCTGCGCATTGGGGTTACTGCCCCAGAAATCTTCTCCCCACTCCAGGATGTACAGCCTGCCATGGGGGCCTACCTCAATATCCATCGGGCTGATGTAGTCCAGGCCCGGCAGGAATGGGTCCAGCTTCACAATGTCCCCCTCTTCGTCCACCGTCACGACCTGTACCCAATTCCGCATCCATTCATAGATCATGACCTTATCATCATAGTACGGCGGAAAGGCACGGGCATCGGCGGTCGTACTATCAAAGTGGAATACGGGGCCAGCCATCGGGTTGAGGCCACCTGCTCCGAGTTCCGGAAACTCCTGTGATGTGCCGTAGAAATAGGGAATCCAGGCCGGTTGTGCCGCCGGCAGGTCCCGGGCCCCCGTGTTGTAGGATGAGGCATTGACGGGTGCTTCCGGATTGACATACGGCGCCATGTCGTGTTCGCCGTATACGTAGTACAGGTCGTACGCCTCGTTGTATCCAGTAAAGAGCGGCCACCCGAAGAATCCTGGGGCGCGCGCCTGATTGAATTCATCCAGCCCGTTGCCAATACCGGGCCCGATGTCTCCCCAGTAGACCCAACCTGTCTGGCTATCAATCGATATCCGAAACGGATTTCGATGGCCCATGGTAAAGATCTCTCCGCGATGGAGAGAGTCAGCCGTGAAGAGATTTCCCTCCGGAATCGAATACGTGCCGTCCGGTTCAGGACGGATGCGCAGAATCTTGCCCCGGAAGTCATTCGTGTTGGCAGATGTCCGGCCGTGATCCGCCATCCGGCGAACGATCTCATCCGGATGATCTCGAGCCCCTCCCGAATTGTCACCCGTGGAAAGGTAAAGCAGACCCTCACTGTCAAACTGGACCGAGCCGCCCGAATGGCAGCACTGTATGCGCTGCACCGGGACTTCCAGCATGGCGATCTCACGCTCCATGCTAATCATGCGGCCATCGTACACGAATCGGGAGAGTCGGTTGAACTTGGGTCCTTTGGTGACGGGCGAACAATAGATGTAGAGCCAGCCGTTGGCATCAAACGCCGGATCAAGCGCCAGGCCGAGAAGTCCGTCCTCTATATTCTTCTCCACGGGCAGCCAACCCACCACGCGCATGGCACCCGTATCGGGCTCCCAGATCTTGATGGATCCCGCCCACTCGATTATGAAGACGCGTCCGTCGCTGGTGATGTCGATCTCCATGGGATCTGTAAGCTCCCCTGTAAGCACCACCTCTTGAAAGCCCTCAGCCCGCGTAGCCATCACGTCGGCTTCCCGGCGGCCTGATGCCCATTCAATGGCACCGAGGAGATGCATCCGCATGTAAATTTCACCGTAGCTTTCCTCCGTATGCCCTAGACCGGAGTAGAACGCCCGACCTCCCTGGTTCGTGTGGGCCCAAGCTACGGGGTGATCATGCCCCATGGCGCCGCCCTCGTACGAGCTCTCCGCAACGGCAGCAACGACATGCACGCGCGGGCGCGGATTAGTGCTGTAATTGTACCATTCGTCCGTGTGGTTCCAGCGGACCGGAAGCGTCGCCGTGGCGGGGTGCTGCCGGTCGCTCACCTGGACATCCGCTGGCTGGACCGCCGGATGGCTATCAAAGTAAGCCCCGACCAGGGCACCATACCACGGCCAGTCATATTCCGTATCCGCTGCCGCATGTAAGCCTACAAATCCTCCACCCGCCCCAACATACTTCTCAAAGGCACGCTCCTGCCCGGCGTCCAGAATGTCTCCCGTGGTGTTGAGGAACACCACGGCCGCATACTGGGCCAGAGACTGCTCAGTAAAATGGCCTGCGTCTTCCGTGGCCACCACGGCAAAACCGTGGGTGCTTCCGAGGTCCTGTATCGCCCGGATACCTGTTTCTATGGAAACATGCCGGAATCCTGTCGTCTTCGAAAAAACAAGAACCCGGTAGTCCTGAGCGCTAGCGCCCAGAGGTAGAAGAGCGCAGCACAAACACAATACCGGTCGCAGACTCCGGTGCACTAGCCCATTGATTCCCACGCCTTAGAGTCGCTTTAAGCGGATGTTTCGGTACCAAACCGGCTGGCCATGATCCTGGAGGCCTATGTGGCCTTCACGACTAAACGCCGTGGCCGGCGTCGGAAACTTGTTCCATGAGCCATCGGGGTTCCGGTAGGAGGCACGCCAGCGAGCAAGGTCCATATCAAGGACGTCCTCTCCGTTAAGCATCACCTGCACACGACTGCCCAGACAAGTGAGCCGGTAGGTATTCCACTCACCCGGCTTGTTGATGGCATTCTTCGACGGGGCCATCAGATCGTAGACCGCACCGGCCGTGCGCGTGCGCGAAACGCCGTCCTGACCGTAGGAATTGGCGACCTGCACCTCGAGCCCCGTATACACGGGATCCATAATGTCGTCCGTGCGGAAGAATACCCCGCTGTTGGTACCTTCAATTACTTTGAATTCCAATTCCAGGATGAAATCAGCGTAGCGCTCCTGCGTCCACAAATAGTCCAGATTATGCTCCTGTCCGTCAGGATTCTGACGCTTGACGGTCAGTTCGCCATTTTCCACCACGAACTTGTTGTTGTCGCCGGTGAGCCAGCCAGCTAGATCCTGTCCCGTGAAAAGTGCCTGCCATCCTTCCGGATCCTCGGCAGGATCCTCCACCGCAAGTGGCTCATCTAGCGGACGAATCCATATGTTGCGAAACTGGATGTTGCTGGACGTGGGGTGGTAGGCATTCGTTTCTGCATCCCAGCCACCATGGTGTTGCAAGCCGATTGGGCCGCGTGCCGGCAGGCCCGGTATCTCGGCTTCTTCAATCACCCAGTGTCCGTTTAGCATGACAGATATCCGGTTGCCGATGAGCGTGATATCCATCGAATTCCATTCGCCCATCGGATGGTCGGCCCGGAAATTGGGCACCGCGGCGGCACGCTGTTCCGGCGTGGCCTCACTATCCGTACGCACGCCCCACAACTCGCCCGAACCCACACCCCAATTCCAGATGTTGGCCTGCTGTGAGGTGCCTCGCAGGAATATGCCGGAGTCGGAGTTCGGGGTCGGGCTGGTGATGGGGTTGCCTTCCTCGTCCAACTTAAGGGAGCCGTCCGGCAGGATGGTGGGCATGTCAAGAATGCCCGAGGCTTCCTTGAAACGCCAGTCTACGTGCAACTGGAAATCGCCGAATTCTTCCTGCGTCCAGAGGTGCTTTTCTTCAGCCTCACTGCGTGCATCGTAGTCGATCACGTAGTCTACAATCTTCCAGTGTCCACCATCCCCTTCAGGGACCTTCCAGCCCGCGAAATCCTTGCCATTGAACAGCGTCCGATACTGAGGCCACTCGCGCCAAGTCGGATACGTGTAATAGGGTGGAAGCGCATTTGCGTAATTGGGCTTAGGCGGACTGCCCTGGTTGTAGAATACATACAGTCCGGTTTTGCCCGCCAGGATGACGTCGCTATACCCGTCCTTGTCCATGTCCTTTATGTTGATCTTCATGCCGACGCCGACCACGTTATTCGGCGGGGGACTTACGCCGCCTTCTTCCGGATAGTACGGTGCATGGTTGTAGGACAGGATGTGCCGCTCAAATGCCCCACCCTTGATATCGTACCAAAACACAAAGGACGGGTCGCCCACACCCACATCGCCTCCATAATGTGCAAACAGGCGCTTGCCCGCCACAAGATCGTCCTTGCCGTCGCCGTTCAAGTCCCCGAGTGCCAGCGTGTGAAAAACGCTGTAGTCGGTCTCGATCCAGTGCCTTGTAAAGATTCGAGCGCCGGACGCCTCGATACCCTGCTCATACCACGCCAGCCCGTAGGCATGGGCGCTGCCGATAATGATATCGTTCAGCCCGTCTTGATTAACGTCGTACACTAAGTCCGGATGGGCCGTTGCTCCGGCGTTCTCGGACTGGGCCGAACGAAAGTCCCAGTCTGCGTGAAATATCCACGGCTCCGAAGGATCGTCCTCAGGCTGCTCGTACCACCCCTGGCCGGTAATGATATCCATGCGCCCGTCCATGTTCACGTCCCCCAGCCCATTGCCGTGGGTGTCTCCGTCCGTACCGATTATATGCTCCCGCCACCAGGGCGCCGCATCAATATGCTCGAGCCACGTCATGCCCTGGCCATCGACCAAACGCCAGTGATTTACCAGAATGTCCTCATCACCGTCGCCGTCAATGTCACCGTGGATAACGCCCTCCATGTTGAAGGCCTGGTGGATCTTGTGTGATTCCCACTGCTCGCCGGGCCCGGTCGCTCGTCCCGGGTTGCGGTACCAATAGGCACCCTTCATGAACATCCAACCAGAGCTCACTACGTCCTGCCAGCCGTCGCCGTCCACATCAAGCGCGAACTCACTGTTACTTTCCGTTTCCGGGCCATTAGGCTCGGCGCCGGAGCGGTACATCTCGTGCTTGATCCAATGCGGAGCCTCATACCAGTTCCGACCAGCCGCGATATCGAAATCACCGTCGTTGTCGAAATCCGCTACCGAGGCGGTTTCAGAAAACGGCCCGAACCAGTAGCTATTCTTAAGCGGATTGTGCTCCGGGCCATCGATCTTTACAGGAATGAAGATGGTTTCGGCTGCCTGGGCGTACAATAGGTCGGGGGCCAGAAGCAGCGCGACGCAGATGAAGAGGTGGCAATAGGCGCTCTTGGGCATGGTTCTACTTGGTTACGGCACTACCCCCCTATCGGAGCCAGGCCTTCTTCACATCGGGATTCCCGGCACGCGTCAAGAGCTCCATCTGCTGGCCGGTAAGCCGGACTTCCAGCGCTGCGATGTTTTCCCTGACTTGCTCCGGTCGGCTACCGGCTATGATCGGCAGCACAGACGGGTCACTCTGGCGCATCCAGGCTATGATCACCTGGTTGGGTGTGGCGCAAGCTTCTTCTGCCACACTCAGAAGCGCGGCCATGCGCTCGTCTGCTTCAGGCCCGGCGAACTGTGCGGGTACCGGACGCTCACTTCTAGTGTAGGCCCCCTGCAGAAGTATAGAGTACGCGATCAGCGTCATACCGTGGTGCTGGCAAAAGCGCTTCATGTCCTCCGTGATACAGATCTGCGGCCCGAAATCCGCCCCGTGGCGCGGCCGGAAATACGTATACCGCTGCTCCACGACACTATACGGGGTCCACTCCCTGAGCGTGCTCAGGGCATTCGCCTCCGCCACGCGCCACAGCCAGAGGTTGCTGGCACCCAGGACACGCACCTTTCCGGCCGCAACAAGGCGGTGGAATGCCTCCATGGTCTCCTCGAGCGGCGTAGCGAAGTCGTCACGGTGCGCATAATAGACATCGATTCGATCCGTCTGCAAGCGCCTCAGGCTCTTTTCGCATTCGCGCTCGATTTCGCTCGCAGTCAGACCGCCGTCGCACCCTGGATAGTCGAACCCCAGCTTTGTCGAAATCGCTATCTGGTCCCGGTTGCCCCGGGCTGCCATCCAACGGCCAATCGTGGTTTCGCTCTCGCCGCCCACACAACCGGGATACCAGCTGGCGTAGAAATTTCCCGTATCAATAAAGGCGCCTCCGTGGTCTGCGAACACGTCTAGCAGGCCAAATGAGGCAGCCTCGTCAATACGGCTGCCGACAAGATCCGTGCCGTAGCACAATGCACTGACTTCTACTGAAGTCTTCCCAAGCGTCTGCTTCTGCATTACAATGTCTGGTTGAACGGGCTATTCCATGAAGGTGACCATGGCAGCGCCTCCAATCATGACCACCATACCCACGAATTTGATTAGCGAAATGGACTGCACCTCGGAGCCAAGCCACCCGAAATGGGACAGTACCATGCCGGTAATGACTTGCCCGGCAAGCAGGGAAATAAAGAGCGCGCTGGCACCTACCTTCGGAATCAGGAATGCGATGGCAAAAACAAGCACCGCTCCGAGTGCGCCGGCGGTAAGCAGCAGCAGGTTCACATCGGCCAGGGACGCGAGCGCGCCCTGCTTCCAGCCGAATGCGCCGATGATGACGGCGGTCACGGCACCAATGCACCAGAAGATCGCATTGGCCACCGGCGTATTGCCTATGACCTCGCCCACCTTGCCATTCATCGCCAGGTGTACGGCGAGGATAACGCCAAGGAAGAGGGTAAGGAGGAAGAACTGAGCTTTCATGGTGCATCCCGAGACTGTTGTCCAATGCCGGACAGATGGATAAGGCCTGCAGCTAGAGGACGACCCAGCGTTCCTCCCGGTGACTCTGCAGGATAGCGTCGCACAATCGGATTTCCTGGTAGCCTTCCTCGAATGTTGGATACTGCACTTCATTAAGCGCGGCACCCGAATCTATGGCCTGATAAAAGGCGCGAAAGCACTGTTTGAACGTGTCCGGGAATCCTTCGTTGTGCCCACCCGGAAAGTCCGCATATCCGCGAGCCCGCTCTCCAAGGAGGGCGGGATCTCGCACGAGGATTTCGTTCGGTCCATCGCGGCGGCCCAGCCAAAGCTCGTTCGGCCGCTCGCTATTCCACGCCGCCGCCCCACCCGAGGCCGCAATTTCGTAACGGAGCGTATTCTTGCGCCCGGCCGTCACCTGCGACACCCAGAGCACGCCCTGAGCACCACCTTCCAATCGCAGGAGGACACAGCCAGAGTCGTCCGTTGTTACGGGAACGGGAAGTAGCACCCCACTGCGGGCCTGCTTGCCGGAAAATGTCTCGATTTCGCCCTCCGGTCGCCGGCGAATGGGATGCACGGTCCGCAGGTCGGCAAAGACCGCTTCTACGCGCAGTCCCGTAATGTACTGTACAAGGTCCATCCAGTGAGTGCCAATGTCGGAGACAGCCCGAAGCGCACCGCCTTCCCCGGCAAGCACTCTCCAGTTGTAGTCCGTTTCATACAGAAGCCAGTCCTGCACGTAATGGCCGACCACGGAAAATATGCTGCCGAGGTTTCCGCTCCCAATGCGCTCCCTGAGATCCAGGTTCAGCGGATAGAAGCGGATGTTGTAGCATACGCCTGCGTGCAGTCCACTTGTATCGGCCAACTCCACGAGCTTTGCCGCCTCCTGTGCATGCATGGCAAGCGGCTTTTCGCACATTACGTGCTTACCCGCATTCAGCGCGCGCCGCGCCATGTCAAAGTGCAGAACGTTGGGAACAGCCAAGTGCACAGCGTCCACGCGGCGGTCCTCCAGAACGTCGTCAAGGTTGGCATACGCCCGCGGCAGGCCCAGAGCCTTCCTGGCCAACTCCGATTTTTCCGGGCGACTTCCCAGAACGCCCGTTACCGTAACTCCAATCCGCTGCAGGGCTTCGACATGTACGGGGCCGATGAACCCCGTCCCCACCACTGCTACACCAATCGATTCCATGCTGCTACCTGCCGAAGCTACGAACCCGCTCGCGGTTGGTCTTCAGGGCCTCGAGCGGTGGATGAGACTCATCTTCGTATTCGACGACATACCATTCGATACCGCCCTCGGACTCGCTGAGGTCGAATATATCTTCCCACGGCAGGCTGTCGTTGCCGATAAACGGCTCGAACGGATGCTCCGCGCCCACGGTATAGGGCTTTACGTGCATGGAGTTGATCCTGCCGGGATCGCCCTTGATAACCTCCAACACGTCGGCGCCACCATTGGTAGCATTACCCGTGTCCAGCTGCAAGATCATGTCATCCGGCGTGTTATCGGCCAGGATATCCCAAATCGTCTGCCCGTCCAGCAGCTGATTGAAGCTGTAGGCGTGACAGTGGTAGCCGGTCCGCATCCCATGCGGACGCAGAGCATTCTGTATGGCCGTAAGCTCTTCCGCCGTTTTCATCACGATATTCATGCTGGTGCGCCGGTCCTCGCTAATGGCGGGCACAATCAGATTCGTGTTTCCGAGCTCTCCATGGAAATCTATGGATCTCTGCAACTCATCGCCAAGGAGCATTCCAAGGCCCACATGCGCACCCGCAACCTGCAGGCCATGCCCGTCCAGCATTGAGCGCAATTCAGCAGGGGGATAGTCGTAGTAACCGGCAAATTCGACCCCGTCATATCCCAGCGTGGCCACTTGTGCCAGCGTCCCGGGAAAATCCTCCTCCAGCAGGTGCCGGAAGCAGTACAGCTGCACGCCAACGGGAATAGCCGCATGCATTTCTTCTTCCACAGGTACGCCGCCAGATTCCGCCTCTGCATTCTGCCGGGCACATCCCCCAGCAAGTCCCGCCACCACCAGCGACCCACCCGTAGCCTTTAGAAAATCACGCCGCGATAGCGGCCTCCGAATTAAACAAGCCAAAGTTTCCTCCAAACCATAACATGTTGTGCTCGACTGTCTAGTCCGAAAAGCTAAAATAGACAAACAAAATCAACCAATTGACACACCCGCGATGCAATAGGCGCGGTTGCCACAACCGTAGCTGGCACTACCCGAATGCCACGCACGCCGGGTTTGGTATGCGGATCCGGTATCCGGTGTGCGTGAGCAGGCCCGTATACCCGTCAATCCGGAATACCTCCAGCGAATCCGAGTCCTGATTGGCGGCGATGAGAAAGCGCCCTGCGGGATGAATGCCGAAGTTGCGAGGCGTCCGTCCACACGTGGATGTATGACCCAGCAGCGTAAGACCTGCTTTCTGCATACGGAATACCGCAATGCATGCCGGACCGCGAAGCGAAGCATAGAGGTAATGCCCGGAGGGCTCGATGTGGATATCGGCACCGGACGGGGTGCCCTGCCACGACGCGGGAAGCGCACGCATGGTCTGCAGCTGTGTTAGCGTGCCATTACTGTAGCCAAATGCCGTCACCGTGGAATCCAGTTCGGAAATCAGGTACGCATGCCTGCCTCCTCTATCGATGGTGATGTGCCGCGGCCCGGCGCCGGGCCGTAGCCGTGCGGCACCGAATCGCTCGAGCCTGCCGCCGTCTGCCTCATACCGATAAATCACCACCTCGTCCGTACCTAGATCGGGAACCAGGGCGAACCGTCCTTTGCGGTCAGGCACAATAGCGTGGGGATGCGGCGCCTCCTGGCGTCCGGCATTAACGCTGCTGCCCGCATGCACTACATGATCCAATGGCGCACCAAGGCTCCCACGCGGACCCCTTGGAATCACGGTTACGGAACCACCCCCATAGTTGGCCACCAGGATGTTGCCTTGTACGACGCTTACATGGCAGGGCGCCGTGCCCAGCGACGGCTGACGGCCCAGCAGCGTGAGATGTCCGGTCTCCGAATCAATACGATAGGCATACACCCAGCCGCCTGTCCCCGGGTTGGCAACCTCGCTTACTGCATACAGCACTCCGCCTGCCAGAGCCAGGAAGGACGGGTTGACGATGCCTCTCTTCACGTGGGATAGCGTGAGCCGGCCCGTAGCTTCTTCCAGCTCGCAGCAGTAAATCCCCTCCCCCTTGCCGTCTACGTGTTCCTCCCGCTGCGTGTATGTGCCAACGTAAACCCGCGACATGGTTCTGATTCATTCACGAACGGGAGACTGCGCGCCGGATCCTACTTCGATGCCCGCGAGGTGCTCCAGTGCCTTGATTAGAGCGTGGTTGCCTTCACTGCCAAGCCCTCGCTGCTGCAGTGTCCGGTAAAGCTGGAAGCACAGGGCCGTAGCCGGCACGGGCGCGCCGAGGGCGTCGGCGGCCTCAAGGACGAGCCTTAGGTCTTTCTGCTGCAGGTCTATGGTAAAACCAGGCCTGAAGTCGCGTACGATGGCCTGCGATCCCCTGTTGGACAGCATCCAGCTGCCAGCAGCCCCGCCTTCTACCGCCGCCAGTGTCTTGGCAAGGTCCAACCCACCGGCTTCGGCAAAGAGCAATGCCTCACCCACCGCCAGCATCGTGCCCGCAACCAGTATCTGATTGGCCAGCTTGACGGTCTGGCCTGCGCCATGGTCGCCCACATGCGTCACGCTGCGGCCCATGGCTCGCAGCACAGGCCGCGCCCGCTCAAACTGCGCAGCATCGCCACCGACCATGATGCTCAGCGTTGCTTCGGCAGCCCCTTCGCTGCCACCGCTGATCGGCGCATCCAGCATATGGATCCCCTCCTGAGCGAGACGAGCGGCAAGCTCTCGGGTCTTACCGGGGCTTATGGTGCTCGTGTCTATTAGTAGCGACCCGGCACGCGCACCCGCCAGGACGCCGCGGGGCCCCAGCACAACCTCCTCCACGTCCGGGGTATCGCTGACGCAGATCACGATCACCGTGGAACGGGCCGCGACACCGGCGGCATCGCGTGCAGGCATGGCGCCGACTTCCACCAGCGGCCCCATGCGCGCGTGCGTCCTGTTCCATACATGTACCCTGAAACCCGCCTTCAGCAGGTTGCGGGCCATGCCGCCACCCATGATGCCGAGGCCAACAAAACCAATGTCTTCCTGCATGTGCTTCCTAATTCGCCGTCCTGTAAGTCTCGTATAGGGGAAGTCCGTGCTCGTCGTAGAATTCGAAATAAATGCGCGGCTTCTTGTCCGGTGTCACGCGCACCTGCAGAAAGCCACCTGAGGCGCGCAGCATCACGTAGGGTTGACGAATCGTGGCAGCCGGATCTGTGGAGAGCGGGTCCCCGGGCCGGCGCCCTACACGCGAATTGGCATCCACCAGCGCGCCGGACGAGAATTCCTCCAGTCCCGTTGGATGAATCGAATGATACTGCCAATGCCGGTCTCCGCAAACGATGTAAAAGCCCTCCGCGAGCCCTTCCGACAAAAGAAAATCGAAAAACAAATCCCGCTCATACTGAAATCCCCGCATATTGGCGTGGTTATCGTGCTTGTACCCATCGTCCGGCCCAATCATGGGCGTCGGTGAAATAAGCACCCGAAACGTGGCATCACTCTCACGAAGCGTCTGCTCAAGCCATTCGCGCTGCTTCTTTCCCCAAATGGTCTTGTCCGGACCATCCGGCATGTCGTTCGGGCTGCGATAGTCGCGCCCCTCGACAAGCCAGATCTGCAGGTCCCTGGAAATGCGAAACGTACCGTAGGTTATGGAATCAACGGACACCGGCAACTGCTCCAGAAACATGGCGCGCCCCAGTTGCGGATACGGCAGCCGGTCCATCGTGTTGTCGCAGTCGTTGTAGCGATAGTCATGATCGTCCTTCTCCCAGTACGTCGGAATGGCCCGAAACAGCTTGCGAAACCTCTGGCGGACAAATTGCTCATGGTAACAGCGCCGAATCCCGGTGCTGTCTATCGCAATCCCGAATGGCTGGTAACGTGCGTCGTAATACACGTTATCGCCGGTGCCCACAAAGTAATCGGGATCCATTCTCAGGATAGTCTCCAGTGCCGGGAATCCGAGGGCGCTATCCGCGCCCTGGTACCGGAGTGCCGGGTCACGGTAGAAACGGTCGTAGTTCATGCCCGTAACGACCACGATGCGCGTCTCGCGCACCTCTTCGGCGCCGCCAAGGGTCCGAAATCGCCCCCAGTCGGAAGCTCTGACACGCAGAGAATCCATGCCATACCACAGGCGGTACCGGTAACGCGTGCCGGACTGAAGTCCCTGGACAGATTCCCTAACTATGTAGTCCCGCGCTACCTCCGCCTTCGTCCACGGCGTGGTAATGCTTGCCGCGCTATCCGCTTCCGGTCCTACCTCCCACCGGGCCTGGCCCTCGCAGCCCTCCAAGTCGTGCCCGCGCAGCACCTCGCCGTCGGTCAGGCGTGCCTGCAGGAGGACGCCCGTCTCAGTAACACGACCTGCCATCACCCCCTGACCCAGGTGAAGGCTCTCACAAGGCTGCCCTACCTGACTTGCGAACAGCCAGAGGGGCAGCGCCACGACCCATCCAACGATCATGCCCGAATACTAAGTATCTGTGCCCGCACCGCGTCATAGGCTTGGGCGAGTTCGGCCTCTTTGTCCCTCCAGCTACATTCCACGGATATGCGCCCAGAGTAACCTATGGCCTTAAGCGCCACAAAATAGGGCGTAAAGTCATCCCCATGTGTCCCGGGCGCGGCGCGGTCCGTGTTCTCCGCAATGTGGAGATGTCTGATGTGGCGACGCGCAGCTAGCACGTCCTCGGCGCTCCGACGTTCCTGAAGCACATGATAGATATCGAAGGTAAGCCCGACAGACGGGTGCGCCACACCCTCCAGAACAGCTACGGCCTCAGGCACGGTATTCAAGAAGTTGGTCTCCTGCCGGCGCAGCGGCTCGAGACATACAATGACACCGTAGCGCTCCGCCACCGGTGCCATCTCACGTAGCACGCGCGTAAACTGGTGTGTCGCCTCGCCTGCGGAGAAGCCATCCGGCACGAAGCGCGCTCCCCCGCTGCCAAACACGATATGTTCGACGCCGACCGACTGTGCGCGCCGGAACGCCGTCTCGGCATAACGCAGAACGGTCTCCATATTTAGGTCCGGACCTACCACCTTTAGTGATCCCGGAAGAAAGAGGTTGGCAACGGGTACAGGCAGGGCCGTGAGCAATCGGGCGTTGTTCTCAAACTCCGCTTCCGACGCCTCGGGCACCAGGAACTGCTGAACGGACGGTTCCATGTATTCGTAGCCTGCCGCTACAAAGGCCTTTTGTTCAGCTACAGGGCCACAGATTCCGATGTCAAGAAATGGTCCCCGCTGCTGGCTGCACGCGCCCATCCACGCCGCGCCCAGGGCTGCGGTCCCCGGCAAAGTTTTCATCAGAAAGCGGCGCCTGGAATGCCGGAAGTCCTCTAAGCTTGTGCCTGTCATGAATTGCGGCTCTTAGGATTGCAGTCTGTAGAGCATCTCACCTGCACGCTCCGCGAGGAGCAAGCCCTCTTGCTGCCGATTCCTCCACGCATCGACGCGCACCGTGCTGGGATCAAGATACCGTAGCCCGGCGCGCTCGCAACGCGCGCGCGATACCTGGCTTGCGAGTGTGACCGTGATTCTCGGTGTTTCGACACCATTGGCATACGTGGTCGTTCCGCGGACATGGGCCGAATGCGCAAGAATGGCCCACGGGTAGCGGCAAAATTGATCCCATCGGGCAATAAAATAATCGCACCCATGAAAACCTATCTCTTCAAGAATCGCACCGTGGGTATAGGAAAACTCCGTGATGTGGGGCGCATACAGAATGATTTCGCCGCCATCACCAATTACCGGCTCAAGCTTGTAGACTCCCTTGGCTCCAGTCCACAAGTCATCGTACATTTCGGGAATGACCGCAAGCGCGCGTCGAAAAGGCTTATTCACCCAGGTTATGTGGAGTTGGCTGGACAGCCTGGCAGCCGCCTGCCAGGCGGCTTCGGGAGTGCCCACATACAGGCCGGCGAGCCGGTCTTTGTGCACCACCATGCTCGCGCAGAGTTTTGGCCTTGGAATTAGCTTGGCTGCCCGGTCAATGATAGCCCGGACTGGAGTCTGGAACGTGCCTAAAACCGACGGACAGCCAAGCACTGCGCCCAGCCAGTGCGTGATATCGATTACCTCGCGCCCACTAATGCCGGGGAAGAAATACTTATTGCCCCCCGAGAAGCCGACAACTTCATGGGGAAATGTTGGCCCACATATGAGGATAAGGTCGTACTCCAGCACGGCACGATTTATGGTTACGGGCAGTTCTTGGCGCAGCTTGCCTCGCGTGAGCGCTGCAATCTCGTGGGCGGGAATTGTACCCAGCGTCACAAGCTGCCCGGGCGTATTCCACAGATGATTGAAGATTCGGACCCCGGCGTAGCGCCCGTCCCGCTCCGCTTCGGTTATGCCAACCAGCTGCCGGAGTGCGGCATCGCTCATCACGGGATGTGTCCCAAGAGCCACAATGTAGTCTAGCCGGTCTACGCGCGTCAGCAGCATGTCACACAGGAGCCGAAAAAAGAGCGGAATGGGCGCGGTACGCGTCGCGTCGGGTACT
Organism: Rhodothermales bacterium; assembly: GCA_965216255.1. Classification (GTDB taxonomy): domain Bacteria; phylum Bacteroidota; class Rhodothermia; order Rhodothermales; family Bin80. The sequence continues at coordinate 2,698,605 of OZ244148.1, forward strand.
ATGACAAGCACGCGACTCCCGTCCAGCCGTTGCGCACCAAGGCCTGCCTCGAGGATCCGCTGCGCGGCAGTCCGCGAAACAAATCCGTCCACGTACCCCTCGCCAATAGCGCTACCGCTTTCAACCATGAATTCGTAAACTCCGTGCTATGACCCTCCTCCGCACTGCCTCGCTACTAGTATTACTCCTTGCCGCAGGCTGCCACAGCCCGCTCACCCCCAATATCGTCATCATTTTGGCAGATGACATGGGCTACTCGGATATCGGTGCCTACGGCGGTGAAATTGAAACGCCCCACCTCAACAGACTGGCGGAGAACGGCTTACGATTTCGCCAATTTTACAACACGGGACGGTGTTGTCCAACCCGGGCCGCACTGCTTACCGGCCGCTATCCGCATCAAGTGGGCATGGGATCCATGGTCAGTTCGCTCGGCAGTGACCCGGACGCGGGACCATACCAGGGCTACCTGAGCGAGCAAAGCGCAACGATCGCCGAAATGCTACGCTCGGCTGGCTACCGAACGTACATGTCGGGCAAGTGGCATGTCGGCGAAAAGCCGGAGCACTGGCCCCGGCAGCGCGGCTTTGACCGGTATTTCGGGCTCATAAGCGGAGCGAGCAGCTACTTTGAAATCATCCGCGACCAGCCGCGCGTGCGTCAGATAGTGCTTGATGACGAGCCTTGGAGTCCGCCCGCAGAGAATTTCTACATGACGGACGCCATTACGGATCATGCTCTGGGTTTTCTCAGCGAGCACTCCAGCGGCTCCCGGTCACTTCCCTTCCTGCTATATGTGGCGTACACGGCGCCGCACTGGCCTCTCCATGCCCTTCCCGAGGACATAAAGAAGTACCGGGGGCGCTACGATATAGGCTGGGATTCGCTGCGAACGGAGCGCTACCGCCGCATGCTGAACCTGGGGATCATTGACGACCGCCATGCACTCTCCCCCCGACCCGACGGTCTTGAGGCTTGGGCGAGTGCCGCAGACAAGGAGGACTGGTCCCTCCGCATGGCCGTTTATGCTGCCATGGTCGACAGGATGGACCAAGGTATTGGCCGCTTATTGGAACGGCTCGATGCCATGGATGCACTGGACAATACGCTAATAGTCTTCCTGTCGGACAACGGCGGCTGTGCAGAGAGTATCGAAGGGCGTGAGCTGCATGACTCCTCAAGGGCGCCTGGCACGCGGGGGTCTTACGTGGCATACCAGGAAGCATGGGCCAATGCTTCGAACACGCCGTTCCGGCTATACAAGCAATGGGTGCACGAAGGCGGAATCGCCACCCCCTTCATCGCCCACTGGCCGCGCGGGATTGCAGGTCCCGGGCGTATCGTGGACAGCCCCGGTCACGTTATAGACCTAGTGCGCACAATCGGCGACGTCGTCGGGTTCGACCCGTCAAACGCGGAAGGAATGAGCCTCGTCCCGATTCTCTCGACAAGAGACCTTGCGCCACCCGAGCGTACATTGTACTGGGAGCATATCGGTAGCCGCGCCATTCGGGAGGGTGACTTGAAGCTTGTGCTGGATAGGCGCGCAGACGCATGGGAGCTATACGATCTTGGGAGCGATCCAACCGAACTCCGTGACCTAGCACAAGAACGCCCGGAAGAATTAGAGCGGCTGGATGCGCTGTGGCAAGCCTGGGCAAACGATGTGGGGGTGTTCGCTCACGAGAAGTAAGAACCCCACAATTGTCTCCCGGGTTGGCTTATCCCTCTTGTTGGAGTGATCTGGTATTAGACAGGAATAAGCTGGTCAGGATTCGCCTCAGACCGACCAGACCTTAGGTCCGGTGTTGTCGCTTGAGTCAACGGCGCCGCCACTTAGGGCATAGCCTTAGGTGTGCGTGCGACTATTCGTTGGTGACGCAAGCGTGTCCCAGAAGTGGAGGCAACCATCGAAGATAGCGCGCGGTGTAGCCGAGGTCGTCAGCATGTTTCGCTGTAAGTCACATGTGCCGATCGGCTTTGCCTGAATGTGTAGGTCCCAACGGTGCAAACACCCGGTGGAGTGGCGTGGTTCATTCGGGAGATTCGCGGCAACCCGGTTCCTCCTTCTTCGTTGATGGCGCCCATGACGCGGGCTATTGTCCAGGTTGTTGAAGCTTTCATCAAGCGGGAAGGCGTGGACTTGGTTGCGTTCAATTCTGATGAGCGGAAGGATAATCGCACACAGGTATACCTGCGTACATGGCCCGGCAATGAATGGGTCCTGTAGGGAAAGCGCAGCAGAAGGCGCGGGTGATGCGCACGCAGGCCTTTACGGATCCCGCCACGGGGGAGCGTAGGACGCGCCTGGTAGCATCGGGTGCCATGCCCAATGCCTAACCTTAATGATGATGACTTTGGGCCACTGTTCATCAATTCCTGTGCCTACTTCCCGCACAACGCCCGGCTCTGCATCAATGGCCATGAATTATGTCAAGCGCCAGCTCCACAAGCGGGGTATAGCCTACAAGGCGCTGCACAACGGCATCCTCTCGTGCGACACGGCACTGGCAGAGATCAGTCAGCAAATCATTCCCACGCGCATAGACCGGCTACTGCGCAAGTGGCTGCCGCATCCCTTCACGGCGGAAGATCGGCAGGTAGGCATTCGGTTCGATATCTCCATTCTGCATGCGGAGTTCTCGCTTACGCCCCTCTTCGAGTGCCCGGCGCAGGGGCGTGTGATCTTTGAGGAGCTTATCCCGGGAAAACCTGGACCTGGGCTGCAGTGATCCCGTGCAATGGATCTATGATCGGCGCATCACCCAACGCACGCCGTCTCGCTTCTGCACGCGCGTGATCACCCATGGCGTTACGCCTTCGCTGCACTTCGATTATAGACCTGAAGTAGGCAGTACTTCAGGGAAGGCCGCGCTTTGCGCACGGAGACCACGTTCAACGACACGTATGACTTCGAGGTCAAGCGACGGCTGGGTAATCTAGAGCAACTAAGAAAGTTGGGCTTACAAGCCAACCGCTGCGCTCTGCGCGCCTAACGGCTGAGCCACATTGGTACCATCGGCCTGAAAGCCCTGCACGAAGTGCACACCTCCACGGTCGTGGATGGGCTGCTGCCATGCGCTTCGCGGATCCCCGTATCCAGGCGCTTTCGAGTGCGCTCTTGGCCTGCTACCACGGGGCTTCACCAACGCAGAGCTCCGTGCCTGCATGGCGCCGCTCTTGAGGCATTCCGTGCAGGAATGCTCGGCCAGCCTCATCACTTGTGTCGGCTCCGCCTCCGCGCTGATAGAACGTATCCCGAAGTCGCGACGGCATCAGGTCACCAACACGGGCTGCGTCCAGCGCTCTGCTACCATCGCACCTAAGCCCGAGTGCTATGATTTGCGCGCTCTGTGGCCTTACGACCCAGACTCGCCCGCTAGTACACGGCTACGGCAAGCCTACACGCGCTTCGCTGCCGAGGTTGACCGACTCTGGCAGTATTTCGCGACCGCCGCGCAAACTTGACTCACAATGCATAAATTAGCCCCCTATCGGCGATCTATGTCCTCGGACGCAGAGATAATTGCCCACCCAATGGACTTACCAAGCGACACGCCTGACCGATTAAGAACGTATGACGGCGCAGCCCACGATCGCAAGAATTGAGGACCCCCCCCCCATGAGTTACGTCACCGAACTCACACTCGTATGAAACGCTGCATTCTCATTGCCGCCATGTTCGCATCCTTAATGGCATGCAACAACACGCCAGACAACCATTTCACCATGCAGACAACCTTGACGGAAGACGGTGACGTAGACGTCTTCGTTGAGCACGATCTTCCCGACGATCACGTCATTACCGTATGGGTGTCTCGCGAATACGATGCCTGGTGGTTGTCACAGTCCGACACGATGTCGTTCACACACACTTACCACGAAGTGTCGTTCCCGGCGCATGAATGGCGATCGGGCAAGAGATTGTATCTGTCCGATTACGATTGGGTATATGATTCAGGCGGCGTATTGGACGATCGGCTTTCGTTAGCTAAGTACGTGGACGTCAGCGACGACGTACGGATCAGTGCTTCACTGCGCGAAACCAGTTTCGTCGAAGGCGTGGCATCGCTCGCGTACGTGTACGCGCGCGCGGACACGGTTGTGTATCGTCCTCTTGCCGCAGAACTCAAAGATACCATCTTGGATCACTGATTCGGATCTAATCGGCAAATGATCGAGCGCGCCCGAATTCGCGGGGGGTATCGCATCCTCTCATGCTGGTTGCCTCAATGCGTCTCAAACGGACTGCTGCGCTCGACCAAAAGAGATCAGTTTGAGCATACTCTGCCAGATGACTATCTTCCCACACCTAGTTCCATACCTGAAATCTAACTGCTTGGCCTCATGCACCGTCTATTGATTCCAACCTTTTTGCTTGGTTGTTGCATCGCACCTTGGAGCACTGCACAGCCCATTTGGACGACTCCACCTCCGGTCAGCAACCCCGGCATAGTCCGCTCCATCGTGTATGCGCTGGACGGGACCGTCACGATCTCGGGAGGCACCACCGGGCAGATTAAGCTCTGGGATGCCGTATCCGGCGAGCATGTGGCTACGCTGGAAAGTGGCAAGCCAGGGATCAGCTCCTTGGCAATTGCGCCAGACAGTACGACTCTAGCCGCAGGGGCGGAGGACGGCTCAGTCATGCTGTGGAATTTGCGAGAGAGAGAGCTAGTCGATACTGCCGAGGGACACTCCCTGCGTGTTACCGCACTCGCCATATCGCCGGATGGAAGCATGCTTGCCACCGTTTCCGAAGACCAGACCATTAAGCTCTGGGAGATGGCCACGCTGCAAAATACCGCCACGCTAGCGGGCCATATCGGGGCAATCACTTCTGTTTCCTTCTCACCAGACGGTGCATTACTCGCTACCGGGTCACTGGACCAGACCGTTAAGCTCTGGGATGTGGAGAGCCAGGAGAATGTGGCAACGCTGCAAGGCCATTCGCTTTGGGTTACCTCCGTTGCGTTTTCGCGCGATGGCACCACGCTGGCATCTGGATCATTGGACAAAAAGATCAAACTGTGGGACATTGTGACGCTACAGGAGAGCGCGACGCTCGAAGGTCATTCAGGCTGGGTTTCTACGATCACCTTTTCCGCCGACGGCACCAAACTCGCCTCAGGATCCTTCGATGAGACAATCAAGCTGTGGGACATTGAGACGCGACTGATTGACTCCTCCTTCGAGGGGCATTCGGATTGGATCAGCTCGGTAGCGTTTTCGCCAGACGGGCTCATGCTTGCGTCTGGTTCTGAAGACCAGACCATCAAGTACTGGGATGTAGCATCGGCAGAATTAACGGTCGGAATCGGTGGACACGAGGTTACTTCGGTGGCGATTTCACCAGACGGATCCTTGGTCGCATCCGCGTTGACCGATGGCACCATACATCTTTGGGATATGGCAACAGGGGATGAAGTAAGCGTCCTCAGTGTGCCCGAGGGCACAATATCATCTGTGGCATTTGAACCTACTGGAACCGCGCTCATTTCTGGGGGAGACGACGGGACCATTAGGTATTGGGATCTTGAAACAAGTACAAATACAGAGATTTTGGAAGCGCACAGGGAGGTCATTTCCTCTCTTGTGATTTCCACGGACGGAAGTACGATGGCCTCCCTGTCCTATGACAATTTTGTCAAGGTTTGGGACACAGCCACAATGGCCAACACGGCATCCTACATGGGTTCAGGATTCCGCTCCTGGCTGACTTCCATTGCACTTTCGGGCGACGGGTCCGTCCTAGCCATTGGTTCCGGCGGATTTAGCTCTGAAATCCGGCTCTGGGAGCCTGCAACCGAGGAAGAAATTGGCCGAATTGGGGGTCACGGGGCATTCAGTTTGATCACAGCACTGGCGTTTTCGCCTGACCAAACGGCGATTGCGTCCGGGAGCTTTGGATGGAATTCGAATGGTTCAATTAGATTGTGGGAAGTGGCATCGGGCTTTAGAACAAGGCAATTCGGTGGACATGCTAACGGTACCTCCTCCCTGGCATATTCGCCCAACGGGGACATCATTGCTTCCGCAGGCAATGAAGACGGAGGTTCGATCAAGGTCTGGGATGTCAACAGCATCGTGGCGATTGCCACGCTACCCGAACACGCAGGCGCCACGAACTCGGTAGTATTTTCTCTGGATGGGACGAGAATGGCTTCGGGTGGACGGGACGCAACAGTGAAGCTATGGGATGCAACGGTCTGGGAAATAGATACCCAAGCGGTACACGAGGAAATCCCGGGAGATAGCCCAAACCTCTTACACTATCCTAACCCATTCAATCAAAGGGCCACCATACAATATGCGCTTAGGCATCCTGGCGAGGTACGCCTAACTGTCCACGACCTGCTCGGGCGAGAGATGTCCGTGCTCGTTGATACCGAGCAGCGTGCAGGACAATACTCTGTGCCCTTCGATGCCAGCCAGTTGCCCAGCGGTGTGTACTTCTACCGCTTGCAGACCGGGGCCCAGCTGTTAACGCGGACCATGACCGTGATTAGATAGGCCGGATTTGGCCAGATTTTGTAGGAGTATGCATGCTGCCCGCGGCGGGTAGCGCAATGCAGGGACGGCGCACGCGTGTGCCGCTACCGTCATCAAGCGGTGCTACCGGCCAAGAATTACGATTGCGGGCGTATGCGGCAACCCATCAGATCTAAGGGAAACCCGGACGAAATTATTGGGGCCACGCCTAGATATCGCTTTGTTGGGTGCGTAAAGGGCACCGTATCACACTCTAGTCAGCAGTTTCCACCTTGCAGCTCGCCTTGCCCCTACTTGTCCAGCCCTACACACTGACGTAACTGTGGCCAGTTGGGCTATCTCCAGAATCGGCACTGCCTGTTCTCCAAAGCCTCCACCGTGCCTTGCACGGCCTGTTTACAGCCGCTTGTCTTACGCCGAGGTAGGCCTGCTACTCCGCCATGGTTCACTACCTCGCAGGAGAACGGACAAGGCAGATGTGGTCAAGAACCGCGTGCAGCCAAACGCGGTCTACGTATCGTTACTCGTCGTCAATCACATGTTGTTCGCGATCAATGGCTGCAAGCCAGAGGGCAGCATGCCGATGTTCGCAGGCGGGGAGTGCAAACCTCAGAGATCCCGCAACGTACATTGACAGGACTTAGTGCCATCCTTTCATATATACCTGGGCGAACGTGCGCCGAAAAGCGGCGACGCTTAAGCAAGACTCAGTGGCCCAGGACCCGAGCCTGCCTTCTAGCTGCGCTTGATGATTCATTGTCGCCGCCAATTAAAGTCCGAAGTGCAACAACTGTAGACAAGGTGGTATGCCCCTGAGTAGAGACAGAAGATAGCACAGGCAACGCGGAAAACGAGCTTCTTCGGAGGGAGGGCGGAGCCCGACCGGAGAAGAAGCTGCTTGCTGGCCGAAGAAATTCGCGCTCCTTGACCTTTGAGGCAGCCAATGCCAACGGGCGAGCATGGCTCTTCCCCTGCGTGTAGGCACGCATGATGTCACCCGAACATGGTACAATGGTCTATGGGTCTTTCTGGCGACGACCCGACTCAGACCATGGACGCGGAGGCTGCCACGCCCTCTAGTGCAGGAAGGAAAACCTCCGCCGGCGTGCGGTAGGCCAAGCATCGGCGCGGACGGTTGTTCAATTGCGCTTGCACCCGCCTCACCGCTGCCGGTTCAACCGTGTGAAAGTTGGTTGCCTTCGGGAAGTACTCTCGCACCAGGCCGTTGGTGTGCTCGTTCAGACCACGCTCCCAGGAGTGGTATGGCCTCGCAAAGTAAAACGATGCGGAAAGCGCGCTGGCGATCTGCCGATGATGAGCGAACTCCTTGCCATTGTCCGCCGTGATAGTAAGTACCCGGTCCTTTACCGGACTGAGACAACCTATGATCGCATGGCGGACCCCGATCGCAGCCTTTGACGCAACGTGCTCAAGAAACGTGAATTTCGAGGCGCGATCGACCATGGATACCAGTGCTCCCTGTTGTTTCGCCCCGATGATCGTATCAACCTCCCAGTCGCCTATCCGCGTCTTCTGCTCTACAATGGGATCACGTTCGCTGATGTCTACACGGTGCGGTATCAGGCCGCGCCCAGCACCGCTCTTGTTACGCCTGTTGTACCGCTTACCACGGCGACGCAGCAGCTTGTACAACGATCCGCCAGCCGCTCGGTCCGCCCAGCTATGCCTGTAAATCCATGTGGTGCTTACCGAAACGACACCATCACGACGAAGTCGACCCGAGACCTGCTCTGGACTCCACAGTGCAGGGCGAGCTTCTCACGCACAAGAGACCACATCGCTTCAGTCATCTTCCGTGGACGCAACGATGCCTTCCTCCGCCGCCCGCTGGCCAAGCGGGTAGCCTGTTGATACCGGTAGCCCCTACCTCCGCTGTTGCGATGCAACTCCCGGCTGATCGTCGATGGCGAGCGACCCAACTGTCGCGCAATCTCGCGCAGCGAATCAGCTCGCTTCCTCAATGCGTGAATCTGGCACCTTTCCTCATAGGAAAGATGATGATAGCCCGTCGCCATTTGATACCCTCCAATGATGTCTTAACGGAGCGTACCGGCATCATCTCGCTCACATGTAATCAGCGTGATGAATACGCGCTTGCTAGCGCGCTGTCATCCAAATCAAGTGTTGCACTTCGTTGTTAAATGGGCCTGCCTTAACATGACGGATTAGTGCAGAATCCGACGTTCGAAACCGATCGCAGAATAGCAGCTTGCCCCGCATGTCCATGCCACCAAGCACGCAGTGGCTGACATGAGCGTCAAGGGCAAGGTATACCAGCTTTCGCATAAGGGCCTCCCAGAAGCGTTAGTGGCTGATGCACTACGCCTACGATACGCCAGAGGCGTCCGCTTTATCATTGTATCCTGCAAACGCCGGGTTTCGGGAGTACCTCTTTGGAATTCCCTGGGAGAGGCTGTTATCATACCAAGCCACGGATGGGCGATAGCTCTCCCGTAGAGCACGCGAGGTAAACAAGCCCCCTGCCTGGCTCTAAGTAAGGCTGTTGCACCTTAATGGCCTCCACACGCGACTCGTGTCTCGTATGTCGACGTAATCCGCAAACAAAATGCCAAGATGGTCCATATCCATGCGGTTACATATATGTATCCACCAAGCGGGAACGTGAAAATTGCAAGGACAGGTGCATACGGGATCACTTCGACTGTTGGACCGCACACTCATGGTAGCTTTGGCGATTGCGACAGACCCTGGATGTCGTGAAACAACCTGGCTGTTCCAGTCCGTGACACGGGTTAGACCATGAAGAAAACCGGCTGTATCGCGCCAGGGCCCTGATTGCAGTAGCGATGAGAACAGAACGACGTCTTCACGGCGCGCATCGGAAACGTGGTCGAAGCATGCTACCTCGGCCCCTGGGAAAAACGCGCCGGTCATGATTGTCACAATACACGCTAGGGGCCTACCGCAGCGTAGAAGCCGCGTACCCATGCGCCGCCGTCGGCGTGCGTCCACATCGCAACCTTAACTAACACAATGGGTGGTCCTCGGGCAGGAGGTTACAGCAGTAACGCTCTTCGGCAGCGCGGCGGCCACCATAGCCGTCTGTTTTTGAAGAAGAGGACCATGGCGCCGTCCATACCGCGGCAGCCGTGGTCTGTCCGAATGACTTCGGCCGGAGGCTGCAATATTATAAGGCCGCCCTGGAGCAGAGCCTGCGAGGAAAAGCAGCCCCCCGCCCGTCGCTTATGCATGCTGAAGAGTGTTCAAGGCCATCACTGCAACGTGGATCGCAGCCGAGCCTGCATACAATGCACGCACATTAGCCGCTGCCTGCTTACGGGCAGCCTACCGGGCGGGAGACCGGCAAATCCGTATCACCCATAACATAACCGCCCCACAAGCCATGCACACCCCCCCCCCCACAACCCATGCAGGATGTGATACCTCCCAAAAGACGGTAGATGTCGTGCGCCGCAGCTCCAACGGCAAGATCGCGCACCATAGGTTTGATAACAGCGCCGCCGGGCACAAGAAGCTCATTCATTGGCTGGGCACAGGCCCCGTGCGCGTCGTAGTCCAAGCCTCCGGAGCCTACAGCCTGCATCTCGCCCTGGCCCTGCACAGAGCCGAAAGCGTCGAAGTGATGGTGGCCAATCCGCGTGCGCTCAAGGACTATCGCCGCTCGAAGATGGAGCGTTCCAAGACCGACAAGGTGGACGCCACCATTATTTGCGATTATGCATACCGCATGGAATTTGTGCCGTGGCAGGTGCCGGCACCTGAGGTGTTTGAGCTGCGGCAAATGGCGCGCAGGATCCAGACCTATGTTGACGAGCGGACCGCGGCCAGGAATCGTCTGCATGCTGCAATGGCATCGACCACAACCTGCCGCGTGATCCTCAATGATCTGGAAGTGCACCTCCGGCACTGGGAACGGCGTATTTCTGAACTGCAGAAGCAGGCCGGGCGACTGATCCGGGCTACACCGTCGTTGTGGCAAACCTACACACTGCTGCTCAGCATACCGGGCATTGCCATGCGTAGCGCCATCGAGTTGATGGCAGAGTTGCTTATGTTGCCAGATGGCCTCTCGGTGCGGGCATGGGTAGCCTACGCGGGTATGGACGTACGGGACTACAAATCAGGTACATGTGTAAATCGACCACGGCGTATCTCTCGCGTCGGCAACGCGCGCCTTAGACGAGCCCTGTACATGCCCGCCCTTGTGGCTATGCAATGCGATCCGAATGTAAGCGCCTTCCGCGATAAACTGCTAGCCAAGAACAAAAAGCCGATGGTCGTTATCGTGGCCGTGATGCGCAAACTGTTACACGCCATCTACGGAATGCTCAAGCACGGTACAGACTTCGAGGGCACAAAATTGTACGCTGTAGCGCTCCAATCCGCTTGACTTTCAAAAGAGTGTTTACCTGGCGCACGACAACATGCTCCTCCTCCGGGCCGTAGCCAGCGGCGTACAAGTAACCATTCATGGCACAGTTGCCGCGGAAGCCCATGAGATCCTTGTTGAAGGAGTCCTTCAGCATGAAGCCAGACTTCCTGATGCTCAAAAACATGGACCCGATGTCCTTCAACGACAAAAATGGTCCGCCCCGAGACGGCGATCTCCCGGGGAGTACGGAACTCGCCGGGTCCCTCTCCCGGGCCTCCAAAAGAGCCCATAAAATTGCCACTAAAGTCAAACACCCGGACTTCGTTGTACTCCGAGTCCAGGACATACAGGGTCTCTAAGCCGTCCGTAGCTACATCGGCGATGTAGCCGAACATCTCATGATGCTCTCCCTCAAGTACGCCGAGGACGACAGAGTCATCGCGGTAGGCCCCAGGTTTCCCCGGGGCCCCCGCACAGATCCGAACGTGCCCGTTAAGGCATCCGGCTCCTCCCTCAGGTCGCGCCGCCGCGCATGACGTTAGGAAGTCAGCAAGCCACTCCCAGCCGTAATCGGTCCATCCCGTGTGACACACGAAGTCCGGCTCTGTATCCGTAGAGTCGGCGGGAGGCGCACCTGCCGTAGGATCCGGTGGCTTGTCCGTCGCTTTCGCTCCGGGCCGCAGTCCGGCTTCCCTAACCGTGTTTCCTCCCGCCGCTCACCGAACCGGGCGTGCGGCACTACCGCACCCGGCTCTCCAGGCGGATCATGCAACTCGCACTCGGACAACGGCGTCGCCCCATGGAGCTGCTCCTGTTCAAAGACTTGCACGGTCCCTGTTTCCACTCCATGACTTGAGTCCGTTGATCATCAGGCCTGTTTACGCCCTGATAACACCCCGTGGCGTGCCTAGCATGCCACATGGCTCCTTCACTTTCGCATGTGATGCCGCCGAGGTCTCCGACCATTTACCGGTTTAGTAGGTCTCTGCCAATGCCGTGGCCTTTCCCTCTACGAACATCGCTCCGCACCTGCGGCCCCTTTCCTCCACGGGCATTACCCCGTCTCTACGGTACTACGGGCCACTCCGCCACCCTCTCGGCCCGGCCTGACCCTTGCGGGCTTCCGGTTGGTGTGTGCTACACCGCCGTCAGGGCTTCCATCGCGGTAGGCCCCGGGTTTCCCCGGGGCCCCCGCACAGATCCGGACGTGCCCGTTAAGGCATCCGGCTCCTCCCTCAGGTCGCGCCGCCGCGCATGACGTTAATGGGCCGGCTAACCAACCCATAGCCGTAACCGAACCATCCCATGTGACACACGAAGTCCGGCTCTGCGTCCGGTATGTGTTGGGTTGTCCGATTTCCCCTCGGGTGCGACGCTTCGCTCCACCAACTCCGCCGCACGATCCTCCGCGCTTTGTTCGCCGGCTTCATCGCTACTATCATCGCATCTGACTCCTCCTCGCCGTTCATCCTCCGCTCGGCAATGCCTTGGCTTTGGCGGCCCCGCCCTAAGCGCTGGGCAGCGAGGAGGCCTCCCAGGTCCCAACCTTGTACGTACATACGTGCCTGAGTTCTTGGACGCCGCGGAGCCCTCTTGAACCTCACCATATCGGTCCAATCAGTATTGCCTTCAGCCAACACGAGGACTTCGGCACTCCGAACAATGGTCCTTTCGGCGCTCATTAGCTCCGCCCATATGCACCCCTGCCGACGCTTCGCCCGTTCCCTCACGAGAACGACCGCACGGCTTGGGGAGAGATATGGATTGGTTATATCCTTTACCACAGAGGACTTACACCTCCTGTACTTGGCCAGTTAGCCTGGCGCACCGTGTTGCAATTCCTTCCATCTTGCATGCATGCCAGTGTCAGTACCCCGGCGGAAATAGACCGGTGCACGTGTCGTTCTCTTCCCGGTCTACCAGCGGCCTTCCCCATGACACCGGAGGGTCGGCTTCCGCATTGCCCTTTTCGAGGCCTGCTCGGCATTCACTGCGCGTTCCGGCCTGCATGCTCGCTAAATCGCCTAAGCGATCCTTTTGCCAAAGTGCTTCAGTCATCGCGGTAGGCCCCGGGTTTCCCCGGGGCCCCCGCACAGATCCGGACGTGCCCGTTAAGGCATCCGGCTCCTCCCTCAGGTCGCGCCGCCGCGCATGACGTTAATGGGCCGGCTAACCAACCCATAGCCGTAACCGAACCATCCCATGTGACACACGAAGTCCGGCTCTGCGTCCGGCGTGTGTTGGGTTGTCCGATTTCCCCTCGGGTGCGACGCTTCGCTCCACCAACTCCGCCGCGCGGTCCTCCGCGCTTTGTTCGCCGGCTTCATCGCTACTATCATCGCATCTGACTCCTCCTCGCCGTTCATCCTCCGCTCGGCAATGCCTTGGCTTTGACGGCCCCGCCCTAAGCGCTGGGCAGCGAGGAGGCCTCCCAGGTCCCAACCTTGTACGTACATACGTGCCTGAGTTCTTGGACGCCGCGGAGCCCTCTTGAACCTCACCATAGCGGTCCAATCAGTATTGCCTTCAGCCAACATGAGGACTTCGGCACTCCGAACAATGGTCCTTTCGGCGCTCATTAGCTCCGCCCATATGCACCCCTGCCGACGCTTCGCCCGTTCCCTCACGAGAACGACCGCACGGCTTGGGGAGAGATATGGATTGGTTATATCCTTTACCACAGAGGACTTACACCTCCTGTACTTGGCCAGTTAGCCTGGCGCACCATGTTGTTACCTCCATAAACCGCCTTGGTCGCTACCAACTGAAACGACAGCTGTTGCGTGGGATTCGCACCCACAAGGAAGAAGCGCCTTATCACGGCGCACGGTGTGTGTCGGGTTGTCCGATTTCCCCTCGGGTGCGACGCTTCGCTCCACCACTTCCGCCACACGGTCCTCCGCGCTTTGTTCGCCGGCTTCATCGCTACTATCATCGCATCTGATTCCTCCTCGCCGTTCATCCTCCGCTCGGCAACTGCCTTGGCTTTGGCGGCCCCGCCCTAAGCGCTGGGCAGCGAGGAGGCCTCCCAGGTCCCAACCTTGTACGTACATACGTGCCTGAGTTCTTGGACGCCGCGGAGCCCTCTTGAACCTCACCATATCGGTCCAATCAGTATTGCCTTCAGCCAACACGAGGGCTTCGGCACTCCGAATGATGTTCCTTTCGGCGCTCATCAGCTCCGCCCATATGCACCCCTGCCGACGCTTCGCCCGTTCCCTCACGAGAACGACCGTACGGCTTGGGGAGAGGTATGGATTGGTTATATCCTTTACCACAGAGGACTTACACCTCCTGTACTTGGCCAGTTAGTCTGGCGCACCGCATTGATGCCTCCCGGGAACGCACGCTCGATGCCAGCGGCGTTTCTGCTCTCACGTAACGCCAGGTCAGGAGGGTATGCTTCCGGGATGTTCTCGGGCGTCGGATAGATGCGTCCCGGGGACACTGGAACCCCGTTACGGTCTATGATGCGTCCACGGTCTTGTGCACTGGCCTGAATAGACGAAGCTAATGCAAGCAGCAGCAAGCATATACCTGGAGCTGGTGTTTCTTAAGCACGAGCCGCCATCGCAGTCATCGTTGCCTTTCGATTTACACCAGAGTCGTAAACCTTCGGCTTCCACACACTTCTTTATGTAGGTGCTATGGGTCTGTCGTGGACACGTGCGTGGCGCAATGTTGGTTATTGCAGTCCGGAACCATGGCAACCTAGTCTACCGCAGAGGGTGGCAAAAACATTGCACTGGTTACTAGAGCAGCAAGGGAGAATATTACGATCATGCGCCGTGCCGGCCCCAAATGGGGCCCTATGCCGCGCAAAAAATTCCCCACCCGTAACTTGTTCTACGGCGCTACGGTAAACGGTGCCAGCAGGATGCTATGCTCCCACATCAATGCAAGCTTCCCACCCACTTTTGTCACGTCCACAAAGCTTATGGTGAACTGGTCGAAGGAAATGTCCAAAAGCTGTGCGGTCATAGGCATGCGCACCACATCCTTGTCGTCTGTGTAGTTGTATGACCCCCACAGACCGTCTCCAGAATCGCGTCCGGAATCCTTGGCCCCGTGCGATGAAAGGATGAGCGTGCTGCTACCTTCGGATAGCTGAACGAATAGGCTGTACTCACCTGTCGGCAGCAACTGGTCACCGAACTGCAAATCGACTTCCGTCATAAGGCGCGTGGACTTGTTGGCACCCGCACGCCATACCGGGGCACCACCTGTGACGGTCGCACCCCGCGTGGCTCCCTCTCCAAGGATGCCGGTGCGCCCCCGCAGGATTGGACGTCCGTAGTCCACTACAATCCATTTGCCACTATCCGCTTCGCCGATCTGCGTCGAGGCTTCTCCGCGAGGTGAGGCAATTCTCTGTGCGGCCGCGAATTCAGCACCAAGCAAAAGGACGGCAACGACTGCAAGAAATGAAACAGAACGCATTGGATATCCTCCCAGTTCATTCATGGTAAAGCGTGGAAATGCCCACAGCCTCTCGCGGTTCCGCCGGGCTGGCTGCCAAGATTCTCAATTCCAGGACACGTGCTACACCCGGCCGTACTTATTAGTCGTCATACCTGAAAACCTTACCGTCTTTCATAACGAAAGTAACGGCCCGCAGCGCACGCAAGTCAGCAAGCGGATTGCCAGGCATGGCGATGATATCCGCCGCAAGACCAACGCTTATCGCTCCGCGCTCATGCGCGAGCCCCATCACCTCTGCGGCATTGGAAGTCATCATTCTCAGGGCATAGGAAGCCGGCAGCTCCGCTTCAAGAAAATTGTCCAGATACGTTAGCGTGAGTGTGCCGCGAGTTTCCCCGCCCTTTACATACACAACATCCGAACCGAATGCCATGGGTACGTCCATCTCGTAGGCCCGGCGGAGTCGGTCAATAAATTGCGCGTGCAGGCTGTGCGCCTCGGCCTCGCTGGTACCATGGAATGTCTCCAAGATCGCCGCGACCGTGAACTCCGTTCCTACCAAGAAGACATTGTTGTCCTTTGCCATGGCAAGGACTTCATCCGACATGTCTGTGCCGTGTTCAATGGAGGCGACACCGGCGGCTATCGCATTGCGGGCACCTTGCTCCGACCACGTGTGCGCCGCCACACGCAGGCCCGCCCGGCCGGCCTCCTCTACCACGAACTGAATGTCTTCAACCGAATATATATACGGCTGGTCATCCACAACGACCTTTATCAGCGTCGCGCCAAAATGGATATTCTCCCGAACGGCCTTTTTTAATTCATCCCGTGTGTCGGCGTAGAAGTATTCTGGATTGCCGAGACCGCGCTTTTCCTGCTGTAGCTGGAACTGACCTCCAAAGGGCGCGATGATCCGCCCCGCATTCTGCATCGTGGGACCGGGCACAAGCCCCTCCTCTATGGCCCGCCTGAGATCCGCGTCCGCGTAATTGCCACCATTGCCAATGTCGCGGATCGTGGTGAAGCCGGCCTGCAACATCGAACGCGCATTGGCAACACCCTGAATGGCCCGGTAACCTGTCGGGTCAAGCAGGCTGGTGAAGTAGAAGTTGCCCGCATCACGCTCGTGCCGGACATTGAGGCACATGTGCGTGTGCGCATCGAACAGGCCGGGCATTACCGACAGCCCGGAAAGATCAATCACGTCCGCAGCCGGCGGCACGCTGACATCTCCCCCCACCTCCTTAATGAGGCCGTCCTCAATCAGGATCACCTGATTCTCCAGCGCCGTGCCGCCGGTCGGATCCACGAGTCGGCCCGCCAATATGGCGGTGGTCTGCCCTTGCACGCTGGCGGCACTGACCGCGAGCAGCGTGGCGCAAAGGAAGGAGGGCAGGCTCGGCTTGGTTCGAGTCATCGAATCGTTCCATTGGTGATACAAATGCGGCAAGTCATAAAGGTACTCGACTGAACCGGTCCATGCAGGAGTCCGGCTACACCTGTTGCGAGCACGGCAGACGTACTAGGAGGCGCCGGTGTGGATTCTGGCCGTGGCAGCAAAGCGGCATAGCAGGCCAGAGATAAATCCTTGGCGCATGCCAGGTGGCAAGCCGGCCTACCGGCCAGGATCGTACAGCATCGGGAAGAAGCGACCCCGTATGGGCCTGCCCTTGGCAACAATGGAGGCACCCTTCAACAGCGGACTGTCGCTGTCCGAGCAAACACCATCGCGGAACACGTTCAGGACCAAGGCGCGCCGCGGGCGGTCCGTGCGATTGGCAAAGGATCCGTGTACAAGGTACGGATGGTGAAAAGTTGCCTCTCCAGCACGAAGCGGAATGGCCACCGGCCGGAAGGCTGTCCGCTGCTCGCCTGTTAGCAAGCTTTCAATAGCGCCCATGTCTGTGGCAAGGCCGGTGATCGGAAGCAGTTTCCAGTGATGGCTCCCCGGAACGTACTGGAGGCACCCATTTGCGGACGTTGCATCATCGAGACCAATCCAGCACGTCAGGTGACGCATGGGTTTGGTGCGCGTCCAGTAAGAATAGTCCTGGTGCCACGCCACAACGCCGCCGTGACGTGCCGGCTTGCAGAACAGCTGGTCATGCCAGAACCGGACCGCACCTCCAATGAGCTGGCTTGCCGGCACGGCAAAGGCCGGATTCCAAAGCATGTCATGAAACGCGGGCCGAATACGCCAGGCACCCAGGGCATGGAAGAGCCTGTTAGCAGGATCTCCTGATTCATTAGTGTGATACTCGTGCCAGAGCTCCTGGCCGTCGTGGCCGGGCTCAATTAGGTCCGCAAGCTCTTTGCGAAGCACATCCACCTGAGCGCCGGAGAGCATGTGTATACCGGCCAGATAACCGTTCTCCCGGTAAAACTCCACTTGCGCGCAGCTAAGTCGGTAGCACTGTTCATTCCTGCCCGCGGCGGCAAAAAGATCTGTTAGCGGTTCGTGCACAAAGGACAGGTCTCTGGCCATTGCTATTTGAGGCTGTGCAAATAGGTTACGACATCAACCAGTTCGTCCCGTGTCATGACGCTCTTGAGATCCGGCATCAGGGATCGGCTCAACGGCGCGCTCGAGGCTATATCGGCTTTGGCAATGCTCCGCATAACTCCTGGAGCCGCCCACAGCACCAAATACTCGTCCTCGCCGCCAAGCTCGTAGCCCGTTACCTCCGAACCGTCCGATAGCATTAGCACAAGGCCCTGGTATCCATATGTAATGCCCGCGGCAGGGTGCAGAATTGCCACGAATAGTGCCTGCCTTGTCAATTTGGACCCAATTTGCGCCAGCCCCGGTCCGAAGGAAGAACCGCCGTGGCATTCGCTGCAGAAGTTAGCGTAGACCGCCTCTCCCCACCTAAGATTGCCGGCTGCCGCTACCAGGGAACGGACAGGCGGCAGAGGCTGCGCATTACGGTCACTTGGCAGTCCGAGCAGCGCTTCGGCCTCTTTCCTCACATCCACCGCCCATACGTTCAGGAGCAGACTCGCAGCGCTGGGCTTTAGGTCCTCCGGCAGCCGCTCCCTCTGGAGCAAATCAAGGAGCCGCGCCTGACCCAGCGCAGTTCTGGCGAGGGCTCCCACGGCCCGCCGGCGCACATCCGGCACATACGCCTGAGAAAGCACCATCTCTTCCAGCAGGTCTAGCGCCTCCGGTGTATCGCTTGCCTGCAAGAGCGGTACCACGGCCACGGCGCGGCCGCTCGCGAGCGCGTCGCGAAAGGCTCCAATGCCCTCGGTGCGAAGAAGGAGCCGCGAGGCACGTAGAGCCAGATCGGTCCCGGACGTGTCGAAGGCCAACCTACGCAAGTCGGCTGGCCGGCTCTGGACATCGAAGCGATCTATGAGATCAAGAAAGGCAGGCGTTCCCGCATTCAGATCCAGCGCCTCCGCCAGAATGGCCGTGTCCGCAGGCGCGGCTGCCAGATGCATAAGAGCTCGATGCAGCTGCGCTGCCCGCCCCGTATGCACTCCCTCTGCCACTTCTTGAAGCAGCGCATACTTTTCCAATCCCGTATGAAAATCGAAGGCGCGAAAATACCGGTCGCGCTCGCTATTTGTCAGCGTGGTATCACGTGCTAGCCGGGCCAGATAGGGAAGTGCCGCCGCGCTGCGCGCCCGCCAGACAATATCCCTTCCGGCTTTCGTGTCCCAGTTCTTGCTATTCTCGAGCCAAGCCCCGAAATACCGGTCCCACTGCCCATCGGCCGCAATGCCGAGTGCTTCTAAATACCACCGGTCGCGTCCGCGGTGGCGCTCGGCAAGAGCAGCCCAGAGCCCGGCCGCATCCGGATGCCGGTCGTAACGCAGTGATAGTGCCGCCTCTCGCAACACCCTTGCCGATGAATCTGCCACTAGCCTCGCTACCAGGGGAGTCATGGGAGTCCCGGCGCTGCGCGCAACGCGCAGCGCCGGGACCCGAAGGTCGGGATCCGGATCCTTGAGCGCGGTCTCGATATACTGCCTTCCGAGCCGTCCTAGGAGCCAAAGGGCCCGTGCTCGATGCCGTGAACTTCCCGTCTCCCACAGACCAACAAGCGCCTCTTTGGCGCCCATACCCCATGCCTCCAGCGACATGTAGCCACGGGCACGCGTAGCAGTGTTCGGGCTTATAAGAGCTTGCACGGCCCCTTCCGGAGCGGTGTATTCGGGTGGCTGAACCTGGTACGGGGCTCCGGGCGGGGCAACGCGATAAATCCTCCCGCGCACCAGGTCCACCGCCTGGTTGCCTCCCACGGTCGCATCGTACCAGTCCGCCACAAACAGGGAACCATCCGGCGCCACCGCCACGTCGCTTGGGCGAAACCACTGGTCGCGTGGGCTCCGCAGGATGGGCACCGGCACGGCTCGATACCCTGTCCCGTCTACTTCCACGGAATAGGCCCGCACAACTCCGGGAGAGGCATCCGCGTGCACGATCTGGCCGTGGAATACCTCCGGAAGCAACTCACCCTCGTAAACAGCAATCCCCGCCGGGGAGCCCGCTCCGGTCAGCAGTACGTTCGGCACCACGCCGCGATCTCGCTGGTGCCAATGCCGAACCGGGATTCCCGGGTGCATGCCGGTTCTAGGCCGGCTCCAGTGCGCCCCGGTTAGCTCGTCCCGGTAGCCGAAGTTGCCCCCTTCCATTACGTAGTTGATCCGCACGGCAAGGTTTCCGTCATCGTCATTGTCGGACTGCCAAAGAGTGCCGTGAGCGTTTACGGCCACCTCGTAATTATTGCGGAAATTGTGCGCGAGCACCTCTGCGCGCTTTCCATCACGGTGCGAGCGGAATACCATGCCTTCGCGATACGGCGAGCCGGAAGCCGCCACCACGTTTCCGGCGGCATCTACAATGGGCCGCCCCTCTGAGTCCAGAATCTGTCGACCCGCGTTCCCGTAGTTGAAGTAGAGCCTGCCGTCCGGTCCGAATACAAAGTGCGTGGATCCCATGGTCGTCCTGCACGCCCCCGATCCCCGAAAACAGCAATTCCTTGCTGTCGGGCCGGTCATCCCCATCTGTAGCTGTAAAGACGACCACATTCGGGCTGCTGGAGACAATTGTCCGGTTACCGTAGACAGAAATGCCGAGTGCAGCATTGATATCGGTCCCCTGATAGTAGACGATCCGCCGGTCCGCTACGCCGTCACCGTCATCGTCTTCCAGAATTACGATGCGGTCCCCGGCTTCCTGGGCCGCATGATGCGGATTGTAGTCGGGGCGATAGTTTACCGCCTCGCATACCCAAATGCGGCCCCGGTCGTCTATAGCAATGTTCGTGGGATTGGTAACCATGGGCTCGGAGGCAAAAAGCGTTGCCTCCAGTCCATCTGCAACGTCCAGATATTCCGTGGCATGCTCCGCCAGCCTCCTGGGATCATCTGTACCCAAATCCAGATCCGGGACGCTCCGGCTGCAGGCCGCGCACACGGTTAGTAGCAATGTGAGGCAGGAAGCCCAAGACTGAGGGGACGGGACCACCATATCGCATCGGGCAACTTACAGGATTAAGGCCGCACAAACTGCCAGCCGTATAAACAGAGACGCTGAGCCAATAAGTATTGCATATTTGTGCACATTGCGTTATTGTGCTTTTTGATGCCCAGCCTAGCCATTACCACTTAGACCCCATAATCCCATGTCCGGCTCAGTCAAGCGTGACAAGCTCTTTTACGGCAGCTGTCTGGCCCTTTTGACCACGGCATTCGCCTTTACGGTTATTGCCGGCATTGCGTTTTCAGTGAAGCAGGAATTTTCGCTCACGAATGCTCAACTGGGCGTATTCACGGGCGTTTTCTTCATCGGCTTCACCATTAGCCAAGTAATTTTCTCCCCCTTGTGCGATATCATCGGCATGCGTGCTATCGTTCGAGGTGCATTCATTAGCCATATTGCGGGCGCGCTTCTCATCATGACTTCCCAGGGCTACGTGATGGCGGTCGCAGGTTCGCTGTTCGCCGGCCTTGGCGCCGGGCTGGTCGAGGCCGGATGTAATCCGCTGGTCGCGGCCCTGTACCCGAACAACAAGACGCCGAAGCTGAACCACTTTCACATGTGGTTCCCTTACGGCAACCTGATTGCAGCGATCATCCTAACCCTAATTTTCGCCAATCTCGGAATTGGCTGGCGCGGGCAACTGACACTCATTCTCGTGCCGGCGATAGCCTACGGCGCAATGATGCTAATGGAGGAGTTTCCGCCGACCGAGGGTGTCAGTGCAGGCATTTCCGTAGGGGAATCTTTCAAGGCCCTCTTTGCGCCCATCATGCTCATTATGATGCCCATGATGCTGCTTACGGCGTCCATGGAGCTACCGCCTTCGAGCTGGGTGCCCTCCGTTTTGCAGGCCGGAGGAATTAACGGTCTCTTGGTCTTCGGTTTTGTGTTCGGCATTATGGGGACGCTGCGTCTGCTCGCAGGCCCCGTCGTCCGTGTCCTTACGCCAACCGGCATTCTCCTGGCAGGAGCCATATTGGCGACGGTGGGCCTTTACCTGTTCAGTATGGCGGAAACCACCGCCATGGCTTTCGCCACCGCTGCCATTTGGGCGGTTGGTATCGCCTACTTCTGGCCCACCATGCTGGGCTTCATTTCAGAGCGCAATCCCAAGAGCGGCGCCCTTGGCCTCGGCGTCATGGGTGCCATCGGCATGCTGGCCTCGTTCTTCGTAACCCCATGGTTGGGCGTCATCGCCGACGAGCAGGGACACGGCCAGTTGGACGTCTCCGAAACCGTGGCAGTCTTCGATGAGGTGATGCGCGATTTTCCGGCCATTGCCGAAGGGGCCGGAAGCCAGGCCGGCGACATACAGACAGTCATGGATGCCACCGATGCAGTCCTTGCGCAGTATGACGAAAGCGGCGTACTTCCCGAGGGCGAGACCGCCCAGGCGCTACGTGCCATCATCCACA
This sequence comes from Rhodothermales bacterium, assembly GCA_965216255.1. Lineage (GTDB taxonomy): Bacteria > Bacteroidota > Rhodothermia > Rhodothermales > Bin80. Next base: position 2,720,803 of record OZ244148.1, read on the forward strand.
CCGGCGCAGACTCTCCGGCTGTCGAAAATGCCTCTGCAATTCTTAACCCCGCGGACAATTATGGCGGCAGGAGATCCTTCCGGACACTGGCACCGGTAGGCATCATCCTCATCCTGATCTTTGGCATCTTGTTCATCCGCGACCGGATGGCGGGTGGCTACCGACCGGAGAAAATCTAGGGCACCAGGGCCTGTCGCAGGATCTGGGCCGGGTGTAGGGCGCACCGGCCGGTGCCGTGCACTATCTGCTGCCGGCAGCTAGTGCCGGCAGCAGCAAGGATGGTATCTCCTGCCGCGTCGCGCACCGCAGGAAACAGGCGTCGCTCCGCGATCTTGAGCGACAGGTCGTAATGCTCGCGTTCGTAGCCGAACGAGCCTGCCATACCGCAGCAGCCTGAGTCCACCTCGCGAACCGAATAATTCTTCGGGAGCGACAGGGCGCGATGGCTGGGCTGAGACCCGACAAGGGCTTTCTGATGGCAATGGCCGTGCAAGAGCACGTGCCTTTTCTGGGTGGTAAACAGAGGCGCCAGGCCTTCGTCTTCGTTCAGCTTTGCCATAAATTCCTCGAAGAGCACGGCACACCTGGCTACGCGCGCCGCCTTCTCGTCACCCGGTAGAAGGTACAGGTACTCGTCCCTCAAGGAAAGCAGACAACTGGGCTCCAAACCCACGATGGGAATGCCTGCTTCGGCGTAGGGGCTGAGGCGCTCTACGGTATCGCGCGCCGCCGCACGGGCCTGACGTACTAGCCCCTTCGAAATCATCGGCCTACCGCAGCACCGGTGGCCCGGAAGCACGACTTCGAAGCCTGCCGCCTCAAGGACCAGTGTGGCACTCCGGGCGACATCGGGCTCATTATACGTATTGAAGGTGTCATTAAAGAGTACAACCTTGCGCGGGGCTGCGTGGCGCCTGCGCCGAAACCAGGCCGTGAATGTTTCCGAGGCAAAAGCGGGCAAGGTCCTTTGGCGGCTTATGCCGAGGGTCTTCTCCATTGCCGCGCGCACCATACGGCTGCCAAGCGCAGCATTCACGACGCCGGCCCACGGCCCGCAGCTCATGCGACTAACAGTGGCAATGTTACCAAAGAGCCGGGAGCGGAGGGGAGTGCCGTTCGCCGCGTGGTACTGGGCTAGGAACTCGAACTTGATCTTGGCCATGTCCACGGACGAGGGGCATTCCGCCTTGCACGCCTTGCATTCCACGCACAGGTCCATCACCTCGTACATGCGCCGGCTCGTCAGCGCTCCCTGCGGCAGCTGGCCGGACAGCGCGGCGCGCAGTGCATTGGCCCGCCCGCGTGTCGAGTGCTCCTCCTCGCGCGTCACCATGAAGCTCGGGCACATCGTGCCCGCCGTATCCTTGCGGCATATGCCGGCACCGTTGCACAGCTCAACCGCACGGTCGAAGCCCTGGTCATGGCTGAAATCCAGGTGGAGCGGCAGTTCGATTACACCATAGTCAGGTCCGTAACGGAGGCTCTCCGTAACGGGAGGCGCGTTGACGACGTTGCCCGGATTCAGAATGTTCTTTGGATCAAAAATGCGCTTGACCTCCTGATAAAGCCCGTACAGGTCCCTGCCAAAGAAGCGCTCGTTGATCCAGCTTCGCACACGTCCGTCGCCATGCTCGCTTGACAGGGAGCCGCCGAAGCCATGCAGCAGTTCCACGGTAAACTGCATGATTTCCGGTATTTTGGCGATTTCCGTCGCGGCCTTGGCATTGACTAGCGGCCGGATATGCACGCAGCCTGCACTGGCATGCGCATAGTAAGCAACCCTCGTGTCCATGCCGCGGCAGAATTCATCGATCTTCGCGACATAGTCCGCCAGGTGTTCGGTTGGAACGGCAGCATCTTCGATGAAGGGAATGGGCTTGTAATCTCCCTTGATGCTCATAAGTAGACCCAGTCCCACCTTCCGGACGGTCCACACGTCCAGCTGCCGCGCCGGGTCGTACACAGGAAGCACGCTGCCCGTATAGTGATTCTTGAGGAGCGTGCAAAGCTGCTCCACTTTCGCCCTCAACCCGCTGTCACTTTCACCATAGAATTCGGTAATCAGGATGCAGTCTGGCTCCCCTTCCACAAATGTCCGGAGCAGCCTGGCATACTTGGGCACGTCGCGGCACAGAAGCATGCCTAGGTTGTCCAGCAATTCAATCGCGGAGGGGCCAACCTCCAGAATGAACGGCACCGCGGAAAGGGCCTCGGAGAGGCTTTCGAAATGGACGATTGCCAGTGCCTTGCACTTGGGTAGAGGTACCAGGCCGACCGTCACATCCTCCATGACAGCAAGCGTCCCCTCCCCGCCGCAAACCAGTTTCGAAAGATTGAACCGCGAGTCCTGCGCTACCGCAAAAGAGACCCCTTCGCCGACAAAGCGGTCCAGGTTATAGCCACCGCAGCGCCGCCAGTGCCTAGGCGTGCCACCGCGAATGACATCCTGGTTCTCCTCGTTCTGCACGAGCGCTGCTACGCGATCATAGATGATGCCTTCGAGCCCACTGCGACGGCGGTAGCCGGGTAGCCTGGCAGCGTCGACCGCGCCAAAACGGGCTCTGCTGCCATCGCCCAGGATCACGTTCATGCCCAGCACGTGGTCCGCGCTCATTCCGTAGCAGATCGAATGACTGCCGGTCGAATTGTTGGACACGATGCCTCCCATGGCCGCCCGGTTGCTGCTTGCCGGATCTGGACCAAATTGCAGGCCGAGGGGCTTCAGGTAGAGGTTCAGTTGGTCCAGCACGATGCCGGGTTGTACACGGACCCAGCGCTCGTCCGCATTCACTTCGAGAACACCGTTCAAATGACGCGTAAAGTCCACGACAAGGGACTCGCCTACGGCCTGACCCGCGAGGCTGCTGCCGCCGGTACGGGGCAAGAGCGTGATGCCGTATTCGGCAGAGAGGCCTACGGCCGCGTGAACATCCTCTGTCGTGGCTGGCAGCAATACGCCGTGTGGCATCACCTGATAAATGCTCGCATCGGTGCTGTACAGCACGCGGCTGTAGGCATCTGTGCGCACGTCACCATGAGCTCGCTCGCGGAGCTCGGACAGAAAATCCGGTAGCGCGGCTGGGGATGGAGCCATGGAGACGTTGTCGTCCGCGTAGTCTCGTGCTAGCCGACGTAGATGATACGCCAGATACGGCCGCGCCGTGAGTCGGCTACGTACAACGAGCCTTCCGGTCCGGCCGCAAGCCCTGTCGGACGAGCCACGGCCAGGCTCGAAGTCGAGACGGTGTCCCGGCCGGCAAAGCCGGCCGCGAACACTTCAAAGGCCCCGGTCACGGCCTCACCCTGCATAGGAAGAAATACTACGTTGTATCCCCGCTGTATAGCGTCGCGGTTCCAGGAACCGTGGAAGGCGACAAAGGCACCCCCGTGGTACTGGGTCGGGAAGTGGCCGCCAACATAGAACAAGAGATCGTTCGGCGCCCAATGGGCCGGGAAGGCATAGACCGGATCCGGCGCGCCAGCGCAACGCCCGATTTCGATTCCATCGCCGCCATACTCGGGGCTCAGAACCTTACGCTCAACCAATCCATCAAAATAGCAATAGGGCCACCCGAAATCCGCTCCATCTGCAACGGCGAGCAATTCTTCCGCCGGAAGCTCGTCATTTTGTGCCACCGTGTAACGCTCGGGCCACAGGCGGTGGAGGTCGTCGCGCCCGTGCTGCACCACATACAGCTTGCCTACGTGCGGATGCCACGCATTGGCTACGCCGTTGCGGATTCCGGTCGCATACCGGTATCCGTCGTCCGCCTTCGTCTGACCGGGCCGGTCCGCAGAAAAGCGCCACACACCGGCGTATTCATCCAAAAGTGGGCATGGATCCAGGCCCGGCGAGCCGGGCGCCCTGCGCTCGGCTTGGCAGGCGTTGGAGGGGGCCCCCACGTTGACGTACATGTAGCCTGCATCATCGAATTCGAAAGGCTTGACGGCGTGGCTCGGCTGCGCCGGAAAGCCGGAGACCATGATTTCCGGCATGGCTGCCGGCACCAGTTCTCCTTTCCCCAAGGCATAGCGCACGACTGACGTATCGGAGGCATAATAGAGGTAATCACCACGCAGATGAATACCCGTACCCCCCACTGACCCAAAGTATGCGACTGTGTCCGCGCGTCCGTCTCCGGTTGTATCGCGCAGCGCCGCGATGGCACCCTGCTCCGTAGGCTGGCGCAGCGCCACATAGATGTCGCCGTTATAGCGCACCGTGAGATGACGCGCACGTCCAAGGGAGTCCGCAACCACAACGGCACAGAAACCATCCGGAAGCACAAGGCTGTCATTGTTCGCTGCACAGGCCAGTTCCGTGGCAGTGCCGCGCGGCTCGCATCCGGTAACGGCGAGCAGCACAATTACTGCGGTGACGAGAATTCTCATGCTTCGGATACCGTTAAATGCTAGCGTGAAAAAGGTATCATTCAAACAGGTCCGGCGCCTGGGGCTGCTCCGAGATCCCAAAATGGCGATAGGACCGGGGCGTGGCCACGCGCCCTCGGGGGGTACGCTGCAGGTAGCCCTCCTGAATGAGATAGGGTTCGTAAACTTCCTCTATGGTCCCAGCATCTTCCCCAACAGATACTGCCAGGTTTGTGAGTCCGGCCGGACCGCCCCCAAACTTGTCTATGAGGGTAGTCAGGATCCGGGCATCCATGTCATCGAGTCCCTCCTGGTCCACTTCAAGCGCTGTCAGCGCGTGGTCCGCAATATTGCAGGTTATACGACCCGTGCCCTTAACGTCGGCGAAGTCGCGTGCCCGGCGGAGCAGGCGGTTGGCAATACGAGGTGTACCGCGGCTACGCCGCGCTATCTCGAGCGCACCGTCGGGATCGATCTCGATACCCAGGATGCCGGCGCTGCGCGTCACAATCCGAGTCAGCAGCTCTGCGCTATAGTAGTCATACCGGAAATCTATGCCAAAACGCGCACGCAGCGGAGCCGTTAGGAGACCCTTCCGTGTCGTGGCACCAACCAGTGTAAAGGGCGGCAGCGTAATCTTCACGCTTCGAGCATTGGGGCCGGAATCAATAACGATATCGATATAATAATCCTCCATCGCGGAATAGAGATACTCCTCGACAATAGCCCCCAGCCGGTGAATTTCATCCACGAATAGGACGTCCCCCTCGTTTAGGTTCGTGAGGATGCCCGCCATGGACGTCGGCTTGTCCAGCACCGGCCCGCTGGACGTGGTGATGCCCGCACCCATTTCCTCCGCAATGATATAGCCCAGCGTAGTGTTATGGTTGAAGAAGCCATTGGCGACAAAGGAGTGCGTGCCCGGCACTACAAAGTCATACGTCTCTGCCTCTGAGACCTGCACGTCGGCCACTCGGTCCCAGAAGAGCATTTCATGCGAGAGCGCTAGCATAATCCGGTAAGCCTGCTCCAGCCGTCGAGCTAACTGAATGCGCGTAAGCGCACCGACTACCTCGTCGCGACTGAGCACTCCTTCGGCGGTCTTTGACCCCTCCAGGCGAGATAGAAGCGTGGCCGCATGCGGCACGACGCTCCTTTCGGCGTCGCAGGCAATCTGCCACTGGCCGGCTACCCTAAACCGGTTTGCAAGGAAGCCAAGACCGGCAAGCTGCAGTTGCCATGCGTGGGCGTCGGATCTTGGCTGCGGAGGACCAAAGGCCGCCCCCGACGGATCAAGCCGCGTTGTGGCTGCAGCCATTGAAGCTATCGGCTTCGTCGCCTGGTCCGGGCCATACGCAATCGCCACGTGGTCCGTTGGTACCAAATCCTCTAGCCTCCTCCACCGCAGGCCCTCAATAGAGGCTGCCAGGATCCGATGGTGCGGCGTGCCCTCGAGTTCAAAGCCTGCGCTTGTGCGCACGCGGCGCGCCGGGCCGTACCCGCTGTAGTACACATGCGACGTGCGTTCGAGGCCGTGGATACCGTAAACCGTAATTTCGAACGGCCGCGCTTCGCCCTCGGCCATTCCTGTGGGCACTAGATCCCCCATTCTAACATAACCGCCTTCGGTAAGAACAAGACTGTCGGCAGCAATGCACTTCCCTAGCCCCGGGGGACCAGACAATAGTACGTGGTCCAGCGTCTCGCCCCGCTGCAGTGCCGCCGTAAGAAAGACCGACAGATTATCCTTGATCTTCTGCTGGCCTACAAACTCATCGAGAGTGCGTGGCCGCAGCCTTTTTTCCAGGTCGGCTTCAGGACTGTACGCACCAGGGGTTATCTCACTCGTTCGGTCGCCCATGAGCCTGGCCGTTGCAATTCGAATGGAACCAAACAAAGACCTGGCTGCTACGTTTCCGTTGCCAACTCTACGTGTTCATGCCGCAACGGGTGATGCTTAATCTCTCGCAGCAGCTAAAACTTCAGCAAAGGCTTTCGCCGCAGCAGATTCAATATGTAAAGCTGCTGCAGCTTCCTGCGCTTGCCCTTGAACAGCGGATCGAAACTGAGCTTGAGGCCAATCCCCTCCTAGAACAGTATACCGATCTCGAACTGTCTCCGCAGGAGGAGTCGGAAGACACGCCGGAGACGGATGATGAGTACGACTGGGAAGAACTCCTTGGCGCGGGCGACGATCTTTACGGGCACAAGGCACGGGTGGATCACTCCGTCGCAGAAACCGAGCGCCCCCCACTGCCCGCGTCCGTCAGTCTGGCTGACCACCTGCTCAGTCAGTGGGCACTGCTGCAGCCATCCGCATCGGAGACCCTTATTGCGGAGCAGATTGTCGGCTCCATAGATGAAGACGGGTACCTGCGGCGGCCGCTCGCCTCCATTGTGGATGACATCGTATTCAATCAGGGCCAGGAGATAGAGGCTTCGGACGTGGAGCGTGTCCTGGCGCGAATCCAGCGCCTTGACCCTGCAGGCATTGCTGCGCGCGACCTCCGGGAATGCCTCACCGTGCAGGTGGACGTGCTGCCAGCGCATGTGCCTGGACGGATAACGGCACGAAACGTCCTGCGCCATGCTTTCCAACACTTTGCCATGCGGCGCTTTGCCCGCGTACGACACCGGATCGGAGCCACGCCTACGGAGATGAAGGAGGCTGTTGACCTGATTCAAAGTTTGAACCCGAAGCCGGGAGAAGGCACTTTTACGGCCCAGGAGAACTACATCGCTCCGGACTTCATCGTCCGCTATATGGACGGCGACTTCATAGTTGAGCTAAGTGGCAACAACCGACCGGTATTGCGCGTCTCAGGCGAATACCGCAGGATGCTTGAACGGTTGTCAGTAGCCGACAAGAGTCAGCGAAGTAGCACAGAGGAACATACCAGACAATTCCTTAAGGACAAGTACGCGGCTGCGCGCTGGTTTATTGATTCGATCAACCAGCGCCGCCGCACCATGTATGCTGTTATGCAAGCATTGGTGGTCATGCAGCGGGATTTCTTCCGCTACGGGGAGGGCCACCTACGGCCACTCATCCTGAAAAATGTGGCGGAACGCACCAGTCTTGATATTTCCACCGTCAGCCGTGTGGTAAGCGGCAAATATGTTCAGTGCGATTTCGGGGTATACGAATTGAAGTACTTTTTCTCCGAGGGACTGGAGACCGCTGGAGGCGATTATGTATCGAACCGCGAAGTAAAGGCCATCATAGAGGGTATCGTAAGCGAGGAAGACAAGACGCGTCCATTATCCGACCAAAAGATTTCCGAGCTACTGCAGGGGCGAGGCTATCGCATTGCGCGTCGCACGGTTACCAAGTACCGCGAGCAGCTGAACATCCCCGTCGGGCGCCTTCGCAGGGAGTTTGTGCTCTAATAGCAGCGGCTAAGGGCTCCCGATTAGTATCTTTTGGAAACGCTTTCAATACTACCAATGGAGACCATGGCTACGGCTACCCTAGAGGATTACTTCTCGCCGTTTCGCCGCGAGATTATTGGCCAGGACCAGTATTTCGCCTCGCCGTATGGGCGAAAGCAAATACTATACGCGGACTGGACGGCAAGCGGACGCTTATACAGGCCCATTGAGGAATGCCTCCTGCAGCGAATCGGGCCGTTTATCGGTAATACTCACACAGAGACCAGCATCACTGGAACGTCCATGACCCGGGCATACCACTATGCGCGGCAGTGCATCCGTGACCACGTCCATGCCGCACCGAACGACGTGCTCATTACGGCCTGCTCGGGTATGACCCGCGTGTTGGCCAAACTGCAGCGCATCCTCGGGCTGCGCATTCCGGAGCGGGCTCCGGTCAAGATGAGCCTTCGGGAGACAGAGAAACCGCTGGTCATCCTTTCGCACATGGAACACCACTCCAATCACACGTCCTGGCTGGAGACCATCGCGGACGTTCATTGGCTGGAGCCCGACGAGGAGGGACTGGTAAGCCCGGACAACCTTGAGGCCACCCTGACGCGCTACTGCGGCCGCGGGCTCAAGATTGGCGCTTTCACGGCGTGCTCGAATGTCACCGGAATACAGACCCCCTACCACGAACTGGCCCGGATCATGCATCGCCATGGCGGGCTGTGCTTCGTGGACTTTGCTGCATCCGGTCCCTACGTGCCCATAGATATGCACCCGCCTGACCCCGAGGCCCGGCTGGACGCCATCTTTTTCTCTCCGCATAAATTCCTGGGAGGGCCCGGGTCAGCGGCCGTACTCGTATTTAGTTCAGACCTCTATAAAAACAGCGTGCCGGATATATGCGGTGGCGGCACGGTGGAGTGGACCAACCCGTGGGGCGAGCATAGCTACTTCAGCGACATCGAGATGAGGGAAGACGGCGGGACACCGGCCTTTCTCCAAACCATAAAGACAGCGCTGGCCATCCGCCTTAAGGAAAGGATGGGGCCAAGCCGCATGTTGGCACGCGAGCACCAACTTGTAGACCGCGCCCTGCGGCAACTACGACGCATACCGCGGATGCGCATTCTGGCAAACGATATAGAAGACCGCCTTGGAATTATTTCCTTCTGCATCGACGACATACACTTCAACCTGTTAGTCCGCCTACTCAATGATCGCTTTGGCGTCCAGGCGCGCGGCGGCTGCTCTTGCGCCGGAACGTACGGCCATTATCTGCTTAAGGTCAGCTACGCCCAGTCTCACCGCATCACCAGCTTGATAGATCAAGGCGACCTTTCCGCTAAGCCAGGCTGGATACGCCTATCACTCCACCCTACAATGACAAATGCAGATGTGGACTTCGCCTGTAATGCTATTCATGAGATCGTGACCCATATAGAAAAATGGCAGCAAGACTATCGGTACGACTGCAAGACCAACGAGTGGATGCATCCGCGCAGTCCGGATAGTCTCGTGCAGACGTGGTTCGACTCAGCAATTTGAGGCGGTCGCGCTTTTCGCACTTGGGTAGCTGTGTGTCATCATAAAGCGCCGAGCCATCAACACAAAGAGCTAGCTGGGCAAGGTCGCCCAGAATCGATAGAACGCCAATGGGAATAAATTAAGACACTAGGATGCTTCCCGCGTGAAGAGGGCGGGGTGCGCTACAGAAATTCCCGACCCGCGGCCCTCCTCGCGCCACTAAATTGTCGGTGCTCCCTGAGTAAGTTGACGATATATGAATGCACGATGGCAAGGTCAATGGATTTAGCGACCGTCTTGTGCACACCATTCAACCCTAAGCATTGCCTATTGCGCATGGCCGACGGCTAAAGATGCATTGCCTTCCTTTTCGATGAAATCAACGCCCATCTAATTGGTCCCAGTCTCCAACGGGCAGAAGGCAGCCACGCGACGCAGAGAGCGCTAGCGCGACTAATGGCTGCCAGAAAATTGGCCATCCTGAGGGCTTTTCTCTAGAGATTAAGACGCGCCTATGGCGACCTTTAGTCGGCAGATATTTTGACAAGGCCTAGCGAACGGTGGATTGTCCAGCCTCACCCCACATACACGATTTCGACGAAGATATAAAGCAATGCTGGTGCACGACTTTCTGGACAAGGTGTCCCACAGTGACTACACGTCAGGGTCCACGCTTAAGGTGTATTAAGAAAGGCCGCACGATCTGTCACATTGGTCCGATTATTGCCGTATACGATACTGAAACCGTCACAAGGCAAGGAGTCAGCCATGCATACACCGAATTCTTATGCGCCTTTGCGCACGCTATTTGCACGATACTTGGCCGGCGAAATCGAGGAATCTCTCTGGAGTTCGATCATGTCGGCCCTGGATGCAAGAGAGACAAGCCATGCGGAACGAATGGCGCTCGTTACATTCCTGAATGATGCCACCTCAGAGCGCTGGGTAGGCACGCGCCCAGTTCAAGGGCAGGTGCTACATGAAGTAGTAAGGCCAATGTGGCCCGCTTATGCGGGTGTTGCCGGATAGGACGTATCCATCTGCTCCTCGGCCACAATCGCCGTTTCGGAACAGGAACCCCTGTTCGACTTTTGGCGGACCGGAGCATAGTCATATCGGAGGCAAGGCTGGCGCCGAGTTCGCCAATGTCCGGGGCCGGGGCCGGCGTCGTACTCTAGTCCCTGCTTCTACTGGTTCAGTTGGAATACCGTACCAAAGGTATCACGCACCGCGTACAGGTAGTCGCCTTCGATGTCTCTTCTCCCCCAGTGGCCGGACACCTCAAACGAATAGTGATAGGACCCATCCTCGACCGCATAAACATCGACGATCCCAGCCTGAATTGCCGCGCGGCATAAGGTAGATGCGCTTTGCCGCTCATTTTCGTGTGTTCGGCCTCGATAGACGGCATTGTGGCAATCTGGTCGTCATCTCTTTTACGAAGTAGTGCTTGTACGAAAATGCTTTAAGTCGCGACGAAACAATCGGTTATATCTTGCACTTGGCAATAATTCTGAGGGCCGTATAGCCGATTTGGGCGTTTAAGAGCGCAAAACAGCTCACATTCGTCAGGGAAACCATGCGCAAGATTGTCCCAGAGTGCCGTGCACTCGACAGTACGCCAATCGAGGAGATTGCCATAGGCCCGAGAATGCGCCACGACATGAGTGCGGTGCTCAAGGGTCTGCAGTGCGTCTACTGCAAGGCGGAATCCCGCGCGGCCTTGTTCACGATTCTGGAAGCGCACTTTCAGCCGGGTATGCGCAGAGATGTCGGGCAACCGGGCATGGATCTATGGCGCGTCATCGTGTTTGCGATAGTCAAGCAGTGCCTGGATCTGGACTACGATGCTTTGTTGTACCGGGCCAACAACCATCTCTTGCTGCGGGAGCTCTTGGGGCACGGCGAGGCCGCCTTTGACGCGGTGAATCACAGCAGACAGCACTTGGTGGACAACGTGCAGCTTTTGACTCCGGAGCTGGTCCTGGAGGTGATCCATTTCATAGTGCGGACGGCGCACAAGGTGGCTGCAAAAAAGTCTGGGGCCGCGCTAGGCGTCGCTGCGATTCCAGGGTGGTTAAGACGCATGTGCACTATCCCACCGATGCGGGCCTGTGCTGGGATGCACTTCGTGGTCTAATACGTGTGAGAGCACGCTCGGCTGCGGCATTCGCTCTTCCGGGCTGGCGCAAGCATGCGGATCGCACGCGGAAGGTATACCAGGCCTTCAGCCGGGTGCGGACGGCCCCGCGCTACCGGCAACATCCGAAAGGAGTGAAGGCGTACTTGCGCCAGTGCACACAGACTGCAGCACGTACGCTGTTGAATGCCTTGGCCACGGCGCAGAAATCGGCGGCGGCGCGAGCGGATATCGCGTATTACTTGTACTATGTGGACTTGTTGGTGGATCAGTCGTCGCATCCTCTTGGGCGAGAAGATTCCGCATGCGCAGAAAGTGTTTCCCATCCACAAGCCACATACGCGTTGGATCAGCAAAGGCAAGGCGGGGGTGCTGGCGGAGCTCGGCCTTCCGGTCGCACTGGTAGAAGATGAGCACCGGTTGGCTTATCACATCCTGTGGGACACATCAGATGTTGAGGTGGCGGTAGCGATCATTGACGCGGTGCAGGCGGCTTTTCCAGCGTTCAATGCGTGCAGTTTTGACCGGGGCTTTCACAGCTTGAAGAATCGAGAAGCATTGGATGCTCGGCTGGCGCTCAATGCGCTTCCGAAGAACGGCAAGCTTTCTCTGGCGGAGCGTGCGCGAAAGCGCGCGCCTGCGTTCAAGGCAGCGCAGCGGCAGCAGCCGGCCGCCGAGTCGTGTCTGGCCAATTTCGGACTTCGGGGCGGTGGCGGCAGAAGAGTCCGGAGAACTTCGCGCTGATGGTGAGCCTGTCGGTGTTGGCGGTCAACGTGCACCGGCTGGGCTGTCTGGTGCGCGACCAGGAACGGGCAACGAATAAGGCGTCGGCGAAAGCGCGCGGCGTAGGCCCGCTACCACCTCGCAGAAAGGTCCCAATCGCAGGCCCCAAGGGACACGTATGCCCTCCCGATAGGAACACAACGCCCTTCGAGCCGCAAACTGCCCGTGCGCGCACGCAAGAGACGCTAGCATGGCCGAAACACTCGAAGCGGACCGTCAACGAACTCAAAAACGACCGTGCCTATGCACTCAATGCCGAAAAAAGAGAGTATTCGGTCAATCACTAGGTAGCATGAATTCATGGGTCCGTATAGCTCCGAAACCTGGAGCCCGACCGAGCAATGAAGTCGATTTTACAGCCTCTCACCAAGCGGGCAGCATCTGGCTGAAGCGGTGATCCATCATAAACCTGACTGACTGGAAACGCGCTCGGAGCCGCAAAGCTCGGACGGAGCTGCCGAGCGCTGCTCGCCAAGAAAGATCCCCTGAGACCTTCGCCTTCCGGATCAAGGCCGGGTGTTATTGCCCCGATGAGTCTCCTGCAAGATCTCGGCCCACGCCGGTCCATCTGCCATTGTGGCTACGCAGCGCTGACACCCTGCTCATTCGGAATTTTCCGCAGGCGGCTCCGGTGCCGCATACCACATCGCCTCGCCGACCGAAACAAGGCTGCCATACCAGCCTACGGTAAACAGTGCCCGTATAAGAAGCAGAACCTGCTGCACGATGAAAAGGCCCACGACCGCTACCAGGCCTGTGCCTCCCATTTGTATTTCAAGCACAGCGGTCGCCATCACAAGAAGTATACCTGCTCCCATCCATATTCCATAGGCGGCAGACACCACCGGATAGCGGAATAGGCCCGTAACCCCTGCCCGCAATGAAGCCATAATAGACGCCTCCTCAATCACTATGGCCGCCCGTGATATGTCTCTCATGATGTCGACACCGACCAATAGCACTACAACCGAGAGCGGAATCCCAACCACCATGATCCAGAATATTGCTTTCCCACCCCCCCGAACCGATCCAATGAGACCAAGAAGCGAGGGAACAACGTTAAGAAGGAAGGCAGTCAGCGCCGCGAAGACGATCCCCACAACCGCGCTGCGTAGACCGAAGCGCGCCGCCCCTTGCCAAAACGACTGCGCTGCGTCTGCACGGAGCGCATGCACCAATCCCACTCCTGCAGCCGCCTTCCACAGCAATGCAAGGGGAACGAACCACAAAAGGTGTAGCCCATTCCGGACCAGTGCATCCTTGGCGCCAGCCAAAACGTCTGCCCAAAGCACAACATTCGGGCCCTCTACCAGATCGCTGCCAAAACCGGTCGGCGCCACCACCTCATGCAGGGACTGCACCAACGGAACCGAGAGCCCCACCCCCAGCACAAAGTGCACACCCCATACAAGCAGCACAAGATCAGGGCGCCGCCGGATGCCTTCGATGCCCACGCGTAGTGCGTCATTGACCATATCGATCAGAATGCCGCGAGATGGAGCAGCCGCTGGACCCACACCGATACGGTGGCACCTGCCTTCAGCGCAAAAGTGTCCGTACCGCTAATTCGGCGCCTGTTATTTAGTCTGTTGACATCCAGCCAAATGCGATTATCGGGGTCCAGATAGGCTTCTGCAACTGGGCGGTCAAACACAAGCGTATGCTCTGGAGCCTTCCCATTCCACATGCGCTCATGCTCGCTACCGTCCTCAAAACGAATTCGCACGGTCTGCGGATAAACGCCGTCACTACGCCGCTCCAGCCGCACTATCGTCTCGCCTGCCCCCGCAGGCTCAATCCCGACTACAGCATAGTCCACCACAGCGCTGCCGTATACATACTGCGAGAAAAACCAGTCAAGATCATCTCCAGACACCTCTTCGGTAATCTTCTGAAAGTCACGCGCGGTAGGGTGCCGGTAGCGCCAGCGCTCAAAGTAAGTCTGCAGCACCTGCTGCATAACGGGCCACCCAAGATAGCCTTCAAGCGAGCGCAGGACGGTGGCAGCCTTAGAATACGAGGCCTTGCCATAGTCCGAGCTGGCGTGGTATTTCCAGGAGTAGGTCTGCAATACCGCCCGGCTCGGAGTCGGCTTCGCATAAATCAGGCGATGCATGGGGCCGTCATCCAGGCGTATGCCGGGAATGTCTGCCACGGAGCCAGGACCGTAGTATTCATCCATTATGCGCGCCTCGATATACGAATTCAGCCCCTCATCGAGCCAGGCTTCTTCAAATTCGTTTGAGGCCAGGAGACCGTAGAAATACTGGTGACCAAATTCATGGATCGTTACAAACTCGGGCATCCGCAGCCAGCGCGGCATACCGTAGGCCGTGCCGCACGTGATAAGCATAGGGTATTCCATGCCGTTGGCGCCGCCGAGTCCGTCCACCAGCGTCAATTCGGTATACGGGTACGTGCCCAGGATTTCGTCGTAGGCCACCAGCGCGACCTTCGCGGCAGCAAAATGCCGCTCCGCCTGCCTCCGGTGCTCCGGCTGCATCAGCAGCCGTATCGTAACGTGCTCCCACTGGTCGCTGAAGGAGAGGAAGGCCGGGCTAGCGGTCCAGGCAAAATCATGCACGTCTTCGGCATAGTACTGCACACGCCGACGCCCGCCCGCTGTCGCGCTTGCTACCTGCACGCCTGTCGCGCCAACCACAAAATCCTCCGGCACGTCGATGGTAACGTCGTACGTGCCGAAGTCCGCATAAAACTCGCTGTTAGCGTGAAACTGATGGGTATTCCATCGCCCGCGCGGTGCATCCATCGGCACGTACCGCTGCCCCGGGACCTCGTAAACACCAAGCTTTGGAAACCACTGGGCCACCATGAAGAAGAGCGTCCCGTCCGGCTTTTCCTTGTAGCCAGTGCGCGCCACGATTTCCGGAAGGTGGGCTGCAAAGCGCACGGAGAGCTCCGCCGCGCCCCCGGGCAGAACGGCTACCGGAAGCTGCAGCGCCGCCACCGTACGGTCGGCATGATTTTGGTCATCCGGCTGTATGAAAAAGAGGCTGTCGGTTAGGTCCACCTCTCCACCTGCCGTCACAAGCAGAAGCCGCTGAATTTCTAGGCCGCCCACTAGGCCAGCAGCTCGGAATCCGCGATGGCGCCCACCGCTTTCACGCATGAACGTAGATTCCTCATCGCTGAATGCATTGAGATACAGGTGGAACTGCAGCGAATCCACCGGTACCACGTCAGGATTACGCCACGTGATGCGTGCCGCACCCTGTACCGTACGCGTGTCCGTATCCAGCACCGCTTCCATCACATAGGAAACCCGGTTTTCGCTCTTGGGCCCATCGTAGATGGTGGGACGCTGACCGGCTGCGGGAACGGGAGCCACCGCCAACAACAGAAGCAGGCCCTTCATTTGTTTAATACGAATGCGGAAGGTGAGGAGAACACCTGCGTGCTCAGGCGTACAACGGCAATTTACAGTTCCTGACGCCCATGAAGAGATTTGAGGAGCTCTTCGCTGAACTTCAAGAAAAAGTAGCCACCCAGCACCCGGCATCCGGGACTGTCGAGGCCGTTGCCGCTGGCACCCATAGCATTGGCAAAAAGATCCTGGAGGAAGCGGGCGAAGTATGGATGGCTGCCCAGCATGAAGGACGGGAAAGAACCGCCGAGGAAATAGCGCAGCTCCTCTATCACGTGCAGGTTCTAATGCTCGCCTGTGGGCTAACCCTTGAAGACGTATACAACTACCTGTGATGCTCCAGATCGCCTTGCCCAACAAGGGCAACTTGGCTTGTGGGTCCATTGAACTCTTGCAGGCCGCTGGGTACAGGTGTGGCCGCGCCGGGCGCGAACTGTGCGTACGGGACAGCAACAACGGCGTTACTTTTTTTTTCCTGCGGCCAAGAGACATAGCCATCTACGTCAGTAACGGTGTCCTTGATCTCGGCATAACGGGCCGAGACATGCTCATCGACAGCCGGAAAAGCCTCGTCGAACTCCTGGCACTCGGCTTCGGGAAGGCCCTCTTCCACTACGCCGTGCCCAGGGATGCTGGCACAGAATCCCTTGAAGGCTTACGCATCGCCACGTCCTATACATCGCTGGTGGAACAGGACCTGAAGGAGCGCGGCGTTGATGCACAGCTTATTCCGCTTGACGGCGCCGTCGAAATTTCCGTGCAGCTCGGCGTGGCAGATGCCATAGCCGATGTAGTGCAGACGGGACAGACGCTGACCGATGCCGGGCTGGTGACCATGGGACCGCCCATCCTGAAGTCGGAGGCTGTCTTGGTATCACGCCAGGCAGCAGACACGCTGGAGGACCCGGCGCGACGCCTCATAGAGCGGCTGCGCGGTATCGTGCTGGCACGTGAATTCGTAATGATTGAGTATGATTGCCCGAAAGAGCGGCTCCCATCCGCCTGTGCCGTCACTCCTGGCATTGAGTCTCCTACCGTTGCTCCGCTTAGCAATCCAGGATGGGTAGCAGTAAAGGCCATGGCGCGTTGGAGCGAGGCCAACCGCATCATGGATGCACTCGAAGCCCTTGGAGCCAAGGGCATAATACTAACTGAGATACGTACCTGCCGGATCTGAGCCTATATGCGTCTACCCATGGTTGCCTTACTGGCCCTGGTTTCGTGCAGCACCCCTTCCCTCGAGGAAGAACTGAATGCGCTCATTGCTTCGCACGGCGAGGCGACCGTGGCCATTTCCGTGCGGGATGCGGGCTTCACCCTGGACATTAATTCGAATCGGGTATTCCATGCGGCTAGTACCATGAAGGTGCCTGTCATGATTGAGTTGTTTCGTCGCCAGAATCAGGGGAAGCTGTCCATGGACAGCACTCTCGTTGTAGAAAATTCGTTCAAATCCATTGTGGACGGCACCTTCTACAGCATTGAAGACGACTCGGACGACACCATATACCAGCGACTCGGTGAACGCATGACTATGCGGCAGCTTCTGCATCAGATGATGACGGTGTCCTCGAACCTGGCTACTAATCTGCTGATCGATACGTTGTCGGCAGATTCCGTCCGGAAGACCGCAGCCAGGCTCGGTGCACCCACCATGAATGTACTGAGGGGAGTCGAAGACTTGAAAGCGTTTGACCGTAAGCTAAACAACACGACAACCTCGCGTGACCTAGCCGAACTGCTGTACCGGCTGATGAAGGGAGACGCCGTTTCACCGGAGGCTGACAGTGCCATGATCGAGGTCATGGCAAAAAGCGTGTTTGACAGCATGATTCCCGCCGGACTGCCGGAAGGCACGCGTGTGGTGAATAAAACAGGCTGGATAACGGCCATCCACCACGATGCGGCCATCGTTTATCCGGCCGGCCAAACGCCGTATGTAATGGTAGTTCTCACAGAGGGCCTGGAAGACCAAGGACGGTCTGCAGCACTGGGCGCCGATATCGCCCGCACCGTCCACGCGGCACTACGAGATGGCACGTAGGCCTCAGGACTCTTCTGCTGCAATCGCCTCCAGGGCCTCAACTCGGCTTCGCAGTTTCTCCTGCTCTAGGGCCAGTTCCTCCACCCTGCGCTCCAGGCACCGATCCTCTCCAACAGACCGTATACGCAGATCAAGCTGGCGCCACGCGAGAAATAGCGCGACCAATGAAAGAACGGTTATTGCGCCAATCAATAGTAGCATCGGCATCGCGGATCACGCTTTGACTAGCTCAAGGATAAAGGATCTAATATAGCACTGGAAGGAGCATATTAAATGGTGTTAGGGCCGTTTTTTCGGTACCTTTTGCAGCGATTTCGGCGCGGCCCGCGCCACAGAATCGAACGTATTCTGTTCGACAGAATCCGAAACGTCCAACTTTATGAACAGGCCCTCCGGCACCGTTCTCATCTCCGTGGAGAAAGCCTTATCGCCTCTAACGAGCGGCTTGAGTTCCTCGGCGATGCCGTACTCAATTTGGTAGTGGCGCGCTATCTATACCAGCGCTTTCCCGGAGAAAGGGAAGGATTCCTGACCGCATTGCGGGCCAAGCTCGTAAACGGCAGGGCATTGGCCGAGATCGCCGAACGCATGAATCTGGGAAGTCTTATTTCTATGAGTGACGATATGCTCCACGCCGGAGGCCGTCACAATCCCAGCATACTGGCCAACAGCCTCGAAGCCATTATCGGCGCCCTGTATCTTGACTTGGGCGTATTGGCTACGCGGCGCTTCGTATACCGTACCATGCTCGAAAACACAGACCTTGAGGTTCTGGCCGCGAAAGCCGAAAACCACAAGAGCCTGCTCCTAGAGTACGTGCAGGCCAGGGGATGGCCACAGCCTACGTACCACGTCGTGCGAGAACGGGGACCAAGCCACAGCCCGACCTTCACCGTGGAAGTGCAGGTGGACGGCACCCCACTCGGGCGCGGGCAGGGCACCAGCAAGAAAAGTGCTGAAATGCTGGCGGCGTCCGTAGCCCTCCAAGAACTGGGCGGGCAGTAGTACGGCACTTTCCTGATGCAGCGAATTCTGGGCAGAATAGAATGGCTATTGACCTTGGCTTGACGGACCGCTTCGAGAGTCGGCATATCGGACCATCGAAAACGGAAGTCCTCGCGATGCTGCAATCTCTTGGCGCGGCCTCACTGGATGAATTGGTACGCCAGACCATCCCGGAATCTATCCGGATGAACGGCGAGATAAACCTTCCGGACCCGCTGGACGAGCCTGGGCTCCTTGAACGCCTCCGATCGGTGGCGAACGGCAACAGGATCTACCGTTCCTTCATTGGCATGGGATATCACGACACCGTGACACCCCGTGCCATTGAACGTGCCATCCTCGAAAATCCATCCTGGTATACGCAGTACACGCCATATCAGTCGGAAATTTCGCAGGGCCGGCTGGAGGCACTGCTGAATTTTCAGACCATGATAATCGACCTAACTGGGATGGAAATCGCCAACGCGTCTCTTCTGGATGAAAGTACGGCGGCAGCGGAGGCCATGATGATGTTTTTTCGGACAACCCCCCGGAAAGACAAGACGGAGTTCTTCGTATCCGAAACCTGTCATCCCCAGACCGTTGCAGTCGTACAGGCCAGGGCCGAGCCTCTGGGCATTCAGGTGCGCGTGGGAGATTACAGCACGTTTCATTTTGCCGAGAATGTCTTCGGCGCACTCGTGCAGTATCCAGCATCGGACGGCGCCGTCTATGACTATGCGGAGTTCTGCCGCCAGGCGCACGATGCGTATGCCTATGTTGCCGTTGCCGCGGACGTGTTGAGCCTTGCCGTTCTAGAAGCACCCGCCGTATTTGACGCAGACGCAGTCATAGGGAGCACCCAGCGCCTTGGCGTACCTCTTGGCTATGGCGGGCCGCATGCGGCATACTTCGCTACAAGATCTCGCTTCAAGCGCAATGTGCCTGGCCGTATCATAGGCGTGTCAGTCGACGAAGATGGAAGCCCGGCCCTCCGGATGGCACTCCAGATGCGCGAGCAGCACATCAAACGCGCCCGCGCCACGAGTAATATCTGTACTGCCCAGGTGCTTCTGGCCATCATTGCCGGTGCCTACGCCATATACCATGGCCCAGAGGGGCTGCGCAAGATCGCCGAACGCGTGCACGGTCTTGCACGCCTCCTGGGACAGGGCCTCCGGAGGCTGGGCTTCGAAATTCGCCACAAGCACTATTTCGATACCCTCAGTGTAGCTGGCTTGCCACAAAATATCAGGGGCATAGCCCTGCGCAAGGGCGTTAACCTTAGGTATTACGAGCACGCCGTAGGCATCGCGCTGGACGAGACGACGACCCGGCAAGACATTGATGTGCTTTTTGCCGTCTTCGCCGAAGCTACGGGGCGGAGCCTGGATTTTGATGCCGAGGGCCTGGCCCGAGATATGAACCCCGGCTACCACGGACCCTTGCGGCGCACAACGCCCTACCTGGAGCACCCGGTCTTCAATTGTTACCGCAGTGAAACGGAGCTGATGCGCTATCTGCACCGTCTCGCCTCGCGGGATCTCTCCCTTACCACGAGTATGATCCCGCTCGGCTCCTGCACCATGAAGCTCAACGCAGCAGTACAGCTGACGCCGCTCACGTGGGCAAGATTCAACAAGATCCATCCGTTCGCACCGGTCGAGCAGGCCGAGGGTTACCGGCAGATCTTTGAAGACCTTGAAGCATGGCTTGCCGAAATAACGGGATTCGACGCCGTGTCCCTCCAGCCCAACGCGGGCGCATCGGGTGAGTATGCCGGCCTTCTGGTTATTGGCGCCTACCACAAGAGCCGTGGCGAGATGCAGCGCACTGTCTGCCTCGTGCCAGACTCGGCCCACGGGACGAACCCGGCCAGTGCCGTTATGGCCGGCATGCAGGTCGTCGTAGTGAGAACCGACGCGGGAGGTAACATCGACCTGGATCATCTGCGTGCGCAGGCTGAGACACATGCCGACAGGCTTGCGGCACTTATGCTGACCTACCCCTCCACCTTTGGCGTTTTTGAAGCCCACATCGGCGAAATCTGTGACATCGTGCACGACCTTGGCGGGCAAGTCTACATGGATGGTGCCAACATGAATGCTCAGGTCGGCCTATGCCGCCCCGGCATTTATGGCGCAGACGTGTGTCATCTTAATCTGCACAAGACGTTCGCCATTCCCCACGGCGGCGGCGGCCCTGGCATGGGCCCCATCTGCGTGGCGCCTCACCTCAGACCGTTCCTACCAAGCCACCCCGTGGTGCAGACCGGTGGGGATAGCGCTATTGGGCCGGTTGCCGCGGCTCCCTTTGGTAGTGCCAGCGTCCTGCTTGTATCGTGGGCCTATATCGCGCTGCTCGGAGCCACGGGCCTGAAACGAGCATCCCAGGTCGCTATACTAAACGCCAATTACATAGCGAACCGACTTGCGGGGTACTATTCGGTACTGTATCGAGGTAACCGTGGGCATGTCGCCCACGAATTTATTCTGGACTTGCGCCCTTTCAGGCAGGACGCGGGTATAGACGAAACAGATGTCGCAAAACGGCTCATGGACTACGGCTACCACGCTCCTACCATGTCATGGCCCGTGGTGGGTGCAATGATGATCGAGCCGACGGAAAGCGAATCCAAGGCCGAGCTCGACCGATTCTGCGAAGCCATGATTTCCATCCGGGCCGAAATCCAGGAAATAGCCGATGGCGTGGCCGACCCCGCACTCAACGTGCTAAAGCAGGCACCGCATACGGCCAAGCTCGTGTGCAGCGACGACTACGCCTTGCCATATCCCCGCGAGAAAGGCGCCTTCCCCGCTCCCTGGACGCGGGAGCACAAGTTCTGGCCCAGCGTGCGGCGCATCAACAACGCCTATGGCGACCGGAAGCTGATCTGCTCTTGCCCGCCGGTTGAAACCTATCAGGAGAATTAGCCGTTTCCGCGCATACGCATGAATCAGCCCGCCTTCTTCGAACGGCTTAATCTCTGGATCCGTGATTCCGTTACGGTCAAGCTGGTATCCACGGGATTCATAGCCCTTATCCTGCTTATTCCTGCTGCCATGATCACGGACCTCATCCGTGAACGAAGCAGTACTCACGAGGACGCGGCAAAGGAGATTAGTGCAAGTTGGGGAAAGGCACAGGTTATCACCGGCCCCGTCATCATCGTTCCCTATCGTGCGGCGCAGCGCGCGGGCTATGCGTACTTCCTGCCCGACACCTTGCGTGTCAGCGGCGCTGTCACCCCCGAGGTGCGTTACCGCGGCATTTACGAAACGGTGGTTTACTCGGCCGACCTGGAATTTAGCGGCCAATTCACCCCGCCTGACTTTTCGGCTTGGAGTGTTGATCCGGAGGCTATCCTGTGGAACGAGGCTGTTGTTGCAGTCGGCATCGCCGATATGCACGGAATCCAGGAGCGGATCACACTACAATGGAATAGTGAGGCGTTCGACTTCGACCCGGGCGTGCAAGGTGATCCTGCGCTGGCTACCGGCGTGAGCACACGGGTCCCCGTGCAGGACGCTGGCCAATTCCGGTTCAACCTACAGCTAAACGGCAGCGACACTCTCCAATTCGTCCCGGTGGGAGAGGAAACCCATGTAGCCCTGCGCTCACCGTGGTCCACGCCCAGTTTCAGTGGAGCCTTCCTACCCGACAACCGGGCACTATCCAGTGACGGCTTTACCGCAGAATGGCTGGTCCTGCATCTCAACCGGCCGTACCCACAGGCTTGGCGCGGCACAACGACCGGCCTGGCAGAATCCGCCTTTGGAGTCCGGCTGCTACTCCCCGTAGACCACTATCGGAAATCGCTGCGGGCCGCCACGTATGCCGTTTTGGTGATTGCCCTCACGTTCCTGACCTTTTTCCTGTCAGAGGTCCTCCTTCGCAAGCGCGCCCATCCATTCCAGTATGTTCTCGTCGGCCTCGCTCTGTGCCTCTTTTACAGCCTGCTTTTGGCACTCTCCGAACACATTCCATTCAACGGCGCCTACGCAATCGCCACCTGTGCCACGGTGGTTGCCGTGACGGGTTACCTGCGCAGCGTTTTCGGCAACCACAGCTATCTCGTCGGAGCAATCCTGGTTGTTGTATATGGCTTCATGTTCCTGCTCCTGCAACTGGAGCAGTTGGCCCTGCTGATCGGGACCATGGGCCTCTTCGTTGCGCTGGCTATCACCATGTATTTCTCTCGCGGGATCCAGTGGTTCGGCCCAGACTAGCAAAGCTGCCGGTACAGATCCAGCGTGCGCTCGGCGATGGCTTGCCAGCTAAAGTGCTCCTTGACGCGCCTGCGGCCACGCCGAGCAAAGGCCGCGCGGCGGCCCGGGTCCTCCATCAGCGTGTTGATGGCTCTGGCCAGGTCCCGCGCGAAGCGCAAGTCGCTCTTGGCTAGCGGTACCAGCAGGCCCGTCTCGCCGTCCAGCACAACGGTCGGAATGCCACCAACAGCAGTGGCTACTACCGCGGTCTCACAGGCCATGGCTTCCAGGTTAATGATGCCGAACGGCTCGTAAACGGACGGACACACGAAGAGGGCCGCCTGGGAGTAGACTACAATGAGATGCTCGCGAGGCACCATTTCTCGGATCCAAACGATCTGGAGTGCGCAAGCCTGCCGGGCCGCCTCCACCTTCCCTGTCATCTCCCGCCCTAACTCCGCCGTGTCGGGAGCGCCTGCCGCCAGAACCACCTGGATGCCGGGCCTCAAATGGTGCAGCGCATTTACCAAGTGCATAATGCCCTTCTGCCGGGTAATGCGTCCCACGAATAGCACATACGGAACTGCCGGATCCACACCGTACCTGTGTAGCACAGCCTCGTCAAACGTGGGACGGAATTCGGCGGGATCGATGCCGTTTGGAATAACATGCACGCGCTCACCGGCCACGCGGTAGAGCTGCAGCACGTCTTCGCGCATCTGAGGTGAGACGGCCACGATGCCGTCGGCGTTTTCATACGCGGTCCTTTCTATCCAGCTGCTCGCATGATAGGCCGTTCCGAGCTGCTCAACCTTCCACGGCCTGTGCGGCTCCAGGGAATGGGTGGTAAGCACGAGCCTCGCACCTGTCATCTGCTTTAGTAGGCACCCCGCCCAGTGGGAATACCATGTATGGCAGTGAACAATGTCGGTCTGCGCAATCGAGGCAGCCATTTCGAGGTTGCGCCCCATGGTATCGAAGAACCTTCCATGCCGCGCGTCCTGCGGGGAAACCGCACTTGGCGCCATGACACCGCGCACAGTCAAGTTGGCTTCCCTCTGATCCTGATTGCCAAAGCACATGACCTTTACATCGTGTTGGCCGCCCTCCAGCCGGCACAGTTCGCGCGTCAGGTACTCAACATGCACGCCGGCGCCACCATAAACGTGGGGAGGGTATTCATTGGTAAGCAGAACGATACGCATGGCCGCTTCGGACTTGGTAAGCACGGGAATGTAACAAACAAGTGCCTACGTTCGATAATCGATACCGCATTCGCAAATGCCAAGACTAGAAGACCAGCTACTGGCCGATCCCCATCGGCGCTTCGGCACATTCGGCGGCGTGTTTACGCCTACGCTGCTTACGATACTGGGGGTCATCATGTACCTCCGGCAGGGGTGGGTCATAGGCAACGCGGGCATCCTAGGCCTGCCGTTTACCCACAACCGGCTATCAACATTCGGAATTTTGCTGTGTAGTTTCACGGCATGTTCCAGCAGAACCAGATTTTGCGTACGCTGAGCGCGCCTTCTTCCCGAGGTGCATTGGGACAGGTGCTCAGCGACCGGAGTCTGGACAATCGTACGGCCATAGCGCATCGTGTGTGTGAGCGCTTCGGCTTTTTCGATGTCCTGGGAAAGACGCAGGTGGCCACGTGTGCAAAGGCGCTCTCCAGGCTGGAGGCGCGCGGCGAGATCGTGTTGCCCGCTCCGCTGAACAGCTATGCCAAGGGGAGTTCGCCGCGGTTGCTGCCGGCTCCTGTGCCGGCAGCGGAAGGGGTGCCTTTGACGCTGGACGGCATAGAGGATTTGGCGCTGGAGCTGGTGGAGACTGACGAGCAGCGTGCGGTGTTCAATACGCTCATGCACCACGAGCATCCCCGGGGAGTGACGACGTTAGTGGGGGCGCAGGTGCGCTATCTCTTCACAAGCGCACACGGCTATGTGGCGGCTGTGGGGTTTTCCGCTTCGGCGCTGCGTCTGGCAGACCGGGAGCGTTATCTGGCCTGGAGCGAAGCGCAGCGCCGGGCCTTGCAGCACCACGTGGTGTGTCTGAGCCGTTTTCTGGTCCGGATGCCGTGCAAGCATCTGGCCAGTCATGTACTGGGCCGTGTGCTGCAGCGGCTGCCTATGGACATGGGAAGGCGCTACGGCTACCGTCCATGGGTGGTGGAGACCTATGTGGCACCGGATCAGGAGGGTACGTGCTTCAAGGCGGCCAACTTCGTGCGTATCGGCCAGACGGCCGGTGGCAGGCCCGGCCCGGATGGAGAGCCGGAACCACCCAAGGCGCTGTATGTGTACGAGTTGGACCCTACATGGCGCAGGCGTCTGGGCGTAGCCCGTGTGGAGGCATCTCCCGTGAGGTTGCCGCACGAGGGGATCTCGAGTGAGGCCTGGGCCGAGACAGAATTTGGAGGAGCCCCCTTGGGAGATGTCCGCTTGTCGGCGCGCTTGGTAAAGAGTGCCTCCATGCTTGCCGACGTCACATGCGGCTCTATCGTGGCCCATACGGCCCATGATGCGGCCGCGGTGAAGGGTCATTACCGGCTGCTGGAGAGCAAAGAGGGCTCGGCGGTGACGCCGGAGAACATCCTGGCGCCGCACCGCGAGCGCACGATAGAGCGCATGCGGAGCCAGAAGGTGGTGCTTTGCGTGCAGGATGGCACGAAGCTGAACTATGCTACGCGCCCGGCCTGTTCTGGATTGCAGGTCATAGGCAGCAATCAGACCAAGACAGAGACGCTCGGTGTGCCGCTTCATATGACGATGGCGATGACGGCGGACGGTTTGCCGCTGGGGGTGCTCCGGTGCAGCTACAAGAAGCCGGACCCGGGCCCTGAAGCGCCCGGGACGCAGCAGTGGCTTAACGGGTATGCGGATGTGTGCGAGGCAAGAAAGGCGCTCTCGCGGAAGAGTTCAGTGGTGTTGATCATGGACCGGGAGGCGGACAGTTTTGCGCTCTACGACCTGCAGCGCACAGCGCAGCAGGTACATGTGCTGGTGCGTGCCAAAAGTGAGCGTCTGCTGGTCGGAGGCCAGAAGCTGATTGCGAGCTTGAAGAGTGTTTCCCGGGCCGAGACGATCTCGATCGAGATCTCGCGTGTGACAGCGCGTCCGAAAGCCTCGCGCCGCAAGGTACGTGCTGCACGCAGCTACCGGATGGCTAATGCGGAGGTTCGCTACAAGCGGGTGGAGCTTCCGGATCCGCGAGACAAGGCCGCTGCTTTAAGCCTGTACGGCGTGCATATGCGGCAGACGAATCCGCCTGGGGGTCAGAATCCGCTGGAGTGGGTGCTGCTCACGAGCATCAAGCTGCACACGGCAGAGGATGCGGTCCGGATGCTGGACTATTACCTGAAGAGGTGGCGCATTGAAGACTTCTTCCGGGTACTGAAGAGCGGCTGCAAGGTAGAGAGCATGGCGCTGCGCACGGCGCTACGCCTGGAGCGGGGGATCACGATCTGGTGTGTTGTTGCCTGGCGCATCATGGTGTTGACCCTGCTCGGCCGCACGGTGCCGGAATTGGATGCGGAGGTGTTCTTTACGGAGATGGAGCTGCGCTTTCTTTCCGGCTAAGCCACGCGGGTGAAGCTGCCGCCGCCTCGCACGCTGCAGCAGGCCATCCTGGCGGTAGCCGTCCTTGGGGGCTACCAGAACCGCAGCCGCGATGGCCCCCCGGGCCACCAGATCATGTGGCGCGGCATGGACCGGCTAAGCCTTACCACCCTGGGATACGAGGTCAGGGACGCACAGCATTGATGGAATTGCCTGTTCTGCGGGCAAGTCCGGGCAACAATATCCACCCGCTCTGGCGCCCAACAGACGGCGCGCATCCTGAAAGACATCCTGTGTACATTCTTGTGCGCATGCCGTAGAAACCGGCCGCAAAGCCCAACATCAGGCCCAACAGCCACGGAAAAGACCCGGCACAAGGCACAGATTCCCCATTGAACGGACACATTCACTTGGACTCTTCAGACCCATTAGGCTTACAAAACCGTTTGTCCTAAAAGCCTTATGGGCAAACGGCAGTCCTAGGCGGGCTCCTGATGATCTTGCTGGCCTATGGCATCACGATCTGCACACGACTTTCCATGTCGTCCGTCACTTCCAATATCAGGCTTGGCGCCGGCGGAGCCTATGCGATTATTTCGCAGTCTCTCGGACTTGAAGTGGGCGGCAGCCTGGGTATTCCGCGCTATTTGTCTCAGGCCCTGGCCATAACACTATACATCTTTGGATTTCGAGAGGCATGGCATTGGGTGTTCCCGGAGCATTCCTCGATTTTGGTCGACCTGATGGTCTTTGTCACGCTGTGGGGCATCGCGTACAAGAGCGCTGACCTGGCCATCCGCGTACAGTATCTCATCATGGCCGTCATCGGAGCCTCCCTGGTCTCCGTCGCCGTTGCTGCCTTCAACGGCTCCATGCAGTATTCGATTACCGACGTGGGGCTTTGGGGCAGCTTTCGTGGGGCCCCGGAGACGGGCTTTGGCGGCACATCGTTCTGGGTGGTCTTCGCGGTGTTCTTTCCCGCAGCAACCGGCATCATGGCAGGCGCCAACATGTCTGGCGAATTGAAGGATCCGCGCCGCAGCATTGCCATTGGTACGATGGCCGCCATTGGGGTAAGTCTCGTAGTATATCTCCTACTTGGCTACTGGATAGCCAAATCGGCAACACCCGACGAATTGGTCGGAAACTACTACGTCGTTATCGAGAAGGCCCGCTGGGGACCGCTTGTGTTGGCAGGTGTCTTCGGGGCCACGTTCTCGTCCGCTCTTGCCTCGATGGTGGGCTCCGCTCGCATTCTGCAGGCCATGGGACGCGATCGTGTGGTGCCCCGAAGCGCGTGGGTCGGTGCGCTGAACCACAAGGGCGAGCCGCTAAAATTCCATGCTCATTACGGGCGGCATTGTATTGGCGACGCTGCTGGTGCGGGACCTGAACACGATCGCGCCGCTGATAACCATGTTCTTCCTCATCACGTACGCGATGCTGAATGTCGTGGTTCTGATCGAGCAGAGTCTTGGCCTTGTCAGCTTTCGACCGCTTTTCCGGGTACCGCGCATTGTGTCGGTCCTAGGACTCGTCGGTTCTGTTTTCGCCATGTTTATTATTAACCCGACGATAAGTCTCGTCGCGGTGGCCGTCGTGGTGGTCTTTTACGGAGTCCTGACTAAGAGGCGCATGGACGCGCCTTTTGAAGACATCCGCAGCGGACTCTTTGTCGCCTTCTCCGAATGGGCGGCCAAGAAAGCTTCAAGCATGCCCTCCATGCAGCAGCGCGCCTGGAAGCCCAATCTGCTCATTCCGATAGAGGACATTAGAAAACTGCGCGGCTCTTTTTCGATGATTGAGCACATCACCTATCCCAAGGGCTCGGCTAAACTCCTGGGCATCGGCAACCAATCCCCGGCCTTCTCCGATCAGCTCAGGCGCATCAGCCTAGCGTTTCGCGAGCGGGGGGTCTTTTCTTCATTCATGGTAATTGAGCAGGCCTCCTACTCCGAAGGCCTGATTACCGGAATGCAGGTGCTGCAGGGAGCATTTTTCCGGCCCAACATCTTATTTCTTTCCGTTCCGAACGGCAGCGAGCGCGAAGAAGCTTATCGACTGGTAGTGCAGCATGCAACTAGCCTGGGTCTAGGCGCCCTCGTATATGCACCGCACCCGGAATCCGGCCTTGGACAGCGGCAGTACATTAATGTCTGGATTCGGGATCGGAGCCCGGACTGGCAGTTGCGCTGGGATATTGGCTATCTGGACCTTGCCATCCTCTCCGCGTACAAACTGATGCGCAACTGGCGAGCAGAAATGCGTCTGATCACTGTAATACAAGCCGAGGCCGACAGGGCGGGAGCCACGCGCTTCATGAGCCGCCTTGTCGACCTGGCACGTATTCCGGATACGCAGGTCGTGGTCGCTATCGGCGACTTTGTCGATTACGTGAAAAAGTCGCCGCTGGCCGACCTCTCCGTCTTTGGACTTGTGCCAAGCCCCGACTTCGCATTTATGCGCCGAATGGTCGGTGCTACCCATTCGACCTGCCTGTTTGTTCGCGATTCCGGTTCAGAAAACGTCCTGGCCTGAGAAGGGCTATTCCATCCGGATGGGCTCTGGTGCATGGACGAAAAGTACATCCTTGAGCGAGGGATGGTTCGTAAACACGTCCGAACCTCGCTGATCGATACCTTCCAAATCGAAGCCCACCACCGTTAGGTCGGCATGCTCCGAGCGGGTAGCCACAAGGTGACGAAAAGCCGCCACGTCGTTGGTTGGGATGAAGCTTAGATTCTTCTCGCTAATGGGAAGCCGGCCTTCGGCCACGAGAGACTTGAATTCCCTGCGCCTGTCTTCCAGTTGCTGCCTCGGCAGGGCCGCGTACACTTCAATTGCCGCGCCTTCCCAGTCTGGATGTCCCAGCAGGATATAGCTCAGGAGAATCATCATATTCGCGTTCGCCGTGTCGTTCCACGTTAGCCAGATATGTATGCGCTTCCTCTCACCAAAGTGATTGTCTCCATGCCGCAGTACCAGGAGCGTCTTCTGGGTGGTGGCCGCAAAGACGCAGTTCCTTACGACCTCCTCCACGACGTTCCCTGCATCGCGATTCGAAAACTCGAACATGACAGCGTTATTGCTCATACCCGACACACCAGGCACTTGCAAGCTCTGCGCCAACGCACTGGTCATGGACGGGCTGAGGATGGTGTCCATATACACCGTGCTCCTCTGCGTCCGCGCTAGCTCCAGCAGGCGGCGTTTCGTCTGCTGGCTCTGCCGAAATGAAGCGGCATCAAGGCGACCCTTGATGAAATGCAAGTAGGTTCCGAAGCCATGCCGGTGGCATAGCCAGCGCAGCATGATTAGCGGACTGCGACGGTCAAAGGTGCGGTCGTTGACCATGATGACACTCGGGCGCCACTCCTCCGACCCCTCCAACTTGCGCCGACGCTGCAGACGGATATGCATATAGCGGGTAGCCTGCGTCATCACGCCCTGGAACATGGCCGCCAGGTCTGATTCCCCGCTCCTGGTACGCTCCAGTGTCTTGTACAGCCCCGCCATGATAACGAGTGCCAGGATCGCGTAAACAGGATCCATCTGGATCATCATGAACAGGCACGTGGCCGCTCCGAGCAGGCTAATGTACCAGCGTGAACGGAAGCTTGGACGGTAGCTCGGCCGCGCCGCAAAATGCTCCAGCACGCCAATGGCGCAGAGTGCGCCATATGTTACCATGAAAAAAATGGAGATTAACCGAGCCACCACATCGACACTTCCCACCACCACGATAAATAGCGCGATGGCGCCGGTCACGAAGGTCGCATGACGCGGTTCGTTGGCCGCGCCGTGACCCTGGGCAAGCCACGAGTTAACCTGTCCACCGGGGATGCTGTCATCTGCGCCGAGCGCTTGCAGCGTGCGGGGCGCCACGAGGATGGATCCGATGGCTGAGCTGAGCGTGGCGCACCCCAACCCAATAAAGATGATGGGCCCCCAAAGCGCGATCCGGGCCATGACAAGCTGGTCACCCGCCAGGGCTTCCGCCGGCGCCGAATAGGCAAGCTTGACAACGATGCAGACATATACTACGATGCCGGTGGCCGTGGCCGCAAGTGTGCCACGCGGCAGGGACACACGCGGGTTTTTGAGATCACCCGAGAGGCCCACACCAGCCGTCATGCCCGTAAAGGCGGGAAACACAATGGCAAAGACCACAAAGAAGGCATCCGGATCGTCAATGCCTCCGGTGAGCCGGACCGCTCCGGGATCGAAACCTTCCACAGGGGAGCCGAGGAAAAAGAGTACCAGAGAGGCCATCAGTACGCCGGTCACTGCATACAGCATCTTTACTCCCATGTTCGCTCCCCTGGACGCCACGACAAACAGCAGCGCAAGGAGCGCGGGGACCGAAATAAACCGCGTATCGAAACCCAGGCCCGTCTCCGTTTCAAACCACGCAGCCAGCGGGCTGAATGCCTCGGCAAAGGCAAGCAGGTAGAAGGCGACGGAAATGGCTTGGGACAGGTATAAGGAGATCCCGATAACGCCGCCAATGGTCGTGCCGAACGACCGGGATATGATGAAGTACTCTCCACCGCCTTCGACCTTGCGGTTGGTGGCGATTTCCGCGATTGCCAGCGCCGTGGGAAACGTAACCAGATGACCGAGCACGATGATACCCAACGCCCCAAGCAGCCCAACACTACCGACCGCATAGCCGAAACGCAGGAACATGATCGCACCAAGAATGGTGCTGATCCCCGCCAGATACACGGGAAGCGTTCCGAAACCGTGACCACGCTCGGCAGACACAAATGCGTCTGCGCCCACCTTGGAATGATTCTCTTGCTTGATAGGCACGGGCCGCTAGCGACGCCTTCAGAATCAGGCGGTAAGGGCCGCCCAAATGTCACAGTACCCTTCCGGGTGCACAGGTCCCTTTAGCGTCTGGCAGCTGCCACACTGCGCGCCTTCAGCCGGCGCTACGTAAAGCGCGCAGTTCTTGCAGTCCTTTCCCTCAACCTGCGACTGATCCACGTAGTGCAGCGTGGTACGGGCCATTACTTCCTGCTCTGTCAGCCCGGTAGTATCCATGCACGAAAAAGCGCCGACATCACTTGCCACCGCGGCGCTCTCAAGCCCGGACGGCGCTTCCGCCGCCTCTTGGGAGGCGCTTCCGCATGCGGCCAAACCTGCAGCAGAACCCACGGAAGTTGCCACAAACAATCGATGCAAGAATTCACGCCGAGAAAAATCAGCCTTCCCCATGGATCAGCCCCGCGTTGTGTTTGGTAGCGGTCCATAATACGTGCGTCCGTGCATAAGTTTCAAGACGGATAGGGCTCGCCACCGCTGTGCAGTATTGACGTTGCTGCAAGCCTATACTATCTTCCGCCCTGTTTCTTTGCCATAATGCCTTCGGTTCCACCTCCCTGCATTGTGCGGGCCGCGGTGGAGTAAAAGGGAATCCGGTGCGCTCTGAGCGGGCAATGCCGGAACTGTACCCGCAACTGTAGGCCGTGTGGAGGCCCAGAGCTTCCGGCGGAGTACCCTGTAAGGTCGTGCAGCCACTGTCTTGAGATGGGAAGGCTGCCCGGTCAGGGCTCTGTTTGCATGCTTTTCCCGTATGCACGCGGCAAGTCAGGAGATCTGCCAAAAGCACGTTTCGCCAATCGCCTCCGGGAAATGAGGTTCGCGGCTCCTGCTTCTCATGTGTGGACAGGGGCAACAGCCCGAACCCAAAGTTGAGGTTTGAGGCTGTTATTATGACCCGTGTCCTGTTTCTCTGGTGCTTCCTTCCGCTTTCTGCTGCCGACGCGCGGCAGCGGGACACCACCTACGCGTTGCCGCAGATTACGGTTACGGCAACCAGACTGCCGGCGCGGCTACTCCACGCACCGGTACGTGTGGCCATTCTGGACCCGCGTGCTGCCCCTACCGTTTCCGAGCTCCTTTCCAGACAGTCCAGCCTGTACGTCCGGCAATACAGCGGAGGCCTCGCGACCATATCGCAGCGCGGGGCGGCAGCAGCGCAGACCGTGGTACTTCTCGATGGACACCGCATAGCCAGTCCACAGCTCGGGCAGCTTGACCTTTCTGTGATCCCAACCCTGCTGCTTTCGTCTGTAGAAATCATTTCGGGAGCAGGCTCCTCCGTACTTGGCACTGACGCGTTGGCTGGCGTCCTGAATCTGCGCACTTCCACGGCCCCGCCCGGACTACGCATTCGGGTAGGTACCGGGTCATTCGGGCGGCGAAGCGGCGCTTTGGCGGCGAGCGGGCGGCGCGGGCGCCTCACGGCGCAGATGGCGGCCGAGTACGATGCCGCCGATGGCGACTATCCTTACCTCGACGCAGGAAGGTTCCCCCCCCGGATGACGCCGCGGCGCGGCGCAGACCGGAGGCGACACTCACTCTATTCGGCCCTGCGATGGGAGGCGTCCGGGGGACAATTCAGGCTTGCCGGATGGATGAATGATGTAGAACGTGGTCTGCCCACCATCCATGGGTCCGTTCCCCGCCGCGAACGCCAGTGGGACCGCCACCTGCGGCTGTGGTTTGGCGGCGACAGGCGCATCGGAAGCAGTTTCCTGCACCTCAACGGGCTCGCACAGACAGGCTCGCTACGCTATGCTAACAGCCTCCTTGCGATCGATGACACGGGTCGCACGTTCATCTCCTCCATTGATGCCGAAGTCCGGCTGGCTGCCGGCATACGGTGGCAGGTAGCGACCGGCTTTTCCGGCGGATACGGCCAGGCCCGTCATCCCAGGCTTTCGCTTTCGGCTACCGAGTGGCATGGAGCCGCATTTGCCAGTGCTGCGGGAACGTATGGCCCCCTGCGCCTCTATCCAGCGCTCCGGTTGGATGCCTATCTACCGCGGTGGACGATGAACCCGCGTTTGGGTCTAAACCTACGTCTCGTTGCAGGGCTACACCTCAAGGCCTCCGCTGGCCGGGGGTTCCGCGTACCCACCTTTAACGATCGGTTCTGGTTGCCGGGAGGCAACCCCGACTTGCGACCGGAACGCAGCTGGACCTACGACATGGGTGCGCGATGGGAGGGCATCCACGGCAACGGTGAATTTACTTTCTTCGCATCTCGCACAGCGGACCAAATCCTTTGGCGGCCAACACCGGAAGGCTACTGGGCCCCGGAAAACCTGCAACGCCTGCACACTCGTGGCCTGGAGGCTGCCAGCGCATGGCGTATGGCACTTCCGCGCCGCTTCCGCGCCTCCGGCCGGCTGGTGGCTACGTATGTGGACGCCCGAGAGCAAAGGGTTGATGCACCCGAGCGGCGCGTGCGGTTACTGCCGCGGCACCAGCTCAAGAGCAGCTTGGCGGTCACAAGCGGAGCATTCCTCCTAGGGGCATCAGCACGTTTTACCGGCCGGCGCTCCATTACAACCGATAACTCATCTTACGCCGGCGCCTTCCTCCTCTTCGACACGCGCGGCGAATTTCGGCACCGCGGCGGAAGCACGTCAACTTCAGTGGGTGTCCACGTGGACAATCTGCGGAACACCCGGTACGAATATCTTCCTTCGAGCCCCATGCCTCCGCGAGAATTCCGGCTCGAGCTCACCCTCATCTTGCACTGAAACCATGAAACGAACGCTGTTACAACTTTCTGCACTTGCCTGTTTGCTTGCCCCGACGGCGGCCACAGCACAGCAGCTTACCGGCATCTGGGTCGGGAACCAGGGCAATTTTGCTGAGAGTAACGGCTCCGTAACATTCTACGACCCCGCAACCGGGGAGGCCTCCCCAGCGCTGGAGAATTTCGGAACCTTGGTCCAGAGCCTGACACTGCATGATGGCAGGATTTACGTTCTATCCAACACATCGGGCGCAGTCGACATTCTGGATGCGGCCACGCGCGAGCGCGTGGGGCAAATTCGCGAGGTGAGCAGCCCCCGGTATATGAGCGTAGCCACCGAAGGCAAGGCCTACATCTCGAACCTGTATGAGTCCACCATAACCGTTGTGGATCTTGCCGCAGAAGTGGTCACTGGTACACTCAGGGTCGGCACTAATCCCGAGGATATCGCCGTCGTCGCCGGCCGTGCCTACGTTGCCAACTTTGGATTTGGGGGAGATTCCACGCTTTCCGTTATTGATACAGCGGCCGATACGCTGTTGGCCACACTTGACATGGACTGCGACGGCCCGAGGCACCTTGAAGTAGATCCAGAGGAAGAAGTGTGGGTATTTTGCAGGGGTAACACCGTCTATAATGCCGACTTCACTGAAATTCTGACCAGAACCAATGGCTCCGTGGTCGTCCTGGATGGCGCCACAGGAGAGGTCGTCACGCGCATTGGCCTTGATTCTCAGACCGGGGCCGCAGCGCTGGGCCAAGATACGTTTCTTTCCATAGCCACGGAAGAAGCGTTCCTGCTCCACGGCAAGGACGTCCTCGTCTTTTCTACGGCCACCAACGAACTGGTTACGACCTATTCGCTCGGTGGCGACGAGGACGTCGGGGCACTCGCGTACGACCCTGCCACGGAGCAATTCTACGCGGCGCGCATCATGGACTATGAAACGCCCGGGTTTGTATCGATTCACGGCCGGCTTGGAGGCCCCATTCTGGCTCGCTTTCCGGCTGGCATCGCCCCGGCCCACATAACATTGCAGCCCGCCAGGGAAATTGTGGACGCCAAGGAGTCCGTGGAGCCACGGGCTTTTACGCTGGGTACCAATTACCCGAATCCGTTTCGCCGCTCCACCGCGGTACCGTTTTCACTGCGGGCGTCCGGCCACGTCCGGCTTACAATATACGACGTGCTCGGCCGCGTGGTCGCCACACCGCTTGACGATGCACTCGGCGCCGGCGACCATGTCATCGAATGGCATGCGAACCAATCTGGCAGCGGCGTTTACTTCGCGCGCCTGCAAAATGGCGGGCAGGTATCTATGCGGCGCCTGGTCCGGTTGGACTGACAGCCGGCCGATGCCAGTAGCGCCCACTGTCGGGCAACAATAGCGAAATGCCTTGTGCAGCGGCCACGGATAGCTTATCCTCTGGATAGAAACACAGGCTGGCATGGCAAGATCATCGTCTGGCAAGAAAGCCACTAGCGTCCTTATCGTCGACGATGAAGATGACATTCTGGACCTCTTGACGTACAATTTTGAGCGTGCCGGCTATAGCACGCAGACGGCCCGTGATGGGTTGGAAGCGCTGGAATCGGCTACGCAGGACGCCCCGGACCTGGTCATTCTCGATGTCATGATGCCCAGGCTGGATGGGCTTGAGACGTGCCGCCGCTTCCGGCGTGACCCGCGCCTTCGCCATATTCCGATACTGATACTGACAGCCCTCTCGGAAGAGGACGACCATATACGAGGCCTGGATGTAGGAGCGGACAGCTACCTTCCGAAGACATCTTCCGCGGGCGTTATCGTATCGCAGGCCAAGGCACTGCTCCGCGGCATAGAGAGACAGGAGAATGCTCCGTCCCGTCTTGTTATACACGACCTGGAGATAGATCGGGAAAAATACATGGTCTTTCGGCTCCGGGACGGGCATAAATCTGAACTTCGTTTTCCGCGCAAGGAATTCGAGCTGGTGTATTTTCTGGCCAATCACCCCGGCCGGGTTTTCGACCGTCAGGAGCTGCTTGACCGTGTCTGGGGTCCTAATGTATGTGTGATGGACCGCACGGTGGATGTTCACGTGCGCAAGATTCGCGAGAAGCTAGGCAACGGATACATCACAACGGTCAAGGGTGTCGGCTACAAGTTTTCCGAGCGCCCCTGACGGAACCCTTAGCCACCAAGGCGCTCCCTGTAGGGGATTACCCCTGTAATGTCCCGCTACAAGGCACACAGGCTTTCTCTGCGCATAGCCGCGCGGGTAGCGGCAGCAACACTGGCGGTCGTTGTCATGCTGGCCGTCCTGGGTCGCGGGCTACCGCTTTGGGCTGCAGCCGGTGCCATATTGTTCCTTGGACTCTGCACCTATGTCGCCGCATTCCGACTCCTTGCGCCCCGCCTGAGATTGGCGCGCGCCACGCTGAGAAGAATCCACGAATCGGATTTTGAAGACCTGGATGCCGTGAAAGAAAATGCCGGCAGCGACGAACTGGAAATGCTGATGGCACAGGTATATGACACGGGGCTCGGCGTTGAAAAAAAGATTCGGGAGCTTGAGCGCCTAGAAGACTACCGCCGCGAATTTCTGGGCAACGTTTCCCACGAACTGAAAACGCCCATCTTCTCCATCCGTGGATTCGCAGAGACACTCCTGGACGGGGCGCTCAAAGACAAGAGCGTCCGCCGTTCATTCGTGAAGAAAATCCGGCGCAACGCAGAGCGCTTGGGCAACCTAGCGGAAGACCTTGGCGAGGTGGCGCGCATAGAAACTGGCGAGTTGGCCATGGCGCTGGAGCCCATTAACCTCCTCCATGTAACCGAGCGGGTAATAGAGTCACTGGAGCCGCTGGCTAAGCGCAAGCAAGTGGGCATTCGGCACAAGATTCCCGTTGGTTTGCCTCCGGTTACGGGCGACCGTGACCGCATTGGGCAAGTGTTGAGCAATCTTGTAGACAACGCCATCAAGTACAACATTGCCGGGGGGCAAGTGGAGATCATCGCACGCCTTTTGCCGACCCGGCGCGTCAAGATCTCCGTAGTGGACGACGGCATCGGAATCGCGTCCGAGCACATTTACCGGTTGACCGAACGCTTCTTCCGTGTCGACACAAGCCGGTCCCGCAGCCAGGGCGGCACCGGACTTGGGCTAGCCATCGTCAAGCATATCTTAGGGGCGCACGGTAGCCGGCTAATAGTCGAAAGTCATCCGAACAGCGGGTCCACCTTTGGCTTCTCCCTGCCGTTAGCCACAGGTCCTGCATCGGCCTAGGTTCCACTGGTAAGGTCCTGAAACAGGCGGTCGATCTGTGCCGCTAGCGCCTCCAGGGACCCGCTGTTGTCAATGATGTAATCGGCACGCTCAATCAACGCTTTACGCGGGAGTTGGTGCTCCATACGTTCCCGGACCTGCTTTTCGCTAACGTTGTCCCGCTTCCGCACACGCTCTATGCGGTCAGTGGCCGAAGCATCCACCACGGCGACGGCATCGAGCAGGCGCTCTCCTCCCGTTTCGAATATCAGGGCAGCCTCGTACACCAATAGAGGCCCACGCGTGCGCACGCGCATTTCCTCGAAGGCCTCGCGTACCCGCGGATGCACAATGGCATTAAGGAGCGCCAGGCATTCCGGTGCTCCAAATGCCTTCGCGGCAAGAAAAGCGCGGTTTAGCGTTCCATCTTCCGCATAGCTATTGCCTCCAAATGCTGCGCAGATTTCTGCACGCACATCTTCCCGGTCCTGCATCAGGCGGCGAGCTACTACATCCGCATAAAAGACCTTCGCACCGTGGCGCTCCAGATGTTCGCAAACAGTTGTTTTGCCGCTACCGATGCCCCCGGTAACCCCTAGCTTTATTGTAGTCGGCACGCGTCCTCTTACAGATTCCACAGCACGCTGAGCATGACGTTAGGAATAAGGCGCCGACTGCCCGTTCTGGCCGACTGCCGAATTTGGTGTGCATTCGACTCCGGCAATGCGCCGAAAATGCGGTAGCGAATACGCTGCATGTTTATCCAACCGTCCACCTTCAAATGGGAGCGCCCCATGACCCAGACGATTGTGGTCGTCGGTCCAGACTGCTCAATCAGCCTCCGCCCAGGCCGTGATATCGTCGCTGCCCTACCATCCTCGCGGGTATAGGATACGGTTGCGGCACGATCATAATCGGATCGCAGGAAAAGGCGCCAGCCAACATCGGCTATTACGTTTCGTCCCGATTGCACGTGAACCCATGCCCGGTAGGTCCGAAGCGTGTCGAAGGGAATCTCGGCGAACGAATTCCAGAGCAGACGCCCCAAATGCAGGTCCGCATAACTGGCCGTTGCCAAGATGCGTAGGTCACCAACAAGACGCTGGTCCAACTCAGCCTCGAACCGTAGCTCGCGGGCCGACTGATCGGTCGGCCGACGGCCCGGGAGTTGAAAATCATCCACTGTGTATGTCGCGCGCACTTCGCTGGCAAAGCGCATATCCGTATCAGCCGAAGGACGCCAGCCGAAGGACGGCCGCAGACGCAATGTGCGCTGGATGCTGCTCTCTGCAGACCGCTCTGCCTTCAAGTATACGGCATGATAATAGGATCCAAACACCTTTAAGTCCATACGTAGGGTTTGGCTTAGCGCCAGTTGTAGGCCCAATTCACCGTTGTGATACACCTCGTCCCGGTCGT
This sequence comes from Rhodothermales bacterium, assembly GCA_965216255.1. Taxonomy (GTDB): domain Bacteria; phylum Bacteroidota; class Rhodothermia; order Rhodothermales; family Bin80. The sequence continues at coordinate 2,759,412 of OZ244148.1, forward strand.
CCTGGTTGATCCCGGGCGTATCGTGCCGCACGATGCGAGAGGTAGCCACTGCGGAACCCGTAAGGCGTTGCAGAAGCGAGGCCCGGAGCGCGGCACTCAGACCAAAGGCTCCCTCATCATAGTCTGCCTGCGCAAGTAGAGCCGTCTTCTGCGCAGCCTCAAGAGGCGGCAACGCGTCCCGGTTGGCAAGGCGGCGCACCTCCGCGGCAGCTCCCGCCTCCACGGACACACGTGCCATCAATTCAGGCTTTTCGTACACCAGACCCAAATCGGCGTCCAATGCCCGCCGGCTGAAGTCGGTTTCGAAGAATAGCGTCGCCTCCGGGGAATGATGCGTCCGAATGCGCCGGCTGTTAACACCTACGTCTGCCTGTCCCAGCAGGCGCAAGCCCCGAAAGAGAGGAGCCTCCAATTGCATGTGCACATCTAGCGTGTCGCTGGTGGTAGCTTCTACGGCCTCCGGCGGCAGGCCGGTGCCCGCGGTCCGATTAAGGAAGGACGCCGCCTGATACGTGTCTCGGCGACGGCTGGACATACGCAGGCTCGTACGTAGCCGGGCGCTTCCAAACTGGCGCCCTACGCTACCCCCTAGCGCAATGCTGTGTCCGCGTCGCGGACGAATGAACTGCCAAGTACTCTCGCCTCCCAGTTCGATGCGATACCCGCCTATGTCCCGCTCGGCGAGATGCCAGCGCCCGCCGACCGCCGGTCCGACGTCCAGCCGGGGAGTACCGGCACCGGGCCTGCGATCCCACGCTACTCCCAAGACTGGTTCTATCAGAATAGTATCGTCAGGTCTGACGCGAATGCCGCCGTAGACATCCTGGCTAAATACGCGGCTCAGACCAAACCATGCGGTGCGTCCGTTCAGGCCCACTGCCGCGCGTCTTCCCAGTGGACGCTCGGCGTCAATCGTCACCAAGTTCTCATCACGGAAATGCAACCGATCGTCAAAGCGAAGGAAGGCATCAGACAGGAAGCGATTGTCTATGGCCACCTGCCAGCGCGCCACACGCATAGACACTGCGGCTGCCGACGTCCACCGAAAGCGACTTACTTCACGCTGGAAGCCGTTAGCAACTTGCAAAGAGGACTGCGCATGCGCCGCTACCGCGCCAAGAGCCAAGAGCAGCCAAGCACACAGCGTCACGAAGCCGGCCCCACGTGCGGCGGCGCAACCGTGCGCTCTCAGCCCGGCGGCCATTCCATTTTCCGCCCGCCTATTACATGCACATGCAGGTGATCCACACTTTGGCCGCCGTCCGCACCCGTATTGATCACAATACGATAGCCTTCCCGCAGTCCCTTAGCTGAAGCTATGCGGCGTGCAGTAAACAGTAAATGACCCAACAACCGCTCCTCGCCGTCCGGGACCGCATCCATTGAAGCAAAAGGCTTGCGCGGAACTACCAACACATGAACTGGGGCCTGCGGAGCAATATCCGTAAACGCTACGCAGAGCGGGTCTTCGTGCACCACAACGGCCGCAATCTCACGGTCAATGATGCGCTCGAACAGCGTTTTCCCGGCCATGGGGCAGATAGTGACTCCTTTCGCGCTGAACAATCGCTGGGGCATATCGTTCCAGCGGCTGTTCGTTTGGCTCCCGGCGCATATGCCCACCGTATTCGTGACCCGAAGGGCCTATTTCAATGCTGCGCATCGCTTGCATAATCCTGAAAAATCTGACGCGTGGAACGAGGCTACTTTCGGCAAATGCAACAATATCAACTGGCACGGGCATAATTACTTGCTGGAAGTCACCGTTGCCGGCGAGCCGGCGGCAGATACCGGCTACGTGATTGACCTGGCCGTACTAGGGCAGATCATCCAGGCTAGAATTGTCGACAAGGTGGACCACAAGAACCTGAACGTCGACGTAGTCTTTATGCGCGGCCTGCTGCCCTCCACGGAAAACCTCGTCGTCGCCTTCTGGCGCGAGTTGGAGTCCTCGCTGCCTAGCGGACGGCTCCACCGCATACGCCTCTGCGAGACAGAGCGCAACTGGGCAGAGTACTTCGGTTCGTAGCAACACGTTGCGGGTACAACCCATGAAGCGGGCAACAGCCATCGACATTGAAATGGGGAAGGGTTCAGACGAAGCCGTATCTCGACGCATAGGTGCCTATTCCGAAACGGTGACCCGAGATATAGCCGTTCACGTGCGCGCAATGCTGGATAAGCTTGGGGAAGACCCGAACCGCGATGGCCTTGCCAAAACACCCATGCGCGTTGCCAAGGCATATCAATTCCTGCTGCAAGGATACCAAGCAGATCCCGGGGCCCTTCTCGAGAGCGCCATCTTTGAAGGTGCCTACAACGAGATGATCCTCGTCAAGAACATTGAGACCTTCAGTCTGTGTGAGCACCACCTGCTGCCGTTTATCGGGAAGACCCACGTCGCCTACATACCTGCCGGAAGAATAGTGGGGCTAAGCAAGATTCCCAGGGTGGTGGAAGCTTTCGCACGTCGCCTCCAGGTGCAGGAGCGCCTCACCATCCAGATCCGCGATGCCATACAAGAAGTCTTGACACCGCACGGCGTGGCGGTGGTCATTGAGGCAAGTCACCTGTGCATGGTCATGCGTGGAGTCCAGAAGCAGCACTCACTTACGACCACCAGTGCTATGAGCGGCGAATTTCTGGCCAGCCCTACGACGCGCGCTGAATGCCTGCGCCTTATGCAGGGCGGCTAATTCACGCGTGGGTGGTCCGGGAAGTTAACTAGGAGGGCATATTCGCCGCCCATGCGACGCAGTGCAGTGCGCCACAGGCCCTTTGGATCGGATGGAAACACAAGGGCAACTTCGGCCTGCGCCAGGAACCAGCCACCGGCCTGGATTTCCGCTTCAAGCTGGCCTGCGGACCACCCCGCGTAACCCAAGAAAAATCGAAGTTTTCGCTTGGAGGTAAGCTCCGATTCGATAAGCAGCCGTACGGCGTCAAAATCGCCGCCCCAGTAAACTCCCGCCGTCACCTCTATGGAGCCTGTCACCGCGTCTCCGTGGCGGTGCAGGAAGTGCAACGTATCCCGCTGGACCGGGCCACCCATGGACACCTGATCCCCGCCCTTGAGCCCTTCGAGTATATCGGACAGATCAACGGGCAAAGGGCGATTGAGGACAAGCCCAAAGCTGCCGTCGGCTCTATGCTCGCACAAGAGTACTACAGAACGGGAAAAGTTAGAATCGCGCACCATGGGAGGTGCAATCAGAAGGGTGCCCGCAGCAGGAATCATGGCTTATGATGGGGTATCTTCTTCCAGCAGGGCTCGAAGTGCGCCGCACCACCAGTCGGCGTTACGCGTGATAGTTGTCACGGTTATAGCATTAAATTGAGGAAGCAACTCCAGCAATACCGGCGGCACCTTCTCCCACTGCTCTGCCCGTACAAGACGCTCCAGCTTTTCCGCTATTACGCGGCTCCAGCGCCAGCTCTCCCGCAGGCCCTCTGCCTTCTTCCAGTACCGGCGTTCGTCCCAGGCATGCGCACTCTCGTCAATCGTACGATAGATGCCCCGAAGATTGAAGATCACAAAGGCCGTCATATCATGGGCTTCGACATCGAATTTGCTTCGCAAGGCCAACAGCCGAAGCACCTCTGCGCAAGAGCGCATGTGTGCGTGCCGCGTCTTCGCGGGCGTTTCTCCCGTCTTTATAAGACGTACCATGGATCGTGTGCCGTTAGTCAAGGTAGCTTATTCCGGGCAAGCGGCCGTGACTGATCCAATGTGTGCCTTCGAACCCGAAGTTAGTAGCGCAGCGAGCCGCCGGGTTAGACGAGAGTCTTCGCGCCTCCACCGCTTTGGCATGTCCTAGTGCCGTTCAACTGCGATCTCATGCGGCAGGTGCCAGCTAGTAACAAAGGTGTTCCAAGTGGGCTCTCTGGGAGTTACCCATTACCTCCTGCTGGTGGGGTCTCCAAATGGCCAGCATTCCGCCGGATAGCCTACATCTAGACCCGTCGTCACGCCATTTTAGCCGCATGTTCCACGGGGACCACACGCTGCAGACTGGCACCAGCCTGGGCTTGCTGGAGGCCCCCTCCAGAAGGTGCACTTCGATTGCGCAAGGCGGCAAAACAGGAGCAGACACCTACTTGAGAAGCAGCATTCTATTGGTCAACGTTCCGAATTCCGTTTCCAGCCGGTAAATATATACACCGCTTGCCCACCGCGCTCCGTCCACTGACACGTTATGCTCGCCGGCGGCCTGCACACTCTCGACCAGTTCGGCAACCCTCCTGCCCAGCAAGTCAAAAACGTCCAATCGCACCTTCCCGGCCTGGGGCAGACGGTACGTGATGCGGGTAGAGGGATTAAACGGGTTGGGGAAATTCTGGCCAAGCCATACGAATTCTGGCACGTCGCCAACGCCTTCCACAGCTGTTACGGTGCGCACAAGAAACTGCGCCCGGGTGGGAATGACCATGCCCCTCAGCGGATCGTCCGGTGGGCACGGCTCGCTGATGCACTCAAACTGGATGTCCCACAGCGGCACCCAATCTTGTAGAATGGTGTCGTAGATAAAGGAGTGGTTCTCGACGGGATACACTGAAGGAGTTATGACCTGATAATTCTCGTCCTGGCCGGCTTCCCCTATACCGATGAACAAGGTATCCGGTAACGGGCCGATGTCTGATGCAAACGGAGACAGATCGATTTCCATGTGTTCCAGGGTTAGTGTGGGCGGCATGAAAATCCTTGTATCCGTCAATTCCTGGCGGAAGAGCACGGCTCCAGGGTGTTCTCCTGCACCCGGTCCCCATACCTGCAGGGCGAAATCACGGGGGGCGCCTTCGTCCGCCGGAGCAAAGTGGCTTATGTAATAGTGCGAAACCCAGACAGTATCCAGTTGGGTATCCATTTCCGGACCAGGATTGACAAACCGTGTCGCCGTCAGGCCTTCTGCTCCCGCCGAAGAGCTGAATATCTTTCCCCGCGTTGTCTTGCCGGTGTCGTATTGGACCGTCACTATGGTATCCTCCGGTGCCGACGACTCTTTCCAGGAGGCGGCATAGTCAACGGCCCCCGGGCCTTGGGTCGGGTCGACATTGACGAGAACGAGCAGCACGCGGTTGAAAAATCCTTCGAATTCTGCCGAATCTCCCGCAGTGCCTACCGGGCTACTGCGCACAAAGCTGCCATCTTCGCCGTACAAGAAAACCTCTGCCCTAAGATTGTCGGCCCTTGGGGTCGGATCTTGGTCACTCGCAGCAGGAGCCAGCGTAAGGGCAAAGTCTTCCACTGACTCCCACTGGATGTATCGAACGCCACCCTCCTGAAGAGTGTCGCGGGCGACTAGTGTCTCACTCTGGAATCTTCCATCTATCACCGGCCCGGGCTTGGCCCTTAGCCCATTACGGACGGGGGTCGTGTATCCGAATCGGGGATCGATGTCCTTGTCATTTACGCCGTTGGCGACATGAAAGTCGAAGATCAGCTCCTCCAGCGAAATCCCGGCCTGCATGTTTACCATGGCATCGCGAAGCCCCGGCGCGCCATGCAGCGCCGAACGCGTGATCTTGCCCGCATTGAGGACGCCAAACTGGTCCGCAATGTAGTTGATGAATAGCTGCCCACGCTCCAGGTCGCTGAAGCTGTCCTCCTCGTTAAACGTGAGGAGCGACACGTTGTAATCCTCGGGCTTGCCCAGGTAGCTCAGCGGACGACTCGCGTAACCTAGAGCCAGCTCCGCCCACTCTGAAAGTCCCTCGTCAATGAAGGTGATCTCCTCCAAATCCGAGTTAAACATGATCAGGTGCTGGTACTCATGCGCCGCTGTTCCCTCCAGGAAGGACGGCCCCCGGCCTTGTCCCAGCCCGGGATAAGTATCCAGGTACACAATATCGGCCCCGTTGCCAACCGTGGAACTTAAGTCCGAAGAAATCACAAACCCGGCGACAAAGCTAGTAACGCTCGTACCGTTCCATCCATCGCGGATATCGAGCAGGAGAATGTCCGTTACCCCGTCCCCATCCACATCCGGCGGCTCTCCGAAGATCACTTCGTCGTTTGCGATGATTCCGGCTTCGGGATTCCAGGAACGTGGAGGCGTCCTGTGTCCCATTCCTAGAACGAGCGAATCAAGCACCGCATGAGTAACACGCCCGCTATCGCTATCCATTTCGGCAACTTCAAGCCAAATCTGGAATTCCGGTGGGTCCGCATCATCAATCGCCATTAACTCGAACTCAATGTCCTCTCTCCGACTCTGCTCAATGTTGTAGACCTTGAAATCCTTCCGGTCACCAATATTTCCCATGCGCTTTTGTCCCTTGGTAAGGAGGCCGGCGGCTCTGCGCAACCTGAATTCATTCAGGGCCGCCCTTGATTCCGGCAGTGTCGAGAGCCAGCCGGTGACATGCCTTACGACCATGTCTTCCCCCTCAGTGGCCTTCTCCGGCGGCAATGCTCGGGGCTCTGCAACCTGTTGAGCCTGGGCGCAGAGTGGTCCAAGCATGAATAGCAGACTGGCAGCAATCAATCGCGTCATGGCAGTGCAACTCTATCAACGAATGCGTGTCGAACCAATAAGGACCATGCGTGCCAGAAAGCGAGAATAGGCCGAGCATGGCTGGCTGCGCGAGAAAGTGCTTCGCAGCCATAACCGGGAAACTACGCAATGCAGACTCGCCAATCCAGAGCAGGGCACTGGCCAATGACCCGATGGGAATCTTGCGGCCTTGCTTGGCTGAAAACATGGTGGCCGGCTGTTGCTATCGGCGCTTGCGGGTGCGCCCTTAGCGTGCCTATCCTGGAGACCGAAACGATAACCGTAATGGGCGTGGCTACGGTAAGAGGCAATGTCCCGTTTACAACCGTAATGCTCGAAACAGAGGAGCGCAACCTGTATGTGCTTGTTTTGGATGACGAACAGAGAGCAGCGCTGGATCGAACCCTGCCCGCACGCCTGCGCGTCACGGGAGAGCTTTACCGCGGAGAATGGCATGGGCGGCCCATCGCCCACCTCCGATGCCAGGCTTTGCAGCGCATGGAATGACCCATTCGAGCCCATCATCCGCAGCGACAGAGTCCGCTGTATAGGCACGAATACGCGCGCTGCGGGCCTAGCTACATGCGCTTGCATTGCGTTGCAGAGAATTCTTGCTGACTTCGCTTTTGTTCACTGTCAGCCCTTTCTTGTATCACCGCCGCGCGCCAGCTTCGAACCGCGCCGCATGCGTTACCTTGACTTCCACCTTTTCAGACTATGCCATTATGCCCGGTCCTTCAGATCAGCGTTTTTCCTCTCGCCTGGGTCTTCTTCTTAGCGTACTTGGCATTGCCGTCGGAACGGGCAATATCTGGCGCTTCCCACGCATTGCCGCCTCGAACAGTGGAGATGCTGGAGCAGGGGCCTTTCTCCTGGCATGGATCGTATTCCTGCTGGTTTGGAGCATACCCCTGATTATAGCCGAGTATGCGCTCGGGCGGAAAGGCCGGATGGGCCTTGTTGGCACATTTGCCAAGACCGCAGGGAAGCATCATGCCTGGATGGGAGCATTCGTTGGGTTTGTAGCAACGGCGATCCTCTTCTACTATTCCGTGGTTGCGGGCTGGTGCATCTTTTATTTCATAAAGATGACCACAAGCGACCTGCCACTAACCTTGGAATCCGCACAGGGCATATGGGATAGCTTCCAGGACTCGGGATTTCCGGTGTTTTTCCATGCGCTGGCCATGAGCCTTGGAGCCCTTGCTGTCTGGAAGGGTGTTCGATCCATCGAACGGGTCAACAAGGTGCTAATTCCTGCCCTGCTCCTTATCGTAGTCGTCGCGCTGGTACGAACACTGACCCTTGGTGGCGCGTGGGAGGGCGTGGCATTTCTTTTCACGCCGGATTGGTCCACGCTTGCACGTCCGCGCCTGTGGCTCGAAGCACTGACACAGAACGCCTGGGACACGGGTGCGGGCTGGGGCCTGATCCTCACATACGGTGCCTATATGCAGAGTAAGCACGGGGTGGTAAAGAACGCGGTCATCACGGGCGTTGGAAACAACACGGTCTCGATTCTGGCGGCCATGGTGATTTTCGGTACCGTATTTGCCATCCTCGGCGCAGAAATGAGCAAGCCCGCGGTACTGGAAATCATGCAGACCAGTGGCCCGGCCGCCACCGGACTGACGTTTATCTGGATGCCGCAGCTTTTTGCGAAAATGCCGGCCGGCAGCTTGTTCGCTCTCCTGTTTTTCCTGGGCCTTTCGTGTGCAGCGTTCAGTTCGCTCATCGCCATGATTGAGCTTCCCACACGCATTGCCGTGGACATGGGCGTAAAACGGCGTCATGCCATAATAGGCGTATGCCTTTCCGGTTTCGCCCTTGGAATTCCGTCTGCCGTAAACCTGGGATTCTTCGAAAACCAGGACTTCGTCTGGGGAGTGGCGCTTATGATCTCAGGCGTATTCGTCGCCTTCGCCGTGATGCGGCAGGGCACCCGGGCGTTTCGCATGGAGGCCATAGACGGCATCGCTGGCGACTGGAATGCCGGGCGTGCCTGGGACGTGGCCATTGGCTACGCCATTCCGGTCCTGGCCGTACTGCTTTTGGTATGGTGGCTGTGGTTGTCTGCGACCGTATACGCTCCCGACACCTGGTTTGACCCTACAGATCCATTCAGCGTGGCCTCGTGTCTCGCGCAATGGGGAATAGTCATGGGGATCATGTACGCGCTTAATCGCAAAATGACGCGCCGCACATTGCGATCTCCTTAAGCTGACATGCATGTTCCGGACAGGCGCTCCGCGCCTGTCCGACTTATTTGAGACTCGTCGGCAAGCACGGGGATCCAGCTATGGCCAAATCTGCATCCCAGCCGGCGGGTCACAACAAGGGCTGCCGCTAGGACATGAAGCGGCCGACCCAAGACTCCACTTCTTCAAAGCGCATCACACGAGCTGCAGAGAGGTAGGTAGCTGCATAAACGCCGACGACGAGAACAGCGCGCACCAGAGCTGGCCACGGAGGAAGCACAAGCCAAAGGAGAAGAGCAGGAACTACGGAGGCTACAGCGAGCCCGGCCATGACTACCATTCTTCTCCAGGGCAGGCAAAGAGAAGTGAGCCTGCGGCGCAATTTGCTCTGCAACAGTGCCACCTCTACCCAAGCCGCTACGGAGGCGCCGAGGGCTAGGCCGACTGCACCAAAATACAAGGCATCTTCAGCGGGCCCAGGTTGCCCGGTGACTGCTGCGACCGACCACCTGTCCAGATAAAGCATCAGCGGTACGGCTACGCAAACGGATACTGCTACGCGGAGCCCGGCAATCTTGGCAGGCGTAGCAGTATCACCGAGGGCCCAAAAGGCATTCTGGAGAAGGCGGCTAACGGTGGTCGCCACAAGTCCAAGACTGTACGCACCCAGTACGGTATATACTAGCACGTTGTCGGCGAAGTCAAATTGCCCGGACCGAAAAAGCCCCCCCACAACCACGTACCCGAGGGCTATATACCCCGTCGCCGTGGGTATGGTCAGGAACATGCTCTGGCGTATCATCCCACCCAAACGCTGCAGGAACGGCTGCACGCCCGATGCACCCAAGCGCGAAAGGTTCGGCAGCTCCGCGGCGGCGACGCTGAGTCCAAACAGACTTGTCGGAAGCAGGTACAGTATGAGTGCCGGGCGTAGTGCCGCCACGGCGCCAACCGCTAGCTGCGATGCCAGTATGAGATCCATGTACCCGGAAAGCTGCGCGATGCCGCGGCCTGCAACGGCAGGCCCAAATGCCCTGAGGGCCGTTCGGACTCCTTCGACACGGGTGGAAATCGAGACCCGGAAGCCTCGCAGCACGCGAAACACGAGCGGGAGCTGTACCAGTAACTGGAGCAGCCCGCCAACGAGCGCCCCCACGAATGCGGTAAACAGAATGGTATCTAGGCTCTCGAGACTGCGTTCGGCCGTCGCGGAATGGTCCGAAAGCACATAGGCCCCGACAAACAGCCCGCTAATAATCGCGATGTTCCAGAGGACGGGCGCAAAATAGGGCAGAAAAAAGCGACGGTGGCTATTGAGTACCCCAAGTGCCCAGGCCGAGAGTACCAGGATCCCCGCCATTGGAAAAACGAGGCGTACGGCCTGAATGGTAAGTTCCAGACGATCAACCGATAGTTCGCCCGCCGCCACGAGCGCCGCATCCCCCGTCCAACCAAATAGCACCAAGGAAACCAAGGGCCTGGCAAAAACGATGCCCACCAGTACCACGGCAGAGACAAGCACCACCAAAAGTCCCAGAATGCAGCCGGCGAAGCGCCCTGCATCCTTCTGCCGCCCTTCTTCCAGCAACCGGGTATACACGGGAATGAAGGCTGCCGAAATGGTCCCCTCACCCAGCAGGTTTTGCAATATGTTTGGAAAGCGGAATGCCGCCTGAAGTATATCCGTGTGCGGGCCGATACCGAAAAACCTTAGTGCGATACTCTCACGTACAAGGCCAAGCAATCGGCTGGTGACAATTCCACCCGCAACGGTAGAGGCGTAACTCTTGCGAACATTGGATTCGGCAGCCATGCTGGAGGTTCTTGACGCTCCGTATATACGCACGAGTTCCTATCCTGGATCATTGGCGCGCCATGATCTGGTCAGCCGCAGTTGCTATCTTTTGGTCCAGCGTATCCAGCGCAGTCCATGATACATTACGTTTCGGGCTCCCTTGCCGAAAAGAGGCACACTCTTGCGATAGTAGATGTACAGGGGCTGGGCTACCAGCTTCTCATACCCACATCTACATACCACGAGCTCCCGCCGTGCGGAGAAGCCGTCAAACTGTTTACTTACCAGCACGTGCGTGAGGACGCCCTGCTCCTCTTCGGGTTTATCTCGCGCGCAGAGCGAGTGATGTTTACGGCTATGATAGGCACATCCGGTGTCGGCCCCAAGCTCGCACTAGCCGCCCTGTCGGCCATGAAACCTACTGAAATTCGACAATATGTATTGGAGGACGACAGCGCCCCACTAACCCGTATCCCGGGAGTCGGACGGAAGACGGCGGAGCGATTAATTTTGGAATTGCGGGACCGCGTGGCAACCCTGGATCTGGACGAGGCCAATGTCCGGCCACTTACCGGCGCCGCAGAAGCGCGGGCCGATGCCCTTGCCGCACTCGAAGTACTCGGTTTCACGCGTGCTGCCGCAGAGCGGCGCATTCGCCAGGTCCTTGCCAAGGCCCCCGGGACACGTACGGCTGACGAGCTGATCCGTCAGGTGCTGCGCGAATAGTACCCGTCATCGGGGCAGGAGCGTATCCCTATATTTGTGTTCTCAATCTCTTGCAGAGGTGCATCTATGACCCGAAATCCTTTTTCCCGCAGGCAATTTCTCAAAGGCAGCGTGCTTGCCGCAACAGCCGCTGCCACCAAGCCTGCGGCTGCGCTTCATGCCGGGCCCATTGCCATCGCCAGTGGCAACGGGCTCGGTGCTGTCCAAAGAGCTGTCGAGGAGATTCTGGGGGGCGCCGACGCACTGGATGCAGTGGTAGCCGGAGTGAACCTTGTAGAAGAAGACCCCGAGGACACTTCCGTAGGCTACGGCGGCCTACCTAACGCCGACGGCATCGTAGAGCTGGATTCAGCCGTAATGCACGGGCCCTCGGGGCGCGCGGGCGCCGTTGCCGCACTGCAGAGTGTCAAGTACCCCTCTAAGGTGGCCCGCCTGGTACTGCAGCGAACAGACCATGTACTATTGGTTGCGGAAGGGGCCCAGCGATTTGCCCGTATGCACGGCTTCAAGGAAGAAGATCTACTCACTGAGCGTGCACGGCAAATTTGGGTGCGCTGGAGGGAGACTCTGTCCAATAGCGATGACTACCTACCGCCACACAGCCCCGGGGACCGGGGCATTGGCGCCACGTTTAAACGCCACGAGGACCACTGGGGCACTATCCACTGCTCCGCCATCGACCTCGCCGGCGACATTAGCAGTGTAACGACCACAAGCGGCCTAGCCTTCAAGATTCCCGGCCGGGTGGGCGATTCCCCCATCATTGGCGCTGGCCTCTACTGTGACAATGCGGTTGGCGCTGCCGGATCTACCGGTCGTGGGGAGGCGAACCTCGAAAACCTGTCCTGCTTTCTTATTGTGGAGCGCATGCGCCTGGGAGACGATCCGGAAGCAGCGTGCTTGTACGCCTGCCAGCGTATTGCGGAGCACACCAAGCTGGCAAGGCTGCAGGACGACGAAGGGCGCCCCGCGTTCAACGTATCCTTCTACGCGCTGAACAAGGCCGGTGAAGTGGCCGGAGCAAGAATTCGCGGCAAGGGACGCATGGCCGTAGCAGACGGCCTTGGAGCCCGTCTCATGGACATGGCCTACCTCTACGCCTGAACGACGCCCCGCAGCGACGTCTAGGTACGTAAACGCCGTCCCGTGTCCTGTCTGTCATGCTGCTAAACGCGCATCCGTTTCCCTTCTGCCCTGAGCAACTCTTCCGCCGGCGTGGCCCGCTTGCGCTGGAGGTTGGGTTCGGCGACGGGAGCTTCCTTGAGAACCTTGCGCTAAACCACCCGGATTGGAATATCCTCGGCGCGGATATAACGCGGCCGTCCGTAGAGCGGGCGCTTCGGCGCATGAGACGGAGCGGGCTCAACAACGTGTGGCTGTATCGTGGCAGCGGTACTTTCCTGCTGCGAAACCTTTGTACCCGGCGAAGCCTGTTCAGGGTATACGTTAACTACCCCGACCCGTGGCCGAAGAAACGGCATCACCGGCGCAGGCTGCTCACGCGGGAATTCTTTGCACTCTTGTCAACCCGACTCGCGGTACAAGGAATGCTGCTTCTCACTACAGATCATGCAGCATACTACACGCTCGCCCTGGAGGCAGCCTCTGATTACTTTACCGCCGAACAAAAGCCACCGCCACCGGAAGCAGTCCAAACCAAATATGCCTGCAAATGGAAGGCGCTGGAGCGCACGATTTACTTTGCCGAACTGCGCAAGACGAGTGAGGCAGAAGTCACGTATCCCCGTACAACCGGCCTAAGCACAACTATGCATCACGCTCTCCTGACGGGCACCATCCCACCCCCCGGAGTCTTTGCACCCTTCGTCCACGGCTTCCAAAGCGGCCGCGTGGTGGTACTCGATGCACTTTGCCCTGTTGGCGGGCATAGCCTTATATTCCGAGCGCGCATTGAGGAGCAGGACCTCATGCAAGACGTTTTGATTGAGGCCCGCTGTAGGGCACAGGACACGGCCACTGTCTTGGTCGGGATCATGACATTTGGGCAGCCGCTCTCAACACGCGGCACGAGAGAGGCCGTTCGGGCTGTGGTCCGCTATCTGGAAGGGCACGGCCTGCTGGCCACAGACTATTATTGCTGAATCACTAACCACACGCGCTGGCGCTCATGAGTACCCGTACCCTGGCACTTACCCAGGAACTCTATCAGTACATTCTGGACATATCCCTGCGTGAGCCAGAGATTCTGGCACGGCTGCGCAGGGAAACCGCTCTGCATCCTAAGGCTAAAATGCAAATCGCCCCAGACCAGGGACAATTCATGGGGCTGCTAGTGCGCCTGATGGGAGCCCGAAAGGCGCTCGAAGTAGGGGTCTTTACCGGGTACTCCTCTTTGGCCGTAGCACTGGCCATGCCACCGGGTGGAAAGATTGTGGCCTGTGATATCAGCGCGGAATTCACGTCAATTGCGCAGCGATATTGGCGGGCAGCCGGAGTTGACAATATGATAGACCTGCGCCTGGCACCTGCCGCAGACACGCTCCACACGTTGCTTCAGGAAGGGCACAGATGCACTTTTGACTTTGGCTTCATTGACGCCGACAAGGAGGGATACGACGCCTACTACGAACGTACACTGCAGCTCATGCGCCCGGGTGGACTCATTGTCATCGACAACGTGCTTCGAATGGGTGAGGTAGTTGACGCTTCCGTCACCAACAGCGAGACGGCTGCGATCCGCGCCCTGAACACGAAGCTACGCTGCGACGACCGTGTCCATCTTAGTCTTGTGGGCGTGGGTGATGGCCTAACGCTCGCGCTCAAGAAGTAGCACGAGCCTCTACCTTGCACGGCGGCGTAACCAGTTCGCGACCGTAGGCTGAGTCGGCGCCGGTTTCTTTGTTGCGGCGCAGTCGTGAAGCACCGCGGCCACCGCGGCCACACGGGCGGCGTCCGGATCAAGCGGCTGCAAGGCCGCAAGGTCCACGTGCTTTTCCACGAATCGGGTAGACAGCTCACCGCGCACAAATGCATCGTGCCGAAGGACGTAGCGGCAGAACGGAATGGTCGTCTTGACCCCCGCGATGGCATATTCGGCGAGCGCCCGGTCCATCCGGCGGATGGCCTCGCTGCGACTCTGGCCCCAGGACGTGACTTTTGATATCATGGGATCGTAGTGTAACGACACCTCTCCGTGCTCCTCAACACCGCTATCGACCCGGATACCGAATCCGGACGGGACCGCGTGCCGGATCAGCCGTCCCGGACTGGGCAGAAACCCCGTGGCGGGGTCCTCCGCATAAATCCTGCACTCAAGAGCATGACCACTAAGAGCCAAGTCTTGCTGCCCAAAAGATAGCTCTTCGCCCGCGGCAATGCGGATCTGTTCCGCAACGATATCGCGCCCGGTTACCCATTCAGTAACAGGATGCTCCACCTGCAAGCGTGTATTCATTTCCATGAAGTGATAGTTGAGATCGCTGTCCACCAGAAATTCCACTGTACCTGCATTGCGGTAGCCACAAGCTGCCGCCACCCGCAGCGCCGCCGCTCCCATCTCCGCTCGCCTGTCGGGGGTAAGAATGCAACTGGGTGCCTCTTCGATCACTTTCTGATGTCGGCGCTGTATAGAGCACTCACGCTCGAACATGTGCACCATCCCTCCGTGACCATCAACCAGAACCTGGAATTCTATGTGGCGCGGATCAGACACATACTTCTCTAAAAACACGCGCCCGTCCCCAAAAGCAGACCGCGCCTCGCCCTGCGCAAGTCGCATGGCCCCGGGCATTTCATCGGCCCCATGAATTACGCGCATGCCCCGTCCTCCTCCACCTGCCGCCGCTTTCGTTATAACGGGGTACCCAATTCGTTCTGCCGCTTCGAGCGCCTCTTGAATATCCGTCACCGCATCTGCCGTGCCTGGTACCACGGGAACCCCGTGCTTTTGCATCAAGCGACGGGCCCGGGTCTTGTCTCCCATGATCCGTATGGCGGACGCCGACGGCCCTATGAAACAGAGGCCGGCTTCGCAGCAGGCTTCCGCGAAAGCCGGATTCTCCGACAGGAAGCCATAGCCCGGATGAACGGCTTCTGCACCGCTGCGTTTGGCCGCACCGATTATCTCCTCAATGACAAGATAGGACTCGGAGGCTGGAGGCGGTCCGATACGATACGCTTCGTCCGCCATGCATACGTGCGGACTCATCCTGTCCGCGTCGCTGAACACGGCCACGGTCGCTAAATCCAGCTCCTTGCACGTGCGCATGATGCGCACGGCGATTTCGCCCCGGTTGGCGACTACAATCTTGGATATCTTAGGCATTTAGGTACTGCTATTATTGCAACCTTTCTGTCTGCGATTCGCACACCATCCCCATAGCCCGGAGAACAAGATAGTCCTCATTTTCGCAACAATGGAATGGCGTATCGGGCACGCAAGGATTACTATCGCATGCTTGGTGTCGAACGGGATGCATCGGCTCGGTCCATCAAGGTTGCCTACCGTGCCCTCGCCCGCAGATACCACCCCGACCATAATCCTCATGACCCAGAGGCCGAAGAGCACTTTAAGCGAATACAAGAAGCCTATGGTGTCCTGTCCGACCGGCGAAAGCGCGCCAAATATGACCACAGGCGCTGGGGTGACAGCTTTGTGACGCCCAGCGGCCACGCCTACCGGTCAAGCGGCCAATTCACGCGTCGAAAGACGGGAGAGCCCAACCCTAGGGGGAATGTGTTCGGAGAGGCATTGGGTGCCGTCGGCGGTTTATTCAATTGGCTATTTGGAAACGGCAGTTCGCACGCTTCGGAGACTTCCCAAACTATTTCGCTTTCGCTGGAGCAAGCGCTCCGGGGAGGCCCCGTGACCATTCTCCTTCCGAACGGTAGTCGTGCGCGCGTAGCGATTCCGGAAAATATCTCCGACGGATTCCGAATTCGACTCAAGACACCGGGCTCGGCAACAGCCGTCCATGTAAAGTTCGCGGTCAAGAAGCATCCTCGATTTGGACGGCGAGGGCCGGACCTGGAAATCACGGAAACCATCAACGCACTGGAAGCCACACTCGGCGTGGTACGCACACTGGAGACACCTTACAGCACGAAGGTTGCCGTTCGCATTCCACCTGGCACTTCTTCAGGGAAGAAGCTGCGCGTAAAGGGACAGGGAGTGCACACCGGCGAGCGGACGGGCGACTTAGTGGTTACCGTAGTCGTCGACATTCCCCGCAATCTTGACGCGCGCCAGCGCGAAATCCTTCGAAAGGCGGCAGGCGATGCCGGATTGCTATAGTGCCTAATTCTGTAGCGAATCGTATACGATGCCGACCCACTGGTCAGGCTGCATGAAACCTCCTCCCCAATCGGCATCCAGGGCCGCAGTAGGCTTGGCCGCGATTATTTCGTCCCGCGTCATGCCTGCCTCGATGAGCTCCTGTACGGCCGCACGCACGCTGACAAGCATGTCCCGATAGCCCATGAGCTCGCTCCTCCTGGATAAGGGTCCGTGACCGGGAATGATGCTAGTGTCGTCATCAATGAATCCCAGCCCTATCTCCGCTGCAGAAATGACGCCGTCAATGCTGCCGCCACTTCCCGTATCGATAAAAGGATACGTTCCGCTAAAGTAGGTATCCCCCATGTGAACCACGTTTGCCTTCCTGAAATGAATGATGGCGTCACCATCGGTATGGGCGCTTGCCACGTGGACTGCAGTGATTTCGTCGCCGTTCCAGTGGAACGTAAGCCTGTCGGAAAAGGTGATGACCGGTAGGGCCCCCCGCGGCGCAGCAGGAACACGGCGACCAAAGGCCTCCATGAACTGATCAACGCTCATGCGCGCCCGCACATTGTCGTGGGCCACGATCACAGCACCCGCACCCCCGAATATCTCGTTTCCGCCAGTATGGTCGCCGTGCCAGTGCGTATTGATCACAAAATGGACGGGGCCCTCCTGCCTGCTCCTTATCGCAGCCAATATCTTGTCGGATAAGGGAGCGTACTGGTCATCGATTACGAAAACACCGTCTGGCCCCGTGGATACACCAATATTGCCTCCCTGTCCGACCAGCATATACAGACCGTCGGATACATCTTCGACCTTGATCTCCACGTTGTCGAGGTTCTGCTGCGCGAACGCGGCGGGGGAAACGGCCAAGACAAGCCAGGCCAACAATGAGCGGATAATAATTGTCATCAAGGGTAGAGGGTCAGGTACTTGATCCAGCAATCCGGCTACAACTGTCGCGGCAACAGGCCCTTAGCAGGACAGTGTCCAATGAAAAGAACGCCCGGCAGCTCTTGCGGTTCGGAGTACGGGCCGGTACGAATTCGGGCGGGCGGACTAGATGCAGCGCCTCTAGGCATCCGCCTCTTCGCCCGCTTCGCGGCTTCCCATCTCGCGGTCCAAGAGAAAAAGGCTTGCCCCGGAGCTACCTACTAGGCGCAGGGCATCAATGACCTCACGGGCCGATTCCTCTTCTTCTAGCTGCTCCGTTACAAACCACTGCAAGAGTGCCTGGGATGCATAGTCGTGTTGCCCAATTGCAGCGGCATATAGCCTGTTGATGCAAGCGGTAATGTGTTCCTCGTGCCTTAGCACCAATTCGAATACTTCGAGCGGCGCATTTACAGAAAAGACGGGCTTATCGAGAGGCTTCAGTTCCACCTCTATATCTCTCTGCAGCAGAAAGTCATACAGCTTGAGGGCGTGAACCAATTCCTCTTCCCACTGCTTTCGAAGCCAGTGCGCGAACCCATTCAGGCCCTGGGAAGCCATTAGGGCCGACAGCGCCAGGTAGAGGTACGCCGAGGCTAGTTCCTCGCGTATCTGCTCATTTAGCGCCTCCCGCATAAGCGGAGAAACAGAAGATGAATTCATGGCCATAGAATAGCGGGACCTGTATTTGCGTCAACTGCGAAAGATAAACAGTTTGTTCGAGGTGTTGTTCGGCGCTCCCCCGGCGCACGTCCACCTCCTTTTGAAGGGACCATTCGAAGCGAATCACTTCAATTCACCGCACCCGCACGTAATGCCGTGCTCGTCCTTCACCAGCAATCGAGCCGCAAGTGATGCATTTACTGATTGATCCCCTCCGGTAGGTTGACTTTCTGCGTTGGATTTGACTACATAGTTAGAGCAAGCCTGCTTTGTGCACGCAGCGGAAGCCAATGCATTTTAGGAACCACTAGGCAACTTGCCGCAAATATGTCTCACTAAAGAGGAGTTGTCATGCACCTGAACCGTCTTTCGAAATACAGCGACGTTGGGCTGCTTATCTTCCGGCTCGGCTTCGGCCTCGGGTTCCTTTTCTTCCACGGATGGGGAAAACTTACCGGAGGACCCGAGGTCTGGGCCGATGTAGGCGGGTCGCTCGATCATATCGGTATTGGCTTTGGTCACACCTTTTTCGGGTTCCTGGCCGCCATCTCTGAATCCGTAGGCGGCCTCATGATCGCTGCCGGCCTGTTGTACCGCCCGTTCTGTGCACTGCTGGCCATCACGATGCTCGTAGCCATGCTGAACCACTTCATTAGCGGGGAAGGATCCGCCGCGCACGCATGGAAGAACCTGTTCTTGCTGGTGGGCCTCATGCCGATGGGCCCGGGGCCGTATAGCCTGGACAAGTGGCTGGCGAATAAGTGCGGCTGTGGCGCACCGTAGCACCTTGCAAGCCGCAATAGGACCTGGGCGGTCAAAAACCACGGTGAATCCGTCTAGGTTCATGGCAGGGCTCTTGCCGGTTCAGGCGGCATCTCCGTGTGAGGCGAAGATCGCGAATGCCCGCATATAGTCGCCTACGGTATGGAGTTCGGGCATTGCTCGGAGACCAGCTTGGCCGATTCTGCAGCCGGCGGCCGCGGCCGCCAGGAAGTGGTGCTAAGAAAGATGGTCGGTACCGGCGCTAATGCAAAAGAACACTACGTCGTTCTGAATGGAGAAAGCAACGATGCCATAACGCGCGGCGAAGGCCATGAACAAGCCGACCAGATGCAGCTGTTGTACTTTGTGGACAGCACCTCTTACGTCATGGACGCAGGATATGACATGCCGAGACAGAGAGGGGCGGTTTGGACATCCAGCACCTGGAATCCCTATTACGACCACAATGTGCTTGTGGTGCGTCAGTATGGTATCCTGGAGGATGACGAGGGCTACATTGGCGAGGACTACATTGGCGGTGTGGAGTCTCCCTATGGATCCAAGTGGAAAAGGCGCGTGGTTTCTGAACATCCGAACGTCGACTATATCTATGGAGACACCCATGGCGAAATCACGGAGCTATCTGCGTCCATTCCGTTGCTGGCATATACATTTGATATAATCCTTAACGAATTGGTACCGGTGGATGCCGATTATAAGCGGACGGTATTGTTCGTTCCTTACGGCAGTCAGCCAGTGCTTTGGGACATCAACGCGGCAGTGAGGCCGTCGACTGGCACTGCCAGTCGGTTTGCAGTGACGTACCGGGGCAACTCGGACGCGACGGGTCTGGAGACGCAGTCCAACCAGCAGGCCTATTTGTGGAACAATCTGTATCGCAGCGAGGATGATGGCACGTCTGACCCGACAGATCACCAGCTGCTCGTGCAGCCGTTTACTTTTGGGGCACCCTCGCGCGTTTCATGGACCGACGATACTGTCCAGGAGACACGCATAAGCGAGGGCAGAGGGCAGGGTGTATCCGTCAAAGTGCTGGATATTGAGAGTTCGCTTTCAATCACCACGGCGTGGGTTTCGGTGGCTGCTATTCGTGCGCTACCAGGCACCCCGATGACAAGACCTCCGCTCGCCAAGGCCAATCGCGTGTCCCCGAGCCCAGGTCCGGTTCAGACCTGGGATTATTTTACGCTGGCGCATTCGGCAACCGAGGTTGATGTCCTACTGGTTCAGGAAGCAGGCCATTTCGTACGTCCGGGTGCCGATGTGCCCAAGCGTCGTGCACTGATAGCCGAAGCGGGTTCCACCTACGTATACCTGCCTGGCGGCTACGCATACGGATTCGCACGTTTGGAGAATACCGGAGGGACATGGACCATCAACACGGATTACCAGATCAACAATCTACAGAAAGCGCCTCTTAATGTCAGCATCGGCGGGCCTGCCTGCATTGAGGATGGCACAGAAGGGTTCTATGACGCTAGCGCGATTGGGGGAAGACCCCCGTATTCCTATAACTGGAAGTGGTACAGGATTTGCCCTGAAGGTGCCCGCGCTCCTCATTGCAACGCGTGGAGCACATTGGGAAGTGGCTCCTCCGTTCTGTATGGAGGCTTCAATGGAGAGGACTTCAAGATCAGGGTGACTGTGACGGATTCGGAGAGCCCGACCGGATCCGTCACAGTTTATAAGGCCGCCACGGTGAAGGTACTGTCTCCGATGGAAGGGACGTGTACCATCGACGGCGGAATAGCCGGCCAGTCGATGGTAAATGGCGAGGAAGGCGCCGAGGAGAGAACGGAAACAGATGAGCAGAAGCGGGAAAACGAGGCTGCGGAGCAGGCAGATATAGCCCTGGAGAGCGAAGAGACACTTCCGGAGGAATACCGGCTCGAGCAGAACTACCCCAATCCGTTCAATGCGGAGACCGTACTGCGCTTTGCACTTCCCAGGGTCACCGAGGTCTGGCTGACCGTTTACGACGTTCTGGGACGCCAGGTCGCGGAACCCGTCGCGGGGAAACACATGGTGGCAGGTATGCACCAGGTAAGGCTGAGCTCGTTTAACCTGCCCAGCGGGCATTATTTTTACCATCTGCGCTCGGCTGACCATTCTGCCCGGCGCAGGATGGTCATCGCGAAATAATCCCACTCCCATGCATCCTGTCATTGCGTCGACAAGTCCGGTTCTGCGAACGGCATCCCTGGCGTTCCTGTTGCTGCTGGCAGCTTGTGATTACCCCCTCGGCGCCGCCGCCGAGTTTATTTTTTGCGAAGACCTGTATCTGGCTCCTCATGATCCGCTCGTGCAGACCGGCGACGTAACAGGCGTACTCAGCCCGGCCGTTGTGCAGCAGGGGGATACCTACTACCTGTTTTCCTCGGGCCCCGGCATATCGGTGCGGCGCTCCGACGACCTAATCCACTGGGAGGCTGCAGGACAGGTATTCGACAGCCTGGCCAACTGGACCCGGACGGTGATTCCGGAAGGAGACTCGCTGTCCTCACCGGATGTGGCATATTTCAATGGAAGGTACCATCTCTATTATTCGCTCATGTCACCTGACAATCAGGTATCGGCCATCGGACTCGCCACCAATGTTACGCTGAATCCCATGGATCCTGATTACGCATGGATAGACCGGGGTCCCGTCATCGAATCCGAATCCGGGACGGCGGATTCCGTTTCTTTGGATCCCGGGATTGTGCTGGATGCGGAGGGCATGCCCTGGCTCACATGGTCAGCATCTGAAGGTGAGATCAGACTGCGCCGGCTCGATGCCGGCACGGGACTGGTGTCCCGTCAGGACGAAACCGTTCATACCCTGGCTCGTCGGCGTAATCCAATGTATTATTACGCACCCGTCATAACGCAGCGGAATGGCTGGTACTATCTCTTCGTCACGCCTGGTTTCTATGGAACTCTAGTTGGACGTTCGTCCGACATCGCAGGTCCTTATGAGAATCGGGCCGGAGATCCCATGCTGGAGGGAGGTCTCACATTTGTTTCTCCTGGTGGCTACGGCCGGATCCGGTCTCCCGGCCACAGTTCCGTCCTGGCAGACGGCGACCGCTACTTTCTGGTACACCACTTCCTCGACACAGAGAACGGACGAACCCCCACGCTGCAGGTCCGTCCGCTGGTTTGGGATGAACGCGGTTGGCCGCTGGCCGGGGAGCCCTATGACGGCACGTTCCCGATCGTGGACAGTAGCCAACTGCCCGATGTGGTGGGTACATGGTCGTATCCATCGTTTGGTATCGTGGAGATCAGACTGATGGCCAACGGAGAACTCGAAGAGACCGATCGCGGTCGGCTCGGTGATACTTACGAAAGGTGCCTTGCCCGGGGGACCTGGCGGCAGGCTGGGGCCACGATAGTATTTGCGTGGTCCGTGAGAGCTAACCACGTCGACAGCCTTATCGTGCCGACGCACGGGTCATGGTTCGTGGGACGCAAGACGTTCCCGAATGGTCGATCGAGCCCCGTGCGTGGCGTGCGCCGGACTCGCGGCGCTGACGAGTAGCCAAAGGCGCTGACGAGTAGCCAAAGGCTCTGCCCCAACGCCCGGCCTTCTCCCGCAAGCTCCGACAACCCGGCCTCCTTGCCCGCAAGCAGCGCCTGTGGGCGAATGCAACATACTGATATTTATGTTGCATTCACGCAGCCTCTGCGTATGTGCAGAGGGGCGGAGATGGCCGGATCCGGTAGGGCTGCCTATGTGTGCTGGCGCCTGCACACATGCGCCTGAAACCGCCCATAAGTGGCGAAACAGGACCGGAACGCGGCGCAGGCGGCCCCCCAAAACGCCCCTGAAGTGCCGATCCGGCGGGGTAAATCACGTCCGGGCGCAATCCGGTGCGACAAAGGCGGCGGGAGTGACGCGGTGGGAGTCCACATCGAGCCCTGACCGTCTCGTAGGAATTGTTACGCTGGCCGCAGCAGTGGTCAACTGCAACGATGGGGAAACGGTCTCGACACCCTCCCCGCCCATCCGCGTCCCAAGCCAGTCAAGTGCTTCCCAATCTCCAAGACCAGACTCTCGTTTGCTGGGCGAGAACACGCCGGGCAAGTTCAGTGCCTCGCAGTACATTCAAGAGTGGGGTTACGCCGCGACCTCTGTCGACTTAGTCGTTGCCGAGGGCACGCATGCCAAAAACGCTGGTTATACTATGGTGGCCCAGTTTGGCCGGAAAATGCAAAACAGTCCCGTACGGCACCATAAGGTGTTCTGATGCGATTTAGCGATTTCTGCCTCCCACACACAAAGTCCGTCGTGCCGCAGAAAGAACAGGCTTTAGATCTGGGGCTGTAGGGGGCGATGATCGGCGCGATGGGAACCGGCGTGTGTATACGCGTCGTAAAACCGCCATGGCTGGTAACGAACCGGAACGTCTGCCCGCCCACCAGACGCCAGCTCCGTTGTCGGAGCTGGCCGACGACCGGGCGCAGCTTTATGACATTCTGACCCGCGCTGGCCTCCAAGGCCGAGATGCACACGTATTCACGCAACTTATCGAAGAAATGGCCTCCGCCAATCTCATCCACCGCTTCGAAAGCAAGCTCGAGGCCCAAAATGCCAAACTGGATGCGCAAACGGCCAAATTCAACCTGCTGCTCTGGTTCATCGGTATCGGCGTCTCCGTCCTCATTGTCCTCAGCCTGATCGACAACCTGTGAGTCATTAACAAAACCAGCACACGTGAGGTAGGCGACATGCGGATCTGCCCCCACTTGGTCGGTCTTGGCAAGAGTGAGTCTTCCGCATTGGTATCGCTACTACGGGCGTGGCTGGCAAGGTTGCAACCAGTTCTTTTAGGTAAGATGTTGCAGTCGGAATGACCGTTTAACGACGCTACGCGTGGTCGGCGGATTGTAACAGATCCGCTGTAGACCAAGAAGCGCCGCTGTGCAGGATTACAAGTCTATAGTAGGGTCGGGGGGGCTGGCGCGCCTACGGTAGGGTCCGGTGGCTATTTCCGTCGCTTTCGCTCCGGGCCTCAATCCGGCTCCCCTGGTCACGTTTCCAGCCCCCGCCACGTCAAACCCAGCATGCGGTTTCCCCTCTTGAGAGAGATTCTCGAGTAGGTGTAATCAGGAGCTCGAACATTTCGATATGATGCTGGCCTTCATTGGCACCTTCGTTGTATGAAACCCATGTTTTTCTGTCATCTCAGCGACCGCGTCTGCGTCATCATACGATATCAAGAAATTCCCGGGTATCCCCATACAAAGGTCGAAGAGCCTTTCGTGATCGATTTCAGAGTAGGTATAGAGACGCCTGCCTGCCCGTTTCCCGGGGGCTGTGTAAGGGGGGTCTATGTAGTAGGTGACATCAGGCAGATCCATCGTTTTCTGCAGATACACTAGCCCGTCTCCTTCGAGAAAGGTCACACGTCCACGCAACAGAATTAAACTCCTGATCCGCTTAGCCAGCGTGACCGGATACCATCTAGACGCCACTCCGCCGTACGTGACGCGTACGGGCTCATGTGTAAAGTTAGTGCTTGTACGAAAATACTTTAAATCTTCAATAAACAATAGGTTATATCTTGCAATTGGCGCTGAATCTGAGGGACGTATAGCCGATTCGGGCGTTTAAGAGCGCAAAACAGCTCACATTCGCCAGGGAAACCATGCGCAAGATTGTCCCAGAGTGCCGTGCACTCGACAGTACGCCGATTGAGGAGATTGCCATAGACCCGAGAATGCGCGACGACATGAGTGCGGTGCTCAAGGGTCTGCAGTGCGTCTACTGCACGGCGGAATCCCGTGCCGCCTTGTTCACGATTCTGGAGGCGCACTTTCAGCCGGGTACACGCAAAGATGTCGGACGACCGGGCATGGATCTATGGCGCGTCATCGTGTTTGCCATAGTCAAGCAGTGCCTGGATCTGGACTACGATGCTTTGTTGTACCGGGCCAACAACGATCTCTTGCTGCGGGAGCTCTTGGGGCACGGAGACGCCGGGTTTGACGCGGTGAAGTACAGCAGACAGCGGCTGGTGGACAACGTGCAGCTTTTGACGCCGAAGCTTGTCCAGAAGGTGACCCAATTGATAGTGCAGACGGGGCACAAGGTGGCTGGAAAACAGTCTGGGGCCGCGCTAGCCGGTCGCTGCGATTCCAGGGTGGTTAAGACGCATGTGCACTATCCCACCGATGTGGGTCTGTGCTGGGATGCGGTTCGTGGTCTAATACGTGTGAGTGCACGCTCGGCTGCGGCATTCGCTCTTCCGGGCTGGCGCAAGCATGCGGATCGCACGCGGAAGATATACCAGGCCTTCAGCCGGGTGCGGACGGCCCCGCGCTACCGGCAGAATCCGAAAGGAGTGAAGGCGTACTTGCGCCAGTGCACACAGACTGCAGCACGTGCCCGTACGCTGTTAAATGCCTTGGCCACAGTGGAGAAATCGGAGGCGGCGCGAGTGGATATCGCGTATTACTTGCACTATGTGGACTTGTTGGTGGATCAAATCCGGCGTCGCATCCTCTTGGGCAAGCAGATTCCACATGCGCAGAAAGTGTTTTCCATCCACAAGCCACATACGCGTTGGATCAGCAAAGGCAAGGCGGGCGTGCTGGCCGAGCTGGGCCTTCCGGTCGCACTGGTAGAAGATGAGCACCGGTTCATTTTGGCTTATCACATCCTGTGGGACACATCAGATGTAGAGGTGGCGGTAGCGATCATTGACGCGGTGCAGGCGGCTTTTCCAGAGTTTAATGCGTGCAGTTTTGACCGGGGCTTTCATAGCTTGAAGAATCGAGAAGCATTGGATGCTCGGCTGGCGCTCAATGCGCTTCCGAAGAAGGGCAAGCTTTCTCTGGCGGAGCGTGCGCGGGAGCGCGCGCCTGCGTTCAAGGCAGCGCGGCGGCAGCACCCGGCCGTCGAGTCGTGTCTGGCCAATTTTGGACTTCGGGGCGGTGCGCTGGTGCGGCAGAAGAGTCCGGAGAACTTCGTGCTGATGGTGAGCCTGTCCGTGCTGGCAGTCAACGTGCACCGGCTGGGTTGCCTGCTGCGCGCCCAGGAACGGGCACGAATAAAGCGTCGGCGAAAGCGCGCGGCGTAGGCCCGCTACCACCTCGCAGAAAGGTCCCAATCGCAGGCCCCAAGGGACACGTATGCCCTCCCGATAGGAACACAACGCCCTTCGAGCCGCAAACTGCCCGTGCGCGCACGCAAGAGACGCCAGCATGGCCAAAACACTCGAAGCGGACCGTCAACGAACTCAAAAAACGACCGTGCCTGTGCATTCGAGGCCGAAAAAAGAGAGTATTCGGTCAATCACAAGTTAGGGATCGCCAATTAAAGTCCGAAGTGCAACAACTGTAGACAAGGTAGTATGCCCCTGAGTAGAGACAGAAGATAGCACAGGCAACGCGGAAAACGAGCTTCTTCGGAGGGAGGGCGGAGCCCGACCGGAGAAGAAGCTGCTTGCTGGCCGAAGAAATTCGCGCTCCTTGACCTTTGAGGCAGCCAATGCCGACGGGCGAGCATGGCTCTTCCCCTGCGTGTAGGCACGCATGATGTCACCCGAACATGGTACAATGGTCTATGGGTCTTTCTGGCGACGACCCGACTCAGACCATGGACGCGGAGGCTGCCACGCCCTCTAGTGCAGGAAGGAAAACCTCCGCCGGCGTGCGGTAGGCCAAGCATCGGCGCGGACGGTTGTTCAATTGCGCTTGCACCCGCCTCACCGCTGCCGGTTCAACCGTGTGAAAGTTGGTTGCCTTCGGGAAGTACTCTCGCACCAGGCCGTTGGTGTGCTCGTTCAGACCACGCTCCCAGGAGTGGTATGGCCTCGCAAAGTAAAACGATGCGGAAAGCGCGCTGGCGATCTGCCGATGATGAGCGAACTCCTTGCCATTGTCCGCCGTGATAGTAAGTACCCGGTCCTTTACCGGACTGAGACAACCTATGATCGCATGGCGGACCCCGATCGCAGCCTTTGACGCAACGTGCTCAAGAAACGTGAATTTCGAGGCGCGATCGACCATGGATACCAGTGCTCCCTGTTGTTTCGCCCCGATGATCGTATCAACCTCCCAGTCGCCTATCCGCGTCTTCTGCTCTACAATGGGATCACGTTCGCTGATGTCTACACGGTGCGGTATCAAGCCGCGCCCAGCACCGCTCTTGTTACGCCTGTTGTACCGCTTACCACGGCGACGCAGCAGCTTGTACAACGATCCGCCAGCCGCTCGGTCCGCCCAGCTATGCCTGTAAATCCATGTGGTGCTTACCGAAACGACACCATCACGACGAAGTCGACCCGAGACCTGCTCTGGACTCCAGTGCAGGGCGAGCTTCTCACGCACAAGAGACCACATCGCTTCAGTCATCTTCCGTGGACGCAACGATGCCTTCCTCCGCCGCCCGCTGGCCAAGCGGGTAGCCTGTTGATACCGGTAGCCCCTACCTCCGCTGTTGCGATGCAACTCCCGGCTGATCGTCGATGGCGAGCGACCCAACTGTCGCGCAATCTCGCGCAGCGAATCAGCTCGCTTCCTCAATGCGTGAATCTGGCACCTTTCCTCATAGGAAAGATGATGATAGCCCGTCGCCATTTGATACCCTCCAATGATGTCTTAACGGAGCGTACCGGCATCATCTCGCTCACATGTAATCAGCGTGATGAATACGCGCTTGCTAGCGCGCTGTCATCCAAATCAAGTGTTGCACTTCGTTGTTAAATGGGCCGATTGATATAGATAAATGAACGCGGAACAAAGTATGTACAAGTACGTGTAAATACCTGTGATACGCACCTACACATACCGGTGCCGACGGGTGAGGAAGGCGCAGGGCGAAGCACTGGACGCGTTGTTTCGGCATCTGGCGTGGCTGCGCAATGACGCGGTGGCCCACTGCCGCAACGAGTTTGCCGAAGGCGGCAAGACGCCTTCCACCTTTGATCTGTACAAGAGGCTTACGGCCATGCGCCAAGACAATGCGTATAATGCGGCGCAGCCTGTGCGCACCCAGCGCAGCATGCTCCAGCGCGTCCGCAGCGCCGACGACAAGTTCTTTGGCGAAGGCAAGGGCAGGCCAAGATTCAAGCCGGAAGTGCGATCCTTTGAACTCGAGGGCACCGTGCCGCGCAAGAACGGCCCGTACCATACGCTCCAGATAAAGGGCGTGGGCAAGCTGCGGTTCAAAGACAAGCGCGGCGTACTCTCCGGCGGCAACACCGTCCGGCTGGTCCGCATCCTGCAACACCCTTTAGGCACCGACTTCAACGTGCAGCATAACGTCGTGGTGATCGCGGCGGACACGCGCGAGGCCATAGGTGTCGACGTGGGCGTAAAGGCCAACTGTTCGCTCTCTGACGGCACGCAGTACGCGCCCTTGCGGTTGCCGGAGCGCAAACGCCTCCAGCAAGCCGTTAGTCGTGCCAAGCGCGACAGCAAGACGCGCCGCAAAAAGAAGCTGGCCCTCACCCGCGAAAGCCGCAGGTTGGCCATGCGCCGCCGCAGCGAAGTACACCGCATTACGGGCGACATCGTGAAGAAGCACTCCGCATGGATTGTCGTCGAAGACCTGAGACTCCAAGCCATGACGGCCCGTGGCGACTCCCGCAAACGTGGGCTGAACCGTTCTATGCACGAGCAATGCCTCGGCATGCTCATGCAGCAACTCGCCTACAAGGCTGAAAGCGCCGGAGGCGAGCTCGTGAAAGTAAAGCCGTATACCAGCCAGACGTGCAGCGTGTGCGGCGCTCTGGCAAAGGACCAGCTGACGCTGGCCGTTCGCACGTTTGTTTGTAGCGAGTGCGGGCAGGACCGGGACGTTAATGCGACCCGTAACATCCGTCTGAGAGGCATGGAGCTTTTCGGCAGGGCAGGAGGCCCTGCGTGTCGGACGGAGGCGGCCACGGCCGTAAACGTCGTGCCTCTGGCCGCGTCCTCGGACGCGTCTAAGCGCGGCCACGAAACAGGATCGTGTAGCTAGATGATTCATTTATCTGTAAAAGTCCCTAAAGTTAGCATCCATGCTAGCCTTCAATCAATCCTAATCCCGATATAGCTGAGTATGTCTACTATGCCGCGCATCCTGTGGGCAGACGACGAAATCGATCTTCTGCGCCCGCATATCCTTTTCTTGGAGCAAAAAGGCTACAGCGTAACCAGTGTCACGAACGGTGCGGATGCACTGGCAAGGATTAGAGAGGACCTGTTTGATGTAGTCCTCCTGGATGAGCAAATGCCGGGGATGGACGGCTTGGATACTCTTACGGCTATCAAAGAGGTACAACCCGAAGTACCCGTGGTAATGGTCACGAAGAGCGAAGAGGAGCACCTAATGGAGGAAGCGCTCGGTGGCCAGATCAGCGACTACCTCACAAAGCCCGTTAACCCGAGCCAAATACTGCTGACTTGCAAGCGGCTGCTGGACCGTGTCAGGCTCCGGCACCAAAAGGCCTCGCAGGACTACCTGCGCAGATTCAATCAGATTACGCTTGCGCTCATGAATCCGCTCTCGCACAGCGAGTGGATTGACCTGTACCGGGAATTGGTCCACTATGATGCATCCCTGGACGGGGATGAGGCGGCCAGACAAATTCTCACTGACCAGTACCAAGAGGCCAACCGGTCGTTCGGGCGCTTCATCGAAGACTCCTACCGGAGATGGATACACTCGTTCGATGCCAAAGACAAGCAGGACCGCCCTGTCCTGTCTCAGGAAGTAATTCCGAACTGGGTATTTCCTGCGCTCAGCGGCAGCGGTCCCGTACTCTTCTTTGTCATTGACTGCATGCGCTACGACCAGTGGCTAGAGTTTGAACGGCTGCTCCAGCCGCTGTATTCGATGGAAAAGGGGTTTCATTATTCGGTTCTGCCCACTGCAACGCCCTACGCCCGCAACGCTATCTTCAGCGGACTGCTGCCCCGGGACATTGCGCGGCGCTATGCCCGCAACTGGTCGGATGGGCAGGACGATGAACACAGCCGAAATCGCCATGAGGAGTCCTATCTTGAAGACCTGCTTCGGCGAAGTGGTAAGGAAGGCATTCGCATGCGCTATCGAAAGCTGACCAGCAAGGCCGATGGCCATGCCTTCGCTCAGGAAGCCATGGACTATCTTCAAATGGATCTTAGCGCCATTGTCGTCAACTTCGTAGACATCCTGGCCCACAGCCGGTCCGATTCAGACGTCTTAAAGGAACTTGCGCCAGATGAGCGTGCTTACCGCGCACTCTCGCGTACCTGGTTCGAACATTCCTGGCTATTCCAGGCCTTTCAGGTGCTGGCGGAGCATTCATGTACCATCGTGCTCACAACGGATCACGGCGCGGTGCGGAGCCTGCATCCCACAACGGTCAAGGGAGACCGCAATACTTCAACTGCACTGCGTTACAAGTGTGGCCGCGGCCTCTACGCCAACCAGAGACACGCCATATTCATCTCCGACCCACCGGCCTATGGCCTTCCGTCGGATCACCTGACCTCGAATTACATTATCGCCAAAGAGGATTACTACTTCGTGTACCCTACCAACTATCACCGATACGTCAACCAGTACCGGGACAGTCTTCAACACGGGGGAGCGTCGATGGAAGAAATGATCCTCCCGGTGATCACGATGCGATCAAGAAGGTAGGTGGCCACCCTGACCGGTAGTATTTCCCAGTGGGAGGCATATTTGCTCACGCTGCCGCGCTTTACCACCGCGGGTGCGTCTGCTTTCCGGCCTGGACTAGGGACCATGTCCTCAATGATGGAAGCCTTGGGTCGTCCCCACGAGGCCTTTGAGAGTGTGCATGTGGCCGGAACCAACGGCAAGGGTTCGACAGCCTCGCTATTGGCGGCCATATCGGCGGCATCGGGCCGGCGAACGGGATTGCATACATCGCCGCATCTGTTACGCATCAATGAACGCCTGCGTCTAAATGGCGAGCCTGCACCTGATAGCTGGCTTGCTCACGCCGTAGACCGATGCAAGCCGTTATTTGACGACCTTAGGCCCACTTTTTTTGAAGCCACTACCGCGCTCGCATTCCTCTACTTTGCGGAATGCCAAGTAGACTTAGCCATCATCGAGGTGGGACTTGGTGGCCGGCTCGACGCGACCAACGTACTCGTTCCGACTTTATCTATTATCACGAGCATCTCTCTTGATCACACCGATTTGCTTGGGAGATCCATTGAAGAGATTGCCCGCGAAAAAGGAGGGATCATCAAACCCGGCGTGCCTGTGCTGGCAGGCACAGAAGACCGTGCCAGCAACGTAATTCGCCGCCTTGCCGCGGAGTGGAATGCCCCCTTTTACGAACCTCAATGCACCTTGGCGATCCGTTCCTCAACCCTGGTAGGGCTAATCCTTACGGTTCACAGTCCCACGAGAATTTACCGGGATCTTGTCGTTGGTCTTGCAGGCGCACACCAGGCAGCCAATACACTCCTTGCCATACGTGCGGCGGAGCTGCTATCTGTGGCCCTCCAGCCAGGTCCCGTATACGACGGACTTCGGCACGTCGTGGCGCTCTCCGGCCTAAGGGGCAGACTTGAAACCCTGCAACACAACCCTCTGGTCGTAGTGGACGTTGCACACAACCCGTCAAGTCTCACCGCTGTGTTGAATCTGGTTCGCGTGCTGTGCACCGGACGCCTCCTCGTGCTTTTCGCCGCAATGGTGGACAAGGATGTGCAACAGATGGCAGCCATACTCGCGGCTGCCGGGGCACACGTCTTTGCCTGTGGACTGGACTCGCCGCGGGCATGGAAGGCGCCTGCCCTGGGGGCCGTGCTGAGACGCCAGGGTGCCACAGTACTGTCCACCGGCTCCGTAACGCTCGGGTGGCGCTTCGTCCTGGACACCGCCCGGAATAGTGATGCCATCTTGGTTGCCGGTTCGCATCAACTTGCGGCCGCTGTAATCGGACACGCAACACCAAGATAGCAGGTTCCAAGAAAAAGATTCTTGCTCTTGCCCTTTTGGGGCCGCCGCACGTACCTTTAACTCAAATTATTCGGAGAGGAGAGGCAACTGCGATTCGTTGCCAACGCAAGACATAACAATCGCGTCCATCCGCGCCTTGCCCGTTCTTGAGCCTACGCTCCTGGTAGGCAGTTATGATGTCCCCAATTTTCCCCATTTGGATGGGTGAAGCCTCCTCGGCTTGAGGAAAATTCCTAAATACAGGCGCGCAGACGGCCTGTAGAGCGAGGTGTTGATCCCGTTTGCCGAATCCGAACGACCGTTTCGGAAATACCGCGAGCACATTCTACAACCGAAGAAATGAAAATAGCCGACCTCCAAGAAAGAAAACTGACGGATCTCAAGGATCTTGCCCGTGACTTGAATCTCAAGGGTGTTTCGACCCTTCGCAAGCAAGATCTCATTTACAGGATTCTGGAGCACCGCGCCAAGTCCATGGCAGAAGGCAAGCCAGCCCAACCTCGGCGAATCGAGTCATCCATCAAGTCGGATAATTCGCCGAGCAAGCCGCCTCCCCCGGCCATCAAGGCGGAATCCCCCGTTCGGCCAGCACGCACCAATCAGCGGCCGTCGACGGTACCATCCAAGGAGCCCAAGCTGCCACTGCGCGAGCCGAACCAATCTAAACCGACACGGCACAAGGGGCGCGAACTCCGCTCATTTGGTGCCGGTGACGGTACGAGGGAACGTGGTTCCGGGCGTCGGCTGCCTGCGCCACCGGGCCGCGGAGATCGGTCACGTACACGGCGGGATGGCCGGCAAATTAGTCGCGATGATCGCCGCAAGCGTGTCTACGACAGCCGTCCCGAGTACATGGTCCAGCATGACCCCAGCAAGACTGAACTGGACGGGATGATTCAGAAAGTCGGGGTCCTTGAAATCTTGCCTGACGGCTACGGCTTTCTGCGCTCCCCCGAATACAACTATCTGCCTAGCCCGGATGATATTTATGTTTCGCCTAGTCAGATAAAGCGGTTTAGCCTGCGCCTCGGCGACATGGTTCACGGCGAAGTGCGCCCCCCGAAGGAAGGCGAACGCTTTTTTGCCCTTATACAGGTCCACGAGATCAACGGCAATGCATCCGATACGTTGGGAGAGCGCCAGAACTTCGACTACCTGACTCCCCTGTACCCGGAAGAGCAACTGCGCCTGGAAACGCAACCGAACGGAACAAGCATGCGCGTCCTGGACCTTTTCTCGCCTATTGGCAAAGGACAACGAGGATTGATTGTTGCCCAGCCCAAGACTGGAAAGACCATACTGCTACAGAAGATTGCCAACGCGATCGCGGAAAACCACCCCGAAGCATTAGTGATGATTCTGCTCGTAGACGAGCGGCCCGAGGAAGTGACCGATATGGAGCGCAACGTCAAGGGGGAAGTGATCGCGTCTACCTTCGATCAGGAGCCGCAGCGGCATGTAGAAGTAGCAAACATTGTGCTGGAAAAAGCTAAGCGCCTTGTTGAAGCGAAGAAGGACGTGGTAATCCTACTGGACTCCATTACGCGCCTGGCCAGGGCGCACAATGCCGTGGCACCGGATTCCGGTCGTACGCTCTCGGGCGGAATCGACGCCGGCGCCTTGAGAGGACCCAAACGTTTCTTCGGTGCTGCACGTAACGTAGAGGAGGGCGGTTCGCTAACCATTATCGGAACCGCGCTGGTGGAAACGGGCAGCCGTATGGATGACGTCATTTTCGAAGAATTCAAGGGCACGGGCAACATGGAGCTGGTACTAAACCGTGAGATGGCTGACCGTCGCCTATTCCCGGCCATCAACGTGGTCATGTCCGGTACGCGACGGGAGGAGTTGCTGATACCGGAAGCCCGGCTGATGCGGATTTGGATCCTGCGTAAGCGCCTGGCTGACATGGAACCCATTCAGGCGATGACGTTCCTGCTTGACCGCATGCGCGGCACGAAGAGTAATGACGAATTCCTAGTAACAATGAATTCCTAGTCCTACGGATAGGGTATCAACCCATGTGTGCAGCGCCCCGGTCCTAGTGTAGTCGTATTGGAACTGCCGTTGATCGCCCTTGTGAAAGTACGAGCTTTGATTTCGACGAATGGCTGCCTATGGACCACATTGACGCGATAAAGGCAGTCCTGTTCGATATGGACGGTGTGCTCGTCGATGTATCACGATCTTATCGTCGCGCCATTGAGGAAACCGTGTTTCATTTTACGGGCCGCAGTATCACCAACAGTACCGTGCAGCGGTACAAGAATGTTGGGGGCTTCAATGACGACTGGACACTGACACACGCCATTATCGCTGATAGCGGAATGGAGGTTTCGCGGCACCGTGTGGTTGCGGAATTTCAGCGCCGCTACCGTGGTGACAACTGGAACGGCTTTATCACGCAGGAAACTCCACTTATCAGCACACGCACGCTTGAGAGACTTGCCCAAGCCGAATTCATTCTGGGCATCGTCACGGGGCGGCCAGAATTGGAAGCATGTTGGACACGCGATCGGCTTGGCTGGAAGCGCTATTTCCCACTACTGGTGGCCAAAGAGAAACATGAACACCGCGGCAAGCCGGACCCATTTCCGCTCCGGCATGCGCTTGGAATCCTTAATGCCGCAGGCCTTGACATCCGGCCCGAGGCGACGGTGTACGTTGGAGATACCGTTGATGATATGGCGGCGGCACGCGGAGCAGGTATGTGGGCCGTAGGTGTTGCACCTCCCTACGTTGATTCGGAAGCACATCAAGTACTT
Source organism: Rhodothermales bacterium (assembly GCA_965216255.1). Lineage (GTDB taxonomy): Bacteria > Bacteroidota > Rhodothermia > Rhodothermales > Bin80. The sequence continues at coordinate 2,793,915 of OZ244148.1, forward strand.
CTTTGGGAGCGAGGCGCCCACACCGTAATCCAAGATCCGAATGCTCTGCTCAATCTTCTGAGGGTGCCACAGGCCTAGAGGGTAGCAAGTGTTGGACAGGCATATGGTACGCCCCGTGTTTAAGCTACCCTTCTTTCTCGCTAAGGGATTTGTTGCATCCGAGACCATGGAGGGCGCGCTGCCCGTTCTGCGGGGCCTTACCGAGCAGGGGCTGAGCATTACCGTAGACGTACTTGGAGAGCACGTCAAGGCACGGCCCAGGGCAATTGCTGCACGTGACGCATACATCAGACTTCTGCAGGCTTTGTCAACCTCGCAGAACCTATATGGAGTAGAGAATAATATCTCTATAAAGCTTTCGATGATCGGGCAGGTAATTGATGAGGACTTCTGTCTGGAAAATCTCTTTGCAATCCTCGATGTGGCCCGCAAGAACAATGCCTTCGTACGCCTGGACATGGAGGGCACGCCCATTCTGGAATCCACGCTGCGTCTCTTTGATGCCGTATACCCTTCGCACGGGTCGCACGTCGGCATCGTGCTACAGGCCTACCTCAAGCGGACACGCCACGACGTGGAACGAATGTGTGATTTGAAGGCCCACGTACGACTAGTTAAGGGCGCCTACAAGGAGCCGGCGCATCTTGCCTATCAGAGCATGGAGCGCATTCGAGACAATTTTGTCGCGTGTATGAAGATGCTCCTAGCATCCGGTACATACCACGGCATCGCTACGCACGACGACAGGCTGCTGGAAGCAACAAGGTGCTTCGCCGACATCGAGAATATTTCGCCGGATGCCTTTGAATTCCAAATGCTCTATCGCATACGCCCGCACACGCAGTTGCGGCTCGCGAGGGAAGGATACCGTATGCGCGTCTATGTACCGTACGGCGACCAATGGTTTCCTTACTATTTTCGGCGGCTGAGAGAACGGAAGGAAAATGTCTTTTTCCTGCTCAGAAACGCATTCCGAAATTAGCCTCTTCCTGGGCTAGGAATCGCTCCGCATCTATGGCCGCCATACAGCCCGTTCCCGCTGCCGTTACGGCCTGCCTGTAGACGTGATCCTGCGCATCACCGCAGGCAAATACGCCTGCAACATTGGTATGCGTGGAGTGCGGCTTGGTCAGAATGTAGCCTTGGTCGTCCATCTCCAGCCAAGAGGCAAAAAGGGATGTAGTGGGAGAATGCCCAATGGCTATGAACAGCCCAGCTACGGGAATATCTCGCTCATTCCCTGCTTTCAAATTACGGATTCGAACCCCGCCAACTTCTCGATCTCCCAGAACGTCAACCACAGCCGAATCCCATATAATCTCGATTTGCTCGTTAGCAATTACGCGGCGCTGCATAATTATTGAGGCCCGCAGCCTATCCCGGCGATGGATCAGATAGACCCTGGACGCAAACCGGGTCAGAAACAGTGCCTCCTCCATTGCCGTATCGCCCCCTCCCACTACCGCAACCTCGCTACCCCGAAAGAAGGGGCCGTCGCATGTAGCGCACGCCGAAACACCATAGCCCAGAAGTCGCTTCTCATTCTCTAGTCCAAGATACCGGGCAGAGGCCCCTGTGGCCACAATGACCACATCGGCCGATAAGACGTCCTCTTCGTCTACGACTACACGAAAAGGGCGACCTGAAAGATCAATCTCGCTGACGGCCCCGAATCGGACATCAGCACCAAACCGCACGGCCTGTCGCTTGAAGTCATCCATCATCTCCGGCCCGAGGATTCCGTCAGCATACCCAGGATAATTCTCTACGTCTGTTGTCGTAACCAACTGGCCTCCCGGTTCAAGGCCAGAAAAAACCACAGGAGCAAGTCCTGCACGCGCGGCATAAAGTGCTGCAGTATAACCAGCGGGCCCGGAACCGATGATTACGATTCTGTGGCGCCCGGCGCCGTCGAAGTCCATGCGCGGCGTTCCAGTAAGAGTGTCGTTAAACCTCTTGTGCCGTCAATCTGTCGAGACGCTTTGCCAGCTCCCGCTTCGAGACCACACCCACGAGCTGATCCTTCACCTCGCCCCCGGCAAAAAACAGGAGGGTGGGTATGGACCTCACCCCATACTGCGTGGGTGCCTCTTGGTTGTGGTCCACATTCATTTTTCCAACTGTGACGCGACCCTGGTATTCGGCCGCCAGTTCTTCGATGATTGGCGCGATGGCGCGACAGGGCCCGCACCACGGTGCCCAAAAATCTACCAGAACAGGAATAGACGCATCCAGAACTTCCTGGCGAAAATTGGCGTCTGTTAGCGTGACATACTTGGGATCCATGGGAGACGGTTGGGTTAGCCGCCCTATTCTACGGAATGCGGCAGGGCGGGTTTCTACGTTCTATGCTTGCAGTCGGCGCTTGATGGCACCCTCATAGGCCACCTCAAGGCTCGAAACGGGTATATCCAGTACCGGGGCCTTGTTCACTGTAATGGCTAGGCTGTTGCCTCGTACGGTCCCTATTCTGCAAACCGAAGCACCTCTGCCCACCAATAGGGAAACAACGGTACTTTCAGCCGCGGAGTCAGCCGTGAATACAATGCGGGACTGCGCTTCGCCAAATAGCAGTACATCCAGGCGATAGGGGCTTACCACATCCAGCCGTGTCTCGGCACCCAGCCTGTGCGAGAAGAGCGCACACTCCGCCAGACAAACTGCCAGCCCACCGTCCGATACATCGTGTGCGCTTTGGACAATCCCGTGCCGAATCAGGGTTCGCATGGCGTGCTGCACGGCCTTTTCCTCTGCGAGGTTGATGTGCGGAGCGTTGCCGCGCGTCATACCGTGACAAGAGGCCAGGTACTCTGACCCGCCCAGGTCTTCGAGTGACGTGCGATGGGTCCACCCTGCTGGAGAAAGCAGAAACACACCGGCTCCCTCGTTCTGGAAGCCTGCCGGCGTGGCGTGCGCGCCGAGGTCGTCCACCAAACCAAGCATGCCAATGGTGGGCGTCGGGAATACTGCTCCCTTGGGATTCTCATTGTAGAAGGATACATTGCCACCGGTTACCGGCGTACCAAGGACCCTGCATGCTTCTCCTATACCACTTACCGCTTCCTTGAATGTCCAGTATACCTCCGGCTTGTACGGATTGCCGAAATTCAGGCAGTTGGTGATCGCAAGAGGCCTCCCACCGGCGCATACGACATTGCGGGCCGCTTCAGCCACCGCAATCTGTCCACCACGCCTGGGGTTTAGAAAAACGTAGCGGGCGTTACAGTCCGTCTTCACTGCCAGTGCCTTGTTGGTGCCCTTAATCCGCACGAGAGCCGCATCACTGTGGCCCGGGCCAACCACGGTGTCCGTACGGACCATGGTGTCATACTGCTCATACACCCATCGTTTTGAGGCAATGTTGGGAGCATCAAGCAGGGCTGCCAGGGCACCTGCGACGCCGGAGGGCGCCACGTCAGAAATGGCACCCAAAGCCCGCAGCCCGTCCAGATACTTGGGCCGTACTGCCATGCGTGTATAAACCGGTGCGCCTCCACCTAATACAAGATGGTGAGCCGGCACGTTTGCCACGCACTGCCCCTTGTAGCGAACGTCCACGCGTCCGGTTGAAGTTACCTTCCCCATGCAGACCGCGTGCAGGTCCCACTTTGCGAAAATGGCTTCGAGAGCGGCCTCTTTACCAGGCTGGCACACAATCAGCATGCGCTCCTGGCTTTCGGACAGCATGATTTCGTAGGCGCTCATGTTTGGCTCCCGTACCGGGACCTTGTCCAGGTCGAGTACCATGCCAACGCTCCCCTTGGCACTCATTTCGCAGGACGAGCACGTAAGACCGGCCGCACCCATGTCCTGGATACCTACCACGACGCCCGCCGAAAGCGCCTCCAGCGTAGCTTCCAGCAATAGCTTTTCGGTAAACGGATCTCCGACCTGAACGCTAGGCCTTTTCTGTTCGCTCGCTTCGGAAATCTCTTCCGAAGCAAATGTGGCACCATGAATACCGTCACGCCCCGTGGCTGAACCCACAATGTAGACGGCATTACCCATTCCCCGTGCAGTAGCCGAAGCGGTCCGTCCCTTCTTGACGATGCCTACGCTCATGGCATTCACAAGTGGATTGCCCTCGTAAGACGCATCGAAATAAACTTCTCCTGCCACCGTCGGCACGCCAAATGCGTTGCCATAATCTCCTATCCCTCGTACCACGCCGTCCAGCAAATAGCGCACCCGAGCGTTGTCCATTGAACCGAAGCGCAGCGAATTTAGGGCACAGACGGGTCGGGCCCCCATGGTAAATATGTCGCGATGAATCCCCCCCACACCGGTTGCAGCTCCCTGGTAGGGCTCGACAGCGGACGGATGGTTGTGGCTCTCTATCTTGAAGGCTACAGCCAGGCCATCGCCTATGTCTACCAAGCCGGCATTCTCATCTCCGGCACCAACGAGCAGGGCCTCCCCATCGCGCGGCAGCGTTTTAAGCACCGCAATGGAATTCTTATAGGAGCAGTGTTCGCTCCACATTACGGAATAGATACCTAGTTCCGTAAGCGTGGGTGTACGTCCCAGCCGCTCCTTTATCCAGCCATACTCTTCCTCAGTTAGCCCGTGCTCAAGCGCTACATCTAGCGAAACTTCGTTATCAGAGAGGCGAGTCATGTGGCCTTGGGATCCATAAGAATTGCCCAAGATAGTGGAGATGCGGGCAGCCTACAATGGCCCCCCCGTCAACAGGGGGCAGGAACTCCCCCGAATGCGCACGTTGTACAGGGCAACGCCGGGTCCAAAACCATGATTCCTGCCTCCGAGGCGCTACAGCGCCTGCGCATCGGCAACGGCCGTCATGTAGCACGCATTCGCGGCACGATGGCGCGCTGGACGAGAGAGGCTCTCCTACAACGCCAGGCACCATTTGCCGCCATACTCGGGTGCGCAGACTCCCGTGTTTGTCCGGAGTTGGTCTTTGATCAAGGCCCAGGTGAATTGTTTGTTGTGCGGGTAGCGGGCGGTATCGCTACGGAGCCCGAAATCGGAAGCCTTGAATATGCGGCTGCAGAATTGGGCGTACAACTCATTGTGGTACTCGGCCATTCGGGATGTGGAGCCGTCCGAGCGGCCATGGACAACAGCCTGTCTGGCGGGCCCGCTCCATCGGCCGGTCTTGCTGCCATCTTCGGAGCCATCCAACCGCATCTCACCAGTATCCTCACGTGTACTGGCACCCCAGAGGAATTGCTGCCCGCCGCTGTGCATGCTACCGTATGCGCCACGACGAAGTTGCTACCCCAAACATCTTCCATTCTGGCCAGCAGGAAGGAGCGCGGGGAGCTGGTTCTTGTGGGAGCGGAATATGATCTCGCCACCGGCATTGTCCACATCCATTGCGCGCGCGCATGACGAGGACGCCTTACCGGACCGTGTAACGCACGCCTACAAAAACGTAGCGCGTGGCTGCCGGGAAGAATTCCGGCGTTCCGAATCCCACGGTACCGAATAGCAGGACCTTGTCATTCAATACGTTGTTAATATCAATGGCCGCGCTCAGACCGCGCAGGACGGAGGTTTCGGCGAATGTATACCGAACGGTCGCATTTACCAAGGCGTAGGGATCCACCGTGAGGTCCGCCTGCGGTATGCCGGCGGCGTCCGCTCCACCGCTATTGTCGATGTACTGGGTACCGGCCATGGCAATATCCGCGCGTGCCGTCACGCCGCCGCGCTCGTAGCCCAAGCCGATGTTGGCTACTTCGGCTGGGAATCCGGCTATGGAATTGCCTGCCCGATCCTTCCCTTTGCTCGACAAATCGGGGAGCGTTACATATTCGGCGAAGCGCACGAATCGGTTGCGACTGACTGTGGCATTGCCGAACGCGCGTAGCCCCTGAGCCAGCCTGTACGTCGCCTCAAATTCCATGCCGATATGGCGGGTCCGGTCTGCATTTCCGGTGCGCGGCACGCCGAATTGGTCCAGGCCACCGCTCGGCACAATTTCATCACGAAAATCCATCCAGTATACGTTGGCCACGGCCGAATATCGCTCCTTGGCCAGGCGTACACCCAACTCAACGTCGAGCAGTTGCTCCGGCCTGACGAAAGGTGCATTGTAATCGTAGGTACCAGATGAAGTGGTCTCGAACTGCGGGACAAATCCTGCACCGGCTTCTTCACCGTCGTACAGCGACTTCATTCGCGGCTCACGGTTGGCAAGCGCAAAACTAGCATAAGCACTGAGCGGCTGCTCCGGGTTCACGGTGACGCCTACACGGGGGTTTACGAAGAAGTATGGCACAGTAAAATCCCTGCCAAAGAAAGCCTCGTCGAAAATCCGATACCGGCGCCACGAGATCTGAAGATCTGCCTGCATTGCCACCCGCGGGAGCGGGCGATATAGATGGCTGGCCAGTAACGAGGTTATGACTTTCTCTCCCCGTACGCTGTACACCCGCGCATCGTGTTCGCTTCCCACCAGTTGGGGCGGCAGTCCTTCTGCTTCCTGAACCCGTCCCCAGCGCAGCGACCGGTGCAGGCGCGCCTCCACGCCGAGGGTAGTCTCCCCGGTAGCGTGGCTGCGAGTAACACGCGGCATCCATCCCACCTGCCACTGATCAAGGGCGGCGCGGAAAAGGACCTGCGCATCGGGAGCCGCTATATACAGCGGCAGCGTCCTTTGCGCCTTGTCCAGGTCGCGCCAATCATCAGGCATCCGCAGGTAATCGGCGGACCTGAATGTCCCACCAAAATCAAAGAATCCTATGCCGCGAATCCAGAATAGCGATTGCCGTAGCATCCAATTTGGGCGGATCTGCCCCTGATGGTGCAGTTCTACGTGCGGCTGGTGGAATCTCTCGACATCGCCCGTAAAGCTGCTGAAATTGTAGCGGCGATTTATCAGGGTTCCATAGTCGTCGGCTACGGTCTCCGAATTCGCGGCCTTCGGAATGCCAGCGTAGGCAAGCGCATCATGCTGCGGTCCGCCGTAGGCCTGTATCGACACCGTATGCCGCTCTCCGTAGCGGGTAACGCCCGCAAAGAAGCGCCAGAATTCTGTCCAGGACCAGTCACGATAGCCATCGGAAAGCAGGCGACTCAGCCGCGTGAAGGCCACGTAGCGCCCACCGAGCAGTCCCGAATTGGCCTCCAACGTGTATCGCTGAGTACCGAACGTTCCGTAGCCTATTTCGGCCGTGGCGTAAGGCGCCGGCTTATATGGACGGGCCACTACGTTAATGGCCCCGCCGATGGCGGATGAGCCATAGAACGCCGCCCCTGCTCCCCGCTGGATCTGGATATCCTCAATGGCACCTTGCAGATCAAAGAAATTGATCCAGAACACACTATGCTCTTCGGGATCGTTCTGTGGAATTCCGTTGATTGCAACGGCCAGGCGGCGCTGTCCAAAGCCGCGCATGCGCAGGTGCGAATAGCCCAAGTCGTTGCCGTTTTCCGTGTAGTGCGTGATCGAAGGTGCGCTAGCCAGATGTGCCGGTAGGTCTTTCATGGAAGACTTGAGACCGAGTTCGCGTGCCGTGACATTGGTGAAGGTAATAGGAGTTATCCGTTCACGGGCTCGTCCGGCAGTGACGACAACTTCTGGACTCTCGACCGCCTTGGCAGCAAGCAAAACGCGAAGCTCTGAATCTTCATCTACATCTACCGTGACCAACTCGCGGTGCGTCTTATAACCCAAATAGGTAACCACAAGCCAGTACCGGCCCGGCTTTACGCTTCCGAATACGAAGCGCCCGCCTGCGCCAGTTGCCGTGCCATAACGCCGGCTGTCGGAGGCCTCGTCCAACAACTCCACGGCAGCCGCTTCCAGCGGCTGCAGCCCTTCACCCAATATCAGGCCCGAAACAGAACCAGCGGCCAAGCACATTGCGGAGGGTAAAAGGAAGATCAAGAGGGCAGCGCACGGTGCACGGCGGCCACAACTTACCGGGAGGTACATGAAGTCAGTCCAGGTTTGTAAAACAACAAAGCCGCTCCAAAACAAGAAGTTAGGGGCGGCTGTAGAACCGGTGCAATTACACACGTCCTGCGACTGGGCGTTTTCCCTACGCCGGTACAAACCGGTTCAGGTTCGAAGGGTCTGATCTCAGCCCACTAGCACAGAATAGCGGGCACCCCTAACTAAGCATGCAAAAGAACGAACAGGGAATGTATGACTGCATTGCTAGAAACTCAAGTGTCGGAAACAGCAGCCACTGCTCCTGCTATGTGCCACGGATACCAGCGTGGTCGTCGCGCCTACAATTCGTACTCGCAACTAGCCTCGATTACCGTGCGCGTCATGCCGTGTGACAATCAGGGTTGTCCAGAGAACTGGACGTGGAGCATCTTGTTGCCGAGCCAAGGGATGCGTTCGCGCAGCTCGGGGTAGCCGGCAGCGACCAGATAGTGGGCTTTGGATCGCGCACGCAGTTTGACCAGGATCTCGTCTTTGGTAATGGTCACCTTTCCGCTGTGACGCACCAAGTCGCGAAAGATCGTGCGTGACTCTGCTTTCTCATAGCCTTGGCCTGCGCGCACCCCAATGAGTCGGTACAGCACGCTGGCCATTACGCTCAGCTGCACATCTACATTGATGCGCATCGGCACCGCGGAGCTCAAAGCGTCCATGTGAAAGAAGTCGATGGCATCACTGATGACGTTCTCGATGACCATGCGCCGGGCGTAGCGATCGACCAGCTGTGCGGGCGAGCGCTTCATCTGATTGGTGATCAAGACGGTCGGCTTGTCGTACCCCAGACCCTTGACAATGATCTGCCGCAGCTTATGCGGGTAGCCGCGCAGCGTCACGATCTCGTCCACGATGCGCGGCGTGCGGTACGCGCGTCCAATGTTCAAGAGGCGGATCTGCGTCCAGGCCGACTTGTCCAGCGCGTTCATGTGGTCGATGAGCGATGGGTGCCGGCGCCGCAGCGTAATGAAGTTGATGTTAAGCGCGGTGAGCTTGGCCAGATTCGCGTACACGGTAAAGCGGCTGTCAAAGACCAGCTCCCCCGGAACCTGTGTGGTGCGCTCTCTCCAATAGTGCACAAAGCGCAGGATGGCGTCATTTTGCGTTTCCTTGCGAATCGTGGCGTCCGCATAGGAAAACACGCGCGCGTCCGCGTCCCGCGCTAAGACGGTGAGCACGCCTCGTTGGCGCCGGCTACGCTTGGACACGAAGTGCTTCTCCAGCAGGGCCTGATCGCCATGGTAGGGAATGGTATGGAAATCCAGGTCAATCGATTGCCCACCGCCGATGACATCCGCCAGTTTCACCGCGGCGTGATACCACCGATGCATCAAAGGAGCTGCAAACGTCGGATCCACCTGAATGGAGTATTCCGTAAGGGCTGTGCGTTTGGCAATGGCGTTCAGTCCGGCAAAGAGGGCCAGACCCTCATCGAGCGTTTCGGCCATGACCTGGGAAGGTCGGCCAATGCCCGATAGCTTGAGTGCCAACAGGGAGCGCACCGCACAACCGGCCGGAATCATGCTCGTGCCCGGCATCTTTACCGCAGCCAGCATGTCATCTAGTTGCATACGGGCCAGATCAAACGCAAACAGAAAGAGCCCGGCGAAGTCGCTGTGAAAGGTGCGCGGGCTTAGGTCCAGGGCCCTACGGTCGGCCTTCACCGCGCGCATGATCCGCAGGCTGCGTTGTTGGGCCGTACGCCGGGGCAGGCGTTCATGGCCAGCCCGTTTCAAGACCAGGGCAATGTAGGCAGGACTGGCCTTGAGTCCTTCCTGCTTGAGCATATCGGCGATCTGGTAGATGGAGGCCTGATGGGCACGGCGCAGGGCTACAATACGTTGGGGCCGCGCATCATGGGGCTTGGCCTTGGGTTCGGGTGCGCTGCGCTTGGGCCAAAAGAAGTCGGAGGACTCCTGTTTGCGGAACTCGGAGCAAAGGTTGCGGAAGGTGCCATAGGAATAGCCGCCGCGCTGGGCGGCCTCCCGCATGGGGAGGCCTTCATGAAAGTAGGCGCGGATGGCTTCGTACCGGCGCTGTTCGGTTCGGTCGGGGTGGGGGAAGACAGGCGAGCGGTATGTCATTGTTGTGTGTATACTGATACACGTCATACCAATATACTAACGCCACTGCACAGGGTCAAATGAGCTAGCTAGGCCAGGCGGCTGGCGCCGATAGATTTGCAGCTCTAGGATGCCCCAAAAGCACTGACACGTCGTCGAGTCAGGCTACAAATCGATTTAGGAGCACAGCACGGGCAAACGAATTCGGAAGATCAATGCAGACACAGAGAGAGCATGAGGTTACATATTATGGTGGCATTGTATCCATGAGTCCACCTCACTACTGACAGTACGAACCGGAATACATTGTTTAGCGACATTTATAAACAGCGTCGATGACAATTAACAACAATGGGACTTAAGGTGTTCTTGGGCGTGGATGGGCGAATTGTTCCAGCCAATCCACGTCCGAGATGGTTACCGATGAGCAGGTCCTTCTTCTTTTCAAGTTGGTCGTGAAAAAGGATGTACCCATAACAGCGGCAGCGGCCAAGGCTGGCATGTGCCAGACTACAGCGCGCAAATATGTGCGTCTGGGCAAGGTGCCGAGCGATACAAAGAAGCCCCACACATGGCGCACGCGCAAGGATCCGTTCGCGGAGGTGTGGGATGAAGCCAGGGCTTTTCTGGAAGTCAATCCCAGCCTCGAGGTGAAGGCGCTCTTTGGCGAGTTGCAGCGCCGACATCCGGACAGGTTCCAGCAGGGCCAGTTGCGTACGCTGCAGCGGCGCGTAAAGCAGTGGAAGGCCATAGAGGGAGCTCCCTGGCGATCGGCGATCGCCAGACGAGGTCTACTTCGACCAGGAGTATGCCCCCGGGGAGCGTGCGCAGTCCGACTTCACGTGCCTCAACGAACTGGAGGTAACGATGCAGGGGCAGCCGTCCCTGCATCTGTTGTTTCACTTTGTGCTGGCATATTCCAATTGGGAGGCCGGCACGGTCTGCAGGTCAGAGAGCTTCGAGGCACTCTCGGAAGGCCTGCAGCATGCTGTGCAGGTACGCCCCGACTGCATCAGACGGACTCGATGAGCTGTGCGGTACGCAACCTGAAGCGCAAGAGCGGTGAAGACTTCACCAAACGCTATCAGGCACTGCTGCGCCACTACGGGATGGACTCGCGGCATACGCAGCCGGCGAGTCCACATGAGAACGGGAAGATTGAACAGCGGCACCACCGTCTGAAGCGGGCCATAAAGAACGAGCTCATCCTTCGTGGCAGCAACGATTTCGAGAGTCGGCAGGCCTACGAGGCCTTTCTCGAGAAGCTGTTTGGGCAGCTGAATGCGGAGCGCCAGGAGCGCTTCAAAGAGGAGAAGGCCTTCCTGGGCCGCTGCCAAAGCGGCGCCTGGAGAGCTACAAGCGCTACCGCGTGCGGGTATCCAGGGGCAGCACGATACGCGTGAGAAAGAACAGCTACTCGGTGAGTGTATCGACGTACGCGTCTTTGGCGAATGGGTCGAGGTGTGGTATGGGCAGCGCCTTATGGAGCGTATGCTGCGGCTCTTCGGCGAGGGCAAGTACCGGATGGAGTAGCGTCACGTGATCGACTCGCTGGTGCTGGGTCCGGGAGCGTTTGCCCACTACCGGTACCGGTCGGATCTCTTTGCCACGCACCGGTTCCGGATGGCCTATGACGCGCTGCGGCGCACGCATAAGGAGTCTCACCGGGCAGACAAGGCCTATCTGCGCGTCCTGCATTTGGCGGCCAGGGAGAGCGAATCGGGCGTGGATGCGGCCCTCAGCGTCTTGCTTCAGCGCAGGGAGGCCATTACGGAGCAGGCTGTACGAGAATGGAGACACCGGTGCAGACTCCGGCTCTTTGTGTAGCGGCTCCCGTGGTGGATCTGCGCTGTTATGATGGCCTTCTGGAGCAGGCCACGATGGCTGCTCTTTCGGTGGAGGCGGCGCCATGAAGACGCCGCGACAGCGGATCTGGAGCGGGCTGTACACACGGGACTGAAGGATCTGCGCTTGCCGGCCATACGGGCCTGTTACCAACAGAAGGCCGACTTGGCCCGACGGGAGTCGATGAGCGCTTCCTGCTGGAGCTCATAGAGCAGGAGCAGGAGCAGGAGCAGCAGCAACGACATAGCAACCGTATTCATCGCTGGTTGCACCAGTCGCGGCTGCCACTGCAGAAGACGCTGGACACCTTCGATAGGGGCCGGTTGCCGGTACACTCACCACCACCTGGGCGTGCTCTTGGAGGGAGGCTTCTTGGAGAGCCGGCAGAACGCTCTGGCCTTTGGGCCTGCCGGCAGTGGCAAGACGCACCTGTTGTGTGCCCTGGGCCGCGAACTGATCTTCCAGCGGCGTCGCGAATACCATTGCAGCACGCTCGTGCAGGAGATGCTCAGGGCCAAACGGGAGTTGCGCCTGCCACAGCTCCTGAAGCGGCTCTCGCGCTACCAGGCGCTCACCACCCGTGACATAGGGTACGTCCAGCACAGCCGGCAGGAGACGGAGGTGCTGTTCCTACTCTTGTCGCAGCGCTACGAACGGGGCAGCGTTCTACTGACGAGCAACCTGGCGTTTTCGCAGTGGGAGCGCATCTTCAAGGCTCCGATGACCACGGCAGCGGCCATAGACCGGCTGGTACATCACAGCGTGATTCTGGAGTTGAACCTGCCCAGCTATCGGCTGGAGGTCTCTAAGAGGCGCCACGAGGCCGATCATCAAGCAGAGCCCGCTCCCGCAGAAGCCTTGCCGTCCTGACGCCGTCCTCGCGGTCATAGCTACTCCTGACCCGCCATAGGCTCCAGGACAGACGCGGTCCTGCCACATGCCGCGTGCAGACCGCTGACCTGTTCGGCGGGCGGGAGGAACTCATGCAGTCCCGGCCTTACGCGAACGCAGCCGCTTCCAGGGGCCATGCGTCCCTCCGGTCGTTACCCGTGCCGGCCGGGGTCAAAAAACTCGGCTTCGAGATTCGAGGCTTCCTTCTTATCGTGATTGTAATTGTCGGCGACCCCATTTACTATTGACATTGATCAACCCTCCATGATGCGCCACGGCTGCTACAAACCGGAGCGACAGTTGTTAAGCGGGATTCGCACCCGCTGAAGAATAGCGCCTTTCCACGGCGCACGTCTCACTCTTTGTTGACGCAGAGGGATCACATCCCAGATTTGGTTTTGGCGAAACGAACTGCTCCACGGCGTGATTGCGAAGAGGGTATCCACGTATTGCACTACAAAACACTATCTTGCGATAGCGTGGGACCGTACACGCACGGAGCTTGTAATACAAGCTATTTGGAGGAGATAAAGCGTGAATCTTCGCCGCCGCTACAGCAACCCACCGATAATTGAAGCACTGTGTGAGTTTCACTTCAAGCCGGGACTCGACTGGAATCTCACCATGCCAGGCAAACTTCACACTGAATTGGGCGACGATTACACAGGTAAGCCCCGCCATCAGAAAAGTGTCGAGTTGGGGGTTCAATTTCACGAAGGCTCTCCCCGCAATGTCCAGTTAGGGGAGGGACCTAATAGAGTGCAGCTTGTTACCGAGAATGAGAAAAGAATAGTCGGGATTGGACCCAATGTGCTCAGTGTCCACATGCTTCGCCCTTATCAGGATACACGTCTTCATGCTGAAAAGAGCGGATGGGATGAGTTTCAACTTCGGATCGTCAAAGCGCTTGAAACCTACTGGAAGGTGGCGAAGCCAGAAGGTGTGAAAAGGATTGGTGTGCGATACATAAACTAGATTGTCGTTCCAAGGGATGGAACGACAGAAGCCGAGGAATATCTTACGTGCGCTTTGCCAGAAGTAAGTGGGCTACCAGATCGTATAATCCATCTTATGAGTCGTGTTGAATATGCCTACCAAGACGGTGTGAAGCTTGTCTTGTCTCAAGGTAAAGTTGCAAACGGATTTATACTTGATCTAGATGTCATTGGGGAGAACGATGAAGCACTTACCCTAGAATGCACGTATGCGAGAATTAATGAACTGCGCAACCGAGAGAGGGCAGCATTTGAAACCGTCATTACAGATAAGGCCAGGAAGCTTTTCAATGCATGTTGATTGCCAGCCACGCGTGCGTTCAACGACCGCGGCCTCTATGTTTTTTGATGACTGGACGACGAGTGAAAAGTCGGGGATGCCAGATGGTTCTCTCCTTCCGTTGGTCCTGTTCTGGACCGAGCTGCTCTCGACTGCCCCGGATGCAGCCGAGTTACAGATACAACTTGTGAGGCGTAAATATGAGTTGGAGCGCAAGTGGGCAACGGCAGACGAACCATATATCCCGCAAGATGCATGGCATCGCAATATACATGTTGATGCATGCTCCTTTGAGGTCTCAGAACAGTCGCGGCTAATGCTCTCATTGCATGCCTCATTCGAGGCCGAACCGCTTGAGGATGGTATGGATCATCCAGCAGATGAGATAATTCGTGGTGCATTGCGAGATGCGAAGGATGATAGGGTCTTTCATTGGATCAAGGAAAGTTGCTTAGATGCCAAACGTTCAAGCTTCGCAGCATCAGTCTTGCGTTGTGTCGGTCGACAAATGTACCCTGGGTCGGAGGCATGGCGTACGGAGCTCGTGCGCTGTGCGTTGGATATGGAAGACGTAGAGATTAGAGGTGCTGCAATTCAGGCAGCAGAGTTCTGGGGTGGCCCAGATATATGTGAAGTGCTCAAGGCACACGATGAGCCGTTGCAGTGGCTTCGAAACTATGTTCGAGACGTCATTGAGGACCTAAGAGAGCAAGGATGTTCGTGGCTCGGATGATCTCACGGGCGAGATGGGAGCGAGGGGATGGGATGTCTGAAGGGGAGATTTCGGCTGATGCAGTGACTGGAGACCTTAAGACTCAGGGCAATGTCCTGTCCTTTTGGCGATGCACTTCGGCTAAGGAGAAAGATCTTGATGATGTGGCGCTGGCCATTGCAGCTGGTCGAAATAGAATCGCGAAGGTGGAAATCGTATGGCTTGATGATGAGGAATTAAGAAATGATGGCCAGGCCATGGAAAATACCAATGGGCGCACACCCGTCACAGATTTGATCACGTCTCACGTTGACGTGATCAAGCTTGACTACAGCCGCCTTGGGAAAGTAGCACACCGCATAGCGTCAGCGATCGTAGATGAGCGATATCTTCTGCGAACAAGAAATCAGGTCAAGGAACTCCTCGTGCCAGCGATTGATCGAGATCGGGTCAACCTCGATGTTATAGACCAGAAAATTCTAGATGAAATTCAGATCGGATCTTGACACTCAATAGCAATGGATTACCGATGCAGCTAGGAGATTCTACAGGAGTCCGATCGGAAGCGGGTATCCGAGTTCCTGGGGCAGACGCGTAGGATGCTCCTCGCGATGGCAAAGGAGGTAGGCCGGGAGTTCGTCTTAGGGGAGGCACGGCGCGGGCAGGATGATGGAAATGGTATCCTGACTTCGACGGGTTCAGAGGTGTAAGGTATTGTTTTTATTAGGCAGGCCCTTCCGACTGAACACAACAAATCCGCCTTACTGCAGAACAAAAACGCCGTCCAAGAAAGCTACTCCCCAGACTCCTCTTCCAGCGGGACCGTACTCCGCTGTAGCGTTAGACCTACCGCCTTGTAGAGATTGATCTGCTGCCTGCCTGTGGCCGCGGGCACCAGGTAGCGCTTGCCCGTGCCCTGGTCCCGCAATAGCGACACCTCCACTGCCGAGAGCTCCGACAGGATGCGCGCCTCACTTAGCGGCTCCTTGCCAGCGTGCATGCTGTTATGCTGGTAGCGCAAGATGCGCAGCAGTGCAAAGGCCACGAAACAGATGGCCATGTGTGCCTTCACCCGACGCTCCGTCCAGTGAAAGATGGGACGCACTGCTAACGCGCGCTTCAGCACCCGGAAGCCTTCTTCTATCCGCCACAGCTCGCCGTACTGGGCGTACACCTCCTGCGGCGCGAGCGTCTCCAGGCTGGTCCATAGACCGTGCAGGCCGTCGAAGGCCTGGTCTTTTTCTATCGCCTCTTCGTTCAGACTCACCGCTCCCTGGTCCAGGAACCGACCGCTCCTGCCCTTGCCCTTGACGCCCTGCGCCAGAATGAGCTTGGCCTTCTCTACGGCTTTCTGCCGGTCGTGCGCATCCTGGGCTGCTTTCTTCGGACAGTAGCGCAGGACCAGGCGCCGCCCGCCGAGGCGCCTTTCGGCAACCATGCGGCCTTCTGCCATGGGCTGCCACTCTTGCACCGCCGTGATATCACGCGTGGCCTTCTTCCCCATGGAGCGCAGCCGGGCCGCCACCACAAAGTCGTATCCTTTGCTATGAAGCAGCGCCAGGTTCTCTTGACTCATCATGCCGGCGTCGGCTACGAAGACCACCTTGCCCAAGGCGCAGCGCTGCTGCAGCGCCGCCATGGCCGGATCAAGGGTCTTGACATCGGTCGTATTGCCGGCAAAGAGCTCATATCCTATGGGCAAACGCTGCGTTGTCTGGATGAGCGCTACCTGCACCCGGTGCGGCTTGCCGTCCTTGCTGTAGTCCTTCTTCCGGAGCTCATCCTCACTGTCCGAAGCAAAGCTGAGCGTCGTAACATCAAAGAAGAGCACGTCTACCTTGCCGCCCAAGAGGCCCGTCACTTCTCGGGAGACGATATCCTGCAGGCGCCTGATACGGCCTTCGTTTACCGCATCCATCATGCGGTAAAACTTCTCTACCGGCACTTCAGAGCCCTCTTCTTTGGAGAACCGCCGGGCATGGCCGCTCTTGCCGCCCTCCGGAGCCGCCAGGCGTAGCAGTACGGCTTGCCGGAACAGACGCCGGGCCATGGTCTGCCTTTCGGTGAAGACATCACTGAGGCCCAGCCCGTCGCAGAGGGCCCCGAACACTTCATGGAAGCCCACACACACACGCTTCGTTTCCTCAAGGGCACGGGCATCCCGGATGGGCAGCGGTTTTGTTTGCTGCTTGCGCCTGCGGGCCAGGAGGATCTCGTCTGCGCTATCGGCGGCGGGAAAGAGGGAGGGTTGTTTCTCCTCTTGTAAGCGGCGCATTTCGAGTTCGGCGACACAGAGCAGGGCCTCGAGGGCCACACCTTCGGGGGCGCTGCCCATGTGGCGGACGATCTTGAGTCGGGGTTTGCCTTCGGTATTTCTGTACCCGTACACGATCTGTACGGAGACGTTCTTGGTAGTTTTTCGTCTGAGGGTGCGCACAAACATAATGGGTGTAAGATACGAAACAGATCAGCTGAGCACTGTGGCGATTGCATACACTGCGCACAACCTTCATTTATCGACGATATACCAGTCGGCCCATTTAACAACGAAGTGCAACACTTGATTTGGATGACAGCGCGCTAGCAAGCGCGTATTCATCACGCTGATTACATGTGAGCGAGATGATGCCGGTACGCTCCGTTAAGACATCATTGGAGGGTATCAAATGGCGACGGGCTATCATCATCTTTCCTATGAGGAAAGGTGCCAGATTCACGCATTGAGGAAGCGAGCTGATTCGCTGCGCGAGATTGCGCGACAGTTGGGTCGCTCGCCATCGACGATCAGCCGGGAGTTGCATCGCAACAGCGGAGGTAGGGGCTACCGGTATCAACAGGCTACCCGCTTGGCCAGCGGGCGGCGGAGGAAGGCATCGTTGCGTCCACGGAAGATGACTGAAGCGATGTGGTCTCTTGTGCGTGAGAAGCTCGCCCTGCACTGGAGTCCAGAGCAGGTCTCGGGTCGACTTCGTCGTGATGGTGTCGTTTCGGTAAGCACCACATGGATTTACAGGCATAGCTGGGCGGACCGAGCGGCTGGCGGATCGTTGTACAAGCTGCTGCGTCGCCGTGGTAAGCGGTACAACAGGCGTAACAAGAGCGGTGCTGGGCGCGGCCTGATACCGCACCGTGTAGACATCAGCGAACGTGATCCCATTGTAGAGCAGAAGACGCGGATAGGCGACTGGGAGGTTGATACGATCATCGGGGCGAAACAACAGGGAGCACTGGTATCCATGGTCGATCGCGCCTCGAAATTCACGTTTCTTGAGCACGTTGCGTCAAAGGCTGCGATCGGGGTCCGCCATGCGATCATAGGTTGTCTCAGTCCGGTAAAGGACCGGCGTACTTACTATCACGGCGGACAATGGCAAGGAGTTCGCTCATCATCGGCAGATCGCCAGCGCGCTTTCCGCATCGTTTTACTTTGCGAGGCCATACCACTCCTGGGAGCGTGGTCTGAACGAGCACACCAACGGCCTGGTGCGAGAGTACTTCCCGAAGGCAACCAACTTTCACACGGTTGAACCGGCAGCGGTGAGGCGGGTGCAAGCGCAATTGAACAACCGTCCGCGCCGATGCTTGGCCTACCGCACGCCGGCGGAGGTTTTCCTTCCTGCACTAGAGGGCGTGGCAGCCTCCGCGTCCATGGTCTGAGTCGGGTCGTCGCCAGAAAGACCCATAGACCATTGTACCATGTTCGGGTGACATCATGCGTGCCTACACGCAGGGGAAGAGCCATGCTCGCCCGTCGGCATTGGCTGCCTCAAAGGTCAAGGAGCGCGAATTTCTTCGGCCAGCAAGCAGCTTCTTCTCCGGTCGGGCTCCGCCCTCCCTCCGAAGAAGCTCGTTTTCCGCGTTGCCTGTGCTATCTTCTGTCTC
>OZ244148.1:2820000-5408441 GCA_965216255.1 Rhodothermales bacterium
CCGTTTCCGTCGTGCTCCACATCGAAATACTTGAGCCGCGCGTCGAGAATTGCAGCACCAATCGTAACAAATAACAAAAAAAAGAGTGCAGCGGCTCGCAAGGTACGACGCGGTCTGAATGCAGGTTGTAATATACGCTTGCCCGAATAAAGTTCAATCCCTCTGGTAGTTCAACGCAGCGTTTCTACATGACGGACCGCGACATACGATTGCGTCCACCAAGACTGCGGCAACAGCACGACGTCTGGGCATAGGGCCGAATGGCGAACTGAAGGCCCACTGCACGGCTCTGCGTATCCCGGGCGGTCCAAGGCAGATCACTTGTGCATGGCCACGGCTGCGGCGAAGATTTGTGCCTGCCGACTGCTACCCCTTCCGCAGGCAGATACATCGGCAGACCCCAGACGCCCTTTGCGATTGCGATGACTTTTCGTTAAGCTGCGTGTCTGGCAATCGTCCCGTCCATGGCTATGAGAACCGGACATGCAACCGTCGCCGCATTTCTGCTGCTTGCTGGGAGTCAATTCGCGCGTGCCCAGGAATCGCCCGGAGGCAGTCGCAACATGCATGTTGCAGGGCAACTCACTATCGAAGGTGGAACAGCAGCCATTGCCATTGATCAGAATTTAGCACGCCCTTTTGTATACCTGTCCACACGAGAGAGACCTGTTGGCTTTGTCATGATTGACATTTCAAATGTGGCCGAGCCACGGTTCGCCGCCGAGTGGCATGTGGACGATGATACCAGCCTTGCGGCCCAAGACCTAACAACGTTTTCTCTCGGGGATCGCCACTACCTTGCACAGGCCTTTCAGCACGCCACAGACAAGGCGCTGTCAGACCTCGGGGCAATCATATTCGACGTATCAGGAGGGCTCCGGATCAACGAGGTCGTCCGTATCAAGGCGCAGGGAGGTTACGAATCGCTGTTCGCTTACCGGCACTCGAACGGCCGAAGCCTGCTTCTTGCATCGGGTGGAGGGTCTATCTACGTATATGACCTCGAGGTAGTCGTGGAAGAGGGCGGCGCGCTGGCAGCCACGGTCGCAACTCCAAGCCAACTGGAGACCTCGGAGACCGGTTTCGACAACGTATTTGCTGGATTTGAGCCTGACACGCAGCAAGATCGCCTGTATGCTGCCGGTGCAGGGGGGTATTACGTGTACGATTTGACGGACCCGTCTAGCATCTCCCTGCTTACGTCTATCAGCTCCGCCGCCGTCCAGCGTGGACGCACCATGATACCGACACCGGATGGACGCTATGTGCTGACGACAGCAGACTACAGGACGGCGCCGATTCGGATTTTCGATCTGCAGCCCGGGCTTGACGGCACACTGCCGCGCATTCGAACTGCCGTCTCGGCCTGGACATCCAATTGGCAGAACGAATATCAGGGCATTCAATTGCGCTGGCCCCTGGCGTTCGTCGCGGCACTGGAGGACGGACTGCAGGTCGTAAACGTACGTGACATGCTCAACCCTTATACCGATGCATACTACCGTACCACGCCACCGTTAGTGGAACAATCCCCGCCCCTAATGCAAGCGCCGGGCGGCACCTTTGATGTAGATGTGCGCAATGCGGACGGGCTCATCGTAGCAAGCGACCTAGATACGGGGTTCTGGGCATTCACGCTGGACGCCTTTTCGGGATGGCACGGCCATGCATGGGGCTTGCCAAACATGTCCAGTGTTCAGGATTGGGGCGCGGGTCCGGACGGCAGATAGACCCCGGCTATTCTTCTTCGGGTGCCTGGGTAAGGCGCTGGCGTAAGAATCCAACCGCGCCGTCTGTCGAATCCCTATACCTCCCCTGCCGTACGGGAGGCGACGACTGAATACCGCTATATTAGTTGTCGGGTGCGGAAGCGCCAGAGGGCTAGCAGTAGAAGTATCGCTGCTACATCTAGTGCGTAAAGGGTCAGCGTGAGCATGTCTCCGGCAGAAAGCACCCTTCCAGTAGAAAGGAGCTGGAATACGTTGTACTGATCGTAGCTCGGAAGAATGAAGTAAAGTGGATTCGGTGGCGAAAAATATCCGGCACTGGCAAAGTAGGCCAGAATGGCTGCGAGCAGCGGATGCATATAGAGCGAAAGTAGCAAGGCCAAGGATCCGACCATCAACCCGTGGCATAGGGTAACCATGGGGGCAAAGCGGGCGGCAGAGCTAACATCGAGTCCATTCGCGTACGTAAAGGCCAGCACTGCAACGCCCGTAAGTGCCGAGTAGCCCACAATTACCGCCAAGGCTCCAGAATACTTGCCAAGCAAGAACTGCGTGCGACTTACGGGCTTTGACAGCATTATGAAAATGGTCCCTCGGCGGATGTCGCCCGATGCAGCCGTGGCACAAACAAAGGCCGCCACTACTGTCACAGAGAGGGAGACAAACCAGTAGAAAACGCCGAGCACCAGGCGCGAGTAGGGTTCGAATTGCATCTGCATACTTTCCTGCATCTCATCGGAGAGACCCAACTCTTCACGCTGTGTATTCATTTCGGGCACTCCTCCTGCAAAGTCTTGCATCTGCGTCATTATGATCGAGAAGACAACTGTGAGCAGGACCGTCAACAGCATGAGCCCTGAAATCACGCGCTCGTGCAGCAACGATCGAATGGTATCTGTCGCAATCAGCTGTACAGTTCTCATCAGTATTCCTTTCGATCCAGGGCGCTGAAAAAGATATCTTCAAGGGATTCACGTTGAATTTCAATGCGGTCAGCCTCCACCCCGTGGTGTTCCAGCACACGTTCTACTTCCTTTCCAATGGACGTGATCTCGCATGCGATGGTGGCCTCCTTCCCCTGCAATGTGAGCCGCGCACCGGTGGCACATAGAGCCGCTATGGCCGAGGCTGGTAGATTCCGCACAAAGACTCTGGACCCGCGATCAGCAGACAGCTCCTCGAGGGTACCAATTCGTGTCAATATGCCCCCCTGCAAAATGCCTACACGATCACAAACAGCTTCGACCTCCGAAAGAACGTGCGAGCAGATGAATACCGTCTTGCCTCTCTGCTTGCAGTCCTTCATGATACTGCAGAAATCCCTGCGGCCAACGGGGTCAAGGTTGGACGTAGGCTCATCCAGAATAAGCAGATCCGGATCGTGAATAAGTGCCTGCGCTAGGCCGATGCGCTGTAGCATCCCCTTTGAGAACTTGGAAACTCGCTTGTTTTGTGCATCGGCCAGCCCTATATAACTGAGAAGTTGAGCTGCCCGTCGAGGCCGTCCTTCCTTCTTCAAGCCTGCAAGGCCTGCGTAGAATTCAAGCAGCCCCTGGCCCGAATAATAGGAATGCAAGCGTAGCGTTTCGGGGAGATAGCCCAGCCGTTTTCGTGTCTTGGCGCAAGTAACCGGTCGACCGAAAAGAAACGCCGCCCCTCTTGTGGGCCGCATGAAATTGAGGAGTAGTCGAATCGTAGTGGATTTTCCGGCGCCGTTGGGTCCCAGAAAGCCAAAAATCTCCCCAGGTTCGACTTCGATACTGACACCCTTGAGGGCTACCGTTCCTCCTCGATAGGTCTTTCCAAGATCTTCGGTACGAATGACGCCCATCATTCTTTGGCCTCTTCCTGCGCAATGAGCGAACGCACCGGACTTATTTGCTCAAGGAGCTGGCGCAGGGCACCTTCTCTTTCGGGAGAATGGCCGACGGTAATCAATTCCACACGGCCATCCTGCCCGACCACTACTATGCTCGGAATGGCCATTACACCGTACCTACTACCAATTGCGCCATCGGTGTCTGCCACGACCCGAACTGTGTAACCGGTCCGCTCGATGAACCTGCGGACATCGTCTGGATTTTCCCGTAAGCTAACCGCAACAAATTCTACACCACGTGGCGCAAATTCTTCGTGCAGTTTCTGCACTTCAGGGAAGGCCTGGAGGCATGGCACACACCAAGTTGCCCAGAAATCCAGCACCATGAGCCTGTCCTCCAGGATTCCCGAAAGCACTACCGTGTTTCCGTCCAAATCCGTGGCGGTGAAATCCGGCGCAAGACTGCCAACGCTAATGGATTCCAGCTCTTTTATCATGGCCGATCCACCGCCTGCCAAGACTATCTTGAGCCGATAGTGGATGATGACGCTGGCGACCCCGAAAAGGACTACTGCCAGAATCCAGAGCACTTTTACTGAAGTTCGCACGATACTCGTAGCACGGGCTTTGCTGTATTTGTCTCTCCGCTGGCTTGCTAAACCCTCCCCGGGTGCGGACTGCCAAGGCTACAATGACAGACCGGATTGAGCACTGCCTGTACATGCCTCACGCCATGGCA
Source organism: Rhodothermales bacterium (assembly GCA_965216255.1). GTDB lineage: Bacteria > Bacteroidota > Rhodothermia > Rhodothermales > Bin80. The sequence goes on from OZ244148.1 coordinate 2,824,286, forward strand.
CTTCGGGCGCAAGACCGGGTTCCAGGTGTACCGTGCCAATTGGCTGGCTCTGGCACCGAGGCCCGGCTGTATATGCCGGATTTCGTTCTTCCGACCGCCGCAAGCGGAACCCGAGCCCAGGGTCTAGATCGCTTGTCTGGAGCTAATCTTTACATTTGAGTCAAGTTTACGCGGCAATCGAGTAGCTGTGCCAGAATCGATGCGTCGATCTCCGTGCGCAAAGCGCAGCCTTCCTTGAAGTACTCTTTGATTCGACTCTTCTTGTAGTCGATGTAGAGTAAGGGCGTCACCCCATGGGTGATCACGCGCGTGCGGAAGCCAGAGGGCGTGCGCTTGGTAACGCGGCAGCTGAAGATCAAGGACACGTGATCACTGCAGCCCATGTCCAGATTCTCCCGAATGAGCTCCTCAAAGAATTTGCGCCCCTGCACGGGGCGCTCTGAGTTGTACCCCAATCGTTGGACAGGATTTCGCTTGATTTAAGATAGAGAACTGCCAGGGTTGTGGGGGATGGCGGGACATCTTGGTCCCAGTGGGCATGTGGTTGTCGTGTGGGTTATAGCCATCGCTGGGTGGGGTCCTGAATGGCCGTGATAGACTTCGGATGGGGTTCGGTACCGAAGGCTCTGGTGCGGACGACTGTGGTTGTAGAAGCTAATGTAGCCTCCCAGGCGCTGCCGGTCCTGCCGCAGGTTCGCGTATTCGTTGAGGTAGACCTCCTCGTACTTGACGCTGCGCCACAGCCGCTCAATCAGAATGTTGTCGTAGCACCGGCCACGACCACACATCGAAGTCCGGATGCCAGCACGTTTGGAGAGTGATGTCATCTCTTCACTGGCAAACTGTGACCCTTGGTCCGAGTGGAAGATCTCGGGCTGGCTGATCGTGAGTGCGTCCTTATAAGTCTCCACGCAAACACTCGCGTCTTGTGTGTTGGATAGCGTCCACGATAGTATGTAACGGCTCTACCAGTCCATGACTGCGACCAGATACACAAATCCGCGGTCCATCCGAATGTAGGTGATGTCACTGCACCAGGCCTGATTGGGACGGTCTATGTGCCGCCCTTTCAATAGGTTAGGATACCGAAGAGCTGGCCCCGGGCCCACGCGGGGTCGGGGCTTCGGATAAATAGCCTGTAGCCCCTAAGGTGCATCAGCCTATAGACCCGCTTGTGACCCGCAGCGTGACCTTCGCGCCGAAGCATATGCGTCATGCACCCAGCATGGGGTGGGCCGTGTAGACTTCGTCTATGACGCGCATCAACTGCAGATTATAGGACGATTCACCGACGGGTTGATAATACACGCTGGAGCGGGTCAGGCCCAGTAGCTCGCACTGTCGCTCTATGTTCAGCTGAGCGTGATCTGGCTCCACCATGCGCCGCTTCTCTTCAAGAGAGTGAACCGAAGTTTTTTAACCAGTCCAGTTCCACCTTGAGGCGCCCGATTTGGCCATACACTTCATCCTTAAGTACCTCTTCTTGTTGTTTGGCCTTGCCACGACGCGTGGAAAAGGCATCCATCAAGTGCTGAAGCGCCTGCTTCTTCCACAGGTTCACCTGGCTGGGGTGCACCTCGAAGCGGGCGGCAATCTGGCTGATGGTTTGCTCACCTCGTATGGCCTCCACGGCCACTCGAGTCTTGAATGCGGCGGCGTACGACTTCCGTTTCATCGTGACATGTACCTCGACTTAAGAGGCAGGATTCTATCTTAAACTACTGTCCAGAATTTGGGGTACACTATACTCGAAGACCTGCGCAAGTGAGAACTCCGGCTGGAGAATGGAGATATCGTACCGAATGCCTGCCTGCCGATCTTCCGCCGTGAAGGGATGCGGCAGCCACTTGCGCAGTATCCGGTCTATGCGCCCGGAAGTGACGGCTTGGCATAGCTGATTCAGCGCCTTGGGATCTTCGCACGAAAGGATGCCACGATCGAAGGTCTCGTACGCTATACCCCGCCTATCCAGCGGGCGCTTGACAAGGTCGTGCCCATGGATGCAAAGCCGGGCCGTGTACGGGAGGAGCAGAACTTGATCAAGAGCGGCCCAAAATCATCATCCTAGAGGTAGACATAGTAGGCATTGGGCATGGCACCAGATGCTACTAGGCGCATCCTGCGCTTCCCCGTGGCGGTATCCGTATAGGCCTGCGTGCGCATCACCCGCGCCTTCTGTTGCACCTTCCCTATAGTAAGCGTCGGGTGAACCACACCTTGCGTGGGTGAGGGGCTGGTCAGGAGATTGTTGCCTGAGCCGAGGATCAAAGCCCACGATTGATGCGCAAGCCCAGACGCACGGCGGAAGAAATGTTTCCGCTGGTAGCACAGTACCTGGCGGGGAGCCAGACAGCGGAGGCCTTTTGTGCCGAGCACGGAATCTGCCGTTCGCAGCTGTCTTACTGGCGGCACAAGTATGGTAAGAAGGCCGCTGCATCCGAAGGCGCAGCCTTCCTGGAGATAGGGGCCGCTGCTCCACGTGAGCAGCTACAGATGGAGGTGGCCTATCCAATCGGGGGGCGGCTGCGCTTCTTCGTACCGGTATCCTCCTCGTTCTTGGCGACACTGGCTAAGCCATGATCGGGCTGGGGCCTTCTCACCGGTACTATCTGCAGCGCAAGCCCACCGACATGCGCAAGAGCTTTGACGGCTTGCGCCCTCTGGTGCACTCGGGCCTGGGGAAGGACCCCATGTCGGGTGATGTCTTTGTCTTTGTAAACCGAAAAAGGACGCATATAAGTAAGCGTCCGGTGAACCACACCTTGCCTGGGTGAAGGGCTGGTCAGGAGATTGTCGCCTGACGAGTGGATCAATGCCCACGATTGATGCGCAAGCCCAGACGCACGGCGGAAGAAATGTTTCCGCTGGTAGCACAGTACTTGGCGGGGAGCCAGACAGCGGAGGCCTTTTGTGCCGAGTACGGAATCTCCCGGTCGCAGCTGGGCGCGTCCGGGGAAAGTCACGTTTTGCACGGAATACACCGATACCTTCTGCAACCCGGAGCAGCTTGCCTTATGGCTGCAGCACAGCCGCCGATGCTAGAGGTTGCTGCGCCTCTTGCCAGCGATGGGGCAAGAGGCGTGCCACGCGCTTGACAGGATGAGTCGGAATGCGCTCCAGCACGTCGGCAAGCCAGGCCTGGGGATTTACTCCGTGCAGCTTGCACGTGCCGAGAAGAGAATAGACCACCGCTGCCCGCTGGGCTGCCGCGTGCGAACCTGCAAACGGTAGTTCTTGCGTCCCACGGCAAGCGGGCGAATCGCATTCTCGACCAAATTGTTGTCAACCTCGATTCTGCCGTCAGACAGAAAACGTGTCAGCTTCTCCCATCGGTTTAGCATGTAACGAACGGCCTTGCCGCACACACTCCTCGGCAGCCCCGGATGGGCCAAGGCTTCAGCGCCTCCAGTACCGGCTGGGCCTGCTCCTGGCGCACCTGGCGGCGCCGAGAAGGACTTGCCTCTTCCTCGCGCAACAGGCGCTCGATGTCGTACAACAGCTTGATTTGCCCCAACACATAGCCGGCCTTATCCGGCTCGCTGCCTTGAGCCTCGTAGAACTTACGGCGCGCATGCGCCATGCACCCATAGGTCGTAATCGATCTATGAAGCTCGAACGCATCGTAGGCCGCATACCCATCCGCCTGCAAGGCTCCGGCATATCCGCGCAAAATCGCCTCCGGCCCATCTCGCGAGCGGCCCTTGCAATAGTCCATTACCACAAGCTGCGGCTCCGGCGCGTGATAAACTCCAGTAAAAGCCGCGATGCGTCTTGCCCTTCTTGCTGCGATCCTGTACCTGGATCGTTGTCTCATCCATCTGCAGATACCCGCTTGCCAGTACCTCCTCTTTGAGCGCCTCGACCAGCGGCCCAAGATGCCACGCCGTCTGGGCTATCCAGTCTGCCAGCGTCGAGGTCGATAGCGCTACGCCTTCCCGCTGAAAACGCTGCCGCTGCCGGTACAAAGGCAGATGATCGCAATACTTCTCGACCGTCACATGCGCCAACAGCCCCGGCTCCGCCATCCCTTTGTCAATCAGGCGCGGCGGCAACTCTGCCATGATCACGCCTCTGGCCTCATTGGCGGGGTCGACGTATTTGGGACGCTCGCGCCGGATCACCTTCAGCTTGGCTGCCTCGTAATCCAGCGTCTCCGTCACATCCTTGCCGATTGAGAAGCGCCGTGTCTTCTTCCGGCTCGATGACAATCACCTCGCGCCGCAGATGCGCAGGCAACACCTGGCGTACAGCAGCCCGCTTCGCAGCAGGCAGCCTCCGCTTTATCGTGATGGTCTCGGGCTACGGCAAAGGCGCCACACACTCCGCCTCTTCAAACAACGCTCCCTGCAGCGTGTCCGGCTCCGGCACAAACCGCTCGCTCCTGGCACCAAAAACCAGACGCCGGAGTTCAGCCAACTGAAACTCAAGCTCCGCCAATCGCAGACATTGACCGGCGTTCTCCTGGCGTAACCGGCTGTTTTCCTCGTGCAGGCCTACTAGTTCCTCACGGGGCAGGTCAAGCGTCGCGGAAGAGGGGGGGGAGCTTCGGTGGCCTGCATGATTCTTCAACAGATTACGCAAGCATAAAGTCACATTTTCTTAGATAATCATTCGCCTACTTCTTAGCCCCTCGCCACATAGCGGCGCCGGTATTTGAGAGACTTTAGCGATATCCCCTCCAGTAGCAGCACCATCTGTGCCCACGTCGGTTTGTCGCTCTTGAGCGGCTCGAACGTGCCCGCTTCCAGCCGTTTGTAGAAAAGGGCAAAGCCGCTCCTATCCCATGAAAGCAGCTTTATATGCGTCCTTCTTCGGTTTACAAAAACAAAAACGTCACCCGACATCGGGTCCTTCCCCAGGCCCGAGTGCACCAGCGCGCACAAGCCGTCAAAGCTCTTGCGCATGTCGGCGGGCTTGCGCTGCAGATAGTACCGGTGAGAAGGCCCCAGCCCGATCACGGCTTAGCCAGTGTCGCCAAGAACGAGGAGGATACCGGCACGAAGAAGCGCAGCCGCACCCCGCTCGGATAGGCCGCCTGTGCCTGCCCACGCAGAGCATGGGCCCCTATCTCCACAAAGACTGCGCCTTCGGATGCAGCGGCCTTCTTACCATACTTGTGCCGCCAGTAAGACAGCTGCGAACGGCAGATTCCGTGCTCGGCACAAAAGGCCTCCGCTGTCTGGCTCCCCGCCAGGTACTGTGCTACCAGCGGAAACATTTCTTCCGCTGTGCGTCTGGGCTTGCGCATCAATCGTGGGCTTTGATCCTCGGCTCAGGCAACAATCTCCTGACCAGCCCCTCACCCACGCAAGGTGTGGTTCACCCGACGCTTACGGCGCATCGGTACTCGCGTGCCGGTGAATACCGGTGTACTTCCCAGGATTCCGGGATCTTCGTGGATAAGCAGGCCAGTCACTGCGGGGTCCTCGTGGGAGTGTGCATCCCAGGACGCGTCGCCAGTGCGTCCGTGGATTTCACCGGAATGAATGAACGATGTGTGTCGTAGTATGCAGCGCCCAAGTATAATCAGGTTCGTATTTGTCGCACATTTACGGCAGCAACGTATTTTTAAATCTCTTTCCAGTTTGCCGTTTGGTATATACTATACCTGAAGCATTATCTTGGTGCCGAACTCCCATTCACTAACTGACTATGACGTTGTCGCTGGCTGCATCCGATTCAATGTTACTAGAGTCACGGACTTTTTCGTGTGCCATTGGCTCGTTATTGTTGGCTTTACTGGCTACGGGGTGCGTTGCTTCGGACGGGAACAACAGTCCAGAAACGAACAGTGCGGAAGCATCGCCGGTCGCTCCATACACTGCGCAGGTGACGTTGCAGCCGAAGGAGCACGCTCGCTCCGTCAGGCTTGAGCTAACAACCGAGTCTGTTCTTGAACTGCCACGCTTCCTTCATCTTGATAAGCGAGGTGTCTTCTGGGCGCATAATAGCCCTCCAATAATAGTATTCGACCCTGAGGGACGTTTTACGACAACTTTCGGCCCTCCGGGGAACGGCCCGGGAGAGATCGGCTTCGTAGATGCTATGGCCGTTGGCCAAGATGGCTCCAGCTACTTGTACGATGGGAATAACGGACGTGTCAGTATCTACGATGCGAAACATGAGTTCGTCGATAGTTTTCCTGTCATGGTTGATCGACTGAAGAAAATAGCCGTTAATAATCATGGAGTCGTTTATTTTTTGCGCGAAAATCATTACCGTGATGGACCGGCCATTCTTACTTATGATTCCCAAGGCACATTGCGGCATAGTTGGGGAGAAATCCCGTACCCAGCCAAGGTCCAGATGAATCTTTACGGTGGAGGCATCGAAGTTGATGCCGTAGGTAACGTGTACTACGGCTATATCTCGGACCACAGGATCTTCAAGACTGATTCCTCGGGGGAATTGCTTTCTGTCTTTGATGCTGAACCGTCGTACTATAAAGGCCCTGACGAAAACAGGTTGCAGAAATGGGATAGCAAGGATAGTTCTCTGGAGATGGAGCGCGTCCAGTATTTCTATGGGCTATCGCAAATGCGCGGATTGTTCCTGGCTAAGGGGACACCATTCTTGTTCCAGTACTTTCTAACCCCCGACCGCAAGGAGAGGCGTATGAAGTTATCTTTGGAACTATGGCATACGGACGGCTTCAAGATCGCATCGGACGTGAAATCACCGGGAGAGCTGAAGTTTGCTGACGAGAGGTTCCTTTACTTCGTGGACCTCAATGAGACTCACGACGAAAATCCGCAGATTCGTACGCATTCATATATGCTGAAAAGGGAAGATAGCGTCGTTTACCGCTAACGACAGTTTTGCAAACCCTCACATGGCTGTATTGCCCCCTCAAGTCGCCAAGCTAACCTGCTAAGACGTGCTATGGATAAGATTCGTTGGCGCAAACTGCGACTGCCCAGTATTGTCACTGTGCTCACGATGTTGCTCGTGGGCGTCCTGGTCAGCACGGTCCTGCTCCTACTGCAACACAAGGAGCTAACCGCGTTATATGAAGAGATACTGGAAGAAACGTTCTTGGCCCGTGTGGAAGCTGGGGCGATAAAGGTAGAAGAAGAGACCTTCCAGTCACTACGGCGCTACCATGTGAACAGGCTCGTGCCGCAGGACGATGCTATCGCGACTGAGAATCTGAGCAGTGCCTTGTTGTTCATAATCATTACAGATTCGCTCAACTGTTCGAACGGACTGGAGACAGATATTGAAATACTGAATAACATCGCCGGCTCATCCAATGCTACCGTACATGGCTTTCACATGGATGAGCGCGTGACGGAATTCGCCTCGATGTACGGCATTGGATTCCCCATCAGGGAGAAGCCATCGTGGGATCACCTCCCTGGTCTTGCGAATGTGGGTGCGGTTACACCGCTTGTGCTGGTCTATGATGTCGTAAGCGGCTTATTAATCGGTACACATCACCCGATTCCGGATGATGTGCTAAAGAGTAGGCTGTTCTACAAGCGATGGGCGCATCGTGGATTGTACGATGAGGTATGAGTAAAGAGAATGTAAGCGTCCCGTAACCCCCCTTGCCATGTAGGTGGAGAGCGTTTCATTGCCCCCAGCAGGATGACACCTGCAGTGCGGTCTATTGAGTCAAGGTGCCCGGTGCCCGGCAGAATTGCAAGTTCTTGGTCTATGCAGGCCTTCTGCCGGAGGAAAACGACTTTTAGGTGTGCCTGCCAGCGGTGCGGCAATAGTTCGTGAACCCGCTTCATGGGATGAGTCGGTATGCGTCCTAGAAGGAGATACTGTCAAAATGTTTGGTCTAAAGAGCGCCGGGGCGTATCCTTGTGGAGTACCCATTAATCGCCCTCAACGGGCATATCCGGACTACATCGTATGACAGACCCGACAGTATCCGACGTGCACTCGAGCCTCTTGCAAAACCCACCAGATAGGTGGTGTTTCCCCAAGCAAGCGGGGAGGTAGGGGCCTGGCGCCTCCGACTTTGGTATCTTCAGAGGTGTCCAAACTCTCTAAGACAGCGGAGGCAGCCATGTCCCCTAGAATGAAGATACTGTGTTCTTGGATAAGCCACCAAATGCAGCTCTTCTCTTGCGCGCAGGAGTTGATCGGTCCTTTGACCGAGCTGCAGCCGAAGCTTCTGAACGTGTTAGATATCGGTCGCATTGAGTGCTATCTGCGCAGCGATCCCACGGCAGCGCGCGGGCGTTTCTTGCGAAGGCGGTCTACAATATCGGTATGGCCCGTGCGTTGATCGACCGGATTTGCTCTGACCCACAACTGCGCCGCTTGTGTGGGTGGCAACGTCAAGACCAGGTTCCAAGCGAGGTGACTTTTTCACGCGCATTCGCAGAGTTTGCCGTTACTAGTCTGCCCGATCAGATGTATCGTGCGCTGATCGAGTCGTGCTACGAGGATGCGCTAGTGGGACATATTTCACGTGATTCGACGGCCATTCAGGCTCGCGAGCGCCCTGGTGCGAAGGAGCCGGCGCCTGCCAAGCGCAAGCCTGGGCGAGCGCGCAAGGGGGAGCAATCTCCAAGGAAGCAACGGCGTGTCGTACGCCAGTTGGGTATGAGCCTGCAAGAGATGGAAGATGACCTGCCAAAGGAGTGCAACCGGGGAGCCAAGCGCAATTCCAAGGGCTACAAGCAAAGCTGGAGCGGCTACAAGCTGCACACTGATGTGGCAGACGGGGGCATACCGATTAGTTGCATCGTGACGTCCGCGTCGGTGCATGACAGTCAGGTGGCCATTCCTCTGGGGGCCAAGTTCGCGGAACTGGTAACGAGTTTATACGATGTGATGGATAGCGCCTATGATGTGGAGCAAATACGCCTCCACAGCCAGCGTCTTGGACATGTGCCGATCATTGACGAGCACCCGCGTACGCGCGCTGGGAAGGAGGCGCTAAAGCGTGAGGCGAAAGCCCAACGTACGGCTGGGTTTGTAGCGCCAGCGCGCGAACGCTACAAAGAGCGTTCGATCGTCGAACGTTCTTTGGTCGCCTCAAAGACGAGTAAGGCGCTCGTCACGTTCGTGGCAACGCGAAGGTGAAGTGTCACCTCATGTTCGCTATGCTCGCGCTGACCGTAGACCAAATGGTGCGACTGCTGAGCTAAACGAGTTCACCTGAGCGCAGAAAGGCGCCTGTCGTGCCAGGTGCACAGGGTTGGTATGCGTGATTGTCACAGTTAATCGCCGAAATCTGTCATTGCGAGCCGAAATCACTGCGACACTTAGCGTTGTCGGAGTGCGAAAATCACATCGGCGTCTTTTTCCTTCAACCCACTGAATGCACCCTGAATTGCTGCGCCGATTGCCGAAACCGACAATTCCAGCAATGCATTTTTGCAAGAGCCTCTTCCGGTCTCCGTTTTCACCTGCGCGGTGTAGCGGAGCTCCCACTCGTCAAAAACGGCTCCAGATGATTCTCGAGGGCCCTGCCCATCCAGGCCTTTCGGCGATTCTGGACGCCGAGCAAATAATTCAGAAACGCATCGACATCCACCTTAGTCGTTATCTTTCGTCCATCCCTTCCTGATCTCCTTCTCCACAATCCGCACCTCAAGCCGCCGGAACATCGCATACTCGTGATCCACCCAGGCCACCAGCGCCGTATCGGGATCATCGCGTGCGCTAACTGCGGACAGCGTAAGACGTGCACGGTCCGAAAACGCCCGGGTCGACGGGAATTTGTACGCGAACGGCTCGATTATGGCATCCAGCTCGTTGGCGCGCGGATCCTCGTATTTCAATGCCGAGCTCGTCGAGTATCAGACGGGCCACAAAATCAAGAAGCGCATCGCCATGGTCTGTAATCTCCGGCGCCACAAACAGGTCAGGGCCTGCGCCTGTGATGCCAAAGAGATCATGACAGCTGGGTTGGCGATAGTGCTGCCACCCGGCACCACAATAAACAGGACCGTGTCACCCGGCCAGCGGGCCACGAAAAGGCGGTCTCCCTCGTCCATCAGTTCCGTTACAGCGTTGTCCTGGTAATACAGGCACCACTCGGAACTCCCGTGCAGCTGGTTCTTGCGCGTGTCATACCAGGAAAGGACTCCAGACGCGCGAATGAATTCCTGCTCCTCTCCTTTGGCGGAGCACGCTCGATTTATAACGATACCGCCGCAAACGCAGTATATTGTTATAGATTTGCCACGGGTTTTCGTGAACGGCTCGGCGAATCGAGCCACTTATTGGAGGTACACCGATGCTACGCTATTGCCCAATACCGTTGGCCGTTGGATTGCTAGCGTATGCGGCTTCCGCACAGCCCAGAGGCCTGGAGCATCCCTCCCATCCGCCTCCACCGGGCATGCGCGGCAGCGAGAACATAGTGGTCCTGTCGCATCTTCCTCTCGGCAAAGCCGGTTCCGTATCGGATATCGAAGTAGAGCAAGATCCAGCGAGACCCTATGCCTACGTTGCCAGGCGCGTACACGAAATTGGATTTGATGTTATAGACCTTAGCGAACCGGCACGCGCCAAGGTTATCCACCGCTGGCGCATAGAGGATGAGGACCTGCATCAGGGCGGTGCCATGGACGGGCGCTACTTCAAGCACGAGGGACGTTTCTATTACATACAGTCTGTGCAGTTTGGTCAAGGCGGTCCCGATTCGGAGGTCGGCGCCATCGTCTTTGATGTCACCGATCTTCCGGAGCAGATATCCGAGGTAGGCCGTATCCGCCAATCCGAGACTCGTGGCGGCTTCCACAACATATTTGTCTATAAACACTCGGCCGGCAGACCCCTCTTATTCGCTACCTCGGGAACGTATGCGAAAGTCTTTGACATGGACCGTTTCCTAAAAGGCAATCAGACCGAAATGGCTGCTGTGCTTAACGACGAGAATTACTCACTTGTTGGCCGTGTCCCCGTGGCACAAACTGACAATATGTGGTCGCGGGGATACCATGATTTCTATGTCGGCTACCACCCTGAATCTGGACAAGACCGATTCTATGGCGGCGGCGGAAGCGGCTACTATGTCTACAACGTCACAGACCTTTCGAATCCAGAGCTCTTGTTGACCATCTCAGGAGTTCCGGGCGTCTCCTGGGGACACACGTTTACGCCTTCGCCCGATGGCCGCTACGCCGTCGGCGAAACCGAATTTCAGTACCAGCCCCTCCGTTTTTTTGACCTTAAACCGGCCCTGGACGGTGAGGTAAAAAACATTGACCACGCCATCGGCGCATGGCACGCTGACTGGAAGAGCCTCGCTCACAACCACGAAATTCGCTGGCCGTACCTATTCGTTGCCGGATACGAAACTGGCCTTTCGGTGGTAAACATGGAGGATCCGTCACGGCCCTATACCGTGGCGTACTACGACACCTTCAACGGCCACCACAATAACCGAGCGGAAGCCGCGATGCGGTCGGGCAGCCCCTACACGTGGAATGTATACGATGGAGCTTGGGGTGTCGACGTACGCAACAGAGACGGTCTTATTGTCGTTAGCGACATGACCACTGGCTTCTGGGTGTTCCAGATGGACGGTTTTGGCGGCTGGAACGGGCGTGATTACGGCGTTCCGAACATTTCCAGCGTTCAAGACTGGGAAAGGGGGCCTACGCAGCAATAGAACTGCTTCATCATTTGCGACGTTAATCCAATGAAAGCGCGCCAACTACCCCTTCTTGTCATCCTCATGGCGCCCGCGGCCGCCGTCGCGCAGTGGACGCCCGAAAAGCCGGGCAGTGACAACATTACGGTCGTCGGTCACATTCCGCTTGGGCCGCGCCTGAGCGTAGCCGACATGGAACTGGAGCAGGAGCTCCACCGGCCGTATGCCTACGTGTCCCGGATGGTGTACGGGGACGTTGGTCCGAAGGGCACCGACATTATTGACCTGTCCAATCCGGCCGACCCAAAGGTTATCCACGAGTGGAGGATAGAAGATCAGGACCTGCACATGCGGACCGGCGGCATGGACGTCAAGTACTTCAAGTGGAAGGGGCGCTATTATGTTGTCCAGTCGCTACAGTTCGGCCAAGGCGGGCCGGACAGCGACTTGGGGGCCGTCATTTTGGACGTGACGTCGCTGCCGGATGTAGCAGCTGTCCATGAAGTCGCGCGCATTCGCGAGTCGGAACTACCCGGAGGCTTCCACAACATCTTTATCTACAAGCATTCGACTGGTCGCGTTCTGCTGTTTGCTACCGTTTCTGGGCCGTTTGCACACGTCTATGATCTCGGCAAGATCGTTGAGGGCGATATGGAAAACCGCTTGGCAGGTCGTGTCCCCGTGCCTGAAACGACGGAGGGGCGTGGGCGCGCCCGCGGATACCACGACTTCTACGTCGGCTATCACGAGGACTCCGGGCAGGACAGATTCTACGGAGGTGGAGTTGGCGGGTATTTCGTATACAACATCTCCGACCTCGGGAGTCCGGAACTGCTAGTTACGCTAACTGGGATTAACGGTGTTCGGTATGGTCATACGTTCACCCCAACTCCGAATGGCCGCTACGTAATTGCGGAAACAGAATACCGATATGCCCCCCTCCGTATTTTCGATCTAAAGCCCGCCCTCGATGGCGAGGTATCCAACATCAACAACCCCGTTGGTGCTTGGACAGCGGACTGGCGCCATCTTGTGCATAACCACGAGGTGCGCTGGCCGTACGTATTTGTATCGGGCTATCTGGACGGACTCCAGATCTTCAGCATGATGGACCCCAAGAATCCCGTCACGGTCGCCTACTATGATACTTATCTGGGACCGCCCAATACGGACCGTTACCCAGTATTTAATGGAGCCTTCGGAGTAGACGTGCGAAACGCGGATGGGCTCATTACTGTCAGCGACATGTCCACAGGCTTCTGGACCTTCCGCATTGAAGGCTTTGACGGGTGGAACGGCGCCAAATGGGGTGTGCCCGACCGCTCGAGTGTACAGCGATGGGACATCGATTAGCCCACAATTTGCACGCCATACACTACCGTGCGGTGTGCATTGTTGCGTGCCTTTGTCTATCAGGCATGTCTGTTCCTCCCAGGACCAGTTGTAGCCCGCCCGAGTACTACAGAATTGATCTCATTCCCACCAGACGAGTACCTGCCGCTAGGAGCGCCGCGGGTGTTGCCGACGTAGCCTTTGCCTCCTCTCCGTTCGGCATCGCGATATCTGCAGACGGCCATTATGTGTACGACCTGTCTATTTCCATACGAAACCTGAGAGCACCCTCGCAAGGGGACTTCGTGGCCTGGATTGCCACGCCCAGCCTGGATCGCATCGAGCGAGTTGGCTCACTTTCATCCGAGTTATCGCTTTCCGGGCAGGTCTCGTGGAACAAATTCTTGGTAATCATTAGCTTGGAGCCCTCCGATACCGAGCAAGCTCAGCGCTGGCAGGGACCCATCGTAATGCGTGGCCTTTCGCGCAGCGGCCTTATGCATACGTCTGCTGGCCACGGCCCTTTTCAACTGGAGCCCTGCGCTACATTCGGATACTAGGAGTGGTATCAGCGTTTTGCTTCCGCCTGTGCGCCGCCCTAATGGGGCTATTGGTGTTGCCGGTCCATGCGCAGCATCAGCATCTCATGGAGCCCGGACGGACGGACAGCTTGGTATGGCGCATGCCTCCTATGGATATGAGCATGCCCATGTTGCCCGGACTGGATCGTGCCCTGCCACCCGCGACCCCATTTAGTGCCGGAATGGGGGCCGTCGCCCGCTTGCTTCCCGAAGCCCGGCCCAGCGAAATGGCGGCGCTGGCCCACGGTGACACCCTCCACCTAGAGGCCATGCTTGTCCGAAGGACCATTGGCGGCAAAACGCTCGTGATGTACGGCTACAATGGCCAGTACCCCGGGCCGGTCATCCAGGTTGACATGGGCGCTACCATCGTCGTTAGATTCACCAATGCCGTTGAGCTGCCAACTACCGTGCATTGGCACGGGCTGCGGCTAGACAACCGGTTTGATGGAGTGGCAGGACTTACCCAGGAGCCGGTAGCGCGTGGCGAGACCTTTGATTATGAGGTTTACTTTCCCGACACAGGTATCTATTGGTACCATCCGCACATGCGTGAAGATATACAGCAAGACCTCGGGCTGTATGGCAACATGCTCGTAAATCCTGCCCGGGAGGACTATTACAGTGCCGTAAACCAGGAAGAATTCCTTGTCCTTGACGACATCCTACTCGACGCTCACGGCCTTATTCCCTGGGGCACTGAGGTGCCAACTCATGCGCTCATGGGCCGTTTCGGCAACGTCATGCTGACCAACGGGGTAACGGAATACGGCTTGAAAGTCCGGCGCGGTGCCGTAGTCCGGTTCTTTCTGACGAACGTCGCCAATGCCCGTACATTCAACGTGACCTTTGGGGGCGCTCCGGTAAAGCTGGTCGCCTCCGATGTGAGTCGCTTTGAACGTGAGGTGTTCGTGGAAAGTGTGCCCATCTCCCCGGCGGAACGGTATGTTGTCGAGGTACGCTTCGATGACGCCGGAGAAGTGGCCGTAACCAATTCCATCCAGGCTATAAACCATTTTCGTGGTGAGTTCTATCCCCACGTCGATACCTTGGCCATGATAACGGTTACGAAAGACTTGGCTGAGCCAGATTTTGCGTCGCATTTCGAACGGCTTCGCGTCAATGCAGACGTGCAGCGAGACGTGGCAGCATATAGTCGCTACCTTGACCGTCCGCCAGACAAGGAACTGGCATTCACTGTTCGCGTCCACAACCTACCAGTTCCTATCATGATGGCCATGGAGATTGACACCCTCTACGTGCCGCCAATGGAGTGGAATGACGCCATGCCCATGATGAACTGGCTCTCGACCGGTGCCCAGGTGCAGTGGATCCTTCACGAGCCCGCAACCGGAAAAGAAAACATGGATATTGGTTGGCAATTCCAGCAGGGTGATGTTGTAAAGCTGCGCGTATTCAACGATCCGAAGAGTTTTCATCCGATGAACCATCCATTTCACGTGCATGGTCAGCGTTTTCTGGTCCTGTCACTTGACGGGGCTCCGAACAAGAACCTCGTCTGGAAAGATACCGCCGTAGTCCCGGTCGGCTCTACCATGGACATCCTGATCGAGATGTCGAACCCCGGTAACTGGATGGCACATTGCCATATTGCGGAACATCTCCATTCCGGCATGATGCTGAGTTTCTCGGTAATTCCCCGATGAAGACCGCCGTAACACCTAGTTTGGCGAATGACCGTACCGTACACTATATTTCGCCCGTATACCGCTGGGGTCTTTCGTGGCTTGTTCTCGGCTTCCGAGCCCGCAGCACGACCCAACATATTCCCTGATACCTTTCCGTAGCAACCACCCACCATGAACAGACACATCGCACTCTTTCGTTATTCCCCGTTTCTTCTCCTCGCTGCAGCAGTGCTGGCTACCGGCTGCAGCCCCCGCAACGTGGAGATTCTTGGTGTTTCCGGTCCAGACCGGCTGGAAACTGATGAAGCCGGTACCTTCGTTGCCGAGACCAACGAAGACGCCAAGCAGCCCGTTGAAATTAGCTGGGATTTTGGCGACAGCCAAGCCGCTGATGGGCAGTCTGCCTCGCACACATTCTCCAGTGCCGGTACGTATACGGTAACAGTCACTGCCACTAATCGGCGAGGCAAGGCCAGCGACACTGGATCAATGGGCGTTGTTGTTGTAGATCCTCCCGTTCCGGCGCAGGTGATCACTATCCTTGCTAATCCGACGGATCCGGACACGCAAACGCCGGTACGTTTTTCTGCTAACGTTCGTGGCGACGCACCGCTGGCTTATTCGTGGAGCTACGGCGACGGAGGCATGGGCAGCAGCTCCACCCCAACGCACACGTTTGCGGAGCCGGGTAGTTATACCGTCACCCTAGATGTCTCGAATGACGCTGGCCGTGATGCCCGTACGCTGGATCTTACAGTGGCACCGTTCGAAGCTGATTACTGCGCGGACTTGGCAGAGATGAGCTCCGTCTTTTTCGATCGCAATTCAAGTGTGCTAACCGAGACCGCACGCCAAATCCTTGCGGACAACGTAGACATTCTCCAGGACTGCCCGAACCTCAACGTCCGGGTTGAAGGTGTCGCTAGTCCGTTCGAGCGCAACCCGCAGTCTTTGTCGGAGGATCGGGGGCGCGCCGTACTTCAGCATTATGCTGATGCCGGCATCAGCGAGCGCAGGGTCGCGTCGCAAGGGCTTGGCCAGCCAGCCGCGGGATCGAAGAAGAGCGGTGCCGAGCAGTTTCGGCGTGCAGACACCATTCCGCTGCACTAGAATCTATTCTCCGAGCCAGCCGCGGCTTACGCCTCCCGCCGCATTTAAGGCGTAAAATCGTAGGTCACGGCCGGTGCGGAGTTTTGTAATGTAAATGAGCTGGCCCACGTGAGTGGAGAAATGCTCCACAGCGTGGTATGCGGCTTGCAGGACCGTGACCTCAAGCCCTTGAATGCGGCGGTGCCCGGCGAGGTCTTCCGGGGTCAGGCCCTTCAGGACAACATCGGCGCTCAATACCGTGGCGTGCAGGTGTTCGAATAGCTCTTCCGCCGACGCGCCCCCGCACGTAGCAAATTCGTCTTGTCGACGGCGCGTGTCAGGGGCGCCGCCAACACCGTGGATGATCCACTGCCCGACGTTACCATTGAGGTGAAGCAGTAGGTTACCCACACAATTGGAATATGGGTTGGGCCTCCACCAAAGATCAACTGGCGCTAGTTCGTCCAGGCATATTCGGACCTTGTTGAGATATTCTTTCACCAATAGGGTGCGTGACCGCGCAAGGAACGCCTCGGCCAGATCGTTGTCCGTCATAACTGGGTCTTGTTTGTAGCTCTGTTCAATGCGCCCCGCCGCTCAGAGGAAGAGCCCGCGCTAATAGTGCGACGGCAATTGTATTTTGTCCGGTAAGTCACCAGCCGTACTCTGATCATGAAGCGTCTGCTACAGCGTAACGTAATCCCTGCGCTTTTACTCCTGCTATTGGGCGTCGTATTGGGCACTCGTCTGGAGTGGTCGACAACGGACAAGGACACTACGGAACAATTGCGCAAGTTGGAGGAGGCTTTTCTAATAATCAATAAGAAATACGTTGAGGAGGTGGAACCCGCATTCCTGGCTGAGCAGGCCATTGAGGCCATGCTGGCCGGCCTGGATCCGCATTCTACGTACATAGACCCCGCAAGCTTCACGGAGGTGAATGAAAGCTACGAAGGGTCGTTCGGCGGCATTGGTATCTGGTTCGAGATTTCGAGAATTGATACGGCCCAGGTAGTTTCCCTAATTGGAGGAGGGCCTAGTGAACGTGCAGGGTTGCGAGCAGGTGATCGTATAATCGCTGTCGATGACACCAGTGTTGTGGGACTGGGGGAGGACGAAGTCAAGGGGCGTTTGAAGGGGCCTATCGGGTCGCAGGTACACGTGACCCTTAAGCGTCTTGGCCTTAGAGAGCCCATCAAGGTGACCATCACACGGGACCGCATCCCGCTGTATACGGTAACTAGCGCCTATATGATGGACAAAGAGACGGGCTACATAAGAATCAGCTGGTTTGCGCAAACCACGTACCGGGAGTTTTACGAGAAGCTTGGCTTGTTGAAACAGCAGGGGATGACCCGCCTGATTCTGGACCTGCGCGACAACCCGGGTGGCATCATGGACGCTGCCGTCGCCATCGTTGACGAACTGGTAGCTGATGACCAGATCATTGTGTATACGCGGGGGCGTGCCGTCCCAGACCAAATGTTCCGCTCTGCCAGGTCGGGGATTTTTGAATCACGACCGGTGATTGTCCTCGTAAACGGCAACTCGGTTTCTGCAAGCGAAATTGTTGCGGGGGCCCTTCAGGACCACGACCGTGCACTTATTGTCGGGCAGCGCACCTATGGCAAGGGTCTGGTGCAGAATCAGTTTGCCCTACCGGATAACAGTAGGTTGCAAATGACTACGGCGCGCTACTATACACCCTCTGGTCGCCTTATCCAGCAGCCGTACGTATACGGTGACCGGCGAGGGTACATGGAGGACAAGCTTGACTTGTTGAACGAAGCGGCACGGAATCCTGGCGCATACCAGCAAAGCCTGCCGGACTCCCTCAAGTACGAAACCACGCACGGGAGGACTGTCTACGGCGGAGGTGGCATCCTGCCGGACCATGTGGTCACCCGTGATACTACTCTGGCTCCCATCCTTCAGGCCGTTTTCAATGGAACGTTTGCCGAGTCTTTCCGCTTCTGGTTTACGGAGCACGAACACGAGCTGCGTCCCACCTGGGAAGATCGCCGGGCCACATTCATGCAAGAATACGAATTCGGAGCCGACACGTGGCGCAGCTACTGGGATGCAGCCGCCAGAAGTCAGGTCAGCGTCAAACTGACGGACGATCCTCAAGAAGTATCGGCTGACGGGCGTATTTACCTGTCCACTGACCTAGAGGCCAACCGCGAGACACTGCAGCTGTACCTGAAGATGCTTCTGGCCCGGCAGCTCTACGGATCAGAAGCTTCCTATCCGATCCTTAATCGTATAGACCCTGTAGTGTTGGAAGCCGGCATGCTCTGGGACAAAGCTAATCAGCTTGCAGCCAGCGGGAGCCGCTAGCCTACCATGCGAGCCATTCCACTTCAACGGCGCTACCCTCCAGTGCCGCCTCCATTGCTTCGTCCAGGTGAATAATACAGTTTGCCCGAACCATCGACGAATAGAGGTTTGACCCCTGAGGGCCGGTATCCCGGACCTGCAGTCTTGCGACCTCGTCCCAGTATGCCACGCCCCGTACAAAATGATGCAGACCGGGCCTTTTGGGCGTAGGCGCCGCAAGCACTGCCCGGTACCTTGGCCGAAGCACTTCGGCTCGGCCAAGCATTCTGGCGAGCGCTGGACGTGCGTACTGTTCAAAGCAGATCGCACTTGAAACAGGGTTTCCCGGCAGCCCTAGCACCGGTTTCCCCTCCAAGACCCCAAACGCAAGTGGCTTACCGGGCCGCTGACGCACCCTCCAGAAAAGCAACTCCATCCCCATCTCCTCCAGCACACCCTTCACCAGATCGTACCCGCCGACAGAAACACCTCCGGACAACAGAAGCATGTCCGCTTCAAGTGCCGTGCCTATCACTTCGCGGATGCTGTCGCGGTCGTCTCGGGCACGGAACGGGCCCAACACGACTGCTCCTGCAGAAGTTACTTGAGAAGCGAGCGCAGGCCCGTTAGAATCGCGGATCTTGCCGGCCCGCAGCGGCTCTGCGGGGCCAATCAATTCGTCGCCCGTCGATATGACCGCGACGCACGGGCGGCGTGCAACAGGTACCCTAACGCAGCCCAGCGCCATCAATATGCCAACCATCGGAGGCGTGATCGGCCATCCGGCCTCCAAAACAGTCTCGCCCTGGCGCACGTCACGACCGGCCCGCCGAATGTGTGTCTGCGGACTAACTGCCCTTTCCACTCGCACCGCACCACCGTCTTCAAGCAACGTCCACTCCACTGGTACCACAGCATCCGCGCCGGCAGGAATAGGGGCTCCTGTCATAACTCTGGCGCACATACCGCGGTGCAAGGTTATCTGCGGAACTGTGCCTGCAGGGATATCTTCGACCATACGCAGTCTCCCAGGTACGTCGGGAGACAGGACGGCATAGCCGTCCATGGCCGAATTATCGAACTGAGGAATGTCCTCTGGGCTTGCAATAACCGTTCTCAGGGTACGGCCAAGCGCATTGTCGGTCCGAAGGTTCTGGGTATCCAGCACCGGTACGTTGGCAAGGACAAGGGCTCTCGCTTCGTTGACAGAGATAAAGGTCTTCATGTTCACAAGTGCCTATGATTCTGTTTATTAGCTGTGAATGATTTATGGAAACCGGCGTCCATCCCTCGGCACACGGCGGTGTTGTTGATACCAGCCTGTTGATTCACGAACTACACCGCGTAATCCACATTGTGGATACGTGTGCATAGAAACTGTCCGGGCGCCTTGCCAGCAGCTTATATGCCGGGTCAACTGGGATAATGGATGCAAGTTTTGGGGGAGCATGGCTGTGCACAACGTAGCAATAAACATTTCCACAGCGACTACTATTACAAGTAAGTTTTCTTCTAAATTTTTATGTGCATAGAAGAATGCGGATCACACCGTGGATAAGCGGCGGAATTGACACTCGACGGTTGCTCCACCAATGCAGATCCGCTAGTTTATGCATCCAACACACGTAAGACGCATGATAAAGAGAATTCTCGTAGGTCTTGATCTGGACAGCGATACTTCAGTTGCCATACGGCACGCGCTAGATATTGCCGAGCGCCATGGGGCGCAGGTAACGGGCCTGGCAGTTGTGGACACAGACAGTATAGAGGCCAGTGCTCGGGGCGGCGGAATTGGTAGTATGTACCTTGGTCGCAGGGTGGAGAAGCATTTGAGGGCCAAGACTCGTGCTCTTGCCCATGATCTCGTGGATCACTTTCGGCAAGCAGCCAGCGCACGCGGCGTAAACGCGGACGTACATGTGGAAGAGGGCGATCCGATTGAACGGTTCGTGGAAGCCATGAATTTCCACGACCTCCTGCTGCTGGGTAAAGAGCCTCATTTCTTTTACAGCCATCCGCAGGAAACGTCACTCACGCTCAGTCAGGTAGTAGAGAACACCGTTGGGCCGACGCTGGTCGTTACCGAAGTCTACAGGGATGCTCGCCAGGTGGTTGTGGCCTATGACGGGAGCAGGCCCTCCACAAAGGCTTTGCACAGCTTTGTGCAGGGCATGCCCTTTGGCATTGACGTCAAAGTGGCGATCCTACATGTTCACGAAAAGGGGGCACGGGACGTATCGCAGTTGGTACTCGGTATGGCGCGCGAGTATGTGGGGATACACGGATTCCGGGCCGAAACACTCAGCGTTGAGTCCGACGAAGCGTGCGGCCAAATATTGGAGACAGTCGCCGCTTGCGAGGCAGATCTTTTAGTGGCAGGTGCCCACGTCGTGTCTCCCCTTCTGCGTCTTGCTAGGCGCTCGACCACATCCGCTGTTCTGGATTCGGTTCCTGTGCCGCTGTGGCTGGATCACTGAGGTTCTCTAAATGAAAACCAGACATCAGGTCCGGGAGTGCGTATTGCAGGCCCTGTACGCTTTCACGATGGGTGGTGGCGGATTAGATCATGTTTTGAATACGCTCGTAAGGCCGGCTTTCATCGAAGATCCGAAAGCGGCCAGGTTTGCGGAAAGGCTCTTTACAGAGACGCTTGCCGCAGAGCACGAAACCAGCTTGCTCATTGATCAGCACCTTGACAACTGGGCTCTCAAGCGAATCGCATGCATTGATCGCCTGATCTTGCAAATGGCCGTATGCGAATTCCTGCGCTTTGAGGACATACCGCCAAAGGTCTCTATCAACGAGGCCATTGAGCTCGGCAAGGAGTACAGCACAACGAAAAGTGGCCAGTTTATTAACGGAATTCTCGATGCGGCTCTCGGTGAATTGCGTCGTCAGAAAACACTTCGAAAAAGCGGTCGCGGCCTGATAGGTATGGACTCGTTGCCGGCTTGAGTCTCTGTTAATCCGGGGTATGACGTGAAGGACGCACGGTGACTGCTTATGAGTGCCAGTGCCCAAGAAACTGCGTTGCGTGCTTTTGAACGTCAATAGTAAAGGGCATCGACGACAATTAAGATTTGGTTAAGAAGGAACGCCGAGTTCAGTTTTTTGACCCTGGCCGGCACGGGTAACAACCGGAGGGACGCATGGCCCCTGGAAACGGCTGCGTTCGCGTAAGGCCGGGACTGCATGAGTTCCTCCCGTCCGCCGAACAGGTCAGCGGTCTGCACGCGGCATGTGGCAGGACCGCGTCTGTCCTGGAGCCTATGGCGGGTCAGGAGTAGCTATGAGCGCGAGGACGGCGTCAGGACGGCAAGGCTTCTGCGGGAGCGGACTCTGCTTGATGGTCGGCCTCGTGACGCCTCTTAGAGACCTCCAGCCGATAGCTGGGCAGGTTCAGCTCCAGAATCACGCTGTGATGTACCAGCCGGTCTATAGCCGCTGCCGTGGTCATCGGATCCTTGAAGATGCGCTCCCACTGCGAAAACGCCAGATTGCTCGTCAGTAGAACGCTGCCCTGTTCGTAGCGCTGCGACAAAAGTAGGAACTGCACCTCCGTCTCCTGCCGGCTGTGCTGGACGTACCCTATGTCACGGGTGGTGAGCGCCTGGTAGCGCGAGAGCCGCTTCAGGAGCTGTGGCAGGCGCAACTCCCGTTTGGCCCTGAGCATCTCCTGCACGAGCGTGCTGCAATGGTATTCGCGACGCCGCTGGAAGATCAGTTCGCGGCCCAGGGCACACAACAGGTGCGTTTTGCCACTGCCGGGAGGCCCAAAGGCCAGAGCGTTCTGCCGGCTCTCCAAGAAGCCTCCCTCCAAGAGCACGCTCAGGTGGTGGTCTATCCGTACCGGCAACCGGCCCCGATCGAAGGTGTCCAGCGTCTTCTGCAGTGGCAGCCGCGACTGGTGCAACCAGCGATGAATACGGTTGCTATGTCGTTGCTGCTGCTCCTGCTCTATGAGCTCCAGCAGGAAGCGCTCATCGACTCCCGTCGGGCCAAGTCGGCCTTCTGTTGGTAACAGGCCCGTATGGCCGGCAAGCGCAGATCCTTCAGTCCCGTGTGTACAGCCCGCTCCAGATCCGCTGTCGTCAGCGTCTTCATGGCGCCGCCTCCACCGAAAGAGCAGCCATCGTGGCCTGCTCCAGAAGGCCATCATAACAGCGCAGATCCACCACAGGAGCCGCTACACAAAGAGCCGGAGTCTGCACCGGTGTCTCCATTCTCGTACAGCCTGCTCCGTAATGGCCTCCCTGCGCTGAAGCAAGACGCTGAGGGCCGCATCCACGCCCGATTCGCTCTCCCTGGCCGCCAAATGCAGGACGCGCAGATAGGCCATGTCTGCCCGGTGAGCCTCCTTATGCGTGCGCCGCAGCGCGTCATAGGCCATTCGGAACCGGTGCGTGGCAAAGAGATCCGACCGGTACCGGTAGTGGGCAAACGCTCCCGGACCCAGCACCAGCGAGTCGATCACGTGACGCTACTCCATCCGGTACTTGCCCTCGCCGAAGAGCCGCGGCATACGCTCCATAAGGCGCTGCCCATACCATACCTCGACCCATTCGCCAAAGACGCGTACGTCGACACACTCACCGATAAGCTGGCTTTGCACCGAGTAGCTGTTCTTTCTCACGCGTATCGTGCTGCCCCTGGATACCCGCACGCGGTAGCGCTTGTAGCTCTCCAGGCGCCGCTTTGGCAGGGGCCCCAGGAAGGCCTTCTCCTCTTTGAAGCGCTCCTGGCGCTCCGCATTCAGCTGCCCAAACAGCTTCTCGAGAAAGGCCTCGTAGGCCTGCCGATTCTCGAAATCGTTGCTGCCACGAAGGATGAGCTCGTTACTTTATGGCCCGCTTCAGACGGTGGTGCCGCTGTTCAATCTTCCCGTTCTCATGTGGACTCGCCGGCTGCGTATGCCGCGAGTCCATCCCGTAGTGGCGCAGCAGTGCCTGATAGCGTTCGGTGAAGTCTTCACCGCTCTTGCGCTTCAGGTTACGTACCGCACAGCTCATCGAGTCCGTCTGATGCAGCCGGGGCGCACCTGCACAGCGCGCGAGCGCATGCTGCAGGCCTTCCGAGAGTGCCTCGAAGCTCTCCGACCTGCAGACCGTGCCGGCATCCCAATTGGAATATGCCAGCACAAAGTGAAACAACAGATACGGGAATGGCTCCCCCTGCATCGTTACCTCCGGTTCGTTGAGGCACGTGAAGTCGGACTGCGCACGCTCCCCGGGGGCATACTCCTGGTCGAAGTAGACCTCGTCTGGCGATCGGCGATCGCCAGGGAGCTCCCTCTATGGCCTTCCACTGCTTTACGCGCCGCGGCAGCGTACGCAACTGGCCCTGCTGGAACCTGCCCGGATGTCGGCGCTGCAACTCGCCAAAGAGCGCCTTCACCTCGAGGCCGGGATTGACTTCCAGAAAAGCCCTGGCTTCATCCCACACCTCCGCGAACGGATCCTTGCGCGTGCGCCATGTGTGGGGCTTCTTTGTATCGCTCGGCACCTTGCCCAGACGCACATATTTGCGCGCTGTAGTCTGGCACATGCCAGCCTTGGCCGCTGCCGCTGTTATGGGTACATCCTTTTTCACGACCAACTTGAAAAGAAGAAGGACCTGCTCATCGGTAGCCATCTCGGACGTGGATTGGCTGGAACAATTCGCCCATCCACGCCCAGAAACCCCTTAAGTCCCATTTAATTTTAATTTGTCGCCGTTGTACTATCTAAATGTCGCCAAACACCAAGGCATTGCCGAGCGGAGGATGAACGGCGAGGAGGAGTCAGATGCGATGATAGTAGCGATGAAGCCGGCGAACAAAGCGTGGAGGACCGCGCGGCGGAGTTGGTGGAGCGGAGCGTCGCACCCGAGGGGAAATCGGACAACCCAACACACACCGTGCGCCGTGATAAGGCGCTTCTTCCTTGTGGGTGCGAATCCCACGCAACAGCTGTCGTTTCAGTTGGTAGCGACCAAGGCGGTTTATGGAGGTAACAACATGGACTGAAGCACTTTGGCAAAAGGATCGCTTAGGCGATTTAGCGAGCATGCAGGCCGGAACGCGCAGTGAATGCCGAGCAGGCCTCGAAAAGGGCAATGCGGAAGCCGACCCTCCGGTGTCATGGGGAAGGCCGCTGGTAGACCGGGAAGAGAACGACACGTGCACCGGTCTATTTCCGCCGGGGTACTGGCACTGGCATGCATGCAAGATGGAAGGAGTGGCAACACGGGAAGCCCTGACGGCGGTGTAGCACACACCAACCGGAAGCCCGCAAGGGTCAGGCCGGGCCGAGAGGGTGGCGGAGTGGCCCGTAGTACCGTAGAGACGGGGTAATGCCCGTGGAGGAAAGGGGCCGCAGGTGCGGAGCGATGTTCGTAGAGGGAAAGGCCACGGCATTGGCAGAGACCTACTAAACCGGTAAATGGTCGGAGACCTCGGCGGCATCACATGCGAAAGTGAAGGAGCCATGTGGCATGCTAGGCACGCCACGGGGTGTTATCAGGGCGTAAACAGGCCTGATGATCAACGGACTCAAGTCATGGAGTGGAAACAGGGACCGTGCAAGTCTTTGAACAGGAGAAGCTCCATGGGGCGACGCCGTTGTCCGAGTGCGAGTTGCATGATCCGCCTGGAGAGCCGGGTGCGGTAGTGCCGCACGCCCGGTTCGGTGAGCGGCGGGAGGAAACACGGTTAGGGAAGCCGGACTGCGGCCCGGAGCGAAAGCGACGGACAAGCCACCGGATCCTACGGCAGGTGCGCCTCCCGCCGACTCTACGGACGCAGAGCCGGACTTCGTGTGTTACATGGGATGGTTCGGTTACGGCTATGGGTTGGTTAGCCGGCCCATTAACGTCATGCGCGGCGGCGCGACCTGAGGGAGGAGCCGGATGCCTTAGCGGGCACGTCCGGATCTGTGCGGGGGCCCCGGGGAAACCCGGGGCCTACCGCGATGGCAGTTGTCCGATCAGCTTTGACTCAAATGGCCAGTTAGCTTCTTTTGAAGGCTCTCGTTCAGGTCTTCGATATTTATTCGATCTCCTTTAATCGCTTGCAAGAGAATATCTCTAACCTCCCTTGGCTTCCTCCGCTCGCATTTGTCAGCTGCTATTGCAGCCACTATATGTTCCGCGACTTTGCCAAGGCGTGCGTAATCGAGTTGAAGCACATCTACATGTGACGTGATTAAGTCTTTGACAGGTGTGCACCCGTCGGTGCCCTTTATGACGAGTCCAACACTCTCCAACTCGTGATAGTCAAGCCATACGATATCCATCGCCTCTATGTGCTGTCGACCAGCAGCTATGACTAGTGCCGCATTATCAATATCCTTTTGCTTAGCACTGCCACATTGCCAGAAAGACAGCGCGTTATCCTTCGTTCTTAGGTCAGCAGTCACCGCGTCAGCCAAAACATATCCATGTGACATCCAGTCCTCTGGTTCGTCTGGGTCCCATTTCGACCGCGAGATGGCCCGAGCAACAAACATTCTTAATCCTCAAGGTCATCTATTACGCTTTGTAAGTAGTTGCGAAGCCATGGCGATCGCTCATGGTGAGTTCTAAGCACGTTCCGTATCTCATTGCCTCCCCAGTTTTCTGTTGCCTGAATTGCAGCATCTCTAATTTGAATATTATCCATTGTCAATGCTTTACGCACGAGTTCCGTACGCCACGACCGCTGCCCCGGGTACACTATACGCCCGAGACAACGGAGAATAGATGCGGCAAAGGCTGGCCGCTCAGCGTCCAAGCATATTTCGCTGATCCAATCAAAGACGCGGCTATCTGAGCCACTGTGGATTGCGTTACCGATAATCTCCTCAGCTGGATGATCCATACCGTCCTCAAACGGCTCAGCCTCGAATGCTTCAGACAGCCACCTTGCTAATCGTAACTGCGCAGGAATTTTGACAACGGCTCCCCGTGTTTCTATGCGTTCAAAGAAAGATGTAGCTCTATCCGTCAGCGCGAGCAAGCTGTATTTCCACCTTGCCGATGACCGTTCTGACGGCACGGGTTCATAATCTTCGGATTCAAGGCATTCCAATACAAGGTCGGGATCTTCGCGATACTCCAGTAGATCCTCAGCGAACAAGTCTTGGGGGACTTCGTGCTGGTCTCGAACACGAGATGTCTCTGATTGAATCACCGGGAATGTATAGCGAGGCACAAACGCGGCGGAGGTGGAACGTACAGAAACTAGGTTAGCCATCGGCATTGAAAAGCTCTCTAGCTTTATCTGTGATAACGGCTTCAAACGCTTCTCTTTCGCGCTTGCGCAAGTCGTCAATTCTTGAAAACGTGTTCATCCGAGTAAGTGCCTCGTTGCTCTCCCAAATGACGTCCAAATCGAGCATAACTCCTTCTTCGACTTTGCCTTGGGATAGAACGAGTTTTACGTCGTCTGGGTAGGCATATTCGATGCGACTCAGAGTGTAGATCATCTGGCTTGGTAATCCAAGCACTTCCGGCAACCGGAGATACTCTACGACCTGGGCCTCTTCCCGTGGGAGTTCAATCTTGTTTATGTACCGAATACCTATCCTCCTTACGCCTTCCGGTTGCGCTACCTGCCAATAGGCATCGAGAGCCTCGCCAATCCGCGAACGAAACTCGTCCCATCCGCTCGCTCCAGGATGCTGTGGGGCTTGATAAGGACGCTGCATATGGACGCTAAGCACATTGGGCCCAATTCCCACCATTCTTTTCTCACTCTTGGTAACTAACTGGACTTTGGCAATAACTTGGACGCCATCCCCTTTCACTGAGAGATGTCTACGCTCACGAGGCTTACCTGGGTAAGCCTCGCCTAGTTCAGCGTGGACTTTACCAGACATGGTAGCGTCCCAGTCCAGTCCAGGTTTGAAATGTAACTCACAGACTGCCTCAACTATAGGTGGGTTGTTATAGCGTCGACGCAGATTCACGGGTTACGTCCTCCAAGTCACTTGTCCTGAGAGCCTGTTGCGTGCACCGCCCTGAGTTGCTGCAGGAAAGCTGCGATATTGGCTTTGCGAAAACGTGGCGGAGCAAAAGACGGGGCGCCCTTCATGGTTTGATGCCTGCTTACTGGCAAGCTGGCGAGAAGCTCCTTCACTTGGAATAACCTTACACGCGACATAATCATCGTTCAGCATACTATTTCGTGATCCCATAGCGTGATTACCTTCCCGCACCGCGTCTCGAAGTGATACCTGTGGTGTAGAGGACACTGGGGTGTACCACCTGCCCCGCTAGCCACACAAAGTAGGTAGCATGTAATCAAGAGTACATACCACAACGGTCTTTAAAGTACGTAACCTGAGGGTTGGAGGACGGCATTAGACAGTCCAAGCAAGGCTACCTCAGACGACTTGCCGATTGCCGTAGTCTGTCACTGCGGGGGTGCCTCGGTAGTCTTAATGTGCATCTCATGAATGATGTGCCTGTACTGCTGGTCGTCGGCCGTGATAACGTTTTGCGCTGCATTTACAGGCTGATATCGGCGCTCCTGCCGCGTCTGTGCCCAATGCTGTCTTCTCTTATCCACGGGCACACGGAGACGTCCCCGATCCGCCCACATGAACGACAGCGATAGTGCCATGCGATAGGCTGGTGCACTATTCAAACCTGCTTTCCGCAGCGCATGGCGATCTATAAGCGGTCCTTGGTCACTGCTCGGCGGCAGGCATACAATAAAACGCACCCAGTCATCTAAACTTCCGTTGCGGGGGACGTCCACGGGAGTTACTACCAGTCTGGCACCACCTTCACCGGTTTCCGGATTGTACCACGGAATTCGGGTATCATGAGTCAACAAAGAATCAAAAGCTTCCCGCAACCTAGGCCAGTAGGTGGAAGGTCGATATCGCTGCAGTCCTGTCTCGCCGTATAACAGCGGAATCCAATCTCGAAGTTTGGCTGGCGGTAATCGGACACCGTTCGGGTCACTGCGGTAGGCTTGCGGAATACTTAGTATCGTTTCCACGAACAGCCGCAGGGCTATTGGGGCACCTCGTCCTGGATGCTTCGAATCCTTAACCCCCAAGTCATACAGCGCCAGGGGAAGGCATGGCAGCTTGCTTCCCTACTCTTCGCCGGGCGCGAAGCCTGGCAGGTAGGCCTGTCCATCGTCGTGTCGTACCAGTCGCCCGGGCGGAGAATAGAGCCGCGACAGGCGGCTTTTCTTGTCCACCATGATCAGCGGGGCAGGAAGCATCGGATCCGGGCGGTCATTGGTTTTGTCGATGTCTACGGGCGTCTCCTCGTGCCACCATTGGACGAGTTTGCTCCACAGATACGGGCCGCGGTATCCGGCTTCCAGCGCCGTAGTCCACATCCACAATACGAAGCCAGGACTTTCCGCACTGGGGATGGATTCCGTGCGTTTGTCCTTCGTGACGGGGTTACGCACAGTATGCGGCGTGTACATGATGGCTGCCAGCCCCTCCAGGCAGCAGCCTGTGCCTTCGGATGATATCCCGGGTGGTGTTGCCCCGAACATGGAAGCATCGGTAGCCCGCCGATGCTCTTTCCGGATATCCTTGCCGTGCGGTATCAGATGCCGGACCAGCGTGCGCAGGTCCTCGTTGGCCATCCGCCACAGTTTGGATATGTCTTCGCTGTCCTCAGCCTGCATTCTGCGGAGTCTGCGCTGATAGGTGCCTGCGAGCTCCGTGTAGGTGGGCCACCGGGACAGGCCAGCCGCTTCCGCCACGGCTTTCAGCACGGCATTCTCGTGCTCCGGCGTTCCGGCGCCCGTGGCTGGAAATGCGGCCGCGTGCAGGATGTCCACGGATCGCGCGATCCGTGAATTGGCATCCAGTCCTATCGATTCAGCAAAACTGCTCATATCGCCCAGTTCACCCCGTCGTCGGGAACAGGCATAACGATAACCGGCAGGTCACCGCCACGCTTGCTGTCTTGTTTCCTCTCGGTTGCCTTTTTCGGGGTTCCGTTCGTGCCGGCATCCGGGATCACCCGCTCATTCCTGTCGCCGTGCCACGCCTCTGCCGCTTCCACCGGGCTGCACTGCTCCAGACCGCGTCTTCCCTCCTGCCCCGTCCAGCGCAGCCAGATACGCTGCCCCACCCGGCTGTAGTTGCTTTTGGTGAGGGTCAGAGACAAGCCTTGTGCCTTTTCATCTCCCTCAAGCGAACATCCGGGCGCGTTCGCCGGATCCAGCGTCCAGGCGGCCCGGACGCCGTTGTCCCAGTCGGTAGAGCCGCTGTACTTGGCACCCGAGGTCTTGGGCGGATGGGACACGATCAGGATGGCCGTGCCGGTATCGCGCGCCAGGGCGTTCAGATGTGAGAGCCATCTGCGTACGGCAGCACGGTCGTTTTCGCTGCCGGCGTAGGCGGCGGCCACCGGGTCGATCACGACGAGCCGGGGCCTGAGCCTGCGAATCCAGTCCTCCACAAATCGCCCCGTGTCGGTGAGCGTGGCCATGGTGTCGATGTGGCCGAATTCGCGCGGTCCCCAGAGCGGTCCGCTGCGCTCCATGTAGAGGCCGTGCAGCCGGCCCTTGACTTCCTCTCCTCTCCCCGATGGTATCCGGGCCATGCGTCGTCCGAATTCCTCCGGCTCGTCTTCCCACGTCAGAAACAGCACCGGCGCCGGTGTCGCCTCCAGCGCCAGTCGAAACTGCTCCGTGCGTCGCTGCCTGCCATCCCTGTTCTGGTTCTCCAGGTCGGGTATTTCGGTGTATCCGGGTGCGGATGCGCTCCGGGCCAGTACCGGTGTGCCTACTCCCTCGTATCCGCGCCAGGCGCCGGATGCCGTGCTGCCGTCATCCGGATCGGCCGCTGCCGCGATGGCCGTGGCGAGCTCGAGGGCCAGATAGGTCTTGCCGCTTCCGCCGTGGCTCGAGAGGCGTGTTACCCTGCCTGCGGGGAGCCATCCTGGAATGACCCAGTCCCGTTGTACGGCGTCGTACGGCGTCACGGCGAAGGGCTCTGGAGGACAGGGCCAGCTGTCCAGCACGGAAAGCACGCGCTGGAGTCTGTCTGCGCGATCTTACAGCTTTTCGTGGCCGTAGGCCTCCTTAACCTGATTAGCCAGGGGAAGCGTGGCTGCCGGCTCCAGCACGTCCCTGAGCTCCTGTACGGCCTCTGTCAGCTCGTGCCCGGATGTTCGGTCCACCTTGCTGGCGAGCTTCAGGGCCTCTTCTCTGGATGCCTCCAGTGCCCGCTGAGCAGCCTGTTCGTCCATGTGTTTCAGCGTTTCCGTGTCGCCCTCGGCTTCGGCCCTTGCCCGTATGGCTGCCTTTACCTGGTCACTCCTTCCGGTCTCCGCCGGCTGTTGCCGGCATTACAGTGCCATTGTGCTTTGTCAGTTGCGACAGCCGTTTGGCGGGATCCTCTCCCCTTCGGTACACCGTCGCGCGCACGGTTATGCCGTGTGCATCCAGCTGTTCGGCGGCCCCCATCGCCGCAAGTCTACCGGCGGGATCCCCGTCTACGTGAAGCATTACATTGCCATAGCCACGCACGGCCTCGGCTTCCAGAGAGGCCAGGCCGGATGTACCGCACGTGCCGATTATCTTGGGATAGTATGCTCGGAGTGGGCTCTTGCGCGAACAGGACCTAGTGGGTCAGTTAGAACGAATCGGAAACGCAGCGCTCGCAGCGCCTGAATTACGCTTCCTGCGTGCGCTCCATTGACGATTGTCTACTTGCCAAAACGCAAGTTCGTTTAGGGCCACTGAGGTGGTCACAGCCTAAACCATAGGCCAAGGCGCAAAGCGGGGCGTAGTGGTCCGATCTCAACGTAATAAATACTGCCGGATGGCCGTGGCCGCGTAAGGCGAAGAAACGGATCCAAGAACAGGCGGAATTGCTTATTCTTGTCTGCCCGTGTGGCGCGGCGGGTAAAGAATAGGCTGGGGCCAAATCGAACGCCTACATCTACGTCATAGCCGTAATCCGCTTGGCCTAATACTCGTAGGACACCGAGTGGGCGAAAAGAGACGCCGACGCCCCCGGACACAACGAGAGATGTTCTCGACCGGCCCAGCGATGGTTGCAGTTCCGAGTAGACGGCAGACTCTATAGTATAAACGGCATGCACATCGACATAATTCACCTGTGAGCCGATGCCGGGCCACACGGCAAAGCCTGCCTGAAGCGTGTGCTGAGCCAGACAAGTCGTGGTACACCAGAGCAGCCCTGCCATGTAAATGGAACGTTTCACCGGTACCGTCATAGGCGGCTCTTTTGTGGTTTAGCGACACATGTCTGTTTGCTGTGGAATCATCGGGCTGCCAAATGTTGGCAAGTCTACGCTATTCAATGCGTTGAGCGGCGCAGGTGCGGCGGCGGCCAACTATCCGTTTTGCACCATCGAGCCCAATCGCGGCATTGTGCCCGTGCCCGACCGGCGTCTTGAACGCCTGGCCAGACTCGCTCGCTCTCCCCGCGTGGTCTCGACAACGATGGAATTCGTAGACATTGCCGGCCTAGTGGCGGGGGCTTCCCGGGGAGAAGGGCTGGGGAACGCCTTCCTAGGGCAAATTAGGCAGGTGGATGCCATTCTGCACGTCGTCCGATGTTTTGAGGATGAGAATATCACACACGTTGCTGGCGGCGTTGATCCCGCGCGCGACATGGATATCATTGAGACAGAATTACTTCTGAAGGACTTGGATACAGTAGAACGAAGCCTTGACAAAGCGGCGAAACAAGCAATGGGTGGCTGTAGGAGATCCCGGGCCCGGCTGGCCTTTCTGGGAGGACTTGTGGATCAGCTCGGTGCGGGGCAATCGGCCCGGGGCTCTGCGGTGCGGAGTTCAGACGAAGCGGAGACGATGCGCTCACTGTGCCTGCTGTCGGACCGTCCGGTGCTGTATGTTGCCAACGTTGCAGAAAGAGACTTGCCGGCGGGATGTCCGGCAAGTGAGAAAGTCCATGCCCTTGCGGCCGAGCGAGGGGCAGGCGCCTTAACAATAAGTGCCGAATTTGAGGCACAGCTAACGGAATTTGAGCAGGAGGAACGAGAGGACTTTCTGCGTTCAGCAGGACTCGAAGACTCGGTGCTACGGAGTCTGGTTCGTGCCTCATACACACTCCTGGGCCTAGTCACCTTTTTTACACACGGGCCCAAGGAAACCCGTAGCTGGACGGTAAACGACGGTACTCGGGCTCCCGAGGCCGGAGGGTGCGTTCATTCGGATTTCGAGCGTGGCTTCATTCGTGCCGAGGCCATTGCCATTGAGGAGTTGCTGCGCTTGGGGTCTGAAGGCGCCGCGCGAAGTGCGGGGGCCATGCGCTCGGAAGGAAAGGAATACGTAGTGAGGGACGGAGATGTCATACTGTTTAGGTTCAATGTTTAGGAATCTGCATCTTGCTGCACGCTGGGGTGTAACGTGTGCGGTATGCAGCATTAGGGTGCGCTACGTAGTGCCCTTCTGTATTGCCTACTTCGCGTGTGTCTCCGTGTATGCTCAGGAGCATGTGGCCGGCCGTCGTGCGGACTCGGTGGCCATGCGCGTTTACCAGGCGCATGGAGGTGCAGAAGTGTGGGAAGCACTACCCTTCCTCGGATTTACGTACTCGGTGATTCGGCAGCAAGAAACGCTCTATACGTATCGCCATCTGTGGAATCGTCGTACCGGCCAGTACCGCCTCGAACTTCCGGGACCGGCCAGCGAGCCTTACGTCATCCTCTTCAACGTACATACGGGTCTTGGAACCGCGCACTGGAACGGGTCGGAAATTCCGAATCCAACCCTCCAAACGCTGCTCGAACGGGCCCGGGATCGATTCGCGAACGATACATTCTGGCTGCTGGCGCCTTTGCGGCTATTCGATCCGGGTGTCCGGCGTAGCCTGCTTCCAGATTCAACGGGCGAGGAATACGATGTCCTGCATCTTACGTTCGCATACGAGGGGGTCGGGCCCGGCCGCGAGTACTGGCTTGATGTCGACAGGGCTACGGGTAGGCTGCGTGCATGGCGCTACCGTGCCGCGCATGACGGGCCTAGTTCGTCCCTCCGGGCGTTTGATTGGAGGGGATACGAAGTGCACACAACGCCATGGGGCCCGCTTGTTTTGTCCACGCTCAAGCGCGCTGTCGGCCGGTCCTATGGAATAGTTACCGATGGAATTGCGACGCCGCTGGAATTGGATCCAAACCTGTTTGTAGATCCAGCGCCGCTGCTGACGCCGGCTGATTCTATCGGAGCTGTCTCTGGAGGCCAGTAAGCGTGGACTATTGCCTTCTTATTGCCCGGAGGTATCTGGCGAGCCGAAGGCGCATTACAATGATTTCCGTTATTACGGGAATATCGGTGTTGGGGGTATCCCTGGGTGTTGCAGCCCTGATCGTGGTCTTGTCGGTAATGAACGGGTTCTATGATGTGGTGCGTGACCTACTGGTATCTGTAGATCCGCACTTACGTATCGTTAGCACCGAGGGCGGAGGCATTAATGAGGACGTGCGTAATATCGCGGACTTGGCCCTGTCAGTTCCAAGCGTTGTGGAGGTATCCCCGTACGTGGAAGGAAAGGCCCTGCTTCTGCATGATAGTGCTGCGCAGACCAATCGTGTGGTAATTGTACGGGGCATTGACACCACGGCTGCCGCGGCCATGAAGCCGGTTATTGGCACTTCCTTTCTAGGGCAAGCACCCTCCGGCCCTGGCGCCGTGGTCGGTCAAAGCTTAGCGAGGCGTCTGGCCCTGGAGCCTGGAAGGCAGGTAGCGCTGCTGTCGGCGCCCGCCATCGGGCAGGTGCTGACAAGTCTATTTCCCGCAGCGCCGGTGGCACGTTTTGAGGTACGCGGACTTTTTCAGTTGGAGGCTAGCTATGACAACACGCATGTATTCGTGGATATCGGCGCGGCGCAGCGGCTATTTCGCATGCAGAATCGGGTCTCAGGAATAGCGCTGCGGCTGGCTGATTATCGACGCGCCGCCGAAGTCAAGAAGGAACTGCAGGCCCGCTTGCATTCGCCCCATTTACTGGTGCAGACGTGGTATGATCAACAGCGTTCCCTGTACGAGGTTATGCGCCTCGAGAAATGGGGTGCCTCCCTTGTACTGGTCCTAATTAGCGTCGTGGCGGCCTTCAACATCGTGGGCTCCTTGACGATGCTAGTTATCGAGAAGAGGAAGGATGTGGGTGTCCTTCGGACGATGGGTGCGTCAAGGCGAAGAATCCGGCGGATCTTTCTATTGGAAGGAGCGCTGATCGGTGTCTTGGGTACCGGACTTGGATTTTGTGCGGGCCTGGCCCTGTGTCTGCTCCAGGAGCAATTCCATTTCGTTCCCCTGTTGGGTGCGGAATCGTTTGTCATTGATTCATATCCGGTTGCCGTGCGTATTTTCGACCTGTTGGGAATAGCAGTGGTATCCTTCGGGCTATGTCTGCTCGCCTCAATCTATCCTGCCTCACGTGCCGCAAGGATTGTGCCGGCACGGGCCGTGCATCGAACGCACTGACGGAACAAGCCGCGGGATGGCGGCTATACGGGCTTCGCCAATGTTGCGTCTTCGCGGCTCAGCGTTGTATCTTAACAGTCTTTCTCCTATTCAGCAAAGCGGGACAATGGCACGTAAGGACCAGTTGACGGGAAAGGGGCCTATGTCGGGGAACTCTGTTTCTCACGCCCATAACAAGGCGCGGCGATGCTTTGGCGTTAATCTTCAAACAAAGCGGTTTTTTCTGCCGAATGAGCGTCGGTGGATTACGCTTCGGGTATCTGCGAACACGATTAAGACCATTAACAAGAAAGGTTTGGTGGCGGTGCTGCGGGAGGCGCGGCGACGGGGAGTTCACGTTTAGTTGAATCAACGGGAGGCTGGGTCATGGCCAGGAAATCGAAGGACATCCGCCAGAAGGTTATCCTAGAATGCACCGAGCAACCGGGGACATCGCGGTATTCCACGATAAAGAATCGACGTAATTCGCCGGAGCGGCTCGAGCTCAAGAAATACAACGCCCGGCTGCGCAAGTATACCCTCCATCGCGAGATAAAGTAGGCTATGGCCAAGAACAGATCCTTTGGAGACAAGGTCCTTCGTCGCAGGCAGGAACGGGTCGTGATGGCCAAACTTGTTGTGGCGGAGAAGAAGCTGAACGGCAGCTATCGCTTTCGGGAAAGGATGGTGCCGCTTGCCGAAGTACAGGCCAAAATTAAGGCGGCACAATAGGGTCGTCGGGGCGTAGCTCAGTCCGGTAGAGCACTGCGTTTGGGACGCAGGGGTCGTCGGTTCAAGTCCGGCCGCCCCGACCATTGTTCTTTGATAGGCGCCCGTAGCTCAACCGGATAGAGCAGCGGACTTCTACTGCAAGTGGGCCGCTGGCGAGAAATCGTCGGCGTGTAAGTGGTCAAATTCGGGGAAACCTACGGAAAATTCTATGGCAATCCCGAGCCAAGTCCCGAATAGGGAACGGTGTAGAGACTAGACGGCCACCACCTTCGTGCGCCTCTGCGATCAGAGAGAACATGGTGAAGGGATAGTCCAGGGAGCTGGGAAACCAGCACAAACCTGAATCCGCAGGTTGCAGGTTCGAGTCCTGCCGGGCGTGCCAGTATTGATTTGGTACGGTGACGTGGCCGAGTGGCTAGGCAGAGGCCTGCAAAGCCTTGTACGGCGGTTCGAATCCGCCCGTCACCTCGTTAATCGTCTCAAAAGGGGGCGTCTTCCTCCAGCAGCGGCATCTCCTGTGCCTTCGGCAATGCGCCAGCGTGATAGGTTGTCACGTTTTCAAACAGTGCGTATTCGCGTATAAATGCAAGTGTTGCTGTACCGGTTGGACCGTTGCGCTGTTTGCCGATTATGATTTCACCCACGCCTTCAGTTGAATTGCCGTTCTCGTCCGTGGTGATGCCGTAGCGCTCTGCACGGTATATAAAGGCCACGACGTCGGCGTCCTGTTCTATTGAGCCGCTCTCCCGTAGATCAGATAACTGTGGGCGCTTGTCTCCCCCGCGTGTCTCGACTGAGCGGTTTAGTTGGCTCAAGGCGATGACGGGGATATTCAACTCTTTTGCTAGGGACTTCAGGGATCGCGAGATGTGTGCAATTTCTTGTTCCCGGTTGATTTGACGGCTGCCAGTCATGGTCCCGTGCATGAGCTGCAGGTAGTCCACGAGGACAAGGCCGATATTGTGTTCGGCCTTAAGACGTCGGCACTTTGCCCGCAATTCGAGAATACCTAGGCCCGGTGTATCGTCAATATAAATGGGGGCATTGCTCAGTCGGCCGGCCGCACGTGCCAATCGCGGCCAGTCGTCGTTGCTCAGACGTCCTGTGCGTGCGGCCTGTGCGTTTACACGAGCCTCTGACGTCAAGAGGCGCTGGGCCAGTTGCTGTGCACTCATCTCCAGGGAAAAGATGGCCACGCCTGTCGGTCTCTGCCCATGCAGAGCCGCATTGCGTGCACATGCCAGCGCGAGCGCGGTATTGTGCACGCAGATATCGTTCGCTACAAAATTGTGGGTCCCCGGTATGGTTAGGTCAAATACCGGCTTGACTCCGAGGGCATCTATAGAGGTGATTTCGTCAAAGTAGAGATCCGGTGCCTCGTCATCCACTGTAGGGAAGTCGTCACCAAGGAGTAAGAGGCGCCGACTGTCCTGTATCTGGGAAAGGAGGCCGAAGCGTACGAGTAAGTGCTGTACCTGGCGTGCTGTGCCGTAATGAGCGAACTCGATAGACTGCTTGCCTTTGACGTGGGAAAGTAGGCAGCGGAGGAAGTAGGCAAGGTCCTCTTCAGCAAGGGTGTACAAGGCAGGGGGCAGCCCAGGTGAAGGTTCGCTCCGCGTAGAGCCCGTCTGCACAACTGGAACCCGCATTGCCGAGAGGGCAAGTGCTTCCAGGTCATGTTTCGGCAGATGCTGCTTGCCAAATATGGCAAGGCGGCGCGGGACGCCAATCCTGTTACCGGGATGTAGGCTGGATAACGGCCGCCAGCCGCCCGGTGTTAGAAAGGGGTGAGGAAGCGTTGTATCAACAAAACGGCCTAGGCGAGTGGTGACACGAAAAACCGGTTTGAGGCCATCGAACAGATAGGCAGATGGCTGCGCGGCCACAAACCTGCCGTTTGGTCCGAGCGAAAGCAGATGCGTTTGCTGCTCGGCGTAAATGTCGGCAATGGTCCTTACAGAGCCGTCCGTCTGCAGGACCTCGGAGTCGTAGGCCAAGCATTTACCCATAGACGGGCGGGCCGCAATTATGACGAGGTCTGAATCCTGCCAGCCTCCGGTAAGGTCGTCCAGTCGCCGAAATCCACTGGAAACACCGGTGATACCCTGTTCCCGGCCGTGGATGGACTCCAAGTGGGCGAACGTATCCTTCAGCACGTCATTGATGGAGCTGGCGCCGCGCCGCAGCTGCGTCTCTGAAATACTGAAGATGTCACTCTCGGCTTGGTCTAGGAGTTCAAATGCGTCCGCACTGCTTTCATAGGCGTCCGCAATACGCTGCGTCATGGTCCCTATCAGCTTGCGGAGCAGGGCCTTTTCGGCGATGATGCGGGCATGGTACTCGACGTTAGCGGCGGAGGCTACGCGTGTGGTTAGTTCCGTTAGATAATAGGCCCCGCCTACGCCTTCGAGCTCGTCGCGCCTGCGCAATTCCTCCGTGAGCGTGATCAGGTCCACCGGGCTGCCCTCCTCGAAGAGGTGCAGTATGGCGTGGTAAATCTTTTCGTGCTTTGGATGATAGAAGGCGTCCGGGACCAGAACTTCAATAGCACGCGCAATGGCTGCATGCTCAATAAGCATGGCTCCGAGGACGGATTGTTCTACCTCGGTGGCCTGCGGTGGTATTCGGCTCGCAGGCGGCGAGTGACTTCGCGTCAGGAAGCGCTTGCTGCCTTCGTCGCGCGACGCATGTGGTATGTGCTCGGGCATATGGAGGTAGTCGCTACGGGCGAACGATCTCGTCGTACGTATGGCGCAGCAGCTTGATATCCTCCCAGGTACGACGTTTCCACTGAGGGTTACGCAGGAGGGCCGCGGGATGATACGTTACAATGAGTGGGATGCCATGGAAATCGTGAAGTCTGCCACGCAATGCACCAAGACTGGTTTTGGTACCGAGCATTGTTCCGCCGGCAATTCTGCCGACGCACAGCACAAGCTTCGGCCGGATGAGTGCCAGCTGTTTGTAAAGGATTGGAAGGTGCGCCGCTATTTCCGCGGGTTGGGGGTCGCGATTGTTAGTAGGCCGGCTTTTGAGAATGTTGGTGATGAATACATCGTCGCGTGAGAAGTCGATGGCGGCAAGGATCTTGGTAAGGAGTTGCCCCGCCCTCCCAGCAAAGGGTTTGCCCGTGCGATCTTCCTCTGCACCCGGGGCCTCACCGATAACCACTACGTCCGCCTGGGGATCACCCTCCCCGAAGACGGCGTGCTGCCGCCCTTTATCGAGGGCTATTAGAATAGTGCCTTCAACGTATGTCCGCACATCTTGCAGTGACGGCATCTGGTGCAGCGGTGAGTTTGCTGGCAATAGGTCCATAACCTGCCGCGCAAAGTCCCTCCGTGCCATGGGCACCATAGGTCCATGTATGGCTATCTCCTGCGCAAGGGCTTCGCGCATGGCTTCAAGAGGCGGCATTACTGAACTGGATTCGTGGCCCGCGACCAAAATACCGGTCTATAGTGCGGCCTCACAAGATGCGCATGCTACGATCCGGAAATAATTATGCGCCAACTGTGCACATGTAATCCACAGGCGCCTATCGCACCGTATCCAGTATGTTATCCAGCAACGCTTCCGCCAACGCCTCCTTGGGCATTGTGGGGATTTCGAGGACGGTGCCATCACGGCCCAATAAGGTCGCACGGTTGGTGCCGGTACCAAATCCGGCGCCGTCTTCATTGACGTAATTGAGCACGATCCAGTCAAGGCTCTTGGCCGCTAGCTTGCTTCGGGCATGATTCAACCCATCGTCGGTTTCCATCGCAAACCCAACTATCACTTGCTGTGTGCTCCGGTGCTGACCCAGTTCCAAAAGGATATCGGGTGTGCGGCTAAGGTTAAGACTTAGCGGCGCCGTCTCCTTCTTCAATTTTTCTGTGGAGGCGCATGCAGGCGCGTAGTCGGCAACGGCGGCTGCCATGAAAATGATGTCGGCGCCATGATGCGCCATAACTGCTTGGCGCATTTCTTCTGCTGTTGTCACACAAATAGTCTCCACGCGCGCCGGGGGCGCAAGTGCCGTTGGGCCACTGACCAGTATTACCGAGGCTCCGCGTCGCGCCAAGGAACAGGCGAGTGCGTAGCCCATCGTACCCGTGGACAGATTCGTGAGCACCCGGACGGGATCTAGAGGCTCCCGCGTCGGCCCAGCGGTAACAAGGGCTTTCATGCCCGAAAGCGGGCCAGACCGAACCGCAAGAAGGGCACGTATGCGCTCCAAGATGGCCGTGGGGGCCGGCATGCGCCCTTGGCCCGAAAGACCGCTCGCCAGCTCTCCGAATTCTGCTGGCATCACATGGTGCCCGTGTGAGCGAAGTATCAACAGGTTAGCAGAAACAGCCGGGTGCCCGTACATGTCACGGTCCATGGCAGGACACACGAGTACGGGGCACCGGGCGGAGAGCACCGTAGCGCCAAGAAGTGTATCGGCAAAGCCATGTGCGAGGCGGGCAATGGTCTGGGCCGTTGCCGGCGCAATGACCAGAAGGTCGGCCCAGATGCCGAGGCTAACGTGGCGGGTCCAAGACGTGGCTTGGCCCGACTCCGGATAAATCTCAGATAGTACTTCGCGCTGGGACAGCGTCGCCAACGTGAGTGGACCAATGAAGCGACGGGCATCTCGGGACATGATCACCTGAACATCCGCCCCGGCAGTCTTCAGCATCCGGACGAGTTCGGTGGACTTGTAGGCCGCAATACTTGCAGTGACGCCTAGGATGAACTTGCGTCCGTGGAGCGAATTTGTGGGGGACTCCATATGGATTTGGTCAGGCGTGTAGCTACCAGCGATATGAGTTCTGACGCAGCCCGTTCCAGGTTGTCGTTAACAACGACGGCATCGAAACTGTCCATGTAGCGCATTTCCCGGCTTGCCCGTTCCAGCCGTCGCCGAAGCGAGGACGCCGATTCGGTGCCACGGGCCCGCAAACGTTCTTCAACGTGGCAAAGGGAGGGAGGCTTTATGAAAACGGCAAAGACATCGGCGCCATAGCAATCACGCAAACTCAATGCACCTCGCACGTCAACATCGAGCAGCACGGGACGGAATGGAGTGGCCTGCTCTGCCTGGGTGCGCAGGGTGCCATAAAAGTAGCCCGGGTAAACCTCCTCATACTCCAACAGTTCGCCCTCGGAAATAAGTTTGTTGAATTCGGATTCGGGTACGAAGAAATAGTCTCTGCCGTGGCACTCGCCACTACGCGCAGCGCGTGTAGTGGCGGACACCGAGAACGAGAGCTGCGGTAATGCCTGTAGTAGACGCCGGGCCAGCGTTGTCTTCCCCGCCCCGCTGGGTGCTGTTAGCACCACGATCCGAGCAGCCATAAACCTAATGAATTACGTAGAAGAGTTGACACAGACCACTAGGGAGTGAAAGCCCGTTGTATCTATAATTGGTGAGATACCTTTGTTCGGGAGTTAGTGAAATTAGGTGCGCCTAAGAACGGTGGGAATGCCCCGCTGATTCCTACTTACTAGCCTCCACTCAAGACCCCATTCACCATGGAACGTGATTCTCAGCTTCACCTTGACGGCGCGCCCGATACGGCACCAACCGAAGTCGTTCCGCGGGCCAGGCGCCGTCGATTTACGGCCGCTTACCAGCTGCAGATTCTCAAACAAGCCGATGCATGCGAGGCTCCGGCGACCCTTGGCGCGCTCCTGCGTAGGGAGGGACTGTACGCCTCCCACCTTTCTCAGTGGCGCATGCAGCGATATGAAGGCGTGCTGGCAGGGGGGCATCAGGAAGCCAGAGAAGTGGTCTCGTTAACGGCGCAACTGGAAGCAGTGCAAACAGAAAACGGGCGCTTCAAGGATATGCTCCGGAAAACGGAGACCATCATAGAGGATTAAAAAGAAATCTCTGCCGTGTATGGCATCGGCGACCAGACCGAGGAAGAGCACAGATAGTGGAGATGGTGAGGGCGTTATCCCCTGTACTCGGTATCGCCGGGGGTCTGCCAGCACCTGGGCATCTCGCGGACTGCGTACTACCGAAGTATGCAGGCCGCGGCACCGAGGCCGAAGAAGCGCCGGCGGGGTAGGCTTGTGCTCACGGACAAACATTGGGCTGAGGTTCATGCGATGATGAATTCAGAGCGATTCCAGGACATGCCTCCACGCCAGATCTATGCCACCGTTATGGATGAAGACAGGTATGTCTGCCACTGGCGAAGCATGTATCGTAGCGAATACAAGGAGATTAGGTGAGCGCCGCAATTAACGCATCCATCCGCCTTACCAGAAGCCGGAACTGTTGGCCACGGCACCCAACCAGGTGTGGAGCTGGGACATCGCCTAGCCCGCATCGCTCACCAAGATCTTGAATCGCCGGGATTGGAGGTGTTTGTAGGCAATGGGTGTTTGACGACAGTTAGATAGTGATTGACCGAATACTCTCTTTTTTCGGCCTCGAATGCACCGGCACGGTCGTTTTTTGAGTTCGTTGACGGTCCGCTTCGAGTGTTTCGGCCATGCTGGCGTCTCTTGCGTGCGCGCACGGGCAGTTTGCGGCTCGAAGGGCGTTGTGTTCCTATCGGAAGGGCATACGTGTCCCTTGGAGCCTGCGATTGGGACCTTTCTGCGAGGTGGTAGCGGGCCTACGCCGCGCGTTTTCGCCGACGCTTTATTCGTGCCCGTTCCTGGGCGCGCACCAGGCAACCCAGCCGGTGCATGTTGACTGCCAGCACGGACAGGCTCACCATCAGCGCGAAGTTCTCCGGACTCTTCTCCCGCACCAGCGCACCGCCCCGAAGTCCGAAATTGGCCAGACACGACTCGACGGCCGGGTGCTGCCGCCGCGCTGCCTTGAACGCAGGCGC
This sequence comes from Rhodothermales bacterium, assembly GCA_965216255.1. GTDB lineage: Bacteria > Bacteroidota > Rhodothermia > Rhodothermales > Bin80. The sequence continues at coordinate 2,866,771 of OZ244148.1, forward strand.
GCGCTCCCGCGCACGCTCCGCCAGAGAAAGCTTGCCCTTCTTCGGAAGCGCATTGAGCGCCAGCCGAGCATCCAATGCTTCTCGATTCTTCAAGCTGTGAAAGCCCCGGTCAAAACTGCACGCATTGAACTCTGGAAAAGCCGCCTGCACCGCATCAATGATCGGTACCGCCACCTCAACATCTGATGTGTCCCACAGGATGTGATAAGCCAAAATGAACCGGTGCTCATCTTCTACCAGTGCGACCGGAAGGCCCAGCTCGGCCAGCACGCCCGCCTTGCCTTTGCTGATCCAACGCGTATGTGGCTTGTGGATGGAAAACACTTTCTGCGCATGTGGAATCATCTCGCCCAAGAGGATGCGACGCCTTACTTGATCCACCAACAAGTCCACATAGCGCAAGTAATACGCGATATCCGCTCGCGCCGCCTCCGATTTCTCCACTGTGGCCAAGGCATTTAACAGCGTACGGGCACGTGCTGCAGTCTGTGTGCACTGGCGCAAGTACGCCTTCACTCCTTTCGGATTCTGCCGGTAGCGCGGGGCCGTCCGCACCCGGATGAAGGCCTGGTATATCTTCCGCGTGCGATCCGCATGCTTGCGCCAGCCCGGAAGAGCGAATGCCGCAGCCGAGCGTGCACTCACACGTATTAGACCACGAACCGCATCCCAGCACAGACCCACATCGGTGGGATAGTGCACATGCGTCTTAACCACCCTGGAATCGCAGCGACCGGCTAGCGCGGTCCCAGACTCTTTTCCAGCCACCTTGTGCCCCGTCCGCACTATCAATTGGGCCACCTTCCGGACCAGCTTCGGCGTCAAAAGCTGCACGTTGTCCACCAGCCGCTGTCTGCTGTACTTCACCGCGTCAAACCCGGCATCTCCGTGCCCCAAGAGCTCCCGCAGCAAGAGATCGTTGTTGGCCCGGTACAACAAAGCATCGTAGTCCAGATCCAGGCACTGCTTGACTATCGCAAACACGATGACGCGCCATAGATCCATGCCCGGTCGTCCGACATCTTTACGTTTACCCGGCTGAAAGTGCGCCTCCAGAATCGCGAACAAGGCCGCACGGGATTCCGCCGTGCAGTAGACGCACTGCAGACCCTTGAGCACCGCACTCATGTCGTCGCGCATTCTCGGGTCTATAGCAATCTCCCCAATCGGCGTACTGTCGAGTGCACGGCACTCTGGGACAATCTTGCGCATGGTTTCCCTGGCGAATGTGAGCTGTTTTGCGCTCTTAAACGCCCAAATCGGCTATACGTCCCTCAGATTCACCGCCGATTGCATGATATAACTGATTGTTTATTGAAGATTTAAAGTATTTTCGTACAAGCACTAGATATTACAGCGGCGAAAAAAAATGGGACTTAAGGTGTTTCTGGGCGTGGATGGGCGAATTTTTCCAGCCAATCCACGTCCGAGATGGTTACCGATGAGCAGGTCCTTCTTCTTTTCAAGTTGGTCGTGAAAAAAGATGTACCCATAACAGCGGCAGCGGCCAAGGCTGGTATGTGCCAGACTAGAGCACGCAAATATGTGCGTCTGGGCAAGGTGCCGAGCGATACAAAGAAGCCCCACACATGACGCACGCGCAAGGATCCGTTCGCGGAGGTGTGGGATGAAGCCAAGGCTTTTCTGGAAGTCAATCCCGGCCTCGAGGTGAAGGCGCTCTTTGGCGAGTTGCAGCGCAGGCATCCGGGCAGGTTCCAGCAGGACCAGTTGCGTACGCTGCCGCGGCGCGTAAAGCAATGGAAGGCCATAGAGGGGGCTCCCTGGCGATCGGCGATCGCCAGACGAGGTCTACTTCGACCAGGAGTATGCCCCCGGGGAGCGTGCGCAGTCCGACTTCACGTGCCTCAACGAACTGGAGGTAACGATGCAGGGGGAGCCGTCCCTGCATCTGTTGTATCACTTTGTGCTGGCATATTCCAATTGGGATGCCGGCACGGTCTGCAGGTCGGAGAGCTTCGAGGCACTCTCGGAAGGCCTGCAGCATGCTGTGCAGGTGCGCCCCGGCTGCATCAGACGGACTCGATGAGCTGTGCGGTACGCAACCTGAAGCGCAAGAGCGGTGAAGACTTCACCGAACGCTATCAGGCACTGCTGCGCCACTACGGGATGGACTCGCGGCATACGCAGCCGGCGAGTCCACATGAGAACGGGAAGGTTGAACAGCGGCACCACCGTCTGAAGCGGGCCATAAAGTAACGAGCTCATCCTTCGTGGCAGCAACGAATTCGAGAGTAGGCAGGCCTACGAGGCCTTTCTCGAGAAGCTGTTTGGGCAGCTGAATGCGGAGCGCCAGGAGCGCTTCAAAGAGGAGAAGGCCTTCCTGGGGCCCCTGCCAAAGCGGCGCCTGGAGAGCTACAAACGCTACCGCGTGCGGGTATCCAGGGGCAGCACGATACGCGTGAGAAAGAACAGCTACTCGGTGCAAAGCCAGCTTATCGGTGAGTGTGTCGACGTACGCGTCTTTGGCGAATGGGTCGAGGTATGGTATGGGCAGCGCCTTATGGAGCGTATGCCGCGGCTCTTCGGCGAGGGCAAGCACCGGATCGAGTAGCGTCACGTGATCGACTCGCTGGTGCTGGGTCCGGGAGCGTTTGCCCACTACCGGTACCGGTCGGATCTCTTTGCCACGCACCGGTTCCGGATGGCCTATGACGTGCTGCGGCGCACGCATAAGGAGTCTCACCGGGCAGACAAGGCCTATCTGCGCGTCCTGCATTTGGCGGCCAGGGAGCGCGAATCGGGCGTGGATGCGGCCCTCAGCGTCTTGCTTCAGCGCAGGGAGGCCATTACGGAGCAGGCTGTACGAGAATGGAGACACCGGTGCAGGCTCCGGCTTTTTGTGTAGCGGTTCCCGTGGTGGATCTGCGCTGTTATGATGGCCTTCTGGAGCAGGCCACGATGGCTGCTCTTTCGGTGGAGGCGGCGCCATGAAGACGCCGCGACAGCGGATCTGGAGCGGGCTGTACACACGGGACTGAAGGATCTGCGCTTGCCGGCCATACGGGCCTGTTACCAACAGAAGGCCGACTTGGCCCGACGGGAGTCGATGAGCGCTTCCTGCTGGAGCTCATCGAGCAGGAGCAGCAACAACGACATAGCAACCGAATTCATCGCTGGTTGCACCAGTCGCGGCTGCCACTGCAGAAGACGCTGGACACCTTCGATCGGGGCCGGTTGCCGGTACGGATAGACCACCACCTGAGCGTGCTCTTGGAGGAGGCTTCTTGGAGAGCCGGCAGAACGTTCTGGCCTTTGGGCCACCTGGCAGTGGCAAGACGCACCTGTTGTGTGCCCTGGGCCGCGAACTGATCTTCCAGCGGCGTCGCGAATACCATTGCAGCACGCTCGTGCAGGAGATGCTCAGGGCCAAACGGGAGCTGCGCCTGCCACAGCTCCTGAAGCGGCTCTCGCGCTACCAGGCGCTCACCACCCGTGCCATAGGGTACGTCCAGCACAGCCGGCAGGAGACGGAGGTGCAGTTCCTACTTTTGTCGCAGCGCTACGAACGGGGCAGCGTTCTACTGACGAGCAATCTGGCGTTTTCGCAGTGGGAGCGCATCTTCAAGGATCCGATGACCACGGCAGCGGCCATAGACCGGCTGGTACATCACAGCGTGATTTTGGAGCTGAACCTGCCCAGCTATCGGCTGGAGGTCTCTAAGAGGCGCCAGGAGGCCGAGCATCAAGCAGAGACCGCTCCCGCAGAAGCCTTGCCGTCCTGACGCTGTCCTCGCGCTCATAGCTACTCCTGACCCGCCATAGGCTCCAGGACAGACGCGGTCCTGCCACATGCCGCGTGCAGACCGCTGACCTGTTCGGCGGACGGGAGGAACTCATGCAGTCCCGGCCTTACGCGAACGCAGCCGTTTCCAGGGGCCATGCGTCCCTCCGGTCGTTACCCGTGCCGGCCGGGGTCAAAAAACTGAACTCGGCCTTCCTTCTTAACCACATCTTCATTGTCGTCGATACCCTTTACTATTGACGTTGATCATCTGGGCGTGGAGAAGTCATATACCCGGCCCTACTGCTGCAATGACAATCCGTACAGTGAGGCGCAGTTCAAGAGCATGAAGTACCGCCCGACCTACCGGGAGCACTTTGGTTCGCCGGAGGATGCCAATGCCTGGGCACGGGAGTTCTTCCACTGGTACAACCATGTCCACTACCACATCGGCCTTGCCCTCATGCATCCCGGTCGGTCCACTATGGCAAGGTCCGCTAAGTTCGGGCCGCGCGTACTGGAGGCCGCATACGAGGGTATCCCGAGCGTTTTGTGCGCGGCGTACCTAAGGTGCCCATGCCTCCAAACGTAGTCTGGATCAACAAGCCTTCAGACCTAAACCTCCAGGGATCAAGCGTCGCGGTCCGCAGAAAGCGCCGTCGCGAATTCTATCTCAAACGCGAATCGTCGCCGCCCCAATGAAACCCTCCGAGTTCACTAAGCCTTCGGGAAAAGTGTCTCATTTTATTGGGCACACACCACCGTCATTCGGCTAAATGCTTACAAGGTCTTGCCGTCTCGTCTGCTAGAGGCTCAGGAGCACACGCATCGGAGCCCAACCGTAAGTGCTGGAATATCGTTCTATGCCGTACACCTGCGCGGCTGAGACTGCTCATGATGTGCTGACACGCCTCGAGCTCGTTCGGGGCACGAAGGCAAGCTGGCGCCGCAGTCAAGATGCGGCCCAGAGGAGATGTGCTTCCATGCCCGCCGGGTGCCGTGCTTCTAATCCTTCCACGGCAAGGTTCCTGCCACACCGGTGCTACGTGGAAGCGGTCCTGACGCTGCAGCAGTAAGAGGTGCCTGGGGATGTCGAGGTGTCGCCTATTCTCCGACGTCAATTCGACCATTGCCGCAAAAAGATGAGTGGGTGCAACCCCACGGGCTTAGCCCGTGGCTCTGGGTGGGCATGTCCTATCCTGCATGCTGCGGAGAGGGAGGGATTCGAACCCTCGGTACCCGTTTGAGGTACACTCGCTTTCCAGGCGAGCCCGTTCGGCCACTCCGGCACCTCTCCATTCGTCACGGCGACGTTAGTGGTTACACCTCCATGATTTCCTCCTCCTTGCGGGCCAGGATCTGGTCTACGGTGTTGATGAAGCCGTTTGTCAGTGTTTGCAATTCATCTTCGGCCTGATAGCGCATGTCTTCCGAAAGGTGCTCCTCTGCCTGCGTCGACTTGATATGGTCCTTGGCGTGCCGGCGGATGTTACGAACGGAAATCTTTGCAGCTTCCCCCTGCTTCCGCGCCGACCTGGCGAGGTTTCGCCGGCGCTCCTCGGATAGAGGAGGAACAGGGATACGAATGATGACCCCGTCATTGGACGGATTAAGGCCAAGGTTGCTTGCAATGATAGCCTGTTCAATGGCCCGAAGCACCGAATTATCCCACGGCGACACCACCAAAAGGTCTGGCTGGGGGGCGGTCACGCTGGCGAGCTGGTTTAGCGGTGTAGAGCTGCCATAGTAGGGAACGCGCACATTCTGCAACATGGATGGAGAGGCGCGGCCTGCGCGGATGGCCTGTAGTTCCGATCTGAGATGCCCAATGGTTTTATCCATATGGTCCCGTGCATCCTCCAGAATCAATTCCAGTAGCTCGTCTAGCATGGCGAGACCTCCGTAATGCTCCTAGCGTAATGCGTCACGCAGCACCGCGGTCCCAGTGGATGCGGGTCCCGACGGGTTCTCCTCGCACAACTCGCAGAAGGTCGCTCTCGGCGTGGATGTTGAATACGATAATGGGCAGACCAGGCTCTTGGCACAACGTAAATGCTGTTCTGTCCATTACGCGGAGCCCCCTACGAATTGCCTCTTCACCGGGAAGCGTGGGATAGTGCATAGCGGAAGGGTCCTTTTCCGGATCGCTGCTGTACACGCCCCCTACGCGGGTAGCCTTGATGAGCACATCTGCGTCGATCTCGAGAGCACGAAGGGCGCCGGCGGTGTCAGTGGTAAAATATGGATTACCCGTACCGCCCCCAAAGATAACCACTCTGCCCTTTTCCAGATGTCGTACGGCCCGACGACGGATAAACGGCTCTGCGATCTGCTCCATTTCAATGCTTGATTGCAGCCTTGTTTCGACACCGAGTTGCTCGAGGGCATCTTGGAGCGCCATCGCGTTGATCATCGTGGCCAGCATTCCCATGTAGTCGGCGTGGGAGCGTGTCATGCCGCTGGTTGCGGCCTCCACGCCACGAAAGATATTGCCGCCCCCGATTACGAGGGCCGTCTGGACGCCGGCCTTTACCACGGTGTGGATTTCCCGCGCATACCACGACAGGACATGACGATCTATGCCGAAGGCCTGCTTACCTAAAAGTGCGGTCCCACTCAGCTTTAGTAGGATACGGCGGTATGCTACAGGAGGCGCCTGTATTTGCATGACCTTGGGTGCAGCGCGCGTGGGTGATTCTCTGCGCTCAGTTGCCCAACGCAAATCGGACAAATCCACGGACTTCGACGCCAGAACGCACAAGGACATCCCTGACTCGGACCGAAGCGTCCTTGACGAAGGGCTGCTCAACGAGCACGTTGTCCTTGAAGTACCGCTCCAGTTTGCCTTGGGCAATTCGGTCAACAATTCTTTCTGGCTTGCCTTCCATGCGTGCAGCCTCACGTGCAATTTCGAGCTCCTTTTCTTGCACGGAAGCCGGAACGTCGGTACGCAGGGTTGCGACGGGATCGAGGGCCGCAACTTGCATGGCCACGTCACGGCCTGCCGTATCAAGTTTGCCGTTGCCAACCATTTCGACAAGAACGCCCAAGCGGGACCCCGGATGCGTATACGCGACGATTCTTCCGTCGTTGCTCTGAAGCAGACCAAAGCGCCGAATCCCGAGCTTCTCCCCAATTTTGCCCGTGAGATCGGTCAGTGCCTCTTGAACCGTACGGCCGCCCGTGAATTCGAGAGCCAGGAGCATCTCCAGATCTGCAGGCAGCGAGCGAAGGATTACGCCGCCGACCGCATGTGCGAAATCAGAAAACACCTCGTTGCGTGCCACGAAGTCGGTTTCGCAGTTCACTTCTACCAGAATGCCCGTTCGCCCATCATCGGAAAGCTCCGCGACGATCAGCCCCTGGTTGGCCTCGCGTTCTGCCCGTTTGGCAGCTACTTTCTGCCCTTTCTTGCGCAAGAGATCGATGGCTTTCTCAAAGTCACCGCCCGCTTCCTGCAGGGCACGTTTGCTGTCCATCATACCAGCCCCGGTCATGTCGCGAAGCTTCTTTACGTCTTTAGCAGTGATAGGCATGGCTGCGGCGAAGGGGTTGCGGAATGGTCGGAGATTACCCTCCCTGCTGTTTTTGCTGCTCAAGTTTTCGGGTCGCCTGCTCGATTTCACGTTGTTTGCGGCCTTCCGTGATTGCACCAGAAATTGCGGTGGATACAATCTTGATTGATTTGAAGGCGTCGTCATTGCACGGAACGACATAATCGACCAGATCGGGGTCGCAATTACTATCGACCATGGCGATAATGGGTATTCCGAGCTTGCGGGCCTCGGCCACGGCAATGTGTTCGCGTCTTATGTCCACGACAAATAGGGCGCCCGGCATGCGGGCCATATCCGCTATCCCGCTGAGGTTGCGTTCCAGCTTAAGTCGCTCACGCCCTTTCATGAGGCGCTCTTTCTTCTTCAGTTGGTCGAGGGTACCATCCTTTTCCATCTTGACCAGATCTTCCATGCGGCGAATGCTCTTTCGAATGGTCTGGAAGTTGGTCAGGGTCCCACCGAGCCAGCGCTCCACGACGTACGGGCTCTCGCAGTCGGAAGCACACTGGCGCACCGTATCCTTGGCCTGCTTCTTCGTGCCGACGAAGAGGATACGCTTTCCTTGCTTTGCAAATCTTGCGGCGACATTGGCTGCGGCATCAAGCATTTCCTGGGTGCGTACCAGGTCAATAATATGGATGCCATTGCGCTCCATAAAGATGTACGGGCGCATCTTTGGATTCCAACGGCTGGAAAGGTGGCCAAAATGGGTGCCGGCCCGCAGAAGATCTTCTATCTGGACCCGATGGTGGTTGACCGGCTGCGCCGGCTCTGTGACGGGGGCGGGAGTTTCCATGTATGTATTCGGATGGGGTTGGTCCGCTACCATCGTCTGTTGACCGGCAAAACCCTGGTGGGGCACCCCGCTGGTCATCGGATGGTATGGGAAGTTTGTGCAGCTTAGCGCTTCGAAAACTGGAAGCGCTTGCGCGCCTTGGGTTGGCCGTACTTCTTGCGTTCGACCATCCGTGGATCACGTGTGAGCAGCCCGGCTGCGCGCAGGGCAGGGCGATACTCTTCGTTTGACTTTACCAAGGCGCGGGCTATGCCAAGTCGGATGGCTTCGGACTGTCCTGTAAGCCCGCCCCCGTGAACATTCACCAGCACGTCAACCGAGCCGGCCATCTCGGTAATCGATAGCGGGGACAGCACAGTGCGTCGCCGGGTTGCAAAGCGGAAGTAAACGTCAAGTGGGCGCCGGTTGATGATTACTTGGCCGGACCCTGGGCGGACATAAACGCGAGCCGTGGAAGTCTTGCGCCGGCCAACAGCGCTGATTTGGTCCAGAGAAGCCATGACTCTAGGTAGCTTAAAGCTCGAGAATGTGAGGTTGCTGCGCGACGTGCGGATGCGTAGGCATGGCGTAAACCTTCAGCTTTCGCAGCATGCTGCGCCCGAGGGGACCCTTGGGAAGCATCCCCTTTACCGCGTGCCGAAGAATGTATTCAGGGCGCCGGGCACGCACAGCCGCTGCATTTCGTTCTTTGAGTCCGCTCGGATAGCCGCTATAGGAGTAGTAACGTTTTTCTGCCTCCTTGTTACCGGTAAAGCGCACCTTGTCGGCATTGATGATAATCACAAAGTCTCCGGTATCCACATGCGGAGTGTAAGAAGGCTTGTGCTTTCCCCGTAGGACCGACGCGATTTTGGAGGCCAGACGACCTACGATCTGGTGTTCGGCATCAACGACATACCAGGTGCGCCGGACGTCGGCAGATCTGGCGCTATGTGTCTTATAGCTGCGGGTGTCCATGGTGATACAATTATGAAGGTCGTCCGTAAGCACAGCCACATGAAACGCCAACGGCGATGCAATGGTTCGAAGAAAAAAGATTAAGTCTAGGCGTACGTATTCAGCATTACAGGCATGATGAGCATCATGATGTCTTCACCGTCCGGCTGCTCAAGAGGAGTAACAATGCCAGCACGGTCCCTGTGACCCAAATCGAAGGCGATATGATCGGATTCTATGTTCTTCAATACCTCAATCAAATAGTCCCCGTTGAATCCCATTAAGAGATCATCGCTCGAATACTCGCACATGATTGTCTCACGCGCTTCGCTGGCACGATCAACGTCTTCCGCCAGGATTTCCGCCGCGTTATTCTTGAAGTGCATCCGAATTTGCCGGGTGGTCTGTGACGCATATAGACTTACGCGTTGCACAGCGGAGAGCATGCTTTGTCGGTGGACGACGCAGCGCTTGTCATTCTCGCGAGGAATGACGGCCTCGTAATTCGGATAGCGCGCATCAATCAGACGAGCCAGAACACGGGTATCTTCAAAATTGAAAGAAACGTGGCCTGCGTCGACAATCAATCCGCATAAGCTGTCGGTGGCAGCACGGGCGGCTAGTATTAGGGCTTTGCTGGGCACGACGAAGGTGGCTGGCTGCTGGCTGCGCAATGCCGTGAGCGTAAATTTTACTAGCCGGTGGCCGTCTGTGGCTACGACTAGGCCCTGGTTCGTGTCAATATGAAAATATATACCCTTCATCGCCACCCGAAGGCTGTCCGTGCTTACGGCGAATCCGGTTTTGGAAACGGCTCTGCGAAGGAGAGAGCCACGCGTTTCAATATGTTCGCCGCCGGTAAGTTCAGGTAGCGCTGGGTAGTCGGCTCCGTCATAGCCACCCATCTTGTAGACGCCCTGATCCGTGGCCAGGGAGAATCTGTATTCAGTGTCTGCGGAGAAGGTAACGGGCAGATCCGGCAGTGCACGGAGCGTTTCCGAGAGCCGCTTGGCAGGAACAGCAATACGCTCTATTCCTTCTTCGGACTCGTGGTGCACGTCTATTCGCTTGATGATAGAAACATCAAGATCCGTGGCACTCAGGCATAACCGGTCGCCGTCGCGCTCCAGTAAGGCGCACTCTAGAATAGGTAGGTTTGTCTTCGATGGGGTAACGCCGCTAACGGAGGCTAGCGCCTCACGAAGCGTGGCGCTGGAAGTTGTGAATCTCATCAATTCGCCGCTATTCGTGCTGCATAACGAGGTGTAAGGGCATTGGATCCCTAACGGCTTCGCAGCTCTATCTTGTGTCGGAGGACCTCAACTGTGTCTCGGAATTTAGGGTCGGTCTCAAGTTGATTGTTGACGCTACGATTGGCGTGTATCACTGTGGAATGGTCACGGCCGCCGAATTGAAGCCCGATGGTCTTGAGGGAGTGTTGTGTCAGGGCCTTTGAAAAGTACATCGCCAATTGCCGCGCTTGGACGATTTCCCGTTTCCTAGTCTTGGCCCGGACCAGATCCTGATCTATTTCAAAGTATTCGCAGACAATCGCTTGTATCTGGTCTATGGTGAGCGTTACACGCGTATCCTGGATCAAATCGCGTAGAATGACCTTGGCCATAGACGCGTTGATCTCTTCGTCGTGCAGCGTAGCATGGGCGAGGAGTCGAATGAGTGCCCCTTCCAACTCGCGAATGTTGCTCTTGATGTTGTGAGCAATAAAGTCGATCACGTCCGGAGGGAACTCGATACCGTCATCTGCAGACTTGCGGTTGAGTATCGCGATCCGGGTTTCTAGTCCAGGTGGCTGTAAATCGGCAGTAAGGCCCCAATGAAAGCGGGACAGGAGTCTGTCTTCGATACCCTGGATGTCACGCGGCGGCCTGTCAGCGGACAGCACGATTTGCTTACCGATCTGGTGCAGCTCGTTGAAAATGTGAAAGAACTCCTCCTGCGTCTTCTCCTTACCCCCAAAAAACTGGACATCGTCAATTATGAGGACATCGATTCCCCGATAAAATTGCGAAAATTTACGCACGTTGTTGTGCTGGATCGAGGTCACGAAATCGTTGGTGAAGCGTTCGCTCGATACATAGAGAACAGACAGGTCGTCGGATCCGGTGCGTATGCTGTTGCCGATCGCATGGATCAGGTGGGTTTTCCCAAGGCCTACACCGCCATAGATCAGAATAGGGTTGAAAGCCGTTGCTCCGGGATCCTCGGCGATGGCTAGTGCAGCGCTGCGCGCGAGCCGGTTGCAGTCACCTTCAATGAAATTCTCAAAGGTATACGTGGCATTCAGCTGGCAATCAATGCGCGGCTTCGCGGTTGGCTCGCTGAAGAGGTATTCGTCCGCGTAGGCAGTAGGTGGGGGCTGCGGCGGACGGGGACGTGGCATGTGGGCCGGAGGCCTTGCCGGTAGCTGCATGGAGGAGTCGCCTTCGTCCAGCCGCTCTATTACGATATCGTAGTAGAGACGCCCGTTCTGGCCCAGTACTTTAGTGATGGTCTTGCGCAGAAGGGCGAAATAATGTTCTTCCAGCCATTCGTAGTAAAAGCGACTGGGAAGCTTGACGGTTAGTTTTCGAAGCTCTCCGGCTGTGGTAAGACTCACGGCCTTGAGGGGTTCGAACCACGTCTTGTAGCTCTGGTAACTGACGTTATCCCGAATGATTTCCAGGCATGATTGCCAGACGACTTCCGGAGAATCGTTCATTTGCGAACTGGGTTGCTAGGCCACCAGGCACGTGCGTACCGGCGTATCGGATGTTATGGTCGTGAGTCCCACTATGGACCAATAAGGAGACGGTAACGGGGTCCAGCTTGAAATGTAAGCATGCGGCCCCTGGGCCGTAATACGGCCCCTTTGGCTGTATACAATATAAAGGGTGAAGCTGAATTGCTTCATCGTGGCCCTCGGTGTATGCTACAGTTATTCACACTAGCTGGAGGCTACCAGAAGGCGCTGGCAGGTTGCGGAACAAGAATATTATCGGAGAAAAGGCCATTAACGAAGCCGTCTAACCTATTGATATTATTGCAATAACCTCTTGTATATTGTATTCTGGTCTGAACCGGCGCACCGCACTCAACTTTCGTGACGCAAAAACGCGGGACTTGCGCACAACTTATCCACAACAACGCTAGGAAAGGTGTGTGCGCATGCAGTACTGCCGTGTTTTGCAGAATGATAACGATGCAATCTACACGATTGTAGAGGAAGGTGTCAAGGTGTTGCAGCGGTGGAGACTACTAAAAAAGTGATCGTCACTGGAAGGGAGAGCGAGCCCATTAACCTGCGATAGGGATCAAGCAAGCTGCTTCCTGGAACATGTCCAATGTGAAATCGGTATGTTCGGATTGGTGCAGGCTAGCCAACAAGAAGAACATGCTAAAGATAGCACTGGGTATCGCTGAAACGTACCGTTTTGAACCCGGTCCCGAAGCGTTGGAGCTTGACTCCCAGGTATTTTCAAACGTTAGCATTGAGGTTCGTACGGCGCCGACAGGCCACTATACTCAGGTGGATGTCCAAGCGCATGCTACGGTGTCGCTGATATGTGACCGTACGCTCAAAGAATTTTCGTATCCCCTCGTAGGCAGGTGCACGGTTCTGTACGTTGCAGACTCGGCTGGTGTTGCTACCGGACCGGTGGGTGAGTATGACGAACTGTGCTATTTCACCAATATGGATCGGTATGTAGATCTGAGACCAATTGTGCGCGATACCGTAATGTTGGCAGTCCCGGCACGTGCCGTTGCGCCAACAGCCGAAAGCGTGGATATTCAAACCGTATTCGGGGGGCCGGACCAGGCAGTTGACGAGCGCTGGGTGGCGCTGCGCCCGATTTCGGAGGACTCCCCATAGTACACGTTACACAGCATCCAGACCATGGCCCATCCGAAGCGCAAGCATTCGAAATCACGAACCGGAAAGCGCCGGAGCGTTTATTACGGTAGCCTGAGCAAACCGGGTACGATGGAGTGCCCTAACTGCGGAAGTGCGAAGCTGCGGCACCGTATGTGCCCTAGCTGCGGCCTCTATCGGGGCCGACAAATACTAGATAGCGAGGAAAAGGTGTAGGTTGGCCACGGATTTCAATATTTGATGTTCAAGGGCGTAGACTGCGCCTATAGACGCGACGATCAGCACTAGACGCGACGATCAGCACCTTGCCGCAAGTTTCGAACGGTGGTCCAGCTCAGATGGCTACTCGAGTTGCCGTAGATGCGATGGGTGGGGACAATGCGCCCGGCATAGTAGTCGAGGGAGCGCTGCGTGCCATGCGCAGTTGTGAATTGCCTCTTGAGGTCCTGCTTTATGGTCCGAAGCCGCAGTTGCAAACCTATTTGGAAGGAATCGAAGCAACGCACCTTCGCGTTGTGGACGCTCCGGAAGTCATTGGTATGGGTGATGCGCCGGTTGCAGCCGTGCGGGCCAAAACACGCTCCTCCATTCATATTGGATTGCGCGACCACGCGAAGGGGCGTTCGGATGCGTTCCTAAGCGCGGGCAATACCGGAGCCACGGTAGCGGGTTCGCTGTTTATCCTGGGACGCCTGCCGGGCGTTGCCAGGCCGACGCTAGCATCATACTATCCGACGACCCAAGGGGTGTGTCTGTTACTCGATGTAGGCTCTAATATGGATAGCAAAGCGGAACATCTGATGCAATTTGGACAGATGGGGGCCGCCTATTCACGCTGCCTGCTGGGGATTGAGGATCCAACGGTGGGCCTGCTCAGTATAGGCGAGGAGCCTGGGAAAGGCAACGAGCTGGTAAAGGCCGCCTACCCCCTCTTGGCAGAGCAGCGTGATCTGCGCTTTGTAGGCAACGTGGAGGGGCGGGATATTTTGCATCACGGTGCTGATATAGTGGTATGCGACGGTTTCGTCGGCAATGTCATACTGAAGTTAGGCGAAAGCATAATGACGGCGGTCCCTGCCCTGGTCCGACAGGAAATTGGCCGGCAGGGGATGGACCCATCGCTGGCTATACCCTTCGAAAGGATCTTCAAGGGACTCGCTACGAGGTTCAATCCGGAAGATTACGGCGGTGGTGCGCCGTTGCTGGGTGTGAACGGCACAGTGTTTATAATGCATGGCAGCTCAAGTGCGCGGGCCGTAGAGCGATGTATTCTGATGGCGGCTCGGGCAGCAACGCTCAACCTGAGACAATTTATTGCCGAAGCACTCGCCTCGGGGGCCTGCCGATGCTAGGGTGATTGAGAAAGCGTCGCCAATGACGATTGCTGCAATGAGAAGAGCTTCGATAACCGCCGTAGGCCATTATTTGCCTGAGGACAGGCTGACGAATGAAGACCTGCTACGCTTTGTTGATACGAGTGATGAATGGATTCGCTCGAGAACGGGGATAAAAGAGCGTCGCATACTTTGGGACAAGGAAAAGGCGACGTCCTATATGGCGGCACGAGCAGGCCGGGAGGCACTTCGCAAGCGCGGTATTACGGCTGACGCCTTGGATGTCATTGTCGTAGCCACTGTCACACCTGATATGTCTTTTCCGGCGACATCCTGCTTGGTTCAGGCGGAACTCGGGGCCAATCGTGCATGGGGATTTGATCTTTCAGCCGCCTGCAGCGGCTTTCTGTTTGCGCTTAACACGGCGGCGGCGTTTGTCGAGAGTGGTCGTTATGAAAGGGTGCTGGTAATTGGTGCGGACAAGATGTCGAGCATTACAGACTACACGGATAGGAATACGTGTGTCCTTTTTGGTGACGGAGCGGGTGCCGTGCTGCTGGAGGCTAATGCAGAAGGCTACGGGCTCGTTGACTCTGCATTGTACTGTGACGGAAGAAACTGGGAATCGCTCTGCATGCCCGCTGGCGGCAGCCTTCACCCACCGTCACAGGAAACGGTGAAGAACAAGATGCATTTCCTGCATCAGGACGGACGCACCGTGTTCAAGGTTGCGGTGGCAGGCATGGCAAATGTGGCGCAGGAGGTTATGGATCGCAATGGGTTGACCGGAGAGGACGTGCGGTTTCTAGTGCCGCATCAGGCCAATAAGCGAATCATCGATGCGGTTTCTAGTCGGATGGGAATTACGAAGGAGCGCGTGATGCTAAATATCTCTAGATACGGAAATACGACTAACGCCACGATACCGCTTTGTCTTCACGATTGGGAGGCGGAGTTGCGCCGAGGAGACAAAATCATACTGGCCGCGTTTGGAGGCGGCTATACGTGGGGTGCCACATACCTCAATTGGGCGTATGACGGCCCGGCGGTCGACGTGACAATGCGTAGTGACGGAACTGCCACGGACGCGTAGGTAGTACGCAACGGCTGCATCATTCCATGTCTTCCGCATTTGTTTTTCCAGGCCAGGGTTCGCAGCATGCAGGGATGGGCAAGGACCTTTACGCAGCTTTTGCGGAGGCACGGGAAGTATTCGACACCGCAGATCGAATCTTGGGGTTTGCGCTGTCGGAATTATGCTTCGGAGAGAGCACGGCAGCACTCAAGTCTACGGACGTAACCCAACCGGCACTGTATACGCATTCGGCAGCGGTAATGAGCGTTCTGCGCAGGATGGGCCACGCGCCGGACATGGTTGCGGGACACAGCGTGGGGGAGATCGCGGCACTCTACGGTGCCGAGGCTATCGAGTTTGAGGCGGGACTGCAGTTAGTACGCTTCCGAGGACAGCTCATGGCGAAGGCAGGCAAAGGACGCCCAGGAGCTATGGCGGCGGTGCTGGGAATGGACGAGGATGGGGTTCACCGCCTCTGCGACGATGCATCGGACTCAAATACTGTTGTGGTGGCCGCCAACTACAATGCCCCCGGCCAAATTGTGGTTTCAGGTGATGTTCGAGCGGTTGACCGACTTGTCCTGCTGGCTCGACGCCGCGGCGCGCGCCGTGTTGTGCGGCTTTCGGTCAGCGGGGCCTTTCATTCCCCGTTGATGGAGGGAGCCCGCCAAGAGTTTGCCGGTAAGCTGTTCAGGTTAAACATGCGGCGCCCCAAGTGCCCCGTGTACCTAAATGTCACAGCAGGCCCCACGTTGTCATCCGGCGAAATACTTGAAGCTATGTTTATTCAGCTCACCGCACCTGTGCTATGGAGCCAGACGTTGCACAGGATGCGAGCCGACGGAGCGGAACGCTTTGTGGAGGCTGGCCCGGGGCGGGTGTTAAGCGGACTGGTTCGGCGCACGTTGGGCCGTGGCGTAGAAACCCTTAGCATTGGGTCCGCTGCGGATTTCATGACCTTGGCGGAAGCCTGACAAAGGGAGGGGTATGGTCACTTTTGCGGGAAAAAGAGTCCTCGTAACGGGAGGAACACGCGGGATCGGTCGAGCCATCGTGGAAGCGTTCGCTGACCAGGGTGCGCACGTGGCGTTCACATATCGCTCCTCCGCAGACGCGGCACATGAACTGCAGACGACGCTTGAGAACAAAGGTACCCGGGTGCTGCATTTCCAGGGAGACGGGGCGGAAATTGGCGCGGCAAACGAGGCGGTCAGCGGCGTTATACAGGCATGGGAATACGTTGATATTCTGGTAAACAATGCGGGCATTACGCGAGACCACCTGGTTCTTCGGATGCCGGAAGAAGACTGGGACCACGTCCTGAATGCCAACCTTAAGAGTGTCTTCAACTTCTGCAAGGCGGCCTATCGGCCCATGATGAAACGGCGCAAGGGCAAGATTATAAACCTTTCGTCTGTAGTGGGCGTTACCGGTAACCCCGGTCAGGCCGCCTATGCGGCATCCAAGGCCGGAATCATCGGTTTTACAAAAAGTCTGGCCAAGGAACTGGCCGGTCGGGGTGTCACGGTAAACGCCGTGGCTCCGGGTTACGTGGTGACGGAGATGACGGAAGCAATTTCCGAAAAAGCCCGGGCCGTATTGCTGGGCCGCATTCCATTGCGGCGCCCGGCATCGGTGGAAGAAATCGCCGCGCCCGTACTCTTTCTTGCCTCCAGCGCAGCCGATTATATCACGGGTCACGTACTGATGGTGGATGGTGGTCTCGCGATGTAGGGTATCGGCAGGCAAATTGAAGAAATGGGTGGTGTGATGGATAGCGGGGAGTATCGGCAGTTTCTTGATCTAACGGCCAGCGCGCAGCGCCAGCAGCGAGAGCGCAAGGCGAGCCTGCAATTCTTGGAGCCGGTACCTGCGTTGCCCAGTGCTACGAGCGAATCACTGCCTGACAGTGTCCGGGCGGCGTTTGAAAGCGGTGGCTGGACGAATCTTATGCCCGTGCAGGCAAGGGCCATACCATACATGCTGGATGGCCGTGACCTGATCGTGCAGTCACGAACGGGGTCAGGAAAGACAGGAGCTTTTCTGCTGCCCTTGTTCGAAACGCTTCGCGTGGCTGAGGCAGTGACGCAAGCTCTAATTCTTACGCCAACCCGTGAGCTGGCACGACAGATCCATGCGGAGTTTGAGAGGCTCTCGGCGGGCACGTCCCTGTGTGGGGTTGCCATTTACGGTGGTGTAGGGTACAAGCATCAGATTGAGCGGCTGTCTGCGGGAACGCAGGTGGTGGTCGGTACCCCGGGACGGATACTGGATCATCTATATCGGCGCACGTTCAGCCTGGACGGGTTGCGTGCTTTTGTACTAGACGAGGCCGATGAGATGCTATCCATGGGCTTTTACCCGGCCATGAGAAAGTTGAAGGAATTTCTTCCTGAGGTGCGCCAGTCCTGCATGTTTAGTGCCACAATGCCGGCAAAGGTGCGCTCTCTTGGGCAAGAGTTTCTCCGCGAGCCTACTTTTCTTGGCCTTAGCTCGGAGGGCATAGGCGTTGAAACGATAGAACACGGCTATTACCGCGTGGCTCGCATGGAGAAGGATCGGGCCCTTATTCGGCTTATAGAGCTTGAGAATCCGGACTCGGCCATAGTATTTGCCAATACGAAGCGAGAAGTCGAGTATCTTCACCAGTTCATTAGGAATTACGGATACGATGCGGCGGAGATCACTGGCAACCTGCCCCAGCACCGGCGTGAACTTGCTATGGAGCGCCTCCGGCAGGGAAGCCTTCGCATACTAGTGGCCACAGATGTGGCGGCTCGCGGCATCGATATTTCCGATTTAAGCCACGTTTTTCAATACGACGTTCCGCTAGATCCAGAGTACTATATTCATCGGACGGGTCGTACCGCGCGTGCAGGAAGGGCCGGAACGGCTCTCACGCTTTCTACCATCGAAGAAGAGCGGAGCCTTCTGTCGATTGCTTCACGTTATGACATAGACCTTGAAAAACGCCAGATGCCCAACGAATCGGACGTAGCGCGGCGTGTTGCCGAACGCATGGTAGTAGTGCTGGAAGAACAGCTCCGGGCAAGAACCAATCTGGAGCGGGAACGTCTTCAGCGCTTTATTCCCGTGATCGAAGAACTCGTTCGGGAGCAGCCCGAACTGCTTGCCATGCTTGTGGACGATCTTTACCATAAGCGAATGCATCAGGGGACTGACAAGCAACCACCCAGCACGTCACGGCGCTCGCGTTGATCGAAGCCTCTGAATGCTTCGGCTATGCGGTTAGCAGTAGTAGCGGCATTGGCAGTCCTCGTGGCATGCTTCTCGCTTTCGTGCAGGAACACGGCAGAAGTAGTCAGCGATGCACCTGTCCGCAACGTGGATAGCTTTCTAGGAGCCTGTCGAGCTTAGCGTTCAAGTGATCGGATTGCGGGCCGGAATTCGTGAGAAGCAGCGAGACTGCATTGGCGCTCACCCCAAGGGCTGTGGTTGCATCGGTTTTTGACCTATCGAGGTCGCATTTGCCCCGATTTTGTGGTCAAGGGCCGTCTTTGTGCCCCGTTTTATCCGCTTTTCAGTGCATGCAGTCTCTTGATATTGTAGGCCGTGCATACCAAGGCCCACTCGGATTGTACCGTTTCCAGGCCTCACGTCAGGAATTGACGGAAGCCCATGGTCTGCTTGATGATACCGAAGACCGGTTCGGCGGTAGCCTTCCGGGCCGCGTATAGCCGCCGTCCGTCTTCAAGCGTGTCTTCATGCGATCTACCGGACATGGCTGCCGGTCCACATCTTTGTCCTCTGCCGTAGTGGGTGCCAGTCGCTCCCACAAGGGAGCGTTGTGCTTCTTCTTGCTTGGACTGATCAGTGAACTGACTCCCTCTGCTTCACATGCGACCACATTGCCGCGGCTGAAGTAGCCCGCGTCCGCCACCAGCGTCCGGTCCGAAGCCGTCGTATTGGCCTTCCACTCTTGGAGCATCACTTCCTGTACATCATTGGGCTTTTGGCTTACATGCTGCACCGCAATCAGACGGCTGTCGTGGCAGACGGCGATCTGGCCATTGTAGCACTGCTCAAAGCCTCCTCTGTGCGGCATGATGTGGCTGTCTGCGTCCGTCAAGTTGACCTGATCCGTTTCTCGGGGAGGCTCTAGCTTCGGAGGCTGCGGCTTCCTTCCAGGTATCCTCCTACCCGTAGCCTTCTCTCGCAACTCCCGCTGCTGCATCCTGGCCTCGTGCTGCTCCTGCTCTTGCTCGTAACGCTTTGCCGCTTGCGCCTCCAAGGCCTCTTTTGCCCGCTCAATCCCTGCCAATCGCTCCTTTCTGCGATTCAGCTTCGCCGGAATGTCTATTGATGCCGCCACCTCACGCTGATCTGCGTCCTCTGCCAGACGAAGCAACTGCTCCGCCTCTGCTCGACATTGCTTCTCCAGGTCCTTGGCCCGCCGCCAGCTCAGAGCCTTGTGCTTGCTCGCATTCGCCCGAAGCTTGGTACCATCCAGACTTACCGTGCCCAGCTTCGTCAGCCCCATCTCCATGGCCATCCGAAGCACCTGTACGAAGAAGTCCTTGATCTCTTTCCTGAACCGCTTCCGGAATGCACTGATCGTCGAATGGTCCGGATTATGATTGTTGCACACAAACCGGAAGGCCAAACTGTGCCGGCTCGCCTCCTCCAGCTTTCGACTCGAAAATATGCCCGTTATATATCCGTACAAGAGCTGCATATTCCGGTCGATTTCGACCATCTATTCCGGTGGAAGTCGACCACTCATTCCGGCTGATGCCGACCACCTATTCCAGTGGAAGTCGACCACTTTTTGTCGACTACCGGAATGGGGATCCGGGTCGGTCTAGCTGGGCTGTCTGCGCGACTGGAGATTTTGTTAACGCCCTGGGTATGGGGTGCCTCGTCATTCATTCACGAGGTAATCCATGCCTGCAAAAAGAATCTCCATGCGTAAACTCAAAGAAATACTTCGCCTGAAGCATGAGGGCGAGATGGGTGTGCGGGCCATAGCCCGCTGCCTGGGATTGTCGCACAGTACGGTCATAGACTATTTGCGCCGCGCCCGCGATGCCGCTCTCTCATGGCCGTTGCCGGAGGGCGTTACGGAAGAGGTGCTCGAAGAAAAGCTTTTCGCCAAGCCTGTGACCCCCAAAGCGCAGCGTCCCGTCCCGAACTGGGTCTATATCCACCAGGAACGCAAGCGGAAGGGGGTCACGCTGGAGCTCTTGTGGGCGGAATACAAGGAGGCACACCCGGACGGCTATCTCTACAGTTGGTTTTGTGAGCGCTACCGCACTTGGAACAATGCGCGTGATCTGGTCATGCACCTGGACCACGTACCCGGGGAGATGCTCTTTGTGGACTACGCAGGCCAGAGGGTTCCCGTGGCAGATCCCGATACGGGTGAACTGCGCAAGGCACATATCTTCGTGGCCACGCTCGGATGCTCCAATTACACGTATGTCGAAGCCACATGGACGCAACAGCTCCCCGACTGGACCGCCTCTCACCGTCGTGCCTTTGAGTTCTTCGGAGCCGTTCCACGGTACGTGGTTCCCGACAATCTGAAGGCGGCCGTGGTAAAGGCCCACCGGTGCGATCCGGACCTGAATCCAACGTATCACGACCTGGCCACGCACTACGGCGTGATTGTGGTACCTGCGCGCGCCTATAAAGCTCGGGATAAGGCGAAGGTGGAAAAAGGGGTTCAATGGGCTCAGCGGGGCATCCTGGCGCCGCTGCGCCATCAGACTTTTTGCGGCCTGCATGAGCTCAACCGGCACATACGTCCGCTGCTCACCGAACTCAACAGCAAACCTTTCCAGAAGCTGGAGGGTAGCCGGCGCTCGTGGTTTGAAAAATGGGACCGGCCTGCGATGCTACCGCTGCCGGAGACACCGTACATCTTCGGCGCATGGCGCAAGGCCAAGGTGCACCGGGACTACCACATCGAAGTGACCGGCCATCGCTACAGCGTTCCCTACGTGCATGCAAGAAAGCAGGTGGACGTACGGGTTACCGACCGCACCGTGGAAGTCTTCTTGAAGGGGCAGCGCATTACCTCGCACCTGCGCAGCACGCGGCCCGGGCGCTTCACCACCCTGGAAGCACACATGCCCGAGGCTCACCGCCAATACCTGGACACGCGGGATCTGCGCCGGCGCATTGCCACGGCGGGGCCTGCCACCGAAAAGCTCATCACGTGTATGATGCAAGACTTGCAACATCCCGTACTCTGCTATCGGTCCTTGAGGGGGATAGAAAGGCTAGGCCAACAGCACGGACCGGAGCGCTTGGAAGCCGCGTGTCAGCGGGCGCTGACGTTCGGGGCATACAGGTACGCAAGCGTCGCTTCCATCCTGAAGCACCGCCTGGATCAACGCCCCACGCCACAGGACGATGCCCCCTCTATCCAACACGCCAACATCCGTGGCGCCAACTACTACGACGAAACCATCACCACACCAGAGGAAAATACTCATGCTCACCCATCCCACCCTTGAGAAACTGGAAACACTGCGCTTTGCCGGCATGGCAAGTGCGCTGCGCGAACAGTTGGCGCAGCCTGATATTGACCAACTCGACTTCATGGAGCGACTCGGCCTTCTGGTCGACCGCGAGGAGGTTGTGCGCCACAATGTGCGCCTGAAGTCACGGCTGCGACGGGCACAGTTGCGACAGCCAGCCTGTATGGAGGATCTGGACTATCGCACCGGGCGCCGCCTCGACCGGCGACTCATGCTGGCCCTGGCCAGTTGCGACTGGGTCCGACGTCACCAGAACGTCGTCATTACCGGCCCTACCGGCGTCGGCAAAAGCTACGTGGCGTGCGCACTCGCCCACAAGGCTTGCCTCGAAGGCTTCTCGGTCCGCTACTACCGACTGCCACGCCTGCTCGAAGACCTGGCCATTGCTCACGGCGACGGTCGCTATCTGAAATTGCTCCAACAGATGGCTCGCGTCCATGTCCTTTTACTGGACGATTGGGGGCTGACGCAACTGACGACATCCCAACAGCAACACCTGCTCGAGTTGTTGGATGACCGACACCGACGCAGTTCGACCGTGGCCACGAGCCAGTTGCCAGTGGGACACTGGCACGAGGCAATGGACAACCCGACACTGGCTGATGCCATCCTCGACAGGCTTATACACAACGCGCACAGGATTGAACTCACCGGCGATTCAATGCGGAAAAGTATGTCAGAATTGCAGTCCCACTCGCATCAAATCGACCACTCGTCTCGTTAACCGAATCCAGCCACGCTATGACACTTAAAGTGGTCGAGTTCACAAAACCAAAGTGGTCGAGTTCACTGGAATATGCAAGAGCAGCGTCAACATCATGGCCGGCGGGTAGGCCGCCGATCCCTTGCCCGAATAGGCGAGCTCGAAGCCGCGCAGGTCCGCACTCTCTACCAAGTCCACTACAAAACGCACCGGATGCTCCTGCGGCACATACTCGTCAACGGTCCGTGGAAAAAGCTCCACGGCCCTGCGGTCCATCGGAACAAACCTGACTGCCCTTGCGCTACTCCAGCTATTGAACGTACACGCCTCTCAAAAACACCGGAAAGCCCGACAGGCTCCTAGGCGATGTGATATCGGGAACGCGCACTGTTTATCAGGATGGTGAGCTTTCCGCGCAGTTGGGTGAACCATTTCGTATTGTCACCTCCCTCTCAGGTGTCGATACATTGAACGTGTGGCGCTACTTCGGAATTAAAATCGGCCTTAGCCGCACACGTGCGGGGGGGCGTGTGCGTTTCTTGGCGCTTACCGATGCGCGCTTTGTGGCACCGGAAGGAATTCGCGTAGGCTACGCGGAATCCGAGGTATTGCGGTTGCTAGGGCTTCCAGAATACACGGAACCGGCCCGGTGGGTGTATCCATCGGAAGCCGGCCGGCTCCATGTCTATTTTGAGAATAGTGCCGTAGGCAGACTAGAATGGCATATCGGTCAAGGTGGGCGGTGAGGGATTCGAACCCCCGGCCTTCTGCTTGTAAGGCAGACGCTCTAAACCTGCTGAGCTAACCGCCCGCAGAGCGGGAAACGGGATTCGAACCCGCGACCCTCAGCTTGGGAAGCTGATGCTCTACCAACTGAGCTATTCCCGCAAATTGCCGAAAAAAGTACGCGGGTTTTGCGTGAAAGTCAAGGTCGACGCTGGTTATTTTACTGAGTTTGAGTACCTTAGGGCCTTCGAGCATATTTTAGCAAAGCACTACGGCGAAGCTAAATGAAACGGACATATCAACCGAGCCGGCGCAAGAGAAGGAACAAGCACGGGTTTCGGCTTAGGATGAGCACGAAGGATGGACGCAAGACGCTCGCCCGTCGACGTCGGAAGAATCGGCGGAGTCTTACAGTTAGCGATAGGTATATGGGCAAGTAGGCGCCCTTCGCAATGGCCTCTGCGCCGTCCCCAACGGAGCGCTCCTTGGGCTTACCCCGCCGTCTTAGACTGAAGCGCCGAACATGGATTCGTCCGCTGTTCAAGAGGGACCAAGCGGAATCGGTATCGGTTGGGTGTATCCGGTTACTCTATCGCTTCGTACCGCCTTGTGGCAGCCCGGTCCTAGTTGGGTTCGCCGTTGGAAGGCGGTATAGTGCCGTGGAACGCAATTTCATAAGGCGGCACATGAGGGAGGCTTTTCGGCGCCATCAGTTTCTGCTGGAGCCGAAAAGAGCTACGCTAACATTGATGCTGGTATTTCGAAGCAAGGCGAAGGGTGTCCCTGACCAAATTCGCGGCGATGTGATGCGGGCACTGCGGCTGCTGTCCAGTCGGCTGGCAAAGTAGGGAGGAATAGTGGATCGTAACGTAGTGATTGCAACGGTCTTGATCATGGGCATCCTATTGGTGTGGATGTCCACGATAGAGCCTGAGCCGATTCCAGAAGGCACGGCGCCTGTTGATACGGCTGAAGTAGTGGAGGAGCCAGTTCGCGAGTTGCGTGCGGAGTCCGTGGACGTTGCTGCAGATTCGGCCTTGATGACCACAGGAGACGAGCGCATCATTACGGTAGAGACAGACCTGTATGAGGCAAAGTTTTCCACGAAGGGTGCGACGTTGGTCTCTTTCACACTCAAGAATTATAAGCAATTCGATCAGCGCACACCCGTTCAATTGATTGATACGTTGGGTGCCGGTGCGTTGGGGCTGGAGTTCCAGTCTCCTGGTGGACGGAATCTGGACACACGCGGGCTGTTCTTTGAAGCAGGTTTCGAGGGAGAAAGGTTCCGTGTAACTGGCCAGACGGAGACGCTTCAGTTTGAGACGCGCATTGCCGCCGGTGCAATACGTGTCGAGTATTCCTTCGCGGCTGCTTCCTATGAAGTGGGCTTAAGCGTGGTGCAGACGAATGCGGATACCTATCAGACAAATGACGGTTACGAGATAGTTTGGAATGGAGCCGTTCCGTTTAGTGAGGATGCAGGCAACAGGAAAGAAGAGATCGCGAAAATTGGAGCATATGCGCGGAGTGGAAATGAGGTGGATGGCATCACACTGCAGGGGGATGAGGAGGTGGGGACAACGTTACGGGGAGACATAACATGGATGGCCGTGAAGAATAAGTATTTCGGCGTTGCTGTTCTGGCCGATATTCCAGCACGGGAGGCCGAGCTATTCGGTGCCAGGGTAGGCAGAACGGATGATCCGGAAGTGGACGTCGAATTTCGTGCGAGCCTCTTTGTCGCGCCGCCGGGCATGGAAGCGGATACATACCGCCTCTTCTTGGGTCCGCTCGAGTACCAGGAGTTGGCCCAGTATGAAGGCTTATACGACATGGTCGACTACGGCTGGAAAGCATTCGAATGGATGACACGGCCGCTGGCGACCTTCATTTTCATCCCGGTATTTAGCTTTCTCAGCACGTTCATCCCGAATTATGGACTGGTGATTGTCGTCTTCGGATTCTTGATCAAGATTGCGCTCTATCCGCTGACAAAATCGTCGTACAAGAGCATGGCGAAGATGCGGGAACTGCAGCCAAAAATGCAGGAAATCAAGGCGAAGTTTCCGGACGACCCGCAGAAGCAGCAGGCGGCCACCATGAAGCTATACCGGGAATCGGGTACGAATCCAATCGGAAGTTGCCTGCCGATGCTGCTGCAGTATCCTATCATAATTGCTCTTTGGCAGTTCTTGCAGCAGTCCATCGAGATCCGCCAGGAGGGCTTTTTGTGGGCTAAGGACTTGTCTGCGCCCGACGCGATTTTGGAGCTGCCGTTCTCGATTCCGTTCTACGGTGATTTTGTTGCTGGCTTTACCATACTGATGGGTCTATCGATGATTGTGCAAATGCGCATGCAGTCCACACCGGCGGCCGGGGCACAGGCAAAGATCTTTATGTACGTGATGCCGGTAATCATCTTTGTCATATTCAACCGGCTACCGTCCGGCCTAAGTCTATACTATCTAGTTTACAATGTGGTAACGGCTGGCCAGCAGAAACTGATCAATATCTCGATCGAGAAGAGCAAACAGCTGGCGCCGCCAGCGCGGAGCGGCAAGTCCTACGGCCGAATTGGAAAGCAGCGCCGCAGCAGGAAGGGGCACAGGTAAGAGGCAGGCTCGGCAAGGGAGCGTGCCGTGAGTCGAAGCTGAATTTGGAACGAGCGATCGGAGGGCCCGGCAGAGCGCACCGGGATTGGCGCTTGCGCCGGTATCAATCGGAGCGAGGATTTAGATGGGTCTCGTTTGAATCCGAGAAAATTGGCCATGCAATGCCGTGGCAGTTGAGCCATCTGCAATTCAATGGAGCGTGTCCCGTTTGCCGGAGAGGGGGTTGTCCAAATAGTGGACGTGTGGGTCGCAGGCAGCCTTAACTCGGATCTGTAGGCCATAGCTCAAGACATGTGGTTGCGTAGATTTATATCACGTGCGAACTCAGACCCAATTGGCATGCGCTTTTTTGGGCCCGGGCAGCAGGCATATTCGGAATTCTATTGTGTGCATAAGCGTCCCAATGGCCTGCTTGGGTTCGACTTGTGGGGAGAGCAGCGCTGCCTGCCGAGGGCCGGTTACTGGATTAATTGATGGCAACTTGGAATATCGAAAATGCGCCTCCAGGTCAGCACAGTTTGCTCCATGGCAGTTCGACACCAATATTGGAGTCACATGAAGTCGCGAACGAAGACTGGAGCGTAGACGTACCAATCCTGCGGGGGGAATCTAGTGGTGCTTAGATGTGATTTCATGAAGGATATACCGGTGTGCATCTGTAATTAGGTGGTAGTCCGCCGAGCTCGTACGTACATAAGCGGTGCCCAAAGTCTTGAAATAGAAGCTCTTGGCTAGGTCTTCCTGCCAAGCGGGCCTGGGGGGCTCTTTGGTACGTATTCACACGCGCGGCTGCGGGGAAGGGTATACGGCTTGCGGATAAATGGTACCAGAATTGACTGTATCAACGAATGTGTTGGTAGGCTGGAGTCATTTGAACACGTAGATATCCAGCATTCCACCAGGCTCCTAGCGCCCAATGCTATACGTCGTGGCAAGACCGACTCCAATGAATGTCAGTCTATTCGTTTCTAGGTCACGGGCATAGTCGGTGGGGGGAGCGTGGCTCCGCAGAAGATCAAGCCCGTCAGCGGCAGCATACGGGCCAAGGCCCATGAAGTGGCTGTTCAAGCTGATAGTGAATGCATCGGCCACGGCGTATCCGATGCCGGCGATGAGCTGATATCCTAATTGAGTGGCGCTGCTCTTGGTCAGAGCGACGCTTACCGTTCCTGCCAGGTTGTTGCGTATTTCGTCAGCGTTGGATAGGCCTTCGCCTGTTGCAATGGCATCGGGATCATTTTCACGCGCCCAGATGCGGCCCGTGTCCAATGCCGTACGAGCAGCGCCGGCACCCAGACCAAGGAAGAGCGTAATCCGCGATGCAATGCGAAAATCGTAATTCAGGTTTAAGAGGAAACCGGCGGTGGTAAGGCTACTAACGCGCTCCGTAGCATGTGCTACTTCATTCGATAGCTTGTCGCGGGCGACACCGGACTGACTGAGGATGGGCGAGGTTTGGTCGTAATTGGAATTGCGGTAGAGGTAGGCCACTTCGATTCGGAGGTCTCGCAGAATGTGGCTGGCAGTGAGGCCGTGGAATTGGTATCCGACCGCCGCCGATGCGAGCATGCCACGGGCGGAATCAAAAACACTCTTCCAGCCAGTCCCCTGGCTTGGACAACCGGGTGTACTGGCGGCGCTGGGATTAATAATCGGGTCGCAAACGCTGCCTCCATCCGTGCTGGAGCTCAAGAGGGTCAGCTGCGGGGCAACATTCGCGCCCATTTCGGTACGGATATAGAATCCGGAGAGCCCTTGGGCAGAACCTGTATGGAATGACAGGCCTGTGAGTGCGATGGCCCACAGCCATGCAAGGAGGGCGGCGCGGTACGTGGTCATGGCAACAGATCTTATAGTAGGACTGCTCCGGCTGGGCGAGCTACTTTAGCTCGTCTATCCATCACCCAAAGCGGAACAGCCTCATGCAAAAATACACCCAACCTTTCACTTTAGCCTCCTCGCTGTTTGTCGGCATGGACGTGCACAAGAAGAGCATTGCGCTCTGCGTATACGACAGCAGCGCGGGTGAGGTAGTCGACGAGCGGCAGTTGCCGAATGACATGCCGAAGATCCGCAAGTATATACGACAGGTGCAGCGGCGCGCTTAGGTGCTGCTACGAAGCATCTTCTTGCGGATTCGGCCTGCAGCGTGCGCTGCAGGCGCAGGGCGTGCCGTGTGAAGTGATTGCTCCGTCATCCATTCCGCGCCGATCAGGCGAGCGCGTCAAGACCGACCGGCGGGATGCCAGCAAGCTGGCCACGCTGTATGCCGCCGGACTGCTGAGGCCGGTGTGCGTGCCGGAAGAGGAGCAGGAAGCAGCGCGATCCCTATTGCGCTGCCGCGCTGACCTGGTCGAGTCCATAACGCGAACCAAACAGCGGATCCTGTGCTTTCTTCAGACCCGGGGCTTTCGGTACACGGGCGCAATACACTGGACGAAAGCCTTTCGTAGGTGGCTCAGCGCCCTGCCCGTCGCGGCTGTGGACCAGGTCACGCTGCAGACGTATCTGCACAAGCTGGCGTATTTGGAGCAGGAAGTGCACAGACTGGAACAGCAGCTGGCGGAGGAAGCCGAAAAGGACCGCTACAGAGAGCCCGTGGGGGTGCTGATGGCCTTCCGGGGCATTGGCATTGTTACGGCCTTGACGCTGGCTTGCGAATTGGGAGACATCCGTCGCTTCGCGCATCCGCGGCAGTTGATGGCGTATCTCGGCCTGATGCCGAGCGAGTACAGCTCGGGCGATCACACGCAGCGCGGCTCCATCACAAAGACGGGCAACACGCATGTTCGCAAGGCGCTGGTGTCAACGGCATGGAAGTATGCAGCCCAACCGCGGTGCAGCAGAGTGCTGCGTGAACGGCAGAAGGGGGTCTCGGCCGAGGTCGTTCTACTGGCATGGAAGGCCCAGTGCCGGCTGTACTAGAGATTCCGCAAACTGAGCCAGACGAAGTCGCGATGCGTGGCCAACACGGCGGTGGCGCGTGAACTGGCGGGCTTTCTCTGGGAAGCGTTGCGTATGCACACGGGCTCGCCGTTGCCGAAGGCCGCCTAAACTGTATCTTGCAACCAAAGAAATGGCCTATGGAGAAGCGATCGGGCACGGTAGGAGAACCCACGAAACTACCTTTGCGATAGCCGGCTCTCTTGCCGGTGAGTGCGCGTCAACAGATAGTGGCAGCTCCGGACGAAACCAAAATCATGCGTTATGGTGCTTAGGGGCTTAGCACGCGTATACCAGATTGATTTGCCGTCGAAGACGCCCGGTCGCTTCTCCAGAGGTCAAGCCAAGACTATTCATGTAATCTTCACTTGGCATATGGTCCTACTATACCAGGTAGTACTTAGCTCCCAATCGATGGCAGCTGGATTGCGAGGTAGATTATTACAGAAGATCCCGAGCAAAGGGTGGCGCGGTGTATCGGCTCGCGCATTGCACGAAACCCAGAACCGGCAGCGGTGCCCCCGTAACAGCCTGGGAATGGAAAGCGATTCTGCACGTATAATAGCGATTCCATCCGTGCCAGCGTAAAGAATCTGGGATTGCACATGTAGCGAACGGGAGAACAGCAGGATCGGGTTCGGTGTGACATCCTCTACCCGCATCGGGACGCGTGCATCGAAATGGGGCCGGCTGAAAGGTATATTGAGACGCAATGTCGGGAAGAGTCACCAAGAATGAAGAGGATACCATAGCTGCTATCGCTACAGCGACAGGACGGGCGGCTCTGGCCGTGGTCCGGCTATCGGGCCCCGACGCAATCGATTGCGCAGACCGGTGCATGCATGGCCTGCGCCTAAGCGGCGTTTCCAGCCATTCCGCCCACGTGGGTATGTGGCATTCACCTGACGGTGAACCGCTAGATCAAGTGGTGGCCACCGTGTTTCGTGCGCCCAGGTCGGCGACGGGTGAGGATGTGGTGGAGGTTTCGTGCCACGGTGGAGACTACGTCGCGGCCCGCATATTGGAGAGCATGCTGGAATGCGGTGCGCGTGTGGCGGAGCCGGGTGAATTCACGCAGCGTGCCTTTCTTAACGGGAAGATGGACCTCGCGCAGGCCGAGGCCGTTGCAGATCTCATTCA
Organism: Rhodothermales bacterium; assembly: GCA_965216255.1. GTDB lineage: Bacteria > Bacteroidota > Rhodothermia > Rhodothermales > Bin80. The sequence continues at coordinate 2,896,715 of OZ244148.1, forward strand.
CGCGTCTTCAGCCAGAGCACTCAGGGTGTCGATTTCTCACCTTCAGGGCCGGTATTCGCGGACGCTGGATTCTCTGCGCCAAACCTTGCTGGATAGCTGTGCATTGGCAGAATTAGAGATCGACTTCGCAGATGAGGATGTCGAATTTGCAGAACGATCCGAGTTGGGTTTGCTCCTGGATCGGTCAGCGGCGCTCTTAGCAGAAGCCCTCACGTCGTACAGCTTCGGAGAGCTTATCCGGGAAGGGGTTCGCGTTGTCATTGCGGGGCGTCCCAACGCAGGGAAATCGACGCTGCTCAATGCGCTACTGGGTCAAGATCGCGTTATAGTGAGTCCTGAGGCAGGCACTACCCGAGATGTCGTTGAAGCAGAAAAGGAAGTGGATGGGCTCCTGTTTCGGTTTACGGATACGGCGGGCCTGCGGAGTGCGCCGGGACCGGTCGAGGCAGAAGGTGTAGAACGTGCCCGGAAAGCGATGGGAAAGGCGGTGGTCATACTATATGTGTATGATATGTCTATTGGGCTTGATTGCGATGAAGAGAGTGAAATACAGGCACTGGGCTACAGCGCGAAAGTTATCGTAATCGGCAATAAGAATGACCTGGAACCTGAATGCGGCCCTTCCAGGCCGCCAGCGCAGGGTGCCGTGCGGCTTTCCGCGAAGGAGGGACTGGGAAATCCGCGGGCCCTGGATACACTTTGGAGGTTACTGTTGGACACGGTTGGAGCGGAGCAGTCGAATACGGAAGGCTCGCGGATGGTTACCAATCAGCGCCACGAGCAGCATATGCGTGCCGCGCTTCAGCACATTCTTGCTGCTCATAGGAGTGTAGCGGAGCGAAGGTCAGCGGATCTGTTCACGCTTGATATGCGTGCGGCTCTGTATGAACTGGGATGCATAACTGGAGCGGTCAGCAATGAAGAGGTACTGGGCACAATCTTTTCGCGATTCTGTATTGGCAAGTAAGCGTTCCGGGCTTAGCCCTCGATCTTCGGCGGTCGGGTGCTAAGGGCAAAAGCGCCGGTGGAAACCAGAATGAATCGGGGATACGACGTAATTGTAGTGGGTGCAGGGCATGCCGGCACCGAAGCAGCCACGGCGGCAGCTCGTATGGGGGCCAGCACGCTGCTTGTGACCATGAGCCTGGATGCCATTGGCAGGATGTCTTGCAATCCCGCCATCGGTGGTATAGGCAAAGGCCATATCGTACGCGAGATAGATGCGCTGGGAGGAATAATGGGGCGAGTGACGGATCGGGCGGGCATTCACTTTCGAATGTTAAACCGACGGAAGGGGCCTGCCGTGTGGGGCCCGCGGGCCCAGTGTGACCGAATTGACTATGCAGTGGCAATACGAGAAAGTGTTGAAGCTGTCGATGGTCTCTTCCTGCGCGCTGACCTGGTGACAGAAGTACTGGTACGTAACGGCGTGGTCACCGGGGTTCGCTGCCAACTAGCGGGGGAGATCCCCGGACGGTGTGTAATTCTTACGAGCGGGACGTTCATGAACGGCGTAATTCATGTCGGCATGTACAAGTTTGGCGGAGGGCGAATGGGTGAGCGAGCATCGACTGGCCTTACGGGCTGCCTGCACGCACTCGGCTTCGAGAGTGGGCGACTTAAGACGGGAACCCCGCCGCGGATTGATGGGCGCACCATCAATTACGCACGTCTGGTGGAACAGCACGGTGATGAAGAGCCGCGTCCGTTCTCGTACATGACTGAGAGCCTGGCGACCAATCAACTCAGTTGCTGGCTAACGCATACTTCGCCCGCCGTCCACGCTGTGCTCCGGGAAGGCTTCGCGGAAAGCCCCATGTTCTCGGGACGGATCCAGGGGACGGGACCCCGGTACTGTCCGTCCATTGAAGACAAGATTGATAGATTCGCGAATAAGGAGCAGCATCAGGTCTTTCTCGAGCCCGAAGGCAGGCGCACGAAGGAGGTATACGTCAACGGATTTTCCACGAGCCTCTCGGAAGAGGTGCAGCGAGCGGCTCTTCACAAAATCCGGGGACTCGAACGGGCGCACATGCTGCGGCCGGGATACGCAATCGAGTACGATTACTTTCCACCGTACCAGGTTCGCTATTCACTGGAGACCAAGAAAGTGTCCGGCCTGTTCTTTGCAGGGCAGGTAAATGGTACAACAGGATACGAAGAGGCAGCAGCGCAAGGGCTTATCGCTGGTATCAATGCCGTGCAGCAAATTAACGGGCAGGATCCTCTTGTACTGAGCCGTTCGCAAGCATACATAGGCGTGCTGATTGATGACCTGGTTGCGAAGGGTACAGAAGAGCCTTATCGCATGTTTACCTCGCGCGCGGAATACCGCATTCTTCTGCGCCAGGACAACGCCGATTTACGGCTAACGGAACTGGGCTACAGACTGGGGACGGTATCTCGCAGTAGGTACGAGCGCTTGCTAGCGAAGCGGAAGGCGCTGGAGGCTACGCGTGCAGCCTTGGAAGCGACACGTGTCAGTCCGCAGGTAGTAAACGACTACCTGCGGTCCGTGGGAACGTCTGCGATCGAACACGCGGAACGCATCAGCAGGTTGGCAGCCCGGCCGGAAGTTGAACTATTGGAGCTTGTTAAGGTCGCGGGGTTTCCGCGTGATGTGATCACGCCGGTGCTTGGCATGGAACGAGTGGAATGCCTGTTGGACATCGAATTCAAATATGCTGGCTATGTACGGCAGCAGGAAGAATTGGTGCGAAAGCTAGCTAGCCTTGAGGACCGCGTAATCCCACGTGAATTTGACTTCGCGAAAGTACGTAACATTTCGATGGAAGCGCGCGAAAAACTCGCACGCATAAGACCGGAGAATTTGGCGCAGGCATCACGCATCAGCGGTGTTAGTCCAGCGGATATCTCCGTGTTAATGGTCTTGTTGAAGAGAGACGCCGGGACTGTGGGAGAGAATGTTTCACGTGAAACATGTGCGTAGCTTGAAGGGTGGGCAGTTAGTCAATGTAGCGAGTGAGAAGATTTGGAAGCGACTGAGCGAGCAGCAGCGAGCACAGCTTGTCGCGTATGAGCGTGAACTTCTGCACCTGAACAGCCACGTGAATCTGATATCACGAGCGACGGCGCAGCAAGTACACCAACGGCATGTGCTACACTGCCTCACACTAGCAGGTAGACCATTTCCCGAAGGTGCGAGACTTGTAGATTGGGGTACCGGGGGCGGGTTGCCAGCAATACCTTTGGCGATAGCCTTCCCGCATGTAACAATTCACGCGGTGGACACGGCGAAGAAGAAAATATGGGCAGTGCGTAAGATGGCACGACAGCTGGGGCTCGAAAACGTTCAGGCTTGGACGGGCCAGGCGGACGAATGGCCGGGCAGCGCGCATTTCTCCGTGTCGAGGGCGGTGGCACCACTAGTGACGCTATGGAGGTGGCATGCCCGCATTGGCCGGGACGCCTCGCATTGTCAGTACGGAGATGCCTGGTGCCCAGGGCTAGTATGCCTAAAGGGAGGGGATCTGGATACCGAAATAACCTCTCTAAAGGATGCGGATCCTGAAGTCCAAGTAGAGTGCTTTGCGTTGGAGGGCCCGGGAAGCATGTATGATGGCAAGGCAGTCATTCATGTATTCAGGACTGGGGGTAGGTGATGGTGCGAAGGTGTGCCCGGATGGAAAACCCGGGGCTGAATGTTTCACGTGAAACATCGAGTCCAAATCGGCGGTGCACTATGGACGAGCATCCAGATCGCAGGGGTCTTAATGGCGATGTGGGAGCATGATGCCCGGCGCTGGATCGACGCCGGTCCCAGCAGGATGGCAAAGGCAACTGTATACTGTCCGGGCTACGGTCGCGGGCAAAGCCCCCCCCCCCCCTTGTCCACGAATAGTCGCAAGCGGAGGATCGATAATTCTCGTGCTTTTCCGTTCGCCAGTCCGTGCAACTGGGCCGGCCCGGCAATATCGGCAGAAGATGTCGATATGGGCACTAGTGCCTACGCTTTTGCAGGTTGGTGGCCGCAGTTACCTAATGGGCTGAAAAGTGATGTTTCACGTGAATCTTCCTCGTCTGGACGGTTCTGAACCGTTGGGTGCCGGTACGCAATTGACCGAGAGAGGCAAGGATCCGAGCACCGGCTCGTGAGCCAACTATCCAGGTCGGGGCGTGCTGTTTGCGGGAGCGTTCCAATTGGACCGGACAGCGACGAAGCACCGTGGTGCAGGCGTGTTCCCTTCTGCCGCACTGCCTTTCTATGCACGCTCCAAGTGCCCGATGTCTTAAACGAGAGCCAGGTGCATCACAGTGGTATCGTTTTCGTTGTACGGTATGGTATCCGCGCTGGGTTCGCCCGTCGACATGGATGCAATGTTGCGCATAATCCCATGTTGATGGTCCGCATTGGCTGGCAAAGACCTTGGCACGACGGATATCGCGGGCTCCCCTGCAGCGGTGGAGGTACAGGATGCAAGACCGGGCCCGGATCCAGAGGGCAGGGGTACGTACCGCTGTATGTATTGGTCCAATTCACGTTTCTATTCTAAGACTTGGAGCAGGCTGCAAGCAGGCCGGACTGGTGCCGGCTGATTGCTACGGAGCGGCAACCACTTACACTTTGACCGTATTCTGACGAGTAAACGCACGCAAGTCCGCACCAAACGTTATGAGTAACCGCGAACGCGCCCTAAATCGAACCGAGCGGCTATTTGCCTTAGTGCTACTGTTGCAGAACAAGCCAAGCATGACGTCCCGTGATCTCGCAATGCATTTTGAAGTAAGCCGGCGGACTATATTTAGGGATTTGCGCGCGCTTGCGGAATCTGGGGTTCCGCTCACCTATGGCGAGGACGGTGGGTACGAGATTTTGGAAGGCTACCAACTGCCACCTCTAATGCTAAGCGCACGGCAGGCGGCCACCCTCCTCGTAGGATCCGAATTCATGAAGCTGCAGGCGGATGCGTCTCTGCGCAAGGAGGCTGGGGAAGTGGCAATGAAAATACGCTCTGTCCTTCCGAAGCATGTCCGAGAACACATAGACAGGCTAACGGAACGCACCGTGCTCGATCCTTACTGGCTCCACAGAGAGCCGAAAGACGCTGGTGGTCGCTGGTACGAAGCAAGTGAGGCGGTAGCACAGCGCCGCTGCGTAATGATGACATACTATGTAGAAAGCCGCCGTGAGTTAACGCAGCGCAAGGTCAACCCTCTGGGACTTGTCTACTACGTTGATCACTGGAATTTGGTTGGCTACGATCACCTACGAAGGGATGTTCGCAGCTTTCAACTCGAAAACATCCGTGAACTGTTTGTGCTCTCAGAGCGCTTCGTGCAACCTGATGGCTTTTACCTTCAGGACTACCTGCGAGCGCAGGGTAAACCTACGGAACGTACCGTCATTCGGTTTGCCGCTCCAGTATACCGCCGGGCCCGCCGCATGATGCCCGCTGAAATCGAAGAAGAGCGGCGCGAAGGTGACACGGTTGAAGTCACACTGTTCTTCGACAATCTTGCTTACCTGGCCAGTTACCTGCTGCGGTTTGGCCCGGGTGTTGAAGTGCTGGAGCCGGAAGGACTGAGAATCCGGCTACGAGAGCTGGCGACGGAAGTAGCATCCATGTACAGGGGCAAGTAGTAGCGGGTGTTAGGTTGTTTGTAGTGTCTCCAGCAAGGAAAGCGCGTCACTAAGGCTGCAGACATTCTGGACTATAACGTTAAGTTTGCCACGCTTGGATTCCTTAAATACATAGCGGTGCTCCAAGCTGCCTAGTCGCTCCAGGAACGGCGAATACACGGTATCAAAGAAAAGCGGATCTGAATCTGCGGCAGGTATTTGAAGGAAAAGCCGCTGATTGCGGCACAATACGCGCGGCAGCCGAAGTCGCTGTGCATACAGCTTGATGGCCGCGGCACAAATCAGGTGCTCGACCTCGGGCGGTAATGTCCCGAACCGGTCAAGGATCTCATCACGTAGCTCACCTAGCGCTGCTTTCGATTGCAATTCGGTTATTCTGCGGTACAGACTAAGCCGTTCCAGGTGATTGGAAACGTACGACTCAGGGATGAAAGCATCTTCTTCTACCTCTACAGCCGTCTCTGTTCGGGGACGTGCGGGTACTGAGAGGTGCTCAAACTCTTCACTGCGTAATTCGCCTACGGCCTCGTCCAGCATGGTTTGATATGTTTCAAACCCCACTTCAGCGATGAAGCCGCTTTGCTCTCCCCCAAGCATATTGCCAGCCCCTCGAATGTCGAGGTCTCGCATGGCTATATGAAAGCCGCTGCCGAGATCGCTTAATTCTTCCACGGCCTGCAGGCGGTGTCGAGCCTCACGCGTTAGTGCGTGGACAGACGGTACGAGCAAATAGCAATATGCTTGGCGATCCGAACGGCCGACCCGCCCCCGGAGCTGGTGTAGCTCGGCTAGGCCAAAGCGTTGGGCCTGGTTAATTATCATGGTATTGGCGTTGGCTATATCAAGTCCATTTTCTATGATGGTAGTGCAGACGAGCACCTCGAACTTGTGGTCGATGAACCCCATCATGATTCGCTCCAAATCAGTTGGACGCAATTGCCCGTGCGCGACCAGAATGCGGGCTTCCGGAACCAGTTCTCGGAGCGTTGCGGCTGCCTTGTCAATGGACTTCACACGATTGTGAATAAAGAATACCTGGCCGTTGCGGCTAATTTCATACAAGATGGCATCCTGAATCAGCTTTGCATCGTATGTGTGGATTTCCGTTGCTACTGCTTGGCGCCCGGGTGGTGGTGAGCTAATTATAGAGAGATCTCTTGCCCCCATAAGGGAGAAGTGAAGTGTTCGGGGAATGGGTGTGGCCGTAAGGGTCAGTGTATCAACGTTGAAGCGCAATTGCCGCAGGCGTTCCTTGACACGTACGCCAAAACGCTGTTCTTCGTCGATGATCAACAGCCCTAGGTCTTTAAACCGTACATCCTTGGATACGAGCCGATGAGTGCCGATGGCGATGTCAACCGTCCCTTCTGCCATCGCCCTTATGCTCTTCGAAAGTTCTTTAGTCGCGCGAAACCGGGACAGCATCTCTATCCGAAGCGGAAATGATGCCAACCGTCGTTTAAATGTTTCATAGTGCTGCCTTGCCAGCACGGTGGTCGGTACAAGTACTGCTACCTGCTTGCCATCTACTGCAGCTTTGAACGCGGCGCGGATGGCCACTTCTGTCTTGCCGAAACCTACATCGCCGCATACTAGCCGGTCCATTGGTGCCGTTGCTTCCATATCCAGCTTGATCGCATGCGCGGCATTTACCTGGTCGGGCGTATCCTCGAATGGAAATGCTGCCTCCATTTCACGTTGCCAGACGGTATCCGGACTGAACTCGTACCCATGAGTGGCCTTGCGTTTCGAGTATAGCTTGATAAGATCGCGGGCTATGTCCTTTATGCGCTTCTTTGTACGCTTCTTCGTGCGCTCCCACTGACCTGATCCCAGCGTGGTAAGGCGCGGCTGGTGTCCCTCCTGCCCCTTGAACTTATGCAGCTTATGCAGCGCATTTACGTTTACATACAGTACATCATCGCCTGCATAGAGAATACGAAGGGCCTCCTGCCGCTTGCCCCGGACGGTGATTTTGTGAAATCCGGCGAACTTGCCGATCCCGTGGTCCGTGTGGACAACGAAGTCTCCTGGCTGAAGCCTACGCAATTCATCCTGACGCAGGCCTCCAAGGATCCTACGCTTTCTTATTGCGGGACGGTGGTGCCGACCGAATATTTCGTAGTCAGTATATACCGCCAACTTCACAGTCTCAAAGCCGTGGTGCAGTGATTCAACGGCAACGTGCAGTCGGTAACTCTCTACCTCATCCTCCAGCAAGTCGCCAAGTCGTTCCTTTTGCGCGTGGCTATCGCACAGAACATATGTGTCTGCTCCCCGCGCTGCATTGGCACGGATGTGCTGACGCAGCCGATCGAGATTGCCGGCAAACGCTGGTTGCGGTCGGGATTCAATACTGAATGTGCTGTCAGCCAAGCGTTCGCCAAATGAGCCGAATGAAATACGGCAATAGCGTGCCATCGTGGCAACAAGCGAGGCGTTGTCTGGCTGCCGCTGCTCGTTTGGCTCATCCTCCGATGGGTTTAAGCTGACGACTCGCTCGGCAAAGAGCGAGCTGTCAAATTGGGCAAGGAGCGTATTTTGCGGGACGTAATGGAAGAACGAAGTGAATTTTACGCCGCCGTCAGGATCGATGTGCTGGAGATTCGGAACGATGCGGACGCTATCGCGCTGGCTGACGGACCGCTGCGTGCGCGGATCAAATTCCCGGATGGATTCTATTTCATCTCCAAAGAATTCAAGGCGAATGGGATAAGAACCAGTGTACGAATATATGTCTATAATGCCGCCCCGCCATGCGAGTTCTCCGGATGCTTCTACAAAATCCGTGCGTTCAAAATCCTGCTCAAGCAAACGCAGGATCAGTTGTCGCGGTGCGATCTCATCTCCGGTATGAAGCGTAGTAATTTGTTGCGCCGCCACGGAAGGAAGCGGTACGTGTTCAACCAGGGCATCAATACTCGTAACAACGAGGCCGGAAAACCCTGCTGCAAGTTGCGTCATTACATCGCTTCGCTGTACCAGTGGCGCCGTATTGCTTAGCCGTTCAGGATCGCCCCCACAGCGACCGGTAGGCGGAAATAGTAGTGGCACGTATGGGTCGCTTGCCAACTCCACAAGGTCACCGTATAGATTCTGGGCAGCGTCTGGCTCGGGAAGTATTGCCACGATGGGCCGGCGCACCTCTTCCAGAATGAATGCCAGAAGAAATGCTGGCAGGGAGCCTGCCGCACCGTGTACGCGAAGAATCTTTGCTGGAGGGAGTACGGTCGCACGGCTCCAGGCAACCAGTGATGTGCAATCGAGCGAAGAGAACAGGCGGGAATAAATAACTGAAAGGGACACGGAATGCTTCTACTGCGGCTTCTTGCCCGGACGTGTAGGCCGCGCGGTACCCGGGCCTAAGGAAAGCGTGATGGCCTGCCTTACGAAACCGTCCGCCAATTCTAGACGCCGTCGGGCTTCCGATGGCGGGACATCGGCGAGGATCATTACAAGTGTGGTCTTCACATGGCCATCCGCTGCATGCAGCGCAGCCGAAGCCTCTTCGTAACTCAGACCGGTTACCATCATGACTGTACGCTTGGACCGCTCGACGAGCTTCTGGGCAGTCATCTGAAGGTCGACCATCATGTTCTCGTAGACCTTTCCGAGTCGTACCATGGATGCTGTCGTAATCATGTTGAGGACTAGTTTTTGTGCCGTGCCGCTTTTCATTCGCGTTGAACCCATGATCACTTCTGGACCTACTACGACGCATATGGCAACGTCGACGTCCAGGTCAAATGAAGCGCGGGGATTGCAAGTCACAAACAGGGTCTTGCACCCCACGCGGCGGGCTTCGCGAATGGCACCGCGAACAAAAGGTGTCCGGCGACTGGCAGCGATTCCACACACGATGTCGCGGCTCCTGATTCCCGCCGAGTGCAGCGCGCGTGCGCCGTCTTCCTCGAAGTCCTCTGCTCCCTCGTGGGACCGGAACACCGCCTCTGGTCCGCCCGCAATGATACCCTGGATCATGGAAGGGGAGGTCCCAAAAGTGGGTGGACATTCAGAGGCATCCAGGATGCCGAGCCGGCCGCTGGTCCCTGCGCCGACATACAAGAGTCGGCCCCCTAGCTTAATAGCATCCACCACCAGAGCAACGGCCTTGGCTATATAGAGCAGTTCCGCTTTGACCGCACCGGGAACGATGTGGTCCTCCTCGTTGATAATTTCCAGTATTTCAGGGACGGTGGCTCTGTCAATGGCCCGAGACCGCGGGTTACGGCCCTCCGTCACCAGGCTCTGGAGTTCGACGAAGAGTGCTCGGGAGTCTGACATGTAACCAACCTGCAACTGGATGGCAGCAAAGATACGCCGCATGGCCTAACAAATCGGACGACGCGAAGGCGCCACCGTATTGCGCGGCCCACAACGCGATTCACAAGCACCCTGTACGGGCCGGGTTTGCATTTGAACGAATCCGGTAGGCAAGAGTAACGCTATCCATTTGCCGCTCTTTTACGCCATGATACTGCGCACCCTTAGACTACATGGATTTAGGGCGCATCAAGAGAGTCACATAGCCTTGGCACCGAAATTGAACCTGTTCCATGGCCCAAATGGGGCTGGCAAGACCAACGTTCTTGAAGCCGTTCACTATCTGTGCCTTACTAAGAGCTTCCTTACGAGCAAGGATGCGCATGCACTGCGGACGGGGAGCCCGCATTTTGAACTGGAAGGACGTTTCGAGGGGCAGCGCCGCCCTGAGTTTTCCGTACGCCTCGTCTACACCGGGGAAGGCGTCAAACGGATATTGGTCAATGAAACTGCACTGGAGCGCCTTGCCGGTATCGTTGGGTACGCACCCGTAGTTGTCTTTTCTCACTTTGATCATGCATTAACAGCCGGAGGTCCTGACGAGCGGCGTCGATTCCTCAATAACATTCTTAGTCAGGCGCGGCCGGTCTACTTAGACGATCTCGTGAAATATCGGCGCGTCCTTCGGCAAAGAAATGAGCTGCTTTCGCGGAGGCGGCGTGTGCGCGGGACGGCTTCAGATACCGTGCGTGCCTCCTGGGACGAGGAGCTAATTCGATGCGGTTCGCGGATCGTCGTCGGTCGCCTGCGCTTCCTGGAAGAGTTTGGAGTGTATCTCGAGAGGGCGTACAGCCTGATGGAAGCAGCCACAGAACGGCCCTTAATAGTCTACTCAGGCCTCGCGCCATTTGAGGGAGACGAGGAGGAATCGCGTGTGCATGATGTTTTCGCTGCCAGGCTACAACGCGCTCTGGCAAGAGAGCGAGAACAGGGCTACACCATGGTGGGGCCGCATAGGGACGAGCTAGTCTTTACCATTGATGGCCACCCGCTGCGGAACTATGCTTCGCAGGGGCAGCATCGCACATTCGCCCTTGCAGTGAAGCTGGCCCAGTATCTCTACTTACATGAGCGCCTAGGCGAATACCCCTTGCTGCTTCTGGACGATGTTTTTGATACACTTGATGCACGTCGCGTACGGATCTTTCTTTCCCTTTTGCAGGGAGGTACGATAGGACAAAGCCTAATTACGGCAGCACAGTGCCACATTTTTCGGGACGCGGTCTCTTTTGCATGCACCGACAACCAAATGCTGCGGGTCGAGGGTGGAATTGTCGCGTCTGTGTCTTGAATCAGGCCAAAGCATGGCGGTGCCGATAATTTGGAGTGGCGCTACATTGGGATGCTGTCAGCACAGGCCCAAACTGGATCGGTTGGCAGAGTGTGCCCTCAGCCGAACGCGCGACCCACGAACTTTAAAGTGCGGGGCCTAGTCGGCAAGATTTTCTCCCTCCTGCAGGGATGGGGGAATGAATGTAGCTTCTCCGGCCAGAGCCATTCTGTTCTCTTCCGTATATATGTAAGTCTTGCACTTTACGTAGCCGCGTTTGTCCAGCTTTTCAACCACCTTCACTTCGACGCGGACCATAGAGTTTAAACGTACTGGCCGCAAGAACCTGCACGCCAGTGATACGGCAATACTTCCCGGACCTGGGAAGTCCCGGCCTAACACCTTGGAAATGAGCCCTAGAAGTAATACGCCGTGGACTACTCTCTGCCCAAACCGCGTCGTTTCAGCAAATTCCGCGTCCACATGAATGGGGTTGTCATCGCCCGTTACACGGGCAAAGGTAAGCACATCGTCTTCTGTGATGAATCGCGGGATGCTGAAAGAGTCACCGATCTTCAGAGATTCGTAGGTATGCACGGATTCATCGTTAAGTGCGCTCATATTGTCGGGAGCGTGGTCTGGCTGAAATGTAGAGAGCAGAATAATAGGCTTAGCTGGATAAAGAATGCGGACACGGGAATTGGCAGTTACCTCGGGCTCTCCGTCGTCCTAGCGGTAAGAAGCGGACACCGCCCCTACGATGACTAAATAAACGCAATAGTTTAGCGTAACTCAAAGCAGTGATACTATCTAGCCCCCGTCTGGCTCCCGGTACCCTGCGCAGCTTCTTGCCGGTGCTGCCCATCCCAATCCTGCCGCGCCTCCTTGGTGCTCGCTTCAGTGCAGGCACCTAGCCTACGGCCATATGGGGCGGCTTGAGCACATATTATTCTAGGCTTGCGGGAGGCAGCCGCCCCAACATGTTGCCAGATACCGAGAGGGGCAGGGACACTCCATTTCGCGCCTCCATTTATCCCACTATATCCATCGGAGCTGGAACGCTGGGCACGGATGCGCTTTGTTAAGCGAGAATACCTCCCTGCTGCCAACGAGCCAGGGCAATACCAGGCCAAGCGCTGCGCCTTTAGCAGCATTACAGGAGCCTGCGCAGGGATCGGGCTGGGAGCTACCGCGTGTTTAGTGCTTGCACGCAAGGTCTTGGCTGTCGTCTCATTGGGGCCTCAAGCAGAATCCGAATCGTCCGAACAGCGCTGCATTATTGTGCGTCGGCATTCTGCATGTAGCGTATGCTGGCCTGTTGTCGCGTCATTCGCAAAGACGATTCGTGCCGGGGTGAATCCAGGGAAATTGGTGCCGAAGGCGTTCCTGCGAATTACGTCTATAGCAAAGGCCCTGTAGGAAGCGCGGTGCATGGCCGTAGTCGAAAAGGACATCGTTAAATCGGGCGACAACCCGTTTGCTTGGTGAATCATAATTGTGGTAGAGTATTTTCCCGGAAGCTGGGCAGCATGGAAGTCGACACGGTAGGAGGGAGCACCGTCGGGCGAGCAGTAGCCGAGCAGGTATTGGTGGGAGGTTTAAGAGCCTTCGACGTAATGCGCAGCCAGCCATTGACGCTACGGAGGCCGATTCCATTGGTAGCCACTGAACGGCATGGGCTGTGTGGTGCATTCTCGTTGACTGAATGCGGGGCCGATTGAAAATGCAGAGGCGTTTCGCACATCCACAAGCTGAGGTCGTTTTATGGTCCATTCTAGGGGCGCGGCTAGTGCGCCACGGGCTTCGCTATTTTGCGGTAGCGATACGCCACTGTGGGAGAAAGCAGACGGAGAATGAGCGTGGTGTCGAATGCGTGCCTCTTGGGTGCGATTGGCAAGCAAATGCGTTAGACGTGCGGGTATGTCCCCGAATAAGGAGTCCAAGAGACAGAGAATTGTAGGTAAGAGCGATGGGAATAGAAGGAATGCGCGCTTTATTGGACCGGGTCATGCATTCGGGACGTAGCGCGTGGCTCTTGCGGGTTGCTCAACCCCTAATTGTAATAGCAATTATCGGATTTCTCGCGTACGAACTGCGCGACGTAGACTGGAGACAGATCAGGGCTGGACTACCGGTCGATCCGCTCTTCTATGCGCTGCTTCTACTCGTTTACTTCATGTTGCCTGTTACCCAGGTTCTGGTATACCGCATTCTCTGGAGCTTTGATGTTCTGGCCAGTTTCTCCGCGTTCGTCAGGAAAAGGATATTGAACAAAGATGTGCTTGGGTATTCGGGCGAGGTATATATCTATGCGTGGGCTAAACACCGGTTGGGTCTTCCTTCCTCGGCGGTGCTAAGAGATGTCCGTGACCAGAATATTGTCTCATCGGTGGCATCTACAATGGTAGCAGTGCTGTTCTTGGTCGTGTTTCTATATGCGGGGCAGCTTTCCATAACCGATCTCCTTGATAGATCACGCGCTACCGTTCTGTTGGTCGGAGCCGGGGCCTTTCTGGTCTTGGCAATGGTGGTACTGCGCTTTCGTCGGTACTTCTTCTCCATGCCGGTCAGAAAGGCCGTTCCCATTTTCGCCATCCATGTCGTAAGACTTATAGTCCGACAGGGGTTGGAAATTTATATGTGGGCGATGGCGATGCCCCAAGTACCGATTGAGACTTGGTTCACGTATGCGGCCGTATCAATTATCATCACACGCATTCCATTCCTTCCGAGCACGGACCTGGTGGTGATGAGCGTGGTTGTAGGTCTTTCCGATGTCGTGAGCGTCTCCGAGGCCCATGTCTTTGCACTCTTTGGGGCCATTGCCATAGTCAATCGCATTCTCAACCTGTTGCTATTCACGGGGCTGGCCCTAATTGACCGGCGGCCGGAGCAAGCACCCGGGGGCGTGACGCCACGGCCTTAGGTTGCGTCCCTATGAAGGGGTTGTTTGGTGGAATAGCATGTGTCGTCCAAGGATGCGATTGTTCGTGGCCGTGGCTGCAGCGGCCTTGGGCCCGGTGTATGCCTCGGCCCAGACACCCATCGTCCTGGAGGATTTCGAGGCATATAGGGATGGACAAACACCGTACGGATGGAAGATACTAAATAGACATGCGCGTGCCGTGGAGCCCGTCGCAACTGATCTTGTAAGGGATGATGACTATTTTGAAATTGTTGAGCACGGCAGTGACACTTACCTGCGTGCATATACTCGGAATGAGACCGTACAAATCGCTTGGCCCAACGGCGACAGCTACACATGGGACTTGGATACGCATCCGCTGTTGGGCTGGAAGTGGCGCGCTTCGGTCCTGCCTTCGGGTGCCCGGGAGGATCGGCGGGATTTGAATGACACGGGTGCGGCCCTCTACGTCATGTTTGATTGCCGGGACTGGCTCGGTCGCCCCTGCAGCATAAAGTACACGTACAGCAGCTCTCTTCCCGTCGGGACTACCGCTCGATATGGTCCCCTTCGGGTTCTCGTGGTCTCAAGCGGGGCCAACGGCAAGGGGCTCTGGACCGAGATAGAACGCAACGTGGCTGAAGATTACGCCCTCTTATTCGGAAAGCGCGTCCCACCAAGTCCTCTCCTCATTATGCTGTGGTCGGACAGTGATAACACCGAAAGCGCCTCGGATGTGTCCTTTGACGACATTGTTGTAAAGCCGCTGCCATGACACGTCTATTCGAAGCCCTTGTCCCGTTTATTCGCTGGGTAGTGAGGCACCCGGTACAGGTGCTCACTCTGGCAGTAGTTATGGCACTGTTGGCGGCAGCCGCAGCCCGCAACCTGCATGTGGATCCTGACTTTGCCAATTTGATACCTGAGAAATATCCCAGTGTCCAGGCCCTGGAGCGTGTCAGGGCCACGGTAGGTGGCGGTGAGACCTCGGTTGATTTGGCCTTAGAAAGCCCATCGTTTTCGGCCAACCTAGCCTTTGCGCAAGCGCTTGTTCCAGAATTGATGGCGCTTCGTGACCCTGGAACGGGTGAGCGATACTTCCTGCGGTCCGAATTGAGGCGAGATACAGCCTTCTTGAGAGCCAATGCGCTTTATTTCGCTACGGCAAGCGAGCTGGACCGCCTGGAGGCCTATCTGGAAGAACAGATTTTCCAGGCCAGGCTTGAGGCAAACCCATTCTACTTTGCGCTTGAAGATGAAGAATCGGGCGATGACGATCTGGAAGCCATTCGGGAATCCTATGCTTATGTCGTTGGCACAGAATACCACGTCTCCGCGGACAGCACAATCCTGGTAGTTCGCTTTTTCACGGCCGGTTCGGTGTCTGATGTAGGTTATATCGAGCGTATGTACGCTGATCTCCGGCGTGCAATAGCAGTGCTTGGTCCAGCTAGCTACCATCCCGAAATGGAAACCGCGCTGGCAGGGCGCTTGTGGCGTCAGCGCATCGAGGTTCGCGCCATTACGGACGACGTCGTCGGCTCTTTTGGAATTGGAGCACTGTGCGTGCTGCTCACTATAGTGGCCTATTTCTTCTACAGGAGAATACGGGCGCAAGCGTCATCTTCGCCCCGGGTTGTCCTGCGGGAGCTGGCACGGACTCCGGTAACGGCTCTGCTTATTGGGTTGCCGCTAGTGATGAGTCTTGTTTGGACAGCGGCAATGGCGTTCTTGGCATTTGGCACACTAAATATCATGAGCTCGGCATTAGGGCTCGTACTCTTCGGTCTTGGCATCGACTATGGTATTCATTTCTATGCGCGCTACATGGAGGAGCGAGACACGGGATATTCTGTGGAAGATGCGGTAGTGCGTACTTTCCTGGGTAGTGGGCAGGCCATCGCTGTGGGTGCGCTCACGACCGCGGGCGCACTGTATGTGCTTATGTTCGCGGATTTCAAGGGCTTCAGCCAGTTTGGGTTTATTGCAGGCACCGGTGTCCTCCTCGCGCTGGTGGCAATGCTGGTAGTGCTCCCGGCGCTGATATCCATTTCGGAACGACTGTGCCTCCTGGGGAGCACAAGTAGGGGTGTGCCGCACGGCCCTCGCAAGGGGCGGTTCCCTCTTGCAGGTCTGATTCTTGGATGCTGCGTAGGACTCGTGCTCCTAGGCCTCGTTCGGGCGCCTTCGGTGGAATTCGAGTATCGTTTTGGTGTCCTAGAGCCCACATATGAGGATTGGAACGCCGTCCACAGCAAGGTTTCACAGGCCTACTACGCCCACAACCGCCGAAATCCAGCCTATATCATAGTGGATGACGCGATGGAAGCGGAGCGCGTGGTAGCGGCCCTGCGCCGATCAACGCAGGGAGACACGCTGCTCCGCATAGTGGATGCGGACACGTTTCGGACGACCATCCAGTCCATCGAGAGCCTAGAGGAGCGGTTTCCGCTTACAGGAGATGCGCAGGCAAGGAAACTTCAGCGCATTGCGCATATCCGAGACAACCTGTTGACAGACCCGCTGATTCTAGCCCGCGAGGATGATGAGTTGGGACGCCTTCGAGAGGCCGCACAGACCCGCGCACCGCTGAATATCCAGGATTTGCCGGATGACTTGAGGAAACAGTTTACGTCGAAGCAGGGCAAGTTGGGAGGAATTGTCACAGTTTTTCCGGCTGTAGGCCTCTCCGACGGCAGAATGTCCATTGCCTTCGCAGAAGATGTGGGAGCGGTCACGACGGACGACGGAAAAATTCACTTTGCCGGCTCGACATCGATTATAGCTGCCGACATGCTGCGACTGATGCGGAAAGAGGCGCCATTCATGGTTTCTGCGACCGTTATGATTGTCGCGCTGCTGATGTGGCTGAGTTTCACAAGAATACGTTGGGCTGTCTTGGCACTGGTTCCCTTGGTTACGGGGGTAATATGGATGCTGCTCGTGATGGATTTATTCGCTATGCGGTTAAACTTCTATAACATGGTGGTTCTGCCGGCGATTATTGGCATTGGTAACGACGCAGGAGCCCATATGGTGCATCGGTATCGGGAGGAGGGTCCGGGTTCAATTCTCAGGGTGCTCCGCTCTACTGGTGAGCATGTAACCATAGGTGCCGTAACAACCATGGTTGGGTTCGGGGGCTTACTACTGAGTTTCCATCCGGGACTACGAAGTATCGGGGCACTTGCCATCGCTGGAATAGCTGCGACACTCTTCTCGGCGCTTTTGGCAGTTCCGGCATCCGTTCAGTGGCTGGAAAACCGGCGCTCTTTCCCATCAGCCGATCAATAAACCTGGTCGCCATGGAACGACTGGGTGCTGGCGTGGTAAAGAGTAGTTGAGCAGTCAGCCCTTGGCCAAAAATAAGTACACCGAGAGGCGCGGTGCGTGTTGTAAGGGCTGAGCTTAGGGGGCTCCCGCGCCGCACACGACCCAAATGCTGTTATGAAAAGGACTACTCTCCTACTGGTCTGGGTGTTTGGAATTGGATGCCTGGCAGAAACCGCTGACGCGCAGGTACGGAAAGCGGAAAACGCGCGCAAAAAGCAGCAATTTGAGGAAGCTCTTGGGTTCATTGACACCGCGCTCGGGAAAAAGCCGGATGATTCCAAGGCCTTCGAAACGCGCGCGCGAATCTATCAAGACATGGCAGCAGCGGCAACAGGTGAGGCGTATTTGTCTGCGATGAAGCACATGATGGATGATTTCCATCATGCCGTCAGCCTTAACGCCAAGCTGGCTGAAAACGTGGAACGGCAACTGGTACTTGCGTACGTCGCCGAATTCAGCAAGGGTATTGATGCCTTTAATAGTGCACAGGGGGCCAGCGATCAGGGGGCCAAGGATCAGTTTTTTCAAAGTGCCGCCGATTTCTTCCGAGGCTCTTCCATTGTGGCCCCGGATTCTGTGGGTGCGTACGTAAACTGGGCCTTTGCCAAGCTTGGATCGGGAGACGAGGTCGGGGCCATTGAGCCGCTTTCTCTCGCCCGAGAATTCGGCCCCGCAGATGTTGACGTGTACAATTACCTGAGCCGGATCTACCTTACGAATGATCGCGCGGCGGATGCGGTGCCGTTGCTGGAGGAAGCCGTATCGCACTTTCCCGACAACGCTGAATTGCAGGGTAATCTTTTGAACGCGTACACCAAGTCCGGACAGGTAGAGCACGCGATTGAGCAGTACGGCAAAGCTGTTGCAAACAATCCGGACAATAACCTGTACCGCTACAATTATGGCTCGCTCCTCCTGCAAACGGACCGATTTGATGAAGCCATAGTCCAACTAGCAGAAGTTGTGCAGAAGGATGAGGCTTACACAGACGCCCAGTACAATCTTGGTGCGGCCCACGTCAATAAAGCTATTGCAGTAAATGTCAGAATCAATGAATTGGATGATGATCTGCGCGCGAAGAAGGATTCTCTGTCTAATGATGAAATCAGGGAACGAGAGTCGGCCATCGATAAGTTGGCGGAGGAGCGCCGAGGATTGTTCGGCGCTGCCATAGGTCCGCTGGAGGCCGCCAAACGCCTAGCTGAGGCCGAGGATGGACGCGCGGTGGAAGAGATTTGTCGGGTTCTGTACCAGTCATATGTGCAGACAAATCAAATGGAGAAGGTTGAATTGGTCGAGGAATGCGCCAGCTTATGAGCATCTAGATCGCATATCTGGAGCTAATCTTTACCTTTTAGTCAAGTTTAGGCGGCAATCGAGTAGTTGTGCCAGAGTCGATCGACTTCGGCATCGCACAGCGTGATGGCTTTCCGCAGCCGTGTGTTACCGGGGTGGGCACGGTCCAAGGCTACCGATAAGGTTGGTCCGAGCACGCGGACGTAGGTGCGGTGGTAAAAGAGCGCTATGCGTGGTCCCGTCTCCGTGACCTGCAGCTTCAGCGGGCGGCCTCACGCCCGGACGCATCCCGGTGGATGGTTCTTGTACTTCAAACTCGCAAGTGACGGTATCCTCTAAGCCTCGCTGTGAATGCGCCGTTATGTATAGGCCCAACGGTATCTGGAAGGCACCGCTCTTTCTCCATCCATCAGTGATCGGAGGCTACGGGAACGGAAACTCCGCTCACCCCATGATAGCCAAACGGGAACTAGGCCACTCTTGTCCAAATAGCTCTTGAGCAGATCTGAGTGGAGGTAAGTCAGTTTACTTACGACAGTTTCTTGATCGTCTTGGTCGCTTCCAAAAACCCGATGCATAGTGGCCAGATTTCCGGACTTGTCAAACAGGTCCCACTCATCCTGGTGGTTGCGCAACTCGAGTTTTTCACAAAGAGATGGCGCCGGGAGAGATACATCACTGACTTGATTCAACTGACTGTGATAACCTTCCCAAGCAAACTTATATCGAGGTATCTCGACCGATATGCCGGGCTGCCAAACCTCGTCCTTGAATTCAGTGAACGCTTCTTGACAGTTAGGTTTTGCCCTGCCGTTGGCGTCACGCAGATCACTGCCAAAGCGCTTAGACCAAGGAATTTCCCCAGCATACGTGTAGTAATCGGTCTCGGGCTCCGGGACGGCTGGGCCGACATATTCCGCAGATTGGAACTTGGAAAGGAGCCCTGAGCGCTGATCAGGATCCACAAAACAGCATCGTAGAATGGTCCATGTAATGCGCTCGTCGGTAGCAGATGCCTGCTGTATATAGCCATCTAGAAGCACCCATGGTCCCTCACAGTCATCGACGATATCGGGTCTCAAGAGGTGAGCGTAGTCAGGCATGGGTCCATCTTTGCTCCACATCTTGGGATCAGTCGGGGCGCCATCGAAAGGAACAGATAACGGAGGTCGCCACGTTCTTGGGGGAGCAGGGAAACTCGGGTCGATATCCGCGTCGGAGGGGCGGGTACTGCCGTGTCGCGCCGGCAAAATGCCTTCATCAAGGTGTACCCCAAACATCTCAAAGAACGCAATCCAAGAGTACTTCTTCCCATATCGATCTACCTTTCCTATACTAGGTCCCCCATGCATCAAAGGGTCATTCACAACGTCTCCGTCGATGTCCCTGAACTGCGAATGTGAGTATCCCAAATCAAGGATCCGCCAGTAGATTTGACGGCATGCGTCTTGGTATGTCGGGTTGTTGTAGTCGTAGTTGTACCGGTCAGGGATTAACCGGCCGATAGTGTAGTTTTCGAAATCCATGTTAATTGCTTCCTTGGCCTCTGCCACGTCGGAGTCATTGATCGTGTTCGCAACTGGAAACGGAGAAGGAAGATGCTTGAACTGGGACGTGTAAAGCAGCTTGTCCTGTGAAATGTATCGAGGCTTGATTCGGGTCGCTAGGGTTACCAATCCCGCAGCGTAGTCTCTAGTCAAAACATGGCGTGTGCCGTATGGTGCCTCTGGAACGAACATCTGCTCGATGATATTTTCGACCATCGATGGCAGTGCCGCACGCAGGTGGCCTCCTTTAGGGTCAGCCCAGAGGGACATAGCTACTCCGTAAGAGGCTGCCAGCATTCGTTCTGAAACGTAGGGATCGTTGACATCGAGCGAGTCGAGCGTCATTTCGAATAGTCCCTGTGGGTCCAAACAACCGAAGTGATAGAGTGCCTTGGTTCCTTGGTCCCTTAGACGGCGAACTGTACTTGTCAGGGTCCACATGACCCACTGTGCGTAGAGCCGGTCGTCTCCACGCCCCGGCGCATCCGTTTGCCAGCGCTCCTCTATCCATAGCAGGTCATTGATTATTCCGCGCGTCCTGCTGCGTATCCATTCGGTCCACCGTCGATCTCTGTCCGACATCAACATTGATCGCAAAACGGAGTCCAGAAACGATGCGTTTATCGGATGCGATGGGATTGCTCTAGTATCCCATATTCGATCAAAGATGCCGTGACGTCCGTTCGGCACTGAGTTGATCAATCTGATTACTTCCGACACGGTATCATTGCCCAGGTATTGTGCCTCTAGCTCCACTGTTAGCTCAAGCGCCCTCTCTCGTAACGAGTCTTTAAGAAGTGGCCACAGATGCTTCCCGTGTCGCCTGAGCGGCGACAAGCCCACCAAACTGCGAAGCACATCGTCTGCGAGAGGGTGTTTTGCCTTGCCCACGAGCTGCGCACTTGCCACATCCTGGAACCAGGATTTGAAGCAATCGCCCCCGTATTTCTTGAGCAAGGCGTCCGCCACAATGTGGCCCGCCAAAGAATCGAAAACGACTGCTATATCCCTAGGCCCAGATTGGTCGTCAATTCCCCGAATCAGTACTCCATTGTCCTCCAACGCCCGCACAACACTGTCGGGCCATGGTCGGTCACTATCACCGATGAGTTCGCGCGTTTCCTCCATATCCACGACTCGGGTGTTACTCTCCCATAAGTCAAGGCCAATACAGTCGATATCATGGCGAATTTCAGAGGCTTGATGGCGTGTGTTTTGTGATGCAAGTTCCTGAATTCTGTAGGCGGCTTGGTCCAAGTAACGGTCAAAGAGTATTGTCAGGGAGCTTGGAATGGATTCAATGCTTGTGACGTGTTTACGGTCGTGGTTCGTTACGTCACAGAATATTCTCAGCGTAAGAGGGTGACTTAACAGTCTGCGTGGTAAGTGGACCTGGCTTGGGTCGATGCAGTAGTGCTGGAAGTAGCGGTCTATTGCCTCATCCGTATCGTTCCCGAAATCTCTCATTTCTAGCGTAACCATTCCGGGTGGGAGAGCTTCTTGCGCGAACGCCGGACGGACTGTACAAACGACTAGCACGTACGCATACTTGGCTAACAGCTCTTCCAAGGGGGCAAGCGCATCTTTCCAGTCCCTTGGATCCTCTGCTTCATTCAGTCCATCGATTACAATTGGCAATCGTCGCCCTGCTCGTTCGCCGGCAGCATTAAGGGCAGCAACCATCGCTTCGAAGGTCAGCACCTGTTGGTCATAGATGACTATGCGTTTTGCTAGGTAATCCAAAGTTTGCCTAGCTGGCAGATCCTTGCCGTACAGAAGGATGCCGGCAGGCCGGTCCTCCGTACTTGCGGTAAGCTGGGCCGCGAGCTGAGTCTTGCCACAACCCGCTCCAGCGATGACGGCTATCGCTCGCTGATCAAGAGCATGAGCAAGATTCCTGAATGCCGCGGAGGCTCCGTAGATATCGGCCGACAAGTTGGTCGCGACCAAGGATGCCCTGTGCCCTGTGCCTCTCAAACGACATAGCAACGTGTTCCACCCTTTCCTTGGAGCACCAAGGGTTTCAAGTTCTTGTCGGAGAATTTCGTAGTCCCCATGGTCTAGAGACTCCTTAATATGCTTAAGAGGACCTGCGGCACTACGAGCTGCCTGAATCAATTCCTTCGCTTTGGTGCTTAGGCGCGAAGGGATTTCAGGAAGACGGGATGATAGCACGCTAGCACCAGACTCAAGTCGCTCTGCGAGAATATGTAAATCAGACCATGATGCTATTTCTCCCAGATGGTGCCTGAGAACGCGTTCGGCATCTAATTCTTGATGGACCTCTGGCCGCCATCTGCTCTTGATTTGCTCCACGGCCCGCGTATTTAAATCCTCAAGTTTGTTGGGAGTTAGGACGAGTTCTCCGAAGTAGGTGTGGCGATAGATTATGCCCGGGCCATTGAGGTACCGTTCGAGATCCTCCCCCGTCCACAGGTGCAGCTGCATATTTGTCTGCAAACCGTAGAACCATGTTTGGTCACTCTTGGTGAGCGGATAGCGCGTGCACAAGACCCAGTCAGTGAGTTCTGGCAAGTGCCTCTCCGTTGTGACTAGGGCATCTCGGATTTTCTTCTTCCGGGTGTCATAGAGCTGCCGTTTTGTTCCCAAGTTATACCACCTGCACTGCCAGCCGTACCAGCGGCCAGGCTTGCCAAGCTCACACTCCTGCGTAAGTTTGAGGTGAAACTCAACGCCGGGCTGGTTGGCTAGCGCACGGAAACTACCATACTGACCGTAGTGGCTCCAGACGAGGCCTCGCCACAGTCTTTCGAAATTCGTGCTGGCATCACCGGGTAGGTCCGCAAATACGTTCCAGCTTACCTGAGGCATGGTAGGTCACTCGTAGAGGCTTTCAATGAGCTCTCTTTGTGTTGGGATAGTCGTTCGCTGAATAAATCTCTACCCGGGCTCCGCGACGGATCATGGCCTTTAGGAAGACGGAGACATCGATTTCGTCCGTAGTCACCCTGACATCTTCGCCTTGATGCTTGACCCTAACGTCTAGAAGGAACTGTGTCAGGTCTGAGGGAGACGGGTAGAAGTTCAACTGCTGCAACAGATCCCACATCTCGTCACTATAGCGCTTGGCCTTGGGTTCTAGCTCGAATTCGTAAGCATCCGGGTCCCGCCGGACCGCATCCTTCAGTTTATCAAGCATAGCCTTGGCTTCTGCAGCATCGCGGACTTGCTTGAAGCGTCCAATCATTACCAGATTTGACGAATGCTCGGAAGCATACCCATTCCATATTTTCATGAGAGTGGTGCTGTGTGATTGAGGATTGCCAATGATTCCAGAACGCCGTCGGGTCCTATACTGACACCGATCGTATCGTACGACGAGCGTTTAAGCTTGCCCTGAGCGTCTATATGCGCATAAGAGCGAAGCCCGCCTTCAGCCACCAAGGGATCGCACGTTGGTATTCCGGCTGCCCCGTTTTCGCTTACTGCGAGACGAACCAGTCCATCGTAAACGTTCACCCAAGCACTAAGGTGGTCAGCGGTCTTGCGTCCGATGCCACCTGTGCCTCGGACTGGCTGTTCTGGCAACAGCAGAAACTCGGATGCTCCTTGTTCTGCGGCAAATGCTACGGCTGCATCAAGGTCGGATACGGTCTGCGAGTTGACTACGTAGTTGATACCAAAGGGCGCAAGTTGCCTAACGATGCTCAATCGGTTTTGAAGATCCGCAAATCGCTTGCCACGGAGTGCCTCGTACGTAGCACCGACCCCGTCCATGCTCACACGGATGAAGTTTACATGCCCGCTCAAGTCGGCAGCCATGCGTTCATCAAGGTGGTGTCCATGAGTTGTGAAAGTCACTGCCAGCTCTGTGCTCTGCGCGGCGTATCTACATAGCTTTGTAAATTCCTTGTACAGGGTTGGTTCGCCTCCGCCAAAGCCTACGCCGAGACAACCATGACGATCGAGTTCGACTAGCCATCCAGTCAAATGACCGATGTCCAAGTTCCTGCCATCCTTCGGTGCATAGCAGTATGGGCACCTGAGATCACATGCATTCGTCAAGGCCACTGACACGGTTCTTGGTGCCTTGGACCACATGGCTGGTGGTACACGGGCTTCGTCAATGAGCACGTTCACACCCGTGGCACGGTCAAACACATGGATTCCAGCCGGACCGGCACGCACTTTCATTTGAGTTTCCTTCTTTCGGAGAGAGCCTAGAACAGTTCAAGCGTTGCAAGCTACGCTAAGTCCGCATCTATTTCTGAGTCATCATAAAACCAGTTGCTCTTAGTCCCCGATTCTACTTCCTACCCTGGTATAGTAGGACGCTATATCAAGTGAAGATTACATGAAGAGTTTTGGCTTGACCTCTGGAGAAGCGACCGGGCGGCTTCGACGGCTAATCAATCTGGTATACGCGTGCTAAGCCCCTAAGAACCATAACGCATAATTTCGGTTTCGTCTGGAGCTGCCACTATCTGTTGACGCGCACTCACCGGCAAGAGAGCCGGCTATCGCAAAGGTAGTTTCGTGGGTTCTCCTACCGTACCCGATCGCTTCTCCATAGGCCATTTCTTTGGTTGCAAGATACAGTTTAGGCGGCTTTCGGCAATGGCGAGCCCGTGTGCAGACACCGCGCTTCCCAGAGAAAGCCCGCCAGTTCACGCGCCACTGCCGTGTTGGCCACACAGCGCGACTTCGCCTGTCTCAGTCTGAGGAATCTCTTGTACAGCCGGCACTGGGCCTTCCATGCCAGTAGAACGACCTCGGCCGAGACCCCCTTCTGCCGTTCGCGCAGCACTCTGCTGCACCGCGGTTGGGCTGCATACTTCCATGCCATTGACACCAGCACCTTGCGAACATGCGTGTTGCCCGTCTTTGTGATGGAGCCGCGCTGTGATCAACGTCAATAGTATAGGGCATCCAACCCCAGCATCTGGCGCACGATATCCATGTGATTGACCAAGAACGTCAACCGATCAAAGTCACAGCCGAGTCCCTGCTTCAGGATGGCCAGCACGAAGATGCTCCAGAAGTCCATTCCGGGCCGGCCTCGGTCCAGATTGCCAGGTTAGCAGAATGGGCGCGGAGCAGATCGAAAACCTTGGTGCGTGCCGGCAGATGGCGGTAGAGGGCCTGCAGTCCGAACTAAATGGCTGGGATGTCGTCGCGGCTTTTGGGGTCGATCTGGATCTCAGCAATGGGCGCCTGTCCTAACGAAAACTGGTGCGCTCTGACGGATCTCATACGAACGTTTCGAATGTTGGCGTGAAACACCCCTTGTAGTGGGATAATGGGGCGCGAATCGGCTGAAAGATACGAAATAGGCCGAAAATGCGAAAGCAGGAAGGAAGGTAGAATATGGGTTCAAGTGGTGACTCCAACCTACGCCAATTAAAGTCCGAAGTGCAACAACTGTAGACAAGGTAGTATGCCCCTGAGTAGAGACAGAAGATAGCACAGGCAACGCGGAAAACGAGCTTCTTCGGAGGGAGGGCGGAGCCCGACCGGAGAAGAAGCTGCTTGCTGGCCGAAGAAATTCGCGCTCCTTGACCTTTGAGGCAGCCAATGCCGACGCGCGAGCATGGCTCTTCCCCTGCGTGTAGGCACGCATGATGTCACCCGAACATGGTACAATGGTCTATGGGTCTTTCTGGCGACGA
The DNA here is from genome assembly GCA_965216255.1 of Rhodothermales bacterium. Classification (GTDB taxonomy): domain Bacteria; phylum Bacteroidota; class Rhodothermia; order Rhodothermales; family Bin80. The sequence goes on from OZ244148.1 coordinate 2,922,621, forward strand.
CCCGACTCAGACCATGGACGCGGAGGCTGCCACGCCCTCTAGTGCAGGAAGGAAAACCTCCGCCGGCGTGCGGTAGGCCAAGCATCGGCGCGGACGGTTGTTCAATTGCGCTTGCACCCGCCTCACCGCTGCCGGTTCAACCGTGTGAAAGTTGGTTGCCTTCGGGAAGTACTCTCGCACCAGGCCGTTGGTGTGCTCGTTCAGACCACGCTCCCAGGAGTGGTATGGCCTCGCAAAGTAAAACGATGCGGAAAGCGCGCTGGCGATCTGCCGATGATGAGCGAACTCCTTGCCATTGTCCGCCGTGATAGTAAGTACCCGGTCCTTTACCGGACTGAGACAACCTATGATCGCATGGCGGACCCCGATCGCAGCCTTTGACGCAACGTGCTCAAGAAACGTGAATTTCGAGGCGCGATCGACCATGGATACCAGTGCTCCCTGTTGTTTCGCCCCGATGATCGTATCAACCTCCCAGTCGCCTATCCGCGTCTTCTGCTCTACAATGGGATCACGTTCGCTGATGTCTACACGGTGCGGTATCAGGCCGCGCCCAGCACCGCTCTTGTTACGCCTGTTGTACCGCTTACCACGGCGACGCAGCAGCTTGTACAACGATCCGCCAGCCGCTCGGTCCGCCCAGCTATGCCTGTAAATCCATGTGGTGCTTACCGAAACGACACCATCACGACGAAGTCGACCCGAGACCTGCTCTGGACTCCAGTGCAGGGCGAGCTTCTCACGCACAAGAGACCACATCGCTTCAGTCATCTTCCGTGGACGCAACGATGCCTTCCTCCGCCGCCCGCTGGCCAAGCGGGTAGCCTGTTGATACCGGTAGCCCCTACCTCCGCTGTTGCGATGCAACTCCCGGCTGATCGTCGATGGCGAGCGACCCAACTGTCGCGCAATCTCGCGCAGCGAATCAGCTCGCTTCCTCAATGCGTGAATCTGGCACCTTTCCTCATAGGAAAGATGATGATAGCCCGTCGCCATTTGATACCCTCCAATGATGTCTTAACGGAGCGTACCGGCATCATCTCGCTCACATGTAATCAGCGTGATGAATACGCGCTTGCTAGCGCGCTGTCATCCAAATCAAGTGTTGCACTTCGTTGTTAAATGGGCCCTATTAATGATTCGTTTATTTTTCGTATACATGATAAGGCTCCCCACGTACCTCCAATTATAGCTGTAACGGAGGCATCTCATCAACACTCCTTCCGGTCGATTCTTTTTCGGCCGGGCACTATATTGCGGATGTCAGATCATGGCCACGATGATCAGGGGCGAATGCGAAATGACTCATGAATGCCGTAGAGATTGAAGAGGCTGTCTCCGACCTCGCCAAGAAACCGTTCGATCCCAGCGAGTTTCCCTTCGCCTTTCTGAAGGCACTCGGGAACAAGCAGACAACAATCAAGAAGCTCCGCGCCGGAGTAACAAATCGGTCCGATGTCGGTGGGATCCTCCAGTGGAACAACATCCACATCAAGGTCGCCCCAGACGATAAGGTCCCGGCGACGCTGGATGCCCTGAAGGCGAGTCCCGCGACTGTCCGAGCCAAAGCAAAGTTCGTCCTCGCGACGGACGGGAAGACTCTTCACGCCGAGCATATAGAGGGCGGCGACATTGTCGTCTGCGACTACCCCGATTTTCATGAGGACTTCGCTTTCTTTCTGCCGCTGGCCGGCATCGTAACCGTCAGTCAAATCCGTGAGAGTGCGTTCGACATCAAGGCGACCGTACTGCTGAACCGGCTCTATCTCGAGCTCTTCAAGAAGAATCCCGAGTTGGAGTTTTCGAGTCGGCGCAACGAGATAAATCATTTTATGGCACGCCTCATCTTCTGCTTCTTCGCTGAGGACACCGATATCTTCCCCGCCCAAGCGCGGTTTACGCGCATAATAGATCAGATGAGCCAGCACGATGGAGCCAACACCCACCGGGTGCTCAACGAGCTCTTTCGTGCCATGAGTACTCCCGTCGAGGATCGAAATACGGTCCGCCTTCCCCGTTGGGCCCAGGGGCTCCCCTATGTGAACGGTGGGCTCTTTGTGGACTCGGTGGAGGCTCCTCGATTCAGCCGGATAGCGCGATCCTATCTCCTCCACATCGGGAATCTCGATTGGAAAAAGATCAACCCGGATATTTTCGGATCGATGGTTCAGACGGTTGCCGTCAAGGAAGAACGTGGCAACATCGGCATGCACTACACGAGCGTGCCTAACATCCTAAAGGTGCTGAACCCGCTGTTCCTCGACGATCTGCGTGAGCAACTGGACAAAGCGGGCGATAATGGCCGCAAGCTCCTGAATCTCAGAAACCGTTTGGCCCGGATTCGGGTGTTCGATCCGGCCTGTGGTTCTGGCAACTTCCTCGTGATCGCTTACAAGCAAATGCGGGAGATCGAGGCAGAAATCAACAGGCGACGACGGGAACCCGAGCGCAAGTCAGACATCCCGATCAGCAACTTTCGCGGGATTGAAATAGCTGACTTCTCTGCCGAGGTCGCACGTATCGCTCTTGTAATTGCGGAGTATCAGTGCAACGTGAACCACCTCGGACAAAGGGAGGCAATAGCCGAAGTCCTGCCACTCGACCAGGCGAACTGGATCACCTGCGCGAACGCGCTGCGGATTGACTGGAGTCGCGTTTGCCCCCCCACTGGAACCGGGGCTAGGCTCGTCTCAGACGACCTGTTTCACACGCCGCTCGACCAGGCTGCAATCGACTTTGCCAACGAAGGTGGCGAGACGTACATCTGCGGAAATCCGCCATATCTTGGGAGCACCTACCAGTCCAAGGCACAGAAGTTAGATCTCGAGCATGTCTTCAAGGGACGCGTAAAGCGGTGGAAATCACTCGATTACGTCGCCGGGTGGTTTATGAAGGCTGCGGACTACATGGAGACAACCCGTGCCATGTCAGCCTTCGTGACCACGAATTCCCTCAATCAGGGACAGCAGGCAGCGATCCTCTGGCCCGCGATCTTTGGCACCGGACAGGAGATCACCTTTGCCCACACTAGCTTCAAGTGGGCGAATCTCGCCAAACATAATGCCGGCGTTACTGTGGCTATCGTCGGCATATCAAACGATCCCGGGGCGATACGCAAGCTCTTTTCCATAGGCCCAGGCGGAGAAACTGTGCGGCGAAAGACCACCAGCATCAACGCTTATCTGGTGCCTGGGGCAGACGTGATCGTGAGAAAGGTAGCCAAGCCATTAACTTCGGTGGCGGAAATGCGCTTCGGAAACAAGCCTGTGGATGGCGGAAACCTGCTCCTAACCGATGAAGAAGTCGATGGGCTTGGCCTTACATCTGCGCAGAAAGCCTGCTTCATCCGACGCATCTACGGTTCGAGGGAATTCATTAAGGGACTCTCACGCTATTGCCTCTGGATCGAGGATGAGTATTTGGAAGAAGCGCTTGCAATTCCATCAATCCGAAGACGTGTGAATGCTGTGCGGGACATGCGGCGTGAGAGTAGGGACAGCGGTGCTAACAAGATGGCCACCCGCCCCCACCAGTTTCGCGAAATGAATTCGGGGGTCAGTTCCACCATCATCGTTCCTCGCGTCTCATCCGAAAATCGTGACTACCTGCCTGTTGGTTACTTGCCGCCCGGCGGTATCGTGTCGGACTTGGCTTTTGGCATCTTCGACGCCCCGCTCTGGCCTTTGGCGCTGATCGCATCGCGTCTGCACTTGGTGTGGATTGGTACAGTGTGCGGCAAACTCAAGACCGATTTCCGCTATTCCAACACCCTAGGCTGGAATACCTTTCCCGTGCCGACGCTCACCGCGAAGAATCGAGCGGATCTGAAAGCGTGCGCCGAGAATATCCTGCTCGCGCGCGAGGCGCATTTCCCAAAGACGATCGCTGAGCTGTATGCCGCCAACGGCATGCCGGAGAATCTCCGCAGCGCCCACGAGCGAAACGACGAAGTGCTTGAGCGAATCTATATTGGTCGGCGCTTCCGAAATGATACCGAGCGACTGGAGAAGCTATTTGAGCTGTACACGCAATTGGCAAATTGAACTCACACGGAATTAGTTGTATGGCCAGTACTGAGAGCATCCCGTCTGTTTCCGTACGCTTTGCGCAAACAGGTCGCACCACCCGGTCCAACGAATTGGGGATGCGCCCAATGCAGGAGCGGGTCTGGGAGCAGCGCGGGGAGCAGTATCTTCTAATCAAGTCACCGCCGGCCTCGGGAAAGAGCCGGGCGCTCATGTTCATTGCGCTCGATAAGCTCGCAAACCAGGGAATCGCCCAGACGATCATCGTCGTACCGGAGAAGACCATCGGTGCGAGCTTCGCGGATGTGCCGCTCAGCCGTTTCGGCTTCTGGGCCGACTGGACCGTGCGTCCGAAGTGGAACCTCTGCTCCGCACCCGGAACGGACGGTGGGAAGGTCAACGCGCTGAAGACGTTCCTAGGTAGCAACGACCGGATACTCGTGTGCACGCACGCGACTTTCCGATTTGCTATGGACCGGTTCGGGGTGGAGGCCTTTGACAACCGACTCGTTGCGATAGACGAGTTTCATCACGCCTCCGCCAACCCGGATAACAGGCTTGGTGTACACATCGACCAACTCATGACGCGGGACAAGGTCCACATCGTGGCGATGACGGGGTCCTACTTCCGGGGCGACGCCGCACCTGTCCTGATGCCCGAGGACGAGGAGCGATTCCAGACCGTCACCTACACATACTACGAACAGCTGAGCGGCTACGAGCACCTGAAGCGCGTCGACATAGGCTACTTCTTCTACACCGGAAGCTACGTGGCCGACATCCTGAAGGTACTCGACCCTGACGAGAAGACGATCATCCATATCCCGAATGTCAACTCACGAGAAAGTACAAAGGACAAGATCAGGGAGGTCGAGCACATCCTCGAGGAACTGGGCGAGTGGAAAGGGGCAGATCCAAATACGGGATTCCAACGGGTTGAGACCGCCGACGGTCGAGTGCTCCAGATCGCCGACCTTGTTGACGACAATCCCGCTCGGCGTGACCTGGTGGCAGCTGCCCTAAGGGATCCCCGAATCAACGAAGATCGGAAATATGTGGACTTCATTATCGCCCTGGGAATGGCAAAGGAAGGCTTCGACTGGATCTGGTGTGAGCACGCACTAACCGTCGGATATCGGTCCAGCCTGACCGAGATAGTACAGATCATTGGCCGCGTCACGCGGGATGCCCTTGGGAAGGCCCAGGCTCGATTTACAAATCTAATAGCGGAGCCGGATGCTTCCGAGGAAGCAGTCACCGAGGCGGTCAACGATACGCTAAAGGCCATAGCCGCCAGCCTTCTCATGGAGCAGGTCCTCGCCCCACGCTTCAATTTCAAAGCGAAAACGGATGGGAGCAAACCCGTGGATGGGCTCGACTACGGCGACGAGGGGTACGACCCGAATCGATGCAATGTGGGGGTCAATAAAGAGACCGGCGCGGTCACCGTTGAGGTTAAGGGACTGGTGGAGCCAAAAAGCGAGGTGGCTGCCCGCATCTGCCGTGAAGACCTTACCGAGCTGCACACCGCCTTTTTGCAGGACAAGATCGTAGTGGAACGCGGACTCTTCGATGAGGAGCTCATGCCCGAGGAATTGACCCAGATACGGATGGGGAAGATCGTCAAGGAAAAGTTCCCCAAACTCGACGAACAGGACCAGGAAGCGGTCCGTGAGCACGCGATCGCCGCCATGAATCTGACTCAGACAGCGAAGAAGATTGTCCTGGAGGACTGGGAAGGCGATCAGGATAAGGAAGCCGGGAGCGGTCGAAACACGGCCCTGATCGACGGTGTGCGGCGATACGTAATGGATGTGCGGGATCTCGACATCGACCTTATCGACCGCATCAATCCGTTCGGTGAGGCCTACGCAATCCTTGCCAAGGCAATGAACGAAGACAGCCTCAAGCAAGTGGCGGCCGTGATAACGGCGAAGAAGGTCCGGATCACGCCCGATGAGGCCCGCGACCTCGCGACGCGCGCCTTGAGGTTCAAGCAGGAGCACGGCCTACTGCCGTCCGTCACCGCAACAGATCCCTGGGAGAGACGCATGGCCGAAGGCATCGCCGTTCTGAAGCGCATGGCGGCGGAGGCAACCGATGTCTAAGGAATTCACCGAGCGGGACGCTGCGCTGCTCGACGCGCTTGGGGTCGAGGTCAAACCTAGGAGGGTTGAACGATACACGTCCCGTGAAGAACGGATACTTACGGGCTTTGCGGAGATCCAACGGTTCGTGGATCTGCACGGCCGAGCTCCCAGCAGAGACGAGAACCGCAATGTCTTTGAACGACTCTATGCCGCGCGGTTGGACCGGCTCCTCAAGTTGGAGGAATGTCGCAAGCTCCTCGCTCCGCTGGATCACCAAGGGTTGTTGAATAGCAATGCCGGAGTCGAGAACCCGCTTCCGGACGCTTTGGATGACGACGCGCTTCTTGCTGAGCTTGGTATCCAGACTGCGGCAACCGACATCACCAACCTGCGCCACGTTCGGTCGAGTGCCGAGAAGCGGGCAGCCGAGGAGATCGCGAGTCGCACGAGGTGCAAGGATTTCGAGCGGTTCCGACCGCTCTTTGAGCAAGTCCAAAGGGATATCGATGAGGGTATTCGCGATACGCGACCCTGCGAGCGGAAGGCGGAGATCAAGCCCGATCGGTTCTTCGTTGTGGGAGGCCAGAAAGCCTACATCGCGGCGATGGGACGAATATTCACCCAGGAATACGGCGACAAGGACGCCCGCCTCCGGGTGATTTTTGACAACGGCACTGAAAGCAACCTGCTCCGACGTTCCCTTCAACGTGCGCTCCACAAGGACCCGCTAGGTCGGCGGATCACTGAACCTACAGCTGGGCCGCTTTTCGCCGATCACACTGCTGAGGGCGACGAGGCGAGCGGCACAATCTATGTGCTACGGAGCAAATCCGATCTTCCTGTCATTGCAAAACATCGCGATCTGATCCACAAGATCGGTGTCACCGGCGGCAACGTTCGTGAGCGCATCGCAGGCGCACGGCTCCAGCCTACCTTCCTCATGGCAGACGTCGAGATCGTTGCCACCTACCAGCTCTACAACATCAATCGCAGCAAGTTGGAGCGGCTCATCCACCGTCTATTCGGCCCCGCACGCCTCGACATTGAGATCAAGGATCGCTTCGGCAACCCCGTACTCCCGCGAGAATGGTTCCTGGTGCCCCTCCACGTGATCGATCAAGCCGTTGAGAAGATCAAAGAGGGAACGATCACCCGGTATACCTACGACGCGAATTCAGCCAGGATGATCGAATGCGAATAAAGAGCGTGTGCTTGAAGAACTACAAGCGATTCACCGAGCTCACGATATCCGGACTGCCCGCAACTGCGAGGCTCGCGGTATTAGTTGGGCCGAACGGCACCGGCAAGTCATCCGTCTTCGACTCGTTCCTGCTGAAGGCCAATGCGGCCGTCAACAACTACAGTCTCTCTGCCCAAGTTTACCATTGTGCTTCATAACAGGTTGTAAAATAGAGACTTGAAAATTGTTCTGGCACAACAAATGGCCACCAAGTGAGGTTTTATGCCTTAGGTCATATGATCGTCTTGTGCATGGCCAAGGGCAGTGGATCGATGCACAAGGCATCGTAAATGGCCCTTAGTTCCATATCCGGCTGCGAGCTGGTGCGGACATGGAGTGTGCGTGCGTCCTTGCGCTCGAAGATGCTGGTCGTGCGAACCTGACGACGAAGGATCCTCCTGAGTGTCGTCCAGCTGAAGCGTAGTCCTTTCTGGCGCAGACGCGTACGAATCACCTGCACCAACTGGTAAGCCAGGACCGTGATGAATAGATGGCCCTCCGCGCGCCGGCCTGTGGAATGGTAGATCGGTCGCAGTCCGAGTTCCGACTTCAGGGACCGGAACACCGCTTCCAGATCGGTCAGCATCACATACGTGCGCCAGAGCTCTTCCGCGGTGAACTCCATCTCGTTGCTGCGCAGGCAATAGACGCCCGGATCGGTCATCAACGCGGGTGCTTTCGGCGTCTTTGTCCACGTGATAGACTGGGCCCGCTTGCCGTCCTCATCCGTCTCCACTTCTATCTCGTAATGCTGTCCGATGCCGCTGAAGCTCTGCTTCAATCGGCCGATACGTTCCCTTATGAGGTCGATGCGCTTTTGCGTCTTCGGCAGGGCAAGCCCCTCGGAAAGCTTGCCGAGGGCCTCCTCGAATCTTTCCGCTTTCTGCTTCACCTTGGCCTCTTCCATCGCCATGCGGGACCGGGATCGGCAACAGAGCCGTACCTCGTCGTCTGCCTCCTCCCGGTACACCTCGACGTCACTGCCCGAGGCCGTCTGAAGAGCCTCGGCCTGCTGCTCATCAAAATGCTTCCTGCGCTCTCTTGATACCACGATGTAGCGGTAGCCCTCCTCTCGCAGCCAGTCTATGCGGTCCTGTGTGGCAATGCCCCGATCCATCACCACACGTGCGTTCTTGGGCGTCTCCAGGGACTCCAGCATCTCCTTGAGCGTGGACGCTTCGTTTACGTTGCCCTTGAAGACTTGGCTACGACGCACGAACCCGCTGCCGTCCACTACAAGAGCCAGCGTGAGCAGCACGCAGTCACTGCGACGCTCCTTCGAGCGTCCGTACTTGGCCTTGTCGATGCTCTTGTCACTGCCTTCCAGGAAGCTGTTGGTCAGATCATAGAGCGCGATCGTGGGCTCCAGATCAAACAGGTCCAGCGCCCGTGCAAAGAGGTGGTCCTCTATGGCCTTGCGGTGTTTGTGCAGCATGTCGCTGGCCCGGTACAGCTGCATGTCGGCCATCTTCTGGAAGTTGCAGCCCAGAAACTCGTCCAGGCCACTGGCAGAGGCCAGCCAACGCTTCGTGGCATGTTCGCTGGCCGGCTCGGCCAGACGGCCTATGATGGAGCCCGTGGCTGCATGCCGGAGGCCTCGTGTGATGCCAAGCTTCTCGAAGAGCTCATCCATGCCCAACTGCTCCATGGCCCAGAGCCCCACATGTTCTACACCCACCGTGCGGGGCCGGACCGTTTTGAGCGAGTGGACATCCACATGGTGCCATTCGCGCGGCGGCGTCTCGCCCTTGCCCTCGGTCACGGCTACCGCCTTGCGCGCACTCAAAAGTTCTGCAATGCGGTGGGCCTCCTCTTCCACGCGACGGCAGCAACGCCCATGGGTACGAGTTCGAGCTGGCCCTTGAGCAGTGCCTCAATCCGGTTGCAGAGCGCACGCCAGTAGCGTTTGTCGATGCGGAAGTGGGCACCGAGATTGAGCAGGGTCTTCTGCCGGACCTTGCCCCCTATGCGTTCGCCGTGGCAGAGCCGAAAGGAATAGTAGCGTGTAGCGTTGTCGGTGGTATGGGTAAGCGATCGTCGGATATACATAGGGGGAAGATAGGGCTGGAAACCGTTGCTCGCAATAGTCATCCATATTTTATGGCACAACATTCGTATTTCAGTTTCTGTGAATCTCAAAAATGGTGCGTTGGTGGGAGCTTGTGGGGCTCTGGTGGGGCCAAGCACCATAAATTCCGGCAAAACAGGCCTAAAGTGGGGGCTCATCCCTAAAAAGCTCTCGAAATAAATAACTGCGATTATTGCCGACCTTCAAATTCAGCCGCCAAATGGTAAAGATGGGTCTGGAGACAAGGAGGATTACTACGAAAAGGTTTCGCAATCCCGGAACACCCATCAGGTTGCGAGTCGGGTCGGCATTGAGGTCCACGGTGACGGTGCGGGTGGCGTTGACTGGAAGTTCGCCTTCCAGGTGCGGTCGGCGTACCGGAACGAGGCTGACTTCCGTATCACGAATGTGCGGACAATGAGGTCGGCAGATGCTAAGTCCACTATCGCTCGGATCATTGATCCCGACGAATCCGTCTCGAAAAATTATGAGCGGCTTGTGTGGAAAAGGCTGAAAGACCTGGATCAGGACGCTCCCGAGGAAGTCACGATCGGACAGTACCGGAGAGAATCCCTGGGTGACTTGCAGAAGGCCATGTACGGACTTTTTTCGGACCCGAACCTCTTGCTGCAGGACTTCGGTGGAATCCAAGGGGGACGTTCCGATTCTCCAAAGACAACGTTGCCGACTTCCACTACAAGAATCTCTTCGGCGGAGAGAAGGCGGCGTGCGATGTTCTCCTCGACGTGTTCATGAAACGGGACGAGGCCAAGGAGGCGGTATCCTGCATCGACGAACCGGAGCTACATGTGGCGACAGCTCTTCAGGGACCGCTGATTGCGTCAATCCTCGAACTGCTGCGGGAACCGTCGAAGTTGTGGGTCGCAACCCATTCGATTGGAATCGTCAGAGAAGCATACAGGATGCTACGAGAGCGATCTGGGGAAGTGGTGTTTCTGGACTTTTCGGGCATAGACTTCGACGGTTCGGTTACCATTACGCCCAGCACTCCCAACCGGGTGTTCTGGGAAAATATGTACGAGGTTGCTCTCGACGACTTGGCGTCCCTGGTTGCACCACAACGTATCGTCATATGTGAAGGAAGCAAGGACAAGCACGTAAAGGCGTTCGACGCACGGTGCTACAACCAGCTGTTCGCGGACGAGTTGCCGGAGACGCTCTTCATATCCCAAGGCGGATCCGGTGAGGTGATCCAGTCCCAGCACCTTGTCGCCATTCTGAAAGCCATCGCAAGCGGCATAGTCGTGGAGAAGTTGATCGATAGGGACGACATGGCTGACAAGGAGAGATCAAGGAAGATCGCGGAGAGAATCCGGGTGCTTGGTCGACGGGAGCTCGAGGAGTATCTCTACGATCCAGAAGTCATGCGGACTTTCCTCCAGACTGAGGGCAAGGAAAGCGCGGTGGATCAGATCCTCAGCGCGCGAGAATCGCTGATCAACAGCCAGCCTGGACCGACGAACATCAAGGATGTGTCGCGTCAGTTATTCGCGGCAATTCGTGAGGCCGCGAAGTTGAATAACCTCGGAAACAGCCGGGAGGAGTTCGTAATACAGTTCTTGTTACCAGCGCTCCGCAGGACTCGCGTGGTGTACGAGGAGCTTAGGGAGGACGTGTTCGGTTCGGGCTGATACCCGACGGGGCTAATTCGCGACAACGGTTCCCGTATGGTCCCATGCGACATGGCCCTTCCATATCAGTCCGATGGACCCGATCCTACACTGGAATGAACGACCAATCAGCGAATACGGCGACCAGCCGACGGCCCCACCGCGCCGCGTCGAGGCGACTTCAGGTCCCGCTATTTGTCATTGTCGTTATCGTTATTTATACATGTCGCCACACAATTGATCCAGTCAGTCTCCGCCAGCGTTTCTCCGCTTCCCGGACCAGCTTGTAGACCATTATCAGCGTCGCCTCCCGGCTGCCGCATCCCTTGGTTTGCCGTGTACGTTTGCGTACGGTCGCAAACGTGGTCCCAATTGGATTCGAACTCCGAAGGTGAACCCAGTATCTCGGGTGGGAACTGGAAGAAGCTCAAGAGTTCCTCTTGATCCTTGTGCAGATAGGTGACGGCCTTCTCGTAGGCGCCTCCGAATAGATCCTCAAAGGTATCGAGCGCCTTCAAGGCGTCCTCCCTGGACGGCGCCGTATAGATGCCACGGAGCGAGCCTCTCTTTCGCAGACCGCTGCAGCTTCTTGGGCAGTTTACCCGGCACGTTGGCTGTCTTGTGCACGCAGCATCGCTATTGTTGCGTGGAGGGGTATACTTCATCCAGCGCAGCCCAGAAGCCCAGGCCTCCGTCTGCTGTGGCCACCTTAGGCGCTACGTCCAAGCCTCGCTGTTCGATATCCAGCAATAGCTCCTTCCAGGACAGCCTGCTTTCCCGATCTCCGTCCAATAGCCCCACGAGCTCTTTCTTGCCCTCGGGCGCAACCCCAATAATAACAAGCATACAGGGACGCTCGCTTCCCATGCGGACCTTAAAGTACAGCCCGTCAGCTCAGAGTTAAACATACCGCTTGTCCGTGGGCTCCCGCTTATTCCACTGCCGGTATTCCTCCCGCCAGGCCTCCTTGAGTCGGATGATCGACAATGGAGACAAGTTGCCGGCCTGCGGGCCCAGTATGGCCTGCAGGGCCAGAGGAAAGTCGTTGGTTGAGAATCCCCGCAGATACAAGGCCGGAATGAGCGCAACTATCGACGGACTGCGGCGCATGTAGCGTGGCAGTATGGCGCTGGTGAAGGTATGCCCTGCTCGAGGGTCACGGATATGGGGCCGCTGGATCGCTAGCGGGCCCGCACCCGTGAGGATTTCTCTCTCCGGCTGGTGGCCATTGCGCTTGACGACTCGGAGGCCGCGCTCATCCCGCAGGTGTGCACCTGTCTTCACGTAGTCGTCGGCCTCCCGCTCGAGCGCTGCCTATAGCATGCGGCGGGCGGAGCCGCGCACCAGGTCATCCAGGGTGCTGAGTGCCTCCTCTCGGGTAACCAGTGAGTGTAGGTTGGATACTGTCGGGTCTGTCATACGATGTAGTCCGGATATGCCTGTTGAGGGCGATTGATGGGTACTCCACAAAGATACGCGTCTACGCTCTCCAGACCCAAATGTTGACAATATCTCTCGTGGTCAGCTCCAGAAGGCCATTATAACAGCACAGCTTCACCACAGGAGCCGCTACACATAGATCCGGAGTCTGCGCCGGTATCGCTATCTCGTACAGCCTGCTCCGTATTGGCCTCCCTGCACTGAAGCAAGGCGCTGAGGGCCACTTCCACGCCCGATTCGCTCTCCCTAGCAGCTAGGTGCAGGACGCGCAGATAGGCCTTGTCTGCCCGGTGAGACTCCTTATGCGTGCGCCGCAACGCGTCATTGGCCTTCCGGAACCGGTGCATGGGAAAAAGATCCGCTCGGTAGCAGTAGTGGGCAAACGCTCCCGGACCCAGCACCAGCGAGTCGATCACGTGGCAATACTCGATCCGGTGCTAGCCCTCGCCGAAGAGTCGCGTCATGCTCTCCGTAAGGCGCTGCCCATACCACACCTCGACCCATTCGCCAAAGACGCGTACGTCGACACACTCACCGATAAGCTGGCTTTGCACCGAGTAGCTGTTCTTTCTCACGCGTATCGTGCTGCCCCTGGATACCCGCACGCGGTAGCGCTGGTAGCTCTCCAGGCGCCGCTCTGGCAGGAGCCCCAGGAAGGCGCCCAGCTCCTCTTTGAAGGGCTCCCGGCGCTCCGCATTCAGCTGCCCAAACAGCTCCTTGAGAAAGGCCTTGTAGGCCTGCTGATTCTCGAAGTATTCTGGCCAATCGTCGATCGGCCGTGCCACGAAGGATGAGCTGGTTCTTTGTGACCCGCTTCAGACGGTGGTGCCGCTGTTCAATCTTCCCGTTCTCATGTGGACTCGCCGGCTGCGTATGCTGAGAGTCCATCCCGTAATGGCGCAGCAGTGCCTGATAGCGTTCGGTGAAGTTTTCACCGCTCTTGCGCTTCAGGTTGCGTACCGCGCAGCTTATCGAAGCGTGCAGCCGGGGCACGCCTGCACAGCGCACGAGCGCATGCTGCAGGCCTTCCGAGAGCGCCTCGAAGCTCTCCGACCTGCAGACCGTGTCGGCCTCCCAGTTGGAATATGCCAGCACAAAGCGATACAACAGATGCGCAAATGGCTCCCCCTTCATCGTTACCCCCAGTTTGTTGAGGCACCTGAAGTCGGACTGCGCACGCTCCCCGGGGGCATACTCCTGATCGAATTAGACTTCCTTCGGAGGCCCCTCCATGGCCTTCCACTGCTTTACACGCCGCTGCAGCGTACGCAACTGGCCCTGCTGAAACCTGCCCGGATGCCGGCGCTGCAACTCGCCAAAGAGCGCCTTCACCTTGAGGCCGGGATTGGCTTCCAGGAATGCCCTGGTTTCATCCCACACCTCCGCGAACGGATCCTTGCGTGTGCGCCATGTGTGGGGCTTCTTTGTATCTCTCGGCATCCTGCCCAGACGAACGTACTTGCGGGCCGTAGTCTCACACATACCCGCCTTGGCCGCTGCCGCTGTTATGAGTACATCCTTTTTCACGACCAACTTGAAGAGAAGAAGGACCTGCGCATCGGTAACCATCTCGGAAGTGGATTAGCTGGGACAATTCGCCCATCCACGCCCAAGAACGCCTTAAGTCCCATTATTCTCAACGATCGCCGCCGTTATTTGTACATGTCGCCAACCAACACAAGTATTCCTGTGTGCGATCATCCTTCCTCTCACCAGACATGAACGCCATCAAGTCCACAGCCTTCCGCTTGTGGAAACTTTAATAGCCTGGACCAATGCGCACGTGCGGGGTACCATTTAACGAAGAAGAAGGAACCGGATTGCCGCGAATCTCCCGAAAGAACCACGCCGCTCCACCGGGCCTTGGCACCGTTGGAACGTACACCCTTAGGTAAAACCGATCGATTCATACGACTTCCAGCGAAGCATGCTGACGGAAGATCCCGACTACATTGTGCCCTGTCTTCATGGTAGCCTCCACATCTGGGAGCGGCCTCCGTATCCCACAGATAATGGGATGCAAACCAAAGGCTTATGTCCAAAGTGGGGACGTCGGTAACTCAAGCAACAACGCCAAACCTAAGGTTTGGTCGGTCTGAGGCGGAGCCTCGCTAGAGACATTGGCTAGGGACTAGCATGCGCATGCAGTGGGCATAGTGTCCAGCAATTTTTCCCCAAGAATAATTATCTGCCGTGTGTGCAGCCGCTTGGTGTGCGAGTTCCTCTAGTGCGGGGCGGTCAAGAACGTATGGCATGATCGCTCGGGCAAAGGCCTGCCCATTGCGACATTCGACAAGGTGGCCATTGACACCCTCAGTGATCACGTCCCGCATGCCCTCAAGATCGGCGGCAATCGCTGGAGTACCGGACACACCGGCCTCCAGAATTACAACACCAAATCCCTCCACGTCACCGGGCACCGGAATATTGGGCATCACTAGCAGATCTGAGCTTTGGTAGAGCTCACTGATATCGGCATCTGCCAGCCGCCCAAGCAGTCGAACGCGGTGTCTCAGGCTGTTCCGGTCGATGGCTGCGCTTATGGCCGCATGCTCCGAACCCGAACCTGCTATATGGTAGTGCACATGCTCAGGCAGTAGAGGCATTACGTGCTCCACAAACCAGGCGAATCCCTTTCTCTCTACAAGGCGGCCGACGCTGCAGAGCACAAAGACTGCTGGGTACCTGACGCCCGTACGAACACTGTGAAAACGCGTTGTATCAACGCCGTTAGGGTGCACCATTATCCGGGACCCAGGCATTCCGCGCGCTGCACATTCGGCTGCTGTAGATCGACTTACCGGTAGCACGGCGTCTAGCGCATGCAGAATGCGCCGCACAAGGATTCTCTGGTACACACCGGGGAGCGTGATGTCTCGACCGTGGGCAATCGCGGCCATGGCCACACCTCGCTTGGCAAGGGCCGGGCGCAGGACCGGCGCCATAGATCCTGTGACCATGGAAGAAAAGAGCACGGCATCTATTTCGCCACGGAGTGCCCTTGCCAATATTCGCAGCAATGTCACGGGTAGCCATCCGGCCACCGCAAAGTGACGGCCCCGCCAGGAACTCCGCAGGGCCAATACATCCGTTTGGACGCTCGGGACGCGTTCCAATGCCGAGGCAAGCTCCACGGCAACTCGCTGCATTCCGCCCACGTTTGCCAGTGGACGATGCGGTGGAGGAAACGAGTGCGAGACGAAGAGAAGGCGCACGGCATCTCACGCTGGGATTGCCAGCACGGGAGGGATTACTACTGCTTCGGATTCGGGCTCACCGGGCAGGCATAGCATATCTGCATAGTAGCCGGCCACGGACGACATGGCCCGGTCCCAACTGAATTCCTGGGCGTGCAGCCGCGCCCGCTCGCCCAATTTGAAACGCAGCACCGGGTCTCGCACTAGGCGCTCCACACAGTCAAGAAAATGCAGCATGTCACCAGGCACCGCCAGGAAGCCTGTCTCCCCATCCAGAACAAGTGAACTGCTGCCGGCTGCATTGGCGCAGACTACCGGCAGGCCAGATGCCATTGCTTCCAGGGTCACATTGCCGAAAGTCTCCGTATCGCTTGGGAAAAGAAATATATCCGAAGATGCAAAGGCCGTTGCCAATTGCTGGCCGGATAACGGGCCAGTGAATATCGTGTTAGGCAGCCGATTTACGAGCTCCGGTCGCGCCGGCCCTTCGCCGACAATGAGGCTGCGATGCGCGACACCGTGCTCCCGTAGACCGTTTATGACATCCGCAAATAAGTATAGGCCCTTTTCCCAGACGAGCCGACTCACAAATGCTATCACCACCTCTGAGTTGGCAATGCCGAGTGAGCGCCGCCAGGCCATACTACGGTGTGCGGGTCCGAACCGGTGCGTGTCCACGCCACGGGACCAGAGTCGAAGACCGTCGCGGATGCCATGCAAGCGTAGTTCGGCAGCCATAGCCGGCGTCGGCACATAGACGTGGCGGCACTGATGATAGAACCAGCGGGCATAACGCCACGCCATGCCCTCCAGCAGATGCATGCGAAATAGTCTATTGTAGCTTGTAGAGTACTTGAGATAGGCTCCGAAGTGTGTGTGAAAGGAAGCCACGACAGGTACGTTGTGGGCCGCTGCCCATCGCAGAGCCTGGAGACCTACATAGTCCGGTGTCGCTATATGGATCAGGTCCGGGGCAAATTCGGCCAGACGAGCCCTTGTCTTCCGAAACAGGCCTAGCCCGAGTCGGTAATCGCTCCGGCCCGGGACCGGCACGGAGGGCACCGGTACCAGCGTTCCGGCGTGCACAAATGGAGGGGGATTTCTAGAAGTCGGCGAGAAGACAAGAATTTCCGCTCCAAGCTGCTCCATGTGAACCACGAGACGGTTAAGTGTCAGCGTTACACCGTCGTAAATGTGGTTGTATGCCCCAGTGAACAATGCTACGCGCTTGCCGCAAAGGCCCGAATTGCGTGCGCCGTGGGGGAGCAATGCCATGGGAGCAAGAGCGGACAAGCCGCACAAGAGGGTAGGCAGGAGTAAGGGCTCGGACCCGTACGCAGAAGAGCTAAGGGAATTATCCTAACAGAACAAGAAGATAGTTCGTACAAAACCTCAGCCTTAGGACGCGGCAAGCGCGAAGAAAGTATCAGTTGCCAAGTGCTGGCCGAAGAAATCGGCCAGTATGACTGTGCGGGTGCTCTGCTAGTACGGCGGGTGGGCCTTCGGCGACGATGTAACCGCCACCTTCGCCTCCCTCGGGTCCGAGGTCGATGACCCAGTCTGCACACTTAATAACCTCTATGTTGTGTTCGATAACTAGAATCGAATGCCCCTTGTCTACGAGACTGTTGAGTGCCAGTAGCAGCTTGCGGATATCGTCCAGATGCAACCCCGTAGTGGGTTCGTCCAGTATGTAGAGCATGCGGCCTTGTGCTCGCCGCCCCAGGTGAGCGGCGAGCTTGATACGCTGCGCTTCTCCGCCGGATAGCGTGGTGGCGGGTTGGCCCAGCGTAAGGTAGCCGAGACCAATTTCTTGGAGAACCTGCAGCCGATTGCGAACTGCGGCGTTGTCATGGAAGAATTCGATGGCCTCGTCCACGGTCAGTTGTAGTATTTCATCCACGTTCTTTTCTCGGTATTGGATACCAAGGGCATCCTTGGTGTAGCGCTTGCCGCCACAGTCTTCACATTCCAGATAGAGGTCGGCCAGAAACTGCATTTCAATCTTAACATTTCCTTCGCCCTGGCAGCTTTCGCAGCGCCCCCCGGGCACGTTGAAGGAAAAATACCCCGGCTTACGCCCCCTGATGCGAGCCTGATATGTACTGGCCAGTAGCTGTCGGATGGCATCAAAGGCCTTGGTGTAGGTGGAGGGATTGGAGCGAGGTGTTCGGCCAATTGGGCTCTGATCTACCATTTCTACACTGTCTATTAGCTTGTCCCCGCTCAGTGTGTCGTAGATGCCTGAGCGTATTTCCCCGGTGGCGAGCCCTAAGCGTTCACGTAGCCCCATGTAGAGCGTGTCGTGCACGAGGGTCGATTTGCCGGACCCGCTTACACCCGTTACGCAGACAAGTACTTCGAGTGGAAAGCGGGCCGATATTTCCTTCAGGTTGTGGAGCCTGGCATTTTCGAGTACGATAGCCCGCCTCCAGTCAGGTGTTCGCCGGGCTTGAGGTAGCGGAATGTGCTGACGCTTGCTTAGGTACGCTCCTGTCAGAGAGGCTGGATCCTGTAACATTGCCTCGTAGCTGCCGTGAAACATCACCCGTCCCCCGTTCCTGCCAGATCCAGGTCCGAGATCAACGATATGGTCGGCGTGACGCATGACTTCCGCTTCATGCTCCACCACTATGACCGTGTTTCCTATGTCCCGCAAGTGCTCCAGCACTCCCACCAGCCGAAGGGTATCGCGCGAGTGGAGTCCAATAGTTGGTTCATCAAGCACATATAAAGAGCCTACGAGCGAACTACCAAGTGATGTCGCGAGGTTGATTCGCTGGCTCTCTCCGCCTGAGAGGGTGCGAGACAGTCGCCCCAGAGTAAGGTAGTCCAAGCCGACATCGACCAGAATGTGTAGTCGCTTGCGTATTTCGTCCAGGATGACACGCGCAACCTGCCGTTCAAAAGCCGACAGCGTCAGGTTTTCGAAGAAGTCTGCGGCCTCGCGTGTAGTCAGGTCCATAAGCTGCCCAATATGCAGCCCGCCTACCTGTATGTAGAGGGCCTCTTGGCGCAACCGATAGCCATTACAATTCGGGCACTTCCCGTACCCAAGAAACCGGGCCCGGTGTATGCTGTCTTGCATCCGGTACGAATGGCGCTCCAGATCCTGCATGAAAGGCAGGATTCCGATATACGCGTCCTTTCCGTGCCAGACGATCTCCTTGTGTTCCGGAGGAAGAAGGCTGTAGGGTGTGGAGAGACTAATGCCACCCAGGATAGCAATACGTTCAAGCGCCGCTTGGTGGCATTGCCATTTACGACCGCGAAATGCAGAGATGGCGCCTTCACCGAGCGATAGGTCGGGGTTCGGAACAACGCGGCTCTTGTCCAGCTGTCGAACGCGGCCAAAGCCCTGGCAAGCGGGGCAAGCGCCCGCAGGATTGTTAAAGGCAAACAATCTGGCCGAGGGCTCCTCGAAGGCAATGCCGTCCCGTTCAAAGCGTTCACTGAATTCCAAAACCGGACCATCCATAGGCACGACAAGGCAACGACCCTTGCCTTCACGAAAAGCCTGCTCGATGGAATCGATGGTACGGGATAGTGCGGAGGCATCTTCTTTCCTCGTCACGAGCCTGTCTACGAGAACCGCGAGTGGCCCGCAACCGGGCTGGGATATTTGCAGGCCCATATCCATTAATTTGGGCCCGTCCAGCGCCACCAAGCGCGTAAAACCACGTTCTCGCAGCGCTGAGGGATCAGCATCGTCGAACAGGGGGAAGGCGACGTAGAAACGCGCTCCCTCTGGGAAAGCGTTCTGCAGGACACGAACGACAGATTCGGGCGAATCCTTCGCTACCAGGCAGCCGCTCTTGGGGGAAATTGTCCTCCCAATCTGCGCATAGAGAAGCCTCAGATGGTCATACAACTCCGTCTGCGTGGCTACCGTGGATCGCGGATTCTTCGATAGCGTCTTCTGGTCTATAGCGATGGCGGGAGCAAGACCGGCAATACGATCAACGTCCGGCTTGTCCATGCGCTCAAGGAATTGCCTGGCATACGCGCTCAGGCTTTCAACATACCGGCGCTGCCCTTCGGCATAAATGGTACTGAAGGCAAGGCTCGACTTGCCCGACCCCGAGGGGCCTGTGATTACAATGAGCGAGCGCTTGGGTAAATCCAGATCAACATGCTTCAGATTATGCTGCCGGGCTCCACGGACAGTGATGTACTTACGTGGATCACCGTGGTCCGGTAGTGCGGCGCAAGACATGGCAAAGCAATGGGTAGGGGACCCTCATACGCGTGGCGTCTGCTGTTGCCCCCGCTGTTCGTATGGAACCGGGATATAGAGCCACGGTAGCAGCGCAAATTGCCCGATGCCGCATGACGTTTCTCAATCCGCTAGTGCTGTTTGGTTTGGCGGCTGCGGCAATCCCCATTATCATCCACGTCTTCAATTTTCGCCGTCCGCGACGGATTGAGTACAGCTCACTGGCCTTTCTTAAGGACCTCCGCAGGACTACTATGCAGCGAGTGCGCATCCAACAATGGCTGCTGCTTGTGCTGCGAACGCTCGCGATCACCTTCCTGATTGCGGCCTTTGCCCGGCCGACTTTACAGACCGGCTTGGGCTGGATGGGAGGTGGCAACTGGTCTGTGGCTATGGTGGTTGACAATTCACTCTCCATGACGCTTCGCGACAAAGGGGGAGCGTATCTGGACCAGATTCGCTCTAGGGCAGCCGATATCATTAGTATGCTGGAGCCGGCCGACGAAGTCTTTATGGCAACGCCCGGTGAGGAATTCCGAGGCGGTAGACGCAGGGTTACAGAAATGCTGGAAACAATGCAGGCGTCGGCTGCGACGATGGCAATGGCGCCCGAACTGGTTCGTGCGGGCGCGTTTCTTTCGCAGGAGGCTTCGCACATTAACAGGAAAGTTTTCTACCTTGGAGACTACCAGCGCTCCACGCTTCTGGACTCATTGCCCGCGGCGATGCCCGACAACATTTCCGTAACACTGGTGCCGGTTGGTAGGGCTGTCCGCGGCAATGTATCGGTAACGGATGTTAGTGTCGCCAGCCGAATCGTCGAGGTGGGGCAACCTGCCCGCATTGAGGCGACAGTATTCAACTTCGGAACGGAAGCGCTCACGGGTTATGTAGCCAGTCTGTATTTGGAAGGCGAACGTCTGGCCCGGGCCACGCTGGATTTGCTTCCTGGCCAAGCCACCACCGCGCAATTCACCTTGACACCGCAGCAGCGAGGCTGGCTCGCCGGGATGGTACAGCTCGAAGACGACGGGCTGGCGGAGGACAACGTGCACTATTTTTCCCTGCATGTTCCGGACTCGCGCCGCATCCTTCTTGTGCGTGGCTTGGATGCAGAATCGGAGTTTGTGGAAACAGTACTCTCCTCGCGCCTAAATCGCGGTCGACTCAGCGTCGAATACGAAACGATTGAGGAAAAGCAGGTGGCGGCCGTTTCACTGGGTGCCTACGATGCCGTAGTCCTCCTGGGGCTCGGCAGCCTATCGAGCGGCGAGCGCGCGTCCTTGGCGCGCTATGTAGATGCTGGCGGTGGCCTATTGATATTTCCCGGAGAGCAAATGCGGCTGGAAGATTACGGTGCCCTTCTGCAGCTTTTGGGTGGCGGCCGGTTGGCCGGGTACGGTGGCGTACTGGGCAGCGCAGTGGCGGAAGCAGCATTTGAGAGCGTTGATCTT
Organism: Rhodothermales bacterium; assembly: GCA_965216255.1. GTDB lineage: Bacteria > Bacteroidota > Rhodothermia > Rhodothermales > Bin80. Next base: position 2,943,982 of record OZ244148.1, read on the forward strand.
GAGCACCCACTGTTTGAGGGGGTCTTTGCGGAAGCTGCTCAGACAGTAGAGAGCCCCTCCATTTACCGCATGCTTCAATATGTTCCCGAGTCGGGTATGGAAAGCACGGTCATAGCGCTGTCCAACGGCTTCCCATTTTTGCAGGAGATCCGAAAGGGTCGGGGTGCAGCATTCATTTTTTCCGTAGCTCCTGACCTACGATGGAGTGATCTGCCGGTGCTGGGGCTATTCGTGCCGCTTCTGTATCGATCCATATACTATCTCTCAGCGGGCGAAACCGTCCAGGGGGATCAATTACTGGTGAGTCAGCCCGCGGTCGTGCGCGTCCCCGGGTCATTACCAGACGCCCGGCTAGACCTTGTATCTCCGGATGGCCCCGACACTACACCGTTGCAGCGCCACCTTTTCGGCGTTACGATGCTCGAGATTGACGACTCGCTTGAGAGACCCGGTATTTACGATGTCCGTTCCCGTGAGCAAGTTGTGCGGCGTCTGGCGGTCAATCTGGACCCGCGCGAGTCAGATCTACGAACGTATGCACCCGCCCAAGCCGCTAGGCTGCTTGGCGCGGCGTTGCAGGTGCATATTGGCGTCCAAGAAGTTCTGCAGCGACGGGGACTCCTGGAAACCGGACGGGCAGGCGTGGAGCTGTGGAAGTTGTTCATAATGCTGGCCCTTTGCAGCCTGGTGGCAGAAATGCTCGTTGCCGCCAGGTGGAGATCAAAGGCTAGTGTGCTGTGACAAAACACCTGTATACACCTACGCGGCCTGCATTCGAGAAGGCCATCATTGTGGGTGTTATCACCCCGGGCCGGTCTGTGGCCGAGGTGACGGACTCACTTGATGAACTCGCGCTGCTCGCGGATACCGCTGGCGCTTGCGTCATTGATCGGATAACGCAGACACTGCCAAGATTGAATCCCGCCACGTACATAGGTACAGGCAAGGTCCAGTCCGTCGCTTCCGTGGTCGCAAGCCTGAAGGCGGATCTGGTGATATTTGACGACGACCTAAGTCCGGTACAGATCCGCAACCTGGAGAAATCTTTTGGATGCAAGCTCCTGGACCGGTCAGGGATTATACTTGACATTTTTGCACGTCGCGCCAAAACAGCCGTGGCGAAGACGCAGGTAGAGCTTGCTCAACTGGAGTATCTGCGCACACGCCTAACCCGTCATTGGACGCACCTGTCTCGGCAGCAGGGAGGCATCGGAACGCGTGGTCCCGGAGAGACCCAGATTGAGACCGACAGGCGCCTTATTGGCCGCCGCATGGTGACGCTGCGGCAGCGGCTGGCCAAGATTGATCGACAGCGCACGACGCAGCGTTACGGAAGGCGCCATCATATACAAGTGTCCCTGGTAGGCTATACCAATGCCGGCAAATCAACGCTAATGAACGCGCTTGCCGGGTCCGCGGTTCTGGTGGAAGACCGCCTGTTTGCGACACTGGATGCCACGACGCGCCTTGCGGTTGTGGGTACGAGCAGAAGGGTGTTGCTTTCAGATACGGTGGGATTTATCCGAAAACTGCCCCACAATCTGATTGAAAGCTTCAAGAGTACGCTGGACGAAGTGAGGCAGAGCGATGTGCTCTTGCACGTGATCAATGCGGTGCATCCTCGTTTCGCGGATCATATCGGTGTCGTTAACGAAACGCTCGGGGCCATAGGAGCCATGGAGACGCCAATACTCATGGTTTTTAACAAGATCGATAAGCTCGAAAGCGGAGCGCTGCGTGCCCTGAGAAGCGAGCACGCGGATGCAGCCTTTGTCTCGGCGCTGCGCAACATAGGGCTCGAGGATCTTGGTCGCAGACTACAGGTCGTTATTGAAAGTGACTATGTTGACCAGGTGGCATACGTGCCGGTAACCGAGGGCAAGACACTGGCGCTAATTCGGCGCTTGGCGGATGTTGAGAGCGAGGAAATCCTGGATGCGGACAGCGCAAAGGCGCGGCCGGCCATGGCACGCCTCCGGTATAGAATAGCACGTGGCCATGCCCGGGAGTTGGTGTCGTTGCTGGCACCCTATGCGGATCTGACGCCCGAGAGCTGAACAGGACGATGCCTTGAGAGTGTAATCCAGACATGAAGGCAAACGGACCTACACCCATGAGTGAATACGGAGCTTCCAATATCCAGGTGATGGAGGGACTGGAGGCCGTCCGAAAACGCCCCGCAATGTTTATCGGTGACATCGGCTTTCGAGGCCTTCATCATCTTGTATACGAGGTAGTGGACAACTCGATTGATGAGGCACTGGCGGGGCACTGTGATCGCATTGAGGTCATCCTGCTAGAAGATGGTTCGGTCCATGTAAGTGATAACGGGCGTGGCATTCCAGTGGGTCAACACCCGAAAATGGGACTGCCAGCACTGGAAGTCGTAATGACGATGCTCCACGCCGGTGGCAAGTTCGACAAGGACACCTACAAGGTTTCGGGCGGATTGCACGGCGTCGGTGTCTCGTGCGTTAATGCACTTTCGAGCTGGCTTGTCGCCACAGTTCGGCGTGAGGGATTCCTGTGGGAGCAGCGTTACAGTCGTGGCACTCCGGCGACAGATGTGGAATTAAAGCGGCCGCTAGCACGCGGGGAGTCTTCGGGAACGGATGTTCGCTTCCTTCCGGACAGCACTATTTTCACGACAATGGATTTTCGCTTCGATACCCTGGGTGAACGTCTGCGCGAATTGGCCTACCTCAATGCTGATGTCCGCATAGCACTCGAGGATCGGCGGGAGGCGGAAATTGAACGGGAAGAATACCACTTTAAGGGCGGCCTACGTGAATTCATCGGCTACCTGGATGAGGCGCGTACGCCTATTCAGGAGGAAATTATCTATATCCGTGACGAAGAGGCCACGGTGGAAGTGGCCATGCGCTACAACTCCGGCTATTCGTCGAACGTCCTCGGTTTTGTTAACAATATCAACACGCACGAAGGAGGCACGCACATCTCCGGCTTCCGCCGGGCGCTTACGCGGACGCTCAAGCACTACGCCGAGCGCAGCAATTTGCTAAGGAATTTCAAGGGGGAGCTATCAGGCGACGACTTCCGGGAGGGACTAACTGCGGTGCTTTCGGTCAAGGTGGCCGAGCCTCAGTTTGAAGGACAGACCAAGACGAAACTTGGAAATTCGGAAGTCCAGGGCATGGTCGAAAGCGTGGTTGGGGAGCAGCTCAAGAATTGGCTCGATGACCATCCGTCCGAATCAAAGTGTATAGTTGAGAAGGTGATGCTTGCGGCCCAGGCGCGCGCGGCAGCCCGCAAGGCACGCGAGCTCGTCCAGCGAAAAAACGCTTTTGGGACAGGAGGCCTTCCGGGCAAGCTGGCGGACTGCGCCTCAAGGAATCCGGAGGAATGCGAGATCTACTTGGTGGAGGGGGACTCGGCCGGCGGCTCGGCGAAACAGGCTCGTGACCGGCATTTTCAGGCAATACTGCCGCTGAGGGGAAAGATACTTAACGTAGAGAAGGCACGACTGGACCGCGTGCTGGGAAGCGAAGAGATCAAGAATATTATCACGGCGCTTGGTACCGGTATCGCTACGGGCGGCGACGATTTTGGCTACGAACGGCTACGGTATCACAAAATCCTGGTCATGACGGATGCAGATGTTGACGGGGCCCATATCAGGACGTTGCTGCTGACCTTTTTTTATCGGCACCTGCAGCCGCTCGTGGAGAATGGCAATATTTATATTGCGCTGCCCCCTCTTTTCCGGGCGAAGCAGGGCAGCGCGGAAAAGTATTGTTGGACGGAAGAAGAGCTGCACGAGGCAGTGGCCGCCATGCAGTCAAGCCGGCGTGGCAAGGTGTCGATACAACGCTACAAAGGTTTGGGCGAAATGAATCCTAAGCAGCTCTGGGACACGACGATGGATCCGGCCACACGGCAGTTGCAGCGGGTGACCATTGAGGATGCCGTGGGTGCGGATCGCATTTTCTCCACGCTGATGGGTGACGCTGTTGAACCTCGTCGCAGGTTTATCGAACGCAATGCCAGGTACGCGACGATAGACGTTTAGGACAGTTGAACGGCACTGCACAGCCTGACGTAAGCCTCGTCGTCCCGGTATTCGAGGAGGCCAACACGTTGGAAACCTTGGCGCAGGAGATTCGCGCGGCGTGCGAGGCGGCCTCTCTAACATTTGAAGCCTGGTTCGTTGACGACGGCTCGCGCGATAGTTCGTGGCACGTAATCGAGTCGATCCGAACGCTTGATGCGCGATTTTGCGGGCTGCGTTTTCAGCGAAACTACGGCAAAAGCGCTGCCTTGGCTGCGGGATTTGAGCGGGCCCGTGGAAAGTGCGTGATAACCATGGATGCGGACCTGCAAGATGATCCCAAGGAGATTGCGGGGCTGGCGGGCATGATCGCAAGCGGGTACGACTTGGTAAGCGGCTGGAAGGTTTTGCGCAAGGATCCCTGGCACAAGACGGTACCGAGTCGACTCTTCAACTTTGTAACGCGCCTCGTATCCGGCATCAGGCTGCACGACTTCAACTGCGGTCTGAAGGCCTATAGGCATGACGTGACCCGGTCCCTGCAATTATACGGAGAAATGCACCGTTACATTCCGCTGCTGGTGAAGTGGGAAGGCTTCGAGCATATAGGCGAAAGACCCGTGGCACACCGCGCCCGCCGCTACGGGTGCTCAAAATTTGGGGCCGAGCGTTACGTGCGCGGCTTGCTCGATCTGGTAACCGTTGTTTTTCTTACGCGTTTTGGAGCGCGGCCCATGCATTTCTTCGGCACACTGGGATTGGCGGCGTTCCTGGGCGGATTGGCGATAAGCCTGTGGCTCGCCCTAGGCAAACTTGTAAATGGCAATCCAATTGGGGATCGTCCGCTGCTGCTACTCGGCGTCGTACTGATCGTAGTGGGTGTACAGACTTTTTGCACTGGTTTCTTGGCCGATCTGCTTAACCGGCGCCGGATGGAGGAGCAGAGACCGTATCGCATAACGGCCGTCCTCGACTAGGAGCCTGGCGGACTAACAGGGGTTGTAATGGGGCAGATGGCCATTAACTACTCGATCCCCGGCGTCGAAGGACTAAAGACGGACTAAAGCGCTATGGCAGTACGGTTTGTTGCTGTTGATCGGAATGCTCCGCAGATGTTTTCGCCCGATGTCGAGGGATACTTGCCACCTGGGTATCTTGCTCGCTTCATCGTAGAGGCCTTGCATCTTAGCCGCATGGCCTTCGCCTATTCTGGGAGAGGATCTGCGGCCTATCATCCATCTATGATGGTTGCGCTGTTGTTCTATGAATATGCCACGGGGACTTTTTCGAGCCGAAAGTTGGAGCGGGCAACGTATGATAGCATTGCCGTCCGGTATATCTGCTGCAATGTGAATGCGGATCACGCCGGCATCCGTGATTATCGCAAGCGGTTTTTGAGCATGCTGAGCGAGTTGTTTCAACAGATATTGCCCACAGATCGGGGATGTTGAAGGTCGGATTCGTCAGTTTGGATGGCACGAAGGGCAAGCGAGCAAGCCCAACGCGTTGAGCGGGAAATATGCGCAAGAGTGGACGGAAAGGACCGCGCAGGAGGCCGATGCCTTGCTCTTGCCTTAGAAGCGGACAACAGCGAGGTTCCGGATGGGATGGACATTGCGAAGGAGTTGAAGCGTTGGCAGACACGCTTGGCGCTGATAAAGGAAGCGATGCAGGAGATTGAAGAACGAGCGGAGGTGCGCTATGAGCAAGAAGTATGAAGAGAAGCGCGCGAAATACGAGGAAGATACGGGCAGGAAGGAAGGCGCTCCGCAGCCGAGCGCACCCGGGCCCGGGCCACGCGAAACGGATCAGGTGAATCTGACGCACAAGGAGTCCTGCATCATGCACACGAGCGGGGGAGCATTCGAGCAGTGCTACAACGCGCAAGCCGGCGTAGACAACGACAGTCCTCTGATCCTCACGCAGTACGTGGCCCAGAATGGGAAGGATACGTCGGAAATAGCGCCGACCCTGGAGGCATTGGCTCGTCTGGACGATCGATGGGGCAAGCCCCGCACGATGATAGCATATGCAGGCTATTTCAGCGCGGCCAATGTCATCGCTTGTGCAATTCAGAAGATCAAGCCGTTGATATCGCCGTCTCGTGAGCAACACCCTGTGCCTTTCTGGGAACGCTTCACGGTCACACCAATGAAGGGCGCACAAACGAAGCAGGAGGAGGCCGCGTTGTTCTCCCGTCCGTGGAGCAGATGAAGGAGCCATTGCCAGCAGACGAGGGCCAGAAACGCTACGCGAGCTGAAAGTCAACGGTAGCGCCTGTGTTCGGCGTAATAAGACAGGCCATGGGGTTCCGGCAGTTTCTGATGCGCGGTCTTGAATCTGTACAAGGGGAAGGGAGTCTTGTCTGCATGGGATACAATCTGCAGCGGATGTAGGCCTTAACAAGGTAGACCAGGGGTAGACACGTAGCCATTTACGGCCAATAGGCGTGATTCAGCCACATTATCCTTACCCTGACAACCATCTGTATCAGATGTGAGGCTCAATGTCGTCGAAACCTCGATTTAGAAGCTTTTATGCCCGATCGTCAACACTAAGTCGCAAAGGCTCCTAGGCACCGCATTTGCCTCTTCCTTCATGGCTTTCAGGCGCTATGCCCTTGTCGGTTCCTTCCGTCCGTACCGGGGCGGTATCGCCGACTTCTCGGAGAGTCACTGCCTTGTTCTTGGGCAGCGGGGCCATATGGTGTTGCCGGTTACTTTAAAGTGCTGGTATCCCGCCCAATTTATTGCGGGCAAGGCCCAACGGGAGCCTGGTCATGTTGCCGGTACGGCGAAGGCGCGCCGATGGCTAGATACAATAAATCCGGTTATCTGGGAGCTCGTTGCGTGGAGGGTTGCAGGCTGCGGTAAAGTGGAGTTTCAGCACCGGATGGCGCACATGGCTGTGGCCGCTGGTTTTGTAGCCCGTTGGACGAACGGCCGTGTACTCGTGATGGTACACAACGTTGGAGGCCACCAGAAACGAACAGGAAACCGTTTGTTGGCGCGCATGCTGCTGGGGGCGGCGCAGGGGTACGGGGTGACGAATCACAGCGTCCAACGAGACATCGCGGTGCGGGCTCCCGTACTCTTGGCGCCACACCCCGTGTACGAGTATTTCGGCAATGCCCCAGACAAGACTGCGGCGCGGCAAGCGCTCGCGTTGGCAATGAATGCGCCCGTGCTACTCTTATTTGGGATTGTGCTCCGGTACAAGGGGCTGGAAACCCTTCTAAGGAATCTACCGCGTGCCATCGAGGCACTGCCCCGACTTCTGTTGGTAGTTGCGGGCGAGTTTTATGAGGATCCAGGGCCGTACAATTCGCTCTTGGACAGCCCGGGAATCTGGCAGCATGTAGACGTAGAGGCGAGATACATTTCCATTGCGGACGTGGGGAAGTATTTCCGGGCGGCCAATGTTGTTGTGCAGCCCTACGAAAGTGCAATGCAGAGTGGTGTCGCGCAGGTTGCATTCCATCTTGGCACTCCGGTTATTGCGACAGACGTGGGCGGTCTGGCCGAAGTGGTGCCGCACGGCAATGCCGGGCTGGTGGTGCCCCCTACGGATCCCGCAGCACGCTCGGAGGCCATTGTCCAGCCTTTCTCCGAAGGGCTGGGTGCGACCTTGGAGGAGGGTGTCCGTAGGGAACGGCAGAGATTTGGCTGGGACCGCGTGTGCGAGGCTTTGGAATCACACTGCTAATCCGTCATGGACTACGACCCCGTAAAGGACCGTCTAGGAGCCATTCTTGGCCGGAATTTTATTTTACATCGACTGTTCCTGGGCTTGCTGCATCTGTTGTTTCTCCGCGCTTGGTACGTGCGGAGGGAGTTGCGCAAGATAATGCCGCGACGGGCCCGGGTGCTGGATGCCGGTACGGGCTTCGGTCAGTACGCCTATTTTGTGGCACGCGCGTTCCCGGATGCTGAAATTGTGGCCACGGATATCAAACGGGACTATTTGCGGAATGCCCGACAGTTTATCGATTCGACACCCTGCGCCCGGCGCGTTACGTTCGCCTATGACGACCTGACACAGCTTGCCACGCCCGGGCCTTTCGACTGTATTCTTGCCGTCGACGTACTTGAGCACATAGAGGATGACGCTAGTGCCCTCGCGCATTTTGCCCGCGTACTGCGACCGGGTGGATATGTCATCATTAGTACGCCTTCGGACCTCGGAGGCTCGGACACGTGCGTGGAGGGTGCGGGAGGCTTTATAGGGGAACATGTTCGCGAAGGATACGGCCGTGCCGAGATGGAGCTCAAGTTGGAGGAGGCTAGGCTTGGTGTGGTACTAAGTGCGTACACGTACGGCCCATTCGGCTCGCTCGCATGGAGACTTCTCATAAAGATGCCGCTTAAGGCCCTTGATGTTTCTCTGGCGAGCGTTGTACTGTTTCCGTTTTACTACGCGCTGGTGCTCCCCTGTGGACTGCTACTCAACTGGATGGATATGCGTCGCACAAATGCCGCGGGAACGGGTTTACTGGTAGTGGGACGAAAACCGATCGTTGCCGAAGATGAGAATAGACAGTACCTTTAGCCAGCACTGACTGTCTCCATTGTACCTGCCATTGCTCCGACAACGCGCGCTAGCGTAACCAGCGACTGTCTTGTCCACCAAGTACGTATTTGTTACCGGCGGCGTCTCTTCTTCTCTGGGCAAAGGCATTTTCTGCGCTTCACTCGGCTGCCTCCTGGAAAACCTGGGGCTACGCGTTACGATTCAGAAGCTTGATCCTTATATCAACGTGGATCCGGGCACCATGAATCCGTACGAGCACGGCGAGGTCTATGTGACCGAGGACGGGGCGGAAACAGATCTCGATCTCGGGCACTATGAGCGCTTTCTTGGCATTGCCACCAGTCAAGCAAACAATGTGACGACAGGTCGCGTGTACAGCGAGGTGATCACCAAGGAGCGTGCCGGTGCATATTTAGGCAAGACCGTCCAGGTCGTCCCCCATATCATCGATGAGATCAAGCGCTGGATGCTCACGCTTGCCGAGTCCGGCAACTATGACGTGGTACTTTCGGAGATTGGTGGAACGGTAGGAGATATCGAGAGCCAGCCGTATCTAGAGGCTATCAGGCAGTTGCGCTACGAACTCGGTTCTAAGAATACGTTGACCGCCCATCTTACGCTCGTACCGTACCTTGCTGCCGCAGGTGAATTAAAGACCAAGCCTACGCAGCATTCCGTCAAGACCCTGCTCTCGTATGGCTTGCAGCCGGATTTACTGGTTTGCCGGGCGGGCAGGCAGCTGGACTCCGATGTACGCCGCAAGATTGCGTTGTTCTGCAACGTGGAGCCCAGGGCAGTAATTGAGGCTGTGGACGCGGAAACGATCTATGAAGTCCCCATGATGCTGGCAGATCAGGGCGTGGGAACGTTGGTGCTTGAGCGCCTGGGTTTGCCGGCAGCGGACGAGTCCGGTCTGGCGGCCTGGCGCAGGTTCGTCCACAGGATCAAGAATCCGTGCACAACGGTGCGTATAGCGCTGGTGGGCAAGTATGTCGAACATCAGGACGCTTACAAATCAATTACAGAGAGCTTTATTCTGGCAGGCGCCGAAAGTGACGTCCGCGTGGATGTTCAGTATATCCGTTCGGACCAGATTACGGCCGAGAATGTAGAGTCCGTTCTGGAGGGCATGGAGGGCATCCTCGTGGCACCGGGATTCGGTAGTCGCGGCATCAGCGGAAAGATTGCGGCCGTGAAGTATGCGCGCACGAGAGACGTACCGTTTCTCGGCATTTGTCTCGGGCTACAGTGCGCCATCGTGGAATTTGCGCGTAACGTTTGCGGTTGGACGGAGGCACACTCGACGGAGTTTGATCCGGAGACGCCTTACCCGGTCATCGACATAATGGAGGACCAGAAGGAGATTTCAGATAAGGGTGGAACCATGCGCTTGGGTGCCTATGCCTGCCAGCTCAAGCCGGGCTCCTGCGTTCAGCGCATTTATGGTACCCATACGGTGCGGGAGCGCCATCGCCATCGATACGAGGTAAGCAATCAATTTCGCGAAAGACTCGAAGCGCGGGGCCTGGCCATGGTGGGCATCAATCCCGAGCGCGACCTAGTCGAAATCATTGAATTGCCGGACAAGCGCTGGTTCGTTGGCGTACAATTCCATCCTGAATACCGCTCGATCGTAGGCCAGCCACATCCGCTGTTTGCCTCCTTTGTGGAGGCATGCGTCGCCTATGGCGGCCTGAATTCAGAAACCCCTGAGGACCGCGAGCACCCGCTCAGTCACACGGCAGCAGTCGGTAACTGAATAGCGCCCCCTTCCTAGCTACGTACTTCGGGTCGCAGAGCAGCACCTCCCCGGCATTGTGGTGTCAATTGCGGCTATTACTTCCCGCCTGCACCTACCGCGGCCAGTGCCTGCCCGCAACGGAACTTTGTCATTTTTTAATGTCGGAGAGCCAGTAAACCCCTGTAACACAGCGAGGTAAGCTCACTGCCCTATTCTATGACACTACAGTTTTGTGGTCGTGTTGCGTGCGCCTTGTAGACGTTGTGGTTGGATTGCAGTCCCATAACCATAGCGATGCGTCGCTGGAGGGGACCCGGATCTGCATCCCGCTTCAGCAGAATGCAGGTGCGCCCCTCTTTTGGTAATACCGTGGTGATGCGCTGCCACTGGTTGAGCTCAAACTGCAGCGTAGCCCAACTGCTGTGGATGTGGTACTGCATGGAGCTGCGTGCCAATAAGGTGTACGGCGTGATAAGCCAACACCGAAAGGAAGATATGCGTCTCAATGCGTGTATCCCGGCTGTGGTATATGGGACGCATACCTAGTTCTGACTTTAACGTCCTTCTGACTTTAACGTCCGAAACGTACGCTCAATGTCTGCCAGCTTCCAGTATGTGCGGGCGACCCTTGAGGCGGCCCAGTCCGTGTGACTGGTACGCAAGACGTAGCCGCCTGCGTTTTCTGCTTAAACGCGGCCTTGTGCGTAAACGTCACCGCCTCGGTCAGTGTACTGTCCTTTTTTCGCTCGACCTCAATGGTATACTGGTAGGCGACATGCTTGTGTTTTTCGATTTCACGAGCGAGCCTGCGCTGTAGCTTGCCATAGTCCTTGACGCAGCGCGGCTTCAGGGGGCCCTCTTGCAGTTTCGTGAGTGCGGCTTCACATTTTGCACGCCTGGCGCCCAGTATGCTGTCACCGGTGCTCTTGCGCGCCGCACTTTGCAGGTAGTATAGCGCCTCTTCATCCTTGCCCTCCATGCGCCAGGTTTTGATGGCTATGCCGCTGTTGGTATTGCAGCACTCATCAGGCGTATCCTCTGGTGCGGGCGGCGTCTTGCTGTGCTGCACACAAATCCAATCCAAACCTTTTTCCTTTAAAAACACCAGATTGGCACGGGTGGCGATGCCCGCGTCCATGATTACGCTCACCCGAGCGCTGCTCAGCTGTTCCACAGCTGTCTGCAGCGTCTTGGGTTCGCTGGCATTGCCGGGAAGGATGCGCGCGCTACGCACAAATCCGGACGCCTCCAGCGTTAAGGCTAACGTCACCAGCGGGCTGTTCGATCGCTTCTCCTTGCTGCGTCCATACTCCAGGAGCGCACCTTTCTTGCGAGCGGTGTAGAAGGTGTTGGTCAGCTCGAAAAGAAGGAGCGTTTCGCTAAAGCCAAGTAGCTGTTTCGCATTGTCATATAGCCCGTGCTGCATCGCGCAGCGCATAAAGCCGATCGCCGGCCCGATACAGCGTGCTTTCGCATGGCACCTCCAGGTCCACCAGTTCCAAAATTGCGGAGGCGTCCTTCATCCAGCGCTACGTACGGGCTTCACTCCCGGGTGCCATCATGCGCCCAACCACGAGCACCATGCGAATATCCTTTTCTGGCATGCCCATACTGCGCAACAGCGCCGCAAAGCCGAGTTGCTTCAAGGCTTGCAGACATACGCGCTCGCCCCCGACCGTGCGCGCATCCGTATGATGCACTGCATCGGTAATGATGGCGTCACGCTCGTCGCGCCCGGCGTCCACATCGTAACCCTTCTCGCGCAGGCGGCGGACGATCTCGGCTGTCGTGCGCACCAGCTTTTGATCTTCCAGCGGCAGCATTTGCTGCCCACGCATTGTAGCTGCCACCCGATTGGTCAGCACAGGCCAGTCGGCCTCTGGAATATCGAAGTCTTGTCCGAGGTTAAGGATCCTCTTCTGCTTGGGCATGCCCATGACTCGCCGGTTTTCGAGCAGGCCGTATCCGAGTTGCCGCTTGCCATTTTTGAGCTTATGACTCCGTTTTCGGATGTACATCGAGCTGCATACAGGTGATGAGTCAAGTTAAAGCAAGGCACCGCGGATAATGTGAAGATACCAGAAATACCACTAAACAGTCACTACATCGGGCATTGCGGGCCGTACTACACAAACCACATGTCTGCACACAATGTCTACTCTCGTAGATTCGTGCAGATTGGTGCCCAATACGCTGGAATTGGTAGTACTCAGCCCCGATCCGAGGTCGGAAATGACAAAATTCCGGCAAGATGCGCTAAACACGCATTGCGATTCCGATGTCCCCGCGTCTACCGGAATTCAACGGCCAATGACGCGAGTGTATCCGAAGCGAGTCTTCTTGAGACCATAGAGATCCATTCCTGCTGTGGGGCCCCAGTGGCCATGTGCAGGCCCTTAAAGTTGACGCTTGGCCAGTTTCGCGTGCGGGTCAGCCGCACCCGCTGTTGCGCCCAGAGTCTTGAGTCTCCTGCGCGCGGTGTGTTTTCGGAGGAGAAGCGATCACCGATTTGCACATGATTCGTCCGCTCTTGGGACACCTGTCGGAATGGTAGACCGGAATCGGCTGCCGAAATTGGGAACGGCCGGCAGAGGGTTACCCGGGCTTCCAGGTGCTAGCCGGTACGGGGCGCGTGTGCACTTAGATGCGCGGAGCCTGGAAATGATGGAGTTGGCGCCCGGCATACCGCGTCCTATGTCAGCCTCCGAGTAGCAGGCATATTTGGCTGCTTGATGTCCTGCAAGGGGGATCCATGGCTCTCCATGCCGGCATGTGCATAAGTTTTCAAGGGGCACATATAGTTTGAACAATTCTATTTCTATGTTTTAGTGGGACTGGATGGGGTATCCGTCTTGAAATAAGTCGTAGAACTCGTACCTTGTAGGGAACGTGGGGAAAAGTGGGGAATATACCCTATTCAAAATAACATGATAGCCTCATGGCTGGGTTCAAGGGACAAGCGTTCTATTCCGTTGACGCCAAGGGTCGCGTTGCTATACCGGCGAAAATGCGTACGGTACTCGGACCTGAGGCGCAAAGCACGTTTACCGTTACGCGCGGTTTCGAGAAGTGCATCTTCCTCTATCCATTGGACAAGTGGAAAGCGATGGAGGAGGCGATCGGGGCCCTAAGCACCTATGATCGGCAGGCGAGAGCCTTCACGCGTCGCATTATGATGTGGGCAGAAGAGCTTGTGCTGGATAAGCAGGGGCGGCTCGGGCTGCCAAGGCCGTTGATGGAATATGCCGGATTGCAGGGGAGGGTGCTGATAATGGGGGCATACGAGCGTATCGAGATCTGGAATCCGGATACGTTTGCGGCCTACCTCGATGCAGAGACTGCTGACTACGAAACTCTCGCAACGCGTGTCATGGGAAGCTGATGCATGATGCATCGTATGCGACGGTGTTTCACGCGCCCGTTCTTTGCCATACAGTCTTGGAAATGCTGGTCACAGACCGGTCCGGGTTATACGTGGACGCAACTCTGGGAGGAGGAGGCCACTGCAGCGCATTGCTGGATTTCTTGGACGAAGCCGGCAGGGTAGTGGGGCTGGATCGGGACGCGGATGCCATAGCAACCTCGAAAACCCGCCTCACGAAAGAAATGGCGGTCGGCCGCCTGCGAGTCCTGCATGCTGCCTTCGGCGATCTGGAAGCCTGCCTGAAGTCCGAGGGAATCGACGATGTGGACGGAGTATTCGTCGACTTGGGGGTTTCTTCGCATCAGTTGGATCGTGCTGCCCGCGGCTTCAGCCATCGCCAAAACGGAGCACTTGACATGCGCATGGACGCGCGTGACGCCACTACGGCGGCTCGCATTGTAAATGAGTGGCCGGCAAACGTGTTGTGCAAGCTGCTGCGCAACTCGGGGGAAGAGCCGGCAGCAGCACGTATATCGCGGGCCATAGAGCGTGCCCGGCCCATTCGTTCGACCGTGGAATTGGCCACTGTGGTCCGGCGCGTTATTCCGGGGCGCCTCGAGGCCAAGGCGCTCGCGCGGGTATTTCAGGCCATAAGGATTGCCGTCAATGAAGAGATGGGTCAGTTGGAACGCGTGCTGGAGGCCGGTGGGCAACTGGTACGCAGGGGAGGGCGCATGGTTGTTATCAGTTACCATTCGCTTGAGGATCGCCGCGTGAAGCGGATTTTCAGATTCGGTAACCTTGAGGGAGAAGCGGTGCGTGATGTATATGGCACGTCGCTTGCGCCGTGGAGGGAGCTCCGTCGGCGGCCGGTAAGGCCGGACTTGGAGGAGGCCGCAGCCAATCCTCGGGCCCGTAGCGCACGGCTCCGGGCTGCGCAGCGGCAGTAAACGAAGCTTCCAAGAAAGGAGAGAATTCTTCGATGATCTCACCCCACAAGGATACACGGCGGGCCTTCATGCCGCGGTTGGCGGGCTGGCCAAGAGAACGGCGCGTGCAGGATGTGAATGCCGCATCCGAGCTCGGGCCTTCCGCATGGCAAGACCTGACCAGTTCCGATGAATCACATAGCGCTCGGGCGGGATTCGGGGCCATCTCAACACTCCGATTCGCAGCAATACTCACCGTTATTGCCGGCGTTGTGGCCATATATATCGGACACGTTTATTCCACCCAGGACCTGCTGAACGGTCTGGAGCCTGTCCGGCGCGACAATCTCGCGCTTCACTTGGAGCTTAACCGGCTCCGTGGCATGCTTGAGGAGGCCACGGGCCCGGCTGTCATATACCGGCGCGCCGCCGAACTGGGCCTGGAAGAAGGCGGGCCATATGCAGCCACGATTCGCATAGGCGCTACTCCGTAAGCGGCAATCCCATGGGAGTTCGAGACCAGATTTTGGTGAGAATGTACTTGGTGCTGTCGCTTATCATGGCGGCGTCCTTGTGTGTGAGCTTGCGTGTGGTATGGCTTCATTGGGCGGATGGAAGCGAACTTCGTAGGACAGGCATGCGCCAGGCTCGGCCCCAAAACATATTGCCGCCAAGACGGGGCACTATTCTGGATAATAAGGGGCGTGCACTGGCAATCAACATCCCTCGTCATGAATTGGCGCTGGATCCGACGGCCGCTGGCTTTGAAGCAGAGCGGCATGCCTTTGTACGAGACCTTGCCCGACTCACGGGTCAGCCGCGCACGATTCTCAACGACCGAATAGCTGCACGCTCTAGCGATCAGTTTGTCCGCTTGCTTACCCTGTCGGAAGCGCAGTGGCACGAAATAAGTACATGGGATACACCCGGCGTCATACTGGAGCACGACTTCAGGCGCCGGTATGTATATGACGAAACTGCGGCTCATTTGCTGGGCCATGTAGACTTGGATGGCCAAGGCAAGGCAGGGCTGGAGCTACAGTATGACGCCGTACTTGCGGGCACGCCGGGCAGGCGTACGCTTCTGAGGGATCGCCGCGGAGTACGGCGCGTCGATGCGGCCGGAACGGTCGTGCCGGCACGGGATGGAGAAACGGTAGTGCTGACGATTGACTTGGTCCGCCAAACCATTCTGGAAGAGGAGCTCGCACGGGGTGCAAAGGAGGCGGGAGCGATTTGGGCTACGGCTATAGCTGTGGATCCTACCACCGGTGCCGTCCTTGGCCTTGCAAACTGGCCCACGTTCGATCCCAATCAACCCGAAGAGTATCCCCGGGCCCAATGGCGCAACCACGCGGCGAACGATCGCATGGAGCCTGGGTCGACGTTCAAGCTTGTGACGGCCGTCGCAGCCCTGGAGCAGGGCGCGACCACCATGGATCGTCTCGTCGACACGGGTTCGGGCTGGGCCGTCTTTTACGGGCGGACGATGCGCGATACCAAGGCCCACGGGAAAATCCCGTTTTCCGATGTGATTGCGCTCAGTAGCAACGTCGGCATAGCCAAGACCGCCACGAGACTGCGGCGGGGCGACCTTTACCGCTACGCACGCGATCTGGGTTTTGGCCAGAAGACCTGGATCGATCTCCCAGGCGAGGTCGGAGGCCTACTCAAGAAGACTGGCCAATGGAGCGGCACTACCCTGACATCGTTGAGCATAGGATACGAAGTGGACGTTACCGCGCTTCAGTTGCTTATGGCGTATGCCGCACTGGCCAATGGGGGTCTGCTGCTCCAGCCCTACGTTGTGGCCGAGCGGCGGGACGTGCTGGGTAACGTCCTATGGAGTGCGGCTGACGATCCGGCACGTAAGGATTCCGTCCGCAGGGTTTTTCAAGCTGCTACCGCCGCGGCGCTAAGGCCTGCTTTTGAAGAGGTCGTTAGTAGGGGTACCGCGAAGCGGGCGTTTATCGCTGGACTACGTGTGGCCGGCAAGACGGGCACGGCCCGCAAAGTAGAAAGCGGGACCTACGGCACTGGCTACCGTGCGACATTTGTGGGTTTCTACCCAGCGGACGCGCCGCTTGTGGCCATGATCGTGGTGCTGGACGAGCCGCGCACCAGTATTTATGGTGGCAGAGTGGCGGCACCGGTCTTTCGACGCATTGTGGAACGATGGTCGATGCTGGATCCTCCTCCTCCCCCCCACCTTATTGCTCGCGACACGCTAACGGTACCGGATGTGAGTAACATGCCGGTGGCGGCGGCGCGAAGGCTGTTACGTCTGAGCGGCTTCCGCGCCCGTACAGCAAGCGGAGAAATGGCAATCGTTGCCAGTCAGGAACCCGCTGCCGGTACGGCCTATCAAGAGGGGACTTCGGTGTACCTGCACGCGGACGCAGGCAAGATTCTGGGGTCGCAGGTCGACGGACTGGGTAAACGTTCCGCCCTATTCTACCTGACAGTTGAGGCTGATAGCACAGGAATTGGTGAGCCGGACAGCTTTGCACGACAAGTCCGGGTCGCGGCAATGACGCTCTCGAAGAAAGCAACGGTTCGGTTGGAATGAAACACCAGAACCAGTGCATGATGACATGGAATGCCATATGCCAACACCTGAATAAGTCGGGTGTACTGCAGGCCGCTTGGGGCATCGAAGACAGCCTTCCGATATGCCAGGTGACGCATGACAGCCGCCGGGTGGTGCCGGGAGGGGTGTTTGTGGCTACGCGCGGCCAATCAACCGACGGTCATGCGTTTATGGAACATGCCGCGCAGAGAATGGCAGCGGCCATTGTCTGCGAGACGCTGCCGGATCGTTCGCGTTTTCCGGGCGTGGCGTTTGCGCAGGTCCGCGACACCCGCAAGGCACTCGCGGTAATCGCGGCCATCTTCTGCGGTTCTGCGCATCGGAAGCTGAAACTCTACGGCGTAACGGGAACCAACGGGAAAACGACCACCTGCTATCTGCTGCATCACGTGCTGTCGGTGCTAGATGGCCTAAGCGGCATGCTGGGGACCATTGAATACTGTGTTGGAGACGTCCGAATTGCTTCTTCGCTAACCACGCCGGACGCCTTGCAATTGCATGGTCTGTTCCGCCGCATGGCTGCGGCAGGCTGCTCGTCGTGCGTGGTGGAGGTTTCTTCACACGCATTGGAGCAGGGCCGCGTTTGGGGCGTGGACTTCCACGCCGGCATCTTTACCAACTTGACGCTGGATCATCTGGACTATCACGAAACCCTTGCTTCCTACCGCGCTTCCAAAAAGAGGATGTTTCACGATCTGAGCTCGGAGGCCGTAGCGATATTTAATGTTGATGACCCCGCGGGAGCTTGGATGGTGGACACAACGGCTGCACGTCCAATTTCCTACGGCAAGAGCAGCGCAGCGGATATACGGTTTCGCATCCTAGAAGACACGCCGGGCGGATTGAGGCTGCGCCTGGATGGAGGGGAGTGCACCTGCACCATGGCGGGCGCCTTTAACGGCTACAACATAGCGGCGGCCTACGCCGCCGCACGCTCAGCCGGGTTCTCGGCATCTTCCGTTACGGAGGCGCTCAGCAGTGCCCCACAGGTGCCTGGCCGATTTGAGCGCATGCGGTGCCTGGATGGCACGGTAGTGGTAGTGGACTATGCGCATACGCCCGATGCGCTGGAGAAGGCGCTGTCGGCTCTCCAGCGGAGTAAGCCGGGCGGCGCTTCCTTGTGGTGTGTATTCGGTTGTGGCGGCGAACGCGACCGGCGCAAGCGGCCGATGATGGGGCGTATAGCTGAGACCTTGGCGGACCACGTAGTTGTGACTTCTGACAACCGGAGGTCGGAATCGCAGAGAAAAATCTTCAGAGACATACGAGCTGGGATGGAATATCCAAGGGCGGCTCGCTGGATAGAGGACCGTCGACAAGCCGTCCATGAGGTCGTGCAACAAGCAGCAGCAGGCGACGTGGTCCTGATAGCGGGCAGGGGGCACGAAGCCACCCAAATTGACGGATCCTGCACGCGAGATATGGACGACCGACTGGAAGCCCAGCGCGCACTGGAGCAGCGAGGAACGGCATGCTCTACTACCTGATCAGACTCATTGAAGAGCGCTTCCACCCGCCGGGCTTCCAGGTGGTGGATTTTATCACGGTGCGCGCTGCGCTGGCAGCGATCACTGCGCTCGCCATCGCCATCGTATTTGGTCCACTCATCATTGCTTGGCTGCATCGTCGCCAACTTGGAGAGACAGTACGATCGGGCCACATGGCCGGTGTTGTCGATCACTCTCACAAGGCTGGCACGCCGAGCATGGGTGGCCTCATTATTCTTCTTGCTGTCCTTGGAGCCACCATTTTGTGGGGGGCACTCGCAGAAGTGTACGTTTGGCTTATTGTTATTGCTACGGCATGGATGGGTGTCTTTGGGTTTGCGGATGATTACATCAAGGTTGTAAAGCGAGACAAGGCCGGACTTGCGCCACGCGTAAAGATCGTCGGCCAGGTTGGACTGGGCTTGCTGGTAGGCAGTCTACTCTACTTTCATCCCCAGTTTGCCGAGATCCGGTCCCTGACAGATCTGCCCTTTCTGCGAAATTGGCAATTCGACTACAACGCTTTAGCACATTTGGTACCTCGGGCGGATGGTACCGTGCGTGACTTGGGCTGGCTTGTTTATGTGCCCGTTGTGGTATTTATCGTCACAGCGACGTCGAACGCCGTGAACCTGACCGATGGACTAGACGGACTAGCAGCGGGTGTAACGGCAACGGTATCGCTTGGACTGGTAGCGCTATGCTATATTTCCGGCCACAGTATCCTGGCCGACTATCTGGGTGTCATGCACGTGCCGGGTGCGAGTGAATTGACCGTGTTTGCTGCGGCCATGGCGGCCGCGTGTCTGGGGTTTCTCTGGTTTAACAGCTACCCGGCAGCCGTCTTTATGGGAGACACCGGGTCTCTTGCCCTGGGAGCGGCTGTAAGCACCCTGGCCCTAATGGTAAAGAAGGAGCTGCTACTGCCCCTGCTTTGCCTGGTATTCTTCGCAGAGACCGTTTCAGTCATTCTACAGGCAACCTACTTTCGCCATACGCGTCGCCGCACAGGGACCGGCCGGCGCATCTTCCGGATGGCCCCATTGCACCACCATTTCGAAGCACAGGGTATGCATGAAGTCACAATCTCTGTACGCTTTTGGATCGTCAGCGTCCTTGCGGTTATCGCGACGCTGCTCACGCTAAGGATTCGGTAAACCGTGAAGCCAGAAAATGTTCAGGGCAAAAGAGTTACCGTTCTCGGTGCCGCGCGGAGCGGGATCGCAGCATGCCGGTTGCTGGCGGAAGCGGGAGCAACCGTCCTGCTTTCCGAAGCCCGCAATGTGCAGAGTGTCGAACTGGATGCGCTTCAAACGGCGGGTGTCAGGCTCGAAACGGGCGGTCATAGCGCGCGCGCGCTGGAAGCCGATTTCCTTGTAATCAGTCCCGGCGTTGCTACCTCCGCTGCCGTCGTGCAGCAAGCGCTACAAGCTGGATTGCCAGTTTACTCCGAATTAGAGGTCGCGTCATGGTTCTGCAAGGGCAGGATCGTTGCCATAACCGGCACAAACGGCAAGACGACCACAAGCACCTTGGTGCACGCCATGCTGTGCCGGGCTGGCCGCAGTACCGTCCTGGCCGGCAACATCGGGATACCGTTTTCCGACCACGCAGCGCGGGTGAGTGCTGACAGTACCGTTGTGCTGGAGGTGTCCAGCTTCCAACTGGACCATATCGATACCTTCAGGCCTACCGTGAGCGTGCTCCTGAACATTAGCCCTGATCACCTGGACCGCTATGGCAATGACTTTAGCCGCTACACGCGGGCCAAGTTTCGCCTCTTGGAAAACCAACGGGATAATGACGTGCTGGTTTACAACTACGACGACACCCTCGTTCGCGAACATGTAGGAGAGGTTTCGCGGGCCCGCAGCCTTGCAGCACTTGCTTTTAGTTACAATGATACGCTGTGCGAAGGAGCGTCTTTGCGTGAAGGAGCTATCATTGTGCGATTGCGCGGCCGGGAAGAGATGGTCGTGCGGACGCACGAGCTCCTCCCTGGGGGGAGAGGCAGCGTCCGCAATTCCCTCGCGGCAACAGCTGCGGCGCGGGCGCTCGAAATCTCGAACGAGGTAGTGCGCAAAAGCCTGATCCAATTCGAGGGCCTGCCGCATCGACTGGAATTCGTTCGAGATGTTGGCGGAGTACGCTATGTCAACGATTCGAAGGCTACAAATGTGAACGCACTGTGGTATGCCCTGGAAACGCTGGCAGCTCCTGTGGTGCTGCTGGCTGGAGGCAGGGACAAGGGAAACGATTATTCCGCAATCCGGGCACTGGTACGGCGTAAGGTGCATGCTGTAATTGGCTTTGGAGAAAGCGCGGACACCGTGCGCCGGGAGCTCGGGGCGGTTACCCCCTGTGCAGCCACAGCCGCTACCTTGGAAGAGGCCACGCAACTGGCACGCCGGCTGGCCGAACCCGGCAACGTGGTGCTCTTGAGCCCGGCGTGCTCCTCATTCGATCTCTTTGAAAGCTATGTCCAGCGTGGCGATGCGTTCAAACGCATTGTTAAACAATTCTGACGGTGCAAAGCGTCCATGCAGCAGATACCACGCACCCTAGCAGGTACTATGCAGTCGGCGGACAAGTACGTCTGGTGGATTGTTTTGACGCTGTCAGCCATCGGCGTACTGGCCGTGTACAGTGCAGTGGGGTTTCTTGCGGAAACGAAGGCGGGAGGCGATACGGAGCTCTTCCTCTTTCGCCATATACTGCGACTCGGGTTCGCCCTCGGTGCTGTAGCACTCTTCAGTGCGCTGGATTACCACAAAGTCGCCAGGCTGGCAAGAGCCATACTGCTCGCATCGCTCATTCTTCTGGTTCTGGTCAGGATCTTCGGGATAACCTCGGGGGGCGCGACCAGGGCCTTTCACCTCGGCCCGTTAAATCTGCAGCCGTCCGACGTTGCCAGGGTGGCGCTGGTGCTGTACGTCGGGGTACTTCTGGCCCGCAAGCAGGAATATGTACAGAGTCTTGGCCGGGCCTTCGCTCCTATTTTCTTCTGGGTCTTTACGGCGGTGGTACTGATTGGTGTGGAAGACCTGTCTACTGCGGCGGTGGCCCTAATGGCCTTGGTGCTGATGTGCTATGTGGGACGTGCGAGCATGTGGCATCTGGGAAGCCTCGGAGCAGCGGGCATCTGCTGCGCGCTGCTACTGATTGTGGCATCGCCGAACCGGGCCGCTCGTGTCGAGGCCTATACGGGCATGAAGCTCTTCTCCCATACCGAAGCGGAGGATGTTTTCAGTGCTCAAGCAGAGGGCTACCAGGCGCAGCAGGCGCGCATAGCATTTGCGATGGGTGGCCTCACCGGGAGGGGACCCGGAAAGAGTGTGCAGCGGGATTTTCTGCCAGCACCTTACAGCGATTTCATTTTCGCCGTCATCGCCGAAGAATACGGCATGTTCGGAGCACTGCTGCTATTGGTATTGTTCACCGGACTGCTGCTGCGCGGATATCTGAGGATAGCCCGCCGAGCACCAGATCCGCTCGGTCTATTTCTGGCCGTTGGATTCACCACCATGGTGGTACTATATGGTCTCGTGCATGCCGGGGTAGCTGCGGGCCTCTTGCCCGTTACGGGACTGCCCCTTCCCCTGGTATCCTATGGTGGTACCTCCATGGTCGCCAACGGAGTTATGGTCGGTATCCTGCTCAATGTTTCGAGGCAGTGCCGCAACGCCGAAGTAGCCTAGCATGAATCGAGCGCCACGCATATTGCTCGCAGGCGGAGGCACCGGGGGGCACGTATACCCGGCCATTGCCATTGCCGACGCCATTCGCGAACTCGAGCCTGAAGCGGCCATAGCCTTTGCCGGCACGCGCGAGCACGTAGAGTGGTCAGCAGTGCCACGGGCCGGTTATGCCATACATGCGATCACAGTTAGCGGATTTCATCGCAAGCAGCCACTGCGCAACATCGGGTTTCCGGTCAAGCTTGGCGTTGGTCTCGTGCAGAGTCATGCGCTGGTACGTGACTTTGACGCGGATGCCGCCGTAGGCACCGGAGGCTATGTTTCCGGACCGGTACTTCTGGCTGCGCATATGAGAAAGCGCCCCATCGTCGTGCAGGAACAGAATGCATACGCCGGGCTCACTAACAGGCTGCTATCCGGCCGTGCAGCGCAGATTCATATCGCCTTCCCGGAAGCCAAGCGATGGTTTCCAGAGGAGAAATGCCGGATAAGCGGCAATCCGACGCGGGCCGACGTTTGCGACGTGGATTCCTTGGCTGCCCGGGCGCAACTGGGCGTGCCCGAAGGGGCCAGCGTACTCTTCGGCTTCGGTGGCTCGCTGGGGAGTCAGGCGCTCAACGATGCGCTCGAGCGGCACTTGAGGCGCTTGCTTGCGCACGAGAAAAGTTTTCTTATATGGCAGACAGGCAAGCTCTACTTCGACGGTCTTCGTCGCCGCGTAAAGCGCCATCCGCGCCTGCTGCTGCTG
Organism: Rhodothermales bacterium; assembly: GCA_965216255.1. Lineage (GTDB taxonomy): Bacteria > Bacteroidota > Rhodothermia > Rhodothermales > Bin80. The sequence continues at coordinate 2,967,078 of OZ244148.1, forward strand.
GATTATGTGGACAGGATGGGCTTGGCCTATGCGGCAGCTGACCTAGTGCTTTGTCGCGCCGGTGCCGTTACTTGTAGTGAACTACTCGTCACGGGTACGCCGTCCGTGCTTATTCCATCGCCGCATGTGGCCGAAGATCACCAAACCAAGAACGCGCGAAGCATGCAGGCGCTTGGCGCTGCCGTGCTGGTGCCCGAAGCGGAACTGGAGAACGCCCTGGAGGCCGTCGTACCAGATCTGCTTGCAAACAAGAGCCGGCGCGCTACGATGTCGGTGAACGCCCGCAGCGCTGCACGCCCTGATGCCGCCAGGCGTATTGCCAACGACGTGCTGTGCCTAGCCGGCTGGACCGGTTTCGGAACCATCTCTACCTCACCATGAATACGCATAGGCGCAATCCCAGACTGCTGGGCAGAATCCGCCGTGTCCACTTGGTGGGTATCGGAGGCGTTGGCATGAGTTCAATAGCCGCGGTACTGCTGGATAGGGGGTTTGAGGTCACGGGGTCGGATCTTGTCCGGTCTGAAGTGACGGACAACCTCGAAAGGCGGGGAGCCACGATATACGAGGGGCATGCAGCAGGTCAGGTAAATGGCGTGGACGCCGTTGTGTACTCATCCGCCGTGACCCCGCAGGAAAATGCGGAAACGGTGGAAGCAATGTCCTGCCGCATCCCGCTCATTCCACGGGCCGAGATGCTGGGCGAGCTCATGCGGATGAAGTTCGGCATAGGCGTAGCCGGCACGCACGGCAAGACGACCACGACATCACTTGTTGGCCTTGTCTTGGCGGAAGGGGGCTTCGACCCGACGATCATAGTGGGTGGAAAGGTAACCGTGTTCGGCTCCAATGCCGTCTCCGGCGACGGTGACATCATTGTCATTGAGGCGGATGAATACGACCGGACATTCCTGCGCCTGACGCCGGCGTTGGCTGTAATTACCACCATTGAGGCCGAGCACCTGGACACGTATACAGATCTGGACGACATAAAAGAGGCATTCCTGGCGTTCGCCAACTCGGTTCCCTTTTTTGGTGCCTCCATCGTCTGCCTGGACGATACGGTGGTCCAGGAGATCCTCGGAGGGATACAGCGGCGCCTCGTGACCTACGGTACGGTGCGGCAGGCCATGGTTCGCGCGGAATCCATTGAACAGGAGGGATCGGGTGTCCAATTCACTGCGGTGGCGTACGGTCAACCCCTGGGCACCGTGAGCCTACAGGCTCCTGGCGTGCACAATGTTCGCAATGCTCTGGCCGCCATCGCGGTCGGACTCGAGATGGACATTGAAATCAAGTACATCCTGGGTGGAATCGCACGCTACACAGGCGTGCACCGACGTTTCCAGATTCTTGGGGAACCGGGGGGCGTCCTTGTAATCGACGATTACGCCCATCATCCAACCGAGGTTGAGGCGACCCTGCGGGCAGCTAGCGACGCGTACCCGGATCGGAGAATCGTAGCCGCCTTTCAGCCCCATCTATATTCGCGTACGGAGGAATTCAAGGAACGCTTTGGCGGATCGTTTTTTAACGCAGACGTACTCGTGGTCACCGATGTTTACGGTGCTCGTGAACGACCGCGTGCCGGTATTACTGGACGCATAGTAGCCGATTATGCGCTAGCCCGCGGCCACCGTAATGTCCATTATGTGGCTGCTAAATCCGAACTTGCAGACGCACTCGCGGCCATATGTACGTCGGGAGACGTGGTGGTTTTCCTTGGTGCCGGTGACATATGGCGATATGCCCGGGTATTTTTTGACAGACTCCAGCAACGGACCGTATGAAGCGCTTCCGAACATTTGAACTGAGGCAGATGCTGGCGGTGCTTATTGCCGGCTTGTGCCTGATAGCGGGTGCCGGCCTTTTTTGGCAGAGAGTTGCAGGAGCAAGCTGCGACCCCATACGCTTAACAGGTTTGCAGCAGACCGATATTGCGATGTTGCGGGCTATAGTAGGCCCGGTACGCGATCCTGGCCTGGTGGAGGATCGTATTCGGCGGCATCCCTGGGTCCGGTGGGCCCAAGCCCACTGCGGCCCGCTTGGCAGCATGCACGTGCGCATAACGGAGCGGAAACCGGTCCTGCGCGTACTGCCCGAAGGTGACGAATGGGGGCACTACATCGACCGACGCGGCTTCCGTATGCCTGCTACCGCGGCGTTTGACGTTCCGCTGCTTCGCGGTGACGTTGAGCCTTATCATCCTGTTATGCCCGTGTCAGCCGGCTCGACGAGGCGCTTGGCACATGCCGTCGCTCGGCACGATGTCGCCATAGATGCCTTGCTTTCGGAATTTGTTGTCGGACAAGACGGGATACGACTCTATACTCCGTCAGTTGGGCCCCATGCATCGCTGGAAGTGCGTCTCGGTCGGGGCGGCTACGATGATAAGCTTAAACTTCTAGCAGCGTTTTGGTACCAGGCCGTGCTGGCCGGGCCGGAACCAGCCATCCGGTGGATTGATCTGCGCTTTGAAAGGCAGGTCGTCACGGGGACGAAGCAAGAACACCAGCAAGAACTAAGCACTCCCCTGCTATGAGTGACGGTATCGTTGTCGGCATAGACATAGGCACAACTAAGGTGTGTGCCGTTGTCGCGGAGGCGGATAACCTAGGACGCATTAACATCCTGGGGATGGGCCTGGCAGAATCGGATGGGCTCAACCGCGGCGTTGTCATAAACATTGATCGAACCGTAGCGGCCGTGCGCGACGCCATTCGGGAGGCGGAACGCGCGGCAAACGTGACGGTCCGCAGCGTGGTTGCGGGGATAGCGGGTGATCATGTGCGAAGCTTGCAGAGTCGCGGCGTCATCACCATTGCCCATCGAGACCAGCAGATTACCGAACGTGATGTACGTCGGCTTCTTGAAGACACTACTCACGTGGCCCTGCCAGCGGACCAAGAAATCCTTCATGTCATACCACAGGAATACATTGTGGATGGCCAGGATGGGGTGCTGGATCCTGTGGGTATGAGCGGTGTGCGGCTGGAAGCCAACGTACATATTGTTACCGGCCTCGTCACTGCAGCCAAGAATATCTACCGCTGCATAGAAAAGGCTGGCTATCAGGTGGCCGATATCGTCCTGGAACCGCTTGCCTCTTCCTTTTCCGTCCTGCACGCGGACGAAAAGGAAATAGGCGTGGCACTGATTGACATCGGTGGCGGGACCACGGACATCGCCGTGTTTGAGGATGGCACGATCCGGCACACCGCTGTCATCGCGGTCGCTGGCAACAAGGTCACCGATGACATCCGATGCGGCCTTGGTATTATGCGGGAGCATGCCGAAGCCCTTAAGTGCCAGTTCGGCATCGCTGTGGTTGAGAGTATTGATGAACCGGAGGACATTCTCATCCCAGGCATAGGTGGTCGCCCAGACAAGACGATTGCCCGATCGGCGCTGGCGCAGATCATAGAGCCCCGCATGGAGGAGATTCTGGAATTTGCCTCCAACGAGATCAAACTCAGCGGGTACGGGAGGAACCTTTCGGCCGGGGCTGTGCTAACCGGTGGTGGTTCGCTTATAAGAGAGACCGCCGCGCTTGGAGCGGAAGTATTGGGATTGGAAGCTCGTGTAGGTGTGCCGACGGGACTGGCAGGAGGCTTGGTGGAAGAAGTAACGGATCCCAAGTTTGCTACGGCGGTCGGCCTGGTTCTATACGGTCTCCAACCCCGCATTCTGGGTGCCGCTCCGCTTGCTGGGCACGATCCGCAGCGTACGCTCGCAGGTGCGGCATTCCGCACAAAGGATAGTCTAAGCGAGAGCTCCTCTCTCGTACACCGGATTGCCGGTCGCATGAAGGGCTGGTTTGATGAACTCTAGGAGTAACCAAAACGCGGTTTCGCCATGAATGCCAACCTCAATCAACAGGGTACCCTCCCCATTGAGCCCCACAGAAATCCGGACTCGCTGACGCTTGAGAGGGGGCCTGAATCACGATTTGCCTTCGATGGCGAAGCCCAGGAGGTTGCCAAGATTGCCGTGGTAGGCGTTGGCGGCGGTGGTGGCAACGCCATCAATAACATGGTGATGCAGGGCATCAATGGGGTCGATTTCGTTGCCATCAATACGGATTCTCAGGCGCTCAAAGGCAATCTGGCGTTCCACAAGATCCAGGCCGGGCGGAATATGACCAAAGGGCTTGGTACCGGAGCCCGGCCGTCCGTGGGTGCGGAGGCCCTCCAGCAAGACCGGGACGTAGTGGAGTCAGTGCTGGACGGGTTCGATATGGCTTTCATCACTGCCGGCATGGGCGGCGGTACCGGGACGGGAGGAGCTCCGGTAGTGGCGAACGTCGCAAGAAGCCTGGGCATTCTAACGGTGGGTATTGTCACTAAGCCATTTGAGTGTGAGGGCCGCCACCGCATGAAGATGGCGGTCGAGGGTATCAACAGGCTGCGCGAATACGTGGATACTCTGATTGTAATTCCAAATGAGCGGCTCTTAGATATCTCGGATGACAACACGAGTCTGATTGAGGCCTTCCAGCGCGCAGATGACGTGCTTCATAACGCCACGCGGGGTATTGCGGACTTGATTACGGTGAATGGTCTAATAAACCTCGATTTTGCCGATGTTCGGACAACAATGCAGGAAGGGGGCACGGCCCTGATGGGTGCGGCTACGGCCTCGGGGGACGAGAGAGCAAAGAAAGCTGCCATGGAAGCGATTTCCAGCCCGCTATTGGACGGGCTCGCGATCGATGGTGCCCGTAACGTACTTGTCAATATCACGGCCGGAACATCGCTAGGCATCCGTGAAGCCACATCGGCAACGGGTATTATCCAAAAGGAGGCAGGGGAAAATGTGGAAGTGATATTCGGCACCGTTATTGACGAGTCGATGGGGGAGAACCTGCGCGTGACCGTGATCGCGACCGGCTTTGACCGAGAGCACGACGTAAGAGCCGCCCGTCGTACTGTACCGCTTCAGAAGGCCGTCTATGATTACAAGGGAGAACATAGCCTGAAAGAGCTGGATATTCCGGCCTATGAACGGCGCGGGCAGGCACGGCCAGGGGACGCCCAGGAGCAAGAAGGGCCGCGGGGTACCGCAACGGAGCCCAGCCGTTCGCGGAGCCGGGATGCCCATGATACCCCGGCCTTCCTTCGGCGGATGATGGACTAGGCTGTCTTGTCTTAAGTGGCTTCTGCCTAGCCCTGCCTAGTCCCTACAAATCTTGCTTGACAACGGACCCGCCCGGAGCATTCAATAGGTATGGCGAAGCGTCTTGCCTGGGTAGTCTTGCTTCAATTGAAGCGTAGCTTCCTGAAGTGGCTGGCCTGCTGGTGCCGTGGACAATTCGTTACGTGCTGGGTTACGAGTAAGGTACGGCAGGCAAGGGATTCACGCGTGGACGGCGCGCACCGAGGGCATGCGCCTTGGGCGGCTGACCGGGGACAAAGCGATGGAGACGGCAGAACGTGCGGCCTTCGCTAGTGCTTGTACGAAAATACTTTAAATCTTTAAGAAACAATCGGTTATATCTTGCCATTGGCGCTAAATCTGAGGGACGTATAGCCGATTTGGGCCTTTAAGAGCGCAAAACAGCTCACATTCGCCAGGGAAACCATGCGCAAGATTGTCCCAGAGTGCCGTGCACTCGACAGTACGCCGATCAAGGAGATTGCCATAGACCCGAGAATGCGCGACGACATGGGTGCCGTGCTCAAGGGTCTGCAGTGCGTCTACTGCAAGGCGGAATCCCGCGCGGCCTTGTTCACGATTCTGGAGGCGCACTTTCAGCCGGGTAAACGTAAAGATGTCGGACGACCGGGCATGGATCTATGGCGCGTCATCGTGTTTGCGATAGTCAAGCAGTGCCTGGATCTGGACTACGATGCTTTGTTGTACCGGGCCAACAACGATCTCTTGCTGCGGGAGCTCTTGGGGCACGGAGATGCCGCCTTTGACGAGGTGAAGTACAGCAGACAGCGGCTGGTGGACAACGTGCAGCTTTTGACGCCGGAGCTGGTCATGAAGGTGACCCAATTGATAGTGCAGACGGGGCACAAGGTGGCTGGAAAACAGTCTGGGGCCGCGCTAGGTGGTCGCTGCGATTCCAGGGTGGTTAAGACGCATGTGCACTATCCCACCGATGTGGGTCTGTGCTGGGATGCACTTCGTGGTCTAATACGTGTGAGTGCACGCTCGGCTGCGGCATTCGCTCTTCCGGGCTGGCGCAAGCATGCGGATCGCACGCGGAAGGTATACCAGGCCTTCAGCCGGGTGCGGACGGCCCCGCGCTACCGGCAGAATCCGAAAGGAGTGAAGGCGTACTTGCGCCAGTGCACACAGACTGTAGCACGTGCCCGTACGCTGTTGAATGCCTTGGCCACGGCGTAGAAATCGGCGGCGGCGCGAGCGGATATCGCGTATTACTTGCACTATGTGGACTTGTTGGTGGATCAAATCCGGCGTCGCATCCTCTTGGGTGAGAAGATTCCACATGTGCAGAAAGTGTTTTCCATCCACAAGCCACATACGCGTTGGATCAGCAAAGGCAAGGCGGGCGTGCTGGCCGAGCTGGGCCTTCCGGTCGCACTGGTAGAAGATGAGCACCGGTTGGCTTATCACATCCTGTGGGACACATCAGATGTAGAGGTGGCGGTAGCGATCATTGACGCGGTGCAGGCGGCTTTTCCAGAGTTCAATGCGTGCAGTTTTGACCGGGGCTTTCATAGCTTGAAGAATCGAGAAGCATTGGATGCTCGGCTGGCGCTCAATGCGCTTCCGAAGAAGGGCAAGCTTTCTCTGGCGGAGCGTGCGCGAAAGCGCGCGCCTGCGTTCAAGGCAGCGCGGCGGCAGCACCCGGCCGTCGAGTCGTGTCTGGCCAATTTCGGACTTCGGGGCGGTGGCGGCAGAAGAGTCCGGAGAACTTCGCGCTGATGGTGAGCCTGTCGGTGCTGGCGGTCAACGTGCACCGGCTGGGATGTCTGGTGCGCGCCCAGGAACGGGCACGAATGAGGCGTCGGCGAAAGCGCGCGGCGTAGGCCCGCTACCACCTCGCAGAAAGGTCCCAATCGCAGGCCCCAAGGGACACGTATGCCCTCCCGATAGGAACACAACGCCCTTCGAGCCGCAAACTGTCCGTGCGCGCACGCAAGAGACGCCAGCATGGCCGAAACACTCGAAGCGGACCGTCAACGAACTCAAAAAACGACCGTGCCTGTGCATTCGAGGCCGAAAAAAGAGAGTATTCGGTCAATCACTCGCTATGGGGGCGGACGCGCTACGCGCTCATAGAAGGTCAATTCCTCATAGGCGATGGCGCGCATCTGAAGACTGGTGTAGCCGCGCCACATGATGGTGTGACCCGGCGGCGGATCGCTTTTGCGGTTCATGTAGCCGCCCATCATCGCCACCATCAAGATGGCCGAGACCAGACCCGTGTGCTCGGAAAGTCCATAATTGCGCGCATAGATCCGCATCATATGCAGCTCCGCGTCGGTGAAGATCACCTCCACTTCCATGTCCGATGACACGCGCCCCAGGAGTGTCATGAGCATGATCCGCCAGGCCGTGACCATGTACAGCGTAATCGCCTTGTGCAAGGCCTCCGCCTGCCGCATGCGCAGCTTCTCTATGCGGCAGCCGGTCTTGAGAATCCGGAAGATGTCCTCCACGCGCGAGCGCAGCGTGTAGTACTCTACCAGCTGCTGCGCCTCTTCCGCCGTGGTTACCTCCACCGTCGTCAACAGATACCACTCGATGCGGTCTGCGCCATCGGGCGGCGACACTTCGCGCATGTGGATCGCCGATACCTGCAGCGCCTCTTCCGCAGAGCCCTGCGGAAGAGGCAGCAGCACCCGGTGATAACGCAGCTCCATGCGCGCATTACGCGCCTTCCTGCCCTTGTGCGTGACTCTGCCCGACTTCGCCCGACGGCTAAGGCGCGAAACCGCCAGTTCCACCACGGCCGCGGGCTGCCCCTTGCGCATTGCCACAAACAGCGGATCCTTCTTCTTGCCCAGACTCCGGTTGTGCTTGGCCCGCACCAGTACATGCGTCCGCTGCGCCGCAAAGAGCTGGAAAAAGTCCGCCTCCCGGTCCATCACGCACAGCACCCGCGTCTTGCGCGGCAGCGTCTCCGCAGCCTTGTCTATGTCGCGCAGCCCGTGAATCCAGGCGCGGGTCTTGGCTTTGCCCGCCTCTTCTTGTACCCACACCGCAAAACGCCCAGTGGCAAACCCTCCCCGTTCAGGGCCAGCGTCGCATGCAGATGCACCCCGCGGGCCTCGGCCGAGGTCTGGTTGCGACCGATCACCTCCAGTCCCTCGCACTCCGGACGCGTACTGTAGCTGATGTCCGTGCCGTCCTGCACGCACAAGACCGTGTCCTGCGTGCGCATCCGCTCTATCGTCCGCTGACGGTGCGGAGCCAGAATCTTCGCCGGCGTGATCTTGCGCTCGTCGACCTTCTCTATGAAGCGCCAGTATCCCCGTACCGCCGCCGGGTCGCGCTCCGGCGCTGCCGTCACGGGCTTGCCCATCGTTCTTGCCACCAGCGCGGTGCTCCTGACCAGACGGGCGCTGCGCCGAACATCTCCCAGCTCCGCCGCACCAAACTCCTGCTCCGCCCATGTGTCGCTGTCCAGCCCGGCTCCCACCTCCAGCCGGGGCCTGAGCTCCACATACGGCACGCCCAGCCGCCCTCGCCAGTCAGACTGCAGTGCATATACGAATACCTTCTTCCGGGAAAGCCGGTCCGCACCGTTGGGCGCATGCCGGCCCCGTCCCTGTGTAAGACCCAAATATCGGAAGCCCACCGCCTTGAAACACGTCCCTTCGTGCTTTGGCCCCACAAACGTCTCCACTACATACGGCGCATAGTGGTAGCGTTGCTCGAAGTCGGCTGCCAAACGCCGCAGCACGCGCCCCAGGGCGCGGCTGGCCAGGTTCCTGCACTGAATGCCCGGACGAACCAGAAAGCGGCTCAGACACGCTACGCGGTGCAGCTGGCTGCCTCGCTGCTCATGGCTCCAGGCCATCCAGGCGTCCCGGGGCTTCAGGTACAGGGCAGCGGCCGAAAAGCCTACCGCACCCAGATAGCCGTGTGCGCTCCTTATCAGGTAGCGCAGCTGCGCCCCCGCAAACGTTCTGGCCCCCTGCGGGTGCTCACGGTCCATGAGCGTGTTCCAGACTGCCCGATCCTCCGCATTGCGGACCAGGACGATCTCCAGGTCCTTGATCCGGCGCACATCCGCCGGCACGCCTGTCGCCTCCGGCACCGGCGCCTCCAGCAGCCGGGGTTTGGAGATGCGAAGATCGCACTGTGCTTCGGGCAGCCTGATGTGCCCTTCCGCCTCCAGCACCCGAAGTGCCTTCATGCAGCCGGAGCGCTGCCTGCGGCCGCGGGCAGCGAAGAATCCGAACTGCTCACACACCAGAGCGCCGACCGCCGACCGGCTCGTGTGCTGGTGCGCCGCCACGACAGCCGACAGAGCCGGCACGGCACTGCGGAGTGTTGTCAGGATCCCGCGCTGGGCTTGCATACCGGTAAACTAACCGGTGCGGAGGCCGTTGTTAAGTAAGAATTGTGGTACAGGGCAGGCCTAGGCAATGACCGACCCACGCTCCTGATTACTAACCAGATGGATGCATCCGCTGTGCGACTGGTCGACCGCTATGCCCGTCGCATGGTCATTGAGAACGTAATCAGCGATGCCATTGACTTCTTCCACATGGATGCCCTCAGTGCGGCCGTGCCCATGAAGATCAATGTCGACGTTCAGCTTACCGTCATAGCCAGTGTGCTGTATCGCCTGCTCGGCCTGCGGGTCGGACAAGAATTCGAAGTGGCAGAAGCGCGCAGCATCTACCGTAATCTCGTACCCACCATGGCCCATGTTACCATCACCCAAAACGAAATTGTTGTCACGTATCCCCGCCGAGCCAACAATCCCCGCCTAATGAAGGCCAACTACCACCGCCAGCACCAGCCCATTCCTTGGCTCGGTAACAAAATGCTGAGGCTGCAGTTCGCTTGACCGCCAATAAAGTCGCACCAGCCTGATCGAATGGATTTTCAAGCTAGCGGTACGGAAACCTTGCGGCGAATGCCGTTGTTCCACTTTGCCGCGAGGTCTGGGGTAGTCCCACCAATAAGTACCGTTTGATCATGCCACAGCATAAGTCTGCTGAAAAACGGGTTCGTCAGAATACCCGGCGACGCTTGCGCAACAGATATCATCGCAGTCGTCTGCGCACCATGGTGAAGCAACTGCGCTTAACTGACGATCCCGCCACGGCGCGTGCGCTGTTCCCTGAGGTGCAGGCTTACGTTGATCGATTGGTTACCAAGCGCATCATACACCGCAATAAGGCAGCCAATTACAAACGTGCACTGGCTCGGCGCGTCCATCGCTTGGGCTAGGCATTGCCTCGCAACCATGCTTACCGGGTCTTTGAACATTCTGCCGTAGGCCCTCAGGCGATGCTGTGGCGTGATTTTCCGATGCTCGTCATCCTACCGAAGTGCTCGTCATCCTACCGAAGTGCTCGTCATCCTACCGAAATGGAGGGTATTCTACCATGGGCTTGAGACTACGATTACTGCCTGGAATGCTAGCCGCATTGTTGTTGGCGGCAAGCACTGTGTCCGCACAGTTCGTGCGACCCGAGGGGACGCTGTTCCTGAAGCCGAGGGTAGGGATTTCATCCTATCTTGGCGACAATGAAAAGTCGCCCGCAAACTTTAACGGGGACGGCTTTAGTGTGGCGTTTCCCTGGGGCTTGGCAACGGAGGTAGGATACCAGCTATCCGTACCGTTCTCGGTCAGTGCAGCGCTGCAAATTGGCAATTTTCCCGTCATTACACAGTTTCCTCCTCCTCCCGAGCGTTTAGAGAATGACGTGGCTGAAGATCCAACGCTGCGTACTTCGCTACAGCTTTTTGGCCGCTATACCTTCGCCACGGCGGAACAACGCGTGGCGGCATACCTGAATTTTGGGCTTATATATTCATTCGGTTCGGCAACCCAGAATACTCCACCTAGCTTCGCCGCGGAGGAGAACGCCAGTGCGTTCGGCCCGCTTGTGGGCATTGGTCTGGATGTTGCGCTCAATACCCAAAGTTCTTTCTTCGCCGAGATAAACTCGGGTCTCCATTTTGGGGATGACCAGTTGGACGCCAACTCCGGCAACGGATTTGGCAGCACGGACATTCTGTCTGGAATCGGTGTCGGATTCAAATTCAACTTCAGGAAGGCCGTTACGCCACCGATGAATCTGATGCTTGAATGTCCCGGCGGTCCCGTAATTGCCGGCCAGTCAGCCACGTTTTCTGCGGTAATGAATGAGGGTATTACGTCGCCATTGGAAACCGACTGGAAATTTGGCGATGATGCCACTGCCGAAGGTACGACTGTGACCCACACGTACACCGCAGGTGGCGTGTACACGGCGACGTTTACAGCCTCCAATGAAGCCGGGACGGATTCAGTGGACTGCGTCGTAAACGTGCTTTCGCCTGCAGAGATCGTCACGGTTACGGCTGACCGGCTATCCGTGAGCAGCTGTGACGTTGATCCGGCAATCAACTTTAGCGTGAATGCGCGTGGTGATCTGCCAATCACCTACAGTTGGGATTTCGGCGATGGCAATAGCAGTGACATGGAAAGTCCCGTCCATACGTTCGGTGAAATTGGCACATATGAAGTGACGCTTACCGTGCGCAACCAGGCTGGGGAAGAGTCGCGCACGATGCAGATCACGGTTACCGATGACCGCTGTTTCAACTGTGACATATCGCAGATGAACTCCGTGTTCTTTAATCGCAATTCTTCTGTTCTGTCACCAGAAGGCCGTGGTCAGTTGAGTGAGAACCTGGAGATATTGAGCAACTGCACATTCAATGCACGCGTTGAGGGACACGCCTCGCGGGATGAGCGCAATGTACAGCGCCTGTCGGAAGATCGTGCGCGTGCCGTTACGCAGTTCTACGTCGACAACGGCATCGACGCTTCCCGGCTGAATTCAGCGGGAATGGGTGCCGGTGGCCAAACCACGAAGAAGAGTGGGGTGATCCAGTTCCGCCGCGCGGATACCATACCGGAGATGTCGGACATGTAATTTCTCGTGTCGGTCTTACGAGCTGAAGCGGCCAATGCTCGACATCGAATGCCTGTCACGGGAGCTGAAAGAAGAAGCGCACCGCTTGGGCTTTGAGGCCTGCGGCATCTCCCGTGCAGAGCACCTCGATGAGGAAGCGAGGCAGTTGGAAAGCTGGCTGCAAGCGGGGTTCCACGCTTCGATGGCCTACATGGAAAGGCACTTCGACAAGCGTGTTGATCCAACGAAGCTTGTCGATGGCGCTAAGTCCGTTGTCTCGGTAATTGATAACTACTATCAGACGAAGCAGCCATCCAAGGATCCTGTGGTGGGCCAGATCAGCCGTTACGCCTGGGGCGACGACTATCACGAGGTGCTGAAAGAGAGACTATACTTGCTGTATGCCTGGCTGGAGGAGCGGACTGGCCCGATGGTTGGTAGGGCATTTGTGGATTCCGCACCGGTGTTGGACAAAGCATGGGCACGTCGGAGTGGGCTGGGATGGTTGGGCAAACATACCAACCTAATCAATCCGAGGCTGGGCTCCTATTTTTTTATCGGTGAACTAATCGTCAGTGTGCCGCTGGCCCCCGATGGTCCGATCCCGGACCACTGCGGAACATGTACGCGCTGCATCGATGCTTGTCCCACGGAGGCCATCTACCAGCCTTACGCAGTGGATGCTAATCGCTGCATTTCGTATTGGACGATCGAGCACCGGGGCGACGAAATCCCGGATAGGCTGGGACAGCAATTTGGTAACTGGATCTTTGGCTGCGATATATGCCAGGATGTCTGCCCGTGGAATAAATTCAAGCGCCCAACGCAGGAGAAGCGGTATGATGCCCGCCCTGGCATCACGGAGACGGAATTGCGAGATTGGTCTGAGCTGAATATCGAAGCCTTCCGCAATCGCTTTCGTAAAAGCGCCGTCAAGCGGACGCGGTTCGCAGGGTTCGTGCGAAACGTGCGCAATGCCATGGGCAATCAGTCCGGTTAGCCTTTACGGCAATTCGGCTTAGGCTTCGGGACGCAACAGCGGGAACAGGATCACGTCGCGGATGGAGTCCTGATCGGTCATCAGCATGGCGAGTCGATCAATGCCCACGCCAAGGCCCGCAGTAGGGGGCATGCCATACTCGAGGGCGCGCAGATAGTCTTCGTCAAACTGCATGGCTTCTGCGTCCCCTCGTGCCGACAATCGCCGCTGGGCCTCGAATCGGGCGCGCTGGTCCTCTGGGTCGTTGAGTTCGCTGAAGGCATTGCAGAGCTCTTTCCCATTGCAAAACGCCTCAAACCGTTCGACGAGACCATGCGTAGTTCGGTGGCGCTTGGCGAGTGGACTCATCTCGATTGGATAGTCGGTAATAAAGGTAGGCTGTATGAGATGCGGCTCTACATTGGTGCTGAAGATTTCGTCGATGAGCTTGCCACTTCCCATTACGTCGTCCACGTCCAGACCCATATCCTCCGCGGCCGCGGAGAGGTCCGTGCGGCTAGCCCCAATCAGGTCACGCCCCGTGTGCTTCTTTATGGCGTCGAAGAAACGGATGCGTGGCCAAGGCCGAACAAAGGAAATCTGCCTGCCACCACAAGATACCGTTGGGTCTCCGTGCAGACCTGTCGCCACAAATTCGAGCATCTCCTCTACGAGATCCATCATCCAGGCGTAATCCCGATAGGCCACATAGAGTTCGAGCATGGTGAACTCCGGGTTGTGAAACCGGCTCAGGCCTTCGTTGCGGAAGTCCTTGGCAATTTCGTAGACGCCATCAAATCCACCGACAATCAGGCGTTTCAGGTAGAGCTCGTCCGCGATACGCAGATACAGTGGCATGTCAAAGGCATTGTGATGCGTGACAAACGGCCTTGCGGCGGCTCCTCCGTACAGCGGCTGCAGCGCAGGAGTCTCGACTTCAACGTAGCCCCGGACGTCAAGGAACTTGCGCAGGAGCGTTACCATCTGCGCGCGCCGGATGAACACGTCCCGGATATTTGGATTGACCGTGAGGTCCATGTAACGTTGGCGGTAGCGAAATTCCTTGTCCGTTACCTTGTTGTACTGCTGTCCCTCCAGTTCCTTGACAACGGGAAGTGGGCGCAGGGCCTTCGCTAGGACCGATAGCTGCGTGGCGTGTACGGTGATCTCCCCCATCTGGGTGCGGAAGACATAGCCCGCCACCCCAATAATGTCACCAATGTCGAGAAGGCGCTTGAAAACGGTATTGTAATATCCTTCTTCAAGGTCATCCCGTCGCACATAAACCTGCATGCGTCCGGAAGCATCCTGCAGGTCCATGAAGGACGCCTTGCCCATGACCCGCTTGGACATCATCCGCCCAGCCATGGACACCACGAAAGACCCTTCCGGATGTGTCTCATCGTCAAAGCTATCCAAGATCGAGGCCACGCTCGCATCTACGTCCCATGAATAGGGATACGGATTAACGCCCAGAGCTTCTAGGGCGTGCCGCGCTTTTCTGCGGATCCGTTCCTGTTCGGAGTATGCACGCGTCATCGATCTACCTATTCCTGGAATTCAGGAAATGGCGTCACTTCCATGGTGATATCCAGAAGAGGCCTATTGGCGACAGGGGTATTTCGCTGGCCCATCGCGGCCGGCGTCGCTACCCTCGTAATGTCGTCGAGCACGTCGAAGCCATCAACGAGTTCACCGAAGACGGTATACGCGCCGTCGAGTTTTGGAGCGCCACCCTGGGTCGAGTAGATATTGCGCGCTTCCGCCGAATAGCTGAACGAACTGTCACCCAGGGCCTGCCGGACGCGGTCCTCAAACTGAGGCAACACTTCCGGCGGAAATATCGTGCCGTGCACGATATAAAACTGGCTCCCACTGGAGGCCTTTTCGGGATTGACGCTGTCATCCTGCCGTGCTGCTGCCAGCGCCCCACGCTTGTGGATTAATTCCGGTTTGATTTCAGCGGGAACGGTATAGCCCGGCCCACCGCCGCCATCGTTCATGGGATCGGCATCACGTGAATTTGGATCACCTCCCTGTACCATGAAGCCGGCCATGACACGGTGGAAGGTGGTGCCGTCCAAGTCGGTTCGTGCGGCAAGCTGCTTGAAGTTGTCGCGGTGGCCGGGCGTTTCGTCGTAGAGCCGCACTACCATGCGCCCGAGCGGTGTCGTGATGGCGAAGTAGTTGGTCTCCGCAAGTTGTGCGGAGGCGCCAGATTGACGTTCACTGCAGCTTAGAGCCAATAGCACGGGTATTGTCAGCATAGCGATTCTAGCATTCATCGAATTGGGGCCCCAGATGGTTTAAGAAATAGGAGAGTACAGCCAGTTGGAGCAGGGATTCCTGCTCTTCAGCGGATAGGCCGGTAGGTGCGGGTTGGGTGCGCTCCCATATCCAGTGGCCGTCCGCCTCCATGCCCACCCTTGTGTACAAGCCTAGCGACTCAAAGGCGCAATAAGTCCCCTCCATCACCAGGCGTTCTTTGGACCTTTTTTCCATGTCGGGCACATACCCACGGCCGGTCTCCTGTACACCTATAAGGAAAAGGATTCCATCCAGGTCGGCCTTCCTACCGAATTGCCGCCCAAGCCACGCCGTGAGTCTCTCCCACCTGGATCTGAGGTCGGATTCCGCCTCCAGTCTTCCTTTCCATGAAGCGGTGTAAGCGTCTTCCACCAAGTACCTGCCGGACCAGTCTCAATAGCGGACAGGGGTGGTCGCCAACCAAAGGTGGCATTGGATGTTCCACATGCCAGTGTACGGTCTAAGGCCTCACGCGATAGTTTCCACTGGCATCTTCGGCACAGCCATGACACGTAGTCCGGCCGAAAGAGAGAGCCGCATACTAATATTGGATCACGCTGCGGTGATGGGCGGGGCCGAATGGTCTCTTTACGATATTGCACGGCATCTTCCGTCTGCGGTCCTGCTATTCGAAGACGGCCCCTTGAGGGGAAAGCTATTGTCTGCAGGGGTCCCCACGGCTGTGCTCCCCGTTCCAGACGCTTTGGGCCGCCGAAGCGCGCGGGTCGGCTTGGTTAGAGAAATATTCGGGGCCGCCGGATTCTGGCGCGCGGCACATGGAATTGCCCGCCGCGCCGAGGCGTTCGATATTCTCTATGCAAATTCGCTCCAGGCGTTCTTCGCGGCGGCAGCAGCCGGATATTTGGCAAACCGGCCCGTACTGTGGCATTTGCGCGAGATGCTTACGGCCGTACATGTGGCGCCGCACCGAAGGTATTTGGCCGCGAGGATCGCTAGGCGTCCATGGGTAAGCGTTGTCGCAAATTCTGCAGCAACAGCGAAAGTCTTTGTCCAAGCCGGAGGATTGCCGGACAAGGTTTGCGTCATACATAATGGTATAGATCTGGCACCGTTCGGGGGCTGTGTGGCCCTTTTGCGTGAAAGCCTCGGCTTGGGCGGAGTACCCCTTGTCGGAATGTTCGGCAGGCTAGCGAGGTGGAAAGGACACCTTGTGCTGCTGAATGCCCTTGCTGCCCTTCCCGACGTGCATGCCCTCATTGTCGGTACGGCACTCTTTGAAGATGAGGCCTACCCTCTATTATTGGAGCGGAGAGCGGCGGCGCTGGGACTCGCCGAGCGCGTACATTTCTTAGGGTATAGGGACGATGTGCCTGCCCTCATGCGTGAAGTGGATGTGGTGGTCCATGCCTCGACGGCTCCTGAGCCGTTTGGACGCGTGGTGGTGGAGGCCATGCTGGCATCTACACCCGTCGTAGCTACATGTGTGGGCGGGGTACCGGAGATCATTGAGCACGGCGTAACCGGACTACTGGTTAGTCCGGGTGATCCTTCTGCATTGGAAGAGGCAGTAAGAGCGTTGATGGCGGACCGCCTGTGGGCCGGTCAGGTGGGGCGCCGCGGTGAGGAGGCTGCGCTGCGGAGATTCGGACTTCAGCCGATGCTGCGACGGCTTGATGAGCAGCTTGCGGTGGCCCGGCTGCACATGGAATGAAGTCCGGACGGACCAGTGTGTGCAATTGTCCTGCCAGGATGCGCCCATAGATAATATTGGTAAGCATGTGTACAGGCCGATGCCGTGTTTAAGCGGATGGTGCGCATGCTGGAGGGCGTTTTCTGCAGCCTCGGAGGATGACTAGAGAAACTTTTGTGGTGGCCCAATCTTATCCATGCAACGCTAACCAAAATCTCATGCTACCATGCCCCGGCGTGTTGTAACCGTCCTATTAGCTGCTATTGCAGTTGTACCCGCGCAGGCGCAGCGATTTGGCGGAACGGCTGCGATCACAAGAGGAGAGCTTTTTGTTGCTGAAACGCGCAACCGAGCCTGGCCGGGTGAAGTGTATGTCTACGCTGCTCAACCAGAGTGGAGGACAATAACTCGGTTTCGTGCACCGGATGCGACCGGAGATCCCGATGGTTTTGGACGATCAGTTTCTGCGGACGGAGGGATGGTGCTGGTCGGTGCAAGTGGAAATGCAGATACTAAGGGTGCGGCGTTTGTTTTTGAAAAGGACGCGGGCGGTTCCTGGGCAGCAGCGACAGCCCTGAAAGCGGAGGGAAATATTGCAGGAGATGCCTTCGGAGCGAGTGTGCTTATGTACGGTTCCGTTGCCCTTGTCGCGGCTCCACACGCCGGCGAAGGTGCCGGAATGGTGTATGCTTTCGAGCACGACGCACAGGATTCATTCACGCTGAGCAGTCGATTGAGAGGATCCGATTCCGAAGCAGGTGACATGTTCGGTAGCTCCCTCTTGATGGCCGGCGAAATGATGGCCATAGGAGCACCGCTGCGCAACGGCGGTCGCGGCGCGGTATACGTGTTTTACCGGGACGATGCGGGCATTTGGCGGCAATCTGCAAAGATTGAAGTGGATGGCCTCCCAGAGCGCAGCGCATTCGGGTCCGCCCTCTACGCCGACGATGCTTCCCTTTACGTGGGAGCTCCTGGGGTTGATCAGCGGACAGGAGCGGTGTTTCAATTTGCATTTGATGATGCTGTGCAAGTATGGCGTGAGGCAGGCAGACTGACCGCATTCGAATCAGATCGATTCGTGCAATTTGGCGCAGCGCTTGCCATGGATGGCGAAGATCTGTGGGTTGGGGCGCCCGGAGCGGCAAATGGTACGGGGAGGATTTACCGCTACGCTCGCGGTGCGGTTGGCTGGTTGGGTGTAGCGACACTTGTGCCGGAAAGTGCAGGTGAGCGGGCTTCCTTCGGCTCGGCCGTAGCAATAAAGGATAAAGTAGCCGTCATCGGAGCCCCTGGCGACGACAATGGAGAGGGCGCGGCCTACGTATTTCAGCGTGAAGACGAAGGTTGGCGGCAGCGGGCCAGGCTTATTAACGAAGCACGGGGCTTCGATGCCATTACAGGCGCTGAGGTGCAATGCGAAGACGGTACAGCGGGAGCATGGGCCTGCGATCAGGTTGATTTGGCCGCATTCCTGCCTCTGGGGGATATGGGTGGTGCACGTGGGACACGAGCCAATGACCTGTGGGGGTGGACGGATCCAGAATCTGGCCGGGAGTATGCCCTCGTCGGACGATCTGACGGGACCGCCTTTGTTGATGTTACCGATCCGTACAAGCCTGCTTTCGTCGGAGATCTGCCTATGACCGAAGGATCACGGGCAAATGTTTGGCGGGATATCAAGGTTTACCGGAATCATGCCTATATCGTGGCCGACGGCGCAGGAATGCATGGTGTCCAGGTATTCGATCTCTCGCAGCTTCGATCTGTGGACTCCGTTCCGGCAAATTTCTCAGAGACCGTGCTCTACGACGAAATCCACAGTGCGCACAACATCGTCATTAATGAAGAGACAGGATTTGCCTTCGTGGTAGGCGCAAGCGGCGGAGGGGAGACCTGTGGCGGTGGCCTTCACATGATAGACATACGGAAACCGGCGTCGCCCGCGTTTGCAGGCTGTTTTGCCGATCCAACGACCGGACGACGAAAGACGGGCTATTCCCACGACGCCCAGTGTGTGATATACCTCGGGCCGGACCCGGAGCACAGGGGCAAGGAAATCTGCATTGGATCAAACGAAACAGCCATGAGCATTTCGGATGTAACAGACAAGGACAATCCGGTTTCGCTCTCGGCTGCCGTTTATCCGAATGCGGCCTATACGCACCAGGGCTGGCTGACCGAGGACCATCGCTACTTCTACATGAATGACGAAGGTGACGAGCCGAGGGGGCTAGTAGCGGGTACCCGGACGCTGGTATGGGACTTAGCTGATCTGGATGATCCAGTTCTCGTAAAGGAATACATCGCAGAGACGACCACCACGGACCACAATCTTTACATTAGGGGGAACCTCATGTATCAATCCAACTACGGGAGTGGCCTTCGCATTCTGGACATTACAGATCCGGAGGACCCGGTGGAAGTGGGCTACTTTGATACCGCGCCGCATGATGCAGGTGGGGGTTCCTGGAGTAACTATCCCTATTTCAAGAGCGGTATCATCGTAGTCACCAGTACTGGAGAAGGGCTTTTTGTACTCCGGCAAAGACCGGTAGACACCTGACTAGTCTTTGAGGGTAACGCCTAGGCCGGACCGGTCTAGCAGGTAAAGGTTACCGGCTTCCAGTCGGAATCCCCCCTTGGCCGCGTCTTGAGAAAGATCAAAGCTGCCATCGAGATCGATAAAACGCGTGGCGGGGCATGCGTACGCAGCGTGAAGTGCGGCGGCTATGCTGACTACGCTTTCGTCCATGCATCCCCATATAAGGCGGATGCCCGTTGCATGGGCAATGTTTGCGATGGCAAGACCCGATGTGATGCCGCCGCATTTCATAAGCTTGATGTTGAATATCCCAAACGGCTGCGGGTAGGCGGCGAGGCTTTTAGCGTCAGCCTCGGAATGCAGGCTTTCGTCGGCGGCCATGGTCTGCAGGCGTTGGTGGGGAAGGTGGAGCATTTTCTCTGAGGCACTGGCCGGCAACGGCTGTTCAATCAGCTCGATGCCAAGACGTGAGGACAGCTCGCTAAGCCGGAGTGTCTCATTGAGGCTGTAGCCCTGGTTAGCGTCAACCCTGATACGCATGCGCGGGCCGGCGTGCATGCGCAATGCCCTAAGACGCTCAATGTCTCTGTCCAAAGCATGCCCCAATTTCACCTTCAGGCAGGTAAAGCCTCGGTGGATATATTCATCGGCCTCGCGCAGCGTGTCGTCCATGGCCATGATGCCGATGGTTATGGACGTCGGCATCCCGCGGTGGCGGCGGCCGAGTATGTCCGCAAGGGGACGTTCCAATGAGCGCGCGACCAGATCATGCAGCGCCATGTCGATGGCAGCGCGTGCCGAGGGACTGGATGCAAGGGCATCTCGCAATTGCGCAGACAGTTTGTGCATCTGCAGAGGATCGCGACCAACGAGGACGCTTTGTCCGATATCCGTGATGGCGCGTGCACAGGATTCCGAAGTCTCTCCGGTTATGTCGGTGGGTGCAGCAGATCCCAGTCCAACGAGGCCGGTTTCCGTTACGAGGCGAACGAAGTGAAGCTCGGCCGCGCCGACCGACTTGAAGGCAATAGTGTACGGGCGCTGCAGCGGTAAGCTTCTCTGCCAAGTTTCCACATGCCTTATCCTCATGGATCCCATGCTAGGCCATTCTGGCGGCTATTTCCTCAGCCACCCGGTCTACGCCTTCTTCGAGCGGGAGAGCTACCGGTAGTCCGAGAGCAGAAGAAAGGTCGCTACGCACGCGGAGGGCATGATCCAGCGCCATTCCTCGAGTGAAGAGTGTAACCGCCCAAACCTCTGCGCCCAGAAGCCGGATCAATTCAATTTCTTCATCCAAATCTGGAATGGGGCAGCCTAACTCTTCAAAGTCTTCAAAGAAATGCCGGTCCGGAGCATGTTGAAGGATAACGCCGCAGGCACCCCCTGACAGAATGAATTCTGAGCCTGCGGGTCCCGCCGGATTACGAAGTGCAGACTGTCCTTCGAGAAGAATAATGTCGGGGTTGTTTTCTCGGTAGCAGGCAACTGGGGCGCTCTCCAATTCACCCGAGACGAAATCATTTAGGGTGCCGTCGAATATGAAACCGTGCTCCAGACCCTGAAGCCAGCCAGTCTGACCCGTATAAATCATCTCAGTATTGAATCCCCTGCCGCGTAGCGCTTCTAGAAGCATTAAGCATGTCGTCCGTTTCCCAATGGCACAATCCATGCCTAATACGGCAATGCGCGGGGTCGGAATGGAGAGCACTTCTCCGGTCCAAAACTGCAATTCGCGTGTCGGCTTCGGCTTTCGTATGTCTATGATAGAGCCGCCGCTTGTTCGCGCAATCCGCGAAAGGACAGGATCGTCTGAACGCAAATGGTGAAGTCCGTTGACCAGCGTCATGCCCATACCCACCGCTACTACCAAGTCGTCGTTGAGCGCAGGAGGCAAGATCCCGCCAATCGTTGCCACACCGACGATACAGTGCGTTGGCGGCGGATGACCGGACTTGACCGCAGCCTCTACGGAATCGAAGAATGGAATTCCTCGCTGCCGTCCGTCCAAAACTTCACCGGCATCCAGGCCTGCAAATTTGGCATCTACGATGCCAGCGAGCTCAAAACGGCCGGGTCCACGCACGAGGCCGTGTGTAGTTTTTGCAAATACGCTATCAAAGTAGCCCGAAGTAAGCGCTATCGCTCTTGATTGCATTCCCGATGTACGGGCAGATTTCTATTCTGGAGTCACAAATATACACAGCCCGTGGCGATTACCGCCGTTCCCTGTGGTGGCCAGGCTCCCGCAAATTTGCAGAAAACGATCATTGCCGCAGGCTGCCATGTCGTAAACTAGGCAGCGAGCGTTTAGACATCGTTGCCAGATATGAAGCCTACACCTATTCATACATTCACGGCGGTTCCATCGCTGCCACCCTCGCTGGAATCCCTGCGAGACTTAGCATTCAATGTCAGATGGGCCTGGAACGAAGATGCTCTCGACCTATTCCGCCGCCTAGGCGCTGGACTCTGGACTTCTTCCGGGCACAACCCTGTGGTGCTATTGGGAACCATTGCCCAGGAAACCTTGGCGGAAGCGGAACAGGATGAGGGTTTCCAGGCGCACCTTGCGCGGGTTTGTGCGGAGCACGATGCCTATATGGAGAAGAAGGCGACTTGGTTTGAAGAGTACCACCAGTCGGCTTCAGCACCGTTGATTGCCTATTTCTCCGCAGAATTTGGCGTAACGGAATGTCTGCCGATCTTCGCTGGAGGTCTTGGCGCCCTCGCGGGCGACCACCTGAAGTCCGCGAGCGATATGGGGGTTCCAATTGTTGGGATGGGACTGCTGTACCAGCAGGGCTATTTCCGGCAGCATCTCAATAAGGCCGGATGGCAGCAGGAAACCTACGAGGAGAACGACTTCGCGAATCTCCCACTGCGCTTGGAGCGTGACAGCGCCGGAGACCCGGTGACCGTATCCGTTGACTATCCAGGACGCAAGGTCTATGCGCGCATCTGGCGCCTGCAGGTAGGACGAGTGCCGCTCTTTTTGCTGGATACCAATTTTTCTGCCAACACGCGGGATGAAGACCGGGACCTGACTGACTACCTTTATGGTGGTGGCAACGAGCTGCGCATTCGTCAGGAAATCATGCTTGGCATCGGCGGTTACCGTGCCCTCAAGGCGCTCGGCCTCGCCCCGCATGTTTATCACGTAAACGAGGGGCATTCCGCCTTCCTTGCATTGGAGCGTATTCGCCGGTTTATGCAGCAGGGCGGGCTTTCATTTAATGAGGCCCGTATCGTCTCCTCCGCAAGTATCGTCTTCACCACCCATACCCCAGTGGAGGCAGGGCATGACCGCTTCCCGCCGGATTTGATGGACCGCTATCTGGTAGGCTATGCCAACCGGGAATTAAGTCTTTCTCGGCAAGAATTTCTTGCGTTGGGGCGCGAAGACCCGGACAATGAACAAGAATCATTTGGAATGACCAAGCTTGCGCTTCGCATGAGCGCTGCAAACAATGCTGTTGCGAAGCTGCATGGAGAAGTCAGCCGCAGAATGTGGCAGTGCCTCTGGCCCAATCTGCCGGAAGAGGAAGTCCCTATCGGTCATGTTACCAACGGAATCCACGTATCGTCCTGGCTTTCCGCAGAGATGAAACAGCTGTTCGACCGGTATTTGGGCCCGCGGTGGCGTTCCCAGACCGGGGACGCGCAGGTGTGGAGTCGCGTGGACCAAATTCCGGGCGCAGCACTTTGGCGCACGCATGCATTGCGCAGGGAGCGGCTGGTAGAATTATCCCGTAGATGCCTCAAGCAGCAGTTGCAGCGCACGGGCGCTCCCCAGGTTGAAGTGGACGCGACCGCGGAAGTGCTCGATTCTCGTGCCTTGACAATTGGTTTTGCCCGCCGATTTGCAACCTACAAGCGGGCCACGCTTCTTTTTCGTGATAGGGAGCGCTTGGCCAGGATCTTGGCTAATGAAGAGCGTCCGGTTCAGATCATCTTCTCCGGCAAGGCCCACCCCCGAGACCATCCCGGGAAGGAGCTCATCCGGCGGATCGTTACACTTTCACAAGAAGAGCCTTTTCGGCGCAGAATCGTCTTCCTAGAGAACTATGACATGGCCGTCACTAGGTCCATGGTGCAGGGCGCCGACGTGTGGCTCAATACCCCGCGAAGGCCCAGGGAGGCGAGCGGCACAAGCGGTATGAAGGCTGCTGCCAACGGTGGGCTGAATTTAAGCGTACTGGACGGCTGGTGGGATGAGGGCTACAGGCCCGAATTGGGATGGGCCATTGGCGCCGGTGAAACGTATGAAGATGAAGCGTACCAAGACTCCATCGAGGCTGCCAACCTGTATGACATCCTCGAATACGACGTCGTTCCGCTTTTCTACAAGCGGTCATCTGATGGCTTACCTAAGGGATGGATTGATCGCATGAAAGGGTCGATTGCCGCCTATACGGCCCAGTTTAATTCACATCGCATGGTACAGGAATACTACGATCGTGCCTACCTCCCTGCGACTAAACGGTATCAGCGGCTCGTGGCAGATGACATGGGCCGTGCCAGGGCTCTGGCTTCCTGGAGCCGCCACATGCAGCAGCACTGGGATGGCGTGACGGTCGCGTTGCGAGATAGAGATGCGCTGCGCGAACTTCAGGTCGGAGAGCAGTTTAGCGTCCAGGTCCATGTACAGTTGGGTGCGCTAACGCCCGATGATGTCGAGGTCCAGCTTTACCTTGGTAGGGTGACATCTGCCGGCGAAATAGTTGACCCAGACATAAGGACGATACGCCCGAGCGGGGGCTCGGATGGTGAATTCGACTACACGGCCGATGCCGTCACGTGCCGTCAAAGCGGGTTTCATGGTTTCACGGTCCGTGTACTGCCCCGGCACCGCAATCTGAACGTGCCTTTCCTCCAGGGACGTGTGGTGTGGGCTTCTTAGGGAACTGCATGCATTGCTTATTGAGCCAAAGCCACTATGTTTACGATCCCGTGATATAGACGTTCTTAAGCGCTCCCAAACGGCCGCCCAGAGGCACAGCCCCGCTGCCCCCCGCCTGCACCTTGGCCTATTTTGGACGCTCGCTGCCAAATCCTCGCCAAGAGCGCGATGCCGCGCTGACGGGTGTTCCGCACTGTGTAGATGTCACGGTCAGGCTCATACCAGCAATGGGCGCACCGGTATACTCGTGCGCTTTAGCCTTTGTGGCCTTACGGCAATTCACCGCAGACGATACTGCGTTGCGTCGTGTTACGCGAATCCACCTTAACCAGCTTGCCTCCTGAGCCCGCTGCCCGCTGCGAGGCAATCCCCTGGGGTCACGGAAGAATTTTCGTAACCTCGCCGACGCGGCTCAGGGTGCTGCGCTGGGCAGCAACGTAGTAAGGGCTGGATGTCACGCTGTCGCGACGCAGACCCGTTAAGCCACCACAGGTGGCTGAGCATGCGGCCCAATGCCATGTGCGGGGGCCTGCAAACCCGATTCAGGCGGTAGGCATCAGTGCGCATCATGGCATGGTACAATGACAATCATGTGGGCTGATCCGAGACTATGGCCTACAATGTGCCTTGGTTGCTATCGTAGTCAATCTCCCTTCTTAGCGTGGATGGCCATTCGTGCTCGGACATGATGGGCTGGTGACACACGAAGCTGCAGCCGCGGTTCACAACCGGACGGGATCCTACCCCCCACCAAGCGTGGATAGATCAAGAGGCGCCGGGTCCTGAAAGACACTCTCAGGCAGCGCCTCATAGATGCCTACATTGGGCAAAACGTACGGTGAACCGTCCCGCATTTCTCCTCGGTCAGCCGAAAGAAGAATCGTACCATGTGGCTGCCAGTTGGTCCACGGACGCGTAAAGCTGGGCTGTGCGTCGTCGGCATTAGCAAAAAAGGACCACTGCTCCACCAGCATGGTCTCCTTGTCAACAAAGACCTCGTATCGATTCTGGGGCGTTAGCCCGACATCTTCGAACGTTAGGGACAGGACTTCAGCAATGCGGCCATTCTCCATCGTGCCTTCTCCCATATACCGCAGTGTCACGCCGGAGTCCTTTAGCTTAAAGGGCAGAAGTAGCCAGTAGGAGCTATTTACCCAGTTGCCATAGGCAGCCCGGAGATATTCTTCCCGCTTGCTGGAATCCATGACGGGCGTGTCGTTCACCCATGCGTCGCCCTCCTTGGTGTCTACATTCATGAGGACGATTACGCTGTCCCGCTGCCAGCGAAACCGCCCGGTCCACTTGTCCCATACTTGGTCGTCCTCGTGAAAACTCCAAGAAAGGTAACGCGTTTGATCCCAATTGGTGCGACCGCCCATGCTTCGCATGACCTCATCCGCGATTTCAATGGCTCGGGCATCGGATGCCGCGAGATTGAATCCTTCCATAGGGGGGTTTTCGTCGCTGGTCTGCGAGCAGGCCGCGTATGTGAGGGAAAGTGCTGCGGCGACAAGAACCATTCTGTACTGGTGCATGGTAATACCTGATTGGTGACTGAATTCTTTGGGTTGGTCGTCCGGCAGTATGCCGTAGTCGCCCCAGCCTCATTGCTCCCTTTCCACTAACTCTCGAGTCTGGTGAAGAACCATCATTACGCGGTTTGTTTGGGATGGGCGCTGGTCCTTCTTCCCGCGCAAAGCCCTGCCCAGTCCGTAACCGCGGAAGATTACGCACGGGCGGAAGGTTTTCTTGCTTCCTCTGCCAATGCGCTTGTATACGGTGGAACCGCGCGGCCAAATTGGTTGGGCGAGGACCGATTCTGGTACGCAAGCCGAAAAGCTTCCGGCACGGAATACGTATTGGTGAGCCCACAAACGGGATCGCTTGCTCCTTTGTTCGATCATGGGCGCCTTGCCAGCGCATTGTCGGATGTGCTGGGCCGGGAGCTATCGCCGCATGAGCTTCCATTGCCAGCGACCCACGATGGCGTACAGCTTCTTTTCAATCAGCGGGACCAAGCGGTTACGTGCGAGACCGAGCGCTACACTTGTGCCGCGACGCAGGCGGCTGCGCCTGCCGTGGCCAATGCCGTCGAGTCCCCGGATGGCCGTTATACCGCATTTATCCGAAACCACAATCTGTGGGTCCAGGAGTTGGCAACAGGTGTTGAATTGGCGCTGACTAAAGATGGCGAGGAGCACTTCGGGTACGCGACGAATAACGCGGGGTGGATCAGGAGTAAAACGCCGGTGCTGCTCTGGTCTCCTGACTCGCGGAAGATTGCCACCTTCCAGCACGATGCGCGTGGTGTGGGCGATATGCATATGGTTTCTACAAACATCGGGCGCCCGGAGCTCGATAGTTGGCGGTACCCGCTTCCAGGTGACAGCCTAATTTTTCGCATTAGCCGTGTTGTCATTCATGTGGGCGGGCCACGTGTCGTGCGGCTGGATATGCCGCCCGATGCCCATCGGAGCACGACAACGGACCATGTCGCGGACTGGGACGGGACATTTCTGGATGTACGCTGGAGTAAGGACTCGCGGCAGCTTGCATTCGTATCCAGCTCGCGTGATCACAAGGAAGCGTTTCTGAGGATAGCAGATCCGGAAACGGGGCGCGTTCGGGATGTTCTATCAGAGCGTGTGGATACCTATTTCGAGTCCGGCGTCGACGCGGAAAACTGGCGGATTCTATTTGACACCGGGGAAGTAATCTGGTATTCCGAACGAGACAACTGGGGGCACCTATACCTGTATGATCTGGATAGCGGCGCGCTGAAGCATAGGATCACGGACGGCCCGTGGGCCGTGCAGCAACTGCGAAGGGTGGATCAAGAGGCCCGCATGGTATATTTCACGGCCGGCGGGCGCGAGGGGGGTGACCCGTATTTGCACTATCTCTACCGCACGAGCTTGGACGGTGCGCCCGTCGAAGCCTTGACCCATGAAACCGCACACCATTCGACAACTTTCTCCCCGTCTGGCAGGTATTTTGTCGATAGTTATTCAACTCCGTCGACGCCCCCCATCGCTGTAGTGCGGGATCAGCAGGGTGAATTCGTAATGGAATTGGAGCGGGCAGATATATCTGGCTTGTTGGAGAGCGGCTGGCAGCCCCCCGTTCCGTTTTCTGTAAAGGCACGTGACGGGGAGACGGATCTTTATGGACTTTTGTACAAACCCACAAACCTAGACTCTTCTAGGTCCTATCCCGTACTGAATTACCTGTATCCTGGCCCGCAATCAGGCAGCGTTGGTAGTCGCAGCTTTCGGGCGGCGCGCGGGGACAAACAAGCTATCGCGGAGCTGGGGTTCATTGTCGTGGAAGTGGATGCGATGGGTACGCCCGGACGGTCCAAGTCCTTCCATGATGCATATTACGGAAATATGGGTGACAACGGGTTGCCCGATCAGATCACTACCATCAAGCAGCTAGCCGCCCGCCACGCCTGGATGGACGTGTATCGCGTGGGCATTTGGGGCCACTCTGGAGGCGGCTTTGCCTCAGCGGGTGCCATCTTACGTTACCCTGAATTTTACAAGGTCGCAGTCTCCGGTGCCGGCAACCATGATAATCGCAATTATGAGGACGACTGGGGTGAAAAGTGGCATGGCCTCCTGGAAGCCAATCCAGACGGTACAACGAATTACGACAGCCAGTCGAACCATCTTCTGGCCGACAATTTGCAGGGGAAACTGCTTCTAGCGCACGGCCTCATGGATGGTAACGTACCTGCATCTAATACGCTGCTCTTGGTGGAGGCGCTAGTGGAAGCCAACAAGGATTTTGACTTGCTTGTTTTCCCGAACGGTGGGCACGGCTTTGGCAGGGCAGAAACGTATTGGATGCGGAAGCGGTGGGACTATTTTGTACGCCACCTGCTCAGCGTGGAGCCGCCGAAGGAATATGAATTTGGCAATCCGAGGGTCCGGATTGCGCAGCCTACAGGCTGATTCAGATTCGACCTTTCTCATTGGCAAAGAGGTTCATGTCCAAAATGCGTACCGGCCTTTTAGCCCTCTTTGCTGTGTGTGCCGGCTGCGCGACAACGGTCGATTTTGACATCGTCCTGAGAGGTGGCTTGATCTATGACGGCAGCGGCGAAGCTCCCTACGTCGGAGATTTAGCCATAAGCGCAGATACCATTGCTGCCTTGGGTGATTTAGACGAGTATCAGGGGTGGTCCGAATACGACGTTAGGGGGCTGGCGGTAAGTCCCGGATTCATTAACATGCTCAGCTGGGCGACCGAGTCGCTGATCCGGGATGGAAGATCACAGAGTGACATCAGGCAGGGTATCACTCTGGAGGTTTTCGGCGAAGGTCAGTCGATGGGGCCGTTGAATGATGAAATGATCGCTGGTAGGCTTAAGGACTTGATAACATATCTGGGTGGTGAGGATTCCTACAGAGAAGCGCTGGGCATAACGCCGGAAGCGACGTTGGAGCTGCCCTGGGCTACGCTGGATGAATATCTCGAATTCCTGGTTGCAATAGGCATATCGCCGAATATTGCTTCTTTTGTGGGCGCAACGACCGTGCGCGTTCATGAATTGGGCTACGAAAACCGGGCACCAACGCAAGAAGAACTAGAGCGGATGCGGGCACTGGTTGATGCCGCGATGCAAGACGGCGCCCTCGGCGTAGGTTCTGCTTTGATGTACGCACCCGCTTTCTATGCCGATACGGACGAATTGGTGGCCCTGTGCAGGGTCGTATCCAATTACGGGGGCATGTATATCTCCCACATCCGTAGCGAAGGAAATGGCGTGGTGGAGTCTGTCGAGGAACTCATCAGCATAGCGCTGCAGGCTGACGTCCCCGCGGAGATTTATCATCTCAAGGCTGCAGGACGTGACAACTGGGCCAAGCTGGATACGGTTTTTGCACGTGTGGAAGATGCCCGCGCCAACGGCCTCGCCATAACGGCCAACATGTATACGTATACTGCCGGGGCTACCGGGTTGGATGCTGCCATGCCTCCGGCCGTCCAGGCCGGAGGATTTGAAGCCTGGCGAATGCGCCTGCAAGATCCAGCAGTCCGGGCACGGCTGGAGCAGGAGATGAATACACGTACGGACGCTTGGGAAAACCTGTATCTGGCTGCTGGGCCGGAGAACGTATTGCTCAGCGGTTTCCGAAAAGAAGAGCTGCGGCAAAATGTTGGCAAGACATTGGCGGCGTTAGCTGCAGAGCGGGGCACCTCGCCCGCCATTACCGCCATGGATCTAGTGGTGGAAGACAGTAGCCGGGTTGAGGTCGTCTACTTCCTAATGTCTGAGGAGAACGTTAAGCAAAAGATGGTTTTGCCTTGGGTAACTTTTGGTTCTGATGCTGCATCCATGGCACCCGAAGGTGATTTCCTAGGCCATAATCCGCACCCGCGTGCCTACGGAAATTTCGCAAGACTCCTGGGGAAGTATGTGCGGGACGAGGGAGTCCTGCCCCTGGAAGAGGCCGTCCGGCGGACTACCTCATTGCCCGCCGAAAACATGAAGATCCGCCGGCGCGGAAAGCTTCGAGCCGGTTACTTCGCCGATATCGCCGTCTTCGATCCGGAGGCTATTCAGGATTACGCCACCTTTGAGGCTCCCCACCAGTATGCTACTGGAATGGTCCATGTTTTTGTCAATGGAACACCGGTACTTGTAGATGGTGACCACACGGGTGCCATGCCAGGTCGCGTGGTTCGCGGCCCAGGCTGGAATCGGGAGGCCTCGGATCCGTGAACCCCCGGCTAAGACGTATTACTACGGACGGTGTGGCAGAAAATTCTATTCTCTGCGTACAAGCACTCGCTGTGCGCCTGAACGAGGCTGTGTTATGCGTGACGGATTAGCGGCACTAGATGCTTTGCGTGCAGAGGCCCGGCTCGGAGGAGGTCAGGCACGAGTAGAGCGGCAGCATGGGAAAGGCAAGCTTACCGCGCGCGAGCGATTGGATGTGCTCCTTGATGAGGGCTCATTCGAGGAAATAGGGATGTTCGTTCGGCACAGGTGTACGGACTTTGGGCTAGAGGCAAATAGGCCGCTTGGAGACGGCGTGGTGACGGGTTATGGACGCATCGACGGGCGGAATGTATACGTCTACAGTCAGGACTTTACGGTTTTTGGTGGTTCCTTGGGACGCGCGCATGCGGAGAAAATTGTTAAGGTCATGCGCCTGGCGATGGAAAACGGTGCGCCCATTATTGGCCTCAATGATTCGGGGGGTGCTCGCATACAGGAAGGCGTCGTGTCTCTAGGCGGTTATGCCGACATTTTTCTTCTGAACACGCTGGCCTCGGGGGTAGTGCCACAGATTTCAGCAATTATGGGGCCCTGTGCGGGCGGAGCCGTTTATAGCCCGGCCATTACCGACCTAGTGTTCATGGTGGAAGGCACCAGTTATATGTTCGTAACGGGGCCGGACGTAGCGCGTACGGTAACGCAGGAAGATGTGTCGCCAGATGAACTGGGTGGGGCAATAACGCATGCTTCGAGAAGTGGCGTTGCACACGTTACGTGCCAGAATGACGTGGCGTGTCTCAACCGAATACGAGAGGTGCTCCGCTACATCCCCCAGAATTGCGAGGAAGCTACCGTAGACTGCCCCACGGATGATCCGCCGGAGCGAGCAGATTCGGCGCTTGACTCGATTGTTCCGGAGAGTCCCCACAAGCCCTATGACATGCTTAGAGTCATTCAGTTAGTTGTTGATGATGGCCGATTCTTCGAAATCCATGCGGATTTTGCCCGCAATCTCTTGTGCGGCTTTGCCCACGTGGGCGGACGTTCAGTGGGGGTCGTTGCCAACCAGCCGACTGTGTTGGCGGGCGTGCTGGATATCGATGCATCGGTCAAGGGAGCACGCTTCGTGCGCTTCTGTGATGCATTCAATATTCCCTTGGTCGTGTTCGAGGATGTCCCGGGTTTCTTGCCGGGTACCGACCAGGAGTGGCGTGGGATTATTAAGCATGGAGCGAAGCTCCTATATGCATTCTGCGAGGCTACGGTGCCGAAGATCACGGTCATAACCAGAAAAGCATATGGAGGCGCCTATGACGTGATGAATTCGAAGCACATACGTGGCGACATGAATTTTGCTTGGCCTTCTGCGGAAATTGCTGTTATGGGACCGACCGGGGCCGTTGAAATCATTTTCCATAAGCAACTGGCCTCCGCAAGTCACCGTAACAAGCTGCAAGACGAATTCGTTCAAGAATATCGAGCGAAATTTGCTAATCCATACATCGCCGCTGAATACGGCTACGTGGATGATGTTATTGCACCGCATCAAACGCGGCCCAAACTTGTGCGCAGCATGGAGATGTTGCGCAACAAGGTGGTCAATAACCCGCGCAAGAAGCACGGAAATATTCCGCTGTAAAGTATTGATGCCCCGTGCCCTGTGTTGGCAGAGGGGCATTCACCCGATTGGTCACTGTCCTTCAAGGGAACAACAGATATGACAAGAGGTAGCTAATTATACGTAGAATTCAGGTTGACTGACGATACCTAATATCTTATAATAGGCCTGTATCGGCATCTGATACTAAGGAAATACTTTAATTACCGCGGAGGTACTTGTGCGACGCATACTGCTACTACTTCTCGTCACAGGCTTGTTCGAGGTGTGGTTCCAGTCCATTCCCTCGGCGTATGCACAGCATGACACTCAGGGGTGGAAGGGGATGCCCCTCGGGATCATCCCCGTGGAAGCCCTAAAAGGATACGACCAGTATCTCGCGTGGAATAACCGCGTAGATGTATTGTCAACCGAAGCACAGTTGATGCGTCGGATGAGTCGTGTTTACGGATATCAGGTGGCCATCCTGGCCGCGCTTTCCAATGGAAACGACGAACAGGCGGGGGTATTGCTTGAACAGGCAGTGCTCGCGCTGGAACGGCTCGCGGCGCGGCCACAACTCCGCAGTCAGAGCCGGTTTAGGGAATTATACCGGTCAATTGTGACCGAGTACGAACGCTATTACGGCTCCCTGAATCCGGACATGGAGCTGGTATTCGGCCTGCGGGATGGCATTCTTCAACCGCCAGCCGTTGTTGCGACTGCGACGCAAGAGCCTGCCCTGCTAATGCGTACGGTCGGATCTCCTGCAGAAGTAGTTGTTCCGATGACGCAGAATGACCACGTTCGGCGCACGATCGACTATTTCCTGAAAAACAAGCGGGAAAATATTCTAAGCTGGATGACACGTGCCGACACGTATTTTCCGATGATCGAAAAGATCTTTGCGGAAGAAGGAGTGCCGGATGAATTGAAGTATCTGGCTGTTGTGGAGAGTGCCCTTGTTCCAAATGCCCGTAGCCGATCAAATGCACACGGGATGTGGCAATTCATGAATGCCACAGGAAAGGTATATGGGCTCGACGTTACCTCATGGGTTGACGAACGCTGGGATCCCGAGAAGGCGACACGGGCGGCAGCAAGGCACTTGAAGGACCTATACGACCACTACGGTGGAAACTGGCATGTGGCATTGGCCGGCTACAATTGCAGTCCGCGCTGCATAAGGCGTGCCGTCCAAAGGGCGGGGGGATCCATGAATAACATCCCGTCCTACTGGTCCATATACCGACACCTGCCCAGGGAGACGCGAGGCTACATGCCGCAATTCATTGCTATTGCCATTCTCATGTCCAATCCCAAGGATTTCGGGTTAGCTGCGGCCCCAGAGGGACCGGAGTTCACCTTCGATCGGGTTGCCGTGGAAGGAATGATGACCCTCAAAGATATTGCCGAGCTGGTGGGATCGGATGAAGCGACTATGGAGGCCCTTAATCCAGAATTGCGTAGGAGCATACTGCCCCCGGGCACAGCTCCGTATCAGCTTCGCATACCACTAAACACCGCCGCCAGGTTTGTCGAGGCCGTTGAGTCCCTTCCACAAGGTGACCGGCCCCCCGCCGTTGAGTATACTGTAAGGCGTGGAGACTCCCTTGGCCGGATTGCGAACAACCATGGCGTCACTGTTTCAGACCTAAGAAGTGCCAATGGCTTGCGCGGCAACCTCATTCATCCGGGCCAGAAACTAATCATTCCTGTACCGAACTCCCAAGGAAGGATCTCGCTTGCGGAAGGAAGTCCGAGCACGGTGCGCTACGGTCGGCGGGTCCTTAACCCCGTAGCTTTCAGTCCGGAATTGGCTCGGCCAGCCGATGTCCTAACGACGCCAGCCATTCAGGCGAATCTGACGGTCTCGCCGCTTTTGGCTACCGCTGCCCAAGCAACACAGCGTGGCGCGGATAATCGAACGGTGCATGTGGTGCGGAGAGGGGATACGCTGGGCAAGTTGGCAGGGCTGTATGGTACAACAATCCGTAGTATTCAGCAGTGGAATAACCTGCGCGGCAGTACGCGAATCAGGGTAGGGCAGAAGCTTACTATGTATCCGAAGGAGCAGTCCCGCGTCGTGCACGTCGTACGACGTGGCGAGTCCCTGTCGCGCATCGCAAGTAAATATGGGACCTCCGTGCGAAGTATTCGGCAACTCAACAGCTTGCGGAGTTCGACCATTCATCCCGGACAGCGGCTACAAATAAGCCCGTAATCCTAACCTAGGCATCCCATTGTCTTGCAAGCGCCCATACCGATGCAGCTTCCAGGTCTTGGCCGGCAATCGGATTTGGCAAGCCTAGGTTCAGCGAGTCCATGAAGGTTGGGCTTGGAAGGGCCGCGGTGCATCGGGCATAGAGCTGCGAGTGCGCCGGTTGCAATGTATCCGAAATTCGATTGTCCGCTGTCTCCGATTGCGCACAACAGTCTCGAGCTCCCACTGAATCATATATATGCCTTCTTGTCCAGTAACGCGAAGGATTGGCCTCTCATGGGTGCAACCGGAAGACGCGTCACGCGATAGTCAATGCCGGTGCTCCTTTCTTGGCAGCATTTAGCCTTTCCGTATAGTGTGCGTTTGGATCGTCATGGGCGAAGTTCGTTCGTGGTATTTCGACAAACCGACCGAAGCATTCCGACCCATATAAGGCCGGTTGTTGCAGTCTCAGTGGTACGGCAGTTGGTATGTGCTTTCCGGCCCGCGCTTCTTCTATGCGTCGACCTGTTTACCGGGGCCTATGTTCTTTGTCCGTTACCGGTGGCGCTAAACAAATTCAGATAACGGGGATAGGGAGGAGCAACGGGCTGCCCGCAGCGCGGCAGCGTAAACCGCGATCGGTGCACTCACGTTTTATACGCTGGCCGTGCTATGGTTGATGTTTAACACCCCATGCCATCACAGATAGCTACCTAGTGATTGACCGAATACTCTCTTTTTTCGGCATTGAGTGCATAGGCACGGTCGTTTTTTGAGTTCGTTGACGGTCCGCTTCGAGTGTTTCGGCCATGCTGGCGTCTCTTGCGTGCGCGCACGGACAGTTTGCGGCTCGAAGGGCGTTGTGTTCCTATCAGGAGGGCATACGTGTCCCTTGGGGCCTGTGATTGGGACCTTTCTGCGAGGTGGTAGCGGGCCTACGCCGCGCGCTTTCGCCGACGCCTTATTCGTGCCCGGTCCTGGTCGCGCACCAGGCAACCCAGCCGGTGCACGTTGACCGCCAGCACGGACAGGCTCACCATCAGCGCGAAGTTCTCCGGACTCTTCTGCCGCCACCGCCCCGAAGTCCGAAATTGGCCAGACACGACGCGGCGGCCGGGTGCTGCCGCCGCGCTGCCTTGAACGCAGGCGCGCGCTTTCGCGCACGCTCCGCCAGAGAAAGCTTGCCCTTCTTCGGAAGCGCATTGAGCGCCAGCCGAGCATCCAATGCTTCTCGATTCTTCAAGCTGTGAAAGCCCCGGTCAAAACTGCACGCATTGAACTCTGGAAAAGCCGCCTACACCGCGTCAATGATCGCTGCCGCCACCTCTACATCTGATGTGTCCCACAGGATGTGATAAGCCAAAATGAACCGGTGCTCATCTTCTACCAGTGCGACCGGAAGGCCGAGCTCCGCCAGCACGCCCGCCTTGCCTTTGCTGATCCAACGCGTATGTGGCTTGTGGATGGAAAACACTTTCTGCGCATGTGGAATCTTCTCGCCCAAGAGGATGCGACGCCGGATTTGATCCACCAACAAGTCCACATAGTGCAAGTAATACGCGATATCCGCTCGCGCCGCCGCCGATTTCTGCGCCGTGGCCAAGGCATTTAACAGCGTACGGGCATGTGCTGCAGTCTGTGTGCACTGGCGCAAGTACGCCTTCACTCCTTTCGGATTCTGCCGGTAGTGCGGGGCCGTCCGCACCCGGCTGAAGGCCTGGTATACCTTCCGCGTGCGATCCGCATGCTTGCGCCAGCCCGGAAGAGCGAATGCCGCAGCCGAGCGTGCACTCACACGTATTAGGCCACGAACCGCATCCCAGCACAGACCCACATCGGTGGGATAGTGCACATGCGTCTTAACCACCCTGGAATCGCAGCGACCGGCTAGTGCGGTCCCAGACTTTTTTTCCAGCCACCTTGTGCCCGGTCCGCACTATCAATTGGATCACCTTCAGGACCAGCTCCGGCGTCAAAAGCTGCACGTTGTCCACCAGCCGCTGTCTGCTGTACTTCACCGCGTCAAACCCGGCGTCTCCGTGCCCCAAGAGCTCCCGCAGCAAGAGATCGTTGTTCGCCCGGTACAACAAAGCATCGTAGTCCAGATCCAGGCACTGCTTGACTATCGCAAACACGATGACGCGCCATAGATCCATGCCCGGTCGTCCGACATCTTTGCGTGTACCCGGCTGAAAGTGCGCCTCCAGAATCGTGAACAAGGCCGCACGGGATTCCGCCGTGCAGTAGACGCACTGCAGACCCTTGAGCACCGCACTCATGTCGTCGCGCATTCTCGGGTCTATGGCAATCTCCTTGATCGGCGTACTGTCGAGTGCACGGCACTCTGGGACAATCTTGCGCATGGTTTCCCTAGGCGAATGTGAGCTGTTTTGCGCTCTTAAACGCCCGAATCGGCTATACGTCCCTCAGATTCACCGCCAATGGCAAGATATAAGCGATTGTTGCCTTAAGATATAAAGTATTTTCGTACAAGCACTACCTAGGGCCTAATGCCGCCCGCAGGTCTGCTGTTGCCAACACGTTGGCGATCGTTGGATTGCCTATGTGTTTATTCACCTGAACGATACTGGCTGACTCTGCCATACTTCAGGCTCGACTACAATCAGCACAGCCTGTGCAGGGTAACGGCTTGGAATACCCTCTGGCATTGTATTAGCACCAGACTCTTGTACGTCGCGAGCTACTATACCCTCGTACCGACCCTCTTATCGCCACGATTCTCCCGGAGACGCCCCATCCGATGGGTTCGCAAACCTGGTATTGCATAAGGCGCCATGTTGGAGCCGCCGATACCGAGGAAGTGGATATTCCGCAGTCGCCGCTCATTTGGTGCGCGACGTCTTGCCGCTTCTAGGGGCGGGCTTCTTCCGATGATGCCAAACACAGCGGCATTCCCGGTAGTGACGGGACGGCGTCACGTCAGTACAGGATAGTAATAAACGCAAGAAATGACAGGAACAATAGAATCCCTACGGGAAGCTGGATCTTTCGCGTACGAAAAATGGGGACGAGACTTATCGTGAATGCTGTGGCAAACAGAATGGTAATCCGTGCCGTAGCGTCGCCCACTGGTAGCGGTACGAATAGTCCGCACAGGCCCATTATCAGAAAAACGTCAAAGATGTTCGACTGGAGTATATGCCCGATCAGCAGCATATGTCTTCCCTTTCTGGCTACCTTAATGGCGACGACGATGTCCGGTAGCGATGTGCCCACAGCAATGGCCGATGCTGCAAGTATGCTGGAACCGATTCCAAGCTGATCGGAGAGCACAAGCACAGCCTTTACAATGATCGCACCCGAGAAAAATACCACGACGAGGGTAAACCCCAGAAAGAGCACTAATGCTGGTTTGGAATGCTGCCGAAGAACCGTTTCGGAGTATCGGGCAAAGGAGACAGGCCGAGGCTGCAGGATCCAGGCACGGTACATGAGTGCCTGAAACACGAGAATACCGAGCAGGCCGAGTAGGAAAAGGCCGAGTGTCCCCATTCGGTCGAACGGGGACGTACGCCAGGTAACTGCGAATACAAGGAACGCCAACAAGGGTCCACCGAGAATTCTGCCGGCACCCATCGCGATAGACCAAGTTGCCTTGTCAGAAACAAGTAGTCCCTTGCCTTCCGCAACAACTTTTTCCTTTGTTGATTCAGGTGTAGCAATTGCAGCCGCCGCAGGCTCCGACTTGGCAAGTACAAGGGATGAAGTGCGAGACCGAGTTACCAATTCGTTAACAATAAAGGCGAGGTAGCCGATGATGAACAGGCCAGCGTCAAGGCGGGAAAAAATGCCGTCCAAGCATAGCAGGTAGGACAGGAGCACTGAAAAGGTGGCAAAGACCAAAGGCGTGCCAAACGGATCATTGCCCGTGTCTTCCTTCATACTACCCAAACTTACCGCGCCGCCACCGTACGGGCTGCTTAGATCAACTATTCGGATCTTTCCCCCGCGGCTTACAAAACAGTACAATCCAATGACGGCAAGTCCCAGTCCCGCACCAATGTTGGCGATAATGGTCCCATAAATGGTAGGTGCCACGAGTTCGGCAGCGCCTTCACCAACGGCGGCCAGCGACGTCATGAGCTCGGGCAACGATGTGCCTACGCCAACAATAAGGCTCCCAATAAAATAATCCTTCAGATGAAGCTTTCGGCCGAGGCAGCTAGCTATATCAATTAATAGATCGGAGGACTTCGATATAGCATATATGGCCGTAATCAGGAATCCTAGGTACACCAAAGCGGCCATGAACGGCATGCACGTGTTAGCTTCCTGTTAGGCCCAACCGTTTCCGGGGCCTCAACTAATTGGAAATACTCGAATTCTCTCTGGAAAGCAGAGAAGCGCGGACCGGGTGCAATGTTCCCGCTTAGCCGTACAGGAACCGGTCTGGCTCAGGACTCCAGGAGGGCCTTGACATATTCGCGTCGCATCCTCGCGATACCCGAAATAGAAATTCCCTTCGGGCAAACGGCTTCGCATTCCGCATGGTTCGAGCAGTCCCCAAATCCTTCCCGGGCCATCTGGTCCACCATTTTGAGCACACGTTGCCTGCCTTCTAGGGCCCCCTGTGGGAGTAGGGCCAGGTGAGCAATCTTGGCGGCAGTAAACAACGATGCAGACGAGTTGGGACAGGCCGCTACACATGCCCCACAACCTATGCAAGACGCGAAGTCCATGGCTTTGTCCGCATGCAGCTTGCCGATCGGTATGGCGTTCGCGTCCTGCCCCCCCCCCGTTGATGTGGAAATATACCCTCCGGCAGCGATAATCCGGTCGAATGCACTGCGGTCCACAACTAGATCCTTTATCAGCGGGAACGCCGTCGCACGCCAGGGTTCGACCACGATAGTGTCACCGTCATTAAACGAGCGCATGTGAAGTTGGCACACGGCCGTTCGTTTCTGCGGCCCATGCGCAATGCCGGCGACCATGATCCCACATGATCCGCAGATACCCTCCCTGCAATCACTGTCAAATTCGACGGGGTCTTCGCCTTCGCGAATCAAGCGCTCGTTTAGGACGTCGAGCAGCTCCAGGAAAGACATGTGGCTGTTGGCGTTGTCGACAGTGTAGTCGACGAGCCTGCCTGGCACCCTAGGATTTGCCTGCCTCCAGATGCGAAGATGTATGGTCATGCTTTCAGCCACGACCTGAGTAATCAAGTTATTACAGAGTGGTTGCGTTACTTGTAGCTTCGCGTAGAGGGCCGGACGGAGTCAAAGGACAGTGCTTCAAGATGAAGCTTAGGACGGCCTGGATCCCCCGTGTATTGCCAAGCTGCGACATCCGCGAAGTTCTCATCGTTTCTGAGCGCCTCGCCTTCTTCTGTCTTGTACTCTTCCCGAAAATGACCGCCACAGGATTCCTTCCTCCTAAGGGCATCCAGCGCCATTAACTCACCGAGTTCCAGGAAGTCTGCCACGCGACCGGCAAACTCCAGATTCTTGTTGTAGGTCTCGGCTGCCCCGGGGATGCGGACGCGTTTCCAAAATTCGTCCCGAAGCGCACGTATGGCTGCGGTGGCCTTCTGCAAATCCATCGCATTGCGGGACATCCCGACACAATCCCACATTATGCGTCCCAACTGGCGGTGAAACTCGGTTACGGTTTTGTCTCCCTGTATTCCCAGCAGGCGGCTGATACGCTGCTGGGCCTCTGATTCCGCATCCCTAAAGGCATTGTGGTCGCAAGAAACGCTGTGATCAATAGCTGCGCCGGCAAGATAGCTTCCAAGGGTGTAGGGAATAACGAAATATCCGTCAGCCAAGCCCTGCATCAGAGCGCTGGCGCCGAGTCTGTTGGCACCGTGATCGGAGAAATTGGCTTCTCCTAGCACAAATAGGCCCGGGATGGTGCTTTGGAGTTCATAGTCTACCCACAAGCCGCCCATAGTATAGTGGACCGCCGGATATATGCGCATCGGTACTGTGTACGGATTATCGCCC
Organism: Rhodothermales bacterium; assembly: GCA_965216255.1. GTDB lineage: Bacteria > Bacteroidota > Rhodothermia > Rhodothermales > Bin80. The sequence continues at coordinate 3,007,022 of OZ244148.1, forward strand.
GTAATCCGTTCGTACATCTCAAACAGGTTGCCATACCGATCCGAGATGGCCTGCCTTCCCAGTCGACTGATGGCATCTGCGAAGTCCAGATAGACCGACAGTCTCGTCTCACCTACTCCACGCCCTTCGTCGCATTCCTTCTTTGCGGCCCGCGAGGCTACGTCGCGCGGAACCAGGTTTCCGAAGCTCGGGTAGCGCCGTTCGAGGTAGTAGTCACGATCCTCCTTTGGTATCTGGCTGGGTGGCCGCCTATCAAGTGGGTCGACCGGGACCCATACGCGCCCGTCATTACGCAGGCTTTCACTCATCAGCGTAAGTTTAGACTGATAATCACCTGAAACGGGAATGCATGTGGGATGGATCTGCGTGTAACAGGGATTTGCAACAAACGCGCCCCGCCGGTAGCACCGCCACGCTGCCGTAACATTGGAATTCTTGGCGTTCGTGGACAAATAATAGACATTCCCATAGCCACCCGTACAAAGAAGTACGGCATCACCCATGTGGCGTTCAATGTGGCCGGTAGTCAATTCACGGGTAATGATACCGCGCGCACGGCCTTCGACTACCACCAGGTCAAGCATTTCGCGTCGAGGGAGCATTTCGACGTAGCCGCGGGCAATCTGCTGGCTCAGGGCCTGGTACGCTCCCAGGAGCAACTGCTGGCCGGTTTGCCCTCGGGCATAGAATGTGCGCGATACTTGTGCTCCCCCAAAAGAACGATTGGATAGCAGGCCACCATATTCTCTTGCAAAGGGCACTCCCTGCGCTACAGCCTGGTCAATGATGTTGTTGGATACTTGGGCAAGACGATAAACGTTGGCTTCGCGAGAACGATAATCACCACCCTTGATGGTATCATAAAACAAGCGCCATACGCTATCGCCGTCGTTCGGATAATTTTTTGCGGCGTTGATCCCCCCTTGGGCAGCTATGGAATGTGCCCGGCGGGCAGAATCCTGTATGCAGAAACTCTTAACGTGATACCCGAGTCCCGCAAGCGTGGCGGCCGCCGAAGCGCCGGCCAGCCCTGTTCCGACCACCAGAATTCTATACCTCCGCTTATTGGCAGGGCTGACCAGATTGACCGTGTCCTTGTACGCATCCCACTTGTCCTGTAGTCTGCCCGGCGGGACTTTGGGATCCAGGTCACCCGTTGTCGGAGTCATTCGCATTGAAGGGCCGGATGCTACCATTACAGGTGGCTGAAATATATGTAGAGCGGGACGACAATGAAGCCGGCTGCAACCAGCACGGCCAAAATTAGGCCGGCCCGGTAAACGGCAGCGGACACGCGGGGATTCAGAAGCCCAACGGACTGAAACGCGCTCCAGACCCCGTGCCGAAGATGGTAACCAAGCAGGATTATCGCGAAAGGATAGCCGAATGCATACAGCGGATGCTGGAATTTCTCCGTCATGAGCCGTTTGAGATCACGCACTTGCGTGCCATCAATGCTGGCAACATACCCTTCGGCCATGCCAGGCCCGAACTTGAATGACTTTAGGTGAACGATCAAGAATACGATGAGGATGGCTCCGGAAACAATCATGGTACGTGAACTCAGGCTCTGACGGCTGGGATTGCCAGCACTCCGGTAGACTTTGTAGCCATGCAGGCGGGCCCGGCGTTTGCGTAAATATATATTTACCCCAATAATAATGTGCGCAACAAGTAAAACTAGTAGCCCTATTTCGGCCAGGTATAATAGCGGTCCAAGACTTGCCAGCTTATGGGCATAGCTGTTGTAGGCCTGCAGGTCCCCACTGAGATAGGTGAGATTGCCCAGCATGTGAACCATCACAAACAGCACCAGGCCCAAGCCGGTAATGCCCGTAAGAATCTTTTTTCCTACGGGAGATTGGGCGGCCGCTAGAAAAGAACTAATGCGACGGCTCATGGGAGCATTTGCAAGGGCGTATGCGTGATTGCCAGAAGGCAAGCTAAAGATATACAATATACGGCTAGCCTACTATCGCAGGGCGCGCCCCTGCGCTGGCATGGGAGTGCCGATTGAGAAATATCGCGGTTAAGTACCGGCTGTCCCAAGGTGCCACTACAGGTTCCGGGCACCGCATAGGCAGGTTACTAGGCAACGGCAGCCTAGTAGGGAAGTTTGAGGTCACGGGCCCCAATATAGAGTGCACGCGGCCAGATAAGCCGGTTTGCCCCCCACTGCTCCAGCTTGTGGGCCGTCTAGCCAAGAAACACGACGCATGACAAATACAGGGGTGTAAAGGTCGGCATCAAGGCCCAGTATGAAGTAGACCGGTGCGCTGTAGAAATTCATATTGGGAAAGAGCGCCTTTTCTTCCGCGACAATTCGAGCAATTTGTGTGCATTACACCGGCCACTTTGGCGAAGCACCCTCCTTCACAAGCGAGTTAGCTAGGACGGAAAGATTGCCGGCACGCGGATCCATTTTTCCGTAAACGCGATGGCCGAATCCCATGATTCGCTCCTTGCGCGCCAGCTTACCCCGAACGAATGTCTGCGGATCAGTGCCCGTCCCGTCGATGTTAAGCAGCATATTCATGACGCCTACGTTGGCTCCGCCGTGCAGCGGTCCTTAAAGAGCACCAGTTTCTGCCGATACTGCGGAGTAGAGGTGAAACGCGTAGCGGCTATGACGTGCCCGGTGAATGTGGAAGCGCTGAGGCGATGCTCAGCATGGAAGACATGGGCCGTGCCGAGTATTTTAGCCGCTGCCCCAGGTTTGCGGCCGCTGAGCAGATAAAGAAAGGAAATTGTCATGCCAACCTTCCGAACCATTCCAGGCTGGTTCGAGGCGGTTTCGGTCCTGTGTAGCTGTCGCTCGAAGACAATCCCCATATTGACGAATCATTTCGCTATTAATTAAAGTACGAATGCACGGCACCAATCACGTCGCAGTCCATTAGAAAAACGCCGAAGCCATGAATCCTGTGCCCTTGCAAATCAGAGTAATCGTTGTGCTGATTGCATTCTTCGGCATGTATTTCGGAGTCCGAAGCTCGAAATTCCAGGACATCGACACGCGGAACGTTGTTTTGCTTATCCAGCGCAGCTTGCGCATACTGAGCATTATTCTCGGTATCAGCTTGATGTCCGCTTACAGCATGAACTGGGGCTGGACAGATCCCGGTGCGTTCGTATATGCGGGCCTCGCATTCGGGGCCGCCTTGGATGGTTTAATCAGGGAACGCCGCCGGATATGTCGCAGCGTGCAGAGTTTGCAAAATGAGTAGGCCAGCAAAGCCATAGGCGGTATAAGTATTGGGGCACACTAGGCGCGCCGATGCTAGGAGTGTATGAGTTGTACCCCAATCGTTGGACAGGATTTCGCTTGATTTAAGATAGAGAACTGCCAGGGTTGTGGGTGATGGCGGGACATGTTGGTCCCAGTGGGCATGTGGTTGTCGTGTGGGTTATAGCCATCGCTGGGTGGGGTTCTGAATGGCCGTGATAGACTTCGGATGGGGTTCGGTACCGAAGGCTCTGGTGCGGACGACTGTGGTTGTAGAAGCTAATGTAGCCTCCCAGGCGCTGCCGTGCCTGCCGCAGGTTCGCGTATTCGTTGAGGTAGACCTCCTCGTACTTGACGCTGCGCCACAGTCGCTCAATCAGAATGTGGTCGTAGCACCGGCCACGACCACACATCGAAATCCGGATGCCAGCACGTTTCGAGAGTGATGTCATCTCTTCACTGGTAAACTGTGACCCTTGGTCCGAGTGGAAGATCTCGGGCTGGCTGATCGTGAGTGCGTCCTTATAGGTCTCCACACAGACACTCGCGTCTTGTGTGTTGGATAGCGTCCACGATAGTATGTAACGGCTGTACCAGTCCATGACTGCGACCAGATACGCAAATCCGCGGTCCATCCGAATGTAGGTGATGTCACTGCACCAGGCCTGATTGGGACGGTCTATGTGCCGCCCTTTCAATAGGTTGGGATACCGAAGAGCTGGCCCCGGGCCCACGCGGGGCCAGCTCTTCGGATAAATAGCCTGTAGCCCTATAAGGCGCATCAGCCTATAGACCCGCTTGTGACCCGCAGCGTGACCCTCGCGCCGAAGCATATGCGTCGTACGCCCAGCGAGAAACTGCCATATCTTGGGTCTGTAGAATGCCGCGGCATGGGATTGTGGAATTGTGGAATTAGAATTAGGCGGCTTGTTTGTCTACTTCTACGCTGTACTCTTGTGGGGTTGTTTCCAGCACACGGATGAGCAGTTGCGATCCAGTCAGCCTCCGCCAGCGTTTCTCCGCTTCCCGGGTTAGTTTGTAAACCATCATCAGTGTCGCGTCCCGGCTGCCGCATCCCTTGGTTTGCCGTGTACGTTTTCGTACGGTCGCAAACGTGGACTCAATGGGATTCGAAGTCCGAAGGTGAACCCAGTGTTCGGGCGGGAACTGGTAGAAGGTTAAGAGCTCCTCTTGATCCTTGCGCAGACAGGTGACGGCCTTCTCGTAGGCGCCTCCGAAGAGCTCCTCGAAGGTATCGAGTGCCTTCAGGGCATCCTTCCTGGACGGTGCCGTATAGATGCCACGGAGTCTCTCTTTCGCAGCCCCCTGCAGCTTCTTGGGCAGCTTATTGAGCACGTTGGCTGTCTTGTGCACCCAGCATCGCTGTTGTAGCGTGGAGGGATATACTTCTTCCAACGCAGCCCAGAAGCCCAGGCCTCCGTCTGCTGTGGCCGCCTTAGGCGCTACGTCCAAGCCTCGTTGTTTGATATCCAGCAATAACTCCTTCCAGGACAGCCTGCTTTCCCGCTCTCCGTCCAGAAGTCCTACGAGTTCTTTCCTTCCATCGGGTGTAACTCCAATAATAACAAGCATACACGGGCGCTCATTTCCCATGCGGACATTGAAGTATAACCCGTCAGCCCAGAGGTAAACATACCGTTTGCCCGTCAAGTCCCGCTTATTCCATTGCCGGTATTCCTCCAGCCAAGCCCCCTTGAGTCGGCTGATTGACGATGGCGATAGGTTGCCAGCTTGCGGGCCAAGTATGGCCTCCAGGGCCAGAGCAAAGTCGTTGGTCGAAACTCCCCGCAGGTACAAGGCCGGAATGAGTGCATCTATCGACGGACTGCGGCGCATATAGCGCGGCAGTATGGCGCTGGTGAAGGTATGCCCTGTTCGAGGGTCACGGATATGGGGCCGCTGGATCGCTAGCGGGCCCGCACCCGTGAGGATTTCTCTCTGCGGATGGTGACCATTGCGTTTGACGACTCGGTGGCCTTGCTCATTCCGCAGGTGTGCATGGGCATTCACGTAGTCGTCGGCTTCCCGCTCGAGCGCTGCCTGAAGCATGCGCCGGGCGGAGCTGCGCACCAGGTCATCCAGGGTGCTGAGTGCCTCCTCACGGGTAACCAGTGAGTGTACGTTGGATTCTGTTGAGTCTGTCATACGATGTAGTCCGGATATGCCCGTCTAGGGCGATTGATGGGTACTCCACAAAGATACGCCGCGGCATTCTACAGACCCAAGATATGGCAGTTTCTCACGCCCAGCATGGGGTGGGCTGTGTAGACTTCGTCTATGACGCGCATCAACTGCAGATTATAGGACGTCTCACCGACGGGTTGATAATACACGCTGGAGCGGGCCAGGCCCAGTAGCTCGCACTGTCGCTCTATGCTCAGCTGAGCGTGATCTGGCTCCACCATGCGCCGCTTCTCTTCAAGAGAGTGAACCGAAGTTTTTTTTAACCAGTCCAGTTCCACCTTGAGGCGCCCGATTTGGCCATACAATTCATCCTTAAGTACCTCTTCTTGTTGTTTGGCCTTGCCACGACGCGTGGAAAAGGCATCCATCAAGTGCTGAAGCGCCTGCTTCTTCCACAGATTCACCTGGCTGGGGTGCACCTCGAAGCGGGCGGCAATCTGGCTGATGGTTTGCTCGCCTCGTATGGCCTCCACGGCCACTCGAGTCTTGAATGCGGCGGCGTACGACTTCCGTTTCATCGTGACATGTACCTCGATTTAAGAGGCAGGATTCTATCTTAAATTACTGTCCAGAATTTGGGGTACACTATAGTAATCGAGATACAGGTTACGCCAGATGTGCGCGGCACAGTTGCCCGAGCAAACCTCTCGTTGAAGGTTCTCGCTATCTACGGGCCGCCCGCCCTCTTCGACGCTAGAACGGAAGTTCCCCCCAAAGTTAGGGCGATACAGAGTATTCTGCAGATATTTAGCTCGGCGTAAATAGCGGATTCATAGCTATTTACAGGGAAGTCCTGTGCCACCTCAGTTCGTAATGACTTCGAATCATGATTCCCATGTCTTTCATTCGTTGTTCATTTTATATTCACATTCGTCCCAATATCATAAGTGACAATATGTCACGCTTTTACGTACCTCTATATCTAGTACTACACCTGAATCACTCTCCTAATCTAGTACCCATGTATGTCGCCACCGTCCCCAACCGCAGTGCCCGCCCCACCTACCTCATCCGCCAGGGCAAACGCGATGGCCGCAAAGTCGTCAAAACCACCCTCGCCAATATCTCCAAACTCCCCGATGATATCATCGACTACATCCGCATCCTGCTGCGCGTCGCCGTCGATGACCCACAGTACGCCTTCCAACACTCCTTCCGCTTCACCAAAGGTATCCCCCATGGAAACGTCGCCGCCGTACTCGGCTGCCTCCGTGACCTGAAACTCCATAGCATCATCGCAACCAAAGACTCCAAACAGCGACGCCTCGCCATCGCCCTTATCGCTGCCCGTATCCTCGAGCCCAAAAGCAAACTCGCCACCAGCGCAGCCCTGCACCCGGACTCCGCCAGCCATTCGCTCGGCGCCGAACTCGGTCTCGAAAACATAGACGAGGACGACCTCTACCAGACCATGGATTGGCTGCTGAAGCGCAAAAGCACCATCGAAGAGCGCCTCGCTCGCCAGCACCTCGAGGAGGGCTCTCTCGTCCTCTGCGATGTTACAAACACATATTTTGAAGGATCCGCTTCCGGCATAGACAAGGCGCGGCACGGGCACTCCAAAGATGACGACTGCCCGCTCCTTACGCTGGCCCTGGTCGTGGACACCAGTGGATTTGTGCGTCGCAGCAAGGTCTTTAAGGGCAATGTACGAGAGGATTGCACGTTGGCAGAGATGCTGGAAGCGCTCAAGGCCCCGCGTGGAGCCCGTGTGGTCATGGATCGGGGCATAGCTACCGAAGAGCGTATCCAGTGGCTTCGCGAGCACGGGTACCGGTATGTCGTCGTCTCTCGGCAGCGGAAGCGGGTCTTCGATAGCGAAGCCGCGCAAACGATTAAGACCGCGGCGACAGGTAATTTGGAACTGTACCGGGAGGCCTCGGAAGATGAGGTGCGTCTGTATTGCAAATCGAAGCCTCGGGCCGAGATAGAGCGTGCTATGACGGCTAAGCGGGCAAAATCCTTTGAAGAGGCGCTACAAGAGCTCTCCGATGGGCTATTGCGACCCAAGACGTACAAGAGACTAGACCGGGTATGGGAGCGCATAGGGCGCATGAAAGAGCGCTTTGGCGGTATCGGACAGCATTACGAGATCAAGGTGCAGCCCGACGATAACAAGGGCCGCCTCGGTAACGTGGAAGCGCAGCCCCAGGCACGGCCCCATCATGACGCACCCGGGGGTGTACTGTCTGCGCAGCAATGAAATGGACTGGCCGGAGCAGAAGCTGTGGCGCACGTACGTCATGCTTACCGATCTGGAAGCCGTGTTCCGTTCGCTTAAGTCGGAACTGGGTCTGCGTCCGATCTACCACTCCAGCCCCCGGCGTGCGGAAGGGCACCTGTTCATCACAGTGATAGCGTACCAGTTGGTGCAGGTGATCCGCACGCGGCTGAGGAGCAACGGCCTACGCTCAAGCTGGACGACGCTGCGGCGCATTCTTCAGCGGCAGGTCCGCACTACGAATGTGTTCCAGTGCCGGGATGGGCATACGCTGCACGGTCGTACGACATCACAGCCGGAAAGTGAACTGAAGGGCATTTACGACGCCCTGGGAGTGGATCGGGCGCCCCTATTCATGCACAAGACTACCATCTGATCCAAGGTCACGAAATTCACTTTGAGGCCGATTGTAGTGCCAGAAGAGACAACATGTACCTTGTAACCACAGGTAAATATGCTACTTACAAAAAATGGATGTTAAACTTGGGCTAGCTCCCGCTCAGCAGAACAACTGGACGGATCCCTTCCGTTAACGGCGCTTAACGGAGATGCTATACGCGGCCATCCGAAGACCCAACAGAAGACTTAAAACGGGTGCTGCGTCGCTTCCATAATGTCCGGATATTCAGGGGGAGGCATAACTGACTGTATTCGCGGCTGCATCTGGGGGATAGAGCAGAACCCCGACAGGGAATCCGCAGTAATGAACCCGGGAGAGTCTATACAAATTACGATAAATCGGTCGCCTGAATACTGGGAAAGCCTTGTAAGTGAATTGTGCAAGCTCACCGGGGAAACGGAGGCCGTCGAATTCAAAATGAACACACAGAAGCCACGGGATATCGGCGAGTACGTGTCGGCACTCGCTAACTCGTGCTTGCCCGAAAACGATTTGAGTGGTCTTTAGGCTTCAAGTCTGGATAAATGTCTTCGGTGGAATGCCTGTGCCAGTAACGCATTTACAGGCACTTCCGTATTGCCTTGGATGAGCTACGGCAAGCTCCAAGTCCAGGATCTACACATTTGTTGTGTCTGCGAATGTCTTGCCATTTCCCGATATTATAGCCGTGATCACCCCGGTTTGACCGCTTTCGCTCCAACATTCGACGCTTCATTGCGATGCGTGTAGCTTGCAAATCACAGTTTGAACTCGGGCAAGTACCCATCGACCAGATCCAGTTGAATTCCAAGTCAAGAGATGACGTCCCCGCCGTACTGCGTGGACTGCAGCATCTGTATTGCGATCCCCTCACCCGGGCTGTTTCGAGATCCTGAAGAAGCGGCTACGGCCAAATGTCAGCTTGGAGCACGGCCGCCCCGGTATGGATCTTTGGCAGATCTTCGTCCTTGGCGTGATCCAAAAAGCCCTGAACTGCGACTTCGATCGTCTCTTGGACTATGCTGACCATCACGAGAAGGTGCGGCAGATGCTGGGGCACGCGGACTTTTACGACAAGAGGCGGTTTCACGAACAGAGCGTCATCGACAACGTAAGTCTGCTGACGGATGAGATTTTGGAAGAGATAAACCATGTGGTGATCACCTGTGGCCACCGCTTGGTAAAAAAAAACGGCCAGAGGATCCGCTTCGCTGCCGGGCAGATTCGGCAGTAGCAAAGACGCACGTGCACTGGCCCATGGACGTGTAATCTTCTGTGGGATTCGATGCGCTGCCTAATCCGGGATCTTGGGCGTACGTGCCGGGCGCACAAGATATCAGGGTGGCGCAAGAGCAGGTCTTGGAATAGGGAAGTGCGGTGGGCATTCTATCGGGTACGCACACACCGGCAATGGCGAGACCCGGCGAAGGTGAAGAGCTATCTAAGTCTGTGCCGCCAACTTGTGCAGAAGGCGGAGTGCACACTGGAGGTGTTAAAGCGGCGCAGGATCGCGCACGAGGATATATCGCGCTATTTGTGGCACGCCAAGCGGCAGATAGGCCAGGTAGAGCGCCGATTGATCAAAGGGGAAGTGATTGCGCACCGTGAGAAGGTCTTCTCGGTCTATGAGGAGCACACGCGCTGGATAAGCAAGAGCAAGGCGGGCGTGGTGGCGGAGCTGGGGGTGCCGGTATGCGCGCTGGAAGATCAATACCAGTTCATCCTGCGCCACCACATTCTGTGGGAAGCAGGAGACACAGGACATGATCGTGCCCTTCCTTACGGAGGCGAAGAAGCACTACCCGACACTCCGTTCGTGCAGTCTGGACAGGGGTTTTTACACGCCGAAGAATCGGGAGCAGCTGGACCTCGATCTGAACGTCATGCCCAGGAAGGGCCGGCGCACTCAGGAGGATCTGGGGAGGGAGACAGCAGAAGCCTTTGTGGAAGCGCGGCGGCAGCATCCGGCGATAGAGTCGGCCACGGGCAATTTGAATCACCGGGGGCTGGGGCTCCGATACGGTGCCGCAGGATTTGCCCGGACGGTGGCTCTGGTGTTGGTAGCGGCCAAGGTACACCGAATCGGTCCATTGCTGAAGAAGCAGGAAGAAAGGCGACGGCACTGGCATAAGGTCCACGGCCGAGCGGCGTAGGCCCGCTCGCGCGCCAGCATGGGAGTAAGGCTTGCCCTCCTCCAAAAGAGGAGATCGCCTACCTGTCTCGTTGTCTCACAAATTCGGGGCATACCACCGTCGATCAGCAGTTGCCAAGCTCGAAGTCCGGAGTTGGCTCGCCATCACCTGCCTTTTCCACCTCCATGCAGGCCCGGCTACCCACCGGATAGCAGCCCCCCAAACCGTACTTCATCAAAAAGCCGGCTTTTTCTGGCTAGCACTACCTATGTTGCGATGCGCGCCGCTCGACATCTGGGTGTTGGAATTAGGCATCATACATCTCGCCAATTTTGCGCTGCGCAATGCATTCAAGTGCCCTGTTCAGCAGGTTATCTCGGGGAATGGAAACAGGCTAGAGGGTCCTTGCGTAAACCTTAGCAATTACCTTGCCCAACGCAGGGATAGCGCTTGGATTACGAGTAGGACCTTGAGATCATCCGGCTTTTGTGGTAGGTGGCTTGCCAGTGCGGGACGCAAAGTTTCCCAGCCTACTGATCTTGTGTCAGGATTAATCATGATAAGTGCGTCGGTCCAGGCCCTGACCCTTCTTCTTCCTAAGTATTGCACGCTTTCATCAAAATGGAGGTCCCGAGGTTCCGACCTTGGAGCGCGGGTGCCAAGCCCGCGAACAGTCCCGTACTTCATGTTCGCATCAGCGGGCGTATACGCGCGGAGCGTGCCGGCTCACGATTCACATGTCAAAAGAAATCATTATCAATGCCAAGAAAGAACAGACTCGCATCGCGATCGTCAAAGATGGTGCCTTGTCAGAGCTGTACTTCGAGGACCCGGAAAACACGCGAACGCTGGGAGATATTTATCTAGGCTGCGTTCGAAGCCTCAGACCAAGCATCGAGGCGGCTTTTATAGACATCGGACAGAAGCAGGACGCATTTCTCCATTACTCGGACCTGACCGAGAACCTAGAGGCGCTTCTTGCCTTCGTAAGTGAAGAGACCCCGGTCGTTCCGCAATTCTATCCTCCATGGGCCGAACGCAATGGCGGGACGGAGGCCTTATCTCGAAGCGATCAGCGTCAGAGCGGTGGGCGAGGGAAAGCGTCTCCAAATCTCCTGACGCGTGGGCAGCGGATTCTTGTGAGGATCGTCAAGGAGCCCATTTCCACTAAGGGTAGCAGGGTCTCTAGCGCCATCTCCCTGGCAGGGCGTTTCCTCGTTCTTGTTCCCCTGGTCGACTGCACGGCGGTTTCGAAGAAGATTTTTTCTGCAAAGGAGCGGCGCCGGCTGCGCGAACTTGCGCGTATGTTGAAGCCGCAAGGCTTTGGGGTGATTGTACGTACGGTCGCCGAAGGCAAGGACGCGAAGTCCATCGATACCGATATGCGGCTTCTGCTGGACAAATGGGGCAAGATTGAACGACGCCTTGCCGGGCTTCCGAATGGCCCGCTAAAGGTCCACGGAGATGTAAGCATGGCCTCGTCCGTGGTCCGGGACCTGTTTTCTGACGACTATGACCGCATACTGGTGGACCAGCCGCGTGTTCATCGCAACATTAGAAGCTACGTCCAGGCTGTAGCGCCGCAAATGGCGTCTGTCGTACAGCTGCACCGGGGACAGAAGCCTATTTTCGAAGCCTGCAACCTAGACCGTGATATAAACGAGGTTTTCGAAAGCCACGTGGATTTGCCTTCTGGAGGATACATTATTGTCGAGCGAACGGAGGCTATGCATGTTGTTGATGTAAATTCCGGACGTAGCGGCCGTGGACTGAATCAGGAAGATAGCGCGTTGAAAGTGAATCTGGAGGCGGCTAAGGTGCTCGCGCGGCAGATACGTTTGCGTGACCTTGGCGGCATAATCGTTGTCGATTTTATAGACTTGGGAAATGAGGGCAACAGGAAAAAGCTGTTGAATGAGTTAATCAGCTATTTCAAGGACGATCGTGCCGCCACCAGGATCTTGCCAATGAGTGATTTTGGGCTTATTCAGATTACACGGCAGCGACTTCGCCCCAGCCTAACTTCTTCTTACGAGGGGCCAGGTGACTCGCCAGTCGTCCGAGGTTCTGAAACGTTGCGCGAAGGAGCGGTAACAGAACTGCTCTTGGATATAGAGGACAGACTTGCAGGCTACGCAAGCCGCCAAGGCCGTAAACCAGGCGTTCGTTTGATAGTGCACCCGTTTACGGCAGCGTATTTGAAGACCGGTTTCCCTGCCAGACCAACACGGTGGCGCATGAAGTATCGTATCCGGGTCCAGCTAGAATCTGATCCAAGCATGGACTTTATTGCCTTTCGCTGCCGGGAAGTCGGCTCTGACCGGGACGTGCCGCAGGTCCGTGAACCAGCTGAAGCGGATCCTCCAGAGAATCGGATTGAGACCCCAAAAGTGGAACAGCATGCTCGCCTTCAGCAGCGCAGCCCTGCTAGAAACGTTCCCAAGTCGCAAGGCAATATTGCTGCAGGGCGCAGTAAGCGAGGGTCCCGCCGATCAGGTTATCGGCCTAAGGGATCCCAACGGTCGAAGCTATCGGCAGCTCAGGGGCATTCGCAAAAGCCAGTGGCTGAACCGGAGGTGAAAGGTCCCCGCGGGACGGCAACCTGATGGGTTGTGGGATAAGCAAGAGTATAAGGGCAATGTCGGCATCTGGCTTTGCCGTAACGCTTTGCGCAGGCACTGCGTCTGCGCAGTTCGCCGAGTCCAAGCAATCGGTCTCCGTCGCGTTCAGTCTTGTCGATTTCACGTATGCCGGTTCCCAGTTCCCCGAAGCTGATTCCGACAATGTGCCACGGTTCGATTTCAGCGGTGCCACATACGGTCTGCGGTATAGCCGCGCGGGCATCCATGCCGTAGTTTCGGCGGGTGGGCGGGCATCCCAACACGGGCAGGGAGGCCTGCTGCTGCTGGATGCATCACTCGCTTCTGAAGGTCTGAAGCAACTACAGGGCTTTGTGGCAGGGGGGACGCGCATGTATTTACCGCTAGGTTTGGCGGCAACATATCGAAGGGTTATTCCCCTGGACGAGTCGGATCCGCTAATTTTTGATGCGACCACAATAGGTGCTGGCCTTGGTATGGTGCTTGCCAGTGTGATGGGCGAGCGCATGGAATGGAGGCTGAATGTGCGCCCCGTAGTAGGCGTTGTTTCCTCGTCAAACACGGACTCATTTGGGCTGGCCTATCATGTGGATGCCGATGCAGAATTGCTGGTAACCGAATTCCGCGGCCGTTTTGGACTGATTATGGGCTACGTGCTACGGTACCAGGTATGGGACAACCGTGGATCGCGCGTATTCTCGTCGTTTCCTGACGAATTGTACGACTATCGGGGCCTTCAGCACTGCTTTCGTCTAGGCGTCAACTTCTAGGATGCGGAAGTGGTAAGTACTCTGTGCACGTATCTCGTGGCCAACGTCTAAGGAATATCATTTTGGCTCCATTAACGTGTCATCCCGCCGCATGAAGCCGGAAATTCTACGGAGTGCCCTTGTGGATGCCGCCACCCGGCTAGGTCTTGCCGTGAGGTGGGAAAAGGGTCATTTTCGTGGAGGTCGCTGTACCGTACACGGGGAGGATGTCATCATCTTGAATCGCCAGCATCCCGTTGAAACTCATCTTGTAATTCTGGCGGAATGCCTGAAGGACTGCGCGCTCGACTCCATATTCATTCGCCCGTCGGTTCGTGAAGCCATTGAAGTGCTGTTATCGGGCCAGGCTTCAGAGCAAGGCCAACGGAATATAGGGGAGGCTCCATGCGCGTGACGCTCCTTGGAACGGGTACTTCGACCGGTGTCCCTATAATCGGATGTCGCTGCCGCGTATGCCGTTCTGCCGATCCGCGCGACATTCGAACTCGATGTGCATGCTATGTAAGAGTCGGCGATCTGGGTATCATCATAGATACCGGGCCGGACTTCCGGCAACAGATGCTCAGGGAATGCATTGACAGGATTGACGCCGTGCTGTTTACGCACCATCATTTTGATCACGTCGTAGGCGTCGATGACCTGCGTCCGTACTTTTTCGATAACGGCAAGCCGATGCCCTGCTATGCGCATCCCCGTACGGGAAGCGAATTGCGCCGTATGTTTCCTTACATATTCGATCACGATGGTACTTACGGTGCTGCACCGCGCCTGGATCTGCACGTTGTAGAGCAGGCCTTTAGCGTGCGCAGCCGTTATGAGGATAGCCAGCCGCTTGAAGTGGTTCCTCTGGAGTTGTTACACGGCAGTCTACACGTCTACGGGTACCGCCTCGGCGGCTTCGCTTATGTCACGGATGCGAGTCACATTCCGCCGGCCACTTATGCGCAACTGCGGGGGCTGGACGTACTTGTGATTGATGCGCTGCGCCATGTGCCTCATCCGCGGCATTTTACCATAGCGGAGGCCCTGGCTGAGGCGCGGCGCATAGGTGCTCGCAAGACGTACCTAATTCACGTTACCCACAGTGTATTGCATGCGGAAGAGGATGCACGGCTTCCGGAAGGTATATCCATCGGTTATGACGGGCTTACTTTTACCGTTAGCGCAACCTGAGCCAGCGACATGACCCTCTTGGTATTAAACGGACCAAACCTGAATCGTCTGGGACAGCGCCAGACAGATATATACGGAAGTGTTACGCTTGCGGAATTGGAGATGGACCTAATGACCTGCTTTCCTGACCTTACTTTGGAATTCTTCCAAAGTAACCATGAGGGAGCCCTAATAGATCGGCTCCACGCGGCTCAAGAAGCAGGGGTGCATGGGATTTTATTCAATCCGGGTGCCTTTACGCATACATCCGTGGCGCTGCGCGATGCCGTTTCGTCCGTGGAGATACCCGTGGTTGAGGTTCATATCTCAAACATTTACAGGCGTGAGCAATTTCGGCATCATTCGTTACTGGCGCCGGTGTGCCAAGGACAGATATCAGGACTTGGAATGCTGGGCTACGAGCTAGCAGTACGCTACCTGGTTCAGGCTGCCTGAACCATTTTTCAGGCAGCACCAGATGGCGGATTATCGAGGACACCTGACAGGAGCGAGTGTATTTGGATTCCTCTATCTCGGACTGTTAGCTGGCGTTTACGCAGTAGATGCCGCATACGAGCATTTTTCGCTACTTGAACTGGTGGTCCTTCCCGCTCTCCTGTTTCTTATCTGCCTCATGTTTGGCATTTGGCCCGATGTGGATACCAGCTCGTTTGGACAGAAGGTCTTTTACCTGCTCTTCTTTGTAGTGGATGCCACGCTCGTGGCTACGCGCCATTTCGAAGAAGCGGCCTACCTTGGACTACTGGCCATCCTGCCGGTCTTGAGCCGACATCGCGGCTGGACCCATTCATGGTGGGCCATGGTACTGATACCCGGACCACTGTTTGTCATACCCCTTCTCTTGTTCCCGGATCGCCCCCTGTCCGGACTCCCCTTTTACGGAGCTGCGGTTACTGGCTATTTAAGTCACCTTTTTATGGATGGGCTCGTATTTCACAGGCGTCGCGCGCGCAGGTGGCGATGACTTGGGTCTGAGGCCGTTAATTGCCTGTTCGGTGCATGACTATCGGTAGCCGACGTCCCCCGCCGAAGGCCTTCGATGTTACGCGGATATTGGGAGGAGACTGCCTGCGTTTGTATTCGTTTCGGTCCACACGCTGCAGGATCTCTTTTACGAGCACCTCGTCGTGGTCCGAAAAGCGGACAATTTCTTGTATGGTCTGCCGCTTCTCCACGTAGCGCTGCAGTATATCGTCCAGCACCGGGTAGGGAGGCAGCGAGTCCTGATCCGTCTGGTTTGGTCTTAATTCGGCGGAGGGAGGTTTGTAAATAGTGTTTGCCGGGATATTGCCGCCATTAGGGTCTCTTGCGTTAATGTATCGGGCCAGATCGTAGACTTGCGTTTTCAGGACGTCTCCCAGTACGGCCAGGCCTCCATTCATATCACCGTACAGTGTGGCATAGCCTACGGCGGACTCACTCTTGTTGCCGGTGGAGAGCAGGAGGTAGCGAAACTTGTTGGACATTGCCATGAGCAATGTACCGCGTATTCGGGCCTGAATGTTTTCTTCGGCAACGCCCACCTGCGTTCCAGAAAAGAACTTAGCCAGAGAGGCCTCGAATGCGCCAACCACCGAAGCAATCGGGCACTGGTGAAACTCGATCCCAAGATTGGCGGCTAAAGATGCCGAGTCAGCCACGGAGCCTCTAGAGGAAAACTTGGAAGGCATCGTTACTCCAACCACCCGGTCCGGTCCGAGAGCCTCTACCGCAAGGCTGCATGTAACGGCGGAGTCGATGCCTCCAGAAAGTCCGACAAGAGCTTTCTTGAAGGCTCGCGTTTTGCGGAAGTAGTCCCGGATGCCGACAATGAGCGCATCGTGGAGATTCTGTATCACGGGTCTGACCGAATTGTCCCCAGCGGAGGCTGTTTCCGAATCCCACAGCACGAGGCTTTCTTCGAATGCGGCCGCTCGTAGGGCCACTGTGCCGTTGGCTGTGCAGACCATGCTGTTGCCGTCAAAGACCAATTCGGTGTTGGCACCTACCTGGTTAATCAGGACATACGGGGTCTTGTACCTGCGACTGCTGTGCATCGCCAATGCTTCCCGCTCCTGTTGCTTGTTCAGAGCAAACGGGGAAGCGCAAACATTGATGAAAAGCGTGGCCCCTTGGGCTGCAAGCTCTGCGACCGGATCGCTATCGTAGCTTTTCTGGGCCGCAACGTACCACAGGTCCTCGCAAACATGCAGGCCAAGCTTGGCCGATCTCCAGGGAATAACCTTGCGACGGCATCCCGGCTCAAAATACCGGAGCTCGTCAAATACATCATAGGTAGGTAGCAGCGACTTGTGAATTTCGGCCAATGCGCGGCCGCCTTCGAACAGGAATGCTGCATTGAAAAGCGGTTTGCCCGGCCGGTGGTGGTTTCGCGCGATGCCACCCATGATTACGCCCATGGTGGGTGGCATTTGATTGGCAGCCCAGGCTTGTGCCTTCAGGGCGTCATCTATGAAGGCGTCGATTTCGAGCAAGTCCTGGGGCGGATACCCCACGATGCTCAGCTCCGGGAATACAATCAGGTCTGCACCGTACGATTGTGCGCGCCAGGCATAGTCTACGAGCTTCTGGCCGTTACCGCGAAGGTCTCCTACCACGGGATTGGTTTGGGCGAGAGCAATTTTCATACGGGATCCCATGGGAGGTTACGCTGGTTACTTGTATCGGGTATCAATGGTTGCCCCGTGGCAGATGCCTGCTGCGCTCATTATCATTCACGAGCCTATCATAACATTCCAGCTAGCCATGAAGAATGCCATCCCAATTCTCTTTCTGGCAGTAGCATCCGGGTCTGTTGTTCTTGCCCAGGAGGTAGCCTTCGTAAATGTCACCGTCTTACCCATGGATAGCGAACGGGTCCTCGAGGGACATACCGTTCTAATTCGTGGAGATCGGATAGTAGCTGTGGGACCATCCGATGAAATTCAGCCATCCAATGGAGCGGTCAGCATCGATGGTACGGGCAAGTTCTTGATTCCCGGGCTAGCCGAAATGCATGGCCACGTGCCGCGGCCTGACGAGCAAGCGCAGCATACGGAGGACGTGCTATTCCTATACTTAGCCAATGGCATTACCACGGTGCGTGGCATGCAGGGAGCCGCGGGGCAGCTTGAATTGCGCGAACGGGCTCGAAGTGGAGAAATCACTTCGCCGAACCTGTATCTCGCGGGCCCTGCCTTCAGTGGTGGCTCCATCGACTCGCCGCAACAGGCCGAAGAGCGTGTACGACACCAGAAGAAGGAAGGATGGGATCTGCTCAAGGTTTTGCCTGGTCTCTCGGTTGAAGAATATGATGCGATGGCCAGGACGGCGAGGGAAGTGGGAATTCGCTTTGCCGGGCACGTACCGGCCGAAGTCGGGATCATGCATGCGATCGACGAGGGACAGGACTCATTTGACCATTTAGACGGATATGTTGAGTACCTCAGGTCTATCAATGCCGATGCCATGGATGATGAGGCCCTCTCGGAATTGATCCGTAGGACCAAGGAAGCCGGTGCGTTCGTGGTCCCTACGATGGCCTTGTGGGAGGTGCTCAACGGCACCATAGATATGGAGGATCTTCGGGCATATGACGAAACGAAGTACATGCCGTCGGCAACCGTGGCAAGCTGGTTTCAGCGTGTGGAGCGGCAGCTAGGAACCCCGAGTTTTGACCGGGCAGGAGCGCTTCGCCTCATTGATGCGCGCATGCATGTACTGCGCACCATGCATGAGAACGACGTGCAGATTCTCATGGGAACAGATGCCCCGCAACTGTTCAGTGTACCGGGCTTCTCTTTGCACAGGGAACTAGCCCGGATGGTAAAAGCGGGGATGTCTCCGTATGCCATACTGGTTTCAGGCACAAGAAACGTGGGCGAATATTTTGTTAACCAAGATCAGTTCGGCACCATTACAATTGGCAGTCGTGCTGATTTGCTACTCGTTGAAGACAATCCCTTGGACGATATCTCACATGTACGCAACCTCGCCGGTGTCATGGTACGTGGGAGGTGGTTGCCGCGTGGCGACATCGATTCCCATCTTGCAAGGATAGCGGCCCCCAATGCACGCAACTACTAGGGGCAGCAGCGCAAGTCTCGCGGAATACACTTCCGTGCCATTTTCGGAGGCGTCCGCTGGTTGTCGTCTCGCGACGGGCCAGCTTCGTAGAAACGGCAAGCATGCCACAACGTTATCTTTGGCGCGGCCTATATGTGGATCGTTCGCAGCCACCGCCATAGCGAATGCAGTGCGGAATTGACGCATCCGGGGAGCGTGTGGGGCGCGGCTTGACCACGGGATAGGGCGGCAAGAAAGCTAGGGAGGTACGATATGACCGCGTGGAGTACGCACTCGCATTCATTGATGGGTGTCCTGCTTCTTGCAGTTGCCGGCTGCGGACCGGCAGATTATTCGCTCACTATTCAGTCCGTAGACCCTCTGCAGAAGGTATTTCGGGAGACAGCAGTGTTTTCTCCGCACGAGATGGTGGCGGATGTAGCGCGCGGTGAGCACGCTTCGTTCCAGATCGCGGTTAGGGCCAGTGCTCCCATTGTCAACCTGCAGGCCGTGGCCAGTTCACCTGCTAATACCGAAAATGCGTTGTCGAAGCCAAAGGTGGGATTCGTTGGATTTGTTCGGGTGGGCCGGTCAACGCCTACACCATCGCGCGACCGCCTGCTTCCGCCCTCAGCATATTATCCAGATCCCATCCTAGAGGTCTCCTCAGTGGATGTGGAAGCAGGCCAGACACAGCCCGTCTGGATTACTGTGGGCATCCCAAGCGATGCGGAACCTGGCCTGTACGACGGGGAGGTAACGCTCTCTGGCACTGTTGGGGGCAGGGCATTTGAGGCCGAGCGCACCTTTATTGTTCGCGTGTATAAGCCGGTCATTGACACAACAAGCCTGTGGGTGACCAACTGGTTTTCCCTTTCGTCCGAGAGGCTGGCGCTCCTCAGTGGCGGAGAGCCAGTGGCACCCTTCACCAATTCATACTGGGATCTGGTACGCCTCATTGCGCGGAAAATGGCGGAGTACCGGCAAAACGTGGCACTCATTTCTCCCTTGCGCCTAGCGGAGTACACATTAGGCGAGGGACAACTTGATTTCGACTTTTCGCGATTCGATCGTACCGTCCAGATCTTTCAGGAAGAAGGTGTAATTGGCCGAATAGAAGGCGGCCACATAGGACGCAGGCAGAGTACATGGACGACCCCCTTTGAGGTGTATGTTCCCGCATGGGAAGACGGCGAAGCTCGTTTTGATGCGCTGCCGATCAGTGATGAACGAGCGCGCACCTTCTACGCTCAGTTCCTGCCGGCACTGGTGCAACATTTACGCGACCGCGGGTGGCTTGATAGCTATATGCAGCACTTGGCCGACGAGCCTATAGAGGACAACGCCGCCTCCTACATTGAAATCGCTGAGTTTGTAAACAAGTGGGCTCCTGAGCTTCGCGTTGTGGAGGCGGTTCACAACCGGAATCTGGCAGGAAACATCGACATTTGGGTACCTCAGCTGGATTTCCTGCACCAGGATTACGACTTCTATTCAGCACGCATGCGCGAGGGTGAAGAAGTGTGGTTCTATACTTGCCTGGCCCCACAGGGTGAGTACGCCAATCGATTCATTGAGCTACCGCTTATAAAGACGCGTATCCTTCACTGGATCAACTATCGATACAACATCCCGGGCTACCTCCATTGGGGATACAATTCTTGGCGCCTCGACCCGTTCGAGGAGACGACAAGTATCATTACGGAGTCCGGTAACGTGTTGCCGGGTGGCGATGCGTGGATTGTGTATCCCGCAGCCGGAAAAATCCTGAGTTCCCTGCGTCTGGAGGCCATGCGTGACGGTATCGTCGATTATGAACTTCTTCGCCAGCTGGAAGTCGCCTATCCAGACGAGGCCAGAGAGTTGGCAAGGCGCGTCGTGTACCAGTTTGATCGATATGACATGAACGTTGAGGCCTTCCGGGCCAAGCGCAGGCGGATACTGGAGCTCTTAAGTGCTGAGGGTACCTCCTAGCCCTGCTTTTGAGGGATATGCATGCGTAAATCAATAGTCCCCGTTTGCGGAGTTGCTCTGGCGCTCCTCATTTCAGCGAGTACGTACGCCGCGCAAGCGCAGGATGAGGCCGAGACGGCTGCTTCGCTGCTGAACCGAGGTGCCTACATGGAGGCCCGAAAACGTTTCGGTGATCAGATCGAGTCCGGTGCGGATGTTGAGGGATACTTCGAGACCTATCTTCAGACTGGTGGGTTTGCGGAGGGCTTGCAGCAAGCCGAGGTTTTGCTCGATCGGTGGCCGGAAAGTCCGTATGTGCACTACATGCGTGGCCGTCTTCTGGTCAAGACTGGGGACCTTGATAGCGCGGAAAGGGCCTTTCAGGAGGCCATTAAGCGCAAGGGTGACTTTTGGCGTGCAGGCTTGGCGCTGGCGGATCTCTACGCTGCGACTGGGCGCGACCGGCGGGCACAACAGCTCTACGGGGTTCTCCGCGGCCGCTATAAGCAAGGCCTTTTCATTACCCCGGCGGACCTTGGAATCGCGGGCCGCGCAGCCGCGCAACTGGAGGAATTCCACGATGCCAACGAAGCGCTTCGGGCGGCACTTGATCTGGATGGTTCCAATGTGCAGAATCTTCTCTGGCGGGCCGAATTGTTTGGGAGAACCTACGATGATGCCTTCGCCCGGGAACTATACCAGAAAGCCATCGCCATCAACCCGCATTGGGCCGACCTTTATGTCGGTCATTCCAGAGTCACGGGCGGATTTGCGGCAAAGGAAGAGCTGGCGCATCTTGCTCTTGAGAAAATGCCGGTTCATACGGGCGCCTTGGAAGAGCTAGCGCGTATTGCGATACTGGACGGCGCGTACTCCGACGCGGCGGCGCTACTGGATCGTGCACTTAGCGTTAACCCTTCCTCGGTGTCATCGCTCGCCCATCTGGGCGCGGCACATTACCTTACGGGCCATTCGGCAGCACTTGCCGCTGTCGAGTCACGTGCGCTAGAGGTGGATGCAGAAAGTGCAGCGTTTCACCGCACTATCAGTGAAGACTTGACGCTGCGATTCAGGTATCCGGCGGCGGTCGATTTTGCTCAAGAGGCCGTAAGGCGGGACCCGGGTGATGCGGCCGCCAACGCCGCTTTGGGAGCTGGACTGCTAAGGCTTGGCAGACGGGGCGAGGCGCGCCGGTATCTGGAGCGTAGCTACGAAAGCGATGCCTTTAATCTATACGTGGCTAATACGCTGAGGCTTCTTGATGCCTATGCGGATTTCGAGGAATGGGAGAGCGAACATTTCAGGCTACTTATCCACCGAAATGAAAGTGCAGTCTTGGGTTCGGTCATGTTGCGGGAAGCCGAACGGGCCTACGCCGCGTATCGCGACCGCTATCCGTACCGCTTGACTGGTAAGATTCAGATTGAGGCCTACAATGACCCGGATGACTTTGCGGTCCGGGTTGCCGGAATACCGCATATTGGGCTATTGGGAGTCAGTTTTGGCGACGTGATAGCCCTGAACACCCCCCGGGCACAGCAGGGCCGGCCCTACAATTGGGCGCGGACCCTGTGGCATGAAATTGCGCACACGATGGCCATTGGGACTTCGCGATACCATGTGCCGCGCTGGTTGACCGAGGGGCTTTCCGTGTACGAAGAAACGCGTGCGGACAAGGCCTGGAGTCGAAAGCTCGAACCGGCACTCCTTCGTGCCTTTGAGCAGGGGCGCCTACATGCGTTGGACCAGATGGATCGGGGATTTACGCGGCCCGCATTTCCGGGCCAGATATTACTTAGCTATTACCATGCTTCCGAGGTGGTTGCCTTTGTCGCGGACCGGCATGGATTTGGCGCGTTAGTGGAGCTCTTGCAGGCCCTTTCACGAGGCTTAGATGAAGAAGAGGCAGTCCGGGTGGCGCTCGGAGAATCACGCCAGTTCATAGATCGGGCCTTTCGAAATTCACTCCGTGCACGCTTGGATTCGCTGCAAGGCACTCTTCGGTTGTTGCCCAATCCCTTGGCCGAAGAAGTCACCGGCAGGACTGACAGCCCGCTTCTGCGTCGACTAGAAACGGGGATGGCGGCATTGAGCGCCGGTGACCTGACGAAAGCAGAGTCTTCATTCAAGGCAGCTCTAGAGTTGTATCCTGCCTATGTCGGTGCGAACAATCCATACGCCGGCTTGGCAGAGGTCTACCGCCGAAGTGAGAACAAAGGCGCGCTAATGGACATACTTTCGCGTTACATTTCGATAACGGAATACGGCGCGGTGGAAGCCCGGGAACTTGCGGAGCTCTTCGCAGCACGCGGCGATGTGGAGCGTTCGGTTGACCTTCTTGAGCGCACCCGGGCGACCGAACCCTATGACATCCGAACGCTCCTACGGTTGGCGGAGCTACAGGAAGAGATTGGACGATACGCCGACGCCATTGAGTCTCGGCGGGCCGTCATTGCACTGGATCCCGTGGATCGGGCAAACGCGTTCTACAGGCTGGCGAGGACTTTGTATGAGATTGCGGATCTTGCGGCAGCCAAGCGCGCCGTGTTGCAGTCACTCGAACTTGCCCCGAGTTTCCGAGATGCCCAGCGGCTTCTTCTCGCCTGTGTAGCAGAAGCACCCTGAGCATGCTGCTAACGCGACGGTCCTGCGTTATTGTAATAACCATCCTGTTCTGTGGTGTGTCCGCGGAACTCCGGGCCCAAGCCGATTACGGCATACGGTTTGCTCGTATACGGTATGATGATCCTATGCCCATGCGGCGCTCTTTTGGCGGAGCCGCGTGGGCGCACGACTACCCGACCGCGGAAGAGAATTTCTACATAGCCCTCAAGCGGACGACGACCGTCCATGTTGAAGAGCCGTATGTGGTGCTTGAGCTGGAGGACCCACGGATATTCCAATACCCCGTAATCTACCTTTGCGAGCCGGGCTATTGGCATCCGACCGAGGAGGCATTGGATAACTTGCGAAAATATCTCAGTCGGGGCGGATTCATCCTCTTTGATGACTTTAGGGGCGAGTTTGAATGGATGAATCTCTACGAACAAATGCAGCACATCTTTCCTGGGAAGGAGCCGAAGGAGGTCAACGCACAGCATCCCATCTGGTCAATTTATTTCGATATTGACCCAGATGCTGCACCTTCTCTGGTCCGCGGCTACCAGGGATCAAGGGAGGCGGATAGGTATTTTGGTTACTTCGATGATGATGGTCGTTTGATGGCACTTGCCAACTACAATCAGGATATCGGAGACGGATGGGAATACCCCAATATTGATTTTGACAATGCCTCTACGATCAGCTTCCAGATGGGGATTAATTTCGTGATGTATGCGCTAACGCATTGAAGCCGCATCGCAAGCCCAATTCCACCAAACGGTCCATGCAGTGAATGATCTCCCAGACAATGGCCGCAGCGATGTTCGCATACTCGAGCGCCTTCAGGAGGGGAAGCTGCGCATCATGGAACAGGTACGCCGGCGAATTGTGGGTCAGGACGATGTACTTGAGCAGGTTCTGATGGCGCTTTTTGCCGGCGGCCACTGCCTGCTTACAGGCGTCCCGGGACTGGCGAAAACGTTGCTAATCAAGTCACTGGGCGAAATCCTTGATCTGCGATACAAACGCATCCAGTTTACCCCCGATCTTATGCCGGCCGACATTACGGGCATTGACATGCTGGAAGAAGATCGGGCGACGGGAAAGCGCGAGATCACCTTTGTTAAGGGGCCCATTTTTGCGAATATTATTCTGGCGGACGAAATCAACCGCACCCCGCCCAAGACCCAGGCTGCTCTTTTGGAAGCCATGCAGGAGTATCAGGTGACTGCTGCAGGCGATCTTTACGCGCTACAGAAGCCGTTCTTCGTACTGGCCACGCAGAACCCGATAGAACTCGAGGGTACCTACCCGCTGCCTGAAGCACAGCTAGATCGATTCATGTTCAATATCGTAATCGACTACCTCTCAGCGGATGATGAATTAACAGTGGCCATGGAAACAACATCGCACGAGCATGCGCCCCTGGAAACCGTTCTGGCCGGCGGCGACATCTTGGCTTTTCAGCAGTTGGTCAAGAAGGTCTTCGTAGCCCGGAATGTAGCGCAATACGCCGTAGATCTTGTGCGCAGCACGCGACCCACCGATGAGCAGGCGCCGGATTTCGTCAGGAATTGGGTTCGCTGGGGAGCAGGCCTCCGGGCCACGCAGTTTCTGTTGTTGGGAGGAAAGGTGCGGGCTATCTTTCGCGGACGGTTCAACGTTTCCATCGAAGATATCCGGGCACTTGCCCATCCCGTCCTCAGGCATCGCGTGCTTACCAACTTTTACGCAGAGTCCGAAGGAGTAGCTGCAAAGGAGGTTATTGATGGGCTACTCACCGAAGTCCAAGAGCCTGTGTCGGGACTCGCTTGAGGTGGGATAGTCATTTGACAGCATTGGTGTATCCCTATACATGGGGCCGGCGTCCCACTTCTTGGAGCCAGGCTAGCTGCTTAGCGGCGCAACATGCGGCAGGCGTAGTACTGCGAGGGCTCTATGCCAGGTCGTGCCGGATACTGTGGGCGGATTGTGATGCTCGGACGAGTCCGTTCGCCATTGGATGTGGCACTGCAGATCTGTGCCCTGTTGCTTACGACTTGTTGGTTGTATCCTAGATCTCGCTGAGAAGTGGGGTGCACCATTTCGGCAGAGTTCAAGAGCTCGGCAATGCAGTAAATCCATGTAAAATATGGGGACTATATACGATAGTAGCCGGAACAGGACATGCATGAAGTCATATGCCTTGACATGATGCGCACCTATACATATCGTTGCCGACAGATCAGAAAGACGCAGCGCGAGGCCCTGGGCAGCTTGTTCCGGCACCTGTCGTGGCTGCGCAACGATGCCGTGGCGCTTTGCCGCAGCCAGTACATCGAGGAAGGCAAGACTCCAACCTTCTTTGATATGTGCAAGCGGCTGACGACTATGCGTGCTTCGGGTGATGATGGATATCCGCTCAAGGCACAGCGCAGCATTCTGCAACGTATGCGCCTTGGGTATGACAAGTTTTTTAGAGACAAGAAGGGCTTGCCCCGCCTTGGCCGTGAGGTTCATTCGATTAAGCTTGATGGCGCCGCGCCAAGGCGTAGTGGGCCGTACTATACCCTCCAGATCAAGGGAGTTGGCAAGCTACGATTCAAAGACAGTCGGGGCATAGTGTCGGGGCCTGGCATCGCAGGGGTAGTTCGCATTGTGCGGCAGCCTCTCGGCACCGGTTACGACGTGCAGCTTGTGGCCAGCCATCCCATAACGGCGCTCAGGCAGCACGCACGGGCCGCCATAGGCATCGACGTAGGCGTAAAGGCCAACTGTTCTCTATCCGACGGCACACAATATGATGCCATACGGCTCGGCGACCGCAAGCGAAAACGCCTTCAGAAAACCGCGCCAAGAGGAACAGCAAGGTTAGGCGTAAGAAAAAGCTGGAGCGTGAGTCTCGGCGCATGGCCGTGGCCGGCAGCAATGACGTTCATGGCATTACGTCGGACATCATAAAACGGCATTCATTAAACATTACCGTTGAGGACCTGAAATTGCAGAGCATGGCGACCAAGGGGGGATCGCGCAAACGTGGACTCAACAGGTCCATGCAAGAGCAATGCCTCGGCATGCTCATACCGCAGCTTGCCTACAAGGCTGAGAGCGCCGCAGGTGAGTTGGCTAAAATCAAACCGCATTATACGACGCAGCAGTGCAGTAGCTGCGGTGGCATGCCTGCAGCGCCCATAGACCTTGGTGTTCGTAGCTATCAGTGCGATCAATGCGGCCTTGCGCTGGAGCGCGACATTAATGCGGCAAGGAACATCCATCTGAGCGGGCTGCGCCTCTTCAGCAAGGCGGCAGGCCCTGCGTGCCGGTCGGAGGCGGCTGATGCCGCAAACGTTGTGCCTATGGTGGCTTCTTCGGAGGTTGTTAAGCACGGCTACGACACGGAACTGTATCGACAGTAGCTATGACTACTATCGTATGTAATCCCCTATAGTCGTACCATTGATAGCACAAGGTAATGCTGCAGCGTTTCCACCATATATGGGTGTCGTATGGTGTAATGTTCAATTCCCTGAATATTGGGAGGGATTACATCGACAGGCGGGCGCAGTTGGCTGGGGCACGCCGATAGACAGACGTGCCTGCCGGCGACATGGAACCCGCGCAGAGTGAATTGGGGCCGAAGAAATGTGCATGCCAAGCGGCGCGGGTGCACCCTGTTGGTGGACAGAACTGCAAGACTATCATGGCTTGGCAGTCGGCTGGCGCTCTTGTCACGGCTTCAACCCTCTTAGCCCCAGCAGGATAGCAGCGCAGTGAGCGGTGGCAACTCCAGGGTCGCAGGTGTTGCCTGCCGGAAGGTCACTTGCCGACTATAGATATTAGCGTGTCGTCCGCAGCTTGGAACATGTCCGCCAAGAATTGCTCGCGGCACGTTTTTAGCCGATCGATATATTGCCAGAGTACTGTGTGTATTTCGCCCACCAAGTTATCTTTGACCACGCCCGCGAGCGTAGTATCCTCCTGGTACTCATATTTCTCAATCGCGTATTGCGCAATATCTGCAATGTTATCTTTGACAATGCCGAAATCTATTTCGTTCTTTATTTCCAGTCCACGGAATTCCTCCTGTTCGGCCGGTTCAGGATCTTCACCGGTTCCGATGCCGCCAATGCTCTTAATCGCGGCCTTCTGAGAGCTATAAAGCGCGATGATCTGATCGAACCCACTGATCTTCATCACTTCGCGGACGGGTGCGGGCAGTGAACAAAGGCCGAAGGACTTGTCGAGTTTATTGTATCTCTTGGCTGTTAGCAGGCAAATCCTCAGTCCTGAGCTACTGATAAACGAGACTCTTTCGAAATCGAATACTAGGTGGTCAGCACCATCGCCCGTTTCAGCACTGACGGCTTGCTCAAAATCAAAAGCGTTGGTACTGTCAATGCGGCCGTCCACAAGAGCGAACAGCACTCCGCCGCGATGCAGCCAGTTTACGGTTAAATTCATTTGTCGTTCACTAGGTTAGCGCATGCGTTAAAAGTGGGTCAATTCGTGGCAGGCAACATACCAATTAAAATATGTCCTACAGCATTGTCATGACAGCCGTAAATATCAGCTCTGCCTGTCAACTCGCTGGGTGTTATGGTTTCCGGGGGCGGTTGTTCCTATGCTCATTCTGGTTAGTGGCCAACGCTCATCGTAGCTGGAAACGACTGCGCACGGAAACGCGTTTTGTTCATGTCTCCGCGTAACACATCCTGACTTCGACGGTTTCAGAGGTGTAAGGTATTGTTTTTATGGGGCCGAATCTTCCGACTGAACACAATAAATCCGCCTTGCTGCAGGACAAAAACGCCGTCCAAGAAAGCTACTCCCCAGACTCCTCTTTCAGCGGGACCGTACTCCGCTGCAGCGTTAGACCTACCGCCTTGTAGAGATTGATCTGCTGCCTGCCTGTGGCCGCGGGCACCAGGTAGCGCTTGCCCGTGCCCTGATCCCGCAATAGCGACACCTCCACTGCCGAGAGCTCCGACAGGATGCGCGCCTCACTCAGCGGCTCCTTGCCGCCGTGCATGCTGTTATGCTGGTAGCGCAAGATGCGCAGCAGTGCAAAGGCCACGAAACAGATGGCCATGTGCGCCTTCACGCGACGCAGCGTCCAGTGAAAGATGGGACGCACTGCTAACGCGTGCTTCAGCACCCGGAAGCCTTCTTCTATCCGCCACAGCTCTGGGCGTACACCTCCTGCGGCGCGAGCGTCTCCAGGCTGGTCCATAGCCCGTGCAGGCCGCCACAGGCCTGGTCTTTCTCTATCGCCTCTTCGTTCAGACTCACCGCTCCCTGGTCCAGGAACCGACCGCTTGTGCCCTTGCCCTTGACGCCCTGCGCCAGATTGAGCTTGGCCTTCTCTACGGCTTTCTGCCGGTCGTGCGCATCCTTGGCTGCTTTCTTCGGACAGTACCGCAGGACCAGGCGCCGCCCGCCGAGGCGCCTTTCGGCAACCATGCGGCCTTCTGCCATGGGCTGCCACTCTTGCACTGCCGTGATATCGCGCGTAGCCTTCTTCCCCAGGGAGCGCAGCCGGGCCGCCACCACAAAGTCGTACCCTTTGCTATGAAGCAGCGCCAGGTTCTCCTGGCTCATCATGCCGGCGTCGGCTACGAAGACCACCTGCCCAAGGCGAAGCGCTGCTGCAGCGCCGCTATAGCCGGATCAAGGGTCTTGACATCGGTCGTATTGCCGGCAAAGAGCTCATATCCTATGGGCAAACCCTGCGTTGTCTGGATGAGCGCTACCTGCACGTTGCCGTCCTTGCTGTAGCCCTTCTTCCGGAGCTCATCCTCACTGTCCGAAGCAAAGCTGAGCGTGGTAACATCAAAGAAGAGCACGTCTACCTTGCCGCCCAAGAGGCCCGTCACTTCTTGGGAGACGATATCCTGCAGGCGCCTGATACGGCCTTCGTTTACCGCTCCCCATCATGCGGTAAAACTTCTCTACCGGCACTTCAGAGCCCTCTTCTTTGGAGAGCCGCCGGGCATGGCCGCTCTTGCCGCCACCCGGAGCCGCCAGGCGTAGCAGTACGGCCTGCCGGAACAGACGCCGGGCCATGCCTTTCGGTGAAAACATTACTCGGGCCCAGCCCGTCGCAGAGGGCCCCGAAAACTTCATGGAAGCCCACACACACGCGCTTCGTTTCCTCCAGGGCACGGGCATCCCGGATGGGCAGCGGATTTGTTTGCTGCTTGCGCCTGCGGGCCCAGAGGATCTCGTCTGCGCTATCGGCGGCGGGAAAGAGGGAGGGCTGCTTCTCTTCTTGTAAGCGGCGCATTTCGAGTTCGGCGACACCGAGCAGGGCCCCCTAGGGCCATGCCTTCGGGGGCCCTGCCCA
Source organism: Rhodothermales bacterium (assembly GCA_965216255.1). Lineage (GTDB taxonomy): Bacteria > Bacteroidota > Rhodothermia > Rhodothermales > Bin80. The sequence continues at coordinate 3,036,648 of OZ244148.1, forward strand.
TGTGGCGCACGATCTTGAGTCAGGGTTTGCCTTCGGTATTTCTATACCCGTACACGATCTGTACGGTGACGTTCTTGGTAGTTTTTCGTCTGAGGGTGCGCACAAACATAATGGGTGTAAGATACGGAATAGACCCGCTGAACACTGTGACTAATCCATGAACTGACCAAAACTTTCATTTATCGACGACTTCCAGGTCCTATTTGCCTTGCTGCATGCCTATTACGAAACCACGGTCCTCACGCCAGCGTCGAAGTCAGGATCGTAGCTGGAAACGACTGCGCACGAAAACGCGTTTTGTTCAGGTCTCCGCGTAACACAAGAATGACAATTGAGCCTAGCTCTATCCTTCGCTCGCATCGCCATCAAGGAATCCACAATGAGAATCACAGCTGAAGCGGCTTGCCTAGCTCTGGCACCAATACCTCAGGCTGTGCAAGAGAAGAGGCGATACTCCTGGCCATCCACTCTCGAGCGGCAGTCTCACCATGAACGAGTACGACTGTTCTTGGGCGCAGCCGGTTGACGAGGCAAATCAGGTCTCGGCGGTGGCTGTGGCCGCTAAAGCGATATCGCTGCACTTCGCAGCACAAGGGTTGCATGCCCTTTCGCTTGTCGAGAAGAATGCCATCGTTGCCACCTTGGGAGGCCTTGAGCAGCCGGCCCCCTGGGGAATCCTCCTTGCAATAGCCAACCAGAAGGATGGCATGGCGCTCCGCTTCCACAAGGTGCTGCGCCACCCAATTGGAAAGTGTGTTCTCGAACATCATGCCGCTTGTGACCACATGGATGCTGGGTTCTGAGAGGGCCCTCTGTTTGGCGGCCTCACCTCGGGGCAGGCGTCGCTGCTCGACGTCGAAGACCTGAAACGTTGGATCAACACGCGGTGTGGATTCACGCGTTGCGTCGTAAATGCTGGCGACTGCACGCAGACCTCCCGCCGTATACACGGGCACGTCGGCACCCAAGTGCCCCTGCAGCTTAAACCGGCCCAGGAGTGCTAGAATTTCCTGCGCGCGCCCGAGAGCAAAGACGGGGATTAAAACGGTACCCTGTCTTCTCAGAACACGCTGTATATCTGCCATGAATCGCTGTTCTTCCATCTGCCGCGTGGCAAGTTCTGCCTCTGCGTCCGCGCCGAGCGTGGATTCCAGAACCAAGACGTTAACAGGTGCATCAGGGTAGTCTGCGCCAGGGATAATCGTCTGCGCCTGCATACAGGTGTCACTCGTGTAGAATAACCTGCCAATTCTGCCGCCTTCTTGGTAGTTCAGCAACACGCCTGCGGCACCTAGCACATGTCCGGAGTACTGGAATGTGGCCGTAACACGCTCTTGCGTAGCGGAGATATCGACCGGCTTGTCATAGGCATGTGCGCGGCAAAGATGGGAGATTTCGGCAACCTGCTCTTCGGTAAACAGGGGTGGATAGGGCGAGGAGCCTTCATAATACTTGCGCCGCTGCAATCGCGCTGAGGCCGGCAGTACATGGTCGGCCAAGGAGCGGGTGGCTTGGGTGAGATGGACCTGCACATGCGGAAATTCTTCCACCAATGATGGGAGTCCACCGATATGGTCATGGTGGGCATGCGTCACAAAAACGTGGTCAATGCCACTGGTCCTGGTGGCGTCGAAGCGCGGAAGGCTCTCTCTGCCCTCACAATTTGGATCTGCTCCAGCGTCCAGTGCTATTGCAATGCCTCCTACGCGGAGGACGTGGCAACTTGCACCTATTTCGCGTGAATTTCCGAGAGAAACAAACTGCATAGTCTTGTGGGGCTTGGTGCGGCTGATCGGAGCCGATGGAAAATCCGCAATGCTTTCCTGAATGCGGCTAGTCGGGACGTTCAGACTTAAACGATGACCAGTCGGCCAGGAAGCGCTTCAGGCCTATGTCCGTAAGCGGGTGCTTCAGCAGCTTCTTGATGACGCCTAGCGGCATCGTCGCCACATGTGCCCCCATCATCGCTGCCTCCACCACATGCATCGGGTGGCGTATGGAGGCGGCAAGTACTTCGGTGCCATAGTTGTAATGGGCGTAGATGGTAATGATTTCCTCTAGCAGCTTCATACCATCGGAGGAAATATCGTCCAGACGGCCGAGAAATGGGCTGATGTAGGCGGCTCCGGCCTTCGCGGCCAGGAGCGCCTGCACCGGCGAAAAGCAAAGTGTGCAGTTTACGCGGATGCCTTCCTCCCGAAGCGCGCGAATTGCCTTTATTCCGTCCAGAATCAGCGGCACTTTTACCACGACATTCCGGTGAATGGCTGCAAGGGACCGAGCCTCGGTCATAATCTCGTCAAAGGTTACCGCCGTGACTTCCGCGGAGACATCGCCATCCACTATCTTGCAAATTTGCAGGATGTGCTCCTCAAAATCCAGGGTCTTCCCGGTTACCTGGGCGGCCATGTTCATCAAGGACGGATTTGTCGTTACGCCGTCTAGGACGCCCATATCATTGGCTTCTCGAATCTCGTCGAGATCAGCTGTGTCCACAAAAATCTTCATGGGAAAGCGGGTGATTTGGCTAAGTGGATGTTGTCTATGGCTCGGAACCTACAATGTCGGCTGCACCTCCTGCGAACGATACCTTCAGGACGATCATGGTACGGTCGTCGCTTAGCACATTTACCGGGCCAGTAAATTCTTCTATATCTGCTTGAATGCGGTCGAGGATTTCCTGTGCCGAGCGGTATCTGAGCGCCGTAGCACGTTCCTGCAGGCGTGCTTCCGTGTATTGCTCTTCCCGGAGCCCCATGGCTTCCGTTACGCCATCGGTAAAGAGTACGACCACATCATCCTGCTCTAGCTCGACGGACCCCCGCGCGTAGGACACTGTAGGCAGCACGCCCAGAAGTATGCCGCCTTCGCTCAGCCTTAATATGTCTCCGTTCATGCGAATTACAAAAGGCGGCTCGTGACCAGCGTTAACGTACTCCATGCGCTGCGACTCGACATCGTAGATGCCGAAAAATGCCGTGATGAACTTGTCGGGCGCTGTATTGCGATGAATGACCCGGTTTAGGTTTCGCACATCTTCTTCCACGGGACGCAATAGGGGAGCACTGATATGAATGCATGCCTGCAAGCTAGCCATGAGCAGGGCAGCGGGCATACTCTTGCCTGTCACGTCCGCAACGACGAAGAGAATGCGCCCATTCCCAAGCTCGATCACGTCAAAATAGTCTCCTCCTACTTCACGGCTGGGTAATGCCATTGTGGCTATTTGGAGGCCGGGGACGGTGGGGGAGCGGCTCGGCAACAGGCGCAATTGTATTTCCCGAGCCATGCGCAATTCTTCCTCCATTCGCTTCTTCTCTATGCGCTCCTCCACCAACTCAGCATTTTGAATGGAGACTACGGCTAGGTTCCCCAGTGAATAAAGGAATTCGATGTCGTCAGGCTGATAGGGCAGCCCGTTTCCTTTTGGGCCCAGACACAGCACGCCGGTAACCTCGCGCTGCCGCAGCAGCGGAAGGATAAGGACTAGTCCGCGCACGCGAAAGGATTCCCATTGTGGGTGCAGTGCGGAGCCCGTATCTAGTAGCTCAAGGCCGGTACGTGTTGCTAGGTAGGATGTCTCTTCTTTATTGAAGTCGCAATCCTTGATTCCTTGGGCAGAAACGATGCGAAGACGCTGCAAATCGTCGGCAATGCCACGGGCTTTCAGGAAGAAAACGTGCTTGCTAACGAGCATCTGTCCCATGAGTGAAAGCGAGAAGAGCCGCACTAGGCGGTCGCGCTCCATTGTGGCGTTGAATTCCCGGGAAAGCTCAAATAGTGTATTGAGTTGCTGAATTTTGCCGTCCAGATCCCTATTGGCCTGTTGCAATTCATCCACCATGAGGGAATTGTGCACGGCCCCTGCAGACATGTTAACCAGAGATTGCACGAATTCCAGTTCAACTCCTTCGAACGGCTGGCCCGTGGCCTTGGCGCCCAGACCAATCAGTCCGATCATCCTGTGGCCAAAGTGTATGGGAAGCACCAATAGAATATGTAGACGAGCCAGACCGGCAGGAACGTTGCTGTCTTGCCGGACGGCGCTGTCACTGTAGTCCGTAATGCGAATCAGTTCGCCATTGTCCAGCTCCGGTATACCCTTGACGGCCGCGGCGCGAAAGGCGTCCTCGATCGGATCATACATCAGGGCGGCGCCACGCGTTACCAGCAGCTTGCTCATGGCGGTAAGAAGCAAGTTGCTCAGCACAAAACGCAGATCCAAAGAACTGCTTAGCAGCCGACTTGTCTCAAACAGAGCGCGAAGGTCGTAGCGCTGCGCGCGTTCCGAGCGGGGAATAGCCATGCTACGGTAAAGTCTCCGGTGGTGAGTCAAGTGTAACGACCTCTGCCTTCGTGGCCTTGTCGTTCTCGATGCAAAGCCTGACGCACGTCTTCTCCCTGTGAAGTCCCTCGCGCCCCGCCGCCCCGGGATTAATGAATAGCATGTGATCAAGTACTGCAACGCGTTCGATTCGCAGTATGTGGCTGTGCCCGCAAACGAATACGTTGGGTGTATTCACAGCAAGCTTGTTGCCCATGTTTCTCTGCCATCGGCGGGGATGACCTGCGATATGGGTCATCCAGAAGCTAAGTCCACCGGTACACAAACGGACGGTCTCTAGAGTTTGAAAGCGAACCTCTTTGGAATCGACATTACCCCATACGGCATGCACAGGGGCAAGCCGTTCAAGGCGGTGTAGGATTCGCAGCGTTCCTACGTCACCCGCATGGAGAATCAGATCCACACCCGACAGCACGTCGTCCAGCGCCGGATGATAGTACCCGTGTGTATCGGAAAGAATGCCGACGAGCATCAAATCACGAACCGCAATGCGGGCTCAATGCACGGGCACATTCGATATTAGTGGTGTAGGTAACCTGCCTCCTCGGTTACAGCACATGTGATTCGCCTGGCGACAGCACCCTAGTTGCAAAGCCTGCCTCTTCCATCCTGGCTGCCCACTGCGAGACATCTACCCGGATCAGCGGGAACGTGTTGTAATGCACGGGCACGGTTAACCGAGGCTTTATCATTCGGGCGGCACGCACCGAGTCTGCGGGGCCCATTGTGAAGCAGTCACCAATGGGTAACAATGCCAGATCGATATCATTCTCGTCTCCAATCCAAGCCATCTCAGCGAACGGGCAGGTGTCTCCGGCATTGTATACACACAGATTGTTAATGTGCAGCACGTAGCCGTTCGGGTTGCCTCCATAGGTACCGTCCGGAAAAGATGACGAATGTCGTGCGTACGTCTGTTTTACATTGCCCCAGTCGAAAGCCCATGCACCGCCCGTGTTGAGCGGCTGAACGTTTGCATACCCGTGGCGCTCGGCGTAGCTGGTTATTTCGAAGTTTGCCACCAACAGAGCACCCGTCCGGCGGAGAATTTCCATCGTATCTCCCCAGTGGTCTCCGTGCGCGTGGGTAAGCAGTACCACGTCGGGCTGGAGGTCTGCTGCCAGGACTACGCCATCGGCATGCGGATTACCCGAGATAAATGGATCGAAGAGAAGCGTGGCACTGCCGGTTTCAATTTGGAAAGCTGAATGACCGAAATACTCTATAGTCATGTCTTGAATACGTGGTTCAACGGGATCGGTGCTAAATCAAAATTCATGGTTGCGGGAACAGAACTATTTCATGAGGATCATCTTGTGTGTTTGAAGTGGACCGTCTACGCTTTGCAACCGAATGAAGTAGGTTCCACTGGGAAGGTCACTCCCGTCGAATGGTACCGCAAACGTTCCTTCCTGATGCTCCTTGTCTACCAAAACACTAATACGGTGCCCAGATAGGTCCCAGACAGACATCCGCACATGCTGGGCCTTTTGGACTTCATACGTGATGGTGGTTGAAGGATTGAACGGGTTCGGGAAATTACCCATGAGTAGCGTACCTGGCTCTTCCGGCAAACGAAGACCGAGCTTGATGGTGCCGGAGATCTGCTCTGCACCCCCATCGAACCGCTGCCGCAGTCGATAAAATGCGACGTGGGCACCTATTTGTGAATCCACGTACGTGTATAGGTTGCTTTCCCCGGTGCGGCTGTATTCAGGGCTTGCCGGACCAGCCAATTCCCTCACAACGCTATAAAGCTGGCCATCCAAGCTTCGCTCAAGAATAAATGCTGTAGTATGTGGATCGTGCGAACGCCAGCTCAGATGCACTCCTTCAGGTTCAGCAAAACCTTGAAATTCTCGTGCAAGGGTGTAAAAGGTCAGCGTTGATCGAACGCGCGAGGCCCGAGTAGGGATTTGCGCTACGAATTGAGGCGGGCCAGGCCTGTCAAAGGTCAGAACCACCCCATTCTCGGTGTTGTGGGGCAAAGTCTGCCGCATGGTACGCCGGATCTCACGAGCAGGGCGCACATCGGGCCAGATTCGGATCTCGTCAAGAAGTCCCGTAAGCCGGCCCAGTTGCACGCTGTGCTCTGCACCTACACCGAATCGATGGCCAAGGACTAGGCCCATTCGTCTGCGGGGTTCGTCGTGAGTAGGACTGTATAGCGAGTCGGCAGCCATTCCGTCTAAGTACAGATGCGTCCGCTTGGTGTCGGGATTGTGGGTTAATGCGAAATGGTGCCACTGGCCGTCTGCAATAGGAGCCTCGGACGCCATCGACACATGCTTGCCTTGGTCACTTCGATAGTAGCGCAGTCTTCCACTTGCATCCACCATGAGCTCAACTGGATACGTCGAGTCTTCATCCCCATCCCAGGTAGACATGATTACCCTGTCGAGATCAGTTGTCCAGATCCATCCTTCTATGGTGAACGCGGAGCCAAGGCCCAGTTCCGGCAGCGCCTGCGGGCGGAGGAGCCAGCCAGATCCGTCGCCTGTAAATTCAAGTGCGAGATTGTCTGCTTCTAACGTAGGTGCACTGCTGCGCATACTATGCGTCATACGGAGCCCTTCGTGGGCGATGAGGTGAACAAGTCCTTCTCTGTGCACCCGTGTCGTGGGTGTTATGGACCAAGAAACAGGCCGGGGGAAGCCGCCTGTCCTGACATTCAGGATGAATTCGTGCATTCCTCTCACTGGCCGTGAAGCCGTTACCTGGTAGCGATTGCTTCCAGGAGCGGGACCTGAAAGCCTTACCGGCATTGGCATGAACCCATGCCGCAATGCAGAAACCCGCTCCAGGTGCCAGCCAGACGGAAGGTCGACGAAAAATCCGTCTAGAGACGTCCCACCTTCCCAGTGGACGTACAAATTGGCCGACTGGCCAACCTCTACATCCGGAGTCGTCCAGCCGAGGCTAAATTGTGCTAGTACCTCACGTGATAATAAACCGAGCAACAAACCTACTGCGTAGCTCAAACGCATAGCCTACGGAGTATGGTGCTGAAAACAGTACGTCACGCGGACACCTTCTCCGACCGCGTCAATAGTGCTACGCCGAAATAATCGGAAGGCCAAAGTACCAATTTTTCTGGTAAATGACCAGCGGTGCACGTTCCTTGAGCGCAGGGAGCTGCATTTATCCAATGGCACTGCCAAACGCATGGGCTTGGCGAGGACGGCATGCTCCACCCGCAAACCTTGGACGACGTGCCAGCAGAAAAGAAAGTGTAGGTGTGCAGCCTGTCGCGATGCATCGTTGTCTGCCGCGGCAGAGGCGCGAAATGCTAAACTGGGAGATATTCTAACGCACACGCCCCCTACGGCGCTGCCAGACCTGCTGTGATCCAAGGTAACGCGGCTCCCCTATACCCCGGCTGGGATCTGTTGCGGTAATTAATCCCAGCTTGCTGCGTTGAGTTGCGTGACATCCGGGGTAGCGGAACCAATGTGATCGTCCGAATCAGGATCCTTCAGCAGGTAGGTGGCCACCCGTCCTGTATCGTTCAGGACATATTCGAATTTCCTCCCTGTGCGGGGCGAATAAATCAACGAGTCAAGGAAAATGTCAGTGGCTTCGAAAACGCTATCGGGATTTGACTGAATCACCGAATCTTGCGCAACCCACAGGAGCAGCGAGTCTATTGAGCCGGGAAAACGGTCCTCCGATCTTTCGTGGCGCACAAGAGCAATGCGCACTTGGGTCATGCGACCTCGCGTAGATTCAGTGATGGCGCGCTCTCTTTCTACCCTTTCCCACGGCCCCGTGATGGACGCATAAAGCCAGTAACCAAGGGAAAGGATGACAAGGGACAGCACGACCTGAACAGCAATTTTAATACCTTGATTGCGCATGGATCCATTCTCCGAATCTGATGGTGCTTACATGAAATTGCGCTAGGCAACTCTCTAGCTACCGCATAGTTTGTAGATTAAAGATCGTGGGCCCGAAATGCAAGGAGATGCTAGGCAATTAGCTGCATTCGTGGCCCTTGCACCGCCGTGAGGCCTTGTGGCACTGATCCAACTCCAGCAGCCCGAAATTGACCGATCTTCTGATTAACATAGACCATGTGGCTACGCTCCGCAATGCGCGCCGCGAACGGTTCCCGGATCCCGTTGCTGCTGCGGTCTTGTGCGAGACGGCCGGCGCCGACGGCATTGTTTTTCACTTGCGGGAGGACAGACGACATATCAACGACGACGATGTAGTGCGGCTGAAGGAATCGGTTCGTGGACGACTGGACTTCGAACTATCCACCAACGTCGACATCGTGGGCATTTGTTGTCAAACGCGGCCCCACCTTGCGACCCTTGTGCCGGAGCGTCGCGAGGAAGTTACGACGGAACGGGGGCTTGATGTGCTCAATCATCGAGTCCAGATTCAATCCACCGTGTCCCGACTTTTCGATGCCGGAATTGAGGAGGTGGCGCTTTTCGTTGATCCAGAGCCCGAGCAGGTGGAGGCGGCCTTGGTTGTGGGTGCCAGTGCCGTCGAACTCCATTCGGGCGACTATGCTACGGCGGCAGGCCGTGAAAATCGGCTAGCTCAGTTAAAAAGGCTGTCCCAGGCTGCGGAAGTAGCCTTTGAATTGGGTCTTCGGGTACATGCAGGCCATGGTCTGGACTACCAGAATTATCACCTATTTGGCAGGGAAGTGCCCCACATTGCGGAAGTCTCCATTGGCTTCGCCATCGTGGCACGGGCGGTCTTGGTTGGGCTTCCCCTTGCTGTTCGAGATATGCGAAAAATGGTGAAGGGATATTGATCTGGCGGTGCCATGACTTCTGAGTCGTCCGACCAGACGAAAGCCGAGGTGTACCGGAGCGGTTACGTGGCCCTCCTGGGCAAGCCCAACGTTGGGAAAAGCACGTTGCTCAACGCACTTCTGGGACGTAAAATTTCCATTGTTACGCGTAAAGCCCAGACTACCCGGCATCGCGTACTGGGCATTGTTTCTGGACCCTCGTCGCAAATCATTTTCTTGGATACGCCCGGGGTAGTGCGTCCGAGGTACAAGCTGCATGAGTCCATGATGCGTGAAGTATCTCGAGCTGTCACCGATGCTGATATAGTGGTATTCATGGCGGAGGCAACTGCGGAAGAAGTGGATACGTTAAGCCTTGAGCAGGCCTGTGGCCGCCCTGCCATCTTGGCCATTAACAAGATAGATCTTGTTCGGCAGCAGCGGGTGCTGCCATTGGTGGAGCGGTACATGGATCGTTATGCGTTTGAGGCCGTGGTGCCTATTTCGGCCATGGCCGGGCAAAACATCGAGGTTCTTCGGAAGGAGATTGAATCGAGGATGCCCGCTGGTCCGCAATACTATTCAAACGAAGTGATCAGTGAGTATCCGGAGCGCTTCTTCGTTGCGGAGATCATTCGTGAAAAGATATTTGAGCGTTTCCGGGACGAGATCCCGTACGCGACAACGGTATGTATTTCCCGGTTTGAGGAGCGCGACGGGGCCAAGGATTATATTGCAGCGGAAATCGTCGTGGAACGGCCCACGCAAAAAGGCATCATCATAGGTTCTGGAGGGCGGGCGCTCAAGTCGGCCGGTGTCGCGGCGCGCATGGACGTGGAGAAATTCTTGGAGCGGCCCGTTTATCTTGAGCTATTCGTCAAGGTCCGAGCTGATTGGCGCAACCGCGAGGTACTGCTTCGCTCTTACGGGTACTGATTCGCCAATGATCTGGGCGTATCCGGAAGATTCTCTAGTGCCCTGCACTACCGTAGTTGCATTTGCAGGCCATGCTGTAGGGCATCTCGCAGCCCCAATGGGACGCGTGCGCTGTGGATATAGTGAAGGTTGAAGGACCGGCGCCTAGCATAGGCCCGCCGCAACCGGCCAAAGGTATCTGCCCGCTTCTCGGCGGACAGAGCGGCTAAGCGGCGCATGCGGGCGTCATCTGGGGACACATCGTACATCTGCCGGACTACGCCGTGCAGCCAATCGGTATCGCTCTTCGCCAGGCGTGGCGGCGCTATCTCCAAGCGGTCTCCTGGGGCCGGTGCCAGGAGTGCACTGGCATTCCATGCTGACTGAATTCCGAAGTGGCGCACGATGGCTTCGTGCAGCATAATGGTTCCCCGTAGCTTGCCATCAAACGAATGGCCTGCAATGTGTGGCGTCGCTACGGTTGATTCACCCACAAGCTCGGGGTCCGGCGAGGGCTCTTGCTCCCAGACATCCATAATGGCGGCGCCAATGTGCCCGCGGCGCAGGCAAGCAAGCAGCGCAAGGCTATCAATGACTGCGCCGCGCGACGTATTCACGAGCCAAGCACCCGCCTTGAGGCTTCCAAGCCTTCTGGCATCGAGCATACGGTGTGTGGGATAAGGTCCACTTCGGGTAAGAGGGACGTGGATAGAAACGATGTCTGCGGCTTCCAGAATCGTATCCAGTGTCACGTACTCGGGGGCGGCCTTCTGAGCCAAGGCCGGATCGCATTTGAGTACATACAGCCCTAGTGCATGGGCACGCTGGGCCAGCCTTCCACCGACGTTGCCGCATCCGACGATTCCCAGCGTCTTTCCAGCCAGACGTTCTCCTTGTCGACTGGCAACCAACAAGAGCGTAGCCAGGACGTATTCCACAACCGACGTGGCATTGGAGCCCGGAGCGTGCGCGAAGGCGATGCCATGGCGGGTTAGCGTGTCGACGTCAATGTGGTCGGTTCCTATGGTTGCCGAACCCACGAATCTGAGCTGGCTGCCTGCCACGATTTCCTCGCCTATGCGGGAAGTGCTGCGAACAAGAAGCACGTCCGTCATTGCGAGACTCTCCGCCGGAATAGACGGGCCTCTGAAGGTGCGGACGCAACCCAGGGCCTGGAAGGCGGAGCGGACGCACGGAATATTCTGGTCCGCCAGGATTTGTAGCTGCACGGGCTGTGCCTTTCTAGAATGCCACTGCTACCCGGAGCATGGCGCTGTTGAGAGTCTGCTTCTCGTCCACTGACAGACTGACAAACTCGAGAAGGAGTTCGTCATCAATGAAATTCGTGATACCCCAAGTATAGGCGACTTCGGGAATTATGCGTAGTTTCCCCAGCGAAATCTCTACGCCAATGCCAGCTTCACCTGCCAGCGACGGGGAGCGCAAGTCGTTTTCTATGATGTTGTCAACGGCAACCGTGAAGCGCCCAACGGGACCCGCAAACAGCGTCGGCTGAATCGCTGATATGCCGATGGAATAGCGGAAAAGCAGGGGGATCTCCACAAGAGTGATGTCGAAATTGTCCCGCACGTTCGCCGTGTGGTCTGAAAGTCCTTCGAAAAGCATGCCCGCATCCATGTAGCGTACACCCGGGCGCATGCCCAGTAGCCCGAGAGGAAATTCGATCCACACTTCCACGTGCCAGCCGTTCTTGCTGCTGAAGGTCGCTGCCTTGTCGTTTAGTCTGATATTGCTCAATCGGTCGAAATTGGCACCTACGCTGACACCAATCGATTGAGCCACTGCACCTGTGGCTCCGAGTACTCCGAGCAAGAGCGTGGCTATAAGGGTGCGGGGCATGGATGCGCGATCTGGATCCGCAGACAAGATAGGCAACGCGCCGGCACATGCACCGTGCAACCAACTCCGCCCGACGGGGTTTTCATGTGTTGGGCATGGAATTACCTGCGAAACGCATGAGAATTGGAATTAGCTGCTATCCGGTATACGGCGGCAGTGGGGTCGTAGCTACCGAGCTCGGGAAGGCACTGGCTGCGCGAGGGCACGAGATCCACTTCATTGCCTACTCGCTACCCTTTCGACTGGCGCACGTGACGGAAAACATTTTCTTCCACGAAGTCAGTGTCAATACGTATCCGTTGTTTGATTATCCGCCGTATGCACTTTCGCTGACGAGCAAGATGGTGGACGTGGTGAAGTACGAGCAACTGGACCTGTTGCACGTACACTACGCTATCCCGCATGCCACGAGTGCCGTTCTGGCCCGTGAAATATTAAAGGAACAGGGTATCCATGTTCCTGTGGTAACGACGCTTCACGGGACGGATATTACGATAGTTGGCCAGGATCCCTCCTTTGCCCCCGTCGTGACCTACTCCATCACCAGGTCCGATGGCGTAACGGCCGTATCCAGCTATCTGCGGCGTGAAACGTTTGATGCCTTCGATATTGACAAGGAAATTGAGGTCATCCCCAATTTCGTAGACATCCGTCGTTTCCGGAGACTTGAAAAAGAACACTTCAAACGTGCGGTGTGCCCGGATGGTGAAAAGGTGATGGTGCACGTGTCCAATTTCCGTGCGGTAAAAAACACTCCCCAAGTCGTTCAAGTCCTACACAGACTTCGAAAGATAGGACTGCCGGTAAAGCTCTTGCTTGTAGGGGACGGGCCTGATCGCGCTCCCGCCGAACATCTTGCCCGGGAGCTTGGAGTCTATGAGGATATCCGCTTTCTCGGCAAGCAGGAGCCCGTGGAGGAAATACTTTCTATCGCGGACGTATTCATCATGCCAAGCGGATCGGAGTCCTTCGGACTTGCTGCCCTGGAGGCTATGGCGTGCGGCGTGCCTGTCGTTTGCAGCGAGATCGGCGGTCTCCCAGAACTTCTCCACGGTAGCGATGCCGGCTTTCTCTGCCAACTAGACGATATTGAAGCTTTTACCTCCTGCGCCCGTCGGCTACTGGAGGATGATGCATTGCGGCAGCGAATGGGCGCAGCTGGCAGGTTGCACGCCGTGCGGCATTTTGAAACAGAGGCAGTGATAACACGCTATGAAGCGTACTACCAGCGCGTGAAGGATGCCGTCTGCGCGCGTCTGTGATCGCATGGCTTACGTCTTACACCTGCACGGAATTTGCAGCTGCGGTTCAGCAGGCCCACCGGGGCGAATCCGTAGGTACGCGGCGGCGATAGCTTACGAAGCGGTATCCCTCACGTGGGGTTTCCAGCACCAGTGTGAATTCCCGCTCGAGCAAGTGTTCGAAAGGAGGGAAGTAGACGTCCCCTTCATAGGCACCTTCCACCAGCGTTAGCTCCAGAGTGTCTGCAAAGTCGAGCGCGGTGGCATATACGGTTCCGCCACCGCCAACGAACACCTTACTGGCATTGCCCGCAGCACACAGCGCAGCATTCAGGGAAGCAAATGTTTCGATTTCGGGGAATGCAGGGAGCGCAGGCAGGGATGTGAGAACGAGCATGCGGCGATTAGGGAGCGGGCCGCCGAACACGTGAACGATGGACTCGAATGTTTTGCGCCCCACGATGATGGGGTGGCCGTACGTCTGGCGCTTGAAGTGCCGGAGGTCTTCCGGAAGATGCCACGGAAGACTCAGACCTCTTCCAATAACCCGATTTGAAACGGCGAGGGCGGCAATAATGACGATCTCCGGACGGTTTCCCTGCATTCAAGCCCGCCTCACATGTCTTCCCAGTACTCTTGCGGCATCTCCTGCGCCAACTCAAGCGCACCCTGTGCTCCTGAATAGAGCGGCTCATCAACGAGCGTAATCTTAAAGGTGCCGTATTCTTCGAGAGCTTCCGTGAGCGCGTCCGCGATGCCCGCAGTCTGGCTTCCACCTCCAGCAAGGTAGATGTTCTTTCTAATCCTTTCCTGAAATCCCGGGTCGTATCGCGCAACTAGATCCATCAGCGTTTCTGCTATGGGAGGCACCAGGCTTTCGCATGCCTGTCTGATTTCATTCGTAATGTCGTGCGGCTGAAATTTCCCCGCAATAGGCAGACTAACCTTTACACGGCCACTTGCCTTGCCAACGCGTCCATACCGTTCTTTGTACTGCCGTACCAGGGTTTCCGAAAAGACGGTATTCGGAAATTTTTCCTTCAAAAGATCAACCAGCTGCCTATCCACGTAGTCACCAGCCGTTCGAAGCGAACGTTGATCCTCTTCTGCGGGCATTGTGCCGTGCATGGCGCAGAAATCCACGGTACCGGCACCAATGTCGATGATTACAGCATTGTTTAGGGCGCCAAGGTTGTAGGCCACGGCAAACGGCTCAGAGACTACCATCAGCGTATCAGCGTATTCCCGGACAGCTTCGCGAATGGCAACCTTGTTGACCTTGAGGGCTTCTGCCGGAACACCGACGGCGGCGAAAATGCGCTGCTCCTTGTCGGGTTCAGCGAGTTGGATCAAGTGATGGATAAGCTTGCGTACTGCCTCTTCATCCCGCTGGGTACCGTCGCGAATGACACCATTTTCCAAGGGTCGCACCAGATGAACAGACAGTTCATTGTCCACGGCATCCTGCCCAAAAAGGATATCCTTCTTCAAAAGCTTGCGGGCTACAAAGTCACGGGGCCACCCGACGTAGCTTTGAATCCATTTGCGCTTGCCGTTGCTGCCAGCCACGGCACTGCGTGAGGTCCCCAAGTCAATGCCAATGTGCAGGATATCATCCATGATTGTTGCTTTCGAGAGTATATGAGGAGAATCGCGGGCTAGTCACGTAGATACTTGCGGATGCCGGCATCCAGAGCTAGCGCAATGCGTTCAAGATAGGCGCTCGTATAAAGCAATGACTCATCTTCCGGTGTACTGATGACCGAGACCTCTGTCAGTACTGCGGGCACGGGGACGCCCAGCAGGACCTCAAATGGGCCGGGCCGGATACCCCAGTTAATGACGTCGATATTCGCTTCACGAATACCACGGTATAGTTCGCTTTGTATCGCAGTGGCCAAGAGTTTGGATTCCGTAATCTTCATGCTATCTCCAAGGCTATTAATAGCCCGCTGCCACTCAAAGCGAGTGTAGCCGGAATTAGCATTTTCTCTCATAGCCAGCTGCATGCTCTTTTCAGTGGTGCGTCTACCAAAATAATACGTCTCCACCGTAGAAAGCTTGTCGGGCAGCGCATTTACATGCACGGAAACGAAGAGGTCGGCTTCTTTGTCAATGGCAAATCTCACGCGGTCCTTGAGACTGATTCTGATATCGGCGCTACGTGTCATCAGAACGTGAAAGCCGCTTTGTTCCAGGCGGTTTCGCAAGCGGCGGGCGACCTCAAGCGCTACCGACTTCTCCGTAAGACTTGTGGGTCCTATTGCACCCGGATCTCCTCCTCCATGGCCAGGGTCTATTACGATTGTCTTGACACCAAGCCCGAAAAGCTCTGCCAAGGGAACCTGCCGGGCATTACTGAGAATGTCGGTCGCTAGAGGGTCATCCTCAGGAGCCGCCGCCGGCGCGGCTGTGTACGCAGCCTCCTTAACGAATGGAGTCGGACCGTTCATCGGGAGAATGCGCCTTCCGTCAAAAGTAACCAGCAGGCCGGCAAGTCCCAGCAGAACCCAGCCGCGCCAGCGCCTTGGTCCGGGATCCGCCAAGACCGAGCGCCCGGCAATCCGCAAGTTGTCCTCATAGATATCGCGGAAAATGCGCCGCATTCTTCCTCGACTTTGTGAGGCGATGCGAGTCATGGCTGCAGTCCTATAGTCGAATATCTCGTGGTGCCTTGCGGAGCCAGAAGCGTTCCACCTCCTGAACCATTCTCCGGCCTTATTGGTAGCGGTTTCCCTACCTCAACTTACCACCGGGCTCTGTAGCGTGTTAGAGAATGCAAAAACTGCCCTCCGGCTCAATGACTAGCTCTGCGCCCATACTCCGGTCGTGCCAGAACATGCGGGCAGGTCGTAGCAAACGAGTTCGGACCTTGGGAGAGGCTCTAAGCGCTACTATCGAGCTGGTGTTCCCACAGACATTGCCGACACCCCTGCCCTGCCAGGTCATGCGAGATGATTCGGGGCCTGGGCTATACCGCAATGGGGGCCCGAATGGCGGGGTGATGGCGGTAGTTTTCGAGCACAAAATCCTCGTACGCGTAGTCAAATATAGACGGTGGATGCCGGTTGATCTTTAACTGTGGCAGAGGCAGAGGATCCCGCTCCAACTGCAGGCGAATCTGGTCCAGATGGTTGAGGTACGCGTGCGCATCTCCGATAGTGTAGACGAGTTCCCCGACTCCGAGGTTGGACTGCTGTGCCACCATATGTGTCAGTAGCGCATATTGCGCGATGTTGAACGGTGCCCCCAGAAAGAGATCGTTGGACCGAATGTAGAGATGGCAGCTTAGTGTCCCACGACCCACGTAGAATTGATAGAACATGTGGCATGGCGGAAGAGCCATTTCGTGGATGCGGCTCGGATCCCACGCGCTGACAATATGTCGGCGGCTTTCAGGATGATTCCTGATGGAATGTATCACCGCCGTGATCTGGTCCTTTCCGCGAAAATCTCGCCACTGCCTGCCGTAGACAGGTCCTAGGTCCCCATGTGCTTCAGCAAAGGTACGGTCTTGCCGAATGCGCTCCTCGAAGTCATGCTTGCAGGCATTCCATTCGCTGGTGTTCGGTTCAGGGATGCGAACGCCACCTGACTTAAGATAGTTGGCAAGTGGCCAGTCCGTCCAGATGGAAATATGGGCATCCACGAGGGGCTTTATGTTGGAAGACCCCGACAGGAACCATAGCATTTCACAGGCCAGCGCACGGAACCACACCCGCTTCGTTGTTACGAGCGGGAAGCCTTCCTGCAGGTCAAAACGCAACTGGCAGCCGAATACACTCAGCGTCCCAGTGCCGGTCCGGTCCTCCCTTCTTAGCCCGCACAGGAGCACATGGTCTAGAAGGTCCAGGTAAGCTTGCATGGTAGACTTCGCGCGCGACGGCCGCTTTGGTGGAACGCAGCCGCCATTGGTGCCGTTATCCCGCATCTCCTCTACGCAAGTTACGATGTAGCAGCCATGGATCCCAATATCCACCAACAGCAAGGCATCAACCATCTGAACAAGGTGCTCGCATATGCGCCGATGGTGGCTGCAGCTGGCCTTGCCACGGTGCACCTCTCCTATGAAGATTGGCACGTGGTTGCCGACACCCTCTTTCGGATGAATACACCCAGGGAGTTCTTGCCAACGGCCATTGTGGATTTCCGGATAAAGAGCGACAGTCGCATCATTGAGCTTGACACAAGCGACTATTGCATCTCTATCGAGATATTCTAAGCGGCTAAAACAGGAAGCGGTACGTGAGCCTGAAATCGCGGCCCGGCCGTGGGGCGATATCCTTCAGGAAGGATGTATGCATTCGGGCCACCGCATTTGTGAGGTTGTGGCCCTGTAGCCCGAATTCATGCGCTGTGGAACGGGCAAACAGGCGATAGCGGACCGAGGCATCGATAGCCTGGAAGCCCGGAGTCTCCTCTTCGTAGGCGACCACACGGCTTTGATCGCTAACGTGCGTTACCGACACGCCGAGGTAAAGCGGCCCTTGTTCAAAGCGCAGGGACGCGCCGATGCGAAACGGAGGAATGCGGGGCAGCGCTTCGTCGTCTTCTAACTGCACGGCGTGGGTATAGTCGCTCCAAAGCCGGAGGGAAGCATGCCGATCGCCCATGTGGAGCAGCTCCGTGTCCGCCAGGAATTCGAACCCACTAAATTGGGCATCCGCCTGTGATACATAGAATAACCGGAAGGCTTCTTCTACATCAGGGGTGTTCTGCAGGAATACGAAATCTGAAAATCGGAGGTAGAATGCCGTTGCCGTAGCATCGAAACGGTCGAAATGCAGGTGCGTGGACGCGTCCAGGCTGAGTGCCGTCTCGACGTCCAGATTTTCGTTTCCAATTTCAAATGCACGAGTTGCCACATGTGGCCCGTTGGCGTAGAGTTCGACCGCGTCGGGAATCTTCACGGACCTTGAGGCAGACAGGGCAAGTGCCAGGTGTTCCCGTGGCGTATAGTTTATGCCGCCGGAGACCGAAACGGTGCCAAACGTCCTGGACCGAGCATCGGCCTTCGGGTTGATGCCCGCGTGCTCGTAACGAATTCCTGCCTCAATATCGGCCTTCCCAAAGCGGAAGCGCTCCAGCATGAACACGGCCAGGCTGTTTGTTTTCGTTGAAGGGACGTACGCTTCATCACCCACCAGGTCGAGGCTGCGGCCATCAATCTGCACGCCGATTACGCCCGTATTGTTCTGGGTCGCAGAATGATCTGCTTCAATGCGGGCTTCCCACTTTTGGTTGTCAAACGTTGTGCCGACTTCCTTGCCTTCAATTTCATCGTGGGCGTAGTCTGAAATGCTAACGTGCATCCGCATGCCATTCACGGGCCCCCGCCTCATTCGCCACGCCCCTTCGATATCCAATGCCTGCTGCAGCATCTCGATACTGGTCCCTCCTTCCGTCGCTGTCGCTTCCCCATTTTGAGGATGCTCATCCTCTTCTCCCTCCGCTTCGTGCCCGGATCCCGGGATACCGTAGTCTGAACCGTATGCACTGTACGCCATTCCTATGTAGCCCCGCTTGCTGACGTAAGAGAGCCCCAAGGATCCACGGTTCACGGCAACCGCACTGTTCTCGAGTACATCTGTCGAGCCTCCCTCCTCGTGCTTTGCTTCACCTACGAGGCCTGAAGGTAGGGTATAGTCGCCCGTCCTGCGCAACAGTCCGTTGGCCTGCCATGCCCAGCTGCCGAGTCCTCCGCCCAGGTCGAGAGCCCCGGTTCGTTCATCGGCAACGGAACCGGCCCGGGCAACCGCGGAGCCCTCAACTGGCGACGTGGGCAGTTCGTTGGGAACTCTGCCGTCCAGGACATTCACGACGCCCCCTATGGCGGAGCTTCCATATAACAGCGTCGCAGGCCCTCGCACGACCTCTATGCGGTGCGCGCTGAGTGTCTCGATACTGACGGCGTGGTCCGGGCTAATATCCGATGCATCGGCCACGGCCATGCCCTGCTGTAGTATGCGCACGCGGCTTCCGCCCAGCCCGCGAATAACGGGCCGGCCGGCACCGGGACCGAAGAAAGTAGACGTTATGCCAGGGCGGCTGCCAAGGGCATCGCCGATAGTGACACCTTCAGCTTCCATGAGGTCCTGCTGCGTGGCCACATCCGTCGGCTGGACAGCCTCGGAGCGTGTCAATGCCACGGGCCCTGCAGTGATCACCAATTCCTCCAAATCGATTTGGCGCAGGAGCTCGATTTGAACCTCCGTAGTCTGGTTTACCAGAACTGTGGCCGGCTCAATGGCGCGGCCCCAACGATTGCTGCTTACTTCCAGTAGGTAGGAACCTATAGGCACATTTCTCAAAAGAAATGTGCCCTCGGAGCTGGTGTCCGTCAGCCACCCGAGGCCGACCAGCCGAACCTGAGCGTCCGCGGCAACTATTCCGGAGCCATTGAAAACGGTGCCTGAAATGTGGCCTGATTCCTGGGCGGAGGCATGGTATGCGCCAAGTGGCACGATAATGGCGAGTATTAATAGGACGCGCTTAAATTGCAATAGCATGGCTTGCGCCCATCGAAATGAACGTGATTCTCATGCCGCGGGACTGCACACATCTGCTACCGGCAGCTGTCACCGGGTCAGAGACGAAGGCAAGTCATGACATCACGCTACGGGAGGCGGGCCTCGTATTGCATGAAGACACGGATCAAGCGGAGCCGACGGAGCTACTCGGCAGGCAGGATATGCTTCATTTCCAGGTAGGAAACTACAAACGGGCTCCTCCGCCTCACTGTAGAACACCAGGCGGGCACACAGCAGACAATCGTGGTCACCCGTTATGGTATGCTCATGCGGGTCACTTGCAGCTGTCGCATGGTCACGGCTGTCCACGGGCGAGGAATCAAGCGTCGAATCGCCGTGGTGAACACGGTGGATGACCGGTCCCAGCAGGTAGCCTGCAAAAAAGAGCGCAAGCAGCGCGGGGGCCCGTTTGTAACCCGTTTGCGACGCTGGGATAAGCATGGAGCTCGGAATAGGAAGTATGGTCGGTGGATCGAAAATACACATTCTCCAACGAGATGTGAAGAACGGAACCGTGGCGCGGCGCGTGGATTTGCCGGTACGTAGGTAAGAGACGTGGCGGGACGGCGAGTTTTGATAAATCACGGGGGCAGTAACCAAGTGGGTCGGCTAGATCGCGTGCCCACCACGGAGTTGTCCCACCATTGGGTCCAGACCGTCTTATTCGGTTACTAACCTGGCGCAGCCTTCTGCTTGGCAGAATCCGCAGGTCCTCGTCCGCCTATTGCCTGGCATTCTGTAATCTAAGCCAATACATTAAAGGCCCCGAGCGCTGTAACACGATTACGATTTGTTTATGCAGGCGCCCATTCTGCTCATAGTCACGCTGGATACCAAAGGGGCCGAATGTGCGTACGTACGGGACCTAGTCGAGGAAAGAGGGCATGCCACGCTGGTGATGGACTCCGGTGTAATGGGCAGTAGTCCGTTCCCCGCAGACATTTCTGCGGAGGAAGTGGCCTTGGCGGGAGGCAGCACTCTTGCAGCCCTGAGGGAAAAGGGGGACCGGGGAGCGGCGCTAGAAGTGATGACGAAGGGTGTGTGTGTTCGGGTGCAAGCCTTGATGGAAAATAGGGGAGTGCAGGCCGTGATTGGACTGGGAGGCTCCGGCGGCACGGCAATCGCCACGGCCGGCATGCGGACCCTTCCGGTTGGGATACCGAAATTGATGGTGTCCACAATCGCCTCCGGCGACGTTGGGCCGTATGTAGGCATGAAGGATGTTACGATGATGTATTCTGTTGTGGACATCGCCGGGCTGAATGGCATCTCCCGCAGGATTTTGGCAAACGCTGCCGGTGCGGTGTGCGGTATGGTTGAGCAGACGGTGCCGGCAGCGGAAGACAGGCCGCTGATTGCCGCCACCATGTTTGGGGTAACAACGCCGTGCGTGGATCGTGTGCGTCACACTTTGGCAGAAGCGGGTTATGAAGTGCTCGTTTTTCACGCGACGGGAAGTGGTGGCCGCGCCATGGAGGCTCTCATAGAAAGCGGATTCATCAAGGCGGTAGCGGATATCACGACCACGGAGTGGTGCGACGAAGTGGTCGGGGGCGTGCTAAGTGCCGGACCGGATCGTCTGGGTGCGGCTGGACGGCACGCTTTGCCGCAGGTTGTCTCCTGTGGCGCACTTGATATGGTAAATTTCTGGGCGCTTGGCACGGTGCCGGCCGCATTCAGGGATCGCAACCTTTACCGTCACAATGCCAACGTGACCCTAATGCGTACGAGTGCAGAAGAGTGTGTACGTATTGGACGGAGGATTGCGGACAAGCTTAGCCAGGCGAAAGGCCCCGTTACGCTGCTTATCCCGCTTCGCGGCGTTAGCGCGATCGACGCAGAAGGGCAACCATTCTACGATCCAGCCGCCGATGCGGCATTATTCAAGGCCCTGCGTGAAAATGTGGGGCCCTCGGTGTGCGTGGTTGAAATGGATCTCCATATCAACGATCCGGATTTTGCGGACGCCATTGCAAGGCATCTGCTACAGCACGTGCCGGAGCTTGGTGACGTGACGCAGACCTAAAGCACATCACCTGCCAGCGAGTTCTAACATTGCAAGAGATCGGTCCCTGCAAGATCGTGTACCCCGAAGACGCAGAAACGCATGCCTTCAACTGGGGTGAGATCAACATGCCGAAGCCACCGAAAGTAACTGACGGCCGGATACTGTCTTTCGGTTTTGTAACCGTAAAGCCTGGAATGGGCGCGCCCGTCATAGTCGTCGCGGCGCGCAAGAGTTTATCTACGTCGTTGAGGGGGAGGCTCTTCAGATGCTTCAGGACCAGGTCCCCGTGCCCGTTAGGGCCCGGGCCAAGACCTGCAACCCGCGGCGCACGTTCCACAGCACGGTTCCAACGGGTTCGGTAACCCTACGTCTATTCATCGTCTATGCACCGGCAGGGGCAGAAGCAAAGCCGTGCGGGGATTAAACATCCTTCGCCCCGTCCAAGGCTGGATACCGATTGATCCTGTCGGTCTGGTATAAACCCTGGTTGTTACCATGATTCGTTTGCGTTTGGCGTGCGTTGTCTTTTCCCTGTTCCCCGTATTCATAGCCTGTATGCCGGTTGAAGACGCGGGACCGCGTAAGGTGGAAGTACTATTCCTCGGCCACGAAAGCAGACATCCTGACGCGCAGACGTACGCCTCGGCGATTGCTGCAGCGTTCGGCACGAATGGCATAAGCATTTCCTACACCAATGATCCTAGCGCGCTGGACCCTGAGACCTTGCATCACTACGACGTGGTGTTGGTGTATGCCAATCACGATTCCATTACGGCTGCGCAGGAAGGGGCTCTGCTGGATTTTGTGGCATCGGGAAAGGGCTTTGTGCCCGTTCATAGTGCATCCTTCTGTTTTCGTAACTCGGACGCCTTCGTGCGCCTAGTAGGGGCGCAGTTCCAGGGGCACGGCGTCGGAACCTTTACTGCACGCGCTGTCTGCCATGATCACGCAGCGATGCAGGCAGTGGAAGAATTCGAGACGTGGGACGAAACGTAAGTCCATACCAAGCACGCTCCGGATCGAACAGTGCTCATGGAGCGTGTGGACGGTGATCACAGGGAGCCGTGGACCTGGACGCGAACGCATGGCAATGGCAGGATCTTTTACACGGCGTACGGCCACGATGAACGCACCTGGAATCATCCGGGCTTTCAGGCCCTCCTGGAGGCCGGATTGCTGTGGGCTGCAGGCGACGATGTGCGTGCATCATGGGAGGCCCTTGACATTCCGCCGCTGGAATACTCCCCGCACGACAGCATCCCGAACTACGAGGAACGGGATCCGGCGCCGGTGTTTCAGCATCACCTGCCTCCAGAGTCGTCCACGGTCTACATGCAAACGCCGCCCGGCTTTGAGATCACGCTTTTTGCGGCAGAGCCGGACATTGTCAACCCGATAGCCCTGGCCTGGGATGAGCGGGGGCGGCTGTTTGTTATCGAAACCCTGGATTATCTGCATAACCTTCAGGCGGACGGCCGTGATGTCATCAAGATCCTGCAGGATACGAATGGGGACGGCCGGGCTGATTTCATCACCGTCTTTGCGGACGGACTGAGTATTGCGACGGGCCTCACCTTCGCGCACGGCGGTGTGATCGTCTCACAGGCGCCGGACATGCTGTTTTTGCAGGATACGCATGGAGACGATCGCGCCGACGTTCGAGAAGTGCTATTTACCGGGTTTGGGACCGGCGACACGCATGCCGGTCCGTCGAGCCTGAAGGTTGGATTCGACAACTGGGTCTGGGGAACTGTAGGGTACAGCGATTTTGAGGGCGTGGTCGGCGGTGATACCGTTCGCCTGGTCCAGGGCGTATTCCGATT
The DNA here is from genome assembly GCA_965216255.1 of Rhodothermales bacterium. Taxonomy (GTDB): domain Bacteria; phylum Bacteroidota; class Rhodothermia; order Rhodothermales; family Bin80. The sequence goes on from OZ244148.1 coordinate 3,060,120, forward strand.
CAAGCCGGGCCACCTGGAACAGGTTTCGATGTTTACCAACAACACATGGGGACTCGGTTTTTCGGAGGCGTTCGATGTCTTTGGTTCAACGGCTAACAATGAGCACAGCGTGTTTGTCGCGATACCGGACCGGTATTATGTAGGCGTACCGGGCCTTATGGGTAACGGAAAGACCAAGATTGATGGGCACTACGCCATTCGCCCAAATACGCCGAACATACGGCAGGTAGATGTGTGGGGTAGTTTTACTGCAGCGGCCGGTCACAACCTGAATACGGCACGTGACTATCCACCGGAGTATTGGAACCGCATCGTTTTTGTCAGCGAGCCGACGGGCCACCTGCTGCACCTGGCGATAGTGGAGCCCGCGGGATCAAGGTTCAGGGAACGGGACAACTGGAACCTCTTGGCGAGCGCGGATGAATGGGTGTCTCCCGTGCACGCCGAAGTAGGACCGGATGGGGCGGTATGGATCTTGGACCGGTACAATTTTATCGTGCAGCACAATCCCACACCCGAGGGCTTCCGAACGGGTGGGGGGAATGCACACATCAATGTGCTCCGGGACAGGGAGCATGGGCGCATTTATAGAATCGCGTACAATGGCGCCTCCAAGAGGAAGCTTCCCGTCCTGCATGCGGACCGGCCGGCTACGCTGCTAGAGGCGCTCAGGCACGATAACATGTTCTGGCGCCTGACCGCACAGCGACTGCTTGTAGAGCGGGGCGAGACCAATATCGTGCCTGGTCTTGTAGACTTGGTTCGAGGTACGAACGTGGACAAGATTGGGCTTAATGGATCCGCCGTACACGCACTCTGGACGCTGCACGGCCTGGCTGCCATTAGCGGCAACGTCGTGTCGGCGGTAGTGGATGCACTCATGCATCCGGCGTCGGGTGTGCGCAAGGCTGCGCTGGCAGTGCTGCCTCGCACGGGTTTGAGCCTGATGGCGATTCGGCAGGCAGGGCTGCTTGGCGACGCTGATCTGAATGTACGCCTTGCGGCATTTCTGGCGGTCTCTGAAATGCCGCAAGGCGATAGCACTGGAGCCGAACTTTTCCGGCAGAGCAAACGCCCGGAAGTAGTGCACGATGTCTGGCTGGCGGAAGCGCTGTTCATTGCCGCAGCTCGCCACAGAGATGGATTATTGGATGCCTTTGCCGCAGACATAGGCGCGCTGGAATTTACGAGACTGATCGGGCGGCTTGCTGCGGCGGGCCATGCGACCGAGCGGATAGACTGGTCGGCGAGCGATCTAGATACTTCTGACTGGGATACGATGGTGCTTCCCATGCCATGGGTGAAGACGGATGCCCTGACATCGTTTGACGGTGCGGTGTGGTTTCGTACTGAAGTCGATCTGAGAATGGCTGCTGGCAGTGCGATCCTGGGACTTGGGCCCATTTATGACAGCGACGAGGTTTTTGTCAATGGCAGCTCTGTGGGAGAGACTCTGAATGGATATGACATGGTCCGCCTCTACCGTGTCCCTGAAGGAGTGTTGAGGTCTGAGCGCAACGTTGTTGCCGTGCGCGTCGATGACCCACGCGGCCGCGGCGGATTCTGGGGCACTTCGGAACAACTCTACCTGCGCGCCGGGGGTATCTTCATCTCACTAGCCAAGACCTGGCAATTCAAAGTGGAGGAGGAATACGTTGGCGGCAAGAGAAGCGAAATCAGTGCGCGGACGCCGCTGGCAGAGCAGTTCATGCAACATCATCTGAATATGCTTGACGTACTCGTGCAATCTACACCTGCTCGGCAGATTGAAGAGCTGCCGCTGGACTATTCGCTTTCGGTGATACCGGGGGCGTTGCAATTCGACAAGACCTTGCTCACCGTACCTGCGGGGCGGTGGGTGAATCTGCGCTTTTCTAACCCTGGCGACATGCCGCACAACGCAGTATTTACCGAGCCGCGTGCCGCGGAGGCTATTGGACTGCGGGCCGAGAATGAAGCCGCTTCCGGCATGTATGTGCCAGACACCTCTGCTGTGCTCATTGCGACGGAACTAGCGGGTCCTGGCTCCGAAGTTTTGCTGAAAATTTGGGCTCCGGCCACGCCTGGAGACTATCCGTTTCTCCGCACGTATCCGGGCCACTGGAGACTGATGCAGGGAGTGATGCAGGTGCATGATGGCCATGGACAACCCTTTGCATTCCGGTTCGTGTTCTAGGCAAGAATTCCGTTAACAACATGCGCCTCCTCTACTCCCGTCAATTTGTGGTCCAGGCCACGAAACTTGACTGAAAGGCGTTGGTGGTCCAGGCTCAATAGACGCAGGATGGTGGCATTGAGATCTCGGATGTGAACCGGGTTCTCTACAATATTATAGGAAAAATCATCCGTCTTGCCGTATTCGAAGCCCGGCCTAATGCCACCGCCAGCGAGCCAGAGAGAAAAACAGCGGCCGTGGTGGTCACGCCCAGCGCTCGGATGCCCCCATTGCCCCTGGCTGTACACGGTCCGCCCAAACTCTCCGCCCCAGATAACGAGCGTTTCATCAAGCAGTCCACGGCGCTTCAGGTCCTTGATCAGCGCGGCCGACGCCTGATCTACATCTTGGCATTGAGACGGGAGTTGCTGTCTCAGCGCAATATGTTGGTCCCATCCCCGGTGGAAGAGCTGCACAAAACGCACGCCCCGTTCAATCATTTGCCGGGCCAGCAAACAATTGGCGCCGTAACTGCCAGGCTTGCGGGACTGAGGACCGTAGAGTTCGAATGCCTCGTCTGAAAGGTCCATGAGCGCAGGTACCGCGGTTTGCATTCGGTAAGCCATTTCATAGGCTTCAATGCGGGCGATGGTCTCTGGATCGCCGACGGCGGCTGCTTCGCGTCGATTGAGGTGGGCCAGGTCGTCGAGCATACGGCGCCGCTGCTTGCGCGTAACGCCCGGCGGATCGGACAGATACAGCATGGGATTGACACCCGGCCGCAGTAATACGCCCTGGTGGCTGCTTGGCAGGTATCCGCTACCCCAAAGTCTCGCAAAAATGGGCTGCCCCGGGTTTTTCCCCGAGCCCTGGGACAGCAGCACCATATAGACAGGCAGGTTTTTGTTCTCGCTGCCCAGACCGTAGCTAAGCCATGCGCCCAGGCTGGCATGTCCGATCTGCTGCGAGCCCGTATTGATGTAGGTAATGGCCGGATCGTGATTAATGGCCTCCGTAAGCATCGACTTGACGATACAGATGTCATCGGCTATCGTCTGGATGTGTGGCAGTAGGTCGCTGATCCATGTTCCATGCTTCCCGCAGCGTTGCATGGGCCAATGCGGTGCGACCACGGGAAAGGACTCCTGACGGGAGGTCATGCCCGTGAGTCGCTGCCCGCCCCGCACGGAAACCGGGAGCGTGCAGATTCTCCTGGACCGGTTTGAAGTCAAAGAGGTCTACGTGCGAGGGCCCTCCGGACTGGAAGAGATAGATTATGCGCTTAGCCTTGGGTACAAAATGCGGGAGGCCATACCGGCGCGCTCCCAAGAGGTCCGGGAAGAGCAGGCTTGCCAAGCCCAGCCGCCCGATCCGCCGGGCCGCCCTTCCCAGAAATGTGCGGCGTGTAAGCGCACACTCATGATAGAGTAGAGGGTGCATCTTAGCTCCGAGTAATGGTCTCGCTAAGGTTCAGCAACAGACTCGCAAGCAGCGTCCAGGCTGCATGCTCAGCAGCATCAAGCGAACCATCGCGCGGGGATTCACCCACATCCAGATACTGCGCAGCGTGTCCCGGATTCGCTCTAAAGGCCCCGAGTTCTTCTTCCAGGCGGTCTTCCAACAGCGCGGTAGTCTCTTCGTCGGGGGTGTGGCCAGTAGCTTCTTCGTACGCGAAAGCGATCCTGGCTGCCGTGGTGCCCTCTATGTTACGCAGGATCCGTGCGGCAAAGGCACGGCTTGCCTCCACAAACTGGGGATCGTTTAGCAGCGCGAGTGCCTGTAGCGGTGTGTTTGTAGTCTCTCTCGTTACCGTGCAAATCTCCCGTGTCGGCGCGTCAAACGTGAGCATGGTGGGCGGTGGAGCTGTGCGCTTCCAATACGTGTATAGGCTGCGCCGGTAGAGATTTTCGGCATGGTCCTGAACATATACTTGTGCCGTGGCTGGCGTACTGCCATAATGGCTGATTTCCTTCCAGAGTCCCGGTGGCTGATAGGGACGGACGCTTGGTCCGCCCAGGCGGCTGGCCAGCAGGCCGCTGATCTTCAGCGCGCTATCCCGCATGAATTCCGCCTGCAGGCGGAACCGTGGCCCACGGGCCAGGAGGCGATTATCTGGGTCCAATTCCAAGAGAGCTGGCGTAGCCGCAGCATCCTGGCGATACGTGGCGGAAAGCACCATGAGCCGGATCAGGTCCTTCACGTCGTATCCGTTATTCACGAATTCCACGGCCAGCCAGTCGAGCAGCTTGGCGTGGCTGGGGATGTTGCCTCGCGTCCCGAAGTCAGCGGCCGTTGCCACCAAGCCGGTTCCAAAGAGAAGCTGCCAGAATCTGTTGACCGCCACGCGGGAGGTAAGAGGATGCTCCGGCGATACCAGCCATCGGGCAAATCCCAGGCGAGTAGGCTCTTCTTCAAGGGGCGGCAAAAACGAGGGTACGCCTGGCTGGACGCGGTCGAGAGGCTGATCATATTGCCCCCTGTTCAGGATGAATGTCTCACGCGGCTCCGGCGTTAAGTCCATCACCATGGTTGAATGCGTCGCGGTGAGTACATCAAGTCTTTGCTCCAGGTTTGCAATTTGGCTTCGGAGTAGCGCCGTGGCGTCGGACTCGGCCGCGAACGCCTGCCGTACGGCTTCAGTTTGCAGTGGCGTGCGCTCCGGAGCGGGCACCGAGAGGGCGGAGCGCACGTTTTGGGCCAGAAAATGCCCGTCGTCAGTCCCTTCCGTGGCATAGATGCGAAAATGCCCTGCAATGAGGTTATCCCCTGCGCCAAAACTCGGCATCACGGTAGCGAATGGCACCGTTCGTGCATCCAGCGGCTCTTAAAAAATTGTCGTGATATGCTGGGGTCTGCCATTATCCGGATGGGGCGACCAGCCATTAATCCGTCGTTCATCGAGTGCCGCACGCGCCGGATACAGCAGGTTCTAGGTGCTTGCCGTGATACGGCGTAAGGCAAGTGTGTGATGCGGATCCACTTGATCACTCTGTACGGCGCAGGCACTGACATGGACACTTGAAAGCACAAACGAACCGTCCATCTTGCGGCCATGGCCCAGGCGTCCACCGTTTACGCCCGGATAGAAGGCGATGCGGATCCCCGTAATGGGCGCGTCGGTCTCGGGCTGTCTCAGTGCAACATTGTACGCCGCCAAGCCTCCTGACTGGCCGATATAGATGGATCCGTCGCGGCGAATCTCGCCGGTGTAACCGGAATTGGGTGTTGTAATCTTCTCCGCTGCCAGTGCGTGCAGCGCCAATCCGTGCCCTCGCCTTGAAAGTTGGCGGCGCATTTCAGCTTCCCATGACGTTTGCATGCTGGTCTCCGCACGCAGCGCTGCATGCAGGCCATCAAGCTCTGCTCGCACTTGCGCCTCTTCTTCCGGCGTGGCAAGGAACGAGGAGGCTTGCAAGGAGGGCACGGAGTTAACTCCGGCATCGCCATCCAGACCCCGGTCACCGGTCGTGTTGAAGAAGGCGAATAGCCTATAGTAGTCGCGCTGCGTTATGGGGTCGTACGTGTGGTCGTGGCACTGCGCGCATGCTAGCGTCAGGCCCAGGAACACTTCCCCAGTGGTCTTTACTCGGTCAACAACGTAGTTGGTGAGGTTCTCTTCGGGGATCGTACCGCCCTCGTGCGTGATCATATGATTGCGGTGAAATCCGGTAGCGACGCGGGAGGTCTCTGTGGCATCCGGCACGAGGTCGCCCGCCAGCTGCTCAATAACGAAGGTGTCGAACGGCTTGTTAATGTTAAAGGCGTGGATGAGCCAGTCACGCCAAAGCCACATGTGCCGTCCTCCATCGATGGAGTAGCCGTTAGTGTCTGCGTATCGGGCGAGGTCAAGCCAGTGCAGAGCCATGCGCTCTCCAAAGTGGGGTGAGGCCAGGAGAACTTCCACCACGTCCTCATACGCGTTATTCTCCAAATGCGCACGCATTTCTTCTCCGCTCGGAGGAAGGCCCGTAAGATCCAGGTACAGGCGCCGAATGAGGGTTCGAGGATCAGCCTCAGGCGAGGGGGAAAGACCTTCGCGATCCAGTCGCGCCCTGATGAAGTGATCTACGGCGTTGCGTTCGCCGCGCCCAATGCTCGCACGTCCGGCCGGTGCGGCGGGATAAAGGCCCAGTGCGGCTCCCATTCCGCGCCCTGCTCTACCCATCGTTCCAGTACGGCTATCTCGTACTCCGACAGCGCGCGCGGTGCGTCATCTGGTGGAGGCATGCGTTCCCGCCGGCTTGGAGCCGTGATGCGCCGGATGAGTTCGCTACGGTCGGGGTCGCCTGGCACTATAACGAAGCGGCTGGAATCTTTGCGCAGCGTACCATACAGATCATCGCGCGTATGCAGCGAAAGTTCTGCTTTCCTGCTCGCTGGATCCGGGCCGTGGCAATTGAAACAGTACTCCGCCAGGATCGGCACCACATCAAAAGTGTAGTCTACGGTTGCAGGTGCACCGGATCCGACGCACCCAGCAAAGACCAAGCTAGCTAGAAGCGTAAAGTTCGGTATGCTAGCATGCGGTGGGATCACTACCTACCAGGCAATACCGTAGTCGTCTCCATGATGGCTCGCCCCGCCCCAGAGGGTTCCGTGCTCTCGGTCAAAAAAGATCGCTGTAATAGGGCCGGATGTCCGCTCGCTGAAGGTGAGCGTGTAGCCCATGTCGCGGAGCTTGCCGCGCACCCACGGAGGGACGTCGTTCTGCAGCAATAATCTGCCCGGCTGCGTCTCGTGTTCGCCGAATGAGCCGCGCATCTGGAAGCTATTCATGTTGGCCGCCTCAACGGCCTCCTGAACGTTCATACCAAACTCCACCATGTTCAGGAAGAACTGCGTAAGGTTCTGGTCCTGACTGTCGCCGCCTTGGACCGCGAACGACAGGTACGGTTTGCCATCCTTAAGTGCCATGCCAGGCGTTAGCGTCGCGCGCGGCCGTTTACCGGGCTCCACGACGTTATACGGATTTTCTGCCGGATCGAGCACAAAGCTTTGCATGCGCTGGCTAAGCCCAATGCCCGTCCGTCCGGCAATGGCCGCCGGTATCCAGCCGCCGCTCGGGGTGACCGAAACCACCCACCCGTCGGCATCGGCGGCCTGGATGGACGTGGTGCCGGCATAGAAGTCTTCCATAGAGGCCTCGTCAAACACGGATGCTGTCGCACTGTCGCCCCAGCCCTCCAGATAGTGCAGGTACGGATTCTCACCACCCTGGAACGGGTATGGGTCGCCTGGCTTGGTCATTGCATTGTTACGTTCCCAATCAATTTCCTGGATGCGTTCGCGGGCGTATTCCTTCGAAAGCAGGCCTTCCAGCGGCTCCGTCGGTGGGAAGTAGGGATCACCGTAGTAGAAGTCCCGATCCGCGAAGGCCAGGTTCATGACCTGGTACAGTGCGTGGATATACCGGGCACTGTTGTAGCCCATGGCCTGAACGTCGAGATTTTCCAACATGTTCAGGATCTGCAGCATTACCGGGCCCTGCACCCAGTGGGTGAGCTTGTAGACTTCGATATTCCGGTACGTGGTTTTGACGGGCTCTTCGATGTGGACCTGCCACGCGTCCAGGTCCTCCATAGTGAGGAGGCCACCCTGTTCCTGTGTTCCGCGAACAAGCTCCGCAGCAATATCACCCCGGTAGAAGCGGTCGTAGGCGGCGTAGATGGCCTCTTTGCGGCCTTTCCCTTCTGCGAGGGCCGCTGCTTCGGTCTCTATGAGTTGGCGCAGCGTGCGGGCCAGATCAAGCTGGCGGAAGATTTCACCGGGCTTTGGGGCCTCGTAGTCTTCCCCAAAGTGCGGCAGAAATACGGCCCGTGAATACGGCCAGTCCTTGATCCTATCCTTGTTCTGCTCGATGCTCCGCGAGGCCTCGAATTCGATTGGATAGCCTTCTGCCATCTGCGCCGATGGCTCCAGTATTTCCTTGAGACTGAGGGTCCCGTACTCGGCTAGCATAACCATTAGCGCACCGGGCGTGCCGGGGGTCACGGCAGCCAGCGGGCCGAATTCGGGCGGATATCGGAGTTCTTGCTCCTGGAAGAACTCTGCCGTAGCGCCGGTAGGAGCGACACCGAGACCGTTAATGCCAATCACCCTGCCTTCGTCGGGATGGTATATAAGCGCCTGCGTCTCGCCGCCCCAGCTAAGTACGTCCCACATGGTAGAGGTGGCACCTAGCATCGCACAGGCAGCATCTACCGCATTTCCACCCTTGGCAAACATAAGGGCGCCGGCCGTTGCACCGAGGGGCTTGCCGGTAATGGCTACCCAGTTTTTTCCGTGTAGCACGGGTTTGGCAGTCCGCTGCGCCTGGGAAGGCGCTGCAAGTAGGAATGCCAAGCCGAGTAGAGTGGTCTGGGCGATAGGGCGATACGGCATAATGGTGTCGGGCAAATGTCGATGTAACCGGGGCCGGAGCCTAGAGGGTTCGGCGCAGCGCCTTGTGACTATCCAGACCCTCCAATATATGGCCCATTCGGTCTCGCTTGGTCCTCAGGTAGGATTCGTTGGTTTCGTTGGCGGGAATTTCTATGGGTACGCGCTCGACGATTTCGAGGCCGTACCCATGCAGCCCGACGCGTTTGGTCGGATTATTAGTCATGAGCCTTAGCTTGCGCACTCCAAGGCTACGCAGAATCTGGCAGCCAATGCCATAGTCGCGGTGATCCATTCGGAAGCCAAGCGCTTCGTTTGCCTCGACCGTATCCATGCCCTGCTCCTGCAGTTGATAGGCGCGCAGCTTGTTGAGAAGACCAATTCCTCGCCCCTCCTGCTTCATGTACAGCACGACACCCTGGCCGTTGTTCGCTACGCGCTGCATGGCCGTCTGGAGCTGTTCCCCGCAGTCACAGCGCTGAGATCCGAAGATATCACCCGTAACACATTGCGAATGGACGCGTGTGAGTACAGGCTCGTCTTCAGTCCACGAGCCTTTGTAGAGGGCAAGGTGGACATCCCCGGTAAGGCTGTCCTCGAAGGCTGCCAGGTTGAATTGTCCATACTTAGTAGGGAGTTTGACATCCGCAACACGCCCAATCAGCGTCTCATTCTGCATTCGGTATGCAATGAGGTCGCTGATTGTAATAATCCGCATGTCGAAGCGCCTGGCGATCTGTGTGAGCTCCGGAACGCGGGCCATGGTACCATCCTCATTGAGGATTTCTACCAGAACCCCTACGGGGGTCAGGCCCGCAAGTGAGGCCAGATCTACAGCGGCCTCCGTGTGACCCGCCCGGCGAAGGGTTCCTCCCTTCTGAGCCCGAAGTGGGAAGACATGCCCGGGTTTGGCAAAATCCTGGGGACCGGCCCGCTGATCTGCAAGCGCCCGGATCGTGCAGGCGCGGTCGGCTGCGCTGATGCCCGTTGTTGTGTCCCAGCGGTGGTCCACCGAGACGGTGAATGGAGTCTCGTAGCGTCCCGTATTGGCCTCGACCATCATGTCGAGACCGAGCCATTCCGTCCGGTCCCGAGTCATAGGGACGCAAATCAATCCCCGCCCGAACGTAGCCATGAAATTAACTAGGTCGGCCGTAATGGTTTCGGCCGCACCGATGAAGTCGCCTTCATTTTCCCTGTCCTCGTCGTCAACTACAACTACGAGGTGGCCCTGGCGGACTTCCGCTATAGCATCTTCAACCGAATCAAAGAGGAAAGGTTGTTGGGCGGGCTCCATGCTAGTTCGTTGCCGCAAAGAGAGTGCGCAGCGTCTACCGTGGCGTGACGTTTGCTAAGGCACTTTTCTCGATGCGCAGCTTGACGTTGGTCGCGACGTCCACAAGGACGCTGCTTTCATCGACTTTGGTCACCGTGCCATGAATGCCTCCGGCGGTAACAACCTTGTCATCTTTGCGCACCGCCGCGATCATGGCCTTGCGCTTGTCTTCACGTTTCTTCTGTGGCCGGATAATAAATAGGTAGAACACCAGGAATATCGCCAGCAGAAAAATGGGCATGGTAAGGGCCCCGAAAGGACCGCCGCCAGACTGCTGCTGGATAACTATAGGCAGTGCGTACATGGAATCTTGGTTGGCGTTGAAGTAGGGTGGAAAATACGATTAGACCGCCTAATGCGCAGCCGATTGCACTAGGCGGAATCTGGAGCTATATGACACGGTGGGCCCAGAACCGAGAAATGGCAGCTGTGCGGTGCCACAAAACAAGAGAAGGGCAAGCTACCCGCATCGCATCGCTACAACCTCCTACCGCTGCTGCCTTCCGGCCCTGACGGGGTTCAGAGGGAGCTGACCGCACGGGACTTACCCTTCTCCCGGCGTCAACAGCACGGGTGACAGGCGGTTCCCGGACTTAGTCCAGGCCCATCGGATCTACGTTGACGGATATTCGGTATCCAGCGGGAGGGCGCCCGTAAGCCTCAAGCGTCGCACGCACGGCCCGTACCGCCCCGGTATACATCTTGGGTGCCTTGACCATGGTCTGGTAGCGATACTGTTTCTTTACACGTGCAACGTAGGCGGATCCGGGTCCGAGAAGATCAACTGATTCCGGCAGATTTTCCCTAGCCAGCGCCGTCCATTCGCGGGCGATGCGGGCGACGCGAGTCTCGTCCGGCCCCTTGAACGCCACGCCGACGAGGCGCCCGAATGGCGGATACCGCAGAAGCCGCCGCTCCTCTAGTAGCGCCGCCGCAAAGCTGGCATAATCGTGCGATAGGATGTATTGAAATACGGGGTGATCCGGCCGCCGGGTCTGCAGCAGCACTTCGCCCTCCAATTCGGCACGTCCCGCGCGCCCCGCGACCTGCATGAGCAGTTGAAACGTGCGTTCTTCCGCCCGGAAATCCGGCAGGTGCATGCCCAAGTCCGCACCTACGACACCGACCAGGGTCACGCGGCGAAAATCAAGCCCTTTGGCGACCATCTGCGTGCCGACGAGGATGTCGGCATCTCCGCGTCCGAACCGGTCAAGTATCCGGTGATGGGCATTCTTCTGGCTCGTCGTATCGAGGTCCATGCGGATGATGCGCGCGTCGGGTACCTGTTCGGCAAGCTCCTCCTCCACGCGTTGCGTGCCGGCCCCAATCTGGTCAAGTTCACGGGATTTGCACGTTGGACACACGGCAAGTAGCCTGTGCGTGCGCCCACAGAAGTGGCACCGAAGCTGGTGGCGAGGCTTGTGATAGGTGAGGGTGACCGAGCAGTCAGGGCACGTAGGTACAAAGCCGCAGCCGCTGCACTGCAGAATGGGTGCATATCCCCGCCGGTTCTGCAGTAGAATTACCTGCTCGTTGCGTGCCAGGCGTACTTCAATGGCCTCGCGCAGGGGTACGGATATGGCCCCGTCCAGGCGGTGCTTCCGATGCTCCAGCGTAAGGTCGACTGTTCGGATACTCGGCAAGGGTGCCGCTGCGCGGCCGGGTACGGGCACTCGCTCAGGCATTTCCAGGAGCGTGTATTTGCCGGTTCTCGCATTGTTAAGGCTCTCCAGGCTTGGTGTGGCGGAGCCGAGAACACAAACCGCGTCCTGCATACGCGCACGCATGACGGCGACATCGCGGGCATGATAGCGCGGGGCCGGTTCCTGCTGCTTGTAGGATCCTTCATGCTCTTCGTCCACTACGATCAGCCCGATGTTGGACAGCGGAGCGAGGACCGCAGAACGTGGCCCTATCGCAACACTGTAGCGTCCGCCTCGCAGATGGCGCCACGCGTCGTAGCGCTCGCCAAGGCTCATGCGGGAGTGGAGCACGGCGACCCTGTCGCCAAACCGATGGCGGAAGCGCCGAACAGTCTGGGGAGTAAGTGCTATCTCGGGTACGAGGACGATACCAGTCTGTCCGCGCTCGAGCACCAGGGAGAGGGCGGCAATATATACCTCCGTCTTGCCGCTTCCCGTTACGCCGTGCAGCAGAAAAGTGTGAAAACCTCCCTCGTCGAACGCATTCCCAATGCATTGGAATGCCGATTCCTGGGCCGGGTGGCGGGCATAGGTGCCGGGCGCGGCGCCTATGCCGTACATCGGCGTACGAATAGAAGGACGGCGCACAACTTCGAGAATACCCCTTGCAACCAGACTATTCATAGAAGCGGCGCTTGCTTCTGCCCGCCGAAGCACATCGCTCTTGCTCGGCGTATCCTCTCCTTCAGCGGCAATGGCTGCCATGGCGCTCAAAATGGCCTTTTGCCTCGGACCCCGGACCACAGAGCCGGAACTGCCAGCACTCGCAAGGCGCAGGTGGTCCTCGAATTTTGGCCGAACTCTTGGACTTCTTACCGTGGTGGCCAGCGATACCACGCCTTCGCTCTCAAGGCGGCGCAAAAGTGACAGCGGTGCGTCCAGGCCCGCATTACGCATGCCGCCCAGCGTAGCTTCGGGGTGGCAGTCCAGATACCGCAGTACAGGTCCGGCCTTGGGATGCTCCGTCCAGGTGTCGTAGGGTGCACCGGTGGAGCGGATGCTGAGGATCTCCTGCCTGTCAATACCGGATGGCAGCGCTGTGCGGATGGCTTCGCCCCACCCACATGCATAATAGTCTGCCATCCAGCGCGTTAGCCGCAGCAGATCTGCGTCCAGAGACGGCGACGATTCAAGCACATCAGACAGCGGTCGTAGCCGCCGTGCCCCGCCTGCTTCTATTGTCCGTTCCACAATGACGCCTGTCATGCGGCGTCCCCGAAACGAGACCTCTGCGCGGCAGCCGACTTGGGCGCCAGCCGCGAGAGTTTCCGGCACGAGATATGTAAAAGTGCGTGCCAGCGGCAAAGGCAGGGCAACGCGCACCGTTAGCAGACTGCACACTCAGCGTATACGGTACCAAGGGCCTGACAGGTCCGGCTTCGCTACTCGTTGTCGGGATCGTACAGCATCCCCGTGCACAGGCACATCTTCCGCTGCATGCGTGTTAGCACATCGTAGTTCGGGCAGCTTTGGCAGCCCTGCCAGAATACATCGTCCGTAGTCAACTCGGAGAAGGTAACGGGCTTGTAGCCGAGCTCGGAGTTAATCTTCATGACCGCCAGGCTGGTGGTGATGCCGAACAACTTGGCGTTGGGATACCGCTGCCGCGACAGGTCAAAGGCACGCTTCTTGATGCGTTTAGCGAGCCCACGCTTGCGGTAATTCGGGGCCACGATCAGCCCCGAATTGACGGCATACCTGCCGTGGCTCCATGTCTCAATATAGCAGAATCCGGCCACGTCGTTGCCACAGAGGGCAATGATTGCCTTTCCTTCGTCCATCTTTCGACGGATATATTCGGGCTCACGCTTCGCGATACCGGTGCCGCGAGCGGCCGCAGCCTTCTCGATTAGGCCGCAAACCGATTCTGCATACGGGTGGTGCTCCGGACCGGCAACGACTACACGGATGTCTTTGGCTGGGGCACCTGGCACGGTTTCGGCCACTGTCGGCAGTAATGTTGCGCTCACAATACCCACGGCTGGAATGAAGTCCACGTAAAAGCGTATAAAAGCTTGGTGTTTCAAGCCTGCTTAGACGAATCTCGCGTATTATGAAAGAGTGTCCATCCTGTGCCCTGGAAGTATCCCGCAAGGCGGAAGACTGTCCCTATTGCGCCTACGAATTTCCCCGGCAGAAGAGCTCACGCTCGGTCGCGGCCATTGTTATGGCGTTGCTGCTTGTTTGGCCCGTTATTGAATTACTGAAACTGCTCTTCCGCAAATGACGCCAATTCCCACGCTGTTCGGAGGCCTTACCCTGGAGGCTTTCCTCCATGACTATTGGCGGAAGCGGCCGCTTCTGGTTCGCGGAGCCATGCCGGGACCTGTAATTCCCCTCAAGCCTCCGGACCTTCTTGATCTTGCCTGCCAGGAGGACATCTCGGCACGCCTCATTTTGGAAAAGGGCGGTGACTATCCGTGGGAAGTGCGGTTTGGCCCTTTTGAGCCGGAGGACTTCGAGGATCTTCCGGACAGCCACTGGACCATCCTTGTACAGGAAGTGGACCGGCACGTGCTGGCCGTAAACGATATCCTGGCGCACTTCAGGTTCGTCCCGAATTGGCGACTGGATGACGTGCAGGTCAGCTACGCGTCATTGCATGGCAGCGCAGGCCCGCATGTGGACAACTACGATGTATTTCTATTGCAGGGCCACGGGCGCCGTCGCTGGCAGATCAGCCATGACCCGGCGCCACTTGACGTTGATTTTTTGCGTGATCTTGACATAGAAATACTGCCGGACTTCACCCCCGATGCGGAGTGGATACTGGCGCCGGGGGACATGCTGTACTTACCCCCCCGGTTTCCGCACTGGGGCGTAGCGCTGGGGCCATGTATGACCTACTCAATAGGGTTTCGTGCGCCGGACCACAAGAAGCTGGTACTGGGCTACTTGGAAGAGGTAGCAGAACGAGCCGATTCCAGGAGGTGGCTGAAAGACGGCGGATGCGATGCAAGCCAGGATCCAGGACGCATAGCGCCGGTTGTCCTGCAGCAGGTTCGTGCTATCGTTAGAGACGCGGTGGAAGATGAAGCGGCCATTGAACGCTGGTTCGGCGGCTTTCTGACCGAGCCGCAGCGTGGATTCTATCCTGCGGCGCCGCATGGAGCGTGGACGCAAGATCGACTGCGAAAGGCCCTTACGCAGGGCGATTGCCTGCGCCGGAGCGCCGTTGCTTATCTTGCTTATACCGAGGGGAACACGGGCACTCGCCTGTATGCCTGCGGTTCGTGCTACGACCTCACGGAAGATCTGGCCGACGCCGCGCCGCTGATTACAGGTGCTGCCACGCTGGATGCCGCGGCCTTTGGTACAGGCCTCGACAATATGGCCCTCATGACCCTTCTCGCAGCGTTGGTAAACGATGGCTGCCTGATTGTTGTATAGCCGGGATCTGTCATGGTCAGTAGCTGGGATCGACTGGAAAGCGAATCGTGCGGTCACTTTGCCATTTTCAGTGTGCGGCGTGACCGGAGCCGTTCGCCCCGATCGGGGTGCATTCATAACTTCTACATCATTGAGGCTCCAGACTGGGTTAACATCGTTCCTGTAACGCCAGATGGCAGGCTAGTCTGCGTTCGGCAGTACCGGCATGGCGCGCGTGAAGTAGCGCTCGAGCTACCGGGAGGT
Source organism: Rhodothermales bacterium (assembly GCA_965216255.1). Taxonomy (GTDB): domain Bacteria; phylum Bacteroidota; class Rhodothermia; order Rhodothermales; family Bin80. The sequence goes on from OZ244148.1 coordinate 3,075,325, forward strand.
TTGGTGGATACCGGTGAGACGGCCGCAGAGGCCGCACTCCGGGAAATGCGGGAGGAGACGGGCTATACGTCAGTGCAGGCCATTCCGATAGGTACCATGATTCCGAATTCGGCCATACACGAAAACCGATGCCATCTATTTGTGGCGCCGGGTGCGTTACCAGGCGGAGATCAGTGCCTGGATAGCGCAGAAGACATAGAAGTAGTGTTGCTTGATCCAGACGAAATACCGCGCCTAATTGCGAACGGCACCATCAATAATGGCATAATGGTCGCGGCCTTCCATTATTTTGCGCTGTATCGTCAAAGCCAGATGGCTCCGCATTCTGCCCCGCCAGCCCCCTTTTTTCCGTGATGAATCCTTCTGACGGCTTGGAGGAGCGTCCCTTCGATTCCGAACGCCTTACTGGGCGGCGCCTGGCAATTCACAGATTCATTTTCGGTGCAGATACGCCGCAGGCCAAATTCTTCGATGAAGCCCTCATCGTTATCATTTTGGCAAGTGTCGGTACCGTCATGCTGGAGAGTGTGGATACCATCGGGAGCCGGTTCCATTTCTTCTTGATTCGCATAGAATGGGGATTCACAGTCATTTTCACGGTCGAGTACGCGCTTCGGCTTATCTGCGTGGGACGCCCGCTTCTCTACGCCCGCAGTTTCTACGGGATCGTTGATCTACTGGCCGTACTTCCGACGTACCTGGGACTGCTCCTGCCTGGTGCGCATGCGCTGCTGGCAATTCGACTGCTGCGCATTCTACGCGTATTCCGGATTCTGAAGCTCATGCAATTCCTCACGGAGGCCAATTACCTCATGGGGGCGCTGCGGGCCAGCCGCCGCAAGATCACGATCTTTATTGTCACCGTACTGGCGCTGGTAACCATTCTTGGTTCGCTGATCTACGTAATCGAAGGCGCAGAAAACGGATTTGACAATATTCCGCGGAGTGTATACTGGGCTATTGTCACGCTAACTACGGTCGGGTACGGCGACATATACCCACTTACGCCCATGGGGCAGGTCTTGGCCGCTGTAATCATGATCATTGGTTACGGCATAATAGCCGTACCTACTGGTATCGTCACGGCCGAGTTCGCGCGGTCACATAGTAGCAGCCAGAATGCCCGGATTCGGGTGTGCAGTCGATGCTCCGCCGATGCGCATAAAGCAGACGCAAGATTTTGTAGCCAGTGCGGAAATAAGTTGTAAGTGGTTGCTCCGGCGCATGCAGCGGAATCCCGCCGTGAATAATTGGGAAGCGGCACTGGAAGCATGAAGCGACACTGGCTTTCAGGCCCGGCCAACGGTGACAGTCCGGGATACACGCGCCGTTATCGTCGAAACTGCGGGTTCTGAAGCCGCGCGGCATGTATTCCTGCCAGCAGCGACTATGCGGATCGTTGAAAGGTTGGCCGGCAATGAGGCCATACGCGGGTTTGATTTCGCACGGTAGGAATCATCACCGCACAAGTAATGGGCCAACATGCAGCCGCGAGTGGCGTGGCTGGATAGGCAGAGGCCTACTGTACCCTGCATTTCTAACTCGTCTAATTCGTGTGAGCAAATAGGCCCTCCAGGTGCATTGGAGAGGGTTTTGGGGGCAGTGTGACATTCTTGCTGCCATGTTATGACGGTGAGATAGTGAGGATATCTCACTAGCTATTCGTATTGACATCACCTCCGTGTGCCCCAACCTTGAGGGGCACCAAGCCACAGTCTAATCCGCCGTTGGGCGTCTTAAGTCGCAATGTGCCCGTCTAGAACAGCACAAGCTGGCAATTGTTGTAATTAGTGATTGACCGAATACTCTCTTTTTTCGGCCTCGAATGCACCGGCACGGTCGTTTTTTGAGTTCGTTGACGGTCCGCTTCGAGTGTTTCGGCCATGCTGGCGTCTCTTGCGTGCGCGCACGGACAGTTTGCGGCTCGAAGGGCGTTGTGTTCCTATCGGGAGGGCATACGTGTCCCTTGGGGCCTGCGATTGGGACCTTTCTGCGAGGTGGTAGCGGGCCTACGCCGCGCGTTTTCGCCGACGCTTTATTCGTGCCCGTTCCTGGGCGCGCACCAGGCAACCCAGCCGGTGCATGTTGACTGCCAGCACGGACAGGCTCACCATCAGCGCGAAGTTCTCCGGACTCTTCTCCCGCACCAGCGCACCGCCCCGAAGTCCGAAATTGGCCAGACACGACTCGACGGCCGGGTGCTGCCGCCGCGCTGCCTTGAACGCAGGCGCGCGCTCCCGCGCACGCTCCGCCAGAGAAAGCTTGCCCTTCTTCGGAAGCGCATTGAGCGCCAGCCGAGCATCCAATGCTTTTCGATTCTTCAAGCTGTGAAAGCCCCGGTCAAAACTGCACGCATTGAACTCTGGAAAAGCCGCCTGCACCGCATCAATGATCGGTACCGCCACCTCAACATCTGATGTGTCCCACAGGATGTGATAAGCCAAAATGAACCGGTGCTCATCTTCTACCAGTGCGACCGGAAGGCCCAGCTCGGCCAGCACGCCCGCCTTGCCTTTGCTGATCCAACGCGTATGTGGCTTGTGGATGGAAAACACTTTCTGCGCATGTGGAATCATCTCGCCCAAGAGGATGCGACGCCTTACTTGATCCACCAACAAGTCCACATAGCGCAAGTAATACGCGATATCCGCTCGCGCCGCCTCCGATTTCTCCACTGTGGCCAAGGCATTTAACAGCGTACGGGCACGTGCTGCAGTCTGTGTGCACTGGCGCAAGTACGCCTTCACTCCTTTCGGATTCTGCCGGTAGCGCGGGGCCGTCCGCACCCGGATGAAGGCCTGGTATATCTTCCGCGTGCGATCCGCATGCTTGCGCCAGCCCGGAAGAGCGAATGCCGCAGCCGAGCGTGCACTCACACGTATTAGACCACGAACCGCATCCCAGCACAGACCCACATCGGTGGGATAGTGCACATGCGTCTTAACCACCCTGGAATCGCAGCGACCGGCTAGCGCGGTCCCAGACTCTTTTCCAGCCACCTTGTGCCCCGTCCGCACTATCAATTGGGCCACCTTCCGGACCAGCTTCGGCGTCAAAAGCTGCACGTTGTCCACCAGCCGCTGTCTGCTGTACTTCACCGCGTCAAACCCGGCATCTCCGTGCCCCAAGAGCTCCCGCAGCAAGAGATCGTTGTTGGCCCGGTACAACAAAGCATCGTAGTCCAGATCCAGGCACTGCTTGACTATCGCAAACACGATGACGCGCCATAGATCCATGCCCGGTCGTCCGACATCTTTACGTTTACCCGGCTGAAAGTGCGCCTCCAGAATCGCGAACAAGGCCGTACGGGATTCCGCCGTGCAGTAGACGCACTGCAGACCCTTGAGCACCGCACTCATGTCGTCGCGCATTCTCGGGTCTATGGCAATCTCCTTGATCGGCGTACTGTCGAGTGCACGGCACTCTGGGACAATCTTGCGCATGGTTTCCCTGGCGAATGTGAGCTGTTTTGCGCTCTTAAACGCCCAAATCGGCTATACGTCCCTCAGATTCACCGCCAATTGCAAGATATAACTGATTGTTTATTGAAGATTTAAAGTATTTTCGTACAAGCACTAATTAGGTAATAGCGTGTGTTACACGCACGATACACTCGTATCTACAAGACTACTCTTTATGCTCTGTTTGTCAAACCGTCGTCTCCGGCGCATCGGCAGTACGAAGCGCTGCGCGCGCACTTCGTTGATGGACGCCCCGTAGCTGAGGTAACCCAGCAATTCGGGCAAAAAAAAGGAACCGTTTATAATATGGTCGCAGCGTTGCGCAAGTCGGCGACCATCGACCACTTCAGATCACCCAGATCCGGCCCTAAACCCAAGCCCAAGACCCCTACGACCCAGCAACGAGATGCGCGGATCCTGGAGCTGCGCACCAGGCAACACCTGAGCAATGCACAAATCCATGCCCGCCTCAAAAAGGAAAAACTGCGCGCAGGCATCAACACGATCGGATTGGTGATTCGGGAGGCAGGACTGCCAAGAATGAATCGTCGCTACTTTGGTCATGAACAGCGATTGATCCACGCCCCGCCTGCAGATCACCGCCAGTACAACACCGCGGACCACCAATTCCATACGAAGTTTGGCGGGCTGTTTCTTTTCGTCAAGGACCTGATAACCACGGATCTGGAGGCGATGGCAGCCCATATGCCCGGTTCGGAGCAACTACCTGCGGCGTGTGCTATCCGCTCCCTGCTTGCGCTCAAGCTGGGGGGTGGTTGGCGACATTTAGATATTACGGCGGCGACAAATAACAATAAAATGGGGCTTAAGGTGTTTCTGGGCGTGGATGGGCGAATTGTTCCAGCCGATCCGCGTCCGAGATGGTTACCGATGAGCAGTTCCTTCTTCTTTTCAAGTTGGTAGTGAAAAAGGATGTACCCATAACAGCGGCAGCGGCCAAGGCTGGCATGTGCCAGACTACAGCGCGCAAATATGTGCGTCTGGGCAAGGTGCCGAGCGATACAAAGAAGCCCCACACATGGCGCACGCGCAAGGATCCGTTCGCGGAGGTGTGGGATGAAACCAGGGCATTCCTGGAAGCCAATCCCGGCCTCAAGGTGAAGGCGCTCTTTGGCGAGTTGCAGCGCAGGCATCCGGGCAGGTTCCAGCAGGGCCAGTTGCGTACGCTGCAGCGGCGTGTAAAGCAGTGGAAGGCCATGGAGGGGCCTCCGAAGGAAGTCTAATTCGATCAGGAGTATGCCCCCGGGGAGCGTGCGCAGTCCGACTTCAGGTGCCTCAACAAACTGGGGGTAACGATGAAGGGGGAGCCATTTGCGCATCTGTTGTATCGCTTTGTGCTGGCATATTCCAACTGGGAGGCCGACACGGTCTGCAGGTCGGAGAGCTTCGAGGCGCTCTCGGAAGGCCTGCAGCATGCGCTCGTGCGCTGTGCAGGCGTGCCCCGGCTGCACGCTTCGATAAGCTGCGCGGTACGCAACCTGAAGCGCAAGAGCGATGAAAACTTCACCGAACGCTATCAGGCACTGCTGCGCCATTACGGGATGGACTCTCAGCATACGCAGCCGGCGAGTCCACATGAGAACGGGAAGATTGAACAGCGGCACCACCGTCTGAAGCGGGTCACAAAGAATGAGCTCATCCTTCGTGGCACGGCCGATCGACGATTGGCCAGAATACTTCGAGAATCAGCAGGCCTACGAGGCCTTTCTCGAGAAGCTGTCTGGGCAGCTGAATGCGGAGCGCCAGGAGCGCTTCAAAGAGGAGCAGACCTTCCTGGGGCCCGAGAAACTGTCATATCTTGGGTCTGTAGAATGCCGCGGCATGGAATTGGGGAATTAGAATTAGGCGGCTTGTTTGTCTACTTCTACGCTGTACTCGTGTGGGGTTGTTTCCAACACAAGGATGAGCAGCTGCGATCCAGTCAGCCTCCGCCAGCGTTTCTGCGCTTCCCGGGTCAGCTTGTAAACCATCATCAGTGTCGCCTCCCGGCTGCCGCATCCCTTGGTTTGCCGTGTACGTTTCCCTGCGCTCGCAAACGTGGACTCAATGGGATTCGAAGTCCGAAGGTGAACCCAGTGTTCGGGCGGGAACTGGTAGAAGCTCAAGAGCTCCTCTTGATCCTTGCGCAGACAGGTGAGCGCCTTCTCGTAGGCGCCTCCGAAGAGATTCTCGAAGGTATCGAGTGCCTTCATGGCATCCTTCCTGGACGGTGCCGTATAGATGCCACGGAGCCTCTCTTTCGCAGCCCCCTGCAGCTTCTTGGGCAGCTTACCCGGCACGTTGGCCGTCTTGTGCACCCAGCATCGCTGTTGTAGCGTGGAGGGGTATACTTCATCCAGCGCAGCCCAGAAGCCCAGGCCTCCGTCTGCTGTGGCCGCCTTAGGCGCTACGTCCAAGCCTCGTTGTCCAGCAATAGCTCCTTCCAGGACAGCCTGCTTTCCCGCTCTGCGTCCAGAAGTCCTACGAGCTCTTTTCTTCCATCGGGTGTAACTCCAATAATAACAAGCATACACGGGCGCTCGTTTCCCATGCGGACATTGAAGTATAACCCGTCAGCCCAGAGGTAAACATACCGTTTGCCCGCGGGGTCCCGCTTGTTCCATTGCCGGTATTCCTCTAGCCAGGCCCCCTTGAGTCGGCTGATCGACGATGGCGATAGGTTGCCAGCTTGCGGCCCAAGTATGGCCTCCAGGGCCAGAGCAAAGTCGTTGGTCGAAACTCCCCGCAGGTACAAGGCCGGAATGAGTGCATCAGCCGATCTTCGATCGGCCAACGACGGACTGCGGCGCATATAGCGCGGCAGTATGGCGCTGGTGAAGGTATGCCCTGTTCGAGGATCACGGACATGGGGTCGCTGGATCGCTAGCGGGCCCGCACCCGTGAGGATTTCTCTCTGCGGATGGTGGCCATTGCGTTTGACGACTCGGTGGCCGTGCTCATTCCGCAGGTGTGCATGGGCCTTCACGTAGTCATCGGCTTGCCGCTCGAGCGCTGCCTGAAGCATGCGCCGGGCAGAGCTGCGCACCAAGTCATCCAGGGTGCTGAGTGCCTCCTCACGGGTAAGGAGTGAGTGTACGTTGGATTCTGTTGGGTCTGTCATACGATGTAGTCCGGATATGCCCGTTTAGGGCGATTGATGGGTACTCCACAAAGATACGCCGCGGCATTCTACAGACCCAAAATATGACAGTTTCTCCTGGGGCCCCTGCCAAAGCGGCGCCTGGAGAGCTACAAACGCTACCGCGTGCGGGTATCCAGGGGCAGCACGATACGCGTGAGAAAGAACAGCTACTCGGTGCAAAGCCAGCTTATCGGTGAGTGTGTCGACGTACGCGTCTTTGGCGAATGGGTCGAGGTGTGGTATGGGCAGCGCCTTATGGAGCGTATGCCGCGGCTCTTCGGCGAGAGCAAGTACCGGATCGAGTAGCGTCACGTGATCGACTCGCTGGTGCTGGGTCCGGGAGCGTTTGCCCACTACCGGTACCGGTCGGATCTCTTTGCCACGCACCGGTTCCGGATGGCCTATGACGTGCTGCGGCGCACGCATAAGGAGTCTCACCGGGCAGACAAGGCCTATCTGCGCGTCCTGCATTTGGCGGCCAGGGAGAGCGAATCGGGCGTGGATGCGGCCCTCAGCGTCTTGCTTCAGCGCAGGGAGGCCATTACGGAGCAGGCTGTACGAGAATGGAGACACCGGTGCAGGCTCCGGCTCTTTGTGTAGCCGCTCCTGTGGTGGATCTGCGCTGTTATGATGGCCTTCTGGAGCAGGCCACGATGGCTGCTCTTTCGGTGGAGGCGGCGCCATGAAGACGCCGCGACAGCGGATCTGGAGCGGGCTGTACACACGGGACTGAAGGATCTGCGCTTGCCGGCCATACGGGCCTGTTACCAATAGAAGGCCGACTTGGCCCGACGGGAGTCGATGAGCGCTTCCTGCTGGAGCTCATAGAGCAGGAGCAGCAACAACGACATAGCAACCGAATTCATCGCTGGTTGCACCAGTTGCGGCTGCCACTGCAGAAGACGCTGGACACCTTCGATCGGGGCCGGTTGCCGGTACGGATAGACCACCACCTGAGCGTGCTCTTGGAGGGAGGCTTCTTGGAGAGCCGGCAGAACGTTCTGGCCTTTGGGCCTCCCGGCAGTGGCAAGACGCACCTGTTGTGTGCCCTGGGCCGCGAACTGATCTTCCAGCGGCGTCGCGAATACCATTGCAGCACGCTCGTGCAGGAGATGCTCAGGGCCAAACGGGAGCTGCGCCTGCCACAGCTCCTGAAGCGGCTCCCGCGCTACCAGGCGCTCACCACCCGTGCCATAGGGTACGTCCAGCACAGCCGGCAGGAGACGGAGGTGCAGTTCCTACTTTTGTCGCAGCGCTACGAACAGGGCAGCGTTCTACTGACGAGCAATCTGGCGTTTTCGCAGTGGGAGCGCATCTTCAAGGATCCGATGACCACGGCAGCGGCCATAGACCGGCTGGTACATCACAGCGTGATTCTGGAGCTGAATCTGCCCAGCTATCGGCTGGAGGTCTCTAAGAGGCGCCAGGAGGCCGACCATCAAGCAGAGTCCGCTCCCGCAGAAGCCTTGCCGTCCTGACCGCCGTCCTCGCGGTCATAGCTACTCCTGACCGCCATAGGCTCCAGGACAGACGCGGTTCTGCCACATGCCGCGTGCAGACCGCTGACCTGTTCGGCGGGCGGGAGGAACTCATGCAGTCCCGGCCTTACGCGAACGCAGCCGTTTCCAGGGGCCATGCGTCCCTCCGGTCGTTACCCGTGCCGGCCAGGGTCAAAAAACTGAACTCGGCCTTCCTTCTTATCTATCTTTTAATTGTCGTCGACCCCATTTACTATTGACGTTGATCACCTGGCACTGCTTCTTAGCAAAGGAGCGGATCCTGTCGGAGTTCTCTGCAGTGGAGGTGTCGGTATTGCAGGACCAGGGCACGGGCAAGCGCTACCTGGTGCCCGCGGCCACAGGCAGGCAGCAGATCAATCTCTACAAGGCGGTAGGTCTAACGCTGCAGCGGAATACGGTCCCGCTGAAAGAGGAGTCTGGGGAGTAGCTTTCTTGAACGGCGTTATTGTCCTCTAGTAAGGCGGTTGTGTTGTGTGCAGTCTGAACATTAGGCCCAGTACCAACAATACTTTACACCTCTGAAACCGTCGAAGTCAGGAAATCAACGGCCTGACAAGACACGTCGGAACGCTTGGTGAGAGACTTGCCCGCATCGAAGGCTGGATAGAAGGCCGGTTTAACCAGGCCGCGTAGCCAGCTCACCTTCTCGCCGCCGCGATCGCGGCATTCCGCGCCGCATTCCAGGGCCAATAGAGGCGCTCCACATGTCGTTCTCGCGGCCTTCGTCGCACCAGGACACGTCTGGAGCGAATTCGCACGATCTCAGCAGCCGTTACCGCAGCAAAAGCGGTATGACCATGAGCATCCATGTGCGTGCCGCCAAATATTCTTGCAGTTCTGCATAAGGTGTCACCGGCTCGTTCTGGTCGCTTCTTCCCCTTCTTTCGAGCGCGTTATTCCTTACCCTATGCCCGATCATACCATTTTAGGTCATGCCCTAATAAACAACTCTGAGCCACCCGTTTGTCCCCTTAACAGAGCCGAAGCAAGCAGGCCAAACGTCCTCACGGGCAGGCCCGTCGTCACTGTTACTTATGAGCACGTCTCCCGCGTCACACCACGCATTCTTCTGGTAGGGCCTTTCTTCATCCGGCGGCCTTTCTTCATCCAAAACCACAACCACAACCACAACATGCCCTGCAATCCAACAGGGCTTTTCTGGCGGCTCGCTTGATTCGAACATCTTCCTTATGTAATCGCCGCCGCCCGATTTCATAATTGAGTGTAGGACCTCTCTTGCCCTACTGTAATCATGATCCTCTAGGGACTCGTAGGCCTGTATGAAAACGTTAGCCGCCCTTTCGTACTGTATGCCTTCGTCATAGTCTTCCTTGGCTGCGAGTTCCAAGGCTATGGTGGCATGAAGCCATTGGTCCTCCGTGCCCTCACGTACCAGCCGTCCCAATTCGTCGGCAAGCGCGTCCAGTTCCGCAGCCGAACGTGTGTCCATCGTCTGTCTCAGCACGGCTACTGCGCTCTCGCGGCCACTATTCGGGTTCGTCGCAATGGCGTCCAATGCCATTTGGGGCGTGGGCGCTTTCCACACCCCGTCCTCCATTATCATGCCCGGCTTATACTGCGCCGACGCGCAAGCTGGAATAAGGAACGCCAGTACAAGAAGCAGCTTTTTCATTTTGTCATCCATTAGTTACAGAACATCGGTGAGCCACGGCTCGGTATGGTCATAAAGCCATGCGCCCAACCTCGGCCGCCGCGGAACCAGAACGTCTGGGTTCCTCCGTCGAACGCTCCGGCGTAAGGGTCTACTTTTGTTAGTGTCTGGCGGTAGAATATTCTCCACATCGACGCTGCAGTCGAGCCCACGGATCCCTTTCCTGTGACGGCCTCTATCTGGGCAATTGCCCGAGCAGTGCTCAGACATTCGTTGTAGCCGCTCTCGTGTTCTCTTTCGTGAACTTCTATTGCTCTCTCAGTCGCCCACATGCCGCCCGTTGTCCCGCAAGACCTGTTTAAAGAATAGTAGGATTGATCGATTCCTATCAATACAGACGAGCCAGAGCAAGTAGTGTCTGGGGTAGAATACGTTGGCCCATTGCGTGCATAGTCGAAATATGTAGTTCTGAGCTAAGTGCCGGAATCTTATCAATCATGTAATTGCCCGCCCACGGCCCTGAGCCCGTCTTGACGATGGGGCTGGGCGAAACATCTGGGCCTATTCCATAGAATCCAAGTCTTCCTGGTATTGTCATCGGTTGGGTCGTATGCTGCGTAGCGGCATTCAATTTAGGCGGCCCCCAACCCGTCCGTGCATTTACGGTAATATGACCGGTAGTAGTGAATCCTCCCTGTGTAACCACAACGGTGATTGAGGTGGTTTCTGTTGCAGTGCCCATCCATATATAGCCATCGTCACCTGACCGTGTTTCACTCGCCCCAACGCCGGAAGACCACTGATAAGTGAACTGGCTGGCGGTTACTGTTGGGTCATCGCTTGTAATGCTAACGGTACAGCCCGCGACACCGCCACGAGTTACAAAGGGATCACAAGCAAGGCTGAACTCGGGCCTGTCGCCACTGCCGCCGCCGCCACCGCCGCCTCCTCCGATATCCATATACACGCAGGTTATCTCCACTCTCCCTTCCCTGTCGCCGCAAGAGTCGTTGGGAGGATCTCCCACACATACCCCGCCCGTTCGAATAAAATCGCTCACCCAGCAAAAGTAAATGCCTTCCTCTGGCGCCTTGCCTGCCTTTTCCCTCCTCTCCAGCGACAGGCTGGCTGGCGTGAGCACGCTGTCCGCGGGGTTGTACAAGTACGCCTGCATCGCCTCGTAGCCGAGAGAGTATTCGGCTGCAAGAACCTTGTTCTCGCCATAGTTCTGATTCTGCCACTGCTTCACGTAGTCAAGGAAGAACGCGGGGTTAAGCGGGTCAGAACTAACGAACTCTACCAGGAGGGTTTCGATCACTTCCCCGTCGTTATCCAGATCCGCAACCAGCGTTCGCACCACCGCAACGCTGTCATGCGAGAAGCTGACCGCGGGCTTGTCCGCACCAAGAATGGTTGCGACATGAAAGCCTCCATCGCCTCCCGTCCACATCGCGGCCTGACTCCAATCGGGCGGATACTGCCGTACCATTTCAGTGAGTACGGCGGCCGTCGTGCTGTCGCCATGGATCTTGCCGCCGAACTGCCTATGTGACTCCTGCTGCTGAATGGCCCTCTCGTAGAATGTCTTCACCGCTTCAACAAGCGAAACGCGCTCGGTCTCCGTTCACGTCGCTTAAGTCCATACTGTCGCAGCGTGCGAAGATAGCTGCTGCAACGGCTACAATTAACAAGATTCGTCTGCTCATTGTGGTGCCGTGTATCAGGTTGCACCTATCCATGCTAAGGCCTCTGCCTCATACAAGGCAGGCGAGTATAACATCCACAGCCCAATCATCAGAGTAAATCCGGCGAGTATATTACTCAATGAGACCTTTTTCATGACTTTCATAGCTATATACATGAATATTGGTTGAAGGAAGCTCCGGTAACAAAATATATTACCTGTGGAGATAGGATGTCACGTGTTTGGCCTGAAGCATATAGGGGCATTTACATGGGATATAGCAGAATCGGGGGTCTAACAAGGAGCGGCATTTATGGTACGTAATCCTACGGGCCGAATGCTGGCTGCAAACGGGCGCTGCGACGCTGCCAGAGCGTACCAGTCAAACCGGGCAATTAATGGCGTAAGCTGGCTCATATGAGCATTTATGGCCGACTACGAGCTCCCAGCGCGCCGTTCTCATGGTCTTCGTCGCATCAGGGATGCGTCCGGGGCGCATTTACACGATCTGAGCGGCCGCTACCGCAATGGAGACAGAATAAACTTTATGTTGCGACCCCTTCTCCGCGAGCTCACAACAACGGCCGTCGCGGACGGGTTTTGGCATGAATAAACCGCCGTACCGGACGGCCTAAAGACCTAGGCGTTGGCCCCGGTCCTGGTCGCGCCTCGAATCTGATTCTGCTGCAACATGCCGTGAAGCTACACAGCATGATTCAGAATGTTAAGAGAAAGATGTGGGTAAACGGCAGGCCTAGCCCTACCCTTGGTCCACTTCTCGGACTTGACATAATGTCGCATCTTTGATTTTCCGGCCTGTTTAGCAGAATTGCGATCTTGCCTGGGAGGTCAGGACGCAGCCACTTTGGCCGTGGAACTTGGATTCAATGCCCGGAATATGGGCGGTAGAACGGCTTGGTCTTTCGAAAGAGGGCCAAGCTCGAATGCATATCGATATAGCGCTTTCGGGGCATTATGGTGCCTGAGCGTTGTCTGTTCTGTCCCGTTTTCCTCCAATTTGTTCCCTTTGTCACTCGCACGCCCGGTGCTATTCCCGCTGAACAGGCACTGCTGTCGCCTTGCTCAGGTACTGCTCCGCAGCAACGAACTCGGCCCCTATTTCCAGGCGGCTGTAGCCGCGCCACATGATCTTGACCCCCGGCGGCGGGTCATTCTTCCGGTTCATGTAACCGCCCAGGATAGCCATCACCAGGATCGCCGAAGCCAGATCCTTGGGAAGCGGCAGGCGGTAGCGGTGGGCATAGGCCTCAAGCGCACGCAGCTCCGTGTCCGTAAACAGGATCTGGGCCTCGGCCTCTGGCACCTCGCGCCTCAATAGCGTCATCAACAGCAGGCGCCAGGCCATCACGGCATAGATGGTAATGGCGCAGTGTAGGCTGCTGGCCTTTTGCATGCTCAACTCCTCCACCTTGCACCCGCTCTTGAGTACCCGAAAGGCGTCTTCAATGCGCCACCGCTGCGCGTAATAGTCCACCATCTTCAGGGCCTCCTCGCGCGTAGTTACCTCCACGGTTGTGAGCAAATACCACTCTATAGGCGTCTCTGCCTCCGGAGGCGCCTCCTCACGGAGGTGAATGCCACTTACCCGCACCGCCTCGCCCGTGAAGCCGTCTGTGGGACGAAGAGCCAGCTGGCGGTAGCGCACCGCCATGCGCGCCATGCGGCCCCCTCGTTTCTCATGCAGCAGACGGCCCGACTTCTCGCGGCGGCTCAGACGGGCTATGGGCACCTCTACGAATCCGTCCGGGGCACCCCCGCGCATGGACGCAAACAGCTTCTGCTTCCCTGCCAGGATGCGATCCACCTTGGCCCGCACCAACACGTGGGTCCGCCGCTGACTCCGCCACGCCTCGAAGACGGCAAACATGTCCCCTTCCCGGTCCATGACGCTGATCACGCGTGTCCTGCCACTGAGATGCGAGGCCGCCTCGACCGTGTCGTTGAATCCGTCTACCCAGCGCTGCGTTGCTGGCTTGTGGGGCCCTTTCTCGGGCGCATACGCACAGCGCAACAGCCCCAGCGGCAACCCCTCTGCACTCAGGGCCAGCGTAGCGTGCAAACGCACACCCTGGGCCTTCGCTGTGGTCTGGTTGCTACCGATCACCTCTAGACCCTCGCATTTCGGACGCGTACTGTAGGTGATGATCGTCTCGTCCTCTACGCACAATACCGTCGTCTGCGTACGCATCCGCTCTATCGTACGCATCCGATGCGGTTCCAGGATCTTCTTTGGTGTAACCTTCTTGCTGTTAACCTTCTCTATGAAGCGATAATACCCCTTTACCGCTGCACTCTCGACCTCGATGCCTGCCGTCATGGGCTCTCCCGGTGTTCGGGCCAATATAGCGACACTCTGGACCAGGCGGTCCGTGCGCCGCTTGTCCCCCAGCGGCGCGCCGCCAAACTCCTGCTGCGCCCAAGTGTCGCTGCACAGTCCCGCACCCACTTCCAGCCGGGGGTAGGCCTCTACATGCGGCACCCCGAGACGCGCGCGCCAGCGGCGATCCAACTCAAAGACGAAGACCGCCTTCTTCGAAGTGGTGCACGCCTTGGTGCGGGCATGCCGGCCCCGACCGGAGGTCTTGCCCACATACAGGAAGCCCGCCGCCCGGAAACACGTCCCCCGCTGATCGGGCCCCACAAACGTCTCCACCACCCACGGACGATACCCGTAGCGCTGGAAAAAGTCCTGTAGCAATCGCCTCAGCACCTTCCCCAAAAGATGACTGGCCAGGTTCTTGCACCGGATCTCCGGTCGAATCAAGAACCGGTTCAGTCCCACAACGTAGTGCAGATGCTTCTGGCGCTGCTCCTCTGACCAGGCCATCCACGCATCGCGCGGCCCAAGATACAGGGCGGAAGCCGCAAAGCCGATCGCCCCCAGATAGCCGTGCTCGCTCCGAAAGAGATACCGCAGTTGTGCCCCCGCGAACTTCGTCGCACCCTGCGGATGCTCTGTGGCCATGAGCGTGTTCCAGATGGCGCGCTGCGCGTCGTCTTCGACCAGCTCCAGTTCCAACCCCCTGATATCCCTGAGTGAAGCGGGCACATCCTCTGCCTCTGGCACCGGCTGGTCCAAAAGACGTGCATTACTGCCTTGGATGCAGCGCTTAGGCGCCGGCAATGACAGCCTGCCCTCGGATTCCAATGTCCTTAGTGCCTTCAGACACCCGGCTTGCTGCGGCTGCCCCTTCACATCATGGAATCTGAAAGCCTCGCAGACGCGGCGACTCAGCGCCGTCCGGCCCGCGTCGGGGTGTGCATCCATCACCCGCTCAAGCCGTGTTTCCGAAGACCGCAGTGTCCGCAGGATCTGATTTTGGGCAGTCATGCGGCCAATCTACGCGGCACAAATCACAATGTCAAGTCACAAATGTGGGTAAAGGGTAGGCCTAGCCCCGGCCGTAGTTCCTGGCCAAGCGAGGACGCGTCGCACGTGTACCTTATGCAGCGCAGCCATGCTTCGGCCGTCATCCAAGTTTTGGAGGAGTAAAAGGCTTGTCGCGCACCGGCCGAAGCGTATTGGTGCGATCTGGTAACCGGTCGTAGCTCGCTTGAATTGGTGCTATTAATACTCGCCATTGTCCGCGGCGTTTTTGTTGGGCAGCAGCGTCTCAGAAGCGGGCTCACGGTGGTTGTATGAAGTGCTCATCACGCGGCCATACGCCCCGGCCACACCAACTAGCAGTACGTCGCCTTCTTCCGTTGCGGGCAGTCTGCGGCCGCGGCCCAAAATGTCGCCCGTTTCGCATATTGGCCCCACAATATCGGCGGTTAGGATCTTTGGCGCACCCAGGCGTGTCAGGTTGACGATAGGGTGGTGAGAGCCGTAGAGTGCAGGTCTAATGAGAGAATTCATGCCCGTCTCGACGCCTACGTAGCATTGAGTCCCTTTCCTTTTTACCTGTGTTACACGTGCCAGGAGCACGCCGGCTTCCGCAACCAGATACCTGCCGGGCTCCATCCACAACTCGAGTCCTGGATGTGCTTTCCTAAATCGGGCGAGGCTGTTGCCAAGCGTATCGAGGTTTAGCGGGAGCGTACCAGGACGTTCCGGTACACCGAGGCCGCCACCGATGTTAATGAGGCGTACATCCGGAAAACGGTCAATCAGCGAGCTAAGAAAAAAGGCTATTTCGGACCAGGTCTCGGGAGTTAGAATCCCGCTGCCCACATGCGCATGAAAGCCTATGATACGTGTTCCAAGGGCGCGGGCCTTGGCGCCGAGCCGCGGCAGTGCGTCCGGAGATATGCCGAATTTGGATTGGGCTCCCGCCGTCCGCACGTGTCTGTGGTGGCCGTGTCCGCGGCCCGGATCCACTCGCACGATGACATCCCTGGCCGCGAACGTGTCTGGCCAGAGCTCAAGCGGCCGAATACTGTCTAGCGTCACGTAGCCGGCCTGCGCGAAGCCTGACTCGAATTCTTCCCGCGGAGCAAAATTCGGGGTAAAGAGAATCCGCTCGGACTCAAGGCGCGGGAAAATCGCACGAAGATATTCCAGCTCGCCGGGTGATACGCACTCGAACCCCAGTCCGACGCTGTGGAAAACACGCAGGACATCGGCATGCGCACAGGCCTTCATGGCGTAAAATGAGCGGTCAACAGTATCCAGTTTCTGCAGCCGCGATGCGCTCTCATACAATGTGGCAGCATCGTAGACGTATCGGGGCGTTTCCAAGGCAAGCAGGTCGTCGCGGCGCGCGTGCCACCATGGCAGTGAGGCAGCGGGTGTGTCGACCTCGAATAATTTCCGGTAGGTTGCGCCGAAAGGATCGTGGGCGCCGATGGCCGCAAATACCTGGGCATGCAGCTTCGTAACCAGTCGTAGCGCGCGCGGCTCCTCCACCACAAAAGTGAAATTGAGATCGCTCGCTGCCTGGGTCACCAGCAGCACTTGCTGCTCATCCAGTACCTCGAGTGCCGGCCCGAGTTCATGTAGTACGCTGCGAAGCTGGCGGCCCACAAGGCTTACGGCCGCGCACGGCCCGATCAGCCGCGCACGGCAGAAGCTGCCTAGCGTGCTAAGGACAGCGTTGAGCGTATTGGATTCAGGCTCGGCGCCATGGATGGGGTCAATGGAGACGGTCACATTGGTCTCCGAGGTAGCCACCAGGCCAATAGATAGGCCATACCGCTCGAATACGGTAAAGGCCCGGGAGAGAAAGCCTACCTGGTGCCACATCTGTGGGGTCTCTAGCGCAATAAGCGTCAAGCCGGCGCGCATGGAAATGGCCTTGATCTGGGCGCCGTGACCGTGCACATGGGCGGCGATTTCCGTTCCCTCAATTCCCGGTGCATCCGTGCAGCGCAGATACAGCGGTATGTGCTGGTCCCGCAAGGGCCGCAGACAATGCGGATGCAGTACCTCTGCACCTGTACTGGCAAGCTCCTGCGCCTCGTCATAGTCCAAATAGCGCAGCAGGCGTGCGGATGGAATAAGACGCGGGTCGGCCGTAAACATGCCCGGGACATCCGTCCATATTTCGAGGCGCAGGGCTTGAAGTTTTGCCGCAAAGCAAGCCGCTGACGTATCGGAGCCTCCCCAGCCCATAAGTACCGTTTGCCCCTGATCGTTGCCGGCGATAAATCCTTGAGTTACAGCCACACCACTCCCCGCTAGTGTGCGCTGAAGCTCTGAATCGGGTTCGAAGCTACATGTGGCCGCCAGGTAGCGCCGATGTGGAATCATGCGGGGCTCTTCTACGGCTCTGAGTAACGTGCGCGCATCCAGCCAGGTGACTTCAATTCCTTGCTTTTGCAGATAGGCTGCCCCGAGTGTCGTCAACATGAGCTCGCCAATTGCCAGCACGCGAGCCTGGGTCGCCGGACTGGATTCCGCCGTCAAGCTGATGCCAAGCGACAACCGCTCCAATTCCTGAAAATATGGCGAGAGTAGATCTCTTCCGTTCAGGTCCAGACATTTTGCCAAGTCGAGGTGCTGTTCCCGTATCCAATCATTTTCCGAACTTCCGTCGCCGCCAGTGACGGCACGAATCAGGGCTTCGAGTCGACGCGAAACATGACCGAGCGCGGAAAAGACAACGAATGGGCGCTCCCCACGTGCCTGACACTGCCGGACAATGCTAGCAATCGTCTGCCACTGTGTGAGCGTGGTCACACTTGTGCCGCCGAATTTGAGTACAACCCAGGAATCCACGATGGGCAGACATTATTTTGGCTTTGGCACGAAACCGGTTAGCGCGATGCTGCTCGAAGATGCATGGACCCTACTAAAGGAAAAGGTTTTCCAAACCCCATCAACGCCGACTTTGTTCAATCCTTACAGGGACGTTCATCCCGTCTATGATCGGCGCGGCGCCGCACAACTGCG
This sequence comes from Rhodothermales bacterium, assembly GCA_965216255.1. Lineage (GTDB taxonomy): Bacteria > Bacteroidota > Rhodothermia > Rhodothermales > Bin80. The sequence continues at coordinate 3,093,099 of OZ244148.1, forward strand.
ACAGCGCAACCTGCGAAATTATCTCGAATGCTACGCGGTGCGTCCCGATGTCTTCCTTCTGGCAGAGGCGCCTGGGCCCTGGGGGTGCAGGTTTTCGGGTGTCCCGCTGGTTTCCGAATCGCAGCTTGCTGACCCTGAATTTCCGGTAACCGGGAAGGCGACAAGCGTTGCCGCAGAGCCTTTTTCGGAGTATAGTGCCCGCATCTACTGGAAGACGCTGCAGCCGTGGTTTCCGTGTTTCTTTACCTGGAATACGGTACCCTACCATCCGCATCATGAAGGTCGGCCCCTGTCCATACGCGCGCCGACTGCACGGGAAGTGTCCGCATCAACGGATGTTGTGGCAGGGCTCTTGCAACTTATGCAGCCCCGCCTGACACTTGCGATTGGGCGCAAGGCGGAGCGGGCACTCCGACTGGTGGGTATAGAGGCCACCTACATTCGGCACCCGTCCCAGGGCGGTGCGAAGCAGTTCGCCTCAGGCATAATAGCCGCGCTCTCGGCGTGAGTTGCACCTGGCCGGCGTCCTTTGTTCCTTGGAGGGATGTTACTGGTTTCTGCCGGCATGAATTCATGAACATGCATAGGCGGCGCTTGGCCATTGTGCCGGAACTGGAAAAGGATGGGTGGCACCGTGCGGCCGATCTGGCCAGCCGCCTTGGCGTCAGCACGCGCACTATTTATCGGGACCTGGCCGCGTTGCAGCACGAGGGCCTTCCGATTGTGGCCGTACCGGGCAGGGGGTATCGGCTAAGTGAGGACTTCTTATTGCCCCCGGTTACCCTGACGGCGGACGAAGCCGTGGTGCTGCTGCGGAGCGCCAGCGCGGCGGAGGACAGGCTGGGCGTGATCCACCAGGCGGCAGCACTTTCGGTCAGGGCGAAGCTCACGGCCGCACTGCCGGAGCGGCTGCGCGCCGAGGCACTGACGCTTCAGGCTGCCTTGCAACTGGTTCCCATCAACCTCTTTGATGACCCGGCTGAACAGGCTGGCATTGAAATCCTCCGACGCGCCCTGGCGGAGCGCCGCGTCATCGGCTGCACACTGCGCGGTGGTTGTGCCAAAGCTCTTGAACCGTACGCATTAAGCCACGTTGCAGGTGCCTGGAAGCTCATAGGCCTGGATCGTGCGGACGGAGTCGTACGCCATTATCATGTCGGCGACATGACGGAGCTCCGACTTTTTGTCGACAATTTTGAGAGACCGCAGGCATACTGTCCGACGCGAGAAACGGGACGGGCGAACCTCGATATCACGGTGCACGTACGGTTTCGGTACCCGGCGGCGTATTGGGTTAAGCAGGTGCCATCGCCCCATGTGGTGTCCATGGAAGACGTCACCGACGGGCTTCTTCTCGTGCTTAGGGTTGAGCGGGAGGCGGCGCTCATGCCCTGGCTGCTAGGATGGGGTGCGCATGCGCATGTGCTCTCTCCGCTTTCCTTGCAGCGCCGCTTGGCGGCGGAAGCCTCCGCCGTCGCCGAGCGGTACAAGGGGTCACCGTCCTTTCTTCCATAGTGCCCGGTTCAGTACATGCCCGACCTTTTCGCCGAATCCGTAGCGCGCCACAGGTCCCGCGCCGCGCCACTTGCCGAGCGGATGCGCCCGCAGGATCTCAGCGAGTTTGTCGGGCAGGGCCACGTGCTGGGGCCGGGCAAGCTGCTGCGACGCGCGATTGAATCGGATAGCGTTCAATCGCTGATTCTGTACGGACCGCCCGGCACGGGGAAGACGACGCTGGCGCGTATCATCGCGCGTACCACGGCGGCACGCTTCGCAACCCTGAATGCCGTGCTCTCCGGCGTAAAGCAGCTCCGCGGCGCAGCAGAAGAGGCAAAGCACCTCCTGGGTATGCACGGGCAGCGCACGATCCTCTTTATTGATGAGGTGCACCGCTTCAACAAGGCCCAACAGGATGCGCTCTTGCCAAGTGTGGAAAGCGGGACCATAATTTTCATCGGTGCCACGACGGAGAATCCTTACTTCGAGGTCATAAAGGCCTTGGTAAGCCGCTCGCGCGTGTTTGAACTGCGTCCGCTCCAAGCGGCGGACCTGGAGCAGCTGGCCGGCCGTGCCCTTTCGGACGCTCGCGGCTACGGGAATCGGCGCGTAACATTGCAGAAGGAGGCGTTGGATCATCTGGTTCGGACGGCAGGCGGCGATGCGCGGTCGCTGCTCAATGCCCTTGAGCTTGCGATGGAAACCACGCCGGCCGGAGAAGACGGCGCGGTGCAGATTACTCTTGCCGTAGCCGAAGACAGCATCCAGCGGCGTGCCGTTCTGTATGACAGGGAAGGTGACGCGCACTATGATACCATCAGCGCCTTCATAAAGAGTCTACGGGGCAGCGACCCGGATGCCGCGCTATACTGGATGGCGCGCATGGTGTACGCCGGAGAAGATCCGCGATTTATTGTGCGCCGGATGCTCATCTTTGCCGCGGAGGACATTGGTCTGGCCGATCCACAGGCCCTGCAGCTGGCCGCGAGCACGGCGCAGGCGTTCGAGTACGTGGGCATGCCGGAAGGCCAATACCTGCTTTCGGAGTGCTGCCTATATTTGGCGACCGCCCCCAAGAGCAACAGCGCGAAGGCATACTTTGGTGCCCTGCGGCATGTGGAAACCGAGCAGGGCGGCGGCGTGCCCGATGCCATAAAGGATGCCTCACGAGACGGCAAAGGGCTGGGGCATGGAATGCAGTACCGCTACCCGCATGACTACGCGGACCACTACGTTCCGGCTCAGTATCTTCCCTCCGAAATGGAGGGGGCCTACTTCTACCAGCCGGGTGAGCTCGGCTACGAAAGAATCATTCGTGACCGCATGGTTGCCATGCAAAAACGGGACGCGGCGACGGATCTTCGCAAGAGGCAGCGGCACTACGGGGCGCAATAGTCTTAGAAAAGGGTATGCAACGCTGGCTTCGGTTCGCAGACCAGGTCGATCGGCTGAATGAACGCGTCGGCCGCCTAATGTGGGGCCTGACGCTGCTAATGGTGCTCGTGGGGGCCTACAATGCGATTGTGAGATACCTTGCGGGATTTTCCCGCATTCATGCCGAGACAGCGACGGGTCTTGATCTTGTGCTGCGGCCCGTTGGTGAGTTGGCCCTGGTGCTAAGCTCCAACATGTTTATTGAAATGCAGTGGTATCTCTTTAGCTTGGTCTTCTTGCTGGGCGCCGCATACGGCCTGCGTACTGGCGCCCATGTGCGCGTGGATGTACTCTACCAAAGACTTTCCGCGCGCGGGAAGGCATGGATTGACGTCATTGGCGCCGCAGCCTTTCTCGTGCCGTTCTGCGTGCTGATGGTCTTGGCTTCCTGGCCCTTCGTTATAGAATCGTGGGCGGTACTCGAGACCTCTCCCGACCCCGGCGGACTTCCGCGCTATCCTCTGCTAACGGTGATCCCGGTCGCGTTTGTGCTTCTTGGGTTGCAGGGGCTGGCGCAGATTGTCCGCGGTGTGTACGCCCTTCGCTCGGCCGTTCAGGAAGGCTGACGTACGCTAATGTGAGGCCGCTGCTATGGGTTACGAATGGCTTGCGCCACTAATGTTTGCGGCGGCACTCCTGTTCATCTTTTCCGGGTATCCGGTGGCCTTTTCGCTGGGCGGGGTATCGATTGTTTTTGCCGCCATTGGGGTTTCCGTCGGGTACTTTGACTGGCGCCTCATGCTCGCCTTGCCTGACCGCCTCTTCGGCATCATGTCAAACTACGTGCTCCTGGCAGTGCCATTCTTCATTTTCATGGGCACAATGCTGGCAAAGAGCGGGCTGGCGGAAGATCTGCTTAAGACCATTGGGCTGGTCTTTGGGCCTGTCCGGGGCGGTCTTGCCCTTGCTGTTGTGTTCGTCGGTGCACTCCTGGCAGCGGCAACCGGCGTAGTGGGCGCCTCGGTGGTCGCCATGGGCATGATATCGCTACCCGTGATGCTGCGCTACGGGTACTCAAAAGAGCTTGCAACTGGTATAATCACTGCAAGCGGCACCCTGGGTCAGATCATACCGCCGAGCGTCGTCCTTGTAGTGCTGGCCGACCAGTTAGGCATATCCGTTGGACACTTGTTCATCGGGGCCTTGGTGCCGGGCGCAATTTTAGCAGGGCTATACGCCGTTTACGCGGCGGGAGTCGCGCTGCTGCGGCCCACGGCAGCACCGGCCCTGCCCTCTGCGGACCGGGATGTCGGCTCGGCAGAACTCGTGCGCCGCATTATTCTTGTAATGTTCCCGCCCCTGATTCTGATCATAGTGGTGCTCGGGAGCATCTTCGCCGGGATTGCCACCCCGACGGAATCTGGAGCGCTGGGGGCGGTAGGCGCCATACTGTTGGCAGCATTAAATCGGCGCCTTACCCGTCAGGCCCTGCGCAAAACCATGGAGGAGACGGCGAAGCTTACCACCATGGTTCTGCTTCTTTTGGTTGGTTCCACGGCCTTTGCCCTTGTATTCCGTGGGCTTGACGGAGGCTTTTGGATAGAGGACATGCTCACCAACCTACCGGGTGGCGTCATTGGGTTTCTGATTGTCGCCAATCTTTCCATATTTGTACTGGGCTTCTTTATCGACTTCTTCGAAATAGCGTTTATCATTGTCCCGCTACTCATAGCGCCGGCGGCCCAACTCCTTGCCCCAATGCTAGGCGTGCCGGCAGCCGTTGCACTCGTTTGGTTCGGGGTCATGGTGGGAATGAACCTACAGACCTCTTTTCTTACACCCCCATTCGGCTTCGCCCTATTCTATCTGCGTGGCGTGGCACCCGAAGGTGTGAGGACAATGCATATTTATCGGGGAGTTGTGCCATTCATCGGGATCCAACTCCTGGGTCTGCTCTTGCTCATCCTGTTTCCAGAGCTGGTGCTATGGGCACTCTGATGCTCGTAGCACCCTATGAAAGGGAGCCCGCAGCACTGAAAGCGAAGGCGGCGTAACTCTGCTCGGCCGTAGCGAACCAGCGATTTGAGCGGCGGCGCCAATCCATGTAGTCTTCCATGATGGCTGCGTATGCGGCGTCGGAAGCTGGCTCCCGGACGAGTTCAGCGGAGATTCTGGCTGCTGCGGCCATCAGGTCTTGCGGAAAGGCCTGAAATGTGGTTCCGCCCGCAATCAGTCTTTCGAATGCTGCCGGATTCAATGCGTCGTAGCGTGCCAGCATATTCAGATTCGCCTCCCTGGCCGCAACCTCCAGGGCCTGCTGATACATGCTCGGCAGCTCGTCCCATGCCTGTCGATTTACAAAGAAAGAAAGGTTGGCACCCGGCTCCCACCACCCCGGGTAGTAATAGTAGCGGGCAACCTGAGCGAAACCAAGCTTCTCATCATCGTACGGGCCGACCCATTCTGCCGCATCGATCGTGCCCCGGTCCAGTGCCGGGTATATTTCTCCACCGGGAATCTGCTGAACGGTCACGTCTAGCACTTCCATAACTCTTCCCCCCAGTCCCGGAATGCGCATTCTTAGGCCCTTCAAATCCGAGAGCGATCGTATTTCGCGCTTGAACCAGCCGCCCATCTGCACGCCTGTGTTACCGCCCGGGAAGTTGATGGTATTGAAATCGGCGAACAGGTTCCGCGTAAGACGCAGGCCGTTGCCGTGGTACATCCATGCATTGAATTGCCGCGCCGACAGGCCAAACGGTACCGTGCAGTCAAATGCGAACGCCGGGTTCTTGCCAAGATAGTAGTAACTTGCCGTATGGCCCATCTGCACCGTTGCCTTCTGTACGGAATCCAGGACGGAGAAGGCAGGCACCAGTTCGCCGCCGGGGTAGACCTGGATAACAAACCTTTCGTCCGTGAGCTGGCTCACCCTGTTCGAAAGTACTACCGCTGCGGCGTAAATGGTATCCAGGGATCGCGAAAAGCTGGAAGCGAGGCGCCACCTGATCCTGCGCCCTCCGGCTTGCACGGCCGGAGCATCCGTGGCGGTGCCTCCGCAGGCAGAAAATAATAGGCCTGCCGACGTTCCCGCAGCAGCCGACCGGAAAAAATCGCGGCGTTTCATGAATAAGCCTGGCGTCTGGGATGATCCCGTGCCTTCGGACCTACCCCTTGGGTCTTAGCGGTCGCATGACGACTTCGGAGATCAGGTAGTTGTCGGGTCCTTCGAGGACATGGACTAGGGTTGCGGCAATGTCCTGGGGTTGCATCGGGAATGGAGCCCCTGTTGAGCTGGCCCTATTTCCAAAATCCGTGGCAACCGATCCCGGACAGATACTCGTCACTTTGATGCCAAAACCGCGGACTTCTTTCATTAGTGCTTCGCTAAAGCCCCGAAGCCCGAATTTCGTGGCGTTGTAGGCGCTGAGGTTTGGATTACCGACAAGCCCGGCGATGGATGCTATGTTGACAATATGGCCGCCGAAGCCGTGCCGGGTATTCTGGGCCTTCATGATCGGAACGGCCAAACGTGTACAGTGGAAAACTCCGGTGAGGTTGGTATTAATCTGCGCCGCCCAATCTTGCACCGGAAGTGTATCAATAGTTCCAAATAGGCCGAGTCCTGCGTTGTTTGCGAGAATGTCAAGCCGGGCTCCATTGCGCATCACAGCACCAAAGGCTGCATGCACGTCCTCTTCGCTCGTTACGTCACATGCTACGGGTACAAATGCATTGCCAAATTCGTCCTTTGCTTGGTCAAGTCTATCCAAGCTGCGTGCAAGTCCATATACCTGCGCATTGCGTCCCACCAATGCCCGCGCGATAGCAAGGCCAATGCCTTTGCTCGCGCCAGTTACGACGGCTACCTTTCCATTCAAGTTCATGCCTGTCTCACTGCGTGCAAAAGACACAGTATACCGCTAATTGGTGGTACTGTTTTGTCCAGCTTCCGGTATCACAAGGACATTAATCGCTTCGAGGCCGCCGGCTTCCGCCCCTGCTGCGTGCGTATATTCTTGCAGGCCGATGCCCGCGCAACCCGAAACACCATGTCCACCATGGGGGCGGGTCGAATTGGGCGCTTCTTGATACAGTTGTGCCGCGAGCCGAGACGGCCTCGCTGAGGTTGAATCAGATCCATAGCCCGTGCAATCCCTGCAGCAACACTTTTCCCGTCATATTGCCTGGACTAGCGATGCTCCGCTGGGACTTGTTGTCAAGAGGGCTCGGGGGGCGTTTATCGAACTCGAAGACGGCCGCCGAATTATCGATCTTGTAAGCGGTATCGCCGTTTCCTCGCTTGGTCACGGACATCCGCGCGTAATTGAAGCCGTGCGCGCGCAACTCGATTGCCATCTGCACGTGATGGTCTACGGGGAGTTTGTCCTGCGCCCGCAGGTTGAGTACGCCCAGCTTCTCTGCGCCCAACTGCCTGCATCGCTGCAGACGGTGTACTTCACCATGACCGGCACCGAGGCCAACGAAGGTGCACTCAAACTGGCCAAGAAGTTTACCGGTCGCAGGAAGCTTGTAGCGTTTCACAACTCCTACCACGGAGACACGCACGGTGCTCTCAGCGTGACTGGCCGGAGCGTGTACAGGGAGCCGTTTCTGCCGCTCTTGCCCAATGTAGAATTTCTGCCGTTTAATGACGACGGCGCTCTTTCTCTGATTGACGCCAGTACGGCGTGTGTTATTACAGAGCCCATTCAGGGAGAAGGAGGCATGCACGTGCCGTCGGATGCATGGATGCATGCGCTTAGACAGCGGTGCACGCATGTGGGAGCGTTGCTCATATTCGATGAGATACAGACGGGATTTGGGCGGACGGGGACCCTGTTTGCGTTCGAGCGCTTTGGAGTAATTCCGGATATCCTGACGCTGGCCAAAGCCATGGCCGGTGGCATGCCGCTAGGTGCCTTCGTCTCAAGTCCGGAAATCCTCGATGTGCTGCGCCGCGATCCACCGCTGAGCCACGTGACAACGTTCGGCGGGCATCCGGTGTCTTGCGCTGCCGCCCACGCGACGCTAGAGGTGCTGCTTGATGAGGACCTCTCCTTGCGGGCCGGAACGATTGAAAGCCGCATGCGGCAAAAACTCCGTCATCCGCTTATTTCTGATTTGCGTGGCCGAGGAGCGATGCTCGGCATGGAACTGCCCGATGCTACCCGTACGCAGCAGGTGGTTCGGCGCTGCCTGGACCGTGGCTTGCTGCTTGGATGGACGCTACATGCCGGAAACCTCGTACGTCTGGCGCCGCCACTCAACATTACCGAGGAAGTACTCGACGAGGCGCTAGATTTGCTGGTTGCATCGCTCGACGAGGTGGCAGCGAGGCCGTGAAGCGAGGCGATCAGAGCTCCAAGACGCCGCAATTGCGTGCTTTCTGCAGGTGAGGCTAGGAGTGCCGTTCACCCGGATGGTTGTGTAGACTAATGGCGATGTGCTAGCAGTAGCTATTTGCCGCTACGCCGCTTGGTCCACCCTCGCTTACCCGTCTGATGCGTGTTGGTTTGTTCTTCGGGTGCCCGGCTTTTTCCTCCATGTGTCCGACGGTCTACGGCTAATACGCATAGATGCACGGAAGGGGCGGAGTGTCCGGTTGTTTAGGTGCATTCCACGGGTAATGAAGACCAAAGACTATTCTTGGCCCATGCAGGGCTTCGAAAGTCCCGTGCCGTAGCACAGGATTTGGTCTCGATATATCTCACCATGGAGGCTCCCATGAATAATGGACAGCACAATTACTGTGCGATGCCCACTTCGTATCCCAATGTGGTCAGACTCCGTCGGTCAATGCCTCGCCACATGATCTGGAAGCCGGCAGGGCCATCCCGGCTGCGGTTCTGGTAGCCGCCCAGCACGGCCACCAGCAGGATAGCCTCCTGCAGCGTCCGGGGCCGTGGCAGCCGCACCCGCACCCGGGCGGCGTAGCCAGACAAAAAGCGCAGCTCCATCTCCGTAAAAAAGACCTCCGCGTCCAACTCCGGCACCGTACGCCCCAGCAGCGTCAACACCATGATGCGCCAGGCAATCACGCAGTAGATCGCTACTGCCTGCTCCAGACGCAGCGCCATGCTCTCCACCTTGCAGCCACTCTTCAGTACCCGGAAGAAGTCCTCGATGCGCCACCTTTTGGTATAGGTGTCCAGCATCTGTACGGCGTCTGCTGCCGTGTGCAGCTCCATGCTCGTAAGCAGATACCACTCCACGGGCTTCTGGCCCGGCGGCGGAGCCGTCTCGCGGACATGGACCCCTATATGGTCACCGGATCCATATCCGTTTGGGTAGCCCGTAGCTCCAGACGCTGCAAACGGACCTCGGCATGCGCCATGCGGTAGCTGCGCCCCACGCGCGCTTTCTTGCGAGACGACTTCGGGCGCGCTGTCACGCTCTGGATCTCTATCTGCAGAGCGCAGTCCACAGGAGCGCTGCGAAGCGTCGCATACAACTTCCGGCCCTTGGCCAAGACTCGATCCTGGCGCACACGCACCAGCATCTCGACCTGGCCCTGCCTGCGCTGCGCGTCTATCTTGTTCCGGGTGAGGGATCGCAATACAGATGCTGCAGACCACGCAGCACGGCGGGGACATCATCCCTTGACTTGGATTTGAACTGGATCTGGTCGATGGGTACTTGCCCGAGTTCAAACTGTGATTTGCGAACTGCGCGCATGGCGAAGAAGCGTCGAATGTTGGGGTGAAAGCGGTCAAACCGGGGTGATCACGGCCATAATTTCGGAAAAAGGCAAGACATTTGCAGGGCCCATTTAACAACGAAGTGCAACACTTGATTTGGATGACAGCGCGCTAGCAAGCGCGTATTCATCACGCTGATTACATGTGAGCGAGATGATGCCGGTACGCTCCGTTAAGACATCATTGGAGGGTATCAAATGGCGACGGGCTATCATCATCTTTCCTATGAGGAAAGGTGCCAGATTCACGCATTGAGGAAGCGAGCTGATTCGCTGCGCGAGATTGCGCGACAGTTGGGTCGCTCGCCATCGACGATCAGCCGGGAGTTGCATCGCAACAGCGGAGGTAGGGGCTACCGGTATCAACAGGCTACCCGCTTGGCCAGCGGGCGGCGGAGGAAGGCATCGTTGCGTCCACGGAAGATGACTGAAGCGATGTGGTCTCTTGTGCGTGAGAAGCTCGCCCTGCACTGGAGTCCAGAGCAGGTCTCGGGTCGACTTCGTCGTGATGGTGTCGTTTCGGTAAGCACCACATGGATTTACAGGCATAGCTGGGCGGACCGAGCGGCTGGCGGATCGTTGTACAAGCTGCTGCGTCGCCGTGGTAAGCGGTACAACAGGCGTAACAAGAGCAGTGCTGGGCGCGGCCTGATACCGCACCGTGTAGACATCAGCGAACGTGATCCCATTGTAGAGCAGAAGACGCGGATAGGCGACTGGGAGGTTGATACGATCATCGGGGCGAAACAACAGGGAGCACTGGTATCCATGGTCGATCGCGCCTCGAAATTCACGTTTCTTGAGCACGTTGCGTCAAAGGTTGCGATCGGGGTCCGCCATGCGATCATAGGTTGTCTCAGTCCGGTAAAGGACCGGGTACTTACTATCACGGCGGACAATGGCAAGGAGTTCGCTCATCATCGGCAGATCGCCAGCGCGCTTTCCGCATCGTTTTACTTTGCGAGGCCATACCACTCCTGGGAGCGTGGTCTGAACGAGCACACCAACGGCCTGGTGCGAGAGTACTTCCCGAAGGCAACCGACTTTCACACGGTTGAACCGGCAGCGGTGAGGCGGGTGCAAGCGCAATTGAACAACCGTCCGCGCCGATGCTTGGCCTACCGCACGCCGGCGGAGGTTTTCCTTCCTGCACTAGAGGGCGTGGCAGCCTCCGCGTCCATGGTCTGAGTCGGGTCGTCGCCAGAAAGACCCATAGACCATTGTACCATGTTCGGGTGACATCATGCGTGCCTACACGCAGGGGAAGAGCCATGCTCGCCCGTCGGCATTGGCTGCCTCAAAGGTCAAGGAGCGCGAATTTCTTCGGCCAGCAAGCAGCTTCTTCTCCGGTCGGGCTCCGCCCTCCCTCCGAAGAAGCTCGTTTTCCGCGTTGCCTGTGCTATCTTCTGTCTCTACTCAGGGGCATACTACCTTGTCTACAGTTGTTGCACTTCGGACTTTAATTGGCGGGTCTTGCTGAAGGGCGGGTCATTCTCGTAGTTGTAGAGAATGACTTCCCATGCCAGGTGGAAGGCATACGTGTCGCCCACCTCTTCGGGCACGATGACGAGCTCGTCCTTTACGTCTGCCTGCAGATTGGGGGCGATGGTGTTCCCCCGGGCAGCGGCAATGGTGGCGGAGCTGCCCAGGCTGGGTGAAGCATCCACCTCCAGCTTCGGAAACCCCGTCGCCCCGGCGGCAATGAGCGCTCCGCCGCGCGTGACAGTTAGGCCAATTTCGGCACCCAGGACGCGGTAGCCGCCGTGCAGCTGCGGGTAACTGACGAACCACCACTCGCTATCACCCGTAATGCGCGGCGCGCCCAACTGCTTCGGATCCAGGCCAAACACATTCTTGTGAGCCTCCACAAAGGCGTCCGCCGCCGTGTGCACAGAGGCTTCCGATAACAGATACAGGGATGCGCCCAGCGTAAAGTCCAGGGAATCCGGGTCGATGATCCAGCTGGGCACGCCGGTTATTTCATTGACGTAGGCGGCGAACTGCTTGCCGCCGTGCTCCAGGAGCTGCGGGTCTCCGCTCATGATGGCCCGCCGGCAGGCCCAGCAAGGTAGCGGCCGCAACGCTTCAATGACTCTGGGGTCTTCCGCATCCACGAATAAGCCACTTGCCTGCGAATCTCCTCTCCACAGATCAGATGTACTTCACCGGACGGATACACAAGCTGCGCCATTGTCCAGGACCTGGATGCAGTACTCGAGGCTCCCCGTAAAGGGCCACTTTCAGGACGACACCCTTTATCTGACCAGCAGCGTACTGCCGACACGTGTCTGGCCAAGCGCCGTCAGGCGGTAGTAGTACAATCCCGAAGGATGTGTCGTGCCGTCAAAACGCACCAGGTGCTCGCCCCCGGAAAAGTGGCGGCCCCCTAGCTCGTCCACCATGCGCCCGGTGATATCGTATACGCGTATCCGCACCGCGGCCGGTAACGGAAGTCTGAAACCAATGTCCGTACCGTCCGCAAACGGATTGGGGTAATTCGGATGCAGTATCACGGCTTCCGGATCAGCAGCGTCCACCTGCTCTGTCACCCCCTCAATCAGTCCAGACGAGCCGTAATTGGCGATGAAGGCGTCGATATAGCCCTCTGCATAGAGCGTATCCGTGCCCAGGCTGGCACTCCCTCCAAAATGGCCACCTACCAACAACTCCCCCGATACATTCACGGCAATGGCAGTCACCTCCTGATGGCCGGATCCAGACACATGCACGACCCTGACTAAATTGCCCCCGAGATCGTATTCCGCAACGAAGCCGTCACTGAAATTGTCAGGAGAAAACAACTCAAAGTCATCCGTCAAAAGAGGCGCATTCTCAAATGTGCCGGCAATGTATACCCTGCCGGTCCGGTGTATGGCAAAGTCACTAATCCTTACCCCCCAATATCTGCCGCCCTGGAACAATGGCTGTCTTGACAAGAAGGCCCCGTCAAGCGCAAACCTGGCCATCTCCACGCGTGATGCTCCGCCTCCGAGCACATTTCGAAGCAATACCAGTGTGCGCGGATTGCCCAGCAAATCTTCAGTTACCCGCAGGAACATGGGGCTTCTCGCGGGCGCGTAATTAGCAAGAGGAAGCACCCACCGTGTGTCACCGCCGCTATTGAGAGACACCAGCACATTCTCATCCTTCCCAAGTGTCACCGTATCCGTTCCTGCTACTACAAACTGTGCTCCGGCACGGAAGGATCCGTGAAGGTACACGTTGCCATTGGCATCCACGTCGAAAGCCGCCTTTACCAATCCACCCCAACCTAAGTAGCCATGTCCACCAACTACGCGGGCCCAGACCAAATTCCCGGCCACCGTATACTTGGCCACAAACACATTCGAATCATAGCGTCGACGGGGAGGAAGAGCCTGAGACCCCGCAAAAAGTGTGTCGCTGAATACACCCGTTACATACACGTTGCCGACGGCGTCCACATCTAGTCCCTGAATATAACCGGGCCAGATTGAGTGCTGGGAGTTCTTAGGGGAGCCGATCGTTCTTGACCAAACCAGATCACCGTCAGGATCAGACTGGGCCAGCGACACGCCACCGGAACTGAACCGAACGCCATCTTCCAAGAAAGGTAATCCCGTGACACCTATGGGACCCTCGTAACCGGCGACAACGGCCGTACCGATTATGAGCTCCCGACTCTCAGTCGGGAACGCATCCGCGTGTACTGCGCGAAGCCAATCTGCATTCCCATGCCCATTGATGCGAGCAATGTATCCCATGTACGGATACCGATCCAAGGCCACACCATAGTCAGATGAGGTGCCACGAATCACAATGGAATCAGCAGCCCCCCCTAAAGCAAACCCTACAGCATAGATGTTTCCTTGGTCCTCTACATCCAAATCAACCAACCTGAATGAAGCGAATGATGACAACCTTACTGACCATACCTGTGCCTCGGCATCCTGCCTGGCGAACACGATACAACCGACCAGCAGCGCGCCATGGAGTGCATAGCGGCCTAGCGACGATAGCACATTGCATGCACATGAATAACTACAGCTTACAGCGTGCATCGGCTCTCCGTCACTTGATGAGTTGCACGGTCGTGCTCAGATGTTGATGTCCCACGTCAAGGCGTAGAAGATATGTGCCACTAGAGAGGTTCCTGCCGTCGAGGTTTACCTCATACTGGCCGGATGGCCTGACTTCGTCAACAAGTGTCACTACCAGGCGCCCCAACAAATCATACACATGAAGACGCACATGCGCCTCTTCCCGAACGCTGTAGCGCACGGCCGCGGTCGGATTGAACGGATTCGGATATGCCTTCAACAACCCGCTATACAAACGAGTCGAGTCCGATGGCGTTTCCGAGGCCACGTCGGCGCCATCGGCGTCGTAGCGCATCGGCCGCGGTCCGGTGACATCGAGGCAAGTGTTAAGATCCAGGACCCCCTCTGCCGAATAGGTCCTTATGGTATCCACCTTTGTGTATCCGTACTGACTAGTTGTCATGTCCTGCATTGCGTATGCCTTGTAGGCTGCTACCCTGTAATAGTAATACCCCGTGTTCCCGCCCTGACACTCGAAGCTTGTATCCACGTGCTCTGTTTCATTGCTTCCCAGCCGCTCAAGCACCGCCCAATCCCCCCCCTTCAAGCTGCTTTCCACCAGGTAGCCGTCTTCCAGGAAAGATTGATCCGTCCACCTGATTTGCGGGTTCCTGCTATCCGTCAGGCTGATGCTTGGCCAACCAGGCATGAGAGGACCGCCTATCTTTCGATCGACAAACTTCTCCTCAATCACAGCGGCATTGGCTCCGTTATCCACCCTGTGGTAGCGGTCTCTGAGTTCCTCGAAGTTATTTATTTCAGGCCCCATATTCATCGCTGTAAATAATAACCGGCTCGCTTCACCGCCGAGACGTTGACGAATTCTCCAAATGGCGCCGGAAATAATTTTCCCGGGTCGGTGCCACCTTCTGTTTTTAGGTATCGAATCCGACTCTTTACCGCAATCCGACTCGACATCGCTGAAATAATCCATCGTGCACGTGTTGTACACAAACCTCGTCGTGGCACTAGATGATCGTACCCATTCCAAGCGATCATTGTTGCCCGCGAGTGGCCCGCCCATTTGTTCATGATCCGTATGATCGGTAGTAAAATAATCGGAGAATCCTTCGCCCATAGCATATTTCATGGAGTCCTTCTTGTGACCCAAGCCAGCTAATTTGTAAAGCACGTTGTGCGTATATTCGTGCATGGCGGCATCGCTCGACATAGCGTGCATGCCGCCCAAAAACATTTTGTTAAGACCTGAAAAAGTACTAGCTTCTTTCTCCGCGCTAATTGTTATCTCAAACATCGCGGTGTTCAGGCCAGTAAAGGAAAACGTATCCATGAAATATTTGTGCATCCTCCGAACCTGATAAGCACCGTTGAGGGCGTAGGAGGTCATTTCGCCGTCACCACCATCGCCCCATCCCCAGTCGTAGTCGAGCCTTGCAGCTCCGTTCACGTTTACGGTAAAGCTCTTTTCCTTTTGGCACTCCTTGGGTCCAACCGTGACTATGGCTCGGTCGTTCGCAATTTCAAACGTGACCTCATAGGATCCGGCCTCTGACACGGACACGCTGTACGTCCCGTCCTCGCCGGCATATCCGGTGCAGACAAGGCCGCCTTCACTATTCTTCACGCTGAATTTCGCCCCGCTGAAGGGCTTATCTTCGAAGCGGAAAAACCCGTGAGTCGGATCGTTCGGCGACTCGTAATAATTGAGTCTGATCGTTCCGCTGATGCTGTGGGCAGCACCGGTACCGGAGGAACAATCGATGGGAAGCAGTTCGGTCTTGTTCTTTTCCTTGACCCTTACCGATATTCCTGACGGCATTCCATCCCATGCTGGTACGACCTGTGACCGCGTGCCGGCATCATTGGTCCGGGCGCTGTCGGCGGCAGCGTGCCTTCTCGACCCACCACCGCTTTCCAGGATATTACTGTATTCGTGCAGGATCTTTCCCGTGTGTGCATCCACAATAAAGGTCTTGCTGAAGGGCGGGTCATTCTCGTAGTTGTAGAGAATGACTTCCCATGCCAGGTGGAAGGCATACGTGTCGCCCACCTCTTCGGGCACGATGACGAGCTCGTCCTTTACGTCTGCCTGCAGATTGGGGGCGATGGTGTTCCCCCGGGCAGCGGCAATGGCGGCGGAGCTGCCCAGGCTGGGTGAGGCATCCACCTCCAGCTTCGGAAACCCCGTCGCCCCGGCGGCAATGAGCGCTCCGCCGCGCGTGACAGTTAGGCCAATCTCGGCACCCAGGACGCGGTAGCCGCCGTGCAACTGCGGGTAACTGACGAACCACCACTCGCTATCACCCGTAATGCGCGGCGCGCCCAACTGCTTCGGATCCAGGCCAAACACATTCTTGTGAGCCTCCACAAAGGCGTCCGCCGCCGTGTGCACAGAGGCTTCCGATGACAGATACAGGGATGCGCCCAGCGTAAAGTCCAGGGAATCCGGGTCGATGATCCAGCTGGGCACACCGGTTATTTCATTGACGTAGGCGGCGAACTGCTTGCCGCCGTGCTCCAGGAGCTGCGGGTAGCGGATCTCCTGCTGCGCCAGGGCAGGCTGCGCTCCCAAGAGCAGCAGCAGGCTCCAGAGCGCCGGCTGCCTACGCAGCCCAAGAGTCCGCAGTGCTTTGGCAATCCGTTCGAAAACATCAAATACTAACATGGCTCTCCAATGAGTGGTGGTTCAGAGATTCAAGCGCCCCGCCGGGGCCGGGCCCAGGCCCTTGCCGGCGCACGCCCTTGCGTGATAATGGAAATCCGGCGGCTAGGAGGCCCCGTTCACCCGGACCCTGATAGACTGCACGGCGCTGCCGTCCGTGTCGGTGGCCGTCACCTTCACTGTGATGTTTCCTGCGGTCCCTAACGGCACAAGTGTCAGCGTGCTACCGGACAGGCTGGCGGAAACAATGTTGGGAATACGCTCGCCTCCATACACCAACCCCACCGAGTAGGACACCGCATCGCCGTCCGGCTCGCTGAAGTACCACGCCACGTCAAGGCTGACGGAAGAGCCGCCTATTGTGAGCGTCTGTGTGGGAATCTTGCCACTGGCTACGGGAGCGCCGCGCACCGTCACCCCAAAGGAGTGCTCTGTTGACCCTCCGCAGTCATTGCCGGCCGTCACCGTTATTATGGCAGATCCTGTCACTTCCGGCGTGAGCCTGAGCACGCCGGACGCAATACTCGTGCTCACCAGGACACCGGACGTCCTTCTGGCCGAAAACGAGAGGTTGCCGCCATTAGGATCGGAGAAGCGAGACCCCAACGGGACCGTTGCGAAGGACCCCCGCAGGATGGTTTGATCCTGAATCGGCAGCAATACCGTGGGGGCTCCGCAGACCGTAACGGTAAAAGATTGAGGAACTGAAGTGGCCTCATGCGGATCGGTGGCCGTAACGGACACATCCACTGCGCCGGCTGCTTTGCCCGTCAGGGTCAGCGTGCTGCCGGATATCGCCGTGCCCAGCACGCTGCTACTCGGGGAGCTGGCCGCATACGTCAATGCCTGCCCTTCCGGGTCGTTGAAGTACTCCGACACGTCAAAGGCATCCGATGCGCCGCCCAGTTGCACCGTCCGGTCTTCGATAAAGCCTACCTTCGTAGGAGGCTTGTTCACTACCGTGACGGTGAAGGTCTGCGCCGACGAAATGGCATTATGCGGGTCCTGCGCCGTCACACTGATCATCGCAGACCCCGGCGAGCCGGGCGTCAGCGTCAGCGCGCTGCTATTGGTTGACAGACTGGCCTGGGCTACGTCGCTGTTGGAAGAAGACGCCGCGTACGTCAGCGTCTCTGTCTCGGGGTCCCGGAAATAGGTGGCCGCGCTGAACGAGCTGCCGGCAGCTCCCACGTTCATGGTCACATCCGAAATCGAGCCCTCTGTCTCCGGAGGCAGGTTCCGCACCGTCACGTTGACAGCCGGGGTCGTGCTGCCACGACCGTCACTGACCGTAACGCTCGCCGACATCGCCCCGACGGACCGCGGCGATATCGTCAGCGTGTGGCCACTGAGCGTTATGGACGCGGGAGCATCCGTGGCAACAGACGACAACGTGTAGGTCAATGGATCGTTGTCCTGATCGCTACAGGACAGCACCACTGTGACAGCAGCGTCCTGGACGGTCAGCGACTGCGCCGCCATGGCGTTGCATGTCGGCGCCCGGTTGGGACCGACAACTACCGTAACGCTCTGCAGGGCGGACCCCCCGGCCGCGTCGCTGGCCGTGACCGTGACCGTGCTGGACCCGTCCGACACCGGCGTCAGCGTCAAACTGCTCCCGCTGAGGCTCGCGGACACCGCGGCGTCACTGGGCAGCGGCGTCAAGGCATAGGCCAGTTTGGCCACGGCATCGTCCGCATCCGTGAAGTACCCGGACATATCCAGGGTGACGGAAGATCCTCCCACGGTCAGCGTCTGTGCGGCAACGGTGCCGCTGGCAACGGGCGGCGCGCTTACCATCGCGACAAACTTCTGAGGTACCGTACCCCCGCGGTTGTCGTCGGCCGTCACATTGACGCTCCTTACGCCCAGCTCGGAGGGCGTAACCGTGAGCACGCTCCCCGACACACTGACGGTCACGATATTCGGTACCCTGGGTCCAACGCCGCCGCCGCCCGAAGTCCGGGCCGAATACGTGAGCTTATCATCGTCCGGGTCGGAGAAATACCCGGACACGTCGAACACCGCGGCCTGCCCGTTTTGCGTGAACAAGCGCTTCGGCATCGTGCCCACGCGTTCGGGAGGCCTGTTCGTACCAGGCAGCACCACAACCACCGCGATTGCCTTGAGGCTCACCACGAAAGCGTCCTGCACCGACAAGCCCCCCGGGTCCTGCGCCGTCACCGTGATCGTGGCCGGGCCGGTAGTACTGCCGGTGGTTACCGTGAGCATGCTGCCAATAAGCGATATACTGGCCGTGGCCGTGCCGGTGGACGACGACGCCGAAGTATAGGTCAGGTCCGCATCCTTGCCGTCCGGGTCCGTGAAGTGATCGGCAAGCGTGAACGCGGCGGTCGCTCCTCCCGAAGCCATGGTGGTGTCAACGATGGAATCATCGACACTGGGCGCCACATTGGGATTGACGCTCACCACGAAAGCGTCCGAGGCCGACAGCCCGTCCGGATCGCTCGCCCTGACCGTGATCGTGGCCGTAGCGGCTGCGGTCACTGCGCCGGTAATCACCGTCAGCGTCCCGCCGGAAATGGCTACGGCCGCGGTATCCGGCGCCGACGAACTGGCCGTATACGTCAGCTTGTCCTTGTCCGGGTCCGAAAAGTGAGCGGACAGCGCTAGGACTGTGGTATAGCCGCCCGAGGCCAGCGTGGTGTCCCGCAGCAGGGAACTGACCACCGGCTTGCGGTTCGATGTCACCACGACCAGGAAATCGTCCCGCACAAACAGACCGCCCGGATCCGTCGCCGTAACGGTGACCGTGGCGGTACCGGCTGCAGCCGGCGTGATCTCCAAAGCGCCACTGGCGATCTCGGCGGTAACCACGTCCGCCTCCCTCGTGGTCGCAATAGTCGAAACCCGCTCCGTAAACGTCAAAACGTCCCCGTTCGGGTCCGAAAAGTGATCGGACAGCGTAATGTCGATACTCCTTCCTCCCAGAGCCTGGGTCGTATCCGGCAGCGGCGTATCCACCACAGGCGCACGATTGGCGGGAAAGACCTGTACGGCAAGTCGCTGGTACACAAAGTCTTCCGGATCGGATGCACCGACGCTTATGGTATCGCTTATGCTCTCGGTTAAGACCAGGCCCGGCACCAGCTTGATGCGCAGAGAATCCCGCTGCCCGCCCGTGATGGTTGCCCACACCACGTCCTCACGGTAGGGAACCCCGTAATACGTGAGCCGATCTGCGTCATCCTCAATGAAATGCGGCGCCAGATGGATGAATATGGGCGGATCACCCACAAACATCGTGGTGTCCCGGACGGGATTTTGATCGTTCGCCCTCGGCGGCGTCTTAACGCGCACGTCAAAGCGCTGCTCGGCCATGCAGCCGGGTGAGGACTCTCCGGACTTCGTGACGCTTGCCCGGACCACGACCGTGGCGCTGCTGCTGCTGCTTGCCACTTTCGTCAGCGTCAGCATGCTACCCGAGATGCCGGCCGAGACCACGCCCGCCGGCTCCGTGCGCGCCGTGTATGTGGTCGTCGCACCACTGTAGCCGAGCTCCGCGATAGTGAAATAGTCGGATACGTCGATGACGACAGAGAGCCTAGACGCATGCACCGTCTGGTCAGGAATGCTCTCCTCCGTCGGCATTATGCAACTGCTTACGGTGACACCAAAGGCCCTGATGACCTCACTAGCCATGCCCGCATTCACCTTGACGGTGATGGTCGCATCCCCGGGTGTGAACCCGGAAGTAATGGTGAGCGTGTCCGTGCTCACCGCGATAGTACCTACCGCTATGGCGCTATTGCCCGAGGACACCTCGTAGCTGAGCCCCGTCCCCTCGAAATAGCAGGCAAGGCTGAAGCTGACCGACTTACCACCGACGCCCAGGCGAATAGCAGGCTGTATGACCGAAGCGCTATGAGTGTAAAGAGATAAAGCCGGGTCTTTGGCGCAGTCGGCGGCGGCGCCTCCCACGGGCAGGGCGGTGAGCGCCAACAGGGTACTCCAGAGTATGTGTTGCATGCGTTCGTGACAATAATGAATTCAACGAGAACGCATGGAAAGACTATTACAAGCACCAAAATAAAATATGACATGCATAAAGGGTAATGAAAACTACCCCACATGATTCCCATCTCAAGGCAACGTGCAGGCGATTCGCCGCCCTTGCCAACCGGCCTTACTTACTCCGATCTATCGCTGAGAGGCGATGCGACCTACCCTGTACACCCAATCCAGCCCCTCCTGAACACTGGTGCGTCTTGGGTTCGCTTCAACAGGCGAAGTAGCCTGCAGCTACGGCCCTGGTGGATCGATCGCGATGACCCGATCCGGCCCCGCTACCGGAATGCCGGCAACGCTGACAACGTGCCGGATGGCCTCTGCCGCCATGGCCACAAGCGGTCCGATCCGTCATCCAGCGCGTCACCCTCCAATCGCAAGTGGCGCCTCTGCCTGGGCTGTCTCGTATCCGTGTGTGCACAATACGTGCATGCACAAAAACATACTCCGCTACCATGGATTCTTCACCGTAGGCGGCACGGAGGCATGCGCCTTCGAAGCACGGCGTGGCCGGCCATCGACAACACGTAACCATGCTCGCCGCCCGTTGCGGGATGTCTCCGGGCCCGGCACCCGCGACATGCGCTCAGTCGACAGATGAGAAACTCCCTATCTGCCTCATCAGGGCAGTCTCAAGGCGCAATGTCATTCTGCATCCCAGCTTCAGATGCCGGATCCTCTCTGATCGCTGCATGGTCGCAAGATGCGTTTCATGGTATGCCAACGTCCTGTTCGGGCTGTATCCCTACCGCTCCAGTCCCCTCCCGCGCTCGAGACTCCGTTGTAGAAGCCAATTCCGCAATCGAAAACAAGGCCGCACGGGATTCCGCCTTGCAGTAGACGCACTCCAGACCCTTGAGCACCGCACTCATGTCGTCGCGCATTCTCGGGTCTATGGCAATCTCCTTGATCGGCGTACTGTCGAGTGCGCGGCACTCTGGGGCATTCTTGCGCATGGTTGCTCTGGCGAATGTGAGCCGTTTTGCGCCCGTAAACGCTCAAATAGGCTATGCGTCCTTCAGAATTACCGCCAATTGGAAGATATAAATGATTGTGTCGTCAAGACTTAAAGCATTGCCGTACAAGCACGAGCTTGTTTTCATAAAATGACGAAGTTGCGCTGAGGCATTATAGGTACCCTCTATCGGCAAGAGCCGCCCTGAATCTCCGATACGTACCCTCGTAGGCCCGAAAACGTGTGGCCGAAGGCTCGATGGTGCGCCCGATGTTTGTCATGGCTGCCATGGCTTCCGCAAACGTTCCGAAGCCTGCGCCGACCGCCGCGACGATGGCTGCCCCCAGCGCAGTTTCCAGGCAGGCGCTGCGATGGTATACCCGGCCCGTAACGTCGGCCCGGCACTGTAGCCACACGTCGCTTTGACATCCACCTCCCGTAGCGAAGACCTCTCCTGTACCCGGTGGCAGAAGCGCATCCAGCTCCTCAAGGCCGAGGCGTTCGATAAAAGCCGTGCCTTGAAGGCAGGCGGCGTAAGCGACCGGGCCAACGGCGCACTGCTCGATGAAGCCTTCCGCATTCGGGCGTTCAAAGGGAAAACGTTCTCCGCGTCCTACGAGAGGATACGCGAGATATTGGCTCGGCAGCAATGGGGCGGCCTCGCGGTCCCAATCGGCGGGAGGCGCCCCGGGAAAGTGTGCGGCAATCCAGCTGGCACCCGTGTTACTGGCAGCACCTGGTAGCCAAAGGCCACCGGGCAGTTTGTGGCAGTAATAACGGCCGTCGGCGGTGGGCATTGTGGCGGTGAGCCCCTTGAAGACTAGCGTGGTTCCCAGCGTCACGTTGTAGGATCCTTCGCGCAGGCCCGATGCAATGGCAGCGGCCGTACCATCTGTGGCGCCTGCCACCACGGGAAGGCCTTCGGGCAGTCCCGTGGCTGCTGCTGCCCTTGCCGATACGACACCGATGGGCGCACCCGGAGCGACGACGGCCGGCAGGCGGTGCAATATATCCGGGCCTATCCAGTCAGGCCACCGGTCGTACACGAGCTCGTATCCCATCTTGAGGGCATTCGAATAGTCGATCATGCCAAAGTCGCCGGAGAGGCAGCCGGAAAGCCAGCCTGCCTGGCTCATGAACCGTGCCGTTCGTGCGAAAACGGCTGGTTCATGGCGCCGGATCCAGCCGGCCTTGGCAATAGCAAGGGATGGGCTGCGGTTGGGCCAAGTCGCCTCCGAAATCCCCCGGGTATCGTCGTACATCAGCGCCGGCCGCAGGGGCTCTGCAGCCTTGGAGGTGCAGACGAGTGTGCCCGATGTGCCGGTTACGGCTACGGCACGTAGTTGCTCTGCAGCTGGGAGGTCCTGCATTACGCGGCGCGTCACCAGGCACAGCGCGCTCCACCAGGCTGCCGGCTCCTGCTCATGATGGCTGCCGCACCGCCTAGCGGACAATGGTGCCGTGGCCTTTGCGATCACGCTGCCGTGCCAAGCCGCAGCCAGAGCTCGTACGCCGCTCGTGCCCGCGTCAATACCGAGGAAGACAGGCTCGGGAACCATGGACCAAGGTGGCAGCAATCGCGCTCACTAGATCCGCGCGGAGGGGGAGGGATTCGAACCCCCGGTACCTTTCGGCACGCTGGTTTTCAAGACCAGTGCATTCGACCGCTCTGCCACCCCTCCGAACGACAACGTGCGAGCTCTGCATCGGCGGAGAGGGTGGGATTCGAACCCACGATGAGCTTTTGACCCATACTCCCTTAGCAGGGGAGCGCCTTCAGCCTCTCGGCCACCTCTCCGAACTACGGACTATACGCCGTAAAATCACGAATCAAAAGAACCCGGAAAACCCTAGCCCTGTTCCAGCGCATTAGCGCCGCTAATGATTTCCAGAATCTCTGTCGTGATTGCGCTTTGCCGGGCGCGGTTGTACTGCAGGGTCAGCGTCTGGAGCAATTCGCTGGCGTTGGAGGTGGCGTTGTCCATGGCGACCATTCGCGCTCCTTGCTCGGCGGCATTGGATTCGAGGAGCGCCCGCCAAACCATGTAGTTCAGATATCGCGGAATCAGGACATCCAGGATGGTGTAGGCGTCCGGCTCAAAAATATAGTCGGCAGTGTAGCGCTCCTGCAATTCTGGCTTTTGCACCCCTTCGCGTTCCATAACTGGCGTTAGGAAGTGCTCGGGAGGAATGGGAAGGAATGGCTCCACGATGCGGTTTTGAGCAATCGTGTTCCTGAATTCGTTGTAGACCAGATACACTTCGTCCCAATTGCCAGCGAGGAAGCCCTCTACGGCATGGTCCCCGATGCTTTGCGCGGTCTCGAAGTTCAGATCCCGGAAGATGCCCCGATGGTCTCCTACTATCTTGTGACCGCGCTTGCTGAAATGGTCGTGGCCCTTGCGCCCGGCGGCGAGGACGAGGGAGTGAATTGCTGGCCGCTCTTGAATGGCTTGCTCAGCGGTCTTGATTATGTTGCTGTTGAAGGCTCCGGCAAGCCCCCGGTCCCCGGTAATGGCAATGAGCAGCAAGTTTTTTACTTCCAGTCGCTCGACAAAAAGCGGATGGGCTGCTGGCGTAAATTTGCCCTGGGCCTTGAGATGCCCAATGATTTCGCCGATCTTGAAGGCATAGGGGCGTGTCTTGAAGATGTTCTCCTGCGCACGACGCAGCTTGGCAGCCGCCACCATTTTCATGGCACGTGTGACCTGCTGCGTATTCTCTACAGAATAGATGCGAGTCCGTATGTCGCGCAGCGTAGCCATGCCTAGCGTTCAGCGTACAGTTGAACCAAGCGCGCTGCCTCGGCCCGGAAGGCGTCCTTTGTGGCATCGCTGAGCTTGCCCGTATTGCGGATATCTGCTAGCGCCCCCGATTGGCGGCTGCGGAGATTCTCTATCAGCTCGCGCTCAAAATTGCACACGTCGCCCACCTCGACGCTGTCAAGCAGTCCTTCGCTGCCTACGAAAATGGCCGCGACCTGCTCTTCTACTGGAACGGGGGCAAACTGGCCCTGCTTCAGGATCTCGACCAGGCGCTGGCCGCGGCGAATCTGCCGCTGCGTGGCTGGATCCAGGTCAGAGCCAAACTTGGCAAAGGCTTCAAGCGCGCGGAATTGTGCCAGGTCCAGGCGCAGCATGCCCGCAGATTGTTTCATGGCCTTGATCTGGGCGTTGCCGCCTACACGGCTGACCGAAATGCCCACGTTGATTGCAGGGCGGACGCCGGCATTGAACAGGTCCGGTTCGAGGTAGATCTGCCCGTCCGTGATGGAGATGACATTTGTCGGAATGTAGGCATCCACGGCGCCGGCCTGTGTTTCGATCACAGGCAGTGCTGTGAGCGACCCGCCGCCCTTTACCTTGCCCTTCAAAGACGGAGGCAGGTCGTTCATCTGCCGGGCAATTTCTTCGGTGGCTGAAATCTTGGCAGCGCGCTCCAGGAGGCGGCTATGGAGGTAAAACACATCGCCGGGATAGGCTTCGCGGCCCGGGGGGCGCCTAAGTAGCAAGGACACCTGCCGGTAGGCCACGGCTTGTTTGGATAGGTCGTCAAAGACAACCAGCGCGTGGCGGCCCGTGTCACGGAAGTATTCCCCAATGCAGGTGCCTGCAAAAGGTGCTATATACTGCAGGGGCGCGGGCGCAGAAGCGGGAGCATTCACGATGACCGTGTATGCCATGGCGCCGTTTTCTTCCAAGGCCTTTGCCACCTGTGCCACAGTAGAAGCTTTCTGACCTATGGCAACGTAAATGCAGAAAACCGGCTCATCTGTCTCATGCGTGTTTGCTTGGCTTATAATGGCATCGATAAGGACGGCGGTCTTGCCGGTCTGCCGGTCCCCTATGACGAGTTCACGCTGGCCTCGACCAATGGGGATCATGGAGTCGATGGCCTTGATGCCGGTGAGCAGTGGCTGGGAAACCGGCTCCCGATAAATCACGCTGGGGGCTTTGCGCTCCAGGGGCATTTCACAGGTTTCCCCGGTGAGCGGCCCCAAGGCGTCCAATGGCTCGCCCAGCGGATCAATTACACGTCCCAGCATGCCCTCGGTAACCTGGACGGACGCAATACGCCTCGTGCGACGGGCCTCGTCGCCCTCCCTTACGGTATGGGCATTACCGAAGAGCACAGCACCGACGTTGTCCTCTTCCAGATTCATCACCATGCCCGTAACCTCTCGGAGCGGAAAATGGATCAGCTCGCCTGCCTGCACGTGAGAAAGGCCGTACAGCCGCGCGATCCCGTCTCCAACTTGCAGGACGCTGCCGATTTCATAGACATCCGTTTCTGGCCGAAAGTCCTTGAGTTCACGTCTGAGTACCGCGGTTACTTCGTCGGGTTGGATAGCTGTTGCCATTATCTGTCTAGTCTTGGAAGCACGGTAACACCTAAGTGCTGGTCATACTTGCCCGGAGTCGCTCCAGCTGATGCCGGACGCTGCCATCATAAACCACGTCGCCGATGCGCACAACCATGCCGCCGACGAGCGAGGTGTCCATTTCGATCACCAGCCGGATACGGTTGGCCAGGCGCTGCTCAAGTGCAGCCGCCAACTTCGCTCTCTCAGCATCGGACAGGGCGAAACACGTGCGAACGTAAGCGGTCGTAATGCCGGACTTGATGTCGCTAAGCTCGGCATAGAATGCAGCCATCGCAGGTAACAAATACTCTCGCTTCCTTGCGATCACAAGTCGCAGAAAGCGAATCGAAAGCGGATGGAGGTTCTCTCCAAATATCGCAGTTACCGCTGACTTCTTTGCTTCCCGGGCCACCACGGGGCTTTGCAAGTATGCCGCGAAGGCGGGTTCATCCAACACGGTTTGGCGGACAAGTGCCATGTCACGGCCAATACGGGGGTCCTGCGCGGCTTCCTCGTAGAGGGCCCTGGCATATCGTCGCACAACGCTCTGGTGGCTCATGCCGTAGGTAGGAGCTTAGTTGGTGCGGAGTTCGTCCAGGAAGGAATCCACGAGACCTCGTTGGAGCTGCACATCGAGATTTGCACGCAGAATTCGTTCGGCAGCCTGCACCGCGAGGTCCGCGACTTCCGTCCGCAGCGCCTGCAGAGCCTCCTCCTTCTTGCGACTGATTTCGTCCTGTGCCTGTGCGTGCAGCTGGCCGATCTCCTCGCGCGTCCGAAGCAGTTCGTCGGCCCGGAGCCGCTCGATTTCCTCACGGGTAGCCCGAAGAAGCCGCTGGGCCTCAAGTTCTGCGTCGCGCCGAATACGCTTGTTTTCCTTCTGCACGTGACGACTCTCTTCAAGAGCCTTTTCTGCCCGGCGTATAGAGTCGTCTATCTTGCGCTCGCGTTCTTCGAGGGCGGATGTAATGGGGCCCCAGGCGAAGCGCCGCAGTATAAAGAGCAGCGTAATGAATACGATGGTTAACCAGATGACAAGCCCTACATTCGGGCTCAGCAAATTGGCAGCAACGAAGTACGTCATCGTGCAGCGTATCAGCCCTTGATTGTCAGTAGGAAGGTGATGACCAGCCCGAATAGGGCGACACCTTCAATGAGGGCGGCGGCAATGATCATGCTTTGCCGGATAATGTCGGTCGCCTCGGGCTGGCGGGCCGTGCCTTCCATAGCGGGACCTGCGAGGAGGCCGATACCGATACCGGTGCCGAGGGCGATCAGACCGGCACCTATGCCGGCGCCAAGCCATGCCAATGCAACGGATTCCATAGTGGTTACGGGGTCTTGGTGGTCAAAAGCAGCGTGGAGTGTACAACACTAAGCATGGGCGTGCGCGTCGTGTGGATGCTCAGCGATGGCCATGCCAATAAACAGCGCTGAAAGAAAAGTAAAGATGTAGGCCTGGATGAAGGCTATCAAGATCTCAAGAAGGTTCACAAAAAGCAGGAACCCGATGCTTACCGGTGCGACCCCATAGCCTGCCAAGGGACCAAAGAGCTGGGAGAAGGTGAAAATGAGGCCGACCAGACTCAGAATGACCAGGTGACCAGCCGTCATGTTGGCAAACAATCGAATAGCCAGAGCAATGGGTTTGGTAAACTGGCCCATGATCTCCGTAGGTATCAAGAGAAACTTGATGACTACCGGTATGCCCGGTGGCCAGAAGATATGTCGCCAGTGGTCCTTCGATCCATTCACCTGCGTGAGCACAAACGTGAATGTGGCAAGCACCGATGTAACCATGAGGTTCGAAGTAGCCGTGGCTCCGAACGGTACGAGTCCCATGAGGTTGCAGGTCAGGATGAAGAAAAATATCGTGAGCAGGAAGGGTAGAAAGGGCTTGTATCTTTCGCCCAAGCTGGACTTGGCGACACTGTCTCGAACAAATAGAATGAGCGTCTCGAATAAGTTCTGAAAGAGGCCGCGCGGTGCCGTCTGCCGTCCAATGCCCTGTTGATAGCGGAAGGAGAGCCTCAGGAAGATAAACAGCACGATAGCCGCCCCAAGAAGGGCGAAGATCAAGTGCCGCGTCATGGAAAAGTCGATGACAATTTCGCCGGAATTCGGCACAAGAAGTGCGTCCAAGTGCGCTCCGGTAGCGATGAGATCCTCTACGGACACGGCACCGTGGTCGCCTTCTGCAGCAGCATCCTCATGGCTGCCCGCGATGAAGACGCCGGACCTGAGCGCGGCAGCCGTGCTCGCATAAACCTTCAGGCCAAACGTACCCTCGGCGCCGCGAACGAAGAAAATCCGCGGCAACTCCACGGTGGCAATTGGCTCGAAATCCAGATAGTAGCCGTCTGCCGTATGGTGTAGCGGATCAAAGTCACCCTCCTCCTCAGCCGCAAGGCTGGCAGGAACCAGAAAGAGACAGACGACGGCGAGCTGGACCCTAGCCACGCTTTTCATTTGAACGGTTTGCAAGCCACCGGATTTCCAATCCCACACCAGCAAAGAGCAGTACCAGGAATGCGGTCAAGAATGGAACGCTACGTATGGGCAGCAGCAGGATGATAGCGGCAATCGCCGCTAACGCTGCCATCATGCGTCCGAGCATGCCCCCGAAAATAGTGATCATGAAGAGGCGCTGTTCCTGACGCAGCGCGAGCTTGGCCATCCCTATACTAGAGACCAGGTATAGAAGGCCAAGGGCAAATCCGATGCAGGCGCTACCCAACAAAGTAGCAATTGCAACTTCCGTCATGTAAGTCTTGGAACGCTCTAGCGACGTCGGAGAGCCGCCGGAACGGACACTGAGGAGTGAATTCTACATGAATGGGACCGGGTGGGCGGTTACCTCCGACCTGCAGTAAACACTCCCGCGACATAAAGGAGGCGCACAAACACGAAGATAACCCCAATCACGGCGCCACTTACGACCAGCCACGGTTCTGTGCCGAGCCTGCGGTCGACCAGCAATCCTGCTGTCACGCAAACGACCATCGTCGTGGCAATCTGAACGCCAATACTGGCATACGGAGACGCCGCTCCCACGCGGCCCAGCGATTTGCGAGGCGTCGGTTTCATCACTGCGGCCTACGAGGCCGCTGCCCTGCTCAGGTCAGGGCGCAGCATGTCCAACTGGGTAGCAGTCCCGCTGTCTCTTGACTCCAAGTCTTTCTTAACGATCTGTCCTCGCTGACCCATCTGGCACTCGCCGTTGAATGTGGCGCCCTCCTCCACGATGAGCCGTGAAGTTTGGATGGTTCCTTCCACAACGGCAGAGCTTGACAGGAACACGCGCTCCGAGGCCACAATACTTCCCTCGACATGCCCGGCAATCTTGGCGTGTGCACTTTCGATTTCACCCTCAACGCCACCTTCGGAGGCAACAATGCAACATCCGTTGATCTGCAACTTCCCCTTTACACGTCCGCTGATGCGAAGGTCCGATTCTGCGGTCAGAATGCCCTCAATGTAAGTGCCCTCGGCAATGATGTTCACGTTAGGCGAAGTGGATGTTGCGCCTTGTTTGACCATGGAGAGCTCGCTGTCTGTGGTGTTTCCAAAAAGGGCCATATTGTTGACCTGATTGTTCTGGATCTACGCCCAATGGCGTATGCGGTTGCCTGGCCAGGACCGCGCGGCCATTGGTACAAGGCTTGTTACGCCACCGCAATGTTAAACGTTGCGGTAGCAAGATGCTACTGGTCAAGCAAATATAGGCTTGGATCTTGCGCAAGGCCGTTGTTCCAGATCTCGATATGGAGATGGGGGCCCGAAGAGTATTCGCCGGAGTCACCGCTCGTGGCGATGGCCTCCCCCAAACGGACCCTGTCGGCTACGCGCTTGAGCAGCCGCTGGTTATGCTTGTAGACGGATACATACCCGTCGGCATGCTGAATGGCAATTTCGTAGCCACCGGTCTGCGACCAGTCCGCGAATATGGCATAGCCGTTTCCTATGGCACGCACTGGCGTGCCCACGCTCGTGGCGATATCTATTCCAAAATGTCCCGCCCGGGCATCAAACCCGCGGGAAAGGAAGCCGCTGACAGGTGCCAACGCCGGGAGTTCCAGGCTGGTCAGGTACTGCCGTCCGTCCGGTACTAGTAGCGAGGGTGAGTCCGTGGTGGCAGGCATCCGGATAACCGCCAGGGCTGGCTGTTCATGATCCTCCCAGTTTTCGGACACCGGCTCGGCTAGGGTCTGGCCAATGCCCCCGCCCCCAGTGATCTCTTGTGAGTCTGCTGGCTCAACGGGCTGCGCATCCATTTCTCCTGTCAACAGGCTTCGAATCTGGTTGAGGTACTGCTCTTGCACCGCAAGAGAATCCTCCAAGGCTGCTAGGCGCATGTCGGTAAGCAGTGCATTGCCGCGTGCATCGGAAGTATAATAGCCAGGCAGCAGATTCTTCACTGGCGTAAATACCAGGACGACGTAAGTGACAAACGACAGCGCAGCAGCCAGAACTCCTGCGGCAACGCGAATATGTATGGGCTGGATCTTGTACAGCCGTGACTTTACGGTGCGGTCATCGTCCACGACGATGATGGTACGCTTGGAGTCCGTGCGACCCGTTAGGTCACGAACAAATAGCCAGCCATGCGCAAGGAGCTTTATCATGGAGCCAACCACGCAAGATCTCGCTAATGTACGCAGAGTAGCATTGGGGGTTGAGCATCGCAGTACGGGCCCGAGCGTGAGCACGCAAGGGGGCCGTTCCTCCGCCCTAGCAAAAGACGATGTCGCCGACGAGGTCGGAGCCTAGGTAGGCGTTCAATCTCTGCGCCCATTCCCCGCGCTGCAGGTGCAATTCTTGTCGCCACACAGCAGACGTAAGCCGGATGTGGAGCGTGCCATCCTTGACCCAGCTGCAATCTGTTACGCTATTGATGTGCGGGCCTGCCAGCGTCGTCCACCCCTCCCGGATACGGACTTCTTCGATCCCGGTTCGAATGCCTAACTGATCAATGACCGCATTCAGTACCATTCCGAGTGGTTGGGGCTGGTTCCGAATTTGCGCCATGGTTCCATCGTGGGTGAATGATTCAAGATACAGCATTTTGCCGTATCTCTAAACTGCCAGGAGCTTCGGGCGTTCACTTAGGCGATGGAGGGCACAGTACAGCTTCTGCGTGGGCGCTACGCCCCGTCACCCACAGGCTTACTGCATGTTGGTAGCGCCAGAACTGCGCTCGTGGCATGGCTTTCAGCGCGCGCAGCAGGTGGCTCGTTTGTGCTGCGCATGGAGGATCTGGACGGTAAGAGGGCGGTGCCCGGCATGGCACAGGCCATCCTGCAAGATTTGGCATGGCTTGGAATCAATTGGGATGTCGGACCTGATAGCGACGAAACGTACATGCAATCACGGCGCTCAACGCTGTATGAGGCTGCCGTTTCCAGGCTGCGGGCACACGAGAGACTCTTTCCATGCACGTATTCCCGCAGGGATCTCGAGCGGCTGGCAACCGCGCCCCACGGGATGCCTTCCCAGCCGCCGTATCCTGCGGCGCTGCGCCCCCGGCAACTGCCGGGAGACTGGTTTGAACTGCACAGAAGTGGGAAGGCGTCCCTGCGATTCAAAGTTGCCGACGAACTGGTCACATTTCAGGATCGTGTCTATGGCATGGTATGCGAAAGGGTGTCGGATTCGGTAGGTGATTTCGTTGTAAAACGGCGCGACGGTGTCTACGCCTATCAGCTGGCCGTAGTCGTGGATGATGTGTCCATGGGTATTACAGAAGTGGTGCGCGGGGAGGACCTGATCTCTTCCACTGCCCGGCAGATTCAGTTAATCGAAGCGCTAGGAGAATCGCCGCCGGCCTATGGCCATGTACCCCTTGTCGTTGCGCCTGACGGCGTAAAGCTGTCAAAGCGCCACAGTGGTCTCTCTGTCCGAGCGCTTCGCGCAGCGGGTGTGCGTGCCGACACTCTGGTCGGCTATCTTGCGTATACGCTTGGGCTACTGTTCGACCCCGTTCCTTGTAGTCCGGCCGATCTTGTACCTGGTTTTTCTTGGCAGGAAGTACACCGGCGTGCTTGGACGCTGCCCAGGGACCTGGCGGAAAAGCTTCTCGTGGGGTAGACCGATGTTACTTCGCTACTGGCACGCGCGGCATCTGAGGTGGAGACGCTGGCATGCATAAGAATTTGGCAACCATATTCGTGTCTGCAGCGCTGCTTCTTGCGGTTGGAGTGGCGCATGCGCAGGACACGCTGCTCGTAACGCTTCAGGATGTTGCGCGACGGGCTTTGGCGGTGAGTCCGGACCTGGGTGCCGTGCGGGCGGATAAGGCACACGCCGATGCACGCATGGACCTGGCACGCGCCAGTCGCATTCTCCCGGAGCTCAGCAGCAATTCCGCCTTTTCTCTTGCGCCCGGAATAAGCAATCCCAACGGCGTGGACAGACAGGCACTGTATCTCGATCCTGCTGTGCGCAATGATTATTCCAGCCTGGCTCCGTTTGTTTATGCGGACATCAGCCTTGCGCAGCCAATCTACACATGGGGCCTGCTGGGAGCAAGTCTCGATGCGGCCTCTTCCGGCGTAGATGTGGAAGCTGCCGCAGTTGCCGGCAAGGAGCTGGACGTGGTGCTGCGTGCGGCGGAGCTGTATTTCAACGTGCTTCTGGCGGAAGGCATGGTGCGACTTACTGACCGGGCGGGAGACGTAGTGGACCAGGCCAAGCGTGAAATCGCAAGGCTCTTGGAGGAGGGCAACCCCGATGTCGACGAGGCAGAGCGGTACCAGGTGCTGATCACGGAGCAGGAGTTTCTGCGCCGAGTGGCCGAGGTACTTCAGCGGCGCGAGGTGGCGTATGTAGGTCTACGCCGGCAGCTGCTACTACAGGATTCTACAATTCTGGTACCGAAGGACAACCAATTGAGGCCCTTGCAATATGCTGCTGAAGGCCTGGAGGTGTACCTGAGGGCCGCGTACGATCGGCCTGAGATGCAGCAGGCACGCGCCGGCCTGGCGGCGCGTGACGCCTTGGTTCGCGTCGCGCGGGCAGACTATTATCCGCAAGTGGTGTTTGTTGCCTCGGCAAGCGTGGGTGCAGCGGCTGGCCGCTACCGCCAGCCCAATCCCTTCGTAAGTGACGGGTTTCGCGTGGCGCGGGCACGTACCGGTATCGGCATCCGGCAGAAGCTCAATTTTTCCCAGACCCGTGCCAGCGTAGCGCAGGCCCGCGCCGAGCGGGATGTAGTTGACTATCAGCTGCAGGCTGCCGAGCAGCTTGTCCTATTCGAGGTAGAACGAAGCTGGCGGGAACTACTCATCAAAAAGGCAACCCTGGTCGCCCAGGATTCCTCGCTAGCCATCAGCAAGGAGTGGCTGCGTGTGGAATACATCAATTTTGACTTGGATCTTGGCGACGCGGAAAATCTCATCAAGGCCGTGCAGTTCAACCTCGAGCTGGAGGCCCGCTATCTGGAGGCCGTGCAGGCCTACAACATGGCAGTTCTCCGGCTGCTTGCCGCTGCGGGGCTCCTCGTGCGGCATGCCAGAGGCGACTTCCCCCTGTTTTGATCCCAAACGTTGACGAAATGCCACCCTTCCGAAGCCGGCTTGCACTTTTACTTGTCTGTATTGCTACAGCCGTACCTCTGTCCGCGCAAGATTCCACCACAGCAGTACGCGCATTCCTGGAGCAGCGTGATCGCGAAATCAAGGCCGCCGTCGATGCGCTGGCGTCTGAAGATACAGAGGCGGCCCGCGAACGTGCCTCGCACCTCATCAACGACCGCATTGATTTTCATGAAATGGGCCGGCTTGCCTTAGGTCCGCACTTTGAGGAGATTTCCTCGGAGGATCAGGAGCGTTTTGTCCAGACCTTTGCCGCCATCGTCCGCTCGCAGGCGCTTTCGGACCTTAGTGTATACCGTGCCTCCGTGGTGTACGATTCCGTGGGGGTGGTCGGCTCGAAGGCTTTCGTGCGCACGCGTGCCAATGTAGACGGGACCATGCTTGGGGTGGAGTACCTGCTGCATATAAAGGATGACACTTGGTGGCTTTACGACATCATCGTGGATGATGTGGGTACGGTGGAGGGCTATGCTGTCTCGTTCCAAAGTTATATTCGCAAGCGTGGGTTCGACCAGTTCATGGCAAGTCTGGACAGGAGACTTGCGAAACTCCGCCAAGTGCAGTAGGGGCGGGTGCGGTGCGGACCATGCCTGCTGGGTGTATCTTTCACGCGAAGTCATAAATGCCCTGTTCGTGTGCCGGAGGAAGGATACGTCCTGCATTCGTACGGCAAGGAAGCATTCCTGCGCCATGCCGTAGCGTCAGTTGTTACACTGCGTCGGCATGACACAACGCGCCCCGTTGCACTATTCTGTTCGGAAGAACATTGCGGTGTGTTGCAGCGGCACGGCCTGAGCGGACTCTTCAG
Source organism: Rhodothermales bacterium (assembly GCA_965216255.1). Lineage (GTDB taxonomy): Bacteria > Bacteroidota > Rhodothermia > Rhodothermales > Bin80. The sequence goes on from OZ244148.1 coordinate 3,127,119, forward strand.
CCTCGTAGAAATCCTGCCCCCGGCACATAGGTCGATTGTCGGCTTCAAGCATCACCTACACCGGTTCATGCCGTTTGAGCGCTGCCTTTTCGTCGATGCGGACATGGTGTGGTGCCGCGATCCTGATCCTCTCTGGATGCAGCTATCCATTTACCCGTTTACGGCGACAGGCCTTGACCGCGCCGACTTCTATTTTGGAGGACCGAAGGGTATCGGAGTAATCGGGGACATGCTCACCAACCGGCGCCGACGCACGCTGCGGGCCTTCGGCCTTACGTACCTGCCGCGCGTGCAGGCGGGCATGATTTATGCGTGTGAGGCTCAGCTCACGCGCATGGTTTGTGAATCCGCGGCCGGATTTCTTACCCGGCGTGCAGAAACGCATTTTCGGACGCGCTTCAGTGAAGGACGAGCGGAAGAGTCCTGTGAATGGAGTCTGGCCATGGCAATGAGCCAGATGAGCTTGCCTACATATCCGTGGTATCAGGGACTTAACAGCCCTCAGCTTGACTACATTCCCGGGATGACACGGCATACCGGCAACTTTGAGGAGGTCTCCTGCCTCTATTACTGCGACCGATTCATTTTCGATATCCGGGGGCTACCCTCCGAGCTTCTTCGCAAATTCTGCCTGAAAGCCTTTACCGTGCTGCTACGCCGGCATGACCATTTTTATGCTACGCCTTTCGCCCTGCACTTTAGTTGGCTGCATGCCAAGCGCCCTTTTCAGGCCCTTTCGGAACGAATCTGGTCTGACCTCACGGCCACGGCGTAGGGTATCAGTTTCTTGTGGCGAGATGCCAAAAGAATTCAAGTCCCTGTATACCATCTTTCCACAGGATCAGGGTCAATAGGCCGACCAGCAACGGTACGGTTACAGGATTGAGCGTGGCCATGGCGATCAACATGCCCCTTCGAACTGAGGCTATTGCGCCAAAGTCCAGCAGTGTGCGTACGATGGCAGTGCACGTGACCAGGGCCCAGGTGCCCGTTAGCAAAATCAGGAGGGTACCGCTCAAGCGTGGCGGCAGCGAAGGAACTACTAAAGCGATAAATGCAAGCAATGCCAGCGGCCAGCGTGTCCAGGCTACGATGGTCAAGCTTCCGGAAGCAGGGACTCGGCTAAACGCTGAAAAAGCTGCAGCCCAGAGAACTAGTCCGAAGGCATGTTGCAGGCCAAGCAAAAGGACAAGGAGCCAGGGTCTGCCCATGATGTCCATTACGGTCTGCTGAACACCGTGCGGAAGGGATGCGATAACGTAGGTGACGGCAGCGTGGTGCCTCACGGACTCCAAGAGCATGCTGCCGAATACCCCGGCGCACAGTGCCAAAGCAGCCAGTACAATCACGCTAATGCTGAGGCGGACATCCCGGCCGCTGCGGACCGAGTCGCGATAGAACCCGTGCCGACCAAAATACCGGCGCAGCAGGTCCCGATAGCGACCTGACAAGGCAAAGCAGGCCGCGAGCATTCCCAGTGCGACCCAGCCCAACAACAAGTTCCACGGCATAGGAGCAGGCGGAGGCCTGCCGGGAACAAATGCAAAGACACGCTGGCTCCCTGTAAAAATGCCACGGACTACGTCCAGGGAAGGACGGACCGTGCCATCTGCGGCAAAGAGCCCGAACCCTTTGGCGGCTTGAGGCCTGCTGTCACGGTAACGGTACACGAAAATGGCGTCTGGGGACTCGGACGCATCCTGCAATAAACTGAGCTGTGTTTCCAGATATCGCGCCTGGGATTCGCTGGATCGTGGATCGAGTAACCCGACTGACGCTTCGGCTACCCCGGTGCCGAGGTCGGCAATCCCGGCGGGCGTCCGGCGGCGCCATCGCCGCAAAAGATCCAGGGGAGCGCTGCCTGCCGACACATCGATCAGGACCATGTCTACTTCGCTCGAACAGAGATCGTCCTGGACGAACGCCGTAACGTAATACGTCCTGCCGCGCGGCAGTCGCCGCACGCGCTCCGTAAGCCGGGCAAAGTATTCGCAGCCACGGGGTGAGCTTGAGTCACTGAGGCGAGCGAGGCCAAAGTTGCGGGCAGAAGGATGATCGGCGCTCCGCTCAATGGCCGTTTCCAGCAACTCCAGCGCATAATTCAGGGTGTCACGCAGCGCTGTGGCTGAAAGCCATTCAATGGGCAGGTCCTGAAATAGGACGAGCCCGAGTGAGTCCGCTTGGGTCAGAATCCGGCCATCAAGTATGATTTCCGTTCGTACGGCCTCCACCCCCATTCGTCGCATTACCGCAAGGTCCGCTTCTGCCCGGCCGATGTCCGCGGGAACGCTCCACACCACACCCTTGAGTGGCGTCTCTTGTGCGGTAGCCGACACCAGCAGGAGGAGCGTCCCCGCGAGTAGAAGGGCGCGGTGTGACATGCGTATAGGCTAGAATTCTGCTGGCGTTCGCTGCCCTACCAAGAAGACCGCATTGGCCAGTAGCAGCCGTCCATTGTACCAGAATCCGCGGTATATCGGGTCATCCAGGATATACACGATCTCACCCCGGCCCTTTGTCTCTACGCCGAAGAGCAGAGATTCCTTGAGAGGTTCGATCACTTCGGCGCCGGCGAAGCCGCTCAAATGGGCATCTTTACGCAATATGCCCACATTCCAATGGTCCTTTAGATAGGCGAAAGCCTGTTCGTCCCGCTTGAGAGTGAAATAGGTCTCGTCGTATCCAAATGCGAGTGGGTGGGTATGGTCCAGGTGCGCTTGGAATATGGCTCCCGATATCTGACGAGAAATGGCTTCGCGATCTCGGCTGGCATAAGCGCGAATGGCGGCGGTGCTGTCGCTTGCGCTATCCTTGCGCTTTAGGGAGAAGCCCTCCTTGCCATCGAAGAAACGAGCGGCAGACTCGAGTGCGACAAGCTTGCCGCCTGCTTGGATCCATTCCTGCAAGTCTGCGAGTCTATCCTCTGTGAGCACGTCATCATACGATCCGTTGGGTAGTAGCAGTACGTCGTACCGGTACATGTGAAGGGACCTAAATTCCTCGCTGCGAATGAGCGTCACCGGAAAGCGGAGTTGCTGGTCAAAATAATGCCACAATTCGCCGAGCGCGTAGGGATTTGCAGCCTCGTCTGCGACGATCCCGACGCGGGGCATCCGAATGTGTGGCACATCCGCCGATCCGAAGTCTACGCCATCCGACACAAACGTTGAGCCGACGGCATACAGCGTCTGTTCCAATTCCTTAGCGGTCCGGCGGACTACTCGGTCCAGGTCGGCTCCTAGATGGCTATTCCCCCCGCGCGTGATTATGAGCGTTCCCGGATCGAATGTCTTTTGGGCAATGGCAAACGGGACCTCGGAAAACCGAACCCTGACATCGGCCCGAAGCAGCGCGGCAAGTAGGCGCGCGTCCTTAAAGCCCTTCCACTTGGCCAGGTAGGCAGCCGGTTGGCCTGGCGGTGGCTCTACTGGGGGAGCCGGTTTCCAGGCGGAAATCGCGGTTGGGAGTAGCTCTTCCACGGCATAGGCCTCCAGGCCGTACACATAGGGCAAAGCCCAGGCTGTAATGTCATAGCTGAGAGAATCCGTAAGCGCGGTGTTAGGCTCGAAGAGAACCTGGGCAAGTGTGCTCCGGGGCTGAGATGCACTTACGACCATGTCGCCCGGGGTCAGGTTAAAGCTGACGCTGTTGCCGGTTTGATATGCGTATCCCTCCAGAGCGCGCTGCTGTGTGGGGCTACCATACGTGATGCCCTGTGCATCCAGATGTTTCGCCAGGGCGGAAAGGTTGTCGCCGGATCCTGGCTTCAGCACATAAGCCCCGTATTGGCCGACCTTCTTGGGCTCCGCATAATACGACGCAAATTCCCTGACTATCCGCTCTCGGTGCTCGGATGCGACCTCGATCGTAGATAGGCCCGTGGCGTGGTGGTGGTTTATGCGTTCGCGGAGCGTCAGCGTGTCTGCCTCCGCCGTAATAATTTGGAGGCCCGCCCGACCGGATCCGCCTTGTTCGTAGGTCATGCCTATGGCGCCATTGAACATTGGCCACGTATCGCCGTAGCCCGGGTAGAAGAGGTCGAAAATCTGTCGAGTAAAGAAGAGCCATCCTTGCTCGTCGAAATACCGGGCATGGTTGCGGCCTATAATGAATTGCAGTTCGCGCTGCCAGGCTGTAATCGCTTCGTGATAGGGTTCCGCTGCAGGGGCGAAATAGTAGGGCTCGTTGACGCCCTGCTCGTGGAAATCAACGTGTATGTGCGGCATCCACCGGTTGAATTGTTCTAGGCGCTGGCGCGTCTCGATCTGTGTGCCCCAGGCCCAGTCCCGGTTGAGGTCGAAGTAGTAATGATTGGTCCGGCCGCCGGGCCAGGGCTCTATGTGCTCTCTGGCCTCGGGCCGTGCGTTCGGGTAGCGGCCCACCGTCCGGCGATAGAAATCTACGTAGCGGTCTCGTCCGTCCGGATTGATGCATGGATCCAGAAAAACGACGGATTGATCGAGCCAGGCCTGTGTGCGGCCATTGGTCTTGTCTGCCAGATCGTAGAGTGTTTGCATGGAGGCCTCGGTACTGACGGCTTCGTTGCCGTGCACATTGTAGCTTAGCCACACGAGTGCGGGGCCGGATGTCTCCGGCGTTCCTTCCGCTAGCCTCGCACGCTGCAGATTGGCCTGCCGAATGGATTCCAGTGCGTCCATATTGGCGCGGCTGGAGACGGTGGCGTAGAGCAGGGGCCGCCCTTCGTATGTCCTGCCGTAGTAGACCAGCTCTACATTGTCTGCAGCCTGCGCCACATGTTCGTAGTAGGCAACGACCTGATGGTGCGGCGTAAAAGCGTCACCAAGCTCGTAGCCGAGGAAGGCACGCGGCGGTAGCGGTTGTCCAAAGACAGTCACTGGAAGCGCGGCTGTGGCGCAAAGAAATTTCAGAAAGCGATTGTAGCGCATGGATTAAGATTCGGATGGTATCCGTATGTCGGAGAGGCGCAGCTGCGTGCGCGTGCGCCCCCTGAACGTGTTTTCCTGCAGGGCGAACACGGCTTCGATCGGCATCCCGCCACGCCAGGCCGCATCGAGGGTAGACGCCTTCTTGCCAAGGTTGAAGCCGATGGCCTCGAACCCGGTTGTAGTGCCGCGCGGCTGAACAATGATTTTGAGATGCTGCCCTGCACTTCCGACGGTGCGCGGCTTCTGCGCCACCTCTAAGTCCTCGGCAAGAAACAGCGGCTCCTCATTGTGCTGGCCAAACGGAGCAAACTGGCGGAGTACGTTTACGAAGCGTTGGTTTACCGTCAGAAGATCAAGCCGGGCGTCAACGGAAAGGGCGTCCGTCACCACTTGCGGCGACAATTTCTCTCGAATGACTGTATTTAGGCGTGAACGAAAGGTATCGATGTTTGCTTCCGGGAGCGTCAGCCCGGCCGCACCTGCATGGCCGCCGTAGCGCGTTAGCAGGTCGCTGCACGCAGAAATGGCCTGGAGGATGTTGATGCCGGCAATTGACCGGGCTGATCCGGTAATTTCTCCGCGTGCAGTCGAGAGCAGGATCGTGGGCCGGTTGAACCGGTCCTTGATGCGGCTTGCTGCAATCCCCAGCACGCCCTGGTGCCAGTCAGTGCTGTGGAGGACTATCACAGGATCAGGAGCCGGCTGCTGCCGGATTTCGACTTTGGACTGGGCGTCTTCGAATACGGCCGCTCCCAGTTCACGGCGCTTCCGGTTCAGATGGTCAAGTTCTTGAGCAAGGCTCAGCGCTGTTGCCGCGTCTTCTGAAAGAAGCAGTTCCACCGCACGTGAAGCTTCCGCTAAGCGCCCGGCGGCGTTGATACGCGGCCCAAGGCGGAAGCCGATGTCGGACGTACTCATGGTAGGCAAGTCACAGCCCGAGATCTCCGCCAAGGCCCGGAGGCCGGGCCTGCGGGCCCGGCGCAGCTCGGTCAGCCCTTCGCGGACCAAGATGCGGTTCTCTCCCACAAGCGGAACGATGTCGCAAGTCGTGGAGATGGCGGCAAGATCCAGGTACGCGTAGCTTTCCTCGTTCGGTCGGCCAAGCCTTTGCAGCACCGCTTGTACAAGCTTGTATGCTATGCCACCCGCTGTTAGCTGCATGCAAGGATATGCGCATGTGGCCCTCTTTGGATTCAGCACGGCGACGGCCGGAGGGTCCTCCGGGCCGGGTGTGTGATGGTCGCATATCAGGAGGTCCATTCCGCATTCCCGCGTGTACTTTGCTTCGTCCAAGGCGGTTGCCCCGCAGTCGACGGCCACGACCAGGGTAGCGCCCAGGCTAGCGGCGTGGCCAATTCCACGTGAATGTAGCCCGTAGCCGTCAGCGAAGCGACTTGGAATGAAATAGTGGGCCTCAACTCCGTTACCGCGCAGGAATTGTGTAACCAGCGCGGTTGCCGTCACTCCGTCTGCATCATAGTCGCCATATACCAGGACGCGCTCTTGCTTTTCAATGGCCTGAACAAGGCGCCTGGCGGCCACGCCCATTCCGTCCATGAGGAATGGATCGTGGAGGTCACTCCGGGAGTCTCGAAAATATGCCCGCGCGGTTTCGAACGAATGAATACCACGCAGCACCAGCACCCGCGCCAATGGCTCCGGCAGGTTACGGAGTTGCCGCTGCATGGCGGCGACCGCCGGATGATCAACCTTGCGGAGAACCCATCTCATGCATTCCTATGTCTGGCTTGTGTGCTTTCATCGAGAATGAAGAGAGGTACTGCTTTGCTGGCGTTCTTCCGGGTGTAGCGTTCGGGTTCGGCGCATGCAAGGTACGCGGGGAATGGATGCGTGCTGTACGCAAATTCGTGCAGATACTCCAGCCGGAGTCCGGCACCTATGAGTGCGGTTACGACTTCGCCGAGCGCATGTGGCCATTCATGCGACCACGTACCGGGCCCCTCGTCCTCTGCCGCATACGATCCGTTCGTCTCGAACATTATGGGCGCATCCGTTTGGAAGTAAGAATACTGGAAGCCTTCTCCCCGATCTCCAGGGAAAATATTACGGGATGAAACTCCTCGATGTAGAACGTGCCCCAGGGCTTTAGGTGACCTGCAATGATATCGGTCCATAATGCAAGCTCATGTATCCACGGGAGCACCCCCTAGGAGGTAATGGCGATGTCGAAGGGGTATTCGGCGCTGCACCGGAGGTTATATACATCGGCGTGTTTGAAGGAGGCCTCAAGGCCCGTTTCCCAGGCAAGCTGCCTCGACAGGTGAATACCGGTCCGGCTGAATTCAATGCCGGTAACGTGGGCGCCTTCGCGGGCCCACGATAGCGTGTCCAGCCCGAAATGGCACTGCAGGTGCAAGAGGGCGCGGCCCCGCACCGGACCCAACTCCTGGAGCTCCAGCCATTTTAGCGAGGACTTTCCCGCCTTGAACCCCGCGACGTTACAGTATTTTGAGGCCACATGAAGCTCTGCCCACCGGTCCCACAGACGCGCACTATGGGCACGGTAGTGCTTCATCGAAGGTTGACAGATTTCGCGCCGACTATTGGCGACGTGCTGCCTTAGTTTACGAGTCTAGTCCGTGCAACGCGGAGAATTATGCTTGGTCCCGCAGTTCGAAAATCCCGCGGCGAGGCGTTGATGATCATGCTGACGCTCTGGCTAATGGTTTTTGTAATCAGCAGCCAACTGGTTCTCATTATACCGATTCTTCCGCGGATCAGCGAGGCATTCCTGGTTTCCGAGGCCCTGCTTGGGCTGCTTGGCACTTCGTACGCCTTCTGCATGATGGTGTTTGCCCTTGTTACGGGTCCGATCTCCGACCGGGTCGGTCGTCGGAGGATCATTTGTGTGGGTTCCGGAGCCATGGCGGTCGCGCTGCTTCTGCATGGGCTAGCCTCCAGCTTCGCCGCGATACTCGTCGTAAGGGCGCTTGCCGGTGCGGCAGCAGGTGTGCTAACCGGGGCTGCCGTTTCCTATGTGGGCGATTATTTTCCTTACGAACAGCGCGGCAGGGCCATGGGTTGGATCATGAGCAGCATAGCCGCCGGGCAGATTTTCGGGATTCCGATAGGAACGGTCCTCGCTGACATGTTTGATTTTCGCGTGCCCTTCGTGCTCTTCGGTGCCATTATGGTGCTGGTGAGCGTAGAAACGGTTTTCCTCGTTCCACAGCCGCCGGACAGCCTAAATCCGCACCCATTGCGGCTCCGGCGCGTCCTCAATACTTACCTGGACCTCTTGCGTGGGCGCGCCACGGGGGGCTGTATTGTCCTGTACGTGCTGGTATTTTTCAGCTTTGGATTTTTTCTAACCTATCTACCCGTATGGCTGGAGGCGGTACCCGGCCTTACCGGCACGCAGGTGGCCTACGTATTTCTTGTCGGGGGTCTATCGAACGTAGTAGCCAGTCCGATCGCCGGCCGGCTCTCGGACCGCTTCGGTCGCAAGCCGTTTATCATCGTCTCCTACGTGCTGCTGGTGCCGGCCACGATTATTTTCCCGGTCGTGGTGCGTGATGTGGTGACGGCCTGCACGGTATTCGGAATCTCCATGGTTTTCGTTGCCATGCGCCTGCCTCCCATGCAGGCGCTAATGACGGCTGTCGTGCCAGCAGAACGGCGCGGCACACTTTTCAGCCTTGCCAATGCTATTGGCCAGCTTGGCTTTGGTGTGGCCAGCGCGTTTTCCGGGCTGGTCTATACGGAATTTGGGTTTCTAAGCAATGCCGTTGGCAGCGGTATTGCACTCTCGGTGGCGGCTCTGGTAATCTGGCGCCTGATTCCGGAACCCGGGCGGGCCAATGCCTTGAGAGACGGAAGCTTTCGTAGACCCGCGTGACGCTTCGGCGGTCTGGGAAAAGAAGTGCGATCTGGTTGTGCCAGCAATTACCGCCGTCTGCTGCCGGGCAATGCGATTGGGCGTACGCACGTCTGCTATATAAACCGCACAGAAAACCCGACCGAGAGCACCTCCTTCATTTGGACCGCGCGCCGAATATCGGCATCGTACAGGACCACGTGCTCGAATTTTACCTGAAGCCACTGGTTGACTCTCAAAGTTACTAGAGTTTCCAGTAGCGCGTCCGGTCGTCCCGGTTGGTTGACTGAGGCGAAGAGGAGCAGCTTTGAGGCAAAATTCACGTTTTTTGCCAGGGTACCGGCAAACTCGGTATAGGACTCCAGACCCGCCTCCTGACGCATGTACCGGCCAGGATCCACTCCGTAGCGCTCGCGGAGTGCCTGGATGGTAACGACAGTTTGCTTGGCAGAAAGCCCAACCCGCTGTCTGACGAATTCAGATGCCTGGTAGGAAAGTCCCAGGGACTGCTGGAAAGTAGCGGGAGCCAGGAATGCGGACACCCTTTTGGTATCATGCTTGCCATGGTCGAAGCCCTCTGCGAACTGCGAACGGAATCTGGCTGCCAGCGTGGGTTTGAGGACCGCGAAGAGCCCCTTGCGCTCCAGGGAAAAGGCACTCTGCAGGTCAATAATATCCTCTGCTTTCCTTACTGCGAGCGAGTCCTGCTTCACTAGGCCAAAGCCGAGCCGGATGACATGCTGCTGGATATACTCCCGCTCCTCTTGCCGCGCCGAGCCGACCAAGCCTGTCGTTAGGGCGAACGAACTAAGGCCTCCTTCCTGCCAGTTGTGGAAGCCCGCCTGCACGAGCGAGAGCGTACCGGTTGCCTCCGTGATCCATGGCCTATCCTGGGCCGGAGCCGAGACAACGCAAAAGATTGCCGCCATGGTGGTAAGAAATGCGTGGCGCATGGCTCTAGGTGCGGTAATAATTGGGAGGTTAGCAGCGCATCGTGCGCGCTACGACTGCACAATGGGTGGGCATGTGGCGCCTTGGCGATTCTGCTATACCCTGCCATGCGGTATGCATTCCGCCACCTGCCCTTGGCGCACGGACCACTAGCTGGTACGAGCGCCGTAGCCGCCGCCATGTGGAAGTCTCGGCAACGCGTATAGAAGGGAGCAGGCGTTAGCGGCAGTCCTACGCCAACTCTGCAACGGCAGTCCCTGTATGGATTCAAGCGGCCGTGCGGAGGCCCCAAGATGTGCCGCGAAACTACCCTACCCTCCTTGCCCAATACCCACGCGGCCCATGGCCACGCGCGCGCGGTTGCGTGCGCGCTCCAATGCTTTTTCGGCCCGCGCCCGATCAAGCTCTCCGCCTGTCTCGGCTAGGCGCTGGCGCGCGCGCTCTTCTGCAGCCCGGGCCCTGTCGATATCAATCTCTGTTGCCGGCTCTATGGTTTCCGCCAGAACCGTCACCACGTTGCCAATAACTTCGATGAAGCCGCCACTAGTTGCGAACGTAACCCGCTCCCGAGTTGGCTGCGTTAGGACAAGCGGCCCAATTTCCATGGCGGCGATCATGGGCGCGTGGTTCAGGAGGATTTCGAAAGATCCCTGCGCTCCGGGAGCCCGGAGACGCGCCGCCTCTCCATTAAACACGCGCCGGTCGGGAGCGACGATATCTACTTTTAGGGCACTGGCCATAGAGTTGGATTTCCTAGGCCTTGGCCTCTGCAATCATTCTCTCACCGTCGTCGATGACCTCTTCGATGACACCCTTGTAGGTAAAGGCCGCCTCCGGGAGATGGTCCAGTTCACCCGAGAGGATCATCCGAAAACCGCGGATGGTGTCTTGGATCTTGACGTACTTACCCTTTGTACCGGTAAATTGCTCAGCCACAGAGAACGGCTGGCTCATGTAGCCCTCGGCCCGGCGGGCCCGCTGCACGACTAGTTTGTCCTCGTCTGAAAGCTCGTCTATTCCAAGGATGGCAATGATGTCCTGCAACTCCTTGTAACGTTGCAGCAGTTGCTTGACTTCCTGCGCCGTGGCGTAGTGCTCGGCGCCCACTACGCGTGGCGTAAGGATGGTGGAGTTGGAATCGAGCGGGTCGATGGCTGGATAAAGGCCCAGTGAGGCGATGCGACGCGAAAGAACCGTTGTGGCATCCAAGTGGGCAAATGCTGTCGCAGGGGCGGGGTCCGTAAGGTCGTCAGCAGGAACGTAAATGGCCTGCACGGAAGTGATGGAGCCGTTCCTGGTGGACGTAATGCGTTCCTGCAGTTCGCCCATCTCGGTGGCAAGCGTGGGTTGATACCCTACCGCGCTTGGCATGCGTCCCAGCAGTGCCGACACTTCCGAGCCAGCCTGCGTAAACCGGAATATATTGTCGATGAAAAGCAGTACGTCCCGGCCGCCCAAGTCCCGGAAGTATTCGGCAATCGTAAGTCCGGACAGGCCTACGCGTGCCCGCGCTCCGGGCGGCTCGTTCATCTGGCCGAAAACGAGGCTGATGTTGCTGTCGTTTATCAGATCCATGTCCACTTTGGAGAGGTCCCACCGCCCTTCCTCCATTGCCTCTCGGAACGCATTGCCGTACTGCATGACACCACTTTCAACCATTTCGCGGAGCAGGTCATTACCCTCACGCGTACGCTCGCCGACGCCGGCAAAGACGGACAACCCTTCGTGCGCCTTGGCAATATTGTTGATGAGTTCCATGATGAGCACGGTCTTGCCAACACCGGCGCCTCCGAAGAGCCCGACCTTTCCGCCACGCGCGTAGGGCTGAATTAGGTCGACCACCTTGATGCCCGTCTCGAGCATCTCAACGCTGGTGGAAAGCTCCGCATACGGGGGGGGCTCCCGGTGAATAGGGAGTCGGTCTTCAACCTTTGGCTGCGGTAGGCCGTCGATGGCTTGACCGACCACATTGAACAGTCTTCCACGGATTGTCTCTCCTACGGGCATGGCGATTGGCTGCCCCGTAGCTACTACTTTGCCGCCACGTGTCAGGCCGTCAGTAGAGTCCATGGCAATGGTTCGCACCCGGTTTTCCCCAAGGTGCTGCTGGACTTCGAGTACCAGCGTTCCCTGCTCGCCGCGATCTATTTCCAGGGCGTCCAGGATGCCCGGAACCTCCCCGGGAGCAAATGCCACGTCCACCACCGGCCCGAGAACCTGAACGATGTGCCCCTCTGCGGTAGAAGCTTGCATGGCAATGACTCCGATTCATCCACAAAAGAATGCTCAAGATAGGACTTGCCACGGGTTCGGACACCGCCGTTGATCCGTTTGCGGGATGGGACGTCGCTAAGAATTCGGGAATTCCGGCCGAACCCTGCAACAGTTTGCACGGTAGTACGCGAAGCTGTTCCTTGTACGACATGGAGCCGCTTTTTGGGCAAGGGCCGTGCGCTCCGGTCCTGTTCGTCCGCCACATCACAGACATGTGCCAACCATGCATACATTCAAATGTACTGTTGTGGCAGCGACAGTTCTTTTCGCTGCTGCTGCCGTAAAAGGCCAAGAGCTGCCTTCCATAGGCGAAAAGACCGTGGGTTTTGCGCGAATGGAAGGTTTTATGGGCCTGTATTGGGATGATGGAGATGGCAGCGTGTACTTAGAGATCCCGCGCTTCGAAGAGGAATTCATCTATGTCTCGTCCCTGCCGGCCGGGCTTGGCTCCAATGATATTGGACTGGACCGCGGCCAACTCGGAACGACGCGGCTGGTCCGATTCGAAAGGGTGGGAAAAAAGGTGCTGTTAGTCAGGCGCAACCTGCAATTCCGCGCCGAAAGTTCGCGCGAGGCGGAGCGGCTTGCGGTCCGTGATGCGTTCGCGGAAGCAATCATATGGGGTTTTGAAATCGTGGCTGAAGAGCAGGAGCGCGTGCTCGTAGATGCTACGGATTTCATCGTTCAGGACGTGCATGGCATAGCACGCAGTCTCAGGGCCATGCAGCAGGGAAGCTATAGTCTGGACCGGGCACGCAGCGCACCCATGCCCGAGGTGCTCAAGTCTTTTCCGCGTAATACGGAAATGGAAGCCCGTGTCACATTCGTGGGCGACAATCCCGGGAACTACGTTCGTGAGGTGGCGGCCGACCCCTATGCGCTTACGCTGCGCGTTCGCCATTCCTTCATCATGTTACCCGACTCGGGGTATTCGCCTCGGGCTTTTCATCCCGGCTCCGGGTATGGGAGCATCCGCTTTCGGGACTATGCGACGCCCATCGGAGAGGACATGGTCCGGCAATACGTCAGGCGGCATCGACTTGTCAAGCAGGATCCGGCGCTGGACGTGAGCGATGCCGTAGAGCCCATAACGTATTACCTCGATCGGGGCACGCCGGAACCGGTCCGGGGTGCGCTGTTGGATGGTGCGCGTTGGTGGGCGGACGCTTTTTTGGCTGCGGGTTTCTCCAATGCTTTTCGCGTCGAGATGCTGCCAGAGGGGGCTGACCCTATGGACGTCCGGTATAATACAATCCAATGGGTGCACCGGGCTACACGCGGATGGAGCTACGGCTCCAGTGTTGCCGATCCCCGCACCGGGGAAATCATCAAGGGCCACGTCACATTGGGCTCTCTGCGGGTTCGGCAGGACTACCTGATTGCCGAAGGACTGCTGGCTCCGTATCGGGACTCGCTGGCCGCAGGTATTGACCCCGCTGAGGATCCGATGCTGAAGATGGCGCTGGCGCGTATCCGGCAGCTTTCCGCCCATGAAGTTGGCCACACGTTGGGTCTTTCGCACAATTTTGCCGCTTCCGTAAACGGGCGTGCCTCCGTCATGGATTACCCGGCACCGTATGCGATCGTGGATTCCGACGGCGCGATTTCATTGGAAGAGGCCTATGCTCCGGGCCTTGGAGCGTGGGACAGCGTTGCCATCGCCTTCGGTTATGCGCAGCCGGCGTTGGATGTCTCGGAGGCAGACATGTTGGCCGCTATTTTGGGGGACGCACGAGATCGAGGCTTGCAGTATATCACGGACGCAGACGCGCGTCCAGCCGGAGCGGCTCATCCGCTTGCGAACCTGTGGGATAACGGTGCCGATATGATGCGCGCACTGGAACACGAAATGCAGGTCCGGCGCGCGGCGCTGTCGCGCTTTGGCGTCGCCACCGTGCGTGAGGGCAGGCCCCTTGCGCTACTGGAAGAGGTTCTTGTGCCGCTTTACCTGTGGCATCGCTACCAAATCCAGGGCACGGTGAAGCTGCTCGGCGGCGTCACCTATGCCTACGCGCTGCGGAGCAGTGGTGAGCCGCTGCCTGAGGCCGTCAGTGGTGTGACGCAGCGTACGGCCCTGGAAATGCTCATGAGCGCTATCCAGCCCGAAGAGCTACGCATCCCGGAAAACGTCCGAACGCGGCTGCCTCCCCGCCCGCCGGGCTTCGGGGCGCACCGAGAGCTTTTTCCGGGTCATACTGGCCTCGTGTTCGATCCGTATGCGCCAGCGGCTACCATGGCCGGGCTCGTCCTTTCTGGTGTCGTGCAGCCCGAACGGGCTGCACGCTTGGCGTATCAGCACGATTTTGATTCCGACCTACCGGATTTAAAGGAGGTTCTGGAAGTCGTCAGCAGTGCGACATGGGGAAGGGATGTACCGCTCGATGCGTACGATGCGGAATTGCAGCGCGTGGTGCAACAAGTCTGGATTGACGAACTCATCGGACTCGGTGCCAACGAGCGTGCGGCTCCCTCAGCACGGGCTATGGCAACGCAGAAGCTGCATGAGATACGTGGGTGGCTAGGCGAGGACCCGGGGCGCCCGAGGGACATGCGCACCTTGGCACACCGTGGCTTCGTGATGGATCAGCTTGACCGCTACCTGTCGCGGGATTACCGACCGGACGACAGCCAGATGCCGCTTGTCACACCTCCAGGATCACCTATCGGAATGCTCGCAAGGAAGCGCACAAGAGTTGCATTTCTGGCGCAGATGCCGCAGGACAGGTGCGGAGAAGGGTCCCAATGGTAGTCGGCGTACGACCTCATGCGCCCGTGTGCACGCCGCCGCCACCGCCTTCCAAATGCATCCATTGTGTGTTGCGGCATTCACAATAACAGCCGTGAACCATGCCTCCAATTGGGCTGGATTCATTCGTTACCTTGATCCGCCCATCCAGCCACTAAGGTCCAAGTCAAGCATTGCTCGCAGTTCCGGGCCTATTCAAGTGCTTGATTTGCTGAAATGGAACAGCCGACACAAGCTCAAGGGTGCCAGCTTTTGGCCGTCTTGTCCCCGCAGGGTGAAGGATTCTTGATCTGGCGTGTGCTGGTATGCGAAGCAAGGTGGTAGAATGCGCCAGGCGATTACCGCGGACAATGCGAAAACAAAGCCCCGGATTGAGGGCTGCCCATCCCAGCTGGCTGGCCCGTAGCCAGACTGCCTGGTAGGTGGCATGGGCTTAGAGCGTGCGGCCAGTTCCGGCGCAGTGTGGGTTGACAGGCTCGAAGAAGGCCCCACGTCACTACCCTGGCAGGCAGATCTTGCCCAGAATCGCAGGTCTCTTGGCGCCCGTTACCGCCGGCATGCTGGTAGCGACGCCGTTCATGGTCTCATGGGCGAGCACGGCCATGCACAAGGCCTCCTTAGCCCTCGCGCTGATTCCGTAGTCGTCCGTAGATTTTACGGGAACGGGCTGGAAGAGCCGAGTAAGTCTTTCAATGAGGAACCGGTTAAAGCTACCGCCGCCGGATATGATGAGCACGTCCAGCGGATCCCGGGCAAACCGGCCGCAGGCCTGGAAGATGGAGACAGCCGTGAGCTCCGTTGCCGTGGCCAAAATGTCTTCCGGCGGAAGACTGTGCCCCCATTCCAGGAACCGCCGAACATAATCGGCACCGAAGCGCTCTCGTCCTGTAGACTTGGGTGGGGGTTGTTCGAAGAACGGGTCCTGCATGGTTTTCTCCAATAGGGACACGTCGACGCAGCCGGAAGCGGCCGTCGCACCACTTTCGTCATAGGGCAGGCCTAGAAGATGCCGTGCAAGCGCGTCGAGCACGATATTGGCAGGACCCGTATCAAAGGCGTGCACGCGCGAGCGATCTCGGCCAACTGGCAGGATCGTAAGGTTTGCAATCCCACCCAGATTGAGCAGTCCCCTGGTCTCGTTGTCGTCGGCGAAGAACGTGTAGTCGAAATACGGTACGAGTGGCGCTCCCTGTCCTCCAAGCGCCATATCGGCCAGGCGAAAGTCTCCGACAGTAGGGACCTGAAGGAGACTGGCCAGTACGGAAGGGTCACCTACCTGAAGTGTGGAGCGCACGGGAAGCCCCGCGCAGTCCGTCAGCGCCGGAACGTGACGGATGGTCTGCCCGTGGGAGCCGACGAGATCCAGGTCCTCCACGGCCAAGCCCATCTCCTCTACGACGCGGCGAACCACACCTGCAAAGGCATGGGCGACTCGTACATTGAGCTGCGAAAGGGCCGACACGGAGAACGCGTCCGCCGAAGCGACTTCTAGCAGAAGGGTGCGGAGGGAAAAATCGTACGGTGCGCCAAGATAGGCTCTCTGCTCCAGCTTAAGTGTGTCTCCGCTGCCGGAAAGGCATGCTACCGCGACATCTATGCCGTCGAGCGATGTTCCGCTCATGATGCCGGCGACCAGCCGTGTCCGCCGCTCTGAAAGTCTCACTCGTTCGTTCGCTTACGGGTCAGGGCCCGTCATCTTGGGCCCGGGCGCGCAATTCTGCCGCCCGCTGTCGATAGTTTTGGGCCTCTTCGGGTTCTTGGACAGCGAGTTGCTCATACACGGCCGCCGCCTCAAGGAATTGTCCTTGCGTGACATGAATACGTGCCAGGGTTTCAGAAACCATGCCTTCCACGTCATCATGGAGATCGGGAGATGGAAGATCACTCGCACTCGGCATAGGCACGGACCGGGCAGATTCCAGTTCGAGGATGAGGTGCTGCAACTCATTGTCGTCTTCCGATGCAGGCGGCAGTACGTCGTCCGATTCGGCGGCGTACTCTGGTGCCAGAATGGCATCGAGCGCTGCGTCAATATCCTTGGTCAGCTGGAATCGAACGACGTTCTGCTGGTCTGAGCCCGACATCCGATCCGCTCTGGAATCCAGAATCTGCTGGCGGGCATCTTGCCAAGCTGCCTTTGCCTCTAGCCATTGGCCGACAGCTTCGTAGGCATGTGCAAGCACATAGCGGGCGGCTATATCCTTGGGTCTTTTTTCGGTCCAGGAGACCAGGTCTGCCACGATATGTTGCGCGTGGCCCTTTGCGATGAGAGCGGTGGCCTCGCTCAGAGAGTAAAGCGACATGCATTCACCAGGTCTAATCTACGGTGACAACTATCTTCTCCTTGGATGTTCTTCTTAGCCAGATATCCTGGATATTATAGAAGGTCATAAGCACAAATGCAGCTGCGAAGAACGTCTGGAACACCCCTGCGGCCCAGTCTCCCTGAACTATTAATACCGCAAGTCCAGCTAGGCTGTATAGGGCAAACGCGCATTCAAAATACGCAACGGGGGCAATTTTCTCATAGGTATAACGTGTTCTCCCCCAAGTTTTTCGTGTGGCGGAATTGTACTTGGGAGTACGGACAAATTCGGACTTCTTTCTCCTTACGGCCTGCCAGAGGGCGTGGCTGTTGTTTACGGCAAGGCCCATGCTGCCTGCCACAAATACGGGAAAGAAGAGCAGGCGTCTGGGCCAGTCCGGATACAGCGCACGTTGCGCCAGAGCCTGCTCTAGGAAAAAGCCCAGAAAGCCCACCAGCCCAAGTCCCATGATAGCAAAATAGGTTTCGCCAGGACCGTTACCGGTATGCTCCAACATGAGAAGCGGAACATGCAGGAGCATGGCCAGGCACAGGGCTGGAAAAACAAGGTGCGCCGTCAGGTGTAGACTGCCTTCCAGCTTTACCCGCAAAGGCTGCGCCGAACGCCAGAGTCTACCCATGAGCTTCATGGCCGCCTCCGCCGCACCCTTTGTCCACCGAAACTGCTGTGCGCGTAGCGCCTGAAGGCTTTGGGGTAGCTCTGCCGGGGTCTCAATATCACACATGAATTGAAATTTCCACCCCCGTAACTGGGCGCGGTAACTGAGATCGAGGTCTTCCGCGAGGGTATCCCCCTGCCAGCCCCCCGCATCTTCTATGCAGTCTCGGCGCCACATGCCGGCCGTGCCGTTAAAGTTAATGAAGCATCCAGCCTGCATGCGGGCAGCCTGTTCAATTGCGAAGTAGGCGTCAAGGCCGTATGCCTGCACGCGTGTCAGCACCGATTCCTCTGCATTGAGGTGGCCCCAGCGTGCTTGCACCATCCCGACAGATGCGTCGCGAAAGGCAGGCAGAAGCTTCTTAAGCAGGTCAGGCGGAGGCGCAAAATCCGCATCGAATATGGCAATGAATGCTCCCGTGGCCTGGCTTAAGCCGTGTTTGAGTGCCCCTGCCTTGTACTCGCTTCTATGATTCCGGCAGATGTGGTGAACAGCCACACCCCGTTTGCGCCAATAATCCACGCGTTCGCGTGCAATCACGCGGGTTTCATCAGTCGAGTCATCAAGGACCTGTATTTCGAGGCGAGGGTAATCCAGCTGCACGCAGGCATCTATTATGCCTTCTGCAACCAGCACTTCGTTGTATAATGGCACCTGTACTGTAATCGGCGGCCAATCGAACTCTTCGTTGACGGCTCCAGCCCACGCAATTCTACTTTTCAGCTTGTCGTGGCGCGCGTGGATCAAAGCAAGCCAAAGCAGATTTGTCCCGTATACCACGAGGACGACCATGGCAATGGCGTACAGGGCGGCCAACATCACAGGCTAGTACCGAATATTGATTGCTCTTGCAGGCTACCAGTTGGATGTAGCGGCCGTGAATAGGTCGTCCGCAATATTCTCGAGCGCAGCCAAGGCGGCGTTCTCCTCGGCCTCGAGACCTCCTTCCAAAGGGTCGTAGTCATCAAAATTGTTGAAGGTTCGCTCAAGGACATCGTCGTCTACACGGTTGTGGTAGCGGGCCGAAATAGTAATCGTGACCCTGTTGAACTGTGCCTTTTCCTGGCCGCTAACGGCCGTGGGAGCATTGGTATAGCGGCTAATTGATGACGTAAGTACGATGTCAGCCTCCTCCTCGGCTGCCAGAACAAGGCGTGTCTGGCGTACGAACCGGTCAATCAAGAGCTCGGTTAGCTCCTCATCCAATACGGTCAGCGGACTGAGGCTGTTATCTTCCGCGAGCGGAATCGCGATCGAAGTGAGGTGAGCAGGAATAGAGGCGCCGCTGAAACTGTAGTAGCCGCATCCCGGCAGAATGATGGCGATCCAGAATAGATATCGGAGCATCACACATCCACGTCCAGTTCCTTGAGTGTACGGTATAGAGTTCGTTCGCTGATGCCGAGAGCCTTGGCGGTTTCGCGCCTGTTGCCTTCGTAGACCCCAAGAGCTCTTGTAATTAGCTGGCGTTTGGCATCTTCAAGTGTCGGAAGAGTGGCTTGCTTGGTTTGCGTGGCCTTTTCGTCCTGAGGCAGCGTGTCGTCGGAGGAAGCTATTTCGTAGGTGGTATCCTCAATAAGCTGGGGACGCTCCTCCTTGGAGGGAAGCAACGGAATGTCTCCAAGCCGTTTCGCAGCACTATCGGTCCCATAGTCCTCTCGTATGGCGAGGTGTCGCAATACCTGCGCCATGGAGGCAACCTCGGTCTTCAATTCCCTAAGGCCAATGCGCAGCTCTAGAAGAGCCCGGTAAATCAGCTCCCGTTCATGCAAGGCGCCCCGTTTGCCGTCTGGAGTCCATGCCACAGGCAGCATCGCGTTGTCAGAGCCCGTCGTAACGCCGCGCAGGAAAGGTTTGAGTGTCTCGGCACTGACGCTCGTAGACCGGTGCAGCACGACTACTTGCTCGGCGACATTGC
The DNA here is from genome assembly GCA_965216255.1 of Rhodothermales bacterium. GTDB lineage: Bacteria > Bacteroidota > Rhodothermia > Rhodothermales > Bin80. The sequence continues at coordinate 3,146,738 of OZ244148.1, forward strand.
GCAGTTCACGCACGTTGCCAGGCCATTGGTAATGGGTAAGAAGCTCCACCGCGTCGTCATCCAGTGTGCGCCGCGGAGTGCTGTATTTCTGAGAAAGGTCAAACAGGAACGACTTGAAGATCGGAAGAATGTCTTCCGTGCGTTCACGCAGAGGAGGAATTCGAATAATGACGGTGCTCAGACGATAGTACAAGTCCTCCCGAAAACGCCCAGCGTTGACTTCCTCGCCCAGATTCTTGTTTGTGGCAGCGATTATACGTACGTCGGTGTTGCGCAGCGTTGATGAGCCGACGCGGTTGAACGCACCCGTTTCCAGAACGCGCAGCAGACGTACCTGAGATGCGGACGGCATCTCGCCGATTTCGTCAAGGAATACAGATCCCCCGTCTGCGTCTTCAAAAAGCCCCGTGCGTCGCTCGGAAGCCCCTGTGTATGCACCCTTTTCCGCACCGAAGAGTTCGGACTCTATGAGCCCTTCGGGGATGGCTCCGGTATTCACGATCTTAAGCGTGCGATGCCGCCGGGGGCTGATCTCGTGGATAGCGTGCGCTATCGGCTCCTTGCCGACACCGCTTTCACCCTCAATGAGTACCGTAATGTCAGTCCGCGCCACCTGACGCGCGCGGTCGATCACGTGCCGGATGGCAGAAGAGGTACCGATGATGCCAAAGCGTTCCTGAACGGCTTGACGATCCATTTGCCTAAGGTCCTGGAAGCTGCCTGGTGTGCCTCATCTAACGCTATTCTGAATCGTAAGTGCCTGTGCCTGCCTGTGCGCCGCTGACGCGGAGTTCATACGATACGGGCCCGTGCGACGGCACGGTTAGCGATCGGCGCACGCTCAGGACGCTGGGGGCTGGGCACAGCGCCCACGGCCGTTTCGCAAGCGGTACGGACCCCTTATAGCTAGGCAGTTTGGGTGCAGCCGGTCGTACACTCCGGTTCAGCGACCGGTATTTCTGCGGCAACCAATCTACCCAGGAGCGTAGCAGATGTACAGTCGGAGATCCTGACGCTCACGTACTGACCGCCGGTGGTAGTGCGCCTCGGGAATACTACCATCTTATTGGTATCTGTTCGTCCGCAGTACCGCTCCGCACTGCGGCGGCTTGGTCCTTCAACCAAAACACTGTGCACGCGACCTATTTCTGCCCTGTTGCGTTCCAGGGAAATGCTATTCTGCAGGGTAATGATCTCGGTGAGACGACGCTTCTTGACCTCCGCCGGTACGTCGTCCCTGAATTTGCGGGCTGCATACGTGCCGGGGCGTTCTGAATACATGAACATGAACGCGTGGTCGTACCGGATTTCCGAAAGCAGCGCAAGCGTGTCTTGGTGCTCTGCCTCGGTTTCCCCGCAGAATCCCGCAATTATGTCGGTAGAAAACGAAATCCCTGGGCAGAATGCGCGGGCCCGCGATATCAGCTTCTTGTAGGTCTCTACCGTATAGCCTCTGCGCATCCGTGCCAGCACAGCGGAATTGCCGTGCTGGACGGGGAGGTGGATAAAGTTGCAGATGTTTGGGCGGTCGTGGTGGACACGGAGCAGTTTCTCGGAGCAGTCCTTCGGGTGACTGGTCGAATAACGTATGCGGAGGGTATCGGACAGGAGACTGATTTGGTGCAACAGGTCGGCAAAGTCCACGGCACCGTCGCGGTAGGAATTGACATTCTGGCCCAGAACGGTGATTTCACGGTAGCCGTGGCTTAGGAGATCCTCGCATTCGCGGAGAATGGACGCTGCCGGGCGGCTTCGTTCTCGTCCGCGCGTAAAAGGCACGACGCAAAACGCACACATGTTGTCACAGCCCCGCATAATCGAAACGAATGCGGATACGCTGTTTGAGGCATAACGCACGGGCGCAACGTCGGCATATGTCTCTTCTCGGGACAGCTGCACGTTTACGGCAGCCTGCCCCGTATTGATAGTCTCTTGTAAGAGTCGCGGCAGGTCGCGGTAGGCATCCGGCCCAGCAACGATATCGACGAGACGCTCCTCTTCCAGAAGTTTATGTCGCAGGCGCTCTGCCATGCATCCCAAAACGCCAATCTTGAGGTGCCCCCTGCGCCGGCGTTTTTGAGCCCGGAAGTGATCTAGCCGGCGACGCACCCTCTGCTCCGCATTCTCGCGTATAGCACACGTATTGATGAGTACTATGTCGGCGGACTCTGCGTCTCTTGTGAAACCAAAGCCATTCTGGCGCAGCACAGAAGCTATTATTTCGGAATCTGACACATTCATCTGGCATCCATAAGTCTCCAGATAAACGCGCCGCTGCCCCGGTGCCTCCTCAGGTAGGGTGCGAGGTGCTTGCAGAATGGGGATGTCGTCTAGCACAGTGTCGAATATAAGTTACGCCAGCACTTGATTGCTGAGAACGCCCTTCGTCGCTTCCAGGTTCGCGGCTCAGCTGCCCCGAGTTCCTGCGGCACGTATGGAATCCTTTTCGTTATCTTAGTGCCAGCGACCCGTACACCGAAATGCTGGAGGACCGTATGCCGCGCATTCTTGCCATACTCTTGCTGTTCACGCCTGTGCTTGCACTCTACGCGCAGCCTGTTGCGAATCATCCCGAAGACGAAAACCTTGCCACGCCTGGCGACTGGGTAGTTCGCACGGACAAGGCAATGGAGGACGTCGTCATAGGAGCGGACAAGGAAATGGCGGACATCTGGTTCGTAAACATGACGCCCGGATGGCGCATCACAACGGGACCCGCCGCCATTCTCTATCATCCTGGCACACAGGGAAGCGGGACGTATCGGCTGGAAGCCACCATAAACCTGTTCGATCCCGGAGACCGGCAAGAGGCATTCGGTGTCTTTTTCGGGGGTAGCAATCTGGATGGTGACGAAATCCAGTATGATTACTTCTTGCTCCGCAATTCCGGAGAATTCTTAGTCAAGAACCGCACGGGCGCGGAAACCAGCGTAATCCTGGAGTGGACGGCAAACGAGCACGTAGTCACGTTCGGACCGGATTCGGAAGGCGCCGTGCAGAACATCCTCGCCGTAGAGGTTGGAGCGGAGGATGTTGGTTTCTTCGTCAACGGGAATCGAGTGGCGCTTCTTGAGCGTTCCGCCTTCCAAGTCGATGGCGTAGCCGGTCTTCGGATCAATCACGCTCTTAACGTGCACGTGGAGTCGTTATCGGTAGAGGAGATGCAGTAGCCGCATTCCTTTGTGCAAGTTGGCTGGCTACGTATTTTCCCAGCATATCAAATTCTACGTTTACACGGCTACCTGCGCACCAGGTCGAGCAGGCCGTGTGGTCGAACGTGTGCGGTATGATAGAGACCGTGATGCGAACGCCGTCGATGTGGGCTACGGTGAGGCTGATTCCGTCTAGGGCTATGGATCCGACGGGAATAACGTACCGCAGGTGCTCTGCCCCCAGTTCCACGGTGTAGAGCCGCGCAGTCCGCTCCTTACAAACTTGCGTGATGAGTGCGGTCGCGTCGATGTGGCCCTGGACGAGATGCCCGTCCAATCGGTCCTGCAGCAGCATGGCCCGCTCCAGGTTTACGGGCAGTCCACTAAATAGCGACCCGAGCGTAGTCTTGCGAAGCGTTTCTTCTACCGCGACCACCACGAAGGTATCGTGACTGGTTTCTATTACGGTCTGGCAGACCCCGTTTATGGCAATACTTCGGCCGATAGCCAAGTGGCTGGAAACGGCAGCCCGGATGCGCAGCCTCTTTCCGCCACCATCAGGCATTGCCTCTTCTAGGCGCCCCACTTCTTCGATGATTCCCGTAAACAACTGTTCGCTGGATAGGATTGGCAACCTGCAAGTCTATACCGCACGCCGGAAGCCGATGAACAGGCAATCTTGCCCAACGGGCTCCCACCGATGTTCGACGAAAGTTGTGGCGCCCGCCAGTGTGGTTAGACCCAAGTCCATGACGCACGGTGCACCTGATCCCAGTACTAGGGGAGCCGTGAAAATGCATAGGCGGTCTACGAGGTCGGCCCGCAGGAGCGCCGTGGCCAGGCCGGGGCCAGCCTCGATGAAGAGGGACTGCAGGCGATCCTGCGTGCCCAGTCGTGCCAGAAGAGCCGCGAGGTCCAGGTGCCCATTTCGCTCTTCCACCTGCAATACGCGCCCGCCTACGCTCGAAAAGGTCTCTGCATACGGCGGGTTCACTCCTTTGCCCACGACAGCAGTAGTGGTGTGCGCGTTCGTATCCGTAAAGAGTCTTAACCCTGGGGGTAGCGCCCCAGCTCTGTCCAGCACGAAACGCTGCGGATTCTTGCCCGAAACGTGACGGACGGTTAGAGACGGGTTATCCCGCCTTGCCGTGCCCGCACCTACAAGCACGCCACTACTTTGGGCACGCCACTTGTGGACCCGGCGGCGTGCTTCTATCCCCGTTATCCATCTGGATGTGCCGTCCGATGCCGCCACGCGGCTATCCAATGTCTGGGCTACCTTGAGCGTAACCAAGGGCGTACCCGTGCCAAGTTGATGGAAGAAAGCTTCATTCAGGCGCCTACACTGCCTTCCAAGCACGTTGACTGTGACGGCAACGCCGTTTTCGCGGAGACGGTCGATGCCGCCTGCGGCCTTGGGGTTGGGGTCGCATGTGCCCGCAACCACGCGGGGAATACACTTTTGCAGGATAAGGTCAACGCAGGGTGGCGTCCTGCCCTGGTGGTTGCACGGTTCCAGGTTTATGTAGAGCGTAGCTCGCTTTAGTGCCTCGCTCCCATGATGTCTTTCGGCGTGGGAAATTGCATTCACTTCAGCATGCGGGCCACCATTAAATTCGTGGCAGCCTTCGCCGAGTAGGGCTCCGTCGGGGTCTACAAGTACCGCGCCTACCATGGGGTTGGGATGAACCTCACCCAACCCGCCTGTGGCGAGAGAAAGACAATGCTGCATCCATCTTGATTCGCGCGTCTCTAGCACCCTTGAGATTAGATCACGCCTAATTCGGGAAAAGCTCACCCGGAGATAAAAACCAGTTGCCAGCCATTCCGTTTCCCGCACCCGCGTAGACGCAGCGGCCGGTCAGGTGCTTATGCCGTCTAACGAGGCTATAGTGTGAAGTGCAGGAGTTCGACCGTCTCCGGCCGGTACTCACGCCTTCTTATGTGGTCGGTCTCTGCAATCCACCCAACTTTTGGCACGCAAACCCTGCCGGAACATAAGCTAAGCCCGTTCCTCGCGGGCCGTTCTTGCAAATCCCTCAAGAGATGCTTCGCTTCTCATCTGAACTGAAAGCCCTCTTGCCTATCCTTGGATATTCAGTGATAGGCGTTATATTCGAACCCGCAGGTCCGCAACGAAGTGAACATGGCAGTTGGCAAGAATCAGCGACACCACTGCCCCTTGGGGCGTACCTCGTTCGCTATTGTGCCTAAACTGTTTTCCCTGTACTATTGCGTGTGGCCGTAGAATGATCGAGTGTAACACGCGCATTGCACCGACTCAATGCTCCAGCATGTCTATCATCCACGCTTGGTCCACCTTGTGGACGCACTGGCGTACGGCAGTGTACACCATGAAGCATCCATCTGGACGCTCTTCGTCGCTGGCCTGAGCATCTGATGTATTAACTTTGCTGTGCGATATTGCGTACGGGGCAAAACGCAGGTGACTTAACTACACTTGGTGGCATCCCGCGACGAATTGGAGATCTTTTCTCGCGGAGGTAGCAGCACTATTGGCGGTAGTATCCGTTACCACTGGATTGATTCTGAAGTGTAGACATGGTCGGGCATCTTGTAACTCATTCCATCATCGTCGTATACCGAAATCTGGAGTAGTTGAGAGAAGTTGCCAAGTCTGTGCAATTGTTTGTTCGAGAGGGATCGCCGGAAGCGCTGTTTCATCCGGTAAGCCCACAGTGGATCAATAATCTCGAAGGTCTTCGGAAACTGAAAATCGTCGGCAAGTGAGTTACCTAAAAGGGCTCGCGATAGGCGGTAGGCCAGTCGTGTCAGTTTCTTCTTCAGAGCCGGATCCGCTATTCCAGCTACCGCGGGAATGGCAGTTATCAATAAATTTGCTACGCTTATCGAGTCTTCGTCCGGCGGTGGCTCGCACATAAAGCCAATGTTGTACATACTCGCAGCTTCTTTTGGGGTAGTATAGAGGATGGTCTCAGGAATTCCCATAAGATAGCCGGTGTAGCGCCAAACCTGAATTATACTTTCCTGCTCTTCCTTGCTGAGCTTCGCACCCACCAGCAATGAGTAATCCACCAAGCGCTTGGAGAAAATGGAGATGGCATAGCCAAGGTGTGCCGCACTTACCGGCGTGCCCCATGCCTCATGATTCCAGTCAGGAGACTTCGCCAGCAGGCTCCTGATTCGAGTGTGAACGAAGCGAATCCTTGTGGAAAGCTTCCATCCGTCACCATGCCTTTGCAGGCCGCCGGGGAAAAAGATATCCACTATATGGCGGTTATTCTGTTGGAGGCGCCTCTTAGTCGCCGCTACCCGCCCGGTAATATTGAATGACTTGGCAATAAGCGTTGAGAAGCCTTCCACTAGCACTCCCGTGACGAATGCCACGAGCATGAGGTTCGCATTCGCGTAGAAGGCATGAATTCCAGGACGAAAATCGTCAAAATCAAGCCATGAAGGTTCTTCGAGGCTATCGAAGAAATCGCGCAAGGCCTGCGGTGCCTTACGCAGGCCTTCAGTGTTGTCCTCAATGCCAGCAGCGATGAATTGGTGCAGTTCGTGAGGATGCAGCGAGGACAGCTCCGCCATTACAGGATCTAACTCAGGGTCGCCGACAGTGGTATGTCTAACGTAGTTGTCGGCTAATGATTGGTTGCGGAGACGAGCCTTCGAGTATCCGTCAGTGTATGCCGATGGCACTTGATTCATGATTCACCTTGAATGACCAAAGCGTATCCAGAAGGAACGTACACAGCATGACCTCGCCAACCAATTGGATTTGGGGCCAATATGCTCCGCTCTGTTTGAGCTAGTGATTGACCGAAGAGCCTCTTGCAAAAACCCACCAGACAAGCGGTTTGCCCCTTTGCAGGCGGGGGAGATAGGGGACTGGCGCCTCCGATTTCGGTATCTTCAGAGCTGTCACAAATCTCTAAGCCCACATTATTCATGACCGGTCCGGCTTGTGCCTAACGAGAATGTTCCTGGTGCATCTACGTGTACCCAACAAAGATAAGACACTTTTCCCGACGAAATTGGTGCATTCCGAAGGTGCCCGGCAGGGTCTCACTAATGTAAGGGCGAAAATTCTGCGGCTGAGCCTCACGGGGGCTTGACTTGGGTCCCAATCGGCGTGCAGTTGCAGCAGGGTGGCCGGATTTTCAAGGCCAAGCACCTGGTATGGGCATGGGTGTCACGCATATCCTGAGTCCGCCGTCCCGGCGTTGCGCCCGCTCCTTTGCGCGAGCAGCGTAAATCGGATTCCTTCCACAGTGGCAGGGAATTGTCCTCCACTGAAGCTGGCGATAATGCTTCCAAAAACACTCCCAATTCGCAAGGGCACGGACAGCTACCTGGATAACAATGTTGCGTGGATGCTGCTCGATGCGTGCTCCTGCTTTCAGGATATGCCGCCGGAAGCTCGACAGGTGCATGCGGGGACCCTCCGGCTGCTGCATGGGCAGCGCCCCACATGCAGCAACTGATATAACTGCAGTATGGCCCAGGGGCACGAGCCTTGCCTTCTTGCAGCTTTGCGGCGTGCCGCCGCAATACACGCCGGTTGTGGTAGTGCGTGTTAGGACGCGGAGAAGAGGACAGGGCCAGTGTACAGGCAGCTTTGCGCGCGCGCTGGTGCTTTTCTGCCTTGCCTCTCTTTTGGTAGAGCTTCACAAGGCTCTCTGCAGGAGGGGCCTTTTTGTGCTGATCCGTATGCAGAAAGAAATGCCGGGCAAACCGTCCGCCCGGTGTGGCTCCACCACGACGCTGCGCCGTAGAACTGGTTCGTGATACTGCCGCTGTTCCTGTTGGACGCGCGCCCGGTGTGGATCCGCCAGCCTGCTCAGGGCGGTGTTTTCTCTGAGGCCCATGACGTAGCCGCCGCAATCCAGCTTATCGCAGAGCTCCCCACTAACAAAGCCCGCACCCAACAAGGAGGCGGTCGGCCATATGGCGGCCCACCTGCAGCGCTACGCGCCGGACATACTCGTAACAATCCCGGACCACACTCTGGGTGCCGCTGCGCAACACGGCCTCCAACATGGCACCACCTTCCGCACAGCTGGCAATCAGAGGCATGAAAATGGTGCGCTTGCAATGTCCATGGAAGGCACTGCCCTGCTGCCGGCCGTGGGCATCAATCACCAGGCCGTCTATGCCGCCCACAACCACGTCATATCGCTTGCTACCGGCAGTTTGAGGGACATGCTCCACAGCGAAGGTAGTCGCATGCTGGCGCAGGCGCGCAATATTGCGTCCCCGCGCCAGCATGCGCACCAGACGCGAGATGCCGGGCTGCGGGGACAAAGGCTTACTGTCTTTCAGGGCGTTAATGCCTCTTCTCGAAGAGGCGGCCACGCGCATGAGGGGATCATGCCGCAAGCGGTCGGCATCCCTTCGGCGCGGCCAGCCCTGCAGAAAGAGCAGCAAGAACTGCCGCAGCAATTCTTCAGGCGGTGGGGTGGTCGCGCCGGATCCCGGAAATCGAACAGCAAAGGCGTTCTATGAATCCGGTGCGGGCAAACTGTGTTCGCACCAGATGGCGGCTGCGTCCGAAGACAGGTTTTCCGTGTGGGATCCGCTAACTTTTACCGATCTATGGAAGGCACACGAGAACAATATGCCGGAGGAGATGGTCTGCTCCGCATTCACCTTGCTGTGCATCGGGATACAAAAAATAGAATGCTTGGGCGCGGCATTGTATCTGTGGCAATACCATGGTAGTCAGATACCTGCGAACGATTCGTGAAGCCGCTGCTAGTGTTATGTCCCAGTAATACGCGACGTTCAACGTTGAATCTTACTGAAGATCGAGTCCGCCGTAGCAACCCAAACAAACGGCGTCGCCTCCTCATTGTACGCTGCAATGAACTGGTCGATGGTCTGCTTTAACTGCTTTACGCTTGTAAACGAACCCCGTTTGATCGCGCGTCGGCTGATTAGACCAAACCACCGCTCAACCTGGTTCAGCCACGATGCGGAGGTAGGCGTGAAGTGAAGGTGGTAACGAGGCCGCTTGGACAGCCACGCCATAACTTTCGGATGCTTGTGCGTTGCGTAGTTGTCCAAGATCAAGTGCAGGTCCAGATCCTTCGGAGTTTCGCGCTCGAGCAGTCGCAAAAAGCAGAGAAACTCCTGATGCCGATGCCGTGCCATGCATTTCCCAATTACCTTGCCCGTGGCTATGTTGAGTGCTGCGAACAGTGTAGTCGTGCCATGACGGATGTAGTCATGGGTGTACCCCTCTACATAGCCCAGCCCCAATGGCAACGTGGGCTGGGTGCGGTTGAGTGCTTGTATTTGGCTCTTTTCGTCCACGCACAACACGATTGCGTGATCGGGCGGGTTTAGATATAGCCCGGTGATGTCGCGAACCTTTTCGATAAAGAAGGGATCGCTGGACAGCTTGAACGTCTAGCTGCGATGGGGTTTGAGCCCAAAGAGGGCAAACCAGCGCTGCACAGTGCTCTTAGAGACGCCTTCGGCCTCGGCCATCAGGCGAAGGCTCCAAGCATTCGCATGGGCGGGCTTCTGTTGCAGCGCACGATTAATCACCTGGACCACTTTCTTGTCATCGTGCGTTCGGGGCCGTCCCGGACGCAGCTCGTCGTGGAGCCCTTGCAAGCCACGCTCCAAGAACCGGCTCCGCCATTTGCTTACGGTGGACGCGGATACTCCCAGCACAAGGGCAACCGCAGCATTGGTGTCCCCAGCCGCGCAGGCCAGAATGATCTTCGCCCTTTGAACCATGCCGTGGGGCATAGTAGTGGATTTCGACAAGGCAACGAGCTGGTCTCGCTGCTCATTAGAGAGAACTAAGGGCGCAAGTTTTCTTCCGCGACGCATAGACTTCTGGCATGGATGGTGAAGTCACTAATATACGTCGCTTATTAATGGGACACAACACTAGTTCGTCGGAACGTACCTGAAGATTCTGGCGAATAAGGTGGGCTAAGACAACGGAGGCAGCCATGTCCCCTGGAAGGAAGATACTGTGTGCTTGGATAAGCCACCAAAGGCAACTCTTCTGCTGCGCGGAGGAGTTGCTCGGTCCTTTGACCGAGCTACAGACGAAGCTTCTGAACGTGTTGGATATCGTTCGCATTGAGTGCTATCTGCGCAGCGATCCCACGGCAGCGCGCGGGCGCAGGATCGTGCGGCGCTTGCGCGGGCGTTTCTTGCGAAGGCGGTCTACAATATCGGTACGACCCGCGCGTTGATCGACCGGATTTGCTCTGACCCACAGCTGCGCCGCCTGTGTGGGTGGCAACGTCAAGACCAGGTTCCAAGCGAGGCGACCTTTTCACGCGCATTCGCAGAGTTTGCCGTGACTAGTCTGCCCGATCAGATGCATCGTGCGCTGATCGAATCGTGCTACGAGGATGAGGTAGTTGGGCATATCTCACGTGATTCGACGGCCATTCAGGCTCGCGAGCGCCCTGCTGCGAAGCAGCCGGCGCCTGCCAAGCGCAAGCCTGGGCGAGCGCGCAAGGGGGAGCAATCTCCAAGGAAGTAACGGCGCGTCCTACGCCAGTTGGGTATGAATCTGCAAGAGACGGAAGATGACCTGCCAAAGGAGTGCAACCGGGGAGCCAAGCGCAATTCCAAGGGCTACAAGCTGCACACTGATGTGGCAGACGGGGGCATACCGATCAGTTGCATCGTGACGTCCGCATCGGTGCATGACAGTCAGGTGGCCATTCCCCTGGGGGCCAAGTCCGCGGAGCTGGTAACGAGTTTATACGATGCGATGGATAGCGCCTATGATGTGGAGCAAATACGCCTCCACAGCCAGCGTTTTGGACATGTGCCGATCATTGACGAGCACCCGCGTACGCGCGCTGGAAAGGAGGCGCTAAAGCGTGAGGCGAAGGCTCTGCGTGCGGCTGGGTTTGTAGCGCCAGCTGTCGAACGCTACAAAGAGCGTTCGAGCGCCTTACGCGTCTTTGGTCGCCTCAAAGACGAGTATGGCGCTCGTCACGTTCGTGGCAACGCGAAGGTGAAGTGTCACCTCATGTTCGGTATGCTCGCGCTGACCGTAGACCAAATGGTGCGAATGCTGGGCTGAACGAGTTCACCTAAGCACAGAAAGGCGCCTGTCGTGCCAGGTGCGCAGGATAGGTATGCGCGATTGTCACAGCTAATCGCCGAAATCTGTCTTTCCGAGTTGAAATCACTGCAACAGTTAGCGGTGGCGGAGTGCGAAAATCACATCGGCGTCTTGTTCCTTCAACCCACTGGATACACCCTGAAATGCTGCGCCGACTGCCGAAGCCGACAATGCCAGCAGCGCATTTTTGCAAGAGCCTCCGAATACTCTCTTTTTTCGGCCTCGAATGCACCGGCACGGTCGTTTTTTGAGTTCGTTGACGGTCCGCTTCGAGTGTTTCGGCCATGCTGGCGTCTCTTGCGTGCGCGCACGGGCAGTTTGCGGCTCGAAGGGCGTTGTGTTCCTATCGGAAGGGCATACGTGTCCCTTGGAGCCTGCGATTGGGACCTTTCTGCGAGGTGGTAGCGGGCCTACGCCGCGCGTTTTCGCCGACGCTTTATTCGTGCCCGTTCCTGGGCGCGCACCAGGCAACCCAGCCGGTGCACGTTGACTGCCAGCACGGACAGGCTCACCATCAGCGCGAAGTTCTCCGGACTCTTCTCCCGCACCAGCGCACCGCCCCGAAGTCCGAAATTGGCCAGACACGACTCGACGGCCGGGTGCTGCCGCCGCGCTGCCTTGAACGCAGGCGCGCGCTCCCGCGCACGCTCCGCCAGAGAAAGCTTGCCCTTCTTCGGAAGCGCATTGAGCGCCAGCCGAGCATCCAATGCTTTTCGATTCTTCAAGCTGTGAAAGCCCCGGTCAAAACTGCACGCATTGAACTCTGGAAAAGCCGCCTGCACCGCATCAATGATCGGTACCGCCACCTCAACATCTGATGTGTCCCACAGGATGTGATAAGCCAAAATGAACCGGTGCTCATCTTCTACCAGTGCGACCGGAAGGCCCAACTCGGCCAGCACGCCCGCCTTGCCTTTGCTGATCCACCGCGTATGTGGCTTGTGGATGGAAAACACTTTCTGCGCATGTGGAATCATCTCGCCCAAGAGGATGCGACGCCTTACTTGATCCACCAACAAGTCCACATAGCGCAAGTAATACGCGATATCCGCTCGCGCCGCCTCCGATTTCTCCACTGTGGCCAAGGCATTTAACAGCGTACGGGCACGTGCTGCAGTCTGTGTGCACTGGCGCAAGTACGCCTTCACTCCTTTCGGATTCTGCCGGTAGCGCGGGGCCGTCCGCACCCGGATGAAGGCCTGGTATATCTTCCGCGTGCGATCCGCATGCTTGCGCCAGCCCGGAAGAGCGAATGCCGCAGCCGAGCGTGCACTCACACGTATTAGACCACGAACCGCATCCCAGCACAGACCCACATCGGTGGGATAGTGCACATGCGTCTTAACCACCCTGGAATCGCAGCGACCGGCTAGCGCGGTCCCAGACTCTTTTCCAGCCACCTTGTGCCCCGTCCGCACTATCAATTGGGCCACCTTCCGGACCAGCTTCGGCGTCAAAAGCTGCACGTTGTCCACCAGCCGCTGTCTGCTGTACTTCACCTCGTCAAACCCGGCATCTCCGTGCCCCAAGAGCTCCCGCAGCAAGAGATCGTTGTTGGCCCGGTACAACAAAGCATCGTAGTCCAGATCCAGGCACTGCTTGACTATCGCAAACACGATGACGCGCCATAGATCCATGCCCGGTCGTCCGACATCTTTACGTTTACCCGGCTGAAAGTGCGCCTCCAGAATCGCGAACAAGGCCGCACGGGATTCCGCCGTGCAGTAGACGCACTGCAGACCCTTGAGCACCGCACTCATGTCGTCGCGCATTCTCGGGTCTATAGCAATCTCCCCAATCGGCGTACTGTCGAGTGCACGGCACTCTGGGACAATCTTGCGCATGGTTTCCCTGGCGAATGTGAGCTGTTTTGCGCTCTTAAACGCCCAAATCGGCTATACGTCCCTCAGATTCACCGCCAATTGCAAGATATAACTGATTGTTTATTGAAGATTTAAAGTATTTTCGTACAACCACGAGCTATACATATTGTCTCTGCGCCAAATGCAGGGGCCAGGACGCTGCACGCGCAAATTATGAGGATGGTCTCTGTCCAATCACCCCAGAAGAAAGGGGCTACCCTTCGGCGGCTATTAACCATACGGCATTCGTTGGTTGAAGTCAAACTTCGGATAGGAACTTTCAGGCGCACCCATTGATCTAGCCCCAGAGTGGCCGGCTAGTGTAACAAGATGCTGCTGCGGCCTGCAACCCCTTGCCTTGACACGGGGCGTTGCGTCGATTCGAGAGCATAGCGGCAGCCTAATGAAGAAACGCGGCTATCAACAATAATGGCAAGAATGTTGGCTCAGAGTGCAGTAAGCTTGGTCCGGGCAAGGATCAAGGCACAAGGAGTAGGTCACTTACCATGTCGACCGCAATGATGATTTCGCTGACCTTTCGAGTCTTGTGCCCGCGGGTTGTACGGGAGCCACTAGTTGCTCTCTTTGGTTGGCGATATGCGGGGCACCTTGGGTCTCTTTAGGTGCCTGGCCAGGCGAACGGTCATAACCCGCCGGACGTGCCTGGAGTATGGGGTCCTTTGGTGCATGCGGCCAAAACAGGTGACCATGTGGTCGAAAGCCATGTCCGCAGGCGCGTTCTGCCCGGCGCCGTTACAGGGCACCCAGGCTCCGTCTCTTGTCGCCGTTGCGGCTGATGAACTGCGGGACATATGTAGTACGCCCGTGCACCCGGAGCGTCCCCTGTCTACAACGAAGTTTGCGGGCGCGCAGGCTATTGTCTTGTACGTGATTTCCGTGGGCACACGGGCGCGTCGGGGAGTCTCGGTGCTGCGCCAGGCGCCGACGGTGCATATATTGCACGCAGATACATGTGTAACGTATTGGATTGCCGCATTCCTGAATTCGACGGTATATGGTATGCAAAGTATTGTGTTTATAAGGTTAGCATTTCCATTCGAATACAAGAATTCTGCTTTTCCAGAAGGCAATATAGCGCTTGTGGGTATTGCAGTCTCGCAGTAGCGACACCTCCACCGCCGAGAGCTCCGACAGGATCCGCGCCTCACTCAGAGGCTCCTTGCCGCCGTGCATGCTGCAATGCCGGTAGCGCAAGATACGCAGCAGCGCAAAGGCCACGAAACAGATGGCCATGTGCGCCTTCACCCGACGCTCCATTCAGTGAAGGATGGGCCGCACTGCTAACGCACGCTTCAGCACCCGGAAGCCCTCCTCTACCCGCCTCAGCTCGCCGTACGGGCGTACACATCCTGCGGCGTGAGCGTCTCCGCGCTGCTCCATTGCCCGTGCAGGCCGTCGAAGGCCTGGTCTTTCTCTATCGCCTCTTTATTCAGACTCACCGCTCCCTGGTCCACCTTCAGGAACCGACCGCTTTTGCTCTTGCCCTTGACGTCCTGCGCCGGCCTCTGTTTGGCCTTCTCCATGGCCTGCTCCCGGTCGTGCGCATCCTTGGCCGCATTCTCAGGATGGTATCGCAGGACCAGGCGATGCCCGCCCATGTGCCTTTCGGCAACCATGTGGCCTTCTGCCACGGGCTGCCACGCCTCCGCTCCCGTGATATCGCGCGTGGCTTTCTTCCCCATGGTGCGTAGCCGGGCCGCCTCCACGAAGTCGTAGCAGCGCCAGCTCCCCTCGCTCACCATGCCGGCATCTGCTACGAAGACCACCCTGCCTTACTCAAAGTGCTGCTTAAGCGATGCTATCGCCGGATTGAGGGTCTTTTCGTCGGTGGTATTGCCGGCAAAGAGCTCATAGCCAATGGGCAGTCCTTGCCTTGTCTGGATGAGTGCCAGCACCACCTGCACCTTGTCATCCTTGCTGTAGCCCTTTTTCCGTAGCTCATCCCCACCGCCCGTGGCAATGCTCAGCGTCGTAACATCGAAGAAGAGCACGTCTACCTGGCCGCCGAGCAGGCCGATCACTTTCTGGGAGACGATTTCCTGCAGCCGCCGAATGCGGCCTTCACTCACTGCATCCATTATGCGGTAAGACTTCTCCACCGGTAATTCAGAGCCTTCTTCGCTGGAGAGTCGCCGGGCATGGCCGCTCTTGCTGTCACCGGGTGCCGCCAGACGCAGGAGCACTGCCTGCCGCAACAGGCGCCGGGCCATGGTCTGCCTTCCGGTGAAGACTTCCCCCAGCCCCATCCGGTCACAAAGGATCCCGTTGGCTTCGTGGAAGCCCACACAGACACGCTTCGTTTCCTCGAGAGCCCGGGCATCCTGGATAGGCAGTGGCTTCTTCGCCTGCTTGCGCGCCGCGACAACGTCGCCTGCGCTATCAGCAGGGGGAAAGAGAGAGGGTTGTTTGTCTTCCTGGAGGCGACGCAATTCGAGCTCGGCGATCCATAGCAGAGCTTCGAGGGCCTCTCGTTCGGGTGCGCTGCCCACGGACGATCTTGAGGCGGCTAGCCTTCGGCATCACGGAAGCCATGCACGATCTGCATGGACATGTTCTTGGTGCAGTCGGAGACTAAGCACGAACATGATGGGGCAAGATGCGCATAATCGTGGCTGAACTCTACATCTATGCGTGTCAATCAACACAACGATGACCCATCAACGGATGCTCGTTCACATTTGCTTGGCTACAAGCCAATTAGGGAACTGGGGACCGTAGGATATCGCCGCGCTCGGGGCAGGCTGGAACAGAGGAATCTGTCCCGCCAGATGCGACGTTCTCCTGAGCTCGTGGCATACGGAGAGTCTATGGTTGGCTCTTGGTAGACGGAGGAGGCCTGCCTGGGATACAAGCCATTTTTTCCCGTTAACCCGCGCCGGCGATCTGCGCGGCCGTGATTTCCGGGGGCCGGTAGTGGGCTGCCGGGTCAAACGGCGCCACATGGGCCGCCAGTACGTACTACAAGGGGACAGGGCGATTCCCGCTCCGAGGGAACCGCTGACAACACCAAGATTGATTATTCAGCACGGCCAGACAGCGGCAATGAGTCCGTCGGGTTGACCCGCAGATGGATCTTAGGGATTGACTGCCTCCCCGGTTCAATTGACGCAAATGTTCACCATCACATTGAACTAGCATTTGAAACCCATTGGAAGCGGAGCTAAAGCTGCGCCGGGAGCCGAATGCGCGCCAACAACCTGCATACCACCAAGCGGGCTGCCCTCGCCAGATACATGGCAGCGGTAACCTCCAATCGAGCATTGCGCGCTTAGTGGTGGGTGTGCGTATGGTCGTGCCGGCTCTGATGGAACACTACATGAAGCAACGAGCCTCCCACAAACGCCTGGTATAACTCAGTGCCACCGCCAAACCATTGTGTGCCCATGGCATACCCGACGACAGTTAGGCTGACTATCGCTATAATTCCGAGAGATGCTATGCGGAAACCGTGCCTTGGTCTAAGCAGCCACCATACCATCATTCCTACGAACAGCCGGTGCAGGACAACGGCGGCCTTGAAGCCCGTGCCTTCCGGAACCAAGGCTGCACCCTCCAGCGAAACGTGCAGTGCCAATCCAGAAAAACCGACTATGAGCGCAAGATTATCGGTATGCGGGGCAAGCGAATGCGAAATGCGCTCCACCACAAGGGGTACCGCCAGACCGAGAGCAAGCACTCCGAACAGGACTAGACCATACTCGGCCCAGCCGTGTTCCATTACATGCCATATGACCAATGCCGGCACGGACACGTACATGCATAGGTCAAACAGGCGTGCCGTTCTAGGTAAGTCATGAAGCCAACCATACAGAACGGTACCCCCTATCGGGGCTAGGAGCGATGCAATCAGTAGGAGCATACTGCCCCGGTTGCATGAAACAGGTTGTCAACAACGTGGCTGGGCGGCTCGTTTTTTGGCACACAGCCATTCAACCCACCTCTAGCCCCTCGAACAAGGAGGATCCATCTGCGGATTGCAGCCCTGTAGGCGGCTGCAATTCTGGAAATCCGTAGCAAAGAATCAGACTATCCCGCGCCGTGGTCGTCGCCGTGGCCACCGTGCGGGTGGTATAGATGTCCTCCGACCAGGTAGTCCGTGCTTTCGCCGTGTGGAATTGCTTCGTGACCGCAGTCAGGGCCATGTTCGTGTCCAGACCCGTATCCATCGCAGGTGTGGTCCGGCGTACACTCGTCAGGATGCGACTCGGTCGCCGACAAACTATGCTCGTCGTAGTGGCCACTATGGTCATGGTGCTTTACTGCGATATGTCCGCAGCCTGGCGCGTCTTGATGATCACGGTTTTCGTGGGTAGGGTGACGAGCCATGGCTCGTCAAATTTGGTTATCTGTGGCTATTAGCGTGGGCTTCGGGCAAACCCTGCTCATGGCGGATTGTTCACCATGAAACGACCTCGCTCAATTCCCTATCGAAACCGTGATAAAGCTGTCTAAATCTGGAAATAGCTGCGACATACTAAACGGAAATTTATCTGCAATCAAAATTATGGCAAGGTGATAACCAGTGCAATCCTCGGCGCCGACACGTCCTCAACGGTTTACAAGCGCGCTACAGAAGCGGCAGATTAGGGAACAGCATCGGCCGTCACGTTCCCTCTACAGGTCGTAATGATAGAAAGATAGCGGGACGTTGGCCGTGTCGCCACCCTTGATTCACTGCGGCCATGAGAATCCATCCTGAACCCGACGAGGAGAAGCAAGTGCCTGGTCCCCAGCCATGTTTCCGCGTTCTCAGGCACCTGCGAACACAAGACGAGACCCACCGGCAGGTGCCGGGCGAACGGGCAATCTATCCTGGAAGGGGGCACCGGGCAGCGATCGCAATACACCTCTGCGCCACCACGCTTGATGGTTACGAAGTGGTTATGCGCTTTGGCAGGAGCGTAAGGAATTGGCCGTAGAGCGGGACCAGGCCTTTTTTGGACAAGCGGGATTCAGCTCCGCTCGATGGCGCCACGGACCTGCGACACCATGGCCCCCTGGCCGGCTGTGTTGTCGATATCATGGAGATCGCAAGGCGCACTGGTTGCACGACTTCCTGTGACCAATGCCGGTAACGTTAACCGGAAGCCGGACGAATGGCCTGGATCGCAGTAGCCACGGAAGGAGCCCGCAATTTTGACCAAACGGTACGGGAAACGCCATCCCGGAAGAACTACAAATGTGGTCACGAAAGCCAGGCACTGCCTTGACAACAGGCAGATTTTCCAACTACCTTTACTTCAACTCCACGGTATGCTAATCCCAAAGCTGCCTGTTCTCTGGAGCCGGCCGCGTTTTTGGGGCCCGGCGCGGTTCATGCCTGATTTACTATTCTAAGACAAGATGGGCTCCAGACACCACGAAGAACACGATCATGGTCATGACCATGATCGCGGCCGCGGTGGACACCAGCACGACCTGCGCGGGGCGAGCAAGCGGAGCCTAGCCAGTGTACTCGTGCTGATTGTGGGCTATATGGTTGTTGAAGTAATAGGGGGAATCCTTTCCGGTAGCTTGGCGCTTATTGCCGACGCTGGCCACATGCTGACGGATGCAGCATCAATTGGATTTGCACTAGTTGCGCTTCACTTTGCCTCTAGGCCCGCATCCGCTGAGCGGACATTTGGATACTACCGCCTCGAAATTCTGGCTCCTCTGGCGAACGCCTTGACGCTTTGGCTCGTAGCTGCCTGGGTGATTTTTGAGGCGTATCACCGATTCTTCTCGGTTCCCGAGGTAGAAGGTGGACTAGTTTTGGCCGTAGGCACGGTCGGACTGCTCGTGAATATTGCGGCAGCCTGGATCTTGCACCGATCTGCGGAACACGACCTAAACGTCGAAGGGGTCTTTGCCCGCGTAATGGCCGATCTTTTGGGGTCCATTGGTGTGGTGATCTCCGGAGTCCTTATCTGGGCATTCGGATGGCAGCTTGCCGACCCCATTGTGAGCATCGTTATTGGTCTGCTGATTTTGCTCAGCACATGGCGCTTGCTAGGTAAGGTTATCAATGTACTTCTACAGGGAGCTCCCGAACACGTAGACGTGTATCGTCTTTGCAGCGAAATGGAGGAATCGGAAGGTGTCGTGCTGATTCATGACATTCACGTGTGGAATCTGGCTCCTAGCTACGATGTTCTGACGGCACATGTAATCATTGACCCAGCGCTGGGCGCAGGCGACATCGAAGCTCTGCGCAAGAGTCTTCGTAAGATTGCGGCAAGTGAATTCGGTATCCAGCACATTACGCTGCAGTTGGAGTCCTCCCCGGCCGATTGTACGGAAAATCACCATGTAAACCATCTACATGCCCGTGTCGGGACACGCAAACCTAAGCCGTCGCTGGTTCAGCAGTTGAAGAAATTCCTCGGCCTGGAGGACGATCACCAGGACCACCATCATCACTCGCACGGCGGTCACCATCACTAGCACGGACCGGAGTGCGGGTATACGGCCGTAGAGCGCTGGGACCATACAGATTACTTGCATGACGGGCACCTCCACCATGAATGCGGCGGGCACTATCACGAACACTCCCCCACGGTAACGGGCGCAATCCCTGAGGCTTGCATGCCTGACCACAGTTGCGACGGGCACGTGACGGGACACCAACATGGCTCTGGGCGTGAGCATGAAGCAGTGCCGCATGGCGACCACACTGACTATCTTGTTGCCGGGCATCTCCACCATCCGCATCGTGGCCATTGTGACGACCACGGCAGGGTCACGTAAGAAGCGTATAAGGTCGGCACTGGACTGTAACAGGAGCAATTGATCTGCCAATTCTTCTTGAGCCACTGTGCAGTGCGGACGGGTAGTTTGGTCTACCTCGTGAATGCGGTATGCTTGCTTCTCTTCGGGCATGCAGCTCCGGCTGCAATTGGTAGCGGCTGGGGGGATAGGTTGAAGCCTGGAGCATACCTCGCCCATTGGAGCTAGGATGCCTATAGTAATGGGGACAATGCGTAATTGCGCTCATGAGTAGCGGACCAATAGCCAGGCGTGATACCGCGGCGCCGGTACCAGAGTACGGGTTCGAACGAGGCCCTTACGTTCGTGGAGAAGTGGCGTATTGTCACTGGCGTCGTGTCCGAATGGGTGAAATGTGGAATACGGAGTATTCGTTAGGGCTAGTCCCCAAACAAGGTCGCAGCTTGGCCTTGCCGATCGGCATTTCCTTATCTTGCTTCGCCAAACTAATGTTGAGGTAAGACAGCACTATGCGGTCGCGAACAGGGTCGGCTTTGATCTGGGCCGGAGTAGGTGGGCTCTTCGTGCTGTGGCTGCCCATGGTTGGTTTGTATCGGTTGCTGGACCGTGACCCGGCCCGGTATAACTGTGGCCGGTTTTTTCGACATCTGGGCAGCATGATTACCCGGATTAATCTTACCTGGACGATTGAAATTGACGGGAAAGAGATCGAGAATCCACGCAACCCTTACGTTGTAGTGTGCAACCACCTTTCCCAGGCCGATATTCCGATCATCTGCCGCTTGCCATGGGAAATGAAATGGGTAGCCAAGCAAGAAATCGTGAAGGCGCCGCTTATTGGATGGCTCATGCGGATGGTCGGTGACCTGCCTGTTGACCGCTCCAGCAAGGCCAGCGGAGCGCGCGTATTGGTAACGGCGCGTCATTATCTCAGGCACCGGTGCTCCGTGATGTTTTTTCCGGAAGGCACGCGCTCCCGTGACGGGCGTCTTGGAGCTTTCTCGGACGGGGCGTTTCGCCTAGCGATAAAGGCTCAGGTTCCCATACTTCCTCTCGTAATTGACGGGTCCCAGTACACGCTGCCCGGAATGGGCTGGAGAATCGGCACGGCCCACGTGCGCCTGCGGGTTCTGGAGCCGGTCTTGACTTCAGGACTACAGGCAAGTGACACGGTAGCGCTCCGCGAGCGCGTGCGGAGCACCATCGCCGTAGAGCTTGCTACCTGGCGCGGCCTACCGGCAGCAGCTGTTGACGCCTTGAGCGTGGCAGGAGGCGGGAACAGATAATCGTGTGTGGGCATTTAGCGGAATTTTGCCCTGTAGCTCAATTGGCAGAGCGCCTGGCTCTGGACCAGGAGGTTCCAGGTTCGAATCCTGGCGGGGCAACGGCTCCAGATGCGTGATGTCAGAGCGTGGTTGCACGTTGAGCTTTTGCCGCAGGCACCTAAGAGTGCATCAAGTGGGACAATGGCCATCCTCGCTGGTATCTCTTGGTAGGGCCGCCCGGATCCAATGTGGGTCTGTCTGTCTACTCTCGGGCGGCTTTGTAGACTATCGCCAAGATCCCCGCATACCGGTCCTGGGATCGGTCCATGCGGCCGATTCCCGGCGCGTAGAGACTTGATATAGTACCGTCCAGAAATAGCGCATCCTTGCAGCCCAATTGGTTGAGAAAGATGCGGCTGAATGTGTAGAAATTTACCGGCCCGTGTGAGATAGCCAGCATAATCCTGCCATCGGCGCGGACGCCGATACCACTGCGGAGGCGACAGTTTTGAGACCTTTCTGTGAAGGCGGGATGGACCTTGCCATCCTGCAGAAGAAGGGGGCCGGATTGCAGCGCTAGATCTATGTCAGAGGCGTCCAGCGGAAACAGCGAGGATTCCACAATATGCCCCTCGTTATTTGCCAAGTAGAATACGCCGTTGGGCTTGAGGTAGAAATTGCCGTCGCCATTGAGCAGGTTTAGCGGCTGTCTTTCTATCCCGTTTTGAATAAGAAGCCCCGTTGGGATGAATCCAGGCTCGTAAATACCGCCGTTTGTAATGGCAACCAGGCTGTCACCGCGCTCTTCGAGCCAGACGCGGGCATTCTCAAGCGTCAGGAAAGGTAGCCCGTCAGCATTCTTCCAAAGCAGTTCAATGTCATGACGCGCGATATCTATCTCGACTACGTCAAAGGTTGCCTCGTGGCAGGGCTGATTCTGGGCCGCCCGCCTTAGCGTAGAGCACCCCGTAGCAAGGATCAGAATGGCTGCCGAGACTACGCAGGTTTGCACGGGTATGCGGCGGTGGACAGTGCGTGGCGCTCGTGGAGGCAGCATTCGAAGCTCACTATTTATCCTATTCCTTGGCAGCGCCGCAGGCATTCCCCGCGCAATCATACGTTCTTGTGGTACAGGTGTAGTGGCCTGCCGCAGCCCGGAACGGCTACTTCTGCCGAAAGCGCGAAGCCAAGACTTTGTAGCGTTCTTACGGAGGCGGTGTTGTCTGGCTGGGTTATTGCAACAATGCGCTTCAACTGCCATCTGGTTCTGGCTTCCGCAAGTACCGCCCGCGCAGCATAACCTTGCTGTCGGTGCGCGTTCAGCAGGGCAAAGCTGATGTCAATCTCAGGCAAGGCTTCGCGTCGCAATAGCCCACAGATGCCGATGGGCGCGTCCGTGTTATTATGTACGACGCAATAAAGCCCGAAGCCATGCTCGGCGTAGCTCGCAGCAGGCCCCGCCTCCAGGTACTGTCGGGCATCTGCAGTCGTGCGAACGCGCTTGTCTCCGACATACAGAAGGAAGGCAGGATCGTTCAAGAGCTCGAGAATAAAGGCGGCATCGCCGCTCGCAAGGTGTCGGAGCCGAAGCCGCCTAGTTTCAAGCAATGCCATCGTTTAATATTACCCGATAGGTTAGCGGGATCGATCCACTTGCGCCTGCAGGCGCGTGCACGTATATAGGGTAAGCTTGATGTTCATTCTTTGACGCCATACCCTCTTGAATTCCGCAGAATCACTTCTAACGTTAAAGCAGGCCGCGATGCGTCTCGGCGTGCATCCTTCGACGCTTAGGCGCTGGGCGGACAGGGGAGATGTCCTCGTAGTGTTAACGCCGGGGGGCCACAGGCGATTCCCTCCGTCGGAGATAGAGCGACTGACGAGCGGAGCTCGTGCCGTGCTTGTGCCTGGTCCGGCACTTTGGACTACGCTTGAGAACCAGGCCCTCACGCATACCCGGGCCGAGTTGGCTGGCAGTGCCGAGGAGGGCTGGATGGTTCGCATGGACGAAGCGGATCGTGCGGTGCAGCGCGAGTTGGGCAGGCGTACGATGGGGCTCATGATGCAGTATGTTGCGGCTTCGGATCAAGATGACTACCTGCTGGGTGAGGCTCGGTCCCTAGGCCAAGTCTATGCGAAAATGAGCATGCGTACAGGGCTGTGTCTTAGTCAGACACTGCAGGCCATGATGTTTTTCAGGCAGAATGTTGTGGAGGCCATCGTGGTACTTCCAGAAGCGGAGCGGGCGCGGCTGCCTGCAAGGGAACGCCTGCTGCGCCGCGTGAATACGTTTCTCAATGCCGTTCTGCTAGGTGCGACTGAGTCGTATGAGGTCGCGGGCAGTCGCAGCGACCAATAGAGGCGCCTGCATATTGGATAGGCTCTGGGCCGAGTGTCAGAGAGGTAGCCAGGTAACTGTTTGGGTGATCCGCTTGGCAATTAGGTGGTTTGCAGTGCAAGTGTCGGACTGGGATTCGCACGAGGCCGTATGGGCGCCGCCAAGCGACGAGCATAGGTGGTGGGTTGTCCCATAAGCAGCGCGCAGCCTGT
The DNA here is from genome assembly GCA_965216255.1 of Rhodothermales bacterium. Classification (GTDB taxonomy): domain Bacteria; phylum Bacteroidota; class Rhodothermia; order Rhodothermales; family Bin80. The sequence continues at coordinate 3,170,385 of OZ244148.1, forward strand.
GATGTATACCGAAACCACTTGCAGCACCATCATGCCTTGTTGCGCAACTAATGGGCCCGTGATACCTTGCATGCTTGATCCCTGCCGGGCACGTTTCGGCACATATTCCCAGCCAACATGACAGTACTTCCCGTGCGCATAGCCATTGTCGGAGCGGGGCCTGCCGGCTTTTATGCAGCCGGGCACCTATTCAAGCGCAAGGATCTCTCGGTAGCCGTTGATATGTTTGACACGCTGCCGACGCCCTTCGGCCTTGTAAGGAGTGGTGTGGCCCCGGACCACCAGACGATAAAGAAGGTCACGCGAGTCTACGACAAGATTGCCGGGAATTCCGGATTCCGTTTTTTTGGCAATGTGGAATACGGACGGCATCTATTGCTCGATGATCTATTGCGTCACTATCACATGGTGTATTTCTCGACGGGTGCGCAAGTGGACCGGCAGCTCGGCATACCCGGTGAAGGCCTTGGACGCAGCTACTCGGCAACAGACTTTGTCGCCTGGTACAACGGACATCCTGCCTATCGTGACCGGGTGTTCGACCTTTCCCAGGAATGCGTTGCAGTTGTGGGTGTGGGCAATGTGGCGGTGGACGTCTGCCGCATACTTTGCCGCACCACGGAAGAACTCGAAAAGACGGATATCGCCGATTACGCATTGGAAGCACTGGCATTGAGCCGGGTAAAGCGGATTTACATGCTGGGCCGGCGGGGTCCGGCGCAGGCCGCCTTTAGCAATCCCGAGGTTAAGGAACTGGGTGAATTGGTGGGCGCTGACGTGTATGTACCTTCAGATGAAGCTGTGCCGGATCGGTTTACGCTCGCAGCACAGTGCAACAGGGCAACGACCAAGAAACTTGCCATGATCCATGATTTCTCTACCCGCGAACGAACCCGCAAACCGCGTCTTCTGACGATTAGGTTCCTGGTATCGCCGGTTGCGCTTAATGACGATGGTACTGGCAGGGTAGGTGGGATTCGGCTGGTAAGGAACGCGTTATATGAAGCCTCTGGCGGGCGCTTGAAGTCAAGGCCAACCGGCGCATTCGAGGAATTGCCGGTGGGTGCCGTATTTCGGTCCGTGGGATACCGGGGTGTGCGTTTGCCTGGGCTTCCCTTCAACGATGAGTGGGGCGTCATTCCAAGCCAGAAGGGTCGGGTGACGGATCCCAAAACGGGAAGCTCGGTTGCGGGGCTCTATATTGGCGGCTGGATCAAGCGTGGTCCGACAGGCGTGATTGGCACAAACAAGGCTGATGCGCTTGAAACGGTTGCGTCCATGTGCGAAGATCTTGCGGCAGGTCGGCATCTCAATCCGGCCGAGCCGTGCGCGGGAGGCGTCCTAAGAACCGTCCGGGAGCGACAACCGGAGTATGTTTCCTGGGCAGATTGGCTGCGCATCGACGCCATAGAGACGGAAAGGGGTAGCCATTTTGGGCGGCCAAGAATAAAGTTTACCGAAGTACGAGAAATGCTCTCCGTCACTAGCCTGAAAACCCATTAGGAATCAAGGCATGGCATTGTGCGTCGTATGCGGCTACGGATTATGCGAAGGAAAGCCGTTGCACTTTGTTGTGTAACCAAGGCAGCGGCTCTTGCGCTTGTGCGTAGCCCGCTGCCATGAGGTGGGGATGGTGGGCCCGGCGTCCGAGCTTTACGATGATGTTCAGGTCTGTAATTGTAACCGTGGTACGACCTTGGACGAGCTTGGCAGAGTTCGTGTGAGCCTTAGCGGCCTCAAAGCCATGCTTGACCCGCAGGGCGAGCATCCGGTAGAGCACGCTGGCCATCAGGGTCAGCGGTAGATCCACATCGACTTTCATGGGTACGGCGGCACTGAGTGCGTCCATCTGGAAGAAGTCAATGACATCGGCAAGCGTGTTTTCGATAATCATGTGGCCTGCATAGCGATGTGCGGCGGAGCCCTTCATCTGCTTGGTGAGCAACAAGGTGGATTTCTCGTGGCCCAGGTCGGTGATGGCGATCTGCCGCACAGGATCGGGATAGTGGCGCAGTCCTACGTGTTCGTCGAGCCGGGGTACGATCAAGACGTACGAATGGGCAAACAGGAGTACCCAAGCCTCACATCAATCCCAGAGCTTGGAAATCGAGGCTAGGGCATCGACGTGGAGCAAATGGCCATTGGTTACGGCAATGGGGGTTGCGGGCCACTAGATGAAACATGCAGAGGGACACACGCCGCTGGTCATGGACACGTCCCTGCCCATATCTCTGCCGGCGGGCACTGCGTTGCGAACCGGTCGCTGCACGGTTGTTGCAAAATGGCGGGGTATAAAGAAGCCCGGCTGCGGTGTAGGCCAGGCGCATTTGTGGCAGCCGGCGGTTTCCAGTTCACGCGGATGACCGCAGGAACAAGAGGGCAAGTCTTGCAGGCCTTATGACGCGTTTGGTTGAAATGTCCGATACGGCTTCGAGATGCGAATGGGTGGGTACGGATCCTATCGAGGTAGCCTATCATGATCAGGAATGGGGCGTCCCCCTGCGCGACGACGCCCTGATCTTTGAATTCCTGATTCTGGAAGGAGCTCAGGTTGGTCTGAACTGGATTACCATACTGCGCAAGCGGAAAAACTACCGGGCAGCCTATTGCGGCTTTAAACCCGAGGCCGCCGCACGCTTTGGCGCAATCGAGACAGAGGCTCTTCTTCGGAATCCCGGCATTGTGCGCAACCGGCTCAAGGTGGAGAGCGCCATAAGCAATGCCCGTGCGATACTGCGTGTGCAGCAGGAAATGGGCTCATTCAGCCAATACATATGGTCCCTTGCAGGTGGAGTGCCCCGCGTAAATCACTGGAGGTCGCTCGAGGAAATTCCGGCCAAGACGCCGGATTCCGTGAGGAGGAGCCAGGCACTGAAGAAGCGCGGATTTTCCATTGTCGGGCCCACGATCTGCTATGCCTTCATGCAGGCTACAGGCATGGTTAACGATCATGTGACCTCGTGTTTTCGGCATCCTGCCGCAGGGGCTGGCAGCTAATTCCCCGCTGCTTCTATCCGTTCATTTAGACGTGCCAGGGACACGAACAGGCGCTCCAGTTCGGCAAAGTACTGCTCTTCGGGTAAGCTGGGCCTGCGTGACTTGAGCTCAGCGATGTCCCGCTCAAGGTTGTTTCTGGAACTTGTGAGCGAGGTTGCTTCGGCTGGCCCTTCCGTGGTCTCCCCCGGCCTGAAATACGTGACCTGGGCCAGGTACCCTTCCGAGGCTGCACCGAGTTCTTCCAGCTGATATCCGGTTCCATCGCCCGTGTCGTCCAGCAAACTATGCTCCGTCGCCAAATGGCCGGTAGCCGCAAAAGATGCCGCCACATTTTCCGCAGCGAATTGAAAGGCTTCTCGAACGGATAGCTTGCCGTCCTTGTCCAGATCCGCCGAAGGGCTTGCAAGCGCCTCAACGAGGAACTGTGGAAAAATGGTCTGATTTTGCTGTGTTCCGGTCCGCGTGGCGGTGATAATGATGCGATCCGGTGCACTGATCTCGCTGATAAACGGCGCGCTCGCACTCGCGGTATTTATAAACACGGTGCGTCCTGACGGTAGCTTATTCAAGAGCTCGGCATAGTGCGTCGCGTCTAGATCGCGACGCGGGATATTGAATCGTGCGGCGCGCCCGTCATAGCTACCATGTCCGAATAGGAGCACGAAAACGTGGTCGTCAAGCGACAACTCGCCGGCAAGAGTCTCAAAATGAGCACGAATGTTTTCAGACGTAGAGACGCTGGAAACGAAGGCTTCGTTGGCCAGGGCACCCTCGGCGAGCACCACTACAAGCTCTTCATCAAAGCCCAGCGGCCCCACGAGGGCCTGACGGGCATCGTAGAGATACTGCCGGAAGCGGTCCGTTTGCTCGGGAGTTCCTCCGATGCCGCCGATCAGTACGGCGTGGCGCTCCTGCGCGGCCAGCACCAGGTGCGGCCCCAGGCACGTGGCCAGCAGACTAACAGCCAGGATTCTCGAACCCGTCACGGCAGTCCTTTCCGTCTACGGTAGAACCATTCTGTGGTGAGCAGCAGCACGGCCACAAGAAGCAGCGCGGGCATGTCCCAAAGGTACTGCGCGTGGAAAACGGACGTGCTGGTGCGCCGGCTTCGCAAGTTGACGGGGATCTTGACTACCTCTGCCGGCCCGTAGTAGTAGTCCCCCGCAAGCTCCTCCAGAAGACCACGTTTCAGGGTGGCGTCTTCAAATTCTTTCTTTGACGGGCTGACCAGGAAATAACGTTCGTGCTTCCCAACCGGTTCTCCCGCAATGGTGGCCCAAATCGTGAGGGCGTGGATGCCCTCTGATTGTGGCGCCAAGTTTGCCGTATAGCTGCCTTCGGATGTCAATTCCCCGTCAAAGCGTACCGGTTGCAGGCCTCCGGATGGATCTCGAACCTCTCCTCGTACTTCGGCGCCTGCTAGTAACCTGTAGCTCGGATCATACACCTGCACGGTTGCCAAGAGCTCTTCGCCGGGTGCTAGGAGATCACGCGCAAGGTCCAGATGGGCGCGGTTCGGGCTTGAGGCTGCAAGCCACCGGGATAGCTGTTGCCAGAATCGCTCATGGCGGGCGTCTTCGGCATCCAGCAGCATCTGCCAGCGCCATGTACTGCTAGTAGCCAGCACAGCGCTGCGACCCTTACCATAGCGCTGCACGACCAGGATTGGCTCTTCGCCGCCGTAGTCGTCCAGTGGCTTTTGCGCCAGTATCTGGGCTCCTGGCTTGACGGCACCCAAATAGTTGATGCTGGTCAGCAAAGGCATTTCGGCCCATCGAAGCCTGTTGGTGATGGCATTGGGGGAGAATTTAAGTATGGGGTTGTCCAGGCCCTTGGCAGTAGGGCGGAAGGCGTAGCCCTGCATCGCGGAATTCGGGTCCTGTGGATCCGAAAACCGCTGAGGAATGACCTGGCGCCGGCCTGGATCCAGCGCGACAGGAAGCATGTCCGCAATGGGCGTCATCCCGTAATCACCTTCCGCGAAGGACCGCCGCCCGCCTGTCATTAGGAGGCCGCCGCCGCGTACCCGGACAAAGGCCTCAATTAGACCGAGCTGCTCGAAGGAAAATGCGGAGGCCTCCACGTCACCCAGGATGAGCGCCTTAAAGCGATACAGCTCTTCCGGCGCGGTAGGGAATCCGCCGGCAAGCTCTTGGGGCGTCTTTATGCCCTGCCGGTATAGTTTGCCCGTGCCCGTGCGCGTTATGGATGTAAAGTCGACTACCTGGTCGCGCTCAAGGGCACGCTTGATGAATTTGAAATCTTGCCGGGGATGGCCCTCGAAATAGAGCACCCGCAGCGTGTCGCGCCTCGCGTTAATGACAATATCTACTTGGTTATTCTCCACATTGAGTTCATCCGATGCTGCTTCCATGGCAATGCGATAGGCGCGCGCCTCCTTAGCTTTAGGCTCAAAGAAAAAGGTTAAGTGGTCAATGTCACCGCTTCCGGAAAGGGGGCGGGTCTCGCTGAAAACCGGTTCACCGGCGTCGAGCACCTGAAACGTAACGGGGCCAGTCTCTTCGGCCGAGGTCCGCACCTTCACGTCTATTTCTGCGCCCGCGTTGTCTCCTACGCCCTTGCTTACGGCCACTTCAAGGATTTCACGCTCCGGTTCGTGGTGCTCGGATCCGAGCCCTACGACATGCAGCCCGATGCCCAGGTCGCGGATTTTGTCGGCTTTAGCTTGGGGTACGTCCGTGCTGTTGTCATTGCCATCTGTTAGCAGGACGATGCCCGCAAGAGGCAGGCCGCGAAAATCTGACGCTACGCGGTCAAGCACCGTTGCAATGTTGGTACCCGTCCCGTCGGGCGTGCCCACGAGGGTATCTACGCGGGCCGCTCCTGCGCTAAATGTGTATAGGCGCACCTTGAAATCACGACGGATTTCGTCAAGGATGCCGATTGCGTCGTCGTACAGCAGCTTCCGGGCCTCGTCCATGCGGGTAAGGCCCGCCGTCCCGTCCGCCAATGACATGCTCCCGGAGGCGTCTACCAATACGGCCACGAAGTTCTCGTCTGGCGTAATGTCCGGTGTGATCAGTGCGGGTTCGAACAATGGCAGGAAAAGCAGTAGCAGGGCGCCAAGGCGTAGGCCGAGTGTGGTAATCCGCACGCGGGCCGAGGCCGGGCCGCGCATGTGGGCGGCGCAGACGCCGCTCACAAGTACTAGCAGTAACAGCGCATACAGATAGGCCGCCTGACCGGGCTGGAAGCCGACTTCTCCTTCGGCAAACTGCACCCAGTTAAACTTGAATAGCCACTCAAACATCCCTTGCCTGCGGGAAAAGACGTTTACCGCGAAGTGGCATGCTTCGAGAGAGATTCGAAATATTTTTCGACCATGGCCCTGTACTCGGCAGGGACCTCGTCTCTTCTGCTTCCATAGAGCTGGCGGGCAAGCTGCAAGTAATCCAGCCGTTGCCACAGCTCCGCCTCCAGTTCGGATAGCGGGTCATAGAAGCGATCCCCAAAGAAGGATTTCGCTGATTCTTCGTCGAGGAGCACGCCCGTATGGTCGGCACGTACCAATGCATTTTGGACGCTCGTCAGGGCACGCTGCATGGCCTCATTGCCGGCATTCTCTCGGTGCAGACGTTCCACCATGTCCCGGGCCTGCGACAACTGCCGCTGCAGGCGAGTCTCAAGTGCCCGTTCATCATCGCCTCCAGCGCGCTGACTCTGAGCGTCCAGTCGCCGCAATTCCGATTGCAAAGCCTGAATGTCATTCAATGCTCGGGCAAGCTCTTCTTCCTCCGTGACGGGGAGGCCTTGCGAAAGTGCTTCCTGCGGCCTTTTGAGGCGCTCCATGCCCTTGAGGATCTCCCCTTCAATACGACCGGCCGTATCGGTCCAGCCATTTTGCAGCGCTTCGCGGGAAGCGCGCATATGGTCCATAAGCCGACCACGCATGGCCTGCTGCTGCAGATTACGCAAGGCAGTTGCAAGCGCCTGATCTTGGCCCCGGGCCAGGCGCTCCATGTCCCGCGCTTCCCGGAGCAATTCTTGCGTTTCCTCCAGAATCACGGCGCGCTCCTCTTCCAGCGCATTTGCCGCACTGCGGTCCCTTTCGGGAGCTTCCATTATCTCTTGGGCGAGGCGGTTTTCGCGCTCGGTCAGCGCGTTTAGATCCTGTCCCAGCGCCTCTACGCGTTCGCGCAGCGAACCACGGGAGGCGATCTGCATATCCTGCTGCAGTTGGCGCAATTCGTTAAGTGCCTGCTGCTGTCGTCCCATCGCCTCGGTCATGTTGTTACGCCGAAGTGCCTGCTGCGCCTCGGTCATATTGCGCGCTGCGCGCCCAAGCCGCTGCTGCATGGATTCCGATCCCGTCTGCTGCATGGATTCCGTAAATTCCTGCAGCTGTTGCCGGAGGTCATCCTGCTCCCGTTTGAGCCGGTCAACGAAGCGTTTCCTGGCCTTTCCTTGCAGCTGGTTGGGATTGGAATTTTCCGCAAGATCTTGCTGCCTGCGGGCCAAATCCTTTACGCGCTGCATGGCCGCATCCAGTTCCTGGGCCTGCTCTGCCGGAGAGCCCTGCTGCTGAACTTCATATTTGTTCTTGGAAATATCAAGCTCCAGGTCCATCAGCTCGGACATGCGCTCCTCGGTGGCGGACATCCCCCCGCCCATGCCGCGCTGCTGCTGCGCAACCTGGCGCTCTGTATGCAGCGCGTCGGCACGAAGCAAGTTGTTTAGTGCCCGGCGCTCGGGCGTCAGTGCACGTCGAAGCTCATGCTCCTCAAGATCCGCGGCTGCCACCTCCATCTCGGAGACGGCCTTCTGCAGGTATTCCACAACCTGGCGCTGCGTCTTGTCAGCGCGTAGTTCAAGAGAAAGGGCCGTCGTTTCGATGCGGCCGGCTATGTTCTTCTGCAGATTCCTTTGCGCCTGCACAAGTGCCTCTAGCGAGGCATCATAGTCGCGATGATCCTCTTGGCTCCGTAGAAGCCTCCAAGTGGCAGCAATAATTTCCTGCTGGTTGATCACAAGGCCGCTCTGGCGCTGTGCACCCTGGCCTGCTCCGGGGTTGGCGGCCTGCGTGAACGACTGGTCGAACGGCCGGATCTCTATAAAGTACATGTCCGAGGTCTCCTCTTGGAATGCATCCCGGGCCTGCAAATAGTAGGTAATGACGTCTCCCGGTTCCACCGAAAAATCCTCCAGGAAAAGGAGCGTCTCTCCGGAAGCGGCTGTTCCGCCCCCGCTTGCAAGCATATCCAGCGCAGTTTCCGGCTCGCCGTTGACGGAATAGAACAATTCAAATGCCGCAATACCGTAATCATCTTGGGCATCTGCCGCAATGAGGACTTCTTCCACGGCACTTGCACGCGTATCCCTTCCGGGACCCCTGATGGTAATCCTCGGCTTTGCGTCCGGAACAGGAATGATCTGGTACTGGTCCGGAAACTTGTTCGTGTTGCCGTCCGCGTCTGTCAATCGCAGCGAATAGAGATCTTCTTCCCTCAGAGTAATTGTGGCGGTGAACGTATCAGCGCCCGAGCGTTCGAATGGCACGGCACTGCTGTTGCCAAATATCATCGCGGCCTTCTCTGCCGGACCCGTGGCGTGAACTGTTATTTCCACACGCGAACCTTCTGGCCCTCGAATGTTGCCCTTGTCCGTCTCCGTCCTGTCCGGTAGCCCGGTATAGGCGGGAAATCGGAACGCGAGATCAATACGCGCGACGGCCGGGAATTCGAACAGGGAAATACGAAACACGTCAGACCGCCTGCCATCAGCCTCTATGTAATATGCTATGGCTTCCTGTATGTCAAAGAATTCCCAAAGGAAGGAGTGTGCATCCAGTCCGGGCTGCATCGTGGTTCGGGTCCATTTTTGATCTCCCTGCTTATATGCGATGCGTACTTCGTCGTTGAATGCCTTTCTGAAGGCCGCAATAACCTGTTGAGCCTCTCCCTTTTCCACATCCACATTGCCGGGCGATATGGTCATGAATGGCCGCGGAGCAAGCTCGCCTCGCTGGATTTCGGATGCGGTCAAACGGATGCGGTCTAGATTTGCGAACCCGAAAATCAGAAACGCTGCAACGCCGCCGCCGGCGATATACAGGAAAAACCTTTCCCTCAGCCGACTGACAATCGTGCCCGGGAAAATGCGCGTTGTCCGGGCGGCAGCATCTTCAAGCAGGTTGTCGAGTAGAGGTTCATTCCCAGCCGGGGCGGCCTCCACGGCACTGTTGAGCCGATCTTCCAGGTCAGGAATGTGCTCTTCGATAAACAATGCGATTTGCTCGTCGCTAAGGGTACGGAGCGCCGGTCTAACCAGGAATTTAGCTAGCACCCACACCATGCCGGCCGTCGCTGCGAGGGCGGCAAGAAGTAGGGTCACGGGCCGCTCTGCCAAGGCGGGATACCAGAAAAAGAGGGTGGTAAGGCACACAAGAAGCGCCAGGAGATTGATGGCTCCGCCCCTCAGCAGATTGCGCCGGTGGTAGCGTGTCCGCACCTGTTGAACCAGCGCATCAATGTTTCTGCGGGTCCTCTGCATCCTACATATTTGGTCTTCGAAACATGCTCCGGTTTGCCAGGAAGGTTTCCGTAGCAAAGAGACTTACAAGTAACATAACCACTACGCGCCAAAGCTTTTGTTCTTTCTCCTCCTCCCTTAGCAGTAGCGCGGCCTCTTCGGGCACGGTGGCCAGGCCATCACGCGTGCCCACTATAGCGGCGTAAGTTTCTTCTTCGTCGCGCTGATCCAGGACGGACTCCCTGGGGTCTACGTTTACGGAGAACGGATGTCTCTGGCCTCCTTGTACAGCAACGTAGTGCCCAGGCCGTTCCGTCTCCCGGAAATAGCCGATATTCGCAGCATTAACCGGAACCTTGTACACCTCACCTCCCGGCACCCGCACATCCCATGTCTCGCCGCTGGCACCCGGAAGCAAGACGACATCGCCGACCACATACTGCTCTTGCGTTGCCGGCGACGAAAAGCTGTAGGCGGCTAGTTGATGAAGTAGCGGTACGTAGATGCCACTAAGCGGAAAATCGGTCCAGTCTGTACTGAAGGTCGACGTATAGATCAGCACCTTGCCCGCCCCCACACTCTTTTCGATAAGCAACGGGTCTCCAGAATCGTACGCAGCGGGTACGGCAGCACTTGAATCGGGTGCAATGCGCACGTATTTGTGGAAGCGTGCCCGCAGTAACGTGCCCGACCCGGCATGGACCAAGGGCTCGAACACCGGATGTCGGCTATTGACGCGCCCCAGTATGAAGGGCCTGCTGGCTTCGCTCTGCCGGAATTGGAATGCCTCCGCGCCGCTGATACCCAGTTGTCGCAGTGCCGCCGAGTAGCTTGCTAAATCTATGTTCTGTCCGGGCGACAAAATGACGCCGCCGCCGCGCTGAGCAAATGTGCGCAGCACCTCGATCTCTCCCGGCGAAAATTCGGGATAGGCGGCTACAAAGGCGATGTCGGCTTCCGAAAGCGCCGCGGACGTTAGGCGCATGCTGCGACGGACGGAAAACTGGGCGTTGGGTCCGAGATCAAAAGCGGTAAGGAGAAAAAAGGCATTGCGCTCGTTCACGCTTCCGTCGACGACCAGGATGGACGGCCGTGGTGCCACGTGATAGGTGAAATAGAACGCGTTGTCTGCGGTGAGCGCATCTTCCGCTAGGTGCATGCTGCCCTGAAAGAACCCCATGCGCGTGGCCAGCTGCCGAAAGGACACGGCACCGGTGCTAGCAGCCGGAATGCTCCGTTCATCAATATTGTCTCCGTCTACCACGAGCTGCACGGTAGCAGCCCCTCCGTCGGAGCCGAGACGGCTGCGCAGGCTCACGGCTACGCCATCGGCGATACGTTGCATGGAGAGGGCAAACTCTTGAAAATAAGCGTTTTCTGCAGGGCTATTCGCCACCTGTTCCGTAATGAGGGCGATCTCATTCGGAAAGATGAAATTGTCGAAGGCGCCCGAGAAGCCGGCCTTTTGGTAGTCGGAAATGAGTACGACGGCACGGGAGTCGTGGCGGGCCTCCTCGAGGATATCTAGGGCAAGGCGAAACGGAGCGTAGTAATGCGTCGCACGAAACGTGGGGCGAAGGCCCTCGACTAGGCTTCGGTGCAGCGCCGCGTCCCGGCTGAGTTTAGTAAGCTGCTCTGCCGCATCGCTGAAGCCTACAATGGCAAGTTCGTCATTGGGCCGCGCATTGTCGATGTGGCGAAGGGCGGCTTGTCTAGCCGCTTCAAATCGGCCGCCCGCCTGCATGCTGAATGACCGGTCGAGGAGAATTATGATGGACCGGTTCTGCTGCTCGGGCACAAAGGGCAGGCTGTCCCTCGGGATGAAGGGACGAGCAAAGGCCAGCGCGAGGAGTACCAGCATCGAGGCGCGCAGCGCCAGTAGCAGGAGCTCCGTCAGGCTTCTTTTTCGAAGCAGCGCCTTGGGCGATGCCTGTAGCAGCATCAGCGAGCTGAAGGGCACCTGTCTTGCTCGCCTCCGGCGCACGAGGTGGGCAATTACCGGCAGCAGTGCCGTACTGGCAGCGATCAAAAAAAGCGGTGTAATGAAGGACACGGCGTGCCAGTGCGTCAAACGGAGCGTCGTGACCGCGCCGCGAGGTAGTTGAAGAGCGCGCGATCCAGTGGCTCATTCGTCTGCAGCTGGGAATAGTCCACGCCCAGCAGACCGCACGCCTTGCGAATACGCTCCACGTAACGCTGGAAATTCTCCCGGTAGAGGACTCCAGCGCTGCCGGCATCCAACAAAATGCGGTCGTCCGTCTCCAGGTCTTGCAATTCGAGGACATCAGAGAAGTCGAACGTCACCTCCTGAGGGTCCAGAATGTGGAAGATCAGCACATTGTGTCCGAGGAAGCGGAAGTGCTTCAGGGCATCCACCAGCGGCTCCGGGTCAGCCAGGAGGTCACTTATGAGCACCATGAACCCCCGCCGCCGGTGCTGTTCCGCGATGTCGTGCAGTGGCTTTCCTAGTGTTGTCGCGTGGGCAGATTTGGCGTGCTCCAGCTGGCCAAGAAGTGTAAGCAGATGTGCTCTGCCGGCACGTGGAGCCATGGCGGACCGAATCTGCGTGTCAAACAGGGTCAGTCCAACGGCATCGCGTTGCCGGACAATCAGGTAGGCGAGGGTCGCTGCGAGGTAACAGGCGTACTCCAGCTTTGTGGTCCCGGTGGAAGTGTACCCCATGGAGCCACTGACGTCCAGTAGAAGATGCAGGCGCGCATTCGTTTCGCCTTCAAATTCCTTGACGTAATAGCGGTCCGTTCTTGCAAAGAGTTTCCAGTCTACACGCTGCAGGTCGTCGCCGGGGATATACGGGCGGTACTCCATGAAGTCAACGCTGAAGCCCTTATACGGACTTCGGTGCAATCCGGCAAGAAATCCGTCAACCACGCCACGGGCCAGGAGTTCTAGCCCGGAGATACGGGCCAGAACATGGGGTTTGATAAAGCGTGTCGTGGCCTGCGGCATGGCGTGCCCGGGAGGTCAAGGGCACGGATACTTCATACCGGCAACAAGTGTTGCGCCGAGTTCAGTCCTTCCTGCTCCAGACGGCGATACCGCCTGCCTGCCTGCCGGTTTCGGCAAACGCGACGAGGCTTCGAGCAGCGATGTCGATGACATCTACCGATCCGGGTTCGGTGCCGACCCCCTCAACCGACACGAAGGCGTACCTGCCGTCGGCCGTAACGGCTACGCCGTGGGGGATTCGGCGGCTGTTTGTGATGCGGGCGATTTCGCTGCCGGTGCGCAAGTCGTAAATACCTGTGGCGGCGGCTGCCTTCAGGGTAGCAAGGATGTGGTTGCCGTCTGGAGTTGCTGCAAGGTTGTAAGGCGCCCCAGGTGCGGGGATGCGTCGCGCTACTTGCCACGCCTCCAGATCGATTTCCGTAATCTCATGAGTGCCGTAATTGGCCACATATGCCAGGGACCTTTCCGGGTGGGGCTCAACCCAGGTAGGTTGGCTGCCCGAAACATCGTGTGTCGACATCTGCCGGGAGATGGCAAACGTACGTGCGTCCAATTCGAAGAGCTCGCCTGACATCATGGCCACGGAATAATGCCGGTCGCCGCGCGGCGAGAGGCGGGACCCGTGCGGCATGATGCCCGTAGTGGTCCGCCCAACCTCGATCATGGCTTCGGGATCAACGATGGAGATAGTTCCCGGCTCGCGATTGCCGTGCAAGTCGAAGTTGGCCACGTAAAGAAGGCCGGTTAGGGCCGATTCCTGCATGGTGGCCGGAAAAAGGCCAAGTTCAACGGTACTCACCAATTGGTCAGTCCCCGTCGTGTATTTTACCACCCTGCCAAACGGTTGCCCATGAGCCAGCGACAGGTACCAGAACCGGCCGTCCCGGCTTACGGTAAGGCCATGCGGTCCCTCGATTTCGGTCGGAATGCTTCCGACTTGGATGGTCTTGGTCACCTGGGCCGTAGTGCCATCGAAACTGACAAGCGACACTACATCTTCAGACTCCGCTGCAACATATGCGTAATACGGTTGCGCAAAGCCGAGATGCCAGCACCCTGCAAGCAGTAGAAGGTGGAGGCATTGTCTTCGAAAAACCACGCTTTCACAATGTAGGGCTTGCCGTGCCGGCGGAGGGATCGTGATGATACTATTCTACTGCAGCATGCCGTCGGAGTTGCCCGCTCTACAGCGCCGAGGAGGGCGCGATGTGGTGCTCTGGAAATCGCTGCAAAGCGCGCGGCGCACGGGTGCGAAGACCATCTTGGCCGTGGACGCTGCGGCCGCTGGAATGCCCACTCCACGCGTATCCATGTCTGCCTGGGCACGCTTGGTACCTCCAGAGGCATTTCTCAACCTCCGGCCATACCGTCCGCTCAAGGCCGTTATTGCGGCGGGAGGCATTGTGGTTCGGCAAGGCTGCCCGGAGATCCTGCTCATTGAGCGCCACGGAATCTGGGATTTGCCGAAGGGAAAGCGGGCACGTGGTGAGGATGTGGCGGAATGCGCCCTGCGCGAAGTGTCTGAGGAAACGGGCATTATGGATTTGAAGATGGTCCGGCTACTCGGAGATACGATGCACGGTTATGTGCGTGGTGGGCGGTACTGGGTAAAGGAAACGTACTGGTATCTCATGCGCAGTAACGCGACCACATTTGTGCCAGCAGGCAATGAGGGCATTGAACGCGTGGAATGGGTGCCTTGGAAGTGTGCCGAAGTTCGGCTCGGCCACGCTATGCTGCAGCAATTCATCGGATCGGTCGCCATGCTTGTGGAAAACGCATTCACTCCTTCAGGTGCCGACTAGGGTGCGCGCGCAACGGCCTCGTTGCCGGGATGCCACGGCGGGGTTTCGCCACGTGCCGGGAACCGCATTCAAGTCAAGTGCATGTACTGGGCGCACCGTCACGACGACTCAACCCAAAGGACAAACATGGCAAAGCTTTCAAGCGTGGATCTGGACCGCGAAGTATTCCAGCTCTTCGACAGCTACGTCCACAGCAGGATCAGCCGACGCGAATTCGTGGAACGGCTGTCAAAGTATGCCGTGGGAGGCATCACGGTTGCGGCGATTTTGGATTATCTGTCCCCGAAGTATGCTGCTGCCCAGCAAGTCAGGGCGGGAGATCCGCGCCTCGGTGAGGAATATGTGGAGTACGCATCGCCCAAGGGTGGGGGCACTATCCGTGGCCTGTTGTGTACGCCAAATGAAAGTGATGGCAACCTGCCAGGAATTGTGGTGGTGCATGAGAATCGGGGGCTTAATCCCCATATTGAGGATGTCTGCAGACGGGCTGCGCTAGCCGATTTTATTGCACTTGCTCCAGATGCGCTAACGCCCCTGGGAGGCTACCCTGGTAATGACGACGATGGCAGGGCGCTGCAGCGCCAGCGTGAGCGGGAAGAGATGCTGCAGGACTTTATTGCCGCATTTGATTTCCTAAAGGCTCATCCCGGCTGCAATGGCAACGTCGGTGTCGTGGGATTCTGCTTCGGTGGGTGGATCTCCAATATGATGGCTGTACGTGTGCCGGAGTTGATGGCTGCGGTGCCGTTTTACGGTGGGCAGCCTTCAGCTGAGGATGTGCCCGCTATCGCAGCGCCGCTGCTGCTACATTTTGCCGAGCTGGATACGCGTGTAAACGAAGGGTGGCCCGCCTACGAGGAGGCGCTAAATTCCAATGGGAAGGAATTCACGGCTTACACGTATGCTGGTGTTCAGCACGGATTCCACAATGACACTACG
Source organism: Rhodothermales bacterium (assembly GCA_965216255.1). GTDB lineage: Bacteria > Bacteroidota > Rhodothermia > Rhodothermales > Bin80. The sequence continues at coordinate 3,185,582 of OZ244148.1, forward strand.
CCGCGGTACGCGGAGGCGGCCGCCGCGCTTGCCTGGCAGCGTACGATAGAATTTTTCAACCGGCACCTTTGCTAGACTTGCTGCCGGGAGGTGGGTTCGGCGGGTTGCCTGTCGTCAATGCAAGGGGCGCCCAACGGAGACCCAGGCTGTCCTCATGTGGAAAGCAGGTGCCCACCAACGCGGTTTCCAGGCGCATGCGCGGTGTCCGTCCAGGCAAGGTGGCCTTTCTGCGCTAGGGCTATTCCTGGATGTCGTATACGATGATGGAATCGCCTTCCCTCCAGTCTACGGCATATGCCCGGCCTGAGCGGATAATCCGCAGGTCTACCGCAACTGGCAGGTCCACAACTCCGGTTGGCTTGCTCGTGCTATCCAGTCCCAGCCATCGGGCCGTCGAGTCTCCTGTCGCCGCCGGCGTCACCTTGACCCAGATCTGGCGATGGTCATCCGTCACAAAGCTCGTGAACGCGAGTCTCGTGTTGGCAATTCGGCGTCAAGTAAACGGCTTGGAAGCCCAGCCGGTAGGCTCTCGACGAAATGTTGAATGTCGCGCTGCGTCAACGGAATGGTTTCAAGATGATGCTGGATGGCCCCACGCGGCCTGCCATCCGGGGCCGTCATCGCCACATGTATGGGTTCGGTTCAGCCTGTGTACAGTAGTTCGCCGGGGCCCAGTCAGAAAACAGGGTTCCGTCCGAACGGCATACCCATTGCCATAATGGTTTCCCCCTCTGCCGTAACCAGCCATTCACCGGCGCGCGATCTCTGCGCAGGGTGCGGGGCGACATTAGTTGAATAACTCAGTGAGCCCGATGTGGGATGGTGCTACTATATGTGAGGCCGGTTTCACCTCATTCGAACATGCTGAGAGCAGAGAGGCTGTAACCACCGACTCCAGGAGGTGCACGGCCAGCAGCTTTTCCGGCAGGAATATGCGCCGAACGCTTGGCGTGGGGTCAGGGGGCCGTCGGCCGGCAACGACTTGGTAGTGGCTGCGGTGTCGCGGTAAACCTGGATTGAAACTGGTATGGTGCTAACGTTGCTGGTTGTACTGCTGGCGAATCGGCGAGGCGTTGGGTTGCAACATTCCGCAAACGCCAGAATGCTGCCGGGATTGCGCCGTCATTCTCCGTATGGTCCGAACAGATGGCGTAAGGATCAGGGGTGTGGCAGCTCGGCACGGCGTGCAAGTACGCGATCTGTCGGTGGCGAGGCTATTCATGGATTTCGTAGGCGACTACCGTGGCACCTTCTGATCTGTCAACGCCGTATGCACGGTTGCCGACTACGGTGCGAAGGCTTACGCCAACCTGCAGGGTTACTACACTGCGGACCCGGCTGTTGCCGTCGATAACTAGCCACTGGGTTGTTTGCGCGAGCTCGGCTGCTGCAGTCTTGACCCAGACCCGGCTCTGGTCATCAACAACGAAGTTTGCATACGCGGGTTTGGTCTTGTGAAGATCAGCAGCAAGAATCCTGTTTCTGGTCTCTTCCGTAAAGTCTGCGACGAACGCTTCGATATCCGCCTGCACTACCGGTACCGGCGTGGGCGCAAGCGTGATCGAGCCACGTGGCGTACTGTCTAATTCACTTATGGAACTGTCTATGGATTCGGTCCACCCCCAATAAAATTTCCTATTTGGCCCCCGTATAATCTCGGGGTCCGCGTGCGAAGGGGAGTCGTGTCGTCGTAATTGTGCCCGGTCCTTCCGTAATCAGAGTTTCGTGAGCCGGTAGGGTAAGCACAGGCTCATCGGTGAAAAGGCCACGGCGATTGACAAGTTTCAGAGTCATGAAACGCCGTATGCTACCCTCACCCGGCAGAAAAGGCCGGCCAAACAAGAACAAATAGCCCTTCTCAGCGCACCGCTAAAGCCGGCGGGGTGTTCTGGCGGGTCCAGCGAAACGGTGAGGGAGTATGCAAATGCGAAAGATTCCGGCGCGAAACCCGATATGCGGCGTAGGCGGAAGTCACAGGCGAAAAGTGAATCCCCCGGGCCAAGTTACATTCCGGCCAGCATCTCAAATTCCCCGGGTCCCTGCCCCTGGTCCCCGAAAACGTCGGTCAGTAGGCCATCTGCATAAAACACATATATTTGCGAGTCTTGCAGATCGCCCACAAGGATGCGGTCGGCATGTTCCGTAACCATCGGGCCGCTTATACGGCCGAAGATCAATGTGTGGGCCTGCATCATCTCCTAGGCGGATTTCCTCCGAATGCTCGATCTTGCGCGCATTTTCAACTCCAGAATCATATTGCTTGAGCATGCAGCCCCTGAGAGGCACAGCGACGGTACGATCAAACACAGGCGTGGGCGTGAACACATGCTGGTGAAAAGCTACTTTTTGAATGCAGGCCGCAACTCAGTCGTTTTGGCCGTCGCTAGAGGGGGGACACGCAGGTGGCCGCAGCCTGCTTTCGAAGTCTTGGCGGCCCGATTGTCGTACGAATCGCTAGCCCGATGCTTGATTCACCATGGTGGATTGGCAGTAGCTATGCTGGAAGAAGGCTCAATTCGAGAGTCATGGCGCGGCAGTTCTGCACCGGGCAGACTTGGATAATGTAGCTCGTGGGAGCTCCCTCTGCACGTCGCACGCTGTGCTGAAGCGCCCTACGCCGGGTAGAATGATACAAGGACAGCTAGTCCGTGAGGCGGTAGCCCACCACGACGTGCCCCCCCGACAAACGTTTATCGACGCCGTAGAGCCGGCCCGACCTGACTACATGCAGATCGTAGGTAGTGGGAAGGGCTACCGTTCCCGTGGCAGGGCCGCTTGCGCCAAGAATCAGCCAGCGCACGCTGGCATTGTCTGCTGCCGCCACCAATTTTAGCCAGACGCCCCCCGTATCATCAACGACAAATGTCTCGTATGCGGGCCAGGTATCGTGCAAATCCCTCTCGCGGAGCCTTTTCCGGCGTTTATCTGAACCGCGAGCGAGTGCAGTTTCTCGATCCATAATCGTTACCGTGACTGCCTCATGCGCGTGTGTAATCCGGCGATGCGTTTCTCCGTCTAGCGCATGGACTTCAATATCAATACTCTCATTCCATCCTGAATACAGCTTATCCTCCGGACCCATTCGAACGACGGATGAACGTCCGAATGGCACATTCTCCGATCGCCGAGTTTGTGGAGTCACGGTTACGAATAACTCCGCGGTCTCTATGCTCAGGACAGGCTCCGAAATCGCGGTACCGTGCCGATTGATGCGCCGGACAGTCGAAAAACGTCGTTCATGTTCGGTGCCTTGCCCGGTTGATAGCACAAAGCGGAATTCCAGTGCAAGCGGCGTTACGCCAAGCAGTTCAGACGGGCCTTCGGAGGCCAATACTTGAATGGGGAGAGTGTAGGCCGGCAGGTAGTGACGCGGCTCAACGACGGTGAGCCGCTCCAGGAACAGGTCAAAAACATACAGGGAATCCCCCGGTCCCGCATGCACGCTCGAAATATTTTGATATTCGCCTGGGCCCTCCCCCCACGTGCCAAAAGCGTCCAGTAACTTTCCCTCCGGAGAAAACACCATGACCCTTGGATCCTGGGGCTCTGCCACGATGACGCGTCCGGAAGCATCTACGGCAATGTCTGAAACAAAACCAAAAAGAAGCGAATCTCCACGTGCATCGTCGCCAAGGTGAAGAAATTTCTCCACCCCAAGAGAAGGTGCAGGGCGACTACCATTGGTACTGGATTCTGCCACGGAGCCGTCATTCGAACAGGCGGCAACGCCCGCGCCAGCTAGGACTGTAGCCAGGAGCAAGGCGGCTGCAGATTGGAAAGCCGGCGGCTGCTCGATCACGGAGCCGGCTTTCAGAAGCGTGTTGGCGAACTGAAAACGGATTCCCTTTGGGCTGCGAACAAGCAAAGTAAGCGGAATGGTGTGGTGGGAGCAGGTGGCCCGCCTCAAGCGGTAGCAGGGTGGCTGATTCTGGTATCTTGCCGTGGAGAAAAGAGTAGTGTGCTACTGGGCAAGTATACCGCTCCTGCTCCCATTCGCTCGATCTGGCGTAGCAACGGCTTTGGAGGTAGCTGCATGGACGCCGGGCGTACGTGCAGTTTCTGATGGAGGCGATGCTGTTTAGGGGATCCATGGATTACCAGTACATCGACCTCGGTTTGGTCTACCGCGCATACATGGCCGGCTTTGACGGTCTCTAAACTAACATTGAATGGTTCGGAACTCATATCCAAATGGTGCTCTCGGCATCCAAGACCAATCACTCCGTGGTCTATTTTGGCGGACCGTGGCGTGACCTGGCAATGCCTCTAACCAACACGGCAACTACATGCCCCCTGGGACAGACATGCCCCGCCATTACCCACAACCTTGGAAGCCTTCTCTCTTGAATCAGCCGCAATTCTGACCAACGATTGAGGGACTGTTCATCCCGGTGAATTTAGACGTTCGCAAAATCGGATTGGTGGTGACCGCCTGGGGGATGCGACATGCGAGCCGCCGCCACCCGACCTCCTACTAGACTTGATGAGTGATCCCGAGCAGATTATTCCCGCAAAAGGCTCTTAGCTACCGTCCCTCAAAAAAGGCAGGACTCGTCCACGTTCAGATTGAAACCAACCATCCATTCCTGGACGGCAATGGGCGTCTAGGAAGACTATTGATCGCGCTGCTTCTATGCAACAGCGGCATTTTGAGTCAGCCGCTTCTCTATCTGAGTCTCTATTTCAAGACCCATCACGCCCGCTACTACTCACTGCTGTAGCGCGTGCGCACGCACGGCGATTTGGAGGCACGGGTGGAGTTTTTTCTATACGGTATTATTGATACCTCAATCCAGACAACCACTACTGCTCGTGACATACTCATGCTGTTCGCGGCCGATCGCCTAAAGGCTAATAGGCTCGGATGTCCAGCAGCGTCAGCACTTCGTGTCCTCCGGTCTGTTCAAGAACGCCCCATTATCCCGGCGCCGACCGCTTCAGAACCGATCGGTATTGCGCCTCCTACAATACGAAGGCCTCTCGGACACTCGGAAGAGTTGGGCTTGATCAGGGAGATAGCAGGTAGGCGTCGCAGACGCGCGTGCGCCTACGAGGCGAGGCCTACTGGCAGGTTTTGAGCCGAGGGCATCGAACCTATCACTTAGATAGAGGGTTCGCGAACTTCGAAGGCAACCATGCTTATGCCGCCGGATTCGTCGATGGCATAGGCGCGGCCCGCTCGTATGGTATGCAGACTAATGCCTATAGGCAGGGTAACCGTACCACGAAGCCGATTCTCCGTTTCAAGAATCAACCACTGCGCTGTTGTCGCCAATCTGGCTGATGAAGTCTTGAGCCAGATTCGATCTCTGTCATCAACTACAAAGGTTTCGTACGCCGGTTTAACCTTGTGCACACCGGTATTAAGAATTTGATTCCTCTCGTCAGCCCCGAAGCGTTCAAGAGACGCTTCGATTTCAGCGTTTGTCACCGGCACGGTGTCATGCTCTAGCATGATTCTTGCGCTCGCCCTACCGTCAAGCCTGGTAATCGCAATGTCTATGGACTCATTCCAGCCCGAATAGATATTGCCGTGCCGTCCCATTCGTACGATCGGGTCGCGTCCAAAAGGCATTGGTCCTGCCGCCAAGAAGTCGGCACCTTCGGTAACCCAGGATTCGGAGGAGGGTAGTATTAATACTGGTTCGCGCGTGGACTCACCCTGCCAATTCACGAGATTTACCTTCACCGAATGCTCCGCGTTGGCTGTCCCCTGCCTGAATGCCTGGTCAAATTCGAAGACGAGCCCTTGCTGTGTTACGCCAAGCAAACCATAGGGAACGTGAAGGTCATCGCCGGATACGGTAAACGTATAGGCCAAATCGAATGCTCCAGGGTTGAATACAGAAACGCGGTCAAGCATAACGTCGAATGCATAAAGCGAATCGCCGGGCCCGGAATACACGGACCATAGCGACTCGAATTCCCCGGGGCCTTCTCCCTCTTGACCGATCAGGCCGATCAAGTGCCCCTCCGGGGAAAAGACGTATATCTTGTAGGCTTGGTCATCGCCCACAAAAACGCGACCAGCGCCGTCCACATCTACAAGGCCGCCAATGTCACCGAAGACTAGACTGTCTGCACCGGTCTCGTCCCCCAAGCGAAATAACTCAACGAGCTCAAATTCGGGGGGCGCATCACTTACGGTTGTCGTGTCTGAATCACTCGAGCATGCGGTATTAGCCATGCACAGCAAGGCAACGAGTACTCGCCATCTCTGGCACCGGTACCTGCCTACAGCGCGAAACAGAACAGTGGCCTGTTCGAAGCTGATTTTACCGAGCATCGACTGACGCCATTGCGTGGATTGCAGCACATGGGTTATACGGCTTGGGCGGGGCTTGACCCGCACCAGTTGGGGTAGGAACTATCATAGGAACAAGGTGGTGATTCTCCATACGGAGGAAGCGAAGATGATGGTATGGAGAAGCGCAAGGAGGGTGACTGCGCCGTCCGGCGACGAACGGCTCTTCGCAGAGTCACAGGAGAAATCGTGGCTGACATCTGGCGTGTAGTGATGCAGCTAGAAGGATCCAGCTCCGAGAGATAACGGCATAAACCTTGCAGTCACAATATCTTAAGCCGCGGACTGATTTCGACCGACGCCGTAGTGGTAATGGGACGCGGTGGCTCGCAGGTCGCAATTCACGGGAAGAGCGGCTGTACGTGTAGCCTTTCCGCTTGCAACAAATACAGACAGGGCGCGCAAAAATCGATTCGTGCCGTGATCTGTTTAAACGCTTCCGAGATCTTCGACGACAAACGTCAAGAATGCAGGCCGAGTTTCGTGAAGCTTGGTTTGCAGCTACGCACGTCCTGTGGTCATCAGATCCAAATCCGGGATGGGGGCCCAGGTCATCTCTTGCTAGCGGTCAGGAAATGTTCAGCGGGAGGCATCCACACTCACTACAACCCATTCCTGATCTGGCGGCGTTATCTTGTACCCCAGCCGTCGACGCGAAAGCCCCCGTGGCAAACCCCTGCCTTGCCGTCTGGCCGTGGCACAGGTAGTAATGCCGTTCGCCGCAATCGGCGCTTTGTAGTGGACTGTGCATATTGGACTTGCCGAGAGTGGCCGCGTGGACGTTAGCCCGGCCGTGCCCGATTGCACCGCACCATTCCTTCGCGGAGCGTGGACTGGATCCAGAACCGTGGGGCCAGGCGGCAGCGCCGCTCACGCTCGCCAGTTCATCGTGCCTGCAATTGCCTGAAGACCTTGATCCTGTCATAGATCGCTATTTGCGGGAACTGGCTTCGGGAGCGTGCAAACACATGATTCGCGTCTACGCCCAGCACGCTTTGGGTTGTCCACCCCAGATACGTCCCTTCGCCCGTAGCCGCGTAAACGCGGAAGAGATGATGCCGTCGCCGTATGGCATCGGACGAGTCGCTTTCCGTGCTATACTGGAGGACGAAGTAGTCCGGATCGTCTTCAAATGCTGACGTAAACAGGCTTTTGCCAGGACTTTGGTCGTACGTCATTGTCATGGCTACGCCGTTGTCTTCTGTAGTGCTGCCCTTGAGGGTAAACGTCTGTGGCGCGAAATCCGCGAAGTGCACGCGCCATAGGTCCTCTCCCGCCGTGGAATATGCTGCAAGGGCCGGAATGCGTTGTAGAATCCTTCCGATCACCCCATGTCGGGCATTGCAGACCAGCATGCCCTCGTCGGACATGACCATACGAGCGAAGGGATTGGGATCGTCATACGCCTCTCCGAAGGAGGACACGTACTCGCCTTCCAGGGTGTACTTGTGAATGACGGCATCCCGTTCTTCTGAATGTCCCAACAGATACACGTGCTCATTCAGTGCGCACAGGTCGGCGTGGCCCGTGGCTTCGAAGGAGGTGTGGAATCGGAACGTGCCGTCGCTTCGATGGAATACATGGACACGACGATCGTCCCCTACCAGAAGGGATTGTCCGCCGCGTGCTATGCCCAATGCTGTTGGCAGGCGAAATTCCCCTGGTCCCTCACCCGCGCTGCCGACAATAGCGATGAGCGAATCCTGTGCGTCATAGACACGGACCTCGCGGGTACTGGACTGAAATGGGGCGTCAAGTACTAGGACACCGCCCTGGTAGTCGGGAGCCAAATCCCGAATACTACCAATCATATGGTGCGGGGCGCCATCAAGCGCTCCGATGGTCCGCGATGGAAGCCGGGAAAGATCAATGAACGGCTGTTCCTGGTCTCGTTGGCGCAGCCTAACGTATCGGGGATCGGTCAGCGAAGGTATGTTCTTCACGGTGGGATGGATCGATTCGGGGCCAATCAATTCCTCGCTTTGATCTCTTTTGCAGGCAGCTGCGAATACGGCTACTAGTACCGCAATGGCGATCGTTTTGAATGGCATCATGGCAATTGGGGTGTTGGATTGGCACGCCGTGCCTGCACCGGGGCGCTGTACCGTGATTGCTATTCTCAAGGGAGACCGATGGCAACAGGCCTGAAATAATTTGTAGACAAGTGCGGTGCTCTGCAGCGCTGCGGGTACCGGCGTTGGTCAGCGTCGCCCTTCATGAATTTTCGGGCAATAACCGTGCCAGTGGCGTAGGACGTACGTATGCTCGGGCCCCACCGTATTACACTTGCCGTTCGATTGGGCGAATCCGCGCCATACTGGCACGGGAGAGGTCAGGCAGGACCCGGTAGCCAGGTTGTCGGGTCGATGCGCACGGTCAGGCTGCCGCGAAGCACCCTATCCAATTCGCCCCCTATGAACTCCCGTCGCCAGCCGCCATGGAGTGGAAGCTCCTGCTCGCGCTCAGCCATGGCGTAGAGGTTCAATTCGGCCCTCGACGCAATGAGCACGGGGTCAACGCCCTCGGCGAGGCCCTTGCCGTTGAGATAGGCGCCGAGTAGTTGGACACGTGCTACATGGGCCCGGTCGGTAGCGGGCGCCGGCGCAAGGGGCGGGATTTCGTCCTCAGCCGTGGAAAGGCCCTCTGAGACCGCCGCGAGGATCGCCTTCCCGTAGGTTGCTCGCGCGCGATCAGACAGCGAACGTAGCGATGATAGTTCCCCTGGCGTTCTCGGCGAGCGCTTGGCCAGGGCTACCAAAACCTTGTCACTGACGACGTGTGCACGCGGGACATTATGTTGCCTGGCCGCCCCTTCGCGCCAGGCCGCCAGGTGAGAGAGTACTTCGCGCTTCCGGGCGCCCAGGCGCCGAATACCACCGATGCGCAGGTAACAATTGTAGGGATCAGGCTCCCGATACCTGGCCGGATCATTGAAGCTGGTCATCTCTTCCTGGAGCCAGTGCTCCCGGCCAAGGGTTAGGGCCCGGGATGTGATTGCGTCCATAGCCGGTGTCAGGTAACGCACGTCGTCGCGGGCGTAATCCAGTTGCGCATTTGTGAGCGGGCGGCGGAGCCAGTCCGAGCGCGACTGCGTTTTTGGCAGCACGATTCCAAGCAGACTTTGAAGGAGTTTCTGGAGGGACAGGGTTGATTCCAGGCCGATTAGCCCGCTCGCCCGCTGGATGTCAAAAATGTTGCATGCGGAGGCTCCCGTTTCCCGATGCAAAATGGCCAAATCGTGCGAAGCGTCATGCAGCACCTTTACCGTAGCAGAGCTTTCCAAGAGCCTGCCAAGAGGAGATAGATCCGCCAGGCGCAGCGTGTCGATGAGCCGGATTTCGCCGTCCGGGAGTCCAATCTGCACGAGCGCAAGAATCGGGTAAAACGTCCGCTCCCAGAGGAATTCGGTGTCGATGGCAACGCTCTCTGCGGCCAACGCCTCCTCTACGGTGGCCTCCAAGGCCTCCTGCGACTCTATCATGCCGACGAATATACGCTGTGATGTTGGCGGGTGCTAATAGCGCCCGGATCCTGCCACAATGGAAGACCCTTGGCCGCTGGCCTGTGCGCAGCCTTAGCCGCTTGGCAACCCCGAAACGCCTGCGATAACGGACCACATGGCGCGCTAGTGCATTGAACGCTGTGCCTGCGTATCTTTGCGCTCTTCTAGACTTGGCTGGAGCCCGTCATGCCCTACGTTGTTGCTGAGCCGTGCATCAATTGTAAGCACACGGATTGCGTTGAAGTGTGTCCAGTAGACTGTTTTTATGAAGGTCCCAATTTTCTGGTCATCCACCCGGATGAATGCATAGACTGCAATGCCTGCGTGCCCGTGTGTCCTGTTGAGGCCATTTATCCGGATGACGAACTGCCCGAGGAGTGGGAGCACTATACCCAGTGGAACCAATACCTTGCAGAGAAATGGCAGGGGAGAGGCTACAACATCGTGGATTGCCAGGATCCGCTGCCTTCTGCAGAGCAGTGGAAGCTAAAGGCCAAGTCCGAAGAAGACATCCTGGACTGGGAATAGGCTAGGTCTCCCTATTGGCCATATCTCCCACTGAACAAGGTAACTACTCCAAGATTTGGCGACCTATGGAGCTGGATTGTGATGGCTGCATCGCGTGGCCCGTACGATAGAGGTTGGCGGAGTGTATCAGTATCAATCCTTCGTGCCGTGCGTGGGGGCACGGCACGTTTATGCTACAACCTGGAGGCTTTTTCGTAACATAAGCATGGACAGGTGGTCCATATGGTACGATATCGCTATCCTCCCGATCTGATAGGATGTCCTCGCCGATGGCGCAATAGGGGGTGCAGTAGGTCTTCCCCCTTGCTGTGCTCTCTGTATCGGCTCTTTTTTTGCGCCAAGTGATATCTTTGCTCCACTACGGTATACATCATGGCCCCTGTCTGGAGCCGCCCGTAGCCTCGCCACATGATGGTGGCCCATAACGCTATCGGGTTCATGTCTCCACCCAGCCATCACCAGTATGGCCGAATCAGGCTCCTTGGGAGGCCATAGGCCATACACGTGGGCTTAGTCTCGCAGCGCGCGCAGTTCCGTTTTCGTAAGCAGCACTTCGGCCTCTGGCACCTCACGACCCAGTAGCGTCATCAGAAGCAGGCGCAAGGCTATCACCGCGTTGATGGTAATAGCTACGGTGCAGCCCACAAGCTCGCAGATGCTCCACCTTGCATCCACTCTTGAGGACCCGAAAGGTACCTTCAATGCGGCATCAAGCAATAGTGCACCATCTCTACGGCCTGCTCCAGCGTAGTCACTTCCATGCTCGTCAGCAGGCTCCACTAAACCGCGTCTTCCCCTTACCGGCGGCGCAACCTCCCGAATATGTATGGCCGATACCCGTGATCGGCCGTCTGACGGCTATGGGCCGGGGCGTGATGCGGTGGTAGCGCGCTTCCATGCGGGCTATCCGACCCGTTCGCCCCTTGTGCTTGAGCCGGCCCGACTTCTCGCGGCGGCTCAGATGCGCTATGGGTACTCCTATGCTTCCGGCCGCCTTGCCGCTGCACATGGTGGCAAACAATTTTCGATTCTGTGGAATGCACCAATCTACCTTGGCACGCACCCACAGGTGTACCCGCGGCTGCGGCGCGCGGAAGAGCGCGAAGATATCCCCCTCCCAATCCATGACTCTAATCAGGCGCGTCTTGCCTGTCAGCAGCGAGGCGCCGCCTCCATGATGTCATGCAGTCCGTCCACCCAACGCTGGGTCTTCGGCCGGTGTGGTCCCTTCTCTGCCCTATAGGCGCAGTGTAACACGCCCGTAAGCGTGCGGTGAAACCCATCTGGATAAGGTGACGATTTCTCGGGAGATTACTCATAGACCCGAGGACTCAAAGCCTGGATGGCATGAGACAGCCCAGACGTACGGCGGAAGAAATGTTTCCGCTGGTGGAACAGTATGAAGAAAGCAGCCAGACCGCTGCAGCGTTCTGTGCCGAGCGCGGCATCTCGTATGGGCAGCTGCTTTACTGGCGTCGGAAGTATCGCCTGGAGGCTGCGGCAGCGGCGCCTTTGTGGAGATTGGCAGACCCATGGCAGGTGAAGAGGCGCAAGTGGAGATCATGTACCCGGGCGGGATACGCGTGCGCCTCTTGGCGCCGGTATCTGCCTCGTACCTGGCGCAGCTGGTGCAGTCATGATCGGACTGGGGCCTTCGCACCGGTATTTCTTTTACCGGCCGCCGGCCGACATGCGCAAGAGCTTTGACGGCCTGTGCGCCTTGGTGAAAAGCGGCATGAAGCGGGATCCCATGTCGGGGGACGTCTTTGTGTTCGTCAACAGGAGGCGGAGCCATCTAAAGGCGCTTTCGTGGGACCGAGACGGCTTCGCCTTGTTTTACAAAAGGCTTGAAGCGGGTACGTTTGAGCTGCCGAAAGAGGATATGCCGACGTGGACGCAGATGGTGATGTTACTGGAGGGAGTGTCGCTGAAGTCCGTAAAATACCGGCGCCGGTATGCGGTTAAGAGCTGAAAATCGGGATAAATAGTATGTGGAAACGTGGAACAATGCATGTGCAGACGTTGTTGAACAATCATGCAGCCCGAAGCACATTCCTCCCTCTCTTCTGCGGATGTTGAGACCTTCCGTGCGCAGCTTGCCGCGGTGCTTCAGCAGAACGCAAGCCAGTCCGAGGTAATCAATCAGCTGAGCGAAGAGATAAGCTGGCTGCAGGCGAAATTGGAGAGCAAGGACAAACAGCTGGCTGAAGCCCTCCGCCTGCTCTTTGGCTCCAGGAGCGAAAGGTATGTACTGGGGCCGGAGGCGCAGCAGGGCCTCTTGTTTGACGACATGGAGGTCGAGGTGCCCCTGCCGCCCGAGCCCGAGACGGATCAGCCGAAGCGGAAGCGGCGCAAGGCCAAGCGGCGTCCGGACTTCGAGGATCTGCCGGATCACCTGCCCCGCGAGACGATCGTAATCCAGCCTGAAGAGGACACGACAGGTCTCATTTGCATCGGCATGGAGAAGACGCAGTACCTGGAGAGCGTGCCCAGCATGATAAAGGTGGTCGAGATTCATCGTCCCAAGTACGTGGACCCGACCGATGAGGACAGCGGCGTCATCATCGCCGAGTTGCCTCCGCGGCTGGTGGACAAGGGCATGGCCGGACCGGGATTGTTGGCCGATGTGGTGGTTAACAAGTACTGTGACCACTTGCCCCTGTACCGGCAGCAGCAGCGTTTCCGGCGGGAAGGCATTGAAATTGCCAAGTCCACGCTGGGAGGATGGATAGCGCAGTCGGCGTGGCACCTTGGGCCGCTGTATGATGCACTCAAGCAGGAGGCGCTCTTAAGCGGGTATCTGCAGGCGGATGAGACGCGTATCCAGGTCCAGGATCGAAAGAAGAAGGGCAAGACCCATCGGGGTTTTTACTGGGTGTACCATACTCCGGAGCAGAAGCTGTTAGTGATGGAGTATCGCAAGAGCCGTGCCCGTGCAGGTCCGGTGGCGTTCTTGGGTGGGTATGCGGGAGCGTTGCAGACGGACGGGTATGTGGCCTACAACGTCTTCGAAGCGCATCCGTCTATGACGGTCTACGGATGCATGGCGCATGCCCGTCGCAAGTTCTACGACTGTCGTAGCTACGAACCGGAGAAGGCCGAGCACGTGTTGACAAAGATCAGGCGACTCTACGCCATAGAGCGCAGGCTGCGAGAGGAGGGTGCCAGTGCGGATCGTCGGCGCGAGGTACGTCAGGAAGAGGCCCGGCCTGTACTGGAAACGCTGAAGCCCTGGCTGGAGGCGAACGGGGGATTGCCCAAGAGTCCTTGGGGCCAGGCGACCAACTATACGCTCGGCCTTTGGAAAAGGCTGACCCGATACCTGGATGAGGGCCGCGTGGAGCTGGACAATAACCTCATTGAAAATGCCCTGCGGCCGTTGGTTATCGGCCGCAAGAATTACCTGTTCGCGGGATCACATGATGCGGCCCAGCGGGCAGCCGTGGTCTATTCGCTACTTGGCACGTGCAAGCTACACGGTGTTAATCCCCAGGAGTGGCTCACGGACGTGTTCGAGCGCATCCCGACGCATCCGGCCAGGCGCGTAGCTGACCTCTTGCCTCATCATTGGCAGAAGGCACGACAAGCTGACAAACACAAGGCGGCATAGCTGCCAAGCGCCGAGTGTGCCGGATCCGGCAAGCCCACCTGCTCTCCGCCTTCCAGCCGTCCTGTACCCATCGGCACACCTGTAGCTGCCGCTGACCTGTACTTCACCGGACGCTTACACACGCCCAGCGGCAGACCCCCCCGCTGTAAGTGCCAGCGTAGCACACAGATGCACGCCCATCGCCTTAGCCGAAGTCTGGTTACGTCCGAACACCTTCACACTCCGGAGGAGAGGCATCATGGATCTTTGTGCCGTCTTGCACGGACACCACCGTCAACTGCGTTTGCATCCGTTCAATCGTGCGTGCCCGATGCGGCGCCAGGATGTATTCCGGCGTGACAGCCGACGTATTCGGCTTCTCAATGAAGCGCCCCTGCAGCGCTGCGCGGTCCACTTCCATGTTGGCCGTCATAGGCTCTCCCGGCGTATGTGTCAATAGTGCGACACTTTGTACCCAACGTGCGGACAGGCGTTGGTCCCCCATCGGCGCGTTTCCAAATTCCTGTGCAGCCCACTCCTTGCTGTCGAGCCCCTCTCCAGGAGCAAGCCGGGGGTGGCCTCCACATAGGGCACCCCCGTGCCGCCAGCGGCGGTCCGGTTCATAGACGTATACCGCCTTCCTGGTCTTCGTACGCGCGTGGGTTCGGGTATGGCGACTTCGCCCGGATGCCGTGCCTACCCCCAGAAAACTGGTGGCCTTGAAACAGCTTCCTTGCTGCGGCGGCGCTACAAACGTTTTTACCAACCACAAACGATACCCGTAGCGCCGCGCAAAATCTTCCGGCAGACGCCGCAACACTTTTCCCAGCAGGTAACTGGCCAGGTTGCTGCACTGCACGCCAGAACGTATAAGGAACCGGCTCAGGCCCACGACGCGTTACAGATACTCCTGGCGCTGCTTATCCGTCCAGGCCATCCAAATATCTCGCGGCTTCAAATCCAGGGCGGAAGCCGAAAAACCGATCGCACCCAGCACTCCGTGGGCACTATCGAAGAGGTAGTGCACTTGGGCTCCCGCAAACAACGTCGTCGTGCGCCAAGCTAACTGGTGATTGACCGAATACTCTCTTTTTTCGGCCTCGAATGCACAGGCACGGTCGTTTTTTGAGTTCGTTGACGGTCCGCTTCGAGTGTTTCGGCCATGCTGGCGTCTCTTGCGTGCGCGCACGGACAGTTTGCGGCTCGAAGGGCGTTGTGTTCCTATCGGGAGGACATACGTGTCCCTTGGGGCCTGCGATTGGGACCTTTCTGCGAGGTGGTAGCGGGCCTACGCCGCGCGCTTTCGCCGACGCCTTATTCGTGCCCGTTCCTGGGCGCGCACCAGACATCCCAGCCGGTGCACGTTGACCGCCAGCACGGACAGGTTCACCATCAGCGCGAAGTTCTCCGGACTCTTCTGCCGCCACCGCCCCGAAGTCCGAAATTGGCCAGACACGACTCGGCGGCCGGCTGCTGCCGCCGCGCTGCCTTGAACGCAGGCGCGCGCTTTCGCGCACGCTCCGCCAGAGAAAGCTTGCCCTTCTTCGGAAGCGCATTGAGCGCCAGCCGAGCATCCAATGCTTCTCGATTCTTCAAGCTGTGAAAGCCCCGGTCAAAACTGCACGCATTGAACGCTGGAAAAGCCGCCTGCACCGCGTCAATGATCGCTGCCGCCACCTCAACATCTGATGTGTCCCACAGGATGTGATAAGCCAACCGGTGCGCATCTTCTACCAGTGCGACCGGAAGGCCGAGCTCCGCCCGCCCGCCTTGCCTTTGCTGATCCAACGCGTATGTGGCTTGTGGATGGAAAACACTTTCTGCGCATGTGGAATCTTCTCGCCCAAGAGGATGCGACGCCTGATCCACCAACAATTCCACATAGTGCAAGTAATAGGCGATCTCCGCTCGCGCCGCCTCCGATTTCTGCGCCGTGGCCAAGGCATTTAACAGCGTACGGGCACGTGCTGCAGTCTGTGTACACTGGCGCAAGTACGCCTTCACTCTTTTCGGATTCTGCCGGTAGCGCGGGGCCGTCCGCACCCGGCTGAAGGCCTGGTATACCTTCCGCGTGCGATCCGCATGCTTGCGCCAGCCCGGAAGAGCGAATGCCGCAGCCGAGCGTGCACTCACACGTATTAGACCACGAAGTGCATCCCAGCACAGACCCACATCGGTGGGATAGTGCACATGCGTCTTAACCACCCTGGAATCGCAGCGACCACCTAGCGCGGCCCCAGACTTTTTTGCAGCCACCTTGTGCGCCGTCCGCACTATCAATTGGGTCACCTTCCGGACCAGCTTCGGCGTCAAAAGCTGCACGTTGTCCACCAGGTGCTGTCTGCTGTACTTCACCTCGTCAAAGGCGGCCTCGCCGTGCCCCAAGAGCTCCCGCAGCAAGAGATCGTTGTTCGCCCGGTACAACAAAGCATCGTAGTCCAGATCCAGGCACTGCTTGACTATCGCAAACACGATGACGCGCCATAGATCCATGCCCGGTCGTCCGACATCTCTGCGCGCACCCGGCTGAAAGTGCGCCTCCAGAATCGTGAACAAGGCCGCACGGGATTCCGCCGTGCAGTAGACGCACTGCAGACCCTTGAGCACCGCACCCATGTCGCCGCGCATTCTCGGGTCTATGGCAATCTCCTTGATCGGCGTACTGTCGAGTGCACGGCACTCTGGGACAATCTTGCGCATGGTTTCCCTGGCGAATGTGAGCTGTTTTGCGCTCTTAAAGGCCCAAATCGGCTATACGTCCTTCAGATTTAGCGCCAATGGCAAGATATAACCGATTGTTTCTTTAAGATTTAAAATATTTTCGTACAAGCACTAACTGGCGTGATATAGCGGATGCAAGTTCCGTGACATATAAGGCTAACCAACCGTATGTCTCCGCGAGCCGTGCATCGTCACCCGCGAGGGGGGCGGTGAAGCGTCGGCAGCGGGGCGTGTGGCCAGGGCTATTGAGCACCGAAAGATCCAACATTTGGGTCGCCGAGACTCTGATGACGGTTGAAGGCAATATGAACACTCTCGTTAAGGGTGAGAGAGTGCCAGACCCACGGTGTCGAAGAACCCAGGGACGCACGTACATATCACGCCGGGACCTGGGAGGTCTCCCTGCTGCCCAGCGCCATGGGCGGGGCCGCCAAAGAGAAGGCAGAAGCCGATCGGAGGATGCACAGCAGGGAGAAGTCAGAAGGGTCATATTAGTGATGAAGCCGGCGAACAAAGCGTGGAGGCCCACGCGGCGGAGTTGGTGGAGCGAAGGGCCCCACCCGAGGGGAAACCGGCAATTCCTGCACATACCGGACACAGGGCCGGGTTCGTGTGCCACAAGGGATGGACCGGTTACGGCTACGGATTGGCATGCCAACCCGTTAACGTCATGCGCGCTGGCGCGACCCGAGGGAGGAGCCGGATGCCTTAGCGGGCACGTCCGGATCTGTGCGGGGGCCTCGGGGAAACCCGGGGCCTACCGCGATCCCTTTGGGTGCTCCTCTGCCATGAGCGTGTTCCAGACGGTTCGCTGCGCGGCACCAACTCCAGACCCTGTACCTCCTTCAGCGAGGGCGGTGCATTCAAGGGCGCCGGTATCGGTTTATCCAAAAGACTAGGAGAGGCCCCCCGGCAACGTGCGCTCAGGCGCCGGTAAGGACAGCCTAACCTCGGCCTCCAGCCTCTTGAAAGCCTTCAGGCACCCGACCTGTTGCGGGCGCCCCAGCGCATCGATAAGGCCCAAATTCTCACAGACGTGGCGGCGAACCGCACTCCGGCTGTCGTGCCCCTCCGCATCAACCACGCGCGAACCCCTAGATTCCGAGGCCCGAAGCGTCCGAAGTACCTGGCTCTGTGTGTCAATGCCGTGAAACTACACGGCCAGGGTCACAATGTTAAGTAGTAATTATGATCAACAGGGAAGGCTACGTGCCCGCCGAATAATCCGTAGCGTACGCCGCCTGCTCTTCGGTCAGGGCATCGATGGCAAGGCCCATGGTCGCAAGTTTGAGGCCCGCAATGTGCTGGTCGATCTCCACCGGTAAATCAACTACGGCGTTGGGCAATTCTTCGCCTTGCTCGTATGTTTGTACTAAATGTAAATGGGCCATGAATTGGTTGGCGAAGCTCATATCCATTACCTCGGACGGATGACCTTCAGCTGCGGCCAGGTTCACGAGACGCCCGTCCGCCAGGACGAAAATCTTCTTGCCGCCGTTGAAAGTGTATTCGCGGTTATCCGGACGGATCACGCGGTTACCGGTTGAGGCAGCGGCCAGCTCGTCGAGACAAAGTTCCACGTCGTAGTGGCCGGTATTGCAAACAATGGCGCCGTCTTTCATGGCCACAAAGTGGCGCCCGCGGATGATGTGTTTCATGCCGGTGGCTGTCACGAATATGTCTCCCCTGCGAGATGCTTCATCCATGGGCATCACAAGCATGCCCTCGAGCGTTGCCTTTAGCGCTGCGGTGGGCTTCACCTCGGTGATAATCACGTTGGCGCCAAGCCCCTTTGCGCGCATCGCCACACCACGTCCACAGTGGCCGTAGCCCGCCACTACAAAATTCTTGCCCGCAATTAGCACGGACGTGGCCCGCAGGATGCCGTCAATCGTGCTCTGCCCGGTGCCGTATACGTTGTCAAAGTCCCACTTCGTTTCCGCGTCGTTAACGGCAAGAACGGGATAGAGAAGCTTGCCATCGCTGGCCATAGCTCGGAGGCGTTGGACTCCCGTTGTAGTTTCCTCGCTGCCGCCAATAATATGACTAGCCAGGCGCGGAAACCGGTGGTGGATCGTGAAAATCAGGTCGGCTCCGTCGTCAAGCGTCAGGTGCGGCGGTTCGTCGATAGTTCGGTCGATGCTCCAGTAGAATTCATCTACGCTCTGGGCGTACCATGCATAGATCTCGATCCCATTAGCGGCTAGCGCCGCCGCTACCTCGTCATTGGTTGACAGCGGATTGCACCCGCTCCAGGCCACCTGCGCACCGCAGGCGGCAAACGTCTCAATCAGCACGGCGGTCTCCTTCGTGACGTGGAGGCAGCCCGTAATCTTGTAGCCCTTGAAGGGTTTGGTTTTGGCGTATTCCTCTCGCAATTGGGCAAGTACGGGCATCCGGCTTTCTGCCCATTCAATGCGCATTCTGCCGGCTTCTGCCAGACCTAGGTCCCGAACCTTGTATCGGCTTTCCAAGTGGTCCATAGTAGTATAGGGTAGTCTCTCGTGAAAAAGACGCGGCGTAGTACCCGCTAGTGCTCCCGGCGTTTCTACGTGCTATCGGGCCAAGATCATCGGCTCGATCACTTGACGCTCGCCGGCTGTCATGCGAAGGAAGTACAGTCCACCTGCAAGATCCCCGCTGAGAAACGATATGGTGTACGAAGCGGCCGACTGCTCTGTATTTACAAGGACGCTTACGCGCTGTCCCAGTATGTTATATACTTCCATGAGCACGGACGAGGTCTCCGACAGCGTGTACTGGATGGAAGTATGGTCGGCAAAGGGGTCAGGAAAATTCGCATGAAGCGCCAGCTCGCGCTCGATGCCAAAACTCTCTTCCGGAGTGCTGTAACCGAGACTGGCTGCGTTAATCTGCCAGAAGTCATTGGCACCAGAACCGGAAGACGTCCCAAAATCTAGTCGCATTCGTACCTGTCTGCCGGCATAGTGGGCAAGGTCGAAGTCGGAGCGCGCGGCATGCCGTGCATCCCCTGTCCAGCCCGGCTGTCCGTCAAGCGCATGACCGGGCCCAACCAAGCCGCTGTAGCCAACCTCGGGTAGCAGCACTGACCACGGCCCGGAGTCGGCGTCGCGAAGCTTGACGTTGGCGCCGGCGGCAGCTCCAAGGCGGTAGGAATGTGATAGCTCGAATGCGATTTTGGTGGCGTTCTTCGGCAGGTCAAACGGCCCCAATAGAATGCTTGAAACACCTGGATCGCCGGTAGCATGGGCACCGTAGCCCGTATCTATGGCCTTCCAATGGCCGGTGGCGAGGGCGCCGGCGAGGGCCGAAAGCTCTTCTGCCAGCCGTGCCTCGATCACGAGAGGTGCCTCTGCTACCGGCGGCGCTACCACTGTGTTGCCGTCGAAATCCTGAAAGCGCATCCTGTACGTAATGCGTGAACCTACAGACATCGGGTTACGCAACGGGATGGTACCCGTGAAAGTAGTCAGGCTAAATGGGGCCATTTCAAGGCGGACGGTGCCGGATTCGGCATCTGTGCCGCGTGGGTCGTAGGTGTAGTCCAGCAGCGCGGAATCAACGCCCGGGTGGTCCTCGGCCTCTACCGTAATTGGCGGTGGCAAGGCACCCGCGGGCGCAATCTGCAGGGCTTCCGGCAGCCGTGAAATGACAGGAGGGGCCGCGTCCACGGTTTTCCGAACCAACATCCGTACATCGTCAAGGGCCCATCCGGCATATGCATACCTGGAAGAATGGCTGTTGGCCTGGTCCGTACCCAATTCGAAGCGTATTCGCACATCCTCGTCGCCAGACAGTTGCATGCGAACACGGCGCCAGCCAAAGCTGTAGCCGCCAAACGCAGGTTCATGCTCCATGGGATTGTCTCTTCCGCCGGAAATGGGTCCGGTGTAGCCTTCGTCCGGATGCAATAGCGCCCAAGTCCCGCCGGCGTCGTACGATACCTTGACGTTGCCTCCGTCGTGCAGCGCTCCGGTGGCAGAAGGTCCCGGTCCTTCTATGCCCTCGTGCTCAAAATCATGCCAATGCCAGAATTCGAGGTACAGGCTCGAATGGTTGTCCAGGTTTGGCGCGGAAAATTCGAGAGAGGCCCGGGTGGGAGCGCCGGGATACGATCCTGCAGGATTTGTGATCCATGCGCCGCTTCCGGAATGGGCGGCAAGGAGCCCGTACGATGGGGCTCCTAGGTCCCAGTAGCCGTTTGGCGCGAGTACACCGTCTTTTTCAAACGTGTATGCCAATAGTGCGCCGTCTTCTACAACGTCGAGCGGAAAAGCGGGGGCACCCTCAGGTGGCAGGGCGGCCTCATTGGGTATGCCCGCTATGTCTCGGGCCCGTATGCGGTATCTGACGCGGTTTCCAGGCTCGGCGATGTTGTCAGGGAACCGGCCGGCATAGCCGCCTCCGACCGCTGCCAACTGGAAGGTGCCGCTGCCGCGCAGTACACCTTCCCTGCTCAGTATCTCGAACGAGGCCCAGACGCTATCGATTCCCTGATCGTCTGTCACGTCCGCTTCGATCCCGGGAGGCCAGTCTTCAATGTCCGTATAGGCAAGCGGCTGGTGGTGGATCTCTGGAGCGTGGGTATCCCTGCCGATCCTCACGCGATAGGTGGATGCCGGTGCGTTGGCGGGAAGCCGGGCCACGAAGCCGCCTTTATCGGCAGCCTCAAGGTAGTAGGCCATCTGCATTGCTGCCGGCTGCAGTGGAAGGGACCCCGAATACAGGTGGATTCCCGCCGGCGTAAGCTCCAGGGTCTCGAACGGAGCGCCGTCCGTACTGTGGAGCATGCGTACGCTTGTGATATCTGCAGGTCTTGGCGTGACCTCCGCCGTGATCTCAACCACCGGCATGGTAGCCGCATCCAACGATTCAAGCGGATCGTGCACCACAGCGGGGCCGAATTCGGCGGCGTTGAGCAAGTTGCGCCCCCCGAAACGACGTACGATGCTTGTGAGATGGATGCCCTCGAACAGGTCCACGTCTGCTTGGGCAATCGCTTCCGCGGCATCCAGGAATGTGACCGGGCGGCTCAGGTACAGGTGGGAGTAAAGATGCAGGCGGTCCGTTATATCCTTGCCAAGGTCCTCATAGATCTCCATAACTGCAGTAGCCCAAAAGACTCCGTCTGAATACCAGTACTGGGAGCTGCATGCTCCGACATCGCACTGGGTGTCTTCGGGATAAGTGCCCAGGCGGTCCAGCCTGCGACCCTCCCACGTGGCGTTTCCATCCCACGAAAAGACATGCCGCCAGTCGTGGCTCGGCACCGCACCGGCATCCATAAGGCCGCGCGTATAGGAAACGGCCCAGTAGTCGGACCAGCCTTCGTGTAGAGCACTGCCCTCGGCTCCGTCGAGAAGGCCAGGTGCATGGGCCTCCAGGAGAGCGTGGCCGTATTCATGAAGGATGACTTCCGCATCTTCCGCGTCATCGATGCCGCCATCGCCAAAGGCCAGGGCGTAGATCCCGGGTAAGAATTGGGAATTATCCTGTGAGCCCAGCCCGTGCGGGTTGACGCGGACGGGTCTGGGATTCGGACTGAACCCAAGGCCCAGAGATTGGATATAGCGCTGGCTGGTGTCGATGTGGTAGTAGGCCATGACGGCCTCGAAAAAGTCATTGGCCCGGGTATAGCGGAATGCACCCGGATCAGATTCTGCGGGCGTATTCGAAGCCGTTCCGCCGATACGCCGGGTGCCGTCAATAATGACGTAAGGCCCTTGAAGACGGTAAAGCCCGTCCGAGCCCCGGGTAATGTCGCGCAGTGTGACTTCAACACGCTCGCTATTAATTGCAAGCGCATCCGCATCGTTCCGGTCGTAGAACTCGCTGCTGTACGTACTGCCCGAAGAGGTAAGAGGGTCGGGGTCAAAAACGAGCCCGGAGCCGTCGGGAAGCCCGGGATTCTTGGTGCTTAAGTATTCTGCATGCAGGTGCACGGCACGGTCCATCACGTGCAAGATGATGCCAGATGTGGCATCGAGAAGCACATCCCATTCGCCTCCCGCCGTGTCCGGCCAGACAATGATGTGCCAGGCGAGGCGAGGCTGCGCTATTGGATAGACGACGAGTTCCGGCTCGTGAGTGTGGGCCCCCTGCTCCGATATCGCCAGCCCGGCGAGGCGGCTTGCTTCCTCCGCGTCTACGCGAGGCACGGAGCCGAAGCCAGAAATCCGGCCTACGTGCGGGGCGTAGCCACTGATCACCATGGTAGGATGGCCGTCCGAGTCCAGGCTGGCCTTAACGTATCGGTTGTAGACCGGGACGCCAGATAGCGTCTGGCGATACGTGAGATGGGTACTTGAGCGCCCGACATGCTCGCTTACAAGCAGCAATTCGTTTGTGGAGGGCCACCCAAAACGTGTTTTTTCGGCCTGCATGTACGCCCGCGTCGTTTCGTCTGCGCTATCCAGCACGGGTGTGGTGGCCGGAATTCGGTAAACGGCCCGATACACGCCGCTTTCTGCATCGACGCGGCCATCGGGCAGGATCTCCGCGCGCGATACCAAGGTAGGATCCGCAGAAACGAGAAAGGGTCGCGTGGCATCGGGCAGCGACTCGATCGAGCGCCGTTCATCCGGCTGCTGCGCTGCGGCAGCATGGACCGCCGCAAGGGTAATGATCAGAATCCAGGCGTACCTCATGGCAATCGATACAATCCGCCTACAGCATAACGCCAGCAGACGAATAGGATTACGCACACGATTTAATGTCTTCGACAGAGTCTAGCTGCTCCCAGGGAAACTCGCTGCGCCCAAAATGCCCGTAAGCGGCTGTATCGCGGTAGATGGGGCGAAGAAGATCTAGGCGTTCGATTATCCCCGTCGGGCTGAGGTCAAAGGCATCTCTTACGATCCTGACCAAAACCTCGTCTTCAAGTATGCCCGTGCCACAGGAATCCACATGTATGGACACGGGCTTGGCCTTGCCTATGGCGTAGGCAATCTGCACTTCCACGCTATCGGCCAGGCCCGCAGCGACCAGGTTCTTGGCCACATGGCGCGCGGCGTAGGCAGCGGACCGATCGACTTTGGAAGGATCTTTGCCGCTGAAGGCACCGCCGCCGTGGGCACCCTTGCCGCCGTACGTATCGACGATGATCTTGCGTCCCGTCAGGCCCGCGTCAGCGTGAGGGCCTCCGTTTACGAACTTGCCCGAAGGGTTTACGTGTAGCTTGAAGTCATTGGTGCGCTTCGCGGGATCTACCACGCGCGGCAGCAGGATCGTTTCTACGTCCTGACGGATCCGCTCGATGCCGACGGATGCGGCATGCTGTGTGGATACTACTACCGTGTGCACGAGTGGTAGCTTGCCGCCGTATTCTACCGTGACCTGGCTTTTGGCATCCGGCCCCAAATAAGGCATCAGAGCTGTCGTCTTGCGAATGGCAGCCAGTTCGCGGACAAGCCGGTGTGCGATTGTCAGGGGCAGTGGCATGAACTCCGGCGTTTCAAGGCAGGCGTACCCGAACATCATGCCCTGGTCGCCGGCGCCTTGTTCCCGGCCCGCACGCGCGTCAACGCCTTCTGCAATATCGGCACTCTGGCCATGAATGAAATTTACAACCGTGCATGAATCGGCGTCAAACTTGATGTCGGGGTTCGTATATCCAATTTCCCGAATGACGCTTCGCGCCACCTCCTCGACGTTGACGGCTGCACTAGAGCGCACCTCCCCCGCAAGAACCACGCGATTAGTGGTAACCAGTGTCTCTACCGCAACCCTGCTACCGCAGTCTTTGTCCAGATAGGCATCTAGAATGGCATCTGATATCTGATCCGCCACCTTATCGGGATGTCCCTCAGAAACGGATTCTGACGTGAAGAGATAGGCCATCTCGTAAGCGGGTAAACGTGAGTTATATCAATGCCCACAAAACAATTCAAATACAACGCGATTCCGTAGTACAAGTTCAGCCTGTTGGCCAGCGTGTGGCCGTGGCACGTGGCTGCATTGCGGCGTCTTTCCGCTTAAAATAGCCAGCGTGATTGCGCGCGCGACATGCATGGGATCAAGCGAGGCTGCGGATCCTAAGCACTGGCCCTGAGTACTATGAGTCTGTCCTGTCAAGACTGCCAGAGGGATTTCGTTTCCTGATTTTGCGCTTAACCTATATATAGGCGTAACTTGTAGGGCTAAGAAATCCGCGCTGCGCATTCATTGGTCACTTTCACACAGAGGCGTATCTATGGAAGACCTCAAGAGCAAGATTGAAGCCATCATTGCCGATAAACTCGGTGTCGAAGAGTCTGATATCGTACCGGAAGCGTCGTTCACGAATGATCTCGGGGCAGATTCGCTGGATACGGTGGAGCTGATCATGGAATTTGAAAAAGTTTTTGACGTGACAATCCCGGATGAAGATGCCGAAAAGATTGCGACTGTCGGCGATGCGATAAGTTACCTTTCGGAAAAATCGGCGTAAGACAGGCTGGCAAGGCTCGTCTGTGGCCCCAACATTTTCGTTCTAATCCATGCCAAGCCCCAAGCGCAGGGTTGTAATTACCGGTATGGGTGCTCTAACTCCGCTGGGCTGCTCCGTAGAGGACTTCTGGGCGGCCATGATGCTTGGGCAGAGCGGTGCGGCGCCTATCACGGCTTTTGATGCAGGAGCATTTGCCACCAGGTTTGCGTGCGAGCTCAAGCATTATAACGCACTGCACCATTTTGGCCGCAAGGAACTGCGGAGGCTGGATCCGTTTGCGCAGTACGGTATCGTGGCCGCAGAGCGGGCGGTGGCGGACGCAGGTCTGGATCCCGATGCCATGCCACAGTCCGCCAAGGACCGGGTAGCCGTCATCATAGGCAGCGGTATCGGCGGCATGCAGGTCTTCTATGACCAAACCGTAATCTATGCTGAACACGGTCCGCGGCGTATGTCTCCATTCTTCATCCCGATGCTCATTCCCGATATCGTTAGTGGGCACGTCTCTATCCGGCACGGTTTTCGCGGCCCGAACTACAGCGTCGTATCCGCGTGCGCCACGGGCAATAATGCGATCGGTGACGTGTTCGTGCTAATCCAGCGCGGCACGATAGATATGGGACTATGCGGGGGTACGGAAGCCGCGATTTCCGAATTGGGTGTTGGAGGCTTTAACGCGCTAAAGGCGCTGTCTACGCGTAACGATGATCCCGTACGGGCAAGCCGACCTTTTGACCGGACCCGCGACGGCTTCGTCTTGGGAGAAGGGGCAGGTATGCTTGTACTCGAGGAGCTGGAGCATGCCCAGGCGCGTGGCGCCAAGATCTACGCGGAAATTATTGGCATTGGCATGAGCGCTGATGCCAACCATATCACAGCACCGGACCCAGAAGGCTACGGCGCGGCCCTCGCCATGCGGAATGTGCTTGAGGATGCGGGTTTGGCGCCAGAGGACGTTGACTATCTGAACATGCACGGGACGTCGACCCCGCTGGGAGACGTTGCCGAGACCAAGGCCGTAAAACAGGTCTTCGGCGCTCATGCCTATGCCATGAATCTTTCGTCCACCAAGAGCATGACCGGCCACTTGCTGGGAGCTGCGGGCGCTGTTGAAAGCATTGCGACCATACTTGCTATCAGCCATGACCGGGTGCCGCCTACCATAAATTTCGAATATGCGGATCCGGACTGTGACTTGAACTATACTTTCAACGATCCGCAGCACCGTTGCGTCCGTGTGGCCATATCGAACGCGTTCGGTTTCGGGGGGCATAACACGTCGCTGGCATTCAGAAAATTCGACGGCTAGCGACCGCTGCGCGTAGGATCCATGCCGTCACCCGTCCGGGTTCTGCCATTCCTGTTGCTCTTTGCCCAGCCAGCCTGGGCACAGGAGGCCGCGCCTTGGAACGTGGAAGGCGTATCCTCGGATACGGTTCGCTTCACGGTTTCTGAGGGCACATGGATGAATCTCGATGTCAGCCCCGACGGCGAGGAAATTGTATTCGACCTTCTCGGTGACCTTTATATGCTACCCGTCACGGGCGGCACGGCCAGGCGGGTTACGCACGGCGCAGCGTTCGACGTTCAGCCACGTTTCAGCCCGGACGGAGGGCAAATTGCCTTTACCAGTGACCGGGGCGGCGGCGATAACCTGTGGGTGATGTCGCGGGATGGAACGGGTGCCCGTCAAGTCACCGCGGAGTCATTTCGGTTGCTCAATGGTCCGGCGTGGACACCGGATGGGGATTACTTGCTTGGGCGCAAGCATTTTACGAGCACGCGCTCCCTCGGAGCGGGTGAGATCTGGATGTACCACGTATCCGGTGGAGCCGGTCTGCAATTGACGAAGCGCAAGAACGACCAGCAGGATCAGGGCAATGACATTGCCGTAAGCCCGGACGGGCGCTATGTTTATTTCAGCGAAGACGTCAGCGGCGGTTCCACCTTCCAGTACAACAAGGATCCTCACGGTCAGATCTACGTCGTCCGGCGCCTGGACAGAGAGACGGGCGAAATAGAGAACCTCATCACCGGTGCCGGTGGCGCGGCGCGAGCCCAGCCCTCGCCCGATGGACGGCATATCGCCTTTGTGCGGCGGGTTCGAACAAGAAGCGTGCTCTTTGTCTATGACACGGTAACGGGAGCGCAGCGGCCGGTGTTTGATGGCCTGAGCCACGATCAGCAGGAATCCTGGGCTGTCTTCGGAGTCTACCCTGGCTTTGCGTGGATGCCCGGTGGAAGGGCCATCGTTATCTGGGCGAAGGGAAAGGTCTGGCATATCAACGTGGCTAGCCGTGAGGCGCGCATCATAGAATTTACTGCTGATGTAGAGCAAACCGTTGCCGAGGCCGTCCGCTTTCACCGCGAGGTCAGCTCCGATTCCTTTGATGTCAGGATGGTCCGGCAGGGTGTTACGTCGCCGGATGGCCGAACGCTGGTATTCCAGGCCCTCGGGCACCTTTGGAAGAAATTCCTGCCTGCCGGCCGGCCCGAACGCGTGACCGCCGACAAGCATTTTGAGCATGAGCCGTTCTTTAGCCCGGATGGACGCTACATCGCCTATTCCTCCTGGAGTGATGCCGATCTTGGCGCCATTCGCGTGTTTGAGATAGCTACGGGTCGTACGCGCAAGTTGACGGAGCGGCCCGGCTACTACTTCACACCCCGTTACAGTCCCGATGGGGAGAGGATCGTGTACCGACGGGGAGTGGGAAACCAGCTACTTGGCACGATCCACGGCACGGACCCCGGCATTTACTGGATGAAGGCGGCGGGAGGTCCCGAAACGCGGATACGCAAGGAAGGGGATGATCCACGGTTTGACGCCAGTGGCAGCCGCGTCTATTTCCTCTCGGGTGACGGCCTGGAGAAAGAGTATCGCAGCGTTCGGCTTGATGGTGGAGACGAACGCACGCATTTCACGCTGAAGTACTCGACCAGCGTCGTGCCCAGTCCAGATGATCGGTGGGCGGCTTTTACGGAGCTCTTCCATGCGTACGTCGTGCCCATGCCCAAGACGGGCGGCTCCGTGCCGCTCGCCGGAGACATGAAGGGGCTTCCGGTGGGCCGCGTCACGCGCGATGCCGGCAGGGATCTTCACTGGTCTGCAAATAGCCAGCGGCTCCATTGGATGATCGGCCCGGAATATTTCAGTCGTGATCTGTCTGCCACCTTCGACTTTCTGGAAGGTGCACCGAAGGAATTGCCACCGCCGGACACCACAGGCCAACCAGTAAGGCTCCGTGCGTCGACCGATGTTCCATCTGGCGTGGTTGCCTTTACCGGTGCCCGTATCGTTACCATGCGCGGCGACGAAATAATAGAGCGCGGAACGCTGGTGGTAGACGGGAACACCATCACGAGCGTAGGCCCGTCCGCGGAAGTAAGCGTGCCGGCTGATGCACTGGTGATTGACGCGGGTGGCAAGACGATTATTCCGGGGCTGGTAGACGCGCACGCGCATGCCAATCATTTCGTCAGCGGGCCGCTGCCGGAGCGTAACTGGAACTACTACGCCAACCTTGCCTACGGCGTCACTACGCTGCATGACCCCAGCGCTAATACGGGTACGGTGTTTGCCCTATCCGAAATGGTGAAGGCCCGCGTTATCGTGGGTCCACGCATTTATTCGACCGGCACCATACTCTATGGCGCTGATGGCGATTTCAAGGCCGTGGTAAACAGCGTGGACGATGCCCGCTCGCATGTGCGACGCATGAAAGCCGTTGGGGCCTTTTCCGTAAAGAGCTACAACCAACCACGGCGCGAGCAGCGGCAGCAGATATTGCAGGCTGCGCGCGAAGAACAAATGCTGGTAGTGCCCGAAGGGGGGGCTACCTTCTTTCACAACGTTACCATGATCCTTGATGGGCACTCTGGCATTGAGCACAACCTGCCGGTGGCTCCCCTGTATGAAGATGTCCTACAGCTCTGGCGCGCGACGGATGTCGGCTATACGCCCACGCTGGTTGTCAGCTACGGTGGACTTTCAGGCGAATACTATTGGTACCAGCATACCGATGTCTGGGATCAGGAACGTCTTCTTGCCTTTACGCCAAGGTTCATTGTGGACTCGCGGGCCCGCCGCAGGATCATGGCGGAAGGGGATGATTTTCACCACGTCGAGGTTGCCCGCCAGGCCAAGAAGCTGGTCGACCAAGGTAACACGGTCCAGATTGGTTCTCACGGGCAGATGCAGGGCCTGGCGGCCCACTGGGAACTCTGGATGCTCGAGCAGGGCGGAATGACGCCTCACGAAGCGCTGCGGTGCGCCACGCTGTACGGTGCCCGCTATCTCGGCTTGGACGGGGACATCGGGTCGCTGGAACCAGGGAAACTCGCCGACCTTGTGGTGCTTGACGGGAATCCGCTGGAGGACTTACGGCAGTCGGAGCACGTTTGGCAGGTCATGGTAAATGGCCGGCTGTTCGATGCTGCCACTATGGACGAGATCGGCCATTATCCTGCGCGTCGGGGCTTGTTCTACTGGGAGCAGGAGGAGGAAAGCGAGGCGTTTCTATGGGAGGGCTCCAGGTAGTGCGATCGCGGCCCAATCAGGCCTCGAATAGCGAAGCGGGGCGATTGGTGCAGTTCTCGCGCCTGCAGTGCCCGTAGAGATTGAGCGCATGGCTCTTGATATCAAAACGGTAAACTTCTGCTACCATTTCCTGGATGCTCTGGATGCGCGGATCGCAAAATTCCAGCACGGCGTGGCAGTCGAGGCAAATGAGATGATCGTGCTGCCAGTAACGATAGGCGGGTTCGAATTTTGCTTGGCTGTTGCCAAACTGATGGCGAACGGCGAGATCACAGTTGAGCAGCAGGTTCAGCGTATTGTAGACCGTTGCGCGGCTTATGCTGCGCCCTGTCTGCTTCAGTCGTATATACAGTTCGTCTGCGTCAATATGGTCACCGCAGTCATACAACGTGTCCAGCACTACCAATCGCTCGGTAGTCTGGCGCAGTCCCCGTTTTCTAAGGAATGCGTGAAATATCTCGTGAATCTCGCTGCGCTGTTCAGGGGACAGGGCCATATTGTGATGGCGTTGGACTCCAGAACCAGAAACCGGATTACACAGCCTGTTCACGCGTGTTCCGAACTGGCATATTGCAACTTCAGAGGCGTCCGGGTATACTACGCGGTAATTCAAAGGGATATACCGGTCATAGGACAAACCTAGCGGAGTGCTATGAGCACATTCGACTTTGGATACGATGATGGGGCCGACGAAGGCCGCCTGAACGACTTGGTCGCAGCCTTTGAGCAGTCCGAGGGCTCATATTTTGATTCGGATGCCCTGGAGGACATTGCGTCCCACTATTTCGAACAGGGGCACCTGGACCGGGCCTTGGCCGTGGTGGAGCGGCAACTTGCGATGCAGCCCTTTTCTTCTGACGCGTGGATGCGGCGCGGCGTGCTGCTTAACCATCTGGGCCGCCACGAAACAGCCCTGAAGGCCTATGAAAAGGCGCTGGCGCTTAACCCGGTGGATACGGAGACCATCGTAAACTGCGGGGTCACGCTCGATAGCCTTGGCCGTGCGGAAGACGCCCTCGAGTCGTATGCGCTTGCGCTGCGCTACGACCCTCTCTACTACGAGGCCTACTTCAACATGGGGGTAACGCTGGAACGGGCGGACAGGCTCCAGGAAGCGGTGGCGGCATTCGAACAGTGCTCGGAGATAAAGCCCGAGCACGTCGAAGTGTGGTACGAATTGGGCTACTGTTTTGATCGTCTTGGCGACAATGAGCGAAGCATCCAGAGCTACGACCGACACATTGATCTCGAGCCCTTCTGCCACGATGCCTGGTACAACAAGGGTATCGCGCTCATGCGCGCAGAACGCTTCCAGGAGGCCGTGACGTGCTATGACATGGCCATAGCCATTAAGGAGGACTTCGTATCGGCCTACTACAATCGAGGCAATGCGCTAGCGAGTCTGCGCAGACTCAAAGAAGGCATAGACGACTATCGAAAAGTGCTGGAACTAAAGGGGGCAGATGCCGCCACGTACTGCAATATAGCGCTGGCTTTTGACGAACTCGGCGAGCCCGAGGTTGCCGTGCGCTACTTCAAGTTGGCTGTAGCCGAAGAGGATTCCTTCGCCGAGGCGTGGTATGGTCTTGGTTGCTGCTATGATGCCCTGAACCGCTACAAGGAGGCCATCACGTACCTGAACCGTGCGGTTGAACTTAATGCAGACTGTCCTGAATTCTGGTATGCGAAAGCCGAGTGCGAATACAACGCCGGGATACTTGACCAGGCACTGGAATCCTACCGCCGAGTGCTATGCCTCGACAAGGGCAATCACGCCGCGTGGCTGGATTTTGCCGAAACCCTCTGCGAGGCAGGTCAGTGCGAAGACGCACTGGTGGCCTACCACCGGGCCCTTACGCTCGATCCTTCCTGCGCCACCGCATATTTTCAGCAGGCAAAAGCCCTACTGGCGCTGGGTCGCCCGGAGGAAGGTGTTACTTCTCTCAAAATGGCCTTTAGACTCGATCCGGCCACGAAGGACGAATTCCGGCAGACCTACCCCGATTTGTACCGCAACCGGCGCCTGCGTCAGCAGTTGGGGCTTGACAGGTAAGAATGTTTGGACCGGCCCGCTCCATAGCGGGGCCTGCCCATGAAATGGGTCCGCAGTCTGTACGAGTGGGTTCTCGGATGGGCGGAATCGCCATATGGGTCCGTGGCGCTGTTTGCGTTGGCGGTAGCGGAGTCGGTAATCTTTCCGATTCCTCCCGACGTACTTCTTATTGCATTGGCGCTGGGCTGTCGCACAAAGGCGATTCGATTCGGTCTGATATGCTGCGCAGGATCGCTCCTGGGGGGGATGGCTGGCTACGGGCTGGGCCATCTGGCCTGGCTTGCCCCGGGCGGCTTCACGCCGCTGGCACACTTCTTTTTTGACGCGATACCCGGCTTCAGCCAGGAGCTCTATTATACGGTGGGGCAGCGCTTTGAGGAATGGGGTTTTGTGATCATTTTCTCTGCCGGCTTCACTCCCATTCCGTACAAACTGTTCACCATTGCCGCCGGTGCTTTCGAAATCAATTTTCTGCTTTTTCTGGTGGCGTCTGCCGTTAGCAGATCAGCCAGATTCCTGCTCGTCGCAGCGCTGGTTTACCGGTTCGGCGCGCCTATTCGGGACTATCTCGAAAAGTACTTCAATGTCCTCGCCATTCTTTTTACCGTGCTCCTGGTCGCGGGCTTTATTGCGGTGAAGCTTTGGCTTTGAAGGCAGATCTCTTAACAAGTGTTACCGTAAGAGTGCGCTCTATCGACTGCGCCGTGGCCCGGACAAAATACTTCCCGGTGGGCAGCCCCTCGGCCACGAAGTGAAATGTGTAGGATCCGGCAGGCAGCGTACTATCATGAATCAGGGCGACTTCGCGGCCCAGTACATCGTATGCACTCAGACGCACGGGCAAGGGTAGCCCCAGTGCAAGCGTAAACGACGTGGCGTTGTGGAACGGGTTGGGGTATGCCGATGAGAGCGTAAAGGAAGCGGGAAGATTGTTGTTGGCCGAGGCGCCCGTGTTGAGCCTCGCCAAGCCGGTCGGCTGCAGGACAAATAGTCCCTCATCAATGCTGCTTACTACCACGGTGCCACTTTCGAAGAAGGGCTACACACTCCAGACACCGCGAAATCCAGGTCCGTCAGAGGCTGGATAGGTGTCATAGTAGGCCACCTCGTGCGGGCTGTGGATATCTTCCAAGTCAATAATGCGCAGACCCGACGTGTAGTTGGTGATTGACCGAATACTCTCTTTTTTCGGCCTCGAATGCACAGGCACGGTCGTTTTTTGAGTTCGTTGACGGTCCGCTTCGAGTGTTTCGGCCATGCTGGCGTCTCTTGCGTGCGCGCACGGACAGTTTGCGGCTCGAAGGGCGTTGTGTTCCTATCGGGAGGGCATACGTGTCCCTTGGGGCCTGCGATTGGGACCTTTCTGCGAGGTGGTAGCGGGCCTACGCCGCGCGCTTTCGCCGACGCCTCATTCGTGCCCGTTCCTGGGTGCGCACCAGGCAACCCAGCCGGTGCACGTCGACCGCCAACACGGACAGGCTCACCATCAGCGCGAAGTTCTCCGGACTCTTCTGCCGCCACCGCCCCGAAGTCCGAAATTGGCCAGACACGACTCGACGGCCGGGCGCCGCCGCGCTGCCTTGAACGCAGGCGCGCGCTTTCGCGCACGCTCCGCCAGAGAAAGCTTGCCCTTCTTCGGAAGCGCATTGAGCGCCAGCCGAGCATCCAATGCTTCTCGATTCTTCAAGCTGTGAAAGCCCCGGTCAAAACTGCACGCATTGAACGCTGGAAAAGCCGCCTGCACCGCGTCAATGATCGCTACCGCCACCTCTACATCTGATGTGTCCCACAGGATGTGATAAGCCAAAATGAACCGGTGCTCATCTTCTACCAGTGCGACCGGAAGGCCCAGCTCGGCCAGCCCGCCCGCCTTGCCTTTGCTGATCCAACGCGTATGTGGCTTGTGGATGGAAAACACTTTCTGCGCATGTGGAATCTGCTCGCCCAAGAGGATGCGACGCCGGATTTGATCCACCAACAAGTCCACATAGTGCAAATAATACGCGATATCCGCTCGCGCCGCCGCCGATTTCTGCGCCGTGGCCAAGGCATTTAACAGCGTACGGGCACGTGCTGCAGTCTGTGTGCACTGGCGCAAGTACGCCTTCACTCCTTTCGGATTCTGCCGGTAGCGCGGGGCCGTCCGCACCCGGCTGAAGGCCTGGTATACCTTCCGCGTGCGATCCGCATGCTTGCGCCAGCCCGGAAGAGCGAATGCCGCAGCCGAGCGTGCACTCACACGTATTAGACCACGAAGTGCATCCCAGCACAGACCCACATCGGTGGGATAGTGCACATGCGTCTTAACCACCCTGGAATCGCAGCGACCACCTAGCGCGGCCCCAGACTGTTTTCCAGCCTCCTTGTGCGCCGTCCGCACTATCAATTGGGTCACCTTCCGGACCAGCTTCGGCGTCAAAAGCTGCACGTTGTCCACCAAGTGCTGTCTGCTGTACTTCACCGCGTCAAAGGCGGCATCTCCGTGCCCCAAGAGCTCCCGCAGCAAGAGATGGTTGTTTGCCCGGTACAACAAAGCATCGTAGTCCAGATCCAGGCACTGCTTGACTATCGCAAACACGATGACGCGCCATAGATCCATGCCCGGTCGTCCGACATCTCTGCGCGCACCCGGCTGAAAGTGCGCCTCCAGAGTCGTGAACAAGGCCGCGCGGGATTCCGCCTTGCAGTAGACGCACTGCAGACCCTTGAGCACCGCACTCATGTCGTCGCGCATTCTCGGGTCTATGGCAATCTCCTTGATCGGCGTACTGTCGAGTGCACGGCACTCTGGGACAATCTTGCGCATGGTTTCCCTGGCGAATGTGAGCTGTTTTGCGCTCTTAAAGGCCCGAATCGGCTATACGTCCCTCAGATTCACCGGCAATTGCAAGATATAACCGATTGTTTCTTTAAGATTTACAGTATTTTCGTACAAGCACTAGTTGGCCTCGAATGCGTAATTCTGATGCACGTATAAATTGTGGTCCGTGGCCATGGAGGTGCCGTAGTATTCCGTGACAATCACGGGATCGTCCAGTGCTGCTCCGTCCCAGATCATTGTACGAGGCCCCAGAGCGGTCGGAAGTGTGCGCCTTTCGTCCAATTCATCGTCTTGGACGAAGTATCGGTGGTTTTCTGTAAGCCAGCCCTAATGGGCGTAACTCGCATACGGATAGGGCGTGGCGGAGATCGCTACAGGATTGTCCTTGTCCGTCACATCAGCAATACTGAATTTGTTAACGATGGCGCCGATGCAGATCTCTCGGCCTGCATACCTCTCATCCGGCCCGTGATATAGTACGCACTGCGCGTCATGCGTATACCCGTCCCGGGATGGTTGCCCCGTCGTGGTATCCAGAAAGCAGCCGGCATACGCAGGCCGAAGCGGGTCACGGATATCGACCATGTGCAAGCCCCCGCTGGCACACGGTACCTTGCCCCGAAATGCCGACGACATAGGCGAATCTGGTTTCTTCGTTTATTGCGATGTTGTGTGCCGGTCCAAAGCTGCTGTAGTGTGCGGTTTCCGACAAGATTGCGGGCATGGTCTCCAGCCCGCGGAGCGCGGTTAGATCAAATACCTGCAGGCCCGCCCCCGGAGAATAGCCATCGACCACAACGAACATGTGATTCGCATACACCTTCATGTCTCTCCACCGGGCGCTGGCACCATTGGCAGACGGCAAGATTCCTAAGAAGTCGGGATTCCGGGGATCCGTGATATCGACGAATGCCACGGCCGAATAGAGGCCTACCAGCGCGTATTCATGGCCGCTAACGGGGTCGGTTCAGCCCCAGATGTCGTTGGCTCGCCTGCTCTGGCTGGAGAGCAAACAGATCGTCGAGAGTCAGGCGCACGAGCAGGTCAATCTTGTGGCACGCAAATCCACCGGCTGTGCCATTAATGCAGGGCGCCATTTTCACGGCGATGGAGGTCTCCTGGGCGGATGCGCCCAGGCAGAATGCGAGGCGGAAGACAAATATACAGGCAGATGTACGGCACATCGTATGCGCACCTGGATGCGGGGCCCTGGGCCCCGCCCAACGCCCCGGCCTACGCAATCACGGATGCCTTCTCTTAGGTAGAGAAGCCTTACTTGGCGAGCGTGACCATCTGGGTCGAATTGACGGCTTCCCCGGTTGCACGTATAAGATAGCGACCGCTGGGCAGTCCGTTCGACTCGAACCGGATCGGATGTTCTCCCGCCGTCAGCGAGCCCTCATACAGCACGGCAATTTCACGGCCGGCCAGGTCATAGGCCACCACGCGCAGGACTTGCGTCTCGGGAAGCCTCAGGGAAAGGGTCGTGGCCGTATTGAACGGGTTGGGATGTGCTGGCAGCAGCTGGAAGGTCGCCGGCAGTTCTTCCGTGCCTTCTGCGCCATTGACCACGACCAGGCTGGGCGCCTCCAGTATGAACAGGCCTTCACGCTGACTGCTAACGAGGATGGTCCCGCTTTGGAAGAAGGGGTAGTTGCTCCAGGCACCGGAGAAGCTTACCGCGTTATTCTGGGGATACGTATCAAAATAGGCTACTGGTCGCGGGTCATTGATGTCCTCGATGTCCAGAATGCGCAGGCCCGCAGTGTAGTTGGCTTCGTAGACATAGTTACCGCGGATGTACAGATTGTGGTCAACACTTCCCGTTTCGCCGTAGTACTCAATGATTAGAATCGGGTCATCGAGTACTGTTACATCCCAAACAAGGGTCCGCGGGTTCAGTTTTTCGGACTCCGAAGCAAACTCATCGCTTTCGTCATTCTGTATATAATACTTTTGGTCTTCCGTCAGCCAGCCTTGGTGCGCGTACTTTACGCCTGGTTCCACCGCTACGGAAACGGCTACCGGCGCAGTCTTGTCCGTGACATCGGCGATGCTGATGGCGGACACGTTTGCCCCGATACAGATTTCCCTGCCAGCATATTCGGTATCCGGGCCGTGGTATATGACACACTGCGCGTCATGGGTGTAGCCGCTACCACCCCGACCAGTGCTCAAGTCGCGGAAGCATCCGGCATACGCAGGACTGCGTGGATCACGGATATCAATCATATGCAGGCCGTAGGAGCAATCACCACCTGAGCTTCCGACGGCGTAGGCGTATCCTGTTTCCTCGTTTATAACAATGTTGTGAGCCTGCGCGATGCCGTCGTAGTGAGCGATCTCGGAAAATGTAACCGGTGGATTCTGTACGTTGCGCAGCTCTGTCAGGTCGAAAACCTGCATGCCGTTGGCGCCGCGCGCATCGACGACGACAAACGCGTGGTCCTTGTACACCTTGATGTCCCGCCACGTGGATTCTGATCCGTCGTACGAGGGCAGAATGCCAAGAACCAGCGGACTTACCGGGTCCGTGACTTCCACGAAGACGGTGGCGTCACGCCGTCCCAATAGTGCGAACTCCCTGCCCGAAATCGGATCGGTCCACCCCCAAACGTCGTTAACATACTTATTCTGGTAGTCAGGCTTGACGGGATACAGGTCATTAAGCGTTAGATACGAAAGCATGTCGACTCCCTTACACGCGAATGCGCCTGCCTTGCCTCCGTTACATGCAACACGCCCCCCTGTGGAAGATTGCAGTTCTTGCGCGAACCCCGGCTGGACGAGGAGTCCCCCAAGGAGGACCGCAAACGTCATTCGTACTGTTTTCATGATACACGCACCGTTTGATGCTACAACGCGCGTTCCGGGATCCCATTCGCACTATGTCAACTATTTCCTGCACCAACTCCAGTGCAATAAGAGATCCATGGCTTTCGCGGGACTTGGCAGTGACCTTCGGGGTCCACACGCGGGTGAGGTGTGCCCCACTCAATGGACAGAATTTCGGTCCATTTAAGATAGAAAGCTGCCAGCGTTGTGGGTGTTAGCGGGACAAGTCTGTCCTAGTGGGCATGTGGTTGTGGTGTGGTTTATAGCCATCGCTGGGTGGGGTCCTGAACGGCCGTGATAGACTTCGGATGGGGTTCGGTACCGAAGGCTCTGGTGTGGACGACTGTGGTTGCAAAAGGCAAAGTAACTTCCCAGGCGCTGACTTGCCTGCCGTAGGTTCGCGTATTTGTGGAGGTAGACGTCCTCGTACTTGACGCTGCGCCACAGCCGCTCAATCATAATGTTGTCGTGGCACCGGCCACGACAACACATCGAAATCCGGATGTCGGCACGTTTCGACAGTGATGTCATCTCTTCACTGGTAAACTCTGACCCTTTGTCCGAGTGAAAGATCCCGAGCTGGCTGATCGTGAGTGCGTCCTTTTACGTCTCCACGCAGACACTCACGTCTTGTGTGTGGGATAGCGTCCACCATAGTATGTACCGGTTGTACCAGTCGATGACTGCGACCAGATAGGCGGACCCGCAGTCCATCCGTGTGTAGGTGATGTCACTGCACCAAGCCTGATTGGGACGGTCTATGTGCCGCCCTTTCAATAGGTTGGGATACCGAAGAGCTGGCCCCGGGCCCACGCGGGCCGGGGCTTCGGATAAATAGCCTGCAGCCCCATAAGGCGCATCAGCCTATAGACCCGCTTGTGACCCGCAGCGTGACCCTTGCGCCGAAGCATATGCGTTATGCGCCCAGCATGGGGTGGGGCGTGTAGAATTCGTCTATGACGCGCATCAACTATAGATTATAGGACGTCTCACCGACGGGTTGATAATACACGCTGGAGCGGGCCAGGCCCAGTAGCTCGCACTGTCGCTCTATGCTCAGCTGAGCGTGATCTGGCTCCACCATGCGCCGCTTCTCTTCAAGAGAGTGAACCGAAGTTTTTTCTTAACCAGTCCAGTTCCACCTTGAGGCGCCCGATATGGCCATACAATTCATCCTTAAGTATCTCTTCTTGTTGTTTGGCCTTGCCACGACGCGTGGAAAAGGCATCCATCAAGTGCTGAAGCGCCTGCTTCTTCCACAGGTTCACCTGGCTGGGGTGCACCTCGAAGCGGGCGGCAATCTGGCTGATGGTTTGCTCACCTCGTATGGCCTCCACGGCCACTCGAGCCTTGAATGCGGCGGCGTACGACTTCCGTTTCATCGTGACGTGTACCTTGATTTGAGAGGCAGGATTCTATTTTAAACCAATGTCCAGAATTTGGGGTACACTATAGAGATACCGCGAAAACGTTCATGTTGAACAACTATTACACGCTGCGCGCCTTGGCCTGTGAATGGGCGCTCAGGCTAGAAGGCAGCACGATTGCGGACGTCTATTCGCAGTCCCGCGGCGAGCTTGCTATTGTACTAGGCAGCGATAGCGTCTTGCAATTCGTGCTGCGTCCGCCGCTAGTCTGTGCATTCGAACGGCATCGGTCTGGTCGTCGTCGGCGAAATGTGGCCAGTTTGTTTCCAGAGCTTACCGGGCAAGTGGTCACCGGCATATGCGTTGCCGACGGGGACCGCATTTTAACCATACATCTGGAGCACGGGCTGCAGATGCGTGCCTATCTCTTTGGATCCCAGGCCAACGTTTACGTGACCGATGGCGAGGGGCTGGTTCGGAATGCCTTTCGCGGCGCGGATTCGTGGACGGGCAGGCGGACCGCGCCGCCGCGCCGGGCCGCGGTGCCCGAAGCCTTCGAAGTTTTCAGGGCGCGCTTGCGTAATGGTACGATGGCATGTGCCATAAGGGGCGCCGTACCCTTTCTTGACTCGGAGTTAGCTTCCGAAGTTCTGCGTCGCGCAGACTTGGCGGACGGTCCGGTGCAGCTTTGCTCCGAATCGGATATGCGCGCCCTCTTCGCCGCTGTCAAGGACCTGGATAGCGAGCTTGAACACCCCTCGGCGCGTATTCTCTGGAGTTCATCAGGCGAGGCGCAGCTCGCACTTGGGGCCGTTGCGGGTCCGCGCGGCGCACGCGAAGAGCGATTTGATACGGTAAACCGGGCCGTACGCGTCCTTGCACAGTATACGCTCGCGAGACAGGCCTTTCTAGTGCGATACCGCTCTATTTCCAGGGTCATCGACAAGGGGCTAGCAGCCGCGCAGCGGAGAGAATCACAAATGCGCCGCGAACAGTCATCGCAGTGCCGCCACGGGGACTATGAGCGCTGGGCGCATCTTCTGATGGCCTCCCGATCCGAGCCCCCAGGGCAAGAACAAGTGGTCCTTGAGGATTTATTCGGAGGTGGCACTCCAGTAACCATTGCGCTTGAAGCCTCGCTTGGCACGGTTGCCAACGCAGAGCGCTATTATCAGAAGGCGCGAAAGGCGCGGCAGGCACGTGAATACCTGGCAACGCGGTTGCACCAGGCGGAGCGCCTTGGCCAGGAGCTTGCGCGCGCACGGGAGGAACTCAGCCATGTCTCCCATCTCGATGGGCTAGATGCCTTTGAGCGCGCCAACTTGGGGTTGATTCAGCGCCTGCAGTCACGCGGCGGCGAGGTAGCGGGGTCACGGTTCCGCCGTTTTTCCGTGGGGCAGGGGTATGCGGTTTGGGTCTCGCGCAGTCAGCGAGAGGCCGACGATCTGACCTTCCGGTGCGCTCGCAAGTATGACCTCTGGATGCATGCACGCGGGTATAGCGGGGCGCACGTCGTGCTTCGCCTTCCGCATCGCGATGCTGCACCGGGGGCGCTCCTGGTAGAAAAGGCCGCATCCATCGCGGCTTACTTCAGCAAGGGCCGGCATAGCGCGTTCGTACCGGTGATCGTCACGCCCCGCAAATATGTACACAAGCCGAGGGGCGCACCGCCGGGGATGGTCACATGTATCCGGGAAGAAGTCGTTATTGTCGCGCCTGAAAGTCCCCTTGAATGAGGCAAATGCTCGGTTGGCCACAGCGCCCGCCCCGGGTGCCATGCGCTGGCTGCCGAGATTGGCAAAGGGTAAACATGCACGCAGATTGGAAACGGATCGCGGTACTTGGATACCCAGGTGCACCAAACGGCATGCACGGGCGTTCCCCGGGGTGGTACTCGTGATCCAGCTGCGCATGCGAGGCACGCCGGCCAACGCTTCCGTGTAATGGGCAGAATGCATGGTATGGGGTCAAATTGCAGCGCGCAAGGCCAGGGTGACTCTCGCACTCTACACCGCGGAGCAACAAGATGAGTTGGTGGGAAGCTGCCATTCTGGGGCTAGTTCAGGGTCTAACGGAATTCTTGCCCGTGTCCTCTTCGGGGCATCTGGTGCTGGGCCAGCACTTGTTGGGCGTAGATCTCGTGGCAGAAGGGGACGCTACGTTTGAGATCTTTGTGCATTTCGGGACGGCGCTGAGCATATGCACGGTCTACTGGCCACGACTTCGCGCGATGTGCGTGTCCCTAATGCAGTTGGAAGGAAATCCGTTCAAGGCACGAAAGCGGTATCACAGCGACGAGCATGTGCGCACAGGCTGGTATATGGCCGTCGCTGTGGTACCCGCAGCGGTCGTGTATTTTTGCTTTTCGGATATAGTCGACAAGGCGTTCGCGGACCCGCGCCTGGCATCTGGCCTGCTGCTCGTTACGGGCGCGCTGCTTGTCGTCACGGTGTATTGCCGCAGCGGACGGGGTCAATTCACTACAGTCAAGGCTCTGATCGTCGGGATAAGCCAGGCCGCGGCCATACTGCCGGGAATTTCACGGTCCGGTGCCACGATATGCGCAGCTCTGTACCAGAACGTGGAAGCCAGGCGAGCGGCGGACTTCTCTTTCCTGATACTACTGCCCGTA
The DNA here is from genome assembly GCA_965216255.1 of Rhodothermales bacterium. Lineage (GTDB taxonomy): Bacteria > Bacteroidota > Rhodothermia > Rhodothermales > Bin80. The sequence goes on from OZ244148.1 coordinate 3,226,884, forward strand.
GTGCTGGGCGGGGTTCTTCTCAAGGCCGGCGATCTCGTGGCCGTTCCTTCTGCTTGGCTACCCGTGGTCGTGGGGACAATGGTGGCATTTTTGTCTGGAATTGTGGCCATCAGGGTCGTGCTCGGCGTTGTTCGGCGCGGGCATTTGCACTACTTCGCTTACTACTGTTTTATCGTAGGTACAGTGGGGCTTTTACTGTTATAACGATGTACAGGCACATTTGCCGCGGCCGCACGTATCCGGTTGCATCTTTGGCCTGTAGATCTCCTCGTAGAGAATTCCGATTCCGGGCCATCTTCCTTGGCCATGCATCTTACTTCGTACGACAAGCAGGTGCAGCGCGAGATTGACAGGTGGCTGCGTGGCGACGGTTCCCTGCTTGCGCAGGCGGTGAACTTGGTCATGAAACCGGTGGACTGGGTGGTGGAGCAGGCCGTTCCTGCTAGCCTAACGGATCGCGTGAGTGAGGCCGTCGAGCGATTCCTCGAAATGATGAACGATGCTTCCACGTGGATTCCCGAGACCGGTGACCTGTTGCGCACTGCCGGGGCGCGCGGATTGGATGTTGCGGGCGTGGAAGATCTGCGGCGTCAGCCCCTGGAAGACCTCGACGAGCTGGCACGCCAGCGCTTTACCGAGAACAAGCTTCTTGCGGCGCTCAGTGGGGGTGGCACGGGGCTCGGCGGCGCCGTGTTTGTTGCCGCAGATATTCCGCTGCTTTTCATGATCAATTTCCGGCTTATCCAGCAGATAGGCGCATCGTACGGTTTTCCCATGCGAAGCCCGGAGTTTAGACCCATAGTACTGTCCATCTATAATGCGGCGGCGGCCAACAAGCGGGAGGCGAGGGGCATGGCGCTGCGTGAAATCAGTGTCGCCGCGGCTGCGCTGGCGGGCAATACACCTTATAGGGGGCGTGTGCGGGGCACCTTACCGGACCAGAGCCGCCATCTTCCCCGCGAACTGGCAAAAAACCTGGTGGGCCGCAAGCTGCTCCAGACCATTCCTCTAGCCGGTGCGGCCGTGGGAGCAGGTATCAACTACTGGTTCACGAGCGAAACTGGCTGGACCACGTTTATGCTATTTCGAAGTCTGTATCTCGAGCACAAGGACCGGCGCTAAAGGAGGACCACGGGCCGGGATGGCATGTCTAGAATCGTGCAGTGAAGTATGGCAGATGCATTGGCGGCAATAGTAGGGCGCCCTAATGTTGGCAAGTCTACGCTGTTTAATCGCTTGACAGAGACCCGGGCTGCCATCGTTCACGACGCTCCTGGAGTCACGCGGGACCGCCTCTTTGGCACCGTAGAATGGAACGGCCGTAGCTTTTCGCTCGTGGATACCGGCGGGCTTGTTCCCAGGTCCGCCGAGCGTTTTGAGCGGGCTATCCGCGAACAGGCCACGATCGCGTTGGAGGAAGCGGATGTGGTGTTGTTGGTAGCGGACGTGACCACTGGAATTACGGACCTGGACGAGGAAATTGCCCGCATGCTCCGAAAGAGCACTACGCCGATTCTGATAGTAGCCAACAAGGCGGATAATGCTGCGCGGCGCCTGGAGGCCGCATCGTTCTATGCCCTGGGTCTGGGAGACGTTTATCCCGTAAGCGGGATAAACGGCATGGGCACGGGTGAATTCCTGGACGCCTTGGTGGCAGCGCTGCCTGCGGATACCGGGGCCCTGGGTCCAGACCAGGGACCACGCATTGCACTCGTGGGCCGACCCAACGTGGGCAAGTCATTGCTCAGCAATGCCCTCCTTGGTCAGGACCGCTCCGTAGTCACGAGCATCGCCGGCACGACGCGGGACGCGGTCGATTCCGTGCTCAACTATGCCGATCAGCAGATAGTACTGGTAGATACGGCTGGGCTTCGCAAGCGGGCCCGCGTCTCCGAGAATATTGAATTTTATGCTACTCTGCGTACCGAGCGGGCCATCCGGGAGTGCGATGCGGCCGTGCTGCTGCTGGATGCCACGTTGGGCCTGGAAGCGCAGGACATCAAGGTGATCAAGGATGCGGAAGAGCTCGGGAAAGGATTGGTCATTGCCGTCAACAAGTGGGATCTCGTACCGAAGGTCACAAACACGGCACGGGACATGGAGCGGGCTATCCGGGCCCGCCTGCGCACACTGGATCATGTTCCTGTGGTATTCGTCTCGGCGCGGACCAGGCAGCGGATTCGCAAGGTACTGGATGTGTCGCTGGAGGTCATCGCGGAGCGTCGGCGCCGCGTCGGCACCGCCAGGCTCAATACCGTACTCCAGGATGCGATTCGTGCCCACCATCCCGCCACATACCGGGGGCGGCACGTCCAAATAAAGTATGCCACGCAGGTGGGTACGGACCCACCGGTAATTGCGGTCTTTTGCAATCATCCGCAGGCGATCTCCGAGTCATACGGCCGCTTTCTGGAAAATCGCTTTCGTGCAGCTTTCGGGTTTTGTGGCGTTCCGCTCAAGATCGTATACCGTGCCAAGTCGAAGCGGGAGGGCGGCGACTGACGACGCCCGGGGGGTGGTGGCAGCGGGCGGTTGCAGCGGAACCTTCATTCTTCAGGGGGTATATGCACATTCCAATAAGCTACGTGTAATGGCAGGGATTCCGACCAATACCAGGAAAGACAACGAGCGGTCGCTGAATATATGGGAGCGGCTCTATCTCCCGGAGATCTTCAAGGGGCTGGGGTACAGTTTTCGAAAGCTGGTAAAGGAGCCGCAGTATACGGTAGAGTATCCGGACGAATTGTGGGATCCGCCTGACAGTTACCGGGGCCGTCCCGTACTGGTGGAAGAAGACGGCAAGACGCGGTGCGTCTCGTGCAATTTGTGCGCCCGCGCCTGCCCGCCGATGGCCATTTCGATGCAGTCGAAAGAGGTTGATGATCCCTGTAGTCCGAAGGAGCGGGAGCCCGCCTGGTTTGAGATCAACATGCTGCGGTGTATTTACTGCGGTTTCTGTGAGGAAGTCTGTCCGGAAGAAGCCATTGTCATGTCGAAAGAGTATGACCTGACGTTTCACAACCGGGAGGATGCCATATTCGGTCTCGAGCGTCTGATGGTACCCGTGGACCGTCTTCGGGACCGGCTGGCTTATCTGGAGCAGTACCGGAATCCGCAGGAGAATGCGGATGCATGGGAGCACAAGGCGAACAACAATTTGCACAGCCTGCGCGACCGCCATTTCCTGCAGGAGTTGGTGGACGGCGGGATGGAGGATCTCGAAAACACGCACCTCCGGGCAGAAGTGCCCATTGCGGCCGGCAATACATGGGAAGGTGTCTAGCGACGCCGAGGCCGTGCGCACGGCCCTGCTGGCTCAGATGCTCCACCTGGCTGACGAGACGGAGGCCATGCAGCCGTTCGCAGTCCGTCTGTCGCAGTCCGTGTTGGAATTGGGGCTGGCTCCGGGTGAGTTGTCAATAAAGGAATTGTATGGCATCCTGGCGCAGTGGGATGCCGACGTGCTGCTGCCGCTCGTGCGCCGAATGATTGCCGAGGATCTTCCCTGCCACGAGGAGGCTGTGTCGGCCGCAGGAAGCTGGCAGGCGGTACCTATCCCGGATATCTTGCGCCGCGTCCGCGAGGCGCGTATAGCGCTGGTGTCGTTCGTGCAGTCGCTGCCGCCGGCTGCCTGGGCGCGTCAGGCAGAGCTATGGGGAAAGTGCTACGACATATACGGACTCCTTCACCTGGCGACACAGCATACGGCAAGCGTACTGCAGACTGTCGCCCAGCGGCTTGGCGGCCGTTTCTAGCATGAAGAATAGCGAGCAAACGTTCCTTGCATTGGAAACGGTGTTTCGGCAGGGCGATTTCAAGCCGCTGTACTTGTTTTACGGTGCGGAGACATTCTTCATGGACGAGCTGCAGGACTTGCTCCTCTCCTGTGCACTGCAGCCCCACGAGAGAGACTTCAACTACGATCTGGTCTACGGAGCCGATTCGGATGCAGCGGCGGTGCTGGGGATATGCAGTGCCTATCCCATGATGGCTCCGCGACGCATCGTGGTAGTGCGTGGCTTTGAGCTGCTCAAGGACAATGGCAAGTTTGCGCGCTATGCGGCGCGGCCAAATCCTGCAGCGGTGGTGTTGCTCATCTGCAGCGGCAAGCCTCGGATGCTTGCCGAGCCTTACCGGGCACTTAAGCGGCTTGCGGCTACGGCTGAATTCAGGCCGCTGTATGAAAGCGAAGTTCCGGGTTTCGTAGCTCGACGCCTGCGGAAAGAAGGCTGTGCCGCCTCCTCAGAGGCAACACAGATGCTGGCGGACTACGTCGGCACTTCCCTCCATAGTGTGGTAAACGAGATTGACAAGGTGCTAACCTACTTGGGAGAGCGCCGCGAGCTTACCCGAGAAGACGTAATCCAGGCCAGTGGCCAGACGAGAGAATGCAACATCTTCGAGTTGCAGCGGGCACTGGGAGAAGCGCGGAAGGAGGATGTCCATCGCATCGGCGAGCGCATTGTCGGGGCGGCTTCCAACAAGCGGAGCGAGGCGCTGAGAATGGTCTACATGCTGTATGCCTACGTGGTGAAGCTGTGGAAACTACAGGGAATCCAGGGTAAGCAGCTCTCGGCGAACGAACTGGCAAAACGAATCGGTGTCGCGCCATACTTTCTGCGGGAGTACCGCGGAGCCCTCCGGCGGGCATCGCCGAGCGCCCTGGAACTGGCCTTTGCCTCGCTGCTTGCAGCAGACCACGAACTCAAGGGCGGATCCCGCCGGGACGAACGCCTGGTGGTAACGCTGCTCCTCCGGCGGCTTCTTCTGGCCTTTTCACGCTAGGCGTCCGCCGTACGGCGGCGGGAACCGGAAGGCGTGCAACTGCATTCAGAAACATTACATTTCGACGCTCATTGAGAAGTCTGCGCAGTACCTGCTACGGTCGGTTTATGGGAAACGGATACCAACGCAATAGTTCTCGAGGCCAGTTGTCGTGCGGTGGCTCACTATCCTCCTGGTTAGACGAGCTGCTCTGCGAGTACGTGGACGGCACCATGGACCGTGTCGTACGGTCCGCCTTCGAAGAGTGTTTGAGGAGAGATGTTTGCCTGGCCCAGCAAGTGGAGCGGCTTCGCTGTATGCGGCTACTGCTTTGCAGGTACAGATGCCGCGCTCCCAGTGGTTTGCAGGCCCGGATTCTGGAGCGTCTTCAGCAGGAGATGGTTGACGCCGATGAGCCGACACCTTCGCGGAAGCGCGGTTACGCGAGGGCAGGATCCGTTATCGTCGCGCTGCTGATAGCGGGTATTCTCGCGGGGGCATCTTGGCTGGCTTCACCGGAGAGAGTAGTCTCCTCCCCAGCCTATGTTTCCGAAGTGCATGTGTCTTCCGCGACGCTGGAAGCCGTTCTACCGCGGGAATACGTGTACCCAACCGAAGTTGTCGTGACGGGCCCTTAGCTCAGCGGTTTAGAGCGCTCGCCTCACACGCGAGAGGTCACAGGTTCGAATCCCGTAGGGCCCACAGATCGCCAGGCGCGGCGTACTGCCGTCAGCAAAACGATATTCTTCCATGAAATACTGTCAACAGGCAGGGCTGACGGCCCTGGCCATGGTATGCGTAGTCGGATTGGCACAGTCCCAATCCTTTTACCAGGCTGATCCTCCTGCCGTTGCCTCCTTCGGAGGATCTGTGGCCATTTGGCAGGACTGGTACTTTGTAGGGGAGCCTGTAAGTTTCAAGAATCCAGGACGTGTCCATGTTTATCGTCGCGCCGCTGAGAGTGCGTGGCAGCTGGCGCATACGTTAGTCGGCGGCCGCATGAATGACGGTTTTGGGCAGTCTGTAGCGGCCTCCGGAGGTGTGCTTCTGGTGTCGCAGCGCGGTGCGGTGCACGCATATTACCTGGAGGATAGTGCTTGGCAGGCAGGCGCCATGCTGTCGGCGGACAGCGCCGCCGCCGGAACCGGCTTTGGCGCGTCAATGGCCACCGACGGACGCTATGCCTTTGTAGGCGCTCCGGCCCAAAGTGAAGGCGCCGGGGCCGTGTATGTTTTCAGTCGAGGCGAGGACGGGTGGGAAGAGGAGGCAAGGCTAGAGCCCGAAGGCGACGAGCAGCGCTTCGGCAGTGCTCTGGCCTGGGGAGCTGGCCACCTCTTGGTGGGTTCGCCGGGATTCGGGGAGGGTTCCGCCACGCTGTATCAGGCAGATGCCGAATCGGGAGGTTGGCTGGTATCGGCCCGACTTGCGGGCAGCGACGCGGGGGTGGCACGAAGCTTTGGCACGGCCGTACACCTCTTCGGGCACGAAGCTGTCGTAGGCGCTCCTCGGGACCGCGATTTCGGAGGGGCGGCGCATGTATTCGGCTTTGATGGCATGTCTTGGTCATATGCTGGCATGCTGGCCCCCGAGGAAGCTGAGGGCCGGCGCATGTTCGGCTCTGCGGTCCACGGATTGGGCAACGACCTATGGGTTGGCGCACCGGGCGCTGATGGCGGCATTTACAGGTACAGGCGTGACACCGCATCCGGCGGCTGGATCCAGGCCGAGGTGTGGGCCGCCGGTCCGGCCCGGCGCTCCAACCGCTTGGGCACGACGCTGGCAGCGGCGGCGGACGTGGTGCTGGCAGCTATGCCCGGAGCAGACTACGGCGAGGGTCGAGTACTTGTGCTAGGCAAGACCGCTGAGGGCGCTTGGCGCGAGGATGACGTGCTCATGGCCGAAATCCCGGCCATGGACGCTATCGTTGGATCTCAGGTTGACTGCGAAGACGGGGCGGCTGGCTCGTATTCCTGTTCGGAAATGGACCTTATTTCATTCCTGCCGCTGCGCGAATTGGGGGCGGCACGGGGCGTTCGCCTGAACGATGTATGGGGCTGGACAGATACCCAGACAGGCAAGGAGTATGCGCTGGTTGGCCATCTCGAGGGCGCGGTTTTCGTGGATGTGAGCAGTCCCGTGCGGCCCGTTTTCCTGGGAGAATTGCCACGGACTGCTGGCTCTCCCGGCAGTACCTGGCGTGATATCAAGGTCTACAGGGACCACGCCTTTATAGTCGCGGACGGCGCGGGAGCGCACGGCATGCAGGTATTCGACCTGACCCAGCTCCGTTCGCTGGACACGGTGCCCGTTACCTTTGAGGAGACTGCGCACTATGACCGCATTCACAGTGCGCACAACATCGTTGTTAATGAAGAAACGGGCTTTGCGTTCGCGGTTGGCGCCAGTGGCGGAGGCGAGACCTGTGGTGGTGGACTGCACATGATAGACATTCGCGATCCGCGGTCTCCGTCGTTTGCCGGATGCTTTTCGGATGCGACTACGGGGCGCCGAAAGACGGGGTATTCGCACGATGCGCAGTGCATTGTCTACCGCGGCCCGGACACGGAGCACTTGGGCAAGCAAATCTGCGTTGGTGCCAACGAAACGGCCATTAGCATCTCGGACGTGACGCACAAGGAGCACCCGGTTGCCATCGGATCCGGCTCATATCCCGATGCCGGGTACGTCCATCAGGGATGGCTGTCGCAAGATCACCGCTATTTCTATCAGAATGATGAACTGGATGAGCTGGCCGGAAAGGCCGAGCGAACGCGTACCCTCGTGTGGGACGTAAGTGATCTGGATGATCCGGTAATGGTAAAGGAGTACTTTGGTCCGACGTCAGCGACCGACCACAATCTGTATGTTAGGGACAACCTGATGTACCAGACCAACAACGCGAGTGGACTGCGCGTGCTGGACATCACCGTGCCCGAAGACCCTGTGGAAGTGGGATACTTCGACACCACACCTTACGGCGTAGACCAGGCGGGCTTCAACGGCACCTGGAGCAGCTATCCGTACTTCAAGAGCGGCATCGTGGTCGTGACCAGTCGGCGCGAAGGGCTGTTTATCGTCAAGAAGCGGGCAGTGGACACATAACGACCACGTTCCGCCTCACCCGCGGAGCCGTGCTTCGCGCTCCGGGTGCAGCCAGCCGGATGGCGTCCTCATTGGGCACAGAAACGCCCAATGAGGGGAGTCTAGGCGGCCACATCCGCGGCGATTTACGCGGAGTGCCGCACCAGGACAGGCCTTGTCTCGGGCGGTCTGCTCGTGCCGTATCTGCAGAGTTGCCTCTTGGGGGGGAACTTCCGTCAAGACTACCTCCTGGTGGCCGGATCCGCCGGCGACGCGCCCCCCGATTGAGTCCCCAACGAGCTCTGCCAGGGGGCTTGAAGCTGGCTCTTCGCGGCGCGGAATGGCCAGTTCCACAGTATACAGCTCGGTGCGCAGGAAGTCCGGGCCGGTTCATGCAAACGTCTATCCTGCTTGTATTGTCGCCGTAGTTGGAGGCCCAGCCCAGTAGGCGGGTATTGTACATCTCCTGCTTGTTGCCGTCATCCTGGGGAGGCGCCTTGCCGTCAGGCGTAGAAATATCGGCCAGCCAGGAAGTAGTGGCCAACTGTCTGGATGTACAACGCGTGGAACACAGTCTCCCGAAGGTGCCCGGCAGAGGCTGCGACGGAGCGGGCAGTCACATCAAGCATTGGCAGCTGTTCTCGCATTGCCGTCCATTCTATAGGGCCTGGGCTTTGCAGCTTTTGTTGAATTTGGACTCCCGCATGGCCGCGGACTCGGACGCGAGGCCCAGACCGCATCCATCGTGTGAGCACCGGGAAGGCATGTTGATTTGGAAGGCGGGTCGGATACGGAACACTGCACCGATTTCACATCCAGAACCTCGCACCGGGACCATCGTGCACATGTCGAGGCCCTAGATGAGGAACTGCGTTGCCGCTTTGCAGTTGGCGCGCAGGTGCTTATAGTACGCTATATGCCGGGTCAAAAGCGGCGGGGTCACGGCCTTTATCTGGCGAGGATGTCAGGTGGCGGGCCCGCCCAAGCGGGCCGAAGTGTCCTGAACAACGCATTTCAATGCATGGCCTCGTGGAAGACCGAATCCCTTTGCCCGGCGGGCTGGATGAATGCTCATTCACCGCACCTCCCGGGCGTACCATGGGGCGTCGAATCCACACGAATGCAAGCGGCCCCACTCTGCTGCGATAAAGCCGTGGGATCATTTGGCATATAGCACGTGTTTGCTCAAGCCGCTCTGACGGGCCAGCTAGAGTTCCGTTATCCCGACACTGAAGACGAGTAGAGATGTACGTCCCGCGTCGTCAGCGCATGCTCGATCAATATTTGAAGGAGATCGGGCAGATTGATCTTGTGTCTCCTGCAGAGGAAGCCGAATTGGCGCGCCGCATCAAACAGGGTGACGAGGAGGCGCTGTTGAAGCTGACCCGCGTCAATCTCAGGTTTGTCGTATCGGTCGCCAAGAAATACCAAGGGCAGGGGCTGCATTTGACCGACCTCATCAATGAGGGCAATTACGGCTTGATCAAGGCGGCCAAACGCTTCGATGAGACGCGGGGATTCAAGTTTATTTCGTATGCGGTTTGGTGGATTCGGCAGGCCATTCTGCAGGCGCTTGCCGAGCAGGGAAGGGTCGTTCGTCTTCCGCTGAACAGGATCGGTACCATCAGCAAAATCCGAAAGATGAGTGCGAGGCTGGCCCAGCGTCATGAGCGGCTGCCAAACCTTGAAGAGCTTGCCGGCGAACTGGATATTGACGTTGAAAAGGTTCGGGAGGCCATGCAGCATACCGGGCGGCATCTGTCTATGGATGCCCCCTTTAATGAAGATGATGACAACAGTTTGCTGGACGTCCTTCCGAGCAACGAAGGGGTGGCGCCGGACGAACCCCTATTGGATGAATCTGTAAAGATCGATATCGAGGCGGCGCTAGCCTTGCTCCATCCGCGTGAAGCCGAAATCACGCGGCTTTATTTTGGAATCGGCCGTGAGCACCCTTTGACATTGGAGGAGATAGGACAGCGTTTCGGACTTACCCGGGAGCGCGTGCGCCAGATAAAGGAAAAGGCCCTGCGCAAGCTGCGCCAGAAGCATCGTCGAGAAGACCTGAAAGCACATATTGGATAGTGGCTGCCAGCTGCTTCCCGGAATGGAATGAATTTCGCCTTCGACTAAACCCGGTGGCCTGTGATGGGATCAGCGGTCACTAATTTTCCGCCATTCTCGTAACACCATGCCATTTTCGCCGTAAAGTCCATGCTAGGGATGACTCTGCGCGGCGGTGGGCTTCAGTACCCAGGCTTTTTAGGACATACATTGCGTTAGATCCATGCGTGCATATACCTGCCGACTGTGCGTTACTCTACCCAGTTGCTGTGTCTTCATCGTAGCGCTGCTCCTATGGCCCTGCTTCGCAGTAGCCCAGCAGCCCCAGCCGATAACGTTTGACGATGCGGTGCGCATTGCGCTGGACAATAACGTGCAGCTTCGGCGCGCCGCCAACTCAGTCCGTCTGCAGGAAACGGCCGTACGCAGTTCAAAGGCCGCATTTCTTCCGAGCTTCAACCTGTCGACAAATTCTTCCCGTTATTTCGGCCTGAACTTTGACCCGGTCACGGGTGATCTGACCAATTTTTCGAGTGATCGGGTTTCGTTTTCGGCAAATTCGAATATCGCGTTGTTCAGGGGATTTCAGGATTTTGCATCCTTGGCACAGGCACGGATGGACCTCGCGGCTAGCGATTTCTCCCATGAACGCCAGCGCCAGACCGTGGTATTTCTGGTAATGTCGCAGTTCCTGGACCTGATTCAGCGCCGGGAGGAGATCACTATCCAGGAGCAGAACCTGGCTGCTCAGCAACAGCTCCTGACACAGATTGAAGAGTTTGTGCGCGTTGGTACCCGGCCCATGGCCGACCTGTACCAGCAGCGGGCTCAGACGGCCAATGCCGAATTGAGCGTCCTCGATGCCGAGCGTAACGTGCGGCTGGCAGAGACTCGCCTCATACAGACGCTGCACCTGGATCCACAGGGCTCGTACGCGTTCGCCATCCCGGATGTCAGCGACATAGCGCTAGTACCGGGGGCCTACGACGTCGACGAATTGGTGCGCAGTGCCTTTGAAAGGAGGCTGGACTTGCGCGCGCAGGAAACCAGAATTGGCGCTTCTGAACAGGGTATACGGCTCGCGCGCGGCGGCATGATGCCGTCATTGAGCCTTTCTGGAAGTGCCGGAACCAACTATTCAAGCGCGCAGCGTGCGCGCGAGCTTGGGTCCGACGCCGGAATCGTGCCATTGGGCGATCAGATCCGCGATAATCGTTCCCAAAACGTGGGACTGAGTGTGCAGCTTCCGCTATTCAACCGCCTCCGTACGCGTGCGCAGGTGCAGCGGGCGAGGATTGATTACAGCAACGCGCGGCTTGACCTGGATAACCTGCAGCACGATATCGCACTGGACGTTCGTGAGGCCTACCTGGACTACGTACGCGATGAGAAAAGCCTGGATGTAACGGAAATCCAACTGCAATCGGCAGAACAAGCCTTGCAGGCGGAGCAGGAGCGCTACAACGTGGGAGCGAGCACACTGGTAGAACTGTCACAGGCCCGTGCTATTTACGTTAGGGCCTTGAGTGACCGCTCAAATGCCCGATTTAATTTTCTATTCCGCAAGCGGCTTATAGAGTACCACATCGGCGTGTTGGATCCCGGCCGTCCCCTATTCGAATAATACCCTGTGCTGCAGGGTGCGACACACCGCAAGCATCATGGCCAAAAAGAAAGGCAAGTCCCGGAAGTTACTGATCATTCTATTGGCCTCCGTCGTCTTGGTAATGATACTCGGACTGGCGGCCCGGCAGTTTCTGGGCGGCTCGGAGAAGGGAGAAACCGTCGATATTGTTGACGCGGAAATCCGAAGCCTTACGCAGGTTGTCACGGCCTCTGGGAGGGCGCAGCCGGAGGTTGAAATCGTCATCAGCCCGGATGTATCTGGCGAGATTATAGAACTCAGGGTTATCGAAGGGCAGCAGGTGCGCCAGGGTGAACTGTTAGCCCGCATAAAGCCGGACTTTTACCGCGCACAGGTAGAGCAGGCGGATGCCAATGTTTCCCAGAACCGGGCCTTTATGGCGCAGCGTAGGGCGGACGTGCTGAATGCCGAACAGGATCTGGCGCGTCAGCAGACGCTCTTCGAAAACAATGTCATCGCAGAAGATGTGTTTCAGCAGGCACAGACCCAGTTTGAGATTTCCAAGGCGGCGCTGGAGGCTGCCAAGTTTTCAGTGGAAAGTTCCGAGGCGCGCCTCCGCGAGACCAGGGAGCAGCTCAGCAAGACGGTCTTGTATTCTCCCATGGCAGGCACCGTGAGCAAACTCAACATAGAACTGGGAGAGCGCGTGGTTGGTACCACGCAGATGGCGGGCACCGAAATGATGATCATTGCGCGTCTGGACCAGATGGAGCTAGAAGTAGATGTTAACGAGAACGATGTGGTAAACGTCGCACTCGGCGATACGGCTGCCATCGAGATCGACGCGTATCACGAGCGTCTGTTCAAGGGCGTGGTCACGGAAATTGCCAATTCAGCCCGTCTTCTTGGCGCTGGCACGCAGGAGCAGGTAACGAATTTTCCAGTCAAGATTCGCATACTTGATCCTCATAATGCCGAGGCGCGCCTGGCGGCAGGGCAACCGGTGGCGGCCCTGGCGGAGGAAAGCCCCGTGGCTGAAGACTACCCCAGCTTACGCCCCGGTATGAGCGGTACGGTAGATATTTTCACCGAGACCGTGGAGGAGGTGGTAGCCGTGCCCATACAGGCGATTACCGTCCGGGATTTCAATGACGTGAGGCGCATTGAGGCAAGGCTGAGAGCCCGCGCAGGCCAGCCCGATTCCACGGAAGCGGAAGAGCTCGCGCTCCCGGAGGGGCGGGCAGAGGAAGATTTGCGCAAGGCGGTATTCGTCATGGACGAGGATGGCAAGGCGCGTGCGGTCGAGGTGGAGACTGGTATTGCAGACGACCGGTACATAGAAGTGGTCTACGGCCTTGATAGCGGTGAGAAGGTCGTGACCGGACCGTACAGCGCGGTCAGCCGCACGCTTCGTCCGGGCACCACTTTGAAGGCCCGCGATGAATCCAGCGGCATTCAGACGGCGTCAGCCGCCTCCCAACAATAGCGCACCCAGCGGAGAGAATGACCGATGAAGAATGCTCAGTCCATCCGCCCTCTTATCAGGCTGGAAGCTGTCAAGAAGATTTACAAGATGGGCAGCGAGACCGTCCATGCGCTGGACGGAGTCACGCTGGATGTCTACCCCAATGAATACGTGGCCATAATGGGTACGTCCGGTTCCGGCAAGTCGACACTCATGAATATCTTGGGATGTCTCGACACCCCAACCGAGGGTTCCTACCATCTGCGTGGCGGAAACGTGGGAGACATGTCGGACCAGGAACTGGCAAAGGTCCGCAACAGGGATGTGGGCTTCGTGTTTCAGACCTTTAACCTGCTGCCGCGCGTGAACTGTCTGCTGAATGTAGAGTTGCCACTCATCTATTCCGGAAAAAGAAAGGCGGAACGGCGCCAGATGGCGGAGAAGGCATTGGCTTCTGTTGGGCTGACTGACCGCATGAGTCACAAGCCCAACGAATTGTCCGGCGGTCAGCGGCAGCGCGTGGCCGTGGCGCGGGCAGTAGTCAACAACCCTGCTATTCTGCTGGCGGACGAACCGACGGGGAATCTGGATACGCGCACCGGTGATGAGCTCATGATCCTCTTCGAAGAGCTCTACCGCCGTGGCAATACGGTGCTGGTCGTAACCCACGAGCCCGAGATCGCCCAGCATGCGCGGCGCATCATAGGTTTGCGGGACGGCAGGCTTGAAAGCGACGTTCGCGTAGAGGAACCGGTGCTGGCGGAAGTGGCGATATAGGCCCTCACCCGGGTGGAGAGCAATCCAGCGATTCGGTCTCCAGCTTGAACTCAATGCGGCCTTCCGTGCGGCCCAGCCGGACGGCCTGAAAGACAGTGCCTCCGCCTACGGTGACTCGGCAGTCATCAGCTGGCACGTACACGCGGTAGCGCGCCAGCAGCGCATCCCCTACACGTTCCACGAGTTCAAAACGTAGGTCGTAGCCGCCACGCGGCACTTCCAGCGCAGCAAGTAGCACCATCTCCTGATCAAAGCGTACCGAGTCAAACGGAAAGATCGGATGCAGAGAATCGGCATAGGCCCTCCAGGTGTCCGCATCCAGAATGGCTAGCTCTGTGGTGCCGGTGCGGGACTGGGCGCCTCTTCCCAGAGGTGCGAAGGCCAGCGCCTCTGAGACAGAAATCTCCGTTTCCGGCCCCGGCTGCAGGCCGCAGGCTGCGAGCAGAGCGAAAAGGGAAAATGCAGTAGTACGGAAGTGAACGGTGAAAGGCATACGTGCCGCTGCAACAGGCCTGCCCTGCCCGTGTTTCGTGGGAACCAATTGCCATGTCAGACGGTGTTACAATGCTACGATCCAAACACGACGAATGTAATGCCCATCAAAACTATCGATGTTGACGCGCTCGTCGCTCAGACGGGCAACCTGTTTGAGACAGTGGCCATTCTTTCCAAGAGGTCGCGGCAGGTTGCCTCCAGAATGAAGGCTGAGCTGGATGACAAGTTGGCCTATTTTGAGAGCTTCGACTTGGAGGTGGAAGATCCGGGGTTTCAGGAAGAGCAGCAGCGAATTTCACTCGAGCATGAAGTTCTGCCAGAACCTACGGAGGTCGCCATCAATGAAATGTTTGGGGGAGAGATCTATTTCCGCGATCCCAATACCGAGATGGAGGAATAGGCCGGGCGAGTGGGTCAGGTCTTGTATTCGCGCCATCCGTTTCTGCACCAGAAAGTGCAGAAACGTTTGCTTCGTGCGCCTGTACCATTGAGGCTGTGAGCCTGAAGGGGTGTAAATGGCCGGCCCTCAGATAGTAATTCGCGGCGCGCGCGAGCACAATCTCAAGAATATAGATCTCGACATTCCCCGGGAGCAGCTCGTGGTCATCACGGGGCTGTCCGGCTCGGGCAAGAGCACACTTGCCTTTGACACGCTGTATGCAGAAGGTCAGCGGCGCTATCTGGAAAGCCTGAGCGCCTACGCCCGGCAGTTTCTGGGCATGATGGAACGCCCTGACGTGGACCGCATAGACGGCCTGTCTCCGGTCATCGCCATCGAACAGAAGACCGTCTCACGCAACCCGCGTTCTACGGTTGGCACGGTCACGGAGATTTACGATTTCCTGCGCCTGCTCTTCGCGCGGGCTGCTACGGCTTATTCGCGGGTAAATGATACCCCACTGCGCAGGCAGTCAACGGATGAGATTATCGATGCGCTGCATGCACACGAAGACGGCTCGCTGGTTGTGCTCCTGTCGCCTTTAGTACGCGGACGCAAAGGCCATTACCGCGAACTGTTCGAACACGTGGTCCAGCAGGGATTTACCCAAGTCCGCGTGGATGGCAAGCTGCGACCCATTACGCCGGGGATGCAGCTGGAGCGGTACAAGACCCATGATATCGAAGTCCTCGTGGATCGCATTCGCATTTCGAGGGACTGCCGCCCGCGACTGAGTCAGGGTGTGGAAATGGCTCTGAACCTGGGATCCGGAACGCTGGTGGCCATGCAGCCGGGCGACAAGGAGCGCATATTCAGCCGCCATCTGTACGATACGGCAACGGGCCTTTCGTATGACGAACCCTCGCCCAACACGTTTTCATTCAACTCGCCCTACGGCGCCTGCAAGGACTGCAATGGCCTGGGAGAAATCGCCGACATTGATCCCGAAGAGATTATTCCCGATTCGTCGCTTTCCATTCGGCAGGGCGGCCTGGAGCCGCTGGGCGTGCCGCGCAAGCAATGGATATTTGGCCAATTGCAGGCATTGGGCCGGGCATACGGCTTTGATTTCGACACACCTATGGCCAAAATCTCGCCGGAGGGGCACAAGGCCATTCTTCATGGTGCCGGGGAAAGTCAGTTCGATATTATTTATCAGTATCAGGGGCGGGAGATCACCTACAAGCATCGATTTGAGGGTGTCCTTGCCTTTATTCGCCATATACACGCCAATACCAACTCTTCGGCGAGGCGGCGGTGGGCCGAAGATTACATGCGCCCCGCCCCGTGCAGTACATGTGGCGGCAGCCGCCTGAAACCGGAGGCTCTCTTTTACAGGATTGCGGGGAAGACCATCACGGATATGGTTCGGATGGATATCGATTCGCTCGCCACTTTCCTGCGCAGCATCGATTTCGACGATCGCAAGCGGCGCATAGCGGCCCCGATCATCAAGGAAATCATAGAGCGGCTTCAATTCATGGCGAACGTGGGCGTAGGCTACCTGTGCCTCAACCGCGTCGCCCGTTCGCTTTCGGGTGGTGAGAGCCAGCGCATACGCTTGGCAGCACAGATTGGGACGCAGCTCACGGGGGTACTGTACGTTTTGGACGAGCCTTCCATTGGGCTGCATGCCCGCGACAATCGCCAGCTCATTTCGTCACTGTGCCATCTGCGCGACCTCGGCAATTCCGTGTTGGTCGTAGAGCATGATCGGGAAATGATCGAAGCAGCGGACTTCGTAGTAGACCTAGGACCTGGCGCCGGAGAAGAGGGTGGATATGTTGTCGGTGCCGCTCCGCCTGGCGAGCTCCCGCAATTCAACAATGGGCATTCCAGCATGACGGCGGCCTATCTTTCTGGAGAGCGGCAAATCCCGGTAGCTGGAAGTCGCCGAATTCCTGGAAGCAAGTGTATAGTGCTTGACGGAGCTAGCGGGCACAACCTGAAGGGAGAGGCTCTCACATTGCCTCTCGGTCTTTTCATATGCGTAACGGGCGTTAGTGGTTCGGGTAAGAGTTCGCTGATCAACCAAACGCTGTACCCCGTTCTTGCCAGGCATTTTCATCGGGCCAGGTCCAGGCCGCTGCCTTACACTGCAATCAGCGGTCTGGAGTATGTAGACAAGGTAATAGACATCGATCAAAACCCCATCGGCCGGACGCCGCGCTCCAATCCGGCCACGTATACGGGACTCTTTGATCTAATCCGTGACCTGTTTGCCCAGTTGCAGGAATCGAAGATCCGCGGTTATGGAAAGGGACGCTTTTCGTTTAACGTAAAGGGTGGAAGGTGCGAGAAGTGCTCTGGAGCGGGGGTGGTAAAGCTGGAGATGAACTTCCTGCCGAATGTATACGTGGAGTGCGAGGTCTGCGAGGGCCACCGCTATAATCGCGAAACCCTCGACGTACGCTACAAGGAAAAGAACATTTATGAAGTGCTCGACATGACGGTAGAGGGGGCGCTTGCCTTCTTCACGCATCTGCCGCGCATAAGTCGCAAGCTGGAGACGCTGCATGCCGTTGGTCTCGGATATATTCGGCTTGGCCAGCCCTCGACGACGATTTCCGGAGGAGAGGCACAGCGTATAAAACTCTCCCGCGAACTTTCTCGTCCCGGCACGGGAGACACGCTTTATATTCTGGATGAACCAACAACAGGGCTTCATTTTGAGGACATCCGTTATCTTCTTGCCGTCCTGCAGGCGCTCGTGGATAAGGGCAACACCGTCCTGGTTATCGAACATAACATGGACGTGGTCAAGGTTGCAGACCATGTAATTGACTTGGGGCCCGAAGGCGGTCTGGCCGGAGGTTACATTCTGTTTGCGGGCAGTCCCGAAGAACTGGCCAAAACAGGCACGGATACGGGCCACGCGCTTCGGAAGGAGTTCCTCCGCGGTGCCAGCATCAAGGACAAGAACATGGACCTGCATGCCACTGGCGATATTGTGCCAGAGTAGGTTTCGCCCTGGGCCTTGCTTCTTGCGGATCAAATTGTTCGTGGTGGCGCATGAGAATGAATGGCAGGCTGGACAATCCTGGCGGGATCTTCCATTTCTATGCAATAGCATCAGTATCATGAAATTGCGCGCCGTATCCGTTCTAGCCTTGTTCGTGGCCCTGGTCAGCCAGCATGCGGAGGCGGGGCAGCAGACGTATCAGCATCCACCCGAGAGCCTTGCTCAGCTGGTGGATGCGCCGATCACGCCCGCCGTTCGACCGACCCCGGATGGCCAAATGCTGCTATTGTTGCATCGGCCGAGTTTTCCGTCCATTGCAGAATGCGCGCAGCAAGAGCTGCGGTTAGCAGGCACGCGCATCAACCCGGCCGTGCTCAAGCAGGGCCGGGTATTCTGCGCAGCTGGGCCTGATGAGGCTGGCAGAGGACGAGGAACGCGCCATTACCAGGCCACCCGGACGAGGCGCGCATTCGCAGTGTGCAGGGCTCTCCCGACGGCACGCATATCGCCTAAACGGTAGACGTCTCGGACCGCATTGACCTCTATGTCGCCGACGTCGCTAGTGCTACGAGCCGACGCCTGCTCAACATGGTGATCAACCATGCGGGGTCCGGGGTGCCATTCCGCTGGGTATCGGACAGTAGGTCCCTGGTGGTTCGAACGGTGCCTCGTGGCCGAGGCCCGATTCCGGGACCGCCAACGGTACCCGAGGGCCCCGTTGTCCAGGAAAACCTGGGTGAGGTGGCGCCGGCACGGACCTACCAGGACTTGCTCAAGAATCCGCACGATTAAGCGCTATTCAGGCAATTCATGCAAGTGGCCCTTGTGTACGTTGCGGCAGACGGGGCTGCTCAGCCCATGGGAGAACCCGGCCTCATTGCGGATGCCCGTCCGTTTCCCGATGGAAGGGCCGTGCTCGTGGAACACGTGCACGAACCGTTTTCCTATTTGGTACCCGCATGCCGTTGCATAGTCTGACCGTGTACGAAAGGGGCGGCGGACCGCTCCGCGAGATTGCCCGGCTGCCGCTAACCAAAGACGTCCCCACGGCGTTTGGATGGGTTCCCACGGGGCCACGGTCCATAGCATGGCGCGCAGATGCTCCTGCGACGCTGGTATGGGTTGATGTGCTCGCTAACGGTGATGTATGGGAGGAAACTGCGTATAGGGACGCGGTATTGGAGGCCCCGTTTCACGGATCTCCCGTGTCGCTGGTGACATTGCCTCTGCGCTAGGCGGGCATCACCTGGGGGGGGGGGGGGGATTCTAATGCACTCATGCGGGAATCCTGGTGGACAAGCCGCAAGGCCCGTACGTACCGTATTGACCCCGGCGACCCGGGAGCAACGCCGCACCTTCTGTTTGAAGTCTCAACGGAGGACCGGTATGCAGATCCCGGCTACCCGCTGACCCGGTGCACCGAGCAAGGCATTTCCGTACTACGCTTGGACAACATATCTTACCGGTCAGGGAGCCGCGCCGGAAGGCAACCGCCCGTTTCTGCGCCGGCTGGACCTCGAATCCGGTGAAGTGGAGGAGCTCTTCCGCAGCCGTGCCCCGTACTACGAGCGGCCGATAGATCTGGTGGACGATCCGCGAGACGGCTACGGACCCGCCAAATTATTAGGTGCGTGACTTGGACGCTCGTACGGCCGAAGCCGCCACCGCTCATCCCTTTCCCGACCTTGCTGCAATTCATAGGGAGCCGATACAATACCAGCGGGAGGGTGGCGTGCCGCTCAGTGCTACGCTGTACCTTTCGGCTGGGCACGATCCGGCTCGCGGCGGGCCGCTGCCGGGCCTGGTCTGGGCGTATACGAGAGAATTCAAGAGCGCCGGCGCTGCGGGACCGCTTACCGACTCGCCCTACCCATTCCAGCGGGTAAGCTATTGGGGCGCCATTCCATACGTAACCCAGGGATACGCAGTTACTGACAATGCCTCGATGCCCGTTATAGGCGAAGGCGGCGCCCTGCCGAACGATTCATTCAGGGACCAGCTTGTTGCCAACGCGAAAGCCGCTATGGACGAAGGCGTTCCGTCGGGGCGGGCTCGATCCGGATCGCGTGCCGGTGGGAGGCCATTCGTACGGAGCCTTCATGACGGCGAACCTGTTGGCGCACTCGGAACTCTTTCGAGCTGGCATAGCAAGAAGCGGTGTTCACGACTGCACGCTGACGCCCTTTGGTGCTCAGGCGGAGGAACGGTTATACTCTGAAGCGCCGGAGATCTACCATTAACATGTCACCGTTCATTTACGCAGACAAGGTGAACGAGCCTGTGTTGCTCATCCACGGAGAGGCGGACAACATCTCAGGAGGGTTTCCTCTGCAGAGCCGTCGGTATTACAACGCGTTCAAGGGCCTTGGGAAGACTGCCCGTCGGGTCATGCTTCCGCATGAAAGCCTCGGCTACCGGGCGAGGCAATCCATCCCGCACATGTTGTGGGAGACCCACCAATGGCCGGAGACCTACGTAAAAAACGCCCCGCCCCCGATGCGTCTGGAAGAACCTTCGGGCCCTTGACGGCTCCAATGGGCGACCAACGGACCGGTATTGGTCAGCTCTTCGTAGGCTCGGGCAGGCCGTTTGCTACCACGTTCTCCATCGCTTCGACGAACCGGTCCAGCTCTTCCAGGGTAGTGAATACGTTGGCCGTCACACGCAGGCCTTCGAATTCGTCATGGACTATGGGGGTGGCGATGATGCGGTGGGCCGCCCAAAGGTGCTCGCCCAATTCTACCGTGTTGACTCCTTTGATTTGTACGGTGCCTATGCAGCAGGAGAAATCCGGCTTTAAGCTGGTATGGAGCCGCACACGATCATGCTTCAATAGAGGCTTGGCCCAATAATCCCGCAGGTAGCGCAGCCGCTCCTCCTTGCGCCGGGCACCTATCCCCTGGTGTAAAGTCAGGGCTTCTGCAATAGCGACGAAATTGGCAGCGGGATGCGTGCCGATTTCCTCGAATTTCCTGATGTCGTCGTCCATAATTTCCGGCGCTGCCATGAGCGGCCAGAGGCCGGATATCTTGGCCTTTCGAACATACAGCAGACCGGTACCGTGCGGGGCCAAGAGCCACTTGTGGAGGCTGGTGGCATAGTAGTCGCAGTCCAGGTCCTTATGCGTGAACTCGAAATGTCCGAACGCGTGCGCTCCGTCAACGATGACAGGAATGCCTCGGGCCCGGGCCATCTGCACTACGCCTTTAACCGGCAGGATCTGGCCGGTGATATTGATCATGTGGCACATCAGGATTAGCCGGGTTCTGGGCGTAATGTGCTCTTCGAATAGACGCACGATTTCTTGTGGATCTTCGGCCGGAATCGGTACAGAAAATTGCCGGAGGACCATGCCTTCTCGGCGTTCCCGCTGCTTGAAGGTGGTGAGCATGCGACCGTAGTCCTGCGTTGTAGTCAGGACTTCGTCTCCGCGCTTCAGGTCCATGCCTAGCTGACAGATCTGTAGACCTTCAGAAGCATTACGCGTAATTGCGATTTCCTCTGCACTGCATCCGAATGTACGGGCCAGTCGCTGCCGTACTCCTTCCCGCTGGGGTTCCAGAATACGCCACATGGTATAGACGGGAGCCTCGTTCGAGTAATCGAGGTGCCCCTTCATGGCTTCCTGTACAATGGTCGGTGATGGGCTAACGCCCCCGCTATTGAGGTTGATAAGGCTGCGGTCAACGGAGAAAGCCTGCTGTACATCCAGCCAGAAGGACTCGTCGCGGGCCGTTTCAGCCGGGTTGGCATTCACGGCAGCCAAACGCTCGACGAGTCCCGTTGCGGCTCCGGGGCTGAGAGTGGCACCCAACATGGCGGCTGCCGCAGGGCTGCCTGCCGTTCGTAGGAATTGTCGTCGACTGCTCATGTCCATACCTCGCCCAGTAAAAAGGTTGTAGATCCACAAGACACAATGTACATAACGAACCACTAATCCTGCGGCAGTAGTACCTTACCTGAATCCAGGCCGAGTAAACAGTCACGTCCAAAATGCAACCAAGGAATTCCCGAAAGATGTGGTGGGCACTCGTTTGCTTTCTGCCGGGCATTATTCGGTGCACGGCGGTTGGGGGCACGGACGGACCAAATCAGAATGCCAGGATTCAGTCAATCACGCTGGATGCCCGCCGTGCGCCGGATCCGGAGGTATTGGAGCGTCTGCACGATATAGGCACCACGCACATTACGCTGATCCAGTTTGGATTCCAGCGAAGGATCGAAGAGCCTGCCATTCGGATGAATCCCGACGCGAATTGGTTCAGCGAAAGCACCCATGGGATTCGCGGGCTGGCCCGGCAGGCCGCCTTGCTGCAGATGGGCATTATTCTAAAGCCGCACATCTGGGTAGGTCGGTACAGTGCCGATGGTCAGACGCGCGCCGACATTGGGTACGAGTCGGAGGCGGAGTGGCTGGCCTGGGAGTCGGATTACCGGGAGCTAGTACTGTATTATGCCAGTCTGGCCGAGGAGATTGATGCCGCCATGTTCGTTATCGGTACCGAGCTCTCCAGAGCTGCACTGGAGCGCGATAAATTCTGGCGTCGCCTTGCCCACGAAGTCCGGCAGCAATACGGCGGGCCGATCACGTATGCGGCGAACTGGTGGGAAGAATTTGAGCACATTGCGTTCTGGGAGGAACTGGATTTTATTGGGATCCAGGCCTACTTCGAATTAAGCAAGGAGAATGACCCTTCGGTTGCAGAGCTGCAGGAGGGATGGAGGCCGTACAAGGCAGCCATTCAGCACCTCTCCAACTCCACGGGCCGTCCCGTGCTGTTTACCGAGATTGGTTATCGCAATGTCCCGGATGCGGCTGCGGTGCCTTGGCGATGGCCTTCGCGTGACGAGATCGGTACCGTGGAGCCAGCAGACGAACTTCAGGCACGGCTCTACGACGTATTTTTTGACAATTTCTGGGATGAGCCATGGTTTGCCGGGGCCATTCTCTGGAAGTGGAACGCAGATGCAGTTGGTCGCAGCAACCGTCTCGATTTCTCGCCTAGTGGAAAGCCGGCGGAAGAGGTCATAGAAAAGTGGTTCGCGAAGGCAAATCGCTAGCATCGCGCAGAAGCCGAAAGCTGATGCGAGGTCAGGATTCTGCAATTCGGGACCGTGTATGGCGAACCGACTCCGAATGCTTCCCGTTTACCGTTGTACTGTCTTCACGATATGGTGCAAAATACAGTTGCGGATGCTGTTTGCAATTTCGCCAATGGCTCTACGGTAAGTGCTGGTCTGGGTAAACGATGCGCGTAGAGGATATGCAGAAAATAGGCCCACAGTCGACTGAATGGCTGTATGCGGCGGGTATTTACACTAGGGAGGACCTCAAGGCCATTGGTCCCGTCTTTGCTTACGAGGTCCTGAAATACTAGCGGCCGGAACACGTTACTCGCATGCTGTTGTACGCACTGAAGAGTGCCGTGGATGATCTGCTGATCGGCGAGCTATCAGCGGAAGCCAAGGTGCAGCTTTTGCAAGATGCCGAAGCCCTGCTAGAGATCAGGTGACCGATGGACATGTTCGCCGTCTACGAATACGCCTGTGCAATGCGCGGTGCCTCGGCATCCCGGCCCTTCGGTCCTCAGGCGGTGGTCTTGAAAGTGATGGAAAAAGTGTTTGCACTGGTGGGTATCGAGCGGCTGCCTCCCACTGTTACACTAAAGTGTGATCCTGACCGCGCCGCGGATTTAAGGGAACGTTACGCCGCAGTGCGTGAGGGCTACCATATGAACAAACGGCACTGGATTACGCTGTCGCTCGACGGAACGATTCCGTCGAGCGAAATAGCGGCCTTGTTAGACCATTCGTATGATCTGGTAGTGGCCGGGTTGCGGGTGGAAGATAGGCGTTGCCTTCGTAGCAAAATCTGATCAGGACCAACGCCCAATCATCTCCCTCACCGGGCAAGGACGACGCGCCGGCTTTCTGCGCTGATACCGTCCAGCAGCATTCGTACAAGGTACACGCCGGGAGGCAGCTGTCGTGTCTCGTTTGCCCGCCCATCCCACTGGACCGTGTGTGTTCCGGCCGGCACGACCTGCTGGATCAGCGACCGTACACGGCGCCCCTGCAGCGTAAAGACGGCCAGGTCAACACGTGCCGGTTCAGTAAGCGCATAGGTAAGGCTTGTGGCGTGCGTGAACGGATTTGGATATGCGGTTCCAAAGTGCGCGCGATCTGTGGGCACCTCTTCCATCGATGTATTCGTAGGCGTAAATCGATAAATCTGCCCGTCAAAGGCGCAAACATACAATTCGTTGGCTTCGTCAACGCCGAAAGCGGCGATATTGAGGCTCGTGTCCAATAGCTCAAGGTTTCGGTAGTGCGGCTCGCTGTCGACATCCAGCCCCCAGATGCGTCCGTCCACGTAGTCGGCATAAATGTACTGTCCCTGAAGTTCGGGTACCGAGCCTCCGCGATATACATGGCCGCCCGTAATCGACTTGGCCTGCCCGCCGTGCGCGTACTCATGGATCGGCATCGTCAGCCCGGCGCGGTTGCAGCCGGCAGGGGGCTGGAAGCAATGCGCGCCCTCCATGACGTTCCAACCGTAGTTGGCGCCAGGCTTGATAAGGTTGATTTCCTCATATGCGTTTTGGCCGACATCGGCGGCATACAGAAGGCCGGTCTTGGTGTCGAAACCGAAGCGCCAAGGATTGCGCAGCCCGTATGCGAATATTTCCTCACGGAAGCCGCTGCTGTTCCCCGAAAACGGGTTGTCGGCCGGAATGCCGTATGGCACGCCAGCGTCGACGTCAATGCGTAGTATGGTACCCAGCAGCGTCGTGCGGTCCTGGCCGTTCCTGAACCTGTCATTTGCTCCGCCACCGTCCCCCAGTCCGATATACAGGTATCCATCGGGCCCAAACGTAACCTGGCCGCCATTGTGATTGCCAGCTGGCTGGGGTACGCTAAGAATGGTCTCCTCACTGCCGCTGTCGGCTGCACCTGACTCGAGCACCCGGTAGCGTGCAAGGATAGAACGGCGAGGGTTTGAGGCCGTATAGTAGACGTAGAATGCCCCGTTGTCCGCAAACTTGGGGTGAAAGACAAGACCCAGGAGTCCTTCTTCGTTGTCCCGGTCCCGGACACGGTCCCGGATGTCTAGAAACGTTTCTGCAGCAGCCCTGTCTGGCTGCAGCACCTTGATGACGCCAGCCTGCTCAACGACAAACAGGCGATTTGTACCGTCGCCGGCGTGCTGGAGGTCAACAGGGCGTGTAAAGCGTATTCCCGGAAAGGCGACCTCCAGTGTTTGCGGCTGCTGCGCGCGGGTGGAGGAAGCGTTGCAACCTCCTAGGAAGACCACGAGAATGGTCGCGGCACGTACTCGTGCGCTCATCAGACTTCCAGAATGACTGGGGTTTCGTTGGACCCTATCGCTCGAAGTGAGTTTCTTGTACCGCATGCCGTGACCGCGGAAGCAGCACGGGATAGGCGTGTGTACCCTCGGGAGTCCGCCGCATGTCCTTCGCCGCCTATATTGAGAGTCGTTGAATTGCAAGGCTGCATCGCGAATCTGATTATGTTGCGGCCGCAAGCGTCGTGCATCGCGCTAACACCAGCTTACCATGTAGTTTCCTTAACCCAAGACGATGCCGTGCACCAGGGCGAAAGGCTCAGCGCAGCTATCTGTCGATTGACCCCATCCGATGATCACCAACCCTGTAGCTGTATTTCTGGTCCTTGCGATCATTGTATACGCGTCAATCCTGCTGGAGGCGCGCTTTAAGCTGTTTCGCTCACTGAGCGCGGCGCTGGTGGGTATCCTTTTTGCCATGATTCTTTCCAATACAGGGATAATTCCTGGAAACTCCTTGGCCTATGACTATCTCATAGATCCCGGAGTGAGTATCGGCATTGCTCTTATCTTGCTTAGTGTGGATGCGCGGACGGTAGTGCGGGCTGGCCCGAAGATGCTGGCGGCCTTTGGAATAGGCGCGGTGGGTACGGCACTAGGGGCGTGTCTGTGTGCCGTCGTTCTTGCCCCTCTGGTGGGGCCGGAGACGTGGAAACTGGCAGGTCAGTTTACCGGAACCTACACAGGGGGCGGAGTCAACTTCGCTGCGCTTGGGCGAGCATTCGACACGAGCAGCGAAGTCTTTTCGGCCGCGATAGCCGCAGACGTACTCATGCGCTATGGATGATGATGTGCCTGTCAGTCCCCCTGCTCTTGGGACGCAGGGTAGGTGCGCCGACGGGTGCCGCCGCCGATACGTCGCAACTGGCTCGGGCCCTGTATAGCAGTGGTCGTCCGATGGGGCTTGCCGATGCCGGTGTCCTGGTAGTTATATCCGTTGGATCCGTATGGCTGGCAGGCCGGCTGGGTATCCTGCTGCCAAAGGTGCCCGAGGTGTTATGGCTAACGACGCTGGTACTCCTTCTGGCCCAGATGCCGGCCGTAAAGAAGATATCTGGAGGAGCGATGTGGGGGTATTATCTGTTGCTTCTGTTCCTCTCGACCAATGGAGCGCAGTCGGTGATAGCAAATATTCTGGCCGTTGGCCCCAGTGTGGTCTACTTTGCGATTGGCACGGTTGTGGTGCACGGCGTGGTCATCTTCGGACTGGGGCTGTTTCTTCGATTTGACCTAGCCACTCTCCTGGTTGCCTCACAGGCCAACGTGGGCGGGCCACCTTCGGCCATGGCTCTGGCTACAGCACGCGGCTACATGGACAGGGTATTGCCCGGAGTGGCCGCGGGCCTGCTCGGATACGCCGTGGGCAACTATACCGGATTTGCCGTCGGCATGCTGATACGTGGTTTGATTTAGATGGATGCCCAATAGTTTGGGCATATTCAAGGACGTGCTACAGGCTGGCTGTTGTGCGCGGATCCGCAGCGGTATAAGATGGTACTGCCCAGCCTTTCGGCTATACAAATGGCTAACAGAGAGAGGTCTAGCTCCGTTTTTCTTGGTTCAACGTGGCGCCAGGCCAAGAATCTGCTGTGGGCACATCGCGAAAAGATGGTGCTTGGCCTGGGGCTGCTTATTGTAAGCAGGCTCAGTGGCTTTGTGCTGCCAGGCAGTTCGAAGTGGCTCATTGACGAAGTCATCGGCAATGAACGTTTCGAGCTTGTGGTGCCGATTGCGGTGGCTGTCGGCGTGGCGACGTTGGTGCAGGCCGTTACCGGGTTTGCCCTTTCGCAGATCATAGGGGTTACGGCGCAGCGGGCCATCATGGAGATGCGCAAAACAGTGCACGAGCATGTGCTACATCTGCCCATTCGCTTCTTCGAAAGGACACGGACGGGAGTGCTCATATCCCGAATCATGTCCGATGCCCAAGGCATCCGAAATCTCGTTGGTACAGGCGTGGTTATGTTGGCAGGAAGTGCGTTCACAGCCACAATAGCCTTTGTCGTTCTCATCTATCTCAGTTGGCAGATTACTGTGGTCACGCTCGTGATTGTGGGGGGATTCAGCGCCGTTCTGGTTTACGCATTCAAGAAACTGCGCCCCATATTTCGCAAGAGGCAGGAGATTACCGCAGAGGTGTCCGGGCGCCTGGGTGAAACCCTTGCCGGTATCCGTATTGTCAAGGCCTATCATGCGGAGGAAAGGGAGCAGCGCCTGTTCGGCGAGGGTGTAGAGCGTCTGTTTCGGAAAATAGCCCGATCCATTACCGGGATTTCGGCGACGACGGCGTTGGCAACCGTTGCGGTGGGAGCGATCGGAGTTGTCATGCTGCTCATGGGTGCCGCGGCCATAGCCGAGGGGCGGATGACGCTCGGGGACCTGGTTATGTACATATTCTTTGTTGGCATACTGGTAATGCCGATTGCGCAGCTGGCGAGCATCGGTACGCAGGTTACGGACGCGTTTGCAGGCCTGGACCGCATTCGTGAACTCATGGAGGCGTCTACCGAGACAGAAGATGACCTGGCCCGGATTCCTTTACCGTCACTCAAAGGTGATGTTGTTTTCAAAGATGTCCATTTTCAATACGACGCCGATGTGCCCGTTCTTTGCGGCGTATCACTGGAGGCCCGTGCCGGAACCACGACTGCTCTGGTCGGGCCCAGTGGGTCGGGGAAGAGTTCCCTGGTCAGTCTGGTTATGGGATTCAATCACCCCACCTCCGGGCGAATTCTCCTGGATGGATTCGACAGTACGAGGGTAAGACTAGCCGACCTGCGGACCCAAATTGGGGTGGTGCTGCAGGAAAACTTCCTATTCGACGGTACAGTGACGGATAACATCCGATATGCGTGCCCGGATGCCAGCATGCCGGAGGTGGAGCGCGCGGCCCGCGCTGCCAATGCCCACGATTTCATTACCGGTTTCCCGGGCGGCTACAACGCGGTGGTCGGTGAACGGGGCATTAGGTTGTCGGGAGGCCAGCGGCAGCGTATCGCCATTGCCCGGGCTATACTAGCAGATCCTCGACTGCTAATTCTTGACGAAGCGACATCGAGTCTTGATAGTGAGAGTGAAGCACTGATTCAGGAAGGGTTTAGCAAACTACGGCAGGGCCGGACCACATTTGTCATTGCGCACCGTTTGTCCACGATTAGAAGCGCCGATCAGATTCTGGTACTAGAGGAGGGGCGGATTGTTGAACGGGGGACACACATTGAACTAATGGCACGGTGCGGCCGCTATCGGGAGTTGCATGACCGGCAATACCAGTACGAGCAGGATCTGTTTATCAATCCCGGGGAAGACTTTTCGCCGGAACCCGCTGCTGTACCTGAAGCGGCTATGCCCGCTGCCCGCCGTGGCATCTGGCCATCATAGCATTTACCGGCGCTCCGATCCAATCCCTCATTGGGCAAGCTCTATGGGCCGAGCAAACGCTAAAGGCGGATTACCGTGGCCCTGCGGTTGATGCCGCTGATGGTCGTAGCGGTGACTACTGCCTTCGCCGGATTCCCCCGGGGGGCTGGGATCACTGAGTTTTCCGATCCGGCTGTACGAAACATCGGAGCCTAGCAAGATTCGATTCCCGTTGCAGGGGTCTGTTCCACACAATCTTTGCTGCGACATGCCCGGGTTCTCGCCCACAGTTCCAGCCAGCAGTTCTGCTACCAGCAGTAAGGTTCCGAGGAGCCTTACTACGTGTTTCATATCGCCGTGCGCCGGTAGTCAGGATGACACCAAACATATGGTGAACCCGCACCGATGAGTACGGTGAACCATGCGGTAGCCTACACGTGGCCCCGATCCGCTTCTGCCCGAATTATGACAGCTGCTTCATCTTAGCCACTTCGAGATCCCGAAAACAACAATATGCCGGGCCGGTGCCCCGGCGCAGGATGGACTTCATGTTGTCGCAATTGCCGCCTACTGCCCGCGTGCATTGAAGGCAGCCGCGGCTTAAACAACCAGCGATTGTATCAACTGCCGGGGACGCGTGCGGAGGTTTGGCCTACCATAGATTCAGAATTCGCAAAAGGCCGAATCTGGACCTCGTCCGCTGCGCAATTTGACGGGTAGGCTGGTAGTAGCCAACCCCGTAGATATGCCGATGAAGGCATGCAAATTCTTCCCCGTGCGCTGCGAAGACACACGGCATCTGTGACGTCTTCTGCTTGATAACGGTCGCACGAAACCGTACCCTGTTGGCGCCAGCGGCCAAAGAATGCAGAATGTTCCGATTCCTTGCGGTGCAGACCTACTTTCGAATACTTCCGTTTCTTGTCCTGGTGGGTTGCGGCACGAACGCTGCTCCCAACATCGTAATCATTTTTGCGGATGACTTGGGATACGGAGATCTTGGCCCGTATGGGCATCCTACCATCAGTACGCCGCACATCGATGCCATGGCGGCGGAAGGACTCAAGTTCACCCAGTTTTATACAGGTGCCCCGGTGTGTACGCCCAGCCGGGCGGCACTATTGACCGGGAGGCTACCCGTACGCAGTGGCATGGCGCACGATGCGACACGCGTGCTGTTTCCACCCTCTAGGGGCGGCCTGCCGCAGGATGAGTTTACCATTGCGGAAGCCTTGAAAGCAAATGGATATGCCACCGGCGTTGTCGGCAAATGGCATTTGGGCCATCGGAGCGAGCACCTGCCGGCAAGGCATGGGTTCGACTACTATTTCGGTATTCCGTACTCGAATGACATGCTCCCTGCCCCAAATTCGCAAGGTAGGGCACGGGACTATCCGCCGCTACCACTGATGCGGGGCGCGGAGACCATTGCAACGAGTCCGGATCAGCGGTTGCTAACCCAGCAGTATACGGAGGAAGCGCTGCGTTTCATGCGCAAGCATCGTGATCGTCCCTTTTTCCTCTATTTGCCGCACACCTTTCCGCATGTCCCCATATACGCTTCCGAGAGGTTCGAGGGCACCAGCGCACGTGGACTATACGGTGACGTGGTTGAAGAACTCGATTGGAGTACGGGGCAGATACTGGAAGAGCTTCGCAAACTGGGTCTTGCCGAAAACACGCTGGTGGTTTTTACAAGTGACAATGGCCCGTGGCTAACGGAGCATCTGGAGGGCGGCTCTGCAGGCTTGCTGCATGATGGCAAAGGCACTACGTGGGAAGGAGGAATGCGCGTACCGATGGTAGCATGGTGGCCAGGGGTGATTGAGGGCGGGCGTACAACGGATGCGCTTGCAACAACCATGGATCTGTACGCGACGGCACTCTCGCTTGCAGGTGCAAGCATGCCACAAGACCGGTTGGTCGATGGGACAGACCTCATGCCGGTGTTGAGCGATCCCGATTCGGATGTACGAGACGTTGTTTACTACTACCGGGGCACACGCCTTTTTGCCGTCAGGAAGGGTCCCTGGAAACTGCATTTTGTGACGCAGTCCGCCTATGTAGGGGATTCGCCGGTCTCTCATGATCCGCCGGCCCTTTACCAACTTGACCACGATCCATCAGAGCGGTTCAATGTGGCCGTGGATCATCCGGGTGTTATCCGAGAAATACTTGGCGTAGTTGCAGAGCACGAGAAGGGGCTTGTTCGTGTGCCCACGCAACTCGATATTCCTGAATGGCACTGAGCAGGCAGCCGCTTAGCGGGCCATGCGACTGGGGCCCGCAGGCCATTTGTCTCTGGGGCTACAGGTGGGTGGCTAAGTGCACGAACAAGTCGAACAAGGACAATGTCTTCAATTAAGAGGGGCTTGGCATGCCTGTTAATGCTCTTTTGCGGCATTAGTGGCTGCAGGCCTGTGGACAAACAGCAGGATGCGCCCCCCCCGGGGGCAATTCCGGCCGGCATGGTATACGTACCCGGCGGCACCACCGTTATTGGATCAACCGACGGCCCTACTCACGAACGGCCTGAATTCGAGGTCGAAGTAGCGTCCTTTCTCATGGACATGCATCCCATCACGGTGTCGCAATTCGCGGCTTTTGTCAAAGCGACGAATTTTTTGACCGAGGCGGAGCACTTTGGCAATGCTGGCATCCTCGACTACACGACGCAGCAGTGGCGCCTCGTGGAGGGCGCGACCTGGCGTCATCCGCTCGGCCCTGACGCGGATCCGGCTCCGGATGCGCATCCCGTCACGCAAGTGTCCTGGAACGATGCGGTAGCCTACGCTAGTTGGGCAGGCAAGCGGCTACCGACGGAGGTGGAATGGGAGCATGCCGCTCGTGGGGCAAACGGCGCTCGCAATCCATACGCTTGGGGCAGGAGCCTGGTTGAAGACAGCGCCTATCGGGCAAATGTCTGGAATGGCATCTTTCCCGTAAGTAATACTGGAGAAGACGGATACCTGTACACGTCCCCGGTCGGTGCCTTTGGCGCAACCCCGCTAGGCCTCGTGGATATGGGCGGAAATGTCTGGGAGTGGACACAGGACTGGTATCGGTCCTATGCGGACCGGGACCTCCCGTTCACTGCTACGCCGCAGAGTGAGAAATCCCAGCGGGGTGGCAGCTTTTTGTGCGAGCCGGGATGGTGTCACGGATACCGTGTGTCCGGCCGCAGCCATTCTACCCCGGAAACGTCACTGTTCCACGTGGGATTTCGGTGCGTACAGGATTTGAAATAGCAGGGTGCCTGGACCGTTGGCAGTCGTGGTGGGCCGGGAAGGCGATCTCTTTTCAATCCGCCTGACCAAGGACCAGATCAATCAGGCGCACGGCTGTCCGCATACGCTCCTTGATGGAACCGGATAGCAGTTCGTATGTGATGCCGCGCACATGAAGTTCTTTCATTAGGCACTCATGTACGGCGCTGCGCACAAGGGGTCCGTCGCGCTGCCCCGGATCTGGCACCCAAGGTATGTCCATATCGGTAACCAGATACAGGTCGCCCTCGGACGCAGCAGATGCATCGATGAGTTTCGTCGGGCAGCTTCCAAAGTAATGTCGTTGGTAAATGCAAGTGAGTACAAGGTCAGTGTCCAGAAACAGTACGCGCTGAGCCTGATCCGAGAGGGCTCGTTCCTGCGCCAGGTGCCCGGAAGCAACCTGCCAGGCATCATCCTTCTCGGGTGGCGCTCCCTTGCTCAGTACAAAGTCGCGCAGGTACTCTGGCGCCCACACCGTACCGTAGTGTTCTGCCAATCGGCAAGCCAGGGTCGTCTTGCCCGTAGATTCCGCCCCGATTATTACAACCCGAAGAATCTTGGACGATGATGCTTGCAGAATGGCGCAGTCGGTTGACACAGGATTACTATACAGTCCCAACGCAATGTTGGGTCCCCCACGTGCGCGCGGAAAATACGTTCATTTTCTATCCATCTTTATAGATGGATGGATGTCTAACCCCGCGTGCGCGGGGAATACGGCTGGGAGGAGTGTAAGGTACACCACAATGGATGTCTAACCCCGCGTGCGCGGGGAATACATAAAAAGGGATTCGGAGTCGAAGGAGCTGGAAGGTCTAACCCCGCGTGCGCGGGGAATACGTTTCTGGCTTAACGTGCCGGAGAAAACTTCTGGGTCTATCCCCGCGTGCGCGGGGAATACCGATGAGCTCGTAGATAGTGATTGACCGAATACTCTCTTTTTTCGGCCTCGAATGCACAGGCACGGTCGTTTTTTGAGTTCGTTGACGGTCCGCTTCGAGTGTTTCGGCCATGCTGGCGTCTCTTGCGTGCGCGCACGGACAGTTTGCGGCTCGAAGGGCGTTGTGTTCCTATCGGGAGGGCATACGTGTCCCTTGGGGCCTGCGATTGGGACCTTTCTGCGAGGTGGTAGCGGGCCTACGCCGCGCGCTTTCGCCGACGCCTCATTCGTGCCCGTTCCTGGGCGCGCACCAGGCAACCCAGCCGGTGCACGTTGACCGCCAACACCGACAGGCTCACCATCAGCGCGAAGTTCTCCGGACTCTTCTGCCGCACCAGCGCACCGCCCCGAAGTCCGAAATTAGCCAGACACGACTCGACGGCCGGGTGCTGCCGCCGCGCTGCCTTGAACGCAGGCGCGCGCTCCCGCGCACGCTCCGCCAGAGAAAGCTTGCCCTTCTTCGGAAGCGCATTGAGCGCCAGCCGAGCATCCAATGCTTTTCGATTCTTCAAGCTGTGAAAGCCCCGGTCAAAACTGCACGCATTGAACTCTGGAAAAGCCGCCTGCACCGCATCAATGATCGGTACCGCCACCTCAACATCTGATGTGTCCCACAGGTTGTGATAAGCCAAAATGAACCGGTGCTCATCTTCTACCAGTGCGACCGGAAGGCCCAGCTCCGCCAGCACGCCCGCCTTGCCTTTGCTGATCCAACGCGTATGTGGCTTGTGGATGGAAAACACTTTCTGCGCATGTGGAATCATCTCGCCCAAGAGGATGCGACGCCTTACTTGATCCACCAACAAGTCCACATAGCGCAAGTAATACGCGATATCCGCTCGCGCCGCCTCCGATTTCTGCGCCGTGGCCAAGGCATTTAACAGCGTACGGGCACGTGCTGCAGTCTGTGTGCACTGGCGCAAGTACGCCTTCACTCCTTTCGGATTCTGCCGGTAGCGCGGGGCCGTCCGCACCCGGATGAAGGCCTGGTATATCTTCCGCGTGCGATCCGCATGCTTGCGCCAGCCCGGAAGAGCGAATGCCGCAGCCGAGCGTGCACTCACACGTATTAAACCACGAACCGCATCCCAGCACAGACCCACATCGGTGGGATAGTGCACATGCGTCTTAACCACCCTGGAATCGCAGCGACCGGCTAGCGCGGTCCCAGACTCATTTCCAGCCACCTTGTGCCCCGTCCGCACTATCAATTGGGCCACCTTCCGGACCAGCTTCGGCGTCAAAAGCTGCACGTTGTCCACCAGCCGCTGTCTGCTGTACTTCACCTCGTCAAACCCGGCATCTCCGTGCCCCAAGAGCTCCCGCAGCAAGAGATCGTTGTTGGCCCGGTACAACAAAGCATCGTAGTCCAGATCCAGGCACTGCTTGACTATCGCAAACACGATGACGCGCCATAGATCCATGCCCGGTCGCCCGACATCTTTGCGCGTACCCGGCTGAAAGTGCGCCTCCAGAATCGTGAACAAGGCCGCACGGGATTCCGCCGTGCAGTAGACGCACTGCAGACCCTTGAGCACCGCACTCATGTCGTCGCGCATTCTCGGGTCTATGGCAATCTCCTTGATCGGCGTACTGTCGAGTGCACGGCACTCTGGGACAATCTTGCGCATGGTTTCCCTGGCGAATGTGAGCTGTTTTGCGCTCTTAAACGCCCGAATCGGCTATACGTCCCTCAGATTCAGCGCCAATGGCAAGATATAACCGATTGTTTCTTGAAGCTTTACAGTATTTTCGTACAAGCACTAGATAGTGAATCGGGTCATGAGGTCTATCCCCGCGTGCGCGGGGAATACCCGGACTGAACTAGCCCCAATCCCCCACCCAATGGTCTATCCCCGCGTGCGCGGGGAATACGCTAAGGTGCAAGGTATGTCAAGTATATTGGCATGTCTATCCCCGCGTGCGCGGGGAATACAGACGGTTTCGGAATAGAGCTTGGAAAATAGAGGGTCTATCCCCGCGTGCGCGGGGAATACAAAGAGGGCTCCCACGTGAGGACGTTTGCCCCAGGTCTATCCCCGCGTGCGCGGGGAATACAAGCAGGCCGACGGCTCCGAATACTGGTCCCCGGGTCTATCCCCGCGTGCGCGGGGAATACTTTTGAAGCGGCGGTCGGATGTTTGGATGGTGGGGTCTATCCCCGCGTGCGCGGGGAATACGGGTCTTCCGAGATAACCGGCTCCCATATGACGGGTCTATCCCCGCGTGCGCGGGGAATACTCAGCGTACATTTGTGCTGTCGGCTCAGGCTGGGGTCTATCCCCGCGTGCGCGGGGAATACACGGACAGTGGCCGGCGCTCCCGAAGGCTGTTGGGTCTATCCCCGCGTGCGCGGGGAATACAAAGCCACCCGCTACGGCACGCATCACCTTTACGGTCTATCCCCGCGTGCGCGGGGAATACCTGCGGGCGTAAATCAGGACCGCAGCCAGGACAGGTCTATCCCCGCGTGCGCGGGGAATACTTGAGGGGAAAAGGCCCCCCTAACGTGTGTTGGGGTCTATCCCCGCGTGCGCGGGGAATACAGCCCCCTCCTGTGGGGTCGCCCAGACTGCCTCGGTCTATCCCCGCGTGCGCGGGGAATACCCTATGAACCCGCAAGATGCGCAGGCTGACGGGGGTCTATCCCCGCGTGCGCGGGGAATACGATGGCCGCCTCGCCGAGCAGATAGATGACGACGGTCTATCCCCGCGTGCGCGGGGAATACTCATCGCGAACTCCGGGGTGAATTTCCGCAACGGGTCTATCCCCGCGTGCGCGGGGAATACCAGATGTTGGTATGCTGCAACCGTGATTGCAGTGGTCTATCCCCGCGTGCGCGGGGAATACTTAGCGCTACCCTTTACCCACATTTGTGACTTGACATTGTGATTTGTGCCGCGTAGATTGGCCGCATGACTGCCCAAAATCAGATCCTGCGGACACTGCGGTCTTCGGAAACACGGCTTGAGCGGGTGATGGATGCACACCCCGACGCGGGCCGGACGGCGCTGAGTCGCCGCGTCTGCGAGGCTTTCAGATTCCATGATGTGAAGGGGCAGCCGCAGCAAGCCGGGTGTCTGAAGGCACTAAGGACATTGGAATCCGAGGGCAGGCTGTCATTGCCGGCGCCTAAGCGCTGCATCCAAGGCAGTAATGCACGTCTTTTGGACCAGCCGGTGCCAGAGGCAGAGGATGTGCCCGCTTCACTCAGGGATATCAGGGGGTTGGAACTGGAGCTGGTCGAAGACGACGCGCAGCGCGCCATCTGGAACACGCTCATGGCCACAGAGCATCCGCAGGGTGCGACGAAGTTCGCGGGGGCACAACTGCGGTATCTCTTTCGGAGCGAGCACGGCTATCTGGGGGCGATCGGCTTTGCGGCTTCCGCCCTGTATCTTGGGCCGCGCGATGCGTGGATGGCCTGGTCAGAGGAGCAGCGCCAGAAGCATCTGCACTACGTTGTGGGACTGAACCGGTTCTTGATTCGACCGGAGATCCGGTGCAAGAACCTGGCCAGTCATCTTTTGGGGAAGGTGCTGAGGCGATTGCTACAGGACTTTTTCCAGCGCTACGGGTATCGTCCGTGGGTGGTGGAGACGTTTGTGGGGCCCGATCAGCGGGGGACGTGTTTCCGGGCGGCGGGCTTCCTGTATGTGGGCAAGACCTCCGGTCGGGGCCGGCATGCCCGCACCAAGGCGTGCACCACTTCGAAGAAGGCGGTCTTCGTCTTTGAGTTGGATCGCCGCTGGCGCGCGCGTCTCGGGGTGCCGCATGTAGAGGCCTACCCCCGGCTGGAAGTGGGTGCGGGACTGTGCAGCGACACTTGGGCGCAGCAGGAGTTTGGCGGCGCGCCGCTGGGGGACAAGCGGCGCACGGACCGCCTGGTCCAGAGTGTCGCTATATTGGCCCGAACACCGGGAGAGCCCATGACGGCAGGCATCGAGGTCGAGAGTGCAGCGGTAAAGGGGTATTATCGCTTCATAGAGAAGGTTAACAGCAAGAAGGTTACACCAAAGAAGATCCTGGAACCGCATCGGATGCGTACGATAGAGCGGATGCGTACGCAGACGACGGTATTGTGCGTAGAGGACGAGACGATCATCACCTACAGTACGCGTCCGAAATGCGAGGGTCTAGAGGTGATCGGTAGCAACCAGACCACAGCGAAGGCCCAGGGTGTGCGTTTGCACGCTACGCTGGCCCTGAGTGCAGAGGGGTTGCCGCTGGGGCTGTTGCGCTGTGCGTATGCGCCCGAGAAAGGGCCCCACAAGCCAGCAACGCAGCGCTGGGTAGACGGATTCAACGACACGGTCGAGGCGGCCTCGCATCTCAGTGGCAGGACACGCGTGATCAGCGTCATGGACCGGGAAGGGGACATGTTTGCCGTCTTCGAGGCGTGGCGGAGTCAGCGGCGGACCCACGTGTTGGTGCGGGCCAAGGTGGATCGCATCCTGGCAGGGAAGCAGAAGCTGTTTGCGTCCATGCGCGGGGGTGCCCCGGACGGATTCGTAGAGGTGCCCATAGCCCGTCTGAGCCGCCGCGAGAAGTCGGGCCGTCTGCTGCATGAGAAACGAGGGGGCCGCATGGCGCGCATGGCGGTGCGCTACCGCCAGCTGGCTCTTCGTCCCACAGACGGCTTCACGGGCGAGGCGGTGCGGGTAAGTGGCATTCACCTCCGTGAGGAGGCGCCTCCGGAGGCAGAGACGCCTATAGAGTGGTATTTGCTCACAACCGTGGAGGTAACTACGCGCGAGGAGGCCCTGAAGATGGTGGACTATTACGCGCAGCGGTGGCGCATTGAAGACGCCTTTCGGGTACTCAAGAGCGGGTGCAAGGTGGAGGAGTTGAGCATGCAAAAGGCCAGCAGCCTACACTGCGCCATTACCATCTATGCCGTGATGGCCTGGCGCCTGCTGTTGATGACGCTATTGAGGCGCGAGGTGCCAGAGGCCGAGGCCCAGATCCTGTTTACGGACACGGAGCTGCGTGCGCTTGAGGCCTATGCCCACCGCTACCGCCTGCCGCTTCCCAAGGATCTGGCTTCGGCGATCCTGGTGATGGCTATCCTGGGCGGTTACATGAACCGGAAGAATGACCCGCCGCCGGGGGTCAAGATCATGTGGCGCGGCTACAGCCGCCTGGAAATAGGGGCCGAGTTCGTTGCTGCGGAGCAGTACCTGAGCAAGGCGACAGCAGTGCCTGTTCAGCGGGAATAGCACCGGGCGTGCGAGTGACAAAGGGAACAAATTGGAGGAAAACGGGACAGAACAGACAACGCTCAGGCACCATAATGCCCCGAAAGCGCTATATCGATATGCATTCGAGCTTGGCCCTCTTTCGAAAGACCAAGCCGTTCTACCGCCCATATTCCGGGCATTGAATCCAAGTTCCACGGCCAAAGTGGCTGCGTCCTGACCTCCCAGGCAAGATCGCAATTCTGCTAAACAGGCCGGAAAATCAAAGATGCGACATTATGTCAAGTCCGAGAAGTGGACCAAGGGTAGACTTAGCGAGCGCGCTTTGGCAATCCTATGACGCGGGTCTATCCCCGCGTGCGCGGGGAATACCGACATTGGCCTATGGCCGCGTTGATGGCAGATGGTCTATCCCCGCGTGCGCGGGGAATACCGCCGTGCCTACGCTACGTGAAAGGCAAGATGTGGTCTATCCCCGCGTGCGCGGGGAATACCAGGGCAGGCGGGCCTTCGATCATGCTCTCCGCGGTCTATCCCCGCGTGCGCGGGGAATACGTCAGCATATCCGTCCCTACAGCCACGATGACAGGTCTATCCCCGCGTGCGCGGGGAATACATCTTGCCACGGAGTAAACGGCCATTTTCTGCGGGTCTATCCCCGCGTGCGCGGGGAATACCCCGTGTCGCTGTAGGTACTCCCACTGATCTCGGGTCTATCCCCGCGTGCGCGGGGAATACTCAACCACATGAACTTGAACGTCGCATACGCTAGGTCTATCCCCGCGTGCGCGGGGAATACGTCTCACGGCTTTATCGTTTACGCTCCCGCGCGGGTCTATCCCCGCGTGCGCGGGGAATACAAATTCGCGCCGGTCAAATTCGCGCCGGTAAGAGGTCTATCCCCGCGTGCGCGGGGAATACGTGAGCTATACAGGCTGAATCGCAACTCTAACAGGTCTATCCCCGCGTGCGCGGGGAATACAGCATGTCAAGGAACAATTGGGGCCCTGACGCGGGTCTATCCCCGCGTGCGCGGGGAATACTCTCGCTGGAGGGCAATACTGGCGAGGGGGTAGGGTCTATCCCCGCGTGCGCGGGGAATACGGTGGAGCAAACCAAAAGAAAATCCATGACCAAGGTCTATCCCCGCGTGCGCGGGGAATACAGCCATACGTACTTGCGCTTCTTCCATAACAGCGGTCTATCCCCGCGTGCGCGGGGAATACTCTTCACATACTTGTATACATACTCCGGTGTGAGATCGTAGCCATGTGTGTAGCAAGTTTGTAGTAAGCCACTACGCCCCATATTAGTGCGCAACATGTCAAAGAACTACAAATGCATCCGATCAGTGTCTTTTCAAGATCAATATGCCATCAGCATCGACTATCTCTTTGCTCGGTTCACCAAGCGCTTCTATGCGCAGATTCCCGGATGCGGTTCTGTCGCGCCATACCATGACGATAGCTCCACGGCCAAGTGAAGTCCACCAGGATGTCAAAATGGTCCAGAGACGCCCGCGAACTGTAGCCGAAAGATCTGGAGCGACATACATGCCTGGGGCAATCTCCAGCATAATGGACGTGAGCAACCCACGATAACGAGACTCTACGTCCCGGGTTACGACGATTGTCATGGGCATAGTCGTACTTGCTTCCTATTTCGTGACTTGCTCAAACAATGCGTGGATACGTTCGATCATTGTAGGGATTACCCGATGTTTCACGATCGCTTCGCCAATCTGACGACGCGTTCTTCGCTCAATGCTTACGTCAGGTCGCCCAGCAACGTGTTTCGCTGCTCGGAAGGCGTACGTTATTGTGACTTTGTCCCGGTAAAGGTCGGCAATGTCCAAGACAAAGGACTGCCCTGGATTCTCGTGTATGAAACCAAGTTGTGGGATGGTGCCAGTCGAGGCGACGGCTATCGCGGCAGCTCCTTCAACCGCACTTGCGGCGTGATTCAACGCTTGATTGGGAAGATCTGCAGAATCGGGATTCGCCCGATCATAGCGACGCCCCTTCCACTCGATACCCACTTGTTGTGCGATGAGCCGATAAACTTGTTTCATGCGGGCACCTTCCATACCGCGCAACATGTCGATATCACCTTGAGGCAGCGATTGCCCGAATCGCCATGCATACATTCTACGTGCTATGTCAGACCGAAGACCTCGATCCGCCCAACAGTAGGCTTGCTTTCGTGCAAGGCCAGATCGCTCGGAATACAGTGGGGGTGCGGTGTACATCCTGACTCCATTCTCTCCGACTGCAGCCAAAGCAGTGCGCGCATTTGCAAGAAGCCGAAGCGCATCGTGGCTGACGGTAGATCCCGGGCCTAGCATTATCATTGAGACGCCCTGTAATGGGATAGCGTATTCACCGGGCAATAGCGCATCGGATTCGGTCGCAGTTCCTTGCAGGAACACGAGCGTGCCCTCGCAGGCTCTAAGTCCTCCGCGTGCTAGGTAAAGGAGTCCCGCACGGTCTTTATGGGGAACTCTGGCACTGTCGAGACCTAGTCTGCCTTTAAACATGGGTCCTTCAGCGTAATTGTCCGGGTGGTCTGAGCAAGAGCATCCCGTATCCGTAGGCGCGGTGCCTTCCTAAACCGTGCTCCAGCAAGTTCTGAAAAAGGTCAACATTCTCAATTCTTAGGAGGCCGTGGAACGTTGCATCGGGCCCTTCAGAACCCGATTCGCCTCGAGAAACGCGGTTACGCCGGAATCGAGATAGACGTGTGGCGTGGCGGTTGAGTTGGGCTGCCTCACCGAGCCTTTCCTCCAGCCAAGCCAAATAAACAATTTCTCTGCTTTGGGATTCTGCTGACGCCCAGACGCCATTCTCCGAGCGCTGACGCGTTACCTCTACTAGGAATGCATCAAGTTCCACACCCTTCTTGAATTGCCTACCACCAACTATCTGATCGGATTTCAGCCTGCGAACCGGCCGTACGCGTAAGTCGAATCCGACTTGTTGTCCTACGGTCCATTCGGTCGGCATGACCTTTCCCTGAATTCGATCGATATCGATTACGCTCGCGTATTCAGGCAGTCCGTGAATCCTGCCTAATTCCTGAAGTCGCTCATGATCTTGCTGGCTGTAGGCATAGAGGTTTGCCACTACGGCGCCGGGCGCGACCAATAGGCGAAATGGACGAAGCTGGCGGGGTCCGAATAATTCGTCGACAAGATGGTGAAGAGCACGGCCCTCGTCGAATTCATAGGTTTGGTGCCCGCGGCGAATCCAACCGCGATCCCCGGCCCACCGAGCAAGTCTATCCATCGCAACCGGTACGCGGATAAGGTAAAGACAGTTCATCTATGCTTTGCTTTCCCGTAAATCTGCCCTTCAATGACATGGCGCGATCCGCTGTGCATCCCTGTTCGCCAGTTCCTCAAATCGCCGAGTTCGGAGACCCGTTCTACCTGAGGGCCCGATTCTGGTCCCTCGCTCGCTGGCCAAGCAGCGCGGAAGGGTCCAGATCCGGGCAGAAGTCCAAGGGCGGCGTATGCCGAGTCTGCTACCACCCATCCTTGCATCAAGCGACACGAAGGCAGACAAGATTTGCGACCGATAAACAGCGGGCGGGCCGGGCGTTCAAGGAATTCGGCGAGTTTTTCTATTGTGGGGTATTCGCCCGCAGGGTTAAGCCTCAAGACAATCTGCACGGCTTGGTCGGCAAGGTAGTACCTGGTGCGTCGATGCGGTGCACTGTAACTGGCACCTCCACGGCCGACGGGCGAGCCCCACGTAGTCCAACACTTGTCCGATTTTGAGAGAAGGGCATTTTGAATATCCGTCAGGATAGGCAAGGAACCGGATCGTCGTTCATGGCGGGTGGCAAATATCAGTCGATCTTGTAAAGTCTGGTGTGCAGAGCGATCCGACCAATGCCAGCCGAGTGCATTCGCGAACAGACCCGTCACCATGGAAGCAGCAGGGAAGTCGCGCGTGGGGCCAACCTGATCTACAGCGACTCCGCCGAAAGCCATTATTGGCGCCTCAAGACGTACCACCAACCACCGATGATTCACGTCATACCTCCTGGTAGGGTCTTCGCCCACCGCGCGAGTTCACTTAGCGATCCAGGTTTTGCTCTCGGCAGTTCGATATCGATGAGGGTCATCACGCGCCGATCTTCCCCTGTGTTGTACATTTCGTCGAGTTGTTGAAGATAATTCGCTAACGCTTTGACAGCAGTAGCAGTATCTGGCTTGCACGGTCGGCGAAAAGCCTCGGCAAGAGATCGAGGTTGGCGATCTCCGGCCTCAAGGAGCATGAATGAAGCTCGACCATAAG
This sequence comes from Rhodothermales bacterium, assembly GCA_965216255.1. Lineage (GTDB taxonomy): Bacteria > Bacteroidota > Rhodothermia > Rhodothermales > Bin80. The sequence continues at coordinate 3,268,951 of OZ244148.1, forward strand.
GGGCAGTAGATCCGCGCTTTGATCCCGGAGAAACCTCGGCAATTAAATGAATGAAGTTAGAGAGGACCTTTCCGGCGATTTCTATATCGTGTCCTAAGTTCTCCCCCAAACCTGGGAGGTCGACTACAACATAGCCGTAGAATAACCCGGAAGTCAGTTCGGTTTCCTGAATCGTATCGGCTCCCGGCTCTCCTTCGGATAAGTCGTCTACTGCGGTGAAAAAATCGCTCTCGGCTTCCTCGGCATGTACCGTGAATGCGTGAGCTACGTGCACCGGGGCAGTGATATTGGCGTCGGTATCCGAGGTGACCATACGTCCGAACAACGCGGAAATCAATCCGGCGGGAAGCGATGTGCTTTCTCGCATTACTTTGATGTTCTGCCGGAACTCCTTTTTCCACTCTTGGGCGGAATTTTTGGCGGCATTGGCATCGCCATTGGCTCCTATGGCCAGCCTTTCCGCTTCTCGAGCTAACCAGGTAATTTCTGGCGCTCCGAATAGCAAGGTTTGGCGACTTTTCTTAGTTATTCCCTTGTCGCCGTAGACGGCTTTTTGAATCTCTGGTTCGAGTGCATCCACTACTTCGTCTGAATAGCGGTTGCGAAGTGGTCCAATTATCTTTTGTGTAACCAACTCTCGGGACCGATAGGCAGCTTCCGCGCCATCGATTTGATCCAATGCATGTGGGTCGTCCGCCATTCGCCAGTGCCGCTTCAGACACTGGGAGGAAACGCGTGTGCGAGATGCGCCGCCATATATCAGCCGCTTTGCCAACCCGGCATCGTCGCGATTGAGTAGGGCAGCCGCATAAGGGCTGAGCGTGTGGATTTGTAGAAACCGTGGTTCGGTCATTCGTTCGTCTTTTCTTGTTTGGATTGAAACTTTCTGTCGGCTCGATCCAGCCGTTTGTAGTAGGATTCGGCGAGTTGTCGTGTGACCTGCACTCGGTCCGGATAATCCAACAGCAGCTGAGCCAGATCCGAGACGTTGACGCCGGTTCCAGGTTGCATCGTGCGGCGAATCGCACGGGCAGCACGTTCCATATAAACTCCACGTTGCGTGCCCCGGGCAGCCATAAGTTGCGCGAGCCTCCGCTCACTTAGTGCCGGGCGAGGTGACTCACCGTTAGGCCAAACAGGGTTGCCACCATCGCACAGAACTGCGCCTAACCGGCGCTTAGAAACATGTAGCGGTTGGCGCATTGCTGCGTCGCCCTTGGGCGTTAGGATGGCCACTATCTTAATGATTGCCATCCACGTTTCTTGGTTTTGGTCGATTTCGTGATATTGTGCAGCAAGTCTCCAGAAGGTGGGAGCACCAGCCGAAGATGCGTTCATCCGGCGTAATTCGGCCAATCTTCCAGGGCCGAGATGCTGGAGCATCCCTGCGGCCGCTACGGCTGTGCTGTAAATGTGCTTTGTTCTCGGTAGCATCTCTCCCCCATTCTGATGTGTGGAACGGAGCTGTGGATCGAGCTTGTTTACACGCGCAAAAAACGCGCGCCACGAGCGTGCCTCGGCCTTTGGCCTTTGGGCTGAGGGGCAAGGAATTCCAGGCAACGCAGCTTCTAATTCGGCTTGGGCTGCGTTTAGCAACAGGCGACGAAACTCGCCTGTTGCCTGTTCTACGGCTACAGGAGAATTCGAGTTTTGCGCTTCCAGCCGGTTCCAAAGGTGGAAAAAGAACAAGCTATCGGCGGCCCGATCGAATTGCTTTCTCGTTGATCGAGCAACTGCGTTATGCCACTTCTTTTTCTTTTTCTTTTTCTGCTCTTGGTCACCCCCTGCTGCGACCAAAGAGATTGCATTACGCAACGCTTCATCAAATGCCTTGATTTCTCGCACCTGATCGCGGGAATAATCGGCGACGGTCGGGGACTGGAAAAACCGCACCGCACTGTCGGGGACAGGAATAATCCTGGTCTTAAAGCCTTCAGTCTTGCAATTTCCGCGGGACAAAGCCTCGGCAATGAGAAGGTGATCACCGGCTCTTTCGGTTGACCCAAGTTTGGCCAGGGTCGGAACCTCCCAACTGCCTCCGAACAAGAGATCGCTCAACCGCTTGTAATCAAAATCGCCGCCTCTCAGCCAGAGGCTTTTTCCTTCTGTTCTATGCACGGGCATCCATGGGTCGCCCACAATTCCGTGATACATCTTGCCATCAATGCGAGGCCTTCTCGAGGTGGACCGAACGGCTGTGAGTTTACCGTTCGTTCCGCGCAATCGAACTCTTCGGGAAACTTCGATGAATAACGGGTCGATAGCGCTCAGGTGGAGTTGTTGGCCGTCCGGCCAGTCAACACACCATAAGAGTGCTGGGCCGCCTAAACTTCCAATTAGTTGGGACTCGTCGCCCGATAGGCGTTGTGCTAAGAGCTGATTGACGTCGCGTGCCCACCATGCGCTTGGGTCTATCCGGTAATTTCCCTTGCGCGCCGGAGCAAGTCCCATCATAGGGCGGCTGGCCGAACCATTGTACATCCGCGCGATCCCGTAGTTACCCCTTCCATCGTAGCCCGCCGACGTTTGTAAGGACACGAGCGCAAAGAGCCAGTCCTCGACTTCTGGCGCACGGGACGCCAATTGCTTAATGTCGTGATTGCGTGCAGTTATGAGCAGGTCCAGGTCATCCGGTGTAGATATTTCTGTCCATTTCAACTTTCCTGGATCTGGAGGTTGCAGAAATGCCGGTTTGGCCGGGCTCTCGACAAGCATGCGCCACGGCGCGTCGTCAGCGTGGTCGGGCGTAAGTCCGCGTAGCAGATCAATCCATGCTGTCGCTTCGCGAGGCAGGTCCCTTCTGTCCGACGACCAAAGCGCAAGCACCGCGAGTTGCACCGTAAACATGTGCCACGACGGACGCTGATGGGCCCGTAGGGAGGGGAATCGCGATACTTTCCCACACGCCATTGCAGCAAGGAGTGACGGGAGCGACATCCGTTCTTCGTGCGATATGGAAATAATCGGCTCTGTCAGGAGATTCATGCTAGCATGCCCCTCTTCGCAGCGCAGTTCGAGATTTTGTCCAGCCCCTCACGGGTGTACCTGAATTCCGAACCGGAGACAGTGAAGACCAGCCCGTCCGGCGTTGCAGCTACGTTATCCGCATCAATTTCCGCCTCCGAAATTCCGTAGGATAAGTGGGCAGGCAATGTGAGCCGTGAAATTTCGCCACCGAAAGGGCCGATCGGTGAGGAGTCGAACGTGAGCACGACGCCCTCTTCTCCAAGGCGGGTCACGATACGCTCGTCGGACTGGGGGAAGGGCTCGCCATAAGGCTTGCTTCGGTCTAAACGGTTCAATTGAGCAAAGGCATTTTGGGCTCCGATCGTGCCGCCGAGTTTGAGATCGTATTCTTTCCACGTATTTCCTTTTTCTTCGAGAAGAGAAGCCACGGCATCTGGGTGCGTTGCACTTTCGACCAATTCCCGATTCATCTCTGGAATGCACCAATCTATCCCTTGTTGCAGCAATCTTCTTGTCAATTCCAGCACCGATAAGTCTTGGTATACGCCCTGAAATCCGTGTTTGCCGTTCCATCCGCCAAGACCATTGTCGAATGCGGGCTCCGTTAGCCGGTCGAGTCCACGCTCCGGAATCAAGACTACGCATCTAGCGGTTTCATATCCTTCGGGGCGAGGCAACTCGTGTCGATGAAGGCGTCCGATGCGCTGTAGGAGTACGTCAATGGGGCAGAGATCTGCAATGAGATAATCAGCGTCGATATCGAGTGACTGCTCGAGAGTCTGCGTACCTATAATCACCATACCGTGCTGGGCGCGCTTGGGGTCCGGGGCTAGTATACGTTCCACGGCCCGGTCAAGTAGTTCTCGATCCTCGGCGGCGAACCGTCCGTGGTGCAAAGCAGGTCCGCTGGCAACCTCCAACAGCTTCTTGCTTCCACCGCGCTCCTGAACTGCGCGCCATGTCTCCACCGCGCGCGCAACCGTGTTTCGGACCACGAGTACGCGTGCACCTTTTCTCGCTGCTCCCAGAGCTAATTCCGCTGCCCGTGATGGCTCCATTCCGTCAAGAGCAAGTTCGACAACCTTGGTTCGAGCGCCGCGTGCTTGCAGAGGTACGGGACTATTCCCCAACCAGACCGCTGGGTAGTCCGTTGACACCGCCGTATTTAAGTCTGGCCTAGGTTCGCCGGTCCAACGAATTCGTGCCCGTGAACCCAATGTTGCCGACATCAGCATCGCATAGCCCCCGATTTCCCGATGGTCTTTCAGGAGATGCGTCACTATAGCGGTCATGTAAGCGTCAGAAGCGTGCACTTCGTCGATGACCAGTAGACTGCGGCTCAAGGCGGTGCCACGTAGGTGCGCATGCTTTACCATTAGGCCAGCCAGCATAGCCTGATCTATCGTGCCCACCGCAACCGTCGCACAAAGAAAGCGCATTGCATGTTCGGCGGCCCACCGTGCCGGGAAACTGTTTTCCCCGTCATCCCACAATACTTTCCAATGCGGAAGTCGATGGCCTGTTGTTTCTCCCGCCTTTAGCATGCCTGGTATAGCCAATACCGCTTCAGGGGCTTGGCTGCCGAAAAGCCGTTTCATAGCCTTGTTGACCCTATCATGGAGCTGCCGTGCTGCGGCTCTGGTCGGCACCGCAAAATATAATCCATCCACGCAACCCTCTGCAAAGAGTTGGGCGAATCTCCATAGTGCTGCCTCCGTCTTTCCTGAGCCGGTCGCAGCCTCAAGAATGATCAGTTGCTGCTTCGTGTCAGCTTTGCCCACCGCCGATTGTGCTGGATTCGGACACCGAAATCCGGAAACCTGAAAAAAGGACGGAGAATTGAGGCGCGGCAGGCCCTCCGTGTCGATGCCTATGGTGGCCAAGGCTTTGGAAGCGCGCTCCTGAGCGTGCCGGTCGTAAGAAGAATCGAATTCCCTGGAGAAGTGAAAAAATCGCTTGTCTGAACCAACCCAATCGGCTAGTGCCACCATTCCCGCAAAGAAGTGCACGAACCGTCGCTCGTACGTTAACGGGGGGCCTACTTGAAACGCATCAGGAAACCACGTACGCAACGCCGTCGCCATGACCTCCGCTTCTGAACGCCATTCATAGTGCTGAATTGAAGGCCGATCCCAATCCTTGATGAATGCAGGATTCCCCGGGGATATTGGGCGTCCATGGTGCGAAAGGCTGGCCAATATCAAGCATTCAATCCCAGGACCCCAAGCCGAAAAATGCTCTGCAATATTATGAAAGGGGTGATCTTGGCACTGCCCCGCAAGTTGAAGGAATGGGATACTTGCCGCCACGTGACCGCAAGGCGGCCCTTGCCAGGTCTCTTTAGGCCAACCCTTGGCTTGGAATCCAGGATGAAGCTTGCCGATGTCGTGCAGGAAAACTATGGCGCTGAGTCGCACAATCGTGCGTTGCAATAAGCGGCAGCCCAAGGCCTTTTCGGCTCGCACCCTTAATACTGGCAACTCCAGGAGACGCTGGAACACGGCAGCGACATCCATGCAGTGGTGCGCTAGGTGGTGCCATGCCGTGTCGAAATTGTCGGTCTTACCCCAAGCAGGATACGCCATGAGGGTCTCAGTCCTGTAACTAATTGCAGATTATGTCGCCCGCAAAGATTATGGCAGGCTGTTGTGGAGCAGAAGCTCCCCGCAAATAATCGCTGGGTCAGCTTATTGCATTCCCGATGATATTGGCAGATTGAGTGTGGCGAAGGTCAGTTGAAGCCAGCCAAGATCATGTCGTTGTGCCGAGTCGGCAACGCGAGCAATTTCGGCCCGCGGTTCTCCTTGCTCACCATAGCCCGAATGGTTTCATCCAAGCCTGCAGCCTGCCAGACAATGCGTTGCCAGCCAGCAGCCGCAGTCATGACAAGGGACTCACTGCCGCCGCGCGCACAACGGATTCGTATGTTACTGCACCGCATTGAATCTGTGGTCTGATATGATCCCTGCGCAAATCATCGTCTGTCGGCAATGCCTAAAAGGAATCCAGGCCACGTCTCGCGTGGTGCCATGGCGGCGCCATTTGCCGTTACGGCCACAACCAGCCGAACACGCCGGCTGTGAGCATGGCATACACGAGGCCGTCGGCAACATACTTGAGCGTGAAGGACCAAGAGAAGTAATACCAGATGCTGTACATAGCGACCGCACCTGCATAGCCTAGGAATGCGGCCGTTCCGACGACTTGGAACACTTTCAGATATTCCACGCCAGCAGGAAGACTGGCACTACCCATGTAGGCAGCCATGAAGGATATCACCAGAATATGAGCAAAATGCAAAATGAATTTGCGAGCCATGCCCGTTGAACTCTTTCCCAGGAGGAAAATGCCCGCTGGTCCGGCGGTCAGTTTTGCTTCGTCTGCGCTTTGTCCACCCGCGTGCTTGTGCGGAAACGCATATTGCCCACATCCAAGATCCATCTCCCCTACGAAATGCTGGAAATCCTCCTCCTGGGGTATGGGCCGGAAGTCCGTCCTATGATGCGGGAGAACCATGTAGAGGATGAAGCCTGCCGAAAACACTGTGAGGGCTGCAACGATAATCGGTAACCAAAGGGCAGAAAGGCTTACCATGATGAATCCTCATTAGTCAATAGCCAAGAGCTACGAGATTCTGTCCGAACAATCACGCGTGGACACATCCCCGCGTCTATGCCGTTTGCAATTCCAATGCTGAGTGAGAAGGTAACAAATCTCCAGGGTTTCGGGGCCAGGAAAGCTGCGGTTCTGAAAGAGCATGGCGTGGAGTCCTGCCACGACCTCCTGCATTTCTATCCGCGCCGCTATCTCGACCGGACCACCGTGGCTACTATCCGAGGCTTGCAGGTGGATGCAGAGCCGGCGACGGTTATAGGCACGGTTCGCGTAAGGGATGTCGTGCGCACCGGCCGCAGGCCGCGCCTGGAAGTCCTTATTGAGGACGTACGAGGCGACCGGTTAAAAGGCGTTTGGTTTCACGGGATTGAGTGGGTCTCGCGCACGCTGAGCATAGGTAACCGCGTGGCATTCTTCGCGAAGGTACAGCGGATTGGCGGGATGAAGACCATGACCCACCCGGACTTCGACAACCTGGACGCCGACGGTCCGGCGCTGGAGACCGGACGTATCCTTGCCCTATACCCGGGAAGCATGAAGCTGCAGCGGGCCGGCGTTACGAGCCGCACACTCCGCCGCGTCATGTATGAGCTATTCAAGAGGCGAGGGCTCGAACTCACGGAATTTCTGCCGGCGTGGATACGGACGGGCTTCGGCCTCATCGATGGCCGCGTCGCCCTGCGTGCCATACATTTCCCAAAGAGCCTGGAAGAGCTGGAAGGGGCGCGGCGGCGCCTGAAGTTTGAAGAATTCTTCTTCCTGCAGTTGACGCTGGCGCAAAACCGATTGCTCATCCGCAAGCGAAAAGGAAAGCCCTTTTCCGGTCCGGGGGAAGCCTATGTTAGATTCTTGAGTGAAGTGCTTCCATTTTCTCTCACAACAGGGCAGCAGGGTGCACTCCAGGATATCCTGGACGATACCACGAGCGGCTACCAGATGAACCGCCTTATCCAGGGTGACGTGGGCTGCGGAAAAACGGTAGTAGCCGTGGCCGCGCTGCTCCTGGCCGTGGACAACGGTTTCCAGGGGGCTTTCATGGCTCCGACCGAGATTCTGGCGGAGCAACATTATGCCAACCTGCGGCAGTATTTTGAGCCGCTGTGCCTGGAGGTTCGACTCCTTGTGGGCAAACAGCGAAAGGCAGAGAGGCGGCGAATTCTTACCGATATTGAAGAAGGTCGGGCGCATGTAGTCGTGGGAACCCATGCGGTTATCCAGGAGACTGTGACGTTCAGGAATCTGGCGCTGACGGTGGTGGACGAGCAGCACCGATTTGGAGTTCTGCAGCGGGCCGAGCTTTACTCCAAGGGGGAGAACCCACATATACTGCTTATGACGGCGACACCGATTCCACGGTCACTCGCGCTCACGCTCTATGGCGATTTGGATGTCACGGCCATCCGGGAACTGCCGGCAGGCCGCAAACCCGTTGTAACTAGATTGTTTTCCGAAAAGCAGCGACCCGCAATGCTGGACGTGTTGCGAGGAGAACTCGCAGCGGGTCGCCAGGCATACGTGGTTTATCCCCTAGTGGAAGAAAGCGCGAAGGTGGATTTAAAGGACGCGGAGGGTGGCCTGAAGGCACTGTGCGGCGTGCTACCCGAATACACGCTGGACCTTGTTCACGGAAGAATGGCGAGGGCCGAAAAGGATGCCGCAATGGACCGGTTCAAGCGCGGAGAGACAGCAGTGCTCGTTGCGACAACGGTCATAGAAGTGGGCGTCGACGTACCGCAGGCGACGGTTATTGTAATAGAGCATGCGGAACGATTCGGACTGTCCCAGTTGCATCAGTTGCGTGGGCGAATAGGAAGAGGCGAAGAGCAGGCCTACTGCTTGCTCATGGCCGACTACAGACGTACCCATGATGCGGATCAGCGTTTGGCGGTGATGCTACAGACCTCGGACGGATTCGAAATCAGCGAGAAGGACATGCAACTGCGCGGGTCCGGGGATTTTACCGGTACACGCCAGAGTGGCCTTCCGGAGTTCAAGATTGCCGATATTGTACAAGATCAGGGGCTCTTGCTAGCCGCCCGGAAAGCGGCCTCGGACCTGATGGCACGTGATCCGGAGTTGAGCGAAGTGGACCATGCAAGTCTTCGGCAACACTTCCGGGACTACTACAAAGGGGGCGAAGCATCCCTGTTTCGCGTAGGCTAAAGCGCCATGAAGGAATACGTCGACATCTTCCTTGCCGGCTACACATCGTACGGCGGATACCTGTGGCAGGAAATCACGCACCCCCATTTGCACAACTACTTTTATTGGCTGGTCGGGGTGTCCTCGCTGTTTTTCCTCCTGGAGATCATTGCGCCTTGGCGGAAGGACCAGAAGAGATTCAGGAAGGATTTCTGGCTAGACCTCTTCTACGTGTTCTTTAACTTTTTCCTCTTCTCCCTGGTCATTTACAATGCAGCTTCCGACGTGGTCGTGACGCTGTTCAACGACCTGTTGCGCAGCGTAGGCATCACGAACCTGGTGTCAATCCACGTATCATCCTGGCCGCTGTGGATACAACTTCTGGTCCTGTTCGTGCTCCGGGATTTTATTCACTGGAACGTGCACAGGCTCCTGCACAGAGTGCCCTTCCTATGGGAATTCCACAAGGTTCACCATTCTGTAGAAGAGATGGGCTTTGCTGCCCATCTCCGCTTTCATTGGATGGAAAACGTGGTTTACAATATGCTCCAGTACATCCCGCTTGCCATGATTGGCTTTGGGATCGACGACTATTTCGTGGCCTACATGGTGGCGGTCGTCATCGGACATTTCAACCATTCGAATTTAGCGGTTCCGCTCGGTCCCTTGCGATACATCCTGAATAACCCGCAGATGCATATTTGGCACCATTCCGCCAATTGGCCGGACGGCCATCCTCACGGTATCAACTTCGGACTCAGCCTGAGCCTATGGGACTATCTGTTCGGCACCGCTGCCATACCGCACGACGGTCGCGATATTAGGCTGGGATTCCCAGGTTCGGAGCGGTTCCCAACCACATTTTTCTCTCAGAATCTGCATGGTTTCCGGCGCCCGAAGATTTGAATATGGCATCTACGGGCCTATTCGAGCTCTTCGGCAAAATTCCACCGTTCAATATGGGAAGGGCTTCGGCTGTCCATGATCTGCCGGATCTGCGCTACGACATCCGGATGGTGCGAGGCAATGTCACGTTGTTCGCCGATATCCGAAGCTAGATTGTAAAGCTCTATGGGAGCATCCACGTCCTTGTGCCCTCCGAGCCTGACGCCCTTCCAGTCCCCCATTCGGGTGGCCTGCGCCCCGTTCAAGCCGTGGCCGTGGTATTCCCAGTACATTCCCGATTCTGGCATACTGATGCCAGTGCCCCGAAGTGTGGACAGGAAGGAAGCACCATCGAGATCTGAGGGAGTCTCGATGCCGAGGACTTGGGCAATCGTGGGAATGACATCCCAGAAGGCTGTAACCTTGTCGCTGGTTGAACCGGGAGCAATATGCCCGGGCCACCTTGCGATCATGGGCACCCGGATGCCGCCTTCGTAGACTTCACCCTTGCCACCGCGCAAGGGGCCGCTACTATCAAAAAGCTCTGTATCCACGCTCCTCAAGAACGTTGGGCCGTTGTCGCTGGAAAAGATTACCAGGGTTTCTTCGCGCAGGTCCAGTTCATCCAGTACAGCCAAAATGCGTCCGACATGGGTGTCCATCCGTGATATCATGGCTGCGTAAGCCGAGCGGGGGCGCATGTGTGGCAAGTATCCGTGCTCTCCCAAGTCCGGTGCTTCATCAAAAAGGCCGTCGTACTGGGCAAGCTCCTCGTCCGGTACCTGCAGGGCCAGATGCGGTGCGACGTGGGGCATAAAGAGGAAGAACGGCTCTTCCGCATGGTTCCGGATAAACTGCTCGGCTTCGAGCGCCATCAGGTCCGGTGCGTAATCGATACCTTTGTAGCGATCATAAGCTGCAGGATCATCGGGGTCCTCGCCTTCAAAGCGTTGGTGCGGGTGGAAATACTCGTTGCGCAGCGTGTCCCATTCCGCATTGCGCCACAGGTGGGTCGGATAGTAATTGTGGGCCTGCTTCTGATCCAGGTAACCATAGAAGAAATCAAACCCCTGCAGGTTGGGGGCGCCGGTAGATCCCGGGCCGCCCAGCCCCCATTTGCCAACCACCGCTGTGGCATATCCGTGGTCCTGAAGCATGCGGCCCAGCGTGAAGGCCCCGGGTTTCAGGGGTAGCTGGCCCCTCTCTTCGGAATCGGGGAAGCCCCCCAGTTCGAAATTGTCGCGCACGTAACAATTTCCGGTGTGCATGCCGGTAAGCAGTGTGCAGCGCGATGGCGCACATACGGGGCTTCCGCTATAATGCTGCGTAAAGCGCATCCCTTCCACGGCAAGCTGGTCCAGGTGCGGCGTTTTGATGAGCTTCTGGCCGTAGGAACCCAACTCCCCGTAGCCCAGGTCGTCGGCAAGGATGTAAACAATGTTCGGCTGTTGTGCCGCCTGCTGCCGAGGGCCGCAGCCGAATGCCAGCAAGAGGCCTACCCAACACGTGTGTCTTAACATGACGAGTGTTTGGTTGGTATAGTTGAAACTTGAACTTACGATGCCGACGGCATCGCTTCACCTTCAATCGGTACGCAATTCCTTCAATGGCAAGAAGTATGGCGTGGCGCAGGTCGTTTAGCGAGTATCGTGCGCCCGCCTGGCGTCTTGGACTGGTGAACGTGCCCACTGCAAAGGATACTTCGTCCCAGCCCTGAACCGCGGTGTTGCCCGGGCTGGCTCAGAGCTGGGTTGGGGCACCGCCTCCGAGTGCAAGCGCGCCCCGTGCAGCAAGTACTCGCAGCTTCGTGGTGGCCTGCCACAAGGTCGGCCCGCCCAAGTGGAATTGCATTGCCCGGAGGAGCATCCTGTTATCGTGTATCAGCGCTAAGGTCGAGCGCCAGGCTGATTGGCTGGCGTTTCGCTCCTGGCGCCTGTATGGGGCTGTTCAGGCCCGCCGATCATATTCGCCGGGCTGTTCTGTAGGCCCTCTTTCGCATCGATACGGTCCATGTTTTGCGCTGGTAAGATGTGCGGCTTTCCACTTTGGACAAGAAAGCACCCCAATGTGGCGTTAGCCCGTAGTACTGATCTGGCTTTGGGTCAGCATCAGTGGGCCGTCACGATTAGTATGGGAACTATGTGTCTTGGTCGACTTGCTCCATTCGCGTTCGGAATAGTGTGGGACGACGCATGTACCAACGTAGTATACTGACATGATGGCGCTCTTGCCCCGTACGCATAGGCTACAAGGCCCGGTGCGGGGCTAACGAATACCCGTTTCGGTGGGGACACTTGCTTCTGCTCATGCAGGTAGGCCGGGGATTTTGCCTCGGTGTCAGGCAAGGGAAGTACGACGTCGTGCCGCTGCCTTCCGCTTAAGTTTGGTCCGGTGTTAAGCATGATCATGACACAGGATCGTAGGCGTAGTTGCTCTTGCCACCCATAGTATTTAAATCCCCTAGTTTACAGTGGCAGATGCCTGTTGCCCATGGATTATGGCCACAGAACGTCAATTGATGATCACGGATCGGCCGACTCACACGCATTGCAGGTACGAATTCGACGAAACCGGGCCGGCGCCGTGGGCTCTCTTTGGCCTCTGCTGCATATTCGCCTCTCGGGTTCTCCAGGCGAGCGCTGCGTTTCTAATCGAGACTGGCAGGCCTGTCGCACCACGGCTTGATGGCATCTTCCTGTACGGGGACAGGGACTGCGGGTCCCAATCTGCCTATCTCGGGGTAGCCACCGACGGTCAAAGGGTTGCACTGGGTACGCGACTTTCGGGTTTCCTCATTTCGCTGTCACGCCATGGTATTGGCCCGATGCAGGGCACAACGCCCACCAACTCTTGAGATTGCGTGTTCCACCTACGAAGAGCAGCCGACAGGAAGGCTTGTGGGTGTGCGGCCCGTGCTCTTACCGGCGCGCCGAGAATACTTGCAGCGGGAGGTTATTCCTAGCAATCAGGACAACAGGGCCGTGGCGAACACTGCGCAGCAGGGCCAAATCCCTGGCTTCTCCCGTTACCCGGAAACCACTCTCTGCAGCCGGCACGGTGGTAAGATGACTTCCTGCGCCGCCGCGCAGGAAGAGCCCTGGACTGCCTTCCATTCGGCCGATCTCGGGGCGCACGCTGTAGAAATTCCCCGCCACTAGAAGATCTGGAAAGCCATCCCCATCAAAATCCTCCACTCCCAGCGCATATAACGGAGATAATTGGGCCTCCCGCGGAAGAGTGCTGACCGTATACGTCCCGTCTCCGTCATTGGTCGCGACCACTGACTCCAGCATGTAGGTAGTCAGGACAACTGTATCCTCCAGTTCACCCTTGGTGAATATGTCCGAGATGGATTTTTCGGCGAAGTCGGCGTGCCGTGGGAAGCGTGCATCCAAAAATGGCAACGCGGCTACCAGGTCACGCCTCTGTACCAAAGGATAGCTGCGATGCCCGTTGTACTGGGAGATGATTTGCTCAATGCGCCCGTCTCGATTGAAGTCGTTGACATGCATCGTGGCAGGCCGTTCCGCACTGGCGGCAAGCCCTGTATTGAGCCCGATATTTGCCGCCACCAGGTCATCGTCGCCGTCGCGGTCCAGATCCGTTACCAGAACGCGGTTCCACAAACCTCGGGTGTTTTCCAGCCCCGTTGCATTGGCGGGCACAAGATGTGCACCCGTGTTGCGCATAACCGTTATCGGCATCCATTCACCCACAATGATCAGGTCTACCAGACCGTCACTGTCATGGTCAGACCACGCCGCATCCGTAACCATGCCGATTTGGGCAAGGTCCGGGGCCACACGGTCTGTTGCGTTCGTAAAGTATCCGGCTCCATCGTTTTCTAGTATCATGCTGCGCGGAGAATACCCGTAGGCCCATGGCACGAGCCGGCCACCGACGAAGAGGTCTATGTCGCCATCGCGGTCAAAATCGGCGGCTGCCACGCAGGAGCCGCTGACATATTCAGGTGGAAGCCGATCGGCGCCGCGCGTCAAAATGCCGCGTCCGTCATTGAGGTAGAGGCGGTCACCGAGACCCGGCGCCTGGCGGGCGTATTCGCTTCCGCCGCTGACTACGTACAGGTCCAAGTCTCCGTCCCCGTCCACATCCTGGAAGATGGCCTCCTGGTCTTCCGCTACGGAATCGCGCAGGAACGTCTCTTCGCTCGAGGGCGCAAAGCTTGCGTCAGCCAGTTGCAATAGAAGCGTACTAGGCTCGTGCTTGGCGCTGCCAACAAACAGGTCTTCGAATCCGTCTCCGTTTACATCGGCGACGGCGAGGCGTGGTCCTTCCGTGGACAGCATCCGGGGTAGCAGCGGCTCCCGGTCAAAATCGGTAAAGGTATTCTCCCGGTGGGTGTAGTTCAGCCGCATGGCCGGCGTGATGTCCGCAAAGTATTGCACTGGCGCAGACAGAGCTCTCGGTGGCATGGGGGATGCATCCGATTGCTGCAACAGTATTCGCTGGTTGGCAGCGAGATGCGTGTGGGCGCTGATCTGGCCGTCGGGCCACCGGACGACCACAGAGTCGACGATGTCCGACGAACCGAGTCCGAAAGTGAGTACAGCGTCTACGCTGGACTGAAATCCGCGCGTCGGCATCTGTTCAAGTACCTGGCTCACTCTACCGACATGCGCCGTGACTCTTGCGCCAACGCCCGCAGTGTTGGCGCCGGCACCTTCCAGCTTTACCTGTAGATAACGGTGGTTTAGCATCGTGCCGGCTTCGTTGCGGTACACCGAAGCTCGCTGGTTGACGTTGTTGACGACCAGGTCCAGGTCTCCGTCGTTGTCAAGGTCCCCGTAGGCTGCGCCATTGGAGAAGCTCGGTGTACCGAGCCCCCATTCCTCGGCACGGTCTTCGAATTGGAAGTCCGCCGACTGTGCGAAGAGATAGTTGGCTAGCGGCGTGGAAGGCAGCTGTTCCAGCAGCGATCGCATGTCGCTGCCATGTGCCTGAATCCATGTCTTTATAGCGTCCTGATCTGAGAAAGAGGCGATGAAGTCCTGATCTGTGAGATCACGGAAGATACCGTTGGCCACGAACAGGTCCTTGGTTCCACTAAGGTCAAAATCCGCAATGAGTGCGCCCCAGCTCCAGTCGGTCGCGGCCACGCCCGTAATCCGACCCATCTCCGTGAACGTTCCGTCGCCACCATTCACATGCAGCATGTTGCGCATGAATTGGTGGTAGAAGCCGTTTTCGACTCCCTGGCGGTAGGTTCGCCAGGAGTCGAACGCCGTTGTCTTCTTGAGCCTGTAGTCCGTCTCCGGAAGCATGTCCGTAACGAATAAGTCCAGCGCTCCGTCGTTATTGATATCCGCAACATCGGCCCCCATGGACGAAAGGCTGATGTACGCCATATGGGATTCAAGCTCTTCCCCATAGGTACCGTCACCGTTGTTTACGTAGAGATAGTCGCGCTCGAAGAAATCATTGGATACGTATATATCGAGGTATCCGTCGTCGTTGATATCTCCAACCGTGATGCCAAGGCCGAATCCGATTTCGCTACCATAGATGCCGGCCTCCGCACTAACGTCAGAAAAATGGCCACGGTCGTTGCGGTACAGCCGGTCCCCGCCCCCATGGTGCCGCGTACCCCGAATGTTGCGGATGGTGAAGCTGCTCAGGGAGCGGGACGAATTGTTCACTACATAACAGTCCAGATCACCATCGTTATCGTAGTCAAAGAATGCAGCGTGCGTCGAATACCCCGTGTCAGCCAATCCATGTTGGGCAGCTTCGTCACGAAAGCGCGGCACATCGCCCCCCTGGTTAATGAATAGTTCATTGCTCCTGTTGTCCCCCGCCACGTTGCCGGAATTACTAACATAGATATCCGGTAGGCCGTCTCCGTTCACATCCGCTATGCTTGCGCCCGTACTCCACTGGTGCCGGCCCCCTACGCTCGCCTCGATTGTGGCGTCTTCGAAGCGGAAGTTGCCGCGGTTGAGGTACAGCCGATTCGGCAACAGATTGGCTGAAAAAAAAATATCAAGTAGGCCGTCGCGGTTGAAGTCGGCCAGCCCCACACCTCCTCCATCGTAGAAGTTGCGGTAGGTGAATACGTTGAACGCCCGCGTTTCCACCAGCCGATTCTCAAAATCTATTCCGGTATACGCGGCAGGTAGGTGCGTAAAGAGTGTTTCCAGTGGCGGCTCCTGCCTCAGCCCGGATGTACAGCCGAATAAAGGCAGCCATGCGACCAATGTCGTAATCAGTCGGAAGGGGCAGTGCATGAGACTACCTATGGGCCCGGCGGGCGGATTTCCCGCCGGTTTTTGGATGTGATCCGAGCTGGCCATGGAGGACTCAGCCACCTCGACGGGAGGCGGACATTGTGGCATACTTCCTGACTTCGACGGTAGCGTGAGGACCGTGGTTTCGTAATTGGCGTGCAGCAAGGCAAATAGGACCGGGAGATCGTCAATTCGTGAAAGTTGTGTTCAGGTCATGGATTCGTCACAGTGTTCAGCGGATCTATTCCGTGTCTTACACCCATTATGTTTGTGCGCACCTTCAGACGAAAAACTACCAAGAACGTCACCGTACAGATCGTGTACGGGTATAGAAATACCGAAGGCAAACCGCGACTCAAGATCGTCCGCCACGTGGGCAGCGCCCCCCGAAGGCATGGCCCTAGGGGGCCCTACTCGGTGTCGCCGAACTCGAAATGCGCCGCTTACAAGAGGAGAAACAACCATCCCTCTTTCTCGCCGCCGATAGCGCAGACGAGATCCTCTGGGCCCGCAGGCGCAAGCAGCAAACAAAACCGCTGCCCATCCGGGATGCCCGTGCCCTGGAGGAAACGAAGCGCGTGTGTGTGGGCTTCCATGAAGTTTTCGGGGCCCTCTGCGACGGGTTGGGCTCGGTGATGTCTTCACCGAAAGGCAGACCATGGCCCGGCGTCTGTTCCGGCAAGCCGTACTGCTACGCCTGGCGGCTCCGAAGGGCGGCAAGAGCGGCCATGCCCGGCGGCTCTCCAAAGAAAAGGGCTCTGAAGTGCCGGTAGAGAAGTTTTACCGCATGATGGGGAGCGGTAAACGAAGGCCGTATCAGGCGCCTGCAGGATATCGTCTCCCAAGAAGGGACGGGCCTCTTGGGCGGCAAGGTAGACGTGCTCTTCTTTGATGTTACCACGCTCAGCTTTGCTTCGGACAGTGAGGGATGAGCTCCGGAAGAAGGGCTACAGCAAGGACGGCACCGGGTGCAGGTGGTGTTGGCGCTCATCCAGACAAGGCAGGGTTTGCCCATAGGATATGAGCTCTTTGCCGGCAATACGACCGATGTCAAGACCCTTGATCCGGCCATAGCGGCGCTACAGCAGCGCTTCGCCTTGGGCAAGGTCGTCTTCGTAGCCGACGCCGGCATGATGAGTCAAGAGAATCTGGCTCTGCTTCTTAGCAAAGGATACGACTTTGTGGTGGCGGCCCGGCTGCGCTCCATGGGGAAGAAGGCTACGCGCGACATCACGGCAGTGCAAGAGTGGCAGCCCATGGCAGAAGGCCGCATGGTTGCCGAAAGGCGCCTCGGCGGGCGGCGCCTGGTCCTGCGGTACTGTCCGAAGAAAGCAGCCAAGGATGTGCACGACCGGCAGAAAGCCGTAGAGAAGGCCAAGCTCAATCTGGCGCAGGGCGTCAAGGGCAAGGGCACAAGCGGTCGGTTCCTGGACCAGGGAGCGGTGAGTCTGAACGAAGAGGCGATAGAGAAAGACCAGGCCTGTGGCGGCCTGCACGGTCTATGGACCAGCCTGGAGACGCTCGCGCCGCAGGAGGTGTACGCACAGTACGGCGAACTGTGGCGGATAAAAGAGGGCTTTCGGGTGCTGAAGTGCGCGTTAGCAGGGCGTCCCATCTTTCACTGGACGCAGCGTCGGGTGAAGGCGCACATGGCCATCTCTTTCGTGGCCTTTGCACTGCTGCGCATCTTGCGCTACCAGCATGCATGGAGGCAAGGAGCCGCTAAGTGAGGCGCGGATCCTATCGGAGCTCTCGGCAGTGGAGGTGTCGCTATTGCGGGATCAGGGCACGGGCAAGCGCTACCTGGTGCCCGCGGCCACAGGCAGGCAGCAGATCAATCTCAACAAGGCGGTAGGTCTAACGCTGCAGCGGAGTACGGTCCCGCTGAAAGAGGAGTCTGGGGAGTAGCTTTCTTGGACGGCGTTATTGTCCTGCAGTAAGGGTGTTTTGTTGTGTTCAGTCGGAAGAGTCGGCCCAATAACAACAATACGTTACATCTCTGAAACCGTCGAAGTCAGGAATTCTTAGCCGGCCTTCCGCCGGAGGAAAAACGACTTATCGGTGTGCCTGCCAGCGGTGGGGCAACAGTTCCTGGACCCGCTTCATGGGATGCGTCGGTATGCGGCGCAGCACGTCGCTGAGCCACTCCTGGCGATTGATCCCATGCTGCTTGCACGTACCCAATAGCGAAGAGATCACCGCTGCCCGCTGGGTCGCTGCATGCGATCCCGCAAACAGGTAGTTCTTTTGTCCCGCCAATTAAAGTCCGAAGTGCAACAACTGTAGACAAGGTAGTATGCCCCTGAGACAGAAGATAGCACAGGCAACGCGGAAAACGAGCTTCTTCGGAGGGAGGGCGGAGCCCGACCGGAGAAGAAGCTCGTTTGCTGGCCGAAGAAATTCGCGCTCCTTGACCTGCGAGGCAGCCAATGCCGACGGGCGAGCATGGCTCTTCCCCTGCGTGTAGGCACGCATGATGTCACCCGAACATGGTACAATGGTCTATGGGTCTTTCTGGCGACGACCCGACTCAGACCATGGACGCAGAGGCTGCCACGCCCTCTAGTGCAGGAAGGAAAACCTCCGCCGGCGTGCGGTAGGCCAAGCATCGGCGCGGACGGTTGTTCAATTGCGCTTGCACCCGCCTCACCGCTGCCGGTTCAACCGTGTGAAAGTTGGTTGCCTTCGGGAAGTACTCTCGCACCAGGCCGTTGGTGTGCTCGTTCAGACCACGCTCCCAGGAGTGGTATGGCCTCGCAAAGTAAAACGATGCGGAAAGCGCGCTGGCGATCTGCCGATGATGAGCGAACTCCTTGCCATTGTCCGCCGTGATAGTAAGTACCCGGTCCTTTACCGGACTGAGACAACCTATGATCGCATGGCGGACCCCGATCGCAGCCTTTGACGCAACGTGCTCAAGAAACGTGAATTTCGAGGCGCGATCGACCATGGATACCAGTGCTCCCTGTTGTTTCGCCCCGATGATCGTATCAACCTCCCAGTCGCCTATCCGCGTCTTCTGCTCTACAATGGGATCACGTTCGCTGATGTCTACACGGTGCGGTATCAGGCCGCGCCCAGCACCGCTCTTGTTACGCCTGTTGTACCGCTTACCACGGCGACGCAGCAGCTTGTACAACGATCCGCCAGCCGCTCGGTCCGCCCAGCTATGCCTGTAAATCCATGTGGTGCTTACCGAAACGACACCATCACGACGAAGTCGACCCGAGACCTGCTCTGGACTCCAGTGCAGGGCGAGCTTCTCACGCACAAGAGACCACATCGCTTCAGTCATCTTCCGTGGACGCAACGATGCCTTCCTCCGCCGCCCGCTGGCCAAGCGGGTAGCCTGTTGATACCGGTAGCCCCTACCTCCGCTGTTGCGATGCAACTCCCGGCTGATCGTCGATGGCGAGCGACCCAACTGTCGCGCAATCTCGCGCAGCGAATCAGCTCGCTTCCTCAATGCGTGAATCTGGCACCTTTCCTCATAGGAAAGATGATGATAGCCCGTCGCCATTTGATACCCTCCAATGATGTCTTAACGGAGCGTACCGGCATCATCTCGCTCACATGTAATCAGCGTGATGAATACGCGCTTGCTAGCGCGCTGTCATCCAAATCAAGTGTTGCACTTCGTTGTTAAATGGGCCTCCCAAAGCGATGGGGCGTATCGCATTTTTCACCTGATTATTGATTTGCGTGCGCCGACGGTTGATAAATACGAATACCTTGCCCGAGAGCGGATCCCGCCGCAGACCCGTCCGAACGAGGCCATAGAGTCCGTCAAAGCTCTTGCGCATGTCCGTGGCCTTGCGATACAGGAAGTAGTGGTGCGTCGGAGTCAGCACCATAATGCTCTGGCCCCCTCAAGCACGGACACCGGAAACGACGCCGGTACCGGAACGGAAAACCGCACCTGAGCCCCACCAGGGTGAACCACCTCCATCACGGCACGCTCACGTGCCAGCGGCGCGCTTATCTCCAGGAAAGCCTCGCCTATGCTGCGCGCTTCACATACTTCCGCCTCCAGTAGTAGAGCTGTGCCAAGGTAATGCCGCGCTCCGCACACAATGCCTCTGGGCCCTGGCTCCCTTGCAGGTACTGCTCGACCAGCGGATACAACTCCTCCGAAGTACGTCTCGTCTTGCCCATGGGATCGTCTTGAATTGTCCAAACACAAGGTCCCGACCAAGACGCCACTTCACAAGATGGGGTTCACCGGACGCTTACTTTGCATCCGTCATTTACGATTCTTACACGAATGGGACCACGGAGGACTCTCCAACCGAGGTGGTTCCCAAGGCCGAGCGCCGCAGGTTCGGTGCCAGTTACAAGCTCCGCATGCTGGACGAGGCCGATGCATGCGTGCAGCCCGGAGCGCTTTTGCGCCGGGAAAGCCTCTACTCGTTGCATCTTGTGCAGTGGCGCCGGCAGCGTGATCGCGGCAGCCTATATGGCTCGACGCAGGCGGGAAAGGAGTTGCTTGCCAAGGACGAGGAGATCAGGAGACTGCGCATGGAGCTCAATCAGTCCCGGCGCGGGCTGGAGAAGGCCGAAGCCATCATAGAGGTCCAAAAAGAGAATTATATACTTCGCTATGCGACCTATGATTAGGCTATACGTCTACATGGTAGACCTAATCAAGATACAGGGCCATGAAAACGAACGCAGACGGACCGGGTAAATCATTCAGGGACGGCATTTCACTCATTGAACTGTTCAGACTATTCCCGGATGGAGACAGCCGAAAGGTGGCTGGAGGGGGTGCGTTGGGGTGCAGAAGGCCCGGTATGCCCGCGTTGCGACAGCCGCGAGCGCGTTCGGGAGGTGCCAACCCGGAAGCCCATGAAGTGGTACTGCAACGCGTGCCGGAGGAATTTCAGCGTACGCAACAACAGCGTTTTGGCACATGCCAAGATACCGCTGCAGAAATGGGTGATCGGTATGAACCTGCAGGCATGCAGTCTTGAGGGTGTATCCAGCATGCGGCTCCATAGAGACTTGGGCATTACGCAAAAGTCGGCGTGATTCATGGCGCATCGTCTGCGTGAAGCTATGTAGAGTGAAGCGTGTACGTTCGGAGGCCCCGTTGAAGTGGACGAAGCGTACATAGGCGGCAAAGAATCCAACAAGCATGCCAGCGAAGCTGAACGCAGGACGCGGCACCGTCGGCTAGACCGCCGTAGTCGGCATGAAAGACCGTGAAACCGGGCAGGTTCGAGCCAAGGTTGTTGCCGACACCAGTGCCGAAACGCTCAAGCAATTTACCTTCGACAATATCGAAGATGGCGTGAAGGTCTACACGGATGAAGCGAAAGCCTATAATGGCTTACCAAACCACCAAGCCGTGAAGCACTCGGTATCCGAGTACGTGAACGGGCAAGCCCACACAAACGGCGTGGAGAATTTCTGGAGTGCACTCAAGCGTGGCTATCATGGCGTGTACCACCACATGAGCAAGAAGCACCGGTATGTCGCGGAATTCGCAGGCCGCCATAATCTTCGCTGCAATGGCACGATAGATTAAATGCAACTGCTTGCGGCGGCCATGATCGGCAAACGGCTCATGTACAAGAATTTGATTGCGGAATGATGCTTGATCTGGAACTTTCAAAGCTACTTACTTCACGGATTTGGTCCCTGCAGCCTAGCGGTGCATAAACCCGTTCCCGATCTCTGCCATTGCTACGCATCGCAGAGATCGGCACAGGCCGGGTTACCTGATAAATACAACAGTCGTTCAATGCGTGGACTGATCAGCGGCCCTAGCCAAGTAGCCTCCGTTCGCGATAACCGATCTATTGCCTTGGATCAGCTCGCGAGATGCCACACGCAGCCCAACCAGTGGTCGGCTCGTACTTGACCCTCGCGAAGTAGCCGGAACGGTCCGCTACGATTAGGTACAAAGTGTTTCTTGCGATCGGAACAAAGAACGAATATGGCCTTTTTCGTTCTTAGTCTTCAGCGTAAAGGGCGTATCGTTCCATTCAATGCAACATGATTCGAATTCGCCGCGCATTGGACGAAAGGTGGTAATCTCAACGGTCGGTGAACCCGCAGAGGCATACATCCCACCTCCGCTCCCACCAAAACCACCTGTCAATCTGGCGCGGATGTACGCAAAGATCGACAAGGCCAACCAGGCGGTCGGACGACTGGATGGCATGGCAGCCAGTCTGCCGGGTACTCCCATCTTTCTGTACATGTACATTCGAAAGGAAGCGACCCTGTCGTCCCAGATTGAGGGTACGCAGTCATCTCTTTCGGACCTCTTGCTATATGAAGTAAAGAGCGCTCCGGGTGTTCCCCTGGATGACGTACAGGAGGTCTCCAGCTATGTGGCAGCTATGAACCACGGTCTGCAGCGAATTGCCAGTGGATTCCCCATCAGTAAACGTCTGATGCAAGAGATTCATGAAGCCCTGCTCTCAAAGGGTCGAGGCAGCACAAAGCTTCCCAGTGAATTCAGACGTTCGCAGAACTGGATCGGCGGTACCCGCCCGGGTAATGCGGTATTTGTGCCCCCTCCCGCTGAACACTTGTTGGACCTAATGAGCGATCTGGAGCAGTTCATCCACGCAAAAAGCCCTCAGCTACCCATCCTCATAAAGGCTGGACTTGCCCACGTTCAATTTGAAACCATCCATCCATTCCTGGACGGCAATGGTCGCATCGGGAGACTCTTGATCACCCTACTTCTCTGCGCTAGCGGCATCTTGAGTCAGCCGCTACTCTACTTGAGCCTCTTCTTTAAGACACATCATTCCCTCTACTACACATTGCTTCAGCGCGTTAGAACGCACGGTGATTGGGAGGCTTGGTTGGAGTTCTTTCTTGACGGCATTATTGATACCGCCACGCAGGCTACCACAACTGCACGCGACATACTTGCATTGTTCGAGGCCGATCGGACACGAATCGACAGAATCGGAAGGCCGGCGGCTTCAGCGCTTCGCGTTCACCGGCTACTACAAGAACGCCCAATAATCACCGTGCCAACCGCCGCAGAAGCGATTGGAATTGCTCCGCCTACCGTACGTAGATCGCTCGGACACCTAGAAGAGATGAGCCTGATCCGGGAGATTACGGGCAAGCACCGTGGTCGTGCGTTCGTCTACGAAAAATACTGGCAGATCTTGAGCCGAGGTATCGAACCCTGAAGTTAGTGTTTGCCCGAAAACGGCATGATCGGGCAAACGGTTATAATGCCAGGCTATTTGATCCCGGATTATTCACCAGCCAAAAGTATACACGTGTAGACAATGCAAGAGGGCTGTCGGAAGTGGTACATTCTGTTGTAAGGCAGCAATATCTTCGTGGAGCCTGCCGCAAAGCTGGTTTTGGCGTGGATGCAGGGCAATGAGCCCCGCGAATGGCCTGTTTTCGAGGCAATGGCGTACCGTGAAGACGTACCTCTGCCGTTGAATAAACCCGTACAGTCCAGAACCGATGCTGCGCTAACAAGCGCGGCACGGCCTCATTCCAAGGTAACCCACGTCAGCTGCTGGTAGCGCCCCCAGAACTGTCGCCAGAGCGCTACGGCGCTGAAGGCTATCCGGATTTCGATGTTACGTGCGTGCCGCACTATCAGCGCTCCCACCTTCAAGACATCCTTCTGAGGTGTCTTCAAGTGCATGTGCCGTGCTGCCGGCTGCTTCATTGTGCAGCGACCCAGGTGTAGCACCTCGTACACAAGCAGGTAAAGCTGCAAAAGGACTTCATTGTGCGCGTAAAACGGCGTTTCTTCCGGCTGTGCTTCCTCTTTCCGTGGAATAGGTAGGCCCCGGTAATGGGTCTTGGGGCGTGGCGACGACGACAGCGCCATGGAACAGGCTTGATTTAGTTCTCCCATGTGGGCTTCGGCCTTACCCCTTCTGCGATAAAGATGCAGGATCTCCTCCGCCGAGTAGGCGTGCTCGTGCTGATCGGTAATCAGATAGAAGTGCTCGGGGAACAGTTCCCCGGGATTCGGCAGCACCACCAAAACGACGCGCCGCTCGCGCTCCCAAGACAGGGCGCGGTATTGCATAGCACTGTTCCTCTTCGGGTTGTACGCCCGACCAATAGGGCTCGGCCGCAGCAGCCAGGACGTCGTTTTCCTTCAGGCGCATTATGTAGCCAATCCAAATCCGCTCCAGCTTACTGCATAACGCTCCACTTTTAAAGGCCGCGTCCAACCGCACGATCACCTTTCGGGCCACATCCGTTCGCAGCCTGAGAGCGATCTTCTTGATAAAGTTGTAGCAGTCGTTTACGACATGCGCATTGCCACGACGCAGCGTGGCGCCCAGCATGTCGCCGGTTTCCGCACAACTGGCAATAAGAGGCAGGAAGATGTTGCGCTTGTAGTGCCCGTTATAGGCACTGCCCTGCTGCCGAGCATGGGCATCCACAGGCAACCCGTCTATATCCATGACCAGCGTATCGTAGCGCTTGCCGCCTCTGGCATGCAGGAGGCGCTCCATGGCAAAGGTGGTGACGAAATCGCTCAATCTGGCCAGGTTCTTCTTTGTGCCCAGCCTACGTAACAGCCGGGAAATGGTAGGCTGTGAGGCCAAAGGCTTGCCGTCTTTGAGCCCACCCATCCCTGCCTTCATTGAGGCGACGGGGCGCATGGCCGGATCATGGCGCAGACGACGCATATCACGCTGGCGCATCCTGCCCTGCGCCAAGAGCAGCAAGACAGATTGCAAGAGCTCATCAAAGCGATGCGTAATGCGCCCCGGAATGCGGGAATCGGTCAGGACCGCTGCCAGGCGAGCTGTGAGGTCGGTAAGCATGAAGAGCGACCGCAGCAGGAGGACTCCGGCATCGGAGGTTAACTTTTCCGAATGGTGCCCTGTGACTTTTATTGACTTATTGAAGGGCGCCGTCAACACATGTCCAGCTGAATTGGAGGCCATGGGGTTCACCTTGAGCGTATTTATGGTTCGGTATTCGAACCCAAAAAGCTACTACGATGTTCCCGTATAACCAAAAAAGAATCAAGAGCTTACGAACCCAATACGTCTGCCTTCGAACATCGACTTTGCATTTATGTGAATAATCCGGGTTGATGGGGAATTATAGAAAAGTTGAAGGGCTTTGCGCCGAATATGCGCCGAACCGGTGATCATGGCATTGACGGGCGTGGTACGCTGTATAAGCGTCCGGCCAATTTTGATTCTAAGCTGGCACAAGTAAAAGGCACACGCCGTTTCAACATCAGCCATCTAAGTGACTTCAATCACGTCATACGACGCGACAATGCGGCGTTGGGATGTTATATCACGTTGGATCGCGTAACGTCCAGAGATGCCAGAACCGAACCCCGTGGACTGGGCACGATCAACTATGGTGACAGCAACATTTTCAAACGCGTTAACCTATGGAGCATTGCAGATTACTTCGATGAGCGTATGCCGAGGCTTCCCATTATGAACGACCCGTACACGGGCAAGCCTATCTATCAGCTGGACGCCTTCGCGTAGTATCGTTAGCGCCCCCCGACAGACACAGGTAGAAAATGAAAACCAAGCTAAAACCCATAACCGTTAATTCCGATGCTGGCCATATGGCATCAGAGAAAGACGATGCCGCGCCTGTCAAGCGTTGGCGCGACAAGGACGTACACGAGCGGGCCATGGCGCTGGCGAAGCGGATATTCTCCACCCCGCATAAGCCGCAAAATTCACCCGCGTAGGCCGGGCGTCTGCATAGCGAAGTATGTAATTCCCAAAAAGGCCTGCACACTGTTTGGCGTCAGCAGCCAGAGATGGGCCGGGCAGCCATGAAGGAAATGGTGACAGCACTGTGTCCGGTCATGGGCATGACGCAGGCCTGCCGGCATGTGGGGATCTCCCGTGCCTCCTACTACAGGAGCCTGCATCCGGCGGCGCCGCGACCGAAGAGACGCCGCAAGAGTAGGCGTCGGTTGTCGGAGCCAAGCGGGCAGAGATTCGTGCGATACTGAACTCGGATCGGTTCCTGGACCAGCCTCCACGCCAGATCTGGGCGTGATCAACGTCAACAATAATCCCGAACTGCGGTACAAGAAGTTCGAAATACGCCAAGCGCATTTGGCAGATGAACCCCTTTTTGAGGCCATGCTCATTCACGGGATATGCTTCGGCATGGCGTACGCATTGATCAAGGCTTCAGTAATGCACATTGGCCAAGCGGTGGGAAGAGCCAAGTGCATCCTGCAAAATCTACCCGTATTCAACATGAATGGGGCGCTGCGGCGTGACTCTACTGATATAGTGGACCGCGCCAAGCCGTGCAACATGGTTCCAGTGCTGGCTCGGACACTATGGGTGAGCGCCATCCGCCGCCCCTTGGTGCAACGCTCGTCCGCGTGTCCGGCTAGAATGAGACCGTCGCAGTCATCGAGATTGTTCGCGGCGCGCCGAGCCATGCAGCATTCTCGGTAATGGAGGACAGATAGGCCTTATCGAGCAGATTGTTTGCCACGATCGAGAATTCGGTCGATCGAAGCAAATCACTCAAAGCCTCACCTGAGAGACTGACATAGGCGTCCACTAGCCAGTAGGAGTCCGCGTACCAGTCTGCCGTTAGGCTGACACGCCGCGGCGATGTAAACTTGGCCGTCAGGCCCATGCGGAAGGGGCCCGTCCGGTCGAGCGAGACGACCCACAGCCGTTCGGGCACGCCGGTGACGTCAGCCCCTGCGACGATGCTTTGGTTTGAGTCGACGAGCGGATCACCGCTGCCGAAGTACTCCGAGTCATTGAACGTGTAGGCGGAGTAGAACGACATCTGATACGGCATTTGCACCGATACGGAGAGCTCGACCCCGTTCGTGTGGATCCCGCCCGCGTTAAAGTAGGCGCCGCCGCCTGGGATAAGGTAATTGGGGCCGGCGGGAGTTTGCGGGCCGAGGTAGAAGATCCTGTTATGAAAATCGATGGCGTACCAGGTGGCGCCCAGCGCAATCTGGTCACCCACGTACTGCAGCCCGACATCGATGTTCGAGGCAGTTTCCGGCTCGAGAGCGTCGAGGCTCCGTCCCGGTACCTCAAGAAGCGTGCTGCTAATCGCCCTGAAATTTTCGGCGTAGCCAGCGAAGACGTGCAGGCCTTCGACCGGCGTCTCGTACGTCACGCCACCGGAGAAAAGCAGTTTCGAATCGGAGTCAACCACTAGGTCCGAGTCGGCGCCAAACACGTCCTCACGCGATACGCCGACCAGGAAATGCTTGACGCCGCCGCTGAAAGCGAACGGGCCAGCGTAGACCGTCTCCTGAATGTACCACCTAAAGACGTCTTGCGGGAAGTCCCACTCGTACTGGTGCCAGTATGCCTGCTCGTTCCACCTGAAGCTTAGCGTTGGATCCAAGATCTGGTGCCAGTCCCGGCCTAGGTCGCGCCGCGAGCGCTCGTACCAGATGCCGGCGCGCAGCACGCTTCCGGCGGCGCCGACATTGGTGAACCACTCTTCGTCGAGTGTCAGACCCACTCGGTCCTTCCCGTAGTGGCTGTGACGGTATGATTGCACGGCGGTGGCATCCGGGTGGCACGCTGGGTCGACCTCGGGGCCGCCCGATCCGTAGTAGTTGAAGATGTAGGACGACGTGCAGCCGGGTGTCGGTCCAACAGCAACTCCGTCCCGGTTCACGAAGCGGATCAGACCAAATTGCGCACCGCCCCGTACCGGTGCCGTGTTCATGAGCTCCGATTCTGGTCTGCTGTTGTCGTCGGTGATGTCGACGATGTAGGGGGGCAGCCAGTCGCCGCGGCCCCGGTTTCGATGGAAATAGGCTCCCGCAGTCAGTGAGGCGCCGTGGCTGAACGAGAGGTCCGCTTTCACGTAGCCGAAGGCGTTGTTCCGCCGGGTCTGCCAGCCGGGCCGGTAGAACTGGTTAAGGTGCGGCACGCCCGGCCAGTCACCGATCAGGCGGTCCCAGCGCGGGTTGGCCATGAAGTCGGCCTCACTGTAGATCCGCTGGTAGGTGTCCTCGTGAATGCTGTCGTACGAGAAGTAACCGGTGAGATCAAGGCGCCTGTGTGATGAGACCAACTTGGCGGCAATGTGCTCCCGCTCGTTTCGCGCTGAGCCCTGCATCCAATCGGTTGCCTCCTGGCGGATTGCAGCAATCCAGGCGCGCGCCTTGCCGCCGAGAAACGGCCCGGTATCGACCCGCATAGAGAACCGCTTGCCGTCGTTCTCACCGATCGTGGTTGACACCGTATACGTCCGCTCCTCTGCTGGATCGTCCGTTACGTAATTGAAGGTGCCGCCCAGCGCTTCGACCGACTGGGAGGCAATGTCGGCCGTGCCTTGCGACACCTCGACACCGTCGAGGTTCATCGGGTCGATGAAGCGGTTCGCCTTGGCACCGCTGAAGTAGTCGGACGTGCCGTTCGGAAACCCGTCTATGGTTGTGCCGATCTGTGCCTCACTGATGGTCACCTGGAAGCCGCGCATGGCAACATTGCTCGACCAATCGTCGAAGCCGTACGCGTCGCCCTCCTGGATGGATACTCCGGGAAGGTTGTCCAGCACCGATGTCACACTCGTGATTTTCGACTGCTGAAACATCATCGGTTCGGCGACGACGTTGCTCGCGAATGTCCGGTGCTCCTCGGCCACGACGCTAATTTCTTCGAGTCCGACGACTTGCGGTTCCAATCGAACATCAAGAATGGAAACACCTGGACTCAGTGTGTGTCTCCGCGTCCGGAATCCCAGATAGGCAAAAACCACAACATCCTCCAGGGATCGGAGCTCGATGGAATAGGCACCATCTTGGTCCGTCACTGTTCCGATCAGTGTGCCTTCAATGACAACCGCTACGCCCTGTAATGGCTCGCTGGTGTCATCTGACACTACGGTACCAGCAACGGTAATCTGCGCATTCGCATCGTGGAAAAGTTGCACAATGAGAATGAAGGTGATAAGGGTACAACCGTATTTCATGAGGACTCTAGGTGTGTAACCTGGCCGCATTCGTTAACAGTAAAGTATGCCAACCTGCCGTAAGAATACAGTCGGCCACCAAATTATTGATTGACCGAATACTCTCTTGTTTCGGCATTGAGTGCATAGGCACGGCCGTTTTTTGAGTTCGTTGACGGTCCGCTCCGAGTGTTTCGGCCAAGCTGGCGTCTCTTGCGTGCGCGCACGCGCAGTTTGCGGCTCGAAGGGCGTTGTGTTCCTATCGGGAGGGCATACGTGTCCCTTGGGGCCTGTGATTGGGACCTTTCTGCGAGGTGGTAGCGGGCCTACGCCGCGCGCTTTCGCCGACGCCTTATTCGTGCCCGTTCCTGGGCGCGCACCAGGCAGCCCAGCCGGTGCACGTTGACCGCCAACACGGACAGACTCACCATGAGCGCGAAGTTCTCCGGACTCTTCTGCCGCACCAGCGCACCGCCCCGAAGTCCGAAATTGGCCAGACACGACTCGACGGCCGGGTGCTGCCGCTGCGCTGCCTTGAACGCAGGCGCGCGCTGCAGTGGACCCGCCCCTCGGTATCGGTGCCAATATGTGCCTTCATCCCGAAGTACCACTGATTCCCCTTGTGTGTGGACTTCATCTCCGGATCACGCTGCCGGTCCTTGTTCTTCGTCGACGCCGAAATTATGGTCGCATCCACTATCGTACCGCTTTTTACCATCAGCCCTCTTTGAACCAAATGCTTCTGGCTGGTCGCAAACAATTGCTCCGCCAGCTTGTGCTTCTCCAACAGATGCCGAAACTTGCAGATGGTCGTCTCATCCGGTGCCACACCTACAGGTAGGCCCGCAAATACCCGCGATGACACATTATCGTGGAGCTCATCTTCCATGCCAGGATCCGAAAGGCCAAACCACTGCTGCATGAAGTGGATGCGAAGGATTGTCTCCAGCGGAAACGGCCGCCGATCTCTTTCTCCTTTGGGATAGTGCGGCTCGATGACCGCCACCAATTTTTTCCACGGCATAGCCTTTATCCATCTCCTCCAGGAACTTCTGCTTCCGCGTCTTCCTGCTTCGATTCAAGTACGTGGCATCCTCGAATGAGATCTGCTGCATGACGGCGATGTTCAAATAGCTTATCAAATGTGATACACTTAGAACGCAGTCCTTTAATCAGAGTGTCTTTCAATCAAATTTCCGGATATCCCCAAGAGATAGAGGCACTTGCAAAACTACCCATAGCATTTGGCAACAGCAGTGATCCGAGCGGCATGAATTGGTGCAATTGTCCCGGATTATGTGAGTGATTGGCGCGCTTCCGCCATCTCCCTCCGAAAGTATCAGGCCATCGGTGACCTATGCGGTCTCGCCGTGGCGGATTTCAGTCACAATCCCTGTTGTGCGCACGTACCTCTGCCTGGCTCCTGCTTGGCAGAAAGCCTGGATCACGCAAACCATGGCGTGGATGGCCGCCTTCAGTGCAGCAGGCGCAGCAGTTGATCTACGGTGAGCGCAAGCACCCCGAACATCAGGTGGCACGTCACCTTCTTGTGCCCACGCACACGTACATGACGGCCGCCATACTCATCCTTGAGCCGTCCGAAGGCCCGCTCGGCCGTCGAACGCTCCCTGTAACGCGCTCGCTCAGGCGGCACAAACCCGGCTGCACGCTGCGCCTTTCTCTCTCGGATGCGCGCCGCTTTCCCATTGCGTCGCGGATTAGGGTCGATGATCGGTACGGGCCCCAGATGTACACTGTGCGCGTGAATCTGCTCCGCGTCATACGCACTGTCCATCAGGTCGTACAGGTTCAGCACCCGCTGTGCCGTCATCGTTGCCAGCGGTATGGCCGCCTGACTGTCTTGCAGAGACGCAGACGAGACGATGCAACTGATCGGAACACCTCCGTCGGCCACATCCATGTGCAACTTGTACCCCGTCCACTTTTGCCTATACCCCTTCGCATTCTGCTTGACACCCACCGTGCACGCCTTCGGCAACTCCTGAAGCATCGCTTCCGTGCTCATCGTACGCTGGCGCTCCAGGCGACCCGGTTGCCTTGGAGGCTCCTCACCCTTGCAAGGACGCCCCCGTTTGCGCTTCGGGCGCTCCGGCTCCTTTTTCTTGCGCACAGGCTTCTCTCGGGCCTCTATGGCCGTCGCATCACGCGAAATATGGCCTACCAGCTGCTCCTTGTACCCCTGCTCTATTAACGTCTCGTGCAGGTGAGCCGGCAACTCAGCCTCCGCAAACTCCTTGAACGCACGCGAAAACGTCGCCTCGCTCGGCACATCGCACACCCGTTGCCAACCACACAGGCGCCGAAACGTCGGATCCGAACGCACCCGTTCCACCAATGCCCTGGTCGTCGCAACATTGAGCACCATCTTGGCCAGAAACGCCCGCGCAAGCGTAGCGCGATGCTTCAGCGGACGCCCCGGCATGCGATCCGGAACGCTGGGCAGAAAGCGCTCGACACAGACCATCTCCAGTGCCAGCACAAGCTTCTTGTAGCGCCCCTCCACTGGACCAAGCATGTCCTCCACCCAGGGAAAGAGCTCCTGTTGGCAACTGATCCAGAAACCGCGTACCTTCTTCGCAAGAGACATGGATCCCTCCGTTTTCTTCGCTGGTTCGGTAAACCTGAAGATACCAAATGCGGAGGTTCCGGTCCCTTGTTCTTGTTCCTGTGGGGGAGCTTTCCAACGTCTTGCAGGTGCTGAACGAGGCCTGATCAAGTTCCTGATCTGCAACTGTTCTACTCCCGGTTGCCCAAACCATGGGCGGGGGCCTGCGGAGTGTCCTCACAAGAAAAAAGCCCTCAATTCAGGGGTTTTGCAAAAGGCTCGATATTCTTAGTATACTCAATATTCACTATAGATTTGAAAACGAGAGGCCCCCATGAAGTATCTAACCGCGATCATCGCTGTTTTCTTTGCTTTATATCTTCACCACGATGTTAAGGGGCAGATTATGGTTTCAGGTACAGTAATATCGGATGAATCCGGTGAGGCATTGCCAGGCGTGACGGTGGTCATTGAGGGTACACTGATCGGGACGGTGACGGACAGTGATGGGGCCTATTCCATCGACCTTCGATCTCTTGAGGACGTGCTGGTTTTTTCCTTTGTGGGGTTCCAGACGCAGCGATACACGATGGTTCCTGGAGTAGCCACCCTGGATGTAAGCTTACAACCGAGTGTCGTCGGGCTCGAAGAGGTTGTAGTTGTCGGGTCGCGCCGGCCGCCGCGGACTGTTACCAATTCAGCCGTGCCCCTGGAGGTTCTGGGCCCGCGTGATCTGGAAAGTGCCTCTAGTATTGACATGGATGACATCCTCAGGGCACAGATTCCTTCCTATAATGTGCAGCGCCATGAAATAGATGGTTCAACCACGTTTGTCCGGCCCCCTACGCTGCGGGGGTTGTCGCCCGACAATACGCTCCTTCTTGTGAACGGCAAACGCCGCCATAGGACCGGCTCCATCGCCTTGTTTGGAAGCTCGTTGATTTTAGGTGCGCAGGGGCCGGACATGAACATGATCCCCAGCATAGCAATCCGGCAGTTCGAACTGCTGCGTGACGGGGCATCCGCCCAGTACGGGGCGGATGCTGTAGCGGGCGTGTTCAACTTGCAGTTGCGCAACAATGCCAGTGGTGTAATCATCCGGGGCCAAGCAGGGCAGTACGATCAGGGTGATGGTGAATACATTCGTCTCGGGGCCAACGTGGGGCTTCCGCTAACCAGGGACGGCTTTCTAAATCTTAGTCTCGAGTATCGTGATATGGCCCCTACGGTACGAACGGTGCAACGGGCTGATGCCGCGCTGCTGGCTAGCCGGGGCTACCCTGTGGCGAACCCGGCACAGATCTGGGGCAATCCAGACATTGACCACGGGGTTGTTGGCTTCTTTAACGCCGGTATCGACCTTGACGAATCGGCACATGCCTATGCATTTGGGGGATTTGGACGGCATTCGGGAAATGGCTCGTACTACTTTCGGGCGCCTGGTACACCGGGAGCCCGCGCGAATGTATTCAGGTTTGGATCTGGCGAAACCGCGACGCGGGCCATAGCCGACCTCAATATGGGTGACAACATTGACTGCCGCAACCTCCCTGACCTGCCCGGCCTGGACTCGGATTTCAGTGCCGTCGAAGGTTTCGTCCGGACATATCAGGGCGACTGCTTCCTATTCAACGAGAAGTTCCCAGGTGGCTTTAATCCCCGCTTTGGTGCAGATATCAGTGATCTGAGCCTGACTACCGGATTGCGGGGTGTACGGGAGAATGGATTGCAGTGGGACGTGAGTGTGGGTGCGGGAAGGAGCCTGCTCGACTACTTTATTCGCAATACGGTAAATGCCTCGTACGGCCCCGATACGCCTACATCGTTCCGGCAGCGCGACTTCGTGCAGGAAGAGATTACAGCTGACCTAGCTTTGTCGTATCCGCTGGAAGTTTCCTTTCTGTTTTCGCCGCTGAATGTAGCCTGGGGCGCCCAGTGGCGTACCGAAATCTTTGAAACGAAGCCGGGTGATCTGTATTCCTACAACCCCGGCCCGTTTGCGAGCCAGGGATTCAGTGTTGGTTCCAATGGTGACCAGGGCATTCCACCCAATTTTTCCGGGCGGTGGCATCGACCTAATTATGCCTTGTATGTAGACCTGGAAGCGGATGTCACCAAGAAGTTGCTATTGGGTGTAGCTGCTCGCTACGAAAATTTCTACAACAGTTTTGGAAGCACCATTACGGGCAAGATGGTGGGTCTTTGGCGCGTGTTGGACTGGGCCGGTGTGCGCGGATCGGTGAGTACGGGCTTCAGGGCTCCTAGTCCCGGTCAAGCCCACTTGCAAAATGTCCAAACGAATTTTTCCGGCGACGGCGGCCTGATTGATGCCGGGCAGCTCCCGTCTACGCATCCCATCGCGCAGGCCCTGGGCGGCAAGACGCTCACGGAAGAAACGGCACGGAGCTATTCTGTCGGAGTCGTATTTGAGTTCACGAGCGACTTGAACCTGACCGTAGACTATTTTGACATAAAGCTAAACAATCGTATTGCGCTCACGGGTGGTATCCCGCTCACAGGTGAAATGGTGGAGATAATCAACCGCCAGGGGCTCTTAAAGGGGTTTGAGACGCTGAGGGAAATCAAGTTTTTCTCCAATGATTTTGACACGCGCACCCAGGGTATTGATTTGGTGTTGTCGTGGGACCGGGAGTGGGAAGCAGGTAACGCCACCGTATCAAGCATTGCTTGGAACTGGACGCAACCAAAGCTTGTGGACTTCTCCGTACCAAAGCAGGTCACAGAGTTTCTGGGGGTGTCCGTGCGTGATCCCGTCACCATCAGCATTCTTACGCCACGTCGGAGGATCGAAATCGAAGACGTGAATCCGCACCACCGCATTGTCTTCTCCACGCGGCAGGTCATGGGGCCCATCCACGGGCTTCTACGGCTCAACTACTACGATGGATGGAAAGCCTGCCTATTCTTTGACTTCTCCTGTACCGTGGGCGGCGATAGTGGCCTGGAGGAATATGATGGCCAGTGGATAGTTGACCTCGAGGCGGGATACCGCCTGATGGAGGATTACCGATTTGCGGTGGGCGTAAACAATGTATTTGCAACAGCGCCAGATGCGCATCCGATAGAGGTCGCGGGGCAAGGCAATTTGCATCCGGCAAGTACGCCGTGGGACTACAACGGCGCTGCGATTTACATAAGACTCACCGCAGATCTGTTCTGACCTTGCGCGCAGACCACAGCTCAACGCTGCTGCGTCTTGCGCAGGGCACTGGCGTGAAGTAAGCGTTCGGGCTGCATGACCGCCGCGCGGCGAAGCTCCGAGTGGGGGTTCCTGTTTATTTCGCGCGAATCGGTCCCCGCCAATAGCCTACTGCCAGGGCACCCGCCCTCCTTCCTGTATGTGCCGTCGCAGGGCCGCAGCCAGGTTACGGAATACTTCGGGTTCCGTGGCGGCAAGGTTGGTGGATTCCTGTGGATCCCGTTCTAGGTTGTACAATTCGCGGGTCGTGAAAGGACTGTTTTGAAGAAGCTTCCAGGGACCCTGAAACACCGCTTCGACGGTTTTGCCGTTGTAGCGCAGGCCACCTTCGCGTCGCGAAAAGAAATGATAGCGATCTTCCCATTCTTGATCTCCCCCGCGAAGGGTGGCGTAAAAGCTCTGAGCATCGATATAGTGGGTCACTGAAACGCCAGCTGCATCCAGGATCGTCGGGTAGATGTCCATGGTCAGCGCCGGATGGTCGGAAACGGTTCCGGACGCAATGACGCCAGGCCAGGATGCAATAGCAGGTACCCGAATGCCACCTTCATACATGCTCTGCTTCCCGCCCCGCAGGTTTCCATTGCTGGCGCCCACGGTGAGCTGCCCTCCGTTGTCGCTGACGAAGAAAACCAGGGTCTTATTTGTGAGTCCGCCGGACCGGATGGCCTCAATGACTTGACTGATGCCGTGATCCAGGTGTTCAATGAGCGCAACCAGCCGGGCCCTGTCCGGTCGAATTCCAGGTTCCCTCCCCAGTACGCGCTCCAGCCATGACTCGGGCGGTTGGATGGGAGTATGCGGCGCGTTGTAGGCCAGGTACAGGAAGAACGGGGCAGCCGAGACCGTACGGCTCTGGATGTAATCCGAAGCCCATTCGCTGAAGAGATCCGTTGCATGGCCTTCGGGGTCGATAGCTTCGTCATGCAACCGCATATAGTTGATGCCATGCCGCCGGTGATGGTAGTAATCATCCATCATGTCTCCCAGAAATCCCTTGAAGAAATCGAACCCCCGGTCAATGGGGCGGTCGGGTGCGGTGAGCCCCAGATGCCATTTGCCCACCATCGCTGTATGGTAGCCCTTCCTTCGGAGCATCTCGGGCAAGAGCGTGACGTTTTCCGAGAGCGCACCCCAACTGTTTTCGGCATGCGTTCGGATTACACCGGGCACGCCGGCCATGGGAGGGTAGCGGCCCGACAGCAGCGCGGCACGTGTAGGGGAGCATACCGAGGAATTGGCGTAGAAGCGGTTGAAGCGCATGCCGCTGGCGGCAAGGTCATCGATGGCAGGCGTCTTGAGATCCGAGGCTCCGAAGCTGGACAGATCACCGTAGCCCAGATCGTCTACCAAAATCACAACGAAGTTGGGGAGTTGCGACTGGGCCAATGCGGAGGTGCAGGATAGGCCAGCAATGAGAATGAGAAAGGAGACTGCGCGCTGCTTCATGGCAAGAAGGGTAAACGTGGCCGAATAGTCGGTAGTGCAGGCTACTAAGTAAGCCCCGCATTCCAATTACGGTGCTTCCGCGCGAAGCCTTCCGAATACCTAATAGCCTGGATTCTGGACCAGATTGGGATTGGCATCGATCTGCACCTGGGGTATGGGACCGAGTATGCGGTAAGGGTCGGTGTTGGACTTGAACTCCCATGTATCGCTAAATCTGCCAAAGCGGATCAGGTCCTGCCTGCGCGTGGCCTCCCAGGTGAGCTCGAAGAGTCGCTCCTGAAGGAGGATTTCATCAAAATTACCTGCATCCGTGACGGGCTCGTCCGGATTGAAGGCGCGCTCACGAACCATATTGATTTGCGCCACGGCGCTGGACGTCTGGCCCTGGCGATGCAGCGCTTCAGCCTTGATCAGATACATCTCAGCCAAGCGCAGGAAGGCATAGTTGTTTCCGTTGTCTCCTCCGGAGCGGCCGGGGTCTATTTCCCATTTCATAACACGTATCCCTGAATTCTCATCGACATTGATCGGGTCACCCACGACTGGTGTGCCATCGGGTCTACGGTAATCCGGAGTAAAGACCAGATTATTTCCCACGCGGTCCTGAAGCGGATCGCCCGTAGTGAAGCACTCACTGCCGATACAGTCTTCGTTAGGACCGGAATACTGCTGACCCACGAGAAAAATATTGCGGCGACGGTCCTTCTCACTAAATCTGTTGAACGTCTCAGCCAGCGTGGCAAATCCATTCCATGGAGATTGTGGAATCTGGTTATAGTGCAAACCGCGCATGATGAAGTCGAGTCCGAATCCGGGCTGTCCGAGATGACCGACGGCAAATATGATCTCCGGCGAATTGTGGTTGTCGACCCGAAAGTTGTCAAAGAAATCCCCCGCGAGGCTATACTGACCAGAATTGATTACCCGATCCGCGGCATCTATTGCATCCTGCCATCGCGGTTCTCCGGGAGTCAGCCCGGCAATGGATACGGTACCTGTGAAGACCTCTGCGTTCAGGTAAATCTTTGCCAGGAGTGCATCAGCTGCCCCCTGTGTGGCACGGCCCTGGTTGGCAGCATCCCAACTGGCGGGGAGGTCGCTGCGGGCGGCATTCAATTCGACCTCGATGAAATCGAAGACATTGGAGCGTGCGGCACGTGCCGGAGGGTTGTCAGGGTCCGTGGTTGCATCCGTAACCACGGGGACCCCTCCGAACAGGTCCATGAGCGTGTAATAGTAGAATGCGCGCAAAAACCGCAGTTCGGCCTGGATGGCGGCCTCGTCCGGCAAATCCGCTGCTTCAAGATTGGAGAGCACGACGTTGGCGCGTGCCACGCCCGTAAAGGCATCCACCCATGCTCCGTTCCAGTCTACTGTGAGCGCATCCCAATTGTGCTGGTGGAGCTGTCGCCAGTGCCCGCCGTCATCCCAGTCCGTGCCGCGGGTAGGAACCAAGGTTTCATCCGATGTGTGTTGGCTGATGTTATGGTAGTTCCACATCAGCGACCGAAGCTGTGCATAAACGGGAGCCAGCGCGGCAATGATTTCTTCCTCCGTGCGGAAGAATTGGTCTGGCGTGATCACGCCATAAGTCTCTTCCTCTAGGTCCGTGCACGCGGGCAGAAATAGGATCGCGGGCGCCGCCAGTGCCAAGCCAAGGACACAGACGAACCAGGTGCGGGGAAAGTAATGCATGGTGAGTACCGTGTATCCGGGTTGGGATGGATGCAAGGGCCAGCGGCTAGAAGCCAAGACTAATGCCTGCGGTGACGCTCCGGGGTCGCGGGTAATTCGTATAGTCAATGCCGAGGCTGAGGATCGGAATGTTGCCAACGCTGGCAGAAGCCTCTGTGTTGACCTCCGGATCCCAGCCATCATAGCTGGTAAGGACGAACAGGTTGTTGGCGGCCAGGTAGATGCGCGCGCGCCGAATGGCGCCTACCACATCCCCGAGCGCAGAGATGTTGGCAAGCGTGTACCCTATGGTCAGGTTCTCCATGCGCAGAAAGGAGGCATCCTGAATCCACCTTGAAGAAAACTGCGGCGCTTCTGCGAGCGGCGTGGGGTCCTCCAGCGCTTCGCGCAGAAAATTCACGTTGGTATTGGCCAGGTTCTTGGATGTGTATTCGATCCCCGTATTGTTGTACACATCCCGGCCCTGCTCGCCACGCAAGAAGAAGCTCATGTCCCAATTTCCGTAGTGGACGCTAGTCGTGAAGCCATACTGAAAATCAGGTTGCGCAGATCCAACTACCTGGTATTGGGAAATGGGTACATCGGAGCACGCCAATTCTGCGCCGGAACGATTCCGACAACGTTGCTCGCCGGTGTCGGAGTCGAAACCCACAAAAACCGGCGCGTAGAAAGAGCCGAAGGATTGACCGGGCGTAATGATCTGTGTGTTAATCTGCGAAAGGCCCGCCCCGCTGGAGCGGCCGGTGAAAATCTGTGTCCGTCCTCCAAGACCCTTAATCTCGTTGCTGTTCGCGTTGAATGTTCCTCCAATTTCTATGAAGAGGCTGCCCCTGTCCAGTGCACGGGCATTCATTGCGAAGTCGATGCCTCGATTCTGCATCTTGCCAGCGTTAGCTAGGCGTGTTGGAACGGCAGCCGGCTGCGGCACCTCGAATTCGAGCAGGAGGCCATTCGTGTTCTTGATGTAGTATTCGACGGACCCGTACAGGCGGTCGTTCCACAAACCGTAGTCGAGGCCCAAATTGAGCTGGCTGGTCTCCTCCCACTTTAGGTTGGGGTTGGCAAAGTTGGTAGGAGCGACGCCCGAAATAATGGCCTCGCCCAAAACGGCGCTACCCGCGGCACCGAAGATGGGTAACGACCGCAGGTTGCCGATCTCCTGGCTTCCCGTTATGCCCCAACCGACGCGAAGCTTGAGGTCGTTGACGGCACGGGCGCGCTGTAGGAAGCCTTCGTCCGACAGGCGCCATCCCACCGTGACGGCTGGAAAGATCCCCCACTTCTGATCGGATCCGAAGCGGGAGGAGCCGTCGCGTCGTATGGAGGCAGAGACTATGTAGCGGCCGAGGTAATCGTAGTTAAGTCGCCCGAAGAATGAAATAAGTCGGCTGGACTGCCGGAAAGAGCCAATGGCAAATGTTTCAATGTCTCCGGCCGCCAGGTTATTGTAGGAGAACACATCGCTGACGAATCCCGTGGTGGCAGCCTGAAATCCTTCGCGGTAGAATTCCTGGAATGAATAGCCGCCCGTAATGCTTACGTTGTGTACGTTCTGCAGAGAACGGGCGTAGTTGCCGTAGACTTCGGCCAGAACAGAACTCAGTTCGTTGTTGCCCTGCCGCGCTTCCCCCTTCTCCGCCTGGCGCAGCGGATTGGCTCCTGGGATAAATACGCGACGACTTGCCTGCTGCCGGTCGACGCCCACATTGACCGTGCCTAAAAGTCCGGGCAATATGGCGTAGTCGGCTTTCAGGCTACTAAGGAGGCGGGTCGTCTTTGTGAAGTCCTCCACCTGCTGGGCAAGTGCCACGGGATTGCGCACCGAGGTTTGGCCGGGAATCTCGTAAAACGTGCCGTCGGCATTGTAGATGGGCAGCGTCGGATTGTATTTCATGACATTGGTCAACAGCCCGCCAGAAAAGCCGCCCGTCTGCTGAAACGGCGCTCTGTTGTCAAGGAAAAAGGACCCGGTCATGCGCATCTCGAGGTTCAGCCTGTCATCCAGGGCCTGGTGGGCGACGTTGACTCGACCCGAGACGCGCTCCAATCCAGAGTTGATGACAATGCCCTGCTGGTTCAGGTAGCTGACGGAGGCACGGTACTGCGTGCCTCTGGTACCACCTCCGAATGCAATATTGTGATTATGGGAGATGGCCGTGCGCGTTACGGCATCCTGCCAGTCGGTTTCCGCGTCGCCAAGGTTCGAAGTGGGAAGGTCGTTGGATTCCACGAAGCTGCGGTACTCGGAAGCGTCGAGAAGGGGCAAGTCACGCATGAAGCTGGAAGACGAAACGTAGCCGTTGTAGTCCACCTGTATTTGACCTTCGCCGCCCCGCTTGGTGGTTACCAGGATAACGCCGTTGGCGCCGCGGCTGCCATAGATTGCTGCCGCTGAAGCATCCTTCAGTACGTCGATGGATTCAATGTCATATGGATTCAGGAATACGAGCGGATTCTTCCGGCCCGAATCGGTTCCGCCAGCTCCGCCTGGTGCACTGTTGCTGTTGTCGATAGGCACGCCGTCGATCACATAAAGTGGCTCATTGGACGCGCTGATAGATGTCCCACCGCGGATCCGGATGGTAACGGGAGCACCGGGTTCGCCTCCGCTCTGAATTACGTTGACACCGGCTACGCGGCCCTGCATCAGTTGCTCCGGCGAATTGATGAGGCCCACGTTAGCCTCCTCGGCGAGGACACGATGCGTTGACCCGGTGATGTTGGCTCGCTGCTGGGTACCGTACCCGACAACGACTACTTCCTCCAGGAATTCAGTATCCTCGATTAGAACGACGTCAATAACGGCGGGCTCTCCCACGGTGGCAGCTTGCCCGGAATAGCCAATAAAGGAGAACTGCAGCACGTCGCCAGTGGTCACCTCCAGTCGATAGCTACCGTCAATGTCCGTGATAGTACCCGTAAGCGTACCCTGAACCCGTATGTTGACGCCGGGAAGTGGCAGTCCGCTGCGACCACCGGTTACTGTGCCTGAGATGGTTCGGGTCTGGCCGTAGCTCAGACTCGCAATGCAAACCATGAGTAGCGGGCATATGCAGTGTCGAATAGACATGTCGGCAGGCATTATGGATGGCTTGGACCGGCTCACACGGAGGAATATACATACGATCCTGCATACAGAAGAACGTGCAATAGAGCGGTAGCGCCCAATAGCCACACCATTCGGACACGTGCAGGGCGCCCCCGTGTGCATGCGGTGCCCATTCTACTTGAGGCGGGCCGGAATACGGATGGAAATTATCTTGTCAGAGGTGGTCAGGAATGCACCGTCGATGCCGTACCATTTGCTTTCTACGCGCCAGGCGTGACAACACCCCTGCATGCCGTCTGCTCTCACCTCATAGGCTTGCTGTTCCTCGGTAATCCCGTTCACCGTTGCGGCGGCGAGGTGAGCTTCACGCCGCGCGTGATCCAGAATGCGCGGTGTGGAATGGCGATGGGCTCCTTGTGCCAGGAGGGAGCGCGATGGCATTTCAGTTCCGTAATCTCCGGATAAAATGATAGATCTTGGCGCCGACTCCATGTTAACAAAGCATTAACAAGTCATACACATTCGTCCACAGTCGGCAGGTCTTCTCGGTTACATAAAGAAGCTCTGCGGGACGTACGAATGTATCCCGCGCTTGACTATATTGAATCATCAACCGTGGGCCACCAGCATGGCTGAAGCAGATAGCTGGACCGATCTGACTGTCAGGGACGCCGCTGCATTGCGCGACTTCTATTCCGCAGTCGCGGGCTGGAAAGCGCAGCCCGTTTCCATGGGCGCCTATTGCGACTACACCATGGTAGACGACCGAGGCCCCATTGCCGGCATCTGCCACGCGCAAGGGCCCAATGCCGGGCTTCCTTCATTCTGGCTTCCGTATTTCCGGGTGGCGTGCCTCGATGAGAGCCTGAAGTGCTGTGGAGCACTTGGCGGGAGCGTCGTCCAGGAGCCACGGCCCGGCGGCCCTGGCATGCGCTATGCGGTGCTCCAGGATCCGGCCGGAGCATTTGCGGCACTGTTCGAGCAAGCTGAACCAACAGTATCTGAGACCTGAGCACCCACCGAGGTGCATTTTTTCACCCAACCCCTCATACATCATGGAATATCCAAACCTTTGGGCTGCCTTGGTGGCCACTCTTGTACCTATGGTCATCGGATATCTTTGGTACGGACCTCTCATGGGCAGAAAATGGATGGAGCTTATGGAGACCACCGAAGAAGAGATCAAGGCATCCTTCAATGCCATGATGTCCTATGGGGGCTCGATTGTGACCGGATTCGTGCTGGCTTACGTGCTCGGGACAATCACGCTGAACATGGGGGCGGATACCTGGCTTGCGGGTGCCTGCATCGGAGGGCTTTGCTGGCTCGGCTTCGTCGTCACATTCGGCTATCAGGCCGTGGCGTTTGAGAGCAAGAAGGTGGCGCTCTATGCCATGAGCCTGGGCTACAACCTGGTAACGTTCTTGGCAATCGGCGCCCTTATGGGGGCCTGGGGCTAAGGACTGCTCGGTCATGCGCTGGAATCCGCGGGCGGCACCAGGGCCATGGTAGAGGCAAGCCGGCACGGCACTGCCGAGCGGCGTGCCGCTGAACTGCGGCGCATGCTCCATGAGCATGCGCATCGGTATTACGTGCTGCACGAGCCGAGCATTCCGGATGGCGAGTACGATCAGTTGTTTCTGCAGCTGCGTGCGCTGGAAGAGAAATATCCGCACCTCGTCACACGGGATTCCCCTACGCAGCGCCTCGGAAGCGACCTATCGAGAGACTTTGCGAAGGCCAGGCATGAGCGTCCGATTCTGAGTCTGGCCAATGCATTTGGGGAGGAGGGTGTGCGGGCATGGCAAGAGCGCAACCGCAGGCTAGAGCCCGACGTGCCGCTTCGGTATGTTGTCGAGCCGAAATTTGACGGACTCACCATCGTTCTGCGCTATGAGCACGGTGTGCTGGTACGGGCTGCCACGAGAGGTAACGGAGAGATCGGTGACGATGTCACGACCAACGCGCGGACGGTGCGCACCATACCCCTGCGGATTCCGGTAACAGGTTCGGGCACAGTCCCTCCGGTGCTGGTTGTGCGCGGCGAGGTGCTGTTCGAGAAGGAAGCCTTCCAGGTCCTTAATCAGGCCCGATTGTCAGCGGGACTGCCGCAGTATGTAAACGCACGCAACACGGCCTCCGGGTCCTTGAAGCAAAAGGATGCGGCCAAGACGGCCAAGCGCAATTTGATGGCGTATGCTTACGACATCGTTTATGCTGAGGGGCCCACGGCCAATTCACGGTTCGCGGTGCTGGACTACCTTGGGCGACTCGGCTTTTCCACGCCGCCGTTTGTCGAGGCCTGTGGAGCCCTCGAAGACGCGCTCCGTCGCGCTGCATGGTGGGCCGCAAAGCGGGATAGCCTCGATTTCGAGATCGACGGAGTAGTCATCAAGGTAGATGACCTCGCTGTCAGCGCGCGTCTGGGAGTCGTAGGCAAAGACCCACGGGGCGCCATCGCATACAAGTTTCCTTCGGCTGAAGCCACCACGACGCTACTCGAAATCATACCACAGGTAGGGCGCACCGGGCGCATTACGCCCACCGCGGTGCTTGAGGCGGTATTCGTCGGTGGGGTTACGGTGACACATGCGAGCTTGCACAATTATGATCAGATTGCTGCGATGGACGTACGTCTTGGCGATACGGTGGTGGTAAAGCGCTCGGGTGATGTCATACCCTACATCAAGGGACCCGTGCAGGGTGCGAGAACGGGATCGGAGTGCGTCGTCTCACCCCCGGTTCGCTGCCCGGTGTCTGGAGACCGGCTGTTGCGCGAGGAGGGCACAGTGGACTTGTTTTGCCCCAATGCCGCCTGCTCGGAACGCATATTTCGCTCCGTGGCCTATTTCGCCTCGCGTGCAGGCATGGATATCGAGGGTCTTGGTCCGCAGACCCTGCGTCAGCTCATAGCGGAGGGACTCATCCGCGATGCCGCAGATCTGTTTTCTTTGAGGGCCAAGGATCTGGAATTGCTCGAAGGATTTGGCCAAAAGAAGGCCGGCGGGGTGGTAGCCTCTATTGACGCAGCACGCACGCAGTCACTGGAACGGCTTTTGGTATCGCTCGGCATACCGGGTGTGGGCACTAGCGTCGCAAGCCTGGTCACGCAGGCCTTTATGAGTCTGGCAGAGATCGGTGCGATGGCGAAAGCCGTCCGGGGCCTGGAAGAGGAAATAGCTGCACTCTTGCCAGAGTCACGTGAACGCGCGCTTGACCTCGCACTGCGCTATGCGGGCAGTGCGAATCCCTGGAAGAATATCCAGCGGGCAATTGGGCCAGGATATGCAAGCCTTGCCGCCGAGGAGCAGGTTCTGCTGCAACGGCATTACAGCGGCATCATGGATCTAGCCGCTCCTCTGTACGGGCTGGAAGGGGTGGGGTCCACCCTGGTACGGCAGATGGTTGATTGGTTCACAAAAGAATCAAACGGGCTCCTGCTTCGTAGGCTCGCGGCCGCGGGACTGCGCCCTGAGCATTCCAATCAATCCTCCGGCAGGTTTGACGGCCTTACCTTTGTGATTACAGGAACGCTGCCGACGCTTTCGCGCGAGGCGGCCAAAGCCTACATTTTGCGGCGTGGCGGCCG
This sequence comes from Rhodothermales bacterium, assembly GCA_965216255.1. Classification (GTDB taxonomy): domain Bacteria; phylum Bacteroidota; class Rhodothermia; order Rhodothermales; family Bin80. The sequence goes on from OZ244148.1 coordinate 3,313,273, forward strand.
TGTGGCCGGGTCTGTAAGCCGCAAGACGGATTTTGTCGTGGTTGGGCAAAAGTCGGGTAGCAAGGCCGCTAGGGCCCTCGATTTGGGCATCCGACTGCTTAGTGAGCAGGAACTGCGCTCCCTGGCGGAGGCAGCCAAGGTTTGAAGCGCGTGAGCGCAAAATGGAATCACGATACCCGATGGAAGCGAAGCGCACGCTGTATCTGCTAGATACCATGGCACTGGCCTATCGTGCCTATTACGCGTTCATTTCGCGCCCCCGGATCAATTCACGCGGAGTGAATACTTCTGCCGTGTACGGGTTCACCACGACGGTCATCAAACTCATCAGGGATTTTGGTCTCGAGCATGCCGCCGTAGTGCTGGATGCCTCGGAACACACCTTTCGGCGCGAATTATATCCTCTGTACAAGGCTCACAGGGACGCGCCTCCGGAAGATCTGCTAACCAATCTGCCGTATATCCGCCAGGTTGCGGCGGCCCTTGCCATTCCCGTGTACGAAGTGCACGGCGTAGAAGCGGACGACGTTATTGGTACGCTTGCCAGGCAAGCGGAGTCGGCCGGTGAAAGGGCGGTCATTGTTTCGCCGGACAAGGATTTCCTGCAGCTGCTGTCTCCTGGCATAACACTGTATAGGCCGTCGCGCCGCGGCGAAGAATTCGACACGGTTACGGATGCCGCCTTCCTAGAGAAGTTCGGCATGGAACCTTCACGTTTCATTGATATCCTTGCCCTAATGGGAGATGCCGCGGACAACGTTCCAGGCATTAAGGGAATCGGCGAAAAGACGGCCACAAACCTCATTGCCGAATTCGGATCCGTCGAGAATCTGCTGCTCCATGCTGCCGAGGTGAAGGGGAAGAGAGCCCGCGAGGGACTTCTCGCCTCTCCAGATATGGCACGGTTAAGCAAGCGGCTGGTCACCATCAAAACGGATGTGGAGGTGGAGCTGCGCTGGGATGTCACGGCACGGGGGGACCTCAGCGCAACAGCCGTACGCAGCCTGTTCCAGAAGCTGGAATTTACCACGCTTCTAAATCGTCTAGACGCCGATGGTGCGACCGGCGACTCCACTAGGGAAGCAGCCAGTGAGCGGGCACGGTATGATCCGTCTGTTTCGGATTTCCGACTTATCTCCGGGCGCGAAGAACTCATGGCACTTGAGCGCACGCTGCGGACCGCGCCGGCGGTGTCGGTACATGCCGTCCTTACGGAGGTACGTCCGGTCTGGGCAGACTGGAAGGGGCTTGCGGTGGCCTGGAGCCGAGGCTCCGCATGTTATATCCCCCTCCCGCTGCCCGACGGCACGCAGGCCAGGGACGTGATACGCATCGTGGCACCCGTATTGACGAACTCGTATCTGCGCAAGGTTGGTCATGGGCTGAAGCCGCTTCTTGTGTGTCTGGGATTGGCCGGCTTGCGAGTGCGGGGCCCGCTCTTTGACACGGAGGTGGCGCATTATTTGCTTGCTCCCGAGACAAACCACGGGTTGGAATTTGTAGCGCGGGAGCGATTGGGCTATGATCCCGTGAGCTGGCAGGAGGTCTCGGGAAAGGGACGGTCCCTGTCGGAAGCGAGGCCGGAAGATCTCACGGTGCCGGCTTGCGAAGCCGCAGCGCTTGCCTTTCGCCTGGAGAGCGTGCTGGGTGAGGAGCTTGCCAAGCAGGGGCTCGATCAGGTGGCCGAGGCCATGGAGTTCCCACTCATCTACACGCTCGCGGCCATGGAACGTGCGGGCGTTATTGTGGACAGGGAGCAGCTTACTGCGATAGGGCACCGCTTGGTGAAGCAGATTGGGGCACTGGAAGAAAAAATATTTCTCACAGTTGGACGCACCTTCCAGATTGGCTCCCCGCAGCAGGTGGGCGAAGTGCTGTTCGGGCACCTGGGACTTCCCGTCAGGCAGAGGACCGCGTCGGGTCAGCCTTCGACACGGGAAGATGTATTGGCGGCCCTGACCACGGAGCATGTGCTTCCGGGTCTAATACTGGACTGGCGCCGAGCCACGCGGTTGCAGGGAACGTACGTGGACGGGTTGAAAAAGATGGTGCACCCGCGCACGCACCGCGTCCATACCGTCTTTAACCAGACCGTTGCGGCAACTGGGCGCCTTTCTTCATCTCATCCCGGGCTCCAGAATATTCCGGTTCGCCGAAGTGCGGGAAGAGAAATGCGCCGTGCCTTCGTCGCCCCGCAAGGGTGGAACATGCTGTCTGCGGATTATGCACAGATTGAACTGCGCATTCTAGCGCACATGAGTGGGGATGGTGGTTTGATCGAGATATTCAATGCAGGGCGTGACCCACATTCGGAAACGGCCGTACGCATTTTTCACGTAGAGGCTGCTCAGGTCACGCGGGAGCAAAGGGATCGTGCAAAGGCGGTTAACTACGGTATTCCCTACGGTCTTTCGGCTACCGGGTTGGCCCAGCAGTTACGCTGCAGCAGGCAGGAGGCGAGAGGATTGATGAAGATACACGAGGCCTCTTTCCCTGGAATTGCTGCATTTCTCCACGCCCAGGTAGAGAAGGCACGCGAGCGCGGCTATGCAGAAACGCTCCGGGGCAGACGCCGGTACCTGCCGAATATCACCGCCCGAAATCGCGTCGTGCGGTCGGCCGCAGAGCGCATTGCGATAAACATGCCGATACAGGGAACGCAGGCTGACATGATCAAGCTGGCTGCCGTAGCCATCCTTCAGGAGTTGGACCACGGCGGGCTACTCACGCGTCCCGTGCTCCAGGTGCATGACGAACTACTCTTTGAAGTGCCGCACTTCGAACTCGACGAAGTGCGCAGGCTCGTTACGCATGCCATGTCAGAGGCGCTTCCCCTGTCCGTGCCTATTGAGGTAGACGTAGGGTACGGGCCTACGTGGCTGGATGCCCATTGACGGCCGGCTTCAGAAATCTGGCAAGGACGGGTGCGTGATCGGAAGGACGCGCCCGTCCGCGTTCTGCAACATCGACCCATGCGTTTGCACACGCATCAGCGAGGGCACCGCTGGCCAGGATATGGTCTATCCGTAGGCCGTCGTTCCAGCGGAAGCCATCCGTGCGGTAGTCCCACCATGTATACACGCCAGGGCCCGCGGCATGCTTCCGGATTAGGTCCACAAGCCCGAATCGGTCCACTAGTCCGGCCAGCCGTTCCCTGGCCATCGGGTCGCAGAGTACGCTTGCTTGCCATGCTTCCGGATGCGCAGCATCCAGCGCATTCGGGGCAACATTGAAGTCTCCCAGGAGGACAAAGTCTCCGTATGTCTCCTGCTGCCCTTCCAGGAAGTCTCCCAGTGCGTCCAGCCAGCGTAGCTTGTACTCGTGCTTGACAGATCCGACGCGACCGCCGTTCGGGACGTACACGTTGATGAGGCGAACGCCGAACACGGTGGCTGCAATGACACGGGCTTCTTTGTCTAGTCCGCAGGCGATGTCAGCGGCAGGTTGCCGGGACACTACGGCGACGCCATTGTACGAGGGCTGGCCAAATATGGCGGCCTCGTACCCAAGTACACGGAGCGCCTCGAACGGAAATGTATCTTCCGTGGCCTTTATTTCCTGAAGGCAAGCGACGTCAGGGCGATGCGCCGCGAGGAAGGTCTCAATACGCTCGAGTCGCGCCCGGGCAGAATTTACATTCCAGGTTACGAGTTTTAGCGTTTCCATGGACCTTGGACCGGGTTCGTACGCGGAATATACGGCTTGGGTTACGGGGTCGCTGGCCCACCGCAGCGTGGCTTCTAGTTCGGTATGCCCGTGCTTGAACACTTAAGCAAGAACGTCCAGGGGGTTGGGAATTATTGAATCTACCGGATACCAGAATCTTGACAGGCAGTAGTTGCCGGGTGGTATCGCATCACCCTTCGGTGACAGACGGGTGCCAGGGGACTGAAGCGCCGGGCGGCGGAAGCACATTCCGTTGCGGCCTGGCCAGCGCAATAGGGCTGCGCTCTGATGAGCTCCGTGGAAAGCCTCGTTTCTATCGGGCCTGGGCAGGACGGCGTGCTGCATTTTCGTGGGGATCCGCGAATGCTGCACTCCGTAAGGCTTAAGCGCACTCATGTTCAATCGGAGATCGTTCTACCATGAAGACGCTCCTACTGCTGCGACACGGAAAATCCGACTGGCATGCCCATTACAGCGGCGATCACGAGCGCCCTCTGGCCCCGCGGGGAAAGAAGGCGGTGCGGGCTATGGGCGAGTGGTTGTCCAAAACGGGTCCGGTACCGGAAGCTATTGTGTGCTCCACGGCTATGCGAGCCAGGCAGACTTGTAGCTGCCTGCTAGAGGCTGCGACATTCACCGCGCCCGTCACGTTTACCAGTGAACTGTATGGTGCAGACGTCGATGATCTCCTGTCCCTGATACACGCTACTGGGGCAGGGCCTTCGGTCCTGATGCTGATAGGCCACGAGCCCACCTGGTCCCGTGCCATCGGACGGTTTACTCTGAGCGGGCCCTGCGATTTTCCAACGGCGGCGCTGGCACGGATATCGTTTGCGGTGGATACGTGGCAGCGCGTCGCGTGCGGTGCCGGCAAGCTCGTATGGCTGCAGAAGCCGCGGGAGCTGCCTTAGAAAGGCACTCCGCGCCCCCGCCACACGCCAACCTTCGTGGAAGGCCGTGGATTCGGGCCCCTCCTAGCGTATATCAGGCACGTCAAGGCCTAGCGTCTTGCCTTTATCCAACGCCGGTACGCCCTGTTCCATCCAGGCTGGTTCGGGGTCTCCCTTGAGATAGTAATCGAAGAATTGCTGCATGCGTATGGCAAAATCGCGCCGGTTGTGGTATTTGCCTAGGCCGTGACCCTCGCCGTTATAGTTCAGCAGCCAGACCGGTTTGCCCAGGCGACGGAGTGCGACGAAGAATTCAATGCCCTGGTATCACGGTACGGCTCCGTCGTCATCATTGTGCATCATGAGGACGGGCGTAGTGATCTTGTCAGCCTGGAAGACGGGTGAATTATCGATATACCGGAGTGGGTACTGCCAAAGGCTGCCACCAATCCGGCTTTGGGATTTCTCGTACTGGAACATCCTGCTCATCCCACTCGCCCATCGTATGCCGCCATAAGCACTGGTCATGTTGGATACCGGCGCCCCCGCTTCCGCAGCCTTGAACATGTTGGTCTCAGTAATCATGTAGGCAATCTGGTAGCCGCCCCAACTGTGTCCCTGCACGCCGATATTGTTTTTCTGCACGAAGCCTTTGTCAACAAGCGCGGCAACGCCCGGTACCACGGCATTGAGGGCACTTTCTCCGGGATAGCCTACCTTGTACGGGATGTCGGGAACGAATACCAAATAGCCACGGCTCACGTAAAAGGAAAAGCTGATAGAGGACCGTGACGTGGCGGGCGGTCGGTGCTGGTGCAATCCATCGGACATCTTCTCGTAAAAATACACCAGCATGGGGTACTGAATGGCAGGGTCAAATCCGTCCGGCTTGTACAGCATGCCCTCCAGTGGCACACCGTCGAGGGATGTCCATTTGACGAGTTCAGCCGTCCCCCATGTGTAGTCGGCTTGGTGGGGATTGGCGTCGCTCAGGCGACGCGGGTCGGAGAAGTCGGGACCGCTCGACCAGAGGTCACCGAATTCCTCGAAAGATTCCCGCGTATAGAGCAGTCGGTCCGCGTCCTTTGCCCGCTCCGGCATCGAGAAGCGGCGGTTCATCATTGTCAGTCTTTCCGGTTCCCGCGTCCCACGTACTCGATCCTGGTAGAAGCCGCTAGCCTTGGTCACCGTATTAAAGGCAGAGAGCAGCATGGTCTCGTCGGGATCTACGGCGTCTTCGTCTTTGTCCAGCCTCACGTAGCGGAGCCGGAGGCCATGAGTCCTGCCATATTCTTCTGTAACGGAGACTGGAGAAGTTGTGCCCGATGGGTCTAGTGCCCAGATGTCGTACTTATCGTATACGAGGAATGCTGCATCTGCCTCGGTCCACCCCAGGGCCCCGTATGCATTGGGCTTGTACGGCCAGTCGTGCAGTTCGTTATGGAATGCGTAGGGAATGTCGGCGGTAAGATTGATCGGCTCGCCTCCGCTGGCAGGCAGTAGCATCCAGGCTAGTTGGTCACGATCCCACCACGTGAGGTAGCGGGCTTCCGGCGAAAGGGAGGCCTGAGATTGTATGCGCTTCAATAGCAGCTTGCTGTTACCTGTCTGGACATCCATGCCATGCACATCGTAGTAACGGGGCCAGTCCCATGAAATCTGCCGTTGATACGGGATATCCGTATTGGCGATCGCGAAGTCTGCGTCGCCTTCCCGGCCAACTTCTACAGAGGGCAAGTCAGCGCTGGCCAGCTGGACTATCGTTCCGCTAGACAGATTCACGACGGCACGGAAGGTTCTCTTGCGGTCACTGGCGAGATTCTCCAGCTGCATGGGTTGCAGGAGAGGATCCTTCCAGTTCCATACGTCGAGGACGACCTTCTCCTCCTCCAGTTCTTCCTCGTCCGCTTTCGGTTTGGGCCGTGGGGCCGTTCCGAAGAATAGGCGCTCGCCAGACTCCGAAAACGAGAGCGTTCCCTCTTTGCCGATCCACTGGCCCTGTCGCAGATCACCCGGTGCTACCACGGTCGTTACGGTATCGTCTCGCCAGAGGTACAGGGAAGGGGCGGGCTCGTCGGCTTCCTGGTCGTCTTGCTCAGAGAGGAATGCCAGCTGGCTTCCTGCTTCATCAAATGCGGCCTGGGTGTAGTCTCCCTTGCCGGCCAAGAGCGTGTCCGCTTCCATCGATGCAGCGCGAACCAGAATAATGCCGCCTGCCGCGCCGCCTTCACCCGATGCCGTGTACGCCAGATATGAACCATCCTTGGAAAAAAGGTAGGAGGTAGCATAAGGAAACCGCATTTGCTCCCCTGATTCAAGATGGTGCAGCACAAGAGGCGTGCCGTCCTCGCGGTTTTCGTCTGTGTCGGTAGAGTCCTGTTCTGTAGTCGGCTTTACTTCGAGATAGGCCAGCATGCCCGTTCCCTCCTCTGGCAATTTAAAGGAGCGCACGCCGGGGTACCGGGTGACACCCCCCGTCCGCAGATCTAGAATCCCCAGGGAGTCCTGCGGCATGTCGTCCTTCTTCTTCTTGGCCAGCTTCGCAGTTCGAACCGAGTCCTTTGGTGGCGAAATAAGGAAAACGAGATAGCGAGCATCGCTTGAGAAGGCGGCCTTGCTGCCACGCGGCACGCGGTAGGTCGCATCTGCTGCAGCCTCTGTCACGTGGAGCACTCCATCCCCATTTTCGGGGCTGGTTACGTAGTGCACCCAATGGCCGTCACTCGAAATACTGCGCTCCACAAGACGTTGCCAGACATCGTAGGAACTATGGTCAATGGGTTCCTGGGCCCTTGCCAACAGCGGCAGGGCTGACGTCAAGAACACTGCGCAAATCGTGACAGGTCTAACCATGGTAGGGCAGGGTATGCGCGCAGCCACCATCTACACTCGCCCGCAGTGTTACGTGTTGTGATTGTGTTCATCCCAGCTCTTGCCCTGAGGATAAGATCCCAGCACTTTGAGCAGGGCTGTTAGCTCACTTAGATGGGCCAGCGCCCGTTCGACGCCTTCATCTTCCGCAGATCCTTCGATATCGAGGTAGAATAGGTATTCTCCGGGGCTTCCTATAAGCGGTCGGCTTTCGATCTTGAACAAGTTCAGGTCGCGGAGCGCGAATGTAGCCAAACTCTTGAAGAGTGCACCGGGCACATTTGATTGGAGCGCGAAGGCCAGGGATGTCTTTAGCGGTGCTGCCCTTGCCACGGCACGCGCTGGTCCGGCAGCCGATGCCAGAGCAAGGAAGCGGGTAAAATTCTGGTGGTGACTCTCGATGCTGGCGGCTACTACTTCAAGCCCGTATTCTTCCGCCGCCCGTCTCGACGCAATGGCCGCCTCCGCTCGCAAACCCCGCCCGGCCACCATTTTGGCCGCACCCGCAGTGTCGTATGCCGGAACGACATGTGCATGCGGTAGCATCTTCCGCAGGAAATCCTGGCACTGTCCCAGCGCTTGAGGGTGCGAATGGACCGAGTTGATGTTCGATAGCCGCGTCTGCGGCAGAGCCAGAAGATGGTGCCGTATTCGGACCTTGACTTCGTCCACTATTCGCACATCGCTTGCCATGAGCAGGTCGTAATTGACATGGACGCTGCCGAAAAGCGAGTTCTCGATCGGGACTACGCCGCAGTCCGCCTCCCCGGATGTGACGGCCGCAAATACGGCTTCCATCGAAACCTTGGGAACAGTCAATGCTTTCGGGTACAGCGCCTGGACGGCCGCTTCACTGAAGGCACCCGTTTCGCCCTGGAATGCGACTTTCATGGAGGCTCACATGCGCTCTGGCGCAGATAGACCCAACACGGCCAGACCGTTCTGCAGGACGATGCGTGTCGCGTCGGCGAGCGCCATGCGGGCCGTGGCCAGCCGGCGTTCTTCCCCAATGATACGGCATTCATGGTAGAAGCGCGTAAAGGCTTCCGCTACCCCCCGAAGATATACTCCCAAGCGGTGCGGCTCTCTGGCTTCCGCTATGCTTGCGATGGTTTCAGGAAGCCGCACCAGCTCCTTGATCAGCAGGATCTCGGCCGCGCCGGCCAGCAACTGCACGTCGACGTGGCTATGAAACGCAAATCCGGTTTCCTTGGCTTTCTGCAAAATAGAGCAGATGCGCGCATGGGCATACTGGAGGTAAAATACGGGATTCTTGTCGCTGGCTTCCCTGGCCAGGTCCATGTCAAACTCAAGATGCTTTCCGGCGGAACGCATCAAGAAAAAATATCGTGTTACGTCCTCACCCACTTCGTCCACAAGTTCGTCCAGCGTGACAAACATCGCTTTGCGCGTGCTCATCTTAATTTCTTTGCCAGCCCGGACAAGTGTTACGAACTGGTATATGATAACCTCCAGTTTAGCGGTGTCATAGCCCAGTACGGCCAAGGCGCGCAGGATGTCCGGGTACGTTCCAATATGGTCCGCACCGAAGACATTGATCATTACGTCATAGTCCCGGGCAAATTTGTTCCGGTGGTAGGCGATATCCGGCAGGCGGTACGTAGGCTCGCCAGAACGCTTTACAAGGACCGTATCGCAGTCCTTCCCAAGGTCCGTTGTCCGAAGCCAGATGGCGCCGTCTTGGTGGTACAAGTATTCCTTAAGCGCGTCGAGTACTTCATCGATCGCCCCGCTATCATAAAGGGTCCGCTCGTTGAAATAGGCGTCCATTGCAATTCTTAGGCGCCCAAGCGTCATCTTGACGTCGGCAAATATGGCTTTTTTTGCGGCGTCGGCGAAGAGACCGCAATCGGAGTGGGACAGCAGCACGTCACCGTGTTTCTCGACCAGTCCACGGGCAATATCAATGATGTACGCCCCCTGGTAACCGTCTTCAGGGAAGGCGTAGGCCGGTTGCGCGCCGGCGCGCTTCGCTACCAGCTCCGCATACCGGGCCTGCACTGATGTGCCCAAGACACGCATTTGGCGTCCGGCGTCGTTGAAATAGTATTCCCTCGTGACCCGGTAGCCCGTCCACTCCAGCAGATTGGCGATGGTGTCTCCCAACACGGCATTGCGTCCGTGACCGACCGTAAGCGGACCGGTTGGGTTGGCGCTGACGAACTCCACAAGGGCAGTGCTTCCGGTGTGGCGTCGTGTCCGCCCAAAGGTACTGCCGGTTGCGAGCAACTCTTCAAGCTGCCGGTAGAGATAAGTATGCGCAAAGCGGAAGTTTATGAATCCGGGTCCCGCGACTTCACATGAGGCGATCCGTTGCGGGTCTAGCAAACCGGATGATAGCTGATCCACCAGCTTCTGGGCTATCAGGCGCGGCCCTACTTTTAAATATCGGGCCAGGCGGAGCGCGCTATTGGTGGCCAGATCACCGTGGTCACGGTTGGCAGGCACCGACAACTCCGGCGAAAAATCATCCGGCACTTCGTCCATGGCGGCAAAAACCGCTCGTAGTGCCCGCTCCAGATATTCTTTCATGCAGATAGTGTCTTGGGCCGCAATGCGGGAGCCTCACCAACGCCACCTGAAGGCATCGATGTTAACCGTGGGGGGCAGCCCTGCGGCCAGTTGTGCCAGGGTCTCACCGACTGCCGAGGAGGCCTTGAAGCCGTGACCTGAGCAGGCGCTGGCGACGGCAACCTGGGGATGCGGTGCATCAATGAAATAGTGTTTGTCTGGCGTGTTGGTGTAAAGGCATACGGCGGCGTGGGTGCCTACGCCCACTGCGTCCGGCAGAAGCCTGCTGAGCGCCTCGGATGTCGCCGCCTTGTCAGCGGCCGAAATATTTCTGTCAATGTCACGGGGATGCCGAATCAATTTCCCTGAATAATGCAGTCCAGCCTTTACGCCTCGTCCCAGATTCGGGACGCCATACAAAAGCCCGCCTTCTTCGAATTCGTACATGAATACGGGGCATGAATCGGGCTCGAAGTCCCGGATCCGAGCACGGGGCTGGAACCAGGTGTTGGTGACGCGCTCAATCTGCAGGAGGGGCCCAAGTTTGGGGACAAGGTCGGCAATCCATGCCCCCGCGCACAGGACTAGCCGGTCAGCCAAATGGGTGCGTCGGCTCGTGACGACGCGGAAGCCCGATCCGTCCGGTGCCCAGGATACGACTGTTTCTCCCAGGTCAACAGCGGCACCTGCACGCTCAGCCAATGCCAGATGGGCTGCGACGCACCGCTCAGGTCTCAAGAACCCCGCTTCTGCGTCAAATAACGCTACGAATTCGTCAGGGACGCGGAACGCCGGCCAAGTCCTGCGTACGCACTGGGCTGTCATTCGTTCATGGGCCGAGCCCATCAGTTCGGCGCTGTGCTGTGCTGCTCTGATGAATTCACTTTCGGAATGGCCAATGTTCAGTCCGCCGCACAAATTGACCAATTCTTCGCTCCATTCCTCGTCCAGCGCGTGCCACAGCTCATAGGCACGGCGCAGTAGGGGCAGGTATTGGCTACCCTCTGCATAGGCCTTGCGAATAATGCGGCTGCCACCATGTGTGGATCCCAGGGTATGGGGTGGAGCTAAACGGTCTATACCGCGTGCCTTGATACCCATCCGCGTCAGGTGGTACAGGGCTGCACTGCCAACGGCACCTAGGCCAACAACGATGGTGTTCAATTGCGCTTTCTTTTACCGTTGCCCGCTAAGGATAAGCCGAAGAGCCAACATAGCCGCCGTACATGCGGCTTCGCGGGTAGGCATGTACGGAATAGTCGTCACGACGCATGAAAAGGGCAACGGTAATGGCCAGCATTGCCGTATTCGTAAGTAGTGCCGAGCCACCGTAGGAAAGGAATGGAAGCGGGATACCAATAACGGGTAGAAGGCCCAATACCATTCCTATGTTGATGAATACATGGATCATGTATACGCCGGCCGCGCCCGCGGCGACCATGGTGCCAAAGGGATGGCGAATCTGAGCGCCCATGCGCAGAATACGGTAGATGAAGGCAGTGAACAGGAGTATTACAAGAATGGCGCCAACGAATCCCCACTCTTCCCCGATCACCGAAAATATGAAGTCAGTAGACTGTTCTGGGATGTAGCGTCCCTGTGTTTGCGTGCCCTGCATGAAGCCCTGTCCGAACAGGCCGCCTGATCCGATGGCAGCCTTGGACTGGACGAGGTGAAAGCCGACACCCTGGCGGAATTCCTCTGCCTCAGGACTCGCAAAAGACAAGATGCGGGCCACTTGGTGTGGCTGCAGTACCCGTTCCAATGCATAGAGTGCCACGGCTGTCGTACCTCCATTGAATACTGCCCCAAGTCCCGCCAGGAGGATGTTTCTCGAGCGCCAGTAAAGCCATAGGCTAAAGACAATCGTAAAAACAACTGCGGCAGGCACCGAGATGATCGTCAGGTACCCCGCAATGGCCGGGGACCCGATAAGGACCAGGGCGTTGAGTGGGACTCCGCTCCAAAAAAGGTAAATGGGGATCAAACCGATGTAAACAAGGGCTGTCCCGGCATCGTTCTGCATCACGACCAACACGGCAGGCACCGCGATCAGGCCGATGATCGTAAGGATGTGGCCTGCACTAATTGCCGGTTCGCGGTGAGAGGCGATGAGTTGGGATACGGCCAATAGTACGCCGACCTTCGCAAGTTCCGATGACTGGAAACCGAATGGCCCAACATATAGCCACGACTTGGCCCCACCCACCTCGCGTCCGAAAAAGAGCGCTGCAAGAAGCAGTAGCAGGCTGGCGGCATAAACGGGGAACGCAAGAGATTGGTACCACTGTACTGGAATAAGTAGTGCAACAGTCAGCCCGCTTGCGCAAATGGCAAGCCAAAGGCACTGCCGTTCGAAATTCTGCTGAACGCTCTCCAGCAGAAAATCCTCTGCCTGACCATGCGTGGCGCTGTAAATGGCCACAAGCCCCACAGAGACCAGTGCCATCCAGAGCAGAAGTACGCCATAATCCAGGTTTCGATACCAGGTTCGCATGGACTAGTCAGGCAGGACTTGGCTCTTGGCCCCGAGGGCCCGATCCCATCGGACCTGTGGGGAAAAAGGCATATTGCCCGTCAGAAATCGCTCGGCCAGGAGACTGGCGATGGGTGCGGCGCACCAGGCTCCCTGCCCCGCGTTTTCGCACTGCACCGCCAGGGCGATCTTCGGATCGTCGAAAGGCGCAAACATCACGAACACTGAATGGTCCGTCATGCCCCGGGATGCCTGCGCTGTTCCCGTCTTGCCGCCGGTCGGGATGCCTGGGATTTGTGCCATGCGCCCCGATCCCTGCTCCATGACCATGCGCATTCCGTGACGAACCGCGTCGAAATATTCTTCGGCGATGGGGATCTCTTCTGAACTCCCGGCCAATGGCGGCACGACGCGCTCTCCTGTGTCGGGGCGCTCGAGATAGGTGACCAGATGCGGCGCATGCAGTCTGCCTTTTGAAGCGATTGCAGCCGTATACCTTGCCAGCTGCAAAGGAGTAACCCCCATGTCGCCCTGACCTATGCCCAGGTTCATCACCGTGCCAATGCCCCAGGCCGGATCCTTGGCATCGAAGTACGCCGAATCCGGGATTAGTCCGGCCGTTTGCTCCCGAATATCCGTGGGAGCCTTAACGCCGAAACCGAATAACTGCGCATACTGTCCAAAGCCGGCGAGGTCCATGCGCCTGGCAAGCTCGAAAAAGAACGTGTTGCAGGAATTCTGCAACGCCTGAAGCAGGTTCTGCTCGCCGTGCCTGCCCAAGCACCGAAATATGCGCCCTCCTCCGATGGGGTGATATCCAGGGCAGAATATGGTACTATTGGCCCCCTCAAGGCCAATCAGGCTTTCGGACAGGGCCATCAGGGCCATGAATGGCTTCCAAGTGGACCCGGGAGACATCAGGTTCATCGTGGCCCGGTTGTACAAGGGCTTTTCCGCGCTAGTTGTGAGATACTTCCACGTGGAATCCTCCAGCGGTTTCGAAAAGGTGGACGGTGCGAAGTCCGGTACGCTTACCATGGCGATAATGCCGCCCGTCTTAACGTCGAGCGCTATCACGGCACCTCGCTTGTTCACAAACAGAGATTCGGCAAGGGCCTGCATACCGTCGTCCATGGCGAGGTGAATGTCCGCGCCACTCTGGGGTGCAAGGTCTTCCGTTGCGTCCAGATACGAGCGCTGGATTATCCCGTGTATATTTATGACCTTCAGAGCGCTGCCGGGCACGCCGCGCAGATTCGGCTCGTATTCGCGTTCGACCCCGGTCTTGCCTATCAAGTCACCAAGCCGATAGCCCGCTTCGTTGCCGGCCTGCCGTCGGCCGTTCAATTCCTGTTCGTCGATCTCACGCACATAGCCCAGGGCATGGGCCGCATTTGATTTCCCTAAATACCGACGTTTCTGATTGATTTCTTCGCCTGCACCTGGAAGTCGGAATGCGTTTTCCTTGATCCGACTGTATGCGGCAAACCCTACGTCGTGAAATGCCGGACTGGGTCGATAAGTGTTCCAATTCCGGGCTTCCGTCAGCCTGGCTGCTACCAAAGAATCTGTTACGCCCAGTAGCTCGGCCAGGAGTGGGGTATTGGAAGGGTCATAATAGCGCGGCGTGAGTGTAATGGTATACATGGGCACATTGTGAACCAGCAGCATGCCGTTGCGGTCGAAAATGGCGCCGCGTGCCGGAAGCACCCGCATGGTTCTGAGGGCATTGCCGCGCGATACTTCGGAGAATTCGTCCTTATTGATGATCTGCAGGTGAACCAACTGCATTCCCAGAATGGTGACTCCGGCGATAAGTACCCCCGTGAAAATGCCGAATCGCGATTCTCGCATGGCTGTACTCCCTATTTTTCCGAAATGAACGTAGAAATGGCTAGGTGCGGTTCCGTACGGAACACAATGGGCGATCTTTCATGCAAGACGTGGGTGGTTATCATGTTGGACGGTCTTCACACCTCAATTCGGTCATGCCCATGCGCAATATAACTTGTCTGGCCGTGCTCACGCTGCTACTGGCTTGCGTCTCCGATGTCGCGGCTCAGGGCTTCGGACGCAATAAGGTACAGTACGATTCATTTGATTTTCGCACGTTCCAAACCCCGCACTTTGAGTGGTACTATTATCCGGAAGAGAAGGCGGCCGTGCTGGATGCTGCGCGTATGGGTGAGCGGTGGTATCGGCGGCACTCCAGGACGTTCCTGCGGGAATTCTATGAACGCAAGCCGGTGATCTTCTATGCTAATGATGCGGACTTCCAGCAGACCAACACCATCGGCGGCTTTCTTGGGCAAGGTACCGGCGGTGTTACTGAAAGCCTGAAGGAGCGCGTGATTATGCCGCTGACCGGTATCTATTCTGAGACGGATCACGTACTCGGCCATGAGCTCGTCCACTCCTTCCAGTATGACATTGGCCTTGCACGCAACGACAGTTCGCGTTTTGCGCTCCAATTGCTTCCGTTGTGGCTCATAGAGGGGATGGCCGAATATTTCTCGGTGGGGCGGGAGGATGCCCACACAGCCATGTGGATGCGGGATGCGGCCCTGCGCGATGACCTGCCAACGATCGAACAGCTAACGAAAAGCAACAAATATTTCCCCTATCGATATGGACAGGCCTACCTTGCCTATATAGGTGGAAAGTATGGCGATGCTGCCGTCGCAAACCTGTTCAAGATGGGAGGCCGCACCGGCGTCGACACGGCCTTTGTGTACACGCTCGGCATCACAGCGGACTCCCTGTCCCGGGAGTGGGCAGGTGTTATCAAGGAGGCCTATTCACCGCTCATGACAGGGCGTGTGCATCCAGACAGTGTGGGCCGCCGTATTCTGGCGGCTGACATGAGCGGTGGAAATCTGAATATCGCGCCCGCTGTCAGCCCGGACGGCCAGTACGTTGCGTATTTGTCTGAACGCGATGTATTTAATATGAATCTGTTTATTGCGGATGCGGAGACCGGCAAGACGATTCGGAAATTGCAGGCGACAAATAGAAATCCACATTTTGACAATATCCGTTTCATCAACTCGGCGGGTTCGTGGTCCCCTGATGGACGCAAATTTGCCTTTGTAACGTTTTCCCAGGGCGACAACGAGCTTTCCATTTGGGATCTGGACTCGGGCAATATTGAGCGTCGGATAAGTATTGACGGCGTCAGTGCGCTAAGTAGTCCCGCATGGTCCCCCGACGGGGGCACCATCGCCTTTTCCGGAATTGACGGAGGGATCAGCGACCTATACGTGCTTGATCTTGCCTCCGGCGGAGTGCGACAACTCACGGCCGACCCGTATGCCGACCTGCATCCGGCGTGGTCTCCGGACGGGGGCACCATCGCCGTGATTAGCGACCGGGGGCCCGGCGGCACGAATTTCGAGGCACTCTCATTTGTGCCGCCGCGCCTGTCACTCATTGATGTCCAGACAGGGGAGCACCGTGGTATTCGGCCCTTTGCCCGCGGCAAACACATCAATCCGCAGTTCTCTCCAGATGGCCGCAGTTTGTTCTTCATCAGCGATCAGGACGGGTTTTCGGATGTGTATCGCTACGAGCTGGTTTCTCGGGAAGTTCGGCGTGTAACGCGGCTCAAGACTGGCGTAAGCGGCATAACGGCCATCTCGCCCGCCATGTCGGTTGCAGCGCAGAACGGGCGGATGCTGTTTTCTGTTTTCACCGATGGCAAATATACCGTGGTTGGACTGGAGGAAGACGAGATCACGGGTACCCCCGTTGAGGAAGCTACGGACGAAACTGTTCTTGCGAGTATTCTGCCTCCGATCAGTGCCTATCGGGAAGGACTAGTGTCCGACTATCTTTCGGATCCTTTAACCGGTCTGCCCCCGGTGGAATCGGTTCGGGAAGAAGACTATGACGGGCGGCTGCGCCTTGACTACGTCGCCCCGCCGTCGGTCGGTGTGTCTGTTGGCGGACTGTACGGCAGCGGATTGGCAGGTGGTGTGGGCTTTTATTTTAGTGACATGTTGGGCAACCGCAACCTGACTCTTGTTGCGCAGGCCAACGGCACATTCAAGGACGTGGGAGGCCAGGCTGTATATATGAATCGCGGAAAGCGGTTCAACTACGGAGGCGCCGTTGGCCACATCCCCTTGCTTTACGGGGGGGCATATCCCGCGTTGGACGGGTTTGGTAACTATGTGATCAATGACATTCGCTACCGCATTTACATGGATCAGGCCGTGGCTGTCGGCGCGTATCCGTTTTCCACGACGCGGCGCGCTGAGGTCTTTGGCGGATTCACCAGATACGGGTTCGACTATGAATTACTGCGGTATACCTACGGCCCCTTCGGCGGTGGAGGGCGCAACAAGATTAAGGCAGAGAAGTGTTCGGCGCTCGCACCGGAAGATTCCGGAAGGAATTTCTGTGAACCGGACGCGGAGTACTTCTTCCAGGCCGGCATTGCATACGTAGGCGATTTCTCGAACTTTGGCTTCACGTCTCCCTTGCAGGGCGGACGGTATCGCCTCGAAGTGGCGCCCCGCATTGGCACCAATACGTTTGTCGGTGTACTGGCGGACTATCGCCGATACTTCTTTCTGCGCCCCGTGACATTTGCCATCCGGGGTTTGCATGTCGGCAACTACGGGGCGCACGAGGACGACGTTTTTGCCAGGGAATATCTTGGATATTGGTATTCCCCCGGTTTTGTGCGCGGCTACAGCGTAAATTCGTTCGAATTGGAATTAGAATGTCCGCCTGGAGAGGTGGATCCCAAGTGCACGGTATATTCGCGGCTCTTTGGAACCCGCACTGCTGCCGCCAGCGTGGAATTCAGGTTACCGGTCCTGGGGACCGAGGCCTTGGGCCTCATAAATTTCCCCTATCTGCCACTTGAATTGACCGGCTTCGCGGATGCGGGCCTCGCATGGACGAAAGAAGAAAGGTTTCTGGACCTCCTGAAGTTCGAACGGGACGCCATTGGGCGCCTTCCGGTAGTCAGCGTCGGTACGTCTGCCAGATTCAATCTATTTGGGTACTTTGTTTTCGAGATATACTACGCGTATCCATTTCAACGACCCCAAAAGGGCGCCCACTTCGGCTTTCTGCTCGCGCCAGGCTGGTAAGTCGGCACCTACATGCGGTATGTGCGCTCCATCCCCGCCTGACTGGAAGACTAAGCTATCCCTGGGGCCTCTGTGGGTTGCACGATGGTAGCTGGGGGTATGTATCATCGAATCAGGCCCTGGCTGTTTCGGCTTGACCCAGAAACAGCCCACATGGCCAGCATGGTGGCGGCTGGAATGGCGCAACGCATGGCGTCGGGTATGCTGCAATCCGTATACTCCTACGGAAACGGAGCCCTCGGACAGCGCGTGTTAGGTTTGAGTTTCCCCAATCCTGTGGGACTGGCTGCGGGCTTTGACAAGAATGCAGTGCTGCTGCGCTTTTGGGAATTACTGGGGCTCGGCTTTGTGGAGGTGGGTTCCGTAACGGCTCGGGCCTCAAGAGGCAACAGAAAGCCCCGCATGTTCCGACTCGCGGAGGAGCGTGCCATCATCAATCGGATGGGCCTTCCGTGTCATGGCGCTGAGCGGGTTGCGCGTCGACTTCTGCGCCAGAAGAAGCGGCGCAAGATTCCTGTCGGTGTGAACCTCGCCAACACAAATGATCGGGGACTGGTAGGCACGGAGGCCATAGAGGATTTCCGGCTGAGCTTCCATTCGGTTGCGGCGCTGGCAGACTACGTAGTATTGAATATCTCGTGTCCCAATACAGTGGACGGCAAGACGTTTGAGGATGCCGAACAGCTTGATGCGCTACTGCATGTACTGTTTACGCAGCGCCGGTTGCAAAACCTGGCTGTGCCAATTCTCCTCAAATTGGCTCCGCCCACCACGCCCAAGGTTGTCTTCGACAGCCAGATAGAGGAGATCATTGATGTGGGTATCCGGCACGGCATACAAGGGTTCGTAGCCAGCAATACTGCTTTGGACAGGCGGATGCTATCCATGCCGGAGAAGGAATTGAAACGCATTGGTCCCGGCGGACTCAGCGGGGCCCCGCTTGCCTCTCGGTCCCTCAGGCTAGTTCGCTATATCTACGGGCGGACCGAAGGAAAAATGCCCATAATTGGATCGGGAGGTGTTGATTCGGCAGCGGCCGCGTATGCCATGCTGCGGGCAGGCGCTTCTCTGATACAAGTTTACACGGGTCTGGTTTATGAAGGCCCGAGACTCGTGAGAAACGTAAAGGAAGGATTGGTTGCAATCTTCGAGCGTGACGGAGTGTCATCCATCCGCCAGATTGTAGGAGCCGATGCCTAGACAGATACGCAATTGGAGCGGCGTTCTATACTAACCGTCACGGGGCCATTGTTAAGCAGGCGAACCTCCATGAATGCACCAAATACGCCGGTAGCTACCGGTCGTTCGAGTAGCTGGCTGAGGTGGTGAATGAAGTGCAGGTAGTGCTGCTGCGCCAATTCCGGAGGTGCCGCGTGCGGGAAGGACGGGCGATTCCCCTTGGCTGTGTCCGCATTCAGGGTGAACTGCGGAACTACGAGCGCTTCGCCGCCAGTCTGCTGGAGGGACAGGTTCATGCGCCGCCGTTCGTCCGGAAAGATCCGCAGCTTCGCACATTTTTGGGCTAGCCATTCGGCTTCGCGCTTTGTATCCGACTTCCGAACTCCGAGAAAGATCAGCAGCCCCGGGCCTATGGCGCCTGAAACTTGCCCGAACACAGTAACGGAAGCTTCAGTTACGCGCTGGATCAGTGCAATCATGGGAAGCCTCGAGTCTTGTGCGCAAATAGTCCGAAAAGCTTCGCAGCGCCTTTCCCCGGTGGCTAAGCGCGTTTTTCTCGCTTGTAGTCAGTTCGGCGAATGAGCGCGAATGCCCCTCGGCGCAGAAGAGGGCGTCATACCCAAACCCCCCCGTACCTCGTTCAGCTAGCAGGATGCGTCCCCTACACGTGCCTACAAAGAATTGAAGGCCGACTGGCTCGGCAAAGGCCATGACGGTTGTGAAGGAGGCAGAGCGGTCTGCTGTATTCTGGAGTTCGCGTAGCAGCAAGCTCCGGTTGGCTGCTGCGTCGCAATACGGGCCAGCGTAGCGGGCGGAATGGACTCCAGGGCGTCCGTGCAGGGCTGCCACGCTGAGGCCCGTGTCATCAGCGAGAGACGGCAGGCCGGATTGGGCGCAAAAGGCTGTGGCCTTTTTGGCCGCATTGCCGGCGAGAGTTACCGCAGATTCTTCTACTTGCGGGGCCTCTTCAATTTCTGAAGCCGAAAGGATTCGCACCGGGACGTGACATAGCAGTGCGCGCATCTCCGCTACTTTGCCGACATTGTGCGTGGCGAGCACAATGGTAAATGTGCGCTCTGCTGAGGCCATGGGTAGGAACCGGTGGTGTTTAAGGTGGTAGCAGTGCGACTAACGAAAAAAGAAACTCAGTTAATAGCGAGGTAGCAGTCTTGCCGCATCACGTAGGCGTCGGTGTCAAGGTCCGCGATAAGGAAAACATTGATCGTGCTCTGCGAAGGTTCAAACGTGCGGTGAACCGGAGCCGGGTGCTTCGACTGTTTCGTCAAAATATGGCATACGCGAAGCCGTCCGAAGAGCGAAGGATCGCCAAAGAAAAGGCGGCACGCAACGCGCGCAAGCACAACCGGCGCTATTAGAGGTCAAAGCGCCAGGGTTTGGCGCAGCAGACGTTCCTGTTCCAGATTGTGGACCATGCTGCTGCCGGTGGCGGGACTTGCACTGGCAACGCGCCCGGCATAGCGTACCCTGGCCCCTTTTTCGCCGCGTATCTCTTCCCACAGGAAATCAAGCCGGTGGCGCAGGTAAGCCCAGGCTCCCATGTTCTCGGGCTCTTCCTGCACCCAGTACACGTCGCTTGCCTGTCGGTATCGTTCCATTTCCGCACGAATTTCAGGTTCCGGGAAGGGATAGTATTGTTCAATGCGTGCAAGCGCTATAGCATCCTTCTTCTCTGGTTCCCGCTCCAGCGCATGCACAAGGTCGTAGTATACCTTGCCGCTGCAGAAGGCGAGTCTTCGAACGGTGGTAGGATCGCTGCTGGCGGGAATCACGCGCTTGAAGCCCCCATCGGTCAATTCCGCCATGTCGGAGACGGCCGCTGCATGACGCAGCAGGCTCTTGGGTGTCATCAGGATGAGGGGCTTCTTGATTTCGCGCTTTATCTGGCGCCGCAACGCGTGAAAATAATTGGCGGGGTTACTGAGATTGCAAACAATCAAGTTGTCCTCCGCGCACAATTGCAGAAACCGTTCCAGACGGGCCGAGGAATGCTCCGGTCCCTGCCCTTCGTAACCGTGCGGTAGCAGCACGACCAAGCTGCTGCGCTGGTACCATTTTTCTTCGGCAGCGGACAAAAACTGGTCAAAAACAATCTGTGCACCGTTTGAGAAATCGCCAAACTGTGCCTCCCAGATCACCAGTGCCTCAGGATAGGCCACGGAATAACCGTATTCGAATCCCAGAACCGCATATTCGGACAGCAGACTGTCGTAGATGAACAGGCGTGCCTGGTTGTCGCGAACGTAGTTGAGTGCAATGTATTCGTCACCTGTTACCTGATCGTACAGGACGGCGTGCCGTTGGCTGAACGTGGCGCGCCGTGAGTCCTGGCCGCTTAGGCGTACGGGTGTGCCTTCCAGGAGCAAGCTGCCAAAAGCCAGCGCTTCGGCCAGTGCCCAGTCCACTAGCCGGTGCGTGCGAAATGCCTGGTCGCGCCGCTGAAACTGGCGGAGCAGCTTTGGATGCGCATTGAATTCTTCGGGGACGGTAACCAGCGCTTTCAGCGTAGCCTCCAGGTCCTCTTCGGTCGCCCGGGTATCAACTGCGGGCAGTACTTGTGGCGGCAGCTCGAAGTAGCGGTCCAGGACCTGTACTGGATCTTTTTCCTTGAGGTCCGTAGTACGCTGGAATGCCTCCTGAAGGATATTCTGAAAATCGTCCAGCTGCCCTTCTGCTTCCTCGGGAGTTATTGCCCCGCGGGCAAGCAGCATCTCGGTATACAGCTTTCGTGGGGAGCGCTTCTTCTGAATCCGGCTGTACAGGATGGGATTGGTGTAGGTTGGCTCGTCTCCTTCGTTGTGTCCATGCTGGCGATAGCACAACATGTCTATGACCACATCCTTGTTGAATACCTGCCTGAAATCCAGGGCAAGACGTGCCACACGTACACACGCCTCCGGATCGTCTCCGTTTACGTGAAAGATCGGGGCCTCGATGAGGCGCGCCACGTCCGTGGCGTATGTGGAGCTGCGCGCTTCGCTCGGACCGGTAGTGAAGCCTATCTGGTTGTTGATGACGATATGGACCGTTCCCCCGGTATGATAGCCGCGGAGTTGGCTGCAGTTCAGCGTCTCTGCCACGACGCCTTGGCCTGCGAATGCGGCGTCGCCGTGAATAAGCAGGGGAATGACCGCATCATGGACGTCACCGCCCGGAAGGCGGGGATTCTCGGTTGCGCTGAGCATGTCCTGCTTTGCGCGGACCATGCCCTGAACGATGGGACTGACGGCCTCCAGGTGACTCGGGTTGGATGCTAGCGTAATCTCGATGGTGGATCCATCACTCGCCGCGTAGGTGCCCGTGGCTCCAAGGTGATACTTCACGTCGCCGGAGCCGTAGATGGTCTTCGGATCAAGATTTCCTTCGAATTCCGAAAAAATGGCTTCGTAGGACTTGTTGAGGATGTTAGCCAGTACGTTCAGGCGCCCACGATGAGCCATCCCGACTACGACCTCGTGGACCTCCTGCTGAGCTGCATCCGAGATTATGGTATCTAGCATAGGGATAAGGCTCTCCCCCCCTTCAAGCGAAAACCGCTTTTGGCCGATATACCTCGTGTGCAGAAATCGCTCGAAGGCTTCCGCGGCATTCAGTTTTTGCAGGATACGCTGTGTACCTCCATGAAACACGTCATCAGCGTTGTGGACGGGTTCGATTCGTTCCTGCAGCCACCGCTTTTCAGTAGGATCCGAAATATGCATGAAGGCCACGCCAATACGGCGCGTATACGTAGCCC
This sequence comes from Rhodothermales bacterium, assembly GCA_965216255.1. Taxonomy (GTDB): domain Bacteria; phylum Bacteroidota; class Rhodothermia; order Rhodothermales; family Bin80. The sequence continues at coordinate 3,335,743 of OZ244148.1, forward strand.
TGAGGATATTGAGGATGTCCCGAAGGGGGAGGACATCCTTCCCGCCTAGTCCCCCCGTAACAAACTCTCGGTCCAGGTCCCATACCGTGAGGCCATATTGGGCAGGATCCAACTCAGGGTGATATTTCCATCGGTATCCCAATGGGTTCGTGTTCGCCTGGAGATGACCGCGCACACGAAAGACCCGAATGAGCATCATCACCTGGGCCTGTTTCTGTATCATGTCCATTTCGGCGCTGGCCTCCCGATAGCCACCGAGCTGCGGCGTGGAATCCGAGCTGAGCACGAAGGGCGGATACGGAATCTCGAGATCCTTGGAAATGCTGTTATAGAATTCGTGTTTTCCTAACAGCAGCTCTGTGATGTAGGAGAGGAATGCGCCGCTTTCTGCCCCCTGTATAATGCGGTGATCATACGTGGACGTAATGGTCATGACCTGGGAAAGGCCTACCTTACTGACTGCATCGGATGAAAGGGCCTGGTACTCCGGGGGGTATCCGATGGCACCAATGCCAATAATCACGCCCTGTAACGGCATGAGGCGCGGCACGCTCAAGCTCGTTCCGATCATGCCCGGGTTAGTAAGCGTGGCGGTGGTATCGGAAAAGTCCGAGAGTTGGAGCCTGTGGCGCTGTCCGCGCCGCACGATGTCATTATATATGCCCAAGAGCTGGGCAAAGGACATCTGATCGGCACCGCGGATATTGGGAACTACCAGACTGCGCCTCCCCCGCCTCTCGATGTCCATTGCCAGACCGAGATTTATCGACGTAGCGCGTAGCTGCTGCGGCGTGTTCGCGGCACGCCGAAAGGCCGATCGCATGTTGGAAAATTTCTTCAGGGCCTGGACGACAGCGAAGGCAATAATGTGCGTAAACGACACCTTGACGCCGCCTATTGCCCTTTGGTGCTGATTGATCAGCGTACGGTTCTCGATCAGTAGCTTGACCGGAACCGTGCGAACGGAAGTTGCCGTCGGAATAGAGAGGCTAGCCTCCATATTGTCGACGAGTTTCGCCGACGGGCCGCGCATGTCATGGACCTCTGCGCCCGCAGGTACTTCCGCCGTCTCCCGGGCATCGCCACGCAGGCTGCGTTTTGGCTCGGGTTGTGCGACAGCCACGTTGGTGGGTCGGGCTTCCTCGACGGCCATGAATGAAGCGCTTGGCCGGTAGTCCGCAAAAAAGTCCCGCCAGCTTGCACTAACACTGTCGGGGTCTTTCAAAAACCGCTTGTAGAGCTCCTCTACATAGCCGGTATTGAATCCAAGCATGGTTACTGTTACTTCAAAGTGAGTTATGCCGAAGGTCAACTGAGCATGTTTCGGACGAAAGGCCTAGGAGAGCATGCCGGTTTGGCGGTACCAGGCAAGAGTGGCTCGCATGCCTTCCATGAGGGAGACATCCTGGCGGTATCCGAAATCTCGCCGGGCTTTTGCAGACGAGCATATTTTGGTTGCCCACAGGATTTCACGTGCCTTTTCGCGGTTCAGCGGCGGATACGTACCCACGACCATTCCGGCGAGCTCCGATAGGGCCCCTATTGGACGCACAAGTCGGCGAGGCACGAATACCTTCAGTGCCCGGCGTCCAAGTACGGAGGTAACGGCCTGATACAAGTGCTCCCACGAATATACTTCGTTGCTGCCGATAAAATACGTTTCTCCAGAGGTTATCTCGCACATGGCGGCCTGTAGGATGCCTCGTACGAGATCGCGTACATGGACCAGGGAAAGCCCTCCTATGCCACGCACGATCGGGCAAATACCGCTATTGACGCTCTTGAAGAATGTGAGGATGTCCCTTTCCCGCGGCCCGTAAACTGCGGGCGGACGCACGACAACAACCGGAAGCTCTCTTTGAAAAACGCGCCCTTCCGAGTCAGGAATTCGCAGGGATTGCTCCATGTCGGCCTTGCTGCGCCCGTAACGAGTTACGGGCCGCAAGGGCGCCGATTCATCCGCCATACCCGATTGGGTAGGGCCTACCGCAGCTAGGCTACTCGCCAGCACGACCTTCGAGAGGGTCGGGTTTGTGTGATGAATGCATCGCAGCAACTGCTGGGTAGCCTCTACATTCTCCCGGTTGAATGCCTCCCACGTGCGTGCCCGCGTTACTCCACCGATATGAAAAACATAGTCAACGTCGTGAAGCGCGGCGCGTACCAGATCTGTATCGAATAGCGTACCGTGTACGGGTAAGATATCCAGGCCTGCAAGCCACTTTGGATTTGTTCGTATGAGGCAGCGAACCTCGCAGTTGCCACGGGCAAGGAGGGCCTCGACCAGATGGCTGCCAATAAAGCCTGTTCCACCGGTTACGAATACTTTGGTAGCCATGTTCTAGCAGGGGGTAGTTGCTCGATCAACTTCCCTGGGCGGGCGAACAGATTGCCTGCAATGGCATCCTGGTCAGGCGTAGCCTCGGGGCCGCTACCATACGCATGGCCCCGGCCGTAAACGACACGTGTAGCCGAAAAGGGCAGGTTTCTGCTTGGATAGATTTCCCTTTCACTGCAGGGTTAGCACAACGTCTGGCAAGAGGGATATTCCCGTGTGTGGCAAGCTCTTGCCTAAAATGCATGGCCGATGCGAAAGTATGCTGTCGGGTGGCGAATGCCGGTCGGCAATAGTCCACCGCCAGGTTTGGCAGGGTCATGGGCACGCACGGCAAAATCAAATCTGGCCACCAGGTACTCCCAGGACAGGCGCAGGCCTAACCCGGTTCCCACGCCCATTTCCCGGTAGAATCGGCTAAGCATGAATCGCCCAGTGGGACTACCGGCCCCCAGGTTTGTAAATCCCGGGTTGCGGGGGCCAAACCAGACGTTCCCCGCATCCACAAAGAAAGCGATGATCCACTGGGCATCAAGCACATCCCGAAGCATCGACTGACGGAGCTCAATGCTGGCTTCAATCTTGATGTCGCCGCCGAGTATGTTCGTTGCCGTGTTGTTGGCGGCTGCACCCGTCTCGAAGGTAGCGCCACCTGGGCCGAGTCCGCGCAAGCGCCATCCCCGAACACTCGAAGCTCCGCCGCTGTAGAATCGGCGGTCGAAAGGTACTACCCGCGCCCGGCCTGTCGGATGGGCCCAGCCCCCAATCATTTTCCACGCGAGGACCGTGGCTGGCCCTAGTTCCTCATAGCGCCGCAGGTCTGCAACGATGCGTATGTATTGGCGGTAATTAAGCCGGCTGGATGACCCATCGCCGCTGAGGCCAGGCAGTCCGGGCAGACTTCCATCCACCGTTTCCGGTGTAAAGACATATCTATCCAGCATGTAGGGAAGGTTGCCTCCGATTTCCACTGCAGCTTCATAGCTGTAGCCACGTGAACGCCGCAGTAGGTTCACGTTGGCGGCGCTCACCGTATACCGCAGGGCATTGTTAATCTGAGGCTGTGTATAGTCTTCCAGAATGCGGGCCCGCTGCACGGGGTCGGCCGGGAACGCGTCGTCGCCAAGGATGCGGTCCAGGAACCGTTCCTGAAAGCCGCCGAGCGTGTCAGGATTGCTCAGGCTAATATCGAGTACATCCAAGAACGAAGTAACCTGGGGAGCGTGCTGCATTTCAAGGCGCATGCGCGCTGTTCCCCTGCCGCGTATTATAAGCCGCAAGTCTTCGCGCCGGGCCGTGATTATGCTTAGGGAAAGCCTTGTGCGAGCCTGGTACAAGCCCATCAAACGGTCAAGACGTCTTAGCGGGGCCGGGAGGTAGGGTAATGCCAGTGAGGTAGTAATCTCAGCCTGCGAAGAGGAAAACACCGTAGAGTCTACGTCGGCAGCTATGGAGCCGGTAGATGCGAGTCGCAGGAGCTCGCCGTTGCCGAACAGGCTCCCGTTTTCGTACGAAAGGCCCAGTCCGGCACCGAATTCATTTCCAACCCCACCAAGCGCACCGCTACTCTGCAAGGCAAAGGCTTCGAGTTTAAAGCGGTGGCGCGGCCTGCTTCGGGCCGCAATTCGGTGCGGCAGATAATTTCCCACTGGCGGGGCGGATTCAATGTCCGTAAACGAAAAGACGGCTGAAGCCTCAAGCCGGCGCTTGGTGGCCAGGAGTTGTGACTGGTTGAACCAATCTCCGGGACGCGCTCGCAGAGAGCGCAAGAGCAGGGACTCGCGCAATACACCGTCGTTGTGTATACGCCATGTGATGCGCTCCATCGGGTGGCCGCTGTCATCGAGCGTGTCTGTTCGCGTACTGCCCGCATCTTCGGGTCCTTCCACTTCAAAGTGGAGAGGCCCGAACCGGAACCGAGGCCCAAGCCGAATGCGCAATGCGACGTCGAACGAGTCTGGAGTTGCTGGGATGATCACAGCCCTGATGGAATCCCGTGTAACAGCTGCATAGCCGGCATCGCGAAGCAGCGCGAGAAGGCGCCTTCGTTCGTCCACGAGCAGCGCCTCCGAGAAACGGAGTCTACGAACCCGGTATGTTAGCCCGGATGAGTTGTCTTCGTCCGAAGCGAGCAATGAATTCCGAACCACGTCACGGCGCTGCTCAGCGTCCAAGCTGTCAAGTCCCACGTAGGATACCCGGCGGATATGGGTCGGCGTACCTGGATTGATGTCGAACTGCACCTGCGCGCGGCCATTCGTAGTGCTTATCTGTGCATGTACCTGTGCGTCGCGGAATCCCCCGCTTACGTAGTAGAGGCGCAGCTGCTCTGCATCGGAAGCCACGGCGGCCGGGTCAAGCCATGCCGGTGGTTCTCCGTTGACTATGAGGACGTTGCCAATGCGGCTTCCAAAAATCCCGGAGTCGCCTACCTTGTAGAGCCACCGCCACCAATTAAAGCCACCAATACCGAGAAACCGACGGTTAGGGGCGGTGCGGATCCGACGGCGCAGTGCGGTGTCTGAAAAGTGGGTGTTGCCCGAAAAACGAACGGCTTCTACAAGGGGTGGATCAGTCTCCTGTGCAAGTCCGGTCATCGGGGACGCAGCAAGCCACAGGAGCATCAGCGGCGCCCTAGCGGCATTCCGCGACACTATTCGTCGAGAAAATAAAAATCGTCGTCCGCACTGGGGAAATCCGGCCAGATCTCTTCTATACTCTCGTACGGCTCACCATCGTCTTCGAGTTCCTGGAGATTCTCCACTACTTCCAGAGGCGCTCCCGTTCGCTCGGCATAATCAATGAGCTCGTCCTGCGTGGCAGGCCAAGGGGCATCTTCCAGATAAGACGCCAGTTCTAGGGTCCAATATCCCATGATTTGCAACCGGAATACCGTAGGTAAGAGTTTGGCCTGAGTTTACGTCTCTGCGGAGATACTATAGGTTATTTCTTCCTAATTGGCAATATGACCGGCGCCGCGTATTGCCTTCCGCTAGTCCAGCGATACCGTATCCCCGGACTCAAGCATGGCTTGGTACTGCTGCGGGGTCAGGCTTGGGGCAATAAAGCGTAGCGGGTCCAGTTGGCGATCATTTCTGTCCTGCACTTCATAGTGCAAATGTGGCCCGGCCGTGAGACCGGTCATGCCGCTGCGCCCGATTATTTCGCCTCGCTCGACCCGGCGTCCCCGGCGAATATGTGGTGCAAATTCGGAGAGATGCGCATACAACGTTTTGTAGCCCGATTTGGGATGGGCAATTACTACACTCAGACCATATCCCGATCTGGCACGCTTGACAGATTTCACTATTCCGTCTCCGGTAGCGAAAACCGGCGAACCGATTGGTAGCGGTATATCTATGCCTCCGTGATGCCTTACCGATTTTAGAATAGGATGCATGCGCATGCCGAAATGCGAGGCCACCTTGCCATTGGCCGGCATTACGGCAGGCAACTGATCAAAGACTTCACTCCGATTTTGGGCTAGTGAGATAAGCTCACTAAAACGCTCCTGCTGCAAGGCAATGCGGCGTTCCAACTGGTCAAGCTGTTCAGAAGACGAGCGCAGGAGGTCCGCTGTCGCGGCACTGTATCGGTCAAATTCCTCATAGACATCGCTACCTCCAACGCCCACTTGACGTACATCTTCGGGGAGGTCATCTGCCTGGAGCAACAGGCCGTACAACTCCTGATCCGACTGGGCAATTTGATCGAGTTTTTCCGAAGATTCTCTGATCTGAAATTCCGAACGTGCCAGCTGCCCTTGAAGCGCTGCAATTTCAGCCTTTAGGACCAGCTCTCGCGGCGAATCAATAAAGTAATCAATGAAAAACACTGCCATGCAGGCCATGAGAATGCCTAGAGCAAATGCGGCCACTGCCAAAACATATGGTCCCGGATGTCCGCCCAGCTTCTCGAACGTAAAACTCTCCGGGTTGTAGGCGTAGTAGCGGCTTGGCTTCATGCGCTGGACCAATAGCAGAACTGGCGACGGGCAGCACAAAATATACTTGCCCTAGCCGGCATTGTCAATTGCCGGGCCTATTCATAGTCGTGCTCGAAATACTCGATATACCTGGATACGGAGGTAGCCCCGGGCTGTTCGAGTTGATCGGCCAGACGTTTGGAGAAAACCGCTGCAGGGTCGTAGCCGAAGTGCCGCAGAAGATGGTTCATGGCAATAACTTCGCAGATAACCGTAATGTTCTTGCCAGGCGTAATCGGCAATCTAACCAGTGGGAGGTCCACGTCCATGATGGAATGCACTTCATTTGCCATTCCAAGGCGGGAAAATTCTTTCTCTTCGTCCCATAGCTGCATGTGAACGATGACCTCCACCCGTTTTTGGAACCGGATCGCCCGGATCCCGAACATGGAACGTATGTCTAGCAGCCCTAGCCCGCGCACCTCCATGAAGTGTTGAACAAGATTTGTGCCGGAGCCTATCAGGAGCTGATCATCCCTCTTGGTGAGGACCACTACATCGTCGGCAACAAGGCGGTGTCCCCGCTCCACAAGGTCCAGTGCAACTTCACTCTTGCCAATGCCAGACTTGCCTTTCAGCAAGAGACCCACACCGTATACGTCGACGAGGGAACCGTGCAAGGTTAGCTGCGGAGCGAATTGATCAAGGAGAAAATCTCTCAGGCGGCCCATAAACTCTGTCGTGGGCATGGACGTGCGGAAGAGCGGAATTCCGGCGTTGGTGGCAGCCTTGACCAGGGTATCGGGCAGCGTGTTGTTGTCGGTGAGCACAATGCACGGCAGCGTAAACTGAATCAGGTGTTGGAAGCCTGCTCTTGGTTCAGCAACATGGGAGATATAGCGGACCTCCGTATTGCCAAGAATCTGAACACGCTGGAAGGTAAACAGGTCGACGAATCCGCTTAGCGCGAGCCCCGGCCTGTTAAGGTAGCTTTCCCTGACGTGCCGCTGCGTTGCGTCTACCTGGTTGATAGCCTCGATTTGTACTCCTACAGCCGACCGAAGCTGCTCCACCATGAAGGCCACCGTGATGGATTCCTTTCGAAAGGCCTTGGGAGTGTGCGCCAAGTTGTCCGCGCCCCTCGTCATGCGTACTAGGGTACTTCGATGGATTCCAGAATGCGCTGGACGATGTCTTCCGATTGCAGTTCTTCGGCTTCTGCCTCATAGGTAACCGTTACCCGGTGGCGCATCACGTCCAGCGCTACAGAGCGCACGTCTTCCGGGGTCACGTACGCGCGGTGACGCAGGAAGGCGTGCGCGCGCGCGGCCAGGTTCAGATTGATGCTCGCTCGCGGCGAGGCACCGAAATCGACAAGCGGTTCCAGTGCTGCGAGCCCATAACGCCGGGGCTCTCTGGTAGCCAGCACCAGGTCGATTATATAGGATTCCACGCTCGCGTCCATGTACAGCTCATTGAGGACCAGGCGAGCCGAAAGGATCCTGTCAGGACTCACTACCGTGCGGATAGTATCGCGCTCGCCGGTTTTGGCCATGCGGCGCATGATTTCCAGCTCCTCATCCCGATTGGGGTAGCCAACCTTGATCTTCATCATGAAGCGGTCTACCTGGGCTTCCGGCAGGGGATAGGTACCCTCCTGTTCGATAGGATTTTGTGTTGCCAGTACGAGGAACGGCTCCTCGAGCGCAAACGTGGTATCGCCTATGGTGATCTGGCGCTCCTGCATGCTTTCCAGGAGTGCACTCTGCACTTTTGCGGGGGACCGGTTGATTTCGTCGGCCAGAATGATATTGGCAAACAGGGGACCTTTCTTGATGGAAAAGCTGCCGTCCATCTGATTGTAGATAAGCGTCCCCAGCAGGTCCGCGGGCAAGAGATCGGGCGTAAACTGTATGCGCCGGAATTTCGTGCCGATAGCCTCGGCAAGGGCACTCACAGTGAGTGTCTTGGCAAGCCCGGGCACACCCTCAAGCAGCACGTGCCCTGCTGCCAGAAGCCCGATCGTCAGGCGCTCGATCATGTAGCGCTGTCCCACTATAACCCGCGACAACTCCGCCTGCAGGTCATCAATGAAGGCACTCTCGGCGGCGATGCGCCCGTTAATACGTTCGAGGTCGAACTGAGACATGTCCTGCCAATGATGCTATGGGTGCAGCAAACCGCACAAGAACGCCATCAGCCGGGTGAGGTTCGGCCCCGGAGCATTCCGCCACAATACGATCGGCCGGGCGGCGCCCCGCCTGCAGGTAGCCCGCGGGCTGGGACACTGGGGCGGGGTGGAAGCTTGGTGCGAAAGGGGCCGCTCGAGGCGTTGCGCGCCGCGGAGACACTGGGATGCCGCTGTGTGCCCGGTACTGCTACCAACGACGACTACCGGCTATGCGAAACGGTCGTCAGCTCCGAGGGCATAGCCGTTAAGAAAACTTGCGGTATCCAGGCGCCTTCGACCTTGCTGCTGAAGTTGGCGAACCTCGATGGCGCCCTCCCCGCATGCTACCACCAGGTCTTTGCCGGCTGCCCGCAATATTAATCCTGGCGTCCCTTGGCCCCTTTGCGGCCGCGTTTCGAGAATTTTTATGAGGAGGTCCTGATGATAGGTCCACGCTCCGGGGTACGGCGAAAGGCCCCTACAATGATTGTGGACATGCGAAGCGGTTGCGTTCCAGGGTATCCGACAGTGTTCAGGGAATATTTTCGGCGCGCCGGAGGCGCTGGCTTCGCACTGTGCCCGTGTGTTTGCCTGGCCTGTGATCAAGAGCTTAACCGTGTCCAATACGCCCCGTGCTCCTAGTTCCTTGAGCCGGTCGTGCACAATCCCTGCGGTGTCATTCGGACCAATGGGAAGCCGGCGCTGCAGAATGATGGAGCCGGTATCAACGTGGTCATTCAAGAGAAATGTAGTGATTCCCGTTTCGGCTTCGCCAGCCAATATGGCATGGTTTATGGGGGCAGCTCCGCGGTAGGCCGGAAGCAGGGAGGCATGGAGGTTGAATGCACCAAGTCTCGCACTGGAGAACACAGCACTGGGCAGGATCTTGAATGCGACCACAACGATTACGTCTGCGTGCAAGGTCGCAATGTCTCCAGCAAAGGCTGGGTCCTTGACAGAGTCCGGCTGAAGAATGATGCTTATGCCCAGGTTAAGAGCAGCGTCCTTGACGGCTGTCGGGTTGCAGCGTCGACCCCGTCCACTTCGCCGGTCGGGTCCCGTGACGACCGCCATGGGTGCAAGGCCTTGCTCCACCAGAATGCGGAGCGAGGGCACGGCGAATTCCGGAGTGCCCATGAATATGATGCGCGGCGGTGCCATGTGGTCCGGCATGGGCGCTATCTGATACGCGTCCGTTCGTCCCAGATAGGCACGACGAGTTCGTAGTCGCCGAACCCTGTCTTGTCAACAAATATGAATTGACGTCCTATTCCGTAATAATACCACACTTCCCAAGGGTCCGCATCGTAGCGGAATGACTGGCGGTTTACGTAGTCCGGGGAACCGTGAAGGACCAGGACCTGCCCACGGTCGGTCTTCCAGCCGTCCCCTGAATTGCCAAACTTGCGGTTGGCATAGTCAATTCGAAAATAATATTCTTCCATACGCTCATTGCGCGGAGTTCGTGGCGTGGGGTCTCGCTTGCGCCAAAATTGCCTAAAAAGGCGCAGTTGTTCGTCCTTCGTTGGAGCACTGCGGATTTCGGTTACTTCACGGCGCTTGGCACAGTAGACTAGCTGGTCAATGGCCCGGTCAAGATCAAGGAGATAGCGGGCAAGTCCGTTCCACTGTACGGAAAACGCGCGTTCCGAAGCGTCCAGAACGCCCCCGGCTGGTAGAGCCACTTCCACGCGGATCATATAGTCTCCGACATCCAATTCTAGAAGAGGCACATGGGATATGACTTGTCGACGCCCCTCTGACACCAGTATCGTGTCGGTTGCGGTATACACAGCAGCGGGTCCATGCGGCTGGGTACCCATATTGAAAAGCGTACGATTAACCCTCTGCGGGAACACGGTTGTGGTTACGTCCAGCGATTGTCGTTCGTCTGCGTAGATTTCGTAATAAATATCAAAAGCAAGGCCATCGGCCCCAAGCGTGTTGGTAACGCGCGGGAAAATGGTGTTCGTTTCGGGGTTGAAGTCACGAAGAAGAATAATGTCGCTCAATGCTGGTATGCCGGTGAGATCCCGAACCTCTACCGGAATCTCTTGCAGGTAGGTTGCGTGGGATGCTTTGTCAAGCAATTCAAAAGCGATGGCGTATCGGCCTGGAGGCAGGTGCAGCGAGTGTGTTGTATAGTCAAAAAGATCCTTCGACCCTGTCCGTGCGAACGTGGCTTCGGAAACGGTTTGCTCCCAGAGTGGGGACTGAACAACGGAAGCTGGATAACCGCGCTGGTCCAGTACGGAGACTTCCACGCGCACTTCGTAGCGGGCCACGAAGCCGCGCGGGGTGCCCGTGAAGGCCAGATCCACGTAGGGGATCCGCGTGTACAGATCAACACGTGTGTCCAGACTGGGCGCTGCGCCGCGAATGTCAACAGCGTCTACCGTGAAGCCGGTGGATTCCTGAGATTGGGCGCTGGTAGCAAACGCCAGGGATACACCCGCACAAAGCAAAAGGGCCGTGCGCCGGAAACCGGCCAGTCGGCCAGCGTGGCTCCAAGGCACGAATCGATAGTCCACTTCTAGCCGCAATTTGTTCAGATGTAAGCTCGGTACAAGCTTACCACGGGCGTGGCAGGGCGCCACTTAACCATGCTGCGCGGTTCATATCTGCGGGTGAGCCGTCTCTAGCCACTTCCGAATGCGCAGTACTGCGCGCCGGATCAAGGCCCAATGTCGCCGTAGAGCGCAGAAACGAAACACGTGCGGTCAAATACCTGAAGATCGTCAAGTTGTTCACCTACTCCAATATATTTAACGGGCACATTGAATTCATGCGAAATGCCAATAACAATGCCTCCTCTGGCTGTTCCGTCAAGTTTTGTAATGACCAGTCCGGTGATATCCACGCTGCGCGTAAACTCCTGCGCCTGCCGCAGCGCGTTCTGCCCAATGGATGCATCAAGGACTAGCAGAACTTCGTGAGGCGCTCCAACAATCTGGCGCCCCATAATGCGTTTGATCTTGGATAGTTCATCCATTAATGCGCTCTTGGTGTGCAGACGGCCGGCGGTATCTATTATTACGACCTCCACGTCTCGCCGAAGAGCGGACTCCAGTGTATCAAAGGCTACCGCCGCCGGATCAGCTCCGTGTTGCTGCTTGATGACAGGCACGCCAGCACGAGCAGCCCAAATGTCGAGCTGTTCAATGGCTGCGGCACGAAACGTGTCGGCTGCGCCAATCAAGACGCTTCGACCTGCTTGGCGATAGCTGTTGGCCAACTTGCCTATGGTCGTCGTCTTCCCCACGCCATTTACGCCGACAACCATGATTACGTACGGTTTTGCGGGCAAGGCAGTTTCGAAACCTGTTGGCCGCTGGGAATCTGATGCATGCAGCAACCGTGCAATTTCGTCTCGAATCAGTCCCTGCAGCTCTCCGGTGGAGACATATCGGTCCTTCGCCACACGCTTCTGCACCTTATCCACGATGTACAGCGTGGTCTGTACGCCCACGTCGCTGGTGACCAGGAGCTCCTCGAGCTCGTCTAGCACAGATTCATCTACGTGATCCCGACCGCGTACCAGACGGTTAAGTTTGCCGAAGAAACTGCTGCGCGACTTGTCCAAGCTGCGTTCAAGCCGCTGCTGGTCCGACTTTCTTGACCGGTCAAATAGCCCCATATATCATCGTAGCGGCGGGTAATGGCCCAGATGGTGTATCTATTCACCCGGGTTTGGCAGTGGCAAGTCGCGGTAATCCGGTGGCGGCTCTCCGGCTGCCGGGGGGGCAGTCGCATTCTCGCGCACGAGCTTGAAATACCGCACCAAATACAGCGCAAAGGAATAGGCCATCAGCACCAGCGTCGTCCAGATACACGCCTCCATCACCGGCGGGTCGGCTTGAAGCAGCCCCGCCAGAATGGTAATGGCCATGGCGGTTACGGCTATCTTCCCAGACTGGACACTCATTTTGACTTCTCCGATACGCTTGGTCAGGAGGATGCTGCCTGTCACGATGAGCACGTCGCGAAGAATTACCGCTCCAACAAACCAGCCGGACAAGTCACCGCGCAGAACCAGCGCAAGGCTGATTATCAGTATGGCCGCCTTATCACAGAGAGGATCGAGTACCTTTCCCCAATTGGATACCGTGCGCGACCAGCGCGCCAGGTTGCCGTCGAACCAATCCGTTAGCGCCGAAAGTAGAATCAGGCCGAGGATCCAGGCCACTGGCGCCTCTTGCAGAATAAGCAGCGCTACGGGTATGGCAAGCGCGGCCCGCAAGAGGCTCAGCACATTTGCCACGGTCCAGAATTTGCCCAGAGGGGGATTCATAACTAATGTCCTACTAACGTTTGCCGAATTAGGTGCCGCAACCGCTGAGGGACTGCGCAAGATACGTTATTGGACGCTATTGGTTTTGGGACCGCCCTTGGCGCGTCGTTGTTGCAGATCGAGTGGGATCAATACGCATTTGCGGAGATGGACACACACATAGGCGCACTGCTACGCAACAGGATATTGGTGCTGGACGGTGCCATGGGCACCGTGGTGCAGACCTATGGTTTGGCTGAGGACGATTTTCGGGGAGAGGATTTGGCTGATCATCCCAATTCACTCAAGGGCAATAACGATATCCTCTCGCTGGTTCGGCCGGGCCTTGTCCGCTCTATTCATGAGGCCTATCTCGAGGCTGGCGCGGACATCATCACCACCAATACCTTCACGGCCACGCGTATCTCGCAGGCGGACTATGGGACCCAAGCGCTGGCCTATGACATCAATGTTGCGGCTGCGCGTCTGGCATGTGCGGCCGCGCATGACTGGTCGCGCTATGCAGCAGGATCTATTGGACCACTAAACAAGTCACTGTCGCTATCACCGGTGGCGGGCGATGCCAGCACGAGGTCCATGACATTTGCCGAGGCCGCCGGAGCCTACGTGGAGCAGGTCCGGGGGCTTCTGGATGGGGGTGTAGACATACTGCTGGTCGAGACCGTATTCGATACCCTCAACGCAAAGGCGGCCTTGTACGCCATTTCGAAGGTTTTCGAGGCCCGCGCACGTTCGGTGCCCGTTATCGTTTCCGGAACCATTGCCGATCGTAGCGGCCGCACGCTCTCTGGTCAAACGCCGGAAGCCTTCTGGGTTTCGGTGTCCCACGCACCCGCGCTCCTGGCCGTTGGTTTCAACTGCGCGCTGGGTACGGCACAAATGCGTCCTTATCTGCAGGAGCTTTCGCGAGTCGCGGATACAGCCATCAGCCTATATCCGAATGCCGGCCTTCCGAATGAACTGGGTGCCTATGATGAGTCGCCGGGCTTCATGGCAGAGCACGCACGTGCCTATGCCGAAGCCGGCCTCATAAACCTGATTGGAGGTTGCTGCGGGACCACACCAGAGCACATTAGGGCACTGGTGGAAGCAGTAGAAGGATTGCCGCCGCGCCGTCCGCCTGCAGTTGCTACGACGTTGCGGCTTAGCGGGCTGGAGCCGCTGGTGTTCCGCGAAGACATCAATTTTGTCAATATTGGCGAGCGAACGAATGTGGCGGGATCACGCCGTTTTGCCCGGCTGATTCGCGACGGCGATTTCGAGGCGGCTCTTGCTGTAGCGCGAGAGCAGGTCGAAAACGGTGCCCAAATGCTGGATGTCAATATGGACGAAGGGATGTTGGACGGGGAGGCGGCAATGGGCAGGTTCCTGAACCTGATTGCTTCGGAGCCGGAGATTGCACGTGTTCCCATAGTAATCGACTCCTCGCGCTGGAGCGTACTGGAGGTGGGCCTGCAGTGCGTCCAGGGCAAGGCCGTTGTGAATTCACTATCTCTGAAAGAGGGAGAGGCCGCATTCAAGGAGCAGGTCCGCGAGGCCAGGCGCTACGGCGCGGCCATCATTGTAATGGCCTTTGACGAACAAGGTCAGGCGGATACCTTGCAGCGCCGCATCCGTATCTGTGGCCGGGCATACAGGATCCTGGTTGAGGAACTGCATTTTCCGCCGGAGGACATTGTTTTTGACGCGAACATTTTTGCGGTGGCCACGGGCATAGAAGCCCACAACCGCTATGCGTTGGACTATCTCGAAGCCACGCGGTGGATCAAGCAGAACCTGAACTGGGCGCGCGTCTCGGGAGGCGTAAGCAATATTTCGTTCTCGTTTAGGGGCAATAGCCGGGTTCGAGAGGCCATGCACACGGCCTTTTTGTACCACGCGGCCAAGGCGGGTATGGACATGGGGATTGTGCATGCAGGGCAGATCGAGATTTACGAAAATATTGCCCCCGATCTCTTGGCCTCCATTGAAGACGTACTGTTCGACCGGCGCCCAGATGCTACCGAACGCCTTCTTGCAATTGCAGAGGCAATTCAGAGCGACCCGGAGGTCTTGGTCGAAGAGCAAGCCTCGTGGAGGGGGTTGGGTCTTAGTAAGCGCCTGCGGCACGCGTTGGTGAAAGGGGTTGCGGACTACATTGAAGAGGACGTGGAGGAGGCGCGGTGCGGTCATCCGTCACCGCTGGATGTGATCGAAGGGCCACTCATGGAGGGGATGGGTATTGTGGGCGATCTTTTCGGGGAAGGCAAGATGTTCTTGCCGCAGGTTGTCAAGAGCGCCCGTGTCATGAAGAAGGCGGTAGCCTACCTCATGCCGTACATCCTTGCCGAGAAAAAATCGAGGCGGACTTCGAAGAAGAAGATTCTGCTGGCGACGGTCAAGGGAGACGTCCATGATATTGGCAAGAACATTGTGGGTGTGGTACTCCAGTGCAACGGCTATGAAATCATCGATCTCGGTGTAATGGTGCCAGCCGAAACTATTCTGGAGCAGGCGCGAATTCATCAGGCGCATGCCGTCGGGCTGAGCGGACTTATTACTCCGTCACTGGATGAAATGGTGCACGTAGCCAAGGAAATGGAGCGCGAAGGATTTGTCATCCCCCTGCTGATAGGCGGAGCTACCACATCCCGGTTACATACCGCGGTGAAGCTGACACCACGATACAGTGCCCCTGTAATCCACGTACTTGATGCCGCGCGAAGCGCTGGGGCCGTCAGCAGCCTGTTCTCCGAATTGCACAGGGAGGCATTCCTGCGCGAAACCGAAGCGTCCTACCAGGAGCTCCGTGACCGCCACCGGCGCATGCAGAGGCGCAGTATTTGCCTGCCGCTGGATGAGGCTCGAAGAAATAGGTTCCGAAGTGATTACGCCAGCCCGGTTCCAAAGCGCCTCGGAATTGCGGCGCTGCGCCACTATTCGCTGGAAGAACTTAGGCCGTATATCGATTGGACGCCGTTCTTCATTACCTGGGAGCTGAATGGCAAATATCCGGATATCCTCGACTCGCCGGACAAGGGAAAGGAGGCCCGTCGGCTTCTCAGGGATGCCAACAGGCTGCTGGATCGCATCGTGAGCACAAAAGCCCTGGAGGCGCACGGCGTGTTCGGATTATGGCCGGCCAATAGTGTAGGCGATGACATTGAAGTGTATGGCGACCTGAACAGAAATGAAACGCTCGGCGTGCTTCATACGCTTAGGCAGCAGTCACGGAAGTCGCGAGGCCGTCCCAATCGGGCACTGGCAGATTATATTGCTCCAAAAAGTGGCGAAAGGATGGATTTCATCGGGGCGTTCGCGGTAAGTGTGCAGCCCGGCACTCTGGATCTTGCCACCGCCTTTCGGGAGGACCAGGATGACTACAACGCGATTATGGTCTCAGCGCTGTCTGACCGCTTGACCGAGGCCTTCGCTGAAAGACTGCATGAACGCGTGCGCACTGAATTTTGGGGCTATGCCTTGGGCGAGCAGTTACCCGCCGCTGCTCTTGCTGCCGAACGCTACCAGGGAATCCGTCCCGCACCGGGCTATTCAGCCTGCCCCGACCACACGGAGAAGCGGACGCTGTGGCACCTGATGCAGGTAGTTGAGAATGCCGGTATCACGTTGACGGAAACGCTCGCAATGCAGCCAGCTGCGTCGGTATGCGGCCTGTATTTTGCGCATCCGGAAGCAGCCTATTTTGACGTAGGCCTCGTGGGTAGGGACCAGATAGTGGACTACGCCGCGCGCAAGGGCCTGTCGCTGGGCAACATCGAATACTGGCTTGGCCCCCGTCTAAACTACGAGGCCGCGCCAGACGATACTTAATGCAGGCCGGTTCATGGGCAAGGCACGAGAGTACTATTGCCGTCTGCCGATCATTACTCGATCCCTGTAACCGAGGTGCTTGCCAGAGCCCCACAAGCGTAGCGAGATCTGGTTGCAGAGTCACTGGATAGGAGTGTGTTAAGGCACGGCTGAATACGTGCGGCATCCGATTTGGCCCAGGCAATGTGCCGGTGGGAGGGCATAACTGTCGCCGAGTTGCGGCTTGCCAGGCCTGTTCCGTGCAGCGCATTCGGTGTACCCGGCGATCCATCGTTGCCTACATTTCCCGGAGTAGCAGGGGCTCTGGCCAAACCAGTCTGTGCAGCGTCGGCAAGGATTGCCGGTATGTTGCCATACACGCGATGGTGAATCATGGCTTCGTCTAGTACTGTACCGTGCTGGTCCTGCTCCAGGGCCATTATGGTTTGTACCCGGCGCCATGTGTTCTTTCAATCCTGGAAGGCGCGGCCCAGCCTCCGGCCAGTGTCGAGCATCCCAACCACCCCAGGTATTTCCGGATGAGCGCAGAAAGACAATGTGGAAGGTGGACCGAATGCGCTCTGTGCGTATCGATTTAGCCAACTAATTGCACCGGATTGCTCACGTCCTGGCTGCCCGGGATGCAGCGCCAATACTGCCTGGCGCCTACACCACGCCGGATCTCGCAAGCCATCCGGTCAGCGGTGGGCACCATTCAATAGGAACTACCTCCAGAATATTGCCGCCCGCCTGCCAGTCTGCTCCACGGTCGAGACATGGTTCCAAGACTGGCGGACTCACGCAAGGAACGATGTATGTCCGATTCGGCCATGTGAGACACATGCGCCCGAGCCGCTTGTCCTACCCAACCTGTCCTACCCAAACAGTGCATTCCGGACTCGTACCTACAGCAATTCCGTTTTGGCAGGTAGTTTCTTGACTATCCTGCTGCCCCGAGACGTTTCGCTGTCTCGTGCCCGGGATCGGTTACAGGGTATTGCCCATTGCATTCTTCGCTCCCATGCGGTTGAGGCCGGCAAGACAAACAGCCCTGCCGGCAAGCTGAGCATTTGGTGCAACGGCCCCGCAGGTTTCGGAACGCCACGCGTTTCGGTTACCCATGGAGGACTCGCCGCCGATACCGCGCCCAGCGGAGATGCCCGGGGAATACTCTCGAGAGGCGTGGCTAGCGCGGCGCCTGTGCCTCCCGATAGACGCGGGATCACCGCAGTATAGGGAAGGGTTGTATGTCGCATGCTTCTGGCCTACCAACGATGATCGTTCCAATTGCTCTTCACTCGGGCAGCGTGGCAGGCGTTGACGTTTTGCGGGATGCCAGGGTGTCGGTTGCGCTGCAGGTGTGTGCCATTGGAGCCTTTGCAGGATTGACCGTACTGGGCGCCCAGGTGCGCATCTATCTGTGGGATATTCCGATTACGCTGCAAACGGTCTTTGTGTACGGAAGCGGCCTGTTCCTGGGCTCGCGGAACGGTTTTGTCTCGATGCTTCTGTACCTTATGCTCGGATTGGTGTTGCCGGTCTATGCGGGGGATGGGTATGGTCCCTCTTACCTCTTCAGCAGCGTCAGTGCCGGCTATCTTTTCGGCATGCCATTCTCTGCTGCGGTGATTGGGATGCTCTCCCGCCACTGGAATTCTGTTTCCGGCAGCATGCTTGCGATCGTCTGCGGCTCCTTTTGCCTCTTTGCATTCGGAGTCGCCTGGTATCATTTCGCGGCTGGCCATGCCACCTGGATTGAGTCCATCAACAAGGGATGGCTCCGATTCGCCCTGTTTGATGCCGCCAAGATTGTCTGCGCCGGGCTCCTCTACAGTGGAGTACGGCGCCTCTGGTAGGTGCGCTTGGCCCCGCGTACAGTAGGTGAACAACCATGGGCGTGGCATTGCGTGGCAGGCCGTGGTTCCCATTCTGGGCGGTGGTATTGCTGTTGGCGTGCACGACTCCGGCGCGCAGTCAGGACAGTGTCCTGGATGTCCCGTTTGTTCGGCAGCGGGCAAAGGCAGGATTGGACTTGCTCTACGACATGCGCTTCGAAGAGGCTGCGCAGCAGTTCCAAGCAATCGGCGAGCGCTACCCTGAGCATCCAATCGGTCCTTTCCTCGACGCGCTCAATATCTGGTGGAAGATTCTCCTCGACTATTCCAACACGGAGCTTGATGAGGCATTCTATGCCGAGATGACGGGCGTCATTGAGCGGTGCAGTGCGATACTTGCGGCCGATGCCGATGATTTTGACGCCATGTTTTTCAAGGGCGTAGCTCTAGGATTTCGAGGGCGCCTGAGGTCAAATCGCCGGGACTGGCTTAGGGCGGCAGCGGATGGAAAGCGGGCCATGGACTACGTACTGGAGGTGGCCGCTAGGAAGCCCGACAGCCATGACTACGCCTTTGGGCGTGGACTATATCGCTACTACGCTGCTGTCATCCCCAGCCGGTACCCGTTTGCGCGTCCCCTGGTGGCATTCCTGCCTAGGGGCGACCGTATTGCAGGGTTGGCTGCACTGGAGCGAACGGCTACGCTAGGACACTACTTCAAGACGGAGGCTGCCTATTTCTTGCTTCAGATCTACTACCTGTACGAGGTCGATTACGAAAGGAGTGTGCAGTACGTGTCTTGGCTTCGTGAAACACACCCGGGCAATGCCTTTTTTCATACGCTAGAGGGTCGTATTTATGCGCGATGGGGCTACTCGTCGAAATCTGTGGAGATCTTTGGCCGTGTTCTTGATCTATTCAAGAGTGGTGCTGCCGGCTACACCCCCGCATTCGCCGAGCAAGCACTCTATTTTCTTGCCAGGTCCAGTATGGTGGCCGGGCGCCATCGTGAGGCTCTAAGCCTACTTCTGCAGTTGGAAGCACTGTCCGCGCGCCTGACCCACGACACCTATTTCAAAGTCATGGGCCGTCTTAGTCAAGGAATGGTCTACGATGTTCTGGGGCAGCGTAAGCATGCGGAAGGCCGCTACAAGCAGGTACTGGCAATGAGGGAGTGGGGGGCTTCCCGGCAGCTGGCAGGCCAGTACATGAGGATACCGTACGCCGTCGCAGGCAAGCAATGATCGGCACTGTAGGCCGGCCGCAAATCATTTCTTTTGCAAATTGCATTTGCCTAGTTTACGGTCTCCACTACCCATTATAATCATGCATAGACAGTGCCTTTTACTGATAGGCCTGGCTGTTGTCGGCTTCGCTCACGCCCAGGGAACGGAGCCAATCACCGTTACCGACCTGCTGAAGATTCGTCAACTTGAAGGCGTATCGGTTTCACCGGATGGCAGATTTGTGGCTTACGAGGTTCGCTCTATAGTTGAGGACGAGGACTTCGCCTATCAACCCCAAGTATGGATTGTCGCGGCCCATGTATCCGAGAAGCCGCGTCAGTTGACCTTTCACGACAGTGGCGCCGGTGCTCCGACGTGGCATCCCGATGGGGACCGGCTAGCGTTTGTGCGCCCTGTAGAGGGCACGCCACAGATCTTTGGAATCTCCATTTACGGAGGGGAGGCCCAACAGCTCACGCGCTTCGAGCACGGCGCCGCCGCGCCGCAGTGGGCCCCAACCGGCGATCGTGTGCTGTTTTCCGCGTCGCTGTCGCGCAGCGAATTGGCCGCGTATCTCGAAGCGGAGCCGGCATGGTCGGCGGAACGCCCCGGCCGCCGCCGCGGTGATGCACGGGACGAAGAGCCAGATCCTGACGGGACGCTGGGCGAAGTTCGGGCCTGGCTTGAAAACAATGCCGACGAGTCTGATCCCCGCGTATTCACGCGGCTTAACCTGCAGGGTGAGTTGCAGCTGGAGCCCGAAGTCAAGTTCCGTCACTATTTCAGTCTGGATGTTGAAAGCGGCGAGGCGTTCCTGGTTACGCGCCGCTACTATGGCTTCAGCGATGCCGAATGGCTGCCGGATGGCCGGCAGATCCTGGTAAGTGGCTATCCTGAGCATGCCGGGCACCCAGACCGCGAGCGTGACAGGGACATTTTCCTTGTTGATGTGACGGACGGCCGCATGCAGCGCCTGCTGGATATTGAATCCTACAGCCTGACAAGCCCGCGCCTGTCACCTGACGGCAACGTGATTTCATTTCTAGCAAGGGATCTAGGTGATCCGGGATATGCCCAGTCGGAGCTTGGAATCTTTGCTCTGGATGGCCGCAGCCCGCCAGAGCTGCTCACTATGGGATTTGACCGCAGCGCAAGCAACGCGCAGTGGTCGTATGACAACTGGTTTCTGTATTTCACGGCACCCTCCGAAGGCGGGGTTCCTTTGTTTAGGCTGGCAGTAAATGAAGGCAAGGTGGCTGTCAGTAATGCCCGGCCGTCCGATTCCGCGGTGGAAGCAGATAGCCTGGTCTTGCTGGCAAGGGACTCCTATATGCGCGGTGAAGTCATCCAGCGGGGCCTTGAGGTAGAGCGGCTTACCAGCCTGGAGCAGGGAATTCGCAGTTATGACCTTACGGCGGCAACCGCATACTTTGTACTCACGGAAGTACTAAATCCCTATGAGCTGTATGCGTCCACCATGGACTTTGGCGGTCAGAGCCGCGTAAGTGATCACAACGCGAGTTGGCTGCGATCCAAGCGGATAAGTATACCGGCACCTTATGTGGTGCAGCGGGATGAGCGGGTTATTCCATACTGGCTCATGAATCCCACGTTTCAAGAGAGGGGTCGCACCTATCCGGCATTGCTTGAGATGCACGGGGGGCCCGCATCCATGTGGGGGCCCGGTGAGGCCATGATGTGGCACGAATTTCAGTTGATGGCCGCCAAGGGCTACGCCGTAGTTTTCAGCAATCCGCGTGGCTCTGGCGGCTACGGGTACGCTTATAAGCAGGCGAATTACCAGGACTGGGGTGACGGGCCGGCCAGCGACGTGCTTGCGGCGCTTGACGATGCCCTGCGACGCCAGCGCTGGATTGATCCACAGCGTCAGGTTGTGACCGGAGGGTCCTACGCCGGCTATCTTACGGCTTGGGTTGTCGCGCAGGACCCGCGATTCAAGGCAGCCGTCGCGCAGCGAGGCGTTTACGAACTGTCCACCTTCTTTGGAGAAGGCAACGCGTGGCGGCTCGTGCCGTCACACTTCGGCGGGTATCCATGGGAAGAAGGGCCAGTTCTGCGCAATAATTCGCCGCTGACCCATGTAAGCCAGATCCAGACGCCACTGCTGATCATGCACGCAGACAATGATCTGAGAACGGGCGTTAGCCAAAGCGAAGTCCTGTATCGGAGTCTCAAGGTGCTGGGACGCCCGGTGGAATACGTGCGTTACCCCAGGGCGGGGCATGATCTTTCACGGTCAGGACATCCGAAGCAGCGGATGGACCGGCTGCTTCGGATCTACGAATTCATGGAGCGTTACGTAGGTCTCAATCGGTAGCGTCAGTGAAACTCCGATTGCGGCATGAATTCATTCGCCTCGCTGGCGCTGCCCGGAGGTTGGACGCTCAGACCGTCGGGGTGCTAACCCTGTACGTCGTTTTTGTTATCGTTCAATTCAAGCTGGGCAGTCGCCGCTTCTTTGCGACACATGTAGGGGAAGGGGAGTTACTTACGTGGGCGTGGTGGTTTACGATGCAGGGCATTACGGGCTTCGTGGCGCCGGTAATAGTTCTGCGCGTATTCTTTGGCCGGCGCCTAAAGAAAATAGGGCTTGGTGCGGGAGATTGGAGATTTGCCATTTACGTGGTACTGCTGTACCTGCCCGCCGTGGTAATAGGTACGTGGATACTTTCGAATGATGCCGCCTTCCAGGCTGGCTATCCACACTACCGTGGGGCGACCCGAAGCTGGGTACTGTTTGCCACCTACCACGCACTCTTTCTCTTCTACTGGATTGGCTGGGAGTATCTCTGGCGCGGGTTCATGCTGTTTGGCACGGCACATACGCTTGGCATATACGCCATATTTATTCAGGCCATTCCATTTGCGCTACTGCACTTGCAGAAGCCTGTGCCCGAGCTCTTGCTGTCGATCATTGGAGGCATTGCCCTAGGCGCGGTGGTCTGGCGATGCAGGTCGTTCTGGGTTGCCGTGCCCTTGCATGCATTGCAGATGCTATTTCTTGATCTTTGGTGCACTATCCGTGTCCAAACCGGGGTATCAGGAATCGGGCCCGGATCCTTGCTGGAACTGCTGCGCTCCGCGCTCTAGGTTACTGGGCCGTCATGTAGTCTATGGTGAGGCTGGCGAGCGCCCGCACTCCGACAGGGAGGGCACCTTCGTCCGCAAAGAAATACGGTGAATGATTACGCGGTGCCGTGTCCGGGTTCTGATTCAGGGGCGTGATACCAAGAAAAAAATATAGCCCGGGTACTTCACCGGCGAAATACGAGAAATCTTCTGCCCCTGTTATCTGCGGCGAAAGAATCACTTGATCAGGGCCTGCAACGCGCTGGAGCGATGGGATCATCCGCTCGGTAAGCTGTGGGTTGTTGACCGTAACCGGATACCCTCGGCGTATTCGTACTTCAGCGGTGGCCCCGGCGCTTTCCGCAATGTGCGTCACGGTTCGACGCACGCGTTCTTCGATTGTCTGCTGAACCTCCGGCAGGAAGGTTCGAATGGTCCCCGTCATCTCTACTCGATCCGGAATAATGTTGCCGCGCACTCCGCCGTCGATGGAGCCAATGGTAATAATTGACGGCGTAGCCGTAACGTCGAGTTGCCGGCTCGCGACGGTCTGGAGGCCCAGAACAATCTGGGCTGCAACCACGATGGGATCCACCCCGCCCCACGGAACGGCGCCATGTGTTTGCTCTCCGGTAACGGTGATACTAAGCCCGTCCGAGCTGGCCATAAACGGCCCTGGCCGGTAGGAGATCTGGCCAACCGGTGCCGGCCACACGTGAAGCCCGAACACTACGTCAGGTCTGGGATCAAGAAAGGTCCCTTCCCGCAGCATCAGATCTGCACCCCCTTCTTCGCCCGCCGGGGGCCCCTCTTCCGCGGGCTGAAAAATGAATTTCACTGAGCCCGGCAATACGTTGCGCATGCCCGCAAGTACATCGGCAACCCCCATCAGGATGGCGACGTGGTTGTCATGGCCGCACGCATGCATGACTCCGACCGTCTGACCGTTGTACTGCGTACTGACTTTCGAGGCATACGGAAGATTGACGAGTTCGGTAACAGGAAGTCCGTCCATGTCAGCGCGCAGGGCAACTACCGGCTCCGTGCTGGCCCCTCGGAGGTAGCCCACGACGCCCGTGTGGGCTACTTCGGTTCGGACTTCCATACCAAGAGCGTTCAAGTGGTCTGCCACGAGGGCGGCGGTTCGGAATTCACGGTTGCCGAGTTCCGGATGGGCATGGATATCTCGCCGCCACTCAACGACGCGGTCCGCGATTTCCGCAGCCCGTTCATCCAGCATGGCGCGCAGGTGTGCCCGGTTCGGCGACTGTGCCAGGCTGGGCAGGCAAGAAATAAGGAAGAGGAGGATCAGCCAAACAGCTTTCATGCAGGGATCTACCTATGCTATCGCAGTACATTGAACAGTCTGCTGTATTTGACGGTGACGCCTCGTTCCTGTGGCCCACCAAAAAAATCGGTGATTTCGCTAACCTCATTGAACACCACAAAAAGCCCCGTATTTGCGGCTTGCAACCACCCGAAGCGCAGATTAGCCGACCATATTTCCGCGCTGTCGTTGTACTGGAAAAGGCTCTGAATGTAAATCCTCGGCGTAAAAGAATACGATATCCGAGCCCGGAATAGATTGGTGACAAAGTCACCTCCCGGAAGGCTGATGTCATTGTTGGACAGGCTGAATTCTGCAGTTAGCGCTTCGTTGGCTCGCACACGGAGCGCACCCGCCAGGTTTATCCGCGTGCCGCCGAAGAATCCACCTATAACGTTTCGGCTGTTGAAGCTGACCTTCTTGCCCTGGTTGGTGTTAAATACCAGTTGGGCCTCGGCATGGTCGTAGCTGCCTGGTTCTACGAACACGTCTGTCGAGATCGGGAAGGCTTCCGTGACGCCCTCGCGCGTCAAATTGATTCCGGTGTGGATCTCGTAACCATTCTTCCATTCCCAGTGCGAATCAATATGCCAGCGACCCGTTTCCTGGAAGCCTCCAAAATCCCAGTATCCCTGGTAGCTCACGTGGGGCCGGATCTCGTGGAGCCCAATAAGGTCCTCCGGGCGCCATGTGTAATAAAGCAGCCCTGTGAGCTTGCGGTATTCGCTTTTTCGGCGCAGGAACCCCATCTCGGGATTAAAATCATCGGATACCTCGGTATAAGTAGACGTGATCCGCCATACGTTTGAGACATAGTCCACGTTCATATTGTAGGCATACTGCGCTCCGCTGGGACGGGGCGAAAACGTCCGCGCGAAAAATCCTGATACATTCAGGTACTCGCCAATGCCGAGTCGGGCATCTACGGCAACGGCCTGGTTATCATTTGCAGGCAACTCTTCGTCTGGATCCTCCAACGTAATCGTGCTCGTACTGAGTCGATTGGTGGCCATGACACCTACGGCGGACCGGTTAGGGAGGTCTTTGCGCAGACGTGCTACAGAGAAATTGTTGGCGGCAACCACGCTGCTGACTTCTTCGGTTTGCATGTTGAGCAAACCGACATTTAGGCCGGCAACCTGCCCGGACATGCGTGCGCCACCCAGGATGGGGATGGATTCTCCATTTGGCCCGATGCCAATGCTACGGCTGAAGAAGAGATCAACCTCTTGCCCGCTGAATTCAGACACCCCGACACTGAAGAGGCCTGCATTCTCCAGAAAGAATGGCCGCTTTTCCGGAAAGAATAAACTGAAGCGATCCAGGTTTATCTGCTGTTCATCTACTTCGACCTGCGCGAAGTCCGTGTTGTATGTGGCGTCAAGCGTTAAGCTCGGCGTCAGGCTGTATTTGAGATCCACGCCAAGATCCTGTCCCAGGTTCGTGCTGGGCTGAAGATCTTGAAAGCGCCGATCGGCCTGGCCAAGGGCATAGGGTGTAATCTGCAGATTGCGCGGCTGTGGAACATCCAGGCCGTTGAGCCGACCTGCGCGCGAGACGCGGTACAGGTTGTATTGCCGGGGTAGCCGTGTCCAGAACGACTGCTCGTTGTGCCTACGAATGTTCCGCTGGAAATTGGCACCCCACGTTTGAGGATCGGTAATAGGGAATCGCAGCGTCCGGAACGGTATCTCGAATTCGGCGCTCCACCCTATGTCTGTAATCTGGGTGCGCACGTCCCAGGAACCGTCCCAATTGATATTGAAGCCGCCGCCACTTCCCGTTTGCTGCCTGCCAAAAAATCCGCCCTGGCCTTCTTTGGTGACCTGCGCGTCGAATTCAATGCCGGCTGGGTTGGTACCGAATACGAACCCGTTTTGACCGTCGAGGAAGGTATCCAGAATGAATGTGAAACTATCCGTTTCATCCAGCGGTGCATCACGCCTGCTGTCTGACACAATGATACGGTCTGGCTCTCGGTCGTAGCAGACTACGCCGATGTAGAGCGCGCGGTCTGTGTAGAGCACCCGCACCTCCGTGCGCTCCGAGGCAGGATTACCGTGGTTGGGTGTAGTTTGCCAGAAATCAATGATTGGTTCCGAGAGAGCGTAGGCGGGATCTCCCATGACGTCGCCGTCCATGGTAGGTGCCGTCTCTGAATGCGTGGCCCGGGCCTGGGGCGCTTCCGATGCCGCTTCCTGCATCGTCAACTGGCCCTGTACGGGTTGCACGACGCAAAGGAAGTACGCGGCAGCGAACGATGGCAACAAGCGCACCAAGGAGGCCTCCTTCTGAATTCGCATAGTGTTCTAGATTACGGTATCCTGGCGTTAATCGAAAGATTGCGGAACTATATACGATAGTAGCCGGAACAGGACATGCATGAATGCATATGATGTGCCATGCTACGTACATATATCTATCATTGCCAACGCATCAGAAAAGTTCAGCGAACAGCCCTTGACAGGCTCTTCCGGCACCTGTCGTGGCTGCGCAACGACAGGTGGCCCCTTGCCGTAGCCACGACAGCGAGGCAGACAAGACGCCAACCTTCTTTGATATGTGCAAGAAACTGACGACTATGTGTGATTCGGGTAATGATGGATATCAAGGCACAGCGCAGCATCTTGCAACGTGTGCGCCTTGGGTAGGACAAGTTTTTTGGAGACAAGAAGGGCTTACCTCGCTTTGGGCGCGAGGTTCATTCGTTTGAGATGGATGGGTGCAAGCTAAGGCGCAACGGAGAGTACTACACCCTGCAGGTCAAGGGCGTTGGCAAGCTACGCTTCAAAGAGAGTCGTGGCGTATTCTCGGGTGCGGCCGCCGTGAAGTTCGTGAGGGTCTTGCGCCAGCCTCTAGGCACAGGTTATGACGTGCAGCTTGTAAGAAGCCATCCTGTAATTGCCGTCATGCATGATGATCGTGATGCCATAGGCATCGACGTTAGGGGTAAAGGCCAACTGCTCCCTATCCAACGGCACTCAACACGCTCCCATACGCCTTAGCGACCGCAAGCGAAGGCGTCTACAGAAAGCCGTCAGCCGTGCCAAGAGGCAGAGCAAGTCCAGGGCAAAGAGGCACTAGCACGAGAGTCCCGGCGTATGTCCGTGGCTAGAAGGAATGCTCTACACACTATCATTTCCGACATTGTACAACGTCATTCGGACTACATAGTTGTTGAGGACCTTACATTGCAGAGCATGACAGCCAAGGGCGGCGCACGCAATCGCGGACTGAATCGAAGCATGCGGACGCAATGCCATGCTCATACAACAACTCACCTACAAGGCTGAGAGCGCTGGAGGCGAGCTGGTCAAAGTCAAACCGCATAACACGACGCAGCAGTGTAGTGGATGTGGCGGCATGCCCGCTACTGCCATAGGTCTTGGTGTTCGCACTTACGAGTGCGGCCATTGCGGCCTTGTGCGGGAGCGTGACATTAATGCGGCAAGGAATATCCGTCTGAAAGGGTTAAGCCTTTTCAGCAGGGCGGCAGGCCCTGTGTGTCGGTCGGAGGCGGCGCAAGCCGTTAACGTTGTGCCTCTGGCAGCTTCTTCGGAGGTTGTCAGGCACGGCTACGACACGGAATCGTATCGGCAGTAGCTATGGCTACTATCGTATAATAATTCCCAAAGATTGCGAGTGGATACCGGTCCATACGTATACTACTGGTCCATTTATCCAAAGCTCCATGAAGAATTTCGATAACCAGGTTCCGCGCAGCCGCATGTGGGGCGGGCGTTTCTCTGGTCCTACCGACGCGCTGGTGGCCGAGTTTAATGCCTCCATCGGCGTGGATCACCTGATGGCCTTGCAGGATATCGAAGGCTCCATCGCACATGCCACGATGCTGGCAGAACAGGGAATCATCACGACGGAGGAATCAGAGCAGATAGTGGAAGCGCTGGCGGCAATTCGGCAGGATGTGCTGAAGGGTCGCATGGATTGGAGGATTGAGGACGAGGACGTTCACATGAACCTTGAGCGCGCGTTAACGGATCGCATCGGCCCGCTGGGAGGCAAACTGCACACGGCGCGGAGCCGCAATGATCAGGTGGCGACGGATCTCCGGCTCTGGGTCCGGGCAGCCACAAAGCAGATTATTCAGCAACTGCATGCACTGCGTGGGGTGTTGGTGGATGCTGCAGAAGAGCATCTGGGCGTCATTATCCCCGGGTACACCCATCTGCAGGTTGCGCAGCCCGTGCTATTTTCGCACCATGTGCTGGCCTACCATGAAATGCTCGTGCGAGATCAGGAGCGATTCGAAGAATCGCTCTCCCGCGTGAATGTTTCTCCCCTGGGCGCCGGTGCCCTCGCCGGTACCGGTTTCCCGATAGATCGCCGTCGCACTGCCGATCTCCTTGGCTTTGGGGAGGTGGCGCGAAATTCTCTCGACGCCGTTTCCGACCGAGATTTTGCTCTCGAATTTCTATTCAACGGCAGTCTGACCATGGTACATCTTTCCCGTCTAAGCGAGGAACTCATCATTTGGTCGAGTGAAGAATTCGGCTTTGTAACCTTGCCGGACAGCCATACTACAGGAAGCAGCATCATGCCGCAGAAAAAGAATCCCGACGTGTGCGAGCTTGTCCGCGGCAAGGCAGGAAGGGTATCTGGCCACCTGGTCGGGCTGCTCATGGTGATGAAGGGTCTGCCACTTGCCTACAACAAGGACATGCAGGAAGACAAGGAAGGCGTATTCGATACAGCGCAAACGCTCCATATGGCCCTGCGGATGTATGCCACGATGCTGCCTCAGATCACGATAAATGCGGAAAGGACGCGGGCGGCGGCGGCAGCAGCCTTCTCCAATGCCACCGATCTTGCGGATTACCTGGCGATTAAGGGTCTGCCGTTTCGCGATGCGCACGAGGTAGTTGGCAAGCTTGTGGCCCTTTGCCTGAGAGAAGGTGTCGCGCTTGAGGACCTACCTCTTGCGCGAATGCGCGGAGTCTGTGATCGGATAGCGGCCGATGTGTACGACAGGCTCGCACTCGAAAGTGTCCTAGAGGCGCGGGCTACCTATGGAGGCACGGCGCATGCCCAGGTGGCACGGCAAATCGCCGAAGCGAGGCAACGGCTGCGGGCGTAGTCAGTCCGCTGCAGATTTCTTACGTGTAGAAGCTGAACCCATTAGCACGGCAACGGGCCTGAGTCCCTCAATATTTTCACAGAATATCTTGATGGTTGCCGTTAGCGGGACGGCCAAAACCATACCAACGATGCCCCAGAGCCAGCCCCAAAATATGAGGGACACCAAAACCAGCAGTGGACTCAGGTTTAGGCTGAACGCCATCAGCCGTGGATCGACCACATTGCCCACGATGGTCTGCACCAATTGCATGAGAATGAGGGCCAGCAGCGGAATGGTAAGCGTATCGAATTGAAGCAAAGAAAGCAGAAATGGGAGGACCACGGCTACCAGCGAGCCGATATTGGGAATAAAGTTGAGCAGGAAGGCGAGGAATCCCCAGAATATGGGAAAATCCACGCCCAGAATCCACAAAATGAGGAATATGAGGAACCCCGTGAGTGCGCTTACCAAAGCCTTCGCCGCCAAATATTGGCGTACCTGCCCGCTGATATTATCCATTACACCGACAATACGGGCGGCAACATCGGACGGATAAGCCTTTTGGATCTTGGCTCCGAGCTGCCCACTTCCGGCCAAGATGAAGAGCATGAAGAGTAGTACCAGGAAAGTGTTGGAGACCAAATTAACAAACGAGCCTACCCCGGAGGACAGAATGGTCTTTACGTAATCTGCCTGTACCAGTGAGCCAAGGTCCAGCACTTCATCGGTTATTCCCAGAGGCTCACCGATGCGAACAAGCCTGTTTTCCGTGTCCTCGACAATGGTGTCAATGCGTGTGCCGTAGCGATCAAACGCATCCGAAAACGACCGTGCGCTGGAATATACCAGCAGCCCGACCAGAGACAGCATGATAGTAAGGGAGAGTAGTACGATGATGAGCGTAACGGAAGTGGGAATACGCTTTGATTTCAAATAGAGGACGATGGGCTGGAACATGAAGGAAACAAGGAGCGCAACCGAGAATGGAATTAACACGGTGCGAAGTTCCAGCAGGACAACGCCCATTACGGATACTGCCAGGGTAGCAAGGAGGACAACGACCACCTTACTATTCTTCATGGACATAATGGTCGCCTTGCCGTTCATACAATTACTACCGTGTTAGGTCCAGTGGGTGTAAACTTAGGGAATTACCCAGGATGGGTGATACAGGCTTCCTTACTTGGGGTCCGGTCTAGGCGTTGGCGGCCGGCGTATCGGCTCGACGACGCAAGAGGTTCACCGTTCTTAACCTGTTACGCTATGGTACGGTTCGGGCTCAATTAGTGCGCGCTTCTGCGAAAAGGATTTCATGAAGATTACGTGCCGGCCAGATCAAGAGCATCGCCGTGGCGCCAGACAGCCGGGCGTGAAGCCGGACTGTTTACGTGCGAATGGGCCTGTGTTATTCGATAGCGACACAGGACTGCATGCATAGGCGATTGGTCAACGGTCTTGCATGGTCCCCAAGTCCCAGTGCATTGGCTGAAATCCGATTCCATTGCAGGGCAGTACGCTCCGAGGCAACGCATCTGCTCTAGGAAGCTACCAGAGGTACGCCAGCGTAAGTATATGGCCTGGACCTTCAAATCCGCTGTCAAAGGGGATATAGGCATAGTCAAAGGTGAGCGTATCAAAGCGGATGCCGAGCCCGGAGGTAAACGTGCGCGGCGTGTCTCGGGTCAGGTATCCCAAACGCAGGATTACCATTTCCAGAACAGTGGCGGCCATACCAAGATGGAGCCGCGTAAGTTCGGATGGCAACAAGTGCGATACTTCTGCGCTCACCAAGACGTCGAGCAGCTCCGTCCCGTCTGTGTACGCCAGTATGCGCAGAGGGTACAGTGCTGCACCGGCCTGGAGCATGCGCGGAAGGGTGGTTGCTTCACGTTCAAGCTTTGACATCCTGCCCACATTGCGGATGGCTGCTCCAAGTAGTACGGACTGCCGCAGAAGCACCGCCTGTAGACCGGCATCAAAGGCATAGCCGCTGGCATCCGCATCGAAAAACCGTTCCTTGAGAAACTTGGCCGTAATACCACCCCGCATCGGTCCAAGACGCCGGGCATAGGACAGGCCCGCGCTAATGAACTGGGCGCGAAACGCCCCAACTGGGTCGCCTGGCATGTCACGCGCTTCCAGGTCGCCACTGTCCGAAGCAGTTACAGCGATACCGACACCACCCCTGCTCCCCAGTGGGAAGCGGGCCGCCACATCGTATATCCGAAGATCGCCAATCCAAATTCGATGAGAAACCGCGGCGCTCTTGCCGGAGGCGGAAGCAAGCCCGGCAGGATTCCAGTAGGTCGAAAACGCGTCCTGGGTGGCGGCCACCTGCGCATCGCCCATGGCGCTCGCCGCGGCGTTGGCGCCGATTCGCAAGAACGCCAATCCGCTTTCCTGGCCCGAGCTTGGGGAGGCAGCAAGAACCGCAAAAGTCAGCAAGAGGACAGGATGCCGCATAATATCAAAGAAAGACACGGATGCTGACGATATGCATCGAGCCCAGTGCGTACGGCTCAAGCAGGAAAGTATACTCTACTCGGGCAAGGACTGCGCCCAAGCCCCGCTCTACCATAAAACCCGCGCCGGGCCTGAATGCGGCCAGTCTGTCGTCCATCAGCCTGCTGATGCCGCCCCGCACGGCAAGCGTAGCTGGCAATTCCAATTCTGCCCCGAGGTTTATGCGGCTGTCATGCAGACGCAGTTCGCCAGATTCGAATACCTCGCGCGGCGCATTGCCGACCAATTCTACGGAACGCCGCCGCAGCTCGGCCGTGCGAATCTGTGACTCGTACTCGGCGCTCACGAGCAGGTTGAGGCCTTCAAGGCGGTAGGCCGCACCCCATCGCAGTCGCATCGGAAATGCGTCCGACGTAGACCCTCCGGAAATGTTCGAAGTGTCCCATGAATAACGCGCTAGGAGATCATCTACAACGGCACCCAGGCTAAGGTCGTCCGTGAGGCGTACGCTTAGTCCTATATCCCACCCAATAGAGCGAGCGGCAGGGACGCCATCATACAGGTTGGTGTGAAAAAACTGCAGGCCGACGCCCAGGGACGCCCGCCGAAGCATTTGCACGCCAAACGCCAGCACGAAGGCGTACTCGTCCGTGGAATAGGTGCCAGTATGGTAGCCGCTGCCATCCCGTCCGTCAATGTTGCGGACCCCGGCATGGATGAGTCCGACAGCAAGGCCGGCCCGTGGGCGCAGGGGGGTGGAGAGCTGCACGAACTGCATCTGCCGATCCTGCGTCATCGCTGCAGCTGACAGCTCCAGGTTCTGGCTAATGATGAACGGGGCCAGCGCCGGGTTGTAATAGGGGCTAGCATAGCCGGACACGTCTGCAATTACGGCATTGCCCATGGCCAAGCCGCGCGCGCCGAATCCCATACGGGCAAATGCGCCGGCACTCTGGGCCAGAGCACTGCTAGCCGTAGGCAGGCAGGCGACAATTAGCAGGCCAACTAAGGTACGCATACGTATGGGCAGCCTATTCGAGTACAAGTATTTTGCCCCAATAAGTCTCGCCGCCGGCCTGGACGGCGTAGAAGTAGGGCCCGTTCGCGACGCGCGCGCCCGCGTTATCGGTGCCGTCCCACGACGCTTCCCGTTCGCCCCCTGGCTGGCTTTCCTGCGGCAGGTCCCGCACGAGGTTCATTCCGAAGTCAAAAATGCGAATAGCAACGGAGGCATCGCGCCGAAGCTTGTAGCGAAGTCGAACGAGGCGGTCTCCGGATGCAGAAAACGGGTTGGGGTATGCATACGTCTCGACGGCGGGTACCAGGTCCGGTGGAATAATGGCAGGAAGTCCCTCTGGACTCAGTGGC
Organism: Rhodothermales bacterium; assembly: GCA_965216255.1. Taxonomy (GTDB): domain Bacteria; phylum Bacteroidota; class Rhodothermia; order Rhodothermales; family Bin80. Next base: position 3,368,639 of record OZ244148.1, read on the forward strand.
ACTTCCGCGCGAAAGATCCTCCATGTGGCACCGCCGTCTGTGCTTTTGAGTAGACCGTCTTCGGTGCCTACCCAAAGCTGTGTGCCCGTTGCCGCAACCGAGTACACCTGGGAATTCGGTCTCAGGGTTCGATCGGGCTGCGCAGGATCATAGAATTGCCGGAGGGTTAGGAACGTGTAGCCGTCATCTCTTGACACGAATAGACCGTTCTCGCCCGCCACGTAAACGGTAGACCCGTCAAAGGCAAAGTCATAGACACGTTCGCCGTGCAGCACGCTGCGAAACGATTTTCCCCTGTCACCCGTGACAACGGCGCCAAAGCGCTGCGGATTGTCATCGCCTCTGCCAGGCCACGTCGTGGCCCATATGGCGGGATCGCGCCCACGGCGCGGCTGCTCTTCTATCGAAATGACCCAGTTGCCTGGAAAGCCGTCGTATACGTCATAGCGGTACCAGCTTCTTCCGCCGTCTTCAGAGCGGTTGAGCCCGGCGGGCGTTCCGGCCCACACCGAGCCGGTAGCATCAACGAGCACGGCAAAGGCCTGGAAATTGAGACCCTGGAACTGGTCCACGGCAATTCCGCCTGGCTGGGAAAAGAAGGGGAATTCGTAGCCGAGGTCCGGGGAAAGGAAACGAGAGGTGTCTGGTGGCAGCACAATATGCTGCCACGTCCTACCCTTGTCAGCGGACATGCGCAGCCCCGCAATCTCGTTGGCCGTCCATATGTGTCCGGTAACAGGGTCGTAGTCTATATCCCAAGGAGGGCTCAATTCGGGAACCGTCACGGCGAGCGTGGGAAGCACCGCGCTACCATAGGCCGTTAGGGTATCCTCGGGCAAGTCGAGGATACCTGTAGTGAGCTCGTCAGCGTCTATGGGCGCTAAATGGGAGCGGTATTGCCAGGTTGCACCATCATCCTCAGAAAAGAGGAATCCTCTGGCGACGTTAATAGACTGTGCTTCCCCGTTTATCTCCTGCTCACGCGAGATGCCAAGGCCAGCCCAAATGACGTTGTCCTCCACGTCCAGCGAATAAACACGGTTGCGGAATCCGGACAGGGAATCGGCGTCGGCCACCTGCCACGTGTTTCCACCGTCCCGGGTCACATTTAGGAAGGGCCCCACCCATAGGGAAGCCTCTTCCGCATGCAAGTTAGTAACGCTATTGCGCAAGATGCCCGGTGACGGCACGGGCCCTGCCGCTGTCTGCGCAGCCGCCGTGCCGGCAGCGAACAGGGCCGCTATCCCGGTTACCCAGCCTGCGCACATGGTCCGATAATTCAAGAAGATATTATGACGATGTCCGCACGTAGCTCGGGGCTTACAAGGCCAGCACGGTCCGTTGCTTGGAATACCAGTGTGTTTACACCTGTTCTGTTAGTACTTTGTACAAACACGCGACGCGTAAAGACGCCGTCGCCTGCGACGCCGTCGCCGCTTTCGGGGCTGCTCCCGCAGGGTCTTGCAGCGCCGTCGTCACACAGTAGCAGGCGCTGGTCCGGAGCTTCGATATTCCAGAATTCGACCTTTTCTATGTCGGTATGCCCGTCAGGGTCACTGGCCCGGGCGGCCAGAAGCAGAGTCGCGGCGGGCTGCCCTGGGGCGGGACGCCGCAAGGTATCCGGGACGGTGAGTTCGTCAAGCGCTGGCGGCTGGCCCGGCTCAAAAATGCGTACGTATTCCACGGTGCCGCGGATTTCACCGCTCAGCCGGGCAGCGGCGTCCACTGCATATACCAATAAGGTGTAGTTGGCCACATCCAGCGCGGAAATCCTTAGCGTAGTGGTAGTCTCATATCGCCCCCTGCCTGCCGCCTCCAGCGTGCCTTGGTGGATAGCGTCCGGACCGGACTGGACAACAAAGAGCACTTCTTTCACAGGCGCATCTCCGCTTCGGGCGGTTACACCGATAGCAAGTTGTACCACAAGGGAGTCGCCTCTTATCTGTTCCTTCGGCAGCAAAGCATATACGAGGCGTTGCGGAGAGAATGAGAAATCCTGCAGCATGGGGGCCCGCGTACCAGACGTCTCGGGGCCTGGCGCTGTGTCGCATGTGGTGATCATCCCTGCGGCGAGACCCAAGAAGATCCACGCTAGGGGAAAAGAGCGCCAGATCTTGGCACGACTATGCAAAATACAGCGGCTTTATGCTAAAGCAGAGCACGAATATGACGAGGCTTATGCTGCCCAGGACCTTCCTGCCCCGCGTGAGTGGCTCGACATACAATACAGGTGGGTGATCCACCTTGACGAAGAAAATTAGCAGAAAGCACCAAAGGAGCCAGCCCGCATAGCCGAATTGTGTCACCGCAGGTCCCGCCATGAGTGCGAGCACAGATATTAGTAGAATTCCAACCGTGCCAAATAACACCAGTCTTGGCGCCGCGGGGAACATCCGCCGCAGAAATAGAGCCATCAGGAATGCCAGAAAAGCCCAGAGCATGCATTCGGCCAAGAGAGGCGAATTGGCAAGAAACGGTAGAAAATCGGACACCATTGCCGGGCCTGCTTCTGCTATCCCGATTGCCGTGGAACACAGCATCAGGATCATGAAGACGCGGGCCAGGCGCGTATGCCAAACCCGGCCCACCATTGCATACAGAATATGTCCACCATCCAGTTGCCCCACTGGAAGGAGATTGAGCGCCGTGAAAAACAGCGCGAGCCATGATGCAAAGAGCATCGGGTAGTGGTACATCTCGTACATGGGTGGCACATTGGGGAAGAGTTGAGCAAGACTCCAATACAGCGGCGTGGTACCGACCGTCATGCGAAGGCCCGACGGATCAGGGAGCGGCTGGTCCGGGAATTGCCCGGTATGCGCAATGAATTGCTGCAACTCCTCATGCCCGGGTACGCCGAACATGTAGTCGGGTGATGGGAGGGTGGCCAGTGCATATACCAGCGTGCCCAGTGCCACGAGGAATCCGGCGATCGGACCCGCGGCGCCGATGTCGAAGAGCTTGCGGGTAGTGGGGACCTGCTGCCGGATTCGTATTAATGCCCCGAGGGTGCCGATTCCGATCAGTGGAGACGGAATATAGAAGGGAAGCGATGTGCTTACGTGGTGTCTGCGTGCCGCCACGTAGTGGCCAAATTCGTGCACGGTAAGAAAGCCCAGAAGGCTTAGTGCAAAGACAAGGCCGTCATGGACGAATTCAGCAGACACGCTGCCCAGCAGCAGGTGGCCCTGGTCCCATGCCGTGGCCCGCCCGATGAAGACGGAGGCTCCGGTATAAGCCGTGGAAACAAGCGTAGCAAAAAACAGGAGAATGTGCAGCCAATAGCGGTTTTTCACCGAAGCCATTATCTAACTTGTGTGTGGATCACGGGTGAGACGTCTGGCCTGCTTTCTAGGTGGATGGTCTCGCTTTACGGATCCACTGTGGTTTCTCAGAGACGGAAAGCCATGCAGTTACACGGACGAATGGTCTGCCGAATGTTAGCACGGGTATACTGATGCATGGTCCATTAGACTATCCGGCGCCAGTGCAGCAGCCGGGTGACGCCGTCAACACCTAAGCCGCGGTGCGGATTCAATGCAGCTGTAAATCCCAGGTCAAAGACTGTGGTAACCGAACACTAGTAGCCGGGGGCATCTTACCAACCGTATGCCGAAGCAATGCATCTTCTCGTGATCCCTGGATCTCGACGCAACGATCAGTACGTACGGTGGTTGGAATGTTTCGTTGCGATGAGGCGCTACAATGTTGCGTATGTACCCATACCAACGCCGGCCTTTCAGGCGCCGCGCAATTTCTCGGCGACGATCCTGCATTCCAGGAATCAGGCCATCGGATGGCATTGGATGCTGTGCCCGATCCTTGAGAGGACAAGGATCGGCAAGCTCAGCGCGGGTTTGCGAGCCCCGCGCTCGGTGACTCAATTGCCGTCCCGGTACACTGACGCCACAAAGCCCGCGAGCCTACTGCCTCGAAGCTTGTCGTCAATGGCCATGAAGATGCCTTGTTCGTCTACCAGTTGGGGCCCCGGGAAGCTGGTCACATCAAGTGCTTTCCCTGCCTCGCTCTGCTCTTCACCCTTAGCGAGGGTATGTAGCCGGGGCATGGCGTGAGGAAGCTCCCTAAACGTCTGGGTGGCATCGCTGTCATCGGGCATCGCAACGCCCCAAATACCGAATCCCGATTCATAAAGTCTGCCATATGTTTCGTGCAACGATGGCAGTTCCTCTACGCACGGTCCGTGCCACGTCTTCCAGAGTTCAAGTAGATGCATTCTACCCAGAAGACCGCTAGCCGTGAACGTGCATTCGGGGTCATCTAGGGGAACAAATAGGATATGCGGGGACGGGATTGTCGCTCTGCAGCGCGAATAACGAATCGGCCGAAGCCCGATTCAGATATTCTACCCTAGGGCCGCCAGTCCCGCTTCAATTCGGTGCAATGCTCTTGTTAATTCTCCCATGGATGCGGCGTAAGAAAGGCGTATTCCATCGGGTCCCCCGAAAGCTGCTCCGGGTACGAGCGCCACCCCGTGCTTTTCCAGCAAATAGAAACAAAGGTCGCTGCTGTCGTTAATTCTGTGTCCGCCCGGTGAGGTCTTTCCATAGAAGGTGCGGATTTCCGGGAACAAGTAAAAAGCGCCCTCGGGCCTGGGGCACCGCACGCCCTCAATAGCCAGGAGGCGTCCAAGAACGTAGTCCCGCCGCTCGCGGAACGCGGCGACCATTTCGGTGACGGGTCCTGCGTCCATGGCGAGCGCTGCTATACCGGCACGCTGCGTTATGCTGCAGGGAGCCGACGTAAACTGGCCTTGGAGCTTTGCGGCCTGTTTTACGACGGCCATAGGGCCAGCCATATACCCCAGGCGCCAGCCCGTCATAGCATAGCACTTGGAGAATCCATTAACCGTTATGGTGCGCTCCTTCATTGCCGGTAGTGAGGCAAAGGCCACATGTCTCGCGTCGTAAACAACATGCTCGTAGATCTCGTCCGAGACCACGTAAATGCTTTCGTGGCGGCGCAGCACCTCGGCGATCGCTTCCAATTCTTCGCGACTGTATACGGAGCCGGTCGGATTCGACGGAGAGCACATGATAATGAGGCGCGTGCTTGCCGTAATGGTTTCTTCCAAGCTCTCCGCCGTTATACGGTAGCTTGTTTCGGCACGCGTTGGCATGGTCAAGGGACGTGCTCCCGCAAACCGTGCCATCTCCGGGTAGCTGACCCAGTACGGTGCGGGTATCAGCACTTCATCTCCTTCGGCGCACAGGACCGCGACAGCAAGCGCGACCGATTGTTTGGCACCGTTTGAGCACAGGATTTGGCTTGGTGTGTAGTCCAGGCCATTGTCTCTTCGGAGCTTGGCACAGATGGCCTCCCGGAGTTCCATCATGCCCGCATTCTGTGTATATCGCGTAAATCCTTCTTGTATAGCTGCTATGCCGGCTGCTGCAATAGGGGCCGGCGTTGCAAAATCAGGCTCACCCGCGCTCAGGGCAATGATGTCTCGTCCCTCCCGGGACAATTCCTTTGCTCGTCCGGACATGGCGAGCGTTGCAGAAGGTTGCATGGAGGCAACACGCGGATTGAACGCAATGGACATCGAATAAGGGGTTTATGGTGGCACATGCGGGATGGCGCGTTATGTACAGCGAAATCCCCATAGTCATTCAGGGCGATGCCGCCGCCACGTCATCCAGGCCGGCTGCAACGGCCGGCGGAACAAAGCTGCGAATGTCTCCGCCCCGCCGATACACGTCGCGGACAATGGTTGAGCTTATCCGGGAGCAGCAAGCAGAAGTCAGGAAGAATACCGTCTCCAATTCAGGATGGAGCAATCCGTTGGCGAAGGCCATTTCCGCTTCGTAGTTCAGATCGGAGCCTTGCCGAAGGCCGCGGACCAGCACGCAGGCTCCACGGGACCGTGCGTGATCAACCAGGAGGCCTTCAAACGTTACCACCACAATGCCGGGAAGATGCGAGGTAGCTTGACCAGCAAGCTGCGCCCTTTGCTCGAGCGAGAGTAGGGACTCCTTGCCTGCGTTGGCGGCAACGGTGATTTCCACGCCGTCGAAGACGCGCACCGCCCGCTTGGCGATATCAAGGTGACCCAGCGTGAACGGATCAAACGTTCCTGGAAAGAGGGCAATGCGGCTTTGAGGCATGGCAGCTTTGCAAGCTTCATGGATGCTGGCTGAACACGGTGACTACGGTTCTGCCGTATCGACGGCTACTGACTACACTCATTGCCGCAAAACGATGGCGCACGTCGTGCTCAAGCACAAGAAGCCCCCAGGGTTCAAGGCGATCGGCGGTGAGGGCCGGCAGCTGCAAAAGCGCGGGCAGAGTATACGGGGGGTCGGCAAGGATGAGATCGAAGCGGCGCCCTCCAAGTTGACTCAGGAACGAGGCGACGTCAGTGCACTGAAAGACGCATTGGTCTGCCACACCCAATGATTCCGCATTCTGCCTGGCAGCGCGTAGTACGCCGGCGGAATGCTCGACAAATACTGCTCGCTCCGCTCCGCGGCTTAGGGCCTCCAATCCTAGGGCTCCGGTTCCGGCGAATAGATCCAGCACTTGGCAACCCTCCAGTGGTAGCCGACCTTGCACGGTGTTGAATATGGCCTCGCGTACGCGCCCCGAGGTCGGGCGTGTGGAGAGTCCCTTGGGAGCATGCAGCTTGCGTCTGCGGAGACGCCCTGAAATAATGTGCATGGCATTGGAATGCGTCCGCTCCAAAGGTACGGCAAAACGGGTCAGGGACGCCGCCGCGGGACCGCGGGAAGCACAGCGGCGTTCGACGAATGCACTTCGCCAGGGTCTGATGCGCGTATTTCTAACCGGGGGGACAGGCTTCGTAGGTCGCTACGTGCTACGCGAACTCCTGCAGTGTGGACATAACGTGCGCTGCTTGGTGCGGAAGCCCCCTGCCGAAGCAAGACCCTCCGTGGAGTATGTGCCGGGAGATGTTACCATGCCGGAGTCCTTGGGCGGTCTCCTGGACGATTGTGAGGCTGTGATTCATCTCGTAGGTATTATCGAAGAAAATTCCCGGCGCGGCATAACCTATGATGCGCTGCATACCGAAGCAACCCGTCATGTCGTGGGGCAAGCGCAGCGCTCAGCGGTGAAGCGGTTTGTGCTCATGAGTGCCAACGGAGCCAAGGAGCGGGGCATTTCAGGGTACCAGACCACAAAGTGGCAGGCAGAGGAGTTGCTTCGTTCAGCGAATTTTGCGCACTGGACCATTTTACGCCCCTCCCTGATCTTTGGTGATCCGGGCGTGGATTGCCTGGATTTCTGCAGCCGCCTTGCACGTGATCTCGTCAAGCGCCTGCCGATAATTCCCATCTTCGGGCGCGGAGACTACGCAATGCAACCGATTTCGGTAGAAGAGGTCGCATCGGCGTCAGTCCAGGCGCTTACACTTGATGCTGCGTGTTGCCGGACGTACTGTGTGGCGGGAAAGCGGCGCTACCGGTTTGTGGAAGTCATAGACAGGATCTGCTTGGGGCTTGGTATCAGGCCCAAACCCACGCTGTCAAGCCCCATCTGGCTGGTTCGCCCGGCGGTCAAGAGGCTGGGAGGCACAAGGCTGCTACCATTGACAAGAGACCAGTTCGAGATGCTGCTGGAAGGAAATACGTGCGATGAAGCTGCTTTCTATGACGATTTTGACCTCGTGCCGCGTGCCTTTGAACCTGAAAACCTGGCCTACGTCAAAGCCCGGGCCTAGTCTGAGGAAGCCATGAGGCTCATGGCTTCAACGCCGCGCCGATTGCCCGTCACCCGCCTGGTTGCAGCCCTCGTCTGGCTGCACGCTACGGCACTATTGGGACAGGTTTCTGACACGACATCTTCCTGGCCGCCTGATGTGCCGCCTGATGTCCCCCTTTTTGATCGGGACATAACCAGGATTCTATCCGGTGACGCGGCTTCCTTCGTGTACGATTTTGGAGCCTTTGGATGGCCTAGCGGCTGGAGCCCGTACGGGATGAGTCCGCAGTGGGTGGCATTGAATTTCAACGGGATACCCTTCGACGACCCCGTCACCGGTCGTCCGCACTATGACCTGTTGCCTACCGCGCTCTTGGCTCCGCCATGGATGCGCGAGGCCGCGCGAGGATCTCCCGTGCTGGCAGACACGGGATTACGGACGTTCGACACCGCGGAGCCGCTCACAGAGCTGCACTACCAGACAGGAGACGATGGTCTGAAGCGTGCAACAGTATTGCATGGTCAGACGCGTGGAGCTGTGACCGGTCTATTTGTATACTCCGGTGCAGGGGCGAAGGGTGAATATCCCGGCAGCCGGCTGCAACGCATGCGCCAGCTGCTCCTTCGCGCCGGCTTACGCCGGTCCGGCTGGTCGGCCAGCGCCATGTATTTGCACAGCCAGCGGCGCCTGGGCGCCCATGGCGGGGTGGAAGGGCCGGCTATATACAACCGTCTCATTGCCGATGTGCGGCTCAGTGCTGCCATGCGCCGGGCCATCCGCCATGATGCGCAGCTAGTGTTGCGAGCCCGTCCATTCGGTGCGCCGCTGGTAGCAACGGCCGCATTTACCGCCTACCACCTCAGGTTCACCCATCCGGGGCAGGATACCGTAAGTGCGGGAGTCTACCGCATGGTCGCGCGCCTTCGTCAGTCCGCGAGCTCGGGGGCGCACCGTATCAGTCTGGAGTTCGAGACGTGGTTAGAGGATGTAGCAAGACTTCACCTGACTGTACGGGACTCTGTTGCCTGGCGCAGGTTTGGTGTCGTGGCGGAAGCTGGTGTGCATTTCCTGGGACATACCGGGCTTGTCGGTGGCAAGGCACGGCTGACCTATGATTTGGGGAGCCTCGAGGGCTATGCGGAAGCCTGGCGCGCAGGCCAGCCGCTATCCTGGATAGTTCGGCATGGGTGGGAAGACTACGTTGCGGTCACCGAAATTGAGCCTGCAGGCCGTGTCGCGCAGGGGCGCCTGGGCCTGCGTATGCGCTTCGGCCTGATCGATGCCGAAACGTATGGCTTCGCTCGCCGGCAGACCAATATTTTGGATTTTTTCCAGGTGGATAAGGATAGGGCTGCCGTACACATAGATTCTTCCGCTGCGCAGCGGGCAGGCATAGGAGCCCGGATCGGTTTCCGGAGCAGGGCCCGGCGCGGGCTCTACGGGGTAGTGCAGCCTACCATTCTCCAGCCGGAGGCGTCACTGCCCAGTTTCTTTATGCGGGGCCGCCTGGGCGCGCGTTACCACTTATTTGCCGGCGACCTGGGACTAGATTTGTCTTTGCGTGGTCACTACTGGACTTCATTCCAGGGCCGCACCCTCCACGCTCCGACGGGACTACTCGTGCGGCGCCCCGAAATGCTCCCTGCATCCGGGGCCTTGGACCTCTACGTCGAGGCCGTGGTCCGCGGCGCGACGTTGCTTGTCGCCTACGAGAACATGCTCAGTGGCACGGCCGTGATGGAGGGTAATCAGGTCGTGCTGGGTTACCCCCTTCCGGCTCAGTTCCTGCGTTTTGGGGTCTATTGGCCGATACGCAATTGACATTCAAACTTATTGTTTGGGCGTCGTATAAGGACAGGAACCTTTGGATGCCGTGCCTACCATATTCGAACGGAAAATGCTTCGCCGGATCGGGCGGTGGCGAACCAGGAAAGTTGGGGTACTCGAACAGGCAATGGCAGCCGCAAACCGACGCATTCGAGAAGCTGGCGGCATTGTGCGCCGGATTCCAGGATTCGAATGGACCGTTGACAACGTGGCCGTGGGACTGCTGCGAACCACAAACGAATTCGCGCAGGAATCGGTGTGGCAGGAGGCTATCCTGGAGGAGTACTGCCGAGCCGGGCACGAGGTCTGCGGCGTCGAGGACGTACGCGCGCTCGATTTGGAGATTGTACATACGGCCGTGCGGGGTCTGACGGTGAAGTACGGCTCGGTTACGGCGGCGCACGGTGCTGCGGCGGGCCTCGCAGGTTTTGCAGGCATCGTGCCTGACGTGATAGGGCTTGTCGCATTCAATCTCAGGGCCGCAGGCGAATTTGCTACCTACTGTGGGTACAATATTCGCGAAAGCCCGGAGCGCCTCTTTGCCGTCCAAATCCTCTACCATGTGTCGGACCCGGCGCCGCGCTCCCTGGAGCCTGCCTTGGTGTCGGCAGAGACCATCTCTAGGGACATTGCCTCTCGGCATGCGGAGCAGACCATAAGGCAGTTCGCCGTTACGGGATCCATGCGCGGGATTTCGCGGGCGCTTGGCCTTCGCTTGGCCAAAGCCAAGCTAGCCCAGGTCCTGCCGGCCGTCGGTTTACTGGTGGGTGGTGGCTTCAATGCGCTGTTCACGAAGCGCGTCTGCGAGGCCGCGTATTTTCTGTATTTGGAGCGGCGCCTGTTGGAAAAGTATCCGCTTGATGCCCTCGTCCCGTACTATGGGCTAGAATCCTGACGCCGTGCGGCTCCTTCTGCCTTGCTTCCTCCTGCTTTGTGGGTGCCAGTCCCGGCCCAACTTTGTTTTTTTCCTAGTCGATGACCTGGGCTATATGGATGTGGGGGCCTACAATGCCGAAACGTTTTATGAGACGCCCAACATTGATCGTCTGGCTCGCGAAGGCATGCTTTTTACTGATGCCTACGCGGCGGCGCCGGTGTGTAGCCCAACGCGCGCCAGCATCATGACCGGTCAGTTCCCGGCGCGGCTCAGAACGACGGACTGGTTTGGTGCTCCGCAACCTGAGACGGCATCCCGCCACTGGACCCGGGACAAACCTCTGCTACCCGCGCCATACGTGGATGCCCTGCCGCATCAGGATACTACTATTGCAGAAGCACTTGCGGCAGCGCATTATCGGACATTTTTTGCCGGCAAGTGGCATCTGGGGGGAGCAGGATCGTATCCCGAGAATCACGGCTTCGAGATTAACAGGGGTGGATGGGAGCGCGGTGGGCCCTACGGCAGGGGTCGCTATTTTCCTCCCTACGATAATCCTCGCCTTGAGGACGGTCCCCAAAACGAACACCTGCCCGACCGCTTGGCGCGTGAAACCGTGGCCTTTCTCCAGGGTGTGGGCAATTCCAAATTCTTTGCCTTCCTTTCCTTCTATTCCGTCCACACGCCGCTGATGACCCGGCCGGATCTTAAAGCGAAGTATGAGGCGAAGAAGAGTCAGCATCCACCCAACACGTGGGGCATGGAGGGAGAACGCAAGGTCCGGCAGGTACAGAATCACGCGGTATATGCGGGAATGGTCGAAGCCATGGACCAGGCGGTGGGAACAGTACTTGCGGCACTTGATTCGCTCGGTCTTGCAGATAACACCGTGATTGTCTTCACGTCGGACAATGGGGGGCTTAGCACGTCCGAGGGACACCCCACCAGTAACCTGCCCTTGCGCGGGGGAAAGGGCTGGCTGTATGAAGGCGGGATACGGGAGCCGCTTATCGTGCGGTGGCCGGGACATGTCCAGGGCGGGTCGGTGAATGCAGAGCCGGTTATAAGCAATGACTATCTGCCTACGCTTCTGGAGATGGCAGGTGTGTCCCTGCAGCAGGCAATACCGGCAGACGGCGTAAGCTTGCTGCCGCTACTGCTGGGTCTTGGCACGCTCGACAGAGAGGCACTGTACTGGCATTATCCGCACTACGGCAATCAAGGTGGCAGTCCCGCAGCAGCAATTAGGAGAGGGCCGTGGAAGCTGATAGAATTTTTCGAAGACGAACGCATAGAACTCTTCGATCTCGCGGCAGACGCGGGGGAGCAGCGGGACGTCTCCGAAGCGGAGCCGGAAGTTGCAGACGAGCTGCACTCGCGGCTCCTGGACTGGCAGGAACGCGTGGGGGCAATCCTTCCGACGCCCAACCCGGTGGTTGCCATATCGGCGCCAGATAAATAACATAGTCTGAATACAGGGCCACATCATGAGCAAGCGCCAGGGAATGATACGCTGTTCTTTCTGTGACAGGACCGCCCATGAGGTTGCGACCATGGTGGCAGGCCCCAACGTCTACATTTGCGATCTCTGTATAGGGGATGCCTCGGGTATCGTGCGGGAAGAGCTGGAGGCGGCCCAGGGGCACGCACCGGTTCGCTCAAAGCGGCAGGCAGGGCGCAGCCGGCGCCTAATGCCCAGCGAGATCAAGGCTGCCCTTGATGAGTACGTTATCGGGCAGGACCAAGCTAAGAAGGTCCTCGCTGTTGCCGTATACAATCATTACAAGCGTGTAGAGGCACAGCAGTTTTTCCACGACTATGACGGCGTGGAATTAGAAAAATCCAACGTCCTCCTGCTGGGGCCGTCGGGCACGGGAAAAACGTTGCTGGCCCGGACGCTGGCACGGATCCTGGATGTGCCGTTCTCCATTAGCGATGCCACGGTGCTGACAGAGGCGGGCTACGTGGGAGAGGATGTGGAATCCATTCTGTCGCACCTCCTGCACGCCGCAGATTTCGACGTAGACCGTGCAGAGCGGGGCATCATTTTTGTAGACGAGATCGACAAGATTGCCCGCAAGGCCGAAAATGCATCGATTACGCGGGATGTATCGGGCGAGGGCGTGCAGCAGGCACTTCTCAAGGTGCTGGAAGGTACCGTCGCAGGTGTGCCACCAAAGGGTGGGCGCAAGCATCCAGAGCAAAGCCTGGTAAACATAGATACCCGCAACATTCTCTTTGTCTGTGGCGGCGCATTCGAAGGCCTATCAGAATTCGTTGCCCGGCGGCGCTGCGCCAATACCATCGGATTTACTACCACCGCTGCTCAGCGTGTCGATAAGAAGGATCCGAGCATCCTCCAGTTTGTGGAGCCTGACGACCTTCTGCAGTACGGGCTAATCCCAGAGCTTGTAGGGCGAATGTCGGTCATCACGGCGCTCGATCCGCTTTCCAAGGGCGCTATGAAGCGCATCCTCAGCGATCCCAAGAATGCGCTCGTCAAGCAGTATATAAAGCTATTTGCAATGGATGGCATCAAGCTCTATTTCGATGATGATGCGCTGGATGCCATCGTTGCCAAGGCTTGTGCCTTGGCAACAGGGGCCCGCGGGCTGCGTTCGGTAATTGAGAGTACTATGCTGGGCATCATGTTCTCCATCCACGAACGACCGAACGTCGGTGTTTGCCGTATCACCGTTGATACCGTCTCAGGAGGCGCGGAACCCGTTTACGAGGACCGCAAGGCGACGGCCTAGATATGCGGCGTCGTACCTTGCATTTGGCACCGCTGTCGTGCTTGCGGCGCTACTGCCGACTGCGCAGCAAGTGCAGGCCCAAATCGAGCTGCTGGCTGTTGACGAGAACACCCGCGTAAAGACCATTCGGTTTGCGTTCCCGGATCGAGGCCGGTATCCTCCCCGGTTTACGGCGGGCGAGCTTGCGGAAAAGATTGCCACCAAGGCACCCGGCTCGATCAGGAATATGCTCTTGGGGATGGGCATCGGTGATGCAGGACGCTATAAGCTGGATCCGGTTGAATTGCAGAGAGACGTGGCTCGTCTGCGTGCCCTCTACCAGGGCGAGGGATATCTACGTGTCGCGGTCGACTATGGCGAATCCACGTTCGATGCGTCAGCAAACAGCGCCACCATACGATTTCGGATTACGCAGGGGCCGCCCATTATCATACAGGACGTGGGCTTTTACGCAGACCATGGCTTCTTGGCAAACTCCCTCGATTCGGCTACCCGGGCGCGCTGGATCGAGTTCAGGGATCGCACGAGCTTCAAGACCGGAGACCGCTACACGGCTTTTGGTGTCATTCGCATAGAAGACCAGGTGCTTGGCTGGCTGAAAAACATGGGGTTCGCTTTTGCCACGCTGCGCACCGCATTGGAAATTGACTCGACCTACTCCACTGCGGATGTAAGCTTCGAGGTTGATCCGGGGCCACCGGCCACCATCGATACCTTGCTTATCGTGGGCAACCGCCGCGTGCGCGACCACGTGGTGCGTCGCGAACTATCTCTTGTTGAAGGAGATCTGTTTTCGGACCAAAAATTAATTAAAGGACAGCGTGAGCTATTCGGTCTGAATCTTTTCCAGGTCGCCCAGACGGAGATACCCGCGCAGGTTCGTGACTCCACGGTCACCGTGCGAATAAATCTGCGTGAAGCGAGACTTCGGTACGTAACTGCTGAGACGGGCTACGACCAGCAGAATGGCGTTACGCTGGAAGGTCAATGGTCGCACAGGAATTTCCTCGGCGGGGCACGCACTTTTACGGCACTTGGAGAAATTGATTCGGGATTCCTTGCTACAAGTGGCCTAGGCGCCGAGAGCAGGCGGCAGCTTAGAACCTCGTTCGCACTCGCCCAGCCCTATCTCGCTACCAACGGCCTGAGTGCGGTGCTCGAGCCGTTTGTCCAGTTTGAGCGTGATCCGCTGCTACTGGAAACGGACCTGCCCTTTAGTGTCAACCGGAGAGAATTTGGAATGAACAGTACGCTCATTTATGAGCTCCAGCCCTTCAGGGTGATAAGTCTCCGGTATGGGCTGAGTCGTGCTACGCAATTTACTGCCCGGCGGGACGTGGCTGGACGAGATGCGTACCACAAGGGTACCTACACTCTAAGCGGCACCCTGGGATGGACAGACAACCCCATAAATCCTGGTCGCGGCGTAGAACTGCGGCCCTTCCTCGAGCAGGCTGGTGCCCTGGAACGCTACCTTGGCTTGGGTACCGCAGGCCTAGAATACATCAAGACGGGGCTCGAATTAGCAGGATATATTCCGTTGCCGAGCAGCATACAGATAGGCGTGCGCCTGGGAATGGGGCGCTTGTGGCCGCTAGGTGGAAGCACAAGGAAAGTGGCATTGCGTGCAGCAGATCCATTCGACCCGCTCTTTGCTGCGCCGCTTGAAAACCGCTTTGATCCGGTGCTCTTCTACGCCGGTGGTGCCAATGATGTGCGCGGATGGGATGCTGGTCTACTCGGCCCAAAGATTAATCGCACGGACTTCCTCCGGGATGAAGAAGGAGCCGTCCTATACGACAATGACGGGCCCCGAACGCAATCGGAAGCATACGAGCCCGTGGGCGGAAAGTCGCGGATTCTTGGCAATATAGAGGTGCGTTTCCCCTTTCCTGGTCTCGGTCGCGCTTGGCGGGTAGCTGTATTTTTGGATGCCGGTCGGGTTTCAGCACAACGCAAAGGTGGTGACGGATGTGAGGCCGTAATGTATCGTGACGAGGAAAAGACGATGCCGGTCAATGTGCAGTGCGGGGTCATTGATACGGGGGCCCTTTCACTGGACAGATTCAAGTTTGCCACCGGGACTGGCATCCGCTTTGAAACCCCGATAGGATTCCTGCGCGTCGATTTCGCCATTAAACTCAATCCAGATAATCTCGACCTACAATCCCCACGCAACGCTTTTCTTTCCGCACAGGGGCTGGCGTTGCCCGAAAGGCGTGGACTCCGCAGGCTCAACATGCACGTAATTCTGGGACAGGCATTCTAGTGGCTATCTGCGGCCTATGATCCACAGCATTCACCCGGCATCGCGCTGGAACCTATGTAAGAGGCCGCTCATTGCGGCCTCGCGCTACAGGGTAGCATCTCGTAGCCAAGCCCCGAGGTAAGCCAGAGCATGTCCGAACCGGCGTCTGGGTGGCCGCCCGACGATGCCTAGGCTTGGGGCTAGCATGACACCATAGCACGGCAATGCGCAACGTATTCAGTCGCCTCGGTCTTGCATTTCTGGCGGGTGGGATTATGATCCTGCTCTTCATCCAGACCCCGTGGGGTGCTCTTACATCGGCACGGCTCATCCTGGCGGTGACACGTCCGCTTACGCCGTACGTGATCAGCGTGGGTGGTGTTCGCGGAAACTGGTTTACTACGCTTGAATTGCGCGATGCCGCCGTTCGGCAGGGGGATGGCACGATGCTCTTGGGCGTAGATACCCTGCGCGTGCGGCACAGCCTCCTTGGCCTGCCTTTTGGTTCCTATCACGCGCGGCGCTTGAGGATTTCGGGGCCACATCTATGGATTGCCAGCCGCGAATCGGTCGAGGGCCAGCAAGCCGGAAGCAAGGGCGGCTATTCCGTACGCGTGGATCGTTTTGAGGTGCGTTCGGGCCAGATCACGGCGCCAGGTGCGCTTCGCCTGACAGAAATCGAGGCAACGGGCCAGCTGGACCTAGGTTCGGTGCTTGCCGCACACCTGGATACCTTGCAAGCACGCCTGTGGCCTGAAGGAGCTCGCGGGTCACTCTTCGTGCGCACGCGTGCGGATTTGGTAGGCGGGCGTCTGGATCTGGATTCCCTCAGCGTTACCGGGCCGGGAAGCAAAATTGGCATTGCGGGTTACTTCGCTCGCCTTGACAATTCGTATGATGCCGACATCCGTCTCAGTGCGGCGCCGATAGCGCTGGCCGACGTGGGCCAGTTCCCCGCTTTGCGGGATACAGCCGAAATCAGTATGCACCTTACTGGAGAAGGAGCCTTGCTGCGGCTCTTGGCCGATACCCGTTTGTTCTCCGGCGGACGGATTGTTTTGGATGTGGAAGGGACCCCTGCGCTCAGTGGCCCGGTAGCCTTTACCCTGCGGCGCGCCGATATCAGGAATCTGGGCCTGGCGGGTCTGGGCATGCCGGGGCAGCTAAGCGCGAACCTCTCCGGCTACTTGGCCGGGCCTTCGCTGGACAAGGTGCGGGGTGCGGTCCAGCTCTCTGTCTTTGATACGCATGCTTGGGGCCATCAGCTGGATTCCTTCAAGCTCACGGCCGAGGTTGACTCCGGTGCGGCCAGCTTTCGGCTGGAGTCCGGGATATGGGGTGCGGCCGTCAGCGCTACGGGGCGCGTACAACCGTTTGGCGAGGTCCCGGTCTATGAGTTGGAGGGACGCTTCAGCGGCCTCAATGCAGCGCACTATGTGAATTCCCACGTCAGTTCGCTCAATGGAACATACCGGCTGGCGGGAAAGGGCACAACCGCGCAGGCCCGACTTGAGATCAAGCCTAGCACCTATAACCGCCTTGCGATAGATAATGCACGCCTGGATGCCACGCTAGGAGAGGGTCTTGTGGAGTTCGGGCTCCGGGCAGCTGCCGCAGAAGGGTCCGTCGCCGCCTCTGGTATGCTTGACCTTGGAGACACGCTGCGCTTCGCAGTCCAAGGTGCAGAGTGGAATCAGCTGGACGTAGCCGCCTTCCTTGGACTGGCAGCTTCGAGCGCCTTTGCGGGCCATGCCACACTTGCGGGATCAGCTTCCGAAAGTGGATTCTCGACGCAGGCGGAGCTGAACCTGGGCGCGTCGCATCTTGGATCAATTGTGCTCAGAGAGCTGGCTGCACACGGATACGTAAGGGAGGGGTCTGCGCAACTGAGTGTCAATTCTATGCTGGACCTTGGGAATGTTACGGCCATCCTAAACGTAGCAGGTCTCGCTTCCGGTCAGCCTTCGTGGGACCTGCGCGGTCTGTTCAGGGAGATAGACGTGGCTGCACTTGCCGCAAGTCATCGGAGTAACCTGCACGGCATGGTACATGTGGTAGGCAGCGGTCCAGCCCCTATTCGCATGGATCTTCGCCTAGGAACGTCGCGCGTAAACCATCAGGCAGTGGACTCTGCCTGGGTCACGGCGCACATGCACCAAGGGCAGATGGTGATGGAAGGGCGCGTTCTATTACCATCGGGTGGGGCAGAATTTCTGGCAGAGGGAGTCCTCTTTGGTGGGCAGCGGGCATTCTCGCTGCGCCAAGGCCGATTTGCTGAAGTGGACTTGGGCAAGTTGCTCGGCGTAGCCGGGCTTGAAACGCGGTTAACCGGTCAAGTGGTATCCCTGGATGTGGACGCGGCTGAAGCTTTTTTGCTGCACGGTGCCGTGCGGCTGGATTCATCGTGGATCAACAATGCAGCTGTTGTCAGCGGTGGATTGCGCCTTCACTTGCAGGAGGGGGGTCTTTTGGCGAGCGGCGATCTGCTGCTCGCGGAGGGATCTTTGAGAATGGATTCGCTACGCGTGCGACGGGAGGATACCCTTTTGTTTTGGGATATGCAGGCGGCGATGGAGGCGGTTGACTTGGCCGCGCTTAGTGGCCAGGACGCCTTGGCCGGCCGCTATACTGGGACCTTGGACCTGGCGGCGGAAGGCACGACCCCGCAGTCGCTTGCTCGCCTGCAGGGCCGACTACGTGCCGATGGCACGCGCATTCAAGAACTGGCCTTCACACGGCTTGGCGCCGACGTGCGCCTTGCAGACGGCGTGCTGGTCATTGACACGGTCAATGCGGTCTCGAATGCCTTTCGTCTCAGCGGGTCGGGGGGCGTAGTGCTTGGGAGCTCGGGAGAGGCGGTGCTGTCTCTTAGCGGGGCGTTGCTGGACGCGGGTCCGCTCGGTGCTTTTGCGGATATTGTTGGGCTAAAGAGCGGGCATGCCGCAGGGGACACGCTCTGGCTGCATGCTCGTAGCAACGCCGACTCCGTACTCGTGGCGGGTAGAGTGGGACTGACCGGTGGTCGCTACGGCGATGTCCGGCTGCTGGATCTTGACGTCGGATTCTCCGGAAGGCTGGCCCGTGATACTGGTCGGTTTGCGGACGGGATTCTGCGCGCCGAGGCCACCCGGCTATCGCTTCCGACGGTTTCGGCGCGGTTTGCGCAACTCGACATTGACTGGCATGCCGATACGCTTACCTACTTTGCCGGCGTAGACGTGGACCCCGGAAGGGATGCAAGGCTCCGCGGCTACGCTGACGTGGCCAGCCGTCGTCTTGTGGTTCAGGACCTCACCATGAATTTGGGCCAGGACCAGTGGCGGCTCGACCAGGAAGCCGCCATATCCTTCGCGGGTCCATATCGCCTAGACCATATTCTGCTGATTTCGGATGACCAGGAAATTGTATTGGATGGTGTCGTGGACTTGGACGGTCACCAAAGCCTGGGGCTTACCGTGTATAACCTCCGACTGGGAGCCGTGGCGGACCTGTTCCAGTTTTCCGGCCTGGACGGTATGTTAGACGGCTCCCTGGTGCTACAGGGAGATGCGGCCTCGCCTGTGATGAATGCCGAGATGGAATTAGAATTGGAATCAGCCGGGGAGCGGGTAGGAACGCTGCGTGCCGACGCACGCTATGCGGAAAGAAAACTCCATCTGGATGCCAGGCTGGCCCACAGGGATTCTAGTACGTTGGACCTAACGGGGTATGTGCCCGCAGATCTCCGCCTGCGGAAGGACGACGTAGAGCGGGCGGCGGAGTCCGTTGCCCTTTCGCTGGCGGCCGAGCGTTTTAACATAGGCTGGATGGAGCCATTTTTGGACGCAGACCTGATAGGCGAGGTGGAGGGGCAGCTAAGCGGCCAGGTGCGGGTAGAAGGCACGTCAATCGAGCCGCATCTCTTTGGCACGGTGGACCTGGAGGGAGGGCAGCTCGCTCTCCCTCTTCTTGGAATAACGGTTTCCGAGCTTGAGGCCAGCGCGGAACTCGAGGGGGACACCATGTTTGTTCGCCACATGGGCGGTCGGAGCGGGGGACCGTTCACGGCAAGTGGAAGTGTGGAAGCCAAGAACCTCACCCTTGGCGCCTTTGATCTTTCCGGCACGCTCGAACGCTTCCAAGTAATGGATACGCAAGCTGCCGAAGCGAATCTGTCCGGGGACATCCGCCTGCGGGGCACTACGGCAGCCCCGGTCCTCACAGGTACGGTCCGCCTGACATCAACGGACATCCACCCGGCCGATGCCGGGGCAAGCGAGGAATACGGCTCGGTAGTGTTTACAGAGGTCGACATGCGCATGCTGGAGCGGCATTTCAACATCCGGGCCTCAGAATCCGACACCACTACATTTGATTTCTTTGATGCGCTTACCATGGAAATGGACGTGATCATTGGCGATGACGTGTGGCTGCGGGCACGTCAAAATCCAGAAATGAATGTGCTGCTAACCGGCGTTCTGGGTTTTACAAAGCAGCCAAGCAAGGATCAACAACTGTCCGGCACGGTCCAGGTGGTGCCCACGCGCAGTTACATACGGCAGTTTGGACGGCGGTTTGATATCAGAAGTGGCAGGGTAACGTTTACGGGGCCGGCCACAGACCCATTCCTGGATTTCGAGGCCGCGTATTCCATTCCGGAGCAAAATAACCAGCAGGATCCCGTAACCATCCTGTTGCGCGTCAGTGGCAGTCTGCAGGGATCGGCTGGAATCCTGCTGACCTTGGGGAGCGAACCCGTATCACTGGACCAGGCAGACATTATCTCCTATATCGCGTCGGGGCGCCCGGCGGCTGATGCTTTCCAGTTAGGCGGTACGGGTGCACTCGAGGTAGGCGGCGACTTTGCGACGCAGCAGCTTGCCCAGGTTATTGCCGCCGCAGCGGGCGCTGGGCTTGGTCTCGACATTTTTGAAATTCAACTCGAAGGCTCGCGTGGTACCACCATCACGGCAGGCAAGTATGTGTCTCGACGTCTTTTTGCCTCGGTTAGCTGGCCGCTTTCGTTTGCCGGCAAGTCAGCGGCACCTAACGCCGGCGGCATTGACAGCAACAAGGAGGTGATCATAGAGTACGCCATATTTGCCTGGCTCCTGGCGCGACTCAGGAGCAATAGTTCGACCACGGGGATCAGTCTGCTTTACCAGTACGCATACTGACCACTACACTTTGTATGGCGCCTTGCCACCTGATTCCACGCGCCCGGGACTTTGGGTAGACATGCTTTACCGGGCCGGCGGTCTTGCCGATTTTGCCTGGACCTTTTTCCGGCGGAGTTTTAGGCGTCCCCGGGAGTGGCGAGAGGTGATTAGGCAAATGGACGAGGCCGGTGCGAAAAGCCTGGTGCTGGTTGTCGTGACCGGACTTTCGATTGGTGTCGTATTGTCCATGCAAAGCCGGGGCACGCTGTCGCGCTTCGGAGCCGAGATGGTGCTGCCTACCATGCTAGCCCTCTCTGTCGTCAAGGAGATCGGTCCCGTAATTACGTCGCTTGTGCTAGCCGGCAGGCTGGGTGCCGGAATGGCTGCGGAACTAGGTTCCATGCGCGTCACGGAGCAGATCGACGCCATGGAAGTGGCTGCCCTGAAGCCGTTCCATTTCCTTGTTATAACCCGTGTGCTGGCCTGCATACTGATGTTTCCCGTGCTGACGATCTGCTGTGATATTGTTGCGCTGATGGGCGGCTACCTGGAAACAGTGCTCGCAACGGGTATGGACTACCGCCTTTTTGTGGACAACGCATTCTCGAACCTCCGGATGTCCGACCTGGTATTTTCAACCGGAAAGACCGCCATATTCGGCTTTATTGTGGGTATCGCCAGTTGCTATCTCGGATACACCGTTCGTGGCGGCACGGCGGAGGTTGGCAGGGCTGCTATGCAGGCGGTGGTACTATCATCGCTTCTGATACTGGTTGCGAATGTTCTCGTTGTGCGTATCACGCTTCTCTTGCCTGGTTTGGGTTAACAAGTATTCTTGGCCGCCATGTCTGCGATAGCACCGCCTCCAGAAGACGTCGTGATCCGCCTTACGGACGTTCACAAGTCCTTCGGAACAAAGTCCGTGCTGCGCGGCGTCTCCCTGGACGTAGAGCGCGGAAGTTCCGTGGCCATTATGGGTGGATCGGGCTCAGGGAAGAGCGTGCTCATCAAGCACGTCGTTCGTCTTATCCAGCCAGATAGCGGTCTGGTTTGGGTTGCTGGCAGGCGGCTTGATACCATGGACGAAGAAGAACTTGACCAGGTCCGGCTTCGGATGGGCTATCTCTTCCAAGGTGGTGCCCTTTTTGACTCTATGACGGTGGCAGACAATTTGGAGTTCATTCTGCTGCGCCACACAGCCTTTACCGGTGCCGAGCGGGCCGAGCGCGTAGAGGAGACACTGGCGTGGGTTCAGCTTCGCGATAAGGCTACTAGTTATCCATCCGAGCTTTCAGGGGGCCAGTGCAAGCGGATAGCGCTGGCCAGGGCCATTGTGCTCGAGCCTGAAATCCTGCTCTGCGATGAGCCCACCACCGGGCTGGATCCGGCGTCGGTGCGCGTGGTATCGCAATTGATCCTTCGTCTGCGTGAAGAACGGGGCGTGTGTGCAGTGTCCATCACGCACGATTTGCTTTGTGCGGAGATCATTGCCGACACGGCATATTTTCTGTACGGTGGGCGCGTGATCGCGCAAGGCGCCCTTGCCCGATTGCAGAAATCAGTTCATCCGGTATTGCGCAACTTCTTTGGCACGTGAGTCTTCACGGCCTTTCACCCTAAGCCGCACACTGCTATGACGCGTCAAGTCAGGGTAGGTCTGGTCGTGTTACTGGGGCTGCTTCTTTTTTCTCTGGCCCTATTCGCGATAGCCAGCCGTACCTTCCTGTTTAGTGACCGCTTCATCGTCAAGTCCCGCTTCAATAGTGTGGCTGGCCTCCGTTCCGGAGCAGACGTACAGTTTCAGGGCGTAAGCGTCGGTGCCGTCTCGAGCGTAGCGTTGCCGGCATCGACGGGGGGCCTCATCGAGGTGACCATGGGAATCAAAGAGTCTGCGCGGCACCTGATTCACGATGGCACCCAGGCACAGATTAAAACGGAGGGGCTGTTGGGCAGCATGATAGTTGTGTTGGTAAATCCTCCCGTCGTTTTAGGTCTGCCTGGACCCGACGCCGTGGAGGACGGCGATAGTATCGTCGGCATAGACCCGTTCGACCTTTTCGAAATCACGGACAAGGCGCTGGCCTCCGTGCAGCGCTTCGAAGAGTCGGCCACTTCCTTTGAGCGCATCGTAGACGATGTACGCAACGGAGAGGGTACACTTGGCAAGCTTGTCTACGACCCGGCCCTATACAACAGCATGGTCGCCACGGCCAATGAAACGCAGCGCCTCATGACCAACTTGGGCAATGACGCGGAGGCGCTTGTAGATCTGGCAGAGCAGGCCACACGCGGCGTGGAGGGTGTGTTGGTCAAGCTGGACCAGGGCGACGGGACGCTCGCTCGTCTGCTAAACGATCCCGCGGTCTATGACGGAATCCTTTCCACGGCCGATACCCTGCAGGCCATTACCGCAAATCTGCGCGTACTTTTCAGTAATGCGGAAATTGTGGCCAACTGGGGTGCAATTGGAGCATTTCGGTTTGCTGAATTGATGGAGGCGGGTAAGCATAACTGGCTCTTTAAGCGCTATTTCGAGGAACGTGGCTACGTGGAGCAGGCTCCCTTCGAAATCCGGGAGCAGGCCATTGCAGAAAGCTATCGATGGCTGCAAGAGAAAGAACGAGAGCTAGAAGCACGCGAGGCGCGAGTTGAGGCGCTTGAAGCGGGTATTGATGATGTTTCGCCCGGCCCCAGTACCTCGTCCAGGAATCAACAGCGGTAGACGGCTGTGCCTCGCGATCGTGCTCCCAGAAATAGTCGTAGCACATTGCGTGCGCCGGCACGCTTCAATCCAGGCTACTCCATTCTGGGTCGTGCGCTCCGCAAACGCATGCTGGACGCTCGCCAGGCAGGGACGTGTTTCCTGATCGTCCTTTCGTCTCTGGTTCTGGTTCTAGCCGCAGCCCAGTTTCTTGCATGGACATACCTGGAGCCCGCGATTGCGGCTGCTCCCCGGGGAAATACTGCACTAGGCTTCTGGACCGGACAAATCGCTGCGGTGTTGCTCCTTTTCTTCACAGCCGTCCTGGGGCGAGCCCCGAGTGTGCGCATAACGCTGCATAATGAGTCTATGGAGCTGTGCCAGGGAGCACGTACGGCTTCCGTTGACTTCTCGGAGATCATGGCCGTGCACTCCGCGGGTGCACTGAGCTATCATCGGGAGCATGGTCCGTATGCCGATGTCCAACCGTTTATCAGTGGCATGCCTCCGTCCGTACTTGTTGTCTTAACGACACGGGCAGTATTTGGCGTTGGATTGCCGCCGCCGGAGCACGAATATCTTTTGTCGGTGCTCCGGGAGCATAGTCCGAAGGTCTGTGCATCCGAGGAAGCGCATGCAGTATAGCCTCCTTTACCGGGACCTATCTACAAAGGCGCGTGCTGGGTGCCTGGTAACGGAGCGCGGGGTAGTGCGGACGCCCGTTTTTATGCCTGTGGGTACGGTGGGAGCCGTGAAGGCGGTAGAGCACCGCGAGTTGGAGTGCGACATTGGGGCGGAGATTATTCTGGGAAATACGTACCACCTGTTTCTTCGGCCGGGCCCGGAAGTCATCGAACGGGCCGGAGGGCTCCACGCATTCATGTCGTGGAAACACCCTATTCTTACGGATTCCGGTGGCTTCCAGGTATATTCGCTGGCCAAGCGGTGCCGTGTCACGGATGATGCCGTCACGTTTCGCAGCCATCTGGACGGTTCGGCGCACGTGTTCAGTCCGGAATCGGTTATTGATATCCAGCGGCGGCTCGGTTCGGATATCATGATGGTGCTGGACGAGTGTCCGGCAGGGGACGTTTCGGAATCATACGCTCGCGTTGCCAACAAACGTACCATAAGGTGGGCCGCGCGCTGCAAGCGCCGCCTTGCGGAGACCAGATCGGCCTATGGTCAGGCCCAGACACTATTTGCCATTGTACAGGGAGTGGTATACCCGAGCGTTCGGCGGGATAGTGCGCTGCATCTGGTGGATCTTGATTTTCCGGGCTATGCGATAGGAGGGCTATCGGTCGGAGAGAGTGCAGAGGAGATGTATGCGATGGTGGAGCTAGTTTGTGATTTGCTTCCAGAGCACAAACCGCGCTATCTCATGGGTGTGGGTACTCCCGAAAACATACTGGAATCCATAGCCAGGGGCGTAGACATGTTTGACTGCGTGCTCCCGACGCGCAACGCGCGCAATGGCAGGATTTATACTACCGAGGGGGAACTCAATATTCGCAATGCAAAGTGGAAGGAAGACTTTTCACCGCTGGATCCTGGTTTGGACGGATACGTTTCGCAGACATTCAGCAAAGCGTACGTACGCCACCTATTCCAGGCCGGGGAAATACTCGGAATGCAGATAGCGGCGCTGCAAAACTTGTCGCTTTACACATGGCTGGCTCGGGGCACGCGCGCGGCAATTGTGGAGGGCTGCTTTAGTGCTTTTAGGGCCGAGGCACAGCCTCGTCTGGGCAAGCGACTCTAGCGGATCCATGAACATAAGCGCGGTAGGTTGCGTTTTACGGGCGGCTTAAGGCGTCGGGCATGCAGAGGCAATTCGAGATCCCGGATTTTTATCGCAGTCGCATAATTGGTGCGGTAAGGCAAGCCCGTAGGCGGCGCGACCCCCGCAAGCATGACCTCACGCCGTCCACGCTGGATTTTGGACCTGTTCAGTTCAAGGTGCCGCGGCATTTCGGATTCTGCTATGGTGTGGAGAACGCCGTAGAGATGGCCTATCAGGCACTCGACCGGAATTCGGACCGCCGCCTGTTCATGCTCTCGGAGATGATTCACAATCCGCACGTGAATGCGGATCTGAAGCGGCGGGGGATGCGCTTCTTGCGATCAACGATGGGGGAGGAATTGATTTCCTTGGACACGCTCACGCCGGATGACATCGTGCTGATACCGGCGTTTGGCGCCTCCCTCGAAGTAAAGGCGGAACTTGAGCGTCGCGGAATCGACACCAAGACCTATGACACCACCTGTATCTTCGTCAAAAAGGTGTGGCGGCGCAGCGAAAAAATGGGCAAAAAGAACTACACGGTCGTGGTGCATGGAAAGCGTTACCACGAAGAAGTGCGTGCCACGTTCTCTCATGCCCGCCGCTCGGCGCCGGTGGTAGTCGTCCGTGACCGGGAGGAGGCCCGGGATCTGTGCCGGGTAATCAAAGGCGAGGCCCCGGGTGCCTATTTCTTTGAGCGTTTCAAGGACCGCTATTCCCGGGGCTTCGATCCGCAGCGTGATCTCCAGCGTATTGGGGTGGTGAACCAAACCACGATGCTGGTTACGGAAACGAGAGCCATTATCAACCTTGTCCGTGGGGCGCTGAAAGAGCGATACGGAGCAGACAATCTGCCTCTTCACTTTGAAGACACCAGCTCCACGCTTTGCTATGCTACCCACGAAAACCAGGAAGCTGCCAAGATGCTTCTGGAAGAAGCGCCGGATCTGGCGCTCGTGGTCGGCGGGTACAACTCTTCAAATACCACCCATATTGTGACGCTTTGCGAGGCCACAGTTCCAACCTATTTTATTGAAGGTGCGGAGGCAATCGGGTTGCCCGGGCGTATTCGTCACTACGATATCCGGCGAAGAGCGGAACAGGTATCGGCCGACTGGCTGGCTGCCGACCGGCCGGTCACCATTGCCCTCATGGCTGGGGCCTCCTGCCCGGACATGCTACTTGACCAGGTTATCCACCGGGTAATCGGATTGTTTCCCAGCGTGTGCCCGCCCGAAGACGTTCTTGCACCGTTCGAAGGTGTAGCTGTGGTGTGAGGGGTCTGGCGACACGGTTTGGCTATGTGCAGGTATTGCGGCATGCTGATAGCAATTATGCTGCTTCCGGCAGCCTGTGACGCGTTTTTGCCGCGCACACCGGCGGATCCGATAGTAGGGGCCGGGACATTTCTGCAGCCGGATGAGCCCGATGCCGTAGTAGACAACCTGCGCGCGGCGGTAGCCGAAATGAACGCAGCCAACTACCGCCGATCCCTTGGTGAAGAGCTCCTCTTCGAGCCCTCCGCCGTCGCGAAGGCGCGGGATCCATCATTGTGGGCAAGCTGGGGCCGCGCAGAGGAGGATGGCTATTTTACCACCATGACGGAGGCTGCGCGGCAGGGCTCCGGTCATCTGCTGCGCCTGGACAATACGACCGCCGAGTTTGGAGAATCCCGCTACACGCTGGATGCGCAATACTTTCTTGTCGTAGGTCACAGACGCACGGGAATTCCGGACACGGTGCAGGGCCGGCTCGTCTGGGATATCGCGCAGGGAGACGACGGCCTGTGGTCGCTTCGGAGGTGGACGGATCAGCAGATAGGTACCAGTGCATCATGGAGCGACCTCAAGGCGGATTTTGCCAAGTAACAGCCTGAATACTTTGCTGGTACGGACCATCGCAGCTTCCCTTTTCCTTGTTTCGGCAGGCTGTAACCCCTTTGCTCCTGCACTAGGCGAAGGGGATGCCTTTGGGGACCTACTTGGCGATCCGAGGAAGGTCGATGGCTTTTTCTCGAATTTTCGTCTCGCATACGAGCTCCGCGATCTGTCCCTGTATGAGCCCCTTATTGATTCCCTGTTCGTATTCGAATACACGGATTTTGACGCGGGCATCGACCGGCAGTGGAGCTTTGTCCAGGAGCTGGAGGCCACTCGCCGCCTGTTTCTGAACGCGGCCGCGGTGCAGTTGCAATGGAATCAGGTTATTTCCAGCAGTACCTCCGATATGAACAGACTTGCGCGGGTGGTGCGGTCTTTCAGTCTGACCGTGGTGCTGGAGGGGGGTGAAGTTCTTCGGGGTGACGGCAATGTCAACTTTCTTCTCGCACGCCCCGATTCCACCAGTGCCTGGCGCCTCCAGCGCTGGCGCGATGAGAGCGAACTATAGACATGACTCATAGCATGGAAAGTGGTATTACATCAGCCCTTGGCTACGCCCGGGAGCATGAGGAGAAATTCGTGGCCGAGCTCAATGCTCTCCTGCGCATACCCTCCATTAGCACGGATCCTGCCTTCAAAGGCGATGTTGCGCGCGCCGCGCAGTGGCTTGTAGATCACATGCACGCCTTGGGTATTACCTCCGCGAGGGCCGTATCCACCGAGGGTCACCCCGTAGTCATTGCGGATCATGTAGTAGATCCTAGCCTTCCCACCGTGCTTGTGTATGGGCACTATGACGTGCAGCCGCCGGACCCTGTCGAATTGTGGGCGTCGCCTCCGTTCGAGCCTGAAGTGCGCGGCGGAGACCTGTACGCGCGCGGTGCCTGTGACGACAAGGGGCAGCTCTTTATTCATTTCAAGGCCCTGGAATCCTACCTCCGGACGGCAGGTCATGCACCGCTGAACCTGAAGTATATCCTGGAAGGAGAAGAGGAAAGTGGATCGCCGAGTATTTCAAGGTTTCTGGAGGAATACAGGGATGCGTTGGCAGCGGATGTCGTGCTGCTCTCGGATACGGCACTCTTTGCACGTGGTGTAGCGTCGATCACCTACGGGCTGCGTGGTCTGGCATACGTGGAGGTCACGCTCACGGGTCCGGATCGCGATCTCCACTCAGGCACGTACGGCGGGGCGATAGAGAATCCCGCTAACGCGCTCTGTCGCCTCATTGCCGGACTGCACGACGAGAATCATCGCATCGCGGTCGACGGCTTTTATGATAACGTACGAGACCTTACCGCCGACGAGCGGGCGGCGATGCACAAGCTGCCATTCGATGCCGTCAAGTGGGCGGCGGAAGTCGGCGTGGCGGCCACCAGAACGGAGGCAGGATTCACGGCGCTTGAAGGCGCTACAGCCCGGCCTACGCTCGACTGTAACGGTATATGGGGTGGTTACATCGGGGAGGGTGCCAAGACGGTGCTTCCTTCCAGCGCCAGCGCCAAGATCTCCATGCGCCTTGTGCCAGATCAGACGCCAGAAGAAGTCATGGGCAAGCTCCGGGCATACTTCGAGTGCTACACGCCAAAGACTATGCGGCTGTCCTTTCGCGAAGTTCACACGGGTCTTGGTATGCTGGTCGATACGAATAGCCCGCCCATGGAGGCGGCTACCCAGGCATTGGAGACAGTCTACGGAATGCGGCCTCATTTTACGCGCATGGGGGGCAGCATTCCCATTGTGGCGGAATTCAAGCATCGGCTGGGGCTCGATAGTGTGCTGATGGGTTTCGGGCTGGATTCGGACGCCATTCACTCTCCTAACGAGCACTTCGGACTCGACAGGTTCCGCGAGGGCATCGAGACGGTCATCCGATTCCTCTCCATTTATGGCGGACGTGCATAGTGCCGGATCCTCTCTATGCTGCGGTAGTACGGACCGCAGGCCCGGGTGGCGGAATTGGCAGACGCGACGGACTCAAAATCCGTTGTCCGATGAGGACGTGTGGGTTCGAGTCCCACCCCGGGTACAGCAGGTAGCTTCTCAGTTGCTGGAGCGGGGCTTACGCGTGATCTTACGGCGGTTGTTGGGGCAAGCAATGCCCAAATTGGCGAGTGCGGTTGTAGCTTTGTAGATTTATATTGAGTTGTTAGTTCGTGCTTGCCAGAAAAAGCAGGCTTTTTGGTGAAGTGCGGTTTGGGGGGGCTGCTATTCGGTGGGTAGCGGGGCCTGCATGGAGGTGGAAAGGGCATAGCGAGCCAGCTCCGAATTTCGAGCTTACCAACTACTGATCGGCGGTGGTATGCCCCGAATCTATGGGACAACGAGACAGGTAGGCGCTCTCCTCTTGTAAAGGAGGGAAAGCCTTACTCCCATGCGGCCGCGCGAGCGGGCCTACGCCGCTCGGCTGTGGGCTCTATGCCGGTGCCGTCGCCTTTCTTCCTGCTTCTTCAGCAATGGACCGATTCGGTGTACGTTGGCCGCTACCATCACCAGGGCCACCGTCCAGGCAAACCCTCCGGCACCGTGCGTGCGCACCAGCCCCAGCCCGCGGTGATTCAAATTGCCCGTGGCCGACTCTATCGCCGGATGCTGGCGTCCACAAAGGCTTCTGCCGTCTCCCTCTCCAGATCCTCCTGAGTGCGCCGGCCCTTCTTCTTGGGCATGACGTTCAAATCGAGTAGCCGGTCCAGTTGCTCCCGATTCTTCGGCGTGAAAACCCCCCTGTCCAGACTGCACGAACGGAGTGTCGGATAGTGCTTCTTCGTCTCCGTAAGGAAGGGCACGATCATGTCCTGGTCTCCTGCTTCCCACAGGATGTGGTGGCGCAGAATGAACTGGTATTGATCTGCCAGCACGCATACCGGCACCCCTAGCTCCGCCACCACGCCTGCCTTGCCCTTGCTAATCCAACGCGTGTGCTCCTCATGGACCGAGAAGACCTTCTCACCGTGCGCAATCACTTCCCCCTTGATCAATCGGCGCTCTACCTGGTCTATTTGCCGCTTGGCATGCCGCAAATAGCGCGGTATCTCCTCGTACGCAATCCCGCGCCGCTCTAAAACCTTCAGTGTGCAGTCCGCCTTCTGCACAACTTGGCGGCACATACTTAGATAGCTCTTCACCCTCGATGGGTCTTGCCACTGCCGGCGCGTGCGCACCCGATTGAATGTCCGTCGCACTTGCCTACTCCAAGACATGCGCCACCCTGAGATCTTGTGCGCCCGGCACGTACGCCTAAGATCCCTCATTAGGCATCGCATCGCATCCCACAGAAGATTCACGTCCGTGGGCCAGTGCATGTGCGTCTTTGCTACTGCCGAATCTGCCCGGCAGCGAAGCGGATCCTCCGGCCGTTTTTTTTACCAAGCGGTGGCCACAGGTGAGCACCACGCGGTTTATCTCTTCCAAAATATCTTCCGTCAGCAGACTTACGTTGTCGATGACGCTCTGTTGGACTTGCTCCTTTTTGTCGTAAAAGTCTGCATGCCCCAGCATCTGGCGCAGCTTCTCGTGATGGTCAGCATAGTCCAAGAGGCGATCAAAGTCGCAGTTCAGGGCTTTTTGGATCACGGCAAGGACAAAGACCTGCCACAGATCCATACCGGGGCGGCCGCGTTCCAAGCTGACATCTGGCCGCAGTCGCTTTTTCAGGATCTCGAATATCTTCTTCCGGGTGAGGGGATCGCAATACAGATGCTGCAGACCACGCAGCACGGCGGGGACATCATCCCTTGACTTGGAATTGAACTTGATCTGGTCGATGGGTACTTGCCCGAGTTCAAACTGTGATTTGCGAACTACGCGCATGGCAAAGAAGCGTCGAATATTGGGGTGAAAGTGCTCAAACCGGGGTGATTACGGCTATAATATCGAAAAAAGCAAGACATTCGCAGGAACATCAGATTTAGGGAACAAGCGTCTAGAGATTGCTATATGTGATTAATCAAGACACAGAAGTTCTTGTAATTACGTTACTTGAACATGCCTTCCACTGGCGTAGTTTATCCACACTTGAAGCCTGAAAACCACTCAGATCTTTTTCGAGCAAGCACTAATTCCTGCGTTCACGTATTTCCTTGTGTTCATGAAGGATACTCTGCATGGTGCGCCAGTGGCAGACGTAGGTGCCTTCATCCAGCAATGTCGCCCAGATCTGGCGTGGAGGCAGGTCCAGGAACCGATCCGAGTTCAGTATCGCACGAATCTCTGCCCGCTTGGCCTCCGACAACCGACGCCTGTTCTTGCGGCGTCTCTACGGCCGCGGCACCACCGGATGCCGGCTTCTGTAGTAGGAGACGCGAGAGATCCCCACATATCGGCAGGCCTCACTCGTCCCCATGACTGGACGCAGTGCCGTTGCCATTTCCTTCATGGCTGCCCGGCCTCGGTCTGGCTGCTGATGCCAAACAGTGCACAGACTTTTTTTGGACCTCTATGATGGCTTCGGTCTTCTCCAGCCGACGCCGGGACTGATTGAGCTCCTTGCGAAGCCGCCTGTTCTCTTCGTCCTTGGCAAGCAGCTCCTTCCCGGCTTGCGTCGAACCATATAGGCTTCCACGCTCACGCTGCTTGCGCCACAGAGCCAGATGAGATGAATAGATGCCTTCCTGGCGCAAAAGTGCGCCGACCTCTCCAGGCTTGACGCATGCATCGGCCTCTTCCAGCAGGCGCAGCTTGTAACTGGCGCTGAACCTGCGGCGCTTGGCCTTGGGAACCATCTTGGTTAGGAGTGCGGTTCCATTGGTGTTCGAAAGGTTATTGAGTCCCATGAGGTATGGGGGCTTTATGATGGATTGGTTAGGCTGAATCGCCTGACCAGTCCTGCCGCTTGGACCCCACGGCGGCTACACCAATAGTGTACTGACCCGTTTCACTCTTTGTTGGCGCAGAGGGAACCTGGCTGTGCGTAGATACAATGAAGTGCCCCAATAACTTGCAGCCGAGCGGCCGCGAAATTACATCCCTCTTGGTTGGGATCCCTGAGCGACTTGCGATACGCACAGACCTGGACCGAGTAAGATGCGGCTCGAGTATTTCCAGGGTGATCTCAACGGTTCCGCAATTTCAGGAATAATGAGAACGGTTCTTGCTTCTGTGGTGATGCTGCAGATTCCGGGCATGCTCATGTATCAGGAATCTCGTGCGCAGGTCACAATTTCGGGAATGGTAACGGAGCTTGAGACGGGCGCACCTATTGCAGGTGCCACTGTAGTGATTCAGGGCACGACCGTCGGATCCACGACCAACAGCGAGGGCGTATATTCCATTGAGTTGCGATCACCGGACGATATCCTCGTTTTTTCCTTCGTGGGTTTTGTCACTAAGCGGCTACGCCCGGCGGCAGGGGCCGCGGTTTTGAATGTCCGGCTCAAACTGGATATCCTGCGTCTGGAGGAATTGGTGGTTGTTGGCTCAAGGCGCCTTCCACGTCTGGTAAAGGATTCCGCCGTGCCGGTGGACGTGCTGAGCCCACGAGATATCGCCAGCTTGCCCACCACGGATATGGACGACATGCTAAGGACGCTGATACCATCCTACGGCGTGCAGAGGGGAGGCGACGAGGCCATGCTGGTGCGACCGGCAACGCTCCGGTCTCTGCCCAGCGACAATGTCATGGTACTGATTAATGGCAAGCGGCGCCACAGGTCAGCCTCTGTGGCCTTGTCCGCATCCTCCCTCAATCAGGGTGCGCAGGGACCGGATCTTAACATGGTTCCTGGAATTGCCATCAAGCAAATCGAACTGCTTCGTGACGGCGCGGCCGCACAATACGGCGCGGACGCGGTAGCCGGTGTCATCAACTTCCAGCTGAGGGATGCATCCGATGGCGTGCTCCTACGCCTGCATGGTGGACAGAACTTCCACGGGGACGGGGGATATGGGGATGTCGGAGCCAATTTTGGGCTACCCTTGCCAAGAAACGGTTTTGTTAACGTCAGTCTGGAGTACAGGAATACGGCACCTACGGTGCGTAGCAGCCAGCGGGAAGATGCCCAGATGCTCGGAAGCAGGGGATATCCAGTGGCGGATCCTGCCCAGATCTGGGGCAATCCGGACGTAGACCATTCCTGGGTGGGATTCCTGAATGCCGGGCTGGATTTTGGCACGTCGACCGGTGCATACGCCTTTGGTGGATGGGGCCAGCGTACGAGCGAAGGGGGTTTCTTTTTTCGATCGCCCGGCACGACGACGGCGCGCGGCAGCGTCTTCAGGTTTTCGAGCGACGAGGAGGCCGTCCGCGCAGTCGTCGATCTGGATCCGAATGACGGCATCCGCTGCCAGGCCTTGCCCGATCTCCCGGGCTTGGACTCCAATCATGCCGTCGTAGAGCAATTTTTGCGCGACTACGGCGGTAGCTGCTACCTGTTCAACGAGCTGTTCCCTGGAGGCTTCACCCCCCGTTTCGGGGCGCATGTCGGTGATCTGAGCCTGACTGCGGGAGTAAGGGGAGCCCTCCACAGCGGATTCGCCTGGGATGTGAGCTTTAGTGCTGCTCGCAGCGTGATGGACTATTACATTTACAATACCATCAATGCGTCGTACGGTCCTGATACGCCGACCTCTTTTCGTCCGCGGGACTATATCCAGGAAGACGTTGCCGCGAACGTAGACTTTTCATTTCCGATGGCGCTGACATTTCTTGCCTCGCCCCTCAATATTGCGTGGGGCGCTGAATGGCGCAGCGAAACATTCGAGAGCACGCCCGGCGATTTCTTCTCTTACAACGCCGGACCATTTGCCGGGCAGGGCTTCAGCGTCGGATCGAACGGGTATCAGGGGTTGAATCCGAAATTTGCCGGTCGGTGGAGTCGACCAAATTACGCGTTGTATGTCGACCTGGAAGCGGACGCCTCGGATGCACTCGTACTTAACGTGGCAACGCGCTACGAGAATTTTTATGACAGCTTTGGTAGCACCCTAACGGGCAAGGTGGCGGTGCTGTGGCGCGCTACCAACTGGGGATCCCTGCGTGGCACTGCCAGCACCGGATTCCGGGCACCGACCCCGGGACAGGCCAACCTGAACGTATTCAGGACCACCTCGTTTTCCGTTGAGAAGGGTCTCATTGAAGTTGGCCAGCTCCCTCCCACCCATCCCATTGCCCAAGGCCTCGGGGGCAGGGAACTCACGGAAGAGCGTTCCACCAACCTGTCTTTCGGCGCAGTAATCGAGTTGGCACCGGACCTGGATCTTACTATTGACTATTTCGACATTTCTTTCCGGGACCGGATAGCAGTGACGGGCAGCATTTCATTGACCGATGAAATAACGCGCATTATCGATTCGCGCAACATTCTCGGAGGCGTTGGAAACCTTGGAGAAATCAAGTTCTACTCCAACGACTTCGACACGCGAACCCGGGGGACCGATCTGCTACTGGCGTGGCAGCGCACGCGTGAGAATGGACACGAAATGAGCGCAAGCGCAGCCTGGAACTGGACCTCTTCGAAGCTTGTGAGCTTTGCATCGCCGAAAGAGATTGACGAATTCCTAGGCGCGCGTCTTGAGAATCCCGTGACGCTGAGCCTTCTAACGCCGCAGCGCCAAGTTGAAATTGAGGAGTTGAATCCAAGGCACCGCATTGCGCTCACAGGCCGCTACCAATGGAAGTCGCTTCACGGAGTGCTGCGCCTTAACTACTATGATTCCTGGAGCGCCTGCCGGTTTCGCACCCAATCCTGCGCTGGCGCCAGTGGCGAGAGCGTGCTTGACACGTATAAGGGTGCCTGGATTGCGGATGCCGAGATTGGCTTTGCCCTTCTGTCCGCCTATCGACTTGCCATTGGCGTGCACAATCTTCTGGACATTGCACCAAATGCGCACCCGGAGGAGACCGCGCGGCAGGGCAACCTGCACCCGCGCAGCACGCCGTGGGACTACAACGGAGCGGCCTGGTACATGCGCCTGTCGGCTGACCTGTTCTAGTCAACAGCACAAAAGCAGCGTAACGGACGCTGGTCATGGAAGTGCCGCATCCATAGGGTCCACGGATGCTCCTGCCTGTCTGGAGGCAGCCCAGATCAGCGTAGCGCACCAGGTAAAGATAGTATGAGACTTACGGGCACATAGCCCTGAGAGCGAACGTCGTAGCAGATCTGTCCACGCCTTTGCGGATATTTCTCCTGTTCCGGAGTCTTGCTGTATTGCCCGCGAGCGCACTGGCTGCGCCGTAGACTCGACGAGGCCACCGATTTGCCTTGGCAATGGTTTATTCCGCAAAAAGCCGCCCGGACTTGAATGTATGGCTGAGGGGTACCCAATTCTTTGGGCAGAATACGGGTGGAATTAACATAGAGCCCTACCAGGGTTGTGGGTGATGGCGGGGCACGTCGATCCCAGTGGGCTTGCGGTTGTTGTATTGGTTGTGGGTTTAGCTGAATCCGACCCTTCCAGGTCGTAATAGACCATGGCTGGACTCCGGTACTGAGTAAGCATTCGGCGAACCCCATCTTGTGAGGTGGCGTCGTGGTCGAGATCTTGTGGTCGCCGTCTTAACACGTTCTTAATTGTCGTCGCCCCCGCCTATAGTTGACGCCAAACAAGTCGTATGAACACCGAATTCTACAAGTGTGTCATTGAGGTAATGCGTGGGGCCGGGGCGGCTTCCGGGTGTCTGGCACTTCCGCGCCATGAAGCCGTTGACATCGAATACTGGGTGCCGGAGGAGGTCAAACCCCAGAGGATGCTGCCTTAGTGGGAGCTCGCTCGATATCTCGTTCTCGTTGTCGGGGCCGGCAGCGGATTCGGTGAGGCGACCGCACGGCGGATGATCCGCGAGGGCGCTGTTGCTGTCGACCTTCGTGCTGAGACGGCCAAAAATACGGTGGACGCAATGATGGAGCAGATCGGGATGGGGATCGGCGTGGCCTGCACCGGCCTCTCCGGTGCAGGTGACATCGTCGTCGTTACTGCCGGGCCCCACGTCAGCCCGAGTGCCGATGGTTGCGTCCCTGACGCGAAGTGGGGCGACAGATTCCGTGTTACGGGTCCCTGCCCGGTGGCCGACGAGACGGCGAGGACATGGGAGGCACAAGCGCTACCCGGGTCCCTCGTTGTCACTACGAGCGACCATGCCGTCGTGCTGAAGAGGAGCAGCTACGCGGGCGGCGCGAGCAAGGCGGCCGCCAACCACCTGCCACGCAAGTTGGCAGTAGCCTATGCCCCCGACGCGCGCTTCAACGCTGCAGCACTGGCCTCCGTCGTCGAAGGCTCGGCAATGGTCCCACGCAAGCGCGTTATTGCGTCGCTGGCCAATCACGGGCTCCCGTACGAGAACGGCGAAGACGACTCAGTGCCGTGCTTTCGCCTGGCACGGATTTACGCCAAACGCACGCGGACGAAGCAACCGGTTACACCGGAGGATCAAGCCGAAGTCGCCTTCTTCCATGTGTCGGACCGGCTTGGCCGGACGACGGGACAAATAGTCCATGTGGACGGTGGCCTCGCTGAGGCCTGATGCGATAGCCCCGGTATGGAAGTCGCCCTTTTCGTTCCCTGCTACATTGACCAATTCTACCCCGGAGTGGCCCGCGCCACTCTAGAGTTGCTGGAGCGGCACGGTTGCACTGTCGCCGTCCCGCTGGACCAGACATGCTGTGGGCAGCCCACGGCGAACGCCGGTTACGAGAGGGCAAGCGAGGGGGCGATGCGCCGGTTTGTGGACCTTTTCATGGCGTACGACTTTGTGGTGGCCCCCTCGGGTAGCTGTGTGGCGCACGTCCGAGAACACTACGGGTTATTGGAACAGACGGATGCCGTACGACAAGTCCGCGCGCGGACGATAGAGCTGTGTGAATTCCTAACTGATGTGCTCTCCGTGGAAGTGCTCCATGCGCGCTTCCCGCACCGAGTTGGGCTGCATGAGAGCTGCCATGGCCTGCGAGGGCTCCGGCTCGGGGTATCATCGGAACTCAATGTGCCACCCTACAGCAAGGTACGCCGTTTGCTCGAGATGGTCGAGGGCCTTGAACTCGTTCCGCTAGATCGGGCAGACGAGTGCTGCGGCTTCGGCGGCACGTTCGCTGTAGCTGAAGAAGCCGTCTCGGTCAAGATGGGGCGCGACCGGATACGTGACCACGTAGCGCACGGCGCCGAGGTTATCACGGCCACCGACATGTCGTGCCTTATGCATCTTGCGGGGCTCCTCCGCCGCGAGAAGCTCCCATTGCGAGTGCTGCACGTAGCCGAAATCCTCAATGGAGCAACTCGGTCATAGGAACCAGCAGTCCTTTGCCCTGCGGGAGCACCTGCCATGAAGGAATCCATCGATCATACCCCCCCGATAGATCTTCCCGTCATCAACCATGCCACCGCTGCCACTAGGTTCAATGCGGACGAAGCGCGGACGGACTGGCACGACGCGTCCTTGTGGCAGGTTCGATTGAAGCGCGACAGTGCCGTGAGTGCCGTCCCAGAATGGGAGGCGTTGCGTGATTGCGCCTCTCAAATCAAGGCGCATACGCTCTCTCGGCTCGATGAGTACCTCGCCGGGTTTGAGGCACGGGCGACCCGAAACGGTATTCGCGTGCACTGGGCAGCCGACGCTGCGGAGCACAACCGGATTGTGCACGAGATCCTGCAAGCACGGAACGTCCGCCGACTCGTCAAGAGCAAGTCCATGCTCACGGAGGAGTGCCACCTCAACCGCTACCTTGAAGCACAAGGTATTGAGGTCATAGACACCGACCTTGGCGAGCGCATCGTGCAGCTCTCCGGCGAGCCTCCCAGCCACATCGTGATGCCAGCCATTCACGTCAAAAAAGAAGAGATTGGCCAGCTCTTCCATGAAAAGATCAAGATACCCGCGGGGGAGTCCGACCCGCAGCGGCTTACCGAGGCGGCGCGGCAACACCTTCGCGCCTATTTTCTCAGCGCCGATGCCGCGCTTACCGGCGTTAACTTTGCCATTGCCGAGACAGGCGGCTTCGTCGTTTGCACGAACGAGGGCAACGCCGATCTTGGCGTTCACCTCACGCCCCTCCACATTGCGAGCATGGGGATCGAGAAGGTGATCCCGAAGGCCGAGCACCTCGCCGTGTTTCTCCGCCTTCTGGCACGAAGTGCGACGGGGCAGGCAATCACGGTCTACTCCTCCCATTTCCACCGTCCGTGCGCGGGGCAGGAGCTTCACGTCGTCCTTGTCGATAACGGGCGCAGCATCCACCTAGGTCGCAAAGATTTCCGCGGTGCGCTCAAGTGCATCCGCTGCGGAGCGTGCATGAACACGTGCCCGGTCTACCGCAGGAGTGGTGGCCACAGCTACGGCTCGACCGTGCCCGGTCCCATCGGCTCGATTCTCACACCTGGCGTCGACCTGGAGCGCTTTAGCACTCTCCCCTTCGCCTCCACGCTCTGCGGCTCGTGCAGCGATGTGTGTCCGGTGAAGATCGACATTCACACGCAGCTCTATAAGTGGCGACAGATCATCGCCGAAGAACGTCACGTTGGGCGAGGCAAGCGCGGCGCGATGGTGATTGCAGGACGACTCTTGGGCAGCCCACGCGTGTTCCGGTGGGTGGGCAAGGTTGGACGTCGACTACTCGATTGGTTACCGCGCAGAGCCATCTACAACCAACTCAATACGTGGGGGCGCGCGCGTGAGCTCCCCGACCCGCCACGCCAGAGCTTCCGTGATTGGTACGTGGAGAATCGTGCGGGCAACCACGGGGCGAAGCCGTGAGCAGTCGCGATGTCATCCTCCGTGCGGTGTGCCAGAATCTCCCTGATGACCTTCCCCTGCCGACGGTACCGGAGTTTGAGCGCGACGGGAGTGAGCTGGCGACGGCGTTTGCCGAGGCCGTAGCGCGCAGTGGCGGCGAGGCCGTGGCCGCAGCGCCGGAAGAAGTTGCCAACCTGATTGCGGCTCGATTTCCTGGTACCTACGCGATTGCCTCAATGGCAACCGAGGTCGTCGAAGGTACAATAGAGTTGCATGCGGTGAGAGATCCCTGCGACCTTGCAGATCTCGGCGTGCTAGTGGTTCGGGGCGTTCTCGGCGTGGCTGAGAACGGGGCCGTATGGTTGCCCGAGTCACGCCTGGGCCACCGCACCGCTCCATTTATCGCGGAGCATCTTGCGGTAGTGCTTGACACGGCCGACCTTGTGTGGAACCTCCACGAGGCTTATGCCCGGATTGACGTGGCCGCCGAAGGTTACGGCGTTTTCATCGCTGGCCCGTCCAAAACCGCCGACATCGAACAATCTCTCGTTGTGGGCGCGCACGGGCCGCGCAGCCTTATTGTGTTCATGCTCTGATTGCTGCCCGCATGAGAAGCTCCCATGGTCGGGGGTTAGCATTGCGCCTGCCACGCTGACCTTACGCATTCACTGCGCCGAGGGTCTAGGCATGCTTCTTGTCACTTGCATGCTACCTTCCATGCTTACTTTGTACAAGACGTGTCTCAGCCGGCCGAGGTCCCGATTCAGGACGCCATCAGCGCGATGACGACCGAGGAGAATGCCAGGCTTCCCATGGACTCGGATTTCGGCGCAAGCATCCCCGGCTTGCCGCCGATGGCTTCCGGAGCCGAGCCGATCCCGCGTCATGTGTAAGAGGCCGCCGGATTTACGCCTGCAAATGCCTCGTGGAGCAGATTCTAGCCCTCCTCTGCATGAGTTGAAATCTACGCGCCTACGATCCTGTGTCATGGCTGTGCGAAGGCATACCCGCAGGCATATCCAGGGCGCTACATCTACGGCTGTAATGGTCTCTGCCCGGCTCCCTGGAATGGGCGATGCGTACCACGCCTTCTGGGCCTCGAGCACAAAATCGCGCCTGTGGAAGTTTAATCGCAATTGTGACGTGCTCGACCTTGTACCACCACTACGCACAACGGTATATGCGTACGCCGGAGCCGATAGGAACCCGGCGGCAATCCAACACATGCGCTGCAGCGATGCGCGGTGTAATGCGGACTTACCTTTGCCGGCCTGCCGCGGCGTTCTCAATCTGGCAGGCAACCTGCTGCGCGACCAACCTAAGACAGTGATCGGGCATGGAGTAATTCGGCCCGTGCATGCGCGATCCACCGCGGGTGGACACGGCCTGCAAATTCGAATCCTCTACGGCTATGTTTGTCGAATGGCACTTCACTATGGCAGTGGTGATGCTATGGGCCGCACTGAGGCGCGTGACAGCAAGCCTTCGCGAGCCGAGCCGTGATTCCACCCGTGCCTTGCCGCCGCACATGGTGCGTGAGCGCTTCTTCTGCCTGCGTCCGGTATCATCCCCTCGCATGAGTGCGTGCGGCTGGCCGCTGGCGGCGAACAATGGGCCTTTGCACCTACGTCGATGCCGGGTTCGTTTGTGCATTCAGCAGCTGTAGCGTAATGCACGCATGGCTGAATTTCGCAGCTTGTGCCGAGGAGCGTGCATACGAATTCCACAGACCGCCGGGCCATTTAATACCACGCGGTATTCTGCTCTCCTCGACGGTGCAACGCCGTGAGCCATGCGTATAAGTTGAACGCCGCAGGCGTACCGTTGCCGCCGACATCATCCTGTCAACACTTTGCTAAGGCCCAGTTGCTCAGCCAGTCGACGTGCCAAATCAATGCGCCCAGCGCTTCCCACTTGGACGTGCGGAAGCGAGAGTAGATACGTACGCATCACTATCTCCTAGCCGTCAACCCGTGCGGGACTTGCCTGGCTCTGCCTATCTTTCAGTGCTAATCTACTCCGGCTATTGACGATAATCTTATCACCGCAATGCGAAATTTAGACCAACGCCCCGACGCAGCCTTGAGCGATGCCAAAGCCTTTGGGGTACGGCGAAATCCTTGCGGCCTTGTTATCAAGAATGGGGGGCGTAGTCTTTGCGCACTTCCTGTACTAGTGCTGGTGTCGATGATGGGATGCCAAAGCAGCATCAAGTGGACCCAAGCAGGTGGGGACAGGATCCGGAGCGTGACCAACAAGGGTGGTCAGATCTTGGGTTACACGGCGATGTCGGGCGTCAAGATCTTGACGATTGATGGGTTTGGATTCAAGGATATGAACAAGAACCGAGCGCTTGATCCGTACGAAGATTGGCGCCTCGCAGCAGACGAACGGGCCAAGGACTTGGCCTCCAAGATGTCGGTAGAGCAGATAGCCGGGCTTATGCTCTACAGCGCCCACCAGGCTGTTCCTTCGGCAGGTGGACGATTTGGCAGCGCTACTTATGGCGGTAAGCCGTTTGGCGAGAGTGGTGCGGAGGCCTGGGTTCTCTCTGATGCCCAGGCAGATTTTCTGACCAGCGACAACCTGAGGCATGTATTGATTACGTCGGTGGAGCGTCCTGCAGTGGCAGCGCGCTGGAATAACAATGTCCAGGCGTTGGTAGAAAGTATTGGGCTTGGCATCCCGGCCAACAACAGTTCGGATCCACGACATCGTACGCGGGCCGATGCCGAATACAATGCAGGTTCCGGAGGGGATATCTCCATGTGGCCCGGTTCAATCGGGCTGGCTGCGACCTTCGACCCCGCCCTCGTACGGCAGTTCGGTGAAATCGCATCGAGAGAATATCGTGCGCTTGGCATCACGACGGCACTCTCTCCCCAGATTGATATCGCGACCGAACCCCGCTGGTACCGTTTTAGCGGCACCTTTGGGGAAGATCCAGGCCTTGCTACCGAGATGGCCCGGTCCTACGTCGACGACTTTCAGGCTTCCCCTCCTGAGGCCGAGATCGCCGATGGCTGGGGCTTCGAAAGCGTCAACGCCATGGTTAAGCACTGGCCGGGTGGTGGTGCGGGCGAAGGAGGCAGAGATGCGCACTATAGCTATGGTAAATACGCCGTGTATCCCGGCAACAATTTCGATCTTCACCTGATTCCCTTTACGCAGGGAGCGTTTGATCTGGAAGGTAAAACGGCAATGGCTTCGGCGGTCATGCCGTACTACACTATCTCATTCAATAAGGATACCAAGAATGGTGAAAACGTGGGCAATGCCTACAGCACATATCTGATCAACGATTTGCTTCGAGGCACTCACGGCTTCGACGGTGTGGTCTGCACCGATTGGGGTGTCACGCGCGATCATGAGGGTGTGGATTTGTTTGGTCGCGCTCCCTGGGGTGTGGAAGGTTTATCGGTTGCCGAGCGGCATTACAAAGCCCTGATGGCAGGCGTCGATCAGTTCGGTGGCAACAACGATTCCGGTCCGGTCATCGAAGCCTATGATATGGGCGTGCGGGAACACGGCGAGGCATTTATGCGCGCGCGTTTTGAAGTCTCCGCCGTTCGTCTACTAAAGAACACCTTCCGCACCGGCCTATTCGAAAATCCCTATCGGGATGTCGATGAAACGACCGCTACGGTGGGCAATCCGACGTATATGGCCGCCGGGTATGAAGCCCAACGCAAGTCCCTGGTACGCCTGAAAAATCAGGACAATGTCTTGCCGCTAAGACAACAGGCGACGGTATACATCCCCCAGCGCTACGTGGCGGAAAGCCTTGGTTTTTTTGGAAATGTCACGCCTGCTCGGAACGAGGACCCGCTTAGTCTGGAGGTCGCGAGGAAGTACTTCAACGTGACCGATGATCCAACTGCAGCGGATGCAGCCCTCATCGTCATAGACA
The DNA here is from genome assembly GCA_965216255.1 of Rhodothermales bacterium. Taxonomy (GTDB): domain Bacteria; phylum Bacteroidota; class Rhodothermia; order Rhodothermales; family Bin80. The sequence continues at coordinate 3,411,105 of OZ244148.1, forward strand.
GCCCTGCTTCTACGCGTGGCTATGATAAGGCCGACGTCGAGGCTGGCGGCAATGGGTATTTGCCTATCAGCCTTCAGTACGTAAGCGTCCGTAACGTACATCCCTTAAACGCGGGGGGGGGGGACCTGTCTTTTTAGTGGGATACCCGCGGCGGGCACGCCAGTGAGGATGCATCGTTACAGGAGCTTGAGATTCTGGTGACGACGCATCCGGAAATGATTTCGCGTCCCTTGATGAACGAGAGTCCCTATGAAAAAGACGAGCGCAAAAACGGCTGTGGAGGTGTTCAAGAAGAAAGCCGAAGACATCGATGCGTTTCTCAGGCAGAGGAAACTGGCATCATTTTCCGATGAGCATAAATCGTGGGCTCATGACTACGCCATCATTCGCCTTTACCGAGAATTCGAAGACATGGTCTTCAATTGTTTGGTCGCAGCGATCAATAGCGATACAGAACAACTATCCCAAGCTACTAAGGTCGCTTTTCCGAAGCACCTTAGAGATGAGGTGTGCCGATACATAGTAGTCGGGGACGGTTATTTCGACTTCCGGGGTCGGGATGGATTGATCGGGAAGCTCAAGGAGTATCTGCCTAGCAATCATTACCTCGTTACCATCGTCAAAGACAACAAGTACAAAGGTGCTTTGACACGGTTGTCCGCGTTGAGGAATTTTGCGGCGCACAATAGCAAGCCGTCAAAGATTCGGGCACTCGAAGCCGTACAGGGCAAAGGGCTTAGTTCCTCCGGGGCGTGGCTGAAAAGACAGAACCGGTTCGGGGAGATATCAGACAGCCTGAAGGAGCTGGCTGATGAAGTCTACCAGAAAGCCCCCTACTAGGGTAAGCGTCCGGTGAAGTACAGGTCAGCGGCAGCTACAGGTGTGCCGATGGGTACAGGACGGCTGGAAGGCGGAGAGCAGGTGGGCTTGCCGGATCCGGCATACTCGGCGCTTGGCAGCTATGCCGCCTTGTGTTTGTCAGCTTGTCGTGCCTTCTGCCAATGATGAGGCAAGAGGTCAGCTACGCGCCTGGCCGGATGCGTCGGGATGCGCTCGAACACGTCCGTGAGCCACTCCTGGGGATTGACACCGTGTAGCTTGCACGTGCCAAGTAGCGAATAGACCACGGCTGCCCGCTGGGCCGCATCATGTGATCCCGCGAACAGGTAATTCTTGCGGCCGATAGCCAACGGCCGCAGGGCATTTTCAATGAGGTTATTGTCCAGCTCCACGCGGCCCTCATCCAGGTATCGGGTCAGCCTTTTCCAAAGGCCGAGCGTATAGTTGGTCGCCTGGCCCCAAGGGCTCTTGGGCAATCCCCCGTTCGCCTCCAGCCAGGGCTTCAGCGCTTCCAGTACAGGCCGGGCCTCTTCCTGACGTACCTCGCGCCGATGATCCGCACTGGCACCCTCCTCTTGTAGCCTGCGCTCTATGGCGTAGAGTCGCCTGATCTTTGTCAACACGTGCTCGGCCTTCTCCGGTTCGTAGCTACGACAGTCGTAGAACTTGCGACGGGCATGCGCCATGCATCCGTAGACCGTCATAGACGGATGCGCTTCGAAGACGTTGTAGGCCACATACCCGTCCGTCTGCAACGCTCCCGCATACCCACCCAAGAACGCCACCGGACCTGCACGGGCACGGCTCTTGCGATACTCCATCACAAACAGCTTCTGCTCCGGAGTGTGGTACGCCCAGTAAAAACCCCGATGGGTCTTGCCCTTCTTCTTTCGATCCTGGACCTGGATACGCGTCTCATCCGCCTGCAGATACCCGCTTAAGAGCGCCTCCTGCTTGAGTGCATCATACAGCGGCCCAAGGTGCCATGCCGACTGCGCTATCCAGCCTCCCAGCGTGGACTTGGCAATTTCAATGCCTTCCCGCCGGAAACGCTGCTGCTGCCGGTACAGGGGCAAGTGGTCACAGTACTTGTTAACCACCACATCGGCCAACAATCCCGGTCCGGCCATGCCCTTGTCCACCAGCCGCGGAGGCAACTCGGCGATGATGACGCCGCTGTCCTCATCGGTCGGGTCCACGTACTTGGGGCGATGAATCTCGACCACCTTTATCATGCTGGGCACGATCTCCAGGTACTGCGTCTTCTCCATGCCGATGCAAATGAGACCTGTCGTGTCCTCTTCAGGCTGGATTACGATCGTCTCGCGGGGCAGGTGATCCGGCAGATCCTCGAAGTCTGGACGCCGCTTGGCCTTGCGCCGCTTCCGCTTCGGCTGATCCGTCTCGGGCTCGGGCGGCAGGGGCACCTCGACCTCCATGTCGTCAAACAAGAGGCCCTGCTGCGCCTCCGGCCCCAGTACATACCTTTCGCTCCTGGAGCCAAAGAGCAGGCGGAGGGCTTCAGCCAGCTGTTTGTCCTTGCTCTCCAATTTCGCCTGCAGCCGGCTGTTCTCTTCGCTCAGCTGATTGATTACCTCGGACAGGCTGACGTTCTGCTGAAGCACCGCGGCAAGCTGCGCAGGGAAGGTCTCAACATCCGCAGAAGAGAGGGAGGAATGTGCTTCGGGCTGCATGATTGTTCAACAACGTCTGCACATGCATTGTTCCCCGTTTCCACATACTATTTATCTCGATTTCCGGCTCTTAACCGCATACCGGCGCCGGTATTTTACGGACTTCAGCGACACCCCCTCCAGTAACATCACCATCTGCGTCCACGTCGGCATATCCTCTTTCGGCAGCTCAAACGTACCCGCTTCAAGCCTTTTGTAAAACAAGGCGAAGCCGTCTCGGTCCCACGAAAGCGCCTTCAGATGGCTCCGCCTCCTGTTGACGAACACAAAGATGTCCCCCGACATGGGATCCCGCTTCATGCCGCTTTTCACCAAGGCGCACAGGCCGTCAAAGCTCTTGCGCATGTCGGCCGGCGGTCGGTAAAAGAAATACCGGCGCGAAGGCCCCAGTCCGATCATGACTGCACCAGCTGCGCCAGGTACGAGGCAGATACCGGCGCCAAGAGGCGCACGCGTATCCCGCCCGGGTACATGATCTCCACTTGCGCCTCTTCACCTGCCACGGGTCTGCCAATCTCCACAAAGGCGCCGCTGTCCACTGCCGCAGCCTCCAGGCGATACTTCCGACGCCAGTAAAACAGCTGCCCATACGAGATGCCGCGCTCGGCACAGAACGCTGCAGCGGTCTGGCTGCTTTCTTCATACTGTTCCACCAGCGGAAACATTTCTTCCGCCGTACGTCTGGGCTGTCTCATGCCATCCAGGCTTTGAGTCCTCGGGTCTATGAGTAATCTCCCGAGAAATCGTCACCTTATCCAGATGGGTTTCACCGCACGCTTACTTCAGTACGGCACATACACGGCCACGCATGCCCGTGCGACGAGCGTCGCAGGTGGGGATCCTCTGGAAACGTTCACGAACCGCTCGTACCGGGGCAAGACTGTGACTCCATCGAATGTCACCGACCTTCAAGCAGTCCTCAACGCCCGCGAAAAGATGAAAGGGAAGCCCGTCGTTGTTGTGCTCAACCTGTCAACCCCGACCGTGGTGTCGGAATTCGAACCAAGTGCTAATGCTATCCTTGTCAACTTTGGCGTACAGGATCAGGCGATCTTCGACATCCTGTCCGGCGCAGCTGAGCCTTCGGGGCTGCTGCCCTTGCAGATGCCGGCGCACATGCAAACGGTCGAGGAGCAGCATGAAGACACACCGCACGACATGCAACCCTACGTCGATTCGCAGGGCAATGCTTACGACTTCGCCTTTGGGCTTAACTGGGCCGGCGTCATCGAAGATGCCCGGATCACAACGTACAGGATGGTGCCGACGATGCAGCGCAGCCCTTAGTTCACTTGAATTCAATAGTTCTTGAGGCTCGAACTTGGCCAATTGGCATCGTTATCGTGAGGGCCGAAGACCTCCATTGCCTTCCCCTATCAAACTTCATCATATCGGGCCTAGTCCGGAAAGCGGTGCGTGGGAGACCGTGCAGGTTGCAGATGATCTTCCACTGCGTACCATTCAGAAGATGCCCGGCCCCAGTCTAATTCTCTCGGGTGCACCGGCCCGCCGGCTTAGGCCTAGGACTCCCTGTTTGTTATAACAGCTATATGACAGTATGAAATATACTGTGTGGTTTCACGGCATGGATGCACAGAGACAGATCTTTCGGGTACTTCGGGCATCGGAATCGATGGTATTGCGCATGGTTGATGAGAGGGGCCACCACAGCCGGAGTGCCGTCAGCCGCCTTGTCCGCGAGGAATTCTGCATTACCGAGGTTTTCGCCGGCAGCAGGCCGGGTGTCTGAAGGCGCCGAGGAGGCCGGAGGCCGAGGGTAAGCTTGGCCTGACCGGTGCCTTAGCGAACGTTGCAGGGCCCAGCCTTTTGGATGAACCGGTACCGGCGCCTTCAGAAGTGCCACCCCCGCTTAAGGAGCGAGAAGGTCTGGAGCTGGTTCCGGTAGAAGATTCAGCGCAGCATGCCGTTTGGAACACACTCATGGTAGGGGAGCCCCCCAGCCCATCTGTAACATCCAGGAATCAAGCGTCGCGGCCAGCAGCCAGCGCTGCCGCCAATTCTATCTCGAACGCGAAGCGTCGCAGCCCCGATGAAGCCCTCCGAGTTCACTAAGTCTTTGGGAAAAGTGTCTCATTTCAATAGGCACGCACCGCTACCGTTGATGGAACGCCAGGAGTTCTATTCGTGTAGCACTGGGCCAAGTTCCGTGCGGTCGGGATAATGCCGAGGGGAGTCAGGAAGATGGCATTGCCGTCGTCGCAAACTGAGGACGGAAAATCTAGCTGTAACAGGATTCGGAAGTCCCTCATAGGCGGCGGGCAACTAGGGGCCCAAAAGGTGTTCCAAGGCTTCTCACTGCTGCTTGTAAGCTGCCGGAATTTGATGCTAGCAGACCAAATGACGATAAGGCCATGAACAAGACCGGTTACGTTGCCTCGCTACTTGCCGTACTCATCCTAGCGGGAGGCGGTATGGAGATCAAGGAAGAAGCCGCCGAGGTGGGCACGGCTCAGGAGAGCGTGCTTCGCGTTGTATTTCTCGGAGATTCGATTACGGAGTCGGGCGCGCTCCCTGGAGGGTATGTGACTTTGGTGGCCGAGTCGCTTCGCGAGATGTATGGCGAGGAGAGGGTGGAAGTAATTGGAGCCGGCATCAGCGGTAACAAGGTGCCGGATTTGCTTGGCCGGCTTAAGGACGATGTCCTCGCGGAGGATCCGTCCCATGTCGTGATTTACATCGGAATCAATGATGTCTGGCACCATTTTGAGTTTGACCACGTGACGGGCACCGAGCCAGAGGCCTATCAAGCGGGCTTGTTCGAACTGGTTGCATCGATCGATAGTGTGGGTGCCGCCGTCCTGCTATGCACGCCGAGTGTAATTGGTGAGGATACCCAAAGTGAGGGGCCCGTAAACCAGCGCCTCGTCGAATATGCGGAGATTTCCCGTATGGTAGCCGCAGAGACGGACGCCTACCTGTGCGATCTGCGCATGGCTTTCGAAGACTATCTACGTGAGCACAATGCGGAGAAGGTGTATGACGGCATGCTTACGACGGACGGTGTGCATCTGAATGAGGCAGGTAACCGGTTCGTGGCAGATTTCATGATCCGGCACCTCAGCCAGGTATTGGATTCGCCGTAACTGAGGTGCATCCCCGGGAATCGTGATCCAGGCGGCATTGGCATAGACCAGTCCGATCTCGCAGATCGGTCTGGATCCAATCTGTGGGCACTAGCGTCTGGAGTCGCTTTGCGGTAGCGCGTGGCGATAAGTGAAGCTACCCAGTGCCCACGCCTGTCGTAATGTAGGGGATGGTAAGTGGCCCCTCTGGTAGGATGGCCACCGGCGTATCTGGCTGGCCAAGTCTCTCCAGCTCTAGGTCGATGGCCTCGCGAACATCCCGAATAGGCTCCAGGTGCGCCCGACGCACAGAGGTATGATCCAATTCACTGTAGAGCTGGATGCGTTTGGATCGGCATATCTGAATGAGCTTCTGGGTTTGCCACTGGTCGATCTCGGAAAAATCCGGCTGGCTAATGGCGCAAAGGGCCTGGTCCGGGGAGGAGTACCGGAAGAGCTGTTGCTTGAAAGCGCCGTGTTCCGGAAATCCGTTGTTGCACCTGGCTGCCGAGATTAACAGTCCACCGGGCTGAGTTATGGTATCCGCCGCGGCCATCCCTTTGACCGTTTGATAGAGATTGAGGTCAAGAGGATACCCGCCGTTTGTCGTTACAACAATGGGAAAGGGTGTATCCACGCCTGCCATGGCGGTATCTCTAGAAGAAGCACTGCCGGCCGCGTGGGCTTTTATCACGTTGCCGCAGAAATACCCGGTGATTGCACGGCTGCTGTTGAGCGTGACATTGATCAGGAAATCCACGGGAAGCAAGGATCCTCCCGCACGAACGTGTGCCTGCGTTGGGTTATCCTCCAGAATTCCCCACGTGCTTCGCGGGTGCGCGATATTCGCAAAGCCGTGGTATTGCTGGATGGCTTCGAGATTGGCGAGCCCAGGGAATACTGCCTTGTAGCCACCCGAAAAGCCGGCCATGAAATGGGGTTCAATAAAGCCCATGAGAATGCGCCGGTCTGCAGCTACGTAGTGGCGATTGAAATAGACGTCGTAACCGAATGGACTTGTCCCGACTCGCTGCATTGTAGTCGCATCCCGTGAACGGTGATTGACCACCGTATAGCGCTCGAGAATGGCCGCTCCCAGCATGCCCTCCAACTCCTTCCGAGAATTGGCGCGATGCGTACCCGTTCCAATTATTATGGTAACATACTCCGGATGCACATGAGGTAATTCTTCGAAAAGCCAAGAAAGGAGCCGACTGGTGGGCAATGCCCGCGTAATATCGGGAACGACCACGGCGAGCGATTCCGAAGGGCCTATCATTTCTAGCAGGCTATCTGCCGCTATTGGTTCTCGCAGTGCTCTGCGAAAGGCCGCCTTTTCATCAGGCAAGCCTTCTTTAAACCTGGGGCGAAGGACCGTTGTGTTTAGGCCGGAAGTATCCAGCGACAGGCCATCTGCTCCGTAATCAAGGTGGACGCTTTGGGAAAGAGCAGATGGACACATTGCTTCGGACTCCCTTAATATGATCCAAGGTACGCTGCAGCATGCTGGCATGGCTCTGTCCTAACCTGAATGCGTTTTCTCGAAAATGGGACCATTTTGCGCCCTAGTTGCGCGGTACGCCCATGCAGCCGTAGCTGCCGGTGTGCGGTTGGTGTTGGCTGTACTCTGCAAGAGTCTTCCTGTGCACCGCACTCAGAGTTCTCATGCTTGGCGCGGCAAACTTTACTCTGGAGGAACAGCAGCTGGCTTGCGCTCGATTAGGTACTCCAGTTCATCCAGCACGGCCATTTGCCTTAGGGACAGCACAGGCTTGATCACTGGCAGAATGGCCCGGCTGTAGAACGATATTCCGCGTGCGTGCACCGTCTGGGTGACACGCGTGCCGGCATCGATCCCTTCTAGTACAGCAGTTACGCGGCCTATGAGCTTTTCTGTTTTGATCTCAAAACCGTATTTGGTGTAGGGTACTACCTCGGTAACGGTCACCGTCACGGAAGAGCCGTTCTCGAAGTGTAGTCTCTGTCGGCTTCCTACCGTTCCTGGCTGGCTGGACAGTAACGTCATGCGCTCGTATCCTCCGAGCCACTCGGACAGCCGCTGGGCATCCCCATACGTGGTCCAGACAACCTCGGGCGGGGCGCTAACGGTAACCGTTGAAGTATAGGTGACCTCCTGAACGAAGAGTCCCAACGCGATCAATCCAAGGATACTGCCCAAGAGCAATGTAATCAGTATTCGAGGTATGCGTTTCATGGACAGAGTGGGGGTGCTTGTTCGACTGAAGGTGTTGGCCGCTACTTGGCTTTGGTTGTTGGAGAACTTGTGGACAATAAGGAACGCGGTATGGGTCTCTTTGATCGTACAACAGGGATTGCGAGCAAGAGATTGCCGCGCTATCCACAGACCGCATTGCTCAACCAGCCACCGGATGGGAGTATTCCAGTATACGGTAAGAAGCATGCCACGGTTGGGCGGAGCATACGGTGCCACGCGGCATGGAATTGGGTGCGCGGACGTTGCGCAATTTTAGTGAAGAAGAAAGGCCATGTAGAGATATATCACGGGCCGCCGAACACGGAACACTCACATGTGCCAAGCATATATGGACTTCGATACAAGTCGCATTCACGGGTGTCTTAACACGACTCAACCTGATGGATCTGCCTGAAAGGGAGTACCAGCACATGCCCCGACGGCGCGGGCGTGCTGCATCCGCCAATCCTGCGACCCGCTTTGATCCGGTTGTTATTGAGCTGGATCCTGGAGCACTGGACGCTGAAGATCTGCGGTCCATTCCCACGCAATTTTTCGAAGACGCATCCCGAAGTATTCTTTCCAAGAATAATAGCCCTGACGTGCCATTCACCTACAGTGTCAATGCATATAGGGGATGCGAGCACGGCTGCATTTACTGCTATGCGCGGCCAAGCCACGAATTCTTGGGGTGGTCAGCCGGCCTAGATTTTGAGACTCGAATACTAGTCAAGCGGAATGCCCCCGTGCTCCTGGCCGATGCCTTTGAGGCGCCTTCATGGAAACCACAGGTGGTGGTGCTGTCGGGTAACACAGACCCATACCAGCCAATCGAGAGGGAACTCTCCCTTACACGAGGATGTCTCGACGTTTGTCTAAGATTCCGCAACCCGGTAGGGGTCATTACCAAGAATTACCTGGTAACGCGGGACAAGGACATAATGCGCGAGCTCGCGGGGCTGCGTCTGGTACGGGTTACGATTTCCATCACCACACTAGATCCAGAGCTTGCTTCTAAAATGGAACCTAGGACATCTAGTCCCTCGCGTCGGCTGGATGCCATCGAGGCGCTCGCTGCGGCTCAGATCCCCGTTGGCGTAATGGTGGCGCCGGTCATTCCTGGGCTCACCGATGAAGAGCTTCCGTCCATTATCCAGGCGGCTGCGGACCGCGGAGCCTGCCGCGCCGGTTATACAGTATTGCGCCTTCCCGGGGCGGTTGAGGAGTTGTTTGTCACTTGGTTGCAATCCGAAATCCCGACACGCGCCGAAAAGGTCCTCCGGCGCTTACGGCAATTACGTGGCGGCAAGCTGACGGATGGCCGATTTGGCAAGAGGATGCGCGGCGACGGTGTGTGGGCCGACGCGCTGGCCAAACTGTACAGGATAGCCTGTAGGCAAAGCGGCCTAAATGGACCGCTGCCCAGCCTGTGTACGAGCCAGTTCAGGCGACTTTCCCACAACCAGTTGTCGCTCTTTTCAACGAATTCCAGCCGGTCAAGCGGCGAGCAGCCCCGCAGTGGTGAGAGAGAATTATGAGCGTTGTCCGGTCTCTCCGAAGGCTTGTCTGTGGGCAGAGGGGGTACGCATACGAGGGTGCTCTTAGGCGACCGGCGTTTGCGTTGTATTGACTCCTAGGCATGCCGCCATTGCTGGGCGTACGGTTACGAAACGAATACGGATGCCAGGCGCGCGCGGTGCGGAGGCCGGCGGCTCTCATTCCTGCCGTTGATCCCGGGTGCCGCGAGAAAACGTTTCTTGGTAGAGAATGCAGGGCCGTAGCACCGAGCACGAAAATCGGTGGCTGGCCCTGCGCCTTGACCATGAAAAGGCCCCCAAGTAGTGCGGAGTACCAGTCCGGCGTTCCAAATATGGAGGCCGGGCTCTGTCTCATACATAATTCAATGGAATTTTAGCACGCAGGTGCCCGCGGATACGCTATTTTGCCGTACAACGGCTCACCGCAGCTCCTGTAGGGTAGAGTGGAAGTTGGCATCATTGCTGGCTCCGTCGCGTGGTGGTCACTTCCCTGAAACTGGTTACCTGACATGGCCGAAGGAATACACATCGATTTCCGACAAATGCCTTGGTCAAAGTCGCCTGCAAGCTGGCAGCACCACGATGAAGATACCTGGCAATCCGTGCGGGCGGCTGCAAGTGGTAGCGAGGGCCGTGTTGTAGTTCTTTGCCCGGCATCTAGCAACTCACATCTCAGCGGGGTGCTCGCGGTCGATGCCAAGGGTTTTACGGCGCAGGTGGAAGTGTGCGCAACCGGATCATCCGATCTAACCTGGAAAGAACGGCTGGGCGAAGCGAAAGAAGGGGGCCTCGCGGCATTGTTGCACGGTCTTGACGTACACTTCGATATCTCCAGCGACGAGGCTGTGACACTTGAATTGCAGGCAACGCATCCAGACACGACAGAAGCGCGGCCCCAGTCACTGTTGAATACGCTGTGGGATCTGCAACTTGCGGCCGTAACGGTACTGCAGGATGTTTTCGGCGTTTCGCAGACGCCGCCGGACAAGGCTCGGGAGCAAAGCATTATCCGTTCGCTTGCCCATGAATCTGACTGAGGCTACTCTCTGGCGGCATCTGGAAAGGCAGTGTAGAAAGGGCTGATGTGCGTTCGGCGATCCACTCTGGTGCATGCGTCTAGACGCCAAGCGAACAGTGATTGCGCGCAGAGCTACTGAGTACCTGGTGCCCCGCTCCTTCACGGTGATTGCCACCATTCTTGCCAATAGACCACATGGCCGGGGCAAGTGCTGCGCACGGTCCCGCAGTTTCTGGCGGTCCACCGACGCTCGCACCTCCAACTGCATCCCTGGAAGCGCGCTGGATAAGTGGTACGGCTTCCTAGCCGCGCGTACGGAAGACATCCAGACTCTAGGCGGACGTGGCGTTGAACGGCTACGTCTACTTTGCCAATGTGGTAGATTGTCCCTCTCGGGTTTGCCATTATGCGCCCCCACCTTACTAATCGCGGGGCCGCGAAGCATGGAGAACCGGGTTTGGCCGGCATCATCTCGGCGTTATTCAGTCCCTTTGGAAATTCTGGCGCGATACCAACGCCATCTTCAACTATTCGGCAAACCGGACTGGTCCGGGTAGCCAAGCTTTTGGCAAACCGGTGCCAGACCCTGGTGTGCGGCCCCCGCATCTTGCTAACGCCAGAATTAGACAGCAAATCACGCGGCGCTTCAATCGACGCGGATGCTGCTTCGATAGGCTCAATAACGCTGGGACATTTCTTGAACAGCTGGGCCCCGGCATCCGACAGTAGATCACCGCACCTGGCGCGGTCCTTTGCCGAGACAAAGGCTGGGCACAGGAGTCTTCGGCGCTCTGACGCGCCGAATGCTCGCCGTAGCTTCCGCATGCCACATTGTTCCGGCATTTGCGACGAAGCGGCGCCTGAGCCGATTCCTCTCGCTGATGGGATATGCCCATAGACTTCGCCGGCGAATCCACGGCCGCAATCTTGCTTCTAGTTCGGCGACGGCCTTGTGCTCGTGTGATCTGAGCGAACAACCAAGTGATGGATAACGCACCTATGGGTAGCAGCAATGGTGAGGGTATCTGAATGCCATCGCACCAGTCCGAAACGTGGCGGCTCTCAGAGGCTGTATAATGTGTCTCGTGCATATCTTGAAGTATATTGTCTGCCCGATCACAAGTTGACATGCAACCGGCGGGGATCCGTACATGGCTATGAATAAACGAACTTTTCTGAAGACCTCATCTACGTTCCTGGCGGGCAGTCTGCTTGCTCCGCTGAGTTCCTGCAGGTCAGATTTGCAACGTGTACAGCGCACCAACTGGGCCGGGAACCTGACCTATCGTGCGAAGCAGTTAGGTCTGCCCAGTTCAGTTGCAGAGGCCCAAGAAATTATCAGGAAAAGCCGCAGCATCCGTGCGTTGGGGTCGCGCCACTGCTTCAATGCCATTGCAGACAGTACTTCCGCGCAGATCTCTCTGGAGAAACTCAACGGCATCGTCGAACTGGATGAGGTTCTTGGCACGGTGACTGTGGAGGCCGGTATCCTGTATGGCGAATTGTGCCCGTTCCTGCACGAAAGGGGCTATGCCCTGCACAATCTGGCTTCCTTGCCACACATATCTGTTGCAGGCGCGTGCGCGACGGCCACCCACGGCTCCGGTGTGAACAATGGCAACCTGGCCACAGCCGTGCTGGCTCTGGAGTTCATCAATGCTAACGGCGATCTTGTTGCGCTTTCCCGCGAAGCAGACGGCGATTTGTTTGCCGGTGCCGTCGTGGGACTAGGCGGGCTTGGGGTGATTAACCAGCTTACGCTTGCCGTGCAGCCAGCGTTTGACATGGCCCAGCATGTGTACTTGGGAATGCCGCTCGCCTCCATGCGGGCAAATTTCAATGAAATTGCAGCCAGTGGCTACAGCGTAAGCCTTTTTACGGATTGGCAAACCGGCGCGGCCACCCAGGTTTGGATCAAGAGTAAGCATACAGGCGATACACCGGCCGCTGAGTCTGAATTTTATGGAGCGAGCCTTTCAGATCGGAACGTGCACCCCATTCATTCTCTTTCGGCAGAGCCCTGTACCGAGCAGCTGGGCGTGGTTGGCCCCTGGTACGAGCGCCTGCCTCATTTCAGGATGGAATTTTCGCCCAGCCGCGGCAAGGAATTGCAAAGCGAATTCTTCGTCCCCCGGGAGCGTGCACAGGACGCGATTGGGGTATTGCTTGAGATGGGCGAAATGTTCTCGCCACTTCTCCTGATTTCGGAAATACGCACCGTTGACGCAGACGACCTATGGATGAGTACCTGTTATGGCCGGCCCAGCGTTGCCATTCACTTTACTTGGGAGCAGGAATGGGGAGCCCTTCAAATGCTTCTTCCGGTATTGGAAGAGGCGCTAGAACCCTTCGAAGCTCGGCCGCACTGGGGCAAGCTATTTGCAATGTCACCGGATGTGCTGCATTCCAGGTATGAAAGGCTGCCGGATTTCCGGAATTTGCTTCGCGCCTACGATCCAGAAGGCAAGTTTCGCAACGACTTCCTGGATTTGTATCTCTGACCCACACCGGCATTCGCCGGAAGGCGGCCGGCTGGGCCTTGACATGACCAGCACTGCCGATAGCCCAGGCGCCGTTTTGCCGTTGATCGGTATCGCAGGACATTCCTGTTGTCTGGTCACGGTGCTATGCATGCGCTCCCTGCCGGCAAAAGGAGACTTCTGCTGTTTCGGAGAACTTGGTTAGCCGTCGTTATTAGCAGTATCCTACGTTGAGCCCCTCTATACTTGCATATATGATATTATACGTTTATACTATGTTAACCATATAACAATCACGCCAAACGGAGGAGATACCATGGGCCGTAGGTCACTAACTGAAAAGCAGCACACGTTTCTGGAATACATCCGGAAATTCGTGAGGGAGAACGGGTACTGGCCAACCTATCGGGCTATCGTAAGCGAACTTGGGTTCCGATCCCCAAACTCTGTTACGCAGAATATGCACGCTCTATTGAAGAAGCAATACGTTCGGAAAGCCAAGTTCGGATATGAGCTGATTTCCGATGAACCACCACCACATCACGGTATCCCGGTCCGGGGTGTTATAGCAGCCGGCCAATTACAGGAAGCCGTAGAGGCCAACCTCGGGTCCATAACTCTGGAGACATTGTTTCCGAAACTGCACCGGATGTACGCACTGCGTGTTTCGGGGCAGTCCATGAAGGGGGCCGATATCTCGGACGGCGATTACGTTCTCCTTGTGGACGACGATATTCCGAACGGGGGTATCGGCGCCGTTCTCTATGATGGCGAAACATCACTCAAGCGCATATTCACCGATCACCAGGGACTTCGACTGGAGCCGGCAAATCCCGAGTACGACGATATCCACATCCGCCCGGATATTTTTGAGGAAGTAAAGGTGCTGGGGAGGTACGTCGGGCATGTGAATCGCTCAGGTGTGCACAAGGCGGAGTCGCGGGCCCATTTGCCGCACCCGAGCCCGCCCAGATACCGGCGGGCTGTGTAGGAGCAGCAAGGGTGTCCTAGGTTGCGATTTCTGCCGATGTACTGGATAGACGGTGGTACACGGGCGCGCTCAGAAAAGGCAGTGTTCACGCAGCGCGGCATGGAAAGCAGGGCTGAATCAACTGCCGATACCGACAAGGGACTCAGGTCGGAGCATATAACAGCCGATGCTCAGTAGTTTTGACGTTCCTTGTACGCAACGCTCTCACCTAGCTCGACGAAGCGCTTCAGCAATCGCAGGTACATGGCCCAGCAGAAGGCGGAGCGCCGGAAATGGTCATTGCGCCTCGCCCAGCCCTCGTGGCAGAATCGGACTAGTGTTTCGTCTCGCTGGCCTTCCAGACAGAATGAGACGCGCGTTCCATGCCAGTCCGCGTCCGCCTCCGTTACCGTCCACGTAATGGATACCTCCGGTGTGCATTCAGTGACCCTGGCGTACCACTCGTATTCTGGGCCGAAATACAGACGGTAGAGCTCCCCGGTACGAGGTTGCCCGGCCGCATCCAGCGTCCACCACGAATTCAGGCCCTTGGCCGACGTCATGGCTTCGAACACCCTGTCCGGCGCCGACCTGATGCTAAGATTCAAACATATGTCGGGCATGGCTCCTGCGCCCGTAGACGCTCTCCCGAAGGGATTGATCCCCAACGAATTGATTCTGTTCCCCGGTTATGAACTCTGCGTCTGACCGCGGCCGCAGTTCTGGGTAGCTCGTGCTTCAGGACCAAAACTAAAAGTAGACGGACCTGCTGATCAGTAACCTTCTTGTGCATGGCTTGGCCAAAGAAATCGGCAGATCCACGCACGAGAGCCCCTCTGCCCCCCCCCTATAATTGTCTCCAGTCCGACCATCTTGCCAATAGTGACTGCACCTGAGTGCGCTTATCACTGATCTGCGTAGGTCGATACCAGGGTGTAGAACTGTTTTGGGGACCTGACGTCAGAGCACATACCGGGCCTGTTCAAGGGCCGTGTGGATATTACTGCCGAGCAGTTTAACCGCGGGAAAAGATATGGCGCGCATTTCGAAGACCTAACCCTAAGCCCGGAGTGCCCCCCTTGGCGCAAGTCTTGGACGCCTTGCCCTTCATGAAACCCGCGCTGCAGCGCCACCTCGAACAGCTGTCCTGAGTCTTCAACCGACGGGGGCGCACCGAACAGCATGTGCTTGCTTCCCTGGCTGCCGGTAAACGGGATCCGGTCGCCCTGCTGAAGGCCCACTGGGCTCAAGAGCAGCGACCATGTATGGGTGACTGGTCCTTCTGGGCGCTTTTCAATGACTTGGCGCGCGATCCGCTTCCGCTTGGGAGGCTTTAGGGCGGCCTGGACAAAGCCGAACTACGCACGACTACGGTCGAGGTTACTATGGCCGGAAGGGCCGTATTGTGCGGGGAGCAGGACGCCGCGCAGCTCCGTAGCATAGACCGGTGGTACGGGGGAATGCGTTCATGTGGCACAGAAGTAGCATGGCGCTGGGATACGCATCTGGAGCGCCTCGTCGATAGTGGCGGAAGAATGACAGCCGCCTATTGAAACGACCACTGACCGTTCGTATCCTGCGAATACATCTCAGCAGCTTCAGCATGTAATGGGATTCTTTTTAGTTGCGATGGTAAGGACGATATTCAGGATGCTGGGCAGGCCGCTCCTTAGCGTTTTTACTGGCTATGTGGCGACGGCGTTCATGGTTTTTGTGATCTTTACGGCGGCCTATCTCATTCTTGGGGCTGACGGAGCCTTTGTAGACGGCAGTTGGGAAGTGTCAGTTGTTTGGGTAGCCCTGAGCATTCTGGTCGGATTGGGCGCGACCTTTGTGGGCGGTTGGATTTGCCGCAAGATTGCCGGGCGCGCGTCGGGACCGCTTTTCTTGGTCGCCGTTATTCTGGTCTTGGGCTTTGCACAGGTGATGGTAAGCGGGGACCCCGCAGCCGTGGAGCCACGTACCGTCGATCCAGAGTGGGTCGATGCCATGAACAAGGCCCGGCAACCACTGTGGATCCTGTATCTCAACCCCATATTGGGTGCCGTGGGCGTGTTGCTAGGAAGCCGCCAGGCATCAAAAAGACCGCGCGACGGCGGCAATAGGGGCTATGACAACTTCGGCGAGGACGTGGGGACGTTCTGATCGCTTTTCGAGCGCCCTTAGCGCTGGTTGTCGTAAGGTTCTTGGACGGTTCTGCCAGGCTACCAGGCTAAGTCAATCGCACGCGTAACGAACTCCATAAACGCTGCTCCGGCTCTATACGTATTTGCCAGGCGTTCCATAAAGTTCGGGCGGCAGGCTTCCGCTTCCGAAAGTGTAGCTACAGCCACGAGATGCCTTCGTTTCAAGTCCTCCACAAACCGGTGGTGGGGGTCGAAGCCGCGCGGTGCCCGCTTCAGCTCGTTTCCCTGCAGCGAGCGTTGGTAGACCGAGCAGAACGTGGGATCCGAGATCACGCGCGCCCAGACTTCATCATGTTCTACAATGGCCTGGCGAAGTTTGGTTAAGGTCGGCGTGTCGGGTCCCCAAATGCCGATGGCGGCAAACACCTCATGGGGTGCCAGATGAAGGTAGAAGCCTGGGGCGTGCACGCTCTTGCCTGCTTCATGCCTGAAATGCACGCCAGCTGCGGTCTTGTATGGGCTCTTGTCCTTCGAGAAGCGGGTGTCGCGATATATGCGAAACAGGGACCCTCCTACTCTTGGGATAGCAGAAAAATGCGGACTTATTGTGGCAAGCGGGACGCGGAAGTCGGTTATGAACTGCAGCAGAGGCTCCTTGACGATGGACTCATAACGCTGCTTGTTGTCCTTAAACCAGTCTCTCGTATTGTTCTGCCTGAGGTCGACGAAGAATTCGAAGAGAGTGGAGTGAATCAGTGACATGGCATCGTGGTAATAACTGGGCGCCGAATTGCAGCCGGCCGATTGCTGGCCTGGCTCAACCCCGGTGGTACGAAAAGGGGCGCGCGTGGTTTTGGTAGCAAGCGCATCAAGGATTTGCAGCCGGCGAGCCGGAACATAACGGAAGTTCCTTGCGAGTATCGTACCTTTTGGCTTTTAACTACGACCAAGCATCCATGCGAGCACAGTCCATTCGCACGCTTGCCATTCATGCGGGAGACACGGGTAGCTCCGTCGCCCCGCCACTAGAAATGGCTAATTCTTATCTGGTCGACGCCGATGTCGGTTTTTCGGCGGAAGACCTGGAAAATGACCCTCCGTTCATTTATTCGCGGTGGGGCAATCCAACCGTACGTAGACTAGAAACGCGCCTAGCCGCGCTGGAGGACGGGGCTGGTGCCGTATGCTTTGGAAGTGGTATGTCAGCCATTACCGGCCTCTTTACACACATTCTTGGCCACGGCGATCACCTGGTGATGAGCAATGTGGCCTACGCGGGAGCAGTCGAATATACGTATGACCTGCTTCCACAGATGGGCGTGGAAGTTACTCACGTGGACGCCTCTAACCTCGCGGAAATCCATTCGGCGCTACGCCCGACCACCAAACTGATTCACATCGAAACACCCTGCAATCCCATCCTGCGCCTCGCAGATATCCGCGCCATTGCAGCGCTGGCCCACGGCGCCGGGGTCATGGTGTCGGTGGATTCGACATTTGCGACACCGATGGCCACGCGGCCATTGGTTCTCGGCGCAGACTACGCCATACATTCACTCACTAAATATATGGGCGGCCACGGCGACGCACTAGGTGGTGTACTGGTTGGCCAGAGGGGGGCCATTGAAGCGATTCGGCAGCGTGTTGGAGTCCATGCCGGTGGCGTGCTCAGTCCATTCAACGCCTGGCTGATCTTGCGTGGGCTTGCCACGCTGCCACTGCGCATGCGGGCGCACTCGGAGAGTGCGATAAAGGTTGCTTCGCTCCTGGAGCGTCACCCCCGTATTGCCAAGGTGCACTATCCGGGCCTGCCTTCCCACCCGCAGCATGCATTGGCTCGCAACCAGATGCGGCAATACTCGGGCATGCTCACGTTTCAGACGGAAGACGGGCCGGCCATGGCACGGCAGCTTCAGCAACGCCTGCAGATTTTCAGCTACGCGGTATCGCTGGGCGATGTTCGCAGCCTGATTTTCTACATTGATACCGAAGCCATGATGAAATCGACATTTCATCTACAGGGACAGGCGCTCGCCGGATATCGAGCCTTCGCGGGAAACGGGGTATTCCGGGTCTCCGTGGGATTGGAAGATCCCAATGACCTGTGCCATGATCTCAAGCAAGCGCTGGGGTGAGCGCATCATCGCCGAAGGATGGCGCCGGCGGCCGCATGCCCTGATCGCGCCGCACTTTCAATCGTTGCTGGCAGCCCGGTATCGACATAGGCCCCCGCCAGGTAGATGTTGCTGTAATCCGTGCGCATCTTGGGTCGCCTTGTCAATTCGTCTGGCGTTTGCGCGAAGGTGGCGCGCCTTTCCTTGATGACCCTGTAGGGAGGCAGCGTTCCGCCATTGTGCCCCAAGACTTGGGCGACCTCCTTCCATGTATTGGTAGCGATTATCTCGGCCGGTTGCGCGACCAGCTCAACTGCGGCGCTGACCGTGACCGAGGCCACGTCGCCGCGCACGAAAATCCATTGCACTGTGCCGCCGATGATCCCCACAAAGGGCAAATCCGCGGGCATGGCTCCCAGACAGGGCAGCAGAAAATGGACGTTCACAATGGGTTGGGTCGTCCGTGGAACGAGTATCGAGGGCAAGATAGGGGCCACTTCCCAGGGTGGCAGCGCAATGATCACGTGATCATCCCGCAGCAGACTGACGCGTTCCCGGCCAAAGTCCAACTGATGTACGCGATAGCCCTCAAAATCCATGGCGCGGAGGCGCATGCCGAAGCGAACGGCAGCCCCGCCGGAGCGCAGGATCTCCACCGCTGGATCGACTAGTGCGTCCGAGAGGCCTGTCTTGGCTACACGTGGACGACAGCAGGCCTCTCCCCGCAAGAATGTCTCCCGCAAAACCGGCCACAGCAGTCGGGCCGCACCTTGGTAGGCCGGAGTATTGAGAGCTCCAACCGCCAGGGGTTCCCAGAATCTCTCGTACAGCAGGCGAGGAGTGCGCAGCCAGTTCGCTACTGTTGCACGGCGGGTCGTCAGCGCAAGACTTAGGCCCGGCAAGTAGTGCCAGCCGCGCGTTCCCGCGACCCGGCGGTCGGCCTTCAATATCCACCAGGGCAGTATCCCGGAATTGGGTCGCACGTTCCAGCGCTCGCCGGTTCGGATGTCCACAAAAGGGAAGGTCGCAACGGGCGGTCCAATCATTCTGTTCGAGCTCCCGATGGCCCCAAGGTAGGCTATGGCATCGGTATTGCCGGTAAGCAGGAAATGATTGCCGTTGTCTATGGTGCGGCCGAGCATGCTATCGAAGAACGACCGGCAGCGCCCACCGGCCTGACCTGCGGCTTCGTAAACCGAAACGGCGCAGTTATTTCTGGCCAGCTTCACGGCTGCCGCCAGTCCGGCTATCCCGGCTCCGATTACGTGCGTGTGGCTCATCAGCGCTACAAGAGCCCGTGTCGCACGGCGAGCCATAACTTCTGCCGCGGCGTGAGGCGCACAGGTTCGTGGTTCAGCCATCCTGCCGCTTCCAGCTTATTGAAGATGGAGCGGTACACGGCTCGCATGATGATGGCGGGTTTCATCCGCCTTCGCGGCAGCTGCGCCAGCAGGCGATCCGCTTCGTCGTAATGCTGGTGGGCTATGGCTGCCAGTTCCGTGAATGCACCCGCAAACCCCGCGTGTTCTAAAATGGCATCAAAGGGCGTCGTCGGTACGCCATGCTTTGTCAGCACGGTGTGGGGCATGTACATGCGGCGGCGGGCCGCGTCTTCCCTGATATCCCTTAGGATGTTGGTTAGCTGGAAGGCCGCACCGAGATTCGTCGCAAACTGGCAGCCAGGTGGATCGGCGGCACCGAAAACATGGACGGATAGAATACCGACGGCGCCGGCTACGCGGCGCACGTAAACCGTGAGTTCTTCCAGCGATTCCATGCTGACGGCATTCGCGGTATCCGTTTCACAACCATCTATGATGGCATGGAATTCCTCCTGTGGCAGGCCGTAGTGCTCAATAGCTTGCACCAGCGATTGGGTAATTGCGTTTGTTGGCTGTCCCAGGTAAAGGCGTGCAATCTCTTGGCGCCAGGCGTTAAGGGCGCGCTTTTTGCGACCGTGGTCTCCGGGTTCATCCGCAATGTCATCTATTGCGCGGCAGAAAGCATAGATGGCATACATGGCTCGGCGGCGCACCTTGGGCAGCAGGCGCATGCCCCACAGAAACGAAGTACCTGATTGCACTACCAGCCCGCTTATGTTCGCGTTATTACCGATGTTCATTGTTCTGCATACGCGCATGCAGGAACGGGCTCAGTTGGGGGACACAACTTCTGAATGCCCCATGTGGCTCGCGTGCATTCGTCTGCCTGATTAGACCGGAGCAGAAACCGGGTTTGTGGTTTCATGTCTCAGAGGTTGGAGCATAACGACCAGGATCCCACGAAAGAAGCAGGCCGCGTACTGCGTTCGCGAGAGCACGACCCGCTCGGCAAGCGGATCCCGCCGCCGCAGCTCTCGGGAGAGCTTCCTGGCAACGGCCAGTATGACGGCGGCTTCCAAGGCAAAACGCCGGTTACGAATCCGGCGCGGAAGTTCGCTTGCTAGCGTCAACAGGTTGTCCGTGGCATCCAGACACCTGTCCAGCACGCGGCGAAGCCCAGCCGTGGTACGGCTGCGGCCCAGCGCCTCCACACTTATTCCTGCCTCTGACATCCAATCCTGCGGCAGGTACACGCGGTTGAGCCGCGCGTGGTCATCTCCGCAATCCTGCAAATGATTGAGAACCTGGAGTGCGTTGCAGAGGGCATCTGAAGCTGGGTAGGTGGAAGCGCACTCGCCATGCAAATCTATGAGGTAGCGGCCGACGGGGGCTGCTGAGAAGTTACAGTAGTCCACTAGGTCGTTCCAGTCCGTATATCGAAGTTTGACGGCATCCTGTTTGAAAGCATGCGTCAAAGTCACGCAATGGCCTGGGGCTACTCGAGTCTCGGTAAGGCTAAGGTGCATGGCGTGCGCCTTCTGGAACACACCATATCCACCGGTCCCATCTTGGATGGCGCCCGCAAATCCACCCAGGCGAGCTATTTTTTCGTCTGGTGCGAGATCCGGATTATCTGCTATGTCATCAATCGCGCGGGCGTAGGCGTAGAACGTCAAGATATGCGGACGCAGGTGCCGGGACACCAACCAGGAGCCCACAGGAAAATTCTCATCTTCGGCCGCTTTTCCCGAAGGTGTCTCCATTGGGGCAAAAGAATTCACGACGGCTGGCTGGGAGCGCTTTGTATCCCGGACGCGAGTTGGAAGGATTGGCATACGCGAGCAGGGAATGCTGGGGTCCCTGGACCCTTCTTGTGAATCATATATAGTCCTGGATTGCTCGGGTAAACATGATGATACCGGGTCCATCGTCGGTAGTTCGGCCGATTTTCAGCGGATGCTGGAATTCACTGCCTGTTGGCGGCCAGGATGCGGTGTTCGGACTGTGGGAATAGAGGAGTATATGCAGCCAACGTTGTACATTGCGCTGCACGTATAATTGGGCCGCCTCGGAGGTTGGGCTTGCCCGGAAACAGGGATTCCTCCTCCCCCGGAAAAGACGCGCGTAGCGCGCGAGGCAGTGGAAAGGGCTAGCGCACCGCAATAATGGCCATTCCATCAGCGTACGAATTAGGATATAAGGCGGCCAGGGTGGAGTGAGGTGTACCCCAATCATTGGACAGGATTTCGCTTGATTTAAGATAGAGAACTGCCAGGGTTTTGGGGGATGGCGGGACATGTTGGTCCCAGTGGGCATGTGGTTGTCGTGTGGGTTATAGCCATCGCTGGGTGGGGTCCTGAATGGCCGTGATAGACTTCGGATGGGGTTCGGTACCGAAGGCTCTGGTGCGGACGACTGTGGTTGTAGAAGCTAATGTAGCCTCCTAGGCACTGTCAGTCGGAGCTTTTGTAGAGGCATTCTCCACGCTGATATGCAGGTCGTTTCGCATCCGGGGACGTATCGCCCTCAGCGGCATTCGGCGCCTGAAACAGAGCATCCGGCAGCTTACAGTGCAGTTTGTTCCCGGAGGAATGCGACCTGGGGCAGGCGGCTGGCACCTCGGAGTCGGCTCGTGCAGGCTCAGACCAGGGAACTCCTCCAGGTAGCTCCCGAATGCGACTCCAGGCAGTACGGGGTACCCGGCATCACTGCACACGTCGTGTTGCCCGCGGCAGCATTTTCCGGGCGACTCTGCCAGCATGTGAGGTCCCTGGGGGGCAGAATCAAGGACGAGGAATGTGAAGGCTACGTCCACCATCGAGGTTAACTAGTCTATGCCTGGGTGTTGCGGACTCCATCCTGTTCAAGGACATGTCGGATGCCCTGCGGATGTCTAGACTAGCCTTCATGTTTGAGCCTGAACCCGACTCGGATGCTAACACAATGGCCAACAGCATTATCAATAGGGTACCGGTGCTCGCAGGGGTAGCCGGAACTTGGGAGCGGCGTCAGGTTGCCCAGAATTTTTTCCAGCTATCGCGCGAATTGATGGGCAACGTTTTGGCAGCAAATTTCGCTTCCCTCCCGGAAAGGCACTGTCGTGCTTACCACTCTTGCGACTACGGTGCAGGGTGGGCGACGTATTCAGGCAGCATCCGCATATGTCACGAAGTGGCATGCGGGCCATTATCTTAATGGGCTGGCCAGCGAACGGGACCCGGGAAGCATAGAGCAATCGTACGAACTCCCACATTCAATTTATGATGAGGATTCGGAGCACAGGCAGGAAACACGGCCTGGAACCTTCAAGCCCTGATTCTTCGGCTAATTGACCAGGCGCAGGCTGCTTCGGATCAGATAGCTCCTACAAAATGCTGATCAGCTCTTGTGGAAGCCTAAAGGTAACGTTTTCTTCTACGCCATCAAGGCTCGTTACCGTAGCGTCGAATAATTCGCACAGACGCGTGACCAAGTTCCGGACCAGTTCTTCTGGTGCAGAGGCACCCGCGGTAATGCCGACCACGCTCGCATTTCTCAGCCACGCTGGTTGTAGACTGCTTGCATCCGGGATCAGGTAGCTGGGCACACCGCATTCCTCGGCCATTTCGCGCAACCGGTTGGAATTTGAACTGTTGTCTGCCCCGATAACCAGAATAACATTGGCCGTCTTGCTCATCTGCTGTACCGCCGTCTGTCTATTCTGCGTAGCGTAACAGATGTCCTTTACATCGGGTCCCACGATGCCCGGGAACCGGTTTTTCAACGCCGCTATGATGTGACGCGTATCGTCAACGCTAAGCGTTGTCTGGGTTACATACGCCAGTCGCGCCGTGTCGGCTGGCTGCAGAGCCTGGACATCATCAAGGCCCGATACCAAATGGACTATACCCGAAACTTGGCCAATGGTACCTTCCACTTCGGGATGTCCCGCGTGTCCTATAAGGATGACTTCAAAACCCTTGCGTGCATAGCGCCGTGCTTCGTTATGCACCTTGCTTACCAGGGGACACGTAGCATCAATGACCTGAAGCCCCCGGTCGTTGGCCTCGTTCTCAACCATTTGCGACACACCGTGCGCACTGAACACTGTAACGGAGCCCGGGGGTATGTCAGCGATTTCCTTTACGAAGCGCGCACCCTTGCGTCGAAGAGCATCAACTACATGCTTGTTGTGGACAATCTCGTGACGGACATATACGGGAGCCCCGTAGAGATCGAGTGCACGTTCCACAATATCCACGGCCCGGACCACGCCGGCACAAAAGCCCCTAGGTTGTGCCAAGATCACTTGCAGCGCTTTTTCGGGCATCGCGTCAATGTGGAGTATGCCTGGAAACAAATTCTAGAACCGGAAATCCATGAAATTGGTTTCATTGGCCTGTCTTCAAACTAGGCCGCTGGCTCCGGTGCCCCCGATTTCTTGCCACGTACCGTCAAGTCCCTGCCAAAGCAATCCGGGTTTTCTGTCTGGTAGCAAGAGCTGGCACCAGGGCTGAGCTAGGATTGCAACGCACGAAGTGCAGCGACCGAGCAACGGAAGCGGTTACTCTTGAGTAATTCACCATTAAATGGCGCCAGAGAACCTGCGGTGCGCCGGTGGTCTATAAGGGCTTCGCGCAAGGACACTCGCATGGCCACGCATGACATACCGATAGGGCGTCGCGCAAGCAAGATCCGTATCGGCATTGCCGGGATGGAATGCACGGCGTGTGCTGCTCGCTTGGAGCGAGGACTTGCCGCCGTAAAGGGCGCAAGTGAGGTTGCCGTCAATTTTGTGGCTTGCGAGGCAAGCCTGTATTACGAAGGTGGTCAGGCAGCCCTTCTGCGGGCAGTTGACACCGCCGGATTCGAGGCCCGGTCGGAAACGTGGACCTTGGATGTCGAAGCGGGCCCGGATCGGTTGGCAGCGCTTCTGAAAGGGATCCCTGGGGTCGTTGGCGCTTCGGTGCCGGGCGCCAAACAGAAGGGACTTGTCGTTACGTTTATTCCCGGGCTTGCTGACCAGGCGACGATTAAGGGCCTGCTGGACGAATTCGGTGTTGAGGGCCCGCGTGGCACAGAGCCGTCGCCTGCGGCAGAGCACGCCGCAAACTATCGTCTACTCAGGCGGCGATTCTTCATTGCCGCCACGCTCAGCCTGCCCGTCGTGGGACTGGCCATGGCGCACGGTGCCATTAGCATTGCTCATGCAAACATCCTGTCGTTGTCGCTTTCCACTGTGGTGGTCGGTTGGGCAGGTCGATCGTTTTTTATTGGGGCCTGGCAGGCCCTCAGGCGCTGCAGTGCCAATATGAATTCGCTAGTTGCCCTGGGCGTGGGAGCCGCCTACGGGTACAGCGTTGTGGCGACGATTTGGCCGAGGTGGTTTACTCAGGCAGGGCTGGACGCCCAGGTATACTTCGAGGCAGCGGCTGTAATCGTAACGCTTATCCTCATGGGTCGGATGCTTGAGGCCCGCGCGTCACACCGGACGGGTGCAGCACTAGAGCGCCTGATGGGCCTGGAGGTTGTGACTGCCCGTGTGGTACAGGGCACCAATGAGGTTGAGATTCCGGTTTCGGCAGTCAAAGTGGGCGATCGCGTCGTAATACGGCCCGGCGAGAAAATACCCGTAGATGGCACAGTGGTGGAAGGTACTTCCGGGGTAGACGAAAGCATGATTAGCGGCGAACCGGTACCGGTTGACAAGCGCGTCGGAGATGCTATAGTTGGTGGTACCCTGAATACGGTAGGGGCGCTGGTGGCGCGGGTAACCCGAGTGGGATGCGACACCATGCTTCAACAGATTATCAGGATGACCAGAGAGGCGCAGGGACGAAAGGCGCCGATTCAACGCACGGCGGACAAGGTATCCGGTGTATTTGTCCCGGTGGTTCTTTCTATTGCCTTATTGACTCTAGTGCTTTGGTATGCATTCGGACCTGAGCCTCGGCTGGCTTATGCCTTGTTGACGTTTGTATCCGTACTTATCATCGCGTGTCCCTGCGCACTTGGACTGGCAACGCCCACCGCGATCATGGTCGCAACGGGTGCTGCGGCGCTAAAGGGGATCCTGTTCAAGGGAGCTGACACGGTTGAGCGGATCAAGGATGTTGACATCGTCATGTTGGATAAGACCGGAACGTTAACCGAAGGAACACTGCGCGTTGCGGGCCTCCGTGCGCTGGGTGACTGGTCCGAAGTGGATGTCCTTCGACTAGCTGCATCCGCTGAATCCCGCTCGGAGCACCCGATAGGACGGGCTCTTGTGGGAGAGGCAGCCCGGCGATCGATAGGGCTGCTGCCTGTTACGTCCTTTGAGACAGAAACTGGGCGTGGTATTTCTGCCTGCGTTGATGGTCGGGATATCCTGATTGGTAGTGGGGCATACCTGAAACAGCACGGTGTTGCTACCGACTTGCAGGACGAGGTTTCCCCTGGCATGCATGTGCTCCTGGCTGTGGACCTGGCACCGGCGGCGGTATTGCTGCTCGCCGAAACGGTGCGAGACGGTGCTCGGGAGGGGGTGGCCGCACTACGCGACTTGGGCATCGACGTCGTTATGCTTACGGGTGACACCGAGGAGAGCGCTAGAAGCATCGCTCGCGGCCTGGGCATCCATGCCGTGGCCGCAGGACTGCTTCCCGGTGGCAAGTTATCTCACATTTCCCGTTGTCAGGCCGATGGTCATGTGGTGGCGATGGTGGGGGATGGGATAAATGATGCGCCTGCGCTGGCCGCGGCCGATGTGGGTATCGCCATTGGTACGGGCACTGATGTGGCCATCGAGGCGGGTGATGTCACGCTTGTGCGTGACGACCTGCGCGCGGTGGCAGCGGCGATCCGAATATCTCGCCGCACGATGCGGACCATTACCCATAATTTATTCTTTGCCTTCATTTATAACGTGATTGGGATTCCAGTTGCTGCCGGTGCACTGTACGGGCCGTTCGGACTGCTGTTAAGTCCCATAGTAGCCTCCGGTGCCATGGCCATGTCCAGCGTATCGGTCGTGCTGAGCAGCCTGCGCCTAAAATCGGTTGCATGAAGCAGCGGCAGGGCGGAATTGGCGTACAGGCTCTTGCCCAAGACCATGTTAAGCAAGCCCCCAATAGCATATGATACCTGAGTGGGCACCCAATCTCCATCCGATGGTGGTGCATTTTCCCATCGTACTCTTCCTGGCGGCATGTGCCGTGGATGGCGCGGCATTGTTGCTACGAAAGCGTCCTGCGCTGCGCACCGGTGCCACCGCGCTTTATGTGGCTGGAGCAGTGGCCACGCTCGCAGGCTTCCTAAGCGGCCGGCAGGCGGCGGACTCGGTGCAGATCAGTGGCCACGTCAACACTTTGCTAACAGACCATGCGGACTGGGCCGCCATCATGCTCTGGTTCTTTGGCATCTACGCGGGTCTACGCCTATTGCTGTGGTGGAAGGGGCGCGGCCTCGTTTTGTCGGGCGCAGCATTTCTGGTTGGGGCCGGAGGTCTTTTCCTGGTCTTCGGAACCGCTGAAAGGGGAGCTCGACTGGTCTTCGAACACGGCGTCGGCGTGGGCCGTGTCTCGGACCTGGAAGAGGAGCTCCTCAGGCGTGATCTGGCTCTGGCAGAGGCTGGCGCACCAAGGATTAAAGAGGACGGCTCTTGGTCGTGGATCCCCGGGCCGCATGCGACGGAGGCGTTTAGGCAGGGTTTTGTGATGCTCTCGGACACAGGGTTCACAGCAGAGACCCGCGCGGATTCCGCTCTCGCGCTGACGATTCAGGATGCAGTGCTTTTCTTCGTTGTCGATGAGCAGTTGGGAAGCGTGCAGATTGATGCCGCCATGGATTGGCGCGCATTTACGGGTTCGGTGCAGATTGTGCACCATGTGCGGGACACGCTCAACTATCTGTTTACGGAGGTGCAGGGGGATGTCATGCGGCAGGGCCGGGTGGTGGCCGGAATGCCGGATCTTATGGATGAAAGGCCTTATTCCGGCCCTGCATCCGGCGGGATCCGGGTGGTCGCAGACCGGACACATTTCCGGGCCTATGCCGGTGGCGGGCTCGTCACGCACGGCCACGGCGCTGAGCCCGAGCCCGGAAGCGTTGGCCTGCGTCTGCGCGGCAGTGGAACCGTCCTTCTCGGCGCTGTCCAGGTGCAGGCGCTTCGGTAGGATTGGAATCGGGCAGGCGTGCTGCCATCCTGTCACGTTTAGTAGTTTGGTACGTTTTTCGAACGGCTTTGCGGTAGGGGCAGAAGGACAACCTGGCAGCCCCTAGCTGCTACCAGCAAACAAACAGCTTACCACGCAAAGCCATGAATCTGGAACGATTTACCACCAAGGCTCAGGAAGCCGTACGGAATGCTCTCCAAATTGCCTCACAGATGGGGCATCAGGGGTTGGAGCCTCCACACCTGCTGAAGGCATTCTTATCGGATTCCCTTAGTATCGTTGTCACGATACTAAAGAGACTGGACGTTAGCCTCGGCCTTCTCGAAGCCCGCTCGGACGAAGAACTTCATTTGCTTCCTGTAGTGAGTGGCGCCAGCGTTTCGGACCAATACTTGGGTTCGGGAGCTGCGAAAGTATTTGATAGGTCGCTTGCCGAGGCGAAAGTGCTCAAGGACGACTTCGTCAGTAGCGAGCACATTCTGATCGCGCTGGCTATGGCCAGGGACAGGGTGGGTGACATGCTACGGGAGCAGGGGGCTACCAGGGATTCTATCCTGGGCATTATGCAGGAGGTCCGCGGTGCATCCCGCGTCACGGACAGGCATGCCGAAGACCGTTTCCAGGCGTTGGAGCGCTTCACGCGTGACCTCAACGATCTCGCTGCCAGCGGCAGGATAGACCCGGTTATTGGCCGCGACGAAGAGATCCGGCGCGTACTGCAGATTCTTTCCAGAAGAACGAAGAACAATCCGGTTCTCATTGGCGAACCCGGTGTAGGCAAGACAGCCATTGCCGAGGGGATTGCCATCCGGATCGTTCAGGGCGATGTCCCGGAAGGCCTGAAATCCAAGAAGCTGCACGCTCTGGATATGGGCGCCTTGATCGCTGGAGCAAAATTCCGCGGTGAATTTGAGGATCGGCTCAAGGCCGTTGTAAAGGAGGTGTCGGAGTCCGATGGCAGAATTCTGCTCTTTATAGATGAGATTCACACGCTGGTCGGGGCCGGTGCGGCAGAGGGTGCGATGGACGCGGCCAATATTCTCAAGCCCGCCTTATCGCGCGGTGACCTGAGGGCCATAGGGGCTACCACGCTAGATGAATACAGAAAGTACCTGGAGAAGGACAAGGCCCTGGAGCGGCGCTTTCAGACCGTTGTCGTTGACGAGCCTGACGTCGAGGATTCGATTTCCATTCTGCGTGGCATCAAGGACCGTTATGAGGTGTATCACGGTGTCCGCATTACGGACGGTGCCATCATTGCTGCCGCCCAGCTCAGTGATCGTTACATCACGGACCGCCACTTGCCGGACAAGGCTATAGATCTTGTAGACGAGGCCATGGCCCGCCTACGAATCGAGATCGACTCCATGCCGGAAGACCTGGATGTTCTGGAAAGAAACATCCGGCAGCTCGAGATCGAGCGTGAAGCCATAAAGCGGGAGAATGATTCGCAAAAACTGCGGGCAATTGATCAGCATATTGCCAATCTCGACGCAGATCGAATGGAACTGCGCGGTCGATGGGGTGCAGAGAAGGAGCTGATCGCAAGCATAAGAATGGCCAAGGAAGAGATCGAGCAATTCCGGACTAAGGACGAGGTTCTCGTACGCAAGGGGGCCTATGAGGACGTGGCGGAGATACGGCACGGCCATATTCCGCGTCTGGAGCGAATAATCGACGAGGCAACCGAAAAGCTTGCCGAAATTCAGAAAGAGGGCGCGCTGCTGAAGGAAGAGGTTGACAGCGAAGATATTGCCGAGATTGTTGCCCGTTGGACGGGCGTTCCTGTGGCGCGCATGCTGGAAAGTGAGCGGGCCAAACTATTGCGCATAGAAGAGGAGTTGCGGCGCCGCGTCGTGGGGCAGGAAGAGGCGCTTGCGGCGGTAGCCCACGCGGTTCGGCGCGGACGTGCCGGATTGCAGGAGGAAGGGCGGCCCATAGGCTCCTTTATTTTCCTGGGTTCGACCGGTGTCGGTAAAACCGAACTGGCGAAGGCGCTGGCCGCGTTCCTGTTCAACGACGAAAACGCACTGGTACGCCTGGACATGAGTGAGTATCAGGAACGGCACGCCGTGAGCAGGCTGGTAGGTGCACCGCCCGGCTACGTAGGCTACGAGGAAGGGGGGCAGCTCACCGAGAGCGTCCGGCGACGGCCGTATTCCGTGGTCCTGCTGGATGAAATCGAAAAAGCCCATCCCGAAGTGTTCAATATCCTGCTGCAGCTACTGGACGACGGGCGGCTGACCGATAACAAGGGGCGTACGACCGATTTCAAGAATGTCATCGTCATCATGACGAGCAATCTCGGCTCCGAGCTCCTTCGACGCCGCATTGAGGCCGTTGATGGCGAATTACCGGAGCGGGAGCGGGGGCAGCTGAGGCAAGAGATCCTCGGCCTGCTCAAGGAGCACCTGCGTCCCGAGTTTCTCAACCGTATTGATGAAACAGTGCTGTTCAATTCCCTGGGTCCTGAGCACATTCGGCGCATTGTGGAGATCCAGTTTGATCGCATTCGAGAGCTTGCTCATCGCGGCCACGGCATTCAGCTTTCGCTGAGCCCGTCGGCGATGGATTATCTGGCCAGACACGGATTCGATCCCGCCTTCGGTGCGCGGCCGATCAAGCGGCTCCTGCAGCGTGAGATCACCAACCGCCTTGCAGAGGAAGTCCTTGCGGGCTGGATTGGTGAGGGACAGGCGGTATTGGTAGATGTGGCGCTGGATGAGGCGGGGCTTATGATGGAAGTTATGCATGCTGTCCCAGCCTAACGGAATATTGCCGGCTTCGCATGCGCAAGTCCGGTCTCCTGCTACTAAGCAATAACGGTGGTAAAATGATAACAGCTTCTGGCAACGGAATTTAAGACGCTGTTTCTATACCATTTATACGTTATTGCATCTGTGATTCTATGGGACTTGCAAAACGGCATTTGCAGCCGTTACTTGTACCTGGAAAGCGTGACACATTCCAGCCCACTTGGCGCAGCCCCCACGAGGGTAGATTTAGTCCATGTACCTGAGCAAACTAGAGATTCACGGATTCAAGAGCTTTGCGGAGCCTACCGTGATGCGGTTTGATCCCGGAATCACGGCCATAGTAGGTCCCAACGGTTGTGGGAAATCCAATGTTGTAGATGCCATTCGTTGGGTGATTGGTGAACAGCGGGCACGCGTACTGCGCTCCGGCAAGATGGAGAATATCATCTTTAACGGTGCTGCGACGCGTCGGCCTCTTGGCTTGGCCGAAGTACAGCTGACGATAGAGAACACGCGGGGCGTGCTGCCAACAGAATATGCAGAAGTGGCGCTCGGTCGCCGACTTTACCGCTCCGGTGAATCGGAGTATCTGCTCAACGGCACGCCGTGCCGACTACGTGACATCGTGGGCATCTTCCAGGATACGGGTATGGGTGCAGGTGCCTATTCCGTTATCGAGTTGAAGATGATCGAGCAGATTCTCTCAGAAAACGCGGAGGAGCGCAGGTATCTCTTCGAAGAGGCGGCGGGTATATCCAAATACAAGCACCGCAGGCTTCAGGCGATGCGGAAACTTGAGGGTATCCAGGCTGATCTTGCACGTCTGGAGGATGTGAGGGGCGAAATAGAAAAGCGTGTGCGGAGCCTGAAGCGCCAAGCCGCCACCGCCACTCGGCATCGAGATCTGGAGCAGCGCGCGGCGCTGTTACGTCGCGGCTTGGCCCGGCTCGAATTCGAAGGCCTGGAGCAGGAGACAGCGTGCGTGCGTGCGCGGCTGGACCAGCTACGCCGCGAGTTAGCTGGACATACATCCAGGATTGGCCAGGCCGAAGCTACGCGTGAATCCCTTCGCAAGACCATGGTGGACAGGGAACAGGCCCTGTCGCGCCTGCAGGTGCAGCTTACCGACCATCTGTCGCGCGTGCGGGACCTGGAATCAGATCTGCGGTTGGAGCGGCAGCGATTCGATGTTGCCGAACGGGACAGGGACCGCCTGGGCGGTGAACTCGATGACGCAGCAGAAGAGAAAGAAGGCTTGGAAACGGCCCTTAGCCGCAATTTATCGGCCCTGGATGAGGCGAAGCCGCGGCAACGCGAAGCGGAAAACACGCTGCAACAGTGCGAATTGGCCCGAGACGGCGCCCGGTCGGATGCCGAACAGCGACGGATTGCCGCACGCAGGCTAAGAGTACGGGAAAGTGATTTGGCCTCGGACCTGAGTCTTTCCTCGCGGGCGCAGGACCGCATTGCCAACCGGATGGAGTTTCTGGGCGAAGAAGCAGCTCGCCTGGATTTGGAAGCCGCGGCATCGGAGGCAGCCAAGAGCCGGCTCGGGAGCCGCCTGGAGGCTGCAGCCGCGGATGTGAAGCTGGCAGAAGAACAAGGCGAAAAGGTGCGTGCCAGCCTGCTACAGGTTGAGAGGCAATATGACGACGCGAATCAAGAGCTGACGGGTGCTCGGCAGACGCTGCAGGAACTTGATCGGCGGTACGCGGCCCGAAAGGCCGAATGTTTGCTCCTGGAGCGCCTCCTGGCGTCGTACGATGAATTTCCCGAGGCCATACGTTTCCTGGCCTCGGATCCGACATGGTGCCAGAGTGAAATTCAGGTGCTCAGCGACCTATTCACGTGCGCTCCTGTCTATCGAGCGGCACTGGACGCGGCACTGGGTGAATGGGGAAGCTGTTTCGTTGTTGACACGGAACGCGAGCTCAGCGCGGCCATTGGCCTGCTGAGGGCAGAGGAGAAGGGGCGTGCCGCATTCTTCGTGATGGAGCGTATGGATGTCGATTGGGCGGCAGCTTTGGGCGAAGTAGAAGGCACGCTGCTGGCCCACGTACAGGTGAAGGCGGCACAGTATGAGCCGCTAGCCCGGTTGCTGCTGTACGACACTTATCTGGTGGAGGCACTAGCCACGGCCGATTGCCCGGGCCGTTTTGTCACGGCTTCCGGTGAATGGGTGGACGCTCGCGGGTTTGTGCATGCGGGTGGGAAGGCCGCTGGCCGGTCCCTGGCGCGGATGGAGCGTCGGGATGATTTGAAGGCTGTTCGGGAGGCTTGTGCGGAACTGGGACGTAAAGTTGAGCGGCAGACCGCAAAGGAAAGCATGCTCACGGCCGCATTGGAGGAAATCTGCGTTGAAGAAGCGCGCGCCGCCGTGCGTGCGGCGGAAGGCATGCTCGAGGGTGCGAGGCGGCAATATCTTCGTCTCAAGGATGAGCACGCTGCCCTGGAGCGACAGAGGCGTGCTATCGCGGAGCGCCATGCTGCGGTTGAGAAGGAAAGGAAGATGGTTCTCGGGGCCGCCGACGGAGCGGCAGTAAGGGAACTTGAATCGCGCCTTGAATCGGTGCGGACAAACTTGAAGGAAGCGGACCTGGCCCTCGAAGCGGCGGAGCGCGAGAATCATGCCAGGCAAGATCAATATGCTGCGGCACATGTAGGTGCACTGGCTGAAAAGAGCGCGCGTGAGCAGATAGCGTGGGAGATAGAAGGAATTCGGGAGCGCTTGGATGCGCACCAAAAGCATACGACCCGGCTCCAGGAAAGGCAGATAGGATTGGGCCAGGTCCGGGATTCGGCAGGCCAGTCGGTTGTTGTGCTGGAAGAAGAACTCGGCGGAGTTCGCCGCAAGCGGCCCGCTCTGGAGGAGGCTGCCGCCACTGCCAAGGCAGACCTCCTGGGGACGCGGGTCGAAATAGATCAGCTGGAAACAGATCTGCGCGGCGCTCGACGCATGCGGGAAGAAACGCTGCAGCAAGAGAACGCACTGGCCGTGCGTCTTGCTTCTCTGGAGACGCAGCGTGCGGAATTGTTTCGCCGGATTCCGGACATCGCCAGCGCCAATCCCGCCGAGGTGACCAATGCGGACGAAGCCACCGCGGAGTTGACTTCCCTGGAGGACAGGCTTAGGGCGATGGGCAGCGTTAACGCGCTGGCATTGGAGGAATATGGGGCTGAGCAAGAGCGCTTGGCATTCTTGACAGAGCAGTGTGAGGACCTTGTCGACGCGGGAAAGACGCTATCCAGAACTATATCCGAGATCAACGTTACGGCTGCCGCGCGCTTCTTAGAAACCTATGAAGCCATTGAGGAAAGCTTTGGCGAACTGTTCAGGGAGCTTTTCGGCGGCGATGCCAGTGGCCATTTGGCGCTGGCAGATCCTGCAGATCCCCTGGAGACACCCATCAACATTGCCGCAAGACCTCGGGGCAAGCGCCCAATCCATATTTCGCAGCTATCAAGTGGCGAGAAGACCTTGACCGCCATTGCGCTGCTTTTTGCCATTTATCTCGTAAAGCCTAGCCCGTTCTGCTTTCTGGACGAAGTGGACGCGCCGCTCGACGAAGCCAATATTGAGCGCTTCATGCGTCTCATTCGCAGGTTTTCGCTTGATACGCAGTTCATACTCGTTACGCATAACAAGCGTACTATGGAGATGGCGGACAGGCTCTACGGGATCACGATGCAGGAGCAGGGCGTCTCGCGCCTGGTCGGAGTGCAGTTCGAAGAGGCCGTGGAGCTGGTTGGCTAGAGGAGGGCCTCTGCTTCAATTTCAACCAGCATGCGGGCATCGATGAGGCGTGCCACCTCCACCATGGTGGAGGTGGCACGAATGGCACGAAACACTTCCCCGTGGGCGCGGCCAACAGGCTCCGCGTACGCGGCAATGTCTGTAACGTACATGCGCGTCCGAACCACGTTGGACAGCTGTGCGCCGACGGCCTTCAGAGCCGACTCGATATTGTGGAGGCATTGGACGGCCTGTGCGTACGGATTCCCGATCCCGACGAGGTGGCCTCGCTCATTTAGCGCCGTAGTGCCGGCCACGAAGATATGCCGTCCCACGCGCACGGCCCGGGAGTAGCCAACGCGCGGCTCCCACGGGCTCTGAGTAGAGAAATGACGCCGCATCAGGCGGATTCATTGCGGCCTGGGCTGCGAAGGGTCCGCACAAGCGGAAAGAGGGACGCCATGAAAAAGGCGCACAGCACTGCCGCAATCGCCATTGCCATCATCTGCGGTGCACCCTGAACGTACTTGCCGGCAATGAGCGCGACCGAGTTTCGTACATCATCAATTGAATCTAGGACCAGCACGAGTGCCAGCAGGCCGGAAACAGAAAGCAGTGAACCGTGCCAGGTGGGCCGGCGACGCATGACGAAGTAAATGGCCAGAAAGGACCCTCCGTACAACGCCGGAATTAGCAATTTCCACTGCGGAGGGCCCGGAGGCGTCATGGCAAAGCTGCCCAAGCCAAGGATGATCAGTACCGTGCCGAGGAGCAGGACCGGCTTTCTGCGGCGGGCGTACATGCGCAGGAGATACGAATAGTCAACCATAACTAAAACTTCGTACCTCGCACCCTCGTTTGCATCGAAGTGAGGGTGAATTCTGCGTGGATACCCTGCGTTCCTGCCGAGGATCGCCGGCACCAGGAGCCAAAGAACTCTACCAGGCGTCTATTTCGCCACAACGGGGCTGCTGGCAGATTATTCGTAGCGTAGAGCCTCGATGGGGTCAAGCGCCGCAGCCTTTCGAGCCGGATAGAATCCGAAGAAAATGCCGACTGCGCCGGAAAAAACAAGTGCGATGGCGACGGTCTCCGGTGCAATCACCGTATTCCACCCCGTAATCTGCGCGACTGCGGCTGCGCAAGCGAAGCCCACGCCCATGCCTAAGAGGCCGCCTACCAGGCTCATCACTATGCTCTCCACCAGGAATTGGGTAAGTATGTCACGACCTCGGGCACCGATGGCCATGCGAATTCCGATTTCTCGGGTACGCTCTGTTACGGAGACGAGCATGATATTCATGATGCCTATGCCGCCGACCAGCAGCGAAATGGACGCGATGGCTGCCAGAAGCAATGTCATGACCTCCGTAGTACCCTGCGCCGCGTCTGCCAGGTCAGACTGGTTCCGAACGGTAAAGTCTGCCTCTTCCCACTGGGAGAGGGAATGGGATTCCCGCATTATGGCCGTGATTTCTTCCTGAGCAGCGGCAATGTCGTTGGGAGTTGCGGTACTGGCCAAAATCTGAAAAATCCGGCTCCAGCCGCTGAGCCTGGTCTGGACTGTCGTGTGCGGGGCCAGAATGATATCATCCTGGTCCGTTCCTGAGGCTGTCTGGCCCTTGGACTCCAGCACGCCGATCACACGTACGGGAACGTTGCGTACCTGCACGATCTGGCCCGTTGGATCTTCACCCGGAAAAAGGTTCTCGGCCACGGTCTGGCCCAGCACTACCACCTTGCGCATCTGACGTACTTCGCTTAGATCGAAGAAGCGCCCGTGTTGCAGGTCCCAGTTTCGGATAATCTGGTAATCCGTGGATACGCCGTTTATGTTGGTACGCCAATTGCCCTGGCCCCCAATGACCTGGGTACGGGTAAAAACGACCGGCGATACAGCGGTGACCAGAAGGCTCTCACGCTGAATCTTTTCTGCATCCCGTACGGTAAGGCGGTTGAAACTCTGGGCCCCCCTGTGCACGCCTCCCTGCGAGCTGGTTCCCGGAGTTACAACAATCATGTTGGTGCCCAGATTGTTTACCTGTTCCTGAATCTTCGACTGCGCACCTTGGCCGATGGCAACCATGACAATCACGGCACCGACACCAATGATGATACCGAGCATCGTGAGCAGCGTGCGCATCTTGTTTTCCAGGATGCTGTGCAAGGCCACGCCTATCAGGGTTGAGCCTCTCATTGTGCTTTTGGGAATTGTGCTTTCGGCACGCGCTAGCGGGCTATCGACACGGTGTACGGTGTCCTAGATTTCCAGGGAGGGCACTCACTGGAAGAATTCATGGGTACACTGAATTGATAAGTGCGTCGCTCCATCTCCCGTGGCCAAAAGCCCGGGTGCACGGCAAAGTTGTCGCTCCTTCGTACTAGAAACCTCCCGGGCGGAAGCCGCGCTGCTGGTTGTTCTGGAAGGGATTTAGTGATGGTCCATTCTCCTGCAGCGTCACGCCGGCAATGATTTGCATGCCGGCTTCAAGCTGCCTGCTCTGGATTTCCGTCACCTGGCCGTCTGAAATCCCGATGCGAGCCGGTGCCATGGAGAGCATGCCGTCTTCGCCGAAGAACCACAGGGCCGTGAAGTCCTGCGAACCGCCGAAGCCGCCCCTCGCGCCGTCGCCGAAGCCGCCCCTCGCGCCGTCGCCGAAGCCGCCCCTCGCGCCGTCGCCGAAGCCGCCTGGCCTGCCGGATTCACCGCTTTGCACTCCTCCGCGCACGGTGCGCAGCGAGTCTGCCCCTTCCTGCCGCTGCTCTTCCCGGCGCGCCTGCACCTGCGCCATCATGGCCTCGGTTGGCCGGAAGCGCAGGGCGGCATTGGGTATCTTCAGTACGTCTTGTGCTGTTTCAATGAGAAAGTCCACAATGGCGGTCATGCCCGGCAGCAACAGCCTGTTTTCGTTGGTAACGTCCACTACTACGGTGTAGTTGACGACGTTTTCCTGGGTGGTAGACTGCAGCCGTACCTGCCTCACGACGCCCTCGAATAGCTCGTCGGCATAGGCCTGGACCGTAAATCTAGCCGTTTGGCCCTGCTTGATCTGCCCGATATCACTTTCGTCAACCGAAGCCAGAATTTCCATCCGGGACAAATCATCCGCAATGAGAAACAGCTGTGGTGCCGAGAAACTTGCCGCCACCGTCTGGCCGACATCCACATTGCGTTCGATAACCGTACCGGAAATAGGCGCGTAAATGGTAGCATAGCTCAGATTCTGGCGGGCGCGTTCAAGGCTGATTTGCGAGGATTTGGTGGAGGCGTCTGCGATATCCAAATCGTAGACGGCCCGGTTGTATTCGACCTCGGTAATGAACTGTTTGTCGAAAAGTCCCTTGATGCGAGTGAATTCCCGCTTCGCTTGGCGCATTTGTGCCTGGTTACGCTCCACGTTTGCTTCGGCGTCACGCACGGCACTGGTAAGAAGCGTAGTGTCGATGCGCGCTACTACCTGTCCTCTTCGCACCCTGTCGTTGAAGTCCACGTAGATGTGGGAAATGATACCGGATACTTGGGTGCCGACCTCTACCGTGGTTACGGCATCTAGCGTCCCGGTGCTGGTAACCACAGACTCAATGTCTCCGCGCTCGATTGTCACGAAACGATAGGGGTTTGCCGCCTCCGTATCATCTCTATTGAAATACCATACCGACGCACCGGAAAGCACGAGCACACCGATTACAAGAAGGATTTTATTCATTGCCTTGATAGTGTGGCCTATAAGGTATGCAGCTCAGCGCCGTCGCGAATTTCGTCGGCCGTGCCGACCACGCATTTCCCATGCTTCCAGACGTTCTTGCTGCTCTGGTGTGAGGTAAGTCTTGATATCTTCCAGCATGGCATTCCGCGCCGCCGTCAAGCTGTCACTGCACTGCGCGCGGACTTGTCGAAAGCGCTGTTCGGCCTCTCTTACTACGCTTTGTACTTCTGCACTCAGGGCTTCATTTTCCGTCTCCAGCACGCGCATGAGGAAGCGCGTGACACCGCCACGCTCGCGTGTGTCACGAATTCGGTCAACGCGTCGATTCTGCAGCGTACTGGCTCCCAGCACGCCCAGGGCAATGCCTACGACCAGCGTGGCAAGGAGCAACCAAGCAGATTTAGCCCGAACGTTCATGGATCGAGAAAGTTTAGCGATTCCAAATCAGAGGCGTACGCGGTTGTCAGCGTAACGGGCTGCAGGCCCAAAAGCACCTCGGCCGTTGTCGGCCGGACATCGTACGCATCGACAAGGGACGCATTGTATGTTGCCAAACCAAGAATGAGCAAAAGCGCGGCCACACCGATTGGGCGAAAAAGCTGCCACAGCGCGCCGAAGAATAAATCAGTGCCGGCAGTCACAGGTGCCATACGTCGGAGCACACGCTCAGTCAGGTAGGGCTTCACGGACTGCTCGCTCGAGGTCTTTACTGTCAGCCGGAGCAAGTCCGCAAGTGCCTGCAGCTCCTGCCACTCTGCGTGCCGCTCGGAGTCCGGGGGCTGGTCACCGAACAGGGCTTCCAGATGCCTGATTTCCTGCTCTTTCATGCTTTTCGGATTAATGTATGTCTTCAACGGCAAGGATCCCGCTCAGCAGTTCACGCAGAGCCTGCGTTGCCCGGCTTAGTCTGGAGAGTACGGTACCGTACGTGATGCCAAGTATGTCGGATGTTTCCCGCGTCGAAAACCCTTCCAGCAGGCGCAGCGCAACCACCGCCCGGTGGTCCGGCTTAAGCTGGCCAATAGCGGCATGAACCAACCGTGCCTGGTCACTGCGTTCGATGTCCTCTTCCATGGAACGCCCGGCAGCGGGTAGCGCTGCTTCTTCATGACGAACAAAGCGGTTCTGCCACCGCTTACGGCGTCGCAATGCATCCAGGGAGCGGTTAATTGCAATGCGGTGCAGGTAGGTTGCGAACGCGGCATTGCCGCGAAATCGGTCCAGCGTTTCGTAGGCGCGAATGAATGTGTCCTGAACAACATCGTCTACTTCATCTGCTGGGCCAAGCATGGCCGTTACCGTGCGGCCGATGGCAGTTTCGTGCCGTCTGACAAGGAGAGCGAAGGCGCGCCGATCTCCTTCCTGGGCACACTGTATCAGTTCAGCCTCCGTGTGCAACGGCGTGCGTGTTGGGTCTAAGTTATTTGGATCATTGGCGTGCCCGCGTGCTAGATAGCCGGGGGAGGCGCCGTTTGTTGAGCTTAGCGTCTTTGCGCGATCGACTACGGATGCTGCCTGCCGCCACGATCCGGCTAAGGCTGGCCTGTAGCTGCATAATTTCCTGCTGGGCAGGAGTCCATAAATCCGACATTGCTGCCGCATGCTCTTTGCGAAGCGAGCGAGAGGACTCGCGCAGGGCCTGTACCTGGCTTCGCAGTGAGTCCGCGCGCAAGCGGGTGGTTTCGCGCACGGCGGCTATGGAGGCGCGCTTTTGGGCATCAAGCCCGAGCGCCGTGTTCCGCGCGTCGGTTGTGGCCATCTGCCGACTCTCTCGGCGCTCGCGGGCTGCATGCTGCTCCGGAGTCATGGCATCGTGGACCACCTGGGCCATGGCGTCCCGGCGTGCCTGGACCGTCAGCGCGCTGTCCCGAAGCGCGGCCCACGCCTTTCGAACGGCAGAGCGCTGCGCTGCATCCAACTGGATATCTCGGAAGTCCGTGCCTCCCGGGTCAGCAAACACGTCTCTACGGGTTCCATCCTGCTGCCAGGCTCTGGCTCCGACGCGACGAGTCTCTTGTCTAGGGCCGCGAAATTTTGGCCGGCCAGTGCGCTCCCGCCGCCCTTGTTGCCGGAATCTTGCCTTTTGCTCTTTCCCGAAGCCTATAATGCGTTTCTTTTGCTCGGCGCTAAGCTCTGCCTGGAGCAGGGCTGCAGCCCTCCAGAGGCCGCCCGGCACATGAAGACTGTCCCGTGTGAGCGCGGCCTTCAATTCCGTAGAAGGATTATCAACGGATGCCAGAAGGCGTACGGCAGCGGATCTGCGCTGGTTTCTGGATATGTCCTGTCTCTGGGCGACTGCAGCTTCCGGTCTGCCGAATGCACAGAAAAGGAAGAGCGCTGTACATGCAAGTGCGATGGTTTTCATGGTCGTGGAATGAGGTTGCGTTAGCGGGCCCTATACTTAGACGATTTTGCCGGGGCGAGCATTCCGCTAGAAGCCGCGCCGCGCGGGCCTGCGCTGTGCGCGGAAATCCTGGTATCGGGTCAACTGCTCATCGGAAAGGAGCTCGGTCAGCTTCGCCACGGTAGAATCGTTGACGGCCAGCATGCGCTCGCGCATTGACGCGCCGCCCGAGGCCCGCTGCCGCAACTGCATGCGTAGCATGCTCTGCTCCATAAGCACCGCGCGAACGGGCTCTTCCTGCTCTGTGCTCAGCTGCAGCTGCGACACCAGCGAGTCTACCTGAGCGGCCATGCGCGTTGCAATCTGCTCTCGTTTCAAGGGCTGAGCCTGGGAGGCAATCGCAACTGGAAGCAGGAGAAAAAGGGCGGCCGAAGCAGTCTTGGCGTACGTGTTCATTGGAGTAGGGGAATGAATGGCAGGGACTATTGGACGCATTTACCGGCGGCCACATTCCCCGGTGTGATGGTTACGTAAAGAAGTGGCGCCAGATAGAATGCTGTTGTACCTTTGCGCTGCATAAAAGAAAGGGAAAAATGGCTTACAAGGGGACCATAGGCATTCTGACGGGCGGTGGCGACGTCCCGGGACTCAACCCGGCTATCCGGGCAGTCACCATTCGGGCGCTCCGGGAAGGGTACAAAGTTGTTGGAATTCGCCGTGGATGGGCCGGTCTCGTCGAAATGATTCCAGACAATGAAGCGGACAACAGCCAGAATTTCCACGTGCTAACAGAGGCGGTGGTCAATCCGTTGGGACGCACGGGTGGCACGTTTCTGCACAGTTCGCGCACACGTCCAAGCCACCTGCCGAAAAGCAATCTTCCGGTGCATTTGAGGGACACGTATATAGAGGACAGTAATGACGTTACAGCCTCGGTGCTGAAGAACATCGAATTCTTGGGATTGGATTTCCTTGTTCCGATAGGGGGCGACGATACGCTCAGCTACGGCTATCGCCTGCACAAGGAGGGCGTAAGTGTGGTGGCCATTCCGAAGACCATGGACAATGACGTACCCGGAACCGATTACTGTATCGGGTTCGGCACCTGTGTTTCGCGCACGATCGAATTGGCGAACACGCTCCGGACTTCCGCTGGCTCACACGAACGATTCCTTGTTATCGAGGTTTTTGGGCGCTATGCCGGCTATTCCGCGCTGCTACCCGCGATGGCCGGGGCCGCCGACCGGTGCGTTATCCCTGAAGTGGATTTTGATATGGACAAGCTAACGGAGCTTTTGGTCTACGACTGGCACCGAAACCGCAGCAACTACTCCGTGGTGCTCGTCTCAGAAGGGGCAAAGATGAAGGGCGATGCGAACATGTCGTTTGAGGAGGCGGAAAAGGACCAGTACGGCCACGCCAAGCTTGGGGGCATCGGTGACCGGGTGGGGGCCGAGCTCAAGACTAGGTCGTCCCGCTATAACAATGGTCGTTCGATCAACGTCGTAAACCAGCGCCTCGGGTATCTGGTTCGGTGTGGAGCGCCCGATGCCTTGGACAGCGTGGTTCCCATGGCCTTCGGCAACCTGGCCCTGGATTTGGTACTGAATGGGATTTCCGGCAGGCTTGTCAACATCGTGAACGGGATATACGGCAGTACGCCTCTTGAAGCCATCAACAGGCCGCACAAGACCGTAGATGTGGCCAAGTACTATAACGTGGATCGGCTGCGCCCCAATTACTCCACTTTTGATCGGGCGCCCCTCTTCATTATGACAGCCGACTAGTAGCCACCTTCGGGTAAGTGCAAACACCATAGGCTCTGCGGATCCCGTGACACAGCGAAGGGCATGCGCACCGCGACGCAATCGTTCGAGAGTGCTGGTGCTGCTCATTCTTAATTGAATCCTATTGTGAAGAGAAACAAAAGAATAAGAATAGCGATCGATTCTAATTAGTGCCTGGCCGAAAAAGAATCGATTGAAAAGGGTGTTGATAAAATGCCTCTGTTACAGCTCTGGTTAAGGATAAGTGGGGAGTCTAATTACTATTACGAAGCATCTACGAGGCATTAATAGGTGTGTATCCCCACGTGGACTCCCATTCTACCTCTCTTCTTATTTTCGACTTTTCGGCCCAATTCGTTTCTTTCACTGGATTCATGCCCCGTTTTACCATTTCAAGGGGTGCTTCACGCCAAGATTCGGATCATTCGCATGAGATCCGTCAGAGAGCAGCAGTTTTCATTAGGACAGGCCCCCATTGCTGAAATCCAGATCGACCCCGACAGCCGCGACGACATCCCAGCCAATCTGCTTGGGCCGTAGGCCCTCTACCTCCATCTGCAGGCACGCGCCAAGGTTTTCGATCTGCTCCGTACCCATTTTGCTAACTTGGCCGATCTGGACCGAGGCCGGCCCGGAATGGACTTCTGGAGCATCTTCGTGCTGGCCACCCTGAAGCAGGGACTCGGCTGTGACTTTGATCGGTTGACGTTCTTGGTCAATCACATGGATATCGTGCGCCAGATGCTGGGGTTGGATGGCAAGATGGGCGGTCGTGTCATCTTCCGGAGGCAGACCATCATCGACTATGTTTCGAAGCTGACACCGGAGCTGTTGGATGAGGTCAACCAGATCGTAGTGGCCTATGGGCACCAGGAAGTGGGTGCTGTGGAAGAGCTGCATACACGGGCAATCTCTTTTGTTGTGGAGACCGGCGTGCACTGGCAGACCGATGTGCGGCTATTGTGGGATGCCATACAGTGTGTAGTGCTGTTGGTCACGGTATCGAGGCATCGCATAGCGGGCTGGCGTAAGTACAGGAGCTGGCTGCGCGCTGTGCATGCGCACTTTGCTCCGGTGCGTCTGGCGCGCAGATGGCGCACGAAAGAGGGTGTTGAGGCCGACCTGGAAATATGCCAAGTGGTGGTAAAGAAAGTGAAGTCCACGGTGCAGACGTTGCAGCAGCAGTCCGTGCCGCATCCGGAGATTACGCGGTATCTGACGCACTGTGAGCGTCAGATAGAGCAGGTAGAGCGGCGATTGATCCAGGATTGCGCACGAGGAGAAGGTGTTTTCGGTGTATGAAGAGCACACACGTTGAATCCGCAAGCAGAAAGCAGGCATCATGGCCGAGTTGGGTGTGCCGGTGTGAGTCATAGACGATGAGCACCCATTCATACTCCACCGCATGATTCAGTGGGAGGACACGGACGTGGACGCGGCTGTGCCCCTGTTAACCGAAACGAAGAAGCGCTACGGTGCCGTGGTTTCCTGTAGCGTGGACAGGGGCTTTTACGGCCCAGACAACCTTACCGCGTTTGAGGCAGAGCTGGGGCTGGCTGCGATGCCCAGGAAGGCAAAAGGCACGGAGGCCGATCGTGAGC
The DNA here is from genome assembly GCA_965216255.1 of Rhodothermales bacterium. Classification (GTDB taxonomy): domain Bacteria; phylum Bacteroidota; class Rhodothermia; order Rhodothermales; family Bin80. The sequence goes on from OZ244148.1 coordinate 3,454,568, forward strand.
GGGAAAGGGCGGAAGAGTTCGTAGCAGCGCGCCGGCAGCATCCGGCGATTGAGTCAGCGATCAACAACGTGGAGCACCGCGGATTGAATCGAGTGCGGGCGCACGGCAAGGAGGGATTTGCGCGCAGCGTGGCGCTTTCGGTTGTGGCGGCAAATGTGCATTGACTCGGATTGATACTGCGCCAGCAGGAGACTTTAGCGGCGAAAGCCCCAGCGTCTGGCTGCCTGAACAAGCAAGCCGCAGAGACTGCCGAGAAAGACGACGCTCACGAGCGGAATCGGATAGCAACGTCCAGGCTGGCTGCAACAATTCAAGAGTGGCCTATTCCACGCACGTGCATGCACTCTGCGGCATGGAAACCATGCTCTGAGCGCATTCATGTAGGCCCCTCAGACTCCGACAATCCCGAAAATTGCCCCTGAAATACCGTGCTGGAGCCCTGTCCAAACCAATAGGCATTTTCGGCCAGACACTAATTGCAATACATTGCGTGGGGAGGCTAGTGGCCTTACTTTATGTAGCCATGGGTGCATAATCACTTTCCAATGCTAACCGTCACTATAATGCGTAGAATCGTGTGTTCTTCTTTGCTGGGCCTTTCAGGCGTAACAAATGCGTTCGCCCAGGAGGCCTCTGAGGCGGCGATTTCCGGTGCCGATACGGCTTGGATCCTGATATCTACCGCCCTTGTGCTCCTAATGACGCCGGCGCTGGCATTTTTCTATGGTGGCTTGGTGCGCTCCAAGAATGCGCTCAACACCATGATGATGAGCTTTGTCGCCCTGGGCGTTTCTGGCGTCCTCTGGGCCATCGCCGGTTACTCTATCGCCTTCGGTGAGGGCGGCTCCTTCGTTGGCGGATTGTCTATGACCTTTCTGCGCGGAGTAGGGCTTGAGCCCAGCGGCAGTATCCCCACGCTCCTATTTATGGGATTTCAGGGCACGTTTGCCATTATTGCGACTGCGCTGATTTCAGGCGCGGTGGTAGGGCGCATGCGCTTTGTTCCCTATGTAGTATTCATTGCGCTGTGGGGGCTGCTCGTTTATGCCCCGGTTTCGCACTGGGTGTGGGGAGGAGGCTGGCTGGACACCTTGGGCGCTCTCGACTTTGCCGGCGGCGCCGTCGTGCACGTTAATGCAGGCGTCGCGGCATTGGTTGCTGCGGTAGTACTCGGTCCCCGCAAGGATTACGGCCGCGAAGCGCTCCTGCCTCATAACGTGCCCTTTGTTTTGCTCGGAGCAGGACTTCTGTGGTTTGGCTGGTTTGGGTTCAACGGGGGCAGCGCGCTCGCGGCAAACGGTATTGCAGCGCTGGCATTCGTGAATACGATGCTCGCTCCGGCCGCGGCCCTGGTAGTCTGGACCGTGCTGGACTATGCGATTACGAAGAAGATTACAGCACTTGGCGTGGCTACGGCAATTGTGGTGGGACTGGTAGTCATCACTCCCTCGGCTGGCTTCGTTAGGCCTACGAGCGCCCTGGCTCTCGGTGCCATCGGGGTCATTCCGAGCTTCTTTCTGATCCGCTGGCGTCCCCGGACCATGCTTGACGACTCCCTGGATGTCTTTGCCGCCCACGGCGTGGGCGGCATCATGGGAGCGCTGCTTACCGGCGTATTTGCTACCACCTTGATAAACGGGGCAGGGGCAGACGGGCTACTGTACGGCAACGCCGCGCAGCTTGGCATCCAGGCTCTGTCGGTGCTGGCGGTCGCCGTGTACAGCGGAACGCTGACCTTCGCCATTTTGAAGGTTCTGGGCCTGATAGTGAAGATTCGGGCCAGGGAGGACCAGGAAGGAGCCGGAATGGATCTCGTTGATCATGGTGAAGAGGCCTATTCAACGGGCGCCGGTGCTGTGCTCCTAAGCGACGCCGACATTTTCGAGGCGCAGAATGGTACGAAGGGATTCGCTGCAAGCTAAGCTCATAATCCGCTTTTCAAACACCAAGATTCATGAAGCTAGTAAAGGCCATTATTAGGCCCAACAAACTTACGGATGTCCTTCGTGCACTGTATGCGGTGGAAATAGAGGGCCTTACCGTTTTGCAAGTGCGCGGCCATGGAGGCGAAGAGGAATTCGTAGAGACCTACCGGGGTACGACCGTCAAGAAAGAGCTCCACGAGAAAGTTATGCTGGACATCGGTGTTTCGGAACCCTTTCTGGAGCAAACCATCGCCGCCATCCGAAGTGCCGCTCAGACAGGTCGAGTCGGAGACGGGAAGATTTTCGTGCTCCCCGTGGAGCGTATCGTGCGTGTACGGACTGGAGAAGAGGACCGGGCTGCCATCACGCCCATATGATAACCAAGGGCCTCGCATCGAGAAAGGCGCGGAGCGCCGGAAACGGGGCGCTATCGTAGTCGTTAGCCATGTTCGGTGTACTTTGCCAGGACCTGGCGAACAATGGATACGATTTACTGGATCAGCCTGATCGTAGGCGGCTTCTTTGTGCTGCTCTCCATGTTCGGCGGCGCAGACAGCGATGCGGATGCGGATTTCGATGGGGATCTTGAAGCCGACTTGGATGCAGAGGCGGACTTAGGTGCTGGGCCCGGCTTGATAGATCTCTTTTCGCTGCGGGCACTCTTCCTTTTCGCGGCCTTCTTCGGTCTGTGCGGCGTTTTGCTTCCTATTGCTGATGTGGGAGAGGTAGTGCGACTTGTGGCCTCACTGGCGGTGGGAGGCATGGTCGGCATGGGCGGTAACTACGTCATCAAGCGGGTTGGCTATTCCCATGTTTCCAGCGCGGTGACGTCGGCAGACCTTAAGGGTAGCTCCGGGAGCGTCCTGATTCCATTCGATTCCACCGATACTGGCAAGATTGTTGTTACCCGTAAAGGCAGGCGACTGCAACTCGTGGCAAGATCGTTCGAAGACGTGGAAGAGCAATTTACCTTGGGAGACGAAGTAGTGGTGGTTCGTGTTATTGGCGCGATCGCCGAAGTGGTCAAGCCGTCCTGAGGCGCGCCTCTGCTGCGCCTTTCTCATCCTCCTTATACCTGAAAAAATGGAATTTGCCGTAATAGTTTCCGTCGTTATCATAGCCGCCATTTTGACCATTGTGGGCATTGTTCGGGCTAACCTCAAGATTTGCCAGCCCAATGAGGTACTGATTTTCAGTGGCCGCCAACGTCAGTTAACCGACGGTAGTGCGGTGGGATATCGCGTGGTGCAGGGCGGTCGAGGTTTCAGAATACCGCTGATCGAAAAGGTGGACAGGCTGCAACTCAACACCATTCCAATAGACCTTACTGTTACGAATGCCTACTCCAAGGGTGGGATTCCGCTGACCGTTCGTGCGATTGCAAACGTGAAGGTTGCCTCGAATGAATCTGAGCTCGCCAACGCGGTGGAAAGACTACTGGGAAAGAAGCTTGAGGCAATTCAGACCATTGCGAAGGAAACACTGGAAGGAAACCTGCGGGGAGTGCTAGCTACGCTTACTCCCGAGGAAGTCAACGAGGATAGGCTCAAGTTTGCCAAGGAGCTCCTGGCCGAAGCAGACAGCGATCTCAGCAATCTTGGCTTGCAACTGGATACCATGAAGATCCAGAGCGTCGAAGACGATGCTGGTTACCTAGATGCCATCGGGCGACAGCAGTCCGCCCACATTATTGCGGCTGCGCGTGTGGCGGAAGCGGAGAAGATGAAGCAGGCGCGCTTGGCAGAGGCCTCAGCAGGCAAGACCATTGTGGAAGCCGAAAACGAGCTTCGTATTCTAACGGCCCAGCTTGCTGCCCAGGCACAGGCGGAAGAAGCCCGTATCGACGTGGCTGCGGATGTGGCTGCGGCTAGGGCGAAGCAGGAATTGGCCGTGGAGGAGATCAAGCTCGCCGAAAAGCGTCAGCGGGCCGAGGTGGTGGTGGTAGCAGAGGCGGACCGCCTGGCCAAGGAGGAGATCGCCAAGGGCAATGCGGCCCGCATCTTTGAAGACGGGCAGGCAGAGGTAGAGGTGCTTCGGCGAAAACTCGCGCTGTGGCAGGAAGCGGGCCCCAATGCCGAGCGCCTGTTCCTGATACAGATGTTGCCAGACATCCTCCGGCAGGTTGTCAAAACGGTTGACAACCTGACAATAGATAAACTCACCGTGGTGGACAGCGGGCAGGGCACGGGTGTACCGTCTGTCTTCAACCAGATTGCTGGTTCTACGCCTGCGCTTCTGGAAAGTCTGAAAGCCTCCACAGGTATCGATATTGCGGGCATGCTGAGCCGGGCAGCGGCGTCGGGGGACTAAGCGGTTCCTTCTGCAGAGGCCAGGCTCAGCGAATGCGGATCGCTGCCAATCCTCGGTCTTTACCAAATTTCAGTACAGCCGGAAATATTGGCGCATAAGGAGGGCTGCTACCCTCAAGTGGTGCAATCCGGCCACGAAACCGTCGATAGGTAAAAATGCAGTGGATTTGGGTTGCACACTGAGTTGCATTTTGAATCGTTGCGGGCCCAGGTCGCACTCCATGGTATAGTGCACCCAAATTTTGGACAGTGGTTTAAGATAGAAGCCTGCGTGCGCCGTGATAAGGCGCTTCTCTCTAGTGGGTGCGAATGCCATCCAGTACCTGTCGTTCCAACTGGTAGCGACCGAGGCGGTTTATGGAGGTAACAACATGGTGCGCCAGGCTAACTGGCCAAGTACAGGAGGTGTAAGTCCTCTGTGGTAAAGGATATAACCAATCCATATCTCTCCCCAAGCCGTGCGGTCGTTCTCGTGAGGGAACGGGCGAAGCGTCGGCAGGGGTGCATATGGGCGGAGCTAATGAGCGCCGAAAGGACCATTGTTCGGAGTGCCGAAGTCCTCATGTTGGCTGAAGGCAATACTGATTGGACCGATATGGTGAGGTTCAAGAGGGCTCCGCGGCGTCCAAGAACTCAGGCACGTATGTACGTACAAGGTTGGGACCTGGGAGGCCTCCTCGCTGCCCAGCGCTTAGGGCGGGGCCGCCAAAGCCAAGGCATTGCCGAGCGGAGGATGAACGGCGAGGAGGAGTCAGATGCGATGATAGTAGCGATGAAGCCGGCGAACAAAGCGCGGAGGACCGTACGGCGGAGTTGGTGGAGCGAAGCGTCGCACCCGAGGGGAAATCGGACAACCCAACACACACCGTGCGCCGTGATAAGGCGCTTCTTCCTTGTGGGTGCGAATCCCACGCAACAGCTGTCGTTTCAGTTGGTAGCGACCAAGGCGGTTTATGGAGGTAACAACATGGTGCGCCAGGCTAACTGGCCAAGTACAGGAGGTGTAAGTCCTCTGTGGTAAAGGATATAACCAATCCATATCTCTCCCCAAGCCGTGCGGTCGTTCTCGTGAGGGAACGGGCGAAGCGTCGGCAGGGGTGCATATGGGCGGAGCTAATGAGCGCCGAAAGGACCATTGTTCGGAGTGCCGAAGTCCTCATGTTGGCTGAAGGCAATACTGATTGGACCGATATGGTGAGGTTCAAGAGGGCTCCGCGGCGTCCAAGAACTCAGGCACGTATGTACGTACAAGGTTGGGACCTGGGAGGCCTCCTCGCTGCCCAGCGCTTAGGGCGGGGCCGCCAAAGCCAAGGCATTGCCGAGCGGAGGATGAACGGCGAGGAGGAGTCAGATGCGATGATAGTAGCGATGAAGCCGGCGAACAAAGCGCGGAGGACCGCGCGGCGGAGTTGGTGGAGCGAAGCGTCGCACCCGAGGGGAAATCGGACAACCCAACACACGCCGGACGCAGAGCCGGACTTCGTGTGTCACATGGGATGGTTCGGTTACGGCTATGGGTTGGTTAGCCGGCCCATTAACGTCATGCGCGGCGGCGCGACCTGAGGGAGGAGCCGGATGCCTTAACGGGCACGTCCGGATCTGTGCGGGGGCCCCGGGGAAACCCGGGGCCTACCGCGATGACTGAAGCACTTTGGCAAAAGGATCGCTTAGGCGATTTAGCGAGCATGCAGGCCGGAACGCGCAGTGAATGCCGAGCAGGCCTCGAAAAGGGCAATGCGGAAGCCGACCCTCCGGTGTCATGGGGAAGGCCGCTGGTAGACCGGGAAGAGAACGACACGTGCACCGGTCTATTTCCGCCGGGGTACTGGCACTGGCATGCATGTAAGATGGAAGGAGTGGCAACACGGGAAGCCCTGACGGCGGTGTAGCACACACCAACCGGAAGCCCGCAAGGGTCAGGCCGGGCCGAGAGGGTGGCGGAGTGGCCCGTAGTACCGTAGAGACGGGGTAATGCCCGTGGAGGAAAGGGGCCGCAGGTGCGGAGCGATGTTCGTAGAGGGAAAGGCCACGGCATTGGCAGAGACCTACTAAACCGGTAAATGGTCGGAGACCTCGGCGGCATCACATGCGAAAGTGAAGGAGCCATGTGGCATGCTAGGCACGCCACGGGGTGTTATCAGGGCGTAAACAGGCCTGATGATCAACGGACTCAAGTCATGGAGTGGAAACAGGGACCGTGCAAGTCTTTGAACAGGAGAAGCTCCATGGGCGACGCCGTTGTCCGAGTGCGAGTTGCATGATCCGCCTGGAGAGCCGGGTGCGGTAGTGCCGCACGCCCGGTTCGGTGAGCGGCGGGAGGAAACACGGTTAGGGAAGCCGGACTGCGGCCCGGAGCGAAAGCGACGGACAAGCCACCGGATCCTACGGCAGGTGCGCCTCCCGCCGACTCTACGGACGCAGAGCCGGACTTCGTGTGTCACATGGGATGGTTCGGTTACGGCTATGGGTTGGTTAGCCGGCCCATTAACGTCATGCGCGGCGGCGCGACCTGAGGGAGGAGCCGGATGCCTTAACGGGCACGTCCGGATCTGTGCGGGGGCCCCGGGGAAACCCGGGGCCTACCGCGATGACTGAAGCACTTTGGCAAAAGGATCGCGAGGCGATTCTGCGAGCATGCAGGCCGGAACGCAAGTTAGTGCCGAGCAGGCCTCGAAAAATCTAATGCGGAAGCCAACCCTCCGCAGTATAGGGGAAGGCCGCCGGTGGTCTGGGAAGAGAACGACACAAGCACCGGATCACTTCCGTCGGGGTAGTGGCGCTGGCATGCATGCAAGAAGAGGCAACACGGGAAGCCCTGTCGGTGCTGTGCACGCAGCAACCGGAACCCCGTGAGGGGCCGGTAGGGCCGGCAGGGTGGGACCATAGTACTGAAGACGCGGGGTAATGCTCGTCGAGGGAAGAGGCCCTGCTTCAAGGGCGATACGCAAAGGTGGAAAGGCAATGGCTACTGACGCAAGTCTAACAGGGTTAGATTCGGTCCGGGACCTTCAGCGCGTTTTATATGTCATCGATGATGCCCATCTTTAGGCGCACCTTTCGCCTGCCCGCGCTTGGATATCCGTCTTCACCTTCCCCAACGGATTCCACGAGTTCGACGCCGGGCAGATCACAAAGCCTATCCCAACTTCGCTTTGTTTCTTCATCCGTCAATCTGCTACGTTTGGCGAACTCCACATAGCTTAACTCCACATAGCTTGACTCCATTGTCCCTCCGGGCATTGTGGAACCACACGGCGGCGCCTGTGCATCAGCAATATCTTGCCGCACTGCTTTTAGCAAGAACCCAGGCGCAAGCAGTAACTGCCAGATAACTATAAAGGAAACTGTTCCTAGAAAACGTATTCCTCGAACTACACCTCCGATGCGCCCTTCCGCGGGCGGAAGGCGGAGAAGTCGCTGCTCCGCCGCCCGTCCGTATGCTTCGGCCTTAGCGGTAGAAAAGAGATCAGACGGTTTCCACTTATGCTTAGCTACTTTCATTTTGTTCGTTTGTGGGCTATCACACACGTTATTGCTCATTGTTGCCGCGGCCCTTCGGCGCCGTCGTACCCTCCGGGCATGTTCGGCCTTGCCCAGTTGCCCCCGCAGCTTCCGTTTCTCCGGCATGCTCATTCCCCCCGATAGTGCCACATGCTACGCCCTGCCCGTGCCGGTAGTTCGGACGGCACGGGCAGGCAGGCCGTCCACGGGCATTAAGGCGAAGGAGAACCCCAACCGTCGTTTTCACGCTCTGTGCGACAAGGTGTGGCGGAAGGACTTCCTGTACAAGGCATGGCAGCAGGTACGCCGTAACGGTGGCAGTGCTGGTGTGGACAGGGAGACATTCCAAGACATTGAGGCCTGTGGCGTGGATCGCTGGCTGGGTGAACTGGCGCGGGATCTGAAGGAGGGTACGTACAAGCCGCGTGCGGTGCGTCAGGTACTCATCCCGAAGAAGCAGCCGGGCAAGTTTCGTCCGCTGGGTATTGCCTGCATTCGCGACCGGGTAGCGCAGACATCGGCCATGCTAGTACTGGAGCCGATTTTCGAAGCGGACCTGCAAGAGGAGCAGTATACCTACCGGAGGGGACGTGGCGCACAGGGAGCGGTCAAGCATGTCCACAGACTCCTGAATAAGGGTCACAGGGAGGTGGTTGGCGCAGACCTGTCGAACTACTTTGGCGAGATACCGCATGAGAAGATGATGCAGTGCATGGCGCGTCGCATAAGCGATGGTCGGATGCTGAAACTCATCAAGTCATGGCTGATCATGCCGGCAGAGGAAGATGACGGCAAGGGAGGCAAACGTCTCACGAACCGTACAAGGAAGCAAGGGAGAGGGATCCCGCAGGGGGCACCGATCTCGCCGCTTCTGAGCAATACTGGCGATCTCCGATCGCCTACATGCGCCGCTTCATTCTTGCCTGAAAGCAGCTGGGCTATGCCCGGCGTTTCCGAGCGATGATCGTGAACTTTGCCGACGACTTTGCGGTCCTCGGAACCTCCGATGGTACGGTGATGCTGGAAGCGGTGGAGGCCAAATTGCACCGTCTGCAACTTCCGATCAACGTAAGGAAGACCCGATGCGTCCGGTGTCCAGATGAACCCTTCGAGTTCCTCGGGTACCGGATTGGACGCAACTATCGAGCGACCGGACGCGGTTCTTACATAGGGACCCGTCCGAGCAAGAAGAGCGTCCAGAGCATTTGCCGCAAGATCAGTGAGGCGACGGTGGCCAAGTACGGATGGCTCTTCGCAGAAGAGATGGTAGAGCGTCTCAACTGGTTTCTGACCGGTTGGGCGAATTACTTCTGTTTGGGGCAGGTTAGTCCGGCCTACGCAGCCGTGGATGCACACACGACGAAGCGGTTTCGCCAGTGGCTCTGTCGGAAACATAAGGTGAAGTCAGGGAAGTACGTGCGATTCCCTGACGCGAGGCTATACCATGCGTATGGGCTGGCTCATCTTGCGCCGATGACCAAGAGCCTTCCGTGGGCGAAGACATGACCTTGTCGGAAAGCCTGATGCGGGAAAACCGCATGTCCGGATGTGTGTCCAGCTAAGGCTGGTGTGTTCGGCAGGAGTTAGTCCTGCCAGAGTAATAATCAAAGCTCTGTAGCTTGGGTAGCATGGAAGCGGGCAACCTAATTCATGAAGCCTACCGATAAGGCCTCCGAAAGGGAGGTTGCGAGTCATCGGGCCATAACGTGAGTGAACGCACAGGTGGCCTCGATAGTGTGCTCCGAAGGCCGAGCCCCCATCCGGAGGGCGAAGGCAGCATGAGCGGTCGAAACTTGATTGATACGACCGATCCACTTCGGCGGGGTGGTAGCGATGGCACGATGACAAGGACACACCGAGCAACTGGAGAAGCCCTCCTCGCCCCGGCGAGAAATCGTCGGAGCAAGGTAGGTCCTATAACCGGCAGCACCGGGAAAGGGGCTGAAAGGCGAGAGGGTGGCGGAAGGGCGTGTAGTAGTGCTGAAGCGGATGTAATGTCCGTGGAGCGAAGGCGCCCTGCTGTTGGTAGATTCTCCAACCCATGGAGAGGCGAGGGTGCTAAGATAAAGGCATCCATTGGTACGCAGGATCCACGACGGGGGATATATCGCACGGCTAAGACCTCACTGGGACGGAAGAGGTGGAGTAAACCGGTACTGTACGTCTTGTTTGGCAGTCTTGACTGCTTCAAGGCAGAGAGTGCGGAGGAAAGCGCTCCCGATTCCAGCGGTCCACAAACCGTGGGAAGTAGCCAACAGGAAAGCCTAGTGCGGGAAAACCGCACGCTGGGTTTGACGTGGCGGGGGCTGGAAACGTGACCACGGGAGCCGGACTGAGACCCAGAGCGAAAGCGATGGAAATAGCCACCGGACCCTACCGTAGGCGCGCCAGCCCTCGACCCTACTGATGAGCGGCGGGTGGAAACGTGCTCCTATGGAGTAACGCGCCGCCCGCCGACGCTACCCCTCAAATCGAGGTACACGTCACGATGAAACGGAGGTCGTACCCAGCCGCATTCAAGGGTCGTGTGGCCGTGGAGGCCACACGAGGTGAGCAAACCATAAGCCAGATTGCCGCCCGCTTCGAGGTGCACCCCAGCCAGGTGAACCTGTGGAAGAAGCAGGCGCTTCAGCAGTTGACGGAAGCCTTTTCCACGCGCCATGCGTCTCTCCCGTCGTTACCCGTGCCGGCCGGGGTCAAAAAACTGAACTCGGACTTCCTTCTTAGCGTTATTTTAATTGTCGTCGACCCCGATTATTGTTGACGTTGATCACGCGCAGCACTGGCAGGCGATGTTTTCCTGAAGATAAGCGCCTCTGAGGCGCGTGAGTGTGCCGTGATGGAGGGGATTCACCCTAGTGGATCGCTGTTACGGTTTTTCGTTTCGGCACCGGCGTCGTATCTGGTGTCCGTGCTCGAGTGGGCCAGAGCATGACAGTTCCTCGTGCTGCGCCGCATACCGACACATCTCATAAAGCGGGTCCAGGAACCGTTGTCCCACCGCTGGCAGGCACACCGATAAGTCGTTCTTCCTTTGGCAGAAGGCCCGCATAGACCAAGATTTTGCAATGCTGCGGGGCACCGGCCACCTTGACTCAATAGACCGCACTGCAGGTGTGATCCTGCCCGGGGCGCTGAAACGTTCTCCACCTGCATGGCAAGGGGGCACCGGGCGCTTACGGCAAAATCGTAAGTCTACACGACGACGTGGTGGTAGGGCTAGCCCTGCCGGGCACTCATGAAGGTAGTACCTGCGTAGCCACCCAGTCTCACTCGGATAGCGGAAAAATCACCATCGTATTGGTATATCCCGCAAAAATTCCCAGGCCCCCTTCCACGTTAGAATACACCCGTGTCGGCTCAACAAACGGACCGGAAGCAAACCGCTGCTGCACCAAGGTCCGCTGGTATTCAACGTAATTCTCACTAAGAGAAGAAAGCAGCAGAAGCAGTTCATCCCTGCCCGCCGCATCTGACAAAGATACCCTGACCGTTCCTGTCCATGAGAATTCTTTTCCGTCAAACAATCGATCCGTTACTTTGGGCGCTTGGCAAGTGTCGTCGCTACTCTCGAATGTCAGCTCGGCGTGAAGCGCTTCATTGTACCCGCAATACCATCCGCGGTCAACGGTTTCAATGCTCTGGAGCGTGTACACGCTGTCTGCGGAATTCAAGTCTGTTCGTTGATTGCGTCTGTAGCGATATACGCCCAGCCGGTAGAAATTCTTTCCCGGTGGGTCAGCCAAGCGAATCTCGAGCCGATACTTGCCATCACGAATAAGGCCATATCCCACCTCTTCCTGGAGCTCGATGGAAGAATAGGTAATCGGAGTCGGTACCGGTGCGTGGGAAACCGCTCGCAAGCCGGTTTCACCTGGCACATCGACCCGTAGCGTGTACAGTGTTCCGTAAAGTGGATACGAATCGGTGGCAGAGACGTATCTGCCCTGGCCCCGGTAGCGCAATGTCTCAATTCTGCTGGAGCCCGTGAATATCATTACGGTAGCTCCATCCACATATTGTGTCCTGGCATCTTCCCTGACGCTAATGCCAAGACTGCGGTGCAATTCAACCGACCAAGTGCTATCTGGTGATTGACCGAATACTCTCTTTTTTCGGCCTCGAATGCACAGGCACGGTTGTTTTTTGAGTTCGTTGACGGTCCGCTTCGAGTGTTTCGGCCATGCTGGCGTCTCTTGCGTGCGCGCACGGACAGTTTGCGGCTCGAAGGGCGTTGTGTTCCTATCGGGAGGGCATACGTGTCCCTTGGGGACTGCGATTGGGACCTTTCTACGAGGTGGTAGCGGGCCTACGCCGCGCGCTTTCGCCGACGCCTCATTCGTGCCCGTTCCTGGGCGCGCACCAGGCAACCCAGCCGGTGCACGTCGACCGCCAACACCGACAGGCTCACCATCAGCGCGAAGTTCTCCGGACTCTTCTGCCGCACCAGCGCACCGCCCCGAAGTCCGAAATTGGCCAGACACGACTCGACGGCCGGGTGCTGCCGCCGCGCTGCCTTGAACGCAGGCGCGCGCTCCCGCGCACGCTCCGCCAGAGAAAGCTTGCCCTTCTTCGGAAGCGCATTGAGCGCCAGCCGAGCATCCAATGCTTCTCGATTCTTCAAGCTATGAAAGCCCCGGTCAAAACTGCACGCATTGAACTCTGGAAAAGCCGCCTGCACCGCGTCAATGATCGCTACCGCCACCTCAACATCTGATGTGTCCCACAGGATGTGATAAGCCAAAATGAACCGGTGCTCATCTTCTACCAGTGCGACCGGAAGGCCCAGCTCCGCCAGCACGCCCGCCTTGCCTTTGCTGATCCAACGCGTATGTGGCTTGTGGATGGAAAACACTTTCTGCGCATGTGGAATCTGCTTGCCCAAGAGGATGCGACGCCGGATTTGATCCACCAACAAGTCCACATAGTGCAAGTAATACGCGATATCCGCTCGCGCCGCCTCCGATTTCTGCGCCGTGGCCAAGGCATTTAACAGCGTACGGGCACGTGCTGCAGTCTGTGTGCACTGGCGCAAGTACGCCTGCACTCCTTTCGGATTCTGCCGGTAGCGCGGGGCCGTCCGCACCCGGATGAAGGCCTGGTATACCTTCCGCGTGCGATACGCATGCTTGCGCCAGCCCGGAAGAGCGAATACCGCAGCCGAGCGTGCACTCACACGTATTAAACCACGAACCGCATCCCAGCACAGACCCACATCGGTGGGATAGTGCACATGCGTCTTAACCACCCTGGAATCGCAGCGACCGCCTAGCGCGGCCCCAGACTGTTTTCCAGCCACCTTGTGCCCCGTCTGCACTATCAATTGGGTCACCTTCTGCACCAGCTTCGGCGTCAAAAGCTGCACGTTGTCCACCAGCCGCTGTCTGCTGTACTTCACCGCGTCAAAGGCGGCGTCTCCGTGCCCCAAGAGCTCCCGCAGCAAGAGATCGTTGTTGGCCCGGTACAACAAAGCATCGTAGTCCAGATCCAGGCACTGCTTGACTATCGCAAACACGATGACGCGCCATAGATCCATGCCCGGTCGTCCGACATCTTTACGTTTACCCGGCTGAAAGTGCGCCTCCAGAATCGTGAACAAGGCCGCACGGGATTCCGCCGTGCAGTAGACGCACTGCAGACCCTTGAGCACCGCACTCATGTCGTCGCGCATTCTCGGGTCTATGGCAATCTCCTCAATCGGCGTACTGTCGAGTGCACGGCACTCTGGGACAATCTTGCGCATGGTTTCCCTGGCGAATGTGAGCTGTTTTGCGCTCTTAAACGCCCAAATCGGCTATACGTCCCTCAGATTCACCGCCAATTGCAAGATATAACCGATTGTTTATTGAAGATTTAAAGTATTTTCGTACAAGCACTATCTGGAGTGAAATGACTCGTGACTACAAGTTCCGGAGTGTATTCCGGCGCCTCAACATTGACGATGGCTTCGCAGCCCAGGCAAACCAGAAAGGACAGTCCTGCTATTTGCTGCCTCATCGCTGCCCCACTTCAGTATTCAAGTCGATACGTTACAAAGGGCAGAACAGGAAACACAATGGTTTCCTTGAAGACCACGTACTGCTCTTCGTAATCCTCTCCCCTTACAACCGAGGCATCAAGGATAAACGGGTTCTTCCTGTTGTACGCGTTGTATATCCCAAACGACCATATTCGCTTGGCCCGAAGGCCATTTCGGCGCAAGTGGACTGCCATGTCAAGTCTGTGATAGGCTTCCATGCGTGAAGCATTGCGTGGGCCATACACGCGCAATGTGTGTGGACCGTTGTCCAGATACCCCGACCTACTGTCTCCACCTGGATCATGCCCCAGACCATAGAAGTGTCCGATCGGCAACCAAATGGCCTGTCCAGTGCCATACACCCACGTTCCCGCAATTTCGACGGACTCATTCAAGTGCCAACCAACGACCAGAGACACGTCATGCAAGCGATCATAACGGAAGGGATACCCAATTCCGTTATTCAGTCCGGCAAACTTGCGCCTCGTTTTGGTCAGGCTGTACCCCGCCCACCCTGTAATTCGGCCCGAGGTCTTTTGGGCAAATAGCTCACCGCCGTATGCCCATCCCTCCCCGCGCTCGACCCTGTCCTGCCATGAACCGACTTCCGCCCCGAAATAATTGGTGCCCGCTTTATACTCTATCAGGTTCTGCATGCTCTTGACATAGCTTTCCAGCACAATCTCGTAGTTTCCATCACGGAGCGTTCGGGCCAGCCCCAGGGCGACCTGCTTGGCCTGCTGAGGACGCACGATGTCCGTTGCAGGCACCCACAAATCCATGGGAAGTGAAAGGCCACTGCTCGCCGTCAACAGGTGGATGTACTGCTGCATGGACGCGAACGACAGCTTGAGCGCGGTGGATGGGTGCAATTGCCACCAAAAACTGACTCGCGGCTGCACCGAGTTGTAGTGCCGCCCGGCTACCAGAAAGCTCGAAGCGTGCACTCCTGCATTAACTTTCAACTGAGGAGAAAGCCGTACCTCGTCCTCCGCGTAGACACGAAATTCCGTGCTTCTGGTCAGGGCTGACGGGGTATAAGTGGTATCAAGCGGCATGATTTCCTGCCCCCTGTCCGCTGTTCCGAGAAGGCTCCCGTATGAAAGGCGTGCACCGTGCCGCTGATACCGAAGCGCAGATAATGACTGGGCTGCGGTATGAATTCGAAGTCCACACGCCCAATACCGTCCGTTATACCCGAGAGAAAACTCGAGTAGTAATATGCTGAAGCACTGGCCGGTCCACTTACCGGCACCAACGTTTCTTCGGAGCTAAGCCGCAACCGGTAGCGGGTATAACCCACGAGCATATTGAAAAAGAGCCGCGGGCCCAGGATTCGATTCCAGCGGCCGGTAGCAGTCATATTTCGCCAGCCCAAATTCTGATCTTTGTTCGTGTTCGTTGCGCCGCCGGCGCCTCCGCGGCGCCGCGAGTATGCACGGTCATGGCCGGCATAAAAACTCAGATATGCCCGATCACGATCAGACAGGACATAATTCGTCTTAGCGTTGAAGTCGTAGAAATAGTAGCCAGCTTTCCTGTCCTTTTTTAAAAAGGGCCCATTTAACAACGAAGTGCAACACTTGATTTGGATGACAGCGCGCTAGCAAGCGCGTATTCATCACGCTGATTACATGTGAGCGAGATGATGCCGGTACGCTCCGTTAAGACATCATTGGAGGGTATCAAATGGCGACGGGCTATCATCATCTTTCCTATGAGGAAAGGTGCCAGATTCACGCATTGAGGAAGCGAGCTGATTCGCTGCGCGAGATTGCGCGACAGTTGGGTCGCTCGCCATCGACGATCAGCCGGGAGTTGCATCGCAACAGCGGAGGTAGGGGCTACCGGTATCAACAGGCTACCCGCTTGGCCAGCGGGCGGCGGAGGAAGGCATCGTTGCGTCCACGGAAGATGACTGAAGCGATGTGGTCTCTTGTGCGTGAGAAGCTCGCCCTGCACTGGAGTCCAGAGCAGGTCTCGGGTCGACTTCGTCGTGATGGTGTCGTTTCGGTAAGCACCACATGGATTTACAGGCATAGCTGGGCGGACCGAGCGGCTGGCGGATCGTTGTACAAGCTGCTGCGTCGCCGTGGTAAGCGGTACAACAGGCGTAACAAGAGCGGTGCTGGGCGCGGCCTGATACCGCACCGTGTAGACATCAGCGAACGTGATCCCATTGTAGAGCAGAAGACGCGGATAGGCGACTGGGAGGTTGATACGATCATCGGGGCGAAACAACAGGGAGCACTGGTATCCATGGTCGATCGCGCCTCGAAATTCACGTTTCTTGAGCACGTTGCGTCAAAGGCTGCGATCGGGGTCCGCCATGCGATCATAGGTTGTCTCAGTCCGGTAAAGGACCGGGTACTTACTATCACGGCGGACAATGGCAAGGAGTTCGCTCATCATCGGCAGATCGCCAGCGCGCTTTCCGCATCGTTTTACTTTGCGAGGCCATACCACTCCTGGGAGCGTGGTCTGAACGAGCACACCAACGGCCTGGTGCGAGAGTACTTCCCGAAGGCAACCAACTTTCACACGGTTGAACCGGCAGCGGTGAGGCGGGTGCAAGCGCAATTGAACAACCGTCCGCGCCGATGCTTGGCCTACCGCACGCCGGCGGAGGTTTTCCTTCCTGCACTAGAGGGCGTGGCAGCCTCCGCGTCCATGGTCTGAGTCGGGTCGTCGCCAGAAAGACCCATAGACCATTGTACCATGTTCGGGTGACATCATGCGTGCCTACACGCAGGGGAAGAGCCATGCTCGCCCGTCGGCATTGGCTGCCTCAAAGGTCAAGGAGCGCGAATTTCTTCGGCCAGCAAGCAGCTTCTTCTCCGGTCGGGCTCCGCCCTCCCTCCGAAGAAGCTCGTTTTCCGCGTTGCCTGTGCTATCTTCTGTCTCTACTCAGGGGCATACTACCTTGTCTACAGTTGTTGCACTTCGGACTTTAATTGGCGAAGGGATAGACCAAGAGATCAAGGTATGATCGCCTTGCGGCAACGAGAAAAGAAGCCCGATCCCTTTTTATTGGTCCTTCTACGGATATACTGGACGATACGAGACCGATGGATGCGGTCCCTTCAAATTCCTTAAGGTTGCCCTCCTTCATGGTCAAATCAATGACCGATGACAGCCGGCCACCATACCGGGCCGGAAATCCACCTTTGATCAATGTGACATCCTTGATGGCATCTCCATTGAACACACTTAGAAAGCCGAACAGATGACTGGCGTTGTAGACCGTGACACCATCGAGCAACAAGAGGTTTTGATCCGGACTACCTCCTCTAACATACAATCCGCTCGTTGCCTCCGTGCCCGACTGAACGCCAGGAAGCAGTTGCAGCACCTTCAGAATATCTACCTCTCCCAAAAGCGCCGGCACAGCCCGAAGCTTCGCCACCGGTAACCTGATCGCATTATCTGAACAGCCTCAACGGGGGAGTCTCCGGTCTGCGCCACAACTTCAATCTCGTCGAGACCGAATGTCGCAGGCTGCAGCTCGACATTTAATCGAATGTCACCATCAAGCCTGACGTCCAGCAAGGCCGGTGCATAGCTGACATGCGAATAAACCAGCGCAATGGAGTCAGCGTCCACCGTGAGACTAAAGAACCCGTACTGGTTCGTCGTAGTGCCAATCCTGTAATCAGGCGCGTAAACGGTGGCTCCAATCACATTTTCTCCACTCTCCACGTCCACAACGTTGCCGCTGATGGTATGCGTAGGGCTACTCTGATCGGCAGCGCCTGCGTAGTCGATCCTCTCCGGTTGGACAAACGAAGCACACATAACTTCGCAGCCATTCCAGCGATCTGCCGCGGCGATTTCCTGCGGTGCGTTCACCAACAGTAGGCAAAGCACGGCCGTCGGGGTCAAACGGTCAGCGTATCTGGATATCAAAGCGGCTCTTCCCCCAATTAGATGGGTGCAATGTTGCATTCAACGGGAAACGATATGAGATGATGCGGATTCCTACCCGTTTCTTGTCTGTTTCAAGACCATCATCACGAAGGCGCACACGGTCTCTAGTATTAAGCTGATCCGGTGCACGTTGGCCCCTGCGCATCACGAACAATTGCGCACGAATATTCGTGATACCCTATTGAGGCAGTAAGCGATCAGCGGTCCTATTTCGAGGCTGCCTAACCAGCAGACAGCACCTCAGCCTGTTCAAGCACTGTTCTGGTTGCTTGCTCTTGTTTGTCCGGGGGGTAGCCGTGCTTCCGCAAGTGCCGCCTTGCCAAGCGCCGGGAGAAACTGCCATATCTTGGGTCTGTAGAATGCCGCGGCATGGGATTGTGGAATTGTGGAATTAGAATTAGGCGGCTTGTTTGTCTACTTCTACGCTGTACTCTTGTGGGGTTGTTTCCAGCACACGGATGAGCAGTTGCGATCCAGTCAGCCTCCGCCAGCGTTTCTCCGCTTCCCGGGTTAGTTTGTAAACCATCATCAGTGTCGCGTCCCGGCTGCCGCATCCCTTGGTTTGCCGTGTACGTTTTCGTACGGTCGCAAACGTGGACTCAATGGGATTCGAAGTCCGAAGGTGAACCCAGTGTTCGGGCGGGAACTGGTAGAAGGTTAAGAGCTCCTCTTGATCCTTGCGCAGACAGGTGACGGCCTTCTCGTAGGCGCCTCCGAAGAGCTCCTCGAAGGTATCGAGTGCCTTCAGGGCATCCTTCCTGGACGGTGCCGTATAGATGCCACGGAGTCTCTCTTTCGCAGCCCCCTGCAGCTTCTTGGGCAGCTTATTGAGCACGTTGGCTGTCTTGTGCACCCAGCATCGCTGTTGTAGCGTGGAGGGATATACTTCTTCCAACGCAGCCCAGAAGCCCAGGCCTCCGTCTGCTGTGGCCGCCTTAGGCGCTACGTCCAAGCCTCGTTGTTTGATATCCAGCAATAACTCCTTCCAGGACAGCCTGCTTTCCCGCTCTCCGTCCAGAAGTCCTACGAGTTCTTTCCTTCCATCGGGTGTAACTCCAATAATAACAAGCATACACGGGCGCTCATTTCCCATGCGGACATTGAAGTATAACCCGTCAGCCCAGAGGTAAACATACCGTTTGCCCGTCAAGTTCCGCTTATTCCATTGCCGGTATTCCTCCAGCCAAGCCCCCTTGAGTCGGCTGATTGACGATGGCGATAGGTTGCCAGCTTGCGGGCCAAGTATGGCCTCCAGGGCCAGAGCAAAGTCGTTGGTCGAAACTCCCCGCAGGTACAAGGCCGGAATGAGTGCATCTATCGACGGACTGCGGCGCATATAGCGCGGCAGTATGGCGCTGGTGAAGGTATGCCCTGTTCGAGGGTCACGGATATGGGGCCGCTGGATCGCTAGCGGGCCCGCACCCGTGAGGATTTCTCTCTGCGGATGGTGACCATTGCGTTTGACGACTCGGTGGCCTTGCTCATTCCGCAGGTGTGCATGGGCATTCACGTAGTCGTCGGCTTCCCGCTCGAGCGCTGCCTGAAGCATGCGCCGGGCGGAGCTGCGCACCAGGTCATCCAGGGTGCTGAGTGCCTCCTCACGGGTAACCAGTGAGTGTACGTTGGATTCTGTTGAGTCTGTCATACGATGTAGTCCGGATATGCCCGTCTAGGGCGATTGATGGGTACTCCACAAAGATACGCCGCGGCATTCTACAGACCCAAGATATGGCAGTTTCTCAAGCGCCGGAGATTAGCACGCACGTTCTCACGTAACGTCCAGTCTATAGTGACGTTGGTGCGAACGGTTTGAACCAATTCGAGGGCAATGTCGCGGAGCGTGGCGCAACGCCTGGACGGGTAGGCTTATTTATACTATTGCCATAACAGCCGCAGCGTAACGCCCTTGAGCTCTTCGTGGATCTTGGCCCAGTCAGGCCAAGGGCGCTGTGCGCCGTGATAAGGCGCTTCTTCCTTGTGGGTGCGAATCCCACGCAACAGCTGTCGTTTCAGTTGGTAGCGACCAAGGCGGTTTATGGAGGTAACAACATGGTGCGCCAGGCTAACTGGCCAAGTACAGGAGGTGTAAGTCCTCTGTGGTAAAGGATATAACCAATCCATATCTCTCCCCAAGCCGTGCGGTCGTTCTCGTGAGGGAACGGGCGAAGCGTCGGCAGGGGTGCATATGGGCGGAGCTAATGAGCGCCGAAAGGACCATTGTTCGGAGTGCCGAAGTCCTCATGTTGGCTGAAGGCAATACTGATTGGACCGATATGGTGAGGTTCAAGAGGGCTCCGCGGCGTCCAAGAACTCAGGCACGTATGTACGTACAAGGTTGGGACCTGGGAGGCCTCCTCGCTGCCCAGCGCTTAGGGCGGGGCCGCCAAAGCCAAGGCATTGCCGAGCGGAGGATGAACGGCGAGGAGGAGTCAGATGCGATGATAGTAGCGATGAAGCCGGCGAACAAAGCGCGGAGGACCGCGCGGCGGAGTTGGTGGAGCGAAGCGTCGCACCCGAGGGGAAATCGGACAACCCAACACACGCCGGACGCAGAGCCGGACTTCGTGTGTCACATGGGATGGTTCGGTTACGGCTATGGGTTGGTTAGCCGGCCCATTAACGTCATGCGCGGCGGCGCGACCTGAGGGAGGAGCCGGATGCCTTAACGGGCACGTCCGGATCTGTGCGGGGGCCCCGGGGAAACCCGGGGCCTACCGGTGTGCCAGGCATGATCAACAGCTTGGAGGTGCAAGTCCTCTATCCAGCCAGATGGCGGCGAAGGATTAGCGAAGCGCAAGGGCGTCGTCGTGAGGCGGGGTCTGAAGGAAGCGTGGAGCAAACCTGCGACCCGATGAACAAGAACCGAATACGAGGCCTACCCGATCGGACGAGCGAGCCGGTTATCGCAAAGTCCGCGTCATCTATGCGTCGGGGTGGTAGATTCGGCGGGTGTGCAGGGAAGGCGGTTGGTCTTACCCTGGGAGATCTGCGTTGTGTCCGGCTAAGCCGGACTGAGCGTGTCGTAAGGCACGTGACCGCAACGCAGAAGTCAGCAGAGGGCATAGTAGTCGGCTTAGCCGACGAAGGCCCGAACAATGGACAGGGATAGTAGGACGGCAAGCTCATGCGAGCAATGCGGCAGAAAATCCAGCTAACGCTGCCTTTTGCGTGGGACAGCCCCGGTGAATCCGGCGGTGCCCGTGGGGAAGGGACCGAAGTTCGCACGGCGCAACCCGAACCCGAACTCCCGGCACGTAGCGGCCTGGTGGCCCTGGCACCCAAGTCGGTTTGCTCAAGTCCATTGAACCGCCGTGTACGGACCCGTACGCACGGTGGTGTGGGAGGGTGGGGGCCGTGAGGCCCCCACCTATCCCGATCGATGACTGAAGCACTTTGGCAAAAGGATCGCTTAGGCGATTTAGCGAGCATGCAGGCCGGAACGCGCAGTGAATGCCGAGCAGGCCTCGAAAAGGGCAATGCGGAAGCCGACCCTCCGGTGTCATGGGGAAGGCCGCTGGTAGACCGGGAAGAGAACGACACGTGCACCGGTCTATTTCCGCCGGGGTACTGGCACTGGCATGCATGCAAGATGGAAGGAGTGGCAACACGGTGCGCCAGGCTAACTGGCCAAGTACAGGAGGTGTAAGTCCTCTGTGGTAAAGGATATAACCAATCCATATCTCTCCCCAAGCCGTGCGGTCGTTCTCGTGAGGGAACGGGCGAAGCGTCGGCAGGGGTGCATATGGGCGGAGCTAATGAGCGCCGAAAGGACCATTGTTCGGAGTGCCGAAGTCCTCGTGTTGGCTGAAGGCAATACTGATTGGACCGATATGGTGAGGTTCAAGAGGGCTCCGCGGCGTCCAAGAACTCAGGCACGTATGTACGTACAAGGTTGGGACCTGGGAGGCCTCCTCGCTGCCCAGCGCTTAGGGCGGGGCCGCCAAAGCCAAGGCATTGCCGAGCGGAGGATGAACGGCGAGGAGGAGTCAGATGCGATGATAGTAGCGATGAAGCCGGCGAACAAAGCGCGGAGGACCGCGCGGCGGAGTTGGTGGAGCGAAGCGTCGCACCCGAGGGGAAATCGGACAACCCAACACACACCGTGCGCCGTGATAAGGCGCTTCTTCCTTGTGGGTGCGAATCCCACGCAACAGCTGTCGTTTCAGTTGGTAGCGACCAAGGCGGTTTATGGAGGTAACAACATGGTGCGCCAGGCTAACTGGCCAAGTACAGGAGGTATAAGTCCTCTGTGGTAAAGGATATAACCAATCCATATCTCTCCCCAAGCCGTGCGGTCGTTCTCGTGAGGGAACGGGCGAAGCGTCGGCAGGGGTGCATATGGGCGGAGCTAATGAGCGCCGAAAGGACCATTGTTCGGAGTGCCGAAGTCCTCATGTTGGCTGAAGGCAATACTGATTGGACCGATATGGTGAGGTTCAAGAGGGCTCCGCGGCGTCCAAGAACTCAGGCACGTATGTACGTACAAGGTTGGGACCTGGGAGGCCTCCTCGCTGCCCAGCGCTTAGGGCGGGGCCGCCAAAGCCAAGGCATTGCCGAGCGGAGGATGAACGGCGAGGAGGAGTCAGATGCGATGATAGTAGCGATGAAGCCGGCGAACAAAGCGCGGAGGACCGCGCGGCGGAGTTGGTGGAGCGAAGCGTCGCACCCGAGGGGAAATCGGACAACCCAACACACGCCGGACGCAGAGCCGGACTTCGTGTGTCACATGGGATGGTTCGGTTACGGCTATGGGTTGGTTAGCCGGCCCATTAACGTCATGCGCGGCGGCGCGACCTGAGGGAGGAGCCGGATGCCTTAACGGGCACGTCCGGATCTGTGCGGGGGCCCCGGGGAAACCCGGGGCCTACCGCGATGACTGAAGCACTTTGGCAAAAGGATCGCTTAGGCGATTTAGCGAGCATGCAGGCCGGAACGCGCAGTGAATGCCGAGCAGGCCTCGAAAAGGGCAATGCGGAAGCCGACCCTCCGGTGTCATGGGGAAGGCCGCTGGTAGACCGGGAAGAGAACGACACGAGCACCGGTCTATTTCCGCCGGGGTACTGGCACTGGCATGCATGCAAGATGGAAGGAGTGGCAACACGGTGCGCCAGGCTAACTGGCCAAGTACAGGAGGTGTAAGTCCTCTGTGGTAAAGGATATAACCAATCCATATCTCTCCCCAAGCCGTGCGGTCGTTCTCGTGAGGGAACGGGCGAAGCGTCGGCAGGGGTGCATATGGGCGGAGCTAATGAGCGCCGAAAGGACCATTGTTCGGAGTGCCGAAGTCCTCGTGTTGGCTGAAGGCAATACTGATTGGACCGATATGGTGAGGTTCAAGAGGGCTCCGCGGCGTCCAAGAACTCAGGCACGTATGTACGTACAAGGTTGGGACCTGGGAGGCCTCCTCGCTGCCCAGCGCTTAGGGCGGGGCCGCCAAAGCCAAGGCATTGCCGAGCGGAGGATGAACGGCGAGGAGGAGTCAGATGCGATGATAGTAGCGATGAAGCCGGCGAACAAAGCGCGGAGGATCGTGCGGCGGAGTTGGTGGAGCGAAGCGTCGCACCCGAGGGGAAATCGGACAACCCAACACATACCGGACGCAGAGCCGGACTTCGTGTGTCACATGGGATGGTTCGGTTACGGCTATGGGTTGGTTAGCCGGCCCATTAACGTCATGCGCGGCGGCGCGACCTGAGGGAGGAGCCGGATGCCTTAACGGGCACGTCCGGATCTGTGCGGGGGCCCCGGGGAAACCCGGGGCCTACCGCGATGGAAGCCCTGACGGCGGTGTAGCACACACCAACCGGAAGCCCGCAAGGGTCAGGCCGGGCCGAGAGGGTGGCGGAGTGGCCCGTAGTACCGTAGAGACGGGGTAATGCCCGTGGAGGAAAGGGGCCGCAGGTGCGGAGCGATGTTCGTAGAGGGAAAGGCCACGGCATTGGCAGAGACCTACTAAACCGGTAAATGGTCGGAGACCTCGGCGGCATCACATGCGAAAGTGAAGGAGCCATGTGGCATGCTAGGCACGCCACGGGGTGTTATCAGGGCGTAAACAGGCCTGATGATCAACGGACTCAAGTCATGGAGTGGAAACAGGGACCGTGCAAGTCTTTGAACAGGAGAAGCTCCATGGGGCGACGCCGTTGTCCGAGTGCGAGTTGCATGATCCGCCTGGAGAGCCGGGTGCGGTAGTGCCGCACGCCCGGTTCGGTGAGCGGCGGGAGGAAACACGGTTAGGGAAGCCGGACTGCGGCCCGGAGCGAAAGCGACGGACAAGCCACCGGATCCTACGGCAGGTGCGCCTCCCGCCGACTCTACGGACGCAGAGCCGGACTTCGTGTGTCACATGGGATGGTTCGGTTACGGCTATGGGTTGGTTAGCCGGCCCATTAACGTCATGCGCGGCGGCGCGACCTGAGGGAGGAGCCGGATGCCTTAACGGGCACGTCCGGATCTGTGCGGGGGCCCCGGGGAAACCCGGGGCCTACCGGTGTGCCAGGCATGATCAACAGCTTGGAGGTGCAAGTCCTCTATCCAGCCAGATGGCGGCGAAGGATTAGCGAAGCGCAAGGGCGTCGTCGTGAGGCGGGGTCTGAAGGAAGCGTGGAGCAAACCTGCGACCCGATGAACAAGAACCGAATACGAGGCCTACCCGATCGGACGAGCGAGCCGGTTATCGCAAAGTCCGCGTCATCTATGCGTCGGGGTGGTAGATTCGGCGGGTGTGCAGGGAAGGCGGTTGGTCTTACCCTGGGAGATCTGCGTTGTGTCCGGCTAAGCCGGACTGAGCGTGTCGTAAGGCACGTGACCGCAACGCAGAAGTCAGCAGAGGGCATAGTAGTCGGCTTAGCCGACGAAGGCCCGAACAATGGACAGGGATAGTAGGACGGCAAGCTCATGCGAGCAATGCGGCAGAAAATCCAGCTAACGCTGCCTTTTGCGTGGGACAGCCCCGGTGAATCCGGCGGTGCCCGTGGGGAAGGGACCGAAGTTCGCACGGCGCAACCCGAATCCGAACTCCCGGCACGTAGCGGCCTGGTGGCCCTGGCACCCAAGTCGGTTTGCTCAAGTCCATTGAACCGCCGTGTACGGACCCGTACGCACGGTGGTGTGGGAGGGTGGGGGCCGTGAGGCCCCCACCTATCCCGATCGATGGAAGCCCTGACGGCGGTGTAGCACACACCAACCGGAAGCCCGCAAGGGTCAGGCCGGGCCGAGAGGGTGGCGGAGTGGCCCGTAGTACCGTAGAGACGGGGTAATGCCCGTGGAGGAAAGGGGCCGCAGGTGCGGAGCGATGTTCGTAGAGGGAAAGGCCACGGCATTGGCAGAGACCTACTAAACCGGTAAATGGTCGGAGACCTCGGCGGCATCACATGCGAAAGTGAAGGAGCTATGTGGCATGCTAGGCACGCCACGGGGTGTTATCAGGGCGTAAACAGGCCTGATGATCAACGGACTCAAGTCATGGAGTGGAAACAGGGACCGTGCAAGTCTTTGAACAGGAGAAGCTCCATGGGGCGACGCCGTTGTCCGAGTGCGAGTTGCATGATCCGCCTGGAGAGCCGGGTGCGGTAGTGCCGCACGCCCGGTTCGGTGAGCGGCGGGAGGAAACACGGTTAGGGAAGCCGGACTGAGGGTGCGCCAGGCGAACTGGCAAGACACAGCGGGTGCAAGTCCCGTGATATGAAGCTACAACCCAGCACATATCTCCGCGAGCCGTGCGGTGTCATTCGTGAGGATGGCAGCGAAGCGTCGGTAGCGGTGCGTGCGGTCAGGGCTATTGAGCACCGAAAGAGGCAATATTCGGGTCGCCGAGGCTTTCCTCAGAGTCGAAGGCAACATGGATACTCTCGCTATGGTGAGAGAGTACCAGGCCCGCGGTGTCGAAGAACCCATGGACGTACGTACGTGTCTTGTCGGGACCTGGGAGGCCTTCATCTCGCCCTGCTGTTGTGCAGGGCCGCAACGGGAAGGAGCTTGCTCCAAAGCCGGAGATGGACGAGATGAAGGAGTCAGATACAGTCATAGTAGCGACGAAGGCTGCGAACAACGGGGAGAGATCCCCGGCGGAGCAGCTGGAGCGAAGGACTGTACCCAAGGGGAAACCAGAAAGTCCACACACGTACCAAGCGCAGAATTGGGAGCGCGTGTCACAGGGGATGGACTGGTTACGGCAATTCGTGAAGCGGAACCCACAGGAACGCCTCATAACGCTCTTACATCATGTCAATGTCGACTCCCTTCGGGCCGCATTCTACGCGCTTAAGCGCGATGCGGCGGCGGGGGCAGACGGCGTGACGTGGCAGGAGTACGCGGATGGATTGGAAAACCGCTTGGTGGACCTATGCGACCGTGTGCACCGGGGAGCGTACCGAGCGACCCCCTCCCGGCGGGTATACATACCCAAGCCGGATGGAGGTGAACGACCGCTCGGTATCGCCGCACTGGAGGACAAGGTCGTCCAGAAGGCGGTCGTGGAGTGCATCCTGACGCCCATTTATGAGGCGGAGTTTCACGGGTTTAGCTACGGGTTTCGGCCGGGGCGTGGCGCACATGATGCGCTCGACGCTCTGGCCTACGTGATTGAGCGTCGGCAGGTCCGCTTCATCGTGGACGCCGACATCCGCAAGTTCTTCGACATGGTAGACCAGGATTGGTTGATCCGATTCCTGGAGCATCGTATCGGAGATAAGCGAGTGATACGCCTGATCATCAAGTGGTTGAAGGCAGGGGTGATGGAGGGGCAGGTATGGCAGGAGAGTGAAAAGGGAACGCCGCAGGGTGCGGTGATCTCTCCGATTCTTGCCAATATCTACCTTCATTACGTGCTGGACTGCTGGTTTCAGGCGTGGCGTTCATCACAGAGGACGGTGGGAGAGGCATACATCATCCGCTATGCGGATGACTTCGTGGTGTGTTTCCAGCACAGATGGGAGGCACAACGTTTCCTGCAAGACCTGCAAGAGCGGCTCGATCATTTCGGGCTTAGTCTGCATCCAGGCAAGACACGATTGCTGGAGTTTGGGCGATTTGCAGATCACAACCGCAGGAGACAGGGCGAACGCCGACCGGAGACGTTCGATTTTCTGGGCTTTACGCACTATTGCCGTAAGGACCGGAAGGGGCGCTTCGGAATAGGTCGCAAACCCATTGCCAAACGGATGTCCCGCTTTCTGAAGCGGGTGAAGGAAGGGTTGGTCCAACGAATGCACACGAGTGTGCATGAGACGGGTCGCTGGCTGGGTCAGGTGCTCAATGGGTGGCTGAATTACTATGCCGTTCCGACGAGCTATCCTTACTTACAGCGATGTTACCGCCGCCTTCGCTGGATATGGCTGAAAGTGCTACGGCGACGATCCCAGAAGGATCAAACGTCGTGGGAGCGTATCGGCCTGTTAGCCACGAAGTATTGGCCGAAGCCGCATGTCCGTCACCCATGGCCGGACGCACGATTTGCCGTCACGCGCGTCGGCGCAACCCAAGGGAGGAGCCGGGTGCATTAACGTGCATGCCCGGATCTGTGCGGGGGGCCCGGGGCAACCTGGGTCCCTACCGCGATCCCGGAGCGAAAGCGACGGACAAGCCACCGGATCCTACGGCAGGTGCGCCTCCCGCCGACTCTACGATCCGACGTCACTTGAACAAATAGCGTTTTCTCCAGTACCGCATCCGTCACGTCTTCAGGCAGCGGCCAGGTAAGTCCCGCCTGCGCTGCTCGATGCAGGTAATTGCAGATCGTAGTGTGACTTGGCCCAAGACAGCGTCCCATCTTGCGATACCTGAGTTTGGCCTGAAAAGAGAGCCGAAAAACATCGTGGAGTTTGCGCATGGAGATCCGGTTTGCAGGCATCGAAATCCTCTGTGATGATGAACGAGGATGTCGATGCCCTGGGGGACAGGAAATCTCCAGCGTTGCCCAGACAGAACAATCGAGCATTTCAACCACGAGTGGCCTGCCATTCCGGCAGGCCCGCAAAGAGTGGACACCTTGTGCTGGAATGCGCGTAAAGCATGGACCGGAATTGGCGGAAACCTTCAAATGGAATCAATGGAAATCTTGCCGTGGAATACGCAGTTGTCGTTTCCAGGTCATCGCGGGGCCGGGACCACGCGGTGCGGTATCCTGGAGAGCTGCCAGTCCAGCACCAGTCCCGCCGCCGTCTCACGGGCGTGGCTTGCGCCGTAAAGTCTCTCTAGGAGATACAGGGCGGGCTCGTAGCTCAGTGCCCCGCCGACAGACGTAATGAACTTGCCATCCACGACAAAGTTAACGTCGTACGCCACGTGCACCTCCGAAAACATTTCTCTGAGGCGGTCACGGTCCGCGGGGAAGGTGGTCGCTTCTCGCCCGTCCAAGGCTCCTGTTGCCGCAAGGGAGAAGGCTCCGTCACAGACAGTGATGACGTATCTGGACCGCGCGATGGCGCGGCTCAGCCACTGCATAAAGGCTGCGTCTTCCAGATCGCGGTCCATGCTGCCACCCGTACTCGGAATTACGAGAATATCGATCGGTGGGGCGTCTTCAAATGAATAGTGGGGCGTAATGTGGATGCCTTCAAACGTCGTAATCGATTCTCCTGTGGCAGAGACGACAAAGGGCTGGATGTAGTTGAGAGAATCACGAAAGACCGAATGCTGCAATATGTCGTACGGCGCCATGAGTTCAGAATTGTAGACGCCTTCAAGAGCTACGAAGCCGGCCGTGAGTATACCCCGTGGTGCTTCCGGCTCCGGTTCAGACCTGGTGCATCCGGCGACCAACGATGCGGCGCATACGATGAACGAAAGCGACGGGATGGCCCGCGCAGTCATTGTCGCGCGTTCAATTGTCCTTCGGGGCTGACACACGGGCCTAGCCCTTGTCCTCGGATCCCTTTTGCTCGCTGCGTGGCGACGTGAACAGGGAGATGGCCGAAAGGGCGGCGCCCGTTGCCACTACGGCAATAAGGGCGGCTTTCAGTAATTTTATCATGGCTGCAACATTTTTTCGTGTGCTGAACGGTATAACGCAACTCCCTGCCGCGGAGTTCGTGTTTAGCCCCGCTCCCGGAGTGCCACGTGGTAACGACTCTTGGCCATATGACGTAGATTTGCGGCGGCGATGCTGACAAACAATGAGGTCATGCTACACTCCCGTTTTCAACTACTGATCCTGGTGTGCTTCGCGGCGGGCTGTACCCGTGGACTGCCAAGCGAGGCTTCAGAGGACTACGAAGAGATAGTCTCCGCGTTTTATTCCGGCGTTTCCGCCATGGAGGTTGGAGAAGACATGCGGGCGGAAGCAAAGCTGCGCCGTGTAACGGAGCTTGCGCCGGGTGAACCGTCGGCGTGGGCAAACCTCGCGCTTATGGCACTGCGCCGCAATGAGTTCGAGGTGGCGGCGGCACATCTGGCAAGGGCGCGGTCACTTGCCGAAACCAATGCGCAGATCCTGTACCTGTCGGGCCTTCTGGAGTTTCTGGAAGGTCGCCATGCGGAAGCGTCTGCGTTCCTGCATGGTGCCGTTGCAAGCGATTCAACACACGTCAGAGCCATCTACGTCCTGTTAACGGAACTGGAATCAAGTGATCCGGACCTCGTTGCACTTCTAGCTGCAGCGGAGCCCGACAATCTGGCGGTACTATTGGAACTGGCGCGACGTGCAGCGACAAGCGGAACCGCAGAAGCGCTTGCAGGCGTTGTGGGTCGGCTTTCAGGACTTGGGGCCGCGTGGAATGAGGAAGCCATAGCCCAGCTTGCGGCAGTAGAGGAGGCGCTCGGCTCGGGCGACCTACAAGCGACCTCGACCCAACTGTCCTTCCTGCGGAATGTACTGCTAAGCGAACATACCTTTCGGCGGGACCTCGCCCGGCTGCGCTCTCCCGCGGAAATCGTTGCAGAACCCGTTACCGGTTTCCTTCGCCTCGAAAGGCCCCGGCCATCTGCCGCGCCGGCGGATGACTCGCTGGAATTTTTTCTGGAACGGCTGCTGCCGGAGGCTTCGGCTTCGAAGGCGTGGATATCTGCGGTACCGCTTGGAGACGCTGCCCTTCCTGCCCTTTTCTTTGCGGATGGCCGTGAATTGCGCACGCTTCGCGAAGAGTCGTGGCCCTTTCCGGGTCCGGCTGCTCCTGGACCCCATGCCGTGGCGGCCGTGGACTACAACTATGATTTCCGGACAGACCTAGTCCTTGCGGGTTCCGGTGGATTGCGGCTGCTCGCGCAGGACTCCTCGGAAGCGTTCGTAGACGTAACTGCGTCGCTGGGCTTGGGGCCGGATGTAGTTGGGGACTCCTACACCGGCGTTTGGGCAGCGGACCTGGACCTGGAAGGAGACATCGATCTTGTGCTGGCGGCCGCTGGCGGCGGCGTGCGTACGCTAGGCAACAATGGCGACGGCACGTTTACCCCAAACGATGCTTTCGCCGGCATGCCAGCGGCGCAAAGCTTCGTGTGGGCGGACCTGGACTCGGATGGAGATCCCGACGCCGTCTTTCTGGACACGGCAGGGCGCCTTCATGCGAAAACAAACCTGCGGCAGGGTCGATTTGGCTCCTGGGATTTGCCGTCCAATCTTATTCCGGCGCGAGATATCTCCGCTACCGACAGCAACAGCGATGGGGTCATAGATCTTTTGGTGCTAGGGGAGGATGGTATTGTTGTTCGGCTTACGCACAGTGTCAATACGTGGAACGTGGAGGAAATCGCGGCCGGAATCGGTCACTTGGAAGCCCCGGTGAGACTACTGCGCGCGGACCTGGACAATAACGGGGGCTTCGATCTCCTCGTCTCTGGACGTGACGGCGCGCGCGTGTGGCTGCAGCAGGAAGACTACACTTTCAAACTGCTTCCTGCCAGGATCGACGCACAGGTATTTGCGCTTGCCGCCGTTCGCCAGGCCGGATTCCTGGATCTCGTTGGCCTTGACAGCGAGGGGCAGCCCGTGCTCGTGAGGGTATTGCCCACGCGCGGTTACTTCTGGAAGCAGCTGCACCCTCGCGCCGCACAGGCCGTGGGAGACCAGCGCATTAATTCATTCGGAATTGGTGGAGAGGTGGAGCTAAGAGCAGGCCTGCTGTACCAGAAGCAGCCCATCACGGAGCCCGTGCTGCATTTCGGGCTGGGAGATAATCCCCTTGCAGACGTAGTGCGCATCACCTGGCCGAATGGCTCGGTACAGGCAGAATTCGAATTGCTCTCGGATCAGGTGATCTCGGCCCAGCAGCGCCTCAAGGGTTCCTGCCCGTGGCTCTTTGCCTTTGACGGCGAGGCCATGCAGTTCGTGACCGACTTTATCTGGCGTTCTCCGCTTGGATTGCGCATCAACGCGCAAGAGACGGCCGGCATCATGACGACCGAGGACTGGGTCAAGATTGGGGGAGATCAGATGGAAGCACGCGGCGGCCAGTACGACGTTCGTATCACGGCGGAGCTATGGGAGACGCATTTTTTCGATCACGTCAGTCTTATGGTGGTGGATCACCCTCCCGGAACGGAAGTCTTTGTGGACGAGCGGTTTGCCTTCCCGCCTCCGGAACTTGCAGTGCATGTCACGGAAGCCTTGCAGCCGGTCGTGGGTGCATGGGACGACCAGGGACGGGACGTTTCAGCTGTGGTACGGGAACGCGATGGGCAATACCTCGATTTCTTTGGACGAGGCCGGTACCAGGGCATAACGCGCGACCACTACATTGAAATTGCATTGGACGGCCAGTTGCCGGAGGCGTCTTGGCTGGTGGCCAGTGGATGGATTAGGCCAACGGACAGCTCCATCAACGTAGCCATCAGCCAGGGATCGCAAGTGGCGCCGCGGGGACTGCGCCTGGAGGTGTTGAATGGCGACGGTACGTGGATCGTAGCGCATGAGAACCTCGGCTTCCCTGCCGGAAAGGCCAAGACCATTTTGATTGACCTGGAGGGCGTCATTGCCGAGGGTGGGCCCCGCCGGTTACGGCTACATACAAACCTGGAGATCTACTGGGATGCGCTCGCGCAGGCCCCAAAGGCCTCCGGCGCCCTCGTTCAAACACAGCGCCTTGCTGCGGAATCAGCAGACCTGCGGTATCGGGGTTACTCGGTGGTCAGTGAGGCAAACAGGTCATCGCCGGAACTGCCCGACTACCAGGATCTCGCGGGCACGGTGCCGGTTTGGCGCGACCTAATCGGTTATTATACCCGCTTTGGCGACGTGCAGGAGTTGCTGGCAGAAGTGGACGATCGTTACGTTATCATGAACGCAGGCGACGAAATGCAGCTCCTGTTTGCGGCCCCGCCATCGCCGCCTGAATCATGGCGGCGGGATTATGTGCTTATCGGAGACGGCTGGGTCAAGGACGGTGACTACAATACCACTTTCTCCAACACCGTGCGCCCCCTGCCGTCCCACGATCGGCCCGAGTATACCCAGCCGCCTGGAAGCTTGTGGGATGACCCGGTTTTTCAGCGCCATTCCCGGGATTGGCAGGAGTACCACACGAGATACATTACGCCCGAGCGCTTCGCGCGGGGCTTAGTACTGCGCTAGGCTACAGGATTCTGAGCACAAAGCGGACCGGAATGGCCACTTGAACGAGTACCGGTCGGCCACGCTGCCGCCCGGGTGTGAATCGCTGTTCAAGGACCGCGTCGATGGCGGCCTGGTCAAGCAGTTCATGGGCTGACTTGATGACAGTCGGCTGTGATGGATTGCCCTCCCGATCCACGATAACACGTATAACCGACGTGCCTTCAATCCCGGCACGCTGCGCCAGTTTCGGGTAGACCAGATCTGCCACAAGCGCGGGCATCCCACCGACCATGGTGGGCATTTCCTCAACAACAACAAATATTTCGTCGGAATCGTCCTCTGGCTCCACTTCTGCCGGTGGCGGAGGCAGGGAGGGTACTCCTAGGTCGATATCCAGTGACGCGTCCAGCAGCAAAGGATCGTCTTCCAGGATTTCGTCGTTTGGTACCTCCACGGGGATTGGCGGCCTTGGCGGTGGCGGCGGTTTGAGAATCTGCCTGGTCTGAATGATGTCCTGAATGCTCAAGAGCTCCTGGGGTGGTGCGGCCATAGGTGCGCCATCTCCAAGCTGGAAATTCAAATTGAAGGCCGCCACGAGGATGAGGAGGGCCAGAACGAAGCAGCCCTGAACGTATACGCCATATTTCCCTCGCTCGGCGCGGAACCGGCGGGCACGCTCCGAAAAGCGGCCACGAAGTACACTAGGACTTATGGAAGCCCCTTCGGGGAGGCGGGTAGCCCTGTAACGGTATGCTGATGCGTGGCTTTGAAGAAACTGGCCAATGAGAAAGTGTCGTGCCATGGGTAATGCTTTAGTTCAATTGCCTCGGTAATGGAGGCCTATACGGATAATTCCCGGCGCGGGATGCACGTGCAATGATTTGGTATTGGCTATATCAACAAGAATCCTTGCATGGACGACAGCCGACGACGCAACGGCCTGGCCGTCTGGAGGCCATGGAGGCGCCATACTTGTCTCCCGCAATGGGTTTCCGACGACTCTTGCGCACACGGGCCCGTTTCTGAAGTGCAGGATGCGTTATGGTATGTGGCGAACAATTGGGTCGGTGTTCGGGTCAAATGATGGCTATGCGCAAGGTGAGCTTCCTTCTTCTTATGTTTTGCTGGTCAAGTCCCGGGTTGGGCCAGGATTACGCGTTCCAGATAGCGCGCCTCAAGTATGGGGGTGGAGGAGACTGGTACAGCGATGAGCGGTCCCTGCCGGAATTGCTGACATTCGCGC
The DNA here is from genome assembly GCA_965216255.1 of Rhodothermales bacterium. Lineage (GTDB taxonomy): Bacteria > Bacteroidota > Rhodothermia > Rhodothermales > Bin80. The sequence continues at coordinate 3,487,977 of OZ244148.1, forward strand.
GTGAGCATACGCTGCTGGACGTGGCCCCGGATGCCGACGTGGTGGAACCTGGCAGCGACAAAATCTACACGTATCCGTACCTGTATCTAACCGGGCACGGCAACGTAATATTTACCGAGGATGAAGCCCGGCGAATACGACGCTATCTGAATAACGGTGGATTCCTACATATAGATGACAACTTCGGGCTGGATGCTGCCATCCGCCGGGAAATGAAGAAAGTGTTCCCGGACCAGTCGTTCGTGGAATTGGCCTTCTCTCACCCGATATTTCACTCCCACTTCTCCTTCCCGGATGGACTTCCCAAGATACATGAGCACGATGGCAGACCCAGTCAGGGGTTCGGGCTCTTCGACCAAGGTGGCCGATTAAGTGTTTTCTATTCGTACGAGAGTGATCTTGGAGACGGCTGGGAGCCAGAGGAGGTCCATGACAACCCCCCCGAAGCCCGCGAGCTTGCCCTTAAAATGGGTGTCAATATCCTGGTGTACGCCATGTTATTGCCGCGGTCGTAGCCGTTCCGCAACTCACTCGGAGAAGCGCTAGTCCAATGTTTGCATTACGCCAAAATGATCCGGACGTGTTTGCGGCGATCCGTGACGAGATATCACGCCAAAACGACGGCCTAGAACTCATCGCGTCCGAGAACTTCGTGTCCGTGGCCGTCTTGCAGGCCATGGGCTCGGTGCTTACCAACAAGTATGCAGAAGGCCTGCCTGGAAGACGCTATTACGGTGGCTGCGAATTTGTAGACATCGTGGAGGACATCGCGCGCCAGCGAGCGTGTGCCCTGTTTGGCTGCGACTGGGTTAACGTGCAGCCGCACTCCGGTGCTTCTGCCAACGCCGCCGTGTATTTGACGCTGCTCAGTCCCGGCGACACATTCCTGGGACTGGACCTGTCGCACGGTGGCCATCTTACTCATGGTAGTCCCGTCAATTTCTCGGGCATCTTGTACAGGGCCACGTACTACGGGGTTGAGCGTGACGGGACCATCGATATGGACCGGGTCCGGGACCGCGCGATGGAGGTAAAGCCGCGGATGATTTCCATAGGTGCAAGCGCCTATTCCCGAGATTTTGATTACGCAGCCTTCCGATCCATTGCCGATGAGGTGGGAGCCTTTCTGTGGATGGACATGGCACATCCAGCAGGCCTGATTGCCGCCGGTGTACTGGAAGATCCGCTGCCGTATGCGCACGTGGTAAGCACCACTACGCACAAGACACTGCGGGGGCCCCGCGGAGGAATGTTGCTCATTGGCAAGGATTTCGACAATCCGTTTGGCAAGGTGGCCCCAAAGAGTGGCCGCATCCGGCGCATGAGCGAGCTCTTTGATTCTGCCGTCTTTCCCGGTATCCAGGGAGGACCCCTCATGCATGTGATCGCAGCAAAGGCTGTTGCCTTTGCCGAGGCGCTGTGCCCCGAATTCAAGGCCTATTGCTTTCAGGTAAGGGACAATGCCCGGGCCATGGCCACGGAATTTCTTGAGCGTGGCTTCGATGTAGTCTCTGGTGGCACGGACAACCACCTGATGCTTATTGACCTGCGAAACAGGAATCTTACAGGCAAGCTGGCGGAGCAGGTGCTGCAGTCTGCGGGCATCACGGTCAACAAGAATATGGTACCGTTTGATGACAAGAGCCCTTTTGTTACCAGTGGCATACGGCTGGGAACGTCGGCCTTGACGACGCGTGGCCTCGACGAAGAGGCGTTTCGGCACGTGACGGCGCTTATTGACCGTGTCCTGTCGAGGCCGGGCGATGAAGCCCGGCAGCAGAGTGTAAGGGGTGAGGTCCGGGAACTTTGCGCCCGGTATCCGCTCTACGACCGAGCAGAGCTGTAGGAAAACTACACCCTGCAGGGTGAACCGGGCCTGCCCTATAATGTAGTAGAACGCCGCGGATTTGCTGTGGTCTGCCCCATCGGCTCATGGGGAGAGGGCCGACAATTCGCGTGCGGGATGATGTTGACTTGACCAGCTCCCCGTATTCACCTTTAGCACGTTTATGAAGCCGTTACGCACATGGGCCGGCAGGCGCAAGCAACTGCCAGCCTCGACCGAGGAGCAGAACCTGAGGCCTGAAAGCGAAATGTCCTTCCTTGAGCATCTGGAAGACCTTCGCTGGACGTTACTCAAGGGTATTTCCGGGGTTCTGGTCATGATTATTGTTGCGGCCGTATTCAGGGATTGGATTACGGACGAGCTGCTCCTGGGTCCTTCCAAGGGCGACTTCTTCATGTACCGGGTCTTTGGCATGGAGGCGCAGGATCTTCTATTGCAGAATCGTACCATCACGGGCCAGTTCTTTGCACTGATGGGCATCATCCTGGCCGTTGGCCTAGTGCTGGGCTCTCCAGTCTTCGTCTACTATCTCTGGAAGTTTGTCGAGCCTGGGCTATACCCCAGCGAGAAATCCGGGCTGCGTTTCGCCGCCTTCTTCGCGACATTCTTTTTTATGCTGGGAATAGCGTTTGGATATTCCATCATTACGCCGATTGCCCTGCAGTTTTTCAACACGTTCACGATTGCCGATCAAATAGTAAATGACTTCGATATCTCGCGGTATTTCAGTATGGTGACGTGGTGGTCATTCGGAGCAGGCATTCTATTTGAACTCCCTGTTGTTGTATACTTTCTGGCCAAAATGGGAATAGCGACACCCGAGAGGCTCAGGAATTCGCGCAAATTTGCTCTGCCTGGAGTATTGATACTGGGTGCTCTCATGACGCCACCGGATCCGATTTCGCAAATTCTCGTTGCCACGCCACTTTTCCTATTGTATGAGGGCTCCATCTACGTTGCGCATGTTGCCGTGAAGAAGCGGGAGGCGGCGCTAAGAAAGGCCTGGGGCGACGATCAGGATGAAGCCGCGACGCCTTCCTAGTGTCCGAAACGCGAACGTTTCGGCTTGCCGCGCACCCTAGGTGCTTGAACGGTCGCATTCGATCTTCGATAGGCGCGGCGCTAACCGTCTGCCTGGCTTACAGGCTCAGATCGCGGCCCATTACCAAATCGTGCCCTCTAGCGCCCGTGGCCTGTCTACCGGAAGCCCCCGGGACTCAGCAGCTGTGCCACTACAGGCCGATTTGGGACCACACCCAGGCAAGTGTCCTCAATCCCAGGCCTGCGCAGAAGACCACCACGATGATGCCCAGCCCCACATACCACCTGGGCAGGGCTACTTCGCGCTGGCGCATGGTGAGATAGAGCACGAAGCCTGCCATGAACGGAAGCAGGAAGCCGTTGGCGGCCTGCGCGGCAACAATGATTTCCAAGGGATTGCGTCCGAGGATTGCAAAGACGAGGCCCGTAAGCAGCACCGATATCCACACGCCCCGAAACCGCCAACTACGTTGGTCATCAGGCCACGCAAAGATTTCACGAATGCCAAGGGCTGCTGCCAGGGGTGCCGTTACTGCCGATGTTATACCGGCGGCGAATAGGCCGAGTCCAAACAGGATTCGGGCCATCGAGCCAGCGGCCGGTTCAAGCAGGTCAGCCAGGCTTGCAATTGAGCCGGCATTGGCATCGGCTCCCTGCAGCGTTGATCCCGCGAAAAGAATCGCCACCGAGATGATGCCCCCTGCTGGCAGGAATATGGCCATGCCGGTAAGCTCCCGGCGCCAGGCCTCCTTAGCGCTGACGCTGTGCCAGTACTGCTTTGCCACACTGGCGTGCAGGAAGAGATTGTACGCCACAACCGTAGTCCCCACGAGTGCGAGGGCTGTAACCAGACTTCCTTCCGGCACGGATGGTCGCAGAAGTCCGAGCGCGGCCGCGCTCCAGTCGACCGGCGCCAGAAGCGTTGCGGCCAGAAAAACGACGCTCATGAGGGCAACCAGCGCCGTCAGCACATGGGTGATCCAGCGCAGGCCAAGGGCTAGGATGATTCCTGCCGCGAGCGTTAGAGCCACTACCCAATAGATGCGCCCGGTACTCCCGCCGAGCAGCAGGTCCATTCCGGCGGATGCGCCCAACATGTTACCTGTTTCGAAGGCGGCGGTGCCAATCCACAGGCCTAGCACGACCAGCACGACGGCCAGAATTCGGGTGCCCGGGCGCCGCGCCGCTTCCTGCATGGCTTCGCCCACCCCCTTGCCTGCAAGGATTCCGCATCCTGCCGTAAAGGACTGGAGGACAAACGTTGTGCCGACTGCAAACAGAATTACCCACGCGAGATCGTATCCAAAGCGCACTCCGGCCGAGGCACAGGTAAGGACTGTGCCCGGTCCGACGAAGGCGGCAACGACCACGGATGATGTCCCGAGTTTCACGGTATCGCTACCTGCAATCTACGCAACGCTCCACGTATCGCCGGCCTGCAAGAGCCTGGCAAGGTCCCCCTTTCCCCGCTTCCTTGTAATCTCGGAAATCTGCGTGTGGAGGAGGTTTTCGAAGGATGGGCGTGCTTCGATGAAGAATACGCCAAAGGGCCGGGGCAGGTTAGCCTGCGAGAACATGCGGCTTACGATACTTGCGAGCTCAAGGGATGTCTCGTCGTACGTGATGGCGTCATCCACCGACCACGGTCCATGCGTGAGATCGATGGAAACCGGCCGAAACCCATCAAGACGCACCGCCTTTCGGCCATGGTCATAGACCATGGGTTTACCGTGCTCGAGGAATATGCAGCGCTCGTTCTTGGTAGCCTTTTCCGTGAATTCGAAGAAGGCCCCGTCATTGTAAATATTGCAGTTTTGATAGATTTCCACCATGGAGACTCCGTTGTGCGCATGGGCACGCCTCAATATGTAGGCCAGATGCTTCGTATCACGATCCATAGTCCGGGCCACGAATGTGGCGGAGGCCCCGAGTGCAAGGGATATGGGATTGAAAGGCCGGGCCAAAGACCCGAATGGCGTGCTCTTGGTCACCTTTCCTATCTCGGAAGTCGGGCTGAACTGGCCCTTGGTCAAGCCGTAGATCTGATTGTTGAAAAGCAGAATCTGGACATTCAGATTGCGCCGCAGGATGTGGATGAGGTGGTTGCCACCAATGGAAAGCGCATCGCCGTCACCGGTGACGATCCACACGTCGAGGTCGGGTCGAGAGGCCTTCAGGCCTGTCGCGATTGCGGGGGCCCTGCCGTGTATGGTATGCATGCCATAGGTATTCATGTAATACGGGAAGCGGCTTGAACAGCCGATCCCGCTGATGAATACGAGATTCTCACGGGGGATGCCGAGCTCAGGCATGAGCCGCTGCACGGTTGCGAGAATGGCATAGTCCCCGCATCCGGGGCACCAGCGGACATCCTGGTCACTTGCAAAGTCCTTTCGTCGAGGCTTGGGGGCACCGACTATCGGTTTGGGCCGCGCGAGCCCAGACGGCAGTTTGGGGCTCTTGGTCTTAAAGCCAGGAGGCAGACTGGGCTTCTTGTTATTCGGCATCGCGCTATATCGGACTATGGTTGCTCGAACAGCGCAAGAATGGCCTGTTCGACTTCACTTGCCTTAAAGGGTTGTCCCTGCACCTTGCAGAGAGGCACGAATGGAAGCAGGAACCGGTCACGGAGTAGTCGAATGAGTTGGCCCTTGTTCAGCTCGGGTACGAGCACGCGGTCAAATTTGCGGATTATGGCTCCCAGGTCGGTGGGCAGGGGACTGACGAAGCGGAGGTGGATGCTTCCGGTACGGAGCCCACGGCGACGCGTGCGCACGACGGCTTCCTCTATGGCGCCCCGGGTAGAGCCCCAACCTATCACGAGCACCGAGCCTTCCGTGTCGCCATGGATTTTTGTTGGATCGATTTCCTGCGTTACACGCTCAACTTTCTCCGCGCGAAGATCCGTCATGCGCTGGTGATTGACCGGATCGTAAGAGACGTTGCCAGTTTCGTTTTCTTTCTCGAGCCCACCGATTCGATGTTCGAGCCCGGCGGTTCCAGGCTTTGCCCATGGCCGCGCAAGTGTCACCGGATCGCGCACGTAGGGCAGGAAGATGGCCTGCCCGTTGGTTTTCCGGTTAGGCCCTGTAGCAAAGGCGACAGGAAACGGATTCAGATCTTGCGGGTCAGGGATGCGCCAGGGTTCGGAGCCATTTACCACGTACCCATCTGCGAGCAGGATCACGGGCGTCATGTAGCGGACGGCCACACGGCACGCCTCATAGGCGGCAAAGAAGCAGTCCGCTGCCGTTGAGGCTGCCAGTATTGGGAGTGGTGCTTCACCATTGCGGCCGTACATGGCTTGCAGCAGGTCACTCTGTTCGGTCTTTGTGGGAAGGCCGGTTGATGGGCCGCCACGCTGCACTCCGATGATAATCATGGGCAGCTCGGCCATTACGGCCAGGCCAATGGCCTCGGATTTCAGAGCCAGGCCTGGACCACTGGTTGCGCACACCGCCAGGGCGCCGCCGAAGCTGGCGCCGATAGTAGCACCTATAGCGGCGATTTCATCCTCGGCCTGGAAGGTCATTACGCCAAAATTCTTGTAACGGCTGAGCTCATGGAGAAGCTCGGAGGCGGGCGTAATGGGGTAGCTGCTATAAAAGAGGCCGAGACCGCTCTTTTCACTGGCGGCAATGAGGCCCAGGGTTAGCGACTGGGCTCCGCGCACAGCCCGGTAAAGGCCGGGGTCCAGTTTCGCTGGGCGAACTTCGTACTGGACGATGAAGTCCTCGGTCGTTTCTCCGAAATGGAATCCTTTTTTGAGCAGGTGAATGTTGGCGTCGCGCACCGCGGGAGACTTTGCGAATTTTTGGGATAGCCAGTCAATGGCCGGCCGCATCGGACGGGAATACAGCCATAGGGCAAGACCGAGCGCGAACATATTCTTGCTACGGTCCATGGTTTTCTTATCGAAACCACGGTTTTTGAGCGCCTCGTGCGTCATTCGGGTCAGCTCGACCTCGAAAACCTGGTATTCCTTCCATGCTTCCTTGTCTTCCAGCGGGTTGGAACTGCCGTACCCGGCAAGCTTAAGGTTCTGCGCGGTGAATGCGTTGCTGTTCACCATGATCGCCCCGCCGCGCCGCACGCGATGCAGATTAACCTTCAGGGCGGCGGGATTCATTGCCACGAGCAGATCCACCTCGTCACCGGGCGTGTGGATATTCACCGAGCCAAAGTGCAGCTGGAAGCCGCTTACGCCGTAGGTAGTGCCCGCCGGGGCACGAATTTCCGCAGGAAAATCAGGCAGCGTCGCCAGATCGTTCTGCGCCAGCGCAGTAGCCAACGTAAATTGCGAGCCCGCGAGCTGCATGCCGTCGCCGGAATCTCCGGCAAAGAGGATCGTTGCCTCCTCCAGAGTCTGAATCTTCTTCTGCAAAACAGGACCGGCTGGTCCAGGCTGTAAGCTCATGGCAGGTCGGGCAAATGTATACCCTTGTAATATCCCTTAACATTACCTAACAACATTTTCCAAGATTGGTTGCAGCTGCGGTCGCCGACGCTTGTGGCACCCCCAGTCGGACCATGCGCCGCGTACGAATGCGGCAGTCCGTATCTTGGACAAACTCTTTGGTCATACCTCAATGATCCCCTACGTAGCAACCACGGAAGACATTACCGTGACCGTACGTCCGGTATACCTGGATAACGAGTCCAATTTTTTTGAGAAGCGGTTTGTTTTCGGATACTTTGTGAAGATAAGCAATGAGGGTACGGTGCCGGTCCGGTTACTGCGGCGGCACTGGCGCATTCGGGATGGCAAGGGGCAATTGCAGGAAGTGGACGGTGCGGGCGTTATTGGCAAGCAGCCGCTGATTCCGCCGGGCGAGGACCACGTTTATAGCAGTTATAGCGTGTTAAAGACATTCTCAGGCTCCATGGAAGGCTACTACACTATGGAGCGGACGGGTGGTCGGAGCTTCAGGGTCACGATTCCCCGGTTTGATCTCCGCGCGATGGCGAACTAGCGCTTGCCCGAAGAAGGCCTGACCGGGCACAAGGCTTCGTTTGCTGGTCACTGTCCACCGGAGAGCTGCGTCGTGAGTGATGCAGTGTCAGGTACTTCGTGGGCGCTGGTGTGGATGGCATCGGGCAAGAAGCGCGGGTTCTGTACACCTGTTTGTTTCTGCAAATGCCTGGATGTTTTCCGATTCAAGAGCCGTAAGCAGGCTGGTTTGCCCCCCACGTTCGACCGGTTGTTGCCATACGAGTTGTCCGAGAATTGCAGTTTCATCTCGGCGTAGTGTCCATCGACGAGATAAGGTTCGATCCCGAGGCCCGGGACGGACCTGCCGTACTGCGCGGGCTGTAGCACCTGTATTGCGGCCCCGTCGCCCGGGCCAAGATCTTCAAAATCCTGGAGAAACGTCTGCGTCCGGGCATCAGCCTGCAGCATGGCCGCCCCGGCATGTCGCTCTGGCGCATCTTTGTCCTAGGCGTGGTACAGAAAGCAATCAATTGCGCCTTCGACCGTCTGGTGGGCTATGCCAACCGTTACGGGAAGGTGCGGCAGATGATGGGGCTCGCAGACTCCTGCGACAAGCAGCGCTACCACCACCAGACGGACGTCTATAACGTGAGTCTGCCGGCGGAAGAAGTACTGGAAAAGATAAAAGAGGTGGCGGTGCCCTGCGGCCACCGCCTGGCAAAAAAAGCGGCCAGCGGCTCCGCTTTGCTGCCGGGCCGATACGGCGGTAGCGCAGACGCATGTGCACGGGCCCACAGATATCAACTTGCTGTGGGATGCGATGCAGGGCCTGATCCGGACGATGTCGTGTGTTTGCCAGGCGCATAGCATCGGGGGCTGGCGCAAGGGCGGGTTCTGAAATAAGCGCGTGCGCAGGACCTTTTATCGGGTACGTACGCACCGACAGCGGCATGACCCGGTGAAAGTGGGGAGCTACGTGGTCTGTGCCGGCAGATGGTGCGGAAGGCAGAGGATAGCTGGAAGAAGCGCAGGATTGCACATGCTCAGATCGCAGACTGTCTGCGGCATGCCCGGTGGCAGACAGACTAGGTTGAGCGCCGTTTGATTAAGGGAGAAATCATTCCGCACCGTGAGAAGGTCTTCTCTATCCGTGAGGAGCTTACCCGGTGAATAAACAAGGGCAAGGCGGGCGTAGTGGCGGAGTTGGGCGTGCCGGTGTGCATACTGGAGGACCAGGATCAGTTCATCCTGCCCACCACATCCTGTGGAAGGGAGGCGAAGAAGCGCTATCCGTCGCTCCGCTCATGCAGCATGGACCGGGGCTTTTATACGCCTGCGAACCGGCAGAAGCTGGACGCGCTACTGGACCTGAATGTGATGCCTAGGAAAGGTCGGCGCACCCAGACCATGTCAGGGAGACGGAACCAGCTTTTGTGGAAACGCGGCGGCAGCATCCGGCCATATCAACAACTTGAACCAGCGGAGTCTGGTGCGCACGTACGGAGTCCCAGGACTTGCGCGCACGATAGCCCTGTTGAAGGTGGCGGCGGATGTACACCGGCTTGGCCTGATACTGAAGAAGCCGGAGGGGCGGCGAGGGTGCTGGCATCAGGCCCGCAGAAAGGCGGCGTAAGGCCCCGCGGACGTCACCAAAGGAGCACGGACAAGCTCCTCCTCCAGAGGAGCTTGTCTCTTGGCCCCACGTGGTGCAGGCAGCATGCCGCAACTAAGCGCTTGCCAAGCCTGGAATCCGGACTGCCTCCGTATCGACCGCACTGCTGGCGGCCATTCGGGCCTCGTCAGCCCTCAAAACACAGTTGCTTGAAGGATACCCCACCAAAAACCGGCATTGTCTGGCTAGCTCGAACTAGTTGCGGGTCTTGGTGGCCAGAGTCTCTTCAAGGGGTGGCAGCACACTGCGCCGAGGTGCGCGGGCCCGCACCATGTAAGCCTCAAGGAAGCCGCGGTGCAGGTCTGGCCGCTGCGTAGCTTCCACGATACGGGCGTGGTCCAAATGATTAATGCGATCGCATGCCGCACGCAGGGCATCCATCGAGATCTTCAGTGCAACCTCGACAGGCATGCGCTCCGGATTGATATCCAACCCGAAGTAGCCCGTGTAACCGTGAAGTTTTAGGACGTAGAGCCCGGCTTCCATCTGTTCGGGGGAAATTAGCCCCACATTGAGATCCTGATCGTAGTTGCCCAGTGGCTGGCTGTTCCAGTGTGTGTGGGCCAGACGCGCTTCCGATAGCGGCCAACTCAGCGCGTAGGGCAAGTCTTCGTATCCCATGAGCAAGTGCCCGATTTCAGGATTCATGCAAAGCAGGCTGTGGCCTTCGGACAAATGATGGACGTTTTCGTCATGGCGGAGCATCGCCTCTACCTGGCGGCCTAGTAGCACGCCTTCCGGCGTGAGGCTGTAAAGAATGCGCCCCCTCGGCTCGTAAGGTTTGGGTTCGAACGCAATACGTACGCCCGGAACTGCGTCCATGGCCTCGGCCACCCCCTCTGCGAAGCGCCGTCGCATCCGTGCCATGTCGATGCCGAACGAATTCTCGTATCCGTCGATTCCAGGCCACACGACAGAGAAATCGCAGTCAAGCTCGCGTGAGAGCGCCAGCGCCATCTTGGTGCGGGCTATAGCGGCCTCACGGACGTGCCTGATCGGGTTGGAAAGTGAACCGAATTCGAAGATAGCGTCATAAAACAGGAGAGGAATGACGGTGACAAGACGTATGCCTGTATCGCGCGTGAACTGCTTCCACAGATCCAGATTGTCTTCGTTGATCTCGTTAGGGTAATGGGCTTCGAGTCCTTCCAGTCCGTAGTCTGCAAGGCCGGCGGCAATTTCCAGTCGGGCTTCCACTGGCAGCTCCGGCGTGTACCGGACATGAAAACGACTCGCGGCAGGGGAAAAAAACCATATCCCGGCAGTGAATCTGGGCTTAAGTTCAAAATTGGAGAGATGTGCGATCAGCGCATTTCCCTCCGGCACATGCGCCTGCGAGCGTAAGTCGATAATGGGCATTAGGCTATGTATCTAGTGGTTGCCCGTAGGCCTGGACAAGCGCTGGGCGCTACGACGGGAAGCATCGTGCCCATGGCGCCACTCACCTGTGGTGTTCCCTGTAATGCGTCTCGAGCCAGTCTTCCCCGTAGTCGTTACCGGGATCTCGGACGATGCTATGGACATGGTTGGCGGCGCCCTGATCGCCACCGACTCCCCGCTCCCGTACATACTCAATAAGGATGGACGGGCCGTGGACCCGGTAGTAGTACCTTTTGGATATACTGTCCGTCGGGCCGATCCACGCGAACCAGAGACTGTCGACGCCATCGTGTTCTACCTCCAGCAGGTGTCTTTCAGCCGTGTCATGGTCGGCATTGCGGACGTATTCCTCAATGAGGTGCCAGAGAAGTGCACGCTGGCCGGCGGAGAGACTGCTTGCCGGAATACCCTGGAAGGTTTCCAGGGAAGCCTTCCTGCCAGGCCCTTCCAGAACATCCCGTGGGATGGCGACTGCTAGTACCGCGTGCTTGCGCTGCTCAGCTGAAAGGGCCTGCAGCAGTTCGTAGCCGCGCTCGACCTCGTGAGACAGAATGCGCCATCCGGCGTAGGGTCCGCTTTCGATCTCGTAGGGTTCGGCTCCCAGGAATGCAGGTGTGTAGGCGACCCGGCTGCCTACGACCGTAAAGCTGGCTGCGAGGTGATGCCCGGTGAGGAGCCACCCCCACCGCGTGTCCATAGTAGGGTCGCCGAATACGGAAACCCAGTAGTTTTCCGATTTCCAGCTCTCTACAAGTCTGCGAAATCCATTGCCCCCGCGATTACCGAGCCGGTCCTGGGCTTCAGCATGCAGGATGTCATCCAGCCACATGATACCGGAGATCTTAAGGTATCCCTGACTGCTGGTGGATGCACGGATGAGATCATGGAGCTGCCTCCGCTGCTCGTGCGTCATATCTCCTATGCGGATGCCTCCGCGCTCAACCATGGCGCTGGGCAGGTTGCTCCATCGCGTTCGCGCGGCCTCATCCGTAATCTCGAACATGGCTGTCGCCCGCTCTTTCGCAGAGAGCATCGAAAGAAATCGTGCAGCCTGATCGCGCATCTGCGCCGCGCTCGAAGGAGGCTCCGAGGCTGGCGTGTCCTGTACCTCCTCTGCATAGGACGCCGGGGCTACCTGATCCGCCTTGGCAATCTCTCTGCCCCCGCAGCCAGCCGTTGTCGCGGTTACCAAGAGCCCCAGGAAAATGGATATATGGATAGTCTTCATTGAAAAGGCTGTACTCAGACTTTTGGGCGCGTCCGTTTCACGAGCCCAGGTGGCGTTTCATCCCGCATTTTACCTGCTAAGCAGCATGCCGCGTGTGGCGCTGAAATTACCGGTCCCCAGCCGATAGAAATAGAGGCCGCTGGCGAGGCCCGTCGCGTCGAAGCGGACCTGGTATTCTCCGGCATGGAATGGGCCCTGGGCAAGGATGGCAATCCGCTGGCCCAGGCTGTTGTATACCGTGAGCCGGATGTTGGCTTGGGCTGGCAGAGTGAAGTATATGATTGTGGCGGGATTAAACGGGTTTGGATAATTTTGCCGGAGGGCATAGCCCGCAACGCCTTCCTGCTCGATCGATATCCGCGTAATCTCGATGGGCCCCTTCGGTGAAAGATCCTTTCCGCGCAGACCGGGGTAATCCGCGGCATAGCGGTAGGCACGGAATATCGCATTCTGCTGCCGTTCATTACCGGGCGAAAACGGCGGAATAGAATCTCCCTGGACTATGGGGCCGGAACGAATCACCGGATTGACGTACTCCCATACCTTTTCACCGGCAGCGATTTCAAAGATGCGTCCCGTCATCCCCTCAGCAATCAGCGTGTTACCATTTGGCAGTCGCTGCTGCCCGGATATGAAATTGGAGTAGAACGTGCCGGGATTGGAATAACTCCAGACGATCTCTGGGGGCGAATACGTGCCGTCTACTTCCATGCCGAAGAAGCCCGAGCCGTCGTAGTCCTCAAAGTAGGGTAGCGTGAGTTCGTACACCGTTGAGTACGGCATGTCGAGCCGGTCCCTGCCGTTGTCGAACACCATAAGGTTGCCAGCTCCCGGCAGGTGTGGGTCGATCCACTCCGTGGAGTGGTTGAAGAAGAGCGACCGCTCTTCCAGCCCACCTGCCTTGTACATGGCCGGGTTGCCCCATCGGTACAGGATGTCGCCGCCAAGACCCATGCGTCCACCCGCCCGCCCGGCGGCCTCCTCGGCCGTCGTGCTGTGATCGATCACCCAGATTTCACTTAGAAAGGAGATGCTCATCACGATGAGGTCAAGCTGGGCATCGTAATCAATGGCGTTGATATGGAGCCAGTCACCGCCGCTGCCGATGTTGATGTCGATGCGTTCCGGATGTTCGCGCACGACACCGTAGTTGGCTTTCGACGGGTCATAATCCTGGATGAGATGGTCCCATGCGTCCCACTGCCACACGATTTCGGCACTGTCCGGTGGGATGGGTCTGAACTCGATGATCTTTTCCGTCCAGAATACCGAATCCGAGCGCACGGCGGGATCGTGTCCCATGCTGAGTACCTCGTCAAGCCCCCTGAGCTCCCAAACCGTGGCTAATATGTTGCCATTTGGCATCTTCACGATGTCGTGGTGCATCGTGCGGAGACTGTCGAAATAGTCGAACTGCCATACCACGGAGCCATCCCATGTCAATTCCTGAATGCGACCACCTCTTCCGCCGCCGGTAGTCCATCCGCCCGGCGCCTTGGATGCCCGCAACAGGTTACCGTTGTCCAATAAATGCGTCGAAGATCCGATATTGAATTCGTGCTGCCAGGAATTGACATTCTGTCCCTCCATGTCGATGAGGTAGGTGCTCGGATGCTGGTGCGGGGCAATCAGTGTATAGCCGGGGGATGTTCCCTGTTCATTAAGGAAGAGCCCTACCGTTTGGTTCTGGGCGAGAGTAGTTTGGAAGCTCGCCACAACTAGCGCTAGCAGAGCGGCCGCGAAGTCGGATCGTGGCATTTGGCTGGAGGACTGCTGAGGCAGGCGACTACTGCGGGTCTGGATGAAGGGTAAGACGTTCAATGCGGTGGAACGTTATCCCGTACATGACATCGGGGGACCGAATAGTGGCCTCGAATATCACGCGCTTGGTGGTATAGTCGATTTCTATCGTCTTCCCGAGTGGCCCCTCTGCGTCATGGATGGCCCCCGGCATGAAGACGATGTTGCCTTCTTTCAAGTGGTAGTCGACATCGGACACGATGGGAGCAAATGTTTCGCCGCGCCGCTCCTTGCCGTATTGCCAAACCTGCTGCACCGTCATTGCCGCCTCATCAATGCGATATTCTACGGCGCGACTGTAGGGCGCGCCAGGCAGATTCCCGAAATTGCGGTTGTCACCATTGTCAAATAGTAGCAGTGTTCCCGCAGGCATCATTTCTGGGGCATGCTGATACCAGGCCCATTCAAAGTCCGGATGGTTTATGCTGCCATCGAGCACGGCCGGATGGGTGATCGGGCGTTCTGCAGCATCCAGTGGCTGGAGCAGCCTTGAGCTGAGTTCCGTGCCGTCTCCGGCAGTGAGCCATCCGCGGTGCGGGGCGAGGATCCATACTACCTCGTTGTTGCGACGGAGTTTTACCGTGCCCTGAACACGTCCCGACACGATGATAGTATCATCCAGGGGGTTGTACACCAATCCGTTGGCGTGGAACCAGTCCCGCCTGTTGGTTGACCAGGTACGCCGCTTGTTGTCGAGGACCTGATTTAGATCCCACACCTGTACGATGGCGCCGGATACCCTGTCAACTTCGAGGATGTGGTCCTCTATGGTGGGTAACCCGTGCTTGGTGGCCGTGACCAGGAAATTGCCGTCTGGCTTTTCTATGACGGTGTGGTGGAAGCCATAGCCAGGCAAAGGCCAGGTATTGATCACGTGCCCTAGCATGTCCATTTCCACAATCTGCCCCGTTCTGCCGTCTCCGAAGTACAGGTTTCCGTTTGCGAGCCGCTCAATTCCGACATCATAAAACAAATTGGAAAGGGAGGGGTGGGCAGAGAGATCCAGGTACCACCGGATGTCACCGGCTGCATCGAAGATAAAAGGAATCTGTGCGTCCGTGTGTTTGCTCTGCCCAAAATAGCTGACCAGATTCATGCCGGGCTTCATGGCGCCCCGGCTAGCGGTTTCAATGGTGATGCGGGGTACGGCAAAGGAGGTGGGCTGTGCCGTGATCTCATGACTGGCTTCTCCGATCAGGGTACCGTCTTGTTCGAAGAATCGCAGGATGATCGTGTTGCTGACGGTAGGGTAGAGCCCCAGCACCGGTAAAACGGACTGGGTGGAGACGTCGAATAGGCGTCGCACGTCCTCCTGGCTACCTCTGCGGCCTGGGACAACGATTTCAGTTCGGACAGGCCGCGTTGTGGCTAGCGTAATTTCTGCAGTAAGAGGTGCATGACCGGTTGGGTTGGGAGTAATGTTTAAGTGGGCGATGAGATCATCCACGGGATTTACTGCACCTTCCATTGGACTGGAATCGCACGCCGCAATCATGCCCCCTATTGCAGCCATGGCCCCGTACAATAGCACGAGGGTCCCGATGCACCGTCTTGCGGAGCAAGGCCAAATAGCACTATGGGGTCCAGGCTTAGTAGAAGACATCTACCACGGCTATATTGGGGCAGAGAACGAAGGAATCTAACGAATTGCCCAACGCATGTGTGCCGCGCCGCGCCGCGAGTACGATGCTCGGAGAGTGCGCCGAACCTCTTGACTTCTTGCCCTAGGTTACGATTGTCTGGGCGCGGGCAGCAACTGTGCAACGACGGAAGCGGGAGCAAGACTTGCCTTGCGGAGCTGTTCCCACGGCGCTCGAGTTAACGCAGTTGGCTCTACCAGTCCAGCACTCCACGCAGAAGCACCTGGTGGGAGGCAGCTCCGAAGTATCCGGTGCGCCGTCCTCCTTCGAGATGGACGCTAAGAGAAGACCCCAGTCGCCAGCGTCCTCCCACTCGGACGGCCCCGGACTGTGCCCCCGCAATGTCGACGGCCGCATAGGGCGTAACAACACGCTGATGATCCGGCGAGCCAAGCCCATAGCTCACTTCCGTGGCAAGGCGTCGCTGCTGAGCAGTTTGGTCCGCCCCCAGCCCGGCCAATCTGTGAGACGTCCATAGCAGGTCGACCCCGGTGGAGCTCCGCCCCCAGGTCGGGTGGACCGCCAAAGAAAGCCCGCGGTCCGAAGCACCAGGCGTATACCGAAGCGTTGCGCCCAGTCCCCATTCTTCGAACTTACCGTCCCGATGTATCATGAGCCTGTGTCCATAGGCTTCGAACGTCAGAGCCGCTCCCGCAAACAGGAGTGATCCCACAAGCTCCATGCCTGCACCGTTTTCTGCATGGCCCGCGTCCTGGCGTGCCGCAACTTCCAGTGAAGGCGTCAGGACAGAAGACACTCCAAGCCGTATCCGGTATGAGCCTTGCAAGGCTAGGCGAACGCTCAGCGCGTCGCCGTAGCTCTGTACCAGGAATTCCGTTGCATCCGACTCGGTGCGAACAATAAAGGCGTCCGACTTTATCCCGAGGTCGAAGCCGCCGGCAGTGCCCGCCGGAACCAGCGATCCATATGCACCGACGCCCACCATGCGCATGGTGACACCGGCATCGGCGTCCAGGCCCGCCCTATCATCCTTCAGCGCCAGCGAACCTATTCCGTATCCCAAGAGCCCCCAAGCCATAAGACGATCCGTAAAGCGGTAGCGCGCGTAGGGATACATGCTCGTAAGAAATGTCGTGACCGATCCCTGACCGTCCGCACCGATCCCGAAATCGTATCCACCGTCCGCCCAGACAAAGGAAGCCCCAACACCGACCAGAACGCGATTGCGTTCGTAGTCCCCGCCTACAATGCTGGTCAGTAAGTTGCCATCCAGGTCAAAACCGTTGCCCCTTCCCGCAATCCCGATATCTTCCACGCGGCCCCAAGCCAGTGTGCGCTCTACGGTGTCATCAGACCGGCGCGTGGAGGAAAAGTCAAACGAGCTCTGTACCAGCAGCCTGCGAGGATGCAGGCCCTCACGGCCCGGCACGTAGGAAGCCAATCCAGCCGGGCCCCGAGATATGCTGGCCACGCGTACCCCGGACGAGCTAGGCGTGACATCCAACAGCCGCGAGCCTATCGTAGCCATGGTCTGGCTAGCGACCGTGCGACCGAAGCGCGCCAGCCAGTCCGCGCCCACAACATCCCACGCGGTCTCGTCTTCCATGATCGTGACGACAACGACCGCCGCACTGACGCCTTCGTAATCGGCGCCGCCCACCATATGGGGAAGCGAAATCGGATTGTCCTGGACCACATCCTGGTCCTCCAGGGCCGTCACCGCCACCGGTCTTGCCTGATTCCAGTCTTCGGCCGAAAACGTGAGCACCACCGGATCCACGCGGATATCCGTTGCCGTCAGGTCCGCCGTCATCGACACGGTTACCTGGCCCGAGGGCGCCGAAGCCAGTACAACCGTGTACGATGCACTGCTGCCTTCCTCGACAGCCAGCACCGTGGGCGCGATGATGACACCTACGACATCATTTTCCCGAATCGTGACGCTAATACTGCCTGCCGACAGGCCACCGTAATCTCCACCCACAACCGTGTGCGTCAGCGTCACGACCTCGTCCGGCGCCGCATCATCGTCTTCAGCAGCAAACACCCTAACGGTTTGCGCCGTATTCCAGTTGTCCGGAGTAAACACAAGCCGCATCCTGTCAACGCTCACATCTCCGGAGGCACCCCCTATCTCGACGGCTACGTTTGTTGTCGGCTGCGTCGCCAGAACAACGGTGTACGTCTTGGATGAACCCTCCTCGATCTCCAGAGCCGTCTCGCTCACAGTAATTCCCCTCGCGTCGTCGTCCAAAATCCGCCCGGTTGCATCGCCATCTTTCAGCGTCGCGTTGACTGGAGTGCTAAGTGAGGCGGTGAACTCCTCCGTATCTTCGTCCACCAAGTCGTCCAGCACCGGTACCACCATCTGTTTTGCCGTATCTCCCGCCGCGAAGGTCATCGTGCCGCTCTGCCCTGTAAAGTCCATGCCTGCCTCCGCCGTGCCATCCGATGTGCTGAATTGCACGGTAACTGCTCGCGCACTCGCGGCGTCCAGAGTTACGGCAAAGACCATGTTTCCATCGCTCTCCGAGGCACTGGCCTCGGCAATGGAAAGTCCGGGAGACTCGTTGTCGTCGATGATCGTACCCGTGGCCTGGTCATCGGCTACCGTGCCGTTTACGGCACCGCTCAGGCTCACCCTAAAGGTCTCATCGTCCTCGTCCACCGCATCTACCAGCACGGCTACCGAAACCGTCTGCGCGATAGCCCCGGGCTCGAACGTCACAGTGCCTGCCGTTTGGTCGTAGTCCCTGCCGGCCTCCGCTGTGCCATCGGACGTCGCATATTCCACGCTTACGATCTTTCCGCTAGCGGCATCCAGACGCACCGTGAACACCATGCTGCCATCGCTTTCTGCGGCCGTCGCGTCGCTGATGGATAGCGTGGGGGGATCGTCGTTGTCAATAATGGTTCCCGTGGCCGTTCCATCTGCCAGCACCGCGCCTACGGGATCCTCAAGCGAAAACGTGAAGGTCTCATCTTCCTCATCAAGTTCATCTTCAAGGACCGGAACATTGATCGTGCGCTTGGTCACTCCCGGCTCGAAGGTGAGCGCGTCGCCGCTCATCAAGTAATCGGCGCCCGCTTCGGCCGTGCCATCAGAGGTGTTGTAACGGAGCCTAGCGGCATGCTTGCTCGCTTCGCTGAGCTTTACGGTAAACGTAGCATGGCCCGCATTTTCCACCACTACCGTGTCGGCTACTGAAACGCTTGGAAAATCGTCGTTTTGAATCGTGCCGGTAGCAGTCTCGCGCAGCAACATGATGGCGGAAATGCTTAGCCCCGAGAGCGTAACGGAAAAGCTCTCATCTTCTTCGATTTCCGTATCTGCCTGAATGGGAACCAGAATAGTCTGTACTGTTTCTCCCACTCCAAACATCAGGGTGCCCGACGTAGCCGTGTAATCGCTAGCCGCCTCCGCCGCCCCGTCCGAGGTTGTGTAGTCTACTTGCATCTCTTCCGCGAGGGGGGCGCTCAAAGAAACGGGGAACCTCATGGGTCCCGAATCCTCGGCCACGCTTGCGTCTGCAATGGATAGCATTACTTCGTCGTCATCCCGGATCGTTCCCGTTGCCGAGCCAGTGGCAAGCTCCACAAAGTCGGTGTTACTGATCCCGGAGAGCGTTAGCGTAAATGTTTCGTCCAATTCCGGGTGCGCGTCATCCAGAATGGGCACTGATATGGTCTGCTCGGTATCGCGCGCATTAAATGTCAGCTGCCCCGAGCTTGCCGAGTAATCCAGTCCGGCCTTGGCCGTCGCGTCGGCCGTCGCGTAGCCGACCGTAATGATCTCGCTGGTCTGAAGAGACAGGGTCACCGCAAAGGTCATGGTCCAGGCGCCCTCAGACGCGCTGGCGTCCGCAATGGCCATTTCTATCTGGCACGCGGCATTTACAATGCTTACCGATAGTCTGTTGTTAAAGCCCAGTGTCGCGTTGACCGGATCCGATAGCGCGATGTAGAACGTTTCCACATTCTCCGAAATATTGTCCGCCAGTATGGGCACAATTACGGTTCTTTCGGTTTCGCCGACTCCGAAATTGATGGTGCCGGCGGCGTGCTCGTAGTCCTCATCCGCGTTGGCGGTTCCTTCCGACGTGGCATAGGCCACCGCGACCGCGTCGTCACTGCCTGGCTCGAGCACTACCGTAAAGGACACGTCGCCCGCACATTCACTTACCGTTACCGTCGTTGCAGAGCCGGATGCAAAGGCCACCGCCGGGAGCACGTCATTGTCAATGATGGTGGCTGTCGCAGAAGCGGCTGCCAGGTCCGCCCCGACTGGTCCGGAAAGCTGGACCGAGAACGTTTCATTGCCTTCGACCAACCCGTCATCAATTATGGGTACCGATATGGTCTTCGTTGTTTCTCCCGGCGTGAACGTTAACGTCCCGGATGTCGACCCGTAGTCCAAGGCCCGCGTGGCTGATTCATCTGCGGTAGCATAGTTTACTGTTACGGTACTCGAACTAGCCGGCAACAGCGTTACGGCAAGAACGAGTGGCCCCGCACTCTCATTGGCACTCGCATTCGCAATGTAAATAGCCGGCGCCGCGTCGTCGTCGTCGTCATAGATCGTGATTTGGATACTTGACTCAGAAATGCCAACACCGGTGCGGCTTAGGTTGAAGACATTGATCCGGAATGTCTCTTCGGGCTCATAGGTGTTGTCGTCTATCGTGGGGAAATATAGCTTCCAGATCCGGGTTCGATTAGCAGGAAAGGTTAACGTCGTTCTTGCGGGGTAATAATCCTGTCCGGCAATCGCGGTTTCGTCTACTGTTTCAATATCCACGCTTACGTCTACCGCCTGTAGCGAGTTCAACCTAAGTATTATACCGAAGGATTCGCCTTCGCACAGCTCGTATTGTCCTGTTTGCGGGCAGGCCGCGCCATTTATGGCTGCACCGTTCAAGGCCGCGGCTCCGAAACTGATTTCCAGTCTTTCGGACTCATCCCTGTAGAGAGGCGACAGGCTGCCGTCTTGTCCATAGTCCGCTCTAGTCGAAAAGATCACCTCGGGCTGCGGCAAGATTTGGGGTGCGGGCCTCTTGTGCTGCGAAGCGCTATCTCCAGCGGTCAGAATGCAGACAAGCAGGAAAACTATACTACGGTAGCCTATTGTGGAAATCATTTGTTTTCGGAGATTGAGTTCCAGATCACTTGTGGCAGAACGGCTGGAAGAGGCGGCGTGGCACATGCAAAATGCTTGGGGCAAAGCTCTCTGGGATGCTCCGCAAGCGGCGGCTCATAGTGGACTCACCGTACTAACCAGAATCTTCGGTTACGTTCGGAGGAACTGCCAGCGGCTCAAAAAATCACTGTTAAGTCGTTGCTTATAGATTGTGAGGATTACTATTCCACTTTCAAGCGTTCTGTCTCTAATGTACGATCATGTTACGATGTAAAATAAGGTGAATACAGTGCATACGCGAGCCCCTTATTTTTGTTCTACTGCCCCGTCAACAAATCGGTAAGATTAGAGGGTCCTACAGCGAAAACCTGCCTTCGGACGCAGGCGCCATTCTGGTGCGTGCACTGTTTGCCCTCGCCGGATTCATAGAGTGCCTGTCCTGTTCGATTTTCGGGATCCGGCGCGAACGACCCATAGCCTTGAGCAACTGCTGCGGCAGTTCTTCCTGCTCAATCTGCAGGGCTGGGCGCGCCAAAGGGATGCCGACCGTTTGCGGCATGATCCCCTCATGCGCGTAGCCGCCTCTTCGAAAAGGGGCATTAACGCGCTCAAGGAGGAGCCTCCAGCCTCACAGCTGACCATCTCGCGTCTGGTGCGCATGCTGGTGCGGGAATGCAATCCTGTGCGGCTGCGCCGTCTTGTTACCACCTTCGCTGCGAAGCACCTCCTGCAAACTGGCGGCGGCATACGCCGCGAATTCGTTGTGATAGACATAGACGGCCTGCCGATTGATGCCCATGGCCGGCTGTAGGGCAATGCCTTCCATGGGCATAACACGCGGCCCATTTTCATGTCTCTGATTGCCAGTTGTGCGGTGAGCGGCGCCATGTTGGAGGCCGAGTTGCGCAGCGGTACCCAAAGTGTGGTTCGGGATTGTTACAAGTTTATCCGGCACGTAGCGCTGCAGGTGCGCCGCCATGTGGCCGACCGCGTCCTTGCTGGATGCGGGCTTTAATAGTGGAGAGCTCTACGACAAGCTGGAGCGCGCCGGTTACGTCATGCGCCTCAGAGACAACACCGCTTTGAGCAGGCTGGCGGATCCACACCTGGCGCGTGGCCAACCGGGGCAGCGGCAGTACCACGAACTAAGTGAAGTCGCACGTGCCGCTTCGTGCTCGTGGTGGAGCCCACACCGGGCGAACTGTTTGCCCGGCATTGCTTTCTGCTTACGGAACTACCTCGTTGTTGCGACGGGGTTTTACCGTGCCCTGAACACGTCCCGACACGATGATAGTATCATCCAGGGGGTCGTATACCAATCCGGTGGCGTGGAACCAGTCCCGCCTGTTGGTTGACCAGGTACGCCGCTTGTTGTCGAGGACGTGATTTACATCCCACACCTGTACGATGGCGCCGGATACCCTGTCAACTTCGAGGATGTGGTCCTCTATGGTGGGTAACCCGTGCTTGGTGGCCGTGATCAGGAAATTGCCGTCTGGCTTTTCTATGACGTTGTGGTGGAAGCCATAGCCAGGCAAAGGCCAGGTATTGATCACGTGCCCTAGCATGTCCATTTCCACAATCTGCCCCGTTCTGCCGTCTCCGAAGTACAGGTTTCCGTTTGCGAGCCACTCAATTCCGACATCATAAAACAAATTGGAAAGGGAGGGGTGGGCAGAGAGATCCAGGTACCGCCGGATGTCACCGGCTGCATCGAAGTTTAAAGGAATCTGTGCGTCCGTGTGTTTGCTCTGCCCAAAATAGCTGACCAGATTCATACCGGGCTTCATGGCGCCCCGGCTAGCGGTTTCAATGGTGATGCGGGGTACGGCAAAGGAGGTGGCTGTGCCGTGATCTCATCGGAACTTTGTAACTGTTTAGTTCCGGAAAGCCAGTAAGCCCCTTTAAAATAGCGACGTAAGCTCACTGCCTTATTCTATGACACTGCAGTTTTAGGGTCGTGTTGCGTGCGCCTTGTAGACGTTGTGGTTGGATTGCAGTCCCATAACCATAGCGATGCGTCGCTGGAGGGGACCCGGATCTGCATCCCGCTTCAGCAGAATGCAGGTGCGCCCCTCTTTTGGTAATACCGTGGTGATGCGCTGCCACTGGTTGAGCTCAAACTGCAGCGTAGCCCAACTGCTGTGGATGTGGTACTGCATGGAGCTGCGTGCCAATAAGGTGTACTGCGTGATAAGCCAACACCGAAAGGAAGATATGCGTCTCAATGCGTGTATCCCGGCTGTGGTATATGGGACGCATTCCTAGTTCTGACTTTAACGTCCGAAACGTACGCTCAATGTCTGCCAGCTGCCAGTAGGTGCGGGCGACCCTTGAGACGGCCCAGTCCGTCTGACTGGTACGCAAGACGTAGCCGCCTGCGGCTTCTGCTTAAACGCGGCCTTGTGCGTAAACGTCACCGCCTCGGCCAGCGTACTGTCCTTTTTTCGCTGGACGTCAATGGTATACTGGCAGGCGACATGCTTATGTTTTTCGATCTCACGACCGAGCCTGCGCTGTACCTTATCATAGTCCTTGACGCAGCGCGGCTTCAGGGGGCCCTCTTGCAGTTTCGTGAGTGCGGCTTCAAATTTTGCACGCCTGGCGCCCAGTATGCTGTCACCGGTGCTCTTGCGCGCCGCACTTTGCAGGTAGTATAGCGCCTCTTCATCCTTGCCCTCCATGCGCCAGGCTTTGATGGCGATGCCGCTGTTGCAGCACTCATCAGGCGTATCCTCTGGTGCGGGCGGCGTCTTGCGGCGCTGCACACAAATCCAATCCAGACCTTTTTCCTTTAGAAACAGCAGATTGGCACGGGTGGCGATGCCCGCCTCCATGATTACGCTCACCCGGGTGCTGCTGCGCTCCTCCACAGCTTTCTGCAGCGTCTTGGGTTTGCTGGCATTGCCGGGAAGGATGCGCGCGCTACGCACAAATCCGGGCGCCTCCAGCGTTAAGGCTAACGTCACCAGCGGGCTGCTTGATCGCTTCTCCTTGCTGCGTCCATACTCCAGGAGCGCACCTATCTTGCGAGCGGTGTAGAAGGTGTTGGTCAGCTCGAAAAGAAGGAGCGTTTCGCTAAAGCCAAGTAACTGTTTTGCATTGTCATATAGCCCGTGCTGCATCGCGCAGCGCATAAAGCCGATCGCCGGCCCGATACAGCGTGCTTTCGCAGGGCACCTCCAGGTCCACCAGTTCCAAAATTGCGGAGGCGTCTTTCATCCAGCGCTGCGTACGGGCTTCACTCCTGGGTGCCATCATGCGCCCAACCACGAGCACCATGCGAATATCCTTTTCTGGCATGCCCATACTGCGCAACAGCGCCGCAAAGCCGAGTTGCTTCAAGGCTTGCAGACACACGCGCTCGCCCCCGACCGTGCGCGCATCCGTATGATGCACTGCATCGGTAATGATGGCGTCGCGCCCGGCGTCCACATCGTAACCCTTCTCGCGCAGGCGGCGGACGATCTCGGCTGCGGTGCGCACCAGCTTTTCATCTTCCAGCGGCAGCATTTGCTGCCCACGCAGCGTAGCTGCCACCCGATTGGGTCAGCACTGGCCAGTCGGCCTCTGGATTATCGAAGTCTTGTCCGAGGTTAAGGATCCTCTTCTGCTTGGGCATGCCCATGACTCGCCGGTTTTCGAGCAGGCCGTATCCGAGTTGCCGCTTGCCGTTATTGAGCTTATGACTCCGCTATCGGATGTACATCGCGCTGCATACAGGTGATGAGTCAAGTTAAAGCAAGGCGCCGCGGTTAATGCGAAGATACAATGCATACCACGAACAAAGCACTACATTGGGCATTGCGGGCCGTACTTCACAAGTCACATGTATGCACGCCATGTCTATTCGAGTCGATTCGAGCGGATTGGTGCCCAATACGCTGGAATTGGTAGTACTCAGCCCCAATCCTAGGTCGGAAATGGCAAGGTTCCGTCATGACCGGCTTCTCCGATCAAGGTAGCGTCTGGTTCGAAGAATCGCAGAATGACCGGTTGGGTTGGGAGTAATGTTTAAGTTGGCGATGAGATCATCCACGGGATTTACTGCACCTTCCATTGGACTGGAATCGCACGCCGCAATCATGCCACCTAGTGTAGCCATGGCCCCGTACAATAGCAGGATGGTCCCGATGCGCCGTCTTGTGGAGCAAGGCCAAGTAGCACTATTGGGCCAGGCTTAGTGAAAGGCATCCAACACGGCTTGAATGAGGCAGAGAACGAGGGAATCTAGCGAAAAGCATGTTGGGCGCGCCGATCTGCGAGTACGATGCTCGGAGAGCGCGCCGAACCTCTTGACTTCTTGCCCTAGGTCACGATTGTATGGGCGCGGGCAGCGATTGTGCAACGATGGAACCGGGAGCAAGACTTGCCTTGCGGAGCTGTACCCACGGCGCTCGCGTTAACGCAACTGGCTCTACCAGTCCAGCACTCCACGCAGAAGCACCTGGTGGGAGGCAGCTCCGAAGTATCCGGTGCGCCGTCCTCCTTCGAGATGGACGCTAAGAGAAGATCCCATTCGCCAGCGCCCTCCCACGCGGACGGCCCGCGAGCGTGCTCCAGACAATTCAATCGCCGCGTAGGGTGTGATCGATCCCGAATTGCCAGCAACGCCCATTCCGTAGCCCACTTCTGTGGCAAGGCGGCGCGGCGGCGAAGCGCGTACAGATCCCGGTCGTGGCATGTCGCGAGACATCCACAAAAGGTCTGCCCCGGTGGAGCTTCGGCCTGCGGTCGGGCGGACGGCCAGAGTAAGGCCGCGGCCTGCGGTACCAGACGTGAACCGGAGCAAACCGCCGAGCCCCCACTCTTCATAGGTTCTGTCCCGCTGTATCATTAGCCGGCGTGCAGCAGCCTCGAACGTCAGGCCGCCGCCGGTAAACCGAAGTGCCCCGACAATCTCCATGCCGGTTCCCGTTTCGGCGTCCCCCGCATCCTGTCGCGCAGCAATCTCCAGGGAAGGGGTCGCAGCAGAAGACGTACCAATCCTTATCCGGTACGAGCCTTCTACGGCGAGGCGAATCTTTAGCACGTCGCCGTAGCTTTGGGCCAGTGCTTCCACATCCTCAGACTTGGCCCGGACAACAAAAGCATCCGACTTTACGACGAGGTCTAGACCGCCTGCATTGCTTGCAGAAACCAGAGATCCTTGAGCGCCCATGCCAGCCATGCGCATGGTCACGTCGGTTACCTCGTCCATGCCGGACACGTCTTCTGTAAGCGTCAGGGAGCCTCGTCCGTACCCTATCAGCCCCCAGCCCAGAATGCGGCTTGTGAACCGGTAGCGCGCATACGGATACACGCTGATAAGAGATGTGGTAATCGACCCTTGGCCATCGGTGCCAATTCCAAAATCATATCCTCCGGCTGCGTGCGCATACGAAGCCCCGAGACCCACAAGAAAGCGATTGCGCTCATAGTCCGTTCCTACAAAGCCGGTTACGACATCACCGTTGATGTCGTAATCTGTGCCTGTACCCATGAAGCGCATATCCTCGACGCGGCCCCAAGTGGAGAAGCGGTCCACGGAATCGTCGGACTTTAGCGTGGATGAAACATCAAACGAGCTCTGCCGCAATAGCCTACCGGGGTGCAGGCGTTGCTGTCCAAGCCCGGTTGAGCCAGATTCCGGACCAAATCCAGTTCCTACTTGGGGGCTGTTTCCCAAACGGACGCTGGCTGGGCTAGGCGTTACGTCGGTCAGCCGCGAGCCAATGGTGGTCACAGCCTGGCTTCCAACCGTGCGACCGAAGCGGGCCAACCAGTCAACTGAGATGGCGTCCCAGGTGGTTTCGTCTTCCGTGATAGTCAAGAGGACGGCATCGGCATGCACGCCGTCGTAGTCCGCACCGCCTACCGTGTGGGGAAGCGATATCGGATCGTCCGTGGTCGCATCTGCATCGTCAAGCGCGGTTACCACTACCGATTGCGCTTCGTCCCAATTCTCCGGCGAGAATGCCAGAACGCTCTGATTGACGAGGACATCCGTGGACGACAGATCTGCCGTCATCGAGACCGTCACTTGGCCCGTAGGCTTCGAAGTCAAAATGACCGTGTACGATTCACTGCTGCCCTCCTGGATGGCCAGCACAGTGGGTTCGATTATGACTCCCGTAGCATCATTTTCCCGGATCGTTACTGCGACGGTGCCTCCTGGCAGGCCGTCATAGTCTCCGCCTGTGGCGGAGTGCGTCAGCGTTACGACATCGTCCGGAACCGCATCGTCGTCTTCGGCAGCAAGCACGGTAACCGTTTGTGCCACGTTCCAGGTGTCCGGCGTAAACGCCAGCCGGGTCTTATCCACACTCACGTCTCCGGCAATACCCCCGACGTCGACGTTTACATTCGCTGTCGGCTGCGTCGCCAGAGCGACACCGTATGCTTTGGATGAACCCTCCAAAATCTCTAGAGCCGTGTTGCTCACGGTAACTCCCTTCGTATCGTCGTCTGAGATCCGCCCGGTTGCGCCGCCGTCCTTGATGGTCGCGTTGACCGGGCTGGTAAGCGCAACTGTGAAGTCCTCTAAGTCTTCGGCTACGAAATCATTCAGTACCGGCACTGTGACCATTTGGGTGGTATCTCCCGCCACGAAAGTTATTGTGCGCATCTGTGCTGTATAGTCCGTTTCCGCCTTCGCACTGCCGTCGGAAGTGGCGAACTGAGCGGTGACCTCTCTCTGGCTCTTTGCATCCAGCCTTACGGCAAAGGCAATCAGTTCATCCCCCTCCGAGGCGGTCGCGTCGGCAATGAACAGTCCAGGAGGCCCGTCGTCATCGGTGATCGTGCCAATAGCCGTGCCATCAATCACGGAGACGTTAACCGGATCACTAAGAACTACTTCCAACGTTTCGTCGTCCTCATCCACTGCGTCTTCCAAGACCGCCACGGAAACAGTCTGCGTCAATTCACCGGGTTTGAACGTCACGGTCCCGGCTGATTCTTCATAGTCCGTGCCGGCCTTCGCCGTGCCATCGGACGTTGCAAACTGCATGCTTACGATCGTTCCACTGGCGGCATCCAGACGCACCGTGAACGCCATGCTGCCCTCACTTTCTGCGGCCGTCGCGTCGCTGATAGATAGCGTGGGGGGATCGTCGTTGTCGACAATGGTCCCTGTGGCCGTTCCATCTGCCAGCACCAGGCCTACGGGGTCCTCAAGGGAAAACGTGAAGGCTTCATCTTCCTCATCAAGTTCATCTTCAAGGACCGGAACATCGATCGTGCGCTTAGTCACTCCCGGCTCGAAGGTGAGCGCGCCGCCGCTCATCAGGAAATCGGCGCCCGCTTCGGCCGTGCCATCAGAGGTGCTGTAACGGAGCGTGGCGGCAAGCTTGCTCGCTTCGCTGAGCTTTACGGTAAACGTAGCATGGCCCGCATTTTCCACCACTACTGTGTCGGCTACCGAAACGCTTGGAAAATCGTCGTTTTGAATCGTGCCGGTAGCAGTCTCGCGCAGCAACGTGATGGCGGCAACGCTTAG
Source organism: Rhodothermales bacterium (assembly GCA_965216255.1). Taxonomy (GTDB): domain Bacteria; phylum Bacteroidota; class Rhodothermia; order Rhodothermales; family Bin80. The sequence continues at coordinate 3,516,095 of OZ244148.1, forward strand.
TCCAGAGAGCGTAACGGAAAAGCCCTCATCTACTTCGATTTCCGTATCTGCCTGAATGGGAACCAGAATAGTCTGTACTGTTTCTCCCACTCCAAACATCAGGGTGCCCGACGTAGCCGTGTAATCGCTAGCCGCCTCCGCCGTCCCGTCCGAGGTTGTGTAGTCTACTTGCATCTCTTCCGTGAGGGGGGCGCTCAAAGAAACGGGGAACCTCATGGGTCCCGAATCCTCGGCCACGCTTGCGTCTGCAATGGATAACCTTACTCCGTCGTCATCCCGGATCGTTCCCGTTGCCGAGCCGGTGGCAAGCTTCACAAAGTCGGTGTTACTGATTCCGGAGAGCGTTAGCGTAAATGTTTCGTTCAATTCCGGGTGCGCGTCATCCAGAATGGGCACTGATATGGTCTGCTCGGTATCGCGCGCATTAAATGTCAGCTGCCCCGAGCTTGCCGAGTAATCCAGTCCGGCCTTGGCCGTCGCGTCGGCCGTCGCGTAGCCGACCGTAATGATCTCGGTGGTCTGAAGAGACAGGGTCACCGCAAAGGTCATGGTCCCTGCGCCCTCAGGCGCGCTGGCGTCCGCAATGGCCATTTCTATCTGGCACGCGGTATTTGCAATGCTTACCGATAGTCTGGCGTTAAAGCCCAGTGTCGCGTTGACCGGATCCGATAGCGCGATGTAGAACCTCTCCACATTCTCCGAAATATTGTCTGCCAGTATGGGCACAATTACGGTTCTTTCGGTTTCGCCGACTCCGAAATTGATGGTGCCGGCGGCGTGCTCGTAGTCCTCATCCGCGTTGGCGGTTCCATCCGACGTGGCATAGGCCACCGCGACCGCGTCGTCACTGCCTGGCTCGAGCACTACCGTAAAGGACACGTCGCCCGCACATTCACTTACCATGGTTGCAGAGCCGGATGCGAAGGCCACCGCCGGGAGACCGTCATCGTTAATGATGGTGGCCGTAGCAGAAGCGTCTGCCAGGTCCGCCCCGACTGGTGCGGAAAGCTGGACCGAGAACGTTTCATTGCCTTCGACCAACTCGTCATCAATTATGGGTACCGATATGGTCTTGCTTGTCTCTCCGGCCGTGAATGTTAACGTCCCGGATGTCGACGTGTAGTCCAAGGCCTGCGTGGCCGATCCGTCGGCCGTTGCGTAGTCGACCGTAATGGTCTCGGTGGCCTGAAAAGACAGGGTCACCGCAAAGGTCATGGTCCCGGCGCCCTCAGACGCGCTGGCGTCTGCAATGGCCATTTCTACCTGGCACGCGGCATTTTCAATGCTTACCGATAGACTGTTGTTAGAGCCGAGTGTCGCGTTGACCGGATTCGATAGCGCGATGTCGAACGTCTCCGCAGTCTCCGAAGTATTGTCCGCCAGTATGGGCACAATTACGGTTTTTTGGGTTTCGCCGATTCCGAAATTGATGGTGCCGGCGGCGTGCTCGTAGTCCTCAGACGCGCTGGCGGTTCCATCCGACGTGGCATAGTCCACTGCGACCGCCTCGGCACTGCTTGGCTCGAGCACTACCGTAAAGGACACCTCGCCCGCACATTCATTTACCGTGGTTGCAGAGCCGGATGCGAAGGCCACCGCCGGGAGACCGTCATCGTTAATGATGGTGGCCGTCGCAGAAGCGTCTGCCAGGTCCGCCCCGACTGCTGCGGAAAGCTGGACCGAGAACGTTTCGTCGCCTTCGACCAACTCGTCATCAATTAAGGGTACCGATATGGTCTTGCTGGTCTCTCCGGCCGTGAATGTTAACGTCCCGGATGTCGACGTGTAGTCCAAGGCTTGCGTGGCCGATCCGTCGGCCGTTGCGTAGTCGACCGTAATGGTCTCGGTGGCCTGAAGAGACAGGGTCACCGCAAAGGTCATGGTCCCGGCGTCCTCAGACGCGCTGGCGTCCGCAATGGTCATATCTATCTGGCACGCGGCATTTTCAATGCTTACCGATAGACTGTTGTTAGAGCCGAGTGTCGCGTTGACCGGATTCGATAGCGCGATGTCGAACGTCTCCGCAGTCTCCGAAGTATTGTCCGCCAGTATGGGCACAATTACGGTTTTTTCGGTTTCGCCGATTCCGAAATTGATGGTGCCGGCGGCGTGCTCGTAGTCCTCAGACGCGCTGGCGGTTCCATCCGACGTGGCATAGTCCACCGCGACCGCCTCGGCACTGCCTGGCTCGAGCACTACCGTAAAGGACACGTCGCCCGCACATTCATTTACCGTGGTTGCAGAGCCGGATGCGAAGGCCACCGCCGGGAGACCGTCATCGTTAATGATGGTGGCCGTCGCAGAAGCGTCTGCCAGGTCCGCCCCGACTGCTGCGGAAAGCTGGACCGAGAACGTTTCGTCGCCTTCGACCAACTCGTCATCAATTAAGGGTACCGATATGGTCTTGCTTGTCTCTCCGGCCGTGAATGTTAACGTCCCGGATGTCGACGTGTAGTCCAAGGCCTGCGTGGCCGATCCGTCGGCCGTTGCGTAGCTGACCGTAATGGTCTCGGTGGCCTGAAGAGACAGGGTCACCGCAAAGGTCATGGTCCCGGCGTCCTCAGACGCGCTGGCGTCCGCAATGGTCATATCTATCTGGCACGCGGCATTTTCAATGCTTACCGATAGACTGTTGTTAGAGCCGAGTGTCGCGTTGACCGGATTCGATAGCGCGATGTCGAACGTCTCCGCAGTCTCCGAAGTATTGTCCGCCAGTATGGGCACAATTACGGTTTTTTGGGTTTCGCCGATTCCGAAATTGATGGTGCCGGCGGCGTGCTCGTAGTCCTCAGACGCGCTGGCGGTTCCATCCGACGTGGCATAGTCCACCGCGACCGCCTCGGCACTGCTTGGCTCGAGCACTACCGTAAAGGACACGTCGCCCGCACATTCATTTACCGTGGTTGCAGAGCCGGATGCGAAGGCCACCGCCGGGAGCACGTCATCGTTAATGATGGTGGCCGTCGCAGAAGCGTTTGCCAAGTCCGCCCCGTTTTCTCCGGAAAGCACGACCGAGAACGTTTCGTTGCCTTCGACCAACTCGTCATCAATTAAGGGTACCGATATGGTCTTACTGGTCTGTCCGGCCGAGAATGTTAACGTCCCGGATGTCGACGTGTAGTCTGAGGGCTCCGTGGCCGATCCGTCGGCCGTTGCGTAGTCTACTGTTACGTCACCCGAACTAGCCGGCGACAGCGTTACGGCAAGAACGAGTGGCCCGGCGTTCTCAGACGCGCTGGCGTCCGCAATGGTCAAGGCCACCGCCGGGAGCACGTCATCGTTAATGATGGTGGCCGTCGCAGAAGCGTCTGCCAGGTCCGCCCCGACTGCTGCGGAAAGCTGGACGGAGAACGTTTCGTCGCCTTCGACCAACTCGTCATCAATTATGGGTACCGATATGGTCATACTGGTCTCTCCGGGCGCGAATGTTAACGTCCCGGATGTCGACGTGTAGTCTGAGGGCTCCGTGGCCGATCCGTCGGCCGTTGCGTAGTCTACTGTTACGTTACCCGAACTAGCCGGCGACAGCGTTACGGCAAGAACGAGTGGCCCTGAGAACTCAGACACTCTGCCGTCCGCAATGGTCAAGGCCACCGCCGGGAGCACGTCATCGTTAATGATGGTGGCCGTCGCGGAAGCGTCTGCCAGGTCCGCCCCGACTGCTGCGGAAAGCTGGACCGAGAACGTTTCGTCGCCTTCGACCAACTCGTCATCAATTAAGGGTACCGATATGGTCATACTGGTCTCTCCGGGCGCGAATGTTAACGTCCCGGATGTCGACGTGTAGTCTGAGGGCTCCGTGGCCGATCCGTCGGCCGTTGCGTAGTCTACTGTTACGTTACCCGAACTGGCCGGCGACAGCGTTACGGCAAGAACGAGTGGCCCGGCGTTCTCAGACGCGCTGGCGTCCGCAATGGTCAAGGCCACCGCCGGGAGCACGTCATCGTTAATGATGGTGGCCGTAGCAGAAGCGTCTGCCAGGTCCGCCCCGACTGCTGCGGAAAGCTGGACCGAGAACGTTTCGTCGCCTTCGACCAACTCGTCATCAATTAAGGGTACCGATATGGTCTTACTGGTCTCTCCGGCCATGAATGTTAACGTCCCGGATGTCGACGTGTAGTCCAAGGCCTGCGTGGCCGTTCCATTTGCGGTAGCATAGTCTACTGTTACGTTATCCGAACTAGCCGGCGACAGCGTTACGGCAAGAACGAGTGGCCCGGCGTCTTCCGCGACCTGGTTATCGGCAATGGAGAGCGCAGGCGTGGAAGCGCCATCCAGAATCGTGCCCGTGGCTGATTGCTGGCCGAACGTGACGCCGTCGAGGGAGCTGGCAATCGCCACGAGAAATGTCTCGTCGCTTTCATCTACGCCGTCATCGGCGATGACCACCACAAACGTTTTTGAAGTCTGCAGGGCCTCGAACGTCAGCGTTTCGAAGGCCTCCGTGAAATCCGTCCCGGGCGTAGCCGTGAAGCCGCTGGTTCCTGTGAATGCGACCACCTCTATGGCTTGGGCGGACTGTCCATTCAACGTTACGGGAAAGCTCACGCGCCCCGCACTCTCATAGGCACTCGCATCCGCAATGGAAATCGCCGGCACCGGGTCGTCGTCATAGATCGTCATGGGGAGAGTTCCAGTGCCAATGTTAGAACCCTCACTTGGGTTGGAGAATGTTACTAGGAATACCTCTTCGAGCTCGTTGATGTTGTCGTTTATAGTGGGAATAGTTACGCTTGCCCTCTGGACGTTAGCAGGAATGGTTAACGTCATACTGACGGCTACATAATCCTTTCCGGCAACCGCGGTGTCGTCTCCTGTGGCAATATCCACGCTTACGGCAAACGGCGCTATTGGGGTCAATGTAACATCAAATACCAAGGATTCACCTTCGCACACCCCCCCGCCGGGTACTGGATCCGGGCAGGCCGCGCCATTCATGGCTGCACTTTTCAAGACCGCAGTTTCCAAGCTGATTTCCACTCTTTCGGACTCATCCCCGTAGAGAGGCGAGAGGCCATCATCTTGCCCATTGTCGGCTCTCTTCAAAGAGAGCTCATCGGGTTGCGCCAAGATTTGGGGCGCAGACCTTTTTTGCTGCGAAGCGCTTTCTCCAGCAGTCAGAATGCAGGCAAGCAGAAAAATTATACTACAGTGGCCTATCGTGGGAGTCATTTGTTTTCGGAGTTTGGGTTCCAGATCACTCGTGGCAAAACGGCTGGAAGAGGCGGCATGGCACATGCAAAATGCTTGGGCAAAGCTCTCTGGGATGCTCCGCAACCGGAGGCTCATTGTGGCCCCGCCGTATTCACCAGAATCTTCAGGGACGTTCGGAGGAACTGGCAGCGGCTTCACAGATTGCCCTTAAGTCTGTGATTATCAGGGTATTGTGAGGGATACTCTCTTGCATTCAAGTGTGCTACTTCTCGGCCGGCGATGCACAACTAATGTGAATGCAGGGTATGCTAGAGCCCCTTAGTTTGTTTCTTGTCTCTACTTCAATAGACCGGTAAGTCTTGTGTTCCATACTGCGATCTGTTGGGCTTATGGCACCGGACGGATGTTATTTGTGGTATTGCGGTTACCCTGTAGTTCCGGGCGCGCTTCTGTACATGCTAGAGTACCGCTTTCCGACGGGAAATCGGCGTGTTTCTATCGTGCCTCTCAGTGCTCGTGAGCGTACGGCACTCACGCTTGTTCGCAGCGTGGCAGCAAGTTCAGCGGCAGTCACGTAGCCTTCCTTGCGGACTTTGGCGCGTTGGCGATGGATGCGTCTGGCTTTGTTCAGGCGCAACCGTATACTTGTGATGCTCTTCTTGGTGAACGGATCGCCGCGGGAATCCCGGTAGCCGCGTCCATTAAGTTCGGCGGCTGCCTTTACATCGGAAAGCCCTGCTTCCAGCAGGCTCTCGAGATCAGCAAGGGCCTCTTTTGAAGCGTCGGGCCGCACGACGGCTCCCCGGGGCAGGGGCAAGGCGGCCGGCGGCAGCGTGTGGGTCTTACCGCCGCGAAGTCGCAAGCCTATGTGCAGCTTGTAGCCCTCGCGAGCCAGAGTCATGTCCTCGATGAGCAACCGCAGCAGCCGCTTGCGGTCCACAATCCCAGTAGAGGGAGCCTCCCAGACGTTCCGGAAGTCACGGGCAAGCCCCAGGATACGGTCCTCTTGGTGGGTATCGGTCATGCTTTGGTGCTCCCTGCGCCTGGATTCGCGCTCTGCTATCGCCTCATCCAACGTGGCCAGACGCGTATTCCAGTCAGCTTCCAGAGAGGCGGCCACGAGTCGATTCCTGGGATCCACCTCCATATAGCGAGCGCGGGCCAGGTCAGCCTGGTAACGCAAGGCCTCAATGCGCTGCCTTCCATGGGCATAACACGCGGCCCATTTTCATGTCTCTGATTGCCAGTTGTGCGGTGAGCGGCGCCATGTTGGAGGCCGAGTTGCGCAGCGGTACCCAAAGTGTGGTTCGGGATTGTTACAAGTTTATCCGGCACGTAGCGCTGCAGGTGCGCCGCCATGTGGCCGACCGCGTCCTTGCTGGATGCGGGCTTTAATAAGTGGAGAGCTCTACGACAAGCTGGAGCGCGCCGGTTACGTCATGCGCCTCAGAGACAACACCGCTTTGAGCAGGCTGGCGGATCCACACCTGGCGCGTGGCCAACCGGGGCAGCGGCAGTACCACGAACTAAGTGAAGTCGCACGTGCCGCTTCGTGCTCGTGGTGGAGCCCACACCGGGCGAACTGTTTGCCCGGCATTGCTTTCTGCTTACGGAACTACCTCGTTGTTGCGACGGAGTTTTACCGTGCCCTGAACACGTCCCGACACGATGATAGTATCATCCAGGGGGTTGTACACCAATCCGTTGGCGTGGAACCAGTCCCGCCTGTTGGTTGACCAGGTACGCCGCTTGTTGTCGAGGACCTGATTTAGATCCCACACCTGTACGATGGCGCCGGATACCCTGTCAACTTCGAGGATGTGGTCCTCTATGGTGGGTAACCCGTGCTTGGTGGCCGTGATCAGGAAATTGCCGTCTGGCTTTTCTATGACGTTGTGGTGGAAGCCATAGCCAGGCAAAGGCCAGGTATTGATCACGTGCCCTAGCCCGAATAGCTCACCAGTGCAGTTAAGAATGGAACTCTAACCAGACCTAAGTGTATGATATACAGTCATTTCTAACCACAATGTGCATCGCACGTGAACAACACAGACTGTTATACTGAAGAGCTTCGTTTCGAGGACTTGGGACGCCGTAAAGTGGTCGCAAAGTTCGACGGCGGCGCTATGTCCTCGGACGCAGGTTTGTTGCTGTTACGCGAGGCCGACCGCATGTTCAACGTCATCGGCCGCTTGGCCGCCTGTTTCACGGATCACCGCAATCCGAGCAGGGTCGAACATTCCGTAGAGGCGATGCTCAGGCAACGTGTCTACGGGATATGCTTGGGCTACGAAGACGTGAACGACCATGACCGCCTGCGCGACGATGCTGTGTTAGCCATGGGTGTGGGCTGCAAAGATGTAACGGGTGCGCACCGGGTACGGGAACGTGATCAAGGGCATCCGCTGGCGGGTTCCAGTACACTGAACCGACTGGAGCTTGGCTCAAAGGAAACGGCTGCATCGCATAGATACAAGCGCATCGTAGCGGATCCTGAAAAGATCGACGCCATGCTCTCGGACTTGTTCATGGATATAACGCACGAACAGCCAGAGCACATCGTATTGGATCTCGATGCTACAGATGACCCGATTCATGGTAAACAGGAGGAGGGGTTCTTTCATGGATACTATGGTCACTATTGCTACTTACCGCTGTATATCATTAGCGGAATGCATGTGTTGACAGCTCGTCTGCGCCCCTCGAACATTGACGCATCAAAGGGCTCCGTAGAGGAATTAACGGCGGTGGTAGCGCGTATCCGTGCGCGGTGGCCGGACGTACCCATCTGGATTCGTGGAGACGCAGGCTATTGCCGCGAAGATATCATGGCATGGTGCGAAGCGCAGGGCCTGCACTATATCTTGGGTATGGCTCTCAATAGTCGGCTAAAGGACATAGTTGACGAGGCTATGCAGCAAAGTCGGACCACATGCGAGGCCAGCGGGCAGCCTTCGCGGCGCTTCCGCAGCTTCGAGTACCAAACGAATGAAAGCTGGAGCTGTCCTCGGCGCGTGGTAGCCAAGGCGGAATGGTTGCCTGGATCGCGCGGCTATAACGCGCGATTTGTGGTTACCAATTATGGTGAAGACGTCTACGACGCCCGCACGGTATATGAGGATTTGTATTGCGCGCGTGGAGACATGGAGAACCGGCTCAAGGAGCAGCAGCTTTCACTGTTCGCTGACCGAACCTCTACGTCCTTGATGCAGAGCAACCAACTGCGCCTGTACTATTCTACTGTCGCCAATATCCTGATGAGCATCATCAAGGTCTATGGCTTGCAGGACACAGTGATGGCTCAGGCGCAGTGCGGTACTATTCGAGATCGGCTGTTCAAGATCGCAGTACGGGTTGTGGTAAGCTTTCGCCGTCTCCGCCTGTACTTGCCCTCGGCATATCCGTGGCAGCAGCTGTTCTCTCGCGTGCTTAGCAACTTGCGTGGCGCTGTGCACGCCACCACGGTTGCCTCACCTCCATAGACACTTTCTGGCCCGACCTATTCCAGAGATTGATAGACTCCACTTTGTGGTTGCTGGATACGTGTATCCAAGAAGCACGGGTAGGCGAACAAACGCTCAGTTTCCCGCTCGAAGCGTGCCCAAAACAGCGCTTACTACCGCCGACTAAACGCTTCAGAAATCGGGGATCAGCATTCGCGTTCCCAGACTGTGACCCATTGCCTACAAACACCTCCAATCCCGGCGATTCAAGATCTTGGTGAGCGATGCGGGCTAGCATGTCCATTTCCACAATCTGCCCCGTTCTACCGTCTCCGAAGTACAGGTTTCCGTTTGCCAGCCACTCAATTCCGACATCATAAAACAAATTGGAAAGGGAGGGGTGGGCAGAGAGATCCAGGTACCACCGGATGTCACCGGCTGCATCGAAGTTTAAAGGAATCTGTGCGTCCGTGTGTTTGCTCTGCCCAAAATAGCTGACCAGATTCATACCGGGCTTCATGGCGCCCCGGCTAGCGGTTTCAATGGTGATGCGGGGTACGGCAAAGGAGGTGGCTGTGCCGTGATCTCATCGGAACTTTGTAATTGTTTAGTTTCGGAAAGCCAGTAAACCCCTTTAAAACAGCGAGGTAAGCTCACTGCCCTATTCTATGACACTACAGTTTTGTGGTCGTGTTGCGTGCGCCTTGTAGACGTTGTGGTTGGATTGCAGTCCCATAACCATAGCGATGCGTCGCTGGAGGGGACCCGGATCTGCATCCCGCTTCAGCAGAATGCAGGTGCGCCCCTCTTTTGGTTATACCGTGGTGATGCGCTGCCACTGGTTGAGCTCAAACTGCAGCGTAGCCCAACTGCTGTGGATGTGGTACTGCATGGAGCTGCGTGCCAATAAGGTGTACTGCGTGATAAGCCAACACCGAAAGGAAGATATGCGTCTCAATGCGTGTATCCCGGCTGTGGTATATGGGACGCATACCCAGTTCTGACTTTAACGTCCGAAACGTACGCTCAATGTCTGCCAGCTGCCAGTAGGTGCGGGCGACCCTTGAGGCGGCCCAGTCCGTGTGACTGGTACGCAAGACGTAGCCGCCTGCGTCTTCTGCTTAAACGCGGCCTTGTGCGTAAACGTCACCGCCTCGGTCAGTGTACTGTCCTTTTTTCGCTCGACCTCAATGGTATACTGGTAGGCGACATGCTTGTGTTTTTCGATCTCACGAGCGAGCCTGCGCTGTAGCTTGCCATAGTCCTTGACGCAGCGCGGCTTCGAGGGGCCCCTCATGCAGTTTCGTGAGTGCGGCTTCAAATTTTGCACGCCTGGCGCCCAGTATGCTGTCACCGGTGCTCTTGCGCGCCGCACTTTGCAGGTAGTATCGCGCCTCTTCATCCTTGCCCTCCATGCGCCAGACTTTGATGGCGATGCCGCTGTTGCAGCACTCATCGGGCGTATCCTCTGGTGCGGGCGGCGTCTTGCTGCGCTGCACATAAATCCAATCCAGACCTTTTTCCTTTAAAAACAGCAGATTGGCACGGGTGGCGATGCCCGCGTCCATGATTACGCTCACCCGGGTGCTGCTGCGCTCCTCCACAGCTTTCTGCAGCGTCTTGGGTTCGCTCGCATTGCCGGGAAGGATGCGCGCGCTACGCACAAATCCGGACGCCTCCAGCGTTAAGGCTAACGTCACCAGCGGGCTGTTCGATCGCTTCTCCTTGCTGCGTCCATATTCCAGGAGCGCACCTTTCTTGCGAGCGGGCTAGAAGGTGTTGGTCAGCTCGAAAAGAAGGAGCGTTTCGCTGAAGCCAAGTAACTGTTTCGCATTGTCATATAGCCCGTGCTGCATCGCGCAGCGCATAAAGCCGATCGCCGGCCCGATACAGCGTGCTTTCGCACGGCACCTCCAGGTCCACCAGTTCCAAAATTGCGGAGGCGTCCTTCATCCAGCGCTGCGTACGGGCTTCACTCCCGGGTGCCATCATGCGCCCAACCACGAGCACCATGCGAATATCCTTTTCTGGCATGCCCATACTGCGCAACAGCGCCGCAAAGCCGAGTTGCTTCAAGGCTTGCAGACATGCGCGCTCGCCCCCGACCCGTGCGCACATCCGTATGATGCACTGTATCGGTAATGATGGCGTCGCGCCCGGCGTTCACATCGTACCCCTTCTCGCGCAGGCGGCGGACGATCTCGGCTGCGGTGCGCACCAGCTTTTCATCTTCCAGCGGCAGCATTTGCTGCCCACGCAGCGTAGCTGCCACCCGATTGGGTCAGCACTGGCCAGTCGGCCTCTGGATTATCGAAGTCTTGTCCGAGGTTAAGGATCCTCTTCTGCTTGGGCATGCCCTTGACACGCCGGTTTTCGAGCAGGCCGTATCCGAGTTGCCGCTTGCCGTTATTGAGCTTATGACTCCGCTATCGGATGTACATCGCGCTGCATACAGGTGATGAGTCAAGTTAAAGCAAGGCGCCGCGGTTAATGCGAAGATACAATGCATACCACAAACAAAGCACTACATTGGGCATTGCGGGCCGTACTTCACAAGTCACATGTATGCACGCCATGTCTATTCGAGTCGATTCGAGCGGATTGGTGCCCAATACGCTGGAATTGGTAGTACTCAGCCCCAATCCTAGGTCGGAAATGGCAAGGTTCCGTCATGACCGGCTTCTCCGATCAAGGTAGCGTCTGGTTCGAAGAATCGCAGAATGACCGGTTGGGTTGGGAGTAATGTTTAAGTTGGCGATGAGATCATCCACGGGATTTACTGCACCTTCCATTGGACTGGAATCGCACGCCGCAATCATGCCACCTAGTGTAGCCATGGCCCCGTACAATAGCAGGATGGTCCCGATGCGCCGTCTTGTGGAGCAAGGCCAAGTAGCACTATTGGGCCAGGCTTAGTGAAAGGCATCCAACACGGCTTGAATGAGGCAGAGAACGAGGGAATCTAGCGAAAAGCATGTTGGGCGCGCCGATCTGCGAGTACGATGCTCGGAGAGCGCGCCGAACCTCTTGACTTCTTGCCCTAGGTCACGATTGTATGGGCGCGGGCAGCGATTGTGCAACGATGGAACCGGGAGCAAGACTTGCCTTGCGGAGCTGTACCCACGGCGCTCGCGTTAACGCAACTGGCTCTACCAGTCCAGCACTCCACGCAGAAGCACCTGGTGGGAGGCAGCTCCGAAGTATCCGGTGCGCCGTCCTCCTTCGAGATGGACGCTAAGAGAAGATCCCATTCGCCAGCGCCCTCCCACGCGGACGGCCCGCGAGCGTGCTCCGGACAATTCAATCGCCGCGTAGGGTGTGATCGATCCCGAATTGCCAGCAACGCCCATTCCGTAGCCCACTTCTGTGGCAAGGCGGCGCGGCGGCGAAGCGCGTACAGATCCCGGTCGTGGCATGTCGCGAGACATCCACAAAAGGTCTGCCCCGGTGGAGCTTCGGCCTGCGGTCGGGCGGACGGCCAGAGTAAGGCCGCGGCCTGCGGTACCAGACGTGAACCGGAGCAAACCGCCGAGCCCCCACTCTTCATAGGTTCTGTCCCGCTGTATCATTAGCCGGCGTGCAGCAGCCTCGAACGTCAGGCCGCCGCCGGTAAACCGAAGTGCCCCGACAATCTCCATGCCGGTTCCCGTTTCGGCGTCTCCCGCATCCTGTCGCGCAGCAATCTCCAGGGAAGGGGTCGCAGCAGAAGACGTACCAATCCTTATCCGGTACGAGCCTTCTACGGCGAGGCGAATCTTTAGCACGTCGCCGTAGCTTTGGGCCAGTGCTTCCACATCCTCAGACTTGGCCCGGACAACAAAAGCATCCGACTTTACGACGAGGTCTAGACCGCCTGCATTGCTTGCAGAAACCAGAGATCCTTGAGCGCCCATGCCAGCCATGCGCATGGTCACGTCGGTTACCTCGTCCATGCCGGACACGTCTTCTGTAAGCGTCAGGGAGCCTCGTCCGTACCCTATCAGCCCCCAGCCCAGAATGCGGCTTGTGAACCGGTAGCGCGCATACGGATACACGCTGATAAGAGATGTGGTAATCGACCCTTGGCCATCGGTGCCAATTCCAAAATCATATCCTCCGGCTGCGTGCGCATACGAAGCCCCGAGACCCACAAGAAAGCGATTGCGCTCATAGTCCGTTCCTACAAAGCCGGTTACGACATCACCGTTGATGTCGTAATCTGTGCCTGTACCCATGAAGCGCATATCCTCGACGCGGCCCCAAGTGGAGAAGCGGTCCACGGAATCGTCGGACTTTAGCGTGGATGAAACATCAAACGAGCTCTGCCGCAATAGCCTACCGGGGTGCAGGCGTTGCTGTCCAAGCCCGGTTGAGCCAGATTCCGGACCAAATCCAGTTCCTACTTGGGGGCTGTTTCCCAAACGGACGCTGGCTGGGCTAGGCGTTACGTCGGTCAGCCGCGAGCCAATGGTGGTCACAGCCTGGCTTCCAACCGTGCGACCGAAGCGGGCCAACCAGTCAACTGAGATGGCGTCCCAGGTGGTTTCGTCTTCCGTGATAGTCAAGAGGACGGCATCGGCATGCACGCCGTCGTAGTCCGCACCGCCTACCGTGTGGGGAAGCGATATCGGATCGTCCGTGGTCGCATCTGCATCGTCAAGCGCGGTTACCACTACCGATTGCGCTTCGTCCCAATTCTCCGGCGAGAATGCCAGAACGCTCTGATTGACGAGGACATCCGTGGACGACAGATCTGCCGTCATCGAGACCGTCACTTGGCCCGTAGGCTTCGAAGTCAAAATGACCGTGTACGATTCACTGCTGCCCTCCTGGATGGCCAGCACAGTGGGTTCGATTATGACTCCCGTAGCATCATTTTCCCGGATCGTTACTGCGACGGTGCCTCCTGGCAGGCCGTCATAGTCTCCGCCTGTGGCGGAGTGCGTCAGCGTTACGACATCGTCCGGAACCGCATCGTCGTCTTCGGCAGCAAGCACGGTAACCGTTTGTGCCACGTTCCAGGTGTCCGGCGTAAACGCCAGCCGGGTCTTATCCACACTCACGTCTCCGGCAATACCCCCGACGTCGACGTTTACATTCGCTGTCGGCTGCGTCGCCAGAGCGACACCGTATGCTTTGGATGAACCCTCCAAAATCTCTAGAGCCGTGTTGCTCACGGTAACTCCCTTCGTATCGTCGTCTGAGATCCGCCCGGTTGCGCCGCCGTCCTTGATGGTCGCGTTGACCGGGCTGGTAAGCGCAACTGTGAAGTCCTCTAAGTCTTCGGCTACGAAATCATTCAGTACCGGCACTGTGACCATTTGGGTGGTATCTCCCGCCACGAAAGTTATTGTGCCCATCTGTGCTGTATAGTCCGTTTCCGCCTTCGCACTGCCGTCGGAAGTGGCGAACTGAGCGGTGACCTCTCTCTGGCTCTTTGCATCCAGCCTTACGGCAAAGGCAATCAGTTCATCCCCCTCCGAGGCGGTCGCGTCGGCAATGAACAGTCCAGGAGGCCCGTCGTCATCGGTGATCGTGCCAATAGCCGTGCCATCAATCACGGAGACGTTAACCGGATCACTAAGAACTACTTCCAACGTTTCGTCGTCCTCATCCACTGCGTCTTCCAAGACCGCCACGGAAACAGTCTGCGTCAATTCACCGGGTTTGAACGTCACGGTCCCGGCTGATTCTTCATAGTCCGTGCCGGCCTTCGCCGTGCCATCGGACGTTGCAAACTGCATGCTTACGATCGTTCCACTGGCGGCATCCAGACGCACCGTGAACGCCATGCTGCCCTCACTTTCTGCGGCCGTCGCGTCGCTGATAGATAGCGTGGGGGGATCGTCGTTGTCGACAATGGTCCCTGTGGCCGCTCCATCTGCCAGCACCAGGCCTACGGGGTCCTCAAGGGAAAACGTGAAGGCTTCATCTTCCTCATCAAGTTCATCTTCAAGGACCGGAACATCGATCGTGCGCTTAGTCACTCCCGGCTCGAAGGTGAGCGCGCCGCCGCTCATCAGGAAATCGGCGCCCGCTTCGGCCGTGCCATCAGAGGTGCTGTAACGGAGCGTGGCGGCAAGCTTGCTCGCTTCGCTGAGCTTTACGGTAAACGTAGCATGGCCCGCATTTTCCACCACTACTGTGTCGGCTACCGAAACGCTTGGAAAATCGTCGTTTTGAATCGTGCCGGTAGCAGTCTCGCGCAGCAACGTGATGGCGGCAACGCTTAGTCCAGAGAGCGTAACGGAAAAGCCCTCATCTACTTCGATTTCCGTATCTGCCTGAATGGGAACCAGAATAGTCTGTACTGTTTCTCCCACTCCAAACATCAGGGTGCCCGACGTAGCCGTGTAATCGCTAGCCGCCTCCGCCGTCCCGTCCGAGGTTGTGTAGTCTACTTGCATCTCTTCCGTGAGGGGGGCGCTCAAAGAAACGGGGAACCTCATGGGTCCCGAATCCTCGGCCACGCTTGCGTCTGCAATGGATAACCTTACTCCGTCGTCATCCCGGATCGTTCCCGTTGCCGAGCCGGTGGCAAGCTTCACAAAGTCGGTGTTACTGATTCCGGAGAGCGTTAGCGTAAATGTTTCGTTCAATTCCGGGTGCGCGTCATCCAGAATGGGCACTGATATGGTCTGCTCGGTATCGCGCGCATTAAATGTCAGCTGCCCCGAGCTTGCCGAGTAATCCAGTCCGGCCTTGGCCGTCGCGTCGGCCGTCGCGTAGCCGACCGTAATGATCTCGCTGGTCTGAAGAGACAGGGTCACCGCAAAGGTCATGGTCCCGGCGCCCTCAGACGCGCTGGCGTCCGCAATGGCCATTTCTATCTGGCACGCGGCATTTGTAATGCTTACCGATAGTCTGTCGTTAAAGCCCAGTGTCGCGTTGACCGGATCCGATAGCGCGATGTAGAACCTCTCCACATTCTCCGAAATATTGTCTGCCAGTATGGGCACAATTACGGTTCTTTCGGTTTCGCCGACTCCGAAATTGATGGTGCCGGCGGCGTGCTCGTAGTCCTCATCCGCGTTGGCGGTTCCATCCGACGTGGCATAGGCCACCGCGACCGCGTCGTCACTGCCTGGCTCGAGCACTACCGTAAAGGACACGTCGCCCGCACATTCGCTTACCGTGGTTGCAGAGCCGGATGCGAAGGCCACCGCCGGGAGACCGTCATCGTTAATGATGGTGGCCGTAGCAGAAGCGTCTGCCAGGTCCGCCCCGACTGGTGCGGAAAGCTGGACCGAGAACGTTTCATTGCCTTCGACCAACTCGTCATCAATTATGGGTACCGATATGGTCTTGCTTGTCTCTCCGGCCGTGAACGTTAACGTCCCGGATGTCGACGTGTAGTCCAAGGCCTGCGTGGCCGATCCGTCGGCCGTTGCGTAGTCGACCGTAATGGTCTCGGTGGCCTGAAAAGACAGGGTCACCGCAAAGGTCATGGTCCCGGCGTCCTCAGACGCGCTGGCGTCCGCAATGGTCATATCTATCTGGCACGCGGCATTTTCAATGCTTACCGATAGACTGTTGTTAGAGCCCAGTGTCGCGTTGACCGGATTCGATAGCGCGATGTCGAACGTCTCCGCAGTCTCCGAAGTATTGTCCGCCAGTATGGGCACAATTACGGTTTTTTGGGTTTCGCCGATTCCGAAATTGATGGTGCCGGCGGCGTGCTCGTAGTCCTCAGACGCGCTGGCGGTTCCATCCGACGTGGCATAGTCCACCGCGACCGCGTCGGCACTGCTTGGCTCGAGCACTACCGTAAAGGACACGTCGCCCGCACATTCATTTACCGTGGTTGCAGAGCCGGATGCGAAGGCCACCGCCGGGAGACCGTCATCGTTAATGATGGTGGCCGTCGCAGAAGCGTCTGCCAGGTCCGCCCCGACTGCTGCGGAAAGCTGGACCGAGAACGTTTCGTCGCCTTCGACCAACTCGTCATCAATTAAGGGTACCGATATGGTCTTGCTGGTCTCTCCGGCCGTGAATGTTAACGTCCCGGATGTCGACGTGTAGTCCAAGGCCTGCGTGGCCGATCCGTCGGCCGTTGCGTAGTCGACCGTAATGGTCTCGGTGGCCTGAAGAGACAGGGTCACCGCAATGGTCATGGTCCCGGCGTCCTCAGACGCGCTGGCGTCCGCAATGGTCATATCTATCTGGCACGCGGCATTTTCAATGCTTACCGATAGACTGTTGTTAGAGCCCAGTGTCGCGTTGACCGGATTCGATAGCGCGATGTCGAACGTCTCCGCAGTCTCCGAAGTATTGTCCGCCAGTATGGGCACAATTACGGTTTTTTCGGTTTCGCCGATTCCGAAATTGATGGTGCCGGCGGCGTGCTCGTAGTCCTCAGACGCGCTGGCGGTTCCATCCGACGTGGCATAGTCCACCGCGACCGCCTCGGCACTGCCTGGCTCGAGCACTACCGTAAAGGACACGTCGCCCGCACATTCATTTACCGTGGTTGCAGAGCCGGATGCGAAGGCCACCGCCGGGAGACCGTCATCGTTAATGATGGTGGCCGTAGCAGAAGCGTCTGCCAGGTCCGCCCCGACTGCTGCGGAAAGCTGGACCGAGAACGTTTCGTCGCCTTCGACCAACTCGTCATCAATTAAGGGTACCGATATGGTCTTGCTTGTCTCTCCGGCCGTGAATGTTAACGTCCCGGATGTCGACGTGTAGTCCAAGGCCTGCGTGGCCGATCCGTCGGCCGTTGCGTAGCTGACCGTAATGGTCTCGGTGGCCTGAAGAGACAGGGTCACCGCAAAGGTCATGGTCCCGGCGTCCTCAGACGCGCTGGCGTCCGCAATGGTCATATCTATCTGGCACGCGGCATTTTCAATGCTTACCGATAGACTGTTGTTAGAGCCGAGTGTCGCGTTGACCGGATTCGATAGCGCGATGTCGAACGTCTCCGCAGTCTCCGAAGTATTGTCCGCCAGTATGGGCACAATTACGGTTTTTTGGGTTTCGCCGATTCCGAAATTGATGGTGCCGGCGGCGTGCTCGTAGTCCTCAGACGCGCTGGCGGTTCCATCCGACGTGGCATAGTCCACCGCGACCGCCTCGGCACTGCTTGGCTCGAGCACTACCGTAAAGGACACGTCGCCCGCACATTCATTTACCGTGGTTGCAGAGCCGGATGCGAAGGCCACCGCCGGGAGCACGTCATCGTTAATGATGGTGGCCGTCGCAGAAGCGTTTGCCAAGTCCGCCCCGTTTTCTCCGGAAAGCACGACGGAGAACGTTTCGTCGCCTTCGACCAACTCGTCATCAATTAAGGGTACCGATATGGTCATACTGGTCTCTCCGGCCGAGAATGTTAACGTCCCGGATGTCGACGTGTAGTCTGAGGGCTCCGTGGCCGATCCGTCGGCCGTTGCGTAGTCTACTGTTACGTTACCCGAACTAGCCGGCGACAGCGTTACGGCAAGAACGAGTGGCCCGGCGTTCTCAGACGCGCTGGCGTCCGCAATGGTCAAGGCCACCGCCGGGAGCACGTCATCGTTAATGATGGTGGCCGTCGCAGAAGCGTTTGCCAAGTCCGCCCCGTTTTCTCCGGAAAGCACGACGGAGAACGTTTCGTCGCCTTCGACCAACTCGTCATCAATTAAGGGTACCGATATGGTCATACTGGTCTCTCCGGCCGAGAATGTTAACGTCCCGGATGTCGACGTGTAGTCTGAGGGCTCCGTGGCCGATCCGTCGGCCGTTGCGTAGTCTACTGTTACGTTACCCGAACTAGCCGGCGACAGCGTTACGGCAAGAACGAGTGGCCCGGCGTTCTCAGACGCGCTGGCGTCCGCAATGGTCAAGGCCACCGCCGGGAGCACGTCATCGTTAATGATGGTGGCCGTCGCAGAAGCGTCTGCCAGGTCCGCCCCGACTGCTGCGGAAAGCTGGACCGAGAACGTTTCGTCGCCTTCGACCAACTCGTCATCAATTAAGGGTACCGATATGGTCATACTGGTCTCTCCGGCCGAGAATGTTAACGTCCCGGATGTCGACGTGTAGTCTGAGGGCTCCGTGGCCGATCCGTCGGCCGTTGCGTAGTCTACTGTTACGTCACCCGAACTAGCCGGCGACAGCGTTACGGCAAGAACGAGTGGCCCGGCGTTCTCAGACGCTCTGCCGTCCGCAATGGTCAAGGCCACCGCCGGGAGCACGTCATCGTTAATGATGGTGGCCGTCGCAGAAGCGTTTGCCAAGTCCGCCCCGTTTTCTCCGGAAAGCACGACGGAGAACGTTTCGTCGCCTTCGACCAACTCGTCATCAATTAAGGGTACCGATATGGTCATACTGGTCTCTCCGGGCGCGAATGTTAACGTCCCGGATGTCGACGTGTAGTCTGAGGGCTCCGTGGCCGATCCGTCGGCCGTTGCGTAGTCTACTGTTACGTTACCCGAACTAGCCGGCGACAGCGTTACGGCAAGAACGAGTGGCCCGGCGTTCTCAGACGCGCTGGCGTCCGCAATGGTCAAGGCCACCGCCGGGAGCACGTCATCGTTAATGATGGTGGCCGTCGCAGAAGCGTCTGCCAGGTCCGCCCCGACTGCTGCGGAAAGCTGGACCGAGAACGTTTCGTCGCCTTCGACCAACTCGTCATCAATTAAGGGTACCGATATGGTCATACTGGTCTCTCCGGGCGCGAATGTTAACGTCCCGGATGTCGACGTGTAGTCTGAGGGCTCCGTGGCCGATCCGTCGGCCGTTGCGTAGTCTACTGTTACGGTACCCGAACTAGCCGGCGACAGCGTTACGGCAAGAACGAGTGGCCCGGCGTCTTCCGCGACCTGGTTATCGGCAATGGAGAGCGCAGGCGTGGAAGCGCCATCCAGAATCGTGCCCGTGGCAAAGTCCCGGCCGAACGTGGCGCCGCCTGTCGGGCTGGCCAGCACCACGGTAAATGTCTCGTCGCTTTCATCTACGCCGTCATCGGCGATGACCACCACAAACGTTATTGAAGTCTGCCCGGCATCGAACGTCAGCTCTGCGGTGTCCTCCGTGAAATCCGTCCCGGCCGTAGCCGTGCCCTGGCTTGATGTGAATGCGACCACCCTTATGGCTTGGGCGGACGGCGCATCCAACGTTATGGGAAAGCTCATGGCCTCCGCACTCTCATAGGCACTCGCATCCGCGATGGAAATCGCCGGCGCCGGGTCCTTGTCATAGAGGGTGATGCGGTGAGTTCCAGTGCCAATGTTAGCACCCTCACTTGGGTTGGAGAGTGTTATTAGGAATACCTCTTCGGGCTCGTTGATGTTGTCGTCTATAGTGGGAAAAGTTGCGCTTGCGCGCTGCTCGTTAGCAGCAAAGGTTACCGTCGTACTGACGCTTACATAATCCTCTCCGGCAATCGCGGTGTCGTCTCCTGTGTCAACATCCACGGTTATGGCAAACGTCACTGGGTCGGCCAATGTTAACGTAAGTACCAAGGATTCACCTTCGCACACCGCCAAGCCGGGTATTGGATCCGGGCAGGCCGCGCCATTCATGGCTGCACTTTTCAAGACCGCAGTTTCCAAGCTGATTTCCACTCTTTCGGACTCATCCCTGTAGAGAGGCGAGAGGCCATCATCTTGCCCATTGTCGGCTCTCTTCAAAGAGAGCTCATCGGGTTGCGCCAAGATTTGGGGCGCAGACCTTTTTTGCTGCGAAGCGCTTTCTCCAGCAGTCAGAATGCAGGCAAGCAGAAAAATTATACTACAGTGGCCTATCGTGGGAGTCATTTGTTTTCGGAGTTTGGGTTCCAGATCACTCGTGGCAGAACGGCTGGAAGAGGCGGCATAGCACATGCAAAATGCTTGGGCAAAGCTCTCTGGGATGCTCCGCAACCCGGAGGCTCATTGTGGCCCCGCCGTATTCACCAGAATTCCAGGGACGTTCGGAGGAACTGCCAGCGGCTTCACAGATCGTCCTTAAGTCTGTGATTATCAGAGTATTGTGAGGGATACTCTTTTGCATTCAAGTGTGCTACTCCTCGGCCGGCGATGCACAACTAATGTGAATGCAGGGTATGCTATGGCCCCTTAGTTTGTTTCTTATCTCTACTTCAATAGACCGGTAAGTCTTGTGTGAGAAACTGCCATATCTTGGGTCTGTAGAATGCCGCGGCGTATCTTTGTGGAGTACCCATCAATCGCCCTAGACGGGCATATCCGGACTACATCGTATGACAGACTCAACAGAATCCAACGTACACTCACTGGTTACCCGTGAGGAGGCACTCAGCACCCTGGATGACCTGGTGCGCAGCTCCGCCCGGCGCATGCTTCAGGCAGCGCTCGAGCGGGAAGCCGACGACTACGTGAATGCCCATGCACACCTGCAGAATGAGCAAGGCCACCGAGTCGTCAAACGCAATGGTCACCATCCGCAGAGAGAAATCCTCACGGGTGCGGGCCCGCTAGCGATCCAGCGGCCCCATATCCGTGACCCTCGAACAGGGCATACCTTCACCAGCGCCATACTGCCGCGCTATATGCGCCGCAGTCCGTCGATAGATGCACTCATTCCGGCCTTGTACCTGCGGGGAGTTTCGACCAACGACTTTGCTCTGGCCCTGGAGGCCATACTTGGCCCGCAAGCTGGCAACCTATCGCCATCGTCAATCAGCCGACTCAAGGGGGCTTGGCTGGAGGAATACCGGCAATGGAATAAGCGGGACTTGACGGGCAAACGGTATGTTTACCTCTGGGCTGACGGGTTATACTTCAATGTCCGCATGGGAAATGAGCGCCCGTGTATGCTTGTTATTATTGGAGTTACACCCGATGGAAGGAAAGAACTCGTAGGACTTCTGGACGGAGAGCGGGAAAGCAGGCTGTCCTGGAAGGAGTTATTGCTGGATATCAAACAACGAGGCTTGGACGTAGCGCCTAAGGCGGCCACAGCAGACGGAGGCCTGGGCTTCTGGGCTGCGTTGGAAGAAGTATATCCCTCCACGCTACAACAGCGATGCTGGGTGCACAAGACAGCCAACGTGCTCAATAAGCTGCCCAAGAAGCTGCAGGGGGCTGCGAAAGAGAGACTCCGTGGCATCTATACGGCACCGTCCAGGAAGGATGCCCTGAAGGCACTCGATACCTTCGAGGAGCTCTTCGGAGGCGCCTACGAGAAGGCCGTCACCTGTCTGCGCAAGGATCAAGAGGAGCTCTTAACCTTCTACCAGTTCCCGCCCGAACACTGGGTTCACCTTCGGACTTCGAATCCCATTGAGTCCACGTTTGCGACCGTACGAAAACGTACACGGCAAACCAAGGGATGCGGCAGCCGGGACGCGACACTGATGATGGTTTACAAACTAACCCGGGAAGCGGAGAAACGCTGGCGGAGGCTGACTGGATCGCAACTGCTCATCCGTGTGCTGGAAACAACCCCACAAGAGTACAGCGTAGAAGTAGACAAACAAGCCGCCTAATTCTAATTCCACAATTCCACAATCCCATGCCGCGGCATTCTACAGACCCAAGATATGGCAGTTTCTCTATCCTGTGGTTCCGGGCGCGCTTCTGTACATGCTATAGTACCGCTTCCCGACGGGAAATCGGCATGTTTCTATCGTGCCTCTCAGTGCTCGTGAGCGTGCGGCACTCACGCTTGTTCGCAGCGTGGCAGCAAGTTCAGCGGCAGTCACGTAGCCTTCCGTGAAGGCTTTGGCGCGTTGGCGATGGATGCAACTGGCTTTGTTCAGGCGCAACCGTATACTTGTGATGCTCTTCTTGGTGAACGGATCGCCCCTGGAATCCCGGTAGCCGCGTCGATTAAGTTCGGCGGCTGCCTTTACATCGGAAAACCCTGCTTCCAGCAGTGTCTCGAGATCAGCAAGGGCCTCTTTTGAAGCGTCGCGCTGCACGACGGCTCCCCGGGGCAGGGGCAAGTCGGCCGGCGGCAGCGTGTGGGTTTTACCGCCGCGAAGTCGCAAGCCTATGTGCAGCTTGTAGCCCTCGCGGGTCAGAGTCATGTCCTCTATGAGCAAACGCAGCAGCCGCTTGCGGTCCACAATCCCAGTAGAGGGAGCCTCCCAGACTTTCCGGAAGTCACGGGCAAGTTCCAGGATACGGTCCTCTTGGTGGGTATCGGTCATGCTTTGGTGCTCCCTGCGCCTGGATTCGCGCTCTGCTATCGCCTCATCCAACGTGGCCAGACACGTATTCCAGTCAGCTTCCAGAGAGGCGGCCACGAGTCGATTCCTGGGATCCACCTCCATATACCGAGCGCGGGCCAAGTCGGCCTGGTAGCGCAAGGCCTCAATGCGCTGCAAAAACTGGCGATCTACGGCGTCAAAATCAGCCCGCAACTGCTCCTGAACAGCCAGTGTGAGCGCAATATTCTGACGGCTTACCGCATCGATGATGAAAGCACTTACCGCTGGCTCAGCAACTCCACCACGCATGGTCTGACAGGTCTGCTTCCCGTAGCGAACAAGGTCCTCCGTGCAATTATAATAACATTTTGTCTCGCGCGAGCGGGAGCTGTATTCCACCCTCATCCGGTTGCCGCACTGGCCACAGAGGATGCGTGACTGTAAGAGGGCCCGTCCCTCACGTGGTGGAGACTGGCCCAGGTTAAAGCTGGATCTGTTCTTGCGCATCGTTTCCTGGTTGCGCAGGTACTGCTGCCAGTCAATGTAGCCGACATGGACCTCAGGGATGCAGACCATCCACTGGTCTATGGGTAGGGCAACCGTCTGCACCGACCCGTCAGGGCGCTTTCGCGAGGCCGTGCGCCCGTACGTATAGCAACCCGCATAGCGGGGATTGCGGATGATGCTGTGGATCTTGCTGTGTTTGGGCACGGCCCAATGCACCTTTCTGCACGTGGCATACTGCCGGCTTGGCAAGCGAAGACCCTGCTTCTGGAACTACCTGAGCGTCTTCATGACCGACCCCAGACGGCGAAAAGTGGCAAATGCCAACGTAATCGCCTCCACGATCGACGGGGCGGGATCCATTACGACCTCGTTCGTGCCAGAATAGGCTAAACCGAGCGGCAGCGAAAGCTTGACGCGCCGTGCCCTGCTGCGCTGGCCACCAATCAGTCGGTCCCGGATTCCCTGCAATTCGTATTCACTAAGCGCACCTTTGACTCCCAATAGCAGCCGATCGTTGCTGTTGGGATTATTCGCGCCATACTCGTCGAGAATAAGCGTGTCGGTAATGGCGGCAAATTGCAGTAGCTGGTGCCAATGAGAGCTGTTACGACACAGGCGCGAGACCTCGAGGCTGAGTACGATGCCCACTTCAGAGGCGGCCACGCGCGTCAACAAATCACGGAAGCCGCTGCGATTGCCACGGTGCGCACCGGATTTGCCCTGATCCTCAATAGTAGTATCAATGCAGTTGTCGGGCCAGCCCAGCGCAACGGCATGCTGGCGCAGGCCATACTGGCGATGGGCCACTCTCGGTATTGCTCAGCACCTGTTGTGGTGAGGACTGGCGAACGTATAGACAGGCTCGGCGACGGCGGTGATCCCCGGTCACCTTGTGGGACACGGCATCAAACATGGCAGCGTCCCGCTTCCTTACGGACAAGCATATCGCGAACCATCCAGGCGGCCTGATCCATGACCGGGGCCCACATCCAGCACCGGTGATGCGGCAAGGGGCGTCTCAGCCGGTCTCACAAGACGTGCCGTAAGCCACGCAATAGGCCATGATGCAGCAGAATGCTCATGAGCTGGCTGCGCTGGCCCTTGCGCCATTGCCTACGCCAATCGCAATAGCGGTGGACGCTGTCGGCATCAAGATGTGGCGTCATCGGTGCGGCTACGGGGTTTTTTTTCAAGGGCTTTGTGCAGTCCGGTAAAATGGATTGTTATGCCAAAGTGCTCTGAAATCACTCTTGCGAGCTTGCGGACGCCGACGGGCCCATGCTCGGCCCGGTATTCCTGCACGAAGTGCAGCATCTCTGGCGTGATCTTGTGAGGCCCCCGTGGTCCGCGGCGCTCGGGAATCAGGCCTTGGAGGCCGCGACCCTGGAAAGCGCGATTGGCGCGCACGCAGGTAGGCACGGAGGTGCCAAAGCGTGCGGCCGTCTCTTTGAGCGGAGTGCCTTGCCTGGCACAGCGCACCATTTCGTAGCGGACCTGCAAGAGGTCGAGTGGATCGAAGAACGGGCTGTCTATGAACAGCGGATCCGAGACTTTTTCCGGATGGTGGTTGAGCGTTCCGGAGTTGCGGAGGTATTCGGTTTTGTATTGAGGCATGGTAGCTGTGTTATGATCATATATTAAGATACGTATATTATCGATATAATGGCAAGTCATGAGCAGACCCGGCATATACGGGGCTTCATGGGACTGAGTAGCGAAAGAGATAATCATATCGTACCTTTATTCTTAATCTTCCAGTAGCACATCAACCAGGACGCGCAGCTCCGCAAGATCGTCCGGCCGGAACCATGCGCGACCCGCTGAAACCCGCTCGAAGTCGTCCACTTGGCGCAGATTGGTCCACGCCGCCGGAATGCCGCGCAGCCTGTGGGCATCTACTACAGAGCGCACGTTCGGCTCTTGCCCTCCAGTCTGGCAATAGTGGACGCTAAGCGTCCGGCCACGCCACGGATGAAACGGATGTGTTATCGTTACTACTTCGGAAGAAGCAGGTGTCTGCTCTGTCGGGGCATGCCGGTGCCGCGACAGAGCCACCTCCGTCGCAGTTGGCAACCCGCAATAAGGGCTAGCGGATCCTACACGGAAAACCTGTCTTTGGACGCAGGCGCCATCCTGGTGCGCACTGTTTGCCCTCACCGGATTCATAGAGCGCCTCTCCTTTTCGATTTCCGGGATCCGGCGCGAACAACCCATAGCCTGAAGCAACTGCTGCGGCAGTTCTTCCTGCTCTATCTGCAGGGCTGGGCGTGCCAAAGGGATGCCGACCGTTTGCGGCATGATCCCCTCATGCGCGTAGCCGCCTCTTCGAGAAGGGGCATGCGCGCGTTGAAGGAGGGCAAGCTTCCGGCCTCACAGCCGAGCTTCTCGCGCTCGGTGCGCATGCTGGCGTGCGGACGCACCCTCGCGCACCTGCGCCGTCTTGTTACCACCTTCGCTGCGAAGCACCTCCTGCAAACTGGCGCGGCAAACGCCGCAAATTCGTTGTGATAGACATAGACGGCCTGCCGATTGATGCCCATGGCCGGCTGCAGGGCAGTGCCTTCCATGGGCATAACACGCGGCCCATTTTCATGCCTCTGATTGCCAGCTGTGCGGTGAGTGGCGACATGTTGGGGGCCGAGTTGCGCAGCGGTTCCCAGAGTGTGGTACGGGATTGTTACGAGTCTATGCGGCGCGTAGCGCTGCAGGTGCGCCGCCATGTGGCCGATGGTGTCCTTGCTGGATGCGGGCTTTGGTAGCGGAGAACTCCGCGATAAGCTTGAGCTCGGCGGCAAGAATCCGGCCACCTTGCCGCATCAGCACGCCGTGCGGGCACCTAAGTAAAGGCTCCGTGAGCCTCTGCCGCAGAATTCTCGCATGAACATTAGTAAGAACCCCCATGATGCACCTGTAACATTCTCGTCGGGGACGTATCGGACCGGTCATGAACAGTGTGGGGCGGAAGCTACGGACCCATGGCAAGACTTCTCTCCGGTCGCAGTCATCTGGCATTTACTTGCCAGATAGTACCTCGCGATTATCCGCGAAGTACCAATGGACCCAATCGTGGATGCCACCAAAGGCGGCTGGCGTGGATTCCTGGTTTGGTCACGCCCATCGCCCGGAATTCGGCCCGCAGCTTGGGTACCCGTCGCAACCCGGCTTGGCATGCGTGTTACTGAGTGGGACGGGTACACCTGGCATAGGGCTGTTCCGGTCTATGCTGTTGGCATGGCCTGGCGCGGCTGTGATGTGGCAACGACGCAAGTATAAGGACTTGCCATTAACTGGGCAGTGTTCTTGCTGCTGTCCCATTGGGATATGGTATGCCTTAAGACCTTGCAGTTATCGGCCTAGGGCATTTCAGGAGCGGGAGCGCCGATGCTCGCCTGTCAAAATTGCCTTTTCAAGCAGCGTAAAGGCACCCTGCACACCTAGTGCGAGCAGGGCTGACGGAACGGCGCCCTGCAGTATAAGGCTCGTGTCTCCGAGCCGAATGCCCGTAAGGATGGGCTGTCCGTATCCTCCTGCTCCGATCAAGGCCCCGAGCGTGGCCGTGCCCACGTTTAGTACGGCCGAGGTTTGCACACCCGCCAGGATGGACCTCGCCGCAAGCGGCAATTCGATTCTGAGGAGTCGGGAAAGCGGAGGCAGGCCAAGAGCTTCTGCAGATTCAAGGAGAGAGGCAGAGATGCCCAGGAGTCCCGCATGTGTGTTACGTACGATGGGGAGAAGGCTGTAAAGGAAAAGGGCCACCATGGCGGGAGGCCCGCCAATTCCCATGAGCGGAATCATGAATACCAGCAGCGCAAGCGAAGGGATGGTATAGATCACGCCCACCGTGCCGAGTATGAAACTCCCAATACCTGGGGACTTCACCGCGGCAATGCCAAGCGGGATGGCTACGACAACGGCTGCAAAGAGCGACACCAGCACAAGGACCAGATGCTCTACCGTGTGACGCCACAGGCGCGCCAGAACGGTTTCGGGCTGTGCCACGATGGGCTCTGGCAGCTCGAAATGCTCATTAACAAAGTCCGCGGCCACTGTTGTCTCAGGTACGCTCGCCACCAAAGCGCGGGCATTGAGCGCCGTCATGGTTTCCTCTGAAATCGTTCCTTCGAGACGCCGGAGTATCTCTGGCACGAGCGGCAAGCGCTCTGCCAGGTCCATGCTATACAGGTACACGGCCTGGTATTCAGGGAAATGCGATTTGTCATCCGTCAGCGAAACCAGATCATACAGCGCGATTTCGGCACCGGTAGAATAAAGGTCCGTGACGTCGATGGTCCCAGATGCTACGCCCCGGTAGGCCAAGTCGTGATCCATGCCTCGGACAAACGTTTGCGGTAGCTGGTAGGCGGCCTGCAAGGTCGGCCAGCCATCGTGGCGGTCCATGAATTCGTTGCCGAAGCCGAATCGTAATTCGGGGAAGCGCCGCAGGTCCGAAATCGTGCGGATGCCAAGCTCGGTGGCCCGCTTGCGCGTCATGCCCATGGCATACGTGTCATTGAAGCCCAGCGGAGCGGATATGTATATGCTGTAGCCCTCCAGCACAGCGGGCAGGTCCTCAATGCCGGATACTTCGCCCACAAGGGTTTCCTCTATGAGCGTACCCGTGTAGTCCGGGTAAAGATCTATGTCGCCGGCCAACAGTGCATTCCACAGGATGCGGGTGCCCCCTAGTTCGGGACGGTGCACTGTTTCCAGGCCGTGAAATTGGAGCAGGTGCATGGCGATCTCGCCCAGGAGCACGCTTTCGGTGAAATTCTTCGATCCAATAGTTACCCTCTGGGCCTGCATTTCACGCGTGACGGGGAGTCCAGCCAAGAGCGTGCTCAGGACCAAGGCAGCGGCACGGCAGGGCGACAGGAACGACATGCGAGGCGGGGGTAACAGGTTGTCGCAGGATCAAGAATTCTGGAGCAGCGGAACGCCTCGCTGGGCGCGAAGAAAGTCCGTCACAAATGGATCTGCTGGCCGCTCTAGCATTGCGTCCAGCGAGCCATGCTGCACCGTGCGGCCGGCCTTCAGAAGTACGATGGTGTCCCCAAAATATGCGGCTTCTGCCATGTCGTGGGTAACAAGAATTACGGTCTTCCGTAGCATGCGAAATATGCCGCGCAATTCCTCCTGCAGCCCATAGCGAATCATCGGATCCAGCGCACCGAGCGGTTCGTCCAAAAGCAGCACGTCCGGATCCAGGAAAAGGGCTCGCATCAGGGAGACCCGCTGGCGCTCCCCGCCCGAAAGGCAGTTGGGGAAACGTTCAAGCAAAGCCTTGGGCAGTCCCACCAGAGACGCAAGCAAACGCAGCCGCGTCTCTATCCGCTGGCCTTCCCAATGGAGGTGCCGGGCCATCAGTGTAGCGTTCCTACGGGCACTCATATGTGGAAACAGACCTCCGTCCTGAATTACGTAGCCCATGCGGTGGCGCAGCAGCCGAATGTTACTATCGTTGAGTGCCTGGCCGCCAAAGTGGATCGTCCCGGTCGTGGGGCTTATCAGTCCGGCCATGAGCCGCAGCATGGTTGACTTGCCACAGCCGCTGGGACCGATAAGGACAGTTGTTTGCCCACCAACCACGGCCAAGTCCGTCGGATGCAGCGCTATACTTCCTGCGTACTTCTTGCTAACGCCCTGTAGGTGAATCATGCAGCGCGACGCTTATGCCTCGGATTCCACACCGGAAAGGCCCGGCCGATGCGGACTACGTTAGTGCCCGCAAATGGTTGCCGATACTTCGATGTTTGGCCACCGCGTGGTTGGTAGGGCCTGCAGCGGGGATCCGTCCCGGACTACGATGCTGCTTGCTGCCTAACTGGTCAAGAACCGGTATTCCGCCCCGCCATGCCATGGATGTCCCGTCCTTCGATGTACGCCGATCGGCGGCTCCGCATCACTTTCCTAGGACGGCCATCGCCGCGGTTACACACACGAGCAGGCGTCAGACCCCGCCGGCAGCGCTCCTATCACACTGAGCCGGCCCGTTCACGTTCGATGGTCGCTCTCTACCGGGTAAGCAGCGGCAACGCCTTGTGAAGAGCTGCACGCAAGACCACGGCGGTGTGAAGATTGTTGCTAGCTCGCAACTGCCAATCGCTGCAGTGGAGGTGTCTTGGCGCTCTGTTGCCCGTTTGCACCGTAATCGCTCTCGCAGCCCACGGAGTTGGCGGTTGAGTGCGGGCGCAATGCGCAGGCCCTTTGCGCAGTTGCCGGGACCCCCAAGCCCGCCGCCGCTGCCCGCAACAGGGTGGCCTGCGCATGTGCGCCAGGCAGGCCTATTCTGTCCAATTCTTGGCAAGTAACCAGAGCCGGATCTGTGGCAAAGGCAAAGGCCACTAGGGTTGGCCTCTACCGTCGGCGGTCCGGATGTCTTTCCCATTCGCCGCGTCGGGCTTCATCGAAGTCCGGATTCGCGACGGGCATCGATGCGCCTACCTGGGCGCGCCATTCGGCAAGCTGACGCTGCATCATGGCCGACAATTCCGGGAGGTCATCCGCGAGGTTACGGGTCTCGCCGATATCCTCGCTAAGGTTATATAGTTCGGTGTGCCCGTCGTCAAAGAATTCTATCAACTTGAAATCGCCCTGCCGGATGGCACCCGCCGGTACGGAATGGTGGTAGTGCGGATAGTGGAAGAAGAGGGCGCGTTCCGCATCCGGCACTGCACCACGTAGCACCGGCTCAAGGCTGGTCCCATCGAACGCCTGATCGGTCGGCATGGTGCCGCCCGCCAGGTCAACAAACGTTGGAAATAAATCGACACTTGTGGCCAGCGCGCCAGAGGTGGTGCCCCCGGCAACGACGCCTGGCCAGCGGACCACCAGGGGTTCGCGGATGCCGCCCTCGTAGAGGCTACCTTTCTCGTCGCGCAGGGGCGCGTTCGTGGTGACAATGACGCCGTCGGCCTGATCGAAGCGCTCGTAAAGTCCACCATTGTCAGAATAGAAGACGACCACGGTGTTCTCCGACATACCCAGTTCATCGATCTTGTCCAGCACGCGGCCCACGCTCAGGTCAACGTGCTCGATCATGGCGGCATAGATGGGGTTGTTGATTCCTTCCGCCGGCTTTTCCTTCTCCGTGTATTTTTCGATCAGGGCTTGCCGGGCCTCGAGCGGGATGTGGACGGCAAAGTGGGCAAGGGTAAGGAAAAAGGGCCGGTCCCGGTGGTCTTCGATGAATGCTAGCCCACGCTCGGTTATAACTTCGGTGAGATAGTCTTCCGGAGCGACGTCCTGAGCCGGGAAAAGCTTCTGTGCAAGTTCAAAATGACCCCATCCCGCGTGGTAGAAATGCTCATCGTATCCCTGCTCGGCCGGCGTGATGTCTGGATTACCGAGATGCCATTTGCCGAAGTAGCCGGTCGCATAACCCTGCGCCCGCAGGGCCTCGCCTACCGTAGTGATTTCGGAGGGCAGGAACTGCGTCCGGTTAATGGGCACCGTTAGCCGCTCGAAGGGCCGCCAGTGCCCCTTTATGAAGTCGGTAATACCCAGGCGCGCCGGATACTGGCCGGACTGGATACTCGCGCGTGTGGGCGAGCAAACCGGGGCCGCCGCGTAGGCATTGACAAACCGGAGTCCCTCTGCCGCCAGCCGGTCGATATTGGGTGTTTCATGAAAGGTGTGGCCGTAGGCAGGCAAATCGGCCCACCCCAGGTCGTCGATGAGGACAAATACGATGTTGGGCGGTGCGGTCGATTCGCCGTCCTCGGTTGGGCCGCAGCCGACGGCGGAGGTAATGAGCACCGCCGCCAGGATGAGCTTCGTATTCATTTGGAGAAACAAATGGAATTAGGATGGTAAGTGAGCTTCGGGGAAGGACCATGCAGGATGATTCTCCGTTTCCGCGTGGCTGCTCCGCGCGGGCAGACCTGCTCATGCCCATGCGGAAAACGGGTCTGAATGAGCATGCTCCGATGCCATGCATGTGCCTGCTCGATCAGACGGAACGTCGCCCCGGATTCTACTCCGGGTTGCTGGTGCAACAACGCGCCGCCCTCGCCCCCGGATCCGAGCGCGAGGGCGGCAAGAAAGCACGAGGCGCAAGGGCGGCGTCCGACAGCTTGCACAGCGCATAGCTCGGCGGTACTGAGGATGCACACCGTAGGCTTCCAATACCCGCTACGATTGGCAAGAAGGCCCGTTCGGCGCCCGGTTGATACCTTGGTGCAGCCGGAGAGGTACCGGCGC
Source organism: Rhodothermales bacterium (assembly GCA_965216255.1). Lineage (GTDB taxonomy): Bacteria > Bacteroidota > Rhodothermia > Rhodothermales > Bin80. The sequence goes on from OZ244148.1 coordinate 3,547,469, forward strand.
ATGCGGGCGTCTTCGGCACGCAACGGAATAGCAGCGTCTTGGCGGCGTTCCCTTACGGGGTCCAAAGTGCCTGGCGTGCTCGACCGGAGTTCTTCTCTCCGGCACGCAACCATCACTGGCACGCAACCATCACTGGCACGCAACCATCACCGGCACGCAACCATCACCGGCACGCAACCATCACTGGCACGCAACCATCACTGGCACGCAACCATCACTGGCACGCAACCATCACTGGCACGCAACCATCACTGGCACGCAACCATCACTGGCACGCAACCATCACTGGCACGCAACCATCACTGGCACGCAACCATCACTGGCACGCAACCATCACCGGCACGCAACCATCACCGGCACGCAACCATCACCGGCACGCAACCATCACCGGCACGCAACCATCACCGGCACGCAACCATCACCGGCACGCAACCATCACCGGCACGCAACCATCACCGGCACGCAACCATCACCGGCACGCAACCATCACCGGCACAAGGCAACCATCACCGGCACAAGGCAACCATCACCGGCACAAGGCAACAATGCCCCTGCGGGCGCTCGTAATACCGGGGGCATCCCGGATGTGGAGCCAAGGGGAGTCGAACCCCTGACCTCTTGAATGCCATTCAAGCGCTCTACCAGCTGAGCTATGGCCCCTCTTCTGGCGTGCAACCAATTCCCACGCTTATTTCATGCGCTTGTTCCTGTTCCGTACGTGCAGCGTTAGTAAATTTCCTTGTGACATTCTTCCTTTTGGATCGTAGTGGCAGTTTGTTTCCTGCTGCACTATACGCCGTACATGGTCCACTACCAACGATATTCACTCTGGGGGATGAGTTCCTCTCGCGTGCACCGGCCCGTGCACGTTTTCAAGTTCGGAGGCACGTCGGTACAGACCGCCGAACGTATTCGCAGCGTAGTGGAGCTGGTCGGCACGAGCAAGGGAGACTTTCTCCGGATTGTAGTGGTCAGCGCACTTGGCGGCGTGACGGATTCTCTCATTCGCGCTATTGCCGAGGCGCTAGATAAAACGGGCGACCATGAGGCCCTTGTGAGCGCCATGCGCGAGCGCCATGTACAGATAGCCGACGCGGTGGCTACCAGCCATGACCGAGCAAACCTGCAACAGACGCTCGATGCCTGCTGGCGCGAGCTAAAGGATCTGCTGGAAGGCGTCGGACTGCTTGGCGAGTGCACGCCGCGTACCAGGGACGCCATACTGAGTATAGGTGAGCGTGCCTGCGCGCCCATGGTGACTTGCGCCTTCAAAGCTGCCGGAGAAGATGCGACTGCGATTGATGCTCGGCGCATGATCCAAACCGACGCGGCTTTTGGCGAGGCCAACGTGCAGTTCGACGAATCTACGCGCCTGATTGCGGCGGCTCTGGGCAGCTTTCCTCCGCACCGCGTCGCTGTAGTAACAGGATTTATTGCCGCCTCGGAAGATGGCCAGACCACCACCCTTGGGCGTTCCGGCAGCGATTACACGGCTACCGTCATAGGACGCGCCCTGCGCGCGGAGCGCGTCGAGATCTGGACGGATGTCGATGGGGTACTCTCCGCCGATCCGCGCGACGTTCCCGAAGCATTTACCCTGTCGCGGCTTAGCTACACGGAAGCTGCAGAAATGGCCTACTTTGGCGCCCGCGTGCTGCATCCGCGGACCATGCGTCCCGTGCAGGAGCAGGGCATCCCGCTATTGATAAAGAATTCGCTCAACCCCAGTGCCCCGGGCACGCTGATCTCTTCCGAGTCCCATGCCGTTGACCTGCGCGTAAAGGCCATCTCGACTATACGGGATGTGGCCGTAGTGATGCTGGAAGGAAGTGGGATGTTGGGAGTGCCCGGCATAGCCGCGCGCGTCTTCACCACGCTGGCGGAGGCTGGCATCAACGTGCTCATGATCGCACAGGCCTCGAGTGAGCACAGCATTTGCCTCGCAGTACGCGAGGTCGACGCGGATCCTGCCGTGGAGGCGCTGCGTGGCGCCTTCAGCGCGGAGCTGGGGCGGGGCGATGTGAACAACATATTTTCGGTGCCCCGGTGCGCCGTTGTGTCCGCCGTGGGCGACCGGATGCGTCACCACCCGGGTCTTGCCGGACGCATGTTTGCCACGCTGGGTCGAAGCCGCGTTAACGTGCTTTCCATTGCTCAGGGTGCCGCGGAGACCAACATTTCGGCGGTGGTGCGTGATTCCGAAGTACGTCGGGCCGTGCGGGCGCTGCACGAAGCCTTTCCGCTTGCACGGCTTCGCGCTCACGTATGCCTGGTCGGAACAGGACGCGTAGGGTCGCGCCTGGTGGAGATAATAGCAGAGCAGTACGAGGGGCTGCTCCATAGCGTGCGGCTGAATCTGAGTCTGGTGGGGCTGGCCAATTCGCGGAAGATGCTATGGAACGCTGACGGCATTTCCTTTGATACCGCCCTGGCCGAGTTGGAGCACGGCATGCCGGCGAGCACGGACTGGTTGTTCGAGCAGGTGGGGGCGAGTCGGCTGGAGCGCCTAATCCTGGTGGATGCCACGGCTTCAAACGAAGTGGCCTCGAAGTATCCGGAATTCCTTGATTTGGGTATCGGCATCGTGACGGCCAATAAGCTCGCCAACACGCATGACATGCCGTCCTTTCGGCGCTTGCAGCAGGCTACGCGGCAGCGCGAAGTGGTCTACCGGTATGAGACAACAGTAGGGGCCGGCTTACCGGTCCTGTCCACCCTCAGAGACCTCATTCGCTCCGGAGACCGCCCCCATCTCATCGAGGGCATCCTTTCTGGCACGCTCGCCTACGTCTTCAATAACCTTGAGGCCGGGGAGCCGTTTTCCCAAGTCATACGTAAGGCACACACGCTCGGATATACCGAGCCTGATCCGCGCGAGGACCTCATCGGAGAAGACGTAGCGCGAAAGCTGCTCATACTAGCACGTGAGATGGGACTCGAAGTGGAGCGGAGCGATATTGAAGTCGAACCGGTGGTTCCCCTAGATTTCCCGCCGATTACGTCCAACGCCCAATTTGCAGCGTTGGAAGTCCTGGATGCCCGGTGGAAAAGCCGGGTGGATAGCGCTGCGGCTGCGGGCAGGCGCCTCCGGTACGTGGGGAGCATTGACGGTACCCGCCTGCGTGTGGGCGTACGGGAGGTAGAAGAGGACTCTTCACTGGCCCGCCTCAGACCCAGGGAAAACGTCATATCCTTCCATACGGCCCGTTATCACGACATGCCGCTGGTGGTCCGCGGACCGGGCGCGGGTCCGGCCGTTACCGCAGCCGGCATCATTGCGGATCTCATCAAGGCTGCGGAGCTCATGCCTTAGGGATGCGCCGCGATTTAGCATGAAGATAGCCATCGTAGGCACAGGGCGAATGGGTAGCGCCGTAGAGGCGCTGGCTCCAGGGCGCGGACACTGCGTGGTAGCCCGGTTTAACAGCGGCCGGACCCTTGCCGGCGTTACCGGACTCGAAGAGCTCTCGGGCGCCGACGTAGCGATCGATTTTTCGCAGCCGGCCGTGGTGCTGGAGCATCTGAAGCGGTATGCACGCTGGAGGCTGCCGGCGGTTGTAGGTACTACAGGGTGGTATGGTGCGCTCCCGGAGGTTGCCGCGTGGGTTGCCGAAAACAGGGCCGCGCTGCTGTATGCACCCAATTTCTCGCTGGGTATCCAGATTATGCTGCAGGCGCTCCGAACCGCTGGGGCTCTCCTTGACCGGCTTGCTGATTATGATATGGCTGTCCACGAAACACATCATGCAGGCAAAATTGACCGGCCCAGCGGGACCGCGCTACTGTTCGCGAAGACTTTGCTTGGCAGTGTGTCACGAAAGACGCAGATTTCCGTAGAAGGGGCCCATGCGCTGGAAGTAACATCCACAAGAATCGGGGCGGTGGTAGGGGAGCATACGGTCAGGATGGAGAGCCCTGCCGACTGCATCATCTTTACGCATCAATCCAAGAGCCGTGAAGGGTTCGCACTGGGGGCATTGAGGGCAGCCGAGTGGTTGCAGGGGCGCTCAGGCCTGTTCACTTTCGAGCATGTTCTTATGGATTGGCTGCGCGAAGAGCAACACACGGGACCAACATCGCCATGATTTATAGGGGAACTGCGCCGGCGCTGGTTACGCCGTTCACCGCGGAAGGAAGGGTGGATGAGCGGGCACTTTGCCGGTTAATCGATCGCCAGATCGCTAGTAGCGCCGACGCCGTCATCGTGCTGGGGACGACGGGGGAAAATGCTACGGTCTGGCCTGAAGAGCGTGAGCGGCTCGTGGAGAAGGCCATTGCACACGTGAACGGCCGTATTCCGGTGGTGGTCGGCACCGGCAACAATTCTACGGCAGAGAGTATTGTCTTTTCAAAGCAGGCCGCATTAGCCGGTGCGGACGCGCTGCTGATCGTGGCACCGTACTACAATAAGCCCACGCAGGCCGGGTTTGCGGCGCACGTGGCTGCCATCGCGGACGCGGTGGATTGTCCCATCATCTTATACAATGTGCCGGGCCGCACGAGCCTCAACGTGACGGCGGAGACCACGCTGCGCATCGCGGAGGCTGTGCCTCAGGTCGTGGGTATGAAGGAAGCCTCTGGAGACCTGGGGCAGATCACCGATATTCTGGCGCACCGGCCGGAACGCCTAGCCTTATATGCCGGTGATGACGAGATGGCACTTCCGCTCCTTGTTCTTGGAGCCGATGGCGTGATTTCCGTGCTCAGCAATGTGCTGCCGCGTACCATGGGACGGCTCATCGCCGCGGGGCTAGCCGGAGACTATGCCGCGGCACGAAACCTTCACTTTCGGCTAGCGCCCGCCATGCGGGCCTGCTTCCTCGAGACGAATCCCATTCCGGTGAAGGCCATGCTGGCGCACATGAGCCTAATCGGTCCCGCATTGCGCCTGCCGCTGGTTCCCATGACCGAAGCTGGCCACGCCCGCATGATGGCGGCATTTGATGGCTTGCTCGAGTTGGAGGCGTAGAGCGCCGTGGCCGAGGTTGAAATCGTCAGTCTCGCCGAGGCACTTAGGCATGTCACGGACTACTGGAGCCCGCAAGTGGTTGCCGAATTGGGTGACTTGCAGGTCTAGGTGGCGAGGGTGGAGGGCGAATTCGTCTGGCATGCCAGAACGAGAGTGAGATATTCCTTGTGCTTAAGGGCCGCCTGATCATCCGAACGCACTCACGCCATTACACACTGCATCCGGGAGACTGCATCGTCATTCCAAGGGGCGTGGAGCACAAACCGGTTGCCGCCACGGAAGCGCACATCCTGCTGCTCGAGCCACGGACCACGTGGCGGATGGCGCGTTGCAGGACTAGAAGTCCGAAACAGCCCGGGCCAGGTCTGGATAATCCGTAATAATACCGTCCACCCCCAAGGCATGCAGCCGGACCATGTCGGTAACCGAATTTACTGTCCAGGGAATGAGCCGCATGCCAAGTGCGTGTACGGCCTGCACCATCGGTTCGTCCACCGCCTGGAAGGAAGGAGAGTAGATATGGGGCGTAAAGCCGAGACGCGCCAGGGCCGAACGCAGGTTCGTGCCGGGTTCGGTCAGTAGCGCCAGCTGCCAGGCGGCCCCGAGCTGCCGAGCGGCGTCAAGTGAGCGGATGTCAAATGACTGGATCGTTGTGCGGTCCAAGACATCGGAGGCTGCTACGACACCGTGCACGAGCCGCACGAATACGGGGGGTAGCGGGGTATACACGCTGTCCCACTCCGGGCGCGACTTGATTTCAATATTGTAATGCATGGGCTCGGTTTCAAGGCGAGCTACGTGCGTCTCGACGGAATCAATGACGTCCGCCAGGCGGGGCTTCGCCGCAGACATCCTTTCCTGGCGCGGAAAGTTCGGGTGCCCGCGACTGCCGCAGTCGTAGCGCGCCACGGCCTCATATGTCATGCCGTAAATATTGTGGCTTCTGCCGTGCGTGATGGCGCGGCCCGTTACGTCGCTGCAGATTGTGTCCGACATCCATGGTTCGTGGGAGACGACGACGGTGGAGTCGGCGGCCACGACTACATCCAGCTCGAGTGTTACTACACCCAGATCCACCGCGCGCAGGAACCCGGCGGTTGTGTTCTCGGGGAGGAGGCCCCGGGCGCCGCGGTGTCCCTGGACATCGAAACGCTGGGGCGGCTGGCCGGCCGTGACCTGCAAGACCAAGACTAAAGAGGCAAATAGCGGCATAGTCGAACGCGGCAGTATACCAAGCTTAACGCCGTCCCAAGCCACAGGATTCCTCTCCTAATGGCCTCCGCTACGAGGTCATTCCGCGCCAATTGTGCAGGCAATACGAAGAATGACTAAACAATTCAATTACAAAACTTTGGCCATGTCCTTGATGGCATAAATCCGTCCTGTTTCGTACATTTCCGTCTCGGTATTTAGCTAGGGAACACGCGGTTTCGAGAATCCTTTTTTCTGCCTTCGACTGTATTCCATGGATCCCGGTAAAGAGCGCATCACACCGATAAATATCACCGAGGAAATGAAGTCCTCCTACATCGATTATTCGATGTCGGTGATAGTTGGCCGCGCCCTCCCTGATGTTCGTGACGGGCTCAAGCCTGCACATCGCAGGGTGCTCTTCGGGATGAGCGAGCTCGGCCTAGGTTCCGGCTCTGCCTTCAAGAAGAGCGCCCGTATTGTGGGCGAAGTACTGGGCAAATACCACCCGCATGGCGACACGTCGGTGTACGACACGATGGTACGTATGGCACAGGAATTTTCCCTGCGCTACCCCCTTGTAGACGGGCAGGGCAATTTTGGGTCCGTGGACGGGGATTCGGCAGCGGCGATGCGGTATACGGAGGCGCGCCTGACGCGCCTCGCCGAAGAAATGCTGCGGGACATCAAGGAGGACACTACGGACTTCCAGGAGAATTTCGATGCGTCGCTGGAGGAGCCTTCCGTCTTACCGTCTGCGGTACCGAATCTCCTAATAAACGGGGGTGATGGCATTGCCGTGGGCATGGCTACGAAAATACCGCCACACAACCTAGGCGAGGTAGTGGATGCCATTGTTGCCTATATCGATGATCCGGAAATCGATACGCTTGGGCTCATGGAGCACATACCCGGGCCTGATTTTCCTACCGGCGGCATCATTTTCGGCCATGCCGGCATCCAGGCTGCCTATCATGCCGGGAGGGGTCGCGTCGTTATGCGGGCCCGCATGCACGAAGAGGAGATCCGGGCCGGGCGCATGGCCCTTATTGTCACGGAGATTCCCTATCAGGTCAACAAAAGTACGCTGGTAGAAAAAATCGCATCCCTGGTCCGTGACAAGCGCATCTCTGGAATCAGCGACCTGCGCGACGAGAGTGATCGGGATGGCATGCGTATCGTCATCGAACTTCGGAAAGATGCGGTTGCCCAGGTTGTAGAAAACAAGCTCTACAAGTATTCCCAGTGTCAGCAGACCTTCGGGGTGAACATGGTGGCTCTGGTAGGCGGGCGCCCGCGCACGCTGACGTTGAAGGATACCATTCGGCACTTCGTGGGACACCGGCACGAGGTTGTCACGCGGCGTACCAGGCACCGCCTTCACAAGGCGAGAGAACGTGGGCACATGCTTGAAGGGCTCATGACTGCGCTCGATCACCTGGATGCCGTCATCACCATCATTCGCCATTCAGAAGATCCGGAAGAGGCCCTGGATAACCTGCGGCGGGGTGTTTATCCGGTGCATCTCACGCCTGAGCAGCTTCAGCGGCTCCGCCTGCCCCTAACGCCGCCCGGAGCTGAAGACCACGGACGCGATGCGTGGCTCACGCATGCCCAGGCGTCGGCCATCCTGGCGCTGAGGCTGAGCCGCCTAACCGGCCTGGAACGCCGGAAGATCGAAGCAGAGTACCGGGAGGTGGCGCGCACTATCGAGAGGTTGCGCAGCATCTTGGGTAGCAGGCCTCTTCGCATGCTCCTGATAAAGGACGAGCTGCTTGAGCTGAAGGACCGGTTTGCGGACAAGCGCCGAACGGAGATCGACTATGCCGGTGGCGAAGACTTTCTGATTGAAGACCTGATTGAAGACCGGCAGGTAGTAGTTACGTTGTCTCACCAGGGCCTTACCAAGCGCACCAGCGCCACCGAATATCGGAAACAGAGCCGGGGTGGTATCGGCATGCGTGGCGGTGGCCTGCGCGATGACGACTACCTCGAGCACCTATTCGTTTCGTTCAACCACGACTACCTGCTCTTTTTCACGGACCACGGACGGTGTTTCTGGCTCCGCGTGTATCAAATACCGCCGGGCGGTCGCACGGCGAAGGGGCGCAGCATCCGGAATCTGATTCAAATTGATCAAGATGATCGCGTTCGGGCTGTGCTGGCCATCGGCAAGGGTCAGTTTCAGGACCCGGAATTCCTAGACAACCGCTATGTAATCATGGCGACGCGGCGCGGCCAGATCAAGAAGATGGCGCTACGGCAGTTCAGCCGCCCGCGCAGGCGCGGGATCTGGGCGATCAGGGTAAGTGATGGAGACGAGGTCCTGGAGGCGTGTCTAACGGGCGGTGACGCTTCGGTGACGCTTGCCTCTTCCAACGGTCGCGCCGTACGCTTCCGGGAAGACGATGTACGGGCAGCCAGTCGGTATTCGGGCGGAGTGCGTGGCATGAGGCTGGGGGCTGAGGACATGGTGGTAGGCATGGTCGTGCTGACAATCGGGGAGAGTCGGGACTTGCTATCTGTTTCGGCAAACGGATACGGCAAACGCTGCGTTGTAGAGGAGTACCCTATCCGGCGGCGTGCGGGCAAGGGTGTTATTACGCTCCGGCGGACCAAGCGCACCGGACCATTGGTCGCCATAAGCGGTGTCGTGAAAACAGATGACATCATGATCATTACCGAATCCGGTACGCTCATCCGCACAAACGTTTCAGGAATTGCTACCATGGGTCGCAATACCCAGGGCGTGCGCCTGATGCGCCTAAAGGACGGCGATACAATTGCGGCCGTCACACGAGTTGTGCAAGAGGACCCACCGGACACGGAAGCGTCCGCATAGAAACCGGCGCACGCTAGTCTCTCAGGCGACTACTTGCGTTACCTCGTCAATGCACCGTGCCAGGATTTGGATGCCCTCGTCGATTTCCTCGGTGGAAATGACTAGCGGCGGTCGGAAGCGGACGGCCGCCAGGCCGCATCCCAGCACTATTAGGCCATTGTCGAACGCGCGTTTCAGCACCTGATCTCGGATGCCGCGGGACGGAAGGTCAAAGGCGCACATGAGGCCGCGACCACGCACGTTTTGAATGGCACTGTGTTCTTGGGAGAGGTCCTGCAGCCGTCCCAAGAGGTGCGCGCCACGTACTGCAGCCTTCGCCACGAGATCTTCTTCCTCCATTACCTCCAGAATACGTTCAAACCGCACCATGTCTACCAGGTTGCCGCCCCAAGTAGAGTTGATGCGGCTCCGGGCGGAGAAGACGTGGTCATCCACTTCGTCCATCCGGTTGCCCGCAAGGCAGCCGCAGACCTGTGTCTTCTTACCGAAGGCAATGATGTCGGGCTCAACGCCTAGCGCCTGATGTGCCCAGAAATGCCCCGTAATGCCGACTCCGGTCTGCACCTCATCAAATATGAGCAGCACGTCATTTTCGAGGCATAGGGTGTGCAGCGCGAGCAGGAATTCCCGCCTAAAATGGTTGTCGCCGCCTTCTCCCTGAATGGGTTCTATCAGCACGCAGGCAATGTCGTCCCGGCGCTCATGGAGAAACTGTTTGGTCTGCCGGATCGCGACTTCTTCCGATTCCTGTACCAATTCCTGATGGTCTTCCAGCGGGAACGTGATCTTTGGGTTGATAACGCGCGGCCAATCAAACTTGGGGAAGTACTTGACCTTGTTCGCATCGGACGTGTTCGTAAGGGAAAGCGTGTAGCCACTGCGTCCATGGAAAGCCTCCCTGAAATGAAGAACCTGGTGCCCCCGCTCTGCTGCATACCCTTTCCTAATATTCTTACGCACCTTCCAGTCAAAGGCTGCCTTCAGTGCATTCTCTACGGCGAGTGCCCCCCCTGAAATGAAGAAGGCATACCGCATATAGGGTGGAATGGCTAACCGGTCGAACGTTTGAAGGAACCGCGCCATATGCGTGGTACGGATGTCCGAGTTGGTAATTTTGTTCAGTGCAGCCTCGCGCAGTCGTGCCAGAAATTCGCCGTTTGCTGTCAGGCCGGGATGATTCATGCCGAGCGCACTGGAGGCGTAAAAGCCGAAAAAATCCATGTAGCGCCGGCCCGTCTGCTGATCAATCAGACGGATGCCTCGGCTTTTGGCGAGGTCTAGCACCAGGGGCATCATGTCTCGGGCATTGAGACGTGCCAGATACGCGCGGTCGACATCCAATTCGGGGACGGGTACTGAATGCATGGGGCGGCAAGGATATTTGGTTGGAGCAGTAAGGTAATGTTCTCTACAGACATCGGCAGCCATTGGATCACCGGGCGGTACGCCGGGTTAACCCGGACTATCTGCCAGTACTGTAAGAGTATATCGTGGAGAAACCCGTTCCATTGCGTCCGAATCTGCCCGGCGAAATCACGCTCCGCAAGCGCCCGTCGGCATCCGGCATGGTCGAACTACCTGTGGTGGAGGCGCCTCGCGAGACCAGTGTTCGGGGCCGTCGCCCGGACTGGCTGCGCGTAAAGCTGCCCTACGGCGAAACGTACAAGAAACTTGTCGGGCTCATCGACGAGCACCAGCTCCACACGGTGTGTCAGAGTGCCCGTTGCCCGAACATGGGCGAATGCTGGACGGCGGGTACAGCGACGTTCATGATTCTGGGCAACGTGTGTACACGGTCCTGCGGCTTCTGCGCCGTGTTGACGGGACGCCCGGATCCGGGATTGGACTATGACGAGCCACGCCGCGTCGCCGAGGCAGCCCGGATCATGGGGCTTCGCCACGCGGTGGTGACGTCGGTCAACCGCGACGAACGCAAGGATGGCGGGGCCCCCATCTTTGCGGAGACCATCCGGCGCATACGTCAGGAGATACCGGGCTGCACGGTGGAAGTCCTGATTCCGGATTTTCGCGGCATTTGGGAGGCGCTGCAGGTCGTACTGGATGAGCGCCCGGAAATCCTGAATCATAACGTGGAAACGGTGCCGCGACTATATCGAAGGGTGCGGCCCCAGGCCGTATACGAACGGTCCCTGGAAGTACTGCGCATCGCAAAAGGCCAGCGCCTGCGCACCAAGAGCGGCATCATGGTGGGCCTTGGCGAAACGAGAGACGAAGTCCTATCGCTAATGGATGACTTCGTTAGAGCCGGAGTAAACGTCATGACCATAGGGCAGTATCTTCAGCCTACCAAGATGCATTTGCCGGTGGAGCAATTCATTCATCCGGACGTGTTTTCTTGGTACAAGGAGGTAGGTGAAGCCAAGGGGATAGAGCATGTGGAGAGTGCCCCGCTGGTAAGGAGCTCGTATCACGCAGAGCGGCATGTGTAGTACCACAGGGTGGGTTCGACCCGACTGTCCACGCCAAATCGCAATATCGCACGCTTAAGCACTGGCCGCTTGGCGGGTTATGGTCTACGAGCCAAAGCGCGTAGGATACGGCTTGCCGGGCCTCCTCCAGTACTTCCCACATGTTCGATATAGCTGCCTTCGGCCGGGATGGCCCTTTCGCAGGAATCGTGATCACATTCCGTTGCGCTCAAGCAGCCAACGAGCCATCACCCATGGAGCTTAAGATTACGGGCATACTGGTTGGTAGGCCAAGCCGCGCAATTCCACCGCCGCAGCGTATCTACAGAGCCGCTGCAGCGTAGCGGTGGGATGCAGCCTCTGTGAGCCAGCTCTTGGAGTACGCATTGACTCAGGTCTGCGCGTCGCGGACAAATATCCCCATTCTCGATCCTCAAGTTTCTTGCCTTCAACCTGCTTTGGCCGTGCATTCGTCGCTTTGAACGAATGACAATGCTCTGCGGATTAAGAAATAATGGTCTTATATCCTGATTCAGTACAATGCACCCTGTAGTGATCCCATGCGTCCAGCAACACCAGGCGTGCGCAAATGCTTGCGTCCAATTTGTCCAGCACCGTGTGTATCTGTATACACGGATACGGCTCGTGATCAACTTCTAAGGACGACGGCGTCACGCAGGTGGACAGCTTTGCCCCAATCCGCGCCTGAGCCGCGGACACCGGCGGAATCCGCGCAATGAGTTCACCGGACTTTAACATTCTGGCACCCGAGGTCTAGACCAGCTTGGGAGCAATTCGCCTATTCGTGGGCTTGCCTCCCCACCAGGGAAGGATGTCGAGCCTCTTTAGGGGCAATTTGGACCTGTGTTAGCTCTGTTTTGCCCCACCGGCACACCACTTCGGCATAGGAGCAAGTGTATATCCTAAATGTAGTGCCATAACATGAATGCAGATGTTATACTTGAGGCCACAATGACCTATCCTTCCTCTCTTGTTTATCCGCCGCTCCTTAACCCTCAAAAGCCCCGACGGCACCCGCTACTACTCCTATCGCCTCTGCCAGTCCAACCGCATCGGTGATAAGGTTAAGCAGCGCACGCTGCTTAACCTCGGGGCTCACTTCTGCGTCGAAAAACAGCACTGGCGCCTGTTGTGCCAACGTATCGAAGCCTTGCTCCAGGGACAGCTCGAACTCCTGCAAGAAAGTCCACCACTCGTGGAAAAGGAAGCCCAGCGCATGGCCGATCTCCTCTGTGCACGCCGCGCAGAAGTCGTTGCAACCAAGGGCGGTGGGAACCGGCCCCGCGACTGGCGCCACGTGGATGTCCACTCCCTTAAGAGCGTCCGTCCCCGAACCGTCGGGGTCGAACATGTAGGGCTGTGGGCGATGCAGCAGGTGGGATTGCCTGATCTTTTCGAACAACTGGAGTTTCCCCGCTCTGTAAGGCTTGCCGCCATAGGCTCCATCAATCTGCCGGCTGGCCCAGCCGGCCTCTGAACATGCCACGCAGAGCTGGCTGGCAAAAAGCAGCGGACTGGACGAGTTTGTGGGGGGCTCCTACGACGAGATGGGGAGCATGCAGCTCTACCGGGCTTCCGACATGCTCATCCGATACCAGGAAGCCATGGAGGAGCATCTCTTTGATCGCGCCGTGGACCTGTTCGATTTGACGCCGTCGGTGACGCTGTATTACCTGACAAACACATTCTTTGAAGGATCCACTTCCGGCATAGACAAGGCGCGGCACGGGCACTCCAAATAGAAGCGCTTGGACTGCCCGCTCCTTACGTTGGCCCTGGTCGTAGACGCCAGTGGGTTTGTACGTCGCAGCAAGGTCTTCAAGGGCAATGTACGAGAGGATTGCACGTTGGCAGAGGAGAAACTGTCATATCTTGGGTCTGTAGAATGCCGCGGCGTATCTTTGTGGAGTACCCATCAATCGCCCTAGACGGGCATATCCGGACTACATCGTATGACAGACCCAACAGAATCCAACGTACACTCACTCCTTACCCGTGAGGAGGCACTCAGCACCCTGGATGACTGGTGCGCAGCTCTGCCCGGCGCATGCTTCAGGCAGCGCTCGAGCGGGAAGCCGACGACTACGTGAAGGCCCATGCACACCTGCGGAATGAGCACGGCCACCGAGTCGTCAAACGCAATGGCCACCAGCCGGAGAGAGAAATCCTCACGGGTGCGGGCCCGCTAGCGATCCAGCGACCCCATGTCCGTGATCCTCGAACAGGGCATACCTTCACCAGCGCCATACTGCCGCGCTATATGCGCCGCAGTCCGTCGTTGGCCGATCGAAGATCGGCTGATGCACTCATTCCGGCCTTGTACCTGCGGGGAGTTTCGACCAACGACTTTGCTCTGGCCCTGGAGGCCATACTCGGGCCGCAAGCTGGCAACCTATCGCCATCGTCGATCAGCCGACTCAAGGGGCCTGGCTGGAGGAATACCGGCAATGGAACAAGCGGGACCCCGCGGGCAAACGGTATGTCTACCTCTGGGCTGACGGGCTGTACTTCCATGTCCGCATGGGAAACGAGCGCCCGTGTATGATTGTTATTATTGGCGCCTGCGCCTGATGGAAGCAAAGTACTCGTAGGACTTCTGGACGGAGAGCGGGAAAGCAGGCTGTCCTGGAAGGAGTTATTGCTGGATATCAAACAACGAGGCTTGGACGTAGCGCCTAAGGCGGCCACAGCAGACGGAGGCCTGGGCTTCTGGGCTGCGTTGGAAGAAGTATATCCCTCCACGCTACAACAGCGATGCTGGGTGCACAAGACGGCCAACGTGCCGGGTAAGCTGCCCAAGAAGCTGCAGGGGTCTGCGAAAGAGAGGCTCCGTGGCATCTATACGGCACCGTCCAGGAAGGATGCCCTGAAGGCGCTCGATACCTTCGAGAATCTCTTCGGAGGCGCCTACGAGAAGGCCGTCACCTGTCTGCGCAAGGATCAAGAGGAGCTCTTGAGTTTCTACCAGTTCCCGCCCGAACACTGGGTTCACCTTCGGACTTCGAATCCCATTGAGTCCACGTTTGCGACCGCAGGGAAACGTACACGGCAAACCAAGGGATGCGGCAGCCGGGAGGCGACACTGATGATGGTTTACAAGCTGACCCGGGAGGCGGAGAAACGCTGGCGGAGGCTGACTGGATCGCAGCTGCTCATCCGTGTGTTGGAAACAACCCCACACGAGTACAGCATAGAAGTAGACAAGCAAGCCGCCTAATTCTAATTCCCTAATCCCATGCCGCGGCATTCTGCAGACCCCAGATATGACAGTTTCTCGTTGCCTGCTTTCGTCAACATCTAGGTTATTGCTGCGAGACGGGCTTACGCCGTGAACTCGGAAGTCTGACGACCCTCATATCCTTGCCTTGGCGGTGGCCAGCGGAGCCACTGTCCTTTTCTCATGCGACCGCAAACTCCGCGACGTGAGTGCTTAACCTGTGAATTTCATCACGGGCTTGAATTTCTTGATTTCGGCAGCAGGGGCATGCGTACGTGAATGATCCGGGCTCGATGTGGACCTTTGGCTTGATATGATGCGTATTGAGTACCTCATAGCTGAGCCTGAAGGAGGATGACATAAGACAGTGACAACACGGCAGTCCGCGAGCATGCATTCCAACCCGGGAGGAAATGCCGTTCACGATGGTTCGGGAGCACGCATCGTCGTGCGTGCGACCGACACAGCGCATGCTGTAAGTCCTACTTCTGAGCGGATCATCAAGGAGACCTCGGTGAAGCGCCGGGAAGCCATTAAGGTACTGGCAAATCGATAGGCGGCACTATCGCGTTACTTACGACGACGCAATTCGCTGTCATGAGGAAGCTCTTCTGGATGGCGGGGCCCCAGGGATCATAAGCGAGCACGTGATTCGGTCGGCGCTGGCTCGTCCGTACCATGGCTACTACCCAGACATCCATCAGAAGGCAGCCGCCCTGATTCACGCGATCGTTTCAAATCACGGATTTGTAGACGGGAATAAACGAACGGCCCTCTATCTGACGGAACTGTTCGTTCAGAGAAGTGGCTATGAATTGACCATTGGTGACCCGGAATTCGTGGAGGCCCTAACGAGCGTTGCGTGCGGTCAAATGAGTTGTGAGAATCTCGCGGAGTGGATTCGCAACTACTTGATCCCGTCCTGTGCCCTGTAGTCTTCCAGCGACGGCCAAGGCTGCCCGCGCCAGCGTGGTTGCGTCGGCACATCCCTCCCATGAAGCACGCAGCAAGGCGCGTACCAGAAGGACCAGCGACGGCGCTCGTGCTACCAGTTTCCAGTCGCTCAGCGTCACTATCACGGTACCATGATCCTCGAAATCGACGCGTGCACGGCATTACAGCGCTTCCGAAATGATCTTTTCCGCCTCCCAAGTGCCCATTTCGTTGAATTCGACCACTTTGGTCTATTCACTTAGCGATACGCCGAGGATTCCGGCCAAACGCTTCTTCATTTTGTCGCGACGTTCCTCGTAGAATGTCAGAAAACCAGTCATGTCTGTAGGTATCTCATCTATGTATCCACGCGCCCGCCAACTGTCGTCGTGTTCCTGTTCGAACAACCACGCCGCAGGCATAGTGCTGCCTTTCGCAAGGTTTTCGGGGCCAGGTAGGAGCTGGAGATTTGCGATGCAGTCCTTGCAGTCTTGGTAGGTGGCGATATCTTCTGGATATACGCCTGCATCACGAAGTTGCTTAGCGGTGAACCTCGCCCGTGGGAAGATGTGGTCCACATGGAAATGATTCGCGAAATCCACGTGCGGATAGAGCAGAGCCAGGACAGAGAAAGCCGCCCCGCTCCCGTACCTACGGTCAAGTAGGTCGTCCAGCTCCTCTTCCTCGAAGCGAAGGGGCCGCCCGATCCTTGCAAACGCGGATTCCATTTCCAAGTAGGAGAACCGCTTTGGACACTTCTCCTGGATCGTGGTGCGCGCTGCCCGCAGTGTTGTGTCCAGTCCTGCGCCGAAGGTTCCTCTCTTGAGAAGCGCCCGCCGGACCCATTTCTGGATTTCCCTAGCATCGTCCGCAAAGTCGGGCTGCAGAATTCTGGCTTCTGTAATCCGACGAGAAAACATGTAGTAGGCCACCGGAATCAAGACGTTGCGTGCCGTTAGCGAGCTCCCGTCGTAGCCAAATCTTGACAGGAGTAATGCCGCGGACCGCAAAGCACTGGAGATCCGGTCCCATTCGGCCTCGATCTTCCGCGTGTTCTCATGCGTAAAGTTGCGCACCTTGAACCCGATGTCAGACACGTTTGAGAGAACGAGGCACGTCTTGAGTACCAAGTCCTTGTTGAAGTCAAAACCACGCCCTGTCCGGTTCAAGTCATCCACACAATTGCGAATCGCTTCTCGCGCATCGATGCTTTGCCACTGTGCTGTAGCGATGCTGAGCAGAAGGTCCGAATAGCTCAAAACCGTGCCGCCACTGTTCACGCGGATGAAGATGTTGAGCACCTTGTCGACATCTTGTTCGTCCTCTTGATAGGCGCTGATTAGGCTCTCCTTATGGAGCACCGAAAGGAGTGTCGACAGACATTCCTGGGCGTACTGGGTGTCCCACAGCGAATTCACTCGGAGGTAGTTCATGACATTAGTCAGATCCCACCAAGCGAATACTTCCTTCAGCAAGAACCAATACTCACCGTCCTGCGGGTGCGCTGCCCTATCACTTGTGAGAAAGCGGAAATCGTACTTTAGCTCAATACCAGTCCGCACTTCAGCTGGTCTCAACAAGTTCAGATAGAGTTGTTGTTTCGGAAACGCATGGTCCGTCTTCCACCGGCCGTATTTGATCTTCGGAGCGTAATTGCCGCGCAGGCCGATATTAAGGGCCGTGAACCTTTGCTGGCCGTCCAGAATTGCGGTGACGCCTCCACTCCCGACAACATCGATCGGAGAATTGCGACGTCGGTCGCGCTCGTGATAGTCGCTGAGAAATTCGTAAAACGTAAATTCTCCGCAACGGTCCGCCTCAACTGTCCAGAACAGAAACGTTCCGATAGGATAGCCCCGCATCAGGGAGTCGAACAGGGCGGTGATCTGAGGCGGTTTCCAAACGAATTCACGCTGGATGGCGGGAAGAACGTAGTCGTTTCGCCGGATGTGTTCTAGTGCCTTGGCAATGGTGATCGGCGTCTGAAAGGCCATGGTTAAGTCTAGCAGCATGTAAAGGTTGACCGGGTTGCCTGCGCCCATCAGCAATACGGATGGGATCAAGCCTGTAGAGAATACATACCCGTCCAGTAAAGTACTAGGGCAACTCGGTCGCTTCGTCCTGTGCCCGTGTTCTCGCGGACGGCTTCCGGACGCTCTCTCGCGGTAGTGGGGGGCTGTGGATTCACTCCGGTTTTCGGGGTGAGCCGACCACAACGTCTTGATGCCGCAGGTACTTGTACAGCGTTGACTTGCTGATATCCAGGTTGCGAGCGATCTCGTTCACGCTCAGCTTCCCCTCGCTGTAGATCGCTTCGGCGGCGACGGCTCTTTTCCGGGCCTGGTCCGATAGTCCTTTGGGGCGCCCGCCTTTCCGTCCCCGGGCAGCTTGCAGTCCAGCGTGCGCCGTGATAAGGCGCTTTTCCCTAGTGGGTGCGAATCCCACCTAGTAACTGTCGCTCCAGCTAGTAGCGGCCAAAGCGGTTTATGGAGGTAACAACATGAGCTGAAGCATTTTGGTAAAGGGTCGCTTAGGCGATTCAGCGAGCATGCAGGCCGGAACGCGTAGTGAATGCCGAGCAGGCCTCGAAACATGCAATGCGGAAGCCGACCCTCCGTTGGTAAGGGGAAGGCCGCCGGTAGTCTGGGAAGAGAACGACAGAAGCACCAGATTACATCCGCCGGGGTAGTGGCACTGGCATGCATGCAAGATGGGGAAAGTAGCAACACGGTGCGCCAGGTTAGATCCTCGGCCTTCAAGCTCCATATGACCTTAGCTTCCAGTGCCGTCAAGGCGCTTGGAAAGCTCCTAAACGAGTCTGGCAGATGAAGCTCTTACTGAAGTCATGCAGATTCGCGCAACAGATGGTGGTAACGCAGACTTGCTGACCGATCGCTGAAGGAACGCGTACACAAACGTACGGTGGTGGGGAAAGGCGTCATGTAAAGTCAAGCATTTTTCAGGGGAAGGATAGGTGCGGCTTGACTTTCTTTATCAAACGAGGCTAACTGGCCAAGTACAGGAGGTGTAAGTCCTCTGTGGTAAAGGATATAACCAATCCATATCTCTCCCCAAGCCGTGCGGTCGTTCTCGTGAGGGAACGGGCGAAGCGTCGGCAGGGGTGCATATGGGCGGAGCTAATGAGCGCCGAAAGGACCATTGTTCGGAGTGCCGAAGTCCTCGTGTTGGCTGAAGGCAACACTGATTGGACCGCTATGGTGAGGTTCAAGAGGGCTCCGCGGCGTCCAAGAACCCACGCACGCATGTACGTATAAGGTCGGGACCTGGGAGGCCTCCTCGCTGCCCAGCGCTTAGGGCGGGGCCGCCAAAGCCAAGGCAGTTGCCGAGCGGAGGATGAACGGCGAGGAGGAGTCAGATGCGATGATAGTAGTGATGAAGCCGGCGAACAAAGCGCGGGGGACCGTGTGGCGGAGTTGGTGGAGCGAAGCGTCGCACCCGAGGGGAAATCGGAAAATCCAACACACACCGGACGCAGAGCCGGACTTCGTGTGTCACACGGATGGACCGGTTACGGCTATGGGTTGGTTAGCCGACCCATTAACGTCATGCGCGGCGGCGCGACCTGAGGGAGGAGCCGGATGCCTTAACGGGGACGTCCGGATCTGTGCGGGGGCCCCGGGGAAACCCGGGGGCTACCGGTGTGCCAGGCATGATCAACAGCTTGGAGGTGCAAGTCCTCTATCCAGCCAGATGGCGGCGAAGGATTAGCGAAGCGCAAGGGCGTCGTCGTGAGGCGGGGTCTGAAGGAAGCGTGTAGCAAACCCGCGACCTGATGAACAAGAACCGAATACGAGGCCTACCCGATCGGACGAGCGAGCCGGTTATCGCAAAGTCCGCGTCATCTATGCGTCGGGGTGGTAGATTCGGCAGGTGTGCGGGGAAGGCGGTTGGTCTTACCCTGGGAGATCTGCGTTGTGTCCGGCCAAGCCGGACTGAACGTGTCGTAAGGCACGTGAGCGCAACGCAGAAGTCAGCAGAGATCTTATAGTAGGACTGCTCCGGCTGGGCGAGCTACTTTAGCTCGTTCACCACATTCACCGAAACCGGAACAGCCTCATGCAAAGATACACCCCAACATTCACTTCGGCCTCCTCGCTGGTTGTCGGCATGGACGTGCACAAGAAGACCATTGCGCTTTGCGTGTACGACGACAGCACGGGCGAGGTAATTGACGAGCGGCAGTTGCCGCACGACATGCCGAGAATCCGCAAGTATGTGCAGAAGTTACAGAGGCGCTACGGCGAGGTTCGTTGCTGCTACGAAGCGTCGTCCTGCGGATTGCAGCGTGCGCTGCAGGTGCAGGGCGTGCACTGCGATGTGATCGCCCCCTCAACCATTCCGCGTCGACCGGGCGAGCGTATCAAGACTGATCGACGGGATGCGATGAAGCTGGCCACGTTGTATGCCAAAGGGCTGCTGACGCCGGTGTGCGTACCGGAAGAGGAGCAGGAAGCAGCCCGGTCCCTTTTGCGCTGCCGCGCTGACCTGGTGGAGTCTATCACGCGCACCAAGCAGCGGATTCTGTCTTTCATTCAGACCCGGGGCTTTCGGTACACCGGTGCCACAAACTGGACGAAGGCCCATTGGAAGTGGATTCGTGCCTTGCCGGCAAGGGCGGTGGACCAGGTCACGCTGCAGACGTATCTGCACAAGCAGACGTATCTGGAGCAGGAAGTGCACAGACTGGAACAGCATCTGGCGGAGGAAGCCGAAAAGGACCGCTACAAAGAGCCCGTGGGGGTGCTGATGGCCTTCCGGGGAATTGGCTTTGTGACGGCCATAACGCTGGTGTGCGAGTTGGGAGATATCCGTCGCTTCGCGCATCCGCGCCAGTTGATGGGATTTCTGGGTCTGGTGCCGAGCGAGTTCAGCTCGGCAGGTCACACGCAACGCGGTTCCATCACGAAGACGGGTAATACGCACGTGCGGAAGGCACTGGTATCTACAGCATGGAAGTATGCAGTCCCGCCGCGGTGCAGTAAAGTGCTACGCGAACGGCAGCAGGGCGTCTCGGCCGCGGTCGTTCTACTGGCATGGAAGGCCCAGTGCCGGCTGTACAAGAGATTCCGCAAACTGAGTCAGACGAAGTCGCGATGCGTGGCCAACACGGCGGTGGCGCGTGAACTGGTGGGCTTTCTCTGGGAGGCGTTGCGTATGCACACGGGCTCGCCGTTGCCGAAGGCCGCCTGACTCGTATCTTGTAACCAAAGAAATGGCCTATGGAGAAGCGATCGGGCACGGTAAGGAGAACCCACGATATGCCCTTGCGATAGCCAGCTCTCTTGCTGGTGAGCGCGCGTTCAGAGATAGTGGCAGCTCCCGTCGAAACCGAAATCATGCGTTATGGTCCTTCGGGGCTTAGCACGCGAATACCAGATTGATTAGCCGTCGAAGCCGCCCGGTCGCTTCTCCAGAGGTCAAGCCAAAACTCTTCATGTAATCTTCACTTGAAATAGTATCCTACTATACCAGGGCATAGTAGTCGGCTTAGCCGACGAAGGCCCGAACGATGGACAGGGATAGTAGGACGGCAAGCTCATGCGAGCAATGCGGCAGAAAATACAGCTAACGCTGCCTTTTGCGTGGGACAGCCCCGGTGAATCCGGCGGTGCCCGTGGGGAAGGGACCGAAGTTCGCACGGCGCAACCCGAATCCGAACTCCCGGCACGTAGCGGCCTGGTGGCCCTGGCACCCAAGTCGGTTTGCTCAAGTCCATTGAACCGCCGTGTACGGACCCGTACGCACGGTGGTGTGGGAGGGTGGGGGCCGTGAGGCCCCCACCTATCCCGATCGATGGAAGCCCTGACGGCGGTGTAGCACACACCAACCGGAAGCCCGCAAGGGTCAGTCCGGGCCGAGAGGGTGGCGGAGTGGCCCGTAGTACCGTAGAGATGGGGTAATGCCCGTGGAGGGAAGGGGCCGCAGGTGCGGAGCGATGTTCGCAGAGGGAAAGGCCACGGCATTGGCAGAGACTATGAGTTGTACCCCAATCGTTGGACAGGATTTCGCTTGACTTAAGATAGAGAACTGCCAGGGTTGTGGGTGATGGCGGGACATGTTGGTCCCAGTGGGCATGTGGTTGTCGTGTGGGTTATAGCCATCGCTGGGTGGGGTCCTGAATGGCCGTGATAGACTTCGGATGGGGTTCGGTACCGAAGGCTCTGGTGCGGACGACTGTGGTTGTAGAAGCTAATGTAGCCTCCCAGGCGCTGCCGTGCCTGCCGCAGATTCGCATATTCGTTGAGGTAGACCTCCTCGTACTTGACGCTGCGCCACAGTCGCTCAATCAGAATGTTGTCGTAGCACCGGCCACGACCACACATCGAAATCCGGATGCCGGCACGTTTCGACAGCGATGTCATCTCTTCACTGGTAAACTGTGACCCTTGGTCCGAGTGGAAGATCTCGGGCTGGCTGATCGCAAGTGCGTCCTTATAGGTCTCCACGCAGACACTCGCGTCTTGTGTGTTGGATAGCGTCCACGATAGTATGTAACGGCTGTACCAGTCCATGACTGCGACCAGATACGCAAATCCGCGGTCCATCCGAATGTAGGTGATGTCACTGCACCAGGCCTGATTGGGACGGTCTATGTGCCGCCCTTTCAATAGGTTGGGATACCGAAGAGCTGGCCCCGGGCCCACGCGGGGCCGGGGCTTCGGATAAATAGCCTGTAGCCCTATAAGGCGCATCAGCCTATAGACCCGCTTGTGACCCGCAGCGTGACCCTCGCGCCGAAGCATATGCGTCATGCGTCGTACGCCCAGCATGGGGTGGGCCGTGTAGACTTCGTCTATGACGCGCATCAACTGCAGATTATAGGACGTCTCACCGACGGGTTGATAATACACGCTGGAGCGGGCCAGGCCCAGTAGCTCGCACTATCGCTCTATGCTCAACTGACCGTGATCTGGCTCCACCATGCGCCGCTTCTCTTCAAGAGAGTGAACCGAAGTTTTTTTTAACCAGTCCAGTTCCACCTTGAGGCGCCCGATTTGGCCATACAATTCATCCTTAAGTACCTCTTCTTGTTGTTTGGCCTTGCCACGACGCGTGGAAAAGGCATCCATCAAGTGCTGAAGCGCCTGCTTCTTCCACAGGTTCACCTGGCTGGGGTGCACCTCGAAGCGGGCGGCAATCTGGCTGATGGTTTGCTCACCTCGTATGGCCTCCACGGCCACTCGAGTCTTGAATGCGGCGGCGTACGATTTCCGTTTCATCGTGACGTGTACCTCGATTTAAGAGGCAGGATTCTATCTTAAACTACTGTCCAGAATTTGGGGTACACTATACTACTAACCGGTAAATGGTCGGAGACCTCGGCGGCATCACATGCGAAAGTGAAGGAGCCATGTGGCATGCTAGGCACGCCACGGGGTGTTATCAGGGCGTAAACAGGCCTGATGATCAACGGACTCAAGTCATGGAGTGGAAACAGGGACCGTGCAAGTCTTTGAACAGGAGAAGCTCCATGGGGCGACGCCGTTGTCCGAGTGCGAGTTGCATGATCCGCCTGGAGAGCCGGGTGCGGTAGTGCCGCACGCCCGGTTCGGTGAGCGGCGGGAGGAAACACGGTTAGGGAAGCCGGACTGCGGCCCGGAGCGAAAGCGACGGACAAGCCACCGGATCCTACGGCAGGTGCGCCTCCCGCCGACTCTACGATGCGAACGGGTTTTCGGCCCGGATTTAGGCCGATTATGGCCTGATTTCGGTCCGTCCCGGACGGTTCGATAAAACGACCGTTTTATCGAACCGCTGCCGTTACCGACTGCTTTTGTGAGTCATTCACCTGTTTTGAGCACGCCTCGCAGAGGCTACCGATTAAGGCTCTTTCTTGCAAAGACCCTGGCAGTCACTAGCCATTGCGGCCGATTGTTGACTTTGAGCCACCTGCCGCCGATCCTCCGAGCTTGAGACCAATAATTCAAGAGGTTGTTGTCATGGTAGTTGGCTTCATTCTGTGTACTCTGACATTCCTTGGCGGCGTTTCGCTCCTGGTTGCCGTTGCGAGAAGAAGGATGCGCGCCATTGGAGCCGTTAGGCGTATCCCTCGGGATCTGGGAGCGCTTATTTTGATCGAGAGATTTGGTCAGCGACACCCCAAGGGTCAAAGTCGCCGGTTAGCTCGTCCTGAGCGTAGGCGGGGCAGACCAATACAGCATTCGCTTACGCGGATACCATCGCCTCCAGAAGTAATCCCCACAGCTGCACGATCTTCGTCAAGCGCTGTGCAGGATCCAAACGCTGCATTAGAAGCGGCGGCGCAAGGCGCCTGGTTCGGCATGAGTGCTTTCCAGAATCTCCTGGAAATCGACGAGCACGTATACACAGCAATGGGGACACTCGCAGGCACGCAACTTGACTCGATCGGCGACCTGAGCCAGTATCTTGCCAGCTGGGGATCAGCTGAATTGGGCGAAGCGCTCCCACAGGGGGCACTAAACAAACTCATGGGCCACTTGGCAGAACCCGTTGTCGCTCAGCATCTGGAGGACTTGGGAATACAGGTTGAAATGCCGGACACGTCCAACCAGGAGGGATACGACTTGGTGCTCAACGGAGAGCATGCCGTGAACGTCAAGACAGTTGCCGATGCTGACTCGCTGGTCAGTCACTTTGCAAAGCATCCCCAGATTCCCGTAATCGTGCCCGAAGACATGGCTGGAATACCCGGTGATGCGATCTATCTCGATGCCGCGGGATCATTGGAACAGCTCAATACGGCCGTAGAATCCGGTGACGAAAACATTGTTCTTGTGGACAATGCCTTGTCTCACGCGGAATTGCTAGAGCACACAGAAAGCGTAGGCGATGCGCTCTTGGGCAATGTGGATCCCATCGGTATTCCCTTTATCACGTTGGCGCTTTCCGGCTTTCGCGAAATCCGTCTAATTGCAACGCGCAAGACTGAGTTAAGGTACGCTGCTAGGAATCTGGGCTTGGACCTGGCTGGAACCGGTGGAGGGGGCATGGCCGGAGCTGCGGCCGGAGCAGCCATGGGCACCGCTGTGTTACCCGGCGTTGGCACTGCAATTGGCGGCGTAGTCGGTGGAATCGTGGGGGCCATAGGGGGGCGGGGTATTACAAACAGCATCAAGCGGGATCGTCTGCAAAAGGCAATCATGGCATACGAAGTCGCGGTCAGTAGAACGGAGCGGAAAATATTGGCATTACAGAAAGATGCTCGACGGCAGTATGAGAGTTCTGTTCAGGTCCAAAAGGTAGGACTCGCAGAATCCGCGGAGACTCGCAAGAGCGAGTTGGAGCAGGAGTGCGCCAAGTTGATCCAACAACGGAGAGCCCTATACCGAATCAGCCCCGAACAGGGCCAAGAACTCTTGGATACCGCGCTTGCCGAACTGAATGCGCAAAGACGCCTTGTGAAGCGTGTCTTGGCTGCACCTGCGTGGATACCCAAGATCCTGCTCAGAACTTCCACGAAAGCACTACAAATACAGCTCAAGCAACTCGACGTATTGTCCGAACGACTAGAATCAGAAGCGTCGGAAATGTTCGGTCCGCCACCCCGGCAAGACCTTGTTGGAGACCGTGCTGCTCAGTTCTTACAACTGCTACTTTCCATAGATGGAGCAACCAGTGACATCCGGGGCGTGGTTCATGCTTTTG
The DNA here is from genome assembly GCA_965216255.1 of Rhodothermales bacterium. Lineage (GTDB taxonomy): Bacteria > Bacteroidota > Rhodothermia > Rhodothermales > Bin80. The sequence continues at coordinate 3,572,719 of OZ244148.1, forward strand.
AGATGCGGCGTAAGGAACTTGAGGCGCAGTGGCGGCAGTGCGTATTGAAGACGCGGCAGACGCTCGCTGATCATAGATACCATTGTATGGCTGGCTTGGCTCGAACAATCCGCCTTTTGCATGAAGAGATGGAACGTAAAATGCGCGCAATCCGACAGGAGCTTGAACTGCTCGCAGAGTCCGTCATGGCCGAACAAGGCCGACTTGGCAGGCGAAGGTGAGGACACAGTTTGGGTATTGATGGCATACGACGTCATCCAGTTGCACGTCGGGTGTTACCCAGTGGGACCGGCGTGCCCTGCCGTCGCCCATAACCTTGGCAGGGCTATCTTAAATACACCGGAAAACCGTCTAACGTTTGGGGTACATCTCAGGCCATCCTCCGGTGACAGCTAAGCAGGCATTCGACTGCCCGCGGTGCGGTGCGTTTGCACATCAATACTGGTTTGATGTGCAAACAGGAGTCGAAGATGGCAGCGTATGGGGGGACTCGAAGAATTGAGTGACTTACGGTGGAGCGACAGCGAGTTCAGGCTCACTGTGTGTGCATCGTGCAGGGAAGTCGCAGTATGGCGTGCCAAGAACTTGGTCTACCCGTCTAGCATTCCTGTTTCCCGGCCTAATGATGATTTGCCTGAAGACATAATAAGGAGACTACTCTGAGGCAGCGGCTATACTCGTTAGCTCACCACGTGGTGCCGCTGCATTGCTTCGACTTTGCATTGAGAAACTGTGCGCATCTCTTGGTGATCCGAAGAAAGGATTAAACGACGCCAATTAAAGTCCGAAGAGCAACAACTGTAGACAAGGTAGTATGCCCCTGAGTAGAGACAGAAGATAGCACAGGCAACGCGGAAAACGAGCTTCTTCGGAGGGAGGGCGGAGCCCGACCGGAGAAGAAGCTCGTTTGCTGGCCGAAGAAATTCGCGCTCCTTGACCTTTGAGGCAGCCAATGCCGGCGGGCGAGCATGGCTCTTCCCCTGCGTGTAGGCACGCATGATGTCACCCGAACATGGTACAATGGTCTATGGGTCTTTCTGGCGACGACCCGACTCAGACCATGGACGCGGAGGCTGCCACGCCCTCTAGTGCAGGAAGGAAAACCTCCGCCGGCGTGCGGTAGGCCAAGCATCGGCGCGGACGGTTGTTCAATTGCGCTTGCACCCGCCTCACCGCTGCCGGTTCAACCGTGTGAAAGTTGGTTGCCTTCGGGAAGTACTCTCGCACCAGGCCGTTGGTGTGCTCGTTCAGACCACGCTCCCAGGAGTGGTATGGCCTCGCAAAGTAAAACGATGCGGAAAGCGCGCTGGCGATCTGGCGATGATGAGCGAACTCCTTGCCATTGTCCGCCGTGATAGTAAGTACCCGGTCCTTTACCGGACTGAGACAACCTATGATCGCATGGCGGACCCCGATCGCAGCCTTTGACGCAACGTGCTCAAGAAACGTGAATTTCGAGGCGCGATCGACCATGGATACCAGTGCTCCCTGTTGTTTCGCCCCGATGATCGTATCAACCTCCCAGTCGCCTATCCGCGTCTTCTGCTCTACAATGGGATCACGTTCGCTGATGTCTACACGGTGCGGTATCAGGCCGCGCCCAGCACCGCTCTTGTTACGCCTGTTGTACCGCTTACCACGGCGACGCAGCAGCTTGTACAACGATCCGCCAGCCGCTCGGTCCGCCCAGCTATGCCTGTAAATCCATGTGGTGCTTACCGAAACGACACCATCACGACGAAGTCGACCCGAGACCTGCTCTGGACTCCAGTGCAGGGCGAGCTTCTCACGCACAAGAGACCACATCGCTTCAGTCATCTTCCGTGGACGCAACGATGCCTTCCTCCGCCGCCCGCTGGCCAAGCGGGTAGCCTGTTGATACCGGTAGCCCCTACCTCCGCTGTTGCGATGCAACTCCCGGCTGATCGTCGATGGCGAGCGACCCAACTGTCGCGCAATCTCGCGCAGCGAATCAGCTCGCTTCCTCAATGCGTGAATCTGGCACCTTTCCTCATAGGAAAGATGATGATAGCCCGTCGCCATTTGATACCCTCCAATGAAGTCTTAACGGAGCGTACCGGCATCATCTCGCTCACATGTAATCAGCGTGATGAATACGCGCTTGCTAGCGCGCTGTCATCCAAATCAAGTGTTGCACTTCGTTGTTAAATGGGCCCGAGAATATCGGTGCTCTCGTAGCAGAAATGAGTTTGGGTCAAAAAGTACAGCGAGCACTTGACATGGTGCGGGTCATTGGCAACCATGCGGTGCATCCAGGCACACTGGACATAAAGGACGACACAGAGACTGCCTCGACACTCTTTGAGCTTATAAATATGATCGCCAACGAAATGCTAACTCGGCCTCGAGAGATAAAGGAGGCGTATAGCAGGCTTCCTACGAAATATCCGCAAGAACATTGATCGGCGAGATGGGAAGTAGAGAAGACCTGTAAGGCAGCAGCTCTGTAGCTTCGTCCCGCGTCCACTTTCTCGCCGATGGCTTTCGAACGGAGCCCCGTGGCACTGGCGACTCGTTGATTTACTCCGGTTGTCAGAGTGAGCCATTCACAGCGCGAAACAGGCTCCCCACATGGCCCTATCGCGTTTTTCGTCGCACCGAAATGCGCCCGGTCGCGATTTTCCCCGCCGGACCGGCACTTCAGATGCGTTTCCTGGGGCCACTCGAGCCACCTTCCGGCCCGTTTTCGACACTTATGGGCGGTTTCAGGCGCATGTGTGCGAGCGCCCGCACACATAGGCGGCCCGGCCGGATCGGCCTCTTCCGGGCCCGCTGCACATACGCAGCGGCCGCGTGAATGCAACATAAAGATCAGTATGTTGCATTCACCGCACGAGTGGCCTTGGACGGGTCTCTACGGGTGCTGTGCTCCCCCTGCTTTAGGAACCATCGTCAGGTTCTTGATCCACGCGCCCCCCGCGCTGCTATGTACAACTTTCACGGCGGCACTGTGATCGAAGGCTATCGTGGACAGATGGTACAGAGTCAACACCTCATCCTGCAATTTCTGATCGGCCTCCAGATTAATGACCTTCACTTTTTTAGCCTTGGCATCCTTCCGGCCTATGCGTTTCCCGTGGGCGCCGTGCTTGTCGCTGCTGAAGTAGTCAGCAACTTCGGATGCCAAAACGGCCCGGTTTCTATGCCCGGCAAACATATATTGTCCAAGCCACCCCTGGACGATAGCCTGCCCGTATGAAAGGGTCCTTCGGGCCTCTTCAAGCAATGCCGGGCCGAGGGACCGGAGTACCGGAGCCCACGCGTGAGCCAGGATTGGGTCGCTATGTGCGATCTCCTCCTTTGCTTTGTCGAACTGTCCGACTATCGAATGAGCCGAGTAGTGTCTACCTCCAAAGAACATCTGGGGGTCAGTAGGACCCAATTGGCTTTGGCGATCCATTAGGATGCGATCACACCCCAATGCGATCATCGTGCCGGCAGACATGGCATAGGTTGGTATCACGATATCGATCTTTTTGAACTTGCTTCGCAGATACTCAACAATGGTTTGGGCCGCCTCCGCCCGCCCGCCGGGCGTGTGCAGAATCAGTAGCAGATTCTTCTCGGGATCGCACCCGTAGACTCCTGCCATAAACCCGTTTATATCCTCGAGGGTGATAGCCGTTGACAGTCCCGGGGCTCTAGGCTTCTGGAGAAACGCCGAGGCGTAATACAGGACATTGCGATCGTAATGCTTCGCAATGCGCTCTACGGCATCACTCACACTATCGCTAATGAACTGGCCGCGATTCTCCGGTGTAATTCCTTTAAACTCATCGAGTAACTCAGACCAGCCTGGCATCCTTGCTGTTTTTAAGTGAGGTAGGGTGCGGATTCGGGCTCGTGATCACGATCCCGATCGGATTGGCCCATGAATATAGGGGCTGGGGGGTTTCTGGCTGCTCTGTGAAATCAGGAATTTCTGTTAAACGCACGTACTCGTCGTACTGCTGATTGGCCTGCTCAAGGAGCTGGAAAACATCAGCTTCACTCAGGTTGCGTTGCTGGTCTGTCATTGTGGTCTCCGGAAATAGTGGTACGGTATTCCCCGCTCGCACGTGCGAAACAGCCTCCAGTTCCGCGGTGCGCGTGGGAGTAGCACTGGAGGCCGTCGCCATCACTTTGCCGGCTGACCGCTCGAATGCAACATAAAACCGCTATGTTACATTCGTGGTAATGCTCGCCAGCTGTGCGTTGCCGCAGCCGGAAACTAAATGCTCCCTGAATCCCGCTCCCAATCGAGGGCTTTTGCGGCCCACTCTTTAGACTCTATCCGTTCAACAAACGGCAGCGACCATGCCCGATTACGAATCAATGTATCTCGACGCTGGATACGATAACTGGGACGACTATGAAGCAAATGGCTTTCGCACAGCGCAGGAAGTAGCCTTGGAAGCAGCCGCCCGCGAAAGAGAAATGGAAGAGGCAATTGCGAAGGAACGTGCAGCTGAGAGGGCCCAAGATGCTGAATACGACTACCCGTACCTCAACGAGCCGCATTCCCACGGGGCGTTTGACCATTGAGCATTTAGCGCAGCCGAACGGTCCACACGTTATCTATGGCACCATGACGGTACCGGCACAGAGATCTTATAGTAGGACTGCTCCGGCTGGGCGAGCTACTATAGCTCGTCTATCCATCACCCAAACCGGAACAGCCTCATACAATAATACACCCAACCTTTCACTTTAGCCTCCTCGCTGTTTGTTGGCATGGACGTGCACAAGAAGAGCATTGCGCTCTGCGTATACGACAACAGCGCGGGTGAGGCAGTCGACGAGCGGCAGTTGCCGAATGATATGCCGAAGATCCGCAAGTATATACGACAGGTGCAGCGGCGCTACGGCGCGCTTAGGTGCTGCTACGAAGCATCTTCTTGCGGATTCGGCCTGCAGCGTGCGCTGCAGGCGCAGGGCGTGCCGTGTGAAGTGATTGCTCCGTCATCCATTCCGCGCCGATCAGGCGAGCGCGTCAAGACCGACCGGCGGGATGCCAGCAAGCTGGCCACGCTGTATGCCGCTGGACTGCTGAGGCCGGTGTGCGTGCCGGAAGAGGAGCAGGAAGCAGCGCGATCCCTATTGCGCTGCCGCGCTGACCTGGTCGAGTCCATAACGCGAACCAAACAGCGGATCCTGTGCTTTCTTCAGACCCGGGGCTTTCGGTACACGGGCGCAACACACTGGACGAAAGCCTTTCGTAGGTGGCTCAGCGCCCTGCCCGTCGCGGCTGTGGACCAGGTCACGCTGCAGACGTATCTGCACAAGCTGGCGTATTTGGAGCAGGAAGTGCACAGACTGGAACAGCAGCTGGCGGAGGAAGCCGAAAAGGACCGCTACAGAGAGCCCGTGGGGGTGCTGATGGTCTTCCGGGGCATTGGCATTGTTACGGCCTTGACGCTGGCTTGCGAATGGGGAGACATCCGTTCCTTCGCGCATCCGCGGCAGTTGATGGCGTATCTCGGCCTGGTGCCGAGCGAGTACAGCTCGGGCGATCACACGCAGCGCGGCTCCATCACAAAGACGGGCAATACGCATGTTCGCAAGGTGCTGGTGTCAACGGCATGGAAGGATGCAGCCCAACCGCGGTGCAGCAGAGTGCTGCGCGAACGGCAGAAGGGGGTCTCGGCCGAGGTCGTTCTACTGGCATGGAAGGCCCAGTGCCGGCTGTACAAGAGATTCCGCAAACTGAGCCAGACGAAGTCGCGCTGTGTGGCCAACACGGCAGTGGCGCGTGAACTGGCGGGCTTTCTCTGGGAAGCGCGGTGTATGCACACGGGCTCGCCGTTGCCGAAAGCCGCCTAAACTGTATCTTACAACCAAAGAAATGGCCTATGGAGAAGCGATCGGGCACGCTAGGAGAACCCACGAAACTACCTTTGCGATAGCCGGCTCTCTTGCCGGTGAGTGCGCGTCAACAGATAGTGGCAACTCCGGACGAAACCGAAATCATGCGTTATGGTCCTTAGGGGCTTAGCACGCGTATACCAGATTGATTTGCCGTCGAAGACGCCCGGTCGCTTCTCCAGAGGTCAAGCCAAGACTATTCATGTAATCTTCACTTGACATATAGTCCTACTATACCAGGGCATACGATAGTGCCCATGCCTGCCCTAGGTGTATTTGTCTCCGCAAGAGCTACTGTAGAATGGCCCCTTCCTTTATAAAGGCGACGCTGTTTATCCACGCCTTTGTGTCCTCGTAGTCAGGTAGGGACACGTAATACCAGGGCCAGTTTTCGCTGTCGTCAACCCTTATGACATAAACTCGGCCATTGGCAGGAAGGTGTCTGACTTTGGCCAGGTTGGCCAAAGCGTCTTCGCTAGACGGGTTCCGCGAAGGCATTAGCGGCACCTCTTTGGGTATCCGGTATGTATTGCCAGCCTTAAGCCCGTCAAACGGTGCTAGGGCAGAACTAGTGGCTGGTGCAGCGCCAGCGAGGGGGCGAAGTATTGATTCTTCTGCCGAGACGGTCTTGAATCCTCCGTCATCTGATACTACTGGACCCGTCAGCTTAGGATTGCCTCGACCGCCGAAGCGACGGTCAGTCTGATTTGCGTGTACAACTGCCCTAATACCTATCTCGTTTGATATAGAACCGATCTCGAACGCCATGTCTCTTGAAATCCTGGCCATCTCGTCTTGATGAGACTTTAAATCGGCTCTCCATGCATCATCGTCAATACTGATTTGGCGCGGCTCCCGCCACCTTGAAATCACACTACTCTCGGTAAAGTAGTCTCTGCCATAAGCGGTCGGGCTGCCTGACTCATAGTACAGACGATTCACTCTAACAATAACCTCAGACTCGTCTGGCAAGTCAGTGTCCACGGATAAAAGCAGGTTGCTACCGTCCAACTGCCATTTCAAATCGAACACAGTAGCGACGACGCCATCCAGTGCCCGGCGTTCAGCCCCTTTTGTGCCCTGTTCGTCTCCGGAGACCTGACCGGTGCCAGAGGTTGTATTGCTGGACTCGCTAGAGCATCCGGCACCCATGATGCAAGCCGAAATAGCTAGTGCAGACATGATCCGTTTCATAGTTGTAGACAGGATGTCTTGTCCAGAGTTCGTACTGTATGAGACGTACCGAATTCTTTGGACAGTTTTTCGGTGAATGTGAGATAGAGAGCTGCCAAGGTTTTGGGGGATAACGGGGCAGTTACGCTCTAGCGCAGAAGAATGTCCACAGTGCGCGGAATGCGCGATTGTGAGCGGAAATAGGGACTAGCCTCTTCCCCCCACACTTCGACCGGGAGCTCGAATGGCAGGTCGTCTTCCAGCTCGGCACGCCAGAGCCGCTCGTCCCAAACAAGCTCCATAAATCCCCCGAATGGGTATCTTAAATGCGTCTTTCTAAACATTTGTTAATTACACTTAACAAATGTTTACAGTGCGGTGCCCGTACCCGAAAAACCCGCCCTCGCAGACGGGTTTTGCCATGAATCCAGACCCTGAATCGGCCCTCTCGCCAGCCTACTATGCGGAAGAGGCGCACACCCTCGCAGAGCAGGACGTCTCCGAGGCCACGCGCGAGGCTTTGCTTTCCGCCCGCGCTGCGGAAACGCGCAGGATCTACGCCATGCACGTACGCGTCTTCGGAGCGTGGCTCGAGGAGGATGTGCTCCTTGCCACGCCGATTGACGTGGCCAACTACATGGCTGGACCGGGCGCCGAGCGAAGCCACAGCTGGCGCCTGCAAGCATTGGCCTCCATAACGGGCGCCTTCGAGGAGGCAGGCCTTCCCTCGCCCGCTGCCCATGCCGGCGTGCGCCGCACCTTGAAAGGTCTCCGAAGACAGAAGCCCCTCGCTCCGCGCCAGGCCGCGTCGCTGACGGAAGCCGTCATTGCCGCCATCGAGGCCACGGCCACCAAGCCCAGGATCGGCCGCGGCGGCCACCTCGAGTCCGAAGTCCAGGCCAAAAGCCGCGGGCAACTGGACATCGCCCTCATCCGCGTCATGCGCGATGCGCTTCTTTGCCGAAGCGAGGCGGAAGCACTCGTGTGGAAGGACGTCGGCGTGGAGCCGGACGGCAGCGGAAGGCTGACACTTGCCATGCCTACCAAGACGGACCAGGAGGCCGCCGAGCCGCACACGGCCTATCTCACGCGCGCCACCGTGGCCGCGCTTACGCGCCTGTGGACGCCGTACCATACCCCTGAAATGCCGCTCTTCGGGCTCTGCGCGCGCCAGATATCTCAGCGCATACGGGCAGCTGCCCGGGCGGCAGGACTCGTGGACAAGTATTCCGGGCACAGCGGGCGCACGGGAGCGGCCCACAGCCTGGAGAACGCGGAGCCAGCCTCGTCGAGCTGCAGCAGGCAGGCCGCTGGAAATCACCGTCCATGCCGGCGACCTACGCCCGCAGTGCAAGGGCTGGGCAAAATGCTGTGGCCAGGCTGCTGGAGACATAGCAAGAGCTTGGCTTGTGTCTGAATCGGCTGTCCGGCGTTCGTTTGCGCTCAAATGTTCGTGAAACCCTTACCAGCACACTAATCTCGCGGCCTTTGGCGAACCGAGAGACGCACAGGATCGGATTGCACACCCTGTGCGGCAGCCGGTAGAGACCCTTACTGGTAAACAGGTATAAATTCCATTATGGGACAACTATCTGTACACTGACGTTGCCCACCCCTGCTCATCTTGTGGGCTGAGGCAAAGTCCCAGCGCCAATCGTTCCATGGATCTTCCTGAAGGTCCGAAACCTGGAAGCGCTGCAGTGCCGTCGCTAACATTAGTCCACTGGCAGCAGACAAGAACGGTAGTGCCCTGTCTTCACTTGATTGGGTAGCCGGAGTGGGTGCCGACCCTGTTGAACAAGCGAATCTGCCGTGGCGAATATCGTTGGTACGACAACGGATGCAATCGTCGCGCCCTGCAAAATGGCGGTGTAATTGGCTCAACCAGGTGGCACCTGTTGTAGCATGAAGCACAACTGGGGCACCGCGATGGGCTACCCGTGTCCGCACATCATGGTCGTTAGCCAAAACCAGTATTAGATCGAACTCGTTGGCTGTAACGCTAGCTTCGTGATACCATTCCGGATACGAGAAACCAGGCAGATATTCTGCCACTACATCGATCTTGCGCCTCCCATGTCCAGACTGTATACCCCTAGGCCATCCTGCATCTCTTGCCGTGAAGAGCATGCATCTGTTGGTATTATGCAGCTTAATGCGATCCTTGTCTAGCGTCGTCCACTCACCGCCAACGCCCATGGAATAGAGCCAGTACACCAAAGCTGATCCAACAGCGCCAGCTCCCACAAGGAGCACGGAACCTACGTCCAACCGTTCCAAGTCGTCCAGCCCTGGTGCTGCCTCCGTGCTTTCCCTCAAATTCCACGCAGACAACACGCGAGGCACAACGGTCATCCCCAAGGTTGCTTTAAAGACAGCAGCGGCACCAAGACAGGCGGCCAAGGCACAACCCCTAAGCGTACCACGGAGGCCAGTTGCTAAAGAACAAGGTTCCTTTTCGAAATAGGCCAGTGCACGATCCGCTCCGAGATACCAATCAAAACCTGGTCCAGCATCTTCACCGATTCCTATGCTTATGCCGGGAGCCTTCGGCCGCTGGGTCCGGATAGTGTAACATCCCCAAGGGTCGATTCCCCTGCACGTTCTGGTAAGCGTATTGCCAAGTGATGGCCTTGCAAAGGGTACGCTTGCTGTAAGCTTTGTAGCTGGTTGCTCAAGGACAAAAACAATTTTCCTGTGCACTCGAGCAAGTAGATTGGCAAGAGACAGGATCAGGAACTGACCAGCAGATGAGCTCGCTGCGTCATTGCCTACGCCGACCCATATGGGGTGCGTGTCTTCAATTTGGCCGTTGATGTATTCCGCTGTCCGCCGATCGCGTTCTTGATAAAACAAGCACCGTTCGCTGATGTACCGATCAGTGTTCATAGCACGCTGGAAGTTGCCGGTACAACGGACGTGCAAGCGATCACGGACTCTGGTGTACACCATACCCATTGCTCCCTTTGGTATTGGTGAATAGCCAAGTCACTCAAGTTCCGCACGGTGGTGCCGTAGTTAGGTGCCACTACGGAGAGCATTCCCTCAAACGGCAGAAGAATCAACTCGTCATCACCGTCTGAATGTCGTGCATCCTTGCCCGGGTGTGAATGGACTTGGGCAAGGATACCCAGATTCATTGAACGTGCCACCCTGGCAGCGCGCCCCACTTCTTGGCGTGAAACCATAACCCTTCGCGCCGAGTGATCGCACTTCGGTACCAGTACAGACAATATCACCTGCAGGTGCCTAATCTCGCGCCCCAGCCAGTACACGAGACCTTCATGTCCACCATCCCGGAGGCCTGCAAGAGCAAAACTGGTCAACGCGGCGCCTGTGTCCGTGATGACGGATTCAGCAATCACGAATTCTCCTTCAATGTGCCCGACTGGCAACGGCCTTGTTCTGTATATGGGTTGCGTGTTGTGATCAACGATCATGTCATTCCATCCGGCCATTGCTGGCATTGAGATCTCGGCGTATAACTTGGAGCATGTCTCCGATCTTTGCAGCATAAACCGAGCCGCTCTTGGGCGTTATCCATTGTGCTGAGCCACCCCAATCATTATGTGGCCCATCGTGTTCTGCATAAGCCAACCGATTGAAGGGAGCACATATCACGGGTGCCTTGGGGCTATTACTGAGAAAGGTCGAACCGATACTCACACTTTGCGGCTGGGGGAAGTATTTCCTGTCGACTATCCCCACCCACCGTTCGTCACAAAACAACCACTCTGGCGGCTCTTCGCGATAATTTTCGAATCGACCCAGTAGATAGAACATGTCGCCTGTCGAGGTCTGCTCCATCTCCACGTGAATTTCCAGTTTGTCCGGATGCCACTTCAGGGACACACCGTGGCGGGTTGCCCAAGTGTGGGCGCCCTCAAGCTCACGCTCCACTACCCTTATCGTCGTATCTCTCGGTATCATTAAACCCCGCCGCCAGTATCGACCAGTTCAAGCTTGTCACCGTTACGAACACCGGCCGCCTCCAGGGATTTCTTGTTGTCGAGGACATGGTCTCCCTTCTGGAAACCAGGATTGCCTCCCTTATAACCAAAGACGGTCGCGGCCTGGCTGGCTGCTTCCCCGACCAGAGTCGTCTTATCCCACGTGAAATCCTTGGATTCTGGGGTACGGGGCGCGAACACAATAACGTGGAGATCTCCTGCTGATGGCTTGTACTCCTCCAGGGACTCGGGTTGGGTCCGGTCGTGCTTGCTTGAAGATTGCTGCATGGTAAATCTCTCTCAATTTTAATGATACGGTTAGTCTGTACCCCCGAAAAAGGGGATATCATTCCATGTATACGAAAAGCCGTGACGCACCCATGTTAGCCGCAACCTGCAAGGATGTCACAGGTTATCGTAGCACCAAATACAGATATGCCATGACGAATCCAACTGGATCGACTTACATCCTGCGCCGCCTACCCGCACGCGTCAACCTGAGCGATTCAAGCGACGAGGATTTGCTAGAATTTCTGGCCATGTATGGAGACGCGCAGCTTCCGTCCAATGACCTTGCGGTGATAGAAGAAGCCTTTGCTGAGTTATACCGGCGACATGCCAATATCATCTCCGCACTCCTCTCGCTTAGTCCCCACGCCCAGTGCATAATCGAACATGAGGGACCAGGAGCCATAACAAGCCTCGTCTCCGATACCTTCTTGAAGATACGGGGACCAGTAGCTGCATCATATGACCCCAACAAGGCCAAGGTCAGAACATGGCTCTGCCAAATCGCCCGCCATCTGTTGTGCGATCAGGTGCGGCGCATACAACGACGACGGGAATCGGTGACGTTTCAGTCAATTGGTAACGAAAGGGAGTTCCCAGCCCAAGAAGTCACGGAACCAAATGAGGCAGAACTACCTGGACAACTCACTGCACAGGAGCTTGACTTGTATACTGAGGCACTCGAACAGTGTCTTTCGAAACGGCAAAAACAACATCTTACGGCCTATATGGCAATTCAGGTAGATGGACGTGCCGATCACGGTGCCTTGGAGGCACTAGCCACCAGGCTACATACCACGCCAGAGGCGATTCGGAAAAACAAAAGCCGCGCTCTACAAGAAATCAAACAGCACATTGACGCGCACACAACAAGGTAGTTGCCTCGTTACGATGCGCCCAAAGCATGCCCTCGTACGCGGGGACTTATGACTCGACCACGCCTACTCCAACCAACCCTCTACCCCAATGTCAGTCACTCCTGCCGATCCTGTGGCCAATCGCACATTTATAGGGAAAGTACGGGTTGCCATGCACCACTTAGGTTGGCTCATGCCCATCACTGACGAGCAACTGGAGGCAGCTGAGCAACGATTGGACAGTGATCCGATCGATTGCCCACCAGACCTGCAAGATCCGTACGCATTGTTTAGCACTGCGGAAGCGGCAACTCCGAAGGCGAAGCGTCGCTCGCTGTTGTCGTCGGCTTTCCATGAAGAAGCTGGAACACTGAGATACGCCGCACGAAAGGGGCAAAGCATTCCTGATGACGTTCGAGCCAAAATGCGGAAAGACGGAAAAGAGGCAGACAACCAGGCCCAGACCAGCTCCAGTGCCAAAGAGGACTGACAGAAGTGCGGCTCAGCGCAACCTCAAGATGAGTCGTGTCCGCGAGATCCAGGAACTGGCTGAAGCTATTGCTGACGAGTACTTCCCGGATCGTCCAATTGAACCCGAAGAACTACTTCTGCGCAAGGGTATCACTTTCAACTACAATCACTACAGAGATACCTTTGACGGCTTGCTGGAGTGGGAGAAAGGCAGGTTCCATGTGTACTGCAACCTGGACCGCGTAGAAACAGCCGGTTCGCCGCGTGCACGATTTACGCTTTGTCACGAACTAGGCCACTATTACATAGATGAGCATCGCAACGCCCTCACTGCGGGTATTATACCGGCAGTCCCGTCTGAATGCGAGTACAAGTCCGACGCAAAAATGGAGCAGGAAGCGGATCTTTTCGCCGCCAACCTTCTCTTGCCTCGGCAACGCTTTGTGCGGCTCGCCGTAAAAATGCCCCCCGGACTAGGCGCTGTACTGAAGCTGGCAAAACGGTTTGATGCCTCTGTGACAAGCACAGCTCTTCAATTCGTAAAGACCAACACAATTGCGTGTGCGCTAATTAAGTGGAGCCCACATACAAAGACATGGAGCTGGGTGTCTTCAGCTATGTACACCAGCGGGTTTGGCAAAACCATCACGGAGAGGCGCCAGATTCCCGATGGTTCAGCAACCGACCAAGCACTCAAGAGGCTTCATCCACCACCATCTGGATTTTTCTCTAGCGGAGGGACAGCGACAGATTGGTTTCCTTATCCCAGGGTTTACGGGCATGGCAACCCCATTCTGATCGAGCATGCTATTCCTATCGGGAGATACGGTGTGATCACAATGCTCTTTAAGGATGATCAACACGACTAGCCTTATGTCCGTGACTTCCGAGTGTGGCCGCTGTGTGTTCATGTCCTTGGCTACATCCACTACCAGCGCTGAGCGAAGATGCTATTCGCTGCTATTCCAAGACGCACCAGCCGCGCTGAAACGGGCGCCGTAGCGTTCTCGGGGCCTCTGCAATCCCGAGTCATGATGACAGGAAACCGGCTAATACGAGGCCTTGAGGTCCCGGGTCAGGATCCCTGCAAGTCTTTTACCGGCAACTGTACGTGCGCACTTCACGCGGCCTCACCTCAGGCAGTTCAAATCCGAGCAGGCCACGCTCCTCTTCCTCCTGCTCCGAGGCCTCGTCCTCCGCCGCCGGCGTATCGTCCAGCCTGCACCGCATACGCTTGCCGTCCAGTCTGGCCGTCACTTACTCGACCCGGCGAACCCCGAAATCGTACACCTTAAGCAACTCTCCGAAGGGAGAGGGCCTCTCGTCCGGTATTGTATGCGAGAGGCGACTTTTCTTCGTCCGCACCGAATATCGGCATCGGGTTCATGAAGGGACACTCGGCTATGCCGCCCTGTGACGTGATATTGACCTGAAGGTCTCCCCGCCTGATGTCAATGCTCGAGTGCACCGTGACCTCCATCGTTTCATCACTGAACAACCTGTCATCGGCTACAGTGATCGACAATCGATCGCGTTCCGCGCCGCATGCTGCCACAAACGCGGACAGGACTACAATAAGGAGGGTCGGCGATTTGGGTGTCATGTTCATTGGATCGTCTGCTGGATGAAACCTCTTGTCAGCTGCGGGCCGGAGCCCGGGATCCGGACCGCTTAAAACAAATCCCCGGCAATCCGGCATATCGGTGAAAATCGGCTTCTGCAGGCCATTCCAAGCCCGATCGGAGCTCCTCAAGTGCCGCTCTCGCGGCCTTCGCTGGTGTGCCAGGCATGATCAACAGCTTGGAGGTGCAAGTCCTCTATCCAGCCAGATGGCGGCGAAGGATTAGCGAAGCGCAAGGGCGTCGTCGTGAGGCGGGGTCTGAAGGAAGCGTGTAGCAAACCCGCGACCTGATGAACAAGAACCGAATACGAGGCCTACCCGATCGGACGAGCGAGCCGGTTATCGCAAAGTCCGCGTCATCTATGCGTCGGGGTGGTAGATTCGGCAGGTGTGCGGGGAAGGCGGTTGGTCTTACCCTGGGAGATCTGCGTTGTGTCCGGCCAAGCCGGACTGAACGTGTCGTAAGGCACGTGACCGCAGCGCAGAAGTCAGCAGAGATCTTATAGTAGGACTGCTCCGGCTGGGCGAGCTACATTAGCTCGTTCACCACATTCACCCAAACCGGAACAGCCTCATGCAAAGATACACCCCAACATTCACTTCGGCCTCCTCGCTGGTTGTCGGCATGGACGTGCACAAGAAGACCATTGCGCTTTGCGTGTACGACGACAGCACGGGCGAGGTAATTGACGAGCGGCAGTTGCCGCACGACATGCCGAGAATCCGCAAGTATGTGCAGAAGTTACAGAGGCGCTACGGCGAGATTCGTTGCTGCTACGAAGCGTCGTCCTGCGGATTCGGCCTGCAGCGTGCGCTGCAGGTGCAGGGCGTGCACTGCGACGTGATCGCCCCCTCATCCATTCCGCGTCGACTGGGCGAGCGTATCAAGACTGATCGACGGGATGCGATGAAGCTGGCCACGTTGTATGCCAAAGGGCTACTGACGCCGGTGTGCGTACCGGAAGAGGAGCAGGAAGCAGCCCGGTCCCTTTTGCGCTGCCGCGCTGACCTGGTGGAGTCTATCACGCGCACCAAGCTGCGGATCCTGTCTTTCATTCAGACCAGGGGCTTTCGGTACACCGGTGCCACAAACTGGACGAAGGCCCATCGGAAGTGGATTCGCGCCTTGCCGGCAAGGGCGGTGGACCAGGTCACGCTGCAGACGTATCTGCACAATCTGACGTATCTGGAGCAGGAAGTGCACAGACTGGAACAGCAACTGGCAGAGGAGGCCGAAAAGGACCGTTACAGAGAGCCCATGGGGGTACTGATGGCCTTCCGGGGCATTGGCTTTGTGACGGCCATGACGCTGGTGTGCGAGTTGGGAGATATCCGTCGCTTCGCGCATCCGCGCCAGTTGATGGGATTTCTGGGTCTGGTGCCGAGCGAGTACAGCTCGGCAGATCACACGCAACGCGGTTCCATCACGAAGACGGGTAATACGCACGTGGTGCGCCAGGCTAACTGGTGCTTGTACGAAAATACTTTAAATCTTCAATAAACAATCAGTTATATCTTGCAATTGGCGGTGAATCTGAGGGACGTATAGCCGATTTGGGCGTTTAAGAGCGCAAAACAGCTCACATTCGCCAGGGAAACCATGCGCAAGATTGTCCCAGAGTGCCGTGCACTCGACAGTACGCCGATTGGGGAGATTGCTATAGACCCGAGAATGCGCGACGACATGAGTGCGGTGCTCAAGGGTCTGCAGTGCGTCTACTGCACGGCGGAATCCCGTACGGCCTTGTTCGCGATTCTGGAGGCGCACTTTCAGCCGGGTAAACGTAAAGATGTCGGACGACCGGGCATGGATCTATGGCGCGTCATCGTGTTTGCGATAGTCAAGCAGTGCCTGGATCTGGACTACGATGCTTTGTTGTACCGGGCCAACAACGATCTCTTGCTGCGGGAGCTCTTGGGGCACGGAGATGCCGGGTTTGACGCGGTGAAGTACAGCAGACAGCGGCTGGTGGACAACGTGCAGCTTTTGACGCCGAAGCTGGTCCGGAAGGTGGCCCAATTGATAGTGCGGACGGGGCACAAGGTGGCTGGAAAAGAGTCTGGGACCGCGCTAGCCGGTCGCTGCGATTCCAGGGTGGTTAAGACGCATGTGCACTATCCCACCGATGTGGGTCTGTGCTGGGATGCGGTTCGTGGTCTAATACGTGTGAGTGCACGCTCGGCTGCGGCATTCGCTCTTCCGGGCTGGCGCAAGCATGCGGATCGCACGCGGAAGATATACCAGGCCTTCATCCGGGTGCGGACGGCCCCGCGCTACCGGCAGAATCCGAAAGGAGTGAAGGCGTACTTGCGCCAGTGCACACAGACTGCAGCACGTGCCCGTACGCTGTTAAATGCCTTGGCCACAGTGGAGAAATCGGAGGCGGCGCGAGCGGATATCGCGTATTACTTGCGCTATGTGGACTTGTTGGTGGATCAAGTAAGGCGTCGCATCCTCTTGGGCGAGATGATTCCACATGCGCAGAAAGTGTTTTCCATCCACAAGCCACATACGCGTTGGATCAGCAAAGGCAAGGCGGGCGTGCTGGCCGAGCTGGGCCTTCCGGTCGCACTGGTAGAAGATGAGCACCGGTTCATTTTGGCTTATCACATCCTGTGGGACACATCAGATGTTGAGGTGGCGGTACCGATCATTGATGCGGTGCAGGCGGCTTTTCCAGAGTTCAATGCGTGCAGTTTTGACCGGGGCTTTCACAGCTTGAAGAATCGAAAAGCATTGGATGCTCGGCTGGCGCTCAATGCGCTTCCGAAGAAGGGCAAGCTTTCTCTGGCGGAGCGTGCGCGGGAGCGCGCGCCTGCGTTCAAGGCAGCGCGGCGGCAGCACCCGGCCGTCGAGTCGTGTCTGGCCAATTTCGGACTTCGGGGCGGTGCGCTGGTGCGGGAGAAGAGTCCGGAGAACTTCGCGCTGATGGTGAGCCTGTCCGTGCTGGCAGTCAACATGCACCGGCTGGGTTGCCTGGTGCGCGCCCAGGAACGGGCACGAATAAAGCGTCGGCGAAAACGCGCGGCGTAGGCCCGCTACCACCTCGCAGAAAGGTCCCAATCGCAGGCTCCAAGGGACACGTATGCCCTTCCGATAGGAACACAACGCCCTTCGAGCCGCAAACTGCCCGTGCGCGCACGCAAGAGACGCCAGCATGGCCGAAACACTCGAAGCGGACCGTCAACGAACTCAAAAAACGACCGTGCCGGTGCATTCGAGGCCGAAAAAAGAGAGTATTCGGTCAATCACTAACTGGCCAAGTACAGGGGGTGGAAGTCCTCTATGATGAAGGAAGTAACCGATCCATATCATTCCCCGAGCCGTGCGGTCATCCTCGTGAGGGGATGGGCGAAGCGTCGGCAGGGGCGCATGTGGGCAGGGCTATTGAGCGCCGAAAACATTGTCATTCAGAGTGCCGAGACTCTCACGTTGGTCGAAGGCAACACTGCTCGCACCGCTTTGGTGAGGTGCGGGAGGGCTCTGCGGCGTCGAAGAACCCACGCACGCATGTACGTACAAGGTTGGGACCTGGGAGGCCTCCTCGCTGCCCAGCGCTTAGGGCGGGGCCGCCAAAGCCAAGGCAGTTGCCGAGCGGAGGATGAACGGCGAGGAGGAGTCAGATGCGATGATAGTAGCGATGAAGCCGGCGAACAAAGCGCGGGGGACCGTGCGGCGGAGTTGGTGGAGCGAAGCGTCGCACCCGAGGGGAAATCGGAAAATCCAACACACACCGGACGCAGAGCCGGACTTTGTGTGTCACATGGGATGGACCGGTTACGGCTATGGGTTGGTTAGCCGACCCATTAACGTCATGCGCGGCGGCGCGACCTGAGGGAGGAGCCGGATGCCTTAGCGGGCACGTCCGGATCTGTGCGGGGGCCCCGGGGAAACCCGGGGCCTACCGGTGTGCCAGGCATGATCAACAGCTTGGAGGTGCAAGTCCTCTATCCAGCCAGATGGCGGCGAAGGATTAGCGAAGCGCAAGGGCGTCGTCGTGAGGCGGGGTCTGAAGGAAGCGTGTAGCAAACCCGCGACCTGATGAACAAGAACCGAATACGAGGCCTACCCGATCGGACGAGCGAGCCGGTTATCGCAAAGTCCGCGTCATCTATGCGTCGGGGTGGTAGATTCGGCAGGTGTGCGGGGAAGGCGGTTGGTCTTACCCTGGGAGATCTGCGTTGTGTCCGGCTAAGCCGGACTGAACGTGTCGTAAGGCACGTGACCGCAACGCAGAAGTCAGCAGAGGGCATAGTAGTCGGCTTAGCCGACGAAGGCCCGAACAATGGACAGGGATAGTAGGACGGCAAGCTCATGCGAGCAATGCGGCAGAAAATCCAGCTAACGCTGCCTTTTGCGTGGGACAGCCCCGGTGAATCCGGCGGTGCCCGTGGGGAAGGGACCGAAGTTCGCACGGCGCAACCCGAATCCGAACTCCCGGCACGTAGCGGCCTGATGGCCCTGGCACCCAAGTCGGTTTGCTCAAGTCCATTGAACCGCCGTGTACGGACCCGTACGCACGGTGGTGTGGGGGGGTGGGGGCCGTGAGGCCCCCACCTATCCCGATCGATCGGAAGGCACTGGTATCTACAGCATGGAAGTATGCAGCCCCGCTGCGGTGCAGTAAAGTGCTACGCGAACGGCAGCAGGGCGTCTCGGCCGAGGTCGTTCTACTGGCATGGAAGGCCCAGTGCCGGCTGTACAAGAGATTCCGCAAACTGAGTCAGACGAAGTCGCGATGCGTGGCCAACACGGCGGTGGCGCGTGAACTGGCGGGCTTTCTCTGGGAGGCGTTGCGTATGCACACGGGCTCGCCGTTGCCGAAGGCCGCCTGACTCGTATCTTGTAACCAAAGAAATGGCCTATGGAGAAGCGATCGGGCACGGTAAGGAGAACCCACGATATGCCCTTGCTATAGCCAGCTCTCTTGCTGGTGAGCGCGCGTTCAGAGATAGTGGCAGCTCCCGTCGAAACCGAAATCATGCGTTATGGTCCTTCGGGGCTTAGCACGCGAATACCAGATTGATTAGCCGTCGAAGCCGCCCGGTCGTTTCTCCAGAGGTCAAGCCAAAACTCTTCATGTAATCTTCACTTGAAATAACGTCCTACTATACCAGCCTATCACGCGCACCAAGCAGCGGATCCTGTCTTTCATTCAGACCCGGGGCTTTCAGTACACCGGTGCCACAAACTGGACGAAGGCCCATTGGAAGTGGATTCGTGCCTTGCCGGCAAGGGCGGTGGACTAGGTCACGCTGCAGACGTATCTGCACAAGCTGACGTATCTGGAGCAGGAAGTGCACAGACTGGAACAGCATCTGGCGAAGGAAGCCGAAAAGGACCGCTACAGAGAGCCCGTGGGGGTGCTGATGGCCTTCCGGGGCATTGGCTTTGTGACGGCCATGACGCTGGTGTGCGAGTTGGGAGATATCCGTCGCTTCGCGCATCCGCGCCAGTTGATGGCATTTCTGGGTCTGGTGCCGAGCGAGTACAGCTCGGCAGATCACACGCAACGCGGTTCCATCACGAAGACGGGTAATACGCACGTGCGGAAGGCACTGGTATCTACAGCATGGAAGTATTACGAGTCTGCTTTTCATGGCTAGTACGGCTTGTTAGTAGGGGCAAGTTCCATCGCTGCAACGGAATGTGCACGGCAAAATGAGGCCACTGGGTGTGAAATGGTATGAAGAATGCGTCCATGGTGCGGGGGCTATACTAGTTCACGATGGGTCTGGCATCTGCCTACGGCATCGCTTGTCGACCCTGATGGTGTAGCGTAAAGGTTCTGTAGGTTTGTTAATGCAGGCCTCCCTGGGGTACACCTCAGCCACCTTTGGCATATCCCGAAGGAAGCGCTCCGGATCACGGGTATATGTCTCTTCCATGACACGCTGCCGGTGATCGCGTATCTCGCGGGCCTTACCATAGTGGACCATGCACGGACGCATCAGGGCAAGCTCCGAATGGTAGTCCACGTTGTTGTACCAGTCGATAAACGCTCTTGCCCAGGTCCAAGCGTCCTGCAGTGATCCGAATCGCTGTGGATAGCCTGCGTCGTATTACATCGTCTTGAATTGCGACTCAGAATAGGCGTTGTCATTCGAACAGTAGGGCCGTAACACCTTGCTCATTGACATCAGTACGGGCTTATACTGGGTACCAAGCGTAAACGTGTAAATTCGGTAGGCACCCCTACGTCTCTGCCGTTTCATCTTCATCCTGGCAGGGCACGTATTGACCGTTTACACGGTTCTCTTCCTCGCGGCTTCCCGGAACCTACCGGGCTGTCCACAACCTCCGACGGGTATGCAAGACGGAGTTTGTGCTCGACTATCTGACACGCCCGGCGCTCAGGCAACGGGTGCGTCAAGGCCTGTTGATCATTCTGGCCGCGATTGTCTACTGGCAGATCAAGGAAGTTGAGCAGGTATTGGCCGATGAAACGGGACGTGCGCCCGCTGGCAGCGCTGTTCAGTTTGATCTGCTCGAGCATGTGAGCCCAGTGGGCTGGGATATGTCACCAATTACGGTGAGTATGAGATCCGCCGCGATCTTGTGGATGTACGGGGGCTGTAAGCGTAACCTTGGTAGGATCTACCTACCGTATAAAATTACACGTTTACGCTTGAGGGACCCATCGGGAAACCGTGCCGACCAGGCGTCTACCGCTCCACCCCCCTCCTGCGTTTGAGACTCCGCTGCAGAAGCCGTTCCCGCACCCTGAGAGCGCGGCGTGCTGCATTTCGAATCATCCCCCATGCTTCGTCTCCTGTCGCCCGTGTCATAAGTCGCTCCTGCCCGGAATCCAGCTCCGCCATGCCATCACCTACGGCGCACAAGAGTTCATGGCGATCCGGAAGCTCCTTCATGCGCCGCTCCAGCTCCCGTACCTCGCCCCACAGACGTGCCTCCGTATCCCACAGCAGCTTCCGCTCCACTGCCGGCAGCCGGCGGGGCTCCACCTCCAAATACCGTAATCCCACGTCTGCCGCCTGGCGCGCCCCGTGACGTGCCTGCACCGGATCCAGTATCCGCACTAAACCCCAGAGCCTGCGATGCTCCTGCATCCGGAGCATCCCGAAACGCTCAGGACTGCGCTCCATTTCCCCGGAAGCGAAATCCCGGCCCCACTTCTGTGCCGTGGCCAGAAACACCCTGCGTGCCCGATCCGGAGACGCGTATACCCGCCCCAGACTTCGGTCAAAGCGGGATGACAAATCTGCAGACTTGCGATCGGCCCGGGTCACCTGCAGGCATCTTTCCCGGACCGCGGCGTGCTCTCTTCTGGCATGCTCCAGATCCTTCTCTCGCTCGCACAGTTTCAGATATACCTGTACGTCCACATGCAGTCTGCGAAGCACGGCATTACCCCTGAAGAGTCGCTGCGCCCGTCTGTGGACATGCCGACGCATCCGATCGTAGGCCGTCCCTTCCGAGCGCCGCTCCGACTGCGTACGCACACGAGGCCGCACCCTGCGATATCCCTCCGGAGCTCCCCGGTCGCCGCGGCGCAAACACCCCCGCTTCCTGCCTAGGCGCTCCATCTCCCGCAAGTACGCCGCCAGCGTCTGGCCATATTTCTCCTCCAGACGGTGACGGCCTCCCGCACGGCTTACCCTCGACATCGATGCGTGACGCTCTCCGTCGGTGACCACCAAGCCCCGCTCCCGCTCCTCGATGCGCAGCCCCTCTCCCTGCAGCGCACCTACCAGCTCGCCCCACGTGCGCGCCGCCGCTACGCGCTCTCCCACACGATCGCGTACCTGCTCCACAAACGGCCGCTCTCCCGTGCGACCAGCCTCCCGGATCTCTCCCTTCGACAGCTCCTGCGCACGCTGCCTTGGACGCTCTTCCCTGTTCGGCACGATCTGCCAGCCTCGCTCCCGCTCTATCTCCTGCAGCACCGACTGGATGCGACGGTAGTCGTGACTTGTACTCCACGCCTTGCCTGTCTCCATATGCACGCGGCTTATCATCAGGTGCACATGTGGATGCGACGTGTCGCTGTGCGCCACCATAAAGACCTGGTGCTCCGACAGTCCCAGCCTCTCCAGAACCGCGTCGCACGCATCCTCCATGTCCCGGTGCGTCGGCGCATCCTCCACGGGCCACGACAGGCTAAGGTGATAGACCGGCTTCTTGCAGCGCGTAGACCGCTCCGACATCAACTCCATTTCCTCGGCAGCGCCGCGTCCATCCTCGGCCAGCGTGTTGCGCGTGCCCGTCCACACCACACGCTCCGATCGGCGCGTCAGGTACCGCGCCAGGCCGCGAAAGTCCTTCCCCGTAGTGACGTTGCCTACCACGTTAGTAGCGCCGCCTTCGCTTCCTCGAGCTCCTTAAGCAGCTGCTCCAGGCGATGCGCCATCACTAGGCGCTTCGTCCGGTTCGCTATGCGCGCCAGCTGGTTGATGTTGACGCCGATATAGTGCAGCTCACGCGCTGCCGCCCTGTCCGCCTTCGGCGTCAGCGCATGCCCCAGTACCACTGGAGGAGCGTCAAGAAGAGGGTATTCTGTCTTCAGGATA
The DNA here is from genome assembly GCA_965216255.1 of Rhodothermales bacterium. Taxonomy (GTDB): domain Bacteria; phylum Bacteroidota; class Rhodothermia; order Rhodothermales; family Bin80. The sequence goes on from OZ244148.1 coordinate 3,595,476, forward strand.
CGGTAAACTGCCTTGGTTGGATACCACGTGGGCCCGGATCGACCACGTAATGTATCCGAAGCATAGAGGCACGCCAAATCAGAGCGAATACCCTTCTCGGTACGTCCTCTGCACGAATTGGTTGGCCGCGTCGTAATTGGCAACGCGCATTTCTGCACCATCCCATTGGAGCTTTATGCGGCCGCTATACCGGCGCATTTCGCGGCCCGCAGCGTCCTTGTGTGTCTCTGGCAGCATGAAGCTGCGCAGGGCAAGGTTGCCAATCAGGATCATTTCTGTACGGGGCCCGGCGTAGTCGAAGTTGGAACTGCATACGGGGCCGCCCTTGCACGCATCTACCCATACTCGCTGGCGTGCGCGCATTTCGCCTTCCACACGCGCAAGCTGCTTGGGTGGCGGTACGAAGCCATCCATCCTAGATGTCGGCAGCAGCGAGGGATTGTAGCCGTAAGTTTCGCACATGATTTTGCCCTCCGTGCCCACGAATAGGCACCCGCCTCCGCCATCGCCCATCATTTCGTCATCCTCCAATTCATCCGGCCTGGGCGGCAAAAGGCCGCCATCATACCAGGTCACCTTCACGGGTGGCATGTCCGGTCGCGCCGGAAAATCGAACCGGATAAGGGACGAACTGGGTGCGCTCCCCAGATTGTCGACCGGCTGCCAATTCTCCACGAACACGGACGCGCTGGCCTCCACGCTTGTCGGATAGCCAAGCTTGAGCGCCTTGAATACGGGATCGACGATGTGGCAGGCCATGTCGCCCAGTGCACCTGTGCCAAAGTCCCACCAGCCGCGCCAGCTGAAGGGCAGCTACGCTGGATGATACGCGCGCTCCGGCGCCGTTCCCAGCCACAGATTCCAGTCCAGCGCAGCGCAGCGGGCATGGGAGGCGCCTCCGTTGGGCGCGCCAGCCCCTGAGGCCACACCGGACGGTTTGTCCACGTGTGGACCTCGTGTACGTCGCCAATGACGCCGGCCCATATCCACTCGCAGATCTGTCGGATACCTTCTCCGGAGTTGCCCTGATTACCCATCTGCGTGGCCACGCCGTAGCGGCGGGCGGCCTCCGTGAGGGCGCGGGCTTCGTAGACATCATGAGTCAGCGGTTTCTCGACATAGACATGCTTGCCCAGCTGTATCGCGGCCATGGCCACCACGGCGTGCATGTGGTCGGGCGTGGCCACAGTGACGGCGTCAATGCTGCCTGCCATTTCGTCGAGCATCACGCGGTAGTCCTTGTAACGCTTCGCTCCGGCGTAGCGCTCGTAACTGCCAGCCGCACGCTCGTCATCCACATCGCACAATGCGACAACGTTGTCCAGCGTGGTGCCTACCTCTGCATTGTAGCCGCTTGCTCCCTGCAAGACTAACTAGTGCTTGTACGAAAATACTTTAAATCTTCAATAAACAATCGGTTATATCTTGCAATTGGCGGTGAATCTGAGGGACGTATAGCCGATTTGGGCGTTTAAGAGCGCAAAACAGCTCACATTCGCCAGGGAAACCATGCGCAAGATTGTCCCAGAGTGGCGTGCACTCGACAGTACGCCGATCAAGGAGATTGCCATAGACCCGAGAATGCGCGACGACATGAGTGCGGTGCTCAAGGGTCTGCAGTGCGTCTACTGCACGGCGGAATCCCGTGCCGCCTTGTTCACGATTCTGGAGGCGCACTTTCAGCCGGGTACACGCAAAGATGTCGGACGCCCGGGCATGGATTTATGGCGCGTCATCGTGTTTGCGATAGTCAAGCAGTGCCTGGATCTGGACTACGATGCTTTGTTGTACCGGGCCAACAACGATCTCTTGCTGCGGGAGCTCTTGGGGCACGGAGACGCCGGGTTTGACGCGGTGAAGTACAGCAGACAGCGGCTGGTGGACAACGTGCAGCTTTTGACGCCGAAGCTGGTCCAGAAGGTGACCCAATTGATAGTGCAGACGGGGCACAAGGTGGCTGGAAAACAGTCTGGGGCCGCGCTAGGTGGTCGCTGCGATTCCAGGGTGGTTAAGACGCATGTGCACTATCCCACCGATGTGGGTCTGTGCTGGGATGCACTTCGTGGTTTAATACGTGTGAGTGCACGCTCGGCTGCGGCATTCGCTCTTCCGGGCTGGCGCAAGCATGCGTATCGCACGCGGAAGGTATACCAGGCCTTCAGCCGGGTGCGGACGGCCCCGCGCTACCGGCAGAATCCGAAAGGAGTGCAGGCGTACTTGCGCCAGTGCACACAGACTGCAGCACGTGCCCGTACGCTGTTGAATGCCTTGGCCACAGTGGAGAAATCGGCGGCGACGCGAACGAATATCGCGTATTACTTGCACTATGTGGACTTGTTGGTGGATCAAATCCGGCGTCGCATCCTCTTGGGCAAGCTGATTCCACATGCGCAGAAAGTGTTTTCCATCCACAAGCCACATACGCGTTGGATCAGCAAAGGCAAGGCGGGCGTGCTGGCGGAGCTGGGCCTTCCGGTCGCACTGGTAGAAGATGAGCACCGGTTCATTTTGGCTTATCACATCCTGTGGGACACATCAGATGTAGAGGTGGCGGTACCGATCATTGACGCGGTGCAGGCGGCTTTTCCAGAGTTTAATGCGTGCAGTTTTGACCGGGGCTTTCATAGCTTGAAGAATCGAGAAGCATTGGATGCTCGGCTGGCGCTCAATGCGCTTCCGAAGAAGGGCAAGCTTTCTCTGGCGGAGCGTGCGCGGGAGCGCGCGCCTGCGTTCAAGGCAGCGCGGCGGCAGCACCCGGCCGTCGAGTCGTGTCTGGCCAATTTCGGACTTCGGGGCGGTGCGCTGGTGCGGCAGAAGAGTCCGGAGAACTTCGCGCTGATGGTGAGCCTGTCGGTGTTGGCGGTCAACGTGCACCGGCTGGGTTGCCTGGTGCGCGCCCAGGAACGGGCACGAATGAGGCGTCGGCGAAAGCGCGCGGCGTAGGCCCGCTACCACCTCGCAGAAAGGTCCCAATCGCAGGCCCCAAGGGACACGTATGCCCTCCCGATAGGAACACAACGCCCTTCGAGCCGCAAACTGTCCGTGCGCGCACGCAAGAGACGCCAGCATGGCCGAAACACTCGAAGCGGACCGTCAACGAACTCAAAAAACGACCGTGCCTGTGCATTCGAGGCCGAAAAAAGAGAGTATTCGGTCAATCACTAACTAACCTCCGCCTCCGGCACCTACGCCGGCAATGTTGAGTCGATCGCTAGGAGCCCGGTAGCCGGGGCCACCCAGAACGTGGCGGGGAACGATAAGGATGCCGCCGGCGGTGAGTGCCAGGAAGCCGCGGCGCGAAAGGTCGGATTTCTATTCTACCATGACAGTGGACGCTGGTGGATTATTTTCCAGGGAAACCGCCGACGGGCCAGTTGTCAAGCGTAGCAGCGTGGAGCGCATTGAACAATAGCTTGTATGTCCCGCGCGGCTGCCCCCTAAATTGGGGCCGGAAGCCGAATAGCACTACATTTCCCCGTCTCAGGCCAATGCGGACCATTGCGGCTTTACCACCAATATGGCTTGTGGCGCCGAGTGCCCAGCCGCTCATGAGAGGCTCTTCGTCAGCGTAGTGCGCTATGACTTCCACGGGCAGTGCTGGTGCGGCCGGCAATTCCATGGCGCCTCCTTCACCCTTCGGGGAACGTCGCAGTGTCCTGAACGCCCGGCTTCTAACGAACGAGGCGGCGGCTTCCGGCTCCATACCGTAGCCTAGCGGCAGCGCAGTATCCACCTTGATTCGCACCAGCGACCCTGGGATGAAGAAATCGCGGTTGGATGTGCCCGAAACGACGTTTTCGATCGGCAGGCCGAAGTGATCGATAACAAAGTCACTTGCGGCGTCCAGCGCCACGACGGTCCCACCGCCTTCTACATACGCCTTAAGGGCGAGCGCACCTTCCGCGCCAAGCCCGCCCGTAAACGCCGGCGGCATCATGCCCGCTTCGTGGCCGCGCAGCAGGGAGGAAGGACTCTGGCTTGGCAGGACAATGGCGTGATACTTTGAGAGGTCACGGCTGCGGATATCAGCATCGTGGAGTGTGTCCGCCTCAAAGGCATACGATTCCAGCAGCCACCGCGTCCACCCCTCGTCCATATTGCTTACCCACGACTTGTAGATCCCGATTCGAGGCGGAGCGAGCGCATGTCGCGCAGGATCGGCTTCCACGCCCACAAAGGTGGTCCCGACGGCCAGGGCCGTCTCGTCCATCCAACGCTGCCGGCCCCGCACGGCAAACGTGCCGGGCATCCAAACCGTATCCTGCGTTTGCAGCGTGTCGGCAAGCCAGAACACACGCGCTCCAGCGTTCAGCAGCCGGTTTGCGGCTTCTATGTTGTGGTTGGGGCGGTGGGAGAAAAGGTAAAGCCGCCCTTCGCCCTTTACCGTGCCGGGCGCCTGGTCTACGGCCTCTGAAACGGGTTCCGCCACAGCCTCAAAGGCCGAATCTACCCGTACTACACGCACGCCCATTTGCATTGGAAGTGTCCAGCCGGCAAGATCATACGGCGCTTCTGGAGGAGCATCCGGCGTTCGCCTGCGGTCTGGATACTCCTGCTTTTCCAGAAGGTCTTCGAGGTATGGCCTAAACGGCTGCGCCGTGCGAATGATGAAGGACCCTGCCCCAAACTCCTCATCATTTGCCACGAAACCCTCCGTTGCACGTGCCATTTCGATGCCACCTATACGGAGAATGTTCGCGAGCGCGAGGTCCTCACCCTGATTCCACTGTCGCTTCGGGATAACGTAGGCCCACGGCCTCCCGGTCTCTTCTATCGCGTCGCGGCCCATAGCGTAGATATTGTACAGCCACTGGCTCCTGCGGTCAGCGGCCAGGCGGAGTACGGCCATGGACCCGGTAATCATGTAGCGCACGGGATCTCGGAAGACCGACTGTCCCCCCTTCCAAGGATAGGGATATAGAATATTGGTGCCGCTCGTTGGATGGCCTCTGCCGCGCGTTCCGCCAACCATGGGCGGAATGGAGTCGGGATCAAAGAAGCGCGGCGACGGTGTGGCGTGTCCCGTCTCGGTCAGGATGCCGATCATGTTGTGGAAATAGGGCACGGTCCGCATACCGCCGTTCCACCACATGCTGTAAGTTACCCCCGAAACCACGCCCGCCATTTTCCTCATGACAAACCTGTTGGCCATGGCGGTACCGACCAGGTTGACGCCTGTCGTGACGCCCGGGTGAATGCGCGGGTTTACGGGGTCGGCAAAGGGGGGCAGGAATATCCGCGTCCAGCTGGGACTGGACTGGTGGTGGTTGTAGACGATCTGCGGGTACCACTCGTTATAGAGCACTTCGGTCACGGCCTGCGACTCCGGCATGGTGTTCATGAACCAGTCCCGGTTGTTGTCGTGGCCTACAAAGTAGTGGTAGAGCCACGGCGGCTGTGTTGCCTCGTAGGGCGTTCCAAGCGTCCGCTTGTACCAGGAGGCGACAATGTCGAGGCCGTCGGGATTCATTACCGGCATGAGCAGCAGTATGGTGTGCTCCCGGATGTGCCGCATTTCCGCCGACTCCTCCGTTGCGACGCGCCAGGCGAGGAGCGGCGTCATCTGGGCCCCGGCCACTTCCGAAGCATGCAGGCCGCCGTCAATCCAGACGATGGCCTTGCCTTCATCTGCGAGCCGACTGGCTTCCTCTTCGCTGATGCGGGCCCGGGCCAGCGCTTCGCTGGTGGTGCGCCACCTATCCAGATTACGCAGGTTTTCGGCGCTGGAGATAAAGAGTAAGAGAAGTGGCCGGCCCAGGACAGAGGTACCAATTTCGCGCAATTCAACCCGGTCGCTGGCGGCATCAAGCGCCTTGTAGTACGCCACCATCTGGTCATATGTAGCCAGCTTGTAGTCATCGCCCGGCGTAAAGGAGAATACGTCTGACGGGTGCGGCACCTGTGCGAGGGCGCAGGCGGCCGGCGCCGAGGCCATGGCAAGTACGGCAAGAATGAGGCGGAGCCGGGGCATGGCCGTACGCAGGTGCTGGGTCATCCGGTTCGCATGGGGGCGCCACGCTCGTCCGGAATGCACGGTCCCGTCGGACGTGCGTCTTCCGGCACCGCATACTGGGTGCGCAGCGCTGCGAGCTCTGCCTTGAGCTCCGCCTCGACTCCGGCGTAGGCTTCCCGACCGTACACGCTGTTTAGCTCTCCAGGGTCGGTCTTCAGGTCGAAGAGCTCCCACTCGTCACGGTTGTAGAAGTATATGAGCTTGTGCGTAGCAGTGCGAACGCCGTAGTGACGCTCGACGCAATGGTAGCCGGGGTATTCGTAATAGTGGTAGTAGTGGCTGGTGCGCCAGTCGGCCGGCGTATTGCCAAGGAATAGCGGCTTAAGGCTGCGTCCCTGCATGTCGGACGGCATTTCCACGCCCGCAAGGTCGAGGAATGTTGTGGCGAAATCCAAGTTCGACACCATGTCATTGTTGACCGATCCCGGCGCGATGTGACCGGGCCAGCGGACGAGCAGCGGAGCCACGAGCGACTCTTCGTACATCCACCGCTTGTCGTACCAACCGTGTTCTCCAAGGTACCAGCCTTGGTCGGACGAATATATGACCACGGTGTTGTCCGCAAGCCCGGAAGCGTCCAGGTAATCCAGCATCCGGCCCACGTTGTCGTCCACGCCGGCTACCGTGCGCAAGTACTCCTTGACGTAGCGCTGGTACTTCCATCTCGTAAGGTCGTCTCCTTCCAGGCCTGCCGCGTGGAAGGCTTCATTGCGTGGGCCGTAGACCGCTTCCCAGGTCGCCTTCTGGCTCTCGTTCATGCTGCCTGGTGCCTGCAGCTTCAGGTCTTCGACATTGAGATGCCGCGCGATGGTCATGCCCTGCTCTGCGGCTGGCGAGGCACGGCCGCTGTAGTCATCAAAGAGACTGGGAGGCTCCGGAATGTCTTCTTCGGCGTACATTTCGTAGTGGTCCGGGCCCGGATGCCAACCGCGGTGCGGAGCCTTGTGCTGGTACATGAGCATGAAGGGCCTTGCGGTCTCACGAGCATTCTCGAGCCAATCCAGTGCCAAATCCGTAATGATATTTGTGGTATAGCCTTCAATCCGGACGGTGTCGCCCGGCACGAGAAAACGGGGATTGTAATACGGCCCCTGCCCAATGAGTACCTGCCAATGGTCAAACCCTGTGGGCTCGCTTTGGAGGTGCCACTTGCCAATGATGCTGGTCTGGTAGCCTGCCTGCTGCAGCAATTTTGGAAAGGTCTGCTGCGCACCATCGAATCTGTTGCCGTTGGTGAGTTGTCCGTTCAGGTGGCTGTGCTTGCCCGTGAGAATGACAGCCCGGCTGGGTGCGCAGATCGAATTCGTCACGAGGCACTGGTCGAAGCGCATGCCCCCCTCTGCCAGGCGATCAAGATTGGGCGTGTTGTTCACCAGGGAGCCGTAGGCACTGAGCGCCCGAGCGGTGTGGTCGTCCGTAAAGATGAAGACAATATTGGGCCGAGTGGCTTCCTCTGCAGTCTCGCAGCCGGCAAGGAGAAGCCCTGCCAGTATCAGTAGCGCTGTTCGCGACATGGAATCGGGGAGAAGGTGTAAGAAATGCCATAAACGTACGCAATTCCGCGCTAACGGGGACATCTCTGTGCCGTATATTGGCGCCCAAAAAAGGAGGTGCCTATGGAGCGTACTCTTGCCATATTGAAGCCGGACTGTGTCCGCAAGAATCTTGTTGGTGAAGTGCTCCGGCGCATTGAGGCAGATGGATTCCGCATATGCGCATTGCGCATGATGCGTCTGACCAGGGAAGAGGCTGAGGGATTCTACGCCGCGCACGCAGCGCGAGCGTTTTTCGAAGAACTCACGACGTTCATGTCAAGCGGGCCCTGTGTCCCGATGGTGCTGGAGCGCGAAGATGCCGTGGCTGCCTTTCGTGCTCTGATCGGCGCGACGGACCCGGCGGAGGCAGAGGCGGGAACCATTCGGTGCGATCTGGCATCCTCAAAGGGCGAAAACATGGTACATGGCTCGGATTCGACGGCGAATGCCCGAATGGAGGCTGCCTATTTCTTTCCGGGTCACATCCTGGTGACACTTTCTGCCTGATTCCATGCATCCATGAGGCGCGTTCCGGTTGTCCTGCTACTATGCTGCTGCCAAGCGCAGGCGGCACAGGAAGTCAGCACAGGCGCACAGGTGCTTGTAGAAAGCGGGTTCGAGGCCGTGCGAGGCAAGCGCATCGGGCTAATCGTGAATCACACGGCGCGTGTCGGGCAGCGGCATCTCATAGGCCTTGCCCATGCGGCGCCGGGCGTGGAAGTGGCGGCACTGTTTGGCCCCGAGCACGGCTTGCGCGGCACAAAAGAAGCGGGGGACGAAGTAGCCGATGGTCTGGACCGCGAAACCGGCGCCCCGGTTTACAGCCTGTACGGCCGGGTCAACAGGCCAGCGCCCGAAATGCTGCGAGGCCTAGACGTGCTCGTATTCGACATCCAGGACATCGGTGCCCGGTTCTACACATACATTTCCACCATGGGGTTGGCCATGCAGTCTGCTGCCGAGGCCGGCATCCCGTTTGTTGTGCTCGACCGTCCGAATCCGCTGGGTGGTGCATACGTTTCCGGTTTCGTTCTGGAACCGGAGCACACCTCGTTCGTCGGGCTTTACCCGATTCCCGTTGCCCATGGTCTCACATCCGGCGAACTTGCGCTCATGGTCCGGGGCGAGGCGATGTTGCCGGGCCTGGAGGACCTGGAACTAAGCGTCATTCGCATGGAGGACTGGCAGCGCGATATGCAATGGCCGGATACGGGCCTGCCGTGGGTGAGCACGAGCCCCAATATTCCAGACTTCGAAGCGGCACTGGTTTACCCGGGCACGTGCTTCTTTGAAGCGGCGGCAGCCAGCGTCGGGCGTGGCACGCCATCGCCGTTCAAGCTGCTTGGAGCGCCGTGGGCCGACGGCGCACGTCTTGCAGCGGATCTGAACGGCCGCGCGCTTGCCGGTGTTCGTTTTGAACCCGCGACCTTTACGCCACGCCCCATTCCCGGAATGGACACGAACCCTAAGCTGAACGGCCAGCGGCTGCACGGCATTCGGCTGCAGGTGACAGACCGCGCGGCATTCATGCCGGTAGAGACGGGGATCCACATACTGGAGGCATTCTACCGGATGGCAGCGGGTGCGCTCGTGTCCAGGCCTTCTTGGCTGAATCGCCTCTCCGGCACCGAGCGTCTGGCAGAAATGCTTCTGGAGGGCAAGGCCCCGGATGCCATCATCCAGGCGTGGGAGAGCGAAGTGGCCGCGTTCCGGGCGCTTCGCGAGCCGTACCTACTGTACTGAATTCTTGGCTTTGTTGCCGGGTCGCCACAGAATGGCATAAATGATCTCCAGGTATCCGCCAAGGATGAGAATCGGCGCGATGTAGAGCGATAGTATGCCATCGACCTCGTTTTCAATCCGCATCGCGGCATATCCCACGACTATGGCGAGGATGCCCAAGAGGAGGAGGGCGTAATTGTGCTGCGTAAAAAGCATGGCCCCCGGGACACGCCGCCTGCGACGCCCGCGGACTTGCGTATTGCGCTTTCGTTTCTTGTGCGCGGTAGCCATTTTTGGTGACCATTATTCGTGGCAGCAACTACAAGTCGGCAACCCGGTTCCTCACACCAGTCCATAGGCAATGAACGTTCTGCGCTTTGCTTTTCTTGGAGCAGCGGCCGTGCTGCTGCAGTGGCTGTTCTTCGGCCGACTGAAAATGTGGGGCGCCTATCCGGATGTGGTCCTGATCTTCGTAATATGGATTGGCATTCGCTATGGCCGGATAGGTGGCGGCGTGGCTGGGTGTATCACGGGCTGGCTCATGGATGCCGTTTATGGCACATGGGGCGTTCACATGTTTGTTAAGTCCCTTATAGGGTTCGTGATTGGGCTGTTTTCGCCCAGTGAACGGGGAGCCGTTCTTTATTCGACACGGCGTGCCTTCGCCGGCATTTTCGTAACCGCATTGGTTCACAACGGGCTGCTTGTGCTCTTTATCGTGCTGCAGTCCGGTACGCGAACCATGTCCCTGCTTACGGTGCTGCTTTTCGGTTCGGCCCTTTACACGAGCCTTGTTGGGGCCATGTTGGTTTTGTACGGCACGCGCCGGTAGGATGCCTGAACCATGGCGCATCGGAAGGAGTACATCAAATAAATTCTGGACCGTACCGATACTCTCATGAAAACATATGCAAGGGAAGATGTGCTCGTCAGTACAGACTGGGTAGGTGAGCACCTGAAAGAGACCGATTCGATCCGCCTGGTGGAGTCTAACGAGGACGTGCTACTGTACAGTACTGGACACATCCCGGGCGCCGTACATATCGACTGGGTCAATGATCTGAATGATCAGGTTGTGCGCGACTATGTTGGGCACAAGAGATTCGCCGAGTTGTGCGCCGAGAAGGGGATCAGCAATGATACTACCGTGGTCTTCTACGGGGACAAGAGCAACTGGTGGGCGTGCTACGCCTTCTGGGTGTTCAGGCTGTATGGCCACGATAAATGCCGCGTCATGAATGGTGGGCGCAGCAAGTGGCTTGCGGAAGGGCGCGCCCTGTCGAAGCAAGTGCCAGCGTATCCGCGCACTGCCTATGCGGCGAAGCCGCAGGATGCATCCATCCGCGCCTTCAGGGAAGAAGTCCTGACGCATCAGCAGGCATCTCGGCCGATGGTGGACGTGCGCTCGCCGGCCGAGTATTCAGGGACGCTGCTGCACATGCCGGCCTATCCCCAGGAAGGCGCCTTGCGGGGTGGACACATTCCGGGAGCTCGCAACGTCCCGTGGAGCCGGGCGGCCCGGGAGGATGCCACGTTCAAGAGCAGGGAGGAACTGGAGGCCATCTATTTGGATGAGCAAGGACTGGATCCTAGGGCCGACACGATTGCCTACTGCCGGATTGGAGAGCGTAGCAGCCATTCCTGGTTCGTGCTCACCTATCTCCTGGGATTTGACAACGTGAAGAACTACGATGGTTCGTGGACCGAGTGGGGAAATCTGGTCGGTGTGCCGATCGAGAAGTGATGACAAGGCTTGAGGCCATTGCGCAGGAGCTTCAGTCGGTTGACAACGCCACCCGCCTCGAGTTGCTTCTGGATTATGCGACCGCGCTTCCTCCTCTTCCCCAGGAGTACCATCCGCTCCGTGACGCGGGGGTAGGTATGGTGCATGAATGCCAGTCGCCGGTGTTCTTGATAGTCGAGGTGACCGGCGGCATCGTCCGGTTACGTGCGGATGTTCCCAGGGAAGCACCTACAGCGCGCAGCTTCGTCACCTTGCTCCTGCAGTCGTTTGATGGTGAGACCCCGGAGGTTGTTCTTGGAGCCCCGGACGACATTTTGCAGCGGTTTTGCCTGACGCAGCTGCTGGGCATGCAGCGCACGCGGGGGCTTAGCGCCATCTACCGGCGCGTCAAGCAGGAAGTGGCCCGCCAGATGTCAGACCGCACGTGAAGCGGGTTTCGAACAGCGTCGAGTTTGCGCCGTACGCCACGCAAATAGGTGCGCCGTCCGACCATTCGGCGACGCCCGCCCGTACGCGTACTCCGTGGTATTTCACCACTACCACGCTTGGCTCCGCAAGTGCTACAGCGGCTAGCGGATCCCATGCATATGCCTGGTGGCCAAGGCATTGCATGAGGCCTTTGGCAACACGTGCGAGCGGCCTTGACGGGGCGCTGCCGAGTGCACGTGCCATCTTTTCGGTAAGAGGCACCTGCCGCGCGGCGTTCAGTGGCACGAGCAGGGTTGGGATACCGAACGAGCACACGAGGTCTGCTGCAGCCGGGTCGGCAAAGAAATTCCACTCGGCCCCCGGTCGCCCGGGCACATTCCCGGGTATGCCGAAGGCGCCGCCCATGGCGACAATGTCATGCAGCGCAGGGCCCGGCCCGGCAAGCGCCAGATTTGTAAGGGCACCGAGGGCCAGGATGCGTACAGGCCGCGAGGCTTCGTGCAACCTTCCGCCGAGAAATGAAACGGCATCCTGCGCTTCGGGCGGCCGGCACACCTCCGGCAGCAGGTGCTCGGGCTCGCTGCTTGCCCGCTCTCGCCACGCGGCAGGAAACGTGCCGCCGCCTGCGAGCGGCTTGCGCGCTCCGATGTAGACCGGAGTGGCAGGGCGCCCCGCAAGGGCCAGGAGCCTGGAAACGTTGATGGCACCCTTCTCGGCGTACGCCAGGCCGTACGCAATCGTGACGGCTTCCACCTGGATGGCCGGACAGGCCAGGAGATAGGCGAGCGCCATCAAGTCGTCGGGTCCCGCGTCTGTGTCCACGATGACGGAGTCGATGCTACGCGTCATACGTACCCGCAGTCACGTAGCCCCCTGTGCCCGTCCAGTTGGTGTGGAAGGTCTCTCCGCGCGGCCGGTCCACGCGTTCGTAGGTATGGGCGCCGAAGTAGTCGCGCTGCGCCTGGATAAGTGCGGCGCTGCTGCGGCTGCGGCGGTAGCCGTCGAAGAAGCAGAGGGCGCTCGAGAGCGCGGGGACGGGCAATCCGTTCAGCGTGGCGCAAGCCACAAGTCTCCGCCAGGCGGGCAGCGCGGAGAGGACCTCATCGCGAAAATACGGGGCCATGAGAAGGTTTTCGAGGTCCGGATCTTTGTCAAAAGCTTCCTTGATGCGGCCCAGGAACGCAGACCGAATGATGCACCCGCCGCGCCACAGGAGTGCGATGTTCCCATAGTCGAGCATCCATTCGTAACGGGCTGCGGCGGCACGCAGGAGCATGTAACCCTGGGCATACGAAAGGATTTTGGCGCCGTAGACCGCTTGATACAGGTCCCGCACAAGAGCTGAGCGGTCCAGGCCTGTTTGCATAGCCGGGCCGGCAAGCACGTCCGAGGCTGCTCGTCTTTCATCGCCTAGCGAAGAAAGAAAGCGGGCCAGGACCGCTTCGCCGATCAGTGTGAGCGGAATGCCAAGGTCAAGCGCCGTAGCGGCCGTCCACTTGCCCGTACCCTTCTGCCCGGCGCTGTCCAGAATATAGTCCAGAGTATGGCGGCCGGATTCGTCCCGGTAGGCGAGGATGTTGCGCGTTATTTCAATGAGGTAGGAGTCCAGCTTTCCCTCGTTCCACTCGCCGAAGACCGCAGACATTTTGTCGTTCTCCATGCCCAGAAGCTCCTTCATCACAAGGTACGCTTCTGCAATGATCTGCATGTCGCCGTACTCGATGCCGTTGTGTACCATCTTGACGAAATGCCCGGCGCCATCGGGCCCGACCCAGTCGCAGCACGGGATGCCGCCCTCCACCTTGGCCGCAATAGCCTGAAAGATATTTCGGACATGCGGCCAGGCGGCACGAGAGCCGCCCGGCATGATGGACGGCCCGTAGCGCGCGCCTTCTTCGCCGCCGGAGACGCCGGTGCCGACATAGAGGAGCCCTTTGCTCTCCACATGGCGTGTACGTCGGATGGTGTCCAGGTAATGGGAGTTGCCCCCGTCAATGATGATGTCGGCGGGTTCCAGATGGGTAAGCAGGCGCTCGATAGCGTTGTCTACCGGGCCGCCGGCTTTCACGAGCAGCATTACCCGCCGCGGCCGCTTTAGCGTACGGGCAAGGTCCTCCAGCGAATGTGTTCCCAGGACACGCGTGCCGCGGGCACTTCCGTCCACAAAGGCGTCCACCTTTGCTGTAGTGCGGTTGTACACGGCTACCGTATAGCCGTGGTCATCCATGTTCAGCACCAGGTTTTGGCCCATAACGGCCAAGCCGACCAGGCCAATATCGGCGCGGGGAGTATCTGTCATGTCCTTGTCTAAGCTAGAATTCTCTTTACTAGGTGGCCGTGCACATCGGACAGTCCATAGCGCCGGCCCTGATGGTTGAACGTCAGTCTTTCGTGATCCAGGCCCAGGAGATGAAGCCTGGTGGCCTGGAAATCATGCACATGTACCCGGTTCCGCATGGCGTTTAGCCCAAACTCGTCCGAGGCGCCGTATGAAAAGCCCGGCTTGGTGCCGCCACCCGCCATCCGGATGGTAAACGCGTACGGATGGTGGTCGCCGCCCCAGATCACGAGGGTATGCTCAAGGAGTCCGCGCTGCTTGAGATCTGTTACCAGGCCGGTGCTCGGAGCATCCGGGTCGAGGCACTGGATTTCCAGTTGGGTGTTAAGGTTGCGGTGCTGGTCCCATCCGGCGTGCATGACCTGCATGCATCGTACGCCCCGCTCTGCGAGGCGGCGGGCTAAGAGGTAGTTGTAGGCGTAGCTGCCCTGCCGCGCCATGTCCGGCTCATACAAGTCCAGCACGTGCTGCGGCTCCCGTGAGATGTCCTTAAGCTCCGGTTCGCTCGCCTGCATGCGGTAGGCCGTCTCGTGCTGTGCGATGCGCGTCGCGATTTCGGGGTTGCCGTATGCTTCCAGGTTGCGCGTGTTGAGGGCTGCCATGTCGTCAAGAATGCCGCGGCGCACGCCACGGCTCATACCGTCTGGATTGGACAGGTATAGAACGGGGTCTTTTAAACCGCTGAAGCGGACCCCCTGCAACCGTGACGGCGGAAAGCCGCTGCGCCAGCAAAAACAGTAAAAGATCTGGCCGCAGCTGGCCTCTTTGTCGCGCGAGGTCATGACCACAAAGGCGGGGAGGTTTTCCGTTTCGCTGCCGAGGCCGTAGTTGAGCCAAGCGCCCATGTCGGGGCGGCCTGCCATCTCGGAGCCGGTTAAGAGGAAGGGGATGGCGGGCGCACGGTTGACGGCGTCCGCTACCATGGATTTTACGAAGCAGCAGTCGTCTACTATGCCGGCAATGCAGGGAAGCAGGCGGGAGACGTATGTGCCGTTTTCTGCGTGCTGCGCGAAGCTGGCGATTTCCTGGAGCACGGGGCGATCGGTCTGGGCGCTCGTCATGGTGCTGAATCTGCGGCCTCCTACGACTTCATCCGGGATCTGGTGCCCGTGCCGGCGCTGCAAGAGCGGCTTGTAGTTGAAGAGGCCCACATGGGACGGGGCGCCGTTCTGAAAGAGGTAGATGACGCGCTTTGCCTTGGCGGGGAAACCGGGGCCCTTGCCCGGCGCCGCCGCAAGAAGGGACGGATCAGGCAGGCTTGCCGGGGCCGCAGCCCCGATGCCTCCGGCTGCACGCCCGAAGAAATGCCTCCGCGTAATGGACCAGTTGAAATCCAGGACCGGATCCATAGTTACTGCTTTGTGATGGATTCGTCGAGGTTGAGGACAAGCGAAGCAATGCCGGTGTAGGCCGCATGCTTGATGGCATGCAAGTCGCCGCGCCGGGGCGCTCCTACTGAAAGTAATGCCAGGGCGGCCTCCGGACTTGCGGCATATTCGCTGCGCAGAATCTGAAGGCGGCGGAGCAGTATCGCGATCGCATCTGGATGAGGCTCGCGCGAGGTAGCAAGGCGGAAGGCCCAGCGCAAACGATCGGTTTCAGCGCTTGCCACTGCCATGTTACGCTCTGCCAGGAAGCGGGCAGCCTCCACGTATGTTACGTCGTTCAGCGTGGTCAGGGCGTGCAGCGGCGTATTGGTACGTATGCCCCTGACAGGGCATACCTGCCGGGTGGCGTTGTCGAAAAGCGTGGTGGGTCCGACAATCCGGCGCCAGAACGTGTAGAGGCTGCGGCGGTGCAAGGCGCTACCCGAATCCAGCTTATACACCGTCTGGCCGAAGGTGGCCTCGGACCAGATACCCTCCGGTTGATAGGGAATGGCCGGCAGACCGCCCGGGGAATCTACGAGCAGGCCGCTTAGTGCCAGCGCCTGGTCGCGAAGCATCCAGGCGGGGAGCCGATGCCGAGGGCCGCGCGCCGGGAGACGGTTTTCCGGATCTCGTTCCCGAAGCTTTGCAGATGTGACCGCACTCTGCCGGTAGGAGGCGCTGGTTACGATGCTTCGGTGCAGGGTCTTCACATCCCAGTCGCTTTCTGCGAATTCGACAGCCTGAAAGTCCAGCAGTCCCGGATGCGAGGGATGGGCGCCCTGTACGCCGAAGTCTTCCACCGTCCTGAGCAGTCCCGTACCGAAGAACGCCTGCCAGAAGCGGTTGACCGTGACGCTAGCCGTAAGGGGGTGCTCATCCGCAACCAGCCAGCGTGCAAGCCACAGCCGGTTTGGCCTTCGAGCGGTGTGTAGCGCGGGCAGGAAGGCGGGCACGTCCGCTTCCACTTGGTCCGCGGGCTGGTTGTATGAGCCTCTTGTCAGGACGAACGATTCGCGCGGCTCCTCCAGTTCATCCATTACCATGACGAGTGTGCTGCGCTCCCGGTGCTGGTTGCGCATGCGGTTGGCCTCCCGGATGTCCCGAAGTGTGTTCGCGTTGTCTGCGCGACCTTCGCCTACGTCCCGCAGGAGAAGGTCGAGGTAGTAGCCGCTGCGCTCGCTTGGCTCCAGGCGCAGTGCGTCGACTTGCTCTCCAAGCAGCCCCGCTGCGTGGGGCAAGTCGCCAGGAGTCTCTCCCGGGCCGTGCGGAAAGATAATCGCTTCCTCGCGCGCTGCCGCACGCTCCAGCTCTATTTCCAGCTGGGCCAGGCGTGCCTTGTCTTCTGTGCTACTGCCGTCCAGCACCGGCGGCACCTTGCCGTCATAGCCGCTTCCGGATTCCGAGGTCTGGTTAAAGAAATCAAACAGGTCGTAGTAATCGGGCTGTGAGAGAGGGTCGTACTTGTGGTCGTGGCACCGGGCGCAGGTTAACGTGAGCCCCATCCAATCCTTACCTACCGTTGCCACACGGTTGAATACGTTTTCGACGCGTGTCTCTTCCGGGATCAAGCCGCCCTCGCCGTTATACAGTAAGCGTCCGGTGAAGTACAGGTCAGCGGCAGCTACAGGTGTGCCGATGGGTACAGGACGGCTGGAAGGCGGAGAGCAGGTGGGCTTGCCGGATCCGGCACACTCGGCGCTTGGCAGCTATGCCGCCTTGTGTTTGTCAGCTTGTCGTGCCTTCTGCCAATGATGAGGCAAGAGGTCAGCTACGCGCCTGGCCGGATGCGTCGGGATGCGCTCGAACACGTCCGTGAGCCACTCCTGGGGATTAACACCGTGTAGCTTGCACGTGCCAAGTAGCGAATAGACCACGGCTGCCCGCTGGGCCGCATCATGTGATCCCGCGAACAGGTAATTCTTGCGGCCGATAACCAACGGCCGCAGGGCATTTTCAATGAGGTTATTATTGCGGGTTGCCAACTGCGACGGAGGTGGATCTGTCGCGGCACCGGCATGCCCCGACAGAGCAGACACCTGCTTCTTCCGAAGTAGTAACGATAATACATCCGTTCCATCCGTGGCGTGGCCGGACGCTTAGCGTCCACTATTGCCAGACTGGAGGGCAAGAGCCGAACGTGCGCTCTGTAGTAAATGCCCACAGGCTGCGCGGCATTCCGGCGGCGTGGACCAATCTGCGCCAAGTGGACAACTTCGAGCGGGTTTCAGCGGGTCGCGCATGGCTCCGGCCGGACGATCTTGCGGAGCTGCGTGTTCTCATTGATGTGCTTCTTGAAGATCAAAAATATAGGTACGATATTATCATCTATTTTGCTACTAAGCATCAGGTAGCCCCGATTATGTCAGGTCTGCTCATGACTTGCCATTGTATCGGTAATAGACGTATCTTAGTATTTGATCATAACACGCCCGCCATGCCTCAAAACAAAACCGAATACCTCCGCAACTCCGGAACGCTCAACCACCATCCGGAAAAAGTCTCGGATCCGCTGTTCATAGACAGCCCGTTCTTCGATCCACTCGACCTCTTGCAGGTCCGCTACGAGATGGTGCGCTGTGCCAGACAAGGCACTCCGCTCAAAGAGACGGCCGCACGCTTTGGCACCTCCGTGCCTACCTGTGTGCGCGCCAATCGCGCTTTTCAGGGTCGCGGCCTCCAAGGCCTGATTCCCGAGCGCCGCGGACCACGGGGACCTCACAAGATCACTCCAGAGATGCTGCACTTCGTGCAGGAATACCGGGCCGAGCATGGGCCCGTCGGCGTTCGCAAGCTCGCAAGAGTGATTGCAGAGCACTTTGGCATAACAATCCATTTTACCGGACTGCACAAAGCCCTTGAAAAAAACCCGTAGCCGCACCGATGACGCCATATCTTGATGCCGACAGCGTCCACCGCTATTGCGATTGGCGTAGGCAATGGCGCAAGGGCCAGCGCAGCCAGGTCATGAGCATTCTGCTGCATCATGGCCTATTGCGTGACTTACAGCACGTCTTGTGAGACCGGCTGAGACGCCCCTTGCCGCATCACCGGTGCTGGATGTGGCCCCGGTCATGGATCAGGCCGCCTGGATGGTTCGCGATATGCTTGTCCATAAGGAAGGGGGACGCTGCCATGTTTGATGCCATGTCCCACAAGGTGGCAGGGGATCACCGCCGTCGCCGAGCCTGTCTATACGTTCGCCAGTCCTCACCACAACAGGTGCTGAGCAATACCGAGAGTGTCCATCGCCAGTATGGCCTGCGCCAGCATGCCGTTGCGCTGGGCTGACCCGACAACTGCATTGATACTACTATTGAGGATCAGGGCAAATTCGGTGCGCACCGTGGCAATCGCAGCGGCTTCCGTGATTTGTTGACGCGCGTGGCCGCCTGTGAAGTGGGCATCGTACTCAGCCTTGAGGTCTCGCGCCTGTGTCGTAACAGCTCTGATTGGCACCAGCTACTGCAATTTGCCGCCATTACCGACACGCTCATTCTTGACGAGTATGGCGTGTATAATCCCAACAACAGCAACGATCGGCTGCTGTTGGGAGTCAAAGGTGCGCTTAGTGAATACGAATTGCAGGGAATCCGGGACCGACTGGTTGGTGGCCAGCGCAGCAAGGCACGGCGCGTCAAGCTTTCGCTGCCGCTCGGTTTAGCCTATTCTGGCACGAACGAGGTCGTAATGGATCCCGCCCCGTCGATCGTGGAGGCGATTACGTTGGTATTTGCCACTTTTCGCCGTTTGGGGTCGGTCATGAAGACGCTCAGGTGGTTCCAGAAGCAGGGTCTTCGCTTGCCAAGCCGGCAGTATGCCACGTGCAGAAAGGTGCATTGGGCCGTGCCCAAACACAGCAAGATCCACAGCATCATCCGCAATCCCCGCTATGCGGGTTGCTATACGTACGGGCGCACGGCCTCGCGAAAGCGCCCTGACGGGTCGGTGCAGACGGTTGCCCTACCCATAGACCAGTGGATGGTCTGCATCCCTGAGGTCCATGTCGGCTACATTGACTGGCAGCAGTACCTGCGCAACCAGGAGACGATGCGCAAGAACAGATCCAGCTTTAACCTGGGCCAGTCTCCACCACGTGAGGGACGGGCCCTCTTACAGTCACGCATCCTCTGTGGCCAGTGCGGCAACCGGATGAGGGTGGAATACAGCTCCCGCTCGCGCGAGACAAAATGGTATTATAAATGCACGGAGGACCTTGTTCGCTACGGGAAGCAGACCTGTCAGACCATGCGTGGTAAAGTTGCTGACGCAGCGGTAAGTGCTTTCATCATCGATGCGGTAAGCCGTCAGAATATTGCGCTCACACTGGCTGTTCAGGAGCAGTTGCGGGCTGATTTTGACGCCGTAGATCGCCATTTTTTGCAGCGTATTGAGGCCTTGCGCTACCAGGCCGACTTGGCCCGCGCTCGGTATATGGAGGTGGATCCCAGGAATCGACTCGTGGCCGCCTCTCTGGAAGCTGACTGGAATACGTGTCTGGCCACGTTGGATGAGGCGATAGCAGAGCGCGAATCCAGGCGCAGGGAGCACCAAAGCATGACCGATACCCACCAAGAGGACCGTATCCTGGAACTTGCCCGTGACTTCCGGAAAGTCTGGGAGGCTCCCTCTACTGGGATTGTGGACCGCAAGCGGCTGCTGCGTTTGCTCATAGAGGACATGACTCTGACCCGCGAGGGCTACAAGCTGCACATAGGCTTGCGACTTCGCGGAGGTAAAACCCACACGCTGCCGCCGGCCGACTTGCCCCTGCCCCGGGGAGCCGTCGTGCGGCGCGACGCTTCAAAAGAGGCCCTTGCTGATCTCGAGACACTGCTGGAAGCAGGGTTTTCCGATGTAAAGGCAGCCGCCGAACTTAATGGACGCGGCTACCGGGATTCCCGCGGCGATCCGTTCACCAAGAAGAGCATCACAAGTATACGGTTGCGCCTGAACAAAGCCAGACGCATCCATCGCCAACGCGCCAAAGTCCGCAAGGAAGGCTACGTGACTGCCGCTGAACTTGCTGCCACGCTGCGAACAAGCGTGAGTGCCGTACGCTCACGAGCACTGAGAGGCACGATAGAAACACGCCGATTTCTCGTCGGAAAACGGTATTATAGCATGTACAGAAGTGCGCACGGAATTACAGGGTAGGCGCCATACCACAAATAACCCCCGTCCGGTGCCATAAGCCCAACAGATCGCAGTATGAAACACAAGACTTGTCCAGCTCCACGCGGCCCTCATCCAGGTATCGGGTCAGCCTTTTCCAAAGGCCGAGCGTATAGTTGGTCGCCTGGCCCCAAGGGCTCTTGGGCAATCCCCCGTTCGCCTCCAGCCAGGGCTTCAGCGCTTCCAGTACAGGCCGGGCCTCTTCCTGACGTACCTCGCGCCGATGATCCGCACTGGCACCCTCCTCTCGCAGCCTGCGCTCTATGGCGTAGAGTCGCCTGATCTTTGTCAACACGTGCTCGGCCTTCTCCGGTTCGTAGCTACGACAGTCGTAGAACTTGCGACGGGCATGCGCCATGCATCCGTAGACCGTCATAGACGGATGCGCATCGAAGACGTTGTAGGCCACATACCCGTCCGTCTGCAACGCTCCCGCATACCCACCCAAGAACGCCACCGGACCTGCACGGGCACGGCTCTTGCGATACTCCATCACAAACAGCTTCTGCTTCGGAGTGTGGTACGCCCAGTAAAAACCCCGATGGGTCTTGCCCTTCTTCTTTCGATCCTGGACCTGGATACGCGTCTCATCTGCCTGCAGATACCCGCTTAAGAGCGCCTCCTGCTTGAGTGCATCATACAGCGGCCCAAGGTGCCATGCCGACTGCGCTATCCAGCCTCCCAGCGTGGACTTGGCAATTTCAATGCCTTCCCGCCGGAAACGCTGCTGCTGCCGGTACAGGGGCAAGTGGTCACAGTACTTGTTAACCACCACATCGGCCAACAATCCCGGTCCGGCCATGCCCTTGTCTACCAGCCGCGGAGGCAACTCGGCGATGATGACGCCGCTGTCCTCATCGGTCGGGTCCACGTACTTGGGGCGATGAATCTCGATCACCTTTATCATGCTGGGCACGATCTCCAGGTACTGCGTCTTCTCCATGCCGATGCAAATGAGACCTGTCGTGTCCTCTTCAGGCTGGATTACGATCGTCTCGCGGGGCAGGTGATCCGGCAGATCGTCTCGAAGTCCGGACGCCGCTTGGCCTTACGCCGCTTCCGCTTCGGATGATCCGTCTCGGGCTCGGGCTCGGGCGGCAGGGGCACCTCGACCTCCATGTCGTCAAACAAGAGGCCCTGCTGCGCCTCCGGCCCCAGTACATACCTTTCGCTCCTGGAGCCAAAGAGCAGGCGGAGGGCTTCAGCCAGCTGTTTGTCCTTGCTCTCCAATTTCGCCTGCAGCCGGCTTATCTCCTCGGACAGGCTGGCGTTCTGCTGAAGCACCACGGCAAGCTGCGCACGGAAGGTCTCAACATCCGCAGAAGAGAGGGAGGAATGTGCTTCGGGCTGCATGATTGTTCAACAACGTCTGCACATGCATTGTTCCCCGTTTCCACATACTATCTATCCCGATTTTCAGTTCTTAACCGCATACCGGCGCCGGTATTTTACGGACTTCAGCGACACTCCCTCCAGTAACATCACCATCTGCGTCCACGTCGGCATATCCTCTTTCGGCAGCTCAAACGTACCCGCTTCAAGCCTTTTGTAAAACAAGGCGAAGCCGTCTCGGTCCCACGAAAGCGCCTTCAGATGGCTCCGCCTCCTGTTGATGAACACAAAGACGTCCCCCGACATGGGATCCCGCTTCATGCCGCTTTTCACCAAGGCGCACAGGCCGTCAAAGCTCTTGCGCATGTCGGCCGGCGGCCGGTAAAAGAAATACCGGTGGGAAGGCCCCAGTCCGATCATGACTGCACCACCTGCGCCAGGTACGAGGCAGATACCGGCGCCAAGAGGCGCACGCGTATCCCGCCCGGGTACATGATCTCCACTTGCGCCTCTTCACCTGCCACGGGTCTGCCAATCTCCACAAAGGCGCCACTGCCGCAGCCTCCAGGCGATACTTCCGACGCCAGTAAAACAGCTGCCCATACGAGATGCCGCGCTCGGCACAGAACGCTGCAGCGGTCTGGCTGCTTTCTTCATACTGTTCCACCAGCAGAAACATTTCTTCCGCCGTACGTCTGGGCTGTCTCATGCCATCCAGGCTTTGAGTCCTCGAGTCTATCAGTAATCTCCCGAGAAATCGTCACCTTATCCAGATGGGTTTCACCGCACGCTTACCGTGCCCCGACTACTCAGCTGCGTAGTTCCGTACGCAGGAATTCATGACGTTAGCAACGCTCTACCAACGTCTCCCGTAAACCGCTTCTAAACGCTCTTCCTCGACCAGCCTTTCTCGAGTCTCAATTGCCCACCGGTGTCCCAGTTCTCCAACTCGCCGTATGACGGGATCATCATGCGACAACAGTTTCTCGAAGTCATCAGACCAGAATGCGTAGAGGGCAGATTCAAGCCCTGACAAAGAGTATTCGTCTGGACGAGTCGCGGAGAATATTTGCTCCGCTGTGTAACCTGCTTCACGTGCAAGCAGTACGAATTGCTCCCAAGTGGTGTCAAGAACAATATGGTTTTCGTCGAGAGGGTAGCGTCTCAAAGGAGCCAGTTGATATTCGTTAAGTCGGTCGTCTTCAAGTAGCTGGCGCTGCAGGATCGGAGAATCTCCAACAATAAGAGTCGTCCAATGTCGATACGTGAGTCTGCAATGTTGCTGCCGGGAAGCGAGCTCTGCCAGATTCGAAAGCAGAAATGTCCGCGAGTTGGCATTTTGCCCTCGGATCGCGACTCTGAATGTGCCGTCCGTCTCGCGTGGGTGTGGGAGAAGGTAAGAACCCGAATCATCCTGCATTCTTGCCAGTAGCCAAGATTGGGCCAGATCAGAATCAACTTTGAAGGCTTGCTCTATGAACCACTCATTCGTACCGTGCCGGATCACGGCAAGGCACCAAGCTTCTGAAACGGATTCTCGTACGCGGCCGTTTGGCTCCGAATTCCACTCCCCCCTCGCGGCTCCTATTGCAACGTCGCGACTCTCGTGCTCCAACAGTAGGCGCAGAACGCTGATAGGCACCATTCCACGCATGCACAAGTCTTCTACGTGAGTGGGGAAGCGGGCAACAAGGGCCAAAGCGCCAGAAAATAGCTCTGGCTCTAGATCGGGTTCTTCTAGGACAAGTCTGACGGCAAGCCCTTGAAATTCCGGCTTTTCGAGGCAGGCAAAGGCCACCTCAGGCCATCCTGGCACGTTGTTTGCAACCGCAAGTTGAAGGAACGGAGCAACGTAGTCAGCACTCGCAATTCGGTGAATCAAGGTCGAGCACCATGCTACGGGGTTTTCGACCAACTGGGAGAGCTTCTCGTAAAATATTCTCATGCAGAGGTGCGTTCGAAGGCCTGCCTGCGCGGCTGCTTGCACTATGGCGGTGACTTCAGCGACTACTTGTTCTGGCTGTCGCGTGTGCCACTTTGAAGCTAGCTCATATAGGTTGCGATCCCGCCTCTTCGAGGATTCTCTCCAGTCTGATGCGTCCGTTTCAGGACAAAACAGAGCCATTACTTCGCTGATCGGAAGGTCGGCTTTGGCACCTGTCACCTCAATGTAGCCCTTAAGTCTCTGTGACACGGCGGACTTGTTTTGGGTCATTCTCGCCAGCGCCTCAACTACCGCGACTGCAACCTCTGCAATTGCCTGCCGCGTCTCAGCATGTATCCCTTCTTTCGACGACGGCAGCAAACTGCTCGGATAGGCCCAACTATGCAAGGCTCTGAATATCGGATCCCAATGGAAGTCATCACGGCCTGCCAAAGCGCTTAGGAACTCGTCCCACAGCGATTTCAATTGACTAATCTCGTATGGTGTAAGTAGACCGCTGGTAGTAGTAAACGTGTTGCCGGCTCCGGGGTCAGTCGTCGTCGCGTTATATTCTGGCGAAACAGCAATACATGATGCGCTAACGGCCGCGTCAATATCTCCTCCCTTATTCAGCCAGCGAATCGCGGCCTCCAGCACGATACGACGCCTGTTCAAGGCTTCGTTTGTCCCAGGCCTCCCAGACAGCGTCCATCTCTCAATAAAGCGCATCGGCTCCGAATCACCTTCGTTAAAGAGCCGAGGTGCGGTGACGGCTGCCGTAAGTAAAAGCGGAATGACTTCTGCCGGTGCACTTGCTAGTGCGTATTCTCCTACAGTCAGGAGAATCTCGGGCTGCTGCTTTAATGCCCACAGAGCTTGTGGTCGTCCAATTGAGACATACCGTTTGTACGTTTCCGCGTCTCCCGCTCTTTCAACAAGATGCTGCAATAGTGTCTCGGGAACGTCTCCGCCGTATACAGAGGCGCCCATTATGGTTTCTGCGACATCAACATTGGAATGCGCTTGATCAATTAGTTCATCCAGGATCTGTTTAGGTAGAAGTACTGTTTTGCCAAAAAACACGTCGCGGACAAGAGCATGGCGCAAGGTCGCCGGCTGCACAGCGATGGCACGCTCGTTGGAAGATGATTGGTACGAGCGCGTGTGAGGGTTATCAGCAATGACTCCGCCCGTAGCAAGTTGCGTAAGTATTTTCCTGATTTCGAGCAATCGCAGATCTAGAACCTCTGCCACTGTGCTCATTTCGATACCCGTTTCGCCTCCAACGGAAAACCCGGCGAGAATGGATTCGGCATCTTCTTTTAGCTCCGGCTTTATGAACCGAAGGAGATCTCGCTTTAGGGTATCTCCACGCACCACTTCACCCACAGACCCTTCAAGACAAAGACGGGCAAGTGTGTTAGCAAGCCCCGGCAGTCCAACAGCTTGATCGACGATGTATCGTACGAGGTCATTTGGTCCCTCCAGCCCCGCCTGTTTCACGACCGCCACGACCTGATCCCTGATCAGAGGACGCAAATGGCAGGACTCCGCATCTCCCAGGCCCAATTGCTGCGCAACACGATCTTTGTCGCTTGGCCAACAAGCAGCTACAATTGAGAATTCTGCGCCAGTTGTGCGCCGCAAATGCACCAAGTCAGCAATCAGCTCCAGTTTACCTCCAGCGTCGTCCACAAAGACGACCGGATGTCGCCCTTTACGAATCGCATTCGCTATGGCGGTCTGTTCCTCGCTAACCACAAACAAGCCGTGATCTTGAGCGGCCAATTGATACAGGATATAGGTCTTGCCAGAACCAGGCTGACCGACGATCAACTTGTCGCCTTCAGTACTGAGAAGCCATTCGAATTCGTCATCTCTCCCGATAAGCCGCTGGCTTGGTATCAGCGGGCGCGCGGTCTTTGGGATATGCGACAGAGCCGATGGTCTTCCGGAAAGCCCCAACAATTCCTTGCACCAGCGCGGCGAGTTATAGAGCAAGTTCGCGATGGCCTCTTGCTCGTAGACTTGGACCAGCGTAAACCCAAGTGCACGCGCCCGACTAATCACATTTTCTCGTCTTGGTGCCGTTAGCTTGCGTGAGGTCACGAAGACAGCCTTTTTCCTGGTGCCGCCTTGCTGTTCGTACTGTTTCAGATTGTCGGTAAGATTCCGAATGGCCCGTTCTGCTGTAGTAACAATCAGCGGGAAGGCTTCTCCTTCGTTGTCAGCAATGGCTCCGTCAAATCCAGAATCATTTCCGCCGCAAACTGGGACAAGTGTAGGGTAGTCAGCACGCAGCAAATCAACTGCGCATTGTTCGAACAACTCCGAGTTAAGTGGTCGGTTTAGACCGTCTTTAATCTGCACAAAAAAGGGATCACGTCGCATTTTGCATCAACTCACTATCTAGTGCTCTCCAGAAAACTACCTATTTTGAGCGAACCTACACTTGAGCCTCTTGCAAAAACCCACCAGACAAGCGGTTTGCCCCTTTGCAGTCGAGGGAGATAGGGGACTGGCGCCTCCAATTTCGGTATCTTCAGAGTAAGCGTCCGGTGAAGTACAGGTCAGCGGCAGCTACAGGTGGAGAAACTGTCATATCTTGGGTCTGCAGAATGCCGCGGCATGGAATTGGGGAATTAGAATTAGGCGGCTTGTTTGTCTACTTCTACGCTGTACTCGTGTGGGGTTGTTTCCAACACAAGGATGAGCAGCTGCGATCCAGTCAGCCTCCTCCAGCGTTTCTCCGCTTCCCGGGTCAGCTTGTAAACCATCATCAGTGTCGCGTCCCGGCTGCCGCATCCCTTGGTTTGCCGTGTACGTTTCCGTACGGTCGCAAACGTGGACTCAATGGGATTCGAAGTCCGAAGGTGAACCCAGTGTTCGGGCGGGAACTGGTAGAAGGTCAAGAGCTCCTCTTGATCCTTGCGCAGACAGGTGACGGCCTTCTCGTAGGCGCCTCCGAAGAGATTCTCGAAGGTATCGAGTGCCTTCAGGGCATCCTTCCTGGACGGTGCCGTATAGATGCCACGGAGCCTCTCTTTCGCAGACCCCTGCAGCTTCTTGGGCAGCTTATTGAGCACGTTGGCCGTCTTGTGCACCCAGCATCGCTGTTGTAGCGTGGAGGGATATACTTCTTCCAACGCAGCCCAGAAGCCCAGGCCTCCGTCTGCTGTGGCCGCCTTAGGCGCTACGTCCAAGCCTCGTTGTTTGATATCCAGCAATAACTCCTTCCAGGACAGCCTGCTTTCCCGCTCTCCGTCCAGAAGTCCTACGAGCTCTTTCCTTCCATCAGGCGTAACTCCAATAATAACAAGCATACACGGGCGCTCGTTTCCCATGCGGACATTGAAGTATAACCCGTCAGCCCAGAGGTAAACATACCGTTTGCCCGTCAAGTCCCGCTTGTTCCATTGCCGGTATTCCTCTAGCCAGGCCCCCTTGAGTCGGCTGATCGACGATGGCGATAGGTTGCCAGCTTGCGGGCCAAGTATGGCCTCCAGGGCCAGAGCAAAGTCGTTGGTCGAAACTCCCCGCAGGTACAAGGCCGGAATAAGTGCATCTATCGACGGACTGCGGCGCATATAGCGCGGCAGTATGGCGCTGGTGAAGGTATGCCCTGTTCGAGGGTCACGGATATGGGGCCGCTGGATCGCTAGCGGGCCCGCACCCGTGAGGATTTCTCTCTGCGGATGGTGGCCATTGCGTTTGACGACTCGGTGGCCGTGCTCATTCCGCAGGTGTGTATGGGCCTTCACGTAGTCGTCGGCTTCCCGCTCGAGCGCTGCCTGAAGCATGCGCCGGGCGGAGCTGCGCACCAGGTCATCCAGAGTGCTGAGTGCCTCCTCACGGGTAACCAGTGAGTGTACGTTGGATTCTGTTGGATCTGTCATACGATGTAGTCCGGATATGCCCGTCTAGGGCGATTGATGGGTACTCCACAAAGATACGCCGCGGCATTCTGCAGACCCAAGATATGACAGTTTCTCCTACAGGTGTGCCGATGGGTACAGGACGGCTGGAAGGCGGAGAGCAGGTGGGTTTGCCGGATCCGGCACACTCGGCGCTTAGCAGCTATGCCGCTTTGTGTTTGTCAGCTTGTCGTGCCTTCTGCCAATGATGAGGCAAGAGGTCAGCTACGCGCCTGGCCGGATGCGTCGGGATGCGCTCGAACACGTCCGTGAGCCACTCCTGGGGATTAACACCGTGTAGCTTGCACGTGCCAAGTAGCGAATAGACCACGGCTGCCCGCTGGGCCGCATCATGTGATCCCGCGAACAGGTAATTCTTGCGGCCGATAACCAACGGCCGCAGGGCATTTTCAATGAGGTTATTGTCCAGCTCCACGCGGCCCTCATCCAGGTATCGGCTCAGCCTTTTCCAAAGGCCGAGCGTATAGTTGGTCGCCTGGCCCCAAGGGCTCTTGGGCAATCCCCCGTTCGCCTCCAGCCAGGGCTTCAGCGCTTCCAGTACAGGCCGGGCCTCTTCCTGACGTACCTCGCGCCGACGTTCCGCACTGGCACCCTCCTCTCGCAGCCTGCGCTCTATGGCGTAGAGTCGCCTGATCTTTGTCAACACGTGCTCGGCCTTCTCCGGTTCGTAGCTACGACAGTCGTAGAACTTGCGCCATGCATGCGCCATGCATCCGTAGACCGTCATAGACGGATGCGCTTCGAAGACGTTGTAGGCCACATACCCGTCCGTCTGCAACGCTCCCGCATACCCACCCAAGAACGCCACCGGACCTGCACGGGCACGGCTCTTGCGATACTCCATCACAAACAGCTTCTGCTCCGGAGTGTGGTACGCCCAGTAAAAACCCCGATGGGTCTTGCCCTTCTTCTTTCGATCCTGGACCTGGATACGCGTCTCATCCGCCTGCAGATACCCGCTTAAGAGCGCCTCCTGCTTGGGTGCATCATACAGCGGCCCAAGGTGCCATGCCGACTGCGCTATCCAGCCTCCCAGCGTGGACTTGGCAATTTCAATGCCTTCCCGCCGGAAACGCTGCTGCTGCCGGTACAGGGGCAAGTGGTCACAGTACTTGTTAACCACCACATCGGCCAACAATCCCGGTCCGGCCATGCCCTTGTCCACCAGCCGCGGAGGCAACTCGGCGATGATGACGCCGCTGTCCTCATCGGTCGGGTCCACGTACTTGGGGCGATGAATCTCGACCACCTTTATCATGCTGGGCACGATCTCCAGGTACTGCGTCTTCTCCATGCCGATGCAAATGAGACCTGTCGTGTCCTCTTCAGGCTGGATTACGATCGTCTCGCGGGGCAGGTGATCCGGCAGATCCTCGAAGTCCGGACGCCGCTTGGCCTTGCGCCGCTTCCGCTTCGGCTGATCCGTCTCGGGCTCGGGCGGCAGGGGCACCTCGACCTCCATGTCGTCAAACAAGAGACCCTGCTGCGCCTCCGGCCCCAGTACATACCTTTCGCTCCTGGAGCCAAAGAGCAGGCGGAGGGCTTCAGCCAGCTGTTTGTCCTTGCTCTCCAATTTCGCCTGCAGCCGGCTTATCTCCTCGCTCAGCTGATTGATTACCTCGGACAGGCTGGCGTTCTGCTGAAGCACCGCGGCAAGCTGCGCAGGGAAGGTCTCAACATCCGCGGAAAAGGGGGAGGAATGTGCTTCGGGCTGCATGACTGTTCAACAAGGCCTGCACATGCATTGTTCCCCGTTTCCACATACTATCTATCCCGATTTCCGGCTCTTAACCGCATACCGGCGCCGGTATATTACGGACTTCAGCGACACTCCCTCCAGTAACATCACCATCTGCGTCCACGTCGGCATATCCTCTTTCGGCAGCTCAAACGTACCCGCTTCAAGCCTTTTGTAAAACAAGGCGAAGCCGTGTCGGTCCCACGAAAGCGCCTTTAGATGGTTCCGCCTCCTGTTGACGAACACAAAGAGGTCCCCCGACATGGGATCCCGCTTCATGCCGCTTTTCACCAAGGCGCACAGGCCGTCAAAGCTCTTGCGCATGTCGGCCGGCGGCCAGCAAAAGAAGTACCGGCGCGAAGGCCCCAGTCCGATCATGACTGCACCAGCTGCGCCAGGTACGAGGCAGATACCGGCGCCAAGAGGCGCACACGTATCCCGCCCGGGTACATGATCTCCACTTGCGCCTCTTCACCTGCCACGGGTCTGCCAATCTCCACAAAGGCGCCGCTGTCCACTGCCGCAGCCTCCAAGCGATACTTCCGACGCCAGTAAAGCAGCTGCCCATACGAGATGCCGCGCTCGGCACAGAACGCTGCAGCGGTCTGGCTGCTTTCTTCATACTGTTCCACCAGCGGAAACATTTCTTCCGCCGTACGTCTGGGCTGTCTCATGCCATCCAGGCTTTGAGTCCTCGGGTCCAAGAGTAATCTCCCGAGAAATCGTCACCTTATCCAGATGGGTTTCACCGCACGCTTACGTTATACATATGGTTACGGTTGATGGCTGTCGCAATGATTTGCTCCTCGGTAGCGTCAGCAAACAGGTCGCCGGCCAGCTGCTTGGCCACAAACGGGTCGTAGGGCATGCTGGCGTTTGTGGCGCCGACTACCCAGTCACGCCAGGGCCACATGAAGCGCACGGGGTCGCCCTGGTATCCGTTGGTATCGGCGTAGCGTGCGGCATCAAGCCAATCCCAGGCCCACCGCTTGCCGTATCGCGGTGAGCCAGAAGTCGGTCCACGGCGCGCTAATGGGCTGGGGCCAACGTGTCTGAGCCAAAGGCGCCGAGCTTTTCAAGGGAGGGGGGGGCCGTCAGGTCCAGCGCCACACGGCGGAGCAGCGCCACGCGCGTGGCCTCGGGTGACGGGGCGATCCGCTCCCGCTCCAGCCTTGCCAGCACAAAAGGGTCTGTTTCGTTGCGTGGCCAATCCGAGCGTCTTATCCGGGGCAACGGCGGTCTTGCAGGTGCGACATACGACCAGTGCGGAGTGAGAGCGGCGCCCTGCTCGATCCATTTGCCGAGAATGGCAATTTCTCGGTCGGAAAGCGATAGGTTCGACTCCCGCGGTGGCATCCGGAATTCGGCATCCCTGGATGCAACACGCCGGTTAAGGGCGCTATTGCGGCGGCTTCCTGGTACTGCAACAGGGGCACCCGAGGTGCCGATACTTTCTTGGAGCCCCTCTTTTGTATCCAGTCGGAGGCCGGCCTGCCGCGCGGCAGCATCCGGGCCATGGCAGGCATAACAGCGCTCGGACAGGATGGGCTTTGCATGGAAGTTGTAGTCCACCCGGTCGGGCAGGGGTTTGGCATGCCGGCTACAGGTCGCGGCGGATGCGCACAGGCACAGGATGTGCATGCGTGCCATGGCGCTAGCTACTGCTCCGTCGCTTCCGTATCCACGCGGCCAGGCTCTCTTGTTTCGGAACCCTGCACTCCGGTGAGCCGGTCGCCCAAGCGCGCACGTTGTTTGTCAGCCAGCGCCGTAAGGCGTGCTACCACATCCGGGTGTTCGGCTGCCACGTTGCGCGATTCCCCGATATTGGATTCGAGGTCAAACAGCTCAAGGCCGATTGCAGCGTCGTAGTTGTACTTGCCCGGAAAGCCATCCTTGCCAGGAGTCTGCTCCACCATGGTGCGATACGTGTGGGGGAATTGCAGTTTCCATTTCCCGCTGCGCACGGCATGCAGTTCATTGGTCCTGTACCAGAAGAAATAGGCTTCCTGCGGCGACGTGGTACTCGATCCAGTGAGCAGGGGCCAGATATCCTTGCCGTCTATAGGGTGCGGCGGTAGCTCTGCACCAATCAATCCGGCTAGCGTCGGGAATAGATCTATGGTCATGGCGGGTGTCGTGACCTCCAGGCCCTTCGGCAATACGCCGGGCCACCTGGCAAGGAAGGGTACACGCACGCCTCCCTCGAACGCCGTGCCCTTGCCTTCTCTCAGCGGGCCAGCCGATCCTGCGTGGTTACCATAGCTGAGCCAGGGCCCGTTGTCGGAGGCAAAGAGTACGAGCGTGTTATCGGTGATGCCCGCCTCTTCGAGCGCCCGCAAGATTTCTCCCATGGACCAGTCAATTTCATGCACGACATCCCCGTACAGTCCGGCGCCGCTCTTTCCGCTGCGCTCGGCAGAAACGAATAGGGGTACATGCGGCATGGGATGGGCCACATAAAGGAAAAACGGCCGGTCGGCAGCAGCACTTTCCTCTATGAACGCCATAGCGCGTTCCGTAATGTCGGTAGTAAAGCGTGTTTGGTCTGTGTTGTAGCCAACGATGGCTTCCGCCTCAATGGTGGGCAGGTCTCCCCACGCGTCCGGATTTTCCGGATGGTATGGCCACATGTCATTCGAATAGGGGATGCCGTAATAGTCGGCAAACCCGTTGCGTGTTGGCAGAAAGGGTTCTAGGTGCCCAAGGTGCCACTTGCCGTATGCCGCCGTGGCGTAACCCCGGGACTGGAACAGCTCTCCAAGTGTTACTTCAGCTTCGTCGATGCCGTGCTTGTTGGAGGGGCCGAGCGCGCCGTGTATGCCGATCCGGTTGGCATATGCACCGGTCAGCAGGGATGCCCTCGATGCCGAGCAGACAGCCTGGCTTACGTAGAAGTCGGTGAATCGGACGCCATCCTGCGCCATTCCGTCGAGGTGCGGCGTAGCGTACACGGTAGCGCCGTAGGCACCGATGTCGGCGTAGCCCAAGTCGTCCACAAACATTATTACAACATTGGGCTGCGGATCATGCGCAGACGTGCACGCACCAATAAGAACGGGAAACAGTAGCAAAGCGTGTCGCATGGCGGGAGGCATATGAAGGCAACGCAAGATATGGGTCTTGCATGGAACAAGAATCTAAGGACCTGAACGCTTGTGCATCATTTTTCGTCGGCATGGTCCGAACCTATCCTTGTTTCCTCATGCGCTTTCGAGGGAGGCGGCGGAAGGCGCAGGTGGTTTTGCTCCGGCACCTGGCAGAATTAGGACACTTGCACTCCAAGATGTTCGCGGGGCTGTTGGTGCACTGGCCGAGCGGAATCACCAAGCCAGTCCTTCCGATTTGAACCCAAGTCCACTACACCGGGAACGTGTTGTAACTGCTCATTTCTTGGCTGGTGCAGAGGTGGTAGCGGTGGCTGGCAGCGATAGCGGCAATAACGAATTCAGCCACGGGATCGGGCCTTTGAAAGCCCTCGATACTTGCCTGCGTGCCGTCAAGGCTGTGCCCTTAAAGGTCGACCATCGGTTGACGATGCAAAGAGCGGCCGCACCTGCGTTTGCCGAGCAATAGCACTATTGGCTACCGGTTTGTTCTTCCAACCCAGCTTGAGATTACCTGAGCCCACCTGCTACCAAGCGAAGTTTCCTTCATCATCGAGCGGCGAGAATGGATTCCAGGCAACTTCCCAAAAATGCCCGTCGGGATCCTTGAAGTATCCTGAATGACCACCCCAGAAGACATCCTGCGCCGGCTTGACGATGGTGCCGCCAGCACGTTCGACTTCGCCAAGCACCCATGCAACGTCCTCGCGTGCACGGACATTGTAGGCCAATATGATTGCCCCCGTCCCGCGTTCACTGCTTTCCTGTGGGCCTATTTCCTCGAGGATCTTAGCTCGCGGGTAGAGGGCAAACCCGATTCCGTTGAGCGTGAAGCAGACAATGGAATCGATGTGGTCCTCGCTCGCTACGCGCCAGCCGATCGCTTCGTAGAATGCGCGTGCCCGCGGCAGATTGTCTACGCCTAGGGTGACTATGCTAAGACGCTGGTCCATACCATCTCCTCTTGAGTTGAAATTCCAATTGATTGCACCTGGGCGACATCGGTCCCAGCGGCCCTTGCAATGCCCTATGCTGCGCGGACCTGGACCACCATAATCCGTTGGATTGTATGGTGTTAAGCCGTGCCAGGTTGCACCAGCAGCCGAGGCCGCGCGTCATTTGCGCTCACACGGTCTTTAATTTCCAGCGCCCAAGGTGAAAGACCCAGACACCGATGACGGAAAGGGTAGCCTGGGCGATGGCAATGGCAGCGAAGACGCCGGAAACTCCCCAGTTTGCAGTATAGGCCAATACATAGGCCACGGGGATCTGGATCAGCCAGGAACAGATAACGTTGATCCAGGTCGGCGTCCATGTGTCGCCGGCGCCGTTGAAAGCCTGTGTGGTCACCATGCCGAAGGCAAACAGGGCGTACGTGTAGCTGACAATCCGCAGGCAGTCCTTTCCTACGGCAATCACGCCGGCATCAGCAGAGAACACTCCGATAATGGGCTGGGCAAAGAAATACATTCCGGCAGCTACCACACCGAGGAAAGCCATATTGGTAAAGCTCGTGATCCAGACGCTGCGTGCTGCCCTGCCCGGATGTCCGGCGCCCAGGTTCTGACCGACCAGTGTGGCCGCGGCATTGCCCATGCCCCAAGCTGGCAGGAGTGCGAATATAATCACGCGGACGGCCACCGTATAACCGGCTGCGGCCTCCTCGCCAAAGGTGTTGACGAAGGCGAAGAGCGCCATGAAACTGGCTGTCGCAATCAGCGACTGGAACACTGCAGGGCCTGAGACACGCAGCAGGCGCGCCATCAGGGGCCAGACAATGCGGCACACACCCAATGGAAGCAGTATGCGGCTCTTGCTTCCGAACAGGAGGTAGCACTGGTAGACAATGCCGATTCCGCGCCCGATGGAAGTCGCAACGGCCGCTCCGGTCACACCCATCTCCGGGATGGGGCCCCATCCGAATATCAGGAGTGGATCCAGTACGATGTTGAGTGAATTGGCCAGAAGAAGGACCTTCAGGGCAAGCATGGCGTCGCCCGCGCCCCGGAACATGGCATTGATTACGAATAGCAGGAGAATGATGCCATTGGTACCGAAGAGTATCGCGCAGTAGGTGGAACCCATGGCCACGACCGGCTCCGGCGTGGCAATGAGCCGCAGCATTTCGGGTGCGAAGAAGATGCCGGCAAGGCTTATGGGGATCGATACCATGCCACATGCCACCAAGGCCTGAAAGGCGATCACACCTGCACCTTCCGGATCTTTCTGGCCAATGCGCCGCGCAATCATGGCCGTTACGCCCATGGATAATCCGAAACCCACGGCAAACACCAGGATGATCAGCGCGGCCCCGGCACCGACGGCGGTCAATGCCTCGGCTCCGAGTCTGCCGACGAAATACACGTCGACGAGTTCGAAGATCGACTGCATGAGCATTTCCAGCACCATGGGGACGGCAAGCAGAATAATGGCGCGAGCCATGCTTCCGCTCGTGTAGTCCCGATGCTCTCCGCGCAGCACGCCGCGGACTTCTTGCCAGAATGTGGGGTCGCTGGAAATCACCCGAATGGGCATCATTCGCCAGTGTTTGCAGTAATTAATGACTGCAGAATACTCAGGTAGGCCAGATAAACTTGAGCCTACAGGCAATAACGCCCAGATTCCGAGTAGTCAGATTCACTTGCGTTTTTACATTTGAATTGCGATACGGGGCGCAAGAGCTGTATCTGGACGATCCAAATTGACGCAATAGACAAAGGCATTACTAAGGCGCCGTGGGGCAGTACTCCGAGGCCTGATTCGCGTTTCACGAGAAAGCAGCCATCTGTACTTACGGTATTCCATGCAGACTGTCTGGGCAACTGAACGGTTCGACGTTCAGGATTTGAGGCTGCGAATAGATTTCGCTACAGAACCTATTGTAGCGGTATGTGCCAATAAAAATGAGACAGATTCGCCTCGAATTTAGTGTAGCGGGCGGAGCTCATACTGCCTGGTACTGGTCGCGTTTAAGTACAAAGTTGCGTGTCTGCCGGCCGGACCTTCCGGCTTCGAGCTTGGCCGCATCCTGAGCATCTTCCGGCTTATTGATCCATACCTTCAGTCGTGGCATCGCTAGCTTGGGGACACCTCGGATGAATCGCTCCGGTTCTCGAGCATAGGCGTCCTGTATTACGCGCTGCCGCGCCTGCTACATGTCGCGCGTCTTGCCGTAATGGATCGTCGACGGGTGCATCAGTGCAATGCCTGTGTGGTAGAACTCGTTGTTGTACCAGTGGGAGAGGTGCTTGGCCCAGCTGCGGGCGTCCTCCAGGGAGCCGAACCGCACCTCGCACGTCTGGTGGTACCTCGCCGCGCGGAAGTGCGCCTCCGAATAGGGATTATCATTGGAGCGATACGGACGGCTGTAGGAGCCTTCCACTTGCAGGTCCGCCAAGAGCTGCACATACGTCTTAATGGCCATGACCGGGCCGCGATCCGAATGGATGACCAGGTGGTCTCGTCTCACGTTCTGGCGCGCACAGGTATCTGTGATGAGATCCTTCGCCAGCGCGGCAGGACTCATAGGGGGCTATAGTCCAGCCCACCACGTAGCGGCTGAAGACATCCAGGACCACGTACAGCTTGTACCTTCTTGGGGCCCCGAAGTGTGGTGATATCCCGCGTCCACAGCTGGTTCGGACCGCAAGCCAACAGCTCCGGCTTCGTGTAAGGAGGATGTGCGCGCTGATTTCTGCGCTCGCGTATCTCCTTGTCATCATGAAGGATACGATACATGGTGCGCCAGTGGCAGACATAGGTGCCTTCATCCAGGAGCGTCGCCCAGATCTGGCGTGGAGGCAGGTCCAGGAACCGATTCGAGTTTAGTATCGCCCGAATCTCTGCCCGCTTGGCCTCCGACAACCGACGCCTGTTCTTGCGGCGCCTCTTCGGCCGCGCCGCCGCCGGATGCCGGCTCCTGTAGTAGGAGGCGCGAGAGATCCCCACATGTCGGCAGGCCTCCGCCCAGCCCATGACCGGACGCAGTGCCGCCAGTATCTCCTTTATGGCTGCCCGGCCTCGATCTGGCTGCTGATGCCAAACAGTGCACAGACTTTTTCTTGGACCTCTATGATGGCTTCGGCCTTCTCCAGCCGGCGCCGGGACTGATTGAGCTCTTTGCGTAGCCGCCCGATCTCCTTGTCCTTGGCAAGCAGCTCCTTCCCGTCTTGCGTCAAGCCATAAAGGCTTCCACGTTCACACACCCTGCGCCTCTGCGCCAGATGAGATGAATAGATGCCTTCCCGGCGCAAGAGTGCGCCAACCTCTCCAGGCTCAACGCATGCATCGGCCTCTTCCAGAAGGCGCAGCTTGTAACTGGCGCTGAACCTGCGGCGCTTGGCCTTGGGAACCACCTCGATTGGGAGTGCGGTTCCATTGGTGTTCGAAGGATAGTTGGTTTCCATGATGTGTGGGGGTTCGATGATGGATTGGTTAGGCTGAATCGCCTGACCAGTCTTGCCGCATGAACCCTACCGCGGCTACACCAATAATGTCTCGAAGTGTCTCGTTTCTTGTTGGCACAGAGGGATGCGGCCACACAAGAAGTCATATTGTGCTGACTGGGCACCAGAATCTTGCGTGCTAGTAGCATGGAGGTGCACCTCACTACTCCACAACGGATCTATACGTTGCGCTACCACACGCCAGAACTGACGCATGGCAAATTTAGACGCCAGGATTGTGTATCGGTCAAGATTACTAACATGCGCAGCCAGCTAGAGGGATCACATTCAATCAACGTGGAGAATGGGTTCGGAGCGCATTGCAAGGCCCAATTCCGCGGATAGCCGATTGGTAAGAGTGGCAAGGTTGGTCCCTGTAAAGAGGAATCCAAATGCAACACGTCTGCCATGAGCCCTGACTAGGACAAGCGCCTTGTTGTTAGACAGCCGGGTAGCATTTGCCGACTGGCATGTACGCTTTGCTCTTGTCTCGTGCTCTGCTCACCGCTCCACATGGCAGCGCGAGGTCAGATAAGCGGCACAGTTACGGATGCTACCACCCTCGAGCCCCTGATTGGCGCCCAAGTTGTAATCTCGGCCCTTACTGTCGGTGCCGCGACGGATGCGGAAGGGGAATATGAAATTATTCGTGTACCCGCCGGCACCCACGAAATCCAGGTCCGCTATATAGGGTATCGCACGGCGATCCGGTCCGTCATCGTGATGGCAGGACAGCCGCTAGTGATTGATGTGGAATTGCGCCCGACGGCCGTAACCCTGGATGAAGTGGTGGTTACGGGCGCCGGGGGGCCCGTGGAGAGGCGGAAGCTGGGCAACTCGATTTCCACTCTTTATGCGGCAGCCCTGGAGCATGCACCCATCCAGACTTTTTCCGACGTGCTCCAGGGGCGTGAGCCGGGACTTGTGGGCTTGCCCTCCAGTGGTCAAACCGGGGAGGGCACACGCATCCGCATCAGGGGCTCGGCAAGTCTCTGCCAAAGCAACGAACCCATCGTATACATTGATGGCGTCCGGGTCAATAACGGGCGATGGCTTACGTTCAATCCTGGTGGCTCGCCCTCCCGGCTGGATGACATCAATCCCGATACTATTGAGCGCGTCGAGATACTGAAGGGGGCAGCGGCCGCCACGCTTTATGGCTCGGAGGCATCTAACGGAGTGATACAGATCTTTACCAAACGCGGCGCGGTGGGCCCGCCGCGGTTCATGTTCCAGACGCAGCACGCGGCTATTGTCTATCCCTTCGTCATTGACCCCAACGCCGGATTCGCGCGTAGCCGGGCGCAGGCTGACACTATGGCAAAATGGCTGGGCAGGCCGGGGCTTCAGCCGTACCAACTCGTGGAAGAGCCCTTCATGGAGGACCTCTACGAGACGGGATATGCCCAGACCTATGCCATATCAGCCAGCGGCGGGGCATCGGGCATGACATATTATGTCGGACTGCGGTGGCAGGATGAAGACGGCCCATTTGGTGGAAAGAATCGGCGCTATCCGGTGGGAGAGCGGACCATTGCGGAAGACATCATGCGCCGAGTGCAGGCCTCTGCCAGCCTCAACATATTTCCATCAGATCGGCTGCAGTTTCGGGTGACATCCAATTATACCAACGCGCACCTCGAGACCCTGCAGTCGAACAACAATATATTTGGGGTCACTTCCATGGCGCAGTCCGGACGACCGGAATGGGTAGCGTACAACAACGATGCAGGCTCATCCGGATTTGCGACACTGAACGAGACCATGCAGATGGCGCTTGAGCAAGAGGTACACCGCTTTGTCACCGCTTTCGGCGCGAATTACCGGCCGCTCGGGGTGTTGGCATTGGACGCGCCACAGTAGGCGTGGACTTCACCGGCCAGAAAGACACAGACGTGCGGCGCTTCGGATGGAACATAGACGGATTCGCCGGCAGCACGCCGGATGGGCGGCGCCTGTACCGCCACACGAGCCGGACGGAAATTACCTACGATGTAAAGGGGACGTTGCAGCACGAATGGTGGCAATCCATTGAATCCACATTCATTCTTGGATCCCAGGGTTTTATCTCCATGGAGGATGTTCTTCAGGGAGAGGGCGTAGGTTTCCCGGGGCCCGGCTTCAATGTGACCGGAGCTGCCCGCGAAGAGGACGTGTTTGAGGCCTTTGAGAAAATCGTCAACGTGGGGGTTTTCTTTCAGGAGCAGGTAGGGATAGGCGGCTTCCTCTATCTAACCGCAGGAGGCCGGCTTGATGCCAACGCGGCGTTCGGATCCGATTTCTCTACCATATTCTACCCCAAAGTATCCGCGACTTTCATTCCGTCAGATGCGGCATTCTGGAGTGCCTCCTGGCCAATTTCGTCGCTTCGACTCCGGGCGGCTGTTGGGCAGAGCGGGCTGCAGCCGGGGGCCTTCGATGCGCTGACCACGTACGGGTCACTATCGTCCGGCACGGGGGCCGGCGTTGTGCCCAGCAACCTGGGCAATCCCAATCTGCAGCCGGAAATCTCTACCGAATGGGAACTGGGCATGGAGGCGGGGCTCG
Organism: Rhodothermales bacterium; assembly: GCA_965216255.1. GTDB lineage: Bacteria > Bacteroidota > Rhodothermia > Rhodothermales > Bin80. The sequence continues at coordinate 3,634,824 of OZ244148.1, forward strand.
CGCAGGATCGGCTAGCCATTGGGGCCACTTACTGGAACCGGGTCGTACGCGACGCACTGGTTGCCCGGCAGTTTCCTGTCTCCGGTGGGTTTCGTGCTGCGCAGCTTGACAACATAGGAGAACTGCGGGCGAAGGGAGTCGAGCTTGCGGTCCAAGCCCTTGTATACAGTTCGCCTGCAACAACCATCAGCCTCTTTGCCAACACGGCTTATCTCTGGGAGCGGGTAACGGACATGGGCGGCGCCCCACCCATAAAGGTCGGCGGCAGCTATCCGCGGTACCGCAACTATCTAGTGTAAGAATTCGCACCGGGGACGAACTTTGGGGCCAAACTCCTGGATGTGCCGGAGGGGTCTTTACCCGTAGGCTATACCGGAGACGGCAAGCCGGACACGGAAGGCGAGCTGCTGAATCTACTTGGTGATCTTCAGCCGGACGAGGCGCAGCTGCCCAATACCACGGCGCTTGTACTTTTGCAGCCGAATCCGGCTCCTGCGAGAGGCCTCACTGGCAATTTGTCCCATTTCCTTGGCAAGCCAGCGCCGGACTGGGCCGGCTCTCTTGGTGGATCCGTAACATTAGTGCGGCACTTTACGCTGCGGACGCTCTTTGAGTACAGGGCGGGTCATTTTCATGTCAACAATTTTACCGGAGCATTTCGGCAGGCCAATCCTTCCATTGGCCGCAATACTCCGCGGTCGGCGCAGGTAGAGCTGGATTACATCACCGGAGGTACTGACCAGCAAGGCCATCCCCAGAACGACGCGAGCGTGCGTCTCAATGCCCTGAAGAGTTGGCTCAGTGATGAACTGGCTCTTTCACCGTTTAGTGGGCTCAATGCCATCAAGCCGGCGGATTTTGTGCGTTGGCGTCAAGTGAGCCTGACTTATGCTGTGTCGCGGGCCTTCGCACGGCGCGTCCGGCTAAGAAGCCTGGCGATTACGGTTGCCGGACGTAATCTGGCCCTGTGGACGAGGTACGACGGCGTGGATCCGGAGCTCAATGCGGTGGGTCGAGGCGCCGGAGATGCGCTGGAACAGAACTTTTTGGACGGTGTCGAGGCTTTCGGATTTCCGATTCCGCGGCGCTTCCAGTTTACCATGCGACTGGGCTTCTGAGCAACGTAGTGGCAGATAGGATGCCTTTCCTCTTGACGTACGGATGCATTTCTTTCAAGCCGCAACGGATTGCGATCTGGGTAGCTACCCTCGCGCTAGTGGCTGGCTGCGGCATCCTGGAAGTCGAAAATCCAAACAACCTGTTGGAAGATGACCTGGCCAATCCGACGGCGGCAGAGCCCATGGCCAATGGCCTGGAAGCCGCCGTTACACGGTAAGCGTGCGGTGAAACCCATCTGGATAAGGTGACGATTTCTCGGGAGATTACTCATAGACCCGAGGACTCAAAGCCTGGATGGCATGAGACAGCCCAGACGTACGGCGGAAGAAATGTTTCCGCTGGTGGAACAGTATGAAGAAAGCAGCCAGACCGCTGCAGCGTTCTGTGCCGAGCGCGGCATCTCGTATGGGCAGCTGCTTTACTGGCGTCGGAAGTATCGCCTGGAGGCTGCGGCAGTGGACAGCGGCGCCTTTGTGGAGATTGGCCGACCCGTGGCAGGTGAAGAGGCGCAAGTGGAGATCATGTACCCGGGCGGGATACGCGTGCGCCTCTTGGCGCCGGTATCTGCCTCGTACCTGGCGCAGCTGGTGCAGTCATGATCGGACTGGGGCCTTCGCACCGGTATTTCTTTTACCGGCCGCCGGCCGACATGCGCAAGAGCTTTGACGGCCTGTGCGCCTTGGTGAAAAGCGGCATGAAGCGGGATCCCATGTCGGGGGACGTCTTTGTGTTCGTCAACAGGAGGCGGAGCCATCTGAAGGCGCTTTCGTGGGACCGAGACGGCTTCGCCTTGTTTTACAAAAGGCTTGAGGCGGGTACGTTTGAGCTGCCGAAAGAGGATATGCCGACGTGGACGCAGATGGTGATGTTACTGGAGGGAGTGTCGCTGAAGTCCGTAAAATACCGGCGCCGGTATGCGGTTAAGAGCCGGAAATCGGGATAAATAGTATGTGGAAACGGGAACAATGCATGTGCAGACGTTGTTGAACAATCATGCAGCCCGAAGCACATTCCTCCCTCTCTTCTGCGGATGTTGAGACCTTCCGTGCGCAGCTTGCCGCGGTGCTTCAGCAGAACGTCAGCCTGTCCGAGGTAATCAATCAGCTGAGCGAAGAGAACAGCCGGCTGCAGGCGAAATTGGAGAGCAAGGACAAACAGCTGGCTGAAGCCCTCCGCCTGCTCTTTGGCTCCAGGAGCGAAAGGTATGTACTGGGGCCGGAGGCGCAGCAGGGCCTCTTGTTTGACGACATGGAGGTCGAGGTGCCCCTGCCGCCCGAGCCCGAGACGGATCAGCCGAAGCGGAAGCGGCGCAAGGCCAAGCGGCGTCCGGACTTCGAGGATCTGCCGGATCACCTGCCCCGCGAGACGATCGTAATCGAGCCTGAAGAGGACACGACAGGTCTCATTTGCATCGGCATGGAGAAGACGCAGTACCTGGAGATCGTGCCCAGCATGATAAAGGTGGTCGAGATTCATCGTCCCAAGTACGTGGACCCGACCGATGAGGACAGCGGCGTCATCATCGCCGAGTTGCCTCCGCGGCTGGTGGACAAGGGCATGGCCGGACCGGGATTGTTGGCCGATGTGGTGGTTAACAAGTACTGTGACCACTTGCCCCTGTACCGGCAGCAGCAGCGTTTCCGGCGGGAAGGCATTGAAATTGCCAAGTCCACGCTGGGAGGATGGATAGCGCAGTCGGCGTGGCACCTTGGGCCGCTGTATGATGCACTCAAGCAGGAGGCGCTCTTAAGCGGGTATCTGCAGGCGGATGAGACGCGTATCCAGGTCCAGGATCGAAAGAAGAAGGGCAAGACCCATCGGGGTTTTTACTGGGTGTACCATACTCCGGAGCAGAAGCTGTTTGTGATGGAGTATCGCAAGAGCCGTGCCCGTGCAGGTCCGGTGGCGTTCTTGGGTGGGTATGCGGGAGCGTTGCAGACGGACGGGTATGTGGCCTACAACGTCTTCGAAGCGCATCCGTCTATGACGGTCTACGGATGCATGGCGCATGCCCGTCGCAAGTTCTACGACTGTCGTAGCTACGAACCGGAGAAGGCCGAGCACGTGTTGACAAAGATCAGGCGACTCTACGCCATAGAGCGCAGGCTGCGAGAGGAGGGTGCCAGTGCGGATCGTCGGCGCGAGGTACGTCAGGAAGAGGCCCGGCCTGTACTGGAAACGCTGAAGCCCTGGCTGGAGGCGAACGGGGGATTGCCCAAGAGTCCTTGGGGCCAGGCGACCAACTATACGCTCGGCCTTTGGAAAAGGCTGACCCGATACCTGGATGAGGGCCGCGTGGAGCTGGACAATAACCTCATTGAAAATGCCCTGCGGCCGTTGGTTATCGGCCGCAAGAATTACCTGTTCGCGGGATCACATGATGCGGCCCAGCGGGCAGCCGTGGTCTATTCGCTACTTGGCACGTGCAAGCTACACGGTGTCAATCCCCAGGAGTGGCTCACGGACGTGTTCGAGCGCATCCCGACGCATCCGGCCAGGCGCGTAGCTGACCTCTTGCCTCATCATTGGCAGAAGGCACGACAAGCTGACAAAGACAAGGCGGCATAGCTGCCAAGCGCCGAGTGTGCCGGATCCGGCAAGCCCACCTGCTCTCCGCCTTCCAGCCGTCCTGTACCCATCGGCACACCTGTAGCTGCCGCTGACCTGTACTTCACCGGACGCTTACGTTACACGGGCCCTTTCGTTTGTCATTTCACCGTATTCCGTTGGGACGGACGAGTGCATCTGGGTGGGATCAAGAGATGCCTGGGGACAGCTGGATGCGGGCGTACTGGATTTGCCCGGTAACGAATTCGCCGACCAGGCCTTTCCGTTCGTGGGCGAAGCCCGTTGGATGGCCGACGAGTTCAGGGGACGCCTGGAACGGCCAGGCACTAACGCCGAGACGCTGGCCCGCGTACACTTGTACCGCGCGATTATCTACACTACGATCGCGGACATGTTTGACGACTTCGTCATTGGGTCGAACCGCAGGGAGCCGGCGCCTGCCGTGGGACCTTTCCATATGGATGCACTCTATGACGAAGCACTGGTGTCTGTTAACAGTGCGCTCGAGCTGGCCCCCGGCGGCGATTTGTCGGTAGCACTGCTCGGCATGAAGGCGCGGGTGCTATTTAGCAAGGCCGTATGGGGGAAAGTTAATCCGCTTGACACAGCCAGCCCGCTTGTCGGCGCTGGCGCTGTCGAGGCTGCAGCGGCACTTGCGGCCATGGATGGCGACTACCGGTTTTCTCTTGAAACCGATGGCGGGTTTCAGCTGGAGAGCTACATAGCGGGGTAGATAAATGAGCGCCTGGAATTCACCTTTGCGGATGCCTGGGTTGAGCGGACACCCTCTGGCAAGAAGGTGGAGTGCGTCACGTATACGGACATGATTACGGGCAGTGTCCACCCATTTCTCGAGGAGTTTATTTCAGACTTTGTAATGGCGCGCCAGTATGCGGACTTGCCTATCGTCTCGGCCCGGGAAATGCACCTGATACTGGCGGAAGGTGCGCTGGCCTCCGGTGACAGGGACGGATTCACCCAACACGTCAACAACCTTCGCGCTCTGGATGGACTTGCGCCGTACACCGGGCAGGTCGATGCCGGGGTGCTTCTTTTGGAGTCGAGGGCGGTGAACTTGTTCCTGCAGGGTCGGCGCCTGGCGGATCTCTACCGATTCGGCAAGAGATCGCCGGAGTGGGATGCCGCGTCGTCTGCAATCATGCATACGGGCACTTTTCTGCCCATTACCCAGATTGAGATTGAGGCGAATCCGCTCTTGAATTGACGGGCCGCCCGACTATTGAGCCGAGATGCAGGCCGCGATCCAGTTCCGGTCTGGAGCGTCGGATGCATGAAGAGGTCGCGCCTTAGCGTGCGCAGGCTGGCTAACCTTCAGGCAGTGGGATTTATTTCTCGTGGAAGTCCTCTACGGCACCTTCGATCTGGCGCACGAATACATCCTCGGCACGGTGGACCCAGGCTCTGAAGCGGCTGGCGTCGTAGCGGTACCTGGGTATGAATTCCAACAGTTGGTCCAGTTCAAATTCACCGGCGCGTATGGCGGCGCCTTCTGCGACGCCGTCCGCTCCGTTGCAGTGATGCTCGAAATGCTTCCGCGTTGGAATCAGCATCAGCGGCTTGCCCAGGTACATGGCCTCTGCCATGGACTCGAAGCCGGAGGTTGTGACCAGTCCCTGACAGCGCGACATCATGTCCAGAAATCTCTTGCCGTGAAGCGGATGAAACGTGAGCGTGTCGTCATAGTGAAGGGTTGCTGGAGCCTCGGGGCTATTCCAGAAGCAGTGCAGGGTAACGTCAGGGTGATTTTCGTGCCAGCGGATGACGGCATCCTTGCAGCTATGATGGTACAGGTACAATAGCAGGAAGCGCTCGGCGAGGCCGAACGGCAACATGAAAAGCTCATCCCGCAGAATGGGCGGAACAACGTGAAGGCTCCGGTGCCCCTCCATCTCTCGCAGGGACAGACCGAGTAGTCGCGTGGCCCCGAGTCCCACTATCCGAGTAAAGAATGCGGTGGCCCTGCGCTGAACGTGGAATCCCGGCGGAAATGCGTACTGAGGATGCAAGAACATGAACTGGTGCGCTATCGCCACGACGGGCACGGACAAGCCAAATCTCCTTGCGTACAGCCCGCAAAGCGGCTCATAGAAGTTGATTACTACGTCCGGTTTCTCCCGCCGGATCTGTGCGTCAATGATTTTGAAGCCTGCATTCAGTTTGTGTAGGCGACGGTGATTATAGCTCAGGGTGTCTGCCCAATTGATGGACCGGCTACTATCTCCGATCACAAAGCGGACGCCGTCCATATAGGTAATCGGTGCCCGGACCTGGTCCACAAAGAATGCCGGGAGGATCTCACTGCCTCCCCGGCTTACGACTACCCTGCAGACGTAATGCCCGGCCCGAACCAGCATGGCACGAAGGGCGAGTGCTTGCATGAGATGTCCGCGGCCTTCACCTTGGACGACAAACAGGCACCGTAGCGGTGACATGGTGCAGGCTATGTTAAGGCAGGATTGGCCTGCAGGACCGGGCGCTTGTGACCATTCCTGCGCACCGGCCCGGGGCGGGTCCTACGTCCGATCTCGGCCCATCGAATGAGCTCAAGCCTGCCATCGAAATGCTCTACCAGCGCTGTGCAGTTCTCAACCCAGTCACCGGCATTGGCGTAAATACAATCTTCAATCGAACGGATCTCCGGGTAATGAATGTGTCCGCAAACGATTCCGTCCGCTTTGTACGTGCGTGCCGTCTGGACCATGTTGGCCTCGAAATTGGCTATGAACTGTACCGCACGCTTGGTCTTGTACTTCAGATACGCGGATAGCGACCAGTACGGCAGCCCCAGCCGGGATCGCGCAAAGCTTACTAGGCGGTTGAGCTTCAATAACCATCTGTAGGCTCTGGAGCCCAGCACAGAAAGCCATCTTGCGCGCCGGATAACTCCGTCAAACAAGTCGCCGTGAAGTACGAGCATCTTCCGCCCGTCGGCCAGCGTGTGTACGACCTCGGATTCAACCCTGACTTGTCCAAAGCTGAGCCCGGAATAGTCATGGGCGAATTCGTCGTGATTGCCGGGCAGATAAACGACCTCGGTTCCCTTGCGGGCCTTCCTCAGAATCTTCTGAATCACGTCGTTATGCAACTGGCTCCAGTTCCAGGAGCGTGCCAGGGCCCATCCGTCTATGACATCACCGACCAGATAGAGGGTTTCTGATTCATTGTGGCGCAGAAAATCGAGGAGGAAGCTGGCCTTGCACTCGCGCGTACCAAGGTGAAAATCAGAGAGCCATATGGTGCGGTAAAGATTCGTTGACAGCATATCTGGCGGTAACATCTGGGCAATTCAGGAAAATTCAAGTAGCATAGGATTGTCAAATCCTGGTCATGTTAGTTTCATGTGAGGAATCGGCGCAAAGCGTTTGAATAGACTCGTTTGGGCTGCCGTCGGCTTTGGCTCCAAAGTCAAATGGGAGTGCAGGTTCCTCGGTGATATGCGGAACGGGCAATGCCGTGCCTATATGCGGTTCTTACGGGGCATTAAAGGCGTGATCATGACACAGGATGATTAGTATAGCGCGCGGGCACCCAGCCATATACTCCCCAACATAAATTTCTGGTGGAATTGGACGGCCGTCGAGTGTTTATCGTCAACCTTTACCAGGGCAGCGCCAATTGCCGTGGTGTGAAGAAGGCCGCGATATTCGAGACGGAAAAGGGCGCGCTGGATCAATGGACGCAACTGTCCCATCGGGATTTATAGCATTGTCTCTCGGATCAGGCCACCTGGCGGGGCCTGAGGCTCTGCAGGTTGCCAGTCAGTGATTTTCTGTGGCAATCCCTCCAGTGCGAATACCCACAGGCCTGGAAAACTAGTCCAGAATTACGTAGCGCTCGAGCCGGGCTACTTCCTCTTCGCTGACGTATTTGCCAATCTCTCGCCGGAAGCGCTCGATTTTGTCGTAGGGGCGGTATTCCTTGAATTCACGCAGCATACGGCTACCTACTCCGGGAATGCTCAGGATGTCCTCGTCGGAAGCCGTGTTCAGGTTTATGGGTACGAATACGTACTGCTCAAGACGGGCCAATTCGTCGTCATCCACGTATTTGCCTATCTCCCGCCGAAACTGGGCCAAAGCCCGGTAAGGCCGGTATTCGTCAAATTCATAAGCCATACGGTCTCCGACGCCGGGCACCATCAGGATTTCCTCGCGCGAGGCGGTATTGAGGTTTATAGGGATAAACAGATCCACGAACAGCTCCTGACGCTGCTCCGCCGTCAGTGAGTCCCCGATGTGTGCACTAAACGCTGTTTGGCTCAAGAAAGGGCGCGAGGCCAATATGCTGACCACGAGGCTATCGCTAAGGTGGGGTTGCTCCTGCAGCGCCTCTTCGCCGGCCTGATTAGGGTTGAGCACATCGGTGTTGTTGCCAACCTGGCTGACGGCCAGTCCAGGTACGGCACAGAGCAGGGCTACCAGGATTGGAAATAGGGTGCGTCGCTTCATGGTGGCTAAGGTTCAAGACTGGTTCAGGGTAGGATGTCGGTAGGTATAGCACAGGCCCATCAGGCCTAGCAAAATCATGGCCCCGGGGGCGAGCGCTGGCGTCGCTCCTGTCAGCGCTTCCCTTATTAATTCGAGCCCGGCGGCGTCTGGATACATTTCGAGTTCAAACTCGACGTTACCGCGATAGTGAAAGTACAATCCAAGCAGGCCTCCGATCATGAAGCAACCGGTAAGGCCGCGGAATACAAAGAGCAGCACGCGGCGCCGGTACACGGCATACCCACCTAGAACTAGCAGGCCAGTCGCCAAGAGTATCAGCGGTGTCCACTGCCAGTAATCCTCCATATGGTTTAAGAGGATAAGTTCGACGCCCATGCCGGTTACGCCAAACAGGAAGAGCAGGAGTATAAATTTTCGTATTGACTCTACGGATGTTTCTTCGTGCATGCGACTAGGGCGCTCTGGTATTAGACGCCGAAGTATGTCACGGCATTTCATTGGCATGGAAAGGTAACGCGTGCGGGCAGCAATTCCACGCGGCTTTGTCACGGGACGGGCGCAGTGGTGTGTGCTTGCTCTGCGTTATCGGAGGGGCAATCTTGTAGGCCCGGCATTCCCAAGACCCCGCGGTGCCGTGAAAGCGAAGCGGGGCAGCGTGGTCGCGCAATCTTCTTCGGATGCAAACTGCAGGCGCAACGTTCGATCCCCGGCCAACGGGAGCAGCGTTATTGCATTCGGCGCTTAAAGTACATCGCCCGGTGGATAGTCGCTCGGTACTGCGCCGCCTGCGTTAATCCAGTTTAATTCTGTAGAAGCGATGCCCCGTACTTGGCCATTAGTCCGCATCCGCAATGGCGCTATCTATCACCAATTGCCACTGATACTTTGGGGGCTTATACGTATCAGTTGACATTTGTCGCCGCACCGGTCTCTTTCCGCTCCTTCGCGGGCCGCATTAGCAGTCTCGCTACCTCGATTACACTAAGTCCCGCATAACGCGGATCCGGGCTTGGCACGTTGCTGATGCGCTCAAACTCTGCTGGTAGCTTTTCCTTCTTCGTTTTCGTTCCTCCTCCCCGTCTGGTTCTTGTTTCAGTCCGAGTTTCTCGTCTATTGCGTCCGCCACCTGGCACCAAGCGTGCCAGCCCTTACGCTACCAACTCCTTGTACACTAGCCGCCGCCCCACCATGCCAGCCACTATGTGCTGCATTTGAACCTCCGTGTCCAACGGACGAAGACTGTGCTTGCCGACGAATTGAGCCACATAGCGCTGCAAGTGCTTCCTGTTGACATGGTGGTACGCGCCGTGGTAGGCCCGCTTTAGCACCGCCCAGAAGGATTAAATACCGTTCGTGTTGGCCATGCCGCTCACGAACTCCGAAACGCTGTACTTGACGGTTTCGTGCTCCACGCCGACCATGCCCTTGTAAGCAGTCGCCTCGTCCGTGTAGACTTCCGTACCAACCTCCGTGTGGTCGTAGACAAAACCTTGTAACGTGGCCGCGTCCGTGCTTTCCACAACCTTCGCATTGATCTTGCCCGTCTCGCGGTCCTTCATTTCGACCACAGCCGTCTTGTTGCCGGCCCGCGTCCAAGGTTAGCTCGCTTCCACGCGTGCTTGTTCTTCTCCAGTCCGCCAAAGTAGGCTTCGTCCACCTCGACAGGCCCTTCAATCGCGGCCAGTAGTGGTGCCAAGCCCGTGCGGATACGCTGGAGCATGAACCAAGCCGTAGCCTGCCCCACGCCCAGGTCGCGGTGCAGCTGCATGCGCCACTGAGACTGGTTATCTCAAGATGAATCGCTCACGCCCAAGTTTTCAACGGAAGCGCGGACGATTCCAAGGCCGTGCCGGTCTTGACGCTGAAGTACTTCTTGCAGTCACGGCACCTATACGGCATGGTCTTGTGCTTGCAGGCATACGCCCTCGTGCTGCCGCAGCGCAGGCACACCAGTTCGCCGGCCGGCCATACAATTGCCTCAAACCACTTGCGCGCCGCGTCCTCGTCCAGGAACATGTCCGCCAACTCGACCGGCGTGATTCCCTTCCTGGGTGATTTGTCCGACGAAGCCAAGATACCCCGCTTTTGTTTACGCGCTCATACGGGTTGGCCGCAAGACGGTCTCCACTTAAGCGTATAAGTCCCATACTTTGGGCCGGCGAATTTCCACAAAGGCACCCGATCAAGCGTTTAGGCTAGCAACCTTGCTTCCCGTGGTAATGCTGACCGCCAGCTGCCAGACTCAACACAAGTCTGACTTAGATGCGGAAACCGTACCGGAATTGCTGAATGTTCAGCGGGTAGCGTATGATCCGTCAGACATCGGGCTGCTTGTCTGGCGCGTTTTGCGGACGGAGACTTTGTCGGCTCGGCCCGTACAGTAGTACTGGAAGGTGACCCTGTAATTCTCAAATATTCATGAGCGGCATTCTACAGATACAGGAATGCCTGAGGACCAGCAGCAGTACGTGACCCGTTTGTAAAAGGCCTATCGGCAGCCGGCGCACGAGAAGGTGAAGGCCGCGCTGGAGGTCAACCACGAGGAGCTCACGGGCACTCATCCCGAGGCGCCAGGAGCCTGCAAATCGACACTGACGCTGCACAGGCTGGGACTGGCTGACGAGCTGGGACACAGCCAGTGGACCAATAACGAGATGAAGAGCGTCAACAACTGGATTCAGCACAATACGCGCAATGTGAAACACGGGACAAACTCGTATCACGTGCACTGCTACGTGGCGATGGCAATGGTGGAGTCAGAGAAAAGGCTGAAGCGTATCCCTCATGCAGAGCATCACCCGAGGCTTCGGGCAGCCCTGCAGCAAAATATGTACAGAGCAACACATCATCCAATCACTTGTGCCCGCCGCCCGTCAACTAACTTTGGTGTAACCACTGCCATGCGACCGGTGCTGCAGAGGTATCGCTCGCCGAATTGGAAACGGGTGTCTGCATGCAAAAGGCTGCGGATGGTCTCTGCGCCAAGCTGAGCGCCTACCCGGCTGCACGTAGCTGGGCAGTTAGCTGGCTTCCGGAGTACCTGGATCACGCTATTGGGCAATCGCCGGCGCTCCCTTCTTTTCGGGAACAGAGCGACTGGAACGAGGCGCCCCCCCCTTTTCTCGCCAATGCCCGCAATCCGGGTCACTATGGCGGCGTATTGGCTGCCCGGTTTCAGGCAGGTCTCGTTCTTCCGGCGTCGCCTGGTCCTATTGCGGCGGGCGCGGCATGCGGCAGGTCGCCTGGAGACACTCATTGGGTGTGCGTGGAATCCACTCTGGACTGAGCGTTCTTCGGCTGCCGGCGATTAGGTGCTTGCAAGGCGTGCGGGGTATCTACAGGACACCAGCGAGAAAGCAACAATGCCACAAGCAGGCCGATTCTCCTTTACCCGAAACGTCGTCCAAACCCTTCAGCAGACCCATAGTCGATTGTGCCAGGCTGTTGCCGCTGCACTTTGTCTCGTGGTCTCCGCCTGCTCGACGGATTCCGGCCAGGTATCCAGCACAGTTGGTGCACCGGTGATCAAGCTCGAAAGGATTCTTTCCATTGGCGACGAGGACGATTCAGACGGCATCATCTTCGGAAGCATCTTCGATCTCGTCGCAGTCGACGGGACTGGCCGCATCTTTGTCGGCGACAGGCAGGACCCCAAGATTTGTGCCTTTACTGCGGAGGGCGAGCTCATAGCAACCATCGGCTCAAAAGGCGAAGGCCCCGGCGAATTCAACAGATTGTCAGAGATCAACATAGGGCGCGGAGACACGCTGTACGCGTTTGACATCACCCTTGCCAGAATTTCCGTCTTCGACCCGGCATCCTACGACTTCGCCTACGCTATTACCATTTCAGAGGACCCAGCCGGCAACTCACCCAGTGAATTCACGGGCGTACTGGATGCCGGAATTATTGTGACCTATGATGAGCCACCCGTTCCCGGCACGGGATATGAGGAACGATTCATGTCTGCTAGGCTCGTTTCCTGGGCCGGGAATGTGAGGGAAGAGCCTTTGGCTCAGGTGCCTTCCTCCGAATGGATGGGCGTAATGTCAAGTAACACACTCTCGTTCTCCAGGAAACCCTACGCGCGCGCCCCGATCTTTCGCCTGGGTCCGGAAGGCCATATCTACTCAGGCTCTAGCGGGGCACTCGACATAGCCATTTCCACAGCTGGCGGTGCGCTGCTCGGAAATATCGCGCATCCAATGGAAGCTTTATCGATAACGCAGGGCGAAATGGACGAGTATCTGGAAAACTTCTCGGAAGACATGGCCAGCCGCATGCGTCGAGCCGACCTCCACAAGACCAAGCCTGCGTACTCTACATTCAGGGTCGACGACGAAGGCAGGACGTGGGTCAGACCCACGATTGCAGACCCGGAAGCCAGCACCTCCATGTGGCTGGTGCTGGACACCGATAGCCGGGTAGTGGGTCAAACGATAGTGCCATCTTCCGTGCATTTGCAGGTGATTAGCCGAAGGAAAGCCTACGCCGTAGACACCTCGGAAGGCGTCGCGTTGGCAGTCTACGAGATCCGGGGTTGATCGCCTGGGACCGGGACTGCACCGGAGCTGCGCGGTTGTGCAGGCGAGCGTGCAGAGCCGAACGCCTCCCTGCGACCGGAAATGGACACGTCTGGCTCGGGCATGCCGTGTACCCAAGCGGCCAGCCGCTACTGGCGCGGCTGGCCCTGTTTCCTGGGGGTTCTACATGGCGTCCTCATAAGTAAAATATAAACATGTAATTACATATCCTCATTCCTCTTCGGGCACTACAAAAGCGTGCAACAAGTTACGCGGCGCGTGGTCCGTGAAGCCGGTTTGGCGCAACAGGAATTGCACGTGTAGACGTGCGGCTGCTGGCGTACTCCACGCCGCACGGCATAGTGCCCTTGCCGCCTTACGGCACAGGCGTTCGGCGGCGCGCCCAGTGCAATGGCCCCCCGCAATGCCAGCCCATGCCGCTACGTGGGTCTGCCGCTGAAAGTCGGCAGGAATGGGCGTACGGACACGCCAAAGGATGCTCATCAACTGCTCTCCCTCGTGGCTCACGTACTTGAGTGGTCCGAGAAATACGTAGGGCGCGGTTGATCCGTTATCGTTCTTGCGGGTCTGGCGCACGAACAACGAACGTACGTTCGCTTGTTGTCGAGGCGCGGTGGCGAAGCGGCTGCGTGCTCGATCCCATATCCGCGGTCCGGGCCTCCGACTACCGTGCGGCAAGGGCCAGTGAGCGAACGCAAGGCGCCTTTGTGCCCCCGCAGAACCTATAGGCGCGCCCGGACAGCATTTGTGGATGTGTCGGTAGATTCCGAGCCGACACTTCTTGGGCACAACCGTCATCCGAGTCTGCTCATGTTGCGCCTTGTGGCAGAAGCGTGGATCCACGCGGGCCTTTTTATGGCGACGGACCTTCCGGTACAATGGCAGAAGGTTCTGTCGCGTGCCTGCCAGACTTTCCTGTAGAATTACCGCTGCCCTGCCCAAGAGGCAATGCCGGAAACTGTAGCGCCCGCAGCAGCTTCCCGAATCATAGCGATGCGCGTCCAGCTTTTGGCGACGTCCGCCTTTTGTTTCCTGGTGTTGTAGTGTCCTTGGCGCCACGCGCAGGGCCTGGATTCTGAGCGCGTGCCTCCAGTATGGAGCCCGTCCGCTCAGCATCCTCTTCCGCGCAGCAGGTAAGGGCCGGGACCGAGGCGCTCCCTCGTGCGCGTGTTCCCCGGGCCGGCTTCCGACGGACAAACATCCTAGTTTCATGCGCCGTATTGCGCGGCAGGCGATGATGCACACGCAGATGCGCCGCGACCGAACGGGATGCCGGGAACTGTTCTGAAGACCTCCTCCTCAGCGCTCTGGAAAGCCATTTCCACCCGGGTCGATTGCGTTGTGCGGACGATGCAGCGTTGCCTCGAAGGAGCCAGCCCTTGCCGCCGCCAGAACATCTGCACCTGGGCGCGCCGCCGGATGGCCCAACGCTTGGTGCCGCAGCCTGAGGCCGAGCTGCCGGCAATCTTGTCCGGTTCGTAGCGGAGGCGCCACATCCCGCGCAGGTGATATCCGTACAGCAAACCAACCTGCCGTACAGCCAACAGTGCAGATGCCATCCCAGCGGGTAAAGGACCCTGATCTCCTCGCGCAGAGCACGGCAAACCCTGACAAGCGAACGCGTCGAATCGCCGTATGCCTGAGCTCCGAGGAGCGCGAAATACTCCTCCGGTGCGCCGCGGCCCGGGGCATGAAACTCGCACCGTATCTCCGCGCCGCAGGGCTCGGTATGCGCACGCATACTTGTGCCTATACGGAGCTGGCCCGCGAGGTACTTGCCATCGGACATGCCGTTATTCAGGCTACGCCAGAGACGGGTGCGGACCGCGAGCGGCTGCTCTTTCTCGTGCGCCCCGTGTTAAGTCGAATCAAGGATCACCTGCCGTGATCGCCAATTTGAACAAGTGCCGCAGCTTTCGGGAGCTGGCCAATTACCTGGAGCGCCCCAAGCCGGGGCGCGAAGACAAGGTGCGCGTCGGCTGGATCGAAGGCCGCGGGCTCGTCCAGGCAGAAAGCCTGCAGGAAGCGGCGCGAGAGATGCGTATCGTTGCCAGTGGAAACCACCTTGTCCAAAGCCCCGTCCTGCATGTTTCCATATCCTGGGCACCGGACGATGATCCGACGCGCAAGGAGATGCAGGATGTCGCCGACGGGCTGCTGGCCACGCTGGGCATGAAGGAGCATCAGGCCATCTATGTCGCCCACGGCGATGAGGCCTGTGCCCATCTGCACGTTATGGCCAATCGTGTACATCCTTCGACGAGAGCGGCCGCGAATCTGTACCGGTCCTGGTATCCGACAGAGAAGTACCTGCGCCATGCGGAGCGCCGCATGGGCTTTCGCGAAGTGCCGGGGCAGCTTTACCGGCTGGAGGGGCAGCGCAGGCCGGACCGAAGCCAGTCGCTCTCCAAGGGCGCCTACAAGGGAATCGTCCGCGATGGCGCGGTGCCGTTTCAGATGCTGGTGCGCCGCGCCGCGGGTAATGATTTCGAGCGGGCAAAGAGCTGGGACGATCTCACGCGCAGGTTGCGGGGCCGTGGTCTTGGCCTGGAGGCGCGCAAAAAGGGACTCGTGGTGACAGACGGCCAGGAATACGCCAAGAGCAGCAGCGTCATGCCCGGCGTTTCGGCCCGAAAGCTTGCCGATAGATTCGGCGAAACGTTCGAGGAGTTCACGCGCCGCGTGCGCGCCCCGGTGCTCGAACTTAAGCGTGCTCACGAGGCCAGGCTGGAGCGTGGACACACCGAAGGGCCGCTCTCGGAGGGGGACTACATGCTCGCGCGGGACTACTTGCGCCTGAAGGCCGAGGGACGCGGCCCCGAAATACGCCGGACGCTCGGCGAGGCGGCCTACGATTCGCTTTCCCGATTGGCCATACGCAGCGCACGCGGACGTGAGCGATAAAGCCGAAACTCCGTTCCGGGCGCGCCTTGCCGAAGCGGAGGCGGCAGAGGCGCGTCGGCACATCGACCCCCTCCTGAGGGAGCTCAAAGACGCGGCGCACTCGATAAGGGCGAGCGCACGCGCTGCGGAGCGCGCCGCGTGCGAGGCCAGGCGCGGAGGCTGGCAGCGCTCGCTGACCATGTTTGCGCTTGGGGCCCTGCTTATGGCCTCGGCGCTTTCGCTGGTACCGGAACGCTGGAAGCTATCTCCTTCGGCGCGCAGGCACCAGTACCTGGGTCAGCGCCTGGAGCATGTATGGACAGCGCTCGAGCCGGAAAGAAAGGAGGAACTGCGCGCGCTACTAGGCCTTGCGAGCCAGGCCGGGCCGCAAGAATAGGCGCGAAGCTAGGTGCGCGGCCGAAGTAAGCCGGCGAAGGCCTGTCGCGGAGAGGCATCTCTGGCGGCAGCGCGTTGCCGCGCAGGGACAGGGCAGGGGCGACCAGCCCCTCTCAGCTGCAGCGCACCTCCGCAAGGGGCGCACACGCTCTAGCCACGGCCGCTATCACCCCCAGTGCATCCCGGCTCCCACCCGCCTCGCCCTTCTCGAAATCCCCTTCGTCTTTCGCCATCTCGTTGGTCACATGCGCGAAGCATACGACAGGCTTGCCGCGCGCCTCGGCAAACGCGTACAGCGCTGCCGCCTCCATCTCGACAGCCAGCACACCCAAGTCCCGCGCCCGAGCTATGGCCTGCTCGGTCTCGCGAAACGGTGCATCCGTGGTCCAGCTACCCCCGCGGTATACCCGCACCGGCAGCGACGAAAGTACGCCTGCCAACCTGGTGCTCAGCGCCGGGTTGAGGTAGCTGTAGTCCGATGCAGGCATATAGTGGTAGCTGCATCCTTCGTCGCGCAGCGCGTGCTCAATGAGCACGAAATAGGGAAGCTTGTCTCGAGGCACGATCTGACCGGCCGATGTCATGCTGATAAGAAGCCGGCATCCTGAGACAAAAACCTGTTCGGCTACCAGCACGGCAAACGAGGCCCCCACCGCGCACCCGATGATACCGAAGCGTGCTCCCCCGTAATCAAAGTCGTAAAGCTGCGTGTGGTAGCAGGCCCAGAGGTGATTGCGGCGTGCCTGTCCGGAAGCCTTGAGGTGGCGCACAATGTCGCCGTCCGGGTCAAGAATGCAGACTGCGGGTACCTCTCCTTCGACAATCTCTCGCTGCCGACGGGCTTCGCGAAGCAGGTTTTCCGGATGAAAGGCCGACGGTTGGTCGAAGGCCTTGTGCCTCAAAATAGGGGGTTGTTCGCTTTTTTCGGCGTCCACTGCTGCTCTGTGGTGTGATATCTCTCCTGTGGCCGGATAACCTAGCCAAGCGCCCTTCAACAGAGTGATAGCACTTGGGTTTTACGGATTTGGGCAGGATCGAGCTAGCACACTTGACCTTCGCCCAAGTTCAACATTCCGTATTATAAATAGCATATTTACCTATGGTTATAAGGAAACTCCTGTCTTTTATTGTACTACAGACGGCCTCATAGTGTATTTCATTGCCTTCCTGCATATCCCGATGAATTTGAACACTCATTCCGATTGATCGTGAACACTTGGTTGGGGTCTGAAGGTGCTGGGTTTATGGTGTATGGCTAGTGTATGGAATGAACGATGTCACGGGTTGTTTTGATGCGTGGGGCCTGGCAGTTCAGACAGGTGTTTTCGCATTGAAGCACCCTGGAGTGTAATGTGATGTGCCGTGTGCACGAGCCGGTCTAGGATGGCGTCGGCTAGGGTCGGATTGGCCATGGCTTCGTGCCAGTGACGAACTGGCATCTGACTGGTGGCGATCGTGGAGCGTATTTGATGGCGCTTATCGAGTAGTTCAAGGAGGACTTCCTGTTGTGTATTCGTAAGGCGTGTAAGGTCCCAGTTGTCCAACACAAGTACATCGAGGCGGGACAGGGTGTGAAGCAGCTTTAGATAGCGGCCGTCGCCGCGCGCCAGGGCCAGATCTTCGAGTAGCCGGGGCAGACGGTGGTACCGGGCCGTGAAGCCTTCCAGAGAGGCCTTGTGGGCGAAGGCACAGGCGACGAAGCTCTTGCCAACGCCGGTAGGGCCGGTGACGATGATGTTCTGATGGCAACGGACCCAGTCGCAGCCAGCCAGATGGAGCATCAATCGGTGATCCAATCCGCGCTCTGTGCGGTAGTCCAGGTCTTCGACACACGCCTGCTGTCGCAGATGGGCGGGGCAGAAGGGTCGTGCGGATAAGGTAAAGAAAGCATGGGATCCGGATGCGAGGCTCGCATTAGCAGGCGGCCGGGGGCGGCCCGGCACCAGGCCTCCGCATACCGGCGTACGTGGACTACAGTACATCCGGTGCAGGCTCAGCTGGAGGGCGACTGCATTCGAGGACAACGTACGTACCGCAATTGTACCCGTGCGTTCTATTACTGCCGCGTCACCTAGGCGGATACCGCAGGATATTTGTCGGTGTGCGGCGCAGATTCAAGGACCAAATCCACTGCGCAATGTCCTCGCAACTCATATTTTGGTACGGACGGCATTGGCCCTGCCGCAGCCGTCCTGCATTCCAAGTCACCAATCCATCGCATTTCGCTATGAACCGGTGCTTATTCATTCTCCCTCTCATAGGCAGCTTGATCATTGCTGCTGTTATTTCACCTGCCGCACTTGCGCAAGTCCTTAGAACCGATCTGCCGCGTTCGATAGATATGGTTCCGGGCGTTGTGTGGGTCCAGTTCGCGGAAGACGCATCGCTGCAGTTGGGAGTGGGGAAGACCGGGCTGGGTGCGTTCGATCGCGCTGCAACGGCTCTGGGTGTTTACGATATCCAGCAGGCCTTCCCGTTCGTTGACGCCGCCGTTGCCAAGCGGGAGTTTTCGAAAGCCGCGTATGACCTGAACCGTGTCTATGCAGTGTATTTCGATGCCGTGCACAATCCCTTGCGTGTCGCCGCGGCCCTGGAGAAAGTACCCGGTGTCACGTATGCGGAGCCGCTGTACAGCACGCCGGTCCCGCGCCTCACGGAGGGCGATGTGCCGACCGGTGGGCTGCGCGAAGCTCCGAACGATCCACTATACGGCCAAATGCCATATTTGAAGCGGCTGAAAATGGAGGGCGCATGGGACTTGGCCAAGGGAGAAGACAGCGACGTAGTCATTGCGGTTGTCGATGGGCACATCGACTGGCGTCACCCGGAGCT
Source organism: Rhodothermales bacterium (assembly GCA_965216255.1). GTDB lineage: Bacteria > Bacteroidota > Rhodothermia > Rhodothermales > Bin80. Next base: position 3,653,635 of record OZ244148.1, read on the forward strand.
CGCGCGCAATATCTGGACAAATCCTGGTGAAATCCCGGGCAACGGTATTGATGATGACGACAATGGTTTGGTGGACGATGTGCGAGGATGGAGTTTCTGGAATGAAAGTCCTGATCCCGGCTCCGTGAATCTGGATCTCTCCCACGGAACAGCCATGGCATCGATCGCCAGTGCGGTTACCGACAACGGTCAAGGGATGACAGGTACCAGTTGGAATGCCACTATCATGCCGCTGGATGTTTCGTGCGATGCGGAGGGTACCACGGTCTGTTATGTCCTTACAGGCGTGGCCTACGCGGCGCAACATGGCGCCGACATTGTCAATGTTTCCATAGGATCTGTCTCCCTTTCCAATACCGCCCAGACTGTCTATCGGTTTGCCGCTGATCGGGGTGTGCTGGTCGTCGGTTCGGCCGGTAATTTCGTTACCAACAATGACAAGATCCCCATCTACCCAGCGGCGCTGCCTACCACGCTTAGTGTCGGGGGCACAAGAAGCGCTTCCGACGTAAACGCATTCAATTATGGCCGAAGCGTCAACGTCTTTGTGCCGGCAACGGACATTGTCGCGGTAAGTGGGCGTGGGAAATTTGGGTACATCGGTGGTACCTCTGCCGCGACCGCGCTTGTATCCGGGGTCGCTGCGCTGGTAAAGACACGGTTTCGAGACTATACTGGAAGTCAGCTGCGGGAGCAGGTGCGTGTTACGGCAGAGAGCATTGATCAGGCAAACGATGCTTCCCTGTCCGGACTCCTTGGCAGGGGGCGCGTAAACGCCTACCGCGCTGTTACCGAGACGGAAAGCCCGGCCGTGCGGGTGACGGCAGGGGAGCTTGCCCAAATCGGTCCAAGCGACGATCCGGCTGGCGGCACTGACTTCGCGCTGGACCTGACGTTTACCAACTATCTGGCGGATGCTGCCGGGTTGAAGTTGGAATTGATCAGTGAGTCGCCCTGGGTGATTGTGGCACAAGGGTTGGACAATGCCGGTACGCTCGCATCCGGGACCAGCCACACGGCCCAGTTCATTCTTCGCATGGCGAGTGACACGCCCTACAGGAGCGAGCATGTTCTGCATACACGAGCCGTGGCCGAATCGTATGACGATGCGCCGGATCTGGTCCGGGTGCAGGGGAATGCCGGCCGTGTGGCACTCCATCAGACGGAAGCCATGGCGGTGTCTATCACTTCGGAAGGCAACATCGGGTTTCTCGATCATGCCCGGAATTCTAGCGGTGTGGGGTTTGTCGTCAGAGACACCAGTGGCGAGGTCGTCAATCTGCTCTTCGAAGCCGGTCTCATGATAGCGACGGGGCCCGCCGCCGTGCGGGATGCGGCAAGAAGCGCTTTTGGAAGGCAGCAGATGGACCTGGTCCCGAAAGAGGATGCCAGTCTTACCATTGCGAGCCCTGGGGTGAAGGTGACCGAGGAGGGCCGCATGGAGCTCGTAGACGAGGGATCGCCGGGATCGCTGGGTCTGGATGTGCTGCAGGAGTCGTTTGTCAATGCGACGATGAGCGACGAGGATTTCATCACATTCAAGTACACGGTGCGCAACACATCGGACAGGTCGCTTGAAAACGTGCATGTGGGGCTATTTGCTGACTGGGATATCAACCAGCAGACTTACACGCAGGACGCTGCGGGCGTGGTGCCCGGTCGCCGTTTGGGCTACCAGACCGACAGCGCTACAAGTCCGCGGCTTCTTGCCGGTATCTTGGCGCTCTCTTCAAATGCGCCGTTTCATTATCAAGGAGTGAATCTGGCCCAGGAGCTTGGGAGCCGCCCCTTTGACGATGCCACCAAATGGGATTTTCTCTCCGGCGGCGTCGGGACGCCGCCCAGCGGCCTGGGCGACTATATCCAGGTGGTTGGATTGGGCCCTTATGTGATTGGCCCTGGCGCGGAAGTAGAGGTGGCATTCGCCATCGTGGCTGGAAGCAGTCAGGCGGATCTGTTGGAAAATGCTGACGCGGCGCAAGAGCTCTGGGACACCACACTTGGAGCCGGGCCCAACACCACAGTTGGCCTACAGCTCATCCACAACGTTGCCGGCGCAGACATCGACGTCTATCTCGATGGCGGACAGTTGCTGGACGACTGGCGCTTCCAGAGCGCCACGGGGTTTTCGGATCTTGACGCGGGCGGCCACACGCTGGCTATTACGGATGCAGCGGATGCGGACGCCGGCAGTCCTCTGGTCACACTCGAGTTTGATTTTGAGGCCGGAACCAGTAACCAGATCATCGCCTACGGTAGCCTGGAGGAAGTGCGACTTGCGGCGGTGGAAGACGTTCGGACCTCGGAAAACGATGACGGCTCCGTCGGCCTCTACCTTGCGCACGGGGCACGGAATCTGGGGCCGGTGGCGCTCCGGGTGCTGGATCCGGACCAGGATAATGTCGTGCAGTTGGTGCTCGCCGATAGCATCGGCTATGGCGATGTCGGAGGCTATCACACGCTGGAGGCACGCGCTTTCAACATAGAGGTCGCGCGGCCCCTAGGCGGGCCCGTGCTCGAAGTGTACAGCTTGGACTTTTCTGATGCTGCGGGACAGGCCCTTTCGCTGGGTATTTCCGGAGCGGGTACGAGTGCGGCGGAGGGGCTCACGCTGATGGGTGTCTTGCCAAGTGGCGACGTACTATTGCCCATGGTGGTGGCGCGGGCCGTTGCCGGTCTGCAGTTGGTACACAATGTGGCTGGCATGCAGATCGATGTCTACGTGGACGAGGACCTGCGGCTGGATGACTGGGCGTTCCAGAGTGCTACGGCGTTTTCCGATATAGTTGTGGGGCGGCACACAATGGACGTGGTTGAGGCTGCCGAAACAGACAATTCCGGTCCTCTCGCCGCACTCGAATTCGATTTTGTGGAGGGGACAGACAACCAGATCATGGCAATTGGAAGCACAGAGGAGGTGCGGCTCGTAGTCGTCGAAGACGTGCGCACAGAAGAAGAGGGAAGCGACATGGCAAGCTTCTTTGTGGCACACGGCGCCAGGGACCTAGGTCGCGTTGCCATGCGGCTCTTGGACCCGGATGACAGTAACCGCAGTGTTTCGGTCCTGGAGGCGAACCTGGGCTTTGGTGAGTCCGGCGGCTATCACACTACCCAGGCACGTGCCCTCAACGTCGAACTCGCGATGTCCGGTAGCGGGCGTGTAATCGATGTGTATGCCTTTGATTTTGAGGGCGTTGCGGGACAGTCCCTTGGTCTCGCACTTTCCGGCCCAGGAAGGAGTGCGGCGGAAGGTGTCACGATCATGGGCGTATTGCCCAGTGGCCAGGTCCAACTGCCGAGTGCCGTGGTGACGGAAGTGGACTTCGGCGCGGGCATGCCGGAAGCGTTTGAGCTCCTCGGCAATTTTCCTAATCCCTTTAATCCTGCAACAAGAATTCTGTTTGATCTGCCTGCCCGGTCGCAGGTGACGGTCCAGGTGATAGATGTGCTTGGACGGACGGTGATGGTGGTGCCGGAACAGGAATTCGAGGCGGGCACGCAGCGTGCGGTGGAAGTTGGCGGTGCAAGCCTTGCGTCTGGAATCTATCTCTACAGGGTGACGGCCAAAATGGAGACTCAGACGGTTGTGCGATCCGGACGGATGACTCTCGTGCGGTAAGGTTTGGGCCGGGTCTCTGCTGGCCGCCCCCGCGGGCCGGACCGTGTTCATGTAAGCGCTTGCCTCAGTTGCCCACGGCTTGCCGGCGCAAGCAGCAGCCAGCTTCAGTAGGGTTGCCAGGCTTCCTGACGAAGGCACTGCCGCGTGCAGCTGATGGGCGATGCGCACCGGGCCCGGCGCTGCGCCCTGTGAGCCGAGTCCGGGGGCTTGCCGCGTCTCGGCCCAGGTGTATGTCCCGTTGGCCATACTAAACTGACCTGTCCATCTCAGCAAGCTTTGGCGGTCAATCTACCGTGTTGTAAAGTACGGGCCTCGTCCGAAGTGTGCGCTTTGGAGCACCCCGAACAACACCAGCACAACGGCATAGTCAGTCAAAGGTGAATTCTAGCTAGTGATTGACCGAATACTCTCTTTTTTCGGCCTCGAATGCACAGGCACGGTCGTTTTTTGAGTTCGTTGACGGTCCGCTTCGAGTGTTTCGGCCATGCTGGCGTCTCTTGCGTGCGCGCACGGGCAGTTTGCGGTTCGAAGGGCGTTGTGTTCCTATCGGGAGCGCATACGTGTCCCTTGGGGCCTGCGATTGGGACCTTTCTGCGAGGTGGTAGCGGGCCTACGCCGCGCGCTTTCGCCGACGCCTTATTCGTGCCCGTTCCTGGTCGCGCACCAGACATCCCAGCCGGTGCACGTTGACCGCCAGCACGGACAGGCTTACCATCAGCGCGAAGTTCTCCGGACTCTTCTGCCGCCACCGCCCCGAAGTCCGAAATTGGCCAGACACGACTCGACGGCCGGGTGCTGCCGCCGCGCTGCCTTGAACGCAGGCGCGCGCACGCTCCGCCAGAGAAAGCTTGCCCTTCTTCGGAAGCGCATTGAGCGCCAGCCGAGCATCCAATGCTTCTCGATTCTTCAAGCTGTGAAAGCCCCGGTCAAAACTGCACGCATTGAACGCTGGAAAAGCCGCCTGCACCGCGTCAATGATCGCTACCGCCACCTCAACATCTGATGTGTCCCACAGGATGTGATAAGCCAAAATGAACCGATGCTCATCTTCTACCAGTGCGACCGGAAGGCCCAGCTCCGCCAGCACCCCCGCCTTGTCTTTGCTGATCCAACGCGTATGTGGCTTGTGGATGGAAAACACTTTCTGCGCATGTGGAATCTTCTCGCCCAAGAGGATGCGACGCCTGATCCACCAACAAGTCCACATAGTGCAAGGTATACGCGATATCCGCTCGCGCCGCCGCCGATTTCTGCGCCGTGGCCAAGGCATTCAACAGCGTACGTGCTGCAGTCTGTGTGCACTGGCGCAAATACGCCTTCACTCCTTTCGGATTCTGCCGGTAGCGCGGGGCCGTCCGCACCCGGCTGAAGGCCTGGTATACCTTCCGCGTGCGATACGCATGCTTGCGCCAGCCCGGAAGAGCGAATGCCGCAGCCGAGCGTGCACTCACACGTATTAGACCACGAAGTGCATCCCAGCACAGGCCCACATCGGTGGGATAGTGCACATGCGTCTTAACCACCCTGGAATCGCAGCGACCGCCTAGCGCGGCCCCAGACTTTTTTGCAGCCTCCTTGTGCGCCGTCCGCACTATCAAATGGATTCAGGACCAGCTCCGGCGTCAAAAGCTGCACGTTGTCCACCAGCCGCTGTCTGCTGTACTTCACCGCGTCAAAGGCGGCCTCTCCGTGCCCCAGGAGCTCCCGCAGCAAGAGATCGTTGTTCGCCCGGTACAACAAAGCATCGTAGTCCAGATCCAGGCACTGCTTGACTATCGCAAACACGATGACGCGCCATAGATCCATGCCCGGGCGCCCGACATCTCTGCGTGTACCCGGCTGAAAGTGCGCCTCCAGAATCATGAACAAGGCCGCGCGGGATTCCGCCTTGCAGTAGACGCACTGCAGACCCTTGAGCACCGCACTCATGTCGTGGCGCATTCTCGGGTCTATGGCAATCTCCTTGATCGGCGTACTGTCGAGTGCACGGCACTCTGGGACAATCTTGCGCATGGTTTCCCTGGCGAATGTGAGCTGTTTTGCGCTCTTAAAGGCCCCAATCGGCTATACGTCCCTCATATTTAGTGCCAATGGCAAGATATAACAGCTTGTGTCTTTGAGCTTTAAAGTAATGTCGTACAAGCACTAGTTAGCCATCCTGTAGTTGCCGTCATGCATGATGATCGTGATGCCATAGGCTGAGGTGTAAGGGTAAAGGCCAACTGTTCCCTGTCCAACGGCACTCAATACGCTCCCATACGCCTTAGCGACTGCAAGCGAAGGCGTCTACAGAAAGCCGTCAGCCGCGCCAAGAGGCAGAGCAAGTCCAGGGCTAAGAAGAAAGAGGCACTAGCACGAGAGTCCCGGCGTATGTCCGTGGCTAGAAGGAATGCTCTACACACGATCACTTCCGACATTGTACAACGTCATTCGGACTACATAGTCGTTGAGGACCTTACATTGCAGAGCATGACAGCCAAGGGCAGCGCACGCAAGCGCGGACTGAATCGAAGCATGCGGACGCACAATGCCTTGGCATGGTCATACAACAACTCACCTCCAAGGCTGAGAGCGCTGGAGGCGAGTTGGTCAAAGTCAAACCGCATTACACGACGCAGCAGTGTAGTGGATGTGGCGGCATGCCCGCTACTGCCATAGGTCTTGGTGTTCGCACTTACGAGTGCGGCCATTGCGGCCTTGTGCTGGAGCGCGACATTAATGCGGCAAGGAACATCCGTCTGAAAGGGTTAAACCTTTTCAGCAGGGCGGCAGGCCCTGTGTGTCGGTCGGAGGCGGCGCAAGCCGTTAACGTTGTGCCTCTGGCAGCTTCTTCGGAGGTTGTTAAGCACGGCTACGACACGGAATCGTATCGGCAGTAGCTATGGCTGCTATCGTACTATAATTCCCTAATATTAGCTAGTCCATGTGTACGCGCGGCCAAATCTGGAGATCTACCGGGCCCGGCCTGATCCTACACCTAAGGTACGGACAGAGCCGCTTGCAGGCGGTACTCTGCTGCCCGGTAGAGCAAGGTGTATTCTAAGTCTGGCAGGCGTATAGGTCGAAGCCCTTAATACGGCATCGTTGAAGGCAAAGATGCCGGGTCGCACATCCCTTGCGTTATCGGGAAGTCCCCGGCAAAACCGCGCTTCGATGGTCTCGGTTATTGCAGCCGGCACGAGAGGTGCTTCGTCAGCCAGATGCCGTCGGCGAGCGTGAACAACCCGTGTTGGAAGGTGGATAGTTTCGGACGGCCTCTTGTCTTGTCAAAGTTCCGCACGAACGCATGCGGAGAGGTTGCCGCTGGGACTGTTGTGCTGTGGGTATGCGCCCGAGAAAGGGTCCTGAAAGCCAGTACGCTGGGTGGACGGATTCAACGACTCAGTCGAGGTGGCCTCGCATCTCAGTGGCAAAACATGTGTGATCAGTGTCATGGAGCGGGAAGGAGACATGTTTGCCGTCGTCGACGCGTGGCGAAGGCAGAGGCGGACACACGCGTTGGTGCGGGCCAAGGCGGATCGCACCCTGGCAGGGAAGCGGAAGCTGATTGCGGCCATGCGCAGGGGCGTCCCGGACGGGCTTGTGGAGGTGCCTATAGCTCGTTTGAGCCGCCGTGAGAAGTCGGGCCGTCTGCTGCATGAGGGACGAGGTGGCCGCGTGGCGGTGCGCTACCGCCGGTTGGCGCTTCCTTCCGCAGACGGCTTCACGGGCGAGGCGGTGCGGGTAAGTGGCATTCACCTCTGCGAAGAGGCGCCTCCAGAGAGAGGGAGGCCCATAGAGTGGTACCTGCTCACAACCGTGGAGGTGACAACGCAGAATGAGGCCCTGGAGATGGTGGACTATTACGTGAAGTGGTGGCGGATGGCAGGCACCATTCGGGTTCTCAAGAGCGGGTACAAGCTGGAGGAGTTGAGCATGCAATAGGCCAGCAGTCTGTACTGCACCGTTACCATCTATGCAATGATGGCCTGACTCCTGCTGTTGATGAGACGCTGCTGGGGCGCAGGGTGCCAGAGGCCGAGATCCTGTTAACAGACACGGAACCGGGTGCGCTGACAGTTTGTGCCCTCCGCTACGGCCTACCGCTTCCCAAGAATCTGGCTTCGGCCATCCTGGTGATGGCTATCCTGGCGGTAACATAAACCGAAAGCATGACCCGCCGCCGGGGGCAAGATCATGTGCCCACCTTATTCTGGTGAATAGGGTGGGTAGATGCCGATAGCGCATTGATTTACGCCGTGCAGGATTATCCTGGGTCAGCCACCCTGATGGATAGTCTGTAATCGGTACGAGGGCCTGGTCTTGATTGGAGCCCGTTAAGTATAACGTCCGATGGGTTGATGCTCAATCCGAAATGGGCGCATCAACGGGTTCCCCAATTTCAGATTGCGTCACATGTCATTGAGCATCCCGATAATTGAGCGCGAGGTACAGGCGGCCTTCGACCGCATAGGCCATTGGTACTTGATTGGGGAGGTGCTTCCAAGGGATTGCAACGCAATAGTCGGGGCGCGGGAGACGCCTTTGAGGCTAGCCTCGGCCCTGTTTTGGCCATCCAGCCTGCCTTGTATTTATTCACAATAGTTTTGGGAGTGCAAGGCAGGTCAACGCTAGCTTGAGCGTACGGGCGATGGCAGATTCATTGCCACATCCGTGGGCATAATTGGAAATATGACGATTCAGCATTTCGGGCGTCGGCATCCAAATCCTGTGGAATGGCCCTTACGCCGCAGGGATCGGCACCGAGAATTCGGACTGGACCTCTATTGCCCTCCCGGCGGCGTGGCGTCAAGGCAATGCGAACGCGCCGCTGGGCATTGTAGGCGCTATTGCATCCCGGCAGGCATTCTCCCGACGTCGGTCGCGGAGCTCCTGATGTTTCGTGTCCGCATCAGACCCCTGCATTTATTCGCAAGGGCTTGGCGCGGAATACTGTCTTGCGCTGCTGAATGTGGAGGCGGACTGCAAAGGTGGCACGCGCATATCCTTGCTTGCTTGCCCGGCAGAGGATTATACGCCTCCTTGAAGCGCCAAGGCGAGCGTCTTACCGGGCGGATTCGGGAATTCCCAGAATTCTGCTCACTGCGGCCGGGCTCAGTTTGCGCTCTTCGATGCTGCCCCGCGCCGCAATCAGCGCCAACCACCGAGCCTTGGTCTGGGCTTTACTGAAACTATTCCCTTCTTTGCCGGCCTCTATCCTTCGCCCCAATTCGAGCCACGCATCCACGTCGGCCACCACTTCCGGATCTCTCCACAGCCTATCCAGAACGGCTCTCGCATTGGGAGTGCGCTGCCATAACCTACCATAGATATCAAGATAGTCATGCGCGTATGCCGGCTCGTGCAAATTCGAGGCGTGCCAGTGGTCCGTCGGTGGTAGCGGTGCGCCTGCTACCAGAGGCATCAGGTAAATGTTTTCGAACAGAATCTGGCGCAAATACGCAACGGCATTGCGATGGTCTCCGGCAGCGTAAAGCGCCAGTCCCCGGCAAAGGCTGAAATGAGGATCTATCATATTCTCCGGATAACAGCGCTCGTGCTCCCGATAGGCCTCAAGGGCCGACGTGAGATCGCCATTCAACTGGTGCAAGGGGGCGATTGCGCGGCGTACTCCTTGATTATCATCCGGGTTCAGTCGGAGTAGTGTCGTAAACTCGTTCAGGGCCTCATCATATCTCTCCGTGCGGAGGAATATCCAGCCAAGCCCGCACCGCGCCCGCATGTAGGGCCGGGTTTCAAGCTCTTGCCACCAGTAGTAACCGTCAGTCGACTCATTTCCAAGCAATCCTGCTTCCATTTCGTAAGCCTTCCGGTAGCATTCCTCTGCCCGGGCTATATCTCCGCAATTATTCGCGAGGGCTGCGAGGCCGTTATAGGCATCCCCCAGATGGGGTATCAAATTGATCGAGTCTTCAAAGAGCCGGCGGGCTTTAATTGGATCGTGTTCAAGTGCGCACCGGCCTTCGATAATCAAATCGTGTGCCTCCGTCCATGTCTGGTCATCAATAAACGGCAGGGGCGGAGAATTCCAGCGCGCTTGCACATCCAAGAGCGACATCCCTTCCAGCAAATCATCCTCTTCACTTCGAAGAGCCTCTAGGTCATCCGCATCCAGATACCGGTCATCCAGCCAGCGTAGATCAAGCGCCTCGGCAATCTGCCGGTGTTTCTTGCTCACCGAAAAAGCGGATACTTTAAAAAGACGACCTGCATCTTCCTGGGAGATAGGTTCACCTCGCAAGCGTTCCATGGTATACAGTACGGCCGCTGCCCAAATTGCCGGTTTTCGCGTGCGCACGAGATCCGTCCGGGTCGCAAAATCGTGCCATAGCTTTAGGCTGCTTGCACGGAGTGCCTTTTCCCTGAGCGCCTTCGTGAGCGCTTCCTCAACGAGGCGTGCAACCTGTTTTTGTCTGATCGGCTTAATATTCATGGGCAATTGCTCGAGCCATACCAGATTAAGGTAATATCGGGGAAAGCACTGGATAATTGCATGCGTTACCGGCGGTGTCTGCGCGCACAGCGGCGGATGCCAGCCGAACAGCCGACGCTACAAGACTTGCCGGGCGCGGATTTCACCAGCATCAAGGTAGGGCTAATGGGCCCTAGCCCCTGTTCTGAGGGTCCTTTTGAGACTTGCCGCCAGGCTGTTCCCGTTCCACCCGGGATATCGCCTCGCGAATCTGCTCGGTGACATCCGTCTGGCCAAATCTTTCCGAAACGGCCATCATGCCATGCAGGACACCCTCGCGGTTGGGAGCGAAATTGCCCGCCGCCAGAAAGCACATTGCAGCCTTGAGGGTATTATCTGACTCAAGGGCCTGCCAACCCTCGTTAATCATTTGCTCCGCGTGAGCGCGCTGTTGCTTGGCAACAACTTCCATAAGCGCATGCTTCCGGTGCTTTTCAATTTCGAGCAGAGGTAACCCTTTTAGAAGTTCGTCAACCTCGGTGAAAAGTTCGTCCGAGTTTGTCTCATCTGTATACCGGTCGTCCAGATACTGCAATTCGAGCGCCTTAACAATTCGGCGGTGCTTACTGCTTACGGAATGGGCGGAAACCTTGAATTGGCGACCTGCTTCCTCAAATGAGGCAGGATGCCCCCACATGCGTTCGACGGTCAATTTGACGGCCGCCGCCCATGTCTCCGGTTTTTGAGTTCGAGAAAGGTCTGTAAGCTCAGCAAAATCGCGCCATAGCTTTTTGCTACTGGCGAGGATTGCCTCGTGTTGGACTGATACGTCCAGGTCTGTTTCTACCTGCCGTATTATTTCTTTCGGTCCAGTCGGCTGATTGCTCATTGCGATGCTTACGTCATACCCGTAGCAATACACCATGCAAGGAGATCTCTGGGGACACCGTAAGTCCCTTTAGCGGTGTGTTGAAGATCGCTTTCCAGGATCCGGGGACTCCCGAATGGCTGCGCAGACGAAGAATGTGCTCCCGCTTGCTCTAGCTCTAAGGGTCTGACCGGCGTGCAGTGCCGGGTTGCGCGGGCGTGCTCATAGCAAAATCTGCAGGCCCGCCCGGGGCTTCTCCGGGAGGCTTTATGTCGGACTGAAGCAATAATTGCAGACATGGCTGCCTATTTGGACAGAGCAGGATTGCGACGCTTCTTGCCCACTTTGTCGACCAAGTCGTAGGCCTTCCTCCCACGGAGGTTGGCAAGGTGCCAATATACGGTTTCCGGCACACTACCGTGTGCCGTGGCAGGTTTGGGCTTACTTGCCATTTTCTTACAAGAGGCCAGGAAAGGGTGCTCGAATCAGTGAGATACAATGCGAATATGCTCGCTGATATCTAATTCGTTGAGATGGCAAGAAAAGCGATTTCGGGGTCCGCTACGCCACCTGCACAAATCGCCCGCACTACCTCGAGCGCCAATTGCCGAAACAGGTATGTTATCTACGGCTTTATGTGGAGCGCAGAAATCGTTTTGATCCTTTTTGCCGACGTGAGCAGTGTTGCCTCCCGGGCTTTCCGCCGTTGCGGTGATGGTGGCTCCGACGTGAGCAAGCCATGGCAACCATGTATCTGTGGGCAGGGAGCATTGCGAAGTCTCGGGATACAGGTGTTATGGGGCTCCGCCTCCGGATCCAGAGCCGTATTTTGTCGCTTCTCACTGGTTTGACTCCGTATTCTTTGCAGTACCGCAATCGCCATGAATCAAGACCGCCCGGAATCTTCGCTCGAAACGCGAGCCATCCGCTGCCAACTGCCCGCTTCCGCGCAGCGGGAGCACGCCGGTGCCATCTACATGACCTCCAGCTTCACGTTCGAAAACGCGGAGCACGCACGCGCCTTGTTTGCCCGGGAGGTCGAGGGTAATGTCTATAGCCGCTACAGCAATCCAAATGTGGATGAGTTTGTTGCGAAGATGTGCGTACTGGAGGAAGCGCCGGCTGGCGTGGCCACGGCCTCGGGCATGTCCGCGCTCTTTACGCCGCTAGCCGCATTATTGAGCAGTGGCGACCACGTACTGGCATCTCGATCCGTCTTTGGCTCCACGCACATGATTCTGACAAAGATTCTTCCGCGGTGGGGCATCACGCATTCATACGGCGAACTCCTTGATCCTGCAGCGTGGGCTGACCTGGTTCAGCCGAATACCCGGCTTTGCCTAGTGGAGACGCCATCCAATCCAGGGCTTGATCTCATGGATTTGGATTGGTTGGGCCAGTTCTGCAAGGCGCATGGCATCATCCTGTTGGTGGACAACGTCTTTGCCACGCCCATACTGCAGCGGCCGATGCTCCACGGAGCGGATTTGGTGATGCATTCCGCGACCAAGTACATTGATGGACAAGGAAGGGGTATCGGCGGAGTAGTAGTAGGCCGCGAGGACCTTGTCGAGGAAATTGATACTTTTGCGCGCCACAGCGGCCCAGCGCTGTCGCCGTTCAATGCATGGATGTTCAGCAGGAGCCTGGAGCTTCTGCACGTTCGGGTGACGCGGCACTGTGAGGCGGCGCTCAAGCTGGCCACTTTTCTGGAGGCGCATCCCGCCGCAGAATTCGTCCGCTACCCCCATCTTCCGTCGCATCCGCAGTATGCGCTTGCGAAACGGCAAATGAAATTGGGCGGTGGCATCGTGACCATTGTAGTAAAGGGGGGGCTGGAGCGCGGGCGCCGGTTTCTGGATATGCTCGAGATGTGCTCACTAAGCGCCAACCTTGGCGACACGCGGAGCATCGCCACCCATCCGGCGAGTACCACGCATAGTTCGCTCACCGAAGACGAGCGGCTTGCTGTCGGCATACTTCCCGGGCTCGTTCGCATCTCCGTTGGCTTAGAAGATCCTGCCGACATCATCGCCGATATCACGCAGGCGCTCGAACGGAGCGGTTAGGACGTCGCGGAGGGACGGAAGCGTTGATAGCGCGGTGGCCCGCGCGACTTGCCTATGAAGCAGCGCATCCGTGCACTCCTGCGGCGAAAGATGTTAAGCGGGTGTCTCCGCTCTGGCCTGGGAGGCACGAATGCCTGGAGTACCAGCCCGGAATTCCTGTGTGAGAGCTCGCCGAAAGCGTGTTCGGCGCAAGATCAGCGGTTGGCCTCGTGCAATCCGCAAGCACCCTGCCGCGGACTGCAGTGCTGGTAGGGTCTGGGATCACATGGCGCTGAATCAGGTGGGGCTTGTCCCGTTCCCATGCCTGGGACGACCAAGCCGAAATCCGTCACATTTTGCGCCCAAAGTATTTCTTCCCTGATTATCCTGTCCGAGGCCCTGTTTCGAGCGGTTTGGGCCCTGTTCTGTATGTGAGGTAATGTGTGTCACCAAGGGCTTAGGCGTAGCTGAGAAGGTGCGTAACGTGTTGTGGCCAGTGTATTCGTATGCACCTGATGACTCTTTCTGCGGTATCTTTGCCCCCTGTTTATGCGTCCTCACCCACTACAAGGACGGCGCCCCCGTCCTTAGCTAGTGATTGACCGAATACTCTCTTTTTTTCGGCATTGAGTGCACAGGCACGGTCGTTTTTTGAGTTCGTTGACGGTCCGCTTCGAATGTTTCGGCCATGCTGGCGTCTCTTGCGTGCGCGCACGGACAGTTTGCGGCTCGAAGGGCGTTGTGTTCCTATCGGGAGGGCATACGTGTCCCTTGGGGCCTGCGATTGGGACCTTTCTGCGAGGTGGTAGCGGGCCTACGCCGCGCGCTTTCGCCGACGCCTTATTCGTTGCCCGTTCCTGGTCGCGCACCAGGCAACCCAGCCGGTGCACGTTGACCGCCAGCACGGACAGGCTCACCATCAGCGCGAAGTTCTCCGGACTCTTCTGCCGCCCCACCGCCCCGAAGTCCGAAATTGGCCAGACACGACTCGGCGGCCGGGTGCTGCCGCTGCGCTGCCTTGAACGCGAGCGCGCGCTTTCGCGCACGCTCCGCCAGAGAAAGCTTGCCCTTCTTCGGAAGCGCATTGAGCGCCAGCCGAGCATCCAATGCTTCTCGATTCTTCAAGCTGTGGAAGCCCCGGTCAAAACTGCACGCATTGAACTCTGGAAAAGCCGCCTGCACCGCGTCAATGATCGCTACCGCCACCTCAACATCTGATGTGTCCCCCAGGATGTGATAAGCCAACCGGTGCTCATCTTCTACCAGTGCGACCGGAAGGCCCAGCTCCGCCAGCACGCCCGCCTTGCCTTTGCTGATCCAACGCGTATGTGGCTTGTGGATGGAAAACACTTTCTGCGCATGCGGAATCTTCTCGCCCAAGAGGATGCGACGCCTGATCCACCAACAAGTCCACATAGTGCAAGTAATACGCGATATCCGCTCGCGCCGCCGCCGATTTCTGCGCCGTGGCCAAGGCATTTAACAGCGTACGTGCTGCAGTCTGTGTGCACTGGCGCAAGTACGCCTTCACTCCTTTCGGATTCTGCCGGTAGCGCGGGGCCGTCTGCACCCGGCTGAAGGCCTGGTATACCTTCCGCGTGCGATCCGCATGCTTGCGCCAGCCCGGAAGAGCGAATGCCGCAGCCGAGCGTGCTCTCACACGTATTAGACCACGAAGTGCATCCCAGCACAGGCCCGCATCGGTGGGATAGTGCACATGCGTCTTAACCACCCTGGAATCGCAGCGACGCCTAGCGCGGCCCCAGACTTTTTTGCAGCCACCTTGTGCGCCGTCCGCACTATCAAATGGATCCAGGACCAGCTCCGGAGTCAAAAGCTGCACGTTGTCCACCAGGTGCTGTCTGCTGTGATTCACCGCGTCAAAGGCGGCCTCGCCGTGCCCCAAGAGCTCCCGCAGCAAGAGATGGTTGTTGGCCCGGTACAACAAAGCATCGTAGTCCAGATCCAGGCACTGCTTGACTATCGCAAACACGATGACGCGCCATAGATCCATGCCCGGTCGTCCGACATCTCTGCGCATACTCGGCTGAAAGTGCGCCTCCAGAATCGTGAACAAGGCCGCACGGGATTCCGCCGTGCAGTAGACGCACTGCTGAGCACCGCACTCATGTCGTGGCGCATTCTCGGGTCTATGGCAATCTCCTTGATCGGCGTACTGTCGAGTGCACGGCACTCTGGGACAATCTTGCGCATGGTTTCCCTGGCGAATGTGAGCTGTTTTGCGCTCTTAAACGCCCAAATCGGCTATACGGCCCTCGGATTTAGCGCCAATGGCAAGATATAACCGATTGTTTCTTTAAGATTTGAAATATTTTCGTACAAGCACTATATAGATATTCTCGCCGGGCTTCTTGTCCAGACCGTAAAACTGCGTCGTGTTGTATCCGGTGGCACCGGTAAAGGTCTCGCCGCTGTCGCCGGAAAAGTACACCCCGCCATTGTTCGCGTTGAGCAGCTTGAATTCCTGGCGGGCCTCGTTCACGGGAATGAAAATGAGGTTGTGGTGATCCACGTGCACACAGCAGTTGGCCGGGTGCTCGCCGGGCTCGCCCAATAGAAATACAGCCTGGTCCACGGTAATGCGCAAAAACGATTCTGGCAGATTTTCCGGATCCCAGACGGCACTGCTCCGCAGAACGGGCACGAGGTAGTACAGCAGCTTGTTGACCAGCCCTCCGTCCCGGGCGAGGCGCTCGTCCGCTTCCGTGGCATGGTAAGGGTATCCGTGGACGGCCACGACCTCCCAGCTCAGGCTGTCCCGGTCCCCGGACACGCGCTCCGCACCAGATTGAACTCTCCGTCGTCCGCCTGATCCCTGAAGGAAACCATGAGCTGGCGGTTGTTGTCGATATCCCACACCTCAAACGAACCGTCGGCATGGTCCTGGTCTTCGTATTCGGCGAATGGCAGGTCGAGTCCGTTTGCCACCGGATTGTTACCCGTTCCCGACACGGTGTACCGGTGCGCCTTCTGGGAGCGCCCGGGCCCGAAGCGGATTTCTATGGCGACGAAATCGTCCGGGGTCACGTCCAGGACCTCGTCCACCGTATCTCCCGTCCGGAGCACGCCGCGAAAGTTTCCGTCAAAAAAGAGCAAGGCAAGGAACAACGATCTGTCTACGAGCTGTAGGTTGGACAGAACCTTGCTTTCCACGGTGCCTGAGCCGATAGAAACCTCAGCCAGCCAGACCCCCCCCAGGAGCACCTTGTCCACTTCATACGGATGGACCGCAAGCGTCTGATCGTACCAGTCCTGAAAGCCAAGCCAGTCAGTTTTGCCGTCGATAAGTACCGGGTTCCAGGTCTCGCCCCCGTCGCTGGTTCGATACAATCGGTCGTACCCCGTCCTGGCCTCTCCGGAGGCATATATTACGCTTGGATCTGAGGGGGCAATTGCCAGCTCCATCCGCCGTACCAGTCCAATAAAGTCATCCAGGGACACGTTCCAGGTGCGGCCGGCATCCAAGGAGCGCAGAATCGCATACCCGTTCACCGTGGCAAACTGTACATTGAAATCATCGGGGCTGGCCCTCAGATCCTCCACTGGATAATCACGCTCATGCCTGTACACCTGATCCCACGCATTGCCGCCGTTGGAGGTGTGAAATATCCCTTCGTGGGTCGCCACCACGACGGTCTGCGCATCGTGCGGGTCCACCGTCAGCGATTGACAAAGCGAAAGGCCGAACCCTGCACGGTCGACGCCAGCTGCACCCAAGTGCGGCCGCGGTCGGTTGACCTGAATATGCCGGAGCCCCCGACGCCAGCAAAGTTATTGAAGCTCTCACCGGTTCCCATGTAGATCATGTCCGGGTCAGACGGCGCGATCGCAAGCGCGGAAATCGCCAGATTGGGCAGGTGATCCGTCAGCGACTGCCAGGAGGCCCCGCCGTCGAGGGTCTTCCACAGCCCCCCGGATACGGAGCCCGCAAACCAGGTCCGGTGGCTCGGATCGTCGGGATCCACGATTACAGCCCGCGTACGTCCGGGCACGTTGGACGCCCCTCGCTCGACCCAGGCCAGCTTCCTGCCCGGCTGCTTTCTTGCGGCCACCGCCTTGTTGAACGCATTCATGCGGTAGTTCGGGGGGGTAGCCGGGGCCACCCTCGGCGCGGCGGATGGCCGCGTGATAGGCGAAGAACTGATCCGGATCGCTGTAATTGGAGATTGTGTCCGCTGCCTCTGTGCCGTGCCAGGACGGCGCAGGCGCCACCACCGGCACGGATCGTTCCGGAATAGTCAGAATAACGAGGATCAGAAGTGCGAGGGCACACACTCCAGCAACAATACAATGCCTACAAGCAGTCATAGCATTTGAGCATCAGCATGTATCCGAAGTCCCGCCGCTACCACCATGACAGCCAGGGCGCATCCCGTAGATAGGCAATGCTAAGGCTAATGGGCGCCACGTAACGATCCGGTCCTGCAGGCCCGCCATTGTTAGAATCGAAATGGAAATCGTCATACTCATCATTCGGCAATTTGGAGAAGGGCAGGTTGAGCCGGAGCTCAATCGCCAGTCTGTTTCGGTTGAATCGCAGCATTTCGAGTCCGACTGCACCGAATACGCCTATCGCCGATCCATCTTGCCGAAACGCATCAAACATGGTAGCAAACAGCATGGATGCTCCACCGCTGATCCACGGTGCAATGGCCTTGTCAAGCAGGAAGTATTGTCCGCCGACTGTGATCGTACCATATTGAAAATGGCCGTTGTCGCTCTGATTGTTCGCAAAATGAAAGTCGGTAAAGATGCCAAATCGCGGTGTTTCATAGTGCCACCCCAGCAAGAAGCCGGGAGCCGGCGTGGCATTTTCTCCTGGAGCAACCGCGGCGAGTAGCCCGAATGCCCACAAACTGATGTCCGCATCCAGGTCTTGCGTGATCAGAGTCTCCATCGTAGCCGTGGATTCTACTGTCTCCTCACCTTCCAGGGCAGCCACCAGCCTTCCTGCTGCCTCAAACGTCTCTTCGATCGAGGCCAGCCTCACCTGTCGCTCGCGAATGATCGTGCCCACTGGCACCTCATGGCTTACCCGCAGCAGCACCGCTTCTCCCAGGAAATGTACACTCACGCGGTAGACGTTGGCCGTATCGGGAGCCTCGTAAACCGGCTCCCCTACGTCAATGCCTCTCCTTCGCAGTGCCTGGCACACCAATAGCGCCGCCGTTTGGGCGTCCGGTTCTGCTATGCCGGAAGGGTTATGAATCAGGCAACTGGCCCTCGTGGTGTCCGCCTGCACGGGCGAGGGCATCGCGGCGTCATCCTGGGCCAGTACAGGACCCGATGCAATCGCGGCCCATGCCACGAGAAACGCGAGACCCCTCGGGTGCCACACCGCAGTGCGGTCGTGAATTCTGTGCACCTTCGTTACTTGCCTGATTGTCGCCATTTGCGGACCTCCTGCTTGCGCCAAATATGCGTGGTGCCGAATTGTCTGCTCACCACCGGTGCAGTGGCATTCAGGCAATACGGACAACTGCCGTGGGACCAGTCGGACCCGTCCAGCAGCGTGGAGTGTGTTGCAGTGCCTTGCACACCATTCTCAACTACGACCTCTTCCCGTCTGAAAATCCCGGGGCCATAAATGTTCATGTTACCGAACAATGGTAATGGGACGCGTTACCCGGACATCTTCCGCTTGCAGCGCAAGAAAATAGATGCCGCTCGACAACCGGGAGGTTGCCAGCCATACGTCATGCACGCCCGCAGGCTGCATGCGATCAACCAGAACTTTCATCTCGCGTCCCAATATGTCAATGACCGACAACCGCACCCGACCGGCATCGGGCAGGATGTACTCGATGGTACCGCCGAAAGTGACGGGATTCGGATAATGTGAAAGCGTGACGGCATCGGGGACAATTTCGCCCGGCCCGGTGATAGCCAGCGGCCCCAGCAGGGCCGTAGCATCCCAGAGCCGTACCGTCCGGTCTTCCGATCCTGACGCCAGTATCATGCCGTCTTTCGTAAACGCAACGGCAGTCACTCTGTCCGAATGGTCTTCAAAACTGCCCACTTCTGCTCCCGTGGCCACATCCCAGAATCGGATTGTTTCATCCCAGGACCCCGAAGCCAGATGCTTGCCGTCGGGCGAGAACACTACGGAAGTCACGTAGAACGTATGCCCCTCGAATATGCGCACTTCCGCTCCCGTGGCCACGTCCCATAACCGGATTGTTTCATCCTCGGATCCCGAAGCCAGCTGCGTTCCATCCATTGAAAAAGCCACCGACGTGATGCCACCCGTGTGGCCCTCGAACCTTCGCACTTCGGCCCCGGTGGCCGCGTCCCAAAGCCGGACCGTTTCGTCAAAAACCCCGGAGCCGGAAGCGATAAAGGCACTGTTCGGCGAGAATGCAACGGCAGTTACGTCATGCGTGTGGCCCTCGAATATGCGCACTTCGGCCCCGGTGGCCACATCCCACAACCGAACCGTATTGTCATCCGATGCCGAGGCAAGGTGGCTGCCATCGGACGACAACGCCACAGAATTCACGAAATGCGTATGGCCCTCGAACCTTCGCACTTCGGCCCCGGTGGCCGCGTCCCAAAGCCGGATTATTCCGTCTCGCGAGCCCGCGATCACGCGCATGCCATCGGGCGTAAACGCCACGGAAGTCATGCCTCTTCCATGGCCCTCTAACGTGCGCACTTCTGCTCCCGTGGCCACGTCCCACAACCGGACCGTACTGTCTCGCGATGCCGAGGCCACGTACGTGCCATCGAGCGTAAACGCCACGGAAGTTACGGAATTCGTATGGCCGACGAGCACGGCCAGGACCTCCGGGGATGTCACGTTCCACAGCCGAACCGTATTGTCACTGGAACCAGAGCCGAAGACCACGTGCATGCCATCGGGCGTAAACGCCACGGAAGTTACGTCACTCCGTCGCCGCAGCTCTTCCACCTGGAATCTGAGCAACTCGACGCCCGAAGCCACGTCCCATAGCCGAACCGTACCAAAGGATCCACCTGAGGCCACCTGCCTGCCATCCGGGGAAAAGGCCACGGCATGCTCGGAAAGTATGTCGCCCTCAAGGCTGCGAACCTGTTGTCCGGTGGCCGCATCCCACAGTACGACCGATCCGTCGCTTGATGCCGAAGCCATATGCGCCCCGTCGGATGATATCGCCACCGAGTTTACGGGTTCTGCGTGCCCCTCAAGGAGACGTACTTGCGCACCGGTGGCGACTTCCCACAACCGAATGGTAGCGTCACCTGACGCAGAGGCCATGTACGTACCATCGAGCGTAAATGCCACCGACGTGACCCACAGTGTATGTCCTTCGAACCGGCGCACTTCGGCGCCGGCAGCCACGTCCCACAGCCGAATCGTGTTGTCTCGCGAGCCCGAGACCAGACGCAGGCCATCGGGTGAAAAGGCCACGGAGGTTACGAAGTGCGTATGTCCTTCGAACCGGCGCACTTCGGCGCCGGTAGCCACGTCCCACAGCCGGATCGTGTTGTCTCGCGAGCCCGAGACCAGATGCGTACTATCAGGCGAAAACGCCACCGAAGTTACGTGGTGCGTGTGGCCTTCGAATCGGCGCACCTCGACCCCGGTGGCCGAATCCAGCAGCCGAACAATGTTGTCGTGCGCCCCCACGGCTACATGCCCGCCGTCCAGTGAAACGGCCACGGAACTTACTTCGGACCGATTGTCGCTGAACTGTGTGGACCAGACCAATTGGCCGGTCGCAGGCGCCGGGGGCGTCAGAATAATAAGTGTGGCCAAGCCGACCGGAATCCATCGATACATGATTTACATCGTCTTGCAGGTTGCCGACTAAGCGAGCAGCTTCTTGATTTTCTAACTGTTGAGCCTGTGACTTAATTTAGAGACCGTAACCTTATATAATGGGGCTTTGCCCCCAATTAGATGGGTTCAATGTTGCATTCAACGGGATAACGATACGAGATGATGTGGATTCCTACCCGTTTCTTGTCTGTTTCAAGACCATCATCACGAAGGCGCACACGTTCTCCCGGATTATTCACCTGCCAAAAGTATACAGGTGTAGACAATGCAAGAGGGCTGTCGGAAGTGGTACATTCTGTTGTAAGGCAGCAATATCTTCGTGGAGCCTGCCGCAAAGCTGGTTTTGGCGTGGATGCAGGGCAATGAGCCCCGCGAATGGCCTGTTTTCGAGGCAAAGGCATACCGTGAAGACGTACCTCTGCCGTTGAATAAGCCCGTACAGTCCAGAACCGATGCTGCGCTAACAAGCGCGGCATGGCCTCATTCCAAGGTAACCCACGTCAGCTGCTGGTAGCGCCCCCAGAACTGTCGCCAGAGCGCTACGGCGCTGAAGGCTATCCGGATTTCGATATTACGTGCGTGCCGTACTATCAGCGCCCCAACCTTCAAGACCTCCTTCTGAGGTGTCTTCAAGTGCATGTGCCGTGCTCCCGGCTGCTTCATGGTGCAGCGACCCAGGTGTAGCACCTCGTACACAAGCAGGTAAAGCTGCAGCAGGACTTCATTGTGCGCGTAAAACGGCGTTTCTTCCGGCTGCGCTTCCTCTTTGCGTGGAATAGGTAGGCCCCGGTAATGGGTCTTGGGGCGTGGCGACGACGACAGCGCCATGGAACAGGCTTGATTTAGTTCTCCCATGTGGGCTTCGGCCTTACCCCTTCTGCGATAAAGATGCAGGATCTCCTCCGCCGAGTAGGCGTGCTCGTCATGATCGGTAATCAGATAGAAGTGCTCGGGGAACAGTTCCCCGGGATTCGGCAGTACCACCAACACGACGCGCCGCTCGCACTCCCAAGACAGGGCGCGGTATTGCATAGCACTGTTCCTCTTCGGGTTGTACGCCCGACCAATAGGGCTCGGCCACTGCCGCCAGGACGTCGTTTTCCTTCAGGCGCATTATGTAGCCAATCCAAATCCGCTCCAGCTTACTGCATAACGCTCCACTGTTAAAGGCCGCGTCCAACCGCATGATCACCTTCCGGGCCACATCCGTTCGCAGCCTGAGAGCGATCTTCTTGATAAAGTTGTAGCAGTCGTTTACGACATGCGCATTGCCACGACGCAGCGTGGCGATGCGCATGCCGCCGGTTTCCGCACAACTGGCAATAAGAGGCAGGAAGATGTTGCGCTTGTAGTGCCCGTTATAGGCACTGCCCTGCTGCCGAGCATGGGCATCCACGGGCAATGCGTCTATATCCATGACCAGCGTATCGTAGCGCTTGCCGCCTCTGGCATGCAGGAGGCGCTCCATGGCAAAGGTGGCGACGAAATGGCTCAATCTGGCCAGGTTCTTCTTTGTGCCCAGCCTACGTAACAGTCGGGAAATGGTAGGCTGTGAGGCCAAAGGCTTGCCGTCTTAGAGCCCACCCGTCCCTGCCTTCATTGAGGCGACGGGGCGCATGGCCGCCTCATGGCGCAGACGACGCATATCACGCTGGCGCATCCTGCCCTGCGCCAAGAGCAGCAAGACAGACTGCAAGAGCTCATCAAAGCGATGCGTAAATGCGCCCCGGAATGCGGGAATCGCTAAGGATCGCTGCCAGGCGAGCTGTGAGGCCGGTAAGCATGAAGAGCGACCGCAGCAGGAGGACTCCGGCATCGGAGGTTAACTTTTCCGAATGGTGCCCCGTGACTTTTACAGACTTATTGAAGGGCGCCGTCAACACATGTCCAGCTGAACTGGAGGCCATGGGATTCACCTTGAGAGTATTTATGGTTCGGTATTCGAATCGAAAACGCTACTACGATACTCCTATGTAACAAAATAAAATCAAGAGCTTACGAACCAATTAAGTCTGCCTTCGAACATCGACTTTGCATTTATGTAAATAATCCCGGGTTCTCTAACCCCAGCAACGATATGTCGTAACTAAATAGAGACATCGGTTGCCTCTTGGGCATCCATGCTCCCTGGAAGAGTTCCGAGGTGACGTTTGCGCATGAGGCGCAAGAAGTCCGGATTCATGTGGCCTACGAGGACGGCCATCAACTGCCTTGTTCGGAGTGTGGCTCGGCGTGGGCGGGCTACGACCACCGGTGCCGGCAATGGCGTCACCTGGATCTGTGTGAGTATCGCACCATGGTAGTTGCGCAACTTCCCCGCGTGGAATGCCCGGAGCATGGAGTGCGCACAGTGCCGGTTCCGTGGGCGGAACCTATGTCACGGTTCACTGCAGGGTTTGAGGCGCTGGTGATTGATTGGCTGCAGGAGGCGAGTGTGTCGGCAGTGTCCCGTCTGATGGGGGTGAGCTGGAATGCAATAAACGGGATCATGCAGCGCGCGGTGCAACGAGGCCTTGCGCGGAGGGAGCAACGGGGTGTTGCCCATATTGGCGTGGATGAGACCTCTTTTCGCGAGCGCCACGAGTATGTCACGGTTGTTTCGGATGCGAAGGCGGCTACGGTGCTGCATGTGGGCGAAGACCGGAAGAAAGAGACGCTTACGAGCTGGTATGCTGGTTTGGAGCAGCTGGAGGGTATCGAGAGTGTTAGCATGGACATGTGGCCGGCCTACATCAACGCCACGCTGGAGTGTGTGCCAGAGGCGCAACGGAAGGTGGCCTTTGACAGATGTCACGTAGTGAAATGTCTGGGAACTGCCGTGGACAAGGTTCGGCGACAGGAGCACCGGGCATTGATGAAGGAAGGCCTACAAGACCTCAAGGGAACCAAATATGATTGGTTGACTAACCCGGCCAACATGTCTGGTAAGCAGAAGGCGCACTTCCAGCGGTTGCGTACCAGCACGTTGAAGACGGCCCGAGCGTGGGCTATCAAGGAAATGGCCATGCAGTTGTGGTATTATGTCCACCTCACATGGGCGCGTAAGGGTTGGCAGCGATGGTTGTCCTGGGCCATGCGGTGTCGGCTGGAACCGGTCAAAGCAGCCGCCAGAACCATCAAAAAACACCTGTGGGATATCCTCAATGCGATCATCCTGAAGGAGAGCAATGGCCCTGCGGAAGCCATCAACAGCCGGATCAAAACAATCAAAGTGCGCAGTAGGGGCTTCCGCAACAAATGGCGGTTTGCTAACGTCATTTACTTTCACCTCGGAGGCCTAGATCTATACCCCGAAGGCATCCTCAGGTGAGTGTACCCACTAAAAAAGGGGTAGAGCCAATAATGGCTTTGGCCTTCTCCAGCTGGTGCCGGGACTGATGGAGCTCCTTGCGCAGCCCGTCCGAGAAACTGTCACATATTGGGTCTTCAGAGTGCTAAGGAGTATCTTTGTGGAGTATCCATCAATCGCCCTAGACGGGCATATTTGGACTACATCGTTTGACAGACCCAACAGAATCCAACGTACACTCACTCCTTACCCGTGAGGAGGCACTCAGCACCCTGGATGACTTGGTGCGCAGCTCCGCCCGGTGCATGCTTCAGGCAGCGCTCGAGCGGCAAGCCGACGACTACGTGAAGGCCCATGCACACCTGCGGAGTGAGCGCGGCCACCGAATCGTCAAACGCAATGGCCACCAGCCGGAGAGAGAAATCCTCACGGGTGCGGGCCCGCTAGCGATCCAACGGCCCCATATCCGTGACCCTCGAGCAGGGCATATCTTCACCAGCGCCATACTGCCGCGCTATATGCGCCGCAGTCCGTCGTTGGCGGATCGAAGATCGGCTGATGCACTCATTCCGGCTTTGTACCTGCGGGCAGTTTCGACCAACGACTTTCCTCTGGCCCTGGAGGCCATACTTGGGGTGCGCCAGGCGAACTGGCAAGACACAGCGGGTGCAAGTCTCGTGATATGAAGCTTCAACCCAGCACATATCTCCGCGAGCCGTGCGTTGTCATTCGTGAGGATGGCAGCGAAGCGTCGGTAGCGGTGCGAGGGCTATCGAGCACCGAAAGAGGCAATATTCGGGTCGCCGAGGCTTTCCTCAGAGTCGAAGGCAACATGGATACTCTCGCTATGGTGAGAGAGTACCAGGCCCGCGGTGTCGAAGAACCCATGGACGTACGTACGTGTCTTGTCGGGACCTGGGAGGCCTTCATCTCGCCCTGCTGTCGTGCAGGGCCGCAATGGGAAGGAGCTTGCTCCAAAGCCGGAGATGGACGAGATGAAGGAGTCAGATACAGTCATAGTAGCGACGAAGGCTGCGAACAACGGGGAGAGATCCCCGGCGGAGCAGCTGGAGCGAAGGACTGTACCCAAGGGGAAACCAGAAAGTCCACACACGTACCAAGCGCAGAATTGGGAGCGCGTGTCACAGGGGATGGACTGGTTACGGCAATGCGTGAAGCGGAACCCACAGGAACGCCTCATGACGCTCTTACATCATGTCAATGTCGACTCCCTTCGGGCCGCATTCTACGCGCTTAAGCGCGATGCGGCGGCGGGGGCAGACGGCGTGACGTGGCAGGAGTACGCGGATGGATTGGAAAACCGCTTGGTGGACCTATGCGATCGTGTGCACCGTGGAGCGTACCGAGCGACCGCTCGGCATCGCCGCACTGGAGGACAAGGTCGTTGTGCGTCAGGCTAACTGGCGTGATATAGCGGATGCAAGTTCCGTGACATATAAGGCTAACCAACCGTATGTCTCCGCGAGCCGTGCATCGTCACCCGCGAGGGGGGCGGTGAAGCGTCGGCAGCGGGGCGTGTGGCCAGGGCTATTGAGCACCGAAAGATCCAACATTTGGGTCGCCGAGACTCTGATGACGGTTGAAGGCAATATGAACACTCTCGTTAAGGGTGAGAGAGTGCCAGACCCACGGTGTCGAAGAACCCAGGGACGCACGTACATATCACGCCGGGACCTGGGAGGTCTCCCTGCTGCCCAGCTCCATGGGCGGGGCCGCCAAAGAGAAGGCAGAAGCCGATCGGAGGATGCACAGCAGGGAGAAGTCAGAAGGGTCATAGTAATGATGAAGCCGGCGAACAAAGCGTGGAGGCCCACGCGGCGGAGTTGGTGGAGCGAAGGGCCCCACTCGAGGGGAAACCGGCAATTCCTGCACATACCGGACACAGGGCCGGGTTCGTGTGCCACAAGGGATGGACCGGTTACGGCTACGGATTGGCATGCCAACCCGTTAACGTCATGCGCGCTGGCGCGACCCGAGGGAGGAGCCGGATGCCTTAGCGGGCACGTCCGGATCTGTGCGGGGGCCTCGGGGAAACCCGGGGCCTACCGCGATCAGAAGGCGGTCGTGGAGTGCATCCTGACGCCCATTTATGAGGCGGAGTTTCACGGGTTTAGCTACGGGTTTCGGCCGGGGCGTGGCGCACATGATGCGCTCGACGCTCTGGCCTACGTGATTGAGCGTCGGCAGGTCCGCTTCATCGTGGACGCCGACATCCGCAAGTTCTTCGACATGGTAGACCAGGATTGGTTGATCCGATTCCTGGAGCATCGTATCGCAGATAAGCGTGTGATACGCCTGATCATCAAGTGGTTGAAGGCAGGGGTGATGGAGGGGCAGGTATGGCAGGAGAGTGAGCAGGGAACACGTGTGTCCAGCGGGAGACAATCCCGCCAAAGTAACAATCAGAGCTTTGTAGCTCGGGTAGCATGGGAGCGGGAAACTTAACCTATGAAGCCTACCGACAGCGTTTCCTTGAGGGAGGCGGCGAGTCGTCGGGCCATAACGAAAGTGAACGCACAGATGGTCTCGTGAAGTTGTTCCGAAGGCCGAACCCTCGTGTTCCGGGTGAAGGCAGCATGGAAGGTCGAAATCTGATTGACACGACCTATCCACTTCGGCGGGGTGGTAGCGATGGCACGATGACAAGGACACACCGAGCAACTGGAGAAGCCCTCCTCGCCCCGGCGAGAAATCGTCGGAGAAAGGTAGGCCCTACAGGTGGCAGCTCCGGGAAAGGGGCTGAACGGCGAGAGGGTGGCGGACGGGCGTGTAGTAGCCGTGAAGCGAATGTAACGTTCGTCGAGCGAAGGCGCCTGACTGTTGGAAGGTCCACCAATCCACGGAGAGGCAAGGGTGCTGAGATAAAGGCATCCGTTAGCACGCAGGATCCGCGACGGGGGACATATCGGACGGCTAAGACCTCACTGGGTCGGAACAGGAGGAGTAGACCGTTACAGCACGCCTTGTATGGCAGTCTTGACTGCTTCAAGGCAGAGCGTACGGAAGAAAGCACTCCCGATTCCAGCGGTCCACAAACCGTGGGAGGTAGCCAACAGGAAAGCCGTATACGGGAAATCCGTACGTACGGTTTGACGTGGCGGGGGCTGGAAACGTGACCATGGGAGCCGGATTGAGGCCTGGAGCGAAAGCGACGGACGAGCCACCGGCCCCTACCGTAGGCGCGCCAGCCCCCGACCCTACCGCCGGGTGCGGTGATCGCTCCGATTCTTGCCAATATCTACCTTCATTACGTGCTGGACTGCTGGTTTCAGGCGTGGCGTTCATCACAGAGGATAGTGGGAGAGGCATACATCATCCGCTATGCGGATGACTGTGCGACACGCAGGCATGCGGAGGTGGTTATGACATAGCTACTCAAGCAGCCATGCTGCACAAGAGATGAGGGAGGGCCCCTCGGAGCCGCCTTGCAGGAGGAGGCTTCAAACCACCCACTGCTGCGGCATTAAAGAGGTACCGTGGTGAGCGAGCTGGGAAAAGGCGGGACTTGATCTCGTCAGGTGGGGACCGTAGAGCCGAATGCAAATGAACCGTTGACGAAGCGTCGAAAGCATAGGGACGATGTCAAAACCGAGGGGTAGTCGTTATCTCGGGACGAGTTCGGAGGGAGTCCTGTTTACTGTCCGAGCGGCATCCGGCGTAAAGGCGGCAGGAATGCGGTCCAGGCTCTTGTGCGGAACGTGTGAACGTGTCACCCTGGTGTCAAGGGAGCGCCACAAGCGGAGACCCCGCAAGTGGTTGAGTACCAATACAGGGTACACGGGCGGAGCAACCCGTACTAGCGAGGAACGTCCTGTAATGGGACGGGAGCGAAGGGGTTGCTCTATGCCGCTTGAATCGTTGGAGCAACCCAGCGGGGGAGGACTCCGATGACTCAAGCAAAGCCGTTTCCCATCACCAAGCGTATGGTGTGGGAGGCATGGAAGAAGGTGAAGGCGAATCAGGGAGGGGCGGGAATAGACAACCAGACGATTGCGGACTTCGAAGCGGACTTGGGGAATAACCTCTATAAGCTCTGGAACCGCATGGCCTCTGGCAGCTATTTTGCGTCGGCGGTACGTCGGGTGGACATCCCCAAGGCGAGTGGAGGCACGCGCCCGCTGGGGATCCCCACGGTGGCGGACCGGATAGCCCAGATAGTGGCGAAGCAGTGGCTCGAACCGGAGTTGGAGAAGCATTTCCATCCGGATTCGTACGGATATCGACCGGGCAAGTCAGCGCATCAGGCACTGGGACAGACGCGGCAACGATGTTGGCGCTATGATTGGGTGCTGGATCTGGATGTTAAGGCATTCTTTGACACGATAGACCGTGATCTGCTGATACGGGCGCTCAGGCGGCATACCAACCAGAAGTGGGTATTGCTGTATGTGGAGCGCTGGCTGACAGCACCGGTGGCGATGCCGGACGGGGAGGTACAGCAGCGGGATCTTGGTACGCCGCAGGGCGGCGTGATCAGTCCTCTTCTGGCGAACCTCTTCCTGCATTATGCCTTCGATATGTGGATGGCGCGGGAATTCCCGAACATTCCGTTCGCGCGATATGCAGACGATGCCGTATGCCACTGCCGGAGCGAGCGGCAAAGTAGCTGTGCTACGCTCTGGAGCGGCGCCTTGCGCAGTGCGGACTGACGTTGCATCCGGCAAAGACGAAGATCGTCTATTGCCAGGACAGCGACAGGCAGGAGCGATATCCCAACACATCCTTTGATTTTCTGGGGTACACATTCTGTCCCCGGCGCTCAAGGAATCGGTGGGGGAAGTACTTCGTCAATTTCAGTCCTGCCATTGGCAACAAGGCGAAGCGGTCCATTCGGCAGACGGTCAGAGGCTGGAAGCTGCATCTTCGCAGTGACAAGTCACTGGTGGATCTGTCACGCATGTTCGATGCGACCATCCGGGGCTGGATAAGCTACTACGGGGCCTTCTACAGGACCGCGCTGCGGCTTGTCCTGCGCTACATAGACCGCAGGCTTGTACTCTGGGCCACGCGCAAATACAAACGTTTGCGCGGCCATCGGAGGACGGCGGCGGCGTGGCTGCGGAGGATCCAGCAGAGTTATCCCATCCTGTTTGCGCACTGGCAATTCTTCCCGCAGATGGCTGCATAGGAAGAGCCGTATGAGCGGAGACGTTCACGTACGGTTCTGTGAGCGCCCGGGGGTGAAATTCCCCCGGGCGACTCGACTCGTGGTGTGTTTCCAGCACAGATGGGAGGCACAACGTTTCCTGCAAGACCTGCAAGAGCGGCTCGATCATTTCGGGCTTAGTCTGCATCCCGGCAAGACACGATTGCTGGAGTTTGGGCGATTTGCAGATCACAACCGCAGGAGACAGGGCGAACGCCGACCGGAGACGTTCGATTTTCTGGGCTTTACGCACTATTGCCGTAAGGACCGGAAGGGGCGCTTCGGAATAGGTCGCAAACCCACCCGTAAACGGATGTCCCGCTTTCTGAAGCGGGTGAAGGAAGGGTTGGTCCAACGAATGCACACGAATGTGCATGAGACGGGTCGCTGGCTGGGACGGGTGCTGGGTGGGTGGCTGAATTACTATGCGGTTCCGACGAGCTCTCCTTACTTACAGCGATGTTACCGCCGCCTTCGCTGGATATGGCTGAAAGTGCTACGGCGACGATCCCAGAAGGATCAAACGTCGTGGGAGCGTATCGGCCTGTTAGCCACGAAGTATTGGCCGAAGCCGCATGTCCGTCACCCATGGCCGGACGCACGATTTGCCGTCACGCGCGTCGGCGCAACCCAAGGGAGGAGCCGGGTGCATTAACGTGCATGCCCGGATCTGTGCGGGGGGCCCGGGGCAACCTGGGTCCCTACCGGTGTGCCAGGCATGATCAACAGCTTGGAGGTGCAAGTCCTCTATCCAGCCAGATGGCGGCGAAGGATTAGCGAAGCGCAAGGGCGTCGTCGTGAGGCGGGGTCTGAAGGAAGCGTGTAGCAAACCCGCGACCTGATGAACAAGAACCGAATACGAGGCCTACCCGATCGGACGAGCGAGCCGGTTATCGCAAAGTCCGCGTCATCTATGCGTCGGGGTGGTAGATTCGGCAGGTGTGCGGGGAAGGCGGTTGGTCTTACCCTGGGAGATCTGCGTTGTGTCCGGCTAAGCCGGACTGAACGTGTCGTAAGGCACGTGACCGCAACGCAGAAGTCAGCAGAGGGCATAGTAGTCGGCTTAGCCGACGAAGGCCCGAACAATGGACAGGGATAGTAGGACGGCAAGCTCATGCGAGCAATGCGGCAGAAAATCCAGCTAACGCTGCCTTTTGCGTGGGACAGCCCCGGTGAATCCGGCGGTGCCCGTGGGGAAGGGACCGAAGTTCGCACGGCGCAACCCGAATCCGAACTCCCGGCACGTAGCGGCCTGGTGGCCCTGGCACCCAAGTCGGTTTGCTCAAGTCCATTGAACCGCCGTGTACGGACCCGTACGCACGGTGGTGTGGGGGGGTGGGGGCCGTGAGGCCCCCACCTATCCCGATCGATCCGCAAGCTGGCAACCTATTGCCATCGTCGATCAGCCGACTCAAGGGGGCCTGGCTGGAGGAATACCGGCAATGGAACAATCGGGACCCCGCGGGCAAGCGGTATGTTTACCTCTGGGCTGACGGGCTGTATTTCAATGTCCGCGTGGGAAACGAGCGCCCATGTATGCTTGATTATTATTGGCGCCTGCGCCTGATGGAAGCAAAGAACTCGTAGGACTTCTAGGCGGAGAGCGGGAAAGCAGGCTGTCCTGGAAGGAGCTATTGCTGGACAACGAGGCTTGGACGTAGCGCCTAAGGTGGCCACAGCAGACGGAGGCCTGGGCTTCTGGGCCGCGTTGGATGAAGTATACCCCTCCACGCTACAACAGCGATGCTGGGTGCACAAGACAGCCAACGTGCCGGGTAAGCTGCCCAAGAAGCTGCAGGGGTCTGCGAAAGAGAGGCTCCGTGGCATCTATACGGCTCCGTCCAGGAAGGATGCCCTGAAGGCACTCGATACCTTCGAGGATCTCTTCGGAGGCGCCTACGAGAAGGCGCTCACCTGTCTGCGCAAGGATCAGGAGGAGCTCTTAACCTTCTACCAGTTCCCGCCCGAACACTGGGTTCACCTTCGGAGTTCGAATCCCATTGAGTCCACGTTTGCGACCGCAGGGAAACGTACACGGCAAACCAAGGGATGCGGCAGCCGGGAGGCAACACTGATGATGGTTTACAAGCTGACCCGGGAAGCAGAGAAACGCTGGCGGAGGCTGACTGGATCGCAGCAGCTCATTCGTGTGTTGGAAACAACCCCACACGAGTACAGCGTAGAAGTAGACAAACAGGCCGCCTAATTCTAATTCCCCAATCCCATGCCGCGGCATTCTGCAGACCCAAGATTTGACAGTTTCTCGATAACGCTTCTCATGCAAGCGGCAGCGCGTATAAACATGCCGTGCAAGCATGTTTGGCTTACTCTGGGTATTTCTGCTTGCTGCTGTGTAGTTAAGAGCGTGCAGTTTCCTCACCGCCTCATGTCCCACCGATTGCCGAGGACGGTTCTGCCGGGGTCGGCAGCTGCCCTTCTTGGCGCCCTGTCCTTTCTTGCTGCCTTGTCGGCAAAGGAAGGCGCAGCCCAGGTTCCGGGCGAGGCAGCGGCCACGCATACTATTAGCGGATTCGTCAGTGATGGGGAAAGCGGAGAGAATCTTCCGGGCGCCCATATTTACGACACGGACCTAAGACTGGGCACAGTATCGAATACGTACGGGTTCTTCAGCCTTACGCTGCCGGCCGATTCGGTAACCCTAGTGGTATCGTATCTCGGGTATGCGCCCGAGGCATATGCATTCCAGCTGACCGAGGATGTGCAGTTGCAGGTAAGCCTTACTCCCGTTGGACTGACTACGGACAGCGTTACCGTCGTGGCAGAGCGGATAGAGCCCATAGAAGAGAACGTGCGTATGAGCACTATCAGGGTTTCCCTGGCCCAGGTGCGTGCCCTACCGTCCATCCTGGGAGAAGTGGACCTGCTGCGCTCACTGCAACTCCTTCCGGGCGTGCAGTCGGGATCGGAAGCCGCGAGTGGCCTGTTTGTCCGCGGCGGCAGTGGCGACCAAACGCTGCTGTTGCTGGATGGCGCACGCGTCTACAACGCCTATCACGTGTTCGGCTTCTTCTCGGTTTTCAATTCCGATGCACTCAAGCACGTGGAACTGACCAAGGGCGGGTTTCCGGCGCGTTACGGGGGAACGCTTGCTTCCGTAGTGGAAATAGGCATGAAGGAGGGCAATGCCAAGCGCTTCTCGGGTCAGGCTGCCGTTGGTGCAGTAGCCTCAAGAGTGATCCTCGAGGGTCCTATCGTAAAGAACAAGGCGTCTTTCATTGTTTCGGGGCGCCGCACGTACATAGATCTTCTGATGCGCCCCTTCATGCGTGACCAAGTAATTGGCTTCAATTTCTACGATCTGAATGCGAAGGTAAACGGGCAGCTAACTCCGAAAGACCGATTGTACTTCAGCCTTTACAGCGGACGCGACGGTTTTTCGGCCCGCGATGACCAACCGTGGAAATTCAGGTCCTTTTTTCAGTGGGGTAACCTGACGTCAACAGTTCGGTGGAACCGCCTTGTCGGGGACAAGCTTTTCAGCAACGTGACAGCCACGATCTCCGATTACGCCTTCAGGGCGGGCAGTGATGTACGCGATAATTCTTCTGGCAACTACAGGGACCGGTATGTATCGGGCATCCGGGAAGCGGGCCTGAAAGTGGATTTGGATTACGTGCCGGGGCCGGGGCATTTTGTTCGGTTCGGCGGGTCGGGTTCGTTGCGGAGGTTCAACCCCGGTGCTTTAAGCAGTACCGTTGAGGGTGACGATGAAGCAGACTATGAAACGCCCCGAAGCGTGCTTTTCGGCACGCAGTACGCTCTGTACGCTGAAGATGATATCACGCTCGGACCACGGCTGAAGGTGAATGCGGGCTTCAGGTTGGCTGCATTCTCGATTACGAAGCGCTTCTTTACCTCGCTTGAGCCACGGCTTTCCGTTCGGTATCTCCTCCCGGTGGGATGGGTGGCAAAAGCATCCTATGCGAGGATGCGTCAGTACGTGTTTTTACTGCACAATAGCGGTTTCTCACTGCCCACGGATCTTTGGCTCCCTGCTACGAGCAAGGTCCCTCCGCAGGGAGGACACGTTGTGGCGCTTGGAGCGGCTCGGAGCCTGTTCAAGGGCCGCTACGAGCTCAGTACCGAAGGCTATTACCGCAGCATGAGCAATCTGGCTGAGTATAAGAACGGCGCGCGGTTCCTGAGTATAGGTGATGATTGGCAGAACAAGACTGAGATTGGCAGGGGATGGTCCTACGGTGGCGAATTCCTCCTTCGGAAACAGGCCGGACGGACCACGGGATGGGTGGGGTATACGCTCTCCTGGACGTATCGAAAATTCGACAAGCTTAATGGAGGCGCCAGCTTCCCGTACCAATACGATCGGCGTCACGACTTATCCGTAGTCGCCACTCACCGGTTGCACCCTGGCCTGGAACTGTCAGGCCTGTGGACGTTTGCCACAGGCGCAGCCGTGACGCTGCCAACCAGGCTTTACAGGGGTTGGCCACTGGCGATCCATGAATGCGGTGAATGCGTGGTCGAGGCTTATTCCGGCCGCAACAACTATCGCATGCGCAGTTACCATCGCATGGATCTTGGCGTCAACTTTATCAAGCACAGTGGCCGGAACGAGCGTACCATAAGCCTGGGCGTTTACAATGCGTATAACCGAAGGAATCCCTTCTTCATGTATTCGGATCAGGAAGGGGACAGGGAAGTGTTGAAGCAGCTGAGTTTATTGCCGACGGTGCCCTATATCACGTACAGGCGAACCTTTTAGGCATCATGGACCGAACGATATCAGGTATTGTTGCGGCAGTGCTGCTTCTGGGCGGCTGCGAACTGACGCTTGAGGTGGATTTGCCGGACGCCGAGCCTGTCTTGGCGGTGAACAGCTTTTTTACGCCTGACAGCGTCTGGAAAGTGCACGTGAGTGATGCAAGAAGCGTTGTTGACGGGCGAGGTCAAATTCGGAACGTGACCGACGCTGTAGTTTTCATCGCGTCGAGGGATGGTGGCGAACGGGTAAGTCTCACGCATGCCGGCGGCGGATACTACCGGGCGCAGTCCGTCTTTCCTGCAGCTGGACTTACCTACTCTCTCCAGGTGCAGGCGGAAAATTACCCGTCTATCCAGGCTACCGATGCCGTTCCGGAGCCCGTGGAGGCTCACTTTTCGTATGAAATAACAGACCTTGATGAAATCGAATCTTCCGGACGGCGCTTCGTTACCGCGGAAGTGATGCTCAGGCTGCAAGACCGGCTTGGCCTGAATGACTTTTACCGGCTGTTCGTGCTGCTGGAGCCAAAGGATGTCGGGGAGCCTCGGCGGGTGTATTTTGAAATCAGTCATGGGTCCATCCTCGCCGAGAATGCAGATTCGGATGACCTCGGCAATGGCGACGATGCCATCGTCGTAAGAGACGCCGTGTTTTCGGATGCCACATTTGATGGCGACGAAGTTGAGCTGTCCATCGACATCAGGGAGCAGTCCCTATCGGATTGCTTAACGGGTGAGCGGCGTCGTGACGAGCTGACGGAGGATCCCTGCGTCTTCCGCGCGTATCTGCTGCACATCAGCGAGGCATTCCACGATTATGCCTCGACCTATCAGTTGCAGAGGCGGTTTTCTGGGAATCCGAACGGGGACCCGGTGCAGGTGTCGACGAACGTGGAAAACGGATTTGGCATCTTCGCGGGCTATACCAGCTACAGCCAGGAGCTCTCCTTAAACGAGTAAGGCCATTGGCGCCGGCGAGGCATCCCAGCACCTATTCCTTGCCTGCGAGCCTCGAGTGCCTGTGCCATCGAATGCCCTATAGCGCGAACACTTTATTGCGCTCGGCGCCGAGATGTCCACGGGAGTCGGTGTGGTCCGGACAGTGTTGTATACCCGGGCATCCATCTAGCGGGCGTCCAACATGCTTGGGATACCTGCCTCCGGCTGCGTCCGCGGTGGTTCAGACGGACTTCTATCTTGGAGCGCACGGTGTCGTCCTCGGATTGAGACGTTCCACGCCGGACGCCTCGGACGTGCCGTGCAGCCATCGCCATCCCGTGCGCACAGCCAAATGCCGCAATCTTGCCTTTGGACCAGGAAATCGGCATTCAGGCTGCGAGCCGCGGCGATTTATGCGAGGCAAGTGAAGCCTCTTTATCGAATGAATGCCCGCAGTTGCCAGGCACGTGTGGAATCATGCTCTTGCTGCGTTGCCAATGCTACGCCTGCGCTGATTTCCGGACAGGAATGC
Organism: Rhodothermales bacterium; assembly: GCA_965216255.1. Taxonomy (GTDB): domain Bacteria; phylum Bacteroidota; class Rhodothermia; order Rhodothermales; family Bin80. The sequence continues at coordinate 3,689,035 of OZ244148.1, forward strand.
GATAACGGCGCGCAATCGCCCTTTCGCCTTCGGCGAAAAAGACCGCTCGCGGCGGAGTCGCCCGTTCAATCACGTCACGATCGCCCGTTACGACACATTCCGAACAAGATTCAGCGGCCCAAAATTGCCACATACGACTATTGAGACGTCACTTGCCTAGTGGTGGGGGATGCCGCGATGGAGTGCGCGGCGGCGCTTCCATGTTGATGTCTTCTTATGGCATCATGCATGCACCAGGCCGAATGCGGCAAAGGCTCTCGTTCGCAGGGTCGCGTTAGGAGGCGGCACGCATCCTCTTCCTGGAATCGCCTGTTGGCAGCTACCCGCACGCGCAGGCGTGCCTTTACGCGGCCATTGAGACTGTCCGTTGTACTACTGGCCGTTGGTATACCGCCACGCGCATGAATGGGCAGCGAAAATGCGGCAAGCTTGCGGTGCAGCCGCAATGGTGGCAGTGCATTGGTTTCAGCATGTGAGCAAGTATCCGCAAGCCGGCCCACGGTTAGCGGCGGTGCCATTCGGGACGGCATCTGCACTGAATAACAAAGGCCGGCACTCCACTAGTGGGGTGCCGGCCTTCGAAGTAGCGGGGGCGGGATTCGAACCCGCGACCTTCGGGTTATGCGTACCAGCTACAGCTTTCGCTGCCGACAGATGCCGTTTGTGGTCTGGACTTTCTCTTCACCCTCGGCCGAACCGTTAGGGACCTGCCGTCAAGTCTCTACACCTTCCCTTGTCAGGGCTTGGCTCGGGATTACCAGTGAAGGCTTCCCCGAATTTGACAGGTAATCACGCAAAGGTTTCCCTCTGCGCAGCCCGTGGCCTACGCGCATTCATGACACTATGCAAAGAACGCGGTACGCCGATTGAGCCCGATGAGCTACCGGCTGCTCCACCCCGCGGCGTATGAGCAAGCATGATAAGCATTGCAGCCACAGAATGCAACCGTGCAGGGCGACAAGAAAGAAGTGTCCAGCGACTGCACCTTTACGCCCAAGCCATCGTACAACCGGCGCTTTGAAATAGACTTGGCTTCCGTAAATGACGCTGCGTCCCTTTCGCGCCCTTCGGCCGAAGAGCGAGTTTGCCAGTGCCATTGCCTCCGTACCGTATGATGTGGTAACGGTCCCCGAGGCCCGTGCACTGGCGGCCGCTAATTCGCTGAGCTTCCTTCATGTTGTCCGCCCGGAAATCGATTTCCCCTCGGAGATAGACGAGTATGACGACGCTGTGTACGCGAAGGGTGCTCGGAATCTGCGCCGCTTGAGGCAGGGTCCGCACAGCATCATGGAGGAAGAGCCGGCCCTCTATGTGTACCGCCTAGTCATGGGGCCATGCGCCCAAACCGGCGTCTTCGGCTGCGTCTCCGTACCGGAGTATGACGCAGGCAGCATTGTGCGCCACGAGAACACGCGTCCGCCTAAGGTGGCGGATCGCACGCGGCACATTGTAGCGCAGTGTGCCCATGCCGAGCCCGTGATACTTACATGCCAGGATATCCCAGAGGTCGCGCAGCAGGTGGCGAGGCTATGTGAGGACCTACCGCTTTATGACTTCGTCGCACCCGATGGCGTGCGCCACACCGTGTGGAAGGCTCCGGGCTCGCTTGGAGAGGCGTTCGGCGCGGTGCCCCGTTTCTATATTGCGGACGGCCACCACCGGTGTGAAGCAGCAAGCCGGGCCAGCGCCGGCGGAGAGAGCGCGTATTTTCCAGCCGTAGTCTTCCCGATGAGAGAACTCAATATTCTGCCGTACAACCGGATCGTAGAGAAAGTGCTCGATGCTCCAGCGCTCGAGGCTATCACGCGGGAGTGTGGCCCGCTGCAGGTAACCTCTTGTTCCGTACCGCAGCAGGCAGGGGATGTGTGTGTATATGCGGAAGGGGCGTGGCATGTGCTGAGCCTTCCTGTCACGCGGCGAACTACGGTGGCGGATACGCTCGATGTGGCCCGCCTGAGCGAATTCGTGCTGGAGCCGGTGTTCGGGATTATGGACCAGCGCACCGACCCCCACATTTCTTTTGTCGGCGGCATTCGGGGAACCAAAGCGTTGGAACAGCCCCCGAGCGCTGTCGGGTTCTCCCTTTTCGCCACGTCCGTAGCGGAACTCGTCGCGGTCTCTGATGCTGGCCTGTTGATGCCACCCAAGTCCACATGGTTTGAGCCCAAGTTGCGGAGCGGCCTGCTGGTGCACGTTTTCGCTTAAGCGTCCGGTGCTATGATGAGAATCTTTATCGCCGACACCTTGCCTGCCACGAGTGTAGCTGCACTCGCTGGCGCTGGATTCCAGGTTACGGAAGAGTCGTTGCGGGCAGGCGCACCGCACGAGGCGCTGTTGGCCGCGCGGCCGCACATACTTATTGTCCGCGGCACCCGCGTTGATCGCAGGATGATGGACGCCAGCGCGTCCCTAGAGCTCATTGTCCGCGCAGGTGCGGGCTACGACACCATCGACGTGGCGGGAGCCGCGGAGCGGGGTATTTTCGTGGCTAACTGTCCGGGCAGAAATGCCAGCGCGGTGGCCGAGCTGGCCATCGGCCTCATGCTCGCCCTCGACCGCCGTATTGCGGAAAATGTGCAGGATGCGCGGGTGGGGCGGTGGGACAAGGCCCGGTATGCCCAGGCGCGCGGCGTCTGCGGGCGTACGCTGGGTATCCTTGGACTTGGCAGCATTGGCCGGGCCGTAATGCAACGGGCCATGGGCCTGGATATGTCTGTCGTCGCGTGGAGTCGATCGCTCACGGCCGGGAAGGCCGAGGCACTCGGTATTACCTATGCCTCGACGCCGGAGGCTGTTGGTGCTGCTGCCGACATAGTTACCGTTCATGTGGCGGCGAACCCGGATACCTATCACCTGGCCGGACCCGCACTGTTTGCGGCCATGAGGCCGGGTGCTTTTTTCATAAACACCTCGCGGGGGAGTGTGGTGGACGAGGCTGCGCTGCTGCATGCGCTTCAGGTCAAGGGCATCCGCGCGGGCCTGGATGTATTCGAGGGCGAGCCCTCTTATAAGAGCGGCGCGCTCGACTGCGCCCTGGCGCAGCACCCGAACGTGTACGTCACGCACCACATCGGGGCCTCCACAGAGGAGGCCCAGGAGGCCACAGCACACGAGGCGGTGCGCGTGGTTCGAACCTTTGCCCAGGAAGGGCAAGTCCACAATTGTGTGAACCTCGCCGCACAGTCGGCGGCCACGCACCTGCTAACCGTGCGGCACCTGGATCGCGTCGGCGTCCTGGCTTCGGTGCTGGACGAAGTGCGGCAGGCAAACGGCAACGTACAGGAGATGGAGAATCTGGTCTTTGCGGGCGCAGACGGCGCGGCATGTGCCCGCATCTGGCTTGCGGGGGCGCCGCCGAAGCTTGTGCTTGCCCGGGTTCAGGCCGCGGAGCATGTGCTGGCCGCCTCACTCCTCGCACTCTAGCTAGGGTTATGGACTTTACATCACGGCAGTTCAACTTTTCCGCCGGCCCGGGGGTGCTGCCCCTGCGCGTACTTCTCCAAGCACGGGAGGAGCTTCCCGTGTTCCAGGGTGCCGGCGCCTCGGTGTTGGAGATATCCCATCGCTCGGCGCTGTACACGGAGTTGGAGCGAAGCGCACGTGCGTCGCTGCGCCGGCTGTTGGGACTCACGGATGACTGGCACATTCTGTTTTTGGGAGGAGGCGCGTCGCTGCAGTTTCACCAGGTACCGCTGAATTTCCTGCCTGCAGGTGGCGCCGCGGACTATCTCATCACCGGAGCGTGGGCCAAGAAGGCTTACAAGGAAGCGTTAGCGCTGGGCTCCGCGCGGGCTGCCGCCACCAGCGAGCCCGCCGCCTTTACGTTTATCCCCACCGGATGGAGCGCCGATCCGCAGGCGGCCTACGTGCACTACACATCCAACAATACGGTGTATGGCACGCAGTACCGCAAGGCTCCGCTCGTGGAGGCGCCCCTGGTCTGCGATGCCTCCAGTGACTTCCTCAGCCGCCCCCTGGACCTGGAACGGCACGGCCTCATATACGCGGGCGCCCAGAAAAACATCGGACCTGCCGGCGTTACCATCATTCTGGTCAAGGAAGCATTCCTGGTGCAGCGCAACCAGCCTCTTCCCTCCATGCTGGACTATGGCACGCACGTGGCCAAGTGCTTCAATACGCCTCCCGTCTTTGCCGTCTACATGGTGGAAAAGGTCTTGCGATGGTTGGAGGATGAGGGTGGCATCCCGGCCATGGTTCGTATGGGCCAGCGGAAGGCCGAGCAGCTATATGCGCGGATAGATGCCACGAATTTTTATCGTGGCACAGCCAAGGAGTCGTCGCGCTCTTTCATGAATGTGACCTTCCGGCTGCCGAGTTCCGAGCTTGAGGCGCACTTTGTCAGGGAAGCGGAGGCGAACGGGCTGCTTGCGCTGAAGGGGCATCGGTCCGTGGGTGGCATTCGTGCCTCCGTCTATAATGCCTGCCCGCCGGAGGCGGTGTGTGTGCTCGTGGCCTTCATGGATGATTTCGAGGCGCGATACGGATGAGTTGTATATTGGGGGCAGCCTGCCGAAAATCATGACCGTTGGAATTATCAAGGAAAGTTGGCCCGGAGAGAAGCGCGTGGCGCTGGTGCCTGGCGTCCTTCCCGCCCTGACTAGAGTTGGACTGGATATCCTGGTTGAGCACTCGGCCGGCAGCAGCGCCTACATCGCGGACGCCGACTATGAAGCAAAGGGTGCGCGTTTGGTTTCGCGGGAGGAAGCGTACGCCAGCGACATTGTAGTGCGCGTGCAGCCGCCGAGCGAGGAAGAAATCAGCCTCCTCCGCGCGGATTCCGTCCTCATAGGTTTCCTGCAGCCGCTGGAACGTCCGGACGTCGCAGCCGCGCTCGCCAAACATGGCGTCACCGCACTTGCCATGGAACTCGTGCCGCGGATTTCGCGGGCGCAGAAGATGGATGCTCTCAGTGCCATGGCCTCCCTGTCTGGATACAAGGCAGTGGTTGTTGCGGCCTCGGAGCTTCCAACGTTCTTTCCGCTGCTAACGACGGCGGCCGGCACGGTACGCCCGGCAACGGTCACCGTCCTGGGAGCGGGTGTCGCCGGACTGCAGGCCATCGCCACGGCGCGCCGACTCGGTGCGCGTGTCTGGGGCTATGACATCCGGGAAGCCGTGCGAGAAGAGGTGCACAGCCTGGGCGCGCAGTTCGTGGAACTGGATCTCGATATGGGGGACCAGGAGGACGAGGCGGGCTACGCCCGGACACTTATGGCGGAAAAGGCACGCAGGCAGACAGAGCTGCTCGTGCCGCAGATTGCCGCGTCCAATGTTGTCATTACCACTGCACTCATTCCGGGTCGAACGGCGCCGCTACTGGTAACTGCCCGGGCCGTGGAGGCCATGAAGCCGGGCTCCGTCATCGTGGATCTCGCGGCGGCAAGTGGCGGCAACTGCGAGCTAGTCCGGCCGGATACCGTCGTCACACGCGGCGGCGTGCGCATCCTGGGGCCTACCAATCTGCCAGCCACCATGCCGGTGGATGCCAGCCACCTTTATGCCCGTACTGCTGCAGCCATGATTGAGGAGTTTACCATCGAGGGCCGCTTTATTCCGCAGCTGGAAGATGAGATTTTTGCGGGTGCGCTCCTTACACAAAGCGGCGCTATTGTGAATGAGCGCGTGCAGCACCTCTTGGCCGCATAAGACCCGCTACCATGTTCGAAAACATTACCTACTTCGTTTTGGCCATGTTCGTGGGGCGCGAGGTCATAAGCCGCGTTCCGCAAACGCTTCACACTCCCTTGATGTCAGGCTCCAACGCCATTAGTGGCATCACCATCGTTGGTGCGCTTGTGGCGGCTGGCATGCAGGGCGGACTGTGGGGCAAGTGGCTGGGTGTAATTGCCCTGGTGGCGGCAACCATTAATGTCGTCGGCGGCTTCCTGGTCACGGACAGGATGCTGCAGATGTTCAGGAAGAAGCGGTCGTAATGGTAGCCGACGTCATTAATCTGGCCTACCTCCTGGCCGCCGCCCTGTTTATCATCGGGCTGCGTAGACTCCAGTCTCCAACCACGGCGCGTGGCGGCAACCAGCTTGCGGCTCTCGGGATGCTTGTGGCGGTTCTGGCGACGCTGTTCGTGCAGCGAATCCTGACGCCCTGGGAAATGATCGGCGGCCTGGCGGCCGGGGGACTCGTTGGCCTGGTCCTTGCGCGGCGCGTCAAGATGACCGCCATGCCGGAGCTGGTGGCCGCCTTCAACGGCTTCGGGGGTTTGGCTTCGGCCTTTGTCGCGGGTGCGGAATTGGTGCGCCTGCAGCCGATGAATGACGCATTCATGGCCACAACCATTGCGCTCAGCGTCTTGATCGGTCTGGTGACGTTTTCGGGGAGCTTTGTCGCCTTCGGCAAGCTGAGCGGGACTATCTCGGGCAATCCGCTGCCGGTGCCGCGCGTGTTGTCTCTGCTGCTTGTTCTCGGTGCTGTGGGCGCCACCGCTTGGATGCTCATGGCCACGGATCCGCTGCAGCCGGCACTCATGCTGTCTGCGATAGCGCTGGTACTCGGCCTCCTAATCGTGCTACCGATAGGCGGCGCGGACATGCCGGTGGTGGTGGCATTGTTAAACTCGTTTTCCGGTCTTGCGGCAGCGGCGACCGGATTTGTGCTGGATAACGTCGCACTTATCGTTAGCGGCGCCCTTGTCGGTGCCTCCGGGCTCATTCTCACCAACATCATGTGCGTGGCAATGAACCGGTCGCTATGGAATGTGCTGATTGGCGGCTTCGGACAGGAGGGAGGAGACGGCGTATCCAGCTCCCAGGAAGGCAAGACAGTAACGTCGACCACGCCCGATGATACGGCTATTCTGCTCACCTTCGCCGAGCGAGTGATCATTGTACCGGGCTATGGGCTGGCGGTGGCGCAGGCACAGCACCAGGTGCGAGAATTGGCCGACCTGCTGCAAAGCCGGGGCGTTGTCGTAAAATATGCCGTCCATCCCGTGGCAGGGCGCATGCCGGGCCACATGAACGTGCTGCTGGCGGAGGCCAATGTGCCCTACGACCAGCTCTTCGAGATGGACGAGATCAACCATGAGTTTGAGACCACGGATGTTTCTCTTGTCATCGGCGCCAACGATGTGGTTAATCCCGCAGCCCGCCATGACAAGTCCAGCCCCATCTACGGTATGCCCATCCTGGATGTGGACCGGTCGCGGACCGTTATTTTTCTCAAGCGCAGCCTGCGTCCCGGATATTCTGGTGTCCAGAACGAGCTCTTCTTCTCCTCCCAGACGCGGATGCTCTTTGGTGATGCCAAGGATTCGGTGACGTCACTGATCGCGGCCGTGAAAGAAGTGTAGGCGTGAACAAGCAGCCGAATTCCGACCACTGCTTTGTCTGTGGCCGGCTCAACCCGCGCGGGCTATATGTCACCTTTTACGACAACGGGGACGACACGGTCTGGGCAGACCACGTCATCTCCGCTGCCTATCAGGGATATCCGGGCATAGTACACGGTGGTGTGCAGGCGGCCATTCTGGATGAAATCGTCGGCCGCGTATCGCTCATCGAGAATTTTCACCATTTCATGATGTCCGTGCGGCTGGACGTGAAGTACCGCAAGCCCGTGCCCGTGGGCAAGCCGATTCGCTTCGTGGGGCGCCGCCTGCAGCTAAAGTCTCGCACGGGCCGGGCCACCGGAGAAATCCTCTTGCCGGACGGCACGGTGGCCACGGAAGCCAGCATGACGCTTGCCGCTTTGCCCGACGCATTCAGGCATCCGGCGGCCGAGCTGGGCTGGAGGGTGGATCCGTAGCCCCCGGCCGCCGCGATTCAATTATTGGTCGCAGGACCTGCCACACGGTTTCCGCTACCAGAGCGTGGCCTTCAGCCGTAGGATGGATGCCGTCTGCCTGGTTCAGGTCCGGAATGCCGCCCACGCCGTCAAGCAGAAACGGGATGAGCTCAAGGTCGCTTTCGTGGGCAAGTTCCGGGTAGATTTCCCTGAACGCTGCCGTATAGGAAGGCCCCATATTAGTGGGGATCTGCATGCCTGCCAGGACGATGGCGGCTTCTGGGTAGCGCGCACGCGTTCGGTCGATGATCTGTTTCAGATTAGATTTCGTAACCTCGGGCGCGATTCCCCGTAGTCCGTCATTGGCCCCCAGTTCAAGGAAAAGGACGTCGACTGGATCACGGAGCAGCCAGTCGATGCGGCTGAGGCCGCCCGCCGATGTCTCGCCGCTTACACCGGCATTAACAACCCTGACGGGCCAGCCGAGCGTGGAGGCCTTGGCGCCAACTAGCGCAGGAAAACTCTGCGTGGGGTCAACGCCGTAGCCTGCCGCAAGGCTGTTCCCCAGGAAGACGACACGGACGCCGGCAGGTTCAGTTGGCGCACGGGATGTCGGTGCCCGGCGAGCCCTTGGCACTGGCTCTTGGCGGCAGGCGGGCAGAACACTTGCCAGGACCAGCATGTATAGGAATAGTTTGTACAGTTTCACGACGCCATGTCCGTCATCCTTGACGTTTGCAGGCTAACAAAGACGTATGCCAGCGGGTCCCGGTCTCTTACCGTGCTGCGAGAGGTAACCTTTGCGGTCTCCGAGCGTGAGTCGGTAGCGGTGGTTGGCCCTTCGGGTAGCGGCAAGACCACGCTGCTAGGGCTGTGTGCCGGACTGGATGCCCCCTCCTCCGGAAGCGTGCGTCTGGCGGGCATGGACCTTCATGCGCTCACGGAAGATGAGCGTGCGGCCATTCGGGGGGAACATGTGGGCTTCGTCTTTCAAACCTTTCAGCTCATCCCGACGCTTACCGCGCTCGAGAACGTGATGGTGCCGGCGGAGCTTCGGCGCGCGAGGCGCGCGCGCGCCCGCGCCGAAACCCTGTTAGCTGACGTGGGCCTTGGTGGGCGCACGCATCACTATCCGGCGCAGCTGAGCGGTGGGGAGCAGCAGCGCGTGGGCCTGGCCCGCGCGTTCATCAATCGCCCCAAGATCCTCTTTGCCGATGAGCCTACCGGCAACCTTGATACGGAAACTGGAGGGACAATCCAGGCACTGCTGTTTGATCTCAACCGCAGTGCTGGCACGACCCTGGTCATCGTTACGCACGATATGAGTCTTGCTTCCCGGGCAGACCGCATGCTGCAGCTCCTCGGAGGAGAAATCGCCTATGACGGGGAGCCCCGCCGCCACTACGGCCAGGCCTCATAAACGCTGCCATGTTCGATCCATGGGTCTGGCGAATGGCCTGGCGAGACAGTAAGGGTAGCCGCCGCCGGCTATTCCTGTTCATGTCGTCAATGGTTATCGGCGTAGCTGCGCTCGTGGCCATAAATTCATTCGGCTCAAATATGAGGCGTGCTGTTGATGAGCAGGCGCGGATGCTGTTCGGGGCCGACATGAGCCTTGAGCGTACGGGCCCCTTTGGCCCGGAGACGGAGGCCATCATTGATTCCATTGGGGGAGAGCAGGCGCGGCGTGTATCCCTGCCTTCCATGGCCCTGTTTCCCCGGACGGGCGCAAGCCGCCTGGCGATGGTGCGGGCGCTGGAGGGCGAATACCCATTCTACGGGACCATCCAGACCGAGCCGGAGAGTGCGGTCCAGGCGTTACGGCAGGGCAGGAGGGCGCTGGTCGATGGCGCACTCCTGCGGACCTACGGCATAGTAGTGGGCGATTCGGTGCAGGTAGGGCGCTATCGCTACGAAATCGCGGGCGCGCTGATAAAGACACCCCGCGAGACGGCGGCCAACATGCTCATCAGCCCGCCGATATACATCTCGCTTGCCGAGCTGGATACCGCTCTGGTCTCGTTCGGCAGCCGTGCCACGTACGAGGTGTATTTCAGGCTGGATCCTGGCACGGATACCGAAGCGCTGCGGGAGGAAATCGCGGACCATCGCGAGGCATACCACGTCGGGATGGATACGGTGGAGGAAGAGCGGGAGCGGTGGAGTGAGGCGCTGGGTGCAGTGACTCGCTTCCTGGGCCTCATAGGGTTCATTGCGCTCCTTCTGGGTGGCCTCGGCGTAGGAAGCGCTGTTCACGTGTACGTTAGGCAGCGCCTGCGGACCGTGGCGGCCTTGCGCTGCCTTGGCGCCTCGGTGCGACGCACCGTCTGGATCTATCTTGCGCAGGCCCTGGTGATGGGCCTCGTGGCCGGCGTCCTTGGCTGCGCGGCCGGTGCGCTGCTGCAGTACGTCATTCCGCAACTACTGGCGGATTTCCTGCCGCTGGAGATCGATATCCGGCTCTCGGGTTCGGCGTTGTTACTGGGACTCGTGGCGGGGCTCGGCGTCTCGCTCCTCTTCACGCTGCTGCCGCTGCTTACGGTAGGGCGCGTGTCTCCACTCAGGGCCCTGCGATCAGCTTTTGAAGAGGCCGGCGCACGCCGGGATCCGTATCGGTGGGTCGTGTACGGCATCTTAGTCGCTGGGCTTACGTCGTTTGCCATCGTCCAGGCGGAGAGTGCGGTTGTGGGCGCGGCCTATGCGGCGGCGCTCGGCGCTGTATTGGGGCTCCTGTGGTTGTGCGCCTGGGCGCTTTCAAAGCTGGCCCGGCGCCTCGCCCCGGCAGCCTATACCTGGCGCCAGGGCCTGGCCAACCTGCACCGCCCGAATAACCAGACGCTTCTCATGATGCTGGCCGTTGGGCTGTGCACGTTTCTCATCTTGACGATGGTGCTCGTAGAGAGCTCGCTGCTAGCCAGTTTCGCGCGGGCCAGCGGCGAGGACCGCCCGGATGCCGTGCTTTTCGATGTGCAGACCCGTGAACTGGAAGGCGTCACGTCGCTCGTGCGGGCACAGGGCCTGCCGGTAATCGAATCCACACCGCTCATTTCGATGCGTCTTCATGCCCTGGGCTCGGTACTCATGGACACGCTCCGCGCCGACACGACCTTCAGACTTTCGTGGGCGCACCGGAGGGAGTATCGCTCCACCTACCGCTCGGAGCTAACGGATGCGGAGCGCATCGTGGAAGGGGGCTTTGCCAGTCGCTACGACGGCGCCGGTCTCGTACCTGTTTCCATCGAGCGGGAGCTGGCCGATGAGGAGCTCGGTGTTGGCCTGGGTGATACCCTGGTATTTGATGTCCATGGGGAGCTCGTGTCCACGCGCATCTCCAGTATCCGGGAGGTGGACTGGCAGCAGACGCGCGCCAATTTCTTTTTCGTCTTTCCTGCGGGCGTGCTGGAAGAGGCGCCACAGACCCATGTTGTGATGACACGCACCGGGACCGAGGAGCGGCTGGCCACGTTTCAGGCGGCCCTGATACCGGCTTTTCCCAGCGTGACCACCATAAGTCTTAGCCTTATCCTAGGTATTTTCGACGAAATCTTTTCCCGGGCCCGTCTCGTGGTGCGCTTCATGGCGCTCTTCAGCGTTACAGCGGGTCTTCTGGTACTAATGGGTGCCATCATGACGAGTCGCTACCGGCGCATGGAGGAATGTGTGCTTCTGAAAACGCTCGGTGCGTCGAGGCGTCAGGTTCTTGCTATTATTTTTATCGAGTACCTGTTTCTTGGCGTTCTGGCCACGGGCTCTGGACTCATTCTGGCCGTTGGCGCGGGCGCGGCGCTCGCCGCCTTCGTGTTCAATCTGCCGTTCGTGGCGGCACCTGCGCCGCTTATTGGGGCGCTGGTACTAGTACCGGGCATTACCGTGGGCCTGGGGCTGTACAACAGCCGTGGGATATATGCCCGTCAGGCGCTAGAAGTCTTAAGATCGGAGGTATAGCCGTGGCAGCGGACGATAAACGGGTAAGACAAATATGCGAGCGGCTGGAGGCAGTGCAGGAGTGCGTGGCACAGGCCTGCCAGCGAGCCGGTCGCACGCCGGGAGAGGTTACGCTCGTGGCTGTAACCAAGACGTTTCCCCATTGCGTGGTGGCCGCCGCACAGGAAGCCGGGCTGCAGGACCTGGCAGAGAACAAGGTGCAGGAACTTACTGCCAAGGCGCAGGCATTTCCGTCCGTGCGGTGGCACATGATAGGCCATCTCCAGCGCAATAAGGCGCGGGATGCGGTAGCGCACGCCCACGTGTTTCATGCATTGGACAGCCTGCGGTTGGCACGGGCTCTAAGCACGCGTGCAGGCCAGGCAGAGCGTGTGCTCCCGTGCTTCGTGCAGGTGAATGTCTCGGGGGAGGAATCGAAATTTGGCGTTCCGGTGGCTCAGGTCGGGGATTTCCTTTGCGCGACGGCCGACCTGCCGCATCTGAGCATCCTGGGTCTCATGACGCTTGCCGCCCCGGCTGCCCGACCCGATGATGTGCGTCCGCAGTTTCGTCTTTTGCGAACGCTGCTTGAAACGTGGAGCGGCTTCCCGCAACGCCCGCTTCTTTCCATGGGCATGAGTTCGGACTTCGAAGTGGCCATAGAAGAGGGTGCTACCCACATTCGGCTCGGTTCGGTACTTTTCGGATCGAGGAGCTGAACAGGAACACGCAATGCACGATTACCTGGACGTGGAAACGCACCGCGCACGCGTCGAAAGCGCAGTCAGTCATATAGGGCGGGCAACAAGGCTGCGCCCGCGTGTCGGCATTATCCTTGGCACGGGGCTCGGACATCTGGCCAAAGAAATCGCCGTGCAAACCGCGCTGGAATATGACCATATTCCCCATTTTCCGATCTCGACTGTGGAATCGCACCACGGCCGGTTGCTCATTGGTTCACTGTGCGGTGTGGAAGTGGTGGCGCTGCAGGGCCGCTTCCATCTCTATGAAGGGTATTCGGCGCAGCAGGTCACGTTTCCCGTCCGCGTTCTGGCGTGTCTCGGCATAGAGGTCCTACTCATTTCAACCGCATGCGGGGGGATGAATCCCGCCTTTCGGCGAGGAGACCTTATGCTGATTACCGACCACATCAACCTGCAGGGCGTCAACCCGCTTGTTGGCCCAAACGTGGACGAGTGGGGCCCACGCTTTCCCGACATGAGTGCACCCTATGACGTCGGACTTCAGGAGATGGCGGAAAAGGCGGCGCTGGATCTCAAGATCAAGCTCCGGCAAGGCGTGTACGTAGCGGTGGCAGGACCTAATCTGGAAACACGGGCCGAATATCGCTTCTTACGCTATATAGGCGCCGATGTGGTGGGGATGAGCACTGTGCCCGAGGTGATCGTAGCGCGGCACATGGATCTAAGGGTGCTCGGTCTGGCAGTGGTGACCGACGAGTGCTTTCCGGACGCGCTTGAGCCGGTGACGCTGGAGCTTGTGCTGGCAGCGGCGGCGATGGCGGAGCCCAGGTTAACAGCGCTGGTGGCCGCGCTGGTGGCCGCGCTGGGCGCGACGTAAACCAGCCGGGTAATATGCTGCAACTGAAGGACATGGCAATGGCGGACCCGGCGGCGCTCGAATGCGCCGTGTTGGCCTGGTGGCAAGAGGCGGCAATATTTGAGAAGAGTATCGCGGAGCGCAGCGGTGCGCCCGGTTTTTCTTTCTATGAAGGTCCTCCTACGGCGAACGGACGCCCTGGCATTCATCATGTGCTGGCACGGACGATAAAGGACGTCTTCTGCCGGTATAAGACGATGAAGGGCTTTCGTGTCGAACGCAAAGCCGGCTGGGACACGCACGGGCTGCCCGTGGAAATAGAGGTGGAGAAGGCGCTAGGCCTGGACGGGCGCGAGGAAATCCTGGCCTACGGCATGGAGGCCTTCAATGCAGCCTGTCGCGAGAGCGTACTGGCCTACAAGGATGAATGGGATAGTCTGACGCGGCGCATGGGGTATTGGGTCAACCTGGAGAGGCCCTACGTCACCTTCGACAACGACTACATCGAGAGCATCTGGTGGCTCTTGAAGCAGATGTTCGACAAGGGACTCATTTACCGCGGCAATAAGATACTGTGGTACAGTCCGGGATCCGGTACCGTGCTCAGCTCCCATGAGGTGAGCCTGGGTTACCGGGAAGTGCAGGATCCCAGCGTCTACGTTCAATTTGCCGTGCGGGGAGAGGAGAACACGTACTTCCTGGCCTGGACCACGACGCCGTGGACCCTGGTATCAAACGCGGCGCTGGCCGTGGGCCTCGATATCGAATATGTGCGGGTCCGCGCGGCTGACCGCACGCTCATACTGGCCGAGCCGCGCCTCGAGGTGCTGAAGGCTGACAGTCGCGTGGAGGAGAGGATGCGGGGCCGTGACCTGGTCGGCCTAGAATACGAGCCTCTTTTCGGCGGCGGCCCTGGTGCTGAGGCGCAAGGTGCCTGGCGCGTAGTGGCGGCAGACTTCGTGTCCACGGCCGACGGCACGGGAATCGTGCACCTGGCGCCGGCTTTTGGTGCGGACGACTATGCGGTGGGGCTGCAGGAAGGCCTGCCCGTCTTCAATCCGATTGACGAGAAGGGCCACTTCACGGACGAAGTGCCGCTCGTGGGCGGGATGTGGTTCAAGAAGGCGGACAGGACTATTATTCGCGATCTAAGACAGCGCGGACTGCTGTACCGGCAGGAGACGTGCGTACACAATTACCCGTACGACTGGCGAAAGGGCACGCCACTCATGAGCTACCCGGTACAGAGTTGGTTCATTCGCACTACCGCCATTAGGGACCGCCTCGTCGCGCTCAACAGCACCATCAACTGGCAGCCCGCTTCCATCGGTGAGGGGCGCTTTGGCGAGTGGCTTGTCAATAACGTGGACTGGGCTCTGAGCCGCCGCCGGTTCTGGGGTACGCCCCTTCCTATCTGGGTGTCAGACCGTGATCCGGATTATGCGGAAGCGATTGGCTCCGTGGCTGAACTCAGGGAAAAGTGTGGCCTTTCGCTCGAAGGCCTGGATCTTCATCGGCCGTACGTAGATGCGCTTACCTGGCCTGCCCCTGGGGGTGGTACGATGCGCCGCGTGCCGGAAACCATCGATGTCTGGTTCGATTCCGGCGCCATGCCGTTTGCACAGTGGCACTATCCGTTCGAGAATCGCGACGCCTTCGGGCGCAGCTTCCCCGCCGACTTTATTGCCGAGGGCGTAGACCAGACGCGTGGATGGTTTTATACGCTGCATGCCATTGCTGTCCTGGTCACAGGGAAGGTTGCCTTCAAGAATTGCGTTGTCAACGGCCTCGTGCTCGACGAGAACGGAGAAAAGATGTCGAAGACGCGGGGCAACACAGTGGATCCCTTCCAGGTCATCGAGAAATTCGGAGCCGACCGCGTTCGCTGGTATCTCATGAGCAACTCCCCTCCATGGGAAGACATCAAGTTCGCCGAGCGCGGCATCATGGAGGTGGAGCGCAAGTTCTTTAGCACGCTCACCAATGTTTACAGTTTTTTTTCGACCTATGCCGCCATTGACGGCTTTACCCCCGAGCTGCCCGCTGTCCCACTGGAAGCGCGGCCGGAGCTGGACCGGTGGATCCTGAGCCGGCTCCAGACAACTATCGGTGAAGTGGATGCCGCGTATGAGGCCTACCAACCGACCCGCGCGGCTAGGTCGCTGGAGCGCTTCGTGGACGAGCTCTCAAACTGGTACATCCGCCGGTCTCGGCGCCGCTTCTGGTCTGCCAAGGAGGCGCATGCCGCCAAGACAAAGTGGGCCGCCTATCAGACGTTACACGCCAGTCTATTGGAAGTGGCAAAGATGATGGCCCCGGTAGCGCCTTTTTTTGGCGAGTGGCTCTACAAGCAGCTAGAGGCGCATCCGGAATCGGTGCATCTGGCGACCTTTCCCTCGCCATGCGAGACGGCCCGGAACGCAGGGCTGGAGGACCGTATGCACCTTGCGCAGTCCATTTCTTCGGCTGCGCTCGCGCTCCGCAATCAGGCAGGCCTTAACATCAGGCAGCCTCTTGGGCGCATACTGGTGGTCACGGAGGATACCGTGCAGCAGGGTGCCGTGGAGTCGGTGGCCGGGATCATCATGAGCGAGGTCAATGTCAAGGCCATTGAATACGTGGAGGGCTCGAGCCCGGTAGTCCGGCGCACGGCACGGCCCAATTACCGGAAGCTTGGCAGGAGGCTCGGAAAATATATGCCAGCGGTTGGCAGCGCAGTGCGTGGCCTCAACGAAGCATCCCTTGCCGAATACACCAGGACTGGAGCCATCGCCGTTCAGGTACAGGGCCGCACCTTTGACCTAGGGCCTGGAGACATCGACGTGGTAACAGGCGGCATAGAGGGTTGGCTGGTCGGCCAGGGGGGCGGGCTGACGGTGGCCGTGGACACGCGTCTTACGGAGGATCTCGTGTACGAAGGACTGGCGCGTGAGTCCATCAACCGTATTCAGAGTCTACGTAAGCAGGCCGGTTTTGCCGTTACCGATCGCATTCGGGTTACCTTCAAGGCGCCGGAAAGGCTGACACGGGCCATGATGCGCCACCAGGACTGGATACGGAACGAAACGCTGGCGCGGGCATTGGACTGCGTTTATATGCCCGAGGGCGAGGCCGTTGCGTCTTTCGCAATTGGAAGCGAAACGCTGGATCTGGGACTTGCTCGAGTAGCTTCAGCGCATTCGTAGTTTAAGGAGACGATGTCTACCGATGTAGAGCAGGCTGAAGGGCTGCCCATTACGCCGTTCACGGATCAAGAACTCGATTTCTTCAGGAGCATTATCCTGGAGAAGCGGCGGAGCGCTGTGGAGGATATCGAGCGCATGCAGTTGCAACTCAAGGATTCTCGTGAGCAGTCGGAAAATGATTCCGCCTACAGCTTCCATATGGCGGATGCTGGAACGGACGCCATGGAGCGGGAGAAACTGTACCTGATGGTGGCGCGGCAGCAGAAGTTTGTAGGATATTTGGATCGGGCCCTGGATCGTATCGAGAATAAGTCATACGGTATATGCAAGGTCACGGGCAACTCCATCTTAAGGGAGCGCCTGGAGGCCGTGCCCCACACGGAGATTTCCATTGCGGCCAAGCGGAAGCAGAAGCGGTAAGGGGCTACGTGGTATGCGGCTAGCGTGGGTTGTTGCTGGGGTCCTCGTCGTGGATCAGGCCTCCAAGATGGCCGTGCGACTGAACCTGGAGCCCCGGAGGTCTATCGGTCTTCTGGGGGATTGGCTCAATTTCACCTTCACGGAAAACCCCGGCATGGCGTTCGGCATCACGTTCGGCCCAGCCGGACTGATTACAGGATTTTCCATTATTGCAACCATCCTCATAGTAGTCTACCTCATTCACGTGCGGTCGGGCTACGGCCCCTACTGCATAAGCCTGGCCTGCGTGCTAGGCGGTGCAATCGGCAACATTATCGATCGGCTGCTTTACGGCATGATCTTTGACTACGGGCAATTCTTTCAGGGACACGTCGTTGATTTTATCCATTTCGATTTGTGGAGCGGGTTCGTGCCTGCGGCAGTGCCGCTCATCGGGGGCACGTATCTCTCGCTCTTCCCCATTTTCAATGTGGCCGACATTGCGATCGTGGGCGGCGTAATGGGCATTCTGCTCTTCCAGAAGCAATTCCATCGCTCTCTCGCTGACGAGCAGGAGGATACTGTGGCGGAGCCAGAGCCTGCCGCTGCGCCCGTGGCGGACGCACCTGCTGGCTAGGCGCACGCATCAGCTCTGTAGTCACGCTCATGAGGCGGCTCTCCGGCCGTTTAGGGACCCAGCTAGGAAAGTACGCTGACCAGATTGCTGGGCCGCTGGTACATCGACCCCTTACGGTTCACCGGAAATTCCACCTCATTTGTGCTGGCCCATGCCGGATTTCGACAAACGCTATGCAGCCGTGGTCGGCACCACAACAACTTCTCTATTGGGTGACTTTTGTTGAGCGCCAAGCACAAGGAACCCGGTCTTTCGCAATACTATGCTCCAGTCGGACAAACAAGCGTCATGGTGCTTACATTGCGCCCAACAACCGCTGACCACAACAAAAAACACGGTATCTTGCGCCACCGGAGGCCTACTATGGCTTACCTGTGTCTGAGATTGATCCACCTATGGCCAGTACCCATTCGGCCTCTCTACAGGGGCAATAAGGCTAGGCTAGTGCTTGCCACTTCTGCGGTGCACGATTCGTAGGTTGAATCAGTTTCCGTCAACATAAAGGCGTGCAATCTAAACGACCCTGCTGATGAGTACGGCACACATAGAGTCTGTCCGCATTAAGGGCTTTCGCTCACTGGCTGACTTTGCGTTGGATGAAGTTCCGCGCGTCGCCGTATTCGTCGGAGCAAACGGATCAGGCAAGTCCAACTTCATTCACTTCTTTGAGATGTTGAGCTGGATGTTGCGGTCCCGTAGACTAGCCGATTTCGTGGCATTTCAGGGTGGTGCGGATGATCAATTGTTCGAAGGAAGCAAGAATACTCGCTATATCGAGGCTAATGTTCGGCTGCGTACGGATCAGAGTGAAATTGACTACTGGTTCGAATTGGTTCGCGCCCTTCGGATCGGTTTATATTTGCAAAGGAAGCGTTTCGGCTCACGAAGGAAGGTTCGTCAGATCCGGCACCCTGGCAGCATTTGGGGAGTGGCCATTCTGAAGCGGAGATAGTGAACGCTGCGCAATCAAGCCTGCATCACAATATTAGTCAGAAAACAGCTTCCGTTATAGTGAACCTACTGCGCGGCGCTGCGGTTTTTCAGTGCCACGACACCTCCAATGATTCGGAATTCAAGAGGTACTGGGATGTAGAGGAAAACCGGAAATTGCGCAGCCACGGTGGCAACCTTGCACCTGTATTGTATAGACTGGAACACGAAGATTTTCCGCGATACGAGTGGATATGTGGCCGGATTAACAGCGTCTTGCCGAACTTCGACCGATTCGCCATAGAACAAACAAATGGCAAGGTAATCCTTAACTGGCGTACCAAACGCGGGAAGAAAACGATCGGGGCTCACCTAACATCTGATGGTTCTCTGAGGCTCTTTGCTTTAATTACGTTGCTGAACCTGCCATCCGAAATGCTGCCCCAGATTATTTTGCTGGATGAGCCGGAACTCGGGCTCCATCCGGCCGCAGTGTCGCTAGTCGGGGCCATGATAAAGAAGATATCGCATCGGCATCAGATTTTTGTTGCGACTCAATCGCCACTACTGGTTGATGCCTTCGATCTCGATGATGTCATTGTACTGGAACTTCGGGATGGGCGCACCGAGGTCAACGAGCGGAATGGCGATGAATTCCAGACTTGGCTAGACGAGTATTCGACGGGCGAAATGTGGCAAAAGAACCTCTTAGGCGGGCGGCCATGATCAGGCTGGCGATTGTTGTAGAAGGACAGACGGAGGAAGACTTTGTCAAAGCCACTCTTGTGCCTCACCTTCGAAAGAAAGGAGTCTTCGCTCAAGCGATCCTAATCGGTAGGGCTCGAAACATAGGCTCGGGTGGGGGAGATGTGACACTCGAGCGATTATTGAAGGACATGACGCATCTTTGTAATAACTTTAATCACGTAACATCACTGGTGGATTATTACGGTTTCCGCGGTAAGCAAGATTTAACGGTTGAAGACCTGGAAATGCAATTAGCCCAAGGAGTGTCGGACAGAGTTCATCACTGGATCTCGGGCAAGGTTATCCCCTATGTTCAGAAATACGAATTTGAGGGACTGCTGTTCTCGAATGTAAGCGTGTTTGCCGAGCTTCCGGATGTGCCTATGGGCATAGCGCAGCAACTCCAACTGATTAGGTGAAAATTCCAATCGCCAGAAGACATAAATGAAGGCGAGAGAACGGCGCCGAGCAAGCGAATACTTGCACTCATACCGGAGTATAGCAAACGTGTTGATGCACAGTTCTTGATCGGGAGAATGGGTCTGGAGACTATTCGTTCCGAGTGCAAACGGTTTAACAGGTGGTTGAGGCGTTTGGAATCGTTGTCTACCGCTGGAATTGCACCGCTTCCTTGGTCAAAGTACCCGTACAATCTATAGTGTACCCAAAATTCTGGACAGTAGTTTAAGATAGAATCCTGCCTCTTAAATCGAGGTACATGTCACGATGAAACGGAAGTCGTACGCCGCCGCATTCAAGACTCGAGTGGCCGTGGAGGCCATACGAGGCGAGCAAACCATCAGCCAGATTGCCGCCCGCTTCGAGGTGCACCCCAGCCAGGTGAACCTGTGGAAGAAGCAGGCGCTTCAGCACTTGACGGAGGCCTTTTCCACGCGTCGTGGCAAGGCCAAACAACAGGAAGAGGTACTTAAGGATGAATTGTATGGCCAAATCGGGCGCCTCAAGGTGGAACTGGACTGGTTAAAAAAAACACTTCGGTTCACTCTCTTGAAGAGAAACGGCGCATGGTGGAGCCAGATCACGCTCAGCTGAGCATAGAGCGACAGTGCGAGCTACTGGGCCTGGCCCGCTCCAGCGTGTATTATTAACCCGTCGGTGAGACGTCTTATAATCTACAGGTGATGCGCGTCATAGACGAAGTCTACACAGCCCACCCCATGCTGGGTGCATGACGCATATGCTTCGGCGCGAGGGTCACGCTGCGGGTCACAAGCGGGTCTATAGGCTGATGCGCCTTATAGGGCTACAGGCTATTTATCCGAAGCCCCGGCCCCGCGTGGGCCCGGGGCCAGCTCTTCGGTATCCCAACCTATTGAAAGGGCGGCACATAGACCGTCCCAATCAGGCCTGGTGCAGTGACATCACCTACATTCGGATGGACCGCGGATTTGCGTATCTGGTCGCAGTCATGGACTGGTAGAGCCGTTACATACTATCGTGGACGCTATCCAACACACAAGACGCGAGTGTCTGCGAGGAGACCTATAAGGACGCACTCACGATCAGCCAGCCCGAGATCTTCCACTCGGACCAAGGGTCACAGTTTACCAGTGAAGAGATGACATCACTCTCGAAACGTGCTGGCATCTGGATTTCGATGTGTGGTCGTGGCCGGTGCTACGACCACATTCTGATTGAGCGACTGTGGCGCAGCGTGAAGTACGAGGAGGTCTACCTCAACGAATACGCGAACCTGCGGCAGGCACGGCAGCGCCTGGGAGGCTACATTAGCTTCTACAACCACCGTCGTCCGCACCAGAGCCTTCGGTACCGAACCCCATCCGAAGTCTATCACGGCCATTCAGGACCCCACCCAGCGATGGCTATAACCCACACGACAACCACATGCCCACTGGGACCAACATGTCCCGCCATCCCCACAACCCTGGCAGTTCTCTATCTTAAATCAAGCGAAATCCTGTCCAACGATTGGGGTACACCTCCATCCACACACCGACAATTGGGTGGACTATTGCGCAGTGGGCCAGTATCGAAGCCTTGCTCCAGGGGGAGCTCGAACTTCCGCAAGAAAGTCCACCACTCGTGGAAAAGGAAGCCCAGCGCATGGCCGACCTCCTCCTAATGTCGACGGTTTCAGAGGTGTAAAGTATTGTTTGTACCGGGCCTATGCTTCTGACTGAACACAACAAAACGGCCTTGCTGCAGGACAAGAACGCCGTCCAAGAAAGCTACTCCCCAGACGCCTCTTTCAGCGGGACCGTACTCCGCTGCAGCGGTTAGACGGAAGCCCCCCCCAACAAATTAGTGATTGACCGAATACTCTCTTTTTTCGGCCTCGAATGCACCGGCACGGTCGTTTTTTGAGTTCGTTGACGGTCCGCTTCGAGTGTTTCGGCCATGCTGGCGTCTCTTGCGTGCGCGCACGGGCAGTTTGCGGCTCGAAGGGCGTTGTGTTCCTATCGGAAGGGCATACGTGTCCCTTGGAGCCTGCGATTGGGACCTTTCTGCGAGGTGGTAGCGGGCCTACGCCGCGCGTTTTCGCCGACGCTTTATTCGTGCCCGTTCCTGGGCGCGCACCAGGCAACCCAGCCGGTGCACGTTGACTGCCAGCACGGACAGGCTCACCATCAGCGCGAAGTTCTCCGGACTCTTCTCCCGCACCAGCGCACCGCCCCGAAGTCCGAAATTGGCCAGACACGACTCGACGGCCGGGTGCTGCCGCCGCGCTGCCTTGAACGCAGGCGCGCGCTCCCGCGCACGCTCCGCCAGAGAAAGCTTGCCCTTCTTCGGAAGCGCATTGAGCGCCAGCCGAGCATCCAATGCTTTTCGATTCTTCAAGCTGTGAAAGCCCCGGTCAAAACTGCACGCATTGAACTCTGGAAAAGCCGCCTGCACCGCATCAATGATCGGTACCGCCACCTCAACATCTGATGTGTCCCACAGGATGTGATAAGCCAAAATGAACCGGTGCTCATCTTCTACCAGTGCGACCGGAAGGCCCAGCTCGGCCAGCACGCCCGCCTTGCCTTTGCTGATCCAACGCGTATGTGGCTTGTGGATGGAAAACACTTTCTGCGCATGTGGAATCATCTCGCCCAAGAGGATGCGACGCCTTACTTGATCCACCAACAAGTCCACATAGCGCAAGTAATACGCGATATCCGCTCGCGCCGCCTCCGATTTCTCCACTGTGGCTAAGGCATTTAACAGCGTACGGGCACGTGCTGCAGTCTGTGTGCACTGGCGCAAGTACGCCTGCACTCCTTTCGGATTCTGCCGGTAGCGCGGGGCCGTCCGCACCCGGATGAAGGCCTGGTATATCTTCCGCGTGCGATACGCATGCTTGCGCCAGCCCGGAAGAGCGAATGCCGCAGCCGAGCGTGCACTCACACGTATTAGACCACGAACCGCATCCCAGCACAGACCCACATCGGTGGGATAGTGCACATGCGTCTTAACCACCCTGGAATCGCAGCGACCGGCTAGCGCGGTCCCAGACTCTTTTCCAGCCACCTTGTGCCCCGTCCGCACTATCAATTGGGCCACCTTCCGGACCAGCTTCGGCGTCAAAAGCTGCACGTTGTCCACCAGCCGCTGTCTGCTGTACTTCACCTCGTCAAACCCGGCATCTCCGTGCCCCAAGAGCTCCCGCAGCAAGAGATCGTTGTTTGCCCGGTACAACAAAGCATCGTAGTCCAGATCCAGGCACTGCTTGACTATCGCAAACACGATGACGCGCCATAGATCCATGCCCGGTCGTCCGACATCTTTACGTTTACCCGGCTGAAAGTGCGCCTCCAGAATCGCGAACAAGGCCGCACGGGATTCCGCCGTGCAGTAGACGCACTGCAGACCCTTGAGCACCGCACTCATGTCGTCGCGCATTCTCGGGTCTATAGCAATCTCCCCAATCGGCGTACTATCGAGTGCACGGCACTCTGGGACAATCTTGCGCATGGTTTCCCTGGCGAATGTGAGCTGTTTTGCGCTCTTAAACGCCCAAATCGGCTATACGTCCCTCAGATTCACCGCCAATTGCAAGATATAACCGATTGTTTATTGAAGATTTAAAGTATTTTCGTACAAGCACAAATTAAGTCGGCACAGAGTGTTCTGCAGGTATTTATCTCGGCGTAAGTAGCGTATTCATAAGCATGTGAAGAGAAGTCCTGCGCCACCTTCCTCCGTAATAGGTTCAAATTAATGTACCCATGTAATGGCCCCGTCCTTCATCCACTGCTCACAGTTATTGCGATCTCACAGTCGATTTTATTTCACGTATTGACATATATGTATATCTGCGGCTATACCTAGATCATCTTTCTAAGCATGTACCCATGTCTGTCGCCACCGTCCCCAACCGCGGTGCCCGCCCCACCTACCTCATCCGACAGGGCAAACGCTATGGCCGCAAAGTCGTCAAAGCTACCCTCGCCAATATCTCCAAACTCCCCGATGATATCATCGACTACATCCGCATCCTGCTGCGCGGGGGCGTCGCCGTCGATGACCCTCAGTACGCCTTCCAACACTCCTTCCGCTTCACCAATGGTATCCCCCATGGAAACGTCGCCGCCGTACTCGGCTGCCTCCGTGACCTGAAGCTCCATAGCATCATCGCAACCAAAGACTCAAAACAGCGACGCCTCGCCATCGCCCTTATCGCTGATCGTATCCTTGATCCCAAAAGCAAACTCGCCACCAGCGCAACCCTGCACCCGGACTCTGCCACCCATTCGCTCGGCACCGAACTCGGACTCGAAAACATAGACGAGGACGACCTCTACCAGACCATGGATTGGCTGCTGAAGCGCAAAAGCACCATCGAAGAGCGCCTCGCTCGGCGGCACCTCGAGGAGGGCTCTCTCGCGGATGTAACCTCCACCTACGTTGAAGGCCAAGCCCTCGAGCTGGCCGAGTATGGCTACTCCCGGGACAAGAAAAAGGGCAAGAAACAGATCGTCTTCGGCCTGCTCACCGGCAAAGACGGCTGCTCCGTGGCCGTGGAAGTCTTTGCAGGCAATACGGCCGATCCCAACACGCTGGCGCCGCAGATTGCCAAGATCCAGCAACAGTTCGGCCTCCGGCGCATCGTGCTCGTAGGAGACCGCGGCCTGCTTACCGAGGCTCGCTTGCGCAAAGAGGTCAAACCCGCCAGGACTGGATATCCGCCCTCAGCAAGAGCGGCATCCGCAAAATAGTGGAAACGGAAAACCTGCAACTGTCCCTGTTCGACGAACAAGGCCTCGCGGAGATCACCACCGCCGTCTACCCGGGGGAGCGGATCGTTCTGTGCCGCAACCCGCTACGGGCCAGGGCGTCGGCCTATAACCGCGAAAGACTGCTGGCAAAGACCGAAGAGGCGCTGGAGAAGATCGTAGTGGCCACCCGGCGCAAAGGCAATTCCCTGCGCAGCATGAAGGCGTTCAGCTTGCGTGTAGGGAAGCTCATCGGCAAGTGGAAGATGGAAAAGCATTGTGATCTGGACATTAAGGAAGGCTTCTTCGGCTACCAACGCGACGTGGACTCCATAGCCAGCGAAGCGTCCCTGGACGGCATGTATGCCATCCGCAGTAGCCTCAAGGAGCCGACTGCGGAAGAGGTGGTGCGCGATTACAAGCGGCTCAGCGCTATAGAGCAGGCCTTCCGGAGCCTCAAGACCGTGGACCTCAAAGTAGGGCCCATCCACCACTACAGGGCCCCGAGAGTCATCTGCCACGTCTTTCTGTGCATGCTGGCTTACTTCGTGGAATGGCACATGAAGCAGCGTCTGGCTCCGGTGCTTTTTGCCGAAGATGACGCCGAAGGCAAGAAGGCTGCTCGTCGTAGTATCATCCATGTGGCAGGGCGTTCGCCCTCTGCAGAGCAGAAAGCCCGCTCCAAACGGACGCAGCACAAGGCCTTGAGCTTTGCCGCCCTCATGGCGCATCTGGGCACGCTATGAGGGCTCAGGTATATCCCCTGATTGGCAAGAAGGGCGTCTCCTTTACGATGCTTGGAGAGATGACCGACCTTCAGGCCCGCGCCTTCGAATTGCTGAGAGTGAAGGTCCGGTAGCGACTGTACCCAGTAAAGTAGCTTTCGCACGCAAGATCTTCTTTAAGATAGGGCCATCGATGATCTCATGTTATTAGGCTTATATCCAATATTCCTCATTACTATCGATAACAATTCCCAAATACATTCAATAAATGAGGTCAGCGAAAAGGGGAACTTCCATTTAGACTGACAAGGCTTTCAACAGACTTGTAATACGGCACATTCATCGTTCGACAGCATACACCGTGACCAAGGTGTCTTGGACTTGCCATATACGATCGAGGGCTGGATTATACAGCGCAATGGGAGTACTACGCCCCCAAGGCAAGGAAATGGAGGATTGATAGTCACCGGTATCGGCATCGTAGATATCAAACGCCTTGGTTGATTGCCCAACAAATGCGTATATAACAAGCCTGTCTCCATACACGGCGCTGGTACCTTGAATATTAGAGCCTCGGATACCTGTTGCAAACCCGCCAGACAACCCTTCGGTGTTTACAACCGGCACCTCGACTCGGCCTAGATCCGGTGTTGAACGAGCGTACACAACGGATCCGGTCGAATCGTACTGCATGATGATCGGGAAGCGGGAAGGGACATAGATCATACGCTCCCCATACGTGACAATCCTGCCAGCAAGAAGAATCTTGCTGAACATGGACTGATCGTCTAGCAGCGTTCCGAACTGACGCGTCTCAGTGCCCTTTATAGTCGCGAAAAGCGAGTCAGTCTTCGTAGATACCAACTCAGGCCAAAATGCCCTTCCCTCGGGCGTCACCCTATATCTAACTGCCTGAATGTTTGACACACTATGCACAAATGCCCCACTTTCAACGGCAAAGAAAGAGATCCTATGGTTATTGGGATCTGTTACATAGAGAATTGAATCATCTACGAGGCCCATATCCGAAAATATATTGAATTCGCCCGGTCCTTCTCCTCTCCCCCCATACGCAGCTACATAATGGCCGTTAGGATCGAAGCGTTTGATCGTCATGTCCCCAGCATCCATAATGTACATATATCCTTGTGCATCAACTTCAATGGGACCCGCCGTAAGCAATAAAACGTCCGGCTTCACGTGGCATCACAAACAGTTCGCGCAACGACACTTCCTCCCAATTCCGCTCGGATACGGTCTGGCGCTGTGCAACAATCGTGAGACCCTCAATGGGAACCCATTCACCTGTAGGGCGACAAGCTCCCAGCAGCAGAAATAGCAAAAGGATGCTTCGTACTGGAGCCATAACCCACCGCGCTATTTCATGTATACCTGTAGACCCAGATGAACAATACACCTGGATCTAGAGGTACCTGAAATCCCTTGGTCCGTTGGGGATTGAATCTCTTGCTTGACGGGACTAGCTGTAGAAAATGGTGTAGCTGTCCGGCTTGGCTCTATACAGAGCCAAATGCCCGACTACGTCTCCTTCGCCCGTACGGTTGATCACGGACACGGAGCGGCCCAGTTCTTCACCCAGCACCGCGGCCAGCGTCCGCGAAACCGTGTCTGTGCCGCCGCCGGCATTCCATGGCACCAGATATGTGATAGGACGCGCAGGATAGGCACGCCTGTCAGCGGGAGCGCAGCCAGCGGCTAGGCACAGGCACAGCAGCAGCAAGTGGTTACTGGCTCCACGGAGGTGTTACGCCCATGGAACGGGCGTAGGCAATGCCCTGCCCAAGGTGCTCATGGCTGTGCCCGGCGAGGATCGCTAGCATCCGATACCTGGACATGTCCTCGCCATAGAATTTCACCGTTCCGCCCAGATCCATATCGCCGAGCATATCGATGGCCATGCGGACTTGGTCTTGGCTCTGTGCCAGCATTGCCATGACCTCTTCCTTTCCGGTTACCGTGGCTTCGGCATCCTCTGGCATGTCGGCTGGCATTTCGGCGCCCAGTGCGGTGGAGATACCGAAATTGGCCGTGGCCACATGAATGAACGCCTCACTTACGGAACGAACGCCTTCGGCAGGCCGCCAGGCGTACTGCTCATCGGAAAATGCTCCGGCGAGATCCGCCAGCTTGGAGGAGCTTTCGTCAAAGTCCTGCATAAAGCTGGCCAGGAAGGCGCTGGTGCCGTGTTCTTCCTGCGCCTGGGCCGGAATAACAAGGGCGAGCAGCAGCGCGGTGATTGATACTAAGTGTTTGGTCATAGGGGTACCTGCAAGGTGAGTGATTAGAAGTCTTCCTTTGCGCCGAGCACCATGTGCTCCACATTCTCTATATAACGACTTAACGTCGTAAATGATGCCGTCGTTGATAGTATACAGGATGCCGCCCACATGCTCCACTTCCTCGGTTGAGTCATTAAGCCTAACGGCACCGGTCCCGTAGAGCACCTTCAGATTTCGCAGCGGGTTTTCGCCTACCACTATCAAGTCTGCCCGGAGCCCTGGGCGAATGACGCCGTATTCAATTTCCTGGCCGAGCGGCGTGAAGATTTCCGGTGCTCCATTCATGGTTGCAGCACGGATAACTTCGAGTGGATGAAATCTCGCCTCTTGCAGCAGCTCGAGTTCGAGGATGGTCCCAAACCCGTAGAGCTGGTAAATGTAGCCGCTGTCCGATCCCACTGTAACCTTCCCGCCACGATTCTTGTACTCGTTTAGGAACCGCATCCACATACCGTAGAATCTTTTCCAGGCAATCTCGTCGTGGGTTGTCCAGTCGTACCAGTAGGAACCATGGTCCCGCCGACTAGGATCGAAAAAGCTTTGCAGGGAAGGCAGCGTATAGGTGGCGTGCCAGTCCGCGTTGCGCGCCCGCATGACATCGCGTCCCGCGGAGTAGATGGTCATGGTGGGGTTGATATAGAATTCCCGCTCGAGAAATTCCTCAAGTAAGGCATTCCACTTTTCGCCGCCGGGTTCGACCAGGCTCCATTGGCGCGTCACCTATGCGAAGCGAACCTGCTCGTCGTTGTAATCCATCGCTGCCGGCCAGGGCTGTAAGTCGTGTGCTTCGTACATGGCCTCGAATAGGCCATAGAAGTGGGTCATGCCGGTAAGGCCCAGCCGCGCGGTATCCAATGTATTCATCTGCGCGACGCCCATCTGGTCCAGATGCGCCATTGATCCCATACGGCGTTTGGCGGCCTCGTCCAACAGCGCAGCCATAATGGGAGGAGGATATGACCCCAGTTTCAGCCCGTCGATGCCCTTATCCGCGGCAAAACGCACCCATTCACGTGCATCCTTCGGCGTTTCGACCCGCCTGCCTTCCCATCCGCTGCCGGGTCTGTGATGAGAAAGGGATTTATAGATAAATGAACGCGGAACAAAGTATGTACAAGTACGTGTAAATACCTGTGATACGCACCTACCACATACCGGTGCCGACGGGTGAGAAAGGCGCAGTGCGAAGCACTGGACGCGTTGTTTCGGCATCTGGCGTGGCTGCGCAATGACGCAGTGGCCCACTGCCGCAACGAGTTTGCCGAAGGCGGCAAGACGCCTTTCACCTTTGATCTGTACAAGAGGCTTACGGCCATGCGCCAGGACAATGCGTATAATGCGGCGCAGCCTGTGCGCGCCCAGCGCAGCATGCTCCGGCGCGTCCGCGCCGCTTACGACAAGTTCTTTGGCGAAGGCAAGGCCAGGCCAAGATTCAAGCCGGAAGTACGATCCTTTGAGCTCGAGGGCACCGTGCCGCGCAAGAACGGCCCGTACCATAGGGTCCAGATAAAGGGCGTGGGCAAGCTGCGGTTCAAAGACAAGCGCGGCGTACTCTCGGGTGGCAACACCGTCCGGCTGGTCCGCATCCTGCGACACCCTTTAGGCACCGACTTCAACGTGCAGCATAACGTCGTGGTGATCGCGACGGACACGCGCGAGGCCATAGGTGTCGACGTGGGCGTAAAGGCCAACTGTTCGCTCTCTGACGGCGCGCAGTACGTGCCCTTGCGGTTGCCGGAGCGCGAACGCCTCCAGCAAGCCGTAAGCCGTGCCAAGCGCGGCAGCAAGACGCGCCGCAAAAAGAAGCTGGCCCTCACCCGCGAAAGCCGCAGGTTGGCTGTGCGCCGCCGCAGCGAAGTACACCGCATTACGACCGACATCGTGAAGATGCACTCCGCATGGATTGTCGTGGAAGACCTGAGACTCCAAGCCATGACGGCCCGTGGCGGCTCCCGCAAACGTGGGCTGAACCGTTCTATGCACGAGAACTGCCTCGGCATGCTCATGCAGCAACTCGCCTACAAGGCTGAAAGCGCCGGAGGCGAGCTCGTGAAAGTAAAGCCGCATTATAGACGTGCAGCACGTGCGGCGCTCTGGCAAAGGACCGGCTGACGCTGGCCGTCCGCACGTTTGTTTGTAGCGAGTGCGGGCACCGGCAGGACCGGGACGTTAATGCGGCCCGTAACATCCGTCTGAGGGGCATGGAGCTTTTCGGCAGGGCGGGAGGCCCTGCGTGTCGGACGGAGGTGGCTACGGCCGTAAACGTCGTGCCTCTGGCCGCGTCTAAGCGCGGCCAGAGGCACAGGATCGTGTAGCTAGATGATTCATTTATCTATATAAATCCCAGATGCCCCTAATCACGATATCTACAGGGCTCCGGGCTGGAGTACCCGTGCCGTCAGTGACGGTAGCCCCGCGAATAACGAGTCGTTCGAAAGGGCCCTCTCCTTCCTTCGGTCCCCGGTTCGGTGCACCGACCATGGTGTCCTGTGCCCAGGCCAGCAGCGCGGACAAGAGAAGGATCAGGCCCCAAAGGCTCCTGAACGCAGCGATTCGCTGAGCCATGGTCAAATCTGCGAATACGGAGTCGGTCGCAGGATTATATCCGAAATATTGGAAACGGTGTCCCTGTATTGTGGATCGCCGCGCAGCGCAATCCAGTCCGGGTCGGCAATGAAACGACTCCAGGCTTCGTCGCGCCGCTGCATGTTTTCAAACGAAAGCATGTAGGTCAGGTTGGGCATGCGGGGACCGAAGAGCGTCTCGGCGAAGAATACCGGCGTAAGCCCGGTCTTCCGGAAAATGGCAATTTCGCCGCCGCCGTTAAACATATCGATCTTCTTTTGACCTGCCTGCACGCTGTGACTCTCATAGACGCGGAGCTCGAAGATTCGCGAGTCGTGCTGCGCTGGGGATTCGACCTGAGGCATGTCCGCGAAGGCAATGAGCAGCTGCCGCTGCTGGCGGACATAGGCCGGATCCGAAAGGGGGGCCTCCAGAAACGCCGCACCGCCGCTCCGGTAGGCATCGTCTTCCAGGAGCAGTGTCGGCATGGTCAAGACCGATTCCAACGACGCGTGCGGAATGAGCACAAACTGCGACGGTTGCGTCGGACCATACATGACGGTGAAGACGCCAACCGGGCCGATACCAAGCCTTCCATAGGCCGGCAGAGCCACGTCGCGGTAGAAGTCGCTCACGCGGTCTCGCCGCGAACCTACGTGCATCTGGTATTCAATGAGCTCGAAGTACTGGCGCTCGTCCCGGAACATGGATTGGCCCGCGGCGGCGAGGGGGACGGCTGCCGCGGCACTGGTCATAAACTTTCTTCTTTTCACTGCTTTTCTCCTGATGATTGAACACAAATTGCAGCATAAGTATAAGGAAGACGGCATTCGGCTGTAGGTAGCGGCTGAAAGTCTATCCTACGAAAAGAGCTTGATTGACGACCCCATGGGCACGCTGGTTGAGGATGGGCAGGCCATATGGCAGGCAGCACTGCGGAGCGTCCGGGCGGACCAGCTTCTGGCGGGGCTGGATCTGGAGGCGGTGCTGCAGCGTCCTCTCGGCGACTTTCGGCGAATCCGGGTCGTCGGGGCGGGCAAGGCCGCCATGGCTATGGCCGGAAGTTTGGAACGGCAACTGTTGCACGAGGATGTCGCCGGCCACGTCGCAGTCCCACATGGGTATATATCCACCTTTCCGGCTGCGATGCCGGCGCCTGTTTCCGTGCGCGTATTCGAGGCAGGACATCCCGTGCCGGATGCCGCAGGGCTTCGCGCTGCCCGGCGCGCATTGGAAACGGCCTGGACCTGTGGGCCGGGCGATCTTCTCGTCGTACTGGTTTCCGGCGGGGGATCTGCGCTCTGGTTTGCTCCTGCGGTGAGGCCGGAGTCGCTGCAAGAGCTGACACGGCTGCTCCTGCGCTGCGGAGCCAGCATTCATGAAATAAACAGTGTCCGGAAGCATTGCTCCCGAATTAAGGGAGGCCGGCTGGCTGTGGCCGCCCATCCCGCCAGCGTGCTTACGCTGGCGGTGTCGGATGTGATCGGTAACGAGCTCACCGTGATAGCCAGTGGCCCAGCCGTGGCGGATACGTCGAGCAAGCAGGATGCCTTGCGCGTGGTGCGGGCCCATGGGATATGGAGTCGGCTCTCAGCCGATGTGCGGCACCTGCTTGAAGAAGGTGAGGAGACACCATCGCCTGGCGACCCTCGTCTTGCAGGGGTCCAGGCGGCGCTCCTGGGCACCAATGCGCGTGCCCTACGCGCGGCGCGCGGCGCAGCGTGTGCACTCGGCTATGCGGTGCGTATTCGGAGCGGCTGCCTCGCGGGTGAGGCGTGTGTGCAGGGCAAGGCTATTGCGCAGGCAGTGGCTACGGCTGCGCCCGGAACGTGCCTCCTATGGGGCGGAGAAACAACCGTTACGGTAACCGGTGACGGGGTTGGAGGGCGAAACCAGGAGCTGGCCTTGGCCGCTGCCCTGGAATTGGACGGCTCCGGAACGACGGCGCTGGTTCTGAGCGGCGGCACGGACGGCGTTGACGGACCGACCGATGCCGCGGGTGCATGGGCGACGCCCGAGACCGCAGCGGAAGGTCGTGCCCGGGGGGTAGATGCTGCCGCGTTCCTGCGGAACAACGATGCCTATGGGTTTTTTAGTGCGGTCCCGGGCATATTGCGAATGGGACCTACACACACGAATGTGATGGATATCGTGGTGGGCCTCCGCGGCGTCTCTGCCCAGCCGCGTGACCCATCACTCTAGCCCGCGCTGCTTTCAGCACATCTACATGGCTAATCGCTTGGCACATTCCAAGAGTCCTTACCTGTTGCAGCATGGCAACAACCCCGTTGACTGGTGGCCCTGGTCGGCGGCGGCCTTTGAGGCTGCGCGCCAGAGGGATGTGCCCATATTTCTGTCCATCGGGTATTCTACCTGCCACTGGTGCCATGTGATG
Source organism: Rhodothermales bacterium (assembly GCA_965216255.1). Lineage (GTDB taxonomy): Bacteria > Bacteroidota > Rhodothermia > Rhodothermales > Bin80. The sequence continues at coordinate 3,721,343 of OZ244148.1, forward strand.
GAGCGGGAGTCGTTTGAGGATGAGGATGTGGCACAGCGCATGAACGAGGCTTTTGTCAACATAAAGGTAGACCGCGAGGAGCGGCCGGATATCGACAGTATCTATATGTTGGTATGCCAGATGGCAACGGGAAGCGGCGGGTGGCCGCTTACCATTATCATGACACCGGAGAAGCGGCCCTTCTTCGCAGGCACGTATTTCCCGCGCCAGAGCCGCTACGGACGCATCGGCATGCTGGACTTGGTGCCCAGAATACAGGAAGCATGGCACCAAAGGCGGCAAGAAGTGGACCACGAGGCTCTCCGGCTAACGGGCAATCTGGTATCCGCCGTTCGGGCGGACACCAGCAGCGAGGCGCCGTCCGCGCAGGACATGCATACAGCTTATACTCAATTCCGTGACAGGTTCGACGCCGCTCGCGGCGGATTTGGCACCGCGCCCAAATTTCCTTCTCCGCACTGCCTCATGTTTTTGCTGCGATATTGGAAGCGGACAGGGGAGGCTGACGCCCTACGGATGGTCGAGGTGACACTGGAAAAGATGTGCCAGGGTGGCATTTTCGATCACCTTGGCTACGGGTTCCATCGATACTCGACCGATGCCGAGTGGAAGCTTCCGCATTTTGAAAAGATGCTATACGACCAGGCGCTGCACGTAATGGCTTATACGGAGGCCTTTCAGGCTACTGGCAAGGACCTATACAAGAAGACGGCGCGGGAGACAATCGCCTATGTCCTGCGGGATCTCACGGGACCGGAGGGCGCGTTCCACTCGGCGGAAGACGCCGACAGCGAGGGGCGTGAGGGTTTGTTCTACCTCTGGCATGCGCGCGAACTGGAGCAGGTCCTGGGAGAGGATCTGGCTCCGGTTGTAATGGAAGCGTACAACGTCCGGGAAGAAGGCAATTTTGTGGAAGAAGGCTCTGGTGAGCGCACCGGTGAAAATATCCTTTACCGCATTCGGCATGAAGAGGACACCCGCCTGGAAGAGGCCCGGCAGCGGCTGCTGCAGCATCGCGAGGCTCGCATTCGTCCCGAAAAAGACGACAAGGTGCTCACGGACTGGAACGGTCTTATGATCGTGGCCCTGTGCGTTGCGTCGCGGGCCTATGATGATGCGGACTATCTTGGGGCAGCGCGCCGCGCCGCATCTTTTCTGGGAAGAGTCCTGCGCCTACCCGGCGGTAGACTACTGCATCGCTGGCGCGCGGATGAGGCCGCCGTAGCTGGCATGCTGGATGACTATGCATTTCTGATATGGGGCTTGCTGGAGCTGTACGAGACGACTTTCGAGGCGGAGTATTTGGAAGAAGCACTGCAGCTGACAATGACCAGTTTGGAGCATTTCTGGGACAATGAAAGGGGCGCGTTTTTTCTTACGGCCGACGATGCGGAGTCGCTGGTCGTTAGGCCGAAGGAGGCGTACGACGGCGCCGCCCCGTCCGGCAATTCCGTAATGATGATGAATCTCCTGCGCCTCGGGCGCCTAACGGCGGACGCCCGGCTTGAAGAACATGCCGATGCTCTCATCCGGTACTTTGCCGGGGCCCTAAAGGCACAACCTTCGGGGTACGCGGCGATGCTTTCCGCCCTGGATTTCGCACTTGGGCCCGCATTTGAGGTGGTAATTGCCGGCGATCCCGAAGCGGCGGATACGCGGGCCATGCTTCAGGCCCTGCGCACGCCATTCCTGCCAAGGAAAGTGGTAGTGTTGCGGCCAGACAGGCTCGAAGAGGTCGACATGGATCGCGTCGTGCCGGGTGCAGCAGCATACCGTAGCATGGCAGGCGTGGCCACGGCCTATGTCTGTCGGGCGTATTCGTGCGAGGCCCCTACTACAAGCATCGACGAGATGCTGGAGCGATTAGCCCATGCGTAGCGTCTACATTGTCGCGGCCGCGCGCTCACCCATTGGGCGCTTCTGCGGCGCCATCAAGGACTGGTCCCCGGCAGCGCTTGCCGCCCCGATTATGCAGGCGACGGCAGCCCGGGCCAGGGTAGAGACCGGTGCATTGGACCTCATCGTGTTTGGAAATGTGCTCCGAGGCGGTCACGGCCAGCTGATACCCCGACAAGCCGCACTGAAGGCCGGAATTCCCGCTACGGTGGACGCCATGGCACTCGACATGGTGTGCGCGTCCGGGATGATGAGCGTGATCACGGCAGCCGCACACATTCGTGCCGGAGATGCCGATCTGGTGCTGGCAGGTGGCGTGGAGTCCATGTCGAGCACGGGCTTTTATGTTTCGTCAAGGGCTCGAAACAGGTTCAGATACGTGCCCGATGCCGTACCCGAGGTAACGGACCTGCTGTTTGCGGATGGCCTCACGAATCCAATAACGGGAGATTCCATGGGGGAAGAAGTCGAACGGCTGATGCAGCACGTGGGAGTAACCCGTACCGAGTTGGACGAGGTCGCCGTAGCGTCTCACTGCCGGGCAGCCGAAGCGACACGGAAGGGTATGTTCGAGGGCCAACTCGTGCCCCTGGAGAAGAACGGTGCCGTGGTTCTGGAGCAGGACGAAGGTATCCGTGCGGACACAACGCTGGATGCGCTTACGGAGCTGCGGACCGTGTTTCGGGCTGATGGATTACTCACGGCAGGAAACAGCAGCCAGATAAGTGACGGCGCCGCAGCGCTGCTTCTTGCGAGCGGGGATGCCGTACGGGCGCATGGACTGCGTCCGATGGCGCGACTATTGGCCAGCGGTTGGGTGGCTGGCGAGGCGTGGCGCTTTGCCGAAGCGCCTGTGGCAGCCGTAAAGCATACGCTGCAGAAGGCGAAGATGGCTCCTCGTGACGTAGAGTTATTCGAGAACAACGAGGCCTTTGCGCTCAGCAGCATACTCTTCCATCGAGGTCTCGGTATTCCGTTTGACCGCATCAATGTGCACGGCGGGGCTATTGCGCTTGGTCACCCCATCGGTTGCTCCGGGGCGCGGATATTGGTCACGCTTCTGCACGCGCTCGAGGGGCGCGGGGCATCCTCAGGGGCGGCGGCCATATGCCACGGTACCGGAGGTGCTACGGCAGTGGCGGTGGAGCGGATGTAGGCACAGATGCACTGCATGAAGTTCTGCTGATAGTGGCGGCAGCGAGGGCACTTTGCGTGCCGTGATGAAAATGCCCAAACTACCTGGCTCCCGCGACGCAGAAGTGGGGCCGCTCTTTGGAGATTCGCGTAAGAGCGCCTTCAGCCTCCGCATACCGGTCTTATTGCGAGCTTGCGGGTAAGGCAGGTCATGCCCTTTCGCTGTGGCTCTGCCTGTAATGGCGTGCCAGGTATCACGGGCCTTTTGCAAAACTGTGCCAGGCCTCCGCTCGCCGTCAAGGGATACTTCGCTGGTTATTCGGAGACCGGGCGCTGATTGCATGAAGGTTTCCTCCGTCGGGCAGCCTCTATTGTCGACCCAGCCATGAAATACTCGTCAACAATTATGTCGTCAACAATTATGTTGTCTACGTGGGCGTGTTATGCGAGTTTGCCGGACTCCGGCTTACCCGGTCCGGTTGCAGGAGAGACTTGGCACGCTTTTTGACTATTTATTGGCAGCGCCCCCCTATTTGCTTATGGTGTTGGATATCGGCGCCCCGCGAAATTGGTTTCGCTCCGGCTGCGAGCACTTGCGCCGGCATTGATCGATCACCTCTAGCCACCTGGCACCTTGATGGCCCGATCACGCAATGTCCTGTGGGCCGCATGCGGCGCGATCTGCCTGTCTCTTGGGGTGCCTTCATTACGCGCGCAGGACCGAAACCCCTCTGCGGCACCGCAGGAAGAGATGGTGGAAGGTATTGTCTGGGTTCAGTTTACCGAGGATGCGCCGCTGGCGGTTGGAGCCGGAAAGGCAGGCCTACCCGTCTTTGACCGCGTGGCAATGGCGGTAGGGGTATACGAGATCCAGAAGGCGTTTCCACTCCTGGACCGCGTTGCCGCCAAGCGGGCCATCTCGGAGACAGCCGAAAAGCTGCGCCGGGTCTATGCCGTCCGGTTCGATATTCAGTATGATCCGCGCCGTGTAGCTGCGTGGCTGCAGCGTGATCCCCACGTAGTGTACGCCGAGCCGCGCTTCAAGAAGCGGCTCCAGGTCGAGATGTAGGCACCAGGCAGGCCCGGAATGCAAACTGCTGGCCTACCGACGGTACCGGATGATTCGTTGTTCGTGGGTTCGGGATATATGAAGCGGATTCGGATGACCGATGTACGGGAAGTTGTACAGGGAGAGGACAGCGACGTGGTTATGGCGATCCCGGAGGCTAACATAAGCTGGCGCCATCCGGATATTGCAGGCAATATATGGACGAATCCGGGCGAGGTGGCTGGTAGCGGCGTGGATGATGACGAACGTAGACGATGTGCACGGCTGGAGTTTTGTAAACAATGTCCCGGACCCTACCGGACCTAAATATATTGCTAAAGTTAAGCGCGGAACTCGGGCAGCCCGCGTAGCGGAAGCGGTTACCGACAAGGGCAAAGGGATAGCGGGCACCAGCTGGAATGCCTCCTTCTTGCCACGGATTACAAGCTGTCCTCCGATTGGCCTCTTTGTTTGCTTCGACTTTGAAGCCGTGGTTTAGGCCTCTTTGCAGGGAGCCGAAATCATAAACACGGGCTACGGCGGGTTCGGGAGTGGCCGGACCGAGGCCACGGTGTACCAGATAGCTATTGAAGAGGGCACCCTGATGGCGGCCGCGGCAGGCAATAACATGGTTAGCCTGGATATGGCACGGGAATATCCAGCCAGTTACCGGACAGTGTTAGGCGTAGGTGGCACGATGTCGGCTTCCGACGTAAACGAATTCAATTACGGAAGAAGTGTGAATGTTTTGCGCAGGGCACGGATATTGCGGCAACCGCAGAAGAGGGGGAACACGACCGTGAGGCATCGGGCACGTCGTTTTTGGCGCCCTTGGTCTCCAGAGCTGCGGCCCTCGCAAAATCTGTTTCCTGACTTCGATGGTTTCAGAGGTGCAAGGTGTTGTTTTTATTTGGTCTACTATTCCGTTTGAACACAACAAAACCATTCTGCTGCAGGACAATAACGCTGTCCAAGAAAGCTACTCCCCGGACTCCTCCCTCAGCGGGACCGTACTCCACTGCAATGGTAGATCTACCGCCTTGTAGAGATTGATCTGCTGCCTGCCTGTGGCCGCGGGCACTAGGTAGCGCTTGCCCGTGCCCTGGTCCCGCAATACCGACACCTCCTACGTGCCTCATCCCCGGTGCTGGAACGGATCCGGTCTCCGGCCAGCGAAAGTCGCAGCAGAACCCGGCAGGTTCAGGCAGCATAACCTCGTCCGGGTACGGCGGCATCGCTACTGCGCCCGGATAACTACGGTTCCGTCAGAGGCCCGTATGTAGAGAGAAGTGCCCCCGCCGTTAAGGCGGCCTTCCACACTCTCCTTCTCGGTGCGGCCTTCAAAGGCAGGGCAGCAGTCGAGCTGTACGCTACTGCCCAAGAGCGTAAGATCAGCGGGTAGGTCCTGAGGCAGCGTCACCAGGACATCACCGTCCGACGTCTTTATCGAAACATCCCCGGGCTGCGACAGCTCCACCGTTACGTCGCCGTCAGAGGCTGTGACGGCAAGATCTCCTTCAACTCCTTCCAGTACGACGTCTCCGTCCGAGGTGTGTATTATGCTTGATGCGGACACAAGCGAGCCAACGAAAATGTCTCCATCCGATGTCTTGATGTCAGCAATCCCGCTCAGGCTGCGAATGTGGATACTACCGTCGGACGTCCGTGCCGAAACCTCTTCTGCCGTAGTTTCGCCGAGCGCCATGTCTCCATCGGAGGTTTGGGCCACTATGTTCTTGAAGTCGGCAGACTTCATCGATATGTCTCCGTCCGAGGTTCTGGCCTCAAACATGGTGCCGGAGAGAGTCCCCGCAGTTATGTCTCCATCGGAAGTTTTTAGCAGCACGTCTCCCTCAACGTCGTTTACGATGATATCTCCGTCCGATGTCTGGACGCGCATGTCCACGGATCGCGGAGCCGTCACGACGATAAGGATGTCCGGATCATCCCGAAGCAGGATCCCTGCAATATTCCGGTAGGAATCGGCCGGGCTTGCGACGTGGAGCACGCCATCTCGGAGGGCCACATCAAACTCCTTGGCCTCGAAATACTCTCGGGCCCGCGCTTCACTCTTGCCATCGACGGATATCTGCACGCGGATGCTGCCCGCCGCACCGGAAGATACTTCCACGTCCGCGTCCGAGACATCGACTCTCAGGGATGCGTGTCCGGCAATGGAGAAGGATTCGTCAAGCATGGGATGTGGTTGGGCAAGACCGACCTGCACCAGGGCAACGCATATTACGACGACGGTAGTAAGCGGCTTGGGGCGCATGGCGTTAGGGCTGGTATAGTATGGGACGTATTTCCGCTACGTATTAATCGTACGCCATGTTGCAGGCAGGTAAGCGTCCAGTGAACCACACCTTGCGTTGGTGAGGGGGTGGTCAGGAGATTGTTGCCTGACCAGAGGATCAAAGCCCACGATTGATGCGCAAGCCCAGACGTACGGCGGAAGAAATGTTTCCGCTGGTAGCACAGTACCTGGCGGGGAGCCAGACAGCGGAGGCCTTTTGTGCCGAGCACGGAATCTCCCATTCGCAGCTGCCTTACTGGCGGCACAAGTATGGTAAGAAGACCGCTGCATCCGAAAGCGCAGACTTCCTGGAGATAGGGGCCGCTGCTCCACCTGAGCAGCTACAGATGGAGGTGGGCTATCCGATCGGGGGGCGGCTGCGCTTCTCCCTGCCGACTCTCGAAATCGTTGCTGCCACGAAGGATGAGCTCGTTCTTTATGGCCCGCTTCAGACGGTGGTGCCGCTGTTCAACCTTCCCGTTCTCATGTGGACTCGCCGGCTGCGTATGCCGCGAGTCCATCCCGTAGTGGCGCAGCAGTGCCTGATAGCGTTCGGTGAAGTCTTCACCGCTCTTGCGCTTCAGGTTGCGTACCGCACATCTCATCGAGTCCGTCTGATGCAGCCGGGGCGCACCTGCACAGCGCACGAGCGCATGCTGCAGGCCTTCCGAGAGCGCCTCGAAGCTCTCCGACCTGCAGACCGTGCCGGCCTCCCAATTGGAACGTGCTAGCACAAAGTGAAACAACAGATGCGCAAACGGCTCCCCCTGCATCGTTACCTCCAGTTCGTTGAGGCACGTGAAGTCGGACTGCGCACGCTCCCCGGGGGCATACTCCTGGTCGAAGTAGACCTCCTTGGGAGCTCCCTCTATGGCCTTCCACTGCTTTACGCGCCGCTGCAGCGTACGCAACTGGCCCTGCTGGAACTTGCCCGGATGTCGGCGCTACAACTCGCCAAAGAGCGCCTTCACCTCGAGGCCGGGATTGACTTCCAGAAAAGCCCTGGCTTCATCCCACACCTCCGCGAACGGATCCTTGCGTGTGCGCCATGTGTGTGGCTTCTTTGTATCGCTCGGCAGCTTGCCCAGACGCACATATTTGCGCGCTGTAGTCTGGCACATGCTAGCCTTGGCCGCTGCCGCTGTTATCGGTACATCCTTTTTCACGACCAACTTGAAAAGAAGAAGGACCTGCTTATCGGTAACCATCTCGAACGTGGATTGGCTGGAACAATTCGCCCATCCACGCCCAGAAACACCTTAAGTCCCATTTTATTTTTATTTGTCGCTGCTGTCGTATCTAAATGTCGCTAAACAGCCCTGCACGGCAAGGGGAAGAAGGCCAGTGCCGCGCCGCCGGGGGTAACCGCGCGCAATAAGGAATGAAGCGTCAGAATTGCAACTGAGAGTGTTAGTGTATCAGCGAGGGCGATAACGACGCTTTGATACACGAACGGCCACTACATCTGGTGTTTCTAGACGATCTTTGAGCATCTTCTTTATAATCTCTGCGGCACATTGTGCCTGAGGGACATTATTGCCAACGGTTATTTGACTACTTGTCGTCAGAATGGCTTGGCAACTAAAGGCTCTATACTGAACAAATCTACGGACTTGCCCGAGCTGAACATGCCATCCTTTTTGTGACTCCCCCTCTAGGCAAGTACCATGTACGTCTTCTGTATCGAATGCTACTGCTCGGTATTCTTGCTCCATCTTGTAGTGGGATCGTTTGAGCAAAAACCGCTGTCCTAGAAGGAAATCACATTCTGGGATTACTGTCTTACACACGTCACCCCAAACACCGGCTTCCATTGCCTGCGTGCGAAGACTGTCAAGATCGTTCAGCAGTTTCGAAACAGCGGCTATGTCAAGGTTCATATCGGGCTCGTCGGTGTAGATTACCCGTTGGACCATTAAGGACTTGACAAGATCTTTCGACACATGTGGGGGTAGCGTGATAGAAACGCCTCGCCCCTCATTTCCATAAAGCCGCCAGAAAAGTAAATCGTCACCCGCGTCAAGTTTCTGCTCCGCTGAGCGCCGGACGCCCACAAAACAGCCAAGGTAGGCTGAACTGTAGCGTTGCGAGATCCATGAATCCGAGCCAAACTCCTCGTTCAGCAGCCAGTAGAGAAATCGAGCGTCACTAGTGACACGACCTTCTTCGGGATCGCTCATGGCTGAGGAATCGGAAAGTCTAAGGCCGTCATCAGGAGAGTGAAGCATAGAGACTAACGCTTCAAGGGACGTATAATGCGCAAGATGCAAAGAGGCTAGAGTGCTGGTACTCGGCGCATCGTGTCCCGCTGTGCGTAGCGATTTAGCAAGTTCGCCAGCGCGGTTAGCTATTGTGTCAGCTTCGTCTCGCAACAACTTGGGTACACTTGAGGGACACATAAGCTATGGTGTCCTTGGAGGACATAAGAGCCACTTGGGCTCACCTAGATTGCCTTGACACTTACGGGCGTGTACATCGCAATAAGGCCCGCACGTATTTGTAGAGGCGCGAAGTGTATTAACGCTAAGATGGTATTTCTGTTGATACACTGGAATCCACCATTCTGGGCCAATAATCAATCTTGTAAAGAGCCCGACTAGCTGTGACGCAGCAGTCAAACTAGCAGGGAATATGTTGGCCGTGCTGGGGCGTCTGTCGGCTGGCAGGGTACGAATATACTTTGGATCTTCCAGTAGGCCTTCAAGCTCTAGGCTCAGTTGATCGGTCGTATACTGCTTTGTACATCGAAGACACCGGCTGTCTGGAGTGACTACTTGGGACACAATGTGCCCCCTGTGTAAGCCACCATCACGGCTACGAAGAGCCACACCTGCGTCAATTGCCGGAATCAAATGGCATAATGCGAGGTGATTGATGAGATCTCGTGCGACGGGCTTATCAGCGCACGCCAAGACAACATCGCAATCGGCAAGTGCTCGAAATGCACTTGATTCGCGAAGTGACAAAGGAAGAGCGAGCAGCTCCTTGAATGGACGGGGAACCGAGCGCTCTAGATGCTCTGCCGCCACATGAACCTTGTATCGCCCGATATCCCAACGGCCTGCGTTAATGAGGCGATCAAGGTTATGTTGCTCAACACGGTCCATGTCAATGAGGACCAGACGTTGGATACCCATTCGCCCCATTGCCTCAGCAGCTAGCCCACCTACGCTACCGAGACCAACAATTCCAACCTTCAACTGTCCTAAACGCTCTTGTCCTCTCTTTCCCCACGTCTCTATAGATCGGCGAAATCGATCCATCAACGATCCAGTCGATCCAAGGTCCAGACAATTTGGATTTGCCTGAAAGTCAAGCTTGCTGGGGGATAGAATACGGATGGAGGTACACCACCGACATTTGTATTCTTTGCCCTCTCTTATCCAGAATCGAGCACTCCATGTCCCATCTGTGCCTAGTGTTAGCCCGAGGGCGGGCAGTCCCGTGGCACGGGCCGGATTGGAGACACTGCGGCTTTCCATTACAACATCGTCTTCGCTCATATCTTGCCAACCTGGCCCAAGGTGGTTGTGCATTACAGCCATCCCAGCCCCCTTTGACAGAGCATGAGCGCGACACCGCCGAAGAAAATCACGAGTCATTTGGACGTTGCCCTGAAGGATGCGTTCACCCTCTTCCGGCAAGAGGACTTCATCGATAATTGCAGTATGGCGATTCGTGCCATCCGCTGGATACCAAGTAGCTAGTGCAATATCCTCTTGACACCGCCCACGATAGTGATGCTGCAGCAAGTGATTTCGAGCCACTCTTTCTACTTCAGACCGCCACGCTACCGAATAGGTCATCATTTGGCAGATTTCCAGAATCGAGTAACTGTAGCTCTAAGCAGTTTCTTGGGATTGCGATGCGGATCTACCCAAGACGGACCAATAGGCCGGCTTCGGGCCAGCCACAGTGTCCCATGCTCGTCATAATCTGTCTCGCATGCACCACCTTTCCCATCGTCGAAACTCCCAGTCACATGGAACCAATGAGGGGCATATTCCGGAAATGGCTGAGCGTCACTGGCGAAACTCCACCCAACACCTTGGACTGACCCAGCGTATTTCCCAATGTGAACTGGGACTCGCGCACGCAACATGCGTCTTGAAAGCCATGTGCATATCAGCAACTCGCTGACACCTATTTCAGAGAAGGCTTCACGAAGCTGAACGAGGTTTGGTGGGAAGGAATTGGCGAGAGGTTTCACCTTGTAGCTTGGTATACAGATAGCCTTGACCCGCCATTACGAAGCAGGACCCGGTGCATTTTCTGTTGCATAGAATATATTGACCTTGCCGAGGTCGATAATTGAATCTGGCGCGAACGTATTTTTGTCTTGATCTTCTAGAGTATACCCGCCATCAACCGGGTCGAGAACTTTGGCGTCCAACGCGATCTGGATGAGTTCTGCAGCAGTCATGGACTCACGAGGCGCATACAGTTGTTCGCCATCGATCTTGAACTCTACTTTGCCGTTCTTACGGTTGCCGAATTGACTCATGCTATTCCCCCATATCTGACTTTAATTACCGAAAGTTTGGTCTACACGTTGCTACGGGATTCGAACGAAAGTACCCGATGCCTTCATGCCAAGAACTCATTCTCGTTACCGTCGCACATGTTTGAGCTCGGTTCAAATCTCGGAAGAACCAGCACAACGCCGTCGCTTCGGTTCAGTTCCTGCCCACTGGTCGTAGCATTCGGTGGAGGTGATGTCAAATCAGCCATCGACTAGGACACCGGCATTCAGGGGCACTTCACCGACCACTCCAAGCGCGTAGGATCTGGCCGGCCGGGGCGCCGTCGCGACGTATTTCGCGTAGCCGACTGGCCCTATGGAGGTTGAGGCGAACGCAGCAGCACACTGTCCGGGTCTGGTGACAGAAGCGTGCGGATGGTTGCTGCGGGTCCTTTGTGGTACCTTGTATGCACCCGCCCCCCTTTCACCCTATTCCAGCCAAAACGCAGAGAATCGCCCTGAAACCGCCCTCACGGGTACGAATGGTGCCGGTTTAAGGGCGCCGCGCGCGTCAGAATCGCCGCAGATTACGTTTTGCCGCGAAATGATGTGATCTAGGACAATTCTGGCGCACTACGTCAGCTCTCCCGGCCGCTGCCTCATACCTTTTCCATATTCGTCTGCGCTGTGCGGCGGGCCCGGATGGGCCGATGGGTCCCACAGATGCCGTTACCCCAGGCAATGCTCTACTTTGCATATTCCGTCGTATTATGGCTGGGATCCGGCACTTGGAGTTCGCCCAAGGCAATGGGAGAATGAAGACAGCGACGAAGATGGCAAGCAGGCAAACCGATAGCGGCGCAACGACGGGCTATGAGGCCGAGCTGTGGGCAATAGCCGATGCGCTCCGCGGCTCAATGGATGCCGCCGAGTACAAGCACGTCGTGCTCGGCCTCATCTTCCTGAAGTACATCTCGGACGCCTTCGAGGAGCGTCACGCAGCGGTGCTGGCCGAGTGGGGGGAAGACGCGGCAGAGGATCGCGATGAATACATCGCGGAGAACATCTTCTGGGTGCCGCCAAAGGCCCGCTGGCTGCACCTGAAGGCCCAGGCACGGCAGTCGACCATCGGCCAGACCGTCGATCGGGCCATGGCCGCGATCGAGCGCGACAACCCGGTGCTGAAGGAGGTGCTGCCCAAGGACTACGCGCGGCCTGCCTTGAACAAGCGGCGCCTCGGCCAGTCGATCGACATGATCGGAAACATCCGCGTCGGGGACGCTGAAGCCCGCTCTCGAGATGTGCTCGGCCGCGTCTACGAGTACTTCCTTTCGCAGTTCGCCAGCGCTGAGGGCAAGAGGGGCGGCGAGTTCTACACCCCACGCTGCGTCGTAAAGCTGTTGGTCGGGATGCTGGAGCCCTACCGCGGGCGGGTCTATGATCCCTGCTGCGGATCCTCGGGCATGTTCGTGCAGTCTATCGAGTTCATTCGTGCCCACGCCAATGGCGGGCAGGCACGCGGCGACATCTCGATCTACGGCCAGGAGTCGAACTACACGACGTGGCGGCTCGCGAAGATGAACCTGGCTATACGAGGGATCGGGGGGCAGATTGCCCACGGCGACAGCTTCCACAACGACCACCATCCGGATCTGAAGGCCGATTTCATCCTTGCTAATCCTCCCTTCAACGTCTCGGACTGGGGCGGCGAACGACTGGTTGAAGATCAGCGTTGGGCTTACGGCGTCCCCCCGAAGCGCAACGCCAACTTTGCTTGGGTGCAGCACATGGTCCACCACTTGGCACCGAGGGGTGTCGCGGGGTTCGTGCTCGCCAACGGATCGATGTCGTCGAATCAATCCGGCGAGGGCAAGATCCGGAGAAACCTGGTAGAGGCGGATCTGGTGGACTGCATGGTTGCGCTGCCAGGCCAGCTCTTCTACTCGACCCAGATTCCGGCCTGCCTGTGGTTTTTGGCGCGTGGACGCAAGCGGCGTGAAGAAGTCCTTTTTATCGATGCCCGCCAGCTGGGCCAGATGATAAGTCGCAGACATCGCGAACTGACCGACGCTGACATCGACCGTATTGCCGGTACTTACCGAATGTGGCGTAAAGGATCGGAAGCCGTCGGTTACGAAGATATTCCAGGCTTCTGCAAGAGTACCACGCTGGACGAGATTCGCAAGCACAGCCATGTGCTGACACCAGGGCGTTATGTGGGAGCCGAAGCAGCGCCCGACGACGATGAGCCGTTTGAGACGAAAATGCACCGTCTTGTCGAAGCGCTGCGAACACAGCAGGCGGAAGAAGCGCGACTCGATGCTGCCATCGCTGACAATCTTAAGATGCTGGGATTCGACCCATCACATAGTCCAGACACTGCCAGCAAAGACACTCCATCACCCACCCGGAAATAAGCCGGCCGCGGCGCAATGATCGACTACGACAAGTTCCGACTGTCTCTCGTGCGGCTGGAGGAGCAGAACGAGAATCATAAACAGCAGAATCCGGTGCTCTCCGACTTGGATCGTGAGGGCATTGCGGAATCGGTTATCCAGCGCTTCGAAACCTGCTATGATTGTCTGTGGAAGGTGCTGAAGCGGTATCTGGCCGAGGAACTGGGCCTTGCAGATCTACCCAACAGTCCCAAGCCCATCTTAAGACTGGCATCCGAAAACGATCTGTTAGACGTACCCTTGGCTCAATGGCTTCGATACGCGGAGGCCCGGATCAGTACATCACATGACTACGACGGCGAGAAGGCCAGGGCGTGTCTTGCGCTGGTACCTGATTTCATAGACGACGCTATCAGTCTCTACCAGACCATGAGTGGGGAGACATGGGAGTAGACCAGGCGATAGATATCACCACCGAGGAGCGCAAGACTATTCTAATTCTGCTTGAACGACATCTTCCGGGCACGTCTGCTTGGATCTATGGCTCCCGTGCAAAATGGGTTTCTAGCCCAAAATCCGACCTCGACCTTGTGGTGTTTGCAACACCTGAACAACAGCAACAGGTCGGGGACTTGCAGGAAGCATTCGAAGAAAGCGACTTACCATTCCGGGTGGACCTGTTCGTGTGGGACGAGATGCCGGAAGAATTTCGTCAACAGATCAGGAAGGAGCATGTGGTCCTAAGGGGAGGGGAGGGGGATAATCTATTCCAGCAAGTCTCTTTTGTAAGAACTGGGTGGATACGGCGTCAAATCGGTAGTCTTGGGCGAGTTGTGACTGGGAAAACTCCTTCTACGGCGGACAAGGCCAATTTTGGTGGTCCGTTCCCATTCATTACTATCCCCGATCTTAAGGGTCGTGTTCTGATTGACACAACCCAAAGGACACTAAGCGATCAGGGAGCGGACAGGCTTCGAACAAGCATCTTGCCCACGGGTGCAGTGATGATGTCTTGTATCGCAACTATTGGCCAGTGTGGCATTACGGCACGACAGAGCTTTACTAATCAGCAGATAAATAGCGTCATTCCGCACCCCAACGTGGACTCACGCTTCCTGTATTATGCTTTTACGCAACTAGGGGCCGAGTTAGACTTTATGGGAGGGGGTGGTTCGGTCTATACAAACGTATCGAAGAGTCGCTTCTCTGAAATTGAAATAGCTATTCCTGGTGATCTATCCGAACAACGCGCCATCGCCCACATCCTCGGCACGCTGGACGACAAGATCGAGCTGAACCGTCGGATGAATGAAACGCTGGAGGCCATGTCGCGAGCACTGTTCAAGTCGTGGTTTGTCGATTTCGATCCGGTCCGTGCGAAGATGGAGGGCCGTGACACGGGATTGCCACGCCATCTAGCCGACCTGTTCCCCGACCGGCTCGTCGATTCTGAATTGGGCGAGATTCCAGAGGGGTGGAAGGTGTCAGAGATCGGCAAGGAGGTGAGTGCCATCGGGGGGTCAACTCCCGGTACGAAAGAGCCCTCCTACTGGCATCAAGGCCAGCATCACTGGGCGACACCTAGGGACCTCTCGAAGCTATGGTCGCCAGTATTGTTGCAGACAAGGCGGAAGATCACGGACGCGGGCTTGGCGAGGATCGGTTCTGGGTTGCTTCCTGTCGGCACGGTGCTGATGTCATCGCGTGCTCCGATCGGGTACCTAGCCATCGCTGAAGTGCCGACCGCCGTAAATCAAGGATTCGTTGCAATGAGGTGCGATCAGCGCCTACCGAACCTATACGTGCTGTTCTGGTGTTACGAAAACCTTGGTTACATCCGGGACATCGCCGGTGGATCCACATTCGCGGAGATCAGCAAGAAAGCGTTCCGCCCCGTATCTGTACTTGTGCCCTCGGAGGCAATCCTTGGTCTGTACGAGCGTCTCAGCCGTCCGCTGTACGATCAGGTTGTCACGAGAATGAAGGAGGCCGCGACGCTGGCCACCCTTCGGGACACGCTGCTCCCCAGGCTCATCTCGGGCGAGATCCGCGTACGGGATGCACTATTCCCAAGCTAATTATCCGGTGCATATGAGAGCACTAGGAACTCAGAAGATATCCTGAACGAGGTGAACTGAGTGGCTACAGACCCGATCCACCCTTTTGTCATGCATGGTGCCCGAGATGCTATGGCAGATTGGCTGCCGCATATCGAAGAGCAGGTCTCTGCCATTGAGCAGGCCGTTGTTGAACAGTCACGTCTAGCGTTTGATCTCGCCAAAACCCTTGTCGAGAGCATTTGTCGTGCGGTGCTTAAAGAACGCTCGGTAAACTATTCTAACAACGATGATTTGCCTAAGCTCCACAAACTTGTTACTCAGAATCTACCGCTCTTGCCACCCGCGGCTAGTAGCGAAGCTGAAGTACGCAAGAGCCTCCAGAAGACAACCGGAGGCCTCGCCTCTATTGTCCAAGGCATTGCCGAACTACGGAATGCGTGTGGACTCGCCTCCCATGGCTCCGGCGAACCACGACCGAAGTTAGAGGCTGCGCAGATCCTGGTCGCCGTACAAGCCGCTGATGCGATCACAGGTTTTTTCTACCGTGTGTTCAAAGACACACAGCGTTGTGCAGTTCCCCCAAACTTCAAGGCCAACGAAGATTTCAATACGTACTTGGACGAAACGTGGGGACCAACGTTCAGAGTCGGAGCCGTACGCTTCCGTCCAAGTGAAGTTCTGTTCCAGATGGAACCCTACACCTATCACATTTGCCGTGCCGAGTTTGACTGCCGCGACGGTGACGCTGTGATGCTAGCAGACGAGGACGAGTGAACTGTGGGCCTAAGTGGAATCAGAGAATCTTTAGTTGAACAAGCCGCCCTCGCGTGGCTGCAGAGGGTTGGGTGGCAGATTGCAAGGGGCCCCGAGATAGGCCCAGAAGCGTTTGTTTCCGAGCGCACAAACTACACGGAGGTTGTTCTCGCGGGACGTCTACGCTTAGCGCTCGCTACACTGAACCCACAGCTACCGCCTAGGCCCCTTGAAGACGCCCAGGCCAAGTTGTCTGATCCGCCGGGAGCAACCATCGAGTCACAGAACCGAGCGTTCCACCGCATGGCGGGAGACGGCGTGACCGTCGAGTACCGTGACCAATCAGGCACGATTCGGGGTGCTCAGGTAAGAGTTATTGACTTCGATGATCCCATGAACAACGATTGGCTGGCCGTCAATCAATTCACCGTCGTCGCAAACAAGTGCGAACGCCGTCCTGACATCGTGCTTTTCGTGAACGGCCTGCCTCTCGCGGTAATCGAGCTCAAGAATCCAGCCGACGAGAGTGCCACCATTCGGTCAGCATTCCAGCAGCTTCAGACCTACAAGGCCGAGATTCCAACGCTCTTCGCCTACAACACGGCCCTCGTAGTCTCAGACGGGCTTGATGCTCGCATCGGCACGCTGACCGCCGGGCGAGAATGGTTCAAACGTTGGCGCACGATCTCCGGTGAAACGCTAGCGGATTCCAACATGCCCCAGTTGCAGGTCATGCTGGAGGGTGCCTTTGCACCGAGCCGGTTTCTCGCGTTGATCCGCGATTTCATCGTCTTTGACTATGACGACAGCGGTAAGCTGGCCAAGAAGATGGCCGGGTATCATCAGTTTCACGCCGTCGGAGCGGCGGTCGCCGAGACGCTGCGAGCGACTCAATTGCAACGAGCGGCAGTCGCCGACAAGGACGCCCACCTCAACGAGTCTGTTCGCACACCGGGCGGCGATCCTGGTGACCGTCGCATCGGCGTGGTCTGGCATACGCAGGGCTCGGGCAAAAGCCTGACCATGGCATTCTACGCCGGACGGATCATCCGCGAGCCGGCGATGGAGAACCCTACGATCGTAGTACTGACGGATCGTAACGACCTGGACGATCAGCTCTTTGGCACGTTCTCCCGCTGTCAGGACCTGCTGCGGCAACCTCCGACTCAGTCCCGCAGCCGGGCCGACCTGTGCACCAAGCTGGCAGTGGAGTCGGGCGGTGTGGTGTTCACCACGATCCAGAAGTTCTTTCCGGAAGAAAAAGGCGACCGGCACCCCGTGTTGTCAAAGCGCCGGAATATCGTGGTGATCGCCGACGAGGCGCACCGCAGCCAGTACGACTTCATCGACGGTTACGCCCGCCACATGCGCGATGCGCTCCCCAACGCCTCGTTTATCGGCTTCACCGGCACGCCAATCGAGCTTGAGGACGCCAACACGCGCGCGGTGTTCGGCGACTACATTAGCGTCTACGATATCCAGCGCGCCGTCGAGGACAAGGTGACCGTACCGATCTACTACGAGAGCCGGCTGGCGAAGCTGACACTGGACGAGGCCCAGCGGCCGAAGATCGATCCCGACTTTGAGGAGGTGACTGAGGGCGAGGAAGTGGGACGCAAAGAGAAGCTGAAGACCAAGTGGGCTCAGCTCGAAGCCGTCGCCGGGGCCGGGCCTCGGCTCAGGCTCATCGCCCAGGACATCATCTCGCATTTCGATCAACGTCTCGAGGTCATGGACGGCAAGGCGATGATCGTCTGCATGAGTCGCCGCATCTGCATCGACCTCTACCGCGAACTGACTCGATTGCGCCCGGATTGGCATCACGAGGACGACGGCAAGGGCCTAATCAAGGTCGTGATGACCGGCGACGCTTCTGACCCGTCCAGCTGGCAGCCTCATATCCGGAACAAGGCGCGCCGCGAAACGCTGGCGAAACGGTTTCGCGATGCCGGCGATCCGCTTCAGATTGTACTCGTGCGGGACATGTGGCTGACAGGCTTCGATGCGCCGAGTTTACACACCATGTACGTCGATAAGCCGATGCGCGGCCACGGGCTGATGCAGGCCATCGCGCGGGTGAACCGGGTCTTCAGGGACAAGCCGGGAGGCCTGGTCGTCGACTACCTCGGGCTTGCACATGAACTCAATCAGGCTCTCGCTACCTACACCGAGAGTGGCGGCACGGGGAAGACCGCATTGGATCAGGCGGAAGCGGTGGCGGCGATGCTCGAGAAGCACGAAATCTGCTGCGGCCTGTTCCACGGCTTCGACTATTCCAGGTGGATCGATGGCACGCCGGCGGAGCGTGTGAGCATGCTGCCAGCGGCGCAGGAGCACATTCTCGTGCAGAAGGACGGTAAGGAGCGCTGCCTGTGGGCCGTACGCGAACTCTCGCAGGCCTTCGCGCTCGCCGTGCCGCACGAGGATACGATACGCATCCGCGACGATGTGGCGTTCTTCCAAGCCGTCCGGTCGGTGCTGGCCAAGCGGGCGGAGGCGGAGGCGCGTCCCGGGGCAGAGCTGGACTACGCCATTCGCCAGATCGTTTCACGAGCCGTGGCTTCAGAAGGAGTCATCGACATCTTCGCCGCAGCCGGCTTGAAGAAGCCGAAGATCTCGATCCTGTCCGAGAAATTTTTGGCCGAAGTGAGGGGCATGAAACAACGTAACCTCGCGGTCGAGCTGTTGCAGAAGCTGCTCAAGGGAGAACTGGTCGTCCGCAGGCGCAAAAACGTCGTTCAGGCGCGATCCTTCGCCGAGATGCTGGAGCGGACCGTCCTTCGCTACGGGAACCGAGCCGTCGAGGCCGCGCAGGTCATCGAGGAATTAATTCAGCTTGCCCGCGACATGCGCGAAGCGAATGCCCGGGGCGAGGCGCTGGGGCTCTCCGAAGACGAGCTGGCCTTCTACGATGCGCTCGAGACGAACGATAGCGCTGTGCAGGTCCTCGGCGACGAGACGCTACGCGATATCACCCGCGACTTGGTCGAAACCGTGCGGAAGAACGTCAAGATCGATTGGACGCTTCGCGAAAACGTCCGCGCGAACCTGCGCCGGCAGGTCAAGCGCACCCTGCGAAAGCACGGTTATCCGCCCGACAAGCAGGAGAAGGCCACGCGGACCGTGCTCGAACAAGCGGAGGTGCTGTCCACTGGCTGGTCGGTATGACACCGGGTCGGTTGGGGCAGCACGGATCGGACGCCGATCTGACGTTCGACCGTAACCTTACCATACTCAGGCTGCCACCAACACACCCTTGATGCTGCAACGGTAAACCAGTAGCGCGAAAGGAGGAGAAATGCCGACATGCAGGAAACCAAGCCATTAACTTCAGGTCAGTTGGAAACTGTTTGCAAAGCGTTGGCTGACACGAACGAGGGCCTGACGGGCTCTGAGATAGTGCTTATACGAAAATACTTTAAATCCTTAATAAACAATCGGTTATATCTTGCAATTGGCGGTGAATCTGAGGGACGTATAGCCGATTTGGGCGTTTAAGAGCGCAAAACAGCTCACATTCGCCAGGGAAACCATGCGCAAGATTGTCCCAGAGTGCCGTGCACTCGACAGTACGCCGATCAAGGAGATTGCCATAGACCCGAGAATGCGCGGCGACATGGGTGCGGTGCTCAGCAGTGCGTCTACTGCACGGCGGAATCCCGTGCGGCCTTGTTCACGATTCTGGAGGCGCACTTTCAGCCGGGTAAACGTAAAGATGTCGGACGCCCGGGCATGGATCTATGGCGCGTCATCGTGTTTGCGATAGTCAAGCAGTGCCTGGATCTGGACTACGATGCTTTGTTGTACCGGGCCAACAACGATCTCTTGCTGCGGGAGCTCTTGGGGCACGGAGATGCCGGGTTTGACGAGGTGAAGTACAGCAGACAGCGGCTGGTGGACAACGTGCAGCTTTTGACGCCGAAGCTGGTCCGGAAGGTGGTGTGCCACGAGTGGCACAAGGGCGTTGTTCTTTAACATAGCTTGAGTGCTGCGTAACTGCATTTAGGATGGGGGAAGGCCCCTCGCAGCCGTCGTACAGGCGGAGGCTGCAAACCACCGGCTGCTGCTTGACCTTAAGGGTTCGGTAGTGAGCGAGTCCGGAAAAGGCGGAGCAATGACTCTGTCAGGTATGGGCCATAGAGTCGAACGCAAGTGAACCGTCGAAGAAGTGTCGAAAGACCATGGACGATGTCAAAACCGGGGTCTCACCTTTGCTCCGGGACGAGATCGGGAGGTGCCTGTTTACGGCCCGATCGGCATCCGGCATATAGGCGGCGAGAATATGGTCTAGGCCTAAATGCGGAACGTGGGAATCTGTCGGGGCGATGCTAAGGGAGACTCGCAAGCGGAGAACCCGCGAGCGATTGAGTACCAATGCGCTCCACGGGGGCGGATCGGCTCGTAGTAGTGATGAAGGTTCTGTAATGGAACTGGAGCGAAGGGGCCGACTCGGTCGGTGGAAGGAGCGGGGCAACCGCAATGCGGGAGGACCTCGCTCAAGAAACAAGGGCCTGGCTGCTGGCTGGATTGGTAGCCGGGTGGGCCGAGAAGAGCCGTATGAGGCGAGAGTCTCACGTACGGTTCTGTGGGAGCCTGGGGGTGAAATTCCCCCGGGCTACCCGACACCCAATTGATAGTGCAGACGGGGCACAAGGTGGCTGGAAAAAAGTCTGGGGCCGCGCTAGGTGGTCGCTGCGATTCCAGGGTGGTTAAGACGCATGTGCACTATCCCACCGATGTGGGTCTGTGCTGGGATGCGGTTCGTGGTCTAATACGTGTGAGTGCACGCTCGGCTGCGGCATTCGCTCTTCCGGGCTGGCGCAAGCATGCGGATCGCACGCGGAAGATATACCAGGCCTTCAGCCGGGTGCGGACGGCCCCGCGCTACCGGCAGAATCCGAAAGGAGTGAAGGCGTACTTGCGCCAGTGCACACAGACTGCAGCACGTGCCCGTACGCTGTTGAATGCCTTGGCCACAGTGGAGAAATCGGCGGCGGCGCGAGTGGATATCGCGTATTACTTGCACTATGTGGACTTGTTGGTGGATCAAATCCGGCGTCGCATCCTCTTGGGCGAGCAGATTCCACATGCGCAGAAAGTGTTTTCCATCCACAAGCTACATACGCGTTGGATCAGCAAAGGCAAGGCGGGCGTGCTGGCGGAGCTGGGCCTTCCGGTCGCACTGGTAGAAGATGAGCACCGGTTCATTTTGGCTTATCACATCCTGTGGGACACATCAGATGTAGAGGTGGCGGTAGCGATCATTGACGCGGTGCAGGCGGCTTTTCCAGAGTTTAATGCGTGCAGTTTTGACCGGGGCTTTCATAGCTTGAAGAATCGAGAAGCATTGGATGCTCGGCTGGCGCTCAATGCGCTTCCGAAGAAGGGCAAGCTTTCTCTGGCGGAGCGTGCGCGGGAACGCGCGCCTGCGTTCAAGGCAGCGCAGCGGCAGCACCCGGCCGTCGAGTCGTGTCTGGCCAATTTCGGACTTCGGGGCGGTGCGCTGGTGCGGGAGAAGAGTCCGGAGAACTTCGCTCTGATGGTGAGCCTGTCGGTGTTGGCGGTCAACGTGCACCGGCTGGGTTGCCTGGTGCGCGCCCAGGAACGGGCACGAATGAGGCGTCGGCGAAAGCGCGCGGCGTAGGCCCGCTACCACCTCGCAGAAAGGTCCCAATCGCAGGCCCCAAGGGACACGTATGCCCTCCCGATAGGAACACAACGCCCTTCGAGCCGCAAACTGTCCGTGCGCGCACGCAAGAGACGCCAGCATGGCCGAAACACTCGAAGCGGACCGTCAACGAACTCAAAAACGACCGTGCCTGTGCAATCGAGGCCGAAAAAAGAGAGTATTCGGTCAATCACGAGACAGGTCATATCCTTCGACAAGTGCGAATATTGGATGTGAACCCAACCCTTACGAAGTGGAAGCGTCTGTTCAACGCATTGGGTGAATCGCAAAACCGAACGCGATCCGGTGACTGTGTGCTGGCGTTCATTAGCCATGCCTTGGAACCAGCCTGATATCAAGGGAACTCGACAACGCTTGAAAAGCGCCGCTATGACGTCAACGTGGCGCTGCTTCTTTATGATGGATTGGAGTTCCGGGAGGACGGGACATTCCACAAGACGAAGAAAACTTCATCCCTTCCTGAAGCGCAGCAACGCGCGAGTCGTCTTCGATCAGCGCTGGAGCAGCGAGGAGTTCATCCAGACGTTCTTCTCTATTGTTCGGCTGAGTTCCTGAGAGACAACCCCTTCCATGCAGTCCTTGAAGCGACAAAGAGCGTTGCAGAGAAGATCCGGAATAAAACAGGGCTGACTGAAGTGTACTCCAAACGTTGGACTGGTTTCTTAGGCGTACCCAAGATAAAGGACGGCGAAGGTGCCGGGTATTGGCCAGGCAAATCCGCAGACGTGAAACGGGCGCATCATGCAGGGCACTTCAGGCCCAATACGGGCTCCTCATCACGTGCAATCAGTGCCTGTGGGCGAATGACATATACTGGCCTTTATGTTGCATTCACGGGGCCGGAAGGTGTGAGGCGGGCCGGAAAGAGGCTGGATCCGGCAGGGCTGCCTATATGTGCCGGCGCTCGTACACATGCGCCTCAAACGGCCCATAAGCGGCGAAATCGGGCCGGAATGCGGGAATATACCAGCCAGCAGGAAATGCAGGCAGGAAAAGCGGCGAAAGTGGACGGATAGGCTCAAGGATGAGGCGCCTTGAGTTTCAGGCATTATATGGAGGACTCTTCGGACTGGATCACGTTGGCTGGTCGCCACTGACATTTGCTCAGGTCGACGATCATTGCAACTGTGCCAGGAGAGGGCCCTAGTGAGTGTACCCCAATCGTTGGACAGGATTTCGCTTGACTTAAGATAGAGAACTGCCAGGGTTGTGGGTGATGGCGGGACATGTTGGTCCCAGTGGGCATGTGGTTGTCGTGTGGGTTATAGCCATCGCTGGGTGGGGTCCTGAATGGCCGTGATAGACTTCGGATGGGGTTCGGTACCGAAGGCTCTGGTGCGGACGACTGTGGTTGTAGAAGCTAATGTAGCCTCCCAGGCGCTGCCGTGCCTGCCGCAGATTCGCATATTCGTTGAGGTAGACCTCCTCGTACTTGACGCTGCGCCACAGTCGCTCAATCAGAATGTTGTCGTAGCACCGGCCACGACCACACATCGAAATCCGGATGCCGGCACGTTTCGACAGCGATGTCATCTCTTCACTGGTAAACTGTGACCCTTGGTCCGAGTGGAAGATCTCGGGCTGGCTGATCGCAAGTGCGTCCTTATAGGTCTCCACGCAGACACTCGCGTCTTGTGTGTTGGATAGCGTCCACGATAGTATGTAACGGCTGTACCAGTCCATGACTGCGACCAGATACGCAAATCCGCGGTCCATCCGAATGTAGGTGATGTCACTGCACCAGGCCTGATTGGGACGGTCTATGTGCCGCCCTTTCAATAGGTTGGGATACCGAAGAGCTGGCCCCGGGCCCACGCGGGGCCGGGGCTTCGGATAAATAGCCTGTAGCCCTATAAGGCGCATCAGCCTATAGACCCGCTTGTGATTGACAGCGTGACCCTCGCGCCGAAGCATATGCGTCATGCGTCGTACGCCCAGCATGGGGTGGGCCGTGTAGACTTCGTCTATGACGCGCATCAACTGCAGATTATAGGACGTCTCACCGACGGGTTGATAATACACGCTGGAGCGGGCCAGGCCCAGTAGCTCGCACTGTCGCTCTATGCTCAACTGACCGTGATCTGGCTCCACCATGCGCCGCTTCTCTTCAAGAGAGTGAGCCGAAGTTTTTTTTTAACCAGTCCAGTTCCACCTTGAGGCGCCCGATTTGGCCATACAATTCATCCTTAAGTACATCTTCTTGTTGTTTGGCCTTGCCACGACGCGTGGAAAAGGCATCCATCAAGTGCTGAAGCGCCTGCTTCTTCCACAGGTTCACCTGGCTGGGGTGCACCTCGAAGCGGGCGGCAATCTGGCTGATGGTTTGCTCACCTCGTATGGCCTCCACGGCCACTCGAGTCTTGAATGCGGCGGCGTACGATTTCCGTTTCATCGTGACGTGTACCTCGATTTAAGAGGCAGGATTCTATCTTAAACTACTGTCCAGAATTTGGGGTACACTATATAGACTTGAGGCTGGATCCTTGGCTAACCATCAGCGTCGCCGCGACTCCGGCGCACGCCACGCGTCAGTCCTCCTGACCCATCCCGGTAAGCAGTGCGTCCCCCGAACCATGACCCGCGTGTCGGCACGACAAGGCTGTCGATCCAGTTTCGCCTTTCGCTCCTCTCAAGTAAAGTTGTTGCCCCAGCCTGCTGCCAAGTTCCTTGGGCAAGACAGCCGTCGTAATCACCCAAGAGGCCTTGGTCGGCCTCTTCGAGATGTCCGTTGGCCATCAGTTTGGTCTCTTGCATCCAGAGGTGATTTGATACTGCCCAAGTAGCCGTCAAATCGGACGTCTGGCTGCTGTCCACGACCGGGTACATGCCGTCATAAGGCTCTCCCGCCAGTTGCCAGCCGCGTTCATCCCACACCAGCGAACGGACCTGCAGCGTGGGTGGTTCACTGTTCTCTTCGTCGAAGAAGTGGTGGACCAGAAAGTAGCGGTCGCCGTCTCCCAGAATGGAACTGGGACCCGGACCCTGCCGTAGCCAGCGAAAACGAATGAGGGTGGTCTCTTCGCCACTTTCCAGGCCGCAGGCCCGGTCTCCCCGAATAGCACTCAGGTCGGCAGGCAGACGCAACGCGCCTTGCAGTTGGTTTTCGGAGTTAAGTATGAGCCACTGCACCATAGTGTCCGCCATCTGTAGGTGACCGGACGCATACGGATAATTCCCTTTTGACTGTCATCAATCCTGTTTCGGGCACGTACCGCTTACGAAATCGCGTGCCACCCCGAGTCCACAAACACCCCTTTCTTGCAGTAAGGACATGCCTTGCCGTCCAACTTCATCGTGCATACGATCTTGCGAGCCTTGCACTCTGGACACACCGTGCGCCGTGATAAGGCGCTTCTTCCTTGTGGGTGCGAATCCCACGCAACAGCTGTCGTTTCAGTTGGTAGCGACCAAGGCGGTTTATGGAGGTAACAACATGGTGCGCCAGGCTAACTGGCCAAGTACAGGAGGTGTAAGTCCTCTGTGGTAAAGGATATAACCAATCCATATCTCTCCCCAAGCCGTGCGGTCGTTCTCGTGAGGGAACGGGCGAAGCGTCGGCAGGGGTGCATATGGGCGGAGCTAATGAGCGCCGAAAGGACCATTGTTCGGAGTGCCGAAGTCCTCGTGTTGGCTGAAGGCAATACTGATTGGACCGATATGGTGAGGTTCAAGAGGGCTCCGCGGCGTCCAAGAACTCAGGCACGTATGTACGTACAAGGTTGGGACCTGGGAGGCCTCCTCGCTGCCCAGCGCTTAGGGCGGGGCCGCCAAAGCCAAGGCATTGCCGAGCGGAGGATGAACGGCGAGGAGGAGTCAGATGCGATGATAGTAGCGATGAAGCCGGCGAACAAAGCGCGGAGGACCGCGCGGCGGAGTTGGTGGAGCGAAGCGTCGCACCCGAGGGGAAATCGGACAACCCAACACACGCCGGACGCAGAGCCGGACTTCGTGTGTCACATGGGATGGTTCGGTTACGGCTATGGGTTGGTTAGCCGGCCCATTAACGTCATGCGCGGCGGCGCGACCTGAGGGAGGAGCCGGATGCCTTAACGGGCACGTCCGGATCTGTGCGGGGGCCCCGGGGAAACCCGGGGCCTACCGGTGTGCCAGGCATGATCAACAGCTTGGAGGTGCAAGTCCTCTATCCAGCCAGATGGCGGCGAAGGATTAGCGAAGCGCAAGGGCGTCGTCGTGAGGCGGGGTCTGAAGGAAGCGTGGAGCAAACCTGCGACCCGATGAACAAGAACCGAATACGAGGCCTACCCGATCGGACGAGCGAGCCGGTTATCGCAAAGTCCGCGTCATCTATGCGTCGGGGTGGTAGATTCGGCGGGTGTGCAGGGAAGGCGGTTGGTCTTACCCTGGGAGATCTGCGTTGTGTCCGGCTAAGCCGGACTGAGCGTGTCGTAAGGCACGTGACCGCAACGCAGAAGTCAGCAGAGATCTTATAGTAGGACTGCTCCGGCTGGGCGAGCTACATTAGCTCGTTCACCACATTCACCCAAACCGGAACAGCCTCATGCAAAGATACACCCCAACATTCACTTCGGCCTCCTCGCTGGTTGTCGGCATGGACGTGCACAAGAAGACCATTGCGCTTTGCGTGTACGACGACAGCACGGGCGAGGTAATTGACGAGCGGCAGTTGCCGCACGACATGCCGAGAATCCGCAAGTATGTGCAGAAGTTACAGAGGCGCTACGGCGAGGTTCGTTGCTGCTACGAAGCGTCGTTCTGCGGATTCGGCCTGCAGCGTGCGCTGCAGGTGCAGGGCGTGCACTGCGACGTGATCGCCCCCTCAACCATTCCGCGTCGACCGGGCGAGCGTATCAAGACTGATCGACGGGATGCGATGAAGCTGGCCACGTTGTATGCCAAAGGGCTGCTGACGCCGGTGTGCGTACCGGAAGAGGAGCAGGAAGCAGCCCGGTCCCTTTTGCGCTGCCGCGCTGACCTGGTGGAGTCTATCACGCGCACCAAGCAGCGGATTCTGTCTTTCATTCAGACCCGGGGCTTTCGGTACACCGGTGCCACAAACTGGACGAAGGCCCATTGGAAGTGGATTCGTGCCTTGCCGGCAAGGGCGGTGGACCAGGTCACGCTGCAGACGTATCTGCACAAGCTGACGTATCTGGAGCAGGAAGTGCACAGACTGGAACAGCATCTGGCGGAGGAAGCCGAAAAGGACCGCTACAGAGAGCCCGTGGGGGTGCTGATGGCCTTCCGGGGCATAGGCTTTGTGACGGCCATGACGCTGGTGTGCGAATTGGGAGACATCCGTCGCTTCGCGCATCCGCGGCAGTTAATGGCGTATCTCGGCCTGGTGCCGAGCGAGTACAGCTCGGGCGATCACACGCAGCGCGGCTCCATCACAAAGACGGGCAACACGCATGTTCGCAAGGCGCTGGTGTCAACGGCATGGAAGTATGCAGCCCAACCGCGGTGCAGTAAAGTGCTACGCGAACGGCAGAAGGGGGTCTCGGCCGCGGTCGTTCTACTGGCATGGAAGGCCCAGTGCCGGCTGTACAAGAGATTCCGCAAACTGAGTCAGACGAAGTCGCGATGCGTGGCCAACACGGCGGTGGCGCGTGAACTGGTGGGCTTTCTCTGGGAGGCGTTGCGTATGCACACGGGCTCGCCGTTGCCGAAGGCCGCCTAAACTGTATCTTGCAACCAAAGAAATGGCCTATGGAGAAGTGATCGGGCACGGTAAGGAGAACCCACGATATGCCCTTGCGATAGCCAGCTCTCTTGCTGGTGAGCGCGCGTTCAGAGATAGTGGCAGCTCCCGTCGAAACCGAAATCATGCGTTATGGTCCTTCGGGGCTTAGCACGCGAATACCAGATTGATTAGCCGTCGAAGCCGCCCGGTCGCTTCTCCAGAGGTCAAGCCAAAACTCTTCATGTAATCCTCACTTGACATAGTATCCTACTATACCAGGGCATAGTAGTCGGCTTAGCCGACGAAGGCCCGAACAATGGACAGGGATAGTAGGACGGCAAGCTCATGCGAGCAATGCGGCAGAAAATCCAGCTAACGCTGCCTTTTGCGTGGGACAGCCCCGGTGAATCCGGCGGTGCCCGTGGGGAAGGGACCGAAGTTTGCACGGCGCAACCTGAATCCGAACTCCCGGCACGTAGCGGCCTGGTGGCCCTGGCACCCAAGTCGGTTTGCTCAAGTCCATTGAACCGCCGTGTACGGACCCGTACGCACGGTGGTGTGGGAGGGTGGGGGCCGTGAGGCCCCCACCTATCCCGATCGATGACTGAAGCACTTTGGCAAAAGGATCGCTTAGGCGATTTAGCGAGCATGCAGGCCGGAACGCGCAGTGAATGCCGAGCAGGCCTCGAAAAGGGCAATGCGGAAGCCGACCCTCCGGTGTCATGGGGAAGGCCGCTGGTAGACCGGGAAGAGAACGACACGAGCACCGGTCTATTTCCGCCGGGGTACTGGCACTGGCATGCATGCAAGATGGAAGGAGTGGCAACACGGGAAGCCCTGACGGCGGTGTAGCACACACCAACCGGAAGCCCGCAAGGGTCAGGCCGGGCCGAGAGGGTGGCGGAGTGGCCCGTAGTACCGTAGAGACGGGGTAATGCCCGTGGAGGAAAGGGGCCGCAGGTGCGGAGCGATGTTCGTAGAGGGAAAGGCCACGGCATTGGCAGAGACCTACTAAACCGGTAAATGGTCGGAGACCTCGGCGGCATCACATGCGAAAGTGAAGGAGCCATGTGGCATGCTAGGCACGCCACGGGGTGTTATCAGGGCGTAAACAGGCCTGATGATCAACGGACTCAAGTCATGGAGTGGAAACAGGGACCGTGCAAGTCTTTGAACAGGAGAAGCTCCATGGGGCGACGCCGTTGTCCGAGTGCGAGTTGCATGATCCGCCTGGAGAGCCGGGTGCGGTAGTGCCGCACGCCCGGTTCGGTGAGCGGCGGGAGGAAACACGGTTAGGGAAGCCGGACTGCGGCCCGGAGCGAAAGCGACGGACAAGCCACCGGATCCTACGGCAGGTGCGCCTCCCGCCGACTCTACGTGATCGGTGCATTTGAATCGACCATGAACTGATGTCCACACGACAGACAAAGGTGTGGGGAATCGTTGCCGATGCAGAGGTCCAGCAGATAATGGTTTGGATGGTACGCGTATCGCTTCTGGCCGTCCTCCATGTAGTAAGGATTACCGTCGTCCCACGCCTCAATGGTTTTGTCGCATCCACGGCAAACAAAGCGTATGCCAGCAGTCATCTCGTTCTCCCTGGTGGTGAGCTGTTCTTACTGGATCCTTCCTGCAAGATATCGTGCGCAAGTGCCCTAACGCTACTCTCCGTGCTTTGGGGTTCAAGCGACCCTGATGATAACGCCCTCGCGGCGAAACCCGGACGGCATGGTATCTTCCTGTGAAGAAGCAGAAAGGGGACAAGTCCAGCTGTGATGTTGCCGACGGTATACATGGAGACATCCGTTATCAGTTACCTGACGGCGCAGCCGTCGCGGGATGTAGTCACGGCCGGATATCAGCAGGTGACGCGCCACTGGTGGCAGACGGCCCAGAACAGATTCGATCTTGTAGCGTCAGAGCTGGTGCTCTTGGAAGCGGGGGCAGTCGACGCGGAAGCTGCACGTGCGCGGTTGGCCATACTGGACGAGGTAAGACTGCTGGAGGCAACGACAGAGGCGGCGCAGCTTACGGAGCGATTGCTCGAGTTGGGTGCGGTGCCGCGGAAGGCGGCCGAAGACGCCGCCCATATAGCCATAGCCGTGACAAACGGTATCGATTACCTGGTGACGTGGAATTCCCGGCACATTGCGAATGCGGTCCGGCGCTCGAGCATAGAGCGTGCATGTCGTCGGGCGGGTTACGAGCCGGTGGTCATTTGTACGCCGAACGAAGTGACGGAGACCGCGGATGAAGACGTTACGAACTGATGCGATCATAGCGGAAATACGGGCAGTGCGGGAGGCGCACGCTTCGCGGTTCGGTTATGATGTGCAGGCCATATTCAGGGATCTCCAGGCGAGGCAGGCGGCCTCGGGGCGCAGGTATGAGCGCCGGCCGCCGAAGGCAGTCGAGTCCCGGGAAGTACCGAGGCGGGATAACCGCAGGCGGGCGCAGGGCAAGGCCTGATACGGGAGTTGAGGAAAGAATGGGGTGCAGGGGTCTGGCTGACTGCGTCTGGGAGGAGGGACGGCGTGGATCCGTGGGCGAGACATAAGCGCTCATTATGGTGCACTGAGCGCTGCTTGCCGCGGGACTAAGCATGTGGTCGACGAGGTAGGTGCGGTCTACTGCTAGGACAAAGAACATGTCCGCACCGCTCCAAAGGATGATTACGACCCCGCTCGGGAAGAGCTCACAAATGGCCTAAAAACCCAGATTGGCTCTGCGATCACGGCCCATTTTGGGTGTGGGAGCGCGCATTGCGTGCTCTAGGAAGTTGCCGGTAGTGATCCCAGACTCGTCATTTTGTCTAAGACTCGCTCCGCCGAAATGACGGCTGTACGTGCAGTTGTAGCTTCTAACGACTGCGCCGGGCCTTCAGGATTTCGTTTATGACTGTATCGACAGCATCATCAGCCAACCGTCGTACTTCCTCCTTGCTCTGCGTAGGTGTGTTTCTGCTAAATATTCCACTGGAAGAGAGGCCGATGGCGCCCGCCGGAATTCCGGCGCGATAGAGCCAAAGCCAAATCTCAACTTCGTGTGCTACCGCACATAATGACGGAATAGATAGCGACAGTGGAGAAAAAGACGCTTGCTGGTGCGGAATCAATCACCGTGAGACCTGCCTGCTGCAGTGCCAATTCGATTTTTGTCTTGATCGTGCTTGCAAACGGGAGACAGTTACTGGCGGCGTCCCCTGTCTCCATGGACACCGATACCCCAACAGTGTCTATTACGGCCAAAACATTGGCATTCACGTATTGCGCGCTGGCCGGGACGGCTACGAGGCTAAGTGTCGCGAAGAGAGCGGCAAGGTGGTTCATGGGATTAGGAAAGGGATGCTTGCAGGCAGTATAAGGCAGGCAAAATAGGCAAAATAGGAGGCATCTCCCAACACCTTGCAATGCTTCGGTTGGGAGAAAGACCCGGAACCTGTAGGGGAGCGTAATGTGACACCACCAATTGCCTGACAAGGCGGATACGCAGGCAGTGCGGTGAAATCCTGTGGGCCTCTGGCTTGTCGCCGGCCAAAGGCAGCGGATAGGAGGGGCACCTATTACCGACTCTGTGAGTACCAAGAGGTTACGACAGACTCGAATTCTGCATGCCCCAGCTTCGCACCATCACCTCGATCCGGGACGACTTTCTTGCCTTCTTCCGTGAGAAGGGACATGAGATTGTTCCCAGTTGGCCACTGGTACCCCATGGAGACCCGTCGCTATTGTTTGTGAATGCGGGGATGAACCAGTTCAAGGAAGTCTTCCTGGGTGCCAAAAACCGAAGCGTCTCACGGGCGGCTGACACCCAGAAGTGTCTCCGCGTCTCAGGAAAGCACAACGACCTCGAAGAGGTGGGGCATGATACCTATCATCATACTTTCTTCGAGATGCTCGGCAATTGGAGCTTTGGCGACTATTTCAAGGAAGAAGCGATAGCGTGGGCCTGGGAACTCCTCACCGAGCGGTGGGGGCTGGAACCCGGACGTCTGTATGCGACCGTGCATGCCGGAGACGAGGCCCTGGGGCTTGACGCGGACCACGAGGCCGCGCAGGAGTGGAAGCGGCAGCCGGGGCTGCCGCTTCATCATGTGTTGTACTTCGGATCCAAGGATAATTTCTGGATGATGGGCAACACGGGTCCGTGCGGGCCTTGCTCAGAGATCCACATAGACCTGCGGCCGAATGAGGAGCGGCGGCGCATTCCAGGTGAGGGTCTCGTCAACCAGGACCATCCCGAGGTCTTCGAGCTGTGGAATCTGGTCTTTATCCAATTCAATGCCGTAGGCGACGGCACAATGAGCCCGCTGGCGGCCAAACACGTCGATACCGGCTTGGGCCTGGAGCGCCTTGCCGCCGTGTTGCAGGGCAAACGCAGTACGTATGATACCGACGCCTTTGCACCCATTTTTCAAAAGATCGCCGAGACCTCCCCTCTCGAATTCATCCACGGCTACGATAATATTGTCGACGCGGCGCTGGCTAAGAAGGTGCGTGTTGCCATGCGCGTGGTAGCGGATCACGTTCGTGCCATCGCCTTTGCCATCGCGGACGGAGTAGTGCCGGGGAATGTCGGCAGGGGTTACGTGATTCGGCGTATCCTTCGCCGCGCCGTGCGCTACGGCTACCAGTTCTTGGGCTTCCGGGAGCCGTTCCTGCACCGCTTCATTCAGCCGCTTGTGCTCCAGATGGGTAGGCAGTTTGCGGAGCTTCGCACACACAGGAAGCGCATCGAGCACACGGTGGAGGCGGAAGAGCGTGCATTCTTGCGCACATTGGGGCGTGGCATGAAACTGTTCGATCGCGTTGCTCCGTACGTTAGAAGCCTGACAAGCGCCACTGCCGGGAGCAAGCAACAGGTGCTCGAGCAGATTGCAGGCGATCTGCCGATAGTCGATCTCCTGGAAAAGGCCTATGGCGCCGCCGTGCACCGAACCGATCTCCTTCCCCGGTTCGCCGAAGCGGCCTCGAGCGGCCAAGTGCCTGGCGAAGTGGCCTTTCTGATGCACGACACCTACGGGTTCCCGGTGGACCTGACCGATCTAATGGCGCGTGAGGAAGGCCTCGGCGTCGACATGGGGCGGTATGATGAACTCATGGCAGAGCAGAAGAGCCGCGCGCGGAAGGACCATGCCTTTGGCGTCCGGCTTGATCCCCAGGACGCCGCCTACTTTGGGAGGCAGGGCACGGGGCCGCCGGATGATTCGGCGTGGCAGCGCGTCACGGCCGGCGAGGACTCGTACTTCCTGGGCTACGGGCAAAGCATTGTTTCAGGGGCGTGCATTCGGTCCCTGCGCATGGAGCGGCCCTATGCCGTGGTCTTGGACCGCACGCCATTCTTTGGAGAAAGCGGTGGGCAAATGGGGGACCACGGTATTCTGCGCGTTGGAGACCAGGAACTCCGCGTTCTGGATACACAGTCCTCGGCCGGACGCATCCTGCATTTCACGGATGAATTGCCGGTAGCGTGGGATGCGCCGGTTGAAGCTGTCGTGGATGCAACTCGCCGTGCGAGACTCGCCAAGCACCATACGGCGACGCATCTAATGCATGCGGCTCTGCGCGAAGTGCTCGGGCTTGGCGTGGCCCAGAAGGGCTCACTCGTGGGCCCAGATCACTTGCGATTCGACTTTAGCCACCACGAACGCGTTTCGGAGGCGGAACTCCTTCGCGTGCAGGAGCGCGTCAACGAAGTCATCCAGCGCAATGTGCTCGCCGACGTGCAGACTGATGTGCCATTCGGTGATGCCGTTGCCATGGGAGCTACCGCGCTGTTCGGAGAGAAATATGGGGACCGGGTACGGGTGGTCGCATTCGATCCCGCATTTTCGCTGGAGCTGTGCGGCGGAACCCATGTGGATGCCTCCGGAGAATTGGGAATATTTCTCTTTCGGTCGGAAGGCTCCGTAGCTGCCGGAGTACGCCGCGTGGAAGCCATAGCAGGGCTGGATGCGTTGGCCGTGGTCCAGCGCGAATTTGCCGAGCTTGGACGGGTGCGGGGCCAGTTTCATGGACTCCAGAGTGCCAGTGACGAACGGGTGGCCGACCTCGTAAGCGAAAACCGGAGGCTGGGCAAGCAGATGGAAATCTTGCGGAGGGAACGGCTCGCGGATGGCCTTGCGGCTATCATCGCCGGGGCGCAGCCGGCTGGAGGTGCGCGTCTGGTGGCCGGCCGTGTTCCCGACACCGACATGGAAACTCTGCGGATGCTCTGCACTACGCTCCGGTCGCGTATGGGTGACAACGCTGTCGGATTGCTTGGGACGGTGGATCCGGCGGGGGAAAAGGCATACCTGGTGGCCGCGGTCTCTGATGATCTGGTGCGCAGGGGCCTCAAGGCAGGCAAGCTTGTCGGTGCGCTTGCAAGAAGGATGAACGGTGGCGGAGGCGGCAGAGCAGAGCTTGCCACGGCCGGTGGAAAGCAGCCGGAAAACCTGGATTCCGTGCTGGAGGCCGCCGGCCAGGTGGTCGGTGAAATGTTGCCGATCTAACAAACTTGTGGCGCCGCGGCGCGTTCGGATCGGTATTGGAGGGGTGCCGGAGTGGTCGAACGGGGTGGTCTCGAAAACCATTGTAGGCTATGTCTACCGGGGGTTCGAATCCCTCCCCCTCCGCATGGCGCAGTTGAGCATTGTGCAGCATGTTCCACCGCGTGCCTCGTGGGCACGCACCTGCCTATTAGGATGCAGCGCCTTGCGCGGATAGCCCTTGCCTGCGCCACGATCCATGCGGTCGCCTCGCACCTTTTCGCCGACGCGGTCCAGGCACAGACTGTGCCGCTGGTTTACGAAGTGACGTACCGGCCACCGGGGCTGGAGTACCGGGTGCTGCGCCTGCCCCACTTCGATGTAATATTTGAAAGCGGCGCGGAGCCGGCGGCGCGGGAGGCGGCGGCGATACTGGAATCGGAGTTGCCGCGAGCGCAGGCGCGGTTTCCACGGGGCCGGACGCTGAGCATGCCGGTGGTGATCGTGGGCTTCAGCGACCGCGCTGGAGGCTTCGTGGCGCCGTTCCCGTTTCGTCAGGAAATCGAAGCGGTGGGCATCAAGGGGAGCCGCCTTTCTGCCCGCCATACGTCATGGATGTGGGCCGTGGCGCCCCACGAGGTGGTACATGCGGCGCAGGCCCAGTCCGGGAGCACGCGGGGCGTGGTCGGCATCATGCGGCGCATGGCGCCGGACCTGGCCCGCGCGCTGCAGCTGTGGGTACCTCCCGGAATAGCGGAAGGCGTGGCGGTTTATCACGAGAGCCACGTGCAAGCGCAGGCCGGGCGCCTCAATCATCCGTTCTTTCAAATGCAATTCTGGGCTGCCATGGCTTCCCGGCGGCCATGGACGCTGGCGCAGCTTCTGGAGAGGCCAGCATTTGCGCTGTCGGCCGGTCGCCATTACGTGGGAGGGGCAAATTTCTATCGGTACTTCGTGCAGCAGGATAGTGCCAGGGTGCTACGGCGGGCGGCGACCCTGCATGAGCGGATACCGTTTCTTGGCTATGGCATAGAGCTTTGGCACGCCTCCGGCAGGTCGCCGGCCCATATTGGCCGCCGCTTCAGGGCCGCGATGCGCGCAGATGAAAGCGCGCGGCAGCGGGCGCGTGGTCCTCTTACAGAAGCAGCGACGGTGGCGCACGGCCCCGGCCACGCCTATCGTCGACCTCGGTGGCTGGATGCGACCACCCTCGTGGCCCACGCCCGTGGCATGGACCTTCCACAGGGGCTCTACACCATTGACATACCCGGGGGCGGGCTAAGGCGCCTTAGCCTGCAAGCGTTGTCCGAAGACTATTTCTTCAGTATGTCTGCGGATGCGAGGACGGTGATGTTTTCCCGATACGTACGCGGCGTCCTTGCCCATGGCAGGTCCATCGCCGATGTTTTCACGCTGGAAATTGCGAGCCGAAGGGTCTCGAGGCGAACGCGGGGCGCGCGCGTGCATGCCCCGATAGCAGGGGAGGGCGGCATTTGGGCGCTGCGCAACGAGGGACAGTTCAATCAGTGGGTTCGCATCGCGGCCACGGGGAGCATAGAGCCGCTCACGTCGGCATCCCGTACAACGTTCCTGCAGCTTGCGCAACGCCCTGCACATGGCGACGTTGCCGTGCTCGCCCGCAAGGATGGGCGCCAGGGAATTTATCGGGCGCGGTGGACCGGTGACAGAATGCCGGAACTCGAGCCGTGGCTGTTTTTCTCCGACGCGTCGATCTACGACATGTCCTGGAGCATGGACGGTCGGTATCTTCTTTTTTGCGCCGACCGTGGCGCTGTAGCCAACGTGCATGCCCTCGATGTGGAGCGCAACGTCGTCGTGCAGTTGACAAACGTGCTATTCGGCGCGTTCGAAGGAGTGCTTTCTCCCGATGGCCGCACGCTCGCCTATGTGGAGTTTCGGCACGAAGGCTACGACATCAGGATCATGCCGTTTGCGCCGGAGGATGCCTTGTTGGTGGGTGCGGCAGAACGCCTCGGCCCCTCCGACATCCCGCACCCGGAAGCGTTCTCGCCGTTTCCAAGCCATGGAGAGGATGCCACCGTGCCGTACCGCGCGCGCCGTTACCTTCGCCCACGTATCCTATTCCCCGTGGCACGGTATCGACCTCTGGCGAGCGTTCCGGGCGGAGTAAGGCTCGGTTTCGGTGCTGGGGTCGGCATGCAGGGCGGTGATCCGCTTGGGCGTTGGGCCTTTGGGTTCGAGGGTCTGCGCCAGGCCGGCAGGTTTTGGGGTGAAATGACTATTCGGTCCGCCGCTGTGCCGGTGCGCACGTCGCTGACCCTCTATGATCGCCCCTCCACCGTCATTGGCAGAGTAAGAGGCGAAAATCTCGCTGCGCAGGCTCGCCGTCTGGGCCGGGAAGAAGTAGGCGTGCGTCTGGACCTGGGCCTGCCGCTGGTGCTGCACGATAACGTCCGAAGTACGACGGCGCGGGTTGCCCTGGGCAGCGTTTATGCGGGCGAGAGGCTCTTTGATGTGGAAGGCAGATCGCTAGCAGTCCGCGCTCCAAACGGGCAGCCTGTGGGTATCTTTCGCTCGCGCTTCGGACTCAGGCCTCGTGTGCAGCTACGGCACGGCATCCGGTATAACCGCGCCGACCTAGCTCCGGCCGCGGGCCTCGAGTTGGTCTCGGCGATGCATCTGGATGCTTGGACGGAGGGAGGAGGCAACAGGCGCGCCATCTATGCGCACGCTTCTTGGTACCGTGCAATGGTCCCCAGGCTCAACCTGGCACTTCGCCTGCGCGGGAGCCTGCTGGCGCAGAACCAGGGAGCGATCTTTCGTCTGGACCGGTTTCTGCCGCGTGGCAGGGAAGCGACTTACCTGGGGCGAGGAACTTATCTCGGCCTGAGCCTGGAAGTTCTACAGCCGTTGTGGCATATCGACAACGGTTTCCTTCTGGTACCGCTGTATTTGAAGGCGCTCTACGTCTATGGCTTTGCCGAGATGGTGCGACCGGCGGACGGGCGACGGCGCCCGTGGCAGCAGGTTTCGGCTTTGGGCCCCGGGCTGGGCATGCAGCTTCGACTGTTCTACCAGCTTGATTTCGATCTGCGTCTGGGAATAACATTTTGCGACGGAGCTTGGCGGCTTACGTATCGCTAGGCCGGAAACCAAGGGCCTGTTTTCCCGGTATATTACGCATAGCCCCATGTGCCATGTCTACGGGACGTCTTGCTGCGGTATTGTTAATTCTGGCTGGTTGTACGGTCGATGCCCAGGCACGCGAATTTAGATGTACAGTCGAGGTAAATTACCGCCAGCTCCAGGGATCCAGTTTCACCCATCTTGGTGAGCTAAAGGAGTTGATTGAAGACTATCTGAACAATAACAACTGGACGACGGACAGATTCCAGCAGGAGGAATGGATTGAATGCTCGATGCAGCTTGTATTCCTGGAGAGCCGGACCCTTACCTCCTTTCGTGCACAGTTAGTTCTTACCAGTAACCGGCCCATTTACGGCACCTCGGCGAAGACGACGGTGCTGCAGATCAATGATGATCAGTGGGAGTTTTCCTACGCACGTGGCACGCCGCTCGTTTTTGAGACGGAACGCTACGATCCATTGGCATCAGTGCTGGATTTCTATGCCTACCTCATGTTGGGGTATGATTACGACACCTTCAGTGAGTTGGGTGGCGAAGTGCATTTCCAGAAGGCGAAACGCATTCAGCAACTGGCTGATTCAAAGAACGGCGCTGGCTGGAGCGCACTCAATCGCGATCCCCGTGGGGAGTTGGCAGACCAGCTTACCGGCCCGCGCTTTAAGCCCATGCGGCAGGCCTATTTTCAGTACCATTTCTATGGGCTGGATCATTTCACGACGGATGTTGACCAGGCCCGGAGTGCTGTATTGAAGGTGTTGGTCGCCATGGAGGAACTCTATGAGGATTTGGCTAGGCAATATGTATTCGATATTTTCTTCTCCACCAAGTACAAGGAACTGGCGGCCATCTTCGAGGAGTCGGACGTGAGTTCGCGGGCGTTTTCCGTACTTACGGAGGTGGACCCGGCGCACCTGACCAGCTACAATTTGCTGGTGGAGTAACCTGTGCTCGCCCTGCAGCCGGGCGCCATTTGCCGTGAGCAACAAGTTCTAGACGTAGCATGAAGGCCAAACAAGCAACAGTAATCTTTTCGGGTGTGGCCCTTGCGGCCGTGCTAGTGGGCATTTTGCTTTTTTCAGGGAATCTGTCCCGGGACACGCTCGTGGTATACAAGTCGGCCACGTGTGGATGCTGTCAGAACTGGGCCGACCAAATGGAGGCGGCAGGATTTCAGGTGGAAGTGCGCAATGTCACCAACCTTGGTGGCATAAAGAGCGAGCTGGGTGTGCCGCCGAGGGTTTCTTCGTGCCACACGGCTGTAGTTGCGGACTATGTAATTGAAGGGCACGTTCCGCCAGCGCAGGTCCTGCGTCTCCTCGACGAGCGACCCGCCCTGCGAGGGATTGCGGTAGGTGGCATGCCGATCGGTTCGCCGGGTATGGAAGGCCCCAATCCAGAGCCATATGATGTGATGGCGTTCGATGCCAAAGGGAATACAAGCGTGTATGCGAGCGTGACCCCGGAAGAATCTCCGTGACCTGTCCATGATTTTGCCTATCCGTCTCTACGGCGATCCGATTCTCCGGGCTCGGACTAAGGAGGTAGCCTCCGATTCCGAAGAGCTGCAAGAGCTAGTGGACAATATGGCGGAAACCGTACGTGCGGCTTCAGGGATTGGCCTTGCTGCGCCGCAGGTCGGCCGCAGCGAGCGACTATTTATTATTGACTTAAGCGCGGTGGATGATGACTGGGACCGACAGCCCATGGTCTTCATCAATCCGGTGCTCCTGTGGGAAAGCGAGGAAGAGGAGGAATTCGAGGAAGGCTGCCTTTCCATTCCAGATTTGCGAGAACTGGTGTTTCGGCCGCAACGGGTGTGTATTGCGTACCTCGATCGCACGTTTACCCGCTGCGAAAGGGAGATGGATAATCTGCTGGCTCGCGTTATACAGCATGAGTACGACCACCTCGATGGCACGCTGTTCATTGACCATATCAGTCCATTTCGCCGCAGCCTCTTGCGGCGGCGGCTCCGTGAGATAGCCCGGGGTGCGGTGGAGGCGCAATATGCGGTGGCCCCTGTGCTTCGATGACGGCATGGTCATCTCTTGTACCCTGAGCGCAGCGAACTCACGTTCAAAGAGTATGTCGTGCCGCTGCGTTCGGGCCTTGCCACTTTTTCTCCTGGGACTCGGCATGTGGATGGCCGGCCCCCTGTTGGCGCAGTCTCTCTGGGATGGCAGTGGGGACCTGCCGCGCCGTGCGCTGAACCTTGTCCTTCCTACGGGCAATTCGGCCCTGTTCCATGGAGACGGGCCGGGCTTCTATCAGTATACGGACCGGAGGATGCAGCCGGGCATTGCACCGCCCTGGGAGGGCGGCCGGTACGGGTTCGTGCGCAACTTTCTTGTCACCAGGCACGGGCCGGTTTATACTCGCTTCCATGAGGGGATTGATATCAGGGCCCTGGAGCGCGCTTCGGAGCGTGATGAGCCGCGGGACCGAGTGCGCAGCATCGATGAAGGCGTGGTGGTGTATGTCAATAGGTCCTCTCGGCGATCGAATTATGGCAACTATATCGTTGTAGAGCATTGGTGGAGTGGCTCTCCATTCTACAGCCTGTATGCCCACCTGGGCACCGTCGATGTGGCGATTGGACAGCAAGTAGGGCGAGGCGAGGCCGTGGGAGTCTTGGGCTATTCGGGTATTGGTATCAATCGCCGCCGGGCTCATCTTCATCTGGAAGTCAATCTGCTCCTCAACCGCTCATTCCATGCCTGGTACGACGAACATTACGGGGAGCGCGATCCAAATTACCACGGCATCTACAACGGCATAAACCTGGCGGGAGTTGACGTGGCAGGGCTCTTGCTGCAGGCAAGGGACAGCCCTGGGCTGTCCATGCGCCGTTTCCTAGCCGAGCAAGAGGGCTTCTTTACGGTGGTCGCGCCGGGGGAGGGCATGCCGGATATGTTGTGGCGCTATCCGTGGCTATCTCCCGACCTGGAGGGCTGGACACCGATGTTCGGGCCGATGGCAGGCTTTGGTGTTGCGTGGCGGATAACGTTTACGCGGAGTGGTCTGCCGCTGCGCTTTGATGCCGTAGGGGAGGCGGTGACAGACCCCGTTGTGCACGTCCTGGAACCTTCTCGCATACCATATCGGTACCTGACCAACGGGCTTGTGACGGGAGCGCGAGACTCGCCTTCGCTCTCGGCGGAGGGCAAGAGGTACCTGGACCTGCTCCTGCGCCCGTCTCCCGACCTTCGCGGCACGGCGTGGTAATCTACCGATGGCCATGCGCCTGGCTTTGCTTGGTTTCGCTTCGCTGGCCATGGCCGGCTTCGCCCGGTCGCAGGTCGTCGAACTCATATCGGGCACCGTGCTGGGCTTCCGCAGCGGGATGGCGGTAGATGGCGCTACCGTTGTGCTGGTGGGGACACTGCACGTCTTCGTGACCGGGCCCGACGGCCGGTTTGTATTGGGGCCGGTCTCGGCAGGGTCCTACGTGTTAGAAGCTTCTGCGCCGGGTTACCGGGCCGAACGAAGTGAGGCGGGCGCCGGCGCAGAACTGCGCATCATGCTGCACTCCAAGATGCAGGACGTGCGCCCAGCAGAGCCTGCCTTTGTCTGGCCGTTGCGCGCGCCGTCGTCGCTTCTTACGCTTGCCGGTGCCACAAGCCGCTTTCCCGGTGCGGAGATGGCGCGCCGGGGTGGCCTGGATGCGGCGCACGTCGTCCGTGGGCTGTGGATGCAACAAGTGGGAGTGATGACCGATGGCATGCACCTGATACCATCGCGCGCCCACAATTCGCCCCTGTATGCGCTTCTTGGCGTCGACCAAGTGGAAATGGTGCCAGGGCCCTATGCCCTGACGTGGGGTCCCGGACTGTTGAGTGCCCTGCGGGTGCGCACGGGCATGCCAGAGCCCGGAGGCCAATGGAGCGTAGCCTACGGCACCCGGTATGGATCCGTAAGGGCCGGTGGGTATGGTGCAGCGCGCCTTGGCCCGGCCTCGCTCCTGCTGCAGGCCGCTTATCTGTCCGAAGGCAGCTACCCGGGTGGCCAGGACGTCGTAGCGCGCGATGGCATGATCTTCCTTCGCCAGCGGGCGGCTATCAACCTGAGTCAGGGCGCACATCTGTCGCTTGCCGCTGCCTACACGGAAGCGGGTCTCGAGCATCGCCCCGCTGGGCTCACCCATTACGGCGCGATTCGTCGCGGCCACGCCTCCGGAGCCGTGCACCAGGCCTGGCCCGGGCGGCTTCTACGCGCGGTAGACCTGTCCGGAGGCTGGCAGCGGACCGGTGGCCGGGAGGCGGGTTCTTCAGCGATGCCCGTGGGCATGGCATTCGGGCGGGTGGCAGCGCAACTGGCCCCGGCGGTAGGAGTTGCCTTTGAGCTTGGCGTAGATGGCAGGAGCACGTCCCATGGTTCGCAATCGGACTACTGGCGGCTTCGAGAGACGGGCCTCTTTGCGCAGGGTACGCTTGGCGGGAGCCGATTGATGTCCGTTGCCGCAGCCCGGATGGACTTTGTGCGGGCCCGCGATCAGTCCCTTGCAATAGCCGAATTCTACCTCAGCGGTGCTGCTTCGGCAACGGCTGCCCTGACTGGCACGTGGCAGCTATCACTCGGAGCTGGAACTGTGGCCCGCACGGCCGGCGTGCATGAACGCTTTGGCGCCGCTTCACCCTTTGTTCAGGCGCCCAACACGTTTATTGTTCGCGGCAAGCCGAATCTTGGACCGGAGCGCAGTTGGCAGGTCGACATGCGCATTCGGGCCCATCATACTTCGCTCGCAACCGGAATGGCTATCTTTCTGCGGCACCTGGATGGCTATATCTCCATCTCATCCCGAGATGCGCCGGTATACGGTAACGGCGATGCAACATTCTGGGGAGGGGAGCTATGGGCGGAGCGGCCCGTTGCCGGCTCGATTGCCACCGCCCATGCATCCGTCTCGTACCTGCGCGGCTTCGATCACGCGACCAGAGAGAGTGTCTTCGCTGTGACACCGGCCTCGTTTTCGCTGGGTCTTGACGCAGTGGCTCCGGGAGAGCTCTTGGAGGCCGGGGCGGTTGTCACGGGGGCATTGCGCCAGGGTCACGTGGCAAGGGAGCTGGGTGAGTCGCCCACTCCCGGTTTCGTTACCGCAGACATGTGGATAGGCCTTTCCATGCCCCTCCGCACGCGACTTCACGTGTTGCTGCGCAATGCGGGGGACACCACATATGGTCTGCACGTGAGCGGTCGCAGCGCATCGGGAGCTCGGGTAGTTGAGCCCGGCCGTACCTGGGTATTTCGCCTCACTCGCAGCCTGTAGACGACGCTATGCCCGGAGCGCTTCCGCTATGCGCAGGACTGTTACTTCGAAGGGACGGAACGTGCACCCAAGTTCGTGCACGGCCCTGTCATTGCTGTAGCGATGGACCTTGGACAGATTTCGGGCAAGAACGCGCGTCATGACGGCAGGCCTGCGTGTTATTGCAGTCCAGGTCTCGGCCATTGTTGCGCCACATAGAGCCAGACCAAGCGGAAGATCCCGGCGCGGCGGGTGCACGCCGACAGCCGTCGCCAGCGCGCTGAATATGTCGCGCCAGCTGAGGTTTTCAGATCCCAGTATATAGCGGTGGCCGGTTTGTCCGCGTTCCATGGCCTTGATGTGCCCGGCGGCAACATCTTCCACATCCACCACATTGGTGCCGCCGGTTGGCGCCATCTTTACCCAGCCGGATCGCAGCATTTCTGCCAGCCGCATGGTGTTTTCGCCCTTGCGGCCGGGTCCGAAGATGACGGACGGATTCACCATCACGGCGTCAAGCCCTTCAGCGATTCCGCGATGAATTTCCAGCTCGGACTCATGCTTTGAGATGGCGTACGGCGTGTTAAGCGGCGACTTTTGCCAGGAAGCGTCTTCGGTACGGGTACAATCATGGCCAGCGCATGGTCCAAGGGCCGCGATACTGGACGTATGTATCAATCTTTGCACGCCTGCAGCAAGCGCGGCGTTCACAACAGCGGCCGTGCCGCGGACGTTGATGTGGCGCAGGCGGCGCAGTA
This sequence comes from Rhodothermales bacterium, assembly GCA_965216255.1. Taxonomy (GTDB): domain Bacteria; phylum Bacteroidota; class Rhodothermia; order Rhodothermales; family Bin80. The sequence continues at coordinate 3,764,340 of OZ244148.1, forward strand.
CGCTTCGTGGTCCCTGATCGGTGGATGCCGCAGTATGGTAGACGCGGCTTGCGCCGCGCATGGCGTCTGCAAGACTTTCCGGGTCCCTGACGTCCCCGATAACGTGTTCGACCTTCCCGGCCGCCTCGCCTAGGAGATCCAGTTTCGAATGACTTCGCCTGAGGATACGCAATTCATTTCCGGCTTCAAGAAGCTGGTGCGTGAGGACCGATCCTAAGAACCCGGTTGCTCCGGTGACAAGGGTAAGCATCGCCGACTAGGACGCCTGCATGATGGCAGCGTATTACTGGGCAAATTCGAGCAGCAGGGCATGCTTCCTAACGGCATCGCCCGGTGCTACGTGGACAGACTGCACGACGCCGCGTACCGAAGCGCGCAACTCATTTTCCATCTTCATCGCCTCCAACACGAGTAGCCCCTGACCTGGCTCCACTGCGTCGCCCTCTGTCACATCGACGCTTAGAACCAAGCCCGGCATAGGGGCTACTAGGGTGCTGGCAACAGGGCCTGTAGCTGGAGCTGCACCGTATTCCTCCAAGAGCAGTGCTCTAGCGTCCTTGACCTCGACGGTGTAGGTGCGACCGTCGATGGTTACAGCGATCCTTCCCCCTTCTGCTTCCTCGACAACAACGGCATAGCTCCTGCAGCCGACAAGGAGGCTGTATGCGGGTCCGGAAAGGGGTTCGTACGACAAAGTGAGCGCGTGCCCATTCAACTCTATGCTACCGCCGCGCAGTGCAATTTCGTAGCGGTCATCCCCTATTCTGGCCACGTACTTGCCGGCGTATGGCACCATGCGATAAACTTAGTTCTGTAATTGGAGTTTGAAACAAGGTACGCTAAAATCAACGCGCTGTCGATACGATAGTCAGCTATTCTAGGGGTCCGCATGGTGGAATTGGTCCGGCGAAGCACACTGTTGTTTCTGTTGTGCATCAGCGCGCTTGGACCGGCGCATTCTCAGGTGCGAACCACCGAAATTTTTGCGCGCTTGATGACGTATGCGCACGAGGTTGGGCTGCATGAACGTCCTTTCAACGCCATTGTCCAGGAAGTGGGCCTGCAGTTTCTTGGACTGCCCTATGCCGCCGGGCTCCTGGATGGGCAAGTGAAAGAGACGCTTGTCGTTGACCTCACGCGCTTTGACTGCGTGCTCTACGTCGAGCATGTCCTTGCGCTTTCTCTCGGCATTGCCGAGCAGGACTACGGCTACGACTCGTTCGCCCAGCGCGTGCAGCTGCTCCGATACCGACGTGGCAAGCTTGACGGCTATGGTAGCCGTCTCCACTATTTCTCCGAATGGATTGCGGACAACGAGCTCGTTGTGCAGAACATTACGCGTGAAATCGGCGGGGAGCTGTACGAGAAGAGCCTCACGTTCATGTCCGAACATCGAGCGAGCTATCCTCGCATCGCCAAAGACGACAGCCTTTTTCGCGGCATCCGGTCCATGGAGGCCGCACTCAAGGACCTGGAATTCTATCATGTGCCCGAGCGCCGCATCCGGTCCGTGTATAGCCGGCTGCAGAGTGGAGACATCGTGGCGATGAGTACGCCTATCAAGGGTCTGGATGTAGTCCACACGGGTCTTGCCGTCGTCCATGCGGATGGGAGTGTTGGGCTACTGCATGCTTCTCCGACCGGGGGCGTAGTGCTGTCTCCAGACTTGGCCGCATATGTCGAGAGCCATACGGCCCAAATCGGCATCCTTATAGCGCGCCCCGCCGATCCGCGCACGGGCGGCTCGTGAAGCACTACCCACCCATAGGGGAAAAGGAGGGCAAGGCGCGCCAGGTCGAGGCGATGTTCGACGCCATCGCACCGCACTACGATCTGCTAAACCGGGTGCTGAGCTTTGGACTGGATGTCACGTGGCGCCGCCGGGCGGTGAGCCTGCTCAAGGCAGAGAGGCCGGAGCGCATTCTTGATGTGGCCACGGGCACGGGAGATCTGGCCTTTGAAGCCTGCCGGCTCAAACCGGACTCCGTCGTTGCCGTGGATGTGTCCGCGACAATGCTTGAGCGGGCAAGGGCAAAGGCGGCGCGCCGCGGTCTTGGGCAACAGATTGTATTCCGCCGCGCGGACGCGCAGGATCTTCCATTTGAAGAGGGCCACTTCGATGCCGCCCTGATCGCCTTTGGCGTACGTAATTTCGAAAATTTGCAGGCCTCACTCGCGGAAATACGCCGGGTGCTCGTTCCGGGTGGCAGGCTGGTCATCCTGGAATTCGGCCAGCCACTGCGGTTTCCCGTAAAGCAGATCTACGCCATCTACTCGCACGGCTTGTTGCCCCGAATCGGCACCATGTTGTCGAGGGACAAGGGCGCGTACCGCTACCTGCCGGACTCCATTGCTTCGTTCCCGTCGGGCGATAGGTTCCTGGACCGCATGCGCAGCGTCGGCTTCGAGGAGCTTGCGTGCCAGCCCCTTTCCTTTGGGATCGTTTCCATCTACAGCGGGCTAAGGCCGAATGTGTCAGCCTCCGGGTAACAGGATCTGCCGGTGTTTCGTGAGGAGGATTTCGTTGGCCTGGCCCCCTGTGGAGTATTCCACCTTGTCCATAAGGCGCCGTATAATGCGTACCCCCAAGCCCCCCGATTTGCCGCTCTTGGTCAGCGCGCGCACGTTGGGCTCCCGGTAGCTCTTCTTGTCAAACGGGATACCAAAATCCCGGATGCGGACGGTTATCTGTCCTGCATCAATACGCAGGATGACATCCAGCTTGTGGTTGGGATCGTTGCGGTAGGCATGCTCGATCACGTTGGCACACGCCTCGTCCACGGCCAGCTTGACGTCTAAAGCCACGGTTTCTTTTACGCCTGCCTCCCCCAAGTGGAGCAGCACAAATTGTCGCACGTCCAGGAGGTAGCGTGTCGAACTCGGAATGGCCAGACGGTGGATGGAGGTAGACACGGCGGCGGATTCTATCGGGTGTCTTTCGGCTCTTGCTGGAAGAGGGCTACTGCCGCGTCTTCAGAGTCTACTATATCAAAAAGCATGGGGAAACCAAGCAGGTCGAAAACGTTAAATACCTTGGGCTGCAGCGACGCTATCTTTATATCTCCGCCGTGGTGGCGTATTTCTTCAATGAAGGCCATAAAGACTCCGAGGCCGGCACTGGAGATGTACTGTAGGTCTGTTGCCTCGACCACGATCCTGTACGAGTGGTCGTCCTTGCATTTCTGGATGGCCGCCTCCAACTCGGACGCCGTATGGGCGTCAAGCTCTCCTTTGACGGAGAGCACATGAACGGTGCCTCGTGCACGAAATCCAACAGAAAAATTGCTCATTTCCCTTTTTAGTCTAGTAACGAAAAGGATGGATGTAAGTTACGATGCTACCGGCTCGGCCGATGCTCCATGCCACTTGAGAATGACGAGAGTAAGGTCATCGCCGTATCTTTCACTGGCATCGCGGTATCGGTTGATATCGTCCATGAGGGCTCTCTGGATGCCGCTGGCATCCTCGTGCCGATGCCGTAAAAGGACCGCTAGGCAGCGGTCGTAACCATATTCGTCTCCTTCGGCACTGCGGGCTTCAACCAGGCCGTCCGTAAACAGTGCGATGATATCTCCAGGATGCAACTGTATCCGTTCGACTTCGAGGGTCCGGTTAAACAGGCTTCCCCTGTCAAGGCCGAGGCCCATACCGCCGGAGCGCATGTAACGGGCCTTTCCGGTATGGTGTACTACGGCGGCCGGGCAGTGGCCTGCCCTGGCGACGGAGAGTTCCGCTCTGTCTACGTCTAGTACTGCGTAAATGGTGGTGATGAATACGTTTTTTTCCAGGGATGAACCGAGCGCACGGTTAATGTGGCGCAGCAGGTCCTTGGGATCGGGAACGATATGGGCCAGGGCATTGAATGCCCCCTGCAATTCGGCCATGTAGAAGGCCGCAGACGCGCCCTTGCCCGCTACGTCGGCGACAATGACGGCCAGACGCCCGTCCTCGAGCTCTGCGAAATCATGATAGTCTCCGCCCACTTCGAAGGCGGTAACACTTGAGGTCGCTATGGAAAGGCCCTCCACCGTGGGTGCACGCTCTGGCATTAGCTTTTGCTGTACCTCGCGGGCGATGGCTAATTCGCGCGCCAGGCGCTCACTCTCGACCTGTTCTTTAAACAGCCGGGCATTCTCCAGCGCGAGCGCCGCCTGTGCCGCGTACATGCTTACTGCCTCTAAGTCGTCATTTTCAAAGCTACTCTCCATATTTTTGGCGACAAACAGGGCACCGAGAACTTGATTGCGGGCCGACAGTGGCACCACGAAGAGGCTCCTGATGCCATCTCCCGGCAAGACCTGCACGCGGCGGTCCACTAGGGCACGCTGAAGCAATATCGCCTTATTTGATCGGGTTACTTCGCGGTACAGCGCAGCAGTATCGATCTTGGCAACAATTTCGGCCGCAATATTCTTTGTGGCCAAAATGCGCGGTTTCAGGGAGCCCGATTCGAGATCCGCAACGGCCAGCCAAGCGCTCGTGGCCGACCCGGCCTCAACGGGTGAGGCCGCAATGGTGGAAGCTAGCTTGTCTGGATCAAAAACCTCTTTTACCAGACTCGTGAGGGACTGCATGGCCGCCATCTCATCCTTCCCGCGCTGAAAATCCACAGTTGTCGGCAGGTGAAAGAGCAGTGAAAGTATGGTAGTCACGCAGTACAGGCTGCCGAAGACGCCTCCGAGCACGATAAACCCTCCAATTCCGCTGTTATAGGCCATTAGGTAGTCCATGTAGCGCGTGCCTTCCATCAATGAATCCGGCCCCGTGATGTATTCTTGAAATAATCCAAGAAAGGATTCTACCAGAAGGCTAAGCAGAAGCAGTGAAAGCAGAATGGTCAGTGCTTTCCGCTTGGATGACAGGCGTACGATCCACGAGAGCCTGAAACAGTTTACCGCCATGAAGATTACGGCGATGCCGCCGGTGATAATCCTTGGTTCGGTGGGCCAATTCTCCGTTTCCAACGAAAGGATGGAAAGGAGAATATCTATGGTGGCCGTAGCAGCCATAAAGCCTAGCATGAGCCGCCAATACCACTGGCTCTTCCTTGTTCGGCGGTACAGCACCAGCCGCCGAAAACGCAGTAGCAATACAAAAATTAGGTTGGCGGCTAGCAGCGTGTGTACCGAGGCGCTAACGGCGGATAAGGGGTTCAGCGGGGCTAGTGAAGCAGAAAACCCCCCGGGTAAGAGCGCAAGGGTGACCGAACGCAGTACCACATAAATGAATCCTACGACCAATGTGTGCCAGAATGCCTGTATAGGAAAAATCCGGTCGTCATCGAACAGGTTTCTAAGCAGCAGCCACAGGGAAACGAAGGCGATCAACGTGCCCAGATAATAGGCGTATTCAGCCAACGCTGATGCATGCCCTGACGGACCGGTCGCGAACAGGTACGCCGTGCCCAGTACAAACGGGATAACGAAGCATGCCGCCAGCAAAACCCGCGTCGTCCGCGGGAATCGTGCGGCTGTATGGATGAGCGTGCGGAACAAGGCGCCCCGTGACTTGGATAAGAACCGCTCGGCCCTAGGAAGTATATTGTAACTCTCTGGGCGCACGTATTGTTACACCGCGCATTCTTTGAACGCAGGCATTGTATGTTGCTTTATCGCATTCCAGATGGGCAACTTCGCAGCGAACATATACGTAGTGCGTAACACACAGGTGGGCTAGGGTGCGCGTATGAGTCGAAGGAATGCCATAGTCAAGATGCAGGTCTGGGTGCTAGCGATCCTAGCCGTTCTCATCGTATACCGCCTGGGCACGGGCCCGGCACTGCCGCGGGGGCTGGTGGCCTTCACTGATCTGGATACCGACGAACTCCGGCATGCGGCCATTGCCGCGGGTAGCCATGCGGCGGTCGTTATTCGCGCAACCGGTTCGTTCGACAGGCAGGGGCCGGGAAATCACATGGCCGCCTATGCCTGGATTACCCGCCGGGCAGACCGGAACGTAGTCTGGAGTATGGAAGGCGCCAATGTGGAGCCGGGCCGGGGTACCCTGGCGCATGTCCGCGCCGATACACTCACATTAGGGCCAGGGGAATATGATGTCTACTTCGCGACATTTGGCCCTGAGGTGAGGAGGGAGCGAGGGCCCTGGCGTTGGGACAGCGACCGATGGTTCTTTGTACTTCGCAGCACGGAAGCGAATGCTTCTCTAGCGCTGGTTTCCGGAGACGGAGGCGAGACCCAGGGAGCATTCTGGCGGGCGGCGCCCCTGGGAGATGAGCGTAGGCTTGAGCAATTCTTCACCGTGCACGCGTCCACCGAGCTGTCGGTTTATGCCGTGGGCCAGATCGATCGTCGGCCGCAACGGAGGGCCGACGATTATTCCTGGATAGAGGATGCAGTACGTGGCACGCGCCTGTGGCAACTGTCCGCGGAAAATAGCGAACCGGCGGGGGGATCGCCGAGCAACAGGCGATTCCGTGGCTCGGTTACGGTGGAGCCTGGCGTATACCGCGCGGTGGCGCAAACGGACCGTCGGCATGCCCACGGGGACTGGGTAGGCAATCCGCCCCATGATCCACAGGCCTGGGGACTTGCGCTGAGCAGTACGGACTCTGGTGCAGTGAGTATATTCGATCCCTGGCGGTCGCATTCGGCATTCATCGACATGACCGGCGTAGGCGATGACGAACGCTTTAGCGAGCGCTTCGAGGTACACGCGCCCACGACCGTAGTGGTCTCTGCGCTTGGGGAAATTACCGCTCCGGATAACCGCTATGATTATGCCGAGCTAGTGGAAGACACACCTGAGCGGAGTCGTACGGTATGGAGCATGAGCTGGGAGGCTTCCGTGCATGCAGGTGGAGCAAGCAAGAACAGGCAGGAAGTGGTATTCCTCAGGCTCGCACCAGGGGCCTACACGCTGCATTACAGCACGGACGGATCGCATTCCATGGATGAATGGAATGCCGCGCAGCCCTACCATGCGGAGCGCTGGGGCGTCAGCCTCTCTGCGTTGGCGCCAGAGGGTACTTTGACCGTGGGCGCTTCGGCCGATTTGCCGCTGCAGGAGGATGCGGATGAAACCAGGGCGGAAATCGTCAGCTGGACCAGACTTGAGGGCTCCGTGGAGGAGTCGCACGCATTTTCGCTGGAGCGCACGAGACGGCTCCACATCGTTTCCGTCGGAGAAGTCACCCAGAGGAAGCAGTATGACTATGGATGGATCATCAATATCGACCGCGGGGAGACGGTCTGGGAAATGACCTACGCGAATACGGTGCCCGCGGGCGGCAGTGAGGACAATCGGCGATTCGATGGTATTGTGGAGTTGGATCCGGGCGCGTACGTTTTGTACTTCGAGACCGATGGCTCCCACCATTTCGGTGATTTTGACAGCGCACCCGAGCACGCCGAAGAATGGGGGATAACGCTGCGCTACGCAGACGACGGGTTGTGACCAGTGGCGTCTCTCCGGAAACGGTGGAATTGATCGTGCATGCCGAGCCACCGGTACACGACGCCCTCGTGGCTCGCCTTGCGGCAGCGGGCTTTGGCGCGTTTCAGGCTGGACAGGATTGCCTCAGGGCATATATAGCAGCGCGGCTGTGGAAGGAAGACATGCTCGAGCAGCTTCCGATACGAAACCATGGCCATTTGGTCCGCAAGCTGCCGGCGCGCGACTACGTTCGGGACTGGAAGGACTCGCTCCAGCCGGTCTATGCCGCCCCCTTTGTAGTCGCGCCAGCCTGGGTTGAGGTGGAACCCGGGTATGTGCGCCTGACCATTGAACCCAGGATGAGTTTCGGTACCGGTCACCACGCCACCACGCGGCTCATGCTTCGGTTGCTTCCGCAGGTAGTCTGCCGTGGGGACCGGGTCCTTGATGCTGGCACCGGGTCGGGCATTCTGGCCATCGCGGCGGCAAAGCTTGGTGCCGGAGTTGTTCTTGCGGTGGATTCCGATCCCGGGGCCGTTCTCGAAGCGGAGGAAAATAGTCGCAACAACGGTGCAACTATATCAGTGAGATGCACATCTGCAGGCCGGATCGTTTGCGAGCCGTTCGACGTCGTACTGGCCAATATGGATGGGGAAATGATTCGGGCCCTGTTTCCTGCCCTGGCCCAATGCGTGCGCGGTGGCGGCATCCTGCTCCTTTCGGGACTAACGGCTGCGGATTGCGATAGCCTGTTGCCGGTGTCACGGTCCTTCGGATTCGAGGAGCGTGGGCAGTGGGCACAGGAGTGCTGGCGTGCCATTGCGCTTTGCGGCAGGGCTTTTGTCCCCGAGGAATAAGGGTCATGGACAATGGTGTTCCCCATATGCCTGTCGAAGCTGCCTGCGGCCGTGGTCTCGCGGATCGGGCGACAAAAGCCGTTCGCGTTGCCGCCATAGATGTGGGCACGATTACGGCATTGCTACTCGTTGCCGACATTGACAGTCGCGGACAGCTTTCCGTTGTGGCAGATCAGGAGCGCAGGATTCGGTTCGGGGATGGAGTCGATGCCACGCGGTTGGTTTCGACCGAGGCCCTTGCACGTCTTAGAGGTGCCCTGCTTGACTATCGCCGGAGGGCAGAAAGGCTTGGGGCGGAACGGATTGTGGTGGCAGGCACCAGTGCGTCGCGGGACTTGCGCGATGCTGCGCAACTGGGCTCCTGGGTACGCCGGGAGACGGGATTGAACTTTGAGATCCTATCCGGCGAAGAAGAAGCCCTTTGGAGCTTTCGCGGCGCGATTTCCGGTCTGGCCGGCCTTACCGGCTCGTGTGCCACGCTGGATATCGGAGGAGGCTCTACGGAGCTGGTAGTCGGAAATGCCGCAGGCCGTATGGCCGCTTGGCAAAGCATGGACATCGGCTCCACGCGGCTAAGCGAGCGGTTTTTTGCCCTGCAGCCTCCCTCAGCAGATGAGGTCCGACGCGCCCGGGTGTTTGTTGAAGAAATGCTGGCCCGGTGCACGGTGGATCCCGGAAGTGCTCCATTGGTTTGTGCCTCGGAAACGCCGCGGCTTCTTTCGCACATAGCCCAGGGCGAGGAGGCGGTACGCAAGGAAGGCCTGCCGGTACTTTACGCTGCGGACGTGTCGCGGTGGAGTGCACGGCTGCTGCGTATGACCAAGCAGGAGGTGTTGGAATTCGACCCGGCGCGGATGGCAGGGCGGGAAGATGTGTTCCCGGCGGCGGTTCTCATATTGCATAGCATTCAGCAGCATTTTGGCCGTTCCGCGTGTATGATCAGTCCGCGAAGTCTGCGCCACGGTCTCGCGCTTCGCGCAGTCAGCGGCGGCTTTTCCGGCGATGCTTGTCCGGGTGGCAAGTGATGGGTACATTAACCAGGAGGCACTACAGGCCTGTATGACGAGAAAAGACATTCTGCGTGCACTCAGTACGGTAATGGACCCTGAGCGCGGTCACGACATTGCCCGTCTCGGCATGGTCCACGATCTCGAAGTTGGCAAGGGGCGCGTGTCCTTTTCCGTCCACGTCGCGAAACCGGGGACGCCGTTCGCCCGGAGCGTGTCCGAGCAATGCCGCCGTGCCATCACCTCGGCCTTTGGAGAGGCGGTGGAGGTAGAGGCAAAGGTGGTAACAGGCACGGGATCGGCTCCTCTCAGAATAGGCGTCCGGCACCTGATTGCCGTGGCTTCCGGCAAGGGCGGAGTGGGCAAAAGCACGGTGGCGGCCAACCTCGCTGTAGCGCTCGCAGCCGACGGATTCCGTACAGGGCTGGTGGATACGGATATATACGGTCCCAGCGTGCCCACCATGTTTGGCGTGGAAGGACAGAAGCCGCGCGTAAACGCGGAGCGCAAAATTGTGCCGCTGGAGCAGTACGGTGTGAGGCTGCTGTCAATGGGACTTCTGGTGGACGCGTCGGAGGCGGTAATCTGGCGTGGCCCCATGGTTTCCAGCGCGGTTCGTCAGTTCCTGGGCGATGCCGAGTGGGGCGATCTGGACTTTCTGGTGCTGGACTTGCCGCCAGGAACGGGGGACATTCAGCTTACCATTGTGCAGACGGTTACCCTAGCCGGTGCGGTCATCGTCTCGACGCCGCAGCGCGTGGCGCTGGCGGACGCAAGGAAAGGCGTTGCCATGTTCGAGAAGGTCAATGTCCCGGTGCTCGGGATCATTGAAAACATGGCCTATTTCGAGCCGCCAGACCTACCGGACAGGCGGTATTACCTGTTCGGTCAGGGTGGAGCACGCCAGTTGGCACACGAGGCCGGCCTACCATTCCTGGGTGAGATTCCGCTGGAGCAGCGGGTGCGGGAGACAGGAGATGAGGGTATGCCCGTCGTGGTTGCTGCTCCGGAGAGCACGGCGGCACGCGCCTTTCGGCTGGCAGCTGTGCGCTTGGTGGCACAGGTGGCCCGGAGTCCGGAGTCCGAGCCTGCACCCAAGATTGTGTACCGTTAGCCTGCCGCTGGCCAGCGAGTTGGGGCGGTATTGATCTTTTTTCCACGGATCGTGTTTAGCAAGATGATGAGCAATGTTGAGGTGACATACAGCCCGAACAAGGATCAGAATCTACGCCGGCAGATAGAGAATGGCCTTAGTACTATCCGCCCTTACCTGCAGGCGGACGGAGGCTCCGTGCGGCTGCTCAATATTACCGAGGATTTCGTGGTGGAGCTTGAATTGCTGGGCGCCTGCGGATCGTGCCCCATGAGTACCATGACCCTGCGGGCGGGCATAGAGCAAGCACTGAAACACGCGGTACCCCGCATTACGCGTGTCGAAGCCATCAACAGTTATTCTCCCATTTAGCGGCACCGCCGCATCGGTGCACGGGCCGGCCGTTTGTGCACCCGCTATGCAGAAGTGGCATCTGCGGCGACAGTGACTGGCGCCAGGGCTTCCAATGGTGCAGAGGGGCCATGCCCCGGATGCAAATGGGGTATCTTATCGGTATATTCTCTCTGGCGAATTGAAATGGTGGTTGAGCCCGCGCCAAGTAAAATGCGGGTTGACAAATACGCAACAAGAGGCGTGGAGGCGCGCTGTCATGCTAGCTGCACATCGGTGTTTTCCTTGGCTTCATTCTGTGATGGGCTTATGTGGCATGTTGTTAGTTGCCACGCCGGTAGCCGCTCAGATGGAATTTGCGTTTCAGTATGGGAGCCTCGTGAATCCGTTCTCGGCCGCCAAGGCCAACACGCGCATTCTTACGTTCCAGCATGCGTCCGGATGGCAATTCGGGGATTCATTCTTCTTCATTGACTTTATTGACGACAACAAGGTAGACGGCTTCAATGACGTGGAGTTCTATGGAGAATGGTACCCCACATTGAGTATGTCCAAGGTGCGGGGCACTGCCTTAGCCGCAGGCCCGATAGCTGACATTTCCCTGATCATGGGCCTCAATGTCGACGCCGATGCGGATGTACTGAAGTATCTGCCCGGAGGGCGTTTGTCGTGGAGTGTTCCCGGCTTTGTGTTCTTGAATACGGACTTTACGGCGGTAGTGGACGCAAGCAATGGGATCGAGCAGGACGGGGCGCCAACCACTTCCAGCGGGTTCATGTTTGATGTTAGCTGGCTCTATCCGATTTCGCTCGGCAGCCAATCCTTTGTCTTTACCGGTCACGCAGAATATCTAAGTAGCGTGGAGAACGAGCTGGGAGAAGAAGTCAAGTGGTGGATTCTCGCGCAGCCGCAGCTGACCTGGGATTTGGGAGCGGCCTTGGGGTCAGCCGGTCACCTGATGGTCGGTATCGAATACCAGATCTGGCGCAACAAGCTGGGCACGGATAACCACGACAACATCCCACAGCTCCTGGTCGTCTGGCGGCTGTAGGCAGAATGCGGACGGTTGAACCTCGGTAATTCATGAGCAGCATTCTACAGATGTAGGAATGTCTAAGGAAGTCGCAGCAAAGACGGTAGACCTTGTACGGTGCAGCATGAGCGCGTTTGCGATCCTGTCTCAGGAGGGGTTGGGCGTGAATCCAGGGCCATGAGCTCCCATAGAGGCCTTATGCGAGGGACATGCATGCGGTGTAGACGCACCTGTGCCGTTGAATAAGCCGGTAAGATCAACAGTGAGTGCTGCGGTGCGCCAGATGCAAGGTCTCATTCCAGGGCAATCCAGGTCACTTGCTCAAAGCTCTTGCAGAACCGTCGCCAAACCGCTGAATGCTATACGGATCACGATACTTCGAGCGTGCTGCACGACCCGACCTTCAAGACCTCCTTCCGGAACGTCTTCAAGTGCCTGTACCGCTGTTTCATCCTACAGCGCCCCTGATGCAGCACCTCGTACCGTAGCAGGTAGAGATGCAGCAGCACTTCGTTGTGCGCGTGAAACGCCGCTTCTTTCGGCTCTGCTTCTTCCTGCCGCGGTCCACTCTATGCTTCCGGTACCGGGATGGGATGGGGGGCGAGGCCAGGCAACAGGCCTGCCTTAGCTGGCCGTGTGATTTTCAGCCTTACCCCTTTTACGATATAGCTGCAAGATGGCCTCCGCCGTGCATGCGCCTCATCCTGATTGGTAAGCAGATAGAAATGGTCGGGGAACAACTCTTCGGCCACACCTCAAGCGCGACGCGGCGCGCGCGGCAATTCAGGTCATGGCACGCTTCCTTGTGTGCCCGACAAATAGGGCGCCGCTAGGACGCCGTATTCCTTCAGGTGCATCAGGTAGCCGGTCCAAATCCGCTGATGCATAACGCTCTGAAGGCCGCCTCCAGCTGCACGATCACCTTCCGAGCCACATCCGTTCGCAGCCTGCGCGCGACTACTCGATAAAGCTGTAGCCGTCTCTTAGCACATGCGCATGGCCCCGGGTTCAGCATAGCGCCCAGCATGTCGCCGGTTCCCGCACAACAGGCGACCAGGGGTAGGACAATATTGCGCTTGTAGTGTAAGTGCTGCCCTGCTGCTGGCCATGCGCATCCACGGGCAGGTCGTCTATATCCATGACTATCGTATGGTAGCAATTGCCGCCTCTGGTCTGCAGCATGCGCTCCCTCGCGAAGGTGGTGACGAAATCACTCAACCGGGCCAAATGCTTTTTTTGCCCGGCCTTCGTGAAAGGGTGAGCTGCGAGGCTAAAGGCTTGTCGATTTGAGGGCACCCATCGCCCCGCCGTCGAAGAGGCGGCGAGGCGCATGAGAGGGGCATGGCGCAGGCCAGAGATATCAGGCTGGCGCCCTGAGGATAGAGCAGCAAGAGCGGCCGCATAACCTTTTCCAGGCTATAGGTAATACGCGCCGGATCGCGGGGATCAAAGAGACGCGCCGTCAGGCGCTCTATATGTATCTGTTGGTGAACAGTCCAGAGCGATAGGCCGTACGTTTTTGGCCAAACTTCTTGGACGCGTCCTTTCGCTGGGGTCTTGCCAAGACGGATACGAAAGATTACCTTTGCGGACCCTGTACTGCTGATTTCAATCGTAGCAGCAGTGCTTCCCCTCGCAAGCTAACCTCGTCGCTCGATGAATACCGAAGCTCAATTCGTATTTAACACCTTTTCGTTTCTCGTCTGGGGAGGATTGGTCATGTGGATGGCAGCAGGCTTTACGATGCTGGAGTCCGGGTCCGTTCGCACCAAGAATGCCTCTGTAATTTGTCTCAAGAACATTGGATTGTATTCCATCGCGGGTATCGCATTCTACCTAGTCGGATACAACCTCATGTACGTGGACGTAAGCGGGTGGATAGCAAGATTGGCCTCTTTTACCATTCGTCCCCCGCAGAAATTGCCCTAGTGGGCGGAGACGCCGGTGCAAGATTGGCCTCTTTTACCATTCGTCCCCCGCAGAAATTGCCCTAGTGGGCGGAGACGCCGGTGCGCTGGAGGCAGTAGTCGGCAATGGATACTCCGTAATGTCCGACTGGTTTTTTCAAATGGTATTCGTTGCCACGGCCGCCTCCATTGTATCTGGCGCTTTGGCAGAGCGCGTCAAGCTAGTGCCATTTTTTTTGTTCACTCTCGCACTAACGGCCATAATCTATCCACTTGTTGGGGCCTGGACCTGGGGTACCGGCTGGCTTTATGCGATGGGATTTCAGGACTTTGCCGGATCCACTATTGTGCACGGCACCGGTGGCTGGGCGGCGCTCGCAGGCGCCATAGTGCTGGGGGCGCGCCAAGGTAAGTTCAGGCGTGACGGGACGGTCAGGGCGACGCCGCCATCGAGCGTTCCGGTGGTTACGCTTGGTGTTTTCATCCTGTGGTTTGGCTGGTTCGGGTTCAATGGAGGCTCACAGTTGGCCCTCGGAAGTGCTGCCGATGCCGTGGTCATGGCGAATGTACTGGTAAATACTAATCTTGCAGCGGCCGCAGGCGTCCTGGTGGCGCTGGCTGTTTCGCGTCCAATCTTGGGCAGGTTCGATCTTTTTGCCGTACTTAATGGCGCCCTTGCCGGGCTCGTGGCCATTACGGCAGGCCCTGCCATGAGCGCCCACTACCTGGCACTCATCATTGGAGGAGTCGGTGCCTTGGTTTGTATCGGATCAATTCGGCTACTAGAGGTGTGGCGCATCGATGATGTCGTGGGTGCAGTGCCTGTGCACCTCTTTGCTGGAATCTGGGGTACACTCGCAGTCAGTTTCACCGGCGGTGGCAGCTTCTTGGTTCAGCTCTTGGGTGTATGTGCTGTGGGTGTTTTCGTGTTCGGGGTCTCCTTCGCACTGTGGACCATAATGGATCGAATTATTGGAGTTCGCATATCGGCACGGGTGGAGCAGCTTGGCCAGGACGTTGCCGAGCTCGGGATAGATGCGTACCCCGAATTTGTCCTCATGCCGGAAGATTTCGGGGAGGAGGATGCGTAGCGTCATGTTTGAGAATCTGGAGCGCAGAGCCTTGGTGCTGCTACAGGGCCGGGGCTGGAATGCGTGCGGGTTGACGCTTGCCAAAGCTTCGCTGGCAGGTTGTTAGCGGTTCATTGGCTGACTCCCGCCGAGCGTGAGCACATAAGATGCGCGGCGCAAATTAAGAGGCGCCGAAAATGGAGGTGCCGGAACCACTTTAGTGGTCGGCGGAGGGCTCTGGCAGTACTATGGCGTAGAAGATCTGCCGGACGATCAGGCCGAGGGGCCTAACAGGCGGAATTGCTGCCTCTGCTAGCTAGTGCTTGCCCGAAAACGATTTGAGTGGTCTTTAGGCTTTAAGTCTGGATAAATGTGTCCAGTGGAGTTCCTGTTCAAGTAATGCAATTACAGGTACTTCCGTATCTCCATGGATGAGCTATCGTAACCCCCGAGTACAGGATCTATAGATCTGTTGTGTCTGCGAATGTCTTGCCATTTCCCGATATTATGGCCGTGGTCACCCCGGTTTGATCGCTTTCGCTCCAAGATTCGACGCTTCATTGCCATGCGCGTAGGTCGCAAATCTCAGTTTGAACGCGGGCAAGTACCCATCGACCAGATCCAGTTCAATTTCAAGTCAAGGGATGATGTCCCCGCCGTACTGCGTGGACTGCAGCATCTGTATTGCGATCCCGTCACCCGGGCTGTTTCGAGATCCTGAAGAAGCGACTGTGGCGCAGCGTGAAGTACGAGGAGGTCTACCTCAACGAATACGCGAACCTGCGGCAGGCACGGCAGCGCCTGGGAGGCTACATTAGCCGGAAGTTCCCCCCAAAATCAAGGCGATACAGAGTGTTCTGCAGGTATTAATCTCGGCGTAAGTAGCGTATTCATAAGCAGTTGCAGATAAGTCCTGCGCCACCTTCGTCCGTAATAGGTCCAAATTATGGTTCCCATGTAATTGACTCGGTCGTCATCCAGTCTTCACAGTTATCTCGGGCTCATAGTTGACGTTATAACACCTATTTACCTATCTTTATATCTGCGGCTATTCCTAGATCATCTTTCTAATAAAGTACCCATGTATGTCGCCACCGTCCCCAACCGCGGTGCCTGCCCCACCTACCTCATCCGACAGGGCAAACGCTATGGCCGCAAAGTCGTCAAAACCACCCTCGCCAATATCTCCAAACTCCCCGATGATATCATCGACTACATCCGCATCCTGCTGCGCGGGGGCATCGCCGTCGATAACCCACAGTACGCCTTCCAACACTCCTTCCGCTTCACCAAAGGTATCCCCCATGGAAACGTCGCCGCCGTACTCGGCTGCCTCCGTGACCTGAAGCTCCACAGCATCATCGCAACCAAAGACTCCAAACAGCGACGCCTCGCCATCGCCCTTATCGCTGCCCGTATCCTTGATCCCAAAAGCAAACTCGCCACTAGTGCCGCCCTGCACCCAGACTCCGCTAGCCATTCGCTCGGTACCGAACTCGGTCTCGAAAACATGGACGAGGACGACCTCTACCAGACCATGGATTGGCTGCTGAAGCGCAAAAGCACCATCGAAGAGCGCCTCGCTCGGCGGCACCTCGAGGAGGGCTCTCTCGCGGATGTAACCTCCACCTACGTTGAAGGCGAAGCCCTCGAGCTGGCCGAGTATGGCTACTCCCGGGACAAGAAAAAGGGCAAGAAACAGATCGTCTTCGGCCTGCTCACCGGCAAAGACGGCTGCCCCGTGGCCGTGGAAGTCTTTGCAGGCAATACGGCCGATCCCAACACACTGGCTCCGCAGATTGCCAAGATCCAGCAACAATTCGGTCTCCGGCGCATCGTGCTCGTAGGAGACCGCGGCCTGCTTACCGAGGCCCGCTTGCGCAAAGAGGTCAAACCCGCCAGGACTGGATATCCGCCCTCAGCAAGAGCGGCATCCGCAAAATAGTGGAAACGGAAGCCCTGCAACAGTCCCTGTTCGACGAACAAGGCCTCGCGGAGATAACCACCGCCGTCTACCCGGGGGAGCGGATCGTCCTGTGCCGCAACCCGCTACAGGCCAGGAAGTCGGCGTATAACCGCGAAAGACTGCTGGCAAAGACCGAAGAGGCGCTGGAGAAGATCGTAGTGGCCACCCGGCGCAAAGGCAATCCCCTGCGCAGCATGAAGGCGATCAGCTTGCGTGTGGGGAAGGTCATCGGTAAGTGGAAGATGGAAAAGCATTTTGATCTGGAGATTAAGGAAGGCTTTTTCAGCTACGAACGCGACGCGGACGCCATAGCCAGCGAAACATCCCTGGACGGCATGTATGCCATCCGCAGTAGCCTCAAGGAGCCGACTGCGGAAGAGCTGGTGCACGATTACAAGCGGCTCAGCGCTGTAGAGCAGGCCTTCCGGAGCCTCAAGACTGTGGACCTCAAAGTACGGCCCATCCACCACTACAGGGCCCCGAGAGTCATCTGCCACGTCTTTCTGTGCATGCTGGCTTACTTCGTGGAATGGCACATGAAGCAGCGTTTGGCTCCGATACTCTTTGCCGAAGATGACCTGGAAGGCAAGAAGGCTGCCCGTCGTAGTATCATCCATGCGGCAGGGCGTTCGCCCTCGGCAGAGCAGAAAGCCCGTTCCAAACGGACGCAGCACAAGGCGTTGAGCTTTGCCGCCCTCATGGCGCATCTGCGCACGCTATGGGGGCTCAGGTAGAGCCACTGATCGGCAAGAAGGGCGTCTCCTTTACGATGCTTGGAGAGATGACCGCCCTCCAGGCCCGCGCCTTCGAATTGCTAAGAGTGAAGATTCGGTAGCGACTGTACCCAGTAAAGCACCTTTCGCGGGTAAGATCTTCTTTAACATGGGGTCATCTACAGCCTCATGTGCTTAGGCGTGGACTCCGTTTGTCCTAAACAATACTGGCCTTCGTCCCTTATAAGCCTAAAAACTGAGGTACACGAAAAAGGGAACTTCAGATTAGCTTCTACAACCACAGTCGTCCGCACCAGAGCCTTCGGTACCGAACCCCATCCGAAGTCTATCACGGCCATTCAGGACCCCACCCAGCGATGGCTATAACCCATACGACAACCACATGCCCACTGGGACCAACATGTCCCGCCATCCCCCACAACCCTGGCAGTTCTCTATCTTAAATCAAGCGAAATCATGTCCAATGATTGGGGTACACCTCACAGGACATGATTGTGTCCTTCCTTACGGAGGCGAAAAAGCACTATCCGACACTCCGTTCGTGCAGCCTGGACAGGGATTTTTACACGCCGAAGAATCGGGAGCAGCTGGACCGGCTACGCGATTTGAACGTCATGCCCAGGAAGGGCCGGCGCACTCAGGAGGATCTGGAGAGGGAGATGGCAGAAGCCTTTGTGGACGCCAGCATCCGGCGCCAGAGTCGGCCACGGGCAATTTGAATCACCGGGGGCTGGTGCGCACGCACGGTGCCGCAGGAATTGCCCGGACGGTGGCCCGGGTGATGGTAGCGGCCAACGTGCACCGAATCGGTCAAATGCTGAAGAAGCAGGAAGAAAGGCCACGGCACTGGCATAAAGCCCATGGCCGAGCGGCGTAGGCCCGCTCGCGCGCCAACATGGGTGTAAGGCTTGCCCCTCCTCCACAAGAGGAGATCACCTACCTGTCTCGTTGTCCCACAGACTCGGGGCATACCACCGCCGATCAGCAGTTGGTAAGCTCGGAATCCAGAGCTGGCTCGCTATCACCTGCCCTTTCCACCTCCATGCAGGCCCCGCTACCCACCGGATAGCAGTCCCCCAAACCGCACCTCATCAAAAAGCCGGCTTTTTCTGGCTAGCACTAGCTACGCGGCGCAGGTCGGACGTGCCCCGTACTTGAGCCGCTAGAATGCCGGCTGCGTGTGTCACGGACTGCGTAGACCACATATCGCCGGCGCGTCACATCTCGGCGATGGCTCCTTTCCGCGACTTCCGGATCGGGATTATCTGGTCGAAGCCGCTGATACTGAATATCTCACGGATGCTATCCTGCATGGAGCACAGGACCAACTTTCCTTTCTTGGCGTGAAGCTTCTTTGCTGCTATCAGCAACACACGCATACCCGAGCTACTGATAAAGACGAGACGGCTAAAATCAACGACAATTTGGTCCTCGCCACTTTCAACATGATCAATAACCACGTTCTCAAAAGAGCGAGCATTGGAACTATCGAGGCGCGCGATGGGCAGTAGCACCAACGTTGTGCCCTCTCGTTCTTCCAGAATCTCAATTTCCACTAACACACCTCCACTTGTGTTTGGTTGAATTCGAACCCGTCAAAAAGTTTCGGGTGCGAGAATGTATTCCAACTGCAGGCGATTTCGATTGTTGACGTAGGCGTAAGATACCAGGTCCGCCTGCTGCTTGATCAAGTGTAAGCCCAGACCTCCAACGCGTCTGGCATCCAAGCCTGACAACAAATCGGGATCGGTATCCTGAGTAGAATCGAATCTCTGACCGTCAGACTCAACTACGAGCACGACGGTCTGGTTCTCCACATACAGGCAAATTCTAATCTTGGGCTCGGCATTTTCGCCGAATTCGCCGTGGATCACGGTGTTTGTAATTAACTCCTCCAGCGCAAGATTGATCACGAAGTTCATTTTCAGCGAAAGAGCATGCGCCTCCCCGAACGATTCGACTAACTCAGCCAGACTGCGAAGCTCCGAGAGACGAGCCTGGATCGTAACTTCCAGCTTGTCAGACATGGTGTTGGGGCTCAGTTTTACGGTGCAGTACCATGCACGTCATGTCGTCCGCTGCAGGCGCTCCGGCAGAGAAGCTCCCAATAGTGGTCCATACCTGATTTACAATTTCTTCTGGGGAATGGCCGCCGGCACCCTCGATGGTCTCCTCAAGTCGCCCCCTTCCGAAGATCTCACCTTTTACGTTTACCATGTCGGTTAGCCCATCGGTATACAAAAATAATGATTCGCCCTGTTGCAATACAGCGGTGCTGCTAGAATACGGAAAATCTTCCATTAGTCCCATGGCCAGCCCGCCCGTCGGCGGGAGTGTCTCCCGTGATCCGTTCGCCGACAAGATATAAGGCGGCTCGTGCCCGGCACTGACATAGTCAATGGTACCGGTTCTAAGGTCCACCATGGCCAGAAACACCGTAACGAAGAGACCCATGGGATTTCGGCTGCAAAGCCGTTTGTTGGCCTCTTCGGCGATGGCCGCGATAGTTTCGATGCGCTCTGCTACAGCAAATTTTATGGCCGCCTGCGATGCGGCCATAAAGAGGGCCGCCGCCACGCCCTTGCCTGACACGTCCCCTATGGCGATGAACAGCTTGCCCTCCTCCGGTTCCATGAAGTCGACAAAATCTCCACCGACACGCTGGGCCGGATTCATGCGCGAGCATGCCGAAAACGCCTTCAGCTGGACCGTACCTTCGCGAACCAAGGCCGCCTGCACGATCTTGGCCATCTCCAAATCCTGATTGATGGCCTCCTGAGCACGAAGCAGCTGATGGTTGGTCGTCTGCAATTCTTCGGTTCGCCGCGACACGAGGGTTTCGAGAACTTCCTCGCGGTTGAAGACCTGGGTGGACATGTCGAGAAACACGCGCGCAAGGCTTCCGATTTCGTCGCTTCTTTGGATCACGGGCCGCATCAGCGCTTCATTGGGCTGCGCACCGCTTTCCACTTCCCGCGCAGCCTCTGCTATGACTTCTATGGGTCGCGTCAGCAGCCGGGTGCCAAAGAAGGTGGCAATGGCTGTAAGGCTGAGCAGGAAGAGCGCAAGTAGCGCCGTTCGCCGCCCTTCAGCCCTTACGGTTTCGGCGATCTCGTCGAGGTTCACGAAGAATACCAGGCCACCAAGAAGTATTCCTCCCGCGTTAATAATCGGCGACGCGGCCCATATTCCACGCACTTCAGGTGATCGGAGCCCGAGCCGAGCCATGCTGACCACATCCCCCCCCCCCTGCATGGCCTCGTTGAGCAAAGAATCTGCATGCGCGGGTAGCTCGCGGTCCAGCTCGGACGCTATTCCAGACTCGGCCTGATACCGGGCAAATGCTGCCAGTTCCTGGGACTGATTGTAGATCCACAGTCCCCGCGGTAGGCCGTTCTCGACAGTGACATTGGCTTCCTCTTGGTAGACGGCATACAGGAGGTTGCCAGAGCTGCTCTCGATGGGTACGCCTACCTGAACGATTCGGCTGGATCCCCGGCGGGCGAGGGTCACATACTTGTACCTTGCCTGGTCGCGCTGGTGGGCGGATGTAGCGTGCTCTACCAGCCTTTCCGTGCCCGCGAGCAGATCCTGAAGGGCTGGCATTTGAGCGAGCGCAACCCGAAGCGAATCGTCCGCTGGCATGCTGGCGTATTGGCCTGCGCCGCTGCTGTCGGCAATGCGGATCTCGCCGATCTCGGAGACGGCTACGATGCGTGCGAGCGTTTGGTCTATGCGTGCCCCGCTCCATCCGGCTGCCTGGGCCGCAGCAATGAAGTGGTCCAGCATCGTCGCTTCTGCCGTCAAGTGCTGGCCCAGGATGCCCTCAATGATGGCGGAGACGTCAGCGCGCTCTGTAGCATAAACATTCCGCAGGATCTCCTGCCCGCCAAACACCAGCTCGTTGCCGACCTGCACAATGCGCTGCTGATCTACCCCGCCCACGCCGACGTACTTGAATGTTTTGCCGTCAATCTCGCGCACTTGTACAGGTTGCGTGATGACGGCCGCGCTGTCGGTTGGTGTGGCAAGAAGGGAGTAGAACTTGGATGCCTGCGGCTGCTCTGCGGGATCGGCCTTGAAGGCAAAGTAAACCAGTTCTCCGGCCTGAGGGCCGTCTGCATGGCGAACGTTGGTCAAATAGGAGTAGGCTTCTTCGTCGGTGATCCAGAACTCGTCCAGCACCGTCTCTTCAGTAATGGATGTCAGTATGTCAATGACATAGGTAGTATCGTACCCTGCCTCAGAGGCGGCTGCGACCAGGTAGGCGGCAATATGACCCTGCGCGGCCATGGGCCCGTCCAGCGTAGCCTCCAGGGTTCGTGCTACGTTCGCGATTGAGATTTCGCCCTTGTCTGCAAAGTTGGCGGCTAGTAGATCTGCCAGCTGAACCGCGTATTCCCGTGCCTCATCGCGCAGCGCGATAGACGTCTGGTACAAGAGCGTAACGGACGTGGCCAGGACGGTAACAATCAACAGGGCCGATGTGGCGATGAATACTCGCGGTGCCAGGCGGAGGCGTTTCATTACCGCATTTGGTTGGCTTTGAATATTGCCGGGCGTTCCGCCCGGCAATTCAATCAAGCATGATACCCATTTCCGTATCGATGATACAACAAATGCAACTGAATATATACCATTCGGCCTCGATATGGGTGATGCGCCAGCACTGCACAGCGGGTCTTAGCCAACGCCAGAGGAAGCGCAAATGCCCGGCCGCCCCTGCACCACTCCTGGCCCAAGTTTACCATTGTGCTTCATAACAGGTTGTAAAGTAGAGACATGAGAATTGTTCTGGCACAACAAATGGCCGCCAAGTGAGGTTTTATGCCTTAGGTCATATGATCGTCTTGTGCATGGCCAAGGGCAGTGGATCGATGCACAAGGCATCGTAAATGGCCCTTAGTTCCATATCCGGCTGCGAGCTGGTGCGGACATGGAGTGTGCGTGCGTCCTTGCGCTCGAAGATGCTGGTCGTGCGAACCTGACGACGAAGGATCCTCCTGAGTGTCGTCCAGCTGAAGCGTAGTCCTTTCTGGCGCAGACGCGTACGAATCACCTGCACCAACTGGTAAGCCAGGACCGTGATGAATAGATGGCCCTCCGCGCGCCGGCCTGTGGAATGATAGATCGGTCGCAGTCCGAGTTCCGACTTCAGGGACCGGAACACCGCTTCCAGATCGGTCAGCATCACATACGTGCGCCAGAGCTCTTCCGCGGTGAACTCCATCTCGTTGCTGCGCAGGCAATAGACGCCCGGATCGCTCATCAACGCGGGTGCTTTCGGCGTCTTTGTCCACGTGATAGACTGGGCCCGCTTGCCGTCCTCATCCGTCTCCACTTCTATTTCGTAATGCTGTCCGATGCCGCTGAAGCTCTGCTTCAATCGGCCGATACGTTCCCTTATGAGGTCGATGCGCTTTTGCGTCTTCAGCCGGGCAAACCCCTCGGAAAGCTCGCCGAGGGCCTCCTCGAATCTTTCCGCTTTCTGCCTCACCTTGGCCTCTTCCATCGCCATGCGGGACCGGGATCGGCAACAGAGCCGCACCTCGTCGTCTGCCTCCTCCCGGTACACCTCTACGTCACTGCCCGAGGCCGTCTGAAGAGCCTCGGCCTGCTGCTCATCAAAATGCTTCCTGCGCTCTCTTGATACCACGATGTAGCGGTAGCCCTCCTTTGTGGCAATGCCCCGGTCCATCACCACACGTGCGTCCCTGGGCGTCTCCAGGGACTCCAGCATCTCCTTGAGCGTGGACGCTTCGTTTACGTTGCCCTTGAAGACTTGGCTACGACGCACGAACCCGCTGCCGCGCGTTACAAGAGCCAGCGTAAGCAGCACGCAGTCACTGCGACGCTCCTTCGAGCGTCCGTATTTGGCCTTGTCGATGCTCTTGCCACTGCCTTCCAGGAAGCTGCCCTTCAGATCATAGAGCGCGATCGTGGGCTCCAGATCAAACAGGTCCAGTGCCCGTGCAAAGAGGTGGTCCTCTATGGCCTTGCGGTGTTTGTGCAGCATGTCGCTGGCCCGGTACAGCTGCATGTCGGCCATCTTCTCGAAGTTGCAGCCCAGAAACTCGTCCAGGCCACTGGCAGAGGCCAGCCAACGCTTCGTGGCATGTTCGCTGGCCGGCTCGGCCAGACGGCCTATGATGGAGCCCGTGGCCGCATGCCGGAGGCCTCGCGTGATGCCAAGCTTCTCGAAGAGCTCATCCATGCCCAACTGCTCCATGGCCCAGAGCCCCACATGTTCTACGCCCACCGTGCGGGGCCGGACCGTTTTGAGCGAGTGGACATCCACATGGTGCCATTCGCGCGGCGGCGTCTCGCCCTTGCCCTCGGTCACGGCTACCGCCTTGCACGCACTCAAAAGTTCTGCAATGCGGTGGGCCTCCTCTTCCACGCGACGGCAGCAACGCCCATGGGTACGAGCTGGCCCTTGAGCAGTGCCTCAATCCGGTTGCAGAGCGCACGCCAGTAGCGTTTGTCGATGCGGAAGTGGGCACCGAGATTGAGCAGGGTCTTCTGCCGGACCTTGCCCCCTATGCGTTCGCCGTGGCAGAGCCGAAAGGAATAGTAGCGTGTAGCGTTGTCGGTGGTATGGGTAAGCGATCGTCGGATATACATAGGAGGAAGATAGGGTTGGAAACCGTTGCCCGCAATAGGTATCAATATTTTATGGCACAACATTCGTATTTCAATTTCTATGGATCTCAAAAATGGTGTGCTGGTGGTGCGATTGTGGGGCCAAGCACCATAAATTCCGGCAAAACAGGGCTAAAGTGGGGACGCATCCCTAAAAATCTCTCGAAATAATTAACTGCGATTATTGCCGACCTTCAGATTCAGCCGCCAAATGGTAAAGATGGGCTGGCGCGTGGGAAGTGGACAGCGCGGAGAAAGCACTGGCCAAGCCCACCTACTCCACTCCTCCATGCGGGCCGCGGAGCTGCCAGAGTCTCGCGTGTCCAACCGCATCGCCGGGACCGGCTGTTAGCTGCTGAGCTGTTTGAAGGCAAGAAATGCCATGAATCCCGGCGCCGTTCGCAGCGCTTCTTCTTCAATGGTGAAGCCGGGAGTGTGCAGCGAATGTGGGCATCCGACGCCCAGCTGGTAGAATGCGCCGGGCACTTCCTGCAGAAAGTAGGCGAAATCTTCGCCGCCAAACCACAAGTCGGCCTCGATCGTGTGCTCCTTTCCCACGTATTCCAGCGCAGCTTCCTGCAAGAGTGTAGCAGAAGCGGGATCGTTGTACACGGCGGGAGGACCGGTAGTAATTTCAACGGTGGCCTCGGCGCCATAGGTCCGGGCTGTTAGTGCTGCGACATGGCGGATGTATTCATGGGCGCAGAAGCGCCAGTCCTCCTGCATGGCCCGAAGGGTGCCTTCTAAGGCAACGGCACCGGGCATAATGTTCGTCGCGCCTCCGGCCTTCATTTTTCCGAACGAAAGCACGCTAGGAATGTCGGGTGGACAGCGGCGGCTTATGATGCTCTGCAGTGCCACCACGGTGTGACAGGCCGCCAGTACGACGTCGCATGGCAGCTTGTGCGGCTCCGCTGCGTGGCCACCCTTACCCTCGATCGAGATACGGATCTCATCAGCCGACGCCATAAATAAACCAGACCTAATCCCGATTGTACCAGCAGAAAGAGACGGATACGCGTGCTGGGCAAAGGCCGCTGCAGGTCGGGGCGAAAGCACGCCTTCCCGGATCATCCCTGCGGCCCCGCTAGGCAGCCGCTCTTCACTTGGCTGAAAAATGAATCGAACGGTCCCCGGCACCCGGTTCCGCAAGCTGCTTAAGATCATGGCTGTTCCGAGCAGCGAAGACGTGTGCATGTCGTGGCCGCAAGCGTGCATCTTGCCCGGGTTTTGGGAAGCAAAAGCAAGCCCAGTCTGCTCCGCAATAGGCAGTGCGTCCATATCCGCGCGCAGCATCACGACCGGGCCGGGCCGGGCTCCAGCCAGGGTTGCTACCACGCCGGTGCCTGCTACACCGGATTGTACGGCCAGGCCCAGCGGTGCCAACACATCGCGCACCAGCCGGGCGGTCTCCTGTTCTTCGTATGCTAGCTCCGGGTTGCGGTGTATGGCCCGCCGCAGCCGGACAACTTCCGGAAATACCTGTTCGGCGGCGGTCTTGATGGATTGTAGCATGGCTATCGCTCTTGTGTCCGCTAGATGATGCGCGGCCCGTGGCGGCGGGCTGCGGCCTTATTACGTCAGATCTTGCCGCTTGGATCAAGGGACTACGCCGGGGAGCTACTTGAGTCTCCGCCGCCGGTTCAGATACGATAGCAAGGCGGTGCTGTACGGCTCTCCGGTATCCAGTTCCACAATCTCCACGTTTTGCTCCAGGCACCTGCGCCGGAAGTTGCGGCTAAACTCTTGGACGGCCCGCACATAGTCTTCCCGAAGCTGCGCAGGATGGAGTGCCATCTCTTCTCCGGTCTCCATGTCGCGGAAGACCATAGGTACGTCATCAAAGTTGAATCTGCGCTCCGTATCGCTCTCAAGGATGCGGAAAACGAGAACTTCGTGGCCTCGATGCCTGAGGTGTCGCAGTGCCCGGACAAGATCCTCCGCAGCCCCGACATTTTCAAACAAGTCCGTTATCACGACCACAAACGAGCGGCGGCTGATACGTTCTGCTACTTCATGGAGAGCGGCCGAGGCGTGTGTTTTCTTACCGTTAGGTGGCAGTGCCGTGAAGCGTTCGAGCTCCGCCAGGATCCGCCGCAGATAGCTTGCCGTGCTCTTGGGCCTGAGCAGCGTGTGCACGGATTGGTCAAAGCCTATGAGCCCCGTGGCGTCACGCTGCTTGATCATCAGATAATGAAGTGCCGCCGCCAGGTACGCGCCGTATGTCAGCTTGGAGAGACTGCCCGAGCGCCGGTAGCGCATGGAAGGGGATGTGTCGAGCACGACATAGTGGCGCAGGTTGGTTTCTTCCTGGAACTGTTTTACGTAGTGACGGTCCGTTTTTCCGAATACCTTCCAGTCCACGTGCCGCAATTCGTCGCCCGGGTTATAAGGACGGTGCTCGGCGAATTCCACGGAAAAGCCATGGTATGGACTCCTGTGTAGCCCCGTGATGAAACCCTCCACTGCAAGCCGTGCCCTGAGATCCATGGTCTTGAGCCGCGAAATGACAAGCGGGTCGAGATACCGCAGGGCACTATCCTGGTCCTGGGCCATAGGTACCGTTGCAAGAGGATGGAAGTCGTTCAACGGGGAGCATGTTTTCGGTTCCGGGCTGTAACGGTGGCTCTCCTATATGCATGCCGCACGCAAAATGGGTAATTTGCAGCTATGGAGCCGCAAGACATCGTTAAGGCGCAGTTGATGGATGGGAGTGATTTGGACCGCATGCTAGGCCGGATGGCGCGCCAGATTGCCGAGCTCATAGACCCGGAAGACACCGATTCGTTTGCGCTGGTTGGCATGCAGACGCGTGGCGTATTCTTGGCGCGGCGGCTACAGGAGAAAATCCTCCAGTTTGAAGGGATCGAAACGCCGGTCGGAGTACTGGATGTCACCATGTATCGGGACGACTTCCGCAGGCGCGGAAGGCGGACCTCCATTCGGGCGACCCGGATTCCGTTCGATGTGACGGATCGCCACCTTGTACTGATCGATGACGTCTTGCATACCGGCCGAACGGCGAGAGCGGCGATGGACGCCCTCATGGATATGGGAAGGCCTGCCTCCATTCGCCTCCTGATCGTTGTGGATCGCGGTTTGCGCGAGTTGCCCATTCGGGCGGACATTGTGGGACGCGATGTTCCCACCATAGCTGGAGAGGAGGTGCGTGTACAACTCAGCGAGTATGACGGTCGCGATGGCGTGTGGCTGGTGGAGACCTCATCTGGCGCACGGCGTCGCGGCTCAAGTAAAGTCAGCCACTCATCCGGACCCCGGTAATGTCCCAGCCGCGCCAGGCATCGATTCAGGCCCTGAGGTCCCGCCACTTGCTGGGATTGGCAGGTGTCAGCAGCGAGGAGATTCACCTGATTCTGCGGACGGCCAGGGAATTCAAGGAAGTGCTGGAGCGTCCCATACGGCGCGTGCCGACGCTTCGCGGCGTCACCATCGTAAACCTCTTCCTTGAACCGTCTACCCGGACCAGGATTTCCTTTGAGTTGGCAGAAAAGCGCCTTTCGGCAGAGACGGTCAATTTTTCTACGGCCGGTTCTTCCTTGGCCAAGGGTGAATCGCTCAAGGATACGGCCAAGAACATAGAGGCCATGAAGGTGGACATGGCCGTGGTTCGTCACCGATCACCGGGTGCAGCACATTTCCTGACGCGGTGTGTCGACGCCCAGATAGTCAATGCCGGCGACGGCGCGCATGAGCACCCGACCCAGGCGCTACTGGATCTGCTCACTATTTCCGAGCATCATTCCAACTTCGAAGGTCTACGCGTGTGCATCATCGGAGACATCGCTCATAGCCGCGTCGCCCGGTCAAATGTGTTTGGCCTTAAAACCCTTGGTGCCCATGTCACGTTATGCGCGCCAAAGACGCTATTGCCATTCGGTATTGAGCAATTGGGCGTGGATGTTACGCATCGACTGGAGGCGGCCCTCGAGGGCTGCGATGTTGTGATGGCGCTACGGATGCAATTGGAGCGCCAAGCCGTTCGTCTCGTTCCCAGCGTGCGGGAGTATCATGAGGCATTTGGCATAAAGGTTCGGCATCTGGACCAGCACCCGGATCTTCTGGTCATGCATCCGGGTCCGGTAAACCGAGGTGTGGAGCTGGCCAGTGAAGTTGTGGATCACGAGCGGGCCATCATTCTCGACCAGGTCACCAACGGCGTGGCGGTAAGGATGGCCGTGCTATACCTCCTGGCTTCGCTCGAAGGGCGTTAGGTACCTCTCAGGTCGCACAGCGGTTCGTGGATGGCTCCGGCCCGGTGCCGGAGCATGCCTCCTTTCCGGTTGTGCATAACCGTCTGAATTTCTGCGACGATCGCAAGGGCGACCTCTTCCGGTGTCTCGCCTCCGATGTCGAGCCCTACCGGTGCGTAGAGGCGATCGTGGTGGCATTCCGGCAGCGCAGGCTGATTCGCCCTCACGTCACGTATTAGCCGAGTCGCTCTTTCCCGCGGGCCCAGCACGCCGATATAGGGCACGGCACTCTCAAGCAAGGCTGCAATCAGGGTCCTGTCGCGCACATAGTGGTGGTTCATGACGACGGCTGCGCTGCGCGTGTCCAGTCGAACGCGGTCAGACACGCGTTCGGGATGCATTAGGAAGATGTACTCGTCCGCGCACGGAACAATGTTCGCGAGGCTCGAGGCCGGCTTGCGGCCTACCACCGTGACGGACCATCCCAGCGTGCTCGATATCCGGGCCACCGGGGCGACGTCATGTCCCGACCCGAACAGGACTAGCCTTACGGGAGGCTCCGCCACTTCAAACAGCATTTCCAGGGCCTTTCCTTGCTTGATGGCATGCTTTCCCGATCGCAGCACGCTCAGGGCGTCCTGCCGGGATGCCGGCACGGCGTCTGCGTCGCCTTCCATTCGGCCATCCTCCCAGTACACCAGCCTGCGCCCCAGCATATTGTCTGCGCCTCCTATCACATGGACAATCACGCAGCGCTGCCGGTTCTCATGGCAGGCTTGGACGATTTTCAGCGGATCAAGGCGACGTTGGCATGGAAAGGACTCGATCAGCACTTCAACCGAACCATTGCAACCCATGCCGAACCCAGCGATCGTGTCCTCATCGGTCAGGTCGAAAGAGGCAAGCTGCACGGAGGCACGCTCCAGCATGCTCTTTGCCAGCAGGGAGACCTCCGCTTCCAGACATCCGCCGCTAATCATGCCGATGCGGTGCGCGTCCGCGCAAATCAGCATACGGGCGCCGGGCCTGCGATACGTGGAGCCGCCAATCCGTACCACCGTGGCTACGGCGTACGCGGCACCGCTTGCCCTGCGGTGTGCCGCCTCGGCCATCAATTGGAGTATTTCGGTCATAGCACCATTCGTAACGGCCAGATTTGGAGCAGGATTCCAACCAAGATGGCGGTCCCCCCGGATTCATTTTCATAAGTTCGGCAAACGATATTGGAAAATTCCCTCGTATGCACTATTTATGGGCAGTGGGTGGTGGCGCTCGGCCACCGAGATATCGCCATGTTAAACTGTTTGGAGGCGCAGTATGACCCAATCCATTCGCGTGACCATCAACGGCGTTGCGCGCGAAGCTGCGGCGGAACCCCGTACGCTGTTGGTGGACTTCCTTCGCGAGACCATGGGGCTGACAGGAACGCACGTGGGATGCGATACAAGCCAGTGCGGCGCCTGCAACGTCCACGTGGACGGCGCCTGCGTCAAGTCGTGTACCATGTTCGCCGTGCAGGCAGATGGCTGCGAAGTCACCACTATTGAAGGCTTGGAGAATGGAGAGCTGCATCCCCTGCAGGCCGCTTTCCGCGAGGAACATGGCCTGCAGTGCGGTTTCTGTACGCCGGGCATGATCATGGCGGCGGCGGACCTTCTAGCCCATGAACCGTCGCCGAGCGAAGCCCAAATTCGGCATGCCCTGGAGGGTAACTTCTGCCGGTGTACGGGCTATCACAACATCGTGCGCGCCATCCAGCGTGCGGCAGCGGGCGCATGAAATAGTGCTTGGCAGCAGGCTGCCGGCATCCACATCCTAAGTCATATACGGTATCATGTCAGACTATATAGGCAAGTCCGTCAAGCGCGTCGAAGACTATCGATTCATTACCGGGCGGGGTAGATACACCGATGACATCGTGATACCAGGCATGACGCATGCCTGGGTTGTCCGAAGCCCTTACGCTCACGCGCGTATTAAGGCCATACATACGGACGCTGCGCGCAGCCATCCCGGCGTGCTGGCCGTATTTGTCGGCAAGGATATTGCCAATGATGGGGTCAATCCCATTCCCACCGGATGGCAGATAGGAGCCGACATGAAGGAGCCGCCCCATCACACGTTGGCCATTGACAAGGTGCGTCACGTGGGAGACGGCGTTGCGGTTATCATCGCCGAAACCAAACAGGCCGCGCAGGATGCCTCCGAATTGCTAGAAGTGGATTACGAGCCGCTGCCTGCGGTAGTAGCCATGGAGGCGGCGCTGGCAGATGATGCGACGTTGGTCCACGACGGCGTACCGAATAACTTGTCCTTCGTCTGGGAACTCGGAGATGGAGAGGCTACCAAAGTGGCGCTGGCCGAGGCCCACCACATTACCACGTATGAATTGGTTAACCAGCGGCTGATCGCTAATGCCATTGAGCCGCGCAGTGCCATTGGGCATCACGACGCCGCAACGGGGCAGCTTACGCTGTATACGAGTTCTCAGAATCCGCATCTCATACGCCTGCTGCTGTGCGCGTTCGTAACCGGATTGCCGGAGCACAAGGTCCGTGTGATTTCTCCGGATGTAGGCGGCGGCTTTGGCAGCAAGATCTTCCACTACCCGGAAGAGGTGCTTT
This sequence comes from Rhodothermales bacterium, assembly GCA_965216255.1. Taxonomy (GTDB): domain Bacteria; phylum Bacteroidota; class Rhodothermia; order Rhodothermales; family Bin80. The sequence continues at coordinate 3,795,227 of OZ244148.1, forward strand.
GCGCCTGGGCGGCGCGCAAGACGGGACGTCCGGTCAAATGGACGGCCGAGAGGAGCGAAAGCTTTGTCACGGACGCGCAGGGCCGCGATCACATCACCAGCGCCCAGATGGCCTTCGATGCAGATGGCAAGATTACCGGCCTATCTGTGGATACTACGGCCAATTTGGGAGCATATCTCTCCACGTTTGCGGGGGGCATTCCCACATGGCTGTATGGGACCCTGCTCGCGGGACAGTACACGACGCCAGCCATTCATGTGCAGACGAAGGGTGTATTTACCAATACGGTCCCCGTTGATGCGCTGCGGGGAGCTGGCCGGCCCGAGGCCACTTTCCTCCTTGAGCGCATGCTTGACATAGCGGCTGGCGAATTGGGCCGCGATCCGGCGGAGCTTCGGCGAGCCAATTTCGTGCAGCCGGACCAGTTCCCGTATACGACTCCTGTCGTACTGGAGTACGACAGCGGTAATTACGATGCGGCGCTGGACAAGGCGTTAGAGATGGCCGGGTATGAGGACCTGCGCCGCATGCAGAAAGAGGCAAGGGCAGAAGGCCGCCTTGTGGGCATCGGGTTTTCCACGTACCTCGAGGCTTGTGGCATTGCTCCCTCCGCCGTCGCTGGGGCTATCGGCTCGCGGGCAGGCCTGTATGATAGCGGGATGATTCGCGTGCATCCCACGGGCAAGGTGCAGATCTATACGGGCGTGCATTCCCACGGGCAGGGCCACGAGACGACATTTGCGCAGCTTGTAGCCCACCATCTTCAAATCCCCATGGAGGATGTGGAGTTGGTGCACGGCGACACCGCGCAAATCCCGTTTGGGATGGGTACCTATGGCTCGCGTAGCCTGGCTGTGGGTGGGAGCGCCATCTACAAGGCCGTACAGAAGGTGCTGGACAAGGCCCGCAAGATTGCTGCCTACAAGCTTGAGGCTGCCGAAGAGGATCTCGAATACAGCGGCGGCCAGTTCACCGTGGTGGGTACGGACCGTTCTGTCGGCTTCGCGGACATAGCCCTTACGGCCTATATTCCGCATGACTACCCGATCGAGGAGCTGGAGCCCGGGCTGGAATTCAATGCATTCTACGATCCCAAGAATTTCACCTTCCCGTTCGGGGCCCATATCTCCGTTGTGGAGGTGGACGCAGATACCGGTGAGATCGAAATTCTTCGCTACATAGCCGTGGACGACGTGGGCGAGGTCATCAACCCCATGATCGTGGACGGACAGGTGCACGGAGGCATTGCCCACGGTATTGGCCAGGCACTTATGGAGCATGCGGTGTACGATGACGAAGGCCAGTTGGTCAGCGGCACGTTTATGGACTACACGATGCCGAGGGCGGCGGATTTACCACTCTTTGAACTGGATCGTACGGTGACGCCGTGTCCGCACAATCCTCTTGGGGCCAAGGGTGCCGGAGAAACGGGTACCATCGCTGCGACGCCGTGCATCGTCAACGCCGTCTGTGATGCGGTAGGGGTTCGGGACATAGCCATGCCGCTGACACCCGAGCGCGTTTGGCGCGCTATACTCGGCACACGCGCTTAGACGGCGCCTTTCCTGCTTTCAACCATTGAATCCTGAGTTGCGATGATTCCTAGCGCCTTTCAGTACGTTCGAGCCCTTTCCGTAGAAGATGCTCTGGGCCATCTGGCCGGAAGCGAGCACGCCGCAGTTCTGGCCGGCGGCCACAGCCTGATTCCGGCTATGAAGCTGCGACTCAATGACCCATCGCTACTGGTGGACATATCGCGGCTGGATGAGCTGGCGGGGATTGTCGTTTCCGGCTCTTCCCTTTCCGTAGGGGCCTTGGCTACGCACCGGAGCGTGGAGACTTCCGATGCCGTCAGGATGCACTGCGCGGCGCTTTCCGAAGTGGCTGCCGGCATAGGTGACCCCCAGGTCCGAAATCGGGGCACCATAGGCGGCAGCCTGGCTCACGCTGATCCTGCGGCGGATTACCCCGCCATTTTGCTGGCGCTCGATGCCACAGTCACGGCCCGTGGGCCGTCGGGAACGCGTACGATTGCCGCCCATGATTTCTTTCGCGGCCTTTTTGAAACGGCGCTGGCTGCCGGGGAACTGATTACCCATGTCACTTTTCCCGTGTTGGGAGAAGGAGAGGGCGCTGCCTACGCCAAGTTTTCGAACTCTGCCTCCAAATATGCGGTCGTCGGCGTCGCGGCATGGGTAGCCATCGGTAGTGACGGGGTCTGCTCAGCTGCCCGCATAGGCGTTACCGGCGCCTCGCCACAGCCACACCGGGCTGCAAACGTGGAAGCAAGGCTTACAGGTATGCGCCTCGACCAGGCCAGTATTGCATCGGCAACGGAGGATTTAGCGCCCCCGCGGGAGATGCTCCGTGACCTGGGTGCCAGCAGGGAATACCGGGCTCACCTCTGCACGGTGATGGCTCGGCGTGCGGTGGCGGCAGCGGTGAAGCGTGCCACAGCCTAGCCTGGAAGACTTCCTGGCACCTGCAGCAATTGCAGGCTGCAGCCGCGCGAGGCCTGGCCATGGTAGTGGCGACGGATTGAGATGCGGAATTTCCCCTCCATAGAGGCGCTACAGCAGGCATTGCTGGCCGAGCGCTACATTGCCGAGCGTGGCCTTGCCACAACGCTGCATCTTGCGCTGAAGATGGGCCGGCCGGTGTTCTTGGAAGGGGAGGCTGGCGTGGGGAAGACCGGCGTGGCGGAAGTCCTCGCCCGTGTGCTGGGCCTGCCCCTTATTCGTCTGCAGTGTTACGAAGGACTCGACATCCATTCGGCGGTGTATGATTGGAATTACGCTCGGCAGATTCTGGAAATCCGCTTGCTCGAAGCGTCAGGGGTGGTTGACAGGCAGCTGGCAGCGCGGGAAATCTTCAGCCGTGATTTTCTGATAAAGCGCCCGCTGCTGCAAGCCATAGAGTCCGAAGGCAACGTGCCGCGTCTTTTGCTCATTGATGAATTGGACCGGGCCGATGAAGAATTCGAGGCTTATCTGCTGGAGCTGCTCTCGGAGTATCAAATAACAATTCCAGAGATCGGAACGGTCAAGGCCAAGGTCCGGCCCGTGATTGTAATCACATCCAACAGGACGAGGGAAATTCATGATGCTCTCAAACGTCGCTGTCTTTATTACTGGATAGACTATCCGGAGCTTTCCAAGGAATTGCGGATTGTAACAAGCAGGCTACCAGGCATGGATGCGGTGCTGGCCCGCCAGGTCGTGGCATTTGTCAGGGAGCTGCGCAGCGTGGACCTGTACAAGCTTCCGGGTGTGGCGGAGACACTGGATTGGTGCCAAGCACTGGTAGAACTTTCGCGGCGACGCCTGGACGCCGAGACGATAGATGATACGCTGGGCGTCCTGCTGAAATACCACGACGACGTCGGGAAGGTAAAGGGAGAAGAAACCCGCCGCCTGCTTGCGGCCACGCCTGCTAGCTGACCTGGTAGGCTATGCCGTCGCCAGTCGCGGCCCTGCGCTCTGTACTGCGGCAGGGCAGCGCTCCGCGTACAATTCAAAGTTTTCCGCGAATAGTTGCGCCAGCTTTTGCGCGGCCTCTTCGTAGGATACGGGACCGGCCCACGGCCTGCGCGGTACAAGGAGGTATTCGGGGAGGTGAGGGCATCTCTTTGGCACGGCAAATCCGAACACGGGGTCTGTGGAAGTGGGCATGCCCGCGAGCGAGCCGTCGTGGATTGCGTCGATGATGGCACGCGTGTGCGCAAGTTCCATGCGGGTTCCCGCGGCGGTCAGGCCCGTATTGACCAGCCAAGTCGTGGCCCCGTGCAGTCGAATGTTATTGGCTAGCAGATCGGCGTACACGGCCGGATGCCATGCCAGAAACGCGGCGCCGAAGCAGGCCGAAAACGTGGCCTGGGGTGCATGTACGCCCATTTCAGTGCCTGCGACCTTCGCAGTATAGCCGCTAATGAAGTGGTACATGGCCTGTTCTGGCGAGAGCTTCGCCACGGGCGGAATGACGCCAAAGGCGTCGAAGGTCAGAAAAATGATGTTTTTCGGATGCGCACCCACACAGGGTACCTTGGCATTGGCGATGTGCTCGATGGGATAGCAGGCCCGGGTATTTTCCGTGATACTCGTGTCGGCGTAGTTAATCTCGTGGGTCCCGGTGTCATATGCTACGTTCTCCAGCACGGCCCCAAAGCGTATGGCGTCATAGATCTCGGGCTCTTTCTTCGCAGACAGATCGATGGCCTTGGCATAGCAGCCTCCTTCAATGTTGAATACGCCCTCGGCGCTCCAGCAATGCTCATCATCTCCGATGAGTCGGCGTGATGGATCCGCCGAAAGCGTGGTCTTGCCTGTCCCGGACAATCCGAAGAAAAGGGAAACGTCTCCGCCATGGCCTTCATTGGCCGAACAGTGCATGGACAAAACGCCAGACTGCGGCATGATGTAATTGATAATGGTGAAGATGCCTTTCTTCATTTCCCCGGCGTACTCCGTGCCAAGGATAACCATCTCCCGGTGCTCGAATGAGAGGTCAATGCTCGTTTTTGACGACATGTATGAAGTATGCCGATTGGCCGGAAAAGGGCCTGCATTGTAGATCACGTAATCGGGATCGCCAAAGCGGCGTAATTCTCCATTCGTTGGCCGAATCAGCATATTCTGCATGAACAGCGCGTGATAGGCTCGCTTGCACAAGATGCGAATCTTGATGCGATACCTGGGATCCCACCCCGCGAAGCCGTCAACCACGTACAGGCGCGGCAGTGTATTCAGGTAGTCCCTCGCACGCTCTCGATTGACCAGGTACGTGTGCTCATCGATGGGTAAGTTCACCGGGCCCCACCATATGTCGGGTGCGCTATTTTGGTGCCTGGTGATGCGCTTGTCGTTCGGACTGCGCCCTGTTTTATCTCCCGAGTTGATGACGAGGGCGCCCGAACGCGAGATCGCCGCAGAGTTGTCGTTGCGGATGGCGTCCTCGTACAGAACGGCCGGCACCACATTGCGCCGGATATCCTTTACCTCGATGCCGTACCTCTGAAGGCCAATCGCACAAGCCATAAACTTGGCCGACAAGCGGAGTTTATTGAGTCAGGGCATGGATTTGCGCCGCGCAGTACCGGCGCTCATGCGGCGAATGCCAAACCGCTGCTTGATTCTTAACATAAAATACGTCTGCGTAGCCATATCGTTACGCTAAGAGAGCAGGTGTCGCACGGCCGAGGGCCGCGCTTTGTCCGGGGGGATGGGCACGCAGGTCCCAGGGTCCCATCTACCTGAAGGGATGCACAGCTGTAGTCGGGCAGTGTCGGTTTTGCACATACTCTTGCAGCCAGCAGATTCCTACTCGTAGAGCGCGGCAATCTCGTGGGCATACTTCTCGCGCACGACCCGGCGTTTGATTTTCATGGTAGGCGTAAGCTCTCCCGACTCAATGGAAAAGGGAGTGCGAAGCACATGGAATTTCTTTATCTGCTCCCACGCCGGAAGGCCGTCGTTCACATCCTGGACGATCCGGTCCACGAGCTCAGATACTGCCCTGTCATCGGCGGCCCCCTCGCCGAGTTGCTGCTCTACGGCCTGGGCGTCCGGCACAATGAGAGCACCGCAGAACTTGCGCTCACTTCCTATTACCACGGCCTGTTCTATCACCGGGCTTTCGCAGAGGGCGATTTCAATGGGCGTCGGGGCAATGTACTTGCCGGTAGAGAGCTTGAAGAGCTGTTTCTTGCGATCTGTTATGTAGATGTGACCATCCTTCATGTGGCCAATGTCGCCGGTGTGGAGCCACCCGTCGTCGGCAATGACTTCCGCGGTCTGCTCGGGCATCTGGTAATACCCGCGCATGATGTTCGGGCCGCGCGCCAGGATTTCGCCGTCTTCTGCAATGCGGACATCTACGCCTTCCACGGGTGTTCCAACGGATCCGGGCCGAAGATCTCCTTTCTCGCCAAGAGATATCACCGGTGACGTTTCTGTCAGGCCGTAGCCCTGGCCGCAGTAGATACCCACCGCATTAAAGAAGCTCATGGTGTGGGCAGAGAGGGCCGCGCCACCGGCGGTGATGGCCTCCAGTTTGCCACCGAATACCTTGCTGCGCAACTTGGCATACACAAGGCGCTCTGCCAGCCAATGCTGAAAGCCCGGATGCGGGTTTGTCACGTCATAGTTGTTCGCCAGATTGATGGCCCAGCGCATGAGTACACCGGAGAGCCCCCCCGCAGAACTGGCGCGGTTGGCGATGGCCGCATGGATTTTCTCCAGCAGCCGCGGCACAGATGTCATGTGCATTGGGCGGACGGTTTTGACGTCCTCTGCTATTTGAAGATGGTCTTCTACGAAGTAGATTGAGCACCCGATATACATGTACATGAAGGTGGCCATGCGCTCCAGGGAGTGCGAAAGCGGCAGATAGGAGAGCATGCGGCCCGGAGGGCTGAACGGGAGGCGGGTAGCTGTAGCCACTATGTTCGAAGCAATGTTGGCATGGGTAAGCATTACGCCCTTGGGCACGCCCGTCGTACCGGACGTATACGCGAGCGTTGCCAGGTCATTGGGTGTTATGGTCTGCCGTAGTGTGTCCAGGAGGTCCGGATCCACCGTAAGCCGGGCCCGCCCCCGGGCCATGACGTCCGCGTACGTCTGCATGTCGGAAGAAAAAGAGCCCCGAAGCCCGATGGTGGCTACCAGCGAGGGGACGCCCTGGACGCTGGCGCGAACGCTTTCAAAGAGATCTTCTCTCGAGACCACATAAGCGCGCGCTCCGGCGTTATCCAGTATGAACGCGACCTGATCAGCAGGCTGTGTGGTATATATGGGTACCGTTACGGCGCCCAGTCGAAGGATGGCTTGGTCCACTATCAGCCACTCCGTGCTGTTTTCCGCGTGGAGCGCAACGCGGTCCCCGTGCCGGATGCCCAATTCGTAAAGGCCGGCCGCAAACTCACTGATTTGCTGGCGAAACGCGTTTGCGTCCGTATCCAGCCATACGCCATCTCGCTTCACGCTTGTGAGGACACCGCTCGATTCTGCCAGTCCATAATCTATGAGGTCGGGGAGGGTGGAGTATCCGGTGTTTTCAGTCATGGCTTGATTTTCGCTAAAGTGAAGGGCATGTGGGCACTACGGTCGTGCATGCCACGATTCTGGCTTGCTCCCTTGCTGCGCAAAGCATCTTTTACAGTACAGATACATAATGTTCGCACGAGCGCATGAGGTTTCACGCAGAAATGGTGAGGGGTTTCGGAAGCCAGTCCGGCGGCACGGCAAACATACCGGCACCTGCGTGGTAGTGCCCTCAGGAGAATGCCCGTGTTCAGCATGCCAACTTCGATTCCGGATGTCGGCCCCCATTTAGTCGGCCGTATCGTGGCATTTGGCTCCAGCCTGCGCAAGCTTGGCCTGCTTGTGGGTTCGCAGCAAATTATCGATGGCGTGTCCGCTGTGGAAATCGTGGGGCTGCGGCGGAAAAAGGACGTGCGCCAGGCGCTTTTCAGTACGTTTGTTTGCCGAAACGAAGACCGGGAGGCCTTCGAGCTGGCCTTCGATGTCTTCTGGTGTCGGGACGGCGATGGCACTCGACTGCCTGGCTTGCCTGCCACTGGCATGGAGCCTCCTCCCAAACAGCTCTCTCGGGTGTACGAGGCGCTGGGACGGGAAGTACGTACGGCAACGGCGGTAGGGCGTCGCAGGATCCACATGGATGCCGCCATGACGTACAGCGCTGTCGAGGCGCTGCGCACGAAGGACTTTGCTGCCTGTACGGCCCTTGAGATTGAGGCGGCGGCGGCCATGATGCGCCAGATGCGGTGGTCCGTAGAGCCAATGCCCGTGCGGCGGCTGAAAGTTGGCCCCGCGGGGCGGCGTTTCCATTTGCCGTCTACCCTTCGGGCAAGCCTGCGTCACGGAACGGAGCTGCTGGAGCTGAGCACGCGCGGGCGGGTGACGCGGGCGCGCCCCATGGTGGTGTTGTGCGATATTAGCGGGTCCATGGACCGCTACTCGCGCATGCTGCTGCATTTCATGCATGTCGTTTCGCAGGGCTTCCAGCGGGTAGAGAGCTTCTTGTTCGGCACCCGGCTGACCCGCGTCACTCGCTACCTTCGCCAACGTGACGTAGACTGTGCACTGGATGGCGCGGCCTGTGCCGTATGCGATTGGGGTGGTGGCACGCGCATAGGAGAGGCAATCAGGGACTTCAACTTTTTTTGGCTTCGACGCGTATTGCGCAGCACCGGCGTGGTCCTCATTATCAGCGACGGCTTTGATCGGGGCGACCCCGTAGTGCTTGGCCACGAAATGGCCCGGCTCCGGCGAAGCTGCCACCGCCTGATATGGCTCAATCCTCTCTTGGGCTACGAGGCTTACCAGCCCCGTACGCGGGGAATGTGCGCGGCGCTACCGCATGTTTCGGATTTCTTGGCGGTTCACAATCTGGAATCGCTCGAGCAGCTGGGTTGGGCGCTGCGCCGTCTGGCGCAGCGTACTGGATAATGGGGATGGAGGCTAGGGCTGATCGGACAATGGGTGTGCTGTGCAGGTGCGCACAGCCGGGCACGCGTCCCTCTGCCACTGGGCACGCAGCATAGGACTAGTTTGTGGAGGCCACAGCGCCGTTTGCGGCCGCAAGGTCCCAGTCGCCTTCTGCCGCGAGCGCCCCACTAGGCAAGGGCCCTGGCAGGTGATGCTTGGGCTGGCATGGAAGCATCTGGCAGTGCGCGTCCAAGCCGCGGCATACGCCATACAGCCCCCGGGTGCTGCGCTGCGTCCGTATCGCACCAGGATGCCTTCGGCGCGGGAAATCCGGTGGTGCCATGGGACGTATCCAGGATTAGCCCGGCGCGAACACGTCACGCTAGGACGTGATGGCTACGCACGTGTTCGCTCTGCGAAGGACACCGTAGGCCGGCTGTCGGAATTGATACAAAGGAAGACCGGCATGGGCGTGTACGTGCGGGAGGCGGCGCTGGGGGCGAAGGTCAACGACCGGGTGTACGGGGAGTTGGGAGGGTTAGGGGCCAACCTGAACGAGCTGGCGCGTATAGCGAACCGTACGCGCTGCCTGCCTATGGCGGGCTATTTGTGCGCGGCGGTGGAGCAGGTCCTGTCGATGCGCCGCAGGCCGTAAGAGCGTGATAGGGAAGGTAACGCGGGGCGCCAGGTTCCGGGGCTTGGCCACGTACCTTGTGCGGAACCGTGAGCGGGTGGCATGGACGGACACGCAGTAGCTGGGAGCTGCCGAGGCGACTGAGGTGTCGCGGGAGATGAAGGTGGCGTCGTCGCGGTCGAGCCGCTGCGAGAAGCCGGTGTAACATGTGAGCCTGTCGTTTGGTAGGGAGGATGCGCCGACGCGCGCGCAGATGGAGGTGGCGTGCGATGCGGTGCCGCGGGACTTGGGACTGGATGAGCACTAGGTGTTCAAGGTGGCGCACCGTGACACGTTGCATGCGCACGTCCACAGGACGATCAACCGCGTGCGTCTGGAGACGGGAAAGGCGTGTAGTACGAGTCACGACTACCGCCGGATAAAGCGAACGCTGCACGGCCTGGACGCAGAGTGGGGTCTGCGCCGGCAGCCGGGTCAGGAGCGGCCCTACCGCTCGAGGCCGGCAAGGATGTCGGACTTGCGCCGATCGCAGCGTTTCGGAGAGCGGCCGTTTGCGCTGCAGCTGCGCGACAGGGTGGGAGAGGGCATGCACGGGTCTGGCAGGAGCTTGTGGAAGCGCTGAAGGGCGAGGGCTGCGCCTGGAAGCCCCATGGTGATAACAGACGGGCGGCGCTACACATCAGCGTCACTGGCAACCCGCCTGGGCGGCCGGTACCGGTTGGAGGAGCGCTAGGGCCAGACGCTGCCGGTATATCTGTCGGGAAGCAAGCAGGGTCACGTGGTTCGGCGTCGCGAAGCTCGGCTTGCGCGTAGTGTCGTGCAGGGCAGGGCGCACCGCGTTCAAAGGCTGGCCGGCTACCCGATGATGCCGGGCGCTCTGCACATGCTGCAGCAATTCGGTCTGGGTCTGGATAAGGACAGCAGCGATGATTCGCCGGAGGTGTGGATGTACTTGTCGACCGCGCTCCGGCTGGTGTATTTGCTGCTGCCGGGGGGCAGGGAACTGCGCCGGCTGTATGTAGCCGTGCAAGTCGGCGAGGCCACAAGGGCGAAGAGGCGCAAGCTGTAGGCGCCCAAGAGCAGGCACCGGTACTGGCCGGAGCGGATGGTGCGGGGGCAGAGGGCCAAGTTGTCTGGGGAGGCGCGCGATCTTGATCGAATCCTTTCCTGGGTTTACAGGGCCACGGTAGTGGCGCGGCGGGCGCTGCAAGCCACATCGGACAGGCAGGGAGTCGAGGTGGCCGTGCAGGTGCTTGCGTGGCAGCCGGAGCGACTGGGAGTGCTACTGGAGGAGGAGTGGAAGGTCTGGGTGGGTCTGGGGATACGTACAGACAGGACGCGGGCGTACCATGAAACGTGGCGGGCACAGTGGGCCACACGAGAGTACCTGAAGGTCAGATCACGGACTTTAGGGCTAGCAGAGGTAGCGCATTTGGAGGTGCAGGCGCAAAAGCGATCAGAGAGGATCGGGCATCTGGAGCGGGAACTGCGCGGGATGCCGGATGACCGGGGCCTGATGCGGCGCACAGGAGAGTGGGCCGCCGGGCTGCCGCCAGACCGCATGTCGCACCTGTCACGGGCGCTGGGCCGGGATGCGGCCCTCGGGCAGGGGTGGGCAGTAAAGAGGGTGCTCGATCGGGGTATGGGTCTGGAGCGGTAGAGGCATGGTTACTTCGCTGGCATGCGAGATGAATTGGTACAGGCCCCTGAATCTGTATACTGCCAAGCGCGGCGCGTCTCACGGGCATTGACTGGCACTAGAGATGGTGGAATTATCTTTTCGTAATTGCACTTTCGGATCGGTCAGGTGGGTTTATATCGTGCGGCCTTTGGTCTTTTGCCACTTCTGGTAGGATGTGACAGCCACATTGTCACAGAGTCGGCGCGGCCGGATGCAATCGAGGCTGCCCGGACTTGGTAGGAGGCTGCCATCGTACAGGCCGAAAGCGGAAGTACGGCGAAAACCGGCACCTTCGACACCTCTCCTCTGGTCAAGCGCTTCGCGCCCGATTGGTCAAAGGTCGTAGTGCTGAAGGGCAAGAGTGGAGGAAGCGTTGTGACGACAGTGCTGGGTAAGGATGCGGGGGGTCAGTTTTGATCCTAGGGTTTCTGTTCTGCGAGTGATTGTGTAGGAGGTGAACAACAGCGGTGAAGTGGAGTCAGCTACCTTGGTGAAAATCATTAGTGCGACGAGTCTGGAGTCCATTTTTTTGCGGAATGTGCACGGCAAAATGAGACCAGGGACTGTGAAGTGTTAGTAAAGTGAGCACCCGCGAGGAGGATGGCTAGTGGATGGGTTCAGGGTGGGTCTGGCGTCTGCTTGTGGCTTGGCCTTACGGCCCTGATGGAGTAGTGCATAGGCTGTTGGGTTTGTTTATCCAGGCCTTGCGCGGAGGCATGGCGATTTTCGGTATGCCCCGAAGGAAGCGCTCGGGGTTTCGGGTATAGGCTTTTTCCATGACACGCTGCCGCTGGTTGCGTACTTCACGGCCCCTGCCGCAGTGAACCGTGCACGAACGCATCAGCGCGAGCTCGCTGTGGTAGTGCACATCGTTGTACCAGTCCATGAACTGCCGCGCCCAGTTCCTGGCATCCTGCAGGGACCCGAATCGCTGCGGATAGCCTGCGTGGTACTTCATCGTCTTGAATTGCGCTTCGGAAAACGCGTTGTCATTCGAGCAGTAGGGCCGTGAGAACGAGCGGCGCACGCCGAGATCGGCCAGCAACTGGGTATACGTCTTGGACACCATGGGCGAGCCGCGCTCGCAGTGGATGACCAGCTGGCGGGGGCTGACGCCCTGACGCATACAGGTCGTGTTGATGAACTCTCGGGCCAGATCGGCTGATTCGCCCGGCGCCACCATCCAGCCCACCACGTACCGACTGAAGATGTCGAGCATCACGTACAGCGTGTAGCTGGTCCACTTCTGCGGACCACGAAGCTTGGTCGCGAGTCAACTCCACACCTGGTTGGGGGCTGTGGCCAAAAGCTCCGGTTTCTTGTACGGCGGGTGGACGAGTTGATTTACTCTCTCGCGTATCTGATTGTATTTCATGAGGATAGAATACATCGTACGCCAGTGGCACAGTTACGTGCCCTCGTTCAGCAGCGTAGCCCATATCTGGCGCGGAGGCATGTCCCAGAACCGTTCCGAGTTCTTGATCCCGTGGATCCGGGCTCCTCTGCCGGGATCCTGCCCTTGTTGGGCCGCCGCCGCTTCTTCTGCCGCACGACCAGAGGCCGCTGGCTCCGGCAGTAGGTGGCCCTCGAGAGCCCCACATGCTGGCAAGCGGCGCGTATTCCCATGACTGGCACAAGCTGCTTCACGATCTCTGTCTTCAGCAATCTTCGTCGCTTTGGCTGCTGATCCCAAAAGCGTCCGAGATTTTTTATTGCACATCTATGATCGTCTCCGCCCTCGAGAGACGCTCCTTGAAGCGCCGGTTCTCCTTGTGTGCCGCTTCCAGCTGGGCCGTCAGAGCGGCAATTTCCGTGGCGGCCTGTTGGCCGCCTACCAGCACGCCCTCGCTGCGCTGCTTGCGCCACTGTGACAGCTGGGAAGCGTAGAGCCCTTCCCTGCAGAGTAGCGAACCGATGTCCTTGCTCTGCTTGCAGGCATCGGCTTCCTGGAGAATCCGGAGCTTGTACGCTGCCGAGAATCGACGCCGCCGGGCCCGCGGAACCACTTCCGTGGGCGGCTTGTCGATTGCCCCGTTAGTCTGTGATATGAGGCCGTTTTCCATGGCATGGAATAGTTGAGTGAGTCGGGTAAAAGACAGTGGAACATGGCCATCTCTCCCCTCGACGCGGGGCACGTCATGTCACTAACTCAGGTCCCAATGTGTCTCACTTAATCTATGCACGGAGGCTACTTCGAAGATACGCGTTCGAGAATTGTGATTTCAGGGAGGTAGACTTGACTTTGGCACACCTGGTTGATTGTTCCTTCTGGAACTGTCAACTGGACCGCCTCATAGTACGTGGGGAATACAAGACTTGACGGCCTTCCACGTGATGTGGCGCAACAAGTTACATCACTGATTGTGCGAGAGGGCGGAGATCTGCCTTACAGTGGCCCTGTGTATGATCCGGACAAGATCGTTAGGGTCCCCGGTCGGCTGGGCGCGGATATCGGAAATGAGGGGGAGGCGCATGAGCACAGCCCATCAGATCCAAAAAGAGTTGACATTCTCGGCCGGTTCTTGATGAAGATGGAGCAGAGACTTCATGTATCGGGGGAATATTCTAAACGACATCATTTTGCCAAACAAGCCGAGTGGGCAGAAGTGGGACGGCAGCTGCGACATCACGAACTACTGATCGACGATACCGTTCAGAAGAGTGGACCCAATGCCATGCTCATGCGACTGACGGTGCATCCCGACGAAATCTGGAGAGGCGGGAATGATTCGGCGGGCAGTGTGCCCGAGTCTGTTCGAGCCTTTTGGCGATCCCTGCTGGAGGCTACATAGGGGATTTCCGGCTGTGCGGACGGGGGAGTGGAGGCGGCGGGGTCTACAGAGTATACGTCTGCCGGAGCCGTTGCGTGGGAGAAGTTCGCGCATTTGCTGAGTGGTCAGCACTTCGGTGCGGGAGAACCGATTCGCTGCCTGAAACCATCAGCGGCTCGGACCATGATCGCACTCTCGCCCGCGCCGAGGCATCACTTCAAGCGCGTGCGAAACGTTGTGGTGACCCGCGGACGCCGTGACCTACCTGTGCAAGTGCTTCGTGCTCATGTGGTGGCATGGCCCATGATACCCGCGTCGGTGTACACCGACGCGCCGAATGCTGCGTTGTCGTGCACAAACTGCTGCAAAGTGCCAGCGCTCGTATCCTCAATTGGAATCCGTGGTGGGGCCCCACGCATCATAGAGGGCTACCGCCCCAGTTCCTGATCGCGGTCACTGTTATCGCTGCGGCCGGGATCGGTTCGCTGCCCACGCGCAGCAGGCGTCTCATCTGCCGGGGACATTGGCGGAAGAGTCCGCTCGGTGTTGGCGTAGGCCTGTACCAGCCAGGTGTGCATGGACGGGATCGGAATCGAGAGGCCGCCGTCCGGCCTCTCGGCCACAACCCCCTTGTGCAAGGCATGCTGAAAAAGCGCATGCGCGGCCTCCGGCTTCCTGTGGCCTGAAAAGGCGGCGATCAGATCCGGCTCCTCCAAGGTACTGCTCTCCCCCAGCCGGCCCAAAAGATTCGCCACCGCCCTTCTGTCGTCGAGCCTGAGGCCCACAAGTCTGCTTTGGTAGTACTTAACCCTTCTCTCGCGGCCCTGCGCCAATACTTCCATTGGCACATCCGCAGTCAGCCTGCCCCCGTGGTCAACCAGCCATCTCGCGGCCCGTGGCGCATAGACTTGTATGTGCTGCGGCCAGCCGTGACATTCCGCCGCGATCGTGTCGATCCAGCGCGTCAGATGGTCCGGATCGCCGCCCGCTCCGCCGGCCTTTACCAGCCAGTCGCGGATGACCGCCCGTTCCGCCTCCTGCGAGAGCCGGCCCAGCTGGTGCAGGCAGTCTTGCATGAAGCGACTCACCCCAAAAGTGCCGAACACTCCCTCGGAGGTGCCGAGCCCGCCCGCCAGCAGGATTACAGGTGCGCCTACCTTACCGTTGTGGATCTGCTCCAGAGTCTGTGTCAGTGTTAAATCATGTGGCGTGCCAACGGCCTTGCCAAGCGTCTGCACCTCATCCAGCAGTAGCGCGAGGCCCTTGGGCGTGGCGGCCTCTGTCAAGACGTCGTCCACCGCAAGACCACCATACTCCGCGGCCCGACCCTTGGACCAGGGCCGAACCAGCGCAGCCACAGAAGACAGCCCAGCCCTCCATCCGGCTTCCTGGTGCTCTGTGATCTTCGTGGCATAAGACATGCCAAGCACCCCCGCCAGCGCATTAGGGTCATACAGCGCGTTATTCTTTATCACAGCCACGCGCCACCCGTCCCCTTTCGCGCGCTCGGCACATTCGTGAAGCAGGGCAGTCTTGCCGGCGCCGGGCGCACCCTGAACGAGAAAGACCGTCCCGCCATTTGATCGCAGGGCGTCGGTGCTCAGCTCTTGGAATGCGCGAAGCTCGCGCTCCCGCCCATGAAAGAAAGTCGCAGGCCCCCGGTCACGGATAGTTATGGGGACCAACTGCCGTGGCGGAACCACCGGCGGCGCGGTGCTCCGAGGGGAGAGTGTGTCAGAGGAGTGCTTCATGGAGTGAGGTGCCATTGCCCCCAAGCCGTTACAGGCCCTGCATACGCGCCAACGCGGTGATCTGCTCCCGCCGGACAGGTGATACCTCCTCCTCCACCGGCCCGCGGTAACAGCTGGGTGCAGCATGGCCCCGCTTCCCGGGGCAGATGTTCATGGCAGCGGGCGCACAGAAGTGCGGTCGAAGATGATGCGGTGCTGCTCGGCCTGGGCCCACGTGATGCCCTTTATCTTTCCGCGGCCGCGGGTGCGCCGCGGATGCCCACGGCGGTGGCCGAAGCTGAGGGCCGCGGCGTGCAGGGCGCAGGCGCCTTGCCCGCTTCATGCAGCGCGGCGAGGTACGCGCTCAGGGTGGCATCCGAGGCCGGCGCATCTCCCAGCCAGTCCAGCCAGGATTCCCATGCGTGGCCATAGGCCCGCCGGGTGTTGGCCGAGAGCGAGGTGGCGATGAGCGCGGCCGCGGGGATCATTGCCTTCATGGCTGCTACGTCCGTTAACCGGACTTTAACATTCTGGCACCCGAGGTCGAGACCTGCTTGGGAGCAATTCGCTGATTCGTGGGCATGACGCCCCACCAGGGAGCGATGTAGAGTCTCTGTTGGGACAATTTGGGCCTGTTTTAGCTCTGTCTTGCCCCACTAGCACCCCACTTCAGCATAGGAGCAAGTCCAAATTTTAAAAGTAGTGCCATCAAATTATGTGTGGTGTTATTTTCGCCCCGCCCCGCCCCGCCCATGACCTGTTCTTCCTCCATGTTTATCCGCCGCTCCTTAACCCTCAAAAGCCCCGACGGCACCCGCTACTACTCCTATCGCCTCTGCCAGTCTAACGTAAGCGTCCGGTCAAGTACAGGGAAGGACAGACCACAGCTTTTTGCAAGGGGGATCGGACTTGTAGTGGGTAGGAGAGCTGACGGTCTTTTCGGGTGTGGTCGGCTTGCCGCTAGCCGGATAGGTCCTTTTGCAGCCGGGCACGTCCGGGGAAAGTCAACCTCCGCACTGAATACGCCGGTGCGTTTTGCAACCCGGGGCAGCTTGCCTTATGGCTGCAGGACAGCTTCCGATGCTAGAGCTTGCTGCGCCTCCTGCCAGCGATGGGGCAAGAGGCGTGCCACACGCTTGGCAGGATGAGTCGGAATGTGGCCCAGCACGTCGGTAAGCCAGGCCTGGGGATTTACTCCGTGCAGCTTGCACGTGCCGAGAAGAGAATAGACCACCGATGGGCTGCCGCATGCGAACCCGCAAACAGGTAGTCCTTGCGTCCCACGACAAGCGGGCGTATCACATTCTCGATCAGATTGTTATCCCGTGGTTTTCGCACGCGCGTCGGCAAAATTACCACATCATAATGCTCGGCCAACTCCTGGAAGGTCAGGTTCGTCTCAGGATCATAGCGGTGAGCCTTCTTGACAGCCGACCTCAGGTTGTCGGGTACTACCGCCTGAGCCGCGGCGCCGAAGAATTCGAACGCACGCCGGTGCGACCCTATCCAGTTGCTCAGCTTCTGGTTCTGCGTGGCTTCCACGTACGTATAGCTGGAGTAGCCCAGGACGGCCACAAAGATCTGGGCCTTCGATACTTCGCCTGTACGTGGATCCACGATGGGGACGCTCTTACCAGAGTAGTCGACGTAGAGCTTCTCGCCGGCCTTGTGTTCGATGTGCATGCGCACATTCGTACGTTGGCGCCAGGCATGATAGAGCTTGCAGAACCTGCTATATCCATAACCCTCTGGATAATGGCCCCGGTACTTCTGCCACACCAGCCGAAGGGTTATCCCCTTCGGCGCCAGTTGCCGCTTAACGTGTTCCCAATTGGGCACCGGGCGCGTCGGCGGCGCTAGCTCCGCAAAGAGCCGCTGCTCCAGCTCCAGATCGGTGAGCTCTTCCGGCAGCGGCCAGCCTAAGTCTGCTTGCTTTGCACGGATGATGTACCTGCTAACGGTGCCAACGGCAATACCCAGACTGCGCGCTCTATACGGCGCTTGCTGAACTGCTCCCGGTAGTGCAGGCGAAGGACGTCTCTGATTTTGCGCATGGAGGTTCGCTTGGTGGGCATCGGTCTCTCGGAAAGTGAAAGAGAGCAACGAAAGCCCTGAGTGATATGCAGCACCACGCAGACGGCCCAAATCCGGGTTCCTACCACCGCTACGGCTGGCCTATAGTACCCGAGAAAGTGTTCACGATCGATCGGATTAGGTGTTCAGCTTCGATCGGATTACCCGTTCAATATCCGTCGGATTATCCAGTCGGTTAAGACAATGCCGTCGAAGGGCGCATAGGCGCTCTTGGGGCCCATACGCCCGTGAAAGGCATCCTCAATATGAACGGCCGCAATGTAGCGGGCCAATAGCACGATCTCGTTGGCGTGCAGCTCATGGTGGTACTTCCGTACGAGATCGGCATCCCGGATGAGTCCGGACTGGAGCAGCTGTACCAGAAACGTGCATGTGCCGGTGAACGGATCCAGCACGTGAACATGTTCATCGCTCAGGCTCCGGCCAAATTCATGCTACAGCACATGGTTGGCGCTGGCCAGGATATAGTCCACGACCAGAGTGGCCTAAATTCGCACTCGCCAGATATGATGCAGGCTGCACCCCTGTCTCTTGGGGGTGGTAGTCCGCTCCTGGCCAGCGGAATATGCTCTACATCCCGTCTGCCCCCGGCCGTAAGCCCCCCTCCTGTTGCCCCGGGCTTCTTTCTTCCGAAAGCGTGGCAGGCGCGCCTGCTTCCGTATCCATAGGGCTCATGTTGACCTTAGCGGGTAGCCGCGGCGTGGTTGCGACGATCTTCGGAAGCAGGCAACACCTCCGGTTTGTTGGCGTTGCAGCGTTCTAACGGTTAGGTGCGATGCTTACCCACGTAAAGTCGACAGGCGGAGTGCATATGGTCAACGTGTCTGCCAAGGCACGGTCTGAGCGCACGGCTGTCGCTGCAGGCAGTGTTTTGCTGGGCAAGTTGGCGTTTCGGGCCCTGGTTGAGCACGCAATTGGCAAGGGAGACGTGCTGTCGGCTGCGCAGATCGCCGGCATCACCGCAGCCAAGCGGACCAGCGCGCTCATCCCTCTTTGTCACAACGTATTTATTTCCGGTGTGGACGTTGATTTTTCCCTCGACGAGGGTAGGGCCGCCGTCGACATACAGGCTACTGCCTCTGCGGTAGGAACCACGGGCGTGGAAATGGAGGCCCTGACTGCGGTCTCCATTGCGGCGCTTACCATCTATGACATGTGCAAGTCCGTAAGCAAGGAAATCTGCATCACGGACGTACGGCTTGTTTCGAAAACCGGAGGCCGGAGCGGCGTGTATCGCCTTGCCTCAACCACTTCATAAATCTCCTTTTGCCGTGGAAAATATCGTTGGTCTTTCGAGTGCCCTGTTCATCATCCTGGTGGTGGTGGGCCTCCTCATGCTGCTGTACTTCATCCCGATCCGTCTGTGGATTACGGCCATTTTCTCCGGCGTGAAGCTCAAGCTGTTCCGAGACCTTGTTGGTATGCGCCTGCGTCGCGTGGCGCCGGAAAGGATTGTAAGGCCGCTCATTACGGCGCACAAGGCAGGTATTGGCGTCAGTACTCCCGAGCTCGAAGCCCATTTCCTGGCCGGGGGCCACGTGCAGCAAGTGGTAAACGCCCTTATTTCTGCCGACAAGGCCGACATTGATTTGACGTTCGAACGGGCTACAGCCATCGACCTTGCCGGGCGCGACGTATTCGAGGCAGTGCAGGTATCGGTAAATCCCAAGGTGATCGAAACGCCGCCCATTTCGGCCATTGCCAAGGACGGCATACAGCTTCGCGCCATTGCCAGGGTTACGGTGCGTGCCAACATTGAGCGGCTGGTTGGCGGCGCGGGCGAGGAAACCATTATTGCGCGGGTGGGGGAGGGGATCGTTTCCACGATCGGCTCCGCCGGTAGCCACGCCGAGGTGCTGGAGAACCCTGATATCATCTCCAAGACCGTTCTTGCCAAGGGCCTGGACTCCGGCACGGCGTTCGAGATCCTCTCTATCGACATTGCCGACGTGGATGTGGGTGAGAATATTGGGGCCAAGTTGCAGACTGACCAAGCGGAAGCCGACCTGCAGGTGGCCCGAGCGAAGGCGGAGGAACGGCGCGCGGCGGCGGTGGCCAAAGAGCAGGAAATGCTGGCTGCTGTACAGGAGCAACGGGCGCACGTTGTGCGGGCCGAGGCCATGGTGCCGACTGCGATTGCCGAAGCGTTTCGCAGCGGACACTTGGGTGTCATGGACTACTATAATATTCGCAACATTCAGGCGGATACGCAAATGCGCCGCTCCATTGGCGGCGGGGAGGAGGGCAGGCCCGAAGAATAGTGACCCGCCCCCATGACGCGCAGTGACTTTCCGATTGACAGATTTGTAGCCTTTGCCACCATAGGTATCGTCGGGGTCACGCAGGAGCTCGTCCAGGCCGCCCGGGAGGGCCTGCCAGGCATGGACGCCGGCTTGGTGGCCGAGGAGACGTTGTGCCTGGCAGTGCAGGTAACGCTCTGCGCCGCAGATGCCTCGATCCAGCCGTACGCTGGCCGGGCATCGGACTTGCTGCGTGACGTGCCGGCGCTGTATCACGACTACGCGCTCGGTGCGCTGGCCGTAGCTACCGCAGATGCCTCTCTTTTGCAGGAGAGTGCGGCTTTTCGCACCCGTTTGGAGCGTCGGCAAATGTTCTACGCGGCGCATCTTCCCCAGGGGCGGCTACCAAGCCGGGAGCAGTTATGCGAAAAAATGGAACTCTGGATGGGTCGCATCAGTCCGTCGGGGCTATCGGACTTGCCGGCAGGGCGACTTCGAGGCATGAACGGCGCGGCCACCATGCACGCCCACATGCGGCTGGTCCAGGCCTTCGGGCGCCAGCTGTTACGTACCGGGTAGGCGCGTAATCCGGACCATGTCGATACGATTGGCGGTAGCCTGCAGAATCACAAAGCGGTAGCCATAGAAGTCGAATTCATCCTGCGGGTCCGGGATGGTCCCGCGGCGCTCCAGCACGAGGCCTGCCACGGTTTCGTAGTCGCCTACGGGCAGGTCCAGGCCGTATTGCTCATTGATTTCATCGATCTCCGCCCGTCCACTTGCCTGGTAGGTGTCGGCATCTATCTGGCGTAGGACGACATCTTCCGAATCAAATTCGTCCTGTATATCACCAAACAGTTCTTCGAGCAGGTCCTCCCGCGTTATCAGGCCGGCGGTCCCGCCGTACTCGTCAATTACTATGACAATGGAAGAATTCGTTTCGCGAAACTCCTTGAAAAGGTCCTTGGAGGGCTTCGACTCGGGTACGAATTTCACGGTCCGCATCATTTCCGTCAGCGAAGCAGGCTCGCTAAACAGGTCGTACGCGAAGGCAATACCGACTATGGTGTCGATGTTCTGGTGATAAACGGGCACCTTTGAGTAGCCGCTCTCTATACACAGCCGCCGGAATTCCTCCAGCGTCGTTGCCTCGTCCACCGCGATGATTTCCGTGCGCGGCGTCATGGATTCCTTTACGCGCTTCGCATGCAAGTCGAAAACGTTAGTGAGCAGTTCTGTCTCCTCCTTGTCCAGATCCAAGGCGCCGCTCTGCCGGCCTTCTTCGATGATAAGCTCGAAGGCGCGCCGTGGAAACTGTGAAAACGGTACGGCGTCAGCGCGCAGCATCCGGACCAGCGACTGCGAAGTCCAGCCCGCAAGGTTTACCAGGGGCAAAAGCACGCGGTACATTACAGTCAGCGGCACGGCCAGTACAAAGACCACGCGGTCTGCTACCTCGCGCGTAATGGTCTTGGGCAGGATTTCTCCGATGAACAGTACGATGGTGGCCGCAATGACGGCCTGTGACAGGAGAACTGTCAGATCCAGGGCATTGGGCGACACGCCGAAGCTGCCCGACAGCATCCTTTCCAGAGGTTCGTGAAGGTGCACCGCCATCAGCGTCGAATAGACCACCAGGGCGATGTTGTTTCCCACAAGTGTGGTTGTAAGGAGCGTCGCTGGCCGTTCGAAAAATAGCAAGATGTAACGGCCTACCAAGCCGCGCTGCCGGGCCTTGACTTCAACTCTGAGCCTGTTGGCGGCAACGAACGCGATCTCCGACGCAGAGAAGAACGCGCTGAAGAGCAGCATGAAGATGATGACGACGAGCGCCATACGTACCCGTCTCTAGGCTGAGATACGGCTCATCGGCCAGATTCCCGAAGACGAACGCGTTCCGGGCTTTCCGAAAGGAATTCGTCGTCGATTCCAGCCAGGAGACTGTCCCTGGCGGCAAAGAGGCTTTCCATTTCGCCGACGGAAGCCTCGGTTTCCTCCACTTCGTTGAGCAGCAGGTTCAACTGATACGTGATCTCTTCCGGGTTACGCAGCGTCATGGACTGTTCATGAATATATTTTATGACATCCTCAATCGTGGCCACCTGGGCATCTATGATTTCCATGTTCTCCAGGCTTTTCTTGAATCGGTCCAGGCGCTGCTCAAGAATTTTAAGGCGGCGCGCCTTTACAACTCGAACTCGTTCCGTGTCATCTTCCATGTCAAGCCGGAGATCCGTGATCGCCTGCAGCAATTCCTCCTCGCCGGTGCGTCGGCTGTACTGGTCATAGTGTTGCTTCTGTGAGAGCAGTGAAAGGCATGAGTCCAAAAGCCCGCCAATCTTATTCTTGTGGCTTTCCAGCAAGCCCTGCGAGGCGTAACTCAGCTTGCTGTAGTTGGCCTCTATATTCTTTTCCAGGTCACGCAGGTGAAAATACCGCCGTTGATTCTGGCGGCTGAGCGACATATAAAGTTCTTTCTGTGAAGGAGGCTTGGCCTTTTGTGCGGCGCGCTGCGAGCGGATGAGGCGCCGGAAGCGCTCCTGGCGCGGCACGTAGCCCAGTGCAAGCAACTCAAGGGCAGCTGCAAAGAGAAGGATGGAATTGAAGGGCACAGAGCCCAGCGTGCCAAACAGAAAGCTAGACCCGAATGCGCAGGCTAATGCACCGATGAGAAAGGTCAGGTTCCAGGGATGCAGAAACGCTTCCCTAGTATAGTTGATGTCAGATTCCCTCATACTAACAGCGGCGGGAGTGTCTCCCGTACTTGGGCGTAGCGGCGGCTTTCTGGGTTGCCACGTCGTGGTCTAGGACGGCGTTCGTTCACGGCCTATCGTCTTGGCCGGGGCTTCCTCTTCCTGGCCCGGTACATCGACCTTCGCGGAAGAGGCCTCCTGTTGCAAACCCATCTCGAGCTTGAACTGCTTGACCAATTCCGCAGCACGGTAGGATTCCGCGTCTTCCTCCAGGCCCAGGGCCTGCGTGTCGATGGAATCCATGGCCAGTTCCATGCGGGCCTCGTTACGCGCCGTTTCCTTGTCAATGCGGCGGATCATTTCGCCATGCGTCTGGTCGATGCCGCCCACTTCAAACTGTTCAAGCGTATCGGCCACTTCGGATTGCCACCGGGCGCGCTCGTGCGCACGAAGCGCCGTTTGGGCTTCCTCAATCTTGCGCTTCCGCTCCCGCATGAAGGCCTTCTTGACTTGCTGGGCTTTTTCATAGGCCGCCTCCGCATAGGTCAGCTGCTCCTGGGACTTGGCAAGCTCTTCCCGGTACTTTTCGAGGCGGATGGCATGCTGCTGGGCCAAGTCCTCACGCTGGCCCTGAATGGCCGCCTTGACCTTTGATGTAAGACTTTCGACTTCGCTCCGGCAGCGGCGCTCTTCCTTGTGCATCAGTATGACGTTTGCCTTAACCGTTGCGATGTTCTCGTTCATTTTCGGGACCTGGTCATTCAGCTCCCGGATGTTCTGCTCCAGAATAAGTCGAGGGTTTTCCATCGCAGAAATTGCTCCCCCGAACACGGAGCGAAAAAGGCGCTTGAAGCGGGACCAGATCGACATGATGCTGTTTGGTTATGTGCACCCGGTACAATGTAGACAAATTGTAACGCTTATTCGGCGGGGAAAGATGCGGCTTTGGTCGCAGGAGCGTTGTAAAGCCACCCCCGGCGGCTGAGGCGGTTCATTAACAGGGGCCGGATTTCCGGCGGCTCTTCGGCGAAGCGGAAAGACCCGCGGACGGCTGCCGCAAAGCGAGGGATTTCACGGAGCTTGTCGGTATATAGACTGGCCAGCAGCGTGCCGCCGGAGACCGGCTCTCCGGGCTTCGTGTGCAGGTAGATTCCGGCGTGTGGATCCACTTCTTCTTCCTTTACGCTGCGACCAACTCCCATTTGGTTGGCTGTGATGCCCAGCATTAGCGCATCAATGTCCGCTACGTAGCCGCAGGCGGACGCGGGAGCCCGAATCTCTGCCTGGGGCTTTGTGTTTCCGTAGGCGTCCGGATCGAGGATCACGGACGTGTCCCCCCCCTGGGCTTCCACTATCGCCACAAATTTCTCGAAAGCACGGCCAGAAGCCAGTGCCTCTACCGCCTGCCTCCGGCCGTCCTCCACCGAACCGGCGCATCCGGCCAAGTGGATCATTTCCGCGGCAAGCTTCAGGCTAAGCTGCATCACGTCTTGGTCGCCTTCGCCGCGTAGGCACCGAATGCTCTCTCGGACTTCAATCCAGTTGCCAATGGCCCGGCCTAGCGGGACATCCATCCTTGTCATCCAGGCTACCGTCGCTGTGCCGAAGCGCTCGCCGATGGCTACCAGCAAGCTCGCAAGATCACGGGCATCCTTTTCCGTGCTCATGAATGCACCGCGTCCGACCTTGACGTCAAGCACCAGGGCGTCAAGACCCTCCGCGAGTTTCTTGCTCATGATGGAGGCGGCGATAAACGGGATGAAATCCACCGTTACCGTCACATCCCGCAGCGCGTACATATTCCGATCGGCCGGGGCTATCTCGTCGGTTTGGGCCGAAATAACCACACCGATCCGTTCCAACTGTGCCTTGAATTCTACAATGGAAAGGTCCGTGCGGAAACCGGGAATGGCGCTCAGCTTGTCCTGGGTGCCTCCCGTATGGCCGAGTCCTCTGCCCGTGATCATGGGTACACAGACGCCGCAGGCCGCTGCCAGCGGGGCGACGATAAGTGACAGCTTGTCGCCTACGCCGCCAGTGGAATGTTTGTCAACCTTGAGGTCCTCAATCTTGCTGTGATCAAGAATAACCCCCGAGTAAAGCATGCTCTCGGTCAGGGCCGATGTCTCGGTTTCATTCATCCCGCGCAGATAAGACGCCATAAGAAAGGCGCTCATCTGGTAGTCTGGCAGCCTTCCGTGCGTGTACGCCTCTATCAGGGCAATAATATCTTCGCGCGTGAGCGCAAGGCCGTCTCGCTTGGCCGTTATAAGTCTTAACGCGTTGATCATTTAGGGGGTCACGGATGGCAGACGCGCCTGAGCGCACTGCGCCTCTTCGCAAGTGCCCGCGCCTACCCCTTGGTCTGCATATTCCCGTATCTGCGCCTGAATTTCTCCACACGTCCCGCCGTATCCACGTACTGCCGTCGTCCTGTATAGAAGGGATGATTGGTACTATCCACTTCGGAATTAAATTTCTTCTTCTTCATCGTGGACCGGGTCTGGAACTCCGTTCCGTCCGCAAGGCGGACTGTAACGATATCGTACGCTGGATGTATGCCTTTTCTCATGACAGCCATTTCGTCTTCATATGACATAGAGGTACGGTGGCAGGCATCCTTTGTTCCGCCTTCTTTTATGCCACCAGCTCAGCTTCGGCACGGACTATGGCGTCCCTCAATTCGGCGGCGCGCTCGAAGTCCAGCTTCTCCGCTGCCTCCAGCATCTGGATCCGCATCTGGGCCACCAGGTCCCGCTTCTGATCGTCAGACAGGGCTTGCAGCAGGGCCAGGTGGGCGGCTGCATAGAGGCTGGACTCCTGGTCAGCATGACGGGACTTGCCCGCTAGCGCTGGGGCGTTTTCCTCTGCGATCACGGTTCCCTTCATGATCTGACTGCGGTCCTTGGTGACAGAACGGGGCGTGATGCCGTGCTCTTCGTTGTAGGTACGCTGGATGGCACGTCGACGGCGCGTTTCGTCGAGCATTCGCTGCATGGACCCGGTAGTTCTGTCGGCGTACAGGATTACCTTGCTGTTGACGTTGCGGGCCGCGCGTCCCGCCGTCTGTATCAGCGAGCGGTCACTGCGCAAGAAGCCTTCCTTGTCAGCATCTATGATGGCGACAAGGGATACCTCGGGCAGATCCAGGCCTTCCCTCAGCAGGTTCACCCCGACCAGAACGTCGTACTGTCCGAGCCTCAGGTCTCGGAGTAATTCCACTCTGGTGAGTGCATCAATATCAGCGTGAAGATAGCGGACCTTCACCTCGAAGGATTCAAGGTAGTCTGTCAGGTCTTCCGCCATCCGCTTCGTAAGCGTGGTCACCAGAGTGCGTTCGTTCCGGGCCGTTACCGTCCGGATTTCATCCAGCAGATCGTCAATTTGATGCGCGCTCGGCCGGATTTGGACGGCCGGATCACAGATGCCTGTCGGGCGAATGACCTGTTCGACAAAGACCCCGCCGCTCTTTTCCAGCTCGTAATCTCCGGGGGTGGCGCTGGCGAAGATGACCTGCCGCTGCCGCGCCTCAAATTCCTTGAAGGTCATGGGGCGGTTGTCCAGCGCACTGGGCAGGCGAAAGCCATGCTCCACCAGAGTAAGCTTGCGTGCCCGGTCTCCGTTGTACATGGCGCGTACCTGTGGAACGGTAGCGTGGCTCTCGTCGACGACGAGGAGGAAATCGTCCGGGAAGTAATCCATGAGACAGTAGGGCCGCTCGCCGGAAGGCCGTCCGGTAAGATGGCGGCTGTAATTCTCAATTCCGGAGCAGTATCCGAGTTCGCGTATCATTTCAAGGTCGAACCGCGTGCGCTGCTCAAGCCTTTGCGCTTCCAACAACTTCCCGTTTTCCCGCAGGGCCGCAAGTCGCCAGAGAAGCTCTTCCTCTATGGAGGCGAGGGCACGATCCAGCTGCTCTTCCGGTGTGACGAAAATCTTTGCCGGATAAACCGTCACGATATCTTCGTGCTGGTATACGTCGCAAGTGAGCGGGTTGATCAAACTAATGGTTTCGATTTCATCTCCCCAGAAAGCAATTCGGTACGCACGGTCTTCCAGGTAAGCCGGAAACACGTCTACAATGTCGCCGCGAACGCGGAATGTCCCCGGCGTGAATTCGATGTCGTTACGGCTGTAGTAGATTCTTACCAGTTGGCCGAGCAGGGTATTGCGGGAGATCTCTTGTGCGGGGCTTATCTGCACGATTTGCGACCGATATTCTTCCGGCGAGCCTAGACCGTAAATGCACGACACGCTTGCCACGACGATGACGTCCGGCCTTCCGGACACGAGCGCACTCGTGGCCCGGAGCCGAAGACGGTCAATTCGGTCATTTACGCCCATGTCCTTCTCTATGTAGGTGTCGGACTTTACGATGTAGGCTTCGGGCTGGTAATAGTCGTAGTAGGAAATAAAAAATTCGACGGCGTTGTTGGGAAAGAATTGCCTGAATTCCGCGTAGAGTTGCGCCGCCAGCGTTTTGTTGTGACTCATCACCAGGGTCGGCTTGCCGTTCTGCTGGATCACGTTGCTAATCGTAAACGTCTTTCCGGAGCCGGTAACCCCCAAGAGAGTTTGGTAGGGATCTCCGCGCGTGAGGCCGCGCACGAGTTCCTGAATGGCCCGCGGCTGATCTCCGAACGGTTGGAACGGGGCAGAAAGCTGGAAGGCCTTTTCTGGGCTGACGATAGACATGGATTTGTAAATGGGACGTATGCTGAAACCTGTGCGCTTGGATCAAGGTTGTAGCGCAGACCAGCCCGCGGCCACTCCACTCCATAATGTACGCCGAAGATGCGCATGGTCCGAATGGTATTGCTTTGTACCCTCCTGGCGGCGGCGGGCGCCGCTTCCGATGCCTCCGCCGTTCAGTTTGATCCGCCGCCGGCATTCGAGGAAGTCTACGCGCGCGTCAATTTTGTACTGGGAGGTCCCGTGCCTGCCGCGCGCAATGGGAGTACGGCGTGGGGAGACCTGGACGCCGACGGGGATTTTGATCTTGTGGTTACGGGCAATCTGGGCAGCTTTGAGAGTCCGGAGCCCTTCCTCCAGGTATATTTCAATGACGGTGATTTTGCCACGCAGGATCTGGATGAAGCCGGGAACATCCGGGACGCATTCGTCACCGTGTACCGGGAGGCGGAGTCCATTGAAGCAGCCCTGCCCGTATGGCTTAGCGCCGTGGCCATGGCAGACGCGGATAACGACGGGGATGCCGACATATTGGTCACGGGCGTCTCGGAAGCGGGAACGGCGCAGCTACAAGTGTACAAGAACGAGGCCGGGCCCGGCTCGCCGACATTCAGGTCTTTCTATTCCGCGCCGGGCGTGCGGGATGCAACAGTAGCGTGGGCCGATTACGATAACGATGGTGACCAGGACTTCCTGGCTGCGGGCACGGCGGATGACGGCAGTGCCCGCTCTACGCTTTTCGAGAATCAGGGCCGCGGAGATTTTGTACCGAGTACGCAGCTTCCCGGCATGCATGCTCCGTCCGCGGACTGGGGTGACTACGACAAGGATGGAGATCATGACCTCCTTATGACGGGCATTCTGGAACCCCAGGAATTTGCTACACGGCTTTACCGCAATGATGGCAACGGAGTGTTTACGGTTGTGGACGCCGGGTTCGACAACCTGCTGTATGCCGCCGCTACCTGGGGTGATTATGAAGGGGACGGAGATCTTGACGTGCTTCTCACCGGAGGCCGGCTGCACCATTTTCTGGTCGCCGGGGACTATGCCTTGTATGAGAACCTGGCGGGATCGTTTGTACCGGGCGCGGTGGAAGTGGAGGGTCACTTTGATGGTCAGCCGGCCTACGGTCGCTATCGGGGATCCGTTAGCTGGGGGGACTATGATAACGACGGCTTTCTGGACTTCTTTATGGCCGGCGCGCAGGGTCCCGGTACGGGTCCGCAGGTCCAGGTGTACCGGAGTGCGGGATTGCGGCGCTTTGCGGCGAACGCGGGCCAGCGTTACATCATGCCGGCTTTTGCGGGTGGGTTTTTCAGCTCCACCTTGTGGGGAGACTATGACGGCGACGGCGATCTTGACGTATTTCTGCTGAGACAGGAAGGCCAAGATGAGGCCCTTCGACTGGCCACCATGCGCAATTACCTGCCTTCCGTGCGTCGCAATGCCGCTCCGGAGCCGCCCGATAGCCTGGCCGCGGAGCCTGCCGAGGCGGGCCTCGTAACGCTGCGGTGGACGCAGGGCAATGACAGGCGGACGCCTGACGCCGCCCTGACATACAATATCCGGGTGGGGACCGCGCCCGGGGGGTTGGACGTGGCCTCTCCCTTGGCCAGCCCGCATACGGGACGCCGGCTGATAGCCGCGCGCGGCAACGCCGGTAACAATCGAACCTGGAGCCTGTCCGGCCTTGCTCCCGGGACCTATTACTGGAGCGTACAGGCCATTGACAGCGGGTACCTAGGCTCCGTATTCAGTACAGAAGCTACGTTCATCATTCGTTGAACCAGTTGTTGAAGATCATGCGATCTGCCATCTTGATTATGGTGACGGCGGGCCTGTGCCTGCATATGGCGCATCCCGCAGCGGCGCAGGTGATGCAGTGGGAAGACTATGAGCCCGTTTCAACCCTGGTGGTGGAGGAGCACCCCACGGCGCGAGCCCTGTATCCATTCGTTGATGCCCATGCGCACCAGCGAGGTCTGGCAGACGCTTCCGAGGCACGGGTTCTCGGGCTTGTCGCAGAGATGGACTCCCTGAACATGGCCGTCATGGTCAACCTCAGCGGTGGCAGTGGAGAGGAATTGCGGCGCAGGATTGAATCCACCGAGCGCCACGCACCGGGTCGCATCGTGCATTTTGCCAATGTGGATTTCAGCAGCGTAAGTGCGGCGGGCTTCGGGGAGGCGGCTGCGGCACAACTGGAAGCGGACGTGAAGAGCGGGGCGCGGGGCCTCAAGATATTCAAGAGCCTGGGCATGTACGTTTTTGATGCCGACAGCAACAGGGTTCGCACGGATGACCCGCGGCTGGACCCCATCTGGGCGAAGTGCGGTGAGTTGGGTATTCCGGTGTTGATACATACGGCTGATCCTGCTCCCTTCTGGCAGCAGCAGGATCAGCTAAATGAACGGTGGTTTGAATTGAAGGAGCGCCCGCGGCGCAAGAGGCCGCCCGAACCTACCTGGGAGACCCTGCTGCAAGAGCAGTGGAATGTCTTTCGGAAGCACCCGGGCACCGTATTCATCAATGCCCACCTGGGCTGGATGGGTAATGACCTCGGCCGACTGGGCCAGATGCTGGACGAGACCCCCAACGTTTATACGGAACTGGGTGCCGTCGTTGCCGAGCTGGGACGCCAGCCCCACACGGCCCGGAAGTGGCTTGCCCAATACCAGGACCGCGTATTGATGGGCAAGGATTCGTGGGCGCCGTCCGAGTACCATACCTACTTCCGCATCTTTGAAACAGTCGACGAATTCTTTCCTTACTATCGCAAGCGCCACGCCTGGTGGAGGATGTATGGCCTGGATTTGCCTGACGAAGTGCTGCGCAAAATTTACTACAAGAACGCGCTGAGCATCATTCCGGGTC
The DNA here is from genome assembly GCA_965216255.1 of Rhodothermales bacterium. GTDB lineage: Bacteria > Bacteroidota > Rhodothermia > Rhodothermales > Bin80. Next base: position 3,825,083 of record OZ244148.1, read on the forward strand.
TCGACACGTCTCTGTTCCCGGATGACTGGAATGTGGTGGCTACGGCTGCCCCCGAGGCGCGCCTGAGCCCGTTGCAGCTGGCGCGCACGCATGTGGGCGATACCTACGTTAAGGTGCATTACAGCTCCCCAAGGAAGCGAGGCCGGGAGATTTTTGGCGGGCTTGTACCGATGGGAGAGCTCTGGCGCACGGCGGCAAACGAAGCCACGGAAATCACGCTGACCGGAACGTTGCTTGTCGGGGGGGAGGTACTCGATGCCGGCACTTACTCGCTGTTTACCGTCCCGGGACCCGATACCTGGACCCTTATTTTCAATCGCGGACTCGGGCAGAACGGCACGCAGGCCTACAATCCGGAGGAAGATGTGCTGCGGCTCGTGACGCCGGTAGAGCAGCTGGAGCGGAGCCAAGAAGCCTTTGGCATCGGCTTCGAGACGCAGGATTCAGAAACGGTTCTCGTCCTGATGTGGGATCGTCTCAGGATAGTCGTTCCGGTGGAGGCTGTACCTTGACCAAGCCAGCAATATTCAACCTGCTGGCGCTGCCCGCTTGCACCGCCATGCTTCTTCTTGCCGTCCCGGCCGGCGCCCAGCCATTCACGTTCTCACTGGTAGTCCCGGAGCTTGTGGCACTGGACTATGGAGCCGTGGCGCTAGCCGACCTAGACGGGGACGGCGATTTGGATTTTTTTGGAACCGGCAATTCGAGTAACAGGGAGCCCTTCACTCCGACGACCTATGTCGCCTGGACCGGTGGGGAATATGCACGGGCCAGTGGCACGCTGGTGCGCAGATTTGACGTAACGCGGCTCGCCACGGGCCTTTGGTTAAGCAAGGTGGCGTGGCTGGATTTTGACCGTGACGGCGCTCTTGATTTTGTGGTTGCCGGAACTGCGCGTTCGGGAGCGGCCAATGAAAACCAGCCGCTTGAGGGCATCACGCGACTCTACCGCAACACCGGCGGGCGCTTTGAAGAGACTGCAGCGGGACTGCCGGGAGCATACAGCGGCATGGTGGCCGTGGGGGATTACGACAATGATGGAGACGAAGACGTGCTTGTGGGCGGCGTGGTGGAAGAAGGTAGGTACGTGACGTCGCTTTATCGCAATCAAGAGGGTGCCTTTGTGGGAGCCGACATGGTTTTGCCGCAATTAGCCTTTGGCGATGCCAAGTGGGTGGATTACGACAGTGATGGCGATCTCGACCTGGCACTTTCTGGTGCAGAGGTTACTGGACGATTTCGGACCGTGTTGTATCGCAATGATGGCCAGGGGGGGCTGGTGGAAGAAAATGCGGGGCTGCCCGGTGTCGTGTTTTCCGCCATGGACTGGGGTGATTATGACAATGATGGAGATCTGGATCTGGCCCTGTCAGGAGCCGTGCTCAGTACGCAGCATGTACTGGCCCCCATAACGGAGGTGTACCGCAATGATGGGGGGCGCTTCGTTCGGTTAGCCGCGGACGTGGCCCCCGTTCTGTACGGCGGCGTCGCGTGGGGGGATGCCGACAGTGACGGAGATCTGGACTTGCTCGTCGTGGGGGCCCGCGACCTTGCATCCAGCCGTTCCGGCCAAGTGTACCGCAATGACGGCGGCAGCTTTCGTTCCTGGCTGCATATCCCGGGAGTTGCCGCTTCGTCCGTGCATTGGGGCGATTTCGACGGCGACAATGACCTGGATATCGTGGCGACCGGAAACAGCCGCATCGCCAATCCGCTTATGCGGTTGTACCGCAACGACGCCTTCGGCGTCAATAGGCCTCCGGCGCAGCCCTCCGGGCTGGGTGCCGACGTATCCGGCAGTACCGTGGCGCTTTCGTGGGATGCAACTACGGATGGGGAGACGCCCGCTATTGGGCTGTCGTACAACATACGTGTAGGCACGGCGCCTGGATCGGCCAATATTGTCTCTGCGGCTTCCGATCCGGGAAGTGGTCGGCGCCTGGTGGCAGGACACGGTAACGCGGGCCAGGGTACGCGTCGTAGTCTGCGCAATCTTGCCGCTGGCACGTACTATTGGAGCGTGCAGGCTATTGACCATAGCTACAAGGGCTCTGAATTTGCCGAAGAGGGTACATTTTCCATTACCGGCGGCGCTGGGCTTAGCACGGAATCCGAAGCCGATCCAGCCTACGAATTCAGCCTCGGTTCGGGATATCCGAACCCGTTTGGCCGGACCACTACCATTTCCTTTGTCCTCCCGGAGCCTGGCCGCGTGACCCTCGAAGTATACAACGTGCTGGGCTCGCGGGTGCAGACGCTGGTGGAGGGCAAAAGGGGCGCCGGCGAGCACGCCGCGCGCTGGTCAGCCGACGACGCGCAGGGCCGGCGCGTGGGTGCGGGCGTTTATTTCGTGCGTCTGACTTCTGGGGACAGGACGCGGGTGCGGCGCTTGGTGCTGGCGCGTTAGGCCGGCCTTACCGGGCCGCCAGCACATTGGATGCCAGAATCGAGAAGTTCTGCGTGACAAAGAGGGCCTAATTTTCGGCATGCGCGACTCCGACGCCCGCCGTCACGTAGAGCGGGCTCAATAGGTTGGCGCGGCCCTCGATCCAGCGCTGCACGGCCTTGGCAGCGATGGCCTCTTCCGTTTTCCACGTGCAAACGTAGGTCTCGTCGCCGCCTCGCTTCCGGTACAGGCGGTATTCCGCGTAGCAATGGGTCCGCAGCAGGCTTCCCTCACGCCGCTCATGAATTAGGGTCCCTTGCCCGTGGGTCCCGGAAGGCCGGCATCCACGGCCCTGTCAATAGGCTCCAGGCTCTGCAGATTTGTGTGTCCGAAAAAGGGGTTCTCGGCCATGTTCCGACTGTGGCCTAACGCCAGGCTGGCCAGGCGGTCCGACCAGCCGGGGGCAGGCCGTGCTTGAGTAAGCGTCCGGTGAACCACACCTTGCCGGGGTGAAGGGCTGGTCAGGAGATTGTCACCTGACCCGAGGATCAAAGCCCACGACGCATGCGCAAGCCTAACGGCACGGCGGAAGAAATGGATCCGCTGGTAGAACAGTACCTGAAAGGGAGCCAGACAGCGGAGTCCTTTTGTGCCGAGCACGGAATCTGCCGTTCGCAGCTGTCTTACTGGCGGCACAAGTACGGTAAGAAGGCCGCTGCATCCGAAGGCGCAGCCTTCCTGGAGATAGGGGCTCCTGCTCTGCGTGGGCAGGAACAGGCGGATTATCCGAGCGGGGTGCGGCTGCGCTTCTTCGTGCCGGTATCCTCCTCCTTCTTGGCAACACTGGTTAAGCCGTGATTGGGCTGGGGCCTTCTCATCGGTACTATCTGCAGCGCAAGCCCGCCGACATGCGCAAGAGCTTTGACGGCCTGTGCGCTCTGGTACACTCGGGCCTGGGGAAGGACCCGATGTCGGGTGACGTTATTGTTTTTGTAAACCGAAGAAGGACGCATATAAAGCTGCTGATAGGGGATAGGAGCGGCTTTGCCCTTTTCTACAAACGGCTGGAAGCGGGCACGTTCGAGCCGCTCAAGAGCGACAAACCGACGTGGGCACAGATGGTGCTGCTACTGGAGGGGATATCGCTAAAGTCTCTCAAATACCGGCGCCGCTATGTGGTGAGGGGCTAAGGAATAGGCGAATGATAATCTTGGAATGTGGAATTTTATGCTTGCGTGATCTATTGAAGAATCATGCAGGTCACCGAAGCTCCCCCACCTCTTCCGCGACGCTTGAGCTGCTCCGTGAGGAGCTGGTAGGCCTGCGCCAGGAGAACAGCCGGTCGCGCGGGAAAACAGCCGGTTACGCTAGGAGAACGCCGGTCAATGTCTGCGATTGGCGGAGCTTGAGTTTCAGTTGGCTGAACTCCGGCGTCTGGTTTTTGGTGCCAGGAGCGAGCGGTTTGTGCCGGAGCCGGACACGCAGCAGGCGGCGTTGTTTGAAGAGGCGGAGTGTGTGGCGCCATTGCCGCAGCCCGAGACCATCACGATAAAGCGGAGGCTGCCTGCTGCGAAGCGGGCTGCTGTACGCCAGGTGTTGCCTGCGCATCTGCGGCGCGAGGTGATTGTCATCAAGCCGGAAGAAGGCACGGCGCTTCTCAATCGGCAAGGAGGTGACGGAGACGCTGGATAAGAGGCAGCCAAGCTGAAGGTGATCCGGCGCGAGCGTCCCAAGTACGTGGACCCCGCCAATGAGGCCAGAGGCGTGATCATGGCAGAGCTGCCGCCGCGCCTGATTGACAAAGGGATGGCGGAGCCGGGGCTGTTGGTGCATGTGACGATCGAGAAGTATTGCGATCATCTGCCTTTGTACCGGCAGCGCCAGCGTTTTCAGCGGGAAGGCGTAGCGCTATCGACCTCGACGCTGGCAGACTGGATAGCCCAGACGGCGTGGCATCTTGGGCCGCTGGTCGAGGCGCTCAAAGAGGAGGTACTGGCAAGCGGGTATCTGCAGGTGGATGAGACAACGGTCCAGGTGCAGGATCACAGCAAGAAGGGCAAGACGCATCGCGGCTTCTACTGGGTTTATCACGCGCCGGAGTCGCAGCTTGTGGTAACGGACTATTACAAGGGCCGCTCGCGAGATGGGCCGGAGGCGTTCTTGCGCGGATATGCCGGAGCCTTGCAGACGCACGGGTATGCGGCCTACGATGCGTTCGAGCTTCAGAGGTCAGTCACGGCCTATGGGTGCATGGCGCATGCCCGCTGCAAGTTCTACGAGGCTCAAGGCAGCGAGCCGGATAAGGCTGGCTATGTGTTGGGGCAAATCAAGCTGTTGTACGACATCGAGCGCCTGTTGCGCGAGGAAGAGGCAAGTCCTGCTCGGCGGCGCCAGGAGCAGGCCCAGCCGGTACTGGATGGGCTGAAGCCGTGGTTTGAAGCCCATCCGGGGCTGCCGAGGAGTGTGTGGGGCAAGGCCGTTCGTTACATGCTAAACCGGTGGGAGAAGCTGACCCGTTTTGTGTCTGACGGCAGAATCGAGGTTAACACCAATCTGGTCGAGAATGCGATACGCCCGCTTGCCGTGGGACGCAAGAACTACCTGGTTGCGGGTTCGCATGCGGTAGCCCAGCGGGCAGCGGTGGTCTATCCTCTTCTCGGCACGTGCAAGTTGCATGGAGTAAATCCCCAAGCCTGGCTTGCCGACGTGCTGGAGCGCATTCCGACTCATCCTGCCAAGCGCGTGGCACGCCTCTTGCCCCATCGCTGGCAAGAGGCGCAGCAAGCTCCAGCATCGGCGGCTGTGCTGCAGCCATAAGGCGAGCTGCTCCGGGTTGCAAAAGGCACCGGCGTATTCAGCGCGGACCGTGACTTTCCCCGGACACGCCCTCTCGTCTTGCCCATGGAATCGTCGTGAATTGTTCAAACACAAGATTCCGACACCGACGCCACCTCACAAGATGGGGTTCACCGGATGCATACATTAATGTAACCAGTAGCCACGGGGTAGTTCCATGTGTTCGACCAAAGGCTGCGGCAGTCGGGATGCGATTCTTATGATGGTTTACAGGCTATGCCGAGCGGCGGAGACAAGCTGGCGGAAGCTGTCAGGATCGAAACTGCTCCTACACGTGTTGGAGACTATCCCGCGGGAGCATAGCGTAGAGATCAACAGGCAGGCGGCCTAATACCCACTCCCCACCACGATGCGCCAGCGCCTTTCAGACCCAAACTTTGACAGTACCTCTTCGCCGCTATCTTCATGCGCTACGAGTCCCGACTGAAGCCCGTTGAAGCTGTGCCCATGAAAGACATTGGCCAAAACCCTGAAATACGAAACCGATTCCCCTAAACCACTTACCATAAACGCTACAGCCAACGCTCCGCCCAACTTAGGAATGGGGCAATCCCGATCCAGCCATGCCCGTCTTACAGACCTTCAACCTGACCAAACGCTACGGGAGGCGCGCCGCGAAGTCCGTGCTGGCGGTGAACCAGGTCTCCTTCTCCGTGGACGAGGGCCAGGTCTTCGGGTTTTTGGGCCCCAACGGTAGCGGCAAGACTACGACCATCGGGATGGTGGTCGGCATCATCAACCCGACCGGCGGCAGCTTCCAACTCTTTGGGGCCTCCGACCCGAAGGACATTCTGGCGGCCCGCTCGCGGATCGGCGCCACGCTCGAGACCCCAAATTTCTACCCGTACATGAGCGGCCGCGATAACCTGCGCATCGCTGCCGCGCTGAAGGGGGTGGACCGTCCACGGATCGAGGAATGTCTGGAGTTGGTCGGTCTGGCCGACCGCGCGAAACACCGCTTCCGCACCTATTCGCTCGGCATGAAGCAGCGGCTTGCGCTCGCCGCCACCATGCTCAATGACCCTGAACTGCTCATTCTCGACGAGCCGGCCAACGGCCTCGACCCGCAGGGCATGCGCGAAATCCGCGAGATCATCCGCATTCTTGCTGGCCGCGGCAAGACGATCTTTCTGTCGAGCCACATGCTGTGGGAGGTGGAGCGCACCTGCTCCCACGTCGCGATCGTGCGCAGGGGAAGGATCGTGGCGCAGGGTGCCGTGGCGGACGTGGTGAGCGGGGGGACTTCGGCCTTGCTGCGCGCCGCCGACGTGGTCGCGCTGGTGGCCGCGCTGGAGAGATATCCGGAGGTGACTTCGGTTCGCCGCTCAGAGGAGGGGGTCATCGTCGGTCTGAGCAGCGGCGACTTCGCCAGCGTGAGCCGCTACCTGGCCGCGCAGGGGATCTACCTGTCGCATCTGGCACCGCACCGGCAGAGCCTGGAGGAAGTGTTCATGGACCTCACCAAGGGTGACTTCGATTCGATGACGGAGATCGCATCATGAACATCCCGAGTGTGCTGTTCCGGATCGAGGCGCTGAAGGCGGTAAGGCGGCGGGCCTTTTGGGTGACGCTCGGGGTTTTTGCTGCAATAATCGCGGGCGACGTCGTGAGCGCTGTGCAGGTCGCGAATGTGCGTGCCAACATTGCCTTCGCACTCCCGCAGTCCTGGCCAAACATTCTCAAAATGCCGGCCTACCTCGGGCCTTTCTTCCTTGGGATGCTCTTGATTCTGCTTGTGGCGCCGGAGTTCTCGTGGCGCACCGGGCGCCAGAATGTGATCGACGGGCTCAGCAAGGAGCGCTTCTACGCGGGCAAGGTCCTCGTTTCCGCCGGGCTCGTCGCCCTCTTCCTGGTGCTCCCCGTGGTGATTGGAGGTGCCGGGACGGTCGTCAGCCCAAGCGAGAGTGGATCGCCACTTGTGCGACCAACGGACTTCAACTATATGATAGCCTACGGGCTGGTCCTGCTGATGTGGGGAAGCGCAGCGCTCATGCTGGCGTACCTGGTGAGGTCCACGGGGCCGGCGATGGGAGTCCTCCTGGTCTACGTGCTGATCGAGTCCTTCATCGGAGAGATGCTGGAAAGAGCGAGCCCGGTGCTGGACAGGGTTGCCGACCACTTCCCGCTCGCGGTGCACGGTGCTCTTGGAGATCCCCTGGTCCACTACCCCGACCTGCTCGCCAGCGAGAACGCAATGCGCGCCGAGCGGGGCCGGGAGCCGCTGGAGTTCCTCGACGTCGAGAATCTGATCATTGCGGCTCTGGTTTACGCAGCCATTTTCTTGGCGACCGGATTCCTGAGCATGCGTAAGCGCGACATGTAGCCACGCGGCAGTCTAGATCACCCTGGCGAGCATCGACACGACGGGGGGCTGTTTCAGATTACCTTCGGCAGCGCGAACAGCATCGGTGGCCGGCAGCCGAGCCGCTTGACAGCTCCGGCGATGCGGTGGCTATAAGCGTAAACGTGGCAGGATCTGTCTACCGTATAAAATTACACGTTTACGCTTGGTACCCAATGGGATTTATATAGATAAATGAACGCGGAACAAAATATGTGCAAGTACGTGTACATACCTGTGATACGCACCTACTCATACCGGTGCCAACGGGTGAGGAAGGCCCGGCGCGAAGCACTGGACGCGTTGTTTCGGTATCTGGTGTGGCTGCGCAATGACGCAGTGGCCCACTGCCGCAACGAGGTTGCCGAAGGCGGCAAGACGCCTTCCACCTTTGATCTGTACAAGAGGCTTACGGCCATGTGTCAGGACAATGCGCATAATGCGGCGCAGCCTGTGCGCGCCCAGCGCAGCATGCTCCAGCGCGTCCGCGCCGCTTACGACAAGTTCTTTGGCGAAGGCTAGGGCAGGCCAAGATTGAAGCCGGAAGTGCGATCCTTTGAACTCGAGGGCACCGTGCCGCGCAAGAACGGCCCCTACCATACGCTCCAGATAAAGGGCGTGGGCAAGCTGCGGTTCAAAGACAAGCGCGGCGTACTCTCCGGCGGCAACACCGTCCGGCTGGTCCGCATCCTGCGACACCCTTTAGGCACCGGCTTCAACGTGCAGCTTGTCGTGCAGCATAACATCGTGGTGGTCGCGACGGACACGCGCGAGGCCATACGTGTCGACGTGGGCGTAAAGGCCAACTGTTTGCTCTCTGACGGCGCGCAGTACGCGCCCTTGCGGTTGCCGGAGCGCAAACGCCTCCAGCAAGCCGTAAGCCGTGCCAAGCGCGGCAGCAAGACGCGCCGCAAAAAGAAGCTGGCCCTCACCCGCGAAAGCCGCAGGTTGGCCGTGCGCCGCCGCAGCGAAGTACACCGCATTACGACCGACATCGTGAAGATGCACTCCGCATGGATTGTCGTGAAAGACCTGAAACTCCAAGCGATGACGGCCCGTGGCGACTCTCGCAAACGTGGGCTGAACCGTTCTATGCGCGAGCAATGCCTCGGCATGCTCATGCAGCAACTCGTCTACAAGGCTGAAAGCGCCGGAGGCGAGCTCGTGAAAGTAAAGCCGCATTATAGACGTGCAGCGCGTGCGGCGCTCTGGCAAAGGACCGGCTGACGCTGGCGGTCCGCACGTTCGTTTGTAGCGAGTGCGGGCACCGGCAGGACCGGGACGTTAATGCGGCCCGTAACATCCGTCTGAGGAGCATGGAGCTTTTCGGCAGGGCGGGAGGCCCTGCGTGTCGGACGGAGGCGGCTACGGCCGTAAACGTCGTGCCTCTGGCCGCGTCTAAGCGCGGCCAGAGGCACAGGATCGTGTAGCTAGATGATTCATTTATCTAAAACACTCTCTTGAAAGTTAAGAGGTAGGCACGGGTATCTGGTAGAATTTCGCGCCATCGAAGGGTGTGCCGTGTTTCAGCATGCCGTAGATGGCATGTAGCAGCTTCCGCATGACAGCCACCACAGCCACCATTGATTTCTTATCCTTGCCCAGGAGCTTCTCGTAGAAAGCTCCTACGTGGGGATCGTGCTGAATCGCCACCTGGGCAGGCATGTAGAGGGCTCTGCGCAGGTGGGCATTACCCACCTTGGAGATGCGGCGCGGCCGTCGCACACATGTTCCGGACTCGTATTCGCGCACGTCAAGTCCGGCATATGCGACCCACTCACGCACCGTCAGGGCATCCGGCAGGCAGAGCAGCTCCGCCATCAGCTGGATGGCGCTGCGCTGGGCAATACCCTTGACGCTGGTTAGCAGTGCGTAGGCTTGCGCCAACGCGGGCATACTATCGATCAGGTGCCGGGCCTCCTTCTCCAGTTCGTCCATGCGCTCGTGGAGGTGCTCAATGTGCGCCACAATGTCACGCAGCACCACTTCGCTGGTGGTCATCGAAAACCGTGCGGCGTGCCGGCGGTTTTTGGCTGCGGTCAGGTCATCGACATAGGTGTGCAGACGGCGCGCGATCTGGCGCAGCTCGAGCGCCTCCTTCGACGGCGGTTGCCACGGCTCGAAGTCCATGCGCCAGGCATAGTCGCAGATCACGGCGGCGTCGACCTTGTCGGTCTTCGAGCGCTCCATTGTACAGCGCCGGTAGTCCTTGAGTGCACGAGGACCCATAACCATGACTTCGATCCCGTCGGCCTTGTGCAGTGCCAGCGACAGATCCAAGCTGTATATGCCCGAGGCTTCCACGACGACGCGGACAGGGCCTTTGCCGAGCCATCGGAGGAGTTTCCTGTGCCCCGTACGCGTGTTGGCGAACACGCGGTGGGCCAGATTGCCATTGGCCGTGCGTCGTACGACATCCACCTTGTCCTTGGCGGTATCGCAGCCGGCGCAGGTCACGAAAGGCTTGTGCATGGTGGGCTCCGTGTTTAAATTGAACAGTTGTAAGTGTCGGTTTCCCGTCCGGCAAGTGGCCTCATTTAGCGGGCTGCTGCTCACGTACGTGCATTGTTTATACAGGCTCGGATGCTTCCTCTAGGAGGCGGGCTTGGCCTTGAACACTCCCCAGCATGCATGAGCGCGCCGGGCGGGGGGCTGCCACAGGCTCTGCCTTGAGGCGGCCTCATAATCTTGCAGCCTCTTGCCGACACGGGCAAGGTACGCCGTGCCGAGGCCTGCGCCACTCTGCGCCTATGGGTCTTAGTTCATATAGTGCGTAGTATCACCGAATCCGTTGCGGCAGGCAGAAACAGGTACGCGCACCGATCTGTGCGTACGTTGCCAGATGTGAACAGGTATATGCGGTACACCCGGCCGAATTGCGTTCCATCCCCCAAAGCGCGAAAACAGCCTCCAACCCCTGACAGCACGTGGGGAACCGGAGGTTCAAACATCTAGTCGATCTCATGGCTAACTCAGCTGCGTTTATCGTAACACAGGCTCACCTGCACGCAGCCGTAACTACGGTGTACAGGCGGCCTTGAACACTCTCCGGCATTACTAAAGCCCCAGGCGGGAGGGCAGGCATATACCACAGGCTCCCCTACGCAGTTGGCTGACTTACCCGCGCACAGACCTCGTAAGTCCCCCGGCCTCTCCCAGAGACAAACTCTCAATAAGCGTCTCTAAACCTGGTTGTGGGTAGATACAATAAGTCCCTACCCAATATACTGGCAGCCAAGTCATGCTGCCAGGAGCACTGGTCACAGATCCTGTCGGCTTCCGACAGGATAGAGGAGGAGCACCTTGTGACGCTGGAGCCGGGAATCTCAGTTTCTGGGACGAACAAGCAGCGAAATACACGGCCCTATAGGGGTTATCAGTCCAATCAAGCAATCTCGTTGAAAGTCCGTGCAGCCGTGCTAGAGCCATGGTTTCAAGCAATTCATCCTGAGGCCAATACACGGGATTCCCGAGGTAGGAATCGAAACTGGCATGGTGCAAGTGATGGTTACGAAGAGTTGCTGGGCTGTTAGGGACAGGAACGCCGGAAGCATCGCAACAGGCAACAAAGATCTCCAGCAACTGAAACTCCCCCCAGGCTTGTTTATTAGCCGTCCGCTCGGGTCCCAATATGCTTCCAAGCATATCGTATTCGTTTTTGTGCAAGATAGTTGGCATGAGCTGCCATGCGGCATCTGCATGGCCCCGGTACAGGACCTCGTTTGGCAACTCCGGAGGCCGGAGAGTGGGGCTGAGCCGATCCCATAGCTTGTCAGCAGTCTCAAAGTGTTCTTCAGAAACGGAGCAATCCATAGGGGCTGAGGCTATGTCCCATAAGGTTCATTCATGCCATAACCCGTCCACTAGGGCCGGTTTTGCAAGCTCGTGAAAAGGGGTGAGTCGGAACATAATGTCCGGCCCCACGTGGGCGGGGTGGACAGAGGAACAGAGGAACAGAGGGAGAAAATGGCTGCCGCTACCGGCCGGAATCTCGGCCCTGACGGCATGTGACAAGGGGTCACACTTTGTCTCGTAAACTATTGTTTTTAAAGGCCGGTTTCCAATTACTACCCCTACAAGGGGGGGGGTGAGGGGTGGCGGGGCGTGCGGCCTGGGGGCCGTTCCGCGCCGCCCCGTACCGACAAAATCAACACATGCCGCGCCGCCGTTTTCGCGCTATACCGTGGCGCGGTACAATGCCGAAAACCAAACCGCCCGGAGGGGCACGGACCAATGACCTACATTGACGGCATATCGCTAGCGGCCCTGGTTGCGGTGCTGGCGTTCCTATGGAAGCTGCATATGGACGTGGGCGTGCTTGGTGAACGCCTTGCCCGCATCGAGGGGTGGATCGAGGGGAGGTTTGCGCGCCCGGACGGCGGCGCGGAATGATTGACCGCAACCAGACCGCCCCGGAGGGGCCGCATACGTGAAAGAGTCGATCAATGCTCTCCTGCATAGGCAGGCCGCTCTTGCCCGGCGAATCCGCAGGGCGGCGGTTACATTTGAAGGCCCGGATGAAGTTGCCGATGCTCTCGGCGAGGCTGCGCATGCGGCAAGCCTTGCGGTGCTGCGCATCGAACAGGTGGTGGAGCACGTGGACATGGGCGCCCCCCTGCCTACGGACGTGCTCGGCGCCAGGGGCCGTTGTTACGACGGCAGCCTGATCCCTGCGGATTTCGGTGCGGACTATAGCGGGCTGGCCGAGGTCGACATACCGGCAATGCGGGCGCTGGCGTTTGCGCCACGGGAGCCGGTGATCTTACCCCGTACGCTGCCGGAATGCTAGGCCGGACCGGAGGTTATTTATGTAACGGGTGTATCGGAACGGATACAGGATCTCTCGATCCACAATTTGGCTGCTAAATACGGCCTGGGCCGATCGTTGCGCTGACTTGCAGCGACTCAAGCCCGCGCATCACGGAATTGCTCCGAAACCTCGGCTCGCCGCCGAGCATTCGCATCGACGTAAAACGCTCCAGCAGCATCCCGATGGCGATCCGCGCCTGCAGCCGACCCAGCTGCGCGCCGATACAGCTGTGGATCCCACGTCCGAATGCCAGGTGACGGGTTCCGCGCCGGCCGATTTCGAATTCGTTGGCGCGCTCGAACACCTCGGGGTCGCGGTTGGCCGCGCCGATCAAGAGGATCAGGCTGTCGCCCGGCTGAATCGGGACTTCCCCGATCTCGCAGTGTTCCACCGCCACACGGAAGTCGCATTGCACCGGGCCGTCGAAACGCAGCATCTCTTCCACCGCCGAGTCGATTTCCCCAGGCTCTTCGCGCAGGCGCTCGAGTTGAGCCGGATGCTTGAGTAACGCCAACATGCCGTTCCCGATCAGGTTCGCCGTGGTCTCGTTGCCGGCAACGAGCAGCACGCGGAGCATGTCGAGAGCTTCCTCCGGGCTCATCCGCTCGCCGCGCTCGTTGCCTCGCGCCAACACACTGATGATGTCGTCCTGCGGTTCCGCGCGCCGCGCTTCCATGACCGGCGCGAAGATCTCGTCCATGGCCCGGCCCGCGGCCCTCGCGCCCGCTCGCTCGCTCGCGGTGACCGTCAACTCCAGCAGCCGTGCGCGCTGCTTCGACCAAACCTCGAAACGCCTGAGGCTCTCCGGCGGAACGCCCAGCATCCAAGTGATGACTCGCAGGGGCAGCGGCTGTGCAACGTCCCGGACAAGATCGAAGCGCGCCGGCGTGGCGACGCGCTCCAGTAGCTCTGCGGTGATGGTCCGTATCCGCGGTTTGAACGCCTCGACCGCCCGGGGTGTAAACGCCTCGTTGACCAACCGTCGAAGTCGCGTGTGTTCCGGCGGATCGACCAGCAGCCGGCTGTAGTCGTCGGGTCCGGCCGGAAGTGCACCAATGCCCCGGTGTGCCGCCTCTCGCCGCCGCGGATCGTTCGAGAATCGCCGGTGGTCACGCAGTACGGCTTCGACATCGACATACCGCGTCAAGACCCAGGCCCCGGTCAGGAGGCTGCGGTGCACCGGGCTGCGCGCGCGCAAAGCCGCGTACGTCGGGTAGGGGTCCTGTGTGATCGCGTCGGCGAACGGGTTGTACGCAACGCCATGGCGTATCCGTTCGGCAAGTACCAGGGAGTGGGTTCGCAATGGCCGAATCGTGGCCTCCAATAGTCGGGTCATTTGGAAGTCATAGTCAATGGTGGTTTCGTTGTTCTGGGATTCGGGGAAGGCGGCACAGGCATGGCGGAGGCGGCAAACCACCCTTCCACCCTGTGTACAGGGATCGTACCCACATGACACTCGGCTCTCGCCGGAACTGCTCCAGCACACCAGCACCGGTACTAGCGTAGCGGATCAATCCCGGCCTCCAGATCCAGAGTCTCGCCGGCCAGGTACATTGGTTGGTAAGCGTCCGGTTACCAATCACAAGATCGCGACCACACCGTTACCTCACAAAACGGGGTTCACCGGACGCTTACGTGCTTGATGCGCATGTCGTCCACACGGTCATGGATGGCTCGCGCCAGCCTCCGGGTGTCTAGGGCGGCGCCCGTAGTACCCTCTGGCCACGGAAGGGCGGCCAGAAGAGCCTCGATGGACCCGGGTTGGCGGGCGGCTGCTCGCACAACCCAGTATGGTTAACAAGAGCGCGGCACAGAGGCACTGGAGAAAGGGGTTCGTGGCGCCGCCGATCCGGCGGGAGGGCCACAATCCATACTATTCCGGCTAGGGTCTAAATGTTATTAAATTGTTAACATGAATAAATCGGCCCGGGTTCTTAAGGCAAAAAGCGACGCTCCATGGAGCGTCTCGTAAGGGCAACGACGGCCTGGCTACCACGGGTTGCTAGGCTCTGCCGACAGGTCTCAGCCAGCCGTAGGGATCGTTGCCGGCGTGCACGATATCGAAGAATGCATGCTGAAGTTCTTCCGTAATCGGCCCGCGTCGCCCGGGGCCAATTACGTACTTGTCTACGGATCGAATGGGAGTGATCTCGGCCGCCGTCCCTGTAAAGAATAGTTCATCGGCAATGTATAGCGCTTCCCTTGGCATATGTCGTTCTTCAACCGTATAGCCCCTGTCGCGGGCCAAGCGAATGACAGCGCCGCGTGTTATGCCGGGGAGGATGGAAAGGCTGGTCGGCGCCGTATACAGGACGCCGTCGCGTACCAGGAACAGGTTCTCACCGCTGCCTTCCGCCACATGACCATCTGTACTGAGCATGATGCCCTCGACGTAGCCGTTGACTACAGCATCCATTTTGACCAGGCTGGCATTGAGGTAATTGCCGGCCGCCTTTGCCATGGAGGGGAATGTATTGGGCGCCATGCGCGACCAAGACGCCACTTGAACGTCCACGCCCTCCTGCAGCGCTTCCGGTCCTAGATAGGCCCCCCACTCCCACACGGCAATGAACGTCTCGACAGGATTATTCAAAGGGTTTACGCCCATGGATCCCACGCCCCGGTACAGCACGGGACGAATGTAGCAGGGCGATAGGCCACTTCGTCGCACGGTCTCCAGCGACACTTTTTCCAGCGTGGTCTGGTCGTATGGCGAGGCCATTCGGTAAATCGTGGCCGAATCCATCAGGCGTCGCATGTGCTCCGAAAGCCGAAAAATCGCCGGCCCCTTGGCGGTTTCATAGCACCGGATCCCCTCGAATACGGAGGAGCCATAGTGGACCACATGCGCGAGGACATGGATTTTGGCCTCGTCGAAGGGAATGAACTTCCCGTTAAACCAGATATCAGCTTCCATTGGTTGAATACGCTGGTAAAGTGGCACTGTGGTACCCGTACGCAATGGGCATTGTTCGGCTCTACGTCGTGCTTGTTGCGCGGTAATACCGTTTCAATTTCCGGGTGCGCCAGGCGAGCTGCCAGATGGTCCATAAGATCTTGGCGGAGGCCTTGGCCGTACCCGAAATGGTTCCTGTGATCTTGGAAGCTCCGATCCGGCGGCGGTAGGATACCGGGACCTCTGTGACGCGCAGTCCGGCAAGGTGCGCCTTGATCTGCATTTCTACGGTCCATCCGAAGGTGCCATCCCGCATGCCCAGGTGCGTGAGGTCGCGAAGCCGCGCGGCGCGAAACGGCCCCAGATCGCTGTAGGCGGCACCCCATATGGCTTGCATGAGCAGGCAGGCCACCCTGTTGCCTACCCGGGCCTGGGGCAAGAGGGCGCCGGGCTCGCTGATGCCCTGCGTACGGCTGCCGATCACCATATCCGCCTCGCCTCGCCGGATAGGCTCCGTCAGCGCCTCCATTTCTTCGGGATGATCGCTGTAGTCGCCATCCAGAAATACCACCACTTCGGCCCGGCGCTGGCGCGCATATGCGATGCCACAGAGGCAAGCGTGGCCGTAACCGCGGCAGTGCTCCGTCAGGACGGTCGCGCCGGCCGCGTGCGCCGCGCGCGCGGTGCCGTCGTCAGAGGCATTATCCACGACCACTATTTCTGCGACCAAGTCCTGCGGTATGGCGGAGATGACGCGTGCAATGGCGCCCTCTTCGTTGAACGCGGGAATGATTACCAGTATGCGCATCCCACGTCGTACTACCCTAATTTGGTCGGCTGCGCGGTCGGCCAGCCGAATGGCTTCCCGGGACGGCCGGCCAGGACGCGACCCAGTCCCTGCCATGCCGGCGTTGCGGCTCCATCAAATTGTATCTCAACGTGTTGATGGTGTTGTCGGCCAATAACCACTCCACGGAGAAGCGCCCAACGGAACCGACAAAACCGAAACCGTTGGTAACGTTCGAGCGAGTCCCGGGCTGCGCTAGCACTTCAGGATCGAAGATTCCCCCAGGCTGGATGAAGTCCTCGTCGAGCACCGTAATCGTCATGCCCAGTCCTGCAAGAAAGATGGACGGGGTGAGGTCTATTTGGGCTCCCAATGAGTCCCGGTCCCGTTTCAGGTCAAGGTCAAAGTGCCATCCATCCGGTTCCATTGGGCGGAGAATGGGGGCATACGGGATTCGAATGTCGCGGAACGTGAAGTCGCTGATACGGAAGAAACGGTACCACACCTCCGCCGCAAACGGCTCGTCCGGGACACCTTCCCACTCGACCGACTGCCGAACAATAAGCCGCGATTCTGTTGCCGAAATAATTAACTCGACTACTTCCGGAAGGACGGTCACCACTGGCTGTGTCGGCACCGTGGTCTCGGCGCTTGTCACCAGTGGCGAACCATTGGGTTGAATTTCGAGGAGGTAGCTTCTGCCGGCACGTACCCGGAACGGCGAGTAATAGAGAAATCCGGGAGATCCATCGGGAAAAGTGATCAGGCTGTCGCTCCATATTTCGGTGCGGCCACTGGTTAGCTCGGTTGAGGTAAACGTAACATCCGGCGTTTCGGCGGATGGGGCCAGGGTAGGGCGTATCGGGATTACCCGCACGAATTGCGTGTCGCTGGCCATGTCCAGCGTGCCAAACAGCGTAAACTGGCGGTCGCTTTCCAGGATGGGCGAGACTGATTCCTCGCAGGAGGTGAGCACAAGCGCGAGTGCAATTGCAACGGCAATGTGAAGGTAATTAGGACGCATGTGCCACGGGTGTGGACCTAGAATTCGAGCTTGATGCCAGCCGCTGGAATGAGTGGGAGCTGATCCAGGTGCTCGAGAGTGAGCAGATCGATGTAGAAAAGGTTTGTGCGGTCATATGCGTTGGTGGCGCTGCCCTGAAGCGTAAGGACCGTGTTGCGCGAAATGGTAATGGCGCGCTCGAGGGACAGGTCCAGACGATGGTATGTCGGGAGGCGTCCACCGTAGGGGTAGCTGTAGAGTACGCGGGTTTGCCCGCGTACCTCCGTAAGATCCGTGGGCCCGCCCAGGGCAATGAATTCGTCAAAGCCCAAGGCTTCGCTAAAGGGCAGTCCGGACCCGAACTGCCAGCGTACGTTGAGCACAAAGCCCAGCAGACGCAGGCTTCCGAGCGCATTCATCTGGTGCCTGCGGTCGTGCGGAGGCGAAAATGCATAGGCGCTGGAGCCAAACCAGAACTCTATTTCCGTCTGCCGCGCCTGGTATTCCACTTCGGTATACCCATAGTTCACGAATCCGTAGAACGGATCCCTAATAATTTCGAGCCGCCCGTCCAGGCCGAGTACGGTCCCGTCTGCTGGCTGCAGGCGCGTGGTGAAGCGGGGAAAGGCCGACCATTCAGCGATGCTCAAATTGGACAGCTCCTTGTAGAAGCCCTCTACTGCCAGTCGCAGCCACGGAGCGGGTGCCACCTGGTAGCCGCCCAATAAGTGGTAGGCGGTCGGCACCTGGCCGTGAGGCGACGACGTCCAGGCCGTAAATACGTCTCCCGCGTCCCGGCGGTCAGCCAGACCTACGAACTCCTGGTGGTAGATGCCAGCTGCCGCACTGACCTTGTGCGCCCCAAAGCTCCATACGAGACGTGCGCGGGGTTCGACATAATTGCGACCCTTGCTCGGAAACGACTGGAATCGCAAGCCAGGCTGAAAGACCAGGCCGTTTGTCAGGTTAAAGTCAAGCTCTGCGTACCCGCCCGCTTCGCTCACAAATTCCCGGTCCTCGGTGATGTCCTGGAATAGGCCACCCAGCGAGCTCTGCAGTTCGTTGAACCGGAAATAAAGTCCCCATGTGATGTCCGTCAAACGGTTAAAGTGCGTCACGTTTGCGGCCGCATTGACTTCCCTCGCCTCGGAAGACCGGGAGGGGTTGGTCGCAAGGCCGAATGCGTTTTCCACGCGGGATGCCGATATCAGAATCTCCGCCTGGACCGGAATACTTGTGGGTAACAGAATGTAGCGGGCGCCTATCGCGGCATTCTTCCACGTAACCTGCCTGCTGGTGCTATCGGATTCCGCCTCGCTGGCCGCGCCGATAATTCCCCGGTCGAAGGAACGAACGGCGCTTATACTGGCCTGGCTGTTCTGCCCGAGCCGGGCATGAATCTTGCCGAACTGGTCATTGAAATCGTACGGGAGCGGGGAACTGACAATTTTGGAGGCGCCCTGATCAATGACGGAGAAGCGCCCGGAAAAAAGAGCCGAAACGTAGCCTGGGACAATAGGTCCCTCCAGCAGACCCGCGCTGATGAAGGGGGCCGCCGAGATTTCACCGGATAACTGACGCTTGTTGCCGTTGCGCGTCGAAACGTCAATTACGGACGAAAGCCTCCCGCCATATCGGGCCCCGAAGCCTCCGGCATACACGTCCGTCACGTTCAGGATACTGGACGGTATGGTGCTGTAGAAGCCAACAAGGTGAAACGGCTGATATACAAGCATGCCGTCTATCAGCACCAGATTCTGCGTCGGTTCGCCCCCGCGGATGAAGAGCTGCCCACCCTGGTCGCCGCTCGCCACGACGCCGGGCAGCGTGACGAGGTAGCTTGCCAAGTCGCCCGAAAGATCCGGGGATGGAACGAGGTTGATGTCCTGCGGACGCACGGACTGCAAGCCACCGGTGAGGCCTGCCGCGCCTACGGCTTCCCGCTCGGCTTCCACCAAAAGTTCATCCAGGTCGGTGAGTCCGGAATGTATTTCGAAGTTGTACGGACGAATTCCACCTGGCTCAAAGGCCAGCGTGTCGGCATAAAGCCGATAGCCTATGAAGGATCCAGCCAAAAAGTAGCGCCCGGCTTCAATGCCTGAGATGGCGTAGAAGCCGTCCCGGTTCGTGGCAGCGCCCAGAAGCACTCCGCTGTCGTTGGTCAGGATTACGTTTACACCCTGCAACGCTTGGCCGTCTTCGGAGTCAGTAACATAGCCGCGCATGACGGCATTTTGCGCCTGTACCTGCGTCAGGCCCAGGAAAAACAGCAGAAATAGTGATACTGTCCGCATAAGTCGGTCCACCCTAATAAAATGTAGCATACGCTGAATAACCGTGGAATACAAGTGCAAGTCCGGTTTGCGTCCCGCTTCCCCCGTGCCAGGAACAGCACAGCCTCCTGCGGATTCCAGCAGAAAGTGAATGCGTGACACCATGCGAAAGCGGCTGCGCCGCATACTGCTTGTAGTCGTACTTATTTTCTTCGCTTTGGTAATGCGGCGCGTGCTCAATCCGTTTGGCGGCAAGGACTACTACGAGCTGTCGCATGGAAATCACGTGCATTACGTGCCCAAGGACCGCGACCCTAGCGTACCCATCAGCCAGTTTCCGAATTCTCCTCCCGGCGCGGATGAGCGGCTGATGCCCGACGGCAGCATATTGCCCAGGTAGGGAGCCATCACGCCTCATCGTCAGCTGCGCTGCCAAGCGAGGACAGCACGCTGCCCATGAGGTCGCTGTAGGTGGCAGCTTCGTTGTTTTCCAGCTCCTTCCCTACCAGCGAATGCTGGTGGAGTCCCTCTAGAACAAACTCCATAGCGGAGGCGCACGCCGCGTCAGATGCCGGGTGAACGCTCTGCCGTACGAGGGCGCATAGCCCGTCAATCTCGCGGAGCCGGCTGGAATACTTCTTGTCTGGCATATCAGGATCGACAGCCACCGAATTGTTTTCGGCGAACCATTCGAGGATGCGGCTGTAGGTACTGCGGCCCTCACCCTTCTGCGAGGGGTCCGGAAAATATCGGGCAAATATGGCTTTGACGGCCCGCCCGGTCAGGAGTCGGGCCACGTTTTGTGCACCTTCACGCTCGCCTTCATATACCAGTTCCACTTTGCCGGTGATGGCAGCTTCCATATGCAAGAGGTCGCTTATGCGTACAACCGTGCTGGATTCACCGTTGAGTAGTGCGCGGCGCTCTGCCGTGGACACCAGTGCTTCCAGCGCGGAGCGGGTCATGCGCGCCGACACCCCCGACTTCTGGTCCACATATTCGCTGTCACGGGCTTCGAATGCGATTTGCTCGATGATCTCCCTGAAGAAATGCGGCACCGCTACCTCTGGCCCGGAGCCGGAACGTTGCTCCCACGCTTCCTGGCGGGTGATTTCGATACCGATCTCAATCGTCTTCGGGTAGTGGGTAATGATCTGGCTGTCCAGCCTGTCTTTAAGAGGCGTAATGATGTTGCCCCGATGGGTATAGTCCTCGGGATTGGCCGAAAACACCATCAGAACATCCAGCGGAAAGCGTATGTTGAATCCCCGGATCTGTATGTCTTGCTCCTCCAGGATGTTGAGCAGCCCCACCTGGATGCGGCTCTGAAGATCTGGCAGCTCGTTTATGGCGAATACTCCGCGGTTGGTTCTGGGAATGATACCATAGTGTATTACCTCTTCGTCGGCATACGTCAGGCGGTTGTGGGCGGCCTTGATGGGGTCGATGTCGCCGATTAGGTCGGCGATCGATGTGTCCGGAGTGGCCAGCTTCTCGCCATAGCGCTCCGAGCGGTGGATCCAGGCCACCGGAGTATCCTCGCTCATTCGGGCAACAAGGTCGCGGCCATACTTGGACACGGGAGCAAACGGATTGTCATTGATTTCGCTGCCCGCAATGATAGGTACAAATTCGTCGAGCAGGCTGGGGATCATGCGGATCAGCCGGCTCTTTGCCTGGCCCCGGAGGCCCAGGAGGATCATGTCATGCCGTCCGAGGATGGCGTTATGCATTTGCGGTATAACCGTACGTCCGAAGCCAATGATACCCGGAAATGCCTCCTGGCCGTTTCTCAACTTCTGCATCAAATTCCGGCGTAACTCATCCTTGACGGAATCAACGGTGAATCCGCGCTCCCTTAGTTCGCCAAGAGTCCTGATGTTTGTCAGCGGCTGGGTCACCTGTCTGGAGATAAACCTGTGTATAATACGATCCGGAGGGCGTCCAATGGCTGATTCTATGCGTCCTCGTAGCAATTTCCGCCGGGCCAGGTATAGAGGCGTACCTCGGGAGAGGGCTCCAGGACCGCTACAGCTATCTCGATGCCGCCGCCGTCCGGGCGCACGGCGATATCAATGGGGTAAAACTGCTTATTGAGCAAGGGCTCCCCATCGAGCAGTATGTGGCAAAGCTTCCCGGCTTGATCGTATACATCCACGCGCACCCAACCCGGGCGCATGTTTAGCACAAAGAGCGCCGATGCGAGCGCCGCGGCAGAACTGGACAGCAGCGGCGCGCCGCGTGCCGCACCCGAACCAAATGCGCGTGTGCGATGGAGTATCGGAGAGTCGAACCCGCGCAGCTCAAGCGAGTCCGCTGGCCCGGCAAGGGAAAGGGGCAAGAGGTCTATGGTGGGGTAAAATCCTGATAGGCTCAGCAACGAGTCCCCCCAAATGCGGAGCATCCCGGCGTGGCGCCACTGCGATCCCGTAAGAGGCCGGCGCGCGCGCACCTGACCGCCTTGCCCGATGCGGACCACGTATCCTTCCCCCTCTTTCGCCACCACCTTTAAGTACAGGTCCGTGCCCGAGGCAGCCGCATACTGCAGTGCTCCGAGCGGTGCGCCGCCCGGGATGGGCACCTTGCGCGAGAGCCGGCCGTCGACCATGAAGTCGAAGCGGCTTCGCGCGGGACTGAATACTACGAGCGTGTCGCCGCGCTGCCCGGCGAGATAGGGCACGTCGGCATCAATCCACGACATCTCCCTTACGGCCACGCCCTCCTGCGAGAAGACGAATACACTGTTGCGCCGGGTATCCCCGACATACGTGAGTCCGTCGGCGCCAAAGAAGACCGTTCGCGGGTACTCAAGGGCTGCATCTACCGGGCCTGTGAGCGTCCCCTTACGCTGAAGCGTATCTGGTACGATGCCTGCAGCCAGGCGTTTGGACAGGGAGTCGGCCGCAGTAACGGCACGTGACTCCGTGCGCGTGCAGGAAAACGGCAGACACCCGGCTAGGGAGAGGGCCGCGAATACAAGCAGCAAGAAACGGGTCATGGCGAAGGCGACGCCTCGGTTCTGTCGGCGCAGTCACTCCTGCGCACTTCCTATCTGCACGCCAATCTCAAGCTGCTGGCCATCCCGTAGAATGGTGTATGTAACGGTATCACCCGGACGGAAATCGTACAGCCGGGCGACATAGTCGTCGTGGTCGTTGACGGCCTCACCCTCCAGGGCCACGATAATATCATACTGGGCAAGGCCCGCTGCCGCCGAAGGTGAGCCGTTCTCGACGGCTGCCACCATTACGCCGTCGGCGGTTTCCAGCTTGAGCGCACCGGCAATGCGGGCATCTATGTCTACGCCGCGCAGACCGGTGTAGTACGATCGATCTACTTTGCCGAATTGGCGAAGCTCGTCCACGATGCGCACGGCCTTCGAGGCAGGGACGGCGAAGCCGACGCCAACGGAGCCGCCGCTCTCACTGTAGATGGCGGCGTTGACGCCAATTACGCGGCCCAGGGCATTGAGCAGGGGGCCACCCGAGTTGCCCCGATTAATGGAGGCGTCGGTCTGGATCATGTCTCTGTAAATGCGGCCGCCCTGCTGTCCAAGGTGCCTGCCCGTGCCGCTGACGACGCCCACCGTCACGGTAGGCTCTGCGGCCTCGAAGAGGCCAAACGGATTGCCCAGGGCGATAGCCCATTCCCCTGCGATGGGCATCGCATCTGCATGGAAGGCGAGGTAGGGAAGTTCCTCTTCAGGATCAACCTTCACAACTGCCAGGTCGGAGGCCCTGTCGGTTCCTACCAGCTGGGCGTCCAGCGTCCTGCCGCTCGGCAGGGAAACCGTGATCTTTGTGGCATTGCCTACGACGTGGTCGTTGGTAACAATGTAGCCGTCCGGCGAAATCAGAAAGCCAGAACCAAGGTTTTGCACCTGCCGCTCCACGATGTGCGGCCGCCTGTTTTCGAAGAATCGACCAAAGAATGGATCGCTGAAGAAATCACCAATAGGGTCCCGAACCTGCAGCCGCTGCACTTCAATAACGTTGACGCTTACAATGGCGGGGGATGCCATCTCGACGGCCCTCGTAATGGCGTTGTGGCGGCTGTTGCTGAGCGAATCGCTGGCCGCCACCACGCGGTCAAGGACCTGCTGCGGTGGGCGATCTTGTGAAAGTCGCTCCCGTGTGGAAGTGTCCTGGCACCCCATGGTAACCAGCACGAGGAGTAGAAAAAGTGGATGCACCGTTCGGTGTATGAATTCCGGGGCAGGCTGAAACGTGAGCCTGCTATTCCGGTTTCTGGCTGGAGCCCGCATCAGGTATTTGTCAGTATTGCGCGGGCCGCCAAAGCCCCCGGAGCGCACGTGAGTCCGCCCCCGGGATGCGTGCCACTGCCGCAGAGGTAGAGTCCCTGAATGGGGGTCTGGTATCCAGTTGATGAGGCCGTGGGCCGCGCCAGGAGTTGATCGGGGGCATGCTCCAGGTGGTACAGGTGTCCGCCTGGAATGCCGAAGCGATCTTCGATATCACGTGGAGTCCAGATGCGCGTGGCCACCACATGCTGTTCCAGCCCTGGCACATAGCGGGTAAGGCGTCTGATCACGCGATGCGTAAAGGCCTGGGCATCGTCTTCATTTGAAGAATATGGGAAGTAGTGGGCCGTTATCGTAACCACTTCGTGGCCGTCGGGAGCCAGGCAGGGCTCCTCGAGGGTAGGCACATAGACATCAAGAACGGGCAGGGAAGCAGCCTGTCCGTACTTGACCGCGTCGAATGCCCGCTCGATTTCCATGATGCTGCCGCCCGCCCTGGCTCGGGCTACCCGTCCCGTATTCTGCCAGCAGAGTCTGGTATCCAGCGCGATGGCAACGTGTGCCGCCGTGCCGCGGCTCCGGATGTGCGCAGCGTCGGCAAAAAGCGCCGGCCCCACGTCACTGGACCGTAGCAGATCGAGGAAGACCGCCTTCGGTGAGCACGAGGCCACGACGATGGGTGCACCAATGGTTTGGCCGTCCGATAGCTCCACGCCGCAGGCCGCCGCGTCTGCCCCCGTCAGGATGCGCTCCACGGCGTGGCCCGTGCGGATGGCGGCGCCGCTTGCGGCCTTTTCCAGGGCCCGGACCAGGGCCGCGCCGCCGCCGATGACATGGTTTCTATTCAGCGCTTCCTGTTGCAGCAGGCTAAAGGCACCAAAGGCCGACAGTGGCCCGCCAAAGCTGCAGGCAAGCGTCGGCACGGCCAGTGCCGCCCGTATCGGCTGCTTATCGGTGAATTCGTCCAGGAAGTCGGCAACGCTCATAGGGGCCACGCGCAGAAATGCTTCCATGGTCCGTCGCCCCAGGAGCCGGAGGGAGGCGGCGTGCTGCAGCAGCCGGAGCGTGCCACGCTGACCTGAGAGTTCCGGCATCGGATGATCAAATACACGGGTGAGCCAGGGGCTGATGGTGTCGCAGAAGGTGCGGTACGCTTGGGTTGGTTCCAGCGCCAGGTTCGGCCCGTCGTCGGACAAGGCGCACACCGGCGCGCGCCTGCGCCGCACTTGCAGCCCGAAATCAGCGAGTCCTAATGCTTTAATCACGCTGCTGCGCACGTGCCCACAGTCATGGAGCATGCCCGCGGTACGATAGCCGGGGTGGAATTCCACCGGGCTGGCCAGGCCGCCTACGTGATCCAGCTTCTCCAGCACCAATACACTGCGGCCTGCGCGGGCCAGAAATGCCGCAGCCGCCAGTCCGTTGTGCCCTGCACCGATAACTATGACGTCGTATGCCTGCATCCCAGGATCGTTTTTGCGGCGAGCTCCCCGCTAGAGCCCATGATGCCTCCACCCGGATGCGTGCCAGAACCGCACATCCAGAGGCTATGGATGGGGGTCCTGTAGCGGGCATAGCCTGCGGCAGGGCGCTGGAATAGGAGCTGCTCCAGCGTTAGCTCACCGTGAAAAATGTTGCCTTCGGTGAGCCCGAACTGCTTTTCCAGGTCCCACGGCGTGAGCACTTGCGTGAACAGGATTCTGTCCCGCAAGTCAGGCATGTATTCGGCGAGCGTATCAATAACCGCTTTGCCGAACGCCTCGCGCTTCTGTGGCCAGTGGGCAGCGCCTTCGGCCAAATGATAGGGAGCATACTGTACGAAGCAGGACAGAATGTGCTTGCCAGGCGGGGCAACGGAGGGATCGGTCAGGGAGGGAATCACGGCATTGATGAAGGGCCGCCGGGAAAACGCCCCATACTTGGCTTCGTCGTATGCCCGCTCGAGGTAGTCCACGTTTGGAGCGATGGCTATGTCGCCCCTTAGGTGGTCACCAATTCCGGGCCGGCAGGAAAACTGTGGAACGCCGTCCAGTGCAAGGTTGACCTTGCCCGAGCTGCCGCGGAACTTGAGGCGCCGTATGCGCCCGGCGAGCTCGCCCGGCAGCTTCTGCTCACCGACCAGTCCCAGGTATGTCCGTCTCGGGTCCACGCCTGAGACAACCATCGAGGCCGCTATTTCTTCCCCTGTCTCCAGCACGACGCCTGTGGCACGGTTTCCCTGCACCCTGATGGACGCCACAGGCGCCTCAAGCCGGATCGCGGCACCGTGCGCCACTGCGGCGCGCGCGCAGGCTGCACTTACGCCACCCGTACCGCCCACGGAAAAGCCCCATGACCGGAAGCTGCCGTCCAATTCTCCCATGTAGTGATGCAAGAGCACGTACGCTGTTCCGGGAGAACGGACGCCCCGGAAGGTGCCAATGATGCCACTGGCGGCGAGGGGCGCCTTGAGCACTTCGGACTCGAACCAGAGGTCCAGAAAATCGGTTGCGCTGAGGGTAAGCAGCTTGAGATTCAGATGCATGAGTTCCGGCCCGAGCCGCCGCAGCTGTCTGGCCATCCGGATGGTCCCGCGAAGGTCAGCCAGCTTAAGCGAGCCAATATCCGGAGCCGGGTGGTCGATGATGTCCTTGGCAAACTGCCCCATCCGTGTCATGACGCGGGCAAATTCCGGGTAGACTTCTGCGTCGCGCCGGCTGAAATGCTGAATCTCCCGCCGGGTCCGGTCTGCGTCGGACCACCGCGCCAGCGAAGATTGTCCGGGAAGGGGCTGGAAGGAGCACTCCATGGGGATGACGCGGTACCCATGCCGGGCAAGCTCCAGCTCGCGTATGATGCGGGGCCTCAGCAGGCTTACCACATAGGAGGCCACGGAAAAAGTGAAGCCGGGGTAAAGCTCTTCGGACACGGCTGCGCCGCCGAGTACGTGTCGCTGCTCCAGCACCAGCACACGCCGGCCTGCGCGCGCCAGGTAGGCCGCGCAGATAAGGCCGTTGTGGCCCGCGCCGACGACGATGGCGTCGTACGCGTTACGTGCGGCCTTCAACGGGGTTGGAGGTCTTGTGCGGTGGCCGGTAGAACTGTGGTTTGCAAACGGTCGCCGTAACGGTGTAGCGGACATGCTCCACGGTAAGCTCACACTGCAGGCGGCTGCCAAGGCCGGCGAAGGGCGTGCGTACGGTCGCCAGCGCAATGTTCTTCTGCAGCGTCGGAGACCATGTAGCGCTCGTCACGTAGCCGATCTGTCGCTGCCGGTCGCGGTCACGGTATATGGGCACGGACCGGCGGCGGGCTGCACTGCCAACGTGGGGAGGCAGGCCGTGGCTGGCGTACAGGCGCTCCGTTTCCTGCCAGTCCAGCTCCAGCCCGACCAGCGCCCAGACAGAGCCCCGCTGCTGCTCCCTCTGGAGTGCACGCTGGCCAATGAACGGATTGCGGCCCAGCTCTACGGTCCATCCCAGGGCAATCTCGTAGGGCGAGGATTTCCGGCTATCTATCAGCGCATGGAGTGCATTATAGTAATCGACGTTCTTGAGTATCAACCCCGCCTCGATGC
This sequence comes from Rhodothermales bacterium, assembly GCA_965216255.1. Classification (GTDB taxonomy): domain Bacteria; phylum Bacteroidota; class Rhodothermia; order Rhodothermales; family Bin80. Next base: position 3,852,252 of record OZ244148.1, read on the forward strand.
GGCAGATGTCCAGAGCCATAAGGCCGGCAGGACGCAGCGCATACCTTCTTCCGGCTCCCACAAGCGCATCCCAGATGGGAAGCGCATGCTCGCGGTCCATCCAAAGTTCGAACCCCAGGTCGCCTGTATAGCCCGTGCGCGAAACCCACACCGGTGCAGATTCTATCCGGGCTGGGGCGGTCTCGAAAAAGCGAAGGCCGCCGGCGTCACAGACTTGATCCAGCACGGCACGTGAAGCCGGTCCCTGCAGCGCAAGCGCTGCGAGGCAGTCTGTCACCTCTTCTAGCTCAACGCGGTATCCCCGCCGGTGCCGGCTGAACCAGGCATAGCAGGGTTCCGCCGAGGTGACGAAGAAATCCTCCTCCCCGCGCCGCATCGCCACGCCATCATCTATCACCTTGCCGTCCCCGTCACACCAGCACAGATACGCGGCGTTTCCCACGGCCAGCCGCGTCAGGTCCCGTACCATGATATGGGAAAGAAACGCGGCGCTGTCAGGTCCAGAGACGCGGTATTTGAACAGTGGCGTAACATCGATTAGCCCAGCTGCGGCACGAATGGCAAAATATTCTGCTTCGTGATGCAGCACGAAGCTACCGGGAGCAGCGTAGCCCGACCACGCTTCCCAGTGCATGGTTTCCGACAAGGTCAGATGCCGCGGAAAGAATGGAGTCTTGTGCACGTCGGGAGCTCTAGATGCCGTCGGCACGCAGGAGGAAACGTGCGTACCTTACTCACAAAGTAGGCAAGTTCAGACAGACATGGAATCGGAGCAGGACTCCACCCGGGAGCTCACTGCCATGCTTGAAGCATGGAAGAAGGACCGGGAGGTCGGATGCGCGGCCTGGGCGCCCGGTCGCGTGAACCTCATTGGAGATCATACCGACTACAGCGAGGGCTTCGTCCTGCCCATGACGATCGGCGAGACCGTTCATGTGTTGGCGCGCCCGGCAGCCGGCAGGCTAAACCGCGTCGAGTCGGAAGTTTTCGAGGCAGAAGTGGAATTCGCGGTCGGCGAGATGCCGGAGGAAGCGTCCCCGTCCTGGGCTACCTACGTCGGCGGCATGCTGCGAGAGCTCCATCTTAGGGAAGGCCTTGACATGGCGTTGGAAATGAGGGTCGGAGGCCGCGTTCCTATTGGGGCCGGCCTGAGCTCATCCGCGGCGCTGGAGATGGCTGTCGCCATGGCCGTGATAAGGCTTACGGATATGGATCTGGATGCGGTTTCTGCAGCCCGCATGGGGCAATACGTGGAGCATACGTACGTAGGCGTAAAGTGCGGCATCATGGATCAGATGGTGTGCGCAAACGGTACGCCGCGGCATGCGCTGCTGCTGGACTGCCGCTCGCTGGAATTCCGGCATATTCCCGTGGGGGAGGCCGTCTTTATTGCCTTGGACTCCGGCGTATGCCGCGAGCTCGCAGCCACCAAGTACAACGAGCGGCGCGCGGAGTGCATGGAAGTGCTTGCGCACTGCAGCCGACTGGATCCTTCAATTCGCGCCCTTCGCGATGTCGGTCCTGAACGCCTGGAGCGATTTGCAGTCGGCCTGCGGGGCACGCTCGCCGCGCGTCTGCGCCATGTGGTCGCAGAAAACACGCGCGTCCACCGCGCTGCGTCGGCGCTCGAAGCCGGGGACCTATTGGAGTTTGGCCTCTATATGTACCAATCACATGAAAGTCTTCGGGACCTCTATGAAGTAAGCTGCCCCGAACTGGATTGCCTGGTAGAGACCGCGCGGCACGCGCCGGGCGTCCTTGGTGCGCGCATGACGGGAGGCGGATTCGGTGGCTGTACGGTAAATGCGGTGGAGGCTGGCCGCGTCCAGGAATTCACGGCGCATGTCCAAAGCGGCTATGCCAGGGAATTCAGCAGGCTGGCAGTCCCGTACCTGATCAAGGACAACCAGCGAGCCCGCGCTCTTGCATTCTAGCATCGGTTACAGCGGCCCTATTACATGTCCTGTCTTACCGCGCCAGAGATCATTGCTGCTGCTCTTACGCCCCTGTCTGCAGATCTGGCGCCGGACGGCTCTGCTCTTGCCGCACACTGCAAGTGGCTCGAACAGCGCGGGTGCAGCGGCAGCCTGGTCATGGGCTCAACCGGCGAAGCCAACTCGTTCAGCGTGTACGAACGCATGGTTGTGCTGGATGCCGTGCTGGAGCAGGGCATCGATCCCGGCAAGCTGATTGTGGGCACGGGGTGCTGCGCCGTGCCGGATACGGTGGCGCTCACGCGTCATGCCCTTGGTCTGGGCGTGCAGCGCGTGCTAATGCTGCCCCCATTCTATTATTAGGGCGTAGGCGAGGAGGGGCTCTTCGCCGCATTCGATCAGGTCATACAGCAAGTAGGGGATGCCTCGCTGCGGATTTATCTCTACCATTTTCCGAGGATGACAGGCATTCCCATTACAACGGGATTGCTGGAGCGGCTCTTCACCGATTACACCTCCACGGTGGTCGGGATGAAGGACTCCGGCGGCAGTTTGCCATCGATGGTGCAGACCATTCGGTCCTATCCCGGTTTTAGACTCCTCTGTGGCACGGAGCGGTACATGCTGGATATCCTGCGTGTCGGCGGCGAGGCTCGGCGCAAGTTGGCAAACCACGCGTGCGCTGCGCCTGCAGGCAGAGCTCTCGGAGCTGCGCGCGGCCATTGATGCGTTGCCCATGGTGCCGGCGCTGAAGTCCCTGACTGCCCGGCTCCGGGCGGATGACACCTTTCGGCGCATGCGTCCGCCCTTGGTGCCTATGTCTGCGGCGGCGGAGGCGCGCCTGGAGGGCATTGCGGACAGGCTCCGCGGCTTGGCATGAAGCCGCTGCGTGCGGTCGCAGGTCTTGGCCTGCCCTGCCGCCGAACAGTCTCAATGCCTGCGGAGTAGGACAGGTGCCCGGGCGCCAGTGCCCTGATACATGAGGTTGAGACCGAGCCCTTTGGATTGCCATTCCATCAGATACGCGCCCGTTTTCTTGCCTGCCATTGCGTGCGCATTGATGGGCTGGCTTTGGGCGGGATGCTTGTCTACAGCACCGGTGCGCAGCCTGGAAATGCTGCAGCCCGGGGCCGCGCCGTGCTACGACCGCGCATCGGAGCCCCAGACAGCCATCGTGGATGCCCACCTGCATTTTCGTCCGTTTGGGGGTCCGGCCATTCCTTACAGGGAGGTTCTCTCGTATCTGAAGCGGTCGGGCGTACTGTTTGTCAACGTATACGGGATCGGTCAGATGCTGCCGGTCACGTCGCCGTGCACCTACTACCTGGATTGTCCTGGTACGCCGGCGCTGCCGACGCTGAAGAATGACTTTGCCAATGCGGCCAGCTTCTTTGCTGAGCAGGTAGAGGGCGTCCATGTGACGCTCTCCATGACGTTTGCTGATCTGAGCCGGCCCGCGTCGGTGATGTCAGGTATAGAGTTACTCGACAGGGAGTACCCGGGTGCCTTTAAATGGATGGGAGAACTCAATCTGGTGAAGCAGGCGCTGTTCGAGAATGCGCATGCACCGGTTCCTGAAGCCGTGATCTCCGAGTGGGCCGATTTCATGCACGTACTGAGAGAGCGCAGTATTCCGCTCGCCATTCACGCGGACCTCGGCAACGACGAGGATCCGACCCTGTACCTTCCGCTTGTTGAAGAGATGCTGCGCCTGTATCCCGACAATACCATAGTCTGGATGCATATGGGACTGTCGAAAGAACTGGTGAACATGAATCCGAATCAGCATATCCGGATTGTGCGGTCCCTCTTGGACCGGTATCCGAAGCTTATGGTAGATGTATCGTGGCGGGTGATTTATGACAACTATTTTAAAGATCAAGGTGAGCGTGCCGAGTATGTCGCCTTTTTAGACGAATATTCTGCGCGCGTGCTTCCCGGGTCGGACTTTGTGGCCTCCGCAGACAAGGACTTGGACGTGTACAGGGCAGAGCTTGCAGCGACGAGCGACATCTTGCGCAACCTTGAGGATGACGCGTTCCGCAATATTGCCTTGGGTGGGAATTACTTCAGGATCCTGAGTCTTGACTACGAGGCCCAAGGGATCTGTGAATAATGGGAAGTCCGCGCCGCGTATTGATAGTCCTTTTTGGTCTTGTCCAGTGCCGGGGACGTGATGACGTATACCTGGCAGTGCCTTGACGTTGCGGCGGGCCATTTACGAGCCGTCACGGTAGATCCCGTACGGTGCGGCATTAGCGTTTTCGATCCTGCCTCAGGAGGGACTTGGGCGTGAATCCAAGGCCATGAGCCCCACTAGCGGCCTGATTGCATATGCATCCTTACGGAATTTTGTCATTTTTTAATTTCGGAAAGCCAGTAAACCCCTGCAAAACAGCGAGGTAAGCTCACTGCCCTATTCTATGACACTACAGTTTTATGGTCGTGTTGCGTGCGCTTTGTAGACGTTGTGATTGGATTGCAGTCCCATGACCATAGCGATGCGTCGCTGGAACGGACCCGGATCTACATCGAAATACTGTCACATGTCGGGTCTGAAGGCGCTATGGCGTATCCTTGCGGGGATTACATTCATCGCCCCCGAGGGGCATATTCAGACCACGTCTTATGACTGACTCAACAGTGTCAAACGTCCACTCGCTGGTTACCAAGAAGGATGCCTTCAGGGCATTGGACGAGATGGTACGCGATGCCGCGCGGCGCATGCTTCAGGTTGGCCTGGAGGCGGAAGCCGATGAGTATATACTGGCACACGCGGACCAACGCGATGAAAATGGCCATCGTGTGGTCAAACGCAATGGTCACCAGCCGGAAAGAGTAATCCTCACCGGTGCGGGCCCGTAAAGAATCAAGCGCCCCCATATCCGCGTCCCTCGGGAAGGGCATACGTTCACTAGCGCCATACTACCGCGCTACATGCGACGCAGTCCCTCGATAGATGCCCTCATCCCGGCCTTATCTCTGCGGGGTGTTTCTACCAACGATTTTTCTCTGGCGTTGCTGGCCATACTGGGGCCGCAAGCAGGTGGCCTATCGGCGTCCACGGTCGCCAGGCTTAAGGATGCCTGGCTGGAGGAATACCGGCAGTGGAACAAGCGGGACTTAACGGACAAGCGCTTCGTTTACCTCAGCGCTGACGGCATATATTTCTAGGTCCGCATGATGCCCCTGTATGCTTGTTATGATAGGAGTTACGCCCGCAGGCAAGAAAGAGCTCCCGGGGCTGCTGGATGGAGAACGGGAAAGCACCCTATCGTGGAAGGAGCTTTCGCTGGACCTTAAGCAACGAGGCCTACGCACACCCTCGAAGGTGACCACAGCAGAAGGAGGCCTGGGCTTCCGGGCGGCCTTGGAATGAGGTGTACCCTTCCACGCTGCAGCAGAGATGCTGAGTTCACAAGATCAGGAACGTGCTCAACAAACTGCCCAAGAAACCGCATCCATCTGCAAAGCAGAAGCTGCGCGACATGTTTGCGGCACCGGCGCGGAAGGCTGCGCTGGAGGCGCTCGACACGATTGAAGAGCTCTTCGGTGCCGGCTGCGAGAAGGCCGTCGCCTGTCTGCGTGACAATCAATAGGAGCTGCTTACGTTCTACAAGTTCCCCTGGCGCACTGGAGCTGCCATCGGAGCTCGAACCCCGCAGAATCCACGTTTTCGACCGTACGGAAGCGTACCCGACAAATCAGCGGCTGCGGCAGTCCGGATGCGACTCTTATGAAGGGTTACAAGCTATGCCAAGCGGCAGAGACAAGCTGCCGGAAGCTGTCAGGATCGAAGCTGCTCATACACGTGGTGAAAACTATCCCGCGGGAGCATACCGTAGAAATAGACAGGTCTGTGCCCTTTTACCCACTCCGCATCTCAATGCCCCAGCGTCCTTTAGACCCAAGATGTGACAATATTTCCAGCGCCCGCGTCATGCAGGAAGTCTACACCCGAGAACCGGAGCGATTCATTCGGGGCGTGCCCAAGGTACCCATGCCCCCGAAGAAGGTATGGATCAATAACCAGGACGATCCTCAGGCTACGCAGAAGATCGTAACCGAAAAGTCCGACCGGCAAACCCGCAACTTCGTGCTTAAGCGCGACCAGTACCAGGCAGTGTGAGCTCCGCCCACTGCACTAAATGTGAGGCCAACTTGCCTCAATTTCTTATTGGCACATACCGATCTGATATTTTTTATCTTTGCGTTACGCATACGAGTACTCATGCGTGTAGTACGGTGTGTTCAAAGCCAGGTATAAGGATATACCCTAATAAGATTCGGGGGGAACGCAGGACCTGAATAATCGTACAACCAACCTAATTTGTAGAGGACTCCAAACATGAAACACCTTACCACTGCTATGCGCAGCATGACGACGCTGCTCTTGTTCGTCATGATCGGCGCGTCAACCGCCTGGGCGCAGCGAAACTTCTATGTCGAGCGAAACGGCGTATCTGTATCTACATTTCCCCCTGGAGATGACGAGTGTACGATAGAGGCGCCGTGCGATCTTTACTCTGGCCTCAATGATGTTACCAATGGCGACACGGTTTTCGTGCGCGTTCGTGAAAGCGGCGCCATGACACGCCTAGATGATGATCTCAAAATCTATAAAGACATTTCCATCGGAATCTATGACGAAGACGACGGGGATGTGACGAGCGGCATGATCGCCGTTGAGGGGGATATCGAGTTCGGCGCAACGGTGACCGTCTTAGGTGGCACTAGGCTGTACCTGGAAGGGGATGTGGCTGTAAGCGCCTCGATTGCAGATTCGCTTCTCGGTGCGGTAACGCTTGGAGGGTCGGGGAGCCTCACGCTCACACTGAGGACCTGCAACGCCGCAAACGGATACGTCGCCCAGGATCTGACTGTCATCGACGATGTGGAAGTGGAACTGCTTTCGCCAGGTAGCTGCGCCGGCGGCCTCGTTATTGCCGAAAGCCTCACGGTGGAAGATGGGAGTACGCTCGATATGGGTAGTGCCCGGCTGCGCATCGAACCCACGGCCATGACAATGAATGGCGGCGTGTCGATCGAAGCGGGATCGAGCATTGAGGGTAGCGAGCACCTCGAGTTGCGGCCGCAGGCCGCAGGGGTGGTTACTACGGGCACTGCAGGCAATCCCGCTGCGGATGCGCCTTTCTTCACCGTCACCTGGGAGCCCGATGATACGGATCCGGCCCCAACCGCTTATGACGAATGCAACAATGGCGTTGAGGACTATGAGTATAGTCCTGACGAGGATTCCGGAACTAGATATTATTCTCCGAGGGAGGATGCACGGTGCCGCCGAACCCTCCGTCCTGATTTCACCGTCGGTGTAGTTGCCGAGTATACGGCGGCGGTAGCGGAGGTACTGGGCGACAATCCGGAAACGACCGAGATTGAGGACGACTTCGTAGAGATAGCTTATGTACAAGGCAGCATTAAGGTCATCCGGTTTACCGTGAGCCAGGGATTCGCCAACAATGCGGGTGACTGTTACAAGATAACCGGTGGCGGTACGCTCGAGCTCGACATCATGAAGGAGGAGCAGGGCGGCGTCTGTATTGCCGTGCCCGAGGTTGGTGATGGCGGCACGTCCATTAATAGGGCCGGCGGCCTCTTCTTTACGGAAACGACGCAATTTGATGGCCGCTTCCGTAATCACGGCAATGCTCGCACGGAGTTCTGGAGGCTGCAGACGCTAAGCGAAGACCTGGAAATCAACGGGGTGGAGCCTGGTGTGGATCCTGCTGATGCCGCAAATATAGCCGGTGCGATTGGGAGCACGAGTATTCCCATGGCGGACTGTCTTGAAGACGAGACCGCGCATGGCCGCACGGCAGGCGTATTCATCTACAGTGCAGCTAGGATTGTGGGCGACGTGATTCTCACGGGTACTGATACTGTGGACGACCCGGATACCGAAGATGTAGATGAGGGTACCGCCTGCAGGGAAGGCCTCCACTTCAGCGGTGACGCTGATCCGTCCACTGGAAATGGTCCCACGGTGGACCTTGACACGAAGGGCACGATCATGTCTTCAGTGCTCGGCGCCTTTGAGTCGACAGGTAGTTCCTATGTGAGACTCGGAGCCCACAACCGTTTTCACGACGTCGCTTTCGAAGATGATGTCATCTCCGATGGCCTGACGATGTTCGATCTTGCCCACCCTGCGACGTATGTGGAGATGCCTGACAACCTTTGTGGCATGAGCGACGTGGGTGGAAGGGGCAATGCGATCGTATTCGCCGGCGATCTGGACCAGGATGTCCGCACCACAGGAGAAGTGGCTAATTTGTCTCTTGAGGCTGTCCGCGTAATAAAAACGGGTGATGCCGAAGTCCTACTCCATCGAGGAACGCTCACAGTAAACAGCTTGCTGGAGATAGATTCCGGCCAAATCACGACCGACGGGAAGCTCATCATTGGACCCATAGGCGCCCTTAAGCTTGGCAGCGGTGGCTCCCTCAGTAAGGGCAGCGGCACCGTGGCCTACTCCGGGGCAGATGGCGGTCCGAAGACAATACATTACACGGGCACCGGCGACATTACGACCGGTGATGAAATCATGCCGCCTGCGGGCGAACCAGAGACGGCCACAGCCCTTACAAGCCTGGAAGTGTCCGTTAGCGGAACGGTAACGCTTGGTGAGCCTGTCACTATCGAGGAACATCTGTACCTGGCAAATGGCATGCTGAATACGGGAGGAACAGCCTTGACTTTGACTAGGGGAGTCATCGTTCATCACGGAAGCGGCGACATCGTGGATGCCAGTAATAGTGTGGTCTTCCCCGGCGGTGCGAGTTATGATCCGGCGATCCACGGGCTGACCATGGCCTACAAGGCGGGCAGCCGCACGGCAGGAAATGCATTCCGGTCTGCCGCAACAGCGGAATTGGCGCCGATGCATGTTTCAAACGTTGTAATTGACGGAACTCACTGCGAGACGAATCCGGCGATTATGCTGAATGCCGGTTTCTCGCGCGTGGACGGTAATATCTTGGTAACTAGAGGCGCGCTGGATCTGGCTGGCCAGCATCTGGTGGTATTCTCAGCGGAAGATGCGTCGCAGGAGATTACCGTCACGGCCCTCGGCTATATTTGCGATAGCGGTGCTGGCCTGGGCTGCGCCAGTGGCGCTGCGCAAAGGGAAACGGATGTCATTGAATCCATCGCCGATGGACTGCGTGCCATACGCACGAATGATGATGCCAGGGTTCGGACCGAATTGCAGAGAAATCTGGCGAGCATGAAGCAATCATGGTCGCAGGCCAGCAAGTCGGCAAGCCGTACGCCTGGTGCTATTCATTTCGCGGGCAACGGCGACACCGAGGTTTCACTGGCAACCATGGGCGCCCGTAGGGACTTGCCAGCGGTTATCGTCAAACGTAAGCTTGACGACACGAAGGGTGCCGGCACCGTAACGATTATGAGCAGTGACACCGTTCCCGCCGGCGTAGGGTCGAACACGAAGAAGTACCTCGACATGGTGGGCCTACTGGCCCAGACGGTTCAGCATGGAAATGTTGCAGTTGATGCGACGGTGGAGGTGCTTATTGTTGCTTCGATGCTCCTCCAGGAGGATGGTAGTATTGCGCTTGCCGCTAATGCTGCAAATCTGAATACGGATGAGCGGCCGATTCCGCAGTCGCTAATCGTAGGTGGCCCGGGTGTGGAAGGGATGCACATGCAGATGGGAGGCACATTGATGGCCAACGGCGGCGAAGTGCATGTGAATGGAGCGTTCATGCTTGGCCAAGAGGCGGTGGAGGATACAGCCGGGACCGTGACTACGCTGCCTTCCAGTGGCACATTTAACTTGGGAGGCGGCACCCACGTCGTGACGGGTGACTTCAGCGTGGCCGTAGATGCGGCCCCAGGTAACCAGAACAGGTACATCCACGGCGACGGCTGTGCCGGCGATCGCGCCAATGTTGTTTCCGGCAGCACTATGGTAGGCGGAGACTATTCCTTTTTTGGCACGGGCGAATGTGAAGAAGATGAGCAGTACGATCCGGGCGAGCAGGGCCTTTCCGGCGACGTCACGTTTTTCGGTTCGGAAATGCAGTCGGTCATGCATGCTGCGGATCCTGATGCCTACTTCGGGTCGGTGACCGTGCAGTCGCTGAGCGCCGAGGGCGCCGGGGGTATCGTGCTTGGCGGACCCGTTGTGCAGAACGTGCATGGAACACTAACGCTGCGGCGTGGCCTCGTTGATACGGTTGACGAAACCTTCATGTGGACCATGTACAATACGGGCATTGAATCAGATCTGGCAGGCCGGAATAGTGCCAGTGCGGGTACAGTTATGCTAGGATCCCGTGATAGTTACGTCAATGGGCCGATCGCCCGTGCGGTAGGCGAAGGCAACGCTGGTGGCGGTGTGGTTACGGGCGGGTACCTGTTCCCGGTCGGTTCTGCGAACGCAGACGAGACGGCTTCTCGGATGGTAGATTCCTTCCGGCCGCTGATCCTGCAGTTCCCGGATGATCTCGGGGCCACCCGTGTAGCGACGGTGGATTACGTCCAGCAGTTGTCCGCTGACTTGGTTCAGTGGCCTGAGGATGGTATGGTCGTGGACGGCGTTGGGGGCAGTACGCTGACGCTCGATGCACTCGCCGACCAGTTTTGGCTCGTCGTCTTCAACCAGATTCCGGCACATGACCCGAACATTCGGGTTGCCGCGGAAGGCCTTCCGAACGTGTTCGATGCGAAGGGTCTGCGTTTAGTGCAGTGGGATTGCGACCTGACGAATCTCTTAGTGCCGCCGTCGAATCCCAGATTGGCGGGTATATACGATTTGGAGGATGATGAGACGGACACGGATGACAATTCTTTCGCCGTCAATGACCGCATCAACGGTGTCCTGAACCTGACGCAAGAAGGCGTAGAAGTTGGCATGTGCAATATCATCGGCGTTGCCTCCAACTTCCTGCAGAACCCGATCAATATACCTCAGGTAAACAGTGGGTTCGCCAAGGTCCAGTACATTCAGAACGTTGCTGATACGCCGGTAGATGTCTACGTGGATGGGAATCGCGTTGGTAATGACTGGGTATTCCAGTCAGCTACGCAGTTCGCAAACGTGGTAGGCGGCGAGCACACGATCGAAGTCGTTGCAGCTAGTGATCCGGACAACTCCAATCCGATCGCGTCTATGACGGAGAGCTTCAAAGATGAAGGCAATTACAATGTCATCGTGCACGGAGACGGCTCGGAAGTCAGCATAAAGGTGGTCGATGGTGTGCGGATGGGAGCCATGGATGAGAACAGCGTTGAATTCTACGTTGTTCACGGGGCGCGCGAATTGGGTCCGGTGGACATCCGGATTATCAACCCCATCGATAACTCCGAGGTACTGGAGCTTCTGGCTAACAACATCGACTGGGACGATGTGGGAGAGTATATCACGCTTGCACCGGGCGGTTATAACTTCGAGATTACGACGGCGAACAATGATCGTCAGATCGACGTCTTCCGACTCAGGCTGCAGCAGTTCCGCCAGCAGACATTCGTGCTTAACCTGTCCGGCAGTGGCAAGTCCTCAGCCGAAGGTGTAACCATGATGGGTGTCGAGCAGGATGGCAGCACCTTCTTCCCGGACGTGATCACGTCAGTGGACGCTGGGGAGGAACTACCGGACGAGTTCGGGCTGCACGGCAACTACCCGAACCCGTTCAACCCGGCTACACGGATCCAGATTGATCTTCCCGAAACTGCGGAAGTGACCATTCAGATCATTGACATGCTGGGCCGTAACGTAATGACGTTGCCGGCGCGGGAGATGGAAGCCGGTTCGAAGCGTGCGGTAGAGGTTAATGCTGTAAACCTGGCCTCGGGTACGTACCTGTACAAGGTGATTGCGAAATCCGCATCAGGTGTTAACATCGATACGGGTCGCATGGTACTGGTCAAGTAGCAGAAGGCCTGAGTAGGTAGTCAAAGCGCCCCGGTGCCCATGCGGTGCCGGGGCGCTTTTGGTTTATGCTACCTGTAGACAAGGATGGGAGATAGGTGGCTCCCATGCCAACGGTGCTATGGCATGACGGGGGAGCAAGCGGGCTGTGGTTGGTGGTCACAATGTGGACTCGCCGCATTGGCGTGTGGAAGTGCCGTTTGAGCGCAAATGCGAGGCGCTGGGGTGCCGACTTCTCAGAAGGTTCGCCGCATTTATGGATTCAGCGATAGGGAGGTTCTTGCTTGGGCAGTGGAAAGGCCTATGGAGGTGGCAGAGGTCGTAAGTAGCTGCGTAGGTGGCAGCTTGCGAGGGGATGCGCTCTGCAAAGCATATGCTTGGTCTCCGGGAACGGATGGTAGGCGGCCCGTGCCGGATTGTTTGGAGCCGCTGGTCAAACGTGTGGTGTGCATGGATCGGAAGCACTATCCAAAAAGCGTTAGGCGTCGCCGGTTGGTGCAGGACAGGTCTCTGCAACTCGGTGAATGTATCTGCAACGAAGTGCATGATGATTGCCTGGTGAGCTGAGGTGGCGACCCGAAGAGCGCGTAAGGACCGGGTGCGTGCGTGCCTTACGGGTGCTAGCGGTCGTCTATATGGTACATGCTGGATGTGTACCGGCATCGCGGGTATGGTGTGGCGCTATCCCGGGCGTGGATCCAGCCAGGATTTTGTAGAACGACGAGATCGGCCAATCTGGTTCTACCCGGGGTGTTACAGCGGAAGATGGGCGGAAAGCCGCGTTACCGTTGAAGGGCCTGGATGGCCGAGCCATGTGCCAGGGATTGCGAAATCCTCTTGTAGTGGGAGGGCGGCGCGGGCATTCCATCCGGGCCGGCGCATAAGACGGTTAGCCGCGCCGAATATCTGTAGAAAATTCTGCTTTGCCGTGACTTTGGGAGACCTTCTGTCTAAAGGCGCGACCTATTGTGCGCACCAGACGCTCCTCGTACGGAAAAGCGTGGGCTCGCGGAATGGCCGGTTCTGCGCGGCTGGGTGCTCGGGCGTACAGGGGGCGATGGTGGATCTGTGCCAGGGATGTCAATTCCGGCGTTTATTCTTGTTTCTGGCAAGTTGCGAATGATTACTAGTGCCCCTCCTGAAGCAGGGCAGCGGGCCCATACCTGGCGTCGCTAGGACCGACGGGTGAGGCGGCCAGGCGCGGCACGTTGAATTGGCGCCACGAGAGACGGGTGCCAGGGTCCGCTGACTTCGGCACAGCGCGTGGTAGTGCTTGCGAGGCAGGCTCAAGTGTCGTAGCAATCCAAGGCAGCGAGTCAGACTTTCGCTTGGGGTGCAGGTCACGGCAGCTACGCCGCATCATGGATTTACTGGAGAAAGGTTTGATGTGTGGCCAGAATAGTCAGCAGGCCGATTGCGGCTGCCAAGGAATGTGTGTGCGCGGTTTGATCCGTAACTTGGCGTTCTTGGTGAAACAGATCGGGCACGGTATTCGAGTGGAATGCTCGCAGGCATGGTTACGGCCTCGTGGGATGCAGGCCACGTTCCCGCACGTCGGCAAGCCGGAAACAGGAATACAAAAGGCCGCCAAGTAGCATCCGGGAAATACGCCTCTGCGGCCGACGCTTTACTAGGATCGTTTCGCGTTTGTGGTCTCTTGGTGATTCGCTTCCGAAGCTATGCACGGAAGACTCGAAATCACGGCCTGCGCCGCCCGGGCGATAGTTCCGTGACCAGGGGCATTCGGGCAATCCGTGAGATAAGGTTGTACCAGGTGCGGTGCACGGGAGCGCGCCGCACGTGAAGAATGATCTCGCCTCGCCTGTCATGCTGCCTGGCCATCTGGCTGTGCGGTTCCGCATGCAGCTACGCGAGAAACAGTCAAATCTTGGGTCAGCAGAATGCCGCGGCATGGGATTGGGGAATTAGAATTAGGCGGCTTGTTTGTCTGCTTCTACGCTGTACTCGTGTGGGGTTGTTTCCAACACACGGATGAGCAGCTGCGATCCAGTCAGCCTCCGCCAGCGTTTCTGCGCTTCCCGGGACAGCTTGTAAACCATCATCAGCGTCGCCTCCCGGCTGCCACTTCCCTTGGTTTGCCGCGTACGTTTCCCTGCGCTCGCAAACGTGGACTCAATAGGATTCAAACTCCGAAGGTGAACCCAGTGTTCGGGCGGGAACTGGTAGAAACTCAAGAGCTCCTCTTGATCCTTGCGCAGACAGGTGAGCGCCTTCTCGTAGGCGCCTCCGAAGAGATTCTCGAAGGTATCGAGCGCCTTCAGGGCATCCTTCCTGGACGGTGCCGTATAGATGCCACGGAGCCTCTCTTTCGCAGCCCCCTGCAGCTTCTTGGGCAGCTTACCCGGCACGTTGGCCGTCTTGTGCACCCAGCATCGCTGTTGTAGCGTGGAGGGATATACTTCTTCCAACGCAGCCCAGAAGCCCAGGCCTCCGTCTGCTGTGGCCGCCTTAGGCGCTACGTCCAAGCCTCGTTGTCCAGCAATAACTCCTTCCAGGACAGCCTGCTTTCCCGCTCTCCGTCCAGAAGTCCTACGAGTTCTTTGCTTCCATCAGGCGTAACTCCAATAATAACAAGCATACACGGGCGCTCGTTTCCCATGCGGACATTGAAGTACAGCCCGTCAGCCCAGAGGTAAACATACCGTTTGCCCGCGGGGCCCCGCTTGTTCCATTGCCGGTATTCCTCTAGCCAGGCCCCATTGAGTCGGCTGATCGACGATGGCGACAGGTTGCCAGCTTGCGGCCCGAGTATGGCCTCCAGGGCCAGAGGAAAGTCGTTGGTCGAAACTCCCCGCAGGTACAAGGCCGGAATAAGTGCATCAGCCGATCTTCGATCGGCCAACGACGGACTGCGGCGCATATAGCGCGGCAGTACGGCGCTGGTGAAGGTATGCCCTGTTCGAGGGTCACGGATATGGGGCCGCTGGATCGCCAGCGGGCCCGCACCCGTGAGGATTTCTCTCTGCGGATGGTGGCCATTGCGTTTGACGACTCGGTGGCCGCGCTCATTCCGCAGGTGTGCATGGGCCTTCACGTAGTCGTCGGCTTCCCGCTCGAGCGCTGCCTGAAGCATGCGCCGGGCAGAGCTTCGCACCAAGTCATCCAGGGTGCTGAGTGCCTCCTCACGGGTAAGGAGTGAGTGTACGTTGGATTCTATTGGATCTGTCATACGATGTAGTCCGGATATGCCCGTCTAGGGCGATTGATGGGTACTCCACAAAGATACGCCGCGGCATTCTGCAGACCCAAGATGTGACAGTTTCTCGTGCAGGTGCGCTCCGGCTGCACCCTTCGATGAGCTGTGCGGTACGCAACCTGAAGCGCAAGAGCGGTGAAGACTTCACCGAACGCTATCAGGCACTGCTGCGCCACTACGGGATGGACTCGCGGCATACGCAGCCGGCGAGTCCACATGAGAACGGGAAGGTTGAACAGCGGCACCACCGTCTGAAGCGGGCCATAAAGAACGAGCTCATCCTTCGTGGCAGCAACGATTTCGAGAGTCGGCAGGCCTACGAGGCCTTTCTCGAGAAGCTGTTTGGGCAGCTGAATGCGGAGCGCCAGGAGCGCTTCAAAGAGGAGAAGGCCTTCCTGGGCCGCTGCCAAAGCGGCGCCTGGAGAGCTACAAGCGCTACCGCGTGCGGGTATCCAGGGGCAGCACGATACGCGTGAGAAAGAACAGCTACTCGGTGAGTGTATCGACGTACGCGTCTTTGGCGAATGGGTCGAGGTGTGGTATGGGCAGCGCCTTATGGAGCGTATGCCGCGGCTCTTCGGCGAGGGCAAGTACCGGATGGAGTAGCGTCACGTGATCGACTCGCTGGTGCTGGGTCCGGGAGCGTTTGCCCACTACCGGTACCGATCGGATCTCTTTGCCACGCACCGGTTCCGGATGGCCTATGACGCGCTGCGGCGCACGCATAAGGAGGCTCACCGGGCAGACATGGCCTATCTGCGCGTCCTGCATTTGGCGGCCAGGGAGCGCGAATCGGGCGTGGATGCGGCCCTCAGCGTCTTGCTTCAGCGCAGGGAGGCCATTACGGAGCAGGCTGTACGAGAATGGAGACACCGGTGCAGACTCCGGCTCTTTGTGTAGCGGCTTCTGTGGTGGATCTGCGCTGTTATGATGGCCTTCTGGAGCAGGCCACGATGGCTGCTCTTTCGGTGGAGGCGGCGCCATGCAGACGCCGCGACAGCGGATCTGGAGCGGGCTGTACACACGGGACTGAAGGATCTGCGCTTGCCGGCCATACGGGCCTGTTACCAATAGAAGGCCGACTTGGCCCGACGGGAGTCGATGAGCGCTTCCTGCTGGAGCTCATAGAGCAGGAGCAGCAGCAACGACATAGCAACCGTATTCATCGCTGGTTGCACCAGTCGCGGCTGCCACTGCAGAAGACGCTGGACACCTTCGATCGGGGCCGGTTGCCGGTACGGATAGACCACCACCTGAGCGTGCTCTTGGAGGGAGGCTTCTTGGAGAGCCGGCAGAACGCTCTGGCCTTTGGGCCTCCCGGCAGTGGCAAGACGCACCTGTTGTGTGCCCTGGGCCGGGAACTGATCTTCCAGCGGCGTCGCGAATACCATTGCAGCACGCTCGTGCAGGAGATGCTCAGGGCCAAACGGGAGTTGCGCCTGCCACAGCTCCTGAAGCGGCTCCCGCGCTACCAGGCGCTCACCACC
Organism: Rhodothermales bacterium; assembly: GCA_965216255.1. Lineage (GTDB taxonomy): Bacteria > Bacteroidota > Rhodothermia > Rhodothermales > Bin80. The sequence continues at coordinate 3,868,803 of OZ244148.1, forward strand.
CGTGACATAGGGTACGTCCAGCACAGCCGGCAGGAGACGGAGGTGCTGTTCCTGCTTTTGTCGCAGCGCTACGAACGGGGCAGCGTTCTACTGACGAGCAATCTGGCGTTTTCGCAGTGGGGGCGCATCTTCAAGGATCCGATGACCACGGCAGCGGCCATAGACCGGCTGGTACATCACAGCGTGATTCTGGAGTTGAACCTGCCCAGCTATCGGCTGGAGGTCTCTAAGAGGCGCCAGGAGGCCGATCATCAAGCAGAGCCCGCTCCCGCAGAAGCCTTGCCGTCCTGACGCCGTCCTCGCGCTCATAGCTACTCCTGACCCGCCCTAGGCCTCCAGGACAGACGCGGTCCTGCCACATGCCGCGTGCAGACCGCTGACCTGTTCGGCGGGCGGGAGGAACTCATGCAGTCCCGGCCTTACGCGAACGCAGCCGTTTCCAGGGGCCATGCGTCCCTCCGGTCGTTACCCGTGCCGGCCGGGGTCAAAAAACCGAACTCGGCCTTCCTTCTTAACCACTTCTTAATTGTCGTCGATGCCCTTTACTATTGACGTTGATCACTGGTGAATAATCCGGGTTAATGTTGTCACATCGATGGCTCCAAAGTACAATACTCCGTTTGGTCCGATATCCATATCAAGCGGCGATGCTACTTGAGAAGACCCTTTATAATTGAGATCCGAGTCAAAGTAGTGCATGGTGTTAGCAGGTCCATTATCTGATCCTATCAGATCGCCATCTACCAACGCCAAATGATCTGGGCCACCGGCAAATTCTCCAGGGGCCATGCCTTGGGTACCGACTCGTCTTACCAAACGCCCCTGTGAATCGTACTTGCTTACCGTAAAGCTATTGTTGTCGGCAACATATATACTGCCATCGTCCGCCACGCGAACATCAGTGATGCTGAAAAACTCTTCTATGGACAGAATTTCGTGAAGCGCAACAGGCTGGGCACTAGTCTGCATGGTTGAGTCGAGAATGTCCGACAGTGGCACCCACGCTACAGCTAGTATTAGGCGCAACCCATAATCATAGTGTCTCTTGCATACTCGGTATGCATTCGGTAGTCTAGGAGCGTGACGGGCATTGCGAGGTGGGTGGTAGGGACGAAAAAGCAAAGCGTAAGGTACATTCATCATACTCAGGCGTGTTCCACCTATCGGAGAGCCGTTGCGTTTGCCACAGGTGGACTCGACGACAGGTGCGGATCTGTGTGCCTTCGGGTTAACGTATTCGGGCAACTGATCGGCTGTATACAGGTGCTCCAGCCCGCGCAATACCCTTGGCACATTGCCTCGATCCTTGGGATTGAACCGGATCTAATCGAGGGGCACTTCGCCAAGCTGAAACTGCGGCTCCCGGGTGACTCTCATGGCAACAAACGCTCGAATGTTGGGACAAAAGGGGCCAAAATACTGCAGATAACGGCTATAGGATCGGAAAATGGCAAGACAATTGCAGAAACAACAGGTCTACTGAGGCTGTACTGCTACCGGGGCCTACGCTCCAAAGAAGCCGCCGAAGTGCCTGAGAACACGGAACTTATAACGGGTACCGACAAGCCATCAATAACCTGAATATGTAACCCTTTGCCTAGTTATGGCGTTTTCGGGCAAGCATTAATTTTCGTGACGGGCGGCATGGCATCCGGAAGGTTCCTCTAGGCGCATGAAAATCATCCGTTATTTGGCCGACGGGCACAGCTAAAGTTGTCGCAGCAGTACCGTACCGTCGGATGCATGTGCCTGCAGCTGTGCCCCGCCACCGTTCAGTCGCCCTTCCACACGATGCTTCTCTAAGCGCCCTTCGAAGGAAGGAGAAGGACAACAATGCAGTTGGATCCTGTCGCCCCTCAGATCCAGCGATGCAGCGTGGTTGGTGGGCATCGTAACTACAATGTCCCCATCCGATGTTCGCAGCTTCACGTTTCCCGGCTGCACCAGTGCCACGAAAACGTCCCCATCGGTGGAGCGTACAGTTACGGCGCCGCCCACCGCATTTATAACGACATCTCCGTCAAAAGTCCGAATGTTGCTGGAATCAGAGGCAAGCGAACCTACATGTATGTGCCCATCAGAAGAACGGGCTACCAGATTCTTGGCGTCCGCGGAACCCACGTCGATGTTCCCCCCATATGTTATGGCTTCGAATTTGGCGCCCGTGAGGCCTGTTGCTGCAATGTCTCCGTCCGAAGTTGTGAGCAGCAGGTCACCTTCGACGTTGTCGAATGCAATGTCACCATCGTACGTGCGCACCTTGACTTCTTCGGTGGTCGCTTCCCCAATTGCTATGTTTCCATCTGAAGTACGAGCTATCAAAATCTTGACTTCCGCAGAATCCACGTCAATGTTCCCCTCATATGTTATGGCTTCGAATTTGGCGCCCGCGAGGCCTGTTGCTGCAATGTCTCCGTCCGAAGTTGTGAGCAGCAGGTCACCTTCCACGTTATTGAATGCAATGTCACCGTCGTACGTGCGCACCTTGACTTCTTCGGCAGTCGCTTGCCCAAGCGCAATGTTGCCATCCGACGTACGGGCTACCATGCTCTTGAATTTCGCAGTCTCCACGACAATGTTTCCGGCATATGTTCTTGCATCAAGCGTGGTGCCCATGACTTCTTCCCCCAGAATGTCCCCGTCGGAGGTTTGGAGCAGCAGATTACCTTCCACGTTATCGACAGCGATGTCGCCGTCGAACGTGCGGAGATCCAAATCCACGGACCGGGGCGTATTGACAACGATCCGGATGTCAGGATCGTCCCGTAACTGGGATATACTGAAATTGCGACTGGATTCCGCCCGGCTCACGATGTGAACCACGCCGTCGCGCAGCGCTACGTCCCATTTCTGCGTCTCGAAATACTTCCTGGCACGTCTCTCTTTCTTGGCCTCCACGAAAATCTGGACACGTATGTCACCATCGACACCGGACTTGACTTCTACGTCCCCGACACGGACCTGCACTCTAAGGGACGCCTTTCCGTTAACGGGAAAGACTGTGTCCAGCATTCCATACTGCTGCTGAGCGAAGCCGGCCGGTGTCAGAAAAAGGCAGGCCGCCAAGATGACGGGCAGGGTCTTGGGCTGCATGGCGAGTTGGGAGTTTAAAGGGAAATGTTCGGGCTACAATAGTTCCGCGCGTCAGGTTCCACTAAATTCATGATTGTCCAAGAACGGCTTGGCTGGCATTCAGGCTACCATTCCTGGCAGGTCTCCCCGGCAGAAGGCCGGGGACACACGTGAGGCACTGGTGCGGCGCGCGATCGCAGACCAGAAGATATCTAAGTAATTGGTGGACGCCAAGAGGCAAATTGACTAGGTAGCACGCCGATTTGTCGGTGTGGCTAAATGCTCTCCATCTTTTGGCGAATTGGAGTCCCTGCTAGGAGCGACATTGTCTTTGCTATTGACATTGACATCGCACACCTTGGCAGGAAGCTTTCCTATTTAGCAGTTAACTGAAGGATTTAGAGGGCGCGGCTGGAGGGTGTTCCGAGGGCATCTGGAAGCCTATTTACCGGCCCGCGGCCGGCATTCCATTGCTCCTTGCACCGGCTTTGACGCAAGAGAAAGTGCTCCTAGCAGGCCATCAAAAGAGATTCTCGCAGGCCTCCCGTGCAACCCCGTGCGTCCCAGATGCATGTACGCGATCTGAAAGCTACCTACCGCACCATTCTTGCACGAATTTGTCCGGTTGCACTGTAAGAGGAGGTATCTTAGTACACGTTAAGCTGCACGTGCTTCTTCACCACGCCGAATGTGATCACCTTCGCACCCACGTTCGGCACCTCCGGGTGTACCAGGTACACCCCACTTGCAACGGGCAGGTTGCACTCTGTCCTCAGGTCCCAGGAAATCGTTGCCACACCCGGCGACTGCTTCCCTAAAGTCTGGATGAGCGTGCCGCTCAGCGTGAAGATGCGAATCAGCGCCACGTGCGGCATGTTCGTAAAGCGCACCTCGCCCGTGAAATGGCTCACCTCAATCAGTTGGTACGGAAGACCCATGGCATGCCTCTACATGCATCGGAATTTGGAATGAGGGTCTCTTTCCCGGATATTATTCGCCCTTCAAGCCCAAAGCAATTTCTGTTGCCTGCGCGCAAGCCTGGCAGAATTGGCCACAACGCTGACGGCGTGTACACTCATGGCGGCGGCGTCCTATTTTGGAGTCGCAAAGAATGAATACACCCTTAGATGTATCTCTCCCACGCTGCGCCGCGGTTCACCACTGAGGACGCCGTTCGGCTCGCAGATACGCATTTCGGATTGCAGGCCAGGGCGGAGCCCCTGACCGGCCATCTCGACCAGAATTTCTTGCTCCATTGCGGCGACGCCAGGTACGTGCTCAAGGTTGCCAATGCCGCAGTGAATCCCGCGTCGGTCGACTTGCAGCAGCGCGCTATGCTTCATCTGGAGGCAGCAGCAGACGGCGCGCGCTACCAGCGGCCCGTTCGTACCACGGATGGAGCCCTTACCGCGACGGTCGAAGGGCATCAGGTCTGGATGGCAACCTACGTGGACGGACGCATGCTTTCCGACGTGCGCCCGCAGACCGGCAAGCTGCTCCGCGGCCTGGGCCGATTTCTGGGGAGACTGGATCGAAGTCTCATGAGCTTCGAGCACCCCTATGTGCGGCGCGAGTACTTCTGGGATCTTCGCCGCGTCTGCGCCCTGCGGCAATACATGCCCCATGTGGTGGGAAGCGCCCAGCGGCGCCTTGTGGAACGGATGCTGTGCCGTTACGAGGCCCATTCGCTGCCCTGGCTTTCCGATCTCCGCTGCAGCCCTGTGCATAACGATGCCAACGATGCCAACATCGTAGTGGACGGCCTGGGATACGACGCGCGCGTGGCCGGAATCATCGATTTTGGTGACCTGCTGCATGCACCGACCGTGTTCGAAGTCGCCATTGCCGCAACGTACGCGATGCTCGGCAAGCCGGACCCCGTAGGCGTGGCAGCAGAGGTGGTGCGGGGCTACCACGGGGAAATCCCGTTACTACCAAGGGAGGTGGCCGTACTCCTTGACCTGATCTGCGCCCGGCTCTGCTGCAGCGTACTGATTTCCGCATACCGCGCCACCGTGGAGCCGGACAACGTCTACGTGCGCGTCTCCGAGGCACCGGCGTGGGAGCTCCTGAAACAGCTTTCGAGTATGTCGCGCGCCCTGGCGCACTACCGGTTTAGGGAAGCATGTGGCATGGAGCCCTGTCTTGTGTCACCTAGGATCGTCTCTTGGATGAGAGAGCATCGTGCGGCATTTGCGCCCGTGATCAAACCGGATGTGCGGCAGGAGCCTCCCCTGGTTTTTGACTTCAGTGTGGAGAGTACGCTAACTCCGAGGCCCGGGGAAGACCTGGATCCGCATGTATCTGCGAGCAAGATTTTTGACGCAATACAACATGCCGGTGCGGCCATAGGTCTGGGGCGCTATGACGAGGCTCGACTGGTCTACGGCACAGAGCAGTTTCTGTCGGCCCACGGAGAAAGGAGAAGCATCCATCTGGGTGTGGACCTCTTCCGGGAGGCAGGGGCCCCGGTGTTTGCCCCGATGGATGCGGTTGTGGAGGCAAGCGGCAACTGCAACAGTCCTATGGATTACGGCGGTGTCCTGGTGCTGCGTCACGAGGCCGAAGCAGATACCTTCTACACCTTGTATGGGCACCTGAGCCCGGATTTCAGGGTTGAGGTTGGGGCCTCGGTCGGGCGGGGTCAACAAATTGGCATCCTTGGAACGCCGGAAGAGAATGGTGGATGGGCGCCGCACCTGCACTTTCAGGTGATATGCGACCTGCTGGGCATGGAGCCTGCGTTTCCCGGCGTGGCGCTGCCAAGCCAGCGGCGGACATGGCTCAGCCTTTGCCCAGACCCCAACATCATCCTCGGTGTACCCGAGCGCGCCTTCCCGCCGCGCGGGCTGGGCGCGGCGGGAATCCTGGACCTGCGGAAGCGGCACATGGGGAGCAGCCTGAGTATCTCGTATGCACGGCCCCTCCACATAGTCCGTGGCTACCGGCAATTCCTGTACGATGCGCACGGCAGGAGGTACCTCGACGCCGTGAACAACGTGCCACACGTTGGACACTGCCATCCGGCCGTGGTCCGGGCCGTGCAGCGTCAGGCGGCGGTGCTCTGCACCAACACGCGCTACCTGCACGAAGCGGTGGTCCGGTATGCCGAGCGCCTGGCGCGGTCCATGCCGGCGGGCCTCGACGTGTGCTTCTTCGTCAACTCCGGCAGCGAAGCGAACGATCTGGCCCTGCGTCTGGCCCATACGTATTCGGGCAGGCGCGACGTGATGGTGCTCGATGGGGCCTACCACGGACACCTCAGCTCGCTCATTGATGTCAGCCCGTACAAGTTCGACGGGCCCGGTGGTCGCGGCGCACCTGCGTATGTGCACAAGATCGTGCGGCCCGATAGCTATCGGGGCCCCTATTTCGGGATGGGTGTGGAAGCCGGGGCTCGCTACGCCGCACATGCCCGGGACGCCATTGCCGTGCTAGAGACCGGCGGGCGCCGGCTTGCGGCCTTCATCTGCGAGTCGCTGCTGGGCTGCGGTGGCCAGATCGAGTTTCCGAAGGGCTATCTGGCGGAAGTCTATCGCTACGTGCGCGCCGCAGGAGGCGTATGTATAGTCGACGAGGTCCAGGTCGGCTTCGGCCGCGTGGGGACGCATTTCTGGGGCTTTGAAACGCAGGGTGTGGTGCCCGATATTGTTGTCCTGGGCAAGCCCATGGGCAATGGCCATCCGCTGGCCGCCGTGGTTACTACCCGGGAAATCGCCTCTGCCTTCGACAACGGGATGGAGTTCTTTAGCACCTTCGGCGGCAACAACGTCAGCTGCGAAGTCGGAATGGCTGTTCTGGATGTGCTGGAAGAAGAGGGACTTCAAGCGCAGGCCCGGCATACGGGGCAGGTCCTGAGGGAGGCCCTGAAAACACTGGCGGACGAGCATGAAGTGATCGGTGACGTGCGGGGCCTGGGGCTCTTCCTGGGCATGGAACTGGTGCGGGACCGGAAAACGCGCGAGCCCGCACCCGCGTGTGCCTCGTACGTGGCCAATCGTCTACGCGATCGCGGCATTCTGATTAGTACAGACGGGCCGTACCGCAACGTGCTCAAAATCAAGCCCCCGATGGTGTTTGATACAACCAACGCGGAAATGCTAGCCGGAGCCCTGAGGCAGGTGCTCGGCGAAGACCTGGTTCGCCTCAAAAGATGCGAACGACCGTAATCTCAAAAATCATGGTGGCATTCGGCGGAACGGGGTCGCGTCCGGTCTCTCCATAGCCAAGATCGGGTGGTACCACGAGTTGCCGCTCCCCGTCCGTGCGCATGCCTACAACCCCTTCATCCCATCCGTCGATAACGGCGCCAGCTCCAACCGTAAACGTGAACGCCTCCTGCCTTAGGTAGGAACTGTCAATAAACATGCCGCTGGCCAGCCAGCCATGATAGTGCACGCTAACATTGTCGCCGGCCTTTACCGGGTTACCGGTACCTTCCTTAAAATCATAGTACTTTAGCCCACTTTCCGTGGTGACATAGGCGTCATCGGCCACTTCTCGAGGATTCGGGATGTCTTCAATCGGAGTAGGCTCTGCCGTTGGAGGTTCGGCGCATGCCACGGCTAGCATTGCCAAGACCAGAATCGGCTGTCTGGCCAAAGAAAACATGTCCATCCATCTTATTGTTCGATCCCCGAAATAACGTGCATCGTTCGGACCTGTTTCCCATCTGGGAACGTCTCCGGCGTGCACTCTGGCAGGCTTCATTCACACCACGCATACCATCATGTCTAGCCCTGGCATCTACGCTGATCGCAGAATCCGTCTTGCCCGCGACCTGGAATCCGGGTTCGCGCTGTTTTTGGGCAACGAAGAGAGCCCGATGAATTACGAGGAGAACATGTATCCCTTTCGTCAGGACAGCTCGTTCCTGTACTACTGGGGACTGAACTCGCCCGGTCTTGCCGCGGTACTGGATGTCGAGGAGGGCCGGCACATTCTTTTCGGCGACGACGCATCGGTGTCGGACATGATCTGGACGGGTCCGCAGCCTGTGATGGGTGACAGTGCAGCATCCGTGGGTGTAACGGAAACGATGCCTGCGGCCGCGCTGCAAAGGGAAGTCCAGCGCGTCTTGGCGCAGAATAGGCAGATTCATGTTCTGCCCCAGTACCGGGCCGCAAATCAGATCAGGGTGGAATCCCTCCTGGGGCTTTCGGCGGGTGGCGCCGCCAGCCATGCTTCAGAGCCCTTCGTACGTGCTGTGATAGCCCATCGCTCCATCAAGGACGGTGCGGAAGTGGCAGAAATCGAGGCCGCCCTTGACGTGTCGTATGCCATGCACACGGCCGCAATGCGGGAAGCCGTGCCCGGCCGCTACGAACAGGACGTCGCAGGGCTCGTGGAAGGCATCGCTATCGCGGGCGGGGGCCGCCTGGCGTTCCCCGTGATTCTGTCCCGGCACGGAGAGGTGCTGCACAACCACAAGTACGATAACCTGTTGCGGGACGGAGACCTGGTGGTGCACGACAGCGGAGCCAGCGCGCCCTCCGGATATGCCAGCGATATCACGCGGACGATTCCTGTCTCGGGCACATTTTCTCAGCGCCAGAGGGCCGTCTACGAGTGCGTGCTCGGAGCCCAAATGAAAGCCATTGCTGCCGTCCGGCCCGGCGCCCTTTTTCACGATCTCCATTTCCTGGCGGCCGAGGCCGTGACGCGCGGCCTCGTGGACCTTGGCCTGATGCAGGGCGATGTCGAGGATGCTGTTGCCGCGGGCGCGCACGCGCTATTTTTTCCGCATGGCCTGGGTCACATGATGGGACTCGACGTGCACGACATGGAGGGGCTCGGCGAGGACCTGGTCGGCTACGATGCCCGCACGATCCGTTCGACGCAGTTCGGCGCGCGCTCCCTGCGCCTGGGCAAGGCCCTGGAGCCCGGCCATGTATTGACGGTGGAGCCGGGCTGCTACTTCATTGGTCCGCTCATAGACCAGTGGGCGGCCGAACGGCGCTGCGCGCCGTTTATCAACTATCCGGCCCTCGAGGACTGGCGTGACTTCGGGGGAGTGCGCATTGAAGACGACGTACTGGTCACGGCATCGGGATGCCGGATCCTGGGTAGGCCCATCCCCAAGACCGTGCGGGAAGTGGAGGAGGCCTCTGCGCGGTAACTCAGGCTGCCGGCTGGAGGACGCAGCCCTCCAGCGCGTCAAGCCGCACCGCCTCCACGGTTCCGGCACGCCCGGGGTCGTAGGGTCGAAGGACCTTTATGTAGTTGTCCGTGAACCCGCTCATCAGGTCCTTCTTCCGAGCACGCTCCCACAGCACGGGCCGAACCAAGCCGATGAATCGCTGGCTGAAGTCGGTGCCCATGCGGTTGGACAGATCACGTAGCCGCGCGTTGCGAGCGGAGCGTGCGGACCGCGGTACTGGATCAAGGGGAGGCTTATCCACGGCCGCCGTGTTCGGCCGCTCTGAGTAAGTAAATACGTGCAGGTAAGCCAAGGGCAGGCTCTCGATAAACCGGTACGTATTTTCGAATCGGGTCTCGGTCTCGGCGGGGAAGCCCACGATGACGTCGGCTCCTATGGCGGCGTCCGGCATTCGGTGCATGATATGCTTCACGCGGTCCGCATAACGCCCCCGGCGATAGCGCCGCCGCATGGCTCCCAGCACGGCATCGTCGCCGCTCTGAAGCGGGATATGGAAATGCGGAACGAAGGCGGGAGTGTCCGCCACAAAGTCAATGATGGCGTCAGTGAGCAGGTTCGGCTCGATGGATGAGATGCGGTAGCGCGTGATGCCATCGATATGCTGGAGCGCCTCAAGCAGTTGCAGCAGGTTTGTGGAGCGCTCCTCGTCATGCGTTCCCTGGCCAAAGAGCCCGACGTTTACGCCGGTGAGTACGATTTCCCTCACTCCCCGGCTGGCGATTTCCCGGGCCTGGCTGAGGACCTGCGTCACGGACGCGGACCTGCTCTTGCCACGCGCCAGGGGGATGGTGCAGAAGGAGCATGCATAGTCGCAGCCGTCCTGGACCTTGAGGAAAGCCCGGGTCCGGTCATCGGACAGCATGGCGGGGTCGAAAGTGCGCGCCTCGCCTATGCAGGAAACTGCGACCTGTGTCTGCTCCCGGCGGGAAAACCTGCCCACAACTTCGAAGAGGCGGGCCTTTTCCCGGGCTCCGAGTACGATGTCCACGCCGTCGATGGCCGCTATGGCCTGGGGCTGGAGTTGGGCATAGCAACCGGTAACGACTACGCATGTGTCCGGGTTTGCCCGCACGGCGCGGCGAATGGCCTGCCGGCACTTGCGGTCCGCTTCCGCGGTAACCGAACACGTGTTGACAACCGCCACGTCGGCGAAAGTCCCGAAGGGAACCACGACATAGTCCCGCTCCTCGAAGGCGCGCCGCAAGCCGCTAGTCTCCGCGAAATTCAGCTTGCATCCCAGCGTGTGAAACGTAACCTGTGGCATTTGGTAGGCGTCCTTGAATCTATATCCCGGTCGGTACCGGGAAGGATTTATCTGAATTTCACTATATGATCGCGCGGGAAGGCTATACCATCATCCTCTTGGCGGCCCTGCTGTCCATTGTTGTGGGCGGTGTTTCCGCCTGGTTGCTGGGCGGGGCGGTTCGTATTGCGGTAGTTGCGGCGGCCGTGCTGCTATTCGGATTGGTGCTGTACTTCTTCCGCGACCCGGCGCGCCGGCCGCCCGATGGTGCCGACATGCTGCTCCTGGCTCCGGCCGACGGCCGTATCACCGCAATCGAGCACGTAGAAGAGCCGCTGTACCTCCAGAGCTCGGCGCGACGCATTTCCATTTTTCTTTCCGTCTTTAGCGTCCATGTTAACCGGGTTCCTGCCACCGGGGTTCTGGAATACGATGTATACGTAGACGGGGACTACAAGGTAGCGTGGCACCCCAAGGCCTCGGAGTTGAATGAACGGTCGCAATTGGGGCTGCGGCATCCGTCCGGGCACAGGGTGCTTTTCAAGCAGATTGCAGGGCTGCTTGCGCGGCGCGTCGTGTATCACGTGGCCGTCGGCGATACGGTAACGGCGGGTCAGCGCATGGGTATAATCAAGTTGGGTTCGCGCATGGATGTGATTGTGCCAAGGGAAGTAGCCGTTGAGGCACGTGTCGGAGACCGGGTGCGGGCCGGCGTGACCGTGCTTGGACGCTTTGGCGCGCGGAGCGGACCATGATGCAAAGACCTCGGCGCGGCCGGATCCCGCGTGTGCGAAGCCAGCGCGCACTGCGCAATAGGCTTAGGGCATACCGGCTGGCTCGTCCGCGCCGCAGGATTCCTCGGGTGGTGGTGCCCTCGTTCTTTACGCTGCTGAATCTTTTCGCCGGCTTTTTGGCGATAACGCAGATTCATGAAGGGCAATACGAGTATGCCTGCTACCTGATCGTGCTCGCCGGATTCTTTGACCTATTGGATGGTATGCTGGCGCGCCTAGCCAATGCCCAATCGCTTTTCGGCGTCGAATTGGACTCGCTAAGCGACGTGGTATCCTTCGGCGTGGCTCCGTCCTATCTGGTGTATGCCTATTCTCTGTCGGAATTTGGCGTATTCGGCCTCCTAACGTCTGCGCTTCCCGCGCTGTGCGCTGCGGTTCGGATGGCCCGGTTCAATGTCCTTTTCGATGGGTCCAGCAGCGAATATTTTGAAGGCCTTCCCGTTCCGGCTCAGGCGCTTGCCATCGTGTCACTCGTGCTTAATATTGAGGTTACGGGTAGACTTTATCCGCTGGCGGCCATTGATGAGTCGCTGCTCATGCCCATCATTTTCTTCTTGTCCGTGCTGATGCTGTCGTCCATAAGGTTTGAGGCTTTGCCTAGACCCAGTACGCGGTACGTCCAGCGGAACCCGTTCCAGGCGGCAGGATTCGGCATTGCCGTGGGGATCCTGCTATTTTTTCAGCAGTCCGGCTTTCTACTTGTCATAACCATGTATATTCTCTACGGCCTCGGAAGGGCTGGTATTCAGACAATCAGGGCGATTCTCGATACGCCGCCTCAGGAAAATTCAGGCTGAGACATGTACAAGGCGCGGATTAACATTACGTTGCGGCCGTCCATACTGGATCCGCAGGGCAAGGCCGTGCATCATGCTCTGGAAAGCCTTGGCCTAAGTGCTGTCAGCCGAGTCAGGATTGGTAAGGTTATCGAGATGTGGATTGAAGAGGAATCGGAGGATGCGGCGCTGAAGAGTGCGCAGGAGGCCTGCGCCAAGCTCTTGGCGAATCCTGTGATGGAAGACTATGCCATAACGTTGGAACCCGTTGCAGCGTAGACCTGCGCGGAATTCGGGAAGGCACGCCGAACAACCTGCGCACTTACGGCCAGCTGCCATGACGAAGCAGCGGACATGGCGCCACGCACACGGAATGTAGGTTCCATACTTTGGTGCGATACTCTTGGCCGCAGGCGAGCCCGCGGCCAAGAACCAGTCGCCGCACACGCCGACAGCTTACAGCCCGAAGTTTCTGAACCGATAGCTCAGGTTCAAAAGGACGTAGCGTCCAAGCACCTGCGAGCGGCTGTCTTGCACGTACATCTCCGTGATACTCCGGTTGATGCCGGTCTCCTGATTGAATATGTCGCCCACTACCAGCTTGACTTCCACGGCACGCTGCTGCATGAATTTGTAACCGAGGCCGGCATTCAGGATGAATGTGGTTGGGTACAGCTCTTCGTCAAGCCCAAGGTAGTCGTTGTAGGTCATGTTGCTTTCGATAACAAGGCCCCCCACGGGCAGCCATGCGAACCGAAAGCCTGCGTCATGCCGGAAATAATTTTCATCCAGCTGCTCGTAGAACGAGTTGGAAGCGATAGTGTAGTTGGAGCCGTAGGAAACCGTGAAGTCGAGTTCCTCGCTGATGTTGCTTCCCACGGTGAGACCGCTATTAAGTGCATATTGGGTCCCCGTGTTCACCTCGCCATTGATGAGGCCTGGCGTACGCGCATAGGAGACACCGCCCCGCAGGTTCAGGTTACTCCTGAGGCGGGCAAGCGGCCTACCAATGCCGAAGAAGGAACGCGCCGTGATGCTGGGATCTTGCAGATTGATCGGATACGAAAACTGCGCGCCCTGCGCAAGCACGGCGCCATGGGAGAGAAGCATGTCCTCTGCGGCTAGCAGGGACGCCGTGCCGATGGCATTTCGCTGATAGTTAAAATCCACGAATCCAAATATAATCCGGCCAGCACGCCGGTTGCCGCGGCGCCCGCGCACCCGCAGTGAGTGTGTATAGCTCGGCTCCAGATCCGGATTGCCGGTCGAGAGAAAAAGAGGGTTCGTGTTGTCTACCACGTCCTGCAACTGGCTTACTGAGGGCGTGTTAGTGCGGGCACGGTAGTCAATATCCAGATCCAGTGCCTCGCCGAATTCGAACTCGAGTTCCACTTCCGGGAGAATGGTGAAGAACGAGCGGTTGAGCGCAAACGGCACCGGGTACGTCTGGTCGCCCAGGAGGCGCTCATTCTGGGCCTCGACGCCGATTTGGAATTCGAACCTGTCCTCGATGCGCATTTGGTACGTGATGCCGCCGCGCTGCCGAACGACATCGTTGTCGAAGAGACTTGAAAAGCCGGGATCCAATACGGTGTAGCGCCCCGTGTTCAGATCGAGCACGTAGGCAGAGCGGTCCGAAACGTTCTTGGAATAGGACGGCTCATAGCCAAGCCGGAGCATGCCGTTCTCACCGATACGCTCCGTAAATCTGATATCCAGCTCGAATGACCGGCCGGCGGACTCACTGTCGACTTCCTGGTCGTACGTGGAGTCCGCAGCCTGTGAGCGCCGGTCGAAGAATTCGGTTTTGGAGAACTGGTCCGTATCGCCCCAGCGATCGTTCAGTCCAATTTCGAGATTGGCTGACATCGTTCGGCCCGGCTTGGGAAATCGATGCCGGAAAAGGATATCGGTTGAAGACGTGTAGCCGAAGTTGTCGGATGCGTAACTATTGCGCGCCTTGTTGAGAAGTCTACCCGTGTCCATGAAATTGGAACCGGTCTGCAGGCTTGACGCCGTATTGTCCTGAAAGCTGAAGCTGGGACGAACGAGCAGCGAGTTGTTTTCATCGAATTCGTATTCGATCCGGGCATTCAGCCGATGATTGTAGTTCGTGCCGGTCGATTGGGTTGATTCGCTATATAGCTGGGACTGCTCGCGGGCCAAGAAGAGCTCGCGGTCCAGCAAGGCGTCGTTGGAATTGGCCATGCGATTGAAAAAATAGCTTCCGCTTGCCTTCATGCGGGAGCCGATCTGGTCGCTGTAATTGATGCCGACGGAAGACGTGGTGTTCAGTCCGCCCTGCTGCCCGACCAGGAAATTCCGCGGGTTGAAGCCGCTTCTGCCTCCTCCTCGCGGGCCTCTCGAGGTATTTCCCCGGCCACTGCGCACGTCACCTCCGCCGCGCGGGCCACCACGCGCGTTTCCACCGCCAAGTCCCAGCAGGTCCTCGGATGCGAAGTTTTGCTGGTTAACGTTGTTTGAAAGGCCAATAATCGAGATGCGGCGGTTGCCGTCGAAAAAATTGGCGTTGCCTCCGGTGATATATCGCGTCTCGTCGCCGTAGCCGCCGTAAGCTTTGCCAAACTGGCCATTGTTCCTCCCCGTTCGCGTGACGATGTTGATGGTCTTCTGCGTGTTGCCGTCGTTGAAGCCGGTGAACTGCGCCTGGTCGCTCTCCCGGTCGAATACCTCGATGCTTTCAATGAGGTCGGCAGGCATGTTACGGAGCGCCACTGTCGGGTCGTCGCCGAAGAATTCCCTGCCATCTACCGTCACCCGCTGTACCTGCTCACCCTCGGCCTCAACCTGTCCATCCTGCACCACAACCCCCGGCATCTTTTCCACCAGATCCTGGGCAGACGCGTCCGGATTAACCTTAAATGCATCCGCATTGTAGATCGTTGTGTCCCCGCTGATGCGGATCCTTTCCTGAACGCCCTCGACCAGGACCTCATCCATGTCCATCACACCAGGCTTCAGCCTGATGGCCCCGACACTGTTGTAGGCGCTGTCGACGACGATGTCCTCCTGGTAGGGTTGGAAGCCGACAAAGGAAAGTTGGAGCCGGTACCGCCCGGTTCGCCGGACCTGCAGGGCAAACGCGCCAAGCGCATCCGTTGCACCGCCAGTCGTTTCTGTCGAGTCTGCGACGTTCCAAAGCAGCGCGGTCACACCCGGAAGTGCGACGTTTTCGGCGCTTTCCGCGACGCTGCCAGCCACGACGAATAACGGCGACTGCTGCGCCGAAACAGGAAGGGCCGTAGCAGCAAGTGCAAGGAGAGCTACCATAGGGTGTTTCATGACGAGCGCTTGCAGGTGAGGTTTGGTGAAGAAAGATTGATTGGTAGATGCCTGCTATTTACCATTAAGGGTGCGCAAGGCAGCCCGTGCTTCATGCGACCGGGTAGCCCGAAGGGCTCTGGCTCCCGGGGCATGCTGCTGCGCCTTCCCCGCGGCGGCAGTTCTCCGAAATTGCGGCATGGACCGGTCGGTAGAAGGCACGGAGGCATGCTCGCAGCTGGCCCACGGCGGCGCGCGTTTCGGGACGCGCTGCGCAGCACGTTCTGCGAAGAATGGCGGCGCAGCCAGCCATGCGGCGCAGACGAATCGTACGGGCGCATGGATGCCTGATGCCGGCGGATCGCACGGCGATTAGTTCCATGCCATCGGCCGAAGAATGGTGCGTCGAGGGCCGTGTAGGTTTCTGAAGCGCGGATGGCTGGGCCACGCGTGGCCACAGGCAGAGTCATTGTCATAGCGCTCCGGGAGGTTGCTGCGTGGAGGCCGGTCATCTTCCGGCGAGGGTTGTCACTGCGCTGGTGTGTTCGATCATAGGAACTCAATGCTGCGAAGGTCGCGTTACAGCTTCGTGCATAGTGGCGCGGCAGGCGATTTGAGTCCGTTAGACGACCGGTCTGGTGTCAGCATTCCCCTCACATCCGATTGTGGCAGAAAAAGGCACGGTAGCTGAACTCCGATACCTGCGCGTCGGCGCGCAGGTCCTCTCCATTGCGGCGCGGTGGCTCTTGGCGGGCTGCATCGCGTAAGCGTTCGGTGAACCGCACATTGTCTGGGTGAAGGGCTGGTCAGGAGATTGTTGCCTGACCCGAGGATCAAAGCCCACGACGCATGCGCAAGCCTAAAGGCACGGCGGAAGAAATTTATCCGCTGGTAGAACAGTACCTGAAAGGGAGCCAGACAGCGGAGGCCTTTTGTGCCGAGCACGGAATCTCCCGTT
This sequence comes from Rhodothermales bacterium, assembly GCA_965216255.1. Taxonomy (GTDB): domain Bacteria; phylum Bacteroidota; class Rhodothermia; order Rhodothermales; family Bin80. The sequence goes on from OZ244148.1 coordinate 3,885,088, forward strand.
CGCAGCTGTGTTACTGGCGGCACAAGTATGGTAAGAAGGCCGCTGCATCCGAAGGCGCAGCCTCTGTGGAGACAGGGGCCCCTGCTCTGCGAGGGCAGGCACAGGCGGAGGTGGTGTATCCGAGCGGGGTGCGGCTGCGCTTCTTCGTGCCGGTATCCTTCTCGTTCTTGGCGACACTGGTTAAGCCGTGATCGGGCTGGGGCCTTCTCACCGGTAATATTTGGACCGCAAGCCCGCCGAAAATGCGCAAGAGCTTTGACAGTTTCTCCGTATCGACGCGGGAACTTACTGTTAGAGGCAGGATACCGCGGTGTTCATGCAAGGAGGCTCTTCAATGGCTAAGCGGATCGACATGGAAATGCTGCTGGAGGCATGCTCGGAAGATTCTTTCGAGGATGGGATCCGGATCGACACAGAACTTGAGCCCTGCGGGGGACACGGCAGTCCGGTGAAGCCTGCGGTTTACAAAGGCGGAGTCTATCAGACCGACCGGCGGTGGGCATCCTCCTCGGATGACGAACCGGCCGATGTCATTATCATTGACAACGTTCCTTCGCAGGCGAACCGGCTTGAAGAGGCGCTCCGGCGTAACCGTTCGTCGTCCCGCGTACCGGAATTGGTGCTGGATCTCTCCTCGCTGGCCGGTCTTCCCGCACATTTGCCCCGCCGGATCTCCAGCCTGGAGTTCCCTCACCGCAATGCGGATGCCTACCTTAGGGACGCCCAGCTTGACGGAACGGACTTTGTAGGGACCGAAATAGGGCGAGCCATCTTTGGCGCGACTGCTCAGACCTGTGGGCCTTTGATGGCGTGGTTCCCTCAGGCCCTGCTGTACGGCTTCTGGCAGTCGCATCTCGGCAAAAAGCGCTCGAACACCAAGCACGCGCGTGCTTGGGTCTCGGAGATTATCGGTTGGAAACCGGCAGCGGCGGAGACCAAGGTGTTTGGGCTTAAGGGAGACCCTTTGAACCTGAACACGGACGAAGCCCTGACTTCGAACCCGGACGACCGGCTGAATTGGGAGATGGGCAAGGCGAAAATGGAAGGTGGGAAGCAGGATAAACTTTCCGAGATGGGGCATGGCCAAGTACCCTTCATGGGAGACCAGGCAACCGCTGCGGCAGTTTCGTTCGCGCGTGTGAGCCAACGGGCAACTGTGTCCTTCGCGCAACTTAGGCGAGTCAGCCTTGGCCCCGAAAAACAGGTGGCAGACGCTGCGGCGCGCGCCCTTTTGGTGGCCCTGGGCCTGCACGCCCATGTCTTGGCTTTCGGGAGGGGTTTCGCGCTTCGTTCGGGTGCTGAACTGCGGCCAACAAGAATTTCCACGACGTGGTTAGGGGCTGATATGGATGTGGCGTGCGAGCTTGGCAGTCCGAAACAAACCGCCGAGCTTCTCGCTCGGATGCTGGCCCGGGCGCAAACCGTCGACGTTCCGCTCGATGGTTGGGATAGCGAGCCGCTACTGCTTGCGCCGAAGAGCAATCTCCGCAAAGCCATTAAGGCCAGCTGGCCGGAGTTGACGGACTAGTGCTAGCGATACGGGTCGAGTTGCTGCACGGAACCTTTCGCGGCGACCCGGACGGTTCCGCCAGCACAGGCGCCTTGACTCGTGGAGAGTGGCCGCCCGCGCCTGCTCGCCTCTTCGCCGCGCTGGTGGCCGCAGACGGAACCGGGGATCGGTGCCGTGTCACAACAGGTTCCGAGCTCGAATGGGTTGAGCGACTTCCTCCTCCTGTGATCTACGCGGATGCCACCCCATGCCATCAGCCGCTCAAGCCTCGCTACGTGGTTCGGCATGAAGGCAGTGCCGCCAAGTCGTCTCACCCGCAGTACGTCGGCAGGATCGCATCTGAAATTCGGTCCGGAGTGCGGGTGGCTCCGCGACTGCCTCATATCACTTACGTGTGGGATGTGCATCCGTCTGCCGACGTGATCGAAGCGCTGCGGCGCAGAGCCTCCAGGATTGGATATCTCGGAGCTGCCGACTCCCCGGTTCGGTTACGGGTTGAAACGTACTCGCAGGAGCAGGAAATCCGCGGAGAGGCATTTATGCCAGATCCTGCGGGGACTATGGCAATCTGCATTCCTGAACCGGGTGATCTGCAAATCCTGGACGCAGTGTACCGGATTTGGACAGAGTACGGCGCCGACGTGGCCCGCTCCCAGTTCGCGGCGCTTCGCCACCAGGTCGCTTACCGCGCTCCGGGACGTGCCTCCAGACAGGACATCGGGAAGGTCGTTGCCTGGTCGCGCATAAGCAATGCGGTTTCCGGTCGGAAAATAACGGCGCTGACGGGCCTGTTCAAGAGAGCCGTTCTCCATCGGTATCAGGCAATGCATGGTGACCCGCCCCCGGTCCTTCACGGGCATGGATTCAGGAAGAAGGGCTTCGATCTGGCGCGTTTTCTTGCCTTGCCCGATGTAGGATTCCCCCGGTCCCGGGGCCATATACATGGACTTGCCCTTTGGCTGCCGCCTGGCTGTTCACCAAGGCTTGGGTCGCGGGTTAAGGAAGTTGCATACTCGATTCGCCGCCTTAACGGCAAGGGTATGGAGGTGGAAGTGAGTCCGTGGGGGGACGAGACCCGTCCCTGGGCTGCCAACCCGCAAAGATGGGAGCGGAAAAGCCGTTGCTGGGTCACCGCGTTTCCGGCTCTTCACGAGCGTCGAGTGAGCCTCGACCTGCAGGAAGTCACTCGATGGTGTAAGCATGCCGGTCTTCCTGCACCTCGCGCTTTCCGGTCGGCTCGGTGTCCGCTTGTCCGCGGCGCCGTTGATCTGGCACCCAGCGAGGTAAATCGGTCTGGGCGTCCCGGGCTTCCGTATTCTCATCTCATGATTTGGTTCGACCGACTTGTCACCGGGCCGGTAGTCATCGGGGCAGGGCGGCAGCGGGGCCTCGGACTGTGTGTGGACGCTGGCCAGCGTGAGGGCGATGCATGAATACCGAGCCGATCTTGGGCTCCATGCCCACGTTTTCCGAATTCTATCGCGCGATCAACAGCCGACCGCCATTTCCGTGGCAGGAACGCCTCGCCAGGCAGGTAGCCCGGGAAGAGAAGTGGCCCTTGGAGATTGGCGTCCCTACCGGACTTGGCAAGACGGCATGCCTGGATATCGCGATTTGGTGGCTTGCGTCCCAAGCGGATCGTTCTCCGGATAGGCGGACGGCGCCAACCCGAATCTGGTGGCTGGTCAACCGTCGGCTTCTGGTAGACTCGACCGCCGCACATGCCGAATCTGTCCGCCGGGCGCTTCTGAATTCACAGCCGCATGCAATCGATGGGGAAGCGGCACGCGTGATGTCTGCTGTGGCCCGCCGCCTCCGCGCGCTCTCAGCCAACAGAAACTCTGACCCGCTGGAAGTGATTCGCCTTCGTGGGGGAGTTCAGTCCAGCCGTCCGTCCGATCCGTCTGTGCCCGCTGTGCTGCTTTCCACGTTGCCGATGTTCGGCTCGCGTCTCCTGTTTCGTGGCTACGGCTCAAGCCGCACCATGCGGCCCATCGACGCCGCGCTCAGCGGTACTGACAGCCTAATTCTTGTTGACGAAGCTCATTTGGTCAAGCACTTGGTCCGCCTAGTCCCGAACCTTGCCGAGTGCACGCGCAATGTCCGGCCCCTCTTGGCCGGAGCAAGAACCAGACCCCAGGTCGTGGCGCTGACCGCTACCGGTGACTCTTCGGTTCAAGACCGCTTCAATCTTGATGCCGAGGACGAAGCAAATTCCATTGTGCGGCAGCGTCTTGACGCACCTAAGACGATTCGAGTCAGGAGAATGGCGCGCGATGTCGTCAGGGGACTCGTGCAGGAGACCCTCTCTATGCTGGAGCAGGCACCTGCGCCGGCGGCATGCCTGGTGTTTGCAAACACACCAGCTACGGCCAGGGCTGTCTACAACGAACTGACCTCCAGGTCCGGCAAAGACACTGACCACCCGCCCGAAATCGTGCTCCTGACTGGGCGAACACGAGAGCGCGAGGCTGAGAGAACCCGCAGCCGCATCCTGGATCCGGTCAGCGGCATCCCGGCGTCCCGTGATCCGGCGTCTCCGCGAGACCGACACCTGGTCGTAGTCGCCACGCAGACGCTTGAAGTCGGCGCTGACGTTGACGCCGAATTCCTGGTGACGGAAACGTGCGGCGTGCGCGCACTGACACAGCGCTTGGGACGTTTGAATCGCCTGGGTCGGTTTGAGCGCGCCGAGTCGGTCTATGTTCACGCACCGCCATCGAAGCGAAAGGGCCCGCCGGCGTGGCCTGTCTACGGAACTGAACCGGAAAAGGTGCTCGATCAGCTGGAGAAAGGCCTTGATGACGCGGACGCTGTCGACGTGTCTCCGCGCAAGGTCGCAGCCGTGCTCGGAGAGCCCGGGGATGATCCCGGCCGCGCGCCCGAGATCCTGCCGGGTCTTCTATGGGAGTGGGTGAAGACCACTACACCACCTGAGGGCGAAGCTCCTGTCGAATTGTATTACTCCGGCATTTCCGGCGCTGTCCGTTCCGTGTCCCTGATCTGGCGCGCACATGTTCCGGAGCCGGAAGAGCGGCTGTGGCCGCGGGCGACCGACCGCGAAGCGATTTCGGTGCCGATCAGCGAGGTTCGCAAAGTACTCGATGGCGACGGGAAACTGAGAAGACTCGCACCCGATGGTGTCACCGTAGAGCCTGCGGTCCTGGAGGAGATTCGGCCAGGCGATGTACTTGTTTTGGCCACCGACCGTGGACTTCTGGATGAATTCGGGTGGAATCCAGGCTCTTCACTCCAGGTCGTTGACGTGTCTGTTCAGACACACGGCGTACCCCTGCATGCCGAGGCTTTGAAGCGACTGTGTAGCGTTGATGTAGTCGATCTCGTAAACGTGGCACTCGGGCTTGTCCCCGATGAAGAAGATGTGGACGAGACCGACCAAGCCGAAGCCGTTGCGCAGATTGTCGAGACGCTTCAGTCCATAACCGCACCCGGATGGGAAGCATCCGAGTGGAACGAAGTTGTTACAAGCATTCGGCCGCAGGTGATCAGCGCAGCTAAAGAGGTTCCTCGCCTTGCGCTTCGGACACCGGAACTGTCCGGCGGACAGAGCGATGAATTAGACGAGACTTCACTGGCTGAGAGCGCCGTTGAACTGGAAGCTCACGGTGAGGCCGTTGGAGCCTTTGCAAGGTTGATCGCCGAGCGTATCGGACTCTCCTGTGATTTGACGAGGACTCTTGAACTTGCCGGCCGTTTACACGATCTGGGGAAGTCCGAACCACGCTTTCAGCGGTGGCTTGATCCCCTTGCCATATCCCCCACACTCCTCGCAAAGTCCAGCACGCCGCGACATTGTTGGGAGGCTGCCCGGAAGGCGGTGGGTTGGCCCAGCGGCGGCCGTCACGAAGCCCTGTCCGCCCGCTTGGTGCGCCACTGGATAAGAACCTGCGAGCACGACCTCGACCCGGGACTGGCTGAACTGTTGGTCCACCTTGTAATCAGCCATCACGGAAGCGGGCGTCCGCTTATTCCCCCTTCGGAAGATGATACGTCCGGGCGGGTATCCGCCATGATTTACGGCGATGGTGTAGAAGTATCCGCCAACGTTGGCCGGATCGACTGGGAACAACCATGCAGATTCCGGCGGCTGCACGATGACTGGGGGCCCTGGAGCCTGGCGCTGCTTGAGGCAATTGTGCGACAGGCGGACCATGCAGTCTCTGCGGGGCTACAAGCGGGATCGGGAGAGGACCACTGATGGTGGAGATGATCTGTTCGGGCTTGCCGGCATCATGGGTGAATGCCTGGTTGGCAGCGGTAGGAGCGACTCAGCTCGAGCCGAGCCTCAAATTGCGCTGGACGCCAGACAAATTGCCGCGAGCCGTGTTGTGCGCCGAAAGCGTGCCCCCCGCCAAACTTCTGGCTGACGCTTGGCCCACCGTCGAGATGCTGAAAGACCTGCCGATTGCGGAAACCTGGCGGGGCACGACTCCCGTTCGAAGGAAGGTTTCCGTCGACGAATTCATTGCTCGAACCAAGGCCGCTCGTTCTGCTGACCAGGCGTGGACACTGTCGTCCACCATTACGGATCTGCATGTCACAGCCGACGGCGAGGTGTCCCACGCTCCCTTCGACCCGTCCGGTCCAGGCACAATCAAGTGGCTGCATCATCGACTGCTGAAGGTGCACGGAGAAGTTAATCCAACGGTTGAGCGATTGGTCGACTCATTGCGTGGAACTGCGAACCGGGTCAAAGGCAATGGGCTCGGGTTTGACATCACGCGTCTGGCTTCACAAGCGGACAAAACGGCTAACCGGGTTGATCCGGTCATCGAGGTTCTCTCGTTCTTCGGCCTTGCCCTGCTCCCGTTCCGCGGCACCGGTACTGACGCCCGTGTCAACAAGTCGGTTCGTTCGCTGGCCTGCCAGCGTGGATGGAAGCGAGTTGCAACCGACCAAGCCGGACAATCTTTTGTGTGGCCCGTATGGACACAGCCGCTTGCCTTCTACGGAATCGACGCTCTGCTGGACATCTGGAATTGGAGGGATCGAAGTGGCTGGGCAAGTGTCGGGGTTTATGATGGATGGCGTACCGTCAGATACCGGAAACGAGGAACCGGAGACACAACCAGGGCCTTTGGAGCGGAGAGACTTTGATGGAAGACCTTGTAATTCCGATCTCGGCCATTGAACACTTTGCCTACTGTCCGAGGCAATGCGCCCTGATTCACGGCGACGGCGTTTGGGCCGACAACGCACATACCGTGCTGGGGTCTCGCGCTCACCGGCGAGTCGACTCGGGCAAGGCTCGCCGTGAGCGTGGGAAGCTCGTTCTACGTGCGATACCGCTGTGGTCAGAGAAGTTGGGGCTCTCTGGTCGGGCGGATGCGGTCGAATTCGTCGGCGATGTGGTCCGTCCGGTGGAGTATAAGTCCGGCGTTCGTCATGGAACGGCGGCGGAGCTGCAGGTTTGTGCTCAAGCCATGTGTCTTGAAGAGATGCTTGGGGTAGAGATACCCGAGGCAGCGGTGTGGTATGGCGGTCCCCGGCGACGGCTCAGCGTAACCCTTTCGATCGATCTGCGGAACCAGGTGCGGGAGGCCGTCACCCGTATCCGCGCTCAACTGCAGTCAGGCCAACTCCCGGAAGCCCCTAACGACGAGCGTTGCCGGGAATGTCAGCTAAGACCTCACTGTTTGCCCAAGCTGACAAACGATCCCGAAAGAATCAAGCGATACTTACAAACACAGGTTTTCGGTTGCGTTACCTGAACACTGTTTACATTCGCAGTCATCGTGCTCGCGTAAAGAGTCGCCGCGGCGCGCTCCTGGTAGCTTCACCGGACGGTCACCAGCGCATTCCGTTGGAGGCTGTAGACGCCGTGGTATTACTGGGAGGCGGACAGATCACTACACAGGCATTGGAGGCATGTGTCCGGCGCGGTGTTCGTGTTGCAGCATTGCGCCGGGGAGGCTCAACACGTTTCGTGGTTGGCCAGCCCACGGGCGGCAATGTCCACCTGCGCCTGGCTCTGTACCGTGCGGTCGATGATGAACAACTCTCTCTGTCCCTGTCCAAGGCCATCGTTGCCGCCAAGCTTCAGAACAGCCGAAGAGTGGTTGCACGCTGGAGCCGGGACGCAAAGGATGCTGCGCTTGCAGCTGAGTTGGTCAGCCGATCCTCTGATATTCTGGCGCGCGTCGCCAAACTGCCCGAGGCTTCGACAGCGAACCATGTGCGCGGAATCGAAGGAGACGCGGCCAGGATCTATTTCGGCGCGGTCCGTCGAGCCCTTGCAAATTGCAAACTTCAGTTCTCGGGAAGGCAGAGGAGGCCGCCCAGAGACCCGGTAAACGCGATGCTCAGCTTTTGCTACGGGCTTATGCTTACCGAGTTCATCGGATCTATTGAGGCGGTCGGCTTGGACCACCAAATGGGTTTCTTTCACCGGCCACGGTCAGGAAGAGCCTCGCTTGCGCTTGACCTTGCCGAAGAGCTTCGTCCACTTACCGACCGGTTCGTTGTCTCACTGATTCGCCGTCATCAAGTCGCACCGGACAGTTTTGTCAAGATGCCCGGAGGTGCAGTGTACCTGAGCGACGACGGAAGGAAGGTGCTCATCCAGGAGTGGGAGCGCCACAAGGAAGTAGAACTTCAACACACCGTACTGGGACGCCGTGTCGGTCGATGGGCGGTCCCCTCGATTCAGGCGACTCTTTTGGCACGGTACCTCCGGGGAGACCTGCCAGCGTATCCACCGTTTGTGATGACATGAGTTGCGATGGACGTTCTGATCACCTACGACATTGCGGATACGGAGGGACAGGGTGCCAAACGGCTAAGGAAGATCGCGCAGGTATGCGAAAAATACGGGGTACGGGTCCAGTTCTCGGTTTTCGAGTGTCGCTTGTCCCCAAGCCGCATGGCACGGATGCTGGGGGAAATGCAGGATGTGATTGACGAACGAGTGGACTCCGTGATCGTATACAAGTTCAAGGGTCGGATTACTGAGGCTCGGACTCGATTCGGCCGGGCCGGTTATCACGAGCCCGGAGAGCCCTGGATCCTCTGAAACAGGAATGCGAACCCTCGGTGATTCGAAGAGCCTGCTTGCGCGAAGTTGGCGTCTGAACAGTTTCCGGGAATACTCTGTTGGCCTGTAGCGACATTCTACTCCGAAAAGGCCAAATCCGTGTCGGGACAGACTTAAGTAGGTGCACAATGGAGGGCGCATTCCGGCTATGTACGCGCTCCAAGTCCATTAGCAGTGTCGCCGGGGTCTCGGCTCCGGCCTTCGTTGAGCGTCGATTGTACTGGGATGCGCTGTAATCACCACGCAGGTGTCGCCGGGGTCTCGGCTCCGGCCTTCGTTGAGCGTAGCCCATATTAGCGGCACCCCCTACCGGCCCGCCTGTGTCGCCGGGGTCTCGGCTCCGGCCTTCGTTGAGCGTGTCGCTGGTGCGCTGAGAATCTTCGACACTACGCAGGTGTCGCCGGGGTCTCGGCTCCGGCCTTCGTTGAGCGGACCTATTCTGACGCTTACTATCTCATCACTTCCTGTGTCGCCGGGGTCTCGGCTCCGGCCTTCGTTGAGCGTTGAAAACGTCACCGCGCTTGGCCGTGGTGACATCGTGTCGCCGGGGTCTCGGCTCCGGCCTTCGTTGAGCGTCTACCACATTGGCATAGTCGAAGTCAACTTCCAAGTGTCGCCGGGGTCTCGGCTCCGGCCTTCGTTGAGCGTTGGTTGACGTTGACCCTATTTCGGCTACAGACCCGTGTCGCCGGGGTCTCGGCTCCGGCCTTCGTTGAGCGATCAAAGCCCGAACACGAGGCACCTTCCGAAGCCTAGTGCTACCCTTGGTCCACTTCTCGGACTTGACATAATGTCGCATCTTTGATTTTCCGGCCTGTTTAGCAGAATTGCGATCTTGCCTGGGAGGTCAGGACGCAGCCACTTTGGCCGTGGAACTTGGATTCAATGCCCGGAATATGGGCGGTAGAACGGCTTGGTCTTTCGAAAGAGGGCCAAGCTCGAATGCATATCGATATAGCGCTTTCGGGGCATTATGGTGCCTGAGCGTTGTCTGTTCTGTCCCGTTTTCCTCCAATTTGTTCCCTTTGTCACTCGCACGCCCGGTGCTATTCCCGCTGAACAGGCACTGCTGTCGCCTTGCTCAGGTACTGCTCCGCAGCAACGAACTCGGCCCCTATTTCCAGGCGGCTGTAGCCGCGCCACATGATCTTGACCCCCGGCGGCGGGTCATTCTTCCGGTTCATGTAACCGCCCAGGATAGCCATCACCAGGATCGCCGAAGCCAGATCCTTGGGAAGCGGCAGGCGGTAGCGGTGGGCATAGGCCTCAAGCGCACGCAGCTCCGTGTCCGTAAACAGGATCTGGGCCTCGGCCTCTGGCACCTCGCGCCTCAATAGCGTCATCAACAGCAGGCGCCAGGCCATCACGGCATAGATGGTAATGGCGCAGTGTAGGCTGCTGGCCTTTTGCATGCTCAACTCCTCCACCTTGCACCCGCTCTTGAGTACCCGAAAGGCGTCTTCAATGCGCCACCGCTGCGCGTAATAGTCCACCATCTTCAGGGCCTCCTCGCGCGTAGTTACCTCCACGGTTGTGAGCAAATACCACTCTATAGGCGTCTCTGCCTCCGGAGGCGCCTCCTCACGGAGGTGAATGCCACTTACCCGCACCGCCTCGCCCGTGAAGCCGTCTGTGGGACGAAGAGCCAGCTGGCGGTAGCGCACCGCCATGCGCGCCATGCGGCCCCCTCGTTTCTCATGCAGCAGACGGCCCGACTTCTCGCGGCGGCTCAGACGGGCTATGGGCACCTCTACGAATCCGTCCGGGGCACCCCCGCGCATGGACGCAAACAGCTTCTGCTTCCCTGCCAGGATGCGATCCACCTTGGCCCGCACCAACACGTGGGTCCGCCGCTGACTCCGCCACGCCTCGAAGACGGCAAACATGTCCCCTTCCCGGTCCATGACGCTGATCACGCGTGTCCTGCCACTGAGATGCGAGGCCGCCTCGACCGTGTCGTTGAATCCGTCTACCCAGCGCTGCGTTGCTGGCTTGTGGGGCCCTTTCTCGGGCGCATACGCACAGCGCAACAGCCCCAGCGGCAACCCCTCTGCACTCAGGGCCAGCGTAGCGTGCAAACGCACACCCTGGGCCTTCGCTGTGGTCTGGTTGCTACCGATCACCTCTAGACCCTCGCATTTCGGACGCGTACTGTAGGTGATGATCGTCTCGTCCTCTACGCACAATACCGTCGTCTGCGTACGCATCCGCTCTATCGTACGCATCCGATGCGGTTCCAGGATCTTCTTTGGTGTAACCTTCTTGCTGTTAACCTTCTCTATGAAGCGATAATACCCCTTTACCGCTGCACTCTCGACCTCGATGCCTGCCGTCATGGGCTCTCCCGGTGTTCGGGCCAATATAGCGACACTCTGGACCAGGCGGTCCGTGCGCCGCTTGTCCCCCAGCGGCGCGCCGCCAAACTCCTGCTGCGCCCAAGTGTCGCTGCACAGTCCCGCACCCACTTCCAGCCGGGGGTAGGCCTCTACATGCGGCACCCCGAGACGCGCGCGCCAGCGGCGATCCAACTCAAAGACGAAGACCGCCTTCTTCGAAGTGGTGCACGCCTTGGTGCGGGCATGCCGGCCCCGACCGGAGGTCTTGCCCACATACAGGAAGCCCGCCGCCCGGAAACACGTCCCCCGCTGATCGGGCCCCACAAACGTCTCCACCACCCACGGACGATACCCGTAGCGCTGGAAAAAGTCCTGTAGCAATCGCCTCAGCACCTTCCCCAAAAGATGACTGGCCAGGTTCTTGCACCGGATCTCCGGTCGAATCAAGAACCGGTTCAGTCCCACAACGTAGTGCAGATGCTTCTGGCGCTGCTCCTCTGACCAGGCCATCCACGCATCGCGCGGCCCAAGATACAGGGCGGAAGCCGCAAAGCCGATCGCCCCCAGATAGCCGTGCTCGCTCCGAAAGAGATACCGCAGTTGTGCCCCCGCGAACTTCGTCGCACCCTGCGGATGCTCTGTGGCCATGAGCGTGTTCCAGATGGCGCGCTGCGCGTCGTCTTCGACCAGCTCCAGTTCCAACCCCCTGATATCCCTGAGTGAAGCGGGCACATCCTCTGCCTCTGGCACCGGCTGGTCCAAAAGACGTGCATTACTGCCTTGGATGCAGCGCTTAGGCGCCGGCAATGACAGCCTGCCCTCGGATTCCAATGTCCTTAGTGCCTTCAGACACCCGGCTTGCTGCGGCTGCCCCTTCACATCATGGAATCTGAAAGCCTCGCAGACGCGGCGACTCAGCGCCGTCCGGCCCGCGTCGGGGTGTGCATCCATCACCCGCTCAAGCCGTGTTTCCGAAGACCGCAGTGTCCGCAGGATCTGATTTTGGGCAGTCATGCGGCCAATCTACGCGGCACAAATCACAATGTCAAGTCACAAATGTGGGTAAAGGGTAGGCCTAGTGTCGCCGGGGTCTCGGCTCCGGCCTTCGTTGAGCGCAGAAGGCTTCGATGCGCCAACGTGCGATTGTGTGGGTGTCGCCGGGGTCTCGGCTCCGGCCTTCGTTGAGCGATGGATGAAGCCGCAGACCCTCGTACCGACGTGCAAGTGTCGCCGGGGTCTCGGCTCCGGCCTTCGTTGAGCGTTGGGGGTGCCGATCAAGAAAGAGGTGCTCGCCCATGTGTCGCCGGGGTCTCGGCTCCGGCCTTCGTTGAGCGTGCATCTCGGCGCCCGATTGCATCGCATGGGTCGAGGAGTGTCGCCGGGGTCTCGGCTCCGGCCTTCGTTGAGCGGTCCTGCAGGGCCACGTGGATACGTCGCCCGTCATGTGTCGCCGGGGTCTCGGCTCCGGCCTTCGTTGAGCGGACACCTTGTACGCCATGTCGCCCAACTCGATTGAGGTGTCGCCGGGGTCTCGGCTCCGGCCTTCGTTGAGCGGACAACCGAGGATCGTGGTAGCGGAACACCCACGCGGTGTCGCCGGGGTCTCGGCTCCGGCCTTCGTTGAGCGAACCCTTGATATGGCCAAAATTGAACTTACTGTAGATTGTGTCGCCGGGGTCTCGGCTCCGGCCTTCGTTGAGCGCTTCAGGCGCGCCAGCAAGTCGCGCTGGTCAAGCTGTGTCGCCGGGGTCTCGGCTCCGGCCTTCGTTGAGCGACCCAGGCGCGCGAAGACCATCAGTATCTATGGGAGGTGTCGCCGGGGTCTCGGCTCCGGCCTTCGTTGAGCGGTCACGCCGGCGGCGTTGCTGTCGGCCCTTTTCAAGGTGTCGCCGGGGTCTCGGCTCCGGCCTTCGTTGAGCGAGCCGCTCCGCGACCACGTAGTAGGCGCTGTCGGTGTGTCGCCGGGGTCTCGGCTCCGGCCTTCGTTGAGCGTTCATGCATGCCGTCAACGTTCCTGGCAAACTCCTTGTGTCGCCGGGGTCTCGGCTCCGGCCTTCGTTGAGCGAGCCTGTTCTTTGACATGCTGACAGTAGGGCCGGGCGGTGTCGCCGGGGTCTCGGCTCCGGCCTTCGTTGAGCGATGAGCCGGCAGTTGACGGTTGCGCCTTCTCCGCAGTGTCGCCGGGGTTTTGGCCCCGGCCTTTGTTGAGCGGACCTAACGGAAGCAGACGGCTCCAGCGTAACAAGCGGTACCGGCGCAGTACAGCCCTGAACGACACCGCACTGCACAAATGGTAGACATAGTTCGCCTCGATCTCCAGCGTCCCCTTCGCGGAAAAGTTGATGGGCTCGTGCTGAATCCCGTAACCGCAATCAGGGTAAGCGTCCGGTGAACCACACATTGCCGGGGTGAAGGGCTGGTCAGGAGATTGTCACCTGACCCGAGGATCAAAGCCCACGACTGATGCGCAAGCCCAGACGCACGGCGGAAGAAATGTTTCCGCTGGTAGCACAGTACCTAGCGGGGAGCCAGACAGCGGAAGCCTTTTGTGCCGAGCATGGAATCTCCCGTTCGCAGCTGTCTTATTGGCGGCACAAGTATGGTAAGAAGGCCGCTGCATCCGAAGGCGCAGCCTTTGTGGAGATAGGGGCCCCTGCTCTGCGTGGGCAGGCACAGACGGTGTATCCGGGCGGGGTGCGGCTGCGCTTCTTCGTACCGGTATCCTCCTCGTTCTTGGCGACACTGGTTAAGCTGTGATCGGGCTGGGGCCTTCTCACCGGTACTATCTGTACCGCAAGCCCACCGACATGCGCAAGAGCTTTGACGGCTTATGCGCTCTGGTGCACTCGGGCCTGGGGAAGGACCCGATGTCGGGTGATGTCTTTGTCTTTGTAAACCGAAAAAGGACGCATATAAAGCTGCTGATATGGGGTAGAAGCGGCTTTGCCCTTTTCTACAAACGGCTGGAAGCGGGCACGTTCGAGGTGCTTGAGAGCGACAAACCGACGTGGGCACAGATGGTGCTGCTACTGGAGGGGATATCGCTAAAGTCTCTCAATTACCGGCGCCGCTATGTGGTGAGGGGCTAAGGAGTAGGCAAATGATTATCTTAGAAAATGTGACTGTATGCTTGCGTGATCTGTTGAAGCATCATGCAAGCCACCGAACCTTCCCCCACCTCTTCCGCGACGCTTGAGCTGCTCCGTGAGGAACTGGTAGGCCTGCGCCAGGAGAACAGCCGGTCAATGTCTGCGATTGGCAGAGCTTGAGTTTCAACTGGCCGAACTCCGGCGTCTGGTTTTTTGGTGCCAGGAGCGAACGGTTTGAGCCGGAGCTGGACACGCAGCAGGCGGTGTTGTTTGAAGAGGCGGAGTGTGTTGTGGCGCCTTTGCCGCAGCCCGAGACCATCACGATAAAGCGGAGGCTGCCTGCTGCGAAGCGGCCTGCTGTACGCCAGATGTTGCCTGCGCATCTGCGGCGCGAGGTGATTGTTATCGAGCCGGAAGAAGACACAGCGCTTCTCAATCGGCAAGGAGGTGATGGAAACGCTGGACTACGAGGCAGCCAGGATGAAGGTGATCCGGCGCGAGCGTCCCAAGTACGTGGACCCCGGCAATGAGGCCAAAGGCGTGATCATGGCAGAGCTGCCGCCCCGTCTGATTGAATCTGGGATTCCGGAGCCGGGGCTGTTGGCGCATGTGACGATCGAGAAATATTGCGATCATTTGCCTTTGTACCGGCAACGCCAGCGTTTTCAGCGGGAAGGCATTGCGCTATCGACCTCGACGCTGGCAGACTGGATAGCCCAGACAGCGTGGCATCTTGGGCCGCTGGCCGAGGCGCTCAAAGAGGAGGTGATGGCAAGCGGGTATCTGCAAGTGGATGAAACAACGATCCAGGTACAGGATCGCAGCAAGAAGGGCAAGACGCATCACGGCTTTTACTGGGTTTATCACGCGCCAGAGCCGCAGCTTGTGGTAATGGACTATTGCAAGGGCCGCTCGCGAGATGGGCCGGAGGCGATTTTGCGCGGATATGCCGGAGCCTTGCAGGCGGATGGGTATGCGGCCTACGATGCGTTCGAGCTTCATAGATCGATTACGACCTATGGGTGCATGGCGCATACGCGCCGTAAGTTCTACGAGGCTCAAGGCAGCGAGCCGGATAAGGCCGGCTATGTGTTGGGGCAAATCAAGCTGTTGTTACGACATCGAGCGTCTATTGCGCCAGGAGCAGGCCCAGCCCGTACTAGAGGCGCTGAAGCCGTGGCTTGAAGCTCATCCGGTACTGCCGAGGAGTGTGTGTGGCAAGGCCGTTCGTTACATGCTAAACCGATGGGAGAAGCTGACACGTTTTCTGTCTGACGGCAGAATCGAGGCTGACAACAATCTGGTCGAGAATGTGATACGCCCGCTTGCCGTGGGACGCAAGAACTACCTAGTATAGTAGGACAATATGTCAAGTGAAGAATACATGAACAGTCTTGGCTTGACCTCTGGAGAAGCGACCGGGCGTCTTCGACGGCAAATCAATCTGGTATACGCGTGCTAAGCCCCTAAGGACCATAACGCATGATTTCGGTTTCGTCCGGAGCTGCCACTATCTGTTGACGCGCACTCACCGGCAAGAGAGCCGGCTATCGCAAAGGTAGTTTCGTGGGTTCTCCTACCGTACCCGATCGCTTCTCCATAGGCCATTTCTTTGGTTGCAAGATACAGTTTAGGCGGCTTTCGGCAATGGCGAGCCCGTGTGCAGACACCGCGCTTCCCAGAGAAAGCCCGCCAGTTCACGCGCCACTGCCGTGTTGGCCACACAGCGCGACTTCGTCTGGCTCAGTCTGTGGAATCTCTTGTACAGCCGGCACTGGGCCTTCCATGCCAGTAGAACGACCTCGGCCGAGACCCCCTTCTGCCGTTCGCGCAGCACTCTGCTGCACCGCGGTTGGGCTGTATACTTCCATGCCGTTGACACCAGCGCCTTGCGAACATGCGTGTTGCCCGTCTTTGTGATGGAGCCGCGCTGCGTGTGATCGCCCGAGCTGTACTCGCTCGGCACCAGGCCGAGATACGCCATCAACTGCCGCGGATGCGCGAAGCGACGGATGTCTCCCAATTCGCAAGCCAGCGTTAAGGCCGTAACAAGGCCAATGCCCCGGAAGGCCATCAGCACCCCCACGGGCTCTCTGTAGCGGTCCTTTTCGGCTTCCTCCGCCAGCTGCTGTTCCAGTCTGTGCACTTCCTGCTCCAAATACGCCAGCTTGTACAGATACGTCTGCAGCGTGACCTGGTCCACAGCCGCGACGGGCAGGGCGCTGAGCCACCTACGAAAGGCTTTCGTCCAGTGTGTTGCGCCCGTGTACCGAAAGCCCCGGGTCTGAAGAAAAGACAGGATCCGCTGTTTGGTTCGCGTTATGGACTCGACCAGGTCAGCGCGGCAGCGCAATAGGGATCGCGCTGCTTCCTGCTCCTCTTCCGGTACGTACACCGGCGTCAGCAGTCCGGCGGCATACAGCGTGGCCAGCTTGCTGGCATCCCGCCGGTCGGTCTTGACGCGCTCGCCTGATCGGCGCGGAATGGATGACGGAGCAATCACTTCACACGGCACGCCCTGCGCCTGCAGCGCACGCTGCAGGCCGAATCCGCAAGAAGATGCTTTGTAGCAGCACCTAAGCGCGCCGTGGCGCCGCTGCACCTGTCGTATATACTTGCGGATCTTCGGCATATCATTCGGCAACTGCCGCTCGTCGACTACCTCACCCGCGCTGCTGTCGTATACGCAGAGCGCAATGCTCTTCTTGTGCACGTCCATGCCGACAAATAGCGAGGAAGCTAAAGTGAAAGGTTGGGTGTATTTTTGTATGAGGCTGTTCCGGTTTGGGTGATGGATAGACGAGCTAAAGTAGCTCGCCCAGCCGGAGCAGTCCTATTATAAGATCTGTTTGCGGGTTCGCATGCGGCAGCCCAGTGGGCAGCGGTGGTCTATTCTCTTCTCGGCACGTGCAAGCTGCACGGAGTAAATCCCCAGGCCTGGCATGCTGCTCCGGGTTGCAGAAGGCACCGGCGTATTCAGTGCCGACCGTGAATTTCCCCGGACGCACCCGGCTGCAAAAGGACCTATCCGCTTAGCAGCAAGCCGACCACACCCGAGAAGATCGTCAGCTCTCCCACCCCCTACAAGTCCGATCTCCCTCGCAAAAGGGGCGCAGTCTGTCCTACCCTGTACTGGCCCGGACGCTTACCCACTAGCGGATACATCTCCTCCGAACTACGTCTCGTCTTGCCCATGGGATCGTTGTGAATTGTCCATACACAAGATCCCAACCACACCGCCACCTCACAAGATGGGGTTCACCGGACGCTTACTGCATCGCAGCATCCGTGGCTATCCTATTCGGCCCGAGAAATGAACTTGGCAATGCAAGTGACGTAGATTAATGCCTGACTGCCAACGTGCTTGGCCGGATCTGATTCCTGCGGCAGCAACATTGTCCTGCCTGCGTCCGGTATGTAGTAGCTTGCTAACGCACCATGGACAGGGACGATATTACAGTTGGAAGAATATTGAGTCGGCGGGAAGTCATGCAGCTAGTGGCAGCGGCCGGAGCCGCCACGCTTGCCGTCGGCACTAGCCGCATGGCGTCGGCCGCAGGTTTCCTGCCATGATCCCCGAGTGCGTGGTGAGCCCGGAGATGACAGAGGGCCCCTTCTTTGCCGATGTCCAGCTGAAGCGTTCAGATATTCGGACGGAGCCCTCGACAGGAGCACTGGTCGCTGAGGTGCCGCTCGTAGTGACGTCCCATGTATCTCGGATTGGCGGTGGTGCGTGTGCTCCACTACCGGACGCCGTAGTGGATATTTGGCAAAGCGATGCCACAGGTCTATACTCGGCCTTCCATGATAGAATCGCAGGCGGCGATATGCGGAATCAGAAATTCCTGCGTGGCCACCAAGTAACCGGCAGCGACGGCACGGCGAAGTTCATAACCATATATCCCGGATGGTACCGGGGCCGCGCGGTACATGTCCATTCCAAGATTCGTACGGAGGCGGCGCCTGGAAGGAACTTCGAATTCACGTCGCAGCTTTTCTTCGACGATCCGATGACCGACCAGTCCCATTCCAGGCCGCCCTATGCTGCCAGGGGCATGCGCGATACACGCAATGCCGGTGACGGCATCTTCCGGCGGGCCACGGACCAGCTCGTGCTTTCCCTCATGCCTAGCGGCGAAGGATTTGAGGCGACCTTCGGAATAGGCCTTGACTTGTCCGATACCAGGGTCGGCCGCGTGGATGGCTTCCGCCGTTCCCGCGGAGCTCCTCAGGATGGACAGAATGCGGGGCCCGGTCTTGCAGCCCTGGCCTTCGGGAATGCACTGCTACCCATAGCAACGGCCTGAATCCCACGGGCCGTCCGTGCGGCTCAAGGCGGATAGAGGTATGCGCAGGATAGACGAGGGACTGCGGGCTTGCAGGTGTGCTAGACACGCTTCCGTGCGGTGGTGGGTGCTTAGTGGAGCCTTCGTCCAGCGCGCGGCCTGCGATGAGCGCTGCTGGTCGCCCTGGAAGCCAGGGCGACGTGGACACGAAGAGGTACCGAGATTCCCGAGTGGAGAGGAGGGTGCGCGTGCCCCGAGGTGGCACGACCGCTCAAAGCATTCGCGTGCGGACATCCTCGTATAGACATCTCGAACCAGGTCGGCGAACCGCCGGGCGGTGCCACGAGCCGTGCGGCACAGTGCCGACTTCTATACTATGCTCAGGCATGCAATCAGGAGCTGGGCCTGGTCCAAATTACCCGCCCCCCGGTGCCTAATGCTAGCGCAAGAAAGTATAGTTGAGCTTGATCAGAAAAACGTTGGTCGGGAAAATATTGAACGTATTTCTAAGCTGCTCGAAGGAGTGCTGGTGAAACGGGGACTGGCTGGGATTGTCAAATACGCTAAAATCGTCATCGCCCTGCCTGGACTGGGACCATACCACAAAGAGCGAAGAGCCCGGCCGGTATTCCCACCGGAGAACCGTATTCGTCTGAAAACTGCTTATCGAGAAGTCATACAGTTTGGGAAAATGGTCTACCGGCAATAATGTATCTCTATCAACGAGTAGAGAGAAAGTGTCGTACGTGCCGCGCGCGACGAATAGTTGCCCGAAGAACTGGATGGAAAGCTTCGGTGTCAGCGTGACCGTGCCGCGCAGGGTCATGTCGACGGCCCTGGTGTCACGTAGGCCAAATACGGGCACGTAGTGCCGGCCTATCTCGTCATAGGAAGGACGTCTGGCCAGCGCATCCGCGACGCTGCCACTGTTTCCAAACGGAACAAACCGCTCTACATGCTCTGGAGCCGTGCGGCTTTCATCTGCTATGGCCCAGCCTCCGTCCAGGGGTGCGAAGGCCTCATTGGATGCCCATTCAGAGACGTCATTTTCTTTTTCGGCCATCAATTCGGCAGAGATATTCAGTCTGGACGATATATTCCATTCGCCGCCCAGTCCTGCCCCGTACGACCGGCCTGCGTCGCCGAACAGATTGACATCCAGTTGGGGACTCAGAATCCATTTGCGCCGCACATCCGATGTGACGGACAAATCGATATTCACCGCCTGGGTACGGGCCCGCGGTCCCAGGCCGCGCGTCTCCGTGATGTCGTATCCCCCGAAGAGGTAGTCACCGAAGACACCCAGTTCGATGACCTGAAAACCCCGTGTTATCCAGTCAGACCGGAAGAAGTGGAAGAAGCCGTTGGAGATTCCGTCATCGTAGGAGCTGGCATTGCCTAGGAACAGCCGGGCCGAGCCACGCTGAAACGGTCCGAACGGCGCTCCACCATTGACCTGATGCGAAACGCCGCCCATTACATTGATGTAATTGTTGCGTCGGAGCCGTCCCAGATCGTTTGGATTGAAGCCGTCGCTGATCAGCGTGAACCCCGAAAAGAGATTCCAGGCACTGCGCTGCCGGTCCAATCCCGCCGTCAAGGCGAAGCCGCTCTCTACGTCGCTGTCCGGCACGCTCCGGTAGGTCGTACTGAATTGTCCGTCAAACTTGTACCGGTTGTCGCGAAAGCGCAGGTCCCAGTCCATGCCGCTGGCAGCACTACGCACTCCGGACCCACCGGAGTGGTCCACATAGGTCGCCATGCCGCCGACATTGGACAGGCGGCGTATCTGCTGCTTCAGCCGACCCACGCCGTAGTACGAGCCCGGCTGAAAGTCGTTACCCGTAGCTGCACCAAAGAGACCCACGGAGAGGCCGCGGCCCGATCTTCCCGACACCTTGGCAGCGCCAATAATGGGCGCGCTTGAACCGATGCGCCGGGTATATAGAAGCGAGCCGCCGCGGTCGAGGTTGAAACTAAAGATCTGCGTGCCTTCCGTGAAAAAGGGACGGCGCTCCGGGAAGAAGGATTCGAAGGCCGTTAGGTTTAATTCCGCAGGATCCGCGTCAACCTGTCCAAAGTCCGGGTTGACGGTCGCATCCAGCGTGAAATTGGTGGTAAGACCAACCTTGATGTCACCGCCAACATTGATGTTGCCACCGCGCGACACTGTGCCTGCTACTTCACCTTCCTCCGTTCTCAGTCTGGAGACACTGTACGGAATTACCTGCAGGTTGCGGCGCGGGCTGATGTTGGTGATGCCTTCCAGCGTGCCGAATTGCGCCACCGTTCCGCTGCTCCGCTCGCTGCGCGGCACCATGACCCATTCGCTCCGCTCGCTTAGCCGCGGGATGAAACGCGAAAAGTTGATGCCCCACTGCTGAACGCCGTCGTCCGAAAAGCGCAGCATGGAGTAGGGAATGCGCATTTCAACTACCCATCCGGTTGCCGTGGTGCGCACGGCCGCATCCCAAATGGCGTCCCAGGACGTGTCAAAGTCGAATCCATTGCCATCTCCGCTATTGTTGAACCGGGGTCCGGTATAGATGCCGTCGGCCTGCACGCCGCCGGCATTCACGGCGAAATTGTACGCCGTCTTGCGGTCATGGTAGGAGTCAATCGCTGCCACGAACCAGTCAGCTCGGGTGGCCATGTCCCTCCGCCCGAGGGTTCCCAGGATTTCGTTGGGTTCCGAGTCATGCAGCGTCGCGCCGATATAGAGGGCCGATGCTCCGTACAGGATGCGGACTTCGGTCTGATGCGTGGCCGGGGCACCCTCCTGGGGTTCAAACTGTGTGAAATTCGTAGCTATCGGAGCGATTTGCCAGTCGCCTTCGTCGAGGACGCCGTCTACCCGTACGGATCCCTGTATCTGGCGTGCCAACAGCGTACATTCGGATTTGCATCCGGGATCCGGGGGTACGGCGGGATCCAGAGGTGCCATCAGAAGCAGTAGCGCAAGTAGCATAGAAGACGTCTAGATTCAAGCCTATTTTGTACGAGCAGATTGGCGGCATGGTTGCATGGAGGACACCTATCGAACTATCGGCGAGGGAGGGCTCGCCGAACTTGTCATCCGTGGCTCGCGCTTCCTGGCGGCGGCGCAGCGCGTGGCCACCGTAAATGACGTTCGTGAGGCCCTGCGGCAGGCGCGCCTCCGTGAGCGCCACGCCACGCACCACACATATGCCTACAGGCTCCGCTCCGGTGCGTGCCAGTCCCATAACGATGGCGAGCCGGTGGCCGGCCACGGAATCCTTCGCCGTATTGAAGCGGAAGACCTTGCCGATGCGCTCGTTATCGTGTCGCGTTATTTTGGAGGAACAAAGCTGGGCGTAGGAGGGCTCGGGCGCGCCTATGCCGAAGCTGCTGGCAGGGCCCTCAGTGCCGCGACGATCGAGGAACGGGTCGTGCGCCGACGCGTGCGCTTGGTCGTGGCGTATGCGGACCACACAGCCGTCATGCGCGCGATGCGCAGGTATGACGCGCATGTTGTCGCCTCCACGTATGCGGAAAGCGTGGAATTGCTCGTGGCCGTGCGCCCCTCCCACATGGAGCCCTTCCGACGCGACGTCCGGGACGCCCAGCGTGGCCGGGGCGCCATTGAGAACGCTGACACCTAAGCGACCTCCTCCCCATTTCTGGCGGCCACGGCCAGCCGGTCAACCCGGTTGTTGAGGGCATCACCCGCATGGCCCTTCACCTTGATCCAGCGTATGGCGTGCCTTTCGGCCTGCTTCAGCAGGCCGGTCCAAAGGTCTCTGTTCTCAACGGGCCTCTTGGCCGCCGTCTTCCATCCGTTGCGAACCCAGCGGTCGAGCCATCCCTGGTTAAAGGCCCGCTCAAGATAGCGGCTGTCTGTGCGAAGGCGTACGCGGCAGGGATATTTCAACGCACGCAGCGCTTCCAGCGCGGCCATGAGTTCCATGCGGTTGTTCGTGGTAAGCGCCTCGCAGCCCGTTAGCACGCGCTCCTCTCCTTCATGCTGCAGGATGGCCGCCCATCCTCCACGCCCCGGATTACCGGAGCAGCTGCCGTCGGTGGTAATGGTTACCAGCTTCATTGCTGCCTGCCTGCTATGTCCTATCTTTCCCGTCCAGTGACAGCGCATTTACGCGTTTCGACCGCATGAGGTTTGTTGACTACGTTACCATTACAGTTCGAAGCGGCAGTGGAGGGGCCGGCTGTGTGGCCTTTCGCCGGGAAAAATTCGTGCCCAGGGGTGGACCTTCCGGCGGAGATGGAGGTCGGGGCGGCTCCGTAATCCTTGAGGCCGATGCCCATATTAACACGCTGCTGGATCTGCGGTACAAAAGGCACCACTATGCCCCGCATGGCGGACCGGGCGAGGGCAGCCGCCGCACGGGAAAAGACGGAGCAGACCTTGTCCTGCGGGTGCCGCCGGGTACTACGGCCCGTCTGGCGAAAGGTGGAGACATCTTCGGAGAGGTGGTTTCTGCAGGCGATCGTCTGGTACTGGTTTGTGGAGGCCGGGGTGGTCGGGGCAATACATTCTTCAAGTCGGCCACGCACCAGGCACCCAAATTCAGCCAGCCGGGGGAGCCCGGCGAGGAGCAACAGGTGGCGCTCGAGCTGCGGCTCCTGGCCGACGTCGGTCTTGTGGGCCATCCCAATGCCGGAAAGAGCACGCTGGTGGCTTCCGTTTCGGCGGCGCGGCCGAGAATCGCGGACTATCCCTTCACGACACTTGTACCTACGCCTGGGGTAGTATACGTGGAGGAGTATTCTTCGTTTGTGATTGCGGATATTCCGGGTATCATTAAAGGGGCGCACGCGGGCAGGGGCCTCGGCCTGCGCTTCCTGAAACACATCGAGCGCAACAGTGTGCTGCTGTTTCTCATTCCCGTAACGTCCGAGGATCCAGGAGCAGAATACGATGTGCTGCTTGGCGAACTCGCCGCCTTCAAGCCAGAAATGCTCCTAAAGCCCCGGGTCGTGGCCTTTTCCAAGGCGGACCTGCTGCCGGAGTCCGACCGGACGGGATGGCTGGAATCCCACCGGGGCCGCTTCCAGGACGCAGATACGGCGCTGATATGCAGCGCCGTATCCGGTTACGGATTAGACGGTCTGAAGAAGACGCTATGGAATCTGGTCCAGCGCGAAAAGAGGGCGCGGTCCCACCAGGAAGTGTGACGGTGCCGGGTATGGCCAATAGTGCCGATACGGACATCCCGGATGATCCGGGTCCCGTTCAGGTGGCCTGCGAGGACCGGGCACTGGATCGTCTGGACGTGTTCCTCGCCCGTAGCGTGGAGAATACTTCCCGGTCTGCTCTGCAGCGTGCCATCCGGCAGGGCCAGGTCCTTGTAAATGGCCGTGCGGTTCTGCGGGTCTCGGCTACCGTAGCGTACGGCGACGTAGTGCGATGGCGCCGAGTGCCGCCGGCTCCATCGCTTGTTCCCCCCGAGCCGCTGCCGCTCGATATCGTCTATGAAGATCCCTACCTGATGGTGGTGGACAAGCCGGCAGGCATGCCGGTTCATCCGGGCGCTGGCCACAGAACGGGAACCCTTGTCAACGCGCTGCTGCACCATGTGGGTGCGGGCCCTCTGGATCCCTTGGCGCCGGTCCCCTGCGACGGGCTTTCCGCTGCCCACACGGCCTCCGGCCCCGTCCGGCCGGGCATTGTTCACCGCCTGGACAAGGACACGACCGGGCTTCTGGTCGTGGCCAAGGACGACGTGACGCACCGGGCACTCGCGCGCCAGTTTGAAGCCAGAAGCGCCCGGCGCCGCTACGCGGGTATCGTACGCGGCAGGCCGGATCCGGCCTCAGGCGTAATTGATGCCCCGATTGGGAGGGATCCGCGGGACCGCAAGAAGATGGCAGTAACAAGCCGAGGGAGGCGTGCCGTGACGGCGTTCGAGACCACAGAAGTATTTCATCAGGCCGCCCTGCTTCGGTTCAGCCTGCAGACCGGCCGAACGCACCAGATCCGCGTCCATGCCCGGCATATCGGACATCCCATCCTGGGCGATCCCACATACGGGGGGAAGGGGCCTAGGGAGCAAGGCGGTTCCATGCTGGCGGGCCTTGCGCGCCAGGCCCTGCACGCGGAGCGCTTGGGCTTTGTGCACCCGCAAACCGGGCGCGAGGAGGTTTTTGTAAGCCGACTCCCGGATGACATGCTGGAGGTACTCGGCCGGCTGCGTGCCTAGCCAATGGAAGCTCTTAACCCCTCCTTGACCTCCGTGCGGCCTGAAAGGCGCCGGCGTCCGGCAGTAGGGTAAACCGTGACGCGCCCTTCGGCGTACCAGTGCCTTTATGCCCCGGTCACGTACGGCATTGCCCGAAAGGCGCGCACCAGACCATTCATTCAGCCGAGCCCCGTGGACGTGAAGCTCAGGTCGATCGAGGGGACCTACGACATCCTGCCTGGAGCAGGCGCCGGCCTCGGTCGCGTGGAGGCATGGCAATTTGTGGAGTCCGTCATACGGGGCGTGATGCACCGCTTTGCCTTTGAAGAGATTCGGACGCCCGTCTTGGAGCCGACCGAGCTGGTGGCACGCGGTGTGGGGCAACAGACAGATATCGTGACGAAGGAGATGTTCAGCTTTCAGCGCGGACGAACGAACTATGTGCTAAGGCCCGAGCTGACGGCGCCGGCCATGCGTGCCTATCTCCAGCATCATCTGGACCAGCGCCCTGGAGAGGCGCGGCTATTTTATTTCGGGCCCTGTTTTCGGGCGGAGCGCCCTCAGAAGGGCAGATACCGGCAGTTCCATCAGTTCGGCGCCGAGGTTATCGGCACGCTGGATGCCCGGGCGGATGCCGAAGTCATTGCTGTCATGATGGCAACGTACGCGGCATTCGGGCTTGAGGGCTTCAAGCTGCGCCTGAATACGCTTGGTGATGCGCCGTGCCGCGCACGCTATGCCGCAGCGCTGCAGCACTATTTTGAGCCCCTTGCTTCGGAGCTGTCGGCTACCAGTCTGGCACGCCTGCAGAAAAACCCGCTACGCATTTTGGACACCAAGGTGGAGTCGGAGCGCTGCCTGGTGCGTGAGGCGCCCCGCCTTCTGGACTTTGTGGGCGCTGCCGGAAGGGCCTATTACGAAAGGGTGAAGGCGCTCTTGGGTGATCTCGGCATTGCCTTTGTGGAGGATCCCTTTCTCGTTCGCGGTCTCGACTACTATACGCATACGGCCTTCGAGCTGGAGGCTGAGGACATCGGGGCCCAGAGTGCCCTGGCTGGCGGAGGCCGCTACGATGGGCTAGCCGAATCCATAGGCAGCGGGAAAACGATACCGGCGGTTGGGTTTGCCGCGGGGGTCGAGCGGCTTTTCCTGGCTCTGGAAGCGCAGCAGTGTGACCTGCCGGATCGGGCCCCGCTGGATGTCTTCCTGGTGGCCGTTGGCACCGAAGCCGAGCGATGGGCCTTTGCACAAGCGCAGCAGCTGCGCGCCGCGGGACTGCGGTGCAGCTATGAATTGGGCAGCCGCTCGCTAAAGGCGCAGTTGCGCCTGGCGCACAGGGTCGCCGCCCGCCACTGCGTAATCGTGACAGATGAGGAGATGCGCCAGCGCAGGGCGCAAGTCAAGAACATGGAGACGGGGGTACAGCAAGGCGTTGCATTCGATGCCTTGGAGGCCTGCCTTCGTAGCCCACACCACTAGTTAGACATGTACCCCCGCTTACTGGAAATACCGCTTCCCTTCGAAATCTTCGGAATAGAGGTTATTACCATCTATTCTTTCGGCGCGATGATGGCCATCGCGTTCCTCCTGGCGGCCTGGCTTCTGCGTACGGAACTCGACCGGCTCTACCATGAGGGTCGGCTGAATGCGGTACGCATGCAGATCTCGCCCCGCAAGATGGCCGGAAAGCGCGTCAGAACTGCTGGTTCTCGCATGTCTTCCGCCGATGTAAGTCCCGCCTACCTTGTGGGCACGGTCGTCGTGATTGCCGTGGTGGGTGGCCTCGGTGGCGCCAAGCTGTTCTACATCTTTGATCACCCTGGTGATTTTGCCCGCGATCCATTCGGCTTGATATTCTCGCGCGGCGGGCTGACGTTCTATGGCGGCCTCATTGTCGCGGCGCTGTCGATAGCCTGGTACCTACGCAAGAAAGGGGTTCCCTTTGCCCTATTTTCGGACAGTGCGCTACCGACCGTGCTCCTGGCGTACGGCATTGGCCGCATCGGCTGTCACCTGGCCGGAGACGGCGACTGGGGCATAGCCGCAAACGTAGCCGCACGGCCCGACTGGGTGCCCATGTGGCTTTGGGCGGAGACGTACCCGAACAATATCCTGGGGGCGGTGCTGCCGGAGACGGGCGTCTATCCGACGCCGCTGTATGAATTGGGTATGGCGCTAATGCTGTTCGCGGTGCTATGGAGCCTAAGACGGCATCCGTTTCGCGCGGGGTGGCTCTGCTGGCTTACGCTGTTTTGCTTCGGCGTGGAGCGATTTCTTATCGAGTGGATCCGCGTAAACAACGAGTATGATCTTTTTGGCATGTCGGTTACGCAGGCGGAAGTAGTTTCCGTGGTACTGGTTGCTGCCGCGACGGCGGGGCTCGTACTGACAACAAGACGGCGGCATGACCCCGTGCCGGAACAGCAAGGAGAGGATTAACACACGCGGCCGGTTTCGCTTCCGGTCGGATCTAGGGATTGCCCGCATATCCCATAGCGGGCTCCGATGCCGCTCAAGGCAGCAGAGACACATCGTGGCCATCTGAGCCGAAGTAGCCGCTGCCATAGCAGCAACTCATTCACACCCAGCCAACGCCGCATTGGTCCTAATAGAATGGGGGATCGTGTTACTTATCCCGTCTCTCTTGGCCTGCTAGCGCCATGTCGGTTGCATAGACCCTTACCAGTAGCGCAGGCTATCGGCGGCGGCCGTAGCCACGGAAGCTCACTTTCCGATAGACAGGCAGTCGAGTGCGAAATCAGCACGGACGAGATTGACCAAGTTGCGCGCAGAAAACAATCTGCAAAGCAGTCGAACGGGTTTCGAGTCTTGGGGGCGTCTCAAATAGTCATCTCACTCCAAAAGCGCGGAAAAGAGGACAGGTACCGGATAATGAGACCCAGCGCAAATATTAGGAGTGCGGGTGGATGAAGCCAGCTTGGTCATGCTCTGCGCGGCGCTGGCAACATTATGGCCAAATGGTGTCTTTTGCCTCCGGACCTCCCGCCGCTGGCAAAAGCTCGGGGTTGCTACAGCCGGGCTATGGCTCGATAATCTCGTATCCCACTACGAGCGGCGCACCGGATTCGGCGTCCTCAAGCTCCCCGTAAGCCCGGCCTGCTCTAACAGCCATGAGTGTGACGTTGACGGGCAATTCGACCTCGCCATCAACGGAGCCTTCTAAGCCAATGATTAGCCATCGGCCCGCAGGAGCGCCCGTCGCAGCAGAGAGCTGTACCCATACGCGACCCCCATCATCCACGACCAAGGTTTGGAATGCCGGCTTCGCTCCGGCCAGGTTGGCGTCTAGAATCATCTGCCTACCGACATGGTCCCGAGCTTCCATTACGGCATCCATGTCCTCCTGCGTTACAGCAACGGGATCGTGCGGCACGTGAAGCGACCCGAGCGGTTGTCCGCTGACAGCCGTCATGTCAATATGGACAGCATCGCTCCAGCCTGAATACAGGACGCCTTCCGGGCCAAGTCTCGCTACGCTATGTCTGGCAAATGGGCGCGGGATTATGCGTGAGCCGTCCGATGCAAAGATGGGGCTTGAGACGCGCAGTCCAACCAGGGAGTCCACCGGCTCGCCGCGCCGATTTACTCGCATTACGGGAGCTATTCTTAATTCATCGGCTTCGGGTACAGGCTGCGTGCTGAGGTTAGTTGTTACGGCAAACCGGAGAATAAATCCTTGTTCGGCAACGCCAACAAGGTCGTAGGGCGTCTGATCTCCACTGCCTTCGACGAGGGTCAGGCTGTACGCAAACTGGTAGGTGTCGGGGGCAAAAGCGGATATGCGCCTTAATTGCCAGTCGAACGCGAAAACGGAATCACGCGGTCCGACAGCTACGCGCCCTAACCATTCAAATTCTCCCGGACCAGCACCCTTGCCTCCAAAATGGCTTGCCAGTTGCCCATCGGGGGAATAGACATACACCTTCGCAGCATCCCGGTCACCGACGACGACCTGTCCTGCAGAATTGACAGCCATGGAACTAATGCTGCCAAAGAGTACCGTATCTCCCTGCGCTTCATCGCCCAGGCGCAGGAATTCGGTCAGTTCAACGGGACCACGATCCTGCGTCCGGTCCGGGCTCGTATACTGGTCCGCACAGGCTAGCAGGAAGGCGAGGCCAAAACATAAAAGAGAGGCTAAATGCGGGCGCCGCGCCATGTGCCTGGTAGATTGGTGCAGAAAATGACTTGGCGATACACGCCCCGCGCCAACTGTGCTGAGCCGGTCAGGAAGCATGCGCCGCTTGCGTTTCAGAGTAAGGCCCACGTTCCTGGTAGGACTATTCCAGTCGAATAGTTCAATATATGCATTGGCGGATCAAGCGCCACCAATCTCGCCCGCACTCGGCCGGCACAGGCGGAGGCCGAATAAACGGGCACGTACCCTGTCATAGCTGAGCAATGGTCGTGCAATAGCGGCGTCTGCGGTTTTACTTCGCGGAGGCCGCACCCACACCGCTCTTCAGTGGCAGGCGTTTTAGGCTCAGGTGCCACTCTCGGCCCATAGCGCTCAAGGTGGCGACACCGGTCGGCATAAGGACAAGGCTCTGGCAAACTGTGGGGCGAAGGCGGCCTCTCGCTGCTGATTGCGCCAGGGCTTGCATTTCTCCGGGGAACCGGCCTCGCTGCCGCAGCCGAACACCCGCGCGCTCCCTTATGCCTATGAGCACTCTGGTCCAGATCGCGTATCTGGAATTCGGCCACGGTCGTCCTATTCCGCAACTGCTTCTGCCTCGGTAAAGGGTCCCATTACGCCGAATGATTGGCGTCCTTTACCAAAACGTGAGGCCAGGCCCGAGTACTGCTCACCTGATCTGGTAGGCGGCTGGGATTACAGACTATTGTCTGCGGCAAGCTGGAAGATTTTTCCTTTGCGTTGTGAATGCGCGATGCGCATTCAGTCCATCGGCCTGCAGACCCCTGAGTGACTGCGACCAGATTGACCGTTGCTCCAATTTATCCGCACCATGGTGGTTTGAGTGGCCTGCCGGCAGGGAATGCCGCGTGCGACGCCAGCGCCCGGCCGTTCTTCGCGTGGTATGGACTTGGCTTTGCTGTCTAAAGCCGTGGAATAGCACGACTGCGTTGCAGTATTGACAAGTACTTACGGGCACGGAGAAGACTAGCTTCCCGTCCGGCCCATATGTTTCAGGCCCCACCTTAGCTTGGGAACTATTCAAACGTGAGAACTATTGGCGCCGGCATCCGCAAATACCGGATAGACTTCGGTCCCCGGTTATTGCGTATCTTTTGGCAGAGATGGCCTTGCCCTACTCTTCCTCTAAGGTGGCGCAATAGAAAAGCGCCAGCCACGGGATATTGACGCTTTCAAGCGGCTATGGAAGGTCTACAAGCGATCTAGGCCAATGGAGGCTTGAACGCATGGACCTGACACGAGACTTCAAGGAGACGACATGGGCGCGCCTTGAGTGCGATCCAACATTCCGGGAGAAACTGCTTAAGGAAGGCATTGAATCCCCGCCCGCTGGTGGTATTGCCACGGCTAAGGCAGGTCTAACCCATTCTTGCAATGCCGCTTCTGGCTTTCGAGGGCTAGGCTTCAGTTCAGATGAGAGATTGATGCGCATACGTGATCCAGACGGCAATTTGCAAGCCCGGGGGCCCATTGAATTCGTTAGATGCCTGGTCGATGGCGAGGGGCTTTCTGCCCCGGTGCCAGCGGGTGCTGGCATAAGGAGGATGGCAGGAATGACGTATCGCGTGGTCGCGAGCAAGTAGGTGCGCTTAAGTAGGTGGCGAACACGGTGCCGGCTCGTGACTCAGGAAGGGACACTTGCGCTAATCGATGAATGCAGCCGGCCTGAGGCGGGAGAATGAAGTCCAGCGACCGTCCCACCATTGTCACAGGACGCAACCCCGTACGCGAGATGCTGGAGCGGACGCCTGAAGCCATGGAACGGGTACTCCTGCAGCAGAATGGGCGGGGCCTCGGCGCCATCCGAGGCTCTGCAGCAGCGGCCGGAGTGCCCGTCCAGATGGTGCCGCTGCAGCGTATCCGAGCTCTGGCGGGAAACGTACTGCACCAGGGCGTCGTGGCAATATGCGCCGCGGCTGCCTTTCACGGTCTGGAGGACATGCTCGCGGCGGTTGCACCGGACCTGGATGCTGTCAGGGACCGCAAGCCGCGCCTGCTCATGCTGGATCGTATCGAAGACCCGCGCAATTTCGGGGCTCTGGTCCGAACCGCCGCGGCAGCGGGTGTCAAAGGGATCATTGTCCCCAGTCGAAATATGGCTCCCGTGAGCCCGCTCATGGTCAAGGCCAGCGCCGGGACGGCCTTACGAATCCCCATTGCCCGTACCGAGGACTTAGCGACGAGTATAGAAGGGCTGAAGGAGCGCGGCTACTTTGTGGCCGGCGCCGTGCAGGAGGGAGGTGATTCGGTATGGAAGGTGGACTGGGACCGCCCGCTCGTACTTATAGTAGGTAGTGAAGGAGCAGGAATTCACCCGCGAGTGGCCGCCCAGTGCGATTTTCTGGTCTCCATTCCTATGCCGGGAGACGTAGAGTCCCTTAATGTGTCCGTAGCAGCCGGAATAATACTTTTCACCGCAATACCAAGAGAAACGGGGTAACTATGCGGCCGCCACCGCCGCGCTGCACCGATTGCGCAACCTGTCTGCCGGATAGGGTTAGCGGCGTTTGCGCTGTGGCTTGTATACGATCTTGCGAAGCGTGTCGTATTGCAAATATGGGTGCCTTTTCCTCAGTGAGGCAATGGCGTCACACGCTGGCACCCCACGCCCCCGCAATTCCTTGAACCGCTGGCGAAGCTGGTAGTCGCGCACGGCCCTATCGCTAAGCAAACTATGGGAGGCCAACACATCATAGACCTCATCATCAATGAGGTCTCGAAGCGGATTGGCCCCGTTTCGCACGGCGACAGTCTTCGTACTCCGAAGCTTCTGCATGTTATTGGTGGCTTTTGATTTGCTCAGAGAGGATCACCAGTCTGTGCAAAACCTAAGACACCTCCTAACCTGAGGGCGTCGAAAACAAGCGAACGGTAATTGACGGCAACCGAACCGTATTATTCAATAATCGAATTGACCATCGACAGCCCCGTCAACAATAGGCCGCACAGGTGCGGCTCAGCGCGGCTTCCGTGCTCGCACGGGCAGCTGTCCCACTTTTTCGTTCCGAAACAGCACGGCCAATAGTCCGATGAAAGCGTAAAGAACCAATTGCATGCCGTGCAAGAATACCGCGTAGGTAACGGCAAGAGTGGCAGGGACGCCGAATAGGGAGACGAGTGAAATCCGGGTGATGTAATGAAAGGAGCCGATGCCTCCCGGTGTCGGGATCGCTACACCCACGGTGCCTATAAACATGATAACCATGCCATCAATCAGCGACAGGCCATATGGTCCCGCAATGCCAAACATGACAAGCGGGATATACGCCATGCATACGTACAAAAGAAACATGACGAGCGTACTGGCGGCAAGGCCTGTCTTGCGCGCGGAACGCTTTGCTGAGAGAAGTCCTTCCGTGAAGGACTCCCATAGCGGGGTCAGCCGTTTGCCCAGGAAACGCTTCCGGTTTCGCAGTACATAGGCGCCGAAAGCAACAAGTGCGGTTCCCAGCACAACGGCAGCCACCAGCATAC
This sequence comes from Rhodothermales bacterium, assembly GCA_965216255.1. Classification (GTDB taxonomy): domain Bacteria; phylum Bacteroidota; class Rhodothermia; order Rhodothermales; family Bin80. The sequence goes on from OZ244148.1 coordinate 3,917,172, forward strand.
CCTGCATATCTGCCAGCGTTCTCGCGGCAGGTGCGAGAATAGACTCTCGCACAACGGCAGCCTTGCCCAGTAACAGGATCCCCGAAAGGGCCAGACCCAGAAGTAAGGCGGCTACATCTATGAGCCGTTCCACTACGACAGTACCCACAACGGCGCTCACGCGGAGTCCAGCCTGCGAGGCAACATGGGCAGATCGGGCCAATTCCCCGACGCGGGGCAGGGCATAGTTGACCATGTAACCGATCATGAGCCCCGAAAAGGCGGTCATTAGCGGGACGTGGGGCTCGTCCTGCAGCGTACGCAAGAGTTGTTGCCACCGCCATGCCCGTACAAGGTGACTCGCAATCGTAACCGCGATCAGTGGCAATATCCACCCATACGAGGCCTGCTTCAACGCCCCGAATATCTCCGCCAGGCTTATGCCGCGAAGTGCGAGATAGAATAGCCCAATCGCGAGCACAATCAGCCCTGCCCGAAGGGCCCCACTGCGCACGCGGGAAGCGCTGCCAGGACCGGAGCTCACCGTCAGAATCGCATGTCGATTATTTCGGCGCCCCCGGGAGGCGTAAAAGTGAATGCATCCTCGCGAATTCCCGGATTCAGTCTCACGCGGTCAAAGGTAACGGTAACGCGTGTCCCACCCGCATCGGCGGACTCGATGCGTGTCACGATGCCGTCGCGCCGCCGCAGCCATACCGTAAGGTCTCGGGCGGGCACGTCACTGGAGCGCGGAGCAAGGTGAATGGCATCGTGTAGCGCGGCTTCATAGGCAACCTCTTCCACACGCACGACATTGTAGTGTGCGCCTATGTCCGCCAGTAGCGAGCCGGGTGTGAGAAAGTCGGCGCCACCGCCCATTTGGCTAATGAGGACCTGATTCTCTTCCCGGCGGTAGAGTGTTGAGATGCCACCTGCTACCACGAACACGTCACTGCCCGTCTCTACGCGGAACCGGTCTCCGTCAAGAAGCAGCTGGCCGGTCAGCTCTTGGGGCTCACTCCAGTATTCGGAGGAAGCGCTAAAATCAAAATCCGCCTGTAAGGCCGTACCCGCGTTATAGTTAGCGTTCAGGCGCTCAAGAATCGCCCCTTTGTCCTGGGCACACACAGCCAGGGGAGCAGTAACGATCAGTGCCAGGCACAGGGCCTGGTTTACAGAACAAGGCATGATGTTACAACACGGCCTGAACTGACTTGTTCGAAGCCATGGGGAAGAGAATTGTACAGCCAGGCCGTGCTTCCGTTGCCGCATCATACCGCATCATGAGCGGCGGCCAAACGGGGGTGGACAGGGCGGCGCTGGATAGCGCTCTGGCTGCAGGACTGCCCGTAGGTGGGTGGTGCCCCGGAGGGCGGCGCGCCGAAGATGGCACCATACCCGCGCGTTATCCGCTTGTAGAGACGCCCTCGTCTGCCTATTTGCAGCGTACGGAATGGAACGTCCGTGACAGTGACGCTACGCTCGTCGTTGGTCCCGGAACCCCATCTCCCGGCACGCTGGCTACGCAGCGGCTTGCTATTGCGTACGGCAGGCCGTTTTGGCACCTAGATCGGCAGCAGTATCTGGATGTGGACGCAGTGCAGGCCTGGATGCGTAGCTCCGGCATCCAGGTACTCAATGTCGCAGGGCCGCGCGAGTGTGAGTGTCCGGGCATCTACGCATGGGCACGCCGGGTGCTGGCCGTGCTGTTTGAGAGCCTCCTGAACCTTCGTTAGAGGTCCGGTGCAGTTACTTGGCGCTCGGGGCGTGTCGCGGCCTCCAGCGCCTCCCGCAGGGCACTTATGTCCCGGTCGTTATTGTACACGTGCGGGGATACCCGTATGGCGTCGCCGCGCAGCGACACGGAGATATTGCGGCGCAGCAACTCGCTGTTGAGGCGTGCCAGCGTGACGTGCTCAGGGCGGCGTATGCCAAACAGGTGGGCTGCACGAGCGGATGCGTCGCTGATTCGATAGCCGAGTACGCGGGCATCGCACACCAGGTCGTGCGTCAGCGCTGCGAGGTAGAACTGGATACCCGCAGGCTGCCATTGTAGTACTTGGCGCAACCCCGCTATCATCATGGGAAGGAGTATGAAATTGCTGCGCTCGCCGACATCATAGCGTATCGCACCGGGCTGGTAGGCATCCTGGTACTGGACCAAGCCCGCAAACCGGTGGCTCCCTTGCCGGCCTATCCAGGTTTCTTCCAGCGGGATGCCGCCCGCAAACCTTGGCCCGAGGTATACGGCGCCCATGCTGTAGGGCCCCAGCAGCCACTTGTAGGCAGCGCACACGAGAGCATCAACCTGGAGGGCCGCGGCGTCAATGTCGAGCGCCCCGGCGGACTGGGTTGCGTCGATGACAAATGCCGCTCCTACCTCGCGCGCCCTTTGGCCCACGGCCGCCAGGTCGAAGCGCGTGCCGTCGGTCCAGTGCACGGCGCTCATCGCCACCAGCGCGGTATCTGCATCCACGGCATCGCACACCTGCTCGTCCCACGCTGCCGAATCCGTGGATGGGCCTACTGTGCGCAGCTCGGCATTGTTTTCCGCCGCCAGGCGCTTCCACGTGTAGACGTTACTGGGAAACTGTTCGAACATCACGACCAGATTCTGACCCCTATGTACGGCGACGTTGCGGGCCACGGTAGCCAGCCCATAGGATGCGGACGGGATAAGGGCCACATGGCTGGGCACTACGCCGACGAGACGGGCAAATAGCCGCCGCGCCTCGTCACTTTCCTTGAAAAACATGGCCGGCGTAATGGATGATGGATCGCGCTTGCGCCGGAGCCCCTCCAGACCTGCGGCTTCCACGCTTAAGGCAAGCGGTGACATGTAAGCGCAGTTGAGGTAATGCCGGTCGGAAGGAAGCGAGAACAGGTGTTTCTGGCAGGTCAGCATCGCATGTTCGGGTAGAGGAGTAGAAATTGGGGCAGATGCAGGATTCCGTGCCTTACGGAGTTCCTGTCTGGCAGGACAATAAAATAGCTGACATGCGCAATTACATTCTATGGTATTGATTCTTGCCATTGGTGCGGGATGCGCTCCCGGGTCGCGGGGGCGAGGAGCCCGAGCTCGTCGTACCCAAAGGCTTTTAGGCCGAAATCCTGTACCGGCCCACCGAAGCGGACAGCAGCTCGTGGGTGTCGCTCGCGGTGGACCCGCAGGGCCGCTTGCTGGCATTCGATCAGTATGGATCACTCTACCGCATAGAGACGGGCATATCAGCGGCGGATACGCGGGTGGAGCGCCTGGATATCGAGATCGGGCAGGCCCACGGCTTGCTGTGGGCCTGCCACAGTCTCTATGTCGTGGTAAACAGCGAGGAGGGTACCGATGGCCGCCGGAGCGGGCTCTACCGCGTCATGGATACAGACGGCGACGACGAGTTTGATGCCATACATACGCTGGCGCGGTTTGAAGGCCTCGGCGAGCACGGCCCGCATGCCATCATACTTGGGCCAGACAGCCTGGCGCTGACCCTGGTGGCCGGCAACCACACCGAGCTGCCGGACATGCCGCATAGCCCGGTGCCAAAGGTATGGGAGGAAGACGGGCTCGTCCCTGCGCTGCGCGAACCGCGAGGCCACGCCACGGACCGGCCGCCCCCGGGAGGATGGATCGCGCGTAGCGACTCCGCCGGGGAGCGCTGGGAGCTTGTCAGCGTCGGGTATCGCAACGCCTATGACCTTGCTTTCAACCAGGACGGGAATCTCCTTGCGTTCGATTCGGATATGGAGTGGGACCTAGGCATGCCGTGGTATCGACCCATCCGTGTGTTGCATGTCACCAGCGGGAGCGAGTTCGGCTGGCGCAGCGGGTCCGTCAAGTGGCCCGAATACTACTCCGGACAACCTTCCTAGCGTCGTTGACATCGGCCAGGGTTCTCCGACGGGCGTCCTTTCCGGGGCCCGGGCAGCGTTCCCGCCGCGCTATCGGCGCGGCCTGTTCGTCTTTGACAGAAGCTTTGGCACCATTTACTATGTGGCGCTGCATCCCCGCGGCGGCACGTACGAGGGCGCGGTGGAAGCATTCCTTTCGGGCGTCCCACTTCCAGTAACCGACGGCGTAGTCGGAAACGACGGCGCGCTTTACTTTGCCACGGGTGGCCGCAGGCTGGACTCGTACCTGATTTGCGCCACCTATACCGGGGAGGCGAGCCTGGCCGCTGCCGGCGCGCCGCGGTCCCGCGTGCAACAGTAGCTCAGGCGGAGCCCGGAGGCTCATCACGGCAGGCAGGATGCCTGGGCCATCCAGGAAGCCTGGCCGCATCTTTGCCACCCGGATCGCTTTGTCCGCTTTGCGGCCCGCGTGGCCGCAAAGCACCAGCCGGTAAAGAGCTGGCAGGGGCGCGCATTGCAGGAGGCTGACCCGGTGCGCCGGCTCCACGCGGTGATTGCACTGGCGCGCAGCGCAGAAGCAGGCCTGTCACATGGCGCCTACCAAGCTCTTATTTCCATTGACTTTGACTATCCTGTTCCGGGCGGAGCAGTGGGACCTGCTCCGCGCCCTGCCTGGTGCACATACGGATGGGGCCGCCAGAGGGCGCGCTGCGTGCGGCCGTCGTAGACTTTGTGGGGGCGCGCTATCCGGGGGCGGACGAAGCGCTAAACCGCGAGCGCGGCAAGCTGCTAGCCGCGCTGGCTGCGCCCGGCATTGTGCCGGCTATGCTGTCGCATCTGGCATCTCTTGACGGCCGAAGTGACATGCTGTTGCTATCCGAGGAGGCCGCGGAGCGCAGCGAAGATTATGGCCAGGCCATTACCGGTATGCGGCAGAATATGCCCGGTCCCCAGGAGATCGATATCGTAATGACCCTGCGCCATGTCGAAAGCGGGTGGACACTCAAGGACCGGCGGCAGTATTCCCGGTGGTTCTACGACGCCCTGCAGCGCAGCGGTGGCATGAGCTATGTCGGATTTTTGGAGAATATGCGGGCGGATGCTCTAGAGCATCTCACGCTTTATGACCGGGAGGCGCTCGGCGCGCTGGCCGACCCGTATAGCGTCAAGGCCTCGGATTTTGCCGAGCTGCCGGAGCCCGAAGGCCCGGGCAGGGACTGGAAAGAGCTTGGCGAACTTCTGCGGGACGAGCTTGCTATGGCCCGGGATCTGGATCGAGGACGCCGCATGTACAAGGCCGCCCTGTGCGAGGCATGCCACCGTTTTTACGGGGCCGGCGGCCAGATTGGCCCGGACCTGTCAACGGTCGGTACGCGCTTTTCCAGGAATAACATCCTGAGTGCCATATACCTGCCGAGCGAAACGATCTCGGACCAGTACGCAGCGGAGCTTGTTAGGCTCACGGATGGCAGGATAGTGGTCGGGCGCGTATCGGGCGAGGACGATGATGCGATCCGGCTGAATAAGAATCCCTACGACCCGGAGCAGGAAACGGAGTTGGCGGACGTGGCAGAGCGCTAAGTCCCGAGCGTATCCATCATGCCGCGCGTCTGCTCAACCGGCTAAACGGGGAGGAGGTAGCGGATCTCATGGCGTTCCTCGTGTCGGGGGGCGACGCGGAGCACGACTGCTATACGGCTGAAAAAGGATGCGAGGGCGACGAATAGCTACGGCTGTTCCAGTGCATGGAGCGTGCCCTGCACGAGGCCGGAGAATGTGGTGCCGCGCTTGGACGCAAGGTCGTAGGATACTTCGATAACCCATGTCGGCGCCAAGTCTGGCACGGCCAGGCGAATGAGCTTGCCGTCTCCAGAAAGCGCCGCGCCGTCTATCGGCAGGGTCTTCGTGTTGTACCTGCTGGATCCGTAGCGGCGGCTGCGCCTGAGATCCCAGGTTGTGATGGTGTAGCTTTCCGCCATCTCGGCTTTCGCCTGTTCCAGGGGCTCGGCAAAGCCCAGCTCAAGCGCGCCTTGTAGCGCGCGCATCGAAACAGGCAGCTGGAGCGGAGCCCCGGTATAGCGGACGCGGTAGAGGCCTCCCACCTGGATCATCTGGTTGGTAGCCCAGGCCGACATGCCGAGCACGTACAGCTGTCCATCTTCCGGATTGAACCTTCCGCGCATGATGCCGGTCGGGAACTGCGGAACAGGTAGCTCGGCGACGGCGCCCTGCCTGACGCCGTCAAAGAACTGGGGGAGGACGGCGAAAATCTTTCCGTAGCCATACGATAGGCTCAAGAGATGGTCTCCGAGGGGGCCCCACCGGTCGCTGCGCGCCCGCACGAGTTCTGCCGGAGACCGGTCCGTTTTCTGGTCTATCCAAACCAGCGGTGGGGCCATGGCTCCGTCCGATGAGTCCGCCGGGGCGCCGTAGCCATACATGTTGCCGTAGAAGCCGCCCTCTTCGACCCAGTTGATCCGGTTCATGGGGTTCCAGTGGCCTTCCTGGTCCGTGACGATGAAGGAGCCGTCCGGATTCAGGAGCACGCCATTGGCAGCGCGAAATCCGTTTGCGATGACTGCGGAACGTTTGCCATCTGCATCCACGCGGATGAGCGTGCCGTGCTGCGAGACAAGGGCCGTGCGCGCATGGCGGGCGCTCTTGGCGTAGTAGAAATTGCCATTGGCGTCTGTCTGCAACCCCATCGCGAACTCGTGAAAGTGCTCAGTTACGATGTGGTCATTGTTGAAGCTCTGGTAATAGTCGGTTTCGCCGTCTCCGTTTAGGTCGCGCAGCACGGCAATCTGGTCGCGGCAACCCACGTATACGTCGCCGCCCAGGACCTTAACACCCAGGGGCTGGAAAAGGCCCGTGGCGATGCGGCGCCATGTCACGGGGCCCTCGTCCCGCAGGATGCCGTCCAGGCGCCAAACCTCCCCGTCGATGGTGCTTACGATGGCGGTCCTGCCCTCGTTCGTAAAGTCGATGCCGGTGGGTCGCATGCGACTCTTCCAGGGATTGTCCTGCGGTAGCGTGATGACATCCACGGCATAGGCCCCGTCGTCGCCGCGCAGGATCGGGGTGGTAAGCACCTGCGGATAGTGCGCGGGAGCGCCGCGCGTATAGCGCGTGAGGTCTTCGGGCTCTCCGGCATGCTCTCCCGGAGCGTCTGCTGCGGCCGCCATCCAGAGTTGCATGCGGGCGGGGCTCCCCTCCGGAATCGTAAGCACGTGAAAACCATCGCTCGCGCCAAGTTCGCCGCCCGTGCCGGCAGCCGTGACACGCACGTTCAAGGGGGCTACGCGCAGGCGTAGCTTGCGTGCTGCCGGCGAAATGTTCAGGGTGCGGGAAAGCACCCCGGGGCTTTCCAGATCATACGTTTCCAGCACGTCCGTGCCCGCGACGCTGTAGTGGATGACCGTTCTATTGCCGTGGTAGTACAGGCCTTTGTAGTGCGCCCATTCGCGGGGTAGCGGGCCGAATCTTCGGCCGTCAACGGCCACGAGCCGGGGATCCTCGAAGCTGTCGGTCTCGGGGTTTGCCCAGCCGGGCTCCATTGGATTTTCGAACTGAAGTGCGCCTACTATGCGCGGAAAGACATTGTGCTGGTCGTCCAGCAGAATGTCTTCGTAATCAATAAACCCCTCGCCTGTCCAGAAGGCGGCAAGCCTCAGCAGGTCGTGATCGAACAGGGCAAAGGCTTCGCCGGCAGCTACGCCCCCTGTTCCGGGATCCAGACGCACGGCTATGCCCTTGTAGGCAAAATTGCGGTCTCGGAAGTCTTCATTGGCTAGCGGACTCGCCCCCCCTGAAATACCCTTGGGGCCCTCCTGCGCGTGCGCAACTTCGTAGGTGCGCATGAGAAAATTGCCATAGTCCATCTCGGCCCAAGGCCTTAGGCGCACAGGTCGTGGCCCGAGCGTGTCGCCAGGTGGGAGCCTCGAGAGATACTCGTCTGTGATCGCAGTATGCTGGCCCGGATTATGCTCGCGCAGGAACTCTTCCCGCATAAAGTGAATCACGCCATACTTCTCGCGCGGCGTAAGCTGCGGCTGCGGCGGCATGAGCCCGTAGCCGAGCGTGAGGGTCTGGTAGAGGGCATAGGGGTCCGCGCCGTTCTGAAGGGGTTCGCTCCAGAACTGCCGCGAATTAGGAATGGACCCCGGCTGCTCCAGATTGCCATGACAACTGAAGCAGGCCGTGCGGTAGGTGTTCATGCCCCGGTGATAGAATTCGTCATCCAGGGCACCGATAAGACTGGCGTGGTCCAAGTGCGCTTCGTAGTCGGGAAGCTGGGAAGCATCCAGGAGCGCGGTGGCCGGCGTCTCTGCATCCTGGCAGGATACAAGGAGCAGGGTGGCGATCCCGAGCGCGCGTGCTTTCATGGCGATGACTCCGTAGGCGTGGGGCTGGATTGCAGGATAATATCACGCACCGGTGATTGCAACCGGTACCCGGGGGCGCTGTCAAGCTGCGCGGTTTGCCGCAGCAGAACGGGCGCCGCCTCGCTCAGCGCCTGCGCCGGTGTGCTCTCAGGCATCCAGGCGCACGGGCAGGCCTGCCGTCTGCAGAAAGTGCTTGGCTTCGCGGATCGTGAACTGCCGAAAATGGAAGACAGAGGCCGCAAGTACGGCATCTGCGCCGCCGATGGCCAGGGCATCCCGCAGGTGGTCCACGCTTCCTGCTCCGCCCGAGGCGATGACGGGGATGGTAAGCCGTGCCGTCATGGCACGCAGCAGGTCCAGGTCGTACCCGTCCCGCGTTCCGTCGCGGTCCATGGAAGTGAGCAGAATTTCGCCCGCGCCGCGCGCTTCGGCCTCTTTCGCCCAGCGGAGGGCGTCGCGCCCTGTGGGTTTGCGCCCGCCGTGCACGAATACTTCCCAGCCGCTGGAAGTCTTTTTGCGCGCGTCAATCGCCACGACGATGCACTGGGACCCGAAGGCTTCTGCGCCGGACTCGATAAGGCCCGGCGATGCGACCGCGGCCGAATTGAGGGAAACCTTGTCAGCGCCAGCATGCAGCATCACGCGCATGTCATCAAGCGTGCGCAGGCCGCCCCCTACGGTAAGGGGTATGAACACCTCGTCGGCCGTGCGGCGCACGACATCGTGCATGATGCCCCGTCCTTCATGGGTCGCCGTTATGTCCAGAAAGACCAGCTCGTCCGCTCCGGCCTCGTCATAGAAGCGCGCCTGTTCCACCGGGTCTCCGGCATCCACCAGGTCCACGAAATTGATGCCTTTGACCACCCTGCCCCGATGGACATCCAGGCAGGGTATGATGCGCTTTGCTAAGGGCACGGTGCGGGCGGGCTGAGAAGGCGCGGGAGCCAGGTGGCGCTTCGTGGAGGAGCCGGCTTATCGGGACCCGCGGCGGGGAGTCGGCTCCTTGCGGGACGCGCGGGGTCATGTCACGGCTCTCGCTCGTTAGCAGACGAAAAATCATCTAGATCCACGCGCTCCTTGTAGTTCCAGCACCAGATTTTCTGGCAGGGGAAGGCGTTTTCGTAGAGGGACCGCCCGACAATAACCGAATCGATGCCCTCGTCCTGCAGGGCGTTCAGGCGCATGAGGTCCTGAAAGCCGCCCACGCCGCCGGATGCCGTGATGTGGACGCGCTTCAAATGGCGGCACAGGGTCCGGTAGGCTTCCACGTTGGGCCCTTCCATGGTGCCGTCACGGCTGATGTCGGTGTATATAATGCGCCGGATGCCACGCACCTCCATACTCGTGGCCAATTCCACGGCATCCACGCCACTGCCAGCGGTCCATCCATCCACGCGCACCTCCCCGTGCTTCGCGTCGATGCCCACGGCGATCCTGCCGGGCGTAAAGCGCCGTACGGCTTCCGATACCAAGTCAGGGTTGCGCACCGCAGCCGTGCCCAGGATAACGCGGCTGACGCCGAGTGTGAGGGCCGCCTCAATGTCGCCGATCGTGCGCATGCCGCCTCCCACCTGCACTGGAATGTCGAGTGCCTCGCAGATGCGACCTATGGCAGCGTGATTGTTGGCGCCTGCTGCCTGGTCACCCCGCGCGGCGTCAAGATCGACCACATGCAGGACGCGGGCGTTCTGCACGCGCCAGAGCTTAGCCATCTTAGCGGGGTCGTGATAGTAGACCGTCTCGCGCGTATATGAGCCCTGCCAGAGCCGGACGCACTTGCCGCCCAAAAGGTCAATGGCAGGAATAAGCAGAATCATAGTGTTCGTGCCGTGCGGATGCCGCCGTTGGGTTCGGATCCAGCCTCCGACCGCCGGAAATGCCTGAACCGGCGATCAGTTCGGCATGTCCACAAAATTGCTCAGCATGCGCAGCCCGTTGTGCTGGCTCTTTTCCGGGTGAAACTGCAGGCCATAAACGTTCTTGGAGGCCACGATCGCGGGGAACTCGAGTCCATACGAACAGGTGGCCACGACGCAGTCGTTTGTAGCGGGCGCGGCATGGTACGAATGTACAAAATAGCAATACGCAGCGGGCTTCACGCCTCGCAGCAGCGGAGAAGGCCGCCGCGCGTTAAGCGCATTCCAGCCCATGTGCGGTACCTTTATCGGGCTGCCTTCCCCATAGGCATGCCGAAACCGGATAATGCGTCCGGGCAGGATCCCGAGCCCCTGGTGGATTCCGCGCTCTTCGCTGGCTTCGAACAGCATCTGCATCCCTACGCAGACGCCCAGAAAGCGCGCGCCGCGCGCCAGGGCTTCTCTCATGGGCGCTTCCAGGTCCCGGCGCCTGACTTCGTTGATGCAGGCGCCGAAGGCACCCACCCCGGGAAGCACCAGGCGCCTGGCAGCGGCGATATCGTGCGGGCAGTCCGTCCGCAGCACCTGTGCCCCGACGTGTTCGAATGCCTTCTCAATGGACCTGAGGTTGCCTATGCCGTAGTCGACGATGGTGATCATGGCTCAGGTAAACAGTTCGCTCAACTCCTTCGATCGGTTCGTAGCCGTGGCAACCGCATTAATGAACATGGTGCGCAGGCCGTGGGCTTCCAGCTCCCCGATGGCCGCAATGGCCGTGCCCCCGGGCGTCGTTACTTCGTCGCGCAGAATGGCCGGGTGCTTGCCCGTTTTCGAAACCAGTTTGGCGGCACCCAGGACGGTCTGCGTGGCCAGTCTAAAGGCCGTCGGCCGCAGCAGGCCCTGCTTGACGCCGGCATCCGTAAGGGCTTCTATCAGCATGTACACGTAGGCGGGGCCGCTGCCCGACAGGCCTGTGACGACATCCATCATGTTTTCCGGCACCACCTCGACTGTCCCCACCGCCTCGAACATGCTGCGCACGACATCCAATTGCTCCCGCGTCGCATGCCGGCCCGCCGCAATGGCTGTGGCTCCTTCTTCCACCAGCATCGGGGTATTGGGCATCGTACGCACCACCGGAAGCGGCTGCCCGAAGGCCGCGCAGATAGTCTCCGTCCGCAGGCCCGCCAGCACGGAGACGATGAGCGTGTTTGCTCCCACCTTGCCGCGGATCTCCTGGATGACGGTGGTAGCGTTCTGGGGTTTGACGGCGATGACGATGAGCGAGGCCCCTTCCGCGGCCCAGCCGTTGTCGCAGCCCGTGAGCACGCCCGGAAATGAGCGCTGCAACTGCTCGCGTGCCTCCGCCCCCCGCCGCGTGGCCCGGATGGACGCAGGTGCAACGAAATCGTTTCGCAATAATCCGCCAATGAGGGCTCTTCCAATATTGCCGGCGCCGATAACGGAAATGATCTGCTTGCCTAGAGTCATGGTAAAGGAAGTGATTGCGCGGCCAAGATGGCGCGCGGGGCCTATGCGCCTACAGCGTGCCCTTTGTGGAGGGCATGCGCTGGTGGCCTTCTTCTCGTCGTACGGCCAGGCGCAGTGCGCGTGCTACTGCCTTGAAGATGGCCTCAATCTTGTGGTGCGTATTCTCTCCGCTGAGCACGTAGATATGCAGGGTACAGGAAGCATGCTCGGCAAAACTGTACCAGAAGTGTCGAACCAGCTCGGTGGCCAAATCACCCACTACCGGCCGGTCAAATGATGCGTCGAATACCAGGGTGAACCGGCCGGAAAGGTCAATAACCGCACGCGCCAGTGCCTCGTCCATCGGTACCAGTGCATGGCCATAGCGCCCAATAAAGGCCTTGTCGCCCAGCGCTTGTGCAAGCGTCTGACCGAGCGTAATACCCACATCCTCCACCGTATGGTGGTCGTCCACCTGCAAGTCTCCTTCGCAGGTGATTTCCAGGTCGAAGCCGCCGTGCCTGGCGAACAGGTCCAGCATGTGATCCAGGAAGCCGACCGATGTTCGGTTCTGGAAGTGGCCGTTGCCGTCCAGGTTCAGGCGTACGGAAACGTCCGTTTCGTTCGTTTTTCGCCGGACGGCGCCTTCTCGTGGGGTAAACATCCGGCTAAACTAGACAACAGCGGCGCGACAAGGCATAAAATTTTGAGAAATGCTTCAGTTCGGCGCGCCCGCGCGTCTGAACCGAATGGGCCGTCTAGCGTTCGCGTAGCCGAAATTGATATCCGCCGCCCCGGCATGTCAGAGAAAGCCTTCAAGCGAATACTGGTCACGTCTGCACTGCCTTATGCGAACGGACCCATACATATCGGCCACCTGGCAGGGGCCTACCTGCCGGCCGACCTTTACAGCCGCTACCAGCGCCTGAAGGGCCGCGATCTGATCTACGTCTGTGGCTCCGATGAATTCGGGGTTGCCATCGTGATGCGTGCGATCAAGGACGGAGTGCGCCCACGCGACATCGTGGACCGCTACCATCCGCTCAATCGAGACAGCTTCGCTGCCTTCGGCATGAGTTTCGACCATTACGGGCGCACGACCTCGAAGACGCACGAAGAGACGAGCCAGGACATCTTCCGCGGCCTGGCGCGCCGCGGCCATTTTACGCTCAAGACCGATAAGCAGCTTTATGATCCGGAGGCCGGCGTCTTTCTTGCAGACCGGTTCGTGCGCGGGACGTGCCCGCTGTGCGGCTACGAGGAGGCCTACGGAGACCAGTGCGAACAGTGCGGTGCCTCGCTCAGCCCGCAGGAGATCATCGATGCGCGCAGCACGCTTACAGATGCCGTTCCGGTACTGCGCACGACCACGCACTGGTACCTGGCTTTAGGCGACTGGCAGCCGAAGCTGGAGGCTTACGTCAAAGCCCACGCAGACTGGAAGCCCAATGTGCTGGGGCAGATTGGCTCGTGGTTTGCGGATGGGCTGCGCGACCGCGCCATCACGCGGGACGTGCCCTGGGGCGTGCCTGTGCCGGAGGACGTAGCACGCGAGGCCGGCGTGGATGCGGAAGGCAAGGTGATCTACGTGTGGTTTGATGCCCCCATAGGCTACATTTCGGCCACGCGCGAGTGGGCGGCGCTTCGCGGCGATCCCGGGCTATGGGAGCTGTACTGGAAGGATAAGGGCACGAAGCTCTTGCACTTCATTGGCAAGGACAACATTGTCTTCCACGCGCTCATGTTTCCCGCCATGCTCATGGGGCACGGGGACTACGTGCTTCCGGACAACGTGCCGGCAAACGAGTTTCTGACCATAGAGAGCAAGAAGCTCTCGACCAGCCGGGGGTGGGCCGTGTGGCTGCATGAGTACCTGGAGACGTTTCCGCCGGACCTGCTGCGCTATACGCTGGCGGCCACCTTCCCGGAGACCAAGGATGCTGACTTCAGCTGGAAGGATTTCCAGGGGCGCGTCAACTCGGAACTGGCGGACGTACTGGGCAATTTCGTCCACAGGACGCTCACGTTTGCCCGGCGCGAATTCGATGGCCGGGTGCCTCCGCTGGTTGATCCGGCTGCGCGGGACCAGGAAGCTTTGCGTGCGCTCAAGGAAGCGCCTGCGCGCATTGGAAAGTCCTACGAACGGTTCCGGTTTCGTGAGGCTGTAGCGGAGACCTTGAACGTGGCACGGCTTGGCAACAAGTATTTTAACGACAGCGAGCCCTGGAAGACCCGAAAGACGGACCGCGCCTCCTGCGGCAACACCGTCCACGTCTCGCTGCAGATTTGCGCTACACTCGCCGTGCTCATGGAGCCGGTCTTGCCCTTTACGGCTGCGCGGCTGCGCGGGATGCTGCGCCTTGAGGGCGTTCGGCCGAGTGTCCCGGGACCGCGCACGGAGGGCCAGGTGGGATGGGACCAGGCCGGAGCGCCGCTACTGGCCGCGGGCCATGCCGTGAAGGCGCCGAGTATTCTGTTCGAAAAGCTGGAGGACGACGTGATTGCAGCGCAGATTGCAAGGCTTTCCGGCGAGGAGCCGGGAGCGCTGTTCGAAGACGTAAAGGATGTGATAGACTACAGCACGTTCTCGAAGATGGATCTGCGCATGGGTACGGTACTCGCGGCAGAGCGCGTGCCGAAGTCCCGGAAGCTGCTCCGCATGGATGTAAACCTCGGCTTTGAGCGGCGTCAGATCCTGGCCGGAGTCGCAGAGCACTTCGATCCGGAAGGCCTGGTGGGCCGGCGCGTGGTCGTGGTGGCCAACCTCAAGCCGCGCCGCATGATGGGCCTTGAGAGCCAGGGCATGCTGCTCATGGCAGAAGACCGGGACGGCCGGCTGAGCATGGTGACCGCCGGCGGTGAAGACGGCGCCGTGATCCGGTAGAACCTTAGATGTTGATGGAGGCGCCTATCGCGGCCCTGGTGGCTTCTAGCACGGCCTCTGACAGCGTGGGATGCGGATGCACGGCCTCAAGGATTTCGTGGTACGTGGTCTCCAACTCGCGAGCCGTGACGGCTTCTGCGATGAGCTCTGTGGCGTCGTGTCCAATGATATGGCAGCCGAGAAATTCGCCGTACCGGGCGTCGTAGATTACCTTTACGAAGCCGTCAGCGTGGCCCGCAGCGGACGCCTTGCCCGATGCAGAGAAGGGAAATTTGCCCACCTTGATGTCGTAGCCGGACTCCCGCGCCTTTGCCTCCGTCAGGCCAACCGAGGCAATCTGGGGCTGGCAGTACGTGCAGCCCGGAATATTATCCCGGTTGAGCGGGCGCACATCGTGCCCGGCAATCTTTTCGACACACAAGATGCCTTCGTGACTGGCCTTGTGGGCAAGCCACGGCGGGCCGGCCACGTCGCCTATGGCATATACGCCGAGCGCCGGCGTTCGGCTGAATGCGCCGGTTTGAATAAAGCCACCCTCAACGGCTATGCCGAGGTCTTCCAGACCCAGGTTTTCGACATTGCCTGCCACGCCCACCGCCGAGAGCACCTGGTCGCACCGGATGGCCTTCTTGCCCTTTATTGCGACCCGCAGCCCGTCTTTATCTTCGCTTACGCCTTCTACCATGGAGCCTGTCAGGGCCTTGATTCCCATCTTCTTGAAGGACCGCGCCAGCTGCTTTGAGACTTCAATATCCTCCACCGGTACCAGGCGATCTAGCAATTCGATGATGGTTACCTCGGTTCCCATGTGGTGGTAGAAGTATGCGAATTCGACGCCTATTGCGCCGGCGCCCACGATGACGAGGCGCTTGGGCGCGCTCGTTTGAAGCAGGGCTCCCCTGTAATCAATAATGTCCTTGTCGTCGACGGGTAAGGTGGGGATTTCCAGGGCGCGTGCCCCGGTGGCGATGATGATATGCTCCGCGCTGAGGGTCTGGCTTGTGCCCACCGCCTTGCCGTCCATGTCTACGGACGGCTCCACGCTAATGGCTCCGCTGCCCAGGAGCGTGCCGTGCCCGAAATGCACATCGACGCCGTTTTTCTTCATCAGGAATGCCACGCCGCGATTCATCTTGCCGGCCACGTCGCGGCTCCGGGCGATGACCTGCGCAAAGTCCGGGCGTATGGCGCCTTCCAGCATCAGTCCATAGTCGGACAGATGCCCGGCATATGCCATGAGTTCAGCGCTCTTGAGCAGGGCCTTTGTGGGTATGCAGCCCACGTTCAGGCACACGCCGCCCAGCTTATTCCTTTCTATTACGGCGGTGCGGAATCCGAGCTGCCGGGACCGGATGGCGGTCTCATAGCCGCCCGGTCCCGTGCCGACCACTATTACATCATAGGAAGCGCTGCTTGCCATGTCTTGTGCTCTTGATTGGTAAACGATTCGGCCGGGAAGCCACAGCAAGAACAAACCAGTTTGGTGCCCTGCGGTTCTCCACCCGGAGGAGGACGCCTATTGGGAGCGGGTCTCGAGAAGGCTGGTCCATACCGGGGCAAGGGTGCCTCTACTGCGCGGCCCCAAGATCTTCAATGTTAATGCGATCCACGCCTGCGGGGGTGCTAAGGCGCAGGGACAACACCGGCGGATTCAGTGTCATCTCACGGTAGTGCAAAGAGATGTTCGTGCGCTCGCCAGGGCGGCGCAGGCCAATGCGCCGGGGGTAGGGCACGCCGCCCGTGGCGTCAAATTCCGTGAAGCCGAGGGCTTCGACCAGGGCGCCATCGGCTGCGGCGTGCCGGTAATTCGCAGTACGCCAGATAGTGGGGTCAATGGTGTAGCGCAATAGGCTGCTCTCAAGGTGATAGTAGGTGCTATCGGCCCGCATCGCGAGCTCGCCATGTTGCGGCGTCACCAGGCCGAGGAGTCTGTCAAATATCGGCGCCTCCAGGAGGATGGTCGGGAGCCTGTCGGCGAGTGCGGAGCGCGGGCCGAAATACAGGCGATTCTGCAGCCGATCGTAGTAGAATAGGCTGTCGCGTGTCAGCAGCAGCCTGCCTGCTTCAATCCTCAGGGCGGTACCGGAGAGGGATACGAATAGCGAGTCGCCCCTCCGGTGCTCGATTCTGGCGGTAGCCGTGCCAGAATACACCGGGGATACGATAGATATCGCGGCCTCGGCACGCAGGGCCACAAGCGAGTCCGGTAGCGCAGAACGGAGGCTTTCCAGGATTTCCGATTCCGAATGGTTGGGAAATCGGTCCGGCATCACGGTGGCGGCGGGCCGTGTGGTGCTGCATCCGGCCACGGTCAGGGCGAGGCACGTTAAGCGGAGCACGGTGGCTGTGCGCATGGCTATCGTTCCGCTAGGCTGCTTAGGGATCCTGAACAAGGGCGTCCTCGTGGTGGAGCATCCCTGCCTGTGGGCCTACGCCCCAGGAAAGCTTCGAGCGGAGCGTTTGGAAATAGGGGCGGTCGGCAAATTTTACGAAGCGTATCGTGTGCGCGGCGCGCCGGATGCGTATCGTGACGCTGTCGCTGCGCGGGCGCATGCTGACCCCGTCTGTGGCAATGAGGTAGGGCAGATGCCCTCCGGTTACGCGTACTTCGATTTCTGAACTGGAGGGCACCACGACCGGGCGAATCGTCAGGCTGTGGGGCGCTACGGGACTGAGCAGTATCACATCGCTGCCCGGGGCCACAATGGGGCCGCCAACGGCCAGGGAATAGCCCGTAGAACCGGTGGGTGTCGCCACAATTAAGCCATCGGCCCAGTAGCGATCCAGCAGCGTGCCACCCACTGCCACGTCGAGTGCTACCAGCCCGGCGGGCCCCGCGCGCGCTATCACCACATCATTGAGCGCCCAGCGCGTGCCTTCTTCCTTAATGCTTGCCGCAAGCACCAGGCGTTGTTCCACGGAGAAGGCACCGGCCTCAAGGTCTTCAATGGCCGAGCGTACATGCTCGATCTCCACGTCCGCCAGAAAGCCCAGCCGGCCTATATTGATGCCCAGAATGGGAGTGCCCCGCGTGCCTACGTCGTGGGCTGTGCGCAGCAGGGTTCCGTCGCCGCCGAAAGACAGAATGACATCGGCCTGTGCAGCAAGTTCGTCTGCCTGGCGCCCCTGCCCCTCGGCATCTGCCAGCAGGCCGCGATGGACAAGGCCCGCGGCCACGTTGGCGTGAAGCAGGTAGCTTAGGCGCGCGCCGCCCATCCAGGTTACCAGCCCTGCGACCGGTTCCCAGATGGCAGCCTTATCCGTATTCCCGGAAATTCCGTATACCATGGCAAGAGCACCGTGTCCGTGGCAGCGCCCGGAAGCATCGCTCGCAGGCCGAGCAAATTACGTACATTCTTGTAGTCCAAAATAACGCGCGATTATGTCGAAGCACGTCGTCATCATCGGAAACGGTATTACGGGAGTTACGGCGGCCCGGTTCATCCGCAAGCTAAGTAACCATCGTATTACGGTAATATCCGCGGAGACAGACCATTTCTATGCCCGCACGGCGCTCATGTACATCTACATGGGGCACATGCGGTACCGCGATACCAAGCCGTACGAGGACGGGTTCTGGGCCAAGAACCGCATTGATCTCGTGCGGGGCTATGTCACCGAGATCGATACGGAAGAGCGGTGCGTGCACGTAGGAGGCGGGCGCACCCTGGCCTACGACGTGCTGGTCATGGCGACGGGATCGCGCTCCAACATGTTCGGCTGGCCCGGGCAGGACCTTGATGGGGTGCAGGGCCTCTACGGCATGCAGGACCTCGCGACCCTGGAGCGATGGACCGAAGGCATCGACAGGGCCGTGGTTGTGGGCGGGGGGCTCATCGGCATAGAGCTTGCCGAAATGCTGCACGCGCGCCGGATACCCGTCACGTTCCTGGTTCGCGAACAGGGATACATGGACTACCTGTTGCCAGCGGAGGAATCGGAGCTAATCCGGCAGGAAATTATGGAGCACGGCATCGACCTGCGGCTTGGAGAAGAGCTTAAGGCCATCCTGCCGGATGCGGAGCGCCGCGCCCGGGCGGTGGTGACATCAAGCGGCGACGAAATCTCCTGCGGGTGCGTCGGACTCGCTGCCGGCGTGCATCCGAACATCGACGTGGCGCGGGCCTCTGGAATAGAGGCCGGCAGGGGCATTCTGGTAAACGAATTCTTCGAAACGAGCGCGCCCGGTGTGTACGCCGCGGGTGACTGTGCCGAATTTCGTCGCGACGGCATCGGCAGCCGCCGCATCGAGCAGCTGTGGTATACGGGGCGGAGGCACGGCAGGGCGGTGGCGCAGACCGTCTGCGGCAGGCGCACGGCCTATGACCGGGGCGTGTTCTTCAACTCCGCCAAGTTCTTCACGCTCGAGTACCAGACCTATGGCAGCATCGCGCCGCGCAGGCCGGATGGCATACGGACGCTGCTTTGGACGGCAGGGCGCCGAAGGAAGCTGCTCAGGATCGATTACGCCGAGGAGAACCGGCGGGTGGTGGGGTTCAACAGCTTGGGCGTTCGGCTTCGGCACGATGTCTGCGAGCACTGGCTCCTGGGCGGGGTCCCTATCAGCGAAGTGGTCCGGCACCTGCGCCAGGCCCTCTTTGATCCCGAGTTCTGCCGCAACCATGCAGGTGCCGTCGCCGCCATCTATCACCAAACCGAAAGTGTCCATGTCGCGTAATCCGAGCTTGCAACTGACTACACCCGGAAATGTATTTACGAGCGCGGAGAGAGTAGGGATGGCGCTGCTCGCAGCGGGGCTCGTCGGACTTCTTGTTGCCTTCATGGGTGCGGGCAGCACCTTGCCCGTGCTCTCTTTCTGGATCAGCATCGGGGGCATGGCCGCCGGCGGCGGCGTATTGATACGGGCCTATCTTGGACGCCCCGCTGGCGTGGACAACAACGGCATTTGGTTTTCGCCGGCCACGGCGCGCGGCATGGCGGGGTGGATGCTTGGCATCGTATTCACGGGATTCTACGTTCTGCTCTACTGGGCGCCGTCAACCCTGGAGCATCTTGTGCGCATGACGGATGCCCTCAGCTACGTGGTCCGCGGAGAGGCAGCCGACCGGTGGTTTCTGTATGGGTTCTTCTATACGATGGCGGTGCTGGTCATGGGTTCGCGCATGATCGTAAAGTACCGGGACAACCCCTACCAGATTCTGCGAACGATCTCGGTGATGTTCTTTCAGCTGGGCCTCGCCTTCCTCTTGCCGTCGCTGCTCAGGCTACTGAACCAGCCCGAATTCTATTTCAGCTATTTCTGGCCGCTGAAGTATGACTACCTCTGGCCCGGCAGCATTAGTGCGCTTTTGTCTACGCCTTCTGGTCTGGGCGTCTTTATGGTTTCCTGGAGTGTGGTCATGTTTTTTGTCGCCACGCCTGTTCTTACGTATTTCTTCGGCAAGCGCTGGTATTGCTCGTGGGTCTGTGGCTGCGGCGGGCTGGCGGAGACCGCCGGCGACCCATTCCGGCACCTTTCGGACAAGTCGCTGTCTTCGTGGAAGATAGAGCGGTGGATGGTGCACTCCGTCCTGGTGTTCGTCGTGCTTACGACCGCGCTCTTGTGGGTAAATGCGGCGACCGGTGGCTGGATTCTGGGGAGCCTATCCGGCACGCTCTCCCGTTTGTACGGCTTCTTTATCGGGCTCGTGTTCGCGGGAGTAATTGGCGTCGGCTTCTATCCCGTCATGGGCTCGAGGGTGTGGTGCCGGTTCGGCTGCCCCATGGCCGCCGTGCTGGGGCTGCTGCAGAAGTATTTTTCGCGCTTCCGCATCACGACCAATGGTGGCCAGTGCATTTCCTGCGGCAACTGTTCCACCTACTGCGAAATGGGCATCGATGTGCGCTGGTACGCCCAGCGCGGGCAGAACATCGTACGAGCCTCCTGCGTCGGATGTGGCATGTGTGCCACGGTCTGTCCCCGCGGTGTACTGAAGCTGGAAAACGGCCCCAGGAGGGGCCGCTACAACGGCCCCGTGCTGCAGCAGCATGAGGCTGTCTCGGTGCAGCGCACAGAAACGTGGCTCTCAAGCCGCGGACTCATGCCGACGGTGCAGGAGGATCTTCCGATTCTAACGGACT
Source organism: Rhodothermales bacterium (assembly GCA_965216255.1). Taxonomy (GTDB): domain Bacteria; phylum Bacteroidota; class Rhodothermia; order Rhodothermales; family Bin80. The sequence continues at coordinate 3,937,673 of OZ244148.1, forward strand.
CGGACATCGGCGGTATGTAATATCGGAGCAGAATTGCCATGCAGGAAAATGATGATTTGGTGCGCCGCGTCGCTGCGCTCGAAAACCAGGCGCAGCGTATGCAGCGGCAACTGGATGCGCTGCAGATGCCGGGGAGGGTGCCTAGGCGAATGCCCGTCCAGCCGCGCGAAGGGAGCGCTTCTGCGGCACGGCTGCGGCGCGAAATCAAGAGCGGGGCGTGGATTGGGCGCATGGGCATCGGCCTGTTGCTCATTGGTCTGGCGCTGCTGTTCAAGTTCGGTATCGATCGCGGATGGGTTACGCCGGAGGTGCGAGTGGTCTTTGGCGCCGTGTTGGCCGCTCTTCTCATTGCCCTGGGATTGAAGCTGGTGCCGCGGCGCGAAGCCCTGGCGCACATCCTCTTGGGCGGCGGCTTCGCCACCTTTTTCGTAACCATTTTCGCGGCCTTCCAGTTTTATGAGCTGCTCTCCTACGGGCTGGCACTTGGCGCCATGACCCTCATTACGGCGGGCTGCTTTACGGCCGCCGTGCGGCTCCGGGGCAGGGTGTTGGCGCTTGTGGCCACCGCGGGCGGCCTGGGGACGCCCTTTCTTCTTAATACCGGAGAGGGTACCGCGCTCGGGCTCGCGCTCTACACGTGCCTCATAGTCGGCTGTGCGGCCGCCATATACGTCCATGGAGGATGGCGGGCTTTGCTATGGACCGCAGCAGTGGGCGGCTATCTGGCGCTCCGAGTGGGGTGGACGAACCTCCCGGAAGCGGGACCGCTGCGGCTGGTGGACCGGGTTTCTCTGCAGGCAGGATTTGTGTTCTGCCTGATTGCAACGGGGGTGCTGCCTGTGCTACGGCATCTGTGGCACCGCGCGGCGCCGGAAAGGTGGCCAGTGCCGGCGCTGCGCGTCAAGGCGCAGCTCTTGCAGCGCCCTGATCTTGGGACCGCGGTCCTTGGCGCCTTCGTCATGGCCACCGTGTCGTGGGCCCTGTGGGACTGGCCCGACTGGGGCTGGCTCGGGGCCGGGTCGCTGCTTCTTGCCGGCTACGCCGCGACGTATGCCATCCTTCGCGGCGAGGGGATGCTGTCGGCGGCCAGTGCGCACGGAGTGGCTGCCGCGTTGGTTGCGCTCATCGTTTCCTCGCATCTGGCAGACGCCTTCTGGATTTGGTACCTGACGCTGGCGGCCGTGGCAGCGGCGCTGCATATCGTGGCCCGCTGGCCGGGAGACCGGCCGCTCGGACGCCTGGGAATTGCCGCAGCGCTGGTGGCTGCGGTATCGCTTGCAGCAAGAATTGGTGGCCTTGATGGCGCGCTGCCCGCCCTGCTGCACAGGAATGCACTGGTTGATCTTGCTGCCCTCGGGCTTTTGGCTACATGTGCCTGGACGCTGCAGGCGCCGCGGCGACGGTTGGTGTACGGTGCCGTGATTTATGTCGGTATGCTTGGATGGCTGTGGCGGGATCTTGTGGCACTGGCTAACGGGCAGGCCTATGTCAGCATTGCGTGGGGAGCCTGCGCACTGGCGCTCTTCATCGTGGGCTGGCGGCTGCGCAGCGACGCCGTGCGCAGCGCGGGGCTTGCAACACTGTGCCTCGTGGTGGCAAAACTCTTCATAGTGGACCTCGCCCAGCTTAACGCCCTGTGGCGCATCCTCCTATTTCTGGGCTTCGGTGCGCTGCTCTTACTGCTCAGCTATCTCTTTCCCCGCCTGTGGAGAGCGGCGCGCCATCGGGAAGTGGAGGAAGCCGCATGATCGGGGCAGGGACCGCCTGGCCCTGCGCCCTTGCCATTCTGGCAGGCTGTGCGGGTACAATGGGCGCGAACGTACAATATGATTCGGGTAGCGACCGGACGACGTATACGGCGCGCCGGAGCGTGCTGGGCCACCGCGACATGAGTGCGGGTCTGGCCAGTGGCCAGCGTGTGTTCTGGCAGGCGGAGGCGGCGTGTGCAGGCGAGGCGTGCGTGCCGGAAGAGGTATCGCTGGTTTTCTTCAACGACAGCAGTTCCGATCTGAACTTGGATTATCGCCGGCTGCAAATTGACATCGATGGCAGGCAGAGCAGTTGGGCCGACCTTGCTTCCGAGGACGTGGTCATATTTGCGGTGCCCCGGGGGGAATTTATTCGAGTCCAGATTTCCGGGGAATATTTTCTTCAATTGGCGGCGGCGCAGTCGGTCCGTGTCTATTTTGGCCTGACGGCGAGCGCGGAATTTGCCGTGCCCTTCGGGCGACGCGAAGCGTTTCGTGATCTGGCCATAGCCGCGGGATTGACTCGCAACGGGACGTAGCGAGTGGAGGGCATGCCACCATCTTTCTGGAAGCACGGCGCTGTCGCGCTACTTTGCCTGGCGGGTTGCGCCCGCGAAGAGGTGGAGCCGGTGTGGGTGAAAGATTTACTGGAGGCGGAGCGAAGCTTCTCTGACATGCTCGCGGTGGACGGCATGCGCAGTGCCCTGCTTCATTTTCTGGCCACGTCTTCGGTGGCGCTAGGTCCGGGACCCGTGGAGGGGCGTGCATGGGCGGCCGAGCAGACGGATACTGCGATGCACATCCGGGCGCGGCACGGACATGTTGCTGCTGCGGGAGACCTTGGCTATTCGATTGGGCTATGGTTGCGCTCCGACTCGGCGGCGGGCCACTACGTGCACATTTGGCGAAGAAAGAGCCCGGGAGCGTGGCGCATTGCGTTCACCGCGTGGCTGCGCCACGGATCGGTGGCGAAGACAGCTCGTCTGGACACGTCCGAAAGCCGGGGCTGGATTAGATCAAGGCGCAAGCTCTACCAGGAGGCGGCGCGTGTTTCCATGCTCCGGGCCGACAAGGATCTGGCGCAGCGTTCGCTGGACAGGAGCGCGCGCTGGGCATTCACCGACGTGGCGGCCGATTCGATCCTCTACCTGCAGGAAGGGGCGCCGCCCATCCGCGGAAAGGCCCGGATGCTTGCATCCCTTGGCAAAGACACGGGGATCCTGTCGTGGATTCCGGTGGAGGGGGTCATGGCGAAAGCGGGAGATCTTGGCTACACGTACGGCTTCCAAGCGGCCAGGCAGGATTCATCGGTGCAGTCGCGTGCCTATCTCCGGATTTGGAAGGCCAGGCGGGACAGTTCGTGGAGCGCAGTGGTACACGCCGTCACACGTCCGATTCTAGGCGGCGTCGGCAGGTGAGCCTCGGACTCTGATGGCCCCGCCACATCGGGCTTCAAGGAGGGGATACGGAGCGCCCCGTCCTCGCGGCCGGCGCGCGCGCGAACGTGCGCAGGTGGGCGATGCCACGCGGAGCTCTCCACTTCACGCCCAGCCCGAATGCGCTGCGCCGTGCGCAAGAGACCATACGCGAGCCGGCCCGTCGTAGAGGCTACCCGCGCCTCCCGGCTCTACGGCGACAGGACCAGCGACTGAGTTGGCGGAATGCCGCCGCCGTTGTGCGGCTCGAACCGCACGGACAGCTCTTCAGCCGGCAGCGCGCTCACGGGGACGCGAATCTGGCTGCGCGTGAAGACGAGGGCGCCCGCGCGGCCAATTTCCGCATCACCGGCATAGAGTACGACCTCGCCGGCGAACGGATGGTCCTTCGTTTCCAGGAGCAGCGTAACTGAACGATCTGCACCGGCCACGTCTGAAACGGCTACGGGTCTTACAAATATCTGGCTGGCTCCGCCCTCCGGGACGAACACGCCGTAAATCCGCGTCCGGACGCGCGCTGTTCTGGCAGCGTCTATGGATTCGGCCTCTTGCTGCACATCTACGTATTGGCGAGGCTCAGACACGAAGTTGAACAGTGCCGCATACCCCTTGTCCTCCAGTGCGCCTTCCCGGACCTCGAAGCGCACCTGTTTGCTTTCGCCTGGATCAAGGTATAACACGCTGGGATGCACGGAAAGATGCTCGGAGAGATCTCCAAGACCAGAGCCGGTGGTGTCGGTCATTATCCTGCCCATGGCAATCCTGGTATTGGCCTCTATCGGTGCTTCGCCGTAGCCGAATTCGGTTGAAATGGAGACCTCGAGTGGTATGATGGACGGATTGGACAATTCGAATATGCCCTGAGAGTGCTCGGAACTTAGGATGACCGACCTGGGATATATGCTCATGGCCTGGGTGCGGCTGAGTCCGGCAGAAGCGTCCGATGCGGCGGCAAAACGGGCACCGTCGGGTCCAACGGTTACAGGCCGCTTGACGTCCTCGACGCTCAGTTGGACGGCTACTTCGTACATCTCTTCCACCGGCCCTTCACGCAGCAGCACAACTATGCTCCCGGCGTAGGGTCCAGCCAGCGCACCAGCCAAATCCACCTGGCCGCCGAAGCGAAGCATAAAACAGTCCCCGTCCAGGAGCTGAGCCTGGGTGACACTTCCGGCCATGGTCACCGAAGAGAGCAGCTCGCATGACTCCGAAATCGAGACATCCGGTGTTACGCTGATGGTATGGGCACCCATGGCCACTTCGCCTGTGTAGACAAGCGGTGCCGAATTTCTTACCTCGATTTCAAGATTTACGGTATCGGCGGCCGTGAGTACCATGCGACCCGCGTAGGCCGAGCCTGTTATATCGGTGGATATCTGTCCGGTTGCGGGATCCAGGGTTACTGTTTGGCCCGTAGCCTGGGTGCCTAAATGCATGGACGATGTGCTTACCGTCAGTCCTGTGAGGCTGCCCGCAAGCGGCGGCCTATTCAAGACCGCTACGGTGATGCCGGCCGAAACGGCTTCTCGGGATGCCGCAGACAATGTGACGGAATATTCAAAGGTGGCGTCGGCGTCCACTGCGGGCACTTCAAAGATTGGCTGGGCGATCCCGGGATTGGAGAGATATGTCGAGGGTGACCAGACGTATTCGGGGCTCTCGCCGTCGCCCCAGCCGCTACCCGTACATGCAAGCTGGAAATCGGGTGCATCCTCGTATACTGGATCCGGATCGGAGCATACCAGGCTAAGTGTATTTTGCACGGTGACGGTGACCTCGCCGCTGGCCGTCTCCGCTCCTTCCGCCGAAACGGCGATGGAATACGTGTAAGGCGTATCCGCATCCACGTTCTCTGGAGCCGAAAACGTCCTGGTACTCGCGCTGCCGTCGCAGCCGCCTTCCAACTGATCGCAGGCCGAGGATGGCGCAGCGGCCGTCCACTCATAGTGGTAAAGCGGCGCAGTTCCAGGCGCCCCGCTGGCCGAGCAGGAAAGTGCGGAAGTTGCGGTAGCGCCCTCGACCACCATTGGAGGATCTGCAGTACACGCCAGGTCTAAAACCAGCAGACTCAGCAAGGTGACCCCTACCGTGGAGGAAACCGGATCTCGCTCTCCCGCAGAGAGGGTGACGCTGTATTCGATGGATGTGTTGGCATCTATCTCGGGGACTTCAAAGAAGGGGCTCTCGGTCGCCGGATCAGAGAGGTGGGTGGAAGGCGACCACGTGTATTGGGGAGTCTCGCCGTCGCTCCAGCCGCCTCCAGCGCAGTCTAGTTGAAAATCTTCCGCATCCTCGTATACCGGATCCGGATCGTTGCATGCCAGGGTCAGTGAATTCAGCACGGTAACGCTGACCCGGGCTGTGCCTTCCGATGCACCCTGCGCCCTCGCAGTGACGGCGAAAGTATAGGGCGTGTCGGCATCCACGTCGCCTGGGACCGTAAAGGTCTGGCTCTCGGTGTTTGCGGCACAACCGCCCAAGAGCTGTTCACAGGCCGATGCCGGCTCCACCGGCATCCATTCGTATTGGTACTCCGGACTACCCCCCGGCGCGCCGCTTGCCGAGCAGCTGAGCGTTGAGGTTGTAGGGCTTCCTTCGTTGATGGCAGCAGGCTCTGCACTACAGGCTAGCGCTACCGGCAGTCTCTCCAACACGATGACGCTCACGCGGTCCACGACCTGTTCGCGGTTGCCGGCAGAGAGGGTTACGGTATATTCAAATCGCGTGTCGCCATCGACATCGGGTACCTGGAAGGTTGGTTCAATTAATGTGACATCGGAGAGATGGATGGAAGGAAACCACAAAATATCTGGACCCTCACTCTCGCTCCAGCCGCTACCGCTGCATCGAAGCCGAATGTCCGGCGCATCTTCGTACACGGGATCCGGATCGGTGCACGCCAGAGAAAGGGAATTCAGTACGGTGATTGTGACCTCGGCCGGGCTGGGCGTCGCCCCCGGCGCTGTGACGGTAACGGCGAAGGTAAAAGGCGTATCGGCATCGACATTGTCCGGTGCCGTAAATGTCTTGCTTTGCAGGCCACCCCCGCATCCGCCGGACAACTGGTCGCAGGCCGAAGCCGGCTGCACGGCCGCCCATTCGAAGCTGTACTCCGGATTACCCCCCGGCGCGCCACTTGCCGAACAGCTAAGCACAGCGGTAGCGGCACTGCCTTCTTGCAGCTCAGGCGGGTCCGCCTGGCAGCTTACGATGAGCGATCCCCTGTCCAGTACCGTGACGCTCACGCGGTCCGAGACAGGTGCGCGGTTTCCGGCCGAAAGGGTAACGTTATAGTCAAACCGGGTATCGGCATCAACTTCAGGCACTTCAAAAATTGGGCTGGCTTCGCCGGGACTGGAGAGATAGGTTGCAGGAGACCACGCGTATGTAGGGGTCTCTGCGGCACCCCAGCCGTCACCTTTGCAGTGCAGTGGAACCGTCGATACATTCTCGTACACCGGATCCGGATCTTCGCAGACTAAGGTCATGGGGGAATCAAGTACGTTCACGCTAACCTCGGCCGTGCCTCCTGATGCACTCTGTGCGGTTGCGGTAACGCTATAGCGGTAGCGCGTATCGGTATCTAGCCTGTCCGGCGCCGTAAACGTTTTGCTACTGCTGCCTGGGCCGCACCCGCCGGACAAGCGGTCGCAGGCTGAGGCCGGCTCCACGGCCGTCCATTCGAAATCGTACTCCGGATTATCTCCCGGTGCGCCGCTTGCCGAGCAGGTAAGCGTGGATGTAGCAGTGCCGCCTTCACTTAGCTCGCCAGGGTCCGCTTCGCAGCTTACGATGAGCGATTCCGGGTCCAGCACTGTGACGGTGACCTGGTTCGTAACGGGCGCCTGGTCACCTGCCGACAAGGTAATGGTATAGCGGAAATCTTCACGTCCGTTGACGTCGGGTACTTGAAAGGTCGGGTCTTCTAAGGCCGGATCGTCGAGGTGGGTGGAAGGGCTCCATGCATACGTGGGAGTCTCACCGGAATTCCAGCCGCCCCCCTTGCAGTCAAGTTGAACCTCTTGCACATCTTCGTATACCGGATCCGGATCGGTGCAGGTTAGCGTCAGCGGCGAATCGAGCACATTGACGGTTACGTCATCGGTGCCGTCGGCTGCGCCGTCCGCCGATACCGTGACGTTGTACGTATAGACCGAAAGGCCAATCACCTCAGCCGGTGCCGTGAATGTCTTGCTTTCGGCGCCTGGGCCGCAGCCACCGGACAACAGGGTGCAACCCGAGGCCGGCTCCACGGCCGTCCACTCGAAATGGTAATCGGGATTATTGCCTGGAGCTCCTCTTGCCGAGCACGAAAGTGTGGAAGCAGCCGTTCCTCCTTCAGGCACGGAAGAAGGGCTAGCGCTACAGCTTACCAGGATTGAGCCCCTGTTCCGGACCGTAACAGTCACGTCGTCGCTAGCCGATTCAGGCCCCGCCGTGAGTTCAACGTGATATGAAAAACGCGTTGTGGCACCGACCTGGGGCACCTGGAATGTCGGGTCCTCTAAAGTGGGATCGGAAAGATGCTCAGCCGGAGACCAGGAATACACGGGAGTGGCGCCCGCATTCAATCCGCCAGGCGTGCAGTTAAGTTTGAAGTTTGGTACATCCTCGTATACTGGAGCAGGGTCCGTACAGGTAAGAGTAAGCGGAATATCCTGCACCGTGACTGCAACCTGGTCCACTCCTGGCTCAGCCTCGTCTGCCGAAACGGTGACTTGGTACGAATAGGAGATGTCGTCTGCAACATCGTCTGGAGCGGTAAACGTCTTGCTGCGGTCATCACCGCTGCAACCTCCCGACAGTTGGCCGCAGGCACTACCCGGCCCTAGTGGCGCCCAAGAGTAATGATAGGTATTTCCCGGCGGCGCGCCGGTGGGTGAACAAGACAGCGTGGAAGTTGCCCCACCTTCATTGAGTTGAGTGGGATTCGCGCTGCAATTCGCCTGGATGGGTAGCCTGTTCCTGACTATTACGGTTACCTGATCCGTGACTGTTGCACGGGCTCCGGCTGAAAGACTCACCTCATAAGTGACGGATTCGTCTCTGTCTACATTATCGGGTACATCGAAGATCGGGTCTTCGATCGTAGGATCGGACAGTCGACTAGAGGGAGACCATGCATACGTGGGGGTTTCGCCGCTTGCCCAGCCGGACCCGTTGCAGTCAAGTTGAAAGTCCGGCGCACCCTCGTATACGGGTGCTGGATCCGTGCAGACCAAGGTAAGAGACTGCAGCACGGTGACTTCGACACGCTCAAGGTCCGGATTGGCGTCGTCTGCAGAGACGCCAATCTCATACCTGTATTCGGTATCGCCATTCACGTTGCCTGGAGCCATGAATTCCTGGCTATTTCCATAAACGCCACAGCCGTCCGATAGTCGCCCACATGCATCATTGGGCGGCGTCGGCCCAAACCATTCGTAATGATAGGTCGGGTTTGCGCCCGGCGCCCCGGTGGCACTACAGGAAATGGTTGCCGTGCCGCCTTCGATTACTTCCGTAGGACTTGCGGTGCAATCTGCGTCAATGGGGACGAGGTTCAAAACTGTGATTTCAACCATTGCCTCTCCCGCGAGGTAAGCAATGTCCGTTCTATTGGCGCGAATGTTATAAGAGAATTCTGTATCCGCCTGGACCGTAGGTGCCGTGAACCTAAAATCTGCCTTTATTTCCCCACTGAGAAATGCAAGATTTGTATCTGACATCGGCGTCCAAGTCCAGTCGTAATCCTTCTCCGGCGGCTCCCGCAAGATCGTGCACGAAAATACTGCGCTTTCCTCCTCCTTTATTTCGTCAGGAGCGTTGCAGTCCATCCCCAGTTCATTATCGAGGTTAACAACCAATCTGTCTTTTCTTGTAAGTGCATTGTGACTGACCTGGACTGGGTAGGTACACACTGTGTCGTCGGTCCAATACGCTGGAATTGTAAAGTCAAAGAACTCCGTGGGGCTAGTAGAGCCACGAGGAGTCAATTCTGGGCAAACGTCGTCGTTGGCAATTTCTGGATCCAACAATGCCCACGCGACATTGTTGGCCGATAGGTCTATTGAGTCCTCATAACACTCGAATTGGCTCTCCCCACCTGCATCAGCAGCCTCATAATATGTGTGGTGGGTGCTGTTCCAACAAAGTATTTGTAGACTCAAATCAGTCCCAGTCACGCTGGAGGGCGTAGCTACTGCTTCCCTCTCACTTGTCGTTTCCGTCACTAGATTGGGGGAATATATTCTCTGCCCCCCCGCGTTTGAGATCTGCGGAGACGATGCGGGTGTGGGTGCACGGATTTCGTCAGGAGGGAGGATAATCACATCTCTTCCGCTATCCGATTTTCCGATCCAAGGCCGTACGGAGTCCTTATCTCCCGTGGCCGTACAGTCCGGCTCAGTCCCAGGGTGGGTGCGAGCCAATCGGTCACACGCATTGGCAAGAAGAGGATCCTCGGGTGCGGCATTATCCGCTTCTGCACCCGTATCACGAATGGTAAACGAAAACGCATGCTCCGTAAGCCGATGCGCTTCGGAATCAATCGCCCGCACAAGGACGATAAGCGTGGTGTCTCCCTGGACCTTCGGGGCCAAGAACGAAGGACTCTCTTCAAATACTCCCCGTGGAACCTCTTGCAGCGTGGTTTGCGGAATGTATTGCAGCGTGATGTTTCTGCCGTTCTTGGAGGCGGCTGTACACGCAAAAGTTACCGATTCTCCTTCGCGTACCGCGAGATCCGGGCATGACAATGCCGGGGCCGCATTGATGACGTGCACCTGCACCGAGGCCGTAGCGGAGTGTCCCGTGGCGGGATCGGTTGCCGTGAGGATTAGCGATTGCATTTCCGCTGCTGCCGAGATTTCGGGCGCCCGCACCGTGAACTCGAATTCTCCATCCTCCATGATGAGGGTGTGCCGGTAGGGCGGCCAGTCAAACTCAGCAGTGTATTCCAAGAGGCCTCCAGCCGAGCGGGCGCTCGTGCACGCAATGGCCTTTTCTGCTCCACCGATAACGGTAACGGATAGTGGACAGCGCAGGTATGGGGCTGCGTCTTCCTCCCAGGGGCGGGGGCTGCGCTGGGCTTGCACTTCCTGCAGTGGCCCTCGCGACCGGTCCCCAAGTGCGCCTTCCCCTCTCGGCAATACCGCGCCGCCAAGATTCGTGAGGGCACCCACCTTTTCGCATCGTCGGCGTGCTTCCCCCTTCAGAGGCGTGTCTCCTACCCGGACGCAATCATCGGGCAAGGCAGGATGCACGACCACGCTCAGCTCGGCCTGACCAACCACGCCTTCGCGTTTGGACTCGACATACACGATATACGCATAACGAGTCGTTCGGGCCACCTCAGCCGGTGCGCTGAAAATGGGCAGGCGCGCCGCTGTGCTGCTGAGTAGGCGAAGCGCGGCGGCATCCGAGCTCTGCCACCGGTATGCGTACTCCGACTCAAAACGTTCGCCGAGCGTACAATCGATCGGGGCCGCATCGCCCTCCAGCACCGTGAGATCGGTACATGTGCCGATACTTGCTCCACGCTCCCGATTTAGCTCCAGGCGGAGCTCCTGGGCAAAGGCAACTGGGACCAGCAACAGAGCCATCATTGCGGTCAACGGCCAGTATCCAGATCCTTTGCCTCCCGGCTCCGAATGCAGGCCACGCAGCGGCGGCCGGTGTGGCCATCTCGTCCCGAACACAATCGTAGTCATGTTGCGGCGGCCGGCATGAGGGTGATCAGATCCCTGGATTGCCCAGACCTTACTACGCATCACCGATTGGGCAATTCAATCAATATTGTGCAGTCCCAAGCGCTTCATTGAAGTAAGCAAAATGCGAGGGCAAAAGCCATACCCATTAATCCACCTTTTTCACCAAAATATTCAGTTGTATTCCGAGGAACGGCCGGTGGCTTCACAGATCGTTCTTAAGTCTTGGATTATCATGGTTTTGATAGGGATACTATTGCGCACTCAAGCGTTCTATTTCTCGTTTCCCCGATGCACAAGTAAAGGTAAAAACAGTGCAGAGCAGCACCCCTTATTTTTATTTTCATGTCCCCCTCAACGAAAATTCTCCTTTGCACTGACCTCATGAATTGAAGATATTTAGGGATTCTTGCCAACATTAATGAGGAGTATTGGACGATAGGCCTAAGCACATGAAGCCATCGATGGCCTTATGTTAAAGAAGGTCTTGCCCGCGGAAGGTACTTTGCTGGGTACAGGCGCTACCGGAGCTTCACTCTCAGCAGCTCGAAGGCGCGAGCCTGGAGGGCGGTCATCGCTCCAAGCATCGTAAAGGAGACGCGCTTCCTGCCGATCAGGGGCTCTACCTGATGCCGTCGTAGCGCACTGAGATGCGCCATGAGGATGGCAATGCTCAACGACTTGTGTCCGTCCGTTTGGAGCGGGCTTTCTTGTCTGCCGAGGGCGAATGCCCTGCCGCATGGATGATACTACGACGGGTAGCCTTCTTGCCTTCCGGGTCATCTTCGGTAAAAAGTATCGGAGCCAGACGCTGCTTCATGTGCCATTCCACGAAGTAAGCCAGCATGCACAGGAAGACGTAGCAGATGACTCTCGGGGTCCTGTAGTGGTGGATGGGCCTTACTTTGAGGTCCACGGTCTTGATGCTCCCGAAGGCCTGCTCTACAGCGCTGAGCCGTTGTAATCGCGCACCACCTCTTCCGCAGTCGGCCCGTTGTGGCTGGCATACATGCCGTCCAGGGACGCTTCGCAGGCTATCGAGGCCGCGAAGCGTTGGAAGCGGAAGAAGTCTTCCTCCATGCTCAGATCAAAATGCTTTTCCATCTTCCAGTTGCCGATGACCTTCCCTACACGGAAGCTGATCGCCTTCATGCTGCGCAGGGGATTGCCCTTGCGCCGGGTAGCCCTACCCTTGGTCCACTTCTTGGACTTAACATGATGTCGCATCTTTGAGTTTCCGGCCTGTTTAGCAGAATTGCGATCTTGCCTGGGATGTCAGGACGCAGCCACTTTGGCCGTGGAACTCGGATTCAATGCCCGGAATATGGGCGTTAGAACGTAAGCGTCCGGTGAACCAGCCCTTCACCCACGCAAGGTGTGGTTCACCGGACGCTTACGATGAGACCTCTTTTCGCAAGCGCCACGAGTATGTCACGGTTGTTTCGGATGCGAAGGCGGCTACGGTGCTGCATGTGGGCGAAGACCGGAAGAAAGAGACGCTTACGAGCTGGTATGCTGGTTTGGAGCAGCTGGAGGGCATCGAGAGTGTTAGCATGGACATGTGGCCGGCCTACATCAAGGCCACGCTGGAGTGTGTGCCAGAGGCGCAACGGAAGGTGGCCTTTGACAGATGTCACGTAGTGAAATGTCTGGGAACTGCCGTGGACAAGGTTCGGCGACAGGAGCACCGGGCATTGATGAAGGAAGGCCTACAAGACTTCAAGGGAACCAAATATGATTGGTTGACTAACCCGGCCAACATGTCTGGTAAGCAGAAGGCGCACTTCCAGCGGTTGCGTACCAGCACGTTGAAGACGGCCCGAGCGTGGGCTTTCAAGGAAATGGCCATGCAGTTGTGGCATTATGTCCACCGCACATGGGCGCGTAAGGGTTGGCAGCGATGGTTGTCCAGGGCCATGCGGTGTCGGCTGGAACCGGTCAAAGCAGCCGCCAGAACCATCAAGAAACACCTGTGGGGTATCCTCAATGCGATCATCCTGAAGGTGAGCAATGGCCCTGCGGAAGCCATCAACAGCCGGATAAAAACAATCAAAGTGCGCAGTAGGGGCTTCCGCAACAGAAGGCGGTTTGCTAACGCCATTTACTTTCACGTCGGAGGCCTAGATCTATACCCCGAAGGCGTCCGCAGGTGAGTGTACCCACTACAAAAGGGGTAGAGCCATAATATTGCGGACAAGGGATGAATAACGCGGGCCCATTTAACAACGAAGTGCAACACTTGATTTGGATGACAGCGCGCTAGCAAGCGCGTATTCATCACGCTGATTACATGTGAGCGAGATGATGCCGGTACGCTCCGTTAAGACATCATTGGAGGGTATCAAATGGCGACGGGCTATCATCATCTTTCCTATGAGGAAAGGTGCCAGATTCACGCATTGAGGAAGCGAGCTGATTCGCTGCGCGAGATTGCGCGACAGTTGGGTCGCTCGCCATCGACGATCAGCCGGGAGTTGCATCGCAACAGCGGAGGTAGGGGCTACCGGTATCAACAGGCTACCCGCTTGGCCAGCGGGCGGCGGAGGAAGGCATCGTTGCGTCCACGGAAGATGACTGAAGCGATGTGGTCTCTTGTGCGTGAGAAGCTCGCCCTGCACTGGAGTCCAGAGCAGGTCTCGGGTCGACTTCGTCGTGATGGTGTCGTTTCGGTAAGCACCACATGGATTTACAGGCATAGCTGGGCGGACCGAGCGGCTGGCGGATCGTTGTACAAGCTGCTGCGTCGCCGTGGTAAGCGGTACAACAGGCGTAACAAGAGCGGTGCTGGGCGCGGCCTGATACCGCACCGTGTAGACATCAGCGAACGTGATCCCATTGTAGAGCAGAAGACGCGGATAGGCGACTGGGAGGTTGATACGATCATCGGGGCGAAACAACAGGGAGCACTGGTATCCATGGTCGATCGCGCCTCGAAATTCACGTTTCTTGAGCACGTTGCGTCAAAGGCTGCGATCGGGGTCCGCCATGCGATCATAGGTTGTCTCAGTCCGGTAAAGGACCGGGTACTTACTATCACGGCGGACAATGGCAAGGAGTTCGCTCATCATCGCCAGCGCGCTTTTCGCATCGTTTTACTTTGCGAGGCCATACCACTCCTGGGAGCGTGGTCTGAACGAGCACACCAACGGCCTGGTGCGAGAGTACTTCCCGAAGGCAACCAACTTTCACACGGTTGAACCGGCAGCGGTGAGGCGGGTGCAAGCGCAATTGAACAACCGTCCGCGCCGATGCTTGGCCTACCGCACGCCGGCGGAGGTTTTCCTTCCTGCACTAGAGGGCGTGGCAGCCTCCGCGTCCATGGTCTGAGTCGGGTCGTCGCCAGAAAGACCCATAGACCATTGTACCATGTTCGGGTGACATCATGCGTGCCTACACGCAGGGGAAGAGCCATGCTCGCCCGTCGGCATTGGCTGCCTCAAAGGTCAAGGAGCGCGAATTTCTTCGGCCAGCAAGCAGCTTCTTCTCCGGTCGGGCTCCGCCCTCCCTCCGAAGAAGCTCGTTTTCCGCGTTGCCTGTGCTATCTTCTGTCTCTACTCAGGGGCATACTACCTTGTCTACAGTTGTTGCACTTCGGACTTTAATTGGCGGCGTATAATATATGGGAACTATAAATTGAATCCATCACGAGCTGAGGTGGCACAAGACCTCCCTGTAAATGGCTATGAATCTGCTACTAACGCCGAGCTAAATACCTGCAAAATACTCTGTATCGCCCTAACTTTGGGGGGACTTCCCTTACGGAGGCGAAGAAGCACTATCCGACACTCCGTTCGTGCAGCCTGGACAGGGGTTTTTACACGCCGAAGAATCGGGAGCATCTGGAAGGGCTACTCGATCTGAACGTTATGCCCAGGGTGGCTGGCGCTCTCAGGAGACGTGGAGAGGGAGACGGCTGAAGCCTTGGTGGGAGCGCGGAGCCCGCATCCGGCGATAGAATCGGCTACGGGCAATTTGAATCACCGGGGGCTGGGGCTGGTGCGCACGGTGCCGCAGGGATTGCCTGGACGGTGGCCCTGGTAACGGCCAACGTGCACCGAATCTGTCAATTGCTGAATAAGCAGGAAGAATGGCGACGGCACTGGCATAAAGCCCACGGCCGAGCGGCGTAGGCCCGCTCGCGCGCCAGCATGGGAGTAAGGCTTGCCCTCCTCCACAAGAGGAGATCGCCTGCCTGTCTCGTTGCCCCACCGACTCGGGGCATACCCCCGCCGACCAGCGTTTGGCAAGCTCGAAATCCTCAGCTGGCACGTTATGCCCTTTCCACCCCCATGCAGGCCCCGTTACCCACCGGATAACAGCCCCTCAAACCGCACCTCATCAAAAAGCCGGCTTTTTCTGGCTAGCACTACCTACCCGCGCCTCGCGGCTCTACGGCGACAGGACCAGCGACTGAGTTGGCGGAATGCCGCCGCCGTTGTGCGGCTCGAACCGCACGAACAGCTCTTCAGCCGGCAGCGCGCTCACGGGGACGCGAATCTGGCTGCGCGTGAAGACGAGGGCGCCCGCGCGGCCAATTTCCGCATTTCCGGCATAGAGAACGACCTCGCCGGCGAACGGATGGTCCTTCGTTTCCAGGAGCAGCGTAACTGAACGATCTGCACCGGCCACGTCTGAAACGGCTACGGGTCTTACAAATATCTGGCTGGATCCGCCCTTCGGGACGAACACGCCGTAAATCCGCGTCCGGACGCGCGCTGTTCTGGCAGCGTCTATGGATTCGGCCTCTTGCTGCACATCTACGTATTGGCGAGGCTCAGACACGAAGTTGAACAGTGCCGCATACCCCTTGTCCTCCAGTGCGCCTTCCCGGACCTCGAAGCGCACCTCTTTGCTTTCGCCTGGATCAAGGTATAACACGCTGGGATGCACGGAAAGATGCTCGGAGAGATCTCCAAGACCAGAGCCGGTGGTGTCGGTCATTATCCTGCCCATAGCAATCCTGGTATTGGCCTCTATCGGTGCTTCGCCGTAGCCGAATTCGGTTGAAATGGAGACCTCGAGTGGTATGATGGACGGATTGGACAATTCGAATATGCCCTGAGAGTGCTCGGAACTTAGGATGACCGACCTGGGATATATGCTCATGGCCTGGGTGCGGCTGAGTCCGGCAGAAGCGTCCGATGCGGCGGCAAAACGGGCACCGTCGGGTCCAATGGTTACAGGCCGCTTGACGTCCTCGACGCTCAGTTGGACGGCTACTTCGTACATCTCTTCCACCGGCCCTTCACGCAGCAGCACAACTATGCTCCCGGCGTAGGGTCCAGCCAGCGCACCAGCCAAATCCACCTGGCCGCCGAAGCGAAGCATAAAACAGTCCCCGTCCAGGAGCTGAGCCTGGGTGACACTTCCGGCCATGGTCACCGAAGAGAGCAGCTCGCATGACTCCGAAATCGAGACATCCGGTGTTACGCTGATGGTATGGGCACCCATGGCCGCTTCGCCTGTGTAGACAAGCCGTGCCGAATTTCTTACCTCGATTTCAAGATTTACGGTTTCGGTGGCCGCGAGTACCATGCGACCCGCATAGGCCGAGCCTGCTATATCGGTGGATATTTGTCCGGTTGCGGGATCCAGGGTTACTGTTTGGCCCGTAGCCTGGGTGCCGAAATGCATGGACGATGTGCTTACCGTCAGTCCTGTAAGGCTGCCCGCAAGCGGCGGCCTATTCAAGACCGCTACGGTGATGCCGGCCGAAACGGCTTCTCGGGATGCCGTAGACAATGTGACGGAATATTCAAAGGTGGCGTCGGCGTCCACTGCGGGCACTTCAAAGATTGGCTGGGCGATCCCGGGATTGGAGAGATATGTCGAAGGTGACCAGACGTATTCGGGGCTCTCGCCGTCGCCCCAGCCGCTACCCGTACATGCAAGCTGAAAATCGGGTGCATCCTCGTATACTGGATCCGGATCGGAGCATACCAGGCTAAGTGTATTTTGCACGGTGACGGTGACCTCGCCGCTGGCCGTCTCCGCTCCTTCCGCCGAAACGGCGATGGAATACGTGTAAGGCGTATCCGCATCCACGTTCTCTGGAGTCGAAAACGTCCTGGTACTCGCGCTGCCGTCGCAGCCGCCTTCCAACTGATCGCAGGCCGAGGATGGCGCAGCGGCCGTCCATTCATAGTGGTAAAGCGGCGCAGTTGCAGGCGCCCCGCTGGCCGAGCAGGAAAGTGCGGAAGTTGCGGTAGCGCCCTCGACCACCATTGGAGGATCTGCAGTACACGCCAGGTCTAAAACCACCAGATTCAGCAAGGTGACCCCTACCGTGGAGGAAACAGGATCTCGCTCTCCCGCAGAGAGGGTGACGCTGTATTCGATGGATGTGTTGGCATCTATCTCGGGGACTTCAAAGAAGGGGCTCTCGGTCGCCGGATCAGAGAGGTGGGTGGCAGGCGACCACGTGTATTGGGGAGTCTCGCCGTCGCCCCAGCCACCTCCAGCGCAGTCTAGTTGAAAATCTTCCGCATCCTCGTATACCGGATCCGGATCGTTGCATGCCAGGGTCAGTGAATTCAGCACGGTAACGCTGACCTGGGCTGTGCCTTCCGATGCATCCTGCGCCCTCGCAGTGACGGCGAAAGTATAGGGCGTGTCGGCATCCACGTCGACTGGGACCGTAAACGTCTGGCTCTCGGTGTTTGCGGCACAACCGCCCAAGAGCTGTTCACAGGCCGATGCCGGCTCCACCGGCATCCATTCGTATTGGTACTCCGGATTACCCCCCGGCGCGCCGCTTGCCGAGCAGCTTAGCGTTGAGGTTGTAGGGCTTCCTTCGTTGATGGCAGCAGGCTCTGCACTACAGGCTAGCGCTACCGCTACTGGCAGTCTCTCCAACACGATGACGCTCACGCGCTCCACGACCTGTTCGCGGTTGCCGGCAGAGAGGGTTACGGTATATTCAAATCGCGTGTCGCCATCGACATCGGGTACCTGGAAGGTTGGTTCAAATAAGGTGACATCGGAGATATGGATGGAAGGAGACCACAAAATATCTGGATCCTCACCCTCGCTCCAGCCGCTGCCGCTGCATCGAAGCCGAATGTCCGGCGCATCTTCGTACACGGGATCCGGATCGGTGCACGCCAGAGAAAGGGAATTCAGTACGGTGATTGTGACCTCGGCCGGGCTGGGCGTCGCCCCCGGCGCTGTGACGGTAACGGCGAAGGTAAAAGGCGTATCGGCATCGACATTGTCCGGTGCCGTAAATGTCTTGCTTTGGAGGCCACCCCCGCATCCGCCGGACAACTGGTCGCAGGCCGAAGCCGGCTGCACGGCCGTCCATTCGAAGCTGTACTCCAGATTACCCCCCGGCGCGCCACTTGCCGAACAGCTAAGCACAGCGGTAGCGGCGCTGCCTTCTTGCAGCTCAGGCGGGTCCGCCTGGCAGCTTACGATGAGCGATCCCCTGTCCAGTACCGTGACGCTCACGCGGTCCGAGACCGGTGCGCGGTTTCCGGCCGAAAGGGTAACGCTATACTCAAACCGGGTATCGGCATCAACTTCAGGCACTTCAAAAATTGGGCTGGCTTCGCCGGGACTGGACAGATGGGTTGCAGGAGACCACGCGTATGTAGGGGTCTCTGCGGCACCCCAGCCGTCACCTTTGCAGTGCAGTGGAACCGTCGATACATCCTCGTACACCGGATCCGGATCTTCGCAGACTAAGGTCATGGGGGAATCAAGTACCTTCACGGTAACGTTGGCCGTGCCTCCTGATGCACTCTGTGCGGTTGCGGTAACGCTATAGCGGTAGCGCGTATCGGCATCTACCTCAGCCGGCGCCGTAAATGTTTTGCTACTGCTGCCTGGGCCGCAGCCCCCCGACAAGCGGTTGCAGGCTGAGGCCGGCTGCACGGCCGTCCATTCGAAATCGTACTCAGGATTATCTCCCGGTGCGCCGCTTGCCGAGCATGTAAGCGTGGATGCAGCAGTGCCGCCTTCACTTAGCTCGGCAGGGTCCGCTTCGCAGCTTACGATGAGCGATTCCGGGTCCAACACTGAGACGGTGACCTGGTCCGTGACGGGCTCCTGGTCACCTGCCGACAAGGTAATGGTATAGCGGAAATCTTCGCGCCCGTCGACGTTGGGTACTTGAAAGGTCGGGTCTTCTAAGGCCGGATCGTCGAGGTGGGTGGAAGGGGTCCATGCATACGTGGGTGTCTCACCGATATTCCAGCCGCCACCCGCGCAGTCAAGTTGAACATCTTGCACATCTTCGAATACCGGATCCGGATCCGTGCATGTCAGCGTCAGCGGCGAATCGAGCATGTTAACGGTTACGTCATCGGTGCCGTCGGTTGCACCGTCCGCCGATACCGTGACGTGGTACGTATAGGCCGTATGGCCAATCACCTCAGCCGGCGCCGTAAATGTTTTGCTACTGCTGCCTGGGCCGCAGCCCCCCGACAAGCGGTTGCAGGCTGAGGCCGGCTGCACGGCCGTCCATTCGAAATCGTACTCAGGATTATCTCCCGGTGCGCCGCTTGCCGAGCATGTAAGCGTGGATGTAGCAGTGCCGCCTTCACTTAGATCGGCAGGATTCGCTTTGCAATTTACGAAGAGCGATTCCGGGTCCAACACTGAGACGGTGACCTGGTCCGTGACGGGCGCCTGGTCACCTGCCGACAAGGTAATGGTATAGCGGAAATCTTCGCGCCCGTCGACGTTGGGTACTTGAAAGGTCGGGTCTTCTAAGGCCGGATCGTTGAGGTGGGTGGAAGGAGTCCATGCATACGTGGGAGTCTCACCGGTATTCCAGCCGCCACCCGTGCAGTCAAGTTGAACCTCTTGCACATCGTCGTATACCGGATCCGGATCCGTGCATGTCAGCGTCAGCGGCGAATCGAGCACGTTGACGGTTACGTCGACCGTGCCGTCGGTTGCATTGAGCACCGATACCTTGACGTTGTACGTATAGGGCGAAAGGCCAATCACCTCAGCCGGTGCCGTGAATATCTTGCTTTCGGTGTCGCCGCCGCAGCCACCAGACAACATGGCGCAACCCGAGGCCGGATCGACGGCCGTCCATACGAAATCGTAATCCGGATTAGTCCCTGGAACTCCGCTTGCCGAGCACGAAAGTGTCGAAACAGCCGTGCCTCCTTCAGGCACGGAAGAAGGGGTGGCGCTGCAGCTTACCAGGACTGATGGCTTGTTCAGGATCGTAACGGTGACTTGGTCCGTAACGGGCGCCTGGGCACCTGCCGTCAAGGTAATGGTATAGCGGAAATCTTCGCGCCTGTCGACGTTGGGTACTTGAAAGGTCGGGTCTTCTAAGGCCGGATCGTCAAGGTGGGTGGAAGGGGTCCATGCATACGTGGGAGTCTCACCGGTATTCCAGTCACCCCCCGTGCAGTCAAGTTGAACCTCTTGCACATCGTCGTATACCGGATCCGGATCCGTGCATGTCAGCGTCAGCGGCGAATCGAGCACGTTGACGGTTACGTCGACCGTGCCGTCGATTGCATTGAGCGCCGATACCTTGACGTTGTACGTATAGGGCGAAAGGCCAATCACCTCAGCCGGTGCCGTGAATATCTTGCTTTCGGTGTCGCCGCCGCAGCCACCAGACAACATGGCGCAACCCGAGGCCGGATCGACGGCCGTCCATACGAAATCGTAATCCGGATTAGTCCCTGGAACTCCGCTTGCCGAGCACGAAAGAGTCGAAACAGCCGTGCCTCCTTCAGGCACGGAAGAAGGGGTGGCGCTGCAGCTTACCAGGACTGATGGCCTGTTCAGGATCGTAACAGTAACGGTGGTGGTAGCCGATTCAGGCCCCGCCGTGAGTTCAACCTGATATGAAAACTGCGTGTCGGAATCGACTCGGGGCACCTGGAATGTTGGGTCCTCTATAGCGGGATTGGAGAGATGCTCAGCCGGAGACCAGGAATACACGGGAGTTCTGCCCGGATTCATGCCGCCAGACGTGCAGTCAAGATTGAAGTTTGGTGCATCCTCGTATACTGGATCAGGATCCGTACAGGTAAGAGTAAGCGGAATATCCTGCACCATGACTGCAATCTGGTCCGGTGTTGGCTCACCCCCGATTGCCGAAACGGTGACTTGGTACGAATAGGAGATGTCGGCTGTGACATCGTCTGGAGCGGTAAACGTCTTGCTGCGCTCATCACCGCTGCAGCCTCCCGATAATTGGCCGCAGGCACTACCCGGCGCTAGTGCCGTCCAAGAGAAATGATAGGTATTTCCCGGCGGCGCGCCGGTGGGTGAACAAGACAGCGTGGAAGTTGCCCCACCTTCATTGAGTTGAGTGGGATTCGCGCTGCAATTCGTCTGGATGGCTAGCCTGTTCCGGACTATTACGGTTACCTGATCCGTCACTGTTGTACGGGCTCCGGCTGAAAGGCTCACCTCATAAGTGATGGTTTCGTCTCTGTCTACATTATTGGGTACATCGAAGGTCGGGTCTTCGATCGTAGGATCGGACAGCTGATCAGAGGGAGACCATGCATACGTGGGGGTTTCGCCGCTTGCCCAGCCGGACCCGTTGCAGTCAAGTTGAAAGTCCGGCGTATCCTCGTATACGGGTGCTGGATCCGTGCAGGCAAAGGTAAGAGGCTGCAGCACGGTGACTTCGACACGCTCAAGGTCCGGATCGGCGTCGACTGCAGAGACGACAATCGTATACTCGTATTCGGTATCGCCATTCACGTTGCCTGGAGCTGTGAATTCCTGGCTATTTCCATGAACGCCACAGCCGTCCGATAGTCGCCCACATGCATCATTGGGCGTCGTCGGCCCAGACCATTCGTAATGATAGGTCGGGTTTGCGCCCGGCGCCTTGGTGGGATTGCAGGAAATGGTTGCCGTGCCGCCTACGATTACTTCCGCAGGACTTGCGGTGCAATTTGAGTCTATGGTAGGCCTGTTCAAAACTGTGATTTCAACCGTTGCCTCGCCCACGAAGTAAACAATGTCCTCCCTATCGGCGCTAATGTTATAAGAGAATTTTGTATCTGCCTGGACCGCAGGCGCCGTGAACGTAAATTCTGCCGTTATTTCCCCGCTGAGAAAGGCGAGATTTGTATCCGAACTCGGCGTCCAAGTCCAAGCGTAATCCTCTCCTGGCGGCTCCCACAAGATCGTGCACGAAAATGCTGCGCTATTCTCCTCATATAATTCGTCAGGAGCGTTGCAGTCCATCTCTGGTTCATTTATGAAGAGAATGCGCAGGTCATCTGTTTTTGCAACAGAATTTAGACTGGCCTTGATTGGGTAGATACACACTTTGTCGCCGGTCCAATACTGCTCTGTAATTGTATAGTCAAAGAACTCCGTGGGGGTAGTAGAGCCACGAGGAGCCAATGCTGGGCAAATGTCGTCGTTGGCAACAGCTGGAGCCAATAATTCCCACACGACATTCGTGGCCGATGCGTTGAATGAGTTCTCATTACACTCCCATGCGACATTGGCATCCACAATAGTAGTCTCATAATATTTGTTATCGGTGCTGTTCACGCAAAGTATTGACTGACTCAAATCAGTCCCATCCATGTTTGTGGGCTTAGCTACTGTTTCCCTCCCACTTGGCGCTTCCCTCACTGGACTGCGGGAATAAATTCCCGCCCCCCCCGCGTTTGAGATTTGCGGGGACGATGCGGGTGCACGGATTTCGTCAGGAGGCAGGATAATCACATCTCTTCCGCTATCCGATTGCCGGATCCAGGGCCGTACGGAGTCCTTCCCACGCGCGGCCGTACAGTCCGTGACGGGCTCAGTCCCAGGGTGGGCGCGAGCCAATCGGTCACACGCATTGGCAAGAAGAGGGTCCTCGGGTGCGGCATGATCCGCTTCTGCACCCGTATCACGAATGGTAAACGAAAACGCATGCTCCGTAAGCCGATGCGCTTCGGAATCGATCGCCCGCACAAGGACGATAAGCGTGGTATCTCCCAGGACCTGCGGGGCCACGAACGAAGGGCTCTCTTCAAATACTCCCCGTGGAATCTCTTGCAGCGTGGTTTGCGGAATGTATTGCAGCGTGATGTTTCTGCCGTTCTTGGAGGCGGCCGTACACGCAAAAGCAACCGATTCTCCTTCGCGTACCGCGAGATCCGGGCACGACAATGCCGGGGCCGCATTGATGACGTGCACCTGCACCGAGGCCGTAGCGGAGTGTCCCGTGGCGGGATCGGTCGCCGTGAGCATTAGCGATTGCATTTCCGCTGCTGCCGAGATTTCGGGCGCTTGCAGCGTGAACTCGAATTCTCCACCCTCCATGATGAGGGTGTGCCGGTAGGGCGGCCAGTCAAACTCAGCAGTGTATTCCAAGAGGCCTCCAGCCGAGCGGGCGCTCTTGCACGCAATGGCCTTTTCTGCTCCGCCGATAACGGTAACGGATAGTGGACAGCGCAGGTATGGGACTGCGTCTTCCTCCCAGGGGCGGGGGCTGCGCTGGGCTTGCACTTCCTGCAGTGGCCCTCGCGACCGTTCCCCAAGTGCGCCTTCCCCTCTCGGCAATACCGCGCCGCCAAGATTCGTGAGGGCACCCACCTCTTCGCATCGTCGGCGTGCTTCCCCCTTCAGAGGCGTGTCTCCTACCTGCACGCAATCATCGGGCAAGGCAGGATGCACGACCACGCTCAGCTCGGCCTGACCAACCACGCCTTCGCGTTTGGACTCGACATACACGATATACGCATAACGAGTCGTTCGGGCCACCTCAGCCGGTGCGCTGAAAATGGGCAGGCGGGCCGCTGTGCTGCTAAGTAGGCGTAGCGCGGCGGCATCCGAGCTCTGCCACCGGTACGCGTACTCCGACTCAAAACGTTCGCCGAGCGTACAATCGATCGGGGCCGCATCGCCCTCCAGCACCGTGAGATCGGTACATGTGCCGATACTTGCTCCACGCTCCCGATTTAGCTCCAGGCGGAGCTCCTGGGCAAAGGCAGCTGGGATCAGCAACAGACCTATCATTGCGGTCAACGGCCAGCATCCAGATCCTTTGCCTCCCGGCTCCGAACGCAGGCCACGCAGCGACGGCCGGTGTGGCCATCTCGTCCCGAACACAATCGTAGTCATGTTGCGGCGGCCGGCATGAGGGTGATCAGATGCCTGGATTGCCCAGACCTTGCAACGCATCGCCGATTGGGCAATTCAATCAATGTTGTGCAGTCCCAAGCGCTTCATTGAAGTAAGCAAAATCCAAGGGCAAAATCCATACCCGTTAACCCATCTTTTTCACCAAAATACTCAATTGTATTCCGAGGGACGGCCGGTGGCTTCACAGATGGTTCTTAAGTCTTGGATTATCATGGTTTTGATAGGGATACTATTGCGCACTCAAGCGTTCTATTTCTGGCTCCCCCGATGCACAACTAAAGGTAAAACCAGTGCAGAATAGCGCCCCTTATTTTTATTTTCATGTCCCCTTCAACGAAAATTCTCCTTTGTGTTGACCTCATGTATTGAAGATATTTAGGGATTCTTGCCAACATTAATGAGGAGTGTTGGATGATAGGCCTAAGTACATGAAGCTATCAATGGCCTCATGTTAAAGAAGGTCTTCCCGCGGTAGGTACTTTGCTGGGTATAGGCGCTACCGGAGCTTCACTATCAGCAGCTCAAAGGCGCGGGCCTGCAGGTCGGTCATCGCTCCAAGCATCGTAAACGAGACGCGCTTCTTGCCGATCAGGGGCTCTACCTGATGCTTGCATAGCGCACACAGATGCGCCATGAGGACGGCGAAGCTCAACGCCTTGTGCCGCGTCCGTTTGGAGCGGCCTTTCTTGTCTGCCGAGGGCGAATGCCCTGCTGCATGGATGATACTATGACGGGTAGTGCCTTCCGGGTCATCTTCGGCAAAGAGTATCGGAGCCAGACGCTGCTTCACGTGCCATTCCACGAAGTAAGCCAGCATGCACAGGAAGACGTGGCAGATGGCTCTCGGGGTCTTGTAGCGGTGGATGGGCCCTACTTTGAGGTCCGCGCTCTTGAGGCTCCGGAAGGCCTGCTCTACAGCGCTGAGCCGCTTGTAATCGCGTCCTCCGCAGTCGGCCCGTTGTGGATGGCATACATGCCGTCCAGGGACGCTTCGCGGGCTATTGAGGCCGCGAAGCGTTGGTAGCTGAAGAAGCCTGTCTTAAGGCTCAGTTTAAAATGCTTTTCCATTTTCCAGTTGCCGATGAGCTTCCCTAGACGGAAGCTGATCGCTTGCATGCTGCGCAGGGGATGGTCTTTGCGCCGGGTGGCCAGTACGATCTTCTCCAGCGCCTTGTCGGTCTGTATCAGCCGTCTTTCGCGGTTATGCGCCGACTCCCTGGCCCGTAGCGATACAGGACGATCCGCTCACCCGGGTAGAGGGCGGTGGTGATCTCCGCGTGGCCTTGTTCGTCGAACAGGGACAGCTGCAGGCCTTCCGCTCTGCGGATGCCGCTCTTGCTGAGGGCGGATATCCAGTCCCGGCGGGTTTGACCTCTTTGCGCAAGCCGGGCCTCGGCGGGCAGGCCGCGGTCTCCTACGAGCACGATGCGCCGGAGGCCGAACTGTTGCTGGGTCTTGGCAATCTGAGGAGCCAGTGTATTGGGATCGGCCGCAAAGACTTCCACGGCCACGGGGCAGCCGTCTTTGCCCGTGAGCAGGCCGAAGACGATCTGCTTCTTGCCTTTTTTCTTGTCCCGGGAGTAGCCATACTTGGCCAGCTTAAGGGCTTCGCCTTCGACGTAGGTGGAGGTAACATCCGCGGGAGGGCCCTCCTCGAGGTGCTGGCGAGCGAGGCGCTCTTCGATAGTGCTTTTTCGCTTCAGCAGTCAATCCATGGTCTGGTAGAGGTCGTCCTCGTCTATGTTTTCGAGACCGAGTTCGCTACCGAGCGAATGGCTGGCGGAGTCTGGGTGCAGGCCTGCGAGTTTGCCTATTGGGATTGAGGATACGGGCAGCGATAAGGGCGATGGCGAGGCATCGCTGTTTGGAGTCTTTGGTTGCGATAATGCTGTGGAGCTTCAGGTTACGCAGAGAGCCGAGTACGGCGGCGACGTGACCGTGGGGGATACCTTTGGTGAAGCGGAAGGAGTGCTGGAAGGTGTACTGGGGGTTATCGACGGCGACGTCCCCGCGCAGCAGGATGCGGATGTAGTCGATGATATCATCGGGGAGTTTGGAGATATTGGTGAGGGTGGTTTTGACGACTTTGCGGCCTTCGCGTTTGCCTTGGCGGATGAGGTAGGCGGGGCGGGCTCCGCGGTTGGGGACGGTGGCGACATACATGGGAACTAGTGTAGGAAGGTGATCCAGGTGTACGACCAGATATATTCATAGATATGTAACCAGTAGTACAGTCTACTAAGAGATCGATAATAATGCCCATAATGGATGAATAGCGGATGAAATACATGGGAACTATGAATTGAATCCATTACGGACTGAGGTGGCACAGGACTTCCATGTAAATGGCTATGAATCCACTACTTACGCCGAGCTAAATACCTGTAGAATACTCTGTATCGCCCTAACTTTGGGGGGACTTCCCTTACGGAGGCGAAGAAGCACTATCCGACACTCCGTTCGTGCAGCCTGGACAGGGGTTTTTACACGCCGAAGAATCGGGAGCATCTGGAAGGGCTACTCGATCTGAACGTCATGCCCAGGGTGGCTGGCGCTCTCAGGAGACGTGGAGAGGGAGACGGCTGAAGCCTTGGTGGGAGCGCGGAGCCCGCATCCGGCGATAGAATCGGCTACGGGCAATTTGAATCACCGGGGGCTGGGGCTGGTGCGCACGGTGCCGCAGGGATTGCCTGGACGGTGGCCCTGGTAACGGCCAACGTGCACCGAATCTGTCAATTGCTGAATAAGCAGGAAGAATGGCGACGGCACTGGCATAAAGCCCACGGCCGAGCGGCGTAGGCCCGCTCGCGCGCCAGCATGGGAGTAAGGCTTGCCCTCCTCCACAAGAGGAGATCGCCTGCCTGTCTCGTTGCCCCACCGACTCGGGGCATACCACCGCCGACCAGCGTTTGGTAAGCTCGAAATCCTCAGCTGGCACGTTATGCCCTTTCCACCCCCATGCAGGCCCCGTTACCCACCGGATAACAGCCCCTCAAACCGCACCTCATCAAAAAGCCGGCTTTTTCTGGCTAGCACTACCTACCCGCGCCTCCCGGCTCTACGGCGACAGGACCAGCGACTGAGTTGGCGGAATGCCGCCGCCGTTGTGCGGCTCGAACCGCACGAACAGCCTTTCAGCCGGCAGCGCGCTCACGGGGACGCGAATCTGGCTGCGCGTGAAGACGAGGGCACCCGCGCGGCCAATTTCCGCATCACCGGCATAGAGTACGACCTCGCCGGCGAACGGATGGTCCTTCGTTTCCAGGAGCAGCGTAACTGAACGATCTGCACCGGCCACGTCTGAAACGGCTACGGGTCTTACAAATATCTGGCTGGATCCGCCCTCCGGGACGAACACGCCGTAAATCCGCGTCCGGACGCGCGCTGTTCTGGCAGCGTCTATGGATTCGGCTTCTAGCTGCGCATCTACGTATTGGCGAGGCTCAGACACGAAGTTGAACAGTGCCGCATACCCCTTGTCCTCCAGTGCGCCTTCCCGGACCTCGAAGCGCACCTCTTTGCTTTCGCCTGGATCAAGGTATAACACGCTGGGATGCACGGAAAGATGCTCGGAGAGATCTCCAAGACCAGAGCCGGTGGTGTCGGTCATTATCCTGCCCATGGCAATCCTGGTATTGGCCTCTATCGGTGCTTCGCCGTAGCCGAATTCGGTTGAAATGGAGACCTCGAGTGGTATGATGGACGGATTGGACAATTCGAATATGCCCTGAGAGTGCTCGGAACTTAGGATGACCGACCTGGGATATATGCTCATGGCCTGGGTGCGGCTGAGTCCGGCAGAAGCGTCCGATGCGGTGGCAAAACGGGCACCGTCGGGTCCAACGGTTACAGGCCGCTTGACGTCCTCGACGCTTAGTTGGACGGCTACTTCGTACATCTCTTCCACCGGCCCTTCACGCAGCAGCACAACTATGCTCCCGGCGTAGGTTCCAGCCAGCGCACCAGCCAAATCCACCTGGCCGCCGAAGCGAAGCATAAAACAGTCCCCGTCCAGGAGCTGAGCCTGGGTGACACTTCCGGCCATGGTCACCGAAGAGAGCAGCTCGCATGACTCTGAAATCGAGACATCCGGTGTTACGCTGATGGTATGGGCACCCATGGCCACTTCGCCTGTGTAGACAAGCGGTGCCGAATTTCTTACCTCGATTTCAAGATTTACGGTATCGGCGGCCGTGAGTACCATGCGACCCGCGTAGGCCGAGCCTGTTATATCGGTGGATATCTGTCCGGTTGCGGGATCCAGGGTTACTGTTTGGCCCGTAGCCTGGGTGCCTAAATGCATGGACGATGTGCTTACCGTCAGTCCTGTGAGGCTGCCCGCAAGCGGCGGCCTATTCAAGACCGCTACGGTGATGCCGGCCGAAACGGCTTCTCGGGATGCCGCAGACAATGTGACGGAATATTCAAAGGTGGCGTCGGCGTCCACTGCGGGCACTTCAAAGATTGGCTGGGCGATCCCGGGATTGGAGAGATATGTCGAGGGTGACCAGACGTATTCGGGGCTCTCGCCGTCGCCCCAGCCGCTACCCGTACATGCAAGCTGGAAATCGGGTGCATCCTCGTATACTGGATCCGGATCGGAGCATACCAGGCTAAGTGTATTTTGCACGGTGACGGTGACCTCGCCGCTGGCCGTCTCCGCTCCTTCCGCCGAAACGGCGATGGAATACGTGTAAGGCGTATCCGCATCCACGTTCTCTGGAGCCGAAAACGTCCTGGTACTCGCGCTGCCGTCGCAGCCGCCTTCCAACTGATCGCAGGCCGAGGATGGCGCAGCGGCCGTCCACTCATAGTGGTAAAGCGGCGCAGTTCCAGGCGCCCCGCTGGCCGAGCAGGAAAGTGCGGAAGTTGCGGTAGCGCCCTCGACCACCATTGGAGGATCTGCAGTACACGCCAGGTCTAAAACCAGCAGATTCAGCAAGGTGACCCCTACCGTAGAGGAAACCGGATCTCGCTCTCCCGCAGAGAGGGTGACGCTGTATTCGATGGATGTGTTGGCATCTATCTCGGGGACTTCAAAGAAGGGACTCTCGGTCGCCGGATCAGAGAGGTGGGTGGCAGGCGACCACGTGTATTGGGGAGTCTCGCCGTCGCTCCAGCCGCCTCCAGCGCAGTCTAGTTGAAAGTCTTCCGCATCCTCGTATACCGGATCCGGATCGTTGCATGCCAGGGTCAGTGAATTCAGCACGGTAACGCTGACCCGGGCTGTGCCTTCCGATGCACCCTGCGCCCTCGCAGTGACGGCGAAAGTATAGGGCGTGTCGGCATCCACGTCGCCTGGGACCGTAAAGGTCTGGCTCTCGGTGTTTGCGGCACAACCGCCCAAGAGCTGTTCACAGGCCGATGCCGGCTCGGCCGGCATCCATTCGTATTGGTACTCCGGACTACCCCCCGGCGCGCCGCTTGCCGAGCAGCTGAGCGTTGAGGTTGTAGGGCTTCCTTCGTTGATGGCAGCAGGCTCTGCACTACAGGCTAGCGCTAGCGGCAGCCTCTCCAACACGATAACGCTCACGCGGTCCACGACCTGTCCGCGGTTGCCGGCAGAGAGGGTTACGGTATAGTCAAATCGCGTGTCGCCATCGACATCGGGTACCTGGAAGGTTGGTTCAAATAAGGTGACATCGGAGAGATGGATGGAAGGAGACCACAAAATATCTGGATCCTCACCCTCGCTCCAGCCGCTGCCGCTGCATCGAAGCCGAATGTCCGGCGCATCTTCGTACACGGGATCCGGATCGGTGCACGCCAGGGAAAGGGAATTCAGTACGGTGATTGTGACCTCGGCCGGGCTGGGCGTCGCCCCCGGCGCTGTGACGGTAACGGCGAAGGTAAAAGGCGTATCGGCATCGACATTGTCCGGTGCCGTAAATGTCTTGCTTGGGAGGCCACCCCCGCATCTGCCGGACAACTGGTCGCAGGCCGAAGCCGGCTGCACGGCCGTCCATTCGAAGCTGTACTCCGGATTACCCCCCGGCGCGCCACTTGCCGAACAGCTAAGCACAGCGGACTTGCCTTCTTGTAGCTCAGACGGGTCCGCCTGGCAGCTTACGATGAGCGATCCCCTGTCCAGTACCGTGACGCTCACGCGGTCCGAGACCGGTGCGCGGTTTCCGGCCGAAAGGGTAACGCTATACTCAAACAGTGTATCGGCCTCAACTTCAGGCACTTCAAAAATAGGGCTGGATTCGCCGGGACCGGAGAGGTGGGTTGCAGGAGACCACGCGTATGTAGGGGTCTCTGCGACACCCCAGCCGTCACCTGCGCAGTGCAGTGGAACCGTCGATACATCCTCGTACACGGGATCCGGGTCTGCGCAGACTAAGGTCATGGGGGAATCAAGTACCTTCACGGTAACCTCAGCCGTGCCTCCTGATGCACTCTGTGCGGTTGCGGTAACGCTATAGCGGTAGCGCGTATCGGCATCTACCTTGTCCGGCGCCGTAAATGTTTTGCTACTGCTGCCTGGGCCGCAGCCCCCCGACAAGCGGTCGCAGGCTGAGGCCGGCTCTACGGCCGTCCATTCGAAATCGTACTCAGGATTATCTCCCGGTGCGCCGCTTGCCGAGCAGGTAAGCGTGGATGCAGCAGTGCTGCCTTCACTTAGCCCGGCAGGATCCGCTTCGCAGTTTACGAAGAGCGATTCCGGGTCCAGCACTGTAACGGTGACTTGGTCCGTAACGGGCGCCTGGTCACCTGCCGTCAAGGTAATGGTATAGCGGAAATCTTCGCGCCCGTCGACGTTGGGTACTTGAAAGGTCGGGTCTTCTAAGGCCGGATCGTCGAGGTGGGTGGAAGGGGTCCATGCATAGGTGGGAGTCTCACCGGTATTCCAGCCGCCACCCGTGCAGTCAAGTTGAACCTCTTGCACATCGTCGTATACCGGATCCGGATCCGTGCATGTCAGAGTCAGCGGCGAATCGAGCATGTTAACGGTTACGTCATCCGTGCCGTCGGTTGCACCGTCTGCCGATACCGTGACGTGGTACGTATAGGCCGTATGGCCAATCACCTCAGCCGGTGCCGTGAATGTCTTGCTTTCGGCGCCTGGGCCGCACCCGCCCGACAAGCGGTTGCAGGCTGAGGCCGGCTGCACGGCCGTCCATTCGAAATCGTAATCAGGATTATCTCCCGGTGCGCCGCTTGCCGAGCAGGTAAGCGTAGAGGTAGCAGTGCTGCCTTCACTTAGCCCGGCAGGATCCGCTTCGCAGTTTACGAAGAGCGATTCCGGGTCCAACACTGTAACGGTGACTTGATCCGTAACGGGCGCCTGGTCACCTGCCGACAAGGCAATGGTATAGCGGAAATCTTCGCGCCCGTCGACGTTGGGTACTTGAAAGGTCGGGTCTTCTAAGGCCGGATCGTCAAGGTGGGTGGAAGGGGTCCATGCATAGGTGGGAGTCTCACCGGTATTCCAGCCGCCACCCGTGCAGTCAAGTTGAACCTCTTGCACATCGTCGTATACCGGATCCGGATCCGTGCATGTCAGAGTCAGCGGTGAATCGAGCACGTTGACGGTTACGTCGACCGTGCCGTCGGTTGCACCGTCCGCCGATACCGTGACGTGGTACGTATAGGCCGTATGGCCAAGCACCTCAGCCGGTGCCGTGAATGTCTTGCTTTCGGTGTCGCCGCCGCACCCGCTGGACAACATGGCGCAACCCGAGGCCGGACCGACGGCCGTCCATTCGAAATCATAATCCGGACTATCTCCCGGTGCGCCGCTCGCCGAGCAGGTAAGCGTAGAGGTAGCAGTGCTGCCTTCACTTAGCTCAGCAGGATCCGCTTTGCAGTTTACGAAGAGCGATTCCAGGTCCAGCACTGAGACGGTGACTTGGTACGTAACGGGCGCCTGGTCACCTGCCGACAAGGTAATGGTATAGCGGAAATCTTCGCGCCCGTCAACGTTGGGTACTTGAAAGGTCGGGTCTTCTAAGGCCGGATCGTCGAGGTGGGTGGAAGGGGTCCATGCATACGTGGGAGTCTCACCGGTATTCCAGCCGCCACCCGTGCAGTCAAGTTGAACCTCTTGCACATCTTCGTATACCGGATCCGGATCCGTGCATGTCAGGGTCAGCGGCGAATCGAGCACGTTGACGGTTACGTCGACCGTGCCGTCGGTTGCATTGAGCGCCGATACCTTGACGTTGTACGTATAGGGCGAAAGGCCAATCACCTCAGCCGGTGCCGTGAATATCTTGCTTTCGGTGTCGCCGCCGCAGCCACCAGACAACATGGCGCAACCCGAGGCCGGATCGACGGCCGTCCATACGAAATCGTAATCCGGACTATCTCCCGGTGCGCCGCTTGCCGAGCAGGTAAGCGTAGAGGTAGCAGTGCTGCCTTCACTTAGCCCGGCAGGATCCGCTTTGCAGTTTACGAAGAGCGATTCCGGGTCCAACACTGAGACGGTGACCTGGTCCGTGACGGGCGCCTGGTCACCTGCCGACAAGGTAATGGTATAGCGGAAATCTTCGCGCCCGTCGACGTTGGGTACTTGAAAGGTCGGGTCTTCTAAGGCCGGATCGTCGAGGTGGGTGGAAGGGGTCCATGCATACGTGGGAGTCTCACCGGTATTCCAGTCGCCACCCGTGCAGTCAAGTTGAACCTCTTTCACATCGTCGTATACCGGATCCGGATCCGTGCATGTCAGGGTCAGCGGCGAATCGAGCACGTTGACGGTTACGTCGACCGTGCCGTCGATTGCATTGAGCGCCGATACCTTGACGTTGTACGTATAGGGCGAAAGGCCAATCACCTCAGCCGGTGCCGTGAATGTCTTGCTTTCGGTGTCGCCGCCACAGCCACCAGACAACATGGCGCAACCCGAGGCCGGATCGACGGCCGTCCATTCGAAATTGTAATCCGGATTAGTCCCTGGAACTCCGCTTGCCGAGCACGAAAGAGTCGAAACAGCCGTGCCTCCTTCAGGCACGGAAGAAGGGGTGGCGCTGCAGCTTACCAGGACTGATGGCTTGTTCAGGATCGTAACGGTGACTTGGTCCGTAACGGGCGCCTGGTCACCTGCCGTCAAGGTAATGGTATAGCGGAAATCTTCGCGCCTGTCGACGTTGGGTACTTGAAAGGTCGGGTCTTCTAAGGCCGGATCGTCAAGGTGGGTGGAAGGGGTCCATGCATACGTGGGAGTCTCACCGGTATTCCAGTCACCCCCCGTGCAGTCAAGTTGAACCTCTTGCACATCGTCGTATACCGGATCCGGATCCGTGCATGTCAGGGTCAGCGGCGAATCGAGCACGTTGACGGTTACGTCGACCGTGCCGTCGATTGCATTGAGCGCCGATACCTTGACGTTGTACGTATAGGGCGAAAGGCCAATCACCTCAGCCGGTGCCGTGAATATCTTGCTTTCGGTGTCGCCGCCGCAGCCACCAGACAACATGGCGCAACCCGAGGCCGGATCGACGGCCGTCCATACGAAATCGTAATCCGGATTAGTCCCTGGAACTCCGCTTGCCGAGCACGAAAGAGTCGAAACAGCCGTGCCTCCTTCAGGCACGGAAGAAGGGGTGGCGCTGCAGCTTACCAGGACTGATGGCTTGTTCAGGATCGTAACGGTGACTTGGTCCGTAACGGGCGCCTGGTCACCTGCCGTCAAGGTAATGGTATAGCGGAAATCTTCGCGCCTGTCGACGTTGGGTACTTGAAAGGTCGGGTCTTCTAAGGCCGGATCGTCAAGGTGGGTGGAAGGGGTCCATGCATACGTGGGAGTCTCACCGGTATTCCAGTCACCCCCCGTGCAGTCAAGTTGAACCTCTTGCACATCGTCGTATACCGGATCCGGATCCGTGCATGTCAGGGTCAGCGGCGAATCGAGCACGTTGACGGTTACGTCGACCGTGCCGTCGATTGCATTGAGCGCCGATACCTTGACGTTGTACGTATAGGGCGAAAGGCCAATCACCTCAGCCGGTGCCGTGAATATCTTGCTTTCGGTGTCGCCGCCGCAGCCACCAGACAACATGGCGCAACCCGAGGCCGGATCGACGGCCGTCCATACGAAATCGTAATCCGGATTAGTCCCTGGAACTCCGCTTGCCGAGCACGAAAGAGTCGAAACAGCCGTGCCTCCTTCAGGCACGGAAGAAGGGGTGGCGCTGCAGCTTACCAGGACTGATGGCCTGTTCAGGATCGTAACAGTAACGTTGTCGCTAACCGATTCAGGCCCCGCCGTGAGTTCAACCCGATATGGAAATTGAATAGGAGTATCGCCATCGACCTGGGGCACCTGGAAGGTCGGGTCCTCTAGAGTGGGATCGGAAAGATGCTCAGCCGGAGACCAGGAATACACCGGAGTTGCGCCCGGATTCATGCCGCCAGGCGTGCAGTTAAGAATAAAGTTTGGTGCATCCTCGTATACTGGATCAGGGTCCGTACAGGTAAGAGTAAGCGGAATATCCTGCACCGTGACTGCAATCTGGTTCGGTGCTTCCTCCGCGCCGTTGGCCGAAACGGTGACGTTGTACGCGAAGGACGTTTCGGTATCAACATCATCTGGAGAGGTAAAAGTCTTGCTCCCGACATCACCATCGCAGCCTCCGGACAATCGGTTGCAGGCTGCTCCGTCAGCCTGCCAGTTGAAATGATACACTGGATTGGTTCCGGGCGCACCGGATGGAGAGCAAGAAAGGGTAGATATAGCACCTCCCTCGCCAATCCGTGACGGAACTGCACTGCAATTTGGGTCAATGGGCAGCCTGTTCCTTACCGTAACGGATACTTGATCCGAGACTTCGGCCGTAGATCCCGCAGAGAGGGTAACGTCATAGGTGAATGTAATGTCGTTGTTAACCTCGGGTACTAGAAAGGTCGGGTCTTCTATGTTGCTGGCAGAAAGATAGGTTGAAGGGACCCAAGTATATTGAATTGCCGCGCCGGCAGGCCCGCCATCACCCTCGCAGTTAAGCTGGATACTCTGGGCATCTTCGTATACCTCGTAAGGGCCACCACATGTTAAGGTCAATGCTTTTTGCACGGTGATATCAACACGCTCACTGGCCGGATCGGCGCCGTCTGCAGAGACTTTTATCTCATACACGTAGTCGGTATCGCCATCCACGTTGCCCGGAGCCGTAAACGTTTTGCTTCTGCCGCCCGGGCCGCACCCGCCGGATAAGCGGTTGCAGGCTGAGGCCGGCTTCGAGGCCGTCCATTCGAATTGGTAGGTCGGATTTGCGCCCGGCGCCCCGGTGGCACTGCAGGAAATGGTTGCCGTGCCGCCTTCGATTACTTCCGTAGGACTTGCGGTGCAATCTGCGTCTATGGGAGGCTTGTTCAAAACTGTGATTTCACCCATAGCCTCCCCCGCGAAGTAAGCAATGTCTGCTCTATCGGCGCGAATGTTATAAGGGAATTTTGTATCCGTCTGGACAATGGGCGCTGTGAACGTGAAATCTGCCGTTATTCCCCTATCGCGCATTGCAAGATCTAGATCTGACGTCGGCGTCCATTCGTAATCCTTTTCCGGCGGCTCCCGCAAGATCGTGCACGAAAATGCTGCGCTTTCCTCCTCCTTTACTTCGTCAGGAGCGTTGCAGTCCATCCCCAGTTCATTATCGAGGGAAAGAGACAATTTCTCTCGCCATGTTACACCATTATAACTGGCCTGAATTCTGTACTCACATACTTTGTCGCCGGTCCAATACTCTGGAACTGTAAATTCAAAGAACTCCCTGGGGCTAGTAGAGCCATGAGGAGTCAATTCTGGGCAAACGTCGTCGTTGGCAACTGCTGGATCCATCAATTCCCACGCGACATTCACGGCCGATGCATCAAATGAGGTCTCATAACACTCGAATTGGCTCTCCTCACCTGCATCAGCAGCCTCATAATATGGGTGCTCGTTGCTGTTGACACAAAGTATTTTCTGACTCAAATCTGTCCCAGCTACGATTGTGGGCGTAGCTACTGCTTCCCTCTCACTTGTCGTTTCCGTCACTAGATTGGGTAGATACAATATTCTCTGCCCCCCCGCGTTTGAGATCTGCGGAGACGATGCGGGTGTGGGTGCACGGATTTCGTCAGGAGGCAGGATAATCACATCTCTTCCGCTATCCGATTTTCCGATCCAAGGCCGTACGGAGTCCTTATCTCCCGTGGCCGTACAGTCCGGCTCAGTCCCAGGGTGGGCGCGAGCCAATCGGTCGCACGCATTGGCAAGAAGAGGATCCTCGGGTGCGGCATGATCCGCTTCTGCACCCGTATCACGAATGGTAAACGAAAACGCATGCTCCGTAAGCCGATGCGCTTCGGAATCAATCGCCCGCACAAGGACGATAAGCGTGGTATCTCCCAGGACCTGCGGGGCCACGAACGAAGGACTCTGATCAAATACTCCCCGTGGAACCTCTTGCAGCGTGGTTTGCGGAATGTATTGCAGCGTGATGTTTCTGCCGTTCTTGGAGGCGGCCGTACACGCAAAAGTAACCGATTCTCCTTCGCGTACCGCGAGATCCGGGCATGACAATGCCGGGGCCGCATTGATGACGTGCACCTGCACCGAGGCCGTAGCGGAGCGTCCCGTGGCGGGATCGGTCGCCGTGAGGATTAGCGATTGCATTTCCGCTGCTGCCGAGATTTCGGGCGCCTGCACCGTGAACTCGAATTCTCCACCCTCCATTATGAGGGTGTGCCGGTAGGGCGGCCAGTCAAACTCAGCAGTGTATTCCAAGAGGCCTCCAGCCGAGCGGGCGCTCGTGCACGCAATGGCCTTTTCTGCTCCGCCGATAACGGTAACAGATAGTGGGCAGCGCAGGTATGGGACTGCGTCTTCCTCCCAGGGGCGGGGCCTGCGCTGGGCTTGCACTTCCTGCAGTGGCCCTCGCGTCTGTTCCCCAAGTGCGCCGTCCCCTCTCGGCAATACCGCGGCGCCAAGATTCGTGAGGGCACCCACCTTTTCGCATCGTCGGCGTGCTTCCCCCTTCAGAGGCGTGTCTCCTACCCGGACGCAATCATCGGGCAAGGCAGGATGCACGACCACGCTCAACTCGGCCTGACCAACCACGCCTTCGCGTTTGGACTCGACATAGACGATATACGCATAACGAGTCGTTCGGGCCACCTCAGCCGGTGCGCTGAAAATGGGCAGGCGGGCCGCTGTGCTGCTAAGTAGGCGAAGCGCGGCGGCATCCGAGCTCTGCCACCGGTATGCGTACTCCGACTCAAAACGTTCGCCGAGCGTACAATCGATCGGGGCCGCATCGCCCTCCAGCACCGTGAGATCGGTACATGTGCCGATACTTGCTCCACGCTCCCGATTTAGCTCCAGGCGGAGCTCCTGGGCAAAGGCAGCTGGGATCAGCAACAGACCTATCATTGCGGTCAACGGCCAGCATCCAGATCCTTTGCATCCCGGCTCCGAATGCAGGCCACGCAGCAGCTGCCGGTGTGGCCATATCGTCCAGAACACAGGCGTAGTCATGTTACGGCGGCCCGCATGGGAGTGGCCAGACACCTGGATTTCCCAGAGCCTACAACGCATCGCCGACTGGGCAATTCGAAGAATGGATGTGCAGTCCCAAGAGCTACATTGTAGTAGGCAAAATGTAATCCGAAAACCCATAGTCTTAAAGGCAATTAATAGTGCACACGCAGGGCGCGGCCCCTCAAAAACGCGGGGGCCAGGCCGCTTCGGCCACGGTTAGGTTGATTGGCAGAAATAGCTATGCCTGTGCACGGTTCGGTAGCCAAAGGAGACTGCCGGCTGTAGTGTGTCCGTGGTGCAAGGATGCCGCAGCCTATCGCCAGCCTATGGCTTCCTGGCAGGATGCCGAACCGGCTTCTATTCATGAGAGCCGGCTCTCCCATCGCTGATTTTGCGCGCCTGAGCATACTTGGAAGGTTCGCCGGCCAGCTCGCACTCGGTGCAAGTTGAAATCTGTCGGCACATTCTGCCACACTTCGCATTAACTTGCGGCGGGCCGTGGTTGGGGGTCCAATGTCCCGCTCGTGCTGCTTGGCTTTAATCCATGCCGGCGCTTGCTTCTGCGGCGCGGTGTCGTCAAGACAGGACTGGATGACTGCAAAAGTGCGCCGGCCCTGTGCGAAGGAATACGGTACTGGGCCCTACACGGACCTGACCGTTTACAGATGCTGACTGCTACACCGCGTGGCCACTATGGCAAACTATCCAAACGCACTGTTATCCGGCAAAGCCGTTTTCGTTACAGGCGGAGGCAGCGGAATAAACTTCGGCATAGCCCAGGCCTTTGCCCAGGCCGGCGCCTATGTCGGAATCTGCGGCTGCACGGAAGAGCGGCTAAACGCAGCGGCCCGCTTGTTGTCCGCTGGCGGTGCGCGCGTTTCTTTGGTATGTGGCAGACGTGCGCGACTTCAAAGCACTGCAGGAGGCGCTGAAAGAGACCCGCGAGGAAATCGGACCCGTCCACACGCTGGTGTGCGGCGCCGCAGGCAATTTCGCGGCGCCACTGGAGCGCATGAGCCCCGGAGGCATTGGGGCCGTAATCGATATCGACCTCTTTGGATCTTTCCATGCATGCAAGGCAGCTTTCGATCAGCTTCGCGAAACGCGCGGCGTAGTGCTCTTTGTCTCTGCCGGCCAGGCGCACATCCCGTACGCCGCGCAGGCCCATTAGGGGGCGGCCAAGGCCGGTGTGGAAAACATGATGCGCAACCTTGCCTCGAATGGGGCCGCTATGGCATACCGGCCAACAGCATCGAGCCCGGCATCACCGAAGACACGGAAGGATTTCGGAGGCTCATGCCGGAGAGCGAAGACGCGCAGCGGAGCATCCGGGATCATATTCCGCTCGGACGCTTCGGAACGGCCAGCGAAATCGGCGAGGCCGCCGCATTTCTTTCTTCTCCGCTCGCTGGCTACATTACGGGTAACACGCTCATGGTGGACGGTGGGATGAACCTGATGGGGTCGGGACTTATGAGTAAGAGCTTAGCGGCGGCTGCCGGGCAGTGATACCATGGCCTCATGAACGTTTGCGGATGGCCCCGGGCGCCTGGATCTTGTGGGCATTAGCTTAGCGCCTAACGCCGCAGCGTGCAGCCCATGATTTCGCGCCGATTTACGTAAGCCTGCTAAGCGTGCAAACGACGGCATTCTTCCGGCTACCTTTACCTCGCACTTTCCCTGCTATGTCCATGCCAGAGTTTACGCCCCTTGCGGATTTGGGAGAATTTGGCCTGATCAGGCGCGTGGGAGAGATGCTGCCTGGCACCATGGCACAAGAGATGGTGGTGGGCATGGGCGACGATGCCGCCGTATACAGGGTACCGGAGGACCGGGTCCAGGTGGTCACCACGGATTTGCTCACCGAGGACGTGCACTTTCTGGCAGGCCGGACCACGCATGAATCGCTCGGATTCAAGGCCATAGCGGTTAACGCAAGCGACGTCCTTGCCATGAATGCCCTGCCACTACGGGCAACGGTAGCGCTTGCCCTGCCCGAGGGGTTTACGGTAGAGGACGTAGAGGCGCTCTACCGCGGCATTCGCCAGGCGGCGGCCGACTACGGAATAGACATTGTCGGTGGAGACACCACGGCATCGAAAGTGTTGACCCTGGCCGTAACCATGATCGGAGAGGCCCGCGAGACGGACATTGTCTGCCGGTCCGGTGCACGCGAGGGCGATATCCTCGCCGTAACGTGTGATCTCGGCGCTGCGTACGCCGGGCTCCAGGTGCTGCTGCGCGGGGAGCCTTCTGCCAGTTTTCCGTACGTCACAACGCGGCTGGAGTGGCCCCGGCCACCCATTGATGTGGTACGGGATTGGGCCCGGCGCCACGTCCTCCCGAGTGCGCTGATAGACATATCGGATGGCCCGGTGGCAGAGATTGGTCACATTTGCCGGCAGAGCGGATGCGGAGCCCGTATCGTGCTGAAAGATATCCCGATAGCACCGGAAACCCGCGCCGTCGCCGGCCATTTTGGCGACGACCCAGCCATGTATGCCCTG
The DNA here is from genome assembly GCA_965216255.1 of Rhodothermales bacterium. Classification (GTDB taxonomy): domain Bacteria; phylum Bacteroidota; class Rhodothermia; order Rhodothermales; family Bin80. Next base: position 3,977,594 of record OZ244148.1, read on the forward strand.
TACGGCGGCGACGAGTACGGGCTGCTGTTTGCGGTGTCTGAAGAGGATTACGGCCGCATGGACCAGAGCAGTTTACATGTCATTGGCAGTGTAACGGCCGAAAGTAGCGGCATGGTGCTTGAGACGGAGCAGGGCGACGTGCCCGTTGCGTCTTCGCGGTGCTTCTCCCATTTTGCCAGGTTAGATTCATAGGTGGTCCCGTATGCACGTTTTGCCGCCCCCCGTTGCCTTCTGAATTAACGCTCAGAGCAGCCTCTTCCGCCGCCGGGCGGCCATAATCTCATTCGCGAAAGGATGCAGGAGGAAGATCGCAGCCTCTCCCACAGCAGCCCGGAGCCGCCTTCCGGCCTGAGGACCGCGCTGGATGTGCTCCGAAGGCAGCTCCTGGACATTGGCAAGCGAAACCGGCTCGTCAATGCGCCCCTGCGCAAGAAGCGCAAGAACAAGCTGGACATAGAGGACGAGCGCAGCGACGAAGTCTTCCGGATCCTGTACCTGGAGCGGAAAAGGATGTCGTTTGAGCCGCTGCGGCAATCGCATCCATCCGAGTCCGCCGAGCCCTGTTTCTTTAACGTCTATGACGAAGAGATTGCCCGTAGCGGACCCAGCGCCCATCATACGGATTTGCGCCTCCAGGCGCACCTTACGTCAGACGGGCTTCAGAAACAGCTCTTGTCCCTGTACCGGGCTGCGAGGACGCTGGAGGAAGAGCAGGGTATTAGCGTGCTCTTTCTTGCCATGGGTTACCTGCGCTGGAATGAGAGCGCTACCTCTGATATCGAGCGCTTCGCGCCCCTGATTCTGCTCCCGGTGGACCTGGTGCGGGAGGGCGCAAGGAGCCGGTTCAAGCTCGTGTTTCGGGACCAGGATCTGGAGCCCAATCATTCGCTGCGCATGATGCTCTCGAGCGACTTCGACGTGACGCTCCCGGGTTATCCCGAAAGAGAGGGCTGGCTGCCGTCGGAATACTTTGCGCAGGTACGCGATGCGGTTTCTTCGCGGACAAGATGGAGCGTCGCGGACGATGCCATGGAACTGAGCTTCTTTTCATTCGCCAAGTTCCTGATGTGGCGCGACCTGGCACCGGAGTCGCTGGCTGGTACCGCAGAGAGCGGGTTGCTGGAGCACCTGCTCCTGGGCGGCGTGGATGCGGGCGGAAGCGTCGTCTCGGCGAACGAGAACCTTGACAGCCGCTTTCCGGATCCGAGGGACCTCTGCCATGTTCTGGACGCGGACTCGTCCCAGGCGCAGGTGATCGCCGCGGCGCGCGATGGCAGGAACCTGGTGGTGCAGGGCCCGCCCGGCACGGGCAAGTCGCAGACCATTGCCAACATCATTGCATCCTCGATCATGGACGGCAAGCGCGTGCTGTTCGTGGCGGAGAAGCGGGCGGCCCTCGACGTGGTCTTTGCCCGACTGGAGCAGTGCGGGCTCGCTCCGCTGTGCCTGGAGCTTCATTCCCACAAGGCGAACCGGCGGGCGGTCTACGAGGATCTGAAGCGGACGCTGCAGTTGGGTCGTCCGGCAGCTGTCGCCAACCGGGAATACGCGCGCGTACGCGAAGTCCGGGACGAACTCAACCGGATGTCGGCGCTCCTGCATCGGGTGGACGAGGCGACCGGCGAGACACCGTATTCGGTCATAGGCACGCTGAGCAAGCTGGATGCCGGAAATTGGCAAAAACCCGACCTGGCACTGCCGGCCGCTGCAACCTGGAGCAAGGAGGCCTTCGCGGAGCGGCTTACCGCTACGCAGACCCTGGCCGCGCTGACGCAGGAGTATGGCCGAGAGGCGTTTCACGTCTGGCGCGGCGCTGCCCGGCGCTTGTCCTATCCCGAGCGCCGGCGGCTTGCCGTGCGCCTCGGTAGTGCGGCCCGCGCATTGCAGGCGCTCGAGCAGCAGGTCCGGGAGGCATCGGCGGCGGCCAGCGTTACGTGCGAGCCTTCAAGCTGCGCGGTAGATTTCCTCGTGCATGTGCTCGAGCACCTCGGCGCAATGCCCGGGCCGGTGGAAGGCATCCTGGGGCGGGATGACCTGATGCGCTCCCTTGGCGATGCACACGGGCTGTGCGACCAGATTCATGCCGCGCAAGACCTCCGGGAGGGGCTCGGCGCCGAGGTGGCGCAGGTCGCGTTTACTCTCGAGTGGGCAGCGGTGCGCATGGCTCTCGTGGCGAAGGGAACCTCCTGGTTCCGGTGGCTGAGCGGTTCGTACCGCAGGGCCGCCGCGCAGCTGAAGTCGGTGCTTAGGGAAAGCCCGCCCGCGAACGCCAGGGATCGCCTTCAGTTGGTGGATCGCTTAATGGAGTACCGGGCATATTGTCGAGATATCGCTGCCCGGCGCGAGTTGGGGCGCATGGTTTTTGGGACCGCTTGGCAGGAGGCGGCGACTACCCTTGAGCCCTTGTGGCCTGCCTTGGCGTGGATCGCCGCGCTGCGCGCTCTGCTGGGGTCCGTAGAAGCAGTCCGTCGTACAGAGCGTGGCAGTCCGTCGGTCACGGACGCGTCCAGACTGGTGGCCAGCCTGCAGGGCGGCCATGATGCATGGCGCGCGGCGTGGGCCCATTTGGAGGAGGCTATCCAGCTGGACTTTGCTGCGGCCTTTGACGGCACAGCCCGGGAAAGCGTGCCGCTGGCAGCGCTTGGTGCGCGGCTGCAGGCCTGGATCCGGCACACGGACGGGCTCGAAGATTGGCACAGGCTGCATTCCGCGGCGCGCCACGCCGCGGAGCTAGGGGTGCAGGAGATCAGGCAGCGCCTGGCCAGTGGTGACCTGGCGTCGGAGGTTGCCTCCCGGACGCTGGAGTTTGTGCGGGCCATGGCTATATGGGAGCGCATGTGCCGCAATGTGCCCGAGCTGCAGCAGATGGATGGGGCGGACCGCTCCAGCAAGGTAGAGGAATTTCGGAAGCTGGATGTCCGGCTGCAGGCGCTGGCGGCCCAGGAGATTGCCCTTGCCCATTATGGGCGCTTGCCTGTGGGCTCGGCGGGGCAGGTAGGCATCCTGCGCGGAGAAGCCAACAAGAAGACACGCCACATGCGGCTCCGCAGGCTGCTCGAGGTAGCCGGCGAAGCCGTCGCGACGGTAAAGCCCGTGTTTCTTATGAGCCCCATGTCGGTGGCCCAGTTCCTGCGCCCCGGAGGGCTCACGTTCGATGTGCTGCTGATAGACGAGGCCAGCCAGGTCCGGCCTGCCGATGCCCTGGGTGCTACCATGCGGGCACGCCAGATCGTAGTAGTGGGGGACCAGAAACAGATGCCTCCCACATCGTTCTTTGACCGGCAGGTGGAAGGGGATGATTTCAACGGCGTGGAAGACATACAGGCCGCGCAGGTGGGGGACATGGAGAGTATCCTGTCCCTTTGTGAATCCCGGGCCATGCCAGAGGGCATGCTCCTGTGGCACTACCGGTCCCGCCATCCGTCACTGATAGCGGTATCCAACCATGTCTTTTACAATAACGACCTGATCTGCCCGCCTAGCCCGGGCATGCCCGGCAAGAGCCTGGGATTCTCTTTTGTCTGGGTAGATGGCATCTACGACCGTGGAGGCAGGCGCGACAACGTGCGCGAGGCGGAGGTGGTGTGCGACCACGTACTGGAACATGTTCGCACGTTTCCGGCCGAGAGTCTCGGCGTCGTGGGCCTTTCGGTAGCCCAGCGGGATGCCATCCTGAACAGGATCGAATACCTGCGAAGCCAGCACCCGGAGCTGGATGCGTACTGCCAGGAAAACAGGGAGGACGCCTTCTTTGTCAAGAATCTGGAGAATGTGCAGGGCGACGAGCGCGACGTTATCTTCGTCTCCATCGGCTATGGTAGGGATAGCGGCGGGTACATGTCCCAGTCCTTCGGGCCCATCTCCGGCGCCGGCGGCGAACGCAGGCTGAACGTCCTCTTCACGCGGAGCCGCAAACGGTGCTGCGTCTTCAGTTCCATCCGCCACGGGGATATCCGCCTGGATGCAAAACATGCGGGCCCCCGCGTGCTGCGACGCTACCTCAAGTACGCCGAAACTGGTGAGCTGGACATTCCCGTGGTTACCGGTGCCGAGATGGACAGCCCATTCGAGGAGGCGGTGGCCCATGCCCTCGCGTCACACGGCTACCACGTGGCCGCGCAGGTGGGCTCGGCCGGGTTCAGGATCGATCTGGCCGTGTTCGACCCGGAAGACGAAAACCGATTCATTCTGGCCGTGGAATGCGACGGCGCGCGGTACCATTCCTCAAGCTGGGCCCGAGAGCGGGACCGGCTGCGCCAGACCGTGCTAGAGCAAAAGGGATGGGTCTTTCACCGAATCTGGAGCACCGACTGGTTCTACAATCGGGGCGCGGAGGAACGCAAGTTACTCCGGGCGATCGACAGGGCCCGGAGCGCAGAGCCAGCGGTGACGGCCAGGACAATGGTGCCTGTTGACATCGGGCGCACTGCCGAAGCGAAGGCCTCGGAGCCAGCCGTGGAGCCGTATCGAGAGGCCTTGTTTGATGTGCCTGGCTTCTCTGATCTGGCCCAGGCCGAGATAAGCACCGTGGTAGATTGCGTGCGCAGGATTGTGGAGATCGAGGGGCCGGTGCATGTAGACATCGTAACGCGCAGGCTGACTGTCTTGTGGGGCCACACTCGCACGGGATCCAAGATTCGGCAGGCGTGCCAGGCAGCCATCCAGGCCGCCCGGCGGACAGGCCTGATTTGCCATACGCCGCTCCGTTCTTGCGAATTCGTCTCCAGCGCCGAGGTGCCGGACCCTGTCGTTCGTGACCGAAGCGGTGTAACGCTGGCGCAGCTTCGCCAGGTGGAAATGCTGCCGCCAACCGAGATCGACGTGGCCCTGCTTAGCGCCGTGGAACGCAATATTGCCATCGGTGCGCGGGATGCCACCAGGGAGATTGCCCGCATGCTTGGATTTGGCCGTACGCCAGCGGATCTCTACGAACTGGTTAATCGCCGCATGGACGTGTTGTTGGCCAAGGGAACGCTTTCCGGAGATTCAGGGCTTCTCCGACTGACATGACCCCTTCCGTACGGGATACTCCCATGGTAGCCATTGCCCCCGGCAGCTGGTATATCGACGTAGAATACAGGCGCACGCCCCATCTGATCGCCTGTGCGGTGCTGCAGACCGAGGCGGGACTCCTCCTGGTGGATCCGGGCCCCACCGTTTCCTTGGGTGCGCTGGAGGCGGGTCTTGTCGCCGGGTTTGAGTCGGTGCACGGACTGCTTTTGACGCACATCCATCTGGATCATGCGGGTGCGGCGGGCAGTCTCGTTAGAAAGTATCCCCATTTGCGGGTCTATGTGCATGCAAGGGGTGCCCGCCACCTGGTGCAGCCGGCGCGTCTGCTGGCGAGCGCCCGGCGCATTTACGGGGACCGCATGGAGGCGATCTGGGGCGATGTCCTGTCGGTGCCAGCGTCCAATGTGGAGGCGCTTCAGGGGGGCGAGACGCTTGATATCGGAGGTCGGAGGCTGCACGTAGCCTACACGCCGGGACATGCAGGCCACCACGTATGTTTTTTGGACGAGGCAACGGGGACGGCCCTGGCCGGTGACACGGCCGGCATGCGGGTCTTGGGCGCCCCCTATATTGTGCCCGTGGCGCCGCCACCGGACATTCATCTGGAGCAATGGCATGGCAGCCTGGATCTGCTTAAAGCCTGGGAGCCCGAACGGCTATTCGTGACGCACTTTGGAGTTGTCGAGGATGTGGCCTGGCACTTGGACGAAATGGTTGTATGCCTCGAGTCCTGGGCCGCGCAGGTGCGCGCCTCGCTGGGAGAAGATGATGCGGCGGCCGCGCGGTCTTTCCACGAACGCGAAATGGCCAAAATGAGGCGTATTTTAAAGGGCGCAGCCCGCATCCCCTACGGAGTCATGGGGCAGCCCGGCGGGAGCTGGCATGGGCTGGCCCGGTACTGGCGCCGCGTTAAAGGGCAACCCTAGCATCCTCCTTCCACCGTTCGATATGACATCTATCTGGAAGCAGAGCCTGTCCGCAGAGGACCTTAACACCCGGGCTCGCGGCACCATGCTTGAGCATCTGGACATTCGGTTCACGGAGATAGGGGAAGACTATCTGCGCGGCACCATGCCTGTGGACAACCGGACCGCGCAGCCACTGGGCCTGCTGCATGGAGGGGCAAGCGTCGTGCTTGCCGAGTCGCTCGGTAGTATGGCCGCCTCCCTGTGCGTCGACATGGATCGGTTCTACTGCGTGGGCGTGGAAATAAATGCCAATCACTTGCGTGCCGTACGCGAGGGCCGGGTTACCGGCACGGCGCGCCCGGTGCACGTGGGCAGACGGACCCAGGTGTGGCAGATCGACATTCAGGACGATGCCGGGCGTCTGACGGCTGTAAGCCGGCTCACGCTGGCCGTACTGGAGCACCAGTAATCCATCGCTGTCGTGGCCTACGCCGTCAAGGAGATATTCTATACGCTGCAGGGAGAAGGCGCCCAGACGGGGCGGCCCGCCGTGTTCCTGCGGTTCGTGGGTTGCAACCTGTGGAACGGTCTGGAACGGGACCGGCACGCGGCCGTGTGCCAGTTCTGCGATACGGACTTTGTGGGCACCCATGGTCCAGGAGGTGGAATGTTTTCCTCTGCAGAGGCGTTGGCACGGGCCGTAGTCGCGGTATGGCCGGAAGGAGGGCGGAAGCCCTTCGTCGTATGCACCGGCGGCGAACCTCTTCTGCAAATAGACCGGCCGCTCACGGATGCCCTGCATGTAGCAGGCTTTGAGATTGCCGTCGAGACCAACGGCACCATCGAGGCGCCCGAAGGGCTGGACTGGATCTGCGTAAGCCCGAAAGCGGGCGCGCCGCTCGTCTTGAGGCGCGGTGACGAGCTCAAGCTCGTGTTTCCGCAAGCCGGCCTGAGCCCCGACCTATTTGAGCACCTTCCGTTTACGCACTTCTTCTTGCAGCCGATGGACAGCCCGGAGCGGGCCGCCAACACGCAGGCCGCGATGCGCTACTGCCTGGAGCACCCGCCGTGGCGCCTGAGTCTTCAAACGCACAAGGTGCTGGGCATTCCGTAGCCGGACTAAAAGGGTAGAGGATCGCCCTCAGTCCCGGTCTGCTGCCAGTACGCCTCGCGCAGTCTGCACGTGACGGGTCCGGCAGTCCCGGCGCCAATCGGACGGCCGTCCACCTCGAGTACCGGGGAGAGCTCGCCCATCGTGCCCGTGGTAAAAACTTCGTCGGCGGCGTGCACTTCCGCAATAGATATGTTACGCTCTTGCGCCGGTATGCCCAGCGTGCGTGCAAGCTCGAGGACCCTCGCGCGCGTGATGCCCGGCAGACAGCTATCGGCATGTGGGGTCAGTAGCATGCCGTGCTTCGCCACAAAAATGTTGGTGGCATTGGTTTCGGAGACAAACCCGTGGATGTCAAGCATAATGGCATCGTCCACTTCCGCCACGTTGGCCTGAATCTTGGCCAGAATGTTGTTCGCGAGGTTGTTGTGGTGAATCTTGGAGTCCAGGCACTGGGGCGTGTTTCTGCGCACCGAGGAGGTAATGAGGCGGATGCCTGATGCGGCGTACACGGGCTTTTTCCATTCGGCCACGATGATGAGCGTGGGGCCGAATGTGTTTAGACGGGGGTCCATGCCGGATGTGGTCTTGCGGCCCCGCGTAAGGGTTATGCGCACGTGGGTTTCATCCCGCATGCCGTTGGCCTCGAGTGTCTGGAAGAGGGCCCCCTTTATGGCTTCGCGGCTGGGAACATCGGAAAAGGCCATGGCGCGTGCCGAGTCGAAGAGGCGATTAAGGTGGGCATCCAACTGGAAAACGCGGCCGCGGTAGACTCGAATGCCTTCCCATACGGCATCGCCGCCCTGCACTACACTGTCGAATACGGAAACCTTGGCTTCGGCGCGGGGCAAGAGTTCTCCACTCACGTAGATGAAAATGTCGTCGTTGCGCGAATCGGGTAGGCTGATATGCATGGCGTTGGCGGGGCTTGGGGTCGGTTATATGCCTACGCCCTGAACGCGTGGCCGTAGAGAAATTCGTAGTGGGGCCGGCACTCCTCCAGAAGAGGCCGCAGCGACGCCGGGAATGCGGCCGTCTTTGGCCGGTACGGAGCAAACGCCGTTGTTCTATGGATGGTGTGGTACCAGTGGGGCGCCCATACGCCGTCCTCGGGCCTCGGCCCCGGCGGCCAGGAGAGCATGCATGCGTCAAACGCGAGGCCCACGGCGTCGCAGAGCTGCTCCAGTACGCCCCGGGGGTTGAGCAACAGTTCCCGCGCATCGACCACGCACGGCGCACGACCGTGCTCTGCGAGGTAGGTGAATATCTCCCGCTGGCGCTCGATTGCTGTGTCGGCGAGTGTGGGTTCCGGTACCTGATTGATCAGGGAAGGTAGCATCTCCGCGGGATCCCGAATGAGCATGACCGATGCCACCTCGAGCAGGAAGGCCCAGTCCAGCCCCAGGAAGTGATGCCCCATGCTTTTGACAAACAGCACGTTCCGGTCGCAGGAACTGAGGAGGATCTCGCGTACGACGCGCTCGCCATCAGTATCCATGGAAGCCAGAATGTCATTGCGACCCGGATGCTGCGCTCCCGTCTGCAGGAGATAGTGGCCATAAACCGGTTCGTCCACGACGCGCGTATCCGCCCGCTGTGCAAAAGCGTACATGAGGGCCGTAGAAACGTTACGCGGCCCTGACCATAGCAAAATGCGCAAGACACTCATGAGGGTTTTGGAGGTTGTAGAATGGCCGACGTTAATTCAATGCGCGCGCCGTAGTTTCCGATTCTCCATCCAGTTTTCCCCGTCCTCGGCATGGTCAATGTGAGCCTTATCCGCGAGCTGCTCGAATCGGCAGGAAAGATAGCACTGGATCACTTCCTGTGCGCGGCACCGGAGCGAAAGCAGGATCTGACTTTTGTTACGGTAGCGGACCTGGAAGTGCAGGAATTCCTTGTAACCGCACTGGATCGGCATTTCCCCGAAGATGGACTGATAGCGGAGGAAAACATCGTTCGCAAGTTTCCCGCATCGGGGGAAAGGTATTGGACCATTGACCCGATTGACGGCACCGCCCCGTACGTCGCGGGATTTACCTCGTGGTGCATCGGAATCGGACTTTTGGAGGCGGGAAGGCCCCTGTGCGGATTCGTATACGTACCGACGACGCGCGAATTCTTTCACGTGGCAGAGCGCGGTGGTGTGTTCCGCAACGGCAGAGAACGTGCGCTCAAGCCTTGCGATGTGCTCGGGCTGGACACCATTCTGTTGACTCACTCACGCCCGCATCAGCGGCTCCATATTGATGCCGCCTATCCGGGCAAGGTATTCGTTTTTGGCTCGGCGTGCATCCACATGAGTCTGGTGGCTACGGGCGCGGCCGATGCCGTACTGATAGGCCACGACCGGGTGTGGGACCTCGCGCCGGGCCTGGCCATGCTCCAGCGCAATGGTGGTACACTGCGCTACATGGGAGGCGAGCAGGTAAGCCTCGAAGCACTGCTGTCCGGAGGGGCTGCTCCCTGGCCTATGCTGGGGGGGCGCGCGGCGGTACTGGACCAAATGGAGGAATTTATCCAGTACCGCTCCCCGAGCGTTCTTGCTTAACGGCGACGAAATGCCAGCACACGCAGCGATACGGGAAATTCTTGACGGCGCGGGCCGATTGGCGCTGACCTACTTCCGTAATGTCAGGCCGGTGTGGAAGGCGTCCCGGAGCTATGTCACGGAAGCGGATATTGCGATTCAATCCTATATCAGTGATCGGCTCATGGCCTGCTTTCCGGAAGACGGCATCATCGCGGAGGAAAAGGATCTGCGGGTGGCCCCGAAGTCCGGAGCGCGCTACTGGGTAGTGGACCCCATAGATGGAACGGCGTCCTTTGTGGCTGGATTGCCAGTTTGGGGAACGGGCCTAGCTCTCATCGAGGACCTGGAGCCTGTTGCAGGCTACTTCCTGTTGCCGACAACGGGAGACTTTTTCTATGCTGAATCGGGGAGCGCCGTCTTTCGGTGCGGCGAGCCGGCGCAAATGAAAGATCCGCAGAGCCTGCATCGTGAATCGGTCCTGCTGACGATTTCCCGTCTGCACCAACAGGTGCGGCTACAGGATGCGTATTCCGGAAAAGTACGAAGTATGGGCTCGACAATCGCCCATATGTGCTATGTAGCCACCGGCAGCGCAGATGCCGCGCTGCTTGGCCGGGTACATGTATGGGATTTAGCTCCCGGTCTTGCCATGCTGGGCAAGAATGGCGGCGTTTTGCACTATTTGTTGACCGGGGAGCAGGTTTCTGTCGCGGATCTTCTGGATGGGAGTGCTGCACGAAGCCTCATGCTTTGTGGCCATCCGGACATGGTACGGCGGTATGAAGGCGTAATTCAAACTTCTGCCAGCGCAGCGCACTAGCCTGAATTCCCACGCGTCAAATTGGGGACTGAGGATATGACATTTGGGACAAAGATTATCATGCAAGTCGGCTGTGCAGCGCCCAGCCAGGGGATGGGCACTGCAGCGTTGTTGTACCCTGTGGCGTGCAGATACGGGTTATTGGTTCGGCGGGGCAGCAGGATGATAATGCGATCGGCTTTGATGGTAACGTCGGCCCCGGCCCGCACGAGCTTTCGGAAGAGAGTGCGCGGCTTGGCTGATTCCAGACCGTTGCCAATCCTGGTGGCCAGGAGGCGGTAGAGGGTGCTCGCGATGAGAGTGAATTGCAGGTCCACGTCGATGTTCATCGGTACCGCGGATCTGAGCGCATCCATATGGAAGAAGTCGATGGCATCGGCCAGTGCAGATTCACCATGTCCCATGCAAGCCGGCACACTTGTGGTCCTTGCGGATGGCGTCCTCGTTCAGCCTCACCGCAACCGCACCCTTTTGCACCCTCAAGAATCGTCCGCCCTTGCCTCGACCCTTGACACCCTCTGTCAGACGCTTACGCTACTTCGCCTTCTCTAATGCATCCTCGAGGTCGTACGTATCCTCTGCACTATTTGTCTGCCCCAAATAGCCGGACAAGTGGCATTTCGGGAGTGTTATCGGGCGCACAGATGTGGTTACGTGTCTCGACATCAGCGCGTAACCTCGGCTACATGCCGCTCACCAGCCTCCTGATCCGCTGTAGCGGGCATACTGAGCCGGAGATTTTCGCGCTGCCATCGTAAATCCCGAGACCCTCCTTATAGCACCCTGCGGTTGACTGATGCTTCAGCGTTTCTCCACGCACGGGTTTCCTAGCCGATTTCCGGCACCTCATAGTGCAGGATCATGGGAGCGGGCTTGTGATAGATCGCGTACAGTTCCCCCCCGTCCTCTGAAACACCAATCATTAATGCACCATCCTCTATGTTCAGAACGGAGAGAGGCTGGCCTGTCCATGTGAACACTATTACGGTTTTGCCAGGCGGGCTCCACCAGCCGTTATCATTGGTCCAACCCAAGGTCCTACCGGAGTACAGGCCGAATATCAACTCGTCCGTCGCAGCAACACTAACATATCCGTATGTCGTCTCGTTGTTAATGCTTAACCATGAGTTACCTTGGTCGTTGCCATGAACAGTATATTTCGGCTCGTGAAATAGCGGCCCCCTGACAAGGTGTATAATGCCCTCCACATCGTATATCTCAAGTCTGTCGGTATGGATAGAGCCGACAACTATCCTAGTGCCGTTGGAGTTCGTATGGACTTTGCCATCGTAGGCATGTTGTCTTACAGGCGCGGGAACCTCTGGATCGCCTGGCGGGTCCGGCCCTATGTAGCGACTGAATCTTCCACTAGGACCATACAGGGCCAACCTACCAGCCATGTACATGCCAACCGAGGCAATACTGTCTCCCGCAATCCATGTTGGGTTCATTGGTGCCCCCTCTCCTTGAAGCCTGACAGTCCGGTCGGTCAGGGAATCCCCGTTGAAGAAGTGCATTGTCCTCGGCGAAATATCGAACAGCCAGCCTGCATCGCTTCCTGGCTTGAAATCAAGCGACCATAAGTAGGAGATTTCACGTGCTCCCTGCCCGCGCTCACCGACCGAGGCTACTAACTCTCCCGTACGCCGATTGAACACATGAAGCGAACGGGAAGCCTTTGTATCCCCAACATAAATCTGACTGCCACCAACAGCAATGAGATTCGGCTGCCCCAGAGAGTCGGAACCGGTAAAGACCCGGCCAGATAGATCGTAGGTAACTAGCGAATCCGTCGAGAAGCGTGTCAACACTGACAAAGGGACCTCATTCACGAATACAGAATCCACGCATGAGGAAAGGGCCAGAGTTGTTATAAGAAGGATTCTTGACATCTTAACAAAAGAAGCAGGGGCGTGGGCGCCTTGAGCCCCCACGCCCCCGTACTCACAACCGCGGTGCCTAATCGTCGTCCGGGCAACTGCCATCTACGAAGTGGTATCCGGGGTAGTTCTGCCCGTTAAGTCCACATATCGCGTTCTTGGGGCAACAACTGCCGTTCCCTCCACTGCCTTCCCCCTCTTTTTCAGCTGCACAGGCTTCATAGACAGCCGGGGGCTGGTCAGGCGAACTGAACGCACCGAACAACATTGGCGCCAACATCGCAAAACTGGCAAAAGCGTGAGTGAAAAGAAGAGCTTAGATCTGCGTTTCATGGTACCTAGGATTATGTTTAGAGTGGCTTGAGTATAATCAGGAAATGGTCCCTGTCAAGGAGAAACTATCAAATATTGGGTACTCCACAAAGATACGCCGGGGCACTCTGAAGACCTAGCATTTAACAGTTTCTCGATCCACGATGGGACGGTCTTACCAGAGTAGTCGACGTAGAGCTTCTCGCCGGCCTTGTGTTCGATGTGCATGCGCACATTGGCACCAAGCATGATAGAGCTCGCAGAACCTGCTATATCCATAACCCTCTGGATAATGGCCCCGGTACTTCTGCCACACCAGCCGAAGGGTTATCCCCTTCGGCGCCAGTTGCCGCTTAACGTGCTCCCAGTTGGGCACCGGGCGCGTCGGCGGCGCTAGCTCCGCAAAAAGCCGCTGCTCCAGCTCCAGATCGGTGAGCTCTTCCGGCAGCGGCCAGCTTAAGTCTGCTTGCTTTGCACGGATGATGTACCCGCTAACGGTGCCAACGGCAATACCCAGACTGCGCGCTATACGGCGCTTGCTGTATTGCTCCCGGTAGTGCAGGCGAAGGACGTCTCTGATTTTGCGCATGGAGGTTCGCTTGGTGGGCATCGGTCTCTCGGAAAGTGAAAGAGAGCAACAAAAGCCCTGAGTGATATGCAGCACCACGCAGACGGCCCAAATCCGGGTTTTTGCCACCGCTACGGCTGGCCTATAGTACCCGAGAAAGTGTTCACGATCGATCGGATTGGGTGTTCAACATCAATCGGAATACCCGTTTGCATATTCCAGTGAACTCGACCACTTTGGTTTTGTGAACTCGACCACTTTAAGTGTCATAGCGTGGCTGGATTCGGTTAACGAGACGAGTGGTCGATTTGATGCGAGTGGGACTGCAATTCTGACATACTTTTCCGCATTGAATCGCCGGTGAGTTCAATCCTGTGCGCGTTGTGTATAAGCCTGTCGAGGATGGCATCAGCCAGTGTCGGGTTGTCCATTGCCTCGTGCCAGTGTCCCACTGGCAACTGGCTCGTGGCCACGGTCGAACTGCGTCGGTGTCGGTCATCCAACAACTCGAGCAGGTGTTGCTGTTGGGATGTCGTCAGTTGCGTCAGCCCCCAATCGTCCAGTAAAAGGACATGGACGCGAGCCATCTGTTGGAGCAATTTCAGATAGCGACCGTCGCCGTGAGCAATGGCCAGGTCTTCGAGCAGGCGTGGCAGTCGGTAGTAGCGGACCGAGAAGCCTTCGAGGCAAGCCTTGTGGGCGAGTGCGCACGCCACGTAGCTTTTGCCGACGCCGGTAGGGCCGGTAATGACGACGTTCTGGTGACGTCGGACCCAGTCGCAACTGGCCAGGGCCAGCATGAGTCGCCGGTCGAGGCGGCGCCCGGTGCGATAGTCCAGATCCTCCATACAGGCTGGCTGTCGCAGCTGTGCCCGTCGCAGCCGTGACTTCAGGCGCACATTGTGGCGCACAACCTCCTCGCGGTCGACCAGAAGGCCGAGTCGCTCCATGAAGTCGAGTTGGTCAATATCAGGCTGCGCCAACTGTTCGCGCAGCGCACTTGCCATGCCGGCAAAGCGCAGTGTTTCCAGTTTCTCAAGGGTGGGATGGGTGAGCATGAGTATTTTCCTCTGGTGTGGTGATGGTTTCGTCGTAGTAGTTGGCGCCACGGATGTTGGCGTGTTGGATAGAGGGGGCATCGTCCTGTGGCGTGGGGCGTTGATCCAGGCGGTGCTTCAGGATGGAAGCGACGCTTGCGTACCTGTATGCCCCGAACGTCAGCGCCCGCTGACACGCGGCTTCCAAGCGCTCCGGTCCGTGCTGTTGGCCTAGCCTTTCTATCCCCCTCAAGGACCGATAGCAGAGTACGGGATGTTGCAAGTCTTGCATCATACACGTGATGAGCTTTTCGGTGGCAGGCCCCGCCGTGGCAATGCACCGGCGCAGATCCCGCGTGTCCAGGTATTGGCGGTGAGCCTCGGGCATGTGTGCTTCCAGGGTGGTGAAGCGCCCGGGCCGCGTGCTGCGCAGGTGCGAGGTAATGCGCTGCCCCTTCAAGAAGACTTCCACGGTGCGGTCGGTAACCCGTACGTCCACCTGCTTTCTTGCATGCACGTAGGGAACGCTGTAGCGATGGCCGGTCACTTCGATGTGGTAGTCCCGGTGCACCTTGGCCTTGCGCCATGCGCCGAAGATGTACGGTGTCTCCGGCAGCGGTAGCATCGCAGGCCGGTCCCATTTTTCAAACCACGAGCGCCGGCTACCCTCCAGCTTCTGGAAAGGTTTGCTGTTGAGTTCGGTGAGCAGCGGACGTATGTGCCGGTTGAGCTCATGCAGGCCGCAAAAAGTCTGATGGCGCAGCGGCGCCAGGATGCCCCGCTGAGCCCATTGAACCCCTTTTTCCACCTTCGCCTTATCCCGAGCTTTATAGGCGCGCGCAGGTACCACAATCACGCCGTAGTGCGTGGCCAGGTCGTGATACGTTGGATTTAGGTCCGGATCGCACCGGTGGGCCTTTACCACGGCCGCCTTCAGATTGTCGGGAACCACGTACCGTGGAACGGCTCCGAAGAACTCAAAGGCACGACGGTGAGAGGCGGTCCAGTCGGGGAGCTGTTGCGTCCATGTGGCTTCGACATACGTGTAATTGGAGCATCCGAGCGTGGCCACGAAGATATGTGCCTTGCGCAGTTCACCCGTATCGGGATCTGCCACGGGAACCCTCTGGCCTGCGTAGTCCACAAAGAGCATCTCCCCGGGTACGTGGTCCAGGTGCATGACCAGATCACGCGCATTGTTCCAAGTGCGGTAGCGCTCACAAAACCAACTGTAGAGATAGCCGTCCGGGTGTGCCTCCTTGTATTCCGCCCACAAGAGCTCCAGCGTGACCCCCTTCCGCTTGCGTTCCTGGTGGATATAGACCCAGTTCGGGACGGGACGCTGCGCTTTGGGGGTCACAGGCTTGGCGAAAAGCTTTTCTTCGAGCACCTCTTCCGTAACGCCCTCCGGCAACGGCCATGAGAGAGCGGCATCGCGGGCGCGGCGCAAATAGTCTATGACCGTACTGTGCGACAATCCCAGGCAGCGGGCTATGGCCCGCACACCCATCTCGCCCTCATGCTTCAGGCGAAGTATTTCTTTGAGTTTACGCATGGAGATTCTTTTTGCAGGCATGGATTACCTCGTGAATGAATGACGAGGCACCCCATACCCAGGGCGTTAACAAAATCTCCAGTCGCGCAGACAGCCCAGCTAGACCGACCCGGATCCCCATTCCGGTAGTCGACAAAAAGTGGTCGACTTCCACTGGAATAGGTGGTCGGCATCAGCCGGAATGAGTGGTCGACTTCCACCGGAATAGATGGTCGAAATCGACCGGAATATGCACCCGTTCAACATCCGTCGGATTATCCACTCCTCAAGCGGCGATCTCACGGCCTTCGTCGCACTACTACACGTCCAGGAGCAGTTTGCGCGATCTGAGAGGCTGCCGGACGTCTGCCGGCGCTTCCAGGAGCAAGGAAGCGGGACACCGGGACGCTTTGGCTGAGCTTACCTGCGAACTGATGACGCCTCCGAACCGCGACTATGCGTGAGGCACCCCATTCATTGGAGAAACCTGTCCCGACTGCCGTCACGCACTGCGGAACGGGACCGAACAAATCCACTCGAGCTTCGAGGCTCCGCAGCTCGCTGCTTCGCCTCGAAGCTCGGCCTCCCTCTTTATAAAATCTTAATTGTCGTCAACCCAAAAAAGCATTGACGTTGATCAGGTGGAGGCGCGTAGGGCCTTACCGTATAGAATTACACGATTCTGCTTCCCACCCTCCTAGCATAAAAGCGATGCCGTAAAGCTGAGAGCACCCAAATCGCATCAAGGGCGTGAACCAACGTGATCCAGGCGGACACAAGGTATTGAGGCGAAATATGGCTACACATGATCGGAGATCGCCCCCCGGCCACAGTCTCCAGTTCTAGCGGACATAATGGGGTGCCCCGACGAAGGCTCGTCTGCACCGCATAAGCTTTACGCCTTGCTCTGTCATCTCCACAGACACCGGCGTTACGTAGGGACGGCCATCTACATCGTCGCCGCCGAGCAACAACACGGACTTCCTGCCAATCGGCCAACGTGCCGAAACGGTATGGCTTGCGACAGTTTCAGCGAGTCTCTGCTCTATTGCGACCCGCAGATTGGGGCGATGCTCTTTGCGTGCTATTATATGCAGGTTCTTGTCTGCCCCAACAGACAGTGCCGCAAATCTCGCCATAGGCGGCCGCGGAGGCAGTTCGACACGAACATCGGGGGGCGTAAGGAAAAAACACACCGTGATGACGCTGTCCTCGCTGTCCTCCCCTTCAATGAGAACCTGATTCTGCTCCCACTGCTTTTGTACTTGTGCAGCATCATGATTTTTCGTCGGTCCCATGCCAGCTGACCACACGGTAAAGAGCAGCTTCACCGATGCGGGCAAGGGGGACTCTCGCGGTGGCTCTTTCCATTTCATTTTGTCCCACGGAGGCCGGTCGACCTTGAGGTGCTGCCGGCCGGAGGCGTGAAGGCTTATCTTCGCGCCCTCCATGATGTCCCGGGGAATTATGTACACCTCCCCCCTTCCTCGTGCTTCAACCTTCCACATACTCCCCGCCGAACCGTCCGTGAGTTTGACAGCAAACCGGATCGGGCCAGACCGGAGCAACGGGGGGAAATCCGCCCGGACCGAGACAAACTCCTGCTGCCTGGTTGATTCGTGGCTTTCGCGCATCTCTTGGAACCGCTTCGCCAGCTGGCTGGCCACGTGGCGCGGAACCACCACAGGAATCCCGGACTGACAGGCCGCGAGACACTCCTCAAGCGTTTTGGCAGTGATTTCGACTGGAGGAATGGTGTTCGGGTCAAGTGGCTTTGTCATGTGCTGTTGGGCGGATACCACTAGCCTCGATGTCCAGCGGGATTAATTGATATGAGATGTGTTCTGGGTTGACTTTTCATCAGGCAAAGTCAACAAGGAGCCGGCGGCCATTTAGCCAAGGGATAATTTCGGACATTTCGCGATAGCCGGCCTGGAAGAGAGAGCCGTTATGTGCTCGTCGTCCCAGATGGATGACAACTTCGGTGCTGTTGATCGTCACAGAGGCGGCCGTATCGACGTAGTCACGGAATAGAGTACGAGTCTTGGCCTTGGCGTGGGCACCGCCGATGCGATGGGCCAGTAAGCGGTAGAGGCTGCTTGCCATGAGCGTAAGCTGCAGGTCCGCGTCGATCTTGAGGGGCACGGCGGCCGAGAGCGCGTCCATGTGGAAGAAGTTGATGGCGTCGGAGATGTTGTTTTCAATGAGCATGCGCCGGGCATAGCGGTCGATGAGCTTTGCGGCGGATGTGGAGGTATCATTGGTCAGCAGCAGCGTGGGCTTGTCGTGTCCCAGATTGGTGATGGCTATTTGCCGAAGGGCCTCGGGATATTGTTTGAGCTCGATCTGTTCTTCATGGATGCGGGGATTGCGGTAGGCGCGTCCGACATTGGAAAGCCGGGTGGTGCGCCAGGCATCGGCCGGCAGTTCGGCGAGTGAGGCCACAAGGCCGGCCGTGCGTCGTCGCAGGGTAAGGAAGCGGATACCCATTTCGTGGAGTTTGGCCAGATGGGCATAGGTGGTCAGACGGCTGTCGAAGACCAGTTCCTGTGGCAACTGGCCGGTACGGGCCTTCCAGCACTCTACAAAGCGGACGATCTCGGCGTTCTGGTTGCTTTTGCGGACCTGGGCGTTGGCATAGGCAAAGGTTCGGGCCTCCGCGTCGCGGGCCAGAAAGGCCAGGATGCCTCGCTGTCGGCGGCTGCGCTTGCTGACGTAGTGTTTTTCCACCAGTGCCCGGTCCCCGTGATAGGGAATAGTATGGAAGTCCAGGTCAAACGAGGTGCCGCTGCCGAGGACCGGATTCAGCGCCTGGATGCGATGATGCCAGCTGTCCATGAGGTCCGGCAGGCGGCGCGGATCAATACGACAGCTGTATTCGCTGAGCGTAGAGCGCTTGGGGACGACGTTGAGGCCGGCAAACAGGGCCAGACCTTCGTCCATGACATCGGGCATGATGTGATGGGGACGGCCGATGCCCCAGAGCTTGAGGGCCAGTAAGGTGCGGAAGGCGCAGCCTGCGGGCAGCCTGTCGCTGCCCGGCATGCCGTGTTCATCAAGCAAGGCATCCAGCTGAAGGCGCGCCAGGTCAAAGGCAAACAGGAACAGTCCTCCAAAGCGGGTCTCGAAGCGGCGCGCATCCAGCTGCAGTCTGCGGCGATCGGCCGCAGGGGCAGCCCGTGCGCGGCGCTCTTCCCGTTCCTTGTTGGTGCGGCGCCAGAGCCGGGGCAGTTCGGCCTTCTTGATGGTGCGCGCAATGGTGGAGATGCCGGCCGGAATGCCTTCGAGCGCCAGGCGCTGCTGGATTTCCAGGGCAGACAGGTTCTCCTGCTTGCGCAGTTCGACAATGCGCTGGCTTCGCCTGAGGGTCAAGGATTCTACAGGCTTGGGTTTGGGCCCCGGCTTGACCTCGCGGAAGAAGCCGATCGTGGGGTCCTTACGGAACTTGGCGGCGAGATTGGCGAGGCTGCCCTTATGGTAGCTAAAGCGTCGGGCAGCCTGGGCGGTGGTGAGGCCTTCCACAAAGATGGCGCGCAGCGCTTCATACTGGCGATGGGCGGCATTGAGGGGTTGCAGGAAGATGTCGGCGAGGGACGGCATACGAACAGTGGTATATAAGTAGTAAATACCAATATACTACACTAATTCGTGTAGACGCAAGAAGTGCCAATAATCACGCGGCAGGACCGATAATTCAGCCTTTAATTGCCTCTTCCGAACCGAATATGAGCGGCCTCCAAAAGGTGAAGGCAATGATAATAGAGTGGAATATACTTGCTAAGTGTCTACGACTCTATTATGACCAGCGTACAATATCCTCCCCAAGCACGCGCAATAACAGCAATAAGCTCATCCGAACCTCACATTAAATATCTTTCTTGGAGATCGAGGCTAGTACAGCCACGTCGCAGCTGTCAACCCATGCCAACTTGATCATGTCTGTCGCCAAGAGTACGTCAATTCCCTTTTCCTGAGTCCCTCGCATATCGGATCCACAATTCGGGCACAATTCAATCGGAGCTTGGCAGTCCGGGCACTTAGGAGGCGTTTTCTTTTTCTGCCTGCGCGCCATATGCACGCGTACACCTGGACGAGTCCCAATCAGATTTGTAGCCCAGTCGTTCCGTTTGCGGCCTCGATCTGTAGGTCCATAAGACCCGTAGAAATGCAGCTCTGGGTACTCGGTTGGGCTAGAGCTACTCACTATTCCCCTGTGGCCTAGGCAAGCACGGGGCCGATCTTGGCCCAGTCAGTATTAAGCTCTCTGTCTACATCTCGCATTAAAAGCTCGCAATTCCAGTAGTCCAAGAAAATGCGGACTCGGCAATGCGACTTTACTGGCGACTCCTGTTGCATTAAAAACACAAGGACGCTCTAGGCGCCCTTGGGGTTAAATTAGGCCGGACTCCGAAGATCCCATTCTGGGCGGCAGTCCGGCGGGTTTGATTGCTCGTAACATAGGTTACTACGATATGATCTTGCAATACAGTTTCAATATTTCGGCTAAATTTCTTGGGCATTGGGCCTCTAGGAGGCCTCGGCTTGCGCCTTTCTCACCCGCAGTAGCCCCCGCGCTATCTCTATCACCGTCTTGCCTTCGTAGCGAGGGTTCGCCACCGGCGTTCTGTCTATACGATCAAACTTGCGCTTGATCTCGTTATTTGCTGTGCTCATTGGTAGTCCAATGTACTGGGAAGGCGATTATGTTCGCAAGTTAAACGTGCCTTGCCATATTCGCGAGGCTTTATTGCTTGGTCTCTGTGTGAAGGCTTAACCAAAACCCGATTGGAAAATTGAAACCAGACGGAGAATATGCGCCTTCGCAGCAATTCAGCCTTGTTCGGTCTCTTCTTGTCACATGCGGTGGAATGCTCTCTCAACTGAGGCCTGTAGATAGTTGCGAGAGTCCCGCTTCGGGGTAGAAGCCGCAACAAGGACTCCCGGCACGGCTCGCTACCACTGCATTCGCAAACCGTCAGGTTCTACTTAATGACCACCGGGGGGCCTGCTTTGATTCTCGTTCCCGAAAGCTAGGTGGCGATCATCTTGTAAAGGTACGTACCGGCCACCAAGTTTGCCGCGTTGAACTCGATGCTGTGACTCGTACTGGCATTAACTCTTTGTCCCGGCAAATTCGATACCTCCATTCCGAAAATATCCAAGACATACACGGCCACCTCTGCCGGCTCCGGAATATCAACCTGGATCCGAGTTGACAGATTGAAAGGATTCGGGAGGTTGCCATGCAGTGCGAATTCCGTTGACCTATCCTTGCTCGTTGCAGCCGTAACCACCTGTGGGCAGAAAGTGCCACCAGTCCGTTCTCGATGCCTGCATGGTGTTGCATTTCACGCACTGAGCTTGCACTGCTTCGGCTTGAGTGTCCTTCCCGCCACCTCCTTCGGCGTCTTGCCCCAAAAAGAATGGGTTCACCGCCTGAGTGTTGGCACGCTCGTCTAAGGGACGTAGGCGCTCCTTATCATTGGGGCTGCGCGCCATGCCGGCGGCGGTTTCTTGGAGTAGTTCCAACTGCAGCCTACCGCTGTTGGAAATCGTGCGCGGCTGGTGCTCTGCCTCGAAGATCTGCCCGAAATAGTACTCCGGAAACACGATGGCGTACTCCGTTTCAGCGGCCGCAATGGTGGCGTGCCGGATGTTCAGCAGGTCCGTGGCCACAGGTCCAGCAGGGCCAAGCTTTTCCATTACGCCGAAAGGCAGCATGCAGACGCCTTCCTTCTATTTGAGCGCCAGCCCGAAATCAGGTGCCGTAAGCTCGCCCCACCTTACAGGCAGGTTCTGTGCGGGGGCGAGGGGTGCGGCTAGAAGGAGTAGAATAGGTGATGCGCGTACGCCAGATACCTAGTTGGTGAATGAGTCGCTCAGTGCTGGTGGAAGGCCTGGGAGACGAATTCCAGCACCACCGGCAGGCTATCCCGCCAGTATGTCCAGGTATGGCCTCCGTCGCGGATACGGAATTCGTGCGGAATGTTGCGCTTGCGCAGGGCTATGTGGACCAGCGCGTTGCCTTCGAACAGGAAGTCGTCATCGCCACAGTCAATGAACCAGCGCACGGAACTGATTTCTTCCTCGGGCAGGTCCTCGATGAGCGCAACCGCGTTATGCCGCCGGACATAGGATTCGATCTCCGCGTCTGCAATATCCGGCGTGGCCAGGCCGCGGCGCCGCAACCGCTCGGTAAATGCTTCGACGCTTGCAGGTCCGGTAGAAGCACTGAGCGGAGCGGCCGAGGAGAACAGATCGGGCCGGTGCAGCGCGTACATGAAGGAGCCACCGCCGCCCATGGAAAGGCCGGCCACCGCCCGGTAGCGCTTCTGACCCTTGATGCGGAAACGCTGTTCTACATGGGGCATCAATTCATCGAAGAAAAAATCCTCGTATCGCCATTCGCCTGTGACGTCATTAAAATAACCGCGCTGCTCCCCGCTGGCATCCGGCATGACAATAACCATGGGCGTTGCACTGCCCTCGCGAATGGCCTTGTCGGCAATATGGAGGACTTCGCCGAATTGGACCCAGCCTGTTTGATCGTCTCCGCCTCCGTGCAGCAGGTACAGAACGGGGTAGCTACGCTCGGAGGTGGCATAGTCCGGCGGCAGATACACGGCATATTTCTTTTCGGCGGCGAGGATTTCGCTGGCCATGGAGAGGTTGTCATATACCTTGCCGTGTTGCGCGAGCGCTACGAGCGGCAGGCACAGCAATAGGGGAAGCAGAAGCCAGTGATTCTTCATGGTGCTGTCCGTTAAGTTTGGCCGGAATGCCTCCGGCCAAAGGTGCCGTAGCGCTGTACAATCCGTTCGGGTGTGGGACACGAGAGCCATTAAGATACGAGCAAGGCAGGTGAAAGCTGCAAGCCTTCGGTCTTGATTGCCAGGTGTAGCAACAACGGTCTTGTTCATACTTGCCAGGAAAAACCGCTGGCTAGAAAGTCTCTCGACGCACAAACAGGCCGACGCTTAGTTCGAGCGCTGGCTCCGATCCGTACTTTACGAAATTTACAGCGATCCCAAACCGCTTGCCTCCCATGTACAATGCCAGTTGCGCCCACTGATAGCTCTGGTTATGGCTGTCTACGCTTACCACCGTGAGGCCTCGACACCGTGCAGAGAGCCTAGCCTTGTCCAGACGGGTAGGATTGAGCTGCAGAATGAAGAAGACTGCATAGAAGGAGGCTTTTTCCAGGTCGGCGCGGGCAGAAAGAAGCAGAAACCACGTCTTGGTCGCATGCACATACTGGATGCCGGCCGTGAGCTCGAAGCCGGGCACCGAACCGTAGAACGCTCTGCCCGCAATCCTCAATCCGCTTACGGGCTCGGAAAACAGCAGATCTTGCGTGGTTACTACTGTGTCGCCTTTGTCGTAATCCAGCTCCAGCACTCCGAGCCCAGGTTTAACATCCAGTTTTATAAGTAGTATATGTACCTATGGTTACAAGGGTATTTTTGTCTCTTCTGGCACTACAAACGGCCTCAAAGTAGATTTCGTGGCCTTGGATCAGATGGTAGTCTTATGCATGAATAGGGGCGCCCGATCCACTCCCAGGGCGTCGTAAATGCCCTTCAGTTCACTATCCGGCTGTGATGTCGTACGGACGTGCAGCGTACGCCCATCCCGGCACCGGAACACATTCGTAGAGCGGACCTGCCGATGAAGGATGTGCCGCAGCGTCGTCCAGCTTGAGAAGAGGCCCTTGTTCCTCAGCCGCGTGCGCATCTCCTGCACCAACTGGTACGCTATCACTGTGATGAACAGGTGCCCTTCCGCACGCCGGGGGCTGTCGTGGTAGATCAGACGCAGACCCAGTTCCGACTTAAGCGAACGGAACACGGCTTCCAGATTGGTAAGCATAACGTTACGTGCGCCGCAGCCTCTTCCCCGGCCAGTCCATTCGCGCGCGGTCTGTCAAAGTCTCCGACACCACTGTTTTAACCGCTCCGGCATTTATGTGATCAACGTCGCCAATAATTGTCGTCTACCCCAATTATTGTTGACGTTGATCAGCAATCACAACAATCCATCCCGGTGCCATTATGCCTACACCTAAACTAAGGCTGGACGTTTCAGTCTTGGTAGAACCCTGACCGGCGACGTCGCTGGCCCCCAAGATAAGAAGTATATGGCGGCGTAGGCAGGTGCCCCGAGTCTCGCTGTGCAGCACCCTGCCCGTGCTACTTTGCGAGGTCGTCGCTGTCGAAGTATAGGTGCCATGCCCTTTGAGTTGGCATCGGTAATCACTCTACGATCTTTCATATTTCGTTATCACCATTCTAAGACGGACGAGTGCCGCGGCGTTGGCAAGCGATAGACGTAATGGCCGCTCGGCAGGCCCGTGGCGTCAAGTCTTACTTAATTTGCACCGGCCTGCCAAATGCGCGCCCGCCACGGGTTCTGCGACCTGGCGTCGCAGAACGTCATAAACGGTCAGACAAACTGTACTTGCTTTTGGCGATTCAAATCGCAGCACGGTCGCCGCGTTGAACGCGACGGGATAATTCTGGTCGAGCCGGATCTCCTTCGGGAACGGTGCCTCTTTTTCCAAGGCCTCATCTGGCTGATTCTGGGCGTCAACCTCCATACTCTGCTCACCCTCGACCATGGACTGGCTGTTCGTTCCGCCACCGCTCGGGCCCGTTCCCTCATTAGGAGACAATACTTGAATAAAGTCTAGAGTCGCAGTTGCCGCACGGCGGGCTCGCCAGATGGTTTTGATGGAGGCTTACGCATGCCATCCCGCACGTTTCGTACGAGGCGTGCCGACGGTGGCCACGCCGCCCAAGACTGGATGGATCAATCGGCCTCCGAGTCCGATAACCAAGCGCCGGTATCACAGCCAGGGTTGCATACACGCAACCTCCAATTACACGCCGAGCAGTAGGCCAATTGGTGTCACCATGCTCATAACTCTTGACAGCCATGTGTCTCAATTACCTTGGCAGATACCGAGATACAAGATGGGTTATTGGCGCAGCAGCATAATGGGGCGGGTGGCTATAGCGTTCGGCGTCACAAGCCGCGAAAGATAGGCCCCGCTGCTCAGGCCTGAGGCACTAAGCACCACGTTATAGCGCCCAGACGCATGATGCCCCTCTGCGAGCGTGACAACGTGTTGACCCAAAGCGTTGAATACATTCAGCGTCACATGCCCGGGCATTACCACGCTGTAGGAGAGTTGCGTAGATAAAGTAAACGGGTTGGGATAGTTTTCGTAAATCATGGCTTGCTCCGGGTCCGGAACCTCTTCACTGGACATGGGCGAATCCAGTGTGAAGCGCAGCCAATTCATCCTGAACCCGTTAGCCTGCATGCGAACACGCATCCGGTGCAGGCCGTCCGTCAGGCGGATGCCGCTGCGACGTACCGTTTCCCAGTTGACCGCAATCGATTCGCTTTGATAGACTATAGCATCTGTTACTTGGTCTCCGTCAAGCTCGAGCGCAAAGGAAGCTGAAGTTCCGGCCCCTGTTGTCGCCACACGTGCCTCCAGCGTGTAGTCACCGCCCTGCTTTATATCTACCGTGTACTCTAGCCATTCGCGCCGGGTGATTCCGCCTACGTCATACCCCTTGCCGTCGGTTGTGAAGCCCACATCCACCCCCTCATCCGTTCGAATGCCCCCGTTGTCATTCGTCGCAGTCAAATCCGAGTACGCAACGCCCTGACCGCCCAAATCGAAATACTCGGCTTCTATCTGGCCCGGAATCGTGTGCGGTGCTATCAAGTATGGCGCCTGTGCGCACGTGCTATCTCCCACCACCAGCGCCAACGTGTCGGAGAATGCAGACCAGCCCCCATCGTCGACAACCTCGGAGTGTAGCGTGTAGCATCCTGGCTGTGCATTGTCAATCGTAACTTCAAATGGAGCGCCATTTAGCGTGGTCAGCACGCCGTCTGCCTGCAAGAGCGTTACGCGCTCCACACTGCCGTCCGGATCTGTCGCGTCTGCCCTGATGGCAAGCTGACCGCCAGCTTGCAGCCTGTCGGGCGCCGTAATGGAGACGGAGGGTAGTCCCGTGTACCGAAAAACACGTACGTAGTCAATGGCCATCTGCTGCGAAAAAATGCTGTCATCCACACCCTGCGCTCCGCCCCAGGTGCCCCCGATGGCAATATTCATCAGCAGGTGAAACGGACGGTCAAAAGGCCACGTGCTCCACCCGCTGTAGTCGTTGTAGAACCGGAAAAACACCGGGCCATCGACAGAAAATTCGATTTTCGTCGGCGACCACTCGGCCGCGTAATCGTGGAAGGCCTGCGAGGCATCCGGAACCGTCTTCGCGCTGCCGCGACCCGAGCCCGACTGGTGATTGAAGCGGTTGGTGTGCACAGTGGCATGCACCCGATTGGGATCAAAGCCAACGTGCTCCATAATGTCAATTTCGCCAGTGTCCGGCCAGCGACCGTTACCGTAATCGCTCCCTGTTGGAAGCATCCAGATGGCCGGCCATGTGCCGCGTCCCTCGGGTAGTCTTGCCCGGACCTCGATGCGCCCGTACGTCCAGTCGCCCTTGCCCTTAGAAATCAGCCGGGCTGACGTATAAGCGCTGCCGAAGCCCGACTCCTTGTGCGACTCGATGATCAGGACGCTACCGTCCACCCGGGCATTCTTCTGTCTCGCCTCTGTGTAGTACTGCAGTTCTTGATTCCCCCAGCCGTTGCCGCCCACATCATACGTCCAGCGCATCGAATCGGGCAGGCCACTGTAATCGAATTCGTCACCCCAAACCAGTTGCCACGACTGCGCGGAAGCCGCCCCTACCGCAAGCAACGCCATTAAACATAGGCCCGTACATTGTAGGATCAGGCGCATGCAGTCTGCTCTAGATGATTCGTCCAAAATGCACCCAAAACAAACCCGAAGCCTTCCCCCTTGTTCGACAAAAAGGCCGCAGCCTGGAAGATGAACGCCCTCGCGGGCCCACTTGTGCAGATGTCCAGCGCGCCACTGCGAATGATCCGCCAGCGCACAAGAATTGCACCCTTGTGCGTTGGGCTTGCCATATTGGCCGGGTGCACCGATGATGCCCGATTTGCCGATGTTACGCGTGAAGCGGGGCTCGACTCATTTACACACGCCAGCGGCGCACGTGGGGACTTCTGGATGCCGGAAATTCTCGGCGCCGGCGCAGCCTTTCTGGACTGGGATAATGACCGCTGGCCGGACGTGATGCAGGTTAGCGGTGGTACGTGGGCCACTGACCAGCCGTATGCACTGCGGCTTTTCCGAAATGATCGCGACGGTACGTTTTCGGAAGTGACCCGCGAAGCCGGGCTCGACAAGATCACGGCGTATGGCTTTGGACTTGCCATCGCGGATTACGACAACGACGGGGATGCCGACGTTTACCTCACAGCGCTCGAAGCCAACCTGCTGTTGCGCAATGACAGCGGAGCTTTCACCGAGATAGGTGTACTGGCGGGTGTAAGCGGGCTGCGTGAATGGAGCACGGCGGCGCTATTCTTTGATGCGGATCGCGACGGTTGGCTGGACTTGTACGTCGGCGGGTACGTGCCATGGGATTCCACGCGTGACGCGCACTGCGCGGGCCCCGACGGGCAAAGAATCTACTGTACGCCGAAGGTCTATAGCGGGCTGCCGCCCCGGTTTTACCACAACAACGGCGACGGGACGTTCACCGATTGGGCCCGTGACGTGGGGCTATTGCCGTCGCCGGGCAAGACCCTGGGGGCAGTCACGTTGGACTATAATCACGACCTCTGGCCGGATCTGGCCGTGGCCAACGATCTGGAGGCCGACCAGCTCTACGAGAACAACGGCGACGGCACTTTCACCGAACGTGGGCTGCTAAGCGGCATTGCCTACGACATGCGCGGCATCGCGACTGCCGGCATGGGCATAGCCGCCGGTGATTTGGATGGGGCCGGGCAAGTAACGCTGGTTATCGGCAACTTTTCCAACCAGATAATGGGCGTATTCCGTCATGCTGGTGGCGGGCGTTTTGTGGATCGCGCAGCGTCCTCTCGTATCGGGGGTCTAAGTCGCCAAACGCTCACCTTCGGACTGCTCCTGTTTGATGCGGACCTAGACGGCGACCAGGATGTGTTTGCGGCCAATGGGCACATTCATACGCACGTAGACCAGGATGCCAGCGGCATCTCATACCGGCAGGCGCCGCATTTCTTTCTGAACCGGGGCGATGGGGTCTTTGCGGATCATGGGGGCGCGTTCCCGCCTTTGTTGGGCCGGGGGGCGGCCTATGGTGACATAGAGCACGACGGCGATCTTGACGTGCTGGTGACGCAAAATGGCGGCGCAGTACACCTCTGGCGCAATGAAATGGGGGGCCGGTCCTTGCGCGTATTGCTTCAAGGTACTTCCAGCAACCGAGATGGAGCGGGTGCCAGGCTTGAACTTTATTCCGGAGAAATACGCCAAGTACGCTACGTATCTTCAGGCGGAAGCTACCTTCCGCAGTCGGAGCGGGCCATCACATTTGGACTTGGAATGCGTACAATAGTGGACTCGCTCTTTGTTCTATGGCCCAGTGAGCGCATCTCGCGTCTATACGCACTGCCCGCCGACACGCTTATGGCTGTAGTCGAACCGTTTCAGTAGCCCATGCGCAGCGCCTGGCCCATAGTCTTGATTCTGCTTATGGCAAGCTGCGAGGCGGAAACAATGCAGCTGCCGCCCCTGGCCGCCGTGCACCTGCAGGATGCGATCACGGCATTGCATGCAGATGCCCTTCAAGATGCACTTGCGTACGCCGACAGCGCCGTGCTCTTGGCACCCGAGCACCCGCACGCGCACTTTGTGCAGGGTCAGGCTGAGTACGTAAGAGCCGACTTTGCGGCAGCCCGCCGGGCGTGGGAGCGGGCCAGCGCGCTGGAGCCTGCCAACTTCGCCTGGTGGCAAAGCTTGGGCGACGTTGCATTCCGGCAGTCGGACTATGCGGCTTCGCTTAAGTATTACAAGCGTGCGCTTCGCCTACATCCAGATGCTGTCTCATGGCACGGGGCAACCGGCGCTCACTGGGAAATGAGCCAGCCCGTTGAGGCACGTCGGGCATGCGAGCAAGCCCTGCCCATGTTTACCATTTTGCTTCATAACAGGTTGTAAAGTAGATACTTGAAAATTGTTCTGGCACAACAAATGGCCGCCAAGTGAAGTTTTATGCCTTAGGTCATATGATCGTCTTTTGCATGGCAAAGGGCAGTGGATCGATGCACAAGGCATCGTAAATGGCCCTTAGTTCCATATCCGGCTGCGAGCTGGTGCGGACATGGAGTGTGCGTGCGTCCTTGCGCTCGAAGATGCTGGTCGTGCGAACCTGACGCCGAAGGATCCTCCTGAGTGTCGTCCAGCTGAAGCGTAGTCCTTTCTTGCGAAGACGCGTACGAATCACCTGCACCAACTGGTAAGCCAGGACCGTGATGAACAGATGGCCCTCCGCGCGCCGGCCTGTGGAATGATAGATCGGTCGCAGTCCGAGTTCCGACTTCAGGGACCGGAACACCGCTTCCAGATCGGTCAGCATCACGTACGTGCGCCAGAGCTCTTCCGCGGTGAACTCCATCTCGTTGCTGCGCAGGCAATAGACGCCCGGATCGCTCATCAACGCGGGTGCTTTCGGCGTCTTTGTCCACGTGATGGACTGGGCCCGCTTGCCGTCCTCATCCGTCTCCACTTCTATCTCGTAATGCTGTCCGATGCCGCTGAAGCTCTGCTTCAATCGTCCGATACGTTCCCTTATGAGGTCGATGCGCTTTTGCGTCTTCGGCCGGGCAAGCCGATCGGAAAGCTTGCCGAGGGCCTCCTCGAATCTTTCCGCTTTCTGCCTCACCTTGGCCTCTTCCATCGCCATGCGGGACCGGGATCGGCAACAGAGCCGCACCTCGTCGTCTGCCTCCTCCCGGTACACCTCTACGTCACTGCCCGAGGCCGTCTGAAGAGCGAGTGCCCGCTGCTCATCAAAATGCTTCCTGCGCTCTCTTGATACCACAATGTAGCGGTAGCCCTCCTCTCGCAGCCAGTCTATGCGGTCCTGTGTGGCAATGCCCCGATCCATCACCACACGTGCGTCCCTGGGCGTCTCCAGGGACTCCAGCATCTCCTTGAGCGTGGACGCTTCGTTTACGTTGCCCTTGAAGATCTGGCTACGACGCACGAACCCGCTGCCGCGCGTTACAAGAGCCAGCGTGAGCAGCACGCAGTCACTGCGACGCTCCTTCGAGCGTCCGTACTTGGCCTTGTCGATGCTCTTGCCACTGCCTTCCAGGAAGCTGCCCTTCAGATCATAGAGAGCGATCGTGGGCTCCAGATCAAACAGGTCCAGCGCCCGTGCAAAGAGGTGGTCCTCTATGGCCTTGCGGTGTTTGTGCAGCATGTCGCTGGCCCGGTACAGCTGCATGTCGGCCATCTTCTCGAAGTTGCAGCCCAGAAACTCGTCCAGGCCACTGGCAGAGGCCAGCCAACGCTTCGTGGCATGTTCGCTGGCCGGCTCGGCCAGACGGCCTATGATGGAGCCCGTGGCTGCATGCCGGAGGCCTCGTGTGATGCCAAGCTTCTCGAAGAGCTCATCCATGCCCAACTGCTCCATGGCCCAGAGCCCCACATGTTCTACACCCACCGTACGGGGCCGGACCGTTTTGAGCGAGTGGACATCCACATGGTGCCATTCGCGCGGCGGCGTCTCGCCCTTGCCCTCGGTCACGGCTACCGCCTTGCGCGCGCTCAAAAGTTCTGCAATGCGGTGGGCCTCCTCTTCCACGCGACGGCAGCAACGCCCATGGGTACGAGCTGGCCCTTGAGCAGTGCCTCAATCCGGTTGCAGAGCGCACGCCAGTAGCGTTTGTCGATGCGGAAGTGGGCACCGAGATTGAGCAGGGTCTTCTGCCGGACCTTGCCCCCTATGCGTTCGCCGTGACAAAGGCGAAAGGAATAGTAGCGTGTAGCGTCGTCGGTGGTTCGGGTAAGCGATCGTCGGATATACATAGGGGGAAGATAGGGTTGGGGGCGTTGTTTGCAATAGCCGCCAACACGTTATGGCACAACATTCGTATTCCCGCCTCTGTGAATCCCAAAAGTGGTGCGCTGGTGGTGCGCTGGTGGAGCCAAACACCAGAAATTCCGGCAAAACATGGCCTAACGTGGGGCCACATCCCTAAAAGGCCGCCAAAATACCTACCTGCGGTTATTGCCGATCTTCAGATTCAGCCGCCAAATGGTAAAGATGGGCAAACGTAAGCGTGTGCTCGGATTGGGATCCGTAGCTCATGCCGCTTCGAACGCGGCGCTCTTGATGCAATGCCCCCGTTTTGACAATTGCGCGCGCATCAACGGCACTTCGGTTGCTGCGCGTTCCTGACAGGTGGAGCCGGAGCCACGACCGGGTAGGGGGAAGGTCGTTCCGAAAAAGACGTGCCGGGCCGTCATTCTCCGTCGTGAGAATGTCCAGATCTCCGTCGCCATCCATGTCGGCAGACAGGGCCCCACGGCCCACCAGTGGCTCCGAAAATCCCAGCTTCGGGGCTTGATCCTGAAAATTTCCGTGGCCATCATTAATGAAAAGCTGCGAGCGCTGCCGGAAGCTAATGACATCGCTGCGCTCACCGATAAGCGGATTGATGTGCCCGTTGGCCGTGTACAAGTCCAGATCGCTGTCCAGATCCGCATCAAAGAGTGTCACGCCGAAGGTTAGAACCGGAAGACTGGCGGCGCCAATCCCGCTACTCGCGGCGCGATCTTCAAACAACCCGGCGGACGTATAGCGGTAAACGGCCGTCATTTCGCCGGAAAAATTATCGATAAACA
Organism: Rhodothermales bacterium; assembly: GCA_965216255.1. Lineage (GTDB taxonomy): Bacteria > Bacteroidota > Rhodothermia > Rhodothermales > Bin80. The sequence continues at coordinate 4,009,103 of OZ244148.1, forward strand.
AAGATGTGAAGCCCGACGAATCCACGCTGCCTGCCTCAAGCCCCATGCCGGCCCTGGCGCGGCCGCGTTCATCCAGCGCCATGCCGCGGACAAGCCCGACTTCCATAAACGTGCCATCGCCCTGGTTGAGGTAAAGCTGGTTCGGATCCGTATCGTTCGCAAGTGCAAGATCCGGCCAGCCGTCCCGGTTTATATCGAGCGCAATGGCCCCCAGCGTTTTGCCCGTGCCCAACAAGCCTGTTTCGCGGGTACGTTCTAAAAACCTGCCGTTCTCCTGGTTATGATAAAAGCGGCCGGTCACACCGGCGTACAGGTGAGGTGTACAATAGCTCTTGGTGATTCCATCAGGGGAGCAGAACATATCCGTTGTGGGCGTCCAGTTGACGTATCCGCTCGCATACAGATCCAGCCAGCCGTCGCGGTCCGCATCAAAAAAAAGCGCTGCCACATGCCACTCGTCGTGCTGCCCGAGGCCTGCCGCGTGCGTTGCATCACGAAAAAAGCCCCGCTCGTTCACCAGAAGCATATTGCGACTGGTCGTCGTCAAATATATGTCGTCGTCGCCATCATTGTCGATATCACCGGCGGCGATGCCCATACCGAAGCCGCGCATCTCGCCCAAACCGCTTGCGATGGTAACGTCGGCAAATTGCCCAGTTCCGTCATTTTGAAAGAGCCACAGGGCGCGCACGCGGTTGTCCGTCCACGTGCCGCCGCCCACAAGTACTATGTAGGGCGCACCATCTTGATTGTAGTCGAAAAAGGCTGCGCCGCTTCCCAGGGTTTCGGGGAACCACCAGTCGCCGCGTGCGCCGTTCACGTGTCGAAACGCTCCCAGGCCGGCCTCTCTCGCCACTTCTGTAAACGTCCAGGACTCACTCTCAGGTGTGCAGCCTGCCACAACCGCGCAGAGAATGCTCACCATCAGGAAGCACGCCCTACTATTGGGTGCGTTCAGCGCTCGCTTCACGCTAATGTGCTTTTCCAGTTTTGGCAGCTGACTCAGTGCGGGCTCACAGTGCGGAGGGCACCCGGGGTGCCCATTCTTGGTGGCAATTCATGTGCTTCCATTTAGGAAGGCGTCTGTGCGGGCGAGCGCTTGAGAGCGTCATTCCGCCTGCCGCCCAGCGCTTCGCCGAGCTTACGCACTACCGACAGGAGTCGTTCATGCGCAGGGCAAGCCATCAAGTGTTTGGCGCAACCCCAGATAATAGGTGCGGCGTGACTATATTTGTCAAACGAGGTCTTCTTGTCCGTCAGGTTTTGCTGCCGCGCGCCTGTTCATGCAGGACGCTGGAGCGCCTGCGGGGATGGGCATGCCGACCACTGTAAGGTAGTAAGCAGAAGCGTAGACCCCGCAACCGGGCTGATTGGAGGCCTGCGCTTCCTGGCAGTTTTCCTCTTTTGATAGGGCAAGAAACAGGCGTGCGCTAGAAAATCTCACGGCGCAGGAACAGCCCGATACTATTCTCCAACAAAGGCTTGGCGCCGGACTCCTCAAAATTTACAGCAAGGCCAAACTGCTTTCCCCCCTGGTCCAGTCCGAGACGCGTCCACTGATAGCCCTGGTCATGACCTGCGGCCGTGATGACCGTAAGGCTCTGAAGCATGGCGAAAAGCCCGGCCCTATCCGATAGCGCAGGTTTGAACTGCAGAATGGAGAAGACTGAAGTAGTGCCTGGCCGAATATGAGTCGATCGAAATGAGTGTTGATGAAATGGCCTCCGTTACGGCTCTAACTGGGGGTAAGTAGGGAGTCTTATTACGAAGACGAGGCATCTACGAGGTATTAATAGGTTTGCATCCCACTTTGCCCCATATTCTTCCTCCCTTCCTATTTTCGAATCTTTGGCCCAATTCGTATCTCTCAGCCGATTCATGCCCCATTTTACTATTACAAGGGGCGCTTCACGCCAACATCCGAATCATTCGCATGAGATCCGCAGTTTTCGTTAGGGCAGGCCCCCTTTGCTGAAATCTAGATCGACCCCCACAGCCGCGACGACATCCCAGCCATTCTGCTTGGGGCCGCAGGCCCTCTACCTCCATCTGCCGGCACCCGCCAAGGTTTTCGATCTGCTCCGCGCCCATTCTGCTAACCTGGCGATCTGGACCGAGGCCGGCCCGGAATGGACTCCTGGAGCATCTTCGTGCTGGCCACTCTGAAGCAGGGACTCGGCTGCGACTTTGATCGGTTGACGTTCTTGGTCAATCACATGGATATCGTGCGCCAGATGCTGGGGTTCGATAACAAGATGGGCGGTCGGGTCATCTTCCGGAGGCAGACCATCATCGACAATGTTTCGAAGCTGACGCCGGAGCTGTTGGATGAGGTAAATCAGGTCGTAGTGGCCTGTGGGCTCCAGGAAGTGGGTGCTGCGGAGGAGTTGCATACACGGGCAGACTCTTTTGTTGTGGAGACCAACGTACGCTGGCCGACCGATGTGCGGCTATTGTGGGATGCCATACAATGTTTAGTGCTGTTGGTCACTCAGGCGGCATCGAGGTACGGCATAGCAGGCTGGCGCAAGTACAGGAGTTGGCTACGCATGCGCACTTTGCTCCGGTGCGTCTGGCGCACAGATGGCGCACGAAAGAGGATGTACAGGCCTACCTGGAAATATGCCAGGTGGTGGTAAAGAAAGTGAAGTCCACGGTGCAGGCGTTGCAGCAGCAGTCCGTGCCGCATCCGGAGATTACGCGGTATCTGACGCACTGTGAGCGTAAGATAGAGCAGGTAGAGCGGCGATTGATCCAGGATTGCGCACGAGGAGAAGGTGTTTTCGGTGTATGAAGAGCACACGCGTTGGATCCGCAAGCAGAAAGCAGGCACCATGGCCGAGTTGGGGGTGCCGGCGTGTGTCAGAGAAGATACGCACCCATTCATATTCCATCACATGATTCAGTGGGAGGGCACGGACGTAGACGCGGCCGTGCCCCTGTTAACCGAAACGAAGAAGCGCTACGGTGCCGTGGTTTCCTGTAGTGTGGACAGGGGCTTTTACAGCCCAGACAATCTTACCGCGTTTGAGGCAGAGCTGGGGTTGGCCGTGATGTCCAGGAAGGCAATAGGCACGGAGGCCTCTCGTGAGCGGGAAAGGGCCGAAGCCTTTGTGGCAGCGCGTCGGCAGCATTCGGCCATCGAGTCAGCGATCAACAACCTGGAGCACCGCGGATTGAATCGAGTGCGGGTGCACGGCAAGGAGGGATTTGCGCGCAGCGTGGCGCTTTCGGTTGTGGCGACGAATGTGCATCGACTCGGATTGATACTGCGCCAGCGGGAGACTTTAGCGGCGAGCGCGCCAGCGTCTGGCTGCCTGAACAAGCAAGCCGCAGAGACTGCCGAGAAAGACGATGCTCACGAGCAGAATCGGATAGCAACGCCCAAGCTGGCTGCAACGGTTGAAGAATGGCCTATTCCACGCACGTGCATGCACTGTGCGGCATGGAGACCATGTTCTGAGCGCACTCACGTAGGCCCGTCAGACTCCGAGAATCCTGAAAATTGCCCCTGAAATGCCGTGCTGGAGCCCAGTGCAAGCCAATAGGCATTTTCGGCCAAACACTGGATACTGTCGGAAAGGACTATGGTGCCGGCAAGATCGCGAGAATGCCGTGTGTTATCAGCCACATATTCCCGTGCATGCTGGCGTACTACGTACAGTGGCACACGAAGCGGCGGCTACCCCCGGATGCTCTTTACGGAAGAAGTCCCTGAAGGCAAGCGGGCCGAAAACCACCGTGTGATGTACGCTGTATATTCACATCCCGACAGGATCAACGTGGCGAGCGGCAGAACCGTGACGACACGATGCATCCCATCGCTGGCACGGTGGCAGGCCCCGGGAGGGGCGGCCACAAGCCGCTAAAACCGAACATCCCCACGCAGCACCAGGGCGTCCTTCGGCGGCTGGTTTCCGCCATCCATTCGGCCGAGCTCGAGCCCGACATCGAGCGACCGGCCTGCGTTGAGCCTGAGGCCGAAGCGCTTTTGGCCGGAAGCATCGGTAGCGAGGTAGGGGTACCACAGCGCACTGCCGCCGAGTCCGAAGCCAACCTCGGCATCGAAGCGCTGCTTGAAGGGCAGGCCACCGCCTCGCCCGAGGCCGCTGGTGTTCTCCAGCGCCCACAGGCTCTGCACGCCGCTGGCTGCCGCCCCCGTGCTGGATCCGAGCCGCATCCGCAGACCGCGACCGTCGGCGCCAGGCTCGTAGATCAGGGAGCCGCTGTAGCCCCATTCCTCGTAGGATTCATCGGCGTGGGCGAGCAGCATTCTTCCGTTGACCTTGAGCGCCAGCCCTCCACGCGCCCAGTCCAGGCCGCCGCCCACCTCCAGGCCCGCCCCGGTCTCCGCGTCCCCGCCGTCGTAGCGCAGGCCGCCCTCGACACTGGGGCGCAGGACACCTCCCAACCCGGAGATCCGGCCAGCGCCTTCAAGCATCAGGCGCCCCCGGCTCGCCGTGCCAGTGGCCTCGGCTAGCACCCCCGCTTCGTTCGAGGACGTGCTCGTCCAGAGCATGTCCGAGCGCAGCGCAATCTCCAGGGGCGACCCCGCCGCGCCCGCGCGCCGCAGCAGCGCCCGGCCGCCCAGCGCCGCCATGGAGTTGTTCAGATCCGTTTCGATCCCGGCTCCGTTCCCCGGCGTCAGGCGGAGCCCGCCCCGCCCCCAGCCCGTCGCGCCCCAGAGATGGGCGCGCTCGGCCAGCCGGAAGCGCATATACGGGTGCACACTCGTCAGGGTGCTCGTGATCGTCCCTGCGCCCCCATCGTAGGCGCCCTCCCCGCCGCTTCTCGCGAGCGCCAGCCCCACCAGCAGCTTCCGCCACTGCCCGTCCAACCCCACGGTGCCCGTCGTCACGTCGCCGTTCAGCCCAAGCCCCCCCGCGTCGGCTTCGAAATGGGTCGTCGCCACGTCGCCCCACGCCGCCCATGCTTTGCCGCCGCCCTCGGCTTGTTGCGCCCCACCTTGGACGTAGAACGAGCTGCCCAGCAGCATTTCCTGCACCTCCGGCAGCCTGAGCCCGAAGTCGGGAAGAACCGCGGCGGACCGGGACGTGCCCGGCTCTCCGGACCATGCGCCCGCGCCATCGGGCCGCGCGGCGCGCGCCGCCGAAGCCGTCAACCCGGATGTCGCTCTCCTCGCCATGTTCCGCGCCGTCGAAGCAAGCAGCCCGCCGCCGCCCGAGCGCAGTCTGCCGATCAGGCCGTCCAGGCGCCGTCCCGCCACCCTCACGTGCGTCTCCCGCTCACTGGTTTCGAATCGTCTGGCGATTGCTTGCGCTACATGGCCCGAGGCCGTCCGCCCGAACCGCGCGAGCCACGCCTTGGGCAGCTCCGATTCCCGAACGATCGTGCCTGTCGCCACCCCGTCGTCGATCACCGCGTTCCCGGCATTCGACAGCCTCAGGGTGAGCGTCCGTTCGCCCGTCACGTGCAGGGCCGGAAGCACCGGCACCTCCACCGTGCACTCTCGCTCGCCGGCCTCGATCGTCAACGTGCCCGTGGCCGCCGTGTAGTCCTCTCCGGCCTTCGCCGAACCGTCTTCCGTGGCGTAGTCCACCTGCACTGCAATGTTCCGCGTGCGGTCCATGCTCACCGTGAATGCCAGCACCGCGATCGTGCCCTGCACTCGGGCATCGGCCACCGACAGCCCGGCGTCTCCCTCCGTCACCGGAACAACGAGTGTCGCCGCTACGGGTTCATAGGCCCTCGTCACGCCGTCCACCTCCGTTTCCGCAGAATCGAGCGTTACGGTCAGCACCCGGTCCTGCCGGCGCTCGCCGTCGAAGGCCACCGTGACCGCCACTGTCGCTTCGGCCGCGCCGGTCGCGAACTCGATCCGGCGGCGGCCGAGTCCATCGGCGCGCCCCTCTTCCGTCGCGGTCACGCCCGGGAACGCGTTGTCCGCCACGCCGATGTAGGCGTGGGCCGGAAACGCGAGCCCCCCGCTCCGGCGCACACCGACCGCGAGCACCTCGCCTTCCGCTGCCGCCGAGTTGAACAGCTCCGCCCGCAGCCGAAGTGGCAGGGCCGTCGTCCTCGACGTCTCGCCGGGGCCCACGCGGTTCCGCGCCCGTACCTCGAACGCGTAGCGCGTAGCGTTCTCCAGCACGGTGACCGTCTGCTCGAGGTCCAACCCGGCGGATTGCCACGGCGTGTCCTCGGGAACAGAGCTTCTCGCCTCATAGCGGTACTCGTAGCCGGTGACGGGCGTGCCGCCATCGTCTGCGGGCGCGCTCCAGGCCAGCACCACCACTTCGTCACCCGCCGTTGCCGTCAGGGACGCAGGCGCGCTCGGCTGCCCCACGGGTGTCGCGAGGGCCACTCGCGCCTCGCCATTGCCCACACGGTTCCGCGCCCGCACCTCGAAGGCGTACTGTTGGCCATTGGTCAGTCCGGTGACCGTCTGCTCGAGGTCCAACCCGGCGGATTGCCACGGCGTGTCCTCGGGAACAGAGCTTCTCGCCTCATAGCGGTACTCGTAGCCGGTGACGGGCGTGCCGCCATCGTCTGCGGGCGCGCTCCAGGCCAGCACCACCACTTCGTCACCCGCCGTTGCCGTCAGGGACGCAGGCGCGCTCGGCTGCCCCACGGGTGTCGCGAGGGCCACTCGCGCCTCGCCATTGCCCACACGGTTCCGCGCCCGCACCTCGAAGGCGTACTGTTGGCCATTGGTCAGTCCGGTGACCGTCCGCTCGAGATTCAGTTCGGCGGATTGCCACGGCGTGTCCTCGGGAACAGAGCTTCTCGCCTCATAGCGGTACTCGTAGCCGGTGACGGGCGTGCCGCCATCGTCTGCGGGCGCGCTCCAGGCCAGCACCACCACTTCGTCACCCGCCGTTGCCGTCAGGGACGCAGGCGCGCTCGGCTGCCCCACGGGTGTCGCGAGGGCCACTCGCGCCTCGCCATTGCCCACACGGTTCCGCGCCCGCACCTCGAAGGCGTACTGTTGGCCATTGGTCAGTCCGGTGACCGTCCGCTCGAGATTCAGTTCGGCGGATTGCCACGGCGTGTCCTCGGGAACAGAGCTTCTCGCCTCATAGCGGTACTCGTAGCCGGTGACGGGCGTGCCGCCATCGTCTGCGGGCGCACTCCAGACGAGCGTCACCACTTTGTCGCCCGCCGTGGCCGCCAGGGACGCAGGCGCGCTCGGCCGCCCCACGGGTGTCGCGAGGGCCACTCGCGCCTCGCCATTGCCCACACGGTTCCGCGCCCGCACCTCGAAGGCGTACTGTTGGCCATTGGTCAGTCCGGTGACCGTCCGCTCGAGATTCAGTTCGGCGGATTGCCACGGCGTGTCCTCGGGAACAGAGCTTCTCGCCTCATAGCGGTACTCGTAGCCGGTGACGGGCGTGCCGCCATCGTCTGCGGGCGCACTCCAGACGAGCGTCACCACTTTGTCGCCCGCCGTGGCCGCCAGGGACGCAGGCGCGCTCGGCCGCCCCACGGGTGTCGCGAGGGCCACTCGCGCCTCGCCATTGCCCACACGGTTCCGCGCCCGCACCTCGAAGGCGTACTGTTGGCCATTGGTCAGTCCGGTGACCGTCCGCTCGAGATTCAGTTCGGCGGATTGCCACGGCGTGTCCTCGGGAACAGAGCTTCTCGCCTCATAGCGGTACTCGTAGCCGGTGACGGGCGTGCCGCCATCGTCTGCGGGCGCACTCCAGACGAGCGTCACCACTTTGTCGCCCGCCGTGGCCGCCAGGGACGCAGGCGCGCTCGGCCGCCCCACGGGTGTCGCGAGGGCCACTCGCGCCTCGCCATTGCCCACACGGTTCCGCGCCCGCACCTCGAAGGCGTACTGTTGGCTGGCCAGTCCGGTGACCGTCCGCTCGAGATTCAGCCCGGCGGCTTGCCACGGCGTGTTCTCGGGAACAGAGCTTCTCGCCGCATAGCGGTACTCGTAGCCGGTGATGGGTGCGCCGCCATCGTCTGCGGGCGCACTCCAGACGAGCGTCACCACTTCGTCGCCCGCCGTAGCCGTCAGGGACGCAGGCGCGCTCGGCACCGAGGGGCCACCGCTATCGTCGCCTCCGTCCCTGACGTCGACCCGCATCACCTTGTTCGAGCAGTTGTTCGTCGTATCGGACTCCCCGGGCACCACGTCCACGCACGCGCCGTAGTAGTACGTGCCAGTTGTCGATGGCGCCGTCAGAGGAATCGCGTTCCCGCTACCTGCCGAAGGGCGAAGCGGCGAAACCGGTTCCGTGCCCTCTGCCGTGTCGGAGGTCGTGATCGTCACGTCTGTCGAGCGGTAAAATCGCACCGTTGTCGCCGACGACCACTCAATGCCCTGGTTCTGCACCGTCACCAATATCCAGAACGTCTCGCCCGGCTCCCGGGTGCTGTCGTCCCGAATTGGCCCATGCACAACCAAGTCCGAGCCTATCGTTGGCGTCACCGGCGAGTCGTTGTCGGTCACGGTCACGTCCACCGACGCCGCCGTCACCGAGCCGTAGTTGGCACCCGCCACCGCGTGCGACACCGTCGCCATTTCGTCTGCCGTGTCGGCGTCGTCGTCGGCGCTCACCGTCACCGTTTGCGCCGTACCCCAGTTCGAGGACGTAATGGTCAGCGTTCCCGACACCTTCACGTCGTCGTCGCCCGTGACCGAAGGCGTTATCGTCACGTTGCCCGTCGGCTGCGACGCCAACTCCACCGTGTAGGTCCCGCTGCCACCCTCGTGTACCGTCAGCGCCGTGGTCGAAACCCGGACTGCCGGCGTGGTCCCCTCCCCCCCCGCTGGGCGTATGCGGAATTCATAGGTGGAGAGGATCTCCGGATCGGTCTCGTGCCACACGTCTATGACCGCTTCACCCACCTTGCACGGGATGATCCAAACCGGCTGATGGATGGCGCGGCGCCAATGCACGATGCCGTCGCCCACGTTTTGACACGCCTCTTCAGCGTCCAGACCATAGGTGAAGTCCGCGAACAGGGCACCGCCTTCTGGCCCGTAGCCGTGCACGCCGACGTGGCTATTCAGGTACTGGAGGATGTCGGTCCGGGTGCGGAACACAACCCACTCTCCGACCTCCCACTCGAAACTCGTGGGGTCTGGGTCCAGCCACCCGGCCACCCCCGCCGCCGGCGCCGGGATCTCGCCCGCTTCCAGGTAACGGGACATCGCGAACCGCGTATGCGCCGACGCCAGTTCCACCTTGTCGCCGGGCACCGGGGAGTCGAGTCGGAAGAGTGCCGCGTCCAGCGTGTAGTGGGCGTAGATGTTGGCGGAACAGCTCTTCCAGACCTCCACCGTGAAGGTCTCCTGGCTCGCGTTCACCTCCACGGGGATGTCCTCGCCCGTGTCCTCGCCTTCGCAACTGGTGGACACCGGGAAGTGCTGGTCCCACTCGGTCAGGTCGGCGCGGAAGACCAGGGACGAGTAGCTGCCCGGGTCGAGGTTTTCCAGGGTGACGGTGGCGGTGATCGCCGTGTTCTTCGGGACCATGTGGCCCGGCGAGAGCACGATGGAAATCGCCGGTGAGGACTGCGCGCGCCCGGTGGCCGGTGCGATGGCCAGTAGCAGCAGGAGGAGCCCCGCCAGCTTGAGACCGGGTCGGGCGTTTTCCGCCGTCTGGACAATTGCCATGAGGAACGGGTCCTTTCGTGATCTTTGGGGGGCGCAGTTCCGGGGAGCGCCGCATCGCCCCGACGAAGGCTGCTTTGAAGCCTGCCTTACCTAGCTGTCCCCATTAGTCACACTAGTTAGTGCCAGGACGCAAATGCGTTAAGAATTTAAAAATAAGTAAGTTATAGCGCACTGTTCGGGGCGAACCCGAGGGGGGATATTGCTTATTTTGGCGTTTAAGGGCACGAAACAGCTCACTTGCGCTAAGGATTCAATGCGCAAAATCATTCCCGAGTGTCGCGCTCTCGACAGTACGCCGATCGAGGACATCTACATTGACCCAGCCATGCGCGACGACATGCCGGCGGTGCTATTGGGTTCGCAGCGCCTCTACTGCAATCCGGAAACGCGCGCAGAATTGTTCAAGATTCTGGAGACGCAGTTCCAGCCGGAAACGAGGGAAAAACGTTGGGAGGCCGGGCATGGATTTATGGCGCATTATCGTGTTCGCGATTGTAAAGCAATGCTTGAATCTGGACTACGATGCGCTGTTGTACCGTGCAAACAATGGTCTCTTGCTACGGGAGATGCTGGGGCATGGCGATGCGGGCTTTGATGAACAAAAGTATCGATTGCAGCGGCTCAAGGACCACGTGCAGTTGTTGACGCAGGAGTTGATCTTGCAGGTGAGCCCTTTGATAGTGCGTACGGGGCACGAGGTGGCTGGAAACAGTCTGGGTGCGCGCTACGCGGCCGGTGCGATTCCAGGGTGGTTAAGACGAATGTGCACTATCCCACCGATATCGGCCTGGGCTGGGACGCCGTTCGAGGTCTGATATGTGAGTGTGCAAGCGCGGCCGTGGCCTTCAATCTGCCGAACTGGCGCAAGCATGCGGATCGTACGCAAAAGGTATACATGGCGTACAGCCGGGTGCGCACTGCAGCGCGGTACCGGCAGAATCCGAAGGGCGTGAAGGCTTGCTTACCTGCGGCTGCGCAAGAAGAATACAACGAGCGCTCGGAAGCTCCTGGCCCGGATGGCAAACACGGCGCAGGCAGAGATCAGCTCTTATCTGCAATAGGTGGACTTGTTGGTGGATCAAATCAGGGTGCGCATACTGGGGGGCCAGAACATCCTGCACAATGAGAAGGTGTTTTCGATACACACTTCGCAATGGATAAGCAAGGGCAATGCGGGGGTGATGGCAGAGTTGGGCCTTCCGGTCGCGCTCGTGGAGGATGAGTACCCGTTCATTCTGGTCCATCACATCCTGTGGGATGAATCGGGTGTCGACGTGGCGGTGCCGATTATAGACGCAGTGCAGGCGGTGTATCCGGAGTTCAATGCGTGCAGTATTGACCGGGGCTTTTGCAGTCTGAGCGCATTGCAGCAGCTGCAAGAGCGCATGCAGGAGGTAACGCTACCGAAGAAGGGCAAGCTCAATCTGGCGGGGCGCGTGCGCGAAAGCGATCCTGCGTTCAAGGCGGCGCGCCGGCAGCATCCGGCCATTGAATCGTGTCTGGCCAACTTTGGACTTCGGGGCGGCGCGTTGGTGCGGCATAAAAGTCGGGAGAACTTCGCGCTGATGGTGAGCCTGTTGGTGTTGGCGGTCAACGTGCACCGATTGGGCTGCCTCGTACGCGAACAGGATCGGGCACGGAGCAAGCGTCAGCAAAGACGCGCGGCATAAGCCCGCCACAGCGTCACCGAAAGTCCTGAAACAAGTGGTCCCCCAGAGGGCGCAAGGGACGCGTACGCCCTGTCGCTGCGGATACAAGGCTGTTCCAGCCGCAAATTGCCTCAATCCTGCCCTCGGGTGCATTCAACTTAGCCGAAGTGCCCCGTAACGCCCTGCGAGCGAACACAGAACGACCCCACCGTGGCTCTCATTGCGCCCAATAGGAGGGTTTTCATCCAGCCACTAGCTACACGTTCCACTCCAGGGCAGCAGGCATTGCGAACTGTTGTGCGAGTATGGACAGAAGCTGTGCTGCTGGTGTAAGGCCAAAGTGGAAGTCTCTTCTAACGCAGGGCGTCCGGCCACAGTGCAGGGAATACTGAGTTGGCATTGGTTCTTCATTTCCGCGAACAAGGGAACCCGTACCTTTCCGTTCGGCCAGTCCAATCGAAATGGTCCTCTGGTGTACCCGGCCGGTCCCGGGACCTCCACGAAGCGCCTAGCATCTTCTGAAACAGCCCTATATTCCGTCAGCGCAGGCAGTCCCAGCCCTATGAATGAGCGCGGATTCAAGGCATTGCCCGTTCCGCATGGGTGGTACTGCGGAAATATGGAGAAGCATTACTCGGTGAATAAGGCCTTGGTAGGTCTTCGGCTACCCGCGTTGCCGGCCCTCGAAACGCAATGGTTAGGCGATGTCTTATGTAATGGCCCGAGCATGGAGTAATCTCTTCGCGTAATCTGATCGCGAAAGAAATAGCAGGTTTACTGTATGGCATCGGCGCGCCGGTCTATAAATTCGGCACGGTATGCTCCTGTTGGGATGCGGTACGTGTCCGCCGCGCTACCCGATGGCTAATCCAGTACTGAGCCGCGATACGCCCCGGCGGCACTGGCAATGGCAAGGATGCCGTCTGCCAGGGTGCGGCTTTCGCTCATGCGCGGCACCTTGGTCTGTACGCTAACGGTGCTTCGCGTCGCGCCGAGCCACGCACGAAAAGTGCCTCGTGGAAGCCGTGCCAGCTCGGGAGGATCAAATGCGTGCGCTTCGCGGCGAATCTGGTAGTGCCGGTTGATTTCGCAAAGGCGGCTGTCGAGGGCGCGTATGAATGCATCGTCGTCGTGCGGCTCACGCTCGAATTCCACGAGCCATTGATGAGCGGGATGCCGGTCGCGCGTCAGCATACGTGGTGCGACGTGATAGTCGAGGAAGCGCGCCTCCGTGGCTTGGCAGGCGAACTCGATGGCTTGACGGGCATCTTCGCCAAAGACAGCCTCTCCGTAGCCATCCATCATTTCGGCGGTGCGTCCGGCTACCAGTATTTTGTGTGGCGACGTGCTTGTGAAGCGCACCACGTCCCCGAGCCCGTACGCCCAGAGGCCGCTGCAGGTGGTAAGAAAGGGAGCGTACCGGACGTCCGTCTCGACGTCGGCAATGGTGTACCTGCGAGGCGCTCGTTCACCGAGCTCCTCTAGCCGAATGAACTCAAAGAAGACGCCACTATCCAGATGCAGCAGCATGGCCGGGTCGTCCAGATCGGTCTGGTAGGAAAAGAAGCCCTCAGATGCGCCGTAGGTCTCCAGGAAATCCAGATCGTGCTTGCCGATCAGATCCTGCAAGATGTCGCGGTAGGAACTCAGTGCCACGCCGCCCGAGATAAAGAGCTGCAGGTGGGGCCATACCTCGCCCACCGTGGCGGCCTTCCTGCCATGTTTCGTGTAGAACTTCTCTAACAGAAGCTTGAATAGCACGACGCCCCAGGTCGGGGCCATTGCCACCATGCGCACGTCCATGTCGAGCGTGCGGTTGGCTACGGCGTTCAGCTTCCGATCCCAGTTTGGCAGAAACGCGACTTCGTTGGGAATAGCTTGTAGCATGTGCCGGTACAGGGCCGGAGCAAAGAGGGTCTGGAGGCCGCTGATTTCGCCCACGAGCGTGCCCGGGTAGGCCGGGTCTTGCTCGATGCGTCCCGGCAGGCCAAGGTGGCGGCCAAGAAGGAATCCGGGCTTTCGCCGCGTACTGAGGTACTGCAGCGCCACGCCCGTGCTGAAGCGTTTGTTCTTAAGGAGCATGTCGCGGCTGACAGGAATAATCTTGCCGGACGAGGTAGTGCCGCTGGAGACCGCAAAATGCCGAATGACGCCCGGCCACAAGACGTCCGCAGCGCTTGCCCGCATGCGCTTGACATCCGATTCGATGTCGCCATAGCCGTGCAGCGGCACGCCGGCCTGGTACGCCGCGACGACATCGGTGCTGCGCGCCAGATCTGTGAAGCCGAACCGGCGCCCCCACTCTGTTGGAGCCGCGCGCTTAAGGAGTGATCTCAAAAGCCGGCTCTGGGTCTCAAGCGGCCTTGCAACAAATCGCATTGCGGTTCGGAGTGCCCCCACGGCCCGCCTCCCAGGTGGTTAGTCCGCACGAACCAAGAGCATTCCCATGGGATCCGAGTCTCGTGCTGCTTGGCTCGTGCGTGGCAAAGGCCGAGTGTGTACTTTGGCTGCAAATTACTTGCATTCATCCATTGCCTACTGGTTCCGCTACCGCCGTTCTGGACTGTTGCGGCAAGGCTCTTGACTGCACGCGCGGCGCACTTGTGATGGGCGTTCTTAACGTAACGCCGGACTCCTTCTCCGATGGCGGGCGCTATGTGCACCTTTCCGACGCACTCCGGCGCGCGGAAGCGATGCTGGAGGAAGGAGCAAGCATCATCGACATAGGGGGCGCCTCTTCCCGGCCCCGGGGCACCGTGTACGGGCAGGGTGCTGCTCCGGTAGAAGAAGCGGAGGAGACCGCGCGCACGGCTCCGGTCATAGCGGCCCTCGCGCGGCACTTCCCGGAAGCAGTGATATCCATAGATTCGTGGAGGCCTGCCGTGGCCACCGCCGCGCTGGAGGCGGGCGCCGGGATGATCAACGACATTAGCGGCCTTCGGCACTCTCCAGCCATGGCGGAGGTCGCGGCCAGTGCGGGCGTGCCACTCATCGTCATGCACGCCGTAGGTGCGCCCGGTGGGATGGTCCACGAGCGCCGGCACCGGGACGTGGTGAGCCAGGTGCATGCTTCGCTCGCGCGATCATTGGCACTCGCCCGGACCGCCGGGGTGCGGGACGTGGTTGTGGATCCCGGTTTCGGCTTCGGCAAGACGCCGGAGGAAAACCTTCAGCTGGTCGGAGGCCTGGGCCGGCTCGCGGATCTTGGCTGCCCGATACTGATTGGTATATCGCGCAAAAGCACGATAGGCACGGTGCTCGGGAGCGAACAGTCCCCTGTCTCCGTACACGAAAGGTTGTATGGGACACTGGGGGCCACGGCAATGGCCGTGCTGCGCGGCGCGGTCATCGTACGCACGCATGATGTGCGTCCCACCATGGAAATGCTCAAGGTGATTGCCGCCATCGCGGCCGCCGAAAGGGAATGCCATGCATAGAACGTCGCTGTCTTGACCATCTTCGGCATCATACCCGTTCGCTTCGTCGACATCCTGGAGATCGTGGTTGTCGCCTATTTCCTGTACAAGCTGTTCATGTGGATGCGCGGCACGCTGGCCGTATCCATCTTTGTGGGGCTCATGGCGGTCTACCTCGTGCAATTCGTTGTGGATGCCACGGGGATGAAGATACTGCAGGCGCTGTTTGGCTCGCTGAGCGAGATCTATTTCCTCGCCGTGATTATCATTTTCCAGCCGGAAATACGCCGCGTGCTGCTGCTGCTGGGACAGAATCCGCTGATACGGCACTTCATCACTTCGCAGCCCCGGCAGGAAATGATAACGGAAGTGGTCGGCGCCGTAAGCAGCATGAGCCAGAGTAAGACCGGGGCGCTGATAGCATTCAAGCGTTCTACGGGGCTGCGCAGTTATGTGGAAACCGGCGAAGTGATTAGCGCCGCCGTAGGCCGGCATCTTCTGATCACGCTGTTCTACTCAGGCAACCCCCTGCATGACGGTGCTACCATTATTTCCAATGGAAAAATCGAGGCCGCGCGTTGCATTCTACCCGTCTCGCACAGCATGCGGCTCAGTCCGCTGCTCGGCCTGCGGCATCGGGCGGCCGTGGGCCTCTCGGAAGAGACCGATGCTTACGTCGTGGTCGTCTCGGAGGAGACCGGCCAAATTTCGGTGGCAGAGAATGGCGTCATCATTTCCAATTTGACCGTGGACGAACTGCGCAGTCATCTCGTGGAGGCGCTCAGCGTAAACACTGAGACCAATACGAATCCATGAGCCATGCCACGCGCCTGTATCGGCGCAAGCGCCAGAACCTCGTCACCGAGCTTCGGAAGAAGGGCATCCAGGATGAACAGGTATTGGCGGCCATTGGCGCCGTGCCCAGGGAGCGCTTTGTGGAGCCGGCCTTTCGGCCGCGTGCCTATCTGGACGAGGCGCTGCCCATCGGGCTGAAGCAGACTATTTCGCAGCCGTTTACGGTAGCCTACCAGACCTCGCTCTTGGCGCCCACGAGCGGCGATCGTATCCTTGAGATCGGAACCGGCAGCGGCTATCAGGCCGCGATACTGTGCGCAATGGGTGTACGCCTCTTCACAATTGAGCGCCACATGCAACTCTTCCGGCGGGCAAAAGCATTGCTGGACGAACTGGGATACCGCCCGGTAGCCCGCGTGGGCGATGGCAGCCTGGGGTGGGAGGGCTGTGCTCCATTTGACGGCATCATAGTTACAGCCGGTGCCATGGACGTGCCCCTGGCCCTCCTGGAACAACTGCATTTGCCGGAGGGGACGCGTGCGGGAGGCCGGCTTATCATTCCGGTGGGCGGTGATGCAGGCCAGGTGATGACGCGCATCACGTGTATAGCGGCCGGGGAGTATGAAACCGAACGGGGAGACTCCTTTCGCTTTGTACCCCTCGTGGCAGGCTAGCCGCACGATAGGAAGCAGGCTATCCGAACGCAGTGCCGCCACAGTCCAGGCCGATGCCAAAATAGGCAGCGACCGTGGCGGCATGGTCACGGAAGGTTGCCCGGATTCCGAGGTCCCGGCGGCTACCGTCGCCGAAGTACAGTAGTGGCACGTACTCCCTTGAATGGTCGGTCGAGGGCGTGGTAGGATCGTTGCCATGATCCGCCGTGATAACAAGGCGGCCGCCCCGTGGCAGTTGTCCGGTCAATTCCGGGATGGCGGAGTCAAATCCTTCGAGCGCTCGCGCAAAGCCTTCGGGGTTGTTACGATGTCCGTACAACTCATCACAATCGACGAGATTGGCCCAGAGAAAGGTCGGCCCGTCTCCGGACTCTCGCATGAGGCGCAGGATTTCCGCCTGTCCGTGTGCATCGGATGCCGTGGGGATGGACAGATCAAATCCGCGGCCGCTAAACAGACTCGCCACCTTTCCTATGCCAATGGTGCGCACGCCGGCTTCCTGCAATACCTCCGGAAGGGCCCTCGGCGGCAGCAGGGAAAAGTCCTTTCGTGCCCAGGATAGGCGCCGGAAGGCTCCGGAATCGCCCGTAAACGGACGGGCGATGACGCGGTCCACGGCGTGGTCCGCCGTACAGGCCTGGTCTCGCGTAATGCGAGCAATCCGGTAAAGGTCTTCTGTGGTCGTAACCGCCACGTGGGCGGCAATCTGGAATACGCTGTCAGCCGAGGTGTAGACAATGGGAAACCCGGTGCAGAGGTGCTCTTCCCCCAGGCGCCCGATGATTTCCGTACCGGAAGCAGCCGCATTGCCCAGTACTCCAGGGACACCGGTCCGGTCCAGGAAGCGCTGTATCAGGCTGGCAGGGAAGCCCCCCGGATATGTGGGTCGCGGCTCTTTCAAATGGATCCCGGCGAGCTCCCAGTGTCCGGTCGTGCTGTCTTTGCCGGCCGAGATTTCCTGCATCTTGCCATAGCAGGCCAGCGGGTCCGCAGCGGCCGGAACGCCCTGCAGTGCGCTAATGCGGCCGAGACCCAGAGAGGCTAGGTGGGGCAGGCGCGGACGCGCCACCGCGCAGACATGGCCGAGCGTATGGCTTCCCTCGTCGCCGAAAAGGGCAGCATCCGGCTGCGCACCGATACCCACTCCGTCGAGGACGATGGTAATGAAAAGCGCTCGGTGAGGCGGATGATCCTTGCTCACGGGGTGCTGCGCACGTTCAGAGCCGCACGTGCCGGCAGGAAACCCCTATTTCGGCAATTCCGTCCGTGCCAGGACAGAGGGAATACCCGAGGTGTAGGCCTCCAGAAGGGCATGCTTGGCTTCGTCCCTGAAATTTTCCGCGGTTTCGTGGTGAGCCTGGAGGATGGCAATGCCGACGCTGATGCCGCCCTCGAGCAATCCCTGCTCACGCGCGAAAATATTGTGGACCCGTCGGTCCCAGGCCTCCACTTCTTCCATGCCACCGTAGATGAAGACGCCGTACGTCAGGGGCCCGAACTGCACGATTCTGGTGGATTTCGAGGCGTTGTCCAGACTATACGCCATGAGGGCCTCGGCCTCCTCCTTGTCTGCGCCCGACGTGGCCGCAATGGTCTCGGCGCGGTTGAGATAGACGATGGCCATCGCCAGATCGTGGCCCCGGGCCCGCGTGCGGGCCATTTCTTCCGAAATGATCTCGCGCCTGGGCCGCGCCTCCTCCCTTGCGGACTCGACTTCCCGGAGCAACAGGCCGAGCGTACGCACAAACTGTGCCATGAGCACAGGGACCCGCGCATGGGCCAGACCGTCCATTGAGGTAGTGTCCGCGAACAGCAAAAGAGGAGGGTCGCTCTCGGATGCCACCGCCACCTGGTGTATGGATGCAGGGGTAAGACTGTAGCTTAAGGCGCGTCGCGGCAAATCTGCCTGGTCAACAGTCCGGACACTGACCGATAGGGTATCGCGCACCAGCGGAGACGAGCCCGACCGAAATACTTCTCCGGGGCTCTTGGCCCAGTGTTCTCCGGCTGTAGCCAGCAGCCTGAATTCGCATGAATCCTTGTATCTGCGTGCCAGACCCAGGGCGTGCGCTCCCAGAGCCGTACGGAAGCCCTCCAGCAGCGGGCCAAGTATGGAACTGGCGCGCGGGTCTGGCATGGATGAACTAAGATGCCTCGCTTCCTTTTCGGCGTCATGCGGAATAAACTCGCTGACCGAAGCTGCTAATCTACGGGTGCCGGCTCCTAAATCCTGCGTTTGCGTACCTTGACCGGGCGGCACGTCTCCAGGCCGCGGAGCCGTTTTGGAAGCCGCAGGGATGTCGGTGGCCGGTTCCGTCCTGCCATGGGGATCGGCAATGCGCGGCCCGGGTTCGAGTTCTTCACCCCGTTGCCTAATTTGCAGGATGCCGAGTGCGGTGAGTTCTTCTTTCGGTGTTTCGGGCGCACGCAGATTGGGGACGGGGCTACGGAGCTTTTCCTTGCGTCGTTGCCGGGCGACCACGCCCCAGCCAATCACCAGGGCGGCGGCCAAGACTCCGGAGCCACCGTACAGAAGGGGCTGCTCCATTGCGTAGGCAAGTGCCGCCACCAGAAGGGCAAGAACTCCGAGCAGGATACGGATCATATGGGCCTATCCCATGCCACCTAGTAAGCCCGAAAAAGTAGCAGCACGGGCTGCGAAAGTCAACTGCCCATCCGCGGTTTTAAGAGATCCGGTTGGGCTGAACATCCGGGGTACGGTCCCTTCTGGCGCGGCCTTCGGGCCACAATTCCGGGGGCGCGTCATGTGCCGGAGCCAATTGCCAGCGTGTTGGGAAGATCGCTGCGCTGCGGTGATGGATTGACCAGTGGTCCGGTAAGCGGCAGCTCAAATCCCGTTAGAAAAGGGGCTATGGCCGAGAACCAGAATTCCTGCTGAAATTCAATGAAATCGTCGTCGAAGCCGGTCGTGCCCCCCTCATGCCCGCGAATGTCGAGATAGAAAATGCGAGGCCAGTCCGGAAACCTGCGCTGTGCCCCAACGACGGCCCTGAATACGCTCTGAGCGGCTTGCTCAAAACTGTCGCCGGTTTCCACCACGTGATAAATGGAAACCGTGTTGTCGAAATTCATCCAAATTCCCGGTTCTGCCGGCTTGTTGTAAGTCGGCAGCAAGGGCGATACCGCGTCCATGACGTACGAACGGTCGAAACTCGAATGATGAGCGACAATATACGCTTTCTAGCTGGCCAGTACCGTGGATCGTGCGGCCGCGGCCGGCAAGGGACGGGAGCACGTGCGAGCCGCAGCATCGTATATTATGAAGGTGCGCTCTTCCTGCGAAGTGTCTAACAGAACTATGTCCACGGCTACCCTGCTCCTTGGAGGTCAAAGCTACCTGCTACCTGTGGTCGTAGGTAGCGAAGAAGAGGTTGGAATAGACATCAGCCGCCTGCGCTCTTCCAGTGGCGCCATTACGCTGGACCCGGGCTACGGCAACACGGGTTCTTGCCAGAGTTCCATCACCTTTATAGACGGGGAAAACGGTGTCCTACGCTACCGCGGCTACGCGATCGAAGAGTTGGCGCAGAAGGCTTCCTTCGTGGAGGTGATGCACCTACTGATTTACGGCTCGCTCCCCAACCGCGCGGAGCTGGAAACCTTTTCAGGGCGTCTGACGCAGCATACGCTGCTGCACGAAGACATGAAGAAATTCTACGAGGGGTTTCCACCCAGTGCCCAGCCCATGGCTGTGCTCTCCACCATGGTGGCCTCGCTCTCGGCATACTATTCCGAAAGCGAGGAGAGTGTCGATATTAACATCGTTCGCCTGCTTGCCAAGCTAAAGACGATTGCGGCCTTTTCCTACAAGAAATCCATTGGCCAGCCGTTCATCTATCCGAGAAACGATCTCGGCTTCGTAGCGGACTTTCTGAACATGATGTTCGCGGTTCCATCCGAACCGTATGGCGTCTCCGAGGTCGTCCACCAGGCGCTGGACATGCTCCTAATCCTACACGCGGATCACGAGCAGAACTGCAGTACGTCCACGGTGCGGATGGTCGGTAGCAGCGGAGCGGACCTTTTCTCCACCATTTCCTCGGGGGTAAGCGCCCTTTCGGGTCCGCTGCACGGCGGCGCCAATATGGCGGTCGTGCAGATGCTCGGGGCCATTTACGATGACGGCGCGGACTATGCAAAGTACATCAGAAAGGCCAAGGATCGGAGCGATTCGTTCCGGCTGATGGGCTTCGGGCACCGGGTATACAAACACTACGACCCACGTGCCCGTCTCATCAAGCAGGTCTGCGACCGGGTGCTGGCCCGACTCGGGCATTCGGATCCGCTATTGGAAATAGCGACAAATCTGGAGCGCATTGCGCTGGAAGACGAGTATTTTATCGAGCGCCGGCTCTTTCCGAATCTCGATTTTTATAGCGGCATCGTGTACCGGGCCATGGGGTTGCCAACCAGCATGTACACGGTACTGTTCGCGCTTGGACGCCTGCCCGGTTGGATTGCCCACTGGAAGGAGATGCGCGATGGCCGAAGCCGTCTTCACCGCCCGCGACAGCTGTATACGGGTAGCAGGGTGCGTCCATACGTGCCGCTGGCAGATCGTTAGGGCTGGGGCCGTGCCCGATCATGTGCGTGTGCCTACTTCTGATATCCTTGGTTGTAACTGGCTGCTCTCAGGAAGAGCGCCAGTTTCGGGCACTCTTGCAGGGCCTGCTCCAAAGGTATCCGGGCATGGAAGTGCAGGATCTTTACAAATTCGTGTACCAGGCGGTGCTAGGCAGTGAACATGCCGTAGAGGAAGCCACGTTTGCCAGACAGTCGATCGAGCGGGAATGGGCGGCACTGAGGCACGGGCCGCCGGAACCGCTTCTGGAGCCGCTCACGCCGGACAGTCTATACCTGCGCGTCAACCTCCGCCCGTTTCTGGCACGCGGAGGGGATCCCGACGATCTCTTGGCTGCCTTTATGGCAACGGCGAAAGGCGCCGCCGGTTCGCAAGCTCGCCTGAACCGTTTCCGGGGATATGCGCTGCGGAGCGCGCGGGCGGCAGAGATCGCGTTCAGCTCCAGGGAAATGGACGCATTCTTCGATACGCAGCAGCGATTCGGCCTGAGCCCCGTGCATCACTCGCCGCAGTATGAAGCGGCGTATGCCCCCGCCTACCGCGTTGTTGGCAGGAAGCAGATACAGGAATGGGGCCTGTCTGCCCGCTGATCCTACAACTCACCGCGTGAGAGCGGGAGCCTTCATGGCATCCAGGAGTCCTCGGAATACCGATTCCACGCGCTTGCCGAACACGTTCCAGCTATTGGCTACACCGACCAGATCCTCTGCGGGGAAGATGAGCAGAAACTGGCCGCCAAAGCCCAGTCCGGCCCAGATCTCGAGGGAGTCTTCATCCACGCGCCACCACTGCTAGCCGTACCCCTAGTCGGCGGCGTTGACGCTTTCAACCTGGCGCGCCGTCGCCGCTGCCACGAAGGTGGAATCCAGGAGCCGGGCACCGTCCCAAACCCCACCGTACAGGTAAAGGTAGCCAATCTTCGCCAGCGATTCTGCTTCCAGATAGAGTCCTCCTTCCGTGTCCGGCAGGCCGCGCTGCGTCTGCTTCCAGTGATAATCTTCGATGCCGAGTGGCTCGAAGAGGTGTGCTTCCGCGTAGGCGTCGATTAGGATTCCGGTCGTCTGCCTGATGACGCCGGACATGAGGTGGCTGCCCCCGCTGTTGTAGGCCCACTTTTCCTTTGGCGCGGTATCCGAAGGCTGGTTAAGCGTGAACTGAATCCAGTCTTCGCTCCGCTCCAGCTGAATGGTCGTGTTGGTTGCGTCCAGCGGCCGGTCCTGCTCATGCCACGCTAGGCCGGTACGCGTGGTGGCAGGTCCTCCAGCGTCGCCGCACGCAGCCGCGTGTCGACATCTTGCGTATCGTAGTTATCAAAAAAGGATAGCAGCGGAGCATCCAGGCTATCAATGTCCCCGCGGCGCAGTGCCACGCCGATAACGGTGGCGGCGACGGACTTGGTCACAGACTGGAGCGAATGCACCGCACGCCCGTGGTAGAAGGGGTGTGTCGAGGGGTGGTAATAATTGAAGAGGTCGTCCTCCTGGCCCTCCGTGCATGCATCCTGTCCGCATCCGAATGGCCCCACGAATCCGCGGGAAAACTCCGCGTAGTTGTTGCCGTATTGCCGGTTATGGACCAAAAAGTCCCGCCGAACGACGAGCAGATGGTCCACGTTGCCGTAGTTGCCTCGCCGGATTGCAGCATCCAGCGTCTCCAGGAGTGCGCCATCGAGACCCTGTTCGGCCGGCGTGGACACGGCCTAGCCGCGTGTGGGCCACGGCGCCTGCAACAGGACCGCAAACAGAAGCAACGTGCGCGCAGGCTTGTTCATGGCGCAGCGGCGCTTTCCGCATGGCTGGATTCCCCCAGATAGCGTGTCAGCCCGCCTCCCCATGCGAAGGCGGGCGGCGTGCCCGGGACTGGAGTCGAACCAGCACGCCCATTAGGGCACTGCCCCCTCAAGACAGCGCGTCTACCAATTCCGCCACCCGGGCCGGCAGCATGCGTGATCCCGCCAGGGCTCGAACCTGGGACCCTCTGATTAACCTGCCACACCGGCTTTCACCGGCCGCCACGGCGGCGTTGTGGTCTGGACCATCTCTTCACCCGTCCCGGCAGGCGGGGGTAGGGTGGGCTGCGTATGGCCTCTGAGGGCTCTCTTGGGTTTTCGGGAGTTCTGCGGCGCGCAGCCGCGTGTCCCTTCCGGCAACGCCGCACGGGCGTCCTTCTGGGTCTGGCGCTCCCGGGAACGCGGCCTGCGAGCCAGCACGTTTAAAGCCTGAGCCTCGTCACCCGGGCAAAGGTCCGTGCTGATCCGCTCCGAGCTCCTTCAAGGTTGCCTGCTGATTACCCATTTATCCCAGACATTTTTACGCGTGACAACGTAGTCGGGGCTTTAGGGCGTCCCAGCATACAGCAGCCTGCACTTGCGCGATTCCTCGCGCAAGGCTCCGTAATGAAGTCAGATGCTCTACCTGCTGAGCTACGGGATCAGGATGTCACAGAACACAATGCGAACGGGCCAAAAAAGCTTATACCCTGAAGCCGTGCATTAGATGCACCGGCGCTAGTGCCACAGTGATCGCATGGTGTGCCGAAGAACGAGGGTGCCTTCGATCCGCCGCCGGTCAAAACTGAGAAAACCGTGGGCCAGGTAAATCTCTTCGGGTGAGCACCTATACAGCAGCTTCATCTCCCGGTCCCGGCGCCGGTGGTCGCGCGTCATTACCAGGCCCACCAGCCCGCGGCCCGAAGCACCGACGAATACATCCACTTCGCACCCGTCCGAGCTTGCGGTGCCATTGACATAGCCATAGTCCATGGGATACAGGATGTCGGGGAAGGCCGGGTGCGCCGAGCGGTAGGGCCGGTCTATCGTGATGCCGCTGGATTCTATGAGGCGCTCCCAGTCGTCCCAGTGGAAGTGCGTACGCACAAGGTGGACCAAAGCACCGTCTTCCATCAGTCCTGCTTGAGCCGTATGTGCAGCTCGTCGAGTTGAGGGCCGTCCACCGTTGCGGGTGTGTCCGACATGGGTTCCTGTGCACTCTGCGTCTTGGGGAAGGCGATCACGTCGCGCAGGGAATCCGTCTCCGAAAGCAGCATCGCCAGCCGGTCCAACCCTAGCGCGATTCCCCCGTGCGGCGGCGCTCCGTACTGCAGGGCCTCGACCAGGAAGCCGAAGCGCTCGTGCGCCTCCACGTCCCCGATGCCAAGCAGACGGAACATCTGCTTCTGCACGTCCGCGTCGTGGATGCGGATGGAGCCTCCGCCTATCTCATGGCCGTTCAGGACCAGGTCGTATGCGCGCGCCCGCACCCGTTCAGGACTTTGGTTCATGAGCGCTACGTCCTCGGTCCTCGGTGACGTAAAGGGGTGATGCATCGCGCTGTAGCGGCCCGCGCGGTCGTCCCACTCCAGGAGCGGAAAATCCGTTACCCAGAGAAATTCCCACGCCGCATCTTCTGGAATACATTGGAGTTCGCGCGCCATGTGAAGTCGAAGGGCGCCCATCTGATCGTATACTGTGGGCTTCCTGCCCGATAGCACCAGTAGCAGGTCGCCGGCCCTGGCCTCGGAGGCTGCGACGGCACGGTCTATAAAGGCCCGAGGCAATACATGCTCTTTAACGGACGAAACCGGCGCGCTGCCATCAGAGGATAGCCTTACGTAGATCAGGCCGCCCGCACCAATGGTCTTGCGCACTACCTGTCGGTCAAGCCGGTCCATGTAGCCGCGGCCGCGATCGCCCATGCCGGGGGCGACAAGACCCAGCACCGTGCCTCCCGAGGCCACGGCGGCCTCGAATACGCGGAAGCCTGAGCCGCGGAAGCTATCGGCAAGGTCAACGAAGGTAAGGCCGAACCTCAGGTCCGGCTTGTCCGACCCGTAGCGGCAAAGTGCCTGGTCATACGTCAGTCTGGCAAACGGCAGGTCCAGGTCCACGCCACGGATCTCCTTCCAGATTGCTGCCATGAGCCCCTCCGTGAGTCCGCGCACCATCGACTCCGTCGCAAAGGCCATTTCTACGTCAATCTGCGTGAACTCGGGCTGCCTGTCCGCGCGCAAGTCCTCGTCGCGAAAGCACTTGACGATCTGCACATACCGGTCGAGCCCCGCCACCATGAGCAACTGCTTGTAGACCTGCGGGCTCTGGGGCAGCGCGTAAAAGTGGCCGGGATGCACGCGGCTCGGTACCAGGTAATCCCGGGCACCTTCCGGTGTGGATTTCATGAGCATCGGCGTTTCCACCTCCACGAAATCCAGCGTGTCGAAGTATCGGTGGATGACCTGGTACAGGCGGTGCCGTGTCAGCAGCCGTTGCTGCATGGCCGGACGTCGCAGGTCCAGGTAGCGGTACCGGAGACGCAAGTCCTGGCTCGCTAGCCCCACCCGGGAGGCCTGAGACGATACGGGAAACGGCAACGGAGCGCTGGCACTCAGGATGATCAGGTCGCTTGCACGCACTTCCAGGCGGCCCGTAGCCAGATTCGGGTTTACCGTCTCCTCGCTGCGCGGCTGCACGATGCCCCTGACCGAGATCACGTACTCGTTCCGCAGCCGATCCGCCGCAAGGTGCGCCTCCGCATCGTCTTGCGGCGAAAAGACAACCTGCGTCAGGCCCCAGCGATCGCGCAGATCGATGAATATGACACCGCCAAGGTCCCGCCGCGTATCTACCCATCCCTTCAAGACGACGCTGCGGCCGATGCCGGAGGCTGACAGGGCGCCGCAGGTATGGGTGCGATCCCCGTGTGTGTCTGTGTTGGTCGTTACTTGGTGCTCCATAAAGACTCAGTGGTACAAAGGACAAACACACTTGTACAGATTTGCACGGTACCAATGATTCCTATCTAATCCGAATATTGTATTGAATCGATGGCTGTGCTATGTGCTATCTTGGACGCGACTGCAATTGCTCTTGGTGCCATGCAAGAAAACACTAACAGTGTCGACCGGAAGTGGTTTGGCCATCCGAGAGGGCTGTCCACCCTTTTCTTCACGGAAATGTGGGAGCGCTTCAGCTATTACGGCATGCGGGCGCTCCTGGTCCTGTTTATGACAGCGGCCACGACGGAAGTCAATCCCGGCCTGGACTTCAGCGTGGGCCTGGCCGGTGCCATATACGGGCTTTACACGTTCTTCGTGTACGTCCTGGCCCTGCCTGGCGGCTGGATAGCCGATAACATCTGGGGGCAGCGCAAGGCGGTGTTCGTGGGTGGGTGTATCATCGCATCCGGCCATTTCGTGATGGCGGGCCCGCTCGTGCACCTACCCGAACTGCCCTGCTTCTACCTGGGGCTTCTGCTCATTGTGGTGGGCACGGGGCTGCTAAAGCCCAATGTCAGCACCATGGTCGGCGACCTGTACCCGGAAGGCGGGGCGCGCCGCGACGCAGGGTTCTCGGTCTTTTACATGGGCATCAACCTCGGCGCCTTCATGGGCCCAATACTCGCGGGATTTCTCGGTGAAGGCTACAACTGGCACTGGGGCTTTTCCCTCGCTGGCCTGGGCATGACGCTCGGCCTAGTCCAATATAGGCTCGGCGGCAAGTATCTGGGAGAGGCCGGGTTGCTGAGAACGAAGGATTCGGCGGCGGTACTCGCACGCAAGCGGCAGCGCACGTATGCCGTAACCCTGGGCGCATTCATTGCCTTGGCAGCAGGCGGCTATTTGCTGCTTAAGTGGCTCTCGCCGGAGCGCCTGGCAGCCGTGCTCGGTTACGCCGTTATCGGCTTGGCCGTGCTGTACTTTGCGTATCTGCTGCTCCTTGCGGGGCACACCACCCTGGAGAAGCGGCGACTTGTAGTCATCTTCTGGCTCTTCATCCTAGCGGCCATCTTCTGGTCCGGCTTCGAGCAGGCGGGTAGTTCGCTGAACCTGTTTGCCGCTGATTTCACCGACCGGGATCTCGGCTTCTGGGAGGTGCCGGCCAGCTGGTTGCAGTCCGTCAATGCCCTCTTTATCATTATCTTGGCGCCGGTCTTCGGGTACGTATGGCTGTTTCTGGCCTCCATCAGGCGCAATCCATCGATCCCGGCAAAATTCGCGCTTGGACTCCTGGGCCTGTCCGCCGGCTTTTTCGTCATTGCCTGGGGTGCGTCCAATGCCTCGGCCGGAAACCTGGTGACGCCAGCCTGGCTCGTGGTTACCTACTTCCTGCACACGGTTGGCGAGCTCTGCCTGAGTCCGGTGGGGCTTTCGTCTATCACGAAGCTTGCGCCCCGCGGACGGGTCGGGCAGATGATGGGTGTGTGGTTTATTGCCACGGCGCTTGGCAACCTGTTTGCCGGCCTGGTGGCAGGGCGCCTCGAAACGCTCTCATCCGCAGCGCTCTTCGGCAATGTCGCCATCACTATCA
Organism: Rhodothermales bacterium; assembly: GCA_965216255.1. Classification (GTDB taxonomy): domain Bacteria; phylum Bacteroidota; class Rhodothermia; order Rhodothermales; family Bin80. The sequence goes on from OZ244148.1 coordinate 4,036,133, forward strand.
GTATCGCGGGCGTGGTGGCCCTGCTGTTGTTCCGGCCAGTCAAGAAACTGATAGGGGGTATAGACTAGCGCTGCCCTTCATTCATAAGTAGGTCCTGACAATCAATGTCATGCCGTGTAGTTTCACGGCATGACGGCACAGAGTCAGATTCTTCGCACGCTCAGGGCACCGCATGCCAAGCCGCGTTTGGAGCGTATACTTTCCGACGAGGCGCTCCGCAGTAGGTATGCCATAGGACATCGTGTCTGCCAATAGTTTGGATTTCACGATGTGCGCGGCCATCCGCAGAAGGCGACGTGTTTGAAGGCGTTGCGGACGTTGGATGCCGAGGGGCTCATTACGCTGCCTGCTCCCAAGCGGAGTGTGCACGGACGCAGGCCGTGTGTACTGGATGCGCCGGTACCGGAGCCCGTAGCCGCGCCGCCTGTCGTGAAACAGATCGAAGGACCGGAAATCGTCTTGGTGGAAGATGCGCAGCAGCGGGCCCTATGGAACACCTTGCTTCACTATGAACATCCGGTGAGTACGACGATGTTTGCCGGGGCGCAGATACGCTATCTCTTTCGGAGTGTGCATGGATACCTGGGGGCGATGGGATTTTCAGCATCGGCCCTGCATCTGGCGCCTCGCAAGAAGTGGGTGGCCTGGAGTGAGGCGCAGCGCAAAGCCTGCCTGAACCGGGTGGTGGGGCTGAGCGGCGATATGGCCGGTGCCCATCCTGGGCGGATATCAACTCCCGAAGAATGGCCCACCAGCGGGGCACAAGAATATGTGGAGGCGCTGCATCCGGCCAATGACGGCAAGCACTCATCGCGCGATATGGAAAAAGCACGAGCTACCGCCTATTCAGAAGGAATAACGGCACGGCGGCGGCGTAGCCACGCCTTGAACGGCGCCGTTAACAGGCATGCCTGTTGCCGCATCTAATGTTGCGGCACACAAGTGGAAGGATGCCCTGGGAATATTGCTGCGGCCATCGGCGCATGGCTTCGGTCAACGCCGGTCTACGTACTGCCACTCGGACACAGATCATGGCAGAACCGCCGCCTACGTTTGAGCACAATCGCAGTTAGTATCATCTGACCCGACGTGTCAAATCATCCAATCACGTCTCAGAAATCATTAGTTAAGTCCTACTTATGATACCAGGGCAGGACTAGCGGCCAGCACCCTCGCGCGCGAATCGAACGGCGGCCTCGAGCCCGTCCACCATGCGGCCGATTGTAAGGTGCTCCCGGGCGTAGCGCAGGGCGTTTGAGGCGTAGCGTAATCGGTCCGACAGGACCGATTCCACGGCCTGCACCAAGGCCTCTGGATCGTTCGGCGCCGCCAGCAGCCCGTTATGGCCGGACTGCAGATATGCGATTTCGGGGCTGTGGAAGCGCGCGCCGGCGAGCGGTGAGTGCTGCGATACCACGGGTAATCCAAAGGCGAAGGCGTGATTGACGGACAGGCCCAGGTAGCCCGGATTCAGGAGGACGTCCGCGGAATACAGGTAGGGCGCCGAGTGGGCCCAATCGGGCATCGCCCCCAGAAAATGCACGCCCGCGATGCGCTCGCGAACAACCCGCACGCGCATCGGCGCCTCCTCGGGGCCGGATCCAATGACGACGAGGCAGGCCTTGCGGCGCCGCTGCAGTGCGCAAAAGGCATCCAGCAGCGGACCCGTGCCCTTAGCCCGGATAAGGCGCCCGAGGAAGAGGAGGACCGATGCGTCGTGTGGCAGGCCGAGACGTCGTCGGACCGGGGTGCGGCCCTCGGCGCTCAGGGCGTCGTGCAGGGTAAATAGCACGTCCGTGTCCAGTGTGTTGGGGGCCGCAAATATGCGCTGCTTTTCCACATGGGGCCTGACGATGTCGGCTATCTGCTCCGTGTAGCACACGCAGGCGTCTACGCTGCGTGCCAGCGCTATCCGGTAGCGGTCCGCCAGGCTCCAGCGCGACGGCGTGCGCAGATTGGAAGAAAAATGGCCCCACAACACCCGGGCTGCACCCATTCTTCGCGCGTGGCGCAGCAGGAGCGGCAACGTGATGGAGCGCGGCGACTCTTCGGCCATGACTACTGACGGCCGTCCGTACGTGCGAAAGACATGCCGGAAGGGCTGGGCATGCAGTGTTTCTCCACGAATCCAGATATTACGCATCTGCGCACGTTCGAAGCCATGCCGGGCAGGCCCGGTGAGGATGGAAAGGGAGGAGCCCGCTGGTGGCTCTCCAGCACATGCCACCAGATTGCCCCCTAGCCGGCGGTTGAGCCGCTCCAGCACGGGGTAGCGGTAGGAGGGTAGGACGCGCGTAAAGTAGAATACGAGTCCGTGATCCCAGCTCGCAGAGGCGCTACTCATGCCGTCGCCCTCTGGAATACCGCGAGGAAGCGGTCGGTGACCTGCTCTATGTCGAAGGCCTGCTCGGCATACTCTCGGGCAGCAATGCCCATCTGGCGCCTGAGGTGCGGGTTGCTAAGCAGCACTTCCGCAGCCTGCAGGAAGCTCTCCATGTCGTTCGGCGCCACGACGCACCCGGCCCCGGCATCGATGACCATGCGTGCTGCCAGATTGTCCGCAGGGACAGCCAGGAGTAGCGGCCTTTCTGCGCAGAGATACGTCAATACCTTGGAGGGCACAGAAAAGCCCCCGGCATCATCTTCCAGGATGGCCACAAGCACGTCCGAGGTAGCGTAGACATCGGGCAGATCGCTCTTCGGCTGGTACGGCAGCATGAGCAGGTTCTCCAGCGCATGCAAGGCCTTTTTCCGGAGCAGCCACTCGGCGCCCATCCCCTGGGAGATAACCACCAGTGTAGCATCTGGATGATTGCGCAGCCTAATGGCCAGTTGCAGCAGCAGATCCGGGTTGTGTTTCATGCTCAGTGTTCCGGCATACAGGAAGCAGGTCCGTGTGGCGAGCCCCTTTCTGTCTGCCCAGGCGTTCTTCCGGGGTCGCACGGGAAGCTCTTCCAGAGATGCCCAGTTTTCGATCACGAATAGGCAACCGCGTTCGACGTTCCAGTCCCGAAGGATCTGCGCGAAGTCGTCCGAAATGGCAACCACGGCCTGACTGCGTTGCACGAGCCTGCGCTCGAGGCCCTGGAAGTAGTAACCCACGGCTTCGCCTACGAGGGGCAGTTTCTTTCGGAGAATCCGGTGGGCAGCGATGCCGAGGAAATCCTGGACCCAGAACACGAACGGTATTCGGTACCTGCGGCACGTAGACGCCAGACGCTTCTGGGCCCCCAAGGGCGCGTTGCCCGAGAGTACAATATCGGGCCGGAAGGCCGCGCATTCGTCGGAGATGAGTCGTCCGTATCTGCTTTCGTCGAGCCACCGCCGGGCCAAGGCATACTTGTTCAGCGGCCTACCCAGGCCAAGTCCGCGCACCAGCGGGCCTGAGTTCTCGTTTGCTGCCACGCCGGGCGGCGTCGTGTGCAGGGACGCGCAATAGGCGTGGCAGACGGTGTGGCCCCGCCGCTCGAGCGATCGGCTGAGCTGCAGGGGAAAGGCATAGCCCCCAAAATCATGCACCAGGATGCGCATCACGGCAGAGATTCTTGCGGGGCCGCTTGCCGTCGGCGTCCGGATACAATAGCGGCATACCTCATATGAAGGCTTGGTGCGTATGATGGTGACGCCGCCAGCGCCGCGCCAGCCATAGCCCTGGCCGGTATCCGCATGCGTGCTATATCCTGTGGAATCATGCCCGCCGGGTGTCGGCATACACGCGGTCTACGTTCCAGAAGGGGGCTGCATGGCAGCCAGGGATGCAAAACTACGAGTGGCAACGGTTCCACGAAGGCAACCGGACGTCGTCGCCGCTTTACCTGGACGGATACCTTATAGGTGTTGGTGGGCAGCATGGCGGCGCAGTTCAGGTGGCGTATGCTGGCGGAACGGACTCCCCGGCCGGGCCCGGGCAGCCTGTCAGCGCTGTAGCAGACCGATGTAATGCTATGGGGACTATATACGGTAGTAGCCATAGCTATTGTCGATACAGTTGCGTGTCGTAGCCGTGCTTAACAACCTCCGAAGAAGCCACCATAGGCACAACGTTTGCGGCATCAGCCGCCTCCGACCGGCACGCAGGGCCTGCCGCCCTGCTGAAGGGGCGCAGCCCTCTCAGACGGATGTTCCTTGCCGCATTAATGTCGCGCTCCAGCACAAGGCCACATTGATCGCACTGATAGCTACGAACACCAAGGCCTATGGGCGCCGCAGGCATGCCACCGCAGCTACTGCACTGCTGCGTCGTATAATGCGGTTTGATTTTAGCCAACTCACCTGCGGCGCTCTCAGCCTTGTACGCAAGCTGCTCAATGAGCATGCCGAGGCAATGCTCTTGCCTGGACCTGTTGAGTCCACGTTTGCGCGATCCCCCCTTGGTCGTCATGCTCTGCAATTTCAGGTCCTCAACGGCAATGTTTGATGAATGCCGTTTTATGATGTCCGACGTAATGCCATGAACTTCATTGCTTGGGGCCACGGCCATGCGCCGAGACTCCAGCGCTAGCTTCTTCTTACGCCTAGCCTTGCTGTTCTTCTTGGCGCGGCTTTCTGAAGGCGTTTTCGCTTGCGCTCGCCGAGGCGTGCGGCATCGTATTGCGTGCCGTCGGATAGAGAACAGTTGGCCTTTACGCCTACGTCAATGCCTATGGCGGCCCGTGCGTGCTGCCTGAGCGCCGTTATGGGATGGCTGGCGACAAGCTGCACGTCGTAACCGGTGCCAAGAGGCTGCCGCACAATGCGAACTACCCCTGCGATGCCAGGCCCCGACACTATGCTCCGACTGTCTTTGAATCGTAGCTTGCCAACTCCCTTGATCTGGAGGGTATAGTACGGCCCATTACGCCATGGCGCGGCGCCATCAAGCTTAAACGAATGAACCTCACGGCCAAGGCGGGGCAAGCCCTTCTTGTCTCTAAGAAACTTGTCATACCCAAGGCGCATACGTTGCAGAATGCTGCGCTGTGCCTTCAGCGGATATCCATCATCACCCGAAGCACACATAGTCGTCGGCCGCTTGCACATATCAAGGAAGGTCGCAGTCTTGCCTCCCTCGATGTACTGGCAGCGGCAAAGCGCCACGGCATCGTTGCGCAGCCACGACAGGTGCTGGAACAAGCTGCCCAGGGCCTCGTGCTGCGTCTTTCTGATGTGTCGGCAACGATATGTATAGGTGCGCATCATGTCAAGTCATATGACTTCATGCATGTCCTGTTCCGGCTACTATCGTATGTAATCCCCAATGCTATCACAATAGGCTTCCGGATGGGCGGTGGCGCCGGCACCGGTAGGGGCCATGGTCTACGCGCATCAGGCCGGGGCGCTCCCGGCGCCCAGATGGTAGAGGAGGGTTTCGGCAAAGCCCGCGGCCGTATTCTGCGCAGCGAAGCACGTGGCCCGCTTCGCATCAAAGGGGAACGAAGCCGGCTCAAGTAGCCACCGCTCCAGGGCCCTGGCCAGTGCCTTCGGCGAGGCCGCATCCACGGTTCGCCCGAGGCCATGCCGGCGCACGTGTTCGCCAAGCAGCCCGTAGTCCGATCCAAGGACGGGAACGCCCGCGAGCGCTGCCCGCACCAGCACGCCGCTGGATCCCACGTGGCGCTGGTAGGGGAGCAGAACCAGGTCTGCAGCCGCGAAAATGCCCGGTATCTCCTCCTCGTCTACAAAGCGGTCGTGCCGGATGATCTGTACCCGGCCCTGGCCGCGGAGTCGGCTCACTTGGTCATCGATCCTGCTCTTTTCCGCGCCGCGGGCAGCGCCGATGACGACCAGACTGAGTGCTCGCTGTTGGCCCGCCGGTAGCAGCCGAAGGGCCGCCAGCGTCGGGTAAATGCCTTTCCTTTCGGCTATGCTGCCGAAAAACAGCGCTACTCGGCGATGGTTGTCCACGCCCCAGGCGCCGCGGGTTTCGGCGCGGGAGCGAAGTGCGGGTGCGGGCGCTACCCCGTCCGGCAGCGCCAGCACGCGAACGTCACGGCGTGGCGCCTGCACGCGTGGCACCACATACGGATCGAGGCAAAAAAGATGGCTAAAGTGCCGGTTCCGTAGAGCCTCGGACAGCAGCAGACGTTTGCGCAGCTGCGTAGCGCGGTCGCGAAGCGTGACCGGGCCGCCCCGGAACAGGTGATAGTGAAAGGAGGGCCGGAAATATATGCCGGACAGCCTGACTGGGAAAGAGAACTTGAGGCCCAGGGCAAGGGGAAGTTGAAGGTGGTCGAAGTACATGAGGAGGCAATGCTGCGGGCGGAGTCGCGTCACATAGCGGCGCAGCAGCTGCCCGTGCACGCGCACGCTGTGAAGCTGCGCGCGCATGCCTGCCGGCTGCAGCGGGACTGGCTCTTTTACCGGCACAAGACGAACCGTGCTGCGCTCCTGCGCCAATTGCAGGATGCGGGGGTGCTGTCGTGCGAAATTGGGCGTTACAACGATGTCAAGCCGCCCCGGCAAATCCCTGCGCACCCAGTATTGGGCCAGCTGTTCGATATACTGGCCGTGATGCCCACCCACGAAGAGGTCGAATAGCATGAGGTGAGGCATAGCTAGTCTATGGACGGGGTTTCGGCGCGCCGAAGAATGAGATGCACGCACCATGCCTGAAGTTTGCGGCGGACCGGATGCATCCACAGCGGAAGCGCGACCGCCATCGCGTAGGCTACAGGTGCGAGCAGCCCCTGGGTCCACATGGAGTCCCACAGACTAGAAATCCAGAGCGCGGCGGCAAGCCCGACCAGGCCCGCCGCACCCAGCAGGAAGCTTTCGCGCTGGAGGAGCTCAGACAGTCGCACGGGGTGTGCCCGCTGATAGGCGGCGGCAATGAGTGCGCTGCCGGCAAGAAGGGCCACCACGAAGCCGACGACGACCCCGGTGCCGCCGTACAAGCGGCCCAGCGCAAGGCCCAGGGTGCCATTGAGTACGCCGATTGCTACGTGGCCCAGTACGTTCCAGCGCAGCTCACCCATTCCCAGGTAGGCAAAGTAGGCCGGGTTGGAGAGCATATTGAGGAACCAGCCCACGAAGAGCAGTATGGAGAAGGATACGAAGAGGGACTCGTACGAGCCCAGCCATAGCCTGGAGACGACTGGGGTAAGCACGATGAAAAGCGGGAGAAGCCCCAGGATTAGGTACAATACGAGTCGGAAGGACATCACGTAGACCTGCCGCAGCGCTTCGGTCTGCCGTTCCTGCAGGTCGGCTATAGCGGGTACGATGGACTGGTGTGCCGTTACGAACAGTGCGCGGAGCTGAAACACCATGCGGTGGGCAAATTCGAAATATCCTACCACGGCCGCGCCCCCGAAGATGGTCACGAGCCACTTGGTCAGCGGTTCGGTAAGCAGTTTGCACACGGATATGAGCTGAAAATTGGCGCTGTAGGAGAGCATTTCACGGAATACGTTCCACGTCCACCGGCGTGGGATAAGCGGCAGGCGCGGCATGATACGTCTTAGTACGAACCACGACGCGAAAAGCAGCAGGCCGGCCTGCATGAGCTGGGCCTGGGCCAGCCCCACGAGTCCCCGCGCGGGCACCAGCAACAAGGCGGCAGCCAGGTATGCAAGCGTGGCGCCCATGAGCAGGAAGTGGCGGAGGTCGACGCGCTGGTGACCGTCTAGCGCCCCCTGTAGCACCCCCGCGATGGACGTCAGCCAGAAAGCGGCAAATGCATATGGCAGGATGGCCAGCGCGGCCGTGACCTGGCTTGGCTGCAGCGGCAGGGCCAGTAGGTAGGCCGCCGCCGGGTAGAGTGCCAGAAGGACTACAAGGAGAAATGCTGCCAGAGAGACCGTGGCCGTCTCTACGATCTGGACTACGCGCTCGAAGTGCCCGCGGGCCAGGTACATGGACACGAACTTGACGACGCTCGTTGCCAGTCCCAGGTTGGCCAGGCTGCTGACGGAGGTGGTGGCCAGGACGAGGGACCACACGCCGAAGTACTCGATTCCGACGGTGTCCTTTACGTACCGGTAAAGTACGAAGAACGTACCGCCGGTAACCATCACCTGTAGGGCGGAGGCGAGTGCGTTGACGAGGAGCCGTCGCTTTTGCAGCATCTTTGATGGCGGGCCCCGCCTCGGGGTCCTGGGTCATTAGGCGTGCCGGGACAGCCTTTGCCCCGTATGCGGGGCCGTGTGTTGTTTCGGGAGCGTAGTGCCTGCTGGAAATGTCGGCAGCCCGGCATGCCTGCGTGCATGCAGGGATCCGTGCCGCGCCGGGAATGCGGGCCTGTGCGTCATTGGACGCCGGGGTCGCGAAAGAACAGGCCGTCCACTTGCAGCAATTGCCCCGACTTGGGATCTTCCACCACCGGTTGGAAGGACATGAGCACAAAGCCGCGTGCCTGCAGGTAGGTGATCATTTCGACGAGGCGAGGCTCGCCCGTATACATGGGCACGAGTGATAGTTCGAGCTGGACCCCCTGAATGGCCGGGAGCGAGGAGGCGCCTCCGTCCAGCACGTGCCGCTCGTATCCCTGCGCGTCGATCTTGAGACAGACACGATCTCTCGCCTGGTAGCACCGGTCAAAGACGTCGTCAAGCCGAACAATGGATACTTCCTCGCTACCGACGTAGGCGGCATCCGGATAGGCGGCCTTGTGCCGCGGTTCTATGTCAAGCAAAGAGCTGCTCTCCGAATTGCGGGCAATATTGATCCGCCGTTGTTCTGGTATTCGTCCGAGGCCGACATGTATTGCGTGCCATTCGGGGTCGGGCCTTGCCCTTGCCTCGAGCCTCGCGAAGGGGGCGGAAAGGGGCTCGAAGGATACGATGCGCCCGGTATATCCCGTGCTTCTCAGCTCAAGGGCGAAGCCTCCGCTACTTGCGCCCACATCAAGGACCAGATTAATAGCGTGGTGCTGGAAAAGGCGCGCACGCCGTGCCGCCGCGGAGCTGCGCGGGTGGTATCGGATAATGTCGAATCCGCACCTGCGCGCCACGCGCTTTACAAAGGAGCGGGCATTCATGCGCTCTGTTCCTTCAAGCCACGGTGGTACGCGCCGCCGGCAATTCCTGCGGCGAGGCTGAAGATGAAAAGCGAATCCTTCAGGAAAAACGGGTTGGATGTAATGGTCGAAAGCGTGAAGGCGACAAGGCTTGCCGCGGCAGCAAGCCCGCAGATACGCATCCAGGAGCTTCCGTCTTGCATGAGGAACGCCTGCACGCCCCGCACTATGGTGCGGGCCCAGAAGAATAGAACAAGACCGAGCCCCCAGAGGCCGAATTTGAACCAGAGTCCCACATAACCATTGTGCACCAGGGCATCAAAATCCGTGGACTGGTGCGCTATATCGTAAAAATAATAGGAGACGCCCATGCCGTAACCGAGAATGGGATTTTGCACAACGTGTCCCATCACCGTCCGTGCCTCTCTGAATCGATTTACGAGCGAAATATCCGACGTGATAGCGGAGCCTACGGAGACAAAGCGCTGCGCGAGGCCTCCCACGAGTAGGTCCATGTAGGCTCCAAAGAACAGGAAACCAATGCCCGTGAGTGCGGCAAGTCCGACGACGCCCAGCCACAGCATGCGCTTGCGCACGCGCGCGCCGGCCAGCACAAAAAGAACGCATGTACCCAGAAGGAACGCCATCCAGTAACCTCGGCTCTGCGTCAATATCAGCCCGGCAAAGCAGAGCAGGAACAGGCCCAGCCGCACCGCGAAGGACAGCCATCGCCGTGCAAAGAGGAGCAGCGTGAGACTGAATACGGAGGTCACCATGAGCAGGTTGTCATTGGTTACCACGCGGCCGGTAGCAACCTGCCATGCCTGCGTGGCGCCGGAGAGCTGTTGCCGAAATTCAAGCAAATTGCGCCCGGCAACCAGTACACCGATGCAGATCACTGTCGCCACGAGGATCCGCGGTCCGTGGCGGTGTTCACTCACCGTCTCTTTGAGCGGAAAATAAAGCGCCAACAGGGACAGAGAAAAGATTTCGCTCGCGGCACCGGTCAGGCTGCCGCCAAAGATCACGGTAAGCGGGAGGGTAAGCGGCAAGAGCAGCAAAAACACGAAGAGCGCCCTGTCTTCGGCCGTGTGGACAAAGCGCACGCGCGTAACAAGCAGGCGCGTAGCATACCAGTGAAAGAGCACGGCATACAGGTACAGCCCGTATACGATTTCCCGGAGCTGGAATCCGGCTTCGTTGTTTGCCACGACCGCAAAGCCGACCAGGACGACGAACAGATTCAGGGTCGGGTGCCTGAAAAGAAACACAGCTGCCACAGCCGCTACGAGCAGGCCGGGCAGCGCTAACGCCAGTAGCAAGGACCCGGACCAGGCCACCAGCAAAACCAGAACGAGACTGCAGAAAAGGCCTGCCGTGAGCGCGAGGCGCCCCCACTTCCAGAACTGCACCGGTGTCGGCGCATCAAGCATGGCGGCGTGGTTTGGCATGGGTAAGGCGTGGCAGCATGTCCCCGGCTCAGGTAGAGGCAAACAATATGGTTATGCTCCTACGCCATACGGGCGTAGGAGCTAGCGGCCCGGCATTGGATTCAGCTTTGGTCTGGAGCGCGCTGGTGCGGCACAAACTCGCGGGCGTTCATGCCGCCGTGGCCGATGCGAACCTGCCGGCCACCCGGGCATGGTTGCGTCTCCACCATTCGATGAGCAGGATGTAGACAACAACGAGCAGGAATGAGGAAAGCGTTGACGCCACCACGATGACGGAGCGTCGTGGCCGGGCTTTCTCGGCAGGAGGAACCGCCATATCGACAATCTGGACGGCTTCGGTCCGGCGCTGCTCTTCCAGGCGTGCTTCCTCCAGTACGGGGCGGGTAAGCTCCAGGAGCGTGCCAAGAATCTTGCCTTGCATCTCCAACTCGACAAATTCACGAACAACCGCGGGGATGCTGTCCTGTGCTATGGGCATCAGACGCTCCTTTCCCGCGAGCAGCGCATCATATCGCCGGTTTGCAGCATCCATGGACACTCTTGCGGATCGCACCGCGGAATTCTCGGGCCCGTACAACTCCAGCAGCGTCTCAAATTCGATTTCGGCCTGCCGCGTGCGCAATAGCCATGCGGTCAGGCCTTCCGCGAAGGCCTCTCCCTGGGTCCTGGGGTCAACAAGACCGGAATTCTCCTGCAGGTGCTCCAGCGCCGTGGCCACGGAGTCCAGTTCTGCCTCCGTATCTGCGTAGCGTTGCTCGACATAGCGTCTGAACATCCCGGCACTCTGCGATGCCAGGTCGGCATTGAGGCGATTGAGATCCTGCACGAAATAGTTGGCCATGTCGGCCGCGCGCTGGGGATTGCGGTCGTAGACCCGGACAGCCAGGTGGCTGTATTCCTCATCCACCACGAAATCTATGTTTGATTCCAGCGTCTGTACGGCCGCGTAAAGCGGGTCTCTGCTGTCCGCCACGTCATAGATGGTAATCAGATCGAATTCTCGTACCACGCTTTCCTTCACCGATCGGCTGTCCAGGATCGAGAGGTAGCGCAGGTAATCTCCGGCGATGCCGCCCAGCAACGAACTCGCCGCTGGAGGCAAACTACCGAGAATGGCGCTGGAGAGGATGCCAGACCCGGTGCGCGCCGGAAGCAGCAGGCGCGTCTGGGCCATGAACCAGATTGGTAGTAGCAAGCTGATTGCGACCGAAAGCACGGCTGCTGTCCCCGTAACTGCGATTACAAGCCACCGGCGGCGCCAAAAGATGCCGACTAGGGCCCATGGGTCCAGGAGTGACGGTTGCTCCATATTCATTGATGTTCAGGCTAGCGACTAATGGCCGCATACGCCGTGATGATGCTTGTGATGGCCGTTACACCTGTGATGATTACCTGCGTAAGCTGTATGCGCTGCTGCTGCTTTGTGAGCAGCAATTGGGCCATGTCCGGCGTTTCCGCGTTGTCCTTTCGGTCAACAAAAATGGAATCACCGGACCGAACGATAGAGGACTTTCCAACCCGAAATTCGCCCGTGCCGTCTTCGAAGACGTACACCGTCCTGGCATCAGGTCCCGGCCCGCCGACGAGATTGATGTAATACTCCGCTGTTTGGCCTTCCACGAACCCGACAGTCCCGGGGCGGGGAACGTTGCCTATTACGACGACAGTGCCTTCGTTGCGAGGGAAGACCAGGCGATCTCCGTCATACAGGACCATATCCTGCTGCTGCCCCGTCAGGATCGCCTCGATGTTGGCAACTACGCGATTTGCGCTATGCGCTGCAAATGAAAGGGCATAGGTACGACTAAAGAAGTCGAGGTTGTTGGTGTGCCCAAACTCGCGGTAGTTGAGCGAATTGCGGCGCTCCATAAAGGCGGCGCCCAAGCTGGCATCGTCTTTGAGGCCGCCTGCAAGGCCTACAAGATCCAGCAGCGTAGTCTTGCCGTCCTCAATGCGATAGGTTCCCGGATACTGCACGCGCCCGTAGATCGCGGCTTGGGCAACTTCCTCGGGGAGGACGTTGATATGGTCTCCCTTTCTGATGCGCGGAGGCTCCGTGTTTCCCTGCAGCATGTCGCTCATGTGTACGCTAATGACTTCCCCGCCTGGGTCACCGCGCGTGATGCGAACTTCACCGATGTCTTCCAGGTTGGAATACCCGGCCGCGATGCTCAAAATGTCCAGTACCGTTTCTTCTGGGCGTACGTCGTACTGGCCGGGATAAGGAATTTCGCCCGACACGCGCGCTGCGTCTCTTTCCGAATGAAAGGCGGGAACCGTAATGTGGTCGCCGTCCTGCAAATACGGATTAGATTCGGTATCACCGGTGGTGTAATAGCGCATCAAGTCAAACGTCTGCGTCGTCCCGTCGCGGTGGGTAACCCTTACGTTGCGGAGCGAAGGCCTAAAGCCCTCCTGCAGTTCGGGGCGCTCGGCGGTGCCGGACGTAGGCAGGCAGATGCTGTCTTCCGCGCCGGCGTTCGGGCAGTACAGGCTGCGCGCGCGGTAGGCAAAACTCACCGCATTGTCTACCCGTGAAATGGGCAGCATCAGGTATCGTCCCGGTTCGGGTACCGCACCCGATATGTGGACATAGAATGTTCGCGTCCGCAGCAGGCTGATGCTTACCGGGACATTGACGTAGCGCTGCTGCAAGGCCTCCAGAGCTTCGCTTTGTACGACGGCCAGCGTCCTGCCTGCGGCGGGAATCACTCCGGCTTCCGGCAGAACCAAGTTGCCGGAGGCTGACACAAAGACCGGCTCACGCAGGGGTAGAAGGCCTCCTACGGAAACATTGAAATGATCGCCCGGGCCCAGTATGTATTCTTCCGCGTCCAGTGGGCCTTCCAGGGCCGTGATTTCGGGATCCATGGATGACTGCAGGAGCTGCTGCTGCAGGCGCAGGCCGGGGGAATCGGTGGCATCGTCAAGGATGCCGAAGTTCAGGGCACTACGCTGCGCTACCACAGTCAGGCTAAGCACTGCGGTCAAAATGGACGCACACACGCCGATTCGTCGTGCGGCAGTTAGTCTCGTCATGGGAATTTGGAATAGACAAGGGAGGAACCAAACCACCCTGTAATCGTGCGGCCCTTCGTACTCTTGTTCAGTGCCGTGGTTCAATATCGCGCTGCTCCGGGAAAGGTGAATTTAGGCTTGCATGTGCTGCGCAGGCGCGCAGATAACTACCACGATCTGGAAACCGTTTTCTACCGCCTACGCTGGTCGGATAGCCTGCACGTGTGTCCCGCGCCGGAATTCACGCTCACCTGTTCGGGCATCCCCCTTCCTACAGATGAGACCAACCTTGTAACGAAGGCCGCCCGTGCACTGTCTGCCGGCGGCGGCGCGGCGCTGCATTTGGAAAAGGTGCTGCCTGCGGGGGCGGGATTGGGAGGAGGGTCAAGTGACGCCGCGGCCGCGCTGCAGCTACTGGCAGAATTCTGGGATCTTGACCTTTCCAACGCGGCGTTGCGGGAAGTTGCGATGGATCTGGGATCCGATGTGTCGTTCTTTCTCGGGCCGCCCATTGCCTATGCCACCGGTCGAGGGGAGGTGCTGACCCCAATGAAGGACTATCGGCTTCCCTTTACGCTCGTGGTCGCCGTGCCCCCGGTACATGTATCAACGTCGTGGGCATTCGCTCAAATCCGGCCATGTGCAGCGCGGCGTCCGGATATTGGTGCGGTTGTCCGATCCAATGACCTCTGCCGCTGGCGCGCCGAACTGAAAAATGATTTTGAACCCGTCGTATTGGAGGTCTGGTCAGTGCTAAGAGAGGCGAAGAGCCTACTGCTCTACCACGGTGCTGGGTACGCATCACTTTCCGGCACGGGGGCTGCCGTGTTCGGCTTGTTTGAAGATGCGGCCCATGCCGATAGCGCCGCGGCGGAGGCGCGTCACCTTGGATGGATGGTGTGGTGCGAAGACCAGGGCGTCGGCGCGTAGGCCACGCGGTGGCCCCTGGCCGAAGGTCTGCGATTCAGATGTATCGGGGGCGGAGGTAGGCGGCCTTCGGGGCCCCGGGTTTGAACGGAACGAACGGCACATACAACACGATAATGCCGAAATATCGGTGTTGTTGGCCATACAATAATTATTCCATGGCCCAATCGCAATGGGCGTGTCCCGAACTATTGGGGCAATCTGGTTTAGCTTGGGACTGAGAGAGGGGGCCTAGCCTCCATCGTGTGCAGGGATATTGCGCCTCTCCGGATGCGTTTCGCATGCCCCTCAGAAAGCGGGAGGGCGCGAGCAAGTTGGAGGGTCTGCGTGGGCGTACTGGTTGTGCTTGGCAAGCCGCAGGCTCACTCCAAATCAAGGCAGCAGCCCGCAACTCCAAAACAGGAGGCTCTTTAGCGCGACGAGCGCCATAAGCCATACGTTCGCGCCCACAAGCAGCCACACGATCCTTTTTTCAGTGGGTTCAGTCATTGTTCCTCCTAGCCTCGTCAACGATTTGTTGGAGTTCGGCGTGGTGGTCAATAAACTTGTGCAGGGTCCCGGAATGCTCAAGCTCCGTGCCTGTGATCTCGATGCTGAAGGCCAATTGAGACTGCTGGTTCCTGACAAAATCGCCTCGGTGGGATGCATATTGCCCTCTGGCTGCTTGGTCCAGGACTCCCACAAACCCGATTCCTTGCAGTCCCGCTTGGCATTAGATATCTGTTGCTGCCGGGCCAGGTCTCTGGCGTCCACGGCGCGGCGCGGATGCTTTCGTGCTATTGCCAGCGCAGCTTTCGAGTAGCTTGTCCGATCTCCCATCTCCCGGCCATAGGCCCGTATTACCGCTTCTGCCTCGTTCGGGGACGGGCCTCAGCTACGCGTCTGGCGCTTGGTGGCCGCCGAGCAGCGCCTCGTGCACGAGCTCCGACATGGACTGGCCAGGTCTCCTGCGCCGTTTTAACCGCTGCGCTCCCTCGGGCGTGAAGTAGGCAAACAGGGCGACGGACTGAGTCAGCTTCCCGCTTCGCGCCTCTTTTCCGCGCTTGGCCGAATAGTGGCCCAATCGTGCTGAAACGCATTGAGATCATACTGGCTGGCTACCTTGCGAGCGCTGGCGTAGTCCATCATTTCCCAGAGGGTTATGCCCGCACTGCGTGCGGCCTGGGCCAGGGACACGGCTCCGGCAACATACATCTGGAGGTAGTGGTCCATCTTCCACAGGAGGATGGCTTTTGACAGCAACTGATGCACGACCGTGGCGCGGTCTGTGTGCTCCACGGCCCGGATGGTTTCCAGGTCCTGGAGCATTTCAGAGGGCAGCGCACCTTCTGTCGGGTCTTGATACTGCATGTCAGGCCCCTTTTGCCCGGCTTAGTATGTCTGCTACGACCGCTTCGGAGATTCTGGACCGTGTGGCAAATTCCCGGACGGATTGCTCCAGCTCCATTGCGTTCAGGCAGTCTTTGATGTATGCCTTCAACAATACGCCGGCCGTTCCCACGTGTTCAATGCCGAGTGTTCTGGCTGCGTTTCTGGCGGCCTTGTCGTCAATGATCAGGCGTATGCTTCGTGTATGGGCTATGGCCAGCACCTCCGCCTCGCCTGGTCCCAGTCGGAACCGTTCCATAAAGTCATGCATCGACGTGTTTTCGGCGGGTGTCAGCTGACAGACCAGGAGCCATCCGGTCGTTATGGCATCCTCCAGTCTATGGACATCGGGGGCATGAATGGCCTTGCCCGCTTCGACCGTTTCTGCGTGAACGGCAGGTCCGATCAGGGCATCACGGTAGATCCGGTTCAGCAAATCCAGTTGTCGGATCCTGGCCAGGTGTATCAGGGGAGAAGCATCAACGGCTACCATGCTAGTGCGTATGCGTGGGTGAATGATAAGCGCAAAAATACGCTTGCCGTCTGCTGCCTTTACGAAACTTCAGAATTCCTGTGTGGCGAAGCGGAACCAACGCTTCGCAGGCCTGATCTGGCAACGTACGCCTGTACCACCCTGCCGGGCATAGCTCGATCTGAAAGAAGCAGTGCCTAGTCGCTGCCAATTCCGCAGCCTGCTTCGGGGCTTGGATGGACATGAAGCGTGCAGGTCACTCCGCGGCGTTGGTTCCCTGCAAATGTGGACTAAGGGATCTTCCAGGGCAGGCACACGTGGCGCTCAGTTCTTGTCCCACAGCGGGCCGTGCTCTTTGAGCCAGGCTACTAGTTCCGCGGGTGACATTTTTTGCTGCCGCGCCAGGTCTCTGGCGGCGAGGGCGCGGCGCGGATGCTTTCGTGCTATCGCCAGTGCGGCTTTCGAGTAGATCTGTCGGTCCTCCATCTCCCGGCCATAGGCCCGTATTGCGGCTTCCGCCTCGTCCGGAGTGGGACTGGCAGCTGCTGTCGGGACGGGTGTGGAGATTTTCGGCTGCAGCTCCGCGGCCGCCGGCGGCAGATTGCCGAGCAAGGCCTCCCGCACGAGCTCCGACATGGACTGGCCCGGTCTCTTGCGTCTGTGCAAGCGCTGTGCTTCCTCGGGCGTGAAGTAGGCAAAGACGGCGACGGACCGTTTCCGGCCGGGCCATGGGTGTTGAATACAGGGAAGTACTTAATGTGCCCTCCGGTCGAGACGGACGTGCCATTTAATACAGTGCAGTATTCCAGGCGGGCGGTCCTGTCCTTGCGACGTGATAACAGGTAACGCTTTCGGGGCGCCGGCCCTGCATCGTATCCCTCCGGTGCAATCGTAGCGGGATTGTAGCGTGCGGCGGCACTTCCCGCTCTCTGTGGCGGCGACCTTGAGGAAGACGACACAGAGCAGCGGAGAAGGTATGCATTCACCCGGTCAAAACCTTCGCAGGCTCCGGTTTTGCCAGTGTGAATGCCCTTGCCCTGCGGGGCTGTCGGTGTCTGCGACACCGATAAGGAAGCGCGCCCGGGCACTGTGTCCGCCAGCTCCCACAGGCCAGGATCGTGCTCATGTCGGCTGATTCCGCTGCCGGCCAGGCCGGAACGCCCAAAGGGGGGCGTCCCTCTCTTTCGGCAGAGCGCCGCCGCAGGCGTACCATTTACGTCGCGGTAAATGACAGCGAGTATGCCCGGATCGCACGCGATGCCGCGGCCTGCGATCGTCCGGGAGGTGGTGTTGGGGCATGCGCTGACGCCGAAGGCGGACAGGGCTGCAGCGCGTGAGCTGCACTATATCGGCGTCAATATCAACCAGCTGGCGCGCATGGCGAACCGGACAAAGCGCCTGGTGATGGCGCATCGTCTGGAGCAGCTGCTGCAGGAACTCGAGGAAGCGAAGGCGGCGCTACTAACGTGATAGGCAACGTCACTACGGGGAAGGACTTTCGTGGTCTGGCGCGGTACCTGACGCGCCGATCGGAGCGTGTGGCGTGGACGGGCACGCGCAACACGCTAGCCGAGGATGGACGCGGCGCTGCCGAGGAAATGGAGTTGATGTCGGAGAGATCTACGCGCTGCAAGAAGCCGGTCTATCACGTTAGCCTGTCGTGGCCCGCGGAGGATGCGCCGACGCACCGGGACATGGAGGATGCGTGCGACGCGGTTTTGGAGAGGCTGGGACTGTCGGAGCACCAGGTCTTTATGGTGGCGCACAGCGACACGTCGCATCCACATGTGCACCTGATGATAAGCCGCGTGCACATGGAGACAGGCAAGGCGTGGAGTACAAGTCACGACTACCGTCGCATCCAGTCGGTGCTGCAGGAGATAGAGCAGGAGCGAGGCTGGCAGATCGTGCCGAACAGGGAAGAGCGTCCAAGGCAGCGTGCGCAGGAGCTGTCGAAGGGAGAGATCCGGGAGGCTCATCGCACGGGAGAGCGGCCGTTTGTGGAGCAGGTACGCGATCGCGCAGGAGAGCGTATAGCGGCGGCGCGCACGTGGGGCGAGCTGGTAGGTGCGCTGCATGGAGAGGGGCTGCGCCTGGAGGAGCGGGAGCGGGGCCTGGTGGTCACGGACGGAGAGCGTCACGCATCGATGTCGAGGGTGAGCCGTGCGGGAGGCCGTCGCCGTCTGGAGGAGAAATATGGCCAGACGCTGGCGGCGTACTTGCAGGAGATGGAGCGTTTAGGCAGGAAGCGGGGGCGTTTGCGCCGCGGCGACCGGGGAGCTCCGGAGGGATATCGCAGGGTGCGGCCTCGTGTGCGTACGCTGTCGGAGCGGCGCTCGGAAGGGACGGCCTACGACCGGATGCGGCGGGAGGCCTACAGAAGGGCGCAGCGGCTCTTCAGGGGCGATTCCGTGCTTCGCAGGCTGCATGTGGACGTACAGGTATATTTGCAACTGCGTGAGCGAGAGAAGGATCTGGAGCATGCCAGAAGAGAGCACGCCGCGGTCCGGGAAAGATGCCGGCAGGTGACCCGGGCCGATCGCAAGTCTGCAGATTTGTCATCCCGCTTTGACCGAAGTCTGGGGCGGGCATACGCGTCTCCGGATCGGGCGCGCAGGGTGTTTCTGGCCACGGCACAGAAGTGGGGCCGGGATTTCGCTTCCGGGGAAATGGAGCGCAGTCCAGAGCGTTTCGGGATGCTCCGGATGCAGGAGCAGCGCCGGCTCTGGGGTTTTGTGCGGATCCTGGATCCGGCGCAGGCACGTCAGGGGGCGTGCCAGGCGGCAGACGTGGGATTACGGTATTTGGAGGTGGAGCGCCGCCGAATGCCGGCAGCGGAGCGGAAGCTGCTGTGGGATACGGAGGCGTGGTTGCGAGACGGTGTTAAGGAGGTGGAGCGGCGCGTGCAGGAGCTGCCGGACCGCCATGAGCTCTTGTGTACCGTAGGTGATCGCATGGCGGAGCTGGATTCCGGGCAGGAGCGACTCTTGGAGCGGGCCGTCGGGATGGGGTCGTTGGGAATGGTGCGGGAGGCGACTGAACGAGCCCTCTGGCTGCGCCGGAGGAGCTTGCTGCGGGAGATAGGCCTAGAGCGGTAGAGCAGTCCGGTGTTTTGTACTTGTTGCAGCTATATTAAAGCTGATTACACGGGAACTGTCTTCAATCTAGGTTGTATTTACAGCGTAAATAGCACGTAAATGCATACCCATGACTGCTTCAGATCGAATTCAAATATCTATTTCTGGACTTCGGGCTGACCAGCTACGGAAAGTCCAGAAGCGCTTAGAAAATCAAGAAGGGGTAGGGCTTACCCCAACCATGGTTGTACAGCGGGCAGTAGAGATCTTGGACTGGTACAGCCAAGCCTATCCCAATAGATTCCTAGTAGAGCAGACGCTGATGGTAGTGCGCAACGTTTTGAAGGATGCAGACTTCATATATGAAGTTAAGCCTGACGGATCATGCCGGATCAGTGATGGAAAAGGCAGAACTGGGTGGCTGAGATACGTTCCAGAAGCTACATCATTCATGTATGGGTGGTCATCGTTGGGTGACGACACATGTCCAATCTGTTCCTCGAAGGCGGCGCCGATCTCTAGCGCTCCTTTTGATGGGTCACATTTGTGGTGTGAGCAGTGCGGAGAGTTCAAGCTATCGCGTTCGGCTTTCATGGTCTTAGGCAGGTACAGATCTCCAAAGGAGAGGGCTAAGATATCCAGCTGGGTTTTCCACGAGAACAGGGAGAATCGTGTCCCTACGGTTACAACCAACGAGTTGTCTGCAGCCGTAGCCAAGTCCCTGCCCAGTCTTCGCGATCGTACTGAGATGCTATTAGCCGAAATGCTGCGCGGGCTGAAGAGTCCGGCCGATAGGGTTCACGTTCTAGAGCCCAGATTCTTCGCGGCCACGTATACGCCCCGGCACAGTGCGGAGGAGTTACGGTACTTAGCGGAGCTGCTCGCGAAACAGGGGATGCTGGTTAGCGGAGATCCCCCGGTATATCAAGTATCTCTTCGCGGTCATGGTATGGAGAGCGCAGCATCCGAAGTGGATAGGAGAACTCAAGCCTAACCCTGCTATCACACGATCGATTTCCCATATGTCCCACTGACTTGACTCGAACTAAACTGTGAACTAGGACGGAGATGGTAAACAAAGCCAAAGAGCTGCTCGGGAGTGCTGCGAAGCCAGCGCTGTACATAGTTATCGGCTTTGTATTGGGCATTTTCGTGTGCAGGAACTTCTTTTCCGGTTCTTCCCATCGAAGCTTGTCAGTCACTTTCCCAGGCGGATACGAATTAGCCTTGGATGCCACACAGGACAGGATTTCGATCGATTCTGTTTATTCCAGCATTCAGGCGGATAACTCTTTATGGGCTGGACTTATTGCACGACTCGCAGACGATCAGGTGTATGCAATAATGGATCCGAGCCTCGCAGACGCGTTGCACGAGTACCTGTGCAGCCCCATACCCGAACAACCGACAACTGAAAGAATCAGGGCATCCAGAGAGTGTGCTGAACTGCCCGTGGCGCGCCGCCTACGCCAGTTGGCCGAAATACATGACCTTCCGTTTCATTATGTGGGAAGGGAGATAAAAGTTGGCGTGCCCAGCCGTGACCACCAACCGCAGTTAGGCTTGGCTCATGCCTGCAGAAATTCTGAGTTTAGAGATCGCAGAGTGGAGCTCACTAATCCTAGAAGTAAGATATCGGTCACGGTAAGGGCCTCGGGCTCTTATGAATGTACAGGATACAATCAGTACCCGGATATACAGCTCAGCTATACAGATGCTCATAATCTGTTCGGGCGCCCGATGGACAAATACGAAGCCGCGATAGCAGTAGTGCTAGACTAGCACATGTGGTTTCGGGTTACTGGCCTAACTTGGAATCATTCGGTGTCCCAATCGGACCGTGATGTCCGCCATGACTTTGCTGGTATTTGGATTGTAGGGCATGATGCTGCGCTGCGTATCAGTGTTCAGGCATAGTAGCACAACGCCGGATTGGGTGTGCCTGGCGACGCATGGTCTAGCTGCTCCTGCCGCGCTAACGTCCGTTCAGATCGTGCAAATCGTCTCCGGACGTGTCCTAGTGCGACGAAGGCCGCGAAACGGCACTAGAAACCCTCTATTGGCCCTGAAATGCCCCGTATGAGCCCGTTTTCGCCGTTATGCCCCGGTTGACCCGGGGGCGCCTTGGAAGCGTTCCAGCGTTCGTTTTCTACCTGCTGTCGGTCCTTCAGTCCGGTGTTCTCAGCGACACACGAGATTGAATACGAGAAATAACCTAATCATCGCAGTGTATTGTGCGTCTGCACGATAACCGTGGAAGCTTCCATCTTGGGGCAACATGAATTCCGGCGTTGCGGGCATTTAAGGTATGTATGCAACGTAATCCGAAGGGCCTAAAGCAGGCTGCGACTGGACGCTTCCATGATGCCTCGATTAAAACCGGGGCACGATTGCGGAAGCCGACTCCCACGGGGCATTTATGGCCCAATAGGGGGCTTTCCACGCACCGTTCTCGCGGCCTTCGTCGCACTAGGACACGTCCGGAACCCATTTACATGATCTGAAAGGCTGTTGCTGCGGTAGGAGTGGATAGACCAGCTGGTCCGCGTTGCCATACGCGCCAGATCCTGCGTTTCGCTATACTGCCTGAACACCAGTACACGGAGCTCCATCATGCCCTGCAATCTGGATTCCGGCGTAGTCCTGCCGAACATCCCGGCAGGGATACGAGAAATAGGAACGGCATGCAGCCAGCCTTAGCCGATACAACCGACTTTTACCGACTCGACGCTGCAAAGAAACTGGATCCCGGAGTGCGAGCCAGGCTTGGCCAGTACATGACCCCGGCACCAATTGCCCTGTTCATGGCTAGCCTGTTCAGCGATGTGTCCGGAGATTTGCGCGTCCTCGACCCCGGCGCCGGGGTGGGGTCACTTACTGCGGCTCTGGTCGATCGCTGTGTGCGCGAGGCGTCTAGGACTCGCTCGGCCGCGCTGCACTGCTACGAAATCGACCCCACGCTGACCGACTATCTGGAGACTACCCTTAACAATGCGCGCAGCTGCGGGAATGCAGCACAGATCGACATAATCGGGCCGTTTAATCAGCCGGGTTAGTCCTTCCACACCCACGATTGTATCCCACAATCACAAGCAATCAGACCAGAATAATTGACAATAGGCCCGTGCTGCGGGCTGGGTACCCTGATTACCGTGTCGATACTCTTGGTCTGTGGGACGTATTTTGCGCAGTTGGAAGAGAATAAATGGCTAAGTCAACTCCTGATACCGTAGGTACACTAGTCGACACTATACGTGTCGAGTTGAGCACGCGATTTCTTGAGCATTTCAGCGAGCAACTCTATTCGTCACCACAAAAAGCGTTCGAAGAGCTAATCTCGAACGGTTGGGATGCGGGCGCGAGCATCGTGGACGTACAAATAGCGCCCGATCTGAGCGCGCACGGAGCTACCATGGCAGTGCTGGATAACGGCATTTCGATGGACCAGGCGGGGCTGCGGGCGCTTTGGCATATCGCCTTTTCGCCCAAGCTCGAAGAACCAGTCCATCAAGGCCGGCCCGTCATTGGAAAATTTGGCATTGGCAAGCTTGCCACCTACGTGCTAGCGAAAAAACTCACCTATATCTGCAAAGCAGATGACGGCACTATTCGCCGGGTAACGATGGATTACGGCCAGATTGACCAGCAGAGTGGCACTGACCCCACTCGTTTGATCAACGATTTGAGGTTGCCCGTGTTTGAGATCACCCAGGCAGATGTAGCTAAGACGCTTGATGCAGTCAATGGTGGTGGACGGCTCAGTCGTCTGATTGAAAGCAACTTTTTGGAGAATACGGAGCACGAAAAGTTGGAGACTGTGGAACGTGGCGGGAACGAGTTTGGGGGAGTTCCCACTGAGCCGACGCAGCCAGAGGGGAAGACGTGGACGTTGGTTGTTTTGTCCGACTTAAAGCCTGTAGGCCGGGGATTAAAGATTGGCATCCTCCGTCGAATGTTGGTGGCGGCGCTGCCATTCGGGAGCGAAATGTCTATCTACCTCAACAAAGATCTGCTTCGCTCTCCAAAGATGAATGCCCCCATCGTAGATAAGTGGAGGATCGGACCTGATCTCGATATTGATTATATCGACCTCGTGGAAGACAGTAATGCCGGCGAGGGCGATGCAGAAGACAACGACGTTCCGCCTGCACCTGCGGACACGCAAGATTCGGCGCGGGAGCGTATTCTAATCATGTCAGGAACTGACCCGTATCCTTTTATCGAGCTCCCGGGCATCGGCCGCGTGACAGGACTTGCCAAGCTATTCGAGGATAAGATCAGCGGCGGCAAGAGCGAGAATCGAGGAGCCTCGAACGGTTTCCACGTCAATGTGCTCGGCCGCGTTGTGAATCAGCGCGATCCGAGCTTCGGCGAAAAGAATCTGAGTCACGCTGCCTGGGCACGATTCCGGATGGCTGTTCGGGCGGATGGCCTCAACGAGTATCTCACGACCAACCGCGAGCAGTTCATGGAGCGGCGCGATCTCGCGATCTTTCGAGCGTTTCTGCGGAAGGTGTTCAATAAGGCGCGAACAGTGTATGACAACGACCCCAACTCGGAAATTCCTGATGGCGGTGACGTGCTTGTGCAATCACTTGGCGTTTTGTCGTTAAATTCGCTGCGCAGCGTTGTTTCGGAGACCCTCAGGACGCAGGCAGCGCTACCGGATTTGTTCGATGAGAGGGATATCGAAGATCGCGAGGCGAAGCATCAATCCTGGCGGGAGAATACCGCCGACAACATTAGAAATGCACTGGGCAAGGTCAGGTTCGGAGAGTTTCCAGACAGCAGCTTCGCAAAGTTCAAAATAAGCGACAACACCATAGTGGTGAATAAGGGTCATCCATTTGTAATGGAGCACTCGCGAAGGAAGGCCGAAAAAGAATTGGTGCGCACGATCGCCATGGTCAGCCTACTGTCCGACATCTATGCGCTCGATATCGGCATAGACGCTGGGATGCTGAACGATGTGCGTGCCTACCGGGACAAACTAATGTGTTTTCAGGCAATGCGGCGCCGAAAATCAGGGTCGTACATTGCGAGCCTGCTTCTGAAAACGCAGCACAAGAGCAAATCCAGCAAGCTCTTGGAGGCTGTAGTGTCAGACGCCCTGCGTTATCTCGGTTTCGACGTTCTAGATTTGGCCAAGCCAGGAGAGCCGGAAGGGATCGCGAGTGCACATCCTATTCCCACGATTCCTGATCCAACCGACAGCTATCCTGCGGCTCCACTGTACAGCTTTACGTTTGACGCCAAATCGTCAAAAGAAAAAGTAGCCCAGACCAACAATATCCGGCTCGATGCCGTTGCCCAGCATCGTAAGCGATACGAGGCCGATCACGCACTCGTGATTGCGCCGGGATTTAGTAAAGGAGCACTCGCAGAGCGAGCTGACCAGCAACAAGTAACCCCCATGACGGCACGTGATCTTGGTCAATTGCTTGAGTATACCGCCAAGTATGGTGCTATTTCAGTGACCAAGTTTCGCGAAGTGCTCCACCTCTATAGCCCCGAAGAAGTAACAGCGTGGGTGACCGCGCTGGGCGATGAGTTGAAATCGAACCGAAAACTTACGATTGATGTATTTCTTCAGGCGCTAAACAAGTTGAAGGGACAGATCCCGGACGCGCTTTCAGCCTCAACTATAGCACATACTTGCCGTAAAGAACTGGGGGTCAATGGCGTTTTCGAAGAGCATGTAGTTGCGTTGGTCCGTGGTCTTCATGTTATTGTACCTGATCTGGTCGGAATCAATATCACTAGCCGCAACGTCGTCGTAAACGCCAGTGCCGAGCGCGTCGCCGAGGCTGTCAAGGTTCAACTCGAAAAGCTAAATGCGGGAGCAGACGGGGATTCAGATTCTTAAGCATCAGCATGAAATCAATCCATCCCTTCCCGGCCCGCATGGCTCCCAATCTGGCGCTTGAACGACTCAAGCTGCTTGATGATAGCAGCCTGGTATTGGATCCTATGGCTGGATCGGGTGTCGTGCTCCGACAGGCGATTGCGTTGGGCCATGAGGCGATCGGCTTTGACATGGATCCGCTGGCCGTTTTAATGGCACGGGTATGGACTACCTCGGTCGCAGACGAACGTATCGAGAAATGGGCGAAGTGGCTGATTGAAGAAGCGCAGGCGACCGATCCAGATGCGGTCAACCTGCCCTGGATGGATGAAGACCCCGAAACCACCGCGTTCGTGGAGTTCTGGTTTGCTACACCGCAACGTGCAGACCTCACGCGGATAGCCTTTGTGCTCGACAAGTATGACTCCGGGCTCGACAGCGAGGACGCAGCAGCACTTGATGTGCTCCGCCTTGCACTAAGCAGAATCATTGTCACGAAGGAGCCGTGCGCCTCGCTGGCGCGGGACACGTCGCATAGTCGTCCACACAAGGTCCGCGAAACATCAGATTGCAAAGTGTTTCTGGCATACGAGAAAGCTGTTTGCCTGCTGCGCAAGCGCCTTAAGGACAATCCGGCAAGTGCTACCGCGACCGTAACAGCCGGCGATGCCCGCCAGCTGACCACGATCAAGAGCGGCACCATCGATGCGGTGCTAACATCCCCGCCCTACCTCAACGCTATCGACTATCTGCGCGGTCACCGGATGGCCTTGGTGTGGCTCGGGTACAGTTTGGGGGAACTCCGGGGCATTCGTTCAAACAGCATCGGTGCTGAGCGGGCGCCTGATGGTCCTAGCACCAGTAAACGGTATGCGCAAATAAGGAAGGCTATGGGCAGCTTTGACCTATTGCCGCGCCGGTATCGCTCAATGATTGACCGCTACATCGTAGACCTTTACCGGATGATCTCGGAGACGGCACGCGTGCTGCGGCACGGCGGCACGGCCACCTTCGTCATCGGGAACAGTTGCCTCAGAGGCACCTTTGTCCAGAACGCCGCAGGCGTCGCCGAAGCCGCTCAAATGACAGGCTTAACACCTACGAGCTCGTCCGAGCGTAAACTACCGGACAACAGGCGTTATCTTCCTGTCAATACGGGGGGAAGTCTCGGCAAGCGGATGCGCACCGAGGCCATATGCAGTTTTGTAAGGGGATTAGCTTGAACAATAATCCTTCACGCACGAGGGGACCGACAGACGCAATTATTGTACAGTTCTCATTGGTAAATCCTCCCTGCCTCGCGTTGTAAGCTGCTCCCTGAATAGCTCTGGTGGCCCGTACATACCGCCTTTGATGGTGTTCTGCAGATCTTGGGTACCAAGCGTAAATGTGTGATTTTATACGGTAGGCAGATCCGGCCACGTTTACGCTTACAGCTACCGCATCGTCAGAGCTGTCAAGCGGCGCGGTTCGCGCTGCCGGAGTTGACCTGAAACAGCCCCCGTCGTGCCGATGCGCACCAGGACGATCTAGACTGCCGTGGAATACGCAGTGCGGCAGTCTGCGGCCGCTCTGCGTGATTTCGCATAAGGCTAAGAGAGCGAAATAAACACCCCTTTTTCGGCCAAAATGCCTTCGATTTGGACCCCGAAACGCCTACTTTTGCGTGGTAAGACAGCAAAAGCGAAATGGAAGCCGTGCCCGAACCCGCTCGCAACCGCCTGCGCGACGTCCGCCGCGTAGCCAGGATCCTCCGTGAAGGAGGATACACCTACGATCAGTCCAAGCACCTCATCGCCGAAGCGCGGCGTCAGGTTGGCCTGACGCCGCCCCGCCGCAAAAAAGGCAGCGTGGACCGGCTCACGCACGAGGAGCTCGAGGTCCTGCTCCAGGCCGCCTACGGGGCGAGCGGGCTCATGGTAGGGTCGGGGCCTGGCGCGCCAGTCCTTAGGATCCGGTGGATCGTCCGTCGCTTTCGCTCCGGTCCTCAGTCCGGCTTCCGTGACTACGTTTCCAGGCCCCGCCGCCTCAAACCCAGCGTGCGGTTTTCCCGCACTAGGCTTTCCTGTTGGCTACGTCCCACGGTTTGTGGACCGCTGGAATCGGGAGCGCTTTCCACCGCACTTTCTGCCTTGATGCAGTCAAAACTGCCCAACAAGGCGTGCAGTACCGGTTTACTCCACCTCTTCCGTCCCAGTGAGGTCTTAGCCGTGCGATATATCCCCCGTCGTGGATCCTGCGAACCAATGGATGCCTTTATCTTAGCACCCTCGCCTCTCCATGGGTTGGAGAATCTACCAACAGCAGGGCGCCTTCGCTCCACGGACATTACATCCGCTTCAGCACTACTACACGCCCGTCCGCCACCCTCTCGCCGTTCAGCCCCTTTCCCGGTGCTGCCGGTTATAGGACCTACCTTGCTCCGACGATTTCTCGCCGGGGCGAGGAGGGCTTCTCCAGTTGCTCGGTGTGTCCTTGTCATCGTGCCATCGCTACCACCCCGCCGAAGTGGATCGGTCGTATCAATCAAGTTTCGACCGCTCATGCTGCCTTCGCCCTCCGGATGGGGGCTCGGCCTTCGGAGCACACTATCGAGGCCACCTGTGCGTTCACTCACGTTATGGCCCGATGACTCGCAACCTCCCTTTCGGAGGCCTTGTCGGTAGGCTTCATGAATTAGGTTACCCGCTTCCATGCTACCCAAGCTACAGAGCTTTGATTATTACTCTGGCAGGACTAACTCCTGCCGAACACACCAGCCTTAGCTGGACACACGTCCGGACCCTGCTTGAAACCGGCAGCCGGGTCGGCGCCTTCTGCCGCATGCACGCGGAAGACCTCTCCATGGCCGAACTCGAGATCCGCGTCATCGACAAGGGCGGCAAAGCGCGCGACATCCCGATCCTTCGCAGCCTCGCCAACGAGCTCAGGCTGCACCTCGCCGGCCGGGAAAGCGGCTACGTCTTCCCCTCGCCGCGCGGAGCACACTACTCCAGGCGCCGGGTGCAGCAAATCGTAAAGGAGGTTGCACAAGAAGCCGGCATTACGAAAAATGTCTACCCGCACCTTTTCCGCCACACCATCGCGCAACACCTGGCCGACCGGGGCATGCCGGAGCACCTGTTGCAGAAATTTCTCGGCCATGAGAGTCCGCAGACCACGCAAATCTACTATGAACCGTCGCGCGTTCAGGTGAAGAAGGCCTTCCGGGAGGCTATGGAATAAGCAGCCGCGCCCGAACCTCTTTTCTCACGTACTGTCATTGCTGGGCAGGCACGCCTATCCGATAAGGACCGGGCTCGGCTGCGTCAGTGCCAGCTCCGTCACACCCGGCTTGGCTTCGCCTATCAACTCGCCTTTGTTCGCCTGACGGGGCACCTGCCGCGCCAACAGCCGCTGGAGATCGCACGCGACCTCCTCCGCTATGTCGCCCACCAACTCGCCGTCGACATCTGCCTCCGAAAGTCGCGCCAGTCTGCCCGGCCCAGTTTGCCGTAGAACACGCTGCGCGCCAGCGCGTGCAGCTCCTCTGATTTCAACAGGCCTTGACGCACCTGTCGCCTGAGCGCCGGACGGGTCAGATAGTCAAGTACAAACTCCGTCTTGAATACCCGTCCGAGGTTGCGGACAGCCGCGAGGAAGAGCGCCGTGTAAACGGTCAATCCTTGCGCTGTCTGGGCCTTGTGCGAAATCACGCGGCGCGCCTTGCGAATCACCGGCAGGCTGCCGCGCGGCAGTCGAGATTGCCCTGGCGCGCATCGGCACTACGGGGGCTGTTTCAGATTACCTCCGGCAGCGCGATCCGCGTCAGTGGCCGGCGACCGAGCCGCTTGACAGCTCTGGCGATGCGGTGGCTATAAGCGTAAACGTGGCAAGATTTGCCTACCGTATAAAAAATTACACGTTTACGCTTGGTACTCAATAGAGCAGGAGCAGCACCACAACCGCATTCATCGCTGGCTGTACCAGTCGCGGCTTCCATTGGCTTTCGACACCTTCGATCGGGGCCGTCTGCTAGTGCGGATAGACCACCACCTGAGTGTGCTGCTGGAGGGAGGCTTCCTGGACCGCAGGGAGAACGTTCTGGCCTATCGCCTTCGCGCAAACCGGACTTCCCTGTCCGGTTTGCCTGAGGCGCCTCCGATGGCGTCGGGGATTATCTGCGGGGTTACTGCACTACCAGCGACCTGAGCTCGGCCAGCACGTCAAAAACCTGTGTAATGACCTGAGACTCCACTAATGCCACCTGTGGTGTGCGAATGCCCATCGTACGCGGATTGAATGTCGAGTCTTCTGACACCAAAAAGGGAAATGTGGCCTGACTGACGCGTCGCAGCAGCAACGACTCGCGGATTCCTTGCCCAACGCCCAGTAGAGGATCCGCATAAATAGCTAATACAGGATGCTCTTGGTGATCAGTATGCTGCTCCGACCAAGACCGGAGCAGCCTCACCTGGTTGCCCGAGCAGCCAATACCACCCAAAAGGATCACCACCGCCGTATCGGGAAGAACCAGTCCCTGATCAGCAATTGGAGCGCGGGACTGCGCTTCGATCAGATGTGCCGTAGGAAGTGCATGGCCTACCAGAGCCGATGCGCCCGGTACAGGCGATGGGACAAGTGCCCGTGACGTAGGCGGCTGGTCCACGATCCAACCATAGGATGCGACAAGCGCTGCAAAGGCGAGCATGAACGGTACGGAAAACCACAGGACGCTGCGCACTGCTGATCTCATGCGATTATCATTCAAGATGTTACGGCCGTAGGAAACGGTACCTGAGAATTATCGGGTTGCCGACTTGTCCGTCCTCCAGCTGCTCATTATCGCCTTCGAAGTACGCGTACCCGTCTCGAGTGTCCAATGGAGCGGACCAAGCCAAAGTGCTTGCGCTAAAGGAATAGTCCGTATGATCCACAATGCCTAGTCCATAAGTACGCTCCCATTCAGGATTGTGAAGACGCTCCGGAATGGGAGCGTACGTCATCAGATGGACTGACCCTGTTAACTCGAATACGCCAGCAGACCACGTCCCTTCAGCATTGGTAAGACGTTTCTTCCATCCTGGTTCGCCAATCAGAAGCATGTCTTGCTTCACGGGCCTATAGAAAAAGGGCTTGAACTGGATCAGGCCTGGGCGTTTCCGCAACGGCTGTGCATCTACGCCTTCCTTCAGCCTGTACCATGGGCCATCGTCAAAACACGCTATGGCACGGTTTATCCCCGAATAATACTGGGCTGACAAGATGGGAAATTTCGGCGGTGGCAAGTCAATCTCGATCACAGGCTCGATCTGATCAGAGAAACCAATCACTCGTCGTCCGTCACGTCGAGCTTGTTGCCAAGCGAATATGGTGTCACCTTGAGCGCAAATCGCCTGCGTTGTCAGGAAGTCGAAAGATTTCTTGCTCACAAGGCAGTTGCCGTCTCTGTCGAAGACATACCCTCTGCTCCCATCAACTGCCACTATGCGATCATCACTGGCGAACACGGCGCTATTCACCGAAAATCCGTCTGCCCCCGGAGCACATTCATCGATCACCATCTCACTCAGAAGGGCCCCTGTGAGGGAAAACAGGTACACGCCCTGCCCCACTTCATCCGAAACCAAGAGTTCTTCCGATGAGCTAACGTCGAGATGCGTGATCCTGCCAAGGAGCACCGCCGGGTCTAATCGGATGGAATCTTCGAAGACAAACAGATCGTCGAATTCCATTCGACTACTTTCCAAGACGCTCACGGCGTCCCCGTCCGTTGCACAACCTCCCCAAGCACAGATGGCCGCCGCCATGATCAATTCAAAGCAGCGGTGAGGCATGACTCTGTTGTCCTAGGCTTCCGATTCAATCGCAGGTTATACAACCCATGCTTGTTTCTGTTGAACAGCAACTGTTCTCCCCACAATCGCCTTCGCACCTTAGCTCCCCGCATTCGCCTTCTTCACAATCTGCGCTCCTATCCAGGACGATGGCGTGATCAGGCCTAGCCCTAGCAGATACGAGTTCGGGATTAGGCATGAACAGCGAGAAAGCAAGAACCGCGCACACGATGCCTGTGAGTGCGCACAGCAGGCGAGATTTCCAGTCGCCACGGGTAAACGTGTTTAGCATGATGAGAGACCTCCTTTGAGTTAGTGCTCACCGCATAATACTTATTATCTGACCAATATATGCGGTATGTAATCCCGCATTATTCACATAAATGCAAAGTCGATGTTCGAAGGCAGGCGTAGGGCGTTCGTAAGCTCTTGATCCCACCTTATTGAGGTACTGTCAAATTTTGGGTCTGAAGGGCGCCGGGGCATGGGATTGGGGAATGAGAATTAGGCGGCCTGTCTGTTTACTTCTACGCTATACTCGTGCGGGGTTGTCTCCAATACACGGATGAGCAGCTGCGATCCAGTCAGCCTCCGCCAGCGTTTCTCCGCTTCCCAGCACAGCTTGTAGACCATGTGCGCCGTGGAAAGGCGCTTCTTCCTGGTGGGTGCGAATCCCACGCAATATCTGTCGTTCCAATTGGTAGCGGCCAAAGCGGTTTATGGAGGTAACGACATGGATTGAAGCACTTTGGTAAAGGATCCCATGGGTGGTTCAGCGAACATGCAGGCCGGAACGCGTAGTGCATGCTGAGCAGGCCTCGAAACAAGTTATGCATTCACCCGGGCAAAACCTTCGCAGGCTCCGGTTTTGCCCGGGTGAATGCCCTTGCCCTGCGGGGCTGTCGGTGTCTACGACACCGATAAGGAAGCGCGCCCGGGCACTGTGTCCGCCAGCTCCCACAGGCCAGGATCGTGCTCATGTCAGTTGATTCCGCTGCCGGCCAGGCCGGAACGCCCAAAGGTGGGCGTCCCTCTCTTTCGGCAGAACGCCGTCGCAGGCGCTGTATCTACGTCGCGGTAAATGACAGCGAGTATGCCCGGATTGCGCGCGATGCCGCGGCCTGCGATCGTCCGGTGGCGGCGTACGTTAGGGAGGTGGTGCTGGGGCATGCGCTGACGCCGAAGGCGGACAGGGCTGCAGCGCGTGAGCTGCACTATATCGGCGTCAACATCAACCAGCTGGCGCGTATGGCGAACCGGACGAAGCGCTTGGTGATGGCGCATCGTCTGGAGCAGCTGCTGCAGGAGCTCGAGGAAGCGAAGGCGGCGCTACTAACGTGATAGGCAACGTCACTACGGGGAAGGACTTTCGCGGCTTGGCGCGGTACCTGACGCGCCGATCGGAGCGTGTGGCGTGGACGGGCACGCGCAACACGCTGGCCGAGGATGGACGCGGCGCGGCCGAGGAAATGGAGTTGATGTCGGAGCGGTCTACGCGCTGCAAGAAGCCGGTCTACCACCTTAGCCTGTCGTGGCCCGCGGAGGATGCGCCGACGCACCGGGACATGGAGGATGCGTGCGACGCGGTTCTGGAGAGGCTGGGACTGTCGGAGCACCAGGTCTTTATGGTGGCGCACAGCGACACGTCGCATCCACATGTGCACCTGATGATAAGCCGCGTGCACATGGAGACAGGCAAGGCGTGGAGTACAAGTCACGACTACCGTCGCATCCAGTCGGAGCTGCAGGAGATAGAGCAGGAGCGAGGCTGGCAGATCGTGCCGAACAGGGAAGAGCGTCCAAGGCAGCGTGCGCAGGAGCTGTCGAAGGGAGAGATCCGGGAGGCTGGTCGCACGGGAGAGCGGCCGTTTGTGGAGCAGGTACGCGATCGCGCAGGAGAGCACGTAGTGGCGGCGCGCACGTGGGGCGAGCTGGTAGGTGCGCTGCAGGGAGAGGGGCTGCGGCTCGAGGAGCGGGAGCGGGGCCTGGTGGTCACGGACGGAGAGCGTCACGCATCGATGTCGAGGGTGAGCCGTGCGGGAGGCCGTCGCCGTCTGGAGGAGAAATATGGCCAGACGCTGGCGGCGTACTTGCAGGAGATGGAGCGTTTAGGCAGGAAGCGGGGGCGTTTGCGCCGCGGCGACCGGGGAGCTCCGGAGGGATATCGCAGGGTGCGGCCTCGTGCGCGTACGCTGTCGGAGCGGCGCTCGGAAGGGACGGCCTACGATCGGATGCGTCGGCATGTCCACAGACGGGCGCAGCGACTCTTCAAGGGTAATGCCGTGCTTCGCAGGCTGCATGTGGATGTACAGGTATATCTGCAGATACGCGAGCGAGAGAAGGATCTGGAGCATGCCAGAAGAGAGCACGCCGCGGTCCGGGAAAGATGCCTGCAGGTGACCCTGGCAGATAGCAAGGCTGCAGATTTGTCATCCCGCTTTGACCGAAGTCTGGGGCGGGCATACGCGTCTCCTGAGCGGGCGCGCAGGGTGTTTCTGGCTACGGCACAGAAGTGGGGCCGGGATTTCGCTTCCGGGGAAATGGAGCGCAGTCCAGAGCGTTTCGGGATGCTCCGGATGCAGGAGCAGCGCAAGTTCTGGGGTTTTGTGCGGATACTGGATCCGGCACAGGCGCGTCAGGGGGCGCACCAGGCGGCAGACGTGGGATTACGGTATTTGGAGGTGGAGCGCCGCCAAATGTCGGCAGTGGAGCGGAAACTGCTATGGGATACGGAGGCCCGGCTTCGGGGCGGGGTACAGGAGCTGGAGCGGTGCGTGAAGGAGCTGCCGGACCGCCATGAGCTCTTATGCCCCGTAGGTGATCGCATGGCGGAGCTGGATTCCGGGCAGGAACGGCTTATAACGCGGGCGACAGGAGACAAGGCATGGCGTACGATTCATGATGTGGCAGGACATGCTCTCAAGGTGCGGGAACGGCTTCTGCAACGGAGTCTCGAGCGCGGGAGGGGACTGGAACGGTAGACACTTGGTCATCACGGTTTCCCGGCAGTTCTATCAAACGGTGACCACTTCGGGAACGAGAGGCTGCAAGTCCTGCAACCGATTACGCACGGCGAGCAGGAGGATAATGACCGGGACAGGCAAGGTATCCGGGTTCTGTTCGTGTTCGAATCCTTGATCCACGGTCAGGAGTGCATCAAAGCCGTGTTCGGCTGCAAGTTGCAGCAGGTGGCCGTTTTGGCTTTCGGCCCATCCCATATCCTGGACCGTGTGCATCCTGAATAGAGGAGAGAAGGATGCAGCGAGCGGCCTGGGAATGGCTTTGTTAAGCAGCAGCTTTGGGGGTATGGCCTACCAGTAGCGCTGTAGCGCGTTCGAGCACCTGGACGGCCTGCTTTCGGGATACGGTGGGGAAGTGATCCAGGAATTCGTCGAGTCGGTCGCCGGCTTCCAGGTACTCCATCAGGATGCGCACCGGCACTCTAGTGTCGGTGAATACCGGTGTACCTCCCAGAATTCCGGGATCTGTTTTGATGAGAGGGTCGGTCACGGCTGAGTCCTCTGTGGGAATGTGCATTCCTGGAAACGCCGTCAGGGCGTGTGTGGATTCCACCGGCAGTGTCGGGGGGTAACCAGCCCCGTCATTTCCGTCAGCGTTGGCGTTTCCGGTGAGGTAACAGCCGCTCAGATCGTGCAAATAGTCTCTGGACGTGTCATAGTGTGACGGAGGCCGCGAGAGCGGTGCGTGAGGAGTCCGTATTGGGCCATAAATGGCCCGTAGAGGCCTGCTTCGGCAACTATGCCCGCATTTACGGGAACGCTATGAAAGCGTCACAGCGCCCGTTTCTGGCCTTCTGCTAGGCCCTTACATTACATCGTCTAGTTCCCGTATTTAGCCGCGTAACGTTGACTAGGGTGTTACTTGAGGCACACCGGTATTCACCGGCACTCGAGTGCTGGTGCGGATCCTGATAGAGTATCTGTAAACGGTGCATCTCTTAGGTGTTTCTTGCGGGTATGATGAAACCAAACGGCTGTTTTTCAGATGGAGGAGCAGATTGCGGCGGCAAAGGGGTTCCCATAAGTATGCGCCGATTAGAGCAATGAAGCCTTTTAGTAGCTCCAAGTACCTGCAGGATTCCATCCATCTTATTTTCGGATCGTAAGGCGTAATAGCGAAACGCTGGATTTGGCGCGTATGGCGACAATGACTGGGGTACAGGGCACGACCGTATAAAAGGACGCGTGTACGCATGGCACCCTTCTTTGACATCTTCACATAGACTTCACACGTAGTGATCACATGTGGCCGTGCACATTCCGTATGCTGGCGTCACTTCCACCATCCTTAGCGAGGTTCACGTAACGATGAAACAGCGTATCCGACAGATGATAGGCGTGGCGTTGATTCTATTTGTAGGATCAATTCCGCTGCACAGTGCTCCGACCAAGCTCAAGTGTGATAATGGTGACTGTGTAACAGTCCTTGTCACTTCCGATGAAGGCTGGTCCATGTCAATCAATTGCGAAGACAATGACGGCGGGTTCTGGTCTGGTGATGGTTCGTGGGCGGGCACGATATGTGGCGTTGAGGTTAATGGCGGATAGTGCAAGTGGTCTCATAGCACACCTGCCATAAGAGATTCCCGTGTGCCGTTCGTTCTTGACAGAGCGGGCGGCACACATACTTAATACCCTAGCGAAGGAGAAATGACAGCTAGATCTTCTAGTGGCTTTCGAGGGTCCATGTGGATAGTTGCTTTGGTGCTAAGCCTAGTGGCATGTCAAGGCGAGTCCACATCCGTTGTCAGAGGAACGGCCTCTCCTCATATCGACAGTTTGTTGGCTGTAGCTCCTCAGATCTTGGTCAACATGGATGGCGTGGAGGATGTCTGGCTTGCTGAGATGGAGGTTGGCCTATCGCGTGACACGTTGGTACTAGGTACAGCAAGCGGTCTGACCGCTATAGGAGACAGCATTTACATCGCTGATGGACAGGCTGAAGCCATCCTGGCGGTCAGGCCAGATGGTTATCTGCAAAGGCAAATTGGTCATGGAGGTGAAGGTCCCGTGGAATTTTATGGACTCCACGAGATTCACTATAACGGTTCCTTCGTCTTTGCACACGAAAGGGGGCATCGCATTCAGGTGCTTACGGACAGGTTTGAATTTGTTAAATCCATACTGATTCCCCAATTCGGGTTTCTGAATACGGCAGTAACCTTCGCTCATTTGTATGTCCCCTGTCCCAGGGATAGTTATTGGCTAGTCTGTATTCGAAGCGCCTCTTCGCCTTTTGATTGGCGCGAAGAGGGCCTGCTCCCTGTTCTGGATCTTCCTGATCGCTCGGGCGAAGAAGCATACGTGATGGCTGTCTCACCTGACGGTAGCCTGACGGCTGCAGGCTATGCGGGATTCCCGTTCATATTTGTCTACGACAGCAATTTCGAGCACGTCCGCACGATCCGATTCGATGGTGACTTTGTCAGAGATTTTGAGCCTGTGATCACGATGTCAGGAGCTCCTGGAGCTGGAACCAGGATCTTCTTTGATGGGGTGTTCTTCTTGGGCAACGAACATTTGGCGGCTGTAACAAGACCTGGAACGTATATCATTAGTGTCTCCAGTAACGACTACCGGCATGTCAAGACAATTAAGTTCCAACTACTGGGTGGCTCAGGGGATAGCTCAGACAAGAGTATCCGGGTTGATGATCTGTTGCTGCATGGAGATCATTTGTATGTGACCTCGTTATTCGAGGAATACGTCTACCGGTATCCCTTCAAGTTATGATTGCGGGTACACCTCACCGTGGCCCGATTTCTGGACAGCGGTTTGGTTACGTCCGCATGAGAACACGCCTGCGGTCCGGGGCCGCAAGGCTGTCGCTGTGCTGCAGGGCAAAGGCCATCCCTTGGTGCCAAAAAAAGTGAGACCCGGAGGGGAGGCTCCAAACGATGACGGAGTTGATCGTAAACATTTTCGTGTACGGCGACGGAACGCACGTTAACTCCATCGGCTGGCGCGTGTACAAGAAGGTTGGGAGCTACGAGGAACTGACGAACTTCCTGCAATCGAGGGTACATGCACGACCATCGGAGCGCGCAACACGAATATCTGGAGAAACCTGTTCTGTGACGTGACTTCGAGACCATGGATCGCCTGAATCCGTTTGCGCGCGCGCTCGCTGCTAGGGGCATCGTGGGTGAGAACACCTTCTACTGCGTGACACCCATCGTGAACGGTGAAGTGGTACCAGATGGCGGCGGAGAAAGGACACGCTATTGCGCAACATAATCTTGGAGTTCTATTTGAGCGGGGGCGTGGTGTGGTGCAGGACTACCAGGAGGCAGCAAAGTGGTATAGAAAGGCTGCAGAACAGGAAACGGCTTCGTCTCAATACAACCTAGGCCTTGGATATCTCCTTGGATCAGGTGTGGTTCAAGACAAGCGAGAGGCAGTGCAGTGGATGCAGAAGGCTGCAGAACAGGGGCACGTGACAGCCCAATACAACTTGGGAGCTGCCTACTCTATGGGGATGGGCATAGCGCGGAACGAGCGAGAGGCTAGGAAGTGGTTCCATATGGCGGCGGCACAGGGGCAAGCTGATGCTCAATACGAGCTGGGTCTCACATACTTCAATGGCATAGACGTAGAGAAGAACGGAATAGAAGCCGCAAAGTGGTTGCGACGAGCGGCGGAACAAGGACATGTCAAGGCCCAGAGCAGCTTGGGTCTACTGTATTTCAAAGGAAGGGGTGTAGCACAAGAGCACTTGGAAGCCGCAGAGTGGTTTCGGCAAGCTGCTGACCAAGGACACGCGGCGGCTCAATACAACCTTGGCCTTATGTACAACGAGGGACATGGCGTGGAGCAGGACAGGCGGGAGGCTAGGAAGTGGTTCCACAGAGCTGCGGATCAAGGAGACTCTGGGGCCCAATTCAACCTTGGTGTACACTACTTTCATGGGATGGGCGTGGAGCAGGATGAGGAGAGGCCGCGAAGTGGTTCCATAAGGCGGCAGCACAGGGACATGCCCACGCTCAACACAGCCTGGGACTCATGTACGACGAAGGATGGGGTGTGGAACAAGACTATAAAGGCTTATGCATGGGCGTGCCTAGCTGATGCCGGAGGCCATGCGGATGCTGTTGGGGAAAAAAGGGAGCTTCGGTGGAAAATGACAGCAAGCCAAGTGGCCGATGCGGAGAAACTGGCCGCTGATTTGCTCAGTCACATTCAGCCCTCGCAGTCACAGTAGTGACCTGAATTCTGTTTCATACCTACGTTGACTACTATTCCCCGCTACCTCTACTCGGCCCAGCCACGTCAGGCTCTGAGAACTGTCCGAAGTCACGCTGCGGGAGTGTTCATGATACCCTTGTAGCGGCAGTTAAGCGGTGTTGGCGGGATTGGTTGCCTACATTAAGGAGTGGAATTGCGGGCCTCGTTTACTGGTTCGCGGTGAATGCAACATACTGATCTTTATGTTGCATTCACGGGGGCGCTGCGTATGTGCAGAGGGGCGGAGAGGGGCGGATCCGGCAGGGGCGCCTATGTGTGCTGGAGCCCGCACACATGCGCCTGAAACTGCCCATAAGTGGCAAAACAGGGCCGGAATGCGGCACACGCGGCCAAGAGAACGCCCCTGAAGTGCCGGTCCGGCGGGTAAATTACGTCCGGACGCATCCCGGTGCGACGAAGGCCGCGAGAAGCGGCCCTGCCGGTGTGCCAGGCATGATCAACAGCTTGGAGGTGCAAGTCCTCTATCCAGCCAGATGGCGGCGAAGGATTAGCGAAGCGCAAGGGCGTCGTCGTGAGGCGGGGTCTGAAGGAAGCGTGTAGCAAACCCGCGACCTGATGAACAAGAACCGAATACGAGGCCTACCCGATCGGACGAGCGAGCCGGTTATCGCAAAGTCCGCGTCATCTATGCGTCGGGGTGGTAGATTCGGCAGGTGTGCGGGGAAGGCGGTTGGTCTTACCCTGGGAGATCTGCGTTGTGTCCGGCCAAGCCGGACTGAACGTGTCGTAAGGCACGTGACCGCAACGCAGAAGTCAGCAGAGGGCATAGTAGTCGGCTTAGCCGACGAAGGCCCGAACAATGGACAGGGGTAGTAGGACGGCAAGCTCATGCGAGCAATGCGGCAGAAAATCCAGCTAACGCTGCCTTTTGCGTGGGACAGCCCCGGTGAATCCGGCGGTGCCCGTGGGGAAGGGACCGAAGTTTGCACGGCGCAACCCGAATCCGAACTCCCGGCACGTAGCGGCCTGGTGGCCCTGGCACCCAAGTCGGTTTGCTCAAGTCCATTGAACCGCCGTGTACGGACCCGTACGCACGGTGGTGTGGGGGGGTGGGGGCCGTGAGGCCCCCACCTATCCCGATCGCCTTACCGGACGCGTACGAAGCGCCCTGCGTGCACCGACGTGCCCTCGGGCGATGCCGCGACGAGGCGGTAGAAATACAGCCCCGAGGAGAGGGCGGATCCGCTCACCTCGATCGTCCTGCTCCGCCCCGCGGCAAGGGCTTCTTCCGGCAGCATGAGCACGCGCCTGCCCGTCAGGTCCAGCACTTCCACCGTTACCCGGGCAGGCCAGGGCAGGTCGAATGCTAGGCGGGTGACGTGGCGGAAGGGATTGGGATGGTTGCCGTGCACGGCGAATTCGGAGGGGATGTCCCCTGCGCCGAGGATGTGCAAGGGCGAGAGGACTTCGATGGCAAAGGTGAGGCTGTCCGCGCGGCCGTCGGCATCGGTGGCGGCATAGGTGTACGCGGTCCTGGCCAGCAGTTCGGTGGGCGTGCCACTGATGGTGCGGGTTGAGTCGTCGAAGATAAGTCCCGCCGGCAGCGTGGGCCTCAGGCTGTAGGCATAGGGTTCGCTGCCACCGGCTGCCTCGGGAAAAACCAGCGGCGCGACGGCCTCGTCGCGGGTGAAACTCTGGTCCGGGATGTCCCCTGCGCCGAGGATGTGCAAGGGCGAGAGGACTTCGATGGCAAAGGTGAGGCTGTCCGCGCGGCCGTCGGCATCGGTGGCGGCGTAGGTGTACGCGGTCCTGGCCAGCAGTTCGGTGGGCGTGCCACTGATGGTGCGGGTTGAGTCGTCGAAGATAAGTCCCGCCGGCAGCGTGGGCCTCAGGCTGTAGGCATAGGGTTCGCTGCCACCGGCTGCCTCGGGAAAAACCAGCGGCGCGACGGCCTCGTCGCGGGTGAAACTCTGGTCCGGGATGTCCTCTGCGAAGTACACGCCCGTGCAGGTGGGGCTGTCCACGTCCGTCTTGCCGCGAAGCCACGCCTGGAACGCCTCGTCCTGCGGGGCGCAAAGGGCTTGGCCGTGAAAGTGTAATCCGTTCAGGTTTGTCAGCTGCATGAGGCTTCTGGGCAGCTTGCCGGTAAGCTCATTGCCGTTCAGAGCCAGCCATACCAGCTCGGAGAGGTTCCCCAGTTCAGGCGGTACGGGTCCGGACAGCGCATTGTTTTCCAGGCTCAGCACTTGCAGCTTTGCGAGGTTTCCCAGTTCAGGAGGTATGGCCCCCGACAGATTGTTGCTTTCCAGTCTCAGGTGTTCCAGCTTTGCGAGGTTTCCCAGTTCAGGAGGTATGGCCCCCGACAGCGCATTGTCCGCCAGGAACAGATTCTGCAGATTTACGAGCTGTCCCAGTTCGGCGGGTATGGCCCCCGACAGCTCGTTGTGTCCCAGTTTCAGCCGTCGCAGTTCGGAGAGTTTTCCGAGTTCGGGCGGAATGGGCCCCGACAGGCCGTTCTCGTACATCTCCACCCAGCTCAGATGAGCGAGGTTTCCGAGTTCGGCGGGAATAGGCCCGGACAGATTGTTGCTTTGCAGCGTCAGGCTTTTCAGCTGAGCGAGTTTTCCGAGTTCGGGCGGAATGGGCCCCGACAGATTGTTGCTTTCCAGTCTCAGGCGTTCCAGTTGAGCGAGTTTTCCGAGTTCGGGCGGAATGGGCCCCGACAGATTGTTGCTTCGCAGAACCAGCTCCTGCAGTTCAGGCAAGTTTCCCAGTTCGGCGGGAATGGGCCCGGACAGATTATTGTCATCCGCAGTCAACGCCCGCAGCCGCGCGAGCCGTCCCAGTTCGGCGGGAATGGGCCCGGACAGCTCGTTGTACTGTAGCCTCAGCCACCCCAGCTCAGAGAGGTTTCCGAGTTCGGCGGGAATAGGTCCGGACAGATTGTTGCGTCGCAGCGTCAGGCTTTTCAGCTGAGCGAGTTTTCCGAGTTCGGGCGGAATGGGCCCCGACAGATTGTTGCTTTCCAGTTTCAGGCGTTCCAGTTGTGCGAGTTGCCCCAGTTCGGGCGGTATGGGTCCGGACAGATTGTTCTCAAACAGGGTCAGCCGTTTCAGTCGCGAGAGTTTTCCCAGTTCGGCGGGAATGGGCCCGGAAAGGTCATTCTCGTGCAGATACAGCAATTTCAGCTGAGCGAGTTTTCCGAGTTCGGGCGGAATGGGTCCAGACAGATTGTTCTCAAACAGGGTCAGTGATTCCAGTCGCGAGAGTTTTCCGAGTTCGGGCGGAATGGGTCCAGACAGATAATTCTGTCCCAGCGCCAGCATTTCCAGCCGTAAGAGGTTTCCGAATTCGGTGGGAATCTCTCCGGAAAGGTTGTTGCAGCAGAGAATCAGCCACTCCAGTCGCGAGAGTTTTCCCAGTTCAGGCGGAATGGCCCCCGACAGCGCATTTTCCGACAGGAACAGCGTTTCCAGTTGCGAGAGGTTACCCAGCTCCTCCGGGATCTTTCCTGTCAGGGCATTGCTATACAGCAACAGGGTCCGTAACAGGGTGAGCTGACCGAGCTCAGCGGGTATGGGCCCTGTTAGTGCATTGTTACGAAGCCATAGCTGTTGGATTTCTGTGAGGAGTCCCAGTTCGAGCGGTAGCGTCCCTGCCAGGTTATTGTCGTTCAAATGCAGCGTAATCAGCCAGCCATCCCTTGCCGTGACTCCTCTCCATCTTTCCAGTTCGCTCAGCGTAGGCACTCTGGTGATGTCCCAGTATTCATTGTACTTCCAGCTATCACCGTCGGTAGCCAAATACAGTGCGCTCAGCGCCTCGTGCACGATGTCGAGCCGCCTGTTTATGGCCAGCGTGAAGTAGTCGACCTCATCGGTGAACGCACCGTCCGTGACGTGCGCAAAGAGCCGTATGCGCTCGTTGGCGGGCGGGTCCGCGCCGACGGAAAACCGCAGGCGGACGGTCCGGGAGGCGCCGCTTGCCAGGTAACCGACGGCGTGTTCGGACCGTGACAGGTCCAGGTACGGGTACGGCCGGGCCGCCGAGAGCCCTATGCTGAGCTGCTTCGCATCCGCCAGGTGATTGGTGACGGTGGCCGTGATGGTGATCTCTTCGCCGGGGGCGATCACGCTGTCGCCGTCTGCCTCCTGCCACGACCAGTCCGTTACGCGCACGCCGGGACGCGCGTGCCGCTGCACGGCTGTTTCGGCATTGACAAAGCCGCTTCCGAGGCGTCCGGCATGGCCCGGATTGTCCGCATCCATGTTGTCGCTTGCCAGCCGCACCTTCTCTCGCAGCGCGTCCACCGACAGGTGGGGAAAGCGGGTCTTCACGAGGGCGGCCACGCCGCTTACCAGGGGCGCCGCAAAGGAGGTGCCCTCCAACGACCGGCTGTAGCCGTCATCCGGCGCCGTCGTGACGATGCCTTCGCCGGGCGCATAGACGTTCACCTCTTTGCCGTAGTTGGAGAAGGCCGCCAGCAGGCGCGTATCGCGCTCCGTCGCCCCCACGGACAACACGCGCGGATGGGCCGCCGGATACGGGGGAAAGAACCGCGTGCCCATGTCCTCTGCCCCGTTGCCGGCCGCGGCCACGACCAGGGCGCCGTGGGCGGTGGCGAAGTCCAGCGCTTCCGTGATCATCTTCAGTTCCTGCTCGCGGGGCGACCCGGACCAGCTGACGTTGATGACATCGGCGCCGTTGGAGGCGGCGTACAGGATGCCCCTGTAGCCGTGGCAGACGGTTTCCCGGTCGGGGCAGCCCACGTTGACGTGCATCACCTTGGCATTCCATGCCGCGCCGGCAATGCCGATGCCGTTGTCGGTGGCCGCGCTTGCGGCGCCCGCCACGGCCGTGCCGTGCCACGCGCTGATGGGCGTCTGGGGCAGTCCCGTCGGGTCGTTGTCGCTGTCGTCCTCGTTGGCCAGGTTGACGCCGTGCACGTCGTCCCGGAAGCCGTTCACGTCGTCATCCCTGCCATTGCCAGGTATCTCGCCGGGATTGGTCCACACGTTGGAGACAAGGTCCTCGTGGCGCCAGTCGCCGCCACCGTCCACGATAGCGATCACCACGGGCGGGGCGCTCATGCCCTCTTCCCCGCGGGTGCTGCCCGCCCGGACGACGTCCCATGCCTCGGGCAGGCGCAGGTGCCCGAGATACGTCTGTTCGCCGAAGAGCGA
The DNA here is from genome assembly GCA_965216255.1 of Rhodothermales bacterium. Classification (GTDB taxonomy): domain Bacteria; phylum Bacteroidota; class Rhodothermia; order Rhodothermales; family Bin80. Next base: position 4,079,430 of record OZ244148.1, read on the forward strand.
ATCATCGGGCAGGGCCATGGGCCCTAGGAAGCGATTGACCAGCAGCGGTTCGGCATAGGTGACGCCCTCGGCGCGGGCGAGCGTCCGCGCGACAGTCAGCGGCTCCTCGTCCGCGCTGTAGCGCACGTAGTAGGTGCGGCGCAGCGCCATCAGGTTGCGCTCGGTCTCCGGCTTGGGCTCCACATGGTCCAGGAACGCAAAGGGACGCTCGATGGAGGTGACCCCGAACGGGGACGCCGCGCGGTCAAAGGCGGCCAGTCCCGTCTTGGCGGCCCCTTCCAGGGTGGCGGTGCCGGGATCGAACTGGACCACGACCACGCCGGGCTCGAACGCCGGCTCCTGCTGCGCCAGGGCCGCCGGCGCCATGATGGCTACAACCAAAAGAAGGGCCGTCCTGGTGAAGGACAGGATGCCCCCGGGTCCGTATGCCGATGGAGGGTCTCTCATTCGGAGATGGCAGAAGGATGCATGCTGCAGGCGCATTCGGTGCAAGGGGGGCAGCGGCTCTGGAGGACAGCATAGAATATACGCCGCGCACGCGCGGAGGGTGCCTGTTTGCCCTTTGGGATCGCACACGCTGCCGGGACGGATTCTCTGCCTTTTCGCATGTGCCCGGCGCAATCAGGCAGCAGCACGAATTGTTCCCGGCTTCGGACCGCCGGACGGCATGCACGCACCGCGGAACGCAGGGCCGGAATCGGCCGGAGCACCCCGTACGCTTCGCAAGGCATCTTCAAAAAGGGTTGGTGATCGTTTTTCCGAACCGCTGCCATGACCGGCTGCACCCGTAAATCACTTGCCACCCCGGATCCGACAATCCCGCGCGACGGCGACACTGTGGCGCTGGCAAGCCCATCTTTACCATTTGGCGGCTGAATTTGAAGGTCGGCAATAATCGCAGTTAATTATTTCGAGAGCTTTTTAGGGATGAGCCCCCAATTTAGGCCTGTTTTGCCGGAATTTCTGGTGCTTGGCCCCACCAGAACCCCACAAGCTCCCACCAACGCACCATTTTTGAGATTCACAGAAATTGAAATACGAATGTTGTGCCATAAAATATGGATGGCTATTGCGGGCAGTGGTTCCCGGCCCTATCTTCCCCCTATGTATATCCGACGATCGCTTACCCATACCACCGACAACGCTACACGCTACTATTCCTTTCGGCTCTGCCACGGCGAACGCATAGAGGGCAAGGTCCGGCAGAAGACCCTGCTCAATCTCGGTGCCCACTTCCGCATCGACAAACGCTACTGGCGTGCGCTCTGCAACCGGATTGAGGCACTGCTCAAGGGCCAGCTCGAACTCGTACCCATGGGCGTTCCTGCCGTTGTGGAAGAGGAGGCCCACCGCATTGCAGAACTTTTGAGTGCGCGCAAGGCGGTAGCCGTGACCGAGGGCAAGGGCGAGACGCCGCCGCGCGAATGGCACCATGTGGATGTCCACTCGCTCAAAACGGTCCGGCCCCGCACGGTGGGTGTAGAACATGTGGGGCTCTGGGCCATGGAGCAGTTGGGCATGGATGAGCTCTTCGAGAAGCTTGGCATCACACGAGGCCTCCGGCATGCAGCCACGGGCTCCATCATAGGCCGTCTGGCCGAGCCGGCCAGCGAACATGCCACGAAGCGTTGGCTGGCCTCTGCCAGTGGCCTGGACGAGTTTCTGGGCTGCAACTTCGAGAAGATGGCCGACATGCAGCTGTACCGGGCCAGCGACATGCTGCACAAACACCGCAAGGCCATAGAGGACCACCTCTTTGCACGGGCGCTGGACCTGTTTGATCTGGAGCCCACGATCGCGCTCTATGATCTGACCAACAGCTTCCTGGAAGGCAGTGGCAAGAGCATCGACAAGGCCAAGTACGGACGCTCGAAGGAGCGTCGCAGTGACTGCGTGCTGCTCACGCTGGCTCTTGTAGTGGACGGCAGCGGGTTCGTGCGTCGTAGCCAAGTCTTCAAGGGCAACGTAAACGAAGCGTCCACGCTCAAGGAGATGCTGGAGTCCCTGGAGACGCCCAAGAACGCACGTGTGGTGATGGATCGGGGCATTGCCACACAGGACCGCATAGACTGGCTGCGAGAGGAGGGCTACCGCTACATCGTGGTATCAAGAGAGCGCAGGAAGCATTTTGATGAGCAGCAGGCCGAGGCTCTTCAGACGGCCTCGGGCAGTGACGTCGAGGTGTACCGGGAGGAGGCAGACGACGAGGTACGGCTCTGTTGCCGATCCCGGTCCCGCATGGCGATGGAAGAGGCCAAGGTGAAGCAGAAAGCGGAAAGATTCGAGGTGCGTCAGGCCAACTGGCCAAGTACAGGAGGTGGAAGTCCTCTATGATCAAGGAAGTAACCGATCCACATCATTTCCCGAGCCGTGCGGTCATTCCCGCGAGGGAATGGGCGAAGCGTCGGCAGGGGCGCATGTGGGTAGGGCTATTGAGCGCCGAAAAAATTCGTGGTTCAGAGTGCCGAAGCATTCTCGATTGCTGAAGGCAACACTGCTTGCACCGCTTTGGTGAGGTGCGGGAGGGCTCTGCGGCGTCCGAGAACCCACGCACGCATGTACGTACGAGGTTGGGACCTGAGAGGTCTCTCCGCTGCCCAGCGCCAAGGGCGGGGCCGCCAAAGCGAAGGCAGTAGCCGATCAATGGACGAACGGCGGAGAGAAGTCAGATGCGGTAGTATTAGCTGTGAAGCCGACGAACAAAGTGTGGATGACCACATGGCGGAGTTGGTGGAGCGAAGGACCGCACCCAAGGGGAAACCGCAGATCCCTGCACGTTCCGGACACAGGGCCGGGCTTTGCGTGTCACAGGGGATGGACCGGTTACGGCTGGGAGTGGCCTGTCCACTCTCTAACGTCATGCGGTGGCACGCGACCCGAGGGAGGAGCCGGATGCGTTAGCGCGCACGTCCGGATCTGTCCGGGGCCCCCGGGGAAAACCCGGGGGCTACCGGGATGAGGCCCTCGGCAAGCTTTCCGAGGGGCTTGCCCTGCCGAAGACGCAAAAGCGCATCGACCTCATAAGGGAACGTATCGGCCGATTGAAGCAGAGCTTCAGCGGCATCGGACAGCATTACGAGATAGAAGTGGAGACGGATGAGGACGGCAAGCGGGCCCAGTCTATCACGTGGACAAAGACGCCGAAAGCGGGCACGATAATGACCGATCCGGGCGTCTATTGCCTGCGCAGCAACGAGATGGAGTTCACCGCGGAAGAGCTCTGGCGCACGTATGTGATGCTGACCGATCTGGAAGCGGTGTTTCGGTCCCTGAAGTCGGAACTCGGACTGCGACCGATCTACCATTCCACAGGCCGGCGCGCGGAGGGCCATCTATTCATCACGGTCCTGGCTTACCAGTTGGTGCAGGTGATTCGTACGCGTCTGCGCCAGAAAGGACTACGCTTCAGCTGGACGACACTCAGGAGGATCCTTCGTCGTCAGGTTCGCACGACCAGCATCTTCGAGCGCAAGGACGCACGCACACTCCATGTCCGCACCAGCTCGCAGCCGGATATGGAACTAAGGGCCATTTACGATGCCTTGTGCATCGATCCACTGCCCTTGGCCATGCACAAGACGATCATATGACCTAAGGCATAAAACCTCACTTGGTGGCCATTTGTTGTGCCAGAACAATTTTCAAGTCTCTACTTTACAACCTGTTATGAAGCACAATGGTAAACTTGGGCAAGGATGTCGCAAGCACGTCCTGCGCCCTCAAGAGGCGGAACGCTCCCGGTTGGGCTGAACCGTGAGAGTCTGCCTCTCAGCCTGCAGCACTTCCACAGTTCGGGTAAATGCAGGCAGTTCCTTCCGGGTGAGCACATCGTGGACTTCCATCCGGTACGTGCCCGGAGCAAGCACGGCGGTGAACGTGCGCTGAGGGGAGACGGCGGCCTGGGCCACTTCGTCCGCTTCCTGGAAGAACACCACGACCGCCCGTGTGGGCGGATCGAGCGGCAGGTCCTCGATTGCTCCTTCGACGGCAGTGTTCCTGTACACGGGAATGTCGATCCGCTTGGTCTCTCCGGGATCGGACACGAAGCTGAAGATCGTTCCGGTTGCCAGAACCAGATTGGGCGCTTTGATGGAGCCGGGGTCGATGACGACCTCATAGCGCGTGCTGGGCAGCAGGTAGCCCGCATTCGCGCTGCCGTCTTCCTGTCGCGATACGCGGGCCCGGAGCACCTCCAGTTCCAGTTCCGGAAGGAGCGGCTCGTTCGGCTCCATCCGGCTGTTACGGTTCAGGTCGATGAAGGCCCGGAGCACGGCGCTGCTGTAGGTTCTTGGCTGCCGGGTAAACCGGATGCCGTGACCCAGCTCCATGGCTCCGTACACGCTTTGCCGGTGGTGCGGGTTATGGGGATCGAGCTCGGAGTGGCTGTTGAAGCTCATCCAAGGGGCATCCATGCGCAGCGTAAGGGAGGCGCTCAGTCTTCCGGCCGCAAAGTCGTAGCCGATCCGCGTGCCGAAGCTGACGTTTCGGAGATTGGCGTTAGCGGTCAGTCCCGCAAAGTCGACGTTGCCGTAGCGTCCTCCTTCGCCCTGCAGGCCCGTTCGCGTTCGCAGCCGTCCGAGTGACAGGTACCGCGTCAGTACGCTCTTCCACTGTAGCCTGGGCGCGGACTGTGAGCCCGGCGCGGATCGTGCGGCGGTCCGGCCTGCAGACAACAGCAGGGTGGTTCCCCGGTTCAGTCTGAGGGTGCCCGACGCGTTCGCGTTCAGCGTACTGCCACCGGCAAACGAAGCGTATTGACCGGCATTGACGTGCAGGCTGATGCGGGAGAGGCTGGCGCCGATCTGTCCCTGCAGGCGGCGCCGGTAGTGCGTTAGTCCGGGCTTTTCGGCAAGCTCCATTTTGGCGTTTATGCGCCAGTGGCCACGGAAGAGGCGCAGCGTGGCGCGCCCCGCCGCTTCGGGATACGACGCTTCCGCGCCGGCACTCAGGAAGCCCCACAGGTTCCGGGTGGCGCCCAGCGTGGCGGTGTAGAGGGAATCCGCATACGCGAGGCCGCCGCGCGCAGGAGATATTTCCACTTCCGCATGGCTCGTTCCGTAGCGGACAGGCACCTGCAGTACGTAGCGTCCCTGTCCGTCGGCCTGCGCCTGATCGACCACGACGCCGTCCACGGAAGCGATGGCCAAGGCGTGGGGTTCGGTTACGCCCTTGATCTCTGCCGGGTGCTGCAGGTGGCGGGTGGACAGCGGCAGGTTGCCGAGCCTGATGCCGTCGTAGGACTGCCGTACGGGCCACTGGTAGGTGCTGCTGCGCCCGATATCGGCTCTTGTTAGGGCTGGCGTGCCGGGAAAGTCGAGCACGTATCCGAGCGAGCGCACGGCGGCGGTGGCGGGGCGGTCGCCTGTCCGCGACAGCGTGCCGGCGGCGCTCACGTGGCCCCCGAGCGCACTGGCGCCAAGCTGCAGGAAGCCGTTGTAGTTGGCTTCGCCTGCCGGTCGCTGCGAGCGCGTCATCCGGTAGCTCAGCTGCGTGCCGCCGATGAACTTGCGCGTGCGGCCATACAGGAGCGGACCGTGCGCATGCTGCACTGCGGCGGGCCGATCGAGCCGGAACGGCGCGCGCTGCCGGCCGAACGCTGCGGCTGACGGCATTACCGTCAGCATGGCCTCGTCGAATGCCAGAGCGCCTCGGGGCAGCACCTTTCGGAGGTTCGGGAGGCTGAGCAGATGCCGCACCAACAAGGAACGCGAAGAGCGGCGCGCCAGGCGTGCTCCTGCGGCCGATGGCCGCAAACTGAATCTGCAACGGCGCAGCTTCGAGACCCGCTTCGGGGGGCTGTTCCTCTTCGCCTTTGACCTGTCACGCCTGGAAGAAATGTAGAGCACGCTCGAAGAACATGCCATGCCCGGCAGTGACAGGCTGCCGGCAGGCTGTGCTTTCCGGGCGCTACTGGCCCTCAAGCTCTGGGGCATAGGCCGCCCCCATCACATCATGCCCGATGTCTTGGACGAAGGACTGGCCCTGTTTGCGGGCCTCAATGTCATACCCAAGCGGTCCACGCTCAGTGAATACAGCTGCCGCGTCGATCCGCGCCTTTTGCCCGCACGCATGGACAGCTGGCATCACCGGGTCTCGGCCCAGGACAAGATCCTCGGAAGTGGCACCTCTTTCGATCTGGACTTCCACACCATTGCCTATCACGGAGACCGGGCGTTGGTGGAAAAGCACTACGTCTCCAAGCGTAGCCGGCGCCAGCGGGGTATCCTGGCCTTTTTGGCCCGCGACGTGGATGCCCGAACCTTTGCCTACGCCAATGCCCGCAAGGATACCCAGAATGCCGAGATCCTGCACTTTGTAGAGTGCTGGAGAGCGCGTACGGGACAGCGCCCCAATGAAATGGTCTTCGGCAGCCGGCTTGCCACCTATGCCAATCTGAGGAAACTCCACGAGATGGGCATTCACTTCCTTACGCTTCGCCGCAGGACCGCCCGCCTGATTGCCGCGCTTGAGGCCCTGCCTGCCGAAGCGTGGCACACCATACGGCTCTTCGACGTGGGCCGTGCTTGCCGCACACTCCGCATCCATGAAGAACAGATCCAACTCAGAGACTACCCGGAGACCATTCGGCAAATCGCCATCACCAATCTGGGCCACGACAAGCCCACACTGCTCTTGACCAATGACGCGACCTCGCTGGCTGCGCAACTCATCGATCGCTATGCCCGGCGCATGCTCATTGAAAACAACATCATTGAAAACAACATCTCCGACGCCATCAACTTCTTCCACATGGATGCCCTCTCGGCGGCCGTCCCCCTCAAGTTCGATGTCGACCTGCAGCTGACGCTCATGGCCAGCGCACTCTACCGCATGTTTGCCCATCGCATCGGCGGCAACCATGCCAAGAGCAAGACACGTACGCTGTTCCGGGATTATGTTGACGCGGCAGCCACCGTCACGGTCAACGACGCAGAAATCGTCGTGCAGTTGGGACGACGAGCCAACAACGGATCACTCTTCTATGCCGGCTACCGGGAAATGTCGGAGGCTATCCCATGGCTCCGAAACCGACGCCTCAGAATCGACTTTGCGTAGGACCTAATACGGTACTCATCTCATATGAACTACCGCCCTTGGAAATCCAGGCTAGGACACCGGATGCAGGCTCGCAGCGGTCAGTCCCCGGTCCGGGGACCGAAGCGCCGTGATGCCTCGTATTCCACCTCAACTTCCAGGGCCGCCTCCAGGAGGGCCTCCTGGGATTGCGCCAGATGATCGTGCTGGTCGATGTATGCGGCCATCGCATCTCTTAGATGCGAGTCCCGAGTCACCTTCCTGCGCTGGCGCCTCACTTCGATCTCCTGCTGGCGCTCTATGGATGCGATCGCGAATGCCGGCTCCAGGGCTTGCCGCACACGCTGCATGTCCATCTGGCTGGTCTGGGCTTCCAGGACCTGGTATCGGACGCGGACAATGGCACCTGCCACGTCCTCGCGCCGGATACGATCAAGGAGAGATTCCGTGGGGTCGGGTACCTGCCGCAAATCCGCCACCAGATCCACGAGCCGCCGTGCCGGCGTTTCCACGAACTCGTACGTGGCTTTCCTTGGGCCCCCTTCAATTGAGACTAGTACGAAGCCCTTGCGGTCCCGGCATTCCCGGAACGATACCCGCTCGATACTGCTGCTGTAGACAACGGGCACACCTGAGGCGCTGGCGGCGCAGTTCTGATGGGAGTGGATGTGGCCCAGTGCCACGTAGTCGACGGGCGGAACAGCAAGCTGCGCAGTCGTAAACTTGGGTTCGTGCGCAATGAGGGTAGCTCGTTCGGAGCCGGCCAGCACGCTACCGTGCACGGTAAAGTGGCCGGCAAGAACGGTAGGTAGCTCCGGGTCGAGCCGGGCTGTGAGTTTTCGGATCGTGGCCGCGTATTGCTCCTCGATCGCCTCGCCCAGTTGCCGGGGAGATTTCTTGCGCCAGTCGTCGCCGAACAAGAGCAGGCTTCGAACAGGCCAGGGCATGGCAACAAGCTGCAGCGGGCCGCTCGTGGTCTGAATGACGTCCGCCTGCGGCGTGCGATACACGCGTACATCTCCCTGGAGATGGCAGAAGATGTCCAGGGAGGAAGCCCGGCCGAAGGATACGGGCAAGTCGTGGTTCCCCGTTATCATAACGACCGGGATATTGCGCTCCGTCAGCGGGCGCAGACACGCAGCAAAGACGCTCTGCTGCGTGGGCGTCGGATCGGCGGTCCGGTAGGCGTCGCCGCAGAACAGAAAGAGGTCGATGTCCTCCCGCAGCCCGCGCTCCACCATGAATTCGAAGCTGCGCTGAAAATCCCGCAGTCGAGTATTGCGACCCGTTTCGGGGTCTATGCGGCCAAAGGCGTTGCTGCCAAGATGAATGTCCGCCGTGTGAAGGATCTTCACGGCACTGTCCGGTTCGTCACCACCGTACTCGACCGTCTCCGGCGGCCGGGACGCGTGTACCCGATTGTGGCACAAATCCCAAGGTTTCAGGCGGAGGGAATTGCTCCTGCTCACTAAGGAAGGCCTCGCTGGCCTCCGACACGCGTCGCATATAGTCTCCCACCACAAATAGCGCATTGTGCGCACCTTGGCCCCAGAAGGCGGACCGGAAGGAAATGCGCCGGTCGTTGAAGCCTACCCAGGCTCCCGAGACGAGCTCTGGATGCATGAGTATGAACCAGCCGTCCGCTCCATCCTGCGTGGTACCCGTCTTGCCAGCGAAATCATACCCGGAAAGCGCGTAGTGCGAGCGGATGCGATGGCCGGTACCGAAGGGCTGATTGATGACATCGCGCAGCATATCAATCATCACGGCGGACGTTACATCGGACAGAGCTTCTTGAGGAGCAGGGCGGTATTCGTAAAGTACGGTGCCGCGGCGGTCTTCAATGCGCACGATGGCGACGGGCTTGTTACGAATACCCAGGTTGGCAAGCGTACTGTACCCCGAGGTGAGTTCTAAAAGAGACACGTCGCTGGTGCCGAGCGCCAGCGCAGGTACGGGGTCGAGTGGGCTTGCAATGCCCATGCGCTGGGCATACAGCGCTGCCGTACTGGGCTTGATCTCCAAGATGAGCTGCCCCGATATCGTATTGAGTGACCGCGCCAGTCCTTCCCGCAGGGTCATGGTCTCTCCGCTGGGCATGCGTCCCGAATTGAGTGGACTCCAGACCTGTTTCGTAACCGGGTCCACGTAATTAATGAGCGTGTCCTTGAGCGTATAGGTAGGCAAGTAGCCCGCATCGATGGCAGCCGTATATACGAACGGCTTGAAGGTCGAGCCCGGCTGCCGCTTGGCGATGGCTACGTGGTCGAACCAGTCGTCTGCCAGATTCCTGCCGCCGACCCAGGACCGAATGTGCCCTGTGTGTGGATCCAGGGAGACCTGACCGACCTCGAGACGGGTCTTGGCGGTCTTCAGGGAGTCCATAAAGGCGCTATCGACGCTAAGTATCTCCAGTGCGGCAGGCTCCGCCGATCCCGCCTTGCGCAGGGCCGCGTAACGGGGAGTCTCCCGGACGAACATGGCGAGCTCCGTCTGGTGGCGTTCCCAATAGAAGGCCCACCGGTTGGCCGCAACGGTGTGGCACGAGCTTTCTCGATAGGCATCCAGGTCCTCTCCAAATTCAAAGCGGGGGCTATTCTGGGCGCTCCACTCGCAGTTGACGACGGCCTGCAGGGCCTCCAGCTGGCTGGTAACGGCCTCCTGCGCCATGCGCTGCAGGCCGGAATCCAGTGTCGTATGAATACGCAGCCCTTCCCCGTACACGTCAATGCCGTTCTCGCGCCCCCAGGCGGCCAACCAATTTCGAATGTACTCCGCAAAGTAGGGGGCAAAGCTCTGGGTTACGTCACTGGACCGGAAGTGGGTCGCAGTCAGCGAGTCGGCATAGGTTTCGTAGGCGATCCGGTCAAGATGTCCGCGCCGGACCATCTGGCGTAGCACGACGTTGCGCCGCTGGCGTGAACGATCGGGGTTGCGGACAGGATCGTACAGGAATGTGCCCTTTAGCATGCCGACCAGTGTGGCTGCCTCCAGCACATCCAGGTCCCCGGCAGACTTGCCGAAATACGTGCGGCTTGCCGCTTCGATACCGAAGGCATTGTGCCTGAACGGAACCGTATTGAGGTACATCTCGATGATTTCCTGCTTGCTGTAGCGGCGCTCCAGCTGCACTGCCGTGGCCATCTCTTTCAGCTTGCGTGCCACGGTGACATCAAAGCCAATTTGTTCATTGTACAGATTGCGGGCCAGCTGCTGCGTGATGGTGCTGCCACCCTGTCTTGCGAAAGGCAAGCCTAGCTTGCCAAGGCCGGACTGCGTCGCTGCGCTGGCGGTCCGGAATAGGTCCAGCCCGGAGTGCCCCCAGAACCGGTGGTCCTCCGTGGCGACAAGCGCGTTCTTGACAGAGGGAGAAATATCGTCGTACTCGATCCAGGACCTGTTCTGGCGACCAAACCGGGCAAGTTCCATCCCGTCGGCCGTATAGGCGACAGAAGCCAGGTCAAAGCTCGGATTCTCTATTTGAGAAAGAGACGGCAGATCAAACGACAGGAGCAACATGTAGCCGGTCAGCAACAGTCCCGCGATGCCTGCCGCCATGGACAGGATGGTAAGCGCGTACGCGGCCTGTACCTTCTGCGCATCTCGCAGCAGCCATTTTAGAAATCTCAGATAGCGACCTTCACGGCGGCGGGCTCCGGGCTTGGACTTGGGCATATCGGGCAGCTTACAGCGCGTGCTCTTCGACGATGATGGCCTGTCTACCGTTCCAGCGCTGGAGCTGAACACGGCCAGAAGTCAGGGCGCCAAACGTGCGGTCCCGGCGCCAGGATCCGACATTGAGATAGACTCCTTCCGGGAAGGGGCAAAGCTCTGCATGGTGGGTGTGTCCCAAGATGGCAACGGTCGCTTCCGATTGGCCCAGAACTTCGCGGGCATGGCTGCGCGCCTCGAGGATGGAACGGGAGGCAGGGGAGGAGGGTCTGCGGCGCCGGCTGATCCACGCGGCCAGGGCTACGCCGGCATCGCCCGGGACTATATTTCGGTAAACCCAGACCGGGACGGGATGCCGGAGGAGCCCCTGCATCAGCCGAGGCACTCCCCTCAGTCCGCTTCCGTGATTGACGTAAACGTGGTGCCCGGCCATGTCTTCCATCAGTCTGCCCCGAATGAGGCGCACACCGAGTTCAACCTCAAAGTAGTCCCGGTGCCATGGGTCGTGGTTGCCCACCACGTATGTGACAGGCACGCCGGAATCGGTCCATGCCGCTAGGACCGCCTGAAAGCGCACGAAGCCTTTCGGGACGAGCCGGGGATACTCAATGAACTGGTCGAAGACATCACCCACCAGACAAAGGGCGTGTGCACGGGAGGCATGCGCCTCCAGGTAAGCCACGAGATCGGCCTCTTCGGCGCGTTCGTCCCGCGGCGCGCCGCGGCCCAGATGCAGATCAGAAACAAAAAGAATCATACCAATGCGGGCCGGTGCAGCGTGCAACCATTGGTAGCGGACGGGCTATAACGGGCAGGCTCACCTCACTTGACCCATTGCATGCACCAGACAGCGTACCGGCCTTCGTCCTTCATGTCGCCGTTTCCGCCGGTCATCAAGAACCTGCTCATAATCAACGGGCTCATTTTCATGGCCCAGCAGGTGCCGACTATGGGAGCATGGCTCTTGGGTCTTTGCGGGCTGTGGCCTCTTGGGACGCCGCCGGGATACCCGAGTTTTCTGCCGTGGCAACTGGCCTCCTATAGCTTCCTGCACGGCGGATTCACGCATCTGCTCTTCAATATGTTTGCCCTCTGGATGTTCGGGGCGCAAATCGAGAACACATGGGGAGCGCGCCGCTTTGCCATCTACTATTTTGCGTGCGTGATCGGTGCCGCTTTGGTGCAGCTTGCCGTTACGGCGACTACCGGCCATCTGTATCCGACGATAGGCGCATCCGGCGGCGTTTTTGGCATCCTACTGGCGTTTGGCATGCTGTTTCCCAACCAGATAATTGTGCTACTTTTTCCGCCCATACCCATGAAGGCGAAGTGGCTTGTCATTGGGTATGGGGTGCTGGAGCTGTTCTTTGCCGCCAGTGGGACGCAGCCGGGCGTTGCGAACGCCGCGCACTTGGGAGGCATGGTGTTCGGGCTGGTGTTAATATTGTATTGGCGTGGCAAGCTGCCCATCCAGCCAAGACGGCGCATGTATTTCTGAGGTCACAGGGGCGTGGTGCGGTTTAGAATTTGGTTTGCGGCCCTGCCTAGGGTCATGCGGCTGCTCCTGGTCGCCAACGTCGCCGCCTATGCGGCGTGGGTGGTTCTGCTGTCGCACATCCCGCCTGTGGAGCAATTCGTGTGGGATCACCTTGCTTTCCACAGCCCTTGGGGGCAGTTTCTTAGAGAGCCCTGGCAACTGGTCACGTACAACTTCCTGCATCTGGGCGTGCGCGGCGCCGCATTGGGCGCCAGCAGCCTGCTGCATGTGGGCTTCAACATGCTCTGGCTCTACTGGATTGGCCGTGATTTCGAGGAAACGCACGGCAGCGAGCGTCTACTTGCGGTGTATCTTATCGCGGGTGTCTGCGGAGCACTGCTGAGCGCCCTTGGGTACGGTCTCATGGGCACGACCGCGGTAATTCACGGCGCCTCGGCCTCCGTGCTGGGTGTCGTTACGATGGTTGCCGTGATGTATCCCTGGCGCCGCATTGGCCTCCTGTTCTTTGGCCCCGTGCGGCTGTTGCACTTGGTGCTGATATTCCTCGCCCTGGACGTGCTATTGGGCTTTGGTGGCGATACCGCTGTGCTCGCACACTTGGGAGGCGCGGCCACCGGATTCGCGCTCGTGCGCATTGAAAGCAGGGGGATGGATCTCTATTCCTGGACGGGCGTGCTGCTACGCGGGCCTGCCCGAGGCACGCCCTCATCCGAAGGCCGTGGCATTCTGGGACGCCTGGAGAGGCGGCTCGCCGGCCGGGGCCGGGCGCCCGAGAGGGAGCGGCCCAGTGTGGACGGCATACTGGACAAGATCAGCGAACAGGGCATGGACTCCCTTACGGAGGAGGAGCTTGCCATACTGGACCAGGCGGGCCGCAGGTAAATCCGGCCTGCCTAGCTGCCTGCGCCGCGGAATGCCAACCGATTGCCTTCCCGCGTCGTATAAGAAATTCATGCTATTTACTTCACGGATCGACGGTATGAAGCGACCCCGCCGCATTTCCAGGCCCGTACAGGTGGGCAATATCCAGATCGGAGGAGGAGCGCCCATCTCCGTGCAGTCCATGACGGTGTCCAAGACTCATGACGTGCCGACAACGCTCGAGGAAATTCGCGGGCTTGCCGAGGCCGGGGCGGATATCGTTCGGGTGGCCGTGCCCAGGCCCGAAGACGCCGCCGCGCTTCCCGACATAGTCCAGGGCTCGACCGTACCCATTGTGGCTGATATTCATTTCAACCACACGTACGCCCTGAAGGCCATTGAAGCACGTGTCGCGAAGGTGCGGATCAATCCCGGCAACATCGGCAAGGAAGCCTGGGAGCAGGAGGTTCTGCTGGCGGCAAAGGAAGCGGGCATTCCGATTCGTATCGGTGTCAACTCCGGCTCGCTGGAGCGCGACATCCTGGACAAATACGGATATCCCCAGCCGGAGGCGTTACTGGCAAGCGCCATGCGTCACGTGGAGATTTGCAGCAGGTACGGATTGGAGGATATCGTCATATCCGTCAAGCATTCGGATGTCTTCTTCATGATCCAGGCGTATCGGCTCTTGGCCGAGCGCACGGACTTCCCGCTGCACCTGGGGGTTACCGAGTCCGGGTCCGCTACCACCGGGACCATCAAGAGCTCCATCGGTATTGGCGCCCTACTGGCCGACGGCATCGGAGACACCATCCGGGTGTCGTTATCGACCGCTTCGGTGAAGGAAGTCGAGGTGGGACATGCCATATTGAAGTCGCTGCGCCTTGGGCGCCCAGGCGTCAACATTATCGCCTGCCCAACGTGCGGCCGGCTCACGGGAGACCTGTTCTCGATTGTCGAGGAAGTGGAAGCGGCCGTGAATGCACGCAAGTTTGACAAGGACCTGACCGTTGCCCTGATGGGATGCGCTGTCAATGGGCCCGGTGAGGCGCAGGGTGCGGATCTTGGCATTTCCCTGGGTCGCGGGCGGGCCCACATCTTCAAGCGTGGCAAGATCGTTGGGACGACGCCGGAGGCCGATATCGTGGCTACGGTCCTTCATGCCATAGAGACATGGGACGAAGCGGAAGCGTAGCGTTTACCGTAGGGCTGCAATCATTTCCGCCTTCCAGCGCTGGATTGCGTCGCTGAATTCCTCTGCCAGCGCCGCACTCTGAGGTAGAACCCCTCCCGCCCTTTCACGACGTCTTCTGACCGAATCACCGTGATGCGGCCTACATGGGCCTCTCGCCCAGATCGTGCCCTTCCTTCGACAATGGGCCGCATGGAATGGCCGGGCAGGTGTGCCGGAGCCTCCACGCCGGCATTGTACAGCATGGTGGGCACAAGATTCACGGTGCCTACCAGATCATGCGCGAACGACGGCGGTGCAATCTTTCCCGGCCAGCGCAGCACGATGGGAGTGCGGACAGCCTGGCCATGGAGCGAATGCTTGCGCTTCGGTCCTCCGTAGGCATAGAGCGTCTCCGTGCCGTTGTATTCATTGTGGGGCGGCTGCTGCCAGCCGTTGTCGTAGACCATGATGGTCCGGTCCCGTAAGCCTTTCTGGTGCAGGTAGTCCAGGAGATCGCGCACACCGGCGTCGAATCAGGTGCAGTTGCTCAATACTCCTTGGCGGACTGCGAATGCTGAGTGCCGCCATAATACATCGATGTAATGGAAGGGTGGGTCAAGGGGCGTGTGCGGCAGCGACGGTGCGTAACACAAAATGAACGAGCTGTCGGCATGGCGGGCAATTTATTCAATTACTGGCTGCATGGTCGCGCGCGCAATGGCAAGGCCTTCTCCTTCCACCACATTCATCCCCGGAAGCCAGCATGGCCAGCCGCTTCAAGCAGCCTCGGGAGCGTTTGGAAGTATTGGATGGCATGGTCCCGGAAGAGGGCGCCTCGACGTGCCCGCTCTGGTCCGAGGGCTCGCGCGTATGTGCTGTCCGTCAGCGTTAAAAGTGCGTGAAAGGAATCTCTCAGCGCTTCGTGCTGCAGCGGGTCCAGGCCCGTGGCCAGGGTCTGCAGAGATGGACGGCATTGGTAACCCGTTGCGTGGTCCAGATCGTAGACCGTGCCATCGCGGGCTAACAGATCAAGACGGGGCGCAAGAATGTGCTTACTGCCCGTGAAGCCCAAAAAAGGATAGCCTCGGCTATGATCAGGATGCACTTGGGCGGCGCCTCTGAGGCGGCCCAACCAATGAAAAGGAGTGGCAGAAGGCAAGGAGCTGGGTGTGACATAGCGGGATCTCGTAATGGCGGATGGAATATTTTGACTCCTTCAAGCGTACCCTTGTGTTGGACCAACATGGCACGCTCGTCATGATCCGAATACGGTCGCATGTCGCATTGTCTGTGCTCGGTGGGCTGCTTGTGCTGGGCGTTGGAGTGTTCTTACTGTTGCTGCGAGAACCGGTCGTAGTCCGCGCCGACGCGGAGGTTGTTACCGTCGGGGCCTTCGCCGAGCACTACGGCGCGTACCTCCGGCGGACGGGTGTTCTGGATACGCCGGCGCTCCGAAGCCAGTGCGCAAGGGAAATGATCGTATCGCGGCTCCTGATTCGCAAGGCCCGCGATGCCGGGGTCACGGAAGGGGACAGCTACCGTGCACGCGAGCGAAAGCTGGGCCGAAGACTCCTTGTAGACGCCTACCTTCACGCGGTCGTGTGGGATACACTTGCCGTGGCGGATGCCGAGGTCCGGGACATGTTTGTGCGGTCCCGTTCGCAGATAACGGCCCGGCACCTTTACGCCCGAACGCTCGGCGAGGCAGACAGCGTGCATGCCCGCGTGATGGCAGGTGAGACCTTCGAAGCACTGGCACGCGAGCTCTTTCTGGACCCGAGACTCCGGGATACGGGGGGCTTGCTTGGCACGTTCACCTTTGACGAGATGGACGCCGCCCTTGAGGATGCCGCCTTCACGCTGCCTGTTGGCGCCGTCTCGGAGCCCATCCGCACGGCGCAGGGATACTGCATCCTACGCGTCGACGACCGCTTCACGCACCCCCTCATTACCGAAGCGGAATATGCTGCACGGCGGAGGCACTTTGCGGCGTACACGCTGCGACGCAAGAGAGAGAGAGCAAGGCGGCGGCTGGTGGTCCAAGTCCTTGAAGAGAACCGGATTGCATTTGATGAAGCAGTCCAAGAGGTGCTGCTTAGCCAGATAAACGGAAGCGCCGTGGAGGAAGCCGGGGCGCTGCAGGACCTGCTGCAGCGTGTGATGCTGGAGTATGGCTCCAAGGGGGCACGGGTAGTGTGGACGGTAGCGGAATTCCGTGAGCGGGCCCGGTTCGTAGCCGGTCGGCGCCGCGCCCGTGTACGGACGCGGGCAGATCTGGAAGATTTTGCGCAGGGGCTCGTGGTCAATGAAATTCTCGTGGAGCGGGCGCTGCGCATGGGGCTTGACCGCAACTCTGCCTACAGCAACGCACTGACGGAAGCGCTGGATGAACATATTCTGGAGGAAATCCGAGAGGAACTGGAGGAGGGACCGGCCATAGACGAAGATTCGATACGGGCCTATTTTGACGGCGCTCCCCCCCATGAATTCATGCGTACGGCGGAGGCATACGTGGATGTGAGCAGGGAGCAGGGTGGGGTGGTCTGGTCCGGCTACGCTTCGCGCCGAGAGCTAGGTTCCTGGTCCGAAGCAGTCTTTTCCGCGGAGGAGGGACAGGTCCTCGGCCCGCTTGTATCGCCAGGAGGTTCATTCATGCTGCGCGTGGGCGCCACGCGCCCGGCCGGGCCGATGCCCTACGAGGAAGCACGCCCCCGCATAGTAGCCATGCTGCACAGGGACCGGACCGAGGCGCGCCGGCGCGAATTGTATGAGGACCTGGTCGCCCGCCATGACGTCAGGGTCGATGCCCGGCGTCTTGCGGAGGTGGTGCCATGATGCGCCGTGGGCTGGGCCTAACCCTCATGTGCCTGGTCGCATAAATGGCCTCTGCACAGACTACCGGCAAGATTGCGGGGACGGCAACGGACGGTGGTACGGGTGAACCACTGCCTGGGGTACATATCCGTATCGATGGCACGCAGCAGGGCACGGCCACGGATCTGGAAGGCCGTTGTGTAATCATCGGCGTCCGGCCCGGCACCTACACCCTGGCTGCCTCCTTCATAGATTTTGCCCCGCAGCGCAGTGGGGGCCTGCGCGAACGTGGGGACCTTACGACCACAGTCGATTTTATGCAGCGAGAAGAGGCGTTCGAAGGCGAGGAAATCGTTGAGACGACGATAGCCGCCCGCGTACGCAAGGATGTCACCAGAAACGAGGCCCGCGTCACCGCGGAAACCATAGACCTGTTGCCAGTGCAGGCGGTGTGTGTTAAGGAAGATGAGCACCCATTCTTACTCCACCACTTGATTCAGTGGGAGGGCACGGCCGCGGCCCTGTTAACCGAAACGAAGAAGCGCTACGGTGCCTTGGGTTCTAGGTAGTGTGGACCAGGACTTTTACAGCCCAGACAAACTTGCCGCGTTTGAGGCAGAGCTGGGGCTGGCCGTGATGACCAGGAAGGCAAATGGCACGGAGGCCACGCGTGAGCGGGAAAGGGCCGAAGGCTCCTGGGCAGCGCTTCGGCAGCATCCGGCCATAGAGTCAGCGATCAACAGCCTGGAGCACGGCGGTTGGAATCGTGCGCGGGCGCACGGCAAGGAGGGATTTGCGTGCAGCGAGGCGCTGTCGCTGGTGGCAGCGGATGGGCATCGACTCAGATTGATTCTGCGCCAGCGGGAGATCGGGGCGGCGCAAGCACCAGCGTCTGGCTCCCTCAAGCTGGGACAAGCAAGCCGCAGAGACTGCCGAGCAAGACGACGCTCACGAGCGTAATCAGAGCGCTATGTCAGCGTTGGCTGCAAGCGTTAGGTAGTGGCCTATTCCACGCACGTGCATGCACTGCGCAGCTTCAGCCCGCATGCCTACACCGTTGCAGAGAACTGGGACGACGTGGCCGAGTACATCACGAAGGAGGGCTTTTCGGCGACCATGAATTATCATGGGGTCGCCTTTGCCGCGAAGGGCTTCCTAACAGATCACACGCTGCCGCGTACGCAGCTCGATGACATGCTCCGCAGGCGGAGGGAGGCATTCTCGGATGTGCAGCGGATTGACGTGCAGAACCTCATGGATTCACACGAAACGGACCGCCTGGCCTCCATGATCGAAAATGGTGGCGTGCAAGAATACATTTATCCGGAATGGTTCGACCATGACCGGGGCACGCGCGATACGCCGGCCTACCGCGTGCGGAAACCCAACGGGCGTGAGTGCCGCATTCGGCACTTGGTTGCACTGTTTCAAATGTTATACGTCAGAGCCCCGATGGTCTATTACGGTACCGAGGCTGGCATGTGGGGCGCCGACGACCCGGATGACAGGATGCCCATGTTGTGGCCCGACCTGACGTACGAGGTGCAGGCTGCAGATCCGCTCGGCCGGAGCCGTGAGCCCGACTCCGCAGCCTTCGATAGTACGCTACTTGCCTTCTACCACGACCTGATTCGGCTGCGGCGGGAGCACGAGGTGCTGCTGCGGGGTACATTCGCGACCGTGCTTGCAGACGATGACCGGTCGATCTATGCCTTTTGCCGCGCAGATGCACGGGGCGCACTCGTGATTGTGCTTAACCGAAACGAGGCGGAGCGCACGGCACTGGTGCCGGGTGTGCAGGCAGACGGGCTCGTTTTTGCCTCGGCGCCTGGCAATATTCATCTGGCCCACAGCGACGGCCTGCGTTTGCCTCCGCCCTCCGGATTCCGGGAACAGGCCCGGTGACGCTGCCGGGTCCAATCGCCATTTGCGTATGCTGATTCGGTACACAAGGTTTGATGCCATAAGGCACGGGGAGGCGTTGTCCACGTACGACCGGTTGCACAACATTTTCGAGCAGCTATTGCAGTATACGGCCGGCGATGCTACGGAGGCTCTCCACTGGCTTACCAAGCTCGACGAGCAGTATGGGCTCACCGATGAAGGCATGGGAATCGGTGACTTCATTGAGGAATTGAAGAAGCGGGGATTCTTGCGAGAGGAGGCAGGGGTTGTCAAGATCACGGTACGGACCGAGCGCGCCATTCGGCAGCGGTCGCTGGAGGAGGTTTTCCGGCAGCTGCGAAAGAGTGGGCGAGGAGAGCACAAGACGCCGTTTGCAGGAGCTGGAGACGAGCGTCTTCCGGAAACTAGGTCCTGGCAGTTTGGTGATGATCCGCATCTATTGGATGTCACCGGAACGCTTTCGAATTCGTTTAGACGCGCCGGCATAGATTCGTGGCACCTTGCCGAGGAAGACTTTGAGGTGTATGCCACAGATCATCTGACCCATCAGTCGACCGTCCTCATGATTGACCTGTCCCACTCCATGGTGCTCTATGGAGAAGATCGCATTACCCCGGCCCGCAAGACGGCCATGGCGCTGGCGGAGCTGATCATGCGGCGCTATGCGCATGACACGCTGGACATCGTGGCCTTTGGCAACGATGCCTGGGAAGTGTCGATAAAGGACCTTCCGTACCTGACAGTGGGGCCCTACTATACGAATACGCGGGCCGGGCTGGAGCGGGCCCGCGATATTCTGATGCGCCGCAAGAATCGCAACAGGCAGATATTCCTCATAACGGACGGCAAGCCGAGCTGTCATTTTGAAGGAGGGCGGCTGTACCGAAACGCATTCGGACTTGACCGCCGCATCGTAAACAGGGTGCTGGACGAGGCCGTGCTCTGCCGCCGGGAAGGCATTGCCATCACCACGTTCATGATAGCGAGCGATCCCTATCTGCAGAGTTTCGTTCGCGAACTCACCCAGGCCAACCGCGGGCGTGCGTATTATTCCAGCCTGGATAACCTTGGCGAGTTCATCTTCGAAGACTTTGTTCGTAACAGGCGCAAACATCTGCGGTAGGCTTTGGCCCTTCCATTCCCGCCGAAGAAACATCTAGGGCAGCACTTTCTGGTGGATCCCAACACGGCCGCGAAGATTGCCCGGGCGCTTACAGCTCCGGCCGGCGCTGCGGTGGTCGAGATTGGGCCAGGAACCGGGGCGCTGACGGGGCTGCTACTTGGACGCTTTCCGCAGCTCGTGGCGCTCGAAATAGACCCGCGTGCCGTGGCGTATCTCAAGGCCGTGCATCCGGACCTGGACGTCCGGCAGGCCGACGCTCTGAAGTTCGACTGGCCCGGGTTGGTCCAGTCTTCCAGAGGGCCGCTCCACGTCATTGGAAACCTGCCCTACAACATAACGAGCCCCATCCTTTTCCGGCTTTTCCGCCATCGCCATGCCCTGGCGGAAGCCGTATTCATGATGCAGCGGGAGGTAGCCGAGAGGCTTGTGGCTTTGCCAAAGACCAAGGCGTACGGCATACCCAGCGTTCTGGCGCAGCTGTATGCGCGCCCCCGGCTGCTGTTTCGTGTCCCGCGCAGCGTATTGCGGCCGAAACCTGCGGTTGAGAGTGCGGTTATCGCTCTGGCCTTTGATCTGGCCAGGGAGCCGGAGGTCGAACACGGGCTTCTGCGCACCGTAGTACGGGCGGCGTTTGGTCAGCGGCGCAAGGTCTTACGTAACAGCCTCCACGGAATCGTGGCCGAACTGGAGAAGGAATTACCGGAACAGTGGGCCCGCATGCGGGCGGAGGAGCTGTCACCTGCGTGTTTTGTGGAGCTTGTGCGGTATTTTCAGGGTGCTGCGAGCATATCCTAGCGCAGGATGGTTCCGTCTCGCGCTTCGGGTCAGGCGTCCACTATGAGCGAGCACCAAGACAAGACGATAGATTTGGGCCTGGCCGCCCGACCGCGGATTGACGGCGACGTCGTAGAGGTATTCTCCGACCTTATTGACGGTGGCCGCCTTGATGAGGCCTGCGCACGCGCGGCAGGCCTGCACTCCGCTGACCTTGCGTGGCTGTTGGGTTACCTGCCGAGGGACGAGTCCGAGTTGCTTTTTGATGCCCTGCCAGCCGCCGCGTGTGCAGACACGCTGCTTGATCTGGACGACGCCTTCCGGGAGGAACTTTTGTCCGATGCTCCTCCAGAGCGGCTCAGCAGGCTGCTCGGGGAGCTGGCGACAGACGATGCGGCGGATGTGCTTGCGCATGTGGACAGCGAGCTTGTTGCACGTGTGCTGCCGACCCTTGCCGACGCCGCGGCCATCCAGAAGCTGCTGGCGTACGATCCCGATACTGCCGGTGGCATCATGGCCACCGAACTGGTGGCGGTCCCGGCGCATTGGACGGTAGCGGAGGCCACCGAGGAAGTGCGTCGGAATGCGGAAACAGTTGAGGAGATATTCGTCCTCTTTGTGGTCGACGATGCGCGGCGCTTGCAGGGATTCGTTTCCCTGAAGCGGCTGCTGCTCTCGCCATCGGAGGCCCGTATCGGGGACGTTATGCGTGACCATGTCCACTATGTGGTCGCGGACCAGGACCAGGAAGAGGTGGTCCGCATCATGGAGCGCTACGATCTCGTATCGCTTGCAGTGGTGGATCACCACCGCAGGCTTCTCGGAAGGATCACCATCGACGATGCCGTTGACGTGATTCGCGACGAAGCCGAGGAAGATTATCAGCGGCTCAGTGGCATTACGGGCGACGAAGAGCCCACGGACAAGATTGGCCGCATCATGCGGGGGCGGCTACCATGGCTCATGCTCGGCATGTTGGGCGCAGCGCTTGCCGGCAGCGTAATCGGAGTATTCGAGGCGGAGATACGGCGCGTGTCCATCCTCGCTGCATTTATTCCGGTTGTCATGGCCATGGCCGGCAACGTGGGTATCCAGAGTTCGGCGATCATGGTACAGGGTCTGGCTGCGGGCAACCGCTGGTCTGTCAACATGGTGCGGCGCCTGGGCAAGGAGGTCGCCGTAGCCGTTTTGAACGGTCTCGCCCTTGCCCTGGCGATAGGGGTCGTGGTGGTGACGCTGTTTGTATGGGGAGCGGACCTGAGCTTCGTGCCGCCAACGCAGGAACCCTTCCGCCTTGCGATTACCGCCGGATTCTCACTCTTTATCGTAATTCTGCTTGCGGCGGCCATAGGGACGACGGTCCCGCTTCTGTTGGCACGGCTCGGGATTGACCCGGCACTGGCAACCGGCCCCTTTATCACTACGAGCAACGACATTATCGGGCTCGTGGTGTTCTTTTTGATTGCTACGCTAATCTATCTGCCATTCGTCTAGACTAGCCTCGATTTCCAAGGGCGGTAATTCAAATGAAATGAGTACCGTTTTAGGTCCTACGCAAAGTCGATTCTGAGGCGTTGGTTTCGGAGCCATGGGATAGCCTCCGACATTTCCCGGTAGCCGGCAAAGAAGAGAGATCCGTTGTTGGCTCGTCGTCCCAACTGCACGACAATCTCTGCGTCGCTGACCGTGACAGTGGCTGCCGCGTCAACATAGTCCCGCAATAGCGTACGAGTCTTGCTCCTGGCATGGTTGCCGCCGATGCGATGGGCAAGCATGCGGTAGAGTGCGCTGGCCATGAGCGTCAGCTGCAGGTCCACATCGATCTTGAGGGGTACGGCCGCCCAAAGGGCATCCATGTGGAAGAAGTTGATGGCGTCGGAGATGTTGTTTTCAATGAGCATGCGCCGGGCATAGCGATCGATGAGTTGCGCAGCCGGCGAGGTGGCGTCATTGGTCAAGAGCAGTGTGGGCTTGTCGTGGCCCAGATGGGTGATGGCGATTTGCCGAATGGTCTCCGGGTAGTCTATGAGTTGGATCTGTTCTTCATGGATGCGGGGCGTGCGATAAGCGCGGCCCACGTCGGAGAGCCGTATGGTGTACCACGCTTCGGCAGGCAGGGCCTCAAGCGCGGCAATCAGGCGGGCCGTCCTGCGGCGAAGCGTAAGGAAGTGGATGCCCATCTCGTGGAGTTTCCCCAGATTGGCATAGGTGGTAAGCCGGCTGCCGAAGACCAGTTCTTTGGGCAGCTGTCCCGTATGCGCTCTCCAGCGCTCTACAAAGTGCAGGATCTCGGCATTCTGGGTATCCTTGCGGACCCGGGCATTGGCGTAGGCAAACCTCCGGGCATCCGCGTCGCGGGCCAAAAAGGCCAGGATACATCGCTGGCGCCGGCTGCGCTTGGAGACGTAAGTGCTTTTCCACCAAGGCCCGGTTTCCGTGATAGGCAATGGTGTGGAAGTCCAGATCGAAGGAGGTGCCGCTTCCGAGGACCTTGTCCTGTGCCGAGATCTGGTGATGCCAGCTGTCCATGAGTGCCGGCAAAAGGCGCGGATCGGCGCGGCAGTTGTATTCACTGAGCGTGGACCGCTTGGGTATGACATTGAGGCTGGCAACCAGGGCCAGTCCTTCGTCCAAGACATCGGGCATGATGTGATGGGGGCGGCCTATGTCCCAAAGCTTGAGGGCCAGTAGCGCCCGGAAGGCACAGCCTGCCGGCAGCCTGTCGCTGCCGGGCATGGCATGTTCTTTGAACATGCTCTCCATCTCCAGGCATGCCAGGTCAAAGGCGAAGAGGAACAGCCCCCCGAAACGGGTCTCGAAGCTGCGCCGTTGCAGATTCAATTTGCGGCCATCGGCGGCAGGGGTACGCCTAGCGCGCCGCTCTTCGCGTTCCTTGTTGGTGCGGCGCCACAGCCTTGGTAGTCCGGCCTGCTTGACGGTGCGCGCAATGGTGGAGATGCCTGCCGGGATGCCTTCCGTGGCGAGGCGCTCTTGGATTTCCCGGGCGGAGAGGTTTTCCTTCTTTCGCAACTCGACAATGCGCTCGGTGCGCCGCAGGGCCCTGGGCTTCTTAGCCTTGGGTTTGGGTCCGGGCCTGACTTCGCGGAAGAAGTGGATGGAGGGGTCCTAGCGAAACTTGGCGGCGAGGTTGTAGAGGCTGCCCTTGTGATAGCCGAAGCGTTTGGCGGCTTCTTCGGCAGAGAGGCCTTCTACATGGATGGCCCGGAGGGCTTCATACTGTCGATGGAGGGGATGCTCGGGCTGGAGGAAGAGATTGGCGAGTGAGGACATATCAATGATGATACGTGAGCAATAAGTACCGATATACTACATAAGACTGGCAAGTACAATTAATCGGGAGCCAAGGGCAGTTGTAGGCCCAAAAGCAATGTCTATCGGCTATATTGTTGCCTCCAGAGCTAACTGGCGACAAGAATCTGCAATAATACTACGCGTGGTATATACTGTACATATCCCATATCATATTGCTGTTCAAGTAAAACATTGCAAAAAAACGCATAATAGTGCCAGAAAGGCCGCCCATACCTCACATTAATTCCCTCTCTTGGGAATTCCGGCTAGCTCCCCTCCAGCATTCGCACGTCAGTATACTTGGAAGGACATTTCATGAGGATGTGCTCGGCGACGAAGATGTCTTCCTGGAACCTTCCCTCCACCACGATCTTGTCCGCGTCCTCGAAACTGGCTGGCTTTGGATTATGGTAGCGTACCTGCTGCACCGCGCCCCTATCGTCCCGCATGTGGAAGACAAACAGGTTCTGCGCCGGGTCATAACGCGTTTCAGCGCCCTGGACCCATTCGCCGACCACGTGGGCCTGGTCACCGGAGTTGGCCGCTTCGGCAAAGTGCATGTACCCGGTGACCTGGTTGCCAAAGTTGAATAGTAGCAGCGTCGTGAAGCCGCACAGGGCCACGAGTCCGACAATGGTTTTGGGCTTCATGGATGCATAGGTTCAAGGGGGCTAGCTGCCCCGCCATCAGATCGTTTGGCAAGCTCGCGTTCCAGATGTCCGATCCGTCGGTCCGTCCGGTAGAGGAAGACCGCAAGTCCAAGCCAAATGATAAGGACTACGGCGAGCACTACGAAGAGCTTGTCGTTGGAGAGCATGGTCTCTTCCACGGCGCCGGCCACCTGGGTCGTGCCGTCCAGGGCAAGGAACATCGGTAGGTGGGTCTACAGGTGAGGCCGATCCATGTCGTCCAGACGACGCGCAAGCAGGCGCACGCGCACGCGCTGCGAATAGAGAAGCCAGCCGACAAGGAAGAACGCAACGACGGCGGGATAAAACACCAGGCGCATGACGGGATGCGTGATTTCGCTGAAGGCGGGATTGCCTTCGGCCCCGGGGTGCAGGCTTGCCATCTGCCGCGGAAGTACGTATAGCAGAAACGGCATGGTGACGGCCGCGAACAGGTTGTATACCGCCGAGATGCGGGCCCGTTTCTCCGGGTCATCGAGTGCGCTCCGAAGCGCAAAGTAGGCCCCGTATATCAGGACCTGTACCGCCGCCAACGTTTGCTTCGGATCAAAATTCCACCAGATATTGGTGCCTTCATACCACGTATAGTGCGCCCAGACGCTCCCGGTTATGAGGCCAAGTAGTCCGAAAACCACGGCCGTCAGCGCCGCCTCCCGCGCCCGAATGTCCCGTTCGAGCCTTCCCGACCTGAGGTATCGAAGCGAGTGGTAGGCGGTGACCACAGTCAGTCCCATCATGGCAAACCACATCGGGACGTGAAAATACAGGTTGCGGGCCGTATGCTCCAGAATGGGCATGCGCGGAATACGCAGCCACCATCCGCCAAAAGAAAACGCTCCCAGCAGCACTGCCGTCATGAATGCGACGATGAAAAAACGGAGCGCCCGGTAGCGGGGACCGGTATAAGATGATGTTGGAGCCATGGAGCGCTGCCGTACCAGCGAGCTTTGCTTTGGTTGCCTCAGTCGATCCAGACGTGTTCAAAAAGTAGCGCGGAGGCCGTTATGACAGCTCCCGAGAAGGCAAACAGGGTGATCAGCGGACCAGCCGCACCTTCCCACATACCCGTGAAGCTCCTGTGCGTGGCGTCAATGGCCGAAAGCAGAACGGGCAGTAAAAGCGGGAACATGAGCATGGGCAAAAGCGGCCCGCGCTGGGCGCTTCGTGCGACGATGGCCGCAAGCAGCGTAGTGGTGCCGGCAAGTCCCAGCGTCCCGAGCACGACGGTGATCAGAAGCAGTCCAGGCGCTGCCACCGTTATGCGCAGCAGCACCAGAAAGGCGGCCAGGAGCACGGAATTGACGGCCAGTACCAGCAGGAAATTAAAGCAGAGCTTGCCAGCATACACCATACTGGCCCGGACGTGGAGGCGCAGCAGCAGGGCCGTACCCTGTTCCACTTCGGCTACGAATGCCCGTCCTAGTCCCAGTGATGCGGAGAAGAGGATGACGATCCACAATAGAGCCGCCTGCATGCGCGCGCCGATGTCTTCGCCTCCAGCGGCAAGCAGCACGACCAGAAGGGCGGACAGGACAAAAATGAGCAGCACATTCACCGCGTGGCGGCTGCGAAGCTCCAGCCTGACGTCCTTGCCCAAGACCGCCCATGTACCCAGAAGCCAACCCATAGCTTACGCCCCCCCCCGCCCGGCTGCCGCGCGCGCACGATCTTCGGCTGTTACGAGCCCGGGGGGCCGCGGAAGGAAGACCGGCGCTTGTTTCGAGGGCGGGCTAAATTCGCCGATGAATGCTATCTCGGTCTCCAGACGGCAACCCGTGCGGCGCTCTACCGTGCGTTCGATGAACGAGAGCAGTGCCCGGAGGTCCGCTGCTCGTCCCGGTCCAAGGTTAACAACGATGTTGGCGTGCCGGTGCGTGAGGGTGATGCCGCCGATGGTGGCGCCCTTGAGTCCACACTCGTCGATCAGGCGCCCGGCGCCGAAGCCGGCAACCTTCTTGTAAATGGAGCCTACGCTTGGCTCGCTTTCCAGCGGAGGGTGGCGCAGCGCGCGCCATTGCAGATTGGCTGCCATGATGGCCCTCATGCGGGCCTCGTCCCCGGCTGCAAGCTGAAACGTCGCCGTAAGCACCGTGTCGTTGCGCACGTGCAGCGTGGAATAGTCATAGCTGAAGTCAAAGTAGTCCACACCGACACTACGGCGCGTGCCGTCCTCCATCAGCAGCTCAGCGCTCTGCAACACTTCTGCGATAAACATGGTGCGCTTGCGGTCCGGCGCCAGAAAGTGCAGGTTCTGCCAGAGAGCACCGCCGACGGTGGACGGAATGCCCACGTAGTGCTCGAGGCCCGAGAGCTGCGCCGCTACCGCTTGGCCGATGACGTCCGGGTACATGATGGCGCCGCTCTCGGTCCAAACCTGGTTGCCCGCGGACAGCACACGCATTCCGCGGGCGCAGTTGCGGATCACGAGCCCCCGGAATCCCAGGTCTCCAATGATCACGTTGGCACCCAGCCCAAGCAGGAAATACGGGATTGCGCACTGGCGGGCCAGCCGCATTGCTATCTCCAGCTCTTCCGCGTCACGGGCCTCGTAGAAGAGGTCTGCCGGGCCACCCAACCTCATGGTGGTAAAGGGTGCCAGTGGCACGCCCTGTCGCAGGCGAGCCGCCCCAAGGGCAGACTCTAGGGCCCTGGTGGTCGCCCGGGATGGAGTCCAGCGTGACATGGGCCGAAATTGGACCAAAAGGGTGAGCGGTGCTTACAAGGGCTGTATATACCCCAATAATTGAAATCGGATCACAATGGCCACCCAGTACCCCAACCTAACCCGTGCCGTGCTTCGCGTGGCAATCGGCATCGGCGTTTTCTTTGTCATTTCCGCCCTCGCGGCCGGTTGTATGACCACGACCATAACGTCGGGTCAGGCCGGCGTGTTGTATAGCCCGTTTGGCGGGACGGACCTGGAAAAGACCTACGACGAAGGGCTAAATGTCCATCCCCCGTGGGTAGATGTTATCCGCTACGACGTTCGAGTGCAGGAACGACTGGAAAACATGGAGGCGCTGTCTGTGAACGGGCTGTCCATCGGTACGGATGTGTCTGTTCGATGGCGTCCGGACGTCAGCCGGCTTCCGCTGCTGCACACGACTTATGGCACGGACTACTACCGGATATTGATTCAGCCCGAACTGCGCAGCGTCGTCCGCGAAGTTATTGGGCAGTTCACGCCCGAGGAGCTCTACAGCAGCAGGCGCACCGAATTGCAGGAGGGTATTTTTTCACAAGTCAAGGCCGGCGTGGATGACGACTTCGTCCTTGTGGAGGCCATTCTAATACGCGATGTCCGCCTGCCGGACCAGATTACGGCGGCTATTGAGGAGAAGCTCAAGGAAGAGCAGGAGGCGGAGCGTTATGAATTCACTATCGCGAAAGAGCGCTTGGAAGCGGAGCGAAAACAGATTGAGGCTGCGGGCGAGGCCGAGTATCAGCGCATCATCACGGGGAGCTTAACGTCCCAATTCCTGCGCTTCAAGGGTATAGAAGCTACCCAGATGCTGGCGAATTCTCCGAATAGCAAGACGGTCATCGTCGGTAGCGGTAGCGACGGTCTGCCCCTGATCCTGGGAGGACAGTAGGATCTTGCGCTGTGCATGTGCAGGCATGCCTAATGCGGCTGCGACAATTGGCGCCCGCAAAGTAAAGCGGTCAGGTCACGGACCCTAGTGATTCTGCAGTCGCTGAGCAGCCCATGGTGCCGCACGGAAAAGATACCCGAATTGGCATTGGATTATCCGCAGGTGGGCGCATTCGCCCCGTGTCCCGTTGCAACCGGCGCAGCGGCAGGGCAAAGTCGCCGAAGCCGCGCCGGTACCGTATAAGGGGCATCGCCACTGCTCTTAGCCGCCCACGTAACGTGGTACGTGCCTGGAAATGAGTGCCCTGATATACACACTGCTGCGCAGGGTCTTGGGGCGCCCACCGCCGCAGCAAGAGCCCCGCAGCGCGCCATCTGGAAGTGCCCTCAGCTTGAGCGCTATGCTGGACTCGATGCCTTGGCTTTCGTTTCCGGTAATCGGGCAAGGTTCAAGGTAACCTATCCGTTAGCCCAAGCCGGAGGCTCCGGCATTTCACGGCCCGCCGCGTCCAATGGAAGGCGCTTGCGTCCGGCTGCCAGCGGGCAAATCGCGCCCGATCTGGGCGCGTGGGCGAAGGTGCTTCGTGCAACGGTACCCGAAGATGTGCAGCGTCACAGCGTGAGCCCGGACATCATCTTCAAGCGGGCATAAGCACGTGCCTGCCTGAGTTTTACTGCGGAAATCTCATGCCGGAGCACCAGAACGATTTTTTTCGCCGCGTGTGGGAGGTGGTCGCACGGATCCCACCGGGACGCGTCGCCACCTATGGGGACATTGCCTCGCACCTGGCATCGAAAAGTGCCGCACGCACGGTGGGATGGGCCATGCAGGCCGCAAAGGGCCGCGACCTGCCCTGTCACCGCGTCGTGAATCGCTATGGTGGACTATCCGGGGCACGCCACTTTGGTGGGCCCCATGTGATGGAAGAGCGGCTGCGCAGCGAAGGGGTAGCCTTCGACGACGAAGGCTCTGTGGTTATGGCGAAGCACCGCTGGGTTCCGGGCCGCGACGGATAGTCATCCCCGGAAGCGGGCACCGGGCGCATCCCCTTCGGGGGTCAGGCCCCGCAGTGCCTGCCAGAATCCTGGAAAGGAAATGCGGGCCGCCGAGGCCCGGTGGACGGTGGTCGTGCCCTGGCTCACCAAGCCTGCCACTCCCATCGCCATGGCGATCCGGTGGTCGTCAAAGCTGTCTACCGAAGTGCCCGCTAGCGGGCGCCTGCCGACAACGGCGAAGCCGTCGGAGAACTCTTCGACCTCGCCTCCCAGCGCCTGCAGGTTCCTGACGGTGGCGTCAATGCGGTCACATTCCTTGATTCTGAGTTCGGAAGCATCCCGCACTTCGGTGCGCCCTTCTGCACAGAGCGCCGCAACGGCGAGGATGGGGATCTCATCGATGAGGTTTGAAATGAGCGCGCCACCAATGGAGATGGCTTTCAGTCTGGATGGCCGCACGACAAGGTCGGCGAGGGGCTCCACGCCATCCGTGCGGCGGTTTTTCACTTCAATAGCTGCGCCCATTTCGGTGAGTACTTCCAGGAGGGCGGTACGGGTGGGATTGAGCCCTACACCCGGGAGGCTGATTGCGCCACCGGAAACAATAGAGCCGGCAACCAGGAAGAAGGCTGCAGCTGAAAAGTCGCGCGGAATAGTCGTATCGAATGGAGCGATACGGTTTACTGCCCTGACGCAGATCCTTCGCCTGCCGCCTGCCTCCGCCACGTCAAGGCCCAACATCCGTTCCGTATGGTCCCGCGAGCGGGTGGTCTCCACCACCGTCGTTTCGCCGTGGGCATAGAGTCCGGCGAGCAACACGCAGGACTTCACCTGTGCCGACGGCACAGGCAGTGTATAGGTAATGCCGCTGAGGCCGGTCGAAGCCCCGATATCGATAGGAGCATGCCCGTCCTGCAGCGAGACACTCGCTCCCATTTCGCGCAGCGGGGAAGCGATCCGGCGCATTGGGCGGAGGCCGAGCGACGCATCACCAATCAGCGTGGTAGGAAAGAACTGCCCTGCCAGCATGCCGGCGAGGAGTCGCATCGTGGTGCCGGAATTGCCGCAGTCCAGCGGAGCCCGAGCACGTCGGAGCCCGTACATTCCGCGGCCGTGGATACAGATCTCGCCCGGAGTTGTCGTGGTGATGCGCACACCTAGCCGCCGGAGGCAGGAGAGCGTCGATTGCGGATCTGCTGAGACCGGATAGTTACGGATGAAGGAATTGCCGTTGGCAATGGCGCCGAGAATGGCCAACCGGTGCGCAATAGACTTGTCCGGGGGCAGCAGTACCTCGCCCTCGAGCCGTGTAGCTTTGATACTGACTTGGTCCATGTCCCGTCCGCGTGTACCGCGATGCTACCCGAGAGTGGAGCCTGCGTTTCGCGCAGCGCAGCGGGAGCTGCCCGCGTCTGCGCTTGGAACACGGTGTGTGCTGCCTCGTTTTCGAGGCGAAACCTATTCTTATGCCCCGGAGGTACCGACATGGGTCTCGGCTCGCTTGGACCGTTTGAACTCATTATCATTTTCCTGGTGATTCTTCTGATCTTCGGAGCGAAGAGAATTCCAGAGATCGCGCGCGGACTCGGCAAGGGTATCCGTGAATTCAAGAGTGCGACCAGCGAAATCAGCAAGGAACTCACGGCTGATGAAAGGAGGCAGCGCATTCATCCCTCTGCG
The DNA here is from genome assembly GCA_965216255.1 of Rhodothermales bacterium. Taxonomy (GTDB): domain Bacteria; phylum Bacteroidota; class Rhodothermia; order Rhodothermales; family Bin80. Next base: position 4,110,555 of record OZ244148.1, read on the forward strand.
CAGCAGAGCGTTCCCCATACGCCACCCGCAGCGCAGCCGGCTACTGCCCCGCCGCCTGCTCCCAAGCAGGAGCAGACGCCGTAGTGGATGTTCGGGCACCGGCATGACCATTCCCGATTGACGGATCGGACACCAGCCGTCTTCGCATGGCTCCTGTTACGTTTGCGGGCACCCGCAAGGCGCTGGCTCGCGGAGAGACTACCTGCCGGGCTGTTGTCTCTTCTTTCTTGGATGTCATCGCGGAGAAGGAAAGCCATCTGAATGCCTTCACGCACGTCGACGCGGCCGGTGCACTCGAGCGGGCAAGCCGGCTGGACAAAGCGCGATCCGATGGGCAGGTGCTGCCCCCGCTTGCGGGTCTGGTCCTTGCCGTTAAGGATGTTCTCTGCATTCGCGGCTGGAAGCTCACGTGTGCATCCCGCATGCTCTCCGGCTTTACTTCCCTGTACGATGCGACGGCCGTCGAGCGCCTGCAGGAGGCGGGAGCGGTTATCATTGGCACGACAAATTGCGATGAATTCGCGATGGGCTCGTCCAGCGAAAGCTCGTACTTTGGACCCGTTCAGAATCCACGGTGCGACGGCTACGTGCCCGGCGGCTCTTCCGGCGGTTCGGCAGCCGCGGTAGCCGCCGGGATGTGCCATGCAGCCCTTGGGACGGATACAGGAGGCTCGATCCGGCAGCCGGCAGCCTTTTGTGGCGTAGTGGGACTCAAGCCCACGTATGGACGCGTCAGCCGGTATGGCCTCGTAGCCCATGCCTCGTCGCTCGACTGTATCGGTCCGATTGCCCATTGCGTGGAAGATGCCGGCGCCGTGTTGTCGGTGATGGCAGGCACTGACCCCAAGGATGCCACCAGCGCGCGAGTTGCGGTGCCGTCCCTTGACGAAGGCTTCGAACGGCCGGTACGCGGTCTCAGCATCGGGATTCCCGCCCAATATTTCGAGGATGGCCTGGACGCTGCGGTTCATGGCCGGATTGAGGAAGTTGTGGAACGCCTTCGTGACGCGGGTGCCAGGGTGTGCGCCATAGATATGCCGCACACGGAGTATGGCATAGCCACATACTACATCCTGGCGACGGCCGAGGCGTCCAGCAATCTTGGTCGCTACGATGGCGTACGATTCGGACATAGGCGCAACCCTCAAGGCGGATTAGAGCAGATGTACGTGGCATCGCGCACGGAAGGCTTTGGCAAGGAGGTCCGTCGCCGGATCATGCTTGGCACCTATGTACTGTCTGCCGGATATTACGACGCTTTTTATGGCAAGGCCCAGCGCGTGCGCTCGCTCATAAAGCAGGATTTTGACCGTGCGTTCGAGGAAGTCGACGTCCTGGCCACTCCGGCTGCCCCCGTCGCAGGTTTTCGGATGGGAAGCCTTTTCCTGGATCCACTGCGGATGTATCTTAGCGACCTCTACACCGTGACCGCCAACTTGGCGGGAATTCCCGGGCTGGTCGTTCCGATAGGGACACTTCCTGGCGGACTGCCGGTCGGGATGCAGCTGCTAGGGCGGCCTTTCGAGGAGAAGCTGCTGCTCCGTGTGGGGAAGATCGCCATACAGGCAGCCGGGTCTTAACAGCGTGTTCGGATGCGTGTTTGTAGTGTATCTTAAGCCGATTCGGAACTGGACACACGTTATGGCCATTCTCGTTGACAGCAGCACACGCCTGGTCGTACAGGGCTTTACCGGCAGGGAAGGCACATTCCACGCCGAACAGATGATCGCCTTCGGCACGAATCTCGTTGCAGGCGTAACGCCCGGCAAGGGCGGGTCCTTGCACCTTGGGCGCCCGGTGTTCGATTCCGTCGAGGAGGCTGTTGCGCAGGCGGGAGCCAACGCCTCCGTAATATTCGTACCGCCTCCCTTTGCGGCAGACGCCATCATGGAGGCCGCATCAGCCGGAATTCAGCTTATTGTGTGTATCACGGAAGGTATCCCGGTGCAAGACATGGTTAGAGCCTTTCGGTACGTACAGGAACGTGGCCCTCGTCTTGTGGGCCCAAACTGCCCGGGTATTCTGGCGCCGGGATGTGCCAAGATCGGCATCATGCCGGCGATGATCTTCAGGGAGGGATCCGTCGGCGTCGTTTCGCGCTCAGGCACTTTGACGTACGAGGCCGTGGATCAGCTCACACGGGAAGGCTTCGGTCAGAGCGCCGCGATCGGCATCGGGGGAGATCCTATTGTCGGCACACGATTTGTGGATGCGCTAGCGCTGTTTGAGCAGGACCCTGCGACGACGGCGGTGGTTATGATAGGGGAAATTGGCGGTACTGACGAGGAGCAGGCTGCCCGCTATGTCCAGGAGCATATGACAAAACCCGTCGTGGGCTTCATCGCCGGAGCTACGGCGCCACCGGGACGGCGGATGGGGCATGCCGGTGCCATCATTGCGGGAGGCAAGGGAACGGCGGCAGACAAGTTTTTAGCTTTGGAATCTGCAGGAGTTCATGTGGTCAGGAACCCGGCCCTGATTGGCAGCGCGCTGCGCAAACTGCAGTTGTAAAGACGGTGTCCACCATTGGTGGGCGCCGCAGTGCCAAACGCGCGTACCGCGTATGGTGATCACGACCATCGAATTTGAGCGCGGAGCCACGGGGTGGGCTCAATTGCCCGGTGACGGCGCGCCTGAGGTTGCCTTTGTGGGAAGATCGAACGTTGGAAAGAGTTCTCTTTTCAACATGCTGGTCGGGCGGAGAAACCTGGCCAGGACGAGCAGAACGCCCGGAAAGACCCGTGAGCTCAACTTCTACCGGGTAAATGGGCGCCTGTATTTCGTGGACTTACCAGGTTACGGCTACGCCCGCATTGCGCGTAGCCAGCGCAGCCTATGGGGACAGCTTATGGTGCGATATCTACTAGAGCGTCAGGCGCTGCGCGCCGTGTTGCACCTGATGGACGCCCGGCATCCGCCAACGGAGCAGGACATGGAGGTCCTTGCCCTGATAAGGCGCTCCCAGGTCCCTTGGCTGGTTGTACTAACGAAGGCCGACAAGCTTTCCGGAAACCTGCAGGCCAAGAGCTTGACGCGCATCGAGCGCATTCTCGGCAACCAGGGTGTGTCGGCGCCCACTATCCTGTCGTCGGCAAATACTCGCAAGGGCAGGGGAGATCTTCTAGAGTGGATTGGCGATTTGGCGGCGTAGTGGATGAGGAATCAAATGAAATCGGCGTTCCGCGGATTGGGGCTCCCGAAAACCCTTGACAATGTCCTAAAGGCAGTATAGATTTACCTGCTCATTGTTCAAGCAACGGAGAATCCGCCTATTCGGAAACCGCTACCGCCTTCCTCTTCGTAGTCCTTAAATATTCCCTACGGGAAAGCCACGGCGGGTTGCGTCCGGCGGAGTTTGTTACGGTCTCATGGGCCTGTCGATAGTCATTCGATGGGTTGCCGGTATAGCCGCCTAAGCGCGCGTGCTTCTTTCATTAACCACACACCACTTTATCATCGGAGGTTGAATATGCTACGCAAATGGGGTGCTCTCGTACTCGTTGTGCTAGCTCTGCCGGCAATGGGCTACGCCCAGAACACCGGTAAATTAGCGGGTCGTGTAATTGACGGCTCTACCGGTGAATCTCTGCCGGGCGCAGCCGTTGTCCTTGCCGGTACCCTGCTAGGTACGGCTTCCGACACAGATGGTAATTATTTTATTATCGGTGTTCCGGTAGGCACGTACAATGTCCAGGCCCAGTTCGTGGGGTTTCAGACCGAGACGATAACGGGCGTGGATGTAAATTCGGGCTATACGCGCGAGATCAATTTCACGCTCACGCCGGGCGTAGAGCTGGATGAGATCGTTGTAGAGTACGAGCGACCGCTGATCCAGAAGGACGCCCTCGGTGTGCCCAAGATTGTGAACTCCGAGGAAATCTTGCGGTTGCCGGTGCGCGGAGTTGCGGCGGTGGCCAAGATCCAGGCCGGCGTAGTCAGCAAGGAGGGAAGCGGCTCGCTCAACATCCGCGGCGGTCGCGGCTCCGAGGTTACGTACTACGTGGACGGCATCAAGAATGCGGGCGCCGTGCCGCAGTCTGCCATTCAGGAGCAGGAAATGATGATCGGCAGCATCAACGCTCGCTACGGCGACGCGATGTCCGGCATCATCAACATCACCACCAAGTCCGGTAGGTCGGAATTCTTTGGCTCGGCCGAGGCCGTAACCAGCAGTCAGCTGGATGATTTTGGCTACAATCTGGCCTCGGCCACGCTGGGCGGCCCCATCATTGCCAACAAGCTTAGTTTCTTCGTTGCAGGGGAATTCCGGGACCAGCTGGACAGAGATCCGCGGGCCATTGAGACTGCCTATCTGTCCGATGCACAACTGGATGATCTGCGCGGCGCACCATCGGGCCTTCTGATGAACGGCCCCGACGGCAGTTCCACCATAGTTCCGATTCCCGGTGCTCTTGCCAATGGCACTACGGTCGCCGTAAACGATGACGGCACGCTTGATCTCAGCGGCGGCGGCGTTACGCTAAGTGACGGGACTGTGTTGCCTGTTCCCGAGGGCTACGAAGTAGTGCTTAATCCGGTGTCTCGCGCTGAACACCTTACCCGGGATGATTTTGAATACCGGCTGCAGAAGCGGAGCAGGAATCACCAGCGGCTGTGGCTTAACGGCAACCTTACCTGGAACGTGATTGAGAGTGGCCGTCTGCGCTTGGGTGGACAGATGAATACTTCGACGGAGGACCAAATCGGTTGGAATTTGGAGGTACTGGCGCCGGAGACCAAGGGGCGTTCTGATCGGAGTAGCAACCGGGCGTTTGCTACGTGGACCCAGTACCTGTCCCACTCTACCTTTTATCAACTGCAGGCCGATTACTGGCTCTCTTCAAGAGAAGACTACGACCCTCGTTTCGGTACGGATTTCTCGGATTTGATTAAGTACGGCGATATCGATAACCCGGTACATTCTGCAATCCGGGCTTACCGGAACTTGACGTTTACGACAGAAGAACGCGTGGACGACCACGGTACACCGGACGATCCATCCGACGATACCACCACAGAAGTCCGTGTCCCCACCTATGTTCAGCGCTACCAGGATGGTATTGACATTTCTACCGCGACGACAGCCTCTATGGTTAGTCTTGTAGGGGGCACCGGACGGGGCTATAGCAAGCGGAGTACTTCGCAATTTAGGCTCAGTGCATCGGCGACCACCCAGGTCGGCCTAAATCAGATAGAATTTGGCGGCGAATTCGAGCAGAGGACCAGCCGATATTGGGGCATTAACGCTTGGAGTCTGGCCAGATTCATTGACGACGGCGATCCCGAGCAGATTGCGAACGATGATCCCCTCCTGGATCCTGACGGCTACAGCCGCTATGAGGATATTCCCTCCCATCTCCTTGACAATTACGTGGGGTATTACGGGTGGGATGTTCGCGGCACCAAAGAAATCGATGCCGAGGACCTGAATCGATTTGTCGATAAGGACAAGGAGAAGCCCGACGATGCGTACAACCTAAAACCCTATCAGCCCATTTATTACGGGGGCTACGTCCAGGACAAAATTGAATTTCGTGACATCGTCCTGAATGTGGGCCTGCGCGTTGATGTCTTCGACAATAACCAGCGGGTATTCAAGGACAAGTACGCCCGGCGGCCGATCGAACGTGCCGGTGATTCGGGGCAGCCTCTGCCCGCCGGGATTCAGCGTGATTACGCCGTGTATTTCAGCGGGGACAATGTTGTAGGCTACCGAGATCTGAACGGTAATTTTTATGATGCCGAAGGCCAATCAACGAATGCCGGTTCCATACTGTTGAATGGCCTGGTGAACCGGACGGACGCCCAGATCAATCTGGATATGTTCGAGGACTATGAGCCTCAGATAAGTGTGATGCCGCGTATCGGTGTCAGCTTCCCGGTATCGGATCAGGCCCTGTTCTTTGCGAGCTACGGAAAGGTGGCCCAGCGTCCGTCCGGCCGCAACTTCGCTTCGCTGAATGTACTCAAGGGAACGAGCGGAGCCAGCAACAACAATCTCAAGCCGGAGGAGACGACCAAGTACGAGCTGGGCTTCCGGCAGCGCCTGGGCGCGAGGTCAGCCCTAACGATTTCGGGCTTCTTCCATCAGATAAATAATCTGATTCAGATCCGAAACCTGCGGGTTGCCAGTCCCAATGGCTACTCTCGTTTTGAGAACGTGGACTTCGGTACGGTGAAGGGCCTCGAATTCGGCTATGATCTGCGCAGGACGAATGGCGTGGCTGTTACCACCAACTACACGATCTCGTTTGCCAGTGGGACGGGATCCGGTGACCGGACTACAGGCACCATCGTATGGATCGATGAAACGCCGCCCAACTTCATCAGCCCGCTGAATTTCGACCAGCGCCACAAGCTTAACCTGTCGGTGGATTACCGCCTGGGTGAGGGCGAAGGACCGACCGCTATGGGAACCAAGATTCTGGAGAACTTCGGCGTTAATGTGTTAGCGACGGCAGGCAGCGGATTCCCCTATACGGGCGCCATCTTCCCCGTCCCCGTGAATGTCTCCCGTGCGCCGAGCCCGCGCGGTGGCGTGAACGAGGACCGAATGCCGTGGTCGAGCCGTATTGATCTGCGCCTGGACCGGCGCTTTGCGGTAGGTGCCGGCGGCACTAATGTCACGGCATTCCTGTGGATTCAGAACGTGTTGGATACGCGCAATACCCAGAATGTCTGGCGCTTTTCGGGGCTGGTGGACAACGACGGATTTCTGGCCACTGCTGGTGGCGTGCAATTCCTTGAAAGTGCTCCGCCGTCCGCTGAAGTCTACTATCAGCACCGCAACCGGCAGCTGAATTGGGTTGGCATTCCTCGCCTTACGCGCCTGGGTGTCAGGGTCGATTTCTAGATCCGGCATTGTAAGGCGGGCTGGGTACGCCATACGTCTGCCTACCCAAATAGAAAAACATCCACACTTACCAGAGAAGGATGACCATGCTAAATAGGAAGACCACAGCGGCTCTTATTGCGTTTACCCTTGTCTTGGGGTCCGCATCCGAAACAAGAGCGCAAACCGGCAACTGCGAGCCCGCGCTAGGAGAGGCCTACCTGGACATTAACAACGTTCGAGCGCGTATCCTGAACAATGGCAATCTCTTCTGGCGAGGGGCTCCGCCCGTGTACGAGGTGCCCAAGGGCGGCGGTGCGAATGCCATCTTTGTTTCCGGCATCTGGGTCGGCGGCTACGTAGGAGGGCAGTTGCGTGTGGCCGCTGCGCGGTACAGTAACTACCAGTTCTGGGGAGGCCCGCTTGACGACAATGGGGCGCCACCGGCGGACTGTGCGGACTTCGACCGCTTGTATAAGGTGAGCCGCACAGACATCGACGAATACGAGAGCACGGGTGTGGCTGCGCCGGACGTTCGTGACTGGCCCACCGGCTTGGGGGCGCCAACGCTCGCTCGGCCGGAAAACGGCGAGGATGACGACGGGGATGGTGAGGTGGACGAGGAGGGTGAGCAGTTGCTCTTTGATATCAATGTGCCGCTTGCCCAGCGGGCAGATCGGGTGGTTAACCTAGCTTTGGGCGAGCGGCCTGCCATTCTCGGTGATCAGTCTATCTGGTGGGTCATGAACGACAGGGGCAATGAGCATTTGGCTACTGGCGGCGACACACCTCCGATCGGTCTTGAGGTGCACGTCTTGGCGTTCGCTTTTAACACGGCGGGTGACATTGGCAACACGACGTTCTACAAGTACGATATGTATGCCAAAGGAGCGGAGCCGCTTACCGACACATATATCGGACTATTCTCCGATCCGGACCTGGGAAACTTCCAGGATGACTGGGTAGGTTCCGACACGGCGCGCGGTATGGGCTACGTTTGGAATTCCGATAACGACGACGAAGGTGGTGATGGATATGGCATTCCGCCAGCCGCGGGTTACGATTTCTTCCAGGGTCCCATTGTGCCTTCTCTCGGGGATACGGCTTATGTGAGTGGAGCGGCGCGGCCGGATTTCAAGAATCTGGAGATGACGCACTTCGTTTACTACAACAACGGTCCCGGTCCCGCTGGCGATCCGGAAAATGGACCGGACTATTACAATTTCCTTTCCGGCCATTGGAAGGATGGCCAGCGGATCACGTTGGGTGGCAACGGGCGGGACTTTTCCGATACACCGACGGATTACATGTTTCCGGGAGATCCGGGCAGCAGCGACTCGGCCTGCCAATACTGGTCGGAATGCAACGCGGATGGCGCAGGTACCGACATTGAGGCGGCCGACCGCCGATTCGCGATGTCTACGGGGCCGTTTACCATTAATCCCGGGGACTACCAGCAGATTGTGTTCGGCATCGTATGGGCCCAGGGTGAAAACAACTTTGACTCCGTCCAGAAACTCAAGATCGCGGATGGCCTGGCGCAGGCTGCATTTGACGTGGACTTTGCACTGCCTTCACCGCCTGCGGCCCCCGGAGTAACCGCCACGGCATTGGACCGGGAGGTTATTCTGGAGTGGAGCAACTCCGCGCGTTCCAACAATTATTTGGAGACCTACCAGGCGGAAGACCCGTTTGCGCCCGAGGGCAGTGATATCTATGTGTTTGAAGGCTACACTGTAATCCAGTATGAGAGTGCAAGTGATCAGATTGGCAAGGTAATCGGCAATTATGACACGCCAAATGGCGTGACCCGCGTTATAGACGGCATTCCAGGAGAGCCGACCATGGTTACCGCCGTAGGCTCAGATAACGGCACGCAGAGCTACCATTCTATCACAGGTCTAGTCAATTACACCACCTACTTTTTCGGTGTCCAGGCCTACGCGTTCAACGACTTTTCGACACCTAAAATCTATCGCGGCCCCATCAAGCGCGTAGAGGTCATTCCGACGCGCTCCCCCAAGGTCATCTCCGACGCGGCCAGAGATGCCGCTGCAGATCCAGGGGCGGACTTTCAGGCGGAGAAGACCGGCATAGGTGATGGAAGTGTGTGGGCGAATATCGTGAATCCGGCCAATGTTGCGGTCGGCGCCTACAGCGTCGAATTCTACGCGTTGGAAGGAGGTAGCGCAGCCGCGAAGGTGGCGCCTTTCATTGAGGACGAAATAGATGCTCTTGACGACATAGATGTCGCAGCTAAAAACATTAACGATCATCATATTACATATGACGTCAAGCGTGACGGCACGGTGATCTTCGACGGTAGCGCTACGGGCGAGCCGGCCCCCCAGCGTCCGGGTGTCGTCTTGGCGGACGGTATGGAATTCTCCATCGTGGGGCCATCGCCGGGGTTCAAGGACTTCCTGACGGTATCCAATGCTGCTGGAGTGTTGGATCCACCGGAAAATGCCGCCTTTGGCTGGTTAGGCTTTCCTTCATCATTGGGGCTGGGTAGTGCGGATCGAGAGAGGCAGCAGTCCATTGTAGCCTCTCGGTGGGGAATTAACGCCGGAGGTTCGGGTGGCGCCTATGGCCCTCAGTCCGACGGCGGTTCTTTCCTCGGCCGCGCCATGCGCGGCAACAACCTCGCCAACGCCGGCGTTTTTGACTACGAGATGCGGTTTACCCAGGAGTGCGTAGACGGCATAGACGGCAATGCGGAGCTTTCGGACTGCTTGGCCTATCGGAGGTTTGAGGATGGCGAAATCATCGAAGTGCCATTTCAGTTGTGGCAAACAGGCGTTGCCACGCCCGATGACACGAGTGACGACGTATTGATGGTTGCCGCTATTTGCGACACAGATGCGTGTGGTGGTGGGACGGAGCAAGGCGTGTATGATATTGGCGGCGATCACGAGGCTTCCGGTGGTCCGGATGATCCATTTTCGGACTGGATTTACTGGCTCCGTCCCAGTGATGACGCGCCAGGACGTTCTGGCCATGACAGGTTTTACGGCGGAGAATCAATCGATTTAACGGAGGTGATAGCTCGTAGTGTTCTCGTAGTACACAATGGCGGTGCGGCACCTCCGTACAATCCGGCCCTGCCTGAAGCGGGGACGACCTTCCGTATTGTTACGAGCAAGCCCAATCAGCCCGGGGATGTGCATGTTTTCTCTACGGTAGGCTTTGGTGCCGAAGATCCGAGCAATGCAGTGCTACAGGATCGGCTTGATAACATCGGTATTGTGCCGAATCCTTATCTGGGAGCGTCGGCGTACGAAGTCAGCCAGCTAACGGATGAGGTCCGCTTTACAAACATGCCGGATGTAGCTACGATCCGCGTCTTTACGCTGAATGGTACCCTGATCAAGACGCTAGAAAAACAGTCACCGGGCGTGGCCACCATTGCCTGGAACCTTACCACAGACTACAATCTGCCCGTAGCGAGCGGGGTGTACCTCGTCCATGTAGAAGTACCGGATGTGGGTAGCAAGGTAATAAAGCTGGGCGTAGTGAAGAAGCGTACGCAGCTTAACGTTTTCTAGGTTACGTGTCGATTCGATCCATCCCACTAACAACTGCTAATTCACGCACGTGATGTCTCCAAAGCAAAGGAGGATAACTGATATGAACACATGGACACGTATCGCCCCGGCCCTGCTCGTGTTGCTTATGGGTGCACTTAGCGCAGGTACGGCGGTAGCCCAGGGCGGTGGCGATGCCGGCGGAGGGTCGACAGAAGGAAACCAGAACCGAAGCGGTACTTCCGGGGCCGTAGAGCTACTGGTTCCGCTTACGGCTCGATATACGGCATTGGGCAATACCACCACAAGCGGGCTTCCGGACATGAACGGTCTGGAGGCCCTGTACGCCAATCCGGCCGGGTTGGTTAGCAACACAGGCACGACAGCTCTGTTTAGCAGAGTGGAATTCGTCGCGGATATTGGTGTCAATTACTTCGGAATAGGGCAGCGTATCGGGGACAATCACCTGGCGTTTACGCTCTCGTCATGGGACTTTGGAGATATTCCGAAGCAGACCGAAGAAACTCCTGAAATATCTAACGTGACCTACGGCATAAATTTCATTACCGCAGGATTCTCGTATGCGCGCACACTTACGGATCGTATCGCGGCCGGGGCAACGGTGAAGCTGGTAAACGAAACCATTGCGGATGTGTCTGCGAACGGGATAGTGTTTGACGCGGGCATGACGTATGTGGTGGGCGAAAGTGGACTGCGCATGGGCGTAGCGCTAAAAAATATCGGCAGTCAGTTGCAGTTTGCAGGTACGGGGCTTAAACGACGCACACAACTTCCATCGCAGCTTCCCAATGCTTCCAACAACTCGGTGAATATAGAAGCGGAGGGCGTTGAGTATCCGACGCTACTAAATTTTGGGATGGCGTACACGCGAGATTTCGCTGCCGGTGCTGTCGTGACTGTGTTGGGTAATTTCCGGTCAAACAGTTTTGATCAGGATCAGTATAGTAGCGGCGTAGAGTTTGCACTCAGGGATATCGTGTTTGTCAGGGGTGGGTTCGAAATGACGCGGGATAGCGAGCTCACTTTTTTCAAGGGGTACTCCTTTGGCGGAGGGTTGAATCTAACGTTTTCCGGCTCACGGGTATCGCTGGATTACGCGATAATGCCTGTTGATTTCTTCAAAGATGTACAGTTCATTACGGTATCGGTTACGCTGTAATCCGGAAGTGAAATAGAAGGGCGGCGGGTGAGCCACGTTGCTCCTGCTGTGTGGGTGGGGTGGTATTGAACCGCGCGTGTTCACGCCCTGGGGGCCCTGTGATGAGAGCGGGGATCCATTCTTTTGGCCCCCTAAAAAGTGATTCGAGCGAATAGGTGTCCGAAAGCTATAGAGAGGCATGGGACGTGCTCGGTGCAATAGCCGTGTCCATGTAACGGGGTAACGCTGGTTGTTGGTCTGGAATCGCCGCCGGTCGCGTGATGGGGTGTGCAAACCTGCATGGGTGAAGACGCCAATTGCAAACATATGGCGCGGAGGGTGGAGCCATGTTGGAAGCCGAGAATTGGATGTGCCCAATTATTCTAGCGTGCGGCCTATCTGAGCAGCCGGTCGGTGAACATTTGTGGATTAGTCGTATTGAAACGGTGATGACAAAAGTTGTTTTGGCCTCAGGTAACCAATGCGTGGAAGTCATACCATGAAGGCGATAGGTGTTCATCTGACACTGGTGGTGTGTGCCATTGGCGTCATGGCTCCGATCGGATGCGGGAGCAATCCGAACATTGAGGGTGCGAAACTGGATTTAGGCAATAGAGACTATGACCGCGCTCTAGAGAACATCGCTATTGCACTTAGTGAGGAGCCTGGCAACGCCGAGGCGCTGTCGTTGAAGGGGCAGATCTTGCAGTCTTTGGCGAGTGAAACGGAGGATCCCCGCGAACGAGCGGTCTTGTTTAGTGAAATGGCCCACGCCTATGTGCGCGGAGCGGAGGTCGACTCAAACCTGGCCGTGGATCATGAGAGGCGAATGCGCATGGCGTACGTAGAGGAATTTAATTTGGGGATCAGCCTTTATGACCGGGGCCAATACGTGGATGTATCCGAGCAGGAAGCTGCCTTTGAGGTGGCGGCGGCCCATTTCAGGAATGCGTCCATGATGTTTCCGGACTCGACGGATGCCTATTTCAACGAGGCGTCAGCTTTTTATAGCGCTGGGATGCTGCAAGCAGCGATTGAAACCTTTGAATTGGCGCTGGACAGAGGCAATACCGATCGACAGATATATGTGTATCTGGCCAATACGCTCGAGCGGTCTGCGGAGGCGGTGGACGATCCCGTAGTCAAACAGGGACGCTATAGGAGGCTCGTGGAAATATTGGAACAAGCCGCGGAGGAGCACCCCAAAGACGAGGAATTGCGGACGATGATGCTGAACGCTTACGTGGTAGCTGGAGAGGAGGACCGGGCGCTCGCCCATTACGAACGAGATGTTGCACGTGAAGGCAATAACAAGACTTTCTTGTACAATTATGGGACGCTTCTGATACGATTGCAGGATTATAACGCGGCTATAGCCATGCTTGCTTCTGCCGTTGACGTTGACCCGGATTATACCAATGCGCGGTATAATCTCGGTGCGGCCTACATCAACAAGGCGGTGGGAATTAGCGAGGATTACAGGATGCGCGAGAATGAGTTCTTTGAAGCGCGGTCACGGTTGACGACTGACGAGGCTGCAAGAAGCGAGACAGCATTGAAGAGGATGGATCGGGATAGGATGGCGTTGTTCAGCCAAGCGATCAAGCACTTGCAGGTCGCCAAGACGCTGACGGAGTCGGAATTGGGTGATACACGAGACATATGCCGCGGCCTGTACCAGGCCTTTGGCCAAACTGATCAGCGTCAGAAGGCGCAGGAGGTTGCTGCGTGTGCGGAATTTGACAATTTGTAGATGATCTGGATGCTGCCCTATTTGGTGAACGTGGTGCCAAATGCTTCGTAACATCGAATGGCCCAGTTGCGGGCAGTCCAGGTTTGGCATGGTTAGGTGGTTTTCGCCATGGAACCAGAAGAAATGATGGCAAGTTCGGGGTTTGGCACGAAGGCCGTGCATGCGGGCCAGGCGCCGGATGTGGCTACGGGCTCCATCATACCACCCGTCTACCTGACATCAACCTACGTACAGCAAGCGCCTGGCAGGCACTGCGGGTACGAATATGGTAGGGTGTCCAATCCCACGCGAACGGCCCTGGAATTGAATCTCGCAGCATTGGAAGGGGCACAATTCTGCTGTGCTTTTGCCTCCGGTATGGCAGGTGCTGACGCCATCCTTAAATCATTGCGACCCGGCGACCATCTGGTTGCGTCCAGCGATTTGTATGGGGGTAATTATCGACTGTTTCGGGAGGTATACGGACCGTTTGGCATTGCATCGGATTTTGTGGACGCGACAGATGTAGATGTCGTGGAAGCCGCATTGCGTCCCAATAGCAGGCTCCTGTGGTTGGAGACGCCGACCAATCCACTGACGCGAATCGTTGATATTAGCAGGCTCTGCCTTCTTGCGCATGCCTACGACGTGGATGTTGTGGTTGACAACACCTTTGCAACGCCGTACCTACAGCAGCCGCTGCAGATGGGCGCGGATCTCGTTCTTCATTCAACGACTAAGTACTTGGGTGGGCATTCGGACATTATTGGCGGAGCCGTTTGCACCGGCCGCGCGGATTGGGCCGAACGGCTTTCGTACCAGGTTAAGTGTGCTGGGGCGGTACCGGGCCCCCTGGATTGTTATTTGGTCCTACGGGGTACCAAGACACTTCACGTGCGGATGGAGCGTCATTGCCGCAACGCGCGCCGTATTGCCAGCTACCTCGAAACGCATCCTAAGGTGGGTCGAGTGCACTATCCTGGCCTTCCCAGTAACCCGGGTTATGCACTGGCCCGGCAGCAAATGCGTGACTTTGGTGGGATGATTTCGTTCCAGTTGAACGGCGACCGAATAGATCAGGCGCTGCAAGTTCTATCAGATACGCGCCTTTTTGCCCTCGCAGAGAGCCTGGGAGGTGTGGAAAGCCTTATTGGTCACCCGGCGTCGATGACGCATGCTTCGATTCCTGCGGAAGAGCGGCGTGCAGCGGGGTTATCGGATAGCCTGATCAGGTTGTCGGTAGGCATAGAGGATGTCGAGGATTTGATCCATGATCTGGACCGTTCATTATCGAAAGTGTAACGGTAGCGTTGCCGGTGGCGCCGCTGAGAGGTGTCGTTAAAAAAACGCAATGCGTGGCAGTTGCCCGGCAACGCATCATTCTGCTTTGGTCCTATGGAAAGTGCAGCATGACGTAGCTTGCGCCTTCGGAGCGGGTTGTTGGAGGCCGGTTGCAGTATAAGAATCCGCGTATCGCGCGCCATCTGTCGCAGCGTGGCGTTGGGATGTGTGAGCGTGGTCTGTGCCCTGGCAGAGACGCGGAGTCAATAAGCGAGGATTTCTCTTGCAGCCCGGAGGATATCCTCGTCTTTGGGTAACACGGCGAGTTCCAACGGGATCGCAAAGGGCACAAAGGTAAACTTGCCCGCTACACGACGAACGGGGGCGTCCAGGTGTTCAAAAGCCCTATCAGCAATCTGGGCGCTGATTTCGGCGCCAAATCCAATGAATTCATGGTCTTCATACACTACCAGTATTCGATTTGTGCGTTTCACTGATGCTAGAATGGTCTCGGAATCGAGCGGCATGGTCGTGCGGAGGTCAATGACCTCTATTTCAGCACCGTCTTCCTTGGAAATTTGTTTTGCAATGTGTAGGCACTTGTGCACGAGCAAGCCATAGGTAGCGATGGTAAGGTCGGTACCCGTGCGTCGGATGCTGGCTTTTCCCAAAGGGAGCAGGAAATCAGGGCCCGGTTCCGGCGAACGCGCTCCTGCGCTACGATACAGTGCCTTGTGCTCCAGAAACAGGACGGGATCATCGCCCCTAATGGCCGCTTTCAGCAGCCCCTTGGCGTCGCTTGCCGTTGATGGTATGGCCACATGGAAACCCGGAATGTGGCTAAAAATGCTCTCGATATTCTGTGAATGGCACAGACCACCGTGTATATAGCCGCCACAGGGCACCCGTATCACCATTGGGCAGGTCCACCTGTTGTTGGAGCGGTACCTAATGGCAGCTACCTGGTTGCGCAGCTGCTGCATGGCGGGCCATATGTAGTCCGCGAACTGAATCTCGACGACGGGTCTGTAACCGGTCGCACAGAAACCTACAGCCGTTCCGATGATGGAGGCCTCGGCAAGCGGCGCGTTAAAACACCGGGCACGTCCAAATCTTGCAGTCAGGTTCTTTGTAGCTGTAAAGACGCCCCCCTTCTCTCCGGCGACATCTTCTCCGAATACCAGAACGCGCTCATCGCGCTGCATCTCCTCGTGCAAGGCATGGTTAATGGCATCAACCATGACAGTGGGCTCTCCAGGGTCTTCGGATATTTCATACTGTAGCGTGCTTGGACCTTCAAAATACACGAACTTAGTGGCACTGGAAGGCAACGGGTCCGGCTGCTTTTCCGCCCAGACAACGGCTTCATCCACGCGCTGCCGAACTTCATCCCGCATGGCTCCAATGGACTTCGGCGTAAGGATCGCGGCGTCGACCAGGGAAGTTTCCATAAGGGCTATGGGATCAATCTGCCGATCCCGCTGAAGCTCCTCCGTGGTGCGATACTTCAGATGGTTGTCGGAGGATGAATGTGGCAACAAGCGCACAACATCGGCGACTATGCATACTGGGCCGTTGCCCTGCCGAATGTGTTCGATGGCTGCCCTCGACACGGAATAGGACCTGAAGAAGTCCGTACCGTCCACCCGGTATCGCTTTAGGCCTTCATATCCGGCAGCCAGCTTGTAGGGCGTGCCGCCTGCGGTCTGGTCCGCAACCGGGACGGAGATCGCATATTTGTTGTCCTGAATCAGAAACAGGACAGGAGCCCGACTGCGCGCAGCCCAGTTAAGCGCTTCATGAAACGAACCCTGGGACGTCGCGCCATCTCCGCCTGAGCAAAGCACATAGGCGTCATTTTCTTGCCATTGAACCGCCATGGCCACACCGAGACCCGGTAGCCACTGCGCACCCACCGAGGATGACCCGGTAAAGATATTCTTGTCCCGGTGGCTAAAGTGGGAGGGCATTTGCCGACCGCCGGAATTCGGAGAGTCCGCCTTGGCGAGATGGTCGAGGAGGGTTTCCTCAATCGTTTGGCCGAGCGCCAGCACCAAGGCGAGGTCGCGATAATAGGGCACGAACCAGTCGCTGCCAGGACGTGAGAGCAGACCGATAGCCATTTGGATCGCTTCGTGTCCGCTGCAACCGACATGAAAATTGCCCCTACCCTGCTTAAGGAGCGTCATCATCTTTTCGTCCAGACGACGCGCCGTCAGCATGGTGCGGTAAGCACCGATTAGTGTTTCTCGGTCAAATTCTTCAGGGCCGACGGTCACGATGTCCGTATCCGAACCATTGCTTCCGGCAGAAGAATAAGAACTCAGATCCTGTGTGGTCTCTGCCGCCGGGTGGGTGCCGTTCCAACTGGCAGTCTCTTTGTCTGTGCGGAGATATTCTCCTTCCAGCCGTCCTTGTATTGCGCTATCCGCCATGCACGTCAACGTTAATTTGTTATCCTGTCCTGCCCAGCGCCGATCGTCCTGCAGGGTCCATGCTACATATGCTGCGCAGCATTCTTGGGTATTGCATGACTAAAGTGAATTTGAGTTGTAAGTTACGAAACGTGCCGTCAATGTACTACACGTGGTTCGGGGTCGGCAGAGCGAACCAGAAGCGAGTCCCCAATCCAGGAGTGCTTTCCACATGTATTGCTTCGCCATGCGCGTGTAGAATCTGCTTTGCAATGGAAAGTCCCAATCCGCTACCGCCACTCTTTCGTGACCGCGCCGGATCAACGCGATAGAACCGCTCGAAAATGCGCCCCAGATGTTCCTCACTGATACCCTGCCCACTGTCAATCACTTCTATGTGCACTTTCGTGTGCCGTAGCCGATACAAACACTTGACCGAGCCGGAATCGCTGTAGGCCACGGCGTTGTCCATAAGGTTGACCAGCACCTGCCGAATGCGGTTCCGGTCAGCCAGCACGGAGAATGGCATGGAGTCCGAAACAAGCGCAACGCCCTTCCTTTCGGCTTTCGGCCGAAAAAGCTCCGTTACTTCGTGGACAAGTTCTGACAGAGCGAAAGCTGACGGCTTCAATAGGTCCTCTCGGTATTCCAGGCGCGAAATCTCGATGAGGTCATTGAACAGGTTGCTCAGACGCTCAAGGTTTGCTAGCCCTTTCGCCGCGTAATGGCTCCGGACCGCGCTGGTCAGCTTGGAAGAACCCAGCGCTTCCAGGTATCCGCTTATCACGAAAATGGGATTTCGAACCTCGTGTGACACGTTTCCGATGAAATCGCTCTGAATCCGTGTCACGCGCACCAATTCGCGGATCTTCTGGCGGTAGCTTACGGACATTCTGTCCAAGTTGGCCGCGAGGTCCTGTATCTCTGCAGACCGCGTGTCCACTCTGATGGTTGTATCGAACTTGCCTTTTGCAATATTGTCCGCACTTCTTCCTATGGCGAGCAGGGGTCTGGTTACCCGATCCGAGGCGATCCAGCTGCCGATCAGCGCCATTAGCAGTGCCATGATCATGCCGAGAAACAGCGTCCACTGCATATCCAATGCGACCGAGTGCAACGCTAGCTCCGGTTGAATTATGGCTAGGGTGAGTCCGGATTGTGTTCGTGAGATAGCCGTTATGGTAACCCGGTTTCCGTTCGGCAGGCGGTCTCTGGTGAAGTAAGTGCCACTTCCACCCAGCCCGGAAACGGTTTGTTCTTCCATTAGTATGGCCGTAGATTCGGCGCCCTCGGGCCTGCTGTTCCAGACCAAGCTGTCTCCTCGCAACGCCAACACATGCAGATCCGTGATGCGGCTGACACCTTGGAGTATTCGGATTCGCTCGCTATCCGAGGTTCCCTCATCCATGATGCTGGCTATCTGCTCTACCTCGGATGTGTGGGTAGCCTCGGCGGCCTCATTAACTTGAATGCGCAGGATGAAGAGTACGTATAGGCCCACGCCAGCTACTGCCATGCCAACAAACAGCGCGAAGGTCAGGAACATCCAGGTTTGCGTCTGCGCCCGTGGCGGAAAGATGAGCCGCCAAGCCCTGGAGATGATTGCCATTGGATAACGCAGCTTCGTTTCGCGGTAGCTAGTCGGGATGAGCCAGGCTGGAGCAAGGCCCTATTCTGCAATCGACGACTGGTTCTCCTGCCTGCAGCATGCCTTAGTGACCATTCAGCGGATTACGGCCCATGGCTTGGTTGCCGGCCACGAACCTCGCAGATACACAGTCCTGGTCTAGCACGCCGTCTCTGCGCATTCATGCACAGCCGCAGGTAACGAATCGATACGAACTCTGTCAAACGATCGCTCATGGACCCATGACCAATGGGCCGGGCCAATCCAACGCGCCGGATGTTCTTCTACATCATGGAGGCCGGGTGGGCTAGCAGGGCGTTCCAGTCAGGCTGCATCACCGGACTCTCCCGGGCCGCATTCCATTTCACTCTCCGGCACGAATCGGTACCCGACACCTCTTACAGTCTGTACGCAAGAGGCCAAGCGGCCGAGTTTCTCGCGCAGATTCTTGATGTGGGCGTCCACCGTGCGTTCCGTTACCATCATGGCATCCTTCCATATGGTGCCCAGAAGTTGGGACCGCCGGAAGGCCTTGCGTGGATGCCGCACGAGGTACCGCAGGAGCTGGAATTCGGTGAGCGTGAGGCCAAGATCCTCGTCACTAAGAGAGGCCCGATACTCTTCCTCATAGATAGTCAAGGACTCTATTCGTATGGTCTTGCTTTCTTCGAATCCTGTTCGCCTCAGCACTGCCTTTGCATGCGCGACGATCACCTGAGGTGGCACAGGCTTCGTCAAGTAGTCATCGGCGCCTAGCAGGAGGCCCTTAACTTGGTCGTCCTGCTCCATCTTGGCACTGAGGAAGATAATTGGGATGACTTCGGTTTCAGCACGTGAGCGAAGGCGCTGGCAAACTTCAAATCCATCGAGACCAGGCAGCATGATGTCGAGTACGATAAGATTGGTGTCCTTCGAAACAAGCCGAAGGGCTTCTTCGCCGTCGTAGGCTTTGACAACCGTGAACCCTTCCTTTTTCAGAAAGTGGCTGACGATTTCGACGACATCCTCTTCGTCGTCTACGACCAGGATCTGTATGTCGGCAGGATCAGTTGCAGTGACAGGCATTGCCATGGTTGCAAAGTTGGACAGGCACAATCAATGGGGACTTGGGCCCCACGGGGCGCGTGTTAAATCTATCAAGATTCCATGGCCCAAGCCAAGGCTTGCAAGGCCTGGGCCATGGAAACACTGAATTGACCGGTATCGCAGGTGGGTGAACATCATCCAACGCCGTTGCTCCCCGAAGTGTTCTGGCGTACCATTGTTGCACAAGAGTCCTTCGGAGCGCACTCTCCGGGGTGTCTCCGCCAAAACTCCTGGCCCAAATGCGGCTGTTGTTTCGTTTGGTCCCCGAACGGTCATATATTCACTGCATGACAAGCGGTCGGTCCCAATACATGGCGATGACTCCGGACATTCTATTGCGCAATGGCACGCTTGTTGACCCGGAATCGGGCATCCGATGGCAGGCCGATATACGCATTTCGGACGGTGTTATCCAAGAGATCGGAGAGTGCGTGGATGGCGGTTCCATTCCCGTGAGTGAGGCCACGGGCCGGATGATATCGCCTGGATGGATGGACATGCATGTGCACCTGCGTGAGCCCGGACACGAGTACAAAGAGACGATAGCTTCGGGCTGTGATGCTGCCGCGGCCGGCGGCTTCACTGCCGTGGCCTGCATGCCCAACACAGATCCACCCGTTCACACGCGCGACGTAGTGGAGTTTATTCTCCGGCGGGCCGAGGGTCTGGCCGTTGATGTACATCCCATAGCCTGTGTTTCGAGGTACCGGGCAGGAGAGGAACTGGCTGAAATGAGCCAGCTTGCGCAGGGTGGCGCCGTAGCATTTAGTGATGACGGGTCGCCCGTTCAGGATAGTGGGCTAATGCGCCGGGCACTTGAGTATGCTTCCATGCTGGACATGCCCATCATCAACCACATGGAAGATCTTACCTTAGGTCCCAAGGGGCACATGAATGAAGGCATCGTTTCTACCCGTCTGGGCCTGCAGCCTGTGCCGGCACTGTCAGAGGAGGTCATGATTGCCCGCGATCTGCTGTTAGCAGAGCTTACGGGTGGCCGCCTCCACGTAGCACACATTTCCACGGCCCGGGGCGTGGAAATGGTACGGTATGCCAAGGCCAACGGAGCCAATGTTACGGCGGAAGCCTGTCCTCACCACTTCGCCCTTACGGAAAAGGCCGTGGAATACACCGGTTTTTCCACGGCCATCAAGATGCACCCGCCGCTTAGAACGGCCCAGGACGTGGATGCCGTCAAGCAGGGACTGGCAGATGGTACCATTGACGTTATTTGCACCGATCACGCGCCGCATGCATCCTTCGAGAAAGAGGTGGAATTCACGGCTGCCCCCTTTGGTATAATCGGTCTTGAATCGGCCTGGGGACTCGTAGGTCGAAGCCTCATAGCTCCTGGACTGCTGGATGTCGGCAAGGCCGTGCATAAAATGTGTGTTGCTCCCAGACGAATTCTAAATCTGAAGATTCCGAGACTACATGTGGGAGAACCTGCAAATCTAACCGTGTTCGATGCTACGACGGAGTGGACATTTACCTCCCGGTCCATTTTCTCCAAGAGTTCCAACACTCCATTCTTGGGCGCTGCCATGGTAGGCAAAGCCTGGGCAATTTATAACAAGGGGCATTTCCGGCAATATCCGCTAGGCGGAGCATGACAGCAGGGCTATTGCGCGCCGGATATGGGATCGCCGCGCTACGGCAGCGGAGTGAAGGTCGGCGCATGCGACCTGCGGACGCCGTAGGCTGCTGATACCGGGAATTGAAAGGCACGCAGGATCATGGCAGCAATGAAGCGGCAACTACGCGTAGGTTTGCTATACGGTGGCCAGTCTGCCGAGCATGCCGTTTCCATGGTGTCTGCCGCGAATGTCTTTGATGCCATGGACAAGGCGCAGTACGAGGTGTTGCTCGTTTGGATTGATGAGACGGGAAAGTGGCATCTGATGGATTCACCCGAACACATTAGAGGGGGAATCGCCCGCGGCACTCCGATTTTTGTCGCACCACATGCCTCTCCGGGCAGCAGGTTCTTTACGTTACGCGGCGGACTCGTGCAGGCGCTCCCCGTAGACGTAGTGTTCCCCGTCCTTCACGGAACGAATGGCGAGGACGGGACCGTGCAGGGATTCTTGGAGACCGTGGGTGTTCCGTGTGTAGGGGCGGGGGTTCTTGCCTCTGCCGTTTGTATGGACAAGGATGTTTCCAAGCGTCTGTTGCAGCACGCGGGTCTGCCCGTGGCGGATTTCATTGTTCTGCACCGTAACCGGCCAGAAGCCAATGGCTACGCCTCCGTGGTAGGCCAGCTCGGCACTCCTTTTTTCCTGAAGCCGGCCAATGCGGGATCTTCCGTGGGCATCAGCAAGATCCGGGATGTGCATGAGTTTGTCAGTGGGCTGGCCGATGCATTCACATACGATGAAAAAGTATTGGCTGAAAGGTATATACATGGCAGAGAGCTTGAATGTGCCGTCATGGGCGACGAGCATCCACGCGTCTCGGTAGCCGGAGAGATCACGACGGATCATGAGTTCTACTCGTATGAGGCCAAGTATCTTGATGAGCAAGCCACCTGTTTGATCATCCCGGCGCAGATTCCGAATGCTACCGCCAACCTAGTTCGAACCCTGGCTCGTGATGCCTACATGGCATTGGGATGTGAAGGTATGGCAAGGGTGGATTTCTTTAAGGATGCTTACGGCGCCGTCTTCGTTAATGAAGTCAATACCATACCCGGGTTTACTTCACAGAGCATGTTCCCGATGCTGTGGCAGCATTCCGGTGTCGGCTTTTCAGAAATAGTCAATGAGCTCGTTCCGGCTGCTCTCAGGCGGTTTGAAGCCCGGCGCGCCCTGCGCCGCAAACGGTGAGCCGCGGATGCCGTATTCAAAGGATACAAGAACCCTTCAGCCGGGCGATATTTATGTTGCCATAAAGGGGGATAGGTTTGATGGTCACGCGTTCGTAGGTGATGCCATACGGAAAGGGGCTTCCGGCGTGGTAGTGGAACGTCCTGTGGGCGACGTTGCAGGTGCCGCTAGCGTGATGCAGGTAGATAGCTGTGAGCGATACCTGGCAGAGCTGGCCTCCCGCCGGATTCAGGCCATGCGGGCGGACATCGTGGCCGTGACGGGATCCATCGGCAAGACGACCACTAAGAATGCCATTGTGACCGTTCTAAAGCGCCGATACGCCGTCCTCTCTACGCCCGGAAATTTAAATACGCCGCTTGGCATTTCACTGACGGTGCTGAATGCACACATCACGGATGGCACCAAACTCGTTCTGGAGATGGGAGCAACAAAGAGTGGCGACATTACTGAGCTCTGCTCCTATTTTCGCCCCCGGGTTGCTGTGGTAACCAATGTGCACGGGGTGCACTTATCGAGCTTCGGGACCATAGAAGGGGTGGAGGAGGCCAAGGCAGAAATTATCCGCGCGCTCCATTCCAGTGGCACCGCATGCCTGAATTATGATGCGCCCCGGGTCAGAGGCATGGTGCGCCATCATGCAGGCAGGATCATTTACTATGGCAAAGATGCCGCGTGCGACGTACGGCCGGAGCAGATCACTTCCACGCTGCCGCTACTTGGCGACCACGCCATCTACGTTGCGCTTGCAGCCTTTGCTGCGGCCCGGGCAGTGGGAATGGACGATGTTACCGTGAATGAAGGGCTCGCGGAACTGAGGGCGGAAAGTGGTCGGCTAAACATGCTGCCCGGGCGCGGGCAGTGCACGCTTATCGACGATACGTATAATGCGTCTCCTGCCTCAGCAGCAGCGGCGCTGCACATCCTAAGTGCACACCCGGCTCGCCGCCGCATTGCATTCCTGGGTGATATGCTGGAGCTGGGGAGCGGGTCATGCGAAGCCCATGTGCGCTTACTTAGCTTGGCATGCCTGCATGCTGACAGGGTGATTCTGGTGGGACCGCTGATGCATGATGCCCTGGCTTCCATGTCGGCATCGTCGCGGGAGGGCGTCCTTCATTTTGCTTCGTCCGTCGAAGCCCGGGGCGCCCTGGAGGGCGGCGTTGGGTACCAGCCCAAGCAGGGTGATGTGGTCCTGATCAAGGGTTCCCAGGGCGTGCGGATGGAGCATATCACAAAAGCCCTCTTGCGTCGTGATATCGTTGCCGAGGCGGTGCTAGTGCGGCAGGCCCAAAGCTGGCGGTATGTGTGAGCGTGGAGGCGCAGACAGGCTTCGAACCAGGAGGCCGGAAAAGCGTATAACACGATCACCATTTACCGCCCCGGCGATGGATCACAGTGTTCTGCAGGAGTTGTTGAATCGGGATCGCATTGCAATAACCACGCATGTTAGACCGGATGGAGACGCAATAGGCTCGCAGTTGGCATTGGGGCTGTATTTGAGGGCACTGGGCAAGGACGTGGCACTCATCAACGCCGATCCGGTACCGGACAATCTGGACTGGATGCCGGGCGTGGATCTGATCAGCGTATTCAATGGCTCCCTGGGGCACCACGAGCGCTTCGCCAATGCAGACGCCATCGTGGTAGTAGACTGCAATGCAAGCGAGCGACTGGGGAATTCAGTAGCTGGCCCTGTGCTGAACTCGCAAGCCTGCAAGGTACTGATCGATCATCATACCGAGCCGGAGGAATGGTTCGATTACGCATTGGTGCGGCAAGACGCGGCGGCGACAGGAGAGTTGATATACGAGCTTATCGCCGGTCACGATCCAGAAATGATCACAGGACCGGTTGCGACCGCGCTCTATGTGGCGGTATTGACCGACACCGGCTCTTTCCGGCATGACAGTGTTACGCCGGCCGTGCATCGCCTGGCAGCGGATCTGCTCGAACGTGGTGCGATTTCTCCGGCTGCCGTTTACGGCGCTGTGTACGAGACGCGAGGACCCCAATGGGGCAGGCTGCTCGGGCGAGTCCTGGGCACGCTCACCGTGTGCAGGGGTGGCCATCTGGGCTATATGTACGTGTCCCGGCGCATGTTTGCCGAAGCGAGAGCTGCCTACGGCGATGCTGAAGGGTTTGTCGAGTTCCCGCTGGCCGTAGACGGCGTAGACGTAGCGCTGCTGTTTACGGAGACGCCAAGCGGGACCAAGATCAGTTTTCGGTCTAAGGGCAGTCGGGGCGTGCACCGATGGGCGCGTTCCTTTGGAGGCGGAGGTCATCGCAATGCAGCGGGCGCCTACGTTAGGCGGCCTCTGGACGAGGTGATCAAACAGGTTCTGGAGGCGTCCGACCGATTCCTCGGACTCCAGGCACCGGAAGAGGAGCACGGGCTCAGTCCAGAGGATGAGGCCTATCTTTCCACCTTAATGGAAGTTACCTAGTAGATGAAAGTATCCGTAACCACGCTGTCACTGATTGATCTGGATGTCGACCTGCTGCTGCTACCTGTCACGGAAGCCACGCGCATGTCGACAGCTGCGGCAGTAGGTGAGCCGGTAAGAGATGCGATGGATCGGGCCGGCGGTGATTTCGCGGTGTCCGCTGGCGAAGCGCTTTTATTGTATCCCGCTGGAGGGCGCGCTCGTCGTGTAGGTCTGATTGGCTTGGAATCGTTGGGATCAGTCGACGCGGAAGCGCTGCGGATTGCCGGAGCAAAGGGTGCGGAGCTGGCAGCGAAGACGAAAGCTGTGACGGTCGCCCTGCGGGTCCCAGAGTCAGCGGTCGAGGCCGAAGTGCAGGGACAGGCTCTTGTCGAAGGCTTCGTTCTGGCCTCCTACCAGTTCCTACGTTATAAGTCGGAAGGGGTAGACCTTCGAGGCTGTGTGGAACGGCTGGTTCTGCACGCGGCGGCGGAAGAGAAGGCCGTGCGCCGCGGCGCTGAGCGCGGCCGGGTTGTCGCGGAGTCGGTAATGACGGCACGTGACCTGGTCAACACGTCGCCACATGAGAAAACTCCGACGCTGCTAGGGAAGGCCGCCGAGCGGCAGGGCAAGAAATACGGCTTTGAAGTATCAGTATGGGACAGGGCTGTAATCGAGGAGGAAAGGATGGGAGGATTGCTGGCCGTTAATCGCGGAAGCACGGAGCCTCCCGTGTTCATCGAAATGACGTGGTGTCCCGAAAAGGCCGCCCGCATGCGCCCCATCGTTCTGGTGGGCAAGGGCGTGGTTTTTGATACGGGAGGACTTTCGCTCAAGGGTACGAAGGACTCCATGGACCATATGAAGGCCGATATGGCGGGGGCAGCGGCCGTGATTGGAACCATGGAAGCGCTTGCCCGCCTCGATATCCCGTTGCACGTTATTGGCCTTGTTCCTGTGACGGATAATAGGCCTGGCCAAAATGCGTACGTGCCCGGAGATGTCCTCGTAATGCATTCCGGCAAGACAGTGGAGGTGTTGAATACGGACGCGGAGGGTCGCCTCATTCTTGCGGACGCGCTATCCTACGCAAAAATTTACCGCCCGGATCTGGTTATTGACATTGCGACACTGACGGGCGCCCAGGTAGTGGCGCTGGGCAGTGAGGTTGCTGCGGTCATGACCAATGCCGTGCATGATGCGGGTGAGCGGCTGGCCTCGGTGGAGCTGGCCGGCCGGCGCAGCGGCGATTTGGTGCACCCGATGCCCATGCACCGCCACTATGGGGAAGCCCTCCAGAGCGAGGTCGCCGACATCAAGAATATTGGCAGCCGTGAAGCGGGGACCATTACCGCTGGGAAATTCCTAGAGCACTTCGTTGACTATCCGTGGCTGCATCTTGACGTAGCGGGGCCTGCGTTCATTAGCAAGGAAAAGCCGTACCGCCCCAAGGGTGGGACCGGCTTTGGAGTCCGGCTACTGGTAGAGCTTCTTCGCGCTCGGGCTTACCCGAGAAAGCGCTGAGTGCCCGACCGGTCCACCTGGGTGGAGAAATGGAGCGCACGCGCCTTGCCATTACGCTGGGAGATCCGAACGGAGTTGGTCCCGAAGTCATTCTGGGGGCGTTGGCAGACAGGCGGATGCTACGGTTCGTGGATCCGCTGATCGTGGGACCCATCCATGTGCTGAAAACGCATGCGGCGCGGCTCAAAATCACCACGCCCATTTTGCAGGTCGTGGGATCAGCCGAGGAAGCCGCAGGGAATGGAGCCTGTGCGGTTCTGGAGGTGGGGGAAGATCGAAAGCCTGCCGTAAGCTTTGGAAAGATAACCAGGGAGTCCGGGCGGCTGGCCATGCAGGCGGTGGAAGCGGCCGCTGACGTGGTCAGGGAAGGGCATGCCGCGGCCCTTGTCACGGCACCCATATCCAAGGAGGCCATTGCCCTTGCGGGGTATGATTTTCCGGGGCATACGGAGTTCTTGGCCGACAGATTGGCCAGTGGTCCCGTCATGATGATGTTGGTGGCTGGGGACCTCCGGATCGGGCTTGTCAGCGTGCATGTCCCCGTTCGGGAAGTCTGCGCCCGTGTTACGAAGGAGAGCGTCGTAAAGAAGATTCGGGCCATGGCGGGCTGTTTGACTCGAGACTATGGCATCACGAGGCCTAAGATTGCCGTGCTGGGTCTTAATCCGCATGCCGGTGACGGTGGCGTGATCGGTGCAGAAGAACAGGAAGTCATTGCGCCTGCCATTAACCAATGCTGCCGGGAAGGAGATCTGGCCTTTGGACCGTTCTCGGCGGATGGATTCTTTGGCGCCGCTTCCCACAGGCATTACGATGCGGTCCTTGCGATGTACCATGATCAGGGCCTGATACCGTTCAAGACATTGGCATTCGGCCGCGGGGTCAACCACACGTGCGGGCTCCCCATCATTCGTACGTCGCCGGATCACGGAACGGCCTTCGACATCGCAGGCAAGGGTAAGGCCTCGCCGGCCAGTATGCGCAGCGCGATGTATCTTGCGCGGGATATTGTGCGTCGCCGCAGCGTGAATGCCGCCGTTTAATGGCCATTGGTTTGCCCTGAGCGGTCGCGGGCAATATATTGGACCGTTGCATTATACCACATCCAACCTGCTACATGGAATTCATAGTCGGTCTGCAGGGCTTGATTGATGGCCTTCTGAAATACCCGCTTCTCGTGATGCTTCTCGGGACGGGTATTTTTCTTACGATACGCTTGGGCTTTATTCAGTTTCGGCGCCTGGGTCATGGCGTTGCCGTTACCATGGGCAAGTACGATGATCCCGACGATCCCGGCGACGTCTCCCACTTTCAGGCCCTGACCACAGCGCTTTCCGCTACGGTGGGTATCGGCAATATCGCCGGTGTCGCCATAGCCATTCACTGGGGTGGCCCGGGTGCCATTTTCTGGATGTGGATTACCGCCCTGTTGGGTATGACGACCAAATACACGGAGGTTACGCTGGCACAGCGGTTCCGTGTAGTAGAGAAGTCAGGCGGTGGGATGGTAGGTACGGTATCGGGTGGCCCGATGTATTACATCGAGCGTGGACTCGGCGTAAAATTCAAGCCGCTGGCCATTCTTGTGGCGTTTGCTCTTATGCTGACGGCCTTTCTTACCGGCAATGCCATTCAGGCGAACACGGTGGCGGACCTAATGAATGCGGAGTTTGCGATCCCGGTTTGGATAACCGGCCTGACGACTGCAACCATTGTCGCCCTGGTTATCCTGGGTGGCATTCGGCGAATTGGCCGGGTCACGGGCATTCTTGCGCCCGCCATGGCAGTATTGTATGTCACAGGAGGTCTGATCATTCTGGGTATTCACTATGACGGAATATTGCCTTCACTGGGCCTCATCTTTGCTGAGGCGTTTACGCCAACTGCTGGAGTGGCGGGAACGGGTGTCGGGATATTCCTGCAGACAATGCTTTGGGGTGTGCGGCGGGGATTGTTCTCCAACGAAGCCGGTCAGGGTTCTGCGTCCATAGCCCACTCGGCGGCCAAGACGCAAGAGCCCGTGTCGGAAGGCGTTGTAGCACTACTGGAGCCGTTTATTGACACGATTGTGATTTGTACGATCACGGCCCTGGTCGTTCTCACTACAGGCGTATGGAATTCCACCATTAATACCGAGATAACGTTGCAGGGAGGGGATTTATCGTATGTAGTGGAGTCCGAGACCCGCTACGAAGAGACCGCCATGCCTCCTTCCGAACTGGTCATACGGGATGGCAAGCAGACCGTGGGTTCCGGTAACGTGTTGCTGGCCTGGCACGAGGTTCCGGTATTTGAACTGTACGTGGACGAGGCGCAGACCATGCCCTTTTCGGGTCGCATCTCTACCGAGGCAGGCGTTGCCACGGCCGAAAACGGTTCCACCTACACCTCGCTCTTTGGTCCGGCAGTGGAGAGTGGAGCGCCGCTTACCGCCTTTGGCTTTTCCAAGGGACTGGGCCGCATAGGCAACTTCATTGTGGTCATCTGCGTGCTGCTATTTGGCATTTCCACAGCTATCTCCTGGAGCTATTACGGGGACCGTTGTGCGAACTATCTATTCGGCCGGCGCGCCATTCTGGTGTACAAGCTCATCTTTGTCGGGATGCACTTCGTCGGTGCGGTAACGGAGCTCAATACCATCTGGAGTCTTGGCGATACAGCGCTGTCGCTGGTAACAATCCCCAACGTATTTGCTCTGATTCTGCTTTCCGGTGTTGTCAAGCAGCTTACGCGGGATTACTTCAGTGACTTCAAGCCTGGCATTACCAAGGAGGAGTATCTACAGAGGGCCCGCGAGCGCAGAGATCGAAGCCGGCCTGCCTAGTGGGCCCTCAAGGCCATGCGTAGCACTGCGTGCTGCCAAAAACTTCGCGCCATGGAAGAGACCAAGCATGCCACGCCCTCCATGCTGCAGGCGGTCACGCCCGTAGTTTTTCTCATTCTGATGCTAACGGCCTCCGTAGCATTCTTCGGAGCGGATTCGTCCCAGGGGCCCAATCAGATTGTGCTCATCTTTTCGGCTATGGTGACCGTGATGGTGGGCATGCGCCTTGGATTCTCTTGGCGGGAGTTGCAGGATGGCATGGTACACGGCGTGTCGCTGGCCATGGGGGCCATCTTCATACTTCTGGTCGTTGGATCTCTGATTGGGACGTGGATTATGGCCGGCATTGTGCCCACCATGATTTACTATGGCCTTCAGATCCTGAATCCGCAGGTCTTCTTAGCCGCCTCCTGCGTCATCTGTGCGCTCGTCGCAGTGGCCACGGGCAGCTCCTGGACCACGGCTAGTACCATTGGCATCGCCCTGATCGGTATTGCCGCGGCTTTTGAACTGAACCTGGGAATGGCCGCCGGGGCCGTCATTTCCGGTGCTTATTTTGGCGACAAACTTTCCCCGCTCTCAGACACAACGAACTTGGCCCCGGCCATGGTGGGGACAGATCTATTCACGCATATCCGCCACATGCTATGGACCACGATCCCGAGCTTTCTGCTGGCGCTGACGCTGTTTTCCCTGATTGGCTTTTTGGGGTCGCCGGACGGGCAGGAAGGGGGGCTCAATGAAATGTTGGAGGCCCTGCGCGGCGCCTACAATATTAGCTGGTACCTGCTGCTTCCTGTTCTGGTGGTGCTATATGTGATCTACAAGAAAGTGCCAGCATTCCCAGCGTTACTCATTGGCGCGCTCCTAGGCGGCGTGTTTGCCGTGCTTTTCCAGCAGGATGTCGTGCTCGCATATGTTGGCGAAACAGAGCTTCCCCGTGCCTTGGCGCTTGCGAAGGGATTCTGGATGGCTCTATTTACCACATTCACGGTCGATACGGGCAATGTTGGTCTAAATACGCTGCTGACTCGCGGGGGCATGGCCAGCATGCTGGATACGGTTTGGCTTATCGTGACGGCTATGATGTTTGGAGCTGCGATGGAAAAGACCGGGATGCTGGGCGTATTGGCGGCCCGCATACTAGGGGTTGCAAAGAGTACGGGGAGCCTCATTCTGGCCACGTTGGCCACGAGCATCGGCGCCAATATTGTAGCGTCCGACCAGTACATCGCCATTGTAGTGCCCGGTCGCATGTTCCGGGCAGAGTTCACCAAGCGTGGGCTTGACCCCAAGAATCTCTCCCGGGCCCTGGAAGATTCGGGTACCCTTACGTCTCCTCTTGTTCCTTGGAACACATGCGGTGCCTTTATGGCCACGGCACTGGGCGTGCCGACGTTCGCTTATCTCCCGTTTGCATTTTTTAACCTCACCAACCCTGTCCTATCCGCCATATACGGCTTTACGGGCTTCAGTATCGTTCCCTTAGCCGAGCCGGACGAAACATTGGCGCCGGCCTGACAAATTGCTGTCACGTCGCGGCTTGCGCCGACGCTTGTGCACCGCGTAGGCGGTCAGGCAAGCACTAGTTGCACGTGTAGATATAACCAGTCGGCACAGGGCGTCGGTGCTACCAGCGACTTGGGCGCCAGGGGGGGGCATCGTGAAAGCATACGTGCCGTAAATGCCGGCGGCCGCGCCCGGTGTCGCCAGGATGAGTTCGCCCGGCATGAGGGCAAGAGTACAGAGCAAGGCAGCAGCGCGTTCAGTGCAGGAAATGTGCTGCGCAGAGTAGCAGCGGCGAGGAGGTATCGACTTGGTCGCGGCAGAATGGTGGGCAGCAAGTCCCGGGTCTAGAATGCGCGCTGCTGCGCACGAGCACGGGCCTGCCAAAGCTTCGAATCCAGCGCAGACGTCGAATCAGGCATAACCTGTCAACGAGCCACAATAGTAGACAGGCCTCACCAACGCGGCGTAGCCAACGATCACTACCCAAGTCACGAAGCAGGCTGCGTGCGGGGCGAATCCAATGTTGCCGACTACTTCGAGAGGCTCTGGAATAGTCGCAACAGAGCGCGTGCACAAAAATACCTTCCTCCCGGCCGGGGAGAATCAGGTCTGGTCCAGAAGCAACACACTCAGTATGGTATATGTAGCTGCACGGAAAGGGCGCCGGAGTGGCGGGCGACATAGGTAGATCCTACGGGGCCGCCTCCGATGGCAAAAGGCGTTGTATTCCAGAAGAAACCCCAGGCCGGTTGTTTGGCGACATTTAGATACGACAGCGGCGACAAATAAAAATAAAATGGGACTTAAGGTGTTTCTGGGCGTGGATGGGCGAATTGTTCCAGCCAATCCACGTCTGAGATGGTTACCGATGAGCAGGTCCTTCTTCTTTTCAAGTTGGTCGTGAAAAAGGATGTACCCATAACAGCGGCAGCGGCCAAGGCTGGCATGTGCCAGGCTACAGCGCGCAAATATGTGCGTCTGGGCAAGGTGCCGAGCGATACAAAGAAGCCCCACACATGGCGCACGCGCAAGGATCCGTCCGCGGAGGTGTGGGGTGAAGCCAGGGCTTTTCTGGAAGTCAATCCCGGCGCCGAGGTGAAGGCGCTCTTTGGCGAGTTGCAGCGCCGACACCCGGGCAAGTTCCAGCAGGGCCAGTTGCGTACGCTGCAGCGGCGCGTAAAGCAGTGGAAGGCCATAGAGGGAGCTCCCTGGCGATCGGCGATCGCCAGACGAGGTCTACTTCGACCAGGAGTATGCCCCCCGGGGAGCGTGCGCAGTCTGGCCTCACCTGCCTCAACGAACTGGAGGTAACGATGCAGGGGGAGCCGTCCCTGCATCTGTTGTATCACTTTGTGCTGGCATATTCCAATTGGGAGGCCGGCACGGTCTGCAGGTCGGAGAGCTTCGAGGCGCTCTCGGAAGGCCTGCAGCATGCTGTGCAGGTACGCCCCGGCTGCATCCTTCGATGAGCTGTGCGGTACGCAACCTGAAGCGCAAGAGCGGTGAAGACTTCACCGAACGCTATCAGGCACTGCTGCGCCACTACGGGATGGACTCGCGGCATACGCAGCCGGCGAGTCCACATGAGAACGGGAAGATTGAACAGCGGCACCATCGTCTGAAGCGGGCCATAAAGAAGGAGCTCATCCTTCGTGGCAGCAACGATTTCGAGAGTAGGCAGGCCTACGAGGCCTTTCTCGAGAAGCTGTTTGGGCAGCTGAATGCGGAGCGCCAGGAGCGCTTCAAAGAGGAGCAGGCCTTCCTGGGCCGCTGCCAAAGCGGTGCCTGGAGAGCTACAAACGCTACCGCGTGCGGGTATCCAGGGGCAGCACGATACGCGTGAGAAAGAACGGCTACTCGGTGCAAAGCCAGCTTATCGGTGAGTGTGTCGACGTACGCGTCTTTGGCGAATGGGTCGAGGTGTGGTATGGGCAGCGCCTTATGGAGCGTATGCCGCGGCTCTTCGGCGAGGGCAAGTAGCGGAAGGAGTAGCGTCACGTGATCGACTCGCTGGTGCTGGGTCCGGGAGCGTTTGCCCACTACCGGTACCGATCGGATCTCTTTGCCACGCACCGGTTCCGGATGGCCTATGACGCGCTGCGGCGCACGCATAAGGAGGCTCACCGGGCAGACAAGGCCTATCTGCGCGTCCTGCATTTGGCGGCCAGGGAGAGCGAATCGGGTGTGGATGCGGCCCTCAGCGTCTTGCTTCAGCGCAGGGAGGCCATTACGGAGCAGGCTGTACGAGAATGGAGACACCGGTACAGACTCCGGCTTTTTGTGTAGCGGCTCCTGTGGTGGATCTGCGCTGTTATGATGGCCTTCTGG
This sequence comes from Rhodothermales bacterium, assembly GCA_965216255.1. Taxonomy (GTDB): domain Bacteria; phylum Bacteroidota; class Rhodothermia; order Rhodothermales; family Bin80. The sequence continues at coordinate 4,143,649 of OZ244148.1, forward strand.
AGCAGGCCACGATGGCTGCTCTTTCGGTGGAGGCGGCGCCATGAAGACGCCGCGACAGCGGATCTGGAGCGGGCTGTACACACGGGACTGAAGGATCTGCGCTTGCCGGCCATACGGGCCTGTTACCAACAGAAGGCCGACTTGGCCCGACGGGAGTCGATGAGCGCTTCCTGCTGGAGCTCATCGAGCAGGTGCAGCAGCAACGACATAGCAACCGAATTCATCGCTGGTTGCACCAGTCGCGGCTGCCACTGCAGAAGACGCTGGACACCTTCGATCGGGGCCGGTTGCCGGTACGGATAGACCACCACCTGAGCGTGCTCTTGGAGGAGGCTTCTTGGAGAGCCGGCAGAACGTTCTGGCCTTTGGGCCACCTGGCAGTGGCAAGACGCACCTGTTGTGTGCCCTGGGCCGCGAACTGATCTTCCAGCGGCGTCGCGAATACCATTGCAGCACGCTCGTGCGGGAGATGCTCAGGGCCAAACGGGAGCTGCGCCTGCCACAGCTCCTGAAGCGGCTCTCGTGCTACCAGGCGCTCACCACCCGTGACATAGGGTACGTCCAGCACAGCCGGCAGGAGACGGAGGTGCTGTTCCTACTTTTGTCGCGGCGCTACGAACGGGGCAGCGTTCTACTGACGAGCAATCTGGCGTTTTCGCAGTGGGAGCGCATCTTCAAGGATCCGATGACCACGGCAGCGGCCATAGACCGGCTGGTACATCACAGCGTGATTTTGGAGCTGAACCTGCCCAGCTATCGGCTGGAGGTCTCTAAGAGGCGCCAGGAGGCCGAGCATCAAGCAGAGTCCGCTCCCGCAGAAGCCTTGCCGTCCTGACGCCGTCCTCGCGGTCATAGCTACTCCTGACCCGCCATAGGCTCCAGGACAGACGCGGTCCTGCCACATGCCGCGTGCAGACCGCTGACCTGTTCGGCGGGCGCTAGGAACTCATGCAGTCCCGGCCTTACGCGAACGCAGCCGTTTCCAGGGGCCATGCGTCCCTCCGGTCGTTACCCGTGCCGGCCGGGGTCAAAAAACGGAACTCGGCCTTCCTTCTTAACCAAATATTAATTGTCGTCGACGCCCTTTACTATTGATGTTGATCAGCCGGTTGTGTACGCAGGGAGCCTAGCGCTGCCCCGGTATCATAAATAGGACTTAACAAATGATTTCTGAGATGTGATTGGATGATTTGGCACGTCAGCTCAGATGATACTAACTACGATTGTGCTCAAACGTAGGCGGCGGTTCTGCCATGATCTGTGCCCGAGCGGTAGTGCGTAGACCGCCGTTGACCGGAGCCATGCGCCGATGGCCGCAGCAATATTCCCAGAGCATACTTCCACTTGTGTGCCGCAACATTTGATGCGGTCACCGCCATTCCTGCTAACGGCGCCGTTCAAGGTGTGGCTACGCCGCCGCCGTGCCGTCATTCTTTCTGAATAGGCGGTAGCTCGTGCTTTTCTCATATCGCCCGATGGGTGCTTGCCGTCATTAGCCGGATGTAGCCCCTCCACATAACCTTGTGCCCCGCTGGTGGGCCCTTCTTCCGGCGTTGATATCCGCCCAGGATGGCCGCCAGCAATATCGCCGCTTGAAGCGTCTTGGGGAGCGGGAAATTATGCTCCCCGCGCATACGCTGCCAACACGCGCAGTTCCACACCGGTGAACATTACATCAAGATTGATCTCCGGCACCTCGCGTCCGAGCAGAGTCAAGGTCATCAGACGCCAAGCGACCACGCAATTCATCACTATCGTACGTTGCAGGCGAAGGGCCGTACGCGCGGCCCTGTCTTCTACCTTGCAGCCGCTTTTCAGAATGCGGAAGAAATCCTCTATACGCCACCGTAGCGCATAATAGTGGACTACCGTCATGGCTTCCGTAATATCGGTTACCACTAGACTGGTCAGCAGAAACCATTCTACCGGCTTCTCACCCTCTGGAGGGGCGCTCTCCACGACATGAACCCTGCTCATCGGTATCGCGCTGCCCTTCTTTCCTTTGGGCGGCGGCATAGTGATGCTGCGCCAACGGACCTCCATGTGGGCCACACGCGCCGTGCGGCCCTTGTGCGTCTGCCTGCCGGATTTCGCGCGCCTACTCAGGCGCTGTATCGCTATATCGGCGTATCCATCGGCAAGCCCTCCACGCATCGTCTGACACAACTTCGCCTCTTTGGTAAGACAACGACCGCGGTAGACACGCACCACCATATCCTGTCGACCTGACCGGCGAGCGACCTGGTACAAAGCGTATATATCTGCCTCACGATCTATGACCGTGATAATGCGGGTCTTGGTCGATACCTCTGAAGCCGCCTCATCTATGTCCTTGCATCCGTCCATCCACCGTTGCGTTTGGGCCGCATGCTCCGTTTTCTTCGCCTGCGCATCAAATCCGCACCGCAACATCCCCAAGGGCACGCCTTCTGCCGTCACCGCCATGGTGGTATGCATATACATACTGGCGGTAGTCTGATTGCGCCCGATCACCTGCAGCCCCTCACAGCGGGGCCGTGTAGCATAGTTGAATTTGGTGCCGTCCTGTATGCACAACACGGTGCTTTGGCCGCGCATACGCTCTATCGTGCGCGCTCGATGCGGCCGCAGCATGTTTTCGCAGGTGATCTCCGAGTCTTCCTGGTGGCGTATGAACCGGTAATACCCTTGCAGGGCCGCCGGATCATCGGCTTCCAGGCCGGTAATCGCTTCGCCGAAGCCGGAGGCAACCAATTGCGTACCAGTCGCTCGCACCAACGCGTATCCCCCAACGGGGCGCCGCCAAATTCATTCATGGCCCAGGAATCCGCGTCAAGGCCTTCTGCAGCAGAGCGGGTCGGTGTCAGATCCACATACGCAACACCCAAACGGCACCGCCACCGTCGGTCCAACTCGTACACATAGATAGACTTGAGTGTCTTGGTACAGGCATTCGTTTTAGCGCGCCGTCCCCGACCCAAGGTAGATCCAATATACAGGAAATTGGCGGCCTTGAAGCATGTCCCGTCCTGATCCGGGGCTACAAAGGTCTCCACCACCCACGGACGGTACCCGTACTGCCGCTCAAAATCGATGCCGAGACGTTGCAGCACCATCCCCAGCACATGACTGGCCAGATGGCGGCACCGTACCGATGGGCGAATCAGGAATCGGCTCAGCCCCACCACCCGGTTCAGGTAGGCTTTACGCTGCGCCTCATTCCAGGCCATCCACTTCTTGCGAGGCGCCAGATGAAGGATACGCTCCGGCGCTCTTTAGACCCACAATTTGACAGCATCTATCTCGCCCACTGAACCGAAAATACGTTTGGACCGTGCCACGGTCCGGTAGTATCTTAGTAATCAAAGGTCAGCGGATTGCCCAGATTTAACAAACGTATACGTAGATACCATTATTTAACATACGGGCAAAAGGCAATACACAGAGGCAGGATTCAAAGCAGCATTCGTCGGCGCGATGCGGCGCTCCCCGGGACTGCGCCCCCCAAAGATCACGAAAGGACCCGTTCCTCATGGCAGTTGTCCAGATGGCGAATAACGCCCAACCCGGTCTCAAGCTGGCGGGGCTCCTCCTGCTGCTACTGGCCGTTGCACCGGCCGCCGGGCGCGCCCAGTCCTCACCGGCGATTTCCATCGTGCTCTCGCCAGGCCACTGGGTCCCGCAGGACACGGCGATCACCGCCACCGTCACCTTGGAAAACCTTGACCCGGGCAGCTACTCGTCCCTGGTCTTCCGCGCCGACCTGACCGAGTGGGACCAGCACTTCCCGGTGTCCACCAGTTGCGAAGGCGAGGACACGGGCGAAGACATCCCCGTGGAGGTGAACGCGAGCCGGGAGACCTTCACGGTGGAGGTCTGGAAGAGCTGTTCCGCCAACATCTACGCCCACTACACGCTGGACGCGGCACTCTTCCGGCTCGACTCCTCGGCGCCCGGCGGCAAGGTGGAGCTGGCGTCAGCGGAGACGCGGTTCGCGATGTCCCGTTACATGGAAGCGGGCGAGACCCCCCCGCCGCCAGCGCCAGGGGTGGCCGGGTGGCTGGACCCGGACCCCACGAGCTTCGAGTGGAAGGTCGGAGAGTGGGTTGAATTCCGGCCCCTAGCCGATATCCTCCAGTACATGAATCAATACGTCGGTGTGAACGGCTACGGGCCAGAAGGCGGTGCCCTGTTCGCGGACTTCACCTATGGTCTGGACGCTGAAGAGGCGTGTCAAAACGTGGGCGACGGCATCGTGCATTGGCGCCGCGCCATCCATCAGTCGGTTTGGATCATCCCGTGCAAGGTGGGTGAAGCGGTCATAGACGTGTGGCACGAGACCGATCCGGAGATCCTCTCCACCTATGAATTCCGCATACGCCCAGCGGGGGGGGAGGGGACCACGCCGGCAGTCCGGGTTTCGACCACGGCGCTGACGGTGGACGAGGGTGGCAGCGGGACCTACACGGTGGAGTTGGCGTCGCAGCCGACGGGCGATGTGACGGTAACGCCTTCGGTCACGGGCGACGACGACGTGAAGGTGTCGGGGGCGCTGACCTTTACGTCCTCGAACTGGGGTGCGGCGCAGACCGTGACGGTGAGCGCCGACGACGACGCCGACACGGCGGACGAAATGGCGACGGTGTCGCACGCGGTGGCGGGCGCCAATTACGGCTCGGTGACGGCGGCCTCGGTGGATGTGACCGTGACCGACAACGACTCGCCGGTGCTGACGGTGACGGGTGAGAGCAAGGAGGAGGCGAATGGCCCGCTTGTGTTCACGCTCAGACTGTCTGCTCGGCGAGGGTATGACATAGAGCTTACGTATGCTACGGCGGACGTTACGGCGTTGGCGGAGGCGGACTATGTGTCCGTGGCAGCCGGCGGTATCACGATAGAGGCGGGCACGCTGGATACGACGTTGGCGGTGCAGATGAAGGAAGATCCACGTGACGAAGCGGACGAGACGTTCGAGCTGACTGTGGCGGCGGTGGATGCCGCTGAGATAGGGCCGGGTTCGGTCTTGACGGCAGTGGGGACCATCCTGGACGATGACGCAGCACCGGTGCTGGCGGTGACGGGCGAGAGCAGGGAGGAGGCGAACGGTCCGCTGACGTTCACGTTCAGACTGTCTGCTCGGAGCGGGCGTGATATAGAGCTGACGTATGCTACGGCGGATGCCACGGCGACGGCGGGGGCGGACTATGAGGGAGTGGCAGCGGGCAGTGTCACGATAGAGGCGGGCACGCGGGCTACGACGTTGGCAGTGCAGATGAAGGAAGACCCACGTGACGAAGCGGACGAGACGTTCGAGTTGACTGTGGCGGCGATGGATGCCGCTAGGATAGAGTCGGGTTCGGTCTTGACGGCAGTGGGGACCATCCTGGACGATGACGCAGCACCGGTGCTGACGGTGACGGGTGAGAGCAAGGAGGAGGCGAATGGCCCGCTTGTGTTCACGCTCAGTCTGGATGCTGTGAGCGGGCGTGACATAGAGCTAACGTATGCTACGGCGGACGTCACGGCGACGGCGGGGGCGGACTATGAGGGAGTGGCAGCGGGCAGTGTCACGATAGAGGCGGGCACGCAGGCTACGACGTTGGCAGTGCAGATGAAGGAAGACCCACGTGACGAAGCGGACGAGACGTTCGAGTTGACTGTGGCGGCGATGGATGCCGCTAGGATAGGGTCGGGTTCGGTCTTGACGGCAGTGGGGATCATCCTGGACGATGACGCAGCACCGGTGCTGACGATAGCGGATGCCGCGGCGGTGACGGAGGGTCAGAATGCGTCGTTTGTGGTAACGCTGCGACCGGCAAGTGGCAGGGATATAGTCATGACGTACGATACGGGCGGCGGGGATGATACGGCGACGGCGGAAGAGGATTACGTGGCTGTGGCGCAGAAGGAGTTGACGATAGTGGCGGGAGAGACGGAGGTGGTGATACAGGTCGTGACAATAGATGATGACCTGGATGAACAGGACGAGACGTTCGAGTTGACTATGGCGCCGATGAATGCCGCTGAGATAGAGTCGGGTTCGGATTTTACGGCAGTGGGGATGATTCTGGACAATGACGATTCGCCTCAATTGAGACTGGCGGGTTCGAGCGAAGAGGAGGCAAACGGCCCGCTTGTGTTCACGCTTAGTCTGGATGAAGTGAGCGGGCGTGACATAGTGCTGACATATGCTACGGCGGATGTCACGGCGACGGCAGGACTGGACTATGCGTCCGTGGCAGCGGGCAGATTCACGATAGAGGCGGGCACGCGGGTAACGACGCTGGCGGCGCAGATGAAGGATGACGAAGTGGACGAGGAGGACGAGACGTTCGAGCTGACTGTGGTGCCTGTGGATACCGATAGGATAGGGTCGGGTTCGGTTTTGACGGCAGTGGGCACGATTCAGGACAATGACGATCCGCCGGTGCTGACGATAGAAGATGCGCCTTTGGTGACGGAGGGTGTATCAGCGGTGTTTCCGGTGAAGCTGAGTGTGGCAAGTGTGGAGGAGGTGACGGTGTCCTACACGACGGTGGATGTTACGGCAACGGGAGGGCTGGACTACGAGGCGGCAGTGGGCGGCAGTCTGGTCATACCGGCGGGCAAGACGGATACGACGATAGTGGTGGGGACGATAAACGATGCGCTGCATGAGGAGACGGAGACGTTCACGTTGACGCTGCAAAACCTTGTGGGCGCGGATTTGGCTGTGGGCGGTGCAGAGGGCACGGGCACGATAGAGGACGATGATGAAGCGCCGGTGCTGACGATAGAAGATGCGCCTTCGGTGGAGGAGGGGGTGGATGCGGTGTTTGCGGTGAAGTTGAGTGTAGCAAGTGCGCGGGAAGTGACGGTGTCCTACACGACGGTGGATGTTACGGCAACGGCAGGGTTGGACTACGAGGCGACGGTAAGCGGCAGTCTGGTCATACCGGCGGGCAAGACGGATACGACGATAGTGGTAAAGACCACAGACGATGAGCTGGACGAGGAGGAGACGGAGACGTTCACGCTGGTGTTGAGCGCGCCGGTGAATGCGACGCTGGATGCGGATAAAGATGAGGGTACGGGCACGATACTCGACAATGACGATGCGCCGACGGTGAGTATAGAGGATGCGCCTTCAGTGACGGAAGGAGGGGATGCGGTGTTTGCGGTGAAGCTGAGCGAGGCAAGTGGCCAGGTGGTGACGGTGCCGTATGCGACATCGGACGCTACCGCGACGGCGGGGCAGGACTACGATGCAGTGGTGGGCGGCAGCTTGGTGATACCGGCGGGCAAGACGGATACGACGATAGTGGTGGGGACGATAGACGATGCGCTTTCGGAGGAGGCGGAGACGTTTGTATTGACGTTAGAGGAACCAGAGGGCGCGGATTTGGCAGTGGGCGCTGCAGTGGGCACGGGCACGATACTGGACAATGACGATGCGCCGACGGTGAGTATAGAGGATGCGCCTTGGGTGACGGAGGGCGTGGATGCGGTGTTTGCGGTGAAGCTGAGTGTGGCAAGTGGCCAGGAGGTGACGGTGCCGTATGCGACATCGGACGCTACCGCGACGGCGGGGCAGGACTACGATGCGCCAGTAGGCGGAAGCCTGGTGATACCGGCGGGCAAGACGGATACGACGATAGTGGTGGGGACAACAGACGATGTGCTTTCGGAGGAGGCGGAGACGTTTGTATTGACGTTGGAGGAACCAGTAGGCGCGAATTTGGCTGTGGGCGGCGCAGAGGGCACGGGCACGATAGAGGACAATGACGAAGTGCCGACGGTGAGCATAGAGGATGCGCCTTCGGTGACGGAGGGAGAGGAGGCTGTGTTTGCGGTGAAGCTGAGCGAGGCAAGTGGCCGTGAGGTGAGGCTACCATATGCGACATCGGACGCTACCGCGACGGCGGGGCAGGACTACGAGGCGGCGGTAGGCGGTAGCCTGATGATACCGGCGGGCAAGACGGATACGACAATAGTGGTAGGGACCACAGACGATGTGCTCTCGGAGGAGACGGAGACGTTTGTATTGACGTTGCAAGATCCAGTGGGTGCGGATTTGGTTGTGGGCGGTGCAGAGGGCACGGGCACGATAGAGGACAATGACGATGCGCCGACGGTGAGTATAGGGGATGCGCCTTTGATGACGGAGGGCGTGGATGCGGTGTTTGCCGTGAAGCTGAGCGAGGCAAGTGGCCGTGAGGTGACGGTGCCATATGCGACATCGGACGCTACCGCGACGGCGGGGCAGGACTACGATGCGGTGGTGGGCGGCAGCTTGGTGATACCGGCGGGCAAGACGGATACGACGATAGTGGTGGGGACGATAGACGATGCGCTTTCGGAGGAGGCGGAGACGTTTGTATTGACGTTGGAGGAACCAGAGGGCGCGGATTTGGCAGTGGGCGCTGCAGTGGGCACGGGCACGATAGAGGACAATGACGAAGTGCCGACGGTGAGTATAGAGGATGCGCCTTCGGTGACGGAGGGAGAGGAGGCGGTGTTTGCCGTGAAGCTGAGCGTAGCAAGTGGCCAGGAGGTGAGGGTGCCATATGCGACATCGGACGCTACCGCGACGGCGGGGCAGGACTACGAGGCGGCGGTAGGCGGAAGTCTGGTGATACCGGCGGGCAAGACGGATACGACGATAGTGGTGGGGACGAGCGATGATGCGCTCTCGGAGGAGACGGAAACGTTCACGCTGGTCTTAAGCACGCCGGTGAATGCGACGCTGGATGAGGATGCAGATGAGGGCACGGGCACGATACTGGACAATGACGAAGTGCCGACGGTGAGTATAGAGGATGCGCCATCGGTGGAGGAGGGCGTGGATGCGGTGTTTGCGGTGAAGCTGAGTGAAGCCAGCGGCCAGGAGGTGAGGGTGCCGTATGCGACATCGGACGCTACCGCGACGGCGGGGCATGACTACGAGGCGGCGGTGGGAGGAAGCCTGGTGATACCGGCGGGCAAGACGGATACGACGATAGTGGTGGGGACGAGCGACGATCTGCTTTCGGAGGAGACGGAGACGTTTGTATTGACGCTGCAGGATCCAGTGGGCGCGGATTTGGCTGTGGGCAGTGCAGAGGGCACGGGTACGATAGAGGACAATGACGATGCGCCGACGGTGAGTATAGAGGATGCGCCTTCGGTGACGGAGGGCGTGGATGCGGTGTTTGCCGTGAAGCTGAGCGAGGCAAGTGGCCGTGAGGTGAGGGTGCCGTATGCTACGGTGGACGCTACCGCGACGGCGGGGCATGACTACGAGGCGGCGGTGGGAGGAAGCCTGGTGATACCGGCGGGCAAGACGGATACGACGATAGTGGTGGGGACCACAGACGATGTGCTCTCGGAGGAGACGGAGACGTTCACGTTGACGCTGCAGGATCCAGTGGGTGCGGATTTGGCTGTGGGCGCTGCAGAGGGCACGGGCATGATAGAGGACAATGACGATGCGCCGACGGTGAGTATAGAGGATGCGCCTTCGGTGACGGAGGGCGTGGATGCGGTGTTTGCCGTGAAGCTGAGCGAGGCAAGTGGCCGTGAGGTGAGGGTGCCGTATGCTACGGTGGACGCTACCGCGACGGCGGGGCATGACTACGAGGCGGCGGTGGGAGGAAGCCTGGTGATACCGGCGGGCAAGACGGATACGACGATAGTGGTGGGGACCACAGACGATGTGCTCTCGGAGGAGACGGAGACGTTCACGTTGACGCTGCAGGATCCAGTGGGTGCGGATTTGGCTGTGGGCGCTGCAGAGGGCACGGGCATGATAGAGGACAATGACGATGCGCCGACGGTGAGTATAGAGGATGCGCCTTCGGTGACGGAGGGAGGGGAGGCTGTGTTTGCGGTGAAGCTGAGTGAAGCCAGCGGCCAGGAGGTGAGCGTGTCCTACAAGACGGTGGATGTTACGGCAACGGGAGGGCAGGACTTCGAGGCGGCGGTGGGCGGCAGCTTGGTGATACCGGTGGGCAAGACGGATACGACGATAGTGGTGGGGACCATAGAAGATGACCTGGATGAGGAGGATGCGGAGACGTTCACGGTGGTTCTCAGCGCGCCGGAGCATGCAACGCTGGGTGTGAATAAGGATGAGGGCACGGGCACGATAGAGGACAATGACGATGCGCCGACGGTGAGTATAGAGGATGCGTCTTCGGTGACGGAGGGAGGGGAGGCTGTGTTTGCGGTGAAGCTGAGCGAGGCAAGCAGCCGTGAGGTGACGGTGCCGTATGCGACATCGGACGCTACCGCGACGGCGGGGCAGGACTACGAGGCGGCGGTAGGCGGAAGTCTGGTGATACCGGCGGGCAAGACGGATACGACGATAGTGGTGGGGACCACAGACGATGCGCTTTCGGAGGATACGGAGACGTTCACGGTGGTTCTCAGCGCGCCGGCGAATGCGACGCTGGATGCGGGTAAGGGTGAGGGCACGGGCACGATAGAGGACAATGACGATGCGCCGACGGTGAGTATAGCGGATGCGCCTTCGGTGGCGGAGGGAGTTGCGGCGGAGTTTACGGTGACACTGAGCGAGGTAAGTGGCCGGGATGTGGTGGTGCCGTACGTGACCTCGGATGGTACGGCGAATTCGCCGGGGGACTATGTAGCGGAGCCGAGCGGCAGCGTGAAGATAAAGGCAGGAGAGACGGAGGTGACCATAGAGGTGCAGACGGTAGATGATGTAGAGCAAGAGGAGGAAGAGGCGTTTGCGGTGACGTTGTCCGATCCTGTGGGTGCAGCGCTGGCTGTAGGAGGCGAGGCGGCAACGGGCACGATACTGGACAATGATGGGGCGCCGACGATAAGCATAGAGGATGCACCTCCGGTGACGGAGGGCGGGAAGGCAGAGTTTGCAGTGAGGTTGAGTGTGGCCAGTGGCCAGGAGGTGACGGTGCCGTATGCGACCTCGGACGCTACCGCGACGGCGGGTGCGGACTATGAGGCGGAAACTGTGGGGAGCCTGACGATTGAGGCGGGCAGGACGGATACGACAATAGTGCTGCAGACGCTAGAGGATGACATGAACGAGGAATCGGAGACGTTTACAGTGACATTGGGCGAGCCGGTGGGTGCGGAGTTGGCTGTAGGAGGCGAAGAGGGTACGGGCACGATACTGGACAATGACGATGCGCCGACGGTAAGCATAGAGGATGCACCTCCGGTGACGGAGGGAGGGGAGGCGGTGTTTGCGGTGACGTTGAGTGGCGTAAGTGGCCGGCAGGTGACGGTGTCATACGCTACGGTGGATGCTACGGCGACGGCGGGGCAGGACTACGAGGCGGCGGTGGGTGGAAACCTGGTGATACCGGCGGGCAAGGCGGATACGACGATAGTGGTGCAAACGATAGATGACGCAGAAAAGGAGGGGACGGAGACGTTTGAGGTTCTGTTGGGCGATGTGCAGGGTGCCACGATAGAAGAAGGCAGAGGAGTGGCAGAGGGGACCATAGAGGACAATGAGGAGGTCTCCGTGCGCATAGCGGATGCAGAGGCGGTGATAGAGGGAGGAAAGGCGACATTCGCCGTGACGCTGAGCGAGGCAAGCGGCCAGGCAGTGGTGTTGACGTATACGACACGTAACGTTACGGCGATCTCACCGGGGGACTATGCGGCGGAGCCGAACGGCAGCATGACGATAGAGGCAGGCAAGGCGGATACGACGATAGTGGTGCAGACGATAGATGACACAGAAAAGGAGGAGGAGGAGACGTTTGAGGTGGTATTGACTTCAGCGGCGGGAGCGGGGATAGAGGTGGGAAGGTCGGTGGGCAGGGGCACGATTCTGGACAACGATACGGCACCGACGGTGCGTATAGCCGATGCGCAGGTGGTGACGGAAGGCGAGGTAGCGACGTTTGTGCTGACACTCAGTGGGGCAAGCAGTCAGGCTGTGGTGGTGGGCTATGCCACGGAAGATGTTACGGCGACCTCACCGGGGGACTATGTGGCGGAGCCGAACGGCAGCGTGACGATAGCGGTGGCAGAGACGGAGGCCGTGATAGAGGTGCAGACGACGGATGACACAGAAAGGGAGGATAGAGAGACCTTTGTGGTTCGGTTGGGCGACGTGGCGGGTGCGACCATAGAGCAAGGGAGCGGGGTAGCAGAAGGGACCATAGAGGATAATGAGGGTATCTCTGTACGCATAGCAGACGTATGGGTGGTGGAAGACGCGGGAGTGGCGGCTTTTGTGGTGACATTGAGCGCGGAGAGTGATGCGGAGGTGACGGTAGCGTACGCTACGGTGGATGGGTCGGCGGAGGCGGGGCTGGACTATAGTTCGCGCAGTGGCACGTTGACGTTTGCGGTGGGTGATACGGAAAAGGAGATCAGGGTATCGATCACGGACGACATACTGGATGAGGGGGACGAGACGTTTGAGGTACGGCTGAGCCCCCCTGTGGGGGCGGTTTTGTCGGACGTGGTAGCGACGGGGACGATTTTGGACAATGAGCCCTTGCTGCGTATTGACGATGTAACCGTGGCAGAGGCAGCAGGTGAGGCCGTTTTCAAGGTTACGCTTAGTTCGCAGAGCACTTCGGAGGTGACGCTAGCGTACGCCACGGCGGATGGGTCGGCGGAGGCGGGGCTGGACTATTCGCTGGATAGCGGCACGTTGACGTTTGCGGTGGGTGATACCGAGAAAGAGATCAGGATACCGATCACGGACGACGCACTGGATGAGGAGGACGAGACGTTTACGGTGACGCTGACGAATGCTTCGTCTGCCGGAGTGACGCGGCCGGTGGCTACAGGGACGATAGAGGATGATGATGCTCCGCCCTCGTTGATAGTAGAGGACTTGGAGGTGTTCGAGCACGAAGGGACCGCGTCAATCAGCGTATTGTTGACCTCAGAGAGCCAGGAGACGGTAGTGGTTCGTTATGTGACCGAGGATGTTACCGCGACGACGGCACTAGAGGACTATCTCTCAAGCGCAGGCACGCTGGAGTTTGCGCCGGGGCAGCGTTCTGGTCAAATCGAGGTTGGGATATTGGAGGACGGGCGTGTGGAAGGGGACGAGACCTTTCGAGTATTTCTCCGCGAGGCGGTGCATGCGGGCATTGCAGATGGCGAGGCCGTGGTGACGATACGGGACAACGATGTGTGGTCGGAGCTTCGGATAGGCGATGTGCTTGTAGCGGAAGGTGGGGGTACGGCGACGTTTGCGGTTACGCTGACTCCGGCGGCTGTGGAGATGGTGACGGTAGGGTATGCCACGGCGGACGGGTCGGCGGAGGCGGGGCTGGACTATACGTCGGGCAGTGGGACGTTGACGTTTTCGGCGGCAGAGACGAGGAAGACGTTCACGGTTGATGTGTTGGAAGACACGGAGGTTGAGCAGAACGAGACGTTTACGGTGGAATTGAGTGATGTCCTGGGTGCGCGGATAGCGCAAGGGATAGGAGTGGGAACGATACTGGACAACGACGGAACCTCGACACTGACCGTAGCGGATATGGAGGTTGGAGAGGAGATAGGTACGGCACGGGTACGGGTGGTGCTGAGTCCTGCTCGAGGCGAGGAAGTCACGGTAGCGTATGCCACTTCGGACGGCACGGCGCGGCAGGGGGAGGATTACACGGCCGTGACGAATACGCTCAGCATACCGATAGGGGGGGAGGAAGGCTGGATACCGATAGAGATAACGAACGACGGTATTGTGGAGCCTGACGAGGCGTTTACGGTGACGCTGTCGGCTCCGACGCATGCACTCTTGGGGGACGAGACGGCGACGGTGGTCATTGTGGACGATGATCTGCCCGTGTTGAGTATCAACAATCCCTTAGCACCGGAGCACCAGGGGATCATGGTGTTTACGCTGCGCCTGGATCAGGTCCATGATGAGGCCGTGACGGTGAATTACGCTACCATGGACGTGTCTGCGACGGCGGGCGCCGACTATGTATCGCATGCCGGGATAGCCCGGATAGCGGCGGGGGCGTTACGGCAGGAGATCGAGGTAGTGATCATAGAGGACGCAGCGCTGGAGTCTTCGGAGACGTTCGAGATGGTCTTGAGTGATGCCAGGGGGGCGGAGATGGGAGTAGCCGTGGGAAGGGGGACGATACAGGATAACGATGCATACAACATGGTGATACGCGATGTGGAGGTAGAGGAGGACGAGGGATCGGCCGTATTCACGGTAGAGCTGGATTATCGCAATACGGACCAGGAGGTATCGGTATCGTACAGGACGCTAGCGGGCACGGCGGAGGATAATGAGGACTTTCACGGAGAGTCTGGGCGGTTGGTATTTGCGCCCGGGGCATTGCGGCGGCAGGTACAGATCTCGATCATTGATGATGCGGAGCACGAGGCCGACGAGGCGTTTTCAGTGGTACTTAGCCAGGTGGAGCACGCTACGCTGGTGGATGCGGAGGCTACGGCGACAATACGGGACAATGATTTACGGAAGGTGGATATCACGGGAGTGACGGTGGTAGAGGGGGAAGGGGTAGCCAGATTTGCTGTGAGTCTTGATGACGCCACTCTTAAGCCTGTCATCTTGGTCTACCAGACCCTCGAAGGTACGGCGGAGTCTGGCGCGGACTATCATTCGACGCGAGGGGCTCTGACATTTGAAAGGGGAGAGATAGCCAAGGTCATCGAGGTGCCGGTGGTAGATGATGGCATGGACGAGCCGGATGAGACGTTTACGGTGCTGATAGGCGGAGCGCTGAATGCGGAGTTGATGCGGTCTGTAGCCACGGCAACGATACTCGATGACGATGAGGCGCCGGTGGTGGATGTGGCGGGGGATGTAACCGTGGGCGAAGGGGATGCAGCGGCCGTCTTCACGGTGACGCTGCGCGGCAGGAGTGCATGGCCTGTGGAGGTGGAATACGAGACGGAGGACATCACGGCCAGGGAGGGTCTGGACTACACATCTTTATCGGGAAGGCTGAGCATACCACCGGGTTTTGGAACGGGTACGCTTACCGTGGTTGTGCTTGAGGATGAGGGGGATGAGCCCGATGAGGCGTTTTTGCTACGGCTTACCGGTGCAGAGCGGGCGACGTTGGGATCTGCGCAGGCACGGGGCATCATCATGGACAATGATGCTACCCCCGCACTGCGGATAGATGATGTGACGGTAGTGGAAAGCGAGGCAAGTGCGGTGTTTACGGTAGGGATGAGTCCTGCCAGTTCGGAGCGTGTGCAGGTAAACTATGCGACTTCAGACGAGACGGCGACGGCGGGGCTGGATTATGTGGATACGAATGGCACGCTGGTGTTGGAGCCGGGAGAGGTGGAAGCGCAGATCACGGTGCCGGTGGAGTTGGACGGTGTAGACGAGCTGGATGCAGAGACCTTTCTGGTTACGCTAAGTGCGGCGGTCGCTGCCGAAATAGCTGACGGAGAAGGCCGGGGCACCATATTGGACGACGACGAGCCGGTATCGCTGAGCATCTTTTATGTAACGGTAGCGGAGGATGCAGGTATGGCGAACTTTGTGGTGAGGATGAGTCAGGTGAGCGGAAAGTTCGTGAGCGTCAGTTTTGCGACTTCGGATGAGACGGCGCAGCAGGGTAGCGACTATAGGGCCTCGCATGGCATCATGGTGTTTGAGCCGGGAAGCCAGACGGGCAAGATAGCCGTCTCTATTGTGGACGATGTTCTGGACGAGAGTGCGGAGGAGACCTTCAAGGCGACGCTAAGCGATGCAAGCAATGCCGTCATAGCGAGGAGAGAGGCCACGGGGACGATTTTGGACAACGAGGGGCAGCCATTGCTGCGGATAGACGACGTAACGGTGAGTGAAGAGGATGGTGTTGCTTCGTTTCGGGTGTGGCTATCGGAGCCGAGCAGCAGGATGGTGATGGTGGGCTACCGCACCGTGGATGGTAGCGCCGAGGCCGGAGCAGACTATGAGGGTCAGCAAGGGACGGTGACGTTTGAGCCTGGACAGATCGAGGAGACGATAGCGGTGAAGTTGATAAGGGATGGCCGGGACTGGGCCACAGAGACATTTACCCTGGCGCTGGAATCAGCCACCCATGCACAGATAGAGGACCCTGCAGCGACGGCCACGATTGTGGAGGAAGGATCGGTGCTCGGCGACGTAATGGCACAATGGCTGGCCCGCTTCAGCAGGACGTCAGCCGGTCATGTGGCCAGTGCACTGGAAGATCGCGTGCAGTGGCTCACGTCCGCACCGCACTGTACGCCGCGGATGGGCAGCGGCACCAAGCATTTCCGATACATGAATCCGTCATGGGATCCGTCGGTCGGCGAATTGTTTTCGGGCTGTTCGATGGCCCTGAAATCGGCGAGAGGGCAGGGTGAGATGAGTCTCTGGGGGCGCGGCGCGTATACGCGCTTTAATGGCAGAGACGGGCAGCTAAGTATCAAGGGCAATGTTTCGACGGCGGCGTTAGGCGTGGATTACCTGTCGCCGCGAGGCTGGTTGACCGGAGTGCTGTTGGCCCATAGCCGGGGCGACGGCACGTTTGCGGCGGTGGATCTGGAAGGTGAAGCACGCTCCACCCTCACGGGGATCTATCCGTACGTGCGATACGGCAATACAAGGCGTTCCGTCTGGGGCATGGCCGGGTACGGGACGGGCACGGCGCTGCTGGAATCGGAAGACAGCCTGGAGTCTGCGCTGGATGCAGTTATGGGGTTAGCCGGCATGCGTGTCGGGCTTCTGAAAATGGGACAAGCTCATGTCTCGTATGAGGCGGACGCACTGGTGGTTCGCACGACGGCGGACAATCTGGACGTACTCGTGCACCGTGTGCGTGCGGGCCTGGAGGGCGTTTTGCGTCTGAGCCAGGGGTGGAGCCCGTATGTGGAGGCTTCCGTGCGGCAGGATGGAGGAGATGCCGAGACCGGTATCGGCGTGGAAGTAGCCGGAGGCGTACGCTATGCTGGCAATGCGCTGAAAGCGGAAGTAACCTCCCGGGGGCTGCTGGCCCATGCCTCGACAGGCTTCGCGGAATGGGGCGTAGCCGGGGCTCTGCACTATGGCAACGCCGCGGGCCTGGGTCCTGCGGCATCCATACGGCCCTCGTGGGGCACAGCGCACTCGGGTGGCATGCAAGCATTGTGGCGACCGGCATCCATAGAAGACGCGGTGCATGGAATATCAGGTGCAAGAAGATTGGAGCTGGCGCTCGGATATGGCATGCCCTCCATAGTGGGCACGGGAGTCGCAAGGCCGGTGGCGGCAATGACCCTGCAGGAGCAAGGCAGAGAATACAGGCTGGGCTACGAAGTGGCTATGCGTCGCTACCTGAACCTGTCCATGGAGGCCGTGGCGCGCACTGTAGCCGTGAACAAACGCAACTACGGCGTCAGTGTCCGCGGAACCATGCGCTGGTAGCCGCGGCATCGGCCATGCTTGCCATAGGCGCTGCCGGATCGTAAACGCCCCTCACCCACGCAAGGTGTGGTTCACCGGAGGCTTACCAGACGAAAGATAGTTCGGGTGCCACATCCGTAGAGCAGTAAGTGGCACGGTAATTGCCGCTAAAAGCATCCGGTGGCCACTAATGGCACAGGTGGATAGGGAAGGAGTCATAACGCGTGCTGATTTAGGCCGACGGACCAATGCGGCGAAACGTGGATGCTTAAAAATCTGTGTATGCAAGCGTCACGTTGGTGCATGGCAGTGCGCGTCAGCCGCATGCGCTACTTTAGGTACGCGGTTGTAGGGACCCTTGTTTTTGGCGCCGGCTGGAGTGCGATGGCGCAGAGTTTCGCGGTGAGTGGCTACGTCGAGGATGCAGTGAGCGGTGAGCGGATACCCGGCGCACACTTGCATCTCGTCCACGAGAAGACGGGTGTGACCTCAAACCAGTTTGGTTTCTTCAGCCTCAGCGTTGGTCTGCGCCCCTTCAAGCTGTCTGTAACGCACGTTGCCTACTTCCCGCAGGTTGTCGAATGGTCGGTATATGCCGACACATCACTGGTATTTCTCCTGCATCCGCGCGTTCTATCGCTTGATGCCGTCGTGGTTACGGGCGAAGACGGGTCCCGTGTGCACCAAATCCAGATGAGCCAGCACAGCTTGCCAGTCGAGCAGGTGGAGTCGCTGCCCGTATTGCTCGGGGAAACGGATGTGCTCAAGACCCTGCAACTGCTGCCCGGTGTTCAGTCGGGCCGCGAAGGCTTCAGCGGCATCTACGTTCGTGGCGGTCGTGCGGACCAGAACCTGATCTTGCTGGATGGTCTGCCACTGTACAACCCGAACCATGTGCTTGGCCTTTTTAGCGTCTTTAATCCGTCTGCGATGAAGCAGGTGGAGTTGATCAAGGGGGGCTTTCCGGCCCGTTACGGGGGGCGCCTGTCGTCAGTGGTAAGCCTTACCATGAAGGAGGGCAACCTGAAGCACTTCGGTGGCGAGGGGAAGCTGGGGCTGATTACGTCGCGCCTGATGTTCGAAGGGCCCATAGTTCGTGAGCGGGCGTCCTTTATCGTTTCCGGGCGGCGCACCTTCCTCGACCAGATTCTGCGGTGGTTTCAGCCAAAGGGCCGCCGGTATGCGGTGCACTTTCAGGACCTTAATTTCAAGGCGAACTACATCATATCAGGACGAGATCGGTTATACCTCAGCGGCTACATGGGTAAGGATTCCTTCGCGCACAGGCTGCGCAAAACGGCGCGTGATCCTACGCGTACGGAGATGGACTTAGAGCTCGGCTGGCAGAATCGCCTGGCTTCGATCCGCTGGAATCACCTGTTTGGCGAGCGGCTGTTTGCTAACGTTACTGCTGGCGTAATCAGCTATCGGATAGCTTCCGAAGTTGCCACGCGCGATTCCGGTCCTGCGGAACAGCCAGAGACTTATCGGCAGATCTGGCGGTCGTCTGTATTGGACTACATGGCGCGCCTCGATATGGAGTATGCGACTGGACTCAGGCACTACATGCGTTTTGGTATGGAATTCGCCGCCCGCAATTTTACGCCGTCCGCCGTGCAGACGCGTTATAGCGGTCACGGCGATGCAGACCTGAATTTGCGGCAGCGCCGGGCTGGCGGTATAGCTTCGCAGGAGTTGGCCCTGTACGCAGAGGATGAATTGCAGCTACCCTTTGGCGCGCGTGCAAACCTTGGGTTGCGGCTTTCCGGCGCTGGCAGTCAGGGACGCGTTGCGCGCGCGATGGAGCCGCGCGCAAGCGTAATCATCCCGCTGAGTGCAGATTTGGCAGCCAAGGTGTCCTATGCGTTCATGCAGCAGTACATGCACCTGATGGCGGGAACCGGGAGTGAGCTTTCACGGGAAGTGTGGATTCCGTTCATGCGCGCAATAAGTCCCCAGCGCAGCTCACAAGTGGCGGTCGGCCTCGTGCGCAGCTTCCCAGGATATGGTGTGGATGTTTCGCTTGAAGGCTATTACAAGCGCATGAACGGACAGCTGGAGTACAAGGCCAACGCCCGTCCTTATCAGGCGAGCACGTTGGGGTGGCCGTCTTTGGTGGAGCGCGGACGCGGCACCAGCTACGGGGCCGAATTTTTCGTTGAGCGACAACGACGGCGATTGAGCGGGTGGCTTAGCTACACATGGGCCCGGACCACACGAAGGTTCAGGCGGCTTAATGCGGGTGCGCCATTCCCTGATGGCTATGACCGGCGGCACGATGTGTCCGTGGTCGGCCAGTACCGTCTGACGGAGCATACCATGCTTGCGTCGTCGTGGGTGTACGGGAGTGGTTATCCGATCTGGCTGCCATCCGGCAGATATCAGGATCGCCTGAGACCCTCTGAGGGTGACATTTTCGACTATGGCCCAATCAATTCTGCCCGCGTGCCTGCGGCCCATCGCCTCGACGTAAGTGCGCATTTCACCAGGCAGATTGACTGGGGCGAGCGCACCTTCATTCTCGGCCTGTACAATGCCTACAATCGAAGGAATCCTATGTACGTGTTCCCGCACGATGCGTCCGGAGTGATTCGCTGGAAGCGGCTGAGCCTTTTGCAGCTGATTCCGGCAGTGTCCTACCAATTGCGATTTTAACTATGCGGTGGCTGAGCGTAATCATCGTGCTCATGGGGCTGCAGTGTGAGGCACCCGTGGACTTGAAATTCCCGACGGGATACGAGCCAAAAGTGGTCGTCAACACAGAATTTTCGCCGGACAGCGTCTGGGCGGTCTTGCTCCACCGTAGCGTGCCGTACGTTAACAACGTTGACTGGCAAGACCATGTGATTACCGACGCATCGGTTTCAATTCAGGGTAGCGATGGTTTTCTGGAGCGACTCATCCATACCGGTCACGGCATCTTCAGGTCTGCTGCAAAGCTGCATCCAAAGAGCGATATGCCCTACATGCTGACCGTCACTGTTCCCGGGCTCCCGGTGGTCATGGCGGCATCCAGCGCCCCTGCCATTGTTGCGGGGTTCATAGCGGTCGAAGAGGTGGCTCCGCCATCTGGCACAAATAAGGGATCGTACGAGGTGCGTTTCCGGGTAAACGATCAGCCGGGGTATGACCGCTACAGCATTCAGGTAGATCAGTTGGAGCCCGTCTGTATGGATGAGCAAGGTTACGTCCAGCGGGACGTAACCAGAGGCGGGGCCACAAGGTATAGAGGAATGAAATTCGACAGCGCCTTTCCTGAGCTGCGTGACTGGTTGCCGCAGGTCAACGACCCGTCTTTCCCTAATGTGCCGGAAGACCACTTTTATCACGCAGGGTATTTTTCGGATCGGCTGTTTCAGGGCGCGACCAAGGAGATCGAATTGACGGTCTTCGCAGGACACCACGATGCCTTTGCGCCACACTTCAGGCTGATAGTAACGAACTGGAGCCAGGAGCTTTGGTCTTACCACGAGTCATTCGCACTGGTTGATCCGTTCTATCCAGACTACTTCGGAGACGAGCTTGCGATTTTGTACACAAACGTTGAGGGTGGCCTAGGCATATTTGGCGGTGCGTCAAGTCAGGCTTTCCGCGTTGATGCAGAAGGCAACTCATGGAATGAGGACGCCTTGAAGGTAGGCTTGCGTTATCTAAGGCCCTGCGATCAATGAGGCCGGTGCTTTCTCAATTGCGCCAGTCCGTGGGGGCTTGCGGAGTCTTTTACTTCCACCAGTGCCTCGTTGGCCGATTGTGGTTCCTCGCGACTGCGCGCCACCCGGCGCACTGCTGCGTCTTATCGAAAATATTCTTTTGATCCATGGTTGCGCTGCTGGCACTCTTTTGGGGAATCTGGCAAGTGGGTCAGGGATGCCAACCTGCCTGCGCCGTGCAGGCAGCAGCAGCTACGACCATGATTCGAGTTGATGGTGTGCTGGACGAAGCGGGCTGGGCAACTGCAGTTCCAGCTACCGACTTCTTGCAGGCTACCCCTGACGAAGGGAAACCGGCTACATTTGCGTCCGAGATCCACATCTTGCACGATGAGCGTACGCTCTACATTGGGGCCGTTCTGTATGACTCAGAGCCGGATCAGATTAGGCGCACATTGGGCAGGCGTGACAGATTCAACTCGGCTGATTGGTTTGCCGTTGCCCTGGACACGTACAACGACGGCAAGACAGCGTTCAACTTCGCGGTCAATGCTTCGGGCGTGCGAGTGGAAGGCATGCTGGTTGACGGAGCATATCCAAGCGAGACTGCAGTGGAGGACATATTTAGGGATGCCGTCTTCGGGTTTGACACGTCATGGGATGCCGAATGGCAGGCTCGTGTACGGCTAGACAGTACCGGTTGAACGGCGGAGTTGGCCATACCGCTTTCCGCCCTGGAGATTGCCAGTACCCGGGATATGAATTGGGGGATAAACTTTCGGCGCATGATTGCACGCAAGGCCGAGGTGGACGAATGGGCCCTGGTGCCCACGCGGGAACGAAACGGAGGCACTGTGTCCCGCTTCGGAACAATGCATCTGGAGCACCGCATACGCCCTGCCGTCCACCGCTGGGTCATTCCCCACGTCAATGCGGCTGCGATATATGAGTTGACGGGTAGACCTACGATTCTGCCTGTTCCCGGTATTGAGGCCGAACTGGCCTTGAAGCCCGGCGTCGTCATTCAGACGGCGGCTGTGCCGGAGTTCCTGCCGGAGGATTTCCGCGAATTTCTCAGAAAGCCACTGATAGATGGCCAAAACAGCGTCGAGTACGGCAGACTCTTTCCGGCCAGCCAGCAGTTGATAGCCTACACGGCCGCCGGCGCAAACACATTGTTTCGCGATCTGGCGTCCGTCAATTCGGCGCCTTTAATTCTGGGCGCGTCATCGCTGCACGGGCGATTGCCACAGGGGCTAACTTTTGCCGGAGTAGGGACCGTGGCGCTGGGGACATCATTTTTCGATTTCCCTTTAGGGTTTGTGGTGCGGTTGCAACAAGACGTTGGAAAGTTGTCGCGCGTCGGACTTACGGGCACGTTAGGCCCGGTTGGCGAATACGTAAGCGCAGCAAATGTGGACATTGCTGAACTGGCAGCAGTGTCCCAATTAGACTGGGATTTACGTATCGGGCAGAATACCGGGCGCGTAGCTGGCCAAGTGGCTGCCTCTCGAGTACGCGAGCTGATTTTTGCCTGTGAGGTAGACTGCGACTCCACGTTGCAAAGAGTCAGACGTGTCACCGGTCGCCGCACTGGCATTACGGCGCGACTGGAATACGGGCAGCTGGGCAAGGCGTGGAACTGGTTCGCCCGCGCAGAGGTGACGCACCCAGATTTCGCTGTAGGGCCTGCCGGCATCGCGCGTGCGGCTGATCAAGCCGCGATTGCTGTGGGTGTACGCCATTCCGATTCCGGTGGCAATAGGTTCATGAAGAAAGGTAAGTTTTCCATAGCGGCCAGCCAGTGGTATTCCTATGCGGACCTGCACGTCCAGGAAACTGCACTAACCGGTCACGCTGCCTGGCTGACTCCATGGTACAACGAGGTGTCTGTATCGGCGGGAGGTGGCCTACTCTCGTCAAACAAATGGCGATTCAGCGCCGATGTGACGGTCGCGAGCGACACCAGACGCTACTGGACGCTTGCACCTGGGTTTGGCACCACGGTGACCACGGATGGTGTACGCAATTCGTCCGCATGGTTGCGGGTGGACGGCCGCGCCGGGTCAAGGATCACGCTTAATGCGCTCGTTGGCATGGCAGGCACGAGGCAGGGCACGAAAGCTTCAGGAGCCAAGGCGAGAGCGGCGGCAGCTCAGTCGATCGGAAGAGCGGCATCCGGGCGCGCTGCGGAATTCGGTCACTTCGTTGCGGTACGCCAGTGCGCATACGGATATGCTGTGGCGTCCACTTCCGTCATATCCGCAAGGTGCGTCTTCGGAGACGTCACCACTCTGATGGCCATTACGCGGCGCATGGATCTGGAGCTTGGGTTTTCAGTTCAGGCAACGGGACATGAGCAAGGGCAGGACACGACGGCTGCGCCTCGGAGCGGCTCTGACAGCCGCGTTGACCTTTTTGCCGGGCTCAGGTGGGAGTACAAGCGAGGCTCTGTCATAAGCCTTGGCACTTACCACACACTGACGCTGAAGCGGTTCCCGCGTTCCGCCTGGCGCAACACTTGGGATCTGGCTACCCTTCCATTTGATGGGCAAAGAGAATGGCTTTTTGTATTCCGCATAACGCGAAAGGTGTGGCGGTAAGCGCGATTGCTGCACGCCGGTAAGCATCCGGTGAATCCCATCTTGTGAGGTGGCGGTGGGGTTGGGATCTTGTGTATGGACAATTCACAACGATCTCATGGGCAAGACGAGACGTAGTTCGCAGGAGATGTATCCGCTTGTGGAGTGCTACCTGCAAGGAAGCCAGGGCGCGGAGGCGTTTTGTGCGGAGCGTGGCATTAGCTTGGCTCAGCTCTATCACTGGCGGCGGAAGTATTTGAAACGCACAGCATCCGCAGGCGAGGCATTCCTGGAGATTAGCGCGCCAGCCGTGCACGGGCGTGCGGTGGTGGAGGTGCTCCACCCTGATGGGGCGCTGGTGCGTTTCTTCGTTCCGGTACCGGCTTCATTCTTGGTGTCCGTATTTGAGGGAAGCAGAGCATGATGGTGCTGGGTTCGGGTATCCGTCCGGTAAAGTACAGGGTGAGGCAGACTGCGGCTTTTGCCTACGGAGAATGGACTGGTAGCGCGCCGGTTTGGCGGGTCTGGGTGGTGAGTTGCTCACAGGTGTAGCCGGTCACAGGCATCGGTTCACAAAAACGGTCGTTTTTCCGAACCGCACGGGACGGACCGAAATCAGGCCGAAACCGGCCGTTTTCCGGGCCGGAAAACCAGTTCGCGAAATCAAAGTACAGTTAATATCCTCGGACATGAGTTTCGCAAACCAGGTGCATCGAAGAACTTCGGCTATACCCGCGTATCGACGCGGGAGCAGCACTTGGCTTTGCAGCTCAATGGACTCAGGAAGGATAGCAAACGAGCTCATCCGGTTGGTGCGAAGTTTAAGCAGCGCAGAATCTGAAGCAAATCATTAATGATGAGCCCAACCTACGCACTGTTTCCCTCCCAGATAATGGGAAGACAAAGTCGGGATGTCGTGCCTGACCAGAGGCACATAGCCGATTGGAAAGTTACAGAGCCTTATCGTTCAACCGTCGACCCTTTCAGGCACTGCAATCAGAGGGAGTTATGAAACGCGTTGCCTTCCTTTTGGGAGCCGGATCGTCCATTCGCGCCGGATACAGTTCCACTAATTGTGCCTGACAAAGCGGATACGCCGGATTATCGGCTTCCAGGCCGGTAACCGCTTCGCCGAAGCCGGAGGCAACCAATTGCGCATTGCCTACCAGTCGCTCGGACCAACGCGTATCGCCCAACGGGGCGCCGCCAAATTCATTCATGGCCCAGGAATTCGCGTCAAGGCCTTCTGCAGCAGAGCGGGTCGGTGTCAGATCCACATACGCAACACCCAAACGGCACCGCCACCGTCGGTCCAACTCGTACACATAAATAGACTTGAGCGTCTTGGTACAGGCATTCGTTTTGGCGCGTCGTCCCCGACCCAAGGTAGATCCAATATACAGGAAATTGGCGGCCTTGAAGCATGCCCCGTCCTGATCCGGGGCTACAAAGGTCTCCACCACCCACGGACGGTATCCGTACTGCCGCTCAAAATCGATGCCGAGACGTTGCAGCACCATCCCCAGCACATGACTCTGGCCAGATGGCGGCACCGTACCGATGGGCGAATCAGAAATCGGCTCAGCCCCACCACCCGGTTCAGGTAGGCTTTACGCTGCGCCTCACTCCAGGCCATCCACTTTTCGCGAGGCGCCAGATGAAGGATACGCTCCGGCACTCTTTAGACCCACAATTTGACAGCATCTATCTCGCCCACTGAACTGAAAATACGTTTGGACCGTGCCACGGTCCAGTAGTATCTTAGTAATCAAAGGTCATCACGCTGCCCGGATTTAACATACGTACACGTAGATACCATTACTTAACATACGTTTAAATAGATATCATTATTTAACATACGGGCAAAAGGCAATACACAGAGGCAGGATTCGAAGCAGCATTCGTCGCCGCGATGCGGTGCTCCCCGGGACTGTGCCCCCTCCCAAGATACACGAAAGGCCCCGTTCCTCATGGCAATTGTCCAGATGGCGAAAAACGCCCAACCCGGGCTCAAGCTGGCGGGGCTCCTCCTGCTGCTACTGGTCGTTGCACCGGCCGCCGGGCGCGCCCAGTCCTCACCGGCGATTTCCATCGTGCTCTCGCCGGGCCACATGGTCCCGCAGGACACGGCGATCACCGCCACCGTCACCCTGGAAAACCTCGACCCGGGCAGCTACTCGTCCCTGGTCTTCCGCGCCGACCTGACCGAGTGGGACCAGCACTACCCGGCGTCCACCAGTTGCGAAGGCGAGGACACGGGCGAGGACATCCCCGTGGAGGTGAACGCGAGCCGGGAGACCTTCACGGTGGAAGTATGGAAGAGCTGTTCCGTCTACATCTACGCCCACTACACGCTGGACGCGGCACTCTTCCGGCTCGACTCCTCGGCGCCCGGCGGCAAGGTGGAGCTGGCGTCAGCGGAGACGCGGTTCGCGATGTCCCGCTACCTGGAAGCGGGCGAGATCCCGCCGCCGGCGGCGGCGGCGGCGGTGGCCGGGTGGCTGGACCCGGACCCCACGAGTTTCGAGTGGAAGGTCGGAGAGTGGGTTGTGTTCCGCACCCGGACCGACATCCTCCAGTACCTGAATAGCCACGTCGGTGTGCGCGGCGGCGGGTGGCCAGACGGCGCCATCGCGGACCACGCTGATGGTATGGACGCTGAAGAGGCGTGTCGAAACGGCGACGACGGCAGTGTGAACTGGCGCCGCGCCATCAATCAGCCGCTTAAATTAGTGGCCTGCCAGGCCGGCGAAGCGATCATGGAAGTGTGGCACGAGACGGAGGTGGAGAGACTCTCCACCTATAAGTTCCGCATACGTCCAGCAGGGGGGGGGGGGGGGGGGGACCACGCCGGCAGTCCGGGTTTCGACCACGGCGCTGACGGTGGACGAGGGTGGCAGCGGGACCTACACGGTGGAGTTGGCGTCGCAGCCGACGGGCGATGTGACGGTAACGCCTTCGGTCACGGGCGACGACGACGTGAAGGTGTCGGGGGCGCTGACCTTTACGTCCTCGAACTGGGGTACGGCGCAGACCGTGACGGTGAGCGCCGACGACGACGCCGACACGGCGGACGAAATGGCGACGGTGTCGCACGCGGTGGCGGGCGCCAACTACGGCTCGGTGACGGCGGCCTCGGTGGATGTGACCGTGACCGACAACGACTCGCCGGTGCTGACGGTGACGGGTGAGAGCAAGGAGGAGGCGAATGGCCCGCTTGTGTTCACGCTCAGACTGTCTGCTCGGCGAGGGTATGACATAGAGCTTACGTATGCTACGGCGGACGTTACGGCGTTGGCGGAGGCGGACTATGTGTCCGTGGCAGCCGGCGGTATCACGATAGATGCGGGCACGCTGGATACGACGTTGGCGGTGCAGATGAAGGAAGATCCACGTGACGAAGCGGACGAGACGTTCGAGCTGACTGTGGCGGCGGTGGATGCCGCTGAGATAGGGCCGGGTTCGGTCTTGACGGCAGTGGGGACCATCCTGGACGATGACGCAGCACCGGTGCTGGCGGTGACGGGCGAGAGCAGGGAGGAGGCGAACGGTCCGCTGACGTTCACGTTCAGACTGTCTGCTCGGAGCGGGCGTGATATAGAGCTGACGTATGCTACGGCGGATGCCACGGCGACGGCGGGGGCGGACTATGAGGGAGTGGCAGCGGGCAGTGTCACGATAGAGGCGGGCACGCGGGCTACGACGTTGGCAGTGCAGATGAAGGAAGACCCACGTGACGAAGCGGACGAGACGTTCGAGTTGACTGTGGCGGCGATGGATGCCGCTAGGATAGAGTCGGGTTCGGTCTTGACGGCAGTGGGGACCATCCTGGACGATGACGCAGCACCGGTGCTGACGGTGACGGGTGAGAGCAAGGAGGAGGCGAATGGCCCGCTTGTGTTCACGCTCAGTCTGGATGCTGTGAGCGGGCGTGACATAGAGCTAACGTATGCTACGGCGGACGTCACGGCGACGGCAGGACTGGACTATGAGGGAGTGGCAGCGGGCAGTGTCACGATAGAGGCGGGCATGCAGGCTACGACGTTGGCAGTGCAGATGAAGGAAGACCCACGTGACGAAGCGGACGAGACGTTCGAGTTGACTGTGGCGGCGATGGATGCCGCTAGGATAGGGTCGGGTTCGGTCTTGACGGCAGTGGGGACCATCCTGGACGATGACGCAGCACCGGTGCTGACGATAGCGGATGCCGCGGCGGTGACGGAGGGTCAGAATGCGTCGTTTGTGGTAACGCTGCGACCGGCAAGTGGCAGGGATATAGTCATGACGTACGATACGGGCGGCGGGGATGATACGGCGACGGCGGAAGAGGATTACGTGGCTGTGGCGCAGAAGGAGTTGACGATAGTGGCGGGAGAGACGGAGGTGGTGATACAGGTCGTGACAATAGATGATGACCTGGATGAACAGGACGAGACGTTCGAGTTGACTATGGCGCCGATGAATGCCGCTGAGATAGAGTCGGGTTCGGATTTTACGGCAGTGGGGATGATTCTGGACAATGACGATTCGCCTCAATTGAGACTGGCGGGTTCGAGCGAAGAGGAGGCAAACGGCCCGCTTGTGTTCACGCTTAGTCTGGATGAAGTGAGCGGGCGTGACATAGTGCTGACATATGCTACGGCGGATGTCACGGCGACGGCAGGACTGGACTATGCGTCCGTGGCAGCGGGCAGATTCACGATAGAGGCGGGCACGCGGGTAACGACGCTGGCGGCGCAGATGAAGGATGACGAAGTGGACGAGGAGGACGAGACGTTCGAGCTGACTGTGGTGCCTGTGGATACCGATAGGATAGGGTCGGGTTCGGTTTTGACGGCAGTGGGCACGATTCAGGACAATGACGATCCGCCGGTGCTGACGATAGAAGATGCGCCTTTGGTGACGGAGGGTGTATCAGCGGTGTTTCCGGTGAAGCTGAGTGTGGCAAGTGTGGAGGAGGTGACGGTGTCCTACACGACGGTGGATGTTACGGCAACGGGAGGGCTGGACTACGAGGCGGCAGTGGGCGGCAGTCTGGTCATACCGGCGGGCAAGACGGATACGACGATAGTGGTAAAGACCACAGACGATGAGCTGGACGAGGAGGATACGGAGATGTTCACGCTGGTGTTGAGCGTGCCGGTGAATGCGACGCTGGATGCGGATAAAGATGAGGGTACGGGCACGATACTCGACAATGACGATGCGCCGACGGTGAGTATAGAGGATGCGCCTTCAGTGACGGAAGGAGGGGATGCGGTATTTGCGGTGAAGCTGAGTGTGGCCAGTGCAAGTGAGGTGACGGTGCCGTATACGACATCGGACGCTACCGCGACGGCGGGGCAGGACTACGAGGCGGCGGTAAGCGGCAGTCTGGTCATACCGGCGGGCAAGACGGATACGACGATAGTGGTAAAGACCACAGACGATGAGCTGGACGAGGAGGATACGGAGATGTTCACGCTGGTGTTGAGCGTGCCGGTGAATGCGACGCTGGATGCGGATAAAGATGAGGGTACGGGCACGATACTCGACAATGACGATGCGCCGACGGTGAGTATAGAGGATGCGCCTTCAGTGACGGAAGGAGGGGATGCGGTATTTGCGGTGAAGCTGAGTGTGGCCAGTGCAAGTGAGGTGACGGTGCCGTATACGACATCGGACGCTACCGCGACGGCGGGGCAGGACTACGAGGCGGCGGTAAGCGGCAGTCTGGTGATACCGGCGGGCAAGACGGATACGACCATAGTGGTAAAGACCACAGACGATGAGCTGGACGAGGAGGATACGGAGACGTTCGCGCTGGTGTTGAGCGCGCCGGTGGATGCGACGCTGGATGCGGATAGAGATGAGGGTACGGGCACGATACTCGACAATGACGATGCGCCGACGGTGAGTATAGAGGATGCGCCTTCAGTGACGGAAGGAGGGGATGCGGTATTTGCGGTGAAGCTGAGTGTGGCCAGTGCAAGTGAGGTGACGGTGCCGTATGCGACATCGGACGCTACCGCGACGGCGGGGCAGGACTACGAGGCGGCGGTAGGCGGAAGCCTGGTGATACCGGCGGGCAAGACGGATACGACCATAGTGGTGGGGACGAGCGACGATGTGCTCTCAGAGGAGACGGAGACGTTCACGTTGACGCTGCAGGATCCAGTGGGCGCGGATTTGGCTGTGGGCGGTGCAGTGGGCACGGGCACGATAGAGGACAATAATGATGCGCCGGTGCTGAGGATAGAAGATGCGCCTTCGGTGGAGGAGGGGGTGGATGCGGTGTTTGCAGTGAAGCTGAGCGAGGCAAGTGGCCGTGAGGTGACGGTGCCGTATGCTACGGTGGACGCTACGGCGACGGCGGGGCAGGACTACGAGGCGGCGGTGGGCGGCAGCCTGGTGATACCGGCGGGCAAGACGGATACGACGATAGTGGTGGGGACGAGCGACGATGACCTGGATGAGGAGGATACGGAGATGTTTACGCTGGTCCTCAGCACGCCGGTGAATGCGACGCTGGATGAGGATGCAGATGAGGGCATGGGCGTGATAGAGGACAATGACGAAGTGCCGACGGTGAGTATAGAGGATGCGCCTTCAGTGACGGAGGGCGTGGATGCGGTGTTTGCGGTGAAGCTGAGTGTGGCAAGCGGCCAGGAGGTGAGGGTGCCATATGCGACGGTGGATGTTACGGCGACGGCGGGGCAGGACTACGAGGCGGCGGTGGGCGGCAGCCTGGTGATACCGGCGGGCAAGACGGATACGACGATAGTGGTGGGGACCACAGACGATGTGCTCTCGGAGGAGACGGAGACGTTTGTATTGACGCTGCAGGATCCTGTGGGCGCGGATTTGGCTGTGGGCGCTGCGGAGGGCACAGGCACGATACTGGACAATGATGGCACGCCGACGGTGAGTATAGAGGATGCGCCTTCGGTGACGGAGGGGGTGGATGTGGTGTTTGCGGTGAGGCTGAGTGTGGCAAGCGGCCAGGAGGTGACGGTGCCATATGAGACATCGGACGCTACCGCGACGGCGGGGCAGGACTACGAGGCGGCAGTAGGCGGCAGCTTGGTGATACCGGCGGGCAAGACGGATACGACCATAGTGGTGGGGACGATAGACGATGCGGTCTCGGAGGAGACGGAGACGTTCATATTGACGCTGCAGGATCCTGTGGGCGCGGATTTGGCTGAGGGCGCTGCAGTGGGCACGGGCACGATAGAGGACAATGACGAAGTGCCGACGGTGAGTATAGAGGATGCGCCTTCGGTGACGGAGGGGGTGGATGCGGTGTTTGCGGTGAGGCTGAGCGAGGCAAGTGGCCGTGAGGTGACGGTGCCGTATGCTACGGTGGACGCTACGGCGACGGCGGGGCAGGACTACGAGGCGGCAGTAGGCGGAAGCCTGGTGATACCGGTGGGCAAGACGGATACGACGATTGTGGTGGGGACGACAGACGATGTGCTCTCGGAGGAGACGGAGACGTTTGTATTGACGCTGCAGGGTCCTTTGGGCGCGAATTTGGCTGTGGGCGCTGCAGTGGGCACGGGCACGATAGAGGACAATGACGAAGTGCCGACGGTGAGTATAGAGGATGCGCCTTCGGTGATGGAGGGCGTGGATGCGGTGTTTGTGGTGAGGCTGAGTGTGACCAGTGGCCAGGAGGTGACGGTGCCGTATGCTACGGTGGACGCTACGGCGACGGCGGGGCAGGACTACGAGGCGGCAGTAGGCGGAAGCCTGGTGATACCGGCGGGCAAGACGGATACGACGATAGTGGTGGGGACGACAGACGATGCGGTCTCGGAGGAGACGGAGACGTTTATATTGACGCTGCAGGATCCTGTGGGCGCGAATTTGGCTGTGGGCCGTGCAGAGGGCACGGGCACGATAGAGGACAATGACGATGCGCCGACGGTGAGTATAGAGGATGCGGATCCGGTGACGGAGGGTGGGGATGCGGTGTTTGCGGTGAGGCTGAGTGTAGCAAGCGGCCAGGAGGTGACGGTGCCGTATGCGACATCGGACGCTACCGCGACGGCGGGGCAGGACTACGAGGCGGCGGTAGGCGGAAGTCTCGTGATACCGGCGGGCAAGACGGATACGACGATAGTGGTGGGGACGAGCGACGATGTGCTCTCGGAGGAGACGGAGACGTTTACGTTGGTCTTAAGCACGCCGGTGAATGCGACGCTGGATGAGGATGCAGATGAGGGCATAGGCACGATAGAGGACAATGACGATGCGCCGACGGTGAGTATAGAGGATGCGCCTTCGGTGATGGAGGGCGTGGACGCGATGTTTGTGGTGAGGCTGAGTGTGGCAAGTGGCCAGGAGGTGACGGTGCCGTATGCGACATCGGACGCTACCGCGACGGCGGGGCAGGACTACGAGGCGGCGGTGAGCGAAAGTCTGGTGATACCGGCGGGAAAGACGGATACGACCATAGTGGTGGGGACAACAGACGATGTGCTCTCGGAGGAGACAGAGACGTTTGTTTTGACGCTGCAGGATCCTGTGGGTGCGGATTTGGCTGTGGGCGCTGCAGTGGGCACGGGCACGATAGAGGACAATGACGATGCGCCGACGGTCGGTATAGAGGATGCGGATCCGGTGACGGAGGGCGTGGATGCGGTGTTTGCGGTGAAGCTGAGTGAAGCCAGCGCCCAGGAGGTGACGGTGTCCTACAAGACGGTGGATGTTACGGCAACGGGAGGGCAGGACTACGAGGCGGTGGTGGGCGGCAGCCTGGTGATACCGGCGGGAAAGACGGATACGACCATAGTGGTGGGGACAATAGAGGATGATCTGGATGAGGAGGATACGGAGACGTTTATGCTGGTGCTGAGCGTGCCGGTGAATTCGGCGCTGGATGAGTATGAGGGCACGGGCACGATAGAGGACAATGACGATGCGCCGACGGTGAGTATAGAGGATGCGCCTTCGGTGGCGGAGGGAGTTGCGACGGAGTTTACGGTGACACTGAGCGAGGTAAGTGGCCGGGACGTGGTAGTGCCGTATGTGACCTCGGATGGTACGGCGAATTCGCCGGGGGACTATGTGGCGGAGCCGAGCGGCAGCGTGAAGATAAAGGCAGGAGAGACGGAGGTGACGATAGAGGTGCAGACGGTAGATGACGCAGAGCAAGAGGAGGAAGAGGCGTTCGCGGTGACGTTGTCCGATCCTGTGGGTGCAGCGCTGGCTGTAGGAGGCGAGGCGGCAACGGGCACGATACTGGACAATGATGGGGCGCCGACGGTAAGCATAGAGGATGCACCTCCGGTGACGGAGGGCGGGAAGGCAGAGTTTGCAGTGAGGTTGAGTGTGGCCAGTGGCCAGGAGGTGACGGTGCCGTATGCGACCTCGGACGCTACCGCGACGGCGGGTGCGGACTATGAGGCGGAAACTGCGGGGAGCCTGACGATAGAGGCCGGCAGGACGGATACGACAATAGTGCTGCAGACGCTAGACGATGACCTGAACGAGGAATCGGAGACGTTTACAGTGACATTGGGCGAGCCGGTGGGTGCGGAGTTGGCTGTAGGAGGTGAAAAGGGTACGGGCACGATACTGGACAATGACGATGCGCCGACGGTAAGCATAGAGGATGCACCTCCGGTGACGGAGGGAGGGGAGGCGGTGTTTGCGGTGACGTTGAGTGGCGTAAGTGGCCGGCAGGTGACGGTGGCGTACGCTACGGGTGACGGCACGGCGACGGGAGGGGAGGATTATGATGCGGCGGTGGGCGGAAGCCTGGTGATACCGGCGGGCAAGGCGGATACGACGATAGCGGTGCAGACGATAGATGACGCAGGAAAGGAGGAGGCGGAGACGTTTGAGGTTCTGTTGGGCGATGTGCAGGGTGCCACGATAGAAGAAGGCAGAGGGGTGGCAGAGGGGACCATAGAGGATAATGAGGAGGTCTCCGTGCGCATAGCGGATGCAGAGGCGGTGATAGAGGGAGGAAAGGCGGCATTCGCCGTGACGCTGAGCAAGGCAAGCGGCCAGGCAGTGGTGTTGGCGTATGCGACACGTGACGTTACGGCGGCCTCACCGGGGGACTATGCGGCGGAGCCGAACGGCAGCATGACGATAGAGGCAGGCAAGACGGATACGACGATAGTGGTGCAGACGATAGATGACACAGAAAAGGAGGAGGAGGAGACGTTTGAGGTGGTATTGACTTCAGCGGCGGGAGCGGGGATAGAGGTGGGAGGATCGGTGGGCAGGGGCACGATTCTGGACAACGATACGGCACCGACGGTGCGTATAGCCGATGCGCAGGTGGTGACGGAAGGCGAGGTAGCGACGTTTGTGCTGACACTCAGTGGGGCAAGCAGTCAGGCTGTGGTGGTGGGCTATGCTACGGAAGATGTTACGGCGACCTCGCCCGGGGACTATGTGGCGGAGCCGAACGGCAGCGTGACGATAGCGGTGGCAGAGACGGAGGTCGTAATAGAGGTGCAGACGACGGATGACACAGAAAGGGAGGATAGAGAGACCTTTGTGGTTCGGTTGGGCGACGTGGCGGGTGCGACCATAGAGCAAGGGAGCGGGGTAGCAGAAGGGACCATAGAGGATAATGAGGGTATCTCTGTACGCATAGCAGACGTATGGGTGGCGGAAGACGCGGGAGTGGCGGCTTTTGTGGTGACATTGAGCGCGGAGAGTGATGCGGAGGTGACGGTAGCGTACGCTACGGTGGATGGGTCGGCGGAGGCGGGGCTGGACTATAGTTCGCGCAGTGGCACGTTAACGTTTGCGGTGGGTGATACGGAAAAGGAGATCAGGGTATCGATCACGGACGACATACTGGATGAGGGGGACGAGACGTTTGAGGTACAGCTGAGCCCCCCTGTGGGGGCGGTTTTGTCGGACGTGGTAGCGACGGGGACGATTTTGGACAACGAGCCCTCGCTGCGTATTGACGATGTAACCGTGGCAGAGGCAGCAGGTGAGGCCGTTTTCAAGGTTACGCTTAGTTCGCAGAGCACTTCGGAGGTGACGCTAGCGTACGCCACGGCGGATGGGTCGGCGGAGGCGGGGCTGGACTATTCGCTGGATAGCGGCACGTTGACGTTTGCGGTGGGTGATACCGAGAAAGAGATCAGGATACCGATCACGGACGACGCACTGGATGAGGAGGCCGAGACGTTTACGGTCACGCTGACGAATCCTACGTCTGCCGGAGTGACGCGGCCGGTGGCTACAGGGACGATAGAGGATGATGATGCTCCGTCCTCGTTGATAGTAGAGGACTTGGAGGTGTTTGAGCACGAAGGGACCGCGTCAATCAGCGTATTGTTGACCTCAGAGAGCCAGGAGACGGTAGTGGTTCGTTATTTGACCGAGGATGTTACCGCGACGACGGCAGCAGAGGACTATCTCTCAAGCGCAGGCACGCTGGAGTTTGCGCCGGGGCAGAGTTCTGGTCAAATCGAGGTTGGGATATTGGAGGACGGGCGTGTGGAAGGGGACGAGACCTTTCGAGTATTTCTCAGCGATGCGGTGCATGCGGGCATTGCAGATGGCGAGGCCGTGGTGACGATACGGGACAACGATGTGTGGTCGGAGCTTCGGATAGGCGATGCGATTGCAGCGGAAGGTGGGGGTACGGCGACGTTTGCGGTTTCGCTGACTCCGGCGGCTGTGGAGATGGTGACGGTAGGGTATGCCACGGCGGACGGGTCGGCGGAGGCGGGGCTGGACTATACGTCGGACAGTGGGACGTTG
Organism: Rhodothermales bacterium; assembly: GCA_965216255.1. Classification (GTDB taxonomy): domain Bacteria; phylum Bacteroidota; class Rhodothermia; order Rhodothermales; family Bin80. The sequence continues at coordinate 4,178,898 of OZ244148.1, forward strand.
ACGTTTTCGGCGGCAGAGACGAGGAAGACGTTCACGGTTGATGTGTTGGAAGACACGGAGGTTGAGCAGAACGAGACGTTTACGGTGGAATTGAGTGATGTCCTGGGTGCGCGGATAGCGCTAGGGATAGGAGTGGGAACGATACTGGACAACGACGGAATCTCGACACTGACCGTAGCGGATATGGAGGTTGGAGAGGAGATAGGTACGGCACGGGTACGGGTGGTTCTGAGTCCTGCTCGAGGCGAGGAAGTCACGGTAGCGTATGCCACTTCGGACGGCACGGCGCGGCAGGGGGAGGATTACACGGCCGTGACGAATACGCTCAGCATACCGATAGGGGGGGAGGAAGGCTGGATACCGATAGAGATAACGAACGACGGTATTGTGGAGCCTGACGAGGCGTTTACGGTGACGCTGTCGGCTCCGACGCATGCACTCTTGGGGGACGAGACGGCGACGGTGGCCATTGTGGACGATGATCTGCCCGTGTTGAGTATCAACAATCCCTTTGCACCGGAGCACCAGGGGATCATGGTGTTTATGCTGAGCCTGGATCAGGTCCGTGATGAGGCCGTGACGGTGAATTACGCTACCATGGACGTGTCTGCGACGGCGGGCGCCGACTATGTATCGCATGCCGGGATAGCCCGGATTGCGGCGGGGGCGTTACGGCAGGAGATCGAGGTAGTGATCATAGAGGACGCAGCGCTGGAGTCTTCGGAGACGTTCGAGATGGTCTTGAGTGATGCCAGGGGGGTGGAGATAGGAGTAGCCGTGGGAAGGGGGACGATACAGGATAACGATGCATACAACATGGTGATACGCGATGTGGAGGTAGAGGAGGACGAGGGATCGGCCGTATTCACGGTAGAGCTGGATTATCGCAATACGGAACAGGAGGTATCGGTATCGTACAGGACGCTAGCGGGCACGGCGGAGGATAATGAGGATTTTCACGGAGAGTCTGGGCGGTTGGTATTTGCGCCCGGGGCATTGCGGCGGCAGATACAGGTCTCGATAATTGATGATGCGGAGCACGAGGCCGACGAGGCGTTTTCAGTGGTACTCAGCCAGGTGGAGCACGCTACGCTGGTGGATGCGGAGGCTACGGCGACGATACGGGACAATGATTTACGGAAGGTGGATATCACGGGAGTGACGGTGGTAGAGAGGGAAGGGGTAGCCAGATTTGCTGTGAATCTTGATGACGCCACTCTTAAGCCTGTCATCTTGGTCTACCAGACCCTCGAAGGTACGGCGGAGTCTGGCTCGGACTATCATTCGACGCGAGGGGCTCTGACATTTGAAAGGGGAGAGATAGCCAAGGTCATCGAGGTGCCGGTGGTAGATGATGGCATGGATGAGCCGGACGAGACGTTTACGGTGCTGATAGGCGGAGCGCTGAATGCGGAATTGATGCGGTCTGTAGCCACGGCAACGATACTCGATGACGATGAGGCGCCGGTGGTGGAAGTGGCGGGGGATGTAACCGCGGGCGAAGGGGATGCAGCGGCCGTCTTCACGGTGACGCTGCGCGGCAGGAGTGCATGGCCTGTGGAGGTGGAATACGAGACGGAGGACATCACGGCCAGGGAGGGTCTGGACTACACATCTTTATCGGGAAGGCTGAGCATACCACCGGGTTTTGGAACGGGTACGCTTACCGTGGTTGTGCTTGAGGATGAGGTGGATGAGCCCGATGAGGCGTTTTTGCTACGGCTTACCGGTGCAGAGCGGGCGACGTTGGGATCTGCGCAGGCACGGGGCATTATCATGGACAATGATGCTACCCCCGCACTGCGGATAGATGATGTGACGGTAGTGGAAAGCGAGGCAAGTGCGGTGTTTACGGTAGGGATGAGTCCTGCCAGTTCGGAGCGTGTGCTGGTAAACTATGCGACTTCAGACGAGACGGCGACGGCGGGGCTGGATTATGTGAATACGAATGGCACGCTGGTGCTGGAGCCGGGAGAGGTGGAATCGCAGATCACGGTGCCGGTGGAGTTGGACGGTGTAGACGAGCTGGATGCAGAGACCTTTCTGGTTACGCTAAGTGCGGCGGTCGCTGCCGAAATAGCTGACGGAGAAGGCCGGGGCACCATATTGGACGACGACGAGCCGGTATCGCTGAGCATCTTTTATGTAACGGTAGCGGAGGATGCAGGTATGGCGAACTTTGTGGTGAGGATGAGTCAGGTGAGTGGAAAGTTCGTGAGCGTCAGTTTTGCGACTTCGGATGAGACGGCGCAGCAGGGTAGCGACTATAGAGCCTCGCATGGCATCATGGTGTTTGAGCCGGGAAGCCAGACGGGTAAGATAGCCGTCTCTATTGTGGACGATGTTCTGGACGAGAGTGCGGAGGAGACCTTCAAGGCGACGCTAAGCAATGCAAGCAATGCCGTCATAGCGAGGGGAGAGGCCACGGGGACGATTTTGGACAACGAGGGGCAGCCATTGCTGCGGGTAGACGACGTAACGGTGAGTGAAGAGGATGGTGTTGCTTCGTTTCGGGTGTGGCTATCGGAGCCGAGCAGCAGGATGGTGATGGTGGGCTACCGCACCGTGGATGGTAGCGCCGAGGCCGGAGCAGACTATGAGGGTCAGCAAGGGACGGTGACGTTTGAGCCTGGACAGATCGAGGAGACGATAGCGGTGAAGTTGATAAGGGATGGCCGGGACTGGGCGACAGAGACATTTACCCTGGCGCTGGAATCAGCCACCCATGCACAGATAGAGGACCCTGCAGCGACGGCCACGATTGTGGAGGAAGGATCGGTGCTCGGCGACGTAATGGCACAATGGCTGGCCCGCTTCAGCAGGACGTCAGCCGGTCATGTGGCCAGTGCACTGGAAGATCGCGTGCAGTGGCTCACGTCCGCACCGCACTGTACGCCGCGGATGGGCAGCGGCACCAAGCATTTCCGATACATGAATCCGTCATGGGATCCGTCGGTCGGCGAATTGTTTTCGGGCTGTTCGATGGCCCTGAAATCGGCGAGAGGGCAGGGTGAGATGAGTCTCTGGGGGCGCGGCGCGTATACGCGCTTTAATGGCAGAGACGGGCAGCTAAGTATCAAGGGCAATGTTTCGACGGCGGCGTTAGGCGTGGATTACCTGTCGCCGCGAGGCTGGTTGACCGGAGTGCTGTTGGCCCATAGCCGGGGCGACGGCACGTTTGCGGCGGTGGATCTGGAAGGTGAAGCACGCTCCACCCTTACGGGGATCTATCCGTACGTGCGATACGGCAATACAAGGCGTTCCGTCTGGGGCATGGCCGGGTACGGGACGGGCACGGCGCTGCTGGAATCGGAAGACAGCCTGGAGTCTGCGCTGGATGCTGTTATGGGGTTAGCCGGCATGCGTGTCGGGCTTCTGAAAATGGGACAAGCTCACGTCTCGTATGAGGCGGACGCACTGGTGGTTCGCACGACGGCGGACAATCTGGACGTACTCGTGCACCGTGTGCGTGCGGGCCTGGAGGGCGTTTTGCGTCTGAGCCAGGGGTGGAGCCCGTATGTGGAGGCTTCCGTGCGGCAGGATGGAGGAGATGCCGAGACCGGTATCGGCGTGGAAGTAGCCGGAGGCGTACGCTATGCTGGCAATGCGCTGAAAGCGGAAGTAACCTCCCGGGGGCTGCTGGCCCATGCCTCGACAGGCTTCACGGAATGGGGCGTAGCCGGGGCTCTGCACTATGGCAACGCCGCGGGCCTGGGTCCTGCGGCATCCATACGGCCCTCGTGGGGCACAGCGCACTCGGGTGGCATGCAAGCATTGTGGCGACCGGCATCCATAGAAGACGCGGTGCATGGAATATCAGGTGCAAGAAGATTGGAGCTGGCGCTCGGATATGGCATGCCCTCCATAGTGGGCACGGGAGTCGCAAGGCCGGTGGCGGCAATGACCCTGCAGGAGCAAGGCAGAGAATACAGGCTGGGCTACGAAGTGGCTATGCGTCGCTACCTGAACCTGTCCATGGAGGCCGTGGCGCGCACTGTAGCCGTGAACAAACGCGACTACGGCGTCAGCGTCCGCGGAACGATGCGCTGGTAGCCGCGGCATCGGCCATGCTCGCCATGGACGAGGATCACGATCCCGATCGTTGCGATTGCGCGTCGTGTGGTACCTGTTTTCTCATTCATGATGATTGGTCTCCTGATGAGCGCAACGGACACCGGTCGCAGGCGCACGCCAGACCACCAGGGCAATTCCCTGGTCGAGCTGCGTGACAGTGGACACAGAACGGGTACGGCTTCGCAGAATGCGAAGACCAAACGAGCCCGAGGCCGGTGTTCGGTTGCATTCCCGCCGAAGCGGGTGCGGTGCGCGCTGCCGGCGATCACCGAACGTCGGACGTCAGCCGTCCAACAGAATCGCGCCAGTGGGCTTGCGCGCCCTGTGCACGCGTGACGGGGCCGGATCAGCAACACCGGCCGGGCATCTGACCGGATTCTACCACCAGCGCGGGGTCCTACATCTGCGCTGAAACGCCCCCTCCGGGACGTCGAGCAGGGTGTTGAACGCCTCCTTCGGGGCGTTCAGTTGCTTTCGTGCGCGCCCGGCGCCGGCTCTGACTCGTTTGGTGCCCGGTCTTGCTGGGTTACTCGTGCCCGTGGGCGCGCCCCGTTACCACTGCACGGTCGCGCGCCCGAGGACGCGTTGGTCGGTGCTCCCGGATGCCTCCTGCGAGTGGAACAGCGGGTTTCCCCGTCGTTCGGCCTCGATCCCGAGTTCCAGGTTCAGCTTGCTCCGCTCGGCTACTCGTATTCCGTAGCCGACACGGTACTCGCGCCCGTGCTCCGAGGTCTGGAGCCCGACTCGTAGTGTTCCGACGAACCGTGCTCCGATTGGCACGCCGTACCCGACCTCGGTGTCGAGGCGCTTCCCGACGCTGCCCAGCATTCGGTGCTGTCCCATTCCGCCGATGCTTTCGCGTCCCCACAGCGCCTGGGCGCCGCTGTTGGCGTCTCCGCCCCAGCCCGGAGCGATTCGTGCCGTCAATCCCAGCGGCGTTCCCGGCGTCGGGTCGTAGCTGACCGAGATTGACATGCCCCGTTCGCTGAACTCTTCGGCTTGGTGCACGAGCAGGGTTCGACCTCTGACGTCGACGGCCAGCCCGGTGCCCGTGTCCGTGAAGACGACACCGGCGCCGACGTCCATGCCGGTTCCAGTCTCGGCGTCACCTCCGTCCTGCCGAATCCCGACTTCTACGCTCGGGGTCAGCGTCATCCACCCACTGATGCTCATCTTCTGCGAACCCTCGAGCCCTGTTCGCACGCGATTGATCGTCGCGCTCGTTCCGTTGAGCCGTCCCCCTGGACCGTTGCTCTCGTCGGTCGTGGTTCCGACCCACAGGGCATCGGCCTTGAACGCCAGACCGAAGCCGGTGCCACCCTCGACGATCTGTCCGCGCCCGCCACTGGCGGCCATCGCCATCGCCATCCCGGTTTCCATCGCAGGCGCGTTGCCAGGCTCCAACAGCAGCTCGCCGGCGCCGTAGCCGACAACCGTCCACACCGTGACCCGTTCGTTGGCTTTGTACCCGATCCAGGGGTAGAGGCCCGTCACCGCGGACGTGACTCGGCCGCTGTCCACGCCGGCGTAGTTGCCTAAGCCGCGGCTGTGGGAGAGCGAAACGCCGCTCACCATCCGGCCCTTCGCGTAGTCCGCGCCGAACATCGTCGTGCGCACGTTGCCGTTGAGCGCCAGCAAGCCCTCGCGGCCGTGGAACCGCGACTGCGCGCTGCGGCCCCAGAAGGAGAGGACCCCGCCGCTCGACATCGCCCGGTTGAGCGCGAAGCGCGAGCCGGTGAGCAGGTTCCTGAGGCCCAGCCTCATGCCCATCGGGCGCTGTTGCCCCTGCCCGGGCTGCATCGCCGTCATTGCGCCGCCGCCCATTGGGCTCGCTCCAGTGTTCATCGGGTCCGCGCTCGCGTTCCGGATCCGACTCCGACTCCGACTCCGACTCCGACTCTGCCGGTGTTGCCGCTGGCTTGTCCCTGCATCGGCTGGCCCGGTGCGCCAGCCCTGCATCGGCTGGCCCGGTGCGCCAGCCCTGTAGCCGGCGCTGCCGCCGAGCCGCCGCAGGAACTGCAGCGCGAAGTCCCGCCCCATGTTGCGATTGATGTTTCGGCCGGCGAGCTGCCCGTCGAACCCGGGCCTGCGCGGCGCCTTCACGCGCTCCTCGACCTGCTCGACGATGTGCACCGCGGCCGTACGGCCGAAGCGTGCGATGAGCGCTTTCGGCATTGCGTCGTGGTTTTTGACCGTTCCGGTTGCGGTTGCGTCGGTCACGAGCCCGCCTGACGCGTTCGACAGCGTCAGCGTCAGCGTTTCCTCGTCCTCGTCGTGCGAGTCCTCGATCACCGGCACGTCAATGCTTCCCGACGTGCTGCCGGCGTCGATCGTGAGGGTTCCGCTCGTCGCCGTGTAGTCCGCCCCGGCCAGCGCGGTGCCGTCTGACGTTTCGTAGTCCACCGTGATCTGGCTATTCGCGCTGCGGCTCAGCGTCACGGCAAAGCTGAGCACCGTGGCGGCGCCTTCAACCACGTCTGCATCGGCGATGCTGATTCCTACCGGTCCGGTTATCGTCGCCGACGTCCGGTGCGAGAGCTTCCGCCCGTCGTCGGTGCAGATCGCACCGATGTCGTTGCAGTTGGTGGTTTCCGGCAGCGTGATGGTGATCGTCGCGGCCCCGGTGGGCTTCACCCGTACGTTCCAGTTTTGATTGCTGCCTTGGGTCTGGCGCTGGGCTTGGTTGGCCTTTCCGCCGTTGACGGCGAATGCCTGGTCGCGAATCCGCTCGTACCCTGCTTCGACGTTCTCGCTGAATCCGAGCTGGAAGGTGAACTCCGTTCCCTCGTGCTCGCTGGGCATGTTGCCGAAGCTCGCCGTGAGCGGCTCGTTGGACGGTCCGGCGATCGTCGCCGACGGGTTGTTGGTGAGCTGCCCTGGGTTGTCGCCGCGCGTGCAGACCGCGCCTAGCGCCCGGGACGCAGCAGTGGCTTAACGGGTATGCGGATGTGTGCGAGGCAAGAAAGGCGCTCTCGCGGAAGAGTTCAGTGGTGTTGATCATGGACCGGGAGGCGGACAGTTTTGCGCTCTACGACCTGCAGCGCACAGCGCAGCAGGTACATGTGCTGGTGCGTGCCAAAGGTGAGCGTCTGCTGGTCGGAGGCCAGAAGCTGATTGCGAGCTTGAAGAGTGTTTCCCGGGCCGAGACGATCGAGATCGAGATCTCGCGTGTGACAGCGCGTCCGAAAGCCTCGCGCCGCAAGGTACGTGCTGCACGCAGCTACCGGATGGCTAATGCGGAGGTTCGCTACAAGCGGGTGGAGCTTCCGGATCCGCGAGGCAAGGCCGCTGCTTTAAGCCTGTACGGCGTGCATGTGCGAGAGACGAATCCGCCTGGGGGTCAGAATCCGCTGGAGTGGGTGCTGCTCACGAGCATCAAGCTGCACACGGCAGAGGATGCGGTCCGGATGCTGGACTATTACCTGAAGAGGTGGCGCATTGAAGACTTCTTCCGGGTACTGAAGAGCGGCTGCAAGGTAGAGAGCATGGCGCTGCGCACGGCGCTGCGCCTGGAGCGGGGGATCACGATCTGGTGTGTTGTTGCCTGGCGCATCATGGTGTTGACCCTGCTCGGCCGCACGGTGCCGGAATGGGATGCGGATGTGTTCTTTACGGAGATGGAGCTGCGCTTTCTTTCCGGCTATGCCACGCGGGTGAAGCTGCCGCCGCCTCGCACGCTGCAGCAGGCCATCCTGGCGGTAGCCGTCCTTGAGGGCTACCAGAACCGCAGCCGCGATGGCCCCCCGGGCCACCAGATCATGTGGCGCGGCATGGACCGGCTAAGCCTTACCACCCTGGGATACGAGGTCAGGGACGCGCAGCATTGATGGAATTGCCTGTTCTGCGGGCAAGTCCGGGCAACAATATCCACCCGCTCTGGCGCCCAACAGACGGCGCGCATCCTGAAAGACATCCTGTGTACATTCTTGTGCGCATGCCGTAGAAACCGGCCGCAAAGCCCAACATCAGGCCCAACAGCCACCGAAAAGACCCGGCACAAGGCACAGATTCCCCATTGAACGGACACATTCACTTGGACTCTTCAGACCCATTAGGCTTACAAAACCGTTTGTCGTAAAAGCCTTATGGGCAAACGGGCTAGGCCCATGACCGTTTGCGTGGTCGTCAGCCGGAGGTTCAGCGGTTTGTCGGGGTATCCGGTCACCGGACCGACGGTTTCGCTGAGTACCGTTTCCTGGAACGTTTCGTCGTCGGTGAAGCTGACCCGCACCTGCAGCTCTTTGCCGAGGTCGTCGTGTGTAGGCAGGTAGCTCCGGTCGGTTGCCCCCTCGATCTCCGTGGTCGTTTCGCCGTCTACCCGCAGTCACTGGTACTTCCAGCGCGGGTTGCTTCTTCCGTTTCCGTCCTCGATGAAACCGCGCAGCGTTGTTAGCGTCTGGCGTAGTACGGCGGATCCGTCAATGATCGTCCGCGATTTCGTTGCCGACTGGTTTGTTGCCAGCCGGGTAATCCAGACGGGCGTCGTGCCGTACGTCACGAATGGATGGTTCGGTGGCGACGAACCGCATTCCCATTCTTGGATGTACTCACTTCGCTCCCGCTTGTCTGCGTGAACGGCAGGCTCCGCACGGTACCGGCGCTACCTACACTGCTGTCTATGTACAGCGTAAGTGTTCCGACATCCGGGTCGCTCCGGATTCCACCGCTCGTGCTCTTGAATGAGGTGAGCCGCAGGCAGAACTCGTCGTAGCTAACAAATCCTATTGTTGCCGCTTCTCCGGTTCCTACGGACGCGATAACATTGATTGTCCACGTGTCTCCCTTCCAATCGAAATCGTCGTCGCTGAGGCTTCCTGCCCATATGGGCAACTGTCGGTAGTACCCCCATACATTTCTGACGTTCGGGTACCCGAGTTCGGTTGGTTCATCCCCGAAGATTTGCAGCTCGGGAGACAAGTCTGCGGACCAGATCGTGAGCTCTTTCTGGTCCCCGTCGCTGGACTGGCTCGCTGCGGCTGTCGGCCACAGTGCCACGGCCACCGTCGCTGCCATAATGATCGCTCGTGCCGTTCGCGCAGCTTGCTTGCTTGTTGACGTCCACTTCCGCTTTCTCCGCTGTTTTCCTGTTGTGCGGGACCTGACAGCTTCGACGTCCTTCTGGTCTGCTGCGGCGGGTGCTCTGCTGAGCACCCGCCGTTCGCGGGCGTCGCGTCGCCCACTCGTGTGCACCTGACATCCCGGCTTCGGGGCCGGCGCCCCCGATTCCTCCCGTGGAACGCCCCCCCCCGCTGCGATCTGCTCGTCCAGTGTCCTGTCGAGGTCGTCGGTGCTGGCGTTCATCATCACGTTGCACAGCCGGCATCCTCACGCTCGGTTCAGTTCCGCAGCCTCGCCTTCGTGGTACGCGAACCAGTGTGCCCACTCGTCTCTTTGTTCCGGCTCGTCCTGCGGCCATCGACCGCGTCGATCTGCCTGTTTTGCTTGCTGTTCGCGTCTCTTCAGCAATCCGCGTCTGCCGTCCCCCCACATTATTCACGATGGTCCGGCTTGTGCCTTACGATAATATTCCTGGTGCAGCGACGTGTGCCCAATAAATACAAGATGTTTTCCCCGAAGAAACTAGTGCATTCGAAGGACACTCGGATGGGTCTCACTAATATAAGGATGAGAATTCTGCGGCTGAGCCACACGGGGGCTTGACTTGGGTCCCAAACGGCGTGCAGTTGAAGCAGGGTGGCCGGATTCTTAAGGCCAAGCACCTCAGTCCCGGATTATTCACTAGCCACAAGTATACCGGTGTAGACAATTTAACCTCACAAAAAAGGGGAATTATATACGATAGTAGCCAGCAACACCAAACCTGCATTTATCGGGGCTTATACACGAACGCGCCAGATCGCAAGGAGCGCTTAATTTTTGGGAATTATATACTTGGTTGCACTAACAAGGTTTTCAATAATAATCTTTCGAGAACAGTATGCCAGCCACCTTCGCGTAGCTTCGTTTATTTGGGCCACTTACCCTCGGCTACATCTAACATGTCTTTAAATAACTTCTTCAAAACCGATCTAGCCGTTACCGTGAGCTTTGTCGGATCATCGTTGTCAAACGTGCCCTCCACATAAACAGGAAAATCACAATGAAAAGAGTGCCTCTGGCTACCGACTCTGACGCGGAAATCAAATCTGGTCTGATCACCCGCGGGAGTAGCGGCGACTTGTTCTATTTCTACCCTGTAATTCATGGGTTATTACGGCTGGATGGAGTATCTAGATTGCCCTCAATTCTGCTCACTTGGCCGTTCAATTCATATATTCGGTCGCGGACTGCGCATACCTCGGTGTGAAGCGTCTTGTGGTCATCCTTCATGTCAGATCGAAGTGCATCTATAGAGCTAAATAGCTTAAGCACAAGCGGTAGTACTATCCCCAGAAGGCTTGCTATGACAGCCACAACCGAGGCTATCGCTGTCCAAATGGTCGCCGTCATAAGCGTATACGATTGATTGTGGCTCGCGCCATATATGGAGGCTTAATGCGAAGCGCAACCGACACTGAATCGTACTTGACACAGAGGGAGATGGGTCCGATATGCAACCTGCCGTCATTTGGCCGGAAGATCGACTCGCGTCGGGATTACCTGCTTAATACAACAGCCATTCAGTGCGAAGGGAAGCTCCCGGAGCCGGTGAATAGGCAGGGCATCTCGCGTATGCTAGCGCTCGTCAGAGCGTGCAGCTTTCGGCTATGATGACGGTAGGACCCGTCACCTGTTGGGCGCTCGCCATTCAATTCCTCAAACTGTCACAACAGAATGTCGCGACTTTCAATCATAACTGGAATATTCATAGTCGCCCAAACCATGTCGTGCGAAGGCCCTGTTGGGCCGCAAGGTCCTGCAGGAGAAAAAGGTGAAACAGGCCTATCTGGTCTTCCCGGCAGCGCAAACATATCAGTCCGCATAATCACTCTTAGCGAATTTGATTTCGATGACTTCCTTCAGAGTCTTGAAACAGCTGAGTATGTAATTCCTGAAATCCCGGATTATTCACATAAATGCAAAGTCGATGTTCGAAGGCAGACGTATTTGGTTCGTAAGCTCTTGATTCTTTGCCTGTTATACGGGAACATCGTAGTAGCTTTTGCGGTTCGAATACCGAACCATAAATACGCTCAAGGTGAATCCCATGGCCTCCAATTCAGCTGGACATGTGTTGACGGCGCCCTTCAATAAGTCTGTAAAAGTCACGGGGCACCATTCGGAAAAGTTAACATCCGATGCCGGAGTCCTCCTGCTGCGGTCGCTCTTCATGCTTACCGGCCTCACAGCTCGCCTGGCAGCGGTCCTGAGCGATTCCCGCATTCCGGGGCGCATTACGCATCGCTTTGATGAGCTCTTGCAGTCTGTCTTGCTGCTCTTGGCGCAGGGCAGGATGCGCCAGCGTGATATGCGCCGTCTGCGCCATGAGGCGGCCATGCGCCCCGTCGCCTCAATGAAGGCAGGGATGGGTGGGCTCTAAGACAGCAAGCCTTTGGCCGCACAGCCTACCATTTCCCGGCTGTTACGTAGGCTGGGCACAAAGAAGAACCTGGCCAGATTGAGCGATTTCGTCACCACCTTTGCCATGGAGCGCCTCCTGCATGCCAGAGGCGGCAAGCGCTACGATACGCTCGTCATGGATATAGACGGGTTGCCCGTGGATGCCCATGCTCGGCAGCAGGGCAGTGCCTATAACGGGCACTACAAGCGCAACATCTTCCTGCCTCTTATTGCCAGTTGTGCGGAAACCGGCGGCATGCGCATCGCCACGCTGCGTCGTGGCAATGCGCATGTCGTAAACGACTGCTACAACTTTATCAAGAAGATCGCTCTCAGGCTGCGAACGGATGTGGCCCGAAAGGTGATCGTGCGGTTGGACGCGGCCTTTAACAGTGGAGCGTTATGCAGTAAGCTGGAGCGGATTTGGATTGGCTACATAATGCGCCTGAAGGAAAAAGACGTCCTGGCGGCAGTGGCCGAGCCCTATTTGTCGGGCGTACAACCCTAAGAGGAACAGTGCTATGCAATACCGCGCCCTGTCTTGGGAGCGCCAGCGGCGCGTCGTGTTGGTGGTGCTGCCGAATCCCGGGGAACTGTTCCCCGAGCACTTCTACCTGATTACCGATCAGCACGAGCACGCCTACTCGGCGGAGGAGATCCTGCATCTTTATCGCAGAAGGGGTAAGGCCGAAGCCCACATGGGAGAACTAAATCAAGCCTGTTCCATGGCGCTGTCGTCGTCGCCACGCCCCAAGACCCATTACCGGGGCCTACCTATTCCACGCAAAGAGGAAGCGCAGCCGGAAGAAACGCCGTTTTACGCGCACAATGAAGTCCTGCTGCAGCTTTGCCTGCTTGTGTACGAGGTGCTACACCTGGGTCGCTGCACAATGAAGCAGCCGGGAGCACGGCACATGCACTTGAAGACACCTCAGAAGGAGGTCTTGAAGGTGGGAGCGCTGATAGTGCGGCACGCACGTAACATCGAAATCCGGATAGCCTTCAGCGCCGCAGCGCTCTGGCGACAGTTCTGGGGGCGCTACCAGCAGCTGACGTGGGTTACCTTGGAATGAGGCCGTGCCGCGCTTGTTAGCGCAGCATCGGTTCTGGACTGTACGGGTTTATTCAACGGCAGAGGTACGTCTTCACGGTACGCCTTTGCCTCTAAAACAGGCCATTCGCGGGGCTCATTGCCCTGCATCCACGCCAAAACCAGCTTTGCGGCAGGCTCCACGAAGATATTGCTGCCTTACAACAGAATGTACCACTTCCGACAGCCCTCTTGCATTGTCTACACCTGTATACTTTTGGCTGGTGAATAATCCGGGAAATGCAAAGTCGATGTTCGAAGGCAGACTTATGTGATGTAAGATATGGATTCTTTTTTGGTTATACGGGAACATCGTAGTAGCTTTTGCGGTTCGAATACCGAACCATAAATACGCTCAAGGTGAACCCCATGGCCTCCAAAGCCACTGGACATGTGTTGACGGCGCCCTTCAATAAGTCTGTAAAAGTCACGGGGCACCATTCGGAAAAGTTAACCTCCGATGCCGGAGTCCTCCTGCTGCGGTCGCTCTTCATGCTTACCGGCCTCACAGCTCGCCTGGCAGCGGTCCTGAGCGATTCCCGCATTCCGGGGCGCATTACGCATCGCTTTGATGAGCTCTTGCAGTCTGTCTTGCTGCTCTTGGCGCAGGGCAGGATGCGCCAGCGTGATATGTGTCGTCTGCGCCATGAGGCGGCCATGCGCCCCGTCGCCTAAATGAAGGCAGGGATGGGTGGGCTGGAAGACGGCAAGCCTTTGGCCTCACAGCCTAGCATTTCCCGGCTGTTACGTAGGCTGGGCACAAAGAAGAACCTGGCCAGATTGAGCGATTTCGTCACCACCTTTGCCATGGAGCGCCTCCTGCATGCCAGAGGCGGCAAGCGCTACGATACGCTGGTCATGGATATAGACGCATTGCCCGTGGATGCCCATGCTCGGTAGCAGGGCAGTGCCTATAACGGGCACTACAAGCGCAACATCTTGCTACCTCTTATTGCCAGTTGTGCGGAAACCGGCGGCATGCGCATCGCCACGCTGCGTCGTGGCAATGCGCATGTCGTAAACGACTGCTACGACTTTATCAAAAAGATCGCTCTCAGGCTGCGAACGGATGTGGCCCGAAAGGTGATCGTGCGGTTGGAGGCGGCCTTTAACAGTGGAGCGTTATGCAGTAAGCTGGAGCGGATGTGGATCGGCTACATAATGCGCCTGAAGGAAAACGACGTCCTGGCGGCAGCGGCCGAGCCCTATTGGTCAGGCGTACAACCCCAAGAGGAACAGTGCTATGCAATACCGCGCCCTGTCTTGGGAGCGCGAGCGGCGCGTCGTGTTGGTGGTGCTGCCGAATCCCGGGGAACTGTTCCCCGAGCACTTCTACCTGCTTACCGATCAGCACGAGCACGCCTACTCGGCGGAGGAGATCCTGCATCTTTATCGCAGAAGGGGTAAGGCCGAAGCCCACATGGGAGAACTAAATCAAGCCTGTTCCATGGCGCTGTCGTCGTCGCCACGCCCCAAGACCCATTACCGGGGCCTACCTATTCCACGGAAAGAGGAAGCACAGCCGGAAGAAACGCCGTTTTACGCGCACAATGAAGTCCTTTTGCAGCTTTACCTGCTTGTGTACGAGGTGCTACACCTGGGTCGCTGCACAATGAAGCAGCCGGGAGCACGGCACATGCACTTGAAGACGTTTCAGAAGGAGGTCTTGAAGGTGGGAGCGCTGATAGTGCGGCACGCACGTAACATCGAAATCCGGATAGCCTTCAGCGCCGTAGCGCTCTGGCGACAGTTCTGGGGGCGCTACCAGCAGCTGACGTGGGTTACCTTGGAATGAGGCCGTGCCATTAGCGCAGCATCGGTTCTGGACTGTACGGGCTTATTCAACGGCAGAGGTACGTCTTCACGGTACGCCTTTGCGTCGAAAACAGACCATTCGCGGGGCTCATTGCCCTGCATCCACGCCAAAACCAGCTTTGCGGCAGGCTCCATGAAAATATTGCTGCCTTACAACAGAATGTACCACTTCCGACAGCTCCTCTTCATTGTCTACACCTGTATACTTTTGGCTGATGAATAATCCGGGATATACGTTCATGCCGACAAACAGCGAGGAGGCCAAAGTGGAAGGTTGGGTGTATTTTTGCATGAGGCCATTCCGGTTCGGGTGATTGGTAGACGAGCTAGAAGAGTGTAGCAAATAAAATAAAGATGATATCTCGCGAAATGGCTATCTTCCTTGCATCGTACACGCGAATAAATGGGGGAACCATGCGGGTAGCAGTCAACATCGAGCTGTCGAAGGCGGACCGGCGGTGCCTGGAGCGCTGGTCGCGCTCGCGCAGTGCGTCAGTCCGGTTGCAGGAGCGGTCGCAGATGATGCTCATGGCAGCGGACGGCATGACGAACAAGGCGATTGCCCAAGAGCTGGGCACGGACCAGAACAAGGTCGGCCGCTGGAGACGGCGCTTCGCCGATCAGGGGATGGAAGGGATTGCCAAGGAGCGCCCGCGGGGCGGTAACCACGGGGGCAAGTGCTCGAAGGCTCAGGCGCAGCTCAGAACCAAGGTGATCCGTCTTACGACGCAGACCGAGGCGCCGGATGCGACGCACTGGTCTTGCCGGTCGATGGCGCGAGCGGCAGGTACGACCCACAGCTTTGTGCACCGGGTGTGGCACTCGTTGGGACTGAGGCCGCACCTGGTACGGACCTTCAAGGTGAGCACCGATCCGCGCTTCGAAGAAAAGCTCCAGGACGTCGTCGGACTGTATCTGAACCCGCCGGAGAACGCGGCGGTCTTCAGCTTTGATGAGAAGAGTTCGATCCAGGCACTGGATCGGACGCAGCCGGGCCTGCCGCTGAAGAAGGGCCGCTGCGGTACCATAACGCACAACTACAAGCGCCACGGCACCACGTCACTGTTCGCTGCGCTGGAAGTGGCCTCGGGCCAGGTGATCGGCCAGACGTACAAGCGTCACCGTCACCAGGAGGTGCTGAAGTTCCTTCGTCAGCTGGAGAAGGCCGTGCCTAAGAACCAGGAGATCCACATCATCCTGGACAACTACGCCACCCACAAGCACCCCAAGGTCATGGACTGGATCGAGCGGCAGAAGTGCATCTTCCTGCACTTTACGCCCACCAGTGCGTCGTGGCTGAATCTGGTCGAGCGATTCTTCGGCACGCTGACCGAGAAGCAGCTCCGCCGCGGCGTCTTCCATTCCGTACAGGATCTGGAGCGGCGTCTCAAGGACTACATCAAGACCTACAACGAGAATCCCCGGCCCCTGGTGTGGACGAAGACGGCTGAAGAGATTCTCAGGAAGGTAGGGCGGGCCAGGGAGGCGCTAGCCATTGCGTCTGCATAATCATTATTATGGTCAGGACATTACACTAGATACCACTTATGAATAGAGTGTAGGCCTAGCCAGTCGAGACATCAAGCTGTGTTCCATTAAGTGAGGAATCTCTAACGCCGGCACCAATTGAGTCAGCCAAGGTGTTTCCGAGCCGGAGCGTCGCTGAACCACGCCGCTGAAGCAGGGTAAGAGGCGGGCCAAACTGTGCCGTGCACCATGATGGACGTGCGACGAGCTGACCTGCATACACATACCGAGTATTCCGATGGCTGTCTCACACCGGCTGCGCTCGTCGACAAAGCGAGGCAGTGCGGATTGCAGGCCCTTTCCATCACGGATCATGATACACTTGACGGCCTGGAAGAGGGCCAGCGCCATGGCGCAGGATGTGGCGTGGAAGTGATAGCGGGCGTGGAGATGAGCGTGATGGTGGAAGGCGAACCAGTGCATTTGCTCGGATATTTGTTTGATCCTTTCCATGCCGGATTGCGTAGCGCTCTGGAAGACTGTTGCCGGGCCCGCATTGACCGATCCGGCAGGATTCTTGCTCGGCTACGCCGGCTGGGCGTTGACCTGGATACGCTCCTTCCCTCCCGGAGCCGGGCTATTGGTAGACCGCATATCGCGGAGGCGCTAGTGGCAGCCGGGCTCGTTGGCACGACGCGTGAGGCCTTCGATCGCTATCTAGCTGACGGCCGGCCCGCCTACGAGCCACATGCTGCTCTGCATGCGGTGGAAGCACTCCGACTCCTGCACGAGGCCGGGGGCATCGCGGTGCTGGCTCACCCTGGTCACCAGACGTCGGGGCACACCATTCAGTGGTTGGTGAGAGAGGGAATGGACGGCCTGGAAACCGTACACCCGTCACACGATGAATTGCTGACGCGCTATTATCGTCAACTCGCACGTGATATGGGTATTCTGGAAACCGGAGGATCAGATTTTCATAAGCCGGGTCCAAACGATGCGATGGGCAAGGTATCGGTTCCGTATGCATGGATCGACGGTGCCCGCGCCGTCGCTGCAGCGAATCTGATCCGGTGATTGTGTCCACCAGAAACGGAGAACGTTAGATGCCCACGGTAATAGAGGGTGATCTGGTAGCTGGCGCGGCCAGGTTTGCGGTGGTAGTAAGCCGTTTTAACGCGACGATAACGGAAATGCTGTTGGAGGGTGCACTGGACGCTTTGCGCCGGCACGGAGTCGCGTCCGAGCATACGACCGTGGTACGGTGTCCCGGCGCCTTCGAAATCCCGCTGGTAGCACGGCAGCTGGCTCTGACGGGATCCTACCGTGCCGTAATTTGCCTGGGAGCCGTTATTCGCGGCGAAACCTTCCACTTTGATCTCATCGCGCAGGGTGCTGCCTCTGGGATCATGCAGGTGGCTTTGGAAACCGGAGTGCCCACCACACTGGGCGTGTTGACGCCCGATACGGTAGAGCAGGCCATCGAGCGCGCAGATACCAAGGCTCGCAACAAGGGAGCAGAGGCGGCCATCTCTGCCCTTGAGATGGCCAGTTTACTCCCCAGACTGCAGTGAACGGGCATGGCTAATGAGTAGAGGTATGCTCAGGGCAGCGCTCTTCGTCGGCTGCCTGTTTTTGGCCCACGGCGCACGGGCCATGCAGTCCGACAAATGGACGGCGCACACGTCGGCCCGCGAGGTATTGGGCCTGGCTTCCGCCGACGATGCCATCTGGGCGGCGACCACCGGCGGGGTATTCAGCTATCATGTGCCTTCCGGTGAAATAGTCCGATATACCGTAACAGAGGGACTTCATGATGTGCACGTGCGGGCAATCGCGCATGATGCACGGCGCAGCATGGTATGGACAGGATACGGGGACGGCGTGCTGGATGCGATCAATACCGAGACAGGGTTGGTAAGGACCTATTTTGACATCCAGCGGAGCGAGCGCTTTCCCGCCCCGGAGATAAACCGTCTTTTGATCCTCGGAGATTCGCTTTTGGTAGCCACCTCCTTTGGACTGGTCGTATTCGATACAGAGCGCCTCGAAGTGCGCGATGCCTACAGCCAACTGGGGCGGCTTCCCGCAGGCACGGCCATCCGGGACTTTGTGGTTGCACCCTTGCCGGATGGTCGTCGCGGCATATGGCTCGCCGCCGAAGGCGGCGTAGCTTACGCCGCATTGGAGGCCATAAATCTTCAGGATCCCGGCGCCTGGCAGGTAGATATCTCCGTGCGACCATCGAATGCAGTAGAGTCCATAGCCGAATTTCGCGGGGACATTTATGTGGGAACCGACAGAGGACTAGGCCGCAGGGATGGCAGCGCCGGCTACACGCCGTACGGTCTATCCTCGCGGGCAATTGTAGATCTGGCTGTCCTTCCTGATAGATTGCTTGCTGTAGATGCATTCAAGCTCTATGCCGCCTTTGCCGGAGGCGGCTCGGCCGTGCACGCGGATGGTTACGCGGGACTCCATGCGGTTACGGTGGCCGGCGACGGTACTGTCTGGGTGGCGGATTCCGAACGGGGCTTGAATCAGTACGCAACGCCCGGAGGTACGGAGCGCCCGGTTCAGCTTAGTGCGGACATTTACCCCGAGGGGCCTTTCGACAGTCCCTTTGGGGATCTGGTAGTGGATGCGGACGGGGCGCTGTGGGCGGCGGCCGTCGAGTCGGTGCCAGCTGCCGGCTTCTACAGGCTGGATGCCGACGGCAGGTGGACTAACTTCACGGCGCGCTTCCGGGAGGAGCTAGCGAGTCGTGGAAACTTCGTGCGCCTCCATGCCGACACGCAGGGCAGCGTTTGGGCAGCCTCCAGGGGCAGCGGCCTGGCGCAGGTAACGCCGGAAGGCGATATAAACGTGTTTGACGAGCATAATTCCACGCTCCTTCCTGCGGCCGGGACGGCCAGCTACGTAATTGTCGGTGGCGTGGGCAGCGAAGAGGATGGCACGCTGTGGGTTACCAATACCACCGGGTCCCGCCCTCTGCAGGTACGCACGCCTGACGGGCAGTGGACAGGGTTGCCGCCGCCCCTTTGCATCGGCATGACGCCTACGACGGCGCTGGGGCCACTCTTGGTAGATTCCAGCGGGCTCAAATGGATCCTGGTCCAGGAACCGGGCAACCTACGCTTCACGCGGGGAATTCTGGTTCTTGACACGGGTGACACCCCGGCGGATCCCTCGGACGACGCCTGCCGATTCTTCGGCGAACCGGGTGCCGTGGGCCGCGGCCTGCCCAGCGTGCGCATATCGGCGATGGCAGAAGACCGGATCGGCCGCATCTGGGTGGCTACCGAGAGCGGGCCCGCCTATTTCTTGGCAGGAACCGGCGCGGCCAGAGACGCTGCTCTCGAGGCTACCTGGCCCGTGTGGTCAAGTAGGCAGCAAGGGTCGTATGTACTTTCGGAATTAAAGGTGAACGACATAGCGGTGGATCCTGCGAACCGCCTTTGGATGGCAACGGATCAGGGGGCGTACCTCGTAAGCGAAACCACCGGCTTTGATCTCGTGGCGCGCTATACGGTGGCCACGTCGCCCATCTTGTCCAACGTCGTCAATACGATAGCCCTGGATGGAGCGTCTGGCCGCGTCTATATGGGTACGGACCGGGGCCTTGTTGCATACCAGGGTGATAGCATTAGCCCGGTGGAACGGGCCCAGGACCTGTTCATTTACCCGAATCCAGTGGTCATTACGGGCAGCGCGGATGCGGAAATCTTTATTGAAGGTCTGGTGGAGGAGACGGACATACGCATTGTTACACTAGGCGGTGAGCTGGTAGGACGACTATCAGCGCGGGGCGGCAGAGCGCGCTGGGACGGAAGGGACTTGCAAGCGAGACCGGTCCCTTCCGGGACCTATCTGGTGGTAGCCGTGGGCACTAATGGCGAAGGAGCGGCCTTTGGTAAGGTGGCTGTAATTCGCTAGAACTTGCGTTTGAATCGGCAACTGGCTTAAATTCTCTGTTCTCCATCGGTGACCGTAGCTCAGGTGGTTAGAGCGCCAGGTTGTGGCCCTGGAGGTCGGGGGTTCAAGTCCCCTCGGTCACCCTACCTATCCATGCCGCGTTCGTCTAGGGGTCTAGGACGCCGGCCTTTCACGCCGGTAACACGGGTTCAAATCCCGTACGCGGTACCCATGGCATGCTGACTGGACCTGTGTGCCATGGCTGCACATCGACAGGCGAAGAGCAACAGGAGAGGAATGAGTGCGGACGGGAAATGGGCCGGCAGCAGCATGGCTGAGACGGCCACGGAAACACTGGAAGCCGCCGCAGTGTAGAGGTAGAAGCGGTGCCAGACGGGCGCTGTCCCGCGAAGTACCTTCCAGGCCACAAATAGATGCGTAGGCCAGGCCCACGCAACGTTCAGGTTGGGGGCCGCCGCCGCGTGCAGGGACGCAAACCACAGCAAGAATAGCGATAGACCGGCGAAGCCTGCTGCCGCAAGCAGCGCGGCGTCGGCGAAGCGCCAAGCCCCCGAATTGTGGGCCGTTAGCGCCAGCACCAACACGCACAGCGTCCAGGCCAGAATGTGTACCCAGAGGGCACGTGGCGGCAGAGCGGACAGGGAGCCGTACACCGAATTGGTGCGGGTGACCAGTCCGGTCAAGCGTCCGTCCTTTTGGACGGTGGCATCGCCGGCTGCGCGCATCAGCTCCAAGGGCAGGAACAGCCGCTGCCTTCCGGTTGCCACCGCGTCCGCGGGCAGTCCCAGGGCCAAGTTCATGGCTAGGTCCAATAACGGCCTTCGGGCCAAGTAGCGCCTCATGAGTTGCCGAAAGCTGGCCGGCGGTGCGGCCCCTGCTCGAAAAAGCATGGGATCCGCGAGGACTTCTTCCAGCACGTCGCGAATCCGGGTGGAGCAGTTGTCGGAAAAATAATTGTAACGGTATACCCTGTTCTCGGGGCGCGCGTTGTTTTCCAGGTAGGCAAAGAGTGCGTTCCGCTGGCTTCCATTCAGGTTCAGCACCTGTTCTACGACGGCGCGCCCCTCGCCATGCCAGGAGGATGCCACAAGCGCCGTGTAGTGCTGCCGGGCGAGCAAATAGTCCAGCCTGCCATACGCAAACCGGGCCACAAAGCGGGCGGTGTCGTCGAAATCAAACGTGCCGTAGTTGTAGGCGATGTCGAGCCCCTGGATGGGATCGTATATGCGCAGGGCGCTGTGGCCCCAGAGTGAATAGACAGCCTCGCCCGACCCTATCGTGAGAAGCGATACCTGCGCGCTGTCCGAAAGCTGGGCGTTGGTCGGATGCACTAGCATCACTACCAGGAGTACACCGGGCCCATGAGATGTCAGCATGCGCATGCATTATCTCGGTTTAGCCGGACAATCGCCCGCCGGATGCCGCCCCGCAGCTGGAGCGCCTGTAACGGTTTGCCTTGCCGGTCATGAAAGGGTATATACGCCTATACCGGAGGGTATTCGACGTCATGGGTTCTGGGCGGCGGCGAAACGAGAAGGCTCGTAGGGGGTAGTACGGCGCTGAACGTATGAACGGGGGCATGACAAGGGTGGAGCGAGGGCGCCTTACGCTGGAGGGATTGCGCGGCGTTATTGCGCGTCCCCGCAGCGAGCTCGATTTTGTCAATGAATATCAGCTGATCGTGGCGGTTGTGCTCTCTGCACAGTGTACGGATGAGCGCATAAACGGGGTCACGCCGCGGCTGTTCGAAGTTTATCCGACGTTTGAGGCGCTCGCCGAAGCCGAGCCTGCGCACGTATTTCCTTTTATTCGGTCGGTCTCGTATCCCAACAACAAGTCCCGTCACCTGGTTCGCATGGCGTCTCAGGTGCGCGACGTGTTTGGAGGAAGGCTTCCCGCCTCGCAGGCCGATCTCATGAAGCTGGCGGGGGTGGGACGCAAGACGGCCCAGGTTGTTAGTTCGGTAGCTTTCAATGATGAAGAAGCGCTGCCGGTGGACACGCATGTGTTCCGGGTTGCCAATCGACTCGGCCTGGTAGAGCGAGCCAATACGCCGCTCAAGGTAGAGCGGGGGCTCAAGGCCATTTTTCCGCCAGGGACCTGGGGCGAGGCGCATCACCTTCTCATTCTGCACGGACGTTATACGTGCACGGCGCGTGCGCCCAAGTGCGACACCTGCGTCCTGGTGCGTATATGCCGCTTTGGGCAGGCGCTGTGCAAGCTTCCCGGGCCCCTTGATGGGCTGGATGCGCGCAAGGGCAGGTTCTATTGTAAGACAAGGGAGCATTATTTCGAAGAAGCTGCAACGAAGCGTGATCGCAGCGGCGTAAGGCAGGTGGCCTGCCCCCGCTGCGGATCTATGAATGTATTCTTTTCAAAATCAGGCAAGACCGCCAAGAAGGTTCGGGATTTCCGGATCGAGCGCATTCCTGCTTCGTGAAGGCACGGGCTTATGCATCCAGGCAAGCGCCATATTCTAGTCATTCTCGACGGCTACGGCATAACGGAAGATCCATCGGTGAGCGCCATCCACGCTGCCCGCAAGCCGTTTCTAGACGGACTGTTTGCGCGCTATCCGCACGGAACACTCGTTGCCTCTGGAAGGCCCGTAGGTTTGCCCACGGGCCAGATGGGCAATTCAGAGGTCGGGCACATGAACCTGGGTGCGGGTCGCACCGTCAACCAGCAGATAACGCGCATTGATCTTGCCATCGAGAACGGGTCTTTTTTTACCAATGCGACGCTGGCCCGGGCCGCTCGGCACGCCGTGGCCTCCGGGGGAAGACTGCATCTGATGGGCCTTTTCTCCGATGGCGGTGTGCACAGCCATATGAATCACCTCCTAGCCCTGCTTCGCCTGGCGAGCAAGGAGGGACTCACCGAGGCGCAGGTATGCGTACACGCCTTTACCGATGGACGAGATACGGCGCCGGACGGTGGCGCGCGTTTCGCCCGCGAATTCGTGGAGACGTCACGCCGCCATGGGCCAGGGCGGCTGGTTTCTGTTGTGGGGCGCTATTATGCCATGGACCGTGACAGGAGATGGGACCGGGTGGAAAAGGCCTACTCGCTATTGACGCGTGGGACCGGTGCCGTTTTTGGTGATCCCGTGCGCGCGATAGAGCAGGCCTATTCCGAAGGCACTACAGACGAATTCATTGGGCCGCGTCGTATCGACTACGGTGATGGCACGAGCACGCGGATTCAGGCGGGTGATGCCGCCATATTCTTCAATTTTCGCGCCGACCGGGGCCGGCAGTTGGTGCAGGCCCTTACCGGGCTGAAGGAGGCGCCGCCCTTTCCACAGGCAGCACTGGGAGGGCTTCACCTTGTCACCCTTACCACGTACGATGACGCTTTCTGTCTGCCTGTGGCATTCAGGACCGTGCACCTGGCGGATACACTCGGTGAGGTTCTGGCTGAGCGCGGCGCCCGGCAATTACGCATGGCGGAGACCGAGAAATATCCCCATGTCACGTACTTCTTCAACGGGGGACGCGAAGCGCCCTTCCCGGGTGAGGAGCGCCTTCTGGTGCCCTCTCCGAAGGTAGCCACGTACGACCTGCAGCCTGAAATGAGTGCGCCGCTGCTGGCGCTGCGCTGCGCCGAAGCCCTGGCACGCCGGGATTACCACTTCATTTGCCTCAATTTCGCTAATCCGGACATGGTAGGCCACACGGGCGTATTCCACGCTGCCGTGCAAGCCGTAGAGGCCGTGGATGCCGGAGCCCGCATCGTGGTCGAGGCGGCGCGCGCGCACGGATACGGCGTCTCTCTGCTGGCCGACCACGGGAACGCTGATCGCATGATAATGCCGGATGGCGTGCCACACACCGCCCATACGACGGCGCTGGTACCGCATCTAATCATAGGTGACGGTGTGTCTGGGCCTGTGCGGGCCGGCAAACTGGGCGACGTGGCCCCTACCATCCTTGCGCTCTTGAGAGAGCCTGTGCCCGCCGCTATGACCGGCAATGTCCTGGTCTAGCCCTACCGCAGGGATATCTCCATCGGCAGGCGGGCCTGCGGGATGCCGTGAAGCCTGACGAGTTGTTCTAGGCGGTCTGTAGCCGGCAGCAGGGGCCACTGCCGAGCGCGGACTGCCATGAGCTTGTTCAGTTCGTCCAGGATGGTCCGCGGGCGGGGTAGCAGGCGCGTGCTGTAGCTTTCCAGGCCAGCCATCTCTGCAGCTAGTGCGAGTGCGGTGTCCATGCCACCAAGCGCGTCTACCAATCCGAGCTCCAGGGCGCGTTCGCCGGTCCAGATGCGACCCTGCCCGATACTGTCTACAGCCGCAGTATCCATGCCGCGCGATTTGGAGACCTTTTCAAGGAAGCGGGCATAGGTGGTGCCTATGGCATGCTCAAGTATGGAGCGCTCGGGGGGCCGAAGGGGACGCAGTCCGGAGAGCATGTCCGCATACGGACTGGTCCGCACGCCGTCTGTCGTGATACCCAGCTTGGAGTCCAGCGCATTTCCTATGTTGAAAAGCATTCCGAATACGCCTATGCTGCCGGTAATGGTCTGCCTGTCTGCCACGATAGTGTCGGCAGCTGTAGCTATCCAGTAGCCACCAGACGCCGCGACATCCCCCATGGAGGCCACGACCGGCTTCTGTTGCGCTGTCAGTTGTATTTCTCGCCACATGGCGTCTGACGCGGCGGCCGAGCCGCCGGGAGAATTGATGCGCAGCACGATGGCCTTGACGCGGTCGTCATCCCGCACCCTTTGCATCGCCTTTCCAAAGGTGGACGATCCCACGATCGAAGTGCCGGAAGTGTTGGTCCCGCTAACAATGGTACCAACCGCGTATACGATGGCGATCTGGTCTCTGGAGCCCGTCCGTTCTCCGGCGGCCTCGTTATCGGGCACGTTGATGTAGGAGGCCAGGCGTACCGTGCGCAAGCCGTCTTCCTGCCCGAGGCGCTCACGGAGTATGGACTCGACCTCATCTTCAAAAAGCAGGCCATCGAGCAAACCGGCCTCCAGCGCGCCTGCTGCCGTAATCACGGCGCCCTCCCCTGCCAGGTGCAGGACCTGGGCCGTGTCCATTGCGCGGGTTTCGGCGACGGCCTCTGTAAACCGCCTGTTGAAACCATCGAGAACGGACTGCAGCTGGTGCTCATTTTCCCTGGACAGATTGGATCGCGTGTAGGATTCGACTGCGCCCTTGTAGGCACCAACCCGAATGACTTCGGGTTGGACGTCGAGCTTGTCCAGTAGCCCCTTCAGGTATATCACGTCCAGGTACATGCCGTTGAACTCGAAGAAGGCTTCGGGCGTGGCAAATACGCTGTCTGCCGTCGTTGCCAGGAAATAATCCTTTTCAGCCATCATGTATTCGCCGCTGGAGGCGATGAGGGGCTTGCCGCTTTCCTTGAATGCTTCCAGCGCGCGCCGAACCTCCTCGAGCGTGCTCCAACTCGCCCGTGTGCCCCGCAGCTTGAGCCAGATGCCGTCTATTCGCCTGTCTGCTGCCGCGTTGCGCAGGGCCCGGCGGATATCGTGCAAATCGAACGGTGACTCGTCCATTAACAGGCCCGCGATTGGGTCGTGGGAGACGATTTCCGGAATGGGGCCTGACAGCTCTACCACCAGGACCGAGTTGTGGCGCACAGTGGGATTTACCCTGGATGTTGACACCACAGCCGCAACAAGTGCGAAGCCGGCAAGCAATAGAAAACCCAGGGCGATGAACGTACCCAGAACACTGGCTACCAAAGTTGAGAAGAAGCGCATGGGTGTGGCCGGAAGACAGGAATGAATCTTTGGATACGCTTACTTATACAAGCTGTTGCGGTGGCAGCCGGAAACCGGTCAAAGAGTCATGAGGTACGCATCTCTGCCGATTCGTCTTACCTGGGTGCCATTGGCAAGGGTTTTGCTGTAAAGGTGCAAGTATGGGGAGATCGCAAGAAACAAATGCACGTCCGCTAGGCAGGCGGGAACGCGTGATCCTGCGGGCCGTAGTGCGCAGTTTTATTGATACGGCCGGCCCCGTGGGTTCGCGGACGCTGACGAAGCGTTTTCCGCTTGGGCTCAGTGCAGCCTCGGTACGTAACACCATGGGAGACCTGGAAGAGCTCGGGTACCTGCGCCATCCCTATACATCGGCAGGGCGCATACCTACAAGGTTGGGCTATCGGGCGTTTGTGGATGAGCTCATGGACCTGCCGGATCTGCCGGTAGTGGAGAAGCGGCTGCTGAAGGCCAAACTGGATCGCCTTATGGGCGATACGGACGAATTGTTTCGTGAAAGCTCGCGGCTGCTAGGCCAGATGTCCAACCTGCTGGGAGTGGTACTAAGCCCTCGGATCTCAACAGGCGTGTTGGAGCGTCTCGACGTGTTGCCGCTAAGCTCCCCATCTGTAATGATCGTCATCAGCGTTCGCAGCCGCCTTGTGAAGACCATCGTATACCAGACTGAGGTAGACCTGAACCGGCGGGATCTGGAAAGGATCGTGGCGATACTGAATGAGCGGCTCGCTGGGCTGCGCCTGGACGAGATTCGGCGGACGTATGCAAGCCGCACGCGCGATATTGAAGACGACCGGACGGGAATTGTCCAGCTGATCCTGAACGAATCATCCGTCCTGTTCAGCGATTCGGTAGAAGGAAGGGTTAGCCACGGAGGTACCCAGCGGTTGCTCCGGCAGCCGGAATTTCAGGATACGAAGGATGTCCGGCGACTCATCAAGCTGATAGAGGACGAAGGGTACGTGGTACAGCTCTTCGAGGCCCATTCTGCCGCCGTTGGCTCCGGAAAGGCAGTAGTGAGCATTGGAAGTGAGATTCACGATAAATCGGCCCGGAATTATTCCCTTGTAACGGCCCGCTACCAGGTGGGCGAAACCGTGGGAACTGTTGGCGTACTGGGACCCACGCGTATGGATTACGGCCGGGCAATTGCTTTGGTGGAAAACATGGCTACCCTGCTGAATAGGGCGTCCATTCGGCTGTAGCGCTTTCACGGAAAACTGCCTCTTGAACCAACCATGATTACGACAGAGACGAGCGAGCAACCGATGATGGAGACCGAACTGGAGACGGAGCCGGTGGATGGATTGGCTTCCGAAAACACGGAGCATTCGGAAGACCTTCTGGATCCCAGGGTGCAGGAACTGGAAGAGGAAGTCGGCAGAGTGAAGGACCGACTGCTGCGCCAGGCTGCGGAATTCCAGAATTTTCGTCGGAGAACCAACAAGGAGCGCGGCGAATGGACGCGTCGTGCCCAGATCCTGGTTCTGGAAGCCATGCTGGCGGTGCTGGATGATTTCCGCCGCTCGCTGGAAGCACCGCCGCAGTGCGATGTGCCCGATACTGCGTTTAGAGACGGCGTCACGCTTGTGTACGATAACTTTGTGGCGGCGCTGGCCAAGTTGGGTGTCGAGGCCATGGAAGTGGTGGGAGAGCTGTTTGACGAGAGTCTGCACGAAGCCATTCTTCAGGTCCCGGCGCTGGGCGATACGGCCCCCGGGTTCATCCTGCAAGAGGTTCAGCGCGGATACCGGCACGGTAGCCAGGTACTGCGTCACGCGAAGGTGGTGGTAGCCGCCCAAACTGAAAACTGATGAAGGACTATTACGAAATACTGGGCGTTGAGCGTTCGGCGTCGGCCGATGAGTTAAAGAAGGCCTATCGCAAGAAGGCCCTGCATTTCCATCCGGATCGCAATCCGAATGACAAGGAGGCAGAAGATAAATTCAAGGAGGCGGCCGAAGCGTATGAAGTACTCTCGGATGGCAACAAGCGCGCGCACTATGACCGACATGGCCACGCCAACATGCGTAACGGCGGGGCGGGCTTCAGCGACATAAACGATATCTTTAGTGCCTTTAGCGACATCTTCAGCGGAGGCGGAAGGTTTGAAGAATTCTTTGGTGGCGCGGCGGGCAGGGCACATTCCAGAAGCACCGGTAGGAGGGGAGAAGGACTGCGGGTGCAATTGCCTCTGACACTTGAAGAAGTTGCGGAAGGAACAGAGAAGCGCCTCAAGGTGCGCAGGTTTATAGCCTGCAAGCCATGCGCCGCAACGGGAGCAAAAGGAGGTCAAACGGCTCGCAAAGCGTGTTCGTCCTGCAATGGCGTGGGTGAAGTGCGACACG
This sequence comes from Rhodothermales bacterium, assembly GCA_965216255.1. Classification (GTDB taxonomy): domain Bacteria; phylum Bacteroidota; class Rhodothermia; order Rhodothermales; family Bin80. The sequence goes on from OZ244148.1 coordinate 4,206,885, forward strand.
CGCGGCAGACGGTCCTTGGTCAGATCGTGAGTGTGCAGCCCTGTTCGGCGTGCCGCGGGGAAGGCCATATGATCGAGAATGAGTGTTCCCACTGTCGGGGCCAGGGACGTATTCAGGGAGAATCCATTGTGACCGTGAACGTGCCGCCCGGCGTTGTTGAAGGCAACTATCTGAGTATGAGGGGAAGCGGTAACGCCGGCGTGCGCGGCGGGCCCGCGGCAGATTTGCGTGTAGAGATCCAGGAACTGCCGCATGACGACTTCGTGCGCGATGGCTATGACCTGTATTATGAATGCTATATTTCGTTTCCGGATGCCGCGCTTGGAGCCGAAATAGACGTGCCCACCCTGAAGGGGCGAGCACGGATCGCAATTGATCCCGGCACCCAGTCAGGGAAGATTCTTCGGATGCGCGGACGTGGACTTACGGAATTGAATACCGGTCGCCGCGGCGATCAACTCCTGCGGGTAAACGTATGGACACCGAGGGAGCTAGGTAGCCAGGAACGGTCGATACTGGAAGAGATGCGGACATCGCCTGCGTTTGAACCCAAGCCTGACTCGGCAATGGGCGGAAAGTCGTTTTTTAGTCGCATCAAGGACGTCTTTACCTGACGGTGCCATGTCGGAGGAGATGCTTGCGGAAACGTTTCGCCAGGCGATGCGCCGAGTCCCCGTACCGGTAACCGTGGTAACAGCCGCGGCGTGCGATAAAATACGCGGGATAACGGTAGGTTCGTTCACGAGCGTGTCGCTGGATCCGCCGCTGATCTCGTTCAACGTCTCGCGTGCAGCCCGCATGCATGGGCTGATCACGGTGGCAAGGCACTTTGCCGTGCACCTGCTTTCCGAGGACCAGGCACACCTTAGTACCACGTTTGCCGACCCGGCTCGCACCGGCGCCCAGCAATTTGAAAACATTTCATTTTCTCTGGACGAATATGGCGTTCCCGTCCTTGCCGGAGCCATGGTCGTCTTTCGCTGCGTGCCCCACGCGGTGCACATTGCAGGCGACCACACGCTAATGGTGGGGCGCGTCCTGGCCGTTACGCCCGCTGCATCGACCAGCCCACTGGTATATTTCGACCGCGGATACTGCATGCTGGGCCCCGCAATTGACGTACCGGTGTGGCCGTTCTGATGTGGTGAGCGCTACGCATCTTCATGTGTACGCACTAGGTGAACGCCATTTTGACGCGGTAGGCGGGATGCCGCGCTTCGAATACGCACCTATGCCGTATCTTCAACCGACTATTGCCTGACAACCATCAGAGCGTCGCCGTAATTCAATCAGCGGAGGACGTAGAGCGTGGATATGCAGCCGCTACGGACCTATGAATACCTATCCGTTCAAGCATATTGAACAGAAATGGCAGACCTACTGGGAGGAGCGCAAGATTTTCCGTACGCCTGCCCGCGTTGACACGTCGAAGCCCAAGTACTACGTCCTCGACATGTTTCCCTACCCCAGCGGTTCGGGTCTGCACGTTGGGCATCCTGAGGGCTATACGGCTACCGATATTGTGGCACGCTTTAAGCGGATGCAGGGCTTCAACGTATTGCACCCTATCGGGTGGGACGCATTCGGCCTTCCTGCTGAACAGTATGCGTTGAGGACGGGAACCCATCCTCGCACTACGACGGCTGCCAACATCGGTCGCTTTCGCCAGCAGTTGAAAGCACTTGGACTCTCCTACGATTGGGACCGGGAAGTGGACACCACGGATCCGACCTATTATCGGTGGACGCAGTGGATTTTCGGGCAATTACTGGAGCGCGGCCTCGCGTACGAGGCGGAGGTGCCGGTTTGGTGGTGCGAAGCCTTGGGAACGACGCTCGCCAACGAGGAGGTCACTAACGGAATAAGTGAGATTGGTGGTCATCGGTGCGAGCGTCGCAACCTCAGGCAGTGGGTACTCCGAATTACACATTACGCGGAGCGGCTGCTCAAGGGTCTGGATCACGCCGACTGGCCGGCCAGCACCAAAGAGATGCAGCGTAACTGGATTGGCCGCAGCGAGGGAGCGGAGATAGATTTTGCCGTGGTGGGTGCGGACGGCAAAATCTGCGTATACACGACGCGCCCCGACACCCTGTTTGGGGCTACCTATATGGTCCTTGCCCCCGAACATGTGCTGCTCGAGAGCATCACTACGCCGGAGCGGCGCAGCCACGTGGACAGCTACCGGCGTCAGGCCGCCAGGAAGAGCGACCTCGAGCGTACGGAACTGCAGAAGGAGAAGACCGGAGTTTTCACAGGCGGTTATGCCCTCAACCCGGCCAACGGTGAGCATATACCTATCTGGGTGGCGGACTATGTCCTCGCCTCCTACGGTACGGGCGCCATCATGGCCGTGCCTGGCCAGGACGAGCGGGACTGGGCCTTCGCTGCGGCCTACGACCTGCCTATACGGCGCACCGTAGAGCCCGACGAAAATTTTGTTGGCAAGGCCTATCTGGGCAATGGCCCGGCCATTAACAGCGGGTTTCTCAATGGGCTGCATGTGGCCGAGGCCAAGGAGCGCATGCTGGCTTGGCTGGAAGAGACGGGGCATGGTCGGCGCAAGGTAAATTACAAGCTTCGCGACTGGCTCTTCTGCCGGCAACGCTACTGGGGAGAGCCGCTTCCGGTGATCTATGTCGATGGCGTGGCCAAGGGACTGCCAGATGAGGAATTGCCGGTGCCCCTTCCCGAGCTCGAGGAATTCAAGCCCAGTGGCTCGCCCGAAGGCCCGCTGTCACTCGCTGTTGACTGGCTGGAAACCACGGATCCCGAGACGGGTCAGCCGGCGCGGCGCGCGACCAATACGATGCCGCAGTGGGCCGGATCATGCTGGTACTACCTTCGCTACATAGATCCCGACAATTCGGAGGCCCTGGTTAACCGCGAACTGGAACGGTACTGGATGCCTGTGGATCTCTATGTAGGCGGAGCAGAGCATGCCGTGCTGCATCTACTATATTCCCGGTTTTGGCACATGGTGCTCTACGATGCCGGAGTAGTAAGCACCCCGGAGCCGTTTGCGAAGCTCGTACATCAGGGCATGATTCTCGGAGAGCTGGAATACACCGCCTACCGGGATGCACGAACAAAGGAGCGGATCTCGGCCGAAGACATCACAGGCGGCCTGATCAAGGGCACGGACCGGGAGGTAGATGCCGTGCAGGTTGGCGAGGCACTTGTCGAAAAGGTGGGCGAACACTTTGTTCTTAGAGATGCCCCGGAATTCCACCTGGACGTGCGCGCGCACAAAATGAGCAAGAGCCGCAACAACGTAGTCAACCCTGACGATGTGCTGGCCGCCTATGGAGCCGATGCGTTTCGGCTCTACGAGATGTTCATGGGACCGCTGGAGCAGGTCAAGCCCTGGAATACGCGGGGGGTTGAGGGTACCTTCAGGTTCTTGAATCGAGTATGGCGCCTTATGGCCGGTGAGGCAGACGGGCCCAGTGCGGCGTTGCGGTCCGTGGATCCGTCACCGGAACAGCTACGCCTGCTGCATCGGACCATCCAGCGCGTGACCCAAGACATTGAAGCGCTCCGGATGAATACGGCGATATCGGCGCTTATGGAATTTATCAACGGGGCCTATAAGTGGGACTGCCTCCCGCGCCCGGTGGCGGAGGCATTCGTCCTGCTCCTTTCGCCCTTTGCTCCGCATTTGGCGGAGGACCTGTGGGAACGTCTGGGACACGAGACTACCCTGGCGTATGAGCCATGGCCGGTCCTTGACGAAGCTTGCCTTGCTGAGGAGACCGTCAGGATCGCCGTGCAAGTCAATGGAAGGGTGCGTGCGACCATTGAAGTTAGTCCGGAGGCCGATCGCGCCGCCGTGCTGGAAGAGGCTAGATCGCAAGAAAACGTGGCCCGCCATTTGGGATCAAGAGCGCCGAGCAAGGAGATTTATGTTCCGGGGCGGATCGTAAACTTTGTAGCAGGCTGAGATGTCGGAGAGCCTGGATGTTCTGGCCATTGCCGCACACCCGGACGATGTGGAGCTCAACGCTGGTGGCACCCTCTGCCTGCTGGCGCGGAAGGGTTATCGCACCGGCATTGTGGACCTGACGAGAGGAGAGCTGGGCTCACGGGGGACGCGCGAGGGGCGCGAGCGGGAGGCCGCCGCCGCCGCCGGGATCCTCGGCGTCGCTACCAGGAAAAACCTGGGTATCCCGGACGGGAACATAGCCCTGTCGCAGGAAAACAGGCGCAAGCTCATAACGGTGCTGCGGCGCTACAGGCCGCGCGTAGTGCTTACGCATCCGACACTCTGTCGGCACCCTGACCACACGCAGGCCGCTATGCTGACCATTGAAGCCTGCTATTACAGCGGGCTCAGCAAGATTCCGTCTGGACCGGGGGCAGGCGCCGCCCCGTGGCGCCCGCAGCATGTGCTGCATTACGAAGAGGTGTTGCCCATGGAACCGACGTTTGTAGTGGACGTGACGCCTACTTGGGAGCAGCGCATGCGCGCGCTTGAGGCCTTTGCCTCCCAGTTCTACAATCCAGACCAACCGGGGCCGGAGACGTATATTTCCGATCCCGCATTCCTTCGGTGGGTCGAGGCGCGCGCAAGTGCCCTGGGCTTCTCAATAGGGGCTCGCTACGGCGAAGCATTCAAATACCGCGGGACACTTCCGGTCGCGGACCCCGCGCTATTGCTGGCTCCGTAGTCGTCCATGCGGAACATCCATGGTTCGGGCTGCGATACAGCAAGCGCGCCACCCTGTGCGCGGAAAGCGAATGAGCGTTTCCCGCATTTTTTGAAGGAACAGGTGGATGCCATTGTCTGCGCCATGGCGCAGACGAGGCAGGGCAAAGGCTCGGGCCACAGGCGCACGCATTTCACGAGCCGGAAGCCAGGCGATCCAGAGCCTGCTCTCTATGCGGTTGCTGCACGAGCGTGTACGCCCCGTAGGTGTCATCAGGAAGCCCACCTGCTCTCCGCCTTCCAGCCGTCCTGTACCCATCGGCACACCTGTAGCTGCCGCTGACCTGTACTTCACCGGACGTTTACGGCGTAGGCGGTAGATCCCGGTAACGCCTCCCCCGGCATGTGGATCGGTCTGCTGACGCGGCAAAGGCGGCTTCCGAAAGGGAATTAGTGATTGACCGAATACTCTCTTTTTTCGGCCTCGAATGCACCGGCACGGTCGTTTTTTGAGTTCGTTGACGGTCCGCTTCGAGTGTTTCGGCCATGCTGGCGTCTCTTGCGTGCGCGCACGGGCAGTTTGCGGCTCGAAGGGCGTTGTGTTCCTATCGGAAGGGCATACGTGTCCCTTGGAGCCTGCGATTGGGACCTTTCTGCGAGGTGGTAGCGGGCCTACGCCGCGCGCTTTCGCCGACGCTTTATTCGTGCCCGTTCCTGGGCGCGCACCAGGCAACCCAGCCGGTGCATGTTGACTGCCAGCACGGACAGGCTCACCATCAGCGCGAAGTTCTCCGGACTCTTCTCCCGCACCAGCGCACCGCCCCGAAGTCCGAAATTGGCCAGACACGACTCGACGGCCGGGTGCTGCCGCCGCGCTGCCTTGAACGCAGGCGCGCGCTCCCGCGCACGCTCCGCCAGAGAAAGCTTGCCCTTCTTCGGAAGCGCATTGAGCGCCAGCCGAGCATCCAATGCTTTTCGATTCTTCAAGCTGTGAAAGCCCCGGTCAAAACTGCACGCATTGAACTCTGGAAAAGCCGCCTGCACCGCGTCAATGATCGCTACCGCCACCTCTACATCTGATGTGTCCCACAGGATGTGATAAGCCAAAATGAACCGGTGCTCATCTTCTACCAGTGCGACCGGAAGGCCCAGCTCGGCCAGCACGCCCGCCTTGCCTTTGCTGATCCAACGCGTATGTGGCTTGTGGATGGAAAACACTTTCTGCGCATGTGGAATCTGCTCGCCCAAGAGGATGCGACGCCTTACTTGATCCACCAACAAGTCCACATAGCGCAAGTAATACGCGATATCCGCTCGCGCCGCCTCCGATTTCTCCACTGTGGCCAAGGCATTTAACAGCGTACGGGCACGTGCTGCAGTCTGTGTGCACTGGCGCAAGTACGCCTTCACTCCTTTCGGATTCTGCCGGTAGCGCGGGGCCGTCCGCACCCGGATGAAGGCCTGGTATATCTTCCGCGTGCGATCCGCATGCTTGCGCCAGCCCGGAAGAGCGAATGCCGCAGCCGAGCGTGCACTCACACGTATTAGACCACGAACCGCATCCCAGCACAGACCCACATCGGTGGGATAGTGCACATGCGTCTTAACCACCCTGGAATCGCAGCGACCGGCTAGCGCGGTCCCAGACTCTTTTCCAGCCACCTTGTGCCCCGTCCGCACTATCAATTGGGCCACCTTCCGGACCAGCTTCGGCGTCAAAAGCTGCACGTTGTCCACCAGCCGCTGTCTGCTGTACTTCACCTCGTCAAACCCGGCATCTCCGTGCCCCAAGAGCTCCCGCAGCAAGAGATCGTTGTTGGCCCGGTACAACAAAGCATCGTAGTCCAGATCCAGGCACTGCTTGACTATCGCAAACACGATGACGCGCCATAGATCCATGCCCGGTCGTCCGACATCTTTACGTTTACCCGGCTGAAAGTGCGCCTCCAGAATCGCGAACAAGGCCGTACGGGATTCCGCCGTGCAGTAGACGCACTGCAGACCCTTGAGCACCGCACTCATGTCGTCGCGCATTCTCGGGTCTATAGCAATCTCCCCAATCGGCGTACTGTCGAGTGCACGGCACTCTGGGACAATCTTGCGCATGGTTTCCCTGGCGAATGTGAGCTGTTTTGCGCTCTTAAACGCCCAAATCGGCTATACGTCCCTCAGATTCACCGCCAATTGCAAGATATAACTGATTGTTTATTGAAGATTTAAAGTATTTTCGTACAAGCACGAATTATAAAGAATAGTGAAACCTTCTGTAAGGTCTGGTATATAAGGTAGCAGATCAAACGGAAAGGATCATGGCTGCCATAAGTGTAGGAATTGCGTCGGGGCGCTACAATCGCCAGGGCATTACGCTTCTCGAGCTCGCTCAGAAGTTTCCGAACGAGATGTCGGCGCGCACGTGGATAGAATCCGTAATGTGGCCGGACGGCCCGACGTGTCCGCGCTGCGACGGACAGAACGTCTACGAGGGGACGCACAAGACGATGCCGTACCGCTGTCGCCCGTGCAAGCGGACGTTCTCGGTGAGAACCGGTTCGGTGCTGGCCGCCTCGAACGTGCCGCTACTCAAGTGGGTTTACGCCATTTACATCGAAATGACGAGCCTGAAAGGCGTCTCCAGCATGAAGCTGCACCGGGACATTGGCGTAAGCCAGCCTACGGCCTGGTTCATGTTGCAGCGCATTCGGGAGGCGTTCCGTACGGACGTATTGCCGGAGTTTGCAGGGCCGGTCGAAGTGGACGAAGCCTATTTCGGTGGCAAAGAGAAGAACAAGCACGCCAGCAAGAAGCTGAAAGCGGGGCGTGGACCGGTAGGCAAGACGGCCGTTGTGGGCGCGCACGACAGGGCTACCAACAGCATATCGGCCCAGGTCGTGCAGCACACGGATGGACAAACGCTCAACGCCTTCGTGGACGGACACGCGATCAAGGGTGCCAAGGTTTATACGGACGGCTCTTCGGCCTACCGGGGCCGCGCCAATCACGAATACGTCCGGCACTCCGTTGGTGAGTACGTCCGCGGCCAAGCACATACAAATGGCGTTGAGAGTTTTTGGTCCGTCCTGAAACGTGCCTATCACGGCGTGTATCACCAGCTGTCGCGGAAGCACCTGCAGCGCTACGTGAGCCAGCTTGCCGGTATGTACAACCTGTGCGACTTGGAGACCATCGACCAAATGCAGCGCGTCGTGGCGGGCATGATCGGGAGGCGGCTTACGTACCGGATGCTAATTGCCGACAACGGTCTGCCGTCCGGGGCTAGGGCGGCGTAGAAACCGTAACTTCAGCCTAATCATCATTGTTGCTCTGTTTGGGGAATAAGTATCTAGCGAGCAAGTAGGCTGGTGCAAACACCGTTGACAGGGCTGTACCCAACAATGCTATAATGACGGCATCGTTCAACTCAAACCAGTCGCATGCGATCCCGCTTAGGGCAATCATTATTGCTACGACCACAAGAGAGCAAATGGATATGGTTACGAATTTTCCGGCATATTCATACCTCTTCTTGTTCTTCTGCTCTAATTCCTCGGCCGGGGCATCTCTTAGCCTAACGGCAGACTTCAATGCCGCTCTGTTTATCTTCTTTGCCCCTGGATCGGGCGTCTGCCGAGAGGATTCCTCAAAAACGGAAGTCGCGTTTGATGCCAAGCTCCTTTATCTCTCAACACGTTGCTTAATCAATGCCTTTCGTTTTCTGTATTCTTCTGCCATTAGTGGCTCTGGTATTTGATTGTACCGGAAGTCGAGATCGAATGTTTTTGCCCAGGCCCCGTCCTCCCAGTGCGTAATCCGAATCAACTGCGTGCCTGTCTTTCCCGCTAATGTGCTGACTATTTGATCGAGCACTTCCTTATGGGTGTCGCATCGGATCGCACTAGCATCGCCTTCGATGGCTGAACTAGGTATTGAGTCAGATCCATAATGATTGATCGCCTCATACAGAGCCCTGTTTACGGGGCCAAATTTCCACGCTTCAAACCGTGCTGAAAACAAGGGCTTCTCGTGCTCGCCCAAGTGCTGCATTTGAGCCAGATATAGTAGCTTCTGAAGCTCAAGTTGCGTGATCGTATACGGCGATTTTTCCAAGATGTATTTGGCGGCATCGAAGATGGAGGGGAGTTGGGCCACGGGAATGGGAGAACTGGTAATCACGGTTGTGTAGTGGTCTCATGCAGAATTCAGTTCTTAATGTCAAGAACCTATCCGTGTACGAGTACACGGAATTATTGACAGACGTTCCACAAATGTGTTGGTGATGGCGTGGATATCCGGAAAGTTATTCGGCTGTTCACATCCGTTGCAGCTTGCGACCTACCCGTACGGGCCGTATATTCTCGCTGAATTCATGTGCGGCAGTGTTCGATCCGTCGGGCACCTGTCAAATACAACAGCCGATGCGAGCGTGGACTGATCATCTGCGTCGGTGAATAGGCAAACGCCGCATCTAGCCGCCGGCTACGAGAGAGGCCAATCGCAAGTCCGACGATTGGGCCAAGACCCCGGCCCGTAATCCGTATTACCGCGGCCAGACACCGGAACAGATCGTTAAACGCGTTATGCGCCCGTTGAGCAAGAGCGAAATCAAAGACTTGAAATCGAAGTCGCGCAAAAAATCCTGAATTGGGCCGCGTTCACTATGCTTTATAATTCCCTTTCGAAAGGCTCTTTGGCGCTTAGCTCCACCGGGGACCGCTTAGCTTTACCGGAGGCAGCGCGATGGCGGACTATTCCATCAAGGCACGACTCCGCCCGGCCATGAAGCGGGAGGCAGCCTGTTCCTCACGGAAGCAGGAAGGGATGGGCCACGCCCGGTGGAGCCTTACGAAGCGGGATTAAATGTCGACCAGGTCGCGCCGCCCCCCCCCCCGATGTCGCGACGATGGCGGGCATCTCGGTGCTCTCGGGCACAAGCGTGCCGGCGTGGAGGTTGTTGGGAAAGCCGGGCCGCCTTCCATGGAGCCCCAGTGTTTGAATCGGTGCCTTCGCAGCACATATGCGTGCCGGGCGGTAACCGGTGTATCGAGGAGTTGGAATTTGGCGCATCGGGCGCTCGCCTGGGATGCACTGCAAGGACCTGCCCGTTGTTGCAGCACTTGCGCTGGAAAGGCCGGGCATGCGTATGGTGGTCAACGCACCGGCGCCGCCACGGTCCGCAGGACTTACCCACCGCTTGCCTGCGGCCCCGACGCTTGGCCCGGGCACACTCGGTGGCTGAATGAGCGTAGACAACGATGCACCTGGTTAGCGCCAAACGTTCGGCTTTTGGATTACAGCCGGTACACGCTCGGCTCCCGGCGCCATCCTATCGACGGCAGTGAGCCAAACCTTCGGGCGCCGGCTGGAAACCCTCCAATAAGGGGACACTACGCAGCAAGGGCTCACCTATGCGCGATCTAAGTATGTCAGGGGTCGCTACCGCAGCTAGATGGCCGGCTTTTGCAGCATCGTCGGGCGTGCGGTATATTCAGTGCTCACTCCATTCGAATCTGTGGCCTCTACGACGGATTTTCGCAACGGCTTTACGGTAGTCCTGGGCGATGGAATCTGGCAAATAGTCAAGTTCCAGCACGTCAAACCCGGCAAGGGCGGTGCTTTTGTGCGTTCTACCCTGCGTAACGTTCGTACGGGCCGCGTAGTGGACAAGACGTTTCGCGCCGGGGAAAAGGTTACGGAGGCACGTGTGGAGCGCCGGGTACACCAGTACCTGTACGAGGACGCGCTGGGCCTGCATTTCATGAATATGGAAGACTACGCCCAGTTTGCCCTGCGGCCGGAAATGATTGAAAAACGCGAGTTTCTGAAGGAAGGGGGCATGATCCACATTCTCTTTCATTCTGAAACCGAGGAGCCGCTGCGAGCCGAGATTCCAAAGAGCGTAGAGCTCGAGGTAGTCCAGGCCGACCCCGGGCTCAAGGGAGATACGGCCACGGGGGCTACCAAGGCGGCGACCCTTGAGAGCGGCGCAGTGCTGAATGTGCCGCTCTTTGTGCAAGAAGGCGACGTCATTCGTGTGAATACCGATACGGGGGAATATATCACGCGCGTTGCCTTGTGAGCCCCTTGCACTGACGGTTCCAAACGGTTGTTGCTTACATGGATCTGGCCAGGATACGGGAATTGATCAAGGTTGCCTCAGAGAGTGATGCAGCCGAGGTTGAGATTGAGGAACACGGCGTGCGCATCGTCGTGCGCAAGAATGCGCCTTCCATGGTGCTTCAGCCACCGCTCATGGTCGCGCAGTACCCACAGACCATGATGCCGGCGGGTACGTATGCACCCCCGGCCGCGCTGCCCCCGACGCCGGCTCCTGCGGTTCCGGCACTACAGGAGCCCGTGAAGGAGACGGGCGTCATTGTTGAGGCACCGACGCCCGGCACGTACTATTCGGCTCCGGCGCCCGATGTGGAAGCATTCGTGTCGATAGGAGACGCAGTGAAGGTCGGGGATACGCTCTGCATTATTGAGGCGATGAAACTGATGAATGAGATTGAGTGCGAGGTCGCCGGTACTATCTCCAAGATCCTGGTCAAGGACGCCGAGCCCGTAGAATACGGACAGGCCCTGTTTGCCATCGAGCCCGCGTAAGGTACTGCTACGGATCTCTACCGGGACCGCCAACCATGCGCAAAATCCTTATCGCCAATCGCGGGGAAATTGCCCTGCGCATTATTCGTACCTGCCGGGAGATGGGCCTCAGCACCGTGGCCGTATTCTCTTCGGCGGACCGGGATACACTGCATGTGCGTTTTGCCGATGAGGCCGTGTGTATCGGCCCGCCACCTTCAGCAGAGAGCTATCTGCGGCCGGACCGGATCATAGCCGCTGCCGAAGTGACAGGGGCGGACGCCATACATCCAGGCTACGGATTTCTTTCCGAGAATGCCGTCTTTAGCGCCATCTGTGTGGATCACGGCATAAAGTTCATTGGACCGGCACCCGAGACCATCACACTGATGGGGGACAAGAGCCGTGCGAAGCAGACCATGCACGAGGCCGGTGTACCGGTCGTTCCGGGCTCTGACGGCGTAGTGGAGACACCAGAAGAAGGTATGCGGCTTTCTGCCGACATGGGTTATCCCGTGATGATAAAGGCAAGCGCCGGCGGGGGAGGCCGTGGAATGCGGGCCGTGGAATGCGAGGAAGACTTTGAACGGCAGTTCCTGGCTGCCCGCACCGAAGCGGAAGGAGCCTTCGGATGCGGAGACGTGTACATAGAGAAGCTGCTCCAGAATCCCCGCCACATAGAGATACAGGTCCTGGCTGATGCCCATGGCAACATGGTGCATTTGGGTGAACGGGAGTGTTCAATCCAGAGGCGCCACCAAAAGCTTATAGAAGAATCACCTTCGCCCGTAGTTGATCGCGCATTACGTGAACGGATGGGGCAGGCGGCGATCCAGGGAGTCGAGTCCGTAGACTATGAGGGTGCTGGCACCGTGGAGTTTCTCCTGGATGCAAAGGGCGACTTCTATTTCATGGAAATGAATACCCGTATCCAGGTGGAGCATCCTGTAACGGAGGAGGTTGTGGGCCAGGACCTAATCGAACTTCAGATTTTGGTCGCCATGGGAGAAAGGATTCCCTGGCGTGAGGCGACGCCGAACGGTCATGCAATCGAGTGCCGCGTGAATGCCGAGGATCCGTTCAACGGCTTCAGGCCCTCACCTGGCAAAATTGAGACCTTCCATGTTCCGGGCGGTCCTGGTGTGCGTGTGGATACGCATGCCTATGCAGGTTACGTTATCCCTTCGCACTACGACTCGATGATTGGCAAGCTCATTGTTCACGCGCGTAGCCGTGAACTGGCCATCCGAAAGATGCAACGTGCATTGGAAGAATTCGTACTAGAAGGGGTTAGAAGCACAATTCCCTTCCATCAGGAATTGATGAGGCATCCCGATTTCAGGAGGGGTGATTTTGACACTCACTTTGTAGATCGCCTGACCTTGACGGCAGAGTTTGCGTCCGCCAGGTCTTAGTGCACAAATAAGTCACACGTCATGCATTTGCCTGCAGAACTACGATATACGGAGCAGCACGAATGGATTCGCGTCGATGCCGACGGCGAGACCGTGACGATTGGCATCACGGACCATGCTCAGCGGGAGCTCGGCGACGTCGTCTTCGTGGAGCTTGAGCCGGTGGGCGTGTTGTACGATCGCGAGACCCCATTTGGATCCGTGGAAGCTGTTAAGGCCGTCTCCGAGCTGTTCATGCCGGTTTCCGGCACCATCGTCGCACACAACGAAGCTCTGGAAGAGGATCCTTCCCTGGTCAACAGCGACGCGTATGGGGGTGGGTGGATGATCCGCGTACACATACGCGCTCCCGAAGAGCTTGGCACATTGCTGAGCGCCGATGAGTATGCAGCCATGGTCGCCTAGCACCTATGGACGAGAAGATCGTCATCCTGGATTTCGGTGCCCAGTACACGCAGTTGATTGCCCGCCGGGTACGGGAAGCGGGGGTCTACTCCGAGATCTATCCCTGCGATCTCTCCTGCAGCGCCGTTGCGGCGTTGGCCCCCAAGGGGATCATTCTCTCGGGCGGGCCCAGTTCCGTATATGAGGGCGGGGCGCCCGGCTGGGATGAAGGTATACTGAACTTGCGCCGTAGTGACGGCTCCGAGATGCCGATCCTCGGGATCTGTTACGGGCTTCAGGTGCTGGCGCATATCCATGGAGGACGGGTTGAAAAGGCATGCCACCGGGAATTCGGGCGGGCACACCTGACCATTGACGACGATTCCGATCTGCTGGCAGGCGTTCCGTCCGGATCTCGCGTGTGGATGAGCCACGGTGATGCCCTCGCGACCCTGCCGGAGGGCTATGAACGGTTGGCTCATACCACGAACGCGCCTGTTGCTGCCGTGCGGTCACTAAAAAGGCCGCACTATGGTGTTCAATTCCATCCAGAAGTTGTGCACACTGAGCACGGCGGGCGCATATTCGGGAATTTCGCGGTAGGCATTTGTCGCTGCGCCGGCACATGGACGCCAGCCTCCTTTGTGGAGCGCAAGATAGGCGAGATCCGCGAGGTCGTGGGCAAGGATACCGTGCTGCTCGGCCTCTCGGGTGGCGTGGACTCCTCGGTTGCCGCCAAATTGCTGCATCAGGCCGTCGGTGATCAGCTCACATGCGTATTCGTAAATAACGGCCTCTTGCGCAGTGGGGAGTGGGAAGAGGTACAGCACGCCTTCCGGGACCACTTTCGTATTCCGCTTCATGCCGTGGATGCGTCGGACGAGTTTCTAGGCCGTTTGCGTGGTGTAACGGATCCAGAAAGGAAGCGGGTTATTATTGGGAACACGTTTGTGGAGGTTTTCGAGAGAGTAACGCGGGTTTTTATCGAAAGGCAGGGCCGGCCGCCGCGCTTCCTTGCCCAGGGCACTCTGTATCCGGACGTAATAGAAAGCGTTTCGTTCAAGGGACCCAGCGCTACCATCAAGACGCATCACAACGTGGGCGGGCTGCCGGACCAGCACCGGTTTACGCTGCTGGAGCCATTTCGGGAGCTTTTCAAGGACGAGGTTCGTGCCATCGGTCAACTACTGGGGCTGCCGGCATCCATCGTAGGGCGGCATCCGTTTCCAGGTCCGGGTCTGGCCGTGCGCATACTCGGAGCGGTAGACGCGGAAACGCTGGATCTCTTACGCCGTGCCGACCGGGTTTTTATTGACGAATTGCGCAATTTCGGACTCTACGACGACGTGTGGCAAGCTTTTGCCGTCCTGCTCCTTGTACAGAGTGTCGGGGTCATGGGCGACCGCCGCACGTACGAATACGTGTGTGCCCTCAGGGCTGTTACGAGTGTTGATGGGATGACCGCGGACTGGGCCAGGTTGCCCCACGACTTTCTGGCACACGTATCCAACCGTATTGTGAACGAGATCCGGGGCATCAATCGTGTGGCCTATGACATCAGTTCCAAACCGCCGGCAACCATTGAGTGGGAATAGGCGCGTGCACGCAGCGGCCGCCATGCCAGGGTCATGGCCGTGCAGGATGGTGCTCCCATGTCTCCTGGCTGTTCTTTTGTGTAGTCCCGGTATTGCCTGGGCCCAGTACGACAATTCGGACGACGAAGCGGCTGCAGTTCTCTTCGACGAGGGCATGTCCGCCTTTGAGGCGGCGAATTACCGCCGGGCATTGGACTATTTCGAACGTGTCTACCAGCGGAGGCCGGTCCACTCCAGAACCGCGGCGGCGGTAGTCATGGCCGGTAAGGCGCTCTACCGGACCGGGGCGTATCAGCGCTGCCTGAATCTGCTGCGCGATTTTGGCCGTGACTTCCCCGCCAGCAAGTACCGGGCAGAGGCCGGGAGGGTCTATGCCTACGCCGAGCTACAGCTACAGCACGCCAGTTCGCGTAGGGACGCCGTTCGGCTTGGCGTGGCGTTACCCATGAACGTGGACGATCGGACGCTGACGCAGGCGTTGTTCAATGGCATCCACGTGGCCGTGCGCGAGCGCAATGGGGCAGGCGAGCGTCAGGTACGCATCGTGTTTCGGGACACTGAGAATTCGGAAATCGGAGCTCGGAGGGCTGTCGCGTCCCTGGTAGATGAGAATGTTGATGTCATCATAGGGCCCTTATACAGCGAAGAGGCGCGTGGAGCCGCTGCCGAAGCTGAGAGAGCCGGTGTCGTTCTGGTGGCGCCGCTGGCCACCGGAGAAGAGATTACTGAAGGCCGCCGGTACGTATTCCAGGCCAATCCCACGATAGCGCGCAGGGGCGCCTACCTGGCCCGGTGGGCAATTGAATATCGGGGGGTTACTCGGCTGGGGATTGTGGTGGACCGCAGCGATGAGCTGAGTAGACAGATGGCCGAAGGCTTCTACCGCGAAGTCACAAGGCTCGGTGCCGGTGTAGCTTTCTATACCCGGCTCTATTCGCCCATGGACTGGCCTCGACTTACGGAACTTGTCGCGCCTGATATGCTCGAATCCGTGGATGCGGTGTACTTGCCGGTTCATGCCGACCTGGAACGGGATGCGCTGCGTTTTGCGACGGAGGCGCTCGCGGAACTCAAAAGCCTGCCGCGGTCACCGTATGTACTGGGAAGCGAGGCGTTCGGTCATGTAGCATGGGGGCCCCAGACCGGCAGCGTGCAGGCCACATTCGTAGACACGTACCGCGAGACAGTAAACAGCCCGGAGGGACAGCGCTTTAGCCGCCGCTTTAGGGACCTGAGCCAGGGCATGCAGCCAGGCCGGCTTGCCGTTGCCGGCTACGATGTCGCCCGGCTGTTGCTGGATCTCCTGCTGGAAGAGACTATATACCCTCTGATCACTCGACTCGAGCAAGCGGCGCCGTATGATGGTCTGGGAACGCGCATTCATTTTGCCAGAGGACAGCGCAACGAGGCTATGTTTCTGTATCATGCCAACGCGGAAGGCATACGGCTTGCCCGCTAGACGTCGGAGGAACAGCCGCTTTGGCCTCCGGGTTTGTGTTGGGCACCAAGCCATGTCCTTTATGCGATTGTCGCTTATTGCCATTTCCATACTTATCGCCGGATGTGCGTCGGGCGGACGGTTGCGCTACGATTCGCCGAAGGAAGCTTTCGAGAAAGCAGAGCTGTATTTCGCCCGGGGCAAGCTCGATCGGGCAATCCAGTACTACCAGGGAGTCTTTGATTTTGGCCGAACCCACGAATGGGCCAGTGACGCCCAATTCCAGCTCGCCCGGGCCCACCGGGCCAATGGGGATTTTATTCTGGCGGCCAACGAGTACTCCGAATTTACCCGGCTGCACCGCGCCGACCCTCGTATAGCCGATGCCGAATTCGAACGCGCGATGACATTTTATGAGCGTTCCCCGCACTATGAACTGGATCAAAGCGATACGGAACGCGGCATAGAGGTATTCAACGTCTTTATTCAGCGCTTCCCGGATCATGACTCGGTCACGATGGCTGTACAGCACGTGCGCCAGCTTCGCGAAAAGCTTGCTGCCAAAGTATTTCACGGTGGCGGACTGTATGAGCGCCGGAAGCTCTTTGAGGCTGCTGCGTTATCGTATGAGGTAGTGTTTGAGAAATATCCGGATACTCCGATGGCGGACGACGCTCTGTTGGGTGCCATCCGGTGCTATATCGAGTTCAGTGGTCAAAGTGTTGCGCAGCGCCAGTCCGAGAGACTCCAGAAGGCTATCGACCACTACCAGAGATTACTCCAGCTCTTCCCGGAGAGCCCGCTACTCAAAGATGCCGAGGTGTTGTACGGGCGGGCCGCGGCGCAGATGGTTGCCCCGTCGTAGGGCCCCGGGAAACGGTGTCAACCAAGATCCTTCATATTGGCCTGTTCGGCGGCACATTTGATCCTCCCCACCAAGGCCATCTGGCTATGGCCGAGGCGGCGAGGGTGCAGTTTGGTCTTGACGGGGTGTGGTGGATCCCTGCCGGGCGCTCCCCCCACAAGCTTGATAGGGAGCATAGCCCGATGAAGCACCGGCTGGCGATGACGCGGCTTGCCGTGGAGGAGCATGCGGCATTTCAGGTATCGGACATGGAGGCGCACCGCAACGGTCCGTCTTTCACGGTGGACACGGTGCGGGCCGTGTATGAAGCGCACCCGGAATATCGCCTCTTCCTGCTCCTTGGAGAGGATAACTGGGAGCAGTTCATGACGTGGCGTGGGCCTGGAGTCATACGTGCCATGGCCAGACTGGTAGTATGTCCAAGACGCGGCGCAATGAATACTTCGGATTCTGAAGCGGGGACTCTTTTCGTAAATGCGCCCCTAGTCGACATTACGGCATCCGGGATTCGTCGGCGCGTTCGAGACGGCAGATCCATCCGGGATCTCGTGTCGGAAAGTGTAGGGGCGTATATTGACCGATACCGGCTGTACAAGGCAGCCTAGCAGGACCTTTCCCGTGTGCGATGGGCTTACTCGAATTCTTTACTGGCAATCAACCGCCACTCATAAAGGGGGCGCTGGGGGATTTCTGCGTCATGGTGGATACGGGCCGCGACATGTTTGGCGCAGCCTCCGCGAGCTTGTTGGACAACGAGATTCTCGAAGTTGATCTAGGTAAGTTGAAGGTACAGATCGACCGCCGCGAGGAAGCCTTGCGCCGTGCGGTCCTGGAACATTTAAATGTGGATCCCAAGAGTGAGTTGGTACTGTGTCTTAAGCTCCTGACCGTTGCCCAGGATGCGGAGCCCATCGGTGCAATCGCCATGCTCATGGGAAAGGCGGCATCGCGTGCCCGACGGCCAAGGATGGGGCCGCTTTCGGATACGCTCCGCAGTTTGAGGAATCGCCTGTTGCCGCTCTGCGACCAGATACGCGACTGTTTCCTCAAAGGCGACACGGAGCTTGCCCATCGAATTCTTGCGGAGCAGGCCGAGGTTCACGCCTCCCTTACCCAATTTCTTGAACACCAGAAGGTCGGCAAGGGGGAAGCGGAGCAGGCCGTGACATACGCATTGGCAGCGCACGCCATGCAGTGTGTAGGCACACATCTTGCAAATATTGCTAGCACGGTTGCATTGCCATTCCATCAGATTCGTACCTATGCCCTTTGATGGCGAGAAGTCCTGCCATCGTCCATTAACAAGCACCATTGTCATGGCAATTATCTACTCTGTAATGACCGAGCTGGGGTCCGAAGCCCCCGCATTTAATCTCCCGGCCTCTAATCCGGAGGTGGGTTCAGCCCTTGGTACGACACGTACCCTGGATGATTGCGTTGGCGACCGCGGCGTTGTTGTGGTTTTCATGTGTAATCACTGCCCCTTTGTCGTGCATATCGAAGATGTACTTCTGGAATTGGCCCGCACCTATTTGCAGCGCGGGATCGGATTCGTTGGCATCAGTGCCAATGATGCTGACAAGTACCCGGCCGATTCATTTGAAAGCATGGCGCGGCGGGCCAGTGAAAAAGCCTACCCGTTTGCCTATCTCTACGACGAGTCCCAGGAGGTGGCCAAGTCCTACGGAGCGGTGTGTACGCCCGATTTCTTCGTCTATGACAGCGACCACCTACTCGTTTACCGCGGTCGATTTGACGACACGCGTCCAGGCCAGGGCGCAGCCAGCGGGCGCGACCTGGCACGAGCTCTGGATGAGGTGCTTTCCGGAGGCCCCGTTCAGACGGAGCAGATTCCTTCCATGGGATGCAATATCAAGTGGAGATAGCACGAGCGGTGTAGGGGACGTGGTGGGCTGAATGGACTGGATTGTACTGCTTCCGCCGTTCGTAGCCATCGGGCTTGCGCTTTGGACGCGTCAGGTGTACCTGTCTCTCCTGGCAGGTTTGTGGGTTGGCACCACCATTCTCAGCGGTGGCCATCCCGTCGGAGGCTTGCGCGTACTGGTCGACGTTGTCGTGGACGTTTTCGCCGATGCCGCCAATGCCCGCATCGTCCTCTTTAGCCTGCTTGTCGGAGGTCTCATTGCGCTGGTGCAGGTCTCTGGCGGTGTGCGAGCATTTACGGTTTGGGCACAGGCGCGCGGCTGGGGTAGGTCGCGTCGCAGCGTCGAATTGATGGCATGGATGGTTGGCATGGCCATTTTCGTGGAGTCCAGCATCACTTCGCTGACCGTAGGTACGCTTAGCCGACCGTTTTTCGATCGGCTGAAGCTACCGAGGGAAAAACTTGCATATTATTGCGATGCAACAAGCGCACCCGTGTGCATGTCGATCCCGCTCAATGGGTGGGGCGCCTTCGTTCTCGGGCTGCTGGTCGCGCAGGGTATCACGGAAGGAGCCGTCTCGTTGCTGGTTCACTCGCTGCTGTATAATTTTTTCAGCCTCTTCGCCATCGTGTTTGCTCTCTTTCTGGCGCTTTCGGGCTGGAGCTTCGGCGCCATGCGGCGCGCGGAGCTGCGGGCGGTGGAAACGGGAGCTGTAATTCGGCCTGGGTCCAGTCCGATGATCTCAGACGAGATAGCGGACGTGGAGCCGCTACACCCCGATCAGGCGCGTGTTGGGGACTTCATTGGGCCTATCGGCGTCATGATCGGGATGATCTTTTTGGGTCTATATGTCACGGGCAGCGGAAACCTTACGCAAGGAAGTGGATCAACCGCAGTGCTTTGGGCCGTGGGGACGGCCATAGGGATCGCTGCGCTGCTTTATGCCGTTCCGAGGCCGCTGAAGGGTGGGCGGCCGCTGCTAACGCCCATGGAGTCTTCCGACTACGTGGTTAAGGGGGCCTCGGGACTGGTCGGTGTAGTTGCTCTCTTGGTGCTCGCGTTTGCATTGGGCGCTGTTTCACGAGCGCTGGAGATGGGGCCCTACGTGGTAGGTCTTATGGGTGAAGATCTGCCCGTGTGGTGGCTGCCGGCCATAGTCTTTGCGGTAGGCTGTTTTGTGTCGTTCACGCTTGGGTCTTCGTGGACCGCATTCGCCATACTCATTCCTCTGGCACTGCCGATTGCGGAAGGACTTAGCATTTCGCAGCCGCTGATGCTGGGAGCCGTGTTGTCCGGCGGGGTGTTCGGAGATCATGCCTCGCCGCTGTCGGACACCTCAATAATCTCGTCGATGTCCGCCGCTTGCGACCACGTGGATCACGTGAACACTCAGTTGCCATACACAGCCGCGCTTGCTGCGGCATCTTTCGTGGCATTTCTCGCTGCCGGCCTTATTGTGTAGCGGTGTTGGGGCTGCGTGGAATAGCACTGTATGCGATTAAATGGGGATTTTGTATCTACCCACAACCAGGTTTAGAGACGCTTATTGAGAGTTTGTCTCTGGGAGAGGCCGGGGGACTTACGAGGTCCGTGCGCAGGGGACTGCTTGCCCCTATACTGCGGCGGCTAAATAGTTTTCGATAAGTGCCCACTCTGGATAACTTCCCCAGTCCTCCTGCACCCCGCTCAAATAGGCTCTTCGGGGACGTCTACCCGGAATCTACCCAGATTGCGGACAGATGTTAGCTGCGCTGGCCGGGCGCGCCGCCTGAAAAGACCATTGATCGCACGGCTGCGCCTTGATGCGTCACGGCCTCGCGAGGCACTTGACGAGCCCGGTACTGACGAAGTCAGCTATGACGGCGCGTGTATGGCCGATCATACCTTTCACATACCAGGCTGCATATATAGCGCAAGCAGCCTGTTCTCGCCTAAATCGCCTTTGATTGCGTCTTGGCACCATCCGGACGCACTCAGGGCCGCTCTGTAGACTGTATATTTCCCAAAATACTGTCCCATGAGTACGCAACTGAATCTCAGTTCAGATCCTGGCGCCCGGTGGTTAAGGTGTGACCTGCATATCCACACACCATTTGATGGTGAGAAGAAGTTTGGCGAGGACATTCGACGGGCAATCGAAGACTTCAAGAAGCAGAAGCCGCAATATCTTGCCAGCATCGCGGATAATTTCGTGACTGCATGCAGGGCGGCACAAGGTGGCA
Source organism: Rhodothermales bacterium (assembly GCA_965216255.1). Lineage (GTDB taxonomy): Bacteria > Bacteroidota > Rhodothermia > Rhodothermales > Bin80. Next base: position 4,227,920 of record OZ244148.1, read on the forward strand.
AGGGGATGGATCTCGTAGCGCTTACCGACCACAACAGTATTGATGGGTATTGCTATCTGAAGCCGCAATTTGACACTTTGGCTCTGCAAGCAGCGGACCAAGGGCTTACGATGCCCGTGATTCTCCCAGGGGTCGAATTCAGCATCGGTGGGGAACGGCCGATCCATTTCCTAGTCATTTTCTCGTCAGATACGTGTGTCGAAGACATCAAGAACGCAATCCGATACGTGTTCGGGAAAAGAGATCCCTTCGATTCCAAGACAGGTACTCCGCAGGCAACTGGTGAGTCCGTAAGCACCTTTCTTGGTCGCCTGTACGACTACTGCCATCCAGACACCGGAGAACGCAACTTGCAGTTCGTTCTGATTCCAGCACACGTGGACAGAAACAGAGGGGCAGCAAGAGAGACCGGTGCCTATAATGGCAGGCGCATGGGAGGGCTAATGAATGAAATGAAGGGGCACCTGCGAAAGTGGGTGGTTGCTCGTAGGGATTGGCATGGATTCGAGACGGCTCAGCCCTTCACGCGTCTGTCGCAAGCCTTCCAAGAGTTGCTTTTGCGCTGGGCCGCGGCGCGACGAGGAGATAACTGGGAAGATCTAACAAGAACCGCAAAGAAGCGCTATCGAGACCAAGAGCACTGGCCACTGGTGGAGTGCTCAGACCCTCATAATTATGAGGCGATTGGAACACGGTTTTCTTGGCTAAAAATGGACGTCCGGGATGTCGAAGGCATTCGGATTGCCCTACTTGATCCTGAATCGCGGCTGAGGCGCATGGCGGACGGTCCTCCGACTCGCGCCTATTCTCGCCTTCAACGGATCAGGATAAAGGAAACAGATTTCTTCAAAGACATTGAAATTCCGATAAGTCCTTGCCTGACGACGCTCATCGGAGGTCGTGGGACCGGAAAGTCCACCGTCATTGAATATCTGCGCCACGCCGTTGATCGTGCTCGGCGGGAGGATTTCCCTGACGACGAATCCGCGAGCGTGCACGAGGCCGTGCGGTCCATTCTTTTGACAAAGCACGAACGTGACTTTGGCCATACGAAGGGGACGCTGCTGCCCGATCACCAGATTATGGTTGACATTGTTGTAGCAGACCGTCTCTATCGGGTATGCCGGTCCTCATCTGGTATCGAAATTGTACGTGATCCTGACCAGCAGAATCCACAGCCAACGCCACTTGACGTGCGCACCCTTGTATTACCCCGGATTCTTTCGCAGCGGCAGATCGCGCGAATTGCCCGTGATCCTGCCTCACAGCGTCATGAGTTGGACGCACTTATTGATACTGAAAGACTGCGGGTAATCGAGGAGTGCCGGAGGGCCCTCGCGGATACACTGATCAAACATCAAGCGTCAAGGACGCGCCTTACCAAATCAAGAGCGAAAGTCCCGTCGGTAAACACAGAGCTGCAAAAGGTCCGCGACCAAATCTCTTTTTTTGAGAGCGAAGGCCGCAGGGAGGTCTTGGCGCGTTTCGGCGTATTGGAGGGAGAGCGTCTTTGGCTGGAGGATGCGGTGAGGGAGGTCCAGCGTCTGGCAAGTGAACTGGACAGTTCGGCTGAAGAAATGGAAGAGCCAGGGGTGGAGGCGCGTAAGCTTCCGGCCCTGACATCAGAGGCAACCTGGCTCCGTTCAGTCGCGGATCGGGTTCGCGCTTCGCGAGACGCGGCTGCTAGCGCGCTCCGCGATCAGGCTCAAGCTCTACGTTCGTTACATGAGAATATTCTTTCCGAGCGGGCGGGGCAATGGCAGCGTGAATACAATCGAGCTAGACAAGCGTATGACACGTTAATTGATGAGGTGACAAGTCAAGGCGTCGCGCTTACAAAGCATGAGAAACTCCTGCAGCGCCGAGCTCAGTTGGAGCGCGAGAGTGCCTCACTTGAGAAGACAAGTCAAAAACTTGAACAGGTAGAGAGGCAGATTAGGGGTGTCCAGCTTGAACTGACGGAGGCGCACGAGGCGCGTCTCGAAGCGCGTAAGGAGCAAGCTCAAGCACTTGAGGAAATGGACGCCGATGTTCGTCTCGACATTCTTGCTTTTAGGGACCGAAATGACTTTGAATCGCGACGTGACCAGTGGTTCGGCGGCGCCGGACTCCAGGAACGTGACTGGACTGTACTCTGTGATTACGTCTTTCAGTCCAATGGCGACGTGCCTGATCGACTCCGCAGGCTGGTGAATGCACTTCGGGCCGACATCAATGCTTCAAGCGATCGAGGGGCCTCTCTTGACATGTGCGAATCCGCGGTTGCATCACTCGTCGGGCAAGATAGCCTCACGAAGTACTTCTACAACGCTCTCGCGAGAAGGGACAGATTAAGGCTCAACGAGATGGAGCGCTTCTTGCCGGAGGATTTGGTCCAAGCCCGGGTGCGCGCAGCAGACGGGGCGTTCAAGACCATTGAGACCGGATCTGTTGGTGAGAAAAGCACGGCTGTTCTGAGCTTGCTCTTATCAGCCGGAGATCAGCCTATCGTTATTGATCAGCCGGAGGATGACCTTGACAACCAGTACGTCTACAATGTCGTCGTGGATCTCGTGCGGCGCCGGAAGTTTAGCCGTCAGGTCATCATCGCCACACACAATGCGAATATTCCCGTGAATGGAGACGCTGAATTGATCGTTGCATTAGGGACTAAGAATCGGATGGGCAAGGTTCTGGGTGCCGGGAGCATTGACCAGCCAGGCATCAAGGAGCTCGTCACCGTAATAATGGAAGGCAGCGCCGAGGCATTCCGCCGCCGCCGTGAACGGTACGGGTACTAAGCCATGCTGGACACGCTCGAAGAAATTGAATGGCAGATAACGGCAGGCGAGGATTCGCGAGCGGAATTCAAGGAGGTAGTTCTTGGACATCGCACAGTGCAGTCGCCAGACACTGAAAAATTTGCTGGCGAGATGGTTGCTTTCGCAAACGCGGACGGCGGCGCGATTTTCCTCGGTGTAGATGATGAAGGAATTATTCGTGGTCTTCCAGATGAACGTCTCAGGGATATCGAGAGCTGGATCATTAATGTGGCTACTAACAATTGCGATCCGCCGATTCGGCCAGTCCTGCGTCGGGCGCGTCTTCAGCGTCCCGACCGAACAGAGACCGCCGTTATTCTGGTTGAGATTCATCGCGGACTATATGTGCATGCCACCCGTAGTGGGCGCCACTATCAACGTGTGGGATCAAGCAAGCAAGTACTTGCCGGAGCACGGCTCGCCAGACTGTTTCAAGAACGTGGGCGTGCCTTCGTTTTTGACGAGCAACCAATCCCAACGGCTACGCTAGACGATCTCAACCAGAGTAGACTAGAACGTCACTTTGATGGCGGTCGACAAACGATTCCCTGGCGGGATTTACTCCACAATACGAGGATAGTGGTAGCGGTAGAGGATGGTGTCGTACGCCCAACGGTAGCCGGTTTGTTGGCCTTTGGTAATGTGCCCAAAAATCATCTGCCGTCGGCATATATCGAAGCTGCCGTTTACCGTGGCACCCGTCTGACGTCTGACGAATTGGTGCATTCTGAACGAATCGACGGTCGTGCGGATGCACAAATCGAGGGCGCGCTAGAGTTTGTCGAGCGATTCATGCTAAGACCTGCTCGTAAGCCGACAGGACGTAGGGATTATCCCCAATACGACATCAGCGCCATTCACGAAGCCATTGTAAACGCTGTTGCTCATCGTGACTATTCGATCGCCGGATCAAAAATCCGGCTGTTCCTTTTTGCGGATCGTATTGATATTTACAGCCCCGGAGCACTGCCAAACACGCTCACCATTGATACGATGGCTTATCGCGTTTTTACTCGAAATCAGTTATTAGTCAACTTCTTGTCGCGAATGACATCCACAAGGACAGGGCACGCTTTTCTTGAGTCGCGCGGTGAGGGCGTGCGGACAATCCTTAACGCCAGCGAAGCCCACGCCGGCCGACGTCCCATCTACGAATTGTTCGGTGATGAACTCAGATTGACAATTTGGGCCAAGTCTTCTCCCCACGAGACTGATGTTTCAGCAACTGCACCCCTTTCTGACGCTATGGAACGCCATATCCAGTTTGAAATCATTATTCCGGACCGTCAAGGCTTTAAGCACAGGGAGGTATGTGAGCTGGCTGACCACCTAAACGCCAATCCCCCGTGGTTTTACGCATCTACGAAAGGTGTATGGTCTTGTAGACGGGACGTTCTGGCAACTGTAACTCATCTTGCTCTTGAGTCTTCCCTACCTTTGTCTAAAGAGAAGTCTGATCAGTTTGCCAGTCAGATAACGGATTTGATGAACAGAAAAAGGCACACGGGATCATTTTGATAAATGTCAATAGTCTTTACCGGGCCGCGACAATTACAAGCATCAGTTTGTTGAGGGAAAGACGAGTGATCATAGACGCACGGTAACACCGTGGTCAATTGCCATAGCCGTTCGGCTTCCGCCTCAAGCCAGGTGGCCGACGGGATGAGCGAATGGAAATAAGTTTGTTGACGTTGATCACACTCCATCTCAATTGTCGCCTAAAGGGGTAGTTATTGACGCGATCAATTTGTAGTATGTACGTACTACGTACATACATCTGCACGCATCCTGACGATTCGTGATTCGCAGCTTTGGAGATCGCGATACCCGGCGGTTCTTTGAGGGCAAGCGGATACGGAGGTTCGCAGGCTTTACCGATCAGGCTACAAGATGCTTGATGATTTTGCACAGTGCGACATCACTGCAGGACCTGGCCGGATTGCCGAGCAATCGTCTGGAGGCTTTGTCCGGCAACAGGGTGGGGCAGTACAGCATACGGATCAATCAGAAAATGCGGATCTGTTTTCGTTGGGAGGATGATGGTCCGTATGACGTGGAGATTGTGGACTACCATTGAGGTCAAGTCATGAGCGCGGAAAACGGATTGCGACCGGTCCATCCAGGTGAAATCCTGCGTGATGAACTGGAGGAACTGGGCATGTCGGCCAATGCTTTGGCGATAGCACTGCATGTGCCCGCGAACAGAATATCGGATATACTACGAGGACGCCGTGGCGTGACGGCGGATACGGCCCTGCGCCTTTCCCGATTCTTTGGTACGACGCCGCAGTTGTGGTTGAATCTGCAGAGCATGTACGAGTTACGGGTGGCAGAAATTGCAATGGCAGACACAATCAGGGAGAACGTTGAGAGTCTGGAATCCAGAGCGAGCCGAATCGCGACATCCGGACAATTCGCGGGCGAATAAGTAGATCACGAGTATGTCATGTTCCGGCGGCTTGAGGCTCAAAGCGCGGAGAGGGGTACCGGTAGGGAATGAACAAACGACGATAGCAGGGTGGATTTCGAAGCGTTTCCCAAGTATTCACTCGGCGTCCGGAATCGCCAAGAAATCCGGATTGCCAGGGCCCTTGAAAATCAACTGGAGGCCGCCTTTTACGAATGGGCGATTCGCTATGCTGCTGAAGTTAAAACGGAGACGGGGGAACGGACCGATTTCATATTGCCCGGGACCGCGGAATACTTCGACCCGCGATTCCTGATCAGCATGCTGACCATGTTGGTTGCCAAGTCATCGTGCAAGGAGCACCGGTCACAGATTCTGTCAGAAATCGACAGGGTAGGAGGGGAGCACCTTGTGACCCGTGAGCATGACTACCATTGGACATGCTCCCTGCTTGGTAGAATTTGAGTGGGTGGCACGTAGAAGATCTCGGCACGCGGAGAACCCGACTTTGAGTCCCAACGAGTTCATAGCGAAGTGGCATGCCTCGGAGCTGAAGGAGCGCTCTGCAGCGCAGGAGCACTTCATCGACCTGTGTCGGTTGCTCGACGAACCTACGCCGGCTGAGGCCGATCCCAAGGGCGATTACTACTGTTTCGAGCGCGGAGCCCGTAAGGATTCTGGTGGGAAGGGCTGGGCAGACGTGTGGAAACGTCACTGCTTTGCCTGGGAGTACAAGGGAAAGCACGCCGACCTCGACGCTGCGTTTGACCAGCTGAGGCAGTATGCATTGGCGCTGGAGAACCCGCCGCTGCTGATCGTCTCGGACATGCATCGGTTCCGGATCCGGACGAATTGGACGAACTCCGTGAGCCAGACGCACGAGTTCGTGCTGGACGATCTCGTTGATGGCGCCATCCGGCAAAATCTGAAGTGGGCGATGTCGGATCCCGAGCGGCTACGGCCGGGCGAAACCCGTCAGGCGCTCACGGAACGCGCCGCGGAGACCTTCGCGCAACTCGCGCAGTCGCTACGAGACCAAGGCCATGCACCGCCGGAGGTGGCTCATTTCGTGAATCGCCTTGTCTTCTGCATGTTTGCCGAAGATGTGGGCCTTCTCCGCAACAACATTTTCACCCGTATGCTCGAAAGCGCACTCCGCCGCCCCGAGAGGTTTGCGGCACGTGCGCGGAATCTGTTCGGTGCCATGTCCACAGGAGGTGAAGTGGGCATTGAGGATGTAATATGGTTCAACGGTGGGCTCTTCGAGGACGATGCCGCCCTTCCCATGGAAAAGGCCGAGATCGAGACGACGCTGGAAGCGGCCAAGCTCGACTGGTCCAACATCGACCCCTCGATCCTGGGGACGCTATTCGAACGAGGTCTTGACCCAGGCAAGCGCTCGCAGCTCGGGGCGCACTACACGGACCGGGACAAGATCATGCGAATCATCAATCCGGTGATCGTTCGACCGTGGTTGGCCGAGTGGAAGACTGTGAAAGCCCGGGTTTCCGGCAGCCTCGATCGCGCCAGCACAGCGAAATCACGGTCTGCGGCGACAAGGCACCGCAACCAGGCCACGAGCTCGCTTAATTCGTTCCTCGAAAGATTACGAAACTTCACCGTACTCGATCCCGCCTGCGGCTCAGGCAACTTCCTCTACCTGGCACTGCACGAGCTACACGATCTGGAGCACCGGGTGCAATTGGAAGCCGAAGCACTGGGGCTCCAGCGCGCTTTTCCTTTGGTAGGACCTGCCAACGTGAAAGGGATCGCCAATTAAAGTCCGAAGTGCAACAACTGTAGACAAGGTAGTATGCCCCTGAGTAGAGACAGAAGATAGCACAGGCAACGCGGAAAACGAGCTTCTTCGGAGGGAGGGCGGAGCCCGACCGGAGAAGAAGCTGCTTGCTGGCCGAAGAAATTCGCGCTCCTTGACCTTTGAGGCAGCCAATGCCGACGGGCGAGCATGGCTCTTCCCCTGCGTGTAGGCACGCATGATGTCACCCGAACATGGTACAATGGTCTATGGGTCTTTCTGGCGACGACCCGACTCAGACCATGGACGCGGAGGCTGCCACGCCCTCTAGTGCAGGAAGGAAAACCTCCGCCGGCGTGCGGTAGGCCAAGCATCGGCGCGGACGGTTGTTCAATTGCGCTTGCACCCGCCTCACCGCTGCCGGTTCAACCGTGTGAAAGTTGGTTGCCTTCGGGAAGTACTCTCGCACCAGGCCGTTGGTGTGCTCGTTCAGACCACGCTCCCAGGAGTGGTATGGCCTCGCAAAGTAAAACGATGCGGAAAGCGCGCTGGCGATGATGAGCGAACTCCTTGCCATTGTCCGCCGTGATAGTAAGTACCCGGTCCTTTACCGGACTGAGACAACCTATGATCGCATGGCGGACCCCGATCGCAGCCTTTGACGCAACGTGCTCAAGAAACGTGAATTTCGAGGCGCGATCGACCATGGATACCAGTGCTCCCTGTTGTTTCGCCCCGATGATCGTATCAACCTCCCAGTCGCCTATCCGCGTCTTCTGCTCTACAATGGGATCACGTTCGCTGATGTCTACACGGTGCGGTATCAGGCCGCGCCCAGCACCGCTCTTGTTACGCCTGTTGTACCGCTTACCACGGCGACGCAGCAGCTTGTACAACGATCCGCCAGCCGCTCGGTCCGCCCAGCTATGCCTGTAAATCCATGTGGTGCTTACCGAAACGACACCATCACGACGAAGTCGACCCGAGACCTGCTCTGGACTCCAGTGCAGGGCGAGCTTCTCACGCACAAGAGACCACATCGCTTCAGTCATCTTCCGTGGACGCAACGATGCCTTCCTCCGCCGCCCGCTGGCCAAGCGGGTAGCCTGTTGATACCGGTAGCCCCTACCTCCGCTGTTGCGATGCAACTCCCGGCTGATCGTCGATGGCGAGCGACCCAACTGTCGCGCAATCTCGCGCAGCGAATCAGCTCGCTTCCTCAATGCGTGAATCTGGCACCTTTCCTCATAGGAAAGATGATGATAGCCCGTCGCCATTTGATACCCTCCAATGATGTCTTAACGGAGCGTACCGGCATCATCTCGCTCACATGTAATCAGCGTGATGAATACGCGCTTGCTAGCGCGCTGTCATCCAAATCAAGTGTTGCACTTCGTTGTTAAATGGGCCTTGGTATATATTCCTGGTTATTTTCAATAAATGAGGTCAGCGAAAAGGGGAACTTCCGTATAAAGTTCTTTTAAGGAGTCTAGATGTCCCCGCCCGAGGCCCTTCAGATTAGTCGACAAAGACCATGCACGCGAAGCGGCGCAGGAGCTTATTCGTCTCTGGCGATTCAGCCAGCGAACGGCGCAGGTCGGCAAAAGGCACGTCAGCGATGCGAGTGACATACTCCGGGTACCGTTCGAAGCGCATGTGGATGTCCGCCAGACGCAGTTCCGGGTGGAATTGCGTCCCGTACATCGGGGTATCCTTCATGCGCAGTGCCTGGTGTTTGGTCCGCTCAGAGAAAGCCAGCCAGACGGCGTCTGGCGGCAAATGCATTACGGTATCATGGTGGCCGCAGTGCGCCAGAAACGGGGTACCCATAAGTCCCAGAACGGGATCTTGCATGCCTTCTTCCGACAGGTGAAGCTGGAGGGCCCCGATTTCAGCATGCACGGGCTTGGCAGCGACCTCTCCTCCAAGGGCCAATGCGATGGCCTGGAATCCCCAGCATGATCCGAACGTGGGCTTGCCAAGAGCGAAGAGTTCGCGAATGGTGTCCAGCGCCCCTTCGAGCCACGGGCCGCCGGTTACCACCGAGTAGTCTCCGCTGCCCCCGATGAGTACCATATCAGCGGCGCGCAGCCGTGACGCACTTGCCCTCTCCGCCAGAATATTGATGGGATCAATCTGATCACGTGCACATCGGAGCACTCTGGTAAAGGAATTGATTTCGTGCACGCGCATAGGATCATCCGCGTCTCGTGCCTGAAAGAGTAGGTAGCGTAGTAAATTGGACATAGGTGAGGATCAGCTGTTTTCATGTCTCCGGGCGCGGAATCGATTACGAACTCAATTGGGCCCTAATTTAAGGGTGGCGAGAGATAATCGGCGCCAGTTTCGGGACTGCGCCCCGGAATGACTTTTCGATTCCAAACGCCGTCTACCCGGTAACTATTGCTATTTGGCTGGACCTTAGTGGTTGGTGAATCACAACACCAGTGTGGAGCAGTCAAGAACAGCTCGGCCCTAGATCCCACATCTGAAATGGAGACTCTACCTTCATGGGGCGAGCTGCTCGGCGAGGCATCAGATGCGCTCCGGGCCGCTGGAGTTCCTGAGTATCGCCGCGCCGCTCTCTGGATTAACGCCGATGCCCTCGGGTGTAACGTGGCGCAGCTGGTGGCGTATCCCGAACGTCCGGCCACGCGCGGCCAAGCGGGCATCATTCGTGCTTCCGTACGCCGATGTGCTGGCCGTGAACCATTGCAGTACGTTCTCGGATTTGCCGATTTCCGTGGCCTTCGTCTTCGCGTCACGCCAGCGGTTCTAATCCCGCGTCCGGAAACCGAACAGGTTGTTGGAGCTGCCCTCACCAAGCTGGAGTGCGTGCGACGGCCGCGGATCCTGGATATTGGCACGGGTAGTGGATGCATGGCCCTGGCCATCAAGCACGCCCGTCCGGATGCCGTAGTTGAGGCCTGCGACGCAAGCGCTGACGCCCTGTTGATAGCCCGTGCCAACGGTGCGGACCTTGATCTTGGCGTCACGTTTTACCAGGCAGATGTCCTTTCGGAGACGATACCGGATCGGATAACCGGGCAGTTTGACCTGGTCATTTCCAATCCGCCGTATCTTTCTCCTGGAGAACTTGGGTCGCTTCAGCCGGAAGTGCGCGACCATGAACCCGTAAGCGCGCTGATTGCCGGGGATGATTCGCTCTGCTTCTACCGCGCGTTAGGTAGGCGCCTTGCGCCAGCATTGCTCAGACCCGGGGCCAGCCTTGTCCTGGAAACCCATGCGTCCCGGGCGAATTCGGTATGCGAGCTTCTGCGCTCTGCCGGCTATATCGAAACAACCTTGCTCCAGGATTTTGCGGGGCTTCCTCGCATTGTATGTGCGCGGTGGCCTGGGCGGCTGTCCCGAAGCGCAGCGGTGGGCCCGTAACCGGATAGCGACCGCAGATGAAGATTGCACTAGTACAGCAGCGAGCGACAGCTGACCTGGCTCTTAACAGGCGCCGGGGCCTAGCCTCCGCGGAGGAGGCGGCGTGCCGGGGTGCGAGCCTAATCGTGTTTCCCGAACTCTCCTTCACGCCATTCTACCCGCAGCGCCGGGCAGGCCCGGACGTCTTGCGACTGGCGGAGCCCATTCCGGGTCCAACGACCGAGGCATTCTGCGAGCTGGCTGCAAGGCTTGGCGTTGTTCTGGTAATAAACGTATACGAAAGAGCCGGGGACGTGGCTTTTGATGCCTCACCGGTCATCGATGCAGACGGCAGGATTGTCGGCGTTACGCGGATGATGCATATAACGGATTACGAGGGCTTCTTTGAGCAGGGCTACTATGCGCCCGGCGACACGGGCGCTCCGGTGTATCATACCTCGGCTGGCCGTATCGGTGTGGCCATTTGCTATGACCGCCACTATCCCGAATACATGCGAGCACTGGCACTTGGCGGAGCCGACTTGGTAGTCGTCCCGCAAGCCGGCGTCTTGGGCGAATGGCCTGGTGGTCTCTTCGAAGCCGAGCTACGCGTGGCTTCTTTTCAGAACGGCTACTTCATGGCCTTGGCCAATCGGGTAGGAAGAGAGGAAGTCCTGGATTTTGCTGGAGGTTCCTTCGTGACGGACCCCTTCGGATATGTGATTGCCAGGGCACCAGAGACAGAAGAGACAATCTTGTACGGGGAGTTGGACCTCGAGCGGTGTCACGGATCTCCGGCCCGGCGCTTATTCATGCAGCACAGACGTCCGGAAGAGTACCGGCGTGGCGCTGTCCGTCTGCCATAGCCTACCCGCCTGCCTGCGCCACGTAGGCCTCGTACGATTGCGTTTGATACGCTCCGCTGCCAATGTAGCGGATTGCCTTTCCAAACCGCTCAAGGCCCCAATACCCATCCAGGCGAGTAATGTAGTCGCCAGTGTGCTTCATAAATACGGTCGTGGGCGTGCCCTGGGCACCGAGGGCATATCCCAACTCCTGCGAAGAAAGATTATAGTCTCTGAAGGAATGTGCGGTCGTTGCGTCATCAATGTTTAGGCGGCCGTACTCAAAATTCTCCCGAACGTAAGCTGCCAGTGTCTGATTGCCATAGACTTCGGCCTGCATCTTTCTGCACCAGCCGCACCAGGGGGCATAAACGTCAATAAGGATGGGTTTCCCGCTTTCCGCCGCCGCCTCGACTGCCTCGTCAAACGATGGCCAATCAAAGGGTGTAGTGGCCGTGACTGGAGTGTCCTCAGGTTCCTGTGCGCAGCCCACGGCCGAAGGGAGCATCACTAGGGCCAGAACGAAGAATAAGCGATTCATGGTAAAAGAAGTCCTGCGTACACGGCGCGGAAACGCTGCGATTCCATCTCCCAACTGAAGCGTTCGAGCACGCTCGGAGTATTGTTCGCCCATCTTATGCGGGCCTCCCTATTATTCACCATACTCTGCAGTGTTTCAACAAGCGCGGCCGGATCCTTCGGGTCAACGACGCGGCCTACATCAAAGCGTTTGACCAAGCCACCAATCCCGGGCAGGTTGCTGGCCAGCACGGGCAGCCCCGCCATCAGATATTCAAAGAGCTTGTTTGGCAGAGCGAGCCGGTGGTTGAGGCATGTCCCCTCAAGGAGCGTGATCCCGATATCGGCACAGGCAGTGAGCGGCAGCAAGTCGTTCGGTGGTACCGAATTCAAGAAGCGGACACGGTTCATCAGGTGCCGCTCGAGCGTAAGCTGCTGCAGGCGGGGCTTCATCGGTCCGCCGCCCAGGAAGACCAGAACGGCACCCCGGACGCGTAGCATCGCGTCCAGAAGATATTCACAGCCCCGGTGCTTCTGAATGTTTCCCTGGTGGAGCAGGACAACGGAATCGGGCTCGATTGCTGCCGCGGCACGAAGGGTATGCGCAGGCTGAGCCTTGCTGTATACAGGTACATTGTGCAGCACAAAGGGGCGGGGCACGTCGTATGTGCGCGCAATTTTTTCCGCAATGGGGTCACTTACCGTAAAGACGGCATCTGTTCGTCGTATATACCGCTTCTCAATGGTATGCCACAATGCGCTCACCCATGGCCTACCGATTGTTGAGGCTACATGCGGGTACAGTTCGCGGGCGTCGTACACCAGGCTTCCTGCATGCTGCCGCGCGGCGGCGCACATGGCCGGGAGTGCATACAGGTCACTCGCATGGTAGACCTTTGCCGGGTACTGTCTGGCGGTAGCTGAAAACAGGCGGTGCACGGCTGAGAAGAATCGGGGTCCGCGTCCTGCCGGACGCCCTAACGCCTGCAGGTGAACGTCCGTAGGCAGGTCCTGTGCGCTCGCGGATGCCAAATCCAGCACCTCAACGCGCGCGCCCAGGGAAGCTAACACGCGGAGCTGCTTTAGGGCCCGCGAGTTGCGACGTATTTCGCCTGTGAGCGCAAATACGATATCGGTAGTAGGCATCAGGTACGGGCAATCCTTGTGCCAGAGCCAGCAACTACGGCAAAGATAAGGCGTTGGGCTGCGACGGGAATGCCGGAACGTTTTTGAGTAGCAGGGCTTTTGTTTACACGATGCATTGCTTGGGCATGGAATGGGTCGTATGCGGGCGTTGTATAGAGCTCTCCTGGTACTTGTTCTGGTTTCAGCCTGCACGCTGTACACTGCCCTAATGGTGCGCCGGCAGCCGCGCAGGTGCCGGCCGTCGTTTCGGGCTTGGAGGCAGACGAAAACGGCGCGGCTGGTCTGCCGGTCCGTTGGTTTCCGGGTAACGACGCAAGGTGAAGTGCCCCGTGGCATTGCGATGCTGTGCGTCTGCAACCACCTTACCGGGCTGGATCCGGTCCTGATAGCTTCACAGGTACCCGTCAGCTTTGCAGGCAAGGCCAGTATTGCGGGATGGCCCGTCCTGGGTTGGGTCTGCCGTACCTACGGCATGTTGTTGGTGGACCGCAGCCGGCCATTCGCGACTAGAAAGTTGGTTAGTGAAATTCATGGCCGGTTTAGCAGCGGCGTTTCCCTTCTGGTATTCCCTGAAGGAACGACGAATTGGGGTAATGAGGTGGGCCCATTCAAGACGGGTGCCTTCGAATCCGTAGCGGGTCGAAAGGGAGCAGCGGTGCTCCCCATTTTCCTGGATGTGACCGCCATAGATGGGACCCCCCGCAGGGGCGGGGCCGGACGGCACCAGCTTTCCCATAACCATCATGCCACGCTTGTGCGGCATCTACTGCACGTCCTTAGCTTCAGAACTGTCCACTTCAACTTGCACATTGGCGTGCCCATTGACGGCGGCGAATTGGACAGAAAGCAACTGGCGCAGCAGGCGCATTGCGCCGTAGGCACGTTGGCGGCGGGTACCTAGACGCCAGGCGCCCCAGAAACAATCGTGCATGCGACTGGTACGGGCTGAGTCAAGCAATGGGAGTCGCATGGAGTGGTTCGGCAAGCCGCACTACGCTAAATCGCTGGTCGACATAGGGCTTGTACTGGTAGGTTTGCTAGGCGGCATCCTTGCTATGATGATCGCTGGAGGCCCAGGTCGGTCAAAGCACACGGAATTCCGTCTGGTTGAGCAGGTAGACGTGTACGAGGCGGCTAATGACTCGTTGCAGACAGCGGGCATCTCTCGCGCGATGGAATGGAATGAACTGTTCAAGGACGTGGCAGGCCGCGTAACGCAGTCGGTGGTTTCCATTGAGGCAGAAAGCTCCTGGAGGGATTTTCTGCGCGACCGGTTCCAAGGCTTCGAAGGCAAGGACAGCGGCGACCGCTCTCTGCGAGAATTTCCACGGGAGAGTGTAGGCAGCGGTGTCGTATTCAGTCCGCAGGGATACATCGTGACCAATCACCACGTTGTGGACAATGCGAGCAGGCTGCGGGTTACGTTCACGAACAAGGCCGAATACGACGCCCGCGTTGTCGGAGTGGATGCATCCACGGACTTGGCTGTGCTAAGAATCGATCTGGAAGAAGGAGAGGAAATCCCCGCGATTGCACTTGGAAATTCGGACGAAGTAGTGGCCGGAGAGTGGGTCATGGCCGTAGGAAATCCGTTCCGGCTGACGTCCACCGTCACCGCTGGCATCGTTAGCGCGCTGGGCCGGCAAGTAGATGTCATTGATGAGCGCTTTGACATTGAAGACTTTATTCAGACGGATGCGGCCATAAATCCAGGCAATTCTGGTGGTGCCCTGGTAAATCTGCGCGGTGAACTCATTGGTATAAGCACGGCGATTGCAACCGAGAGTGGAGCCTACGAAGGATATGGTTTTGCCATCCCAGCGTCGCTGGCCAAGCGTATCGCGCAGGATCTGATTGCATACGGAGAAGTGAGGCGGGGCTATTTGGGCGTGGGTCTGCAGGACGTGGATGCGGTGCGTGCCAACTGGCTGGGACTGGATCGCATCCGTGGCGTGTTTCTCGAAGCGGTGAAAAAGGGTGGTGCGGCTGACAAGGGCGGGCTCCGGGAAGGCGACGTGATACTTAGCGTGGACGGCAAAATCGTAAATGCAACCAATGAGTTGCAGAGCGCCGTCGCGCTGCGCCGGCCGGGGGATCACGTTGCGATGGAGATATGGCGCAAGGGCGAAACCACACAACTGGTGGTGCAGCTTCTGGGCCAGGATGATCCGGCCATTGGAGATTGGCTCGCCAGTCTTGGCGGTACCCGGCGTCCCGTGGAAGGCCATTCGATACACGGCGGTGGTTACCATTTGGAACCCTGGGGACTTATCGTCCGCGAATTGGAGCCATGGGAGACAGCGGCCTATGGTGCGGAAGCGGGCGTGTATGTATCCTACGTACTAGGGAATACTGTCACCGGTGAGGCAGGCTTGCCTCACGGTGTGGTACTGGACAAGATCAACGACAGGCCCCTGCGGTCTGTGGAAGACATGGTCCGTGTGCTCAATGATGCCTCGGATCAAGGGGAGCCCGTTATATTCTCCGTTCGCCGCCGCAGCGGTCTTTCAACACGGATTGAAATTGTGCCGCCTGGCGACTAGGTCCAGGGGCCGTTACCTTTTCGACATAGGTCTCTGGAATGCTTCGTTACCTGACGGCAGGAGAGTCGCACGGAGAAGCACTGGTAGGGATAGTGGAGGGCATGCCTGCCGGAGTACCGCTTACGGCGGAGGACATCAATTTCCATTTGGCGCGGCGCTGGCTCGGCTTCGGGCGTGGAGGCAGGGCAAAGTTCGAGCGCGACCACGTGCATATTTACTCGGGCGTACGATTTGCGAGGACAATTGCCGGACCCATAGCGTTGCGACTGGACAATGTGGCCTATTTGCGGGATCGGTCCGGTTGGCCTGAAGTCATGGCCATCTCGGGCTCCGGTGAGGATATCGAACGTGTCACGCTGCCCAGACCAGGCCATGCGGACCTGGTCGGGGTCCAGAAATATGGCTTTGATGACATACGCCCGGTCATTGATCGCTCCAGCGCGCGCGAGACAGCCATGCGTGTGGCCTGCTGCTCGGTTGCACGGCAGCTACTAAAGCAGTTCGGCATCGAGGTTGGAAGCCACGTTGTGCGTATCGGGGAAGTAGGATACGAGGGGCAAGGCGCATGGAGGCAACGGGCGGATCGCCTTGCTGAACGTGGTGCCGCAGCGGTAAGCCGGGCAGCAGACGAAAGCGAGGTTCGGATGCTGGAACCGGCACTGGCAAAGCGCTGCGTTGAGCATATTGTGGGTGCCAAGCAGGCAGGCGACTCGCTTGGTGGCATGTATGAAGTCATCGTAACCGGCGTACCGGTGGGACTGGGGTCATATGTCCACTGGGACCGGCGTCTTAACGGCCAGCTTGCGCAGGCCATCCTGTCCATTCAGGCCCAGAAGGCCGTGGAGATTGGGGACGGGATGGCAGCGGCGCATACGGTGGGTTCACGGTTTCATGATACGATCTGTCATGACGGCACAGCCTACAGACGGCGAACCAATCGTGCTGGCGGCATTGAGGGAGGCATTTCAAATGGCATGCCTATTGTAGTGCGGGGCTACATGAAGCCGATTCCCACACTGATCAAGCCGCTTGAAACCGTGGACCTGGAGACGGGGCAGTCACAACCCACACGCTATGAACGAAGCGACGTGACGAGCGTGCCGGCTGCGTCGACTGTGGCAGAAGCCACGGTAGCGTTTGCCATCGCCAACGCCTTTTTGGACAAGTTCGGCGGCGACAGCCTGTTAGAAATCCAGGGCCGGTATTCTGCTGGGTGATTGGCACCGGAACAGCAGTTGTCGCCTAGCGGTTTTCACGCGTTGCCGCAGTTCGTCTACAACGCCGCTCAAAGCATGGTCGCAAATTGAAAATCCACGCGCAGGTCTCTAAGGGCCCTACTAGCGTCTACGACCCGGGAGACATCGAGGGCCGCTGGTACGAGTACTGGGAGTCTAATGGGTTTTTTGACGCCGACGGGGAATCGGGGAGGCCCCCCCACGCAATCATGATGCCGCCGCCCAACGTGACAGGGGCGCTGCACATGGGCCACGCGTTGCAGGACACGATCCAGGACGTGCTGACGCGCATCCGGCGTATGCAGGGATGCGAGGCGCTCTGGATGCCTGGGAAGGATCACGCAGGAATCGCCACGCAAAATGTGGTAGAGCGAAATTTGAAAAGGGAGCGAGGGCTGTCCCGGCACGACCTGGGTCGAGAAGCCTTTATTGAAGAGGTATGGAACTGGGTGGATGAATACGGTGGGCGCATTCTGCAGCAGAAGCGGCGGCTGGGAGACTCTTGTGATTGGCGGCGGGAACGCTTCACCATGGATGATCGCTACGTGGAAGCGGTACAGCAGGTATTCGTGCGGCTCTACGAAGACGGGCTGATCTATCGCGGCCATTACCTGGTGAACTGGTGCCCGGTAGATCACACGGCTCTCTCGGATGAGGAGGTGGATAATGTAGAGCGCGACGGCCATCTCTGGCACATACGGTATCCGCTCAAGGACGGCACGGACTACATCACGGTTGCGACCACCCGTCCCGAAACCATGCTTGGAGACACGGCTGTTGCCGTGCATCCCGACGATGAGCGCTATCGGCACCTGGTAGGGAATCAGGTCGTTGTGCCGCTAGTGGAACGCGCCGTCCCTGTGATTGCGGATGCCTATGTACGGCGCGATTTTGGTGCGGGTGCGCTCAAGGTCACTCCAGGTCACGACAAGAATGATTTCGAAATAGGTCGGCGTCACGGCTTGGCGGTGCTGAGCGTCATCGACACGGATGCCACGATAAACCACAACGGTGGGCGGTATGCTGGGCTGGAGCGGTTTGAGGCACGCGACCAGATTGTGGCTGAGCTACGGCAGTCGGGGCTTCTGGTGAAAGAGGAGCCGTATCGGGTATCGGTTCCGGTTTCGCAGCGCTCGAAGGCGGTCATCGAGCCCCTGCTCTCGCGGCAGTGGTTTGTTCGCATGAAGCCGCTGGCCGAGCCCGCGATAGAGGCCGTGCGCTCGGGGCGCATACGCTTTTACCCGAGGCGGTGGGAAAATGAATATTTTCGGTGGCTGAACGAGATCCGGGACTGGTGTATCAGCCGACAGCTATGGTGGGGTCACCGCATTCCCGTTTGGTACCATGCCGACGGGAATGGAGAGCCAGATGAATCTCGGGACTTCGTGGTTTCGGTCGAGCAGCCGGCGGAAGGCATGGTGCAGGATAGCGACGTCC
The DNA here is from genome assembly GCA_965216255.1 of Rhodothermales bacterium. Classification (GTDB taxonomy): domain Bacteria; phylum Bacteroidota; class Rhodothermia; order Rhodothermales; family Bin80. Next base: position 4,245,981 of record OZ244148.1, read on the forward strand.
TGGATACGTGGTTTTCGTCCTGGCTATTCCCTTTCGCTACGCTGGGGTGGCCGGCCGAAGACGGAGACACCCAGCGCGACCTGGCCTATTTCCATCCGACTCAGGTGCTCGTTTCCGGCTACGACATCCTGTTTTTCTGGATAGCCCGGATGGTCATGTCGTCGCTGTACGTTATGAAAGAGGTGCCATTCCGGGACATCCTGATCACCGGCATGATCAAGGACCGCTTTGGGCGGTGGATGTCCAAGAGTCTAGGCAATGGTATAGACCCCATTGACATGATCGAGCAATACGGGTCTGATGCGGTACGATTTCACCTCACGGTTCTTTGCGCCCAAGGCCAAGATATCAAGCTCGATCCGGGGGGCTTCGAAAACGGGCGAAATTTCTGCAATAAGATCTGGAATGCTTTTAACGTGTTTGGTCGCTTCATGGAGCCGGGAAAGGACTATCGGCGCCGTAGCGCGTTCGCCGAACTGAGCCTGGCAGAGAGGTGGATGCTGACGCGTCTGAATCAGGGCATCGAGGCTGTGGATGCGGACATTGAGCGATACCGGCTCAACGAGGCATTACTGAAGATATACGCACTTTTCTGGGGGGATTTTTGTGACTGGTATCTGGAACTGATCAAGCCGCTTGGCGGCGAGGCGATGCCAGAGGAGACCATTGCGGTGTCTGTGGAAATATATGAGCGGCTGGTACAGATGCTGCATCCATTCATGCCCTTCATAACGGAGGCCCTGTGGCATCGCCTTCGCCAACGGGCTCCGGGTGAAGCCTGTATTGTCTCTCGCTGGCCGCGTGCGGATGCGCAATCAGATGACGGGTCGGCAGAGATCTTCGGACTTGTGCAGGAAATCGTTTCCAGCGTGCGCAACGTCAGAAGCCGCTACCGCGTGCGCCCAGGCCGCTCTATCGAGGCCGTCATTAACGTACCCCCGGGAGCCGATAGGCTGGCCGAGACGCTGTCGGTGTCCGAGTCCTATTTCTATCGGCTTGCACGAATTGGAAGTATTACGATTGGCGCCGGGCTCAGCCGGCCGGATGCGTGTGCGTCCGTCGTTATCAGGAACATTGAGGTTTACCTGCCGCTATCCGGCATGGTTGACATTGAGGAAGAGCGGAAGCGACTGTCCCAGGAGCTCGAGCAGAGGGAAGCGTTTCTGGCGCGCGTGCGGCGCAAACTCGCCAACGCACAGTTTCTTGAGCGGGCGCCTGCTGCCGTAGTCGAGCGAGAGCGCCAGAAAGAGCGAGATGCTTCGTCGGAAGTTGGCCGACTTCGCGCCAGCCTCCAGGAATGGATGGACGGCCAGTAACATCGGTGCGCTTGGCTTGGATGTGAACATCCTGGGTATTTCCTGCTGGTACCATGATGCGGCCGCCTGCCTGCTGCAGGATGGTGCCATCACGGCAGCGGCGCAGGAAGAGAGGTTTACGCGGCGCAAGCATGATCCCTCGTTTCCGCGGCATGCCATTGACTATTGCCTGAAGGCGGGGAACCTGGCGGCTGCCGACCTCGATATCGTGGCCTTTTACGACAAGCCGTTTCTAAAATTCGAACGGCTGCTCGAGACCTACCTGAGCTATGCTCCGCGGGGCGTCGCCTCTTTTCTCAAGGCCATGCCGGTGTGGCTCAAAGAAAAGCTCTGGATTCGTGACCTGCTCAGAAAAGAGCTCGACTACGGAGGCAGGATCCTCTTTCCTGAGCACCATGTCAGTCATGCCGCGAGCGCCTTCTACCCCTCGCCTTTCGAGCGAGCCGCGTTCGTGACGACCGATGGCGTGGGAGAGTGGACGACTACGTCCTATGGCGCAGGCAATGGCCGCCGGCTTCATATCCAGGCTGAAATACAATTCCCTCATTCCCTCGGGCTGCTCTACAGTGCCATAACCTACTACTGCGGGTTCAGGGTGAACTCCGGAGAGTACAAGCTCATGGGCCTAGCTCCCTACGGCACGCCCAGGTATGCCCGGCAAATGCGCGACGAGCTGGTGGACTTAAAAGAGGACGGCTCGTTTCGACTTAACATGGATTACTTCACGTATCCCGTGGTGCTGACCATGACGGGACGCAGATTTGCCCGGCTTTTCGGCGGCCCTCCGCGAAAGCCTGAAGCTGAGCTTACCCGTCGCGAAATGGACATGGCTCGATCCATCCAGTGCGTGCTGGAAGAAGCACTACTTAACATGGTGCGCCATGTTCGGGTCTTGACGGGTGAGTCCGCGCTGTGCCTGGCCGGTGGCGTTGCGCTCAACTGCGTGGCCAACGGCAAGATTCTGCGCTCTGGAGGCTTCGAAGAGCTGTGGATCCAGCCTGCAGCTGGAGATGCTGGTGGGGCTCTGGGCGCAGCCTATCAGGCATGGCATACGTACATCGAGGCGCCCCGGAAGCTTACGCTGCCGGACGCCATGCGCGGTGCGTATCTCGGTCCTGCCTATTCAAACGAAGAAATCAAGGCCTTCTTGGACCGGGAGGCGCTGCCTTACGAAGAGCTGGACGGTTCGTTGCTGTGCACGCGCGTGGTGGAGCTGCTGGTGGATCAGAAAGTGGTGGGGTGGTTTCAGGGTCGCATGGAATATGGCCCGCGGGCCCTGGGCGCGCGCAGCATCCTGGCTGACGCCCGGGGCCGGGAAGTGCAGCGGCTGGTGAACCTCAAGATCAAATATAGGGAGAGTTTTCGGCCCTTCGCCCCGAGTGTCCGCTCAGAACGGGCCCGAGACGTCTTCGGGCTGGAGGCACCAAGCCCCTATATGGGTCTCGTCGCTGCCGTTATCGGTGCGAAGGCCGATGCGTCGGTATGGCTGCGTTCCGTGGAATCGCCCATTCCGGCGGTTACGCACGTTGACGGCTCGGCACGCGTTCAGACTGTGGAAAAGGCGGCGAATCCCCTTTTTTGGGACCTGCTATGCGCATTCGAACGCAAGACAGGATGCCCTGTCTTGCGTCAATACCAGTTTCAATGTACGCGGAGAGCCTATCGTGTGTACTCCCGCCGACGCGTACACGTGCTTTCTCAGCACGCATATGGATGCGCTTGTCCTTGGGTCGTACCTGCTGCTTAAGAGCAGGCTACCGGACGCGAAGGAGCACGTGCTGTCAGCTGAGGCGGTCGCGGCCCAGTATGGACTGGACTGACGAAGAGATCCCCGGCACGCGCGCTGTAGGTGGGCACAGCAGGATCAATCCCCCGACTCCACACCAGAATGCCGCCCTTGCTGACTTCGACGATAACGTGAGGAGCGTGGTTTTGTATTTGGCGTGCAGCAAGGCAAATAGGATCGGTAAATCGTCGATAAGTGAAAGTTGTTTTCAGTTAATAGCTTTTTAAATTGTTCAGCGGATCCGATTCGTATCTAACACCCACTATGTATGTGCGCACCCTCAGACGAAAAACTACCAAAAACGTCTCCGTTTAGATCGTGTCCGGGTATAGAAATGCCGAAGGCAAACCCCGACTCGAGATCGTCCGCCACATGGGCAGCGCCCCCAAAGGTGTGGCACTCGAGGCCCTGCTCGGTGTCGCTAAACTCGCGCAGCGCGCCGCTTCCAAGAAGAGAAGCAGCCCTCCCTCTTGCCCGCCGCCGATAACGCAGACACAGTTCTCCAGGCGCACAGACGCAAGCAGCAAACAGAGCCGCTACCCATCCGGGATGCCAGTGCCCTTGAGGAAACGAAGCGCGTGTGTGCGGGCTTCCATGAAGTTTTCGGGGCCCTCTGCGACCGGTTGGGCCCGAGTGAGGTCTTCACCGAAAGGCAGACCATGGCCCGGCGTCTGTTCCGGCAGGCCGTGCTGCTACGCCTGGCAGCTCCGGAGCGCGGCCATGCCCGGCGGCTCTCCAAAAAAGAGGGCACTGAAGTGCCGGTAGAGAAGTTTTACTGCATGATGGGGAGCGGTAATTGAAGGCCGTATCAGGCGCCGGCAGGATATCGTCTCCCAAGAGGTGATGGGTCTCTTTGGCGGCAGGGTAGACGTGCTCTTCTTTGATGTTACGACGCTCAGCTTTGCTTCGGACAGTGAGGATGAGCTCCGGAAGAAAGGCTACAGCAAGGACGGCAAGCCGCAGGGCGCGCTCATCCAGAAAAGGCGGGGCCTGGATGAGCTATTCGCCGGCAATTCAACCGATGTCAAGACCTTGGATCCGGCCATAGCGGCGCTGCAGCAACGCTTCGCCTTGGGCAAGATAGCGTTCGTAGCCGACGCCGGCATGATGAGTCAAGAGAACCTGGCGCTGCTTCTTAGCAAAGGATACGACTTTGTGGTGGCGGCCCGGCTGCGCTTGATGGCGAAGAAGGCCACGCGCGACATCACGGCAGCGCAAGAGTGGCAGCCCATGGGAGAAGGCCGCATGGTTGCCGAAAGGCGCCTGGGGGGGCGGGCGGCGCTTGGTCCTGCGGACCTGTCCGAAGAAAGCGGTCAAGGATGCGCACGACAGGGAGAGGGCCGCAAAGAAGGCCAAGCTCAATCTGGCGCAGGGCGTCAAGGGAGCAGCGGTCGGTTCCTGGACCAGGGAGCGGTGAGTCTGAACGAAGAGGCGATAGAGAAAGATCAGGCCTTTGACGGCCTGCACGGTCTATGGACCAGCCTGGAGACGCTCGCGCCGCAGGAGGTGTACGCCCAGAGCTGTGGCGGATAGAAGAGGGCTTCCGGGTGCTTAAGCTGGCGTTAGCAGTGCCCCCATCTTTCACTGGACGCAGCGTCGGGTGAAGGCGCACATGGCCATCTGTTTCGTGGCCTTTGCACTGCTGCGCATCTTGCGCTACCAGCATACCAGCATGCACGGCGGCAAGGAGCCGCTAAGTGAGGTGCGGATCCTGTCGGAGCTCTTGGCAGTGGAGGTGTTGGTATTGCGGGACCAGGGTACGGGCAAGCACTACCTGGTGCCCGCGGCCACAGGCAGGCAGCAGATCACTCTCTACAAGGCGGTAGGTCTAATACTGCAGCGGAGTACGGTCCCGCTGGAAGAGGAGTCTGGGGAGTAGCGCTCTCGGACGGCGTTATTGTCCTGCAGCAAGGCGGTTGTGTTGTGTTCAAACAGAAGAGCCGATTCAATAACAACAATACCTTATACGTCTGAAACCTTCGAATTCAGGAACAGGCCCTGGCGTGGTCGCGGCCGTAGTATGAAGCCCGCTCATGATGGCCCGCCGGCGGGCCCAGCCAGCAAGGTAGCGGCCGGTACGCTTCAAAGAATCTGGGTCTTCCGCATCTACGACTGAGCCATTTGCCTGCAAATACCCCTCCGCGATGTACTTCACCGGACGGATACTATGGAAGGCACTGCCCGGCTGCAGGCCATGGGCATCAATCGGCACGCCGTCGATGTCTATCACAACGACTTCGCGTCACTTGCCGCCGCCAGTTTGCAGGAGGTGCTTCTTAGCGAAGGTGATCACAAAACGGCGCAGCCGCACAAGATTGCGTCCCCGCGCCAGAATACGCACCAGACGCGAGATGCTCGGCTGTGAGGCCAGAGGCTTACCCTACTTGCGCATGCCCCTTCTCGAAGAGGCGGCCACGCGCGTGAGGAGATCATGCCGCAAACGGACGACACCCCCGCGGCGCGCCCTGCCCTGCAGATAGAGCAGAAAGAACGGCCGCAGCAGTGGCTTCAGGATGTGGGTTGTTCGCGCCGGATCCTGGAAATCGAACAGGTATAGGGCTTTGTGAATCCGGTGGGGTCAAATTGTGCTCGCACCAGGATGGCGCATGCGCCCGAAGACAGGATTTCGGTGTAGGATCCGCTAACCTTTACCGATATGCTCAAGGGACAGGAGAACAAAAATCAGGGGCTATAGTCTGCACTACATTCACCTTAACTAAATGTTGTGCATCGGGGTATCAGAAACAGAACGCTTGAGCGCAGAATAGTATCCCTCGCAATACCTTGGTAATGAGGTGCTTGCGTACGATTTCTGATGCCACTGGCAGATCCTCGGAATGTACCTGAAGATTCTGGCGAACAAGGTGGGCTAACATTTGGGTGCAGGAAGCACAGAGAGCAATGGCAGCATCCGGCCGGAACATGCGGTTTGTGTGGAGCCGCGGTTCGGCCGATGCTCACTTGTTCCTCTGTCTGCCTTGGACCCGTGTTTTCATCGTGCTATTGACATTTCTTGCCGCCGGGTTAAAGCCGGGGCAAGTTTCCGGGACGCAAGAGGCATCTACGCTTTTTCAGAGCGAAGCGGAGAGCGCAGAAAGTGTGCCACCGGAAGCGGCAGGCATTGAAGTCGATGACAACGGCCCTCCTGTGCTGGCAGTTGAGAGCGTCGTGCGAGTGGGAGAATGGGCCGGCACCGCGGCGTTTTCCATCACGCTGAGTTCCCCCAGCGCCTTCGAGGTCTCGGCCGCATATGCGACCATGGACGGCACGGCAACTGCGGGCGCAGACTACGGGGGCGTATCCGGGACGCTGCGCATCGCGCCTGGAGATACTGCAGAGGTCATATCGGTGCCCATTCTTGACGACAACGGTATTGAGGGTGAAGAGACCTTTACGCTTACGCTCAGCGGAGTGCAGAATGCGGTCTTGGGTTCAGCCACGAGTCTCGGTATGATCGTCGACAATGAAAGCGTAGTGTCCCTCAGAATTAACGGCTGGGTGGCGGGAGAGGATGCACGCAATACAGTCTCAAGAGTGGCGCCGAGTGAACAGAGTGCGGCAGACGAGTTGCATATTGCGGAATCAATGTCTATGGGAATGCTACTTGAACCCAGTGGTGCCTGTGCAGAGCTGACTCGCCCGGGTTATCTCTATGGCTTCTCTGAAGGTGAAAGTTGCACGGGGATGGTTGTCTGCTATGATGATTATGGCACGCCTGCTCCGGAAGACTACTATGTATTGGCTGCTCATGAGGGATTAACGGCAACGCCAGGCGTGGACTTCACACTTCCAAACCCAATTCGATTATTGATGAAAAAGGGAAATTTTGCGAGTGAACCTGCGGAGGTTGATTTCGAAATATTGCAAGACGACCTGATTGAGGGAAACGAAACCTTCGGAGGATATTGTCAACGTGAAGACAGTGGAGTTCGCTCCAAATCTGCGCTGTTAGTGATTTGGGATGACGATCATGGGTTAGTCGTAGACCCAACGCAGTTGGACGTGGACGAAGGGGATGGCGAGGATTTTACTGTGCACCTCGAGACGCAGCCGACCTCGGATGTGACGGTGGTGATATCGGGGCATGCGGGAACGGACGTGCGGCTGTCCGATGCGACGCTCATTTTCACGTCTGAGAATTGGGAAACGGATCAGACGGTGACAGTTACGGCAATGCAGGACGAGGATGACGCGGACGAGGATGTTGCGCTAACGGTGTCCGCAAGCGGTGGAGACTTCGATCCTACCGTGAATTTTGTGAATGTGGATATAAGAATATTCGACGATGAATACACGCAGCCGGTATTGGAGCTGTATGGGAATGGTGCTCCGGAAGAGTCTGGTTGGCTTCAGGCCTTTGTTTGGTTGTCGAAGGTCGGCCGAGAGGATGTTACGGTGAATTTCAAGATTAAGACAGAGGCCGGGGACACTGCTACCGAGGGGGACGACTACACGTCGATAGATGATGGTTCAATGACGATTCCAGCTGGCGGTCTTTATTGGCTCACAATCGTGACCCTCGTGAATGATTCCGAGAACGAGGATCATGAGACGTTTTCGTTTACAGTGACAGCAGTATCAGGTGCGGATTTGCCGGACGACGTAACTCAAACGCTGATAATCTTTGACGATGATGTCGCGGTTCTAGAGCTGGTGGTACAAGAGGGGGATGCAACGGGAGAGGATATTACTCATCGATTGTCGTCGCAGCCGACATCGGACTGGACAGTAACGCTCACCGGTCACGCAGGCACGGACGTGCGGCTGTCGTCCGAGACCATAATTTCCACGCCGGAAAACTGGGAAGAGGTCCAGACGGTAACGGTGACTGCGGTGCATGATGATGATGCGGTTGATGACGAGGTAACGCTGACGCTGACGTCGAGTATGGGCGCTTTCGAGGACATCACGGCCATGGTAGAAGTGACGATCATCGACGATGACGAGGCGGCGACGCTGCGGATTGCGGATACCCAGCCTGTAAGCGAGAGCGCGGGGGAGGCGGTTTTTGAGGTCACGCTGAGCGGGCAAATCGCTAGCGAGGTCACCGTCAGGTATGCCACGGAAGACGTCACAGCGCGGGTGGGGTCGGACTATTCGGAGGCCAGCGGCACGCTGACGTTCACGCCGGGCATGACGGAGTTGCCGATTGCGGTGGCCATTACGGATGACGACTTCGACGAGGAGGACGAGACGTTCCGCATGGTGCTTAGCGATCCTGTTGCGGCGGGACTGGAGCAGGCGGTGGGCAGGGCGACGATCATCGACGATGACGAGGCGGCGACGCTGCGGATTGCGGATACCCAGCCTGTAAGCGAGAGCGCGGGGGAGGCGGTTTTTGAGGTCACGCTGAGCGGGCAAATCGCTAGCGAGGTCACCGTCAGGTATGCCACGGAGGACGTCACAGCGCGGGCGGGGTCGGACTATTCGGAGGCCAGCGGCACGCTGACGTTCACGCCGGGTATGACGGAGCTGTCGATTGCGGTGGCCATTACGGATGACGGCTTCGACGAGGAGGACGAGACGTTCCGCATGGTGCTGAGCAATCCTGTTGCGGCGGGACTGGAGCAGGCGGTGGGCACGGCGACGATCATCGACAATGACGACGCTGCGACGCTGGTGGTAAGCGGCGCGTCGGTATTCGAGCATGAAGGCGAGGCCGTGGTGTCGGTGCGCCTGACCTCGGCGAGCGAGGCGGAGGTCCGGGTGCATGTTGCCACGCAAGACGGCACGGCGGCGGCGGGGGCCGATTATAAGGCAACCGATATGGAGCTGACCTTTGGGCCCGGCGACACGGAGGAGAGCGTCCGGATCGAGATCCTGGAGGACGATTTGATCGAAGAAGATGAATCGTTTCAGGTGCAGCTGAGCGGAGCGCAGAACACGGAGATTGCAACAGACGCGGCCAGCGTGACGATACGGGACAACGACAAGCGCTCCGATCTTTCGATAGAGGACGCGGTGGTGCCGGAGAATGCGGGCACTGCCACGGTCCGGGTGCGACTCGATCCTGCCCGCAGCACGAGAGTGAGCGTGGACTGGGCGACGGCGGATGGCACGGCGGCCGCAGGCACGGACTACGATGCGGGCAGCGGCGTTGTCATATTCGCGCCGGGCCAGACGGAGCAGACCATCACGGTCACTGTGCTGAACGATGCGGTGGACGAGGAGAGCGAGACGTTTACCGTACGGCTGAGCAATGCGTCGGGAGACGCAAGGGTTGCGCGCAGCACGGCTACGGTGACGATCCTGGATGATGAAGGCGAAGCGTCGCTGACGGCGACAGACGCAGCGACCGAGGAGGATGCGAACGCAGCGATTGTACGCGTGTCGCTCAGTCGTGTCTCGAATGAGGCGGTTACCGTGCGGTATGCGACTTCGGACGGCACGGCAACCGCAGGCGAGGACTATGAGGCGGATACGGGTACGCTCACGATACCGGCGGGGGCCTCGGAGGAGCGCATTGAGATAAGGATCCTGAATGATCTTCAGGTGGAGGAGGTAGAGGCCTTTACCGTTTCGCTTACGGATCCGGTGGGTGCGGACATATCGCGCGGGGTAGCGACGGTGACTATCACGGACGACGACCTGCCGGTTTTGTCCATAGACGATGTGGTGGTGGTGGAGGATGACGCGCGGGCCGAGTTCACGGCGAGTCTGAATGTGGCGTCCATCCGTGCGGTCACGGTGCAGTATGCGAGTTTCGATGGCACGGCGACAGCAGTTGAGGACTACCATCCGGCCTCCGGGGAGCTCGTGATTGCTCCCGGACAACTGAGCGGGCAGGTGGATGTGATCGTGATAGAGGACGCTCTTGTGGAAGACGACGAGACTTTCACGCTCGTTTTGAGCAGTCCCACGGGCGCGGCCCTGGGCGACGCTACAGGCGAGGCCACGATCCAGGACAACGACACGTATCGAATGAGTGTGGATGACGTGACGGTTGAAGAGGGCGGCGGCGAGGCTCGCTTTACGGTATCGCTGGACCGGGCAAACCCGGCGCAAACCGTAAGGGTGAGTTATGCCACAAGAGACGGCAGTGCGACGGCGGGGGCCGACTACTTAGCGCGAATGGGCACGCTGGAGATCATGCCGGGGGTCGTGAGCCGAACCATTGGAGTGCCCATTAGGGACGACGCGGAGCAAGAGGGCAGCGAGACCTTCAGGCTCATGCTAAGCAGTGCAGAGAATGCAGAGATTCAGGATGCTGAAGGATTAGGCACGATCGTGGACGACGAAGTGGTGAACCTTCGGATAGCGGATGCGCGGGCGCAAGAGAATGCGGGCCAGATGGTGTTCGTGGTCCGTCTGGACGCTGCCAGTCCGGTCGCAGTAAGCACGGCCTATGAGACGCGGGCAGGTTCGGCGACGGAGGGCGTGGACTACCGCCAGGCAGCCGGTCGTCTCCGGTTCGAGCCCGGGGAGACGCAGAAGACTATCACGGTGGACCTCGTGGATGACATCATGGACGAGCCGGATGAGACGTTCACCGTGTCGCTGAGTAGCGCCGAGGCCGCGGAGTATGCTTCGCCGGAGGCGACGGGCACGATCATCGATGACGACGGTGCTCCGGTGCTGGGAGTGGTGAGCGAGGTGCGTGTGGGCGAAGGGGACGGCAGCGCGGCGTTTGCCGTCACGCTAAGTAACCCTGGTTCTTTGGAGGTAACGGCCACGTACGCGACGATGAACGGCACGGCCATGGCGAGGCAGGACTACGAGGCCGCCACGGGGACGCTGCGCATCGCGCCCGGTGAGACCAAAGGCACGATCACGGTGCCCATTCTGGAGGACAACGTAAAAGAGGAAGACGAGACGTTTACGCTTGTGCTCAGCGGCGCGCAGAACGCGAGCCTGGGCTCGGCCACGGGCACGGGCACGATTGTGGACAACGACGCGGTGCCGACCCTGAGCATTGGCGATATGGTCACGCAGGAGAGTGCAGCCAGCGCGGCCTTTACGGTGACGCTCAGCGAACAGAGCACGATGGCGGTGCGGGTGGAGTATGCCACCGAGGACGAGACTGCGACCTCGGGCGCAGACTACACCGAGACGATCGGCACGCTGCGCATCGCGCCCGGCGAGACCGCAGGCACGATAACAGTGCCCATTCTGGCAGACGATCTGGACGAGGAAGACGAGACATTTTTGGTAAAGCTGAGCGGGGCAGAGCATGCCGAGATTACTGACGGCACGGGCCGGGGCACGATCACGGATGACGACGAGACGGTCACGATCAGCATCCATGACGGGAGGGCACCGGAGGATGCGGGCATGCTGCACCTTCCGGTACGGCTGAGCCGGAAGAGTTCGCGCGTGGTGAGCGTCTTCTTCGAGAGCTCGGATATTTCGGCGGAGGCGGGCCAGGACTACACGTCTTCACGCGGCATCGTAGTCTTCGAAAGCGGGAGTACGGAGGGGGTAGTGGCGATCACGGTGCTGGAGGACGAACTGGACGAGGAGGCGGAGGAGACGTTTCAGGTGACGCTTTTGCAGGCGACGAATGCGGCCATTGCGCGCGCAGCGGCCACCGGCACGATCGTGGACAACGACGGGATGCCGCTTCTTCGGATCGGCGACATCACCGCCAGCGAGAACGGGGGCGAGGCGGTGTTCACGGTGAGTCTCTCGGTGCCGAGCATGCGAATGGTTAGCGCCACGTACCGGACTTTCGACGGCACAGCCCAGGCGGGCACGGACTATGTCATGGCGTCCGGCACGCTCACGTTTGCACCGGGAGAAGTGGAGCAAGAAGTGCGTGTGCGGCTGATCCGGGACGAGCGGGACTGGCGAGAGGAGACGTTTTCTCTCGCATTGGAATCGGCCTGGAATGCGACGCTGGAGGATGCCATTGCCACCGCGACCATTGTGGAGGAAGCCTCCATTGAGGAAGGCGTGCTCGCGGCCCATCTCGCGCGGTTTGCGCGCACGGCATCGGGGCACGTCGTGGAGGCGATGGCAGAGCGACTGCGGTGGCTCGACATCGATCCCGCCTGCACGCCCGTATCCGGAGAGAGCCTGCAGGCGATGCGGTACGCCAATCCGAACTGGGATCCGTCAGCGGCAGAGCTGCTCTCGGGCTGCGGTCTGGCGGCCAGTAGCGGTGCATTCAGCGTGTGGGGCCGGGGGGCGTTCACGCGGGTGAGCGGCAAAGAGGGATCGATGTCACTAAGCGCGGATGTCACGACAGCAGCGCTCGGCGCGGACTACCGTTGGAAGAGCGGTCTCATGGCGGGGCTTCTTCTGGCGCACAGCCAGGCTTCGGGCACGTTCGAGGCGTATGCGGCGGAGGGCAAGACAGGCTCGATGCTCACGGGCGTTTATCCGTATGTGAGTTACCACCTGCCCTCAGACAACATATGGGCGCTGGCGGGCCTGGGGCGCGGCTCGACGGAGGTTGACGGCGCGGAGCGTGTGGAGGCGGACCTTGGCTCAAGCCTCGTGGCAGCAGGCGCCACCGGGACGCTGGCGCGCGGCCACAGGGCGCGGCTTTCGTACGAGGCGGATGCCTTTCTTGCGCGCGCCGAGGCACAAGCGAAGATCAGCGTCAGCCGCCTTCGGGCGGGACTGGAAGGCAGCGTGGTGCTTAGCCGGTCGATACATCCGTATCTGGAGGCCGCGCTCAGGCGGGACGGCCGGGACGCGGAGACGGGGCTGGGTCTCGAAGTGGGGGGCGGTCTGCGCGTGGCGCGTCCGGGCGGCAGATTGCGAGCGGAAATGAGTTCGCGCGGCCTGGTGACGCATGCGGTCGAGGGGCTGGCGGAATGGGGCGTGGCTGCGGCACTGCGTTACGGCGAGCCGCAAGGGCTCGGGCTCACTGCGGAGATACGCCCGGTATGGGGTCCGGCCCAATCGGGCGGCAAGCAGGCGCTGTGGCGCCACGACTCCGTAGTGGAAGCGGCGATCAGCCCGCCCGGCCAGAAGCGCCTGGAGGTGCTCTTTGGCTACGGCACCCTGCTGGCGAAAGAAACCGGCCTGGCAAAGCCGGTCCTCGCTGTGGTCCTGCGCGAGCGAGGCCGGGACTACCGCCTCGGCTACGAAGTCAGAATGCAGAACGGACTGGCTTTTTCTGCATCCGGCACCGCTCGGGAAACCGCCAATCCCTGGCAGACTGTCGACTACGGTATCAGCGCACATGCAACGCTGCGGTGGTGACGGCACAGGTTAAACCGAAGTTTCCTCATAGATTTACGAAATGTGACTGTTGATTGAGGCCCGTGTGGAGCCACAAGTGCAAGTATTGCTGACTGCGACGGTCACATGACGGACCGGGGGCATTGCGCCAACGTTGGTTGGCGGGCGGTGGAGACTGCTGTGCCAAACGGCGTCTTTCGCACACACATACGGCGCCAGTCAATGGATACTGAACACAACCTCGAAAATAGGGATCCGAGCTTCGACGATGCCGGGGGCAGCGGTAACGAGTGGCGTCTGTTTCTGCTGCCTGAATTGCCACGGGCGGTGGGCAGCTGACAGTTTGTAGTGCAATTTTGGGGAAATTCATTCCTGTATTGCCCTCTCTCGTTCATGAGTATCAGGTCAGGTTTGACACTTATAACGATGGTCACGATACTATAATAGCTTCGGCGTGGCGACTCAGGATAGGTAGATGGCCGCCAACAGCCATTTCTCTCTCTGACGACGTACGGTTTGAGCCTATGTGGTAGCATCTTGGCTGAAACAGGTCGAAATTTCCTCTTTTTTGGCGGAAGGGCACCATGCATTAGTCATGATCGTAACAATAGTGGCGCTATATTACAAACTTTTATTGATAACATGACTAAACTCGCGCCAGTCTTCCTCACACCCAAGAGTAGCGTTCACCGCCAGTACGAAGCCCTCCGAGCCCGATACGTCGAAGAGCTGCCCCTGGCAGAGGTCGCAGAGCGCTTCGAATACTCCTACGGAACCGTCCGTAACATCTGAGCTGAGTTCCAGAGCAATCCCGAACAGCCTTTCTTTCTCAGCGCTCGGCAGCGCAGAAAGAAGGCGGAGCCCAATGCACCCGAGCCCGCGGTTCAGGCCCGGGCCTGCTAAGAGCGCGATCAGCGCATAGTCGCGCTGCGCAAACAGGAAAACCTGTCCATTACGGAGATCGCTGCGAAACTCTCACAGCAGGGGGTTGGCGCAAGTGGCGCGACCGTCATGCGGGTGCTACGGGCAGCCGGTATCGGCAGGCTTTACCGACGTGGGCTGCAGGGGCGACTCGATGTCTTGCGCCCGGAGCGGGCCGCGGTGGCCAATTACCGGCAGCTGGACGTGTCGCCACGCCGCTTTCACACCGACTTTGGAGGCCTCTTCCTCTTCGTGCACGATCTGGCCAGTATCCAGTTCGATACCCTGCTCGATTGCAATGGCATGCCCGGAAGTGACATGATTCCGGCGGGCTGCGCCGTGCGCGCCCTGCTGGCACTGAAGCTGTGGGGGCTGCGACGCAGCGCCCATGTCATGGCGGAGGCACTGGATCCGGGACTGGCCCTGTTTGCCGGACTCAACGTGATGCCCAAGCGCTCACCGAGTACTCGTGCCGCGTCCATCCCGAGCACTGCCGCAGCCTCATGGAGGACTGGCACGGGGCCACGCGCGGCCTCGGCATCCCGCTCGGAGGGGGAACCTCCTTTGACCTCGACTTCCACACCATCCCTTACTACGGCAAGGACGCCCTCGTAGAGAAACCCTACATCTCCAAACGCAGCCGCAGTCAGATGGGTATCCTGTCGCTGGTCGCGCGCGATGCGCAGGCGCGGCACTTCGTCTATGTCGATGCCGAGATACGCAAGAAAAAACGTAACGAGCAGATCCTCAGCTTTGTCGACTTCTGGCGCGAGCGCACCGGGGCCGTGCCGCAGGAGCTGGTCTTCGAGAGTACCTTCACCACCTATGCCAACCTGGCAGGGCTGCAGGCATGGGGGACCGCCTTCTTGACGCTGCGGCGCCGCTCCCGGAAGATGCTGCAGGAGTTGGCCGCCACAGCGAAACACCAATGGCGACAGATCAGGCTCACCGGCCGCACCTTCCGCACGCCCCGCGTCCTGGAAGAGAACGTCCGCCTGCGCGGCTATAAAGGAGACCCCCGGCAGATTGCCATCAAGGATCTCGGCCACGATAAGCCCACCATGCTGCTCACCAATCAGTGGACGAGCCCGGCAGCCCAACTGGTGGAGCGCTATGCCCGGCGTATGGTCATCGAAAACACGCTGGCCGATGCCATCGACTTCTTCCATATGGATGCGCTCAGCTCCGCGGTACCGATGAACATCGACGTGGACCTGCAGCTCACCCTCATCGAGAGCACCCTCTACCGCCTCCTGGCCACCAGGATTGGCAACGGTCTGGAATCAGCCAAGCCGCGCACTCTCTTCCGAAAGCTCGTGCGGGCCGGGGCCGACGTAACCATCGCATCATCGTCCTGCTGCCTCGCCGAACCAATAACCCATATCTGCACGCCACCGGGTACACCGACGCTGCAGTGCCCATTCCATGGATGGGAAACCTGCCACTACACATCCGACGTGCATGACAATCTTTGTCCCAAATGTCGAATCTTCAGCCCCCAATATGACGCGTGGGAATGCAGGCTAGTAGGTGGGCACAGCAGGATCAATCTCCCGACTCCACGCCAGAATTCCACCCTTGAGGTTTATAGCACGCTTGAAGCCTGCACCATGCAGGATCTGAACAGCCCTGGCGGAGCGCACTCCTGAGCGGCAGTGGGCGACTATTAGGTCCGAGGGCGACGCCGCGAGTTCAGCCAGGCGCCCGCGGAGTTCTTCAACAGGAATCAGCTGGTTTGGGCCAATCGAGGCAAGATCCTGTTCGTAGGGCTTCCTTACATCAAGTATGAAGGGCGCACGACGAGCCATGCGCAGGGCATGAAGCTCGGCAACCGTCATTTCAGGTACGGTGCTGCCGCCAAAGTCGCACGCCGAATCGTAAACTGGTAGATCATGCATGCCGTGCGTGCCGCTGCATGCGATGCAGGCAGCGGCACGCGGGACGGTTAGCATTTGAAACCCACCTACCAGGGCGTCGAACAGGAGCATGCGGCCGACGAGCGGCTCGCCGATACGCAACAGCAGCTTTAGGACTTCATTCGCCTGCAAGGAGCCCACGATGCCCGGTAGTACCCCCATAACGCCGCCGTCTGCGCAGGAGGGAACCAGTTTGGCCGGAGGAGGCTCAGGGAAGATGCAGCGGTAGCAGGGGCCGTCCGGGTGGGCAAACACCGAGACTTGCCCCTCAAACTTGTAGACTGAGCCATAAACATTGGGCTTGCCTGTTAGAACACAGGCGTCGTTGACGAGGTAGCGCGTTGGGAAGTTATCCGTGCCGTCTGCCACCACATCAAATTCGCGGATAAGTCTTGTTGCATTATCGCGCGTAAGCCGGTAGGCATGGGCTTCCAGTTCAACGAACGGGTTGATTTCGTTCAGAGTGTCTCGCGCCGATGCTACCTTCTGCCGTCCGATGTCCGCGGACCCGTGAAGCACTTGCCGATGCAGATTGGAAGCGTCTACGTTGTCAAAATCCACAATACCCAGGCGGCCTACTCCCGCAGCCGCCAAATAAAGCGCGAGCGGCGATCCAAGGCCTCCAGCGCCGACTACGAGCACGGAGGAAGCCTTAAGGACTTCCTGGCCGGCAATGCCTACCTCCTCCAGCGCAAAATGGCGTTGATAGCGTCTTACTTCTTCGGCCGTTAGCTTGGACCCACTATTGGTTTTCAGCATCCCAAATTTATCCTCTTAATGAAAATCGGTGGCACAAGTGGAATAAGTGTAAGACAGGTAAGGACGCCGAGCGGCAGTCTCCGCCTTGCACCACTTACAATCTAACCGCTGGCTCACTTGTTTCGAGGATGCGGGTAAGAATGGCCGCTTGCCGTGCTTGGTGCATACCATACGGGGTGCTAGTCTCTGCAGTGCCCGTTAAGTCCAAGTATCCTCGTGCGCCGCCATAAATCTCCGCCGTGTACAGATCTGTTGTATGAGCAGCCTGGCAGGGGTACGCATGGCCATTGTCGCAGGAGCGTGCGCTTGGTCATGTACCGGCCATGCCCAGCGGTGCAGGCTGAATAGGTTAAGCCCTGATGGCGACGATTGCCGCCTACGGCTACGTTTCTTCTGACGCCATTTCTGGATGCAGGAGAGACTATCCGCCAGCACCTCTTCTGCCGAGCCACGACCATCCGATTCGTTGACAGCCTTGACCACGCAGCATTTCCCGTGCTTCGGCGACACCATTCAGGTATTGATTCGTACAGGTGATGCACGTCAGGGACGAAGGTGCCATAGGCAGGGCAGGGTCATGCGCACCTGCAGGACGCGCTGCTATTGGATACAGGCAATCCCGCCAGAAAATGAGCTGGGGGGCTCCGGTCGTGTCCACGATCGGTCGACTGGTCTGGGATTTCGTCAACGGTCACCTAAGCCGGTGTTTCTTGCCGGCGGTCTTAAGCCCACGAACGTGGCACGGGCCATTGCAGAATTGACGCCCTTCGGTGTAGATCTATTAACGCGAGTGCGCACGGACGAATGGCTGGACAGAGCCAAACTCGTTCGGTTCATGGATACCGTACCCGGTGTTAGCTCCGACGAAGCTCGTGTTACGCTCCTTTTGTGGGCGTCCGTAGCGCTCAGCGAGAGGTGCTGGCAATGCAGCAGCGAATGCTCTATACCATAATATTCAGCCGGTCGGCGCTATTCAATATAGAGGTATTGCCAAGCAGCTACGGGCTGTTCGCTCCGCACAAGAGGTTGCCCGCAGGACAATGCAACGTCTTGCGTTGTGAAGCGTCAATACGCGTATCTTGTACCAGACTAGTCCTGGCACCATGTTGTCCCGCCTATTCAAATCGGTGTGCGTACTGGGGCCTTTAGTGCTCGTTTGCGCCCCCCGTGCCGCAGGTTAGAACGCGGAAGAGGACGTGCGCGCAGTTGTAGATAGATTGTTCGACGGCATGCGGGCAGGTGACGGCACGGTTGTAGCCAGCACGTTCCATGCCGGGGCGCTGATGGGCCGGGCTATGGACACGGGGTATGGCACTTCTTCCAACGAAGGTTTCCTGCATGCCATAGGTAGGCCTCATGAAAAGGTTTGGCACGAGCGCATCTGGGAAATGGTCATCCGCGTGGACCAGCGTCTTGCTTCCGCATGGATGTTATACGCGTTTTACCTCGGCGACGAACTGCACCACTGCGGAGTAAATTCCATGCAGTTGTACAGGACGGATGACGGCTGGAAGATCACCTATCTGGTAGACACCGATCGGGGCCTGGATTGCAGCATCCCGGCGGAACGGGACCAGTAGGACGGTGCCATCCGGACCAATTCTGAGTCCGGCCGTCAGTCGTATTCTTCCTTGCTCACGCCTAAACCAACGGGGACGGGGTAGCGGCTCGTAAAGCAGGCATTGCAGAACCCGCGCTTGTTTTCGCTGGCCGACCGAACCACTTTGTTCATGCCTTCCACGGAAAGGTAGGCCAGCGACTCCACACTGAGCCACGCACCGATGGCGGCTGTGTCTTCAAACTCGCTCGAAAGAAGCTCTTCACGACTCGGGAAGTCCATGCCGTAGAAGCAGGGACTGACCACCGTCGGCGAGGCTACGCGGAAGTGCACTTGGCGCGCACCTGCCTCGCGTATCATCTTGACCAGCAGGCGGGCGGTGGTGCCGCGCACAATGGAGTCATCTACCACGACCACGATGCGATCCTTCAGGATTCCGTCTACGGTATTGAACTTGCACCGGACCTGCATTTCTCGCTTGTCCTGTCCAGGGGCGATGAAGGTTCGTCCGACGTAGTGGTTGCGAATAAGGCCGATCTCGTACCGGCACCGGTATCCGAGCCTCTGACATTCATTGACATATCCCAGGGCGGCCGTGTTGGATGAGTCCGGTACGGAAATGACCACGGGGGCTTTCTCCTCCGCAGGCACGCGCGGCACGGGTGCCTCGCGCGCCAACTGCCAGCCAAATCGACGCCGCACCTTGTCTACCATCTCTCCATAAACCTTGGAATCGGGCCGGGAGAAGTAAACATATTCGAAGATGCACTGACTGATGCCGTGCCGGTTTGGCAATTGAATGCTCTCGAATTCTTCAGTCTCGCATCCCTCCCTGTTGATGACCAGGACTTCACCCGGCGCAATGTCGCGCATATACGTGGCCCCTATCATGTCAAAGGCGCATGTCTCGCTGGCAACACAATAGGCCCTTCGGGCACTGCCATCGGGGTATTCGTACCTGCCAAGGGCAAGGGGCCGGAAGCCGTTAGGGTCCCGGATGGCGATGAGACTCTCGTCCGTAAGAAGCACGAAGGCAAAGCCGCCTTCCACCTGCATTAGGGCATTCAGTACCTGATCTATCTGCTTCTCGCGCCGACTCTGCGCGATCAGGTGCAATATCAGCTCAGTATCCGAAGTGGACTGAAACAGCGTTCCGCGGTCGCTGAATGCCTGCCGTAGCTCGCGCGTATTTGAAAGGTTGCCGTTGTGTGCAATGGCGAGATTCCCCGCCTTGTACTGGACCCGGAATGGCTGGATGTTTGCCCTGCTTTGCGACGATCCGCTGGTTGAATACCGGGTATGACCGATAGCTGCGTCTCCCAGCAAGACGGAATTGAAAATATTGGGGTCATTGAATACGTCCAGCACCAGCCCAAAGTCCTTGTACACGGGCATGATGCGCCGCTGGCGGTGCTCATCGAACGTAGAAGTTACGATCCCGCAGGACTCTTGCCCCCGGTGCTGAAGCGCGTGCAGCCCGAAGTAGGTGAGCCGAGCCGCGTCGGGCACGTTATAAATGCCAAATATCCCGCAGTTATCGTTTACGGATCGCATACGCTGATGCGCAATAATAACAATGCCATAATATACGACATCAGGCCGATCAAATATCTTGCATTGGTACGATTTCGCGCAACATCAATGACCATTGATTTCGTGAGATCGCATGGAACGTGCGGATTCCCATCCGGAACTGCTCCCTGCAGGCCCAAGGCGTATCCCTTGCCCATTGCATCCAGTATGGCCCCCTATCGCTGGCGAAGCCGCCCGCTGGCAAAATAACACAGGGCGTGAGGCATTAGTTCGGATCCGCTGGTGGGGCGACGCTTACCTGGACGAGGCGGATCCGATTGCTTTCGACGGCCTCAACGGTCAGCGTAAGCCGCCCATATGCGACGACATCACCTTCGCTTGGAATGTCGCCGGCCAAATGAAATATGAGTCCGCCCAGGGTTTCAAACCCGAAGCTCTCCGTATCCAGGTCCAGGTCCAGCAAATCATTGATGTCATCCAGATTCATGCGCGCATCAATGCGGTAGCGGCCAGCTCCGAGTATTTCGTATTCTGGGCCTTCGTCCTCGTCGTGCTCATCCCTGAAATCACCGACTACTTCCTTTAGCACATCTTCCAAGGTGACCAAACCGGCCGTCCCCCCGTATTCATCCACGACGATGGCAACATGCGTTTTCCTGCGCTGAAAATCCTGCAGCAAGTCATCCAACTTCTTGCCCAGGGGAACGAACATGGGTGGTCGCATCAGGCGGGTCCAGTCCGGTCGGGGCGATCGCCTGCCAGATGCCAGGTATGGCAAGAGGTCCTTGGCATAGACCACGCCCAAGATATTGTCGAGATGGTCCACAAATAGTGGTAAACGCGAGTGCCCCGTGGATCGTATCAGCCGGAGTGCATCCGGCATGCTCGCTGTAACGGGGAGTGCGGCGATGTCCAGTCGGTTAATCATGACAGCGCGAACGGGCGTTTCGCCGAAGTCTACGATGGACTGTATCCACTCGAGTTCGTCGTCTTCCAGAGATCCGTGTGCCCGTCCGATCTCTGCCATCATCTTGACATCCTCCGGTGATAGCACATCCGGAGATACGAACCGGCGATTGAAACCTTGCTGGGTCCGCTTCATCCAGATGGCAATGACAGCAACAAGCGGATAAAGCAGGCGGTGCAGTAGTCGCAGCGGCCGTGCGACAAGCCGGCTATAGGCAACGGCGTGTTGGGAAGCGATCAGTTTTGGGGTTATTTCGCTGACTACCAAGAGCACAAATGCGAGCACTAGCACCTCAATCGCAAACGTGGCAGTCGTACTCCATTGCTGCGCGGCCGCAATGCCTGCCGTTATCACCGCTGCGAGTACAGCAGCCGAAACGTTGAGGACCGTGTTGAGAATCAGGATAGTGATTAGCAGATGCCGCGGCCTCCCGAGCAGCGTAAGTACCTCGCGACTGGCCCGATCACTTTTCTGGGACAGGGATTCCTTGGCTGCCGCACTAAGGGAAAACATTGCCACCTCAGAGCCCGAAACGACGGCAGAAGCCAGGAGCAGGGCAATTAAGGCCGCGATCGAACTCGGCTCGATCAATGATCCGGCGGTCTGTAGGATGACGGTGCAGGCAGGACCTGAGAATTGATCACGCCATGCACTCGTACAGCAAGTGGCCCATTCGGGTTTTGCATCGGACGGGCATCACCTCGTGCCTAGAAGTAGCTACCGGTAAATATGATGAAGAGCAGGGTTATCAGAATGGCGATGGGACACACTACCTTTACCAGGAAGCCCAGAATGGACGCCCCAGGCAGTGGAAAGCCGGCGCCGGGCCCTTCCTCCAGCGAGGCTACGAGCTTGGGGATGCCCCATTTCCAGCCGGCAAAGACACAGATCAGGATCGCGCCGATGCTGAGGGAATAGTTGCCCCATATATTGTTGTTAAGCGTAAGAAAGTCCCAGCTGCCAAAGATGCCGCCTTCTCCCAGCCAGCCTACGGCGCCATTTGCCAGCGCAGAGGGTACGGCAAGCAGGAAGCAGGCGCTACCAAGCAAAATGCCGGCTTTTCTGCGGCTCCACCCTTTCTCGTCGACGAAATACGCCACCACTACCTCCAGCAGACTAATGGTGGAGGTAAGTGCGGCGATGGCTAGAAGTGTAAAGAAGGCCACGGCCACGATAGTGCCTGCGGGCATGGCATTGAAGATGGTCGGCAGGACCACAAACACGAGCCCCGGACCACTGCCCGGTTCTGCGCCGGCAAAGAATAACGCAGGAAAGATTATGAGCCCGGCCAGAATCGCGATGAAGGTGTCAAATAGCGCGACCAATGTGCCGGCCTTCCACAAATTCTCGGTCTTGGAAACGTAGGATCCATAGGTAATCATGGTGCCCATGCCCAAACTGAGGCTGAACAGCGCCTGCCCGAGCGCGCTCATCACGACACCGAAGGTCAGCTCCGAAAAGTCCGGCTTGAAGAGATAGACCAGGCCCTCACCTCCACCGGGGAGGGTCAGTGCACGGATGGCAAGGACAACCAGAAGAACGAAGAGCAGCGGCATTAGTATGGTCGTTACGCGCTCAATGCCGCGGGCTACGCCTCCCTGAACCACCAGGATGGTAAGCGCCAGGAAAATCCCTGCGAGGCCAAGCCCCTGCCATGGATTGCTGACAAATGCCCCGAAAATGGAGCTGCTTGCTTCTGCGTCGACAGCTGTAGACAGCCCTCCGGTGATGGCCATGTACAGGTATCCAAGAGTCCATCCCGCCACGACGGCGTAAAAGGCCAGAATGGCAAATCCGGTAATAACGCCAATGCCGCCAAGGTATGGCCAAAGCGAACGGGGAACCAGTTGCCTGTAGGCCCCCACCGGGTTGCGCTGCGTATGGCGCCCTATCGAGAGCTCCGTGAGCATTACGGGAAGCCCGATAATCAGCACGAACGCCAGATATATTACCACGAAGATTCCGCCACCGCCCTCTCCTGCGGAGTACGGAAATCTCCAGATATTGCCTAGGCCTATCGCGGAGCCAGCGGCTGCAAGAACAAAGCCAACGTTTCCGCTCCACTGTCCGCGAGATGCAGGGGATGCCATGAACTTCCTCGATCTTTGATGTTTATCAATGTGCAATTACCCCCATGGGCCGGTAAAATGCAAGCGTGATTCTCGTGATACCGTGCATCTGTAGGGCGTCGCTGACCCGGGGGGGGCTGGTGTGCGTCACCAGGGCTATTGGCACGTGGGGTTTGAGCGGCACCTTGGCTCAGTTTACGGCCTACCATTGGCTTGAAGGCCTGGATCGCCAATTGCTGAGGCAAGGTAGCCGTCCTGCCATCCATTTCCGGATCAGCAGACAACCAGATTGCAGGAATACCACTGCCGGCCGCACGGTCAATTCATTCAGGTCCAAGCAATCTCTTTGCCATAATGATTATATTGGACAGTGTTCACCCATTTTCACAGCAGGTGTGTCATGAAGAAACTTTTTGTGGGCGGTCTTTCCTGGGGCGTAGACGACGAGGAACTCCGCCGCCATTTTGAACAGTACGGCTCCGTTTCAGAAGCGCGTGTCATTTACGATCGGGATACTGGAAGATCCAGAGGATTCGGATTTGTTACGTATGAGGATGCCAGTGCGGCCGAAGAGGCCAAGAGCCAGCTCGACGGATCGGAACACGAAGGAAGGACGATCCGGGTCAACGATGCAGAAGAGCGCAGCCGCCCCCGTGGCAACCCTTTCAGCCACGGCCGGGGCGGGCCGCGCGGCGGCAGCCGGCGCGGCGGTTGGGACTAGAGAGCCCTTGCCTGTGCGCTAGAATGGGAGGTCGTCCAGCGGATCACCCGACTGGTCGCCTGCGGCTTCGAACGAACGGTTGCCTGCAGGCACATCCTCGCGGGAAGCCCCCCCCTCGTCTTGGGGATCCGGTGCCTGGATGCCTTCGCGACCGGGTGGCGTGTCTGGCCCGGATCTGGAGGATTGCCCGCTTGGATATCGCTCCGATTCGTCTGGCCGGGGTGAGGATTCGCGGCGACCATCCAGCATCAGCATCGAGAGTCCCTTGACTTCCGTCTTGTAACGAGTATTTCCGTCGCGGTCATCCCAGGACCTTGTCTGCAGGGAGCCCTCGACGTAGATCCGGGAGCCTTTGTGGAGGTATTCGCCGCAAATTTCTGCCTGTCTACTCCAGAATACGACGCTGTGCCATTCCGTCTTTTCGACGACTTGGCCGTCGCGGTCTTTGTACGTGTCCGTGGTTGCCACGCGCAGCGTGCAGACGGGCGTGCCGCTTCCCGTATAGCGCAATTCAGGATCCTGTCCCAGGTTGCCGATCAGGGTTACCTTGTTGATGCCTCGAGCCATGGTGTGGTCTCCTTGTGTAGGCCTGGTTTCCAGCCAGGCAGGTTGATGGAATGGTGCCGGGACTTCCGCGTGTCGGCGCCCGGGGTGTGGCCTGTCGCTCACACGGTACGCTGCAAGCGACGGTGGGTAACATACAGAGCAGCCAATGACATCTGTGTGTCATAGGCTGCCAATAAAAGTCCGTATCTTCACAGGCGGTTCACCCTTGCAGTTGCCACCAGGTCATTTTTCCAATGAGCCAGAAAGTCTATAAGCCCGTCTTTGCCAATCCCACGGACCGCCCGGACGTATTTGCCGACTTTGTTGCCATTGTACGACAGCTACGCCGTGAGTGTCCGTGGGATCGGGAGCAGACACATGAATCCGTTACCCACCTCCTGATCGAAGAAGCGTACGAAGCCGTGGATGCCATTGAGTCCGGTTGCCACGGCGACCTTATGCAGGAGCTCGGTGACCTGCTGCTGCATGTTGTATTCCACAGTGTAATGGCGGAGGAAAATGGCAAGTTCGGAATAGCAGACGTGATGGAGGCAGAAATCAAGAAGCTGGTACGGCGTCATCCCCACGTCTTTGGCGATGTTGCCGCAGGAAGCGTAGCGGAGGTCCTTGCGAATTGGGAAGAAATAAAGCGTACGGAAGGCGAGCGCCATTCCGCCCTGGAGGGCGTACCGCGTGCGCTCCCTGCACTGCTGTGCGCCTATCGTATGCAGGAGAAGGCTGCCGCAATAGGTTTTGACTTTGCTACACCTGATGATGCGATGGCCAAGGTAGGTGAAGAAATAGGAGAATTTCGCGACGCGGGCTCCGAAGACGAGTTTGGCGACGTACTCTTTGCGCTGGTAAATTATGCTCGCCAGGTCGGTATTAATGCCGAAAACGCGCTGCGCCGCGCAAACGACAAGTTCAAACAACGCTTCCAGCACGTAGAGCGGAGACTCGCCGCAGAAGCGCGACCGCATCAGACACTGGAAGAAATGGACCTGTATTGGGAGGAAGCCAAGCGCATGGAGCGCACCTCCGAGGATCCGTAGTAGTATAGTCCTTCTTCTTGGTTGTTGCGTTGGGGTTGCCGGAAGACTATACTAGGCTCAAATCGTCGAGACAGGATGGGCAACATGGCAATTCGCACCGCTATTATGATGACGGGTTTCTTGGCAGCAGCCGGAGCCTGCCACAACGCTGCAGCGTCGCAGCAAACGGGTGATGTCTTATCTGGAAGGGTACTGGTCCAGTTTCGGGAAGGTGCCCAACCGAAAACCGGTGCAGCCAAGACCGGATTGGCAGGGTTTGACCGCGTTGCAGAGCGCTTTGATGTGTATTCCGTTGAGCGGGCCTTTCCGAGCATAGAAGGCGCGGCGGCAAAACGCGAGATCTCGGAGAGGGCACAGGCGCTCCTGCGAGTGTATGACATCCGCTTTGATGCGGCGTATCCTCCACGCGTTGCAGCCCGGAATTTCTCCAGTGCTCCGGGTGTGGAGCATGCAGAGCCCTTTGTTATATACAACTTGGCGTGGGACGGTGTGCCAAGTGGCGAGGCATCTGCGACTCCGAACGATACCCAATTCCGTAATCAGACTCATTTCGACAAGCTCCGCATGACGGAGGCTTGGGATATTGCCAAGGCCGAGGATGGTAATGTGCTTATAGCCGTTGTGGACGGGGGCACGGACTGGAAACACCCCGACCTCCTGGACAACGGTTGGACCAATCCCAATGAAATTCCGGGAAACGGCATAGACGACGATGCAAACGGGTACGTCGACGATGTAAGAGGCTGGAATTTTGCCAACGATAGTGCCGACCCTGCCGGGCTCGCCCAAACCCCCTTGAATGCCAGTCACGGTACCTTTGTGGCCGGTGTCGCGGCGGCCGTCACGGACAACAATCTGGGCATTGCGGGCACCAGCTGGAATGCCAAGTTCATGGCCATAAATGCCGGCTGTTCTATGGCAGAACAGCTCTGTTTTAGTCTTCAGGGAGTAGTGTATGCCGCCATGAACGGGGCGGATATCATTACGGCAAGCTGGGGCTCAGCGGTGCAATCCAGTTTCTTGAAGGCGGCTGTTGATATGGCTATGGATGAAGGCGCATTGGTGGTGGCAGCGGCAGGTAATGATAGAGTGAATGTTGATGTGGATGCCAATTATCCTTCCGATTATAATGTCACGCTTAGCGTTGGAGGAACAAGGAAGAATTCCGACCGGAATGTCTTCAACTATGGTCGCGGCGTGAATGTATTTGCTCCCGCTACGCAAATTAACGGAACCAGCCTGAACGGTACGTACGGTTTACTCTCGGGGACCTCGTTCGCAGGTCCCCTGGTGGCAGGCATTGCGGCTCTCGTAAAGACAGCATTCCCAGGCTACAGCCCCCAAAGGGTTCGGGAGCAAGTCAGGTTGACGGCAGATGCCATGGAAGATGCTAACCCCCAGAACTTGAGGGGCTTGCTAGGTAGAGGACGCGCCAACGCGTACCGCGCCGTGACGGAGGGCACGCCATCCGGTGTAAGGCTCGGGGAATGGACGTGGATGGATGGAGATGGCAACAGCGATCTGCGCAGCTCCGAGGTCGTGGAGGTAACGGCCACGTTCACCAACTACGGAGGGGATGCCCATGCCCTCACCGTCGGCCTCGATTCGCCGGATCCACATGTCAGCCTGACCCGTGCGTCCGTATTGGTAGGTGCTCTACCCCACGGGGTCAGCCACACGGCATCATTCGAATTCAGCCTGGCTGAAAATACGCCGGACAATTACCTCGTGCTGGTTTATACGAGCATTACCGAAGGATCCTTTACGGACGGGCCTGACGTTCTGCGCTTCAGCGTCAATGAAGTGAGCGTGGCCACACACAGCACCGGAGCACTTACTGTGTCGGTGACCGACGAGGGCAATATCGGATACATCGGATTTCAGGGGAACTCGAATGGCCGGGGCTTCAGGGTGCGTGATCGAGACGGGCAGCAGCGAGATCTCCTTTTCGAGGGTGGTCTGCTCCTGGGCACGGGGCCAGATAACATATCGGATTGCGTCAGGGGCACCGGCAGGGACACTGATCAGCACATGGATCTCTTGCTGCAGCCTGGCACAAGTCTGCTTCTGACCGAGCCCGGTGAGCTTGCCTCCCAGCAGGGCCGCGTTGAGCTGGTGGATACCGAGGCGGCAAATCCCTTGGGCGTGAGCATCCTGCAGGAGAGCTATGTGGACACGGCGCCAGAGAACGAGGATTTCCTGATCATTAAGTATACCGTCACCAACACGAACGAAGAAGCGACGCTGTCAAACTTGTTCGTAGGTCTGTTTTTTGACTGGGACGTGCATAAACAGGATGCGAAGCTCGATGTGGCGCGATTCGATGACAATCGCATGGTAGGGTACATTCAGGATGGATCCAGTCCCACGGCTGTGGCCGGTGTCAAGGTTTTAACGAAGGGCGCCGGCGTATCCTACGAAGCCATACGAAATCCGTCCGTGACGTATCCCAATACGCTAGATGGCGGCTTCACCGAGGAGGAAAAATGGTCCTTCCTCAGTGGGGGTATCGGCACGACGACGCAGCCAGAAACGGATGTATCCCAGCTTGTGGGGGCGGGACCCTATTCGCTGTTGCCGCAGCAAAACGCGATCGTTGCATTTGCCATTCTAGGTGGAAGTAGTGAGACGGACTTACTCCAGAATGCGGATAACGCCCAATTGCTGTGGGATAGCGTGCTGGATCCGGGAAGGATATCCTCCGTGGAGAACGGTCCAGGTGCCCCGGAGGTGTTTACCTTTGCCCCGGTATTTCCCAATCCGTCTGCCTCTCTTCAGACGCTTGATTTTCGCCTTCCGGACGCATCAGATGTGCACCTAGCGATCTACGATATGCTTGGTCGAGAGGTTGCAACGCTGATTAGAGGGCAAAGGAATGCAGGCTCACACCGCGCCATCTGGGATGGCGGCAATGCCGCCGGTGATCGGGTAGCAAGCGGCCTTTACTTGGCACGGTTGGCAGTGCGCGGCACGCGCCGCGCGCTTAGCGCGTCGCAGCCCGTAGTGGTGCTTCGTTAGTCATACTTGTCGATGCCAGGGGTTCGCTGGAGGAATTCCTCGTACAGCTTCGTGTGGCGGCTAGTCATCGGGATTTGGTAGCCGTCTATGAACACATGATACACATCGGTAGAGGTCTCGAACGGGTCGCCGTTTGTCACGAAGAGCGTGGCTTTCTTGCCTACTTCGAGTGAGCCCAAATCTTCGGTTAGTCCGAAGACTTCTGCCGGCACGATCGTTACAGCCCTAAGGGCCTCTTCTGTGCCCATGCCGTAAGCTGCGGCAAAGCCCGCGTTGTAGGGCAGGTTGCGGGCATTTGCGGTCTCACCGGAGCGCAGGGCGACTACTACGCCCGCGTCACGCATTAGACCGGCATTCGCGTATGCCTTGTCGAAGCGATCACTGTCCCGTGTAGGAACGGACAAGACCGGACCGACAAGACAGGGGATTCGGGCGGCAGCGATTTTATCTGCGACGCGCCAGCCCTCGGCAAGGCCGCTGAAGATAACGCGCGGCAGCCTATGGCGCTCGACCCACTCAATGGCAGCCTCAATGTCGCGAGCGACATTGACCCGAACAATGAGCGCCTGCTCGCCACGGATTACGGGGAGCAGTGCCGCGATCGAGGGTACATACTCCGGCCTTCGCCCACCGGTAGGATCAGCACCTGCGGCCGAGTCAATGCGGTGGTAGAGCCGTGCGCCTTCCCAGGCGTCGTTCAGCTTCTTGAACGCGGCCTTTGATGCCTTGTCGACTGCCTCGTCAGAACGCCCATCGAAGCGCCCCCGCCTGCCGGTAGCGGGAAACTCGAGAGCTACACCCTCAAACCCGGCGAACATCTGCGTGGGCGTGTATCCGTGCAGGTTAATGAGCGCGGATTGCCCTGGCAGCATGCCGCCAGAGGGTTCGGTAAGGACCGTTGTTACGCCACTCACCCGTGTAACGGCAATGGCGACAGCATTGGGATTTACCGCCGTGAGCGCCTTCATCTGCGGGGAGAGGTCGCCCAGCTCCGACGCGTCGCGTGTTTCGGCCAGGGATCCTACCTCGATCAAGCCCATCTGGGTGCCGGAATCAATGAGACCTGGATAAATGGAAAGACCACTGCAGTCGATCACCCGGGCGCCGTATGGTATAGCAATATCCGCTCCCAGCGCAACGATGCGGTCCTGGTCCATCACAAGGGTAGCACCCTCGATAACGCCAGCGGTTACCGTGACGATACGGG
Source organism: Rhodothermales bacterium (assembly GCA_965216255.1). Taxonomy (GTDB): domain Bacteria; phylum Bacteroidota; class Rhodothermia; order Rhodothermales; family Bin80. The sequence continues at coordinate 4,275,481 of OZ244148.1, forward strand.
CATTGGTAAGTGCGACGAGTCCCGGGGCGGTGGGCGCAGGTGGTGCCAGGAACAGGGACGCAAACAGTATCGGAGTCAGCAGCATTTTCATGGCTTTAGTCTATTCCAATTCCTCTAGAAATCCGTCGAGACCGAGGCTTCCTCTTCGCGCAAGCATGCATGCCCTTCGGACTCCTCGTGCAGCGTCGCGGTGTCGACGGTGGCTTCTGGATCCGTCCTTAGCCGCATGTCGTCCGGATCATTGTCGATGTCGAAATAGACCACGCCATCGACAATGGTTTTCTGGGCAATGGCATAGACGGACAGTGGATGCTTGTCGAAAAGGGCGAGATCGCCGTCTTTTCCTACCTCTAAGGAACCCACGCGATCGTCGATGCCCAGTTGCCTGGCGGGATTTATCGTAATGAGGGCCAGCGCTTCGTCATCTGTGAGATCACCGTATTTCTGGGACTTTGCCGTTTCATGATACAGGTGGCGATTGAGCTCGCCGGAGTCCGAATTAATGGATGTCAGGACGCCATTGCGCGTGAGAATAGCCGCGTTATAGGCCGTCGAGTAATACACTTCAAATTTGTACGCCCACCAGTCAGCGAAGATGGAAGCAGCCGCGCCGCTTGTGCCAAAGGCTGCAAGCTCGGGCGCAATCTTGAATCCTTCGTTCACATGCTGGAATGTGACCCGGTCGACACCAAAGTCCTCCAGTACCTGCATGAGCATGAGGATTTCGTCCGCCCGGTAAGAGTGGCAGTGGATTAGGATGTCGCCGCTCAGGATATCGCTCACCACTTCCAATTGCCCGTCGTACGGCGGCGAAATTGCCCGCGGATTCGTGCGGCGCTCTGCTTCATACCGCTGCCATGCTTCGGCATAGCGCAGAGCCCGGGAAAAAGTCTCTCGCAGCACGTATTCCACGCCCATTCTAGATGCGGGACGCATGTTCGAGCCCCGGCCATGTACGCGCGTAGGATTCTCGCCGAGAGCAAACTTGATCGTCCGCGGGGCGCCTTCCATGCGCAGGGCGTCTGGATCTGTCATTCCCCAGCGATGCTTTATGGTTTCATTTTGTCCGCCGATTACATTGGCGGAGCCGTGCATCACATGTGACGTGGTAACGCCGCCGGCCAGCGCCCGATAGATCGATATACTGTAGGGGTCGAGTACATCACCGACCGACACTTGCGCCGTTACCGGGGCCGAGCTCTCATTGACGTTGCTGATGCCGATGTGCGAGTGGGCATCGATGATGCCGGGCATCGCGTACATGCCGTCGGCCTGTACGACGAATATTTCGTCAGGCGCCTCGAGGTTGGTTCCAATCGCACTGATCTTGCCGCCGAGTACCAGGATGTCCGTATCCGGGAGCGTGCCCCGGGTGACGGTAAGAACGTTGGCGCTGCGTACCAGGATGTCACCTCGTTGCTGGCAGAAGGCAGGATGCGCGGTCATTAGCAGCAGGGCTATAGCGCAATGCTTGGTGTGCGACGTTCTGGAATAGTTCATTGCTGCGGATCGCGATTTCCGGTAATGGGCAGGGTTCCGAACGCGGGGATCGAGACTTCGCCGTCGGCCTGGTTGCCTGATACGGTCAGTTGTACCCCCACGGTGCCCAGGTCTGACTCTTCGAATGAAAAAGACACTTCGGCGCTGTCGACCACAAGGCTGTCCAGTGTCGCAGATGCGTCCGACAACTCGTGCGTAAGGCTTCCCGACCAATTCCCTCCGATTTCCGTGAGGGTCATGGTGCCGTGCACGTCACCGTCCGGGCTGGAGACCACAAAAGACCATGTCCCGGCGGCGCTTGCCACGGCGGAAACCGAGTCTGCGGCCGCAGACTCGATTTCGAATTTCCGGCCATCAACAAAGACATACCGGAGCTGGCTCTCCTCTTCGAAGATCGGTCCATGGGATACCACCAAGTTCGCCATCTTGCCGGTATCCACTGTACCCATCACGGCGGAAAGTCCAAGTATGTCCGCTGGCTCGGTAGTTAGTGCGGCAAGTGCGACGTCTTCCGGCAGGCCCCGCTCGATCATCGCCCGCAGGTTCTTGGCTATTTCTCCCGGTTTCGTGCCGATCGACGTGAATCCGAACGAGAGGCCCGCATGGTGAAGTTCGGCGGCATTGCCCACATATTGCTCGTAGGCCCGTTGTCTGCGTGCCTCGAGGTTCTTCTTTTCAGCCTCGACATCGAGATAGGAGCGGGTGCGGAAGGATGCAAGGTAATCCTCCTCCGCCACACTGGGCAGGTCTGGCGGAGCGTCTGTGGTGCGCGTAGCCGCGACCTCTTCAGGTTGCTTCCCTTCGCCTGGCTTCTTGGGTAGGCTTAGGGTCAGGAGCAGTGGATGGCCCGCCTCCTTCAGGCGGTCTACGGCCGCAAAGCTCTCTTCTAGTCCTGCTAAGACTGCGGAGAAGCCAAGCTCTTGCTGAAGTGCAAGGGCCCGGTGCAGGTCCAGCACGTCTTCTGTAAGAACGTAGACGGGCCGTTCACCCGTTATCACGGGGAAGAACGCATAGTGTACAGGATCGTATCTTGGCCGCGCGATACCGGACGGATCTTCGCCGTATAGCCGCTCAATGCGCTGCCTCCGCTCCGCTTCCTGGTAAAGCTGGCGCATCTTTGCCAGGATTGCCATATCGGTTCCAGGATACATCCGACGAGCGGGAGAGAATTGCACCAAAGTGGAGGCCTCGCCCTTGACCACGAGATCGTGCGGGCCTCCTTCCGATAGAAGTATCACGGCCCCGGTGCCAGGAAGCATGCGACCACGGGGCACGACATGGGCGGCGGTAAAGCCAACGGAACGCAGTTCTTGGAGGCGGTTGTCTGAAGCATTTAGCAGACTGCGCACGTCGCGCTCGGGCTGAATGCCGGCCTCGCCGTCCGGTGGATTACCCGGATCGTCAGGCCTGTCCCGGTCTGGTTCTTCTTTCGGTTCCGGAATGCCCGCGTGGGAAAGCCCGTCGATAAAGCCGGCATAAATAACCAAGGAGTCCGCCGCTATGAGCTCGGCGTCGAACGGAATGGCGGCGTCAGGTGCCACTTCAACGATAAGGCCATCACGAACAACCACCGTAGCGCGCTCCAACACGCGCCCCGGGGCCTGAATCACCCGAGCATTTTCCAGCGCGTAGGTTCGCGTCACTTCGGGGACAGTCTCGCCGCTATCTACCTGGGAAAAGCTGCGCTGGACTAGTATCAATGCCCCTGCGGTCAAAAGCCAAAAGGTCAGGCGAGTTCTATGCATGCGCTATGGGCCCGTATTACCGATGGGGAATAAGTGACCGAACAGGGCCCTGTCGCCGTGCGATATCGCCTCCAGGGGCCAAGTGTCAACGACGCCGACAATTACCGCACGGGGTGGCACACTGTCAAGGTTCCAAAGCTCCGCGGCAGCCTTGTCTTCGCCTGCTTCCAGCGCGAATGACCTAGTATGCTCTCCAAGGGAGCAATCCATAGCCAGCATTTCTTCGCGTTTCGGCTCAGCCATTCTAATCCGGTTCACTACGCGCTCTACCTGCAGCTTTCAGGGCCCAATACTCTCGGTCTTGCGCTTTGCTCTGGCGGAGCCCGCCACCTGGCAGAGGAGGATGGCCCTACCCCACTAGCTGCTTGAGTGCGGCAAGCCTCTGCACCACGGTCTTGCGCTCCATGCATCGGTATTTTTCCGGCAGGAGCTCCCGGCTGGTGCACTCGATGACAGCTGAAAGGGTCTGCAATTCTACCTCCAGCGGATAGGTTGGCGGAATGAAATCGGCCACCACGGACTCCAGAATGTCTCGGGTCACCGGTGCGTGCGCGTCCTCGGTTGCCGCTGCACGGAATTTGGCTCGCGTAAGCAAGGCCTCCATGTCAGCGCCGCTGAACGTACGCTGGCCACTCAGGAGTTCGTCTGGGATTTCCGCCATGGCGAGGTCAATCCCCGTGCGGCGCATCATGACCCGCAGCAGTTCCTCTCGGCCCTCCCTGGTGGATGGGTAAAACAGGGCAATATGCTCCTCCGCGCGTCCCTGGCGCTTGAGGTCAATGGGCATCAGGTCGGGGCGCGCGGTTACCAGAAAGAACAGGATCCGGCCGCGGTGCTGCGACTTGCTCATAAATGCGGCTATCTGTCCGAATACGCGCTTTGATACGCCAGAGTCCCCCTGCGCGTCGCGGTTGCCGAGCGCGGCATCCGCCTCATCTATCATGACAGCAATGGGCGGCATGGCTTCGAGAAGGTGGAGGATTTTCTCAAGATTGCCTTCCGTCTGCCCCTGCCATTGCGACCTGAAGTTCTTGAGCTTTACCATCGGAATCCCTATTTCGCCGGCGAAACAGGTAATAAGAAACGTTTTCCCCGTGCCCACCGGGCCGCTGACCAGGTATCCCATCGGCAGAACATCTGGCCTGTTGTTACGCAGTGCACGGGCCGCGTCCCGGAGGTGCTTCTTGGCCTCTCCGTGGCCTGCGACGATGTCCAGGCTGTGGCCCGTCTCCACGAATTCGAGCATGCCGAATGCCGCTTCCTCGATCATCTCCTTCTTCATTTCGGAGAGCTGCTCAAAACTCATCCGAACACGATTCTCTACTACATCGGCGAGTATCGTACGGAGCTGTGTATAGCCCAGTCCGGCCGTGTTGGTCGCCAGCACTTCCAGGGATATTCCGGCTTGTTCTTCGAAGGATGCCTTTGTCGCACGCGTATACCATTGGGCCATCTCATGCCGCTCGTCGCGATTGGGAAGCGGGATATTGATTTCGGCGGTCCAGGGGCTCTGCACATGCTGCTGGTTCAGATCACTCAGGTTTTCCGCGATCAGGCATACCGTGAAATCACAATTCAGGAAAAGCTGGTCGTGGGCCCAGCGCTGCAGGAAGACCAATGCGTTGCGGTCTTCGGCCGAATACATCGATGCCTCGGCCATGGGGATAATCGTTTCGGCGTAATCGACGATGCAGGCAATGCGCCTCCCTTCCCCGAGCCTAAGCCTAAAAAAACTGTCGAGCACGGAAAAGACCCGAACCGGGTCCTTGGGCATCCGCTGGGCAAATGTGGTTCCGAAAATGGTATCGTAGCCAGAGACGGCCCGATTGAAGTCGCGCTGCGAGGCATCGTGTCGGAAGTGGATACCCGCGGAGCGGTCGTAAAGGACGACAATGTCGCGTGAAGCAAACAGGTCTTCTGTAAGAAACGCGCTGAGCGTCACGTAATCCGGCTCGCTGCCGTCTACTGTACGTACGAGGTCGCGTACATTGCCGTGCAGAATAAACTGGTTGAGTGTCTTCGTGAAATACTTGCGCGCAAATTCCCGGCCCCATGTGGGATAGTGCCCAAGTCCGGCATCCGCCGGACAAGTCGGCGCGCTGGCCTCTTCCTGGACTTGTTGTACCTCAACCATTTGTTTCTGGACGCATGGCCCGGTGCCTTGTGGCGCCGGGCTTGTGCTGCCTACGCAACCGTAACGGCCTTTTCCAGATAGACATCCTGTATGGCGCACAGGATCCCAACGCCTTCGTGCATGGGTCGCTGGAAGGCCTTGCGCCCTGAAATCAGACCCATGCCTCCGGCCCGCTTGTTGATCACCGCAGTAGTAACGGCCTGCAAGAGGTCGTTGGCGCCTGAGGCCCCACCCGAATTAATGAGACCGCACCGGCCCATGTAGCAGTTTGCCACCTGGTAGCGTGTCAGGTCGATCGGGTGCTCAGACGAAAGCCGGGTATAGATGCGCTGGTCAAATTTGCCATAGCGGGCGCTGCCCTCGTTGAGTGCCGCAAATCCGCCGTTCGACGTTGGCTGCTTTTGTTTGATTATATCGGCCTCGATGGTCACGCCGAGGTGGTTGGCCTGACCTGTTAGGTCAGCCGAGGCCTCATGATTGGTGCCCTTCACCGTAAAGGCCGCATTGCGCACGTAGCACCAGAGGATGGTGGCCATGCCGAGCTCATGCGCCTGCGCAAAGGCCTCGGTCACTTCTTGCAGCTGGCGATTGGAATCCGGAGATCCGAAGTATATGGTGGCGCCCACGCCGACGCAGCCCATGTCCCAGGCGTTTTGGATGCTGGCAAACATGATTTGATCGTGCGTGTTGGGGTAGGAGAGCAGTTCGTTGTGGTTGAACTTGAGGATAAAAGGGATTTTGTGCGCGTATTTGCGCGCTACGGAGCCCAGCGCCCCGTAGGTGGAGGCGACGGCATTGCAGCCGCCTTCTATGGCCAGCCGGACGATGTTTTCCGGATCAAAGTAGATGGGATTCTTGGCAAATGATGCTCCTCCGGAATGCTCAATGCCCTGGTCTACGGGAAGGATCGACAGATAGCCGGTACCCCCCAGTCGACCGTTGTCGAACAGGGTCTGCAGCGCGCGCAGCACGCGCGGACTGCGGTCGGAGCTACCCCAAACCTCGTCCACGAAGTTTGCCCCCGGCAGATGCAGGTTCTCCTTAGGTATGGTCTGGCACTTGTGGGTGAGCAGGCCTTCGGCGGCCTCCCCCAAAATGGTAACGGTAGAATGCGCAGCAACCTCTTGCATTGGTTTTGCCCCTTTGGCTGAATTGGATGTAGTGAATGCGCACGGATGCGCCCATCAAGAATAAGGTAGATACGGCGCATGTTAAGGAGTGTGCCACGGTTGCCAAAAAGGCTTGAATTCTGCCTACGGCAGAGCGGCAAGCGCGCGATACGATACGCGGATGGGGGGCGCAATATCCTGGGGGCATTCCAGATAGCGACTGAGCCGGCGTCCGATCAGGGCAGAGAACGCTATGCCTTTTGATCCCAGCCCGGTAACAATCCATATGCGCTTGCTGCCACGCAGCGGCCCCACCATGGGTAGCCGTGTACCGGGTACGGTTACCCTGGCCCCAGCATAGTGCTCAACCACAGGTGCCTGCGCCAGTGACGGTACCATGCGGGCCGCATGCGAGAGAATCTCCCGTGATCGGGCCACTGAAGGGTCAAGGTTAACGAAGCCGCGCTCATAGGAAGTCCCCACGAGGACGGTATTACCGGCGGGCACCACGTAGCCGCTCCCGGTTACGGGTAACTCACAGGCTAGCGCAGAAGGGCGCGTAGCACGGACCAGCTGCCCCTTGTTGGCCTGCAGGTTGAGCCCATGGAGCCTTGTATGGCTGCGGTACTCATTGCCCACTGCCAAAAGAACCCGCCGCGACTTTATACGACTGCCATCCAATGTCACATAGCAACCGGCATCGTCTTCGCCCCAGGACTCTGCTTTAGCGTTCTTCCTTACAACGGCGCTGTTGCGTGCCGCGCGGTCTAAGAGGGCCGCAATGTACGCACGAACATCCAGCGCGCCGCCGCGGCGTACCAGAAGCGCACCAAAATCTGCGTGTACCCCTGGGTAGCCCTCCCGTACGGCGTCACTGCACAGCCAGGCAGCCTCCTTGGGCCTCCTGCATGCAATGTCGCCGAAGCGTGCAGACTGCTGCCTGTCCATGGCACATCTGAGGATGCCGGTTTCTTCATATAAATCCCTGCACTCGGCTGCGTCGAGCGTTGCATTCAGTGCATTCAGCGCAGCATTCGCCTGCCATATAAGCTTTGCCTGCCGTCCGGCCAGCGGATTCACGATCCCTGCCGCGATGAGCGAAGAGCCAGATCCCTTGTCCAGCACGAGCACATGGTGATGGAAGGATAACCATAGGGCGGCGCAGGCTCCGGCTAGCCCACCTCCAACAATGATACAGTCATACCGGCTACGCATGGATACTTCGGAACCGGTGCCGTTGCAGATTCGTTTTTGCCCGCATGTGCCCGTAGCTCAGCTGGATAGAGCGTCTGACTACGGATCAGAAGGCCGGGGGTTCGAATCCTCCCGGGCACGCGAATGCTTCGAGCGAGGTAGCTAACTGGCGAATTAAGCGCTGGGGGGCATAAGTGGGAGGAGCTTAGCTCCTGGGGCGCCAGCGCCCTGACCCTGAGATGGCCGCAGGTCGACGCTGCCCGGGCCGCGGCGAATGTCGAGCTAGACGACCAGGAGAGCCTCCCGCCATGAACGCCGTTACCCTGCTGTTCGGCTTCCTGAACAGGATCCACGTGGCCACCGGGTTCGTTGGTCTCGCGGAGTTCTGGATCCCGGTGTTCGCCCTAAAGGGGCGCCGGGCGCATGTGTAGGCCGGCCGTTTCTTCACCTGTTGCGCCTACGTCGTGACCCCGTCGGTGGCCGGCGCGCCGGCTGGGCGGATCGTCTCCTACCAGGTCCAGGGCAAGGGTGTCACGGACCGGCCCGACGTTTAGGCCCAGTTCTGTTCCTGGGGTATCTGGTGATGTTCGCCACCGCGCGCCCGGCGAAACGGGTCATGGCGACGCGGAGGGCGCCGGAGGCGCTGCGGACCCCGGTCCACGAGGCGGCTGGCTGGGCGTCCACCGCCGGCAGCGTCACCGCGTTCGGGCTGGGGATGTGGCCCGACATCTCGTGGATCCTTATGGGGTTGAATCCCGACGGCCATTTTGCCGGCGGGAGCATGCTGCGGCTGATGCGCAACCCGGAGGGTGCGGCGCTTGGGGTGGTTCTACAGCCACCTTGGGTCGATGGTGGTGGGGGCGGCATGGCCTTCCACACCGCATTCACCGTTTTCGGAGTGCAACGACTGTGTGCCTACGAGCTCGTGGGGCCGCTCGCCGTCCCGAGGATGCTGCCGATGGTTGTCGGCATTGCTGTCATAATCGTCGGGGCGCGGTACTAGCGGCGGGAGTTTGCTCTCGCAGCGCCCGTCGCGTGAGGTTGGCCCAATTATGTGGAGCTCCGCATTTCAGAGACAACTAAGTTTGTATTACAACCGGCCTGTAGAGGCAAAATTGTTGCCCTGTTCGGGCTGTAGAACGGCCTCCGGCTGGTATCAGAATACCCCTGCGGCGAAACGCCCGCAGAATCGGCACCTCAAGCCTCTGGCAGCGGATGTGGCCCTGCCTCTCCTCTGTGCCAATAACAAGTGAGACAGTTCAATACATCAAAAGTGTAGCGAAGTCGGGCTTCAACCGGCGGGCGCCCCTCGCCTCAATTCTAAGAGCAACAATGCACACTCAATGAGTAACGCGTTGGGCTACAAACGAATTCGATGGTCGGCGGTCTGTTCTGGAACCTCAGGATGGGCTGCACAGATAGCTGGCCTTGGGAAAGGCTCCGTTAAGGGTACTTCTTACCAGGTGTACGGTTACCTAGCCCGCATCGCTCACCAAGATCTTGAATCGCCGGGATTGGAGGTATTTGTAGGCAATGGGTCACAGTCTGGGAACGCGAATGCTGATTCCCGCTTTCTGAAGCGTTTAGTCGGCGGTAGTAAGCGCTGTTTTGGGCACGCTTCGAGTTGGAATCAGAGCGATTGTTCGCCTAGCCGTACTTCTTGGATACGTGTATCCAAGAAGCACAAAGCAGCGTCTATCAATCTCTGGAATAGGTCGGGCCAGGAAGTGTCTAAGGAGGTGAGGCAACCGTGGTGGCGTGCACAGCTCCACGCAAGTTGCTAAGCACGCCAGAGAACAGTTGCTACCACGGATATGCCGAGGGCAAGTACAGGCGGCGAAAGCTTACCACAACCCGTACTGCGATCTTAAACAGCCGATCTCGGATAGTAGCGCACTGCGCCTGAGCCATCACTGTGTCCTGCAAGCCATAGACCTTGATGATGCTCATCAGGATATTGGCGACGCTAGAAAAGTACAGGCGCAGTTGGTTGCTCTGCATCAAGGACGTAGAGGTTCGCTCAGCGAACAGTGAAAGCTGCTGCTCCTTGAGCCGGTTCTCCGCGCGCAATACAAATCCTCATATACTGTGCGGGCGTCGCAGATGTCTTCACTATAATTGGAGACCACAAATCGCGCGTTATAGCCGCGCGGTCCAGGCAACCATTCCGCCTTGGCTACCACGCGCCGAGGACAGCTCCAGCTTTCATTCGTTTGCTACTCGAAGCTGCGGAAGCACCGCGAAGGCTGCCCCCGCTGGCCTCGCATGTGGTCCGACTTTGCTGCATAGCCTCGTCAACTATGCCCTTTAGCTGGTTATTGAGAGCCATACCCAAGATATAGTGCAGGCCCTGCGCTTCGCACCATGCCATGATATCTTCGCGGCAATAGCCTGCGTCTCCACGAATCCAGATGGGGACGTGCGGCCACCGCGCACGGATACGCGCTACCACCGCCGCTAATTCCTCTACGGAGCCCTTTGATGCGTCCATGTTCGAGGGGCCAAGACGAGCTGTCAACACATGCATTCCGCTAACGATATACAGCGGCAAGTAGCAATAGTGACCATAGTATCCATGAAAGAAACTCCCCTCCTGTTTGCCATGAATCGGGTCATCTGTAGCATCGAGATCCAATACGATGTGCTCTGGCTGTTCGTGCGTTATATCCGTGAACAAGTCCGAGAGCATGGCGTCGATCTTTTCAGGATCCGCTACGATGCGCTTGTATCTATGCGATGCAGCCGTTTCTTTTGAGCCAAGCTCCAGTCGGTTCAGTGTACTGGAACCCGCCAGCGGATGCCCTTGATCGCGTTCCCGTACCCGGTGCGCACCCGTTACATCTTTGCAGCCCACGCCCATGGCCAACATAGCGTCGTCCCGCAGGCGGTCATGGTCGTTGACGTCTTCGTAGCCCAAGCATATCCTGTAGACACGTTGCCTGAGCATCGCCTCCACGGAATGTTCGACCCTGCTGGGATTGCCGTGATCCGTGAAACAGGTGGCAAAGCGGCCGATGACGTCGAACATGCGGTCGGCCTCCCTTAACAGCAACAAACCTGCGTCTGAGGACACGGCGCCGCCGCCGAACTTTGCGACCACTTTACGGCGTCCCAAGTCCTCGAAACGAAGCTCTTCAGTATGACAGTATGCGTTGTTCACGGGCAATGCATAATGTGGTTATAAATAACGGTATAACATATACTTAGGTCTAGTTAGGATTCCATTCCCAACTGCACTGGTGAGTTATTCGGGCTAGTCTCTGCCAAGCTCTACCGTCACGGCTGCGGCGACAATCACGCCAGATAGTGTCCATGCCTTGCTCTTGGCGTAGGCTTTTCCTATGTGGTTGGCGATCCAGCCATAGGGTGAGCCGGCGCACCGGGTACGCTTCGGCGTCCACCTGCAAGGGAACGGCCGTCGAGTGCGCGTCAGTGTGAAGGAAATGTATGGCGCCGGCCAATTTGCTTACAATGATGATGCGGCGGGCACAGCGTGCGATGAGCGTGGCGGGTACGCTCCTTCGGTCATTGGCTAGCAGCAGCGTCGGTTTCTCGTGTACCAGATGGGCGAGGTTTTCCACAGTGAGTAGGGTCTGTCGTGGCTGTCTTGCCAGACATTCTTACGCCGTAGTGCTCGTGCTTTTAGCAGTTTTTCTATTTCTTCAAGGATGGCAGCCTGGTCCGGAACAGCGTATCGCGCTTCGTGCCGCATCGTTGTTTTCGGATGGCCTTGCCGATGTTCGACAAAGAAAGAGACGAGTAAGGGTATTATGTCAAAGCCATGTTCTGGCATAGTCAGTCGATGACCTCCCTGTTGACGGTGTGGTTGATCGTAGCGGGGATCAACGCAGCCCTGGCGGTGGTTTCTTGCCGGACTGGCAACGCGATTCCCGACTTAGTCCCGATGATGGGTTTTCTGGCCGACGCCTTGGTTCGAAAGGCTTAGGCCGAACACTTTGTTGATCGTGTTGGGCGTTTTGGCCGCTATGGGCCTGATCCAGAGCGCGGCTGGTATGTATATTCAGCCGTGGATCCTTTCTCGGGTGGTGCGGACTCTCGCGCTCATGATTCTTATTCGGATTGCCGATCGGGGGGTACATCGGTGGCGTCATCGGATGGCAGGTAACGAGCCTATTTAGGTATCACCAGCTTTGTGTGGGCTTGCGCAACAGAATTTGCGAAGGCTTCCTAATTATCGAAGCCCGTAAATGACACGATGACAGCCCCGCCGAGTCTTCTAGCGACAGGATGGACCCGTATCGACAAGTTGCTTGGTGGGCTGGCTGTATTCGGAGTGATCCTATACGTATTGGTGTTGCCCGCGCAGCATCCTGATGCGGCGGCCAGTTATACCCTGGGTGAAGCGGCGGCCGTTGAATCCGCGCGTGTCTTCCTGGCCGAGAGCGGTTACGTTGTTGAAGAGGGAGATGCCACCATCTCTCTGCGCCGCCAGACAACTCTGTTGAACGCGCTCCAGAAGGAGTTTGGGCGCCGCGAGACAATCCGGCTTCTGCAGGATGACGAGGCCGATGGCCGGATCCCTGCTTATTACTGGAGAGTGCAATTTATGGCGGACACCGGCGGCAGGAACGCCAGACGGAATTCGATGTCAACCTCACCAGCAGAGGTCTCGTCTGGAGCTTCGACAATCGGCAAACCGGCTCCGATGGACAGGCATCCAATCGCTGGGTTGACCGTGGTGCCCTGCGGGAGGTCCTAACCTCTCCAGTATCGGCACTCGGTGAGGAAGGGATGCTGGGTGCCGCTGATCTTGGCATCTTCACCGACTCCTTGATTGTAGCGTCCTTTTCCTTTGACTCTCGAGATTCGCTCTGGCACCGTGATCTAGCCACAGTGCAGTCCCTGGAGGCAAGCACGACGCTCGCTGCGCTGCGTCGGTATATCGAGGAGCATCCAACGGCGGCCCTCACTGTGACACTGACACCTGCCGAGGCGGTGGCGCTGGCTCGCTATCACCTAGATCGTACGGCCTGGGACGCCAACTCCTTCCGGCTTGATTCGCTTTGGCTCGCTTAGAACCTCTCTACGGTCGGCAGGTGCACGTTGATGCCAGGGTGTCGGTCTTAGGTGCTTTGCAGGAACTCAACGTTACCATCATTCCGGACGTAGCGGTGCAGGCAATCAGCCTCGGCCGCGTCGCGAATTTCATTAAGTTCGCCCTGATTGGATTGTTTTCGCTCGTGCTTATCGTGTCGTTTTTCCGCCGCTTGGTCGCCCGCCACATTGATTTACAATCCTTCTTGGTTGACGTGATTGTTTTTGGCCTGCTGGCAGGCGCCCTATTGGCCCTTGGAACTCTGTAGAATATATCCACCAATACCAGCTGGCTTTTCCTGTCGAGGTTGCTGTTGATTTGGTTGATGGGAGGGATAAGTGCTGGGCTGATGCTTGGGCTGATCTCCGGTGCCGGCAATGCGTTGACGCGGTCTATCTGGGAATGGAAAGTGCGGGCATCAAGCCTGGTGCGGCTCGGATCATTCCGCAACATCGTTGTCGGGGCGGCGCTGGTGCGTGGCGTTGGACTTGGGTGTGTGCTTCTTGGGGTAAGCGCCGCGGGATTGGTAGCGCTGCCCGGTGCACGCATGTCTTTGACAACGCCTGGATTTCTCCCTGAGACCTCCTGGTAACCGGCGCTGATGAGCATCGCACGCACCGGTCTGTTTGCCTATCTGATGCTGGCATTGCTGCTGTTGGGCCTCGGCTCGTTCGTCTATCGTTACCAAGACAAAGCACTGCCCGTCGTAGGGTCCATCATGGGGGCGATGATGCTCCTCCAGGGCCCCCCCTGGGGTTTAGCCCCGTCGAATATGCCTGGATCATGGCGGCTTTGCTGGGGGCGTGCTGGCACTGGCATTCTGGCACTACAACTTTCTGACGTGTTTCGTAGGGCTCTTCGTGGTGGGAATATTATGGGAGCTTGACGAAGGGTGGCTCATAGCAGGGTCGCCGGTGTTGATGGATACATTGATCGCCGTACTGCTCGTCATTGGTCTCTTAGTGCTGGGAGTTCTCGGTCTGGTCAGTGGGCAGGAGGAGGAACTGTACATCCCTGCCTATATCACCGAGCTAAAGTCTCAGGAACGCCTCCAGAGCGAACTCGATATTGCCCGGCAGGTACAGGAGTCATTCTTGCCGCACCGGATGCCCGATATGCCGGGCCTGGACATTGCCGCGTTGTGCCTGCCCGCTCTGGAGGTCGGTGGGGATTATTATGATTTCGTGGATGTTGGGCCGGGGAAGTTGGCCATTGTCGTCGGAGATGTCAGTGGCAAGGGGACGCAGGCGGCCTTCTACATGACCCTCACGAAGGGGATTGTGCAAACACTTAGCCGCGAAGGCCTCTCACCCGCCGCGGTGATGCGCCGCCTCAACAGGTTGTTTTGTGCGAACGCTCCACGCGGCACCTTTATCTCAATGATCTATGGCGTCCTCGATGTTGAGGCGCGCACGTTCATCTTTGCCCGTGCCGCGCACAACCCCCTTATCCTGAAACGCTCGCCTAATCAGGAATCGAACCTGATCAAGCCCGCTGGCATGGCTATCGGTTTTGTCACCGGCCCAGCTTTCGATGAAACCATCGAGGAGCAGACGATCAACCTGGGTTTGGGTGATGTGCTGGTCTTCTATACGGACGGTATTTCAGAGGCGATGAATCAGCTCAAAGATCTCTACGGCGACGAACGGCTGGCTCGCAAAGTCGAGGGCGTTGGGCGGCGTCCGGCTACCGAGATCCTCCATGCCATTGCCGAAGACGTACACGATTTCGTCGAATCAGCCGACCGCCACGACGACATGACGATAATTGTCGTTAAGCTGAGTCAAACGGCCGCTTACGCTTCGGTGGCCTCAGCCTGACAACAGGTGGTCGAGCGGCCTGATGCGGAATCGAGTCAATTACTTGTGGATTGCGCGGACAACAGCCTGGGGGGAATAGTTAATTTTGAAGATGGAGAATAAGCTTTGTGGAGCGGGCAAGCTACCCCATTTTTAACTAAACGTATATCAATATGTGTGATATGGTAACGTAAATGTTCAGAAGAAGGCTTCAAAGGGGAGCATTAGGGCCGCAACAATTCTTATGGCGTAATAAATGACGAAGATGGGATAGGGACGTTTACTTCCAAGAAGCCTACGCTTGCCGCACCGCTGAATTGCACGCTCCCCGCTGTTTGGGGCGCAGTCGCAGGCCGAAAATCGGCTGCTGCGGGCAGGCGGGATCGGTAGCCCGGGCCGCATGCCTTTGCAGTAGTGCGATTCAACGAAGCTGCCACGCCCGACCGGGCATGATCCTGATGGCTCAAGGTATATGCATACCGTCCGGCCACTAGTCCCGTTACGGATTTCTGCGTCTCGAAAAGGCCAGGCGGGCAGTAGTATCTCTCGCTGCCGCCGTCCAAGCGCATTGTATTGGGTCATCCAGGTGCAGCCCGTCGTGGGACCTGAAAGCCGGATGCGGGCGACATCCAGAACAGGATTCGGGTAAACGGTCGCTACGCAGTTCTTATTTCGTGGGTATTGGCGACCGGTTTACCGCTGGCCGCCCAGTACGGCTGCTGCTGGCAGTACTCTTCCGGTGTTGTCGAATAGTGCCAGGTTTTCCCACGGCGAGCCAATTTCGGGCGCTGCAACGTAGTCCGGTGACCAGTAGCAGAGGCCGCGGGCGCTTTCGGCTTGCAATTCTTCGGTGATGCCCGTCAAGAAGCCAGCGTGTTCCTCCGGTGTAGCGGGAAATCCTGGCAATAGAAGCTCCGGCAGACCTACAATATTGGTATGGTTATCAAATCATCTGAGCGTCCGCGGATAGGCCGTCTCCGCAAAGAAAATTGGTTGTGTATACCAACTACGGAGTTGCTCCAGGGTAGATCCAAAATTGGAGAGTGACCTATGCCGCCGCGGATAGTAGGGGAGACCCAACAGATCGACCGGGAAATCCTCCGCGCTGAAGTGATCAAAGAACCATTGTGCACGCTCCGGACTGCCGCCACGATCGATATGGAACAGGATAGCTGGTCGTTCACCGCCTGCCGTCCGGATGCCTTCGGTGGGGCTGTCCAAAGTTGTGCGAGCGTGTTCCGCTGCGCGGGCGTACCAAATGAGCCCCCTACTAGCCCGTCGTCCCAAAGCCGGCCCGACGTTATCTCGTTGCCGACCCGAACGATTTCAGGCGTGGCGACCCGAGCCTGCCGCGCATACATCACGCGGGCTGTATAGGATGGCACGCTGTCCACGGGTGCGCCAAGGGACAGAGCTTGCCAGGCAATGGGCTTGTCCTGGTGTCCCGACCCATGTTTACCATTTCGTTTCATAACGGACTGTAATCTAGAGACATGAGAATTGTTCTGGCACAACAAATGGCCGCCAAGTAAGGTTTTATGCCTTAGGTCATATGATCGTCTTTTGCATGGCCAGGGGCAGTGGATCGATGCACAAGGCATCGTAAATGGCCCTTAGTTCCATATCCGGCTGCGAGCTGGTGCGGACGTGGAGTGTGCGTGCGTCCTTGCGCTCGAAGGTGCTGGTCGTGCGAACCTGACGACGAAGGATCCTCCTGAGTGTCGTCCAGCTGAAGCGTAGTCCTTTCTGGCGCAGACGCGTACGAATCACCTGCACCAACTGGTAAGCCAGGACCGTGATGAATAGATGGCCCTCCGCGCGCCGGCCTGTGGAGTGATAGATCGGTCGCAGTCCGAGTTCCGACTTCAGGGACCGGAACACCGCTTCCAGATCGGTCAGCATCACATACGTGCGCCAGGGCTCTTCCGCGGTGAACTCCATCTCGTTGCTGCGCAGGCAATAGGCGCCCGGATCGCTCATCAACGCGGGTGCTTTCGGCGTCTTTGTCCACGTGATGGACTGGGCCCGCTTGCCGTCCTCATCCGTCTCCACTTCTATCTCGTAATGCTGTCCGATGCCGCTGAAGCTCTGCTTCAATCGGCCGATACGTTCCCTTATGAGGTCGATGCGCTTTTGCGTCTTCGGCCGGGCAAGCCGATCGGAAAGCTTGCCGAGGGCCTCCTCGAATCTTTCCGCTTTCTGCCTCATCTTGGCCTCTTCCTTCGCCATGCGGGACCGGGATCGGCAACAGAGCCGCACCTCGTCGTCTGCCTCCTCCCGGTACACCTCGACGTCACTGCCCGAGGCCGTCTGAAGAGCCTCGGCCTGCTGCTCATCAAAATGCTTCCTGCGCTCTCTTGATACCACGATGTAGCGGTAGCCCTCCTTATGCAGCCAGTCTATGCGGTCCTGTGTGGCAATGCCCCGGTCCATCACCACACGTGCGTCCCTGGGCGTCTCCAGGGACTCCAGCATCTCCTTGAGCGTGGACGCTTCGTTTACGTTGCCCTTGAAGATCTGGCTACGACGCACGAACCCGCTGCCGCGCGTTACAAGAGCCAGCGTAAGCAGCACGCAGTCACTGCGACGCTCCTTCGAGCGTCCGTATTTGGCCTTGTCGATGCTCTTGCCACTGCCTTCCAGGAAGCTGCCCTTCAGATCATAGAGCGCGATCGTGGGCTCCAGATCAAACAGGTCCAGCGCCCGTGCAAAGAGGTGGTCCTCTATGGCCTTGCGGTGTTTGTGCAGCATGTCGCTGGCCCGGTACAGCTGCATGTCGGCCATCTTCTCGAAGTTGCAGCCCAGAAACTCGTCCAGGCCACTGGCAGAGGCCAGCCAACGTTTCGTGGCATGTTCGCTGGCCGGCTCGGCCAGACGGCCTATGATGGAGCCCGTGGCCGCATGCCGGAGGCCTCGTGTGATGCCAAGCTTCTCGAAGAGCTCATCCATGCCCAACTGCTCCATGGCCCAGAGCCCCACATGTTCTACGCCCACCGTGCGGGACCGGACCGTTTTGAGCGAGTGGACATCCACATGGTGCCATTCGCGCGGCGGCGTCTCGCCCTTGCCCTCGGTCACGGCTACCGCCTTGCGCGCACTCAAAAGTTCTGCAACGCGCTGGGCCTCCTCTTCCACGCGACGGCAGCAACGCCCATGGGTACGAGCTGGCCCTTGAGCAGTGCCTCAATCCGGCTGCAGAGCGCACGCCAGTAGCGTTTGTCGATGCGGAAGTGGGCACCGAGATTGAGCAGGGTCTTCTGCCGGACCTTGCCCCCTATGCGTTCGCCGTGACAAAGGCGAAAGGAATAGTAGCGTGTAGCGTCGTCGGTGGTACGGGTAAGCGAGCGTCGGATATACATAGAGGGGAAGATAGGGCAGGAGCGTTCTGGCCGTAATATCCTCCTGTGCTATATGGCACAACAATTGCTTTCCTGGTTCTATGAATCCGAATAGTGGGGCACCTGTGGGGCCAAACACCAGAAGATTTGGCAAAACAGGACCCACGGTGGGGCCGAATCCTCACAAAGCCGCCAAAATCCCTACCTGCGGTTATTGCCAACCCTCGGATTCAGCCACCAATTGGTAAAGATGGGCCAGGCTTGCGCTTGGCAGGCGCCGGCTCCTTCGCAGCAGGGCGCTCGCGAGCCTGAATGGCCGTCGAATCACGTGAGATATGCCCAACTACCTCATCCTCGTAGCACGATTCGATCAGCGCACGATGCATCTGATCGGGCAGACTAGTCACGGCAAACTCTGCGAATGCGCATGAATAGGTCGCCTCGCTTGGAACCTGGTCTTGACGTTGCCACCCACACAGGCGGCGCAGCTGTGGGTCAGAGCAAATCCGGTCGATCAACGCGCGGGTCGTACCGATATTGTAGACCGCCTTCGCAAGAAACGCCCGCGCAAGCGCCGCACGATCCTGCGCCCGCGCGCTGCCGTGGGATCGCTGCGCAGATAGCACTCAATGCGAACGATATCCAACACGTTCAGAAGCTTCGTCTGCAGCTCGGTCAAAGGACCGAGCAACTCCTCCGCGCAGCAGAAGAGTTGCCTTTGGTGGCTTATCCAAGAACACAGTATCTTCCTTCCAGGGGACATGGCTGCCTCCGTTGTCTTAGAGATATGTGACACCTCTGAAGATACCGAAATCGGAGGCGCCAGTCCCCTATCTCCCCCGACTGCAAAGGGGCAAACCGCTTGTCTGGTGGGTTTTTGCAAGAGGCTCATCAGAAGTATAATATATGTCATTGGCTAGTACCTTCATCCACAGGCCGTTAGCAGGAACGGTAGTCCACACCCGCAACAAGCCTGCGGCAGCGCTCCTCGTGCTTGTCTTGACTCTCGCGTACGGATCCGAGACCAGGGCACAAGTCGGCTACTGCACTCCCGCACTCGGAGAAGCATACCTGGACGCCAACAACGTCCGGGCGCGCATTCTTAACAATGGCAACCTTTTTTGGAGAGGCGACCCAAGCGTGTATGAAGTGCCAGACGGTGATGGCACACACGCGGTCTATACATCCGGCATCTGGGTCGGAGGCTATGTTGGCGGCCAATTGCGCGTGGCCGCGGCCCGATACGTTAATTTCCAGTTCTGGGCAGGACCACTGGACGATGACGCTGCGCCTCCTGCGAACTGCCGTGAATACGACCGTCTATTCAAGGTAAGCGTGGACGATATCGAGGAATATGAAGCAACCGGTGCGGCAACCCAGGACATGCTCGACTGGCCGACCGGACTGGGTGCACCCACGCTGGCGCCGCCCGGCAACGGATTGGACGACGACGGTGATGGCACCGTGGATGAGGAAGGCGAAGAGGTGCCCTTTGACATCGGCGTGCCGCTCATGCAGCGCGTAAACCGGAAGATTGATCTGGTGGCAGGAGAGCGTCCTGCCCTCCTTGGCGACCAGTCCATCTGGTGGATCATGAATGACCGGGGCAATGAGCACCGTGCGGATGGCTCCGATACGCCGCCGATCGGCCTCGAAGTACATGCAATGGCTTTTGCCTTCAATACAGACGGTGACCTTGGCAACACGACGTTTTACAAGTACAACCTCTACCTGAAGGGGACAGGGCCGGCCACGGACATGTACATCGGCCTGTTTTCGGATCCAGACCTTGGCAACTACAAGGATGACTGGGTCGGATCCGATACTGTCCGCAGCATGGGCTTTGTCTGGAATGCAGACAATGACGATGAGGGTAGCGACGGATACGGCGTTCCTCCGGCGCTCGGATATGACTTCTTGCAAGGCCCGCTGGTCCCTTCACCCGGAGACACGGCCTATGTAAGCGGAGAGCCGCGTCCAGATTCCCGGAATCTTAAGATGACGGGCTTTGTCTATTTTAACAACCTCATTGACAGCACAGACGCCACTGGGGATCCGCGAAACGGAGAAGGATACTATAACTACCTGTCCGGTAAATGGAGGGACGGCCAGCCCATCACGTTTGGTGGCAACGGCCGTGACTTTTCCAACGACCCTGCGCACTTTATCTTTCCCGGAGACCCGGGTGAAAGCAACGCAGCGTGCCAGTACTGGTCCGAGTGCAACTCCGATGGACTGGGTACGAACATCAGGCCGTCGGATCGAAGATTTGTCATGTCCAGCGGACCCTTTACGATGAATCCCGGGGAGGTCCAGCAAATCGTGTTCGGAATCATTTGGGCCCGGGGCAGGGACAATTTTGATTCCGTTCAGGAACTAAAGCGCGCGGACGACGCCGTGCAGGGTGCGTACGACATCCAATTTCGTCACTTGTCGGCGAAAACCGAGTTTACAGACTTCCTGACAGTTGCCAATGCTGCAGGACGACTGGACCCGCCGGAACCGGCATCTCTGCCTTCGGCAGGTTTCCCGTCGTCTCTGGGACTCGGGGCCCCTTCCCGTGGCAGGCAGCAGCAAGACAGCAATGCCCGGTGGATTTTCAGTGCCGGAGCTTCGCATGGGAGCTTCGGCCCCGTATGGGATAAAGACTCCTTTCTGGGCCGCGCGACGCGCCTGGGGGAAACGCTTGCCAATCTCGGCACGAACGATTACGAAATGCGCTTCACAGACCGATGCAGCAATGGCATCGATGGCAGCATTGAACCGACAGACTGTCTGGGCTGGCGTCGCTACTCTGATGGAGCCCTGATCGAGGTTCCCTTTGAACTCTGGGACATCGGCGCCGGGACCCCGGATGACGAGAATGATGACATCCGATTGGTCCCGGGCATATGTGACACCGGCACGTGCCAGGGAGGAGCCGTGCACGGCGTATTTGATATCGGCCGGGATCACCCTGTCTCGGACGACGACAATGATCCTGCCACAGATTGGATTGACTGGCTAATGCCGGAGGACATGTCCCCGGGAGCTTCCGGTTACGAGATGTTTGTTGCCGGCGAAGCCTCGTATGCCTTCGAAATCCTTGCTCGGACAGTGCTGGTAAGCCTCGACGGCGGAGCTGCGCCTCCCTACGTATCCGACATGCCCGAGCCGGGGACCGTATTCAGGATTGTTACAACCAATCCCGACATTACAGGCTTGGAAGACGATGTCAGCGAAGCTCCGAATGAGATTTACCTGTTGCCGAACTATCCGAATCCGTTCAATCCCCGGACCAATATCTGGTTCGCCTTGCCACGCGCCAGCCACGCCCGGGTTACCGTGTTCAATGTGTTGGCGCAGCGCGTAGCGACTCTTGTGGATGGACACCTAGCAGGAGGATTCCATTCTGTCCGCTTTGAAGCCGACGGCCTCGCGTCGGGCCTTTATTTCTACCACCTTGAATTCCAAGGAAGCAGACTGAGTGGCAAGATGTTGCTGATGAAGTAGTGACAGGTTTTCCTGGGACTGCCCTTGCAGCATTAAAATTGGGCAATTTCGCACCCACTGGCTTCGGAAAATTGTGGCCGGGATCATTACGAAGCCCTGTACGAAGGCAAGCTGGACAGGCAGGCAGAGTGGCTGGAGAGGACAGCCCGTCAGAAAGCCGCTCCGTGGAGCAGTTGCTACGGCGCAACGATGTCAGCCCGGACAGCATCCTGGAGCTGGGTTGTGGCACGGGTGCCGTACTGCGCGAACTGCAAAACAGAAGGCTGGCGAGGCACCTGTATGGCTTGGACTATTCAGAGGAGGCGATCAGACACCTGAAATCGTCGCTGCCCAGAGTGCAGTGCGCCGTGGCCGACATAACCGAAGATGTCCGGATGTTCGATCAGAGCGCCTTCGATGTCGTGCTGTGCAGCCACGTACTTGAGCATCTTGAAACCCCGCTGGCGTTTCTGCAGGCCGTAAGAAGACTTCAGTTTGATCATCTGCTGGTTGAGGTTCCCCTTGAGGACCTAGCTTTCGGCAGACTGAAAGCGGTCTTCATTGATCGAGGAAGGAATCCATCCGGGCACGTGCAATTCTTTATCCGGCGCAGCCTGCTGCAGCTTCTTAAAGCGGCACAATTTACGGTGATTGACAAAAGGCTCTATGTTCCGCTTCTGGACATGGAGACCATCAGGTTTGCCTACAGGGATAACGGACTCCCTCGGTATCTTCACAAGCTGCTGACGGAGCATATCGGACCACGCTTTGCACCCAGGCTATGGAGCCGGTGGTACCATGCGCATTATGCTGTGCTCTGCCAGTCAACCGGGTAGCTTTGCCTGACCCGGCCCAAACAGGGGTGAAAGGCCAATAGGATGGAATTCCGTGCCGAAAGAGAAGCGCTGCTAAACTTTAACCAGATCGAATCGCACATTCCACTGAAAATCGCTACGCTGGTCTCTATCAGGTGTGCGGCTTCGCTGCGGAGCGATATAGCGAGCAGCATGGGCCAGTGATTACGTTGTGCCTGGCCCATGCGACCCCAGGATCCCAAGGGCGTCCTATTGGCAAGCCGTTGCCCGTTTACGCGGCGCCGGCTGATTCGAGTTCATCGAGAACGGATACATCGGTGCAGCGCAGAAGCCCATCTGGGGCCGGCTGCCCAGTAGCGGTGCTCTTCAGCAGGCAAAGATTGAATACGCCAAGGAGATAGCGAAGCAATTCGCGGTGGCCAATGGGATGAGTATTTCCACTTGGCGCACCGTTTCGTGTGGTCGCTTCATCCGTCCAGTTCTGGCCTACTGGGACGAGAAGGATGCTGTCAGTGACGCTCTGTGGCGCCAATCTGCCTTGCGGCATCTTCCCCAACGTTGGAGGAGCAGAAGACAATGCCTTCCGGACCGGCCATTGCAATGGGCAAAGGCGCAAGGAGCTTTGTGTTCACTGTCTATAGCAATACGGACACCTCCTTCTAGTGTCTCTCTCGCAAGAAATGGTCCATCGCCGGGAAGACGCTGGTCGCTGCGCCGGCGCTATTGCCTGCCCGTAATCCTTGGGCAGCGCGACAATATTCCTTCGGTGACTGCGGTAGCGCCTCTGCAGGCAAGCAGGTCTCGAATGCGGATCTCGGCTCAGCTTGCCCAAAGTGGCACCACGTTAAGCTGGACGCCAAAGACCTTCAGCAGGATGGTATAAGCGAGTGCCGTGATCAGCACCATGAATAGCAGGTTGAGTACAATGCCGGCTCTGGACATTTGCGGTACCGAAACGCGCCCGCTGCCGTACACGACGGCATTTGGTGGCGTGGCAGCCGGAAGCATGAAAGCGCAGCTTGCGCCCAAGGCAGCCGGGATGGCGAAGAACAGGGGGTCCTGTCCGAGTGCAATGGCAAGGGCCGCCAGTGGAGGCAGGAAGGTTGCCGTAGTGGCAAGGTTGCTGGCCAGTTCGGTAAGAAAAACGATGACGGCAACGACGACAAGCAACACAAGAAGCAGGGGCAGTACATGCAGACCGACGAGGCTCTCGGCCATCCAATTGGCCAGGCCCGTGCGAGTCAGGGCTGCCGCAAGGCTCAGGCCACCGCCGAAAAGGATGAGCGTGCCCCACGGCAGGGTACTGGCTGTCGCCCAGTCGTGCACAAACTCACCCTTGCGCAGGTCAATGGGGATAAGGAATAGAATGAGTCCACCTGCCATGCCAATGGCGGCATCCGATATTCCGGGTACAAACGGTGCAAAGAGCGGCCTAGTAACCCACAGGAGAGCCGTGGCGCCAAATACAATTGCGACGTACCTCTCGCCCTTTGACATCGGCCCAAGGCCTCTGATTTGATCCCTGATCAACGACTGTCCGCCGGGAATAGGGCCCATTTGCAAGGGGTACACCCATTTCGTTAGCACTAGGAATACCACCGGAAGGGCTATGCCCATCATGGGTAGTCCGACGAGCATCCAGCGCAGAAACGAAATTTCGTAGCCGAACTGCTCCTCGAAAAAGCCTGCGAGGAATGCGTTGGGCGGCGTGCCGACCAGTGTGCCCATTCCCCCGACATTGGCGCCGTATGCAATGGCGAGCAGCAGCACCACGGCAAACCGCAAGCGCGCTCCCGGGTCCGCAATATTTTCGTCAACCAGCGCAATCACCGACAGCCCAACAGGTAGCATCATCAGCGCGGTCGCGGTGTTGCTTACCCACATGCTTAGAAACGCTGTGGCAATCATGAAGCCTCCGATGAGGGCCAGCGGCCCGGTGCCTACGCGGCCAATGATAAGCAGCGCCATACGCTTGTGAAGGCTCCACTTGATCATGGCTGTGGCCAGGAGAAAGCCACCGAGGAACAGAAAGATCACTGGGTTAGCATACGGTGCGGCTGCCTCGCCTATGCTACCGGCTCCGGCAAGCGGGAAGAGGACGATTGGAAGAAGAGCTGTTACGGGGATGGGGACTGCCTCCGTAATCCACCACGTTGCCATTAGAAGCGCAATGGATGCGGCTCCCCATCCGGCCGCACCCAGATCAGCAGGTGGAGGCACCATAAAACCAAGAACGAGCCAGGCAGGCCCAAGGAAGAGGCCGACGCGATTGCGTAACCCGTAAGGACTGGGAGATGAAGCTGATTCTTTATTCACGCGTCATCATTTATAGCCGTTGGAGGCCAATATAGACCGCTCCATTTCTTTTTGCCCCGAAGCTCCGGGTTCCAAAGGCCTGGGGCTGAAAAGGTGTGGCTCCGCCATCGATCCCGAAGAGTGAAATTGCGACTACAAAGGGCTCGGCCGCGTATTTTTGAGCCCACCGGCTACGAAGGCCTGCTCTCATGCAATGCGTCCTGGGCATCGACACTTCAACGACGGCCTCCAAGGCACTCCTGGTCTCGGATAGCGGCCAAGTAATGGAAAGTGCCTCGCGCCCCCACAGGCTCTCTATCCCGAGGCCATTATGGAGCGAGCAGGATCCCGAAGAATGGTGGCAGGCGGTGGCGGCTGCCATTCGGCAGGTGTTGGACCGCAGCGGCTTGCATCCGGAAGCCGTGGGCCTTACGGGACAGATGCACGGTCTGGTGCTGCTTGGAGATCGCGGCCTAATCCTGCGCCCTGCGATGCTTTGGAACGACGGCCGAGCCTTCAGGCAATGCGATGTCATTCGGAGCCAGCTCGGAGTGGAAAACCTGGTTGCGCTGACGGGCAACAACGCCTTTGCCGGGTTCACGGCACCGAAGCTGCTTTGGGTCCGGGATGCCGAGCCGGACGTGTATGCACGGGCGGCCCATGTGCTTCTGCCCAAGGATTATATCCGGTATAGGCTTACTGGCGTCCTTGCAACGGACAAGGCTGGTGCAGGGGGTACGCTGCTACTTGATTTGAAGCGTCGTACGTGGGCAGAGCACCTGCTCCGGAGTCTGAATATCCCGTTGTGCTGGCTTCCACCCACGTTTGAAGGCCCGGCCGTCACGGGTTGTGTTTCCGAGAGCGCAGCAGCTGAAACTGGCCTGCGAGCGGGGACGCCAGTGGTCGCGGGCGGTGGCGACCAGGCCGCCCAGGCAGTGGGCGTCGGCGCCATCGAACCTGATACGTGGGCCGTCACGCTCGGCACTTCCGGCGTAGTATTTGCACCCTGTAGGCATCCGCGTTATGACCGACTGGGCCGAGCACACGCTTTTCCGCACGCAATCCCCGAGCGCTGGCACATGATGGGTGTCATGCTTTCCGCCGCAGGCAGTCTGCGCTGGTATCATGACACGCTCGCAGCGGAAACAGACTATGACGTCTTGTTGGCCGAAGCCGGAGAAGCTCCGCCTGGATGCGAGGGGCTGACGTTTCTTCCGTATCTGACCGGCGAGCGGACACCCCACGATGATCCGCACGCGCAAGGGGCCTTTGTTGGTCTGACGCCACGGCACACGCGTGCCCATATGACGCGGGCGGTGCTTGAGGGTGTCGCCTTTGGCCTGCGGGATAACTTCCAGCTCCTGCAGAATGCGGGGCTTCCAGCACCTTCCGAGGTGCGATTGTCAGGCGGTGGAGCGCGTAGTGGGCTGTGGCGCCAAATCATTGCAGATGTTCTCGGCGTCTCCCTGAAAGCGGTAGAGACATCGGAAGGGGCGGCGCTCGGTGCGGCCGTACTGGCCGGTGTCGGTACCGGGTTATGGTCGACGGCGCAGGCCGCATGCGATGTGGCCGTAAGGACGGGCGAGATCGCCATTCCCCGGGAGTTCGCGTGCGGGGATGCTTACGACAGGTTCCGGTCCCTGTACCGTTGCCTTCGGCCGTATTTTGCCCCGTAGCCTACCGGCGGTACTTTGAGGCGGGTCGGTACGTGAGGCCCCAGGCTCCCAAGGGGGCGTTGGCCCGGGCTTCAATGGTGAGGTCGCTGGGGCCGCGCTCTCGCATGAGGTAGAAACCGGCTCCTGCAATCATAGCTCCGTTATCGACGCATAACTCCGGCGGAGGGCAGTGCATGCAGCAGCCGTGCTGCTGGGCAGCGCGGCCAAGTGCAGACCTTAGCGCTTTGTTCTTGGCCACACCGCCGGCCAGTGCTATGTGGTGGAGGCGTTCTGATTTCGCGACACGCATGGTCTTGGTTACCAGCACGTCGATCACGGCCTGCTGGAAGCTGGCGCAGAGGTCTGCCATATCAATGGTTTCCCCGGAGGCTTCGCGCTGTTCTATGGCGCGGACGACAGCAGTCTTGAGTCCGCTGAAACTGAACTCAAAATGTTGGGCGTCGATCATCGGCCTCGGAAAGGCGTAGGCGCGAGGATTGCCGCCCTCAGCGAGCTTTTCGATTGCCGGCCCGCCGGGGTAGGCCAGCCCCAGGCGGCGCGCGATTTTGTCGTATGCTTCACCGGCGGCATCATCCCGGGTGTGGCCGAGCAGTCTATACAGACTGTGGCCATCAATGCGGAGTATCAAGGTGTGGCCTCCCGCAACGGTAAGGCACAGGAATGGGAAGGGGAGCTCCTTCTCCCGGCCCATGATATTGGAGTAGATGTGCCCTTCCAGGTGATGGATGCCTATCAGGGGTACGTCACAAGCCAGTGCGACCGACTTTGCTGCGGCGACACCTACGACCAGGGAGAGTAGCAGACCTTGATGATGGGAAACCGCAACGGCATCAATGTCCCGAAACGTTGTTCCGGCTTCACGCAGCGCGGCTTTCAGGATCAGGCCAATGTTCTGCGTGTGTTCTCTGGCGGCCAACATCGGAACGATGCCGCCAAAGCGTTCGTGCGCCAGATGCTGCGACGAAGTGACATTGGAGCGAACGAGACCGCCGTCTTCTACCAGCGCGGCACTGGTGTCATCACACGTCGTGTCAATGCCTAGAATGAGCATGAGGCCTCTTGGCTGCGTCGCGTTCAAAAAGGGAGGGCTGCAGGTAGGTCGGCACGAGCCCGAGAATTGCCTCGCCGTCCAGCGCCCGCGTACAGGCAGCCATCTTGACGAGAGCCTCGGGACGTAACCGGTCATGATGCTTTGCGTGGATGGTAGGCCGCAGCTCCAGCAGCGCGTCGTAATGCGTGCGGCCATATTCCACAATCAGCGGCGCGCCCTCCTCCTTGGCAAGCTGCTCGAGCCAGCTGTCAAACGGAGCAACACCAGGCGTGCCCCGCCGCGAAGTGCCGCCGGGAGCTTCGTACCAGGCGTAGTATACCTGCTGGCGTCCGGCGCCCAGCAGTCCGCATATGCGTCCCTTCTTGCAGTCGTAAGGAGCTACCAATGCATCCAGGCTGGAAATGGGAATAAGGGGTCGTTCAAGCACCTGGGCGAGCACCTTCGCTGCCGTTACGCCAATATTCAGTCCGGTCCAGGAACCCGGTCCGACGACAACGCCGAGGCTCCGGAAATCGTCTAGACCTATGGCCAAACGCTTTGCCAGCGTTCGGATCTGGTCGTGGAGATGGGCCGAGGACCGGGTGCGCAGGGTTGAAACCCCCAGCAGTTCCAGGCCCCGGGCTGCTATTACGGTTGAAAACGCTCCCGAAGTATCAAGGACCAGCGTCGGCATAAGCTCTACTCTCTTCTACGATGGCCTGGTAGCCGGGACAATCACCCACGTTCCGCAGGTGGACTGTTCGCCAATTGTCTATTGTACCTGGCTCAAGCCGAATGGACAAGTATTCCGGCGCCAGATGCGCAAGGAATTTGGAAGCCCATTCCACGAGTACAATGGCAGCTGGATCTTCCAGTATTTCAGTAAAGAGCATGGCATCGGAGCTTGCTAGAGACTCCAATCGGTAAAAATCAATATGGATCACGGAGCGCGATGGCTCTTGAAGCGTGTACTCGTGGACCAGGTTGTAGGCGGGGCTTTTGACCAGTGCCGCGTCGAAATCCCCGATGCCGGATACGATTCCCTTGGCAAGCCACGTCTTGCCCACTGCGAGGGGGCCGTCGAGCCCCACAATGGCAGGAGTAGTCAGTCGGCGTCCGATCCACTGGCCCAATCGAAGTGTTTCCTCCGGGCTTGCTGTTGTAATTTGTACCATGGCAGATTACTGATGACCTCCGGCCTTTCGCCAGCAGAAGCCGCTACTGGCCGGGAGATGCCTTGGGCGCCAAACGTGGCCTTGTTGTCGCTGTGACCGGCGGACAGCGCGAGGATGCCAAGTGTCCGTTGCTCTGGGCCTCCGGCATGCACTGGTACCGCCAAATACTGTACCTTGCAGCAATTACTATCTGACCGCCTTCAGCCATGAAGAACGCAACTTTGCTTGCCCTGTTACTTCTCTCGGTGGCCGCGTGCCAACGGGGACCTGCCACGACGCCGGAAGCGTCGGCGCTTCTACGCACTGAAGCGGCCGATGGCGCCAAGGTTTATATCATCAGCCCTGCCGACAGTGCCCGCGTCACCGGTCCCCGGGTCTTGATTCAATTTGGTCTTGTTGGTATGGGCATAGCGCCGGCTGGGGTGGATTACCCCTTAACGGGTCATCACCATTTATTGGTAGATGTAAGTGAAACGCCACCGGAAAATCTGCCCATTCCGTCGGACGAGAACCATCTGCACTTTGGCATGGGGCAGACGGAGGCCGCCGTCGAACTGTCGCCCGGCAGGCACACCCTTCAACTGCTCTTGGGCGATCGTAACCATATTCCTCACGTCCCCCCCGTGATCTCAGAGAAAATAGCGGTTATCGTCGAGTAAGCCCAGGTTCTTCATGAGAGCCGTACCATAAGAATCAAATACCCCGATGGGTCAACGGTTTACAAGGAATGTTGTGGGAAGACCTGTAAAACAGAAGGGACCGAATGCAGTTCAGAATAAACGATAAGATGCGAAACTTTGGCGTGGCTGCTCCCCTCTTGTTATCGCTAACAATCTCAACGGGACTCAGCAATGCCGTGAATGCTCAAAAGAGCCTTGTGCGGTTCGAATTAACAGAACAGCTCCGCATAGGACACAAGCCGTACAGTCGTGATTCCCTTCTGCTTGGCTCGACAGGACGCATGGCAATTGGTAGGACAGGACATGTTTACGTTGCAGACTCGAGTGTGCCAACTGTCTACGTTTTCTCTGCCTCCGGTGACTTTGTTACTTCGATTGGTACAAGAGGAGAGGGTCCGGGAGAATTCATAAGGCCCAGCGGCATATTTGTCGGCGACAATGACTCACTCTTCGTTTTTGATATTGATCTCCGACGCATTTCCGTCTTTGCGCCGGAGACCCATCAGTTTGCATATAGTGTAAACGTTCACGGAGACGACAAAAGCTCTCCATATCATTTGCTTGGTGTCTCAGAAAACAAATACGTGATGGTATACCAGTCATCGTACTATGCCGCGGGAGGTCCGGGACTTGGTCCCGACTCAGATCGTTTCGCGATCGCGCAATTAGTAAACAGATCCGGTGCGATAGCAAAAGAAATAATGACCTTACCGGATAATGAGTCGCTGGTGATCACCGATAATCGTGGAGGAATCATCGTTGCCATGCTGCCCTATGGTCGCCGGTTCCACTATCAGTTAAGTGCTAATGGATCGTTATATGGGGGATATAATGAATCTATTGACATCAAGGTCAGTTCCTCTGATGGCGAGGCGAAAGAAACCATACATCATCCCCACAATGCCATACGTCTTACTCGGAAGGACATAAATGCGGCATTTGCGGATGTCAAAAAAGATTACTGGCGAACGCTCCGTACTGTATTGGCTGATACAAAACCCGCTTGGACATCGTTTGTAGTCGATAACCAGGAATGTGTGTGGGTCAGATCGTATTTCGATCTATTTGCGAATCCAGAACCCTCTGATATAACGTGGACTGTACTGAATCCGGAGGGTGAGGTTATGGGAGCGGCCGAATTGCCTCGCAGGCTGGCTTTACAAGTCATTCAAGCAGGGATTGCGTATGGAGTGGTCCACTCTGATAGTGGTGCATACGTCGCCGTATATACTATTACAGAACGATAGTGCTTGTTTACGAGACTCCTTCTCACCGTCACCCCCATCTATCACCCCGGATTATTCACCAGCCAAAAGTATATAGGTGTAGACAATGAAGAGGGGCTGTCGGAAGTGGTACATTCTGTTGTAAGGCAGCAATATCTTCGCGGAGCCTGCCGCAAAGCTGGTTTTGGCGTGGATGCAGGGCAATGAGCCCCGCGAATGGCCTGTTTGCGAGGCAAAGGCGTACCGTGAAGACGTACCTCTGCCGTTGAATAAGCCCGTACAGTCCAGAACCGATGCTGCGCTAACGAGCGCGGCACGGCCTCATTCCAAGGTAACCCACGTCAGCTGCTGGTAGCGCCCCCAGAACTGTCGCCAGAGCGCTACGGCGCTGAAGGCTATCCGGATTTCGATGTTACGTGCGTGCCGCACTATCAGCGCTCCAACCTTCAAGACCTCCTTCTGAAACGTCTTCAAGTGCATGTGCCGTGCTCCCGGCTGCTTCATTGTGCAGCGACCCAGGTGTAGCACCTCGTACGCAAGCAGGTAAAGCTGCAAAAGGACTTCATTGTGCGCCTAAAACGGCGTTTCTTCCGGCTGGGCTTCCTCTTTCCGTGAAATAGGATGGGTGGAATGGATTGCAAAGCGATTCTACTACGGGTACACTTACGCGAGGCAAACGTAGCCTTAGCATCGCTACGTCAATATCGTGAATACTTACACCGGACGCGCGAATATCCCTCACAGCAGAACACAATCTCGACGGATCGCAGTTCAGCACTAGTTCCTTTGCCCTAGCGTATGATTCGGGAAGCGTATTCTTGGCGTTCTCTATGTAACGACGTACTGGTTTATCGTGGAATTTGCACTCGTTTTGAAACCACGTAGCCAAACCTTCTTCAAGTACATTGGCAGATCCAAATAATACTGGATCCAAGAGATGCACGGACTCGTGCGCGACCTGCCAAATACTTTGGTCTGGCGAGAAGTGCTTCCAAGGCCAGCTGCTAATGTGAACATCGACAGCGCAGTTTCCTTCGCAGTGAAATCCATTAGGAAAACAGATTTGCGGGTTGTCGACCTCATTGGTTGTCATTCCAACCGTATGAAACACAAATCGATTGTCACGGGGACCAAGCATATGCTCTAGCATAGCCGTATACGAATTGATTTGTACCGCAATTCGACGGACAAAACCCACCCTGTAATCGTCATTCATTTGCGGAACAGGAAGCTATGCGTTTTGTCGGCACCAAAAGAAAAATTGGGTTAAGCGATGCTGTTATTGGATGGGGCGCAGTCCGCCGGTCGTTACTTTTTGGGCGTACATTTCCTTTGTTAGGTTGCACTGCACTAGCAGCTTGAATTCGGGGCCTGAAAGGCCGAGTTGTCTGGACATTTCCCCTATTATATTCCTCGGGATTACATAGCTGTCCGGTTTATGGCTAACCTCTGTGAATATGCCAGTCTTTTTGCCGTCTAAGCCATAGTGCTTGTACTTGGTATGTTTGCGTCTCTTTTTGGGGTCCTTCCTAAAGCCTTTGTCTGTAAGGCTTTTCACCACGCTACCTTGTTTAATGGACATTCTTTCTCTGCTCGAAACGCGCTAACAGTTCACGCCTAAGTTCAAGCCCGCTCTCGCTCAATGGGTCGCCTTGGTCCAACACATATTCGTCCCACAGGAACTCAAGGGTTTCTTCGAAGTCCTCTCGCAGTTCCTGCTTTGTAGGCGCCGACAAAACAATACGCAATTCTGGCAAGGACGCTTCGAGGTACTGTCCGCACTGGGATTGGATCGGCGTTAGCCATATTGGGCGCTTGAACGCTAGAGAATATTCGGCAAAGCGTACCCATTCATACGCAAAAGGGCGAGTCTCCACATCCTGAACTGATAAGTCCCCTATGTGATACTCGCTGCTGTCCCAACGACCACAGGTAATCTGCACTGTGGACTCTGACTTTTCATTGAGAACAGCCACGTCAAAGTAGACGAACTGCTTCTCAAAGAGACTAGGGACATCTAAGACAAGTGGTGAGGAAGGCGTTTGTGTGCTACGGAGCATGGTCTGTTTGGGGGTTCGATAAGGGCCATGCTATTGCTGCTCTTTACAAGGTAAAGCGGCTCGCCGCCGGCATTGTACGCATTCGGTACGCGGGCCACCTCGGCCACGTCAACCTTGAGCCGCAAGAGGGCTCCGTCACCGAGTCGCAATATAACGGGCTTATTATCCTCCTCGGTGACATCCACTACATCGGCGTCCACGATCTCGCCAAGTCTTAGGGTTTCTGATCTTTCTTGTGGGCATGATTGTAGGGTTGAGGGGATTGGGGTGCGCAATATACGTGGAATGCGATACAGGGTTCAATTGGTCGCGCCGGCAAGCCTTAGAGCCTAGTCTTCGTCCTGCTTAACAACCTTGGAACAAATCACCCTGCGACGTTTCCACGCGCCCGGCTACGTTTGGAGTTGCGAATCGCTTGCCGTCCAGTATCTCCTTCACGGTTAGCATTGGCACACGTGGATACAGTCTGCCGTGAACTTCCAAGTCCCCAGCCGATGCCATGAATGTGCGGTAACTCGAGGCTTGCCGCTTGCTCGGTGGATTTAGCATGATCAACCCTGCCATTACCGCATGGTCATCGTCGAGAACGCCACGCAGCGCTCGCATGATGGCAATGCCCACGTTTTCCCGCCCTTCACTTCCAGTATCATGCTTTGCGGATCCGGCTCACGAGGGAGCGCAGAGTACAGCCGCCCGTCTATGCCACGATCACCCATCTTGCGAGCCGTTACGAAGCCGTCTCCCTGCTCGACAGTTCACTTCTGGAATTGATATGCATTGCGCTGCCACAAGTCCGTAGCGCCCTCCAAGTTGCGCGGTACGTCGCCTATGACGAAATCACGGCCTTCCTTGAGATGCAGCCGTTCTTCAAGCCGGATCTTAGTTACGCGCTTTGTGGCATGTATGGCTATGTCTATACCGGTCCATTTTCGTCCCAACTTGTGCGCCGTTTCCAACGTCGTTCCACAGCCGCAAAATGGATCTAAAACGACATCGCCCTCGTAGCTGGATACAAGTATTATTCGTTCTAGCAAGGCTAGAGGCTTTTGAGTATCGTATCCAAGACGTTCTTTGGACTTATTTGGGATACGGTCAATATTTGGTCCATATGTTTTGCAGAGGGTTCCCAGGGGGCGCATCGTGTAAATATACTTTTAAGCCATCCAA
Organism: Rhodothermales bacterium; assembly: GCA_965216255.1. Lineage (GTDB taxonomy): Bacteria > Bacteroidota > Rhodothermia > Rhodothermales > Bin80. The sequence continues at coordinate 4,308,951 of OZ244148.1, forward strand.
GCGTGGTGTTCCATCACGCTTGGAATGTATCCTTCCTTCTGACCACCATTTCTCCAGCTTCCGGCGCGCTGACGGACGATCTCAGCCGGGCGGCAGCACCGGGCGCGATGATGTTTCGCTTGTTCGTATAGCCGTCTCGCGACCGCCGTTTACCCGCGCTCCCGGAATCGCCGCGCGCCGTGAAGAGGGCGAGTCTGGCCGTGAGCAGGGCGGCGGGCGGCGCTCCCGAGGGAGCCGCTCCCTCCGTCCTAACCCACCTGTCGAAGGAGCACGGCACGATGCAGACGCTTATGGCCCCGCGCGGCAACGCGCGCACGTTTCTCGCTCACTTCGTCGCCGGTCTCGATGAAGATCTCGATGCCCACCAGCAATTCCGCTCCATGGCTAACGGTGACATCGTTGCCGTCCACGCTGAGAGGACCAAGCGGAAGGATCGGCGCAAGTTGTGGCCGACGATCGTTTCGCTGAAGGCGGTCGAGAAGATGCGGCCAGCGCGCCACGAGATCATCGTCGCGACGGGGAGCAAGCTGCGCGGTTCGGGGGTCCAACTCTGGGGCTGGCGCGCCACAGGGATATTCACGGATCGCCGCAAGAAGGGCTGACCGGCGTGCTCCTGCGGACATCCTGGCGGCCTGACTTTGGCCTGGCATCCTCCGTTTTCGGATTCGGCTCCCCGCAGCAGAGCGCCAGGATGGCCTACAAGGATCCCGGTGTAGGGTGGGTAGGCGGCCGCGAACGGTTCGCGCGGCGCATGGCCGAACGCCGTGCCGCCGGCCTTTGCCCGCGCTGCGGCAAGAGACAGCCCGCGCCTGATGGCAGTGTCTGCGAGCCTAGCACTGAAAAGCGCTGCGTCTTCGGGCGCGCCCGCGATGCCAGGCTCCGGGCCGCCGCCGAGCCGCGCACACGTGCAAACCTGAACCATCCTCAATCCTGTATGTCCGGGCACTATCCAAACCATCGAGCAACTTCTGCTTACATTTCGCAATCCGGCATTTTCCAACGATCTTTCTCTGCACTCTTTTGGCAGTATACATTCTCTGTAGCCATGATTTCGGTATCTGGCCACAAGCAAGTATGCGGCCGGCAGCAAGGACATGCATCATCCCTTAAATTGGCGAATGAGTCCATGGTTTGCCGTCGCAACCATGTTGGGCTCTAACGCAAGGCAAAGGGGAAGTGGCCCATGGAATTTATTCATCAACCGTTATCGCGCAGAAAGCTGCTCCAGATTGGCGCAAGCACCCTGCTGTTACCCGTCCGTCGTATCGTTGGCCGTGCGGATTCCGTTTGTCTAGGCATTATTGCAGATCTGCATCACGGTCTCGCACCGCGGGCGATGGAGCGCTTGGATACATTTATGCAGGCTGTGCACACACGCAAACCTGATGCCATCCTTCAATTGGGCGACTTTAATTTCGGTACAACCGAGAGCGAAGAATGCTTGGACCTTTGGCGTACGTTTGATGGTCCGCGCTACCACGTGTTGGGCAATCACGACATGGACTATCTCACAAAGGACACTATTGTGCAAAAGTGGGATATGATTGGCCCATACTACTCCTTCGATCTAGTTGCTTTCCATGCAGTCGTGCTTGATCGCAACAATCTAAAGACGAGCGACGGATACGCGCCCTATAACGAAGCTAACTTCTACGTTGACGCATCCCTGCGTGGCTATGCCGACAGCGCCCAACTGGCGTGGCTTCGAGAAGACCTCGCCTCAACAAACTTACCTATAGTCATTTTTGTGCATCAGGGTTTGGGCCGCCCGACTTCCATGCCTAGAGCCAGTCGTGCGATAGAGGCTGTGTTGGAGGAACACAACAGAAAAGCAGGAGGGAGCAAGGTAGTGGCTTGCTTCTGTGGGCATCACCATATTGACCGGTACGCCCGCAAGAACGGTATCCACTACGTGTGGATTAATAGTGCTTCCTATTACTGGGTTGGTGAAGAGTATGGACGTATGGCACCCTACACCCGTGCCTTGTTTACGTTTCTGACGTTCCATGCAGATGGTCTAATTGAAATAGAAGCCAGTCACGCCGAGTGGGAAGCGCCCTCGCCCAAGGAACGCGAATTCCCACGGGCTGCCGAATTGACACCTTTTATTCGGGCACGCCGCTTGGAGCTGTGAGCATACACTGGACTTGCTTGCTAGTGTTGAACTCCCAAGATCAGCTTATTGTCTAGTGACAATCCCCGAGATAACTCACGATGGGCCGCATCAATAGTTGCAGGACATGTTAGGTGTGCAACAAAGCCCATGTAACGTGATGCAAGAAATGCTACTTTCGAGCCCGCTTTAGGAGTAATTCCGGGGTTTGAGGCATCCAATAGCTTCTACCCCGACTATCCACCAAAATGCATACTGGCCAGTTGGTGTCGTGCGTAAGTATTGGATTCTTATGCGGCTATACTAAAATAATACATGGCTTGTTCCGGTTTTGTATCGGAACCTGAACATCGCTCACGGGGTGCTCCACTGCCTCCGCAGCACAGGAACATGTACTGACTGCCCCCTTCAATAAATCCGTAAGAGTCTCCGGTTCCTACGCGGAAAAGCTAACGTCCGATGCCGGAGCCATCCTACTGTGTGCACTCGTTACCGGAGCCGGCCTCATGGAATGCCTGGGTGCGCGCCTCTTTGATCCCCGCCGCGTATACCCGATAGCCTGGAAGGGGTCCCGTGATCAACGTCAATAGTAAAGGGGGGCAGCGACAAATATGTTTGTGCACAAATGCGCATGTGCGCTCTTGGGCACACCATGATAGCAGATACTTTCTCGAGGTCTCAATAGCCGCCGCTGACATATGTACATACATTCAAATAAGGCGTCAGTGCGTAAGGGCGTACAGAATGAAATTGATGGCCATCTGAAAGCTAACCGTGGATGCAGATCCTAGGGCTCGTCCGCCGGGCCACTCCCAGCCGTCACCGATATCCTGGTTATAGCAGATTACTACCGTGATGCGGCCGGTATCATCCGTGATTCCGTAGTAGATGTCGTCCATGGGCCCGAATCGCATTCTGTAGCCCCATCGGCCGCCGTTCTTGGTCGAGATCGCGGTGTCCGGGTCAATGTCGTAGTAAAGCGACCAAATAGGATGTGCGGCTGTTAGTTCGAAGGGTTCCCGCTCCGGATAAACGCGCTTGATATTGTCGTACATGTTGTGCCACTGCGGGCCGGTGCTTCCCCTCCCGTAGTCATGGAAATCATCTATAATGAGGAAGCCACCGCGGTCGAGATATCGACGCAGTCGTGCGACTTCGTCCTCGTTGGTGCGCCAGTAACCCGGTTCGGTGAGGTACAGCACGGGGAATGCGAAAATCCGGTCATCCGAGAGCGGAAGTACAATAGGCGGTCCTTCAACGTAAAGGCCCGTCGTCCGGTCAATGGCCTCATGCAGATTTAGCTCCGCTGTAGGATAATCCGTAGCCCAGGCATTACCCCGCAAGCCTGGATGGCTCTCATACTGCACCCGAACGAATCTAAACCCCAGATCCTGTGAGGCGCCCAGCGACAGGGCTGCCAGCAGCACGCATGCCAGCAAACGGGCAGAAAGCACTCGCGCGCAGGTCAAAGATGGATCAGCGTTGGTACGGGACACTCCTTACTACAGCAAAGGTGTTAGCGAAGGCCTGCATTTCGTCCTCAGTTCCGATACTGATTCGGCACCAGTCGAGGTAGGGCGGGAATGGTCTGCCGACCAGGATTCCCCTTGCTTCCATGCTCCGTTGGAACGCGGCAATGTCGCTGCCGAGGTGGAAGAAAATGAAGTTAGCGTGCGATGCCGGGCACCGGTAGCCGAGTCCCCGGATGTATTCGGTAGCCACGCTACGGCTTGTCTGTATCCTTGCACGGCATGCCACCACAAAATCCTGGTCCTGATATGCCGCAATAGCCGCCCGCACGCCAAGTATGTTTAGCGACGAAGAGGCGCGGTACTGGCGCAGTCGGCGGGCAATATCGGGTCGGGCCAACGCGTAGCCGACGCGAAGTCCCGCAAGGCCGTAAACCTTCGAAAAGGTTCGAGAGACGACAATGTTGTGGTTGCCTGCTACCATGGAGGCCATGGAGCGGTACTGCGGATCGTCCACTAGTTCGAAGTAGGCCTCGTCCACCAGGACCACCGCACGCCTTGAGACTTCTTCGCAGAAGCTGGCTAGTGCTTCGCCGGGGCAAATCGTGCCGGTCGGATTGTTGGGGTTGCAGACAAACACCAGGTCGACGCTTTGCGTCGTTCTACGCTCCATTTCGTTGAGATCAATCAGGAGTTCGTCGTCCAGCGGCACCCGGTGCACGTAGGCCGCAATCGTCTTGGCGTGCCGCTCGATGCCCTCGTACGTGGGATGGGCTACCAGGACTTCGCCTCCGGCCAGACCATAGGCCATGGCTGTCATGCGCAGTACTTCCTGCGAACCCGCGCCTAGTACTACGTGCTCAGGCGTGAGACCCTCCTGCTGCGCGATCATCCGTTCGAGATCGGCATAGGACGCGTTGGGATAGAGATTTGCCTCTGAAAGCGCGACCATGACGGCCTCACGGGCCGCTGCAGAAGGCCCGTACGGATTCTCATTGCTATGTAACCGGATGGGAATGGTGCCTCTTGGACTTAGGCGGAGAGCGGGGCGGAAGGCAAGCCCCGTCATTGCTGTTGCACCGACAGAAAGCAACTGGCGTCTGTTCATGGTCTACCTGGATTAATTGCAAAACTATACACTACAATCGGTGAGAGGGCAATAGCAAGTGCTAGATCGAGATCCAGCGCCCGCCTTGGGCACTCTCGAACAGGGCATCGATGACGCGCATGTTGGCCAGGGAATCCTGTAGTGGCGGCATTTCCCGGACCCCGTGGAAGACGCTCCTGGCGAAAGCGTCCGTCTGTAGTCCATACTGGTCTGCTGGGCTTATGGTAATGGTCTCTATGCCGGATGCCGTGGCATGCCATATGCGCGTAGTACGGTCCGGAGGCGCATTGAACGGCACCTCGACCTCCAGGCGGCCTTCCTCGCCCAAGACGTGCACTCGCTGATAGCGGTGGAGCTGCGTCGCGCAGCTGAACGTCGCGGTGCCGTCAGCAAAGTCCAGCAGCGCACTTGTCATGCGGTCGGTGCCGAAGCCGGCGTCGAGGTCGATGCTGGCGCAGACACGAATTGGCTCTCGGCCAAATAGGTAGCGTGAAAGGGATACGTTGTAGCAGCCAATGTCCATGAGAGCGCCGCCCCCCATTTGGAACTGATTCCGGATGTTGCCAGGGTCGATGTTGTAGTACGTGAAGAATGAGTGGATCATCCGAATCTTGCCGACAAGGCCACGACTTACGAGATTCCGCGCCATTTGCCACTGCGGGTGGTGCCGATACATGAATGCTTCGGCCACAAAAAGGTGCGGATGGCGTGCGGAGGCTTCCAACAGCCGCCGCGTATCCGCTGCGTTCAGGCCTATCGGCTTTTCGCACAGCACGTGCTTGTTCGATGCCAGGCAGCGAATTGTCCAGTCGACATGTAGGTGGTTCGGCAACGGGATGTATACCGCGTCCACTTCCGCCGATTCTAGGAGGGCTTCGTACGACCCGTAGGCGGAGCCGATACCGTGCAGGCGGGCGATAGTGCGAGCGCGCTCGATGCTGCGTGAGGCAATGGCAGTCACAAGGCCGGAGGTACTGGCCTGTATGGCGGGAATGACCTTTTCTCTGGCGATGCGTGCCGTAGACAGAATGCCCCAGCGAAGCCTGTTCATTTTACCTGGTGAATTGTTTTATTGGGGAATTATTGCCTTGATCATGCGAACACCAGGAAAAGTACGACACTGTGCTCCGGATGGTGGTGGTGGTGGGGTGGGGTAGTGGCGTTCAGCAGCGCTTCCCTGAACTTAGGCCGCAGCGAAGTATGCAGCGCGATCTGTCAACGGTGTTCGGCTCGTGAGTCTGTCTGCCATGAATATGCAGCGATACCTCGCTTTTGATCTCGGTGCCTCCAGTGGACGGGCGATACTCGGTGCGTTTGATGGCCGGCGCATGCATATGCGCGAAATCCACCGATTCCCAACGCCCATGATCGTACACGGCGAGAGCCTGTATTGGGATTTGGACGCCGTGTGGGTGGGCATGCAGGAAGCGCTTCGACGCCTCGTGGCGACGGGCATCGTTGTCCAAAGCTTGAGTGTCGATTCCTGGGGTCTGGATTATGTCCCGCTGGGCGCGGACATGCGGCCAGTTCGCCGCGCACACTGCTACCGTGATCCGCGCACAAATGGCATGGACCGACGGGCTGCGCAGCTGGTAGCCGAAGGGGAGCAGTATGCGATTACCGGTGTGCAGGCCATGTCATTCAACACGCTCTACCAGGTCCTGGCAGACAAGCTATTGGCGCCCGAGATCTTTGCGGCCACCGCTTGCCGCCTGCTCATTGCCGATTACTTCAATTTTCGGTTCACCGGACGCACTGCGTCAGAGGCGTCGCTTGCGAGCACCACCCAGCTGCTGGATCCCGGAGTTGTGGACTGGGCCGCTGACCTCATGCATGCGCTGGGTTTTAACCCCGTTACGTGGCCTGAAATCGTACTTCCGGGGACCGTGCTCGGCCCTGTCCGCAGCGCCGAGGCGGTACATGCAGTTGCGGGATGCTCCCATGATACGGCCTGCGCCGTGGCAGCGGTGCCGGCAGAGGCTGGGAGCGGATCCTGGGCATTCCTAAGTAGTGGTACGTGGTCACTCATGGGCGTCGAGTTGCAGCATCCGATTCGGACGGAGGCCGCACGTCTTGCGGGATTCACGAACGAAGTAGGCTTTGGCGGGACCATTCGCCTCTTGAAAAACCTGACGGGACTGTGGATCCTGCAGGAGTGCGAGCGCGCATGGCGTGAGCAGGGAGTACGGGTCGGATATGGCACGCTTCTGGCAGAGGCCTTGGAGGCAGAGCAGATAACGGGATATATGGATGTAGGTGATGTGAGGTTTGCACAGCGCGCAAACATGCCGTCCGTCATCCGTACCTATTGCAGGGAGCATGCCATCACCGTGCCGGAAACACGAGGCTCCCTTGTGCGGCTGATACTTGGGAGTCTGGCAGAGAAGTACCGACAGGTCCTCCGCCAACTGGAGGACCTGTTGGGGCACCGGCTTGACATTTTGCATGTAGTGGGAGGCGGCTCTCGCAACGCCCTGCTGAACCAGTGGACGGCAGATTGCTGCAATTGCCTTGTGGTGGCGGGGCCTGCGGAGGCGACGGCGCTTGGCAACCTGCTGATACAGGCACGTGCGATGCAGGATGTGACTAGTAGCGCCGCACTGCGAGAGGTGGCGCGTAGCAGCTCTGATCTGCGGGTCTATTGCCCCAAGCCGTAGCAACTGTGATTCCAATGGAATCTTCAGGAACTCGCCCCAATTCGGCCGTCCAAGGTAACACCCCGTCCCAGTGCAACGGGCGTTTACCGCCTGTAAGGCTTGCCCTTATCAATTCTGCCAAAAAGTACTACCTTGCCGGCTTGCACGAGTATAGGTAGGCGTACCTTGAACCCGCCCACCGCATTGCATAAGCATGACCAAGGCAAGAAAGATTTTTGTTTGCAGCCCGTTTGCGGGTGATATTGCACGCAATACGGCCGTTGCTGTACGGATGTGCCGGCATGTACTGGCTGCGGGGCATGTGCCTTTTGCGGCGCATCTCCTCTATCCGCGCATGCTGCGCGAGGAAGACCCTGCCGAGCGGGAGCAGGGACTCCGTTGCGGCCACACCTTCCTGGCCGTATGCGACGAAATATGGGTGCTGCGACGCGGCTACGAGGGCGACATATCAGCCGGCATGGCCCGCGAGATTGCCCAGGCAATTGAGTTCGGTATACCGGTTGTGGAAGTTAGCGAAGCCGAGATCAGCGAGGCTAGCTAGCCCAACGCATCCACGAAATGGCCTCGCGGCACCTGGAGGCCTTGCCGCCTTGTCATTCCTCCGAACCGAGGGGACGGACCTTGATGCTGCGGAAGTGCACCTCGTCGCCATGGTCCTGCAGCAGGATGTGCCCGCTGTCCCAGCGACCGAAGTCTTCCCAGACGACATACTTGCTGCGGGCCACCAGGGCGTCAAAGGCCTGTGTGCCGCGCTCGTAGCTTACCACTTTTCGGTCGTTTAGCCAGTGTTCCACGTGTGCACCGGTGAATAACTGAGATCGTAGCTGGTTGCCGATGAAGCGCTCGTCACTGCGCGTTCCATGAACCACTATTCGGGCTCGGTTCCAGTTGCCTGGCCCATTGACCGTCTTCTCCTCGTCTGCCGGGATCAGGTCATAAAGCGAGGCGAGTGTCCGGTTACCTGCAGCCCCCAGCTTTGCGTCTGGGTGGCGCTTGTCGTCCAAAAGCTGAAATTCCAGGCCGATAGCGGAAGCGGCGCTGCCGTAGTTTTCGGTAATAAAATACTTTATGCCGCTGTTAGCACCTTCCGTGAGCTTGAAGTCCAGGCTCAGATCAAACATGTCGTATTCGTCGACGGTGACGATATCACCGCCATGGGCCGATTCCGCGCCGTCGGAGGCTTCCACGATAAGGAGGCCGTCCTCTGTGTGCCACCCCTGTTCCGGAAAGCTGTCCTTGCCGGCCCCACGCCAGCCCGAGGTCGTTTCGCCGTCAAAAAGCAGGCGGAAGCCCTGGGCCTCCTCTTGCGGCGAAAGCGTATTTGGAACGAGGTTCACTACATAGTTGTCGGCAAACGGCCTCGAAACGATGTCATTCGTCATGATTTCAATGTTGCGCCACCGTACGCGGCGACCTGCGAGAGCGGTGTCGCCTATGCCGTGCACCTGCAGCGCGATAAATCCCTCCAGGGTCGTGTCATCGTAAAGCGCGGCACACGCTACGTCATTGACCCACGTACGGATGGAAGGCCCCACCGCCTCGATGTAGTATGCGTTCCATTTGCCGCCTAGGAAGGCTCGGCGGCACGCCTCATTGAGCGACAGCGGATAAAGCCAGCCACGGCGGGCTTCGTCATAAATGCCTCCGCTCCAGGCCCGCTCGCCGGGATCGATTTCCACCTGGTAGCCGTGAACACGGCCATCCATATAGTCGGGATTGCTCGTGCTACGGATCTGGATGCCCGAATTAATGTCTCCGTCAACCCAGACGTCAAGGCGCAGGGCGAAGTCGCCGTAGGGCTCGTTTGTGGCAAGGAATGTGTTGGGCGTGCCAGTGGCCGTCGTTCCCACAATCTCGTTGTCTTCGAGGCTATATTCGGCCGTACCGCCGAGTAGCGTCCATCCAGACAGGTCAGGTCCGTTGGACAACGCTACCCAGCCACTGTCCTGGGCAAGGGCGGCCCATGGAATAGCGGCCAGCAAAATGGTCGCAGCATTGCGTCTCATGGCACAGGAATATTCAATGGAACCCGGTGTATGTATCACGGCGCGGTTTTGTTGCATGCCCAAGGGCATGGCGGTCATCCTTGGTGGGCACATGGCTATATTCCAAGAAAAACGCTGCGGCGCTATGTGGGATATCATCAAGGCAGGTACGCGGGCCGGCTTTGTGGCCGCTTTACTGAGTTCGTGCGGAGGACTGGGCATGTTCGAGGGCGAAACGAATGTGGGAGATGCGCCCCTGGAGGGCAGCGTGCAATACAGGGCAGGCTCCGACACGTATCGCGTTACCGGAAGCGGGGCCGACATTTAGGGCGAAGAAGATGCCTTCTATTTCGTGTGGAGGAAAGCACGCGGTGACCTGACTCTGAAGACCGATATTCATTTTGCAACCGGTGGTGGGCATCCGTACAAGAAGGCCGGTTGGATGGTGCGCGCCCATCTTTCTGCCGGGTCTGTCTATGCGGACGCGCTTGTTCATGGTGACAGCCTCACTGTCCTGCAATATCGCACAGAGGCTGGCGGGCCGACATACGAGGTTCAGTCCGCGGTGCGTGGGCCGGCCACCATGCAGCTGGAGCGCACGGGTGATCTCTTTACGCTCTACGTTAAGCCGGAAGGAGGCAAGAGCCAGATTGTAGGTAGCGTGACGGTCCCGGACTCAGCATATGCCGGGCTCGTAGTATGTTCACATGACGAGGAGGCGAGCACCACGGTGGATTTCACAGGCGTGGCACTGGCTTCCCAGGAAGTGACAGGCGAGCGCATCTTAGAAAGCACGCTGGAAACGATGGACGTCTACACGGGCGAGCGGCGAACGGTGCGGCAGGCGCGCGAGCATTTCGAAGCACCGAACTGGGCTCCAAATGGCGGAGAACTCGTGTACAACAGCAGAGGCAGGCTCTATCGAATCGGTATAGATGGCGCAGAGCTGGTAATGATCGACACGGATTTTGCGGATCGCTGCAACAATGACTACGGATTCTCGCCCGATGGTACCATGCTGGCGATCAGCCACAGCCCGGAAGGCGGTTCATCGCTTATCTATACGGTGCCTGCCACCGGCGGTGTGCCGGAGCTCGTGACGCCGCTGGGACCATCGTACTGGCACGGCTGGTCACCCGACGGGGAGACGCACGTGTACTGTGCAAGGCGCAACGACCAATACGATGTGTACGCCATCTCCAATACCGGCGGTGAGGAGGTGCGGCTAACCGATGCGTCCGGGCTCGACGATGGCCCGGAATACAGCCCGGACGGCCAAACCATATACTTCAACTCCGTACGGACGGGGCAGATGAAAATATGACGCATGAATCCGGACGGTTCCGGCCAGCGGCAGGTGACGCCGGACGATGAATTCGGGGACTGGTTTGCGCACCCGTCACCCGACGGCCTGTGTTTCTCTCTTACGACAGGAGCGTCGAAGGCCATCCGCCGAACAAGGACGTTTTGCTGCGAATCATGCCTGCTGAGGGATGGGAGCCGCGCGTATTGGCAACGCTCTTCGGAGGCAGGGAACCATCAATGTGCCGTCCTGGTCGCCGGATAGCAGGTCTGTCGCCTTTGTCAGCTATCGGATGGTGGCGCCATAGGCATCCGGGCGCCAACTTCGGCCCGCCAGCGCCGCAGGGCCTCATGCAGCCGGGCAGTGGTATCGGGAAGGGAAGAAGAGATGTCCGCGGTCTCGGAAGCGTCGCCGTCCAGTGCGAAGAGCTCTGTGCGACCATCCTCGAACCATTCCACGAGTTTGTAGGCGCCGCTTCGAATGGCACCGGATGGCCGATTGCCGGAGCCGTGGTAGTGCGGGAAATGCCAGTACAACGGCCGGCTGCCCATCTTCTCCAGCGGCGCAAGGTTGCGGCCGTCTACATGGTCGGCCTCCCGAAGGGGGAGGCCCGCCAGGTCCAGCAGCGTGGGGAAGAGGTCCATCGTGGTGGCGGGCGTGTCTACGGCCCGCCCCTTCGGCAACCGGTCCGGGTCCCGGATGATGAACGGAATCCGGATGCCGCCCTCGTACAGCCATCCCTTGCCGGCGCGCAGCGGCCGGTTCGATGTCGGCGCCCCGGTGCGCTGGTTGCTCAGAGTGCTCAGACCGCCGTTGTCGGAGAGAAAGACCACGATAGTGTTTTCTGCCATGCCAAATTCTTCCAGCGCATCCAGCAAGCGCCCGACGCCTTCGTCCAGCGACTGTATCATGGCCGCGTAAGTGGCGTGATTCTGCTTTTGCCGCGTCATTCCGAAGGCGCCTTCCGGCAGGAAGGTAGAGGCCTCCGCAGCACCAGCCTTACGTTTGTACTTTTCCTGCAATTTGGCTTTGGCCTCTAGCGGAGTATGGACTGTGTAGTAGGACAGAAAGAGAAGGAAAGGGCTGTTTCGTTGTGCGCGCATGAACTGCACGCCCAGGTCGGTCAGCCGGTCGGTGAGATAGGTGCCTTCGGGATCTTCTTCCAGGTCCGGCACGTCGGTCTCTGGCCGCCGCAGGTTACGGTACGGCGCAAAGTAGCTGGAGGGCCGCCCGGCGAGATTTACGGCCTGCATATGGGCGAATCCCTGGTCAGATGGCATGTGCCCGTGCGTTCCCAGATGCCACTTCCCGATATACCCTGTCACGTAGCCGGCCTCCTGGAAAGCCTCTCCGATGGTGACCTTTTCCACGGGTAGCGCCCGCAGATACGGGGCGGGATCCAAGAGTCCGCGCTGCTCGCCGCCGATCCAGTTCGTGATCTGCAGCCGGGCCGGATGCCGGCCGGTCATGATGCTGGCCCGCGTGGGAGAGCACACCGGACTTGCGGCATAAAACGACGTAAAGCGCACGCCTGCCGCAGCCAGCCGATCAATGTTGGGCGTCTCGTAAAACGTGCTGCCGTATATGCTGGTATCCATCCAGCCCAAGTCGTCGGTTAGGATCACGACCACGTTCTTGGACGGCGGCGTGCATGCCGCAAACAGCAGCAGAAGCATTCCTGGGCGGAGCATGCTCTAGTATGTTATGGTGACACTGGCGGTGTCGCTGGCCGTTATTCGGAGTCCGGACATTCGCCCCACGGCGCCCTCCGGCCCATGCACCAGTGCGGTGTAGGTACCCTCGGCGTCAAACACCTTGGGTCGGAACGTTTCAGTATGTACACGGAGCGTATACAGCGTTTCCTGCGTCTGTTCGTCGACAATGCTGACAACCGGCTCGCGCAGCCCATTGAAATCCAGCGTCGGCAGGTGGCCGGCGGCGGCGCGTCCGTAGTTGTCTGCCTGGGCTACGGTAACAGGCCAGCCTGCGTACTGGGTGGCGCCGGGAGCGCCGGGGTCTACCCAGCGCGGCCAGGCTTCGGCGGTGATGCTGCGGCTGGGTCGGTGGAAGCGCACGATCCCATAGCCCGGGACACGCTCATAAAGGGCTGCCGGCTCGCGTCCCGACCGCACGGGATTCGCCACGGCATGGACCGTGATCTTGTTGCCAAATCCGTCTACGTGCTCTCCGGTGTATGGCGGCGCGCCGGGGGCGCGGTTTGCTCCCGGTTTGGGCGGAAACCATCGGCGGGGCCACACATTGGCAATGGCTGGCGAAATAAAGGCATGGGGCCCGTCGTTAAAGGCATCGATGCCGTAACGGACAAAACTGCCCAGGTGTTGGTCTCCGGCCACGTGAAAGGCGAAGCCCTTGCGGATGATGCGCAGGGCCCGGTTCCTCCCGGCCTGGGGCCATCCGTTGGAGTCCATGTCCGTGCCAAGGTGGTCGTCGACAAAGTATTCGCCCGGGTCGGCGTAGCGCATCTGCGGAACGACGCTGTCGTCGTCGGCGCCGGCCGGCAGGGTGGCCAGATTGCTGAACAGGGTTTGCGACAGCATCACCTTCATCCAGGCATCGCCGCTGAAGTCGTGGACCCACTCTTCCAGGAAATCCAGTTGGCGCTGGCCCAGAAGGATTGCCTCCGTTGGGACGGTCGCGTCGTAATCTGGATTCTTTGGCCAGCCGTTGAACACTGCGGCTTCCGGCAGCACTTTGCGCGGGGTGGATTTCCACATCCGGTCTGCTACGACGGCGAAGCTGATGCCTCCGTAGTGAATATTCGTGTAGTATACGGTAATGTCCTGCGCGATGGGCGCTGGATCATGGGGATCCGGAAGGTGTGACACCTGCGTGCGATGCACCGCGTTGACAAAGCGGGGATCCATGATATAGCCGCCGTTGTCGGACAGGCGTCTGGCGTCGCCTTCGGCCCGAATGCCCCCGTCACCCCAGATGTTGCCGTGGTATACGTCGTGGTCGTCCGGTATGGTTACGGTAGGGCGATCTCGCATGAGGTCCCGGAATGCCCACACAAACCGGTACCAGTGGTAGTGGTAATCCAGGATCGCCTTGTCCACAGGCTCACGTATAATGCCCGCCAGGCCGCCCTCATAGATCTGGTCGCCTGCAAAGAAGAGCATGTCCGGGTCGTGGTGGGCTACAGCCTCGGTTAGTTCGCCGTGCGGGTACCAGATCGTACGGTGGTTCCAGACGAGATCCCGCCCTTGCGAAATGTTCTGGCAATTAAGAGAGGCCAGTACAAATTCGCCATCCTCCAGGCGAGGGACCCGGATGGTTCCGGAAAAATGATGGGTCTTGCCGTCCAGATCGTAGGCTACGCGGTACGGTATATCCGTTGGCGGATTCCAGTTTTCCACGCGTAGCGGGACCGTATAGCTGTCGTGGATGAGGCCGGCCGAAGCCACGCGCTGCCAGCTGCCGTCCCGGTCCAATTCCAGATGGGCTACCTGCGCGTCCTGCATCCCAAGGGCGGCCATTTGTGCCGTCATCTTAAGCACACCGCGACTAAGTGTGTATTGCGTGCCGAGAATGGGGCCGAAGGCGCGTTCGGGGTGATGCTCCACCTTAGGTCCCGTTAGGGTCCACTCCCGGAACCAGTATCCCGGGCCTTCCATGCGTGGACTGTTGTGCGAGACCAGGGCGACGTTGCCGGAGAAGTGGGCGGCGTCTATACCCTCGTAACGGGCTGTGGCAAGCACATGGCCCGAGCTGGCACCGCGCACGGTGATCTCAAGCGCATAGGCACTGCCGACGGGCTCTGCCTGAAGGGCCAGAACCACGTCCGAATCGGCCGCAGTGGCCAGTACCTCCCGGGAAACGGGCTCAATAACGGGCCACGCCTCTGTCGGTATGCTGGCGCTTGGCCCTTTGGGCGCATCGGGATGTGTATTACTGCGCACTACCACCGTGCCCGTGCCGTCAACGGCAACGATAAGGCCGCCGTCCTCGGCGGGCCAGTGGTGTACCAGGCTGCTTATGCGGTAGTCCACATGGGCTCCTCCGGCCCCTATAAGGAAGCCGGACCATGTGTCGCCATGCGCCGAGTGGCCTGGAGCGATGGCGCCCATTCGGACGGACATGTTCAGCGAATCTGGTTCCTCACCCAGGGAGCGGGTCAGAAGGTGCAGCGTCCGCATGGGCTTGGCTGGACGTCCTTCCAGGCATTCGATACGGCCATCCTTTAGGCGCCAGTCCATGAGCCGGTTGGCGTAGTATTCCGGGCCGATCCACACGCGGTCCGAGACCGTGGCCAGAGGCACAGCCTGCTGGGGATCCTCCTCATGGCAGCCGAAGAAAAGCAGTGAGAAAAGGACGGCATACTTAAGGAGGACCATGATGTCTGCGCGAAGAATCGAAGAGAGATGCTGCCGGAAGCGGCGCGCCGGGCATCCTGCGTGGCAGCGAGGGACATGGGTCCGCTGCCAGCTGAGCGCCCCTGCACGGAAACCCGTAGCTTATGGAATGAGGGCTTAACAGTCAACGTGAGAACAATGCAGCGTAGCTGGCTGCCATTTCTTAATTTCCTGCATCCACGCACAAGAGCCTATGCAGCTCACGCACGCAGACCAAGCCATCCTTGGCGGGGATAGCGGCCCCGCGGCGCGCATGGCCATGCGCATCTTGGTGCGGATGCTGCCGATCTTTGGCTCGGATCGATTCCTGGATATCGAGGCGGCGCATGTCGACAGCTCCCTGTACCAGGGACAGGCGACGTTGGAGTATGCCGAGCGCCTGGCGAACCTGGGGGCACGTGTCGTGGTGCCCACGACGCTCAACGTCAGCGGCGTGGATGCGCACGGATGGCGCTCATGGAGCGTGCCGCGTGAATGGGCCGACGGTGCCCAGAGGCAGATGAAGGCCTATCAGTCCATGGGATGTCGACCGACATGGACATGTGCGCCATACCAGGAGGCAGAACGCCCCGCTCTTGGCCAGCAGATTGCCTGGGGTGAATCCAGTGCCGTCGTCTTTGCCAATTCCGTTCTCGGTGCCCGGACCGAGAGGTATCCCGACTTGCTGGATATCTGTGCGGCCATCACGGGACGTGCCCCGGCGGCAGGCCTGCACCTGCATGAAAATCGGGCTGGGCGCGTCCTCTTCAGGCTCTCCGGCGTGCCGCGGGCCGTGCAGGAAGATGACGGTTTCTTCGGTATTCTCGGCCATCTTGTTGGAAAGGAGACAAGAGAGGCCGTACCCGTGCTTACGGGACTGGATGTGGTGCCGGACGAGGATCAACTCAAGGCACTTGGCGCTGCCATGGCCTCGTCGGGAGCCGTGGCGCTGTTTCACCTTGTGGGGGTAACACCTGAAGCTCCGACTGAGGAGGCCGCTTTCCAGGGGCGCGCGGCGCAGCGGGCGGTTTCCGTGACCATGGACCGGCTACGAAGTGCTAGAGACGAGCTAACAACGGCAGAAGGCGACACCCTGGATATGGTGGTGCTCGGAAGTCCGCATTTTTCTATTACCGAATTCGGCAAGCTTGCGCCGCTCTTGGAAGGTCAAGAAAGGCACGCGGACGTACAGTTTCTGGTTACGTCAAGCCGCGCCATGCGGGCGCTGGCCGAGCGCAAGGGCTACCTTCGACCCCTCGAGCGGTTTGGGGGTACCGTGACAGTGGATACGTGCATTCTCACGACGCCCATGCTGCCGGGCCGCGTGCGTTCCATTATGACCAATTCGGCCAAGTATGCCTACTATGCACCGGGCCTTCTGAAAACACGCGTGATCTACGGAACCCTGGACGATTGCGTGCGCTCCGCGGTCCGCGGACGCGTGACCAGAAGCGAGGGGCCATGGAACGCCTAATGCGAGGCCGTGTGCTGGTGGGAGGCGCAGCCTCCGGCCAGGTTTTGGCGAGCCGGGAGCCGCTCAGCTTCTGGGGTGGCTATGATGCCGCAACTGGAGAAATAATTGACCGCAGGCACCCGCTTTCTGGAAGTATGGCGGCAGGCTGCGTGCTTGCCCTGCCGGCCACGCGTGGATCCAGTACGTCTACGGCGGTTCTCCTCGAGTCGGTACGTCGTGGCACAGCGCCCGTGGCACTCATCGCCTGTGGCGCGGACACGTTTCTGGCGCTGGCCTCCATTGTCGCAGACGAGCTCTACGGCCGGCCACTGCCCGTTGTGGCACTCTCGGCGGATGACTTTGGCGTGCTCAAGACGGGTCAGCGGCTGGTTCTTCGAGACGACGGGCACATTACGGTGTTTGCCGAGGACGCCCCCTGATGCCGACCAGCATCTCCCGTTTTCCGGGTGGACCCGCCTCACGCCGGATCTCATAGCCCGCGCCTGCCAACGCGCGGCGAACCGCGCCAGCGGCAGAATAGGTTGCCAGGCGTCCTCCAGGCACGGTTGCATGGAAGAGTCGTGCGAGGAAGGTGGGCGTCCAGAGTTCCGGGTTGACCGCAGGGCTGAAGGCATCCAGATATACGCTGTCGAATGCTTCCTGCCCCAGGGGCTCTCGGGTGGCATCGCCCACGCGGAGATCCAGCGTGCATTGCGCGAAGTCGAAACGATACGGGCCCGGCGGCACGGCCCGCGCCATGGAGCGCCGCCATGCTACCAGTGCTGCGCCGAGCTCCGGCATACCCAGCGCGGCCCCGTGGTTCAGTCTATCCAGCAGCGCCGCGGACGGCAGGTCGCGCTCCAGTGCCGTGTAGTGCAGCGTGCTACCCTGCGCGGCCTGCGCCGTGATCAGGAAATTGAGCCCGGTCCCGAAGCCCACTTCCAGGACGCGGCCCGGCAGGCGGAGGCAGGTGCCGCGCAGAAAGACATGCCGCGCTTCCGCAGCCGCTCCGAACGTGGAATGGTAGGTTTGCCGATAGGTCTGCGAATAGAGCGTGGACACGCCGTCAGCCGTGGGAACGACACAATGGCCCCGGTCCGTACTCGTGTGTTCGTGCGCCATAAGTTGGGGGATCCAGCTACCCGCCGGTCGGTTGTACCAGGCGTCATGCCTCGTACGCCTTTACTCAGCCCGGCGGTCCAGGACTATCTCAAGGCCATTTACAAGCTTGAGACGGACAAGGCCTCGACCACGGACCTTGCCCGCACGCTCGGCGTCTCGTCCGCTTCGGTGACGAACATGATGCAGCGTTTGGCGAAGGCTAAGCTGGTGGAATACGAGTCCTACCGTGGAGTCTGCCTCACGGCGGCGGGAGAGAAGATAGCCCTGGAAATCCTGCGTCACCACCGACTGCTTGAAACGTATCTGAAAGAGGTGCTGGGCTATTCCTGGGCGCAAATGCATGAGGAGGCCGAACACCTGGAGCACCATATTTCCGAAGAGTTCGAGCAGCGCATCGACGCGCTACTGGGGTATCCGACCCACGATCCGCACGGGCATCCCATTCCCACGGCAGATTTGGAACTGGCCGAAGCGGATTCGACGCCGCTCGTGCAGATCGAAGCCGGGCAGACGGTACGGGTGCTGGAGGTATCCGACGTGGATGCCGAACGGCTCCAGTATCTGGAGGACATTGGACTCCTTCCACGGAATGCGGTAGATATCGTGGCAAAGGCGCCGTGCAAGGGACCGATCACGCTGCGCATCAATGGGCGGGAGCACGTGGTAGGCTACCACGTGGCCAGCGCCGTGCAGGTGGTTTCGGAGTAGAGAGGGCCCCTAGAGGATGGTCTTGCCAAGAAGCGAGGCCAAGAGCTGCGCCGCCAGCTCCGCTGTCCCGTTGCGATCGTCCAGTAACGGATTGATTTCCACCACGTCAACGGATACTACACGAGCGTCTTCCGCAATCAACTCCATCAACAGGTGTGCCTCCCGCGTGCTGAGGCCTCCCGCGACCGGCGTCCCTACGCCGGGCGCAAACATCGGATCGATGCTGTCGACATCGAAGCTGACGTGTAGGCGGTCAAAATGCCGCAGTCTGTGAAGGGCTTCTCTAACGACGACGCCGATGCCCCGTTCGTCCACCTGGCGCATGGTGTAAAGGCCGAGTTTCTGCTCTGCGAGCATGTCGCGTTCGCGACGGTCAGTGTCCCGGAGGGCGATGAGCATGACGTCTTCCGGGCGGATTTTTGCGCCAGCGCGTCCCACGTTCACAAGCGTTTCGGGGCCACGTCCGCATAGCACGGCAAGGGGCATGCCGTGCACGTTCCCACTTGGCGACGTTCGGGGCGTATTGAAATCTGCATGGGCATCGATCCACAGAATGCCCGCCGGCCCGGCGTGCGTGGCACCGCCCACGGTGCCTATGGCGATGGAATGATCGCCGCCCATGACCAGGGGAAGGTAGCCATCTGCTAGCGACGCGCGGACGGCTTCGTAAATCTTCTCACACGACGTGCGGAAGGGCTTGATGAAGGCAGTGCCGGACGTCTCCGTCAGCGATCCACGGATGGCTACTTCGACATTGCCGGAGTCTTCCACCCTAAGGTCCAACTGACGGAGTCGTTGCGCCAGCCCGGCGTACCGCAGTGCGGTGGGCCCGACATCGACACCCCTCAGGTGCTGTCCCAGGTCCATCGGAGCGCCTATTAGGCGAATGGGGCGTGGCATGGTCGCGGCTGGATCCGCCAGGATACGGGGGCGTTCGACGTCGCATGCGTCCCCTGGCCCGATTAAATCATTTCTTCGTTGCCTATCGGCGTCTGTACATCCCGGGACTGCTTTTTACCATAGTCTCCGCCATATTTGCCATCGCCGTACCAATGGTTGTGCGGCAGGCCGTGGACAGCATTCCCCGATTTGTTGTTCTGTACCATCAATTTAAGGATTCGGAAGCTCAGGGTCCGCTGTTTGCGGACTTCTTCGTCACGCTACTGATATTTGGTTTCATTGTCATCGGTCTGAGCCTGGCCAGCGGCGTCTGTTCATTCCTCATGCGACAGACTGTCGTGGTAGCGTCTCGGCACATTGAATTCGATCTGCGGAACGCGCTGTACGAGCACATTCAGACGCTCTCGCGCGGCTACTATGCGGGCACATCCACCGGTGATGTGATAACGCGCTCCACTAGTGATATCGAACAGGTGCGCCGCTACATTGGTCCGGCCATCATGTATATCACGCGCGCGGTGGTCATCATGGTCACAGCCGTGATTGCCATGCTGATTATCTCGCCCAGATTGACGACATATGCACTTGCCCCCATGCCGCTGCTGGCTGTGGCGGTATTCTTCGTCGCGCACATGGTCTACGGCCGGAGCGTGGCGCTCCAGCGGCAGTATGCGCGGCTTACCAGCCGCGTGCAGGAGGCCCTCTCCGGCATCCGGATCCTGAAGGCGTACGCCCGGGAGGAGTCTGAAGCCCAGGCTTTTGAGGTGGAAAGTGCAGCCTACAGGGGGCGTATGCTGTCCCTGGCCAAGGTAGAAGCGGCCTGGCGCCCCGTCTTTGTTACCGTCATTGGGTTATCGCAAATCCTCGTAGTCTGGATGGGGGGCAAGCTGGTAGCCGAAGGCCTCATCACTATCGGCAACATAGTCGAGTACATGATCTACATCGCCTTGATAACGTGGCCGGTGGCGGCGCTGGGATTCGTGATTTCCATGGTGCAGCGGGCTTCTGCCTCCATTAGCCGCATATACGCGATTCTCGATACGGAGCCCGAAATCCAGGATACGGACGACACGGATGTCTCAGTCAAAGAGGTCACAGGCGGTATCTTGTTCGAGCGCGTATGCTTCCGCTACCACGATGCCACGGAGTGGGTACTGGAAGACATCTCGTTTTCCATTCCTGCTGGCGGCACGCTCGCGCTGGTTGGGCGGACGGGCTCGGGGAAGACTACCCTGGTAGAGCTCATTGCCCGGCTCCACGATCCGACAAGTGGTGTCGTGCGGATCGATGGAAGAAACGCGCGCACGATTCCCGTCGCCGTGCTGCGAGGCGCCGTCGGGCACGTCCCGCAGGACGTGTTTCTTTTTAGCGAGACCGTAGCCAGCAACATTGCTTTTGGGCGGCTAGGCGCCGAACAGGAAGAGATCGAGCGGGCAGCTGCGGAAGCCGAGCTTCTGGATAACGTGCTGGATTTCCCGGATGGCTTCGACACATTTGTGGGTGAGCGGGGCGTAACCCTGTCGGGGGGGCAGAAACAGCGTGCGTCATTGGCTCGCGCACTTGTGCGCGATCCCCGAATCCTAATCCTGGACGATGCCCTTAGCAGCGTCGACACGAAAACGGAACATAGTATTCTGACGCACCTTCGGCGGCGCTACGGTAAGCAGACTCTGGTGATTGTGAGCCATCGTATTTCGACCGTGCAGGACGCGGACCTCATTCTCGTGCTGGACGAAGGACGTATCACGGAGCAGGGCACCCATGCTGAGCTGGTGCGAGGCGAAGGAATGTACGCGAAGCTGTATCGAAGGCAGCTTCTTGAGGCTGAAATCGATGCGCTGTAACGTATGACGGTCATCCCTCTTGGCACGGCCTCAGCTGCTCCCACGCGCAATCGCCACCTGTCGGCCACCGCCGTACTGCATGCCGGGCATATCGTGCTTTTTGACTGCGGCGAGGGAACGCAATTCCGGCTCATGGAAGCAGGTCTGCGGCATGGTCGCATCAGGGCCATATGCATTACCCACCTTCACGGGGATCATTACTTTGGCCTGTTCGGGCTCATTGCTACCATGGACCTGGCGGGTCGCACCGTGCCGCTGACGGTGGTTGCGCCTTCGCCGCTTGCCGATGCCCTCGAGCGTCTGCCGGGCTTGGATCGCACAGACCGGACCTTTGAGATCAAGCATGTTTCGCTGCGCGAGGGCTGTTCGCCGGAACTGGTCTACGAGAGCCGGAGCGCGACAGTGGAGGCTCGTCCCCTTGAGCACCGCGTTTACACAGTCGGGTACCGGTTCGAAGAGCGGCCCCGCCCGGGCACTCTGGATGTCACGAGGGCGCAAAGCCTGGGGATAAGCGCATACGATCACTACCGCACGCTCAAGCACGGGGAAGCGGTTACGCTGGCCAATGGCTCGACCGTACTTCCTGAGGAAGTCATTGCTGCTGCGCCGCCGCCGCGGTCCTTCGCCTATATTATGGACACGCGCCCGTGCAAGGCGGCCCTGCGTCTGGCGGCGCAGGCTACGCTCGTTATCCACGATGCGACGTTTGGAGAATCTCACCGAGAGCGCGCCCGGTTAACGGGGCATTCCACCGCGCGAGAGGCGGCCGGTGTGGCGCGGCGGGCCGGGGCACGTCGGCTCCTTCTTGGCCACTTCAGCGGACGCTATTCCGACGTATCCTCGCTGGTGCGAGAAGCACGGGAGGTCTTTCCAGACACGGAGGCCGCAGAAGAGCTGGAGCACTACAAACTGGAATCGAGGTAGCCGATAGCCCATGGCGACAGAAAGCAAAGGCCTGGACCAGCGGTTGCTGCGGCGCATCGTGGCCTACTTGATGCCGTACAAGGGATGGGTAGGTCTCGCCTTTTTGCTGGTGTTGGTGTCCGCCTTCCTGGGTCCGCTGCGACCGAAGCTGGTGCAGCTTGCTATCGACAACTACATCGTGCCTGGAGACCTCTCAGGACTGCGGATCATCATATTGATTCTTCTGGGAGCTCTCATGCTTGAGGGCATTCTGGCCTTCACCAATGCCTACCTCACACAGTGGATCGGCCAGCAGGCCATATTTGATGTACGTGTACGCGTCTACCGCCATATACAGCGGCAGGCCCTGAGTTTTTTCGACCGTACGCCCATTGGTCGCCTCATTACTCGCACCACATCCGACGTTGAGGCGCTCAGCGACGTCCTGTCGGCGGGTGTCATAGTGATTCTTGGAGACCTGTTTCGCCTGATCTTCATTACCGCCTTCATGTTTTCGCTGGACTGGGTGCTTGCACTGGTAACCATCGGGATCATGCCACTGATGCTATGGGTGACGATGTGGTTCAAGTGGAAGGTGCGAGGGCAGTACCGCGAGACGCGGCGGCAGGTGGCTCGCATGAACGCGTTTCTGCAGGAGCACGTCACGGGGATGAGCATCGTACAGCTTTTCGGGCGCGAGCGCGAGGAGATGCGGCGCTTCCGTGCCATCAATGACGAGCACCGCATCGCCCAGCTAAAGACCGTCTTTTATTATGCGCTGTTCTGGCCGGCCGTGGATATTCTGGCCTCTACCGCAATCGGGCTGGTGCTGTGGTCCGGCGGTGTGCAGGCCCTTACGGGAGGGTTAACGGTCGGAGTTCTGATCGCCTTCATTCAGTATGCGCGGCAGTTCTTCGAGCCCATCCGGAATCTGTCCGACCAGTTTAATACGCTTCAGGGAGCCATGGCCGGGGCGGAGCGAATTTTCGATGTACTCGATCGTGACCAGTCGTTGCCGGAAATAGAGAATCCAGAATCCTCCAAGCAACTGAGGGGCCTCATAGAGTTTCGGAATGTGTGGTTCAGTTATGACGGCGGTGATGCCGAAGAGCCGAACTGGGTCCTGCGCGACGTTTCCTTTACCATCCGGCCGGGCCAGAACGTGGCCATCGTGGGCGCTACCGGAAGTGGCAAGACGACCATCATCAGCCTGCTGATGCGCTTCTATGACATTCAGAAAGGTCAAATTCTTCTGGACGGCAAGGAACTCCGAAGCTTTCAGCTGCGACATCTCAGGTGGTGCATCGGGCTGGTATTGCAGGACGTTTTTCTGTTTTCAGGGTCTGTAGAGCGCAATATTACGCTGGAGCATCCAGAGATTACGCACGAGGACGTGGTGGAGGCCGCGACCCTGATTGGTGCGGACGGCTTTATCGAACGCCTGCCGGGAGGTTACCAGCATGACGTCCGCGAGCGCGGCACATCGCTTTCGCATGGACAGCGCCAGCTTCTGTCCTTCGTGCGAGCACTGGTTTTTGATCCGGACGTACTGGTGCTGGATGAAGCTACCTCCAGTGTGGATACAGAGACGGAACAGGTCATACAGCAGGCTCTGGATACGCTATTGAAAGATCGTACGTCCCTGGTCGTAGCGCACCGGCTCTCCACGATTCGTCACGCGGACCGAATTCTGGTGTTGCACAAGGGTATTCTCCGTGAGCAGGGTACGCACGAAGAATTATTAGCGGCCAATGGGCTATACCGGCGCCTCTATGAATTGCAGTACCAAGACCAGGAGCAGCGGACGGCGGCTTGAGCGGGCGGTACATCGACGTTCTGCCGCGCCCGCCACATTGTAGGAGCGGAAGCATCCGGCGAAGCCCCTGCTCACAAGATAGGATTCACTGGATGCTTACACTTAGCCCGAGCGCCCTATTATTGTAATGACAGTCAAGAAGAATTCGTAGGGCCGTCGAAGCGGCTCTTCTCTGAGTGCGCCTTTTGAATGGGCGCTCATACTTTGGTCAATTGGCGGGTGTAAACGGAAACTGCACGTTCTTACGAGATGCTGTCCAGTGCCCCTTATTCACTAATCCTGTATGCAACCACATACGGATCACCAGATGCGGCTTTGCCACTGCCGTAGGCCCGGCCGGCCTTGATGGCGTACAGATCTACACTGGATGGCAAAACGGCTTCAGCGACAACGGCGCTCGCTGCATTCAAGATGGACCACATGGCGGTGGATGCATCTTGGTCCGCCGTGATTTTGACCCAGACCCGCTCCATATCATCAACGACAAACGTTCCGTAGGCAGGCATGGTCTTGTGTAAGTCGGTTTCACGAATGATTTTCCTGGCCGATCTCGATCTGCCGACCAGATAGGCATCAATGTCCCTGTTCGTGACGGGCAGGGCCTGGTGTTGGTGCCTAATTGATCTCTGCACCTCCCCATCAGTGGTACTTAGCGCAATGTCAATGGTCTCGCTCCATCCCGAATACAGCTGGCCGCTGGCGCTCAAGCGAAATGTGTTCTCTCGTCCGAAAGGCATCGGAAAAACCGACATTCCAGAGCCATCGGTCCACACGATAGATTCGCTGCTCGGCAGGCTCATTACCGGCTCTCCCAACACCGCACCTCGCCTGTTTACGAGATTGACCACAGCAAATCGGTCGGCATCGAGCGCAAGTCCCGTACCGGATCCGGGAGCCCAGTATGGCGCCGTGTATTGGATTAGCATTCCTTTGTCTGTAAAGCCAATAATTTTGGAGGGCCTGCTGAAATCATCTCCTTCAATGGAAGCACTGTAAGCGAACCTGTGGCTTATCGGCTCAAATAGCGACAGCCGCTCGCTTTGAGCATCAAATACAGCGACGGAATCCCCAGGGGCAATCGCTACGCTGAATGCCCGCGTGAATTCTCCTGGTCCCTCCCCACGACTACCGATGCGATCCACAAGCTCGCCGGTATCGGCGAAAACATTTACGGATTCCGACGTCCAATCTGCGACGAAAAGCTGACCGGCGGAATTGACAGCTATATCCAATATGCGGCCAAACAAGATGGTGTTTTCCTCAGTCTCCTCCCCAACTCGAAAAACCTCTGTTAGCTCCAGTCGCTCAGGGGTATCCGCCGGCTGAGAATGGGCTCTGCCGCTGGACCACAGCATTACAGTCGTGTTAAGCAGAATGCCGCAAAGAACTAAAGCGGCATTGCCTATCGGAACAGCGCTTCGCTTCATCTTCGCAGTGCTTCTGGCATGCTGGGTGCATTCGCCAAACGCCAATTAAAGTCCGAAGTGCAACAACTGTAGACAAGGTAGTATGCCCCTGAGTAGAGACAGAAGATAGCACAGGCAACGCGGAAAACGAGCTTCTTCGGAGGGAGGGCGGAGCCCGACCGGAGAAGAAGCTGCTTGCTGGCCGAAGAAATTCGCGCTCCTTGACCTTTGAGGCAGCCAATGCCGACGCGCGAGCATGGCTCTTCCCCTGCGTGTAGGCACGCATGATGTCACCCGAACATGGTACAATGGTCTATGGGTCTTTCTGGCGACGACCCGACTCAGACCATGGACGCGGAGGCTGCCACGCCCTCTAGTGCAGGAAGGAAAACCTCCGCCGGCGTGCGGTAGGCCAAGCATCGGCGCGGACGGTTGTTCAATTGCGCTTGCACCCGCCTCACCGCTGCCGGTTCAACCGTGTGAAAGTTGGTTGCCTTCGGGAAGTACTCTCGCACCAGGCCGTTGGTGTGCTCGTTCAGACCACGCTCCCAGGAGTGGTATGGCCTCGCAAAGTAAAACGATGCGGAAAGCGCGCTGGCGATCTGCCGATGATGAGCGAACTCCTTGCCATTGTCCGCCGTGATAGTAAGTACGCCGGTCCTTTACCGGACTGAGACAACCTATGATCGCATGGCGGACCCCGATCGCAGCCTTTGACGCAACGTGCTCAAGAAACG
The DNA here is from genome assembly GCA_965216255.1 of Rhodothermales bacterium. GTDB lineage: Bacteria > Bacteroidota > Rhodothermia > Rhodothermales > Bin80. The sequence goes on from OZ244148.1 coordinate 4,334,827, forward strand.
TGAATTTCGAGGCGCGATCGACCATGGATACCAGTGCTCCCTGTTGTTTCGCCCCGATGATCGTATCAACCTCCCAGTCGCCTATCCGCGTCTTCTGCTCTACAATGGGATCACGTTCGCTGATGTCTACACGGTGCGGTATCAGGCCGCGCCCAGCACCGCTCTTGTTACGCCTGTTGTACCGCTTACCACGGCGACGCAGCAGCTTGTACAACGATCCGCCAGCCGCTCGGTCCGCCCAGCTATGCCTGTAAATCCATGTGGTGCTTACCGAAACGACACCATCACGACGAAGTCGACCCGAGACCTGCTCTGGACTCCAGTGCAGGGCGAGCTTCTCACGCACAAGAGACCACATCGCTTCAGTCATCTTCCGTGGACGCAACGATGCCTTCCTCCGCCGCCCGCTGGCCAAGCGGGTAGCCTGTTGATACCGGTAGCCCCTACCTCCGCTGTTGCGATGCAACTCCCGGCTGATCGTCGATGGCGAGCGACCCAACTGTCGCGCAATCTCGCGCAGCGAATCAGCTCGCTTCCTCAATGCGTGAATCTGGCACCTTTCCTCATAGGAAAGATGATGATAGCCCGTCGCCATTTGATACCCTCCAATGATGTCTTAACGGAGCGTACCGGCATCATCTCGCTCACATGTAATCAGCGTGATGAATACGCGCTTGCTAGCGCGCTGTCATCCAAATCAAGTGTTGCACTTCGTTGTTAAATGGGCCAAAGAATAACGGACGCAAATTAGAGATTATTATGTAGCCTGCCTAGAAACGGCGTTAGCATCGAAATCTGGATCATTGGAAGCGGCCCTGCCTCCCCGTACTTGCCCCGGCTTTATATCTTGGAAGCTCTGATCTAAGCAGTGATTTTGGACCAATTGAGCTACAGAGGCTCTGGAAGAGAAGAAAAAGCGTTGATTCTGTACTACAGACCGATGCTAAGTGTTTGAATTTGTTGGTTATCCATGCCAAAGACACGCCGGGAGCCTGCCCAGGGCATACTTGTCCCTGCAAGGCCAATAATTGCTTGCGCGCCATGTAGAAATTGGCCAGCGCAAACAAGGTGTAGACCTGAGCTGCATTCTTCTTGAGACCCCGATACCGGGTCTCGCGATAGCCCCAGAGATTCTTGATGACCCCGAACGGGTGCTCTACCCGTGCGCGGGTCCGGTTACTTTACCTTGTTGAATGAGCGGTCGGCGCAGTTTAGCTTCCGCTTCTTGGTCGCCTTCCGCGACACACGCCACACCAGACCCCTCGGCCTCCTTCTTACGCACTGCGCACGCGTACGCCTTATCGCCATAGATCCGCTTCTGTTTGCCGTGCATACACTGCTCCATCATCGTGCTATCATGCACGCCTGCCGCTGTAACCTCTACACTATGCACATGCCCTTCCGTATCCGTGCCAATATGCGCCTTCATGCCGAAATGCCATGTATTGCCCTTCTTTCTGGACTTCATCTCGGGATCGCGCGCTCTCGCCTTGTTTTTCGTGGAACTCGGTGCCGTGAATATGGCCACGTCCACGACCGAGCCCTCCTGCACCAGTATCCCATACGCTTCCAGGTGCCACCGACTAAATTCCAGCAGCCTCTTCGTCAGCTCGTGCCGCTCCAGTAAATACCGAAACTTGCAAATCGTGGTTTCATCCGGTGCCTGACCCGGACGAAGGGATGCAACGCGGCGCAAGAATACGTTATCGCACAGGGCATCCTCCATGCCGGGGTCCGAGTAGCCATACCACTGCTGTAGCAAGTATACGCGCAGCATGGTCCTCTCGAGCGGTATGGGTCGACGGCCTCTTTCTCCTTTGGAAAATAGGGGGCGATCTCGAAAACAAACTTTTTCCATGGTAGCACGGCATCCATTCGTTCCAAGAACTCTTGCATGCGTGCCTTCCCGGGCCTGCACAGGTAGGCAGTGTCCAAAAAGAGAGCTGATGCATCGACTTGGCTCGCAAGTTGAATCTGTAATCCGTAACATTCTCAGTGTTTCTAATCATCAGAGGTTCCTTGGCTGAATCCAGTCATACAATGACAGCCAAAGTGGTCGACATCAAATGGAATGTGCGGACGAATTCACTGGAATATGCACATTAGGCATGGATAACTCCGTGCACTACTTCTCGCTTTCAGGTCGGTAGTGTCGGGCTGGCTGCGAATGCCGCGAGTTCTGCCGGGACTGGTGCGGTTTTCCACTCCGATTGACGCGGCAGGCTTGGCATGCTTGGTGGCCTACGGTCTGCTCTCTTGGACCACCCGGAGCTCGGGTGATCCTTCGCTTCTCCTGTTTCTTGGCCTCGCCGTCTGCGTCGCCGTAATTACTTTTGGTCTCTACGCCTATTACCGTCGCCACCCTGACCAAAAGCTGCCCGTGGCTCGGCTCATCGGATGGGCTGTCGCGTTCCGCATCTGCGGGTTGATTGGCGGCCCCTTCTACGAGGACGATTTCTATAGATACCTGTGGGATGCGTTTCGTTTCATCCAGGACGGCACCCCCTACGGCCTGCCTCCAGAGGCCTTTTTCCACGACCTGGAAGTGCCGGATCGGTTCCAACGAATCCTGGATGGTATCAACTACCCCGAATTGCCGACGATCTACGGGCCGGTGACGCAACTCGTCTTCCTGGCGGGGTACGGACTTATTCCTGGCAGTATCACCGCGTTGCAGGCGCTGATGCTGCTTTTCGACCTGATGACCATTGGCCTGCTGCTTCGGCTGGCGCCGGCGCCGGCAGTGCTACTGTACGCCTGGAATCCACTGGTGGTCAAGGAGATCGCCTTTACCGCCCACCCTGATGGTATTGCTGTCTTCCTTGTGCTTGCCGCGGTAGTGCTGACACGAAGGGACAGATTTCACGGCGCTGCTGTATTCTTGGCTCTGGCGGTGGGCGCCAAAATACTCGCACTGCCCGTTGTACCGTTTGTCCTAGTGCGTGCGCGTTTGCGCGACTGGGGGCTCTTTGTGGCGGTGCTGGCGCTGATTTATATGCCGTTCGTTCTGCATGGTAGTACAGACTTGCAGACGCTGCTCGTGTTTGCGCGCGAGTGGGAGTTCAATGCCGCCTTCTTCGGTCTTCTAAAGCCCTGGCTGCCCAATCCCGTGGCCCGGGCGCTGTGCGGTCTTCTGCTCACAATAGCGCTAGCTGGCTACTACTTGGCGTTCAGGCGAATGGCTTCCGGGACGGTTGTCCGGGGCGACTGGATCTATGGCGGGGTGTTAGCTCTCTGGCCGGTCGTAAATCCCTGGTACCTGCTCTGGCTTCTTCCGTTCGCGGCGATCCGTCCAAGCGCTTGGGCGTGGACGGCGTCTGTTGCGGTGCTGTTATCGTATGTCACAGGGCTGAATCTGAATAACATGGACATGCATCCCTTCGGACACCCTTCCTGGGTGCTCCCCTTGGAATATGGTCTGATCCTCTTGGCGTTGGCCTATGACATTTTCACACGGACCCGCAGGTCCGGTCGCGTGCTAGTACGGGCTTGCGTGCACTCCGGTGTGCGTAGGCCAGCGTAGGAGTACAGCAGGCGGCTGGGTCTGACACCGGTAGGCCCCGGGTTTCCCCGGCCCCCCGCACAGATCCGGACGTGCCCGCTAAGGCATCCGGCTCGTTTGAAAAAAGGCTCTCCCCCTTTTTAGCGGGTACACTCACCTGAGGATGCCTCCGAGGTGAAAGTAAATGGCGTTAGCAAACCGCCATTAGTTGCGGAAGCCCCTACTGCGCACTTTGATTGTTTTGATCCGGCTGTTGATGGCTTCCGCAGGGCCATTGCTCTCCTTCAGGATGATCGCATTGAGGATACCCCACAGGTGTTTCTTGATGGTTCTGGCGGCTGCTTTGACCGGTTCCAGCCGACACCGCATGGCCCAGGACAACCATCGCTGCCAACCCTTACGCGCCCATGTGCGGTGGACATAATGCCACAACTGCATGGCCATTTCCTTGATAGCCCACGCTCGGGCCGTCTTCAACGTGCTGGTACGCAACCGCTGGAAGTGCGCCTTCTGCTTACCAGACATGTTGGCCGGGTTAGTCAACCAATCATATTTGGTTCCCTTGAGGTCTTGTAGGCCTTCCTTCATCAATGCCCGGTGCTCCTGTCGCCGAACCTTGTCCACGGCAGTTCCCAGACATTTCACTACGTGAAATTTGTCAAAGGCCACCTTCCGTTGCGCCTCTGGCACACACTCCAGCGTGGCCTTGATGTAGGCCGGCCACATGTCCATGCTAACACTCTCGATGCCCTCCAGCTGCTCCAAACCAGCATACCAACTCGTAAGTGTCTCTTTCTTCCGGTCTTCGCCCACATGCAGCACCGTAGCCGCCTTCGCATTCGAAACAACCGTGACATACTCGTGGCGCTCGCGAAAAGAGGTCTCATCCACGCCAATATGGGCAACACCCCGTTGCTCCCTCCGCGCAAGGCCTCGTTGCACCGCGCGCTACATGATCGCGTCTATTGCATCCCAGCTCACCCCCATCAGACGGGACACTGCCGACACACTCGCCTCCTGCAGCCAATCAATCAATAGCGCCTCAAACCCTGCAGTGAACCGTGACATGGGTTCCGCTCACGGAACCGGCACTGTGCGCACTCCATGCTCCGGGCATTCCACGCGGGGAAGTTGCGCAACTACCATGGTGCGATACTCGCACAGATCCAGGTGACGCCATTGCCGGCACCGGTGGTCGTAGCCCGGACACGCCGAGCCGCACTCTGGACAAGGCAGCTGATGGCCGTCCTCGTAGGCCACATGAATCCGGACTTCTTGCGCCTCATGCGCAAACGTCACCTCGGAAATCTTCCAGGGAGCGTGGATGCCCAAGAGGCAACCGATGTCTCTATTTAGCTGCGACATATCGTTGCTGGGGTTAGAGAACGTGTGTGCCTTCGTGATGATGGTCTTGAAACAGACAAGAAACGGGTAGGAATCCGCATCATCTCATATCGTTTCCCGTTGAATGCAACATTGCACCCATCAAATTGGGGGAAGAGCCAATAATGAAGCTGAGAGGGGGGATATTGCGTGCTCAGCGCAAAAAGCCTGCGCGCGTTTGCAGGTACTGGTCTACCAGCGTATACATCTCGCTGGCCGTTCGTTGCGATTGCGGCATTAGTCGACACTGATAAATTTATTGTGACGACCCAAAAATGAGATCCGCTCAGCTCGTGCTTAAGATGCAGTTGACCGGACGCTTACCAAACAACTTCTGCGTCAGCGCATGTTTCTGCAACCAATGGCGAAACATGCAGATCGTAGTTTTGTCGGGGACACGATCGGTGGTGCGCCGGCAACGGCTCGCATGGGCACATTATCGCACAAGGCGTTTCCCATGGCCGGATCCGAATACGCGAACTGATGCTGCATGAAGTACATGCGCAGTCCTACAGCCAGCGGCAGTGACCGTCGTCCTTTCCTGCCGTTACAGTAGAGCGATCCGATGAGCGCTAGCATCCTATCCTAAGGTAGGATGCTCGGTCTAACACCGCTGTTTCCTGGTGGTCTTCTAGCGTTTTCAATATTAGAAGTCTCCGAGAAGCACCTGTTTCATGGCTTAACGGCGCTTGATTGCGGAGTCGTGGTGATACGCAAGAACCTAGTCATAATAGCTCATAAGTGCAGTTAAGAATGGAATTATAACCAGATCTAAGTATATGATATACAGTATGTTCTAACCACAATATGCACTGCACGTGAACAACACAGACTGTCATACTGAAACGCTTCGTTTCGAGGACTTGGGACGCCGTAAAGTGGTCGCAAAGTTCGGCGGCGGCGCCGTGTCCTCGGACGCAGGTCTGTTGCTGTTACGCGAGGCCGACCGCATGTTCAACGTCATCGGCCGCTTTGCCGCCTGTTTCACGCATCACCGCAATCCCAGCAGGATCGAACATTCCGTGGAGGCGATGCTCAGGCAACGTGTCTACGGGATATGCTTGGGCTACGAAGACGTCAACGACCATGACTGCCTGCGGGACGATGCTGTGTTGGCCATCGGCGTGGGCTGCAAAGATGTAACGGGTGCGCACCGGGTACGGGAACGTGATCAAGGGCATCCGCTGGCGGGTTCCAGTACACTGAACCGACTGGAGCTTGGCTCAAAGGAAACGGCCGCATCGCATAGATACAAGCGCATCGCAGCGGATCCTGAAAAGATCGACGCCATGCTCTCGGACTTGTTCATGGATATAACGCACGAACAGCCAGGGCACATTGTATTGGATCTCGATGCTACAGATGAGCCGATTCACGGCAAACAGGAGGGGGGGGCTTTCATGGATACTATGGTCACTATTGCTACGTAGTGCTGTATATCGTTAGCGGAATGCATGTGTTGACAGCTCGTCTTGGCCCCTCGAACATGGACGCATCAAAGGGCTCCGTAGAGGAATTAGCGGCGGTGGTAGCGCGTATCCGTGCGCGGTGGCCGCACGTCCCCATCTGGATTCGTGGAGACGCAGGCTATTGCCGCGAAGATATCATGGCATGGTGCGAAGCGCAGGGTTTGCACTATATCTTGGGTATGGCTCTCAATAACCAGCTAAAGGGCATAGTTGACGAGGCTATGCAGCAGAGTCAGGCAACATGCGAGGCCAGCGGGCAGCCTTCGCGGCGCTTCCGCAGTTTCGAGTACCAAACGAAGGAGAGCTGGAGCTGTCCTCGGCGCGTGGTAGCCAAGGCGGAATGGTTGCCTGGATCGCGCGGCTATAACGCGCGATTTGTGGTTACCAATTATAGTGAAGACGAGTGCGAGGCCCGCACGGTATACGAGGATTTGTATTGCGTGTGTGGAGAACCGGTTCAAGGAGCAGCAGCTTTCACTGTTCGCTGAGCGAACCTCTACGTCCTTGATTGAGAGCAACCAAATGGGCCTGTGCTATTCTACTGTCGACAAGATCCTGATGAGCATCATCAAGGTCTATGGCTTGCAGGACACAGTGATGGCTCAGGCGCAGTGCGCAACTATTCGAGATCGGCTGTTCAAGATCGCAGTACGGGTTGTGGTAAGCTTTCGCCGTCTGTACTTGCCCTCGGCATATCCGTGGCAGCAGCTGTTCTCTGGCGTGCTTAGCAACTTGCGTGGAGCTGTGCGCGCCACCACGGTTGCCTCACCTCCATAGACACTTTCTGGCCCGACCTATTCCAGAGGTTGATAGACGCTGCTTTGTGCTTCTTGGATATGTGTATCCAATAAGCACGGATACGCGAACAAACGCTCTAATTCCTGCTCGAAGCGTGCCCAAAACAGCGCTTACTACGTAGGCGTCCGGTGAACCACACCTTGCCTGGGTGAAGGGCCGGTCAGGAGAATGTCACCTGACCCGAGGATCAAAGCCCACGACTGATGCGAAAGACCAGACGCACGGCGGAAGAAATGATTCCGCTGGTAGCACAGTACCTGGCGGGGAGCCAGACAGCGGAGGCCTTTTGTGCCGAGCACGCAATCTCCCGTTCGCAGTTGTCTTACTGGCGGCACAAGTATGGTAAGAAGGCCGCTGCATCCGAAGGCGCAGCCTTCGTGGAGTTAGGGGCCTTGCTCTTCGTGGGCAGGCACAGGCGGAGTATCCGAGCGGGGGGAGGCGCGCTTCTGCGTTTCAGGGACCTCCTCGTTCCGGGCGACACTGGTTAAGCCTTGATCGGGCTGGGGCCTTCTTACCGGTACTATCTGTACCGCAAGCCCGCCGACATGCGCAAGAGCTTTGACGGCCTGTGCGCTCTGGTGCACTCGGGCCTGGGGAAGGACCCGATGTCGGGTGACGTCTTTTGCTTTTGTAAACCTAAAGAAGGACGCATATAACAATCTGGTCGAGAATGTGATAGGCCCGCTTGCCGTGGGACGCAAGAACTACCCTTTTGCGGGTTCGCATGCGGCAGCCCAGCGGTAGTCTATCCTCTTTTCGGCACGTGCAAGCTGCACGGAGTAAATCCCCAGGTCTGGCTTGCCGACGTGCTGCGCCGCATTCCGACTCATCCTGCAAAGCGCGTGGCACGCCTCTTGCCCCATCGCTGGCAAGAGGCGCAGCATGCTCTAGCATCGGCGGCTGTCCTGCAGCAATAAGGCAAGCTACTCCGGGTTGCAGAAAGCACCGGCGTATTCAGTGCGGAACGTGAATTTCCCCGCACGTACCCGACTGCAACAGGACCTATCCGTTTAGCGGCAAGCCGACCACACCCGAAAAGACCGTCAGCTCTCCTATCCCACTACAAGTCCGATCTCCCTTGCAAAAACGCCGTAATCTGTCCTACCCTGTATTTGACCGGGCGCTTACCTTACTACCGCCGACTAAACGCTTCAGAAAGCGGGAATCAGCATTCGCGTTCCCAGACTGTGACCCATTGCCTACAAACACCTCCAATCCCGGCGATTCAAGATCTTGGTGAGCGATGCGGGCTAGCGCGAGAACCAGCATTTCGCTAATACTTCATTAGACGCGTTCTTGTTTTTTCCCGGGCGACGTGATATTTTGGCACGTCTAAATCCAGAAAAGGGGTAACGTTATGGTTCGATCTATCTGCAAGATCACACTTATTGCAATCCTCTTCGGATTCGCACCTACGGCAGTGTCGCCATCAGGCTCAATCGGTACGGGACCGGGCCAGATCAGCCCACGTAAGGCGTATGCACAGGGCAAGTCATTGACCTTCAAGGTGCTGGCCTGCAGGGGGTGTCCTCTGCAGAAATCCGAGTTGGACCAAGATAGGGCGGTGGGTCTGGCTGCCAGTTTAGAGGCGGTGTACGCGGGCGAAGAGACTGGATCTCCGGACGACGAGGTGGTTAAGGCATTGTGCGGCCCGGATACCGAAGATTGCGGCATACGCATGGAGGTAGTGCATTATTTTCTTACCCGCCGCTATAAGCTGCAGGTTCCCATTCGCGGTATACAAAAAGAGGTTGTTGATGAAGAAGAATAAAGGCAGGGGGGTAGTGTATTCTCTCCGCAGGCTGCTTTTGCCCGTCTTTTTGGGTGTAGCGGCATGGTATCCGGCACAAACGGTTTTAGCCCAGGGCACGCCATGGATCGCCGAGCCCCGCACCGGTAGTGTCAGCGTTTCGTACTATAACCAGAACGCCAAGGAGTTTTTCCGGGGCTCTGAAACCGTTAAAGGACCACTGGAGGCTACGGGGGCAAATCTAGCGCAGAATACTGTGTGGATCCATGCCAACTACGCCTTTCATGACGCGGTCGCCGTGGACCTGCAGACGGCTTGGGCAAGGAGTTTCGTAAAGGGTGCGGTCGGCCCGTCCGGTGGCCAGGAGAGTTACAGCGGACTATACGACACCAACATCGCCGTAACGTGGCGGTTTATGGATGAGTTGGTGAGCAATACGCCCAGCGCCGCGGTGCGTCTTGGTGTGACTATCGCTGGCGGTTACGACACAGGCTACATCAATTCGCTGGGAGATGGAGGCAGTGGATTCGAGGGGTCGCTCATTCTCGGTAAGTTCTGGAATTTGGGCGGAGTGTCGGCAGAAGTTGGCTACCGCAACCGAGGATCCACGACCGTAAACCCTGCTGCCGTCGGTGCCACTGAGGGCGATAAGGTCGACGTTCCTTCGGACATGTTTGTCAACTTGTGGCTTTTCGCACCCATTGGCAACCGACTGAGGGTTGGCGCGAACTACCGCGTCGTTAATGCGACATCGGGGCTGGACATTGAGGGAGATGGCTTCACACCGAGCCGATTTCCCGGGTTGCAGGAGGACAGCCAGGTCTTGGGCGGCCAGTTGTTTGCCGATCTGTTCGCTAGCGTGAGCGCTCACACGTTTTACGGGCAGGTAATTGGGGGCCGCAACACGGCGAAGTCGAGCATCATCGGCGCCGGCCTCATCGTAGGTTTTGGAGGCAGTTTCGGTGGCGGATTTTAAAACATGAGTCCGAATGAGATTTTATTCACGCTAGCGGCACTGTTGGTTTGTCTCCTGGGCGTAGGCACGTTGGCCTGGACCGCGGAGGTAGTGACACACTGTAATTAATTATTAAGCCGGAATGCACACGACAGCGGTAAAGTTCAGGCAGGCTCAGAAGAAATCTTGGCTCAGCCGAGTCGGACTCGGCGTGCTAGGTCTTTTGACCCTCGGCGGCGCATCCTGCTATGGGCAGGCTGCGGATAATATTTGGGACAAGTACGACTCCGCGAACACCGCTACGATCGATCACGGCGACTGGCAAGCAGTGCTCGACGCCTACCTGATCACTGACGATTCTTCCGGCGTGTATCTGTTTGACTACCGGGCACTGCAGGCAAACGCCGCAGACCGACAGCGTCTAAATGGATACCTTGACTATCTTCAGGAGTTGGATCCTCGCCAATATGCACGAGATGTTCAGATGGCGTACTGGATCAATCTCTACAACGCGGTGACCGTGCGCGTGGTTGTAGACGCCTACCCCGTCGAATCGATCCTGCAGATTCACAAAGGGGAAACACCCGATACAGGACCATGGAAAGATGTTCATGCAATGGTCGCAGGCAATCCCCTGACGCTAGATAATATTGAGCACGACATTTTGCGTCCTGTCTGGCAGGATAACCGTATCCATTACGCCGTGAATTGCGCCAGTATGGGCTGTCCGAACTTGGCTTCAGAGGCATTCTCGGCCGACAGCTTGGACCGGTTGCTAGATCAGTGTGCGAAAGAGTTCGTAAACCATCCACGCGGAGTGGAGTTCTTGGACGAAGCGTTTGGTGTCACGTCAAGCATCTACTTTTGGTATATCGAGGACTTTGGCAACTCCGAGTCGGGCGTGCTGGAGCATTTGCTCAAGTACGCGGAAGGGGGTCTGGCGGAGCAACTAACAAGTTTCGAGGGATCGCTGGATCACGAGTATGACTGGAGTCTTAACGAGCCCGGTACTCAGTAGCGGAGCGGCATTGTAGTGTCGGGCGAGTCTGGCAGCGCTTTAGGGTTTCCCGTAAACGCAGATAGATAATGATTCCACGAAAATCAGCCGGTCGAGAGGCCTGAAGAACGACTTGCGCCGGAACAAGGCACTCAGCTTCGAAGAGGGGCGCATTGCGATGTCACAATACAGACCCTTCACGCGGCAGTTGCTTTACCTGAGCTGCCGGCCCAACGGCGTGGTTTGCCAGATCCCGAAGCTCTTTACCCACGGCGAGGCCGAGGATCGGGTCATTGGTGTGACGCGGAGAGAGCGACGACTTTTCGTGCCTGATGGTAAAGGACATACCCAACCTGCATCTGATCGCCAGCGGTCAGTGCTTTCCGCGGTGGTTGTATACCAGGATGGAATCGCATGAGGCCAGATTATTTGCCGAGGATGGCGAGCGAGACGCTCACGGGTATGTGCGCCAAAGTGCCGTCAATAGAGAAGCGCTGACTGCGTTGGGAAAAAGTTGGGCATCGGAGCGGAGTTGACCGCAGATCACCTCTTCCATTACGTGTATGACGTGTTCCATGTACCCGCATACCGCTCAAAATATGCGGCAAACCCAAAAGGGAGTTACCCCGGATACCGGTCCCTGTGAAGCTGGATGATTCCTGAACATTGGTCGAGGCTGGACAGAAACTCGGTGACCTGCATGTCCACTATGATAGCGTAGAGCCATGGCCAATCGAGTTTACAAATGGCGGCTGGGAACCATGTGCGGGCATTACACCCATGAACTGGTTTCGCGTCGGCAAACCCATGCGCCATCCCGGAAGTGGAACAGCCAAAGATAGGACACAGGTGCGGTACAACGACTACATCACGGTCAGCGGCATGCCTGAGCAGTCATACGACTAGATGGTTAATGGGAAACCCGCCATCGCCTGGATTATGGAACGGCAGTGTGTTAAGACGCACAAAGCCATCGGCATTGTCAACAACGCCAACCGCTCCGCATTGGGAACCACGCACGCGCACGCCTGCCCGCTCAAACTGTTTGCCAGCGTCACCTGCGTGAGCATGGAAACTCAGCGGGTTGTGGACCAGCTGCCTGAACCCGCGTGGGACACGGAATCCCGCCCTATCTGCGCTGCTCCGTAATTCACGTATAACAGGCCTTACTCGCCACAATACGAAAGGAACGTCTGCTCCTCCTAGCGGCGGCCTGTGTTTATCGTTGACCACAGGTTAAGAGAGATCTGGTCGGTCCCGTGCAGGTTGCCGAGTGCAATGTTTGCGCCCCGACAAATTTCGTTTTGGATGGTTACTTTCGTATGAAATTCCCCAAGATAATGCCGAGCTCCGCACAAGACGCCTCCGCGCCCTGGCTTCCTTGCCGGTACCGCTCCACCAGCGGATACATCTTCTCCAAACTACGTCTCGTCTTGCCCATGGGATCGTCGTGCATTGTTCAAACACAAGATCCCGACTACGACGCCACCTGACAAGATGGGATTCACCGTTCGCTTACGGATCAGCGCTAAACTGCGAAGCGCAGCCTGGACATCAGCTTGACAGGCGCCCGGAAATAGGGGGGTACGATGCCAGTTTCGTAGCTTCGCCGCGTGCCCCAAAGAGTTGAAACGAGGTGCTTTGTATCCCGCACCGTTGTTGGCAATGGGGCTTTGCTTGGCCGCCCGACCGGTCTGGTTCCGTAGAACGAGAAATAGAGCACGCCAGCATCTTGGTTGGAAACAACAACAGATGTTGAGTAGCCAGCGATGCCCGACACCAATTTGGGCTACAAGGCGTCGGATTCGCCAACCCTGCCGCATTTACGTAAGCCCAGCGGTCATGGCCGACGCAGGCGCTTGCGGGGAAGGATTACGCCGCGTGCACGGCCGAAGCCAAGGCGGCAGGATATTCCCATTCGGAAGCAGCGAGGGGCGCGCCGGCCAGATGCTTCTTGCTGGCCCGCCTGGCTGGACGAGCAATGCTTCCCGCATGAATCCGGGAGTACCTTGAGTAGAACCGCTGAAAGCCGAAAGGCATGGTTAATCCACCGCCACTGGATGATTCCAGAGCGCCCGAAGCAAGGGGATATGATGATAAGCTGGAATGGAGGAATCTTCGGCGTCGAAGCCTGGCTGCCGCATACATCGTGGAGCGCAGTGATGCTCCCCGGGTTAGGAGGATATTGGAATGGCCAGCGACGCGTTCTGGAGTGGGTGAAGAGTGCATTAGATCAGGCTGGTCTGTGGGTCCATCACCCTGCATAGCCAGCCAGGGGCGCACCTCGAGGCGCTCCGGCAGGGCCAGTCTCTTGGCCTCGGAACACGTCCGTCACCGCGCGTTGTATATGCCGCAGGTCGCACATGGCGTTATGGAAACGTACTACAAGAGAGCACATTTACCTCGCTTTGCCGAGATTGCGGAAGGCAACAAGGCGTTGGCAGACGCCTTCTTTGCCTACTACAACCAGGTGTTCGAGGATGGAGCCCTGACGGCCCGGCAAAAGGCCCTAATCGCGCTGGCGGTAGCCCACGCCGTGCAGTGCCCTTACTGTATAGATGCCTACACGCAGTCCTGCCTGGAATGCGGTTCGGATCTTGAAGAGATGACGGAGGCCGTGCATGTTGCCGCGGCCATCCGTGGCGGTGCATCACTCGTGCACGGCGTCCAGATGTTGGACCAAGTCAAGAAAATGACCATGTAGGCCATGATTGATGGTGCCGTGGAAGAATATGCGACAACGGAGTTTATTGCCGTAGACACAGTGGATGTCGCAGGCCCGCGTGCCACGACATCCTTACACTATCGTAGGATCCCGCTGGCCCATCCGGACGAACAGTTCAGGGTCCTGGAAGAAGTTTCCCTTCAGGTAGGACCTACGGGTACGGGCATGTTTTCTCGCGATCTTGAAGCTTCCGGCTGGGATGTGCTGCAGCCCGTAGCCCTGGATATTGTGCAGATCAATCTAGGCAAGCTGTGCAATATGACGTGCAGGCACTGTCATGTCGATTCTGGCCCAGATAGGACAGTGGAAAACATGGACCGGAACACTGTAGAGGCGTGTCTGCGCCTGATAGACAAGTCCGGCGCCCGAATCGTAGACCTGACCGGCGGGGCGCCGGAGCTGAATCCGAACTTTGAATACCTTGTTGACGCCTGCGTTGGCCGTGGCTTACGGGTAATGGACCGATGCAACCTCACGGTTCTCATGACCCGGCGCTATGGCCATCTACCCGAGTGGTTTGCCGAGCGCAGCGTGGAAGTGGTCTGTTCCTTGCCCCATTACCGCAAGCTGGGAACGGATGCGCAGCGCGGCGATGGGACGTACGAAAAATCCATCCGGGCGCTGCGCAGGCTGAATGAAGCCGGGTACGGGCACGGGAATCTCGATCTGGCACTTACGCTGGTCACCAATCCCGTCGGGGCCTTTCTTGCGGGCCACCAGGGCTCTCTGCAGGCGGAATGGAAAGAAGCGCTCGCCCGAAACCACGGCGTCTACTTCGATCGGTTGCTGACACTGAATAACATGCCCATGTCCCGCTACCTCGAATGGCTCGTGGATACAGGACAGGTAGCATCCTATCTGAACAGACTGGTTCGGGCCTTCAACTCCTCCACGATTGCCGGACTAATGTGCCGCAATGTGCTCTCCATTTCCTGGAACGGCTATCTCTACGACTGCGATTTCAACCAGCAGCTTGGCCTCACCATGGATCTTGGCGGCCGAAGGGCGCATGTGAGTGAATTTGAGCTGGCAGACTGGCTCGCGCACGTAGTGCGCACCGGGCGCCACTGTTACGGGTGTACAGCTGGGGCCGGCAGCAGCTGCGGGGGCGCCATCGTCGGCGATTAGTACAACCACATGTCGAAGCTCCGGCGGAGGGTTGCTGCATCGTGGCGTGGCCCCAGGAGCGTGAATATTGCCACGCCCGCCTTGCGAGCCGCATCGTCATGGTAATACCGGTTTTGCTGCAGCACGTCAATCAGGCAATTTATCGATGCGACGTATTCCTGCTCGACGAGATGCGTCAGCGCGCGCCGGTAGGCTTCCTTTCCAATTCCCTCGGGCAGGCCATCGGGGTCCTGTCGTTCCGCCGAGAGCTTCTGCATGACCTTGATGGCTTCCAGAATGGATAGCTGGTCCCGGCTGCTGCTCAGGCCCTTAATGAGCCGGGCCGCTTCGCCGGGCTGCGTGAATGCCCGCAGCTTCGCGAGGCGAATCCTGGCCTGTTGGCTCTCCGGCTCCTCCAGCAGCCGGTTTTCCAGGAGCACAGCCGCCGCCTCCTGTTGTCCTGCATCGATGCAGCGGTCAATAGCCGCCAGGCCCGGATCGCTTGGCAGCGCCTCCTCGAGCCAGCGGCGGACGGCAGCCTCGGGCAGTGCCCCCGTAAATTCGCGCGTCACTTTGCCATCGATGAAGAGATGGACCGCCGGTATCCCTCGAATACCTAAGCTCGCAGAGACTTCGGGGCTTTCGTCCGTATTCAGCTTGAGAAGACTCCATCGGCCCCGGCTTTCTGCATGAATCCGGTCCAGTATGGGTCCAAGCACGCGGCAGGGGCCGCACCAGGGGGCCCAGAAGTCCACCAGTACAGGTTTCACCGCGCTTTGCTGGATTACTTCACGTTCGAATTCGGCGGGCGTCATCGTTTTTGACTGAAATTAATGCACTCTCAGGCCTGCGTTACATACGTTTAGCCGTGCGATATTTTCCCGCTGTCCATGGCTAGCATGCGAATGTTTCGTCTCTGCCTTGCGCTCCTTCTAACAGGCTGCGCGGGTAATGATGCATCAGTCTACGATCCGGCAACGGATTCGCTGCGCTTCGCGGGCGAAGTGCACCTGCGTAACATCCGCCAGCTTACCTTCGGGGGCAACAACGCGGAGGCCTACTGGAGCTTCGACGACCGGCAGATTGTCTTTCAGAGCGACTGGTCCCGGATCAACGCGCAGGGTTGCGACCAGATCTATGTCATGGAGCCCACAGTCAGCCCCGCCTATAGGCTCGCGTCTACGGGCAAGGGGCGCACGACATGCGGCTATTTCTTGCCGGAGGGCCGCGTGCTCTACGCTTCTACACACGCCTCAGCCGAAGCCTGTCCGTCACCGGTAGAGCGGCAGGGCCGGTACGTATGGCCCATCTACGATACCTACGACATCTATACCTCGGAAGCCGACGGTACCGATATAGAGCTCCTTATCGGAGGCGAAGGATACGATGCAGAAGCCACTGTGTCACCGGATGGTAAATTCGTCGTGTTTACGTCCACCAGGTCCGGGGATCTCGACTTATGGCGCTATGAGCGTGCGACCGGAGCGCTACTGCAACTTACTTTCGACGAAGGCTATGACGGTGGTGCCTTTTTTTCGCACGACTCCCAAAGAATCGTATGGCGAGCCAGCCGGCCTGCAAACGAACGTGCGACGATATATCGGTCTCTGCTGGCAGACGGGTTGGTTGAACCTGGAGCAATGAATCTGTTCGTTGCCAACATCGATGGCACCGGTGTACGGCAGGTAACGGAGCTCCCAGGAGCCAACTGGGCGCCGTATTTCCATCCGAGTGGCCGAAGGATCATCTTCGCTTCAAATTTTGAGAGCGCAGGTGGTGGACGACCGGTATTTGCGCTCTACATGGTGGGAATTGACGGAGGTGGCCTGACTCGCATCACCCGCTCAGGCACGTTCGACGCATTTCCCATGTTTTCCTTTGATGGAACAAGACTCCTGTTTTCTTCAAATCGCAACGTTCGCCGAACACCGTCTGATGACACCAATGTCTTCATCGCCGATTGGATAGAATCGCCGGAGGCTGTGGATAGCAGCTTTGTGGAATTTAACCCCTGAGGCCGCATTGCGGCTTCGTGCCGAATTACGTAAATTTAGCCTCAGCTAACAAAATTGTTTGTCTTGGCAATCCGGATGAGGTAAATGCGAGGAGCGCTTTTCGTGGGGTTGGTCTTTTTGGCCTGCGCCGACGTACCGAGACCGGCTGGTCACGCACGTCTTCGCATTGTCACAACAACCAACATTGTGGGGGATCTAGTGGCCAGCATCGGGGGAGGGAGAGTTGATGTCCTTGCCCTGATGGGCCCCGGGATTGACCCACACCTATTCAAGGCCAGTGCACGCGACGTGACGCGTATGGCATCGGCGGATGTCATCATGTATAGTGGCCTGCACCTTGAGGGCAAGATGACGGATGTATTCGAAGAAATGCGGGAACGCGGAATCCCCGCCATAGCGCTGGCCGATCTTGCCGTTCCAGACACCCTGCGCCGCGAATCGGCGCTGTTTCCGGGCAATTATGATCCGCACGTGTGGTTTGATGTGGCTCTCTGGCGCATGGTGGCGGTGCGGGCAGCCATGGAATTGGGCCGGTTGGATCCGGACGGGGCAGCGTTTTATGACGCGCAGGCTGCAGCGTACGTGCCCAGGCTAGACTCTCTGGAAGCACATGTGCGCCAACAGACACGCCGTGTGCCGCAAGAGTGGCGCGTGCTGGTCACTTCACACGACGCGTTTGGATATTTCGGTCGGGCGTATGGGTTTGAGGTCCGGGGGCTGCAAGGTATCAGCACGGCGGCGGAAGCCGGCACGGCGGACGTGCAGGATCTCGCTCTTTTGGTCGCGGAGCGGCGGATCCCGGCCATGTTTGTGGAATCGTCCGTGTCGCCGCGGGGGATCGAAGCTGTGCGAGAGGCCGTGCGGGCCCGCGGCTTTGATGTCGCCATCGGTGGCATGCTCTACGGCGATGCCCTTGCCGATTCTGGCTCCCCGGCCGGCACGTATGTAGGCATGGTGCGGCACAACATTGCTACCATTGTAGACGGGCTGACCCATGCCAGCGGCAATTGAAGTCCAGGACCTCACGGTTGCCTACCGCGACCATCCCGTGCTGTGGGACATCGACCTGAGGGTCCCCCGCGGTATACTGATGGCCATAGTGGGTCCTAACGGCGCCGGCAAGACGACGCTCATCAAGGCCATGCTCGGGCTCGTTGCCACAGCGGCCGGCCAGGTACTGTTTTTCGGGCATCCGTACGGCAAGCGGCGCCATGTCGTCGGTTACGTGCCGCAGCGTGGGAGTGTGGACTGGGACTTTCCGACGAGCGTGCTCGACGTGGCGATGATGGGCCTGTACGGCAGGCTGGGGTGGGTGCGGAGGCCGGGCAAGAAACAGCACCGGCTTGCCATGGAGGCTCTGCGCCAGGTGGGCATGGATGCACTGGCGCACCGTCAGATCAGTCAGCTTTCCGGAGGCCAACGTCAGCGTGTGTTCCTGGCACGGGCGCTCGTGCAGGATGCCGACGTGTACTTCATGGATGAGCCCTTTCAGGGCGTCGACGCCACCACGGAACGCGCAATCATAGGTTTGCTCCGAGAACTTCGTAGCCGCGGCAAAACGGTGCTGGTCGTTCACCACGACCTGCAAACGGTTCCCTTGTACTTTGACGAAGTAATGCTGCTGAATGTACGGCGCATTGCGAGCGGTCCGGTACCGGAGGTGTTTACGGCCGACAACCTGCGCCTTACATACGGTGGGCGCGTGGCAGTGCTCGTCCCGTAAGCCCATGGAACTGATATCCCAGCTCCTGACCGACTATACCCTGCGCACGGTTGCACTAGGGGCGGCGCTGCTTGGAATGGTAAGCGGTGCCCTGGGTACGTTCGCCGTTCTGCGCCGCCAGAGCCTGCTTGGGGACGCGATTTCGCACGCGGCTCTGCCCGGCATTGCCCTTGCGTTCTTGCTTACGGGCAGCAAGATGCCCCTTGTTCTCCTTGTGGGCGCAGCCCTTGCCGGCTGGGCTGCGACCGGGCTTATCATGGCCTTTACGACGACCACGCGGATGAAGTACGATAGCGCGCTTGGGCTCGTGCTTTCTGTCTTTTTCGGGATCGGTCTAGTCTTGCTTACGGTTATCCAAAAAACGTCTAACGCCCAGCAGGCCGGGCTGGACACCTTCCTATTTGGGCAGGCGGCTTCCCTGGTAGAACGTGACGTAGTAACGATGGCAGCACTGGGTGCGGTGGCACTGGTCGGTACCTGCCTGCTTTGGAAGGAATTCAAGCTGCTTGCTTTCGACCGGGAATTTGGGCGAAGCCTGGGCCTACCCATGCGGCGGCTGGACCTTGTGCTCACGATGCTTCTGGTGGTGGCCATCGTGATTGGCCTGCAAACCGTGGGCGTAGTGCTAATGAGCGCCATGTTGATTGCACCGGCGGCCGCAGCGCGCCAGTGGACGGACCGCCTCGGGATCATGGTGCTTATCTCCATGGCCTTTGGTGCGCTCTCTGGTGTGGCCGGGGCACTGGTCAGTACCAGCGCTTCAAGGCTGCCCACAGGGCCCATTATAGTGCTGTGCATCAGTGCCATCGTCGTAATATCCATGGTTGCGGCCCCGAACCGTGGTCTTTTATGGCGCGCAGTGCGGCGCTACCGCAGCGGCCAGCGGCTCGGCCGTGAAGCTGTGCTGCTAGATCTCTATGCGCTGGCCGCGCACCATAGCGAACGGCAGCATCCGCACGCAGAAGCGGTGCTGGCTGCGATGCGGCCGGGTGCTGGACATCTGCGGGCACGCCTGCTACAGCTCGTGGAGCGCGGCTTCGCGCAGCGGGTTGCGCCTTCGGAATGGATGCTCACCGAAGCGGGGGTAGGCGAAGCCGAGCGACTGTCACGCACGCAGCGCTCAAGACCGGATACCGGATCGTGACCCAGTTGCAGTTAGAGATACAGTTGGTGGCAGCCGTTGTCGCCGCCGCGTGCGCCCTGCCGGGTAGCTTTCTGGTGCTGCGGCAAATGTCCATGATGAGTGATGCCATCAGCCATGCCATCCTTCCTGGCATTGTGGTCGCTTTCTTTTTCACGGGCAATCTGTCATCGCCGCTTCTAATCATCGGTGGGGCGCTTACCGGTCTTGTTACGGTGGCACTCGTGGAAGGACTGCGGCACACGCGTCTGGTGCAGGAGGATGCCGCCATCGGACTGGTCTTTCCCGCTCTCTTCAGCATAGGTGTAGTCCTGATTGCGCGGTATGCGGGCGATGTCCATCTCGATACGGACGCCGTACTGCTCGGAGAGCTGGCGTTTGTGCCATTTGACCGGTGGATAGTCAGCGGACTGGATCTTGGTCCTCAGGCGCTCTATGTCACCGGTAGCGTCGGGCTTGTAGGGGCGATGTTTATCATTGTATTTTACAAGGAGTTGAAGCTTGCGACCTTCGATGCTGGATTGGCTGCGGCACTGGGATTCATGCCCATGGCGTTGCACTACGCGCTGATGGCCGTCGTATCCACTACGGCCGTGGCCGCCTTTGACGCAGTGGGCTCCATCCTGGTGGTAGCGCTCATGGTCGGCCCGCCCGCCACGGCCTATTTGCTCACGGACCGGCTTCACTTCATGATTGTGCTCAGCGTAGCCATTGGTATCGTGGCGGCCGTTTGTGGATACTGGGTCGCGTACGCGGTGGATGGTTCAATCGCCGGGTCCATGGCGGCTGTTGTGGGTCTGGCTTTCGGCACGGCATTCCTGCTTGCTCCACAACAGGGCGTGGTTGCTCTCTGGCGCCGCCGCGCCCGGCAGCGGTGGACGTTTGCCCAGACGATGCTTGCCATCCATCTGCTGCAGCACGAGAGAGGGCCGACGGAAGAGCGCCGCGTGGGGCACCTGCAAGAGCATCTTCGCTGGCCCACTGACTTTGCGCAGCGGGTCGTTCGCCAGTGCTTGCAGCAGGACTATGTGGAACTCGCAGGAGACGAGCTCCATCTCTTGCCGGCAGGGCGCACTTTGGCAAGGGGAGCCATCATGGCCACATAGTTCGGGTGCATTCCGGGTCGGTGCCGCGGCCACGTAGGGGCTCCATACCCCTGGACGCAGCCCCTGCCGCCTGCCGGTAACCGGCACGGGGGATCCGGCTGCTGGGACCCCATGCGCTGCATCAACTGCGGGCCAGCCCGTTCTCCGTCAGGAAGGCATAGCTTTCAGCTGCCGCCGTGAACATATCGCATTCGCAGTTGTCGAGCTCCACGACCATCCACGCGGTATTACCGGCGCCTGCTTCGGCGACCGCGGCAAAATCTTGCAAACCTTGGCCGGCTGGCACCATCGGACCGTCCGCTGACAGCACGAGGCCGTCCTTGATATGCAGTAGCTGCGCGCGGGACCCGAATTCGCGCACGACGCTGGCAGGATCCAGCCCGGCGACGCGGGTCCAGTAGGTGTCGATTTCAAAAAAAATATTAGGCTCCAAGAGAGGTCGAAGCAGGAAGAAGGGGAGCCCGCCCCACTCGTTAGGAAGGTTTTCCTGGTAAATATCCTGCCACACCCGGCGTCCTTCCTCCGTTTCGGGCATGGACTCGAACTCCCACCAGTGGTTGTGCAGCCCGAACTGAAGACCATTTGCACGGGCAAATGCGTGCGCTTCGTTGTAGGTGTCCGCAATGCGCCGTATTCCGTCGAGACTCTGGTACCGGCTGTCCTCCGGCCACCCGTGCCACACCATATGAGTGCAGTCAAAGGCTTCCGCTGTTGCCAGTAACGCGTCCCTGTGCTCGCCAGCGGGTATCTCCACGTGGGCAGAGCATACGTTGAGTCCGGCGTCTCGCAGCAGTTGGCCGGCCTGCGCAGACGTCATGCCATCGGGGAAGAAAGCCGTTTCGACCCAGGTATAGCCCATTTCGGCGACGCGGCGCAGCGTCCCGGCCGGATCCGTTTCCATGGCATCGCGGAGCGTATATAGCTGGAGCGCTATTCTGGCCGGCTCTGCAGCAGATGCGGCCACATCGTTGGGGTCGGGCAAATCACGGCAGCCGATGACCGCGGCCGTGGCTCCTGCTCCCAGCGATTTCAAGAACGAGCGCCGTGTCTGATGCATGGTAGCGTGTAGTCGGTAGCTCCCAATGTAAGCCCCGGGGGCAAGACAGGCCAGTGGCATGATCCCGTGCACCTGCCGCAGTTTTGGCAACCCCGCTACCCGGATGCACCACACAGACCATGGAGTACGCGTGCCGCCTCAAACACGCGTTCGTCGCCTGCCGCGACACGCACCTCTGTCATGGGTGGTGGTCCCCGCCGTCCAGCATGGCGCCACGGTTGACTGCGCAGACTGCACGACGGGTGCAGGATGCAGACACGGACCAGAAATGGCCGGGCGGTCCGCCGCAGGTTCCCCTAAACGGCGCCCGGCGATGCTTCCTTTCTTCGCGGCATTACGTCCGCTGCGCGTCGAACCACCGTGAGCAGGAAGCCTCCGGTGAGCAGAATGAGGCCGATCCAAACGAGGCTGATCGCGGGCTTCTCATACGCCTGTACCACCACATAGTCTGGACCCTCCACGCCGTCAACCACCAGCGTGATTGCGCCAGTGTTCACGTTCATCCCGGTGAATGCGATCCCCACATCCTCCGCACTGCTCTGGACCGCATGGACGCTGCGGTCCGTCCGGATGGCATATACCGGTGTCATTTCGAAGGTTCTCTGCGTGGGCAGATGCGTCAGGGACAAAAGAGCGCCAACGGCGATTTCGGTACGTGCTGCCTCCGTGGGCCCGAGTGCCGCGACTAAGTCGATGTCCGTGTCAAAGTCTCGGAATTCCAATTCGTAGTCCCCGCCTCCAAGTAGCACAGGTTCGCCACGCCCAATGTTAAGCTCGGACCGCGTTCCCGTATCATTCATGGCCCTCGGTGTCACGGCGACAAAGATATCCTTTTCCACGTACAGCTTTAGATCGGGATGCTGGATCCACTGGCCGCTATCTGACTTGTAGGCAACGGGCTTGAGCATGAAGTCGTTGCCCTTGGGATCCGTGAAGGAGAGCAGATATTCCGTGTGGCCTCGCGTGCCGGGCGACGTGCCGACATACTCGACGCGGTAACCTTCCACGCTGGCCGGTCTGCCACGCTCGAGCACAAAATTCTCGCGCTCGCTGCGCGGCGGCGCGTTGGAAATGGGGTTGCTGAAGCCGGACGAGGCAACGATGCCAATGACGGCAATACTCAGGCCTACATGGGCTAGTGCGCCGCCAGCCAGTCGCAGGTTGCCCCTCGCGATGCGCCATAGCACCTTGGCATTGCCGTAAAACGCGAAGAAGGCCACGAACAAGAGCAAAAGCAGTTGGAGCCCCCAGCCGTAGCGCGCCCAGAATCCTGCAACCGGTTCTACGGATCCGTCCACAAATGGGGTAAGTGCCAGGACAAGCGCGGTGCTCACGACGGCCAGAATTGTCGGGCCGAGCAGCACCCGGTTGACTCCCTCGATGCTCATCTTATTCCACCAGAAAAGCTGGCCGAGTCCGGCTAGAAACACGAGGCCCACCGTGAGCGGCAGTGTCCAGTTATTGTAAAATGCGATGGGCACCGTAGCGGGATTGTCCCTAAACAGGCGCCCCATTATGGGGGAGCTGGTGCCCAGTATGACAACGGCCGCGACGACGCACAGTAGGACAGCGCCGGAAAAGACCAAGAACTCACGTGACAGGTAGGGTGCTTCATTCTCGGCCCGTGGCAGGTCTCTATAGCGATAGGCGAAGAGTCCGAATCCCAGCATTCCCATGGCCAGAATCCATAACAGCAGCTGGTTATAGAGGCCCAGGTCGACAAAGGCATGTACGGATACTTCGCCCAGAATGCCACTGCGCGTCAAGAACGTTGAGTACACGACGAGCATATAGGTCAAAATGCATAGAAAGAGGGCAGCCTTGTGCCCCATGCCACCTTTGCGTTGAATTAGCATCATGTGGATTGCCGCCACGCCAGCAAGCCACGGCACCAATGAAGAATTTTCTACCGGATCCCAGGCCCAGTATCCGCCAAAATTGAGGGTTTCGTAGGCCCAGTATCCACCCATGGCGACACCGAGACCCAGGCACATGACGCTAAGCAGTGTCCATGGGAGGGCAGGGCGCACCCACGATGTGTACTGCCCTTTCCAGAGGGCGGATACGGCAAAGGCGAACGGTACGATCAGCGTCGCGAAGCCCACAAACAGCATCGGAGGGTGGATTACCATCCAGTAGTTCTGCAACAGGTCATTGAGTCCCGTGCCGTCCGCAGGTACAAAGTCCGGGTTGCTTTGGAATACGGGGAATTCAGGGTGCGCTTCCGCGAGCGTTGCAAAAGGTGTTGCCCCTATTTCAAGTATACCAAACTTGAGGCCTACGATCATGGAAAGCAGGAATACCTGGCAAAAGCAGACCACGGCCATCACCGGGGCCTCGAACGAGCGCGCCGCCCATTTAATGAGCGCGATGCCAACAAAGCTGTTAAGAATGATCCACAAAAGGAAGGAACCTTCCTGGCCCTCCCAAGAGGCGGAGAAGAGAAAATGGAACGGGAGATCGCGAGAGGAGTGGGCCCAGACGTAGTTGTACTGGAATTGGTGGGTGGCGATGAGGACTACCAAGAGAAACCACGCTGCGAGGACGCATCCTGTCATTACGCCCCACAGTACCCTTCCAAACCGCAGGAAGTCTACCGGATCCGACGGGTACCGGGCGGCACGGTAGAATGCATAGCCAGCGAGGGCCGCACTTACAAATGACGCAATGATGAGCAGCTGTCCAAGAATGCCTGCCATGGCGGACGTATTTTTCGTTACTAACCGTCTTGAAGTCCGCTTGTGCCAATTGTTGTTGCGAAAGAATAAAGGCTTGCCGTGAATCCACTTTCACGATCTGTAGACTGCACAGGACCCTCTCCGCCCGCATAGGCAAGCCCGGCGTTCCCCTCCGAAATCCATGGCACCGGAGTGATCGCCAGACCAGCAAACCGGTACCATGTTCTCGTTTTGCCGATAGGCTACGGGCAGGTGAACCGACCAATAGCCTTGGCTCATGTACTCGCCTTAGGCGCGCCCCGCGGCATGCGGGGTCGCAGCACATGCGATGGTAGTGAAGGGAGCAGAATATAGATTCTGTATCGCGACGCTCTTTGCCGCGGCGCCCGCCGCAAGGCTATTCGGCCTTGGGGTAGTGCCCGGGCGGCGATGCTGGGCGTGACCCTGCGGCCACGATTGTGTCGAGTCGAAGGTAAGTGGGCGCCCCCTTCCGTGGGTAATTTCGGGATTGGCAGTAGGTTGAGGCCTGAATTCCGTGCGGCCAGAATCTTGCGGACGTGCAAACCGGATTTGGTCAAATACCTGCAATAGCAATGGTTGAATTCTGACCGTGCCTGGACAAGAACTACTCTCTTGCCGCCTTAACCCGAGATTCGTCTTTAATGAAGGATCTAATCTCTTGCTCATTCTGCAATTCATTCGGCAAGGGCTATCGAGCGGTGAATTCGTGAATCCGTGCCGGCCGACGGGCGCTTTGCAGTAGGGTCGGCGGCTGTGCGAAGAGCATGAGCCCGCCCTATTCAGCGGAATCTTCAGTTACATCCCAAGGAGCGGCCGGCGGCTTCATAAATCGTTCGCAAGTATCTGATTATCATGGTATTGCGATGGATACGAGTCCACGCTCAAGCGTTCTGTTTCTTGTTCCCCGATGCACACCAAGGTGAATGCGGCGCAGACTGTCTTCTCCGGCTTGTTTGTTCTCCTGTCCCTTCAACAAATCGGTAAGGATTAGCGAATCCTACACGGAAAACCTGTCTTCGGACGCAGGCGCCATCCTGGTGCGGTGCACTGGTTGCACTCACCGGATTCATAGAGCGCCTTCCCTGTTCGATTTTCGGGATCCGGCGCGAACAACCCACAGCTTTAAGCAACTGCTGCGGCAATTCTTTCTGCTCTATCTGCAGGGCTGGCTACGCCAAAGTGATGCCGACCGTTTGCGGCATGACCCCCTCATGCGCGTGGCCGTCTTTTCGAGTGGGGCATTAACGTCATGAAAGAGGGTAAGCCCTCGGCCTCACAGCCGAGCATCGCGCGTCTGGTGCGCATGTTGGCGCGCGGACGCACCCTTGCGCGCCTGCGCCGTTTTGCGACTACCTTCGCTGTGGAGCATCGCCTGCAAGCTGGCGGTAGCAAGCGACGTGACGTGGCTGTGATAGACATAGACGGCCTGGTGATTGATGCCCATGGTCGGCAGCAGGGCAGGGCCTTCCATGGACATTGCAAGCGCACCATTTTCCTGCCTCTTATTGCCAGTTGAGCGGAAGGTGCTGACATGTTGGGGGCCGCGTTGCAAAGCGGTACCCAGAATGTGGTACGGGATTGTTACGAGTTCCTCCGGCGCGTAGCGCTGCAGGTGCGCCGCCATGTGGCCGACTGCGTCCTTGCTGAATGCGGGCTTTGATAGTGGAGGGCTCTGCGACAAACTGGAGCGCGGCGGCTACGCCATGCGCCTCAGAGACAACGCCGCCCTGTGCAGGCCGGCGAATGTAAACTTGGCGTGCGTCCAAGGGGAGCAGCGGCAGTATCACGAACTAAGTGGAGTCGCACGCGCCGCGTCGTGCTGGAGCCCACACCGGGCGAATTGTTTGGGAATTATTGTATCTACCCACAACCAGGTTTAGAGACGCTTATTGAGAGTTTGTCTCTGGGAGAGGCCGGGGGAATTACGAGGTCCGTGCGCAGGTAAGTCAGCCAACTGCGTAGGGGAGCCTGTGGTATATACCTGCCCTCCCGCCTGGGGCTTTAGTAATGCCGGAGAGTGTTCAAGGCCCCTGTACACCGTAGTTACGGCTGCGTGCAGGTGAGCCTGTGTTACGATAAACGCAGCTGAGTTAGCCATGAGATCGACCATATGTTTGAACCTACGGTCCCCCACGTGCTGTCAGGGATAGGGGATGGAGGCTGTTTTCGCGCTTTGGGGGATGGGACGCAAGCCGGCCGGGTGTGCCGCATATACCTGTTCACATCTGGCAACGTACGCACAGATCGGTGCGCGTACCTGTTTCTGCCTGCCGCACCGGATTCGGTGATACTACGCACTATATGAACTAAGACCCATAGGCGCAGAGTGGCGCAGGCCTCGGCACGGCGTACCTTGCCCGTGTCGGAAAGAGGCTGCAAGATTATGAGGCCGCCTCAAGGCAGAGCCTGTGGCAGCCCCCCGCCCGGCGCGCTCATGCATGCTGGGGAGTGTTCAAGGCCAAGCCCGCCTCCTAGAGGAAGCATCCGAGCCTATATAAACAATGCACGTACGTGAGCAACAGCCCGCTAAATGAGGCCACTTGCCGGACGGGAAGCCGACACTTACAACTGTTCAATTTAAACACGGAGCCCAACATGCACAAGCCTTTCGTGACCTGCGCCGGCTGCGATACCGCCAAGGACAAGGTGGATGTCGTACGACGCACGGCCAATGGCAATCTGGCCCATCGCGTGTTCGCCAACACGCGTACGGGGCACAGGAAACTCCTCCGATGGCTCGGCAAAGGTCCTGTCCGCGTCGTCGTGGAAGCCTCGGGCATATACAGCCTGGATCTGTCGCTGGCACTGCATAAGGCCGACGGGATCGAAGTCATGGTTGCCAATCCTCGTGCACTCAAGGACTACCGGCGCTGTACAATGGAGCGCTCGAAGACCGACAAGGTCGACGCCGCCGTGAACTGCGACTATGCCTGGCGCATGGACTTCGTGCCGTGGCAACCGCCGTTGAAGGAGGCGCTCGAGCTGCGCCAGATCGCGCGCCGTCTGCACGCCTATGTCGATGACCTGACCGCAGCCAAAAACCGCCGGCACGCCGCACGGTTTTCGATGACCACCAGCGAAGTGGTGCTGCGTGACATTGAGGCGCACATTGAGCACCTCCACGAGCGCATGGACGAACTGGAGAAGGAGGCCCGGCACCTGATCGATAGTATGCCCGCGTTGGTGCAAGCCTACGCACTGCTAACCAGCGTCAAGGGTATTGCCCAGCGCAGCGCCATCCAGCTGATGGCGGAGCTGCTCTGCCTGCCGGATGCCCTGACGGTGCGTGAGTGGGTCGCATATGCCGGACTTGACGTGCGCGAATACGAGTCCGGAACATGTGTTCGACGGCCGCGCCGCATCTCCAAAGTGGGTAATGCCCACCTGCGCAGAGCCCTCTACATGCCTGCCCAGGTGGCGATTCGGCACGATCCCCACGTAGGAGCTTTCTACGAGAAGCTCCTGGGCAAGGATAAGAAATCAATGGTGGCTGTGGTGGCTGTCATGCGGAAGCTGCTACATGCCATCTACGGCATGCTGAAACACGGCACACCCTTCGATGGCGCGAAATTCTACCAGATACCCGTGCCTACCTCTTAACTTTCAAGAGAGTGTTGTAGCCCGCCTAGAAACGCCGTCAGCATCGAAATCTGAATCTTTGGCAGCGGAAGCGGCCCTGCCTCCCCGTACTTGCCCCAACTTTATATTTTGAATGCCATGTTGATTGTGCTCACGCCTTAAGGCGTTGTAATATGGCAGCATACAGGATCATGGTTTGTAGATTCTGCTCCGCAGACCGAACTCAGCTACTAAGGTTTTAACGAATAGCTTGGTCAGGCGCATCGTACCCACTCGCCTCATTTGGATCTCGCTGCTTCCAACTCTCGTCTTGATACCTGGACCGGGGTGTGCAACGACGGACTTGCCCGACAGCCAAGAAACGACGCTGCCCTCTTCCGCTGATACGCTTGCCTACGCAGGCCTTCTGCCGGAGGAAGACGACTTGTCGGTGTGCCTGCCAGCGGTACGGCAACAGTTCCTGGACCCGCTTCATGGGATGCGTCGGTATGCGGCGCAGCACGAGGTAGTACATGCTCTAGCCCTCTCGAGCATGGACACCAGAAATGACGCCGGTACCGGAACGAAAAACCGTACCAGCGCCCCACCAGGGTGAAACAGCTCCATCACCGCACGCTCGCGCGCCAGCGGCGCGCTCATCTCCAGGAAAGCCTCGCCTATGCTGCGCGCTTCACATACTTCCGCCTCCAGTAGTAGAGCTGTGCCAAGATAAGAGAATTATTGTATCTACCCACAACCAGGTTTCGAGACACTTATTGAGAGTTTGTCTCTGGCAGAGGCCGGGGGGATTACGAGGTCCGTGCGCAGGTAAGTCAGCCAACTGCGTAGGGGAGCCTGTGTTGCGACAAACGCAGCTGAGTTCGCCATGAGATCGACCATATG
Organism: Rhodothermales bacterium; assembly: GCA_965216255.1. Lineage (GTDB taxonomy): Bacteria > Bacteroidota > Rhodothermia > Rhodothermales > Bin80. Next base: position 4,363,715 of record OZ244148.1, read on the forward strand.
TTTTCTGACTTCGACGGTTTCAGAGGCGTAAAGTATTGTGTTTATTGGACCGACCCTTCCGTTTGAACACAACAAAACCGCCTTGCTAGAGGACAATAACGCCGTCCAAGAAAGCTACTCCCCAGACTCCTCTTTCAGCGGGACCGTACTCCGCTGCAGCGTTACACCTACCGCCTTGTAGAGATTGATCTGCTGCCTGTGGCCGCGGGCACCAGGTAGCGCTTGCCCGTACCCTGGTTCCGCAATACCGACACCTCCACTGCCGAGAACTCCGACAGAATCCGCGCCTCACTCAGCGGCTCCTTGCCACCGTGCATGCTGTTATGCCGGTAGCGCAAGATGCGCAGCAGAGCAAAGGCCACGAAACAGATGGCCATGTGCGCCTTCACCCGACACTCCGTCCAGTGAAAGATGGGACGCACTGCTAACGCGCACTTCAGCACCCGGAAGCCCTCTTCTATCCGCCACAGCTCGCCGTACTGGGCGTACACCTCCTGCGGCGCGAGCGTCTCCAAGCTGGTCCATAGCCTGTGCAGGCCGTCGAATGCCTGCTCTTTCTCTATCGCCTCTTCGTTCAGACTCACCGCTCCCTGGTCCAGGAACCGACCGCTTCTGCCCTTGCTCTTAACGCCCTGCGCCAGATTGAACTTGGCCTTCTCTACGGCTTTCTGCCTGTCGTGCACATCCTTGGCCGCTTTCTTCGGACAGTACCGCAGGACCAGACGCCGCCCGCCGAGGCGCCTTTCGGCAACCATGCAGCCTTCTGCCATGGACTACCACTCTTGCACTGCCGTGATGTCACGCGTAGTCTTCTTCCCCATGGAGCACAGCCGGGCCGCCACCACGAAGTCGTATCCTTTGCTAAGAAGCAGCGCCAGATTCTCCTGGCTCATCATGCCGGCGTCGGCTACGAAGACCACCTTGCCCAAGGCGAAGCGCTGCACCAACGCCGCTATGGCCGGATCGAGGGTCTTAACATTGGTTGTATTGCCGGCGAAGAACTCATACCCTATGGGCAAACGCCCCCGCACAGAACGGACATGTTGCCTTCGGCCATCATGAGTGCCTCGGCGATCTGGACTATGACCCTTTCGATGCTCAATATCCCTGGCCACACGTACCGCTACCGACACTTCACGCCAACCCTCACGAGTGGCCGCGCACGGCTCGCGGAGATATGTGTCTGGTTGTGACTTCATAACACGGGACTTTCACCCGCTGTATACTGCCTGCCGCAACGGATTCGGTGATACTGCGCATCATATGAACAAAGATCCATAGGCACAGAGTGACGCAGGCCTCGGCACGGCGTATCTTGCCCGTGTCGGAAAGAGGCTGCAAGATTATGAGGCCGCCTCAAGGCAGAGCCTGTGGCAGCCCCCCGCCCGGCGCGCTCATGCATGCTGGGGAGTGTTCAAGGCCAAGCCCGCCTCCTAGAGGAAGCATCCGAGCCTGTATAAACAATGCACGTACGTGAGCAGCAGCCCGCTAAATGAGGCCACTTGCCGGACGGGAAACCGACACTTACAACTGTTCAATTTAAACACGGAGCCCAACATGCACAAGCCTTTCATGACCTGCGCCGGCTGCGATACCGCCAAGGACAAGGTGGATGTCGTACGACGCACGGCCAATGGCAATCTGGCCCACCGCGTGTTCGCCAACACGCGTACGGGGCACAGGAAACTCCTCCGATGGCTCGGCAAAGGTCCTGTCCGCGTCGTCGTGGAAGCCTCGGGCATATACAGCCTGGATCTGTCGCTGGCACTGCACAAGGCCGACGGGATCGAAGTCATGGTTGCCAATCCTCGTGCACTCAAGGACTACCGGCGCTGTACGATGGAGCGCTCGAAGACCGACAAGGTCGACGCCGCCGTGATCTGCGACTATGCCTGGCGCATGGACTTCGTGCCGTGGCAACCGCCGTTGAAGGAGGCGCTCGAGCTGCGCCAGATCGCGCGCCGTCTGCACGCCTATGTCGATGACCTGACCGCAGCCAAAAACCGCCGGCACGCCGCACGGTCTTCGATGACCACCAGCGAAGTGGTGCTGCGTGACATTGTGGCGCACATTGAGCACCTCCACGAGCGCATGGACGAACTGGAGAAGGAGGCCCGGCACCTGATCGATAGTATGCCCGCGTTGGCGCAAGCCTACGCACTGCTAACCAGCGTCAAGGGTATTGCCCAGCGCAGCGCCATCCAGCTGATGGCGGAGCTGCTCTGCCTGCCGGATGCCCTGACGGTGCGTGAGTGGGTCGCATATGCCGGACTTGACGTGCGCGAATACGAGTCCGGAACATGTGTTCGACGGCCGCGCTGCATCTCCAAGGTGGGTAATGCCCACCTGCGCAGAGCCCTCTACATGCCTGCCCAGGTGGCGATTCAGCACGATCCCCACGTAGGAGCTTTCTACGAGAAGCTCCTGGGCAAGGATAAGAAATCAATGGTGGCTGTGGTGGCTGTCATGCGGAAGCTGCTATATGCCATCTACGGCATGCTGAAACACGGCACACCCTTCGATGGCGCGAAATTCTACCAGATACCCGTGCCTACCTCTTGACTTTCAAGAGAGTGTTTATACTTGGTTGCACCAAGACAATTGTGCCACCTGACAAAGTGAAAGTTCGCAATCCAGAATAGTCACACCCAATGAATCCAGCTACTCATGATTAGAAGGGCAATGCCACTTAGAATCAACCATACACCAGCAACAGACTTCATGTTGAAAACGCAATACAGTTTATCCTCCTACTAGGCTATTAACCACAGCCGAAATCGATCTTATGGCATCGTCTGGCAAATGCGCCTGTTGCCTCAACGTGATATACGTGGCCCAAGGTTCTTGGCACTTGTTAGGCGGCCCAGAGTCAATACCGGCTGCCCGGTAGGCAGTGTCAACCACATTTGACAGCCTGTATAAATTATTCGTCAACTGTAGCAAACCCTCTTCTCCTTCAAGTCCCGCTTCTTCCAACTTCCTGTGAAGCGTCGCCAATATGTCTGCAATTCGTTCCTCCGACGCAATGTCGGTGCATATGCGATCCAAGCGCGGAAGAACGAATGCGAACCGTTTCTCGGTCGTTTCGATATCGCCCACGCGTGTACCAGCTACTACTGCAAGTTTGTACGCAGTGGAAGTCTAGCTTGAGGACGAGTTAGAACTTGTTGCAGGAGAGTCGCTGTCGCCTTCGAATAAGGATGTGCAGACACCACACAAGGTTATTGCGAGGACAATCAGCAGCGCGGCCATCCAATTCCGCTGATTGCTGTTAGCTCTGCCTTGAGATTCGCTATTGGGCATAAGGCTGAGTAGATATGCTCAGTATATCCTAGTTGTGATCTGCCCAACTCTGTAACAACACCAATAGTTTAGACCGATCTATTTGGGAATGCCTTCGTCATTACCTCGCTCCCTCTGCCGCGTATCCATGCGTCTGCTACGCCGTCTCGACTCCTTAATATCCTTCACGTCCGGTCTGTCAGCCACTACGCGCTTGACCGCTTCCTCGAACGTCATGTCCAAGGGCTTGATAATGGTTGGCTTCTTCATGTCTTTCTGATAAGTTGCTTGTACGTCAGATGCTTGCCCTCGCCGGATAGAATCACTGCACCAAGTAGCGGTAGGCCGACAATGTGCACCGTGTTATGACGGAATACGTACTCGGTCACGTAACGATGCAGGTGCTTGAAGCTCCACCAATGGTGCGTTCCGTAGTACCCGCGTTTGAGTAGCGCCCAGAGCGACTCCGCAGAGTTGGTGCTGGCCTGGCCCCGCACGTACTCCCTGGCGCTGTGCTTGGCGGACTCATGGTCGAAAGCGTCACACAAGCCAATGTAAGAACCGTGATCGTCAGTGTAAACCGATGAACCCTGCTCTACCGAGTCCATAATGATCCCCTGTATCGTCGCCTTGCCCGTAGAATCCACCGGCAAGGCCTTGATATTGCCGCCACGCTGCAAAACGGCCACAACAGGCTTCTTACCCACCGTGCCGCGCCCCAATTTCATCTTCTTGCGCTCGTGCTTGTTCTTCTCCTTGCCGCCAATGTAAGTCTCATCCACTTCCACCTGACCTCCCAGGATTGCCACATCCTTAACGCAGGCTTCTCGAATGCGGTGCTCCAAAAACCAAGCCGTTTTTTGCGTCACGCCAAGCTCCTTGGAAAGCTGGACACTCGAAATGCCCTTGCGGGCCGTAGTCATTATGTAGATCGCTAAGAGCCACTTCTGGAGTGGCACCTTCGATCCCTCCATCACCGTCCCCGTCCGAACGCTGAACCGCGCCTTGCGTGACGGGCAATCGCCGCACTTGAAGCCCATGCTGTCTCTAGTCTCCCAAACCTTCATACTCCCGCAACGCGGGCATACCGCATTCTCCGCGCCGCCCCAACGCTGCTGCGCAATGTACTCCTTGCAGGCTTCCTCATTCGGAAAGTGCGCGAAAAACTGATTCAAGCTCAAATATCCCTTCATAACTCTATCCGTCTTGTACTGTTGTAAAGATACCTAATTGCACTAATAACGTCAAGGAGTTCACGGAATATTCGTGCAAATAGGTATCGCTTTAGGCTGTGGTCCCGTAGATTTGGCCCATTGACACCCTGGTTACAAACATCCTATCCACTTATATTGGAACTATGTGTTGGTAATTACGTATAGACTAGCATGCTGCATTCACATATGTGACACACTATGGTCCCTAGTAACACTACGGCAACTACCAACACCCCCTGCACAATGGCTACGGTATTCGATGTTGCGGCTTACATACTAGAGAAGAAGGGCACCGTCACTGCATGGAAGCTCCAGAAGCTCGTGTATTACAGCCAAGCATGGTCACTCGTATGGGACGACGAGCCTCTCTTTGATGAAGAGATAGAGGCGTGGGCCAATGGGCCTGTCTGTCGTGATCTTTACGGACAACACAGAGGGCAATTTCAGATCCCGACGATTGATCTCGGCAACTCTGGTACCTTGGATGCAAACCAGAAGGATACCGTAGACGTGGTATTGGCTGACTATGGAGATAAGTCGCCTCAGTGGCTGAGCGACCTTACTCATTTGGAAGATCCTTGGCGAAATGCCAGAGAGGGAGTTCCGGATGGCGAGCGGGGCAATTCTGTAATTAGCAAGGTGTCTATGGCAGAATACTATGAGAGTTTGCTAGATGACGGCGACATCCCATACGAGGACTATCATTATCCTAATTAGGGCTAATGGCACGATCCAATAAGTCTACGCGTGCAAATAAGGGGAAAGCCAAGAGCAAGAGCACACGGAGGAAAGAGAGTCCTAAAGATCGGCGAGACGGATATTTTGGGAAAAAGCCCTTCTGGTCCTTCAATTTGGCCGCCGTTGACGGAGAATGGAGCCTGGTGTCGGACAAGTTCATGGATGATTGGCGCAAGAACGTATTTAACAAAATGCGATCTTATGAAACCATGAAGTGGGAAGAGATTAACCGCAAAACTGGAAGTCACTATGTGCCTGTGGATCGATTGAATCCAGAGGCCCAGACGAGGCTTTTGGGCATGAGGCAATGCGAAGAACTGGATGATGTATATTCTCTTCGGCTTGGAAGCAAGCCCCGCCTATTCGGTATACTAAACAGTCAAGTGTTGAAGATATTGTGGTATGACCCAGACCACTTGATCTGCCCTTCGAACAAACGGCACACTTAACGCCATGACTTGTTTCTGCATCTAGCCAAGTGTGGTGCAATCAAGTATATAATTTCCAATTATTTGCCCGGCATTACTTGCTGCTAACGGATCAGGACAAGAAGGCCTGTCCGGCAGAGAGACTTGTGAAGCTCTACCAGAAGAGAGGCAAGGCAGAGAAGCACCAGAGCGAGCTCAAAGCTGCCTGTACACGGGTACTCGCCGCTGCTCCGCGTCCTAAAATGCACTACCGCAACCGGCCCGCTCTGCGGCGGCACACCGCAATGCTGCAAGAAGCATATCTCTCATGCAGAGCATCTCCCGAAGCTTCGGGCAGCCCAGCAGAAAAGTATGTGCAAAGCCTCGAACAGCACAATATCCAACGTGCGCCGTTTTCTCATTGCCTGGAAGCTGCTGGGCTATGCCCGGCGTTTCCAAGCGTCGATCGTGAACTACGCCGATGATTTTGTGGTACTCGGAAAGGCCGATGGTACAGCGATGCTGGAAGCGGTGGAGACCATAATGCAACGGATGAAACTCCCGATCAATGCAAGGAAGACCCGATGCGTCCGGTGCCCCGAAGAACCGTTTGAGTTCCTTGGGTACCGGATTGGGCGCAACTTTCGCCCGGGCGGCAGAGGTTCCTATATAGGGACTCGCCCGAGCAAGAAGAGTGTCCAGAGCATATGCCGCAGGATCAGTGAGCAAACGGCGGCAAGGCACGGACTGCTGTCCATCGAGGAGATGGTAACACGCCTTAACTGGTTATCGACCGGATGGGCCAACTACTTCCGACTTGGACAAGTCAATCCCGCCTATGCAGCCATAGATGCACACATGAAGAAGCGGATTCGCCAGTGGCTCTGTCGCAAGCACAAGGTCCAGTCCGGGGGGTGGGCGCGTTTCCCGCACGAAGAGCTATACAAGAAGTATGGCTTGATATGCCTTGAGCCAACGACCAAGGGCCTTCCGTGGGCGAAAACATGATCTTGTCTGAAAGCCTGATGCGGTAATTCTGCACGTCCGGTTTGACGAGCGGCGGGCGGAAACGTGCTCCTAATGGGAGTAACGCGCCGCCCGTCGACTCTACTGAATTGGAGGCCATGGGGTTCACCTTGAGCGTATTTATGGTTCGGTATTCGAACCGAAAAAGCTACTACGATGTTCCCGTATAACCAAAAAAGAATCAATAGTTTACGAACCCAATACGTCTGCCTTCGAACATCGACTTTGCATTTATGTGAATAATCCGGGGTAGTGTTTCTCTACGAGGGCGTCCTTGCCGTGGTAAGGAATGGTGTGGAACTCGAGGTCAAAGGAGGTTCCCCCTCCGAGCGGGATGCCGAGGCCGTGTGTGGCCTCGTGCCACCCCTCCATGAGGCTGCGGCAGTGCTCGGGATGGACGCGGCACGAGTACTCGGTGAGCGTGGAGCGCTTGGGCATCACGTTGAGTCCGGCAAACAGGGCCAGTCCCGGGTCCAGTGCCTCTGCCATGACATGCGCGCTGCGTCGCAGCCCCCACAGCTTCAGTGCCAGCAGGACGCGCACGGCACAACCCGCCGGAATCATGTCACTGCCGGGCATGCCACTGCGCTCGAGCAGGGTATCGAACTGGATACCGGCCAGATCGTGCACGAAGAGGAAGAGACCGCCAAAGTCGGTGTGGAAGCGGCGTGGTGACAGGTCTATCTGCCGGTAATTGGCCACCGCGGCCCGCTCCGGGCGCAAGACATCGCGTCGCTCCTGCAGCCCACGTCGGTGAAGCTTGCCGATACCGGCTGCCCGTAGCACCCGCATAACGGTCGCACCACTTGCGCCAACCCCCTGCTGTGAGAGTTTCGCAGCGATCTCCGTAATGGACAGGTTTTCCTGTTTGCGCAGCGCGACTATGCGCTGATCGCGTTCCTAACGGGCCAGGGCCCTGGCTTGAATTGCGGGCTCGGGCGCTTTGGGCTCTGCCGTCTTTCTGCGCTGCCGAGCGCTGAGAAAGAAAGGCTGTTCGGGATTGCCCTAGAACTCAGCGCAGAGATTACGGACGGTTCCATAGGAGTACTCGAAGCGCTCTGCGACCTCTGCCAGGGGCAGCTCTTCGACGTGTCGCGCTCGGAGGGCTTCGTACTGGCGGTGTACGCTACCCTTGGGTATGAGGAAGACAGACGCGAGTTTAGTCATGTTGATATTGACAGTCTGTAATGTAATGCCACTGTAATTACGACCATGACTAACGTACAAGGCCCTTCCACCAAAAAAGAAGAGATTCCGGCCTGTTTCAGCCAATATGCTACCACAGAGGCCCAGACCGTACGTCGTCAGGGATAGAAATGGTTATTAGAGCCCTCTACCTGGCCTGGGTCGCCACGCCGAATCGGTGTTAGTGGTGTGACCATCGTTACAAGTATCACAGCATGGCTGACACGGATGAACGAGAAAGGACAATACAGGGCCGCATTTCCCCAAAATTGCACTGCAAACTGTCACCTGCTCACAGCCCGTGGGAATTCAGGCTAGGTCTGCCGTTTACCCACATCTTTCTCTTAACATTCTGGATCATGCTGTGTAGCTCACGGCATGTTGCAGCAGAATCAGATTCTACGCACGCTGAGTGCGGCCCAGTCGCGGGTGCCTCTGGAGCAGGTGCTCTCGGACAAAAGCCTGGACAATCGTACGGCGATAGCCCGCCGCGTGTGCCAGCACTTCCGGTTTTTCGATGCCCGGGGGCGGCAGCAGGTAGCCGGTTGCGCGAAGGCGCTCTCGAAGCTGGAGGCGCGTGGCGAGATCGTATTGCCGGCTCCGCTGAACAACCATGCCACAGGGGCGTCGCCCCGTTTGCTGTCCGTTCCCGTGCCGGCACCGGTAGGGCTGCCGGCGTCGGTAGACGGCATAGAGGAGTTGTCCCTGGTAGTGCTAGAAGACGATCAGCAGCGTGCAGCACGCTGCTGCACCATGAGAATCCCCGGGGTGTGACGACGTTTGTGGGAGCGCAGATGCGCTATCTGGTAGAGAGCGCCCATGGTTATCTGGCAGCTGTGGGGTTTTCCGCCTCGGCGCTGCGTCTGGCAGCGCGGGAGCGCTACATGGCCTGGAGCGACGAGCAGCGGCAGGCCTGTTTGCACCATGTGCTGTGTCTGAGCCGCTTTCTGGTGCGAGGATCGTGCAAGCATCTGGCCAGTCATGTACTGGGCCGGGTGCTGGGCGGCTTCCCGATGATTTTGAGGAGCGCTACGGGTACCATCCATGGGTAGTGGAGACCTATGTGGCCCCGGACTGGGAGGGCACCTGTTTCAAGGCGGCAAATTCCCAGCACATTGGCTATACTGCCGGCAACAGGCGCCAGCAGGAAGAGGCCCCCAAGGCCCTGTATGTGTACGAACTCGACCGCCTCTGGCGCAAGCGTCTGGGAGTGCCACAGGTGGAGCTGTTTCCTGTGAGGCAGCCACACGAGGGTCTCTCGAGTGACCACTGGGCGGAAGCCGAGTTTGGAGGTGCCCCCTTGGCAGATGCCAGGCTGTCTACGCGTCTGGTAAAGAGCGCTTCGCTGCTTAGCGATGTGGTAGGCCATGCCATCGTGGCCCATACGGACCATGATGCGGCGGCGGTAAAGGGGCATTACCGGCTGTTGGAGAGTGCCGAGGACTCCGAGGTACGTCCGGAGAACATCTTGGCGCCGCATCGTGCGCGCACGATGCGGCGCATGCGCAGCCAAAAGGAGGTGCTATTCATCCAGGATGGCACGAAGCTGAACTATGCCACACGTCCGGCCTGTGAGGGCTTGCAGATCATAGGCAGCAATCAGACGAAGGCGAAGACGCGGGGGCTGCCGCTACACGTGACGATGGCCGCCACCGCAGACGGCTTGCCGCTGGGGGTGCTGCGGTGCAGTTGGCGGGATCCGCAGACGGGGCCGCTTGCACCCCGGTCGCAGCAGTGGCTGGACGGATACCTGGACATATGCCAGGCATCGGAAGGGCTCTCACGCAAGAGCCGCCTCATTTGCATCATGGACCGGGAGGCGGACAATTTTGCGCTCTTCGACGCGCAGCGCAGGCAGGGCCGGGTCGAGATGCTGGTGCGTGTGCGCCAGGATCGGGTCTTGGCCAAGGGCCGGAAGATGTATGCGACGCTTCGCAGCGCTCCTGTGGCCTGCACTCTGCAGATAGAGATCCAGAGCGTGACGGCGCGCCCGAAGTCGTCACGCAAGAAAGAGCGCGTGGGGCGCAGCTACCGCATGGCGCATGCCGAGGTCCGTTTCCAGCGTCTGGAGCTGCCGGCTACCCAAGAGGATATGGATCCGGTTACCATGTACGGGTTCCATGTCCGCGAGACGGCTCCGCCGCCGGGCCAGAAGCCCGTGGAGTGGTATCTGCTTACGAGCATGGAACTGCACACGGCAGCAGATATCGTACAGATGCTGGACACCTATACCAAAAGGTGGCGCATCGAGGACTTCTTCCGGGTACTGAAGAGTGGCTGCAAGGTGGAGAGCATGGCGCTGCGCACGGCGCTGCGTCTGGAGCGGGTAGTAGCGATCTACTGCGAGATTGCCTGGCGCATCATGGTGTTGACGCTGCCGGGTCGTACGGTGCCGGAGTTGGACGCGGAGGTCTTTTTTACGGAGATGGAGCTGCGCTTTTTGTCTGGCTATGCCGCCCGGGTGCGGCTGCCACGGCCCCGGACGCTGCAGGAGGCTATCCTGCTGGTGGCCGTGCTGGGCGGCTACCAGAACCGCAGCCGGGATGGCCCTGCCGGCTTCCAGATCATGTGGCGAGGCATCGACCGACTGAGCCTGACCACGCTGGGATACGAAGTGGGTATCGCACAGTGAGTGTGCATTCCATTATTGATGGGAGCCTCCATGGTGAGGCATCCCGAGACCAAATCCTGTGCTACGGTACGGGGATTGGGTTGCCTTGCATGGGCCCGGAATGGCCTTTTGTCTGCTTTACCCGTGGAATGAACCTAAAAGCCTCGCAATCCGATCCTTCCGTGCAGATACGCGTAGTCTGTCGGACACATGGACGAAAAGAGCGGGCACCCGATGAACAAATCGGCACGTATCAGACGAGTAAGCAAGGGTAAGCCAAGCGGCGTAGCGGCAAATCGCTACTGCCAGGACACCGACAAAGCTGTAAGTCTGTACAACTATCTGGGTAAACGGCAGGGCTAGCTCGATACCTGTCGGGTTACCTGCCGAATATAACAGCCGTTCAACGCGCGGACTGATCATCTGCGTCGGCGAATAGGCAGGACATCTTGCGTGCACATCTGCTGGCGATTAACATCGCCAGCCATGGGCTTGCTGTTACCGATGAATGCATGGCCCGACACCTTGAGGCTAATCATTCCATGTACAGCATCAACCCCTAACGACCATGAAACGTTTACCAGTATTCTTGCCCGCTCTTATATCGCTAACCATTTGCGTACCCGCAATTGCTCAACACGAGATTGGAGCCGGCCTTATCGTAGGCGGCGCATGGGATACGGAATGCAGTGAACCCGATGTCGAATGCCCTACCGGCAAGGGCATCGTCTTCGACTACGCCAGATCCATAGTAGCATCCGGCAACCTGTTCGTAACGGCCCAGGTAGTCGGCCTATGGGCGTCGTTTGAAGACGGATCCGACACCCGAACACTATCCTACGCCGCTGGTGTACGCGCACGCAGAAACGGCCGTATAGGCGCGTGGGCGCATGTGCTAATAGGGTTAATTCATGCAAGGCTGGACGATTCGTTCTTCGGTAAGCTCACGACGCAAGGCGTCGTTCTGATACCGGGAGCCGGTCTCGACGCCACCCTATCGGAAAGGGCCAGCATCCGTTTGCGCCTCGAAGCGCCACTGCGGGAGGAATCGCGCGCGTGGCGTGCGGGCGTATCGCTTGTCGTAGTGCCGGATTGGGGATCGTAATCTCGGCTTGTTGAGCTTGCCTTGCCCAGACAAGGTGAGTGTCTCTGCCAAGTGTGTCGCGCGTTCTCTGGAATCGGCGGCAACGACCAGCAGAACTATCGGATCCGTTTGAGACCGGGCAGGCAAATCTGCCGCTAGCCGGGCAAGACCGCGCCTAGTCTATCGGCTAGGCGCAGATCATTTTGCTAAAATCTTGAACTTGCAAATTATTTCCACGTATATTGGGCGTGTGGATAGCATTGTGAATAACATAGGGCGACAGCAACCACCTGCCAGCATGGCCGTACACCCGATACTTACTTAGTTACGGCTAGAATCGGCATATTGGCCATGAACGGCATGCCCGCAGTTTGAATTCCACCATTTCACCATATATATGAAAATATGGTAAAGTGCGGCGCTTTTGAAGCTCTGTGCATATGAGTTAGTGCTGATACAATGTCGAACCAGTAAAGCGGAACTCGTTTTGGAGATCAGCTTCGCCAAGTTGCGTCTCCAAAACCTCTTGGAAAGCAGGAGTCGTATTCGGCAGAAGTACGGTGCTGCTGCAGCGACAAATATACCTATACGCATAGCGGCGCTGCGAGACGCCGAGAATCTTGAGGGCATAGAACGCCTTGGCAACCTACATCCGCTTCGTCACAAAGAGCATGGCAAATTCGCTGTCAGCGTTGACAAGAGTCGCAGACTCGTTTTCGAACCCGATCATAGACCCGTCCCGAAACTACCAGACGGGGGCATTGATCGGAAACGCGTAACACGGGTCAAAATCTTGAACATAACAGACTATCACTGACTGCCATGATTAGATCATTCTTCAATCCCGATTGGGCCGTACACCCTGGCGAGGTATTGAAGCTGTATATAGAGGACCATGGGTTGACTAACGAGGAGATAGCCCTCCGTATGGGCGTTGACACTCCTTTTATGGATAGACTTGTCGCGGGAGGCATCGCGACGGTGGACCAAGACACGGCAATGATGCTGGAAACAGCGACGGGAGTGGATGCCGAATTCTGGAACAGAGTTGAGGCACGATACAAGAAGGACGTGATCAGACTAACACCCAAAATGGTCGGTCTATTCGACAACTTGGATTCCTTCACGAAGGTAATGGGGAATAGGGCCAAGCCGTTTAGAAACGCAGTTGTCGTAGGCATTCTTGACGGAGGAGACGAGGCTGAAAAGCGAATGGCTGGAATCCTGAAGGAGTCGGACGACTTTTCCATACTTGTGGAATTATACGAGAATGTAGCTCACTTTGAGATCACCTTGGGGCAAGGTGGGGAAGCGTACATTGCCCTTGGGCCCAAACTTGTGTCCATAGTCACCGATAGCGCACCTCGAACCGCACCTGTTCACATGGCTTCTAAGACCGTCAGTGAACACCCATCTTACGTGCGCGATTATTTAAGCGCTTGGTATACCAGAAAAATCGCATGGGAAACGCCCGCTGAAGCCGCTACATTCTTGCACGGACCTAGTGTACTTGCCTAGCTCGTGCTTGCCCGAAAAAGATTTGAGTAGTTTTTAGGCTTCAAGTCTGGATAAACTGTGCCAGTGGAAGGCATGTTCAAGTAACGTAATTACAAGAACTTCTGTGTCTTGATTAATCACATATAGCAATCTCTAGACGCTTGTTCCCTAAATCTGATGTTCCTGCGAATGTCTTGCTTTTTTCGATATTATAGCCGTAATCACCCCGGTTTGAGCACTTTCACCCCAATATTCGACGCTTCTTTGCCATGCGCGTAGTTCGCAAATCACAGTTTGAACTCGGGCAAGTACCCATCGACCAGATCAAGTTCAATTCCAAGTCAAGGGATGATGTCCCCGCCGTGCTGCGTGGTCTGCAGCATCTGTATTGCGATCCCCTCACCCGGAAGAAGATATTCGAGATCCTGAAAAAGCGACTGCGGCCAGATGTCAGCTTGGAACGCGGCCGCCCCGGTATGGATCTGTGGCAGGTCTTTGTCCTTGCCGTGATCCAAAAAGCCCTGAACTGCGACTTTGATCGCCTCTTGGACTATGCTGACCATCACGAGAAGCTGCGCCAGATGCTGGGGCACGCAGACTTTTACGACAAGAAGGAGCAAGTCCAACAGAGCGTCATCGACAACGTAAGTCTGCTGACGGAAGATATTTTGGAAGAGATAAACCGCGTGGTGCTCACCTGTGGCCACCGCTTGGTAAAAAAAACGGCCGGAGGATCCGCTTCGCTGCCGGGCAGATTCGGCGGTAGCAAAGACGCACATGCACTGGCCCACGGACGTGAATCTTCTGTGGGATGCGATGCGATGCCTAATGCGGGATCTTAGGCGTACGTGCCGGGCGCACAAGATCTCAGGGTGGCGCATGTCTTGGAGTAGGCAAGTGCGACGGACATTCAATCGGGTGCGCACGCGCCGGCAGTGGCGAGACCCGGCGAGGGTGAAGAGCTATCTAAGTATGTGCCGCCAAGTTGTGCAGAAGGCGGACTGCACACTGAAGGTTTTAGAGCGGCGCGGGATTGCGTACGAGGAGATATCGCGCTATTTGCGGCATGCCAAGCGGCAAATAGACCAGGTAGAGCGCCGATTGATCAAGGGGGAAGTGATTGCGCACGGTGAGAAGGTCTTCTCGGTCCATGAGGAGCACACGCGTTGGATTAGCAAGGGCAAGGCAGGCGTGGTGGCGGAGCTAGGGGTGCCGGTATGCGTGCTGGCAGATCAATACCAGTTCATTCTGCGCCACCACATCCAGTGGGAAGCAGGAGACCAGGACATGATCGTGCCCTTCCTTACGGAGGCGAAGAAGCACTATCCGACACTCCGTTCGTGCAGTCTGGACAGGGGTTTTTACACGCCGACTCCGTTCGTGCAGTCTGGACAGGGGTTTTTACACGCCGAAGAATCGGGAGCAGCTGGACCGGCTACTCGATTTGAACGTCATGCCCAAGAAGGGCCGGCGCACTCAGGAGGATCTGAAGAGGGAGACGGCAGAAGCCTTTGTGGAAGCGCGGCGCCAGCATCCGGCGATAGAGTCGGCCACGGGCAATTTGAATCACCGCGGGCTGGGGCTGGTGCGTACGCACGGTTCCAGAGGGTTTGCCCGGACGGTGGCCTTGGTGATGGTAGCGGCCAACGTACACCGAATCGGTCTATTGCTGAAGAAGCAGGAAGAAAGGCGACGGCACCGGCATAAAGCCCACAGCCGAGCGGCGTAGGCCCGCTCGCGCGGCCGCATGGGAGTAAGACTTTCCCTCCTTCACAAGAGGAGAGCGCCTACCTGTCTCGTTGTCCCATAGATTCGGGGCATACCACCGCCGATCAGTGGTTGGTAAGCTCGAAATTCGGAGTTGGCTCGCTATGCCCTTTCCCCTCCATGCAGGCCCCGCTACCCACCGAATAGCAGTCCCCCAAACCGCATTTCACCAAAAAGCCTGCTTTTTCTGGCAAGCACTAGCTCGGATCGCATGTCCAGAGGAATACCCATGCATCTGTAGTGCAAGATCACCCTCCATACGCCTACGCGTAGTCTACTGCGGCTTTGTCCGGTTATTGGCCGCTACGCCACCAATTCCCGCCACAGCAGCCGTTTGCCTGCCATAGAGGCTGCGACGTGGGCCATTTGGTCTGCCGTGTCCATGTGCCGGACGTTGTGCTTACCGGCAAACTGGTTCACGTAGCGTTGTAGGTGCTTGGGCGACATCTGGTGGTACACGCCGTGATAGGCCCGCTTGAGAACGGCCCAGAAGCTCTCCACACCGTTAGTATGTGCCTGCACGTACTCGGACACAGAATGCTTTACTGATTCGTGGTTTGGCAGGCCCTTGTACGACCGTGCATCATCCGTGTAGACCTTCGCGCCATCGGCGCTCGTTTCGTTCACGAATCCCTTTAGCGTTGGCCCGTCCGTATTCTCTACGACCTTGGCCGTAACGTTGCCGGTAGCGCGGTCACGGGCGCCTACCACGGCAGTCTTGGCTACGGGGCGCGTCCTAGATTCGCCTTCTTGTGCGAGTGTTTGTTTTTCTCAAGGCCGCCTACGTACGTCTCATCGACTTCTACCGGCCCTTCAAACTCTGGCATAACGTCCATACGGAACGCTTCACGGATTCGCTGCAACATGAACCAGGCGGTCGGCTGGCTAATTGCAATGTCGCGGCGCAGCTTCATGCTGGACACGCCTTTTAGGCTGGTCATTTCGATGTATACGGCATACACCCATTTCAGCAAGGGCATGTTTGAAGCTGCCAAGACAGTTCCCGTGCGTACGCTGAACGTCCGTTTGCACGGGCGGCACCGATATGGCATGGTCTTGTGCGTTCCTTCGTAAACGTTTTTTCCTTTGCAGCGTGGGCAACGCAGGCCATCGGGCCACATTATGAATTCAAACCACTTCCGCGCTGCCTGTTCGTCAGGGAACAATTTCGAGAGTTGCATCAGACTGATACCTTCGCGATTGTAGCGGCCCGGCGCGATTCTCGTATTCATTTTTGGCATGATCCAGTCTGTTTGATCTACTACCTTATGCGTGGTAACGGATCGGCTGTTTCACTATTCTTTATAATTCCCCAAAATAGAGTCAAGTCGTACGTCTCCTGTCCTTTTGAAGGTGCCAGTTTTAGGAATGTTGTTTGCCATTGTTCTTAGCCTGGTATGGATGGTCACCACTGTATCGCTGCCCGTGCGGTCACTCCGTAGGCGACGGGTTGCCAGGAATTGATGGTTTCCCGTGCCGTTCCGGATGCGGAGAGCGCCAGTCCGTTGTGCATTCTCACTTCGTAGCCTAGTCGATAGTCCCGGCCGCTGTTGCGCAGAGCCACGGCCAGGACCGGCCTTGCCATGCCCGTTTCATTCGCTAGCAGGGTGCCGTAGCCAAAGAGCACCTCAATGCGCTTCTGGCCGGGCGGGCTGATCGCCGCGTCCACGACCGAATCGTGGCGCCAGAGCGCCTGCATGCCGCCGGACTGTGCGTGACCCCATACCGGGCGTATCTCGGCGGTAGGCCCGAGTCCTTGCGGCTCGCCGTAGCGCAGCGCCGCCGCCACGCCCCACTCCGCAAGCCCGCCATTGGCATGCTTCATTAGACCGCGCGAACTCACTTCCGCCCGCAATCTGCTTCCCGGACGCGCCAGGCGCAGACCGCCTCCCGTTTCGAGCCCCAGCCCCGTCTCCGCGTCCCCGCCGTCCCGACGAAGAGCGGCCTCCAGATACGGATGTATTGATCTGCTCAGTACGACGCTGCCTTCCAGCCCTGCCCGCAGGCGGCTGACGCTGACGTTTGCCCTTTTCTTTGCCTCAGCGCGCGCAAACAAGGCATCCGCCTTGTACGAGAGCCTCCCCCTGGTGCTGCTTGCCAGCGTTCCCGTGGCTCCCGCCGCCACTAGGCGTGAGCCAAGGTCCGCCTGCACGTGCTCTGCGCCTTCGACCTCCACCGAGCCGCGCCCCAGGCCCGCCAGCGCCCAGATGTTGGTTGACTGCAGACGGTAGCTCACATACGGATAGGCACCCGTGAGCATTGAGCCCGTTTCCCCTTCTGCCGCATACGCCGCGAACGTTCCTGCAGCCTGGCTGTGCGAGAGCATCAGCCCCGCCATGAGGCCGCTCTTCCACCGGTAGTCCGCGCCTACAGCCGCTGTCGTGACATCTGCGCTTAGTGACAGCGCGCCCTCTTTGCCACTCAGCCGTGTGAACGCCCCGCGGCCCCACACGCTGTAGGCTCCGGTGCGGGCGGCCAGCCCACAGCCCGAGAGCAGCTCGCCCGCCGACGGATTCCAGTTCGGGTTCGCGTACCGCAACGCCTGCAGGCTCTCTCCGGCCACGGGGGCGCACGCGGGATCAATGTCTAGCCACTGCAATCGCTCTGCCATCGCCTCCACCACATGCCCCGCTGCCGTGCGCGCAAACCGTGCGAGGTACGCCTTGAGCACGCCCTCCTCAACGGACTCTTCCTCCACAATGGTCGCTGTGGCGACGGCATCCTCCAACATCGCGTTCGAGGCCGATTCCAGTGCGAGCGAAAACGTCTCCTTCCGCCAGTCTCTCTCGTCTCGTAGCAATCTTACGTGCACTTCTTCCTCCATGTCTCCCGGCGCAAACGCGAGCGTGCCGGACGCCATTACATAGTCCGCTCCCGCCTGGGCCGTGCCGTCGAAGGTTCGGTATGTGGCCGTAACCAGGCGAGCGCTCGGCACGGAGAGGCTTACCGTAAAGATTGCCTCGCCCCCGCTGGCGGTAATGTCGTCAATCCGCAGCAGCGGCACCCCGTCATTGTCTACGATCGTGCCGGTGCCCGCTGCCCGCGCAATAGCCGCGTTCGTCGGCCGCGAGAGCGTCACCCGGAAGGTTTCCTCCGCCTCCTCGTCCAGTTCGTCGTCCAGCACACTAATTGACAGCACGCCCTTCGTGCTTCCGCGTTCGAAGGCCACGATCCCGCGCGAAGCCGTGTAGTCCAGGCCCGCTTCCGCCTCAATATCCGAGCTCTCGAAGCGGACGCTCACCACGCGCGAGCTGGCCCGGCTCAGCCGCACCGGTAGATGCAGAATGCGCGCATCCTCCATTGCCTGGGCGTCATGAATGCTGATCGTTACCGGCTCGTCATTGTCCGTGATGGTGCCCCGGCCCGTGCCATCTGTAATCTCGGCGTTTTCCGCTCCGCTCAGCTTAACCAGGAATGTCTCGTCTTCCTCGGCCAGATCGTCCGACAGAATCAGCACCGTGATCGTGCCTGCAGTCTCCCCGGGCGCGATGCGCAGCGTGCCCGTTGCGCCCTCGTAGTCCGCGCCCATGGTCGCCGTCTCGTCCTCGGTGGCATACGCCACGCTCACCGCCGCCGCGCTCGGCCCGCTCAGCGTCACCGAGAAGACCGCACTGCCTGCGTCTTCGGCCACCGCTACATCGTCTATGTTAAGAGACGGCTCCGCGTCGTTGTCCAGGATCGTGCCGGTGCCCGTGGCCAAACGCAGGCTCGCATTCTGCGCGCCGCTCAGCGAAAGCGAAAATGTCTCGTCTCCCTCTCTTACGTCGTCCTCAAAAATGGGCACCGTGATCATGCCTGCAGTTTCCCCAGGCGCGATGTGCAGGGTGCCCGTTGCGCTCTCGTAGTCCGCCCCCGCCGTGGCCGTGCCGTCCGTGGTCGCATACATGGCCGTAACCTCGAAAGAACCAGGGTTACTTAGCGTGACGGCAAACGCCGCGCTGCCGTCCCCTTCGCCCACCCGCACACTGCTTACCACGTTCAGCACAGGTTGGCCGTCGTCATCGACGATCGTGCCCGTCGCCTCCGGCAAAGCATACTCCGCATTCTCTGCTTTGCTCAGCGATACAGTGAATGTCTCGTTGGGCTCGTCCAAATCGTCATCCAAAAGGTCCACCGCTATCGTTTTCTGCGTCTCTCCGGGCTCGAATCTCAGACGGCCCGCCGCGCGGACGTAGTCCACGCCCTGCGTAGCCGAAGCCTGCTGCGTCTCGTAGGCCGTGCTCACCGCGAGCGAACTCGAAGCATCCAGACTGATCACAAACAACATCTGTCCGGCATCCTCATTCGCCCGCGCATTCGCTATTCGGAGGTTAAGCAGGTCATTGTCCACGATCGTGCCGGTGCCCTGGGCATCGGCAATCTCCGCATTCTGCGCGCCGCTTAGCACAAGCGCAAATGCCTCGGTACCCTCCCGCTCCGCGTCGTCCAAAATGGGCACCCCAATGGTTCCGCCCTGCACACCCGGCACAATTTCCAGCGTGCCCGTTCTTTCTTCGTAGTCCGCAGCTGCCGTCGCAGCGCCGTCGATTGTGGCGTAATTCACCCTGACAGTTTGCGCCGGATTCGCCCGGTCCAGCGACACCGTAAACCGGGCCTCGCCATCGGCCTCGCCAACCACCACGTTATCTACGCTCAGACGATACACATCGTTGTCCCGGATCGTGCCCTCACCCGTTGCTTCGCCTAGTTCCGCGCCCGTAGGATTGCTCAAATTGAGCGTAAAAGTCTCGTCGCCTTCGACAAGAGCGTCTTCGATCACGTTTACCTCCACTTGACCGCTTATCTGTCCCGGAGGAATCACGAGTGCCCCGGAGGCCGGATGGAAATCCTGTCCTGTCGTCGCCGAGCCGTCGAGGCTCGCATACTGCACCCTGACCGAACGAATGGACGGCACATTCAGGCTCACCGTGAACTTGGCCTGCGCGTCATCCTCATTCGCTACAACGTCATCTATGGACAAAACCGGCAAGTCGTCGTCATTAATCGTCACCGTCGCCGCGCCGCGCGATATTTCCGCACCCGCCGGACTTGTGAGCGTAACGGTAAAGGTCTCGGCCGCCTCCACAGTGAGATCATTCAGAATGGTCACTTCAATGCGCGCTTCCGTATCCTTCGCCGGTATCGTGAGCGTGCCGCTCTGTACTGTGTAGTCTTCGCCAACGGTTGCTGTGCCGTCCGAGGTCGCATACTGCACGGTAACCGCCTCATCCGAGGCCGGGCTCAGCGTCACATGCACACGCACCGCGCCCGCACTCTCCTGCGTCGTCAAGTCCGATATGGTAAGCGCCGCCGCCCCATCATCGTCCAAGATCGTCACCCCGGACGTGCTGCGTACAATCTCCGCGTTCCCCGACGCATTGCTGAGGCGCACCACAAAAGTCTCGCTCGCCTCGTCCACTGCATCATTCAGCACCGTCACATTGATAGTCTGCTCCGTCGCGCCGGGCGCGAAGGTGACAACGCCGCTGTCTGCCTCGTAGTCCGTGGCCGCAGTCGCCGTACCGTCTGCCGTTGCCCAGTCCACGGTCACGGCCGTGCTCCGGGCAGGACTAAGTCGCACCCTGACCTCGGACGTGCCTGCGTCCTCCAGTACCGTCGCGTCCGCTATCGCAAGATCCGAACGCGTGTCATTGTCCAGGATCGTCACTGTGGCCGCTTCCGCTGCTATATTCGCGTTCTGCGCTCCGCTCAGCCGCACCTGGAACGCCTCATCCCCTTCGATCAGATCATCTTCCAGAATCGCAATCCGGACGCTCTCCTGCGTGTCGCCGGGTGCGAAGACCAACTCCGATGTGCTTGCCGTGTAGTCAGCTCCCGCCGCCGCCGTGCCGTCCTCCGTGGCAATATGCACCCGGACCTCCGCCTCGCGTGCCGAGGTCAGGCGCACGAATACAACGGCTTCGCCTACATGCTCAGACACCGACGCCCCGCTTACCTCCAGCGTCGGTGCATCGTCATCGTCAATGATCGTCGCCGTGCCGACCGCCTGCTCCAGTCCCGCCGCCGAGGCATCGCTCAGCACGATGCGAAATGTCTCGTCTGCCTCGTCGAAGCTGTCATCTGCAATGGCCACTGCAATCGGCTGCTGCGTCATGCCCGGCGCAAACGTCACCGTACCGCGCGTCTCCGAATAGTCCGACCCCGCCCGCGCCGTGCCGTCTTCCGTCGCGTAGTCAACGGCCACGTCCCATGGGCTCGCCGATGTCATCGTTACTGTGAAGCTTGCGTTGCCCTCGGCCTCGCCCACTCTCACGTCAGCGTCTATGCTCACGCCAGGCTCGTTGTCCAGTATCGTGCCGGTCGCCTCTGCGTCGTACAGGGAAGCTCCCGCAGGAGCGCTCAGCCGCACCGTGAACGTCTCATTGTCCTCGTCTTCCGCGTCATCTGTAATGGGTACGCGTATCTCTTTCGATACGGCTCCCGCTGCCAGAGTCAGCGTGCCGCGTGATTCGATATAGTCCGAGCCGGCCTCCGCCGTGCCGTCCGACGTAGCATAGTGTACGGTCACATCGCTTGCCTGCGGCTCGCTCAGCCTCACCTGAAAGACCGCCGCTGCTGCGCTCTCGCTCACACGGGCATCCGCAATTTGCAGCGTGGCCGCCACGCCATTGTCGATCACCTTCACCGCGACCGTGGTGGTAATGTCGACATAGTCGCCTCCGTTTGCCGTCAACGTAAGCGTTGCGTTGTCATCTACCGCATCATCGTCTTCTGCCGCCTTGAGCGTCACCGTCTGGTCCTCGTCCCAGTTGTCTGTCGTAAACGTCAGACTTGTTGGAGACGGAGTCACGTCCGTGCCCACGTGTCCGGTGATCGCTACCATCACATTTGCCGCCGGCTCGCTTGCCAAGTGAACCTCGAAGCTCTTTCCAATGGCGTCTCCCTCGGCTATCTCCAGTTCTGTCGGTTCCACCACCAGGTCCGGTGTGTCGTCGTCGTCCACCGTCACAGTGACCGTGGCCGTAACATCCACGTAGTCGCCTCCGTTTGCCGTCAACCTCAGCGTTGCCTTGTCATTTACCGCGTCATCGTCTTCTGCCGCCTTGAGCGTCACCGTCTGGTCCTCGTCCCAGTTGTCTGTCGTAAACGTCAGACTTGTCGGAGACGGAGTCACGTCCGTGCCCGCGTGTCCGGTGATCGCCACCGTCACGTTTGCCGTCGGCTCGCTCGCCAGCTGAACTTCGAAACTCTTCCCATTGGCGTCTCCCTCGGCTATCTCCAGTTCTGTCGGTTCCACCACCAGGTCCGGTGTGTCGTCATCGTCCACCGTCACAGTGACCGTGGCCGTAACATCCACGTAGTCGCCTCCGTTTGCCGTCAGCCTCAGCATCTCCTCCTCGTCTTTCGCATCATCGTCCTGCACCGCTGTCACCGTCACCGTCTGGTCCTCGTCCCAGTTGTCTGTCGTAAACGTCAGACTTGTCGGAGACGGAGTCACGTCCGTGCCCGCGTGTCCGGTGATCGCTACCATCACATTTGCCGTCGGCTCGCTTGCCAAGTGAACCTCGAAGCTCTTTCCAATGGCGTCTCCCTCGGCTATCTCCAGTTCTGTCGGTTCCACCACCAGGTCCGGTGTGTCGTCATCGTCCACCGTCACAGTGACCGTGGCCGTAACATCCACGTAGTCGCCTCCGTTTGCCGTCAACGTCAGCGTTGCCTTGTCATTTACCGCGTCAACGTCTTCTGTCGCCTTGACTGTTACCGTCTGTTTCTCGTCCCAGTTATCCTTCGTAAACGTCAGACTTGTCGGAGACGGATAACACCGTATGTCTGCGTGCCCCGTGATCGCCACCGTCACGTTTGCCGTCGGCTCGCTCGCCAGCTGAACTTCGAAACTCTTCCCAATGGCGTCTCCCTCGGCTATCTCCAGTTCTGTCGGTTCCACCACCAGGTCCGATGTGTCGTCATCGTCCACCGTCACAGTGACCGTGGCCGTAACATCCACGTAGTCGCCTCCGTTTGCCGTCAGATTCAGCATCTCCTCCTCGTCTTTCGCATCGTCGTCCTGGCCCGCTGTCACCGTAACCGACTGGTCTTCGTCCCAGTTGTCCGTCGTAAACGTCAGGCTTGTCGGAGACGGAATCACGTCCGTGCCTGCGTGTCCCGTGATCGTCACCGTTACGCTTGCCGTCGGCTCGCTCGCCAGCTGAACTTCGAAACTCTTCCCATTGGCGTCACCCTCCACTACCGTAATCGCATCCGGTGTCGCCACCACTGTCGCCACCACTGCATAGAAGTCGTCATCCTCAATCGTGCCAACCGCAATGACCGCTTTGTCCTCGAAGTAACTGGAGGACATAGTATTGAGCTGAAAAAACTCCGTCTCTTCCGACTCCGTATCATCGACCAACGTCACTGTAATCGTTTTGGACTGATCCCCCGCCGCAAACGTGATCGAACTCGCGATTTCGATATAGTCAAGGCCTGCCTTCGCGCCACCATTGTTGACCTGAACCGTTTCATAGTCAATCGTCAGCTCCCGGACCACCGGATTGTCGAAACCGACCTCGAATACCATCGCGCCGGCTCCCTCCAATACCCTCGCGTCATTCACCCACCAATCGTCATCTTCCAAGACATAACGTATAGTAGAGCCACCCCGGAGACCGTCAGGGTATTCCTCTGAAATGTCGCTACAGTAACCTACAAAAGTCTCATGGCCCTCGGGATCGGAATCCTCCAGACCGGCGAATTTAAATTCAACGTTGTTGCTGAACTCCTCTCCCCCCGGGCGATGTACCAATATGGGATCTGGAAGACTAATGTCAACATCCGGGATTGCAGAAGGCCACCCTGGGACGGGCGTAACATCCCATTCGATAATCGACGAATGCCCCGCATTAAATCCTTTTGGAGTTGTTGCCGTTACACGGCAACGTTCGGTCGTTGTGCATACTTGACCTTCGGGAACGTCCCGATCATCAGGACATTGGTCTTGCGTCTTGTCCGCATTTGTTACGGATTCGAGTATTGTCGTGTACCTCGCTGGAGCGCGCTGGGCCTCCTGTCCGTCCCACGGTGCGTCGAGCCCACTAGCGTCCCGTGAGCGTCTAGCAATCTGACATCCTGCACTTAGCGTACCGCCAGCATCGGTGCATACGGCCTCCGGCGACAGTGGATCTGCAGAGACCAATACGGTCACCACTGCAGAAGCCGTACCCTCTTGCGCCATTGTACGCACCCGGTATCGATACGCCGCCAGTCCCTCCGGCACCGTCTCCGGCGCTACAAACAGCGGGGTAGACGGGGATGCGCCCACTTGCAACACCGGCGCATCCTCCAGCGGCTCCCAATGCCAGGTGACCGCGCCGGAGAAATTACTCTCGCAATCCAGCTCCGCAGGCGCAGCGGCGGCAACCTGCACCAGCATGTCTGCGCAACTTACGCCAATACTCCGGCCACCCGGCGGCCGAACAGACACCAGCACATCCTGCACCGCTGGATCCTCCCCGTCCGCCGACACCACCAGCCGAAATTCGTAGAGTTCCTCCGCCTCGATCCCCCCGGGAATCACAAACTCCGGCGACCGTACCGATGCTGACGGACGCAGCCGCTCCAGCGCCGTCACTTGCGTAGCCCCCCGCGCCGTCCAGTGGTACGAATAGGGACCTGGCCCTCCGGCTGCCGACCACTCCCCCCCGAGCCGAATTGCCCCGTCGCCTGCCTCCCGCTCAATGCGCACCACCCGCGGCCCGTATGCCACGTCAGGCCGGTCCCGTACTGTCAATGCAATTCGCTCGCCCACTTCGGTCCCGGCGCGGTCACTCACTGTAACCATAAGTGCCACCGCACGGTCTTTCGGCACGTTCGGCGGTACATGAAACAAGGGTGTGGACGTAGCCTCCCGTGAGATCAACGCTCGATTCGCTTCACTCACCGTTGACCATTGCCACGCATACGGCGCTGTGCCGCCAGAAACCGCGCACACGGCCAAGACTATATTCCGCGATCCCTCCACCAACGTCAGATTCGGCGCGCAGGTGACCACAAGACTGTCAGCGTTCGCGCTTTCACGGCCCGGTGCCATTGACTCATTTGCCACGGGAGTTATTCCCTGGCTAGGATTGGGCTCCCGCCAGAACCCGCTGGCAGCAGCCATAGCACTTCGACCAGCCTCAACATAACCGGTATTCCCCAGCACACTGGTAAGGTGGTCTGCGTTATGGCATGTATCCGCAGAAACGGTCCTGTCACAGGCAGCCGCTTCGGAAGGTGCTACTAAGGAAAGCACAAGGGCAAGCCAAAGCACCAACTTGAACCGCCACTTCAGTTTAACTGTCAATGTACGTGTTACCTCGCCTTAATTGAGGTATTGTCAACCCACCTTTTTCACCAGAATCTTCAGGTACATTCCGGGGATCTGCCAGTAGCTTCACAGATCGTACGCAAGTATCTGATTATCATGGTATTGCGAGGGATACAATTCCGCGCTCAAGCGTTCTGTTTCTTGTATCCCGATGCACAAGAAGGTAAAGGTAGTGCAAACCATAGCCCCTTCGTATTGTTCTAATGTCCCTTCAGCAGCTCGGTACAATTAAGCGGGTCCTACACGGAAAACCTGTCTTCGGACGCAGGCGCCATCCTGGTGCGCGCACAGGGTGCACTCGCCGGATTCAACGAGCGCCTTTCCTGTTCGATTTTCGGGATCCGGCGCGAACAACCCACAGCGGGAAGCAACTGCGGCGCAGTTCTTTCTGCTCTATCTGCAGGGCTGGCCGCGCCAAAGCGATGCCGACCGTCGGCGGCATGATCCCCTCATGCGCGTAGCGGCCTCTTCGAGAAGGGGCATTAACGCCGTGAAAGAGGGTAAGCCTCTGGCCTCACAGCCGAGCATCGCGCGTCTGGTGCGCATGCTGGCGCGCGGACGCACCCTTGCGCACCTGCGCCGTTTTGCGACTACCTTCGCTGTGGAGCATCTCCTGCAAGCTGGCGGTGGCAAGCGACGTGGCTGTGATAGACATAGACGGCCAGGTGATAGATGCCCATGGTGGGCAGCAGGGCAGGGCCTTCCATGGACATTGCAAGCGCACCATTTTCATGCCTCTTATTGCCAGCTGCGCGGAAGATGGCGCCATGCTGGGGGCCGAGTTGCAGAGCGGTACCCAGAATGTGGAACGGGATTGTTACGAGTTTATTCGGCGCGTAGGGCTGCAGGTGCGCTGTAAGCGTCCGGTGAAATACAGGTCAGCGGCAGCTACAGGTGTGCCGATGGGTACCGGACGGCTGGAAGGCGGAGAGCAGGTGGGCTTGCCGGATCCGGCACACTCGGCGCTTGGCAGCTATGCCGCCTTGTGTTTGTCAGCTTGTCGTGCCTTCTGCCAATGATGAGGCAAGAGGTCAGCTACGCGCCTGGCCGGATGCGTCGGGATGCGCTCGAACACGTCCGTGAGCCACTCCTGGGGATTGACACCGTGTAGCTTGCACGTGCCAAGTAGCGAATAGACCACGGCTGCCCGCTGGGCCGCATCATGTGATCCCGCGAACAGGTAATTCTTGCGGCCGATGGCCAACGGCCGCAGGGCATTTTCAATGAGGTTATTGTCCAGCTCCACGCGGCCCTCATCCAGGTATCGGGTCAGCCTTTTCCAAAGGCCGAGCGTATAGTTGATCGCCTGGCCCCAAGGACTCTTGGGCAACCCCCCGTTCGCCTCCAGCCAGGGCTTCAGCGCTTCCAGTACAGGCCGGGCCTCTTCCTGACGTACCTCGCGCCGACGATCCGCACTGGCACCCTCCTCTTGTAGCCTGCGCTCTATGGCGTAGAGTCGCCTGATCTTTGTCAACACATGCTCGGCCTTCTCCGGTTCGTAGCTACGACAGTCGTAGAACTTGCGTCTCGCATGCGCCATGCATCCGTAGACCGTCATAGACGGATGCGCTTCGAAGACGTTGTAGGCCACATACCCGTCCGTCTGCAACGCTCCCGCATACCCACCCAAGAACGCCACCGGACCTGCACGGGCACGGCTCTTGCGATACTCCATCACAAACAGCTTCTGCTCCGGAGTGTGGTACACCCAGTAAAAACCCCGATGGGTCTTGCCCTTCTTCTTTCGATCCTGGACCTGGATACGCGTCTCATCCGCCTGCAGATACCCGCTTAAGAGCGCCTCCTGCTTGAGTGCATCATACAGCGGCCCAAGGTGCCACGCCGACTGCGCTATCCAGCCTCCCAGCGTGGACTTGGCAATTTCAATGCCTTCCCGCCGGAAACGCTGCTGCTGCCGGTACAGGGGCAAGTGGTCACAGTACTTGTTAACCACCACATCGGCCAACAATCCCGGTCCGGCCATGCCCTTGTCCACCAGCCGCGGAGGCAACTCGGCGATGATGACGCCGCTGTCCTCATCGGTCGGGTCCACGTACTTGGGACGATGAATCTCGACCACCTTTATCATGCTGGGCACGCTCTCCAGGTACTGCGTCTTCTCCATGCCGATGCAAATGAGACCTGTCGTGTCCTCTTCAGGCTCGATTACGATCGTCTCGCGGGGCAGGTGATCCGGCAGATCCTCGAAGTCCGGACGCCGCTTGGCCTTGCGCCGCTTCCGCTTCGGCTGATCCGTCTCGGGTTCGGGCGGCAGGGGCACCTCGACCTCCATGTCGTCAAACAAGAGGCCCTGCTGCGCCTCCGGCCCCAGTACATACCTTTCGCTCCTGGAGCCAAAGAGCAGGCGGAGGGCTTCAGCCAGCTGTTTGTCCTTGCTCTCCAATTTTGCCTGCAGCCGGCTGTTCTCTTCACGCAAGTGATGGTTCTCCTCGGACTGGCTGGCGTTCTGCTTAAGCACCGCGGCAAGCTGCGCACGGAGGACGTGAGGCTCCGCGGAAAAGGGGTAGGAATGTGCTTCGGGCTGCATGATTGTTCAACAACGCCTGCACATGCATTGCTCCCCGTTTCCACATACTATCTATCCCGATTTTCAGCTCTTAACCGCATACCGGCGCCGGTATTTTACGGACTTCAGCGACACTCCCTCCAATAACATCACCATCTGCGTCCACGTCGGCATATCCTCTTTCGGCAGCTCAAACGTACCCGCTTCAAGCCTTTTGTAAAACAAGGCGAAGCCGTTTCGGTCCCACGAAAGCGCCTTCAGATGGCTCCGCCTCCTGTTGACGAACACAAAGACGTCCCCCGACATGGGATCCCGCTTCATGCCGCTTTTCACCAAGGCGCACAGGCCGTCAAAGCTCTTGCGCATGTCGGCCGGCGGCCGGTAAAAGAGATACCGGCGCGAAGGCCCCAGTCCGATCATGACTGCACCAGCTGCGCCAGGTACGAGGCAGATACCGGCGCCAAGAGGCGCACGCGTATCCCGCCCGGGTACATGATCTCCACTTGCGCCTCTTCACCTGCCACGGGTCTGCCAATCTCCACAAAGGCGCCGCTGCCGCAGCCTCCAGGCGATACTTCCGACGCCAGTAAAGCAGCTGCCCATACGAGATGCCGCGCTCGGCACAGAACGCTGCAGCGGTCTGGCTTCTCTCCTCATACAGTTCCATGAGGGGAAACATTTCTTCCGCCGTACGTCTGGGCTGTCTCATGCCATCCAGGCTTTGAGTCATCGGGGCTATGAGTAATCTCCCGAGAAATCGTCACCTTTTCCAGATGGGTTTCACCGCACGCTTACTTCGGAGGCGCCTACGAGAAGGCCGTCACCTGTCTGCGCAAGGATCAAGAGGAGCTCTTGAGTTTCTACCAGTTCCCGCCCGAACACTGGGTTCACCTTCGGACTTCGAATCCCATTGAGTCCACGTTTGCGACCGCAGGGAAACGTACACGGCAAACCAAGGGATGCGGCAGCCGGGAGGCGACACTGGTGATGGTTTACAAGCTGACCCGGGAAGCGGAGAAACGCTGGCGGAAGCTGACTGGATCGCAGCTGCTCATCCGTGTGTTGGAAACAACCCCACACGAGTACAGCGTAGAAGTAGACAAACAAGCCGCCTAATGCTAATTCCCCAATCCCATGCTGCGGCATTCTGCAGACCCAAGATATGACAGTTTCTCGGTGGTTATACCCTGTTAACATATGCGGATGATATGTCTTCACATGCTTCCAGAGTTACAAAATGACTAAGTCCGGCTAGCTATAAAGCGTACGCCAGCCGCCCCCGGATCCTGACAGACGGCCGAAGCGAAACTGAAAAAAGGGGCGAAAGGCGGGGCTGCCCCGACATGGCCTTTGCCGAAATATTGGCCACCGCCGGACTGCGCAGTTTGTGTGAAGACCGTAACTGCGCTGCAAGCCAGAAGTATATCTTAGCAAAAGTGGCTGTAGGTGATATATCTTTAGTTGACTAACTTTGAGGGTTTATCCAGAATCCAG
This sequence comes from Rhodothermales bacterium, assembly GCA_965216255.1. Lineage (GTDB taxonomy): Bacteria > Bacteroidota > Rhodothermia > Rhodothermales > Bin80. Next base: position 4,392,853 of record OZ244148.1, read on the forward strand.
AATGAGAGTTGCACAGGGGCATAGGTGTTGCGCAGAAAACCGCTTGATGCATGCTGCATCGCATCAACAGGAAGGCTAACTTAGGGTGTAGTCCGGCAGGCAAAACTGCGGTGATAAGTACGTGAGGTATGGCTATGGGAAGTGTAGCGGCGCAGGTGATAAATAGCACGCACGGACGGGACAAAGAGTGACACTATGGCTATGAATCGAGTGGTCGGCAGAGGACGGATTATTGCTCAAGGTCAGATTGGGATATGGAGCTTGTTGTTTGTTCTGGTCGGATGCAAGGCGGAACCTGCCACGAAACCGGCAGCGTCTTCTTCTATATCGGTAGCACCCTTCACAGCACGTTTCGAGTTGAGGCACGTACGGACTGTCGTTCCTGAATTAACATCGGAGTCTCCTTTGTCATGGCCTCGCAGGCTGCGAGTCAACAGCAAGGGCGACTTCATTTGGGCGGAATCCAACCCACCGGTCTACGTATTCGACGCCGAAGGGCGCTTCCTGACCACCTTCGGCGCAGCGGGCCAAGGCCCGGGAGAGCTTGGTTCAGTGGACGATTTCGACCTCGATGCGAGGGGAAATATCTATGTGTTTGACGTCGCAAATAGACGAGTCAGTGTTTTTGACACGGCATTCAAATTTACCCGCAGTTATGCGGTTGAAACCGATAATCTTAAGAGGATCGCGATCGATAGCGAGGGGAATCTTTTCCGGCTCCGTGAGGCTTGGTACAACGGCCCATTTCCTGCCGTGGCCAAGCACAATTCGACCGGTGCAGTATTGATTGAATGGGGCAATATTCCGAATTCCGCCAGAATACAATCGACCCTGGTTGGTGGAGGCATTGAGGTCGACGATAACGTCTACTACGGGTACATCAGTGATCATAGAATTTGGAAAACGGACCTGACTGGAGATCTTCAGACGGTGTTCGACTCCCAGCCAACATACTACAAGGGATCCGATGGGCGAATCCTTGAGGAGGGAGAAATGCCGGGCGCCATGATTCAATACTGGCGAAATTTATCTCGCGTTAAAGCTCTAAGTCTTGTTCCGTCCAGACAGCTACTATTTCAAGTGATCCAAACTAAAGAGAGTGATAGGTCTCGAACTACCATTGAGGTATGGCATACAGATGGATTCAAAATAGCATCGGATGTAGAAACGCCGGGCATGCGCTTCCTTTTCCACGCCGACGCGGAGTTCCTCTACTTTGTTGGAATCTCGGAAGAAGATGGTCGCAACCCGCCGATTCTGGTGTATGAGTACAGTATCGGACAGAGGAACCTGATAGTCGCACCGTGATAATGAAGCTTCGCACACCGTCGTTGGATGAATATGCCTACGGGTTGGTAGCCGTTCTTGTGGTCATTACTGTCCTACTCCTCGTCAGACTGAACCAATCCTACAAACGATATGATGCGTTATTTAGTGCTTGCCCGAAAAAGATTTTGAGTAGTTTTTAGGCTTCAAGTCTGGATAAACTGTGCCAGTGGAAGGCCTGTTCAAGTAACGTAATTACAGGAACTTCCGTGTCTTGATGGATGAGATACCGCAACCCCTAATTACTTGATCCCTAAATCTGATGTTCCTGCGAATGTCTTACCATTTTCCGATATTATGGCCGTAATCACCCCGGTTTGACCGCTTTCACCCCAACATTCGACGCTTCTTTGCCATGCGCGTAGTTCCCAAATCACAGTTTGAGCTCGGGCAAGTACCCATCGACCAGATCCAGTTCAAATCCAAGTCAAGGGATGATGTCCCCGCCGTGCTGCGTGGTCTGCAGCATCTGTATTGCGATCCCGTCACCAGGAAGAAGATATTCGAGATCCTGAAAAAGCGACTGCGGCCAGATGTCAGCTTGGAACGCGGACGCCCCGGTATGGATTTGTGGCAGATCTTTGTCCTTGCCGTGATCCAAAAAGCCCTGAACTGCGACTTCGATCGCCTCTTGGACTATGCTGACCATCACAAGCAGGTGCGCCAGATGCTGGGGCACGCAGACTTTAACGACGAAAAGGAGTATCACCAACAGACCGTCATCGACAACGTAAGTCTGCTGACGGAAGATATTTTGGAAGAGATAAACTGCGTAGTGGTCACCTGCGGCCACCGCCTGGTTAAGAAAAACCGGACGGAGGATCCGCTTCACTGCCGGACGGATTCGGCTGTAGCAAAGACGAACGTGCACTGGCCCACGGACGTGAATCTTCTGTGGGATGCGATGCGATGCCTAATCCGGGATCTTAGGCGTACGTGCCGGGCGCACAAGATCTCAGGGTGGCGCAAAGGCATGTCTTGGAGTAGGCAAGTGCAACGGACATTCTATCGGGTGCGCACGCGCCGGCAGTGGCGAGACCCAGCGAAGGTGAAGAGCTATCTAAGTATGTGCCGCCAAGTTGTGCAGAAGGCGGAGTGCACACTGAAGGTTTTAGAGCGGCGCGGGATTGCGTACGAGGAGATATCGCGCTATTTGCGGCATGCCAAGCGGCAAATAGACCAGGTAGAGCGCCGATTGATCAAGGGGGAAGTGATTGCGCACGGTGAGAAGGTCTTCTCGGTCCATGAGGAGCACACGCGTTGGATTAGCAAGGGCAAGGCAGGCGTGGTGGCGGAGCTAGGGGTGCCGGTATGCGTGCTGGAAGATCAATACCAGTTCATTCTGCGCCACCACATCCAGTGGGAAGCAGGAGACCAGGACATGATCGTGCCCTTCCTTACGGAGGCGAAGCAGCACTATCCGACACTCCGTTCGTGCAGTCTGGACAGGGGTTTTTACACGCCGAAGAATCGGGAGCAGCTGGACCGGCTACTCGATTTGAACGTCATGCCCGAGAAGGGCCGGCGCACTCAGGAGGATCTGAAGAGGGAGACGGCAGAAGCCTTTGTGGAAGCGCGGCGCCAGCATCCGGCGATAGAGTCGGCCACGGGCAATTTGGATCACCGCGGGCTGGGGCTGGTGCGCACGCACGGTTCCAGAGGGTTTGCCCGGACGGTGGCCTTGGTGATGGTAGCGGCCAACGTACACCGAATCGCTCAATTGCTGAAGAAGCAGGAAGAAAGGCGACGGCACCGGCATAAAGCCCACAGCCGAGCGGCGTAGGCCCGCTCGCGCGGCCGCATGGGAGTAAGACTTTCCCTCCTTCACAAGAGGAGAGCGCCTACCTGTCTCGTTGTCCCATAGATTCGGGGCATACCACCGCCGATCAGTGGTTGGTAAGCTCGAAATTCGGAGCTGGCTCGCTATGCCCTTTCCCCCTCCATGCAGGCCCCGCTACCCACCGAATAGCAGCCCCCCAAACCGCATTTCACCAAAAAGCCTGCTTTTTCTGGCAAGCACTATTTAGTGACATTTTCGAGGGTTGCCTCGAGGCAGCGGCAGTAATCGCAGAGGAAAATGCAATGACCCTGCCGGCATTCGTTTTCGGGCAAGCAAGCGATTCTCTCCAAATGGACGACAAGCCTACCGGCGGCATTTCGATCGCTATTCTTCTTGATCCAGCCAATTGCTCGAACGGCCTCGCTACCGACTTACAGAAACTCAACGCTTTCCACCGCAACCAATCCGATTGGATTCATTCGGTTCAGGGTTACTATGTCTCGGAACAACATGATCTGTTCGATCAGTTCATGTCGCTTCATGGTATCCAGTTTCCCGTCGTTAAGAATTCCCCCTTGGTAGCTTATCTGAATCACCTAGTAACACCGCTCGTCCTGATCTTTGACGCTCGGAGCGGAACGATCTTGGACACACATCAACCGATCTCGGACGATGTACAAAAGAGCACACTTTTTTACGACAAGTGGGTACGTCTCATGAATCGATACCCATTAACCCGGATTATTCACATAAATGCAAAGTCGATGTTCGAAGGCAGACGTAGTGGGTTCGTAAGCTCTTGATTCTTTTTTGGTTATACGGGAACATCGTAGTAGCTTTTTCGGTTCGAATACCGAACCATAAATACGCTCAAGGTGAACCCCATGGCCTCCAATTCAGCTGGACATGTGTTGACGGCCCCCTTCAATAAGTCAATAAAAGTCACGGGGCACCCTTCGGAAAAGTTAACTTCCGATGCCGGAGTCCTCCTGCTGCGGTCGCTCTTCATGCTTACCGGCCTCACAGCTCGCCTGGCAGCGGTCCTGAGCGATTCCCGCATTCCGGGGCGCATTACGCATCGCTTTGATGAGCTCTTGCAATCTGTCTTGCTGCTCTTGGCGCAGGGAAGGATGCGCCAGCGTGATATGCGTCGTCTGCGCCATGATCCGGCCATGCGCCCCGTCGCCTAAATGAAGGCAGGGATGGGTGGGCTGGAAGACGGCAAGCCTTTGGCCTCACAGCCTACCATTTCCCGGCTGTTACGTAGGCTGGGCACAAAGAAGAATCTGGCCAGATTGAGCGATTTCGTCACCACCTTTGCCATGGAGCGCCTCCTGCATGCCAGAGGCGGCAAGTGCTACGATACGCTGGTCATGGATATAGACGGGTTGCCTGTGGATGCCCATGGTCGGCAGCAGGGCAGTGCCTATAACGGGCACTACAAGCGCAACATCTTCCTGCCTCTTATTGCCAGTTGTGCGGAAACCGGCGACATGCTGGGCGCCACGCTGCGTCGTGGCAATGCGCATGTGCTAAACGACTGCTACAACTTTATCAAGAAGATCGCTCTCAGGCTGCGAACGGATGTGGCCCGAAAGGTGATCGTGCGGTTGGACGCGGCCTTTAATAGTGGAGCGTTATGCAGTAAGCTGGAGCGGATTTGGATTGGCTACATAATGCGCCTGAAGGAAAACGACGTCCTGGCGGCAGTGGCCGAGCCCTATTTGTCGGGCGTACAACCCGAAGAGGAACAGTGCTATAACCTGCAATACCGCGCCCTGTCTTGGGAGCGCGAGCGGCGCGTCGTTTTGGTGGTGCTGCCGAATCCCGGGGAACTGTTCCCCGAGCACTTCTATCTGATTACCGATCAGCACGAGCACGCCTACTCGGCGGAGGAGATCCTGCATCTTTATCGCAGAAGGGGTAAGGCCGAAGCCCACATGGGAGAACTAAATCAAGCCTGTTCCATGGCGCTGTCGTCGTCGCCACGCCCCAAGACCCATTACCGGGGCCTACCTATTCCACGGCCCATTTAACAACGAAGTGCAACACTTGATTTGGATGACAGCGCGCTAGCAAGCGCGTATTCATCACGCTGATTACATGTGAGCGAGATGATGCCGGTACGCTCCGTTAAGACATCATTGGAGGGTATCAAATGGCGACGGGCTATCATCATCTTTCCTATGAGGAAAGGTGCCAGATTCACGCATTGAGGAAGCGAGCTGATTCGCTGCGCGAGATTGCGCGACAGTTGGGTCGCTCGCCATCGACGATCAGCCGGGAGTTGCATCGCAACAGCGGAGGTAGGGGCTACCGGTATCAACAGGCTACCCGCTTGGCCAGCGGGCGGCGGAGGAAGGCATCGTTGCGTCCACGGAAGATGACTGAAGCGATGTGGTCTCTTGTGCGTGAGAAGCTCGCCCTGCACTGGAGTCCAGAGCAGGTCTCGGGTCGACTTCGTCGTGATGGTGTCGTTTCGGTAAGCACCACATGGATTTACAGGCATAGCTGGGCGGACCGAGCGGCTGGCGGATCGTTGTACAAGCTGCTGCGTCGCCGTGGTAAGCGGTACAACAGGCGTAACAAGAGCGGTGCTGGGCGCGGCCTGATACCGCACCGTGTAGACATCAGCGAACGTGATCCCATTGTAGAGCAGAAGACGCGGATAGGCGACTGGGAGGTTGATACGATCATCGGGGCGAAACAACAGGGAGCACTGGTATCCATGGTCGATCGCGCCTCGAAATTCACGTTTCTTGAGCACGTTGCGTCAAAGGCTGCGATCGGGGTCCGCCATGCGATCATAGGTTGTCTCAGTCCGGTAAAGGACCGGGTACTTACTATCACGGCGGACAATGGCAAGGAGTTCGCTCATCATCGCCAGATCGCCAGCGCGCTTTCCGCATCGTTTTACTTTGCGAGGCCATACCACTCCTGGGAGCGTGGTCTGAACGAGCACACCAACGGCCTGGTGCGAGAGTACTTCCCGAAGGCAACCAACTTTCACACGGTTGAACCGGCAGCGGTGAGGCGGGTGCAAGCGCAATTGAACAACCGTCCGCGCCGATGCTTGGCCTACCGCACGCCGGCGGAGGTTTTCCTTCCTGCACTAGAGGGCGTGGCAGCCTCCGCGTCCATGGTCTGAGTCGGGTCGTCGCCAGAAAGACCCATAGACCATTGTACCATGTTCGGGTGACATCATGCGTGCCTACACGCAGGGGAAGAGCCATGCTCGCGCGTCGGCATTGGCTGCCTCAAAGGTCAAGGAGCGCGAATTTCTTCGGCCAGCAAGCAGCTTCTTCTCCGGTCGGGCTCCGCCCTCCCTCCGAAGAAGCTCGTTTTCCGCGTTGCCTGTGCTATCTTCTGTCTCTACTCAGGGGCATACTACCTTGTCTACAGTTGTTGCACTTCGGACTTTAATTGGCGCACGCAAAGAGGAAGCGCAGCCGGAAGAAACGCCGTTTTACGCGCACAATGAAGTCCTGCTGCAGCTTTGCCTGCTTGTGTACGAGGTGCTACACCTGGGTCGCTGCACAATGAAGCAGCCGGGAGCACGGCACATGCACTTGAAGACACCTCAGAAGGAGGTCTTGAAGGTGGGAGCGCTGATAGTGCGGCACGCACGTAACATCGAAATCCGGATAGCCTTCAGCGCCGTAGCGCTCTGGCGACAGTTCTGGGGGCGCTACCAGCAGCTGACGTGGGTTACCTTGGAATGAGGCCGTGCTGCGCTTGTTAGCGCAGCATCGGTTCTGGACTGTACGGGTTTATTCAATGGCAGAGGTACGTCTTCACGGTACGCCTTTGCCTCTAAAACAGGCCATTCGCGGGGCTCATTGCCCTGCATCCACGCCAAAACCAGCTTTGCGGCAGGCTCCACGAAGATATTGCTGCCTTACAACAGAATGTACCACTTCCGACAGCCCTCTTGCATTGTCTACACCTGTATACTTTTGGCTGGTGAATAATCCGGGATTAAGACAGTAGACATGGATGGCTAAGCCATCGATGTACCGGGGCCGCATCGGAAGCAGAGCCGTAGTGGCACAACGCGGGGCGCGTGTTGTGCCCAACAGCATCCGTGTCTTCATCGCGAAGCGTACCACGTTGGGAAACCGCGTGCGTCGGATAGGGGGCGGTGCGTAAGCGTTCGGCCAACTACATCTTGCGTGGAGGCATAGTCAGGTCGGAGCTTGTGGTCCACACTTAAGGACTCAAGAACGACCTATGCGTAAGTCAAGACGTACGGCGGCGGAGACGTTTCCGCTGGTAGAGCGATACCTTCAAAGTGGCCGAAGCCGGAAGGCCTTCTGTGCAGCGCACGGGATTTCCGTGTCACAGCTGTACTACTGGCAGGGCAAGTATCCACGTAAGGACGTTGCCTCGCAAGGCGCGGCATTCCTGGAGATTAGTGCGCCTGCTGCGGGTGAGCGCGCGGTAATGGAAGTGGTTTACCCTGGTGGGGTGCGTCTGCATCTTTTCGTGCCGGCCTCTGCCACGTTTCTTCGTAAGCGTCCGGTGAAGTACAGGTCAGCGGCAGCTACAGGTGTGCCGATGGGTACAGGACGGCTGGAAGGCGGAGAGCAGGTGGGCTTGCCGGATCCGGCACACTCGGCGCTTGGCAGCTATGCCGCCTTGTCTTTGTCAGCTTGTCGTGCCTTCTGCCAATGATGAGGCAAGAGGTCAGCTACGCGCCTGGCCGGATGCGTCGGGATGCGCTCGAACACGTCCGTGAGCCACTCCTGGGGATTGACACCGTGTAGCTTGCACGTGCCAAGTAGCGAATAGACCACGGCTGCCCGCTGGGCCGCATCATGTGATCCCGCGAACAGGTAATTCTTGCGGCCGATAGCCAACGGCCGCAGGGCATTTTCAATGAGGTTATTGTCCAGCTCCACGCGCCCCTCATCCAGGTATCGGGCCAGCCTTTTCCAAAGGCCGAGCGTATAGTTGATCGTCTGGTCCCAAGGACTCTTGGGCAACCCCCCGTTCGCCTCCAGCCAAGGCTTCAGCGCTTCCAGTACAGGCCGGGCCTCTTCCTGACGTACCTCGCGCCGACGATCCGCACTGGCTCCCTCCTCTCGCAGCCTGCGCTCTATGGCGTAGAGTCGCCTGATCTTTGTCAACACGTGCTCGGCCTTCTCCGGTTCGTAGCTACGACAGTCGTAGCACTTGCGACGGGCATGCGCCATGCATCCGTAGACCGTCATAGACGGATGCGCATCGAAGACGTTGTAGGCCACATACCCGTCCGTCTGCAACGCTCCCGCATACCCACCCAAGAACGCCACCGGACCTGCACGGGCACGGCTCTTGCGATACTCCATCACAAACAGCTTCTGCTCCGGAGTGTGGTACGCCCAGTAAAAACCCCGATGGGCCTTACCCTTCTTCTTTCGATCCTGGACCTGGATACGCGTCTCATCCGCCTGCAGATACCCGCTTAAGAGCGCCTCCTGCTTGAGTGCATCATACAGCGGCCCAAGGTGCCATGCCGACTGCGCTATCCATCCTCCCAGCGTGGAGGTGGCAATTTCAATGCCTTCCCGCCGGAAACGCTGCTGCTGCCGGTACAGGGGCAAGTGGTCACAGTACTTGTTAACCACCACATCGGCCAACAATCCCGGTCCGGCCATGCCCTTGTCCACCAGCCGCGGAGGCAACTCGGCGATGATGACGCCGCTGTCCTCATCGGTCGGGTCCACGTACTTGGGACGATGAATCTCGACCACCTTTATCATGCTGGGCACGCTCTCCAGGTACTGCGTCTTCTCCATGCCGATGCAAATGAGACCTGTCGTGTCCTCTTCAGGCTGGATTACGATCGTCTCGCGGGGCAGGTGATCCGGCAGATCCTCGAAGTCCGGACGCCGCTTGGCCTTGCGCCGCTTCCGCTTCGGCTGATCCGTCTCGGGCTCGGGCGGCAGGGGCACCTCGACCTCCATGTCGTCAAACAAGAGGCCCTGCAGCGCCTCCGGCCCCAGTACATACCTTTCGCTCCTGGAGCCAAAGAGCAGGCGGAGGGCTTCAGCCAGCTGTTGTCCTTGCTCTCCAATTTTGCCTGCAGCCGGCTGTTCTCTTCACGCAAGTGATGGTTCTCCTCGGACTGGCTGGCGTTCTGCTTAAGCACCGCGGCAAGCTGCGCACGGAGGACGTGAGGCTCCGCGGAAGAGGGGGAGGAATGTGCTTCGGGCTGCATGATTGTTCAACAACGCCTGCACATGCATTGCTCCCCGTTTCCACATACTATTTATCCCGATTTTCAGCTCTTAACCGCATACCGGCGCCGGTATTTTACGGACTTCAGCGACACTCCCTCCAATAACATCACCATCTGCGTCCACGTCGGCATATCCTCTTTCGGCAGCTCAAACGTACCCGCTTCAAGCCTTTTGTAAAACAAGGCGAAGCCGTTTCGGTCCCACGAAAGCGCCTTCAGATGGCTCCGCCTCCTGTTGACGAACACAAAGACGTCCCCCGACATGGGATCCCGCTTCATGCCGCTTTTCACCAAGGCGCACAGGCCGTCAAAGCTCTTGCGCATGTCGGCCGGCGGCCGGTAAAAGAGATACCGGCGCGAAGGCCCCAGTCCGATCATGACTGCACCAGCTGCGCCAGGTACGAGGCAGATACCGGCGCCAAGAGGCGCACGCGTATCCCGCCCGGGTACATGATCTCCACTTGCGCCTCTTCACCTGCCACGGGTCTGCCAATCTCCACAAAGGCGCCGCTGCCGCAGCCTCCAGGCGATACTTCCGACGCCAGTAAAGCAGCTGCCCATACGAGATGCCGCGCTCGGCACAGAACGCTGCAGCGGTCTGGCTTCTCTCCTCATACAGTTCCATGAGGGGAAACATTTCTTCCGCCGTACGTCTGGGCTGTCTCATGCCATCCAGGCTTTGAGTCATCGGGGCTATGAGTAATCTCCCGAGAAATCGTCACCTTATCCAGATGGGTTTCACCGCACGCTTACGGGCCGCTGCGTATGTGCAGCGCCCCGGAAAGAGGCCGGATCCGGCAGGGCCGCCTATGTGTGCGGCCGCTCGCACACATGCGCCTGAAACCGCCCGTAAGTGCCGAAATCGCGCCCGGATCGCGGCGCAGGCGGCCAAAAGAACGCCTCCGAAGTACCGATCCGGCGCGGTAACTCACGTCCCGGAAGCTTCCTGGCGCGACGAAGGCTGCGAGAACGTATACTGAGAACCCATTGGGGCTGGCATTCCGCGCCATTGCCATGATAGGCTCTATCTTAGGTCCACTCCAATCACCGACAGTGCCAGCGAATCTATTCACCGCCGAAGTTTCGAAGCAGTTGAGACATTACTTCTATCGACTAATTGATCCCAGGAATGGCCAGACCTTTTACGTGGGCATCGGAATGCAGCGCGTAGATTCCTGAACAGACCGACAACCCAATTCATTCCCGAACCGATGGAAAAGGTTCATCCAGATCAGTTGATGGACATGCTGTGAGATAGCCCTGTATCCCTACCGTATGAGCCGTAGGCCAGTTACGCTTCTGTGAGGCGGCTTCAGGACTCACAGGTACTCCTTAACCTTCTCTTCGTATTGAGCCTGCTTCATCGGACACTTGGCCAGTAACACGAAATCCGGCACTGATAACTTGCACTGCTTTGCCATCAGCTTTATAAGTGTTCTTCCCAAATCCTTACCGCTGTGGCTGATCTTCGTGCGTATGCTCGTTAGGGCGCCATCACGGCTGACATAGAACAGCCAGATATGGTCTCCCTTGTCGTCCTCTACGAAGCCCTTCTTTTTCAACTTAGCCCGCGTCTTCTCACGTGCTAGTACCATTGCTACGAAACACTGTAGTTGTCCAATAGACGCCGCTTTAATTCTAGGGCACCTGGCGTTAGTCGTGAGGGGTTGTTCTCTACATACATCCTCCACATAGCCGCCACGAGGCTTACAATTTCGCTCTTAAGGCCGGCTGGAGACTCAGCACAAAACTCCATATCCAATTCCTCTACGCCCACTTCGTACCGTTTGCCGTCCTCGGAAACGGAGGGGGAAAGCCACATTGGCTCATGCCTACGTAATACTCGGTTCTTGAGGGGTATATCCTTGATCAGGATTAGCTGGGCAGCGTTCGTAATGGTAGCCCCCTGCGCGACGCACTCACCAAAGATCGCGTTGTATACAATCGGGAGCTCCTCTGCACAAAAGCTGCGATTGCTCCCGCTCCAGTCATCAAGTATCTGAACCTCGCCTCGCACGGTATCGCACTGATCACCAGCTTCAGTCGAGACGCAATGCACTAGAGGTTCAGCTAACGTAATCAGGCTTGATTCTGGTTGCGCCGGGGTTGTCTGTGTACTAAGGTACATAGTCTATGGGAGGCTCCAAAAGTGTGAGAGTATTGCTGCTCCTCACCAAATAGAGTGGTTCACCGTGAGTATTGGTCTCGCCCGGAAGACGCAGTATTTCGGCAACGTCCATCTTAAGTCGCAATACGGATCCGTCAGTAAGCGTTAGCTTGACGGGGACGTTCTCCTCCTTCACAATCTCCACGGTCTCTGCATCAACGACCTCCCCTGTCCTAGGATTTCTGATTCGTCTTGAGGGCATGATCTTGTCGGGTCATTTCGGGCAGCATATACGAGGGATATAGAAAAGAGGTTCGACATTCCCTCTGATCAACGTAAGGAAACTCTGATTAAAGGATTGCGTTTTAAATATATCACAATTGATAACTTATATGTACAGCACCGTCATGCAGCAGATCTCATTCGAGGATGCCACATACTTGAATCGAAGCAGGAAGACGCGGAAGCAGAAGTTCCAGGAGGAGATGGATAAGGCTATGCCGTGGAAGAGAATGGTGGCGGTCATCGAGCCGCACTATCCCAAAGGAGAAAGAGGTCGGCGGCCGTTTCCGCTGGAGACAATGCTTCGCATCCACTTCATGCAGCAGTGGTTTGGCCTTTCGGATCCTGGCATGGAAGATGAGCTCCACGATAATGTGTCATCGCGGGTATTTGCGGGTCTCTCGTCAAGTGTGGCACCGGATGAGACGACCATCTGCAAGTTTCGGCATCTGTTGGAGAAGCACAAACTGGCAGAGCAGTTGTTTGCGACCAGCCAGAAGCATTTGGATCAACGAGGGCTGATGGTAAAAAGCGGTACGATTGTGGGTGCGACCATAATTTCGGCGTCGACGAAGAACAAGGACCGGCAGCGTGATCCGGAGATGAAGTCCACACGCAAGGGGAATCAGTGGTACTTCGGAATGAAGGCGCATATTGGCATCGATATCGAGGGGCGGGTCCACAGCGTGGAGGTGACCTCGGCCAATGTCCATGACTCCGTGGTGATGCCGAAGTGTTTGCACGGCGAGGAGAAAGTGATCTACGCCGACAAGGCCTATGTGAACAAGGCGCGAATGAAGGCGGCGGAGGATAAGGGTGTGGAATGGCGCGTGTTGCGGAAGGCTACCAGGAAGCCGAAGCTCAACTGCGCGGACACGTCGTTTAACCGCAAGAGCAACCGCACGCGGGCCAAGGTCGAGCATGCATTCGGCGTGATCAAGAACCTGTGGGGCTACCGCAAGGTGCGCTACCGGGGACTGGCGAAGAACACCGGGCAGGTATACACGCTCCTGGCATTGGCCAACATTTACATGGCCCGCAAACAGCTATTAGCCTGCTAACAGATCTTATAGTAGGACTGCTCCGGCTGGGCGAGCTACATTAGCTCGTTCACCACATTCACCGAAACCGGAACAGCCTCATGCAAAGATACACCCCAACATTCACTTCGGCCTCCTCGCTGGTTGTCGGCATGGACGTGCACAAGAAGACCATTGCGCTTTGCGTGTACGACGACAGCACGGGCGAGGTAATTGACGAGCGGCAGTTGCCGCACGACATGCCGAGAATCCGCAAGTATGTGCAGAAGTTACAGAGGCGCTACGGCGAGGTTCGTTGCTGCTACGAAGCGTCGTCCTGCGGATTCGGCCTGCAGCGTGCGCTGCAGGTGCAGGGCGTGCACTGCGACGTGATCGCCCCCTCATCCATTCCGCGTCGACCGGGCGAGCGTATCAAGACTGATCGACGGGATGCGATGAAGCTGGCCACGTTGTATGCCAAAGGGCTGCTGACGCCGGTGTGCGTACCGGAAGAGGAGCAGGAAGCAGCCCGGTCCCTTTTGCGCTGCCGCGCTGACCTGGTGGAGTCTATCACGCGCACCAAGCAGCGGATCCTGTCTTTCATTCAGACCAGGGGCTTTCAGTACACCGGTGCCACAAACTGGACGAAGGCCCATTGGAAGTGGATTCGTGCCTTGCCGGCAAGGGCGGTGGACCAGGTCACGCTGCAGACGTATCTGCACAATCTGACGTATGTGGAGCAGGAAGTGCACAGACTGGAACAGCAACTGGCAGAGGAGGCCGAAAAGGACCGGTACAGAGAGCCCGTGGGGGTGCTGATGGCCTTCCGGGGCATTGGCTTTGTGACGGCCATGACGCTGGTGTGCGAGTTGGGAGACATCCGTCGCTTCGCGCATCCGCGGCAGTTAATGGCGTATCTCGGCCTGGTGCCGAGCGAGTACAGCTCGGGCGATCACACGCAGCGCGGCTCCATCACAAAGACGGGCAACACGCATGTTCGCAAGGCGCTGGTGTCAACGGCATGGAAGTATGCAGCCCAACCGCGGTGCAGTAAAGTGCTACGCGAACGGCAGCAGGGCGTCTCGGCCGAGGTCGTTCTACTGGCATGGAAGGCCCAGTGCCGGCTGTACAAGAGATTCCGCAAACTGAGTCAGACGAAGTCGCGATGCGTGGCCAACACGGCGGTGGCGCGTGAACTGGCGGGCTTTCTCTGGGAGGCGTTGCGTATGCACACGGGCTCGCCGTTGCCGAAGGCCGCCTGACTCGTATCTTGTAACCAAAGAAAAATGGCCTATGGAGAAGTGATCGGGCACGGTAAGGAGAACCCACGATATGCCCTTGCGATAGCCAGCTCTCTTGCTGGTGAGTGCGCGTCAACAGATAGTGGCAGCTCCCGTCGAAACCGAAATCATGCGTTATGGTCCTTCGGGGCTTAGCACGCGAATACCAGATTGATTAGCCGTCGAAGCCGCCCGGTCGCTTCTCCAGAGGTCAAGCCAAAAATGATTCATGTAATCTTCACTTGAAATAGGGTCCTACTATACCAGGGCATACGTATGTCCGAGAAGCACGCAGAAAGTTTGTCGGACGTGTACATTGGGCAATAAGGTGCCACAATCGGCGCAATTTGGCCTTTTGGAGCCTGCAACCGGGCCTGAAGGCACCATTTTCTAAGCATCACTCTCCAAATTCCCCAATATTCAGAGCTTCCGTAAGCGTGCGGTGAAACCCATCTGGATAAGGTGACGATTTCTCGGGAGATTACTCATAGACCCGAGGACTCAAAGCCTGGATGGCATGAGACAGCCCAAACGTACGGCGGAAGAGATGTTTCCCCTCATGGAACTGTATGAGGAGAGAAGCCAGACCGCTGCAGCGTTTTGTGCCGAGCGCGGCATCTCATATGGGCAGCTGCTTTACTGGCGTCGGAAGTATCGCCTGGAGGCTGCGGCAGCGGCGCCTTTGTGGAGATTGGCAGACCCGTGGCAGGTGAAGAGGCGCAAGTGGAGATCATGTACCCGGGCGGGATACGCGTGCGCCTCTTGGCGCCGGTATCTGCCTCGTACTTGGCGCAGCTGGTGCAGTCATGATCGGACTGGGGCCTTCGCGCCGGTATTTCTTTTACCGGCCGCCGGCCGACATGCGCAAGAGCTTTGACGGCCTGTGCGCCTTGGTGAAAAGCGGCATGAAGCGGGATCCCATGTCGGGGGACGTCTTTGTGTTCGTCAACAGGAGGCGGAGCCATCTGAAGGCGCTTTCGTGGGACCGAAGCGGCTTCGCCTTGTTTTACAAAAGGCTTGAAGCGGGTACGTTTGAGCTGCCGAAAGAGGATATGCCGACGTGGACGCAGATGGTGATGTTACTGGAGGGAGTGTCGCTGAAGTCCGTAAAATACCGGCGCCGGTATGCGGTTAAGAGCTGAAAATCGGGATAGATAGTATGTGGTAATGGGGAACAATGCATGTGGTGCGCCAGGCTAACTGGCCAAGTACAGGGGGTGGAAGTCCTCTATGATGAAGGAAGTAACCGATCCATATCATTCCCCGAGCCGTGCGGTCATCCTCGTGAGGGGATGGGCGAAGCGTCGGCAGGGGCGCATGTGGGCAGGGCTATTGAGCGCCGAAAACGTTGTCATTCAGAGTGCCGAGACTCTCACATTGGTCGAAGGCAACACTGCTCGCACCGCTTTGGTGAGGTGCGGGAGGGCTCTGCGGCGTCCAAGAACCCACGCACGCATGTACGTACAAGGTCGGGACTTTGGAGGCCTCCTCGCTGCCCAGCGCTTAGGGCGGGGCCGCCAAAGCCAAGGCATTGCCGAGTGGAGGATGAACGGCGAGGAGGAGTCAGATGCGATGATAGTAGCGATGAAGCCGGCGAACAAAGCGCGGGGGACCGTGTGGCGGAGTTGGTGGAGCGAAGCGTCGCACCCGAGGGGAAATCGGACAACCCAACACACACCGTGCGCCGTGATAAGGCGCTTCTTCCTTGTGGGTGCGAATCCCACGCAACAGCTGTCGTTTCAGTTGGTAGCGACCAAGGCGGTTTATGGAGGTAACAACATGGACTGAAGCACTTTGGCAAAAGGATCGCTTAGGCGATTTAGCGAGCATGCAGGCCGGAACGCGCAGTGAATGCCGAGCAGGCCTCGAAAAGGGCAATGCGGAAGCCGACCCTCCGGTGTCATGGGGAAGGCCGCTGGTAGACCGGGAAGAGAACGACACGTGCACCGGTCTATTTCCGCCGGGGTACTGGCACTGGCATGCATGCAAGATGGAAGGAGTGGCAACACGGGAAGCCCTGACGGCGGTGTAGCACACACCAACCGGAAGCCCGCAAGGGTCAGGCCGGGCCGAGAGGGTGGCGGAGTGGCCCGTAGTACCGTAGAGACGGGGTAATGCCCGTGGAGGAAAGGGGCCGCAGGTGCGGAGCGATGTTCGTAGAGGGAAAGGCCACGGCATTGGCAGAGACCTACTAAACCGGTAAATGGTCGGAGACCTCGGCGGCATCACATGCGAAAGTGAAGGAGCCATGTGGCATGCTAGGCACGCCACGGGGTGTTATCAGGGCGTAAACAGGCCTGATGATCAACGGACTCAAGACATGGAGTGGAAACAGGGACCGTGCAAGTCTTTGAACAGGAGAAGCTCCATGGGGCGACGCCGTTGTCCGAGTGCGAGTTGCATGATCCGCCTGGAGAGCCGGGTGCGGTAGTGCCGCACGCCCGGTTCGGTGAGCGGCGGGAGGAAACACGGTTAGGGAAGCCGGACTGCGGCCCGGAGCGAAAGCGACGGACAAGCCACCGGATCCTACGGCAGGTGCGCCTCCCGCCGACTCTACGGACGCAGAGCCGGACTTCGTGTGTCACATGGGATGGTTCGGTTACGGCTATGGGTTGGTTAGCCGGCCCATTAACGTCATGCGCGGCGGCGCGACCTGAGGGAGGAGCCGGATGCCTTAACGGGCACGTCCGGATCTGTGCGGGGGCCCCGGGGAAACCCGGGGCCTACCGGTGTGCCAGGCATGATCAACAGCTTGGAGGTGCAAGTCCTCTATCCAGCCAGATGGCGGCGAAGGATTAGCGAAGCGCAAGGGCGTCGTCGTGAGGCGGGGTCTGAAGGAAGCGTGGAGCAAACCTGCGACCCGATGAACAAGAACCGAATACGAGGCCTACCCGATCGGAGCACTGCTGAATAGTGCTATCAGCCTATTCTATATAGAAGGCATAGGCTTCGGCCGAGGAGAAGGTGCGCTTGACCTAAGTGCAACTCGGATCAAGACGGCCATGCATGTCTTGAATCCAAGGCATCTTGATAGCGATCACGCTTGCGCGATTAAAGAAGCATTCCGGCCTCTCTTGACTAGAGATATAATGCGTGTAATCGACGAGTGTGAGCAGGATGACAGACAGCGTTTTGACGATACTGTCATTGGGGCATTCGGTTTGTCCGTATCTAGGGAGTATGTTTACGAGAGCCTCTCACAGCTCATCGCAATTCGCATGACAGCTACGGAGGTCCATAAGAACATCGCCTGATGGTGGGCCAGGCATGTCGATACCATACAGACCCCGTAAAATGCAGCCGGGCTGGGCTATGGCACCTAGAAGGCCGCGAGAGCGGCGTATGACGGCCGGCGGGGAGCGCATATCAGCGCCATAAACCTCGCCTGGGGCACAATCCCGCGATTACGACGGTCGGCCGAACGTTCTAGACACAACCCCAAAATCCCTCCAAAATCCCCCTCGCTCCAGCTCTTTTGATCCATTTATTAATTACCATTAACGGATATGTATGCCCAGTCCACGCGCGGCCCGCCAGGCGGCCCCGATCGCGGAACCCGTCATTGCCACCATCGAGGGGCGCGGCGGCTGTGTGGGCGGACGTCAGCGTAGAGCCCGACGTCAGCGGCCGGCTAAGACTTGCCATGCCCACCAAGACCGACCAGGAGGCACGGGAGCCATACGTAGCCTACCTCACGCGTGCCACCATGCAGGCGCGCACACATCTCTGGACGCCCTGTCACACCCTCTAAATGCCGCTCTTCGGGCTGTGCGGAAGGCAGATATCCCAGAGAATACGGGCTGCCGCCTGCGCGGCCGGGCTCATAGACAAGTATTCCGGGCACAGCGGGCGCACGGGGTGCGCCCAACAGCCTGGCGGAGCGTTTCTCGTGGAGCTGCAGCAGGCCGGGCGTGGGACATCACCCTCCATGCCTGTCTCCTACGTTCGCAGCGCCAGGGCACTGGCATGGGGCCGTGGCAAGACTGCTGGAAGCACGTACTCAGTAGTCGAAATCCAAGCGGCTTTTTTTACTCGGCTCCTGTTTTGTGAGAGCCTCCACAGCATCATGCCCCTTAATGGTGAGACGGTACGTCGATTGCCCCGCAGATTCTATCAGGCCTTCTTGAACGAGTGCTTTAGCCATAACGGACAGATCATTGGGACTATTCTTTTCGGTATAGGTGGCCGCAAAGAATCTGGGTTCAAGGATATAGATCTGATCCCCCAGATTCTCCAGCTCCTGCGCCATTTCCAGTAACAACATGTTGATGCGTTCACGAAATCCAGGAAGATCCTGGCCTTTAATCCAATCTACAACGTCTGTGCGGATCGGGGGAGCAGGGTCAACTCTATTCCTATAGAATATCCAGCTGGACATTTTCGTCCTCTCTTCCCGGGACAGCTTCCTCACAGCACCCCAGACACTGCGGGCTATCTTGTATGGCCCGCAGTGTTTACACGAAAGGCAGTCTCTGTCATAACCCGGATGTCAGGTAACAGTCTCGATTCTGACCCACAGATCTGGCAGCTTATCACATTACTCATATTCGTATACGACGGGTTAATCTTCCATACCTGTGCAGGATCCTTGCTTCCCATCTCGCCGATCAATTGCCTCGCGGCTGTTCTTAGGAAGTTTGTTATACGATTCCTCAAGCTGCCGCGGCCGAGTTATCATTTCGTTGGCGATCAGATTTGCAAGGTCGAAAAGCGTCGAGGCAGTCACTGTATCGTCCTTTAGGTCAAATTCGCCTGGATGTACCGCGTTGTTGCCAATGACCCGGACTATATCCAGTGCTTGCTGTACTTCTTTACCCAAACCCTTTGCGACCAACGCACCAATATTCTCGTTTAAACTCTTTCCTGGGTCGCCAAGGTGCGCACACAGTTTCTGAATACACAGGCGAAGCAAAGCAGCACCACCACTTGGTGAGCGACCGAGGATAGCCGCTGCCTCATCAAAATCCCTTTTTACGTCCTCTGTTCTTAGCCTGGTATGGATGGTCACCACTGTATCGCTGCCCGTGCGGTCACTCCGTAGGCGACGGGTTGCCAGGAATTGATGGTTTCCCGTGCCGTTCCGGATGCGGAGAGCGCCAGTCCGTTGTGCATTCTCACTTCGTAGCCTAGTCGATAGTCCCGGCCGCTGTTGCGCAGAGCCACGGCCAGGACCGGCCTTGCCATGCCCGTTTCATTCGCTAGCAGGGTGCCGTAGCCAAAGAGCACCTCAATGCGCTTCTGGCCGGGCGGGCTGATCGCCGCGTCCACGACCGAATCGTGGCGCCAGAGCGCCTGCATGCCGCCGGACTGTGCGTGACCCCATACCGGGCGTATCTCGGCGGTAGGCCCGAGTCCTTGCGGCTCGCCGTAGCGCAGCGCCGCCGCCACGCCCCACTCCGCAAGCCCGCCATTGGCATGCTTCATTAGACCGCGCGAACTCACTTCCGCCCGCAATCTGCTTCCCGGACGCGCCAGGCGCAGACCGCCTCCCGTTTCGAGCCCCAGCCCCGTCTCCGCGTCCCCGCCGTCCCGACGAAGAGCGGCCTCCAGATACGGATGTATTGATCTGCTCAGTACGACGCTGCCTTCCAGCCCTGCCCGCAGGCGGCTGACGCTGACGTTTGCCCTTTTCTTTGCCTCAGCGCGCGCAAACAAGGCATCCGCCTTGTACGAGAGCCTCCCCCTGGTGCTGCTTGCCAGCGTTCCCGTGGCTCCCGCCGCCACTAGGCGTGAGCCAAGGTCCGCCTGCACGTGCTCTGCGCCTTCGACCTCCACCGAGCCGCGCCCCAGGCCCGCCAGCGCCCAGATGTTGGTTGACTGCAGACGGTAGCTCACATACGGATAGGCACCCGTGAGCATTGAGCCCGTTTCCCCTTCTGCCGCATACGCCGCGAACGTTCCTGCAGCCTGGCTGTGCGAGAGCATCAGCCCCGCCATGAGGCCGCTCTTCCACCGGTAGTCCGCGCCTACAGCCGCTGTCGTGACATCTGCGCTTAGTGACAGCGCGCCCTCTTTGCCACTCAGCCGTGTGAACGCCCCGCGGCCCCACACGCTGTAGGCTCCGGTGCGGGCGGCCAGCCCACAGCCCGAGAGCAGCTCGCCCGCCGACGGATTCCAGTTCGGGTTCGCGTACCGCAACGCCTGCAGGCTCTCTCCGGCCACGGGGGCGCACGCGGGATCAATGTCTAGCCACTGCAATCGCTCTGCCATCGCCTCCACCACATGCCCCGCTGCCGTGCGCGCAAACCGTGCGAGGTACGCCTTGAGCACGCCCTCCTCAACGGACTCTTCCTCCACAATGGTCGCTGTGGCGACGGCATCCTCCAACATCGCGTTCGAGGCCGATTCCAGTGCGAGCGAAAACGTCTCCTTCCGCCAGTCTCTCTCGTCTCGTAGCAATCTTACGTGCACTTCTTCCTCCATGTCTCCCGGCGCAAACGCGAGCGTGCCGGACGCCATTACATAGTCCGCTCCCGCCTGGGCCGTGCCGTCGAAGGTTCGGTATGTGGCCGTAACCAGGCGAGCGCTCGGCACGGAGAGGCTTACCGTAAAGATTGCCTCGCCCCCGCTGGCGGTAATGTCGTCAATCCGCAGCAGCGGCACCCCGTCATTGTCTACGATCGTGCCGGTGCCCGCTGCCCGCGCAATAGCCGCGTTCGTCGGCCGCGAGAGCGTCACCCGGAAGGTTTCCTCCGCCTCCTCGTCCAGTTCGTCGTCCAGCACACTAATTGACAGCACGCCCTTCGTGCTTCCGCGTTCGAAGGCCACGATCCCGCGCGAAGCCGTGTAGTCCAGGCCCGCTTCCGCCTCAATATCCGAGCTCTCGAAGCGGACGCTCACCACGCGCGAGCTGGCCCGGCTCAGCCGCACCGGTAGATGCAGAATGCGCGCATCCTCCATTGCCTGGGCGTCATGAATGCTGATCGTTACCGGCTCGTCATTGTCCGTGATGGTGCCCCGGCCCGTGCCATCTGTAATCTCGGCGTTTTCCGCTCCGCTCAGCTTAACCAGGAATGTCTCGTCTTCCTCGGCCAGATCGTCCGACAGAATCAGCACCGTGATCGTGCCTGCAGTCTCCCCGGGCGCGATGCGCAGCGTGCCCGTTGCGCCCTCGTAGTCCGCGCCCATGGTCGCCGTCTCGTCCTCGGTGGCATACGCCACGCTCACCGCCGCCGCGCTCGGCCCGCTCAGCGTCACCGAGAAGACCGCACTGCCTGCGTCTTCGGCCACCGCTACATCGTCTATGTTAAGAGACGGCTCCGCGTCGTTGTCCAGGATCGTGCCGGTGCCCGTGGCCAAACGCAGGCTCGCATTCTGCGCGCCGCTCAGCGAAAGCGAAAATGTCTCGTCTCCCTCTCTTACGTCGTCCTCAAAAATGGGCACCGTGATCATGCCTGCAGTTTCCCCAGGCGCGATGTGCAGGGTGCCCGTTGCGCTCTCGTAGTCCGCCCCCGCCGTGGCCGTGCCGTCCGTGGTCGCATACATGGCCGTAACCTCGAAAGAACCAGGGTTACTTAGCGTGACGGCAAACGCCGCGCTGCCGTCCCCTTCGCCCACCCGCACACTGCTTACCACGTTCAGCACAGGTTGGCCGTCGTCATCGACGATCGTGCCCGTCGCCTCCGGCAAAGCATACTCCGCATTCTCTGCTTTGCTCAGCGATACAGTGAATGTCTCGTTGGGCTCGTCCAAATCGTCATCCAAAAGGTCCACCGCTATCGTTTTCTGCGTCTCTCCGGGCTCGAATCTCAGACGGCCCGCCGCGCGGACGTAGTCCACGCCCTGCGTAGCCGAAGCCTGCTGCGTCTCGTAGGCCGTGCTCACCGCGAGCGAACTCGAAGCATCCAGACTGATCACAAACAACATCTGTCCGGCATCCTCATTCGCCCGCGCATTCGCTATTCGGAGGTTAAGCAGGTCATTGTCCACGATCGTGCCGGTGCCCTGGGCATCGGCAATCTCCGCATTCTGCGCGCCGCTTAGCACAAGCGCAAATGCCTCGGTACCCTCCCGCTCCGCGTCGTCCAAAATGGGCACCCCAATGGTTCCGCCCTGCACACCCGGCACAATTTCCAGCGTGCCCGTTCTTTCTTCGTAGTCCGCAGCTGCCGTCGCAGCGCCGTCGATTGTGGCGTAATTCACCCTGACAGTTTGCGCCGGATTCGCCCGGTCCAGCGACACCGTAAACCGGGCCTCGCCATCGGCCTCGCCAACCACCACGTTATCTACGCTCAGACGATACACATCGTTGTCCCGGATCGTGCCCTCACCCGTTGCTTCGCCTAGTTCCGCGCCCGTAGGATTGCTCAAATTGAGCGTAAAAGTCTCGTCGCCTTCGACAAGAGCGTCTTCGATCACGTTTACCTCCACTTGACCGCTTATCTGTCCCGGAGGAATCACGAGTGCCCCGGAGGCCGGATGGAAATCCTGTCCTGTCGTCGCCGAGCCGTCGAGGCTCGCATACTGCACCCTGACCGAACGAATGGACGGCACATTCAGGCTCACCGTGAACTTGGCCTGCGCGTCATCCTCATTCGCTACAACGTCATCTATGGACAAAACCGGCAAGTCGTCGTCATTAATCGTCACCGTCGCCGCGCCGCGCGATATTTCCGCACCCGCCGGACTTGTGAGCGTAACGGTAAAGGTCTCGGCCGCCTCCACAGTGAGATCATTCAGAATGGTCACTTCAATGCGCGCTTCCGTATCCTTCGCCGGTATCGTGAGCGTGCCGCTCTGTACTGTGTAGTCTTCGCCAACGGTTGCTGTGCCGTCCGAGGTCGCATACTGCACGGTAACCGCCTCATCCGAGGCCGGGCTCAGCGTCACATGCACACGCACCGCGCCCGCACTCTCCTGCGTCGTCAAGTCCGATATGGTAAGCGCCGCCGCCCCATCATCGTCCAAGATCGTCACCCCGGACGTGCTGCGTACAATCTCCGCGTTCCCCGACGCATTGCTGAGGCGCACCACAAAAGTCTCGCTCGCCTCGTCCACTGCATCATTCAGCACCGTCACATTGATAGTCTGCTCCGTCGCGCCGGGCGCGAAGGTGACAACGCCGCTGTCTGCCTCGTAGTCCGTGGCCGCAGTCGCCGTACCGTCTGCCGTTGCCCAGTCCACGGTCACGGCCGTGCTCCGGGCAGGACTAAGTCGCACCCTGACCTCGGACGTGCCTGCGTCCTCCAGTACCGTCGCGTCCGCTATCGCAAGATCCGAACGCGTGTCATTGTCCAGGATCGTCACTGTGGCCGCTTCCGCTGCTATATTCGCGTTCTGCGCTCCGCTCAGCCGCACCTGGAACGCCTCATCCCCTTCGATCAGATCATCTTCCAGAATCGCAATCCGGACGCTCTCCTGCGTGTCGCCGGGTGCGAAGACCAACTCCGATGTGCTTGCCGTGTAGTCAGCTCCCGCCGCCGCCGTGCCGTCCTCCGTGGCAATATGCACCCGGACCTCCGCCTCGCGTGCCGAGGTCAGGCGCACGAATACAACGGCTTCGCCTACATGCTCAGACACCGACGCCCCGCTTACCTCCAGCGTCGGTGCATCGTCATCGTCAATGATCGTCGCCGTGCCGACCGCCTGCTCCAGTCCCGCCGCCGAGGCATCGCTCAGCACGATGCGAAATGTCTCGTCTGCCTCGTCGAAGCTGTCATCTGCAATGGCCACTGCAATCGGCTGCTGCGTCATGCCCGGCGCAAACGTCACCGTACCGCGCGTCTCCGAATAGTCCGACCCCGCCCGCGCCGTGCCGTCTTCCGTCGCGTAGTCAACGGCCACGTCCCATGGGCTCGCCGATGTCATCGTTACTGTGAAGCTTGCGTTGCCCTCGGCCTCGCCCACTCTCACGTCAGCGTCTATGCTCACGCCAGGCTCGTTGTCCAGTATCGTGCCGGTCGCCTCTGCGTCGTACAGGGAAGCTCCCGCAGGAGCGCTCAGCCGCACCGTGAACGTCTCATTGTCCTCGTCTTCCGCGTCATCTGTAATGGGTACGCGTATCTCTTTCGATACGGCTCCCGCTGCCAGAGTCAGCGTGCCGCGTGATTCGATATAGTCCGAGCCGGCCTCCGCCGTGCCGTCCGACGTAGCATAGTGTACGGTCACATCGCTTGCCTGCGGCTCGCTCAGCCTCACCTGAAAGACCGCCGCTGCTGCGCTCTCGCTCACACGGGCATCCGCAATTTGCAGCGTGGCCGCCACGCCATTGTCGATCACCTTCACCGCGACCGTGGTGGTAATGTCGACATAGTCGCCTCCGTTTGCCGTCAACGTAAGCGTTGCGTTGTCATCTACCGCATCATCGTCTTCTGCCGCCTTGAGCGTCACCGTCTGGTCCTCGTCCCAGTTGTCTGTCGTAAACGTCAGACTTGTTGGAGACGGAGTCACGTCCGTGCCCACGTGTCCGGTGATCGCTACCATCACATTTGCCGCCGGCTCGCTTGCCAAGTGAACCTCGAAGCTCTTTCCAATGGCGTCTCCCTCGGCTATCTCCAGTTCTGTCGGTTCCACCACCAGGTCCGGTGTGTCGTCGTCGTCCACCGTCACAGTGACCGTGGCCGTAACATCCACGTAGTCGCCTCCGTTTGCCGTCAACCTCAGCGTTGCCTTGTCATTTACCGCGTCATCGTCTTCTGCCGCCTTGAGCGTCACCGTCTGGTCCTCGTCCCAGTTGTCTGTCGTAAACGTCAGACTTGTCGGAGACGGAGTCACGTCCGTGCCCGCGTGTCCGGTGATCGCCACCGTCACGTTTGCCGTCGGCTCGCTCGCCAGCTGAACTTCGAAACTCTTCCCATTGGCGTCTCCCTCGGCTATCTCCAGTTCTGTCGGTTCCACCACCAGGTCCGGTGTGTCGTCATCGTCCACCGTCACAGTGACCGTGGCCGTAACATCCACGTAGTCGCCTCCGTTTGCCGTCAGCCTCAGCATCTCCTCCTCGTCTTTCGCATCATCGTCCTGCACCGCTGTCACCGTCACCGTCTGGTCCTCGTCCCAGTTGTCTGTCGTAAACGTCAGACTTGTCGGAGACGGAGTCACGTCCGTGCCCGCGTGTCCGGTGATCGCTACCATCACATTTGCCGTCGGCTCGCTTGCCAAGTGAACCTCGAAGCTCTTTCCAATGGCGTCTCCCTCGGCTATCTCCAGTTCTGTCGGTTCCACCACCAGGTCCGGTGTGTCGTCATCGTCCACCGTCACAGTGACCGTGGCCGTAACATCCACGTAGTCGCCTCCGTTTGCCGTCAACGTCAGCGTTGCCTTGTCATTTACCGCGTCAACGTCTTCTGTCGCCTTGACTGTTACCGTCTGTTTCTCGTCCCAGTTATCCTTCGTAAACGTCAGACTTGTCGGAGACGGATAACACCGTATGTCTGCGTGCCCCGTGATCGCCACCGTCACGTTTGCCGTCGGCTCGCTCGCCAGCTGAACTTCGAAACTCTTCCCATTGGCGTCTCCCTCGGCTATCTCCAGTTCTGTCGGTTCCACCACCAGGTCCGGTGTGTCGTCATCGTCCACCGTCACAGTGACCGTGGCCGTAACATCCACGTAGTCGCCTCCGTTTGCCGTCAGCCTCAGCATCTCCTCCTCGTCTTTCGCATCGTCGTCCTGGCCCGCTGTCACCGTAACCGACTGGTCTTCGTCCCAGTTGTCCGTCGTAAACGTCAGGCTTGTCGGAGACGGAATCACGTCCGTGCCTGCGTGTCCCGTGATCGTCACCGTTACGCTTGCCGTCGGCTCGCTCGCCAGCTGAACTTCGAAACTCTTCCCATTGGCGTCACCCTCCACTACCGTAATCGCATCCGGTGTCGCCACCACTGCATAGAAGTCGTCATCCTCAATCGTGCCAACCGCAATGACCGCTTTGTCCTCAAAGTAACTGGAGGACATAGTATTGAGCTGAAAAAACTCCGTCTCTTCCGACTCCGTATCATCGACCAACGTCACTGTAATCGTTTTGGACTGATCCCCCGCCGCAAACGTGATCGAACTCGCGATTTCGATATAGTCAAGGCCTGCCTTCGCGCCACCATTGTTGACCTGAACCGTTTCATAGTCAATCGTCAGTTCCCGGACCACCGGATTGTCGAAACCGACCTCGAATACCATCGCGCCGGCTCCCTCCAATACCCTCGCGTCATTCACCCACCAATCGTCGTCTTCCAAGACATAACGTATAGAAGGGTTACCCTGGAGACCGTCAGGGTATTCGTCTGTAATGTCTATGCAGTAACCTACGAAAGTCTCATGGCCCTCGGGATCGGAATCCTCCAGACCGGCGAATTCCAGTACAACGTTGTTGCTGGACCACACTCCCCCCGGGCGATGTACCAAAATGGGATCTGGAAGACTAATGTCAACATCCGGGATTGCAGAAGGCCACCCTGGGACGGGCGTAACATCCCATTCGATAATCGACGAATGCCCCGCATTAAAATCGTCTAAATCTGCCTCCGATAAACGGCAACGTTCGGTCGTTGTGCATACTTGACCTTCGGGAACGTCCCGATCATCAGGACATTGGTCTTGCGCCTTGTCCGCATTTGTTACGGATTCGAGTATTGTCGTGTACCTCGCTGGAGCGCGCTGGGCCTCCTGTCCGTCCCACGGTGCGTCGAGCCCACTAGCGTCCCGTGAGCGTCTAGCAATCTGACATCCTGCACTTAGCGTACCGCCAGCATCGGTGCATACGGCCTCCGGCGACAGTGGATCTGCAGAGACCAATACGGTCACCACTGCAGAAGCCGTACCCTCTTGCGCCATTGTACGCACCCGGTATCGATACGCCGCCAGTCCCTCCGGCACCGTCTCCGGCGCTACAAACAGCGGGGTAGACGGGGATGCGCCCACTTGCAACACCGGCGCATCCTCCAGCGGCTCCCAATGCCAGGTGACCGCGCCGGAGAAATTACTCTCGCAATCCAGCTCCGCAGGCGCAGCGGCGGCAACCTGCACCAGCATGTCTGCGCAACTTACGCCAATACTCCGGCCACCCGGCGGCCGAACAGACACCAGCACATCCTGCACCGCTGGATCCTCCCCGTCCGCCGACACCACCAGCCGAAATTCGTAGAGTTCCTCCGCCTCGATCCCCCCGGGAATCACAAACTCCGGCGACCGTACCGATGCTGACGGATGCAGCCGCTCCAGCGCCGTCACTTGCGTAGCCCCCCGCGCCGTCCAGTGGTACGAATAGGGACCTGGCCCTCCGGCTGCCGACCACTCCCCCCCGAGCCGAATTGCCCCGTCGCCTGCCTCCCGCTCAATGCGCACCACCCGCGGCCCGTATGCCACGTCAGGCCGGTCCCGTACTGTCAATGCAATTCGCTCGCCCACTTCGGTCCCGGCGCGGTCACTCACTGTAACCATAAGTGCCACCGCACGGTCTTTCGGCACGTTCGGCGGTACATGAAACAAGGGTGTGGACGTAGCCTCCCGTGAGATCAACGCTCGATTCGCTTCACTCACCGTTGACCATTGCCACGCATACGGCGCTGTGCCGCCAGAAACCGCGCACACGGCCAAGACTATATTCCGCGATCCCTCCACCAACGTCAGATTCGGCGCGCAGGTGACCACAAGACTGTCAGCGTTCGCGCTTTCACGGCCCGGTGCCATTGACTCATTTGCCACGGGAGTTATTCCCTGGCTAGGATTGGGCTCCCGCCAGAACCCGCTGGCAGCAGCCATAGCACTTCGACCAGCCTCAACATAACCGGTATTCCCCAGCACACTGGTAAGGTGGTCTGCGTTATGGCATGTATCCGCAGAAACGGTCCTGTCACAGGCAGCCGCTTCGGAAGGTGCTACTAAGGAAAGCACAAGGGCAAGCCAAAGCACCAACTTGAACCGCCACTTCAGTTTAACTGTCAATGTACGTGTTACCTCGCCTTAATTGAGGTATTGTCAACCCACCTTTTTCACCAGAATCTTCAGGTACATTCCGGGGATCTGCCAGTAGCTTCACAGATCGTACGCAAGTATCTGATTATCATGGTATTGCGAGGGATACAATTCCGCGCTCAAGCGTTCTGTTTCTTGTATCCCGATGCACAAGAAGGTAAAGGTAGTGCAAACCATAGCCCCTTCGTATTGTTCTAATGTCCCTTCAGCAGCTCGGTACAATTAAGCGGGTCCTACACGGAAAACCTGTCTTCGGACGCAGGCGCCATCCTGGTGCGCGCACAGGGTGCACTCGCCGGATTCAACGAGCGCCTTTCCTGTTCGATTTTCGGGATCCGGCGCAAACAACCCACAGCGGGAAGCAACTGCGGCGCAGTTCTTTCTGCTCTATCTGCAGGGCTGGCCGCGCCAAAGCGATGCCGACCGCCGGCGGCATGATCCCCTCATGCGCGTGGCTGCCTCTTCGAGAAGGGGCATTAACGCCGTGAAAGAGGGTAAGCCTCTGGCCTCACAGCCGAGCATCGCGCGTCTGGTGCGCATGCTGGCGCGCGGACGCACCCTTGCGCGCCTGCGCCGTTTTGCGACTACCTTCGCTGTGGAGCATCTCCTGCAAGCTGGCGGTGGCAAGCGACGTGGCTGTGATAGACATAGACGGCCAGGTGATAGATGCCCATGGTGGGCAGCAGGGCAGGGCCTTCCATGGACATTGCAAGCGCACCATTTTCATGCCTCTTATTGCCAGCTGCGCGGAAGACGGCGCCATGTTGGGGGCCGAGTTGCAGAGCGGTATCCAGAATGTGGAACGGGATTGTTACGAGTTTATTCGGCGCGTAGCGCTGCAGGTGCGCTGCCATGCGGCCGACCACGTCCTTGCTGCATGCGGGCATTGATAGTGGAGAGTTCTGCGACAAGCTCGGGCGCGGCGGCCACGCCATGTGTCTCAAAGACTACGCCGCCCTGTGCAGGCCGGCGAATCCACACCTGGCGTGCGGCCAACCAGGGCAGCGGCGGTATCACGAACTAAGTGGAGTCGCACGCGCCGCGTCGTGCTGGAGCCCACACCGGGCGAATTGTTTGCCCGGCATTATTTTCTGCATACGGATCAGGACAAGAAGGCCTGTCCGGCAGAGAGCCTTGTGAAGCTCTACCAGAAGAGAGGCAAGGCAGAGAAGCACCAGCGCGAGCGCAAAGCTGCCTGTACACGGGCACTTTCCTCTGCTTCGCGTCCGAAAACGCTCTATCGCAACCAGCCTGTTCTGCGGCGGCACGCCGCAAAGCTGCAAGAAGGCAAGGTCTGTGCATGTGGGCCCGTCTCAAGCTGTATCTGTTGGTGTATCCGTTGATGTATGTGGGGCGTTGCCAGATGCAGTAGTCGGAGGGTCTGCGCATGCAGCTGTCGGCCTTCCTGCGGCACGTTCTGAAGACAGGAGCACGCATCGTGCAGCATGCACGCAACATCATAATCCAAGTAGTTGGCAGTGCCCTTGCGGCTTGGGAGCGTTCTTGGAAGCACTGTCGCCAGCTTCAGCGAAGGACGATCCCCTGCCGCTGCCAAATACGGCAGGCTAACGCTGCTCGCCTATCGGAGCGGGCGCAACTTTCGGACTGTGGACCATGCATGCAGGGGACACGCATACCCATACGAGGCGCTTAGCCTCAAAAATCCGACCACATTGCCGCATCAGTATGCTGCTTTGGCACCCAAGTCAAGGCTCCGTGAGCCCCCACCGCAGAATGCTTGCCTGAACATAATGAGGAACCCCTATAGTGCACCTGTAACATTCTCGTCGGGCACATATCGGACCGGTCATGAATAAATATGGGCTAAGAGGTGGCAATTCCTAAGGTGGGATTCTATCTTAAACCACTGTTTAGAAACTGGGGTGCACTTCGCTCATGATGGGATCGCACTTACAAATGTTCTACCGGCGTAGCGCTAAGCGCATTGCTTTGTTATGCACTCTTGTTACGGTCCTTTGTTGTAGTCGGGTATCTCATTCGTTCGCAATCCATGGGCAACCTTGGTGGTGCTGCGAAGATTTAGGGAATGGCCCCAGCTTTGGATGGCTTAGAGATATAACTGTAGCCGCGGACGGCAGTGTGATAATATCTGATTGGTACCACAAAGTAGTTAGCGTCGATCCAATCACCGGCAACCGAACTGTAATTTCAAGTGATGGCAGTAGTAGCGGTTCCATCCTCCGCCGACCTACAGGCATCGCAATTGAAGCCAGCGGCTCGCTTGTGGTGGTAGACGCTGAACTGAATGGGATCGTGCGTGTTGATCCAGTCACTGGAGACGGCGAGATTGTTTCCGACGCAAATACCGGCATAGGCATGGTGCCCAAACGGTTGACGCGCATCGCGATTGATGCTGATGGCAGTTATCTCGTGACAGCCTACCGCGAGTCGAATTTTGAGCGCGGCTACGTCATGGTTCGCGTCGATCCAGTCAGTGGTGACCGTACCATCATCTCTGGCTTGAGCATTGGCAATGGCTCACCATTTTTGGACCCTGTTGGGATTGCGGTTGAGGCTGATGGCTCTGTGCTGGTGGCAGACAATAAACGACCTGCGGTGATTCGTATCGATCCTAGCAGCGGCGATCGGTCGATCCTGTCGGATGTAACCGGACAAGCCGGTAGTGGCCCAGACTTCTCCGGCATTACTGGAATTATGGTAGCGGCGGATAGTAGTATTGTATTGACAGGGATGATAGAAACGTACGTGGGAGGGATCTTCAAGATTGATCCGGTCACTGGTGACCGCAGCATCATTCTAGGCCAAGGGCTTGACCCCTTCGAAGCCCTGAATCACCTTGCGGGTGTTGCTGCAGAAGCCGATGGCTCGTTGGTTGTGGCGGAGAATGTCTGGGTCTATGATGCCGTCACTTCTGCTGTGTGGCGCGTTGATCCGTTAAGTGGGGAACGCACATTGCTGTCCTTTACAAACATTGGGACGAGCGCGGAAGATGCAATAGCTGTTCCTGAGCAAATTCCGTTATTGCACGCATTTCCCAATCCTTTCAGATATTCCACGACCTTCACTTACCGCGTGCCGGTCACGGACAGGGTTAAACTGACCGTATACGACCTGCTTGGTCGACAAATGGCCGTTCTCGTCGACGAAGAGCAGCGCACTGGCTCGCATACTGCGATTCTGGATGCGTCAGCCTGGCCGGATGGTGTCTATATGTATCGCCTGGAGGCGGGAAATCAGTTCACGACGGGCAGCCTCGTGCACCGAAATTAAGCCCCGGGTAACCGGGGGGCTTCCGTACCGCGCCGGTCGAGGCCTCAGGGCCTGACGACATCGCCGCCTCTACTTATCCAGAAGTCGTGCTGTGACCCCATGTCCTAGCGCTCCGGGTGTAGGCGGAGCGGGCATGGACGGCGATTTCCAGAAGCCGGCCTGTTGCAACTACACAAGAATGGCGTCGCGCTCTGCAAGACCGTGGGCGCTTCAGCGGCCACGGCGATGGAAGAGCAGGCGTGTGTGAATGCCATGAGATTCTGTAAACGCAGTTGTGACGGGGTGTCATTCCTGGAGGGCGACAAGGTTGGCACCTAACGGCCTGCCAGGGGCGCATATTGGCGCCATACAGTCCGTCCGGAGCGATATCTCTTGATAATGGATGCTGTCTCGCAGGCCCGTAAAACCGTCCCGAAATCCCTTGAAAATGCCTCTCATTCCGACCCTTCGATCC
The DNA here is from genome assembly GCA_965216255.1 of Rhodothermales bacterium. Lineage (GTDB taxonomy): Bacteria > Bacteroidota > Rhodothermia > Rhodothermales > Bin80. The sequence continues at coordinate 4,424,475 of OZ244148.1, forward strand.
ATTCGTTAATTACCCTGCACTAGTGATAGAGGTCCGCTGAAATCACGCCTGATACCATGACTGAGGGCAGCTTTCTCGTAGCGCTGCTGCAAGTGTATTCTGCGCGTGTGACTCAGGACTCGGCCGGACCTGCTTCCAAGCTTGTCACCGGGAACGGCATATTGTAAGCAAGCAGGTATTCACATCTTCGCGCCGCTGCTCAGGCGGGTGACCTAGATCATGCATCGCTCATCGTTTATGCGTACCCGGCACTTTGATCCGATTCCTGGATTGCTCGTTTTGTTGCTGTTGGCAGCTTGTGAAATACTGATTTCCCCCGACTACGGCCCCGACGGCCCTATTCTTTGCGAAGACCTGTGGTTGGACCATCACGACCCGCTCGTGCAAACCGGCGACGTAGGCGACGTGCTCAGTCCGTCCATTATGCGGCAAGCAGAATATGTACTACCTATTTTCTGTAGGCCCCGGCATCCCCGGTACGGTGTTCTGACGACCTGGTCCACTGGGTTGCCGCAGGACAGGTGTTCGATAGCATGCCGGACTGGACACAGTCCGTAATCTCGGAAGAAGAATTCCCGTCTGCGCCGGACGGCACACTTTTCGGAGACAGGTACCACCTCTATAATTCGCTCTTATCGTCCGGCTACCATCGGGCTGCCAACCAATGTAGCGCTGGATCCCATGGATCCTGACTACGAATGGGTGGACCAGGGTCCCGTCATCGAATCCAAACCCGGGACGGCGGATTCCGTCGCCGTCGATCCCGGTATTGTGCTGGACGCGTCGGGCAGGCCCTGGCTCACATGGGGAGCCTCCGCAAGCGGGATCAGATTGCGCCGGCTCGATCCTGGCACAGGCCTGCCGTCCCGTCGGGACAAAACCATCCATACCTTGGCTCGGTATGGTATTTTCGGAGTTCATTTACAAGCGCCCGTCATTATCGAGCGCAATGGCTCGTACGATCTGTTCGTGACACTAGGGCGTGGCGGCATTACGGTAGGGCGCTCGTCCGATGCCACAGGTCCCTACACGGCTCGGTTCGGAAAGTCCATGTAGGGGGGGGCTCACAACAGTTCTAGGACGTGACTACTAGGGCCGGATCCTGAGGCCGGGCCACAATTCCGTACTGGCAGAGGGTGACCGCTACTTTGTGGTACACCACTTCCACGACAGAGAAAGCGGCGACACGCCCACGCTGCAGGTACGCTCGCTAGTGTGGGATGAAGGTGGTTGGCCACTGGCCGGGGAGCCCTATGACGGCACGTTCCCGGCCGTAGACAGTAGCCAAATGTCTGATGTGGTTGGTACCTGGGCACACTCAAGAGGAGGCCTCCCTCCGTATGAGATCAGGGTGATGGCCAACGGACATATCGAAAAGACCGACAGAGGTCGCTTAGGTTACGAACATTGCAGCCGCGGGGGGTCTTGGCGTCAGGCTGGAGCAACAATTGTACTTGAGTGGAACCGTATTAACCGGATTGACAGCATTATCGTTCTGGTGGATGGAGCATGGTTCGTGGGGCGCAGTTCTACACCAGGAGGGGCGCCACGTGGACTGACCCGCGGCGTGCGCTTGACCCGCGGCAGTGCTGATGAGTAGCCGGTGGCTTCCACCCTTGAGCGCCCCGGAAGTCGCGGTGACCGAGTGGGCGCTGAGCACTTGAGCACGAGGCAGCCGTACTTGTGGACGAAAGGCAACGCGGTGGAACGCATTCTCCGCGGCTGGATGCCTCTACCTGGCCCAGCGGCGTATACCTGTATCGCCGGGAGGCCAAAGAGCCGTTTACGACGGGCAGTCTGGTGCGCCGCAAGTGAGCAGCGGACGCATGGCTGCATCCGGGCCAAGTCCGGTACCTGCACGCCCTGAAAACAGGCTCCGAAAATCCTCCAAAACGCCCTGTTTTCTTGGCCCTTCGATCCTTCTGTTAATTGCCCTCGACATGCCTAATCTCACCGCTAACGTGCAAGCAAGTAAGGACCAGCCAGCTGGAGAACGGCCGACAAATGTGGCAGCTTTCTGACAAGGATTTCTCTGTGTTCGTTCAGGCTGTAGGAAGGAGGTGGGAGTGCATTCGGCAATCTTCGACGCTAAAAGACAGTCTGGCAGTCCGTAGATTGTAGGCATACCGACGTCGGCGCAGCGATTCGATAGAGTCATAATGCGCACCAAGTAGCAGCTGGCAACCGGCACTTCCCGTAGGCATGCGAACAAAGCTATTCGGTCTGATCTTGGGCTTGTTTGGCACAGCCCTGTTTCCTGCAGTGGCGTGGGGACAATCCTTTGGTCCGGCGGCATGGATTCGGCAGTCCTGGGCCAGTAACACGTTTATTCCCATGGATATCGCAATCGGCCCGGAGGAAGAAGTCTTTGTGACAGGACGGTTGTCACACCGTATGGACGTCTTTTTTGAGGCTTTGCCGTCGGATTCATCAGATATCCAGATGATGGATACGCCAGTCTTTGTGAGTGGATTCCTTGTTCGGTATGACGGCGCGGACGGGAAATTGAATTTTGTACGTTCCGGAAGAGTTTTTTCCGGGGGGGGTGCCTGGGAGCCTTTTTGGGACAACTGATTACAGTGTCGGCTACTCCGTGGCGGTAGTCCGTGGCCGCGTGTTCCATGGCGAAAGATTCTGGTTTGCAGGTTCGGACATGGTTACCGTGCGTGATCTGGAGGGATCGGTTCTGCGCAGGATCGGGCCGCGCGAGCACACTTTGGTATATCAGAGCGTAGTCATCAATGGGACAGGGCTTGACGCACAGGGAAATCTCTACATGGTCGGTTCGTTCACGGACACGCTTTATTTCTCGCCGGATGTGTTTCTGGCCCCGTCCCGGTTTTGGTATTCCCCCCATCCATCACCGGTTGTCTTCGTGGCCAGCTATGCGCCGAACGGAACTGTGCGCTGGGCGCAGCAAATAGGGGATGACCGCATCAAACTAATAGGGGGTTCATATCACGAATGGGGCAAGCCGGCCGTTGACGTGGATGCAGGCGGCAATATGGTTTTGGGAATTGGCTTGTGGTCTTCGGACGAGCTTCCCGCCGCATTCAGTGCTGCGGAGGACGGCAGGGCGCTGGCCTGGTATGACAGTGACGGAATGCTGCAGCAGGTTCAGACTCTTGAGGACCTTGGGATTTCCTACGAACCTTCATACAATGAGCTTCGCATTGATCCAGTTCGCAGGGGGCAGGGAACAGTTGCTGCTGAAACTTATGTCCCGACTCCGACAATACTACGTCATGACAATAATGGGAACCTGTACGCAGTGTGGGTCAAGGATGCGGTCAGGGACAGATCCAATTCGGTGACTGTAAGCGATACGACCTTTTATAACCGGGGGAAGCGATACATATACGTCCTGACGAAGTTTGACGCGCAGGCGGCGTTGCTGTGGGCTCGAAATTTTGAGTATGACTCTTATTTGAATCTAGAAGGAATTGAGGCCACGGAGGAAGGCCATGTTTATGTATACGAGAGCTTTACAGGGAAATACCTTGTGCTTGGAGACGTTGAGCTGACGCAAGATGAAGAGAGAAGATCTGACGGGTTTGTGGTACACTACGACGAGAATGGCCGATTTGTGAGGGCGCTTCATGCAGCCGGACCCGGGGATCAATCAGTAGATGTGCTGGCCTTTGGCCCTGCAGATGACGTGTACATTGCCGGCCGCTACTACTACGTCGACATGGCGGTGATAGGAGCGGATACGCTGTATGCCAAGGGCGCCAGCAGTATGTTTGTTGCGAAGTATGGCGCTACGTCTCTGTCCCCGGAGCCTTAGGTGGAAGGTCCCGTCCGGGTGATCGAAGCTGCGAACAACCCGTTCCGCGGCGCGACGACCATCACGTACAGCGTGCCGGTAGCGGGCATGGTAAGGCTGGCGGTGTACGACCTGCTTGGATGTAGAGTAGCCGTTCTGGTAGACGAAGAGCGGAGCGCCGGCTCGCACGCCGCGACGCTGGATGCTTCGATCTGGCCGGACGGCGTATACAAGTATCGCCTGGAGGCGGGGGATCAATTCACAACGGGTAGGCTGGTGCGCCGGAAGTGAGTAGTCGACACATGGCTGCCTCCCGGGCCGATCCACCGCCCTTCGCCGAAAGCAGAAAGATCGGACAAGGCTGCTGGGTCAACCCGGCCGGGAAGACCTGGCGCGTGAAAATAATTCGGAATTTGTTAAGCCAAGGCATACTGCCGCCGACGTACGGCGCGCCCTGGAAGCAGGTCCCGAAAAATCCCGAGAACGCCCCGTATTCCGTCCTCACTTCAATCTCTTAATTATTCTTAACGGATTTGCCGGTCCGCCGCAGCGTATATCACAAAACCCGCCCGCGCAGACGGATTTTGGCATGAATCCGGATCCCCAAATGGAAGTCTTACCCGTCTGCCAGGCAGCGGAGCCCCGTGCCCTGGCCACGCGTGACGTCTCCGAGGCCACCCGCGAGGCCCTGCGCTCGCCCCAGGCGCGGAGAAAGGCCACAGCTGGCGCGCGCAGGCGGCGGCCGCCATCAAGAGTGCCTTCGACGCCGCCGGGGTGCCTTCCCCGACAATACATGCTGGCGTTCGCCGTACGCTCAGGGGGCTGAGAAGACAAAACTCGCGTGCGCCACGCCAGGTGGCCCCGCTCACGCAGGCCGTCATTGCCTTCATCGAGGCCACGGCCTGTAATTCCAGAACCCACTGCGGAGGATCCCGAGAGAGCGAGGTTCAAGCAGCGCCGGGGGCGCAACTCGACGGTACGTATGGTCTTGAGTCCCCTCTACCTCCGTGTCCAACGCTTGCAGGGCCCTTTGCTCGAACAAGTAGTCGGTCAGGTTCGCGTGAATAGGAAACTATGCACCAAAGCGCAGGCGCGCGATGGCTCTTTTGGAGTAATGAGCCGCCATGCGCGGGGTCTGCGATCTGCCGGCGAGCTGCGCCCGGGCAGCGTGGCGCCGCGCTCTACGAGGGACTGGGCGCTGAAGCGCCCTTCCAAGCCTGGTGCAGCTGCACGGGTGGCGACAATGCGACGGATGCTGCGTGCGGCCAGAGCGTGCTTTCGCACGCGGCCGCCTCTTCTTATGCGCCAGAAAAGCGCCCCTCGCGGATTGGGGCAGCCTCCAGCCAGGCGCGGATTCGGCGTACGGTGGGAGCTCCCAGGTACAGCACGGCACCCTCGCCCGTCTGGTCGGTCTTGCTACGTTTGACAAGCAGGCGTCCGCTGTCGTCGGTGCCCTTGGACAGGCCGCGTACCTCAAGCACCGCACATTCACTGCGGCGCAAGAGGCCGTCATTGTGCGTGGCCACGAGCGCGGCATCGCGCAGGCCAAGAGTGGTACCCTCGCGCTCACACAGCTGCGCCGTGAGGTCGCAGTCCTCCCACGTAAGGCCGTCTGTCTGTCCGCGGCCGCGGCGCGCACCGTCGCGACGGATGCCGACGAGGATGCGCGTGGAGACAGGCTCTGCAGGATCGGATCTACCCGTGAGCTTCGCCCTGAACCGTATGGCGGCAAGCGCCAGCGCGCAGCTGGCCAGTGCCCGGCCCTGGGCGTGCAGTGCGGCAAGCCAGATGCCGATTCCCGCGTCGGTTTCAGGATTTTCTTCACGCCAGGCGTCAAAGGCGCGAAGCGCTGTGCTGTAGGCTTCTCGCATTGCCGGCGCCACACTGGCGTCGATCAGGCGTGCGGCCTCGCTCCGAAGCGCCTCGAGCAGGGTGCTAGATAGGGCAGGGGGCATGGACTCGGGTTTACGGAACCATAATTGCATGGTAATCTTGAGCGCCCGACAGCAGGCGGAAATAGGGCGCTGCGACGCTTACTGCGCACCCTAGACAACTGGGCTCTAATGGCGCAAGCCGGCACCTACGGGCCCTTTCAGGCCCGATATGGGGTTCCAGGTGCCGCTCTTGCGGCCTTTGTACGACTCGTCCGGAGCGCATTTGCACGAGCCGATTTAAGCCGTAGAATGCGCCCTCCGGTCAATGGAGTACAGAACCCAGTTCTGCAGGGCGGGCCTTGAGTGAAATACAGCCGTAGGTGCTTCCTTATTGCCGGTCGCGGGAGAAGGGAGGCGTGGGCGGCTTTCCGGCAAGGAGATCCGCTGCTTTGTCTTGGGCCCTGGACTCCCCCCATGCATTCACAACGCCTCTTGCGCGCATCGCCTCGACATCCGATGCTATGGCTGACACTTTCTCATGCAATAGCCCATCGTTAAGCACTATGGCCAATTGCATGGCTTTGCCAAGACAGACGGGCGTGAGAACAACATCTGGAGCAATGAGATCTTCCGACTGTACATTGAGGTAGCGTTCGGCCAATCTTTTCAACTCGGATCGCTCTTCCATCGTAAAATACACCAGTCCCCAGCGTTCTACCATCATACGGAGTGCCATTAGTGCCCCACCAATGTGCCACTCGCTTGCCTCTTTAGGATCATCAAGAAGGGATAGCAAAGCGGGAAGAGCCTTCCGTCCGAAATCCGCCATCGCCCGTGGAACGGTCACACCAGGGCCAACGATGAGCATTAGGACCGGTATGGCCGCAGAGTCATTTAGGGCAACAACCTCGCGCATCAACGCCAACTGAAAATCGTGCGCTTCCTCGAAAGAAGGTGCCGGTATTTCTCCCCGTATTATCGCTAGATCATGCTGGTATTCCGCTTTCAGCGCATGGATCAATGCTGCATTCACCGCTGGGCCACGCTGTTCCCTCGGAATGCGGAAAACCGCGTTGTATCCTGCAATACGACTCCGGCGATCGGACCCAACAGGTCACGCACTATTGCTGTTTGCTGGTCGGATTGCTCTATTTGCTGCCCCTCTTGGGCTGTTGAAAAAGCTGCGGGCCAGACCAAGGTCAGCAGAAGAAGCGTGCTGCGAAGCGTTGCTTTCATGGTCCCTGCCATTCTGCGTGCAACCGCAACTGGGAGCTTTGCCTCCCGCTCCTGCCCACCCGTGCATCTGATTGCGAGCTTGGCGGTGTCAGTCCCTGCATACGTTTTACATACGATGGTGCACATATACCCGAATCGGCCTGTATTCGCCTGAATCACGTTTGATCGCGTCATTGTGCGATTCAGGCGCTCGCCCGTTCGTTCTGGGACCCGCCTGGCCCGTGAAAACCACCTCTCTGGAGACTCGATCCGGAAATGCGTGGAATGGAGGAGATCGAAGGTCCTGCCACGGCGGAGCAGACAAATACAAGGAACATATCAGGGCGGGGCAATGACACGGATTGCGTTGGTGTTGCTCCCTGATATTGAGCGCCGAAAGCCATTTCGCCGGCGTGGCGGTGCCGTCGCAAAGACCTGTGAGTCGTAGCATTAGATACACAACAGTGCCTTCGTCAAACGGCAGGCCCTGCATACAAAGAACCCGCGGTGAACGACCAGGACCGTGCGGTACCCACCCACACAATCACGCCGCCACTTGCCAAATGCGGGGTCGGCCGTGGGGGAACGGGACGCACCGGGTACGGCATCAAAGGACATGCTTGCAGTCAACCGGCCCGCGCGGGTATCCCTTACCGAATGCGCAAAAAGCGGCCTACATGCGTTGAGCTGCCCTCATGCGATGCGGCAATCAGGCGGTAAAGGTACAGTCCCGAGGGCAGCGTTCTACCGCAGTGGATGGGCGGCGGCGGTTGCGGATGCGTGAAAGAAACATGGTACACTTCCAAGCAATGACCGAGCGTGTCCGAAACTCGATGCAATAGATCGTACGTAGCCTTCCAAAGGTTCGTCGTCCTTGATTACGTCCGACGTGACCACAATCTGGCAATGTCGCGCAGGAAGAACGTAATCATCCCACTGAGGCCGAACGGCACTACTATGGTCCACGGGAGCCCCCGCCAGATGCCGACACCCGCCAAGACTATCATCGCCAGCGAGACAATCGTTGCCGCGTTGATGCGCCGGCGCTGCAGGCCGATGCGTTGTCCGTTCAACTCTTGCGCTCGCTCTGCCATGCCTAGAATCCGATCGGCCGCTCCGGGCAGCACGCGATCATATGCTGCAAACTGGTCGGCGGTTGGCAGTGGTCCTGAGTACGCAGCAATGCGGGCTTCCTGCACTACACTACGTACGCGCTGCACCAGTTCCGGGGGGCATCCTCTTTCATCCATGGCTCCAGGGCCTCGAATGGATCCGCCCCGCGCTCCGGCACAACGTCTACCGCGGCCATCTCCTGATTCGCTTGGTCCCGTTCGCCTTGGCCTTGGGCTTCACTGGGCTCATTTGTCGTCCGTCGTGTCCGCGGCCATCTCCTGATTCGCTTGTTCCTGCGGTTCCCGTGCTTGCGGGTTCTTCGTGGTTGGTGCTCTCGAGCGCCGATTTCAGCCGGTTGCTGATGCGTTTCGCCACGAACTGGTGCAGCGCTTTCTTCGTCGCTCGCGTGAGCTGCTCGATCACCGCCTTCGTCTTCACGCCGTCGTAGATTTGCGAGGCGAAGTGGCGCACGAACGCTTCTGACGGATCTGTCCATTCGGTTGTGAGCAGTCGCAGGATCTCGCGCGTGTACTTCAGGTCCTTCGCGGTGCTCAGGATCTGGTCGACGTCGAACGACGTTTTCGTGAACCGCTTCAGTTCGTCGACGTCGATCGCTTCAGACGTCGAGCATGTTGATCTCGAGGAACGGTCGCGCGTCCATCTTGTTCTGCTCGTCGATGTCCGAGTAGAATCGGTAGATGACGCCGTCGGTGAGGACGCCGAACCGGGACTTGGCGACGCTGAAGTACCGGTACAGCTGGGACGCCGGCTCTTTCCCGAGATCGACGCCGTAGTGCTTGCACTCGAAGAGAATGATCGGGTCGCCGTCGCGGAAGATCGCGTAGTCGACCTTCTCGCCCTTCTTTGTCCCGACGTCGGCGATGAACTCCGGCACGACCTCCGCTGGATCGAATACGTTATAGCCGAGCACGTGGTTGATGAACGGCATGACCAGGGCGGTCTTCGTCGCCTCCTCGGTCCTCACGTTGCCCATCCGCTGCTTGATCCGGCCCGACATCTCGCGTAGCCGGTCGGCCAAGTCCATGCCTTCGAGCGATTGAATCATCGGACAACAGCTCCTTCCACTGAGCGATCCGCAGAATCGGAGCCTACGGCTCCTGTGCTGCGGCTGTTGACTGCAACGCGTTGCGGTGCCGTTCGACTGGGCCCCGGCTGTTTCGTTTGCTGAGGCCCGGCCCTGGTTTTGCTCAGTGGTGAACGTCGTGGCCGTCTGCTACCACTGCACGCTTGCCCGCTCGAGCACGTGCAGGTCGGTTCCCCTAGACGTTTCCTGCAGGTTGGAACACTGGGCTCTCCCGTCGCTCCGCCTCGGTGCCGAGTTTGACCTTCAGCTTGCTCTTCTTGAGCAAGCATGAGTTGTCAGGGGCCGGAGACGGTTGCCGTGGGCGAGTGGTTGAGCATGCCGCCGTCCGCGGTGCAGATGGCGCCGTCGTCGTCGCAGTCGGTCGTCTCCGGCAGCGTGATCGTGACGTCGCCGGTCCCCGACGGTGTGACGTGAACCGTCCACGTCTCGTTGCTACCCCGCACCTTTCGCTTCGTCCGGTGGATGCTGCCACCCTCGACCTCGAATGCGTGGAACCTCAGCACGCGGAAGCTGATGTCCGGCTCCGGATCGAACGCTAGGTCGAACGTGAACGTCGAGCCGTCGTGCGAGGTCGGCACGTTGCCGAAGGTCGCCGTGATCGGAGGATCGCCCACGTTCAGGTAGATGACGTGATCGTTCGACCCGCCCGACGACCCGACCGAATTGACCGATCCCTCCGAGAACGAGTGGCTCGGACCCATTGCACTCTGGCCCTGCGCCTCCTGACACGCCACGTCCACGTTCGCCGCTGTGGTTGCATCCTCGAACACAACCTTGGTGCCAGGCCCGGTGCCTGTCGGGTAGGTTGCGGTTGCCGTTTCGCCGACGATCGTCACCTCGATCCGCGCCCCATCCTCGGCCCACACGCTCGTTGGAGTAATGCTCAGACCCGTGATTGTCGCGGACCGCCCCTCACTCCAATTCCGATGATGGTCCTCGATGTACCAATAGATACCGGTGATGCTGGCGTCCTCCCATGTAAACAGTATTGGCACAACAACATTGATATCGAGCGTCATAAGTGCGCCGCACGATGGAGTGGTCACCGTCGGCGAGAAGACGCTGATGTCGACGTTGGCCGCCATTGGTACGTTTGGTTCGTTGACGAACCCGCTCGAGACCTGCGGCCCGAGGTTGCCGGCTACCGACGCTGGCGGCGTCGCCGCGGGTCCAACGGCGCTCGGGCCGGTTGGTCCGCTTTCCGCGTAGTCGCCGCAACCGACCGTCCCGGCGAGGATCCCGATCCCGATCGTTGCGATGGCGCGTAAGTGGTACTTTTCATTCATGGTAACGGATACCCGATGAGTGTAACGGATACCCGATGAGTGTAACGGATACCCGATGAGTGTAACGGATACCCGATGTAGGCGTACGGCAGATCACTAGGGTAGTTCCCTACCCATGTTTACCAATGTGCTTCATAACCCCGGATTATTCACATGAATGTAAAGTCGATGTTCAAAGGCAGACTTATTGGGTTCGTAAGCTCTTGATTATGTTTCGGTTATACGGAAACATCGTAGTAGTTTTTTCGGTTCGAATACCGAACCATAAACACGCTCAAGGTGAACCCCATGGCCTCCAATTCAGCTGGACATGTGTTGACGGCGCCCTTCAATAAGTCTGTAAAAGTCACGGGGCACCATTCGGAAAAGTTAACCTCCGATGCCGGAGTCTTCCTGCTGCGGTCGCTCTTCATGCTTACCGGCCTCACAGCTCGCCTGGCATCGGTCCTGAGCGATTCCCGCATTCCGGGGCGCATTACGCATCGCTTTGATGAGCTCTTGCTGTCTGTCTTGCTGCTCTTGGCGCAGGGCAGGATGCGCCAGCGTGATATGCGTCGTTTGCGCCATGAGGCGGCCATGCGCCCCGTCGCCTCAATGAAGGCAGGGATGGGGTGGGATGAAAGACGGCAAGCCTTTGGCCTCACAGCCTACCATTTCCCGACTGTTACGTAGGCTGGGCACAAAGAAGAACCTGGCCAGATTGAGCCATTTCGTCACCACCTTTGCCATGAAGCGCCTCCTGCATGCCAGAGGCGGCAAGCGCTACGATACGCTGGTCATGGATATAGACGCATTGCCCGTGGATGCCCATGCTCGGCAGCAGGGCAGTGCCTATAACGGGCACTACAAGCGCAACATCTTTCTGCCTCTTATCGCCAGTTGTGCGGAAACCGGCGACATGCGCATTGCCACGCTGCGTCGTGGCAATGCGCATGTCGTAAACGACTGCTACGACTTTATCAAAAAGATCGCTCTCAGGCTGCGAACGGATGTGGCCCGAAAGGTGATCGTGCGGTTGGAGGCGGCCTTTAACAGTGGAGCGTTATGCAGTAAGCTGGAGCGGATGTGGATCGGCTACATAATGCGCCTGAAGGAAAACGACGTCCTGGCGGCAGCGGCCGAGCCCTATTGGTCAGGCGTACAACCCCAAGAGGAACAGTGCTATGCAATACCGCGCCCTGTCTTGGGAGCGCGAGCGGCGCGTCGTGTTGGTGGTGCTGCCGAATCCCGGGGAACTGTTCCCCGAGCACTTCTACCTGCTTACCGATCAGCACGAGCACGCCTACTCGGCGGAGGAGATCCTGCATCTTTATCGCAGAAGGGGTAAGGCCGAAGCCCACATGGGAGAACTAAATCAAGCCTGTTCCATGGCGCTGTCGTCGTCGCCACGCCCCAAGACCCATTACCGGGGCCTACCTATTCCACGGAAAGAGGAAGCACAGCCGGAAGAAACGCCGTTTTACGCGCACAATGAAGTCCTTTTGCAGCTTTACCTGCTTGTGTACGAGGTGCTACACCTGGGTCGCTGCACAATGAAGCAGCCGGGAGCACGGCACATGCACTTGAAGACGTTTCAGAAGGAGGTCTTGAAGGTGGGAGCGCTGATAGTGCGGCACGCACGTAACATCGAAATCCGGATAGCCTTCAGCGCCGTAGCGCTCTGGCGACAGTTCTGGGGGCGCTACCAGCAGCTGACGTGGGTTACCTTGGAATGAGGCCGTGCCGCGCTCGTTAGCGCAGCATCGGTTCTGGACTGTACGGGCTTATTCAACGGCAGAGGTACGTCTTCACGGTACGCCTTTGCGTCGAAAACAGGCCATTCGCGGGGCTCATTGCCCTGCATCCACGCCAAAACCAGTTTTGCGGCAGGCTCCACGAAGATATTGCTGCCTTACAACAGAATGTACCACTTCCGACAGCCCCTCTTCATTGTCTACACCTGTATACTTTTGGCTGGTGAATAATCCGGGATAACAGGTTGTAAATTAGAGACAAGAAAATTGTTCTGGCACAACAAATAGCCACCAAGTGAGGTTTTATGCCTTAGGTCATATGATCGTCTTGTGCATGGCCAAGGGCAGTGGATCGATGCACAAGGCATCGTAAATGGCCCTTAGTTCCATATCCGGCTGCGAGCTGGTGCGGACATGGAGTGTGCGTGCGTCCTTACGCTCGAAGATGCTGGTCGTGCGAACCTGACGACGAAGGATCCTCCTGAGTGTCGTCCAGCTGAAGCGTAGTCCTTTCTGGCGCAGACGCGTACGAATCACCTGCACCAACTGGTAAGCCAGGACCGTGATGAATAGATGGCCCTCCGCGCGCCGGCCTGTGGAATGATAGATCGGTCGTAGTCCGAGTTCCGACTTCAGGGACCGAAACACCGCTTCCAGATCGGTCAGCATCACATACGTGCGCCAGAGCTCTTCCGCGGTGAACTCCATCTCGTTGCTGCGCAGGCAATAGACGCCCGGATCGGTCATTATCGCGGGTGCTTTCGGCGTCTTTGTCCACGTGATGGACTGGGCCCGCTTGCCGTCCTCATCCGTCTCCACTTCTATCTCGTAATGCTGTCCGATGCCGCTGAAGCTCTGCTTCAATCGGCCGATACGTTCCCTTATGAGGTCGATGCGCTTTTGCGTCTTCGGCCGGGCAAGCCGATCGGAAAGCTCGCCGAGGGCCTCCTCGAATCTTTCCGCTTTCTGCCTCATCTTGGCCTCTTCCTTCGCCATGCGGGACCGGGAACGGCAACAGAGCCGCACCTCGTCGTCTGCGTCCTCCCGGTACACCTCTACGTCACTGCCCGAGGCCGTCTCTAGAGCCAGTGCCCGCTCCTGTTCAAAGGGCTTCCTGCGCTCTCTTGATACCACGATGTAGCGGTAGCCCTCCTTATGCAGCCAGTCTATGCGGTCCTGTGTGGCAATGCCCCGGTCCATCACCACACGTGCGTCCCTGGGCGTCTCCAGGGACTCCAGCATCTCCTTGAGCGTGGACGCTTCGTTTACGTTGCCCTTGAAGACCTGGCTACGACGCACAAACCCGCTGCCGCGCGTTACAAGAGCCAGCGTAAGCAGCACGCAGTCACTGCGACGCTCCTTCGAGCGTCCGTACTTGGCCTTGTCGATGCTCTTGCCACTGCCTTCCAGGAAGCTGCCCTTCAGATCATAGAGCGCGATCGTGGGCTCCAGATCAAACAGGTCCAGCGCCCGTGCAAAGAGGTGGTCCTCTATGGCCTTGCGGTGTTTGTGCAGCATGTCGCTGGCCCGGTACAGCTGCATGTCGGCCATCTTCTCGAAGTTGCAGCCCAGAAACTCGTCCAGGCCACTGGCAGAGGCCAGCCAACGCTTCGTGGCATGTTCGCTGGCCGGCTCGGCCAGACGGCCTATGATGGAGCCCGTGGCTGCATGCCGGAGGCCTCGTGTGATGCCAAGCTTCTCGAAGAGCTCATCCATGCCCAACTGCTCCATGGCCCAGAGCCCCACATGTTCTACGCCCACCGTGCGGGGCCGGACCGTTTTGAGCGAGTGGACATCCACATGGTGCCATTCGCGCGGCGGCGTCTCGCCCTTGCCCTCGGTCACGGCTACCGCCTTGCGCGCGCTCAAAAGTTCTGCAACGCGCTGGGCCTCCTCTTCCACGCGACGGCAGCAACGCCCATGGGTACGAGCTGGCCCTTGAGCAGTGCCTCAATCCGGTTGCAGAGCGCACGCCAGTAGCGTTTGTCGATGCGGAAGTGGGCACCGAGATTGAGCAGGGTCTTCTGCCGGACCTTGCCCCCTATGCGTTCGCCGTGGCAGAGCCGAAAGGAATAGTAGCGTGTAGCGTTGTCGGTGGTATGGGTAAGCGATCGTCGGATATACATAGGGGGAAGATAGGGTTGGGGGGGCATTGTTCGTAATAGCCGCCAACACTTTATGGCACAACATTCGTATTCCCGCCTCTGTGAATCCCCACAATGGTGCGCTAGCGATGCGATTGTGGGGCCAAACACCAGAAAATCCGGTACAACAGGGCCTAACGTGGGGTCACATCCCTAAAAAGACCTCAAAATAACTAACTGCGGTTATTGCCGACCTTCAGATTCAGCCGCCAAATGGTAAAGATGGGCCGAGGGCAGCGTCCTACCGCAGTGGATGGGCGGCGGCCGTTGCGGATGTGCGAAAGAAACATGGTACACTTCGCAAGCACTTCCAAGCAATGACCGAGCGTGTCCGAAACTCGATGCAATAGATCGTTACGTAGCCTTCCAAAGGTTCGTCGTCCTTGATTACGTCCGACGTGACCACAATCTGGCAATTTCGCGCAGGAAGAACGTAGTCATCCCACTGAGGCCGAACGGCACTACTATGGTCCACGGGAGCCCCCGCCAGATGCCGACACCCGCCAAGACTATCATCGCCGGCGAGACAATCGTTGCCGCGTTGATGCGCCGGTGCTGCAGGCCGATGCGTTGCCCGTTCAACTCTTGCTCTCGCTCGGCCATGGCTAGAATCCGTTCGGCCGCTCCAGGCAGCACGCGATCATATGCTGCAAACTAGCCGGCGGTTGGCAGTGGTCCTGAGTACGCAGCAATGCGGGCTTCCTGCACTACACTACGTACGCGCTGCACCAGTTCCGGGGGGGCATCCTCTTTCATCCATGGCTCCAGGGCCTCGAATGGATCCGCCCCGCGCTCCGGCACAACGTCTACCGCTGCCATCTCCTGATTCGCTTGGTCCCGTTCGCCCTGGCCTTGGGCTTCACTGGGCTCATTCATTCGCCCCCCCTGCCCCCACGTCCTGTCTCATCATGCGTCTGAGATACGCGCCCACGGTACGCCACTCAAGCGCCACACCGGTCCCCCACCCCCGATCCGACTGCACGCTGACGCCCGCCGGCGTGCAGTGTAGCTCGAGCATCTCATCGAGAAGGCCGACGTGGAACTTATCCGCCGCGCCTTCATCAACTGAGATGTCTCCCCACTGGGTACGCGCGCGAAGGCGGGCAAGCAGGGCATCCAGGTCGCGGAGGTCCTTCGTAAGATCGCGCTGAAGCGCAAGGGAGGGGGGCATGGTGCGCCTGGCTGGCTTAGTCGAGGTCGTGGCTGGTGGCATTGCCGCTGGGAAAGGGCTGAAATGGTTGTAAACACAAGTCACCCAGTTGTTCAATAAGGCCGGAAGTGGGTCCTAAAACAAATGGTTCGAGGCCCAGAGGGCCCCGGTTCAGCATAGTAACGAGTGTCGAGATACACTCCACTCTTGCCTCCGTACGACGCGTCGTACACCGCCACGATGTCCAGCACATTCGGAGTCGCCCCCGCAGTTGCCTTCAATCGGACAATCGGGTCGGATTGGGCAAACAGATCGTCAACCGCCTCACGATGCGAATCCTCGAGTCTTTTGTAGAGATCCTTCGGGCGGTGCCCCCGGAGCCGCCGGCCGGAGCGGATCAGGTCCGGCTTAAGCGCGAGTTCCCCGCCAATGAGCAGTAGGTGCAGCGCCAGCATGACTTCGACCACTGCACCCGGCAGTCCACCCGTAGGCATAGCGGTGCCTACAATGCAACTCCAGATATTGAGAAACCGTTCTTTTCGGTCCAAATGGCGTGGAAGCTAACTAGGTGGTCGAGAGAAAATGAGAAGGAAGCTAACGAGGGAAGAATTAAGGCGGAGGTGCAGGTTAGGACACTTGAATCCGAAAGGGATGAAGCGTGGCGAATTCGGAAAAAACGGACCGAAGACCAGGACGCTGCCGAGCTTAGGAATCCCCAAAATCCTAAACACGTGCGTAAACGTCGCGAACAAGCTAAGAGGTGCAAGAGGAAATGACGTAAGGGTTGGCAGACAGGTTTCACGGAATTGATAGTGGGTGTGCATACTGTGGCGGAATATGCCGACTTAGAGTAAGCGTCCGGTGAACCACTAGAGCCGGCGCAAGGGTAGAGGCCGGGACGACGACCTGGGTCTTTAGGCCCAGGCCAAGGCCCCCAATCTCGCCCTCGATGGCGGCAACAGGCTGGCGCATAATCACTTAATGGAGTCGATGATGACAAATCCACTTCGCTTTATCGCCGTAGCGTGCATTGGCCTTTTAGGCCTTGTTGTCTGGGGATGCAGCGACGCTCCTGTCAGTGAGGAACCTGTTGGTCAGGATGATGCCTTCATAGAGGAATTCCGAGGCCTGGTTCGAACTCATGTAGCGCCCTACAAGGAAACCGGTGCGTTGCTTCTGCGAGCAAAAGGGGGTATGCCTTCTGACTGGCGTGAGAGCGTGAGAGTGCAAGATTCCATGGCTAACGGTTTTGAGTACTTGGTTCTTTCCGGGAACACCGGTAATGAATACCTAGATGGCAAGATCGGATGGGACGTGTTGAACAGCCCCGGAGAGGTGTCACGGGCATTGGGTAAGCACACACTAAGGGAGGAATGTCGCATTTCTTTTGACACACCTGTAAATAGCGATAATGCTGCGGCGTGGACGGCGTATGGAGAATGCATCATTGCTCTAGTAGCAGAATGCGAAATAGCCTTAAGTCACATTGATGACGTGGGAGACTGCGTAACTAACTGCGTTGATCCGCGCGGGTTGGTCCGCGCGTTGAGGGCGGCAAATGGGCCCAGAACGCCCAGAGACGCCCCAGTGCAATAGAGGCTGGCGCTGGGACAGAGACGACGGCCTGGGCTTTAGGCCGGGCGATACTCCCGGCCGTTCGGGCCGGCGGTGTGGCCGTGTTTCCAGTTGCTGGTGTGGACAGGCTCAAGCGGGACATTCAGCCCGCAGCATTCTGCATCCTCGTCAGGCCAGGGGGCAGCCGCATCTTCCCGCACATCAGGCAGTCCGGCAAGCGTATGGTGGCGTGCGCGCCGCAATCTTCTCACTGGCACCAGTCGTACTCGTAGATCACGCGGTGCAGGGGATGGCGGCACGGTTCATTCATGGCAAAAGCCGCGTTCGGGGGCGGGTCGTGCGAGCTCGGGAAGCGGCGCGGAATGAACCATAAGAGTTTTTACGTAACCTGTTCCTTAGAGGCCGATTTGAGCCGTAGTATGCGCCCTTCGGTCAGCAGTATCCGCTTCGTTGTGTCGGGTGGCTAGTAGCGCTGTTGATAGCATAGAGGTTCCCACACTGCGGGATCGGGTCCTTCGTCGGTATTCCTCATCAGGAGTGCACCCGCCTCACACCACGTCGAATAATTGGGGCGACACGGGTTCGCTGGTGGCCATTCCCCTTCCCTGCGGACCACCGCCCCGCAGTATGGTGTGCAGGGCGGTGGCTGTTCGCTCGCCTCGAACAGGGCGCGGACGTAATCGACGCCGCCTGTATGGAAGACCCCGTACAAGGCGCTTCTTGCCTTGGGCTGAGTACGGTCTTCGAACGACTCGTAGATCCGTATGAAGACATCAAACGCTCCGGCAAACGGGGTACTCTTCCCGTAGTCCTTGCTCGCAGCCGAGAGCAGGGCCAAAAGAACATCAAAAGATCGGGCCTTCGCCCCGTCAAGCATGAGCCGTCCGAGGTCAGCAGCGAACGCATCCAGTTCCGCAGGTACCGAATATCTGCTGCAGTACGGCCGCAGCAGCCTGATAGCTCCCGGATCCCTCCTGCGTCATAAGAGCGCGCAGCGCCGTCGCGTCGGTACCTGCCACACGCCCTCCTCCATAACCATGCCACACTTGTACGCTGCATTGGCCTGCTGCACTCTGCCACCAACAGGAAGCAGTAGGGCCACCAGTGAAAGCATCAAATTATTCATCTTTGTCCTCCTTAGCAGCTATGCTGACCGTATTTGCCTCGTCCACCGGGACAGCCGTGCCACCAGCCCTATGAATGAAGCCCAAAGCTACTACCGTTGTAGAGCCCCCTCGCTCCTGAATCCTGCACTCAGAAACGATCCCTGGTAGAATCTGGTTCACGTAAGGAGTATATCTTTGGGCACCGCGCTTTCGTTGCCGACAACCGCCTCCATGCAAGGCGTGATCAGCGCACAATCTGAGAGCTCCACGCGGCTACATCCAGCGCTACCGGGGGGCCGGATGTCCAAGGCGGCGTCGATGCGGCACAGAATGGCGTGCGCACGGGCAGATTCCGTGTCCCATTCTGATCTCAATCGAACGGTTTCGCGATATTCTGCGAGATCATCCGGTCTGTATGCCAGCTTCGCCGCACATCCAACGTGCACCTGTTCGTCTGGGTCTGACAAACCAGAACCGGGGCGCCGATAGGCTGCGTGCAACAATCAGCCACTTGGTGAATTTGGCATTTCCAGCATTCTCAATTGTAGCTGGAGGCCTGCGCGACCGGGATGCATTATCCGCTACTGCATGAGGCGCTTGGTTGGCCGTCCTGGAAGGGGCTCCGCCTGCGCACACCGCTTTATAGGCTAGTTGACCGCCAAGGCCCGTCGTGGCCAGCGCCCCGACCGGTGCCGGCCTCAATCCTTGATCCTGGCATCGAGACTGGCAAGGAGGCGCTGATGTAGTCCACCGAAACTTCCGTTACTCATGAGCAGCATGATATCGCCAGAGGAAGCATGACCCATCAGCTCAAGAAGTAGCGAATCTGTATGCTCGAAGACGAAAGCGGGTGTCCCCCGCGCGTCAATTCCGCTGGCTACCTGCTCCGCATCCATGAATGCGTGGGCTTCGTCATTGTGGCGAAAGGGGGGAGCGCAGAGGAAGGCAAGATCCGCGTCATCAAACGCCATCGTATAGGGTCTTTCAAACACTTTGCGCCTGCTTGAATTGCTGCGCGGCTCGAAGATTGCGACAAGCCGGCGCGCCGGCCAGCGTTCGCGCACCGACCGAATGGTGGCCCGGACGGCGGTAGGGTGGTGCGCAAAATCGTCGACTACGGTTATCCCTGCGATCGTGCCCAGGACTTCCTGGCGCCGCTTCATGCCGGCGAAGCAGGCCAGTCCCGCGGATACGTCTTGGGCCCCGGAATGCAGGGCCACAGCGCAGGCTGCGAGTGCATTGAGCAGGTTGTGCCTGCCACTCATGGGAAGCACCATGCCCGGGTATTCACGACCGTTGGCGATGAGCGTAAACTCTTGGCCTTCTGGCCCCGCTACGATGTCGCGGGCGGTGACGTCAGCCCCGGGCACGAGCCCGTACACCAAGGTTTGTGCCCGGGCGTAGGCCTGCAGGCCTCGTACTTCCATGTCGTCGCCGCACAATACAAGTAGTCCTTCCGGATCGACGAGAGCCGCAAACCGCCGGAAAGCGTCCCGGTATTGCTCCCAGTCTTCATAGATGTCCGCGTGGTCAAATTCCATTGACGTAATGATGGCAGTTCTGGGACGATAGTGCATGAATTTTGGGCGCTTGTCGAAGTACGCACTGTCGTACTCATCGCCCTCGACGACAAAATGCCTGCCTGTTCCGATGCCATAGCTCTCCTCCAAAGTGGAAAGAACGCCGCCGATCAAGAATCCCGGATCGAGGCCCGCAGTGCGCAAGAGATGCACGAGAAGGCCGGTTGTCGTGGTCTTGCCGTGCGTGCCGGCCACCACCACGGAATGGCGCCCCCGCAGAAAGAAGTGGGCTAGCGCTTCCGGCAGGGACAGTTGCGCCACATTTCGCTCTCTTGCCGCTGCCGCTTCCACGTGCGTTGGAACACAGGCGTTACCGACAATGACGAGGTCAGGGGTACAGCTAAGGTGTGCCGCATCGTATCCGTTGTGCACCGCGATCCCCATGGCTGCAAGCCGCGTGCTCATGGGCGGATACGCTGCGGCGTCGGAGCCACTTACGGCGTAGCCGGCCTGCTGCAGTAGGCCGGCAAGGGAGCCCATGCCGGTACCGCAGATCCCGATCAGGTACACCTCTCGGATGTGCTCTGGGGGCGCCGGCCGGTCAAATATGCGCAGGTGGCTGTCGGGAAATTCAGAAAGCTCCTGCATGGAAGACTAAGTACCGGTGGCCACAGGCACTTTGGCTTCCTTGGCGCGCCGCAGAGCGACGCCAAGGCGCACACCGAGCGAGTCAAAAGCCGAATACATGACCGGGACGATGACCAGCGTTAAGAAGGTGGCGAACAGAAGCCCGCTTATGATGGCCGTTCCCATTGCGCCCCAGAATTGGGTGTTTTCCGAGCCGAGCTGAAAATTTGGCGCAAAGTCCGTTAGCAGCCCCACGAAGTCAATGTTGATGCCGAAAGTCAGCGGTACGAGCCCGATCACGGTGGTCAGTACCGTAAGCACTACAGGACGCAGGCGTGTAGCGCCACCATCGACAATTGCCGCGAGTTTGTTGTATCCGCGGTCCCGGAGCTGATTGATATAGTCGATGAGCACAATGTTGTTGTTGACCACGATGCCAGCCAGGCTGATAACGCCGATAAAGGTCATCAGTCCGAAGGGAGTACGGGTGAGCGTTAGACCTAGCAGTACGCCAATCAGGCTCAGTCCCACCGCGATCATGATGATCAACGGTGCACTTACGCTGTTGAACTGCGCAATCATGATCATGAAGATGCCTGCAACACCGATGAGCAGTGCCGTAAACAGGAAGCCGAAAGCTTCTGCCTGCTCCTCATTCTCTCCCGTATAGGCCAGGGCGTAGCCCGGACGCAGGCTCCCTTCGTACTCGGCCAGCAATTGCTGCACCTGAGCCAGTACGGCGGCTCCGTTGTATCCGGGTGCGATGTTCCCCGTTACCGTAGAGACGCGCTCAAGGTCAAGTCTCGTCACAGACCCGAGGCCTCCGACAACCTCGAATTCCGCTACGGCCGTTATGGGTATTTGCACGCCTTCGTCCTCTATCGTGAGCTGCTCGATGCTTTCCAGGCTCTCGCGCTGCGCTTCGCTCAGGCGCACAACAATATCGTATTCATCCTTGCCTGTTCGGTATTTGCTGGCCTCCACGCCGTTAATGGCCGAGCGTACCGTGCTGGCGATCTCCTGTGTACTAATACCAAAACGCGCGGCCCGCTCGCGGTCTATGTTAACGCGCAATTCAGGACGCCCCGTGTTCAGGTTGTCGTTGATGTCTACCAGACCTGGGATCGTACCCGCACTTACCGCATCAAGCAGAAGGGTCTTGATCTCACCCGTGATGCGGGCGATGACAGCGAAGTCTTCGCCTGTGATTTCGATGTTGACGGGTGCCCCCACTGGTGGTCCCGGGTTGTCCTTCTCGAAATCCATGGAGATACCGGGAATGCCCTGCAGCCGGTCACGCAGGCGTGACATCGTGTTACGGCTGGATTCAGGGCGGTCGGCATAGTCGACCATGTTGAGTGTCACTATCGAATTCTCCGACCCGGGAGCTCCTCCGCCGAAGAAGATGTCGCCACCGGTACCCACATTGACCAGGATGTTCTTAACATTGCTGCCGTCATGGGCATTGCCGTCCAAGAGGGCATCGACACGCTCCTGCGCCTCCGTGGTAACCCGGTTCGTCTCATCTACGTTAGTGCCGAGGGGAGCCTTCAGAGAAATATTGACAAGCGTCGGATCCGTGTCAGGAAAGAACTCCACGCCGGTAGGAGCCGCGGCAAAGAGACCGAAAATGGAAAAGAGGCCGCCGAGCGTCACAGTAATCAGACGGGCACGATTGTCCGTTAATAGCAGGTGCCGCCGGCGCCGGAAGAGTCGCCCATTGAACAGCATCCCGCAACCGCCGATCACTACGACGCCGACTGGCAGCATGACGAGCATTGCCATGGTAGCGGGCCCCACGGCACGCACCAGGGACATGAGGGTTAGCACGGCCACTACGATAACACCAAAGGCCAGCCCTGCCTTGGCGCTCGTCTTGCCGCCAAGATAAACTGTTTCCATCATATGCAGGATGATGCCGGCGAGGCCAGCGGTCAGCAACAGCCCCCCCGGCAACAGCATGGTCAGGCCTGCCGTGAGACCGAGCAAGCCTGCGGCCAGGCCCCCTGCAAGAAGCAAAAGGATGCCGAGAGTAAACGCACCGAGGGCAAAGCAATTACGAAAAAAGGCGTTCTTGGTACGAATAACAAGGATGATTGCCAAGGAGATGGCTGCTAACATGGCAGGACCACCCACCATCATCAGTCCCGGAATCTGAAGGTCTATGGAGGTGCCCACCGCGAGGCAGCCCGCAACAGCCGCGATCACCGTGGCAAGCCATAATGCGCGGTGCTTCATTACCGGTTCGCGGTCGGTATAGTCCCGTGTTAGCATGAACCGCAGAAATACCTTGTAGTGGGTCAGCAGCCGGGGCAGCGCCGTCCTTACGAATCCCCGCGCGATCGGGCTAAATATGCGTGTATTGATCAGGTATAGCATTGGGATGGCCACCAGCAGCACGACGAGGGTCCGCCAGTTGGCAATGCCCAGGAGCACAGTAATGAGGATGACCACGGCCGCGGTCATCCGGCGAAAGAAGAGAGGCCGCCGGCCTACTTTCTCATCGTCCAGCCGCATGAAGAAGCCGGTGATGACGGGATTGATGATGATTGCAATGAAGAGGGAGCACGTCAGCGTGATTATGAGCGTCAGAGGCAGGTAGCTCATGAACTTGCCTGTGACTCCCGGCCAAAAGAGCATGGGAATGAAGGCGGCTACGGTCGTGGCCGTGGAGGCAACCACGGCACCGCCGACTTCTGCGGTCCCGCGCCGCGCCGCTTCCCATCTGGAATGGCCCATTTCCCGGAAGCGATAAATGTTCTCCACAATCACCACGGCGTTGTCAACCAGCATGCCGAGGGCGATGATGAGTGAGAACAGGATCACAAAGTTGAGCTCCTGGCCAAGGGTCTGGAAAACGATGAAAGACAGCAACATGGAAAGCGGGATGGCGATGCCCACCAGAGCCGCGTTTCTGACGCCCAGGAAGAAAAGCAGCACCAGCACGACGAATATGAGTCCACTTATGATGTTGTTTTCCAGATCCTTGACAAAATTCAGGACCTGCTCGCTCATGTCTCCCGTGACGACAACCCTCGTTCCGCTTGGCAGCAGGAAGCCGTCCAATACCCGTTGCACCTCGTCTGCCGTAATCAGGATGTTGGCACCCGAACGCTTCTTAACGTTGAGCGTAACGACCGGGTTAGTGGCGGCGTCCGCCTCTGGCAACCGGATCAGCCGGTTGTCTTCTTCCACCTGCAGGACACGGAGCCGGGCATAGGAGGCGCGGTCTCTGTACCCGAATTCAACATCGGCGACGTCCCGCATGTACACCGGGCGGCCGTTCGGGCTTGCAATGATAAGACTGCTGATCTCCTTCTCGGGATCTTCGAATTCCCCATTGACCCGCACCAGATAATCCAGCCGGTCCACATTCAGGGATCCACCTGGGATGTTCGTGTTTTCACGCTGGATGGTTTCGACAACGTCCTCAAAGGCCAGGTTATAGCCCTGCAGGGCGTGGATGTCTACCGCTACCTGTACCTCGCGCTCCAGTCCCCCGATAACCGGTACATCCAGTATATTGGGTATCGCCTCCAATTCTTCCGCAAGATCTTCCGCAACCTGCTTGAGCCGGGCCAGAGAGTAGGGCGCCGACAGGTTAATATTCATGATGGGGAATTCCTGCAGGTCGATTTCGCTGACGAGCGGTTCTTCCACGTCGTCCGGGAGCTCGGACTTTGCCACATCTACCTTGTCGCGAACCTTCTGGAAGGCCTCATCCATGGAAACATCGGGATCGAATTCGATGATTACCGATGAGACGCCTTCCACGGAGGTGGATCGAATCTCCTTGATACCGTTGATCGCCTGTATTTCCCGCTCGATCGGTTCCGTCAGGAGAGACTCAATGTCATCCGGACTGGCCCCGGGATAAATGGTGGTGATAATTATGTTGGGGATCTCTATGGAAGGGAAGGACTCTTTAGGAATGGTAACATAGCTGGCAAGCCCGCCCAGCACGAGCATTACCGTTAGCACGGCAATGCTGGGCCGGTACTGAATGGCAAGATCAGTAATCTTCATGAAAAGCGAGTTCGATCAACCTATTGCTGCGGTATTCCCTGCGCATCGAGTCTGCTGTAGCGTGTATCCACGAATACGGCATCGCCTTGGGTGAGCGTGTTCTGACCGGCGACCACTATTTCCTCGCCTGCCTGCAGGCCACTGGCCACAAGGACTCGACCAGCATACGAGGCTCCCGTCACGATGGGCATGCGCGCCGCGATTGGTCCCGATTCACCTTGCCGTACGACAAAGACGCTGCTACCTGCCTCATCCCGCAGGATGGCCACCCGTGGCACCACGAGCACGCTATCTATGCGCTCGCGGGAAACGGCGGCTTCTACGATCATTTCGGGTTTGAGCCTTCGGTCGCTATTGTCCACTTCGGCCTCCACGGTGAAGGTTCGGTTGCTGGGGTTGATCGTGCTGCCGGCGAAGGTCACCGTGCCGGTCCTGGGTACGCCGCGATAAGCGTCAACCGAGAATCGGATTTCGGTACCCAGTTCGATGTCTCCGGCGTAGCGCTCGGGGATTCCGAGCACGACGCGAACCCTGCGGGCGTCCACGATGCGGAGGACGTTGACGCCGGGCGCCACCTGTTCGCCCCGCTCCACGTACTGCGCTTCGATGCTGCCCGCAAACGGTGCCAGTACTTCGGTGTTATCGAGTTGCTCATGGGCCTGCGTGTGGACTGCTTTGGCGGCACTAAGGGCCGCGTCTGCCTGCTGCAGCTGGGCAAGCAGCCCGTGGTATTCCAGGGCACTGATGATGGAGTCCTGAAAGAGCGGCTCCTGGCGGCCAAAGTTGTCGCGCGCGAGGTCTGCCGCGGAGCGCGCCGTCGCAATATTGGCTTCGGCCTGCTCCAGGGTCGCACTTGCGAATCCCTGGTCAAGGCGCGCAACAACCTCGCCTTCCCGGACGAGCTTGCCGAGCGGTACAAGGCTCTCTACGGTACCGCTGCTCCGGGCTGAGAGGGTGGCATCGTGGATGGCTTCGACACTCCCGGTTACTTCAATGACATCCTCGAAGACGTCCGGTGTCAGTAGGAGCGTTTCCACGCGCAGTCCGATTGGGGCGCTCGCAGGTGCTTCCGCTGGTACACTGCGCCCGTCCGCTCCGCCACAGCCGGCAGTGATAATGAGAAGGGCTAGGGGGCCCAGTCGCGACGTAATCATGGGTAGTCTGTGAAGGTTACGGCACTGGCACGCCGGCACTGGTCAAACGAATATCTGCCTGGTGTTCCAGGGGCACGCCAATGGCCGTTTCGTACGCACTGCGCGCCACCAAGAAGTCGTAAACGGCCTGGAGGTAATTAATGCGGCTCTGATCCAGCTGGTGCGATGCGTCACGCTCTTCCAGCGGTGTGGCCACGCCTTCGACCAATCGTGTGCTGGCAAACGAGTAGTTGAGTTCGGCATTCTCCACATTTCGGCCCTGGCTCAGGATCTGCTCCCGCGCACTGCGCAAATTGCGCAGTGCCGTGGCCACTTCGATATGGACGCCCTGCCGGAGCTGGATAAGCTGGATCTGGGCCCGATCCATCTCGATGCGTCGCAGCTGGCGCATGGAAGCCTGGGCAAGCCCGTTGAAGATGGTCCAGGAGAGGCGTAGTCCCACATTAACCGACGACTGCCAGTAGGACCGGCTGAAGAAGTCGTTGCGGCCCTGGGAAAAGCGAAACGGGCTTTCCGGGTCCGATATCGTGAATGTCCGCAAGTCTGGGATGCGGCCCGAATAGCTGAAGTTGGCAAAGGCGGAAAGTTTGGGAAAGCGATCCAGCTCGGCGGCGCGGAGTGCGGCCGACTGCAAGTCGTACGTTAGCCTTGCCTGATCCAGATCCGGCCGCCGGGCCAGCGCGGTTTGGAAGGCATCGCCTGTCGAGACCGTGACGAAGGCGCTGGCGTCCGCTACCTCTAGCTCGCCGCGCAGGCGCACCTCTTGCTCAATGGATATTCCGAGGACAAATTTGAGGTTGTCACGGGCTGTGAGCGCCTGATTCTGCTGTTGTACCAGCCGTGTCTCCAGGTTGGCCAACTGGACCTCGGCGCTAAGGCGCAGCGCCTTGGGCGCCACGCCCTGTGCCACGCGGCGGCTCATTTCGCCGTGGGTGCGCCGGGTACGGATCACGCTTTCTGCGGCAACAACGGCCTGCTCCTGCGTAAGAAGAGTCTGATAAAATGCCCGGCGCACTTCGTCGACAACCAGCTGTTCCGTGCGTTCCAGGCTGCGTCTGCTTGCTTCCTTAACCAGACGAGCGACCTTCAAGCCCTTGATCACGGCCGCGTCCGCCAAGGTCTGGGTAACACTCACGGTATTCTGAAACTGATTGGCGACAGAAAAAGGATTGTCGCTGCCTCCTTCGAGCATGATATCGGCAGCACGCAGGCCGGCTCCCTGCCGAAACAGGAATTCTTCCAGCGTAATGGGAACGGTAGCATGATCCGTATCCGTGCGGGCTTCTTCGTTGTAGGCTAGCCAGCCCAGGGCGCTGAATCCGTAAAAGAAGTCACCCGCGGCGCTGCCGGCGAAGGGGTTTGCTTCCTTCAGGTTGCGTGTATAACCGCTGCTGGCGGTGATGTCGGGCAGTGCGGCGCTGATGGCCGACCGAATCTGGCTGGCGGATTCCTCGAGGTCAAGGCGTGCGGCGCGCAGTGCGTAGTTGTTCGCGAGTGCAATCTGGATGGCTTCATCCAGCGTAAGCGTAATGGTCGAGGCCTCTTGCGCTGCCGCGGGGCGCCAGGATAGGGCTACGGGCAGCACCAATAATGAAAGACCAATGCGGTACTTCATCCCAGCAGAACTAGATTTGGGCAATCCATTATTACGCCGCGGATTCGGGATTGTTGTAGATGCAGCAAGAATGCCTTGGCCGTTGCCGGCATGGAGTGCAGGTCCTAAACGTAATCCTCCCACCGGTGGGCCCGCATGTAGTCCACCACATTTCTCACTTGCTGGGCGCTTTCCCGGTGACAGACGAGCACCGCATCTTCCGTATCCACGACGATGACGTCGTGCATGCCCACGCATACAATAAGGCGGGAATTGGCCCGCACATGGCACCGAATGGAATTGTGCACCACTGCGGGTCCCTGCAGCACATTGCCGTGCCGGTCCTTTTTGCTAAGGTCGTAGACCGCGCGCCAGTCACCAATATCACTCCATCCGAATGAGCCGGGCACCACGAAGACGCTATCTGCTTTCTCCATTACCCCGTAATCGATGGAGATGCGAGGGCTTTTTTGGTAGGCTGCCGTAACCGCCGCCGCCTCGTCAGGCGTATCCAGGCTGGGCGAGATGCCCATAAAGGCTTCGTAGGCCTTGGGCAGGTGCTGCTGCATTTGATCTAGAATCGTAGCCGCCCGCCAGACGAAAATGCCGCTATTCCAGAGGAAGTCTCCCGAGTCCAGAAATCGCTTCGCAGTAGCAATATTGGGCTTTTCAGCGAAGGTGCGCACGGGATAAGCGCGAAGCTCTTCGCCTGTGCGCTCTGGTGTGTCCTCGAACTGGACATACCCGTAGCCGGTCTCGGGATGCGTAGGTTTGATGCCAATGGTTACGAGGGCATTGCTCTGGCGCGCGGCCTCTATGGCGACGCGCAGTACCCTATGGAATGCCGGTACGTCCTGAACAAGGTGATCGGCCGGAAGGGCTATCATGATGGCGTCCTTGTCGATGGCCAGCAGTCGCACGGCCGCGTAGGCAATGCACGGCGCGGTGTTACGGCTGATGGGCTCAGCCAGTACATGGCGCCCCGGCAGCTCCGGCAGTTGGCTGCGCGTCAGGTCAACGTAGCGTTCGTGGGTGACGACGAACGTGCGCTCCACGGGCACGAGGGGCTCCATGCGCGAGCGCGTATTCTGTAGCAGTGTGGCCTCTTCAAAGACGTTCAAAAACTGCTTGGGCGAAGCTTCCCGGCTTCGCGGCCAGAAACGGCTGCCTATGCCGCCGGCCATTATGACACTGTATACCATGGAGGGCGTATATGGCGATAGCAAAGCATTCATACGCGCAAACCGCACCGATTATGCCGGGATGGGCGCTTGCCCGTCCGCTCGGAATTGAATATCGTTGCAATCCATGCTGTTACAGCCCACGGGAGGTCATGAATATTGCCATAATTGGTACCGGATATGTCGGGCTCGTCTCCGGCACGTGTTTTGCCGAAATGGGCTGCGACGTAATATGCGTGGATGTGGATCGGGAGAAGGTCCGCAGCCTTAAGCAGGGTGTGCTGCCGATCTATGAACCAGACCTGGAAGCAAGCTTTCGCCGAAATCTGCGAGAAGAGCGTCTCAGCTTTACGTCGAGCCTGCAGGAGGCGCTTGAGCACGCCGAGATCATTTTCTTGGCGCTGCCCACGCCTCCAGGTGCTGACGGCGCGGCCGACCTTTCCATCGTATTGGCCGTGGCCCGCCAGGTGGCGGACTTTCTTGGGGGGAGCCGGACATACCGGATTATTGTCAACAAGAGCACGGTTCCGGTCGGCACTGCCGAGCGGGTGGCCGGGATACTGGCCGGGGAGGGGCTGGTGGCAGGGCGCGATTTTGATGTGGTCTCGAATCCGGAATTCTTACGCGAAGGCGCCGCCGTTGGAGACTTCATGAAGCCAGAGCGCATTGTGCTGGGCACCTCCAGCACCCGCGCGGCAGAAGGCATGAGGCGCTTGTACGAACCGTTTGTTCGGCAGGGTAATCCGATCCATTTGATGGATGCGCGCTCGGCGGAGGTGACCAAGTATGCGGCCAATGCCTACCTTGCCACGCGCATCAGCTTCATGAACGAAATCGCCATATTGTGCGAACGCGTCGGTGCCAACGTGGATCAGGTTCGGCTGGGGATCGGCTCCGACAGCCGTATCGGAAAGCAGTTTCTGTATGCAGGCATTGGCTTCGGGGGCAGCTGCTTTCCGAAGGACGTGCGCGCGCTGGTGTACACGGCGCAGCAGCACGGGTACGACTTCAGGATCCTGTCTGCCGTCCTCGAGGTCAATGCCGCGCAGCGTAGCGTCCTGGCCGGCCGCGTGCGCGAATATTTTGAGGGCACCTTGGAGGGTCGCAATATCGCAGTGTGGGGCCTGAGCTTCAAGCCGAATACCGATGATGTCCGGGAGGCACCGGCGCATGTGGTAGTCAGAGGTCTACTTGGGGCAGGTGCACGCGTTACGGCTTTTGACCCCGAAGCGATACGGACCACGCGGGCGGTCTTGGGAGAGGCGATCCGGTACGCAACCACGGCCTACGAAGCCCTTGCCGGGGCCGATGCACTGGTCATCTGTACGGAATGGCCCGAATTCAGGCGCCCAAACCTGGAGAAGGTCCATGGCCTGCTTCGGCACGCCGTCATCTTTGATGGGCGCAACCTGTACGACCCGGATCGCATGGCCCGCGCAGGATTCCAGTACTTTAGCATCGGGCGGCCGTATGTGGCGCCGGGTGCGCGCCAGGACTAGCGCCCAGCCATGGAACTCCTGGGGTACGATCTCCAATTCTGGTGGACGCTTGCTGTTCTGGGTGCCATGGCGGCGGCGCTGCTCTCGGATGTGGCGCGCCCCGAAATAGTATTTGTGACGGCCACGGGATTGCTGCTTCTTACCGGCATCGTCACCCCGCAGGAAGCATTTGCCGGCTTTTCCAATAGCGCCGTGATTGCGGTCGGCGCACTGTTCGTCGTGGCGGCGGGCATTGAAGAGACCGGCGCCCTGAGCCTGTTCGACCGTGTGCTATTCGGGCGGTCACAGCACCTGGGAGCCGTGTTGCCCCGCCTCATGCTACCTGTTGCGGGCCTTTCCGCCTTTATAAACAACACGCCCGTTGTGGCGATGCTAACGCATTCCGTGCAGCAGTGGGCCGTGCGCGTGGGCGTTCCTCCTTCCAAGGTGCTTATCCCGCTGTCCTATGCGGCCATCGCGGGAGGCATGGTAACGCTCATGGGCTCCTCTACCAATATCATTGTCTCTGGGCTCTTGGTGGAGAACGGGCTGCCCGGCTTCGGGCTATTTGAAATGGCACCGGTAGGTCTGGTGGCAGTACTCGTGGTGGCAGTTTTTGTCGCGGCGTTTGGCCCGGCGTTGTTGCCCGATCAGCACGCTACGGAAATGATGGTGGCGAGCGACCTGAAAGAGTGCCTGTTCGAGGCCCGTGTAAGCGCGCGGGCCGCCATCGTTGGTCGCACCATAGAAAAGGCCGGCCTCCGAGGCCTGGAAGGAGCCTACGTTGTGCGGGTAAAGCGGCAGGGTGCCCTGATCGGCGTCTCGCCAGATTTCGTGCTGCAAGGCGGGGATGTGCTCACATTTCTGTGCGATGCGGCGACGCTGGAAGGCCTGCTGCGCAGACCGGGTCTTGAGCCAAGCGTGAGCCGAGCGGGCCGCAGGCCTCTGCGTTCGCGGCCGTTGTTCGAGGCCATCGTGTCGGATTCGTCTACCCTGGTTGGACAGTCGCTGCACGACGTGCAGTTCCGGGATCGTTATGGCGGCGTCGTGCTGGCGATCCAGCGCAGGAGCGAACGCATCGACTTGCCACTGGGGCGTCTTCCCATCCAGGCCGGGGACCTTCTCGTTATCGAGGCGCAGGCAGGCTTTGACGAACGGTGGAATGCAAACAGGACGGACTTCTACCTCGTAGCTCCACGCGGACGCTCACCGCAAAGGTGGAGGCAGGGGCAGGCTCCCATCGCCCTCGGCATCTTGACGGTCATGATCGCACTCGTGGGAGCCAAGGTGCTGGCCCTGGTTACGGCGGCGTTCCTGGCGGCCCTTGCCATGATCTTTGCCGGTTGCATTACGCTCGACACCGCGCGCCAAGCTTTGAACCTGCAGGTACTCCTCATCATAGCGCTGGCTCTCGGGCTGGGTCACGCCGCGGTCAATGTGGGGCTTACCGGCGCGCTGGCTTCGGGTCTTGTGGGCTTGTCGGCATTCGGGGTTGTTTTTATACTAGTTGCGCTCTACGTCTGTACCAATCTGCTCACGGAACTCATCACACACAAGGCGGCTGCCGTATTGATGCTGCCCGTGGCCCTCGCGCTTGCCTCCGAGCTTGCCTTGGACCCAAGAGCGCTGGCCTTGACGGTAACGGTAGCGGCAGCGGCCAGCTTCATGACGCCATTCGGCTACCAGACCAACCTCATGGTTATGGCGGCGGGGAAGTACCGGGTCAGGGATTATTTGCGGGTAGGCCTGCCTGTGAGTTTGGTGGTAATGGCGGCGGCAACAGCGATGATTTTCTTTCTGTGGCTATAGGCACGCTATGCGTGCAATACGTACCTTCCGGCAACTTTAACCTGAAGCCTGAAGCATGAAGCTGTCAGCACATGGAGGGGCGCTATGCGAGCTCCTGGTAATCGGATCCCGTAGAGAGGAATTGACATCGGCAGCGGTGTACGTTCCGTCCCTGGCGCTCACGCCGCGGCAGGTTTGCGACCTGGAATTGCTGCTCTCGGGCGGCTTTTCGCCGCTCCGGGGATTTCTTGACCGCGCGGATTACGATGGTGTGGTAGAGCACATGCGCCTTGAAAACGGCACGCTCTGGCCCATGCCCGTCACACTGGACATCCACGAGGCGGATGCGGAGAGGTTGGCGGGTGAAGAAACCGTGGCGCTGCGCGACCAGACCGGTCTATTGCTAGCCGTTCTCACGGCTGGCGATCTGTGGGAGCCGGATAAGGAGCGGGAGGCCGCACAGGTTTTTGGGACCACGGATACGGACCATCCGGCAGTCGGGTA
Source organism: Rhodothermales bacterium (assembly GCA_965216255.1). Lineage (GTDB taxonomy): Bacteria > Bacteroidota > Rhodothermia > Rhodothermales > Bin80. The sequence goes on from OZ244148.1 coordinate 4,456,414, forward strand.
CCTCAAGAACCAGGCTGGTCGCTTCTATCTGGGAGGAACACTGGAAGGCATCCAGCTGCCTCCGCATTATGATTTTGGTACCCTGCGCCAGACGCCCCGAGCATTGCGGGCCTTCTTTGTCGAGAAAGGATGGGACCGCGTGGTGGCATTCCAGACGCGTAACCCCATGCATCGTGCCCACAAGGAGTTAACCGACCGGGCCGCTCGGGACATTGGTGGGCACCTGCTGATCCACCCCGTGGTAGGCATGACCAAGCCGGGAGACATAGATCATTTCACCCGGGTGCGCAGCTACCAGAAGCTGATCCAATATTACCCGGAAGGCACAGCCACGCTGAGCCTCTTGCCGCTGGCAATGCGTATGGGTGGTCCGCGCGAAGCCGTCTGGCACGCGCTTATCCGACGCAACTACGGCTGCACGCACCTTGTCGTCGGGCGGGATCATGCGGGCCCTGGAAAGAATCGAAAGGGCCAGCCCTTCTACGGCCCCTACGACGCACAGAACCTTGTCATGCAGCTCGGCGAAGAAATCGGCATTGGCGTCGTGCCGTTTCGTCTGATGGTATATGCGCCGGCAGATAACGCCTACAAGCCCATCGACGAGGTGGCGGAAGGCGAGGAGGTGCTCGCCATATCCGGCACGGAACTAAGACAGCGCCTTGGCACGGGTGAGGCAATCCCGGCATGGTTTTCCTACCCGGAGGTTCTCGAGGAGATTCGCCACACGCACCCGCCGCGGCACAGGCAGGGCATCGTGATTTTTTTCTCCGGTTTGTCCGGATCGGGAAAGTCCACGATCGCCCTTGCGGTGCAGTCCAAGCTGCTGGAGCTTACCACGAGGCCGGTAACGCTGCTGGATGGAGACGTGGTGCGCAAGCACCTCAGCAAGGGTCTTGGTTTTTCGGCGCAGGACCGCTCGACCAATGTGCGTCGGATAGGGTACGTGGCCGCAGAAATTGCTCGCCATCGCGGCATAGCCATATGCGCCCCGATTGCGCCGTACAAGGCGGATCGGGATGTCAACCGCAGCCGCATAGCCGGCTACGGCGGCTATCTGGAGGTATTTGTGGATGCTCCGCTTGAGGTGTGCGAACAGCGCGACGTAAAAGGGCTCTACGCCAAGGCACGGGCCGGGATCATTCGCGGTTTCACGGGTATCGATGATCCGTACGAAGCTCCGGAAAATGCGGAAGTAGTCTGTCACACGGACAGGGAAGCGATAGAGGAGAGCGCCGGGAAGGTGCTCGCGCGGCTGCGTGACCTGGGGTATCTAAGTAGCTGAGATCCATGCCTTCGGCAACTAGAGCACACCTGCTTGAGCGCATCGCCGAGCGGGATGTACAGATAGGCATTATAGGGATGGGTTACGTGGGTCTTCCCCTGGCCGTAGCCTTTGCGGAGGCAGGTTTTCGCGTCTGCGGCATTGACGTAGACGCACGTAAGGTGGAAGACGTAAGCGCGGGCAGATCCTACGTGGAGGATATCAGCTCTGACCGGCTTGCCAGACAGGTACGGAGTGGGCGCCTTGCGGCGACCACCAGCTACGCCAGGCTCAATGCATGCCAGGCCGTCAGCATATGCGTTCCCACGCCGCTTACCAAGACGCGTGCACCCGACGTTTCGCATATCCTGAGTGCCACAGACGAGATCGCGCGCCATCTGCATGCCGGCATGCTGGTGGTTCTTGAGAGCACTACCTATCCCGGTACCACGACCGAGGTCATCCTGCCGCGCATCGCGGCGGAGACGGATCTGGTGGCGGGCGAGGACTTCTTTTTATGCTTTTCTCCAGAACGCGTCGATCCGGGCCGCCAGGACTATACCACGGGCAATACGCCCAAGATCATGGGTGGCACCACACGGCACTGCCTGGAAGTGGGCATGGCCCTCTACGGCGCCGCCATCGAGACCATCGTGCCCGTCTCCTCGACGGAGGCGGCCGAGATGGCCAAGCTGTTGGAGAACACATTCCGGGCCGTCAATATCGGCCTTGCCAACGAGGTGCTGCTGATTTGTGACAGGCTGGGGCTGGACGCGTGGGAAATTATTGACGCTGCCGCTACCAAGCCGTTCGGCTTCATGAAGTTTGTTCCGGGTCCAGGTCTGGGCGGCCACTGCATTCCCATAGACCCGCAGTATTTGTCGTGGAAGCTTCGGACACTCAACTACACGGCGCGCTTCATAGAACTCGCTACCGAAGTCAATACCTCCATGCCAAAATACTGGGTCGGCAAGATCCAGGATACCCTGAACGGGGCTGGCCGGCCCGTTCAGGGAAGCCACATACTGATTCTAGGGGTAGCCTACAAGCGGAATGTGAGTGACCTGCGCGAGTCACCGGCTCTTGACATCATGACGCTGCTCAAGGAAAAGGGCGGAGACGTATCCTACCATGATTCCCACGTGCCTTCGCTGGTGCACCAGGGGCAGCCCATGGCCTCCGTACATGACCTGCAGGCGGCGCTGTGCGCGGCGGACTGCGTCGTGATCGCGGCCGACCACTCGTACTATGACTGGCCGGCGGTGCACAGACAGGCGAGGCTCCTGGTCGATACGCGGGCAACAGGCCGCTAATTGGCCCGGGCTACCACGAGGATGGAAACGCCGAACGGCAGGTTGAGGGCGCGTAGCAGCCACGCTTCCGCTGCAAAGATCAGGTAGAGCAGCCGGTCGAGCGGGCCGAGGCTGTAGCGCAGGTCCGTCTTGCCGCGCGTACCGCGGAGCAGGCGACGCGCGACGCGGAAGGCAGCCACGGCAGGGAAGAGCAGTGCGTTGAAGTACGTTGCGCGCAGCGGCGTGAAACCGGCCTCCTTGAGTCGCAGGAGCAGTCCCCGCCGCGTGTACCTGCGATAGTGGCCGCTCACCACATCCTGTGGCCCCCAGAGCAGCATATAGGCGGGTACCGTGAGCACGAGCAGTCCACCCGGCGCCAGACGCCCCCGCACATGCCCAAGCACGCACCCGTCGTCTTCCGTGTGCTCGAGCACGTCGAACATGGTTATGGCATCGAACGGCCCCAGTGCATCCGGCAGTGCTTCCGCGCGGCCGGCATACACGGGCACCGCACCCCTTCTTCTGGCAAAATCCGCCAGTTTGGGGTTGGGCTCCACGCCGCAGAGTACGGCCCCGGGCGGATAGATGTGGTACAGATTGGCGCCCGGGCCCGTACCGATTTCCAGGACGTGTGCGCTTGCAGGCAGTTGTAATGTGCGCAGGACGCTGCGGAGAATGAGCCGCCGGGCCCGGAACCACCAGTGCGTGGCTTCATATCGCGCGAAGGCTTCGGCATATGGCGCCTGCATGTCAGTCCTCCAGCCACCCTGCAACCGAGCGTACCACAAAATGGGGCCGGTCCTTTACTTCTTCGAACACACGGCCGACGTATTCGCCGATGATGCCCAAGACGACGAGCTGGACCCCTCCCAGAAGAAGGATGATGGCAACGGTCGAAGTCCAGCCCTCTGGAGCGTTGTCACTGAGGAAGAACCCTATCACGGCATATGTCAGGTAGCAGAACCCGAGCACGGCCGCCGCGGTCCCCATCCAGACCGAAAGCCTCAGCGGCGCACTGGAAAAGGACAGTAGCCCGTCGAATGCTAGCCTTGTCAGCCGGTGCATGTTGTACTTGCTGCGTCCTGCCTGGCGCAACGGTCGGGAATAGGTGACGCCTGTCTGCCGGAAGCCAGCCCAACGGCGCAGCCCGCGAACGAACCGGTTGTGCTCCGGCATAGCGTTCATGACATCGACCACGCGGCGGTCCATGAGTGCAAAGTCCCCTGCATCCTGCGGAATGTCGGTGTCCGAGACGCGGCTGAGCAATCGGTAGAATAGCCAGTATGCGCACCGCAACGGCCAGGACTCCTTGCGGTCCCGTCTGATTCCGTAAACGACATCGTAACCCTGGCGCCACCGTTCGATAAAGGTGGCAAGAAGTGCGGGTGGATCTTGCATGTCAGCGTCCATGACTGCTACAATGTCTCCGGGCACATGGCGCAGTCCGGCGGTTACGGCAGTCTGGTGCCCAAAATTCCGTGAAAAACTCAGGCATGCCAACCGCGGGTCACTCTGGCAGGCTTCCGTAAGGAGGGCCTGCGTTCCGTCGGTGCTTCCGTCGTCTACAAATAGGACGCGGAGCGGTACGCCGAGCGAGAGCCGCTCAATGGTCCGTATCAGTTCTGGCAGAACCTCTGCTTCATTGAAGCACGGAATTACGAGTCCGAGTTCAGGATTCGGCTTTCGCGTTGTCATGGGCGGCTATTGCGGTTGGCATGCTGGCACGGGCCGAGGTCCATTCCGGTGGTTCTCCGTAGGCGCCCAGTCCGAATAACGCCAAGTCATATCGGGCCGGATCCCTCGGGCAGAGGCTCCTGCATATGGAGGTAAGTTCGAGTGCAGCAGTCCAGTCGTTGCGCTGCCTCTTGAGCACGCCGAGCAGGCGCGCCTGCCTGCCCGAATGTACGTCCAGGGGCAGGACCAACTGGTGCGTCCCCATGGACGGCCATATGCCGAGGTCTACGGGGCCCGGTCGTACCATCCATCTCAGATACATGCAAAGCCGTTTGCACGCGCTGCCGGAGAGCGGCTGCGCAAGATGCTTCCGCAGCCGCGACGGCGTATGTTCGGAGGCCTTAAGCACACCCTCGCTGAAGGCCTGGATGGCTGGTCCCACGTTCGGCGAGTCCTCGGCAAGCACCCGGCAGAACAGTGTCTCCATGGTTCCGTGCCGTTGCAAAAGCGTGCTCAGGTTCTTGGTGAGCCAGAGCGCATCCTCCGGCTGAAACGTCCGGTGTCGGAAGGATAGCAGCCGCGAGGCGTCGCGTGTCTCGTCAAAATTGCGCACGAACGTGTACGGACGGTAGTCCATGAGCTCGCAGAGCTCGGCCAGCTTGGAAAGCACGGTGCTGCGCCTTCCCCATGCTAGCAGGGCGCTATAGAGCCCTATGGTTTCCTGGTCGCGCGGGTCCGTGAAGCCATGGGCAATGGCGATCGGGTCGTTTTCTATGAAGGCCGGTCGCTCAAAATGCTCTACCAGTCCGTCGAGATAATCCTTGAGGTCAGGGAAGTCCATGCTATGGCAGCATCGTGCGCTGGCCGCCCTCGCGCAAGGACCGCTGTGCAGCCTCCAGAATCCGGACCACGGCAAGGCCATTGCGTCCGTCCGTACGGGGCGTTTTGCCCGAGCGGAGACATTCTACAAAATGGGCACATTCCAGCCGCAGCGGCTCCTGCGTGGCAATCTTGGGAATATGGATGTCGCCGGAGCGGATCGTGAGCGACTCGCCGTAGTTGGCGTAGCTGTCCACGACCCCCTTGTCGTAGAGCCTAACCTTCTCGGGGCCGGCACTGTCATCGATTACCGCCATCATACTGCTTCCAACTACGGTGACCTTTCGGATCTTGTGCGGGTCGAGCCAGCTTGTATGCAGATGCGCCAGCGCCCCGCCGTCAAAGAATACGGTGGCAAAGGCCACATCCACGATCTCGCTCTGCAGATAGGCCATGCCGTTGACCGCGACCGAGACCGGTTTCTGGTCCAGGAAAGCCAGGGCTACGGACAGGTCATGGGGTGCCAGGCTCTCGAGCGCGTTTTCGCGCTTCCGGATTATGCCGAGGTTCACGCGGACGCTGTAAAGGTAGTATACGCGGCCCAGCTCGCCCCTTCGGATCAGGCCCTCCACGTACCGGAACGCCGGGTGGTACAGCAGAAGGTGGCCCACCATTAGGTGGCGCTGGCGTTCCTCTGCCAGCGCCACGAGTCGTTCTGCCTCGCGCGTGGTCTGCGCCATCGGCTTTTCCACGAAGACATGCTTGTCTGCCAGCAGCGCTGCCTCGGCCATGGGATAGTGCAGCGGCGTCTCCGTGGCAATGACTATGGCGTCGATGCTTGGCTCAGCCAGTAGGTCCTCGTAGCGGTCTGTCGATGCAAGCCCGCGATAGGCTTGCCGGACATCCTCGTCGCGGTCGCAAACGGCGACGACTTCCACGTCTCTGAAAGACAGGAAATTGCGCAGCAGATGCTTGCCCCAGTAGCCTACGCCTACCTGGGCAAGGCGTACCGTAGAGTCGCTCATGAATCGAGGCCGCGCAGTACGGCGTTTGTAATCACCTCCTGCTGCCCGGAGGTGAGTTCGGTATGCATGGGCAAAGAAAGTACCTCCCTACAGGCCCGCTCCGTTTCCGGCAGGGGGCCGCAGCGCGCCGCGCCCAGCTCCGCGAATACCGGCAGGCGGTGTAGCGGGACCGGATAGTAGATGCCGAAGGGAATGCCACGTTTCCGGAGATGAGCTGCTACGGCGTCGCGTCGCGGCACGCGCACGGTGTACTGATGGAAGCCGTGTTCCGAGTACGAAGCCCTGTGTGGGGTGCTCACTTCGGAGCACCTGGCGAAGAGGGCGTCATAGCGTGCTGCGGCCTCGCGCCGCGCGGCAATGAACGCGTCCAGGTGCCGGAGCTTGACACGCAATATGGCCGCCTGCAGAGCATCTAGACGACTGTTTACGCCCACCACCTCGTTGAAGTACTTGTGCCGCCCCCCGTGGTTGGCGATCATGCACATGCGTTCGTATGCCGCGGTGTCTTCCGTTACGACGGCGCCTCCGTCTCCGTACGCCGCAAGATTCTTGGAAGGAAAAAACGAGAGCGTGGCAATATGTCCGAGCGTCCCCGTTTTTCGGCCACGATATGTGGTGCCTATGGCTTGGGCATTGTCCTCGACTACGGCAATCGCGTGACGGCGCCCAAGCGCCAGGATGGGATCCATGTTCGCAGCCTGGCCGAAGAGGTGAACGGGCACGATGGCTTTCGTGCGTTCCGTGATCAGGCCCTCCACGCACGCCGGGTTCAGATTGAATGTTGCCCGATCGATGTCGGCGAATACGGGCGTGGCTCCCAGAAGGGCCGCTGCCTCGGCTGTGGCGATGAAGGTAAAGGATGGGCAGATGACCTCGTCACCCGGTCCTATGCCCAGCGCCATATACGCCACCTGCAAGGCGTCCGTACCGTTGCCCACTCCCAGCACGTAGCGCGCGCCCACATAGGCCGCCAATTCCTCCTGCAGCTTCGCAACGACGGGCCCCCCGATAAACCGGGTGCCCGTGAGTACGTCGGCCACCGCAGTATCTATTTCTGTCTTGAGCCGCCGATACTGTCCGGCGAGGTCCACCATTTGGATGGGACTATCCATCGTCGCCACGTGGTACATCACTCCATCCCTGGTGCTCAAGGAGCTGGTTTTCGGGAACGGCGCGCAGGTACCTGCCGGGCACTCCTGCCCAAATCTCGCGGGCCGGCGGGTTGCGCGTAAGCACGCTTCCTGCCGCCACCAGTGCGTCACGCCCGATTTCCCGCCCCGGAAGTATGATAGCTCCGAGCCCTACACGACCGCCACGCCGCACTGTTACGCCCTTGAAGAACTTGTGGCGGTCCTTGGTGCGGCCCACGAAGTTGTCGTTTGCCGTCAGCACTCCCGGAGCCACGAAAACGCGGTCCTCGAGACGCGAGTAGGCCGTGATGTAGCAGTTGGTTTCCAGCTTGCAATAGCTGCCTATGGTGCACGCGTTTTCGATGGCTGCACCCCGGCCTACGATGGTGTGCTCCCCCACGGATACATTTTCACGAATCGTGGCCAGATCGGCTACCATTACGCATTGCTCAAGCGAGCACCCGGCGTAGAGAATTACGCCCGTCCCGATAAGGCATTGATGGCCCACGGTGAGTGGACCGAGGCAGGTGCTCTGCTTCAGTGCGGTATTTGAGGCTCGCATCGGGTACTTGCCCAGCGTGGCATGGTCGCCGATGTGGACGTGATCTCCAATGGTGCTGCCAGCACGGAGTACTACATGGTGGCCAATCCGGCAATTGCGGCCCACGACCACGCCTTCTTCCACCACGCAGAAGTGCCCGAGCGTGGTGCCTTCACCGATGGTGGCCGACGGTGAGACGATGGTCATGGCGTTGTCCATTGAGGGTATGCAAAAAGCCCGTAATCCAACCGGACCACGGGCTCTTTGCGCCGGAGCAGGGGAGCACTAGAGGGACTCCAGAAAGTGTTCGGCCGACTGCCTGTATGCGCCAACGGCAGCATTCTGGAACGCCAGCTTGGCGGCTTCGGTGTCACCTATGGAAACCAGCGCCTCGCCCTTGGTAAACCATATCTTGGCCTTATCGCTGCGGCTGCCTTTGTGCATTTCAAGGGCCTTGTCTGCGGCCGCGACACTGGTTGCCGCATTGCCGAGGATATTATGCACGACAGCCATGTAATAATGGAAGTCGGCATCAGGCTCCAAATATTCCTGTGACGCCGTCAGTGCGGCCTGGGCGCGCGCCGCATCACTGCGGCTTGGATTCGTCTTGCTTACGGCTGAAGAGGCCTGGAAGTAAAAGTGCTCACGAATTCTCCGTTCCGCTGCCAATACCGTCTTGCGGTCTCCGGTGGACTCGGATACAGCCTTCCATTGAACCAGGGCCTCGTCAATGCGGCCGAGCTTCTTGAGGGCCAGCCCCTGGCCGTACTGGTTCTTGTTGTAGTTCGAATAGGCGTCCGAGCCCGCTTCGTGGTGGGCTAGGGCCGCCTCGAAGTCATCGGCCTTGTACGCGGCGAGGCCCAGCTTGTAATCGATCTGGGCTACGATGTAGCGAGCCTGGCGGGCGACCTCGGCATCCTCCGCCTCATCGGCACCGGTTGCAGCCTCGTCAAACATTTGGCGGGCTGTCTCCAGGTCGCTCGCCTTGGCGGCGTCTTGGGCGGACATGAAATCCTTCTTGTACTGCTGCCCATAGGCGAAAGGGACGACAGCAAAAGCTACGAGGGCGACAGCCAGCAGCGTGCCTACCGCGGCACGCGCGGAATTCCTGCAGAACATGTGTGAATGCTCGGATTTGGTGGGCATTGACGCGTGGTTCAAGCGGTGATTGCGTCGCAGAACAGTTTCTTACTCCCGCTACAAGGTGGGGGTTTCCGCACTTGGTGTCAGGTATCCACAGATTTCTTCTTGAGAAAAAAGACGCCTTCGCGCCCCGAAGTCACGACGATGATACCGCTCTTGAAGAATGGATAGTTGCTCCAGGCTCCAAGCACCGGAGAATTGTCATTCGGCCCGTACGGAACCGTGTCGAAATGGCCAATCTCGACCGGATTCTCGGGATCCGTGATGTCAACCAGACGCAGGCCTTCGACGTAGTTTGTCTGGTACATTGTGTTCCCGCGAATGTAGAGGTTGTGATCGATGGCGCTAGTCGGCCCCAGGTATTCACCGGCCATGGTCGGATCGTCCAGGTCCGCCAGATCGAATATCAGCGTGCGCGTGGCACTCACCAGTTCGGAGACTTCATCGCCTTCGTCGTTGAGATAGAAGTACCGATGGTCTTCTGTCAGCCAGCCCTGGTGGGTGTAGGCTACGTTGGGGTACTCCGCTACGGAGATGGCCAGCGGAGCCTCCTTGTCGGTGACATCGGCAATGGATAGGGCGGTGCCGTTCGAGCTGAGGCAGATTTCCCGCCCGACGTAGTCCGTGTCCGGCCCCCGATACGTGACGCACTGTGCGTCATGCGTGGCACCCGAGCTATTGCGCCCCGTGCGCGGGTCGTTGAAGCAGCCCGCGAAGGTCGGATGAACCGGATCCTGGATATTGATCATGTGTAGCGATCCGCCGCATGTCTCGCCCCCGGAATCGTTGCCTACTGCGTAGGCGTAGCCTGTCTCCTCGTTGATAATGATGTTGTGGGAGCTGAAGACGCCCTTGTAGAGGGCCGTTTCCTCAAACTCGACGGGCGCCTCGCTTCCTACATCGCGCAGCTGCCGCAAATCAAAGATCTGCACGTGATGAGCACCGGCGCCGTCGGCCACGACGAAGGCGTGATCCTTGTACACCTTGATATCTCGCCAGAGGCTTTGGTTGGCCGTGGCTGTCTTCGGCAAGTTGCCGAGGTAGCGAGGCATGGAGGGGTCTGAGAGGTCGATAAAGGAAGTTCCGTCCGTGCGACCGACCAGAGCATACTCGCGGCCGGTCTCCGGGTCTTCCCAGCCCCAGACGTCGTTGACCTGTATGCCCCGCCTGGCCCCGATTTCACGCCGGGTCAGGAAGGAGATCATGTCGACGTCAGCGCACGGAAAATCTCCTGCCTCGCCCGCTTCGCATTCCACCTTCGTGCCGGTGACAGAGCGCATTTCGCCCGAGTCATCGAAAATGGGATCGGAAGCTTGCCAGTGGCGGTCTTCCGGCGTCAGTGCAAGTACGGCCCCCTCAAAGTTGTCGAATCCTACGGCGCCAATCACAGCCATATTCGGGCCGGCCGCCAGGGCGGCGCCAAATCGGCTGCGGTACTGCAGATTATCAGGTGCCACGCGCTGGACCGCGTCAATGCGGTCTCCATCCGTGGCAAAGACGTAGACCGATCCCTTTTGCTCTCTGGCCCTAGGTGCCCCCACCCATAATAGACCCTCGCTGAATGCCAGCGCGACCCCGAAATCGGCACCCTCCGTATCGAAGGGTTTCAGGTTGCGGTCCAAGGGCCATGTGTCGTCCTCGCTTCGCCTGAAGAGTGAAGCGTGGCCACGGGCACCGACGGCTATCACATCGCCCATGATGGCAGCGGCGGAGCCGAAGTCGGCACCTGATTCAGAGCTCGCCGGCTCCAGGGCCATTCCCGGCTGCCAGCCGTCAGCGCCATAGGAAAAAACGAAGGCAGCGCCGGCTCGCGTTTCTGCGTGCGGGGCACCCACCACCGCCGTGGCGCCGTCAATGGCCACCACGGTTCCAAGGCCCGTAGCAGGCGACAACTCTTCCATAGTCAGCGACCCACTCATTGCCCATGCGCCGTCAGCACGCCGGTAGGCATGCGCGGCGCCTTCTTCGGTCCCCACCAGCAGGTTATCGCCATCGGTGGCCACGGCCACGCCGAAGCCGGCCGCGGGGGACTGCAGGGTTTGCGCGTGAGTCCACAGGCCCGCACTATTGCGTTCGTACAGATGAACCGCGCTGACTTCGGGTGCGCCGATGGCAAGGAGGCTGCCACCGGCTGCAAGCGCGCGCCCAAATCCCAGGGCGATATCGCCGTCCCCTGCAATGGTTTGCCCCAATTCCCACGCGTCGCCGGCGCGATCGTAAACAAAGACGATGCCTGGCATGAGCAGGTTGCGGCCCTGCCCCACAATAAGCTGATCGCCGCTTACGGCAACAGAAGCTCCGAACTGCAGGGCATATTGCGCGCGTGCAATCGGCACAAACATGGTGGCAGTCACTAGGATAGTGCAGACTCGTTTCATGAGGGTATATTTAGAAAGGAGAAAGAGATAGGGGTTGGTACGCACCGAATACAAAATATAACCAAAGAATGAGCGAATATGTGTGGGTGCGGCCGCGCTCCTACTTTGATGCCCTAAATGCCGGGCCCGAAAGGCCCATGAATGGGCTGTAGCGTTGCACTGAATTGCGAAGCGCCACGCCGGCGGCGCAGTCGGCAGTTTCGGCGAGGGCTTGCCCGTACACCTTATCGGGAAGCATTGGCTTCCGGCTCTTCGAGGGCAGGCAGCAGCGTGTGCTTGACCCACCCGAACTCAGGGTTTATGGCCAGGGCCCGCTCGAATGCCTTCCGGGCTTCTCCAGGATTGTCTTGATCCATGAATGCTATTCCCAGCCGCGCAAAGGTCTAGTCATGTCCCCAGGAAGGCTGGAGAGGATCTGCAACCACCTCGGCGGCGAACAGCGTGTCTGCCCTGTGCAGTGCCCCAATCGCCCGCTCCTTGTTGCCCCCCCAACACCCGCGGCAGGTTATATTTCGTCATCGCGTTTATCAAGATCACACGCGGATTATTTGGTGCAAGCTCCCGGGCCATCGACATTGCCCGGCTGAATTTCGGTCCTGTCGACAGGACCGAAATCGGGTTTGCAGTCAGCTTTTGCGCGTACGCGGCGCCGAGCATCAACCATCCTTCGGCGAAGGATGCATCCTGTTGTGTCGCCTTTTGCAGATGATCAATGGCGTAATTGACGTGGCGCAGGATATCGCGCTTTTCGCCTGGGGGATCCATTTCCACTAGAATATTGGCCAGCTGACTTGCGGCGGAGGCGGCGTAGTAATGTGCGAGAATTGTAAGGCTATCGCTGTGACCTGCTCAAACGCCCCCTGCGCGAGTAGCAGCAGCTCCCGGTCGTCATGATTGGCCCCGGATGTCAACATCTGCTTCGCTTCCAGCACGCGCGCGCACAGACTGGGCACGAACCTGCGTGCCCGGCGCCAACATGGCGATCAGTGCAAGTGTGGCCAGATAACAAATACCTTTTCCCGGTGCCGGTGCCGACATTTGTCTTGTGCAATTCCGGAAGCCTTACCCACGTGTGGCGCAGGGGCATAGCCAACCGGTGTGCGATCAACTGGTGAGAAAAAGACCACGCGCCAGTATTACAAGCCAGCGCGGCTGCTTTTACAGTCCGTACTTGACCCATTCGAGCTCAGGGTCGATGTCCGTCGACAATTCGAGAATCATTCGGGCTTCGCCGGGATTTTCAGGATTCGCAAACGGTAAGCCCAGCCATGCATAGGCGTCTTTGCGCTCTCAGGAGGGTGCGGGGGATTTGGAATGGCCTGCTCATGAAACAGGCCTTCCGGAAGCCCTTCATGGGCCGCTCGTGGTTGCCTCCATATCCCCGGCGTATTATTGCGTCCTACTGTCGTTAGCAATTCGACCCGCGAATCGTTTGGTGAGAGTCCCAGGGACGAGCTCAATTACTAGCGGTCTACGGTGCCTGGTCCCCATGGTTTTCTGTCAGACTGCACCGGGTCCGGCTCCTGCCAGGTCGCTCGCGCTCTACCAAGGCGTGTTAGAGCGCGGCGAGGCCAGGATCCGGGCCAAAGAGAATGGCAGAAGAGGGGCAACCTTCGCGTTAACGCACGTCGGGAAGCGCCGCCCCCCCGCTCTACAGCCCAATGGCCCGTTCAAGCATGGACTTGTCTCCCGTCAGCTCCCAATGGATCAGGGAGACGGGTATGACACCTGCGCGGTTGAAATCGTCCATGAATTCGGACAATACGAAGTTGCCCCCACGCTGCCGCGCGTATTCGGCTATTAGGTACTCGATCTCAATCTTTCCAATGACGTAGCTCGTGCCGTACGCGGGTTGCTGCAGGTAAAAATGCTCTTCGCCCTGGATCGTGCTGCCGCCAGCCGGGAGCAGTCCCCGTGGCGTCCATTTGGAGGCAAACTGCGTGGCTTCATCAAAGGTCATCTCCAGGCCATGCTGGTATAGTCCACCCAGACCGCGTGCGGCGCGCTGCGCGAGCAGGATCCACACGAGTTCCCGCGCCCGCGGCCTATTATCGAAGAGGCCCGCATGCATCATCATCTCTTCCATGCCGGTTGCCATGCCTTCCGCGCGTCCATCAAATATGTTATAGAGCAGTGGCTCCTGCCGAATGCGGCTCGCGTGGGGCTCGTTGCGCATCCTTGCAAGGTCCATCCAGTGGTAATGGTGCGTGCGCATGACAAGAGGGTCCATATACGTAATCTCCGAGAAGAAACCGCGCAGACTGGCTGCCGGGGCAAACGCGCCGACCTGCTCTCTGAGGGCCGTATCCATGTAAGGCTTGATGGGTACGATTTCCTCGTCCACTAGAAAGGCCATGTACTCCGTCACTGCCTCGTGCAGCAGACGGTCGTACTCTTCGGCTGTAGCGATGTGCTCAAGAGCGGGAAGGTCACGGTTACGGTGTTCTTCCAGCCTCAGCGCAGCGTGGGCCCGAGCCAGTTCACGCCACATGAGGTGAACCTCGTCCTCCCAGGTATAGGGCCGCAGGTGAACATGCTTCAGATTCCAGGTGTGCGCTTCCTTGCCGATACCGGAGAGCTGTGTTTTAGCTGGAAGCTGTTCCTGGATCCAGGCAGCAAAGACATCCGAGGCGCCGCGTGCTTCGCGCGCGGCTACGGCTAAGTCGGCATGCAGGGGTTCGACAGAGGCGGCAAGGGCGTCAAGGTCGCTGCCCTGTGCGCGGATGGAACGCACCGAAGTGGTCCACAAGTCCTGCCCGGTACCAGTTAGATTGGTCCTGGCATGGAAAAATACCTCTGGAGCCTGGCGCAGTCGCCGGGCAATATCTTCTGCGTCCTCGGCCGATAGCGGCTGCGCGTAGGAAGGGAGCTCAACAGCGCCGTGTATCGTAGGTCCTTCCCGCTCCGGCACATCGGTAGGCGACGGATAGAACCAGACATAAAAGGCTGGGTCCCGTGCCCAGGGCCGGGTCACGCGGTGCTCGAAGTCCAGGCCGTTCATCTCCGCCCATATCAGGTACCAGTCCACCTGATGGGGGACGGGCCAGCCGGTCGTGTCTATGGACGCCAGGGCCGCCTGCCAGGCTGGCAGTTGTCTTGCCTGGGCGTCCATGGCCTGCGGCGAATAGTCCGGTACGCCCTCATTCAGGTCCGGGGCCTGGAAGCCTCGCCAGGCAAAGAAGAAGTCCACCATTTCGGCGTAGCTCTGCGGCGCATCTGGCACGGGTCTGGACAGCTGCGGCTTTGGCGAGGTGCAGCTTGCCAGCATGAGACAAGAAACGACAGCAATTCGGTACGACATGGCTGCTTGATCTAAAGATGGTAGGTGGACGGACTGGTAGTGATACGGAAGGGACTTATTATATCGGGCCCATTTAACAACGAAGTGCAACACTTGATTTGGATGACAGCGCGCTAGCAAGCGCGTATTCATCACGCTGATTACATGTGAGCGAGATGATGCCGGTACGCTCCGTTAAGACATCATTGGAGGGTATCAAATGGCGACGGGCTATCATCATCTTTCCTATGAGGAAAGGTGCCAGATTCACGCATTGAGGAAGCGAGCTGATTCGCTGCGCGAGATTGCGCGACAGTTGGGTCGCTCGCCATCGACGATCAGCCGGGAGTTGCATCGCAACAGCGGAGGTAGGGGCTACCGGTATCAACAGGCTACCCGCTTGGCCAGCGGGCGGCGGAGGAAGGCATCGTTGCGTCCACGGAAGATGACTGAAGCGATGTGGTCTCTTGTGCGTGAGAAGCTCGCCCTGCACTGGAGTCCAGAGCAGGTCTCGGGTCGACTTCGTCGTGATGGTGTCGTTTCGGTAAGCACCACATGGATTTACAGGCATAGCTGGGCGGACCGAGCGGCTGGCGGATCGTTGTACAAGCTGCTGCGTCGCCGTGGTAAGCGGTACAACAGGCGTAACAAGAGCGGTGCTGGGCGCGGCCTGATACCGCACCGTGTAGACATCAGCGAACGTGATCCCATTGTAGAGCAGAAGACGCGGATAGGCGACTGGGAGGTTGATACGATCATCGGGGCGAAACAACAGGGAGCACTGGTATCCATGGTCGATCGCGCCTCGAAATTCACGTTTCTTGAGCACGTTGCGTCAAAGGTTGCGATCGGGGTCCGCCATGCGATCATAGGTTGTCTCAGTCCGGTAAAGGACCGGGTACTTACTATCACGGCGGACAATGGCAAGGAGTTCGCTCATCATCGGCAGATCGCCAGCGCGCTTTCCGCATCGTTTTACTTTGCGAGGCCATACCACTCCTGGGAGCGTGGTCTGAACGAGCACACCAACGGCCTGGTGCGAGAGTACTTCCCGAAGGCAACCGACTTTCACACGGTTGAACCGGCAGCGGTGAGGCGGGTGCAAGCGCAATTGAACAACCGTCCGCGCCGATGCTTGGCCTACCGCACGCCGGCGGAGGTTTTCCTTCCTGCACTAGAGGGCGTGGCAGCCTCCGCGTCCATGGTCTGAGTCGGGTCGTCGCCAGAAAGACCCATAGACCATTGTACCATGTTCGGGTGACATCCTGCGTGCCTACACGCAGGGGAAGAGCCATGCTCGCCCGTCGGCATTGGCTGCCTCAAAGGTCAAGGAGCGCGAATTTCTTCGGCCAGCAAGCAGCTTCTTCTCCGGTCGGGCTCCGCCCTCCCTCCGAAGAAGCTCGTTTTCCGCGTTGCCTGTGCTATCTTCTGTCTCTACTCAGGGGCATACTACCTTGTCTACAGTTGTTGCACTTCGGACTTTAATTGGCGTCGGCTTATGTTTGGCTACTAAGGTATCTAATTTCCTAGGGATGAAATTCGCACCGGCGTTGTGGTGCGCTGTGGATCAGCATAGGTGGCGCCGGATTAAACACAGTACATGGATGGCCCGGCTGCAGCATGCTAGATAGTTTGCCAAAGGCCGAAGATAAAGTAGGCTTCGGCGCAATCCGATCACAACTTCGGGCACACGTGCTGTGCGCCCTGGGGGAAGACCGGCTTGCCGAATTACAGGCTTCGTCGAATCGCAATGAGATACAGGCCGAGTTGGCACGGGTCGCTGAACTGCAGGCAGCTCTGGAGCATGGCGATGCGCTACCACTAGCCGGCTTCCTTGACGTTCGGGAAGTTCTCCGCCGAGCCGCTCCCGAAATGGCCTTGGTCGGGCCGGAAGATCTCCGTGCCGTTCAGATGGTTTGCCGATGCATGCGGCGCCTCAGGGCCTACTTTGCCAAGCGCCCGTACCCTGTATTGGCACGACTTACGGCGCGCATTACCGTGCTTCGCGAGCTGGAGGATTATCTGGACGAGATTGTGAATGTGGATGGTGCAGTGCGTGATGACGCTTCCAGGGAGCTTCGTCGCCTTCGCCGGCTTATTCCTCTAAGGCGCGATGCGCTGCGCTTGCGACTGCGAGAAGTATTGCTGCTAGCCCACGCAAAGGGCTACGCCACTGAACTGCAGCCCACCGTCCGGGGCGGACGCATGGTGATACCCCTGCGGGCAGAAGCTAAGCGAAAGGTGCGCGGCTTTATTCATGACACATCCGCAACGGGCCAGACGGTGTACATGGAGCCGGAAGCGTGCCTTGATTTGAATAACGAAATCCGGCTTCTGGAGGCCGAAGAGCGCCGCGAAATGGAGCGTATCCTGCGGGAGGCAACCGCTCGCGTGCAGGCAAGGGGCGACGAACTTGCGGTTAACCTGGTATGCCTTGCGCAATTTGATCTGCTGCAGGCTAAGGCGCATCTGGCGAATCGCATGCGAGCGGTCGTGCCGAAGTTCAATGACGATGGCATCGTGGATATCCGCGACGGGCGCAATCCTGCGCTTCTGCTGTACCAGGGTGAGGCCGTGGTTCCACTCAATCTCGTACTCGGGCTAACGGCGGGCACCCTGGTAATAACGGGGCCCAATGCTGGTGGCAAGACGGTGGCCATGAAGACGGTCGGTCTGCTTTCCCTCATGCTCGCCTACGGTATTCCCGTCCCGGTGCACCCGGCCTCAAGCTTCTATCCATTCGAGGGCCTGCTCGTCGAAATAGGGGATGAGCAGTCCATGGAAAACGACTTGTCAACCTTCAGTTCGCGTATCCAGGGGCTGCGCCGCATGCTTGAGCTGGCAAATCCGCGCACGCTCATCCTGATAGACGAAATCGGCACGGGCACCGACCCGGCTGGAGGGGCGGCGCTGGCCCAGGCCGCGCTGGAGCACCTTACGGAGAGCGGTGCACGCACGGTGGTTACGACGCATCATGGTACGCTCAAGGGGTTCGCGCATGAGGCCCATGGTGTTGAAAACGGCTCGATGGAATTCGACCAGGAGACGCTAAGGCCAACATTTCGCTTCAGACAGGGTGTTCCGGGCTCGTCGTATGCCTTCAAGATCGCCGCTCGCCTTGATCTGGACCCTGGAGTGCTGGAGCGGGCCCGCGCGTTGCTCGGCACGCAGGCCGCAGCGCTGGAGGACCTCATTGCGACGTTCGAGAGCCGCAGCCAGGAGCTTCTGGTCCGGCTCCAACGTCCGGCCGGCCGCCTGGTGGTGCGCCGCCGGGCACGACTTGTAAGGGCGGCGCCAGCCGGTGGAGTGCGCAGGGCGAGGAAATCCGCGCAGAGGGGCCGGAAACCAATGCAGCGCCGGAAGACGCTCCCGCCGGCATCCGAACCGTGGCGCTCTGCCCACGGAGGAAAGAGGCTTCATGTGGGCGACCGCGTTGTTCTGGATCGCGGGGCCAGCGAGGGCGAAATTATAGAGATTGACGGTGCAAAGGCAGTTGTTGCATTCGGTGCCATGCGCGTATATGCTGCTACCGAACGGCTGAGCGTGGCAGCTGGCCACCGGGTTCGTGCCCTGCAGCAGGCATCGGATTATGGAAAGGATGCGCAGGCGGGAGTAGATTTGAGAGGGTGCCGCGTCGACGAGGCCGTGCGGAGTGTTGAAAAGCTCGTCGACAAGGCGCTTGCCGCCAATATTCGGGTATTGGAGATCGTGCATGGAAAGGGGTCCGGGGCCCTGCGCGAGGCCATTCACGCCTACCTGGAAACCGTAGAAAGCGTCGCGGCATTCGGTTCCTTACCCACGAATGCAGGTCTTACGCGTGTGGAATTAGCAGGAGCAGTGGATTCAGGGTGACCGGGGCAGTACCGGATGCCGAGATTGGCGCCCTTCAGTCGGCGCCCTCGAGAGCCCGCTGGGACCGCAATGCTGCTCTTGGAATGTGTCCGCAGCGCTACGTGGCGCTCTGGCGCCTGTGCAGACTGCCGTATCCCATGCATCGCGTGATGGCCAGAAGATGGCTTTGTCGCTGGAGCCTGCTTCCTGGTCCGCGCTAGGTGCCGTTAGCGGCATGCCTCAACTCGGACGGCATGGCGCAGTGGACGCTTCAGCTTGATCCTGCCTGCGTGTGGGCCTGCGCTCCGTAGCTTCGGGGCACGAATGAACGCATGAGGCGGCGAGGCTTCCGGAGTGGGGGAGTTGGCCGCGCCTGGTTCCGCTGTGGGTCTATACCAGGCCTGCCCGTTTGCGAACCACCCACTCGATGGTAAGCAGAAGTACCACGGCGCAGAAGACCGGCGCCCAGTGCCAGAGACTTCGCTCCCGTGTAACAAGCCGAATATCGGGCGCGAAACTGCTGTCCGAGCGAAGAACATCCGCCAGTCTGCCGACGGTGGCAGGGGTAAAGGCCTCTCCACCGGTTCTTAGTGCAAGCTGCCGAAGCAACTGTACATCGGTTTTCGTTTCCCGGTATTCCAGTCGAAGGGCTCCCACCGTAAATACGCCTGAGTCCCGCCCCAACACCTGCTCTGCCCGCGAAGCTTCTGCTTCGAAAGAGTATGCTCCCTCCGGCAGCACGCCAACGTCGAGCGCAAAGCGTCCATTGCCCAGCGGCTGCATCTCATACGGGTAGCGGGCACCGTCCGGTGCTACGATTTCAACACTGATTGCTGCGTCTTCATGAGGATTCAGGCTCTCGTCATAGGCCTGGCCCACAAATAGCGCGGGCACACCTCCCGCAACGGCGGCATCTACCGGCTCTATGCGCACGAGACGGTTGTCTTCGGGGGTCGTAAGCCACTGCGTAATGGCTTCGAACAAACCATGCCAATGATCCGTGAATGCATTGAGATCGTCCGGGAGATTCTTCCAACGCCAGGTTCGTGCGCCGAGGAGAGCCGCCGTTCGGTGGCCGGCACGGCTGCGCACGACTAAGAGGGGCTCTTCTGTCGCAATAGCCTGCAACCGGGCGACGGCCAGCACTCTTGCGTCGGGGCTGATGTCCCAGCCGGCGGAGCTTCGTGTAAGCGGTGGCAACTGCGTGAAGGCGTCGGGTTCGGTGAAATCCATTACAGGATGCTGGAGCCCGGCAGCTGTCGCCGCGAAGACAACTTCGCTCTGCGAAGGGCTACTTCGCACGGGCACTGCGGGAAGGTATGGATCAAATTCGACACGTAGCGTAGTGAGATCAGTCTGTAAACCGGCCAGAAAAAATAGCGGCGTCCCGGCTTCGGCGGCATCGACCACGGCATCCAGCGCAGCGCGCGAAGCCCTGCGGCCCGGAAAGCCGGCCATTATGATCAGGTCATATCCGGTCGGCGACGGGCTAAAGGATCCCTCGTAGAAAGCCCCGGTCCCTTTCTGTATATAAGTATCTACCTCGGCGTCTTCTGTGCCGTCAAGAAACCCGCGAATGGTCGCGAGGTCCGGGCCTGGTCCTGCAGCCAGCAGCAGTATCCGCTGCCGTGATTCCAGCACGCGTATCGGCACGGATGCCGTATTGTTGCGATGGGTGATTTCGCCGTCCAGCCGCGTAACGCTAGCCGTAAGCTGTTGAAGACCGGCGGCTCGGGGCTCAAATGCGAAGTCTACGGACACGCTGCCGGATTGGCTGGGCAGGCGAGCGACTGCTGTTGCTACCACCGAATCAGCGTAAATCAATCGAACTTCAACATCCTGGTCCGCAAAGCCCCGGGTGCGCACCATGACCTGTACGGGCTGCTCCCTGCCCGCATATCCGATGTCATTGGTAAGCACGCGCCGGATTTGCAGGTCACGGCGCTGCATGGTGTCTCCGACGGCAACCGTATGTATCGGGATACCATACTCCGTGGCGGTATAGAGTGGATTGCGTCCCGAATTGTATAGCCCGTCTGTTACCAGGAGCACGGCGCGTACATGATCTTCGCGAAGTGCCTCGCGAATGTCGCCCAGGCCCTGCGAGATATCCGTGATCGCGCCGGCGAAGTGCAGGGAATCAGCCGTTCCCACTTCCCGTGTGTGCGGGCCGAAGGCAAAGAATCGCGGCGTGCCCGGCAAGTCCGGAAACGCGGCTCGAAGCTGCCTCACTTCCTGCGCAGCCTGCGCCGGACGCTCTTGCGCGGCGACTGCCATGCTCTGGCTGTTATCTATCAGAACACCGATAACCGGAGGCTTGCTGTCCGCAAACTGCCGGTGCCATGTAGGCTGAAAGAGCAGGCAGAGTACCACGAACAGTGCGGCAAATCGCAGGCCCTGCAGCAACCGGCGCGTCGCAAGCGGCATACGCCGCGCGCTATTGCGGTACGCTAAGAAGGTCAGTCCGGCGGCGATGAGGGCGCACGGCAGCAGAAGCCACGGATTGAGGCCAAATGAGATCATGCCGTACCCGGCTGTTTGGGCAGCAGCTATTGCATGAGGAGTATCTTTCCAGACTGCGTGGCGCCGTCCGCTTCCAATGCATACATATACAGCCCCCGGGGCAGCGCCTGCGCCTCAAAGACGATTTCCTGCACCCCGCCATGCAGCGGCCCGGAGAAAGGAACGGCCACGCGGCGTCCGAGCACATCGTAGATGCTCAGCGTGGCCCGCGAAACGTGCCGTGCAGCGCTGACCGTAAAGACGGCGGATTCCGAAAAGGGATTGGGATATGGAGCGACCAGCTCCAAAACTTCGGGAAGCGTCGCGGTCTCCTCCGCATTCAGGGTAGTCGGCGTGGCACAGACTACTTCCGGATTGGCGCACCGCTCGGCCTCCCGTATTGCCGCATCTGCGTCCACGATGCCCCAGCCCAGTAGGTTGTCCGGGCGGTCCCACTGGCTGGAGGTCGCCTTCAGGATTTCCCGCGCCTCGATGGGCGTCAGGTCCGGATTCACCTGTACCATTTGGCAGACAATGCCTGCCACCATCGGGCTGGAAAACGACGTGCCGCTACCGCCGCGGTACCCGCCGTTTTCGGAGGCGCGGTGCACGTCGATACCCTGGGCGGCTACTTCGGGCTTGATCCGGCCATCGGCGGTAGGTCCAAAACTGCTGAAGGGTGCCTTGGTGCGGTCTGGATGCACGGCGCCCACAGAGATTACCGAATCCGCATCGGCGGGCGTAGAAATATACCGCCACGGACGGTTGCCAGAGTTGCCGGCGCTGGTCACAATAATGACACCCATGGCGGCGGCCACATCCACGGCAATGGTCGTTATACCGGTATTCCCGTCCAGATCAGCTATTGTATAGTCGACCTCGTCTGCGTCAAAGGTGTTGGTATAGCCCAGTGATGAGTTTGCGACATCCACGCCTTCTGCCTCCATCCACTCCAGAGCTGCCACGAAATTGTCTTCTTCAGAATGTCGCTCATGGAGGGCAAACTCCGTTGTCGCCGCAAACACGGTTGCCCCGTAGGCCGGACCTATCAGCTGGCCCTCTTCGAAGCCGGCCGCTACCGATGCAACACTGATGCCGTGCCAATTGCTCTGATTTGATCCTGCAAACTGCTGATCTCCGGCGGTAAAGTCCCGCGCTGTAATGCGCCCGGAATCGGCAATATGCCGTAATGCACGGTGGTCGAACGGGTTGCCTGCAGAAATATCGAACCTTGTATCAAGAAAGCCAAGCACAACGCCATCTCCGTTGATTCCGCGCTCCAGCGCCGGAATAGCGTTTACAAGTTCCAGTTGCCCCTGGGATGGACCGTAGTCCAGCCGGTAGCGCCGCGGCTTCGGCGCCGCGAGCGCATACACTAGCGGCACGCCCGGCGCCTCGGCGACTGTGAGTTTTGCTACGTTCCGAATACGTTGCACGAAGGGGAGCGCGGAGGCGGCAGCCCGTTTTTCGGTGTCAAGCCAGGTCGATACAGCATTGAGCCAGCGGCTCTCGAAAACGGGCTCAATGCCCATTCCCCGCAATTCTGCAAGATACGCCGGCGAAACCGGTGCATCTGTCAGAGCGGGCACGCCGCTTCCGCGGCGAATTCGGCGGTCTCGGGCGCGCTCGGATACGTAGCCGGCTTCCACTACGGTAGCCTTTCCTGCCGCATCCAGCTTGTCTGTGAAGAATACCCAGCTCTTGGTTAGCTCTTGTGCTTGGACGAAGGGCGCACCCATGAGCAGTGACAGTATGCAGCAGGAGTTCTTGATCACGTGGGACCTCGCTAGTAAATGGTGAGTGTGAAGCCGCCCTTATCCGTCCGGATGCCAGCCAAACGCTCGGGGCAGCAGCCTTTTGGGTGAAGAGCGCCAAGGTGGACCACTGCTGCGATCCATCCAGATAGTGGCGTGCGGGGCCAATTCTACCAGGAGCTGGCGGCACGCACCGCACGGAGAGCTAGTGTCTGCGTGTATACACGCAATGAAGATTTCCGCAAGCTCGGGCAGGCCCCAGCTGCGTTGGATGGCAAGAAGGCTGCGCTCTGCGCATAGCATTCGCTGCCAGTCCTCGTGTTCCACGTTTACTCCGGTGACCAGCATCCCTTCATTTGTTCTGCCCGCACAGCCCACAGCAAAGCCGGATACCGGCGTGTACGCACGATTGGCCGCGAGCCGCGCCGCCATCATTCCTTCCTTCACGGTAGACGGTGCCAGGTGAATCGGCAGCGGGGCCCGTGCAGTCGACAGCTTTCCAGTTACCAAATAGGCATTTAAAGCAACGCGTTCAAGGATTGAAAAAGGTCCCCCTTTGATAAAATTATCATCCGTAGCGTCTGCGTCACAACTGAGAACGGCAGCCACGACATCCCGTCTACCCGCTGCGATGGCCGCTGCGATGGCCGCCTGGAGAGCAGTGATAGCGAGCGGGAGCACTGCGCTCTCTATGCGGCAGCCTGGTACCCAATGACCATCAGAAAGTAGTAGAACGGCGCCCTTGGGCCTGCCCGAAAACGGCACGTGGGACCGCGCCGCTGCCTTCCTTGCCCTTGCTGTGAGATCCTTAAGCGACGCTTCCATCGCGGGATCGAATGGGTGCGGTCCGGTACGCTCTTGGCCGGTCCAACCTTTGCCCTGACCCTGACCGGGTGCCCGGCGGCCAGGCAGTTGCAATGGATGCATGTTTCTTACTCCGGGCGGACGTGAGGGCAATGGTTCGGAATCAGTTATCGATGTCGGCACGGGAATTTTCGCACGTTGCTGGAAAGGGGCCGCGTCGGCATCGCTCCTTGGGCATGATTCAACTTTGTGACTAAGCCAGTACCGAGCGGAGGACACGTTGGCATCAAGTGCGCCGTTGTACATATGCATTGTCTGATTGATTCAGGTGGTATGGCGGTGTCTTGAAGCCTGCTTCAGCTCGCCACAGGTGATCCGTGTCCGCAGAGGGCTCGAGCCGGCTTCGTCATCTCGGTGCCTTTTCCACATGGCGCCGCTCTGCTGCCACATGCGATGCGCCCCGCGCACGGTCCAAGGCGCTGCGGCCGCTGCATCAAGTACCAGGAGGCCGGTCTTGGCTTCGCCGCTGGTGGAAGTGTTCCTTCCGTGGACTTCGCTATCTATGTAACCAGGCTCCCACAGCCCGGGTACATCGATGTGCTGCGGGCCTGAGGCCGAAGCCAAGATCATGCTCACCGCCAAAGTGCCTGACTTGCTGGGTGTCATCTTTTTCACATTACTAGCCTCAATTTCCATTCGGGTAAAGTTAATGTGACCGTCTGGCGATTCAGGCGAAGTGCAGGGTCAGGATTTTGTTACCGAGCCAAGGAATGGGCTGGTGCCGCCGGTGATGATTGGCCTCCATAAGGCGAGGATTATTGGCCCGACGGGGATAGGTTACCACGATCTCGTCGTTGGTCAACGTGACATTGGCCATGGAGATCTTATAGTAGGACTGCTCCGGCTGGGCGAGCTACATTAGCTCGTTCACCACATTCACCCAAACCGGAACAGCCTCATGCAAAGATACACCCCAACATTCACTTCGGCCTCCTCGCTGGTTGTCGGCATGGACGTGCACAAGAAGACCATTGCGCTTTGCGTGTACGACGACAGCACGGGCGAGGTAATTGACGAGCGGCAGTTGCCGCACGACATGCCGAGAATCCGCAAGTATGTGCAGAAGTTACAGAGGCGCTACGGCGAGGTTCGTTGCTGCTACGAAGCGTCGTCCTGCGGATTCGGCCTGCAGCGTGCGCTGCAGGTGCAGGGCGTGCACTGCGATGTGATCGCCCCCTCAACCATTCCGCGTCGACCGGGCGAGCGTATCAAGACTGATCGACGGGATGCAATGAAGCTGGCCCCGCTGTATGCCAAAGGGCTGCTGACGCCGGTGTGCGTACCGGAAGAGGAGCAGGAAGCAGCCCGGTCCCTTTTGCGCTGCCGCGCTGACTTGGTGGTGTCTATCACGCGCACCAAGCAGCGGATCCTGTCTTTCATTCAGGCCCGGGGCTTTCGGTACACCGGTGCCACAAACTGGACGAAGGCCCATTGGAAGTGGATTCGTGCCTTGCCGGCAAGGGCGGTGGACCAGGTCACGCTGCAGACGTATCTGCACAAGCTGACGTATCTGGAGCAGGAAGTGCACAGACTGGAACAGCATCTGGCGGAGGAAGCCGAAAAGGACCGCTACAGAGAGCCCGTGGGGGTGCTGATGGCCTTCCGGGGCATTGGCTTTGTGACGGCCATGACGCTGGTGTGCGAGTTGGGAGATATCCGTCGCTTCGCGCATCCGCGCCAGTTAATGGCGTATCTCGGCCTGGTGCCGAGCGAGTACAGCTCGGCAGATCACACGCAACGCGGTTCCATCACGAAGACGGGTAATACGCACGTGGTGCGCCAGGCTAACTGGCCAAGTACAGGGGGTGGAAGTCCTCTATGATGAAGGAAGTAACCGATCCATATCATTTCCCGAGCCGTGCGGTCATCCTCGTGAGGGGATGGGCGAAGCGTCGGCAGGGGCGCATGTGGGCAGGGCTATTGAGCGCCGAAAACATTGTCATTCAGAGTGCCGAGACTCTCACGTTGGTCGAAGGCAACACTGCTCGCACCGCTTTGGTGAGGTGCGGGAGGGCTCTGCGGCGTCGAAGAACCCACGCACGCATGTACGTACAAGGTCGGGACCTGGGAGGCCTCCTCGCTGCCCAGCGCTTAAGGCGGGGCCGCCAAAGCCAAGGCAGTTGCCGAGCGGAGGATGAACGGCGAGGAGGAGTCAGATGCGATGATAGTAGCGATGAAGCTGGCGAACAAAGCGCGGGGGACCGTGTGGCGGAGTTGGTGGAGCGAAGCGTCGCACCCGAGGGGAAATCGGAAAATCCAACACACACCGGACGCAGAGCCGGACTTCGTGTGTCACACGGATGGACCGGTTACGGCTATGGGTTGGTTAGCCGGCCCATTAACGTCATGCGCGGCGGCGCGACCTGAGGGAGGAGCCGGATGCCTTAACGGGCACGTCCGGATCTGTGCGGGGGCCCCGGGGAAACCCGGGGCCTACCGGTGTGCCAGGCATGATCAACAGCTTGGAGGTGCAAGTCCTCTATCCAGCCAGATGGCGGCGAAGGATTAGCGAAGCGCAAGGGCGTCGTCGTGAGGCGGGGTCTGAAGGAAGCGTGGAGCAAACCTGCGACCCGATGAACAAGAACCGAATACGAGGCCTACCCGATCGGACGAGCGAGCCGGTTATCGCAAAGTCCGCGTCATCTATGCGTCGGGGTGGTAGATTCGGCGGGTGTGCAGGGAAGGCGGTTGGTCTTACCCTGGGAGATCTGCGTTGTGTCCGGCTAAGCCGGACTGAGCGTGTCGTAAGGCACGTGACCGCAACGCAGAAGTCAGCAGAGGGCATAGTAGTCGGCTTAGCCGACGAAGGCCCGAACAATGGACAGGGGATAGTAGGATGGCAAGCTCATGCGAGCAATGCGGCAGAAAATCCAGCTAACGCTGCCTTTTGCGTGGGACAGCCCCGGTGAATCCGGCGGTGCCCGTGGGGAAGGGACCGAAGTTCGCACGGCGCAACCCGAATCCGAACTCCCGGCATGTAGCGGCCTGGTGGCCCTGGCACCCAAGTCGGTTTGCTCAAGTCCATTGAACCGCCGTGTACGGACCCGTACGCACGGTGGTGTGGGAGGGTGGGGGCCGTGAGGCCCCCACCTATCCCGATCGATCGGAGGCACTGGTATCTACAGCATGGAAGTATGCAGCCCCGCCGCGGTGCAGTAAAGTGCTACGCGAACGGCAGCAGGGCGTCTCGGCCGAGGTCGTTCTACTGGCATGGAAGGCCCAGTGCCGGCTGTACAAGAGATTCCGCAAACTGAGTCAGACGAAGTCGCGATGCGTGGCCAACACGGCGGTGGCGCGTGAACTGGCGGGCTTTCTCTGGGAGGCGTTGCGTATGCACACGGGCTCGCCGTTGCCGAAGGCCGCCTGACTCGTATCTTGTAACCAAAGAAATGGCCTATGGAGAAGCGATCGGGCACGGTAAGGAGAACCCACGATATGCCCTTGCGATAGCCAGCTCTCTTGCTGGTGAGCGCGCGATTGGAGATAGTGGCAGCTCCCGTCGAAACCGAAATCATGCGTTATGGTCCTTCGGGGCTTAGCACGCGAATACCAGATTGATTAGCCGTCGAAGCCGCCCGGTCGCTTCTCCAGAGGTCAAGCCAAAAACTCTTCATGTAATCTTCACTTGACATAGTATCCTACTATACCAGGGTATGAGATTGCGGTACAGGGTGCGCGCTTCTGCCACTTCGAATCCTTGTGCGACCCGCAGGCCGAGGAGGCGATAGAGTACGCTCGCTATGACGCTCAGCTGCACGTCGACATTGATTTTCATGGGTACGGCCGCACAGAGATCTTATAGTAGGACTGCTCCGGCTGGGCGAGCTACATTAGCTCGTTCACCACATTCACCCAAACCGGAACAGCCTCATGCAAAGATACACCCCAACATTCACTTCGGCCTCCTCGCTGGTTGTCGGCATGGACGTGCACAAGAAGACCATTGCGCTTTGCGTGTACGACGACAGCACGGGCGAGGTAATTGACGAGCGGCAGTTGCCGCACGACATGCCGAGAATCCGCAAGTATGTGCAGAAGTTACAGAGGCGCTACGGCGAGGTTCGTTGCTGCTACGAAGCGTCGTTCTGCGGATTCGGCCTGCAGCGTGCGCTGCAGGTGCAGGGCGTGCACTGCGACGTGATCGCCCCCTCAACCATTCCGCGTCGACCGGGCGAGCGTATCAAGACTGATCGACGGGATGCGATGAAGCTGGCCACGTTGTATGCCAAAGGGCTGCTGACGCCGGTGTGCGTACCGGAAGAGGAGCAGGAAGCAGCCCGGTCCCTTTTGCGCTGCCGCGCTGACCTGGTGGAGTCTATCACGCGCACCAAGCAGCGGATTCTGTCTTTCATTCAGACCCGGGGCTTTCGGTACACCGGTGCCACAAACTGGACGAAGGCCCATTGGAAGTGGATTCGTGCCTTGCCGGCAAGGGCGGTGGACCAGGTCACGCTGCAGACGTATCTGCACAAGCTGACGTATCTGGAGCAGGAAGTGCACAGACTGGAACAGCATCTGGCGGAGGAAGCCGAAAAGGACCGCTACAGAGAGCCCGTGGGGGTGCTGATGGCCTTCCGGGGCATAGGCTTTGTGACGGCCATGACGCTGGTGTGCGAATTGGGAGACATCCGTCGCTTCGCGCATCCGCGGCAGTTAATGGCGTATCTCGGCCTGGTGCCGAGCGAGTACAGCTCGGGCGATCACACGCAGCGCGGCTCCATCACAAAGACGGGCAACACGCATGTTCGCAAGGCGCTGGTGTCAACGGCATGGAAGTATGCAGCCCAACCGCGGTGCAGTAAAGTGCTACGCGAACGGCAGCAGGGCGTCTCGGCCGAGGTCGTTCTACTGGCATGGAAGGCCCAGTGCCGGCTGTACAAGAGATTCCGCAAACTGAGTCAGACGAAGTCGCGATGCGTGGCCAACACGGCGGTGGCGCGTGAACTGGCGGGCTTTCTCTGGGAGGCGTTGCGTATGCACACGGGCTCGCCGTTGCCGAAGGCCGCCTAAACTGTATCTTGCAACCAAAGAAATGGCCTATGGAGAAGTGATCGGGCACGGTAAGGAGAACCCACGATATGCCCTTGCGATAGCCAGCTCTCTTGCTGGTGAGTGCGCGTCAACAGATAGTGGCAGCTCCCGTCGAAACCGAAATCATGCGTTATGGTCCTTCGGGGCTTAGCACGCGAATACCAGATTGATTAGCCGTCGAAGCCGCCCGGTCGCTTCTCCAGAGGTCAAGCCAAAAACTCTTCATGTAATCTTCACTTGAAATAGGGTCCTACTATACCAGGGCATCCATGTGGAAAAAGTCAATGGCGTCGCTGATTACGGTCTCCATGATCATGCGACGTGCATAGCGCTCGACCAGCCGCACAGCAGACACATTCACTATCTAGTGGTTGTACGAAAATACTTTAAATCATAAAGAAACAATCTGTTATATCTTGCCATTGGCGCTAAATCTGAAGGACGTATAGCCGATTTGGGCATTTAAGAGCGCAAAACAGCTCACATTCGCCAGGGAAACCATGCGCAAGATTGTCCCAGAGTGCCGTGCACTCGACAGTACGCCGATCAAGGAGATTGCCATAGACCCGAGAATGCGCGACGACATGAGTGCGGTGCTCAAGGGTCTGCAGTGCGTCTACTGCAAGGCGGAATCCCGCGCGGCCTTGTTCACGATTCTGGAGGCGCACTTTCAGCCGGGTGCGCGCAGAGATGTCGGGCGACCGGGCATGGATCTATCGCGCGTCATCGTGTTTGCGATAGTCAAGCAGTGCCTGGATCTGGACTACGATGCTTTGTTGTACCGGGCGAACAACCATCTTTTGCCGCGGGAGCTCTTGGGGCACGGCCGCCTTTGACGCGGTGAAGTACAGCAGACAGCGGCTGGTGGACAACGTGCAGCTTTTGACGCCGGAGCTGGTCCGGAAGGTGGTGTGCCACGAGTGGCACAAGGGCGTTGTTCTTTAACATAGCTTGAGTGCTGCGTAACTGCATTTAGGATGGGGGAAGGCCCCTCGCAGCCGTCGTACAGGCGGAGGCTGCAAACCACCGGCTGCTGCTTGACCTTAAGGGTTCGGTAGTGAGCGAGTCCGGAAAAGGCGGAGCAATGACTCTGTCAGGTATGGGCCATAGAGTCGAACGCAAGTGAACCGCTGACGAAGTGTCGAAAGTGCATGGACGATGTCAAAACCGGGGTCTCATCTCTGCTCCGGGACGAGATCGGGAGGTGCCTGTTTATGGCCCGATCGGCATCCGGCATACAGGCGGCGAGAATATGGTCTGGGCCTAAATGCGGAACGTGGGAACCTGTCGGGGCGATGCTAAGGGAGACTCGCAAGCGGAGAACCCGCGAGCGATTGAGTACCAATGCGCTCCACGGGGGCGGATCGGCTCGTAGTAGTGATGAAGGTTCTGTGATGGAACTGGAGCGAAGGGGCCGACTCGGTCGGTGGAAGGAGCGGGGCAACCGCAAGGCGGGAGGACCTCGCTCAAGAAACAAGGGCTTGGCTGCTGGCTGGATTGGTAGCCGGGTGGGCCGAGAAGAGCCGTATGAGGCGAGAGTCTCACGTACGGTTCTGTGGGAGCCTGGGGGTGAAATTCCCCCGGGCTACCCGACACCCAATTGATAGTGCGGACGGCGCACAAGGTGGCTGGAAAAAAGTCTGGGGCCGCTAGCCGGTCGCTGCGATTCCAGGGTGGTTAAGACGCATGTGCACTATCCCACCGATGTGGGTCTGTGCTGGGATGCGGTTCGTGGTCTAATACGTGTGAGTGCACGCTCGGCGGCGGCATTCGCTCTTCCGGGCTGGCGCAAGCATGCGGATCGCACGCGGAAGATATACCAGGCCTTCAGCCGGGTGCGGACGGCCCCGCGCTACCGGCAGAATCCGAAAGGAGTGAAGGCGTACTTGCGCCAGTGCACACAGACTGCAGCACGTGCCCGTACGCTGTTAAATGCCTTGGCCACAGTGCAGAAATCGGCGGCGGCGCGAGCGGATATCGCGTATTACTTGCACTATGTAGACTTGTTGGTGGATCAAATCCGGCGTCGCATCCTCTTGGGCGAGCAGATTCCACATGCGCAGAAAGTGTTTTCCATCCACAAGCCACATACGCGTTGGATCAGCAAAGGCAAGGCGGGCGTGCTGGCCGAGCTGGGCCTTCCGGTCGCACTGGTAGAAGATGAGCACCGGTTCATTTTGGCTTATCACATCCTGTGGGACACATCAGATGTTGAGGTGGCGGTACCGATCATTGATGCGGTGCAGGCGGCTTTTCCAGAGTTCAATGCGTGCAGTTTTGACCGGGGCTTTCACAGCTTGAAGAATCGAGAAGCATTGGATGCTCGGCTGGCACTCAATGCGCTTCCGAAGAAGGGCAAGCTTTCTCTGGCGGAGCGTGCGCGAAAGCGCGCGCCTGCGTTCAAGGCAGCGCGGCGCCGCCCGGCCGCCGAGTCGTGTCTGGCCAATTTCGGACTTCGGGGCGGTGCGCTGGTGCGGGAGAAGGTAAGCGTGCGGTGAAACCCATCTGGAAAAGGTGACGATTTCTCGGGAGATTACTCATAGACCCGAGGACTCAAAGCCTGGATGGCATGAGACAGCCCAGACGAACGGCGGAAGAAATGTTTTCGCTGGTGGAACAGTATGAAGAAAGCAGCCAGACCGCTGCAGCGTTCTGTGCCGAGCGCGGCATCTCGTATGGGCAGCTGTTTTACTGGCGTCGGAAGTATCGCCTGGAGGCTGCGGCAGCGGTGCCTTTGTGGAGATTGGCCGACCCGTGGCAGGTGAAGAGGCGCAAGTGGAGATCATGTACCCGGGCGGGATACGCGTGCGCCTCTTGGCGCCGGTATCTGCCTCGTACCTGGCGCAGCTGGTGCAGTCATGATCGGACTGGGGCCTTCGCACCGGTATTTCTTTTACCGGCCGCCAGCCGACATGCGCAAGAGCTTTGACGGCCTGTGCGCCTTGGTGAAAAGCGGCATGAAGCGGGATCCCATGTCGGGGGACGTCTTTGTGTTCGTCAACAGGAGGCGGAGCCATCTAAAGGCGCTTTCGTGGGACCGAAGCGGCTTCGCCTTGTTTTACAAAAGGCTTGAAGCGGGTACGTTTGAGCTGCCGAAAGAGGATATGCCGACGTGGACGCAGATGGTGATGTTACTGGAGGGAGTGTCGCTGAAGTCCGTAAAATACCGGCGCCGGTATGCGGTTAAGAGCTGAAAATCGGGATAGATAGTATGTGGAAACGGGGAACAATGCATGTGCAGACGTTGTTGAACAATCATGCAGCCCGAAGCACATTCCTCCCTCTCTTCTGCGGATGTTGAGACCTTCCGTGCGCAGCTTGCCGCGGTGCTTCAGCAAAACGCCATCGTGCGCCGTGATAAGGCGCTTTTCCCTAGTGGGTGCGAATCCCACCTAGTAACTGTCGCTCCAGCTAGTAGCGGCCAAAGCGGTTTATGGAGGTAACAACATGAGCTGAAGCACTTTGGTAAAGGGTCGCTTAGGCGATTCAGCGAGCATGCAGGCCGGAACGCGTAGTGAATGCCGAGCAGGCCTCGAAACATGCAATGCGGAAGCCGACCCTCCGTTGGTAAGGGGAAGGCCGCCGGTAGTCTGGGAAGAGAACGACACAAGCACCAGATTACTTCCGCCGGGGTAGTGGCACTGGCATGCATGCAAGATGGGAAAAGTAGCAACACGGGAAGCCCTGCCGGAGGCACACGTAAGCCAACCGATTTCCCGCAAGGGACAGATTGGGCCGTCAGGGTGGCGGATGGGTCCGTAGTACCTGTGACGCGGGGTAATGCTCGTCGAGGAAAGGGACCCTCATTCAAGAGCAATACGCAAAGGGGGAAAGGCAATGGTTACTGACGCAAGTCTAACAGGATCAGAATCAGTTCGGGACCTCCAGCGCGTATTACATGTCAAAGCGGAGGAAGACCCCAAGCGTCGTTTCCATGCATTGTGTGACAAAGTGTGGAGGAAGGATTTCTTATTTGCAGCCTGGCAACAAGTACGCCGTAACGGCGGCAGTGCCGGTGTGGATGGAGAGACCTTTCGAGACATTGAAGCGCACGGCATAAATCGATGGCTGGGGGAACTGGCGCGGGATCTAAGGGAGGGTACGTACAAACCGCGTGCGGTACGTCAGGTACTGATCCCGAAGAAGCAGCCAGGCAAGTTCCGGCCGTTAGGCATTCCCTGTATTCGTGACAGGGTCGCGCAGACATCGGCAATGCTGGTGCTGGGGCCGATCTTTGAAGCGGATTTACAAGAGGAGCAATATGCCTATCGGAAGGGACGTGGCGCACAGGAAGCGGTCAATCGCGTCCACAGGCTCGTAAATACGGGCCGCCGGGAAGTGGTTGATGCAGACCTGTCGAACTACTTTGGTGAGATACCGCATGATAAGATGATGAAGTCTCTGGCGCGTCGCATCAGCGATGGTCGGATGCTCGAACTCATCAAGTCATGGCTGGTGATGCCGGTAGTGGAAGATGACGGTAAGGCAGGCAAACGCCTGACGAACCGGGCTCGGAAGGAAGGAAAGGGTACGCCGCAAGGCGCGCCAATCTCTCCTTTGCTGAGTAACACAGGCGATCGCCGATCGCCTACATGCGCCGTTTTCTCATTGCCTGGAAGCTGCTGGGCTATGCCCGGCGCTTCCAAGCGTCGATCGTGAACTACGCCGATGATTTTGTGGTACTCGGAAAGGCCGATGGTACAGCGATGCTGGAAGCGGTGGAGACCATAATGCAACGGCTGAAACTGCCGATCAACGCAAGGAAGACCCGATGCGTCCGGTGCCCCGAAGAACCGTTTGAGTTCCTTGGGTACCGGATTGGGCGCAACTTTCGCCCGGGCGGCAGAGGATCCTATATAGGGACTCGCCCGAGCAAGAAGAGTGTCCAGAGCATATGCCGCAGGATCAGTGAGCAAACGGCGGCAAGGCACGGACTGCTGTCCATAGAGGAGATGGTAACACGCCTTAACTGGTTAATGACCGGATGGGCCAACTACTTCCGACTTGGACAAGTCAATCCCGCCTATGCAGCCATAGATGCACACATGAAGAAGCGGATTCGCCAGTGGCTCTGTCGCAAGCACAAGGTCCAGTCCGGGGGGTGGGCGCGCTTCCCGCACGAAGAGCTATACGAGAAGTATGGCTTGATATGCCTTGAGCCAACGACCAAGGGCCTTCCGTGGGCGAAAACATGATCTTGTCTGAAAGCCGGATGCGGTAATTCTGCATGTCCGGTTTGATGAGCGGCGGGCGGAAACGTGCTCCTAATGGGAGTAACGCGCCGCCCGTCGACTCTACCAGTCCGAGGAGATAAGCCGGCTGCAGGCGAAATTGGAGAGCAAGGACAAACAGTTGGCTGAAGCCCTCCGCCTGCTCTTTGGCTCCAGGAGCGAAAGGTATGTACTGGGGCCGGAGGCGCAGCAGGGCCTCTTGTTTGACGACATGGAGGTCGAGGTGCCCCTGCCGCACGAGCCCAAGACGGATCAGCCGAAGCGGAAGCGGCGCAAGGCCAAGCGGCGTCCGGACTTCAAGGATCTGCCGGATCACCTGCCCCGCGAGACGATCGTAATCCAGCCTGAAGAGGACACGACAGGTCTCATTTGCATCGGCATGGAGAAGACGCAGTACCTGGAGATCGTGCCCAGCATGATAAAGGTGGTCGAGATTCATCGTCCCAAGTACGTGGACCCGACCGATGAGGACAGCGGCGTCATCATCGCCGAGTTGCCTCCGCGGCTGGTGGACAAGGGCATGGCCGGACCGGGATTGTTGGCCGATGTGGTGGTTAACAAGTACTGTGACCACTTGCCCCTGTACCGGCAGCAGCAGCGTTTCCGGCGGGAAGGCATTGAAATTGCCAAGTCCACGCTGGGAGGATGGATAGCGCAGTCGGCGTGGCACCTTGGGCCGCTGTATGATGCACTCAAGCAGGAGGCGCTCTTAAGCGGGTATCTGCAGGCGGATGAGACGCGTATCCAGGTCCAGGATCGAAAGAAGAAGGGCAAGACCCATCGGGGTTTTTACTGGGTGTACCATACTCCGGAGCAGAAGCTGTTTGTGATGGAGTATCGCAAGAGCCGTGCCCGTGCAGGTCCGGTGGCGTTCTTGGGTGGGTATGCGGGAGCGTTGCAGACGGACGGGTATGTGGCCTACAACGTCTTCGAAGCGCATCCGTCTATGACGGTCTACGGATGCATGGCGCATGCCCGTCGCAAGTTCTACGACTGTCGTAGCTACGAACCGGAGAAGGCCGAGCACGTGTTGACAAAGATCAGGCGACTCTACGCCATAGAGCGCAGGCTGCGAGAGGAGGGTGCCAGTGCGGAACGTCGGCGCGAGGTACGTCAGGAAGAGGCCCGGCCTGTACTGGAAACGCTGAAGCCCTGGCTGGAGGTGAACGGGGGATTGCCCAAGAGCCCTTGGGGCCAGGCGACCAACTATACGCTCGGCCTTTGGAAAAGGCTGACCCGATACCTGGATGAGGGCCGCGTGGAGCTGGACAATAACCTCATTGAAAATGCCCTGCGGCCGTTGGTTATCGGCCGCAAGAATTACCTGTTCGCGGGATCACATGATGCGGCCCAGCGGGCAGCCGTGGTCTATTCGCTACTTGGCACGTGCAAGCTACACGGTGTTAATCCCCAGGAGTGGCTCACGGACGTGTTCGAGCGCATCCCGACGCATCCGGCCAGGCGCGTAGCTGACCTCTTGCCTCATCATTGGCAGAAGGCACGACAAGCTGACAAAGACAAGGCGGCATAGCTGCCAAGCGCCGAGTGTGCCGGATCCGGCAAGCCCACCTGCTCTCCGCCTTCCAGCCGTCCTGTACCCATCGGCACACCTGTAGCTGCCGCTGACCTGTACTTCACCGGACGCTTACGGGAGAAGAGTCCGGAGAACTTCGCGCTGATGGTGAGCCTGTCGGTGTTGGCGGTCAACGTGCACCGGCTGGGATGTCTGGTGCGCGCCCAGGAACGGGCACGAATGAGGCGTCGGCGAAAGCGCGCGGCGTAGGCCCGCTACCACCTCGCAGAAAGGTCCCAATCGCAGGCCCCAAGGGACACGTATGCCCTCCCGATAGGAACACAACGCCCTTCGAGCCGCAAACTGTCCGTGCGCGCACGCAAGAGACGCCAGCATGGCCGAAACACTCGAAGCGGACCGTCAACGAACTCAAAAAACGACCGTGCCTGTGCATTCGATGCCAAAAAAAGAGAGTATTCGGTCAATCACTATCTATCAGAACGCCAATAACCGGAGGCCTGCTGTCCGTAAACTGCCGGCGCCATGTAGGCTGAAAGAGCAGGCAGAGCATCACGGACTGTGCGGAAAATCGCAGGCCCTGCAGTAGCCGGCGCGTCGCACGCGGCATATGCCGCGCACTATTGCGGTACGCTACCTAGGTCAGTCCGGCAGCGATGAGGACGCACGGCAGCAGAAGCCACGGATTGAGGCCGAATGAGATCATGCCGTACCCGGCTGTTTGGGCAGCAGCTATTGCATGAGGAGTATCTTTCCAGACTGCGTGGCGCCGTCCGCTTCCAATGCATACACATACAGCCCCCGGGGCAGCGCCTGCGCCTCAAAGACGATTTCCTGCACCCCGCCATGCAGCGGCCCGGAAAAAGGAACGGCCACGCGGCGTCCGAGCACATCGTAGATGCTCAGCGTGGCCCGCGAAACGTGCCGTGCAGCGTTGACCGTAAAGACGGCGGATTCCGAAAAGGGATTGGGATATGGAGCGACCAGCTCCAAGACTTCGGGAAGCGTCGCGGTCTCCTCCGCATTCAGGGTAGTCGGCGTGACACAGACTACTCCCGGATTGGCGCACCGCTCGGCCTCCCGTATTGCCGCGTCCGCGTCCACGATGCCCCAGCCCAGCAAATTGTCCGGGCGGTCCCACTGGCTGGAGGTTGCCTTCAGGATTTCCCGCGCCTCGATGGGCCTGATGTCCGGATTCACCTGTACCATTTGGCAGACAATGCCTGCCACCATCGGGCTGGAAAACGACGCGCCGCGGCCGCTGGCGTACCCGCCGTTTCCGGAGGCGTGGTGCACGCGGGTACCCTGGGCGGCTACTTCGGGCTTGATCCGGCCATCGGCGGTAGGTCCAAAACCGCTGAAGGATGCCTTGGTGCGGTCTGGATGCACGGCGCCGACAGAGATTACCGAATCCGCATCGGCGGGCGTAGTAATATACATCCACGGACTGGTGCCAGAGTTGCCGGCACTGGTCACAAAAATGACACCCATGGCGGCGGCCACATCCACGGCAATGGTCGTTATACCGGTATTCCCGTCCAGATCATCTATTGTATAGTCGCCCTCGCCTGCGTCAAAGTCGTTGGTATAGCCCAGTGATGAGTTTGCGACATCCACGCCTTCTGCCTCCATCCACTCCAGAGCTGCCACGAAATTATCTTCTTCAGAATGTCGCTCATGGGGGGCAAACTCCGTTGTCGCCGCAAACACGGTTGCCCCGTAGGCCGGACCTATCAACTGGCCCTCTTCGAAGCCGGCCGCTACCGATGCAACACTGATGCCGTGCCGATCGCTCTGATTTGATCCAGCAAACTGCTGATCTCCGGCGGTAAAGTCCCGCGCTGTAATGCGCCCGGAATCGGCAATATGCCGTAATGCACGGTGGTCGAACGGGTTGCCTGCAGAAATATCGAACCTTGTATCAAGAAAACCGAGCACAACGCCATCTCCGTTGATTCCGCGCTCCAGCGCCGGAATGGCGTTTACGAGTTCCAGTTGCCCCTGGGATGGACCGTAGTCCAGCCGGTAGCGCCGCGGCTTCGGCGCCGCGAGCGCATACACTAGCGGCACGCCCGGCGCCTCGGCGACTGTGAGTTTTGCTACGTTCCGAATACGTTGCACGAAGGGGAGCGCGGAGGCGGCAGCCCGTTTTTCGGTGTCAAGCCAGGTCGATACAGCATTGAGCCAGCGGCTCTCGAAAACGGGCTCAATGCCCATTCCCCGCAATTCTGCAAGATACGCCGGCGAAACCGGTGCATCTGTTAGAGCGGGCACGCCGCTTCCGCGGCGAATTCGGCGGTCTCGGGCGCGCTCGGATACGTAGCCGGCTTCCACTACGGTAGCCTTTCCTGCCGCATCCAGCTTGTCTGTGAAGAATACCCAGCTCTTGGTTAGCTCTTGTGCTTGGACGAAGGGCGCACCCATGAGCAGTGACAGTATGCAGCAGGAGTTCTTGATCAAGTGGGACCTCGCTAGTGAATGGTGAGTGTGAAGCCGCCCTTATCCGTCCGGATGCCAGCCAAACGCTCGGGGCAGCAGCCTTTTGGGTGAAGAGCGCCAAGGTGGACCACTGCTGCGATCCATCCAGATAGTGGCGTGCGGGGCCAATTCTACCAGGAGTTGGCGGCACGCACCGCACGGAGAGCTAGTGTCTGCGTGTATACACGCAATGAAAATTTCCGCAAGCTCGGGCCGCCCCCAACTGCGTTGGATGGCAAGAAGGCTGCGCTCTGCGCATAGCATCCGCTGCCAGTCCTCGTGCTCCACGTTTACTCCGGTGACCAGCATTCCTTCATTTGTTCTGCCCGCACAGCCCACAGCAAAGCCGGGTACCGGCGTGTACGCACGTTTGGCCGCGAGCCGCGCCGCCATCATTCCTTCCTTCACGGTAGACGATGCCAGATGAGTAGGCAGATGGGCCCGTGTAGGCGGCAGTTTCTCAGTTACCAAATAGACATTTAAAATAACACGTTGAAGGCTTGGGAAAGGTCCCCCTTTGATAAAATTGTTTTCCGTAGCGTCTGCGTCACAACTGAGAACGGCAGCCACGACATCCCGTTTACCCGCTGCGATGGCCGCCTGGAGAGCGGTGATAGCGAGCGGGAGCACTGCGCTCTCTATGCGGCAGCCTGGTACCCAATGACCATCAGAAAGTAGTAGAACGGCGCCCTTGGGCCTGTTCGAAAACGGCACGCGGGACCGCGCCGCTGCCTTCCTTGCCCTTGCTGTGAGATCCTTAAGCGATGATTCCATCGCGGGATCGAATTAATACGGTCCGGTACGCTCTTGGCCGGTCCAACATTTGCCCTGTCTCTGACCGGGCGCCCGGCGGGCAGGCAAGTGCAGTGGGTGTATAATTCTTACTCCGGGAGGACGTGCGGGCAGTGGTTCAGAATCAGTTAACGATGTCGGCACGGGAATTTTCGCACGTTGCTGGAAAGGGGCCGCGTCGGCATCGCTCCTTGGGCATGATTCAACTTTGTGACTATGCCAGTACCGTGCGGAGGACACGTTGGCATCAAGTGCGCCGTTGTACATATACATTGTCTGATTGATTCAGGTGGTATGGCGGTGTCTTGAAGCCTGCTTCAGCTCGCTACAGGTGATCCGTGTCCGCAGAGGGCTCGAGCCGGCATCATCATCGCGGTGCTTTTTCCACATAGCGCCGCTCTGCTGCCATATTCGATGCGCCCCGCGCACGGTCCAAGGCGCTGCGGCCGCTGCATCAAGTACCAGGAGGCCGGTCTTGGCTTCGCCGCTGGTGGAAGTGTTCCTTCCGTGGACTTCGCCATCGATGTAACCAGGATCTCACATCCCGGGTACATCGTGCGCCGTGATAAGGCGCTTCTTCCTTGTGGGTGCGAATCCCACGCAACAGCTGTCGTTTCAGTTGGTAGCGACCAAGGCGGTTTATGGAGGTAACAACATGGTGCGCCAGGCTAACTGGCCAAGTACAGGAGGTGTAAGTCCTCTGTGGTAAAGGATATAACCAATCCATATCTCTCCCCAAGCCGTGCGGTCGTTCTCGTGAGGGAACGGGCGAAGCGTCGGCAGGGGTGCATATGGGCGGAGCTAATGAGCGCCGAAAGGACCATTGTTCGGAGTGCCGAAGTCCTCATGTTGGCTGAAGGCAATACTGATTGGACCGCTATGGTGAGGTTCAAGAGGGCTCCGCGGCGTCCAAGAACTCAGGCACGTATGTACGTACAAGGTTGGGACCTGGGAGGCCTCCTCGCTGCCCAGCGCTTAGGGCGGGGCCGTCAAAGCCAAGGCATTGCCGAGCGGAGGATGAACGGCGAGGAGGAGTCAGATGCGATGATAGTAGCGATGAAGCCGGCGAACAAAGCGCGGAGGACCGCGCGGCGGAGTTGGTGGAGCGAAGCGTCGCACCCGAGGGGAAATCGGACAACCCAACACACGCCGGACGCAGAGCCGGACTTCGTGTGTCACATGGGATGGTTCGGTTACGGCTATGGGTTGGTTAGCCGGCCCATTAACGTCATGCGCGGCGGCGCGACCTGAGGGAGGAGCCGGATGCCTTAACGGGCACGTCCGGATCTGTGCGGGGGCCCCGGGGAAACCCGGGGCCTACCGCGATGACTGAAGCACTTTGGCAAAAGGATCGCTTAGGCGATTTAGCGAGCATGCAGGCCGGAACGCGCAGTGAATGCCGAGCAGGCCTCGAAAAGGGCAATGCGGAAGCCGACCCTCCGGTGTCATGGGGAAGGCCGCTGGTAGACCGGGAAGAGAACGACACGTGCACCGGTCTATTTCCGCCGGGGTACTGGCACTGGCATGCATGCAAGATGGAAGGAGTTGCAACACGGGAAGCCCTGACGGTGGTGTAGCACACACCAACCGGAAGCCCGCAAGGGTCAGGCCGGGCCGAGAGGGTGGCGGAGTGGCCCGTAGTACCGTAGAGACGGGGTAATGCCCGTGGAGGAAAGGGGCCGCAGGTGCGGAGCGATGTTCGTAGAGGGAAAGGCCACGGCATTGGCAGAGACCTACTAAACCGGTAAATGGTCGGAGACCTCGGCGGCATCACATGCGAAAGTGAAGGAGCCATGTGGCATGCTAGGCACGCCACGGGGTGTTATCAGGGCGTAAACAGGCCTGATGATCAACGGACTCAAGTCATGGAGTGGAAACAGGGACCGTGCAAGTCTTTGAACAGGAGAAGCTCCATGGGGCGACGCCGTTGTCCGAGTGCGAGTTGCATGATCCGCCTGGAGAGCCGGGTGCGGTAGTGCCGCACGCCCGGTTCGGTGAGCGGCGGGAGGAAACACGGTTAGGGAAGCCGGACTGCGGCCCGGAGCGAAAGCGACGGACAAGCCACCGGATCCTACGGCAGGTGCGCCTCCCGCCGACTCTACGATGTGCTGCGCGTCCGGCCGTAACCAGGATTATGCTCACCGCCAAGGTGCCTGCCTTGCTGGATGCCATCAATTTCACATAACAAGCCCTCGTACCAAGGTCAACCTGTAATGAGTGTAGCCCTTCCGCTGCGACAGAAACAAGGCAATAGCAAGGATCCAACGCGCATGGACGCAATATTCTGGATAGCGGTTGGCAATAGACATGTGCGGGTTGCCCACCCGAAGGCCTACAGGCCAGAACCGTTTCAATCCGTCCGATGCAGGTTTGACGGCAACCCCACTTCCCAGATACCGCGGGCCGCGCTCACTAGCAGGAGGTTGCACTCTTGCACGCAGGTCATGCCCGGCGGCGCCCCGTAGTTGCAGGGACAGAAGTCGCGATGATTAAGTGGACCGTTTGAGGTGGCTCCCACTGGCCTGTTGCGTGTGTTATGCATCGGCTAGGGTATCATTCGAGGCAATGCCATGATTTGCGATCGTGGATACCGCAGGCCGCGGCAGCTTGCGCACGAGACCATGCCGATTGTTTGCAGAGCGATGTAACCGGTGCTTGCTCGGGCCATGATCAGGAATCCGCCTGGAATATGTTTGTCCTCGTAGGGGAGAGCCGCCCACGAACGCCTGCAAGTGCCTCGAACGGAAGTCTTTCCCTGCCGCTTGCCTTGCTCGTCCCGACCCACGCGAGGTCAAGTCCGCTATCTTCGTGGTTGAGAGCAGCCTCCGACTATTTTCGCTAGGGACGGTGCAATGAATCGTCTCCCCCGTCAGATAACCGCGTATGGTCTACTTCCGATTGATAGACTACCACTATGGTAAAATGAGCATGGGGCTACCTGAAGTGGCGAAACAGAAGAATATCCTGCAGGCGATACTCTTGGGCAGTACCCTTTTGCTGCCAACCGGGTTAGCGGGGCAGGCAATTGAACTTCCGGAGGTCGTGCCTGGGCAAATATGGGTTCATTTCGTAGCGGGTGCTACCCTACATCCTGGAGGTGGCAAGACCGGGTTTGCAGGTTTTGACCGCAGAATTGGGTACGGTTTCCGTGGGAAAGGCTTTTCCGTCCTTGGACGTGCTTGCTCTGCATCGAAACTTGGCCGAAAGTACTAGAAGGCTACGTAACGTATATCGCGTGCTCTACGACGCACGCATCGATCCCGGGCGAGTGGCCGAAGCGCTTGGGCAAGATCCGAATGTGCTAATCGCAGAGCCACGATATGTTAGGCGGCCATTGTGGAGCGCCCCGCAACCCGTTCCCACCATGGATACGTCCAATGATCCTCTATTTGCCAATTTATGGCAATCATATACGATAGTAGCCATAGCTACTGCCGATACGATTCCGTGTCGTAGCCGTGCCTGACAACCTCCGAAGAAGCTGCCAGAGGCACAATGTTAACGGCTTGCGCCGCCTCCGACCGACACACAGGGCCTGCCGCCCAGCTGAAAAGGCTTAACCCTTTCAGACGGATGTTCCTTGCCGCATTAATGTCGCGCTCCAGCACAAGGCCGCAATAGCCGCACTCGTAAGTGCGAACACCAAGACCTATGACAGTAGCGGGCATGCCGCCACATCCACTACACTGCTGCGTCGTGTAATGCGGTTTGACTTTGACCAATTCGCCTCCAGTGCTCTTAGCCTTGTAGGTGAGTTGTTGTATGACCATGACAAGGCATTGCGTGCGCATGCTTCGATTCAGTCCGCGCTTGCGTGCGCCGCCCTTGGCTGTCATGCCCTGCAATTTAAGTTCTCAACGACTATGTAGTCCGAATGACGTTGTACAATGTCGGAAGTCTTCGTGTGTAGAGCATTCCTTCTAGCCACGGACATACGCCGGGACTCTCGTGCTAGTGCCTCCTTGCCCTGGACTTGCTCTGCCTCTTGGCGCGGCTGACGGCTTTCTGTAGACGCCTTCGCTTGCGGTCGCTAAGGCGTATGGGAGCGTATTGAGTGCCGTTGGATAGGGAGCAGTTGGCCTTTACCCCTACGTCGATGCCTATGGCATCACGATCATCATGCATGACGGCAACTACAGGATGGCTTCTTAAAGGATATAATGCTGCCCGGCGATCCAGCCATCTGGCAGACT
The DNA here is from genome assembly GCA_965216255.1 of Rhodothermales bacterium. Lineage (GTDB taxonomy): Bacteria > Bacteroidota > Rhodothermia > Rhodothermales > Bin80. The sequence goes on from OZ244148.1 coordinate 4,499,164, forward strand.
ACATTTGGACCCTAGGCGTTAAAGGCACGCGGGCGGGCTCCGATATTAACTATTACAATTACGGACGGCCCGTTAACGTGTTTGCTCCGGGACGGGACGTATGGACAACGCGGCCCCACGGGGGCTATGGAACCGTGGGCGGTACGTCCTCTGCTGTGCCCCTGGTCGCCGGCATTGCCGCACTCGTGAAGGTTGCTCGGCCCCACCCGCGCATCAGCTTAGGGAGCAAATCCGCCTTGCAGCAGACAACATTGATCCGGCGAACGATGCGGCCCTTGCTCTCCTGGGCTCGGGACGCGTGCATGCGTTGCGCGCTGTCTCCGAGACCGGGTTCCCAGCTATCCGGATGAACGACGCGGCCTGGCAGGATGAAAATGGCGACAGGGTCTTGGTCAGCGGTGAATCCGTAGATCTGCAGGCCAGTTTTCGTAATTATCTGGCAGACGCAGAGGCATTCACCCTTTCCTAGGAGAGCAATATCGGCCACATCCAGTTCAGGTCTCAATCGGTCACTGTGGGGCGCTTGGCCACCGACGCCGAATTTAGCGGCAAGTTCTCGTTTACATTACCGTGGAAAGCATCGTATCGATATCGTTGCTGCCGGAGCCACGGATAACGCGTGTCCCCTGGCCAGTGATACCATTCAGGTAGTGCCTGGCACAAGTTTCAACGTGATCGCGAATGGCAGTGGCTCCAACGTGGCCATCACCACGGTAGAGCGCGTACAGCCGCGGAGGACGAGCGCCACGGGGATGCGGTTCTATCTCATGCACGGTGCCCGCGATCTTGGCCCGGAAGTTGTGAAGCTGATTGATCCCGCATGTGACGAAAGTGCGATACGGCTATTGAATTACGATGCCGCATACGGGGAAGTAGGCTCGTTTGTGGAGGTGGATCCGGGATCGAATACCATTGAACTCACGTCCGTGTTGGACGATAGACCGATTGGGCAATCCGAATTTGATCTGGTTAATCCAACATTTGCCCTGTTCCTATCTGGAGTTGGGCACTCCGTGCAATCGGGTCTAACGATCATGGGTGTAAGAGCGGATGGCTCGATGTCTTCTCCGAGGGGATTTACCCATACGAGGGCAGTCCAGAGCATTGCCGTCTGAGTTTGTTCTGCGGGGCAAGTACCCCAATCCGTTTAATCCGGCGACGCGCATCGTATTCGATCTGCCGTGGGAAGCGAAGGATTCGGTTCAGGTAATTGACTTGCACGGCAGGGAAGTAGTGACGCTATCGTCCGGGCGCATGGAAGCCGGCGCAAACCGCGTCATTTCGCTTGGCTTGGGTGCTTTGGCGTAAGGCGTTTATCTATACAGGGTTCGCGCAGCCTCTTTCTTGGGAGTAAAGAGGCAGATGGGATCGATGACCGTCGTAGAATGACGAATCGGGTTTCAGGGCGGGCGATGCGTGGCCCGGCACTGGGTGGCCCACGCGCCAGAATTCCAGCTTCGGTCCATGCTCGAAAACCATGCTACCCATATTACGAGGTTCCTGACAACGCACTGCGCCCGCGACGGCGTAGGAAGTGCCATTTCTTGTTGCGGCAGTGCCGTGATTCTTGAAACAGCTTTGCCTCTGGGGGCTATCTGGTTGCCGCAGAACAGCGCCTGGGGCCTCACCGAATACGGGAGCCAGTCTTGCGCCGCAATCTCCTGCGCACTCCTCTAGAGATGCACTGGTACCGATTCCAAGATTCGTTCACTAACATGGGGCCCGGAACGAGCCAAACAGCCGAGGCGTTCGCCGCATGCCTGCCGGGATGGCGGAATAGGTAGACGCAACGGACTTAAAATCCGTTGGCCAGATGGCCGTGCGGGTTCGAGTCCCGCTCCCGGTACGAAACAAGGCTCACCCTAGCTGGGAGAGCAGGGCATTCTCACAGATTCGCTCTGACAAGATATTTGCAATGAAGCTTGAGTGCGTTGCCACTATTGTCCGCCACCTTGTTCGGTCCGCCTTGTCGAGTCTTAGTGCGGAAAATGTCCGCTTGGAAGCTGTGGCTCGTTGATTGTGGAGCATGCCGGCCTGTTGCCGAAAGCAGTACCCCACGTTCGCGTGGCCCTTCGCCGCCGATCAGGGCAGGGCCGCCCTAGCCGATATACCTCACCAGGGGGTTGAAATACCCTGGTTTGGGCAGCGACGACTTCAGAATGGCGGGTTATAGGCAGGGATTACGGCTGTGGCCAAAGGTCGTGCGTCGTTGCGGGCCGTATCTTGTACGCATGTAGGCATCGGCGAAACAGCATGATGCTGCTGGCCAAGTAGCTGGATGTCTTCCACGGCACTGAGGGCCGCATTCCTGGTGAAGCTCGTCACCCGACCAGGATTGCAGCAACCTGTGTGTACTATTTCAGAATGGTCATCTGTGCCGTGCGCACCTCCGTGCCTGCCGCTCCTGCAGCGCGTACGCGGTATTGGTATGTACCGGAAGCCAGCTGCGCGGCATGTAGTCTTATGGCTCGCTGGGCGCCCGCCTCCAGCTCTTTGGGTATGCTCCGCATCACGGTACGCCCAAGTAGGTCGATCAATTCCACCGTCACGGTCGCAGCTACCGGCAAATCCACCAGGATGGTCGTGGCCGGGTTGAACGGGTTCGGGTAGTTGCCGTGTAGCACAAAAGTCTCTGGAACGTCTGCATCGCCGTCTGTGCGCGTCACGGCGAAGGGGAAAAAGATAGTCCCGTCCGCCTGTACGCCCATCATGGTCAGACCCTCTCGTGCCGATGTGCCGGTACCCGATAGACTTAGCACGAAGGCCTGCCGCGAAAGGCTGCTTAGATCAAATCGGAATATGTTGATAAAGCGCTGGTCGGCAGCGACAACCAATTCAACGTCGTACGGCCCCGGTGGTAGCGTCACGTAGTCGCCCACCGCGCCATAGGCGGCATCGCTTAGCAGCGCAATGGCCTCGGCTCCCGGCTGCACGAGGCGCAGGTCCACTGGTCCAAGATCCGGCGCGCCGTGGGTCACGTAGAAGGTCATCTCCTCGCCTGGACTCTGCTGCCTTCGTACGCCCTCCACCACCACAATGTCCACATCTTCGCCCTTGCCGTGTGCCGTGACGTGGTAGTTGGTAGCCGTGCCAATGTGTATCGTCTCGGAGGACAGGGGGCTTGCATTGTCGGCCTCGCTGCCGGCGACCACATCGATCTTGTGTTCCCCCTGGGACAATGCCTCGAATGCGGAGGCCGATTGAAACGTCCAGTCATCATATAGCCGTCTGTCATCAAGGTAAAGGTCGACAGCCGGCCCGTCCACATTCTGGATAAACTGTACCGTGGGTGCCTGTTGTATCGTGTTCTTCCACAAGGCCGTAGCATTGTCGGCATTCTGGAAGAAGTCTTCTCTGTTGCGTCCGGTAACGACGGCGAAGGCTACCTGGATCTCTTCGCCCGGGCCCATTAAGAATGGACCCAGTCCGGTCACTTGCTCCCAGTCATTCGCCTCTGAACCCGGTTCTTGGATGCCACCGGTCAGGTAGGTCCATTTTGTGCGGTCCGTTTTGCTTTCCTCGCGCCGCAGGGCCCGATAGTGCGCGGGTGCATTGACGGTAAGAGGCATGGTGCCTGCCATCATCCGGGGGCTTGTGGCTGCATCCTGCTGGAAGCTCATATTTCTGGTCACGTCGAAGCCAGCATGATCTTGGTATCGGTCGTCATTCAGCCACCAGTCGAACATGAGCCCCACGTGGACATTAGAGATTTCGCGGTCCGTCGGATTCTCAATCGTATAGCGTAGAATGACAAAGTCCTCGTGTTCCTCCGCCGTGTCCATAAAACTCTCTTGAAGAATCGTTACTCCGATGGGGCTAGGGGCACCGGCATCTGTGATTTGCATGCGTCCTTCCTGCGCCACCAGGTCGCCCGGCTTACGAATCTCCAGGCGTGCTCCCTTCATGGGGACGAGGTCCATGTGCTGCCTTACTAGTTCAAACTGGAGTTCATCACTGTAAAGGCAGTCAGAGACCGCATTAGGTCCGGTGGCCACAAGCAGGCCCCCCTCCAACAAGATGGAACGCCGTGCATTGCTGGCGTCGTAGGCCGATATACCCCTGCCGATTCGACCATATAGGTCATCAAGGAAGCCGAAATTCCCTTCCGTTGTAATGGTGAATTCCATTCCTCCCGTGACATGCGTTAGTGTCTCTCCCTCGTTGGCACTAAGTCGCACAATATCTGGGGCATCATCGTAGGAGCCGGCCCTCGCGCGGGGAGATACAAAGAAGCGCGCCCGATAGGGCGTATCTTCCGACAATGTGAACGCGGTGGTGACGGACGTGCTTTCTCCTGTCACCAGGGTGCCGATACCAATCGAGCCTGTTGCAAAGTCTACAAAGTCACCATCTGAAAACCATTCTATGGTCAGATTCTCTGCGTTAGCCAGATAGTTGGTAAACGTCGCGGACAATTCCACGGAATCGCCGCTTCGGAGTGCTCTCTCGCTACCTCCCCAGTTTGCCTTTGTCATGCGAACGGCGGGGAATCCACTTTCCGTGACGGCGCGGTAGGCATTGACCCGTCCACGCCCCAGGAGCCCCACCAGTGCGGCACCGTTAACGCTGTCAATGTTGTCTGCGGTCATACGCACCTGTTCGCGCACCTGGTGCGGTGAGAAGTGCGGATTGGCCGTTTTGACAAGTGCTGCAACGCCGGCTACCAATGGCGACGCAAAAGAGGTCCCAAACTCCCAACCGAATGTGTTTCCCGGCAACGGCACGATCACGTCCCGCCCGGCTGCAAATACATTTACGCTTCTGCCATAGTTGTAGTAGTTCTTATCAGATTCGGCCAGCGTACCTCCCACGCTAAGTACCATGGTAATTGCTGCTGGATAGAAAGGGAATTGGTCAAAATTCACACTGTTGTTTCCGGCCGCGACAACAAGGAGAGCACCTTCATCCGTTGCCGCCTGCATTACCGATGCTTCCGCTTGCGAAGTGCCAAAGCCTCCGTAGCTGGCATTGATTATGTCGGCCCCATTCAATGCCGCATACGTTATTCCCTGCCAATAGCCGCAAGGTGTGGCAGGTCTCAAGCTGCAGTCCACATTCAGTGCCATGAGCCTGGCATTCCAACTTGTGCCAGCCAGGCCGATTCCATTGTCCGCTACGGCCGTGGCGGCGCCTGCCACCGCTGTACCATGGTCGCCGCCATATTCACTACCGGAAATCCCGGAGGGGTCCGGGCTATTGGTACCGAAATTCCAGCCGTTTACGTCATCTATAAAGCCGTTCTCGTCGTCGTCCACACCATTATCCGCGACTTCTCCCAGATTTCTCCAGAGGACTCCCTGCAGGTCAAAGTGTCGCACGTTCGTCCCGACGTCTACGATGGCAATAACGACATCGCCGTCTTCACCTTTTACCACGTCCCAGGCGTCGGTCATGCGGAGCCGCTGCATGTAGCCGGTGTCGGAAAACAGCGGATCGTCGGGCGTTGCCGGCAATGAAGGTGTGGTCGCTGGAATACCATTCCAGGCAGGATGCGAAACAAACCGGGGCTCCGCAAAGACCACATCGGCATCCCGCGCGAGGGCGGAGGCAACCTGCCGAGAGTCGAAGGATGGGGCGTGGCGTACGTAGTAGATTCGCTGCAGGGCCCTCGTGCTTTCGGCTATCTCTCTCGTGGCCGCTACGTCGTCGACGAATGGAAAGGCCTTTCGGACCTCGTAAATGCCAAATCGGGCACCTTCACGGTCGAAGGTCGCAAGTCCCGTCTTGCCCGCGTCTGCCGACGGTATCACGCCTTCCGTGAACTGCACCCATACGATTCCAGGCTCCAGCCTCTCGCGAAGGTCCATGGGCTGAGAATACGCGACCAGAGCCAGCATCATATGCAGGCTCGCCGCAATAATCCATGATCTCTTGCACGTCGTCAAATCTTGCAGGCTGCCGTAACTATAGAGCCAGCCTTGCCGGCTACCGAGTAGGAAATATATTGATTGTCGCAGCACGAAACAATGCATATTCTTGCGACCGATGCAATAGTGCCGGCAGAAAACGCAGTGGACACAATTGGTATCGGCAAATGAAGAAGGCTATCAGCCCGGATTAGTCACATAAATGCAAAGTCGATATTCGAAGGCAGACTTAATGGGTTCGTAAGCTCTTGATTTTTTTGGTTATACGGGAACATCGTAGTAACCTTTTTCGGTTCGAATACCGAACCATAAATACGCTCAAGGTGAACTCCATGGCCTCCAATTCAGCTGGGCATGTGTTGACGGCGCCCTTCAATAAGTCAATAAAAGTCACGGGGCACCCTTCGGAAAAGTTAACCTCCGATGCCGGAGTCCTCCTGCTGCGGTCGCTCTTCATGCTTACCGGCCTCACAGCTCGCCTGGCAGCGGTCCTGAGCGATTCCCGCATTCCGGGGCGCATTACGCATCGCTTTGATGAGCTCTTGCAGTCTGTCTTGCTGCTCTTGGCGCAGGGCAGGATGCGCCAGCGTGATATGTGTCGTCTGCGCCATGAGGCGGCCATGCGCCCCGTCGCCTAAATGAAGGCAGGGATGGGTGGGCTGGAAGACGGCAAGCCTTTGGCCTCACAGCCTAGCATTTCCCGGCTGTTACGTAGGCTGGGCACAAAGAAGAACCTGGCCAGATTGAGCCATTTCGTCGCCACCTTTGCCATGGAGCGCCTCCTGCATGCCAGAGGCGGCAAGCGCTACGATACGCTGGTCATGGATATAGACGTATTGCTCGTGGATGCCCATGCTCGGTAGCAGGGCAGTGCCTATAACGGGCACTACAAGCGCAACATCTTCCTGCCTCTTATTGCCAGTTGTGCGGAAACCGGCGACATGCCGGGCGCCACGCTGCGTCGTGGCAGTGCGCATTTCGTAAACGACTGCTACGACTTTATCAAAAAGATCGCTCTCAGGCTGCGAACGGATGTGGCCCGAAAGGTGATCGTGCGGCTGGACGCGGCCTTTGACAGTGGAGCGTTATGCAGTAAGCTGGAGCGGATTTGGATTGGCTACATAATGCGCCTGAAGGAAAACGACGTCCTGGCGGCAGTGGCCGAGCCCTATTGGTCGGGCGTACAACCCGAAGAGGAACAGTGCTATGAAATACCGCGCCCTGTCTTGGGAGTGCGAGCGGCGCGTCGTGTTGGTGGTGCTGCCGAATCCCGGGGAATCGCCCCCTCAACCATTCCGCGTCGACCGGGCGAGCGTATCAAGACTGATCGACGGGATGCGATGAAGCTGGCCACGTTGTATGCCAAAGGGCTGCTGACGCCGGTGTGCGTACTGGAAGAGGAGCAGGAAGCAGCCCGGTCCCTTTTGCGCTGCCGCGCTGACCTGGTGGAGTCTATCACGCGCACCAAGCAGCGGATCCTGTCTTTCATTCAGACCAGGGGCTTTCAGTACACCGGTGCCACAAACTGGACGAAGGCCCATTGGAAGTGGATTCGTGCCTTGCCGGCAAGGGCGGTGGACCAGGTCACGCTGCAGACGTATCTGCACAATCTGACGTATGTGGAGCAGGAAGTGCACAGACTGGAACAGCAACTGGCAGAGGAGGCCGAAAAGGACCGGTACAGAGAGCCCGTGGGGGTGCTGATGGCCTTCCGGGGCATTGGCTTTGTGACGGCCATGACGCTGGTGTGCGAGTTGGGAGACATCCGTCGCTTCGCGCATCCGCGGCAGTTAATGGCGTATCTCGGCCTGGTGCCGAGCGAGTACAGCTCGGGCGATCACACGCAGCGCGGCTCCATCACAAAGACGGGCAACACGCATGTTCGCAAGGCGCTGGTGTCAACGGCATGGAAGTATGCAGCCCAACCGCGGTGCAGTAAAGTGCTACGCGAACGGCAGCAGGGCGTCTCGGCCGAGGTCGTTCTACTGGCATGGAAGGCCCAGTGCCGGCTGTACAAGAGATTCCGCAAACTGAGTCAGACGAAGTCGCGATGCGTGGCCAACACGGCGGTGGCGCGTGAACTGGCGGGCTTTCTCTGGGAGGCGTTGCGTATGCACACGGGCTCGCCGTTGCCGAAGGCCGCCTGACTCGTATCTTGTAACCAAAGAAAAATGGCCTATGGAGAAGTGATCGGGCACGGTAAGGAGAACCCACGATATGCTCTTGCGATAGCCAGCTCTCTTGCTGGTGAGCGCGCGTTCAGAGATAGTGGCAGCTCCCGTCGAAACCGAAATCATGCGTTATGGTCCTTCGGGGCTTAGCACGCGAATACCAGATTGATTAGCCGTCGAAGCCGCCCGGTCGCTTCTCCAGAGGTCAAGCCAAACACTCTTCATGTAATCTTCACTTGACATAGTATCCTACTATACCAGGGCATAGTAGTCGGCTTAGCCGACGAAGGCCCGAACAATGGACAGGGGTAGTAGGATGGCAAGCTCATGCGAGCAATGCGGCAGAAAATCCAGCTAACGCTGCCTTTTGCGTGGGACAGCCCCGGTGAATCCGGCGGTGCCCGTGGGGAAGGGACCGAAGTTCGCACGGCGCAACCCGAATCCGAACTCCCGGCACGTAGCGGCCTGGTGGCCCTGGCACCCAAGTCGGTTTGCTCAAGTCCATTGAACCGCCGTGTACGGACCCGTACGCACGGTGGTGTGGGGGGGTGGGGGCCGTGAGGCCCCCACCTATCCCGATCGATCGGAAGGCACTGGTATCTACAGCATGGAAGTATGCAGCCCCGCCGCGGTGCAGTAAAGTGCTACGCGAACGGCAGCAGGGCGTCTCGGCCGAGGTCGTTCTACTGGCATGGAAGGCCCAGTGCCGGCTGTACAAGAGATTCCGCAAACTGAGTCAGACGAAGTCGCGATGCGTGGCCAACACGGCGGTGGCGCGTGAACTGGTGGGCTTTCTCTGGGAGGCGTTGCGTATGCACACGGGCTCGCCGTTGCCGAAGGCCGCCTGACTCGTATCTTGTAACCAAAGAAATGGCCTATGGAGAAGCGATCGGGCACGGTAAGGAGAACCCACGATATGCTCTTGCGATAGCCAGCTCTCTTGCTGGTGAGCGCGCGTTCAGAGATAGTGGCAGCTCCCGTCGAAACCGAAATCATGCGTTATGGTCCTTCGGGGCTTAGCACGCGAATACCAGATTGATTAGCCGTCGAAGCCGCCCGGTCGCTTCTCCAGAGGTCAAGCCAAAACTCTTCATGTAATCTTCACTTGAAATAGTGTCCTACTATACCGGGGCATAGTAGTCGGCTTAGCCGACGAAGGCCCGAACAATGGACAGGGATAGTAGGATGGCGAGCTCATGCGAGCAATGCGGCAGAAAATCCAGCTAACGCTGCCTTTTACGTGGGACAGCCCCGGTGAATCCGGCGGTGCCCATGGGGAAGGGGCCGAAGTTCGCACGGCGCAACCCGAACCCGAGCTCCTGGCACGTAGCGGCCTGGTGGCCCTGGCACCCAAGTCGGTTTGCTCAAGTCCATTGAACCGCCGTGTACGGACCCGCACGCACGGTGGTGTGGGAGGGTGGGGGCCGTGAGGCCCCCACCTATCCCGATCGATCTATCCTCAAAGCACGGCCAACACCTGCGCGCACTTCACGAAACCATGACTCCGCGGCGTACGGCTTCCGGGGTCACGCCACGGTGCGACGCATGGTAAACGGCCGCGCCGTCTGAGACAGCGATGATCTGCGGCGACTCGTGGCGAATGCCAAAATGTGCTTCTATGTGGTTGGACAGCGGCCTGGAGTCCTGGACTACGATTTCGTAGATCGGCGGACCCTCACCCGCGGCCACGAGGCCGGCCCGCGCGCTGTAACAGAGTTCGCACAGGCGGCTATGCTTGTACAGCACAACAGGCTCCTTGTGTGAGCGAGCCAGTGCGTCGCCCAATTCCTCCTCCCTTGCGATGGTATGGATGGTCATGACAGCGTCTTTTTCGGCCAACAACAAAACGGTCCACGGAATGTTCTACCGCGCTATTGTGACCGACGGAGACGAACATGCACACGACGGGTGCCGAAGACGTCCACTGGGATCTGACGGATCTCTATGCGAACGAAATGGCATTGAAGCGTGACATGGAGAGGGCAGAGAACGAGGCGGATGCGTTCTACGGGAGATATCGAGGTCGTATTGCGCGGCTAGATGCCGAGGCCCTTGGGACGCTGCTCCAGGAGTTTGAAGCAGTACAGGACCGCGCCGGGCGCGCATATTGCTACGCCTTCCTCGACTGGTCGACCGACACGCTGGATGCTGCGCGCGGCGCCCTGCTGCAGCACGTGCGGGAGGTCTTCACGCGCATAGGCAAGCAGCTCGTATTCTTCGAACTGGAGTGGCTGCAGGTACCAGAGGGCAGGGCGGACGAAATCATGGGTCTGCTGCCTCGGTACCGGCACTTTCTCGAGCGGCAGCGGCTCCTGCGGGATCATGTCCTGTCCGAACCCGAGGAGAAGATCCTTATCGAGACGGCCGTTACGGGATCCAGCGCGTGGACGCGCTACTTTACGGAAACCATGGGCGCGATGCGCTTCAGCCTGGACGGTGAGATGTTACCACAGCAGCTCATCCTCTCCAGATTGCACGAGCCGGACCGTGCCCTGAGACAGCGGGCGGCGCACGCATTTACGAAAGGACTCGAGGCGCATGCGCGCACGCTTACCTTCGTTTTCAATACGCTGCTGGCCGACAAGGCGTCGGAGGACCGGCTGCGGGGCTTTCCGCACTGGATGCGGAGTCGCAACGTGTCGAATGAATTACAGGACGAAACGGTGGAGGCGCTTGTTGCCGCCGTCGCGGGCCGGTATGATCTTGTCGCCCGCTTCTATGTGCTGAAGCGCCGGCTACTGGGCCTCGACAAGCTGTATGACTACGACCGGTATGCACCGGTGGGCGAGGCGCAGCGAAGCTATACGTGGCAGGAAGCGGAGGCCCTGGTGCGCGCTGCGTACCACGAGTTTGATCCTCGCCTGGGTGAGATCGCGGGGCATTTCTTCGATCGCAGCTGGATCGATGCGCCGATTACGCCGGGCAAGCGGGGCGGCGCCTTCAGCGCGAGCACTGTGCCGAGTGCGCATCCCTATATATTGGTCAATTTCGATGGCAAGGCCCGGGACGTGCAAACACTTGCCCACGAAGTGGGCCACGGCGTACACCAGTACCTGTCGCGGCAGCAGGGCGTGCTGCAGGCCGACACGCCGCTTACGACCGCCGAGACGGCCTCCGTCTTTGGCGAGATGCTGGTGTTTCACCGGATGATGGATGAGGAGAAGGATCCGGCCAACCGGCTGGCATACCTGGTGGCCAAGATTGATGATACCATGGCGACCGTCTTTCGCCAGGTGGCCATGAACCGGTTCGAGGACCGCATTCACCGGCACCGAAGGGAGAGGGGCGAACTCACGGAGGCGGACCTGGGCGAGCACTGGCTACATACGCAGGAAGCCATGTTCCGGGGTAGCGTCACGCTCTGCGGCCACTACCGGCAGTGGTGGAGCTATATCCCGCACTTTCTGCACACGCCGGGCTACGTGTACGCCTATGCTTTTGGCGAGCTGCTGGTTCTTGCGCTTTACGCGCGCTACTGCGAGGAGCCGGCGTCATTTCCCGGCCGGTATCTGAAGCTGCTTGCCGCAGGCGGATCAGACTGGCCGCATGTCCTGGTAGCACGGCTTGGAATAGATCTGCAGGACCCGGGATTCTGGGACCAGGGCCTTTGCGCGATAGAAGCGCTTATCGCTCAGGCGGAGGCACTGGCGGTGTGAAAGCGCCGCGCAAGCTGGACGCGCTCTAGATAGGCACGTCGGGCGATCTGTATGTCTTCCAGGAACATGGGCAGCTCGTTCAGGAGCAGGGCCTGGGGGCCGTCTACCAGCGCCTTCGACGGCATGGGATGAAAATCAGCGAGCACCATGTTTGCGCCGGCAATAACGCCCTGTGTCGTAGCGTGCAGCACGTCCAGCAGGCCGTCCGGACTGCGCCGGCGGCTGCCGATGGAGTGTGAAGGGTCGATGCATACCGGCATGCGCGTGAGGCGGTGCACGACGGGCACATGCGCAAAATCGACCAGATTGCGGTGCGGATCCCCCAGGTTGGTCTTCATGCCACGGAGGCAGAAGATCACCTTCCGGTTGCCCTCGCTGGCAAGGTATTCGGCGGCGTTCAGGGACTCGTTTAGTGTGATGCCGAAGCCGCGCTTGAGCAGGATGGGATAGACATCCTGCCTGCCTGCCGATTTGAGCAATTCAAAGTTTTGCGTGTTGCGTGTGCCGATCTGCAGTATAACACCCGTCGGATTGCCCGTCTCTTCCAGGGCGGCTGTGATTTCGTCGATGTGCGCTTCGTGCGTGATCTCCATCGCAATGACCTTGATGCCATACGTGCCCGCAAGTTCGAAGACATACGGGAGGCATTTCGCACCGTGTCCCTGAAACGAATAGGGATTAGTGCGCGGCTTGTAGGCGCCCATCCGCGTGCAGGTCAGGCCACTATCGCGCAGCGCCTTCATCATGGATTCCACGTGCTTCGGCGTATCCACAGCGCACAGGCCTGCGAACACGTGGAGGCAGTCCTGGTCAAAGGCAATGCCGTTGTATTCGAATTGGTGGGGCAGGTCTTCTTCCCCGTGCCGTCCGAGAAAGCGGTAGGATGCCTGTACGCGCACGACGCGCTCCACGCACGGCAGGCTGGCCATGAAGTCTCGCGACAGCGGCGCAGTATCACCTAAAAGGTAAATCTCCGTGAGGCGTTGGCCGGTACCCTGCACGTGGCGCATCTGGTGCGTGATGCCGGAAAGAGATTCCAGATAGCGCAGCAGCAGCTCGTACTCGTGGGAATGCGGATCCGTATTCGGGTGCAGTATCAGTATCACGGGCGTGCTTGGTATTGGGTGTCAAGGTGACTGGCCGCGGCCTCGTCAAGCAGCACATGTACGCTGGGATGGCCCTGCAGAGCAGAAGCGGGCAAGAGCGTGGTCACGGGTCCTTCGAGCGCTGCCGCTACCGCGGGCGCCTTGGCCGCGCCCGTGGCAAGCAGCAGGATACGGCGCGCAGCCAGGATGCTGCCGATGCCCATGGTGATGGCCTGCCTGGGCACATCCTCCACGCGGACGAAGAAGCGGGCGTTGTCCCGCACGGTCTGCTCCGCCAGGGTAACGGTGCGCGTGCCAGAGTGGTGGGAAGAGCCCGGCTCGTTGAAGGCAATGTGGCCATTCGAGCCCAAGCCGAGGATTTGCAGGTCAATGCCGCCGGAGCGCACAATATGCGCGTCGTAGCCGCTTTCCGGAAAATGCACTTGCTCGGGCCGCATCCCTGCCGGAGTAAAAAAATGGTGCCACATGAAGAAACGGTAGCTTTGCCGGTGGCAGGCATCCAGTCCCACGTATTCGTCAAGATTGAACGTGATAAGCCTTGAGAAATCCAAATCGTGCGTCAGGAGGCGCGCATACAGGCCCACGGGCGTACTGCCCGTGGCAAGGCCGAGGACGCTGCGCGGCCTGCGCCGAATGCAGTCTGCCACGAGATTTGCCGCGCGCTCACTTACGGCATCGTAGCCGGCTAATACTTCTACGGTCATGGCTTGGAGGGCTGTGCGTACACGCCGCACGTGCGTTGACGCATCGGTCCAGGCAGGAAATATAAGGCCGTTCGACACGGCTGCCCCGGAAGGCCGCGCATGCGTTCCTTGTCGGTGCGCGGCGGCCGGTCGGTGGCATGCGCGAAGCGGGGTGCCTGGGAGCTGTACGTGCTGAGCTCTATACAGGAGAGGGGTGCATGGTGGCCGCCGGCAAGAGGCACAATGCCGCTCCCCTGGACCGATGGCAGCGGCAGCTCCTGGAAGACTAGGCCGGGCTCCGCCCACCCCGGGGGGCAAAGCATTGGCAGAATGCGTCCCGGCATGCTAGGCGAAAAGCTCCAGTAGGTGGGCAATGCGGCCCTTCAGCTCACGGCGATCCACGATCATGTCCACGAAGCCGCGCTCTTGCAGGAATTCAGCGCTCTGGAAGCCGGTTGGCAGGTCTTCTCCAATGGTCTCCCTAATCACGCGCGGGCCGGCAAAACCTATCAGGGCACCGGGCTCTGCGATATTGACATCGCCCAGCATCGCAAAGGAAGCCGTTACGCCACCGGTCGTGGGGTTGGTCAGCACCGAAATATAGGGCAGGCCCAGATCGTGCAGCCGGGTAAGATGGGCGCTGGTCTTTGCCATCTGCATAAGGCTGAGCGCACCTTCCATCATACGGGCGCCGCCGCTTTGCGAAAGGACCAGGAGGGGCAGGCGCAGGGCTGCGGCACGCTTGATGGCGCGGGCGACGATTTCGCCGACGACAGACCCCATTGAGCCCCCAATGAAGCGGAAATCCAGGGCGGCGGCACTTACGTGTTGCCCTTCGATGGTGCCGAGCGCTCCGCGCGCCGCATCACCCATGCCGGTCTTGCTGCGTGCCGCGGCAAGCCGATCCGTGTACGCCTTGCGGTCGACGAACGAGAAGGGGTCTTTGGACGTGAGCTCCTCATCCTTAAGGCTGAATGCATCGAACAGCAGCTCAAAATACTCCAAGGCGCCCATGCGCTCGTGGAAGTCGCACTTGGGGCAGACCCGGGCGCTTGCCATTAATTCGCGCCTGTTGCTGACTTCCGAGCAATTCGGGCACTTGGCCCAGTGGCCCGCCGGAACGTCGGTCTGCCCGCTGCGCGTAGTAAGGATGCCCTTTTGCTTACGCTCGAACCAGGCCATGCCAATTCCAAGATGGAGCCGCTTTTAACCGCAATGCTGTGAAGTGTTCTCCGGGCGCCCCGGCAGGCACTAATTACACAGTTTTCGTATTCCGTCGGGACAAGGCACTTGACAATGATATATAGACGGCTATCTTCCCGGGTTGCCGTACGCACAGGTGACCCTTTCTCTTTCATCCCTCAACGTGATGCATTCTTTCGAGTCTGAGAATATTCGCAACATCGTCCTGGTGGGACATCAGGGCAGCGGCAAGACCTCCCTTGCGGAGTCCATGCTCTTTGTCAGCGGAGCCATCCATCGTCTGGGATCGGTCGGCGAAGGGAATACGGCGAGCGACTATCATCCCAGCGAGAAAGAGCGGCAAATGTCCATCTTTTGCTCTCTGCTGTACGCGAAATGGAACGGGGGAAAGACCAACATCATCGATACTCCAGGCTACCCGGACTTCATTGGTGAAGTGGCGGCGGCGATGAAGGCGGCTGACACGGCCGTCTTCGTCATGAATGCCACGGAGGGGGTGGAGGTGGGCACGGAGCTCGCCTGGAGCTATGCGACAGCGACAAACAAGCCTTCCATGTTCGTCCTCAATCAGGTCGATAGGCAGCAGGCTGACGTGGACCGGCTCGTGGCGCAGATACGGAAGCGCTTTGGTGCGAACGCCACCGTGGTCCAGTTTCCCGGGGCGGAAGCGCGCAGCATCATTGACGTGCTGCTCATGAAGCAGCTCACCTTCCCGGATGGGAGCATTGATCCCGTAGTGGGCGACATCCCGGACGTCTTCCAAGAGCGCGCCGAAGAACTGCACAATGCGCTCGTGGAAGACATTGCGGTCAATGATGAGGACCTGATGGAGCTCTATTTCGAGAAGGGAGAATTGAGCGAAGACGAAATGCGCCAGGGGCTGCGTGTGGCCATGATCGCCCGGCAGCTATTTCCCATCTTCTGCACGGTCGCCGTGGATAACGTGGGTACGGCCCGGCTCCTGGGCTTTGTTGGCAACGTATGCCCATCGCCCGCAGAGATGCCGCCGATTGTCACGCAAAGCGGCACGGTCAAGGCCGATAGCGCCGCGGATCCGGTCGTGCTGGTGTACCGCACCATGGCGGAGCAGCACGTAGGAGACTATTCGTTCTTTCGTGTCTTTAGCGGCAGTATCGAGCCTGGCATGGACTTGCAGAACGCGCGGTCCGGGAGCACGGAGCGCTTGGGTCAGCTCTTTGCGCTGAACGGACGGGAGCGGGACACGGTCGCGCGCATGGTTGCCGGGGACATAGGTGCGCTCGTCAAATTGCGCGACACCCATACGAACGACACGCTGCGCAAGAAGGGCAGCGAAGTCGTTATTAGCCCGATAGCTTTCCCGGCATCGCGATACCGGGCTTCCATCCGTCCGGTACATGAAGGGGAGGAGGACCGGCTGGCCCAGGGTCTGCACCAGATCACGGCCGAGGATCCGTCCCTGGTGGTGCTGCACGAGCCGCACCTGAGCCAGGTTACGCTTGGCGGCCAGGGAGAGCTGCATCTGCGGGTGGCGCAGTATAGACTGCGGGCCAAAGTAAACGTTGAGGTGCAATTCGGTCGCCCGCGCGTGGCCTACCGGGAGACCGTCATGGCAGAAGCGCGCAATTCCTACCGGCACAAGAAGCAAACGGGCGGCGCCGGGCAGTTTGCCGACATTTCTGTGCTCATTGAGCCGCTGGATGGCCCGTTCCAGAAGCGGCCCGATATCAGCATGCGCAAGACGGTTGACGTGACCACGGGCTGGGGGTCCACCGTGCAATTCATCGACGGCATTGTGGGCGGTGTTATCGACATGCGCCGCTTCTTCGGCGCCATCCAGAAGGGCGTCCTGGAGGCTATGCAGCGGGGGCCGATAGCCGGCTATCCGGTGGGTGACGTGCGCCTGGTGATCTATGACGGGGGCATGCACACCGTGGATTCGAACGAGGCGGCGTTCAAGACCGCAGCCCGCATGTGCTTCAGAGAGGCGTTTCGCGTGGCGCGGCCCGTTATCCTGGAGCCTATTCATGATGTGGTCGTCACGGTGCCGGAAGCCTACACGGGCGAGGTCATGGGAGACATGAACACGCGCCGTGCGCGCATCCAGGGCATCGAGGCGGAGGGCACGTTGCAGAAGATCATGGCGCAGGTCCCCGAAGCCGAACTGTATCGCTATTCGACCTCCGTACGCTCCATGACCCAGGGCCGAGGCATTCACCAGGCGGCTTTCAGCCACTACGAAGCCATGCCCCGAAACGTGCAGGAGCAGGTGGTCAAGGAGGCCGCGCAAGGAAACGACTGATGGCCGTGTTCCGGTTCGTCCATACCTCAGACCTGCATCTGGGTCGCCGATTCAGCAATTTCCCTGAAGCCATTCGGGGCCGGCTGGTTGAGGCGCGCCACGGAGTCTTGCGGCGACTGGTTCGGGCAGCGCGCGAATGCGGGGCGCGTCACATACTGGTGGCTGGTGATCTCTTCGATACCGAGACGCCAAGCGCCGAGGTATGGCGCCAGGCCCTGGCAGAGATGCGTTCGGCAGAGGATATGTCCTGGATCGTTATCCCCGGCAACCACGACAGCCAGACGGCAGAATCGCTCTGGACGCGCATCGCGGATAAAGGCGGCATCCAGTTAGTAACCGAGGCCGCCCCCCTGGAACTGGCGCCAGGCGTAACGCTCTTGCCGTCGCCGGTACCTAGCCGCGCCCCTGGCCGCGACCTTACGGAGTGGATGCCGTCAGCCGGCACCCCGGAAGGCCATATACGCATTGGCCTTGCGCATGGCGGCGTGACGGCATTCGGCGACGGCATGGCGGAGACCATCCCGCCCGACCGGGCCCGGACGGCGCGCCTGGACTATCTCGCTCTTGGCGATTGGCACGGCTGCCTTCGCATAACGGACAACACCTGGTACAGCGGCACGCCCGAGCGGGACCGTTTCAAGCATTCCGGGCGGGGCGCCTGTCTTGCGGTTACCGTGCCGGGTCCCGGGATGGTCCCCGAGGTAAGAGAAGTGGAGACGGGGCTTTTCGACTGGGCAGAAGTGCCCCTTGTGTTGACGCCGGGTGGCGACGTAAGGCAGGCCCTGCATGCCGCCGTGCACACAGGTGGTGAAAGCCGGCGCGACATGCTTCGCAGGGTTCGTGCCTCGGGATGGGTACGGCTGCCCGAGCGATCCGATCTCGAGCGCGCCGCAGACGAGGTGGCACCGGAGTTCGGATACTTTGAGCTTGTGTCAACGGAGCTGGGGACGGAATGCGCTGCCGATGATCTGGATGAGATCTCAAAGGGGGGTGTGCTCCGCCTGGCGGCAGAAGAGCTTTACGCGGCTGCGGAAGATGGGGCGCTAAGCGCTGAAGAGCGGCGCCTTGCGGCCGGAGCCCTTCGTCGGCTATATGGTTACGTGGCACATTCATGATCCTGCGCTCCATACGTCTCGAGAATGTACGCCGCTTTACGGATCCCGTGGAGGTGCGTGGCATAGCCCCTGGCCTTAACGTGCTTACTGCTCCCAACGAGCACGGCAAGTCTACCATTTTCGACGCGCTGCATGCGGTGTTTTTCCGAGACCGAAAATCTTGGGACAAGCGGATACAGAGCCTGCAGCCGCATGCTGGTGGCGCTCCGCAGGTGGACATTGAAATTGAGCTGGGCGGTGAGGTCTATCGCATTTCGAAGCTCTGGAAGAAGGGACAGGGCGGTTCCGTGAAGGTATGGAAGGAGGGGCGCCTGCTTCGGCAGGCTGACGAGGCCGAGCGGTGGATCTCCGGTGTGCTGGAGGCGCCGGAAGACGGCGGACCGGCAGGGCTCTTGTGGGTACGCCAAGGGCAGGCCGATCTGGACCAGGGTGACAAGCGCGGCCGGGAAGGCGCCCATCTTGCCCGGCGAAACCTGCTCACTTCGGTAGCGAGCGAGGTGGATGCCATTACGGGCGGGCGCCGGATGGAAGTGGCGCGCAGCCGTGTCCGTACCGAGCTGGCTCAGTACCTTTCTGCCGCAGGACGGGAAAGGAAGGGTGGTCCGCTCGCGCAGAAGCGTGGTGAATTGCATGCGCTCCAGGCCAGACATACGGCGCTTGCGAAGGTATCGCGCTCCTTGCGCGAGGCCCTCGATGAGCGTCGGAGTCTGAAGCGAGAGCTTGCCGGATGGGCAGATCCGCAGGAAGAAGCCGGGCGGAGAACACGCATGGTGGCTGCAGAAAAGGCCCATGCCGAGGCCCTGCGATACGCGGAGCAACTGGAGCGGGCCGTGGAGGCAGAGAGAGTCAAGGGTCTGGAGGTAGAGCGTGCAAGGGAGCGCTGCGATGCCCTTGTAAAGGATGTGCTCGAGCTTGCGGAAGCCAAGGGTGCCCATGCCCTGGCGGACATGGCAGCGACGGCGGCGGCGGAGCAGCTCGCAACGGAGGAGGCAGCACGGGAGGCAGTGGAGAAGACGAAAAAGGAGGCCACAGCGCGCGCGACTTCTGCCGACCGGGCGCTGCGGCGTGCGCTGCAAAAGGAGAGCATGGCGGCGCAGCAGGAGCGCCGCCAGGAACTGGCGGAAAAGCTGAGGCAGGCAGAAGACGCACGGCGCACTTTGGAAAAAGCCCGGGCGGAAGAAGAAAGGGAATTGGCGGCAAGCGTAGTGGAAGAGCTGGAGCAACAGGATGCCCAGGTGCGCACGCTGCGGCGGCAGCGGGACCGCGCGGCGGCCGCCGTCACGATGACCTACCTGCCGGGCCGCGAAGGAGACGTACGGTTGGATGGCGCCGCGCTTGAAGGAGGTGCGCGTGTCTCGATTCCGGAGGGTGCCGTGCTGGAAATAGTTCGTGTGGGCCGGCTTACCGTGCATCCGGACCACCGGGTGGACAATGCCTCTCTTGTTGAAGCGGAAAAGCAGCTCCAGACCATGCTCCGTTGCCGCGGGGCCGAGAGCATTGACGAAGCGCGGGCCTCGCTTCGTCGCCGGCGCGGGGCGGAGGAGCGGCGCCGTGACGCAGATGTGGTACTCAGGGGCGCCGCTCCGCGTGGCATTGCGGCGCTGCGCGAACAGGTGGCGGCGCTGCCCGAAAGTGTAGAGGAAGCGAAAAAAGCCTTGCCGCTAAGCGAAGCGAAAGCGCTCGATGAGGCCGCACGCACGGCCCAGGAAGCGGCAAATGCGCAATACGAGCGGCGGCGCGCCATGCATGCCGAGGCGGAGACGCGCGCCGCACGGGGTGCCGCGGCCCTCGAGGGCAGCGCGGCGCGGCTTGGCCGTGCGCAGGCAGCGCTGGCCGGTATGCCGTCGCCCGAGGAAGAGGTGGATCGACGGGAACACGCGCATCGGACGCTTACGCTGGAGCATGATGTCCTGGCGCGTCGCCGCCGCGAAGTGGAAAAGGCTGCGCCAGACATGCAGGAGGTCGCCGACCGCCTGGATCGCGCCCGCTCGGTGGTCCGGCGTGCAGAGCAGGAGGAAAGGCGTCTTCGGATAGCGCTGGGCAAGCTGGATACCTTCATCGAGATCCAAGATGGCGCCGCCGTAGAGGAGGAGCTGGCGGATGCAGCGGAGCAGCTGGTGGCAGCGGAAGCGGAGCTCGCAGGGATCGAGCACGAAGTGGCCGTGCTAAGGCGTCTGGAAGATGCCCTGCACGAGGCGCAAGAGTCCGCTCGCGACCGGTACGTGGCGCCCGTGCTCCAGGAGTTGGTGCCGCTAATCCGGCTCCTATGGCCCGAGGCCGAGGTCCGTTTCGATGCAGAAAACGTGCTCCCGGTAGCGCTCTTGCGTGCGGGTACGGAAGAGGATTTCAATGTGCTGTCGGGCGGTACGCAGGAACAGATCGCCCTCCTGGTGCGGCTGGCCTTTGCGCGCATGCTGGCTGAAAGCGGCTCTCCGGCCCCGGCCATCTTCGACGATGCCATTGTGTACACGGATGACAACCGTATCGAGGCCCTGTTTGATGCCCTGACGCGGCAGGCCAGGGATCTTCAGATCATCGTGTTGTCCTGCCGCCAGAAGGCATTCAGGGGGCTGGGAGGAAGGAGCCTCTACATAGCGTCCGCAACCGAGAAATAATGCAGCGGCGCGGCGCGGACATTCGTCTCTCGGCATCCGACCTGATGCGCTTCACGGAATGCCGGCATGCAACCTGGCGAGAGTTGGAGCATCTTTCGGGCAGAGGCCCGAAGCCAGTGCCGCCAAGCGCGGATGCGGGCTTTCATGCGAAAAGGGGCAGGGCCCACGAGGCAGAGTACCTGGCGTCGCTGCGTGCAGCCGGGAGGCAGGTGGTACAGATAAGGGCCTCCAGCTGGCACATCGCACTCAAAGAGACGGAGGCAGCGCTCCAAGGCGGCGCCGAAGTGGTGGCTCAGGCCGCCCTCGGAGGTGGCCTGTGGGGGGGGTATGCGGACTTCCTCGAGCGGGTGGAGGCGGATTCAGGTCTGGGCACTTTTTCGTACGAAGTGGTAGACACGAAGCTTAAGCGCACGCCGGCGCCGGGCCACGTGCTGCAGCTTGCGCTCTATAGTGATCTCCTTGCGGCGCTACAGGGCCGGATGCCGGAGCGGGCCCATATCCAGCTGGGAACGGGCGAGCGGCATACGCTGGACCTTGCCGAATATGCCGCGTATGTCCGCATTGCGCGCCGCCGCATGGAGGACTTCGTGGCGGCACCGGCAGAGGTGCGCCCGGTCCCGTGTGCGGCCTGCGATGTGTGCCGGTGGCGGGAGAATTGCAATGCGAGGTGGGATCGTGAGGACAGTCTTTTTCGTTTGGCGGGCATCCGCCAGAGCCAGGTTCGGAAGCTGGAAGCAGCCGGCATACATTCGATTGCCGGGCTTGCGGCGCATGAGGAAGCGGTGCCCAAGATGGCGGCGGAATTGTTGCAGAAGCTGCACGCACAGGCCAGGCTGCAGCATGCGCGCAAGACGGGTGATCCGGCGTACGAAGTGCGTGCATCCATGCCCGGAAAGGGCTTCGAGCTTCTTCCCCGGCCAGATGGGGGCGACCTTTTCTATGACATAGAGGGCTATCCCTACTACCACGAGCGCGGAGTGGACGGCCTGGAGTATCTGCACGGCGTTTGGGACGGCCGCAATTTCAAGGCGTTCTGGGCGCACGATCGGGACGCGGAGCGTGCGGAGTTGGAGCGGCTTTTCGCGTATTTCTCGCGGCGCATGACCGAGCATCCGCACGCCCACATCTATCATTATGCGCCCTATGAAATCACGGCGCTGCGCCGGCTGGCAACGCGGCATGGCCACGGAGAGGCGCAGCTCGACGGGTGGCTGCGCGAGCGTCGGTTCGTGGATCTCTATGCCGTGGTCCGCGGCGGAGTCATTGCGTCGGAGCCCTCCTACTCGCTGAAGGACATGGAGGCCTTCTATGACCTGGAGCGCACCAGTGAAGTCAAGACGGCCGGAGGCTCAATCCTCGCTTACGAGCAATACCGAGAAACGGGAGATGAGGATATCCTGTCGGAAATCGAGCAATATAACGAGGTTGACTGCATTTCTACGGAGCGCCTGCGCGACTGGCTCCTCGGCATAAGGCCCGAAGGCCTGTGGCCGGAGGGTGGTCAGGCAGAGACGGAGAAGTCGGAGCAGGTACTGGCGGAATTCGCTGACATGCACCGAATGCTGAGCGCCTCCGGCCTGGAGGAACGTCGGCGAAAGTTGCTCTTTGATCTGGGCGTTTTTCACTGGCGGGAGGCCAAGCCCGCGGCATGGGCCGTCTTTGATGCGAGCGGGAAGGAACCGGAAGAGCTCGAAGAGGATCTAAATTGCCTGGCGGGCCTCCAGAAGATTGGGAATGCCGAGGCCGTCAAGCGTTCGGTCCAGGTCGACTACGCTTTTCCGGCGCAGGGCACGAAGCTGCGGGCGGGCAGCCGCGCAATTGTGGCCACGGAGGAGCGCTTTACCGGTGTGACCGTCGTGGATCTGAATCGGAAAAAGCGCCGGGTCACGCTCAAAGTGGGCTTGCAAAAGGCGGATGCGCTGCGCCCGTATCTTGACCTATTGCCGGACTTTGCCGTTAAAACTGATGTCATTCAGCAGTCGATTCGCCGGGTGATTGCGGACCAGTGCGGTGAGCGGCGATTTAGTGCCGCTGACGATCTGCTGGCGCTCCGGGCACCCCGGTTCCGGAGCGAAGCGGTACTTCCTGTACGCGGCGATCTGCTGAATGGACTAAAGAAGGCCGTGCAGGCCATGGATGCCACCGTCCTTCCGGTGCAGGGGCCGCCCGGCACGGGCAAGACGTACGTAGCGGCCCGTGCCATCCTGGCGCTCGTGCGCGGTGGTCACCGCGTCGCCGTTTCGTCCAACAGCCACGCCGCCATAGGGCATGTCCTGGAGGCGTGTGCGGAAGCGGGCGGCGAAGACCTCTTGATCGCGCACAAGGTAGGCACAAGCGCTGCCCCGCCGCGCCATCCTGCCATCAACCTCGTGAGTAAGAATAGCGATTCGATGCTGGCCACAGCCAGCATCGTGGGCGGTACCGCCTGGCTCTTTGCTCGCGAAGAGCAGGAGGGAGCGTTTGACTATCTCTTTGTGGACGAGGCGGGGCAGGTATCGCTGGCCAACCTGGTCGGCATGGCGCCTTGCGCGCGCAACATCGTCCTGGTGGGCGATCCGCGCCAGCTGCCTCAAGTGATTCAGGGAGCCCATCCGCCGGGAGCGGATCTCTCCTGTCTCGACTGGCTGCTGGGCATAGGACAAAACGTGGAATCCGACCGCGGCATGCTGCTTGATATCACGTACCGCATGCATCCGGATCTGTGCGCGTTTATTTCCGGGCAATTCTACGGCGGACTCGTGAAGCACGACCCGTCGACCGAGAGGCAGGTCATTTGCGCGGCGGAGCTCCCCCGGGCGGGCGCATTCTGGGTGCCCGTCGCCCATGAGGGCCGCACGCAGCATACCCCCGAGGAGATAGAGGCGATCCGTGCCATGATCGACCGCCTCGTCGCGGGCACATGGACAGAGCGCAGTGGCAGTACGCGGCAACTGACGCCTTCCGACATTATCGTTGTGGCCCCGTACAACGTGCAGGTGCTGGCGCTGTCTGAAAGCCTGCCCGACATCCGAGTGGGGACCGTAGACAGGTTCCAAGGGCAGGAAGCCCCCGTGGCCCTCGTTTCCATGACCGATTCTTCGGTCTCCGAATCATCGCGCGGCCTGGATTTCCTGCTTTCGCGCGAGCGGCTTAACGTGGCTATCAGCCGTGGCAAGGCGCTGAGCATGGTGTTTGCTTCCCCTACCCTTCTGCATACGCCGTGTTCTTCCGTGGCGCAGATGCGTCTCGTAAACGCGCTTTGCGCGCTACCGGAGTACGGTGTCTGATAGCGGGCTTCGCAGGCGGCGTGCTTAACACCAGAGGCGACCGCTTTATCATATTTCCTGGCTCAAGGACGTGCTCTCCCGACACATCCGAACAAGCACGTCCGCGAACTGCTGCCGCATCACTGGAAGACGCTACGCGGATCCGCGCCTGCATTGGTGGCATAGCCGTCAATGCAGCGCCGCGCTACACAACGGGCCCTTCAGTGACTGCGGCCGAAGTATGAAGCCCGCTCATGATGGCTCGCCGGCGGCTTCAGCGAGAAACTGTCATATATTGGGTCTGCAGAATGCCGCGGCATGGGATTGGGGAATTAGAATTAGGCGGCTTGTTTGTCTACTTCTACGCTGTACTCGTGTGGGGTTGTTTCCAACACACGGATGAGCAGCTGCGATCCAGTCAGCCTCCGCCAGCGTTTCTGCGCTTCCCGGGTCAGCTTGTAAACCATCATCAGTGTCGCCTCCCGGCTGCCGCATCCCTTGGTTTGCCGTGTACGTTCCCCTGCGCTCGCAAACGTGGACTCAATGGGATTCGAAGTCCGAAGGTGAACCCAGTGTTCGGGCGGGAACTGGTAGAAGCTCAAGAGCTCCTCTTGATCCTTGCGCAGACAGGTGAGCGCCTTCTCGTAGGCGCCTCCGAAGAGATCCTCGAAGGTATCGAGCGCCTTCAGGGCATCCTTCCTGGACGGTGCCGTATAGATGCCACGGAGCCTCTCTTTCGCAGATCCCTGCAGCTTCCTGGGCAGCTTACCCGGCACGTTGGCTGTCTTGTGCACCCAGCATCGCTGTTGTAGCGTGGAGGGGTATACTTCATCCAACGCAGCCCAGAAGCCCAGGCCTCCGTCTGCTGTGGCCACCTTAGGCGCAACGTCCAAGCCTCGTTGTCCAGCAATAGCTCCTTCCAGGACAGCCTGCTTTCCCGCTCTGCGTCCAATAGCCCTACGAGTTCTTTCTTGCCATCGGGTGTAACTCCCATAATAACAAGCATACATGGACGCTCGTTTCCCATGCGGATATTGAAGTACAGCCCGTCAGCCCAGAGGTAATCATACCGCTTGTCCGCAGGGTCCCGATTGTTCCATTACCGGTATTCCTCTAGCCAAGCCCCCTTGAGTCGGCTGATCGACGATGGCGATAGGTTGCCAGCTTGCGGCCCAAGTATGGCCTCCAGGGCCAGAGGAAAGTCGTTGGTCGAAACTGCCCGCAGGTACAAGGCCGGAATGAGTGCATCAGCCGATCTTCGATCGGCCAACGACGGACTGCGGCGCATGTAGCGCGGCAGTATGGCGCTGGTGAAGGTATGCCCTACTCGAGGGTCACGGATATGGGGCCGCTGGATCGCTAGCGGGCCCGCACCCGTGAGGATTTCTCTCCCCGGCTGGTGGCCATTGCGTTTGACGACTCGGTGGCCGTGCTCATTCCGCAGGTGTGCATGGGCCTTCACGTAGTCGTCGGCTTGCCGCTCGAGCGCTGCCTGAAGCATGCGCCGGGCGGAGCTGCGCACCAGGTCATCCAGGGTGCTGAGTGCCTCCTCACGGGTAAGGAGTGAGTGTACGTTGGATTCTGTTGGATCTGTCATACGATGTAGTCTGGATATGCCCGTCTAGGGCGATTGATGGGTACTCCACAAAGATACGCCGCGGCATTCTGCAGACCCAAGATTTGACAGTTTCTCGCTTCAGCAAGGCAGCGGCCGCTACGCTTCAAAGAATCCGGAGTCTTCCGCATCCACGACTGAGTCATTCGCGTGCGAATACCTTTCCACACAGATCAGATGTACTTCACCGGACGGATACAGCACAACGACTCCACGTCATTTGCCACCGCCTGTTTGCAGGAGACGCTCCACAGCGAATATTGTCATAAAACGGCGTAGCCGCACAAGATTGCGTCCCCGCACCAGCATGTGAACCACGCACGCGATTCTCGGCAGTGAAGCCAGAGACTCGCCTTCCTTCAGCGCACGCATGAGGGGATCATGTCGTAAATGGTCGGCATCTGTCTAGCGCGACTATCCCTGCTGATGCAGCAGAAAGAACTGCCGCAGCAATTCTTCAGGCGGCGGGTTGTTCGCGCCGGATCCCGGAAATCGAACAGGCAGGGCGCTCAATGAATCCGGTGAGGGTAAACAGTGTGCGCACCAGGATGGCGCCTGCGTCTGAAGACAGGTCTTCGGTGTAGGATTTGCTAACATTTGCCGATTTGCTGAAGGGACAGGATTGTACAATACAGGGTCTTTCGTCTGCACTGTAATTGAGTGGTGGGCGTCGGGATACAGAAAACAGAACCCTTGAGCGCAGAATGGTATCCCTTGTAATACCATGATAATCAGATACTTACGAACGATATGTGAAACGATTGGCAGATCCTTGGAATGTATTTGAAGATTTTCTTGAATAAGAAAGGAGTTTTTAGTATGTTTATGGCGCAATCAGCCCCTGCGTCTATATTGGGTGAGAATTGCGGTACATGTCAATAAAACAAGTCACATTTGTTTCGGACCCATCAAGGCATTGCTGACGCTTCCGACAGTAAGAGGAAAACAGTGAGGGCGGCAAGCGTTGCACGAACCGTGCCCGCAGGCAGATAAAGGAGCGCCGCAACGCAGCCCGATCTCTTCGCTGCTCAGCAACACAGATAATCGTCGAAGGCCTATGTGCGCTGCATCCATTCTGGGGTGGAGACTTTCGGGTTGAACTCGGCGCTTCGGCGCGCCTGGGGTGGAGACGGACCTAAGGGAGCCTGACTGAGGGCCAAATCGGAAACTATGGAACACCCACCGGACCATACGGGCACCGCGCCACCCCCCGACTCTACACTTCGATACATTATTGGTGTAGCGGCGGTGGGGGCATGCGGTAAGCCTGGTCAGGCGATTCAGCCTAACCAATCCATCATCTAACCCCATACATCATGCGAACCAACCACCCATCGAACACCAATGGAACCGCAGATCCCCTCCCCCCAGCCGAGGTGGCTCCCAATGTCAACCACCATCGATCCATGATGAATTCGATTGTTATGGCTCTGCGTGACACGGCCACAGAGTCGACCACTAGGATCCGGCTCAGGTATTGCGTGCCGATGGTCGCCCTTGTGGCACTCGCTTCTTCGCACGTATTCACACCGGCTACGGCACAGACAATTGAATTGCCGGTGAGTCCAAACTCACTATTCGAGACGGGCACCAGTGGAGACTCGAAATCAGTCAAGCTGATGGTGGCAGAAGACAACGTCCTCACCTCCGGCGGGAGCAATTCGAGTCACACGAGTGCCACCGTGTCACCTGCGACCCTAGCCCTTCTTAGTAATGACGCGTTGCCGGTTCTTCAGACGACCGACGTGGCCGACAAGATAGGGGCAAACGACAAAATGCTGGAAGCAATTTCGGCACCGCATGGGACACAACATACTATGAAGGTATGGGATAAGAAGGCGGTTGTCTCAACTGTGTCAGAGGTCCAAATGGCGGTGACACGTGCACAGCCGGTATGGGTGACGGCAGGGGAGCCGACGGTGACGATAACGGGTCCGGATGGCCCAGTAACCGGGCCCTTCGACGCGACAATCACGTTTTCGGAACCGGTAATGGGAATCACGCTGGCTGACATCACCGTGGGAAATGGGGACGTGTCGTTCAGACTGGGCTATACGTCGTCAGTATATCCGATTCAGGTTAGGCCGAGTGCAAGTGGTTTGGTGACAGTAGACGTAGTGGCCGGAGGAGTGAATTCTATTAGTACCGGTGAAGGCAATCTGGCGGCACCGCAGTACTCGGTACAGGCCAATCTACCTGATCTTATTCCAACCGTGGAAATTGAGGGGCCAGCAGGACCAGTGGAGCGTGATTTTGGAGTTCGTATCAAGTTTTCTGAGCCGGTCACCGGCTTCGATATAACGGATATCACGGTGGGAAACGGCGCGGCTTCGGATTTTTTTTTCGCGGGAGCGGGCTTTGGAGGAAGCTACACGTACGATGCTGACATTACACCTGCGGGGGATGGACCGGTGACGGTAGATGTAGCCGCCTCCGTAGCCGAGGACGCGACGGGCAACTCAAATGAAGCGGCTGATACGTATACGGTAACGGCGAACAAAGCCGAACTCGAAATGACCATGAACGGTCCATCCAGTGTGTCTGCCCCCAATCGAGTTGCCGGTTTGACATTCGGATTCTCCAGTACAGTGGACGATTTCGATGGTGCCGATATAGCCGTAACGAACGGAACATTGTCGGCCATAACAGGCCCGCAGATCCTTCTGGGCAAAAGGTTATACCGGGCTAGCGTAACGGCCGCGTCCAGCTCCAATAGCTCGGTAACCGTGGATGTGGCAGCGTCAGCCAATTTCAATGTGACTGACCAGGCGAACGATCCCTATGCCGCGCCGTCTGCAATCAGTATAGAGTTTGCGCTTGCATCTGGTCCGACGGTGACGATAACGGGTCCGGATGGTCCAGTAACCGGGCCCTTCGACGCGACAATCACGTTTTCGGAGGCAGTCACCGGCTTCGCAGTGGGCGACATCACGGTAGGGAATGGCGTGGCATCGAATTTTCGCGATTCACCGGGCGCAACGGAATATCAGGCGACGATAACGCCTGCAACGAGTGGTGAAATAACGGTGGACGTGGCGGCTGACGTCGCGAGTGCCACTAGTACGGGCATCGGCAACGCTGCGGCGGAGCGCTACACGGTGCAGGCGGAATTAGGCTTGATAGTGCGCATTAGGGTTCCCGGGGACTATTCGAAATTACCTGAAATCGACGTGCGGTTCTACTTTTCGAGCACGGTGAAGGGATTCGAGCGTAGTGATATTGAAGTAACGAACGGAACGGTGTTGGGGTTTAATGGACCTTATCCCTTCGGAAGTAACAACGCGTATTTTGCATCAATTTTGCCGGATCGGGCTCCCAATTCCAACGATAATGAAATAGACGTAACGATTGGTCTGCAGGCAAACCATGGGATAACAGACGATTCGGATAATCCCTACCCGCAGCCGGACCCCGTTACCGAGCGGGTATCAGTCGGACCTACAGTGACGATATCGGGCCCGAGCGGTCCGGTGAGCGGGCCCTTCGACGTGACAATCACCTTCTCGGAAGCGGTCACCGGCTTTGATGTAACGGATATCACGGTGGGAAACAGCGCGGCATCGAATCTTCGCACTTCAACGGCGGGAATCGAATACCAGGCGACGATTACGCCATGGCTTAGTCGCATTGTGGTGGTGGAAATTGTCGCTGATGTGGTGACATCCACGCGCACGGCTAACGGCAACATAGCGGCGCGGCGCTACACGGTGCAGGCGGAGCTCCCCGCCATTGCACCATCAGTGACGATAACGGGTCCGGATGGCCCGGTGAGCGCTCCCTTCGATGTGACGATCGCCTTCTCGGAGGTAGTCACCGGCTTCGCAGTGGGCGACATCACGGTAGGGAATGGCGTGGCATCGAATTTTCGCCATTCACCGGGGGCAATGGAATATCAGGCGGCGATAGCGCCCGCAACGAGTGGTGAAGTAACGGTGGACGTTGCGGCTGACGTGGCGAGTACCACTAGTACGGGCATCGGCAACGCTGCGGCGGAGCGCTACACGGTGCAGGCGGAATTAGGCTTGATAGTGCGCATTAGAGTTCCCGGGGACTATTCGAGATTACCTGAAATCGACGTGCGGTTCTACTTTTCGAGCACGGTGAAGGGATTCGAGCGTAGTGATATTGAAGTAACGAACGGAACGGTGGTGGGGTTTCGTGGACCTTATCCCTTCGGAAGTTACAACGCGTATTTTGCATCAATTTTGCCGGATCGGGCTCCCAATTCCAACGATAATGAAATAGACGTAACGATTGGTCTGCAGGCAAACCATGGGATAACAGACGATTCGGATAATCCCTACCCGCAGCCGGACCCCGTTACCGAGCGGGTATCAGTCGGACCTACAGTGACGATATCGGGCCCGAGCGGTCCGGTGAGCGGGCCCTTCGACGTGACAATCACCTTCTCGGAAGCGGTCACCGGCTTTGATGTAACGGATATCACGGTGGGAAACAGCGCGGCATCGAATCTTCGCACTTCAACAGCGGGAATCGAATACCAGGCGACGATTACGCCAAGGGTTAGTCGCATTGTGGTGGTGGAAATTGCCGCTGATGTGGTGACATCCACGCGCACGGCTAACGGCAACATAGCGGCGCGGCGCTACACGGTGCAGGCCGATCTACCCGGCAGTGCACCGACGGTGACGATAACGGGTCCAGATGGCCCGGTGAGCGCTCCCTTCGATGTGACGATCGCCTTCTCGGAGGTAGTCACCGGCTTCGATGTGGGCGACATCACGGTAGGGAATGGCGTGGCATCGAATTTTCGCCATTCACCGGGGGCAATGGAATATCAGGCGGCGATAGCGCCCGCAACGAGTGGTGAAGTAACGGTGGACGTTGCGGCTGACGTGGCGAGTACCACTAGTACGGGCATCGGCAACGCTGCGGCGGAGCGCTACACGGTGCAGGCGATCCTGTCCGGTGATGCACCGACCGTAACGATAACGGGTCTGGATGGTCCGGTGAGAGAGTCCTTCGATGTGACCATCACCTTCTCTGAGGCAGTCACTGGCTTCGATGTAACGGATATCACGGTGGGAAATGGCACCGCATCCAATTTCGACGCCACCAATGCACAGACGACCTTTGCCTATCAGGCGACGATAACGCCCACTGAAGACGGTCTGGTGACGGTGGACATTGACGCCAACGCGGCGAATTCCGCCGCAAGTTCGCGTGGCAACTCAGCGGCCACGAAATATACGGTGCAGGCAGACGTAGCGCCGACGGTCCTGATAACGGGTCCGAGGGGTACGGTGAACGGCTCCTTCGCCGTGAACATCACCTTCGACGATAATGTCGGCGTGACGGGTCTTGAAGCCAGCGAAATCGAAGTGAGCGATAACGCCACGGTAGAGAATCTAACGCCCCATGCAACTACAAGGACTCAAACGTACACGGCGACAATAGTCCCGGAGTCAAGTGGCCAGGTGACGGTGCATGTTCCAGCTGGCGTGGTGGAAGACACTGCGGACAATCCCAACAAAGCGTCGAATACGTTTGCTGTGACCGTGAATCTCTCGCAAACGACCGGCGTCAATCTTTTTCTACAACCAACGATTGTGTCGGAAAGCAGCGACGCGGTGACGGTCACGGTGACAGCAGTGGTGGCGGGCAGCGCTCCCTATGGGGAGAATCGCAGTGTGACGGTAAGCGTCGGGGGTTCAGGGAGAACGGGGGTGGTGCAATTTGCATCCGTGCTAAGTTTCACTCTTGCTATACCCGCGGGCAATCGGAGCGCCACGGGCACCTTTATCCTGACGCCGACGAATAATACCATTGCCGAGGACTCCGAGATAATTACGGTCAGTGGTGTTTTGGACAACGACGATCCGGTGACGCCGGCTACACTCACTTTGATCGACGACGATGGGGCGCCCGCCGACCTCGCGCTGTCCGTGAGTCCTACGGTGGTGACCGAGGATGCGGGAGCGACGACAGTAACGGTGACCGCAATGGTGGAAGGTGGCACGACGTACGCAACCGACCAGCGGGTAGGTGTCACAGTATCGGGGAGTGGCAATAGTGGGGTGGTCGGCTTTGATCCTGTGTCCGGGTTCGACATCACGGTGCCGGCCGGAGAGGCCACTGGCAGCGCGACGTTTACGCTGACGCCCGAGGACAACGTCATTTACGAGGCCGACGAGACCATCACGATTACAGGGGCACACGGCGAAACGAGCCTTATGGCTACGCTGAAGCTCACAGACGACGATGCCCCGCCTACGGGCATTACGCTGTCGGTGAATCCTGTGGCTATAGACGAGGATGCGGGAGCGACCACAGTAACGGTGACCGCAACGGTGGAAGGTGGCACGGCATACGCAACCGATCAGCGGGTAGGCGTCACAGTATCAGAGAGTGGCAATAGCGGCGTGGTCGGCTTCGATCCTGTGTCCGGGTTCGACATCACGGTGCTGGCCGGAGAGGCCACCGGCAGCGCGACGTTTGCGCTGACGCCCGAGGACAACGTCATTGACGAGGCCGACGAGACCATCACAATTACGGGGACACACGGCGAAACGAGCTTTATGGCGACGCTGACGCTCACAGACGACGATGCCCCGCCTACGGGCATCACGCCGTCGGTGAATCCTGTGGCAATAGACGAGGATGCGGGAGCGACCACAGTAACGGTGAGCGCAACGGTGGAAGGTGGCACGGCATACGCAACCGATCAGCGGGTAGGCGTCACAGTATCGGGGAGTGGCAATAGCGGCGTGGTCGGCTTCGATCCTGTGTCCGGGTTCGACATCACGGTGCCGGCCGGAGAGGCCACCGGCAGCGCGACGTTTACGCTGACGCCCGAGGACAACGTCATTGACGAGGCCGACGAGACCATCACGATTACGGGGACACACAGCGAAACGAGCCTTACGGCAACGCTGACGCTCATAGACGACGATGCCCCGCCTACGGGCATCACGCTGTCGGTGACTCCTGTGGTCATACACGAGGATGCGGGAGCGGCCATAGTAACGGTGACCGCTATGGTCGAAGGTGGCACGGCATACGCAACCGATCAGCGGGTAGGTGTCACAGTATCGGGGAGCGGCAATAGCGGCGTGGTCAGCTTCGATCCTGTGTCCGGGTTCGACATCACGGTGCCGGCCGGAGAGGCCACCGGCAGCGCGACGTTTACGCTGACGCCTGAGGACAACGTCATTGACGAGGCCGACGAGACCATCACGATTACGGGGACACACGGCGAAACGAGCCTTACGGCGACGCTGACGCTCACAGACGACGATGCCCCTCCTACGGGCATTACGCTGTCGGTGAATCCTGTGGCTATAGACGAGGGTGCGGGAGCGACCACAGTGACGGTGACCACAATGGTTGAAGGCGGCACGGCGTACGCAACCGATCAGCGGGTAGGTGTCATAGTATCGGGAAGTGGCAATAGCGGGGTGGTCGGCTTTGATCCTGTGTCCGGGTTCGACATCACGGTGCCGGCTGGAGAGGTCACCGGCAGCGCGACGTTTACGCTGACGCCTGAGGACAACGTCATTGACGAGGCCGACGAGATCATCACGATTACGGGGACACACGGCGAAACGAGCGTCATGGCGACGCTGACGCTCATAGACGACGATGCCCCGCCTACGGGCATCACGCTGTCGGTGAACCCTGTGGCTATAGACGAGGATGCGGGAGCGACCACAATAACGGTGACCGCTATGGTCGAAGGTGGCACGGCGTACGCAACCGATCAGCGGGTAGGTGTCACAGTATCGGGGAGTGGCAATAGTGGAGTGGTCGGTTTCGATCCGGCACAGGCGTTTGACATCGTTGTTCTGGCGGGCACGGCCAGCGCGACGGGCACATTTGTGCTGACGCCGGTGGATAACCGTGTGCGGGAAGCGGACGAGACCGTTTCGGTAACGGGCAGTCACAGCGGGGCGAGTTCGACAGCGACGCTGATGTTGATTGACGACGATGCCGCCGTGGCCCGCTATGCTGAGGTCAGCGCGGTCATCCTGCCCGAGCTGACGCGTGCGATGACAGCGAGCAGTGTGGGAGCGGTCGCAGAGCGCATCAGGAAGCCCCGGATGCAGACTGCGTCCAATGGCATGGCGCTGCGTGTTGGCGGACACACGTCTCTGTCCGGCTTCATGGGGAGTTACCGGATCCGCCCAGTGCACGGTGGTAGTGTCCCGGTCCGGGAGCGGCTGCGTGGTACGTCCTTTGCGTTTTCGCCGGTAGCGGGCCTCGGAGGCAGGATTACGCTCTGGGGCGAGGGAGATTATCGGGCATTTTCTGGTGGTAATGACGGCATCGTCGGATGGGACGGTAGCCTTTCGGGGATTCATTTGGGTGTGGACGCGGACGTTGGTTCCGGCGTGCTGGTCGGTCTGGCTGTCTCGAGGACGGATGGATCGGTGGACTACACCTATTCGGGCAGTAATCTGGAACGATCAGGAGGGTCGCTCCAGGGCGTGTACGCAAGCGTAATGCAGAGCGTGCACCCATATCTGAGTTGGTCCTGGTCGCCTGGATCGAACGTGTGGGCGTCGGCGGGCTTTGGTGGCGGCGAAATCGATATTCAGGATGACGAGGAGGCGAAGGAATCGAGTGACAGCCGCATGTCCGTGATGGCAGCGGGGGTCACGTCCCGTCTGGTGGGCAACAGGAACTTGATTGCGGGGGGATCTACGACACTGGATCTCAAGAGCGAAGCATGGCAGTCCCGGGTGGAACTTGACGACAACGGTTCGCTGATCGATGAGACCACCGTCGACGTAAACCGCTTGCGTCTGGCCTTGGAGGGGGCGTACAATCGCACGATTGCGGGTGGTGGGGTCATGACACCGTTCGTAGAGTTGGGTTTGCGTAGCGACGGTGGCGACGGACAGACCGGTCTCGGCATGGAACTCGGTGGTGGTCTACGCTACGCCAGACCTGCTTCCGGGCTAACGGTAGAAGGGCGGGGCCGCACCTTGCTTGCGCATGCGGGGGACATAGAAGAATGGGGTGTCAGCGGCACGATTGGGTTTGCCCCTGGCTCTGGTGGTCGTGGGATGTCATTTAGGTTGGGGACGTCTTCGGGATCGGGAGCGAGTGGACTCAGTCAGTTGTGGAGCGACCGCATGGTGCGGCGCACCGTGGGAGGTCACGGAGTGGAGCCGCGCCTGAATACGGAATTCGGCTACGGTATTGGATTGGGTGCCGGTGTCCTGAGACCGTACAGTGGGGTGGAAATGTCTGAGCTCATGGGTATGAGCACGCGCGTGGGTATGCATTACCGGATCGGCCCAAGGTTCAATATCGGCGTGGAAGTCGAGCACCGCGCCCTCCCGGGCGGCGAGACCCGAGCACCCATGCTGCGCGGCACGATCGTATTGTCCTAGCCCGTGGTAATTCAGGCTAGGCGCGCTGTAACGCAATCTGCTCTGCAAGGAGCGAAGCGCAATCTCCAGGCTTTCCTTGCGGGGCCTGGCATGTAAGTGCCTCGATCACAGAGAACTTGCCCAGTCGGCAGCCAGGTCCGCATAGGCTTCCGGATTATCCACATCACGCACCACGTGATTGGTCTCCCATGCTATTTCTCGGACCCGTGCTCGGCTACGCCTAACGATATTCCGACATCCTGTCGAGACCTTCTGCGCCATGATTTCTTCCCGGTAGCCGGAAGCAAGAACGACGGGATGACCGGGATCACCCTGATATGTGGGCCGGACAATGGCACGTTCTTCGAGGGCAAGCGCCGCATGAAAGGCGCAGATCAGTCGATCGAATTCAGGCGTCGTAATCCTCGGCAGGTCCGACAGGCATATCATGTAGCCGGAAGCCTCGGGACAGGCGGCTTCAATGCCTGTCTGAATCGACGTCGCCATGCCGTTTCTGTAGTCTGGGTTGTGGGTAACTCTCACGTCGTGGTCGGCGAGCACGCGGCCTAGCAGGTCTGCCTCGTAGCCTGTTACCACGACTACTTCATGGACACACGAGCTACGAATGCTTTCCACAACGTGGGCAATCAGTGGCCGGCCACCCAGCGGCAAGAGCAGCTTGTTGGTGCTCCCCATCCGAATGGATTCGCCAGCGGCCAGGACAATGGCTGATATCATCGGCACGAAAGGTATCCGCCTGCAGAATGCCCGCCCTGCAGGGGCGTTCTAGGCCTCCTGCTCCTCGCGGGCAGGATATCCCTGTTTCTCCAGCGCCTGGAGAACGTCCTTGCGGCTGGCACCGCCATCGTCAAAGCTCACCTGCGCCGAGCCAACGGAGACATCGTGAACGGTCGCAGCGCCAAAGGCGTCTATGGTCTTGCGCACGACCAGTACGCAGTGGGAGCAACTCATCCCTTCTATGCGGAGCGTTTCTTTCACCATGTCGTCTTCGGGTTGGTTGGGCAAGTCTGTGCTGTCTTGCGCGCGAAACACCGAAACTATTTCGGCGAGTACGCTGAGAGCGATTTCCTCGGGAAGGCGGGCGCCAATGTCGAGGCCAGCGGGCGTTCGAATGCGCGCGAGTTCGCCGGGGGCCATTCCGGCTTCTGCCAGGCACTCGAGGACCTGCCGCGCCTTCTGCCGGCTGGCGACGAAGGCAACGTAGGGCAGCCGTCGACTGACGGCTTCGGTCAGGGCCTCGGCGTCGAACTCACCCTGCGTGGCTACGACGGCAAACGTCGGACCGCCGAGGTTGACCGAGCTGAGGTCGAGATGTCCCTGAAAATGATTCGCGTCAGCGAAGAGTGCGGGCCCGGCATCGGGCGCCGCGACCACGATTCTGTAATGCATGGAGGCTGCCAGGCGGCAGAGCACTTGGGCCAGCTTGGTTCGTCCGAAAATTACGACTTGTGGTTTGGGTAACACGGGTTCGATATAGATGTCGAGTGAGCCGCCGCTGTGGCAGGTCATTGCGTGCTGAATGATGCCGTTGGCACTGGGCTCGGCAGACGGCGCGATTCGCACCAGCCTATGCTGTCCGTCCGCCAGGGCTTGCTGGGCCTCCGCAACAATCAGCGGCTTCGTACAGCCACCTCCGATCCAGCCGGAGAGGCT
Organism: Rhodothermales bacterium; assembly: GCA_965216255.1. Lineage (GTDB taxonomy): Bacteria > Bacteroidota > Rhodothermia > Rhodothermales > Bin80. The sequence continues at coordinate 4,535,733 of OZ244148.1, forward strand.
TCCGTCGGCAAGGATGATGGCCTTGTCGCCGGGCTTTCCGCTTATCGGCCTTTCGTGACGCACGACGATGGCAAGCGCATAGGCCGTGCGTGCGGCGCTGAGGTCCTGGGCCGTACGAAACAGTGCATCAAGCATGGCGCAGATGGGTTTCCAGGCACAGCAGGCTCTCCAGATTGTGCGCTGGCAGAAACTGGTCTACGTGGGGCAATACGCACTGGATCCCGCGGGTTAGGGGTTCATATCCCTCCATGCCTAGCAGCGGATTGAGCCAAAGGAGCTTCTTCGAGCGCAGCTTGATCTTTTGAATCTGGCGCGCCAGCAGATTGGGCTCTCCCGTATCGAGGCCATCGCTTAGAACGAGCACTACGGTATTGCGGGAAAGGGCCTGGCGGCTGAAATGCTCGTTGAAGGCTTCAAGAGAGGCCCCTATGCGTGTTCCGCTCTGCCACGCATCGCTTGCGCCTGCCAGTTCTGGCAGCGCGTTCGACACGTGGCTCCCCTGGAGTTCACGGGTAATGCAGCGCAGGCGCGTACTGAAGAGGAAGGAATCGACGCGGCCAAAATGACGCCCGAGTGCATGGATGAACCGCAGCAGGAAAAAGCTGTATCGGTCCATGGACGCGCTAACATCGAGCAGGGCCGTCAGGTGTGGCCGGCGCAGCTTCCGCGCACGGTGCGCGAGATCTATCGGCGTGCCGCCATACGGGATGCTGCGGCGAATGGTGCGGCGCAGATCAATTTTCTCTTTTTGCAACGAAGCCTTCAAATGCCGCGATAGCCGCAGGCTCATCAATCTGAACAGCCGTGCGGCCAGCGCTTCCAACTGGTCCTGATCGTCCACGGCGACCTTCGAGAAATCGGTCCTTCGGAGACGCTCGGCGGCGCTCGCTCCGTGCGTGTCTTTACCGGATTCTTCCGCTTCCTGGGCCTGGGATCCTAGGAGGAGTAGTGGTATGCTGCGCGTGACAGCCCGCGTGCGTCCCTTTTGCCGGACGGTATGCTTGCGCTGCAAGCTGCCCTTCCAATATGCATCGAAGAGCTCGCCGAAGCGGCAAAATTCCTGCCGGTCCGTGCATAGCAGGCTGCGCAGGGCCGTCATGAATTCCTGCCGGTTCTGAAGCGTACCCTGGCGGGCCGCCTCGAGCGCATCGAGGGTTTCGCCTACTCCGACCGTGAAACCGTGCTCACGGAGAAAGCCGCAAAAACCGGCGATGGTGTGCGTCAGCGACCCGGAGCGGCCCGATATGGAGTTGTGGGGGGCTATGATGCCACTACGCGGCAAGTGCCTCGGCTAGGAGGCGCCTGAACCCCTTGCTGCCACACTCCTCGATATCCTCCTTCGATTTCAGGATGCACCCAATCGTTCGCTCAATGCTCGTCTCGTCCAGGCTACGCTGTCCCAGGGTCATAAGCGCGGCTGCCCAGTCGATTGATTCTGCGACCCCGGGCGCCTTGGCCAGCTTTAGTTGCCGCAGGGACTGCACGAACCGCACCACCTGATCAGCGAGCAAGTTTTCCACGCCCGGCATGCGGCTTGCTACGATGCGCATCTCCCGGTCATGATCCGGATAGTCTACCCAGTGATACAGGCACCGCCTCTTGAGCGCATCGCTGAGTTCGCGCGTGCGGTTGGAAGTAAGGATGATGTACGGGACATGCGCTGCCTTGATCGTGCCTATCTCCGGAATGGTGATCTGAAATTCAGAGAGGAGTTCAAGCAGGAAGGCTTCAAATACTTCATCGGCCCGGTCGATTTCGTCGATCAGGAGGACAGGAGCCCTTTTCGTCTCCATAATGGCCTGCAGGAGCGGGCGCGGGAGCAGGTAGGATTCGCCAAAGATGTGGGCCTCCTTTTCCTCCACGGTGCGCTCGGCGCTCTCCTGAATCTTGATGGCCAGAAGCTGGCGCTGGTAGTTCCATTCGTAAATGGTAGATTGGACATCGAGCCCCTCGTAGCACTGGAGGCGGATGAGCCGCGCGGGTAGCGTCAATGACAGGGCACGCGCCAGCTCGGTCTTGCCGACGCCGGCATGCCCCTCCAGGAGCAAGGGCCGTCCCAGGCGAAGGAGCAGGAACAACGTCGTGGCCAGGCCCTTGTCCAGGACATAGCCTACGCGCCCGAAGCTCTCCACGATCGCGTCCGTGTCGGCCTGCTGGAGAGCCGATTGGCCCGCGGGTCTGCCTACGGTATTTGCCATGCGCCCCCTTTCACTTGAACAGGCGCTGGACGGCACCCTTCACAACGTCCAGGACCAGCGAGAGTGCGTTGACAGGCTTCGCGGCCGCCGTTTCCGCCTCGGCGGATGCGGCAGCTGATACCACGCGCGCGCGAAAGCATTCCACGAATTGGGCAAAGACGCGGCCGGAAACGTCCGCCATCAGCCTTGATCCAAACTGGGCCAGCCTGCCGCTTATGCTAAGTGTCATGGTGCTCGTAACTTCCGTCTGCCCGTTTTCCAGCTGCCGCAGCGTACCGACAAGACGCATGGTGGCATGGCCCTTCCCTTTGGCGTCGCGTCCCGTGCCTTCCAGTATCAGTTCGCCAGCGGCCTCGTCCATGCTCTCGATGCGAATGTCGCCGCTGAAATTCGACACGACGGGTCCGACCTTCATTGTGACGGTGCCCTTGTAGGCATTCTCGCCGGTAGCTTCCGTGATCTTCGCGCCGGGCACGCAGGTTACCACGCTGTGCGGGTTGCTAAGAAGGGCCCACACGACCTCTCTGGGTGCATCGACCTGAAATGACTCGTTGACCGTTACCTGCATATTCCCCGGGGATATCTAGTGACTATGGACGGCAGGAGGGGCGCTCCGCTGCACCGGAAGGATGACTGCTAGTCACCGACGCCGTGGTCCTGGAGCACCTTCCAGACCTGTGGCGGCGTGATCGGGATTTCCATGTGCGTCACGCCAAGAGGGGATAAGGCATCCACCACTGCATTCACGATGGCCGGCGGGGCCCCCACGGTCGCGGATTCTCCCACTCCTTTGGCACCCAGCGGGTGATGCGGGCACGGTGTTACCGTCTTGTCCGTTTCCCAGTGGGGCGTTTCCACGGCCGTGGGCACAAGGTAATCCATGAATGTGCCATTGAGTATGTTGCCTTCCTCGTCGTATATCAGGGACTCGTACAAGGCCGGCGCGAGGCCCTGCGTCAACCCGCCGTGGATCTGCCCTTCCACGATCATGGGGTTAATGATATTGCCGCAATCGTCCACGGCTACAAAGCGCCGAATCTTGATTTGGCCGGTACCCTTGTCGATGTCCACCACGCATATGTAGGAGCCGAAGGGAAAGGTCAGATTGGGTGGGTCGTAGTAGTGGACGGCCTCAAGCCCGGCCTCCATGCCCTGCGGATGGTTGGTGTACGCCGCGAAAGCGATGTCCTGGATCGTGGTGGTACGCTCCGGGGCCCCCTTTACGGTAAAGATGCCGGGCTCCCACTCCAGGTCTTCTTCGCTGACCTCAAGCAGGTGTGCAGCGATCTTGCGGGCCTTGTCTCGAACCTTGCGGGCCGCTTTGGCAGCGGCTGCACCGGCCGTGGGCGTGCTGCGGCTGGCATAGGTGCCCAAGCCATACGGGGCGGTGTCCGTGTCCCCTTCCTCGACCTGAATATGGAGCGCCGGGATACCCAACTCCTCGGCAATGATCTGCGCGTATGTCGTCTCGTGCCCCTGTCCCTGCGACTTTGTGCCGAATCGGGCGATGGCCTTGCCCGTGGGGTGGATCCTGAGTTCGCAGCTGTCGAACATCTTGATGCCGAGGATATCGAAGTGCCGCGAGGGGCCGGCGCCCACGATCTCGGTAAAGCTGCAAATCCCGATCCCCATAAGCTCTCCCCGGGCACGCTTCTCCTCCTGCTCCTTGCGGAGGCCATCGTAGTCGACGATGTCCATTGCCTTCTGCAGCGCTGCACCGTAGTTGCCGCTATCGTATTCCCAGCCCATGGGGGACTGGTAAGGAAATTGGTCTGGCTGGATGAAGTTCTGAAAACGTAGCTCTGCCGGGTCTCTGCCGAGCTTCTGGGCGAGCACATCCACCATGCGTTCGACGGCATGCACGGCCTCCGTGACGCGGAACGAGCACCGGTAGGCTACGCCGCCCGGTGGCTTGTTCGTATAAACGGCGTCCATTTCCGTAAACGCCGTATCCATGTTGTACGACCCCGTGCAGATGGAAAAGAGTCCTGCGGGAAACTTCGACGGGTTGGCTGCGGCATCCGTATAGCCGTAGTCTGCGACGGTACGGATACGAAGCGCCTGAATCTTGCCCGCGTTAGTGGCAGCGAGTTCGCATTCCATATGGTAGTCGCGGGCGAAGGAATCGGCCTGAAGGTTTTCTGAACGGTCTTCAATCCATTTTATCGGCTTTCCGATAACCACAGAGGCCGCAATGGCAATGACATAGCCAGGATAGACCGGTACCTTGCCTCCGAAGCCGCCGCCGATGTCCGGCGAAATGATGCGGATCTTCTCTTCGCTGAGCCCCACATGTCCGGCAACCAGCGCCAGAACCGTCCGAACGGCATGAGGCGCCTGCGTCGTCATATGCACGACAAGCGTCCCCTTAACGGGATCGAAATTGGCGACACACCCGCAAGTTTCGATGGACGCCACGTGGATACGCGGGATATGCATTCGCTCGCGCACCACCACATCGGCAGATTCGAACGCGCGGTCCGTGCCTTCACGGTCCCCGTGTTCCCAGTGCCAGGCCAGGTTGTCTTTCTGCCCTTCCTTGTCTGTGCGCAATACGGGTGCGCCGGGCTCCATGCTCTGAAACGGCGTCACCATGGCCGTCATCGGTTCATAGTCCACTTCCACGGCTTCAACGCCGTCGGCAGCGCTGTAGCGGTCGATAGCTATGACAGCGGCAACCTCCTGAGCCTGGTACATCACGGTGTCGGTGGGCAGCACCATCTGCGTATCCGACATTAGTGTGGGCATCCAGTGCAGGTTGTACTGCGCGAGCGTTTCGCCTGTGATTACTGCCAGGACACCCGGAATGGCCATGGCGGCCTCTGTGCGGATGCTCTTGATCTTCGCGTAGGCAAAGGGACTGCGTACGATGTCCATATAGAGCATGCCGGGCAGCTTGACGTCATCGACGAAGGTGCCCCTGCCCTGAAGGAAGCGCGCGTCTTCCTTGCGCTTCATGCTGTGGCCCATCCCACAGATCTTCTCGGAGGTTCTTGGCGCCATGGATCTGCTCCTGCTATGGTGAAAGTGTGTGCCTGTGCACTTCGTCTAGCCGTTCCGTGGGCTATGCGGCGGCCTCGGCCGATTCTTGCTGCTGCAGCTTCTTGGCCGCATACTGGATGGCTTTCACGATGTTTAGGTAGCCGGTACATCGGCACAGGTTGCCGGAAATGCCCCAGCGGATTTCCTCTTCCGTCGGGTCTGTATTTTGTTCCAGAAGCTCGACCGCCCGCATGATCATGCCGGGCGTGCAGAATCCGCACTGGAGGCCGTGGAGTTCCCGGAATCCTTCCTGCAGCGGATGCAGCTGGGCGCCGTTGGCCACATCTTCGATGGTTTGGACGGACTTTCCGTCAGCCTGTACGGCCAGTAACGTGCACGATTTGACCGACTTGCCGTCCAAGAGCACGGTACAGGCCCCACAGTGGCTGGTGTCACACCCTATGTGGGTTCCGGTCAGGTCAAGTTCGTCACGGATGAGATGCACGAGCAGGAGCCGGGGCTCCACGTCCAGCGTGTGGGATTGCCCGTTTACCGTGATGGATACCGTTCTTGAAGCCATGGCAACACATCGTAAGAGGGAAGAGGATTTGGTCTTAGGTCTGTGCCCGATCGATGCTGCACTGCAAGGCCCGCTGGGTCAGGACGCGGACCATGGCGCGCTTGTATTCAGCGGAGCCCCGCAGGTCGGATGTCGGGTGGCTGGCGGCAGCGGCAAGCTCTGCCGCCGCACGGAGGTCCAATTCGTCCAGGGTCGAGCCTACCAGGCGGTTCTCTGCCTCCGTGGCATGCACGGGCACGTACGAAACATTGGTAAGCCCAATGCCCGCCCGCGTGCAGCGCCCCGCGCTGTCAATGCTTATCTGGGTTGCAACTCCTACGGTGGCGTAGTCGCCCACTTTTCGCTCCAGCTTGAGGTAGGCGCCGCCGCTGCCCGGCGGTGGTAGCGGGATCTGGATCTCGGTCAAGATCTCCTCTGGGGCGAGCGCGGTTTCGAAGAAACCTATGAAGAGGTCGCGTACCGGGATGATTCTCGAGCCTCCCGGACCCATTGCGACGACGCGCGCCCCGAGCGCCAGCATGGTGGCGGGATGATCGTTGCCGGGATCTCCGTGAGCCAGGTTGCCGGCGAGCGTCCCCAGGTTGCGGACCTGGGGATCGGCAATGTGTTTTCCGGTGTCGTGCAGTATCGGAAGCTTCTCTTGGACCAGCAAGGAGGCCTCCACGTCGGCTTCCCGCGTGAGGGCGCCGATGAGGAGCATGCCGCAGTCTTCACGGATATAGGCAAGGCCCGGAATCCGGTTCAGGTCAACTATATGTGCCGGCTCTGCCAAGCGCAGCTTCATCATGGGAAGCAGACTCTGTCCACCGGTCAGAATCTTGGCCTCCATGCCGTATGTCTGGAGCAACGAAAGTGCATCGTCAAGGGAAGCCGGAGCATGATAGTCGAAAGAAGCCGGTATCATTGGTCCACCGTTTGGAAATGTAAGAGGCACGCGCGCGGCACAGGCAAGCGGCGCGGCGCTACGGCGTAAAAATATGAAGTAGCAATTAAGAGTGCGAATAGTTCCGGGCGTTTTTTTGCAATCACTGAACAAGGAACATGGTTCGCGGCTGCTGCGAGCCCTGATTTCTGCGGTTTGCCGAAGTTCGATGAATGCCGCGCGTTCTATCCGCTACCAATCCAGCCTTTTGCGAAGCGTGGCAAGGCCAATCCACAGCATTGAGGCGGTCGCTGATTGGCCAGCATGGACGATTCCAAGAACTTTAGGCATGGCGTCTTGCCCACGGGATACAGAGGTCTCCAGGGCTGTGCCGCCGGGAACCTTCCGGTGAGCAGCCCGCTGTCCCTTAGCGCATGGGCTCAGGCCGCCAAGTCCATCAAGGGCGCGCTAGATCTGACTACCCTTCCACTTACAGCCTCGGGATCATTTTCCAGTATAGGTGCCTGCGCTTCATGTGTACTAGCAGCCCCGCTGAGCGCGGACCGATGCCTTAAGAGACCATCTTCGGGCGTCGGCCGTGTGTTCTTGCGGCGGACTAATCTTCAATGCTCGGCAGATTGAGACCCATTTTCCGAGCGCAAGTAATCGCTCCCTGGTAACCTGCATCAGCATGGCGCATTACGCCGGAAGCCGGGTCGTTCCACAGTACGCGTTTGAGTCGCTTGGCGGCATCCTCTGAGCCGTCAGCCACGACTACCATGCCTGCGTGCTGCGAAAACCCCATGCCGACGCCTCCACCGTGATGAAAGGATACCCAAGTCGCTCCTGATGCCGTATTCAGCAATGCATTAAGCAGCGGCCAGTCGGAGACCACATCCGATCCGTCACGCATTGCTTCGGTTTCCCGATTTGGCGACGCCACCGAACCGGCATCAAGGTGATCTCGTCCGATAACGATGGGCGCAGCGAGCTCGCCCGAGCGAACCATGTCATTGAACGCCAGCCCCAGGCGATCCCTATCTCCGAGACCGACCCAGCAAATCCTTGCCGGGAGTCCCTGAAATTGAATCCGCCTGCGTGCAAGTTCCAGCCAATTGCAAAGATGCGTGTTCTCCGGGAGCAACTCCTTTACCTTCTCGTCCGTACGGTAGATGTCTTCCGGATCGCCCGAAAGCGCGACCCACCGGAACGGGCCAATGCCCCGGCAGAATAGCGGCCGTATATAGGCTGGCACGAATCCCGGGAACGCGAAGGCGTTTTCGAGCCCTTCTTCCAGCGCCACCTGGCGAATATTGTTACCGTAGTCGAAGGTCGGAACGCCTGAGTTCCAGAAATCCACCATGGCTGCCACCTGCGTGCGGATGGAAGCCCGTGAGGCGGATTCGGATGCCTTGGGGTCGCTGGCGCGCGCCGCGTGCCACTGTGCGAGACTCCAGCCGTGCGGTAGGTAGCCATTGAGAGGGTCATGAGCCGAAGTCTGATCCGTTACGATGTCCGGGCGAATACCCATGCGAAAGAGGTCAGGGAATACGTCTGCCGCGTTTCCAAGCAGCCCCACGGATTTTGCTTCGTCAGCACCGGTCCAGCGCTGAATCAAGGCCAGTGCGTCATGCAGCGATTCGGCGCGCTTATCCAGATAGCCCGTTCGCAGCCGGAAATCAATCCGGTCCGGGTCGCATTCCACGGCCAGACAGCAGGCGCCGGCCATGGCCGCGGCAAGCGGCTGGGCACCGCCCATGCCTCCAAGTCCAGCGGTCAGTATCCATTTGCCACGAAGATCGCCGCCGTAGTGCTGGCGGCCCGCCTCGACGAACGTTTCGTACGTACCCTGCACAATGCCCTGTGTACCGATATAAATCCATGACCCGGCCGTCATCTGGCCGTACATCGTCAATCCCTTGCGATCAAGCTCGTTGAAGGTATTCCAGTTGGCCCAGTGCGGTACGATGTTGGAATTGGCAATCAGCACGCGCGGCGCACTATCGTGCGTGCGGAATACGCCAACGGGCTTTCCTGACTGGACCAGCAGCGTTTCGTCGTCTTGCAGCGCCTTCAGGCACTGCAGTATCCGGTCGAAGTCCCGCCAGGACCGGGCCGCGCGTCCGATGCCGCCATAGACCACCAGTTCATCGGGGTTCTCTGCAACCTCCGCATCCAGATTGTTCTGAATCATGCGGAAGGCCGCTTCCACCGACCAGCTGCCGCATGTCAGTTCCGGACCGGTGGGTGCGCTCACTCGGCGGGCGATGTGCTGCATGACCTTTATCTCCGGATTGCCAGTTTCGGGGCATGGACGGGAACCAAGGCTCCGTCCCGCACGAGCCCCGCTGCTCTCTCCAAGTCGGGAGCGAGAGAGCGATCCTGCGCCAGCGGCGCCGAAACCGCGCGAATCACCGCCATGGACCGCTCCAGCGCCTGGCTGGTCTCAAGCGGCTGTCGCAAATCTACGCCCTGCGCGCCGCACAGGGCTTCGATGCCAATGAGTCGTGCGAGGTTTTCGTTCATATCAAGAAGCCGGTAAGCCCCGTGGCACGACATGGCGACGTGATCCTCCTGGTTTGCCGATGTCGGCGTGCTGTCCACCACGCGTGGGTTCGACAGTGCCTTGTTTTCTGATGCCAGCGCCGCGGATGTGATTTCCGCGGCCATCATGCCGGAATGAAGTCCGGGGTCGGGGGACAGGAATGCCGGCAGGCCGAAGGAAAGCGCTGGATCATTGAGCAGCGCGATGCGCCGCTGTGCGATGGCGCCTGTTTCCGCAATGGCCATGGCGATCTGATCCGCCGCAAAGCCGACAGGTTCGCCGTGGAAGTTGCCTCCCGACAGAATGGTCCCGTCGGCGAGCACCAGCGGATTGTCCGTGACGGCGCCGGCTTCGATGCGAAGCGTTGCACTCGCTTGTCGCAATACGGTAACGACGGCGCCCAAAACCTGTGGCTGGCAGCGCAGGCAGTAGGGATCTTGAACCCGCTTGTCACCGAACCGGTGGCTTTCCCTGATTCGGGAACCCCGCAAGAGGCTGCGAAGGCTGGACGCAACATCGATCTGCCCCTGGTGGCCGCGAAGGAAATGAATTTCAGCGCGGAACGGCTCGGAAGATCCCATGCCCGCGTCAGTGGACAATGCGCCGGTAGTCAGCGAACTCATCGCGTTTCTCCATGCCTCGAACAATCCGCACAAAGCAAGGGCCGTTGACACCTGGGTTCCGTTGATCATGGCGAGTCCTTCCTTTGCGGACAGGACGACTGGAGACAAGCCCGCATTCTGCAGCGCGCGGCCGGCCGGCATCACCTCTCCCTGGTAGACAGCGTCGCCCTCGCCGATCAAGGTCGCCGTCAAATGCGCCAGCGGTACAAGGTCTCCCGATGCGCCGACCGATCCCTGGGCAGGGACCACCGGAAAAATATGATACTTGAGTAGGTTTGACAGCAGAGCAATCAGTTCCCAACGGACGCCGGAAGCGCCGCGCCCCAGGGAAATTATTTTCAGGGCAATGACTAGCCGGACGATGCTTTCCGGGAGCGGATCGCCAACCCCGGCGCAGTGGCTCAGGATCAGATTGCGCTGGAGCGCCACGGTATCGGCTGACGAAACACGCACGGAGGCGAGCATTCCAAATCCCGTGTTGACGCCATAAATGGGCGCATCTCCGGCTGCCGCCTGGGCAATGACTTGGGCACTGCTGTGCACGGCTGGCTCGCACGCCGGGATCAATTCCGGCGTCTCCCCTCGATATATTTCCTCAAGCGACGAAAGTGTTATTTGCTCGGGGTCAATCAGCATTTCACGCCTCCAAAAACGCGCATTTTTAAGGGATTGAATCCAATGTGGTACGCCAATTCCGAGGGATGGTCCACATTCCATACGGCGAGATCGGCATGTTTACCGATGGAAAGTGTGCCGCAAGCGTCGTATAGTCCCAGCGCGCGTGCGGCCACGGCGGTTGTTCCTTGAAGAGCCTCTTCTGGGGATAGCCCGAATAAGTTGCAAGCCATGTTCATTGCAAGTAGGAGTGAATACAGCGGAGATGACCCCGGGTTGCCGTCTGTGGCTACAGCCATCGGCACTCCTGCGCCGCGTAGCGCTTGAACCGGCGGCGACTGCGTTTCACGCAGCGTGTAAAAAGCCCCGGGAAGCAGGACGGCCACGGTGCCGCATTCGGCCATCGCATCGACACCGTCGGGGCTGAGGTATTCAAGATGGTCGGCCGAAAGTGCTCCGCTGTATGCTGCCAGCTTCGCGCCGCCAAGATTGGACAACTGCTCCGCGTGCAGCCTCTTCGCGAGCCCAAGCCTATCGGCGGCCTCAAATACGCGTGCAATCTGATGTGGCATGAATGCGATGGTTTCGCAAAAGCCGTCGACGGCGTCCACAAGCCCTTCCGCAGAGGCTTCCTGCAATCCGGATATGGCGACTTCCTCGACATAGGCGTCAGCCCGGCCGCCGTATTCCGGCGGGACGGCATGGGCCGCAAGCCAGGACGTCACAATGTGCACCGGACGTTCTATGGCCAACCTGCGGGCCGCTCGCAACATTTTCAATTCGTCGTCAATCGTCAGTCCGTACCCTGACTTCACTTCGACCGTTGATGCGCCTTCGGCAATCAGCGCATCCAGTCGAGGCAGCGCAGATGCGACCAACTCGTCCTCTGTTGCCGCCCGCGTGGCACGCACGGTTGCCAAAATTCCGCCGCCCGCTCTTGCAATGTCCCCATAATTTGCGCCCTGCAGCCGCATTTCAAATTCGTGCGCGCGGTGCCCGCCGAAAACTATGTGCGTGTGGCAGTCGATCAGTGCAGGCGTTACCGTCGCGCCGCCCAGATCCACCGTGTCGGCTTGCCCATATTGCGGTATGAGTTCGTCTCTTGCGCCAATCCACTGTATCACGCCGTCCGTTGCAACAAGCGCTGCATCGGCAATCAATCCATATGGACCGCAACCGTGCTCCATGGTGGCGATCCTGCAATTTGAATAAATTCTCGACGACATTCGTCTCAGATGTCAGGCGCTGTCACGCGCCCCCTAGTGATTGTAGTCCTGCGTCGATAGATTCCTCGGCATTGGACTTCGGCAAAGATCGGAAGGGATCCCACGCATGACGAAGCTTTGGGCAGCGACTGCGCTTACCAGCGAGGGCTGGATGAATTCCGTCTCCGTAACGATCGGAGCGCACGGAAAAATTACGAAAGTGGAAGCTGATCAGCCTGCGGAAAGCAAGCGGTATTCCATCTTGTTGCCGGCACCGGTCAATTTGCACAGCCATGCCTTTCAAAGGGCAATGGCCGGAATGACAGAGACCTGCAGGCCTGGCAAGCAGGATGATTTCTGGAGTTGGCGCAGGCATATGTTTGCATTCTTGGAGCATCTGAGTCCAGACGACATGGAAGCGATCGCTGCGTTTGCACAGATGGAGATGCTGGAAGCCGGCTTTGCGGCTGTTGCGGAATTCCACTACTTGCACCATGGGAAGCGGGGCGCACCTTACGACAATCCGGCCGAAATGTCATCCCGCATAGTTTCCGCCGCCTCCTCAAGCGGTATAGGGCTGACATTACTACCCGCCTTGTACGAGCACGCCGGATGCGACGGCCGGCCCTTGACAGCCGGACAGCACCGGTTTGGTTGCAGCCTGGATCAGTTTTCCAGGCTGCTGGAAGCTGCCTCATCCGAAGTGGCGCACTTGCCCAAAGATTCATGCATCGGTGTGGCTGCCCATTCCCTGCGTGCCGTGCGGGCAGGTTCCCTGGAGGCGGCCGCACAGCTGATGCCTGCATCGCCGTTCCATATGCATTTGGCGGAGCAGCAGGCCGAAGTTCGCGAGATTGAATCCGCTTGGGGTGCACGGCCCGTGACCTGGCTGTTGGACCACGTTGAGGTAAATCGGCGCTGGTGCCTTATTCATTGCACGCAGATGAATGCGCCCGAGACGCGTGCGCTGGCCCGAAGCGGTGCCGTAGCTGGCCTGTGCCCGATTACCGAAGGCAATCTGGGTGATGGCGTCTTTCACGGGGTTGGCTACCTGAGGGCAGGAGGCCGGTTTGGAATTGGCTCGGATTCCAATATCCGGATTGCACAGACAGACGAATACCGGATGCTGGAATATTGTCAACGCCTGCGGGATGGCAGCCGCGCGGCGCTTGCCGTGGGCCATGCCTCAACGGGACGGGCCTTGTTGGAGGGAGCGTGCTCGGGCGGTGCCATGGCGGCCGCCCGCAATAGTGGGAGAATTGGAATCGGCGCTTGGGCAGATCTGATGGAGCTGGACGGAAACAAGACCGACTTAGCCGGATTGAGCGGGGACACGATTTTGGATGCGTGGATATTTGCGGGCAGCGATCGCATGATCCGAAACGTCTGGTCCGCCGGCCGCCATGTGGTGCAGGACGGCCGCCATGTGCGAAGAAATAAGATAGAAGACCGTTACCGATCCGTTCAGGCAAGGCTTCGGGCTCTCCTTTGAGGGACAGCGGCACCTTGGCATCCGTTCACACCGTGCCGGGACAAAGCCCGATTCAGGCAGGGCCGCCGGGTACGAGAGGCCTATCAGAGACCGAATGCGGTTGCGTACTTCGCACCGGACGCAGAAGGAGGCATGGCGGCCGTCGTAACGACTCAACGCATCTCGACGGATTGAAACCCGTGTTGGCCGGCGTCAAAGCGGGCGGAGTGGCAGGGCCTTCATGCCGCCGGGTGGCCGACGGGCACGGCGCGCTGTATTTCTCGGGCGATTGTCAGCACACGGGCTTCGCCAAGCGGTGGTCCCGCAATTTGCAGACCTACCGGCAGACGCTGCTCGTCAAAGCCACATGGCACACTTGCCACGGGGAGTCCTGCGAGGGAAAGCACGGCGGTCGGCGCGAACCAGTCGTAGTAGGTCTCCATCCTGCGTCCTGCCACGAGATGTGGAAAGTCCTCTTCAACCGGAAATGGACTCACGGCCATGCAGGGTGTAAGCAGCGCATCGTACGTGCGAAAAAGATCCCGGAACTGGCGCCAGATGGCGCTGCGCGTGGCTTCAGCAGCCGCAAGGTCTTCGGCGCGGGCCTCAAGCGCCGACTGCAGATTCCCTGCCAGGTTTTTCCCCAGCTTCTCAAGCTGATTCAGGTGCCGGTAGTGGGTGGCCAGGAGGCTATAGCCCCGGAGCATGCCAAATGCCGCCCGCCCCGCGGAGAGATCCAGGCTAACCTCCTCCACGTGGTATCCGCACTGTGGCAGTTCGAAGGCAGCGCGGTGACACGCTTCCTCGATGTCCGGCTGAATGCCTATGCCCGCAATGTCCGGGCAGTAGGCGAGCCGGGAGCCCGGTCGCACCTCTTCCATGAACTTGCGACCTTGGCAGGGCTGGGCTACGGGGCTTTCCGGACTCGGACCGCAGGTGGCCTCCAGAAATAGCGCCACGTCTTCCGCAGTGCGTCCCATGCCGCCCGCTACCGAAAGCCGGTCCCACAGGCTCGGCGTCGGTGTCAGGGGAACGAGGCCTGGAGAGGGGCGAAGGCCGACCACGCCACAGAAGGACGCAGGCATGCGCAGGGAGCCACCCAGGTCCGTGCCCTCTGCCAGCGCTACCATGCCGCAGGCAAGGCCGGCTGCGCCGCCACCCGTAGAGCCGCCGGAAGTGCGGCGTAGGTCCCACGGGTTGCGGGTTGGACCAAAGAGTTCGTTGGTAGTCGTTCCGCCTACAGCAAAGGGCGGAGTATTCGTCTTGCCGAGAATGAGCGCTCCCGCCGCACGCAGCCGCTCTACCACGACCGCGTCCCTTACGGGCACGAAGCTGGCAAACAGCCGGGAGCCGAAGGTTGTGCGCAGGCCGGCGGTGGGCGTCGTATCCTTTATCCCGACGGGAAGGCCGTAGAGCAATCCCCGAGGCTTTCCCTGCTGCTCCAGCGTGCGCGCATCGTCCAGCAGCCGCTCGTTGAGCGTAACGATGGCGTTGACGCTTCCGTTGATCTCCTGTACGCGCCGCAGGCACACTTGGGCCAGCTCGGTGGGAGATACCTTGCCCGCTGCCAGGAGGGTTCGCAGTTCGGTGGCTCCTCTGAGGGCGAGGTCCCTGTCCACTACCGCTTTCTCTTGCCCTTGCGCTTTGATCTTGGCCTCTGCGGTCCCTGCTCTGCTAGGAGCGCACGTACGGTATCCAGCGTCATGTCCTGTGAACTGCCGTCTTGGTACTGGATCCAGACCTTGTCGGTAAAGATATCGAGCTTGTCAATGAAGCCGGCACCGTAGCTTGTGACCACTTCGGTGTTCACCTTCGGGAATTCTGCCAGTGCCTCCATGTATTGTTCCAGCTCGTAATTGAGGCAGCATTTCAGTCTTCCGCACTGGCCCGTAAGCCGGGCCGGGTTCAGCGGAAGGTTTTGCCTCTTGGCCGCCTGCGTCGTGACGATCTTGAAATCCTGCAGCCAGGTCGAGCAGCACAACTCACGCCCGCACGTGCCGATGCCGCCAATGCGCGCCGCTTCTTCACGCGGCTTCACCGCGTGCATGTCGATCCGGGCCCGAAACCGCCGCGCTAGCTCGCGCACAAGTTGCCTGAAGTCCACCCGGCGCTCGGAAGAGAAGTAGAAAGTGATACGGCGCCGGTCAAACTGCCACTCCGCATCCACCATCTTCATGTCAATTTTAAGCCGGCGTGCGGCTGCGCGTCCTTCCTGGACAGCATCCTTCTCGGCTTTCAGGTTGGATTCGTGGCGGTCGATATCGGTCACTGTGGCCGCCCGTATCACGCTCTGCAGATCCGCCGTGGTCGGATCCCCCTTGTACTGCCGTCGGACAAGCTCCCCGGTCATGGTCACGTAACCGAAATCGATACCCCGGGATACCGACACGACGACGTAGTCTCCAGACTGAATGGGAAGGTCTCTCGAGTTGCGGTACGCGGCCTTGCGCCGCCCCTTGAAGGCAACCTGCACCAATTCGTAGGTAGGAGATGTTGAAACGGCTGGTGGCAGCCAATCGTGGACGCCAACCATGGGACAGCTGCCGCAGCCCGAACTGCACCCGCACCCGCCCCCGCCATTACTGCTGCACGACCCGCATCCCATAGCGCTTAACCTGTCAAACTCTTTTCCAGAAGTACGAACAACTGTGGTTGGCCGTGCTTGGCAACGCCAAATTCCGAAGGGAACATGTCGAACCCGCCTTCCTAGACGACAACTGCCAGCGGAAGTGCTACACCAAGCAATACCCGGCTTCCAGATCAGCCACCACAATTCTACACGCAATTGGCAATACGGATTCCCGCCAGCCCACATGGATGAAAAAGGCCTTCAGCGGCCGTTGGTCAATGCCGAGCAGGGTCGCAGGCTCAAAGCGACGCAAAAGGAAATTCACCCCTGCTTCCGTGATTCGCCTAATGGTGGTGGTCCCAAGTGCACTCTGGGACGGGAGGTTTGAATCGGCTGTTCGATCTTGAATTGGGGTTTAGCTTGCTCACAGGAGAGATTCCTCGCGCGTGTGGAAACGCGCCCAGCCTGCGTCATGCGGTACGTTCAGGAAATAATTTCACAGGAGCAATCCAGGCCTAGGAAATGTGGTCCGACTTAACAACCTGATTCTTGACGCGAACGATCTGGAAGGAGAAATCCCGGAAGAATTGAGCGGACTGGTTACATTGGAACACTTGTCACTTGTAGAGGGCCTGCAGTCCGAGCAGAATGGCCGGGATGTCGTCGCACGGTTGGGGCCGATGTAGTCCAGATATGTTCGTTGAGGGCAATTGATGGGTACTCCACAAGGATACGCCCAGGCGCTCCTTAGACCCAAAATATGACCATATCTCCACGGAACGGAGTGATTGACGGCTTCATGCTGCACGCCATTCAGGCCCTTGTGGGCTTGCGCTCCGTCCGTATTCACCGTGGAGCCGATCTCCGTGTGGTCGTACACTTAGCCTTTCAGCGTGGGCGATCTTGTATCCTGCACCACCTCGGCGCGAACTTGCCCCGCCTTGCGGTCTTTCACGGCAACTATCGCCGTCTCGCCCGCAGGCCCACGTCCAAGATTCACCCGCTTCCACGCGCCGTACACGTGAGCGTCAGAAAGGATCGGCTATACTATTTCGCAGCCCCGTAGCGACTCATGTAAACAATCGCTCGCGCGTGATGACCAATTCGGGGATCTTGAGGTGGTGGCTGCTCTCCATCTCCACGATCGCGCCCTGGAACCTGTGCCGCTGCACAAGCGACATGATCTCCGAGGAGCAGTCATAGGTCATCATAAAGTTCGCCTGGCCGTCCGCCAGGGCCTCGAAAATACGGGCATGGTCCACGGTGTTGTGGGCGTAGAGTCGGGTGCCCGCCTGTTTGCCACCGTCCGCGGTGTACGGCGGATCAACGAAAAAGGCTGCACCTGGCTGGCCACACAGCAGCTCCAGCAGGCGCACGCCGTCGCTTTCGCAGAACAGCAGCTTATCGGAGTACTCGGCGATGCCCTGTAGCCTGCGCACCAGCGTATCCGGATACCATCGGGAGCCAATGCCGGCATTGTTTTCGCCGCTCCTGATGAGCGAGGCGCCAGGCGCCAGGACGCCCCCGCGCCGGGTGCGATTCAGGACAAGCGTGCGGAAACCGTGGTCCAGAACAGTTTGGGGCGCCTCGAGAATTATGCGCTCAACGTCAGCGCGGCTGGGGGTAAAGGCGCGAATGCGTTCGATCAGTTCTGCCGGGTGCTCCAGCGCCGCCCGCCAGAACGAGGAGATGTCCCGGTCCAAATCTACCATCAGGGCCTGTTTCGCCAGTTCCTCCATGACGGCCGTCAGTGCCACGATCCCGCCTCCGGCGAACGGCTCGATGAGTACGTCGATAGGATCCGCCAACCACTTTCGGATATGGGGCACGAGCCACGTTTTCCCGCCTGGGTAGCGGAGCGGGCTGCGCTGCGGTACGCTGGCCACGTTGGCCGCCGGGATGGTTGACGTCCCGAACTCCTGTAGAATTGAAGCCTCGGAACTCATGCCCTGTATGATACGGAAGTGGGCGCTATCTATACAATGTAGCGCCCGAGGGCCACTTCTCGGGGAATATACGCACTCAGGGGCCTGCTGCATAGCTCCGCAATCACAGTGCAGTTGTGGCTGTATCCGCCCGGCCACGGGCACGAGTCAGCTCGCTGTAGGCCCAATCATCCAGCAGGTTGTATGGCGTCTGCTTGGTGCCGTAATACGGGCGCATGGAATAGAATCTGTGTCTCATGACTGCCTCACCCGTTGCAGGTACGTGCTGATCCAGGTCGCTGCTTTTTCTAACTGGTCGAAAGCTTCAATTGCTACACCATTCTGGACAAGATCGTGGGCCTCCGACACACGATGCGGAACGCGAAGACGATGCATCAGATTCCCTACGGTCAGGATGTCGTCACGAAATTTGTCATCCGGACGCGCGAATGGGATCACATGGTAAGCTACCATTGCCGTTGCAGGCTGACGTTCGAACCAGCGTTTCGGAAACCGGTTGTTAATGTTAGCCAGGAGTGACTTTTCCCTCCAATCCTTGCCTGTCGCTACCTGTGCAGCTACAAGCAGGAATCCTGGAAGCCCATCTCTTGGTTCACGGCAGGCGAAGACATCTACCTCGTCGTCTTTTGGATCGCCCGGTGCTGAAGGATCAGCCCCCACGGTCCCGTCCCTTAGCACAGCCCAGACTTCCTTCAGTTTCGCGATGAACCCTGTAAGGTCAGGTCGCGGAAAACCGAAGGACCAAGCCCGTCCTCCGATCTCTGCGGCGACTGCGGCCGTTGCGATGTACTGGAATTGCTGGCGAAGCATACGTATATCGTCTTCAGATGGATACATGTCAAAATCGGCGAGCAATTGCGACACAGGGCGTAGGTTGGACAAAAGGAGCGATACTAGATACGCAGTCTGAGCGAGATCTGGCTGTTCAGCAGTAAAAAAGATTGTTTCTCCACGTCCATCCAGCTCGAATGGATAGGCTGCCTGAAGCACATCCTTACGCGATTTTATCCGTGCTACCGTGTCTGCCGCAACGCTTTCGCGTTCCTCCATTTCGGCGTTTACATTGACGAAATCTTGTTCGGCCGCCATTTCCAGAGCATCGACGATATCCTGGCTGAGGGACTGTACATCTTTGGAACAAGCAGCTTTCAATTCGAGGTAATCAGCGGCAAGGTCCAAATCTGGCCGCTTTGAACCAGCGAAGCGGTCGGGGGGCAAATAAAGATCGGAGTTCATTACTTGCTCTCAAGGGCAGCCGACACCTTTTTTTTCATCCGTCCGTGTATTGTCTGAGCCATCTCAGAGACATCTTCTGCGATGTCTAAGAAAGAAGTGTCTTGGCCATCAAAGTCGTAAGCTTGATCCAAACGAGTTCCGAGGTTTCGCCTTGGCTGATGGCATCACCCCGCCGGTCTTCATCAACGTGGCCGGTACCAAGGCCGCGAAGATGTTCTCACTCGCACACGAACTGGCGCACATTTGGTTTGGCGAGTCGGCCATTTCGGGCGTAGATCCTATCTCGACACCTTCCCATGCGGTTGAAGCCTGGTGCAACCAGGTCGCCTCAAAGCTTCTCGTACCTTTGGCGTCGCTGCGTGAGGAAATTGGATGGGGTAATGGCTTATCCGATGAAGTCCGGCGATTCGCCCGGCATTGCAAAGTGAGTACGCTTGTAGTTCTGCGTCGCATTTTCGACACGGGTACCATGGATCGTAGGGCTTTCAAAGAAGCTTATCACAACGAGTTGAACCGGCTCAAGGCCATACCGGCGGGCAGCGGTGGTAGCTTCCACGCCACGCTAAAGGCACGAGCCGGGCGGCGATTCCGTTCTGCGCTCGCCGCCCGTTCGCGGGCTGGTCGAATGTCGTTTTCCGAGGCATTCTGTTTCCTCGGCATCAAGAAGACATCGACGTTGCGCAAGTTTGTGGCAAGCCTGAAAGTGGCGTGAATGATAATTTGTCTCTTGGATGCTAGAGTCTTTATCAGCGCCAAACACTTGCGCTGCGGCTTCTGTCCGGGCTTCTGGGCCTGGTTGGTCCAGAATAATGAGCGAGGACGCGCTTCCAGCATCGAGAAAATTGGCCAAGGGCTCCGCGCCGGTGACGACGAACCTGCCAGGTGGGCAAACAATCGCGGAAACGGGTTCTTTCGTAAACCCAAGTCTAAAGTAGCTACCAAATGAGAATGGTCGGAGACAGGGCAAATGGACAGAATTACGACTCCGCAGCCGTCGACACCTCCCTTAAGGCTGCGGACTATTGCTTGATTGCTCATGCGCTCGCCGGTGGTCATTCGGTGGTGACGCATGCAGTTACCTCAAAGTTTAGGATCATGATTCCCAATGCGTGCATTGGCCTTGGTGTCATGTGGCTGACGCTGTTTGAAGTGCTGCGTCGCGAGCGAGCGCGATTCTTCCTGAGGGCATCGCTATGACCAGCGGCCCCGCCTTTATCGACAATCGCGACGGGAACACATTGGCGCGGGCACTGGCAGCAATGTTGGGCGTCAATCGGGCCTCTAAGTCGGATGATACCTCCGAGGTGCCGCGGCATGTGCGGATTGCAACGGCATTCTTCAGCCCAACAGGTTTCGCACATATTGCTGATCACCTGACTAGAGTCCCGGACGTGCGCCTGTTACTGGGAGCGGATTTAGGAATGGATCCGCCTAAGGATCGGAAAAGATTGGATGAGACCCAGGCAGGATTTGAGCGCCGATGTATCGAGACGGGATTGCAAGGCATGTCTGAAGGACTTGCGCAGGAACGTGATCATTTGCCATTCAACCGCACAAGCGGCGCCGCGTTGGCGACACTGATTGCAGCACTTCGTGCCGGCAACATGGAAGTCCGACGCTACGAAAAGGCTTTCCTACACGCCAAGGCCTATATCTTCACGTCCGCGGGCAATTTCCGCAACGGGAGTGAGGGCATCGTTGTTGGGTCTTCCAACCTGACCAGAGCCGGGCTCACACAGAATCTGGAACTAAATTTGGGCCGCTATGACGCTCCTATTGTCGAACAGGCCGTAGATTGGTTCGATGAACTCTGGAACGAGGCGGAGCCCTACGATCTGGCTGAGATCTTCGAGGTCGTATTCGAACCTCGATCGCCTTGGGAGATTTTCATTCGGGTTCTCTGGCAGCTCTACGGCGAGGAAGTCGAAGACGAGGCCAAAGCCGATGAAAATCTACCTCTGACCAGTTTCCAGAAGCATGGTGTTGCCCGCGCTCTCCGATTGATAAGAGACACCGGTGGCGTCATTGTCGCCGACGAAGTGGGACTAGGCAAGACCTTTATCGCCGGTGAAATCCTGCAGATCTATAGGGACCGGCGCCAGCGCGCACTGCTTATTTGTCCGGCAGCGCTCCGCGATAGCACGTGGAAGAGTTTTCTTGCCAAGTATCAGCTTTTCGCGGAATGTCTCTCCTTCGAGCAATTGGCTGGAGATATTCAACTGAAGGACCAACAACGCCCGGATGCCAATCAACATTACCTGCAGCGTCCGCTCGATGAATATCAGATCGTAATCGTCGACGAGGCCCATAACTATCGCAACCCTGACACACGAATGCGGGCGGCGGTGCTGCGCCGCCTTCTTTTTGGAAAACGGCGAGACATTGTTCTGCTAACCGCAACACCTGTCAATAACTCGCTGTGGGACCTGTACCACCTCATCCGCTTCTTCCTACGCCAGGATGCCCATCTCGCCGATCGTGGGATCCTGTCGATTCGCCAACGATTCGTAGAGGCCATGAGGGTGGATCCCGCCAGCCTTAGCCCCGACGTGCTTTATCCGATCATCGATGCGACGACGGTCAAGCGGACTCGCCAGTTTGTGAAGAAACACTATTCCTCCGATACTATCCCTGGCCCCGACGGTCAACCGCGAGCCATTGTATTTCCCAAACCACAAGCCTTAAGCGTCCGCTACGCTCTGGAAGATCGCTTGCCTGGTTTCTTCAACGAACTGGAGGAGGCTCTCGATTCAGACGGGGACGCAGGCATCGTCTTCGCACGTTACATGCCGGACGCCTTTCGAAGAGGTGATACAGATTCGGAGGAGAGCGCCCGTACCCGTGCCATGGTAGGGCTTTTGCGCTCGGGGCTTCTGAAGCGTTTCGAGTCCTCAGCATTCGCTTTCTACAAGACGGTCGCCAAGATGGCGCAGGAGCACGACACGTTTCTGGCGGCCTTGGAGCAAGGCTACATCGTCACAACTGCGTTCATGCAGGAGATCTCGGGCAACGACGAAGACATATTTGAGGAGTTGCTGGAACAGACCTCTCACCGAATCGATGCCGTAGAGTTTGATGGCGATTATCTTCGTGATGCTGTGGAGCGTGACCGTGCCCGCTTGCAGAGTCTTGCAGCCGCCGCGGAGTCGATCACTACTGCGCGAGATACCAAGCTGAAAGCACTTTCGGATGCTCTGGTCGAGATCGTCCAGCAGGCCGAGCGGGAAGCGACCGATGCCATTGATGAAGCACAGAAACGAAAGGTGTTGGTGTTTTCCTTCTTCGCGGACACCGTTCGATGGATCAGCGACTTTCTGCAGCGGGAAGTATTGGAGAGGCCTGAGCTTGCGCCTTACCAAGACAGAATCGTTGCCGTGAGCGGCTCTGGAGACTTCGAACAGATCCCACGCAAGGACGCTGTCTTGGGGTTTGCGCCAATCTCGATGCAGGCGCCAGCTGGCCAGGATGGGGACCTGTTCGATCTCATGATCACTACCGACGTTTTGGCCGAGGGAGTCAACCTTCAGCAATGCCGTCATATCATTAACTACGACATGCCGTGGAATCCAATGCGGCTGGTACAACGTCACGGCCGTATTGACCGGATTGGCAGTCCTCACAATCGAGTGTTCTTGCGGACGATTTTTCCGGAGGACCGGCTTGATCAACTTCTCAACCTCCAGCAGCGGATCTTGGGCAAGTTGGCGATGGCGGCTGCGAGCGTCGGCGTCATGGCGCCGATCGAAGGTGCGGCACATGGTGAACAGGTGTTCACCGAAGCACGCGAAGAGATCGAAAAGTTAATGAGGGAGGATGCGACGCTATTTGAGCGAGGAGGGACCGTTGGAGCTGCACAGACCGGCGAAGAGTACAGGCAGACGCTGCGCAAGGCGCTTAAGGAGAAGGGTAATGTGATTTCGCGGCTTCCTTGGAAAATTGGCTCCGGTATGATAAGGGGCTCAAGACGCGGCCTTTTCTTCTGCGGAATTGTGGGGTTCGGATCAGAATTCGAACGTACGTATTTGCGCTTCATTCCAGCTACTGATGACTGGCAACGCGTGGCCGACAGCAATGCTATCATACGTGAGCTTGGGACTTGTCTTCGCCTCATCGAATGCGAGCCAAGCACCTCTACGTGGTATCCAGACAGGCTTCGGGATGGCGTTTACGACTTCTGGGAAGTGGCCCAGGAGGACATCTGGAGACACTGGATGCTTGAGACCGATCCAGCGAACTTGCAACCACCGGTCCGACCGCTCAATCATCGAGTGGCCGAGTTTATCCGCAACCATCCGCCGCGTGGCATGTCTGCGGACCGTGTGAACGAAGCCCTCGACATCCTGGAATCACCTTGGCCACGCCGGGAGGAGATCATGTTGCGTGGTTGGTTCGACTCGAGTGAGCACTACGATTCATCGCTGGCTCGTTCATTGATTGACAAGATCTTAGACACGGGCCTCGAACCCACGCAACCGCCACCACCGCTGCCTCCGATAGATAAAGAGGACATCGAACTTCTCTGTTGGTTGGGCATCGATTGCGACGCTAGTAGCGGTCTGTTCAATGTCAACAATAGGTAGGGCCAACGGCAATTGAATTTACTTGGAGGGCGTGGCGAGATTCGAGCCGCAGCAGCAAGCCCGGTTGAAAAATAAATGCAAGACATTTCTTCAGCCGAATGCCCTGCCAACTTTCAACCAAGCAGTCCCGGTTGGATCACGGTCTATTATAGTTGCAGTCCGTGCCAACGCAATCTAGTAGGCGTATTTCACGGCAAGATTTCCACCTATTCCGGTCCAGTCATTCTGCGCATTCCAGCACAAGGTGTCCACTTCTTGTGGGTCTGCCGGAATGGCAGCCACTCGGGGTGGGAATGATCGGTTGTTCTGTCTGGGCAACGCTGGAGATTTCCTGTACATCAAGGGTGTCGACATCATCGTCCTTCATCACAGAGGGTTTCGATGCATGCATTACGGATCTCCATGCGCAAATTCCACGATGTTCTTCGGCTTTCTTTTCAGGCCAAATTCAGTAATCGTGAGATAGGACCCTGGCTTGGGATGTCTCACACCACGAATTGCAATTACCTGTGTCGTGCAGCACAGGCGGGACTTACCTGGCAAAGTTGGCGAGGTAACCCGAAGGGAAGCTTAACCCGGTTTGAGCTTCTTGTATGCGCAATCAAGGCGGGGAAGGCTTTGGCGTGAGAGTCTTGCCCGACATCGCCGATCCGCTACTGGCAGGCCCGTGATTGTGCAGCGGGCTTGGTACAGCATGCACTGGTGAAATTGAAAAGATGCTTGGTCGGCCTGCACCCGTCGCAAATGTAGTCACCGTGCTCATTCACCGTCATGGGGCTTGGAATCAGGCCTCTACTTGATATTCGAAAACCGGTGTAGCTCGAAACGGGCACAGGGCCGACCGGTAGACATAACCCGGACTCCAAGGGATCCGAGTGTGGCAGGTCATTGGCATGTTGCTTCGGGGGGCACGCCAGATGCATTGTACGGCCCTTTCCTGTGCGGGGGACGCAGCATGTCCGGCGCTGCCGGAAGATCAATGCTCAATGGCCGGGTTTCTTGCGCGAGCAAGTTGCGGCAACGGCGCGTACCAGGATTCGCAAGGGATTCCGGAAGAGTTGTGGCTTATGCCACGGTCCAGTCCTCAGCCAGGGGGACGAAGAGCCGCCCGTCGTGGCGGCCACGCATTGCGTGGCCGAGCGCTTGGGACAGCGTTGTGAGCGTAAGCGCAATATTCGCGTTCGCTGCCACCAGCGCCAGTGCCTGCTCCACCAGGCGCATCATGGCCTCGAGGTCGGCCCGGGGAATGTTGCGCGTGAACCGCGCTACCGCTTCTGCCTGGTCAATATTGATGAGGCCCGCCTCTTGGCCCATGCTCCCGTACAGAACCAAGTCACGAATCCAGGACAGCGTAAGGTGCAAGAGGTCCTTGACCCGTTCCCGGCCCGATCTGGCTATGAGCTCGATCAGCGCTGCCTGGGTGTCTATGCGCTGGAGATACGACTGGCGCAAGAAGTCCAGAACCAGTTCGCGGTCCGCGCGCAGGTCCGGATTCTGCGAAAGTTCGAGAGCGCGTGCATAAGAGCCGTCCGCCAGGGCCGCGTACGTGGTTGCCGCATCGCTTGCCATGCCGTCGCGCTCGCGAAGCGCGCGCTCGATGGCCCCGCGCGTCAGCGCGGAAAACGCCACGCGCTGACACCGCGAAAGGATGGTGGCAAGCAGCAGGTCGGGGCGGCTCGTGGTAAGTACGAAAACGGTGCGTGGGGCAGGCTCCTCCAGAAGCTTCAGGAAGGCGTTGGCCGTCTCGACACGCATGGCTTCCGCGCGGGTCATGATGACGACCTTGTAGCGGCCTTCGACGGCCCGGAGACCCATGGCTTGGCGAAGCTCCGTCTTGATACGGTCGATGTGGTAGTAGGCCTGCTTGTTGGACGACGTCCCGAGCGCAGGGCGGCGCACGAAGTTCACTGTGGCGTACGGGTGCGCGGTAAGCCGCTCGCGCTGCGCAGCCATGTGCTCCGGCGTCACGTCCGCCAACTGCGGCATCAGTACATGCACGTCTGGATGCACCAGGCGCTGCACCTTGCGGCAGCTTCGGCAACTGTCACAGGCTTCGCCGCCGCGTTCTTTGCACTGCAGCGTGCGCGCAAGTTCTACGGCAACGGCTCTCTTCCCTACGCCGTCCGGCCCATGGAAGAGATAGGCGTGCGCGACGCGCTCTGCCTCTATGGCGCTGCGGAGCAGCTGCACGGCGCTACCCTGCTGTACAATGTCACTCCAGGCCATGCGCGGCAGGTTTTCCCATGGTACCGGGGCAGAAGGAGAGAGTTGCGAGATTATTAGTGCAGCGCAGCGCGGCGTATATTGGATCGCATGGCGTGGTAGCTCAGCCGGTTAGAGCGTGCGACTCATAATCGCAAGGTCGAGAGTTCGAGTCTCTCCCACGCCACCCCTTCGCTGCCCTGGCCCTACCCTTTACCCATATCTGTGACTTAACATTGTGATTTGTGCCGCCTAGATTGGCGGCATGACTGCCCAAAATCAGATCCTGCGGTCACTGCGGTCTTCGGAAACACGGCTTGAGCGGGTGATGGATGCACACCCCGACGCGGGCCGGACGGCGCTTAGTCGTCAGGTCTGCGAGGCTTTCAGGTTCCATGATGTGAAGGGGTAGCCGCAGCAAGCCGGGTGTCTGAAGGCACTGAGGACATTGGAATCCGAGGGCAGGCTGTCATTGCCGGCGCCTAAGCGCTGCATCCAAGGCAGTAATGCACGTCTTTTGGACCAGCCGGTGCCAGAGGCAGAGGATGTGCCCGCTTCACTCAGGGATATCAGGGGGCTGGAACTGGAGCTGGTCGAAGACGACGCGCAGCGCGCCATCTGGAACATGCTCATGGCCACAGAGCACCCGCAGGGTACGACGAAGTTCGCGGGGGCACAACTGCGGTATCTCTTTCGGAGCGAGCACGGCTATCTGGGGGCGATCGGCTTTGCGGCTTCCGCCCTGTATCTTGCACCGCGCGATGCGTGGATGGCCTGGTCAGAGGAGCAGCGCCAGAAGCATCTGCACTACGTTGTGGGACTGAACCGGTTCTTGATTCGACCGGAGATCCGGTGCAAGAACCTGGCCAGTCATCTTTTGGGGAAGGTGCTGAGGCGATTGCCACAGGACTTTTTCCGGCGCTACGGGTATCGTCCGTGGGTGGTGGAGACGTTTGTGGGGCCCGACCAGCAGGGGACGTGTTTCCGGGCGGCGGGCTTCCTGTATGTGGGCAAGACCTCTGGTCGGGGCCGGCATGCCTGCACCAAGGCGTGCACCACTTCGAAGAAGGCGGTCTTCGTCTTTGAGCTGGATCGCTGCTGGCGCGCGCGTCTCGGGGTGCCGCATGTAGAGGCCTACCCCCGGCTGGAGATGGGTGCGGGACTGGGCAGCGACACTTGGGCGCAGCAGGAGTTTGGCGGCGCGCCGCTGGGGGACAAGCGGCGCACGGACCGCTTGGTCCAGAGTGTCGCTATATTGGCCCGAACACCGGGAGAGCCCATGACGGCAGGCATCGAGGTCGAGAGTGCAGCGGTAAAGGGGTATTATCGCTTCATAGAGAAGGTTAACAGCAAAAAGGTTACACCAAAGAAGATCCTGGAGCCGCATCGGATGCGTACGCAGACGACGGTATTGTGCGTAGAGCACGAGACGATCATCACCTACAGTACGCGTCTGAAATGCGAGGGTCTAGAGGTGATCGGTAGCAACCAGACCACAGCGAAGGCCCAGGGTGTGCGTTTGCACGCTACGCTGGCCCTGAGTGCAGAGGGGTTGCCGCTGGGGCTGTTGCGCTGTGCGTATGCGCCCGAGAAAGGGCCCCACAAGCCAGCAACGCAGCGCTGGGTGGACGGATTCAACGACACGGTCGAGCGGCCTCGCATCTCAGTGGCAGGACACGCGTGATCAGCGTCATGGACCGGGAAGGGGACATGTTTGCCGTCTTCGAGGCGTGGCGGAGTCAGCGGCGGACCCACGTGTTGGTGCGGGCCAAGGTGGATCGCATCCTGGCAGGGAAGCAGAAGCTGTTTGCGTCCATGCGCGGGGGTGCCCCGGACGGATTCGTAGAGGTGCCCATAGCCCGTCTGAGCCGCCGCGAGAAGTCGGGCCGTCTGCTGCATGAGAAACGAGGGGGCCGCATGGCGCGCATGGCGGTGCGCTACCGCCAGCTGGCTCTTCGTCCCACAGACGGCTTCACGGGCGAGGCGGTGCGGGTAAGTGGCATTCACCTCCGTGAGGAGGCGCCTCCGGAGGCAGAGACGCCTATAGAGTGGTATTTGCTCACAACCGTGGAGGTAACTACGCGCGAGGAGGCCCTGAAGATGGTGGACTATTACGCGCAGCGGTGGCGCATGGAAGACGCCTTTCGGGTACTCAAGAGCGGGTGCAAGGTGGAGGAGTTGAGCATGCAAAAGGCCAGCAGCCTGTACTGCGCCATTACCATCTATGCCGTGATGGCCTGGCGCCTGCTGTTGATGACGCTATTGGGGCGCGAGGTGCCAGAGGCCGAGATCCTGTTTACGGACACGGAGCTGCGTGCGATTGAGGCCTATGCCCACCGCTACCGCCTGCCGCTTCCCAAGGATCTGGCTTCGGCGATCCTGGTGATGGCTAACTTGGGCGGTTACATGAACCGGAAGAATGACCCGCCGCCGGGGGTCAAGATCATGTGGCGCGGCTACAGCCGCCTGGAAATAGGGGCCGAGTTCGTTGCTGCGGAGCAGTACCTGAGCAAGGCGACAGCAGTGCCTGTTCAGCGGGAATAGCACCGGGCGTGCGAGTGACAAAGGAAACAAATTGGTGTCTGGCCGAAAATGCCTTCTGGCTTGTGGAGGGCTCCAGCAGGGCATTTCAGGGGCAATTTTCGGGATTGTCGGAGTCTGACGAACTTGGGTGCATGCACTCAGAACCTGGTTTCCATGCCGCAGAGTGCATGCACATGCGTGGAATAGGCCACTATTCAACTGTTGCAGCCAGCCTGGACGTTGCTATCCGATCCCGCTCGTGAGCGTCGTCTTTCTCGGCAGTCTCTGCGGCTTGCTTGTTCAGGCAGCCAGACGCTGGTGCGCTCGCCGCTTGGTCTCCCGCTGGCGCAGTATCAATCCGAGTCGATGCACATTTGCCGCCACAACCGAAAGCGCCACGCTGCGCGCAAATCCCTTCTTGCCGTGCGTCCGCACTCGATTCAATCCGCGGTGCTCCAGGTTGTTGATCGCTGACTCAATGGCCGGATGCTGCCGACGCGCTGCTACGAACTCTTCCGCCCTTTCCCGCTCACGAGAGGCCTCTGTGCCTTTTGCCTTCCTGGGCATCACGGCCAGCGCCAGCTCTGCCTCAAACGCGGTAAGGTTGTCTGGGCTGTAAAAGCCCCTGTCCACGCTACAGGAAACCACGGCACCGTAGCGCTTCTTCGTTTCGGTTAATAGTGGCACGGCCGCGTCCACGTCCGTTCCCTCCCACTGGATCATGTGGTGGAGTATGAATGGATGCGCATCTTCTATGACACACACCGGCACCCCCAACTCGGCCTTGATGCCTGCTTTCTGCTTGCAGATCCAACGCGTGTGCTCTTCATACACCGAAAACACCTTCTCCTCGTGCGGAATCCTCTCCTCCTGGATCAATCGCCGCTCTACCTGCTCTATACTGACGCTCACAGTGCGTCCAATACCGCGTAATCTCCGGATGCGGCACGGACCGCTGCTGCAACACCTGCACCGTGGACTTCACTTTCTTTACCACCACCTGGCATTTTTCCAAGTAGGCCTCTACATCCTCTTTCGTGCGCCATCTGCGCGCCAGACGCACCGGAGCAAAGTGCGCATGCACAGCGCGCAGCCAGCTCCTGTACTTGCGCCAGCCCGCTATGCCATGCCTCGATGCCGCCTGGATGACCAACAGCACTACACACTGTATGGCATCCCATAACAGCCGCACATCGGTCGGCCAATGTACGTCGGTCTCCACAACAAATGAGTCTGCCCGTGTATGCAACTCCTCCGCAGCACCCACTTCCTGGTGCCCATAGGCCACTACGATCTGGTTGACCTCATCCAACAGCTCCGGTGTCAGCTTCGAAACATTGTCGATGATGGTCTGCCTCTGGAAGATGACTCGATTCCCCATCTGGTCATCCAACCCCAGCATCTGGCGCACGATATCCATGTGATTGACCAAGAACGTCAACCGATCAAAGTCACAGCCGAGTCCCTGCTTCAGGATGGCCAGCACGAAGATGCTCCAGAAGTCCATTCCGGGCCGGCCTCGATCCAGATCGGCCAGGTTAGCAAAATGGGCGTGGAGCAGATCGAATACCTTGGTGCGTGCCGGCAGATGGGTGTAGAGGGCCTGCAGTCCGAGCATGTCTACCTCAACGAATACGCGAACCTGCGGCAGGCACGGCAGCGCCTGGGAGGCTACATTAGCTTCTACAACCACAGTCGTCCGCACCAGAGCCTTCGGTACCGAACCCCATCCGAAGTCTATCACGGCCATTCAGGACCCCACCCAGCGATGGCTATAACCCACACGACAACCACATGCCCACTGGGACCAACATGTCCAGCCATCCCCCACACCCCTGGCAGTTCTCTATCTTAAATCAAGCGAAATCCTGTTCAACGATTCGGGTACACCTCACAGAACAGACAACGCTCAGGCACCATAATGCCCGGAAAGCGCTATATCGATATGCATTCGAGCTTGGACCTTTTTCGAAAGATCAAGCCGTTCTAACGCCCATATTCCGGGCATCGAATCCAAGTTCCACGGCCAAAGTGGCTGCGTCCTGACCTCCCAGGCAAGATCGCAATTCTGCTAAACAGGCCGGAAAATCAAAGATGCGACATCATATTAAGTCCAAGAAGTGAACCAAGGGTAGGCCTAGGGGGTGCCGGTGGATTTGGGAGTTACACAGTTTGGATCCAAACGGCGTCTGTAGTGCCTTCGTAGATCATAGTGAGCCCCCTTAGAAATGTGCGACCTAATAGTGCTAGGTGCGTTTGCCCGCCAGACAACAGGTGAACGCCTGCGAAGCGTCCATAAATGGTTACACCGAGGCTTGGGATATGTATTTGAGCAAGGTGGAAGTTGACGTTGTGCCTGCCGCCCGACCCTGCAACAAGTCCTTGGTCCACAACAGGGAGCGCTAATGATTCGGCCAATTTTGAATCAATACAACTTTCCATGGCGCCCGTGTCCACGAGCGCGGGGTAGGAGTCTGAAGGCAATCGTGGCTGGGAGGGGATCACATTTGGGTTATACCCTTTGTCAAAACCAATCTGGATACTCAGGGTGGGCCCTTGTCCAGCAAGCAAGTAGCTTCCGGGATATCCCGGGGTATCCCGGAAGCCACACTGAACTTTAAGCATACACAGGTCGGTACAACACGGAGGCAGACAACGTAATCGGCTTTTGTCCGACCTGCCGAATCAAGTAAGGACCGCGACCAAACCGTTGCACGGCAAGTTCAGCGGCGGCCTGCAATGAGAGAAACGTTCCAACGAGCTGCTGATCGTGGATGACAACCCACTCACCGTCGTGTTTGGCTTCCAAGTCGTCACGAATTCGATCATACGCTTCTATGTCCTTGGCTAGCTGTGCCATGACGTATCCCCATTCTTAGTGGTACTAGCGGTCCTAATTTGTATCAGGAATGGAATGCACGGTTCCGGCCGCTATTTTGCCGTTCCCGCGTTGGCGGCTTTTTTGCTGTTTTCGCGTTAGCAGCGATCCTGCCCCCGCTACGGCCCTACTGACGGCGAAGCGAGGGGCTAGGAGCCTGTCGGGCTTTCCGGTGTTTGTGAGAGGCGTGTACGTTCAATAGCTGGAGTAGCGCAAGGTCAGTCAGGTTTGTTCCGATGGACCGCAGGGCCGTGGAGCTTTTTCCCCGGACCGTTGACGAGTATGTGCCGCAGGAGCATCCGGTGCGTTTTGTAGTGGACTTGGTAGAGAGTGCGGACCTGCGCGGCTTCGAGCTCGCCTATTCGGGCAAGGGATCGGCGGCCTACCCGCCGGCCATGATGTTGACGCTGCTCTTGTACGGATATATAACGGGCATATTTTCGAGTCGCAAGCTGGAGGAGGCGAGCCGGCACAGTTTGGCCTTCCGGTTTGTGTGCAATAATCATAATCCAGACCATTCGACGATCAGTGCATTCCGGAAGCGGTTCAGGAAAGAGATCAAGCACTTCTTCGTACAGGTGCTTCGGATGGCCATGGAGATGGGGTTGGCGAAGCTGGGCACGGTGAGTCTGGATGGTACCAAGGTTCGGGCGAATGCTAGCAAGCTAAGGCCCTGAGTTGGCGGCGGGCCAAGGACCTGGAGAAGCAATGCCGAGCGGAGGCGGAGCAGTTGCTTCGTCTGGCAGAGGACGCAGATCAGCGTGAGGTGGCGGCATCAATAGACATTCCGGCGGAGCTGAATCGCAGAAAGGAGCGATTGGCGGGGATTGAGCGGGCAAAAGAGGCCTTGGAGGCGCAAGCGGCAAAGCGTTACGAGCAAGAGCAGAAGCAGCACGAGGCCAGGATGCAGCAGCGGGAGTTGCGAGAGAAGGCTACGGGCAAGAAGACACCTGGAAGGAAACCGCAGCCTCCGAAGCTAGAGCCTCCTCGAGAAACGGATCAGGTCAATTTGACGGACGCAGACAGCCGTATCATGCCGCACAGGGGAGGCTTTGAGCAGTGCTACAATGGCCAGATCGCCGTCTGCCACGACAGTCGTCTGATTGGGGTGCAGCATGTAAGCCAAAAGCCCAATGATGTACAGGAAGTGGAAGTGATGCTCCAAGAGTGGAAGGCCAATACGACGGCTTCGGACCGGACGCTGGTGGCGGACGCGAGCTACTTCAGCCGCGGCAACGTAGTAGCATGCGAAGCCGAGGGAGTCAGTCCAATGATCAGTCCAAGCAGCAAGAAACATAACGCTCCCATGTGGGAGCGCTTGGCACGCTCCACGGTGCAGGACAAAGTCGTGGACCGGCAGCCATGTCCAGTAGATCGCATGAAGCTGCGCTTGAAGACGGACGGCGGCTAAACGCGGCCCGGAAGGCTACCGCCGAACCGGTCTTCGGTATCATCAAGCAGACCATGGGCTTCCGTCAATTCCTGACGCGAGGCCTGGAAGCGGTACAATCCGAGTGGGCCCTGGTATGCACAGCCTACAATATCAAGAGACTGCATGCACTGAAAAGCGGATAAAACGGGGCACAAAGACGGCCCTTGACCACAAAATCGGGGCAAATGCGACCTCGATAGGTCAATAGGCCGATGCAACCACAGCCCTTGGGGTGAGCGTCAATGCAGTCTCGCTGCTTCTCACGAATTCCGGCCCGAAATCCGATCACTTGAGCGCTAAGCTCGACAGGCACGCTAGTCGAGGCTGATGCCGAGTACTGCATCAGTCGGCAACTAATGGCCATTCGTACAACTGCGTGGGATCCCACATTCCTGCGGTATTCGCTTCTCCAGAACGCATCTCGCATCAAAGCAGCTTCTGCAGGTCTTATTCCTGGGCTCTCGCGATCAGATATTCTGGAACAGCCGATTCCAATACCTAATTGCGTAACCGAACAACAAGCCATTGCCGCCCTCCTCTCCGACGTTGACGATCTGATCGGGTCGCTGGAGGCGCTGATCGCCAAGAAGCAGGACATCAAACAGGCCGCGATGCAGCAACTCCTGATGGGCAGGACGCGGCTGCCGGCGTTCCGGGGGAGTGGGAGAACACTCGGCTGGGTGCGTTTGTGTCGGTCCGTGGGCGCAAGGTTTAGCCGGTTGAGGTAAGTGCCCGTACTCCATGCGTCGAACTCGACCACATTGGACAGAGTAATGGCCGACTAGCAGAATGCGGGACGGTCGAAACGGCCTCATCCATCAAGTATCGCTTCGAGCCCCAAGACGTTCTCTTCGGCCGGCTGCGTCCCTACCTTCGAAAGTGGTGGTACGCCGACCGTGGCGGGATCTGTTCAACGGAAATCTGGCCTTTGGTCGTAGACCGGCGGAGGGCCAAAAGTGCTTTTGTCTACGCTCTTGTACAGACCGATCGGTTTCTTGATGCAGCAGGAGTCTCGTACGGCACTCATATCCCGCGAGCAGATTGGAACGTCGTGTCCGATGTCGAATTCCCTCTCCCTGCCCTCCGCGAACAGCAAGCCATTGCCGCCGTCCTCTCGGACATGGACGCCGAGATCGCCGTGCTGGAGCGCCGCCTCGACAAGACCCATGCGATCAAGCAGGGCATGATGCAGCAGCTTCTCACTGGTTCCATCCGCCTGCCCATCCCCGACGGCGCCATGGAGGGTGACGCCCATGACGCCTGAATCTCAGAAGGTGGAGTGGAAGCGGTCCTGGCGGGACGAGTATATGTGGATCTGCGGCTTCGCCAACGCCCAGTGCGGCGTCTTGGAGATCGGCAAGAACGACCGCGGCGAGGTGGTCGGAGTGAACGAAGTGCTCCGGCTGCTTGAGGAGATCCCGAGCAAGGTGCAGTCGCTGCTCGGCATCGTGGTTGATATCAATCTGAAGTCGGATGTGGGCCGCGATTACCTTGAGGTCGTCGTTCAGCTGCATCCCAATCCGATCAGCTACAAGGGGGAGTTCCACTACCGCAGCGGCAGCGCGAAGCAGGTGCTCGGCGGCGCGGCGCTCAGCCGGTTCCTGCTCTCGCGGTACGGAAAAACCTGGGACGACGCACCGCTGCCCGGCATCGGGTTGAAGGACCTGGACGACCGAACGATCGCCCGCTTCCGCCGCAGGGCCGTCGCAAGCGGGCGGCTTTCTGCCGAAGTCCTCGGCGCACCGGTAGAAAGCCTCATCGAGAACCTGAGTTTGCGGGATGGAGCCTACCTGAAGCGGGCCGCCGCGCTGCTCTTCCACCCGTCGCCCGAGCGGCTCCTGCCCGATGCCTATGTGAAGATTGGCTACTTCCGCGGCTTGGAGCTGCAGTTTCAGGATGTAATAGAGGGCGACCTGTTCGCGCAGGTGGACCGTACGATGGATCTGCTGTACACCAAGTACACGCGCGGCCTCGTTTCCTATGACGGCGTCTACCGCGTCGAGACCTTCCCCGTGCCGCGGGAGGCCATGTGGGAAGCGGTGATCAACGCCATCATTCACCGCGACTACGCCAGTCCCGCCACGATTCAGATTCGGGTCTACAATGATCGGATCGCGATCTGGAACGCGGCCCACCTGACTCCCGAATGGGCTGCAGAACAGCTTGCCGAGGAACTCTCTTCGCGGCCGTACAACCCGCGCATCGCCTACGCCTTCTTCCGGGCCGGCATGATTGAGGCGTGAGGGCGCGGCATCCGGCGGATCGTGGACCTGTGCCGCGAGGCCGGTAACCTGACGCCAACCTGGCGGCTCGAAGCGGACGGCAACGGCCTTTGGGTGCGGTTCCCGTTCTCCGCGGCCTACCAGGCCGCCGACTCCGCTGCTCGCGGGAACGCGGCGCGGGGCACTGCCCGGGAACCTACCCAGGAACGCCGCGATACTACCCAAACGACTACCCAGAAGACCACGCGGACCACCCAGAAATCCGCCGGTGACCGGATCCTGGACTGCCTGAGGGCCGAGCCCGAGTTGACCCGGCGCGCGCTCGCCGAGCGTGTCGGCCTGACGCCGGACGGGGTAAAGTACCACCTGAAGAACCTGAAGGCCGCCGGGGTCCTCCGCCGGGTCGGTTCAGACAGAGCGGGACACTGGGAGGTGCTCCGGTGAGATCGTCCAAGCCGGAGGAGGCAATGGCATGACCCCCGTCGGCGACCTCGAAGTCAAGACCCAGCAGCGGGTCATCTCCCTCTTCCGCGACCGCCTCGGCTACCGCTACCTCGGCAACTGGCACGAACGCGAGGACAACCGCAACATCGAGCCCGCGCTTCTCAAGCGGTTCCTCGCCCGCGAGGGCCAATCTACGACGCTCATCGCCAAAGCCCTCGACAAGCTCGAAAAGGCCGCCGCACTCTCTACGAAGCCAACCGCGAGGTCTACGGCCTGCTGTGGTACGGAGCCAAGGTCAGCCCCGGGGTCGACGAGCACACCGTCACGGTCCCCCTGATCGACTGGAAGAACCCGGTCGCCAACGACTTCGCCATCGCCGAAGAGGTCACGGTCGCCGGCACCAACACAAAGCGGCCCGACCTCGTCCTATACGTCAACTGGATCGCTGTCGGCGTGATCGAGCTCAAGCGCTCGACGGTATCGATGGCCGAGGGGATCCGCCAGAATCTGGCCAACCAGAAGAAGCACTTCATCCGGCCCTTCTTCACCACCGTGCAACTCGTGATGGCGGGCAACGACACGGAGGGGCTGCACTACGGTGTGATCGAAACTCGGGAGAAGTGCTGGCTGCGCTGGAAGGAGGCTGAGGCCCGGCACTCCGAGGTCACCCCCGGGCAGGGCGAGCCCACGGTGGCTGAATCCACCGCATCCCCGGCTACCGCCGACTCCGCCTCGATCCTTCTCAACGGCCTCGCCCACCTCTGTACCCCCGGCCGTCTCCTCGAACTCATCCACGACTTCGTGGTCTTCGACGCGGGCATCAAGAAGATCTGCCGCCACAACCAGTATTTCGGCGTGAAGGCGGCTCAGGCCCATGTGAAGCGGCGCGACGGCGGGATCATCTGGCACACGCAGGGCAGCGGCAAGAGCCTCACGATGGTGTGGCTGGCGAAGTGGATCCGCGAGAATGTGCCCGGCGGCCGCGTTTTCGTGATCACCGACCGCACCGAACTCGACGAGCAGATTGAGAAGGTCTTCAAGGGCGTGGACGAGGACATTCACCGCACGAAGAGCGCCGCCGATCTCGCCCAAGCGCTGTGCGATCCCGCTAGGTCGCTGATCTATTCGCTCACCCACAAGTTCGGCAGTTCCGAAGAGGCCGACATCGACCGCTATGTGAGCGACCTTCGCGCCCACGTCGCGGGCCGCTTCCAGCCCGCCGGCGACATCTACGTTTTCGTGGACGAATGCCACCGCACGCAGTCCGGCAAGCTCCACGGGGCGATGAAGAGGCTCCTGCCGGAGGCTACCTTGATCGGCTTCACGGGGACGCCGCTGCTGAAGTCCGACAAGCAGCGGAGCATCGAGATCTTCGGCCCCTACATCCACACCTACAAGTACGACGAGGCAATAGACGACAAGGTCGTGCTGGACCTGCGTTACGAAGCGCGCGACGTCGACCAGCACCTGACCTCTGAGGCCACGATAGACCAGTGGTTCGATCTCAAGACCAGGGGACTCAGCGATCTGGCCCGGGCGCAGCTCCGGCAGCGGTGGGGCACCATGAGGAAGGTCACGAGCTCGCGGGACCGGATCGCGAAGATCGTGGACGACATCCTGTTCGCTATGGAGCCGCGCGACCGGCTGATGAGCGGGCGGGGCAACGCCATGCTCGCGTCCGACAGTGTCTATGCGGCGTGCCGCTTCCTCCAGGCCTTCAACGAGACCGACTTGAAGGACAAGTGCGCGATCGTCACGTCGTACAAACCGGTGCCGGGCGACATCGTGGGCGAAGAGACCGGGGAAGGCCCGACCGAGAAGCTGCTCAAGTACGATGTCTACCGCCGCATGCTCGCGGACCACTTTGGCGAGCCCGAGGACAAGGCCATGGGCAAGGCCGAGCAGTGCGAGCAGGAGGTCAAGCGGCTTGCCGAGAACTCGCGGCGCGTCGTGAGGAACGCGCTGCGTACCATGGAGCACGATACGGAGGTGGCGACCGGGCGGATGCGCGCTCTGCTGCTCAAGGCTTGGGTCCGGCCCCTGGTGGTCGGCCTCAGCCTCTGGCTCGGTATCTGCGGCGGAAGCTGGGCGACGATGCATTGGCTGCGGACGCGGATCCAAGCTTGGATCGAGACGGCCGCCACGCTCGACCGGGACATCGAAGAGATCCGCCGGACGCTGGCTCAGCTAGAAGTGGACTTGGGGGATCGCGCTTCGGGAGATCGACGGTGAGCGGTTCGTGGTGCTGCCGGCCGGCTCCCTGGCCTACCCGTCATGGAAGGTGCGCGGTCGGCCTGCCGTGAAGCTGTCGAGAGAGTGAGGAAGCTATGACCGAGTTGGAACGGCAGTTGATGGCGGCCTTGAAGAGGTTATCCGCGCAGTCCGAGATGGAACAGCGGCGGCAATCAGAGCAAATCGAAGCCTTGCGGCGGCGTGTCGAGCGGCTGAGCGTGCAAGTGACGCGCTTGACCGAATACTACCGCAAGCTCGGCGCGACATTGCGCGGTGGCTGGATGTGAACCGCCCGCGCAGTCGAGAGCGGGATCATGGCCCGACCCGCTGACGGTTCCCGGGATCTGCTTACATCGTTGCCGACACCCGATCTCCTATTATTCGACGGTGTTCTCCCCCGGTTCCCGGACGCGGCGGTCCCTGCGTAGCGCAGGTCCGCCGGGCATGGGGCACCCTGCCTAGGCGAGGCCTACGATGGCAGCACAGATGCGATGTCGTATCTTTGCTTACGATCCAGCTCCCCAAGTTCCTCCACAGCGACGAAGAATGAGGACCGCGACAGCAATGGCAGGCACGGAAACCGACAGCGGCGCCACGACCGGCTACGAGGCCGAGCTGTGGGCGATGGCCGACACGCTTCGCGGCTCGATGGATGCCGGCGAGTACAAGCATGTGGTGCTCGGGCTCATCTTTCTGAAGTACATCTCGGACGCCTTCGAGGAGCGCCGCGCGGCGGTGCTGGCCCAGTGGGGGGAAGAGGCTGCGGAAGACCGCGATGAGTATATCGCGGAGAACATCTTCTGGGTGCCGCAGGAAGCCCGCTGGGCGCACCTGAAGGCTGGGGCGCAGCAGCCGGCCGTCGGACAGACCGTGGATCGGGCCATGGCCGCGATCGAGCGCGACAACCCGGTGCTGAAGGAGGTGCTGCCCAAAGACTATGCCCGCCCGGCCCTGGACAAGCAGTGTCTCGGCCAGTTGATCGGCATGGTCGGGAATATCCGCATCGGGGATGCCGAAGCCCGCTCCCGCGACGTACTGGGTCGCGTCTACGAGTACTTCCTCTCACAGTTCGCCAGTGCCGAGGGTAAGAAGGGCGGGGAGTTCTACACCCCGCGCTGCGTCGTCAGGCTGCTCGTCGAGATGCTGAAGCCCTACCGGGGGCGGGTGTACGATCCCTGCTGCGGATCCTCGGGCATGTTCGTGCAGTCGATCGAATTCATTCGTGCCCACGCCAACGGGAACGGCGGCAAGGTGCGGGTCGACATCTCGATCTACGGCCAGGAGTCGAACTACACGACGTGGCGGCTCGCGAAAATGAACCTGGCCATCCGCGGGATCGGAGGGCAGATCGCCCACGGCGACAGCTTCCACAACGACCGTCACCAGGATCTGAGGGCCGACTTCATCCTCGCCAACCCGCCGTTCAATGTCTCGGACTGGGGCGGTGAGCGGCTGGCCGAGGACAAGCGCTGGCGCTACGGCATCCCGCCCAAGGGCAACGCGAACTTCGCCTGGGTGCAGCACATGGTCCACCACCTCGCGCCGAAGGGCGTTGCCGGTTTCGTGCTGGCCAACGGATCAATGTCGTCGAGCCAGTCCGGCGAAGGCAAGATCCGGAAGAACCTGATCGAGGCGGAGTTGGTCGACTGCGTGGTCGCGCTACCGGGCCAACTCTTCTTCTCGACGCAGATTCCGGTCTGCCTCTGGTTCCTGGCGCGTGGGCGCAAGCGGCGCGGAGAGGTCCTGTTCATCGATGCGAGGAAGCTCGGGCGGATGGTGGACAGGACGCACCGCGAACTGACCGACGAGGACATTGCCCGCATCGCGGATACCTACCACGCTTGGAGGACGGGAGGGGAGGCGGACGGCTACGCCGATGTTCCCGGATTCTGCAAGAGCGCCTTGCTGGAGGAAGTGCGCAAACACGGCCATGTGGTAACGCCGGGCCGCTATGTCGGTGTGGAACCAGTAGAGGATGACGGAGAGCTGTTCGACGACAAGATGAAGCGGCTGGTGGCCGAGCTTAGGGGGCAGCAGGCCGAGGGGGTGCGGCTCGACATTGCCATCGCCGAGAACCTGGAGATGCTGGGGTTCGGGAGCGACCGATGAACTACAGCGAGGAGGAAGTCAGGCGACAACTCCGTCTCGGAGAGGACAGTCGCCGGGAATTCAAACAGATCGAGTTCACCGGCGACCGTCTGAAGAGTCCGAGGCGCGATGACTTGGCGAATGAGATTGCGGCGTTCGCCAACGCCAAAGGCGGTGTGTTGCTGTGCGGCGTGACCGATCAAGGCAATGCGCAGGGCCTGTCTCGCGATGAGATCGTCAAGTTGGATTCAACAGTAGTCGAAGTTTGCTCCGACGCCATCAAGCCGTCCGTTCGCATCCACACCTACCACGTGGAACTGGATGGGAAGCTGTTGCTGGTGGTAGAAGTACCTGAGGGCGAATCGCAGCACGATGGCCCGGGAGGGAGCTATGTTCGGGTGGGTGGGTCAAAGCGTAGAATGAGCAGCGAAGAGCGGCTTCGCTTGGCGCAACGGCGGGGACAGGCGCGTTTCAGGTCGTTCGACGAGCAAGCCGTTCCGAACACCGGATTCGGGACCCTTGATGAGTCGCTTTGGAAGCCCCTATTGACTGTCGAAGGCGCCACAAATCCCGAGTCGGCGCTCCGCAAGCTGGCGCTTCTGAGCGACGACGAGTCCGGGATTCCGCGCGCGACGGTGGCTGGCGTCCTACTTTGTACGCGAAGTCCCGAGCAATGGCTCCCCAGCGCCCGGATAACGGCTACCTGCTATCGGGGGACGGACCGCGCCTCAGGCCAGATCGATGGGCAGGAGATTACCGGCCCGCTGAACCGGCAGATCGCCGAAGCTCTGGCGTTCGCTACCAGGAACATGCAGGTAGCGGCGCGCAAGGATCCGGCCCGCTTGGACTTGCCGCAGTACAGCGACAGGGCGCTGTTCGAGGCCGTCGTCAACGCCGTCGTGCATCGTGACTATTCGATACGGGGTAGCAAGATTCGCCTGTCGATGTTTGAAGACCGGCTGGAAGTTCAGTCGCCTGGCTCACTGCCGAACAATCTGACCGTTGAAAGCATGGTGGCGCGGCAATCGACTCGAAACGAGGCGTTGACCTCAGTGTTGGGACGTATGCCGGTCGGGGGAGTTCAGGGGTCGCAGGACCGACGGTATTTCATGGAGCGGCGCGGCGACGGCGTTTCCATCATTCGGCGCGAAACCAAGGCCCTCACCGGCAAGCCGCCGAGGTACCGCTTGATCGATGAGTCCGCACTATGTCTGACGATCCCCTCGGCGATACAGGAACAAAGTCCCGCCCGTGCGGTCATCACCGTGCGGTCCGTTGGTCAGCCGTTGCTGGGTGCCGACGTGCTGGTCCTGTTTCCCAACAAGACCTGGAAGCGCTCAACCTCGGACCAGCACGGCGAGGCGAGCCTCAAGCTGCATACGACTCAACTGCCGACGACGGTGTTTGTGGCCGCTCCCGGATATGCCGCGCATGTGGAGCGTGAATGGAGGCCCGATCAGGGGGCTCTTGCCGTGGAACTCGAAGGCCTGCCGGAAGGAGGCGCGGTCATTTTTCCAGAGGCGACCGGCTACGTGCCGGGTCTGAAGGGCCGATTGAATCCCATCCTTGACGCTCACGACCGAAGCTATCTGTATGCCTCCAACATCGCGATCAAGCAGGGGCGGCAGCAGCCGGTCCACTTCGTTCCCGGGGAAGACATGCATCTAGCCGATGCCGAAGGAAAGGAGCTGTCGATTCGGGTGGTGGATATCGTCGGCCGGTCGACACTCATCGAATACCGCCCCTACCTACAGGAACAAGAGTGATCGTCCGAACCGCATCGCTCCGCCTGACCGCCGGACGGGCCGTGACGACGAGTGCGAGCACCGCCATCGCCGAGAACCCCTGCTCGCTCAGCTTCGGGGGCGAGGGATCGTGAGCAATTCCGCCGGACGGGGCTGGCAGCAGCGGCTCGACAACTTCGGGACGGCGCTCGCGCGACTGGTACGACGACCTGGAACGGGCCGGCCTGATCAAGACCTTCGAGTTCTGTTTCGAGTTGGCGTGGAATGTTCTCAAGGACCTGCTCTTCTACGAGGGGCATGACGTGAAGGTGCCGCGAGCGGTGCTCCGAAAGAGCTTCGAGGTCGATTACATCGGCGAGAACGACTGCGAGACCCTGCTCGACGCCTTGGACAAGCGCAACCTGTTGAGCCACACGTACTGGAGCGACGTGGCTCTGGAGGCGGAGACGCTAATAACGGAACTTTGTCATTTTTTAATTTAGGAAAGCCAGTAAACCCCTGCAAAACAGCGACGTAAGCTCACTGCCTTATTTCATGACACTACAGTTTTAGGGTCGTGTTGCGTGCGCTTTGTAGACGTTGTGGTTGGATTGCAGTCCCATGACCGTAATGATGCGTCGCTGGAGGGGACCCGGATCTGCATCCCGCTTCAGCAGAATGCAGGTGCGCCCCTCTTTTGGTAATACCGTGGTGATGTGCTGCCACTGGTTGAGCTCAAACTGCAGCGTAGCCCAACTGCTGTGGATGTGGTACTGCATGGAGCTGCGTGCCAATAAGGTGTACGGCGTGATAAGCCAACACCGGAAGGAAGATATGCGTCCCAATGCGTGTATCCCGGCTGTGGTATATGGGACGCATGCCTAGTTTTGACTTTAACGTTCTTCTGACTTTAACATCCGAAACGTACGCTCAATATCTGCCAGCTGCCAGTAGGTGCGGGCGACCCTTGAGGCGGCCCAGTCCGTGTGACTGGTACGCAAGACGTAGCCGCCTGCATCTTCTGCTTAAACGCGGCCTTGTGCGTAAACGTCACCGCCTCGGCCAGCGTACTGTCCTTTTTTCGCTGGACCTCAATGGTATACTGGCAGGCGACATGCTTATGTTTTTCGATCTCACGAGCGAGCCTGCGCTGTAGCTTGTCATAGTCCTTGACGCAGCGCGGCTTCAGGGGCCCCTCTTGCAGTTTCGTGAGTGCGGCTTCAAATTTTGCACGCCTGGCGCCCAGTATGCTGTCACCGGTGCTCTTGCGCGCCGCACTTTGCAGGTAGTATCGCGCCTCTTCATCCTTGTCTGCCATGCGCCAGACTTTGATGGCGATGCCGCTGTTGCAGCACTCATCAGGCGTATCCTCTGGTGCGGGCGGCGTCTTGCTGCGCTGCACACATATCCAATCCAGACCTTTTTCCTTTAAAAACACCAGATTGGCACGGGTGGCGATGCCCGCGTCCATGATTACGATCACCCAGGTGCTGCTCAGCTGCTCCACAGCTTTCTGCAGCGTCTTGGGTTCGCTCGCATTGCCCGGAAGGATGCGCGCGCTACGCACAAATCCGGACGCCTCCAGCGTTAAGGCTAACGTCACCAGCGGGCTGCTTGATCGCTTCTCCTTGCTGCGTCCATACTCCAGGAGCGCACCTTTCTTGCGAGCGGTGTAGAAGGTGTTGGTCAGCTCGAAAAGAAGGAGCGTTTCGCTAAAGCCAAGTAGCTGTTTCGCATTGTCAAATAGGCCGTGCTGCATCGCGCAGCGCATAAAGCCGATCGCCGGCCCGATACAGCGTGCTTTCGCACGGCACCTCCAGGCCCACCAGTTCCAAAATTGCGGAGGCGTCCTTCATCCAGCGCTACGTACGGACTTCACTCCCGGGTGCCATCATGCGCCCAACCACGAGCACCATGCGAATATCCTTTTCTGGCATGCCCATACTGCGCAACAGCGCCGCAAAGCCGAGTTGCTTCAAGGCTTGCAGACACACGCGCTCGCCCCCGACCGTGCGCGCATCCGTATGATGCACTGCATCGGTAATGATGGCGTCACGATCGTGGCGCCCGGCGTCCACATCGTAACCCTTCTCGCGCAGGCGGCGGACGATCTCGGCTGCGGTGCGCACCAGCTTTTCATCTTCCAGCGGCAGCATTTGCTGCCCTCGCAGCGTAGCTGCCACCCGATTGGTCAGCACAGGCCAGTCGGCCTCTGGAATATCGAAGTCTTGTCCGAGGTTAAGGATCCTCTTTTACTTGGGCATGCCCATGACTCGCCGGTTTTCGAGCAGGCCGTATCCGCGTTGCCGCTTGCCGTTTTTTGAGCTTATGACTCCGTTTTCGGATGTACATCGAGCTGCATACAGGTGATGAGTCA
This sequence comes from Rhodothermales bacterium, assembly GCA_965216255.1. Lineage (GTDB taxonomy): Bacteria > Bacteroidota > Rhodothermia > Rhodothermales > Bin80. The sequence goes on from OZ244148.1 coordinate 4,579,267, forward strand.
CGTTAAAGCAAGGCGCCGCGGGCAATGTGCAGCCACGATGAATACCACGCAAAAAGCACTACATTGGGCATCGCGAGCCGTATTACACAAACCACATGTATACACACCATGTCTAATTTCGTCGATTCGTGCAGATTGGTGCCCAAGTACGCTGGAATCGGTAGTACTCAGCCCCAATCCGAGGTCGGAAATGATAAAGTTCCGTCAAGGGGGAACTGGCCGTGCGAAGGCGAAAGAACGTCGTCCAGGCGCGATCCTTCGCCGAGATGCTCGAACAGACTGTCCGCCGCTACGCGAACCGGGCCCTCGAGGCGGCGCAGGTCATCGAGGAATTGATTCAGCTTGCCCGCGACATGCGCGAAGCGAAAGCTCGTGGCGAGGCGTTGGGGCTCTCCGAAGACGAACTCGCCTTCTACGATGCGCTTGAGACGAATGACAGCGCGGTGCAGGTCCTTGGCGAGGTGACGCTACGCGATATCGCCCGCGAGTTGGTGGAGACCGTGCGGAACAACGTCAGGATCGACTGGACGCTTCGCGAGAACGTCCGCGTCAACCTGCGACGACTGGTCAAGTGCACACTGCGAAAGCACGGCTACCCGCCCGACAAGCAGCAGAAGGCGACGCGGACCGTGCTCGAACAAGCGGAAGTGCTCTCGGCGGGGTGGGTGGGATGAGGTTGGGCCGAAAGAAACCGCTCTTGGGGGGGGGGCGGGAGATCGCCCGGTCCGACTTGTCTCTCTGTCTTCCTCGCCCAGAACTTCGTCCGCAGCCATCCCATTAGGTCCGACGAATTCCCGCTCAAATTTGTATATCTGAAGTGATACACGAACCACCATGATGAACCGTAAAATATTGTATGGCAAACGGTTACGGTTGTCACCGCTAGTCCCAGTTGAACTTAGACGATTTCTTGCCGTGATTCGCGCTTCAGGCATTCTGCATACCCGCCTGGCGACCGTAGATCAGGCTGGCGATGCGGCTACCAGATCGTAAAGCGTGTTCCCAGACTGAAGGTCCGGGGCAGGCCGAGAAAGACTTCCGCGTCGTCCGCCGTTCCCCTATCGGTGCCATTGCCGGCGTAGGCGTGGAAGCGGGAATTGTTGGTGGCGTCTTGTATGTAAAAAGTGTTGGCGACGTTGAAAACGTGCAGGAAGATGCGGACTCCCAGGTGCCCCCGGCCAAAACGGTAGCCCGCCTGAAGATCGAAAACTGTATATCCTGGCGCCTTCCATACGGCCCCCTCGCTGTGGCCGGCAGGGTCGAATTCCGCATAGTGACGCGCATAAGAGCGTCCCGTGAGCGTAACGTGCAGACCCATGCGCGGAAGCGCCGTCACGGAGTAGGCAACCTGCGCCTGCGGCGCGTCGCCTACTCGCACGTCCTTAAGTAAGAGTGCTACCTGTGACTGCGAAGTTGGGTCTGAACGGTCGAGCGTGAAGGTGCCGTAGACATCGTCTGTATAGCGCCAGTCTCCTACGGAAAAGGCCGCATCGGTGCGCACGACATCGACCGGTTGCCAGGCGAACTCGCCTTCGATGCCCTGGTGCCGCGCATTCAGGCCTCGGACGTTTACGAGCGCGTCATTGCCGCTTTGCTCCACAAGGTTACGCGTGACCGTCCGGTTGTTCCACGTTGTGTGGTAGAGGCTGAGCCTGGCCGTAAGCGTCCGGTCGGGAGAGCGGAACGTGGTGCCGGTCTCCAGTCCGATGAATGATTCGTTTTGGGGGTCAGGGTTGACACTTCCGGCAATGGCATCCACGACGCTGTCGAAGACAGGGACCTTGGATAAGCGCCCCGCACTCGCAAAGATAGAGAGCCCATCGCTGAGGTTGTACGCAGCGCCACCCTTCATCTGGTAGCCGCCTATGCGGTCCGGTGAAGCCGTGAAGGGCCTGCCTGTGCCATCATCCGAGAAGAAATCCTCGAAAGTGTATCTGATGGCCGAGTAGCCGAGTACGGCGAAGCTGCTCAGACGCCCCGCTTCATACTGGCCTTGCACAAAGCCTCCGATCCAGTCCACGTTCGCGATGTCGTTGTAGTCAAAACGCTCGCCCAGCTTGAGCACGCGGCCTTCCGGGCCCCAGAAGTCATTGTCGAAGCGCAGGTAGCCGCTGCCGCCCAATAAGTCCCGTACCGTACTGAAATGCTGGATCTCTGCGGTGCGCCAGTCGAGACCGGCTTCCAAGCGAACATTTTCGCTGAGATCATGGGCAAATTTCGAAATGGCGCCCAGGGTCCACTGCACGTTGTGGCGGTTGCGAATGATGCCGAGGGACAGCCCATTATTCCGATTGCCCCGGATAACGGCATCATAGGCGGGCACGGCAGAGGGGCCCTCGTTATTCTGGAGCAGGGCGCCGTGCCGGCCCGAGCCGCCTCCCTTGCCACCGGAATAGTACACGACGGTGGAGAGGAGAGAGCGGTCTGTAAGCTGCCCGAAGTGGCTAAGGCTGACAATCGGCTTGTGGAAGAAATTCTCGATCTCATCGATGTATTCGGCATTCTTTCTTCGCACGGGGCCAAAGCCGTTGTGCTGATCCCTCGTGTAGTCCGCAGATACTGCACCGATGTTCTGGTTCCAGCGCCGACCGCGTTCCGGGAATGCGCGCAGAATCTCGCTTACGGTGGCTTCGTCCAGCCCGTCCCGCTCAAATACCTTTCTCGCATAGGCATGGTCATAGGCTGCGACGTTCTGCCGGAACAAGTTTTGTCCGTGGCGCTGGGGCGCACCGATGGCGAAGAAGTCGATGCGGTGGCGGGTGCCCGCGTTCCAGCCCGCGGCGGCGTAGTAGGACCACATGTCGGTCCACGTGCCATTGACGTACCCGCTGCCGGTCTTGCGCACGCCGGAGAGCGTCACGGCTACCCTGCCGCGGATAAGTCCCGTGGATAGCATGGCGGTCGTCTTGCGCAGGCCGTCGTTCCCGAATTCCTGCTTCAGGAGCACCTGTCGGGCGTTGTGCGCGGGGTCTGTGAGGATGTTCATCGTACCGCCGATGGACGGCGTAGCCAAATTCACTACGGACAGGCCCCGCTGCAGCTGGATGGATTTGGTCACCTCTCCAAGGCCGTCCCAGTTGGACCAGTACAGCCAGCCGTTCTCCATGTCGTTGACGGGCACGCCGTTGATCATGATGGCGACGTTCCGCTGGTTGAATCCGCGCACGTTCAGGCGTGCATCGCCGGCGCCGCCTCCCTGTACGGTACTGTATACGGAAGGCGTGCTGTTGAGCACAAGTGGCACGTCGCGCGAGCCAAGCTCTCGCTGCACCCGCGCCCTGTCCATATTAGTGAAGGCCACGGGCGTGCGCCGCTCCAGCGCGCGCGAGGCGAACACCTCCATGGCTTCGAGCGCCACGCTGGTGAATTCGATGCCGAAATCAAGCACCACGTCGCTGCTCCGGACGGTAACCACGCGCGAGGCCTTGTTGTAGCCGACGAAAGACGCGGTTATCGTATACGTCCCCGGCCGGACGCCGAAAAGGGCATACCGTCCGGTCATGTCGGAGGTGGCACCGTCTGTAGTGCCCTCGATGACGACGGAGGCGCCGGGCAGCGCTTCTTTCGTGTCGACATCCTTTACGGTTCCCGTGACGCGGGACTGGGCATACGATGCCGCCGCCGTAAGCAGGCAGGCGAGAAAGAGCGGGCCGTACTTCATAGGTTGGCATCAGGCGGGGGGCACCCGAGGGGGAGTGCCCCGAGAGGTTCTCAATAATAGGCTATTCCTTGTCCAGGATGCGGCCGATGCCCTCCAGTATGTCTTCCGAGTCCGTACGTATGAGGGCCAGGATTGCACTGTGGGGAACGATCAGGTACTTGGTCCGCTCATAGGTCAGCTCCACGGATTCCTTGCGCAGGTAGAAGGCATAGTCGCCTTCGCGCGCCTGTAGTGGAAGGTAGCGTACGGCCTCCTTGGGTGCGGCCCACGGCTCTCCCTCCGTGTATTCCGGATTGGGCATCAGGTGGCCGGGACCGACCCCGGCCACGCGGCCACTGCCGATGCTGTCGCGTTCGGCGACGGAGGCTGGCAGCACCAGGCCGGAGTCGGTATGCTGCTCGCCGCGATCGGGTACTACCAGTACGCGGTCACCAACAATGATAAGCTCTGACATACATAGCGGCGTTTAGTCCTGCCGGCGCAGCATCCACCAAAGGTAGGCGCCGGCAACGGCAGCGAGTAAGATCGAAACCGCGGCTCCAGCCACGTTCGAGAGCAATACGTAGCCGGTAGCAAAGAGTGCCGCGTACACAAGCACGACCCCGGCTGTCCACTGCACGAAGAGATGCGCAAATCCATCGTCCGGCCGTACAGTCGGATTGGCGGCCGCTACCGGGCGCCAGCCTGGTCCCGGGGGGCGCACCGTGGCATAGAAAGCATGCAGAACCCGCGCCTCCGTCGGTCTGGTAGCGAAGGTGACGGCGAGCCAGAGGAGGGTGGTAAGGGCTACTACCGTGAACAGATTGCCCGGGAAGGGCGCATCGAGCCCGGGTATAGGTACGCCGGCAAGTGCCAGCGCAACCATGCCCATGGGCACCATCGTGGCCGTAAGTTCGCTCCAAGCATTCAGACGCCACCAGTACCAGCGAAGCACCAGCACAAGCCCCAGCCCGGCGGAGGCTGTCAGAATAAGCTCCCAGGCCTCGCGGATGGTATCGAGCTGCGTAGTCACGATAATGCCGAGCACGGCGACCGCGAACGTAAAGAGACGCGAAATCTTCACGTAGTAACGCTCGCTGCGGCCCGGCCGCACGAAGCGGCGCCACCCGTCGTTGACAAGATAGGAGACGCCCCAGTTTAGCTGCGTGGAGATGGTGCTCATGAACGCGCCCAGGAATGCCGCCACCATAAGACCGAGGAGCCCGGCAGGCAGTACGTCCCGCATTACGAGTACAAAGCCCTCGCGAGTGTCGGCCAGGCCCGGGTACAGCACGAGCGAGGATAGCGCGACCAGGATCCAGGGCCACGGGCGCAGGCAGTAGTGGGCAATGGTAAAGAAGAGCGTGGAAAGGAGGGACTCCTTTTCGTTCCTGGTGCTCATCATGCGCTGGGCGACATATCCTCCTCCACCGGGCTCGGCCCCGGGGTACCAGCTCGACCACCACTGGATGCCTATGAATGCAATGAAAGCGGGAATGGTGAGCGCCATGGCGGCGGCGCCGCCGGCAGCCTCACCGAAGGTTGGCAAGAGCCGAAACGTCTCGGCCGGAAGCTGGGCCTGGAGTCCGGCTATGCCACCGATGGAGGGGTCGCGCAGCACGAATATGGCCATGAGGATGGAGCCCGCCATGGCGATGGTGAACTGGAAAGCATCCGTTACGACGATGCCCCAGAGCCCCGAAAGCAGCGTGTACAGGGCGACCATAAGCACGAGCGCACTGACCACCAGGAGGGCTATGCTGAATTCCATGCCAAGGAGCGTGAACGAAGTGCGGCCAAAGAGCGTCAGGTCCGGAAAGAGCACCTCTATGATGGTCTCCATGGCAAGCGACACCCATCCCATGATGAGTACATTCATGAGGAGTCCAAAATAGACGGCCTTTAAGCCGCGCAGCGCCGCCGCGGGGGCGCCGGCATAGCGCATTTCCACGAATTCCACGTCGGTCGTAATGCCGCTTCGCCGCCAGAGCCTGGCGAAGAAGAAGACCGTCAGCATGCCGCCGAAGGCAAAATTCCACCATATCCAGTTGCCTGCAATGCCGCTATCGGCCACAAACTCCGTGACGGCAAGCGGCGTGTCGGCAGCAAAGGTCGTTGCGACCATGCTGGTCCCCGCAAGGTACCAGGGCATGTTGCGCCCACCCAGGAAATACTCCGTGGTACTCCGGCCGGAGCGCCGGTAATAGAAAAGGGCTATCCCGAATGATACCAGGAAATACAGGCCGACGAGAAACCAGTCGAGTAGAGTCATGCGGAGGCGCTGCCGTTCGGCATAAGGTAGGAATTAATTTCCGGGCTCGTTGAAGCCGAATCCAACTTTTCCGCTACCGATTCAAGTTCCACCCCTGGTGCGGAGACCGAGACCGGTGCGAGGCCCTTGCCAGCGTTACCCGGCGCCATTTCGGCAGCTGCCCACCCGTCATGTCCGGGACTTCCGTCTCCCTACCTGCCCCAGCCCCGGTAAATGCATCGCCTGGGTCTTCCGCGTTGTTCGAGATCGCTGTGGACAGCCACTTGGCGATTTTGCAGGGAGAATTCGTAAACGATTCCGATGGCACGACTCTATGCAGGGATTTACGCCAAGCATTTTCGAACCTCTCCGCACTCTGCAGGTAAATCCTGGCTGTTTCTTGCCACCCTCGTTGGCATTTGACGTACATATTAGTCTCTCAGATATTCTTTATTGCGGAGGCAATATTCGCTCGACGTGCCCGAAAGGAGAGGGCAGCTATGGTTCAAATACTAGCCGCGAAACGGCTCATTATTTCTCTTGGCCTTTTGAGTCTGGCGACGACAGTGACAGCCCGGCAGACGATTGTTGACCAGTTTGAAAGGCGTTCGTATACGCGCAGTAATTACACACTCCCGTATCGACTTTTTGTGCCTGTGGACTACGATTCTTCCATGGTATATCCACTTGTTCTGGCACTTCATGGCGCCGGAGAACGCGGCAGCGACAACGAACGCCAAATTCAACCGCACCGTCTCGCCACGTTATGGGCCGATCCAGGCAATCAAGCCGCAAATACTACCTTTGTGGTAGCTCCTCAGGTACCACCCAACGGTCGGTGGACGGCAGGTCTTCCTGTTGTTCAATCAGATTTTAACGATGGCGGAGTTGACAACACTTGCGATTCTCGACTCGCTCGCCAGCGAATTCAGTATTGATCTGGATCGAGTGTATGTCACAGGACTGTCGATGGGCGGACATGGGATCTTATTTCCCGACTACCGGAAAGGTGCGCGGCAGCAGTTCCCATGAGCGGTAATGCAGATGCGAGCCAAGCGTCAAGACTTCTACATGTACCCACATGGGCATTCCACGGAGCATCGGACACCGTCGTGAGGCCCTACGGCGCACGTGGCCTTGTCCAGGCCATGGAAGACCTCGGGCGAGACGTGATTTACACGGACTGTCGGCGCGCACCTGTTCGAAGGACTAATTTCGAATGTTCGGGCACGATGTCAAATGCTGCGCTGGCCGACGCTATTGATGCATACGCCGACTTGATTTTCACCAGTGTTCGAAACTGCGGTCATGGCCCCTGGAATGTGTGGTACGATCACCCCCTCCTTGCAGACTGGCTGTTTTCCAAGAATCGTGTGGACCCGGAAACCATCGAGATATTGGCGCCAGCAAACGGCCGCGTCTGGAACGGAATCACTCCAATTACCTGGAATGCGACCGGAGCTGCCACAGACACGATCGAAGTCTGGATCAGCCTGGAAAACAACAAGAACAGGGAACAGGTGGGTAGAGCGACGCTCGGTGAAGCGAGTTACGCGCTTAACACGGCAAACTATTCCGATGCAGCAGTAGTCCGCCTTCGCCTCTTGGCCTTCAACGAGGCAGGACGCATTTATGGACGGCAAACCAGCGGGCTGTTCAGCATCGATAACGAATATAACGGCGTACCCTTTCTACTCATTGACGACGAATCGCTGCGGTTCGATCCTAGAGTTGCGGATGAATCGGTGAACTTATCGATACTTGCAGCGGATCCTGAAGGCAATCCACTACCCGCCAATGTCTATTACCCCGAATTATTCACATAAATGCAAAGTTGATGTTCGAAGGCAAACTTATTGAGTCCGTAAACTATTGATTGTGTTTCGGTTATACGAGAACATCGTAGTAGCTTTTTCGGTTCGAATAGCGAACCAGAAATACGCTCAAGGTGAATCCCATGGCCTCCAAAGCAGCTGGACATGTGTTGACGGCGCCCTTCAATAAGTCTGTAAAAGTCACGGAGCACCATTCGGAAAGGTTAACCGCTGATGCCGGGGTCCTCCTGCTGCGGTCGCTCTTCATGCTTACCGGCCTCACAGCTCGCCTGGCAGCGATCCTGAGCGATTCCCGCATTCCGGGGCGCATTACGCATCGCTTTGATGAGCTCTTGCAGTCTGTCTTGCTGCTCTTGGCGCAGGGCAGGATGCGCCAGCGTGATATGCGTCGTCTGCGCCATGAGGCGGCCATGCGCCCCGTCGCCTCAATGAAGGCAGGGATGGGTGGGATGAATGACGGCAAGCCTCTGGCCTCACAGCCCACCATTTCCCGGCTGTTACGTAGGCTGGGCACAAAGAAGAACCTGGCCAGATTGAGCCATTTCGTCGCCACCTTTGCCATGGAGCGTCTCCTGCATGCCAGAGGCGGCAAGCGCTACGATACGCTGGTCATGGATATAGACGCATTGCCCGTGGATGCCCATGCTCGGCAGCAGGGCAGTGCCTATAACGGGCACTACAAGCGCAACATCTTTCTGCCTCTTATCGCCAGTTGTGCGGAAACCGGCGACATGCGCATTGCCACGCTGCGTCGTGGCAATGCGCATGTCGTAAACGACTGCTACGACTTTATCAAAAGATTGCTCTCAGGCCGCGAACGGATGTGGCCCGGAAGGTGATCGTGCGGTTGGACGCGGCCTTTAACAGTGGAGTGTTATGCAGTAAGCTGGAGCGGATTTGGATCGGCTACATAATGCGCCTGAAGGAAAACGACGTCCTGCCGGCAGTGGCCGAGCCCTATTTGTCAGGCGTACAACCCGAAGAGGAACAGTGCTATGAAATACCGCACCCTGTCGTGGGAGCGCGAGCGGCGCGTCGTGTTGGTGGTGCTGCCGAATTCCAGGGAACTGTTCCCCGAGCACTTCTATCTTATTACCGGGAAAAATTGTCCAATTTTGGGTCTGCAGAATGCCGCGGCATGGGATTGGGGAATTGGAATTAGGCGGCCTGTTTGTCTACTTCTACGCTGTACTCGTGTGGGGTTGTTTCCAACACACGGATGAGCAGCTGCGATCCAGTCAGCCTCCGCCAGCGTTTCTGCGCTTCCCGGGTCAGCTTGTAAACCATCATCAGTGTCGCCTCCCGGCTGCCGCATCCCTTGGTTTGCCGTGTACGTTTCCCTGCGCTCGCAAACGTGGACTCAATGGGATTCGAAGTCCGAAGGTGAACCCAGTGTTCGGGCGGGAACTGGTAGAAGCTCAAGAGCTCCTCTTGATCCTTGCGCAGACAGGTGAGCGCCTTCTCGTAGGCGCCTCCGAAGAGATTCGCGAAGGTATCGAGCGCCTTCAGGGCATCCTTCCTGGACGGTGCCGTATAGACGCCACGGAGCCTCTCTTTCGCAGATCCCTGCAGCTTTCTGGGCAGCTTACCCGGCACGTTGGCTGTCTTGTGCACCCAGCATCGCTGTTGTAGCGTGGAGGGGTATACTTCATCCAACGCAGCCCAGAAGCCCAGGCCTCCGTCTGCTGTGGCCACCTTAGGCGCTACGTCCAAGCCTCGTTGTCCAGCAATAGCTCCTTCCAGGACAGCCTGCTTTCCCGCTCTGCGTCCAATAGCCCTACGAATTCTTTCTTGCCATCGGGTGTAACTCCCATAATAACAAGCATACATGGACGCTCGTTTCCCATGCGAACATGGAAGTACAGCCCGTCAGCCCAGAGGTAAACATACCGCTTGCCCGCGGGGTCCCGATTGTTCCATTGCCGGTATTCCTCTAGCCAAGCCCCCTTGAGTCGGCTGATCGACGATGGCGACAGGTTGCCAGCTTGCGGCCCAAGTATGGCCTCCAGGGCCAGAGGAAAGTCGTTGGTCAAGACTCCCCGCAGATACACGGCCGGGATGAGCGCATCAGCCGATCTTCGATCGGCCAACGACGGACTGCGGCGCATATAGCGCGGCAGTACGGCGCTGGTGAAGGTATGCCCTGCTCGAGGGTCACGGATATGGGGTCGCTGGATCGCTAGCGGGCCCGCACCGGTGAGGATTTCTCTTTCCGGCTGGTGGCCATTGCGTTTGACGATTCGGTGGCCGCGCTCATTTCGCAGGTGTGCATGGGCCTTCACGTAGTCGTCGGCTTGCCGCTCGAGCGCTGCCTGAAGCATGCGCCGGGCGGAGCTGCGCACCAGGTCATCCAGGGTGCTGAGTGCCTCCTCACGGGTAAGGAGTGAGTGTACGTTGGATTCTGTTGGATCTGTCATACGATGTAGTCCGGATATGCGCGTCTAGGGCGATTGATGGGTACTCCACAAAGATACGCCGCGGCACTCTTTAGACCCAATATTTGACAGTTTCTCGAAGCGGGACCGTTAACGAACTCAAAAAACGACCGTTGCCTATGCACTCAATGCCGAAAAAAGAGAGTATTCGGTCAATCACTAACAACACGCAGCGCTTCGATCCGCCACCGCATTTCTTTGGCATAGCGCTCGGCGCCAGGGAATCCGGTGGACTCGTATTGGATCCGTCCCTCGGGTCCCAGGATAATATGGGTGGGGAGGCCGATCACCCTGAAATCCGTCTCACTGCCCTTGTCGAACAGGACTGTAAAGCGATAGTCGGTTTGGTCAAGGAATTCGCGCGCTTCACTGGGATCCTTATCCGTGGTAATGGCGAGAAACACCACATCGTCGGCTGATGCGTACGAATCCACGAGGTCCTCGTAATGGGGAAACTCTGCGCGACAGGGGGCGCACCAGGAGGCCCAGTAGTTGAGAGTCACCACCTTACCCCGAAGATCCGACAGGCGCCATTCATAGCCTTGGGTATCGGTGAGGCTGAAATCGGGGGCCTCGCGATCGAGGCGAATGTCAACCACGCGTCGCCGTTCCGCGTCCGCGGCCTCCACCCGTGCATCCTCAAGATCAGCATCCAGCGCCGCCTCGTCCCTGCCAATGCGCAAGCCTGTCTCCAGCGCTGTCTCACGGACACGATCGGCTTCGCTGCCAAGCCGCTTATCCTCCGCATTGTACGCCAAGGCTGAGACCAGAGCTTTGTATGCCTGCTCGTCTGATCCCCGCTCCGCGAGAAGGTCGCCGAGTGCGGCGAGCCGTTCGGCGTTCGGGGCGAGATCAATCGCCCTGCGAAAGGCCAGCTCGGCTTCGTCGCCGCGGCCCATTCCAACGAGCGCCATGCCTCGATGGAGCTCGAACATGGCGATCCATTCCTCGCTATTCAGCTCAGCGATCGCCTCGTCGGCAAATCTCAACGCTTCTTCATGCCTGACATTGAGATCCACAAGGATCCTGGCAATCTCTTCGTAGCCGCTAATCTCGCTATAGGGATTTAGCAGATCCGTACCAATTTCGACTATTCGATCAAGGATGTCGTCGCTCGGCTGCCCGTCCTCGTCGCGCTGCCGGCGGGCTTCCGCAATTAGCAGTCTGCGTTCTTCAAGGCCAGCTGCGACTGAATAGTAGTTGTAGTTGTCCGTCTCCCATGCCGGCCGGAAGCGTGCTTTCCAGCCTTCGATGATCTCCAGGCGCTCTTTGAAGGGCGCATTGTTGGATCGCAGGAAGTCATAGTAGTGTATGTAATGGGCCATATCTGCACCCATCAGCCGGCCTTCAGGCGTTTCATCGAGGCGGGCAAGCCAGCTTTGCTGCGCATCGGTGTCTCCCAGCAGCCTGTGACCCAGCGCCAGAAAGTACTGGCGGCCAGGATCGGGCCGCGTCTCGCTCTCAGCAGGATTGCGCTCGGCGCCAGTCACGGCAGCCAGCTCCTCGTGCAACTCATCTCTGAGCGCCGCTTCTGCTTCCTCGTCGCCTGACGATTGCGCCACAGTCAGACGGGCCTGAATGTGATGGATGCGGAAGACAAAAGATTGATCAATGAGCACGGCTGATAGCGACTCGTCATTCGTAGACAGCTCACTGAGAATTTGCAGCCATCTCTCAGGCTCGTTGAGTTCACTGACGACACTTTCGACGCTCTCGTACGGCCGGACACGATCAGGAAACGCTGCGATAGTCGCAATGCCTGCCTCAATCGCACGCTCAAGCCAATCACGACGCCCGAGTCGATCTGCGCCCCATTCAAGCAGATACAAGAAATCCTCCTGGACCTGTGGATCATCGGGGGCAAGTTCCAGGGCCAGCTCAAAGGCCGGTAGCGCATCCCGGTACTCGTTGAGTACAAGGAGGGTGCGCGCGTATCCATACGCCGCTTCGGGGTTGTCCGGATCCCGATCAAGGGCCGCCGTGAAGCCGCCGCGCGCCGCCAGAAAGTCGAAGGCGACGTAATCCTGGCGTGCGGTTTCGATTTGCTCGTCCACACTTGGCCGGGCACAGGACGCAAATGCAATCGCAACGAGAAGCAACCCTGTCGACTTGCCGAATGCCGAAAATAATTCTTCACGTCGCTTATGATGAATGTTCATCGCGCGAACCGTTCAATTCGTCGGAATGGGGGTGCGGCAGATGCACAACGTCCAATGATTCAACCCAAAATGCAATCTCGATATAGTGCCAAATGACGCCGTTAAAGGTGAAAGGCAGTCTCTACGCTCAGCGGACGACCATCAGCATCGCGCGATGGGCGCATCAGATAGAGGCTGAGGATCGCTTGAGACGACGTCTGCTGGCTTAGTACAGCGGCTGGAGGCCTCGACAACGTGGGTTTCATGCCGATGCGCAAGCCTCTGCTGAATTTCCCCCAGTGGCAAATGCCGGATGGATGGCAGGGTGCTTTTGAGACGTTATTTGGAGGCTTCTTGGGGGCGTTTTGTAGTAAGCATGCCGGTGCCCCCTTACAAGATGGGGTTGACCGGATGCTTACGCACCCGGCGCGAGATGCTCGGCTGTGAGGCCAGAGGCTTGTGCTCCTTCAGCGCGTTAATGCCCCGTCTCGAAGAGGCGGCAACGCGCATGAGGGGATTATGCCGCAAACGGTTGGCATACCTTTGGTGCGGCCAGCCCAGAAGAGGCAGCAAGCAGAATTGCCGCGGCAGTTGCTTCAGGCTGTGGGTTGTTTGCGCCGGATCCCGGAAATCGAACAGGAGAGGCGCTCTATGAATCCGATAAGGGCAAACAGTGCGCGCACCAGGATGGCGCCTGCGTCCGAAGACAGGTTCTCGCTCTTGGATCCGCTGACTCTTACCGATTGGTTGCAGGGACAGGGGAACAAAATGCAGGGAAGATAATTTGTGCTGACATTCACCTTAGTTATGCATCAGGCAATCAAGAAGCAAAACGCTTGAATGCAGAATTGCATCTCACAATATCAATAGACGGAGTGCCACATGTACAGAATATTAACGGTGGTCGCCATCATGTGTGCGTTTGTGGTTTCTTCCGCTGCCGCACAGCAGTTTTTCCGCGTCAGTCTCGAGAACATTGATCGGTACTACGCCTACTGGTCGGCGGGCGTTCTCGAAAACGTGACGGACCAGACACACCCCGCCATTCTTCCCGGAGATACGGCAGAGGTGGTGTTAGCCGTACCGCCCGGTGGCCGGCTGTCGTTTGTTACGATGTTTGTGGAATCCAACGACCTGTTCTACGCGCCCGACGAGAAGGGCATTGCCCTCCGGGACGAAAACGGCCGGAGGATAAGCGGTGATGTGACGGACCAGGTGTACCTGTGGGACGCAGGGACCGAGGAAAACGAGGAGCCGGGGTTGGGGGCCAATCAGCCGCTGCGACAAAGTGCCCCCAATACCGGCCCGGCCGATCCGGACAGCACGGTGCGGATGGTGAGCGATGGCTATACCTATCCCGATGTAGGCGACGTAATACGCGTTACGGTAACGCCGATCGATACGGATAGTCTTCAGGTGACCGTGCGCATCGAAAACGTTTCGACATCGGCGACGCTGATGCTCTCGGATGGTACCGCCAAGCCAGTGCCGCTGACCTACGGACCGGCGGTGGTGTATACCGTGCCCGCGCCCTTCTTTACGACCGGCATGCCGGAGCCGGGCCAGGGTCTGGAGGCGCTGGCCGAGGATGGCGACGCCTTGGAGCTAGCAACGACCGTTTTTACCAGCACCGGCCTTACCATGCTCTTTGCCCCGGGTGTGTGGGCCACGCATGCGGCAGATAGTCCGCTTTTCACCAGCGGGGAGCCGGATCGCGGCATGGGTCTAGAGGCGCTGGCGGAAGACGGCAGTCCCGGTCAGCTGGCAGAAGCGCTGGCCCGTGAGGCCGAGACGACGGGCGGAGCCTTCCTGGTGCCGTCGGGAAGCCCCGGCCCGGCCCCGCTGTTGCCAGGAAACGCCTACGAATTCACCATTGCCGCAAAGCCCGGGGCCTCGCTTAGCTTGGCAACGATGCTGGTGCAGACCAACGACCTGTTTGTCGCTCCGGATGACGGCGGCATCCCCCTCTGGGTGGACGGGCAGCCTGTGGCGGGAGATATGACCGAGCATCTTCGGATCTGGGATGCGGGAACAGAAATAAACGAGCCACCGGGAATAGGCCCATACCAGGCGCCACGGCAAATGGGCCCCAACATGGGAATGGACGAAGGCGGCGCGGTGCGGCTTGTGGACGATGGCTTCCTTATCCCGGAAGCCGCGGCCAATTTCATTCGCCTTACCATTCGGCCCCTGCTGTCGCAGTCGTTCAACCTGTACATTGAAAACGTATCAAATCCGGCTCAGCCCGTCATTCTGGCGCCCGGTGTGGCGCTGGTGCATGCAGGCGCAAACCCCGTTTTTACCGCAGGCATGATGGACCGGGGTTACGGCCTGGAAAGTCTGGCCGAAGATGGCATGCCAGCCGCGCTTGGCGCGGCGCTTGGCGCCAAGGACGGGTACGTGCCCATGGTCTTCCAATCGCCGGTGGGCGTGGGTGCGCCTGGGCCCCTGTTGCCGGGGTTGATATACAAATCCGTGGTCTCCGGCGCGGCGGGCTCGTACCTCTCCTTTGCCACCATGTTTGTGCACTCGAATGATCTATTCTATGCGCCTGACGGGATGGGAATACCACTGTTTGACCAGGACGGCAACCCCGTGAACGGCAACGTCACGGACCAGGTCATGCTGTGGGACGCGGGAACCGAAGCCAACGAGGAGCCGGGCGCCGGTCCGAACCAGCCGCCGAATCAGTCGGGTCCCAACACTGGCCCCGCCGATCCGGACAGTACGGTTCGGCTCGTAAACGACGGATTCACGTACCCGGACGTGGCGACGGCTTTGAAAGTAATCATCGAGCCGAACGTGACGGCCATCGAGGCAGAAGAGGAAGTGCCGTCGGTGATTCGGCTGCACCAGAATTTCCCGAATCCCTTCAACCCGTCTACCACTATCGCCTTCGACCTGCCCGAGGCCGCCCCGGCACACCTTTCGGTATACAACCTCCTGGGCCAGCATATCGTGGATTTGGCCTCAGGCCGCCATTCCGCCGGAACACACCAGGTGACCTGGAATGGGCAGAATAGCGCCGGCCAGCGCGTGGCCACGGGCCTATATATATATCGTCTTATGGCCGGCGACGCGAACACGACGGTGCGCACCATGCTGCTTCTCAGGTAGACGCGTCATGCCGGTTCCAGGCAGGCCGGCGTATTGAAGCGCGGACTGCCGACGCTGCGCGCCACGCGGTAGGCGCGCAGCCTTAGCGAAAGGGTCGCCTCGAAGACATGCGGGGCGGCCCTTTCGTCTTCCAGCCAAGGCTCTACAAGGTCGTGCGGCATGGCCACCGGCATGCGGTGGTGAATTTCCGCCAAGTCTTCGCGGGCCGCGCGGGTCAGTACGACGCACGCCCCCCTGGCGTAGAGCCCGGCAAGGAGCAGGGGCTTCGGCCCCGCCGGCCGGATGCACCAGGGCTCGCCCCGTGCCTTCCACTCGTAATAGGCCGTCACGGGAACAACACAGCGCCGCTCGCGGAACGAGCGGCGAAAGAACGGCTTTTCGGCGACGGTCTCGCTGCGTGCATTGATGACGGGGCGGCCCTTCCAGCTGGGCGCCATCCCCCACACAAAGCACTCCCAGGCGGTGCCGGCCTCCGAGGAAACCAGCGCCGGCAGCTCCAAAGAAGGGGGCACGTTGTAGGAGGGCTCGAGGCCGCCAAGCCTTGAGCTGCCTTCCGTGACGCCGAGCAGCTCAGTCAGCTCCTCTGGCGTGTGTGTCTGCGCAATGCGGCCGCACATGGATTATACGATGCTGGCAAGATTTGGGCTGCCGCCCGTCCATGGCGCAGGCTGGCCCGTAATAGAGGGGCCATTTACGTCTTACCATGAAGTGGGGATCCAGGGCGCTTGTCGCCGCCATCCTTGCAGGGCTCGGCGCCATCGGGGCGTTCAGTATTGCACCCGTGGGGTCCGTGTCTCCGCCCCTGTTTTACAACATGAGCATGTCGCTGCCCCGCGGCCTGTACTTCGCCCGCAAGGTGGATGCTGTGTGCATCGGCGATTTGATCCGGGTGTGCGCGCCGCCGCCCGCGGCAAGCGAAGCCCTCGCGCGCTCGTACCTCTTGCCCGGACCGTGCGCCGGGGGTACGGCGCCGGTAGGCAAGATGGTGGCGGCGTTGGCGCATGATACCGTGTACGTGGATGACCGTGGCGTACGCGTGCGCGGGCGGCTGCTCGAAGGGACGGCGCCGCAGCCGCGCGACAGCCGCGGCCGGCGCGTCCGCGCCGCAGCGCCGCGCCTGGTGCTGAAAGAGGCGGAATGCTTTGTTGTCAGCACCTACGACGCGATGAGCTACGACAGCCGCTACTTCGGTCCGGTGGCGTGCCCGGCGCCGCAGCTTGTACTCACGCCCCTTGGCCGCAGGGCGCGCCGCATGCTCAAGGCCCACGGCGAGGCGCTGCGATGAGCGAATACGACCGGCGCCTTTCGCTTCTACTGCGCCAGTACCTGGGAGGGCCCGTGCTGGATGCGCTGCAGGATCCGGACATTGAGGAAGTCTATGTAAACCCGGACATGATCGTGCGAACGGTAAGCCATGCGCACGGGCGCGTGGAGACATCTACGCGCCTCCGGGCTTCGGACGTGGAAGCGTTCCTGCGGGCGGTTGCAACCTTCACGGGTACGGAAGTATCGGCGGAGAGGCCCGCGCTCGCCGCGGCGCTGCCCCGGGATTTCGGGAAGTGCCGCCTGCAGGGTTTTCTCCCGCCGCTCGTGGAGGGGCCCGCCCTGGTCATTCGCAAGCCGATAGGCCGCTCCATCGAACTCTCAGAATTCGTGGCGCAGGGCATCCTTTGTCCGCGCGGCCGGCAAATCATTCAGGGTATCGTGCACGAGCGCCAGAACGTTATCGTGGCAGGACCAACGGCCAGCGGCAAGACGACGCTGTGCAGCGCCATCATCGCCGAGATGGTGCGGCAGTTTCCGAGCGAGCGGCTCATCATCCTGGAGGACACCCCCGAGCTCCGGTGCGACGGGTCGGATCACCTGCGGCTGCGTACGACGGATGAGGTCTCCATGCGCCACCTAGTGCGATACAGCCTGCGCTCCACGCCCAACCGCATCATCATAGGCGAAGTGCGCGACGGTGCGGCGAAGGACCTTCTGGATGCCTGGATCACGGGACATCCGGGAGGCTGCGGCACGGTGCACGGCGAGGATTGCGAAAGCGCGCTCGAGCGGCTCTCGGAACTCGCCCGGGAGGGCGCGGGCGGAGTGGACCAGCGGGCCATGGTGCTGCGTGCCGTGCGGTACGTCATCCTTATCACGGGACACGGTACAAGACGCCGCGTGCGCGAGATTGCCCGCGTGCGCACCGGCGGTCTTGAGCACATTTTGTTCGATTCGTAGCGCGGGTGGGGGCTATGAGTCCGCATCTGCCACGTAGTATGGTGGCACAAGACACAGCCTACCATGCTCCGCTTTGCCGCCTTGAGTCTTGCCCTTGCCGCCGCGCCGCACCTTGCTGTGGCCAGTGGCGTCCGGGGCATCGAAATAGCTACCTCGACTGTGCAGAAGCTCGTCTCCATGCTGACGGGCGATCTGGCCACGGCCGGTTTCCTGCTCATAATCGTGCTGGGTGGCATGGCATGGTGGATCACGCGCGCAAGCCGCGCCGGTGAGATCCTGGGCCGCACCGTAATCGGGGCGGTGATCATCTTCGGCGCTGCTCAGATATCCGAATTCTTCGCCTTCCAGGGAGCGACCCTTTAAGCCCGTGAAAGACGAGCGTGCCCGTGCCAGAGTCCATGCCTCGCTGGAGCGCAGGCCCTACCTCATGGGCCTGCCGCAGGATGCGTTCATGCTCCTGGCGCTCGTACTCGTATGCCTGGCCATAGCCGCGCGGTTTCACCCGTGGGTGCTGGCCGGCTGCGGCGCGGTGTATGTGGCGCTCTTGCCGATACTGCGGCGCCTCTTCGAGAAGGAGCCGTACCTCATGGATATCATCCCGCGTGCGATGCGCTACGGCGCCGTTTATCCGCGGCAGGCCCGAGAGAAATGTACGCCGTGGGCCGATCGCGTTCATCCTTCCGTTCACGACTGATCATGGACCCCGTAAGCTTTACGGTTGGCGGATTCCTGGGTGCGGGCGCGCTCCATGCTGCCCGAAGGCTGGCATGCGGGCGTGCGCCGCGCGAAGGCCTGGGGGACCTCTTGGGCTGGGCTTTTCTCATTGACGAGGGAGTTATCCTCATGAAGGATGGCGCCTTCCTATCCGGCTTCGCCTTCCGGGGCCGCGACCTGGAAAGCGCCACCGCCCGAGAAGTGAATCGTGCCGCGGCGGCGGCTGCAGACGCGCTCCGGCACTGCGGTGAAGGCTATGCGCTGGAGGTCAATGTGCACCGCGTCGAAGTACGTGGCTATCCGGCGCCGGAAGCGAGCGCTTTTCCGACGCCGGCCCTGCGGGCGCTGGACGCGGAGCGGCGCGCGCAGTTTCAGCAGAAGGGCGCACACTTTGCAACCGAGAATACGGTGCTTATAACCTATGCGCCGCCACGTGAGATATTGCGCCGGTGGGAGCGCCTGGTCATGGATGCGGGTGGCATCGACTACCGGCACATGCTGGATCGCTTCAAACGCACGTGCGACGAGATGGCCGCGATGCTCCGGAGCGCCTTCATGCTCCGGCGGCTTCAAGGCCAGGATCTCGTACGCGAATGCCACCGGTGCCTGACGGGCCGGTCCGAGCCTGTCGCCACGGCGCACGGCTATCTGAGTCACGCCCTCTCGTCCGTGGATTTTGAGACGGGGTTTCAGCCCCGGATAGGGGGAGCCTACGTGTTTGTGCTTGGCATCACATCCCTGGGTGCGGAGACGGTGAGTGCGCAGGGCGACTTTTTCAACGGCCTGCGCGAAACGGTGCGCTGGCACATGCGCTTCACGGGCCTGAGCCGCCACGAGGCCGAGCGGCGCATTCGCCGCCTCCAGACGCGCTGGTTCCACCGGCGCGGGGGCCTGCGGACGCTTCTTGCACCGGAGGACCGGGGCTTCGAGGATCAGGATGCGGCCGCGATGCAGGATGATTCGGCGGCAGCGCTGGCCGCGGCGGCAGCGGGCGAGGTGCGCTTCGGTTATTTCACGAATTCCGTGCTGCTGCGCGACGCAAGCCTTAAGCGGGGCGCCGGGCGCGCCCGGGCCCTGATGCAGGTGTTCCGGGATCACGGCATGCCGTGCACGCTTGAGACCATCAACGCGACGGACGCCTTCGTGGGAAGCCTGCCGGGCCACGGCTATGCCAACCTGCGACGCCCGCTCGTCTCGAGCGCCAACGCCTCTCACCTGTTTCCCATCACCACGCCCTGGCCCGGAGAGCGGTCCTGTCCGAGCAGCCTGTTTCCGGTGGGGAGCCCCCCGCTCCTGTACGCCCGCGCCTGCGGGGCGACGCCGTTTAGGCTGAATCTGCACCAGGGCGATGTCGGACACACGCTGGTGGTAGGGGCAACGGGGGCGGGCAAGAGCGTGCTGGCGGGCTTTCTCGCGCTGAGCTTCCTGCGCTATGCGGGAAGCCGCGTCTTCATCTTCGATATTGGGCGCTCCCACGAGATTGCGACGCTCGTGGCCGGGGGGCGGCACCACGACCTTGCCAGTGACGACGCGGCTGCGTTGCAGCCACTGCGCCATCTTGATAACGATGTGGACCGGGCCCAGGCACTGGCCTGGCTCGAAATCCTGTTCGGTCTATGCGGCACGCCGTGCTCGGCGCAAGAGCGCCGCGATCTGACTCGCGCGCTGGCGCTCTTGTCAGAGGCTCCGCTGGACGCACGCACGCTGACGGCACTGTATGTCTCGCTGCCCCGCCGGCTGCAGCCGGTAATAGAGCCCTATACCGTGAAGGGGCCCTATGGGCGGCTCTTGGACGGCGTCGGCAGCGCACTGGGCCGCACGCGCATGCAGACCTTTGAACTGGGCGGTGTGCTGCATCTGGCGAACAGCCTTGTCGCGCCGCTGCTTCTTACGCTTTTCGGTATGATCGAGCGCAGCCTCGATGGCAACCCGACGCTCATCATCGTGGAAGAGGCCTGGGCGGCGCTGATGCGCTCTTCGTTTGCGGAGCGTCTTCAGGAATGGCTGCTTACGCTGCGCAAGCGGAACGCGGCGCTCGTCGTGGTCGCGCATTCTGCCGCGCAGATCCGGGGCCTGGACAATAGCGCACTGCTTACGGAATCGTGCCCTACCCGGATCATCCTGCCGAATCCCGAGGCTACGGCGCCCGAGGTGGCGGCCGTATATCGCTTCCTGGGTCTTACGGCCCGTGAAATCGAAATCATCGCAAAGGCGGGCCGCCGCCGCGACTACTACTACCGGTGCGCACGCGGCAGCCGGCTCTTCGAGCTGGACCTTGGCCCCGTGGCGCGCACGCTCCTCATGCCGCAGCCGGGCATGTCGGCGGAAGCTTCCCGCGAGAAGCTTCTTGCTCTCCTGCGCCGCGGCGACGCCTTCCTAGATCACCTTCAAGAACGCTAGCCCATGAAGAAACTGCTTACGATACTCGTCCTCCTGCCGAGCGCGGCAGCCTCGGCGCAGCTTCCAGTCATCGATGCAGCGGGCCTGGCTCAGGCCGTGGCCACCGTGTCGGAGCTGCGGCAGCAGGTCCGACTCATCGCGCAAACGATGAGCCTCACCCGCGACATCCGTCGCAGTGCCCGGGAGACGGAGCGCTTCACGGGTCAGCACCTGCGACGCTTCGAGGCGGCACTGACGAAGCGGGGCGTGGTGCCTACGACGCCCCTGTCCGACATGACGCGCCCGGTGCACGCCGCGCTTCGGGCGCGGGATGTGTTGAGCTATGCCGCGCTGCCGGATCTGGAAAGGGTATACCTCGGCCATGAGCACGCGCAGGATCCCCTGGCCCACGCGCGTGCCGTCACGGGGCGGAGCCTAAGGACGATGGAGGCCGCGCTGCAGGCGCTCGCCGAGCACGGCCGGCAGATTGAGGACAGTCACCATGAGCTCGAGCGCTTCAAGCAGGAAATCGCCACGGCCGCCGAGCCGCAGCAGATGCGCGACGTACAGGCAAGCCTGCAGGTGCTGAATGCGCGCGAGCAGCTCATGACGCGGCAGGCCCTTGTCATGCTGGCCAACCTGGATGCGGTGAAGGCGGCGGCGGAGCTTGACCGGCAGGCGCAGGCGCGGGCGCAGTACGAGGCTTTTGTCGGGGGCACGGGCTGGGCCCGCAGCGCAGGGGAAGGCAGGCGCCCGTTTCTTCGCATGCC
This sequence comes from Rhodothermales bacterium, assembly GCA_965216255.1. Taxonomy (GTDB): domain Bacteria; phylum Bacteroidota; class Rhodothermia; order Rhodothermales; family Bin80. The sequence continues at coordinate 4,600,772 of OZ244148.1, forward strand.
GGGTCAGTAGCCGCGCATGTGCGCGGCGGGGAGAGGGGAAAGGGGGGCGCACCCGCTACTGATCCAAATGCTCCCAAACCCGCCCCGCCGCGCAGATGCGCGGACATAGCCAACCGCACATGACTACGATGCCACAGCAGGCCGTAATGCAAAACTGCCCGCCGACGGAATTCTTCGACTGCGCCCAGGAAGTTTTTAGGCTCGCCACAGAGGCATGGATAGGCCGCGCGCTCGAGTCGGCGCAGGCCCTGTTTGTTAGCCTGGCCCTACTTGAGATCGTGGTGACGGGCTACGTGTACTGGATGGGCCGCGGCGGCGAAGGGGACCTCTTGAGCCGCTTCGCGCTCAAGTTGGGGCTCCTCGCCTTTGTCCTGGGCCTCTTTTCCACGTATCACCACTGGATCCCGCTCATCCCGTTAGCCTTCGGTGAGAGTGCTCTGCATATCGGCGGCGATGTCGTGGCATCTCTTTCGCCGACGCACCTCATCAACGTGGGCATCGGCCTTTTTCTTTCCATCATGAAGTCCCTGGGGCTGACGGCAGACATCATCACGGTGCTCGCCTTCGTCCCGGCCGTGTTCATTCTGCTGTCGTTCATTGCGCTCGGGACACATCTTCTCATCACGCTGGTCGAGAGCTATATCGTGGTAACGGGCGGGCTCATCTTCGTGGGCTTCATGGCCTTCCGCGGGACGGCGCCGCTCGGGGAAGGTTACCTGCAGTATGTCCTCTACGTGGGCATCAAGCTCTTCTTCATCATGCTTGTGGCGAGTGTGGCGGCAGCCATCGGCGACGATATGGTGGCGCTACTTGGCACGGTGGACAACCTCTGGCTAGAGATTTTCCGGAGCGTCTTTGCGCTCGACCCCGGGCAGGCGGTAGACAGCATCACGTCGCGCCTCGGATTCATCTGGTCCATCACCGCGGTGTCGCTCCTTCTTGCGGGCCTGGGCCTCTATATGCCGGACCGCATCGCGGAGCGCCTGAGCCGGGGCCTGCGGCTTGACTTTCGCAGCGTTCTGCAGCGCCTCTAGCCGATGAATCTACGCTCTTTTCTCGTGCGTTTGCGGCCGGGGGGCGCCAGCCGCGCGGAGCCGGGCAGCGGCCACCCCTATCTGCAGGGGCGCCGCGAATTCGAACGATTCTTCGGCGACCTGGCAGAGAGGCGGCGCACGTGGCAGACCGTCGCCATCGCGGCGCTTGCGCTCAATGCCGTGCTGACGGCAGGATACGTGCGGCTTTCCCTCACACACAGGGTGGTGCCGTACGTGGTAGAGCTCGACGCCCTTGGCGAGACGCGCCTTGCGGCGAAGCTTGCGGCTATGCCGCCACCCGAGCGGGCCGTCGTCGCCGCGCTGCGGCGCTTTGTGCACAACCTGCGCACGGTGCCGTCGGATGCACGCCTGCTGAATGTGCGGCTGCGCACGGCGCAGGCCTTTGCTGCCGGGCAAGCCCTGGAGTCGATGGTGCGCGGCATACGACTGGAGGAGGAGAGCATCCATCGCATGCTGCAGCGCGCCGACACGCGCTACGTGACAGAGATTAGCGGTGTCCTGCGCGTGCCCGGTGGCGCGCGTATTTACCGTGTCACTTGGCGGGAAAAGACGACCAGCGACACCGAGGAGGCTGACCAGGCCTTGGAGGGCTATTTCGAGCTCCATGTCCAGGCGCCCGAGGACGAGGCGGCCATACTGGAAAATCCTCTCGGCATCTTCGTGACCGACTACACCCTGTCCAGACTTGGAGGCTAATGCATACCGTACTGCTCTACCGTGTTGCGCGGAGCCTGAGCCTAGCTCTACTGGCTTCCGGTGCCGCGCGCGCCCAACAGCCCGCGCCGGAGCGAGTCATTGAGGTCTCTGGACCCGTGGAGGGGGCCATCGCCTCTCAGGTGGAAGCCTTTGAGGGCGGCGCGCGCCCCGAAGTGCTGCGCCAGTCTGACGTGCTCTTATATCCATTCGGGGTATACCAGCCCGTCCTAACCTGCACGGTGCTCCGGGCCTGCATCGTGGAACTGGAGCGCGGAGAGCGCCTCATCAGCCTGATTGCCGGCGACGACCAGCGCTGGCTTATCGACCACACGGCCACGGGGCCGTCCGCGGCCGTCCCGCTGGTCTCCGTCAAGCCTACCGACCACGACATCACGACGAATCTCATTGTCTCGACCGACCGGCGGGTGTACCATATTACGCTGGACAGCCCCCCGCGCGGCGGCGCTAGAAATGGCTACAACCCTCTTGGCGCATATACGCGGCACATTCGGTTCTACTATCCGGCAGATGGCATTCGGCGCCTGGCGCAGGCGCAGCAGGCGGAGCAGGCGCGGCTTTTTGCCACCGAGGCCTCCTACCGCTATGACTACACGTGGGAGCGGCGCCGCGGCTTTCCGTGGGCGCCGCTGGCGGTCTTCGACGACGGCAGCCGCGTCTTTATCCGAGTTCCGGAAGCGGCACTATCGCGTGAGGCTCCGGTGCTTCTCGTGCGGCGGGGCGGCAAGGAGGAGGTCGTCAACTATGTGGTGGACCGCGGCTTTTACGTCGTGTCCGGGCTCTTCGAGGAGGCGCGTCTGCTCGGCGCGCCGGCGCGCCGAGGCCTCTTCCGGCGGCGCCGGCAGCAGGTGCTGGTTGTCCAGCGGAGGTGGCCATGAGCGATTCCGGCAGCGACGAATTCGTCGACCCACAGCCACCGCCTGCGCGGCTTTCGCGCAGGAACGTGGTGGCGCTCGCGTTGACGGTCGCGGGCGTTCTAATGGCCCTCTTTTTCGGCAGCCGGAAAACCGTGCATGACACCGAAATGTCCGGCGATGCCCTTTCGCCGCTCGATCTGGGTTCACTCGAAGAGCGCCCCCCCATGCCGGTCCCGTGGGGGGAGCCTGCGCGGCGGCAGGGGTGGCCCCAAAAGGAGCCGGACCGCGCCGACCCGCGGCGGCTCCGCTACGACGAGGCGCTGCGCTCGCGGAGTGTACTGCCCGTACAGGGCGTGCCAGCCGGGGACGGCGAAGAAGAAGAGCAGCCCGAAGGCTTCGCCGTCACTGAATCCACGGTTATCGAGGCCGCGCTTCTGACGGGTATCAACTCCAGCCGTCCGGGCCCGGTAGTGGCCCGAGTCACGAGGCCGGTATATGATTCTAAGACCCTCAGCCATGTGCTGATTCCTGCCGGCACACGGCTGGTGGGCTCGCTTGAGCAGGCCCTGGCTGGAGAGGACCGGCGCGTTATCCTGGCCTGGACACGAATGATTTTTCCGGATGGAAACGCGCTCGAACTGCCGGGATTCCCGGCTTTGGAAACGAGTGGGGAGGGTGGACTCCGAGAAGGCATGAACCGGCACCGTGCGCAGATCTTCGGGGAGGCCGCGCTGGTGGCGCTCCTCGGCGGAGCAGCAGCAGTGGCTGCGAAGCACGCGGGTCCGGCAGGCAGCCTCTCTGCTGCGGCACTGGGCCTCGAGCTGTCGCGCACCGGGCACTCCATGCTCCAGCGCCGGCGTCCGCCCACCATCACTGTGCGCGCGGGCTACCGCTTCCTGGTGTATGTCTCCCAGGACATGGCGTTTGAACGCGGATATCCCTAGTGGCCCGGAGGCTCTACGGGTGGCCTGCGCCGACGGGCGCGGGCAGGTACGCCGTGCTTGCCGTCTTTGTGGCGGGGAGCGGCTTGGCGCTGCAGCTCTCGACGACAGCGTTGGTGCTCGTTTGGGGCCCGCCTGCGGCGCAGCCCCTCTTGCCGGCAGCCTGGACGCAGCCCCTGTTCCTGGCGCTGGCGTCGGGGTCCGCGCTCCTGCTCCTGGCACCGGGCCGGCGGGCGCTGGGTGCTTCGGCGTGCGCCGTATGTCTCGGGCTTGCCGCAGCGCCGCTCTACAACCCGCTCTTCTTTGTGGTGGCGCTAGCGCACGCTGGCGGCCTGGGCATTCCTCTTGCCATACTGGTGCCAGGCGCCGGCCTGGCGGCGGTACTGGCCCACAGCCTGTTTGGCCTCCTTGGGCTGGAAGCCTCGGACGTCCGCGGTTCGACGCGCTGGGGAAGCGGCCGGGCACTTCGCGGCACCGACAGCGGACTGCTGCTTGGGCGGCTGGGCGGAGCACTCTTGCGCTATGACGGCGACGGGCACCTGATGACCATTGCCGCCACGCGCAGCGGCAAGGGTGTCGGCAGCATCTTGCCGAACCTGCTGAGCTACGAGGGATCCATCGTGGTGACAGATCCGAAAGGCGAAAATTATCTGGTCACGGCGCGCTATCGGCGCGAGCAGCTGGGCCAGGAGATTGTCGCCCTGGACCCATTCGGTATCGCGGAGAAGGCGCAGCCTGCCAGCTTCAATCCCATGGACCTCTTGGATATGGGCGGTGACGGCTTTGTCGAGACCGCCATGATGATGGCGGACATGATGGTGCCGGGCAGCGATTCGTTCTGGAACCTGGAGGCGAAGGCGCTGCTCCATACGTTCATTTTACATGCCGCAAAGACGCAGGAAAGGCGCCATCTCATCGAGATGCGCCGTTTGCTTGCGCTGCCACCCAAGGATCTGGAAGCGGCGCTGGCCGTGATGCTCACCAGCGACCTGGAGCAGGTGCGGGAGGGTGCGGGGCGCATCCTTCAGAAGGCGGACCGGGAGCGTAGCAGCGTCTTCTCCACGGCGCAGAGCCGTACGCATTTTCTCTCCAGCCCACGCATGCGGCGCGTACTGGAGCAATCGAGCTTCCAAATGGACGGACTTGTAAGTGGCGGCATGACGGTGTATCTCATCCTGCCGCGGGAGCATCTGACCACGTTTGCGCCCTGGCTGCGCCTCATGATTTCGTGCTGCTATTATGCGTGTACACACGGTGCGACGCGGCGCACGCGAAGCGGTAAGCGCGTGCTCTTTCTGCTGGACGAATTTGCCAACCTGGGGTACATGTCGAACATCCGGGAGGCCGTGTCGCTGGGCGGCGGTTATGGCCTGACGCTGTGGCTCATCCTGCAGGACCTGGCGCAGCTGCGCCGCGAGTACCAAAGCGATTGGGAGAGCTTCGTGGCGAACTGTGACGTGATCCAGGCCTTCGCCATTCAGGACCCCTTTACGAGTGACCGCATTGCCCGCATGCTGGGGGAAACATCCGTCTGGCAGAGGCGCGTGCGCCGGGCCAGCCGGCGCGAGGGTGGCCGGCTGGTACCCGATTATGACGAGGAGGGGCGCCCGCTGCTGCGACCGGAAGAGCTGCGCCGCCTGCACCCGGCGCGCCAGCTTCTGCTGGTAAGGCCCTATCAGCCCGTCGTGGCCGACAAGCTGGTCTATTACCTCGATGCGCTCCTTACGGGACGCTTCGACGATAACCCCTACGTCGGCTGAGCGCCCATTCTTGTTGGATTCGTAGCAGGGGGCCAGCCGGTTGGGTGCCCACACCCCGTATTATGTGTGCAAACAATGGCTACACATGCAAAAGCGGCTTCTAGCGGTCTCCTGCATTCTCCTGGTCACGCTCCTGGCGGCCCTTTCCTATATGCATTTCTGCGGCCCACGGCCGGGCCGGCACTACATGCGCGGCGCCTACGACTCAACGCGGGCGGCGGAGGTGCTCTCCCGGGAGGCCGCCTACAGCGACAGCGCATCGAGCCCGCTTGCCCGTCACCTGGCGGCAAACCTGCTCAGGCGCAAGATGCCGGTGCACATCGATCGCACGGGCCGCTGCGCGGGCATCGCCGGCTGGTATGACGCCATAAACCGCGAGGTGGCGCGCCTGGCCGACCCGCTGGAGCGCAGATTTCGGGCTGTGCGCCCGCTCTTTCTCTTTCGGGAGCCGGACGGACACTGCTTCTCCTATACCGTCCAGTACGAGGTGCCGTTGCCGGTACCCATGCAGTGGCGGCGGAGGCTGCTTTCCTCCGTGCCGCTACGTCTTAGCGCCATCCACCCGCGCGAAGATGCCCGCCTTTTGCGCCCACTGAGATAGCGCCATGAAAACCGGAATACTCCTGCTCTTTCTTGCCGCGCCGGGCGCCGCCGCGCAGCACTTCGATCAGCTGACACGGCCCGTCGCCTCGGTCACGGACAGCGCGGCCATTGCCGTCATACTCTACGAGCTTCTCATTCCCGCGCCGGACTCCGTTTCTCGCGTAGAGGTGGTGGACCTGACAGCCAACGGCTATGGTCCGGACGATACAATCATCCTTTACCCGTCGCTTGAGACGTATTTGGTGGGTGCGGATGTGCCGCGTGACCTGCAGGATATCATGAAAACGTGGGAGCTCGAGGCGGACTACCGCCTGGACGCCACGCTGGAAGAGAGCCGGCGCGTTGCATCGGACGCGCACCGCAGGCAGGATGCACGCGGTGCGCTCTCGGCGGATGTTCTGGCCGCCGTCGGTCGCTACTACGACGGTGCCGCAATCGAGATGCGCCTAACGAGAGCCGAAGACGGGCTGCGCCTCGACATGTGGAACTACGATCCGGCCGCGATGCGCTACCGGGCACCCACGCCGGGCGCGGCGTGCATGGAGCCGGAGCAGCGCTTTGCCTTCGCGAAGCCCGCCTATGTGATGCGCTTTCGGGATGCTGCCGGCTGCCTGATGGCGCGGCGCCGCGGCGATACCCTCCAGACCAGTCCATGTTAGATGATGCTGCGCCTGGTGGCCCTCCTCGTACTTGTCCCGGCCGGCGCCGCCCTGGCGCAGGGCGCGCGTCTGGCGGCTGCGGTGGCGCTCCGCGCGCCTGCGGCTTCGTGCGGGCTCACGCTGCACCAGGGCCTGGATTTCGGGCGCATTCAGGCGCCCGCGGAGGTGCCGCTGCGGTTGGATCTCGTGCCCGCGGCGCCGCCCGCAAGCGCGAGGCCCGGCCTCTTCACCGTTGCAGGCGCCGCGGCCCGCTCCTTCACGGTGGCGGTAGCCTTTCCGCCTTCGCTCACAGGAGCGGGCGCGCCGCTGGCCTACCGCGGTGCCTGGGCGGAATCCGAGGAGCGCGTCTCCGGATACCGGCCGGTAGGCGGCACGGTGTTTCGTGGCAGGGCGCAAGGCCGCTTTGCCCATCACTTTCGCATCGGAGGCACGGTCACGGCGGCTGTGCTCGGCACGCCGCCCGGCGTCTATGCTGGCAAGGTCTCCGTCACGACCACCTGTCAATAGCCACAAAACTCCCTTTCTGCCATGCAGCACCTTCGTATCACACTGTTTGTAATCCTTTTGGCCGCTCCGCTGGCCGTGCCCGTGCGGGCACAGTCCACCAGCGTGGATGTCGACATCACCCTGGTAGGACCCGCTCCAACATGCAGCTTCACGCTGCAGTCGTCCTTGGACTTCGGTACGGCGGAAAAGCCTACCTCCGGCACCGGCTCTGTTACCATCAGCGCCACTAGCGCCACTCGCACGGTGAGCGGCACGTCGGCATCCGGCTCTTCAGACGTGGGCCAGGTGCGCCTGGATGGAAGCAATGTCTCCTCTTACTCGGTGTCGCGCACGTTTCCGGGTACGCTCACGCGAAGCGGCGGATCGCTCGGCTTCAGCGGCTCGTGGGCGCATTCGACCACGTCCGGCAGCGGCTATTTGTCCGTGTCGTCGAGCAGCTACAGTGGCACGGCGGGCGGCGCCGGAAGCACGTTCCGGCGATACTTTCGCTTTGGCGGCACGGTGAGCGGCATTGGCCTCAGCGATCCGGACGGCAGCTACAGCGGCACCATTTCGACGAGCGCCACATGCAGCTAGTACGCCTTATACCGGCGCTCGCATTCGCGTGTGCCAGCCTCGCCCCGGCGGTCCGGGCCCAGACCTCGGGCCAGGTCGACCTGCGCCTCGAGGTGCTGCCCGCCGCGCTCCGCGTCACCGTTACGAGCGCCGCCCTGGATTTCGGGAGGCAGAGAGCTGACGCGGGCCGCGTGGAACTCGACCCGGCTACGGGAGAGATTTCCGCCAAGGCGGCAGGCAGCCACCGGCTGGGGGAGGTCCGGCTCACGGGGCCTGCCCATGGCGGCTATGCCCTCTTCGTGGAGCCCGCTGCCGCGCTGCGGCGCGGCGGGCAGCAGGTGGCCTACCGCCTGCGGTGGGCCCGGAGCCAAGACTGCGCTTCCGGTGCCTTCGAGGAGGTGCGCAGCGCGCACTCCTCGGAAGGGTCCCTCGGCGCGGCCGGTTGCTCCGCATATCGCTTCGGCGGCGCCATAGACCTCTTCGGCATTGCGGAGGGGCACTACACGGGCCGCCTCCACGTCCGCATCCTATCCCTCTGACATGACACGCTATCTTCCGCTTTTTCTCGTGGGCGCAGGCTTCGCGCCTGTCGCGGCAGGGCAGGCGAGCCTCAGCGTGACGCCTGCCTACGCCTATATCACGGAACAGGAGCCTCATGGCGCCTTTGCCCTTCGCAACGAAGGCACGGCCCGCGTCGAGGTAGTGGCAAGCGCCCGTTACGGCGTCATTGAATCCGACGCGGCCGGCGAGGCGACGCACCTGACGCTCGGCGAAGCGGGCCGCATGGGCAATCTCGCCGAGCGCCTGACCTTCTTTCCTGAGCGCCTCATCCTGGAGCCGGGTGAAGAGCGCTTCGTGCGCTATGCCGTGCGCGATATGCAGGAAGTGCGCACAGGCGCCCACATCGCGCTCATGCACTACGAAATGCAGGAGCGCGCGGCAGCACTAGATGACCAGATTCCCGCCGTTGCCACGGAGCTCAGTATCGTCTACAACCTGGTGGCGCCCGTTGTCCTCATCAAGGGCTTCGGCGCGCCGAAGCTCGAGGCACGTGTACTGGAGCTCCAGGACAGTACGCTCACGCTCCTTGTCACCAACACGTCCGCCTTCCCCTTTGTGGGCGGCATTTCGGTCAACAGCCGCGGGCAGCCTCTCGGACATGTGGAGGGTGCCATCTATACGCGGCGGCGCCTGGAGATAGCCCTAAGGGCCGCGCCCGACCGGGGGCCGCTCGTGCTCCGGTTCGACGGCTCCTACACGGGCCTGTCCGCTGCCACGCGGAGTCGCCTCCTGGTCCCCGCCCCCCTGGAAATCACGCTCTAGGAGCATGAAACGCGTCATACTCGGTCTCTGTCCCTTGCTTCTTCCGGCGGCCGCCGGGGCGCAGTCCATCCTGCAGGAGGTGCCGCTCATGGTCGAAGCTCCCGGCTACCATGCACTTGTGCGCGGCTACTACGATGGGAGGCGGTTCTACGTCGATGCTTCGCAGCTCTACGAGGCGCTGGGCTTCCGAGTAATTCGCGAAGGGCACGTGCTTGTGGCTATGGATGCCAGGCGGCGCTACCGTCTTGATTTTGCGGCTGGTGCGGATTCCACCGAAATGTTAGTGGATGAAGGGCGTGCGCTTATCTCCATGGAGCGGCTAGCGGGCCTGTTTGAATCCGACATCGCCTTTGACGAGCGGCGCCTCAGCCTTCGGCTCTCGACGGCTGCCGAGGGCTTTGACTCTTCGGCGCTTATCCGCCGGTCCGCTCTCCTGGGGCAGGCGCCCGGCCCGCTCCGGTTTGGCCGAGAGCGGCGCATCCTGAGTGGTGTGGTGGCGAGCTACCATGTGAGCTGGCATCAGCAGGCATATCGACCGGGTTTCACGCAGGCGAGCGTCCGCTTTACCGCAGATGCGTTGGGTGGCGCGCTGCAGGGCGCCTTTGGAAGCACGCCGCGCATGAGCTATCTGCTCGATTTGCCGCCATCGCGCTTCGTGACGCATATGGAGATGGGGCGGTTGCAGGGCCGGCGCTCTGGTGGCCCCCTGGACGCCCTTCGCATTTCCAACCTGCCACTTGGCAGCCGACACCTGCAGCGCAGCACCACCCTGAGCGGACGCACCGAACCGCATGCACGGGTGGAGGCAATCGTATCAGGGCTCGTTGTGGACCGTGCGGAGGCAGACAGCGAAGGCCGCTACCGGCTCGAGGTACCCACGTACTACGGCTCTACCGAGGCCGAAATACGGCAACAGCCACTTGGGGCCGGACATGAGAGACGCCGGCGCTACTTCCTGCTTACGACGGACGAGCTCGCAGAGCCCGGCAGGCTGTACTACGACGCCTGGCTTGGGCCTGCGGCAAAGGGCCTGCATGCTTCCTTCGGATTGCTGCCGCGCCTTACGCTCAGGGCATCCGGCGAAGAAGATGGGGGCGATCGTCGCGTGCGGATTGGCGGTGTCGCAAGTCCCCTGCGCCCGGTCGTGGTGGCGGTGGACGTGGAAGTGACATCCGGCGCCTTTCGTGCCACCGCGCGGTGGTGGCGGGACTCCTTCAGTGCAAATGCGTCGTACGATTACAGCCTGGAGCCCCGAAGGAAGCTGTTCCATGCGCAGGCGTCTGGTTACTACCGCGGCCTGAGCGGCTTTGTCACGGCAACCGCCACGGGGTACCCTGGCCTCTGGCATGCACGTAGCCTCGGCCCGTCGGTCACGTTTCAAAGCCGGCGTGGCCTCACGGCGAAGCTGGAGCTGGCCGCAGAGCAGTACGGCCAGTCCGCGCGCGCACTCCAGGGCGTGCACTCCTGGCGAACTTCAGTGGGCCGGGTTGGCAGCATGGGACGTGCCAGCGGCCGGATTGCGCTCTTTGCGCGGGGGATGCCCCGATCACGCGAGGCCGGGCTCGACGGTTACGTCACCGCGCGGAGGATTTCGCTCGGTCTTGCGGCGTCGTATGACTTCCGGCAGAGGAGCGTTGTGGCTAGTGCCACGCTGCGCCTGGATACGCGTGCGGTAGGCCTCATCTCACGGGCAAGTTATGCAGGGCGCACGCTCTACCACGACCAGACCCTGTATGGCAGCGTGGCACTCGGCCGCACGCCCCGGCTCTCAGGGCAGGCGCTTGCGCAGAGCAGTGCCCTACTCAGGATATTCGAGGACGAAAACGGCAATGGCCGCCTGGATGGCGCCGAGCGCATTCTGCCGCATGTGGAGGCGCAGCTCTACCACGCGGGCCTTGTGCGCACCCAAGAGGGCACGCTCCGCGCTGCGTTTCTGGAGCCGTTTACCGCCTACCAGGTCCAGATCCTGGAAGCCTCCATACGGGATCCGCTCCTTCGTCCAGCTACCGGCTACACCTTCAGTTTTGTCGCCGACCCGGGGCGCACCAAGATCCTGGATATCCCGCTCGTGCGCCTGCCACAGGTAACGGGAACAGTGGGCGTCATGGACCGGGCGCCCGCGCGCCTGCAGGTGCGCGTGTTGCAGAGCGGCGAGCTCGTGGAGACTGCCGAAGTGTACCGCGATGGCGCTTTTGCCCTGCGCCTCGCAGCGGGTAGCTATACCCTGCAGCTCCGCGATCTGGTTTCGAAAGAAGTAGTGGAGGAGGCCTCTTTCGTGGTCCCTCTTGGCACCGCGCGCATGGAGATACACCTGAACACTCCGGAGAAGCCATGATGCCCCGCCTCTTACTTCTCTGCGGGCTGCTCGTCTTTGCAGCCGGTGCACGCGCCCAGCTTCAGCTTCGGCTGCCCATAAATTTTGCAGCCTTTGAGCAGGGTAGCAGCTTTTCCACATCACCCTTTCCGACCGCGAACAGCGACAGCTGCATGGTCACCGGTAGTATGCCCACCGGGTCCGTGCAGTGCGGCGAAGTGGATACTCAGGTGAATTTTTCCTTCCGTATAGCAGGAAACTACTGGGCGAGCGTCTCGGAATCGGATCTTGTTATGGGGACGAGCCGCATAGCCTGGTCGCCTACCGTGGCGTGCGTGCGCGTGGACGACAATGGCGAGTCGATCTCTGGAGGGAGCGGCAGCTCGTGCAGCCAGACCGTATCCGGCCAGGATCAGGGCATCTTCTGGGATCTTGGCGGCATCGTCTCCATCCCTGACCGCACGCCTGCAGGGCGCTACAATGGCAACGTGACGCTCTCGGTCACGGGGCCCGGGATAAATGACAGCATTACTCTTGATGCCACGCTCCTGGTTACGGCCGCGCCCGTGCAATGTCAGGTGTCTACCGGTGGCTCCATTGATTTTGGAGAGGCCGCCGCGCGTCAGTCCGGCACCATTACGGTAAGCCCGACAACGGGCAGCCGGTCCTTCGCAGGTGGACAGCGTGACCCGTCCGGGTCCTCGGGATTTTCCATGGCGACGGCGGAGGTCTCCACCAACGTAGGTGCGATAGTTGCCTCCGTCACGGCGCCCTCCACCCTTGGCACATCCCTTTCCTATACCAGCTACCTCGCAGCGCGGCACCTGCCGACCGGCTCGTGGTCGCTTGCCCTAACAGGCTCGGGTAGCGCCTCGCGCGCTGTCGGCACGAGCGGCCGCATGGGTTACCGGCTTGGCGGCCGTGTGAGCACCTCCGCCACATCTGCCGCCGGCAGCTATGGGGGCACGGTGGCCATTTCCTTTCTCTGTAACTGACGAAGATGATGAAGACGCTAATACTTGGACTTGCTCTGGGCGCTCTGGCACATATTGCCGCCGCGCAGCATGTGGAGGGTACGGTAACGGACGAACGTGGTGAAGCCCTCGCGGGCGCCACGGTATTTCTGGAAGGCACGGTGCGCGGTGACATCACGGACGCGCACGGACGCTACGCTATCCGGGCACCGGGTCCGGGAGCCTATCTCGTTGTGGCCACACATGTAGGGTACGACGGTGCAGAGCGCATGCTGCAGGTGGCGGCAGGCCAAGCGCTGAAGACGGAGCCTCTCATTCTGCACGAAGTCGCTACCCGGCTCGCGGAAATCGTGGTCGAGGCGCGGCGCTACGGCCACCGCCGCCGACTTGGGATCTTCGAGCGCGATATCCTGGGGCGCACCACGACCGCGCGGAAGGCGCGCATCACCAATCCGGAGGTGCTGACCTTTACTCCCACAAAGCGCGGCTTCCGGGCTGAAAGCACCGGGCCCATCATCGTTGATAACGAGGCCACGGGATACCGGACGCACATCTTCCTGCACCGCTACGAACACGTCCATGGAACGGGCGGCTACCGCTTTGCAGGGCGCGTGTTTTTCGAAGAGGTCGCCGCGCCGACGGCGCGGCAGAAGAAGCTCCGGGATCGGCTCTACCGCGGCTCCATGAAGCATTTCCTCCGGGCCTGGTTCCACGGGAAGCTTCTGCAGGAAGGCTTCTATGTGCACGGCAAGCTGGAGGCTCCCCGACTGCTGGAGGGCGCTGCCCGTGCGGTGCGCGCGGAGGCCATCCTTGTAGAGTATGACGGGGCGCCGGACGGGGCCTACCGTTCGTACGCGGCCAAGAATGGATTGCAGCCGCCCTTTTCGCGCACTCGGCAGGTGTCGCGCATTGCCTTTACGAGCGGCGAAATGGTCGCCGCATCGAACGGCTTTCCCATCGGCGCCGTGCGCCAGGAAGGCTACTGGGCCTTCCGGGGTCTCGGCGATGCCGTGCCCGCACCGGAAGAGGCTGCGTCCTCCACGCAACAGATAGCCGCCCGATAGCCATGAATAAGCTACCCCTTGCGCTCCTCGCCGCGCTAGTGTGCGCCTGCGCTTCGGCGAGCAGTGACCGCCTGCAGAATGAGGTCTCCCGCGGCTACGGCCGCGTGTCGGAAAAGAGCGCTTTGGCCAGTATGCGCACGATGAGCCGCGCGCACCTCGCGGCGCCGCCGGAATCCGACGTGCGGCAGATACTCCGCCGGCTCCGCGCGCTGGACAACGTGCCGAGGCCGGGCGCGCGCCCGCTCTTCGTCGTGGACGGCGTGCCGCTTAGCCGGCTGCCCCACATTCATCCGTCAGACATTGAGGACATCACCGTGCTGCAGGATGCGGCCTCGTGTGCCATCTACGGTGTGCGGGGCGGCGGCGGCGTGGTACTCATCCAGACCAGAACCGACTAACCCATGAATGATTTTGTACAGGCGGCGGCAGTGGACAGCGTGATTCTGGGCCCGGAACGCGCCGGGTCACTGCTCGAGCTTTTCTCGCAGGCGGGCGGCTTCCAGTGGCCAATTCTGGCTGTCCTGGCGGCGGGTCTTCTCGTGCTTGCCACCCGTTTTGTCCGGCTCCTCTTCGACGGCTTCGCCGCGCGGCATCTCAAGCGCATGCCGGTGGATGTACTAAGGGAGGCGGATTTCCGGAGCGAACTCGCCCGGAGCGCGGACAGTCTTTATGCGCGACTTCTTTCCGGCATGCTGGAAGTGTGGAGCGCGTGCCCGGCCGATCCCACGGCACTGGGGCAGGAGGCCGGCATCGCTGCGGGGGCTGCGCGAGCTTCGTACTCTCGCACAGAGCGCCTGGTCGGCTTCTTCTCCAGTTCGGCGGGAGGGCTGGGTCTATTGGGCACGCTCGTCGGAATCTACGCCCTCTTTTCTGCGGGCTCGCGCGATGCGGAAACCATCTTTGCAGGCATTGCCATCGCCGTCGTCTCCACGCTGCTCGGCATCATCGTAACCATTGTGCTCGAGTTGCTGGAGACCCTGACGCAGGGCTGGACCAGTCGTTACGTAGAGGGGGCAGAAGCCTGGGCCTCCGCCGTACGCTACCGCCTCATGGCGCTGCACCGACCGGAGGCCTAGACATGCGCGGAACGCTCATACTGCGCCTCGTGGACATCACGCTGCTCCTTTTGCTCAGCCTCATGGCCGCGGCCGCCATCCAGCCGGAGGATATCCTAATGCCCGTGACCAAGGAAATGGAAGACCGGGGCCGTGCGGTGCGGCCGCTCCGTGTAGTGCTGACGGCTACGGGAGAAGCCTACATTCCGGAGGTGGGGAAGCTGCCGCTGGAGGCATTGCCGGCGCTCTTTGCAGCGGGCATGGGCACGGTGGAATTTATTGCGGACCGCAGCGCGCCAGCTGGCATGCTTTTCGCCTGCCACCGCGCCGCCCGGCGCGCCGGATGGCGTGCCGTCTTCCTGGTAGAGCGCCATACCCCATGAAACACGCACGCGGCATGCTGATCCGGTTCATCGACCTGGGATTGCTACTTCTTATGGCCTTCCTCGCCGTCGCCGATCTGGATGATACGTTTCAGGTTGCGCTCCCTGGCATGAAGCCCGGCGCCAGCGGCAGGGGAAGCGTCTATCAGATACGCTTTGCTGCCGGGGCGCGTTATGTGGTTACGCGGTCGCCAGAAGGTACACCTGTCTGCACGGCCGGCAGCCTGGAGGCCCTCGCCGCATGCGTGCGTGGCCACGGGTGGGCCCGGTACGTGCTGGTTCCGGAAGGCGCCGCCGCGGTGCAGCACCTGGTCAATGTTCTGGATGTTTGCAAGGCTGAAGGGCTGTCGTGTGCACTTGGAAGAAGCCCGATACCCGCCCATGAAGACTAGATCCTATCGCATTCAAGAGCGGCTCGCCAGCGGCCTTGTGGCCGCGCTTCTTCTTGCTGGTGCGTGGCTCGTGGCCGACAGTCTGCATGTCGCCGGCCATGCGCCAGCGCCGCTTGGACTCGTATTTGAAGACATGGGGGCAGTACCCGAGGAAGCACAGACTGTGGCTGCGGCGCCCGCTAACACGACGCTGGAACGCGCGGAGATGAATGGGCCCCTGCTTTCCGCGGACCCGGCACGGAAGATTCGTGCCGCCCCGCGCCGTTCTGCGCCGGCGCACCGGATAAGGCGGGCACCGAGTGCTGCGCCTGCCGCGCGGAAAGCGGCGCAGAGGTTTGTAGTAGAGTCCGCCGCCGCACGCACGCGAAAAGACGCTGCACCATCCATTGGGCTGTCTGAGGAAGAGCGCGAGGATTCGCGGCATGACATCCGGCGCCTCAAAGTGGAGTCGCCAAAGCTTAGGCGCGAGGCCCCAAAGCCCAGCGTGGACAGGGAAGCCGGCTCTGCCAGCACTGCGCTCCAGGTAGATGCCATCATAGAATGGATGCGGCTGCATGCCTCCGAGCTGCCGCCGGGCATCAGGCGCCACACGGGATTGCGCCCCGGCAATCTCTCGGCAACGGCCACGCTTATGGATGGCGGCGACGCCTACGAAGTCTACCTTCTCGCGCGCGTCCCCGTCCGCGAAATTCACATCGTGCTCGTAAGGGGAGAGGAGACGTACTACCTCATTGATCGAAGTTTCCAGCGGGAGGGGCGCTCGTTTCGGGTGGGCTATGCCCGGCGGGACGGTAGCCTCATCACCGGTGTCGTATCGGAGGAGCGTGCAGCCTCAAGCCCCGAGGCTTCCCGCTTCTACCGCGTTTTTCTTTCATGGTGGGACAAAGAGCGCTTGAGGCTATGATGCGTCCGCAGATTGTGGTTTGGATGGTCCTGCACCTGGCTGCGTGCCGCGGAATGGTCGCTGTGACAGTGGGGCCGGAGCCTGAGCCTGTACCCGCATCCCTCGCTGAGTTTCGGATTGTGGGCATAGACAGCGCGTTTGCGCTAAAGGCGAGGGCGCTGGCAGACAGCGCTTTTGCGAGCCCTGAAGAAGAGGCGGAAAGTGCCGCGCTGAAGCAGGAGGGCCTCGCCCTTGCCGCCCTTGGTACAACATTTGCCTCCCCCGAAATGTCGTTTCTGGCCGAACCGACCGGGCGGGATACAAGCTCCACCGCCGCAAAGGAGGCGGCCATCCGTGCATTCAATGACGGCGCAGGCGTACTGGAAGCATACGTGAGCGAGCCGGACAGCGTGCGTGCGGCGGTGTTTCTCAAGGAGGCGGAAACTCGGTTCGAGGCGGCGCTGCGGGCAAATCCCTTTGATGGCGAAGCGCGCTTTTGGCTCTCCAGGGTGTACAGGATTCGGGCGATGGCGCTCGAGGAGGAGGGCGCAAATGACGAGGCTGTACGCGTGCTGCGGCGGCTTTTTGCCATGCACCAGGACCGCCACGACTACGCAGGGCTCCTGGCTGAAGCGCTGGAGTGGATGGCAAACTCGGAGGCGCTCAGCGAGGCGGCGGACCTGTGGCTACTGGCTGCGTCCATTGCCATGGACGATGCGCTTATGTCGGAGACCCCGGCAGATTCCAGCGCAATCATGAATTACTTTGCCCGAAGCAGCCGGGCGAGCGTTGGGGCAGGGGAGAGCGTACCGGCACTCAGGGCTTTGGATTTTGCGGAGCCGTGGGTGAGATCGGATGCGGAAAGAGCGTTCATTGGCGCCGAGCGGGAGTGGATCCAGTGGGATGACGGCAATCTGGCTACGCGTGCGGCGTGGGATTCGCTGCTTGCGCTTGGAGACACGGATGAGGAAGCGGCAGCAAGCGGGATGGAGGCGCTGCTGCCCAAGGTTGCCCAGGGCGCGGCCCGGGCAGAAGTCCAGCATCAACTTGCACTTTTGTACCACGCTTTGGGCCGCGACGATGAAGCAATCGGCCAGCTGCATGGCCTATGGCGGGAGTTGGTGGATAGTGGGATTGATGCGGGGCCGGAATTTTCTCGCCTGCGGGAAGACTACGGGATGCTGGCTTTCAATTTAGGGCAGCAGCGGAAGCGCGAGGGTGAGCGTGTGGTGGCGCTGGGTTATTTGCTGCAGAGTGAACAGACGGGTTTTTCGGGGGCGGCGAGGGCGGCGTTTGCCGTGGCTCTATTGCTGAATAACAACGTGGAGGCTTCGTTGGCGGCAGCGCTCAGGGCAGAAAAGGTCATGCTCCAACTGGATGACAAAGAGCAGAAAGACCTTCTCCGCTACCTGATTGAGCTATATCGCCGCAGTGGCGACCGCGCGTCAGCAGAGCGCTATTTTGGCAAGTATCGTGATTTGTAGTGAAAGTTGATCAACGTCAACAATAATGGGGGTTGACGACAACTAAAAACAAGGAATTACATAGTGATTGCCCGAAAGCGATTTGAGTCTGTGTCGACAACTTGTGCATAAGGCGGAGTGCACGCTAGAGGCCTTGGAGCGGCGCAGGATCGCGCACGAGGAGACATAGTGCTATTTGCGGCACGCCAAGCGACAGATAGAGCGCCGATTGATCAAGGGGGAAGTGATTCCGCACCGTGAGAAGGTCTTCTTGATCCAAGAGGAGCACACGCGCTGGATTAGCAAGGGCAGGGCGGGCGTGGTGGCGGAGTTGCTGCTTCGTCTGGCAGAGGAAGCGCACGAGAGTGATGTGGCAGCAGCGATAGACATTCCGGCGGAGCTGCAGCGCAGGGAGGATAGGCTGGCGGGTATTGCGCCGGCAAAGGAGGCGATTGCCGTGCGTGCCAAGGAACGTTATGCCCAAGAGATGGCGCAGTACGAGGCGAAGATGCAGCGGCGGGTGGCCCATGAGGAGGCTATGGGCAAGTAAATAGCGGGACAATTTCCGCAATCTCCGAAGGCAGAGCCGCCTCGAGACACGGATCAGGTCAACTTGACGGATGTGGACAGCCGCATCATGCCGCACCTGGGAGGCTTCGAGCAGTGCTCCAATGGTCAGATCGCAGTCGGTCACGACAGCCGGTTGATCGCGCTGCAGCACGTAAGCCAATAGCAGGGTGACCGTAGGCGAAGTGGTTCAGATGCTGGAGCAGCGGCCAGCGCACACCACAAGTGCAAAGCGGACACTGGAAGCGGACTCCGGCTACTTCAGCCGCGGCTATGTGATGGCCTGTGAAGCGGCCGGGTCGATCCACTCATCGGTCCAAGACGCAAGAAGCACACCGAGCCCCTATGGGAGCGACTGGCACCATCGGTGGCGCAGCACATGGACCATGACCGGAAGGGATGTTCGGTAGCGCACATGAAGGTGCGCTTGAAGACGGAGGAAGGCAGGCGGCTGTACGTGGCCCGGAAGGCGACGGCCGAGTCGGTCTACGGCATTATCAAACAGGCCATGGGCTTCCATTGGTTCCTGACCAGAGGTCTGGAAGCGGTACGATCCGAGTGGGCATTGGTATGCATAGCATACAACATCCGGCGGCTCTACGCACTGCGTAGCGGCTAATCGGCGGTAAGCAAGGCCCGCTTTCGCAATAAAACTCGAGACAAGCATGGCCTGTGCAGGCTGCAGAGCAGCTCAGATACAACCCGCAGAATAGAAGTCGGCACGCGCTAGGTGTCCTATGCCAATACCCACCTCCAATTCAAGAACAAGAGAGCAATGCTCGACAGACTCCTAGGTCTCCGTTGCTGGATCTAGCGAAACACTGGGCTTCTGAAAGGGTATTCGAGGCAACCATTCGATCCGGCCAATCGTATCAACAGCTACTAGTGATGTTTGATAACCGATCAGGGGCAAAGTAGAGGTCTAACGTGGGCCCTTTGCCATCGTTCAAGAATCCACCAGTGATCGAGGTCGCGATCGCTGCTCAATTTAGGCCCATCGACGATCTGACTAGCCCTCGCGTTGGATTGCTCTGGCAGAGATACCGCGAAGAGTTCCCTAATCTGGAAGTCCACCCTGCCCTTGAACCTCGGTTTGAACGTTCCGGTCCAGTTCCACCCCAGAATTTTCAGATAGAGATAGGAAAGCATCCCACGTCCCGCGTATGGTTTGTCACGGATGACAAATCGAATCTGATCCAGATTCAACAGGACCGATTCGTCTTCAATTGGCGCAGGATCGATGGCAAAGATTATCCCAGGTATGAACATGTGAGAGCAAAGTTCGAGAAGCATTTTGGCGTCTTCCATGAGTTCCTCGCGGTAGAACAATTAGGTGAGCTGAAACTGAATCAGTGGGAACTCGCCTATGTTAATCATATCCCGGCTAGCGATGGATGGCGCCATCACGGTGAACTCGGCTCGGTAGTCCCGTTATTAGTGGGAGACATGAGCGGAATGTTCCTGCCTGGTCCGGAAGACATCACGCTACATGTACGATATCCGATACTAGACGGGAAGTCCCTCTGTAGGCTTTACGTCGTGGCCAATCCCGCAGTCAGCATTCCATCTGGCGATTCGGCCTTTAGGCTCACGCTTACAGCGAGGGGGAAACTAGGGGATGCAGAACTGAGATCTCGGCTGGATATGGGCCACGAATGGATCGTCCGCGGATTCACAGAAGTGACTTCACAAATGATGCACCAATTCTGGGAGCGAGAGCGATGACACCTCCTGCGTTAACTGTGGTGGATGCTCATATCTACCCACCGCACTTCCCTGGCCCGACTTATTTTGGTGGCACTTTAGAGCCCTGTCGTATTTCGCTGAAGGTACCGCCGATCACGTACCTGATTGAACAGCCTCAGCCGAACTCATGGTTTCTCGGAATTAGGGATGAGATACGGGGCTATCTGGAACTGGCCCCCAACTGGGATTCATATGGCGGAGGCCCGATATCTAACGTGGTAGTGGGCGTGGCGGAGCGCTTTGCGGAGCTTATGGCAATAATTGGTTTTTCACGCCCAAACATTTGTCCTGAGCCCTCAGGGGGAATCCTCCTTGAATGGCAGAGTCTCACGCAAGTCTTAACCGTGGATATCGAAAGCGACGATATCCATCGAATTTATTTCTCTTACGAGTCTGCCGAGACGCCCGAGCTGGATGGTGAAGGGAATCTAGATGAGTTGGTCCGGGGAGGGTTTCTGCATGATCCCTTCTGAGGAGGCTGTTTTGAACTCTGCCGATGCCATCGCCTAAGTATGCAGACGATCCGTCAATAGGGGATGACGAAATGATTTGGCGGCGGATCCCTAATGGGATGGTTCACCTGGATTCCTCCATGGGTAGATGGCGACCTCAAAGCGGGCTATTCAGCGATTCTAGAGACAGAACGCCGATGTCAGCGCATCGGGCGAAATGCTACGGTGGCCCCGAAGAGGCAAATGTCGGGGACAACCTGATGGTGGGGTTAAGCGTGCGCTTCCTACGTGAACTGGCCCTCGGGATTGCGACGGCCCCCCTGCAGCCAAGTGACCGAGGCCATGTATTCGTGTTTGGTAATAAGACGCCCTCAGTCAAGAGGCAGCTGGCAAAACACGCGAGATGGGTGATCCCGCCACATGAGGACTCGCGACAATTCTTCGAAAACGTCAATTCCGACTAGGCACAGCATGGTGTCGGCTAACCGATGGTTTTAATCCAATTCTTCCCTGCTTGTCGCCGTTTCGTCCGTTCCGTGCATTCCCGTCGAATCTGCCAGTAGCAAGGTTCGGCATACATCTGGCTGAGCTCTGCACTCTGCCGCTAACGGATTCTAACGCAGGCTACGGGAAGCGGAGATTGGACGCGACCAGACCTGTAAATGCTTGTATATCAGTCCCAACTCTGGTAAGCATGCTACAATCACGATAAGCAGATACGGTGAAAGAACCGACTGAAGAAAGACACGACCTGATTTGGACGGTTTCAGAGGTGTAAAGTATTGTTTTTATTGGGATGACTCTTCCGACTGAACACAATAAATCCGCCTTACTGCAGGACAATAACGCCGTTCAAGAAAGCTACTCCCCAGACTCCTCTTTCAGCGGGACCGTACTCCGCTGCAGTGTTAGACCTACCGCCTTGTAGAGATTGATCTGCTGCCTGCCTGTGGCCGCGGGCACCAAGTAGCGCTTACCCGTACCCTGGTCCCGCATTACCGACACCTCCACTGCCGAGAGCTCCGACAGGATGCGCGCCTCACTCAGCGGCTCCTTGCCACCGTGCATGCTGTTATGCCGGTAGCGCAAGATGCGCAGCAGGGCGAAGGCCACGAAACAAATCGCCATGTGCGCCTTCACCCGACGCTGCGTCCAGTGAAAGATGGGACGCACTGCTAACGCGCACTTCAGCACCCGAAAGCCTTCTTCTATCCGCCACAGCTCGCCGTACTGGGCGTACACCTCCTGCGGCGCGAGCGTCTCCAAGCTGGTCCATAGCCCGTGCAGGCCGCCAAAGGCCTGCGTCTTTCTCTATCGCCTCTTCGTTCAGACTCACCGCTCCCTGGTCCAGGAACCGACCACTTCTACCCTTGCCCTTGACTCCCTGCGCCAGATTGACATTGGCCTTCTCTACGGCTTTCTGCCTGTCGTGCACATCCTTGGCCGCTTTCTTCGGACAGTACGGCAGGACCAGACGCCGCCCGCCGAGGCGCCTTTCGGCAACCATGCGGCCTTCTGCCATGGGCTGCCACTCTTGCACTGCCGTGATATCACGCGTAGCCTTCTTCCCCATGGAGCGCAGCCGGGCCGCCACCACAAAGTCGTATCCTTTGCTAAGAAGCAGCGCCAGATTCTCCTGGCTCATCATGCCGGCGTCGGCTACGAAGACCACCTTGCCCAACAGCGCTGCTGCAGCGCCGCAATGGCCGGATCAAGGGTCTTGACATCGGTCGTATTGCCGGCAAAGAGCTCATATCCTATGGGCAAACGCTGCGTTGTCTGGATGAGCGCTACCTGCACCCGGTGCGGCTTGCCGTCCTTGCTGTAGTCCTTCTTCCGGAGCTCATCCTCACTGTCCGAAGCAAAGCTGAGCGTCGTAACATCAAAGAAGAGCACGTCTACCTTGCCGCCCAAGAGGCCCGTCACTTCTCGGGAGACGATATCCTGCAGGCGCCTGATACGGCCTTCGTTTACCGCATCCATCATGCGGTAAAACTTCTCTACCGGCACTTCAGAGCCCTCTTCTTTGGAGAGCCGCCAGGCGTAGCAGTACGGCCTGCCGGAACAGACGCCGGGCCATGGTCTGCCTTTCGGTGAAGACCTCACTCGGGCCCAACCGATTGCAGAGGGCCCCGGAAACTTCATGGAAGCCCACACACACACGCTTCGTTTCCTCCAGGGCACGGGCATCCCGGATGGGCAGCGGATTTGTTTGCTGCTTGCGCCTGCGGGCCAGAAGGATCTCGTCTGCGCTATCGGCGGCGGGAAAGAGGGAGGGTTGTTTCTCTTCTTGTAAGCGGCGCATTTCGAGTTCGGCGACACCGAGCAGGGCCCCCTAGGGCCATGCCTTCGGGGGCGCTGCCCATGTGGCGCACGATCTTGAGTCGGGGTTTGCCTTCGGTATTTCTGTACCCGTACACGATCTGTACGGTGACGTTCTTGGTCGTTTTTCGTCTGAGGATGCGCACAAACATAATGGGTGTAAGATACGGAATAGACCTGCTGAGCACTGTGACGACACCATGAACTGAACACAACTTTCACGAACCGACGACTTCCCGATCCTATTTGCCTTGCTGCACGCCTATTACGAAACCACGGTCCTCACGCTACCGTCGAAGTCAGGATGCAAAACGTGGCATGACGCGATCCAAATACGGGGGTGCGTTTTCCGTTGATGCGCTCGCCCGGCAGGCCCTGTCACCTTATCCTACCCGCTCCCGTTTGCCGGAAGGCACCCTACCACTTCCAGCAGGCATCTCAGCATAGGCCATGGCTTCAGGGCTTGCCCCCTCTGCATGCGTTTGCGAGCCGCCTGTGACAGCGCCGTTCAAAATGGCATTCCTGCGGGGCAACCGCCGCCCCGCAGGAATGCGCGGCATGTTACTTGACTAGCGTCATGCTCTTTGTACGCACGACACCCTCAGCCTCAAGGCGGTAATGGTAAACCCCACTGGCATGACGGATTGCATCCCAATCGACCTCGTGGGTACCGGACTGGTACGCACGGTCCGTGAGCGTAGTAACAAGGCGCCCCGCCAGATCATAGACCTGGATCTTGATGCGTGATGCCTGCGGCGCATCGAAAGTGATCGTAGTGGAAGCATTGAATGGATTCGGGTAATTCTGCTGCAATTGGAAGGATGCCGGCACATCGGATGCCACATCTTCGATCACATTTTCTGTATCAAGGTCAAGCGTCCATATCCCCCGGCCGTGCGTGGCCAGAATAAGCTGGTTGTCCACATTGCGCATCTGCCAGATGGAAGCTGCGGGCATCCCGCTGTTGCTGTACTCCCACGATTCACCATCATCCTCGGAAACGAAGATACCGATTTCCGTGCCGGCCCAAATCACATTGGGCATGGCCGGCATGACAAACAGATCATACACCGCCACGTTGGGGAAGCCGTTCGTGCTCGTGGGAGATCCACTCTCAAATCCGGACAGGTCCGTCCACGTCTGGCCCAGGTCCGTCGTCCGCAATATCTTGGGCATGCTATATATGGAATACAGCAAATACGCGGTGCTGTCTACATTGGGATGCGTAGCTATGCCGGAAATGGATGCTTCTGGAGCCATATCCGGGACGCTAACGGGGTTAAACGTATATCCACCGTCCGTGGAGACGTGGACCATGCCCGTTCTGGGGCCCTGGTTGTCGTGCCTGTAGCCTGCCCACACTTCGCTGGGATTGGCCAGAGCCACTTCAACCTTGCCGTTGCCACGTCCGTCCCAAGCCTCTGGGGAAAGAGGAACGACTGTCCAAGTCGCGCCGAAATCCACGGATCGCCAGACACCAACGGAACCTACCATAAAGACACGATCGGGCCAATCCTTCGAGTTCCCGAAGACCGTAATAAACGGGCCCGTGTCTGAAGGGCCCTCTACCTCGTCGAACTGCCTGCCACCCGACGTAGAACGCCATACCCTGTTGAACTGTGAAGAAGCAAGCATGTAATTCTCATCCTCGGAGTGCCAAACCGTTTCGAAACCATCCCCAGGCGTACCCTGTAGCCAGCCCTGGCCGCTATGCGGATTGTTGAAGGAGCGCCACGTGCCGTTATCTTGAGAACCCGCGATGTACACATTAAATCCGGGCCGCTTGTCTACTCCATAGAATTGCGTGGTATTAAGTCCCTTGCCGGCCGGATTGAAGCGCGCTCCACTGTCTTCGGAAAAGTACACCCCGCCGTCATTGGCGTTGAGAATGCTGAACAGGTTCTCTGTCTCATCGATCGGAATGACATGAATATTGTGATGGTCCACGTGTATGCTGCCACTGGCCGGGTGCTGCGAAGTCTGCCGCAATAGTCCCGTGCCCGACTTCGCAGTGATCCGCAACACGGACTCCGGCAGATTGGACCCGTCCCACATTCCGTCTTCAGCCAGGATAGGCCACATGAAATACAGGATTTTATTGATAAGTCCGCCATTTTGGGCAATTCGCTCGTTAGGCTCGGTGCCACTGTATTCATATCCGTGGATGAATAAGTATTCCCGGCTCTGGTCGTCCCGATTTCCCTCGGTCACATCGGGCTTCAGGTCGTACACTCCATCATCTGCCTGATCCCGGAATGAGACCATGAGCTGACGGCTGTTATCGATATCCCAGACCTCAAACGGCACGTCTGCATAGTTCCGATACTGGTAGTGCGCGAAGGCAACACCGGCGCCACCGTCCCCCGCTGCACCGCCAGTCGGTGAAACAGCAAATCGGTGCGCCTTCTGGCTGCGCCCGGGACCAAACCGGATTTCTACCGAAACGAAATCTTCCGGCGTTACATTCACAATCTCATCGTCAGCATCTCCAGTCTGTAGCCTGCCTCCGAAATAGTTTCCTGATGTAAAAGCCACGAAATCAAGGAACGAGGACGTATTTGTCTCTTCAAAATCCGACAAAAACCTGACTTCTTTGGTGCCAGGAAGGATGGTAGTCTCCCACAAATCGATACCGCCCAAAAATACATGGTCAGCGTCAAAGGGATGCACCGCAAGCGACTGATCATACCAGCCCTGGCCACCCAACCAGTTGGGCGCAGCCGATCCAGATTCAAATACAGGGCTCCACGACTCACCGCCGTCGCTGGTCCGATACAGATCGGCTCCGCTACCGGATTCTGCCGACATGTACACTACAGTTGGATTCGATGGAGCAATGGCTAGCTCCATCCTTCTGACGTCAGAGACAAAGTCATCAAAAGATACCTCCCATGTGCGCCCCCCGTCGGTGGAGCGAAGCACGGCGCTGCCTCTTACCGTCGCAAACTGGGTATTGAAGTCATCCGGCCGAGCTCTGAGATCCTGGACCCGGCTAGTGTCTGCATGCACATACACGTTATCCCAGGAGCTGCCCCCGTCGGATGAACGATAAATCCCGATGTTGGTGGCAGCCACTACCGTATTGGCATCGCCAGGATCTACCGCCAGACGATTGACAAAAAGAAAGTCCAGGCCCTGTGTAGTGGAGCTCAGCTGCATCCAGGTATTCCCCCGATCGGTCGTCTTGAAAATGCCGGAACCAATAATACCGTCAATGTTGCCGAAACCTTCTCCTGTCCCCATATAGATCACATCACGGTCAGAATCCGCCATGGCAAGCGCCGAAACCGAAAGGTTTGGCAAGTGGTCCGTAAGAACCTGCCAGGATTGCCCGCCATCACTGGTTTTCCAGAGCCCGCCTCCCACCGAGCCAACAAACCATGTCTGATGGAAGGGATCGTCCGGATCCACAATCAGTGCCCGCGTTCTGCCGGGGACGTTGGCTGGTCCGCGTTCGACCCACTCCAGCTTCCGCCCGGGCGTCTTCCTTGCAGCAACGGCCTTCGTGAATGCGTCCATGCGGTAGTTGCCGGGATATACCGGCCCATTTTCGGCAGTTCGAATGGCGGCATGATAGGCCAGGAACTGATCCGGATGGCTGAAGTCGTCCATGCGCTTCGATTTCTCTGTTGGCATCTCGGCCATGTCCGCCTTCTCTGCCTGTCCCTCTGGACGCAGGATAAAGATGGTTAGCACTAAAAACACGGCCGCGCTGATTCCCGTCAAAAGCCTATAGTTGAACATATTGCGGTAAGGTGGTTGGTTAGCCCTTTGCAGGATGAATACGAATTGCCGATCAAAATAGCAAGGCTTCTCGCTCAGCACGCGCATATTTGCTGAAGTAGGGGAACCTCTGATCAATAGAAAGAACAAACTCATTACGGATTACAAACTCAACATGCGAGCCAAGTCGATGCATCAGCTCTCTTTTGAGGACACCACCTACCTGAACAGGCCCAGGAAGACGCGCATGCAAAAGTTCTTGGAGCGGATGGATGCCGTGCTACCATGGAACAAGGTCGTTTCCGAGATCGCCCCTGCTATCCCAAAGCAGAAAGGGGCCGCCCGCCCATACCGCTCGTAACCATGCTGCGCGTATACTTCCTACAGCAGTGGTATGGCTACTTGGAACCCTGCATGGAGGATGCCCTGTACGATAACGTATCCTTGCGCCGCTTTGCCTCTCTTTGGCCGGGCCAGGCACCGGATGAAATCACGATTTGCAAGTTTCGGCATCTACTGCGTATTTCACGGTAAGATTTCCATCTATTCCATTTGAAGGGTTCCACCAATTCCGCTCCATTCTTTACGTGCATTCCAGCACAAGGTGTCCACTCTTTGCGGGCCTGCCGGAATGGCAGGCCACTCGTGGTTGGAATGCTCGGTTGTTCTGTCTGGGCAACGCTGGGGATTTCCTGTACTCCAAGGGTACCGACATACTCGTTCATCATCACAGAAGATTTCGATGCCTGCAAACCGGATCTCCATGCGCAAACTCCACGATGTTCTTCGGCTTTCTTTTCAGGCCAAACTCAGTAATCGCGAGAATAGGACGCTGTCTTGGGCCACGTCACACCACGATCTGCAATTACCTGCGTCGAGCAGCGCAGGCGGGACTTACCTGGCCGTTGCCTGAAGACGTGACGGATGCGGTACTGGAGAAGGCGCTATTCGTTCAAGTGACGTCGGATCAGCGCCCTTGGCCTGACTGGGCCAAGATACACGAAGAGCTCAAGGGCAAGGGCGTTACGCTGCGGCTGTTATGGCAAGAGTATAGGCAAGTCTATCCGGACGGGTACGAGTACAGTTGGTTCTGTGGTCAGTACCGGGATTGGAAGAAGGGACTGGACGTGGTCATGCGATCAGGACCACCCACCTGGCGAGAAGCTCTTCGTGGATTACGCGGGCATGAGGGTCCCGGTCTGGGATGCCGAGGCAGAGCACCAGGCCCAAATATTCGTGGCTATGCTCGGCTGTTCCAACTACACGTTTGCCGAAGCCACCTGGAGGCAGCAACTCTGGGACTGGATTGCGTCACATCGCCGGGCCTTTGATTTCTTCGGGGCCGTTGCCGCCATAGTGGTTCCCGACAATATGAAGGGGGCTGTCAAGAAGCCCCACCGGTATGATCCGGACCTAAACCCAACCTACAGTGATCTGGCCGTCCACTACGATGTGGTGGTGCTGCCTGTCCGCGTGCGATAGCCCAGAGACAAGTCTCGGGAGTCTGAATGCGACTTGTGGGATTCATGGTGAGGACGTGGGTTACCTCCTGAACGGTTAGAGCGGTCACCGATACCCTCAGTGCGCATGGAATCTCCAGTCGCCTCGACAGTCAGTTGTAGCCGATGAAACCGACGCTGGCCTGACATTCCGGCAGACGCCCCAAAAGTGGACGACTTTCAGCGGAATGAGTGGACGATTTGCAGCGTAGTATGCATAGCCAGCTCTCTTGCTGGTGAGCGCGCGTTCGGAGATAGTGGCAGCTCCCGTCGAAACCGAAATCATGCGTTATGGTCCTTCGGGGCTTAGCACGCGAATACCAGATTGATTAGCCGTCGAAGCCGCCCGGTCGCTTCTCCAGAGGTCAAGCCAAAAACTATTCATGTAATCTTCACTTGACATAGTATCCTACTATACCGGGGCATTACGAGATCAAGGTGCAGCCCGACGATAACAAGGGCTGCCTCGGTATTGTGGAAGCGCAACCCCAGGCACGGCTCCATCATGACGCACCCTGGGGTGTACTGTCTGCGCAGCAATGAAATGGACCGGCCGGAGCAGAAGCTGTGGCGCACGTACGTCATGCTTACCGATCTGGAAGCCGTGTTCCGTTCGCTTAAGTCGGAACTGGGTCTGCGTCCGATCTACCACTCCAGCCCCCGGCGTGCGGAAGGGCACCTGTTCATCACGGTGATAGCGTGCCAGTTGGTGCAGGTGATGCGCACGCGGCTGAGGAGCAACGGCCTACGCTCAAGCTGGACGACGCTGCGGCGCATCCTTCAGCGGCAGGTCCGCTCTACGAATGTGTTCCAGTGCCGGGATGGGCATACGCTGCACGTTCGTACGACATCACAGCCGGAAAGTGAACTGAAGGACATTTACGACGCCCTGGGAGTGGATCGGGTGCCCCTATTCATGCACAAGACTACCATCTGATCCAAGGCCACGAAATTCACTTTGAGATCGTTTGTAGTGCCACAAGAGACAAAAGAGCCCTTGTAACCGTAGGTACATATGCTACTTGAAAAATTGGATGTTAAACTTGGGTTAGGCGTATCCGTCCGGTGAAATACATCTGATCTGTTTGGAGGGGTATTCGCAGGTGAATGGCTCTGTCGTGGATGCGAAAGACTCCAGATTCTTTGAACAGTAGCGGCCGCGACCTTACTGGGCCTGCTGGCGGGCCATCAAGAGAGGGCTTCATATTACGGCCGCGGTTACGCCACGGCCTGTTGCGTAGTGCGGCGCGGCATTGACGGCTCGGCTATGCCACCAATGCAGGCCAGATTCGCGCAGCGTCTTACAGTGATGCGGCAGCAACTCGCGGACGTGCTGGTTCGGATGTGCCCGGATACGGGAGAGCACGTCCTTGAGCCAAGTATTAGATAAAGCGGACGCCTCTGGTGTATCGTTGGGGTAGCTCATCGCTCACTAACGATTCGGAGAGAAGCGCCCGGTGCCCCCTTGCCATGTAGGTAGGGAGCGTTTCAGTGCCCCGATCGGGATGATACCTGCAGTGCGGACTATTGGGTCAACGGCCGGTGCCCCGCAGAATTACAAATGCTTGGTCGGCCTTCTGCCGGAGGGAAAACGACCTATCCGTGCGCCTGCAAGGGGCGTTGCGCCAAAGTTAGTTGCCGGGCGGTGGAGACAGCTGCGCCAAGCGGCGTCTTCCGCGCACATATACGTCGTCTGTCAATACATACTGAGCACAACCTCGGACATAGGGATCCGAGCTTCGGCAATGCCGTGGCCAGCGGTCACGAGTGGCGTCTGTTTATGCCTAGGCAGTGCAGCCAGATTATTGATCTGCTCAGCCGAGACCGGGCTGAGGTGGACGCAGCCGCGCAGCGCACGGTGATGCCGGCGGAACGAGCGAGTCCGGCCAGGAAGCCGCAGGGCAGCTGCACGGCCTGGGATGTGGAGGCCCGCAACAGGGGCACGTCTCACGGACGGGTGATGTCCTCGACGAGGCACGTGCACAGCGGGCGCTCGAGGTGTTCACCGAACGGCCCCGGGCACAGGAGGACTACGTGCCACTGTGGATGGACGCCGCTTCTGTGCAGGGCACGCAGTTCGTCTTTTGCATGCGAGTCACCACCATTGAGGGCCGCAATGGGCTTTATGGAGTCGACGTTGCACAATAGAGACGCCATGGAGCGGATGCTGCAGCACCCTATCGAACGGGGACTTGGCACAGGCCGGGGCCTGGAATGCGTGATCCCCCGGGGGCTCGACACCGCCCTGCAGGAGCACTTGGGAGCGTCTCTGAAGGTGCAGAGGAGTTAGAAGAGTCAACGGGTTCTCAGCTATCTGCCCGAAAACGACCGGATGGCGACACGTCACGCGTTGCTGCGCGCCTGCCAGTCTCCGGACTACGACGAAGCCAAAAGTGTATGGATCCAGCTCCACGGTGCGGTGAAAAAGGCCAACCTGACAAGGGAACTGTTGCGGATTTCTTGAGCTTTATCGTCGCCGAGGTGATCGGGAGTCGGCTGGGCACTATATGCTGCGGTACCGCGAGGCGAGCGGTAAAGCAGGCATAAACTGAACGTAACGCCGCGAATTGCGGTCGGTGTCCGCCGCTCCCATGCGCCCGCACTGCTGCCCACGGAAGGAGGGCTCGCTGTGACGCGACCACCCGCAGCGCAAATGATCATGATGGGCAAAGTGAATACTGGGCGAATGAATCTCATTTTATTGTGGCGATGCCATTAGAGCCGCGGCCACGAGCAAGCGCCACGCTATTGGCATCGTAAGAACATGAGGTTTTCGTACTATCCCTTATCTTTTCGACCACTGCATCTATAGTCGAGGCAAGTGTTGCCTCCGCGCCGTCGAACGGCTCGAAGTACGGTCGTCCGTCCGGATCAGAAACGTCAAGAACGAAAACGGTCTCGGAATATCTTGAACAAGCCGACCATGAGATGACCAATTGGTTCGAGACGCTGAGAGCAAATCTCTTCAGTCTCGGAGGCGGATGTGCAGATAAAGGGGTTGAACGATAATTTCGCGTTCGGGCGAATAAGGAATTTCGCCTGCGTTGAGGTACACCCAAAGACTCGCAGCGCCTGCTGATCTATGTGAAAGTAGACCCAAGCACAGTGGAGCTTTGAAGACGGCTCCACTCGAGACTTCCGTCGTATTGGTCATTAAGGTACCGGAGACATTGAAATAACGATCTAATCCCGAGATGATTTCGACAAGGCGGAGCCGCTGCTCCAATGCAGCTATGAAGTCGCTAAGCATAGGGAACAATGAAGCTGTCGGCACGCTGTCTGTTAACGTGAAGGTGCTCTGGCAACCGCAGGTAGGCTCGTGAAACACGCCAACTCCGTGGTGTTTTACGACAAAGGGTCCAGAGTCGAGCCATGAGCCGCTATCCAAATCACGAGGTAAGGGAGCTCAGAAAGAGCGGCCGTGTTGATGAGGCCTACAGACTTGGCTACCAGCTCTTGGAGCGACACCCGGGCGATGGCTACCTGACGTGTGAACTGGGTTGGGTAATCTACGAGAAGGTCACGGCGATTGCTGCCGAAGCTGCCTACGGTAAGGTCAGTAGTGGTAACGTGCAATACAGGATACGCAAGCTGTTTCGCGCGTATGCCCGGCTGGAACTCCGCCGTCCCGACCTTCTGTTCAGCCTGCTGGTAAATAGGGTTGTGCGCTTATCGGAGGTTCCTCCATTCTTGCCGCGCTTCCTTTGGTGGGCGGGTATCGAGAGCTTTAGAGCGGAAGATTTTCAGGCACAGCGAGACAATGAGAAAGGTACTGTCTATCCTCCTCTGATCGAGAAAGTGGCCTTTCGTAACGCCAAGATGATCTGCGAATCGGAGGCCTATGGCCGGGAGATCAAGCAGTTAGCTGTCGATCTATTGGGTAAGGCACTGGAGTCTGGCCAGATTCGGAAACCGATTTGGTTACGGTACCGCAGAGGGCTGCTGCTTGGTGACCTTGGAAAGGCGGAAGAGGCACGAGCGTCGCTGCTGCCCGTTGTACGCAAGAAGAGCAGTGAGTATTGGGCTTGGCGTGCCCTGGCCAAGGTGGAACGACAGCTAGATCCCGCCATGGCGCTTGCCCTGTATGCAAAGGCATACCTTTCATGCCGCAATGATGCGATTGCCACGGGGGTTCTGGAAGACGCTGTCCCGCTTGCTGTTACCGCGGGTAGAACGGACCTGGCCAAATGGGCCGTGGACAAAGTGATAACTATTCGGCAGCATCTGGGTAAGGGGATTTCCGAATCGCTTGAGAAGGGGACCGCTACGGATTGGTACAAGACGGCCACAGAGCTCAAGAGTCCACTTGAGACTATTGCCCATTGTGCCGTGCCTGCCGAAGAATTGCTTCTGACAGGATGCTGGACGCGAGCCAGTTTTCTTGGTACGGTCAAGGCAAAAGGCGACAAGTCCCAGTTTAAGATAGGTCTCTCCAATGGTAAGGACGGTGCCGTGGTAGTTTGCTCGGTTAAGCGGCTAAGGGGATTCAAGAACATGGAGGTTGGGGCACCGGTATTGGTTGCGGTTCAAGGCGGTAGCGACGGCTCGCGCATCGTGGGACATAAACCCAGGCCGGATGGGGATGCCTTCGACTGCCTTGCAACGACATACGGAGTTCTTTATCGGCACAACTTGGGCAAGCGCCATGCAAGTGTCTTTATCACCGCGACCAAATACTGCTTCTTACGATACAAGGATTTCCATACCGTTCAAGACTGGAAGGTTGGCACCCCGGTCCAGGTCTGGCACACGCGAACGCAAAAGAAGCTAACGCCTTATCATGCGCAACCTGCGGCCTTCAGGGAGACGGCCTGGATCAAACATGTCATGGGCCCACTTGAAGTTGGTGCCAATGGCGCCGGCATTGTCGAGGGTGTACACGTGTGCAAATCCCTGGTTCAATCACTGGAGAATGGCATGCCGGTTCAAGCTATTGCCGTTCGGAAGCCCAAGTACAAGCAGGCAGCCAATGCCATCAGGTGGATTGCCTTATTGCTAAAGCCTGCGAGAACTACCTGATGGCGGACGGCCGATTCGGAAACTATTGCCAAACGGAGGGGGTGGGCTGCCCGGTATGCGATAGCCGCATTTTCGCGGGGGCGACAGGCGGCGGCCCCAACGCATAAGCCCATGGCAGCGGGCTATGATTCCTATGCCAGATGATCCACAAGCCGAAGTGCAAGCTCGGGCATGGCCCCCAGGTCGAGGCGGCTGCTCCTGGCATCTTCGAAAAGGAGTTCGGGACCGAGATATGGATGAAATTTCTCGGTGGTTAAGCTCTCCTTCCCGGTAAGAACAGCGTCTGCATTAACGTTGTCACATGCAGCGATTGCTTTTAGATCACCGGCCAACGACTGGATGCCGTCATGATGCTTTGCTAGGACGAAGCAGTCGTACGTTTCTGCGGAATACTTCCTTGATTGCAGTAGCAGGGCGAGCGTCGAGGTCTTGACCGTGCCACACCACGTGGCTATGAGCGCTGATTCTTCGGACAGGTCCACAATGTCCCGGTGCGCCAGCCCCAGCCTCCTAAATTCGGACCGGGCATCTTCCAGTAAGTTAACCGCAGTGCGGTCGAGATATCTCGGTAGGTCTGAACCTGCGAGTATCTGGCGCATCTGGCCGGCGATGCGATCGTGGATTAGTGCGCCACCGCCGGCAAACATGGGAGGCTTTCCGGTTCGGTCCGCGGTGACTTCTATCACTCTGTCCCGATCGTTGATTGACATAATCCGCCAGCGCCGGCCGGAAAAAACGATGGTCATCTCCGGCGCCAGTACCATGACTATGGGGAGCGTTCCCAAAGCCTTGCCGTCTGCAATAATCCTGTACTCGTCCGGCGTTTGAAAGACGGCGTAGAAGCTGTAATGCTCAACCATGCGCTCACCCTTGCGGCCCAGAAGTAGTGAGCCGTCTGGTGCCTGCTCGATAAGGGCTGCTTCCTGGCTGCCGAGGCGCCGAAGGAGCCGGCTGAACAACCCTGAATCCACGCGCCGAAAGGGCCCCTTCCGGCACAGGCGGGAATACAACGACTGGGCTGTTGCTCCATTATGCTCGGCGATTACGGACAGTATTTGATGGGTGAGCGTAGACAGGTGCAGTGCATGGGGACTCGGAGGTTCGCACCATCCCTCGACGATCAGCTCCACCATGGCGATGCACCGTACGAGACCCAGATGCAAGCGGTCCAGCGGATCTGACTGGGCGTCGGACGCCGATTCCAAGGCATACATTCTTAGTATGGCGGGCTGCCGGGCACGCCTTCCGGATCTGCCCATTCTCTGGCGCAGCGACGCTACGCTAAACGGAGGGCCAATTTGGGCTACGCAATCGATCTTGCCGATATCTATACCCAGTTCCAGGGTGGAAGTACAGACGGCCGTGGTCGGAGCTGCACTCTTCAGGCGTTTTTCAATATCGTGCCGATGTTCGCGAGACAGATTGGCATGATGGGGCAGGAATTCCAGGGGTACGCGCTCTCTTTGGGATATTTGTCGCAAGAGGTCTGCGAAAAGCTCCACGTTTTGGCGTGATCCTGCGAAGATCAGATTCTGCTTGCCACGCAAGCGGCTGAACAAATGCGTGGCCACAGCGCGTTGGGTGGCCGTCCCCGTGCTATCCTGGTCATCTTTCGAATCTGCGCGGC
Source organism: Rhodothermales bacterium (assembly GCA_965216255.1). Taxonomy (GTDB): domain Bacteria; phylum Bacteroidota; class Rhodothermia; order Rhodothermales; family Bin80. The sequence goes on from OZ244148.1 coordinate 4,635,229, forward strand.
TTCCGGCAATGTATCCTCGAATCTGGACTTTAAGTTCTGTGCCGTCCCCGTCCTTAACGCCTATAAGTTCAACCGATTCCGGATGATCCGGTCTAAGGTATGAGCACACGAGCGACATGTCGCCAAGTGTGGCCGAAAGGCCCACGCGGCGGAGGCGGCGGCCTATTGCCAGCTCCAGGCGCGTGAGCAGGGATTGCAGTTGCATGCCGCGTTCATTGTCCAGCACGGCATGCAATTCATCTATAACTACGGCCCGAGTGCCCTTGAAGAGTGTCGGAATCTCGAGCCCGCGCAGCACAAAGAGCGCCTCGAGCGATTCTGGAGTAATTAGAAGTACGCCACGGGGCTTGTTGCGCGCACGTCGCTTGACATCTTGAGCAATGTCGCCGTGCCAGGGATAGACGGGTACGTCAATACCCTTGCACAGGTCCTGCAGCCGCCTGAACTGGTCATTGATGAGTGCGCGCAGCGGCCCGATGTAGACGAGGTCAAAGCCGCCGCTTCCGGGTTTTGTTAGCAATGCAGACAGAAGGGGCAGAAATGCTGCTTCGGTCTTTCCGCCGGCCGTGGGAGCCGTAATGATGACGTCCTTGTCCGTGTGGAGCAGCGCGCAAATTGCCCGTTCCTGAATATGCAAGAGCTCGTGCCATCCCTGATTCCAAATCCAGCGCCGAATGGGCTCGGCGAGCATTTCAAAAGCGTGAGACGGGCTAGAGCTTGAAGGATGTGAGCTCGTCATCATTTTCGGTAACACCTTCGCTGGGCCGGCGCTCTTTCGATAGTTTCACTGCTCCAATCAAGTCGCTCCAATTGGTGCCCGGATTCTGCTCCAGCACGGACAGGAGGTTAACAAAGGCCTTTACCGTGTTGCGGGGCATGCGAAAATAGGCATCCCCGACGCGTGCAGAGCAATGGCGCATGAATGCTGTGAGCGCCTCGTCTGGCAGCGCGTAATTGTCGCTGAGCATGATCCGACGAATTTTGGTCAGCAGCACATACATGTCCTCCGGAGTCAGGTTGGAGATCCGGATAACCGGCCCCGATGTGTCTACCAGGCCATCCCGGGCGAACGTATTTTCGGACAGGCGGGACTTGAGGGCCTCGTAGCTATAAAGTCCTCTGCGCGTATCCATCAGGAACTCGGGCGTACCGCCGAAAACGAATCCGATATGGCCTGCGCTACCCTGAAGCACGTCATTGAGGATCCGCAGGATCTGCTCATAATTGGCTTGTCGTGCGCGCGCAGAGGGAAGCTTATAGAGGTTAACCATTTCATCCAGGGTAACCAGGAGCCCCTTGTAGCCCGCTTCCCGCACGAACATGGCCAGTAGCTTGAGCTGATCGTAAAAATTGGCGTCGTTAATGATTACCCGCACCCCCAGGGCCTTTCTGGCGTCAGTCTTGGTGGAAAACTCGGCTCTAAGCCACCGCAGGACGGAAGACTTGAGCTCTTCGTCGCCTGTCTCAAAGCCATGCCAGAACCGAGCGATAACGGTCGCGAAATCGTACCCCCCTGTAAACTCTTCCAGGTGCCGGAGAATTTGACGAATCTCCTCCGTGGGTTCCGTGCCCGCTTTTTCCGCCGAAAGCCGTGCACGGCTGGCGAACCGTTCGACAACCGAGGCCAGTGCGCCGCCGTCTGGTTTGCTGCGAGTTGAGGCGTTCCTGGCCATCTCTGCGTAGAGGGCCCGTGCCTGACCGCCGCTTGCATAGAGGCGGCGGTCAGGTGCCAGATCGGCTGAAACCACTACTAGCCCTTGCTGCACGGCGACTTGTCGAGCCAGCGTCAGAAAAAACGTCTTGCCCGAGCCATATTCTCCAATGATGAATCGGATTGTTGCTCCGCCACTGATTACGTGCTCTATGTCGCGCGCAATCTCCTTGACCTCTCTGGAGCGACCTACCTGAATATGCTGTAGCCCCAATTTGGGAACCACGCCGGCCCGCAGCGCCTGAACGATAGTGTCCCGATCCCGCCGCCTGATCATTGTCGTATTCATGGGCTATGGTTACTTCAACAGTTGCGATACAATGTTGGGGTTGAGGTCATATCCCTCGTATTCTTCCATCAGCAGGTCCCCGAAGCGTTCATGGGACCATTCGTTGACTATCTCGATGGCACCCGAAGACATCAGTTGAAATCGTTCAGCAGCGGCCAGAAGTCCGGATTCATCCCAGTGTTCTTGTGTCAGCAATACTTCGAGAAAGCTCGCGTGCTGCGGGTCAAGCCCCTCGTAGGCACTCTCGTTTTCTTCCACCTGCCTGGCTGATGGCATTGTGGGTTCCTCCTCGTCGAAGATGCCATCCAGTAGGGAGGCTACCTCCTCCGAATCGCTCATGAGCGTTGCTATCCGCGCCTGATCCAGCACGCGCCTATTCTTGCGCGACGCAGAAGGGGGCAGGCTATAGCTGCCTGACGAAACCGCTGCAGGCCTGACCGTAATTGGTTCATCGCCGATAGATACGGCGTGAAGATCGGAGTACAGGCTTTCGGTAGCCAGGCCAAGGGCTTTGTAAATCTTCTCGATTGCTGCGATCTTATCTGGATCAATGATCTTGTCGGCTGCAGCCACGGCGAAGGCAATCCGTCCCAAGTCCTGCCGAGAGCTTTCCGTAAGGTTTGCCACGCGTCGCCCAATTGTGGAGAGCGTCGGAGGCACTTTCGCCAGCCACTCCAGGTTGGCCTTGAGATACATGCGGTCAATCTTCTTGATGTTAGCTGTAGCAATGCGATAATTCAGCACTTTCAGTTCTTTGGATTCTGTAGATCCATCTGCGCGTGCTACAAAGCTGCCGATTGCAATCGCTAGGAGCAGTTGGTGGTACGCTGGCCCCACTTCGCCTTTTGCAGACGCTCCTTTCGGGACCCTGAACAGGAGTAACGGTGCACCAAACTTCGGCCCCCGCAAGGACCGCGTAGGGTCGGGCACTGCGCCAAAGCTGATAAGGGCGCATGCTTTGGTGAGCGCCGCCAGATCTAGCTTGCCTAACCTGTCTGGTTTGGATCCGGTGATCTGCGCTATGGCGTCCTCAACCAACACGAAACCGCCTTTGCGCAAGATCGCTTTCGCCCAGTTACGGAACTGGTCCAAGGCTTTGCATGGGACCAGCGGCTGTAACTCCTGGGGCAAAAGTACGTGGGCGGCTACGGAATGCCGATTCTCGGGTTGTCGATCCAGAAACCGGCTGTAACTGCTCAAAGCGCCAGATACTTCGGAGGCGAGCATTCTGGCAACTTCAAGCGGTTTGGATAAGGAAGATACTTCGGGTACGTTGGGAAAGGTTTGGGCATAGTCGACGAAAAATTCTGCAGATGCGGACTCATATATTCCCTGGATGGATGGCATAGGGCCAAGGACTTGAAATCCGCGCGGATAGCGTTCTTTGAAGAGCAGATGGAAATAGGCCTTGCATTCAGGCAATGCTCTCCGCCACGAAACACCCGCCGTATGGCCTCTGACCGCGAGAAACCAGCAGAGCATCCAGTCACTGTCAAGCGATTGTCGCCGCTTAATCTGTGTCCCCATCGCCACTCTTTGGCCAACCGTCAGCCCGGTTCCCCAATCATCACATGAGGGCAACGCTCGTTCGTCTGGGTTGACTATAATACGGGCGATTTTCAGGAACTGATCGAGGCAATAATGTATGAAGCCATCATGGCCGTAAACGTTCAGCAGCCTTTCAGCTTCGGCAACTAACAGCTTGCGCTCCCTGGCAGATGGGTTGTCTAAGAAAAATCTTGACTCAAGCCCGTAGAAGAAAAGCAAGATATTTATCACGCCGACGTGCGCATCGGCACGTCCACTGGCTAACCAATCGAGGTAACTTGCACGGCCTTGCCGATCGAATTCACGGTAACTCGCCCAATAAGACCAATTTTCATTTGCCTGGCCCCGGCTTCGTTGAGCGACTGGCAACGCTGGATCAATAACGAAGCGTTCTGAGATATCCGGAAATCCGTTGAACGGGATCGGGCCAACATAGACCATCCCATTTATGACGCGGCCCGCTACAGTCACCCGGGTTCCCGGCTTGATCCACCGCAACGTCTCATTCCCGGTTTCCGGCGGATTTGTCCGTGTCCGTTTGGTCCGAGAGGATGCCATGGATATCTGGATTTTGTCAGGCCGCGAATTGGTGATGGCCAGGCATTGAAATTTGGCGACACCCCTTGAGTACCGTTACCGGCTGCAATGCCAATTTCGCAAGCCGCGCTTTGCTGCCCACATGAAAGGTGGATTGCCAGCCCATGCAGTTACACCCCGCATGGGTGATCTCCAGAGTGCGTCTGCGCATCATTGCTGTGCTCCAATGCCGTTATTTCAGGAAAGGGATTGCTTCGAGTGACGCGTTCCCATTGTCTTGAGCAGTTCCTGGATGCATGCTTTAATGCAGTCTCCGTCATTATCCGTTGTGTGTCAATACTTCCACAAGAATCCACACGCAATTCCAATAGGCGATTGCCTGGGAGCCTTGGCCATGGTGCGTACCGAATGCGGGTAGTAGGTGGCGCCCTTTGGCAAGGCACTGATTTTGGGGAAAGGGATATTTCGCATCCATGCGACCTAGTCCACACGGCGAAGCCCTTTAGTTGCCCAATGGCTTCAAGATCGCTATTGCTATTGCGCATAATTCAGAGCACAGGCCTCATCCCCGCCAGTAACCAGTGCATCGTATATCGTGGGTCGGGTGGCCAAACCTATTCAACTACAGGCAATTCAGTGGATCCGTCGGTAGGCCAAGCTGTGCCCAATATTATAAGGAATGGATGGCGCGCTCCAAACCTTGCAGATTACTCACGCACCGGATTGCCATGTCGGCGCCCCGTAGGTAGGACGCGCAAAATCTATTAGGCACGGTCTGATCCATTCGAAATCGAATACACCGAATCTTCCAGTGCACGGCGGCAGTCTTTGACGGCGTAACTGTCCTGGCTGGCCACGTGTGCCGGCCCTCAGCCCGAGTGTTCCGCGCACGGGGATTCCTATTGGCGCACCGGCGGCCCGTCACGTCGCCAATGACGGATTAGGTACTGCGCCCCTTGAACATGGACGCTACAACCCCGATTGGCTGGGTCCGATATTTTAGGTCTGGACTACCGCTGGGATGGATGAAACCGGCGTCACAGTTGCCCACCTCTTTCCTATCAGTGCGCATACCGTGCCCCCGTTTGCGACTTAAGAGCGCATCTCCAGGGCAGTTGGCGCAGGAGGAGCAGTACCCGCGCGCGTACCTGCCGGAGCAGATCTGAAAGCCCGCGATTGGAGCGCAGTATTGGTGGCAATGCATATGCATGCAGATGCAGCGGCGTTCTTGTTCCAGAGTGCGAAATCGTGCATCGACGTATTCCGGTCGTCCAGGAGTGCTCCCGCAATTCCAGCCCCTGGTGGTGGCCGCTGCCTTTTGCAGGAAATCGCGCTCCGGCTATGCCTATACATGACTGGGGCGCATCTCGCTTGCCCAGTCCGCCGCCGGCCCGTCTTGCGTCCGGAAGATCGCGTGCCGAAAAATCCGATGCGAATGCCATCGCGTGGGACGTTCGACGCGTGGGAAGGGCAAGCGATAGGCGGGCTGGGCGATTCTGCTGCGCACCGACGCCTACCACCCTGATCGCTGTGTGGTCCACGCAGTCGTGCGCAGTGCCAACTAAGAAAGGAGCCGGTGTGAATGGATAGCGTTTTCTTCCGTGCACTGCCTCTGGAAAGTGCGGGTGTTCGAATGGCCGGGCGTATAGTCATGGTGCATGAACTGCAACGGTGTGCTGCCTTCGGTCACATCCTCCTGCTTCCGCCGTGCATACATGCCGCCGGTGTATTCGCGAAGCAGCATCCATGGCATCAGTGCCGCACGACTGGTCGCTGCGATCCTGCCAGTACATGCCGTTGCAAAGTCGCAAGAAGTGTGGCCGTAGCCGGGCCCACGCCGAAGTCCATACCATGGTGGAGTGGCAATCGCTACTCTTCAGTCTGCCGGAGCGATGCCAACCTTCTGCGAGCAGACCAGATGGCCATGGCCGAACCCAAAGCCGCAATCGATGATCAAAGACCGTGGATTTACGGAAGTCCGGCCGTGTATTGGGGGCGGGCTGTTGGCCTCGGATTGGTTAGCGGCAGCAAGGCGCGGTCGAGGAGGGATGGATTTGCGCGTGGTCGGGGGCAGCTTCGAAGGTAGGCCCAATAGCGTTCGACTTCGGAATCAGGCAAGAGCCTTGCGGCTGCAACGGTCCTTCGAAGCTCAGGATCGGCCGGAAGTCACCCGCCGGTGATCCCCGGTCGCGGGAGCGATACTTTTGCTTCCAATTGAAAATTCATTCTGAGTCGTTTGCTGCGCCGCGCTGGCATGCGCCTCGCGTCGTGCCGATGGCTTTCGGTGCAGCCCATGATCGCTTGCTGCGTGTTTCGTTGGGGAATTATACGGTATAGTTGAGACCTCCATGCATGGTTGAACTTGTTTGCCGTGTTGTAATACATTGGAAACATTGGTTACAGCTATGTAAGAGGGGCAATGGACTGGCCAGAACTAGGAGTTATCGCTGCTATAGCCTTCGGTGCCGTAGGGTGGGCGCATTGGGCCATTCACGGGCAGGAAAGATGTGTCAAGGATACTGTAGAAGGAGTATCAAATGCATGGAACAAGAGATTCGAGGATTGGACTGAGAATTTAAACAACAAGTTCAACAGCCTTGAGCGGCAGATAAGCGATTCAGAAAACAGGCTGAGAGAGGAGATAAAGGAAATCAAGAACCGCTCCCCTGAGAGCTAGCATATTTGGTCTTGTGCTTGGTCTTAAACAATAACCTCACCACCTCCAGCACCGTCTTGCCTTCATAGCGCGGGTTCGCCACCGGCGTTGTGTCTATACGATCAAACTCACGCCTGATATCTTCGTTTGGTTTCATTGGTCGTGCTCCAGTTAGTGATCAACGAAGTTATTCATCCTGACATTTCTATCGGGGAACCAATGGGCGATATCTTTGGCAATACGCCTCTTGCTGCCTTGATACGGAACTGGCTGTAATATCTTGACACGTTCTGACAAATTACCGAACATGTCAGTTGATTGAAGTTGCGCCAATGCCTCTCCCACTACGCCACCAAGTCTCTGTACAGAATTCGCCGACCCACCGTGCCAGCCACTAGGTGCTGCATTTGCTCGTTGGTATCCAGATCGCGCAGATTGTTCTTGCCAGCAAATTGAGCCACGTAGCGATTCAAATGCTTCGGGCTAATATGGTGGTACACGCCGTGATACGCACGTTTCAGCACCGCCCAGAAGAGTTCTCCACGCCATTCGTATGGGCTTGCCCGTTGACGTACTCAGAGATGGAGTGCTTCACGGTTTCGTGTTCAACACCTTCCATGCCCTTGTAGGCAGCGGCTTCGTCCGTGTAGGCCGCAGCTCCTATCTCCGCATTATCGTAAACGAACCCTTGCAGCGTATTGGCAGACGTATTATCAACTACCTTCGCGGCCATCTTGCCGGTCTTGCGATCCTTCATTCCGACAACGGATGACTTGCCGACAGGGCCGCGCCCAAGATTCGCTTTCTTCCATTCGTGCTTGTTAGCTTCCTTGCCACCAAAGTAGGCCTGGTCTACTTCTACTGGTCCTTCAAAAGAGGACATGTTAGGCACCAATCCCTCACGGATTCTATGCAGCATGTGCCAAGCCGTATCCTGGCGAACGCCAATGTCACGGTGGAGCTTCATACTGGAAATGCCTTTCAAGCTCTTCATTCAAGGTAAATGGCCCATACCCACGTTTTCAAGGGCAAATTGCTCGCTTCTATTGCCGTGCCAGTCTTTACGCTGAAATACTTCTTGCAAGAGCGGCACCTGTACGGCATGGTCTTGTGCTTGCAGCGATACACGCCGTCACTGCCACAACGCAGGCAGAACATCTTGCCGTCCGGCCAATGAACGACTTCGAACCATTCGCGTGCCGACGTTTCGTCTGGGTAGCGTGCTGCCAACTCCATAAGCGTTATTCCCTTGCGGTGTGATCGTCCCGGCTTAGCCATCGTCCTGGATCCTTTGATTGAATCCAATTTAATACGACACTCAAGCCGAGATGTCACCTATTCCGTATAATTCCCTAATTTTATACGGTAGGCGCCCCTGTGTCTCTGCCGTTTCATCTTGCATCCAGACAGCGCAAGGATTGACCGTTTAGGCGGCGCTCTCCGTCGCGGCTTCCCGGAGCCGTTCGAGGCGAGCGGAGTACGCGGTACTTGCGGTCACGTAGAACGCAAGTAGGTGCCACGGTTGCCATCAAGAGGCCATGTTATGATTCGCATCCCAATAGTCTGCCTGATTGGCTTGTTTGTCTTTGCGGGGCTGCATCCCGGGGAATTTATCAAGCCCAGAACAGGGAGAGCAGGTCAATCCATTGATCTGGTTGAACTGTGGCGTATGGGGGACTCAGAAGATGACGACGTTTTCTTCAAAGCTATCCGTTCAGTTGCCATTAATAGCAGGGGGCATGCGTATGTAGTGGATTATGAGCATCAGGGGATTTACGTAATCTCGAGAGATGGAGCTCTGCTCAGCGAGATAGGTACTATGGGAAGTGCTCCGGGAGAGTTCGAAGGACTATGGAGCGTTTATGTTGGCAAGTCAGATACGGTCTTTGCCTTTGATGAAGACATAGGGCGCTTAACAACGTTTATCCCACATGATCATGACCTTTTCGAGACGCTACAGGTTCAGCCCGATGAAGTACCGGGATGGCCTCACTACTTGTTCGGGGTTGTACCAGAAGGCTTCATTCTGGGATATAGAACGCTCTTCATGCAGGACGACCTTGCGGCAGAGCATACGCTGGATGTAGCCTTTGTTAGTCGCCGGGGGGTCAAGCGCGAAGAATTGTTGGCGCAACTGCCCATCAAAGAACGTGTCGTTTACAAGTATTTTGGAGCAACTGGTTTCTATTGGATGCCGTTTGGCCCTAGGGAGGAGGTGGCCGTGAGCCTAGACGGGCTGGTGTACTTCGGCTATGGTGATGCCAGTGCCATTTCGGTCTGGTCCGTGGATGGAGAGGTGCGTCGTGCCATCACATGGACTCGAGACCCTGTACCAGTAACATCGCGTGATGTGGACGCCTTGTTTTCCAGAGAAAACCTTGCCAAACAAGACCGGAGTTACCGGAGTGTTATGCGGGATACGCAATTACCCACGCACAAGCCGGCGTTTGAGAATTTTACGGTGGATGATGAGAGCCGTGTGTGGGTACAACTAAGCGCTCCTCACGGTGCCGAGACAACACCATGGTTAATTCTGGACGGCGATGGCAAAGAGCTGGGAATGGTAGAATTGCCGCCCAACGTACGGCTTGAGGCCATACGCGGCGACAGGGCGTACGGCGTCATCGGGGACGATGGTGAAGAATACACGCTGACCGCGTATGCAATCCAGTAGATCATTTAGAAAACACACGCTTCGGGGAGCCTCTTGCAAAACCCACCAGATAGGTGGTGTTTCCCGAAGCAGGCGGGGGAGATAGGGGGCTGGCGCCTCCGATTTCGGTATCTTCAGAGGTGTCCAAACTCTCTAAGACAGCGGGGGCAGCCATGTCCCCTGGAAGGAAGATGACTGTGTTCTTGGATAAGCCACCAAATGCAGCTCTTCTCTTGCGCGCAGGAGTTGATCGGTCCTTTGACCGAGCTGCAGCCGAAGCTTCTGAACGTGTTAGATATCGGTCGCATTGAGTGCTATCTGCGCAGCGATCCCACGGCAGCGCGCGGGCGCGGGATCGTGCGGCGCTTGCGCGGGCGTTTCTTGCGAAGGCGGTCTACTATATCGGTACGGCCCGTGCGTTGATCGACCGGATTTGCTCTGACCCACAGCTGCGCCGCCTGTGTGGGTGGCAACGTCAAGACCAGGTTCCAAGCGAGGCGACTTTTTTACGCGCATTCACAGAATTTGCCGTGACTAGTCTGCCCGATCAGATGCATCGTGCGCTGATCGAGTCGTGCTACGAGGATGCGGTAGTGGGACATATTTCACGTGATTCGACGGCCATTCAGGCTCGCGAGCGCCCTGCTGCGAAGGAGCCGGCGCCTGCCTAGCGCAAGCCTGGGCGAGCGCGCAAGGGGAAGCAATCTCCAAGGAAGCAATGGCGTGTCGTACGCCAGTTGGGTATGAGTCTGCAGGAGATGGAAGATGACCTGCCAAAGGAGTGCAACCGGGGAGTCAAGCGCATTTCCAAGGGCTACAAGCAAAGCTGGAGCGGCTACAAGCTGCACACTGATGTGGCAGACGGGGGCATACCGATCAGTTGCATCGTGAGGTCCGCGTCGGTGCATGACAGTCAGGTGGCGATTCCACTGGGGACCAAGTCCGCGGAGCTGGTAACGAGTTTATACGATGTGATGGATAGCGCCTATGATGTGGAGCAAATACGCCTCCACAGCCAGCGTTTTGGACATGTGGCGATCATTGACGAGCACCCGCGTACACGCGCTGGGAAGGAGGCGCTAAAGCGTGAGGCGAAAGCCCAGCGTACGGCTGGGTTTGTTTCGCCAGCGCGCGAGCGCTACAAAGAACGTTCGAGCGCCTTACGCGTCTTTGGTCGCCTCAAAGACGAGTATGGCGCTCGTCACGTTCGCGTACGTGGCAACGCGAAGGTGAAGTGTCACCTCATGTTCGGTATGCTCGCGCTGACCGTAGACCAAATGGTGCGACTGCTGAGCTAAACGAGATCACCTGAGCGCAGAAAGGCGCCTGTCGTGCCAGGTGCACAGGGTTGGTATGCGTGATGGTCACAGTTAATCGCCGAAAACCTGTCTTTCCGAGCCGAAATCACTGCGACACTTAGCGTTGTCGGAGTGCGAAAATCACATCGGCGTCTTTCTTCCTTCAACCCACTGAATGCACCCTGAATTGCTGCGCCGATTGCCGAAACCGACAATTCCAGCAATGCATTTATGCAAGAGCCTCCTTCATACTCGAAATACCCTTCAGATTCAAGAGTTCAAGATAAATCGCCCATACCCACGTTTTCAAAGGCAAATTGCTGGACTGGAGCGCCGTGCCCGTTTTGACAGAGAATTACCGCTTACAGGACCGGCAACGGAATGGCATGGTCTTGTGCTTGCACCGGTACACGTTGTCACTACCGCAGCGCAGGCACGCCAAGTTGCCGTCCGGCCAATGCACGGCTTCGAACCACTTGCGAGCGGCTTCCTCGTCCGGTATCCATTCGGCTAATTCCATAAGCGTTACGCCCTTCCTGTGTGATCTTCCCGGTGCTCCCATAGCGTGTACCTCTGCCCGTTTGTTTCCCCTTTATACGGGTGCAGCACAGCCAGATTTCAACTATTCCGTATAAGTGCTTTTCGTTGGGCATGAATGTGAAGCCTAGTATTATATTGCGAGGTCACGGCGGTGCCGTTTCTCTTCGTGGCTGCAAGGAAGCCGGATCGGTTGGCGAATCAAGAGGAGTGCCGCCGAGCCAACACTGCTGGACACGATAATCCTGGCAATCAGGAGATAGGCTATGAGCGAATATCAATTCTACGAATATCGGACGATAGATCGCTCTCTCAGCCCCGAAGACATTGGCGCCTTGCGGTCAATTGCGATGGGAGAGGAGATTACGTCTCGGGGTTTTGTCATTGAAGATGAATGGGACAATTTCTGGGTAGAGTCGACCAAGCTCATGAAGCGCTGGTTCGATTTGCACCTCTATTTTGGTAGCTGGGGTCATCGTCGATTGATGATCCGACTTCCGAAACGGCGTGTAGATCGCGCACAACTCGATGCGTGTTTGGTTTTTTACAGCGTTGGCCGCATCGTTGATGCAGGAGATAACCTGATCCTCGATCTTTGTTTTAATGATGAGCCGCCGGAATATCACGAATGCCCCGAAGGATCCGGTTTGCTCGATCAGTTGGCACCGCTCCGCGTCGATTTGCTCTCTGGTGACATGCGCCCTCTGTATATCATTTGGCTTTCGGCGGACAGCAGATTTATGTCGGAAGAGGAGCGGGAACCCCTTCCCTGGATCGGACCGGTAACAGACAGGCTACAGGCGCTCGCCGACTTCATTTATGTCGATGCCTTTCTCTTGCAGGCAGCTGCCGAATCGGCTCCCGGCTCGCCGGGAGCAAGCATTCCCAAGCGGACAATTCGGGCTGCCGTCAGTTCCATCCCGAGGGCTGAGAAAAATGAAATGCTCTATCGGGTAGCTAAGGGTGATCCTGATGCGGCATCGGAAATTCAGACGAGGGTAACAGAGGAGATCCAGAGAAGGATAATGAAGGCCGCAGCCAAGCGGCTCAGTGCCTGGACGCCAAGGACGGTTTCCAAATTGAGCGCCCGGGCAGCTGTGCTTCGTGAAGAGTGGGAAATTGCCGAGGCGACAAGACTTGAGGCCCAGCGTTTGCGGCAGCAGCGTGACGCGGAAAAGAAGCGAGCACAGTACTTGGCATCACTCAAGAGCCGCTCTGAGGAAACTTGGCGCGAGATTGAAAGCGAGCTCGAACGGCGCACTGGAAGAGGCTACGACCGCGCGGCCGCATTAGTAGAAGATCTGCGGGAGTTGGCGGAGAAGGAACGCGAGACTTCTGCGTTTGGCGCGCGACTGAAGGACCTGCGTACTCGGCACGATCACAGGAAACGCTTCCTTGATCGGCTGAAGGCACTAAGTCTAGGGCCATAGGCCATTATTCTGGAATGGCGGAAGAAAAGAAGCCGATCTTGCACAGCAATCCCATGCTGCCCGATGCCCAATCCCAAGTTTAACACCCAGTTTTATAAGTAGCATAATTACTTATGGTTACAAGGGTATTTTGGTCTCTTCTGGCGCTACAAACGGTCTCAAAGTGAATTCGTGGCCTTGGATCAGATAGTAGTCTTGTGCATGTATAGGGGCGCCCGATCCACTCCTAGGGCGTCGTAAATGCCTTTCAACTCACTATCCGGCTGTGATGTCGTACGAACGTGCAGCGTATGCCCAGCCCGGCACAGATGGCTGTTCCCCAACTGGCAGGTTCTTACTTGCTTGCGCGTTGGCGGCGAGAAAAGGCATGTAGAGGCTAATAAACGGATGGAGTGTAGGGTGCATTTGAGGCATGATTTCGAGGCATTCCGGAGGCGTTTCCTGAGCCGGTCAGCCCGTCGTAATCGCGGGATTGCGTCCCAGACTGGCTTTACGGCACCGATAGGGGTCCCTGACAGGCTGTCAGATGCCGCTCTGGTTGGCTTTTCAAGGTCATATAGTCTGGTCTCAACTGCATTTACACGACCTGATGGCTAGTAGCCACATGTATTAGGCCAGCACCCACTAAGGTGATGTAGGGGCGAAATAATCGGATAGCAAGATCTAAAGGATGAACCTGCTGGGGATCGGCTACAACTTTAGCGATGCGCTGCATATATGTCAGGCATAACGCGTCCCAGAATTTGTTTTCCTCCGGTGCGAACGGGACGGATGTTCCTTTGTTTTTCCTCGCACCCGTTTCACCTCCCTTATTGATACAGAGATTACCAATGTAACTCAGCACATCATAGTCCATACCGAATCTACGAGTTGCCTCCTGGCGCCGATTGCCCCCTTTCCTCCGTTCTCCCATCATGCCCTCCAGCACTGTAAGGCAAGAGTTTGCTATAATGCACAAGGGTTCACGATCCCGCCTGTACGCCATATATCGATGATGCATTCAGCGCACTTCGTCCGAGAGGACGATCTAGGCCTTCGGCGGCTCAGGGTAGGTCCTGTTCCCAATTAGATGCTCACGGCTTGCCTCCACCAACAGCACATGCTCCGCCTCAACCTGCTTCTTGAATGCCTCCGGCATGTCATTCCACACAAACAGATCGACCCTAAATGGCAGGTTGCTCTCTTCGAATTCTTCCCGCAAATCACCGACCTGTCGTTGCTGTTCAGGCGTCGCAAATACCACGAGGTCTAGATCGGATTTCGGCCTGGAAGTCCATTTCGTCCGAGAGCCGTAGATCCAAGCTGCTGTGCCTGGCAGGTACCGTTCAAGCAGCATTAGGATGATCTTGCGCTCTTCGGCGGTGATATCGATGCCCTGGTCTACTTCTCCCATGTTGCTCCGATCATTATCTCGTAGAGACCGATGGCGTCATCTATGAAAGCAGGCACCAACGCAAGACAGGCTTTTGCCTTTTCACCGTCGTAGTCATGCGACGTATTAATCCTGGCGTCCGCGTATCGAAGCCACCGTACCAGAGACATGGCTAGCAGATCGTTCTCGTTGGCCAGCCTCAAGACGGGCTTGGGGCTGTTAGGCATTTCCGCAATACCCAGTTCCTCGGTCAGATATCTCTTCAGCACCTTCCACAGGCAGTCATAACAAGTTTCGAAACGCTGGATAACAGATTCTGCAATTCCTTCACGATCCAGGTCGGAGAGTGCCGGATTTCGCCGTTGATGGTTCTCGTGCTGCTCCTTCAATCGCTTGATGGATAGTCGGAACTTGCCGTAGTCGATCATCGCGCCTCACCGGCTTACTTCTGAGCGAGTAATGGAGACTCTTCGCCAGCAGTTCTAGGTTCCTTTGATGGGCTGAAGCCTAACATTTCGAGGTTGTCCGTGATGGCAGCATCAAGTCGAACTCCCTCTTCCTGGTGTGTTCGAAGTTCCTCGACAAGCCGTTGCATTTTCGTCTAAAACGCTCCTTGTTGAGCGCAGTGCGTGCGTAGTTCTTCGGCAGAATACCCTTGAGGATCGGGTTATCCCGTTCAATTTTAGCCATCGCATCGTCAAGAAGCTGGCCGATGGTTGATGTGTACCCCAATCGTTGGACAGGATTTCGCTTGATTTAAGATAGAGAACTGCCAGGGTTTTGGGGGATGGCGGGACATGTTGGTCCCAGTGGGCATGTGGTTGTCGTGTGGGTTATAGCCATCGCTGGGTGGGGTCCTGAATGGCCGTGATAGACTTCGGATGGGGTTCGGTACCGAAGACTCTGGTGCGGACGACTGTGGTTGTAAAAGGCAAAGTAACTTCCCAGGCGCTGCCGTGCCTGCCGCAGGTTCGCGTATTCGTTGAGGTAGACATCCTCGTACTTGACGCTGCGCCACAGTCGCTCAATCAGAATGTTGTCGTAGCACCGGCCACGACCACACATCGAAATCCGGATGCTGGCACGTTTCGAGGGTGATGTCATCTCTTCACTGGTAAACTGTGATCGTTGGTCCGAGTGAAAGATCTCGGGCTGGCTGATCGTAAGTGCGTCCTTATAGGTCTCCACGCAGACACTCGCGTTTTGTGTGTGAAATAGCGTCCACGATAGTATGTAACGGCTCTACCAGTCGATGACTGCGATCAGATACGCAAATCCGCGGCCCATCCGAATGTAGGTGATGTCACTGCACCAGGCCTCATTGGGACGGTCTATGTGCCGCCCTTTCAATAGGTTGGGATACCGAAGAGCTGGCCCCGGGCCCACGCGGGGTCGGGGCTTCGGATAAATAGCCTGTAGCCCCTAAGGCGCATCAGCCTATAGACCCGCTTGTGACCCGCAGCGTGACCCTCGCGCCGAAGCATATGCGTTATGCGCCCAGCATGGGGTGGGCCGTGTAGAATTCGTCTATGACGCGCATCAACTGTAGATTATAGGACGTCTCACCGACGGGTTGATAATACACGCTGGAGCGGGCCAGGCCCAGTAGCTCGCACTGTCGCTCTATGCTCAGCCGGCCGTGATCTGGCTCCACCATGCGCCGCTTCTCTTCAAGAGAGTGAGCCGAGGTTTTTTTTAGCCAGTCCAGGTCCACCATGAGGCGCCCGATATGGCCATACAATTCATCCTTAAGTATCTCTTCTTGTTGTTTGGCCTTGCCACGACGCGTGGAAAAGGCATCCATCAAGTGCTGAAGTGCCTGCTTCTTCCACAGGTTCACCTGGCTGGAGTGCACCTCGAAGCGGGCGGCAATCTGGCCGATGGTTTGCTCACCTCGTATGGCCTCCACGGCCACTCGAGCCTTGAATGCGGCGGCGTACGACTTCCGTTTCATCGTGATGTGTACCTCGATTTGAGAGGCAGGATTCTATCTTAAACCACTATCCAGAATTTGGGGTACACTATACCGTACGGGCGAGACTACAGGGCCCGTCAAAGCTCTTGCGCATCTCCATGGCGTTGCGATACAGGAAGTAGCAGTGCATCGGAGTCAGCACTATCATGCTCTGGCCCCTCAAGCACCGACACCGGAAGCAACGCCTGTACCGGAACGAAGAACCGTACCGGCGCCCCACCAGGGTGAAGCACCTCCATCACCGCACGCTCACGCGACAGGGGCGCGCTTATCTCGTGGAAAGCCTCGCCAATACTGCGCGCTTCCCATACTTTCGCCTGCAGTAGTAGAGCTGAGCTACGGTAATCCCGCGGTCCGCACAAAACGCCTCCGCCCCTGGCTTCCTTGCAGGTACCGCTCCACCCTCCAATACATCTGCTTTGAACTACGTCTCGTCTTGCCCGTGGGATCGTCGTGAATTGTCCAAACACAAGATCCCGACCACGACTCCACCTCACAAGAGGGGGTTCACCGCATGCTTACGTTGAAGCGACTTTCAGGAGGGCAGCGGAGGTAGTGCGCCGGCGCGCGTTGACGCGTGACAGGTATCTTGCCGTTTCAAGAAATGGCAAGGTGGTACGCCTGGAGCCGAAGGACTTGCGCCAGATCAATTCCTCCAAGGAATTGCCCGAGTAAGAGTTTGAATCAGCGCAGCCACGGTTGAAAGCAGCCTAAATCCTTGTAATCTGGGGCCATACGTTGCGTAGGAGTCGTCGTCTATTGTGCCTTCACCCGTGCCGCAAGTTTGCTGCCCAAGATCTTTTCTGCGGTCCAGAAGGGGAAGAATTACCACGCTGTGCCTGCAAAAAAAGTGGCAACCCGGATCGGTTAAACATCCGGGAAAGTGTTACGCATTCGCTGAAGCAGGTGCGTGTATGCTGGTATTGTCGTGGTACCAGCCACGTACCCTTTGCGCCTGCCAGCAATTCATGTGGCCAGAAAAAAACCGCAAGATTCGAGGCGGGGCGGTGAGCTTCGGAGCCGGGCCCGATCTTGGGCCAGCGCGCTGCCGACCGCAGAAATTTGGTAGGATTAATCTGCCTGGACGGGCCAAAGTCCCGCCTTGTCGGACGGTTGGTGCACGGGCATCTATGAGGGTTTTCGTTCCCGAATTGGGACCATCTTATCAATGCTAGGGAAGCGGAATGCCGGGAGACGGCACGTCGCAGGTGGGGTTATGCCTCGCAACCAGCGCGCGTACCCTGCCAGCACCTGTTGGGCGCTCCCGTTCGCGAACGGGAGCGCATTCTCAGTTCTGGCCCAGCATGTTGCCCCGAGGTTGCTTGCGCCGAGGATTGTTGAGTTTGGTGGGGATATCCCACCTGAATTGCCCGTTTTCCTTGTAGATGTGGCCATCCTTCATCACGAAGCCTACGTCATACAGGGCATGGATGTCTTCGAGTGGATTGGCCGGCATGGCAATAATGTCCGCGTTGCGACCGGTCTCAATACGACCGGTATTGGCACCGAGCAGGTCTGCCGCATTCATGGTCGCCATGCGCAGAATGTGCGCGTTCGGCAAATCGGCATCCAGATAGCTATCGAGAAAGCCTAGGGTCTGCTCGCCACGCGTTTTGCCTTCCTCATAGTATACAACGTCCGAACCGAAGGCCATATTCACTCCCATGGCATAGGCGCGCTTATTCCGGTCTACGTTGTTCCAGTAGCGCTCTTCACCAAGGCGAGAGGCAGGAAAGTCCGTCCCGACCAGATAGGTACCACGCTCCTTCATGAGCTGCAGGGTTTCGTCTGAGGGATTGAATCCATGCTCTATGGAGTTGACCCCGCCCAGCACGGCGTTGCGGATGCCCCCGTCGCTATAGGCATGGGCCATGACCTTGACCCCCATGGCGTGTGCCTCGCTTACTGCGACGGCGACGTCTTCAACGGAATAGTAGTACGGCTGATTGTCGATGACGAGCTTTATGACGGTCGCGCCATAGTGCACGTTCTCGCGGATGGCTCGAATGATTTCTTCATGGGAATCTGCATACGCGTATTCGGGGTTGCCCAGCCGCGGCTTTTCGGGCTGCATTTGGAATTGCCCCCCAAACGGCGCGATCATAATGCCAGCAGCCACCATGTTGGGGCCCGGAATCCATCCGCCCTCTATGGCCCGGCGCAGCGTAACATCACCGTAGAGCCCATTGTTGCCGGTATCCCGGACCCAGACGAAGCCAGCTTCCAGCATGGAACGTGCCAGCATCGTGCCCTGTGCAACGCGCATGGACGTGTCTTCAATGAGCGAGGCGTAGTAGTAGGAGCCGTGGTCATCGATGTCGGAACCATCCATCTCCTGCAAGGCCAGATGCGTGTGGGCATCAATCAGGCCGGGCATTACGTAGTAGTCCGACAAGTCGATCACGGGTGTGCCCGGGGGGGACTCCACGCTTTCGCCAACATCCATGATCTTGCCATCCTGCACAAGAATGGATTGCGCGTCGAGGATTGCACCATTTGCCACATCAACGATGTGGCCGGCACGAATAACGATGGTCTGCGCCGATGCAAGCGTAAGGCAGGTAGTCGATAGGAGGGCCGCAGCCAGTACGCGATGCATGATTTATCTTCGGAAAGCTATCTGGAAGTGTGATGAATTGAAGGTAAGTCGGTAGTGGACGGGTATCAAGAAGCGATGCGGCCGAGTGCTTCTATGAGGTGTACCCCAATCGTTGGACAGGATTTCGCTTGACTTAAGATAGAGAACTGCCAGGGTTGTGGGTGATGGCGGGACATGTTGGTCCCAGTGGGCATGTGGTTGTCGTGTGGGTTATAGCCATCGCTGGGTCGGGTCCTGAATGGCCGTGATAGACTTCGGATGGGGTTCGGTACCGAAGGCTCTGGTGCGGACGACTGTGGTTGTAGAAGCTAATGTAGCCTCCCAGGCGCTGCCGTGCCTGCCGCAGATTCGCATATTCGTTGAGGTAGACATCCTCGTACTTGACGCTGCGCCACAGTCGCTCAATCAGAATGTTGTCGTAGCACCGGCCACGACCACACATCGAAATCCGGATGCCGGCACGTTTCGACAGCGATGTCATCTCTTCACTGGTAAACTGTGACCCTTGGTCCGAGTGGAAGATCTCGGGCTGGCTGATCGCAAGTGCGTCCTTATAGGTCTCCACGCAGACACTCGCGTCTTGTGTGTTGGATAGCGTCCACGATAGTATGTAACGGCTCTACCAGTCCATGACTGCGACCAGATACGCAAATCCGCGGTCCATCCGAATGTAGGTGATGTCACTGCACCAGGCCTCATTGGGACGGTCTATGTGCCGCCCTTTCAATAGGTTGGGATACCGAAGAGCTGGCCCCGGGCCCACGCGGGGCCGGGGCTTCGGATAAATAGCCTGTAGCCCTATAAGGCGCATCAGCCTATAGACCCGCTTGTGACCCGCAGCGTGACCCTCGCGCCGAAGCATATGCGTCGTACGCCCAGCATGGGGTGGGCCGTGTAGACTTCGTCTATGACGCGCATCAACTGCAGATTATAGGACGTCTCACCGACGGGTTGATAATACACGCTGGAGCGGGCCAGGCCCAGTAGCTCGCACTGTCGCTCTATGCTCAACTGACCGTGATCTGGCTCCACCATGCGCCGCTTCTCTTCAAGAGAGTGAGCCGAAGTTTTTTTTTAACCAGTCCAGTTCCACCTTGAGGCGCCCGATTTGGCCATACAATTCATCCTTAAGTACCTCTTCTTGTTGTTTGGCCTTGCCACGACGCGTGGAAAAGGCATCCATCAAGTGCTGAAGCGCCTGCTTCTTCCACAGGTTCACCTGGCTGGGGTGCACCTCGAAGCGGGCGGCAATCTGGCTGATGGTTTGCTCACCTCGTATGGCCTCCACGGCCACTCGAGTCTTGAATGCGGCGGCGTACGATTTCCGTTTCATCGTGACGTGTACCTCGATTTAAGAGGCAGGATTCTATCTTAAACTACTGTCCAGAATTTGGGGTACACTATACTATTTGCTCGGAGCCGGTCGCGTTTTGCTCCTTTGTTGGCGACTTTAAGGGAAATATTCGCACAAGAGGCTGGAAAAATGCCAGCACTTTGCTCGCTTGCCCAAGTTTACCATTGTGCTTCATAACAGGTTGTAAAGTAGAGACTTGAAAATTGTTCTGGCACAACAAATGGCCACCAAGTGAGGTTTTATGCCTTAGGTCATATGATCGTCTTGTGCATGGCCAAGGGCAGTGGATCGATGCACAAGGCATCGTAAATGGCCCTTAGTTCCATATCCGGCTGCGAGCTGGTGCGGACATGGAGTGTCCGTGCGTCCTTGCGCTCGAAGATGCTGGTCGTGCGAACCTGACGCCGAAGGATCCTCCTGAGTGTAGTCCTTTCTGGCGCAGACGCGTACGAATCACCTGCACCAACTGGTAAGCCAGGACCGTGATGAATAGATGGCCCTCCGCGCGCCGGCCTGTGGAATGATAGATCGGTCGCAGTCCGAGTTCCGACTTCAGGGACCGGAACACCGCTTCCAGATCGGTCAGCATCACATACGTGTGCCAGAGCTCTTCCGCGGTGAACTCCATCTCGTTGCTGCGCAGGCAATAGACGCCCGGATCGGTCATTATCGTGCCCGCTTTCGGCGTCTTTGTCCACGTGATGGACTGGGCCCGCTTGCCGTCCTCATCCGTCTCCACTTCTATCTCGTAATGCTGCCCGATGCCGCTGAAGCTCTGCTTCAATCGGCCGATACGTTCCCTTATGAGGTCGATGCGCTTGTGCGTCTTCGGCCGGGCAAGCCCCTCGGAAAGCTTGCCGAGGGCCTCCTCGAATCTTTCCGCTTTCTGCTTCACCTTGGCCTCTTCCATCGCCATGCGGGACCGGGATCGGCAACAGAGCCGTACCTCGTCGTCTGCCTCCTCCCGGTACACCTCGACGTCACTGCCCGAGGCCGTCTGAAGAGCCTCGGCCTGCTGCTCATCAAAATGCTTCCTGCGCTCTCTTGATACCACGATGTAGCGGTAGCCCTCCTCTCGCAGCCAGTCTATGCGGTCCTGTGTGGCAATGCCCCGATCCATCACCACACGTGCGTTCTTGGGCGTCTCCAGGGACTCCAGCATCTCCTTGAGCGTGGACGCTTCGTTTACGTTGCCCTTGAAGACTTGGCTACGACGCACGAACCCGCTGCCGCGCGTTACAAGAGCCAGCGTGAGCAGCACGCAGTCACTGCGACGCTCCTTCGAGCGTCCGTACTTGGCCTTGTCGATGCTCTTGCCACTGCCTTCCAGGAAGCTGCCCTTCAGATCATAGAGCGCGATCGTGGGCTCCAGATCAAACAGGTCCAGCGCCCGTGCAAAGAGGTGGTCCTCTATGGCCTTGCGGTGTTTGTGCAGCATGTCGCTGGCCCGGTACAGCTGCATGTCGGCCATCTTCTCGAAGTTGCAGCCCAGAAACTCGTCCAGGCCACTGGCAGAGGCCAGCCAACGCTTCGTGGCATGTTCGCTGGCCGGCTCGGCCAGACGGCCTATGATGGAGCCCGTGGCTGCATGCCGGAGGCCTCGTGTGATGCCAAGCTTCTCGAAGAGCTCATCCATGCCCAACTGCTCCATGGCCCAGAGCCCCACATGTTCTACACCCACCGTGCGGGGCCGGACCGTTTTGAGCGAGTGGACATCCACATGGTGCCATTCGCGCGGCGGCGTCTCGCCCTTGCCCTCGGTCACGGCTACCGCCTTGCGCGCACTCAAAAGTTCTGCAATGCGGTGGGCCTCCTCTTCCACAACGGCAGGAACGCCCATGGGTACGAGTTCGAGCTGGCCCTTGAGCAGTGCCTCAATCCGGTTGCAGAGCGCACGCCAGTAGCGTTTGTCGATGCGGAAGTGGGCACCGAGATTGAGCAGGGTCTTCTGCCGGACCTTGCCCTCTATGCGTTCGCCGTGGCAGAGCCGAAAGGAATAGTAGCGTGTAGCGTTGTCGGTGGTATGGGTAAGCGATCGTCGGATATACATAGGGGGAAGACAGGGTTGGGGACCGTTGCCCGCAATAGCCATCCATATTTTATGGCACAACAATCGTATTCCAGCTTCTGTGAATCTCAAAAATGGTGCGTTGGTGGGAGCTTGTGGGGCTCTGGTGGGGCGAATCACCATAAATTCCGGCAAAACAGGCCTAAAGTGGGGGCTAATCCCTAAAAAGTTCTCGAAATAATTAACTGCGATTATTGCCGACCTTCAGATTCAGCCGCCAAATGGTAAAGATGGGCTTGGGGGGGCATCCGCTGCAAGGCTATTCGGTGCTGTTTTGGTAGCCGCCGTGACGGCAGGCCGGGGCATTTCTCTCGTTTAACCGCTGCGCGTCGCCCGGAGGCTCCTGGTATTGTACGCCGTGCACACCAGCGTCCACTCGGCCTGGACGGATGCCATGCCTCGCTACAGGAATTGCCTGAAGCCTTTGGCCAGCTTTAAGATGCCGAATACCGGTTCCACCGTAGTCTTCCGGGCCGCAGGCGCCGGCCTTATTCCATTTTCAAGTGCGCCTTTGTGTTCGCCAATTAAAGTCCGAAGTGCAACAACTGTAGACAAGGTAGTATGCCCCTGAGTAGAGACAGAAGATAGCACAGGCAACGCGGAAAACGAGCTTCTTCGGAGGGAGGGCGGAGCCCGACCGGAGAAGAAGCTGCTTGCTGGCCGAAGAAATTCGCGCTCCTTGACCTTTGAGGCAGCCAATGCCGACGGGCGAGCATGGCTCTTCCCCTGCGTGTAGGCACGCATGATGTCACCCGAACATGGTACAATGGTCTATGGGTCTTTCTGGCGACGACCCGACTCAGACCATGGACGCGGAGGCTGCCACGCCCTCTAGTGCAGGAAGGAAAACCTCCGCCGGCGTGCGGTAGGCCAAGCATCGGCGCGGACGGTTGTTCAATTGCGCTTGCACCCGCCTCACCGCTGCCGGTTCAACCGTGTGAAAGTTGGTTGCCTTCGGGAAGTACTCTCGCACCAGGCCGTTGGTGTGCTCGTTCAGACCACGCTCCCAGGAGTGGTATGGCCTCGCAAAGTAAAACGATGCGGAAAGCGCGCTGGCGATCTGCCGATGATGAGCGAACTCCTTGCCATTGTCCGCCGTGATAGTAAGTACCCGGTCCTTTACCGGACTGAGACAACCTATGATCGCATGGCGGACCCCGATCGCAGCCTTTGACGCAACGTGCTCAAGAAACGTGAATTTCGAGGCGCGATCGACCATGGATACCAGTGCTCCCTGTTGTTTCGCCCCGATGATCGTATCAACCTCCCAGTCGCCTATCCGCGTCTTCTGCTCTACAATGGGATCACGTTCGCTGATGTCTACACGGTGCGGTATCAGGCCGCGCCCAGCACCGCTCTTGTTACGCCTGTTGTACCGCTTACCACGGCGACGCAGCAGCTTGTACAACGATCCGCCAGCCGCTCGGTCCGCGCCCAGCTATGCCTGTAAATCCATGTGGTGCTTACCGAAACGACACCATCACGACGAAGTCGACCCGAGACCTGCTCTGGACTCCAGTGCAGGGCGAGCTTCTCACGCACAAGAGACCACATCGCTTCAGTCATCTTCCGTGGACGCAACGATGCCTTCCTCCGCCGCCCGCTGGCCAAGCGGGTAGCCTGTTGATACCGGTAGCCCCTACCTCCGCTGTTGCGATGCAACTCCCGGCTGATCGTCGATGGCGAGCGACCCAACTGTCGCGCAATCTCGCGCAGCGAATCAGCTCGCTTCCTCAATGCGTGAATCTGGCACCTTTCCTCATAGGAAAGATGATGATAGCCCGTCGCCATTTGATACCCTCCAATGATGTCTTAACGGAGCGTACCGGCATCATCTCGCTCACATGTAATCAGCGTGATGAATACGCGCTTGCTAGCGCGCTGTCATCTAAATCAAGTGTTGCACTTCGTTGTTAAATGGGCCCGCTCTTAAAGGCCCAAATTGGCTATACGTCCCTCAGATTCACCGCTAATTGCAAGATATAACCGATTGTTTATTTAAGATTTAAAGTATTTTCGTACAAGCACTAACTCGAAGGTGGCGGTATCTCTTAAGCCTTTCTGTGAACATCTTCCCATGTAAAGGCCCGACGGTATCTGGAAGGCATAACTCCTATTTCATCCATCAATGACAGCAGGCTACGGGAACGGAAACTCCGCTCACCCCATGATAACCAGACTGGGATTCGGCCACTCTCTTCCAAATAGTTCTTGAGCAGATCTGAGCAGAGGTAAGTCAGTTTACTTACGACAGTGTCTTGATCGTCTTGGTCGCTTCCAAAAACCCGATGCATAGTGGCCAGATTTCCGTCCTTGTCGAACAGGTCCCACTCATATTGATGGTTGCGCAACTCGAGTTCTTCACAAAGAGATGGCGCCGGGAGAGATACATCACTGACTTGATTCAACTGACTGTGGTAACCTTCCCAAGCAAACTTATATCGAGGTATCTCGACCGATATGCCGGGCTGCCAAGTCTCGTCCTTGAATTCAGTGAACGCTTCTTGACAGTTAGGTCTTGCCCTGTCGTTGGCGTCACGCAGATCACTGCCAAAGCGCTTAGACCAAGGGATTTCCCCAGCATACGTGTAGTAATCGGTCTCGGGCTCCGGGACGACTTGGCCGACATATTTCACGGATTCGAACTTGGAGAGGAGTTCTGAGCACTGATCAGGATCGACAAAGCAGCATCGTAGACTTGTCCATACGAGGCGCTCGTCGGTAGCAGATGCCTGCTGTATATAGCCATCGAGAAGCACCCATGGACCCTCACAGTCATCGACGCTACCAGGTCTCAAGAGGTGAGCGTAGTCAGGCATGGGCCCATCTTTGCTCCACATCTTGGGATCAGTCGGGGCGCCATCGAAAGGATCAGATAGCGGAGGCCGCCACGTTTTGGGAAGGGTAGGGAAACTCGGGTCGATATCCGCGTCGGAGGGTCGGGTACTTCCGTGTCGCGCCGGCAAAATGCCTTCATCTAGGTGTACCCCAAACATCTCAAAAAACGCAATCCAAGAGTACTTCTTCCCATATCGATCAACCTTGCCTACACTAGGTCCCCCATAGAATCCAGGATTGTTCACCACGTCTTTGTCGATGTCTCTGAATTGCGCCGGTGAATACCCCAAATCACGGATCCGCCAGTAGATTTGGCGGCATACATCTTGGTGTGTCGGGTTGTTGTAGTCGTAGTTGTACCGGACAGGGATTAACCGGCCGATCGTGTAGTTCCCGAAATCCATGCGAATGGCTTCCTTCGCCTCTGCCACGTCGGAATCATTGATCGTGTCCGCATCTGGAAACGGAGAAGGGATATGCTTGAGCCGGGACGTGTAACGCAGCTTGTCCTGTGAAATGCATCCAGGCTTGATTTGGGTCGCCAGGGTTACCAATCCCGCAGCGTAGTCTCTAGTCAAAACATGACGTGTGCCGTATGGCGCCCCTGGAACGAACATCCGCTCGATGATCTCTTTGGCCATCGATGGCAGTGCCTCACGCAGGTGGTCTCCTTTTGGGTCAGCCCAGAGGGACATGGCTACTCCGTAGCAGGCCGCCAGCATTCGTTCTGAAACGTAGGGATCGTTGACCTCGAGCGAGTCGAGTGTCATTGCGAATAACCCCTTCGGATCCAGACAACCGTAGCGATAGAGTGCCTTGGTTGCGTGGTCCCTGAGACGGCGAACCGTACTTGTCAGCGTCCACATGACCCACTGAACGTGGAGTCGGTCGTCTCCACGTTCCGGTTTCTCCGTTCGCCAGCACTCCTCTAGCCATTGCAGGTCTGAGATTATTCCCCCCACCCTGCTGCGCAACCATTCGGTCCACCGCCGATCCCTGTCCGGGATTGACATCGGTCGCAAAACGGAGTCTAGAAACGATGCGTTTATCGGATGCGATGGGATTACTCTAGTATCCCATATTCGATCAAAGATGCCGTGGCGTCCGTTCGACACTGAGTTGATCAATCTGATCACTTCCGACACGGTATCATTGTCTAGGTATTTTGCCTCAAGCCCTACAGTTAGCTCAAGCGCCCTCTCTCGTAACGAGCCATTAAGAAGTGGCCACAGATGCTTCCTGTGTCGACTGATCGGCGACAAGCCCACCAAACTGCGGAACACATCGTCTGCGAGAGGATGTCTTGAATTTGCCTTCCCCACGAGCTTCGCACTTGCCACATCCTGGAACCAGGATTCGAAGCAATCGCCCCTGTATTTCTTGAGCAAGGCGTCCGCCACAACGTGGCCAGCCAAAGAATCGGAAACGACTGCTATATCCCTAGGTCCAGATTGGTCGTCCTTTCCCCGAATCAATACTCCATTGTCCTCCAATGCCCGCACAACGCTGTCGGACCATGGTCGGTCACTATCACCGATGATATCACGGACTTCCTGCATGTCCAAAACTCGCGTGTTGTTGTCCCACAAAGCCAAACCAATTCTGTTGATAGCATCGCTAATTTCAAAGGCTTGATGGCGTGCGTTCTGTGGTGCAAGTTGCTGGATCCTCTCCGCGACCTGGTTCAAGTGGCAGACGAACAGTGCTGTTAGAGAGTTCGGAATGGACTCTATCCTCACTGCATGCTCACGCCTAGGGTTCGTGACCTCGCAAAACATCCTAAGCCTCAATGGATGACGGAGCAGTCTGTATGGTAAATGGACACGAGTCGGGTCAATGCAGTAGTACTGGAAGTAGCGGTTTATCGCTTCAAGTGTGTAGTTCTCGAAACCGCTCATTTCCAGGGTTTCCATTCCGGATGGGAGCACTTCTTTCTCTACCGCCGGACGAAGTGTACACACGACCAACACGTAAGGATACTTCTTCAAGCTGATGTTCAAGGATGCCAATGCTTCCTTCCAAATTCTTGGATCCTCCGCTTCATTCAGCCCATCAATCACAATTGGCAATCGTAGCCCCGCTCGTTCGCCAGCAGCATTTACGGCGGCAACCAACGCTTCGAAAGTCGTCACCTGTTTGCCATAGATGACTACGCGTTTTGCGAGGCAATCCAAAGCATGTCTGGCTGGCAGATCCTTGCCGTACAGAAGGATGCCGGCAGGCCGGTCTTCCGTACTTGCGGTAAGCTGGGCAGCGAGCTGGGTTTTGCCATAGCCCGCTCCAGCGATAACAGCTACAAGTCGCTGACCTAGAGCAAGATGAAGATTCCTGAATGCCGCGCAAGCACCGTAGATATCGGCCGACAAGTTGGTTGCGTCCAAGGATGCTCGGTGCCCTGCGCCTCTTAAACGACATAGCAACGTGTTCCAGCCTTTCCTTGGAGCATCAAGGGTTTCAAGTTCTTGTCGGAGAACTTCATAGTCCCCACTGTCTAGGGACTCCTTAATCTGCTTGAGAGGGTCGGCGGCATTACGAGCTGATTGGATCAGCTCTTCCACGGTGTCTCTTATAGTAGGAGGAACGTCGGAAAGACTGGATGCCAGTGCATTCGCACCGGACTCTAGTCGCTCTGTGAGGACATGTACATCAGACCAAGATGCTACTTCTCCCAGATTGCGCCTGAGAGCGCGTTCGGGGTCTAATTGTTGATGGGTCTCAGGCTGCCATCTGCTCCTGATTTGCGCGACGGACCGCTTATGTAAATCCTGAAGTAGATCGGGAGTTAAGACGAGTTCTCCGAAGTACGTTCCGCGATAGATTGAGCCCGGGCCAGCGAGATGCCTTTCGAGATCTGCACCCGTCCACAGGTGCAGCTCCATACTTGTCTGCAAACCGTAGAACCATGCTTGATCACTGCTGGTGAGCGGATGGCGAGTGCACAAAACCCAGTCAGTGAGTTCTGGTAAGTGCTTCGTGGTTTTGCCTAGAGCATCCTCAATATACTTTCTCCTGGTGGAGCCGATCGCCCGTACTCTTTCCAGGTCATACCACTTGCACTGCCAGCCGTACCAGCGCTGGGGCTCACCAAGTATACACGACCGGTCTAGTTGGAGGTGAAACTCAACGCCAGGCTGGTTGGCCAGCATGCGGAAACTGCCATACTGCCCATAGTGGTTCTGGATAAGGCTCCGCCACAGCCTTTCGAAATTCGTGCGGACATCACCATGCAGGTCCGCGAAACTGTTCCAGTTTACCTCAGGCATAGAAGGTCACCCGACAAGACTATCACTGAGCTCTCCTGGTGTTGGGATAGTCGCGTGCTGAATAGATCTCTACCCGGGCTCCGTGACGGATCAAGGCTTTCAAGAAGACAGAGACATCGATTACGTCCGTAGTCACAGTGACTTCTTTTCCTTCTTGACTGACACTAACGTCGAGCAGGAACTGTGTCAAGTCTGTGTGAGATGGGCAGAAGTTCAACTGCTTCAACAGGTCCCGCATCTTGTCACTGTAGCGCTTGTCCTTGGGCTCTAACTCGAATTCATAGGTATCCGGGTCCTGCCGGACCACATCCTCCAGTTTATCAAGCATAGCCTTGGCTTCTGCAGCATCGCGAACTTCCTTGAAGCGTCCAATCATTACCAGATTTGACGAATGCTCGGAAGCATACCCATTCCAGATTTTCATGGGAGTGGTACTGTTTGTTTGAGGATGGCCAATGATTTGAGAATGCCGTCGGATCCTATACTGACACCGAGCTCATCGTATGACGAGCGTTTGAGCATGCCCTGAGCGTTGATATGCGCATAGGAGCTAAGACCGCCTTCAGCCACCAGGGGATCGCACGTTGGCATTTCGGCTGCCCCGTTCTCGCTTACCGCGAGACGAACCGGTCCATCGTAGACGTTCACCCAAACACTAAGATGATCAGCAGTTTGGCGCTTGATGCCACCTGTGCCTCGGACTGGCTGTTCTGGCAACAGCAGAAACTCGACCGCTCCTTGTTTTGCGGCAAATGCTACGGCTTCATCAAGGTCGGATACGGTCTGCGAGTTGACTACGTAGTTGATCCCAAAGGGCGCAAGTTGACGAACGATGCTCAATCGATTTTGAAGATCCACAAAGCGCTTGCCACGGAGCGCCTCGTACGTAGCACCGACTCCGTCCATGCTCACGCGAATGAAGTTTACATGCCCGCTCAAGTCGGCAGCAAGGCGTTCGTCAAGGTGGTGTCCATGAGTTGTGAAAGTCACTGCCAGCTCTGTGCACTGCGTGGCGTATCGGCACAGCCTTGCAAACTCCTTGTACAGGGTTGGTTCGCCCCCGCCAAAGCCTACACCGAGGCAACCATGGCGATCAAGTTCGACTAGCCATCCAGTCAAACGGCCGATGTCCAGGTTCCCGCCATCCTTCGGTGCATAGCAGTATGTGCACCTGAGATCACATGCATTCGTCAAGGCCACTGAGACGGTTCTTGGTGCCTTGGACCACATGGCTGGTGGTACACGGGCTTCGTCAATGAGCACGTTCACACCTGTGGCACGGTCAAACACATGGATTCCGGCCGGACCGGCGCGCACTTTCATTTGAGTTCCCTTTTTGCGAAGAAAAAATAGAACAGATCAGGCGTTTCAGTCAAATATAGGCCAGGCCCATTTAACAACGAAGTGCAACACTTGATTTGGATGACAGCGCGCTAGCAAGCGCGTATTCATCACGCTGATTACATGTGAGCGAGATGATGCCGGTACGCTCCGTTAAGACATCATTGGAGGGTATCAAATGGCGACGGGCTATCATCATCTTTCCTATGAGGAAAGGTGCCAGATTCACGCATTGAGGAAGCGAGCTGATTCGCTGCGCGAGATTGCGCGACAGTTGGGTCGCTCGCCATCGACGATCAGCCGGGAGTTGCATCGCAACAGCGGAGGTAGGGGCTACCGGTATCAACAGGCTACCCGCTTGGCCAGCGGGCGGCGGAGGAAGGCATCGTTGCGTCCACGGAAGATGACTGAAGCGATGTGGTCTCTTGTGCGTGAGAAGCTCGCCCTGCACTGGAGTCCAGAGCAGGTCTCGGGTCGACTTCGTCGTGATGGTGTCGTTTCGGTAAGCACCACATGGATTTACAGGCATAGCTGGGCGGACCGAGCGGCTGGCGGATCGTTGTACAAGCTGCTGCGTCGCCGTGGTAAGCGGTACAACAGGCGTAACAAGAGCGGTGCTGGGCGCGGCCTGATACCGCACCGTGTAGACATCAGCGAACGTGATCCCATTGTAGAGCAGAAGACGCGGATAGGCGACTGGGAGGTTGATACGATCATCGGGGCGAAACAACAGGGAGCACTGGTATCCATGGTCGATCGCGCCTCGAAATTCACGTTTCTTGAGCACGTTGCGTCAAAGGCTGCGATCGGGGTCCGCCATGCGATCATAGGTTGTCTCAGTCCGGTAAAGGACCGGGTACTTACTATCACGGCGGACAATGGCAAGGAGTTCGCTCATCATCGGCAGATCGCCAGCGCGCTTTCCGCATCGTTTTACTTTGCGAGGCCATACCACTCCTGGGAGCGTGGTCTGAACGAGCACACCAACGGCCTGGTGCGAGAGTACTTCCCGAAGGCAACCAACTTTCACACGGTTGAACCGGCAGCGGTGAGGCGGGTGCAAGCGCAATTGAACAACCGTCCGCGCCGATGCTTGGCCTACCGCACGCCGGCGGAGGTTTTCCTTCCTGCACTAGAGGGCGTGGCAGCCTCCGCGTCCATGGTCTGAGTCGGGTCGTCGCCAGAAAGACCCATAGACCATTGTACCATGTTCGGGTGACATCATGCGTGCCTACACGCAGGGGAAGAGCCATGCTCGCCCGTCGGCATTGGCTGCCTCAAAGGTCAAGGAGCGCGAATTTCTTCGGCCAGCAAGCAGCTTCTTCTCCGGTCGGGCTCCGCCCTCCCTCCGAAGAAGCTCGTTTTCCGCGTTGCCTGTGCTATCTTCTGTCTCTACTCAGGGGCATACTACCTTGTCTACAGTTGTTGCACTTCGGACTTTAATTGGCGCCAGCATTGATTCCTAATTCCTAATGAAAACCAATCGCTTTTAGTGCCCGATTTGGAGCGCCGAGTGAGGTCTCTAGCCAGGCGATGCCTCACAGCTTAGATCGAGATATGAAGGGTATCAAGCGTAAACGTGCAATCATATACGGTGCCCCCTATGTCTCTGCCGTATGGGGCACAGGCCGATGACGCTATTAACCCTGCCGGTCATAGGCATCGGTTCGATAAAACGGACGTTTTTGCGAACTCTCAGGGACGGACCGGAATCCGACCCAAAACAGCCTGTTTCCGGGCCGAAAAAAGCCGTTTGCGAAATCAAAGTACAGGTAATGTCCGCGGACATGAGTTTCGCGAACCGTTCGCGTCGATGAAATTCGGCTATGCCCGCGTATCAACACGAGAGCAGAACTTGGCCCTGCAGCTCGATGCATTAAGGCGGGCAGGGTGCGAAAAGATCTTCCAGGAACACGTCAGCGGCGCAAAGGCTGAACGCGTTGAACTGGCCCGACTACTGGAAGAAGTGCGGGAAGGAGACGTCATCGTCATATGGAAGCTGGACCGGCTGGGGCGCTCACTCAGGCACCTGGTCTCGCTGGTACACGGGCTCATGGAAAGGGGCGTGGCCTGAAGAGTCTCAACGACCCCATTCCCATCTTTACCATTTGGCGGCTGAATCTGAAGGTCGGCAATAATCGCAGTTAGTTATTTTGAGGGCTTTTTAGGGATGCGTCCCCACTTTAGGCCCTGTTTTGTCGGAATTTATGGTGCTTGGCCCCACAAGCGCCCCACAATCGCACCACCAGCACACCATTTTTGATATTCATAGAAGCTGGAATACGAATGTTGTGCCATAAAATATGGATGGCTATTGCGGGCAACGGTCCCCAGC
The DNA here is from genome assembly GCA_965216255.1 of Rhodothermales bacterium. GTDB lineage: Bacteria > Bacteroidota > Rhodothermia > Rhodothermales > Bin80. The sequence continues at coordinate 4,667,033 of OZ244148.1, forward strand.
CCTATCTTCCCCCTATGTATATCCGACGATCGCTTACCCATACCACCGACAACGCTACACGCTACTATTCCTTTCGGCTCTGCCACGGCGAACGCATAGAGGGCAAGGTCCGGCAGAAGACCCTGCTCAATCTCGGTGCCCACTTCCGCATCGACAAACGCTACTGGCGTGCGCTCTGCAACCGGATTGAGGCACTGCTCAAGGGCCAGCTCGAACTCGTACCCATGGGCGTTGCTGCCGTCGCGTGGAAGAGGAGGCCCACCGCATTGCAGAACTTTTGAGTGCGCGCAAGGCGGTAGCCGTGACCGAGGGCAAGGGCGAGACGCCGCCGCGCGAATGGCACCATGTGGATGTCCACTCGCTCAAAACGGTCCGGCCCCGCACGGTGGGTGTAGAACATGTGGGGCTCTGGGCCATGGAGCAGTTGGGCATGGATGAGCTCTTCGAGAAGCTTGGCATCACACGAGGCCTCCGGCATGCAGCCACGGGCTCCATCATAGGCCGTCTGGCCGAGCCGGCCAGCGAACATGCCACGAAGCGTTGGCTGGCCTCTGCCAGTGGCCTGGACGAGTTTCTGGGCTGCAACTTCGAGAAGATGGCCGACATGCAGCTGTACCGGGCCAGCGACATGCTGCACAAACACCGCAAGGCCATAGAGGACCACCTCTTTGCACGGGCGCTGGACCTGTTTGATCTGGAGCCCACGATCGCGCTCTATGATCTGAAGGGCAGCTTCCTGGAAGGCAGTGGCAAGAGCATCGACAAGGCCAAATACGGACGCTCGAAGGAGCGTCGCAGTGACTGCGTGCTGCTTACGCTGGCTCTTGTAACGCGCGGCAGCGGGTTCGTGCGTCGTAGCCAGATCTTCAAGGGCAACGTAAACGAAGCGTCCACGCTCAAGGAGATGCTGGAGTCCCTGGAGACGCCCAGGGACGCACGTGTGGTGATGGACCGGGGCATTGCCACACAGGACCGCATAGACTGGCTGCGAGAGGAGGGCTACCGCTACATCGTGGTATCAAGAGAGCGCAGGAAGCATTTTGATGAGCAGCAGGCCGAGGCTCTTCAGACGGCCTCGGGCAGTGACGTAGAGGTGTACCGGGAGGAGGCAGACGACGAGGTGCGGCTCTGTTGCCGATCCCGGTCCCGCATGGCGATGGAAGAGGCCAAGGTGAGGCAGAAAGCGGAAAGATTCGAGGAGGCCCTCGGCAAGCTTTCCGAGGGGCTTGCCCTGCCGAAGACGCAAAAGCGCATCGACCTCATAAGGGAACGTATCGGCCGATTGAAGCAGAGCTTCAGCGGCATCGGACAGCATTACGAGATAGAAGTGGAGACGGATGAGGACGGCAAGCGGGCCCAGTCCATCACGTGGACAAAGACGCCGAAAGCGGGCACGATAATGACCGATCCGGGCGTCTATTGCCTGCGCAGCAACGAGATGGAGTTCACCGCGGAAGAGCTCTGGCGCACGTATGTGATGCTGACCGATCTGGAAGCGGTGTTCCGGTCCCTGAAGTCGGAACTCGGACTGCGACCGATCTATCATTCCACAGGCCGGCGCGCGGAGGGCCATCTATTCATCACGGTCCTGGCTTACCAGTTGGTGCAGGTGATTCGTACGCGTCTGCGCCAGAAAGGACTACGCTTCAGCTGGACGACACTCAGGAGGATCCTTCGGCGTCAGGTTCGCACGACCAGCATCTTCGAGCGCAAGGACGCACGGACACTCCATGTCCGCACCAGCTCGCAGCCGGATATGGAACTAAGGGCCATTTACGATGCCTTGTGCATCGATCCACTGCCCTTGGCCATGCATAAGACGATCATATGACCTAAGGCATAAAACCTCACTTGGTGGCCATTTGTTGTGCCAGAACAATTTTCAAGTCTCTACTTTACAACCTATTATGAAGCACAATCGTAAACTTGGGCATTGACACGACCAGTTCGCATGGCCGGCTCATCTTTAATGTCTTTGCCTCGCTGGTGGAGTTCGAGCGTGACCTGATCCGCGAGCGTACGCAGGCCGGCCTGCAAGCCGCTCGTGCACGCGGGCGCCCCGGAGGACTGTCAGACCAGACCAGGAAGAAAGCCATCGCCGCCGAGTCGATCTACAGCGAGGGGAAGCTGAGCGTAAGCGAGATCGCTCGCAACCTCGAAATCAGCAAGTCAACGCTGTACAAGTACCTTCGGCATCAGGGTGTGGAAATCGGCTTGACCCGAAAGCCGGAGTGACTCCAACGGGGCCAGTGCTGCCGCACCCTGTCCGGCAGCCATCCGCGGGGAAGAAACGCAGGACGGGATAGCAGTACCAGCTTGCCAAGTAACGGAAGGCTATACGAACCCAAAAACGACATCCTCAAAGACTTTTCGTGATCACGCCGTTGACATCATGATATGTGCTAATGATATGTATGACCGGGGTGTAACAAGGAACAAATCCAAGGCTAATGGCTATACGAAGTTACGTTCACGTGAATCCGAAATGATCTAGCTACTTAGTAATTTGAAATGGACACTAGTGACAAGAAGGACTGCCCCGATGATGGGCAAGCCGCCCGTGGCCAACCTTGCTTGCAGGTGGCGATAGCCGAAGCCAGTTATGACTTCAAGCTCATTGATGTGGGTAATAGCAAACTCACGGGTCAGCAGTTGCTTGAGGTAGCGGGCTTCGAATCTGTACAGGAGTATCTGCTTTTTCAGTTGTGGGATGACGGTTCTCTTAAAGAACGGCAGCTCAACGAAGCTATAGAGCTTGGCGGGAAAGAGATCAACCGCTTCATTCTGTTTAAGAGTGACCGGTCTTTTCGCGTTGAGATTGATGGTAGGCGTTTCGAATGGGGCGCAGCTACCCTGTCTGGGCTTATCGCAAAGCAGCTGGTAGGTGCTGACCCTACATGTACAGGAATTTGGTTTAATCGAAGCGATGATTCTGAAGTTCTCATAAAGAATGCCGATACCGTAGATCTCACAGGGGACAGTGTTGAGAGACTGCGTACCGGTCCCATCTTCACTCTCGTGATCGAGGGTGAAGAGTTTCAGTGGAGTGCGCCAACCATCACCGCGGAGCAAATCGCCAAGCTCGGTGGCTGGGACCTGTCAAAGGGCGTTCAGGAGGTCGACTTAGCCACGAACGAAGTCCGAACGCTTGAACCAGATGAGCTCATTGAGCTTAAGTCGAGTAAGACCTTTGCGAAAAAGATAGGCTGGCAACGTGGATGAACGCGAGCGCCGTCTTGAGGAAGAGCATCAATTAATCGCTTCGGTCTTTTCGCAAGTCATTCGACAAGGGGATTGGTTTCTTATTCCAAATGATCCTAGACCGACGCGGTACGGTTGGACCCCTGATCCGTTTCCTGTAGCGTTTCACGCACAGCCAGAGCATCCAGGACAGGTACCTTACGGTATCTACGTGCCTTCCTCTGCACAAGTCGGCAGTAGAGTGCCCGACAATTACACGGCCAAAGCGAATAACCGGCCGCCGTTCCAAGGAGAGTGGGGAACTCTTTCGTGGCTGGGTGACAATAGCGGCAAACCTTGGATCCCTGCACAGCGCATCCGCAATGGGGCCAACCTTCTCAATTTTGTTCTGACGTTCGAAGAGAGATTTAAAGATGGAGTATGAACCTACCCGGAAGCGCAGGCTTCGCTTTGAGAGCAAAGGCGAGTACCAAGCACTTCGAGGTGTGCTCTTACGCAATGGACGTGCCACTGAGTACGAGTCCGGAGCATTTCTATTCGCATCTCAAGCCACGGATGGAGTGCTAGACATCGCGGAAGTCATCGTGTTGAAGCATGCCGATTTCGTTGTGCAATCAGCCCGGTTCCTAGAACTCAAGGACGGTGTGCTCCAGCAAATGATCATTCGCGCACACAGGACGAAAACCGCTTTGATCGAAGCACATTCGCATCCCTTTGCTGTAGGGCCGAGGGTCTGTTTTTCGTATTCCGATTGCGTGGGGCTGGCCCATCTTGGGCCACAGATGACCTGGCGATTACCCGGCCGACCGTATGTCGCGCTTGTCTTTGGTCAGGATGCGTTCGATTCCCTCTACTGGGAGGGCAAGAAGAAAAATCCTCTAGGTACAGTAGGTCTCGTTGTTGCTGGAGACCTGCTGAAACCAAGCGGTGACTCCGAGTGCACCTGGCGGGAGGCAGCCTTAAGTGGATAGGTTCGACAGGCAAAGGCAAATCTTCGGAGATAAGGGGCAAAAGCGCCTACAGGGTACTAGAGTAGGTATCGTTGGTGGGGGCGGACTCGGATCGTTCATGGTGCTAGAACTTGCGTATTTGGGAATTAGGAAGATCGTGTTGGTTGACAAAGATCTGCTTGAGGACTCGAACCGGAACCGACTAGTAGGTGCCTGGGATTCGCATCCGAATGGAACACCCAAAGTCAACCTGCTTAGGGACCTTGCAACTCAAATAGATCCCAAGGTCAAGCCAGAGATTAAAGCATTTCGTTTTGAAGATCCCGAATCCAAGTCTGCCCTTGAGAATGTAGACGTCGTAGTAGGATGCGTAGATAACGACGGTCCACGCTTCTTGCTGAACAAATTCTGCTGCGAGCAGGATCTGCCGCTCATCGATGCTGCGAGCGATACCATACCTGAAATCAATAGGGTTCTTTTCGGAGGCAGAGTCTGCGTTGCATCATCCGATACCGGCTGCCTTATGTGCTTTAACGTACTGAACCAAGACGCAATTCGAGACTATTTAGCTACCGACGCGCAGCAAACAGATCGTGACGAGATCTACGGCATCCCTGCAAGACACTTGGCTGACGGTGGCCCATCGGTGATTACGGTTAACGGTGTCATAGCGTCGATAGCAGCAACTGAACTGATGGCGCTAGTAACTGAGATCCGTCCTCCCATCGCACATCAGGAATGGCGCGGCCATGAGGGTCGCCTGTCTCGTGTTACTGACCGTGCAAATGACTGCTATTACTGTAGCTTGCGTGCCGTAAGCGTCCGGTGAAGTACAGATAGCCTAACTGGTGATTGACCGAATACTCTCTTTTTTCGGCCTCGAATGCACAGGCACGGTCGTTTTTTGAGTTCGTTGACGGTCCGCTTCGAGTGTTTCGGCCATGCTGGCGTCTCTTGCGTGCGCGCACGGACAGTTTGCGGCTCGAAGGGCGTTGTGTTCCTATCGGGAGGGCATACGTGTCCCTTGGGGCCTGCGATTGGGACCTTTCTGCGAGGTGGTAGCGGGCCTACGCCGCGCGCTTTCGCCGACGCCTTATTCGTGCCCGTTCCTGGGCGCGCACCAGGCAACCCAGCCGGTGCACGTTGACCGCCAACACCGACAGGCTCACCATCAGCGCGAAGTTCTCCGGACTCTTCTGCCGCCACCGCCCCGAAGTCCGAAATTGGCCAGACACGACTCGACGGCCGGGTGCTGCCGCTGCGCTGCCTTGAACGCAAGCGCGCGCTTTCGCGCACGCTCCGCCAGAGAAAGCTTGCCCTTCTTCGGAAGCGCATTGAGCGCCAGCCGAGCATCCAATGCTTCTCGATTCTTCAAGCTGTGGAAGCCCCGGTCAAAACTGCACGCATTGAACTCTGGAAAAGCCGCCTGCACCGCGTCAATGATCGCTACCGCCACCTCTACATCTGATGTGTCCCACAGGATGTGATAAGCCAACCGGTGCTCATCTTCTACCAGTGCGACCGGAAGGCCCAGCTCCGCCAGCACACCCGCCTTGCCTTTGCTGATCCAACGCGTATGTGGCTTGGGATGGAAAACACTTTCTGCGCATGTGGAATCTTCTCGCCCAAGAGGATGCGACGCTGGATCCACCAACAAGTCCACATAGTGCAAGTAATACGCGATATCCGTTCGCGCCGCCTCCGATTTCTGCGCCGTGGCCAAGGCATTTAACAGCGTACGGGCACGTGCTGCAGTCTGTGTGCACTGGCGCAAGTACGCCTTCACTCCTTTCGGATTCTGCCGGTAGCGCGGGGCCGTCCGCACCCGGCTGAAGGCCTGGTATATCTTCCGCGTGCGATCCGCATGCTTGCGCCAGCCCGGAAGAGCGAATGCCGCAGCCGAGCGTGCACTCACACGTATTAGACCACGAAGTGCATCCCAGCACAGACCCACATCGGTGGGATAGTGCACATGCGTCTTAACCACCCTGGAATCGCAGCGACCGGCTAGCGCGGCCCCAGACTTGTTTCCAGCCACCTTGTGCGCCGTCCGCACTATCAAATGGATCACCTCCAGGACCAGCTCCGGCGTCAAAAGCTGCACGTTGTCCACCAGGTGCTGTCTGCTGTACTTCACCGCGTCAAAGGCGGCCTCGCCGTGCCCCAAGAGCTCCCGCAGCAAGAGATCGTTGTTCGCCCGGTACAACAAAGCATCGTAGTCCAGATCCAGGCACTGCTTGACTATCGCAAACACGATGACGCGCCATAGATCCATGCCCGGTCGTCCGACATCTTTGCGTGTACCCGGCTGAAAGTGCGCCTCCAGAATCGTGAACAAGGCCGCACGGGATTCCGCCTTGCAGTAGACGCACTGCAGACCCTTGAGCACCGCACTCATGTCGTCGCGCATTCTCGGGTCTATGGCAATCTCCTTGATCGGCGTACTGTCGAGTGCACGGCACTCTGGGACAATCTTGCGCATGGTTTCCCTGGCGAATGTGAGCTGTTTTGCGCTCTTAAAGGCCCAAATCGGCTATACGTCCCTCAGATTTAGCGCCAATGGCAAGATATAACCGATTGTTTCTTTAAGATTTAAAGTATTTTCGTACAAGCACAAGCTAATGCCACGCTCCGCACAAAACGCCTCCGCGCCCTAGCTACCTGGCAGGTAGCACTCTACAAGCGGATACATCTCCTCCGAACTACGTCTCGTCTTGCCCATGGGATCATTGTGAATTATCCATACACAAGCCCCCAACCACACCGCCACCTCACAAGGTGTGGTTCACAGGACGCTTACGACACGCTCGCCGCCCGCGTCAAAGAATCACAGCGCACGAATATTGCGAAGTAACTCATCGCCTACCGTAGTATCGCAAAATCCGGAGGCAATTCACCCAGGCACTAACTATCACTCCGCCATGAGTGTGCGTTTCAATCACAAACTCTTGAAAAGGTCTGCCCTACCTCCATATGCCGGAAGTAGATTTAGACAATCGAATATTCACTTGATCCGAACGAAGCTCCCCGGACGCACCATGCCCCCCGTCGGCCCATCCAAACGCAACCGGTACAGGTACGTACCCGAGGGAATGGCGGTAGCGCTAAGGTCTATGCCTCGTTCCCATCCCGCAGGCATATCTCGCGCCGGCATCAAGAGCACGCGCCGCCCTAGCACATCCAATACTTCGACGCTCACGCTGGCGGGCCATGGAAGGTCGAACACGATCCGGGTAGACTGTTGAAACGGGTTGGGAAAGTTGCCTTGCAAGGTAAACGCCGTGGGTAGCTCCCCTCGCACGGTACCAAGCACGGGCAATACCACGATAGTAAACTGCAAGGAGTCTTTTTGTGCCACCGAATCCATCACCGTGTAGGTATAAGTTGCCTGCGGCATTGTCTCGTTAGGCGTTCCGCTCAGCGTGCGCGTGTTGGCGTCGAAAGTAAGCCCGGAAGGAGGATCAGGAATCAAAGTGTAGGTATAGGGCGGCGCGCCGCCCTGCGCCTCGGGAAACACCAAGGGTGTGATCGCTTCGTTTGCTATGTACGTCTGCGCTGGTATCGAGTCAGGCAACGTCATCTGCGACACTACTTCGATAGTGAATTGCAGAGAATCAGCCGAAGGTGCTGCATCTACAGCCTTATAGGTGTAGGTTGCTGGCGCCGTAACTGTGGTTGCCGTGCCACTCAGCGTGCGATTGCTTGCGTCATACGTCAACCCTTCGGGAGGGTCTGGCAAAAGCGTGTAGGTAACTGGAGGGAAGGAGAAGGCTGCTTCGGGGAATTCAATCGCCACTGATTTACCCGCAACATACGCCTGATCGGAAATGCCTTCTACGAAGCGAGCACCAGTACAATTAGGGCCTATAACCGTATCTATCCTATCCAGCCAAGCTTGGAAGACCGGGTTCAAGGGAGCGCACAGGCTATCCCCGACCCCTCCGAAGTGCAAGTAATATAGCGGGCCGCTGGGGAATGGGAGTATCTGTGTCAAGGTCAATGGCAGGGTACCCGTAAGGGCGTTGTCATACAGATATAGCTCTATAAGATTGGTAAGATTACCGAGTTCGTCGGGTACATAGCCGCTGAGGTTATTGCGGCTCAGGTGCAGCCATTGCATATTTTCTAGGTTACCCAGCTCGGAGGGAATCGGACCCGTAAGGGCGTTGCCGTCCAAATACAGCACATTCAAGTTGGTAAGATTGCCAACTTCACTAGGCATGTTTCCAGAGAGGTTGTTGTCATTCAGACCCAGCCATCTCAGCCTTACAAGGTCTCCCAACTCGGAGGGAATCGGGCCCGTAAGGGCATTGCCGCTCAATTCCAGAGAATCCAGCTTTGAAAGGTTTCCTAGTTCGGAGGGAATTGGACCCGTAAAGCCGTTACGGTGAAGGAAGAGCGATTCCAAATCTGAAAGATTTCCCAGCGTGGAAGGAATGGAGCCCGTTAGGACGTTATCGTACACGCTTAGTTCTTTGAGGAAAGAGAGGTTGCCCAGCTCGGGTGGGATCGGGCCCGTGAGCCTGTTGTTGTGCAACCTGAGAAACATCAATTTTGTTAGGTTGCTAAGCTCAACGGGAATGGGACCCGTGAGGGCGTTGTTGTCCAGTTCCAGCCATTCCAGCTTTGAGATGCTACCCAGTTCGGAGGGAATCGGACCCGTAAGGGCATTGTCGGTCAAATACAGAGATTCCAGAATTACTAGATTCCCCAGTTCGGAGGGAATCGGACCCGTAAGGGCATTGTCGGCCAAATTCAGCCATTTCAACCTTGCCAAGTTGCCAAGCTCAACGGGAATGGGACCCGTAAGGGCGTTTTGATCGAGAAGTAGCCTTTCCAGATTTGCCAGGTTACCTAACTCGGAGGGAATCGGACCCGTAAGGGCGTTAATGTACAAAGACAGCCATTCCAGATTTGCCAGGTTACCTAACTCGGAGGGAATCGGACCCGTAAGGGCGTTAGAGTACAAAGCCAGAACTTCCAGACTTGCAAGATTACCCAACTCGGGGGGAATCGAACCTGCAAGGGAATTAGAACTCAAGTTTACACCTACAACCCGCCCTTGCCCTACTGTAACCCCTTCGAAGCCATCGATTACTTGTGCGGTAATCTGGCTTCCCGTTAGCGTCGTATCCCATCCCGTATTGTAGGTCCAATTACCCCCGTCGGTCACGTCGTACAACGCTTTCAGCGCAAAGTAATCTTGCTGAAGTCCCGACTGGAAGGCTTGCGCCACCGGGGACGTCAGCGCTGTGAGCAGTAGGCAGTTCAGAAAGGGTAACCCAATTCGCGAATAACGCATAGTCATTTCCCAGCCAAGTTGATACATAAGGTATCAACTTGTCCCAACATATTCTACAGGAGTCATGGAGACCGACTATTTAGTGCTTGTACGAAAATACTTTAAATCCTAAAGAAACAATTGGTTATATTTGCAATTGGCGGTAAAATATGAGGGACGTATAGCCGATTTGGGCGTTTAAGAGCGCAAAACAGCTCACATTCGCCAGGGAAACCATGCGCAAGATTGTCCCAGAGTGCCGTGCACTCGACAGTACGCCGATCGAGAAGATTGCCATAGACCCGAGAATGCGCGACAACATGAGTGCGGTGCTCAAGGGTCTGCAGTGCGTCTACTGCAAGGCGGAATCCCGCGCGGCCTTGTTCACGATTCTGGAGGCGCACTTTCAGCCGGGTACACGCAGAGATGTCGGGCGACCGGGCATGGATCTATGGCGCGTCATCGTGTTTGCGATAGTCAAGCAGTGCCTGGATCTGGACTACGATGCTTTGTTGTACCGGGCGAACAACCATCTTTTGCTGCGGGAGCTCTTGGGGCACGGAGAGGCCGCCTTTGACGCGGTGAAGTACAGCAGACAGCACTTGGTGGACAACGTGCAGCTTTTGACGCCGGAGCTGGTCCTGGAGGTGGTATGCCACGAGTGGCACAAGGGCGTTGTTCTTTAACATAGCTTGAGTGCTGCGTAACTGCATTTAGGATGGGGGAAGGCCCCCCCGCAGCCGCCGTGCAGGCGGAGGCTGCAAACCACCGGCTGCTGCTTGGCCTTAAGGGTCCGGTAGTGAGCGAGTCCGGAAAAGGCAGAGCAAAGACTCTGTCAGGTAAGGGCCATAGAGTCGAACGCAAGTGAACCGCTGACGAAGTGTCGAAAGTGCTTGGACGATGTCAAAACCGGGGTCTCATCTCTGCTCCGGGACAAGATCGGGAGGTGCCTGTTTATGGCCCGATCGGCATCCGGCATACAGGCGGCGAGAATATGGTCTGGGCCTAAATGCGGAACGTGGGAACCTGTCGGGGCGATGCTAAGGGAGACTCGCAAGCGGAGAACCCGCGAGCGATTGAGTACCAATGCGCTCCACGGGGGCGGATCGGCTCGTAGTAGTGATGAAGGTTCTGTAATGGAACTGGAGCGAAGGGGCCGACTCGGTCGGTGGAAGGAGCGGGGCAACCGCAAAGCGGGAGGACCTCGCTCAAGAAACAAGGGCCTGGCTGCTGGCTGGATTGGTAGCCGGGTGGGCCGAGAAGAGCCGTATGAGGCGAGAGTCTCACGTACGGTTCTGTGGGAGCCTGGGGGTGGTGTGCCACGAGTGGCACGCAGGTGTTGTTCTTTAACATAACTTGAGTGTTGCGTAACTGCATTTAGGATGGGGGAAGGCCCCCCGCAGCCGTCGTACAGGCGGAGGCTGCAAACCACCGGCTGCTGCTTGACTTTAAGGGTTCGGCAGTGAGCGAGTCCGGAAAAGGCGGAGCAATGACTCTGTCAGGTATGGGCCATAGAGTCGAACGCAAGTGAACCGCTGACGAAGTGTCGAAAGTGCTTGGACGATGTCAAAACCGGGGTCTCATCTCTGCTCCGGGACGAGATCGGGAGGTGCCTGTTTATGGCCCGATCGGCATCCGGCATACAGGCGGCGAGAATATGGTCTGGGCCTAAATGCGGAACGTGGGAACCTGTCGGGGCGATGCTAAGGGAGACTCGCAAGCGGAGAACCCGCGAGCGATTGAGTGCCAATGCGCTCCACGGGGGCGGATCGGCTCGTAGTAGTGATGAAGGTTCTGTAATGGAACTGGAGCGAAGGGGCCGACTCGGTCAGTGGAAGGAGCGGGGCAACCGCAAGGCGGGAGGACCTCGCTCAAGAAACAAGGGCCTGGCTGCTGGCTGGATTGGTAGCCGGGTGGGCCGAGAAGAGCCGTATGAGGCGAGAGTCTCACGTACGGTTCTGTGGGGGCCTGGGGGCCTGGGTGAATAGCTGCTCCCGGGGAGTTGACTCGTGCTGACGCGACGCAAACGGAGCACAACGTCTCGTCGAAAGCAAGAAAAACGAGCTGGCTAAGTTTGGGATCATAGACTGTTAATCATGACTTCCACCTTCTCCACCCCATAGATCACTCTACCGACTTACTCCGTTAAGCATCACGAACAAGATACAGGGGGTGAAATTCCCCCGGGCTACCCGACGCTGCAAACCACCGGCTGCTGCTTGGCCTTAAGGGTCCGGTAGTGAGCGAGTCCGGAAAAGGCAGAGCAAAGACTCTGTCAGGTAAGGGCCATAGAGTCGAACGCAAGTGAACCGTCGAAGAAGTGTCGAAAGACCATGGATGATGTCAAAACCGGGGTCTCACCTCTGCTCCGGGACGAGATCGGGAGGTGCCTGTTTACGGCCCGATCGGCATCCGGCATATAGGCGGCGAGAATATGGTCTAGGCCTAAATGCGGAACGTGGGAAGCTGTCGGGGCGATGTTAAGGGAGCCTCGCAAGCGGAGAACCCGCAAGCGATTGAGTACCAATGCGCCCCACGGTGGCGGATCGGCTCGTAGTAGTGAGGAAGGTTCTGTAACGGAACTGGAGCGAAGGGGCCGACTCGGCCGGTGGAAGGAGCGGAACAACCGCAATGGCGGGAGGAACTTGCTCACGAAACAAGGGCTTGGCTGCTGGCTGGCCCAGTGTCTGGGCGGGCCGAGAAGAGCCGTATGAGGCGAGAGCCTCACGTACGGATCTGTGGGAGCCTGGGGGTGAGATTCCCCCGGGCTACCCGACATCCATTTGATAGTGCGGACGGGGCACAAGGTGGCTGGAAAAAAGTCTGGGGCCGCGCTAGGCGGTCGCTGCGATTCCAGGGTGGTTAAGACGCATGTGCACTATCCCACCGATGTGGGTCTGTGCTGGGATGCACTTCGTGGTCTAATACGTGTGAGTGCACGCTCGGCTGCGGCATTCGCTCTTCCGGGCTGGCGCAAGCATGCGGATCGCACGCGGAAGGTATACCAGGCCTTCAGCCGGGTGCAGACGGCCCCGCGCTACCGGCAGAATCCGAAAGGAGTGAAGGCGTACTTGCGCCAGTGCACACAGACTGCAGCACGTACGCTGTTAAATGCCTTGGCCACGGCGCAGAAATCGGCGGCGGCGCGAGCGGATATCGCGTATTACTTGCACTATGTGGACTTGTTGGTGGATCAGGCGTCGCATCCTCTTGGGCGAGAAGATTCCGCATGCGCAGAAAGTGTTTTCCATCCACAAGCCACATACGCGTTGGATCAGCAAAGGCAAGGCGGGCGTGCTGGCGGAGCTGGGCCTTCCGGTCGCACTGGTAGAAGATGAGCACCGGTTGGCTTATCACATCCTGGGGGACACATCAGATGTTGAGGTGGCGGTAGCGATCATTGACGCGGTGCAGGCGGCTTTTCCAGCGTTCAATGCGTGCAGTTTTGACCGGGGCTTCCACAGCTTGAAGAATCGAGAAGCATTGGATGCTCGGCTGGCGCTCAATGCGCTTCCGAAGAAGGGCAAGCTTTCTCTGGCGGAGCGTGCGCGAAAGCGCGCGCTCGCGTTCAAGGCAGCGCAGCGGCAGCACCCGGCCGCCGAGTCGTGTCTGGCCAATTTCGGACTTCGGGGCGGTGGGGCGGCAGAAGAGTCCGGAGAACTTCGCGCTGATGGTGAGCCTGTCCGTGCTGGCGGTCAACGTGCACCGGCTGGGTTGCCTGGTGCGCGACCAGGAACGGGCACGAATAAGGCGTCGGCGAAAGCGCGCGGCGTAGGCCCGCTACCACCTCGAAGAAAGGTCCCAATCGCAGGCCCCAAGGGACACGTATGCCCTCCCGATAGGAACACAACGCCCTTCGAGCCGCAAACTGTCCGTGCGCGCACGCAAGAGACGCCAGCATGGCCGAAACACTTGAAGCGGACCGTCAACGAACTCAAAAAACGACCGTGCCTGTGTATTCGATGCCGAAAAAAGAGAGTATTCGGTCAATCACTCACTAGGTTCGTCCGAGGATTCGATCAGAAGCGGACGCGGTACACCAAGAACTTGGACAGAATTTCGGTCTACAGCGGATCGGATTCGGTTCGGTCTAGGGGTGGTCGTCTCTGTCCAACTCAGGACCCAATTGCACAGCCTACCAAGGTCGCCGCGACATCGTGACCAAGTTTTCGATGATGGTTTTCAGTCTCCTCATCGGCACGGCTGGAATTCTACAACTCACGAAAGTAGCCCCACAGCCTCTCCTCACGCCAGCTGCTCGAAATCCACCAGCCTGTAACCGACACCCGTTACGCTGAGCACATGCCGCGGCTTCTTCGGGTCCTCGTCCAGCTTGCAGCGCAGCGAATAAGTGTGGCGGTCAATCGTGCGAGTCTCTATCGAAGCCGGAATCCTGAGCACCTTAACATTGAATTCGGCGCGTGAGACGGCTTTGCCACGTCGGTGCGCCAGGTGGCGAAGGACGGCCCACTCCAGGGGCGTCAGGTGGACATGCTCCTTGCCGCGAAGGGCGACGTAAGTTTCAAAGTCCGCTACGACACCGCCGACACGGATTTTCTTCGGCCGTGGCCTCGTCCCTTCGCCGCGTCGGCGCACCGCATTTGTGCGGGCCAGAAGCTCCCGCATGCTGAATGGCTTTGCGAGATAGTCGTCGGCGCCGAGGTTCAGGCCGCGCACGCGATCAGACTCTGTGGCTTGGCCCGATACCATGATGATGGGCGTGCGCACATCCGCTGCGCGGGCGCGGCGCAGCACCTCGAAGCCATCCATTTCGGGCATGACGACATCCAGTAGCACCACGTCGAAGGGTGCTCCGTCCAGAAGCAGATCGGTGGCCTCCTTGCCGTTTTCCACGATTACAATCTCATATCCGCCTTTCTTCAGGGTATGCTCGATCGCATTGTACATGTACCACTCGTCTTCGGCGACAAGGGCGCGGGGCGGCGCTTCGAAAGGCGCCTTCTTCGGGGGGGTGGTTTGGGTCAACATGGCTTTTTTGGTTTGGGTTATGCGGATTCGTTTTGGTCCGGGCTGGTGATGGGAAGTAGCACCCGGAAGGTTGAGCCGGTGCCAGGCGTGCTCTCGATCTCGATGTGGCCGCCGTGCGCCTCAATGATCTCCCGTGCGATGGCGAGGCCAAGCCCTGAACCGCCGTCCGGGTTGCCTTTGTCCACGCGGTAGTATGGCTCAAACAGGCGCCGGCGGTGCTTCCGTGCGATGCCGCGGCCCCGGTCCGTGATTTCCAGGACGGTGAAGAGCTTAAGCGGCCGGCGCGCCTCGTATACGCGAATACAGATGGTGTGAGGCCTGCTGTACTTGACGGCGTTGTCCAGAATATTGTTGAGCACACGGCAGAGCGCGTTCCGGTCTGCAAGAATGGGGCGCAGGGTATCCGGCGCATCGAGCAGGAATTCGTACCCGTTGCCACCGTGCATCGTGCGGTATAGCGCTGCGGTATCCGCAAGGAGCCTTTGTAGGTAGGTCTTCTCCAGACGGAGCTTTGTGCTATGTGCGCCTTTTTCGGGCAGTGCACCGACGCAGTCCGCCAGATCGGCCAGGTGGTGTACCTGGTCAGCAATCAGTTCGTGGAATGCGGTGCGCTCCGGATGGTTGGCTTCCATGTTGCGGAGGAGGTCGTTGTAGAGTTCGATGGCGCCGAGCGGCGTCTTCATGTCGTGGGAGAGCGAGGCGGCATCCGGCGGCGGGAGGGTATTATCCTTCCGCCGCGGGGTGTTTTCGGCGCTGGCGTGGTCAAGAGGCAGGGTGGAGGACATTGGGGGTATGTACCGGTTTGTGATGGCAGTTTGTGGGGTGCATGCGGCTAATCCTGGGTGCCGAGGAGGTACCAGGTGCCCGGGGTGCGGCAGCGACAGCAGATGAGGTAGACGCCATGCCCGGTTACCACCTCGTAGTAGGTGTGACGGGCTTCCCTGTCCCACCATGCGGTCTGCACGACCCACACGCGCAGGATGCGCTGTATGACATAGGTTCGGCTCTGGCTACAGGGACGCCTAAACGCGAGCGGCCGCGTTCCCGAGCAGCGAACGTGAATGGTTTCTTCCAGATGTTTCATGATCTTGGCTTACAAACTGGTCGCGGCCTCCGCCCATCTGCAGGTGGCCGCCGTATCCGCCCAGCACCCGGGGGAGAGGCCAGGCCTGCAGGATGATGAGGGCGCGCCATCGTCCCTCGGCCTGAAGCTGGCCGGTGATGACTACGGCCGGGGCCTGCAGGGCCTGGCGGAGCCGGTCCACTTGTTTGGGATAGACGATGGCCTGCACGACGCCTGTCTCGTCCTCAAGCGTGATGAAGACGACGCCCTTGGCCGTGGGCGGCCGCTGCCGCATGATGACGCGGCCGGCGATGCGCACTATGCCCTTAACATGATGCTGCAGCCCCTGGATAGTAGTCACGTGCAGGGCGTTTAGCGTGGCGCGGGCGGAGGCGACGGGATGGACGGTGCTCGTGCCGGTGGACACAAGATCCCAGGAGAGGCGCTCCGATGCCGCAATCGGCGGCAGCTGCGGGATGTCGTCCTCCTCAATGGCATCTCTGCCGAAGAGCCGCGCGGGTGCCTCGCTGCCGGGTGCGTTGTGGCGCTGTTCCAGAACACCGATTTCCCAGAGGGCCCGGCGCCGGTCGCCGGCCAAATCGTCCAGGGCTCCGGCCATGGCCAGGGCGCGGAACTGGTCATGGTCCAGCGCGGTGCGGCAGTACAGGTCTTCCACGGACAGGAAGGTGCCCGTCGTCAGGCGTGCCCACAGTATTTCGGATGCAGCATCTGCAGAGATGCCCGCCACCACGCGCAGCGGACGGCGGATGCACGGCCGGCCTCCTTCGTCGCGCTCCAGCTCGTAGCGTGCGCCGCTGCGCCGGGCGCAGGCCTGCAGCATGCGCACCCCCAGGCGCTGCGCCTCCTTTTCCAGGGTCAGAGCATCGTACATGCCTGGCCGGTGTTCGAGGACGCCCGCGAAATAGGCGGCCGGATGGTGCAACTTCAGGTAGGCACTGTGATATACGGTGCGTGCAAAGGCGGCGGCATGGCTGCGGCAGAAGCCGTAGCCGACATATCCGGACACCTTGGCAAAGACCTCATGGGCCGTCTCCAGCGGGACGCCCTTCCGCACGGCGCCGCCGATGAAGCTCTCCTTCATCTCCGCCATCTCTTCCGGATCACGGTATTTCGACATCAGGCGCCGAAATCCATCCGCCTCTTCCAGGGTCATGCCGGCGAAACAGTGGGCGATCTCCAGGATCTGCTCTTGGAAGAGCACGACGCCGTAGGTGTCCCGGAGGATGGGCTCGAGCCGGGGGTGGTCGTAGATAACGGCCTCTTCGCCGCGACGGCGGCGGATGAAGGGATGCACCATGTCGGCCTGCAGCGGGCCGGGGCGGAAGATGGCCACCTGGGTCACGAGGTCCTGGAAAGAGCGGGGTTGGTGACTCGCCACCAAGTGCATCTGTCCCATGGATTCGATCTGGAAGAGTCCCAGGTTGTCGCCCTTGCGGATGGAGGCATAGGTCTCGGCATCGTCCAGGGGAAGCGCATCAATCCAGTCGCTCTCGGGCAGGCCCTCGCCGCGCTCGTGCTTGGCAACCAGACGGCTGGCCATGTCCAGGGTGGCCAGCATCCGCAGCCCCAGGACATCGAACTTGACCAGTCCCAGCGCCTCGACATCGTCCTTGTCGAACTGCACCATGCGCACGCCGTTGGCGGAATGCTGCACGGGTGAAAACTGCCAGAGCGGAGCGCGGGAGAGGATCATGCCTCCGCTGTGCAGCCCCAGGTGTCGCGGTACGCCGTTAAGGGAGGCGACGCTCTGCAGCAGCGTATCCATCATGGGAGATGTCCCGATGGCTGCCTCCAGGTCGCTTTTGAGGGCATGGATTTCCCTGGTCGAGCGGCGGCGCGGGACGGCCTTGGAGATACGGCTCAGGTCACTGGCTGGCCATCCGAGAGCCTTGGCCACGTCACGGATCGCCAGGCGGAGCCCGTAGCAGACGAGCGTCGCCGTCATGGCGGTATGCTCGGGCCCGAAGCGCTGCTCGATCCAGGCGATGATTTCGTCGCGGCGCTCGGAGTCGAAATCGACATCAATGTCCGGCGTGCCCACGCGCCCGCGGTGCAGGAAGCGCTCGAAAAGCAGGTTCTGCTCGATGGGACAGACCGTCGTGATGCCGAGCAGATAGGCGATGATCGAGTTGGCGGCCGAGCCCCTGCCGGCATAGCGAATGCCTCTGCGCCGCGCTTCCGCAATAATTTCATGGACAACGAGGAAGAAGTCGCACAGGTCTAGGTCCGCTATCGTGGATATCTCATGCTCCATCTGCCGGCGTGCGGCGGCGGCGTGTGGAGCGTTGCGGTAGCGCCGCAGCAGGCTCTCATCGCAGAGCCGCCTCAGCATCGGCAGCGCCTGCTCACGGTCGGCAAGCCGGGGCGCGGGCGCAATGAGATGGCCCGGCAGCAGGTTGACGTTGCAGGCGGCGGCAACATCGGCGGCACGATCGAAGGCGTGCGGATGGGGCAGGAGCCTGCGCAGTGCACCCGGGGCACGAAGGAAGGCCTCGGCATTGGAAGGCCGCTGCGCCGTATGGTCGAAGACGGTGCAGCCCAGGCGGATGCAGGTCATGAGGTCGTAGCGCGCGTACGCCTCCGGCCGCGCAAAGCGCACATCGCCGCCTATGATGGTTTCGACGTTGCAAGTGGCGGCAAGCTCCATGAGCGCGCGCAGCAGCACGGCGTCCCGTTCGTGGAGGTGGTGCCAGAGCTCCACGGACAGGCGGTCACCGAAGATGGCTGCAAGGCGGTCCAGGCACTGCCGCGCCGCAGGATGCGAGATCGAAAGGGTGCGCACGAGCAGCCCCTCGCGCCCGCCGGTAAGACAGAAAAGGTTGCCGGCAGGCACCAGGCTCTCGAGCGTGAGCGGGCTCTCGCAGCTTTGGGTAAGCAGCCGGCAGAGTTCGCCGTAACCTTCCCTGTTGGCACAGAGCAGCACCAGGGAGCTTCCTTCGACGGGGAGTTCTGCTCCGTAGACAGGCTTTATGCTGTAGGCCTGGCAGGCTTTCGCAAAGCGCACGGCCCCCCGCACCCCCTGCGCATCGGTAAGTGCAAGCGCATCCATGCCAAGCCGGGCGGCCTCTGCGGCCAGCTCCTCGGGAGAGGAGCCCCCGGCAAGGAGGGAGAAGTGGGACCGCGTGTGCAGATAGGCGAAAGGCATGGGGCACTACAGGGGTTTGAACACGAGGCGATCTTCCGGAAAGAGGGAGTCTTTCCGCTCGGCCCGCAAGAGGGCCTGCTGCCCATAGCGCTTCTGCAGCAGATCGACGGCGCGCTTGAGGGCGGGCTCCTCCGTACGGGGCGTAAAGAGGTGGCCCTGCGCATAGGCCAGCTGCATCAGGCCTCCGGCGGCAAGGCGCAGCGAGAGTACCTCATGCATGGCAAGCTGGAGGCACAGGCGCTCGTGGAGCCTGCCGGCAAGCCGCCGCAGGTCAGTTGCCGTCGACAGCCCCCGCGGTGCCATGTAGCGGGAGCTCACCGTGCCTCGTCCCGGAACGAAGGCCTCCAGGGCAAGGGTAAGGGCAGCCATGCCCCGAAGCTCCCGGGCCAGATGTTCGGCAAGGCGCAGGATGGCGGCCCGGATCCAGGGCTTTCCGGCGGGAGCGGATGTCTCCAGTTCGTGTGCCACATGCACTTCCCTGTCAGGCGTGTAGACGGCTACCACGGGCTGCCTGCCAGGGCGCAGAATGCTATCGAGAAGCCCACCGGTCTCAGCCCCGAACTGCACGCGCAGGTGCCTTCGGGTAAGGCGCCTGCGTACCGCATTCAGGTCATGCAGCCCGAAAAGCCGGAGGCGCTCCGCTACCTCCGCTCCATGGTCACCAAGGATGCCGCAGGCAAGTACGGACACGGGGGTCTCGGAAAGGAAAGCCGCTTCGTCGCAGACGATGCGGAGCGTGGCGGGGGATGCGAGGTAAGCCGCCAGGCGTGTCCAGGCGGCATAGGAGGCCGCTGCGGCGCGAAGCTCCGCATGCTGTGCCACAAACCCTGCGAGGCCGTCAATGTCGGGATCCTGAAGCAGAAAGCATCCCGGGCGCGGGGCCTCCATGCGGGGGGTGAAGTGGAGCAGATGGTGGGCCAGGGCATTGTGGGCTGCCTTTTCGCGTGCACGGTCCCGCCGTGCAAAGATGGCGTGCACATATATTTTTCTTGCCCGTCCAAGAGGCATGCCCGCCTGCCAGTCCGCAAGGGGAGCAGAGGTCGCCACGGTACGCCCTTCTTCATGCACGATGACTACCGCGTCTTTGAAGCTCGTCACATGAGCCGCCACGTGTGGCCACTTCACGAGGGCATAACGGAGCAATTTGGGCATGATGTGTGTGTAATAGCGGGCAGGGCATCCATTATACATTAAACACACATAGTGCGCAATAGGTGTAAAGAAAAAAATATTTCACAGCCATGGCTGCAGAGAGGGGAAGAACTGCCACGAGCATGCCCCGGGAAGCCGCCGCTTCGTCTATACACGAAGCGGCGAATCGTTACGGATAGGAAGTTGATAAATAATAGATGTACACATATAAATTATTGCCCGCGCGCTCCGGGCTGCCTCGCCCGGGGCAGAAGGCGTATCGGCATAGCCGTGCGGGAAGGCTCCCGGGCCGGATTGGCGGGGTGCCACTTCCAGGCGCCGGTTACAGCGCAGTTCCGGTACTATATTGTACGGGGGCAAAAGGGCTTCCGGCGCGTTCCAAACCTCGGTCCTTACACCGCATCTTTTTACGTGCGCGGCCGCGGAAGCCAGCCCGCGCTTTTTCCCAGAGGCGATTCAGTCATGAACGACGACATCCTGATCCTGACAACAGGCGGCACGATAGACAAGGTCTACTTCGATGCCAGAGGCGGCTACAGGGTAGGGGATCCCCAGATTATCGAAATCCTTCGGAAAGTGGACGTTACCACGACCTACCGGATAGAGAACCTGTTGCGGAAGGACAGCATGGATCTCACGGATGACGACCGGGCCCTGATCAGGCGTAGCGTCGCAGACGCCCCCCACAGCCGGGTTCTCATCACGCACGGGACGGATACCATGGTTGAAACGGCCCGGTCTCTGCAGCATATACCCGACAAGGCCATCGTCCTTGTCGGATCTCTCACGCCGGCGCGATTCAAGGTTACCGACGCGGAATTCAATATTGGCTTCGCCTTTGCGGCCGCCCTCGTGCTTCCACCCGGCGTATACCTGGCCATGAACGGATGTATTTTTGATCATGGTCGGGTACAGAAGAACTTCGAGCTAAACCGGTTCGAGACGCTGTAAGGAGCGCCGAAGCCCATGCGTACGTTTTTCGACAGACGGAACCTGCCTACCTGGCTCCAGGGCCTGCGTCTGGCGTGGCAGGTGCTGCTGCGTCTGGTGGCCCCCGCCGTCGGTGTCGTGCTGGGAAGTGTCCTCTCCGGCATGGCGGCAGGCGAGACGCAGGCCAGTGCCGTCGCTGCGGGCGGTCTTATTGGACTGTGTGCTGCCGCGTTCCTGTTCAGGCGGCTGCACGTAAACCAGATTCTTGCCACAATAGGCCTTGCCGCCACCATACTGGCCATGCAGGCGTCCTGGCTGCAGGGTACGTTTGCCGCCGGGGCGGTGCTTGCGGTATGGATGGGAGGCCGGCCATCCTTCAGGCTAGCGGCCTGGCCAGTATTTGCCGCTTTGGTCGTGATGCTGGGGGCATCGCCGGCCGGGAGCCTGGGACCCGTTCTTTTTGCCGCGATCCTGGCCGGCGTGGCCGCCTACGCCCAGATGGCGCTCGGGAAAAAGCATCCGAGCCCGGTCTTGCCTGCCGGAGCCGTCTGCCTTGTGCTGGTGTTTTCGCCACTGCCCTTTCTGCTCTTTGAATTCCGCGGCCTGTATCTGCTCCTCTTGGTGGTAGCAGACAGTGTGCTTCTTGCTGCGCTGTGGCTGCTCTTGGGTGTGCGGGCGCCTGCCAGGGCCCGGGGGATGGTGCAGCTTGCCATGATGGCCATGGCCATCGCCCTGTATTTCGGGGCCATCGTACAGCTTGGTGAGTAAAAGCCGGTACATTGTGCGCGCATTCTTGGGAGCACATGGTCGGTCTGCGTCCTGGCAGGACTGGCATCCGTAATACCGGTAGACCACGGCGGGCGGGTATAAGGATACGATCCGGTAACGGACGGTTGGCTACATGGGGTTTCGGATCGGTTTTTGCTATAAAGGGCGTAACGGCAGGTGGGAAGGGCAATATGGCGCATTCGCAATTCAATCGGCATCTGGTTGAGCGGGCCAGGCAGGGAGAGGCGCAGGCATGCAACGAACTTCTGCATCGGCTCGAGCCCATGTTCCGCGCCTTCTTTGTCAAGCGTGTTGGCCTTAATGCCACAGTGGATGATCTTGTGCAGAACACGCTGCTTCGCGTGCATGGAGGACTCCGGGCACTCAAGGATCCGGACCGCCTGAAGCCCTTTGCCATGAAGGCTGCGCTATTTGAGCTGCATGACCTGTATCGCGGGCGCTACAGCGCGAAGGAGCGCCTTTTCGAGCCGGAGCGCCTTCCGGAAGTGGAAAATACCGGCGGGTCCTGGGCCGGCAGCTCAATGGACCTTGAGCGTGCGCTCTCGATCCTTTCGCCGCATGCCCGCCGCATCCTCGAATTGCGCGAGTACGGCTATCGCTACAAGGAAATTGCCGAGACGATTGGGACCACGGAGACGGCCGTCAAGATGCAGGTCAAACGGGCTTTCGAAAAGATGCACAGTGCCTTCGCCTCCTGAGCGTACCACGTTACTTTTGGCTGATTCCACGCGACCTAACAAATATGACGTAAGGGATGCGACACACCGCCAAGACTCCAATGCAGGACCCCGTAAATGATCTGCTCTTCGGAGACGAACTGTCTCCAGAGCGAATGGAATTGCTTCGGACAGCGCTCGAGCGCGATGCCGCGCTTCGTGATGCGCTCGTGCAGTGGAGGGGCCTGGTTGCGTCTCTGCGTCAAAGGCTGGATGAGTCCGTTCCGGACCGGCGGCTTTTTGTGCTATACGCACTGACCACATCCGGGCATTCGGGACTGCTTACGGAGGAAGAGCGCGAGGAGGTAAGCGCTTCGTGGGCTGAGATCGAATCTGCCACCAAGGTGCATCCAGGGCTTGTGGATGTAGCTGCCCGTATCTCTGAAGAGAAGGCGGATTTTGACCGGTGTTGGGAGTGGTATGATAGCGGCCGGCGCCAGGGGACCGTGCGGTCCATGCGATGGACATGGCGCGTCGCGGCAGCCATCATGGTGGCCGGGATTGTGGGCGTATTGACTTACTTCCTGCGTAGCGACAAGACCCTGCAAATTGTTGCCACAGAGGCCGGGCAGTCCGAGCAGGTGGTGCTGCCGGACGGTTCGGAGGTATACCTTGCCGGTGGAGCGGAATTGCGGTTTGCCGTTGAAGCGTTTGAACGCACCGTGGAGTTGGAGGGCCGCGCGTTTTTAGATATTACGCCGGCACCTGAGCGGTTTGTGGTCTTGACGCCCAGTGCGGAGGCTACCGTGCTCGGTACGAGGTTCGGGATTCGGGGTACACGCGAAGCGACGGAGGTCGTGCTGGAGAGTGGAAGCCTGGCCTTGGCAGCAGAGGGCTTCCCCGATAGCCGCGTCATTTTGCGGCCCGGCGAGATGAGCAGTGTGGAGCGGGGTGGCCTGCCCAGTGCTCCTATAATGGTAAATGTGCCGCAGGCTCTTAGCTGGACCGGCTTCATGTTCTTTCGGGCCACACCAATGGCCGAGGTGGCGGAGCGGCTCTCCGAGGCGTTTGGCGTGCCAGTGGCCGTGGGGCCGGAGTTGCGTGGAGAGGCGGTTAGTGGCAGGTTTGATCAGCGCGAAGGGTTACAGCACATCCTTATGGTGCTTTCCCGTGCCGTGGGTGCCACAGTCGAGGGGAGCGAAACGTCGGGTTTCTCGATGAGGGCGACGGAGTGATGCGTTGTAGGGGATTGGCTGGCCCAGCGCGCTGGGCATCTCGTTTCGAAGCGGGAGCGGAGAACGTAGAGTGCATTCCCATCCATATTGGAATCCGCGAGGCCGGTCCGTTTACTGCACAATTGATGTGCCGTGATTAGGGCAATAGGGCAGTCTGGAGAATCTTAGGTTGTGGAGTCTCGTTGCCGCGCCGCTGAATTCAGGCACATCGGGCACTTGAATCTGCTTTGACCGGGAAGTAAGCATTGGGAATTGTTGTATCTACCCGCAAGCAGATTCCTATGCGCTATTAACGTATTGAAATGTCTGACTTTATGTCGGCACGCAAGGATACGAAGGAGTAGAATTTTCCTGCGAGGTCCGAGGCGTATTGGAATTGGTCAATGAAGAGCTTGATGCGACTGATAGTACCAGGAACCGCTAACACTCAGGGCCGACTACAGATCCACGAAGGACTTCTGAACCTCCCTGATAAACTGCCTCACTCGAGCCTCTAGCCCTACCCTTGGTCCACTTCTCGGACTTAACATGATGTCGCATCTTTGATTTTCCGGCCTGTTTAGCAGAATTGCGATCTTGCCTGGGAGGTCAGAACGCAGCCACTTTGGCCGTGGAACTTGGATTCAATGCGTATGCGACCGGTCAAGTACAGGGTAGTGGCAACCTCGGCTGTGGGGAGGGAGACGTGTCTGCCAACTGGAAAGCGGTTCGATGATCACATGAAGACCTGAAAGCAAGAGACTGCTCGCATGGCTGCCATTTTCGAAAGGAGGAGTCTACCAGATCACCTGTTTCAGATTCCTTGGTTGGACTTCCAGAAGGACCTCTGTGCGGATCGCCTCGGTGAGCACTGGTTCAGGTTAGGGGCCTGTACGATTGACCCTCAACGTGACAATGAAGGCGTTGAGGAGGTAATAGAGCGACGGAGTCTGCTGCTTGCACCTGAGCACTTCTCTGAGATCTATGACAGACTCGACTATGTTGGCAATGTGGTAGATCTCCTTGGACAGCCTGCAGGAAGTGTGCGGTCAAGCGGTGAGCATAGAGAGTATTCCTACAGGCCGTTCCATCGATTCAATCTGGGATCAGTACAGTGCGAGCCTCTGGTCTTCATTCATCATCCGCATTCGAAGCCGGCGTTGTTCATCAATCCGGACTTGCTGCTATACTTCGAGCTCGAGAAAAAACCGGACGGTACTTGGTTGGACCCCCGAAGTGGAGCTGCAGCTCTTAGAGATAAGGTGATCAAGAACACCCTTCAGGTTGTCGATATCCGACCTGACTATCTGCGGAAGTACCTGCGGGCACGCCAACAATCCTTATTAGTCGCACATTATCGCCGCCGGTATCTCTTTGATCCTTGCCCGGAGACCGTGGAGAAGTTCGTACAGGGAGAAGTGAAGCACGGCTCGCTGCCAAAGGGAGCAAGGGGCATTATCCAGAATTTCGGAACAGCCGAGAGAACCATCGAAGCACCACCTTACATAGGAAGACGGCTACACTTGTGGTTTGAGATCAAGCCTTCTGAAATCGATATCGACGACCCGTGGGCGGAAGAAGCCCCCTTTGACCCGTACGGGTTTACCCTCCCCACGCGAAAGGGACCGGTGGCCCCGGACCGTTTCAGGACTCATATAGAAGGCAGTGAACGGGACTACCACGGAGTGACTTGTGATTACATGGATCATGTCTACTTCAACCAGGAAGTGCTATCTAAGTATGAACTGGATCCTTTATTTAACGTCCAGGACAATGGTTCGGTGTCCTGTCAGCACTATTGGGGATTGGAGCGCAGTACGAGCAGAATTGGCAACGAGCTGGTTTGTACTGCTATTGGCGACTTTGCTGGAGGACTCCCGTTTGGAGAGTGGTCGCATTGGAAGCAGCATGCAGTTACGCCACCAACCCAAGAAGACCTACAGGTAATTCATGAAGAGACACCTATACCCTCCGCAGTCAACAAGCTAGTTCAGGCGTTAAATGTCTTGAACTCTGCCTTGGTAGAGTTGGCCGACACTATGGGGGCAGGGATTCCGGGGCCGTTTTGGTGTGGCTCAAGCGAAATTCTGGATGGTAGACAACTCAAGCGGGTTTACCCAACAACAGCCGGAGACGAGGAGTTTTTGAATAGGGCGACCCTGATGTCAGCGCTGGTTCTAGAAGGGTTAGACTCCAAATCGCTACGAGGGCTACTCCGAGCTTGGGGTGAAAATCTTCATTACAAGAGCTTCCGAAAGAACAAAGGCCAGTCTCTGGGTTCCCGTCAGCTCTTGGAACGAGTAGCGCTCATCGCCATCCTTGTCGAACACTTGCAGCCGCCGAAATCGGAGTTGCCCGTGCTACTGAAACAAGCAGAAGGCCGGATTGACAGTGGAGATGCCGCTGATCTGCTGACTGAACCCGTGCTGTTACGTCAACAAATACGAAAAGAAACGGCGCCGCTGGCCAAGCTATATGATCTTCGAACTCACGGCGGGATAGCTCATGTACCCGATACAGAGAAGATTGATCATGCCATGGCTGAGCTCGGCTTGCCCGAGAGGAATTGGCATCGGACTCATTATCTGACCCTTACTGAACTTGTTGCCAAGAGCTTAAGACTAGTACACGCTCACCTAATTCAAGCCAGTCATATCCTGCTGATCACCGCTTACGGCACGCGAGCCTTCTCGGTCACAGCTGAGACGAACCCACACGAACGAATGCGGCGTATCGCGGCCTTCAAAGCAGATGGCGAAGAATCCCTTGTATTTTGCAACTTCGGCGTGCTAACCACTGGTTTTGACGCCCCGCAAATTACATGTGCGCTCATCGCGCGACCAACGGCTTCCCTGGTCCTCTACAGCCAGATGGTGGGCCGCGCCATTCGGGGACCGCGTGCCGGAGGGACTTCAGAGGCCCTCATCGTCACGGTCATCGATCAGAACCTACCCGGCTTCCGTAGCGCGGCAGAGGCCTTCACTAACTGGGAAGACGTATGGAACTAGCCACTACAAACAACCTGGCGCACGAGCACGACATCGTTCCGCCGCACCTCGCCGTACAAGCTATGCGAGACAATGGTTACAAGAACGCGGCGTATGCCCTCGCAGAACTCATAGATAACGCCATTCAGGCGAAGGCAACGGTCATTGAACTTCTGTGCGCTGAGCGGCGGGAGGTGGTAATGGCCAGGGAACGGGCGCGCGTCGATCAGGTGGCTGTTCTCGATAACGGAGAGGGAATGGATGCCGACGTTCTCCGGATGGCACTGCAATTCGGCAACGGCACGCACCTCACCCCGGAGGAACAGAAGGGAATCGGCAAGTTTGGAATGGGACTACCAAGCTCGTCCATCTCGCAGTGCAAGCGAGTCGACGTGTGGTCCTGGCAGGATGGCGTTAGTAGCGCTCTGCACTCCTATATCGACATTGATGAAATCAAGAAGCGGACGCTGCGAAGTGTGCCCGAGCCAGAGCCACAGAACATTCCCGCGCTCTGGCGTGAGGCAGGGGGAACGTTTGGCGAGAGCGGGACGCTGATCGTGTGGTCACGGCTCGACCGCATTCTTTGGAAGACGGCTCGGGCTTTCATTCGAAATTCGGAGAATCTCGTCGGCCGGTTATATCGAAAATTCCTCACGGGTAGTAGTGTTCATGGGCCGGTCCGCATCCGCATGGCCGCCTTCAACATGGAAGACCCTTCGATTACAACCATCGAAGAGATAGCCCGTCCGAATGATCCAAGCTATCTCATCGCTGATACCTCCTGTCCGGAGCCGTTTGATAAGACGCCAATGTTTGAGAACTACGGTATCCCCATCGAACGCGAGATTCAGCGAGGTGACAAGACGCATCGTGTGTGCGTAACGTTCTCAATGTCGACCGAGGACGCACGAAGCCTGCCAAACGCAGGCGGCCTCCCACATGGGAAGCACGCGGCGAACAACGTGGGCGTCTCTGTTGTCCGGGCCGGGCGCGAGCTTGAACTCAATAGCTCTTGGACGATCCAATACGACCCACGCGAGCGGTGGTGGGGCGTGGAAGTAGCCTTCCCGCCTTCCCTTGATGACCTTTTTGGCGTATCCAATAACAAGCAGTCCGCGCGAAACTTCCATCAGATCGACTACGACGCCCTGCGAGAGCCCGGGGAAACCGATACGCAGATGCTCGACAGACTAATGGAAGAAGAGCATCCGTTGGAACCCGTACTTCGTCTCTCCCACGACATCGAAAGCCGGCTGCGCGTTATCCGGGGGCTCATAAAGGTGCAGCGTGCGGGTGAAAGGGAAAAGCGGCGGCGGCACCAAGGGAACCACGACGCAGAGCGTATAGCAACAGAGAAGACGAGGGAGCGCCAGCCCAAGTTTACCATTGTGCTTCATAACATGTTGTAAAGTATAGACTTGAAAATTGTTCTGGCACAACAAATAGCCACCAAGTGAGGTTTTATGCCTTAGGTCATATGATCGTCTTGTGCATGGCCAAGGGCAGTGGATCGATGCACAAGGCATCGTAAATGGCCCTTAGTTCCATATCCGGC
This sequence comes from Rhodothermales bacterium, assembly GCA_965216255.1. GTDB lineage: Bacteria > Bacteroidota > Rhodothermia > Rhodothermales > Bin80. The sequence goes on from OZ244148.1 coordinate 4,694,966, forward strand.
TGCGAGCTGGTGCGGACATGGAGTGTCCGTGCGTCCTTGCGCTCGAAGATGCTGGTCGTGCGAACCTGACGCCGAAGGATCCTCCTGAGTGTCGTCCAGCTGAAGCGTAGTCCTTTCTGGCGCAGACGCGTACGAATCACCTGCACCAACTGGTAAGCCAGGACCGTGATGAATAGATGGCCCTCCGCGCGCCGGCCTGTGGAATGATAGATCGGTCGCAGTCCGAGTTCCGACTTCAGGGACCGGAACACCGCTTCCAGATCGGTCAGCATCACATACGTGCGCCAGAGCTCTTCCGCGGTGAACTCCATCTCGTTGCTGCGCAGGCAATAGACGCCCGGATCGGTCATCAACGCGGGTGCTTTCGGCGTCTTTGTCCACGTGATGGACTGGGCCCGCTTGCCGTCCTCATCCGTCTCCACTTCTATCTCGTAATGCTGTCCGATGCCGCTGAAGCTCTGCTTCAATCGGCCGATACGTTCCCTTATGAGGTCGATGCGCTTTTGCGTCTTCGGCAGGGCAAGCCCCTCGGAAAGCTTGCCGAGGGCCTCCTCGAATCTTTCCGCTTTCTGCTTCACCTTGGCCTCTTCCATCGCCATGCGGGACCGGGATCGGCAACAGAGCCGCACCTCGTCGTCTGCCTCCTCCCGGTACACCTCGACGTCACTGCCCGAGGCCGTCTGAAGAGCCTCGGCCTGCTGCTCATCAAAATGCTTCCTGCGCTCTCTTGATACCACGATGTAGCGGTAGCCCTCCTCTCGCAGCCAGTCTATGCGGTCCTGTGTGGCAATGCCCCGATCCATCACCACACGTGCGTTCTTGGGCGTCTCCAGGGACTCCAGCATCTCCTTGAGCGTGGACGCTTCGTTTACGTTGCCCTTGAAGACTTGGCTACGACGCACGAACCCGCTGCCGCGCGTTACAAGAGCCAGCGTGAGCAGCACGCAGTCACTGCGACGCTCCTTCGAGCGTCCGTACTTGGCCTTGTCGATGCTCTTGCCACTGCCTTCCAGGAAGCTGCCCTTCAGATCATAGAGCGCGATCGTGGGCTCCAGATCAAACAGGTCCAGCGCCCGTGCAAAGAGGTGGTCCTCTATGGCCTTGCGGTGTTTGTGCAGCATGTCGCTGGCCCGGTACAGCTGCATGTCGGCCATCTTCTCGAAGTTGCAGCCCAGAAACTCGTCCAGGCCACTGGCAGAGGCCAGCCAACGCTTCGTGGCATGTTCGCTGGCCGGCTCGGCCAGACGGCCTATGATGGAGCCCGTGGCTGCATGCCGGAGGCCTCGTGTGATGCCAAGCTTCTCGAAGAGCTCATCCATGCCCAACTGCTCCATGGCCCAGAGCCCCACATGTTCTACGCCCACCGTGCGGGGCCGGACCGTTTTGAGCGAGTGGACATCCACATGGTGCCATTCGCGCGGCGGCGTCTCGCCCTTGCCCTCGGTCACGGCTACCGCCTTGCGCGCACTCAAAAGTTCTGCAATGCGGTGGGCCTCCTCTTCCACGCGACGGCAGCAACGCCCATGGGTACGAGTTCGAGCTGGCCCTTGAGCAGTGCCTCAATCCGGTTGCAGAGCGCACGCCAGTAGCGTTTGTCGATGCGGAAGTGGGCACCGAGATTGAGCAGGGTCTTCTGCCGGACCTTGCCCTCTATGCGTTCGCCGTGGCAGAGCCGAAAGGAATAGTAGCGTGTAGCGTTGTCGGTGGTATGGGTAAGCGATCGTCGGATATACATAGGGGGAAGATAGGGTTGGGAACCACTGCCCGCAATAGCCATCCATATTTTATGGCACAACATTCGTATTTCAGTTTCTGTGAATCTCAAAAATGGTGCGTTGGTGGGAGCTTGTGGGGCTCTGGTGGGGCCAAGCACCATAAATTCCGACAAAACAGGCCTAAAGTGGGGACTCATCCCTAAAAAGCTCTCGAAATAATTAACTGCGATTATTGCCGACCTTCAAATTCAGCCGCCAAATGGTAAAGATGGGCCAGGAGGAAGGACACGCGGGAGAAAGCGACGAGCAGGAAGAGAAGGAATCAGGAGAGCGCGTTAAGGAGATCCGTGACGAACTTGTTCGAACCGGGATATCTGCAAAGGCAGCCGAGGATCTCGCCGTAAAGACGGTCTATGATGGGCTCAAATATATGTTCATCCCGGTCGACATGGAGGGCGAAGCGTTCTTTTCGGTCAGGCCCAAGGGAGGCTCTATGATCGTTCACCTGAACATCAACCATACTGCCTATTCGAAGCTAGTAGAACTGCTTGAAGGGGAGACAGATGATGCTTCGAGCGAGGAATTGAAGGATCGCCTCCGACGGGCGCGCGAGGGCCTCCGTCTCCTCTTATTCGCTTGGGCTCGCTACGAGGACGAGCAGCTAGGCAAGAAGAGCCGTGAGTGGGCACAGATGACTCGGACGGACTGGGGACGCATTGCCCGGCGTTTCCTCGACTATGATGAATAGGCCGTGCATCTCGTAACCCTTCACGCAGCAGACCTCGGCGACTGCCTGTGCAATGTGGCCGCGGGAGCCCGCGAGGTTATTCTCGTGGCACCTTTCGTCAAACGGGTTGCGCTCCGCCGTCTCCTTGACGCGGTCCCCACGACAGCACGCGTACGCTGCGTCACGCGCTGGCGACTGGAGGAGGTTCTCGCTGGCGTGAGCGATCTCGATGTCTGGACCCTGCTCACCGAGCGAAGTGGCTCGCTTGCCCTCCTCCCCCACCTGCACGCGAAGTATTACCGCTTTGACGACGTCGCCTTTGTAGGCTCAGCCAACATCACTGCCACAGCCCTCGATTGGCGTTCACAGGCAAATTTGGAGTTGCTTATCGAGATGCTTCCCACCGCGGAACTCCTAGCTTTTGAAGCTGCTGTGCAGAGGCAGGCGACTTCAGTTGACATGGCCATGTATCAGCACATGCAAGTGCTTGTTGATGCACTCCGCCCACAGGAGACAACGCTTGGTAGGGTGCCTGAAGTAGAAAAGGGCAAAAACATAAATACGAAGAGAGAGGCAACGGACTCAGCATTCGGGGAGAAGGACGCGGTTGGCCTCTGGTTGCCGAAATCGAGAACGCCTCAGGCGCTTTATGAATTCTATCGCGGCGCTGATGACCTTCTCACGCGAGGGGCCAGGGAGGCTGCCGCTCTTGACCTTGCAGCCTTTCCACTTCCTCCTGGTCTGGAGGAAAAAGCATTCAACACGTACGTAGGGTGGTACCTCATACAAACGCCCGTCGTGCGTCGCATCGATGCTTTCGTGGCAGAACCACAGCGGTTCGGAGCCGTCCGGACGCTCCTTCAGCGAATGGAGGACTACCCGGATCGCCGGGATACTGCACGTGACTGGCAATCGCTTATGAGATGGCTTCTTTACTTTCTGCCAGGTCATTACCAGGCATGGGAAGCGAAATACTCGGAGATCTTTGTCCGAGTTACGAATTGCATAATCCGATGAAATCGTCCACCCTGACCGTTGTGAGTCGACTGGGGTTGGTTAACCTGAAATCTCCTTGTTGTATAACTCATTTTATGAGATCATGATGGACTATAGCCAATATTTACCAGGAGTAGTGAAGGATATGCCTAATAATATGATGCTGTAGATGACCCCATGTTAAAGAAGATCTTACCCGCGGAAGGCGCTTTACTGGGTACAGTCGCTACCGAATCTTCACTCTCAGCAATTCGAAGACGCGGGCCTGGAGGGCGATCATGTCTCCAAGCATCGTGAAGGAGACGCCCTTCTTGCCGATCAGGGGCTCTACCTGAGCCCTCATAGCGTGCACAGATGCGCCATGAGGGCGGCAAAGCTAAATGCCTTGTGCCGCGTCCGTTTGGAACGGGCTTTCTGCTCTGCCGAGGGCGAACGCCCTGCCGCATGGATGATACTACGACGAGCAGCCTTCTTGCCTTCCAGGTCATCTTCGGCAAAGAGTATCGGAGCCAAACGCTGTTTCATGGTAACCCGACTTCGTGTGCGCGGTGATAAGGCGCACGCGAAGTCAGGCCAAGTGGGGTCCATGATATCCGCGGGGAGCAGCACCGATTATAGGGATCCGTTGGGTGTGTTTGCGACGGTGCCCGTTTGCCCTTGAGGTCGAGTCTCGGCAGAACCATTTCCGGGCATTCCTGTTGCGCATCGTTTGCCTTTCACAATTGAATTCGAATTAGATGGGATCAAGTCAAGGCGCTGAGGGAATGTCGTTGCAGAACTGGATCGGAGCCCGGTGGTGGAAATGCGATCTTCACACGCATACACCTGCATCCTGCGACTTCGGTAAGGGCCTGAGTCAAGCAACACTTAGCCAGTGTACGCCGCGTGAGTGGCTGCTTGTCTACATGCGCGCGGGTATCGACTGCGTGGCCGTCACGGACCACGACGGCGGCGATTGGATCGATCTTCTACAGGATGCCCTAGCCGTACTCGAGCGTGATAAACCTGCGGATTTTCGGCCGCTGTATCTGTTCCCCGGTGTCGAGATTTCAGTTCATGGAGACGTGCACCTACTTGCTATTTTTCCAACGGAAACGAACCAGTCAGACATAGACAGACTGCTCGGCGCAGTTGGTTTTACGGCAGGCAGCACAGTGACGACAAAGCCCTTCGAGAAGGTCGTTAAAGAAATTGTGAATGCGAAAGGCATTGCCATTCCAGCGCACGCTGACAAAGAAAAGGGCCTCTTGCAGAAGAGCCCGGGCCCAACGCTGGAGCAGGCGTTGGGCTGCGATAAAATATTTGCAATGGAAATCGTGGATTCCGATTTTGAAAAGCCACAACTCTACCGCGACAAGAAACTGAAGTGGACCGAAATTCTAGGTTCCGACTCCCACCATCTTTCCGGCCAACCGGGGGGCCGCTTTCCTGGGAGCCGCTTCACTTGGGTGAAGATGGGCTCACCCAATCTTGATGGACTGCAGCTTGCTCTGCTCGACGGCGCTCTCTCAGTGCGCCGTTCCGACAAGCATCCCGACACGCCGAACCGACACGCCGAGTGGGTTTTGGAGTCCATCGAGGTAATCAATACTAAATACATGGGCCGGGAGAGTCCATTCGTTGTACCACTCAACCCATGGTTGAATGCCATCGTCGGTGGACGCGGCACCGGAAAATCTTCCCTGATAGAGTTCCTAAGGATTGCGTTGCGCCGCCAGGGCGAGCTGCCGGACGAGTTGACGCCGGAGTTTGAGAAATATGCCGACGTCTGTCGGACTCGGGGCGGCAGTGGATTGCTAACCGTTGGGACGAAGGTTCGCGTGATCTATTCGAAAAGCGAATCGAAATTCCGCATCCAGTGGGACCCGGATGGCAGCTCAAATGCGATCGAACAGAAGACGGAGGACGGAGGGTGGTCGCAGGCGGAGGGCGATGTTATTCACCGCTTTCCGGTTCGAATGTACAGCCAGAAACAGATCTTTCACCTGGCTAAGGCACCTAGTGCACTTCTTAGCATCGTGGACGATGCATCAGACGTGGATCACCAATCTTGGAGCAGCCGCTGGCGGAAGGAGGAGAATCGCTTTCTTTCTTTACGGTTGAGGACTCGGGAAGTCGAGGCTGAACTGAAGAAAAAGAATCGGCTAGGAGGTGAACTTGAGGACGTGAAACGGAAGCTGGCGATCTTTGAGAAGAGTGGTCATGCCGATGTTCTGCGTTCGTACCAATATCACCGGCGTCAACAGCGAGTAATCGAGAATTGGCAGGTACAGTGGGCCCACGCGGGCGAACGAGTTCGGCAGGCGGGGACGAATTTCGTTCCGGATACTCTTGGAGTCGCCTATATCGATGCCGAGGCTAAGGCAGACTCGTCACTCTTGAAAAATGCCCAAACCGTTCGGGAACGCCTTGAAGCAATTCGGCAGCAACTGGAGCAGATCGCAATAGAAGCGGACAACACGCTCGCCGAGTGGAGGGCGACGCTGGAGCAATCGGCTTGGAGACAGGCGGCCAATTCGGCTAATGATGCCTATGAGTCTCTGTCGGAGCAGTTGGCGGAGGAAGGGGTCAGTGATCCGAAGGACTACGGCTCACACATGCAACGCCGACAACTCATTGAGCAGGAGTTGGACGAGTTGGAGAGTCAAGAAAAGGAAATGGAGAGCTTAAGGGTCCAGGCAGATGACAGCCGCATGCAGTTACTTAAGATCCGCCAAGAGCTGACCAAGACCCGTCGCTCGTTCCTGGAAGGTGTGCTGATGGACAACCCCTACGTGCGTATTCAAGTCGTACCATACGGAGAACAAGAGACAGTCGAGACTGAGTTCCGCCGCCTGATCCAGAGGGATGATGAAAGCTTCGAGAAGGACATTCGATCACTCTTGGAGCCGCTCGAAAGGTTCCAGAAAAAGAAAAACAGCGCAACACAAATCGAAAAGGAGCTGGAAAAAATAAAGCAAGGGGTCCGTGCGATCGTTGAAGGCTCTGACCGCCCCGTAGATATGCGCTTCAAGTCTCATCTTAGCAAGTTGCAACCGGAGGTGTTCGATCGCCTCGACACATGGTTTCCCCAAGATTCCTTGGATGTCCAATACAGTCCGAAGGGCGACGGCGGAAACCTTCAACCTATCAGTGCGGGCTCGCCGGGTCAGAAGACTGCGGCGCTCTTGGCATTCCTGCTCTCCTACGGTCGTGAACCACTAGTTCTGGATCAGCCGGAAGATGACCTCGACAACCGATTGATCCACGAATTGATCGTTAAGCAGATCCGCGAGGAGAAGCAGAAGCGGCAAATAATTGTGGTAACGCACAATCCGAACATTGTGGTCAACGGCGATGCCGAGCTCGTTGTCGCGCTCGCCGCCAAGAATGGCAGGACACAAAAAGAGTGTGTAGGTAGTCTTCAGGAAAGGAAAGTGCGGGAAACCATCTGCACAATTATGGAGGGAGGTCTGGAAGCATTCAAGGAGCGGTATAACCGCATCACGATGAGAGTATCTGATGTCTGACAGCCCGAAAGAGCTACTCCGCAGGATACAGCTGGGCGAAGATAGCTTGCTCGAACTCAAGGAAGTCACGTTCCAAGGAGACAATGTATCGGGACCCCGTCGACATGCGCTGGCTGACGAACTTGCTGCCTTCGCCAACACGCGCGGCGGTGTTCTTGTGCTAGGTGTCGAGAACACAACGCGGGACATCGTTGGAATCCCGATCGATCGACTCGACACGGTCGAACAGTTCGTATTCGAAATCTGCAACGAGAACATCGAACCGCCGCTGCCCTTCCTATCTTTCCGGACGGAGCTACCCAATGCGGTCGGGGAACTGCGACCTCTGCTCAAGGTGGAAATTCCGCGTGGCCTTTTCGTTTACAGGAGTCCTGGGGGTTACTTTCACCGGCAGGGAAGTTCGAAACGCCAGATGCCTACTGAGCTCCTTCTGCGCCTCGGGCAGCAGCGAGGCCAAGTGCGCCCGTACCGATACGAGGAACAGCCGGTGCCTCGGACGACTTTCGCCGACCTCGAGCTAGATCGGCGGCAGCGATTCGCGAGGGCTGGTGCCGACGACCTTGTTACTTTCAAGAAAATGAAGCTCGCGACGGAGGACGAGTCAGGGAAAACACGCGCTACCGTCGCTGGCATCCTGCTGTGCTCGTCGAGCCCGCAGCAGTGGCTCCCCAGTGCATTTATTCAAGCGGTATGCTACCAAGGCATTCGTCAGGATTCAAACTACCAACTCGATGCGCAAGCGGTCACCGGACCTGTGGATGAGCAGGTTGCGGCGGCGATGATATTCGTCCGGCGGAATATGAAAGTGGCCGCCCGCAAGACTCCTGGTCGCGAGGACATCCCGCAATTCAGTCTGCGCGCGGTCTTTGAGGCGATCGTGAACGCGGTGGCACACCGCGATTATGCCGTTTATGGGTCGAAGATCCGACTGTTCCTTTTCGCGGATCGACTAGAACTCTACTCGCCTGGTCCGCTGCCGAACTCTGTCACCGTCGACTCACTAGCGCTCCGGCAATCGACCCGCAATGAATTGCTGACGACGCTGTTGATGAAGTGTCAGGTGGAGGATCCAACGGGTGAGATAGACCGGCAATTCTTGATGGAGAAGCGAGGAGACGGCGTGCCCATCATATTGCGCGAGAGTCTGGAGCTATCCGGCCAGCGGCCGGAGTACCGGATAATTGACGATGCGGAGGTACTGCTCACGATTTACGCAGCGGGGCAAACGTGATAGGCGAAGACCCTGTGCGTATTCAAAGCAGTGGGACTTATGTATTTATCGTCACATGTGCCAACAGCCCCGGCTCCGGCATCCCCTTATCAATCAGACGGGGCGGCAGCTCTGCCATGATCACGCCTCTGGCCTCATTGGCGGGGTCCACGTACTTGGGACGCTCACGCCGGATCACCTTCAGCTTGGCTGCCTCGTAATCCAGCGTCTCTGTCACCTCCTTGCCGATTGAGAAGCGCCGTGCCTTCTTCCGGCTTGATGACAATCACCTCGCGCCGCAGATGTGCAGGCAACACCTGGCGTACAGCAGCCCGCTTCGCAGCAGGCAGCCTTTGCTTTAGCGTGATGGTCTCGGTCTGCGGCAAAGGCGCCACACACTCCGCCTTTTCAAACAACGCCGCTTGCTGCGTGTCCAGCTCCGGCACAAACCGTTCGCTCCTGGCACCAAAGACCAGACGCCGGAGTTCGGCCAACTGGAACTCAAGCTCCGCCAACCGCAGACATTGACCGGCGGTCTCCTGACGTAACCGGCTGTTTTCCTCGCGCAGGCCTACCAGCTCCTCGCTGGGCAATTCAATCGTCGCGGAAGAGGTGGGGGGGGGGGCGGTGGCCTGCATGATGATTCAACAGATCATGCAAGCATAAAGTCACGTTTTCTTAGATAGTCATTTGCCTACTCCTTAGCCCCTCACCACATAGCGGCGCCGGTATTTGAGAGACCTTAGCGAAATCCCCTCCAGTAGCAGCACCATCTGTGCCCACATCGGTTTGTCGCTCTTAAGCGGCTCGAACGTGCACGCTTCCAGCCGTATGTAGAAAAGGGCAAAGCCGCTCCTATCCCATATCAGCAGCTTTAGGTGCGTCCTTCTTCGGTTTACAAAGACGAAGACATCACCCGACATCGGGTCCTTCCCCGGGCCCGAGTGCACCAGAGCGCACAGGCCGTCAAAGCTCTTGCGCATGTCGGTGGGCTTGCGCTGCAGATAGTACCGGTGAGAAGGCCCCAGCCCGATCATGGCTTAGCCAGTGTTGCCAAGAACGAGGAGGATACCGGTACGAAGAAGCGCAGCCTCACCCCGCTCGGATACACCACCTCCGCCTGTGCCTGCCCTCGCAGAGCAGGGGCCCTAACTCCACGAAGGCTGCGCCTTCGGATGCAGCGGCCTTCTTACCATACTTGTGTCGCCAGTAAGACAGCTGCGAACGGCAGATTCCGTGCTCGGCACAAAAGGCCTCCGCTGTCTGGCTCCCTTTCAGGTACTGTTCTACCAGCGGATCCATTTCTTCCGCCGTGCCGTTAGGCTTGCGCATGCGTCGTGGGCTTTGATCCTCGGGTCAGGCAACAATCTCCTGACCAGCCCTTCACCCACGCAAGGTGTGCTTCACGGGATGCTTGCAGCGTCTTGCCGCCGCGCCTCCAGGTCGAACTTGAAGAGCATAGCCCGCTGCACTGTTTGATATTAGGCGGCCGGCACATTCGTTGACCTATCCATGGCATGGCGCGCGTGGGCTACTAGGATGGCTGGTTTGTGTGCTGCAATTTCAGCGCCTGGTGTGAGTCGAATGGTGTGCGCAAATTGGACGGGTTTGAGGGCCGGATCATCGTGGATGCGAAAATCGGCTTCAGCTTCATCGCCAACTGCCGGTTGGCCTTCGGTAGAGATAACCTCTTCGATTCGAACCACCTTGCGCACGCGGATGAGACGCTGGGCCAGGAGAATGCACGCGTGGGCGTGGCGCCCGTGGATTACAATGGCCGCGCCTGCGTGTTTCGCTTTATGGCGGGCCTCATCCAGTCTGCCCATCGCGGTCTGAGCTTGCCGCTTGCGGCGAGACTCTGAGCGGGCTTCCGGGTTTTCCGGAGGTCTGCTTGCTTTCTCGGACGCCTGCGCTATAGCCAGCGACAGAGGAATGAACGTGCCCTGCACTATACTTTCCAGGCTTGCACCGCGTAATTTCAATCATCGGAATGCAACCAACCGGAGTCAAACCATGCTAACGCGTAACGCTCTGGGCAGCCATGTGGCAGGCTTCATGGCAGTAATGTTGTTGGCGTCGGCAGCTTCGGCGCGCGCGCAGGATTGGGCCGCGTGGGACGTATCTCAAGCGAACGCGAGACCGGGTCGTGTTTGGGTTCAGTTTGTGGAGGGAACGCCCATAGTGGCCGGAGCGGCAAAGACCGGTCTTGACGTGTTTGATCGTGAGGGGGCCAAGGCTGGCGTGTACGAGATCAGCCAGGCATTCCCGTTTCTGGATGCTATAGCCAAGAAACGGGCGCTCTCTGCAGAGGCGCAGCAATTGCGGCGCATTTACTACGTCCGGTATGATGAAATCCACGATCCTAGAACCGTTGCATCCGCCTTGTCCCGCGATCCGCGCGTGGTATACGTGGAGCCGGATTACATGCGGCGTCCGATGTGGGATCTGGAGGACGTGCCAGCGTATCCCGCAAGCCCGCCGGAAGTCCCCAATGATCCGCTATTCTCCGATGCTCCGTACATGCAACGCTATCAGCTTCCTGATGCGTGGGGCATGGTGAAGGGCGAAGAAGGTGCCGTGGTGATAGCCATTGCGGACGTAGGGACGGACTGGAGACACCCGGACCTCGTAAACAATGTGTGGACCAATTCCGGGGAGATCCCGGACAACGGCATCGACGACGATGGTAACGGCTTTGTAGACGACGTACACGGCTGGAATTTTTCGACCAATTCGCCGGTTGCCCCGGGCAGACCCACTGGCAGTTCCCGTCACGGTACGGCTGTTGCAGGAGCGGCCGCTGCCGAAGCGAACAACGGCACGGGGATGGCCGGCACCAGCTGGAATGCACGGTTCATGCCGCTCAATGTGGGTTGTAGCCCGGCTTCGCCAGTGTGCAGCTATTGGGCGGGTACCCTGTATGCGGCGACAAACGGGGCCGATATCGTAACGGCCAGTTACGGGGGACCGGGGTATTCGGTAACGGAGCGGCAAACCTTAGAGGCTGCAGTGGCGGAAGGTGCGTTGATCGTAGCCTCGGCCGGAAACACTTCTACGGACAATGATCTTTTTCCATTTTACCCTGCATCGCATACCATCACACTCAGCGCTGGAGGTACTCGGTCTCAGGATGACGTGAATTTCTATAACTATGGCCGAAGCGTGAACGTGTTTGCTGCGGGAAGGGATGTGGTCGTGACGCGGCCGGACGCCGAATACGGGCATGTGTTTGGTACGTCTTTTTCCGCGCCGCTTGTCGCCGGCATTGCCGCGCTCGTGAAGGCCGCATATCCGCACTATACGCCGCTCCAAGTTCGGGAGCGAGTTAGACTTACGGCCGACAATATTGACGACGCCAACGATGCTGCCCTGGCGGGTCTACTAGGTCGCGGGCGTGCAAATGCGTACCGAGCCGTGACGGAGAGCGGATTCCCGGCCATTCGAATGACGGATGTCAAAGTTGCAGGCTTTTATCGTGAACGAAGGAGTGGGGATATCGTTGAGCTCACGGCAACATTTACCAACTATCTTGCTGACGCCGAAAACCTGTCAATTGGCTGGTTTTCGGACGCCCCCTTTGTGCAAATTAATTCCGGAAGTACGCAAATAGGTGCAATGCGGCAGTGGGAAAGCCGCGCGGCCAGCCTGTCATTTCGTCTTTCTGATGACGCCCCCTATCGGAGGCGCTTTACCGTTTCACCTCGTGCGATATCTGGGAGCTACGAAGATGCGTCGGATGTGGTGCGATTTCTGGTCAACCAAGGTTCAGTTGCTACCCATCACACGGGCGGGCTGGCGTTTACCATCACCACAGAAGGCAATTTCGGCTACCTCGACAGACGCCACAGTTTGTCCGCCCTGGGCTCGGGCGTCCAGGTCTTCGATGCCGGCGGCAACAGGCGCAGCATCCTATTCGAAGGCGGCTTGCTGGTTGCTACCGGCCCGGATGCCGTGTCGGACTGCCTTTACGAAGATCGGCGAAGAGCCGAAAATATCGTGCAGGATACGGATTTTGTACCGTTGCCGGGCTCAGGATTGCGAATTAGGACCCCTGGAACGACTACGGCCCAGGAAGGCCAGGTTGCGTTAACCGATGCAGGTGCCTCCAACCCCATCGGGATAGAAATCGTGCAGGAAAGCTTCATGGAAACGGGAGCTGCGTACGAGGACATGGTAATACTACGGTATACGTTCACCAATCCGACACAACGTGACCTGACCGATATGCATGTAGGTCTTTACCTCCACTGGACGATGAACTATTCTCCAGCAAGTGACCATGTGCGTTTCGAGGCGAGCAGGAATTTGGGTATCCAGCAGGATAGGCTCGAAAACCCGAGGCTGGTGGCCGGAGCCATGCCGCTTACCACTGGTCTTCCGGTGCATTACGCGGCCCTGGATCTGGAAAACCAGCCTTTTACAAGCCAGTCCAAATGGTCGTGGCTAACGGGCGGGCTCCGAAATCCTGGGACGGAAGCGAAAAACTGGGCACAAGTTATCGGACTCGGCCCGTTTTCCATGAGTCCAGGAGAAGTCACCGAGATTGCCTTTGCGGTTGCCACAGGAAGCAGCAGTGCAGACTTCATTCAAAATGTAGACAGTGCACAAGTCTTGTGGGAAGCACTCAAGAAGCCTGCGATGGCGCAATATATACAGAATGTGAATGGTCGGGACGTGGATATTTACATAGATGACGAACTCCATTTCGACGACTGGGCTTTCCAGTCCGCTTCGGCATTCGAGAGACTGGAGGACGGTGAGCACACTATTGACATTGTTGCCAGCGCAAGTCCGGATAATGCAGAGCCAATTGCCACGCGCACGTTCGGCGCCGATAGTGGCACGGCCCAACACGTCTTCGTTCACGGCAACGAGACTAACCTGAGTATCGCGGTAGTCGACGCCGTGCGCACACGTGAATTGGGAAGTGACAGGATGAGCTTTTACGTCGTTCACGGGGCGGCAGATCTGGGATCTCTAAGTATTGACTTGCAGCACCCGGATAACAATGAAACAGTGCTCCTGGAAAATGCTGTGTACGGAGATGCGAGTACGTATTTAACCGTGCAACCTGGTACATATGGACTGGAGGTCCGTACATCGCCGGATGATCGACTGGTCAATCTCTTCGAATTCGATCTTTCGGCACTGGCCAGGCACGCTTTCGTGCTGTGCCTTTCCGGCGCAGGTGTTTCCGCTCTAGATGGACTAACAGTCTTGGGTGTACAGTCAGACGGATCCACCTTCTTTCCGACTAATGTAACGACGTCGGAAGCTGTAGCCGAAGTGCCGACTAGCTTCGCGCTCAAGGGCAACTACCCAAATCCATTTAGTTCGTCTACCACTGTTTCGTTCGATTTGCCGTTCGCGGCCGCCGTATCGGTCAAGGTCTTCGACTTGATGGGCCGCGCAGTGCTAAGCGTTCCTCCCGTGACAATGCAACTGGGTGCAAATAAGTCTTTTTCATTGAACGGCACAGCCCTCGCAAGCGGCACGTATCACTATCGCGTTACCGCAGCCAATGACGAGGAGTCAGTTGTTCAAACAGGTCATATGACGATATTGCGGTAATAGCCGGTCCGCCAGCGACGCTCAAACAGGTGGACACGGCATCCGGGGGCGCGCAGACGTAGGCGAGATACTGTCAAATGTTGGGTCTAAAGAGCACCGGGGCATGGGGTTGAGGAATGAGAAGTAGGTGGCTTGTCTTTTTATTTCTACGCTATACTCGTGCGGGGTTGTCTCCAATACACGGGTGAGCAGCTGCGATCCGGTCAGCCTCCGCCAGCGTTTCTCCGCTTCCCGGCACAGCTCGTAGACCATCATCAGCGTCGCCTCCCGGCTGCCGCATCCACTGGATTGCCGCGTACGTTTCCCTGCGCTTGCAAACGTGGACTCAACTGGATTCGAGCTCCGAAGGTGCGCGCAGTGCTCAGCGGGAACTGGTAAAAGCTCAAGAGCTCCTCTTGATCAATGCACAAACAGGTGACGGCCTTCTCGTTGGCGCATCCGAAGAGATCCTCGGAGGTAACGAGCGCTTTCTGGGCATGCTTTCCGGACGGTGCCGCATAGATGTCACGGAGCCTCTCTTTCGCAGACCGATGCAGCTTCTTGGGCAGCTTGCCCGGCACGTTGGCTGCACACAGCATCGCTGTTGTGGCGTACAAGGGTATACTTTTTCCAACGTAGCCCAGAAGCCCAGGCCTCCGTGGCCACCTTAGGCACTACGTCCAAGCCTCGCTGCCCAGCAATAGCTCTTTCCAGGACAGCCTGCTATCCCGCTCTCCGTCCAAGAGCCCCACGAGCTCTTTCTTGCCCTCGGCCCCCACAATAACAAGCATGCAGGGACGCCCTATTCCCATGCGGACCTTGAAGTACAACCCGTCAGCCCAGAGGTAGACATACCGCTTGTCCGCGGGGTCCCGCTTGTTCCACTGCCGGTATTGCCAGGCCTTTTTGAGTCGGCTGATCGACGATGGCGACAGGTTGCCGGCCTGCGGCTCCCGTATGGCCTGCAGAGCCAGAGGGAAGTCGTTGGTCGAGACTCTCCGCAGATACAAGGTCGGAATGAGTGCATCAGCCGATCTTCGATGGGCCAACTACGGACTGCGTAGCGCGGCAGTATGGCGCAGGTGAAGGCATGCCCTGCTCGAGCGTCACGGATATGGGGCCGCTGAATTGATAGCGGGCCCGCACCGGTGAGGATTTCTATCTCCGGCTGGTGGCGATTGCGTTTGATGATTCGGTGGCCGCGCTCATCCCACAGGTGTGCATGGGCCTTCACGTCGTTGTTGGCTTCCCGCTCGAGCGCTACCTGCAGCATGGGAGCTGCGCACCAGATCATCCAGGGCGCTGAGGGCCTCCTCACGGGCAACCAGTGAGTGTACGTTGGATACTCTTGGGTCTGTTATGCCATGTAGTCGGGATATGCCCGCCGAGTGCGATTGATGGGTGCTCCACATGGGTACGCCGGGCGCTCTTCAGACCCAAACATGGACAGTATCTCTAAGTGTCTCGTAACCTGGTTGTGGGGAGATACAATGCTGGGTGGGGCAGGCGAATCAGCCGGACCACTCCCGCCGCTTGAAACCTGAACTCGTAAAACTATTAACGTATTGAAATGCCTCACTCTATGTTGGCACAGAGGGATACGAAGGAGTAGAGCTTTCCTTCGAGGCGTTTTGGAGTCGGCCAATGAAAAGCTTGATGCAACCGCCGGTACCAGGGGCCGCTATTACTCAGGGCCGACTATTGATTCACGAATGAATTCTGAACCTTCCTGATAAACTGCCTCACTCGAGCCTCTAATTGTCTTTGTTCGCCGGGAAGGGCTTCCGAGTGCTTAAATACGATTGTTCCGAAAGCAGTCTCGAACCACCCGTCCAGCGGGTCTTCTTTTGATTTGAACCATTCCATGTTCAGCTTATCAACAAAGCCGATCATGTCTATGGACGATATTCCGGAAACAGTGAATTCGTAGGATGGCATCGTATTGGATGCTTTAAGGCTCATGGCAAGCATGGTACCATCCTTCGATGAATAGCCAGACTGCACGGAGGCCTGATGTGACGAAAGAAGTCATGACTTTTTGGAATGACCAACGCCATGACGATGAGGGATGCTACTGGCATGATCAAGACAGCCATGATAATCTATAGTACAGCTAACATGCTGTCAAGCATCGTACATCAATTCTCGTTATCCAAGAGGGCTTGTATGTAGGCAGGCTTTGTTGGCGAAGCGTAAGCCTCTGGAGGCCCACATTGCCATGTAGGTGGAGAGCAATTCAGCGCCGCGAGTAGGATGACGAGTACAGTTCGGTCTATAGAGTCACGGTGGCCGGTGCCCCGCAGAGGTGCAAATCCTTGCTTTAAGTGGGCCTTCTTCCGGAGGAAGAACGCATTATCAGTGTGCCTGCCAGCGGTGGGGTGACAGTTGCTGGACCCACTTCATGGGATGTGTCGGTATGCGGCGCAGCACATCGCTGGGCCATTCCTGGGGATTGAGCCCATGCTGCTTGCACGTACCCCATAGCGAATAGATCACTGCTGCCCGCTGGGCCGCTGCATGTGATCCCGCAAACAGGTATTTAGTGCTTGCCCGAAAAAGATGTGAGTAGTTTTTAGGCTTCAAGTCTGGATAAACTGTGCCAGTGGAAGGCCTGTTCAAGTAACGTAATTACAAGAACTTCTGTGTCTTGATGAATGAGATACTGCAACTTATAAGTACTTGATTCCTAAATCTGATGTTCCTGCGAATGTCTTGCCATTTTCCGATATCATGGCCGTAATCACCCTGGTTTGAGCGCTTTCACCCCAACATTCGACGCTTCTTTGCCATGCGCGGAGTTCGCAAATCACAGTTTGAACTCGGGCAAGTACCCATCGACCAGATCAAGTTCAAATCCAAGTCAAGGGATGATGTCCCCGCCGTGCTGCGTGGTCTGCAGCATCTGTATTGCGATCCCCTCACCCGGAAGAAGATATTCGAGATCATGAGAAAGCGACTGCGGTCAGATGTCAGCTTGGAACGCGGCCGCCCCGGTATGGATCTGTGGCAGGTCTTTGTCCTTGCCGTGATCCCAAATGCCCTGAACTGCGACTTTGATCGCCTCTTGGACTATGCTGACCATCACGAGAAGCTGCGCCAGATGCTGGGGCACGCAGACTTTTACGACAAAAAGGAGCAAGTCCAATAGAGCGTCATCGACAACGTAAGTCTGCTGACGGAAGATATTTTGGAAGAGATAAACCGCGTAGTGCTCACCTGCGGCCACCGCCTGATTAAGAAAAACCGGCCGGAGGATCCGCTTCGCTGCCGGACGGATTCGGCAGTAGCAAAGACGCACGTGCACTGGCCCACGGACGTGAATCCTCTGTGGAATGCGATGCGCTGCCTAATCCGGGATCTTAAGCGTACGTGCCGGGCGCACAAGATCTCAGGGTGGCGCAAAGGCATGTCTTGGAATAGGCAAGTGCGACGGACATTCAATCGGGTGCGCACGCGCCGGCAGTGGCGAGACCCATCGAGGGTGAAGAGCTATCTAAGTATGTGCCGCCAAGTTGTGCAGAAGGCGGAGTGCATACTGAAGGTTTTAGAGCGGCGCGGGATTGCGTACGAGGAGATACCGCGCTATTTGCGGCATGCCAAGCGGCAAATAGACCAGGTAGAGCGCCGATTGATCAAGGGGGAAGTGATTGCGCACGGTGAGAAGGTCTTCTCGGTCCATGAGGAGCGCACGCGCTGGATTAGCAAGGGCAAGGCAGGCGTGGTGGCGGAACTGGGGGTGCCGGTATGCGTGCTGGAAGATCAATACCAGTTCATTCTGCGCCACCACATCCTGTGGGAAGCAGGAGTCCAGGACATGATCGTGCCCTTCCTTACGGAGGCGAAGAAGCACTATCCGACACTCCGCTCGTGCAGTCTGGACAGGGGGTTTTACACGCCGAAGAATCGGGAGCAGCTGGACCGGCTACTCGATTTGAACGTCATGCCCAAGAAGGGCCGGCGCACTCAGGAGGATCTGAAGAGGGAGACGGCAGAAGCCTTTGTGGACGCCAGCATCCGGCGATAGAGTCGGCCACGGGCAATTTGAATCACCGCGGGCTGGGGCTGGTGCGCACGCACGGTGCCAGAGGGTTTGCCTGGACGGTGGCCCTGGTGATGGTAGCGGCCAACGTACACCGAATCGGTCCATTGCTGAAGAAGCAGGAAGAAAGGCGACGGCACCGGCATAGAGCCCACAGCCGAGCGGCGTAGGCCCGCTCGCGCGGCCGCATGGGAGTAAGGCTTTCCCTCCTTCACAAGAGGAGAGCGCCTACCTGTCTCGTTGTCCCATAGATTCGGGGCATACCACCGCCGATCAGTGGTTGGTAAGCTCGAAATTCGGAGCTGGCTCGCTATGCCCTTTCCCCCTCCATGCAGGCCCCGCTACCCACCGAATAGCAGCCCCCCAAACCGCATTTCACCAAAAAGCCTGCTTTTTCTGGCAAGCACTACCTATCTTGCGTGGGAATCGAGGCTAGGTGTACTGGCGATCAAGACGTCGATCCGCGGAAAGCTCAGGATGAGCAAACCATTCGCGTACAGGCTCTAGTCACATTGGTTACGTGAAGCCCCGCACGCAAATATGATAGAATTCCGACTGAGCCGCGCCTTCCAATTGAGTCTATTGGCCGTACCATGCGCTGTCGCGCCAGCACAGCCTTCGCGTTCGGTCGCTCATTATAGTCCGGGCCTCGTGTGGGTGCAGTTCGAAGAGGGAACTTCGATATCTCCGGGTGCCGGAAAGACGGGTCTTGCTGCTTTTGATCAGGAAGCGGAGCGTTTTGGCGTATCTCTGGTCGAGAGGACCTTTTTTTTCGTAGACCGCGTTGCGGAAACGAGAGAAATTGCAGAAAGCACGAGGAAGCTGCAGCGCATCTATACGGTGCATCATGATGAAGCGTTTGACTCGGGGCGCGTAGCCGCGGCGCTGACCCGGGACCCCAGTGTGGTCTATGCGGAGCCTCACTTTGTTCGTGAGCCTATGTGGGATACTCCTGCGGCAAAAGAGAAGGATCGGGCACGTCGCGAAGCACCCAATGACCCGTTATATGCTCAAGCTCCGTATATGGACCGCATGCGGATGGCCGATGCATGGGACGTAGTCAAGGGTGAGCAGGGTGATGTTGTGATTGCCGTCGTGGAAATGGGGGCAGATACTGATCACGAGGACCTTCGGGGTGCGCTGTGGACGAATGCGGGTGAAATTCCAGGCAATGGCGTAGACGATGACGGTAACGGATTCGTGGACGACATGCACGGATGGAATTTCGAGACGAATTCGCCGATTGCTTCAGGCGACAATCACGACACTAATCCTTACTTCATAGCCCATGCTGCGGCCGTAGGCGGCTCGGCCGCGGCCGTGGTGGACAACGGAATCGGGCTGGCAGGCACAAGCTGGAATGCCAGGCTCATGCCTGTTGCCGGATACGGAGTGGGAATAGCGTATGCAGCGCTGAACGGAGCAAGTATCATCAACGCAAGCTACGGCGGCTACGGGTACACCCACACGGAGAAACAAATTATTCAGTCCGCACTGGACGAAGGGGCACTGGTAGTAGCTGCGGCCGGCAACGCAAGCATAAACTCAGACAAGACTCCCTCTTATCCCGGCAGTTTCGGCATCGAGCTCGGCGTTGGCGGTACGCTGGCGGAATCGGATGTGAACTACTACAATTTCGGGCGGAGCGTCAATGTATTTGCGGCTGGGAGAAATGTAGTCGTACCTGTCCCCGGAAACGATTACGGAAGGGAATTTGGTACATCCTTTGCTGCGCCGCTTGTTGCCGGGATTGCGGCTTTGGTGAAGACGGCGAATCCGGACTTCACACCCTACCAGGTGCGCGAGCAGGTGCGCCTTACGGCTGACAATATTGAAGCGGACAATGATGCCGCACTGACGGGTCTTCTGGGCAGCGGGCGCGTCAACGCGTACCGAGCCGTTACGGAGAGTGGTTTTCCGGCCATACGCATGACCGAGTACCAGCTTGTTGGGGGCGACCGCGCGCTGCAAAGCGGTGAGTCAGCGGAAATCGCCGCTAAGTTTGTAAATTATCTGTCCGATACAGAGAACCTGACGATTGAGTGGTTCTCGGACGAGGAATTCGTGGAGTTTGAGAATGGGCCCGTCAGCATTGGCGTCCTCAGAGCGGAGGAGGGCGCCGACATCAGAACCAGGTTCAAGTTGGCAGAGGATACTCCGTACCGGGCGCGGTTTTTTGTGTCTGCCCGTTCACGAGATGGATCGTACGATGATGCGCCCGATATCGTGCGGCTAATAGCCAACGAAGGCAAGACGTATGAACATATGTCGGGCGCAATGGGGTTTCCTGTTACGACCGAAGGAAATCTTGGCTTTCTCGATACGCGCATACATGAATTTCGTAGTGATGGCATCTGGGTACGCGATGCCAACGGCCAGAGGCGGCCAGTCATGTGGGAGGGTGGTCTCCTCGTTGCCAGCGGGCCGGATGCTGTGTCCGACTGCCTGTCGTCTGACGAATTGCGATATAACCCCAATCCTCAGCATATGGACTTGGTCCCGAAGAGAGGAGTTACGCTGGAGGTGCGTGAGCCCGGGCATCTGGTAGCGCAGGAGGCCAGGATGGAATTAGTGGATGCCGGTGCAGCCAATCCAATCGGCGTAGAAGTTCTTCAGGAGAGTTTTGTCGACACTGCCACAGAGAACGAGGACTTTGCAATTCTTCGGTACACGCTGAGGAATCCCACGGATCGTGAGATGACCAATATCCATGTGGGTCTCATGTTCAATTGGAGGGTAAGCTCAAGCCGAGACGGGGATCATGTCGGCTTCGATGCAACCAGAAACCTCGGCATTCAGCAGAACGCTGCCTCAAATCCTACCCTTGCGGTAGGCACAATGCCTCTTTCGGACAATGCGTCCGTGCACTACAAAGCCCTGCGATTCAGTGAATCGCGTACGGACAGGACGAAGTGGTCGTACTTGACGGGGGGGATCCAGAATCCGAGTTCCGGAGCTGATGACTGGATGCAGGTGATAGGGGCGGGCCCCTTCACTATAGACTCGGGGCAAGAAGTCCAGGTGGGCTTTGCCGTTGTCACCGGAAAGAGCCGCGAGGATCTTTTTCAGAATGCAGACAATGCCAAGGTGCTCTGGGAAAGCACCATCCGCCAGGCGCCTACGGCCCAGTTTATTCAGAATGTCGACGGTCCGGCCGTCGATGTATATCTGGACGATACGCAGATCCAGGACGACTGGACGTTCCAGTCTGCGACACACTTCGAAGCGCTCTCGCCGGGAGAGCACACAATCGATGTTGTTGCCGGAGGTGCGCCGGAGAATGCTCAGCCGCTGAGTTCCCTAACGATACACACGAGCTCGTCCACCCATTACCACGTACTGGCGCAAGGCAAGGGCGAGGATGTGGACATCGTGGCTGTGGAGAACGTGCGGAAGAGGCATGAGCCGGCCGAGATGGCAACATTCTATGTAACGCACGGCGCCAGGGACCTGCTGCCGGTAGACGTGCAGCTCCTGCAGCCGGGCGCTGAGAGTGTGCCGCTCCTCAACGATGCAGCATATGGCGCCTTTGGCGAATACGTGGCGGTAACCCCAGATTTGCACGATATCGAAGTTACGACCTCCGCCGATGGCCTACGGGTCAATGTGTTCCAATTTGATTTGAGTGGCCTCGCACAACAAGCCTTCGTACTCAGTCTCTCCGGCTCCGGCACGTCGGCGCGCGAAGGCCTGACCATGATGGGCGTACAAACAGACGGAACGGTCTTCTACCCTTCGTCCGTGACGAGGAGCGGAAAACAAACCACGTTACCGGAAGAGTTCGCGTTGCACGGGAACTTCCCAAACCCATTCAACCCACACACGACGGTCCTGGTGGATTTGCCCGTCGCGGCACAGGTCAGCATCGCGGTGTTCGACGTGCTGGGCCGTCTCGTCCTGCGAACCTTGCCCGAGCAATTTGAAGCCGGTCACGGGCGGATGGTCAGAATCGACGCCGGGCAATTGGCATCCGGCGCCTATGCCTACCGCGTGCATACCACAACTAGCGCGGGGACCGAGGTGCGCGCGGGCCAAATGGTTATCGTAAAGTAAATGGGCGAGCGCCAGAGAATCCTGCTGAGCTGTCATGTGCCACGTTCCCACGCCAGATCTGACATCGCATTAACGCCCGAGTTTCCATTCGGAGAGTCCGAGTTACCGCTCTATCTGCTTATTGTCTCCAGACATTCCTGGTCGGCTGCATTTGGTTCGTGAGTGGCAACACAGGTCATTGGCGTCATTAGCCTGGCAACGTCCATAGATCGCCCTTTTCCGGCACGCCTGTTTGAGCTGATTACGGTTAAGAACAGGCACTGATGGCCAGGTCAGTAGCCTTTTTGACCAGGTTTTAACCTGAACAGGTCGTTCTGTACCCAGGTATTGTACTGTTTATACTGCGTCTAGTATATCGGCAGTGTAATCCCTGATGGCAGCGGCGTTCTACGCCCTGGTCGCAGCCATATTGCACACCCAAGGCTTGTTGCCGGAGGGAATGGACCCGGTGCAGGCACTGTTGCGGCGTATGCGTCCGGTGAAGTACAGGTCAGCGGCAGCTGCGGGTGTGCCGTTGGGTCCGAGGCGTAGATGGAGGCAGTAAGCGGTTGGGCTTGCCGAGTCCGGAGCACCCGGTGCTTGGCTGCTATGCAGCCGTGCCTTTGGCAGCTTTCCGTGCCTTCTGCCAATGATGAGGCAAGAGGTCAGCTACGCGCCTGGCCGGATGCGTCGGGATGCGCTCGAACACGTCGGCAAGCCAGGCCTGGGGATTTACTCCGTGCAGCTTGCACGTGCCGAGAAGAGAATAGACCACCGCCTGCCCGCTGGGCTGCCGCATGCGAACCCGCAAACAGATCTTATAGTAGGACTGCTCCGGCTGGGCGAGCTACTTTAGCTCGTCTATCCATCACCCAAACCGGAACAGCCTCACACAAAAATACACCCAACCTTTCACTTTAGCCTCCTCGCTGTTTGTCGGCATGGACAAGCACAAGAAGAGCATTGCGCTCTGCGTATACGACAGCAGCGCGGGTGAGGTAGTCGACGAGCGGCAGTTGCCGAATGATATGCCGAAGATCCGCAAGTATATAGTGTCTGGCCGAAAATGCCTTCTGGCTTGTGGAGGGCTCCAGCAGGGCATTTCAGGGGCAATTTTCGGGATTGTCGGAGTCTGACGGACCTAGGTGAAGGCACTCAGAACCCGGTTTCCATGCCGCAGAGTGCATGCACATGCGGAGAAACTGTCATATCTTGGGTCTGTAGAATGCCGCGGCATAGGATTGGGGAATTAGAATTAGGCGGCCTGTTTGTCTACTTCTACGCGGTACTCGTGTGGGGTTGTTTCCAACACAAGGATGAGCAGCTGCGATCCAGTCAGCCTCCGCCAGCGTTTCTGCGCTTCCCGGGTCAGCTTGTAAACCATCATCAGTGTCGCGTCCCGGCTGCCGCATCCCTTGGTTTGCCGTGTACGTTTTCCTGCGGTCGCAAACGTGGACTCAATGGGATTCGAAGTCCGAAGATGAACCCAGTGTTCGGGCGGGAACTGGTAGAAGGTTAAGAGCTCCTCTTGATCCTTGCGCAGACAGGTGAGCGCCTTCTCGTAGGCGCCTCCGAAGAGATCCTCGAAGGTATCGAGTGCCTTCAGGGCATCCTTCCTGGACGGTGCCGTATAGATGCCACGGAGCCTCTCTTTCGCAGACCCCTGCAGCTTCTTGGGTAGCTTACCCGGCACGTTGGCTGTCTTGTGCACCCAGCATCGCTGTTGTAGCGTGGAAGCGTATACTTCATCCAACGCAGCCCAGAAGCCCAGGCCTACGTCTGCTGTGGCCACCTTAGGCGCTACGTCCAAGCCTCGTTGTTTGATATTCAGCAATAGCTCCTTCCAGGACAGCCTGCTTTCCCGCTCTGCGTCCAGAAGTCCTACGAGTTCTTTGCTTCCATCAGGCGGAACTCCAATAATAACAAGCATACACGGGCGCTCGTTTCCCATGCGGACATGGAAGTACAGCCCGTCAGCCCAGAGGTAAACATACCGCTTGCCCGCGGGGTCCCGATTGTTCCATTGCCGGTATTCCTCTAGCCAGGCCCCCTTGAGTCGGCTGATCGACGATGGCGATAGGTTGCCAGCTTGCGGCCCAAGTATGGCCTCCAGGGCCAGAGGAAAGTCGTTGGTCGAAACTCCCCGCAGGTACAAGGCCGGAATGAGTGCATCTATCGACAGACTGCGGCGCATATAGCGCGGCAGTATGGCGCTGGTGAAGGTATGCCCTGTTCGAGGGTCACGGACATGGGGCCGCTGGATCGCTAGCGGGCCCGCACCCGTGAGGATTTCTCTCTGCGGCTGGTGGCCATTGCGTTTGACGACTCGGTGGCCGTGCTCATTCCGCAGGTGTGCATAGGCCTTCACGTAGTCGTCGGCTTCCCGCTCGAGCGCTGCCTGAAGCATGCGCCGGGCAGAGCTGCGCACCAAGTCATCCAGGGTGCTGAGTGCCTCCTCGCGGGTAAGGAGTGAGTGTACGTTGGATTCTGTTGGGTCTGTTATACGATGTAGTCCGGATATGCCCGTCTAGGGCGATTGATGGGTACTCCACAAAGATACGCCGCGACATTCTACAGACCCAAGATATGACAGTTTCTCCGCTATCCAACACACAAGACGCGAGTGTCTGCGAGGAGACCTATAAGGACGCACTCACGATCAGCCAGCCCGAGATCTTCCACTCGGACCAAGGGTCACAGTATACCAGTGAAGAGATGACATCGCTGTCGAAACGTGCCGGCATCCGGATTTCGATGTGTGGTCGTGGCCGGTGCTACGACCACATTCTGATTGAGCGACTGTGGCGCAGCGTCAAGTACGAGGAGGTCTACCTCAACGAATACGCGAACCTGCGGCAGGCACGGCAGCGCCTGGGAGGCTACATTAGCTTCTACAACCACAGTCGTCCGCACCAGAGCCTTCGGTACCGAACCCCATCCGAAGTCTATCACGGCCATTCAGGACCCCACCCAGCGATGGCTATAACCCACACGACAACCACATGCCCACTGGGACCAACATGTCCCGCCATCACCCACAACCCTAGCAGTTATCTATCTTAAATCAAGCGAAATCCTGTCCAACGATTGGGGTACACATCACAGTAATCTAGTCCGCCATAGTATATTCTGCCATTATAGGAAAGGGTTTGCGCCTCAAAAACGGAACGAACGGTCGGCAGGGCACCTTACATGCTGCCTGAGATCACCACGCACTAACAAGGGTGGAACCCCGCCTCAGAATCGCAGCGGATCGTGCCTGATCGCATTCAAGTACGATCCAGGGCGATTTTTGCGTTGGCCAGATAACACTAATTATCTAGGGACGCAGAAGCCGGGATATCCGTCGCTCACGCTCGTCAGCATCCGGCGCATCGTTCGCGGCTGTGCTGCCGGCGCCGGGCTTCAGGGCCGCTACAGCGCGCACAGCCGCCGGTGGGTAGCCGCCCAGTCACCCATAGAGCACGCGGCCACGCTGCAGGAGGCGCAACTGTCCGGCCGCTGCCTCAGGTACGCTAACAACCAACCCCATAGCCCGCTCTAGCTGCTTTTGCATACAGAACTCAGCCCACCGAGCGGGCCGGGACTCTCTACGAGAGGGCAACCTACCTCGACGAGGTGTACGGCGGCACGACACATGTTGTATTTTGGCTGTGATTCGGCTCCGGGAGTTCGTCCAGGACGATGGGAGAATGAAGACAGCAACGAAGATGGCAAGCAGGAAAACCGATAGCGGCGCAACGACAGGTTACGAGGCCGAGCTGTGGGCGATGGCCGATGCGCTCCGCGGCTCGATGGATGCCGCCGAGTACAAGCACGTCGTGCTCGGCCTTATCTTCCTGAAGTACATCTCGGACGCCTTCGAGGAGCGTCACGCAGCGGTGCTGGCCGAGTGGGGAGAAGACGCGGCAGAGGACCGCGATGAATACATCGCAGAGAACATCTTCTGGGTACCGCTAAAGGCCCGCTGGATGCACCTGAAGGCCCAGGCACGGCAGTCGACCATTGGCCAGACCGTCGATAGGGCCATGGCCGCGATCGAACGCGACAACCCAGGGCTGAAGGAGGTGTTGCCCAAGGACTACGCGCGGCCGGCCCTGGACACGCAGCGTCTCGGCCAGTTGATCGACATGATTGGAAACATCCGCGTCGGGGACGCTGAAGCCCGCTCCCGAGATGTGCTCGGCCGCGTCTACGAGTACTTCCTCTCACAGTTCGCCGGTGCCGAGGGCAAGAGGGGCGGCGAGTTCTACACCCCGCGCTGCGTCGTCAAGCTGCTGGTCGAAATGCTGAAGCCCTACCGGGGGCGGGTCTATGATCCCTGTTGTGGCTCCTCGGGCATGTTCGTGCAGTCGATCGCCTTCATTCGTGCCCACGCCAACGGCGGCAAGGCGCATGGCGATGTCTCGATCTACGGCCAAGAGTCGAACTACACGACGTGGCGGCTCGCGAAGATGAACTTGGCCATACGAGGGATCGGGGGGCAGATCGCCCACGGCGATAGTTTCCACAACGACCACCATCCGGATCTGAAGGCCGATTTCATCCTAGCCAATCCCCCCTTCAACGTCTCGGACTGGGGAGGCGAGCGGCTGGTCGAGGACAAGCGCTGGCGCTACGGCATCCCGCCGAAGCGCAACGCCAACTTCGCCTGGGTGCAGCACATGGTCCATCACCTTGCACCGAAGGGCGTTGCGGGGTTCGTGCTCGCCAACGGGGCGATGTCGTCGAATCAGTCCGGCGAGGGCAAAATCCGGAAGAACCTGATCGAGGCAGATCTGGTGGACTGCATGGTCGCGCTGCCGGGCCAGCTCTTCTACTCGACTCAGATTCCTGCCTGCCTGTGGTTTCTGGCGCGACGACGCGAGCGACAGGGTGAGGTCCTGTTCATTGACGCGAGAAAGCTAGGCCGGATGGTGGACCGGACGCACCGTGAGCTGACCGACGAGGACATTGCCCGGGTTGCAGACACCTACCACGCTTGGCGGACGGGGGAGGCGGAGGACGGTTACGCCGATGTTCCCGGCTTCTGCAAGAGCGCCTCGCTGGACGTGGTGCGGAGGCACGGCCACGTTCTTACACCGGGACGCTATGTCGGGGTGGAACCTCAAGAGGATGACGGCGAGCCGTTCGAGGACAAGATGAAGCGGCTGGTGGCAGAGCTGCAAACACAGCAGGCCGAGGGGGCGCGGCTTGACGCCGCCATCGCCGAGAACCTCAATTCGATCGGCTTCGGAGGAAGGGGGTCGTGAGCAATTCCGACGAACGGCGCTGGCAGCAGCGGCTCGACAACTTCGGGACGGCTCTCGCACAACTGGCGAACGCCTGCGAACGCGAGCGGTACGACGACCTGGAGCGGGCCGGCCTGATCAAGACGTTCGAGTTCTGTTTCGAGTTGTCTTGGAACGTTCTCAAGGACCTGCTCTTCTATGAGGGGCATGAAGTGAAGGTGCCACGCGCGGTGATCCGCAAGAGCTTTGAGGTCGATTACATTGACGAGAGTGATTGTGAGACCCTGCTCGACGCCCTGGATAAGCGCAACCTGTTGAGCCACACGTACTGGAGCGACGTGGCTCGGGAAGCCGAAGCCCTGATCAAGGGACGCTACTGCCCTGCCCTGCTGCGACTCAGCCGGACTCTGGACGCCATGCGGACGCTATGACGAGCGGTCTCAAGGACGTGCACCGTGAGGCAATCATCGCCGTGATCGCGGCCAATGATCGCGTGGAGCGGGCCGTATTGTTCGGATCCAGGGCGACCGGAACGAACACCGTGTCGTCCGACGTGGACATCGCGCTGTTCGGCAACCAGCTGACACTGACGGATCAGGCCCGTCTCGTGGCCGCGTTGGACGAGATTCCGATGGCGCAGTCGGTCGATCTGATTCTGTACGACTCGATACGTAACCGAACGCTACAGGAACACATTCGGAACCACGGCATCGAGTGGTTCGCACGACCGGCTCGCGACGGAGGATGCGAGACCTCGCCAGAATCTGCTTGTTAGTGGCTCCGTTGCACTGTGGCAGAGGCTTGCAGCGCAATCGATTACGGACTGACGGCAGCTGCATCGGACCAACCAAGTGGACTGAAGTTTCTTCGCATTACGGACATAGTGTCCGGGCAAATTGATTGGAGCACGGTTCCCTACGTGACAGTTGACAGCGGTACCACAGAGAAGTACAGACTTCATCACGACGACATTGTCCTCGCTCGTACCGGTGCCTCTACGGGTGCCAGTGCATACGTTAAGAATCCTCCGTATGCCGTGTTTGCGTCCTACTTGGTGCGGGTGCGGGCAAGACCGGGCTTTGATGGGCGATTTCTTGCGTACTACTTCAAGTCAGAGCGATTCCGCCAGCACATCCGCGGGGTTTTGGGTGACAAGTCCGCGCAACCCAATGCCAGCGCGAGCACGATGACTGCGGCGCCTCTCCGCGCGCCGAGAGATATACAAGACCAACGTGCCATCTCCCACATTCTCGGAACACTCGACGACAAGATCGAGCTGAACCGGCGGATGAATGAAACGCTGGAGGCGATGTCGCGGGCGCTGTTCAAGTCCTGGTTCGTCGATTCCGATCCGGTCCGTGCGAAGATGGAGGGCCGTGACACGGGGTTGCCACGCCATCTAGCCGACCTGTTCCCCGAACGGCTAGTTGATTCCGAGATGGGGGAGATGCCGAAAGGATGGGAGGTGAAGCTGCTGAAGGATTGTATGAACCTGACTATGGGCCAATCACCTCCGGGCAGTACCTATAATGAACGAGGAGAAGGCTTGCCTTTCTTCCAAGGCCGATCCGACTTTGGCTTCCGCTATCCTGAGAAACGGAGATTTTGTTCCGCGCCGACTCGCATAGCAGATCCGGACGATACGCTGGTTAGCGTCCGGGCACCCGTGGGGGATATGAATTTGGCTTGGGAGAGGTGTTGCATTGGACGAGGTGTGGCGGCACTGAGACACAAGTCGACCTCCAGCTCATTCACGTACCATTCGGCTCGGGCAATGCAGAAGTGTTTTCAAGAATACGAGTACACAGGAACAGTGTTTGGTGCTATCAACAAGGGTCAGTTTGAAGCCTTGAAGGTGATCGAACCGGCTCCTCGCGTCATTGATGCTTTCGACTCAATGTCAAAACATCTGGATGCGCGACTGAGGTCCAATGTTTCGGAATCTCGTACTCTCGCTGCGCTTCGCGACGTGCTGCTCCTCAAGCTCATCTCTGGTGAAATCCGCGTACGGGATGCCGAGAGGGCATTGGAGTCCGTTACATGACACGTGCCTCTGCGGCCTTCACCGAGTCAGAGCTCGAAGACGCCGCGCTCGAATGGTTGAAGAGCCTTGGGTGGAAGGTGGTGCACCGTCCCGACATTTACCCGCATGCGGCGGGTAAGGAGCGAACGGATTACAGCCACGTCAGTCTGGAACATAGGCTACGCGACGCCCTGGATCGGCTGAATCCAGCCCTGCCCGTCGAAGCCCTGTAGGACGCGTTCCGCAAGCTGACCCGACCTGAAGGCTCTACGCTGGAAGCCCGCAACCGTGCGTTTCACCGCATGCTGGTGGACGGTGTGACGATCGAGTACCGGAGCGCTGGCGGCGCCGTGCGCGGAGCACAGGCCCTCGGCCTAGACTTCCAGAACCCCGCCAACAACGACTGGCTGGCGGTGAATCAGTTCACCGTCGTCGAGACCGAGCTCGAGCGGCGGCTGGACGTCGTGCTGTTCGTCAACGGCCTTCCGCTTGGTGTGATCGAGCTCAAGAACACGGCGAAGGAGAAGGCCACGGTCTGGACGGCCTGGCAGCAGATTCAGACCTACAAGGCCGAGCTCTCGAATCTGTTCGCCTTCAACGCGGCGCTCATTGCTTCGGACGGAGCCAACGCGCGCATCGGCACGCTCACCGGCGAGCGGGAATGGTTCAAATCGTGGCGCACCATCGCCGGCGAGACGCTGGCTGGCCCGCATCTGCCCCAGCTGCAGGTGATGCTTGAGGGGATGTGCGAACCGCACCGGTTCCTGGCACTGGTGCGCGACTTCATCGTGTTCGAAGACGACGGTAGCGGTAAGCTGGCCAAGAAGATGGCCGGGTATCATCAGTTTCACGCCGTCGGAACGGCGGTCGCCGAGACGCTGCGAGCGACTCAGTTGCAGCGAGCGGCAGTCGCCGACAAGGAGGCCCGCCTCGACGAGTCTGTTCGCACACCAGGCGGCGATCCTGGCGACCGCCGCATCGGCGTGGTCTGGCATACGCAGGGCTCGGGCAAGAGCCTGACCATGGCCTTCTACGCCGGACGGATCATCCGCGAACCGGCGATGGAGAACCCGACGATCGTAGTGCTGACGGATCGCAACGACCTGGACGATCAGCTCTTCGGTACGTTCTCCCGCTGCCAGGACCTGCTGCGGCAACCCCCGACTCAGGCCCGGAACCGGGCCGACCTGCGCGCCAAGCTGACGGTGGAGTCGGGCGGTGTGGTGTTCACCACGATCCAAAAGTTCTTTCCGGAAGAAAAGGGCGACCGGCATCCCGTGTTGTCAAAGCGCCGGAACATCGTGGTGATCGCCGACGAGGCGCACCGCAGCCAGTACGACTTCATAGACGGCTACGCCCGCCACATGCGCGATGCGCCCCCCAACGCCTCGTTCATCGGCTTCACCGGCATGCCAATCGAGCTTGAGGACGCCAACACGCGCGCGGTGTTCGGCGACTACATCAGCGTATACGACATCCAGCGCGCCGTCGAGGACAAGGCGACCGTACCGATCTACTACGAGAGCCGGCTGGCGAAGCTGACACTGGACGAGGCCCAGCGGCCGAAGATCGATCCCGACTTCGAGGAAGTGACCGAGGGCGAGGAAGTGGGGCGCAAGGAGAAGCTGAAGACCAAGTGGGCTCAGCTCGAAGCCGTAGCCGGCGCCGGGCCTCGGCTCAGGCTCATCGCCCAGGACATCATCTCGCATTTCGATCAACGCCTCGAGGTCATGGACGGCAAGGCGATGATCGTCTGCATGAGCCGCCGCATCTGCATCGATCTCTACCGCGAACTGACTCGATTGCGCCCGGATTGGCACCACGAGGACGATGATAAGGGCCTAATCAAGGTCGTGATGACCGGCGACGCTTCCGACCCGCCCAGCTGGCAGCCTCATATCCGGAACAAGGCGCGCCGCGAAACGCTGGCGAAACGGTTCCGTGATGCCGGCGATCCGCTTCAGATCGTGCTCGTGCGGGACATGTGGCTGACAGGCTTCGATGCGCCGAGTTTACACACCATGTACGTCGACAAGCCGATGCGCGGCCACGGGCTGATGCAGGCCATCGCGCGGGTGAACCGGGTCTTCAGGGACAAGCCGGGCGGCCTGGTCGTCGACTACCTCGGGCTTGCACATGAACTCAAACAGGCTCTCGCTACCTACACCGAGAGTGGCGGCACGGGGAAGACCGCATTGGATCAGGCGGAAGCGGTGACGGCGATGCTCGAGAAACACGAGATCTGCTGCGGCCTGTTCCACGGCTTCGACTATTCCAGGTGGATCGATGGCACGCCGGCGGAGCGTGTGAGCATGCTGCCAGCGGCGCAGGAGCACATTCTTGTGCAGAAGGACGGCAAGGAGCGCTGCCTGCGGGCCGTACGCGAACTCTCGCAGGCCTTCGCGCTCGCCGTGCCGCACGAGGATACGATACGCATCCGCGACGATGTGGCGTTCTTCCAAGCCGTCCGGTCGGTGCTGGCCAAGCGCGCGGAGGCGGAGGCGCGTCCCGGGGCAGAGCTGGACTACGCCATTCGCCAGATCGTCTCACGAGCCGTGGCTTCAGAAGGAGTCATCGACATCTTCGCCGCAGCCGGCTTGAAGAAGCCGAAGATCTCGATCCTGTCCGAGAAATTCTTGGCCGAAGTGCGGGGCATGAAACAACGTAACCTCGCGGTCGAGCTGTTGCAGAAGCTGCTCAAGGGAGAACTGGTCGTCCGCAGGCGCAAAAACGTCGTTCAGGCGCGATCCTTCGCCGAGATGCTGGAGCGGACCGTCCTTCGCTACGGGAACCGAACCGTCGAGGCCGCGCAAATCATCGAGGAATTGATTCAGCTTGCCCGCGACATTCGCGAAGCGAATGCCCGGGGCGAGGCGCTGGTGCTCTCCGAAGACGAGCTGGCCTTCTACGATGCGCTCGAGACGAATGATAGCGCTGTGCAGGTTCTTGGCGACGAGACGCTACGCGATATCGCCCGCGACTTGGTCGAAACCGTGCGGAAGAACGTCAAGATCGATTGGACGCTTCGCGAAAACGTCCGCGCGAACCTGCGCCGGCTGGTCAAGCGCACCCTGCGAAAGCACGGTTATCCGCCCGACAAGCAGGAGAAGGCCACGCGGACCGTGCTCGAACAAGCGGAGGTGCTGTCCGCTGGCTGGTCGGTATGACACCGGGTCGGTCGGGGTAGCACGGATCGGACGCCGACCCGACGCTCGACCGTAACCTTACCATACTCAGGCTGCCACCAACACATCTTCAGAGCTCGCTCTGACGACCGTTTTCAGAGGAGCCCCTGAATGAGTCCGCGTCTTACACACGTTTGTCATAATTTGCTTTCTTTATAATAACATTCTTTGTTTATTAGCTCACATGCTCACTATATCTCTCATCGTTCAGAAAGGAGGGGTAGGCAAGACATCCACTGCTCGCTGTATGGCTGTAGCATTCGAGCGATCAGGCACCACATCCGCGATCTTAGATATGGACCCGCAAGGCTCCGCCACCGCATGGGGAAACCGTAGAGAAGCGACGCACCCGGAGGTTATTAGTACCGTTGTTTCCCACCTCCATGACACGCTCAGCGTAGCACAGGGCGCCGTGGAAGTCGTCATCATAGATACCCCGCCCAAGAATTCAGAAGTAGCGATCGCCGCAGTCCGTGTGTCGGATCTGGTCATCATTCCCTGCCGCCCTCAGATTGACGACATTGAGATGCTGCCTGCCACGAGACAGGTACTCGACATGGTTGGCGGCATACAGGCCATTGTAGTGCTGAACGGCGTGCCTCCCAGTTCTGTCAGATGCCAGGAAGCTGTCGCCGTCATTTCAGGTCACCCTACCGCAGCATTTCCCGTCTGCCCCTACTTCTTGGGGTACCGTGTAGCTTTCGGTGACTCTTCTGTACTGGGCCTGACGCCCCAAGAGTACGCTCCGAGGAGCAAGGCGGCAAGAGAAATAGAGAAAGTTCACAAGTATATTTACGGTTTAGCATCTTAACTCACTATCGTCCTAACCGTCTTTATAGGAGGTGCCCGATATGGCCAAGAGACCCAGCATCGGCGCTGCCATGCGACAGGATGCGCACACTCCACCCCACCCACCCGTTACAGCACCCAGTGCGGTACAGGCGAGCCGGGCAGGAAAGGTGAACATAAGCGGTTACTTCCCGCCCGAAGTGAAGTCGTCTTTGCGACTCGTGCAGGCTAAAAATGGCGGCAAAATCCAAGACCTGGTGGCCGAGGCCCTGAATCTTCTATTCGCCAAATATGGCGTACCGGAATCCGCCCCCACGCCCGACCTCAGCCATCGCAGAGGTCCCTGACCATGCTATGCTGCATCGGCGGCCCAGGACCACGATGGCCGCTTACCATGCCCTGAATCAGAATGTGAAACGCTCCGGACGTGAATGGCACGGGCGCTGCCAGGTCTGCGGCGGAGAGGACCGGTTCTGATTTCTGAAACCAAGCTGGGGTGCCAAGGCCGCTGTTCCGGTCTAGAGAGTCAGAGTCAGCCAGTCACGCTTTTAGCCTCTTGCTCTCGCACCATATCCGCGAGCCAAGACGTCCGATGTTGCTGTATAATGAGCGGCCGCAAATAGGTGCTAACCGCAAGAATGGGGGTTCCCGTTTCTTCGTCCACCTGGCCTTCCAGGTGAGCTGCCACCTTGGCGTCGAACTGCCTCTGTCGTTCTTCGGGCCAGCTCTCAAACAAGGCCTTTCCCAAGTTATTTAGTGTTGCATATCCCGATTGCCGGCATATCTACTCCGGCGGCGCAATCATGATATGGGCCGATGGAGTCCCAGGACGCATGATCCAGGGTGCACCGGGGGCCGAAGGTCTCTCGGGGATGCCTGTGGTCGCCTGCGTAGCATAG
Organism: Rhodothermales bacterium; assembly: GCA_965216255.1. Lineage (GTDB taxonomy): Bacteria > Bacteroidota > Rhodothermia > Rhodothermales > Bin80. The sequence goes on from OZ244148.1 coordinate 4,728,871, forward strand.
GGAATGTAGACGGCGTACAAGCCGATCCTCGCCTGTGCTGGATCGAAGGTGGCTGCATCCCCCACCACGTTGTAGACCGCAGCGGGCGCAGCAGGCATTGCTAACGCGCCGGCATCGGCCTCCTCGTGGCGGACGCGAAAGGACTCCTGCCCCTGGATGCCCTCGGCACGAAGCGCGCGGCCGCGCGCCATGTACGGCTCCAGCGCATTGTGGTAGCAGGCGACGTGAAACTGCTCGTCACCGGGCTTGTCGGCCAGGCACGTAAGGTCGTTGCTTCCCTGCCTGAGGGTGACCAGCATGCCATCGTTGTCGTAGCCGTACACGCGGGCTCCGTCACGCAACGCTTCGGGAGCCGCAAGGACGGCGTCTGTCACCTGCTGGTCCGCATTGGAGATCTGGGCGCCGCAGTCAAGCGGCGCGAACAAGAAAGCCACAAGAATCAGACAGGCAGGGATTTGGTACATCGCAAATGGGGCCCGGTTATGATTGGCAGTAGATCAAGAATACGGCTGCGCCAATCGCCAATGTACAGCAGGAGACGCGCAATAATGTCGGCAACGTTCGGCTGCGGCATCAATTCCTTCCACACGCATGCACCGATTTCGGCAGTCTGAATGGTGCAGAGCCCGACCCTGTGCCTGTTACGGGAGTCGGTGCGTCGAATGCGGCCCGGATAGCGCTTTCCTAACGCATGCAGAGGCTGGCCATCGCGCACGGCTCCGGTGCCCGGGAATATGGAAAAGCCGTAACATACGCGGAGCTCCGGTTCAAAGCGTGACCTATGCGGCTCCGGGGCCGGTCGGTCGCGGCCTGCCCAAAATATCAAAGGCGATGGTGATGGCGGATGAGTCTGAACATGCACTAGGCAGAATTACGAGATTGCTGAGAGGCGGCCCAATCCGGCGTATAAGGCGGCGCAGTGTGGAGAGGGCCCTCTTACCACGCCGATTAAGATCTCCGTTTGGTTGTAACTTGGTGCACATATCTATTTCTTTGCATCCTCACGGTGTTTTTCGGCAGCTCCATGGAATTCTTCTGGTACGATTACGAGACAATGGGGCGCAACCCGCGCGTAGCCCGCGCGGCGCAGTTTTACGGTGTGCGGACAAATGCCGAGCTTGAGGAGATTGCAAAGCCTGTTGAGCTCTACTGCCGCCCGTCCCTCGACTGGCTCCCGGAACCCACGGCGTGCGCCGTCCACGAACTGACGCCGCAGAAACTAAGCGCAAGAGGGCTTGAGGAGGCCGTATTCGCCGGGCACATTCATGATGAATTGGCGAAGCCCCATACCTGCGCCGTAGGGTACAACGCCACGCGTTTTGATCATGAGGTTTCGCGGTTCCTGTTCTGGCGAAGCTTGCGCGATCCCTATGCTTGGCACTGGCGCGACGGCAACACCAAATGGGATCTGATAGACCTCATGCGGGCGGCCTACGTGCTGCGCCCGGGCGGATTGGCATGGCCGACGAACGATAAGGGAAATACGAGCTTCAGGCTGCAAGACCTTGGAGAAATAAATAACGTATTGCACGTGCCGAGCCACACAGCCGACGCCGACGTCAAGACGCTGCTGGCCCTGGCCCGCCTGGTGCGGTCAGCGCAGCCGCGGCTTTTCGATTACTACCTCAAGCTGCGGGATTGGAAAGAGGTCAGACGCCAGTTGGAAGACGTGTTTCTTTGGGTCTCCGGCCAGATTTCTTCGTCGCGGGGCTGTGCTGCGCTGATGGTAGCGCTCGGCAACGATCCCGCCTACGAAAAGAGACTACTTGCGTTTGACCTGGAGATAGACCCCCACACCCTCGTCGACCTATCGGACAAAGAATTGGCTGACCGCCTCTCTCAGCGGGACGGCGGCATGCGGCCTGTCCATGCCATTGCAATGAACAGCAGCCCCTTCGTTGTGGGAAAGAGCCACCTCGCTGGCATGATGGCGTCCACGGCGCTAAAGGAGCGGGCGGGGCTGGACGTCGACCGGATGAGAGGCCATTACCAGGCCCTCAGGTCGCACCCGCTACTCCGGGCACGGCTGCTTGATGCCTGGCAATCATACTGGAATTCCCGGGAGCAGGAGGATCTGGATGTCGACGAGGCGCTGTATGCAGGCTTCATGCCCGATCGTGACCGTTACCAGCTCGAAAATCTGCATAGCAATGATCCCGCCTTTACGCAGGCCGAGGGCATTGCCTTTGAGGACGGCAGACTGCCCGAGCTCATCTTTCGCTATCGCGCAAGAAATTTCCCGAATACGCTGGCACCCGCAGAAAAGGAGCGGTGGCGCATGCACTGCCAGAGGAGGCACCTTTCGCCGGATGCGGAAGGGCGTACGGCCATGGATCGGTATTTCGACAAGATTCGGGAATTGCGTGAGGCGGAGCCGCAAAGGAACATTCTTTGGGAAGCCCTGGAAAGCTACGGCGATGTCTTGCAAAAGCAGCTTGTCGCCGAATAGGCAGGTATGGCTAGAAAACCGCTCCGCGTTGGCCTTGGACACCTCTTCACCACGGGGCAGGATACGGCAAGGGACTCCATTGTCCACATTGCCGGAGCAGGCTTTGGTGCCAAGGGCGATCCAAAGGAGTGTGACTGGGTCCTTAATCCGGGCCGGAAGATTTCCCAGCGACTGTACAACCTGACCGGCATCAGCGGGCGCGAAAGCGCCGCCCAGCCGTCTTGGAGCAAAGCCCGGAAGGACATCTCGGGCTTCTTTGCCGGCCTGGATGTGCTCTTCGTCTGCAGCATTCGCCGCCAGCCGGACTGGTTCCGGGACGTCGTACTGCGCGGCGTGAATGCGCCTCCGGTGCTGGTTGATTTACTGGAGATGACGCAGTTCTTCCGGCCCGAGGTCGGCATCCCGTACACGGAGGGGGCGCTCATTCAGATGGTGCCCGCAAAGCGCGAGCGGAAAGGCGGCCGCCCGCTGCTGCGCGCCCTCGACGGGCTGCGCCTGCTGCTTTCGCGTGTGCTGTCGGCGCTTCTGGAGGGCAATGCTGCGGATTCGGATGATGCGCAGTTCGCGTTATATGGGCTTCTTGGCGAAGCGCTTTCGGCAGAGCGTGCGCCGCCGGAATTCGAGGCGCTTTTCGGCGTTGCAAGGTGCGCCCATGCGATCCGCTGGGAGAAGGGCCGCTCCGGCCTCCTCTACGACAGGCCGAGAGCGATGCCAGGGGAGGATCTGCGGGCCTATGTCCGAAGCTGGCAGCCGGGCGCGCGCACCGATGGCCAGCGGCGCAGGGAGGCGCCAGGCAGTGCCAAGGCCATCAAGTGGCCGCGCGTGGAGCGGGTGCTCGAAGGCCTTTCCACCGTCATTCCGGGCTTCGAAAAACGCCCGGAGCAGGTCCGGTACGCCCGTTTCTGCACGGAGGCCATTAACAGCAAGGGTACCTACGTGGCGGAGGCCGGAACCGGTACCGGCAAGACGTTGGGCTATTTCATTCCGGCCTGCGAGCATGCCCGCCTGAATCCGGGTCTGCAGGTGGTGATCGCCACCAGCACCAAGAACCTGATGGGGCAGATCATCGACAAGGAATGGAAGACGCTCCAATCTATGCCCGAGGCCATATACCGGGACATCAGGGCAGCGCTCCTGAAAGGCAAGCAGAACTATCTCTGCATTTCTGCGCTGCGCGGCCTGTATGGCGATGCGGAGTACCGGAATGGCGATGCGGTGGCGCGCCTATCCTGGCTCTACCTGTTTTTCGTGCTTTTGCGCGGCGAAGGCCGGTGGGAGGGGGCCCCGGCCGGCTTCGAGGACAGATTCAAGCGTCTGCGCGAATTCGCCCAGACCGTCAATGCGCAGGAGGCCTGCGTGAAGGGCCTGTGCTCCATGGGCCTGGACTGCGTGTATCCGCGGGCGCTGAAGAGCGCCCGCGAGGCCAATATCGTGATCACGAATCACCACAAGCTGGCGACGCTGGACGATGATTTCAGCGAGCGCCACTCCCTCTGCATCATTGACGAGGCGGACCTTTTTCCGGATAACCTGCGCAGCTCCAGGACAATTGACGTTTCACGCGTCCGCCTGTACCGGTTTCTGAGGCACATGCTCGGTACCAGGCGGCGACGGAGTTTTCCGCAGATTCTGGCAGAGCGGGTTGGGCAAGCGAAGTCGGACGACAAGGATGCCGGTCTCATTAAGGCCAATCTGGAACGCATCACGCGTTACTGTCATGCGCTAAACCCGATACTTGAATCCATCGGGGACATAGGCCCGGCACGTGGCCATGGCATCCGGTGGGACGACATGCACTGCGAAAACCGGAGGGAACTGCATTCCGCTCTCGACCAGCTACGACAGGGCCTGGAGACCATTGAATTCCTCTGGAGCGGCATTGCAAATAGCAAGCGGTACGAGTCGCGCAGTGAAGAGAAAAAGTGGCGCCAGCGCGAGCGGAGGTCCGTGCTGCAGAGTCAAAACCTGGCGCAGGAGCTTTTTGCCGACATGGCGCAGCTGGTGTCGGACTACCCGTCCCAGGCCTACATCTTCGTGTATGAACGCCTGGACTGGTTCTGGTCGATCCGCAAGGTCCCATTCGAGTTCTCGGAATCCGAGGGCCCCGGATCCGACTTCGTATCGCAGCTGCAAGAGGGTGGGAAAGGGACTGTCATATTCACGTCAGCCACGCTGTACGTGGATGGCAAGCTGAATCTTTTCTGCCGGGAGCTCTACCACGAAGACGCAGCCATGCGCCGCTTCCGCGGGACGACGCAGCTGGCCTCGCCGTTTAGATGGCAGGAGCAGGTGGGCGGTGCGGTGGCGGCGTTTCTGCCGCGGTATTCTTTCTCGGGTGGCAAGGCACGCGGCGAAGATGGCCAGCCGACGTGGAAGGAGGAGGTAGCCAGAACCATTGCTGTACTGTCGGTAGCCCTGTACGGACGGACGCTGGTGCTGTTTACGAACACGCAGGAAATGCGCGACATTTACGAGCGCCTCCAACCCATTCTGGAGTCCTACGACATTGAGCCGCTGCTCCAGAGCGGCACCAGTCGCAGCGTGATCGAAACGTTCGGTGCTGTTGAGCAGAGCGTGCTTTTCGGCGTCAACCGCTTCTGGACAGGCGTGGACTTTCCCGGTCCGACGCTAAGTCAGGTCATCATCGTGCGGCTGCCCAACCCGAACCTGAATGATCCCCTGGTCAAGCATCGGCGGCAGTACTGGGACCGGAGCGTATTCTGGAAAAGCTGGTATGGTCCGACTACGCGCCTCATGCTCCGGCAGGGGTTCGGGCGCCTCATCCGCCGGCAGTCCGACAGCGGGGTTGTTGTCATCCTTGATCAGCGTATCGTAACGCAGGCTCTCATGCGCCGGCACGCGGAGGCATTTCCGGTTGAGCTCCAATGCTTCCAGCATTCGGCCTTGGAGCTCGCGGACTGGTCGGTCAAGCGACTGCAGCTGGGCAGGGAATTGCGTGCGCGTGGCGCGGATCTCGAGGCGCTGCACCGAAAGCTGCGGCCGTGAAGGCAAGCCGGATCTACTCTTCGGCTATGCGCTTCGACACGGCAGCGTGACCAGGGACGCCGCGGCCAGGGTGCTACGCCTCGAAACGCCGGCCGCGGGCTTGCCCCCGCCCGGCACCGCCCGGCTTGGCTCTAGCCCGCATCGCTCACCAAGATCTTGTTTCGCCGGGATTGGAGGTGTTTGTAGGCAATGGGTCACAGTCTGGGAACGCGAATGCTGATCCCCGCTTTCTGAAGCGTTTAGTCGGCGGTAGTAAGCGCTGTTTTGGGCACGCTTCGAGCGGCAATCAGAGCGTTTGTGCGCGTACCCGTGCTTCTTGGATACACGTATCCTGCGACCACAAAGTGGAGTCTATCAACCTCTGGAATAGGTCGGGCCAGAAAGTGTCGAGAAACTGTCAAATCTTGGGTCTGCAGAATGCCGCGGCGTATCTTTGTGGAGTACCCATCAATCGCCCTAGACGGGCATATCCGGACTACATCGCATGACAGACCCAACAGAATCCAACGTACACTCACTCCTTACCCGTGAGGAGGCACTCAGCACCCTGGATGACCTGGTGCGCAGCTCCGCCCGGCGCATGCTTCAGGCAGCGCTCGAGCGGCAAGCCGACGACTACGTGAAGGCCCATACACACCTGCGGAATGAGCACGGCCACCGAGTCGTCAAACGCAATGGCCACCATCCGCAGAGAGAAATCCTCACGGGTGCGGGCCCGCTAGCGATCCAGCGGCCCCATATCCGTGACCCTCGAGAAGGGCATACCTTCACCAGCGCCATACTGCCGCGCTATATGCGCCGCAGTCCGTCGTTGGCCGATCGAAGATCGGCTGATGCACTCATTCCGGCCTTGTACCTGCGGGCAGTTTCGACCGACTTTCCTCTGGCCGTGGAGGCCATACTCGGGCCGCAAGCTGGCAACCTGTCGTCATCGTCGATCAGCCGACTCAAGGGGGCCTGGCTGGAGGAATACCGGCAATGGAACAATCGGGACCCCGCGGGCAAGCGGTATGTTTACCTCTGGGCTGACGGGCTGTACTTCCATGTTCGCATGGGAAACGAGCGTCCATGTATGCTTGTTATTATGGGAGTTACACCCGATGGCAAGAAAGAACTCGTAGGGCTATTGGACGCAGAGCGGGAAAGCAGGCTGTCCTGGAAGGAGTTATTGCTGGACAACGAGGCTTGGACGTAGCGCCTAAGGCGGCCACAGCAGACGGAGGTCTGGGCTTCTGGGCTGCGTTGGATGAAGTATACCCCTCCACGCTACAACAGCGATGCTGGGTGCACAAGACAGCCAACGTGCCGGGTAAGCTACTATAAGAAGCTGCAGGGATCTGCGAAAGAGAGGCTCCGTGGCATCTATACGGCACCGTCCAGGAAGGATGCCCTGAAGGCGCTCGATACCTTCGAGGATCTCTTCGGAGGCGCCTACGAGAAGGCGCTCACCTGTCTGCGCAAGGATCAAGAGGAGCTCTTGAGCTTCTACCAGTTCCCGCCCGAACACTGGGTTCACCTTCGGACTTCGAATCCCATTGAGTCCACGTTTGCGAGCGCAGGGAAACGTACACGGCAAACCAAGGGATGCGGCAGCCGGGAGGCGACACTGATGATGGTTTACAAGCTGTGCCGGGCAGCGGAGAAACGCTGGCGGAGGCTGACTGGATCGCAACTGCTCATCCGTGTGTTGGAAACAACCCCACACGAGTAACCAGTGAGTGTACGTTGGATTCTATTGGGTCTGTCATACGATGTAGTCCGGATATGCCCGTCTAGGGCGATCGATGGGTACTCCACAAAGATACGCCTCGGCATTCTGAAGACCCAAGATTTTACAGTTTCTCCGCCGTCTGCACGCCTATGGCGATGACCTGATCGCAGCCAAAAACCGCCGGCACGCCGCACGGTCTTCGATGACCACCAGCGAAGTGGTGCTGCGTGACATCGTGGCGCACATTGAGCACCTCCACGAGCGCATGGACGAACTGGAGAAGCAGGCCCAGCACCTGATCTATAGTATGCCCGCGTTGGCGCAAGCCTACGCACTGCTAACCAGCGTCAAGGGTATTGCCCGGCGCAGCGCCATCCAGCTGATGGCGGAGCTGCTCTGCTTGCCGGATGCCCTGACGGTGCGTGAGTGGGTCGCATATGCCGGACTTGACGTGCGCGAATACAAGTCCGGAACATGTGTGCGACGGCCGCGCTGCATCTCCAAGGTGGGTAATGCCCACCTGCGCAGAGCCCTCTACATGCCTGCCCAGGTGGCGATTCAGCACGATCCCCACGTAGGAGGTTTCTACGAGAAGCTCCTGGGCAAGGATAAGAAATCAATGGTGGCTGTGGTGGCTGTCATGCGGAAGCTGCTACATGCCATCTACAGCATGCTGAAACACGGCACACCCTTCGACGGCGCGAAATTCTACCAGATACCCGTGCCTACCTCTTGACTTTCAAGAGGGTGTTTATAGAAAAGTTGAAACCAGCCTACATTGAAGCGGGCCGCGTTAACGGATGTCTCTACTTGCGCTGCTGTTGTTCGTTGATCTTTTGTTCGGCCTCGGGATTCGTGGGTCGTAACAATGCGCGTGCAATATCCTCGGGCGTCTTGCCTCGATAACGCGGATTCGCCGCTGGCCGCTTCGGCCAGTCTGTGGAAACGATCGTGTTCGATATGCGGTCGAACTCATTCGGTGGCTGCTTATCGGTTTCCATTTTGTTCTGCCTCACAACATTAAATTGCGCTTGGTCTGTTTGCCTTGACAACGTACGTGCCGGTGGCTATATCCGCCAGCGCATTTTCGGTTCATCTAGCTCGATATCTACCGACGCTTGCTTAGCTCGCGTTCGGCATCCTAGACCGGTCGCTGGAAGTTCGGTGAACGCAGAATGTGAATTCCGACGCATGATCGCCGATTCATGGAATCATTGCATCGGTTATACGTATACTCAAATGCGTGCCTACAACCAATGAACCAATGGTTGTTATTTGCTCGTTTCGGAGTCGGTCGCTGAATCATTAGCCATCCCCCGCGTTTCGTCAACCGATTGAATGGCATTGACTGCCATGCGCAAATCCGAAACATCTTGAGCTATCGAAAGCCCCGGAAGCGTTTCGCCAGCAGTTCGGTTCGGCCGATAGGCCGTTATGGATCCTATAATCTCGATTCTGCTACCTCTGTCTTTAACGAAAACGGGGCCTCCACTTACGCCGCTTATGGCTACTCCATCAATCAGATACTCATGACTACTTTGGCTAAAATCACCCCTGCCGCTGCTGATTCTGCCAGAAAAGAAACACAGACTGAAGTCGAAAGGGTATCCAATCCATCCGACTTCAGTTCCCAGCGGAAGCATGACCCCAGGTGGGAGCAATTCTATAGGGCTGCTTGGAAGGTCAAGCTCTCTCTGCCCAATCAGGAGAACAGCTAAGTCTTTGCCGGTAGGGTCCATTAAGATTACCCGATCATCTTCCTTGTAAAGCTCTGGCGAATCGGATCCATGCCGATACAACCTTATCGGTGTCTGCCATTTGGCCGCATGTGTAACAACGTGGCGGGCCGTAGCTATACCGTAATACCTTGTCTCGCCGGCAATCACGCATAAGAATCCTGTTCCGTGTCCATGTGGGGTCTCGATCTTGACTACATGTGGTTGAATCTGCTTTACTACGTCGGCCCAATCCATTGTTAGTATTCTGTTTGATTGAACATGAATGTGTTTCGGTGCGCATTATAGGAATCTGCACCGTCCGAAACAATTTACAGTGCAGTAATCCAGCAATCTCGCACTTCCACAAGCTGTTCGATAACGACTGCCGGAATGTGCACGGCAAAATGAGACCAGGGACTGTGAAGTGTTAGTAAAGTGAGCACCCGCGAGGGGGATGGGTTCAGGGTGGGTCTGGCGTCTGCTTGTGGCTTGGCCTTCCGGCCCTGATGGAGTAGTGCATAGGCTATTGGGTTTGTTTATCCAGGCCTCGCGCGGAAGCATGGCGATTTTCGGTATGCCCCGAAGGAAGCGCTCGGGGTTTCGGGTATAGGCTTTTTCCATGACACGCTGCCGCTGGTTGCGTACTTCACGGCCCCTGCCGCAGTGAACCGTGCACGGACGCATCAGTGCGAGCTCGCTGTGGTAGTGCACATCGTTGTACCAGTCCATGAACTGCCGCGCCCAGTTCCTGGCATCCTGCAGGGACCCGAATGGCTGCGGATAGCCTGCGTGGTACTTCATCGTCTTGAATTGCGCTTCGGAAAACGCGTTGTCATTCGAGCAGTAGGGCCGTGAGAACGAGCGGCGCACGCCGAGATCGGCCAGTAGCTGGGTACACCTCACACCATGGGCGAGCCGCGCTCGCAGTGGATGACCAGCTGGTGGGGGCTGACGCCCTGACGCATACAGGTCGTGTTGATGAACTCTCGGGCCAGATCGGTCGATTCGCCCGGCGCCACCATCCAGCCCACCACGTACCGACTGAAGATGTCGAGCATCACGTACAGCGCGAAGCTGGTCCACTACTGCGGACCACGAAGCTTGGTCGCGAGTCAACTCCACACCGGGTTGGGGGCTGTGGCCAAAAGCTCAGGTTTCTTGTACGGCGGGTGGACGAGTTGATTTCTTCTCTCGCGTATCTGATTGTATTTCGTGAGGATAGAATACATCGTACGCCAGTGGCACAGTTACTTGCCCTCGTCCTGCAGCGTAGCCCATATCTGGCGCGGAGGCATGTCCCGGAACCGTTCCGAGTTCATGATCCCGTGGATCTGGGCTCGCTCCTCTGCCGGGAGCCGGCCCTTGTTGGGCCGCCGCCGCTTCTTCTGCGGCACGACCAGAGGCCGCTGGCTCCGGCAGTAGGTGGTCCTCGAGAGCCCCACATGCTGGCAAGCGGCGCGTATTCCCATGACTGGCACAAGCTGCTTCACGATCTCTGTCTTCAGCAATCTTCGTTGCTTTGGCTGCTGATCCCAAAAGCGTCCGAGATTTTTTATTGCAGCTCTATGATCGTCTCCGCCCTCGAGAGACGCTCCTTGACGCGCCGGTTCTCCTTGTGTGCCGCTTCCAGCTGGGCCGTCAGAGCGGCAATCTCCGTGGCGGCCTGTTGGCCGCCTACCAGCACACCCTCGCTGCGCTGCTTGCGCCACTGTGACAGATGGGAAGCGAGAGCCCTTCCCTGCGGAGTAGCGAACCGATGTCCTTGCTCTGCTTGCAGGCATCGGCTTCCTGGAGAATCCGGAGCTTGTACGCTGCCGAGAATCGACGCCGCCGGGCCCGCGGAACCACTTCCGTGGGCGGTCTGTCGATTGCCCCGTTAGTCTGTGATGTGAGGCCGTTTTCCATGGCATGGAATAGTTGAGTGAGTCGGGTAAAAGACAGTTGAATATGGCCATCTCTCCCCTCGACGCGGGGCACGTCATTTCACTAACTCAGGTCCCAATGTGTCTCACTTAATCTATGCACGGAGGGTGCTACGATGTCAATTCCCGCCACAGCAGCCGCTTGCCGACCATAGCGGTTACGACGTGGGCCACAACGTCAAGGCCATGCTGCGCCCTGTGGGTAAGCGGAATCGTACAGAAGGGCCATCTGGCGGAAGCGCATGCGGCACCCTGAGCGTTGGAGCCTCCATTCCTAGTCACCCGGGAGGTTGCGGAACACCGGGCGACACGCGCTGTAGCGCAGACGGAATTGGCCATCGGAGGATGAAGCTCGCAGCGCTGTCATACGTGCGGACGTGGCTGCAGCCAGGGCGTGTGGCGTGTGCTCATGTGTGCCTGGTGTTTGCTGCGCTAGCGCCAGGTGTCGCGGGCGGGCAGCCTATTCGCCTGGAGCTGGAGGCGGCGCCGCTTCGCGCCGCCCTCCTCGAGTTTGCGCGCGCGCAGCGCTTGGATATCGTGTTTTCGGAGCGACAGGTGGCAGACAGGCGCGCCACGTGCTCCTATCTGGGGAACTCCGCCGGGGAGGCCCTCGCATGCCTGCTTACCGGCCATCCGCTGACGGCTGAGCGCATACGGCGGCGGCAATACGTCCTTTTGTACCGGGCCGAGCCGCGAAGCGCTGCGCTGCGCGGCTTCGTCCAGGACGGTGCCACGGGCGAAGTGCTGCCGAGGGCTCACATCTATGTGCCAGCGCTCCGCATCGGCACGGTAGCCAATGAGGCCGGCTATTTTGCCCTGCCGTCGTTGCCGCGCGAGGCTTACCGGGTGCGCATATCCTACGTGGGCTACGCACCGCGCGATACCACGCTGCAGGCCGGAGCGTCCCTGGCGCACATTACGCTGGTGCAGATTGACCTTCTGCGGGCCGAATTGTTGGTGGAGGCGCCGCGGAGTGGCGCCGAAGTGCGCCATGCAGAAGTCCCTGTCCGCGTGCTGCAGCAGCTGCCCGCCTTTCCGGGCGAGCCGGACCTGCTGCAGGCTCTGCAGTGGCTGCCCGGAGTGCGCAAGGCAGGCTCCGCGTTTTCGGGTATCATTGTGCGGGGAGGTCAGCCCGACCAGAACCTCTATCTTCTGGACGGGGCGCCTGTGTATCACCCCTGGCATGCCTTCAGCCTTGTTTCGCTGTTTCAGCCGGAGACGTTCAAGCAGATCAGGTTGTACCAGGGTTCTTTCCCGGCCGAATATGGCGGCCGCCTGTCCGCGGTGCTGGATGCCGAGCTCCGGGATGGCCGCGGCGAATCGCGGGCGCTTGTAGCCGTTGGCGCACTCAGCGGGCGATTCATTGTGGAGCAGCCGCTGGGCGGCGGCCTCTCGGTCATGCTCTCTGGCCGGCGCTCCTATCTTGACCGCATCCTCGGCACGCGGCATGCCGTGGAGGAATCCGGCGTGAGGGATACGCTGCGTACCGGCTATTTCTTTTATGACATGAGCGGCAAGGTCACGTGGCGTCCCTCCGAGCGTCACCGACTTTCGGTGAGCGCCTATTCGGGCAGCGACGTCTTTGACGTGCGGCTTCCGTTCGAGCTCTCGCCCAATATCCAGTCCTGGCTCCGGCCTGCCAGTCTCTTCTTCGAAATCGACACGCGCTGGGGCACGAGCCTGTTCAGTACGCGGTACCAGTATCTTTACTCCACCAGGCTATTCCTCACGGCCACGGGCTATATGTCCCGCTACCGGGCAGATGAGGGCATCCTGATCCGGCCCGCGGAGTCATCTTCCGTTTTGTCGGACTACATTGTGGACCTGCGCGATGTGGGTCTGAAGCTGGACCTGGACTATTACCTTGGCTTGGTCCACCAGATTCGCATGGGGTTGCGCGGTGTGGTGCGCTCATTCTACAGTAGCCTCGATGCGCGCGTGCAGCGCTCGCCAGGCAGCGTTGACGTGACCGGCGAGGAGAGTGAGTTGGCGTCGGTGGAGCTTGTGGCGTACGTGCAGGATACCTGGCAGCCTTTCCCGGGCTGGGAAATCCAGTCCGGGCTGCGTGCCAGCGCCTTGCGCGGCAGGTCTCTTATCGGGCTTGCTCCCCGGTTGGCCGTGCAGTTTGCTACCGGAGAGCTAACCGTGCGGGCCTCGGCCGGTCGTCACATCCAGTACCTGCACCGCATACGCGACCGTCATTCGCTGCTATACGATATGGTGTCGACGCGTTGGGTCCCCGTCAGCAGCGTGGTTGATGCCTCGGCGAGCGTTCATGTCTCAGCCGGCGTCGAGCGCACGGGGCCCTCCGGCATCGCTGCGAGTGCCGACGCATATCTGCACCGGGCCCGGGGTGTGCTGCTTCCCCGGGATGCGTTTCAGTACAAGGACGGCCTGGAAGGGCCGGGCATCCAGGTAGGCACGCTGCTGGGACAGTATGCGAGGGGATCCGCTCGCGCCTACGGTGTGGAAATGACGCTGAGACGGGAGCGGGGGCCGTGGCAGACCTGGCTGGGCTATGCCCTCGGGCGCTCGGAAACCCGGGTGCCAGACGAACGCTACAGGCCGGTGCGCTTTGACGTGCCCCAGGAGATGCGCACGGCCGTGCGGCGCGCCCTGGGCCCGTGGACCTTTTCTCTTTCTGCCGTCTGGCGCACGGGCCTGCCCCTCACCGTCCCGGTGGCGCGCTACGCCATAGGAGGCCCGCTGGACCGCGCGCCCACAAGGTACCTGTACCGCCCGGCGGTAAACAATGGACGCCTGCCTCCGTACCTGCGCTTTGACGTGCTGGCGGGCTATGCCTTCGAGTGGGGGCCGGCACATTTGCGGGTGCAGGTCCAAGCCTACAATCTCACGAACCGCCGCAATGTGATCAACCGTTTGTACAATCCCGATACGGCCGGCTCCGTGGTGGCAAGCGACCGGCGCGGCCTGCCCATTCTGCCCCTGTTCGAAATCCAGGCCACGTTCTAGCATGCTGTGGCGTCCCGTCCTGCTGATTTCCGTGTTGCTGCTCGTGCGGTGCGACTCGGCGCTGCCGACCGGGCAGAGCGTGCTCGTCGTCGAGGCGTTCCTGGAATCGGATGCGCCGCTTCCCAAGCTGGTGCTCCGCGAGACCCGTCCCCTGAACAGGCCCTATCCGCTCGATGGCACCACGGTAGTCCAGGACGCGGATGTCACTCTTTGGCTGGACGCCGAGTCGGTCACGTACCGGCCCGACGGATCGGGTCGGTATGCGCCCTCCCGCATGCTCCGTGCCAGCCCTCGGCTGCCGGCCAGGCTTGAGGCTCGCTGGCAGGATCAGCGCGTTACGGCAGAGAGCACCATACCACCGCACCTCGCGCTTGACAGCGTCACGGTACGCGTGCCAAGCGCCCCCGTGGATGGCATCATCCTCGACTCGCTCTTCATCGATCCGCAACTTGTGGATTCCCTGCGGCTGGACTCCCTTCGAACGGGGGCGGCGCAAGGACTGGTATACCTTATCGAGGTCACCGCCCACTGGCGCGTGGCCTACGCCGAAACAGGGGCTGACAGCGCATACTGGATTCACACGCAACTGCGCCATGACCTGCAGGGAAGCCGGCGTCTGGATGATTTCTTTCTGCGCCCGGAACAGCTCTTTAGGGAGCGCGCTATCAGACTGGGCCCCCGGGGCGAGCGGAGCTGGACGGGTGTCTATGCCATCCCCGTGGAGGCGCAAGCGGCGCCGGTGCCGAAGCACCTCTTGCGTGTGGCCGTGGTGCGCACCACGCAGGCCTACGCCCGCTTTGTCTCCGGGACGCGCGATCCCCAGCGAAGGGAGCCCCCGGGCAACATTGAAGGCGGCATCGGTATTTTTGTAGGTGTGTCGGTCGATTCGCAGCAGGTTATGGTGGAATGACCCCGAAATCGCAGCCATGCGTAGTGCCCGAAGGCCGGGAAGGGACGGTAACGGCGCTGGAGCCGGTGCGCGGACAGGCGGGTCTTGTGCATCTCCATCTGGATGGAGCTTTTGCGCTGGCTGTTGATCGGCGCACGGTGGCCGGGCTTGGGATCCGCGTGGGCGCGCGTCTTGATGCGGCAGCGTGGCAGCGTCTGTGCGCGGCAGAGGCGCAGCGCAAGGCGCACGAGATGGCGCTGCAGTATGTGGGGCGCGCTCCGCGGACGCAAGAGGAGGTCCGCCGCAGGCTCCTGAGCACCGGCTTCGCGGAGGATGTGGCCGCAGCCGCCCTGCACAAGCTCCGGGAGGCGCACTATGTGGACGACGCCGTGTATGCGCGCCAGTATGTCGAAAACCGCTTCCAGGACAGGGGATTCGGACCCGCGCGGTTGCATGCGGAGCTTCGGCGCCGGGGCGTGGCGGAAGATATTGCGTGGCAGGCTGCTGTGAATCTTGCCGCGAGCGAGGATATGCTGGAGGCGGCGCGCCGCGCGGCCGAAAAGCGGTGGCCGCGTCTGACACGGGCGGGGGACCTGCACGGTGCGACCCGGAAACTCGCAGGCCATCTGGCGCGCCGCGGCTATGCCACCGAGACGGTGCGGAAAGTGGTGGAAGAATTTCGGGGGCGTCATGGATCATGAAACTGCCCGCGCCCTTCTGCCGGAGCCGGTCGCAAGGGGCATGCCAAGGGCGCTTGCCAGAAGCTGGCCCCGCAGTTTCCGGGAGCGGATTCCATGAATGTGGAGGCTGCCTGTCATGTGGTGCGCCGCCGAGGCGGGACGCCCGTAGAGACGGTGATCGTTTTGGGATCCGGCCTGGGCGGCGTAGCGGAGTCCGTAGCGGCGGCATGCTCCGTTGACGTGCGGGAAGTACCCGGCTACGCCGCGCCCGGTACTGCGGGACACCGCGGGCGGCTCGTCGTCGGCATGCTGGCAGAAAGGCCCGTTCTGCTGTTGCAGGGAAGAAGCCATCTGTATGAAGGTGTGACCGCTGACCAGGTGGCGTTTCCCATTTGTCTGGCACATGCCCTGGGTGCGCGGAGCCTGATCACGACATGCAGCGCAGGAGCCATCAACAGGACCTATGCGCCGGGCATGCTGATGGTGATGGCGGACCACATCAGGGCCGGGCTTCGCAGTTTCCCGGGGCGCAGAAAGTGCCCTGTGTATGATGCTCGGTGGCGGGCGCGCGTTATGGAAGAGGCCGGGCGCTCGGACCTGCCCGTGGTGGAGGGGACGTACCTCTGGACGCTCGGCCCCAGCTACGAGACGCCGGCGGAGATTCGCTATTTTGCGCGCCTCGGCGCGGATGCCGTAGGTATGAGCACGGTGCCCGAAGCGCTGCAGGCCCGCGCACTGGGCATGCGCGTTTTCGGACTTGCACTTATCACAAACCCGGCGGCCGGATTGGCGGCACG
Source organism: Rhodothermales bacterium (assembly GCA_965216255.1). Lineage (GTDB taxonomy): Bacteria > Bacteroidota > Rhodothermia > Rhodothermales > Bin80. The sequence goes on from OZ244148.1 coordinate 4,745,016, forward strand.
GCCGCTTGACCACGCGGACGTCCTGCAGGCGGGGCGAGGTGCCCGGCTCCTGGTGGAGCGTCTCGTAACAATCGCCACGCGCGCCGCATAAAGATGGCGCTGCAGAGTTGCAATTGCGCGTGTGGCACCGGATCTTAGGCCCATACCTGCCATCAAACCCCGGGCCTATTCTGCATGAGCTACGAATCGGATTCGAGAGAACGTTACCCGCGCAATGTGCCGAGGCATCCCTTCGATCGTCAGCCCAGTGGGGACGGACCAAGGTATCGGGACGAGATCTATTCCCAGCGCGTTCCCGCCGGACGGCGCACGTACTTCTTCGATGTCAAGTCGACGAAATCCGGTGAAGATTACTTCATTGTCGTCACCGAGAGCAAGCGCGTGGACGAGCATCGCTACGAAAAGCACAAGATTTTTCTTTACAAGGAAGACTTTGCCAAATTTCTTCGCGGATTGCACGACGTGATGAAGCATATCGGCGAGGAATGCCTTCCCGATTACGATTTTGGGGAAATGCCGGCCATGGAATATCTGCCATCGGACGGTGAAGGCGACTCCTAGTGGGGAGCCGGCTTCGGACGGCGCGGATGCTGCCCATTGTAGGGGGTGCTGAGTGGAAGGAGCGCCTGGATGCTGTACTGGCGCGGCGGGCCACGTTCGACCCGCAGGTGGAACAGGCTTCCTCCGCCATTGTGCGCGATGTGGCTGCGCGCGGAGATGCGGCGGTCCTGGACTATACGGAGCGCTTTGACGGGGTGCGGCCCTCGCCCATCGCTGTTCCTGAATCCGCGCTTCTATCCAGCCTGGAGGCCGCAGACCCGGTGTGGCTGCGCTACCTGGCGGCCGCGGCTGAGAATATCCGGCGCTTCCACGCGCGCCAGCTCCCCTCAAGCTGGTACACGGATGATGGTGACGGCGTCCGGCTCGGGCAGCGCGTGGTGCCGATTGAGCGCGCCGGACTGTACGTACCTGGGGGTACTGCGGCCTATCCATCCAGCGTACTCATGACCGCCATCCCCGCGCAGGTGGCCGGAGTGGACGGTATTCACCTGGTGTCGCCGCCTGGGCCGGACGGCTTGCCGCATGCACAGGTCATGGCCGCAGCCTGTTTGCTCGGGCTAACAAACGTGTATGCCGTGGGCGGGGCACAGGCGATTGGAGCGCTCGCCCATGGCACGGAGTCCATTCCCCAGGTGGACAAGATCGTGGGGCCGGGAAGCGCCTATGTTACCGCGGCCAAGAAAGTGGTGTATGGCCTTGTCGACATCGACGCGCTGGCGGGCCCCAGCGAAGTCGTGGTACTGGCCGACGATTCGGTCAACACCGAATGGGTGGCCTGTGACCTCTTGGCCCAGGCCGAGCATGATGCCCGCGCGTCCGCCATCCTGGTGACGACTCACGCGCAGGTAGCCAAAAGCGTACGGTGCCATGTTCTGCGCATGGTGCCTACGATGGAGCGACGCGCCATCCTGGAGCGGTCGCTTGCGGACTATGGAGCCTGCGTTGTCGCGCGAGACAGGGCAGAAGCCCTTGGCGTGGTAAATGCCCTTGCGCCCGAGCACCTGGAGCTCATGGTAAGGCAGCCCTGGCAGGTACTGGAATCAATCCGCCATGCGGGGGCCATCTTTGTTGGTCCCTATTCGCCGGAAACGGTAGGAGACTACATTGCGGGCCCCAATCATGTGCTTCCCACCGGCGGAACGGCGCGCTATGCGTCGGCACTGGGCGTTGAGGACTTTGTCCGGCGTCAATCCGTGGTTGGCTATTCACGTGCCCGGATACAGAAGACTGCGCCGGCCATCAGTCTTCTGGCGCAGGGAGAGGGCCTACCGGCGCATGCGAGAGCCGCCGAAGTGCGGCTTGTCGACCCGGCGGGGGCCGACTCCTCCGGGTGAGGAAGGCAGCGCCCCTCCGCGCCAGGTGGGCGAAGTCGGGGCTAAGGGTTGCACGCCGTTGCCGTAGCCCTCACGCAAGAGGCCTGGGGCCGCCGGCATTGGTGCCTATTGCTTGCCCGGAAATGAGCGGGATTCGGTGTTGTAGACAAATAGGGTCTGCACGATCTGGTTGCCAACCTGTTGCCACGACCACAGAGTCTGTCGGAGGCCGTCCCATTCGTAGGCTAAAGGCAAGTGCGGTTTGCGCGCGGCATTAGGACTTTTTGCCTGTGCACTATGCTCCGGTTGGGGCTGCGGTAGTCCCATCGTCCAATGGCGTTCAATCCGCCTCACGGATTTCATGGTGGTAGCGGTGGATGGTAACACCCGTCATACCTATCGCGCGACTCAGCACATTCCTTACCTGTCTGGGACCGAGCATGCAGTGCAAGTGAGGCAGTCCGGACCAGGCCATGGCGTGCTCCGCAGGTGTAACGAGGCGGCCCCTTTGAAGTGGCCGCCTACTCCACAACCACTATCGGGGCCTGCTCATCGGCTCCACCTTCCGTCAGCCGCAGAGGCTCCGTCCTGTCCGGGTATTGCATATAAATGTCGTAAGAATGAACCGAATCGTTAACGGTAGAACGCCCCTCGTAGACATACCATGCCCCATTTGGCGACCATGCATGGTAGGTGGCATGCTCTTCAGGTACAGTGATGCGCTCCAGACCGGATCCGTCCGGCTTAATTTGGAATAGGCTACTGGTGCCTGCCTGTACGGAGGTCTACGTAATAGTGCCGCCGTCCGGCCGCCAGGAAGGCGGCCCGGCACGGTATGGCCACCCGGCCGCCGTCGTATCACGTTCCGGATAATGCGTCAGCCGGCGAGGCGGCAAAGATGCGTCCATTCTTAGGATGTAGAGCTCTTCGCTGAAGCCCGGGTCTCGCTTGGATCGCTGCATGGCACCGCAGAATACGATGGAGCCTCCGTCCGGCGAAAAGGCGGGATCGTTGGCATAGGCCATTCCTTGGGTCGATCCTACGAAGGAGCCTGCCCGCGAGGTCGATCAGGTAGAAGGCGCTCTCTACCGAGGGGTGGGGATTGACTACAAGCTCGGTTCCCCGGAACCGGCTGCCGATTCAACTATCCCGTAGGCGTAGGTCGCTGATCCGTTGGACGTTTTCGCCGGATGTGCTCATTTGGTAGAGAAATTAGCAACGCCTGCAAGTATCCCTGTCCGATACAAAGAACAGCCGGTCGCCGTAGGCATGGAAAACCCAGTCGAGACCGGGGCTGTTGGTGATGTTGCGCTTCTGGCTGCCGCCGAGATCCATGACGAAGATCTCATAGTCGATAGTGGCGGCGCCTAGAAGAGGGTTGTACGCGATTTTGTACACAGGCGGCGGCGAAGAGCATGCAACGCACAACAGAAGAGCGACAAGACCTGCCGTCCACGCACCTGGCTGCACCCGGAGACTCCGTCTAAGTTTTGGTAGGAGTGGAGTCTTGCGCCATGCCCCAGGCCGACCCCGACCTAGTTGAATGCCGAAGCGAGCGCCGCGCGTAGCGCGGGCCGTCGCCGCTGGAATCAGAAATTGGGGCGCAAACGGATGTCCTGGATTCGCTGCGACCAGACCGAAGTAGTCCTACCGTGCCGCTGACGCAAACGTATTTCTAACGCGCACCGATTTCTTGAAATACCCTGTCCACAGGAGCGCCCACACTATCGAGAAACCGACGATTTGTGAAAGCACGACAACGGTATCTGCCAGTTCCTCCCGGCTCATCTGCCCACCACTCTCCACGAACACACTTATCGAACGCAGGGTCATCAAGGCCACCACGACCCACAGCATGGCGATATTCCACGTCGGTGCTTTCGGAGACCTAAATGGAATAAGTAGCAGTGGAACGGCGAGCAGGAGAAAGATTGCGGCCACAAGCCAAATGGGATATTCGAAGAACCATCCTGAAAGGCCCATTGAGTAGACCATCAGGGGAGGGATTGAACCGATCAAGTAAGTAAACCAGTAGCCACCCCTTGATGCCTTCCACATTGTCAGCTCCCATCGGAATGTCCAGGGTTTGGCGACGAACTCCAGGACGTGTCAACGTCCGCGATTCGTGAGGTAAATGTGTGCTCTCTTAAAAAAGGCCAACGACAAATTGAGCGACATGTTCAGCCGGGGCTGGATATCCGCCCTCAAAAAGAGCGGCATTCGCGTAAGCGGAAGGCCTGCAGTTGTCTCTGTTCGACGAACAAGGCCTGGCAGAGATCACCACCGCCGTCTACCGGCGCGAGCGGATCGACCTGTGCCGCAACGGGCCAGGGAATCGGCGTCTTGGTGCCAAAGACGGCTGGCACAGACCGAGAAGGCGCTGGAGAAGATCGCCCTGGCCACCCGGCGCAAAGGCCATCCCCTGCGCAGCATGAAGGCGATCAGTTTCCGTGTAGGGAAGGTGATCGGCAGCTGGAAGATGGAAAAGCGTTTTGATCTGAGCATTAAGGAAGGCTTCTTCCGCTACAAACGCGACGCGGCCTCCATAGCCCGCGAAGCGTCCCTGGACGGCATATATGCCATCCGCACCAGCCTCAAGGAGCCGGCTGCGGAAGAGGTGGTGCGCAACTACAAGCGGCTCAGCGCTGTAGAGCAGGCCTTTCGGAGCCTCAAGACCGTGGATCTCAAAGTAGGGCCCATCCACCACAACAGGGCCCCGAGAGTCATCTGCCACGTCTGCATGTGCATGCTGGCTTACTTCGTGGAATGGCACATGAAGCAGCGCCTGGCTCCGATACTTTTAGCTGAAGATGACCCGGAAGGCAAGAGGGCTGCCCGTTGTAGCATGCGGCAGGGCGTTGGCCCTCGGCTGAGCAGAAAGCCCGCGCGGACACAAGGCATTGAGCTTTGCCGCTCTCATGGCGCATCTGGGCACGCTATGAGGGCTCAGGTAGAGCCCCTGATCGGCAAGAAGCGCGTCTCCTTAACTAGTGCTTGTACGAAAATACTTTAAATCTTCAATAAACAATCAGTTATATCTTGCAATTGGCGGTGAATCTGAGGGACGTATAGCCGATTTGGGCGTTTAAGAGCGCAAAACAGCTCACATTCGCCAGGGAAACCATGCGCAAGATTGTCCCAGAGTGCCGTGCACTCGACAGTACGCCGATTGGGGAGATTGCTATAGACCCGAGAATGCGCGACGACATGAGTGCGGTGCTCAAGGGTCTGCAGTGCGTCTACTGCACGGCGGAATCCCGTGCGGCCTTGTTCGCGATTCTGGAGGCGCACTTTCAGCCGGGTAAACGTAAAGATGTCGGACGACCGGGCATGGATCTATGGCGCGTCATCGTGTTTGCGATAGTCAAGCAGTGCCTGGATCTGGACTACGATGCTTTGTTGTACCGGGCCAACAACGATCTCTTGCTGCGGGAGCTCTTGGGGCACGGAGATGCCGGGTTTGACGAGGTGAAGTACAGCAGACAGCGGCTGGTGGACAACGTGCAGCTTTTGACGCCGAAGCTGGTCCGGAAGGTGGCCCAATTGATAGTGCGGACGGGGCACAAGGTGGCTGGAAAAGAGTCTGGGACCGCGCTAGCCGGTCGCTGCGATTCCAGGGTGGTTAAGACGCATGTGCACTATCCCACCGATGTGGGTCTGTGCTGGGATGCACTTCGTGGTTTAATACGTGTGAGTGCACGCTCGGCTGCGGCATTCGCTCTTCCGGGCTGGCGCAAGCATGCGGATCGCACGCGGAAGATATACCAGGCCTTCATCCGGGTGCGGACGGCCCCGCGCTACCGGCAGAATCCGAAAGGAGTGAAGGCGTACTTGCGCCAGTGCACACAGACTGCAGCACGTGCCCGTACGCTGTTAAATGCCTTGGCCACAGTGGAGAAATCGGAGGCGGCGCGAGCGGATATCGCGTATTACTTGCGCTATGTGGACTTGTTGGTGGATCAAGTAAGGCGTCGCATCCTCTTGGGCGAGATGATTCCACATGCGCAGAAAGTGTTTTCCATCCACAAGCCACATACGCGTTGGATCAGCAAAGGCAAGGCGGGCGTGCTGGCCGAGTTGGGCCTTCCGGTCGCACTGGTAGAAGATGAGCACCGGTTCATTTTGGCTTATCACATCCTGTGGGACACATCAGATGTTGAGGTGGCGGTACCGATCATTGATGCGGTGCAGGCGGCTTTTCCAGAGTTCAATGCGTGCAGTTTTGACCGGGGCTTTCACAGCTTGAAGAATCGAAAAGCATTGGATGCTCGGCTGGCGCTCAATGCGCTTCCGAAGAAGGGCAAGCTTTCTCTGGCGGAGCGTGCGCGGGAGCGCGCGCCTGCGTTCAAGGCAGCGCGGCGGCAGCACCCGGCCGTCGAGTCGTGTCTGGCTAATTTCGGACTTCGGGGCGGTGCGCTGGTGCGGGAGAAGAGTCCGGAGAACTTCGCGCTGATGGTGAGCCTGTCGGTGTTGGCAGTCAACGTGCACCGGCTGGGTTGCCTGGTGCGCGCCCAGGAACGGGCACGAATAAAGCGTCGGCGAAAACGCGCGGCGTAGGCCCGCTACCACCTCGCAGAAAGGTCCCAATCGCAGGCCCCAAGGGACACGTATGCCCTCCCGATAGGAACACAACGCCCTTCGAGCCGCAAACTGTCCGTGCGCGCACGCAAGAGACGCCAGCATGGCCGAAACACTCGAAGCGCACCGTCAACGAACTCAAAAAACGACCGTGCCTGTGCATTCGAGGCCGAAAAAAGAGAGTATTCGGTCAATCACTAACTATGCTTGGATTGACCTTGAGGCCCGCGCCTTTGAGCTGCTGAGAGTGAAGGTCCTCAAGCGAGCGCACCCAGCAAAGCAACTCCCTCTGTGGGTAAGATTTTCTTTAACATGAGGCGATCGATGGCCCCATGTAGTTAGGCTAATCGCCAAGTATTCCTCATTAATATTAGTAGCACTCCATAAGTACCTTAATTAGACGATACCAGCGAAAGGGGAATTTCAGGTTAGTAATTTGTTGCAGGAACTAATGAGAACAAAAGTAAGGGGTTATACCCTGCACTACATGCACCTTGTTGGGCACCTGGGTAGAAGAAGCAGAACGCTTGAGCGCAGAATAGCGCCCCACGCAATACCTTGATAATCAGATACCTGCGAACGATCTGTGAAGCGGCTGGCAGTTCATCGGAGCGCAACTGAAGATTCTCGTGAACAGGGTGGGGTTGAATTCTAGGAACCGAGAATACATTATAAAGTACAGTGTTCTTATTGTATCTTGTAAATCAACTGGACAGACGAAATACCCTGAATTCACCTATGAACAAGAAAGCAAGAAACAACCGACTGGGCGAAGCGGGTAGCGGCGAATCCGCGCTATGGCGGCAAGACACCGGATGACATGGCGCGGGCGCCTCCGGCCATTAAACCCGGAGGCCGAGTGGAAGACCAAGGACTGGCAGGGGTGCAAATAGATGCAGCCGTCAATGTGCTTTTACTTCTATGCGGGAAGGTTTCAACTTTTCTATCTAAGTCCCAGAGGTTGGAATGTGTCGTGAGTTATCAGTGCCGTGTTGGCAGGCATGGCGACTATGGCAAGGCGTAGTCATCACGGCCGTGCTTCTGAGTGGTTTGGGCGCGTGGCAGGACGATGCGCTGGTGCTGACAGTGACGGGTGAGAGCGCGCAGGAGGCGAACGGCCCGCTGACGTTCACGCTCACTCTGGATGCTCCGAGCACGAGTGACATAGAGCTGACGTATGCTACGGCGGACGTCACGGCGACGGCGGGGGTGGACTATGAGGGGGAGGCAGCGGGCAGTTTCACCATAAAGGCGGGCACGAGGGATACGACTATAGCCGTGCAGATGAAGCACGATGGTCGTGACGAGCCGGACGAGACGTTCAAGCTGACTGTGGCGGCGGTAAATGCCGGTGATATAGGGTCGGGTTCGGTTTTGAGCGCAGTGGGCAAGATTCTGGACAATGACGCAGCGCCGGTGCTGAGGGTGACGGGTCAGAGCAAGGAGGAAGGGAATGGCCCGCTGACGTTCACGCTCACGCTGGATGCTGTGAGCGGGCGTGACATAGAGCTGACGTATGCTACGGCGGATGTCACGGCGACGGCGGGGGCGGACTATGTGGAAGTGCCAGCGGGCAGTTTCACGATAAAGGCGGGCACGAGGGATACGACTATAGCCGTGCAGATGAAGCACGACGGTCGTGACGAGGAGGACGAGACGTTTGAGCTGACTGTGACGGCGGTAATTGCCAGTGATATACGGTCGGGTTCGGTCTTGAGCGCAGTGGGCACGATTCGGGACAATGACGCAGCGCCGGTGCTGAGGGTGACGGGTCAGAGCAAGGCGGAGGCGAACGGCCCGCTAACGTTTAAGCTGACGCTGGATGCTGTGAGCGGGCGTGACATAGAGCTGACGTATGCTACGGCGGATGTCACGGCGACGGCGGGGGCGGACTATGCGGGAGTGGCAGTGGGCAGGCTCACGATAGAGGCGGGCGCGAGCGATAGGACGGTAACAGTGCAGATGAAGCACGACGCACTAGATGAGGAGGACGAGACGTTCGAGCTGAGGGTGGCGGCGGTAAATGCCGGTGAGATAGGGTCGGGTTCGGTCTTGAGCGCAGTGGGCACGATTCGGGACAATGACGCAGCGCCGGTGCTGAGGGTGACGGGTCAGAGCAAGGCGGAGGCGAACGGCCCGCTGACGTTTAAGCTGACGCTGGATGCTGTGAGCGGGCGTGATATAGAGCTGACGTATGCCACGGTGGACGTCACGGCAACGGCGGGGGCGGACTATGCGGGAGCGGCAGCGGGCACTTTCACGATAGAGGAGGGCACGCGGGAAACGACGCTGGCGGTGCAGATGAAGCACGACGCAATAGATGAGGAGGACGAGACGTTCAAGCTGACTATGGCGGCGGTGGATGCCAGTGAGATAGGGTCGGGTTCGGTCTTGACGGCAGTGGGCACGATTCGGGACAATGACGCAGCGCCGCTGCTGAGGGTGACGGGTAAGAGCGAGGAGGAGACGAATGGCCCGCTGACGTTCACGCTGACGCTGGATGCTGTGAGCGGGCGTGACATAGAGCTGACATATGCTACGGCGGATATCACAGCGATGGCGGGACTGGACTATGTGGGAGTGGCAGCGGGCAGTTTCACGATAGAGGCGGGCACGAGGGAAACGACGCTGGCGGTGCAGATGAAGGCCGACGATCTTGTCGAGGAGGACGAGACGTTCGAGCTGACTATGACGGCGGTGGATGCCGAGAAGATAGGGGCGCGTTCGGTCCTGACGGCAGTGGGCACGATTCGGGACAGGCCCACCGTTACCTTGAGTGTGACGCCGGGCGCTATGGCCGAAGGAGACCTAGTGGCAGATTTACTTGTAACGGCTACTCTTTCTGCCGCCCGGACTGTTCCTACGATCATTACGCTGTCGTTTGGTGGCACTGCAACCTTTGGATCGGATTATGAAGTGGTGCCGGCATCCCCCGAGATAACGGTTGCGTTAGCCGCTACATCCAAGGAGGTCGCTATTGCCTTGACTGTGGTCGACGATACCTTTTATGAGAATATCGGGAGTGACGCCTTCGAAATCATTGTAGTGCAAGGCAGTAATGCAGACGGGCTGCAGGTTGAATCGGCAGAGCTCAAGCTGAATGACAACGACACTGTATTCCCTAGCATTGAACTGACTGTTGAGCCGAGTTATTTGGCTCTGGACGAGGGCGAGAGCGGCACGCTCTCCTTTAGTCTGGTGTTGCAGGGAGAGAACCCGAACAGGTTCGAGATAGATACCGAATTCACGGGCAGCGTTGTACAAATTGGAGAACTGGAACACGGGGAGGACTACACGACAGACCCGGAGGACTGGCTTCCCATGATCCTTCCGGCCGGTGCCATTTCGTTTGCCAAGGACGTAACCTTCCACGTTATTGACGATGAAATCAGGGAAACGCAGTACGAATCGCTGACCTTGCTGCATATGGAGCTGGTTGCCAATGATGTGCGTATTCCCGTGAGCAGGGCGGGACACAATACGACCATTTTATCCGTGAGTCCAAGCGACGAGAAACATATTCAAATAGAATTTGAACCCACAGAGGCAATCTACGAGAACGCAGGGCCGACCGACATAGAGCTGTTTGTTGTCCCAGATGTTGGAAAAGACCCTCCTGATGAAGATCTCAGGATACTTTTCTCGGTAGACGAACGCTCTAGCGGGGCACACAGCCCAGAAGATTATTCGATTGTTCCTGAGGTTATTCCTCGAGTCGATTGGACTCAGGGAGAATCCGAGTCCGACCGTGTCACAATAACGGTAACGCCCGTAGCGGATGATGACCATGACGAGGAGTATATTGAGCGTATACAAATTAAAGGCGTATTCACGAAAGGTTCGGGGTATGAGATTAGGAGCGCAGCCCTGAGAATTATCAATGTTGCGCCGCCGGATCTAAGAGGGGTCGGTATTGAAAGCCCCCCCAACCATGCGATAATCTATTTCCTTGGGGAAGAGTTAACGGCGAGAATTAACTTTTCGCAACCGGTTGGATTGCGCGGCCAGGGCATGACCTTTACTGTCGATCTTGATAGTGGCCCTGTTGTCGCCAATTGTTTGCCAAACGCTAATTCCAGCGTTAGAATAACGTGCACTTATACCATACAGGCAGGAGACTCGGATATCGATGGTGTGGAAATAAAAGCAGGCGCCATCAAGCTAGGTGACGCCAGTATAGTCGATAAGGAAGGCAGTTCTGTTACGATTGATTTTACGATTCCTGACACGTTTTTGAAGCGGTATGATCAGCAGGTTCAGGGTACGAGCTTTGTGTATGAGCTAGTGCCGTCGGTGGAGAGCTTCCAGGAAGGCCAGAAGGCTAGAGAGGTTGTTGTCACAGCTACGGAGAAGTTGGGCAAGGTTAGTGAATTCAATGCCACAATAGAGCTTTTCTTCAGGAATGAGAAGACCAGCAAACAGGATTATGTGGTGACGGGGGAGCGGACCATCAACATTGTGGCCGGAGAAACCACCGGCAGCACGACGCTTGAGATCACGCCGACGTTCGACGGAATTAAGGAAGCCGACGAGGAGGTCTTCTACCTGGACGGGGACGCGGGTCACCAGGCTGTAGAGCCCTATGAGATGAAGATACTGGATGCGCCGGACATCTCTCTGGCGGTGAGTCCTGAGTCCATCCAGGAAGATGGTGGTGCCGAAACGGTGACGATAACGGCGAGCCTTCCACGGATTGCCCTCGCGTATGATGAGGCCATTGTGGTGGAGCTGCTGCAGGCGGGCACGGCAACGAAAGGAAGCGATTTCACCATCGGGTCTTTGCCAGATGTGACCATTTCGGCGGGCGAGACTTCGGGATCCGGCAGTGTTGTGGTAACACCGATCAATGATGATCTGGTGGAGGGGGATGAGACGATTTCTTTCAATGGCGCAACGACTAGCCTCGGAGTAACCGGAACCAATCTGAAGCTCCAGGACGACGATAGCGAGGCGGGCATAATCTTGTCGGTGGGCAATAGCCTGGTTGGGGAAGCTGATGGCGAGACAGTTATCGAGGTAACGGCGACAGCGACAGCGACGTTTTCGCTGGATGTTGACGTGAGTTTGGATCTCGGTGGCCAGGCAACGGAAGACACAGACTATACCGCGGACTGGGATCCGGGAGCGACCATCAGTATTGCTCAGGGCACAACTACTGGAACGACGAATCTGGAGATCTCGCCGGTGGACGACGATATTCGGGAAGGTGACGAGACGATCGTTGTGCAGGGCACCGCGTCCAACGGTGTGTCTGTAGAGGTGGCACCGATCACATTGTCGGACAATGATCGCGTATTCGAATTGGGGATCGAGGCGATCCTGCAGGTGGCTGAGGGGACAGGTGACGAAACTGGTAGCAATTATGGGTATACCGAAATCACTGTCAGCTTGAGTCCACCGCCAACCAGGACGGTTTCTGTGCCTGTGTCCTACATCGCGGGTACGGCAACGGCCGGAGGGCCATTAGCTTGGCAGGATCCCTACAATACCGAGGCGGACTTTGCGGGTTTTGGTGAGGGGGTCTCTCTTACTTTTAAACCGGAGATCCACCCTACCCAAAGCTTCCGATTACGTATGGTACCGGACCGCAGGGACGAAGATGACGAGACGTTTACGCTCGTTGTCCAGATTCCGGGCCAGCCGCAAGCGACGACTAGGGCCACGTTTACCATCCTTGACGACGACGACCCGCCGGTGATTTCCATTGTGGAAGACGCAGCCGGGAGCGAGGATGTGGGGCAATTGGTGTTTCTGGTGCGTCTTGACGTGGAAAGCGACAGGAGGATACGCGTGCCCTACGATGTGGTGGATGTCACGGCAACGGAGCTGTTGGACTACACGGCGGAGGGTAACGGGGAATTGGAATTCGAGCCCGGCGAAACGGAGCAGACCATCACCGTACGCATAGAGGATGATCTGTTGGCTGAGGACGACGAGACGTTCACGGTGGTGTTGAAGGAGTCAGAGACCGTGACACTGGGCGACTCCGAGGCGACGGGCACGATAGAGGACAACGACGGTGCGCCTGAAGTCATTGTCGAGAATGCGCGTGGAGAGGAAGCAGCGGGGAGCATCCGTTTCTTTGTGCGTCCAATCCAGGAGAGTGGCAGGGACATCAGCGTGGACTATACTGCCACGACCGAGGCGGGCAATACGGCTACCGAGGGTGAGGATTACGTGGCAGTAACGCAGCCGGTGACGCTCACGATTCCTGCCGGCAGTCGCGGCGAGTGGTTTGCGGTGACGATAACGGACGATTTTGTAGACGAGGATGACGAGACATTTACGGTAACGCTGTCGAACCCGGAGAATGCGAGTGTGGGCTCGGCAACGGCAACGGGCACCATATTGGATGATGAAGATCTCTCACTGCGCATTGATCCGGCACAGGCGAGCGAAATCGCGGGTGAAATCATTTTTGCCGTAACGATGAATTGGCCGAGCACCAAGACGATCAAGGTACAGGCTAAGACGCTCGACGGGGCGGATGATACGGCGACGGAGGATGTTGACTACGACAAGACGAGCGAGTTGTTGACTATTCTTCCGCTAGAGCTCGCCCAGTCTTTTGTGGTAACCATAAACAATGACCTCCTCGAAGAGGCCGACGAGACGTTCACGGTAGTGTTGAGTAATGAGGAGAATGTTTCGTTGTCCGCTGCGGAGGCGACGGGCACGATTCTGGACGATGAGGAAGCGCCGGTGCTGACGGTGGCGGGTGAGAGCAAGGAGGAGGCGGACGGCCCGCTGACGTTCACGCTGACTCTGGATGCTGAGAGCGCGCGTGACATAGAGCTGACGTATGCTACGGCGGATGTCACGGCGACGGCGCAACTGGACTATGTGGAACCGGTAGCGGGCAGTATCACGATAGAGGCAGGAGATCAGGCTGCGACGATAGCGGTGCAGATGAAGGAAGACGAACTTGACGAGCAGGACGAGACGTTCGAGCTGACTGTGGCGGCGGTGGATGCCGATGCGATAGGGCCGCGTTCAGTATTGACGGCTGTGGGTACGATAGAGGACGATGACGAAGTGCCGGAGGTGAGCATAGCGAATGCGGATCCGGTAACGGAGGGAGACATAGCCGAGTTCACGTTGACGCTGAGTGCGCAAAGCGGCCGGGACGTGACGGTTTCCTATGGGACGGAGGATGGGTCGGCTGTGGCGCCGGGGGACTATGAGGCGAAGCGCGGTAGGGTGACGATACCGGCGGGCAAGACGGAGGCGGTGATAGTGGTGCGAACGGAGGACGATGACCAGGATGAAGTGGATACAGAGACGTTCACGGTGGTTCTCAGCTCGGCGGTGAATGCGACACTGGATGCGGATAAAGATGAGGGCACGGGTACGATACTGGACAATGAGGGTAGGCCGACGGTGAGTATAGAGGATGCGCCTTCGGTGACGGAGGGCGTGGATGCGGTGTTTGCGGTGAAGCTGAGTGAAGCCAGCGCCCAGGAGGTGAGCGTGTCCTACAAGACGGTGGATGTTACGGCAACGGGAGGGCAGGACTACGATGCGGCGGTGGGCGGCAGCCTGGTGGTACCGGCGGGCAATACAGAGGCGACGATAGTGGTGGGGACGAGCGACGATCTGCTGGATGAGAATACGGAGACGTTCACGGTGATCCTCAGCGCGCCGGTGAATTCGGTGCTGAATGCGGATAAGGATGAGGGCACGGGCACGATACTGGACAATGACGATGCGCCGATGGTGAGTATAGAGGATGCGCCTTCGGTGACGGAGGGTGGGGAGGCTGTGTTTGTGGTGAAGCTGAGCGAGGCGAGTGCGAGTGAGGTGACGGTGCCGTATGCGACATCGGACGCTACCGCGACGGCGGGGCAGGACTACGAGGCGGCGGTAGGCGGAAGTCTGGTGATACCGGCGGGCAAGACGGATACGACGATAGTGGTGGGGACAATAGACGACCCCCTGGATGAGGAGACGGAGACGTTCACGGTGGTCCTCGGCGCGCCGGCGAATGCGACGCTGGATGCGGATAAGGGTGAGGGCACGGGCACGATAGAGGACAATGACGATGCGCCGACGGTGAGTATAGAGGATGCGGATCCGGTGACGGAGGGACGTGCGGCGGAGTTTACGGTGACACTGAGTGAGGTAAGTGGCCGGGACGTGGTGGTGCCGTATGTGACCTCGGATGGTACGGCGAATTCGCCGGGGGACTATGTGGCGGAGCCGAGCGGCAGCGTGAAGATAAAGGCAGGAGAGACGGAGGTGACCATAGAGGTGCATACGATAGATGATGTACAGCAAGAGGAGGAAGAGACGTTTGCGGTGACGTTGTCCGATCCTGTGGGTGCAGCGCTGGCTGTAGGAGGTGAGGCGGCAACGGGCACGATACTGGACAATGATGGGGCGCCGACGGTAAGCATAGAGGATGCACCTCCGGTGACGGAGGGCGGGAAGGCAGAGTTTGTAGTGAGGCTGAGTGTGGCCAGTGGCCAGGAGGTGACGGTGCCGTATGCGACCTCGGACGCTACCGCGACGGCGGGTGCGGACTATGAGGCGGAAACTGCGGGGAGCCTGACGATAGAGGCGGGAAGGACGGATACGACAATAGTGCTGCAGACGCTAGACGATGACCTGATCGAAGAATCGGAGACGTTTACGGTGACATTGGGCGAGCCGGTGGGTGCGGAGTTGGCTGTAGGAGGCGAAGATGGTACGGGCACGATACTGGACAATGACGATGGGCCGACGGTAAGCATAGAGGATGCGCCTCCGGTGACGGAGGGAGGGGAGGCGGTGTTTGCGGTGACGTTGAGTGGCGTAAGCGGCCGGCAGGTGGTAGTGGCGTACGCTACGGGTGACGGCACGGCGACGGGAGGGCAGGATTATGATGCGGCGGTGGGTGGAAGCCTGGTGATACCGGCGGGCAAGACGGATACGACGATAGCGGTGCAGACGATAGATGACGCAGAAAAGGAGGAGGCGGAGACGTTTGAGGTTCTGTTGGGCGATGTGCAGGGTGCCACGATAGAAGAAGGCAGAGGGGTGGCAGAGGGGACCATAGTGGATAATGAGGAGGTCTCCGTGCGCATAGCGGATGCAGAGGCGGTGATAGAGGGAGGAAAGGCGGCATTCGCCGTGACGCTGAGCAAGGCCAGCGGCCAGGCAGTGGTGTTGGCGTATGCGACACGTGACGTTACGGCAATCTCACCGGGGGACTATGCGGCGGAGCCGAACGGCAGCATGACGATAGAGGCAGGCAAGACGGATACGACGATAGTGGTGCAGACGATAGATGACACAGAAAAGGAGGAGGAGGAGACGTTTGAGGTGGTATTGACTTCAGCGGCGGGAGCGGGGATAGTGGTGGGAAGATCGGTGGGCAGGGGCACGATTCGGGACAACGATACGGCACGGACGGTGCGTATAGCCGATGCGGAGGTGGTGACGGAAGGCGAGGTAGCGACGTTTGTGCTGACACTCAGTGGGGCAAGCAGCCAGGCTGTGGTGGTGGGCTATGCCACGGAAGATGTTACGGCGACCTCGCCCGGGGACTATGTGGCGGAGCCGAACGGCAGCGTGACGATAGCGGTGGCAGAGACGGAGGTCGTAATAGAGGTGCAGACGACGGATGACACAGAAAGGGAGGATAGAGAGACCTTTGTGGTTCGGTTGGGCGACGTGGCGGGTGCGACCATTGGGCAAGGGAGCGGCGTGGCAGAAGGGAGCATAGAAGATAATGAGGGTATCTCTGTACGCATAGCAGACGTATGGGTGGCGGAAGGCGCGGGAGTGGCGGCATTTGTGGTGACATTGAGCGCGGAGAGTGATGCGGAGGTGACGGTAGCGTACGCTACGGTGGATGGGTCGGCGGAGGCGGGGCTGGACTATAGTTCGCGCAGTGGCACGTTGACGTTTGCGGTGGGTGATACGGAAAAGGAGATCAGGGTATCGATCACGGACGACGCACTGGATGAGGAGGACGAGACGTTTGAGGTACGACTGAGCGCCCCTGTGGGGGCGGTGTTGTCGGACGTGGTAGCGACGGGGACGATTTTGGACAACGAGCCCTCGCTGCGTATTGACGATGTAACCGTGGCAGAGGCAGCAGGTGAGGCTGTTTTCAAGGTTACGCTTAGTCCGCAGAGCAATTGGGAGGTGACGCTAGCGTATGCTACGGCGGATGGGTCGGCGGAGGCGGGGCTGGACTATTCGCTGGATAGCGGCACGTTGACGTTTGCGGTGGGGGATACCGAGAAAGAGATCAGGATACCGATCACGGACGACACACTGGATGAGGAGGCCGAGACGTTTACGGTCACGCTGACGAATCCTACGTCTGCCGGAGTGACGCGGCCGGTGGCTACAGGGACGATAGAGGATGATGATGCTGCGCCCTCGTTGATAGTAGAGGACTTGGAGGTGTTCGAGCACGAAGGGACCGCGTCAATCAGCGTATTGTTGACCTCAGAGAGCCAGGAGACGGTAGTGGTTCGTTATTTGACCGAGGATGTTACCGCGACGACGGCACTAGAGGACTATCTCTCAAGCGCAGGCACGCTGGAGTTTGCGCCGGGGCAGAGTCTTGGTCAAATCGAGGTTGGGATATTGGAGGACGGGCATGTGGAAGGGGACGAGACCTTTCGAGTATTTCTCCGCGAGGCGGTGCATGCGGGCATTGCAGATGGCGAGGCCGTGGTGACGATACGGGACAACGATGTGTGGTCGGAGCTTCGGATAGGCGATGCGATTGCAGCGGAAGGTGGGGGTACGGCGACGTTTGCGGTTTCGCTGACCCCGGCGGCTGTGGAGATGGTGACGGTAGGGTATGCCACGGCGGACGGGTCGGCAGAGGCGGGGCTGGACTATACGTCGGACAGTGGGACGTTGACGTTTTCGGCGGCAGAGACGAGGAAGACGTTCACGGTTGATGTGTTGGAAGACACGGAGGTTGAGCAGAACGAGACGTTTACGGTGGAATTGAGTGATGTCCTGGGTGCGCGGATAGCGCTAGGGATAGGAGTGGGAACGATACTGGACAACGACGGAACCTCGATACTGACCGTAGCGGATATGGAGGTTGGAGAGGAGGTAGGCACGGCCCGGGTACGGGTGGTGCTGAGTCCTGCTCGAGGCGAGGAAGTCACGGTAGCGTATGCCACTTCGGACGGCACGGCGCGGCAGGGGGAGGATTACACGGCCGTGACGAATACGCTCAGCATACCGATAGGGGGGGAGGAAGGCTGGATACCGATAGAGATAACGAATGACGGTATTGCGGAGCCTGACGAGGCGTTTACGGTGACGCTGTCGGCTCCGACGCATGCGATTTTGGGGAACGAGACGGCGACGGTGGCCATTGTGGACGATGATCTGCCCGTGTTGAGTATCAACAATCCCTTTGCACCGGAGCACCAGGGGATCATGGTGTTTATGCTGAGCCTGGATCAGGTCCGTGATGAGGCCGTGACGGTGAATTACGCTACCATGGACGTGTCTGCGACGGCGGGCGCCGACTATGTATCGCATGCCGGGATAGCCCGGATAGCGGCGGGGGCGTTACGGCAGGAGATCGAGGTAGTGATCATAGAGGACGCAGCGCTGGAGTCTTCGGAGACGTTCGAGATGGTCTTGAGTGATGCCAGGGGGGCGGAGATGGGAGTAGCCGTGGGAAGGGGGACGATACAGGATAACGATGCATACAACATGGCGATACGCGATGTGGAGGTAGAGGAGGACGAGGGATCGGCCGTATTCACGGTAGAGCTGGATTATCGCAATACGGACCAGGAGGTATCGGTATCGTACAGGACGCTAGCGGGCACGGCGGAGGATAATGAGGACTTTCACGGAGAGTCTGGGCGGTTGGTATTTGCGCCCGGGGCATTGCGGCGGCAGATACAGGTCTCGATAATTGATGATGCGGAGCACGAGGCCGACGAGGCGTTTTCAGTGGTACTCAGCCAGGTGGAGAACGCTACGCTGGTGGATGCGGAGGCTACGGCGACAATACGGGACAATGATTTGCGGAAGGTGGATATCACGGGAGTGACGGTGGTAGAGGGGGAAGGGGTAGCCAGATTTGCTGTGAATCTTGATGACGCCACTCTTAAGCCTGTCATCTTAGTCTACCAGACCCTCGAAGGTACGGCGGAGTCTGGCTCGGACTATCATTCGATACGAGGGGCTCTGACATTTGAAAGGGGAGAGATAGCCAAGGTCATCGAGGTGCCGGTGGTAGATGATGGCATGGACGAGCCGGACGAGACGTTTACGGTGCTGATAGGCGGAGCGCTGAATGCGGAATTGATGCGGTCTGTAGCCACGGCAACGATACTCGATGACGATGAGGCGCCGGTATTGGATGTGGCGGGGGATGTAACCGTGGGCGAAGGGGATGCAGCGGCCGTCTTCACGGTGACGCTGCGCGGCAGGAGTGCGTGGCCTGTGGAGGTGGAATACGAGACGGAGGACATCACGGCCAGGGAGGGTCTGGACTACACATCTTCATCCGGGAGGCTGAGCATACCACCGGGTTTTGGAACGGGTACGCTTACCGTGGTTGTGCTTGAGGATGAGGTGGATGAGCCCGATGAGGCGTTTTTGCTACGGCTTACCGGTGCAGAGCGGGCGACGTTGGGATCTGCGCAGGCACGGGGCATCATCATGGACAATGATGCTACCCCCGCACTGCGGATAGATGATGTGACGGTAGTGGAAAGCGAGGCAAGTGCGGTGTTCACGGTAGGAATGAGTCATGCCAGTTCGGAGCGTGTGCTGGTAAACTATGCGACTTCAGACGAGACGGCGACGGCGGGGCTGGATTATGTGAATACGAATGGCACGCTGGTGTTGGAGCCGGGAGAGGTGGAAGCGCAGATCCCTGTGCCGGTGGAGTCGGACGGCGTGGACGAGCTGGATGCAGAGACCTTTCTGGTTACGCTAAGTGTGGCGGTCGCTGCCGAAATAGCCGACGAAGAAGGCCGGGGCACCATATTGGACGACGACGATCCGGTATCGCTGAGCATCTTTGATGTAACGGTGGCGGAGGATGCAGGTATGGCGAACTTTGTGGTGAGGATGAGTCAGGTGAGCGGAAAGTTCGTGAACGTCAATTTTGCGACTTCGGATGAGACGGCGCAGCAGGGTAGCGACTATACGGCCTCGAATGGCATCATAGTGTTTGAGCCGGGAAGTCAGACGGGCAAGATAGCCGTCTCTATTGTAGACGATGTTCTGGACGAGAGTGCGGAGGAGACCTTCAAGGCGACGCTAAGCAATGCAAGCAATGCCGTCATAGCGAGGGGAGAGGCCACGGGGACGATTTTGGACAACGAGGGGCAGCCATTGCTGCGGATAGACGATGTAACGGTGAGTGAAGAGGATGGTGTTGCTTCGTTTCGGGTGTGGCTATCGGAGCCGAGCAGCAGGATGGTGATGGTGGGCTACCGCACCGTGGATGGTAGCGCCGAGGCCGGAGCAGACTATGAGGGTCAGCAAGGGACGGTGTCGTTTGAGCCTGGACAGATCGAGGAGACGATAGCGGTAAAGTTGATAAGGGATGGCCGGGACTGGGCCACAGAGACATTTACCCTGGCGCTGGAATCAGCCACCCATGCACAGATAGAGGACCCTGCAGCGACGGCCACGATTGTGGAGGAAGGATCGGTGCTCGGCGACGTAATGGCACAATGGCTGGCCCGCTTCAGCAGGACGTCAGCCGGTCATGTGGCCAGTGCACTGGAAGATCGCGTGCAGTGGCTCACGTCCGCACCGCGCTGTACGCCACGGATGGGTAGCGGCATCAAGCATTTCCGATACATAAATCCGTCATGGGATCCGTCGGTCGGCGAATTGTTTTCGGGCTGTTCGATGGCCCTGAAATCGGCGAGAGGGCAGGGTGAGATGAGTCTCTGGGGGCGCGGCGCGTATACGCGCTTTAATGGCAGAGACGGGCAGCTAAGTATCAAGGGCAATGTTTCGACGGCGGCGTTAGGCGTGGATTACCTGTCGCCGCGAGGCTGGTTGACCGGAGTGCTGTTGGCCCACAGCCGGGGAGACGGCACGTTTGCGGCGGTGGATCTGGAAGGTGAAGCACGCTCTAGCCTCACGGGGATCTATCCGTACGTGCGATACGGCAATACAAGGCGTTCCGTCTGGGGCATGGCCGGGTACGGGACGGGCACGGCGCTGCTGGAATCGGAAGACAGCCTGGAGTCTGCGCTGGATGCTGTCATGGGGTTAGCCGGCATGCGTGTCGGGCTTCTGAAAATGGGACAAGCTCACGTCTCGTATGAGGCGGACGCACTGGTGGTTCGCACGATGGCGGACAATCTGGACGTACTCGTGCACCGTGTGCGTGCGGGCCTGGAGGGCGTTTTGCGTCTGAGCCAGGGGTGGAGCCCGTATGTGGAGGCTTCCGTGCGGCAGGATGGAGGAGATGCCGAGACCGGTATCGGCGTGGAAGTAGCCGGAGGCGTACGCTATGCTGGCAATGCGCTGAAAGCGGAAGTAACCTCCCGGGGGCTGCTGGCCCATGCCTCGACAGGCTTCACGGAATGGGGCGTAGCCGGGGCTCTGCACTATGGCAACGCCGCGGGCCTGGGTCCTGCGGCATCCATCCGGCCCTCGTGGGGCACAGCGCACTCGGGTGGCATGCAAGCGTTGTGGCGACCGGCATCCATAGAAGACGCGCTGCATGGAATATCGGGTGCAAGAAGATTGGAGCTGGCCCTCGGATATGGCATGCCCTCCATAGTGGGCACGGGAATTGCAAGGCCGGTGGCGGCAATGACCCTGCAGGAGCAAGGCAGAGAATACAGGCTGGGCTACGAAGTGGCTATGCGTCGCTACCTGAACCTGTCCATGGAGGCCGTGGCGCGCACCGTAGCCGTGAACAAACGCAACTACGGCGTCAGCGTCCGCGGAACCATGCGCTGGTAGCCGCGGCATCGGCCATGCTCGCCATGGACGTTAAGCCGGATGAAATCGATGGCACGAGTCCGGGGCAATAGGCCCCGCCATTGAGGGCTTCTTGCTACTCCGTCATTTTTTGAGAAGGGATTGCGCCAAAGCCAGCCCGGATTCTTGACAGGTACGCACTTGCCCTTGGGCTGAATCGTACTCCAATCGTTGGACAGGATATTGGTCAAATTAGGATAGCAGGCTGCCAGAGTTGTGGAAAGCGGCCGATTGCATTTATCCGCCTGGCACAAAAGTGCCTCGCAGACGCAGAAGGAAAACCCCGCCGAATTAGCAAGATCGCGCCCGAACGCAGGATCCTTGCCCGGGATGCCCAGCGGCTGGGCCCAGGCTGGCCTCGGTGTGCTGAAATCTTTGTCGCGGCACGCTCCGCGCGCTGCGCACCAACCATGTGTGTCCAGGCGTGCGCTGCACGCTCGCAGGGAATGGTTACCAAATCCGGCGCGCCCATCCTTGTTCTGGGGCACTGGCCGCACGGCGCCAGGAGCTCGTCCCGGTCCAGTGCTGCCTGGAGACGGCGGGTGTTAAGCGGCGTTTTGGCCGCTCCCCGACTATCCGGCGCATGAGGTCAGGGTTTTCTGAACCTCCGGGAGGTGGCGGAACCGTGCGTGCCTGCCATCTCATTTTCGCTCTAACGCCGCGGCCAAGTGAACGCCTGGTTCCCGCACGCGTAGTAATGGCCCGGGACATCACAACGACGGGTTGCGACTAGGTTTTCGCGGTGTTTTCCAGGGTATCTGTTCCCGCATCCTTGATCTACCACTCCGAGATGCGACTTCCAGGCCTTGCACATAGAGCGCGCCCCGATGCGACAAGATTCGGTACTTGACGCCGCACTTTCCTGCATTCGTCCAACGGTTCGGGTGGAGACTCCTTACCATGTTGGAGGCCGTGAGAACATTGCGGTCAAACTTAATCAGAATGAGAGCCCGTTTGATATGCCCCAGGATGTAAAGCGTGCATTGGCGCGCACATTTCTGGACACTCCTGTTAATCGATATCCGGGCGAAACGCCTCAAGAACTGTGCGCGGCGATTGCCGAACACGTTGGCTGGCCAGTGCGCGGCATCCTTGTTGGCAACGGGTCCAACGACCTCATGTTTACCGTTGCGACAGCCACCATCGCTGCGGGCACACCTGTGGTGCTTCCCCGTCCGCTCTTTTCGCTGTACGAAAAGGTTGTCCGCCTAAACGACGGCAAGCCGGTATCCGTGGACCCGCACCCGGACCTTTGCTTTGATATTGAGGGCATGCTGGCCGCCATCAAATGGGTGAAGCCGCGCTTGGTCATTCTGGCGACACCCAATAATCCGACCGGGCTGGCCGTTTCGGCTTCTGACGTGGCCAGGATTGCCACGGCGACAAGCGGACTCGTGCTGGTTGATGAGGCCTACGTGGAATTCTGTGACGAGGATAGTGCACTGACCATTCTGCAGGATTTTCCCAATATGCTGCTTCTGCGCACGTTCTCTAAGGCGTTTGGCCTGGCGGGACTGCGCCTGGGATTCTTGGTGGGCCATCCTGCCATTGTTGGTGAGCTACTCAAGGCCCGCTATCCCTTCGCAGTAGACCGGCTGGCGGAGGCGGCGGCACTGTTGCTGCTGCGCAGGCCGGCCCTTTTGGCACGGCGTGTGGCGCAGATAAAACGTGAAACCACCCGGCTATACGAGCGCCTTAGTGCAATGGAGGGGGTGGATGCTTTGCGTCCACAAGCGAACTTTGTGATATTCCGGCCTCCGAAGGATGCGGGCAGCGTTATGAATCGGCTGGCACAAAGAGGAGTCCTAGTGCGGAACATGGGCGGTTATCCTGCGCTGAAGGGGCGCCTTCGTGTCAGCGCCGGTACTGAAAAGGAGAACAACATTTTTCTCTCAGTGTTGGAATCGCTGCTGCATTAGGGGTGCAGTTATGGCGTGTGCAGCGAGTGCACCATACCATTAGCTCGGTCACGAGGTAGGTCGTACTCCGATGCTCGGCATGGACCACATACAAGTTGACATCATCGGGCTTTCGACAAGCCCTTCCAGCGGAGGCGCATACGCGCTGGTGCTTGGTGAGGTAGGTGGAAGCCGCCGACTCCCCATCATCATAGGTGCATTCGAGGCCCAGGCCATTGCCCTGGAGCTGGAAAAAATCCAGCCACCGCGGCCCATGACGCACGATCTGCTTCGTGATGCTTTCCTCGAAATGGGGGGTGAAGTGGTGGATGTGGTGATAGATGAACTGCGCGAAGGGACATTTTTTGCCAAGATCCGCTTTGTTCGTGACGGACGGGAATGCTATCTGGACGCGCGCCCAAGTGATGCCGTGGCGCTGGCCGTTCGTGTGGATGCGGACATTTATGTCACGCCAGCCGTACTCGAAGAAGCGGGTATTCCGATTGAGGGTGAAGTGGCAGAGACCGAACAAGAAGAAGCCGCAGCGGGCTCGCAACTTTCCCGCATTGAGCATATGGAGCAGCAGCTCAGCAAGGCTATACAGGAAGAGAACTACGAAGAGGCCGCCCGCCTCAGGGACGCGCTGGTGCAACTCAGGGAGAAGCGCAACTGAGCCGACCGATCCGCATCCCTGTTCAAGCGGAGCTTCACGGTGCGGAGTGTTCGATTTATTGTTGTAAGTAACCGTGGAACCATGAATGAGTGCTCGGAAGGCATCCGCTTTTCCCGCATGCCGGGTTTCCCCGGGCTGTTTTCCACCTACTGCACCAACTATGCCGACTTGGAGGCCTTCTTTGGTGGCAACTGGCGCAGCAGAGATGCCTACGAAGCGGTGGCCGAGCGGGTGCAGACGCCCCACCCCGACGCGGTGGCTTCCGTACTGGAGCGGCAGAATGCAGCCTGGGATGCGGGCGACGCCTCGGCGCTGCGTGAGCCGGGCACACTTGTCGTGGTAACGGGCCAGCAGCTGGGCCTCTTCGGTGGCCCCCTTTACACGCTGTACAAGGCCCTTACCACCGTGCAGTTGGCGCGCCGCCTTTCGTCCGAACTCGGACGGACAGTGCTGCCGGTCTTCTGGCTGGAAGGGGCAGATCATGACTTGGACGAAATCGCGGTGCTGACGTTGCTGCGCTCCGGCGCCGTGAATAGCCTGCGCTACCGCGGACACGGGCTGCCGGAGGCCGGTAATCTGGGTAGCGTCGGCCGGCTCTCCTTTACAGAAGACATTCAGCGCATTAGGGACGAACTGCGCCGGACGCTTGCGCCGACGGAATTCAGTAGCGCGGTGCTGGACGAGTATTTTGCAGCTTACCGGGAAGGCACCTCATTCATGGAGGCTTTTGCGCAGAGCCTGGCAGCGCTGTTTCGGGGCACAGGCCTCGTCCTCGTCAACCCGGAGGTGCCCGAGCTCAAGCAGCTGGCTACGGCCCTTTTCAAGCGGGAGCTGCGGGACCACGCCACGACCACGGCTCTCATCGAAGAGGCAAGCGGCGCGCTGGAGCACGCGTACCACGCCCAGATTCGGGCGCGGCCGACGAATCTCTTTGTCAACGGTAGTCAGGGAAGGGAGGCCATTGTGCCAAACGGTCGGGACTTCGTGCTTCGAACCAGCAGCCGGCGATTCTCAGAGAAGGCGCTGCAGGCGCACATGGACGCGGCGCCGCAGCTATTCAGTCCCAATGTTGCGCTTCGCCCGCTCGTGCAGGATACTCTGCTGCCGACGGTGGCCTATGTCGCCGGTCCTGGCGAGGTGTCGTACTTCGCACAGCTCAGGCGTCTGTATGCGTGGGCCGGCATACCCATGCCCATCATCTACCCGCGTGCAAGTGTGACGATCGTCGAGTCCAAGGTGCAGCGGTTTCTGGAAAAGCATAGCCTGGGGGTAGCAGACCTGGGAGACGACTTGGAGCGCGTATTCCAGCGCCTCGTCTTGTCGTCCACGGATGTCGAGGCCATGTTTGAGGAGGCCTCGCACGGTATTGAGCGCGCCATATACCGGCTGCGGCCGGGTGTAGAGGGCGTGGATCCGACGCTTGGGCGGAGCGCAGAGGCGGCGCAGACCTCCATGCAGAAGCAGCTCGCCAAGCTTAAGAGTCGCGCCATTCGGGCCGAAAAGCGGAAGCACGACGAACTCCGCTCGCAACTGGAGCGTGCCAGGCACAACCTTTATCCAGGCGGGAAGCTGCAGGAACGAGCGCTGCCCGCGCTGTACTTCCTGAACAAGTACGGGCCGGGTTTCCTGGAGCGTTTGCACGAGCAGGTATCACTCGAAACCACGCGGCACCAGGTCGTGTGCCTTTAAGCTTCCCCTGAATCGCTGTTTCATGCTGAAGGCCAGCTTTGCAATTCCTGGTGGGTCACTTTCCGGATGGCGCTTGATGGGTGCAATGCTCCTTGAGCGCCTGTGGTGCAGGTTTGGACGTGCATACGGGAGAAACGCACGGTTGAGGTCAAGAAGGAAGAACGCGGTCAGTGATGCGGTCAGGGATTTGAAGGATCGATCAGAAGTAGGTACTGGACAAAGATCAGAACATACGCCACAAAATAGGGCTGCGCCCGCGGCTGTCACCCCTTGAAGTAATGTCGAAGTCTGGCCAGGATGGGCCGGCTCTTGCTTTTGCTGTAGTGTATGCCCACCCCCCTTTTCGTGCCCTTGCTTTGCCGAAATAGAAACAGCCTGAAGTTCAGGCCCGTTTCATTGCGCAGTTCCAAGGCCACATTTCAGGCAGTCGCGGGATGCGGCGCACGTACCCGGTTTGAATTCCGCATGCGTTTACTGACCCATGTTTTGGGAATATTGTTTCTTGCGGTCCTGGCAGCGGGTTGCGATGTCGCGGACCCCACCGCCGATCCGCCTGGGATGCGCCGGGGTCGGGGCGCGACCATTTCCGTGGAAGTACTGGGTGAAGTCTCCGTCGTGGAAATCAATCGCCGCTTGAGCAGCGTCGGTGTGGCGTTCACGGCGCGGTTTCCCGTTGTCGAATACAGGGTGGTATACCAAACAGTGGACGCGCGGGGGAAGGTGGCGCTGGCTTCCGGCGCCATTGTGGCCCCGGCCCCGGCGCTCGGCCCCTTGCCTCTGGTAAGTTATCAGCACGGAACGAGTGTGCGCCGTACCGCTGTGCCGTCTCTAAGCGGAGATGAACGTATCGTCGGCCTGGCCTTTGCCTCGACCGGTTATCTGGCCGCGCTGCCGGATTACCTGGGGCTGGGTAGCTCTCCGGGGCTGCATCCCTATGTGCATGCTGCGACGTCGAGCTCTGCGGTTGTGGACATGGTGCGCTCCACAGTAGATTTTGCGGCGGCGCACGGACTGGAGCTGGCGCAAGAGCTCTTCTTGGTCGGGTATTCAGAGGGAGGCTATACCACGATGGCGGCGCACCGCGCACTGGAGGCTGATCATGCGGATGAATTCACCGTAACGGCATCGGCGCCCATGGCGGGCCCATACGACCTTTCCGGTGTGATGGCTTCTGTTGTTACCGAGCACCGCCCATACCCGTCTCCCTACTACGTGCCGTACGTCTTGCTCTCGTATAATGCCGTGTATGGCCTGTACGAGAGTCCGTCAGCGTTTCTGAGGAGTCCCTACGATGTGCTTATTCCGCCGCTCTTTGATGGCACGCACAGTGGAAGTGAGATAAATGCTCTGCTCCCCGATATTCCACGTGAAATGCTGCAGCCGGAGTGGCTGTCTTCCTTCGAAAACGATCCAGACAACGTTTTTCGGCAGCGGCTTCGGGAAAACGACGTGTACGACTGGGTGCCTCGTGCACCTGTGCGGTTGTTCCACTGCGCGGGCGACCAAATTGTGCCCAAGGAGAATTCCGAAGTCGCGCTGCGCCACCTGTCACGGGGCAGCGCCAGCATAACGCTCACGGATCCGCTGCCCATCGCCGGCCACGGCGTATGCGCCCCGCTTAGCATGCTCCTGGCAAAGTACTGGTTTGACTCGTTCTGACGCGGCGCACGGCCCGGTGGCGGGAGCTGCCGGGAGTGCCTGGTTGCAGCGGCGCGCGCCGTCTCAGGGCCGGCTGGACCCCTCGCGCGCAGTTCATGGAGCAGTTCACGCAGCTCGCGCTCCTTTTCGGAATGCGTCTGGACGAGGTTCCGGGTCTTGTCCGGATCGTCTTCCAGGCTGTACCGCCGGATCCGTGTCCTTTACGTCCACAGGCGTGAAGCCCCCGGAGCCCTGTCCGTCGATGAATTTGCAGGGTCCCTGGCGCAGGGCGAGCATGCCTTCGGAAGCATGGTGCATGGCTTCACCGCGTCCGGATATGCCTGTTGCACCGGTGAGCAAGCCATAAAGGCTGTAGCTGTCTTCTGCCGCATTTTCGGGCAAGGGGACGCCTCCGATGCCAGCGAACGTGGCCATAAGATGCGTCAGAACCGTTAACTGGTCCGTCACTACGCCGGAAGCAATGCGCGCGGGCCAGCGCACGATAAGCGGTACGCGGTGCACTCCCCCCAGGACGTCCGCTTTCATGCCACGCCAGTGGTGATTGGACCGGTGCCCGTACCGACCGATCTCCTCGGGTCCCCAGAACGCTCCGTTGTCGCTCGTGAACACCACGAGCGCTTTTCCGCGAAGCTCCTCGTTGTCCAGGGCTCCCAGTATCATGCCCACCGCGCCGCCTACCTGGGCCGTAAATTCGCCGTAGGCCCCGGCTCCGCTCGTGCCCGGAACGGGCCAAGCGGAAGCCACGGTGTATGGGGCGCGGCGAGCGACACGTAAAGGAAGAAGGGCTTTCCATCCGCATTTCCCCGGATGTGCGCTGCCGCCTTTTCCGCAATCGTGGGAAGCACCTCGGCGTGGTTGAAGCCGGGGGTCATGGCGCCGCCGCGCCAAAAGGCGCCCACGCAGCACGGCATGGGGTCTTCCGTAGAATCGGACGGGGCCTCTACTACGCCTTCGTTTGCCACCCGTAGTAGGGTGGCATGTGCAGTGAAGCGGGTAGTCCGTAAAAGTAATTGAATCCCAGGGCACGGGGACCCTGCTCCAACGGTGCGGGGGTAGTCCACCGGTTTGACGGGGCCCAGCCCAAGGTGTTATTTGCCGATTACGGCGCTCCGGTAGCCTGCGCGTGCCAGCAGCGAGGCCATGCTGAGTCCGCCGTGTCGACAATAAGTGGATCGTAGCCTTGCGTCACGCCCGATTCAAGTGCCGGGAGGCGCCCCGCATAGCGGCCCGTAAGCAAGGGCGTACTGGGTGGGCGTGCAGACGCTGCTCGGAGCGTGTGCGCCCGTGAAACGCATCCCTTCAGAGGCTAGTTGATTAAGATGCGGAGTCGAGATTCTCGAATCCCCGTTGTAGCTTCCCATGTCACCGTAGCCCATGTCGTCTGCCATGATGACCACGATATGGGACAGTGGCTCTGTGCGGCCGCATCCGGCAAGGAGTGTGGCAAGGGCGAGCAGGGCGACAGAAAAGTGCTCGGCATCAAGTCTGGATGGTTTCTTATGGGAAAAATGCTGGCAGTGAGCGGAGCTCTGCCAGAAGCGCCTCAGGCTGAGCTATGGTCTGGAGCGGTGCACGGACAGGGCCGCAGTCCAGGCCGCAGGGCGTCATTACGGTTTTCCCCGCCGCAACGACGCCGCGTGCCTCCAGTATCTGGAGCCCCCGGACGCTGCGTGCCGAAAGCTCCTGCGCGTGCCCGAGATCGCCTGTCCGGAAGGCATACATGAGGCGGGAGAAGTGGCGGGCGGCGAAATTGTAGGTGGCCCCCATGGCGAGCACCCCCAGCAGCATTTCGTCTACGCCAAACAGGATGTCAAAATCGCCCGCCTGCAGACGTGCCGCATATTCGGGCAGGTTCGGATCGCAGAATTGGAGGCCGCAGAGCGTCGGAATCCTCCCGGCAGCTTGTGCAAGAAAGGCTGCCACGGGTAGCTTCACGCCCGTTAGTGACGGGATATGATAGTATTAAAAGCGAGTGCGCTCGGCGAGCTCCGCCACGCGGATGCAGCAGTCCACCAGCGCCTCTGTGGATGCCGGCCTGAACTAGCACGGCGGGTGCATGGCGATGGCACACACGCCCAGGTCTGCGGCATGTGCGGCGAGCCTCCGTGCTTCGGCAAGACTGTTGTGCCCCACATTTACAATGAAACGCCGCCCTGGAGGCAGCGCAGCCCGCCAGGCTTCCGCGACGACCATTCGTTCTGCGCAGGATAGCGACGGACCTTCACCGGTGGTGCCGCAGACAAAGGCGCCGGGCACGCCCTGCCCCTCCAGCAGCGCCGCCTGGCGTGCTATCATGTGTGCGTGCAGGGTGCCGTCAGCGCGGAAGGGCGTGTGTGGCGGCAAGAAGGCAAGAGTTCGGCTCGCTAACAGGTGCTGGCGTGGAATTTGCGTAAAGGTATGAAGGAGCGGCACAATTTTATTCAGGGGGCACATCCTTGCACAAGCCATGGCCGCCCGGGACCCGTATCAGCGCAGCAGCGACACCATTCTTGCGCCACCGGCCAGTCTGCGTGAGCGCATCCGGTTCATGGGTCCCGGATTCATCCTGTCGGCCTCCATTGTCGGCTCGGGCGAACTCATCGCAACAACGCGACTGGGTGCGGAGGCCGGCTGGATTACCCTTTGGGTGATTATCGTTAGCTGCCTGGTAAAGGTGGCCGTGCAGCTGGAGTTCGGCAAGCAGGCCATCTATTCGGGCGAGACGACCATGCAAGCGCTGAACCGGCTGCCAGGCCCACGTTTCGGGAAGGCAAGGTGGACCATCTGGATGTGGCTGGTGCTGATGGCCGTAAAGTTGTTGCAACTCGGAGGCATAGTCGGTGGCACCGCACTTGTTCTGTTCATCGTGGTGCCGCAGGTGCCGCTGCCGGTATGGTGCCTGTTTACCGCGATCTCCGTATCGCTCATCATTTATCGCGGGCACTACGCGCCGGTTGAGCGTATTTCCCTTATCCTCATCGCGCTGTTTACCCTGCTAACGCTGATGTCGGTCGTGGCGCTGCAGTTTACACCTCTGCACATCAGCGCATCCGAGGTGATGACAGGCCTAACGTTCCGCCTTCCGGCTGAAGTCGCCTTTGTGGCCATTGGCGCCTTTGGTATCACGGGTGTAGGCGGCGACGAGATCATGGCCTACAACTACTGGCTCATCGAGAAGGGATACGCCGCGCATACCGGGCCGCGCGAGCGCAGCGACGCATGGCATGCGCGCGCCCGGGGATGGATCCGAGTCATGACGCTGGACGCACTCGCCTCCATGGTCGTTTATACGGTCATGACGGCGTCGTTTTACGCACTGGGTGCGGCCATTCTGCACACGCAGGGGCTGTTACCTGAGGGGATGGAAATAGTGGAAACACTCTCGAGGCTGTATACCGGGAGCCTGGGGCCGTGGGCCGGCGTCGTGTTTTTGGCGGGCGCTTTCGCGGTGCTGTTTTCCACGCTGTTCGGCGCACTTGCCATCTGGACCCGGCTGTTCTCAGATGCCTTCGCCCAGATTGGATGGCTCGATTTTTCCGATATGCGGCAGCGGCGTCTATCCATTGCCATTTTGGCCTGGGCCTTTCCGCTTGTGTGGGCAGCGCTGTTTCTTCTGGTCAAGCTGCCGGCGCTCATGGTGGTGATCGGGGGCGTGGCGGGAACCGTGATCCTGCTCATTGTGGTCTATGCCGCCGTGCATTTTCGGTATCGGCAGTTGCCGGAGGACCTTGCCCAGGGCCGGGTATACGATCTCATCCTGTGGGTTAGCATCGCATCGATACTGCTTGTGGCTATCTATGGGCTGTACCAGGTAATGGCGGGGTAGCAGCCGGGCCTTGGTGCGGAGCCGGGTAGCGAGAGATTCAATGCCTCTGCTGACGAAGGCGAGAGCCATGCTTCTGGTCCTCAATCCGTTTGTGCCCTACGCCGTAGGGACGAGTCCGCTGCGGGCGGGGGACTTTGTGGACGAGGGGTGCGATCTGGTCGTGGCGGTGACGCGGAAGGCGCCGCGGTCTGGATCGGCGCGCTATAGAGAGGAGGAAGGTCTCGGGCATATGGCCAGCGCAGCCTCCTTCGCTGCAGCGCGCCCGTTCAAGAGGGCTGGAGGAGCCACGACATGGTGCTGGATGCGGCCTCCATCGCTCCTCTGGTCTTGCCATGAAATCATGCATTCCGGTGCCGACCTATATCACGCCCACGAAATGTTCCCAAGACCAAACCATGCGAGGCAAAGCAGGCGCGCAGCTGCATACCTGCGCACGATGTGGGGGCACCATGTGTTTGCAACAATACCATGGTCTTATGGGTTACCTTACATTAGTATTACTAAGAGGGAGGTACCGATGCTGCGAGCTTGGAATTCAGGGTTGAGCTGCCTTGGCCTGGTGCTATGAGGCCATGCCGACTGGACTGGCAGGATGCGGGTGCCGCATTGTGGTGCTCCGGCCCATCACACACGGCCGTGTGGTGTCTTGCGGACGTGAAAATTTGTATCTTGGCCTGCCCGAGGCCCCTGCGACCAGCGGGTATTTCGATTGGGTGAGTTCTCTTGTGGATAGGGATGATTGAGACATTTTGCCGCAAGGACTTGCCATTTAGCGCAACGTCCATCCGGATCAGAGCAATAGCAGGGCGGCTACCCAGCGCTGCGTACGTGGTTGCTGCGTTTTGCCTGGTGGCCACAAGTCCTGTGATTGGGCAGGAGCTGCTTGGCTACGAGATGGAGCGCAGCGCGGATGTGTGCCATGATCTGAGCCTAAGGGCCGGCGAAGCTGCCAAGGTTGACTGCGTTCTTCAGGAGGGGCCCGGCCTTGTTTTCGAATGGATAAGTCCGGATGCTGCCTCGCTGGCTTATCTGGAGAATCTGTCGGACGCTTCTCCGCGGTTTCGTGCACCCTCCGGTCTTTTGCAGGCGCGGCGGTTCACGTACTACCGCATTGCGAGGGATGCGGCGGGAGGCGCAACCCGCCGCACTAGGTTGGAGGTAGTAGTTAGCCCGGATTATACCGTCGACTGCCGGTTGCCCGGTGGTAGCCCCCTCAAGGGAGAGGCCAGGCGCTGGTGCGAGGAAGCGGACAACGCGCACGGTCAGGTTCCAGAGGATTCGTGGCCGGCTGTCGGCGGCGCAGAAGAAACACCGGTGCTCGCCAAAGAGCGGCCACTGGAGGACACTGCGGTGTTGTTGGAAGCTCCCCTCGTGAGCTGTGTGCATTCCATTACCGTGGAAGAGAGTGCGGAGACGCTTCTATCATGCACCGGAATAAGTCCGTCCGGTGATTTGCTGCAGTACACGGCCGAATTCGACTGGCCACCGTACACGGAAACGATGATTTTGCCAGCGGGAGCGTTTGACTATGTATTAAAGGCACCGGCGATTACCGACGCAGCCGATATCAGGACTATTGAGCTTTCGGCCCTGGACCTGGAAACCGGGCTGTCGGCCTCCCATGCCGTAGAAGTGCATGTCATTGACGCGGACCCCGTTCTGGAATGCGACGACCTCGTGGTAAGAGAGGGCGAACACGTGGAGATTCCGTGTTCGGCGACGGCTGCAGGCAGATTCCAGTACCAGTTCATCCCGCAGGTGCGCCTTGGTGACATGCCGTGGGGCCTGTATGATCGCATACCTTCCTTTGTGGCGCCCGAAGTGAGCCGGGACACGAGCTTCGCCGTAGTGGTGCGAGTGCTGGAGCCGGAGGCGCGGCGCGTGGTGCAGCGCACCCTCACCATGGTGGTTCAGGATGCGGATGGTATCGACTTTGGGATGCCGATGAACCTGACGATTGAGTGTAACCCGTCTGTCGTGGAAGTTTACGAGAGCGAGCCGGAGATCAGCATCGAGTGTACCGTGACAAGCGGCCAGGATGGAGACTTTGTATGGACATGGGCGGCGGAAGGCCAAACGCCGCTCGAATTCTTGCTGCCTGATTTCAACGTGAATACACCCAGATTCGCTGACTTTCAAACGCCGGAGTCGGTGGAGGAGGATGCCCACTTTGAGTATTCCGTAACCGCCTCGCATGACGAACTGGGCGCTTCCAATCGCGCCAGCATATTCATCTCTGTACTGGAGAGGCCGGATATTACCGTTGCTTGCGAAGACATGCGCGCGCGCGTAGCGGATCCTCCGTTGGAGCTTTCCTGCATCGCCACGAACGAGAAGAATGTAGCGCGTACATATTTGTGGGACTGGGAAGGGCCCATTGAGCTGTTGATCGGAGATTTGGCAAATACGGGAATGCCCAGCTTCGAAGTGCCGACCGAACAGGAGGAGCTGTTTCAGGACTACGTATACACGGTTTCGGCTTCAGCGGAGCTTGCCGATCCGCCGGAGGTGCGCGAGACGCTCACCATCACGGTGGAGAAGATACTGGGCACGCTAACGCTCAGTTGCGCCACGCCTATAGAGGTTTACGAGGGCGCTGCGGACGTGGCACTCGAGTGCATGGTGGCACCAGTGGATCCCGGGGTGGGTCTGGTTTGGAGCTGGCAGCCGCAGGGTGGGGTGGAGGACAGACTGATAGCCGGTCCAGACAATTTCAGTGCGCCGATATTTCAGGTGCCGGGTGCTGTGCCCGCGGACCAGACCTATGAGTATGCCATCAGCATTAGCGCGCCCAACTACATCAGCTCGGAGCCGCAGTTTGTCTCGATTGTCGTGCTGAGAAAGCCGACGCTCGCGCTAGACTGTGAAAGCGAGGTGACCGTCAGCGTAGGTGATCCCCCAAGAAGGCTCCATTGCGAGGTAACAAATGACAAGGGCCTTGCGCTTGATTATTTGTGGCAGTGGGATCCTGGAGTACGACTTACGCAGAGGGATACGGCAACGCCTCTTTTTGATGTGCCCAGGGAGCAACGGGCAGAGTCGAGAAGTTACCCGTATAGGGTGTCTGTTACCGCCGACAACGCTATTGCGGCGGTCGGGATGGTTGAGGTTAACGTGGTCAATCCAGACGCGGTATCGCCGTTTCAGGTTATGGTCAGTACCACGGCTCTGGATTTTGGGACGCTGGGGCCTTCCGGTCTGGCCAGACTGGATCCGACAACGGAGCAGATATCCGGCTTAACTTACGGCGGGGCCGCGCACGCCGGTCGTTTGGTTGTTACGGCACAGGACAGTGTGTCCGTATCTCTTGAATTCACAGGTCCGGCTCTGCTTCATTACACCGATGAGCGGGGCGTGCGCCACGCTTCCCGGTCGCTTTCGCTGGCACCCACGTGGTCCTATTCGGAATCGTGTGTGACATTGGCGCCGGAAGTGCTGAAGAGTAGCTACGTTCGGGCGCAAATGGGGGAAGGAGATTGTCGTCTGCTCCGGTTCGGGGGCGAGGTTGCACTGGAAGCAGCAGAACCGGGGACGTATACGGGAGAGATCCCCGTGGTGCTTTCGCTGCGCAGCTTGGAAGAGACCTACTTCATACCCGTTACGCTGGCGCTACAGCAAGAGCGGCGCGTTGTCACTCTGGGCCTGGACGGTGCGCGCTTTGGCCCTGCAACCGTCGATTCCGGCGGCCTGGAAAGGGACCAGAGCCTGAGCATTTATCCAAGCGTAGCGGTGTTGGAAGCCGGAGACACCGAGGGCATATTTGAAATCTCCAATCCTTCGGTGGTCCCGCTGGAAGTTACCGTAGCGACCGAATTCGGCTATAGTGAAGCACAAGTGCCGCCGGCCGGCCGATTCACTGCCGCCGGCGTCAGCGTCACCGACCTGGAGGAATCGGTCCTGGGAGATCTCTCGGACAAAATCTCCGTTCACCCCGCGCTGTTGCTGCTGGCGCCGGGACAGACGAAGCAGGTGCGTTATGCCTTGCGTGAAGGGGAGCAGGCGCGAATGGGTGACAGGGGCTACGCGGCCTTCTTGACCTTCACGGCGGAGCCGCGCCACTATCTGCGGGTAGACCAATTGCCCGAATCGGTGCGCACCGCGCGAACGGCACGGATTTCGACCCGAGTCCATGGCGTGTACATTCCAGGCGATGGCCCTGGCGTGCTGTCAGCGGCGCTGGAATCCGTCCAGGATGGGCCCGGGCAGCGCCCGTCTGTCACGCTGCTCATTGCGACCCGTGACCACCCGTTTGCCGGCCAGGTGGCCATACGGAGCCAGGGAGGTGAGGAGCTGGGAAGATCGGAGATTCTGGTTTATACGCGCAGCCGCGTGCGCGTGCCGCTACGCGCCGCTCCAGGGCGCACTGTAACGGTCCATTTCATTCCGCGAGGCAACGCGCAGACGCCGCCACCAGTGCGGCTGTCCGTCAGCTTGCCGTAGATCGCATAGCATGCCGCGGTGATCCGGAGCGGACTACGGAGCCGGGCCAAGCGGCACGGGCTCGTCCACCATCAGTTGCACGTGCGGGAAGGGGATCTCAATGTGCGCCTTGCGCAGGGCTTCCCGAATTTGCTCCTTGTATTCATACTGGAGGGCCATTTCGTGGGCTGCGTCCTTCAGGAAAAGCCAGAGCACCATATCCATGCCCGATTCAGCCAGTGCCGCAACCTTGACCTCCGGCAGGTAGCCGGGATGCAGCCGGGCATCCTGCTCGGTGAGCGCGAGCACCACCTGGCGCGCTTCGCGCGGATGCTCTTTGTAGGCGATACTGAAGGGGATCTCCACGCGGAGCGGGTTTAGCATGGCGTGATTGAGCAGTTGGTTGTTGACCATCTGCACATTGGGCATCACCATGACTTCATTGTTTGGCGTCCGGAGGCGCGTGGAGCGCAGCGTTATTTCCACCACCGTGCCGTAGGTGCCCTGGATAATGATAGTATCCCCTATGCGGAAGGGCTGATCAAGCAAAATGGTCACGCCCGAGATGATGTTTTCCACGGTATCCTTTGCCGCAAAGCCGACGGCGACGCCGGCAAGACCAAGCCCGAGCCCGAGCCCGGCGAGGTTGAAGCCCAATTGGTCCAGCGCCGTAATACCGACGAATGCCAGGCCTATGATTCGCAACGCCTGCAGCAGCAGCGTCTCCAGGCCGGGCTTGATATACTTGCTGCGCCGCAGCCCCCGGCGAAGGAGTGCAAAAAGCGCCCTGTACAGACCATAAAGCAGTAGGAAAACTACCAGGGCGCTGAGCAGGCGCGGCGCCCAGTGCAGTACGAAAGCCGAGAGGCCCTCGTACAGCACGCCCGTACTGTGGCCAAGTTCTCCTGTAAAGAGCAGGTCGCCTGCGTGCTCCAGCTCTGCATTCAGGCGCGCAAGGGATCCCGTCGTGTCCGCGGCTTCGGCCGGGGGGACCACCAGGCTGTCGGCTGCCAGTGTGTCAGCTACCTGCTGCATATGCTACCTGTGCTGCGCCGCGGCAAGCGTGTTTCTAAGAAGCATGGCCACGGTCATGGGACCCACCCCGCCGGGCACGGGCGTAACGGCACCGGCAACGCGGCCGACGGCTTTGTAATCCACATCTCCCACCAGCCTGTAGCCGCGGGGACGCGAGGCGTCGGCGATACGGTTTATGCCCACGTCAATCACGCTGGCCCCGTGCCTCACCATCTCTGCCCCGACAAAATGTGCGCGTCCAATGGCCGCCACCAAAATGTCGGCCTCCCGGCACAAGGCCGGCAGATCCTCCGTGCGACTGTGGCATACCGTCACCGTGGCGTTGCCGCCAAGAAGCAGGTGGGCCAAAGGCTTGCCGACCAGATTGCTTCTTCCGATGATCACGGCGCGGCGACCGGTCGTCGCGATGTTCGAGCGCTCCAGGAGCGCCATGATGCCTGCCGGCGTGCAGGGTACAAGGCCCGGCTGGCCCGTAGCCAGCTTTCCTGCGTTGACCACGTGCAGGCCGTCAACGTCCTTGTCCGGGTCAATGGCCTGAAGGATGCGGCGTGCATCCACGTGGCCAGGCAGCGGAAGCTGGACTAGGATGCCGTCCACGCCACGGTCAGCGTTCAGCTTGGCCACAATGTCCAGCAGGGCGGCCTCCGAAATGTCTGCGTCAAGAGTGAGCGTGTCACCCGCAATGCCCGCCTCATGGCTGGCATGGATCTTGCCGCGCACATAGGACGCCGACGCAGGGTTGCCTCCTACAAGCACAACTGCCAGGTAGGGTGGGGCATGGCCGGCGGCCGTCCACTCTTCCACTTCCGTGCGCACCTCGGCGCGGATGGTCGCAGCGATTTCGGATCCCGCAATGCGCTTGGCCACGGCAGTCTTTGGGCTTGAGGGAGTGCGCAAACGAAGCGGAGTGTATAAAGATGCCAGGCACAGGGGCGGGGCGCCTGGCAGCAGGCTTCGCTACATTGTAGCGTCATGAAGAGCGCTATTCTATTGATGCTGTCCCTAGGGACGACAGCCGGGGTGCAGGCCCAGACGGCGACGCTGCGGGGTTTTGCAACGAGCCAGGTGAGTGGCGAGGCGCTCGGAGGCGTTCATGTCCTGGTGAAGGATAGCCGGGAGGACATCTACGGCAGCGCGACCACCGGGGACGGCCTGTATGTCTTGCGGGGCCTGCTCGCGGGGCGCGTCATCTTGCAGGCCTCCTTCGTGGGTTTTGCCACCTACCGCGACACGCTTCGTGTCGAGCCGGGCGAGGTGCGCACGCTGAACATCGTGCTCGTCCCCACGGCCCGCCAGCTCGGCGAGCTGACGGTGGAAGCCGGCAGAGACAGCCGGGCGACGGATCTGGTGGCAGGCCTGGAGACGGTGCGGCCGCAGCAGATAGAGCGCGTGCCGGGCCCGGATGTCACCGGTGATCTTGCCGCCTACCTCACCATGCTTCCCGGTGTGGTGCTGGTCGGAGACCAGGGAGGGCAATTCTATGTCCGCGGAGGCGAGCCGACGCAGAACCTTGCGCTCTTGGACGGCATGCTCATCTACCAGCCCTTTCACATCCTGAGCTATTACTCCGCATTCCCCTCCGGTATCCTGCGCAGCGCGGATCTCTATGCCGGAGGCTTCGGGGCGCGCTTCGGCGGACGCATCTCCAGTGTCATCGACGCGTGGTCGCGCAATGGCAACAACCGTCGGTACGGCTCATCGGTGTCGGCATCGGCGTTTGTCATTGGCGCCGAGGTGGAAGGCCCGGTGGGGCGGCCGGGTGGCTATTCCATGCTGGCGTCCGTCCGCCAGAGTGTGGTACAGCAGGGTGCGGCCACGCTCACGGGGCGTGACGTGCCGCTGGAGTTCAGCGACATATTCCTGAAGTTGCAGGGGAAGACCCATCGGCATGGCCTTATTTCCGTGTCCGGTCTTCGGACCTACGACCGCGGCCGGATTGGGCAGGCAACCGGCCGGGGAACACCGGAAGTGGTGCGCTGGCGCAACGACGCCCTCGGCGCCCGCTACCTCTTTCTTCCCGGCAATTTGCCGGTTCTGGCTGAATTCCTGGTTTCCTATTCGTATTACGACAACGCGTACGGTCCATCCGAGTCTCCCATTCGCACCTCTTCTACGTCGCAGATCAACGTCGAGGCGAACGTCACCCACTATACTTCTTTCTCGGATTTCAAGTGGGGACTCTTCGCACGCACGCTCGCCCTGGAAAGTGAGCTCGGCGGGTTGTTCCAGGACTTCGCGTTAAGCCGCGAATTCGTAACGGAAGCGGGCCTGTACGCTGCTCCTGAATTCCGGCTTTCATCGCGCACATCCATCACTCCGGGGCTACGCATTCACAACTTCCCGAGCAAGCGGCATGTCTACGTGGAGCCGCGCCTGAGGGCGACCTGGGGGCGGGGGCCGCACCAGGTGAACGCCGCCGCCGGACTCTTCCACCAGGAAATAACAGGCGTGAGCGACCGCCGCGATGCGGCCAATACCTTCACGGCCTGGGTAGCCGTTCCCGATGGCGATGTACCGCAGGCCCTCCACCTAGTACTCGGCTACCAAAGGCCGGTAGCGCGGCGCGTTGACATCGTCCTAGAGGCCTTCTACAAACGGCTCTCCAATCTATACGTTAGCCAGTGGACCGCGCGCCCCCGCCTAACGACGGACCTGCAACGGGCAGATGGACGCGCCATAGGACTAGACTTCAGAATGGAGGCGCGTGCCGGGCAGGTGTACGGCTTTTTAAACTATGGGCTGGCGTGGGTGAGCTATGAGGCACGGCAAAGCTCGTTTGCTCTCTGGTTTGGCAGCGACCGGTACCGCTATAGGCCCGCGCACGATCGCCGCCACCAGGTGAACCTGCTGGCAGGTACACAATTCCGTGGCTTCCAATTCAATCTTAGCTGGCAGTTTGGATCCGGGCGACCCTACAATCGTGCATTTGGATTCGACGGATTTCTGTTGATGGACGGCTCGGTGAACGTGTTTACAGAACCCGGAGAGCGGCGCGTGATCTACGAGCGACCATTCAATGGCATCCTTCCCGCGTACCACCGTCTGGACGTTTCCGTGGAGCGCACGATTGATTTTGGCTCCGGGCGCGTTGCGGTGCAGCTAAGCATCATCAACGCTTATGATCGCGCCAATATCTTTTTCCTTGACATCTTCACGCTCCAGCAGGCGGATCAACTGCCTTTGATTCCGTCTCTGGGGCTCAAGGCCTCACTGAATTGATGCGGGGCGCCCTGCTCACAATGCTGGCCCTATGCGCCGCCGGATGCCAGGAGAGCGTAAATCCGGTGGTGGAAGACGGCCGCCCCTTCAGCCTGTACGGATTCTTCGATGCGCGCTCCGATACGCAGGCGGTGCGGGTGTATGCCAATAACCGGTATCTGGACCTCTTGGAAGCGGAGCCGCTGGACGCACGGCTTTCGGCTCTGGATCTGACGGCCGGAACCGCCTACGCGCTACGCGACTCGATTGTGCGATTTGCAACCGGGCGGGTAGGACACGTGTACTGGACGCGCTTCAGGGCCCCCTACGGGCACCGCATTCGCCTGGAGGCCACGCGCTCGGACAGTGCACGGGCATGGGTGGAAGTTGCTGTGCCGCCGCTCGCGGAGCCCGTTTTACGCGGCCCCGTAGTCACCTCTGGTTACGTACTGGTGCCCGTCGCGTGGCTGGGCGCTCCACGCCTGAACAACATTCGGGTTCGCTATCGCACGAACCGTGGCAGCTATCTTTTTCGCTACCCGCTCGACCAGACTCAGAGCGAAACCGGCAGCATGGTTGCCATCAGGATGAGCAACGATGCCCGGAGGATCTTTCGGGCGGTGGTGGACGCAGGAAACCGTGCAGCCAGTCTGCGATTGCGTTCCGTAGACGTGCTGGTGTTGGTTTCCAACGCGGGCTGGGAGCCACCGGGTGGATGGTATGATCCGGACGCTCTGGTGGAGCCGGGGACATTCTCCAACGTGGAAAACGGCTTCGGCTTCGTGGGCGCAGGCTACGAAGCCGCATTCTCCTTCGAGCCGCCGGACAGTATGGCCGTGGCGGCAGGATTCTTCATCGACGGTACTGGAGAACCAGGAATGTGAGGTCGTCGCTAAGGTCCCGGGCGCCGACCCAGGCCGTACATGCATGCCTGAGGTGCGTGACAATGTTCCCGGCCGACTCGGTGGCCACCGTTGAGAAGAGCTGCCGAATGCGTTCGGGTCCCATTTGCTCGCCGGCAGGATTGAGCAGCTCCAGGAATCCGTCGCTCATGAGCAGCACGGTATCGCCGGTCTGCAGCTCTAGCGTGCAGCGCTGGTACGGAAACTCCGGAAAGCTGCCGAGTGGCATGCCCTTGAGCACAACATCCTCCACCTTCCGGCTCTTTCGGTGGTAGACGAGGGCGGGAGGCATGCCGGCTACCACAAGATCCAGTAATCCGTTGGCGTAGCGACCGAGTGTGAGGTGCATATAGAGCCCCCGCAGGTTGAGGCTCTTTAGGGTTTCGGTTAGCTGTCTGACGAGCCGAAGCAAGTCCGGCTTGTGGCCCAGCGCCTTGAACAAGCTCTTGGTTGCCGTTACCATAAGGCCAGCCTTGGCTCCGTGGCCGGTCGCGTCGCCGATCGCGATTGTCAGCGTCCCTTCCCCGTCCAGATGAAAATCATAGTAATCGCCGCCGAGCTCGGTCGCGGTTACCATGTAGGCAGCGATGTCCAGATCCGGATGGGTCGGGATGGGAGCGGCGAGCATGGATTGCTGCGCCACGCGCGCAGTATCCAGTTCCTCCGACTTGCGTGCATGGTCTGCCTTCAGCCTCGTATAGGCAACATCATCTGCTGACTGGTCCCGGATGAAGCTGTCCGGTCCCGCGTCATTGTAGCGGTGTATGACCTGCCGAATCCACGTCGCGCTGTATCCCGTTACGTCCGCTATTTGCGTGACGATCCGGCCCTGGCTCTTGAGATAGATGACCTGCCAGTGAGTACGTTCCGTTGCCCGTGTCGTGTTGCGGTACCGCTGAAATATGGCTTCACCCGTAAGGTGATCGACCAATGGAATACCGCGGGGACTCGGGGGCGCTTGCGTTGTGCCCATAGAGGTTTCTCCAGATTGGAGTGGCTCTGAAGCCGCCCAGTGTACGCTGACGCCCCGTAGGTGATTCAACTCTACGGGATACGATACTCCATGCGTTTATTAATGATTGCAATGGCGTGCAGCAAAGCATCCCGCCACGCCTTCCCGGGCCACGGTATCCGAAGCCGAGTCCGCCTGGCGCGGCTATTGCAAGGTAACCGCCTTGCCTGCGCTCCGCGCCCGATCCTACTGCAATGTGGCCGGGCCCGCGCCGGCCTTGTCGTCTCTAGACATGTTCTCTATACTGCTATTGTCGCCGGGGGGCATGCAAGAGCATAGGAGCCGCGCGAGATGCTTCTGCCTGCAATTGGCTCGAGGAATGGAGGCTCCTCCGTCCGCTTCCATTTGGGTGCAATGAAGACCTGGCCGCATAAGGTGGCAAGGCCTACGCTTGCGCCACTTCTCGGACTTAATATGATCCTGACTTCGACGGTGTAAGAGGTGTACAGTATTGTTTTTGGGAATTATATACAAAACTGAAAGCTACCCGCTACTATTCGCGGCGCTTGGCTTCGGTACCCGGCTTCGCTTTCCGTGGCCGCAGCAACATTCGGACAACTTCTTCTGGTGTCTTGCCCTTGTAACGTGGATTACGGGCAGGTGTCTTGGCCCAGTCTGTCGTTTCCTGGCTTTTATCTGCAGGCTTCATTGTTCTTAACTGACTTTATGTTCGACGTAATTCCGAAAATTGCCATGATTCGGTGGAGAATTTACGAGGTGGACTGTGAAGGCTCTGTCCCTTCGTTCAGGATTGCAAGATACCCGGTGTAGAAGTAGAGTCGGTTTCGTCTCTTGCCGGTGATTTCCCGCACTATTCCGAACTCGGAAAGGATATCCATGGCTGAGGCAGTCGTTCTAAATGACAGATTGCAGATAGTCTTGGCCAGCGTAAGAGGCATGATGGGCCTGGCTTTAAGTGCTTCGTGCAAGCGTAGTACGGAACCTGTTCAACGCCCGGCATAAGATTGAATGTGACTTCTATCAGTCTCAAACATACGAGTCAGTCTCTGCGCAGTTTGGACTGCGCCGCTAGCTGTTAGCTGGGCTCCATTGAAGAAAAAAGAAAGCCATGATTCCCAGTCGCCAGTCTCACGCACATGATTGAGTAGGCTATAGTACTCATCGCGGTTCTGTTTCAAATACAGGCTAAGATAGAGCAGCGGTTGTCTCAGAACACTGGCTTGGCACAACATCAGTGTAATGAGCAATCGTCCCATTCTCCCGTTTCCGTCTAGGAAGGGGTGTATGGTTTCAAACTGAACGTGAGCTATTGCTGCCTTAGCAATTGCGGGTATCCCACTATAATCGGATTGCAAAAATTGCTCAAAGGAGGCCATACAACTCGGGACATAGGTGTACGGCGGAGGCATAAGCACAGCTTGGGTAGGATCCCAACCTCCAACCCACACTGGATCTTTTCTGAATTCGCCGGGCGTTTTGGTATGTCCTCTCCCGCGTGATAGCAGGACGCCATGAATGTCACGAATCAGTTTGCCAGAAATTGGATCACCGCGCCGGATACAGTTTAAGCCGTATTCCATAGCCTTTACATAGTTAGATACTTCGGTCACATCATCAATGGGAACGCCGGGTGCTTGCTCAAGCTCAAAGAGTAGTAGATCTGACAATGACGATTGCGTGCCCTCGATTTGAGAAGAGAGGACAGCCTCTTTCCGAACATATGAATACATGAACAGAGTATCGTCGGGAAGAAGTGTTGATACTGCGTCGAGGCGCCCCAAGGCAAGCACGGCTCTTTCGAAGAGTTGCTGAAGCTGGCCATTGAAGTTCAAGCCGGGGTCGGGCGGGAGTTCGCAAGGCACGAGAGCAGGTAGCTCCACGCCACTGATCACTGTAGAGACATAGTGCCCCACGTTCGTCCTTTGCATTCGAAAATTGTCTCTATTTTAATTTGGGCAATAACGGGAAAGGCTATTTTACTTTTCGCCCCCAAAGTGGAATAACGGGAGATTCGCCCGTGTTTTCAGTTGATACCGTTCGTGTAGTTACGATAGCAATTCCCGCCAAAGCAGCCGCTTGCTGACCATTGCGGCCACGACATGGCCCATCTGGTCTATCGTATCCAGAGACCGGATGTTGTGCTTACCGGCAAACTGGTTCACGTAACGTTGCAGGTGCTTCGGCGATAGTTGGTGATACACGCCGTGATAGGCTCGCTTCAAAACGGCCCAGAATGATTCCACGCCGTTCGTGTGAGCCTAACGTACTCGGATACCGAGTGCTTTACTGATTCGTGGTTTGGCAGGCCCTTGTGTGCCCGTACGTCGTCCGTATAGACCTTGGCACCATCGGCGGTCTTGTCGTTCACGAATCCCTTGAGCGTTGGCCCGTCCGTGGTCTGCACGACCTTGGCCGTAACGTTGCCGGTAGCGCGGTCACGTGCTCCTACTACGGCGGTCTTGCGTACTGGGCCGCGCCCTAGATTGGCTTTCTTGTTCGCGTGCTTGTTACGTTCCAGACCGCCGAAATACGCCTCGTCAACTTCCACTGGCTCCTCGAACGCAGGCAAGTCATCCAGACGGAACGCTTCGCGTATCCGGTGCAGCATGAACCATGCCGTTTTCTGCGTAACTCCCAGATCCCTGTGCAGCTTCATGCTGGACACACCCTTGAGACTGGTTAGCTCAATATGAATGGCCCATACCCATTTAAACAAAGAAATTTTTGAAGACTGGAGTGTCGTTCCGGTCTTGGCGCTGAAGAATCGATTGCAATCTCGGCATCGGTACGGCATTTCCTTGTGCGTGCAAGCGTATGTGTTGGCTCCGTCGCAACGGGGGCACGTGCGGTTACCATCCGGCCATACAAGCGACTCAAACCAAGTACGC
Organism: Rhodothermales bacterium; assembly: GCA_965216255.1. Classification (GTDB taxonomy): domain Bacteria; phylum Bacteroidota; class Rhodothermia; order Rhodothermales; family Bin80. Next base: position 4,789,541 of record OZ244148.1, read on the forward strand.
GCCGATGCCTCGTCGGGAAACATTTGCGCTAGCCGTATCACCGTAATGCCTTCACGGCTGTAGCGTCCCGGTGCCATCACTGCGTTCAATTTTGGCATGATCCTATCCGTTTGATCTACCACCTTATACGTGGCAACGGACTGGTGGTTTCAGTTTTGTATATAATTACCTTGTTTTTGTTGGGGCGACTCTTCCGACTGAACACAAAAAAACCGCCTTGCTGGAGGACAATAACGTCGTCCAAGAAAGCTACTCCCCGGACTCCTCTTCCAGTGGGACCGGTCTGCGCTGCAGTGGTAGACCTACCGCCTTGTAGAGATTGATCTGCTGCCTGCCTGCGGCCGCGAACGCCACGTAGCGCTTGCCCTGATCCCGCACCAGTGACACCTCCACTGCCGAGAGCTCCGACAGGATCCGCGCCTCACTCAGCGGCTCCTTGCCGCCGTGCATGCTGTTATGCCGGTAGCGCAAGATGCGCAGCAGTGTAAAGGCCACCAAACAGATGGCCATGTGCGCCTTCACCCGACGCTGCGCGTCCAGTGAAAGATGGGACGCGCCGCAGTGCTAACGCGCGCTTCAGCCCCCGGAAGCCTTCCTCTATCCGCCACAGCTCTGGGCGTACACCTCCTGCGGCGCGAGCGTCTCCAGGCTGGTGTATAGCCCGTGCAGGCCGCCACAGGCCTGGTCTTTCTCTATCGCCTCTTCGTTGAGGCTCACCGCTCCCTGGTCCAGGAACCGACCGCTATTGCCCTTGCCCTTGACGCCCTGCGCCAGATTGAGCCTGGCCTTCTCTGGGGCCCTCTTCCGGTCGTGCGCATCCTTGGCCGCTTTCTTCGGGCAGGTCTGCAGGACCAGGCGCCGAGGCGCCTTTCGGCAACCATGCGGCCTTCTGCCATGGGCTGCCACTCTTGCACCGCCGTGACCTCGCGCGTGGCCTTCTTCCCCAGGGAGCGCAGCCGGGCCGCCACCACAAAGTCGTATTCCTTTGCTAAGAAGCAGCGCCAGGTTCTCCTGGCTCATCATGCCGGCGTCGGCTACGAACGCTATCGTGCCCAAGGCGCAGCGCTGCTGCAGCGCCGCCATGGCCGGATCAAGGGTCTTGACATCGGTCGTATTGCCGGCAAAGAGCTCATATCCTATGGGCAAACCCTGCGTTGTCTGGATGAGCGCTACCTTCACGTTGCCGTCCTTGCTGTAGCCCTTCTTCCGGAGCTCATCCTCACGGTCCGAAGCAAAGCTGAGCGTGGTAACATCAAAGAAGAGCACGTCTACGTTGCCGCCCAGGAGGCCCGTCACCTCTTGGGAGACGATATGCTGCAGGCGCCTGATACGGCCACCGCTACCCATCATGCGGTAAAACTTCTCTACCGGCATTTCAGTGCCCTCTTCTTTGGAGAGCAGCCGGGCTTGGCCGCTCTCCGGAGCTGCCAGGCGTAGCAGCACAGCCTGCCGGAACAGAGGCCGGGCCATGCCTTTCGGCGAAGACATCACTCGGACCCAACCGGTCGCAGAGGGCCCCGAAGACTTCATGGAAGCCCACACACACGCTTCGTTTCCTCAAGGGCATCCCGGATGGGTAGCGGCTCTGTTAGCTGCTTGCGCCTGCGGGCCTGGAGGATCTTGTCTGCGCTATCACCCACAACCCTGCAGCTTCCCGTCCTAAATAGACCGAAATTCTGGCCAATGATTAGGGTGGCATTCATCCCTCGTATTGCTATGGGTACGTACTGGTTCTGATTCCGTAATGTATATTGTGCTTCGAAAAACTTGTACTCTGGGAATTACTTTGGTCTCTGAGTCAACTGAAAGGTCCGGCGGATATACAATTGGGGTGCCAAGCGCTTGAAGTGACGAACAATCCCGCCACCAAGCATGCCCGCCACCAAACATCCACTCTCATGTATGCCCAAGCACAACGAATACTTTCCGTTCTTTCTTGCGTGACTGGCCTCCTGTTGCTCGCGCTGCCTTTGCGCGGCCAAGTTGTCAGCTCTCAATCAGCCGTTGGCGACGAAGTTGTGAAGGGCTTCGTTTGGGTGCACTTCACTGAGGATGCGCAGGTGACGGTGGGGGCTGCCAAGACGGGACTGCCCATATTCGATTCCGTGACTTCTTCGATCGGCGCTTTCGAGATTGAGAAAGCATTCCCGCTTCTTGACCGTGTGGCCGCCAAACGTGCCATTTCGGAGACGGCCGAAAGGCTGCGCCGAGTCTATTCGGTTCGGTTTGAGACGCAGTATGATCCACGGCGTGTCGCCCTGGCGCTTGAGCAAGATCCCAACGTCTTGTTCGCCGAGCCGCGATATATGAGGCGGCTGCAAATGCAGCCTCCGGCGGGAGGCAAGCTGGGAAGCCTACCGACGGTACCGAATGATCCTCTATTCGCACAACAGGTCAGTTATATGCGGCAGCTGAAAATGGAGGATGCATGGGATTTCGCAAAGGGCGAAGACGGCGATGTGGTCATAGCCATCGTTGATGGTCATACGGCATGGCGCCATCCGGATCTCGTTGCCAACGTATGGACAAATCCGGGCGAAGTGCCAGACAACGGCTTGGACGATGACGGCAATGGTTTCGTAGATGATATTCACGGCTGGAGTTTCCAGAATAACGATCCTGACCCGACTGGACCGGATTATCATTCTCGGTTTGAACATGGAAGCAGGGTGACCGGCGCCGCAGGAGCGGTTGCTGACAATGGCAAAGGAGTAGCCGGGACCAGTTGGAATGCTACAATTATGCCGCTCAACGCCAGCTGCTCACCAGTCGGAATTACAATGTGTTACAGCTCAGAGGGTGTGGTTTACGCTGCCATGCACGGCGCAGACATAATCAACGCCAGTTACGGAGGGCCCGAACGGAGTGAAGTCGAAGAAATGATCTACCAGATGGCCTTAGACGAAGGTGCCCTCGTCGTGGCTGCGGCGGGCAATGCACAATCCCTTTTGGACACAAATCCGGAATATCCCGCCAGCTTTACAACGGTACTTAGTGTGGGTGGCACCGCGCGTGACTCGGACTTGAACGTGTTCAACTACGGCAGAAGCGTGAATGTTTTTGCCCCGTCTGTGGGAATCGCGAGTACTGCAGACGGCGGCGGATATGATCGCCAGCTTGGCACCTCGTTAGCAACGCCCCTCGTCTCCGGTATCGCGGCCCTCGTACGGACCCACTACCCAAACTACACTCCGGCCCAGGTAAGGGAACAGATCCGGATGACGGCAGACGGGATTGACAATGCCAATGATCCCGCTGACGCAGGCCTCTTTGGACGTGGCCGCGTTAATGCGCTCCGCGCGTTAACGGAATCGGGTTTCCCTGCCATTCGGGTCTCCGATGAGCAGATCCGGGGTAATGAAACTGCTCAAGGCCTCTTATCTGGGGAAGTGGTCGATTTAGACCTGACGATTTCAAATATACTGGATGATGCAACAGGCCTCTCTTTAGAGCTGGTCAGCGCAGTGCCGTATGTGAGCATTACTCCCCCGCGCCAGGATGTAGGAACTCTCGCATCGGGAGAATCACTCACCGTGCAATTTGCGTTGGCTATTGCGGATGATGCCCCGTATAGATCGCCGATAATGCTGTATACCCGGGCCGTGGCTGACTCTTACGAGGATACGCCAGACGTGCTACGATTCGAGGCCAATCCTGGAAGATTGGCACACCACCGGTCCGGTGCCATCGAAGTCTCCATAACCACAGAAGGGAACATTGGGTATCTGGACCTACCTAGCATTTCTCCCGGCAGAGGTTTTAGGGCTTATGATCCCAGTCTTGGTTTGGAGCGCGAATTCCTCCTTGAGGGCGGGTTGGTAATAGGAACCGGTAACAATGCCGTAGTAGACTGCGTGTCGCACTCTGCCAATCAAAGCATGGACTTTGTCCCTAAGCGCGGGACCGAACTGGTTATCGATTCATCCGGAGTGGTGGTAGCAGAGCACGGTAGTGTCACTCTTCTCGACAATGGTTCAAATGACGGCCTTGGGCTGGAGATTCTGCAGGAATCCTTTGTAGACACGGAAGAGGCTCACGAGGACTTCATCATCTTCAAGTATACTATCGCCAATACGGCTAACAGCGCGCACAGCAACCTGCATGTGGGCCTGTACATTAACTGGCAAGTGGGTCTAGCTTTCATGTCCGACATCGCCCACATGGACGAGCTCCGGCATTTGGGATACCAGACAGGACCTGGTTCGTCCATTCTCGTGGGAACCAAGCTGCTTTCTTCCGAGGCTCCATTTCATCACCGCGCCATTAACCTCTTTGAGGATCTTGGTATCGAAGGGGCGTTCGACGACGGCGTAAAGTGGTCGATGCTTTCCGGGGGCGCTGTGGCCGCGCCGGAAGGTACGGGAACCTGGTCTCACATGGTGGCGTCGGGTCCGTATTCTGTTGATCCGCAGGAGACCATAGAAGTCGCGTTCGCACTAGTTTCCGGCGCGACGGAAGAAGACTTTCTGCGAAACGCCGATGCGGCCCAGGACCTGTGGGAATCACGGCTCCAGACGGCGACGGGTGTACAGTTTATCCAGAACGTTGCCGGCGCTGAAGTGGATCTCTATGTGGATGATGAGTTGGTCGAGGATAATTGGATGTTTCAGAGTGCGACGCGCTACCTGCAATTGAAAGGAGGCACGCATACGGCCGACATTGTTTCCGCCTCCGATGCGGACAATACGTCTCCGCTCGCTGCTCTCGAATTTGACCTCGCCGCTCGGAGCCATAACCAGATCTTTGCTTATGGCAGCAGTGAGGATGTAAGACTTGCCGCTGTGGAAGACGTCCGCAGAAGTGAGCGCGGTAGCACGAACGTGAGCTTCTATTTTGCTCACGGTGCAAGAGATGCGGGCGAAGTCACCGTACGGCTGTCGGACGAAGGTGGTGTGCCGGGGATGGTCATAGCGGAAGGCATCGATTTCGGTGAGTTTGGCAGCTACGTAGAACTGGAAGCGGGGTCGCACGACGTCCAAGTAGTACAGGCAGCAGGAGGCAGCCAGGTCGGAATATTCAGGTTGGAACTTGGGGAACTGGAAGGCGCGTCCTTCGTGCTCAACCTTTCAGGTGTTGGCGCCTCCGTCGCTCAGGGGTTGGGACTATTAGGTGTGTTGCCGACTGGGCAGGCATTTGTGCCCGTGGTCATCGAAACCTCATTGGCAGGCGCCACGGAACTCCCGGAAGCGTTTGCCCTGCGCGGCAACTATCCCAATCCATTCAATCCAGCGACCAGGATACAGTTTGACTTGCCAGCGCGGGCAGCAATTACGGTCCACGTGACTGATGTTCTTGGCCGCACGGTACGGATACTGACAGACCTAGAGGCTGAGGCAGGCATGAAAAGGTCCGTTCAAATCAGTGGCGACGGCTTGGCATCCGGCATGTATTTCTACAGGATAACTGCCGAGATGGAGCAGCAAACTGCTACGGAATCCGGCCGCATGTTGCTCATTCGCTAGCTGAATCGGAGGGTTCCAGAAGTGCCTTTGAAGCAGTACGGAAATGCCAGATGTGTGTGATTGAAGGTGTATCCGGCCACCACTGCGTCTGCCTTCAATTCGCTAACTCTGCATCCGTCACTCGAAGTGCCCCGGCGCGTGGGTAAAGAAAGTGAATTGGTCCAGGGACGTGGCCTGCCCTGGGCGGAAGTGATCTTTTTGGCGCATTCAGGAAAGTCGGGCTATTGCTATTAAGACCAAGTAAGATCCTGCCCCTGCAAGACGCTTGTCTGGGAACAACTTCACCATGACCGCAAACAGGTCGAAGGTGCGGGCCTCGATCTCGACCGGGTCCCATCGTCAAGGAAGTGTGCTTGCCATTGGTCCGGGGCTCGACCTTGTGCCTCCCGGGCGTGGCCAGCTGTTGCGACAGAGATGCATGGCTGCGGGCTTTCCAGCTGTTTTCCGTTCACCCGGCCGAGGTTGAACGCTGGGCCGTGATTGCCACAATATTGCGCGCGGCACGCTTGCCTTCCAGATCGTTTTCGGCAAAGAGCGTCGGCCATGCCTAACCCGCATGGCTCACCAAGATCACTAGTCGCCAGGATTCGAGTTGATTGTAGGCAATAGGTCACGGTCTGGCAACGCGAATGCTGATTCCCGCTTTCTGAAGCGTTTAGCCGGCGGCGCTAAGCGCTGTATTGGGCACGCTTTGAGAAGGAAGCCGAGCGTTTGATCGCGAGCCCGTGCTTCTTGGATACACGTGTCCAGCGCCCCAAAGTGGAGTCTGTCAATCTCTGGAATAGGTCGAGCCAGAAAGTGTGTATGGAGGTGAGTCGAGCGTGGTGGCGTGCACGGCGCCACGCAGGTTGCTAAGCACGCCAGAGAACTGTTGCTGCCACGGATATGTCTCGGGCAAGAACAGGCGGCGTACGCCCTCCGCGACCAGTGCTGCCATCTTAAGCAGCCGCACTAGGATGCTACCGCACTGCGCCTTAGCCATAGCTGTGTCCAGCAAGCCATAAACTTCGATGATGCTCATCAGGATATCGGCGATTGTAGAGGAGTACAGGCGCAGTTGTTTAGTCTCCATCATGCGCGGCGCGCAGGGATGGCCATGCTCAGGCTATCCCGATTTTCCATGTGTCAAACAAGGGATATTGAATATGACAGTTGAGGCAGTCAGTTCACTCGAGTTGTAGGCATAGCTTCCGGTTTTGCAGCCAGGGTATGGGTTCTGCGGCTTCCATGTATCCGGCTGCCAGAAAATATGGACTGTTGGCGCGGCGTGGCAGGGTAACGATGATGTCGTCGGACTGAATGTGGATCTTGGCACTGCGCACCAGTTTGTGAAAGATGGTGCGGGGTTTGGCGCGGGCCATGCCACCTCTGACGCGCCGGGCGAGTAGGCGGTGCTGGCCATGAGAGTTAGCTGCAGGTCCACGTCAATCCTCATGGGCACGGCAGAACTGAGGGCGTTCATGTGGAAGAAGTCAATGGTGTCGGCCAGTGTGTTTTCGATGAGTATCCGCCGGGCGTAGCGGTCGATAAGTCGGCAGGCCGGCACGTCCATCTGATTGGTAATCAGTAGCGTGGGCCCTGTGTGGCCGAGGTCGGTGATGGCAATCTGCCGGAGTGCCTTTTTGTAGCCGCGGACGTGGATCTTTTCCTCCAAGATGCGCGGCGTACGAAAGGGGCGTCCGACACCCGTGGGGGCGGTCCTTCGCCACTGGTCGGTGGAAATGCTCTCCAGAGTGGCCACCATCCCTCGGGAGCGGCGCCTGAGGGTCAGCAAGGCAATGTCCCGATCGGTGAGCCGTTGCAGGTTGGCATACGTGGTGAAGGTGCTGTCAAAGACCCGTTCACGGGGCAGCGTTCCTGTGCGCTCGTGCCAGAAGTCGACAAAGCGCAGGAGCTGGTCGTGGCGATTCTCCGTGCGCACCTGGGCATCGGCATAGACGAAGAGCCGGGCTTGGGCATCGCGCGCTACAAGGGAGAGGATGCCGTTCTTGCTGCGGCTGCGCTTGGAGACGTAATGCTTCTCTCTTAGGGCGTCGTCGCCATGGCAGGGTATGGTGTGGAAGTCGAGGCAGTGGCCTGCTCCCAGGAAAGCGCCGAGTGTGCCAGAGGCCGCGTGCCTCTGGCACACTCGGCGGCGGATGTTGGCGGGATGGACGCGGCAGGAATACTCGGTGAGCGTGCTGCGCTTGGGCATGGTGTTGAGCCCGGCAAAGAGGGCCAGTCCCGGACCTTAGGACATGATATGGGAGCTGCGCCGGATGCCCCAGAGCTTGAGGGCCGGCAGGGCGCGCACGGCGCAACCTGCCGGTATCATGCCGGGCATGGCACACCTTTGCAGGAGGCCATCGATGTTCATGCGAGCCCGATCATGGGCAAAGAGGAAGAGGCCGCCGCAGTCGGTCTGGAAGCGGCGTGGGAAAAGATCAAGGCAGCGGCGCTCGCTAGCGGCGGCACGTTCCGGCACCACCGCGTCGAGTCGTTGGTGCAGGGTGCGGCGGTGCAGCTTGCCATAGCCGGCCGCGCGCAGGGTGCGTGCGACGCTGGAGTCGCTAAGGGGACATCCTTAAACGCTTCAAACCTGGGGCAGGGTGGCGGCAATTTCTACGGTGGACAGGTTGTGTGATGCTCGCGCAGTTCGAGGATGCGCTGGCGGCGCTGTTCTTTGGAGAGGGGGGGGCTTTTTACGGGTCTTGGCCGCAGGAGTGTGGGCTCTTGGGGGCCCATCCGGCAGGAAGAAGGCCAGATCGGTTTTTTTTTCGGAACTGGGAGCAGAGGTTTCGGACGGTGCCGTAGCCATAGCGACAAGGAGGAGCGGGACTTTATCGACGCAGGCGGTGCGGAGGGCTTCGTACTGTCGTTGGGCACTGTATAGGATCCAAGAAGGCGTAGCAAGGCCTTAGACAGGCAGAATAGCCAAATCGATTATACTGCGCGGGAATCGAGGCTAGTACACGTACGCTCCCCCAGGCATGCCAGCACGCGCATCCCGGCCAGAGCCTGCCCCCGGTTATACATGGCGTGGCAGGCCCTACCTGCATTCCAGACTCCGGGAGGTTGCCGGCCGTGGTTAATAGGCGCCCACCACGGAACGCGCGGCAGCGCAAGCCAGAGACAAGAGTGTGTCGCCCCGCCGCTATATGCTCAGGCTCAGCCCGAACACCAGGAAAGACCGCGATGCCTTGGGATTAAGAATGTACGATACACTGATGGGCAGGCCGAAACCTCCGTCAGAAATAGGAATCTCCTTTGAGGCCGAGATTCCGAGATTGACGAGGGAGGCCTTGTCCACGTCGTAGAATGCGCTTTTGCCGGTTACGGCGCCAGCCGTCAGGCCCATTTCCACGCCTCCTATCATCGTCGGGGGGGCGCTGACTTCCAGATAAATGGACTTGTCCGGGTCGTTATGGGCGAACACTCCGCCGAAAATGGAAAAGGGAAATGCGCCGGAACTGGTAAAACTGACGTAGGGCTCGATCGAGTGCGAGCCGTTGCCGTCTCCCTCAAAATTTGACCATTTCAACGTGTCCGGTTTCGGGAAGTAGTAATCCGTGACGCCAAGCGTCAACGAGCCTGCCGATCCCAGGTCGAACGAATAGCTTACCCACACATCATGCTCATTGGCGCTGGCGCCGTCGGCGCTGATGGAGTAGGAAGCCCATGTGCCCACTTCCAATCCGCCGCCGCTTATGGATAGAGATGGCTGGATGCTGGCGGACTGGCCGAAGTCCGCCCCGCGCCAGACGTACCGGCTAACAATGTCGGCTCCCAGGCTTGTCGACTGGGCAAGAGTGGTGCTGACCCATCCGGCAGTGACTGTGAGAGTTAGTGCAATACGTAGCATGGATTTCATTGAGGGTCGTGGCTTGGTGGGGGAACGAGGGGGCTATGTCTTACGTGCCTGGGCACGGTATGCGTGCAATACCTTACGACGTTAGGCAATTGCCGGATGCAATTCAAGGGTTGCCCGAGGGCGTCGAAGGGGGCGCCGCTCGCGGAGGCACCCATTTGAAGCGTTTCCAGAACCTGCGAGAACGGGACCTAAGTGCTGTCCTTGCCCGTCTGTAGCCAGCGGGGGCGATTGCAAGTGTGAACCACGGGTGAATAATATTATGTCTGTCATTATATTTGTCTAATAATATTAGAATATATAGACATACGGCATTATTAATGTAGCATTACAAATGATTATTCCTTATTCTCTTATCGGAAGCGCTGCCAGCCTCAATGCGCTACCTATCTGGGGGTAGCCGCGCCCCTTGACCTGGTAGCGGAGACTTCCTTTAATTGGAACAGGCACAATCCGTCCTGTGGAGCGCAGGCAACAGCTACTGGTCAGGCTATTGAAAGGCGAAATGCACGCGTAGACGCGTGCCGCACAGCGCTGACCGGCCTGGCCAGCCTTGTGCCGGTTCTTCAAATACTGTCGCCCGAACCAGTCGCCATGTTGTACGACCCCGCTTATGACCACGACGCCTGCGGAGTGGGGTTCGTGTGCCGGCTGGACGGGCGGCCTACGCATGCAATCGTGCAGCGGGGTCTGGCGGTACTGCGGGACCTGGATCACCGCGGGGCGTGTGGATGCGACGAAGATACGGGTGACGGTGCAGGCGTTCTGCTTCAATTGCCGCATCGGCTGTTTGAGAGTGAAGGTTGGGCGATTCCGGATCCCGGTGACTACGGCGTGGCGATGGCCCTGCTGCCGCGGGGCGGAGCGGCAGCCTGGTGCCGGGCGCTGCTGGAAGATGCCGTGCGCTCGGAAGGTCAGCGCGTGATGGCATGGCGGCAGGTGCCAACCCGGAATGCTACTATCGGGGAGGCTTCACGGAGCGTCGAGCCCACCATCGAGCAGCTCTTCATCGGCCGTGGACAGGCTACGCTCCGGGAGGACTTCGAGCACAAGCTATTTGTCATTCGCAAGGTATTCCAGCGCGCCGCAAATCAGAAGGGCTACATCGCAAGCCTATCATCGCGCACCATCGTTTACAAGGGCATGTTGACGCCGGCCCAGCTGCCGGAGTATTATCCTGACCTGGTGCAGGAGGCTACCGCCAGTGCGCTTGCCATGGTGCATTCGCGCTTCAGCACCAACACGTTTCCGCAGTGGTCGCTCGCCCAGCCCTTCCGGTTCCTCTGCCATAACGGCGAGATCAATACGCTGCGCGGTAACATCAACCAGATGCGCGCCGGTGAAGTCCTTTTCGAAAGCCGGCGTCTTGGAGCGGATGCACATAAGCTCATACCGATCGTCCGCGAAGGGGGAAGCGATTCCATGGCGCTCGACAACGCGCTGGAACTGCTCTGTTTTACGGGCCGATCGTTGCCGCATGCGATGATGATGCTGGTGCCCGAGGCATGGGAGCACGACGAAGCCATGTCCGACGGGAAGCGGGCCTTCTACCAGTATCATGGCAATCTGATGGACCCCTGGGACGGCCCGGCAACGCTGCCGTTTACGGATGGTCGCCATATCGGGGCAGTGCTGGACCGCAATGGATTGAGGCCCTCCCGCTATACGATTACCAAAGACGGTCTCGTCATTCTTGCCTCCGAAACGGGCGTCGGAGGTGTCCGCGAGGAAAACGTGCTGGAAAAAGGGCGCCTGGAGCCCGGGCGCATGTTCCTGGTGGATCTGGAGGAGGGGCGCAGGATTACGGATGCAGAGATAAAGGAAACCATCAGCAGCCGAAAGCCCTATGGCCAGTGGCTTGCAGACAACGTGCGCAGGCTGCCGAGTCTCGGCGCGCTGCCAGCGCGCATGGGCACATCCAGACGCCGGGAAAGGCAGCAAATGTTTGGCTATTCGCTTGAAGACCTGCGGCTGCTGTTGGGTCCCATGGCTCAGGCTGCGAAGGAGCCGCTTGGATCCATGGGCGATGACACGCCGCTAGCCGTGTTGTCAGAGCGCCCTCGTCTGCTGTATGACTATTTCAAGCAGCTCTTTGCCCAGGTAACGAACCCGCCCCTGGACGCAATCCGGGAGGAACTCGTCACTTCTTTGGCCCTGAATCTCGGACCGGGCCGCGACCTCTTTGACGAAACGCCGGAGCATTGCCGCAGGCTTCGGCTCGAACAGCCGATCATTGCCGATATCGATCTTGTTTCCGGCGTCAATATGCCATCGGCAATGCTCGAAACCTGTTTTTCTACCGGTACGCTCGAAGAAGCGCTGGGCGGCCTCCAGGCGGCGGCGGCCGATGCGGTCCGCCGTGGTGCGGAACTGGTCATTTTGTCAGACCGCGCGGCCGGGCCGGACAAACTCCCCATTCCGGCGCTGCTGGCCACAGGCGCGGTGCACCACCACCTGATTCAGGAAGGGCTGCGATTGCGTTGTGGGCTCATCGTGGATAGCGGCGAGCCGCGCGAGATCCACCACTTTGCGCTGCTGATCGGCTACGGCGCTGAAGCCGTATGCCCGTATCTGGCGCTGGAGTCCGTTTGCGCCTTGGTGGAGTCCGGCGACGTGGAAGGCATGATGCCGAAACAAGCGACCGCCCGCTATGCCAGGGCCGTGGGCAAGGGGTTGCTCAAGGTCATGTCCAAAATGGGAATATCTACGCTGCAGAGCTATCGGGGCGCCCAGATATTCGAGGCGCTGGGCATTGGGCGGGCCGTCATAGATGCTTACTTCTGCGGCACAAGCTCGCGTCTTGGCGGCATCGGCCTGGATGTCCTCGCCGACGAGGTGCGGCTGCGCCACGAAAGGGCCTATCCACCCAAAGACATCGCAGCGACGTTGCACCTGGATCCTGGCGGCCGCTACCAGTGGCGCCGGAACGGGGAGCGGCACCAGTTTAGCCCGACTGCGATTGCGCGCGTGCAGCACGCCGTTCGGAGTGGGAGCTGGTCGTCCTACCGGCAATTTGCCGACGAAATCAATACACAGGTGCGGCAGCACGCCACGCTGCGCGGGCTGCTGGATTTCAACATCGACGGCGTCAGGCCGGTATCCCTGGAAGAAGTCGAGCCCTGGACTGAGATCGTGCGCTCGTTCAAGACCGGGGCCATGTCGAATGGATCCATCAGCCGGGAGGCGCACGAGACGCTCGCCATGGCGATGAATGCCGTGGGTGGCAAGAGCAACACCGGAGAGGGGGGTGAGAACCCGGAGCGCTATGTGCGCAATAACCCGAGGCGCAGCCGTATCAAGCAGGTAGCCTCCGGCCGGTTTGGCGTCACTATCGGCTATCTGGTCAGCGCCGACGAGATTCAAATAAAGATGGCCCAGGGCGCCAAGCCCGGGGAAGGAGGCCAGCTTCCCGGCAGGAAAGTGTCGCCCTTTATCGCCGGGCTGCGGCACTCGACCCCGTATGTGGGCCTGATATCACCGCCGCCGCATCACGACATCTATTCCATCGAGGATCTGGCCCAGCTCATCCATGATCTCAAGAATGCCAATCCGCGGGCGCGCATCAGCGTCAAGCTTGTCTCCGCCGTAGGCGTGGGTACCGTGGCTGCCGGTGTGGCCAAGGGCAAGGCCGATGTAGTCCTCATAAGCGGTACGGACGGGGGCACGGGCGCCTCTGCCAAGACCTCCATCATGCATGCCGGACTGCCCTGGGAGCTGGGGCTGTGCGAGACCCACCAGACGCTGGTGCAGCACGGGCTGCGTGAGCGCATCCGGGTCGAATGCGACGGTCAGCTGAAAACGGGACGCGACGTAGCGGTGGCCGCGCTCCTGGGAGCGGACGAATTTGGCTTTGCCTCTGCGCCGCTCGTGGCCATGGGGTGCATCATGATGCGAAAGTGTCATCTCAATACCTGCCCGGTAGGCATTGCAACCCAGAAGCCGGAGCTGAGGAAGCTCTTCCGCGGGCAGCCGGAGCACGTCATCAACTTCCTCCATTTTGTGGCGGAAGAGCTGCGCGAGATCATGGCGAAGCTCGGCTTTCGAACGCTGCGCGAAATGCGCGGCCGCGTAGAGCGGCTTCGGCCGCGCACGGACATCGACCACTGGAAGGCGCGGCATCTGGATCTTGCGCCGCTGCTTAGCCGGGCAGAAACGCCAGAGATACTGGCCCCCTACGACATCGCCACGCAGGATCATGGCCTGGACCAGGCCCTGGACCACCGACTCCTGGCGCTGGCGGCGCCGGCACTGCAGAAGCGGGAGCCGGTGCGCGCTAGGCTTGCCGTCTCCAACGGGCATCGCACGGTGGGCACCATGCTCAGCCATGCCATCGTGCAGCGCCATGGAGAAGAGGGACTCAGCGACGATACCATTGTCTTCGATGTGGAAGGATCTGCCGGACAGAGCTTCGCGGCATTCGGGGCGCCCGGGCTCACATTCCGCATCGCTGGCGACGCCAATGACTATTTCGGAAAGGGGCTATCCGGGGCGAAGTTGATCATAGCGCCGCCCGAAGTGGCTACGTATGAACCCCACAAGACCGTAATTGTCGGCAACGTAGCCTTTTACGGGGCCACCTCCGGTGAAGCCTACATTCGCGGCCAAGCCGGCGAGCGGTTCTGCGTCCGTAACAGCGGTGCCCGGGCCGTCGTCGAAGCGGTCGGCGACCACGGCTGCGAATACATGACGGGAGGGCGTGTGGTAGTGCTCGGCGCCACCGGGCGCAATTTTGCGGCCGGCATGAGCGGCGGCGTTGCCTACGTGCTCGATGGCACGTGCGACTTCCGGCGTGGGCGCTGCAATACCGAAACGGTCGAACTCATGTCCGTAACCCGGCCGGAGGACATGGCCGAGCTGCGGAAGCTCATAGATAACCATTACCGGTATACGGGCAGCCGCGTGGCACACTGGGTACTCGATCATTGGGAGAGGGCCCTTCGGGAATTTGTGCAGGTTATGCCCATCGAGTATAGCAACGCACTGATGCGTCTGGCGACCGAGACGGCGCCGGTATCCGTGGCGGCGGCATAGCATCATGGGAAAGGTCACGGGATTTCTGGAATACGAGCGTGAGCTGCCGGCGCACCGGCCGGTGGCCGAACGCCTGGCAGACTACCGTGACGTAACCGGGACGTTTTCCGCGCCCCGCATTGTGCGGCAGGCGGCCCGGTGCATGGACTGCGGCGTGCCATTCTGTCAATCCGGCTGCCCGATTGGCAACATTATTCCTGACTGGAATGACCTGGTATACAGGGGGCGCTGGCGCGAGGCCTACGAGCGTCTGCGGACCACCAACAATTTTCCCGAATTTACGGGGCGTATCTGCCCGGCACCTTGCGAAACCGCGTGTGTGCTGGGGCTCGTGGACGAGCCGGTGACCATCGAGCGCATAGAACGGGAAATCATAGAGCGGGCTTTCCGCGCGGGCTGGGTAAAGCCGGAGCCGCCGGCGTGCCGGACGGGTCGGCACGTGGCCGTGGTAGGGTCGGGTCCGGCAGGCCTGGCGTGCGCCGATCAGCTGAACCGGGCGGGGCACCGCGTAACGGTGCTAGAGCGCCACGACCGTATCGGCGGCCTGCTCCGCTACGGGATACCGGACTTCAAGCTGGAAAAGGATGTGCTGGAGCGCCGGCTGGACATCATGCGCGCCGAAGGCGTACAGTTTGTTACGAACGCGCATGTGGGAGGCAATTACGCCGTGCAGCGACTAGGAGGTTTTGATGCCGTCGTGGTGTGCGTGGGGGCGACGGCGCCGAGGGACCTTGGCATACCGGGCCGAAGCCTGGAGTGCATCCATTTTGCTTTTGACTATCTGCAGCAGCAGAACAGGCGGCTCAGCGGCGACTGGCTGGGCGGCGCGCGCAGCATCCATGCGCGGGGCAGGCATGTGATCGTTATCGGAGGCGGAGACACGGGTAGCGACTGCGTGGGCACGGCCAACCGCCAGGGAGCGGCCTCGGTGACCCAGTTCGAGCTGCTTCCAATGCCTCCGGACGAACGTCCGGTCCACCAGCCGTGGCCGTATTATCCGATGGTCCTCCGGACGAGCTCGTCCCACGAGGAGGGTGCGCTTCGCCACTGGAGCGTGCTTACGAAGGCGTTCGAAGGCACCGAAGCGTGCGTGAAGCAGCTGCGCACCGCTGGAATACGTGCCGAGCGCGGTGAATCGGGGCGTCTGGCCTTCTCGGAAGTGCCGGGGACGGAGCAGGTATGGGCTGCGGACCTGGTGCTGCTTGCCATCGGCTATACCGGGCCGGAGCAGGGCCGTATGGTGTCCGAGCTGGGCCTGGAGATAGATGCACGCGGTAACCTGCGTACGCAGGGCAGCTACCAGACCGGCGTGCCGGGCATCTTCGCCGCCGGCGATGCCCGGCGGGGCCAGTCACTCGTCGTGTGGGCCATTTCAGAGGGCCGCGAGGCCGCCCGCTCGGCGGATGCCTACCTGTCGGGTTTTGTGTCGCTGCCGACGAAAGGCGTGGGCGACTTGCCACGCGCTATGTTACCAAATTATTAATTATGCTCTTCGCGGAACCCTGCCGCAGCGCACGCTTTAACGCCCTTACATACTAGCAGCTCATCCAGAAGGGTGGAGGGTCCAGGCCCTGTGAAACCCTGGCAACCCCCCGAGCGATTTCGAACATCGCGACGGGAAGGTGCCACGTCCTGCCTCGCGTGACGCGAGGGGAGATGAGCGGGAGACGAAGCCAGATTGCTGGCACGAGTTCGATTAGCCTCTTCCGCCATCTCGAGTGTGGGAGGGGCTTTTTTGTTGCCCTTCTCCGCTGCGGTCGGCCCTGGATGGTGCATCCTTTTCCATTCACCATCCTACATACGGACCATGAGCACCAACGGACACCAGCTGCGCTTCGAGACGCTGCAGCTACACGCGGGACAGGAGCCGGACCCAACGACAAAGTCACGGGCCGTCCCCATCTACGCCACGACTTCGTACACCTTTGATGACGCCGAGCATGGCGCCAAGCTGTTTGCCCTGAAACAGTTTGGCAACATATATACGCGCATCATGAATCCGACCAACGACATCTTCGAACAGCGCGTGGCGGCGCTGGAAGGTGGCGTGGCGGGGCTGGCGACCAGCAGCGGCCAGGCGGCCCAGTTTCTGACTATCGCCACGCTGGCGCAGGCGGGAGACAATATCGTCTCGACCAGTTTCCTGTACGGGGGCACCTACAACCAGTTCAAGGTGTCCTTGCCGCGCCTGGGCATCGAATCCCGGTTTGCCGACGGCGATGACCCCGATTCCATTGCCGCGCTCCTGGACGAGAACACCAAGGCGATCTACCTGGAAACCATCGGCAACCCGCGCTTCAATATTCCCGACTTCGAGCGCATTTCGGAAGTGGCAAAGCGCCACGGCATTCCGCTTGTGGTGGACAATACCTTCGGGGCTGCGGGCTATCTATTCCGGCCCATCGACTACGGCGCCGACATCGTGGTTGCCAGTGCCACCAAATGGATCGGAGGCCACGGCACAACGGTAGGGGGCGTAATCGTTGATGCCGGGACGTTTCCCTGGAATAACGGCCGCTTCCCCGTGTTCACCGAGCCGTCGCCAAGCTACCACGGGCTCCGGTTTTGGGATGTATTCGGGCCGACGGGCGTCTTGAGCGCAAACGTGGCCTTCATTATCCGGGCCCGTGTCGAAGGACTGCGTGATCTGGGACCATGCCAGAACCCATTCGGCTCCTTCCTGCTTCTGCAGGGCCTGGAGACGCTGTCGCTTCGCGTACAGCGCAGCTGTGACAATGCGCTTGCGTTGGCACGCTGGCTGGAACAGCAGCCACGGGTGTCGTGGGTCAGCTACCCCGGACTCGCAACACATCCCTACCATAAGCGGGCGCAGCACTACCTGCGCCGCGGCTTTGGCCCTGTCCTGGCCTTTGGTGTGGACGGTGGGCGCGAGGCCGGGCAGGCCTTCGTGAACAGCGTCAAGCTCGCCAGCCACCTGGCCAATGTGGGTGATGCCAAGACGCTGGTTATCCACCCGGCATCCACCACGCACCAGCAGCTTTCGGATGAGGAGCAACGGGCCGCCGGTGTTATGCCGGACTTGGTGCGTGTCTCCGTGGGCATCGAGCACATTGAAGACATCAAGGCGGACTTCTCCGGGGCGCTCTGCCGGGTGCCGGCCCCTGTGGTCGCATAGCAGCAAGGCAGCGGCGCCCCCACGGCAGGATCTGGATTCATCGCCATGCCCGACGCACTGGTCATACCGTCGTTTACGCTGGAATGCGGGGCCGAATTACAGGAGGTCTCCGTAGCCTACACCACGTGGGGTTCCCTGAACGCCGCCGCGGACAACGCCGTGATTGTCGGTCACAGCCTCACCAGTACCACGGATGCGGCCCAATGGTGGCGCGGGTGCATTGGGCCTGGAGCGGCCCTGGATACAGACCGCTACTTCGTGGTATGTCCGAATGTGATCGGCTCACCCTACGGATCCGTTTCGCCAATCAGTGTGAATCCGGAAACGGGACGGCCCTACGGCCTGGATCTGCCCCAGGCCACGGTCCGCGACGCGGTGGCCCTGCACAAGTTGCTGCTGGACCGGCTCGGCGTGCGCGGCGTCGCATTTGCCATTGGAGGATCCATGGGCGGAATGCAGGTGCTGGAATGGGCCTTCTATGGCGACTTCGTGCGGGCGCTGGTCCCCATTGGGGTGGGCGGCCGGCATTCGGCGTGGTGCATCGCCTGGAGCGAAGCGCAGAGGCAGGCCATTTTCCGTGATCCGGCATGGAATGGCGGGTTGTATGAGCGCCAGGCGCAGCCTGCAGCCGGGCTATCGGTCGCCCGAATGATTGCCATGATTTCCTATCGGTCGTTTGACTCGTTCGCATCGCGATTTGGCCGAACACGCATCAATGGCCGGGCGGACTCCGCATTCAATGTCGCATCCTATCTCCGCCACCACGGAGACAAGCTGGTGCGCCGCTTTGATGCCAACTGTTATGTGTATCTTACGCGGCTGATGGACTCGCACGACGTGGCCCGCGGCCGCGGGCGCTACGAAGAGGTCCTGGCCGGGATCACGCAGCCTACCCTTGTCATAGGTATCAGCTCGGATGTGCTTTACACACTGGACGAACAGCAGGAGTTGGCGCGCCTTATCCCCAATGCGGAACTGGCCGTCATGGATGCCGCGCACGGCCATGACACGTTTCTTATCGAGGTCGAGGCACTGGCGGATCGCGTGAAGCGGTGGAGCGCGTCGCTGGTGAACGTTTGAAATGCCGCGTGTTCAAAGCCACGCGGGAGGAGAAGCCACGTATGGAGCGATATCGTGTCGGCATCCTGGGAGCCACGGGGGCCGTAGGACAGAAATTCATCGAGGTTCTGCACGGACATCCGTGGTTTGACATCACGGTGCTGGCTGCATCGGAGCGCTCTGCCGGCAGGCCCTACCGGGAGGCGGTACACTGGATTGGTGCGTCTGCTATTCCGCCGGAGGTGGCGCAATTGGAAGTGGCCCATGTCCATGAGCTGCCGGACTGCGATCTGGTGTTTTCCGGGCTTGCGGCAAGCGTGGCGGCCGGTGTAGAGCGGCGTCTTGCGGAGGCCGGGCTGCCGGTCATATCCAATGCCCGGTGCTTCAGGATGCACCCGCAGGTACCGCTTGTCATTCCCGAAGTCAATCCCGGCCACACGGCACTGGTGCGGCGCCAGCCCTGGAGCGGCTCTATTGTAACCAATCCCAACTGTTCGACGGTAGGGCTTGCGTGCGCGCTGCGGCCCCTGCAGGACGCCTTTGGCGTGAGCGCCGTTCAGGTGACCACGCTGCAGGCGCTCTCGGGCGCGGGCTACCCAGGCGTGTCGTCGCTGGATGCCCTGGGCAACGTGGTGCCCCATATCGAGGGGGAAGAGGACAAGATGGCGACCGAGCCCCTGAAATTGTTGGGGACGCTCGGGGAAGACGGCATTGAACCCGCGCGCATGGCCATCAGTGCGCAGTGCACCCGCGTCCCCGTGCTGGAGGGGCACCTCGAATGCGTCTCCGTCAAGCTAAAGCGCCGCGCCGACGCACGTGCCGTCCGCGAGGCGTTTGCCGGCTTTCGAAGCCCCGTCCGAGGTCTCGGATTGCCTAGCGAGCCCAAGCGCCTGCTGCATCTCATGGACGAGGAGCGATTTCCGCAGCCGCGGCGGCATGCCATGCTGGAGGGAGGCATGAGCGTGGCGATTGGCCGAGTCCGGCCGTGCCAGGTGCTGGACGTCAAGTTTGTGGTGCTCGTGCACAACACCATAAGGGGCGCGGCCGGAGGGGCGGTGCTCAACGCGGAACTGTTGCATGTGCAGGGGCTCTTGCAGAAGCGCGTTGCCGCTGCCACGACATGGTAATTCGCCGCGCGCGTCCGGGTGAGGCGCGCCCGGTGGGCCTGCTGTGGCTGCGCCTCTTGGAACACCAGGCCGCGGCGAACTCCTCTTTGGCGCCGGCAACCGATGCCCTGGAGCGTTGGCTCAATGACTATCCGTACTGGATGCGCGACGATGCGACCCGCATATATGTGGCGGATCGCGGCGGGGCGCTGACCGGATTCCTGAAGGCGCACGTTCGGGAGGCGCCGCCGGTGCATGTGCCACGCAGAGAAGTATACGTGGGTGCGCTCTACGTTGCCGCAGATGCGCGCCGCCGCGGTACGGGGCGGAGCCTGGTTCGGGCCGCGGCGCGGTGGGCGGCGCCCATCGGTGAGATGCGGCTGGGGGTGGCGGCAAATAACGCCGAGGCTAGAGCCTTTTGGCGAGACCTTGGCGCGCAGGCCGTGGCGGTCGAGCTGCGCATGTGCCCGGGCGCAGTACTGCGCGGATCCTTACCGGAAGAGGAACAGTTTAAGCGGTCCACGCGGGAATAGCTCAGTTGGTAGAGCATCTGCTTGCCATGCAGAAGGTCGCGAGTTCGAGTCTCGTTTCCCGCTCCTCTTGGCCGCGTGACGGCCGTCTCGGACAGCCATTTCTCGCTCAAGCAGCCGGTGCCGCAGAAAATGTGAAGTAAGGGGATGCGCTACCCCATGCGTTGCTTCGCATGTTGAAATGCAGACGAGAGTTCCGCAATAAATCCTGTCGCCGCGGTGAACTCCTGCAGTTTGCTTAGCGTTACGGTTTTCTGGTGGCCCAGGCGCCGGTCAAGTTCTGCAGTGGATAGCACATAGAAGACCCACTGGTCGAGTTCTAGTGGGGCAACGCCAGACCCAACGCGGGGTGCCAAGAGCGCAAACACGTACACATCGGCCTGGCGCTTCACGTCTCCGGTGTACGCGTTGGTATCCGGGTCCCACACGCGCGTTGGAGCGATGGAATACGTGATGTGGGATAATTTCTTCTGGGCCCAGCTTTGTATGTAGCTGGAGGACTTCACTTCGACCTTTGTGCCGTCTTCTGTTTCGAGGTCGTACGGCGCCCATCCATCACGGACGCCAGCCGTAGTGGCGCCGATTCCGAGCGCCACAATGAATTCCGCCATCGTGTGGTATTCTCCATGAGATCCGACGCAGACCACCGCCAGGATTCCAGCAGCGTGAAGCCGAGATCGGAACCCCGCGAACGGAAGCGTTCAGCTGCGTCCTTCCGCGTGGGTGCAATGGGCGGGAGTGTTTCCTGATGCATGTACCGGTGGGCCTCCGGGTAGTGATTGAATAATTCTCCAAGATTGTGACTGAAATGCATGGCCGCTATCTTGCTGCAATATAGACCCGCCACGCATGAAGCATCCAGTCCGTAACGCGCTGCCTGGACCTTGCCGCACCGTTTGCGCAAAGATCTGCGCTGCAGCCTTCGCTGCGGCAACGTGGCGCCCGAGACCCTGCCGTCTGGCCATGGCGGCGCTGTGTCTTGCAGCCTGTCTATTCGGGAGCCTCCGAAGCGACACGCAAGCGCAGGTCGTGCACCCTACGCCGGAGAATATGCCGGCCCGGGGTGAACTGGCTGACTACATAGCTGCGACCGATCCCGGACCGGACGATGCCGGGCTTCAGGCACTCGCTGAGTGGCTCTCTGGTGCAACCGAGGTGATGAGATTAGGTGTGCTCGAGGGAGAAATCCACGAAATGGTTGGCTTCGTGAGGGATGTGGCCGCAAACAGTCATGGCGATATCTTCGTACTGGATTCCCAGTCCCGGCGAGTATTGGTGCATGGCAGCGAAGGAAATTACAAACGGTCTATCGGAGGCCCGGGCGAAGGCCCAGGTGAGTTCATGGACCCGGCAGCCGTTGAGATAGACAGCCAGGATAGGGTTATCGTGGCGGACCGGATGTCCGGGGTCACCGTCTTCGAGCCGGTCGATACGTCTTTTACGGTGGCAGCCACGGTTCCGCTACCCTTCAGCCCAGGTGGCGTGTGCGCCGAGAATGGGCTGATCTACGCTACCGGAGTAAGCGGGGATTCAGTCAATGGCAATGTGCACGCGTACGCCTATACGGGTGAGCACATTAGATCGTTCGGTAAGTTATACGTGTCTGATAATTCTTCTGCGAGAATAAATGTTGTCCAATGGGCCTGTGGCGTGCCGCGCGGACAGCGAAGGGGTGGTAACCGTAGATAGGGGCTGGCCGGTCATCCGCGGATACACGAAGCATGGAGAGCCGAGGTGGACGTCCATGCTCGCCGATTTTGTCCACTTGCCCATTGTGGAAGAGGGGCGATCCATCCGGGTCAGTGTGCCGGATGACACCTTCAACGCCATATCGGGCGCCGTCCCCCTGCCAGGCGGCTATACCATGATTCAAACAGTCCTTGTGACGCCTGAGAGCCAGGAAGCCGGCAGACGGTACGAGAGGGTCCTCACGTATCTGGTGTCTACCCGCACCGGAGAGGGATTGTACGTAGGCGACATGCTTCCGCCCGTTTATTCGGTTCGGCAGAAGCGAATATATGCGGCCGTTTCATATCCCTTTCCCCAGGTGCTGATTCTGGAGTAGGAATTCAAGTCAAGATCCGTGTAGCCCGGGAGTTCGGTTGGGCTTGGCCGGCTCCGATGTAGCGATCAGGCCAGTTTGCATCCGACGCGGTAGCAATATTCTTGCCGGACCGTCATTAGATTGAAGGATCAGGCAGTTACCCTGCGACTTATTCGCGCGTAGCCGCAATAAGGCCGCCAAAGTGCTACGCCGCGGCGACCGTCGCAAGGTCGCCAAATTGCTGCCAAGTTGTAACGTTCTTGGACATCTGGCCGGCGCGCGGTGCGCCTCTGTATCTCTTGCAGGATCGATATGGAAGCTACGCTTGATGGCTACTTCGGGATGTTGCGGCGCGGCTTGGATCTGCGGACGGAACTGTTGGCAGGCCTGACCACTCTTCTGACAATGGTCCACATCTGTATTTGTCAATCCGCAAATCCTGGCTGAGGCGGGCATGCCTTTCGGGGCCGAGTTCGTGGCCACATGTATCGTGGCAGCGGGAACTTCACCGCTTACTCGTCTACAGTTCAGAAGAGCTTCTTGCGGCCTGCGCAGAACGTCGCACGGTGCATCTCGGGGGGGATCTCTTCCAGAAGGCGGCTTCGCCCGAGTTTGCTCCGATAGACGCCGTCGTGGAAGCATGCGGCAACCGCCCCGGACTCTTGGATTATGTTGGCGTAGTAGTGCTGCGCTGCCAAGCGAACGGGGAGGCCTTCTACACCCTGTTCGGCCACCTGACCCGGATTTCTGTCTGGGGCCCGGGATGCCCGTGCGAGCTGATTGGCAGGCTTGGCACGCCAGACGACAATGGCGGCTGGGCGCCCCATCTGCACTTCCAGGTCATCTGCGACCTCATGGCCATGTAACACCACGATCTAAGACCTGAAAACGGAAACCATGTGCATTTGCCATGGGTGTCCTGAAGAAAACGTAGATGCAGGGGGGGGGAGTGTTTCGCTCTTGGCTGGACGAAAAGGATTTCTTTATGCGGCGCCCCCGTTCTCTGTCCTGCCCGGCCCAGCCCAGCGCAAGTAAGGGCGTGGCTGCTGCTCCGCCGCATAGCTACGGGCCCTTTGCAATGGCTGCCTCGTGAGCTCCCATGGCAAGAAAAGCGCAAGTTCCGAACGTTAACCGAGTAGTGGGCGCGGTCACCGTGCGCTGAATCTTGCTACTTCGGAAGAATCAGGCGGAGCATTCGATAGGGCGGCCCAGAGACCGGGAGGCTTTCTACGCCGACTATATTGGACCAAGGACATGCTTCCTCGCGGCAGGGAGGTCGCCCCCGTGTCTTTCGCCCCGGCCAGTCCGAGGGTGAGCCAGCCTTCCCTCTTCGCTGTACCGAGAGCCAGGGCCGCTCAATCCGTCTGCGACTGTGATCACGCACAATTCCCTTGGAGAGACGCTACTCTTTGGGCTACGGCTGACAGACTGATTGAGCCAGGCCCCATTGCTACCGGGTCTTTACTGTGAAGATTTAGTGAAGAGATACCCGATTGCATGTAAGTGGTTGTGCGTTACCGTTATAAAGAGGGTATCAAACAGTACCTTAGTTGAACGATCCCTTTAAAAGGGTCGCTATTTTTCGTAAACCACATAAGAGATTATCGGTCGCAGATGCTTCCTGTACGCGTTTCGCGGCCGCATCGGATGCCATGGCAAGAAATGGGGCATACATGAAGACCCTGTTTTTTGACGCAGCAGGCGGCATAGAGAAAGGGCTGTATAGTCCCGGCAAAGTGGAATTACGGAAATACTGAATGACATCTCTGTCGGGACGTGCATATTCCAGTGGTCGCGCCTTTGCCAAGACTCCTCAATTGCTCTTCGGAGAAATCTGCGTGAACATGGCAAAGCGGCACGCGAGCTTGTCAGGGAAGGGAGTGCACTTCGGCACCCGGGCCGGGACAGTCCGATCAGTTGTAAGCGAAGCGGAATCACGGCCCTCAAGGGTCGGATTGCCATTGCAGTCCGATGCTTCTGAGGGCGCATTTGGTCCGCACGAAATGTTGCGGTTCAAGGCTCTACGCAGCTACCGTGCGGGCCTCGGCACGCGGCCACACTACTGTAACCACCAACTCTCGAAGAGGGGACCTTTGCCATGAAACACGTTACCACGATAATTCGCTGGTCCGCCGTGCTGTCTATATTGGCCGTGCTTAGCGCAGGCTCGGTATGGGCGCAGCCGCAGATAGGAGACGCATGTTCGCCTTTAGGGGGCATCCAACCTGGTTTTCAGCCACCTTGCCAGATTGCGGCCGGTGTTGTCTGTACCTGCGCTGTAGCTTCTGTTGTTGCAGGGAATCATATATTCGCCGAGCGCAACGGGGTTGGCACAATGTGCGAGGAAGACAGTCCGTGCGACCTGAACGCCGCCATAGCCGAGGTCCAGTCCGAGGCGGATAGCGTCTGGGTACGGGTTCGCGAAGCGGGCGATATGACCCGTATCGATGAGGACATCGAGGTCGTAAGCAGCTTTAATCTTGTCACGTACGAGAGTGGTAGTGGCAAGGTGGTGGCTGGCGGCGTAATCGTCGAGGGGGACTTCACGATCACGGGCGCTACCGTTACCGTGGTCAAGAACACGACCCTGATGCTTGAGTCGGACGAAGTTACGATGACGGGTGAGGCCGCATTTAAGGGTGCGGTTGCGCTGGGCGGTGGCCGGTCAACGCAGAAGCTGTATGTGCCGGACGGAGCGAATTGTGTCGTTGGCGCGTTCGAGCGGCTAACGGTTCAGGGCGATGTGGAGGTTCTTGCCCCCAATGGTTGTAGTGGTGCGGCCACTACTCCGAGGGTTACCATACAGCATATGCTGAGCGTCAAGGATGCGGCCGTGCTTGACATGGGAGATGTGGAGCTGGCTGTTATTCCCGTGGTAGAGATGGAGGGAGAGGGCGACGACGCTCGCGAGATCCGCGGCATGGCGAGCGTCGAGAGCGGCGCGCGCATCGAAGGCGACGAGTACTTCATCTTGTATCCAGAAGCACCAGTGTCTGGCACCGGTCTCCCGGCCGATACGACCGTCCTAGTGGAACACGTGAATTATGGGATTCGTGGCATACGACCTCCTTTCGCTTATTACGGACCTTGCCTGGCACTGCAGGATCCAACGGACAACCCTAACCCCGCGTTTCCTACTTGTGCGTCACCTCCGACGCCGATATGCACTCCCTCCCCGGAGAACAACAATTGTGCAGATTTTATTGTTCCTAGCAGACCTAGGGCCACCGGGGAGGTGATCAGGTTTTACGAGCCCCAGAACGCTATCGAAGAGGCGCCTGCAATTCCGGCTCGCATCACGGTAAGGTGGTACAGACCTGTCGATGGCTACGATGTTAGCATGAAGGAATGCTTCAGGGTATCTGGCGGTGGCTCCATCTCCATGGACATCCGGAAGGAAGGCCAGGGAGGGGCCTGTATTGATCTGCCCGAACTGGGAGGCGGTGGCATGAATACCGTTCTCGGCGGCAGCCTCATGCTCACGGGTACCACGCGCATCGATGGCAGCCTTCGAAACGTCGGGCGCGCGCGCACCGAGCTGTGGCAGATCCAGGAAATCACGGAAGACGTAGAGATTTTTGGCGTAAATCGGGATGACACTGATGAATTTGCCGGGGATGTGGGATCGAGATTCCTCACGGATTCCTCCTTAGGCTGCGATGACGAGGGCACGTCCTCGCGCGGCTCCGGTGTATATATCTACTCCCCCGTCCGTATCTACGGCAGCGTGTTCCTGGATGAGACCCAACAGGATCAGGCGTGCCCTACGGGCCTGCATTTCTTGGGCGACAACATGCCGGGAACAGCTAACGGGAGCACCGAAGCCGGGCAGATGTCTACTGTCACGTCTACCATCTTCGGATCATTCGAGTCCAGCGGCAATGCGTCCATTGATCTCGGTTCCTGGAATTTTCACCACAACGTGGCATTCGAGGATGATCTCGATATCGACTTTTCAACCCGCGAACTGTCGTTTGATGATATAGTGCTAGGTAATGTGAGGGACGATTTTGTGTTCAATATGGCGAGCCCGGCCCGCTCCGACGCTGACGCATCCACCAGTGGCGACCAGAGCGCACCTGCTGCACAGTGCAGCTATTCGGAAGACCGCGAGGCGGCGGGCAACAAGGTGATCTTCGCGGGTGATCTGGATCAGGATATCCGTTATACTGCGGGAGAGACCTTCAGGATTGAAGCGCTTCAGCTCAACAAGCTGGAGGACGACAATAGCGTCTACCTACGCTCCGGCGCGGCCCTGAGTGTCGCTGACCTCGAAGTCCGCTCCGGCAAGTTGATCACCAACGGCAGGCTTGACCTGAGCTCACCGCAGGCCAGTGGCACCCTTGTCCTGCATGCGGGCGGCGAGATTTCCAAGGGGTCCGCGGACATGGCCTATGCCGCACGTGATGCCGTCCCGGCCCGCATACGGTATACAGGCAGCGGTGATGACACCTCGGGCGACGAAGTCTATGGTGAATACATGCTGGAGGGCCAGACGCTCGTCTTTTCCGTGGGGTCGCTCGAGGTATACAAGCCGGAGGGCAGTACCGCAACGCTAAATGAGACTGTAGAAGTTTCTGACGTACTTGGTCTGTACTCTGGTGAACTTGCAGTCGCGCCGGAAAAGAATCTCTTTATCGAGAGGGGTGTCTCGGTGGAGTATGGAAGCGGTGACATTGCGCAAGGCGAGGACGGAGTATCATTTCGTATGGGCACGGACTTCAGTGCGGATCAGCACGGCCTTGACCTCTCGTATGTGGGTGCCGGAGAACGCGATGCCGGACACATGTGGGAAACGGATATGACGGCGCCGGGTCCCGCACTGGTTCGAGACGTCACCATTGACGGCGATCTGTGTGGCATGGAAGCCCACCCTGTTATCCGGCTAAACCCCGGATTCAGCAGATTTGACGGAAGGGTTGACATCGTGCAAGGGGCGTTGGACCTGGCTGGCCAGCAACTGGTTGCCTTCGCGGCGGACGATAATCTCTCGCAAGCCATAGATATACGGGAGGGAGGTAAACTCTGCGATTCGTCTGCGGGTCTGGCGTGTACAGGCAGCAGAGCGGCACCTGGTGCCGACCAGCGTGACAGGATCGACGCGTTTGGGCTGCCCCCACTGGCCGAGCGATTTCCGGTGGAGTATAAACCGTCGATCAAGCCTGAACCCGGGGAGTTGGTGCAGCTCACCGGTACAGTACGCAAGGAAGCGTACATGCGTGAAGATGATGCTGCGGCCGCTCCCGTCGGGGTGGAGATTGCCGAAGCCATTGTCCGCAGTGCTCGGATGGCGAGCCGTACCGGAAGTGCCGCCGCCATTGACGAGTTGGGTGGCCAGCTCGAGCTCCTGAAGTCGTCGCAGTCGTTGGCGGCGAAGGCCGCGGACAACGGGGGCACGGTGCACCTATTGGGCAATGGTGATACAGAGGTGAATGTTCATACTGGTGGCAAGATGGCGCAGTTGCCGGGCTTTGTCGTGGGTCGCCAGTTGGATGAAGAAATGCGCGAAGGCAGCGTGGCGATTAGTGGAACCGGCCTCAAGGCACCAGGGCCGGGGGACAACTCCGAGCCCAACTTGGATGGCGTGAGACTGCATAGCCTTACCCTTAAAAACGGTGCGGTTACGTTTGACCCTACTGTTGAGGTTGTGCATGTCATGACGGATCTGGAGCAGCAAGGTGGCAAGTTCTCACTCTCCGACAATGCATCGGATCTCAACTCGGTGCCGGACGATCAGCCGTGGGGCCTGATTCCTCAAACGCTGCGGGTGGGAACGGATGAGATGGCGGGCCTTCACATGCAATCGGGTGGAAGTTTTGCGGCCAACGGCGGCCACGTGTACGTATTTGGCGACTTTACAGTGGCCAGCGATTCGGGATCAGTCAGCCAGTTCGATCTCAATCGCGGTACCCATATGGTTACGGGCAACTTCTTTGTTGGCCCGGGTGCCGGGGATGGCATGAGTAGTTATCGTCATGGCAACGGGTGTGCGGATGCCAGGCTAAGTGCCGACACGCTGGCCCATACGATCGTCATGGGCGACTATCAATTCGCCGGAAGGGGCGATTGCTATAAGGACCATCAGTACCCGGCCAGTCAGCAGGGCCTTTCCGGCCTGGTGTCGTTCATGGGTGATTCGACGCAGACGGTGATGGTGGCGGCAGATCCAGACGCGAATTTCGGATCTGTTACGGTCCATTCAGCAAAGGATGATCCTACGCAGGCGATTGTGCTGGGCAGCTCCGTTGCCCAGAACGAATATGGCAAACTGACGCTTCGTCGTGGTGTCGTTGATACGGTAGATGAGACCTACCTGTGGTCTGTCTACGGCACGGATATCGAGGAAAATCTATCGGGCCGCAACATGGCAGACCCGGATTCCGGCACCGTCACGCTGGGGTCGCGCGACAGTTACGTGAACGGCCCGTTTGCGCGCGCTGTTGCGTTTGGCAATGCAGGTGGCGGTGTGGTAACAGGTGGTTATCTGTTTCCGGTAGGACAAGCTGCTGATTCGATGGCCATGCGGCAAGTGGCCATGTTCCGGCCGCTCATGCTACAATTCCCGGCTGATTTGGGCGCTACGGGCATGGTGACGGTCGACTACCTGCAGGACGTCAGCGTGCAGGATTTTGAATGGCCGGACGTCGGAATGGTGGTCGACGCCTACGGAGGCGGTACGCTCACGCTGGATGCTGTGGGTAACCAGTTCTGGATGGTCCGGTTCGACAAGGTGCCGGCGCACGACCCGAACATACGCGTTGTGGCGCCTGGCCTTCCCAACGTATTTGATGCACGCGGACTGCGGCTTATCCAGTGGGATTGCGACATGACGAATCCACGGCTGGCTGGCGTATATGATCTGGAGTCTGACGACACGAATACGGACGACGAATCGTTTGCGGTCAATGATCGTGTAAACGGGATTCTCAATCTGACGCAGGAAGGTGTCGAGGTGGAGGAATGCAGCGTCGTTGGTATCGCATCAAATCTGCTCCAGAACCCCATCAATCTGCCACCGCAGTTGGGCGGATTTGCCAATGTGCAGTACATACAGAATGTTGCCGGTACGCCGGTGGACGTATACATGGACGGGTACCGGGTCGGCAATGACTGGGCGTTCCAGTCGGCAACACAGTTTGTGAACATCTCCGGCGGCGAACACAAGATTGATATTGTGGCCCCAGGCGATACCGATAACTCAAATCCAATCGCGTCGGAAACCATCGAGTTTAGGCACGACAGCAACTACAACTTGATTGTGCACGGAGATGGCAGCGAAGTTAGCATCAAGGTTGTCAAGGGAGTTCGTATGCGTGCCAGGGATGCAAACAGCATGGAATTCTTCATCGTGCACGGGGCACGTGAGCTTGGTTCGGTAGACCTCCGACTGCTCAATCCGACCAACAATTCGGAAGTACTTAATCTGTTGGCCAACAACATCGCATGGGAAGATGTAGGAGCTTACATCCGTCTGGAGCCGGGTGGTTACAATCTGGAGATATCGACGGCAAACAATGACCGCCAGATCGAGGTATTCCGCCTGGAATTGCAGGACTTCTACGAGCAAACGTTTGTGCTCAACCTGTCGGGGTCCGGCAAGTCCTCGGCGGAGGGACTTGCGCTGCTCGGGGTGGAGCAGGATGGTAGTACGTTCCTGCCATCGATAATCACGGCCATTGAATCTGAGGAAGAACTCCCAACCGAATTTGCTCTAAAGGGCAACTACCCGAATCCGTTCAATCCGTCAACAAATATTCAGATCGACCTTCCTGAGTCTGCGGTAGTGAGGGTTGAGATCATTGACATACTTGGGCGGCACGTAATGACGGTGACCACACAAGAGCTGGAAGCTGGAGCGAACCGAAACATCGAGGTCAACGCAGCTAGTCTTGCCTCCGGAACGTATCTGTACCGGGTTTTTGCGAAGTCGGTATCGGGTACGAATGCCGAAAGTGGCAGGATGGTGTTGGTCAAGTAACGCAAGATCTTTAAGAAAAACGCGGCAGTATGCCTGTCATATTCGATCCGAATATATTCTCACGATGGGTGCATGCGGGTTTGTACCGCGTGGGACTCGGATTGAAGAAGACAGTGCGTATTGCCGAGTCCATGGGGGTAGCGGAGCGCGCTCCAGAGTGAACAAGTGGCGACTGTGGTCTAGCTCGATTACTGGGCCAGAGTCGTCCGCTTCACTCCCCGGTACTCCCATGGCACTGGTCATTTTAGAAATACTTCCCGGTACCCACCACGCAGTGGGCGGCTTGGTGTGACATTCGGCGCTATGCCGCATCTATCCAGTTACTCTTCCGTTTTCAGAAAATTGCAAGCCGCTCTACTCGCTCGTGCTTCCCGGATTGAACACAGGTTTGCCCGCGCTTTACATTTCGGGCATTCCGGCGGCGAGCCTAGAGAGCGCGCTGCCCGCCGGGGAGCATATTCCACAACAAATGCAAGGGAGGGCGGGTCGTACAGATGCAAGGGCAAGAGTGCGGACAAAAGGACGAAGCAGATTCCACGAGATGGCGTGCACGTCCCCCCGTTGCAAATTCTATCCTTGCGGAGAGCTTGGGCGCAATTGGTTTTGAACGAAGATATTCGCAGCCCGATGCTACGGGCAAGGAGTCATTCAGCATACGACTGCAAATTGTGGGGTGGGGGCGGGGGTGCCTGTGGTTCAAGTATGCGCTTGTGGTTTAGCCTTTGCCTCCAAGCGGGCCTCACGGCCCAAACAAGTTCGGCAGTGCTCAAGTCGTTCGCGCAGTTCAAACCGGACGATATTTGTGTTTGGCCTTAGGTACAAGGCTGCAAAGAGGATCCGTTATTTCCTCAATCGACTGGGCCAGCCGCCGTGCCATGTGCATCGCAGCACCACAGAAGGTTTATGGCAGTGCGCGAGCCGCTGTGGACGATTGCAGGGCGCGATTGTACTTGCAAGCTCGCTGACGAGAGATATTGTTCGATGTGCTGGCAGAGGGCACGCCCCGGGCGGGCAGCCCAGGGTGGTCGGAATCCTATGTCATGGCGACCGATACCAGCGAGGTGGCATTACGGGTGGAGGGAGAGGCCCGAATCTGCACGTCCCGACTAATGGCGGAGAGAAACCTTGTGAGTATCTAGACGGTCGTTTCCGGAATGCGGCCTGCCCTTCGAGGCCGTCTGAGTGCCTACAAGCATCACGTCTTCCAATGCGCTTACGCCTAAAGCGCGGCTATCTTCTGCATGCTTCAACGTGAGAATCACGAAGGAAAGGCGGCGTAGTATTGACGGGCCTGGTACTCTCGTGGCAATTTTCATGCTTGCCTGCCTAGTTCCGGTACGAGACAGTGCTTCTCAGCAGAGCACGCACAAGCCTGCACTGCGCGTCTCTGAACAGCAGGCCCAAAGTGCGGAATCAGCCGGAGATGCCAGCCGGGAGGGCACGGAGTCTGTTCGTCCCGTGCAGAATGGAGAGTCGGCTGCTGCCAGGATTAGCGTGAGTGTAACGCGGACGGCGGCAAATGCAAGCCGCGCTTGTCCCGACACTACTCCCCCTGACTTCTGCGAGAGCGACGGCGGTATTATATTTGGTGTAACCCTGCTGGACCCCGACGACGGCACCCCGCTTGTGACCCCGACATACGAATGGGTACATGTTCGCACGGTAGACGGAACTGCAATCGCTGGTTCGGACTACGAGGGAATAAAAAATCAAAGAATGGATTATCCACCTGGTTCAGTTAGAGCTTCTGTTGTAATTCGCCTGTTAGACGACCTCGTTCCCGAGCCTACCGAGACGTTCAATATAGAATTGTTTAACTCAACTAAAGGCATAAATATCACGATCCCGGTCGTAACATTCACTATTTTCGATGACGACGCACTTCCGGAAATCACTTTTGGGCCAAGCTCCGATACCAACGTTAGCGAATGCGGACCGGACGCCTCTTTTTCCGTGGTGCTTGATGCCAGCAGCGGAGGTGCGGTGACGGTCGACTACGCCACTTCAGACGGCACGGCCAGTGAAGACGAGGACTACAGGAAGTCCATGGGAACGCTCACATTTGCGCCGGGCTATACTAGAAAGACGGTAAGCCTACCCATATTGGTGGACAACGTGCCCGAGCCGACCGAGACTTTCTTTATGTCGCTATCGAATCCCAGCGGTGCCATGCTGGGCGATAGACGACGGCTCCTTGTGACAATAGTGGATGCTGCTTGCGGGATAGGTGTGTCCATTGCGGATGTCGGAGCATCCGAAGATTCCGGGGAGATGAGCTTTGCCGTGACACTGGATGCGCAGTCCGGCCAACCGGTGCCATTGAATTATGCAACAGCGGATGAAACGGCAACGGCAGGAGTGGACTACATCCCACCTTCCGACCCGCTGATCTTCGAGCCGTTTGAGACGGAAAAGATCATTTCGGTGACCATCCTGGATGACGATCTTCCCGAGTTGAACGAAACATTTGCAGTGATGCTTTCTGATCCGAGCAACACGGGTCTGGTGGATCTTGTCCGCGCCAGGGCGACGGGAACGATCATCGATGATGAAGGGGTAAGCCTCTCGATAGCGGACTCGAAGGTGGCAGAGGACAGCGGGCAGATGGAATTTACTGTAACGCTGAATGCCGCCGTGTCAGCAGCTCTGGCTGTTAACTTCAGCACGTCGGACGCAACGGCACGGGCCGGTTCCGATTACGCCGCGACATCGGACGTGCTAATGTTTGGCGTCGGAGATACGGAAGCGACCGCCAGGGTAGAAGTACTTGCCGATGCTGTCATAGAGGAAGACGAGACATTTACGGTAACCTTGTCCGCACCAAGCGTTGCTGGCATCAGTCTGTTCCGGGAATCGGCCACGGGGACCATCCTAAACGATGACTTTTCGATACTCTCGGTGGCAGACACGTCAGCCATGGAAGGGTCGGGTCGGGTAGAATTTACTGTAACGCTCAGTGAAGAGAGCGTGGATGCCATCCAGTTTCGCTACCACACGTCCGATGGCACGGCGGAAGCAGGCCCGGATTACGAAATGTCGGAAGATTTGGTTACGATTCAGCCGGGCGCAACAGAAGTTTCGATTGTAGTGCCGGTCTTCGAGGATGTGCTGGACGAGGATGCAGAAACCTTTACAATTACCCTGCAGGATCCTGTCGGTGCATCCCTTGCAAACAAGGTAGCCACGGCCACCATCATCGATAATGATGACCCACCGGGGCTTTCCATACAGGATGCAACTGCCCGGGAAAGTGCAGGCGAGATGGCGTTTGTCGTTGTTCTGGATGTCGCAAGCGGCAAGAGCATTACTGTGGAATACGCGACATCCGAAGGTACGGCTGAGGCCGGTAGTGACTACCGTCAGGTGGTGCATACCCTCGAAATAGAACGCGACTTCGTGACGAAGACCGTGTACATACCAATTTTGGAAGACTTGGTGGACGAAGATGACGAAACGTTTACCGTGACTTTGACCAATCCCGCAAACGCCACAATAACCGATGGTCAGGCTACCGGCACAATCATTGATGACACTGATCCGCCGGGGATTACCATTGCAGATGCAATGGCCTCGGAGAGTGACGGGAGTATTACGTTTGCAGCAGTTCTAAGTACGGTAAGCGCACGCGAGATCACCGTAGCGTTCTCGACTTCGGATGGCACGGCAGTTGCAGGAATGGATTACACGGAGCTAGCCGGCGTGCTGTCTTTCGCACCTGGAGACACAACCGAGCATATCGAGATAGCTGTGCTGGAAGATCTGGTGGACGAAGACGAGGAAGCGTTTACGGTACTGCTCGGCAATCCCGTCAACGTAACACTGACAGATGAAAGCGCCACCGGGCGGATTGCTGACAACGATGATCGGGGGATCGCCTTAAGTAGTACGGCCCTGGAGATAGAGGAGGGCTCTACTGCTACGTATACCGTTGTACTTACGACGCTGCCGACGGCGAATGTTAGCGTCGATATAGGCGGAATCTCTGGAGACGTGAGTGTGGACAAGCCCCGGCTTTCGTTCACGCCGGACAATTGGGGGGACGAGCAGACCGTTACGGTATCGGCCGCCGAAGACGATGACGCTGTTACGGACGACGTTGTAACGCTGACGCACGCTGCGGCGGGCGGAGACTATGCGGGCCACGTGGGGTCGGCAGTCGTTGTGACGATCCTGGAAAACGACGCCGCAGGTGTGGTGATTGACCCGACGGAATTGGTAGTAGTAGAGGGTAGCAGCGCCGACTACACGGTAGTTCTGACCTCTGCGCCCACCGGCTCGGTAACAGTGTCGATGACAGCAGATCTTTCGACGACGGACCTGCGCGCAGATCCGTCAGTGCTGACGTTTTCGGCTGCGGACTGGGATCAGGCGAAGGCGGTAACGGTGACGGCCCTGGACGATGCGGACGTGATGGAGGACGAGCCAATATCGCTTCCCCATGTGGTGGCCGGTGCAGACTACGAAGGCGTCACTGCCGCAGCCGTTGTCGTCACAATTGAAGAGGACGAAACGACGTGGGATGTCATCGGAGCCGACTGGCTGGCGCGCTTCGGTCGCACGGTGGCCAGTCAGACCATGGCCACCATTGGTGCGCGGCTGACCCGCTTCAACGAATTTCCGACTCGAGTCAGTGTCGGAGGCATGATCCCGGCTCTTGAAGGCGTTGGTCCCGCGTACAGCCTCTATGTGCCAGGTAGCGAGCACGAGCGTCCTGGCAGGCTCTTGCAGCAGACTTCCTTTGATTTTTCATCGATGCGCCGGTCCAGTGACGGCGTTAAGCGCACAACCGCCTGGGGCCGTGTGGCGGATATGCCGTTTGCCGGTGTGGGCTCCGGGTTCGACATGGATGCCAATGTACTGACCGCCATTGTGGGCGCGGATTTCGAACGCAATCGCCTATTGGTTGGTCTCGGCGCTTCCACGGCCCTGGCAGACGGTGGATACACATTCGGGACAGGTGCCGAAGGTGAGGGATCGATATCGACGTTTCTTACCAGCATGTATCCCTACATGCGCTACCGCTTTACGGACCGTTTCATGGCCTGGGGTCTGCTGGGATATGGAATAGGTTCTTT
The DNA here is from genome assembly GCA_965216255.1 of Rhodothermales bacterium. Taxonomy (GTDB): domain Bacteria; phylum Bacteroidota; class Rhodothermia; order Rhodothermales; family Bin80. The sequence goes on from OZ244148.1 coordinate 4,824,809, forward strand.
GACGCTAAAGGAGGGTGCGCGAGGCACGGAGACAGATGCGAGTGTCACCATGCGTATGGCCGGCTTCGGTGCCCACGGATCGCTGGTTCCTGGTGGCAATACGCGCAGGCTTGATGTAGCGGTAAAGTCCGACGCCTTTGTTGTTCGGACCGTATCGGCGGAAGAAGAAACCGTTGCGCGAAAATACGGCGATGCGCTGAGAATCCGCTTGGCTTTGGAAAGCTCTTACCGAATCAGACTTGGCGCCTCTTCGAGCTTGACGCCGTCGCTGGAAGTGGCGGCACGTCAGGATGCGGGTCATGCGGAAAAGGGCGCCGGCATGGAGCTTGTCGGGGCACTCCGGTTCTCGGCAGGCAACCTGGCGTTCGAGGCCTCCGGTCGTAATCTGATGCTGCACCAGGACAAAGAATACAAGGAATGGGGCGTTGGCGGCACGTTTCGGTATTCGCGCTTTACGTCTGGCCGTGGCCCATTCTTCGTCGTACGGCCGAACTGGGGTCGGGCCTCCACCGGAGCAGGCCCGCTCTGGATGTCTGGCAGCCTATCCAGGTTGGAGCGAAGCCGCACGTCGCGGCAGCATCGCGTGACTTCGGAAGCGGGTTACGGGCTCAATTGGCCTGGGCGTGCGGCAATTGTCAGGCCTTATGCGGCAGTGGACATAGCGGGAATGCAATTCCGGGCGGTGCGCGCTGGAGGACGCCTGCTACTGGGTTCAAATCTTCGAGTCCATCTTGAAGGAGGCCGCCGCACGGAAAATTACGGGCCTGCCCAGCTCAATGTGACGCTTCGGGGGGTATTGGACTTGTAAGGCCAGGCGTGTGAATTCTTGGCAGTGAATCAACTTATCACGCACTACTTTGCGACGACGTGGGATGGAAGATTGCCAGTTGCGCCAGCCTTATCCAACATCGAGGGCAAGCGAACTGATTGGCAATCTCTGGCAAGTGAAATGCTAGATTTGTGACTGCGAATAATGCAGGCTGCATTCTTTCCATTACAAGGAGATACGCGAGCGCAGAAATCAGTGCGTACATCCTTGGCACACGAAGCTGGAGCTGTTGGCTTGCGGTTCGAACCAGCTGTGGACGTGGGATATCACCACGCTACGGGGCTCCTAGAAGGGCATGTATTACAAGCTGTACGTGGCACTGGATGTCTTCAGCCGCTACGTGGTAGGCTGGACTATAGCCCCCATGAGTTTGCCGCGCTGGCGAAGGATCTCATCACGGTGCGCCAGGCTAACTGGCCAAGTACAGGAGGTGTAAGTCCTCTGTGGTAAAGGATATAACCAATCCATATCTCTCCCCAAGCCGTGCGGTCGTTCTCGTGAGGGAACGGGCGAAGCGTCGGCAGGGGTGCATATGGGCGGAGCTAATGAGCGCCGAAAGGACCATTGTTCGGAGTGCCGAAGTCCTCGTGTTGGCTGAAGGCAATACTGATTGGACCGATATGGTGAGGTTCAAGAGGGCTCCGCGGCGTCCAAGAACTCAGGCATGTATGTACGTACAAGGTTGGGACCTGGGAGGCCTCCTCGCTGCCCAGCGCTTAGGGCGGGGCCGCCAAAGCCAAGGCATTGCCGAGCGGAGGATGAACGGCGAGGAGGAGTCAGATGCGATGATAGTAGCGATGAAGCCGGCGAACAAAGCGCGGAGGATCGTGCGGCGGAGTTGGTGGAGCGAAGCGTCGCACCCGAGGGGAAATCGGACAACCCAACACATACCGGACGCAGAGCCGGACTTCGTGTGTCACATGGGATGGTTCGGTTACGGCTATGGGTTGGTTAGCCGGCCCATTAACGTCATGCGCGGCGGCGCGACCTGAGGGAGGAGCCGGATGCCTTAACGGGCACGTCCGGATCTGTGCGGGGGGCCCGGGGAAACCCGGGGCCTACCGGTGTGCCAGGCATGATCAACAGCTTGGAGGTGCAAGTCCTCTATCCAGCCAGATGGCGGCGAAGGATTAGCGAAGCGCAAGGGCGTCGTCGTGAGGCGGGGTCTGAAGGAAGCGTGTAGCAAACCCGCGACCTGATGAACAAGAACCGAATACGAGGCCTACCCGATCGGACGAGCGAGCCGGTTATCGCAAAGTCCGCGTCATCTATGCGTCGGGGTGGTAGATTCGGCAGGTGTGCGGGGAAGGCGGTTGGTCTTACCCTGGGAGATCTGCGTTGTGTCCGGCTAAGCCGGACTGAACGTGTCGTAAGGCACGTGACCGCAACGCAGAAGTCAGCAGAGGGCATAGTAGTCGGCTTAGCCGACGAAGGCCCGAACAATGGACAGGGATAGTAGGACGGCAAGCTCATGCGAGCAATGCGGCAGAAAATCCAGCTAACGCTGCCTTTTGCGTGGGACAGCCCCGGTGAATCCGGCGGTGCCCGTGGGGAAGGGACCGAAGTTCGCACGGCGCAACCCGAATCCGAACTCCCGGCACGTAGCGGCCTGGTGGCCCTGGCACCCAAGTCGGTTTGCTCAAGTCCATTGAACCGCCGTGTACGGACCCGTACGCACGGTGGTGTGGGGGGGGGTGGGGGCCGTGAGGCCCCCACCTATCCCGATCGATGATACCTGCGCGCGCCTGAACGTAAAACCAATCCAGCTGGTCATCCATTCGGATCGCGGCCCGGTCATGGTCTCCAAGAGCTGCACGTACAATAAAACGGGAATGGTCACTTCGCGATAGAGCGCCATCACTTTAATTTGAGGTCAAGACCCCAACAGTCCGGCATATTATGTACGTAGGACGTGTCATGGGGCTTGCCATTTGTCATTGCGTCGAGTCGGGCCTGGTGATAGTCCAGCGCATCAATCAGTGCGTCCCTGACGGGAGGACTGGCCTCGGTTCCGTCTGCGAGTGTCCACGAACTGAGCCCCGAGTCCGTATTCACTTGCTTGAGCGTTCCAAGCGCTTCGTTCATTCGAGTAGCGCTCCGAGTTTACAGGCGGTCGATAATCTCGTCTTGTGACAGTGGCCCATTGGCCGCAACAGGGAAGGCGAGTGCTACGAACTGGACGCAACGCTTGCCGGTCATGGTACGCATCGCTTCCTCAGTGTCTCCAAGTCGCGTTCCAGTTCGCGGGCTATCTAATGGTCCACTCGCCCAAGAGCCGTGCTGTATTCTTCAAATAATGTCCGAAGCACGGTGATTTCATTCTCATCGCAGGAATCCTTTTCTCCAAGGCCCAACCTCTCGGAGAGCCGTGCAAGCAGCGCCGGTACGTACGTGCCGTACGGGTGACGCTTTATGTACTCTAGCTCGTGAGACAGAACCCACAGCCAGCAACCCAGGTTGCCTGCGCAGTCGTGGTATATGCGCTGCTGCGCGGCATTCTAGGCAATACTGTCTGCCCAGGGGTGGTCTGCATACTTTTCGTGGAGGGACCAAAAAGCCCCTTCCTGTACGGCGAAAAGTCCACCTGGCTCGAAGTAGTAGACCGGGGGGCTGTTGCGCTTGTACCATTGTGTCACTTCAGGTCGCCGCCGATCATGCCATTCAATAGTCTCCGTGGTCCGAACCAGTACCAGAAGCTCAAGCAATTCCATTTCCAGCGATCCCTCTACCTGTACGCCCTGCCATTTATGCTCGAATAACCCGTGGACCGTAGCCATGCGTCCGAACGGCATGCGGCCCGTTAGCCGGTTTGTGCTGTTAACAATCGCTACCAAGGCACGCTCCGGTTCTTCAGGGTCAAGCGGGGTGAGCAGCTTGAAGAAAATGAAACAGTCACCCTCCCCGTCGATCGAAACATGAATCCAATCTTGTGACTCCGACGGCTCCGAGGCAGGTTCCACGAGGTTAGCTACGTCAAGCCGCACAACGACTTCAGCGGAAAGCGAAGGTGCGTCCCGGCAAGCCACTTGGCGGCCAAGAATCGCATATTGCCCGTTGGCTGGCGCTACCAATCCAAGGCACAGCAAGAAAAGGAGGCAGCTGCCTTTCACCAGAGTTGGGGCATTCGCTTGGGACGCCTCCATAACATGTCTCGGACGCTGGTGTAAGTCTACTGTATTCTGGTGTGCACGCCGTCAGCGTTGGTAAGCCGATTCTTGCGAAGGAAGAACAGAAATGTGAGGCAGAACTGGTATAACCAGGTTTGACACGGTGACACGTGCCATATAGCGCCCAGCGCGAGAATGTATAACACGATCTCGACCGCATGAAATCCTCAAAGCAGCATTGTCAGCCTGCGGCGAGTGTCCAGCCACCACAGGCCACGCTCCTCGTTGCGGTTATAATGTTCGAATAGGGCTTCGATACAGTGAGGCATGCAAGATACGAAGCCCTGGTACTTCGCACCCCATGCTATTTCTTCTCGGTGCTCCAATCCTGCCCCGGCCAAGCGCTTGCGTATCGATTCGTGTGCCCCGTCATGATTCAGTGGGCCTGTGCATACTACGCTTCAAATCGTCCACCTCATACGGTGGGAGTCGTCCATGTTTTCCGGTTGAAGCCGTCCACCTATTCCATTGGAAGCCATCCATTTCTTGGCATTTGCCGGAATGACAGGTCGGAGCAGGTATTGTCGGATATGCGGTGTCAATGACGGGGCTGGGGATTCCTTGAAAGCCATGGGTATCAGTCAGTTTTCCAACTATTCGGGATGTGACCGATGCCTGCAAAACGAATTTCCATGCGTAAACTCAGAGACGAATTTCGACCGGCGCTGCATGCCAGGCTGAGCGTGCGCGCCGTCGCACGCAGCCTGGGGCTGTTGTATAGCACAGCGATTATCAACGCTGTGCGTGTCAAGCTGGCCTTGCATGGCCACTCGAGGACGACATGACGGGCCTAGATCTGGGAAGAAAGCTCTTCGTCAAACCCGGTGTGGAGGGTGTGCCGCGACCACAGCCTGACTGTGTGCACATCCAATGGACTTCTGGAGCATCTTCGTGCTGGCCATCCTGAAGTAAGGACTCGGCTGTGACTTTGATCGGTTGAGGGTCAATCACATGGATATCGCGCGCCGAAGGCTGGGGTTGGATGACAAGATGGGTAATCGTGTCATCTTCCGGAGGCAGACCATCATCGACAAAGTTTCGAAGCTGACGCCGGAGCTGTGGGATGAGGTCAATGAGGTCGTAGTGGCCTGGGGGCACCAGGAAGCGGGTGCTGCAGAAGAGTTGCATACACGGGCAGACTCTGTTGTTGTGGAGACCGACGTGCACTGGCCGACCAATGTGCGGCTATTGTGGGATGCCATCCAGTGTATAGTGCTGTTGGTCACGGCATCGAGGTACGGCATAGCGGGCTGGCGCAAGTACAGGAGCTGGCTGCGCACTGTGCATGCACACTTTGCTCCGGTGTCTGGCGCACGAAAGAGGATGTACAGGCCTACTTGGAAATATGCCAGGTGGTGGTAAAGAAAGTGGAGTCCACGGTGCAGGCGTTGCAGCAGCAGTCCGTGCCGCATCAGGAGTCTACGCGGTATCTGACGCACTGTGAGTGTCAGATAGAATAGGTAAGACGGCGGTTGATTCAGAATTCCGCACGAGGGGAAGGCATTTTCGGTGTATGAAGCGCACACGCGTTGGATCTGCAAGCAGAAAGCCGGCATCATGGGAGGGTTAGGGGTGCCGGTGTGTGTTATAGAAGACCCGCACCCATTCATGCTCCACCACATGATTCAGTGGGAGGGCACGCACGTAGCCGCGGCCGTGCTCCTGTTGACGGAAACGAAGAAGCGCTACGGTGCCGTAGTTTGCTGTAGTGTGGATAGAGCTATTACAGTCCAGACAATCTTACCGCGTTAGAGGCAGAGCTGGGGCTGGCTGTGATGCCCAGGAAGGCAAAAGGCACGGAGGCCTCTCGTGAGCGGGAAAGGGCCGATGCCTTCGAGGCAGCGCGTCGGCAGCATCCGGCGATTGAGTCAGCGATCAACAACCTGGAGCACCGCGGATTGAATCGTGTGCGGGCGCATGGCAAGGAAGGATTTGCGCGCAGCGTGGCGCTTTCGGTTGTGGCGGCGAATGTGCATCGCCTCGGATTGATACTGCGCCAGCGGGAGACTGAGCGGAGCAAGCACCAGCGTCTGGCTGCCTGAACAAGCAAGCCGCAGAGATTGCCGAGAAAGACGATGCTTATGAGCGGACTCGGATTGCTATGTCAGCGTTGGCTGCAACCGTTCAAGAGTGGCCTGTTTCATGCACGGGCATGCATTTCGCGGCATGGAAACCACGTTCTGAGCGCATTCACGTAGGCCCGTCAGACTCCGACAATCCTGAATATTGCCACTGAAATTCCGTGATGGAGCCTTGTGCAAGCTAATAGGTATTTTCGGCCAGGCACTACCTCAAGCTGCGGCAACAGATGGCCGTATCCATTGTCCTCGTGCTCGACGATTGGGGCCTGACACGGCTTCAGACAGCCCATCAACAGGATATGCTCGATGGCCGGCACCAATGCCGCTCCTCCATCGCTACCAGCCAGATGCCGTGGGGCGTTGGCACGAAGCTATGGAGAATCCGGCGCAGGTTGACGCCATCTTCAATCGACTCAGCCACAACGCTCATCGGGTCACGCCCACCGGTGAATCAATGCGGAAATACAGGTCATAAATAAAGTCACCCATGCATCAAATGGACCACTACAATCGTTAACGCACCTCAATTGACTCACTACGGTCAGGGTGGACGACTCTCCAATGAAAAAGTGGACGATGTCAACGGAATATGCAGGTAATATCGCGCCCCGCATAAAACGCTTATGCCCCTTGGCTTCCTTGCAGGTACCGCTCCACCAGCGGATACATCACCTCCGAACTACATCTCGTGTGGCCCATGGAATCGTTGTGAAGTGTTCAAACACAAGATCCCGACCACGACGCCACTTCACAGGATGGGGTTCACCGGACGCTAACGATGAATAGAATCCTCCGGAGGAGTTCTCGGCCAGGGCAGCCTTCGTATTTCGTCGTTGTGATGGTCTGTCTAACAGCTGCGATCTTGGCCAGCGGCTGCAACGGGAGTGAATCAGGCCCATGGTGTAACAACCCATTCGCGTGGGTATGGTGGCTGATTGCAGCTATAGCAGCTTCCAGTGGCGTTTTATACTGGACTTATAATCTGAGAGAGCGCCAGGTTTCTGGATGGGACTTAAGCCAGAGCCCAACGGCGCCACGATGGCGCATTTCAGCCGTCCTTGTCTTGGCTTCGTGGGTGTTGGTACTCTTGGTGCTTGCGCCCTTCCTGCTTTACCAGATTGGAGAGGATTGCAGCACGGCGCGTCGGTTGGCAAGTCCTATTGCGTTATATTTGGGGGGATTGGTTGCGACTGTTTTCGGCGTTTACCTCTACCTCAAGAATCGCGCCGACGATTCATTCTAATACAGACATAGGGTAATGAGCTTCGACACACTCGTCGCGTGCGGTGGTACAGGCGCGCACGTATCGCTTGCGTTTGTTCGGCTTCACCTGTTGGGCTATGCGCTCGGGTTCTTTGAGACTAGAGCGGGTGGAAAGGAGATGGAATTCCCACGCTTGTTTCTTGTGGATCAAGACGATGGGTCCTCTGACGACAAGGCAACGGCTTGGCAGGCAACCCGAGACTTGATCGAGAAACATCCTGCGTGGTATGGTTGGAACGGCCGGATCAGGCTAGGTCAAAAGCCTCGCCCAATCTCGATCACCCCGCTTCCCGTCGGGCCGATGAATGCGTGGTCGAATGAGCCATACGACCACATCGAAAGCCGCTATAGCGGTTCTCCCTACGCAAGAATGCTTCTTAGCAGAGAGCAAAGGTCCATAAAGTATTCTAGAGGCATGATGGCATCGCCAGTCATGGGGTCGTTGCTATTCGAGCTCAAGGACTATGATAGAGACGAAAAAGGTGAATACCAGCATGTGGACTACAGTGACTTGATAGAGTCGTGCAAATCCGGACGCATTGCGATTACAGGTTCGGGCGTAGGTGGAACAGGGGCTGCAGTAGGCCCCACACTGGCGCGTCAATGCGCTGCGGGCGGCGCGGACGTTATGGCAGTAATGGTGCTGAGGTGGTTCGATTTCAGTTTGGCTGCGTCTGATGACAACTTGCGCTACAAGGCTCGCGTCCGTAACAGCCGGATGGCGGAGAATTCCGCTTCCGGTTTGGCGTCCTACGGCCAAATTCTGTGCCAGAATGTACCTACTGTGCTGGTAGGTGTGCGTGACAGAGACTTGTGCACTCGTGAGTATACTACGGATAACCTCCAGCCATTATTGAATTCATATGTACATGCCGTAGCCGCACTTTCGTGCACGCATCATTTCTTGGCCCAGGAACCGTATGAGAAAGGGCTGTACGGCATGTCTGCGGAGGATTCTAGTCGACTGACTTGGGGGCTCAAGATTCCGGGGGGTACACTTGGGGACCTAGCAAAGAGAGCGAGGACAGTTGAAATTATATTGGATACGTTTGCGAATGTATTAGAGTCACGTCACAGTAACAAGCCATGGTCCTATGAACCCGCGATCTATACCGACATAAATCGGATAACCGGAGATCCAAGTGGAACTGCGAAAAGGATCCGGGAACTGCTCAAATGCTATTGCGAGCAGATTGAGTGGCTGAGTGCATTGGTAGGTGAGGACATAGGAATTAGCAAAGTCGACTTACGGGATAAGTATCTCTTGCACGGTAAGTCCAGGGCCAGACTAAAGGACGTGAGAATCGCTCCGACGGGCGGAAAGGACAGGCTTGATGCCAAGCATGCGGCACAGGCACTTTTCGAATGGGTGGCAAAGTGGGTTAAGGAAGGTAGCAAGGCAGGAAGTGCAATCGCGTTTAGGAAAGAGGAGGGATCAACATTTGGTGTCGGATATTGGCCGCAGCGGCGTGCTACGGGGCTAACACCGCAGTGGGGCACCGCGGGCAGCATTGCAAACGTGCCGGGTGCAAAGGTGCACGAAGCCGTCAAGGGTCTAGTAAAGGGTCAGAGAGTGTCGCAGAACGGCTGGCCTCATCCGATGGCTGCCGTAAAGCACTTCGAATATCTTATCCGAATTGACGATGCATCGGCGATTAAGCAGTTGAAAATACTCTTAGTTGGCCTTGCGCTCGAATGCCTCGAGCTGGACGCTGTCGCAGATTCGGAAGACGGCTCCAGTCCATCCTTTCTTGAGCTGATTCGCAATTACAGGAAGAATGAATTCACTGACGTAGCAAAGTACCGCGTGCTGTTTCACAATAAGGCCGAGTCGACTGTAGTCGGATTCAATTGTCCGCAAACGCTTTTATGTCCATCCCCCGATTGTACGGATGAAGTATGGGAGGAAGTCTGGCGGTGCATTACGGACTCCGAGGATGCCTCTGACTGGCTGATATCCAACGAGTGGGGTTTTCGAGGTGACTTCGCTCGTGGTCAGGTTAATGCCTGGATCGAGGACCTGGAAAAGCGATTCCGAGAAGTTTCTCCGCCTTGGGCTAGCGCGGTCGGGGACAACGATGTGAACTTTAGGTCATACGGATTAGGACCAAGCTTGGCCGTGTATTGGGGTGCCGGGGAAGCTCCAAGGCCGGTTTATCTACAATTGCCGCGGTATGAAGTAGAAGCACAGCAATTGCCGGAGAATACCGAACAGATCTCTGAAGACGACTTTCTTGCGCTTGTGCCTGAATTCAATGAGATGCGTACACGGAGCGGTGTATGCTTCAAGGTGGAGCAGATGCTTGTGCCCGGCCATGATTCGCCAGTCAAAATCGTTTGGCGCGATCACCTGAGTGCTTTGCAGGAAGCAGACAAGATTGCGACATGGCAAAGTGGAGACTTTCCGCATCCGTTGTGCATAGTCACGTTCGACCAGAGGCAGTCGGTGCGTTTGGACAATTTCCAAGTGATTATCAAGGAAGACATCCAGATTCCTTTCTGCGTACCGCTTGAGCAGCGGTTTGTACCTGGCTCGCCTAAGAATCGAGAGCCCATAAGGTATCCAGACCTGCCCTTGCGCCTTGCCTATATCGGGTTGATATCAATCGAGAATGACGAAGAACTCATCGATGGCCGATTGCTGACGAGCAATTCGGCGAATGGCGCCAATTGGGGCGCAATGGAGCCTGCCGGCCCGGATGCCATCGCGTGGACTTTGCGTTTGAAGGGACGGAGTGACAGGGTCTCAATCGAGGTGCCTATTGCTTCGAAGTCTCAGGCACATTGGATGATTTGGCCACGGTTTCGGTGCGATGATAGGATGGCGCCATGGCGGGCATACTACCTCTACCAGCACAGCACACAAGAATCGCTTGAAGTTGAGGCGTTACTCAGTGACAATGGAAATTTTTACTTGGCGAGTCGAACTAGCCAGAAGACACCAGGCAATGTCCAAGCATTACGATATCGCGCGACGACAGGTGAGCAATTGGGGGCACCACCGGTTGCGTTGGTTGCAAAGGATGGCCAGGAGGAAACAGGTATTTATATGGTTTCCCTTGATCCTATTGGCAAGGGCGACGAAACGTGGCGGCTTGGAATAGATTTCGGGACATCTCATTCTGCAGTAGCCGTGAAGTGCCGGCCGGACATGGTGGAAGGGGAAATTGTAGCACTTGAGCCGGAGTTGGCTTTGGACGGAGGGGGCAGGCAAGGCCTGACCCTGCACGTAAGTGAGTTTTGGGTTGGCGGGGCGCTTCCGAATATTGATCTTTGGCGGCCTACGTATGTTGAGTCTCGGAAGCCGGAGGCGACAGGTGTTTTGCCGTCGGAGCTATTCTCATTATTGCCGCTTAGTGAATTTACGGGGTCGGAAATATGTGATTGGGTTCCGGGAGAAGATTGCGCGATCCCTGTATTGGAGTTGAGTCGCACTGATATTGCGAATCACATTCTGTCCGGTTTCAAGTGGGACGTATCCCAGCCCAAGTTCGGCTCGAGCGCCGAATTACTGCGAAAGATCTACCTGTCGATGGTACTAGAGATTGCATTGGCTGATGTTGTGTGGCAGCAAGGCACTTTTCCGAGACTGGTGGAGGTAACGTTTACCTACCCTTTACGTAGTTCCAGTGCAGAGATCAAGCAATTCGAGCGCGTAATTGCTGACCTATTGCGAAGCTCTACTGAACGACTTGGAATCGGATTGAGACCCTTCAGAGAGGGACTCCTCAGCGAATCCGAAGCAGCCCGCGGCGGGACAGGCAAGAATGCCGAAATTGTGCTGGTTGGCGATCTTGGCGGCGGGACAATCGATTTGTTCATATCGGCTACGAGGCTTCGAGGACAAGAATCAAGGCATGTAGCCGACAGCGCTAAGTTGGGAGGCAACCTACTCTTGGATCACCTCGCACGAAACGCTTCGGTGTATCTACCTCAGTCGGGTGGGTGGCAAGTTTCAGATCCAGTAGCATGCGCCACACAGCTCCGTGCTTGGATGCGTTCGCGGGGGGCTGTTCAACTGTTCGGGGAGCAATGTGCTGGAAATTCAGATCCTGGGCTGAACCTCAAGAGCTTTGAACACGCTGCTCAAGCCAACAATGCCCGCAAGCTTATTGATCGATATTTTGCCTTGATTGTAGAATACATGGCTCGCAACCTGGTTGGATTTGTGGGTGTCGAGTGGCAGGAAAATGCCGTTGCAATCGTGCACGACCTTAATGTGACAGTTCAACTACGTGGCAACGGCTGGAGGCATTGGTACGGCAGTGACGATTACCAATCAATTGAGACAACAATGAAGGACTGGATCTGCGCATGGGCCCGAACGCTTTGGAATGATTGCGGTTGGGATGTCCCCACCGATGCAATTTGGCGTAGCCCCCATTCGGAAGGTAGACCAAAGCTTGACCCAATATGTCAGGCAGTGGGGCGCAGCCTCGACCCTAATAAGGCGCGAGAAGACGGATTCACCTTTCCATTGTCCAATATCCAGCTTCATCTTCCGAATAAGAAATTGCAACAGCACTTGTGGCATTCAGCATTGCCGATTCGAGTGCCTGGGGCTGTTCCGGAATTTACACGAATTGATCCGCCCATTAGGCTGGGCTTGCGCGACGGAAGGACGTTGATAGTTGAGCGTTTCTTGGACATGGTAACCAAGAACATCAACCGGGCGATTCAACGCGACAGATTCGTAGAATCGCAAGGCAACATCTACGTTCCAATAGCGGCATTGATTTGGGAAAACTGCTTCGAATCTGGAGAGCTCGGGCGCGACTTAGTTACAAAAGCCACTAGAGCTTGACGTACAAGACCAAGATTACGTATCGGAAATCGAGCTACTTTGTCGGCTGGGCATTGTTGTTGATGCCCTCTTCCCCTAGTACTGTAGTGGTAGCGGAAAGGACTACTTGGCAAGAATGAACTTCTGGCGGATTGCTCAATATGTCGGTCACAGCCGTTTCTATGGGGCGGTGCTCTCGTGGATTCCCGGTTGTCTTCGGAAACTCGCCTACTTTGCGATTAATCGGAGCCTGGATCTTCTCAGCTTCCTGGATCGTGGTGAAGGCATTCCGCGGTCAATGCCTCGTAATCGCCGAATTCAGGTCTTAAAGTATCTGCTGCAGATTGCAGAGAGTATCCCTAGGCTGTCCAGCGAGCGAGCAAAAACCGAATGATCGGTGTCGAACAGATGACTGATGAGCAAAATGCATAATAAAGGAATGCGCAAGCGTCGCCCATTGCCGTGGATAGCTTTAGTATTGCTCGTACTGGGGATTCTGGTAGCGCTGTACATCTCCGCGTGTGTAGGCAACAACTGCAAGTCGCACAGACTCGACACGTTGTGGACAAACGCACATGTTCGGCCGGAGTGGAATGATTCGCCTGCGCCATCCGACGTGATCGTGCCGGATGTGCAGCCCTCACAGGCCCGGATCTATTTGGACTTGTCCTCTCCGATGGGTGGATACATACCTCCTTATCCGGACAGTGTGTCACTGCTCCGTGAAATAAGCCAAAACATAGAGACGCAACTCCTTGTGCATTATGGTGGGATCGGGATTTCGCTGCAATGGATTGGTGTTGCTGAAGGCCTACGGCCTCTTGGTGGTCTGCCTCGCTTCAAACGAGATCAGTTTCGCGGAGGCGAGTCGAACCTAGGTTTGGCGCTGGAGCAGATCGTAAGCGATCTTCAAAGCAGGCGGGCGGACGTTGGCGTGCTGGTTTCGGATCTAATGGCCACGGCTGCTGGAGGACCTGTTGATTTATTGCCACGTCTTCGTAAATGGCTTTCAGAGGATGTCCGAAGCGGTCAATTTGATTTGGCACTTGTGGGTGCCAAGTTGGACTATTGGGGCATCTCCGATGCCTCTTGTAGAGCCGATCCGCCGATGGGCTGCTGGTTCCACGAGACGGACGAAAGATACGTGCCCCTAGATTCAACCGTAAATAGACCGGTGTACTTCCTCATGTTCGGTAGGCGAATTGAGGGGAGTCAAACATTGACCGCGATGATCGGCGAAATAGACAATGCCATTGATGAGCTATTGCAGCGTAGTTCAAACAGTAGGCGGGAAAGCGAGAGCGAGATCTTTACGGCGTCAATTGTCGATTTTGAAACCGAGATCGAGTGGCGCCCGGATGATGATCAATTTGCTCTCTTTGTTAGCGGGGAGTCCGGGCAATATCAATGCCCTGGAGCAGGGAGACTCCGGTGCCGTGCAGATGGCAAGGTACGTCTCTTGGGCAAGGTACGTCTCTTGGGCAAGGTACGTCTCTCGGGCAAGTTTCAAGCCGAGCCCGGAGATGGGAGGCGTGGATTTGTGGGTGAGTCAATAAGGTTATTGACGACGCCAAGTTCTGTTGGCGCGTCTGAGGCTTTGACGGCCGAAATTGGGCAGTCGGCCCCGTTTCTTGTGACAATCGACTGCTCGATGATCCGAAGAGACAGGCTTGCGTTCGCCGTAACCCTGGAGGCCAAAGCCAAGATCATTGAAGATCTTGAAAATAGGTGGAATTCTTGGTCGTCCATTCAGGAAAGAGCAGACAAGACCTTCAATCTCCTGCCGTTGGTGAACAACTTGCGTAGTCAACATAGTTATCAAATAAAGGCAGATTCTCTCTTTGTTTTCCAGAATTGACAAATGGGCAACCCATTGAATTGGCTCCCGCCCGTGCTAGTGCTCGGGATACTACTCGGTCTGCAGGCATATTTTTGGCATCAGGCTTGGAAGTCGAGAAAGGAAATTGTCGTGGGTCACTTCATTTCTTCTGAGGAATGGGTGTGGATTCGTGACGATGTCTTGTCACGATCCAGGCAAGGGCTGTCGCCTGATTGGTTGACCTATGTTGATAGATTAGTTCGTCTGACGAGCGGTCCTCTCGAGCGCATCCGGCAGGTTGCAAACGGTGCACTGGTGGCGGGGATGGCCGGTACCATGACAATACTCCTGCTGGAGTTGCTGCTACTAGACTTGGATATAGAGAATGTTCCGTGGAGTGAAGTAAAGCCCGCCGCAATTTGCGCACTACTATCGAGCTGTGTTGGAATAGGGAACCACCTGTGGATAGTACTGGGTCTGCTCAAGAGCGGACAACATAACGCGGACGAACTAGTGCGTGAATTTGAAAGGAAAATTGCGCGATTGTGTGCAGATCATCCCCCGTCCGCAATGTTCGGGGAAGCGGTGCGAAGTGAGTTGGCTGGTGCGTTTCGGGACGCGGTGGAGCGGTTCCCGCAGGCGTTTCAACGACTGGACGAAAACGTCGAAAGCCTTGGAGCCATAATCGAACGGCAGACCGGCACAATTGTCGGCGCATCTGAATCCCTGTCCAATAGCGTTGCGGGCCTTGATGTCATGGCAGTACAGCTAACTGAAGCTTCAATGGTTTCAACCAGGACGGCGGACAACATGCTGAAAGCCGTTCAGTCGCTGGGTGCGGTACCGGACAATATTCGGGTGTCCTTGGTGGAAGTCTACGAAGCATGGAAAGGGGAACTAACGCACGCGCAGGATGGCTTTGTGCAGCGAGTTGATAGCATGCTGGACCGACAGCGGCATCTAATGGATCGCTTGGTCCAGGAATACGTGAGCCACAGGAACGACGTTGCGCGGTGGCTCGAAATTGAAGCTGCAAGGCACGGCGACATTGTTAATGGCTTCACTGAGCTAACAACGGCATTAGGAATGTTCCCGTCTGCCTTTGAGTCAATAGTACAGACTGCCGTCGAAGGATTGCAAAGAGAAGCCCGGAAGAATGCCGGAGTCTTGGCAGAGACCCTTCTGAGTGATAGGAAGGCTCTTAACATAATTGTGGAGGATGGCTATCAGCAGATGCGAAGACATTTCGTGACCAATACAGAGAGGATCGTGCAGCAGATTTTTGATGAATTGGGAGGCCACATTCGCGATTCAATTTTGGAGCCACTTCGCGAAGTTGGCGATAAGCTTCAAATGACCGTAAATGAGATGCCGCCTGCAGCGAAAGAATTTGGTCAGAGTTTGAACGAAGCTGCCAATATATTGAAGGGCATGCCCAAGATCCTTATGGCGACGCATGACGAACTTCACCAAATTGCGCGCTTATCGGAAGAGTCACAGACGGAATTAGCGGCCAAATTATGGGGCTTCCTTGAAGATACCAAGGCCGTTCATACACAAATGGATCAGACAGTAGAGAAGCTGGTCGGATTTATTCGGCACCTAATACAGCAAACTGCTGGTAGCCCATAAAATGTTCCATCGTAGACTATGAGACGGACGCAGACACAAATAACCGTCTGGCCAGCCATTGCGGATCTCATGACCGTTCTTGCCGTGCTTGGTTTAACCGTTGCGGTTATTAGCGGAGGAAATGGTAACGGGGCTCCTCCAGATTGGAAGGAAAGGATAGACTCATTGCGAACCCAAAATGATTCGCTGAAAACCCAAAATGATTCGCTGAAAACCCAAAATGATTCGCTGGAAAAGAAAATACTCGATTCCCACCTTTGCGTTAATCCGTGTTTGGGCCTAAAGGGAAACGAAACCATATCGGCTGACGTCATGGTGGATGTTTGGATGGGTGACGATTATCACGTTCGACGTGTGTGGGACAGTGAGGATCATAAAGTCATCATGGATATTGATGGTATCGCGGGCTTCATGGATGTCAATTCAACGGCAAAGCAGAGAATGAGCAAGGAGGAATTTTGGAAATTTGGTGACAGAGTGTATCGCGACGGAGAAAATAGGAAAGCGGGGAAATGCAAGTACTTTGTCAGACTCTTCAATGACGGTCTCGATAAGGCCGACTTCGCATTGCGGAAAGAAGTAGAAGTGGCTCGGCACTTCTACTTTAACAAGGTTACATATTAATCAGTGCTTTCCAGAAAACGATTTGAGTGGTCTTTAGGCTTCAAGACTGAATAAATGTCTCCAGTGGAAGGCATGTGCAAGTAACGCTATTACAGATACTTCCGTATCTCCATGGATGAGCTATCGTAACCCCCAAGTACAGGATCCATAGATCTGTAGTGTCTGCGAATGCCTTGCTATTTTCCGATATTATAGCCGTGATCACCCCGGTTTGGCCGCTTTCGTCGTAATATTCGACGCTTCATTGCCATGCGTGTAGTTTGCAAATCACAATGTGAACTCGGGCAAGTGCCCATCAACCAGATCCAGTTCAATTCCAAGTTAAGAGAGGACGTCCCCAAGGGATGACGCCCCCGCCGTACTCCGTGGACTGCAGCGTCGACATTGCGATCCCCTCACCCGGGCTGTTTCGAGATCCTGAAGAAGCGGCTGCGGCCAGATGTCAGCTTGGAGCACCGCCGCCCCGGTTTGGATCTGTGGCAGGTCTTTGTCCTTGGCGTGATCCAAAAAGCCCTGAACTGCGACTTCGTTCGTCTCTTGGACTATGCTGATCATCATGAGAAGGTGCGCCAGATGCTGGGGCACGCAGACTTTTACGGCAATAAGGCGTATCACCAACAGAGCGTCATCGTGCGCCGTGGAAAGGCGCTTCTTCCTTGTGCGTGCGAATCCCACTCAATATCTGTCGTTCCAATTGGTAGCAGCCAAAGCGATTCATGGAGGTAACGATATGGATTGAAGCACTTTGGTAAAAGGATCACATTGGTGATTTCAGCGGTAAGCGTCCGGTGAACCACACCTTGCCTGGGTGAAGGGCTGGTCAGGAGATGGAGGTGCTGTTCCTACTCTTGTCGCAGCGCTACGAACGGGGCAGCGTTCTACTGACGAGCAATCTGGCGTTTTCGTAGTGGGAGCGCATCTTCAAGGATCCGATGACCACGGTAGCGGCCATAGACCGGCTGCTACATCACAGCGTGATTTTGGAGCTGAACCTGCCCAGCTATCGGCTGGAGGTCTCTAAGAGGCGTCACGAGGCCGACCATCAAGCAGAGGCCGCTCCCGCAAGCCTTGCCGTCCTGACGCCGTCCTCGCGGTCATAGCTACTCCTGACCCGCCATAGGCTCCACGACAGACGCGGTCCTGCCACATGCCGCGTGCAGACCGCTGACCTGTTCGGCGGGCGGGAGGAACTCATGCAGTCCCGGCCTTACGCGAACGCAGCCGTTTCCAGGGGCCATGCGTCCGTCCGGTCGTTACCCGTGCCGGCCGGGTGAAGAAACTGAACTCGGCCTTCCTTCTTAACCACAATGTAATTGTCGTCGATGCCCATTACTATTGACGTTGATCAGCCGGGCGTATGCTGCAGCGAAACTTTCCCGGCAGGCGGCGCGGTCCTAACTGGAGGCCAGGTTGCGAGTGCCGGGCCCGGAGGAGTTGGCGTGCATGGAGGCAGAGGCGCGTGCGCGGTCGGAACGAATCGCGCATCTGGAGGATCGGCTGGGCAGGCTGCCGGACGAGGAGGCTCTGCTGCGCCGCACGGCAGAGCAGGCCTCTAGGCTTTCGCCAGAGAGGATGGATCGGCTGACGCGGGCGCCGGGCCGGGAGGCTTCTTTCGGGCTGAGGCGGGAGGTCGGACGGCTGCTGGAGCGCGATCGGGGCCTGGAGCGGTAGGAGGCTGCAAAAGGGAAATCGGGTCCGGGGCTTGGGTAAGGCAGCAGCCGCTCAGGTCGTGCAAATCGTCTTTGGACGGACAAGTCATGCGACAAAGGCCGCGAGAGCGGCACCTGAAGAGGCTTGTATCGGGCCATGAATGCCTTAGGGTATCCACGTAGAGCCTGGGTACTGACCTGGCTGGTCAACAAGCACTGGGCATGCGCCTGATTTTTTCCAGTATAAAATTAACGCGTTGGTAGGCGTCTTGACGCATTTGCTCGTATTCATCAGTGCCCGGCTGTAAGTCGTCGTGAAACCTGGCCACGGCGGTCGGACCCTTGCCATCTGCCGCGTCAAAGGTTCGGGTGAGATGATCCAATGCTTCCTGGACCAGGCCGTGGTTCGCATGTTCAATCAAGGCATCGGCTAATCCCTTCAGACCCGCTGGATGATTCTTTAGAAGGAACCAGATGTTATAGGCGTCTTTTGGCTTGTCTCGGTTCTTCAGGGCATTGGCCTTCATGACCAGGAAGGGTACCGGACCGGCGACGCGGATTTGTGCGTAGAGTTCGGTACCGTCGGGCAGGTACCCTGTAATGGGTACGCGTTCTACCAGATTCCGATCAAATACCAGGTCGGACCCGCGTGCCTTGTGAGCACGGAAATCCTGTATCGGCTGCGATTCTCTATTCTTGCCGGCCAGTCCATACTCTGTGGCAACGAAATCCACCTGTACAACCACGGGATCAGGAGTTCCTCCATCGTTCAGCGCCACATCTCGATGGAAGATGAAGGCTCCCTTGCCATCAGGGTAGTAGTAGCCTGATTGTTCAAGGAGCGTCTGGATCGGGTCACGGGGCGTTTCCTGAATCGCCTGATGATCGATCGCTAGGTCCACATCGATTGAGCCAATGTGCCTGGAATGTGGCATGAGGAGGGGAGGCACCCAGCCTCCGACTATAGCGGTCTGTTCTTCGTACTTCCCGAGCACCTGCGTGAGCTCGATGAGTACTCTATGGGCCGCCTTCACAGCGCGGCTGCCGTAGTCATTGGCAGTGTACTGTTTCATGGAGTCTGTTCCCTGTCGAGAGCTGTCTCCCATAGGGGCTTGATAATCCGGCTATGCAGGAATGCAGTGGCCTCGTCCCCACGGGCTCTCGTCTGCTTGAGATCGATGAAGAGCTGAACAGGATGGGCTATCCATATTCCTTCGACCTTCTGCCTGCCAAGAAATACGCCGTTATCGTAAGCATCGAAGATCTGGACATTTGAGCCCCTGCTGACTTCCCGGAAGCCCGCACGGCGAGCAACTCGTTTCAGATGTTCTGATTCCACGTATGCTGCAGCACGGTGATGCGAGATATGTGGAGCAAAGCGATCGGCTCCGGAACACCCGGCCAGCGCATAGGGAGCACCTAATGTCTCGGCTGCTTCAGCCATACGGCGCTCTGTTTGCTGCCTGTTTTCGAGGCTGTAGTAATTATGGACCTGGCTGCTCCTCCGCCTAAAAGTAGTTGCCCAGCAGTCAAGAGCGTCATTGGGTTTTACCAATGCCAGCCCCCGTGCTGTCTCATGGGCCCATTCTCTATCCAGGAGGAGCGGTTTTACCTTTGCTACAAGGCCATAGCTGACATCTGCGGCCGCGGCGAGGGCGGCCATACGCCACGGTTTATAAGGGGAAATGAGGAGGACACGGAGGATGCGAGAAGCCTTTGGTGCGAACAGCGACCGAAGCTCAGACCGCTCCGGAAAGGGATTGGAGTGGCCCTTCCTCGCTACATAAATACCGTCTAGCGCGAGTCGCCCGTTACCTGCAAGGTCAAGATAGCCGTGGCCATGCTCTTGCAGTATGGCGGCGGATGTTTCGGATACATAGGGGGCAACGAAGATGCCGTAGGCTCGCGGGAGCCCCTTTGCATGCGCTTGTTGGACGCAACGAGTAAGCTGGTCGGCTGCTATCCTTGCCCAACGAGGTTGTCCGTTCGCTTTTATCTCAAATAGGAGGGTGTAAAGGGCAGTTCTTCTGCCTTTCGACGGACGGCCCATTTAACAACGAAGTGCAACACTTGATTTGGATGACAGCGCGCTAGCAAGCGCGTATTCATCACGCTGATTACATGTGAGCGAGATGATGCCGGTACGCTCCGTTAAGACATCATTGGAGGGTATCAAATGGCGACGGGCTATCATCATCTTTCCTATGAGGAAAGGTGCCAGATTCACGCATTGAGGAAGCGAGCTGATTCGCTGCGCGAGATTGCGCGACAGTTGGGTCGCTCGCCATCGACGATCAGCCGGGAGTTGCATCGCAACAGCGGAGGTAGGGGCTACCGGTATCAACAGGCTACCCGCTTGGCCAGCGGGCGGCGGAGGAAGGCATCGTTGCGTCCACGGAAGATGACTGAAGCGATGTGGTCTCTTGTGCGTGAGAAGCTCGCCCTGCACTGGAGTCCAGAGCAGGTCTCGGGTCGACTTCGTCGTGATGGTGTCGTTTCGGTAAGCACCACATGGATTTACAGGCATAGCTGGGCGGACCGAGCGGCTGGCGGATCGTTGTACAAGCTGCTGCGTCGCCGTGGTAAGCGGTACAACAGGCGTAACAAGAGCGGTGCTGGGCGCGGCCTGATACCGCACCGTGTAGACATCAGCGAACGTGATCCCATTGTAGAGCAGAAGACGCGGATAGGCGACTGGGAGGTTGATACGATCATCGGGGCGAAACAACAGGGAGCACTGGTATCCATGGTCGATCGCGCCTCGAAATTCACGTTTCTTGAGCACGTTGCGTCAAAGGCTGCGATCGGGGTCCGCCATGCGATCATAGGTTGTCTCAGTCCGGTAAAGGACCGGGTACTTACTATCACGGCGGACAATGGCAAGGAGTTCGCTCATCATCGCCAGATCGCCAGCGCGCTTTCCGCATCGTTTTACTTTGCGAGGCCATACCACTCCTGGGAGCGTGGTCTGAACGAGCACACCAACGGCCTGGTGCGAGAGTACTTCCCGAAGGCAACCAACTTTCACACGGTTGAACCGGCAGCGGTGAGGCGGGTGCAAGCGCAATTGAACAACCGTCCGCGCCGATGCTTGGCCTACCGCACGCCGGCGGAGGTTTTCCTTCCTGCACTAGAGGGCGTGGCAGCCTCCGCGTCCATGGTCTGAGTCGGGTCGTCGCCAGAAAGACCCATAGACCATTGTACCATGTTCGGGTGACATCATGCGTGCCTACACGCAGGGGAAGAGCCATGCTCGCCCGTCGGCATTGGCTGCCTCAAAGGTCAAGGAGCGCGAATTTCTTCGGCCAGCAAGCAGCTTCTTCTCCGGTCGGGCTCCGCCCTCCCTCCGAAGAAGCTCGTTTTCCGCGTTGCCTGTGCTATCTTCTGTCTCTACTCAGGGGCATACTACCTTGTCTACAGTTGTTGCACTTCGGACTTTAATTGGCGGACCTTTAATTTCTACTTCGACGAGAAAATCTGCGCGTGCTGTGTTAACACGTACCTGGTCGCTGATCCGCAGATCAGACACGGCAGGAATGGCCCGGAGCGTTTGCTCTATGAGAGGACCTGCTTGAGTATTAGCGTCTCTTGTTATCACTGTAAACCATCCTATCACCGTTTGGTGATAATACCTATTATAGTGATATATGTCTCATAGGCACGTACAGTGGGCTAGTGCAGAGCAACTCCAGTAGCTGCCGGGCTACACCGCATCGTTTCTCTCCTGCGCTCTCCGTATCACGGCAAGATGATCAGCGAAACCGGCCAATTGAACATCCTTGCAATGGACCGTAATGCTGGTCACGTTTCCAGTTTCAACCTTGTGATAGCCGACTAGCTGGGGCTCTTTTAGGGAACTACATACTTGATTGCACTAGCAGAAATTAGCTAAAATATGTCAAGAAAGTGTTCGGCAATAGCCCCCGCGATGGCGGCAAGGACAGCCCCTGTTGCAGACCATATTGCCAGCTTGCGTTTTTCTAGCCGGTTATCAAGCCTTTCCAGTTCAGCTATTTCGAGATCAAGCCCTTCACCACCTATACCGCCAGCCGATCTCATAGCGGATAGTTCGCGCAATCTCTTACGAACTGACTTCTTATTAGTTGGCATTGGTCGGATACAGTCTATGATTAGGATCATACCATATGATTCGCAGGATACTTCCGTCTACAATGCCATAAACTCTCGTTCTGCTATTGAAGCGTAACGAGAATAGTTGTTCTATATCGTCCATTTTTAATTCAGCCAATCTATTACCTACCTCTGTCAGCATGTCATCAACGTGCGCCGTGATAAGGCGCTTTTCCCTAGTGGGTGCGAATCCCACCTAGTAACTGTCGCTCCAGCTAGTAGCGGCCAAAGCGGTTTATGGAGGTAACAACATGAGCTGAAGCACTTTGGTAAAGGGTCGCTTAGGCGATTCAGCGAGCATGCAGGCCGGAACGCGTAGTGAATGCCGAGCAGGCCTCGAAACATGCAATGCGGAAGCCGACCCTCCGTTGGTAAGGGGAAGGCCGCCGGTAGTCTGGGAAGAGAACGACACAAGCACCAGATTACTTCCGCCGGGGTAGTGGCACTGGCATGCATGCAAGATGGGAAAAGTAGCAACACGGGAAGCCCTGCCGGAGGCACACGTAAGCCAACCGATTTCCCGCAAGGGACAGATTGGGCCGTCAGGGTGGCGGATGGGTCCGTAGTACCTGTGACGCGGGGTAATGCTCGTCGAGGAAAGGGACCCTCATTCAAGAGCAATACGCAAAGGGGGAAAGGCAATGGTTACTGACGCAAGTCTAACAGGATCAGAATCAGTTCGGGACCTCCAGCGCGTATTACATGTCAAAGCGAAGGAAGACCCCAAGCGTCGTTTCCATGCATTGTGTGACAAAGTGTGGAGGAAGGATTTCTTATTCGCAGCCTGGCAACAAGTACGCCGTAACGGCGGCAGTGCCGGTGTGGATGGAGAGACGTTTCGAGACATTGAAGCGCACGGCATAAATCGATGGCTGGGGGAACTGGCGCGAGATCTAAGGGAGGGTATGCACAAACCGCGTGCGGTACGTCAGGTACTGATCCCGAAGAAGCAGCCAGGCAAGTTCCGGCCGTTAGGCATTCCCTGTATTCGTGACAGGGTCGCGCAGACATCGGCCATGCTGGTGCTGGAGCCGATCTTTGAAGCGGATTTACAAGAGGAGCAATATGCCTATCGGAAGGGAGGTGGCGCACAGGAAGCGGTCAATCGCGTCCACAGGCTCGTAAATACAGGCCGCCGGGAAGTGGTTGATGCAGACCTGTCCAACTATTTTGGTGAGATACCGCATGATAAGATGATGAAGTCTCTGGCGCGTCGCATCAGCGATGGGCGGATGCTCGAACTCATCAAGTCATGGCTGGTGATGCCGGTAGTGGAAGATGACGGTAAGGCAGGCAAACGCCTGACGAACCGGGCTCGGAAGGAAGGAAAGGGTACGCCGCAAGGCGCGCCAATCTCTCCCTTGCTGAGTAACACAGGCGATCGCCGATCGCCTACATGCGCCGTTTTCTCATTGCCTGGAAGCTGCTGGGCTATGCCCGGCGCTTCCAAGCGTCGATCGTGAACTACGCCGATGATTTTGTGGTACTCGGAAAGGCCGATGGTACAGCGATGCTGGAAGCGGTGGAGACCATAATGCAACGGCTGAAACTGCCGATCAACGCAAGGAAGACCCGATGCGTCCGGTGCCCCGAAGAACCGTTTGAGTTCCTTGGGTACCGGATTGGGCGCAACTTTCGCCCGGGCGGCAGAGGATCCTATATAGGGACTCGTCCGAGCAAGAAGAGTGTCCAGAGCATATGCCGCAGGATCAGTGAGCAAACGGCGGCAAGGCACGGACTGCTGTCCATAGAGGAGATGGTAACACGCCTTAACTGGTTAATGACCGGATGGGCCAACTACTTCCGACTTGGACAAGTCAATCCCGCCTATGCAGGCATAGATGCACACATGAAGAAGCGGATTCGCCAGTGGCTCTGTCGCAAGCACAAGGTTCAGTCCGGGGGGTGGGCGCGCTTCCCACACGAAGAGCTATACAAGAAGTATGGCTTGATATGCCTTGAGCCAACGACCAAGGGCCTTCCGTGGGCGAAAACATGATCTTGTCTGAAAGCCGGATGCGGTAATTCTGCATGTCCGGTTTGATGAGCGGCGGGCGGAAACGTGCTCCTAATGGGAGTAACGCGCCGCCCGTCGACTCTACCTGTACGTAATGATTGCTGCTCTTGCTTCGGCCATGAGTTTGTCTCTTGATATCTGCCCATGTCATACCCTCAAAAGACCGAAGCTTCGGTAAAATATTCTCGCTCAAGTCGTCAGCGGCTCGGTCAGAGTATAGGCTCTCTGGCCCCTGTTTGTCTGCTATCACGAATGACCAAGTGGGGCATTGCGTGTCAAAACTCTCAACCTGGGATCTCTGTGAAGACCGTGGGTGCTTGCCCCCACTCGGCTTGGCCCTGGATTTCGGTTTTCTGTTCCCCCGATTGCGAGACCCCACTAAAGCCTACGGCGACTGATCTTCAATCGGCAAGGTATGTTCTTCTGAAAGCCCGCCGTAATACAATGCCATTGACTCCTTGGAAATGACAGCGGCCCCGCGCTGGCCGGGATCAAGGCCGCGCCGAGCCTCCTTCCACGGATCTTCTAAGTGAGTTAAGTCGCTAAGCCATTGGGGTGCTTTGTGTCCGTAGAACTTCAACACA
The DNA here is from genome assembly GCA_965216255.1 of Rhodothermales bacterium. Lineage (GTDB taxonomy): Bacteria > Bacteroidota > Rhodothermia > Rhodothermales > Bin80. The sequence goes on from OZ244148.1 coordinate 4,849,388, forward strand.
ATATTAATGGTCTCTTTTTGATCGTCACTCAATGCACTTGCGTTTCCGATAGAAACATGCTTGACTTCAAATAGCCCTTTGTGATAATCATAGAGATCGCGGCACACAGGGCCATTAGCCCACGCCTCGAACTCTTCCTCAAACAAGGGCTTCTCATCCCATACAAGTGACCACGCTTGGCTGTAATACACGAGCTTCTGGAGCTTCCATGTCGTGACAACTCCTCTCTGTTCGAGTATGTAAGCCGCAACGTCAAATACCGTAGCCATGATACTGGGGGTGTCGTCGATGCTTACTGAGATACTGCGTGGGAACACAGTGTGTCACAATATGAGTACCGTTATCGCCGCTCCTACTCAACTGCTAACACATAGTTCCAAGATAAGTGGATACAATGTTAGCAACATGACTTCATCGAGCCGAATCTACGGTAACCCTGCGGCTTGCCCGGCCGAAGACGCAAAAGCGCATCGACCTCATAAGGGAACGTATCGGCCGATTGAAGCAGAGCTTCAGCGGTATCGGACAGCATTACGAGATAGAAGTGGAGACGGATGAGGACGGCAAGCGGGTCCAGTCCATCACGTGGACAAAGACGCCGAAAGCACCCGCGTTGATGACCGATCCGGGCGTCTATTGCCTGCGCAGCAACGAGATGGAGTTCACCGCGGAAGAGCTCTGGCGCACGTATGTGATGCTGACCGATCTGGAAGCGGTGTTCCGGTCCCTGAAGTCGGAACTCGGACTGCGACCGATCTATCATTCCACAGGCCGGCGCGCGGAGGGCCATCTGTTCATCACGGTCCTGGCTTACCAGTTGGTGCAGGTGATTCGTACGCGTCTTCGCCAGAAAGGACTACGCTTCAGCTGGACGACACTCAGGAGGATCCTTCGGCGTCAGGTTCGCACGACCAGCATCTTCGAGCGCAAGGACGCACGCACACTCCATGTTCGCACCAGCTCGCAGCCGGATATGGAACTAAGGGCCATTTACGATGCCTTGTGCATCGATCCACTGCCCTTGGCCATGCAAAAGACGATCATATGATCTAAGGCATAAAACCTCACTTGGCGGCCATTTGTTGTGCCAGAACAATTTTCAAGTCTCTACTTTACCACTTGTTATGAAGCGAAATGGTAAACATGGGTCAAGGGTGAGAAGCTGCGCCTGGAGATCCGGCGCCGTGGCATGGTGATAACGGACGGACGTCGCTATGTGCCGGCCTCGAGGGTGAGTCGCCTTACCGGTCGGTACCAGCTGGAGGAGCGCTACGGCCAGTCGCTGGCGGCGTACCTGTCGGGGAGGTCGCAGGGCCGCTTGGTACCGCGGCGCCAGGCATATTTTTCGCGGAGCGTCGTGCGGGGCATGGTGCGCCGCTCCGGCCGGAAGGCCGGCTACCGGATGGTGTCAGGGACGCTGCACGTGATGGAGCATTTTATGCGGGGAGCGGACGACGACAGGAGGGATGACGCACGACAGGTGCGGATGATGCTGCGTCTGGCCTTCATCCTGCTGCCAAAGGGCCGGGAGCTGCGCCGTATGTATGTATCCGTGAAGGTGGCCCAAGCCGCGCGGAGAAGGCGTCAGGAGCTGCAGGCGCTCCGGAGCAGGCACGCGAATTCGCCGGAGCGCGTGGTGCGGGATCGCCAGGCGAGACTATCCCTCGAGGCGCAAAGCCTGGACCGGTTCCTGGTGCAGGCGTACCGGGATCCGGTGAGGGCACGCCAGGCGCTGGACGCCTTGGCGGACAGGGAGGGAATGGAGGCGGCCGCAGAGACGCTGGCGAGCCGGCCGTGGCGTCTGGGATCGGTGCTGGAGGAGGAGCGGAAGGTGTGGCTGGGCCTGGGAGTGCGTCCGGTCCGTAGCCGGGCGTACGCTGCAGCGCGGCTTACCCGGCGGGCGGTGCGGTCCTACCTGGAGGCCAGGTAGCGCGTGCCGGGATCGGAAGAGCTGGCGCGCATGGAGACAGAGGCGCGTGTGCGAGCGGAGCGGATCGAGCGCTTGGAGCATCATTTGGACAGGTTGCCAGACGAGGAGGCTCTGCTGCGCCGCACGGCAGAGCGGGCATCGGGGCTGTCGCCGGAGAGGATGAAGCGACTGACGCGGGCGCTGGGCCGGGAGACTTCTTTCGGGCTGAGGCGGGAAATCAACCGGCTGTTGGAGCGCGATCGGGGCCTGGAGCGGTAGGACGCCGCACGAGGAGGGGCGAGGCAGGGGTTTTCGGGAAGAGAGCAGCCGCTCAGACCGCGCAAATCGTCTCTGGACGCATAATCATGCGACGAAGGCCGTGATAGCGGCACCCCAGGAGCTCCAATCGGGCCTGGAATGGCCCGCAGAAGCCGGTTTTCGCCGATATGCCGGATTACCGCGGGGTTTTGTTTTCAGGGGTCCGGGTCACCGGCGCCGGCGCGCAGCTGACAAGATGTTTCATCCAGAAGACGATCCCATGAACAGCGCACTCACATCACGGACCTTGTTGCTTGCGGTCATGTCCGTGCTTATGGCCGCATGCGGGGCCGAGCGTGATCGCCTCGAGGTAACCATAACCGAACAGAGGGTGTCCGGACGGAAGTACCTGGTTCCTTCGGTGCATTCCAGCGCCGACATCAGGCCGGGAGACCTTGAGCTCACAATTCTGGCGCAAGGTGAAATTGCCGAGTGCACCTTTGAAAACCCGGACCCGATTTTCGCGGAGGACGAGGATGAGTCGCCGCTGCGCTACAAGACGGACCTGGGCTCCACCCATCTGGAGGACCTGAGCTTCGAGGACCTGATGCGATCGGAATCCTGCGAATTCGAGGTCAAGTGGGTCGAGGAAGTGACGGCCAGGATGGACGGCAGGCGGCTGCGGTGCAGTCTCGAGGATACGCCGCCGGCAGAGGACGAAGCCCCGGAGCAGGAGGCGGAGGAAGAAGAGGAAGAGCGCGGTCTGTTCGGGTTCAGGAGGCCCGAGGCGGCGCCGGCGGAATTCAGGAGGTACAGTTGCCGGTAAGAGGCTCGCAGGAAGCCTGATTCGGGACCTCAAGGCCTCGTACACACCGGCTTCCCGCCATTATGGCACAGTCATTCCCTTGGTACAGTTATTGCTCCCGCACATGTCAGGTATCATTCAAACGACGAAGTGCTATGTCCAGCAATAACCTGCTTTTCTATGGAAGGTCGATAAGGGACCTCCGGAGTGGGCAGGAGGCCGAGATGATCAAAGAGATAGAAGGATGGGGACGACAGATCTTTGAAGATTCGAGCGAAGATGACCTAGTCAACAGATTTGTGCCCAAATACGAAATTGAGCCGCCGCGGCTAGAGCTAGACAAGATTCACATAAAGGAAGCAGGTGAAGTAGGCATTGATGTCAGCGGCCGTTCGGGTATCTATGTGAGCAATCCAGGCAAACCATACTATGTTTCCGGCTCCTCCATAACCGTTGCCATACCTTTTGAGGGTGACGGAAGCTTTTTCAGGTTGCAGCCTTCACGATTCTCTACCAATCCACCACAGGGTCGAATTTCAGGGTCAGAAATTTTGATCCCGTTTCAAGGCCTTGATCTTGATCCGGAACGAGTGCGTAAGGAGATTGATGGCACAGCTAATCGGATGGCCCATTTAACAACGAAGTGCAACACTTGATTTGGATGACAGCGCGCTAGCAAGCGCGTATTCATCACGCTGATTACATGTGAGCGAGATGATGCCGGTACGCTCCGTTAAGACATCATTGGAGGGTATCAAATGGCGACGGGCTATCATCATCTTTCCTATGAGGAAAGGTGCCAGATTCACGCATTGAGGAAGCGAGCTGATTCGCTGCGCGAGATTGCGCGACAGTTGGGTCGCTCGCTATCGACGATCAGCCGGGAGTTGCATCGCAACAGCGGAGGTAGGGGCTACCGGTATCAACAGGCTACCCGCTTGGCCAGCGGGCGGCGGAGGAAGGCATCGTTGCGTCCACGGAAGATGACTGAAGCGATGTGGTCTCTTGTGCGTGAGAAGCTCGCCCTGCACTGGAGTCCAGAGCAGGTCTCGGGTCGACTTCGTCGTGATGGTGTCGTTTCGGTAAGCACCACATGGATTTACAGGCATAGCTGGGCGGACCGAGCGGCTGGCGGATCGTTGTACAAGCTGCTGCGTCGCCGTGGTAAGCGGTACAACAGGCGTAACAAGAGCGGTGCTGGGCGCGGCCTGATACCGCACCGTGTAGACATCAGCGAACGTGATCCCATTGTAGAGCAGAAGACGCGGATAGGCGGCTGGGAGGTTGATACGATCATCGGGGCGAAACAACAGGGAGCACTGGTATTCATGGTCGATCGCGCCTCGAAATTCACGTTTCTTGAGCACGTTGCGTCAAAGGCTGCGATCGGGGTCCGCCATGCGATCATAGGTTGTCTCAGTCCGGTAAAGGACCGGGTACTTACTATCACGGCGGACAATGGCAAGGAGTTCGCTCATCATCGTCAGCGCGCTTTCCGCATCGTTTTACTTTGCGAGGCCATACCACTCCTGGGAGCGTGGTCTGAACGAGCACACCAACGGCCTGGTGCGAGAGTACTTCCCGAAGGCAACCAACTTTCACACGGTTGAACCGGCAGCGGTGAGGCGGGTGCAAGCGCAATTGAACAACCGTCCGCGCCGATGCTTGGCCTACCGCACGCCGGCGGAGGTTTTCCTTCCTGCACTAGAGGGCGTGGCAGCCTCCGCGTCCATGGTCTGAGTCGGGTCGTCGCCAGAAAGACCCATAGACCATTGTACCATGTTCGGGTGACATCATGCGTGCCTACACGCAGGGGAAGAGCCATGCTCGCCCGTCGGCATTGGCTGCCTCAAAGGTCAAGGAGCGCGAATTTCTTCGGCCAGCAAGCAGCTTCTTCTCCGGTCGGGCTCCGCCCTCCCTCCGAAGAAGCTCGTTTTCCGCGTTGCCTGTGCTATCTTCTGTCTCTACTCAGGGGCATACTACCTTGTCTACAGTTGTTGCACTTCGGACTTTAATTGGCGTATGAGGCTGTTCCGGTTTGGGTGATGGATAGACGAGCTAAAGTAGCTCGCCCAGCCGGAGCAGTCCTACTATAAGATCTGTTTGCGGGTTCGCATGCGGCAGCCCAGCGGGCAGGCGGTGGTCTATTCTCTTCCCGGCACGTGCAAGCTGCACGGAGTAAATCCCCAGGCCTGGCTTGCCGACGTGCTGGAGCGCATTCCGACTCATGCTGCCAAGCGCGTGGCACGCCTCTTGCCCCATCGCTGGCAAGAGGCGCAGCAAGCTCTAGCATCGGCGGCTGTGCTGCAGCCATAAGGCAAGCTGCTCCGGGTTGCAGAAGGTATCGGTGTATTCCGTGCAGAACGTGACTTTCCCCGGACGCGCCCAGCTGCGAACGGGAGATTCCGTACTCGGCACAAAAGGCCTCCGCTGTCTGGCTCCCCGCCAGGTACTGTGCTAAGGGCGGAAACATTTCTTCCGCCGTGCGTCTGGGCTTGCGCATCAATCGTGGGCTTTGATCCTCTCGTCAGGCGACAATCTTCTGACCAGCCCTTCACCCAGGCAAGGTGTGGTTCACCGGACGCTTACAAAGCAGCCGCCAGAACCATCAAGAAACACCTGTGGGGTTTCCTCAATGCGATCATCCTGAAAGTGAGCAATGGCCCTGCGGAAGCCATCAACAGCCGGATCAAAACAATCAAAGTGCGCGGTAGGGGCATCCGCAACAAATGGCGGTTTGCTAACGCCATTTACTTTCACCTCGGAGGCATAGATCTATACCCGAAGGTGTCTACAGGTGAGTGTACCCTCTAAAAAAGGGGTAGAGCCAGATTTTATAAAGAGGGAGGCCGAGCCTCGAGGCGAAGCTGCGAGCTGCGGAGCCTCGAAGCTTGAAGCCGGGTGGTTTTTTTTGGCCCCATTCCGCAGTGCATGACGGCAGTCGGGACAGGTTTCTCTAATGGAAGGGGCGCCCTCTAACAGCCGGATCCGAGGCGCCATCAATCCGCAAGTAAGCGCAGGCAAGCGCCCCGACGTTCCGCTTCCTTGTCCCCGGAACGTCCGGCAAGCGTCCGGTAGCCTCTCAGAATTTTGTGGCGCAGCCTGGTAGCACAGATGCGCCGTATCCTGTGCTACTTTAGCAGCGTCATCGTCTGCGTGTGGATGAGCCGGCCTTCTGACTCCATACGGTAGAAATACACGCCACTGGCATACGCGTTGGCATCCCAGTGCAGCTGGTGTACTCCAGGCGAGTAGACCTGGTCAGCTAGCACGGACACCTTGCGCCCGACCGCATCAAAGACGGTTAGCCGTACCTGCACTTCCTTGGGTACTTTGAATTCGATGGTCGTAGACGCATTAAAGGGATTCGGGTAGTTCTGCGTAAGGCTAAACTCGGATGGCAATTCGTCCGGCTCCTCGGTTATCCCGACGATGACTTCTGCCAGCGGGAGCGTCCATACACCGCGACCGTGGGTACCCACAATGACCTCATCATCCCGGATCTTCATCCTCCAAACAGCCACGGCCGGCAGACCACTGTGGCGGACATAGTTCCATTCTGCACCATAGCTCCGGGACTCAAAAATGCCTATCTCAGTGCCCACCCAGAGGACGTTGGTTGCGTGCGGCATCACAACCAGATCGAACACAGCCACATCGGGAAATCCATTCGTGCTTACTTCCGATGTGGCAAAGCCTGACAGATCCGTCCACGTCTGCCCGTAGTCCTTGGTTTCCAAAACCTTAGGGTGGCTGTAGCGCGAAAAAAGCGCATATGCGGTGCCCGCCTCCGTGGGATGCGTCGCAAGCGCTGATACATAGATTTCCGGTAGCCGGTTCATAACGGGGAAGGCCACCGCTTCGAATGATTCGCCACTGTCTTGGGAGACGTGCAGCTTGTTAAAGAGATCTGGATTAGAAATCAAGCCACATCCCGCCCACACTACGTTCGGATCAGCAATTGAGACTCTAACCCTGCAGCCCGACCAATGCGTCCAGGCCTCTGTAATGGGCGTAAAGTTCCAGCCTCCTCCAAAGTCTCTGGAATACCACACGCCATCACGCGAGGCAGAATACACATTGTCTGGAGCCTTATCGGAATTCGAAATTTGGGTGTAAAACTGGGGATTGGGCGGCTCGAGTGACGCTTCCCAGGTTGTGCCGCCATCAACGGATCTTCCTATAAAGTTGCGTTGGGCTGATAACAAGATCTTGTCCGGATCAGTAGCGTGCCATACTGTCTCAAAACCGTCGCCACCGCCTTCTTCTGTCCACCCATGGCTGTTATCCGAATTATCGGGAGATCTCCACGTCCCGTTATCCTGGGCGCCAGCGATGTACACGGGAGCCCCAGGCTTCTTGGCTACCCCGTAAACCTGCATTGTGTTGTAGCCCGAGCCTGCCTCATCCAACTCTCTGAAAATCCGGCCATTGTCTGTAGACAACGCAACGCCACCGTCATTGGCATTCAGAATCCAGAACCGCTCTTGGGCTTCATCAATGGGGATCGGCACAATGGCGTGGTGATCCACATGTAGCATTCGGGAAACGTCGATTTCTTCATGGCTTCTCTGGACTCGGCCAATTTCTCCAGCAATCTCGAATGAGATCGAAATGGTCTGGTTTGGCAAGTTGTCAGGGTCCCAGGAAACCGCCGCACTCGCAAGGACTGGAAACAATAAGTACAACGCTCCACTCGCGTAGCCGCCATCTTGGGCAATGCTGGCGTCAGGAGCGGCACTGTCGTAATCGTACTTATGAATATATATGTACTCCATGCTTGTTTCATCCCTCCTGAAATTCCATCTGTAATTGTAAGGGATCAGATTGAACTCGCCATCGTCGGCCTGATCACGGAAGGAAATCATAAGTTGGCGATTGTTCTCGCTATCCCAGACCTGAAACGGCACTTCCACATAGCCGCCGTACATATGCAGCCTGCGTGGAACATTAATGCTCCCATATCCCCAAGTGCCAGAATTGTCTGGCACCCAGAAACGATGAGCCATCTGCCCTCCTTGGCCGAATCGAATCTCAATGTCCGTATGCTCCGCTAACGATACGTCCACAGCATCCGGAAGCTGGAAATAAACCCTCCCCTCATAATTATAGTGAAGAATTCGCTCTTGAACAGCGCTAAACTGAAGCCACTCATCTGCGCCGCCATAATCAAAATCGCTAACCCTAAGTAGGGTATTTATACCTAGCATTCTATTTGTCCAAAGCGTTATTCCGCCTACGAACACGGTGTCGGGCTTAAATGGATGCACTGCTAGCGTGTTGTTGTACCAGCCGAATGCCCCGAACCAACTCCACTTGTTACGGGCAAAGGTCCGCGTCCAACTCATGCCGCCATCGTCACTCCGGTGGAGGTCAGACAGAAACCTGAAACCTCCATTTCTGGTCCACGCCTGAACGGCGGCGTACGCGATATCCGGACTGGAGGGCGAATACGCCAGTTCGATACGATAAAAATTAGAAGCCAAGTCTACTGATGCGAACGCCCATGTCATGCCAGCATCCGTGGAATAGAGTATGCCACGCCCACCGACGCTGGCAATTTGCCGATTGAAGTTGCCAGGCTGCGCGCGCAAGTCCTGGACCGGCTCGCGTTGCGAGCTGCTCCGGTAGGTTGCAGTCCAGGTTACGCCGCCATTGGCACTCCGGAAAACACCCTTATTGGTAACGGCCAGCACCACATCCGAGTTCGTGGGATCAACGGCCAACCGGTTTACGAATCGGAATTCTGCGTTGTTGGCGGTAGCGGACAGGTGGTTCCAGGTTACGCCTCTATCCACGGATTTGAAGATCCCATCGCCAGCTACTGTGGAGAGGCTGGAAAACCCTTCGCCGGTACCCATGTAGATGACGTTGGGGTCACTCTCAGCCATCGCAAGGCAGCTGACTGCCAAGTTCGGCAGATTATCCGTTTGAGGTTGCCATGTGCGCCCACGATCTATTGTCTTCCATAGACCGCCAGACACTGAACCCGCCCACCATGTGCGCTGTGGATCGTCAGGGTCAACAAGTAATGCCCGCGTACGTCCGCCAACATTACCTGGGCCTCGCTCGACCCAATTGAGCTTTGAGCCGAAGGTCTTCGCGTTCGCCAACGCCTTGTTGAACTCCTTAATGCGGTAGCCCGTCGGGTACTCGTTCATTCCATCGGCAGAAGACCGGATGTCATGGTGGTACTGGAAGAACCAGTCCGGGTGGCCTGCTGTATGTGCCATAAGTCTGGACTCTTCTACCCGCACCGCCAGCGGATCCAGTTGAGAAGGTGGTGCCGGAGGGTCGGTCCGCAGCACGATGGCAAGCGACAGAAGCACGACGCCCGCGAGTACAACAGAAATGAGCTTGAGGGTAATCACGACGCTGTTGTGATTAAATGAAAACTCTGCACACTCCGGTGATTCCGCCCAAAGCGTCCGGTGAATTCCCTTGGCCTGTACGCGGATAGATTATGAGTGCCGGGGGGCATATTTGAAACATCGGTGATACTGAGCCTCTTGCAAAAACCCACCAGACAAGCGGTTTGCCCCTTTGCAGGCGGGGGAGATAGGGGACTGGCGCCTCCGATTTCGGTATCTTCAGAGCTGTCACAAATCTCTAAGCCCACATTATTCATGACCGGTCCGGCTTGTGCCTAACGAGAATGTTCCTGGTGCATCTACGTGTACCCAACAAAGATAAGACACTTTTCCCGACGAAATTGGTGCATTCCGAAGGTGCCCGGCAGGGTCTCACTAATGTAAGGGCGAAAATTCTGCGGCTGAGCCTCACGGGGGCTTGACTTGGGTCCCAATCGGCGTGCAGTTGCAGCAGGGTGGCCGGATTTTCAAGGCCAAGCACCTGGTATGGGCATGGGTGTCACGCATATCCTGAGTCCGCCGTCCCGGCGTTGCGCCCGCTCCTTTGCGCGAGCAGCGTAAATCGGATTCCTTCCACAGTGGCAGGGAATTGTCCTCCACTGAAGCTGGCGATAATGCTTCCAAAAACACTCCCAATTCGCAAGGGCACGGACAGCTACCTGGATAACAATGTTGCGTGGATGCTGCTCGATGCGTGCTCCTGCTTTCAGGATATGCCGCCGGAAGCTCGACAGGTGCATGCGGGGACCCTCCGGCTGCTGCATGGGCAGCGCCCCACATGCAGCAACTGATATAACTGCAGTATGGCCCAGGGGCACGAGCCTTGCCTTCTTGCAGCTTTGCGGCGTGCCGCCGCAATACACGCCGGTTGTGGTAGTGCGTGTTAGGACGCGGAGAAGAGGACAGGGCCAGTGTACAGGCAGCTTTGCGCGCGCGCTGGTGCTTTTCTGCCTTGCCTCTCTTTTGGTAGAGCTTCACAAGGCTCTCTGCAGGAGGGGCCTTTTTGTGCTGATCCGTATGCAGAAAGAAATGCCGGGCAAACCGTCCGCCCGGTGTGGCTCCACCACGACGCTGCGCCGTAGAACTGGTTCGTGATACTGCCGCTGTTCCTGTTGGACGCACGCCCGGTGTGGATCCGCCAGCCTGCTCAGGGCGGTGTTTTCTCTGAGGCCCATGACGTAGCCGCCGCAATCCAGCTTATCGCAGAGCTCCCCACTAACAAAGCCCGCACCCAACAAGGAGGCGGTCGGCCATATGGCGGCCCACCTGCAGCGCTACGCGCCGGACATACTCGTAACAATCCCGGACCACACTCTGGGTGCCGCTGCGCAACACGGCCTCCAACATGGCACCACCTTCCGCACAGCTGGCAATCAGAGGCATGAAAATGGTGCGCTTGCAATGTCCATGGAAGGCACTGCCCTGCTGCCGGCCGTGGGCATCAATCACCAGGCCGTCTATGCCGCCCACAACCACGTCATATCGCTTGCTACCGGCAGTTTGAGGGACATGCTCCACAGCGAAGGTAGTCGCATGCTGGCGCAGGCGCGCAATATTGCGTCCCCGCGCCAGCATGCGCACCAGACGCGAGATGCCGGGCTGCGGGGACAAAGGCTTACTGTCTTTCAGGGCGTTAATGCCTCTTCTCGAAGAGGCGGCCACGCGCATGAGGGGATCATGCCGCAAGCGGTCGGCATCCCTTCGGCGCGGCCAGCCCTGCAGAAAGAGCAGCAAGAACTGCCGCAGCAATTCTTCAGGCGGTGGGGTGGTCGCGCCGGATCCCGGAAATCGAACAGCAAAGGCGTTCTATGAATCCGGTGCGGGCAAACTGTGTTCGCACCAGATGGCGGCTGCGTCCGAAGACAGGTTTTCCGTGTGGGATCCGCTAACTTTTACCGATCTATGGAAGGCACACGAGAACAATATGCCGGAGGAGATGGTCTGCTCCGCATTCACCTTGCTGTGCATCGGGATACAAAAAATAGAATGCTTGGGCGCGGCATTGTATCTGTGGCAATACCATGGTAGTCAGATACCTGCGAACGATTCGTGAAGCCGCTGCTAGTGTTATGTCCCAGTAATACGCGACGTTCAACGTTGAATCTTACTGAAGATCGAGTCCGCCGTAGCAACCCAAACAAACGGCGTCGCCTCCTCATTGTACGCTGCAATGAACTGGTCGATGGTCTGCTTTAACTGCTTTACGCTTGTAAACGAACCCCGTTTGATCGCGCGTCGGCTGATTAGACCAAACCACCGCTCAACCTGGTTCAGCCACGATGCGGAGGTAGGCGTGAAGTGAAGGTGGTAACGAGGCCGCTTGGACAGCCACGCCATAACTTTCGGATGCTTGTGCGTTGCGTAGTTGTCCAAGATCAAGTGCAGGTCCAGATCCTTCGGAGTTTCGCGCTCGAGCAGTCGCAAAAAGCAGAGAAACTCCTGATGCCGATGCCGTGCCATGCATTTCCCAATTACCTTGCCCGTGGCTATGTTGAGTGCTGCGAACAGTGTAGTCGTGCCATGACGGATGTAGTCATGGGTGTACCCCTCTACATAGCCCAGCCCCATGGCAACGTGGGCTGGGTGCGGTTGAGTGCTTGTATTTGGCTCTTTTCGTCCACGCACAACACGATTGCGTGATCGGGCGGGTTTAGATATAGCCCGGTGATGTCGCGAACCTTTTCGATAAAGAAGGGATCGCTGGACAGCTTGAACGTCTAGCTGCGATGGGGTTTGAGCCCAAAGAGGGCAAACCAGCGCTGCACAGTGCTCTTAGAGACGCCTTCGGCCTCGGCCATCAGGCGAAGGCTCCAAGCATTCGCATGGGCGGGCTTCTGTTGCAGCGCACGATTAATCACCTGGACCACTTTCTTGTCATCGTGCGTTCGGGGCCGTCCCGGACGCAGCTCGTCGTGGAGCCCTTGCAAGCCACGCTCCAAGAACCGGCTCCGCCATTTGCTTACGGTGGACGCGGATACTCCCAGCACAAGGGCAACCGCAGCATTGCCGTCCCCAGCCGCGCAGGCCAGAATGATCTTCGCCCTTTGAACCATGCCGTGGGGCATAGTAGTGGATTTCGACAAGGCAACGAGCTGGTCTCGCTGCTCATTAGAGAGAACTAAGGGCGCAAGTTTTCTTCCGCGACGCATAGACTTCTGGCATGGATGGTGAAGTCACTAATATACGTCGCTTATTAATGGGACACAACACTAGTTCGTCGGAACGTACCTGAAGATTCTGGCGAATAAGGTGGGCTAAGACAACGGAGGCAGCCATGTCCCCTGGAAGGAAGATACTGTGTGCTTGGATAAGCCACCAAAGGCAACTCTTCTGCTGCGCGGAGGAGTTGCTCGGTCCTTTGACCGAGCTACAGACGAAGCTTCTGAACGTGTTGGATATCGTTCGCATTGAGTGCTATCTGCGCAGCGATCCCACGGCAGCGCGCGGGCGCAGGATCGTGCGGCGCTTGCGCGGGCGTTTCTTGCGAAGGCGGTCTACAATATCGGTACGACCCGCGCGTTGATCGACCGGATTTGCTCTGACCCACAGCTGCGCCGCCTGTGTGGGTGGCAACGTCAAGACCAGGTTCCAAGCGAGGCGACCTTTTCACGCGCATTCGCAGAGTTTGCCGTGACTAGTCTGCCCGATCAGATGCATCGTGCGCTGATCGAATCGTGCTACGAGGATGAGGTAGTTGGGCATATCTCACGTGATTCGACGGCCATTCAGGCTCGCGAGCGCCCTGCTGCGAAGCAGCCGGCGCCTGCCAAGCGCAAGCCTGGGCGAGCGCGCAAGGGGGAGCAATCTCCAAGGAAGTAACGGCGCGTCCTACGCCAGTTGGGTATGAATCTGCAAGAGACGGAAGATGACCTGCCAAAGGAGTGCAACCGGGGAGCCAAGCGCAATTCCAAGGGCTACAAGCTGCACACTGATGTGGCAGACGGGGGCATACCGATCAGTTGCATCGTGACGTCCGCATCGGTGCATGACAGTCAGGTGGCCATTCCCCTGGGGGCCAAGTCCGCGGAGCTGGTAACGAGTTTATACGATGCGATGGATAGCGCCTATGATGTGGAGCAAATACGCCTCCACAGCCAGCGTTTTGGACATGTGCCGATCATTGACGAGCACCCGCGTACGCGCGCTGGAAAGGAGGCGCTAAAGCGTGAGGCGAAGGCTCTGCGTGCGGCTGGGTTTGTAGCGCCAGCTGTCGAACGCTACAAAGAGCGTTCGAGCGCCTTACGCGTCTTTGGTCGCCTCAAAGACGAGTATGGCGCTCGTCACGTTCGTGGCAACGCGAAGGTGAAGTGTCACCTCATGTTCGGTATGCTCGCGCTGACCGTAGACCAAATGGTGCGAATGCTGGGCTGAACGAGTTCACCTAAGCACAGAAAGGCGCCTGTCGTGCCAGGTGCGCAGGATAGGTATGCGCGATTGTCACAGCTAATCGCCGAAATCTGTCTTTCCGAGTTGAAATCACTGCAACAGTTAGCGGTGGCGGAGTGCGAAAATCACATCGGCGTCTTGTTCCTTCAACCCACTGGATACACCCTGAAATGCTGCGCCGACTGCCGAAGCCGACAATGCCAGCAGCGCATTTTTGCAAGAGCCTCAAAGGGTAGTTAGTTTCCATGATGTCTGGGGGTTTGATGATGGATTGGTTAGGCTGAATTGCCTGACCAGTCTTGCCGCACGAACCCCACCGCGGCTACACTATTAATGTATAGAACTGTCTCACTTGTTATTGGCACAGAGGGAGCCGTCAATGCCGCGCCGCACTACGCAACAGGCCGTGGCGTGACCGCGGCTGTAGTATGAAGCCCGCTCTTGATGGCCCGCGAGCAGGCCCAGAAAGGTCGGCCGCTACTGTTCCATGAATCTGGAGTCTATTGCATCCACGACAAAGCCATTCACCTGCGAATACTCCTCCAAAAAGATCAGATATGTTTCACCGGACGGATACCAATCACTTGCTACCCATAGTGCCGAGCCTTTGTTTATGGCAAAATAACAGCCATAACGGTGGTTCGAAGGTGAAGGCTGCAGGGCTTTGTGATGATATTGTGAGGGTTTGGAAGTGATACTTGGGATGGTCAGGATACGCCTTGAATGGCAATTGCATTCAGGCCGACTTGGACCCACCTTCTCGTGCGACAATGAAAGGGGCAACACTGAACAATGCATCGTGGATGCCAAGCGTAGAACTCCGTGGCTACTATCGTATAATTCCCTAAGCTCATTCTCTCTTGTAGCAGGTTGACTTGCACGCCGCCAAGGTATTCGGAATTCGGTAGCGTGGTGCCACATTGTGCGCGGCGAACCCGAATGTGGTGGGCTTTCTGCTTCGGTAGTCTCGTGTATCTGCCGCAGCGACCAACCTGTTCGATGTTGCCCCGAGCGTATTTTAGATCAAAACACTTTCTTTCCGGTTGCGTAGGTTCAATAGAATGCGGATATCTGACACTAATGCGCTCATGGCATCGAAGAACGTGAATATCCGGCGTCAGGCAAAGCCCTATGATGCCATTGTCGTGGGTTCCGGTATAACGGGGGGCTATGCGGCAAAGGAGCTGTGCGAGTTGGGGCTGGAGACGCTTGTCCTGGAGCGTGGCCGATCCCTCGAACACGGCTCGGGTTACGTTACCGAGCACAAGAACGCCTGGGAATTTCCAGCTCGCAATAGTCAGGACGGTGCGCGCCAAAGGGCGCAGCACCCGGTACAGCGGCGCTGCTATGCCTTTGGCGAGCACACCGAGCACTTTTTTATCAATGACAGGGAAAATCCCTACGTGGAGGCCAAGCCCTTTACATGGATCCGGGCGGATGTGGTGGGCGGACGCTCCCTGCTTTGGGCCCGGCAGTGCTATCGCTGGAGCGCATTGGATTTCGAGGCCAACGCCCGTGACGGCTTCGGTGTGGATTGGCCCATTCGCTACGCCGACATAGCGCCGTGGTATGACTACGTGGAGGCGTTTGTCGGTATCAGCGGCCAGCAAGAGGGCGTCTACAGCTGCCCCGACGGAGTTTTCCTGCCGCCAATGCCGCTGAACGCGGCAGAGCAGGTCGTGCGGCAGGGCATCGAGCGATCCTTTTCCGATCGTGTGCTCACGATTGGGCGGACGGCAGTGCTTACGCGGCCGCACAACGGGCGGGGTCAGTGCCACTACTGCGGTCCCTGCCACCGGGGATGTACGCCGGGGGCATATTTCAGCAGTCTCAGTGCCACGCTGCCCGCGGCCGCGGCAACGGGACGACTGTCCCTGCAGCCCGACAGCATAGTCCATAGCGTCATCTATGACAGCACTTTGGGCCGGGCCACGGGGGTGCGTTACCTGGACCGCGATACGAAAGAGATGCATGAAGTGCGGGCACGGGTCATATTCCTGTGCGCCTCCACGCTGGGGACCACGCAGATCATGCTGAACTCGACATCGGAGCGTTTCCCGAACGGATTTGCCAATGACAGCGGTGCCCTTGGACATTACCTGATGGATCACCACTTCGAGGTGGGGGCCACGGGCGTGTTTCCAGAGCTGGATGACGTCTATTACGTGGGTCATCGTCCCAACGGCGTATACGTGCCGCGATTTCGCAATGTGTCGGATGCCACGCGCCGCTCTGAGTATGTGCGGGGCTTCGGATACCAGGGCGAAGCCTTCAGGCCCGGATGGAGCCGGCCGCTGCGCGGCATCGGGGCGGATTTCAAGCATGCGCTCCGCCGGCCGGGATCCTGGGAGATGCTGTTTGGCGGCTACGGCGAAACGCTGCCGAGCCGTGCCAATCGTGTGGCGCTCGATCCAGACGTAAAGGACGCTTGGGGAATGCCCGTGCTGCGCATCAGCTGTCAGTGGGGTGAGAACGAGCTCGTGATGCGCAAGGATATCGCCAACGACGCGGCAGAGATGCTCGATGCTGCTGGCGCCAAGAACATCTCACCGTATGACTACTTTCAAGAGGATGTGTTAGGGGCGGAGCCCGGACTCGGCATCCATGAAATGGGAACGGCACGCATGGGGCGTGACCCCGCGACGTCGGTGCTGAACGCGCATAACCAGTGCCATGCGGTGCCAAACGTCTTCGTGACGGACGGCGCCTGCATGAGCTCGTCCGCGTGCCAGAACCCGTCCATCACGTATATGGCACTGACGGCACGGGCCGCACGCCACGCGGCAGAGGAGCTAAAGCGAATGAACCTTTAGAGACATCATGGACCGACGAGAGGCTTTGCGGCATGTCGGCGCCCTAATGGGAGGCGCGCTGTCAGCGGGAACCATTGCGGGTATGCTTGGCGGCTGCCGGGCGGGCCCGCCGACGGGCGCGTTTCGTGCCCGCACCCTGACAGGCGGCCGGGACGAACTCGTGGCGACGATAGCCGAGCTTGTCATCCCTGAGACCGATACGCCGGGCGCCCGCGCCGCGCGCGTGCATGAATTCATCGATGCCATGCTCACCGACTGGTACGATGCCGAGGAACGTGACCGTTTCCTGCATGGCCTGGCGGCACTGGATGCAAGGGCAAACACCTCGGACGGGGCCCCCTTCCTCGAGCTCTCGCAAGAAGCCCAGACGGGGCTGCTGCTTGAGCTGGAGACGGAGGCTGCAGAAGGGGCCGGAAGTACGGCTGCCAGCGGTCCGCCGTTCTTCCACGCGATGAAATCACTTACTCTGCTGGGTTACTATACATCGGAGATTGGCGCGACACAGGAGCTTCGCGTAATGCCTATGGGAGAATATCGGGGCGACGTACCGTTCGACGAAATCGGCCGCGCGTGGGCATGATCCCAAGCCGTCTTCGGCTATGCCGATGGACTCGGCGCCGCGAAGGCAGCGGCCGCAAGGCACGGTGTGCGGCACCCGGAAGCGCTTCGGCGGTAGGATTCGGGCCGGCGCGGCGGGCCAGCGCGGCTGCCGCGCCGGGAAAAGGCTCCCTTGCCGCATGCTACTTACGCTGGGACTGCGATGGGTAAGATGGGCGGCGTGCTGCTTACGGCTGTTCTGCTTGCAGCCTGCGAATTTGAGCGACCGGCACCGTCGCTCACCGAAATCCGTGCGGCCGACGGGCCGCACCAGGAGAGCTGGGGAGTGCATACGTATATTTCGCGCGTGCCCCGGCTCTCGGCCCAGAGCTACCGCCGCGTCGAGATAATTGCGGGCTACATGGGGCGCTACCAGCAGGGCGACAGTTCGTACCAGGTCCTGAGGAGTGCAGAAGGCGGGGATGCATCAGACGTCTTGATTCACCTGTATGACGCTAGGGGCGACTCGTCGGCGACCCTGACGGCAGCACGCGTTGTTTACTATGAAAAGCAGCAGCGGTTTGAAGCCAGCGGCAACGTACAGGTGGTGACGCCCGATGGAAGTCGGCTGGAAACGGAGGCCCTCACGTGGAGCGAAAACGATCGCAAGCTTCGAACGAACCGCTTCGTTCACATAACGACGGCGCGGGAAACGGTGCAGGGGCGCGGCCTCGTCGCGGAGGAGGATCTTTCGTCGTATCAGATCGGGCGCTTCACGGCGCGTCTGGACGTGGGCCGGCAGCAATGAAGTGGCTGTGTCCCTTTCTCATCGGGTGGCTGCTTCTGGCCGCTGGCACGCCGGAAGAGCCGGCAGCGCGCGCTGGCCTTGCGCGTGCGGACACCGATACGGTTCGGCAGCGCATCGCCACTGTGGCAGGAGATTCGCTGGTTGGGTGGCGGGAGGGCGAAGATGAGGTGCAGCACTTTATCGGGCATGTGACGGGAACCCAGGATAGTACGTTTCTGCGCGCTGACCAGGCCATGCGGTTCGTTGCGCAGGACCTTGTGCGCCTCACGGGCCATGTCCGCGTGGTAGACAGAGGAGATTCTCTGCTTGCCGATACCGTGTTATACGATGAACGCAACAAGGTCGGTCGTGCTTCGGGGAATGTGCGTTTATCCGATGGCGACGTGGAGGCCTATGCGCCGGAAGGGACCTACTTTGTAGAGGAAAAGCGTGTGCACTTCGGGAAAGGCCTTCGCCTGGTGGACTCTGCCGCGGTGATTTCCGGCCACGAGGGCACCTACTGGACGGACAGGAAACAGGCCGAGCTGGGCGGAAGCGTGCGCCTACTGAGCGACGATACCTATCTGGAAGCCGATTCCCTGACGTATCACCGCGACACGGAGTATTCGCTTGCGCGCGGAGGTGTCTTCATGGAGCGGTGGGGCCGGGATGCGGACTCCACGCTTCGTACGCTCGTCTTTGGGCAAACGGCAGAGAACGATGGAAAGGAGGGCAGAAGACGCGTCCGTGGCCAACCGGTTGTTATACAGCTCAGGCGGGACTCCGTCCGGGTAGACAGCCTTGTGGCCCGCGCCGAGAGGCTTGACCTGGTGGAAAGCAGCGGCATCCGCTTCCTTACAGGTGCCGGTGGCGTACGCTTCTGGCGGCAGGACGTGGCAGCCGTTGCCGATTCCATGTCACATACGCGCATGCTGGATTCCACGCGGGAAGTGATCTGGCTGGAAGGGGCGCCCATGCTGTGGCTCGAAGATACGCAGGTTAGCGGCGACACGATACGTGTCGTGGCAACGAGCGGGGCGGTGGATTCCGTCCTGGTGATGGGCAGCGCCTTTGTCGCACAGCTGGACACCGTAACGGGCCGCATTAATCAGGTGCGCGGGCGTGCGCTCACGGCCTCCATGCGGGATGATTCGACGCGCCTGTTTGTGATCCGCGGCAATGCCGAAGCGCTGTATTTCCGTCGGGATGAAAACGATCAGCCGGACGGCGCCGTCCAGGTCTCCGGTGATGAAGCTACACTTCTGGTGCGGGGGAACGAGCCGAAGGAGCTGCGGTTTGGCGAGCACAGGGGAACCGTCTTCCCCGAGCGCGCGCTGCCGGCGTCGCTGGAGCTAGAGGGATTTCGCTGGCTTCCTGAAAGGCGCCCGGAGAAAATTTCCCTGCTGGGCGCCGCGGCAGGCAGGCTAGGCAGGGGCAGGAGACCATGACGAAGGATTCAGCTGGCATGCGGCTTCGGGCAGAGGGTCTCATCAAACGGTACCGTAAGAGGGCCGTGGTGAACGAGGCGACCTTCGAGGTGGCCCAGGGAGAAATCGTGGGACTCTTGGGGCCGAACGGGGCTGGCAAGACGACCTCGTTCCACATGGTCGTGGGTTTGGAGCGTCCGGACGCGGGGCGCATTCTACTGGGGGGGGAGGACATTTCGGCGCTGCCCATGTATAGGCGCGCCCGGCGCGGCATCGGCTACCTGGCGCAGGAGGCCTCCATTTTCCGGCACTTGACCGTAGAACAGAATCTGCAGGCCGTCCTGGAATTCCACGCGTTGGGCCGGGCTGCGCGTATGCGGCGCGTGGAATCGCTGATCGACGAGTTTGGACTGGACCGGGTGCGCGCCTCAAAAGGCTACATGCTTTCGGGCGGAGAGCGCCGCCGCACGGAAATTGCGCGCGCCCTCGCTATGCAGCCGCGGTTCCTGCTTCTGGATGAGCCCTTCTCCGGCGTCGATCCGATTGCGGTAGAGGACATCCAGTCCATGGTCGTGCGGCTGCGTGAAAGCGGCATCGGTGTCCTCATTACCGATCACAATGTGCACGAGACCCTTGCCATCACGGATCGCGCCTATTTACTCTTCGAAGGCCGCATCCTGAAGCAGGGGACAGCCCAGGAGCTGGCTGCCGACCCCGAGGTGCGCAGGCAGTATCTGGGGGAAAAGTTTACGCTGGTACGCTACACGTGAGGGCGTCAGGCCTGCCTCGCAGAACGTTACGGGTCGCGGAGGGTTCATTTTTGCCCAAACGTATCAATGGGCGCTTGTCATGGTCGTAATCATGGAGTTTGGGGCCACGGAGGCCCAGATCGAGGCCGTCATCAACAATCTCAATGCGTACGGCTTCGATGTGCATCGCTCCAGTGGGGTCAACCACACGGTAATAGGCGCCATCGGCGTAAAGCCTGAATTCGATCCGCGCTTTATCAAGGTACTAAGCGGCGTCTCTGATGTGCGGCGCGTTACCGAGCCGTACAAGTTCGCCAGCCGTTCCTGGAAGCGCGATCAGAGTGTCTACGAACTCAACGGTGTGCTGGTAGGCGGTAGCGAAGTGGTGGTCATGGCGGGCCCCTGTTCCGTCGAAAGTCCGGAACAGATGGACCGGACTGCGGCGCACGTGGCCGCTTGTGGCGCGACCTTCCTGCGTGGGGGTGCCTTCAAGCCTCGGACGTCTCCGTATTCGTTCCAGGGGCTGGGAGAAGAAGGCCTTCGATATTTGCGCGCAGCGGGGGACCGGCACCACCTCAACGTGATTACAGAGGTGACGCAAGTGGGGAAGGTGGATCTGGTGCAACGATATACCGACGTTTTTCAGGTCGGGGCGCGCAACATGCAGAACTTCGACCTGCTCAAGGAACTTGGCCGCAGCGACAAGCCCGTGTTTCTCAAGCGGGGTCTGTCGGCAACCATTGACGAGTGGCTTATGGCGGCGGAATACGTCATGAGTCAGGGCAATCCCCACGTCATCCTGTGCGAACGCGGCATTCGCACCTTCGAATCCTACACGCGCAATACACTGGATCTGTCTGCCGTGCCGGTGGTAAAGAAGAAGTCTCACCTGCCCGTCTTCGTAGATCCAAGCCACGGAACCGGTATCAGGGGCAAGGTCACGCCCATGGCGCGAGCGGCAGTGGCGGCGGGGGCCGATGGACTCATGATAGAGGTGCATCCGGATCCTTCCGTCGCACTTAGTGACGGTCCGCAGTCCCTGTATTTTGACCAGTTTGTCTTGCTGATGCAGCAGATTCGGGACATAGCGCGGGCCATTGGCCGCTCGGTGCGGGATCCGCAGCCCGCGTAGGCAACCTGGGATGAGAACCGCAACGGCCCTCCTTATCGCATGCACGGGCATCGCGGCCTGCAAGACGACCGGAGCGGGGACACGCGCTGGCCCCTCGGCTGACATTACGCTGGAAGAGATGCACGATTCCGGGCTATCTTTCAGCACCGCCCATGAAGTGGTTCGGCAGTTCCGGCCGCAGTGGCTGGTAACACGCGGGGTATCCATCATGCAGCCGCAACGGGGATCGGATGCTACGTTGCTGGATTACGTGGCCATCTACGTGGACGACACGTTCATCGGCGGCCCGGATACGCTGTATGGTATTTCGGCGCTAGCCATCCGGAGCATAGAGCGTTTGGGCCGGGGGCGCGCCCAGCGCCTCGGCTCGCGCAGCCACATCCACGGGGCGATCGTTGTGCATACCCGATAGGACGGGGCGCGTCTTCGCGCTTGGTAGCTGACTCATGCCTTCGGCTCACAGGGACATTTTCCTATGATCTATGGAGTCCGTCAATGGGATCCGCTTAGAATCTGGCAGCCGTAGGTCGGCATTTGGATAGTGCAATATTGCTCCATAACGGGGCACGTTTGCCGAGCAATCGTTAGAATGCGTTCTGTATTCCCCTGCGCAACTGGACATTTGAGCCATTGCGCTCTTGTGCACGCCGGTCGGGCGCCCCAGCATGCGAACTGTAAGTAGTGCCTGGCCGAAAATGCCTATTGGTTTGTACAGGGCTCCAGCACGGCAATCAGGGGCGATTTTCTGGATTGTCGGAGTCTGACGGGCCTACGTGAATGCGCTCAAAGCATGGTTTCCATGCCGCGCAATGTATGCACGTGCGTGGAATAGGCCATTCTTGAACTATTGCAGCCAGCCCGGGCGTTGCTATCCGATTCCGCTCGTGAGCGTCGTCTTTCTCGGCAGTCTCTGCGGCTGGCTTGTTCAGGTAGCCAGACGCTGGTGCTTGCTCCGCTCAGTCTCCCGCTGGCGCAGTATCAATCCGAGGCGATGCACATTCGTCGCCACAACCGAAAGCACCACGCTGCGCGCCAATCCCTCCTTGCCGTGCGCCCGCACTCGATTCAATCCGCGGTGCTCCAGGTTGTTGATCGCTGACTCAATGGCCGGATGCTGCCGACACGCTGCCACGAAGGCTTCGGCCCTTTCCCGCTCACGATCGGCCTCCGTGCCTTTTGCCTTCCTGGGCATCACGGCCAGCCGCAGCTCTGCCTCGAACGCGGTAAGGTTGTCTGGGCTGTAAAAGCCCCTGTCCACACTACAGGAAACCACAGCACCGTAGCGCTTCTTCGTTTCGGTTAACAGGCGCACGGCCGCGTCAACGTCCGTGCCCTCCCGCTGAATCATGTGGTGGATTATGAATGGGTGCGCATCTTCTATAACACACACCGGCACCCCCAACTCGGCCATGATGCCTGCTTTCTGCTTGCAGACCCAACGCGTGTGCTCTTCATACACCGAAAATACCTTCTCCTCGTGCGGAATCCTGGATCAATCGCCGCTCTACCTGCTCTATCTGACGCTCACAGTGCGTCAAATACCGCGTAATCTCCGGATGCGGCACGGACTGCTGCTGCAACACCTGCACCGTGGACTTCACTTTCTTTACCACCACCTGACATATTTCCAGGTAGGCCTCTACATCTGGATAATTCGACGGATGTTGAACGGGTATTCCGATCGAAGCTGAACACCCAATCCGATCGATCGTGAACACTTTCTCGGGTACTATAGGCTAGCCGTAGCGGTGGTAGAAATCCGAATTTGGGCCGTCTGCGTGGTGCTGGATATCACTCAGGGCTTTCGTTGCTCTCTTTCACTTTCCGAGAGACCGATGCCCACCAAGCGAACCTCCATGCGCAAAATCAGAGACGTCCTTCGCCTGCACTACCGGGAGCAATACAGCAAGCGCTGTATAGCGCGCAGTCTGGGTATTGCCGTTGGCACCGTTAGCGGGTACATCATCCGTGCAAAGCAAGCAGACTTAAGCTGGCCGCTGCCGGAAGAGCTCACCGATCTGGAGCTGGAGCAGCGGCTTTTTGCGGAGCTAGCGCCGCCGACGCGCCCGGTGCCCAATTGGGAACACGTTAAGCGGCAACTGGCGCCGAAGGGGATAACCCTTCGGCTGGTGTGGCAGAAGTACCGGGGTCATTATCCAGAGGGTTATGGATATAGCAGGTTTTGCGAGCTCTATCATGCCTGGCGCCAACGTACGAATGTGCGCATGCACATCGAACACAAGGCCATCTTTACCCATTGGTGGCTGAATCTGAGGGTTAGCAATAACCGCAGGTAGGGATTTTGGCGGCTTTGGGGGGATGCGGCCCCACCGTGGGTCCTGTTTTGCCGAATCTTCTGGTTTTTGGCCCCACAGGTGCCCCACTATTCGGATTCATAGAGGCAGGAAAGCGATTGTTGTGCCATAAAGTACACGAGGGTTTTGCGGCCAGAACGCTCCTGCCCTATCTTCCCCTCTATGTATATCCGACGCTCGCTTACCCGAACCACCGACGACGCTACACGCTACTATTCCTTTCGCCTTTGTCACGGCGAACGCATAGGGGGCAAGGTCCGGCAGAAGACCCTGCTCAATCTCGGTGCCCACTTCCGCATCGACAAACGCTACTGGCGTGCGCTCTGCAGCTGGATTGAGGCACTGCTCAAGGGCCAGCTCGAACTCGTACCCATGGGCGTTGCTGCCGTCCAGTCATCCGACTCCAAGGCTGCGACACCTTGCTCCCGGCCGGCGTGCGGCAAGGGCGATTCACCCGGTAGAGGTAACGATGATGCCGGCTCTTTCGCACTTGGCAACCTGAGATAAGGCCAAGGCTGAAACGGGCGTAAAGATCGTCCAGAGCTGGATACTTGGGCGGCTGCAAGACTTTACGTTCTTCAGCATTGAAGAGCCGGGTCTACAGATAGCCACCCTTCTAGTGGATGTCAATGAGAGGCCCTTCCAGAAGCGCCAAGGCAGCCGTCGCAGCCAATTCGAGGAGATCGATCTGCCGGCGATGCGGCCGCTGCCGCTATATCCCTATGTCTTCCGGGAATGGAAGAAGGCCCGTGTCAACGTCGATTACCACGTCGCGGTAGAAAAAGCCTTCTACAGCGTCCCATATCGCTATGCCCGGAGGCAAATGGACGTATGCATCGCCGATAACACGGTGCAATGCTTTCTAAAGGGAGAACGCATAGCCTCACACCGGCGCAGCCATCGCCGATTCACAACCGAAATGAGTCCTATGCCTTCACACCATCGCCAAGGGGCCGAACAACACCGTCTTCTCGAAAGGGCTAACCCGGATAACTCACCAGGGCAGTTAAGGAAGGAACCTAAACCATACGTAAGTGTATTATATACAGTCATTTCTAACCGCAATGTACACTGCCCGTGAACAACACAGACTGTCATACTGAAACGTTTCGTTTCGAGGACTTGGGACGCCGTAAAGTGGTCGCAAAGTTCGGCGGCGGCGCTATGTCCTCGCACGCAGGTTTGTTGCTGTTACGCGAGGCCGACCGCATGTTCAACGTCATCGGCCGCTTTGCCGCCTGTTTCACGCATCACCGCAATCCCAGCAGGATCGAACATTCCGTGGAGGCGATGCTCAGGCAACGTGTCTACGGGATATGCTTGGGCTACGAAGACGTCAACGACCATGACCGCCTGCGGGACGATGCTGTGTTGGCCATCGGCGTGGGCTGCAATGATGTAACGGGTGCGCACCGGGTACGGGAACGTGATCAAGGGCATCCGCTGGCGGGTTCCAGTACACTGAACCGACTGGAGCTTGGCTCAAAGGAAACGGCCGCATCGCATAGATACAAGCGCATCGTAGCGGATCCTGAAAAGATCGACGCCATGCTCTCGGACTTGTTCATGGATATAAGGGACGAACAGCCAGGGCACATTGTATTGGATCTCGATGCTACAGATGACCCTATTCATGGCAAACAGGAGGGGGGTTTCTTTCATGAATACTTATGGTCACTATTGCTACTTGCCGCTGTATATCGTTAGCGGAATGCATGTGTTGACAGCTCGTCTTGGCCCCTCGAACATGGACGCATCAAAGGGCTCCGTAGAGGAATTAGCGGCGGTGGTAGCGCGTATCCGTGCGCGGTGGCCGCACGTCCCCATCTGGATTCGTGGAGACGCAGGCTATTGCCGCGAAGATATCATGGCATGGTGCGAAGCGCAGGGCCTGCACTATATCTTGGGTATGGCTCTCAATAACCAGCTAAAGGGCATAGTTGACGAGGCTATGCAGCAAAGTCGGACCACATGCGAGGCCAGCGAGGCCAGCCTTCGCGGCGCTTCCGCAGCTTCGAGTAGCAAACGAATGAAAGCTGGAGCTGTCCTCGGCGCGTGGTAGCCAAGGCGGAATGGTTGCCTGGACCGCGCGGCTATAACGCGCGATTTGTGGTCACCAATTATAGTGAAGACGTCTGCGACGCCCGCACGGTATATGAGGATTTGTATTGCGCGCGTGGAGAACCGGCTCAAGGAGCAGCAGCTTTCACTGTTCGCTGAGCGAACCTCTACGTCCTTGATGCAGAGCAACCAACTGCGCCTGTACTTTTCTAGCGTCGCCAATATCCTGATGAGCATCATCAAGGTCTATGGCTTGCAGGACACAGTGATGGCTCAGGCGCAGTGCGCTACTATCCGAGATCGGCTGTTTAAGATCGCAGTACGGGTTGTGGTAAGCTTTCGCCGCCTGTACTTGCCCTCGGCATATCCGTGGCAGCAACTGTTCTCTGGCGTGCTTAGCAACTTGCGTGGCGCTGTGCACGCCACCACGGTTGCCTCACCTCCTTAGACACTTCCTGGCCCGACCTATTCCAGAGATTGATAGACGCTGCTTTGTGGTTGCTGGATACGTGTATCCAAGAAGCAAGGGTACGCGAACAAACGCTCTGATTCCCGCTCGAAGCGTGCCCAAAACAGCGCTTACTACCGCCGACTAAACGCTTCAGAAAGCGGGAATCAGCATTCGCGTTCCCAGACTGTGACCCATTGTCTACAAACACCTCCAATCCCGGCGATTCAAGATCTTGGTGAGCGATGCGGGCTAAGCAGATAGGCCCTGCCACCGACCGACTGGCGTCCGAGATCATGCAGCGCCGTGCCCATCCGGAGCAGGGCTTCCGGGCCATCCTGGGCATACTCAATCTGGGGGGCAAATACGGGACGGAGCGCCTCGAGGCCGCCAGCCACCGGGCCCTGGAACTTGGAGCTTACCGGTACCACAACATGGCGTCTATCCTGAAGAACGGTCTCGAGCGCCGGCCACTGCCCGAGGCGCTCGATGCCGGTGTTGTGCATGACAATATCCGGGGTGCCGCCTATTACGGCGAGGCGCCCCAATCTTAACCCCTGACTCCCATGCTTACTCATCCCACCCTCGACAAACTCGAACAGCTGCGTTTTGTCGGCATGGAGTCGGCCAAGGCCGCCACCCGGCGAGGCAACGTGGATATCGCGCTCGTACGCACGATGCGCGATGGCCTCCTGCGCCGCAGCGAAGCCGCGGCCCTTCAGTGGCAAGACCTGTCCACAGAATCCGACGGCTCCGCGCGGCTGCACATCGCGTGCTCCAAAACCGACCAGGAAGCGCGCGGCCACGTGCCTACCTCACGCCCGCTACCGCCACCTGCCTGCAGCGCATCAAGCCTGCGGACGCGCTGCCCGAGGACAGGATCTTTGCCATGTCCGCGCGCACCATCGCCAACCGGATCAAGGCGGCCGCCCTGGCCGCCGGCACCGAAGGACGCTTCGCCGGCCACTCCGGGCGCGTAGGCTGCGCGCAGGACCTGGCCGCTAGAGGAGCCGGCCTCACCGAGCTCCAGGTCGCCGGACGCTGGCAGTCAGCCACCATGCCGGCGCTGTATGCACGCAACCAGCTAGCCGGCCGGGGCGCCGTCGCGAAGTACCTCGCGTAGGCGCCAGCCGGGTGGAAGTAGCGGCGAACCCGGCAGCATATGGTCCCGGCCAGTGATAGTGGCTTGCGGACGGCCGCTACGATCCCTGCGCGCCTCCTGCGTACGGGTTTGGGTGTTGGCTGTTTTTAGCCAAAACGCAGAGAATCGCCCTGGAACCTCCCTCACGGGTACGCTTGGCGCCGGTTTAAGGGCGCGCCGCGCGTCAGAATCGCCGCAAATCGCATCCTATCGGGTATTTACCCGACTTGCGGCGATTCTCGCGACCTCCCCAAATGATCTTACTCGTGGAACTCCAACAGGTCAGTACTGTCTCTTGCACAGCGGCCTTAGTCGGTATGGTCACGGTACTGGACTACCGGTGGGAAAGGCCGCATTCAGTGACTGCTCTGGCACAGGTCCTCCCTGTCCAGAAGTTGCCTGTGGCGTTTTGTAAATTCTTTGCTCTTCTGCGTCGAGTAGATTTTCCCTCGCGGCCCATCAATTAACGTCTTATCCTTAAAGTCCCGATGGAGGTTCGAGTCGTTAGAATACAACAGACGGGCGCCGCTGACCTGGGCTAAGGCGATAATGTGCGCATCACCAGATACGCATCGCTTTTCCCTCCGAAGTTCTTCCGCCCTGCCATCGACTCGATTTGCCGCCACGACGCTCAATTTCCCAGAAAGCGTGAGCTGACGTTCCCATTCTTTGAAGCTCGCTAAACCCTTCTTAAGTTCAGCAAGCAACTTGCCACCAGCAACTAGGTGCCCTTTTCCCGTGGTTATCCATTGGTAAAACTCGTTGCCCGCCCCTTGTCGACCTCTTCGAAACACTTCGCCGACGACGTCGGCATCAAGAATTGCACACATACCCTAAAGCCCCAGTGATCTATCTAGCTCTTGTGCAAAGAATCTGCGATAGCTATCGGGGGCATCTTTGACGTTTCCCAACTCGTCCAGCCTTATCGAATGGATTCGCACACCCAACTCCTCCCGCTCAAAGTACAGGATGGAAACGTCATCGGGCTTCAACTTTGATTTGCTGTCGCGAATGTCCATGCGCACCCGATCAATTATGAAGTCGCTGTGCGTTTCAATCACCAGCTGTCGACCCTTACCCGCGACTTGGCAGAACAAGCTTCCCAAAGCGGCTTGGGCACTGGGGTGGAGATGCACTTCGGGCTGCTGTAGCAAGAACATCTGTGGGGCGTCCTGGCGTAATAGCTCAGTTACCACCGGTAGAACTTGGCTGACCCCATATCCCACATCAATCAGGTTTCGCCGTTGTTGCGGCGACTCGCCTCCAACTTTGATTATTTGCACCTGAAAAGGACCACCCCCGGTTTCCCCAAACCGCTTGATGGAGATTTCGTCAAATAGACCGGAAGCTTTACCGAAGCACTCCAACTGATCCTTCAGAAATACCCACGTTTCTTTGTTCCGGGAGAACATGTCCGCGAGATACATAGGAACGTAGTCGCCCTCAGGATCCGGTGTAATGCGGGCCGGATCGTAGGTGCGCCGTGGTTTGGAGCGGACTGGCGCACTTGCGTACGGACGTTGGTAACGACCGCTAATACTGAAGTTCATGAATTCGTAAACAGATTTCAAGACTTCCTCTTTGAAGGCTGTAGACCCGTCCAGTGGTTCAAATCCGTATTGATCCTCCTCACCCCCAAATGATAGCAGCAACCGCGGGTAGATTAGTGGCCATATTTTCTCCGCCTCGAGGGTGTGAATAAGGGTCTCGCTTACATCCTGCGGCAATCGCTTTTCCCAACTCTCTCCGCCAACTCCAACTTGAATCACTATATGGCGGTTGTCCGCTACTCTGACTTCGTACCAATTGTCCTTGTAGGAGCGACGCGTCCGCACTGGCACTGGCACCATCCCATTCTTCCCGAATGTAACCATGGCACGAAATGCATTAGCATCACTGAGGCCTGTTTCAAACGATTCAACTGGCGCGTCTCCAGTGCTTGGATGATGGCCAATCTCATCGTAGCTTCCCAAATCGTAGGGCTCTTCCTTGAAGTCAGGAATTCTTTCGCGGTAAACAGCGTCCCATAGCGCCCGAATCATGGCCAAGAATGAAGTCTTCCCAGTGCTGTTCTCACCTACAAGCAGAGTCAGCGGGGCAAGCCGGGCAATCTGCTTTCTACCAAAACACCGATAATTCGCTAGCACAATCTGGGTAACTGGTTTCATATATGCCTGTCAGCGAAGGGACGGGAGCATGGCGTAAACTAGCCGCCTCTAATGGCTCGGGAGTAAGCCGTAGAATCCCTGAACCACAATTCTGTTTCGTACACCGGTAGGCTTTCCGCCCGAGGGACTAGACCCCTCAAAGCCCGAGCCCGATCTCTGCCACCCCGCGCTCCGGCTTCCGGGAGCGCTCAAAGGCGTGCAGCGCTGCACGTTGCTCCTTGGACAGTGCGCGCCTCCGCTCCGCCATGGACACCGCCCCGTGCTCCTGCGTGGCCCGCTACTGGACAATAAGCTTAGTGGCAACGGCTGCCCACAAACCCAAGTCGTCACTTCGCGCTTCGAAAACAGGATGGTAGCCCCCAACGCCCTCCCACTGGAAGGTTTCATCTTTGAGCCAATCTTGCTCGGTCTGCAGGTAAGGGGCTGTGGAATTCGTCGAGAGAGAAGTGTTTGCTACGTGCACTAAAGGCGTAAAGACGGCGTGCCTGCAATCCAATCGAAATGGACACGAATTGCGTTGGCTCTATCCAATCAAGTGAGTTGAGGTAGGCAAATACGTCATCAGATGCCGTGGCATCGATAATGATGTCAGCACCACGTATATGGTCACGTGTCGTGGCATCAGAAGGGATGGTCCGTGCGATTGCTTGTACGCGGGCATGCGGGTTTACCGCATTCAAGCGGTCTCGAAGTGCTTCGGCCTTGGAGCCTCCTAGTTCGCCCATGGTTAAGGAATGGCGCACAAGATTGCCGACTTCCAGGATATCGTGGGCAATGAGCGTAAGGTCCGTCACGCCACCGCGAACCAGATGCTCAGCTAGCGGGGCTCCGAGAGGGCCAACCCCTATGAGTACAACTTTCTTTTTTCGGATCATTACTGATTTTGTTGTACTGGAGCAATGCAACGAATCCGGGATTCCGGTACAGAGAAACCCATCAGCAGTCAAACCGGGGACCTCTAAAGACAGATTCTTGCCACCCAATCGCGGCCTAACCCATGGCCCAAGAGCAGGCCGAGGGAGTGCATGGGGCCGCTCTCCGAGGCTACCTTGACAAGCAAGACTACACTCTCAGAACAGAATGCGGTCTAGTAGAAAGGAAGTGTGGTGTCTCCGTTAACGGACACTATCCGATATGATCCGAAGACCCAACAACCGGCGCGAAACTGGCGCCGCGAAGTCTCCAATGCACCGGTATTCCGGGGCACGATAGCGGAAGCCGGCTTGCGCGAGGCGTTGAGAGCCCGTATCAGACTTCCCGTGTGTCTCTTACCGGCAACTGTACGTGCGTAATTCGGGCGGCGTCACCTCGGGCCACTGGAATCCAAACAGGCCGCGCCCTGCTTCCTCCTCTGCCTCTTGCTTCTGCTCCGGTGTGTCATCCTCGGTGTCCGGAGTGTCATCAAGCCTGCACCTCATCCGCTTGCCGTCCATCCTGGCAGTCACTTCCTCCACCCGGCGAACTCCGAATTCGCACACTTTAAGCAACTCCCCGAAGGAGGAGGGGTGCTCGTCGGAATTATATGCGAGTGTCGACTCTTCTTCGTCCGCACCAAATATCGGCAGCGGGTTCACGAAGGGACACTCGGCAATTCCTCCCTGGGCCGTGATATGGACCTGAAGGTCTCCCCGCCTGATATCTGTGCTCGAATGCACCGAGACATCCATGGTCTCCTCACCGAACACCTTGTTATCGGCTATGGTTATCGACAATCGATCACGTTCAGGACCGCATGCTGCCACAAACATGGACATGACAACAAGCAGGAAGGGCGGTGATTTGGGCATTATGTTCATCGGACTGCCTTCTGGATGATTGCTCTTGTTACCAGGGAGTCAGGTCCAGCGATGTGGACCGCCGAACAACCGGCAACCCGGCATATGACAACAACCGGCTTCTGCGGGGCATTCCAGGGCCCAATGCAGGCTCCTCAGATGCCGTTCTCGCGGCCTTCGTCGTACCAGGGACACGAAGGGACACGTCCAGCGACGATTTGCACGATCTCAGCGGCTGCTACAGCAGCGCACAAGCTACCCTTTCGCATTGGCCGCCTTGTCCCATGCATCTGCTGCACGCTCCATGGCCGCAGCAGCCGTCGACCATGCACGGGCCGCATCCTCCCATGCCGCCGCCGTTACCTGAAACAGCGCACTATCATTCCTGTCACTGTCCAGCACAACAGCTGCATTCCCGCGGCTCGCCAGTACTTCCTGCCTTGCTTGTGCTGCACGCTCCCGCAGCTCATTGCCAAGGCCTTCTTCCCACTGCAAAGAGCCTTCTCGAGCCTGCGCTGCACGCTCCCGCCATTGATTCGTCCGTTTTCTTGCTTCACTGGCCCGTTCCCTTGCCTGGGACGACCTCTCCATGGCTTGCGCAGATCTGTCGACTTCCAAAGCCCTTGTCCACATCCCTTCTGCCCCCGCGGTCGCTTCCTCGGCGTCTGCCAAAGATTCCTGTGCCTGAGCAATCAACTCGTAGACTTCCACTGACAATTCCCGCTGCGATGACAGCGCCCCTTGCGTGGCTGCTATCTGCGTAAACAACCCGAATGCACTCTCATATAGCTGTGCCGCTTTTTCGTATGCGGCCCCTGCTGCTTGCCGATACTCTTTTTGGCTGCTGCGCCTGGTATCCGCCGCCCAGTCGCCAAACACCATACACTAGCCATACACCATAAACCCAGCACCTTCAGATCCCAACCAAGTGTTCACGATCAATCGGAATGAGTGTTCAAATTCATCGGAATATGCAACATCCTCATTCGTGCGCCATCTGCGCGCCAGACGCACCGGAGCAAAGTGAGCATGCATAGCGCGCAGCCAGCTCCTGTACTTGCGCCAGCCCGCTATGCCTTGCCTCGATGCCGTGACCAACAGCACTATACACTGTATGGCATCCCGCAATAGCCGCACATCGGTCGGCCAGTGCACGTCGGTCTCCACAACAACAGAGTCTGCCCGTGTATGCAACTCTTCCGCAGCACCCACTTCCTGGTGCCCACAGGCCACTACGACCTGATTTACTTCATCCAACAGTTCCGGTGTCAGCTTCGAAACATTGTCGATGATGGTCTGCCTCCGGAAGATGACCCGGTCACCCATCTTGTCATCCGACCCCAGCATCTGGCGCACGATATCCATGTGATTGACCAAGAACGTCAACCGATCAAAGTCACAGCCGAGTCCCCGCTTCAGGATGGCCAGCACGAAGATGCTCCAGGAGTCCATTCCGGGCTGGCCTCGGTGCAGATCGCCAGGTTAGCAAAATGGGCGCGGAGCAGATCGAATACCTTGGTGCGTGCCGGCAGATGGGTGTAGAGGGCCTGCAGTCCGAGCAGAATGGCTGGGATGTCGTCGCGGCTATTGGGGTCGATCTGGATTTCAGCAATGGAGGCCTGTCCTAACGAAAACTGCGGCTCTATGACGGATCTCATACGAACGTTTCGAATGTTGCGTGAAACACCCCTTGAAATGGCAGCATGGGGCATGAATCGGCTGAAAGATATGAATTGGGACGAACATTCTAAAATAGGAATAGAGGGCAAATAGGGGTCATAGTGGGGACTCACACCTATTAACGCCTCATTATTATTTCTCATATACAATATGACTCCCCACGTACCATCAACTAGAGCTTTAACGGAGGCATTTCATCAAAACTCTTTTCGATCAATTCTTTTTCGGCCAGGTACTAAGTAATTCCGGTATTGGTCAACACACAGGTGAAGAAATCGCCTACCCGTTGTTGCGAGCGGATTTCGCGATGGCCGATGGTCCTCATGCCTTTCCGCTCCTAGGCTTGCAACAGCAGCTCCTCCCTCGGCCGTTAGTCGATATTCCTGGAGTCGGCTTTGAGGCATTTCGGGTAGCGTGTACACGATTCTCTCTTTGGCGACCAGCAACCGAACGGCCTTGTTGAGTTGACCGGAGATTCTTTGCTGCCCCAAGTTTCTGGACAACTCGGCCTTTGACACGGGTCCAGCCATCAAGAACTGAGAACCCTCGACTCCAAGGATTCTGGCCGTGACCCTGGCGGCGACTACGATGAAGCCCGAGTCGCACGGTACTCCAGTAGCGCTGGCCGACCTACGCTTGTCGACAATGCATGCCAGAACATGGAAGAGGCAGGAGAGGCGGACGACATCCATTCACAGCCATGCAATCCCAATTTCGCTCGCTATAACTGAGGATAACGGCTGTTAAATCGGAAATTCGCTAGACATTCGCAGAAACAGCAGGTTGGCAGAAGCTGTATCACAACTAGAGTCTATGCTCCATAGAAGCCGTTGCAGTGCCGGTAAACAAGCTACTTAAAACGGCCACCCACACAAGTCATTAGAAGCCTGGAAATGTAACCCATTGCCCGATCATGCCGTTTTCGGGCAAGCACTAGATAGGCTTTAGGGAACGAGATTTCCTTCCGATTTATTTCAGTCAGCGGTGACAGGACGGCATGGAGGAATTGGATCATGAGCACCAAGACCGGAATAGGGATGCGGGTGTTGTCTCGAATGTGTCGCGAAGGCAGGCGTCTCCGAGTGCCCCCGGGTCCCACTTTGACGCACATGCCGAAGCCATCCCAAGCGTCATGCCGAGAATGCCGTCCTATGAGGTCGGGGGGCAGCCCGAGAATATCGCATACGATGATCGGGTAGAGGGCACCGCTTCCGGGGAGGGGGTTGAGAAGGAGAAGTTGGAAGAGGATTCCTACACTGCGCCGATTGATGAGCCATTCGATCCGACCAGGATCCGGATTTCAACAAGGCAACCGACCGTGCATTTGGTTGTCGAGAGGATGCGCCGCGAAGAAATCATCCTTCAGCCCGACTTCCAGCGAAGCGATAACGTGTGGCCAGAGCCAACGCGAAGTCGTTTGATCGAGTCCCTGCTTCTCCGGATTCCCCTTCCGGTATTCTACATGGCAGCTGACCCGGACGACCACTGGAAGGTCGTGGACGGATTGCAGAGGCTGAGTGTGCTGCGCGACTTTATCTGGAAAAAGACGCTGCGCCTCCGAGGGTTAGAGTACTTGAGCCAGTTTGACGCCCACATCTATGACGATCTTCCTCGTCCGATGCAGCGTCGAATCACCGAGACTCAGCTATCTTGTCATGTTATCGAGCCGGGCACTCCGCCCGCAGTGATGTATAACGTCTTCAAACGTATCAACACCGAGGGGAAGCCATTGGTGGGGCAGGAAATCCGCCATGCGCTCAATCCGGGTCCGGCCCGCGATCTTCTCGCGGAATTAGCCCTTGCGGACGAATTTCTGAAGGCTACCGACGGTACAGTCAATCCGAAGCGGATGGCGGATCGGGAATGCGTGCTGCGTTTCTTGGCCTTTCGATCATTGGCCTTTCGATCATTGGCCGAGGCGGAGTATGGAGGCAAGCTTGACGCCTTCCTGATGAAGGCGATGGAATTTCTGAACGACAATTCGGAAAAACACGTGTCATTGAGGGACGACTTCCGCCGTGCCATGTCACTGGCGCGGGAGATTTTCGGAGGAGAGGCCTTTCGAAAGCCGAATCGACCAGGGTACGCGCGATGGAGGAGTCCCGTGAACAAGGCCCTTTTTGAGAGCCTCTCGGTGGCCTTATCCGAAGTTCCGGAAGATCATACCGAAGTACTAAGGAGTCGGAAAGAGAAGATCGTCGAACACCTCGCCCAACTGATGCAGGAGGATGCGGAATTCCTAGAGAGTATCTCTGTAGGGACTCAGACGATTAGAAAGGTAAGGATCCGTTTCGGGCGAATGCGGGAGATGCTGCAGGAGGTTCTGTCGTGATCGACCGCATCCGCCTCAAGAACTTCAAGTGCTTTAGAGACGAGACTATTCGCTTCGGCGGGCTGACCATCCTTTCCGGCCTCAACGGTGCGGGCAAGAGCAGCGTGATTCAAGCCGTCTTGGCACTCCGCCAGCGAATGGGGTCAACTCGGGGATCCCCTTGGCGCGGTTCTCTGGTGAATCTGGGGTCGTTCCGGGACGTGCTTCATAGTGACGCCTCGGATGACGCAGTGCGGCTCGAAGCGTCCTTCTTTGAGGGAAGGGGCACGGCGGGTTTTGAGGAAAGTCCCCGCACGTGCGCTGGCGAGAGTGAAACCACACTGTTCGACGCTGGTGCCCGGCAATGGTTTAAAGGAGACGTCTTCTATCTGTCCGCCGATCGACATGGTCCGCGCAATACTCTGCCATACTTGGAGGAGGGACATGCCTCAGCCACGCCCTTGGGGACACGCGGGGAGCATGTGCTATGGTATCTCGACAGGAGCGGTCATTCTCCGGTCCACCCTCGCGTTCGGCACCACGCCGAGCCGAAGAACACGCTCGCGGCCCAGACGAGTGCGTGGCTGAGCGTCATCAGTCCGGGCGCCGAGCTGCAGATCAAGGTGATTCCAGAAGCCGATCTTGCGGTCGCAGCCTTCCGGTACGCCAGACCCGAAGATGTGCCCAGCTCTCCGTTTCGTCCTGAAAACGTGGGTTTTGGCTTGAGCTACGGACTCCCACCGATTGTCGCTCTGCTGGCTCCGAAGCGCGTTTCCCCAAGTGGTGCCAATCACCTTGTCATCATCGAGAATCCAGAGGCGCACCTGCACCCCGCTGGTCAAACTTCCATGGCCGAACTGGCTTCTCGCGCTGTTGCGGGTGGTGCCCAGGTGATTCTGGAGACCCACAGTGACCATGTGTTGAACGGTGTGCGCCTTGCGGTGCGCGACAACATCCTGTCTCCGGACCAAGTGGCCATCCACTACTTCGAGCGGGAGGGGCTTCAAGTGCGGGTCACGACTCCCGTGCTGGCTTCAAACGGTAAGTTGGATATCTGGCCAGTTGGATTCTTCGACCAGCATGAACGAAATCTGTCCCTGCTGATAGGTCTTCCAGTTCCCGCCGGGGACTCCGCTCAGGTCTCGCGGTAATGCCCCGAGAATCTCAGATCTGGTTTTTCTTCAACGAGCTGTCGGCCCGTGTTCCGGCTCCCACCAATTATCAGGGCCGCAGACGCATGGACGACATGGTCATAGCAGTGGCGACCCTGATGAACGGCCGCTCCGCGACATTCGTGACGGTCGTGGAGCCCAATCTCTGGACAGTCGAACTGGCAAACGGGTACACTGTGACAAACTGGCTGTCGGAAGCGGATCCTGAACAAAGGGCCCTCCTGCTTACCATTGAAAATAAGAGCGAATTTCCAGTGGAGGCAGGCGAGGCCCTGCGCAATCGCTTCTACTTGTCGGAGTTCGTCCTCTCTAGGGGATCTGAAGGCGAATCGGGAGACCGCTTGGAATCAATGGGACTCGGCGCAGCCTGACTCGTCGGGGGAGTAGGCGTCAGCTTACTATCCGAGGACCGATGGAGTCGGATTCAGATTCCACTGAGGCACATGTGGCTGGATGATAGGTGCCAGGAGAATGCGAACGATGTCGAAGCGCTCAACCTGTCCAAGTCTACCCAAGTCGAGTGCCTATCAGAACTCCTGCTCGAACAGAGCAGGCTAGATCTCCGAGGTGATCCTCTGGTTCTGGCTGGCAGGAAGCGCGAATGTTTCCCTCATTTGAAGTTTGGCCGCGACGTGGACAGACACCTAGAGGCCCTCCCGCAAGAGATTCTGCAGGTCTTGGTCAAGAAGTTGGCGACTCTGGATGCCGCGTCCCGTGCATGGCGCCTTGAGCCGACAATGACCTTTCCGAGTCTGCCCAAGTGCCATGACGAGAGCATGCCAACCATGCAGCAGTTCGGCGATCAGCGCAGGTTTCAAGACCCGGAAGGAAAGTTCGCTTTGTACACACACCACGCGATGGTGGGATCCGCCTTCCGGATCCACTTGCGCGTGATCCACCACCCCCGCGTGATCGAAGTCGGCTATATCGGCCGCCATCTGGACACGGTGAGTCACCATTGAGCGCGATTGACGGTTGCGCTTATTGCCATGCAGTCGACGACGGCGCGTAACATATCGCGTTACCAGACTCCTACGCGAAGTTATGCTAGATGCTGGCGAGAATCCCGACCCGCTCCCTCGTCACGGCACCACCAAAGGCTTGCCGGGGTCCTCGGCATGGAGGCCTTGCGGATACGTTGAGGTCTTCGGAGGCCCGTTTTAGCGTGACCTTCGCGACATTGCGGGTATTGACCGTATAGAGACAATACCAAGGCTGGTTCGTGCCTTGGCTGCGTGCGCTGGTCAACTCGTGAATTATTATTCTCTTGGCTCAGCTCAGCCATCGGTCTCAATCACGCTACTACGCGGACGTATGTCTCAATACTGGAAAACCTTTTCCTTATACGTACTCTGCAGCCTTGTTATACGAATGCTCTCAAGAGACTAATTAAGACTGCCAAATTTCATTTTTTTCGATTCCGGCTTGCTTACTGCGCTAAACGGTCTCGGGCCGGAGCAGATTCGTCGAGGGTGCTCCCTGGTCGGACCGATACTGGAGAGTTTCGTATTTGGTGAGTTGCTCAAGCTTGCAGGCGCGACTGATGATCGGATCACAATCTCACACTTTCGTGACAGGGACCGAAACGAAGTGGACTTTGTGAAGGAAAACACAAGAGGTGAAATCATTGGGATTGAAGTCAAGGCGGCGGTGACGGTGTACAACCGAGACTCTTCCGGGCTACGGCGCCTGGCCACCGCGTGCGGAGACATTTTCAAGCTGGGCACAATCCTGTGCGACAACGACACGGTCGCCCGATTCGGAGATTGGTTCGTTGCCGCACCCGTGTCCGCGCTGAGGTCATGATGACTCCCGAAATGGGTTGCCCAGCGCAGCAGAGACCAGGATGTGAAGGCGGATATGTGCCTTCCCGCCCTGACAGGTCAGGCGGCCTTACCGCCGCGTTATAACGCAAATCCCCTTTCTAACTGATCCCATTTATTGCAGGTTATTGGCAAATATGACCAATTGTACTTAGGATGGATGACGATACGCCTAGGAACATTAGGCCATGGATAGCCTCATGTTAAAGAAGATCTTACCCGCAGAAGGTACTTTGCTGAGTACAGTCGCTACCGCACCGTTACTTTCAGCAGCTCGAAGGCGCGGGCCTGAAGGTCGGTCATCTCTTCAAGTATCGTAAAGGAGACGCCCTTCTTGCCGATCAGTGGCTCTACCTGAGCCCTCATAGCGTGCCCAGATGCCCCATGAGGGCGGCAAAGCTCAACGCCTTGTGCCGCGTCCGTTTGGAGCGGGCTTTCTGCTCTGCTGAGGGCGAACGCCCTGCCGCATGGATGATACTATGACGGGCAGCCTTCTTGCCTTTCGCGTCATCTTCGGCAGAAAATATCGGAGCCAGACGCTTCATATGCCATTCCACGAAGTAAGCCAGCATGCACAGAAAGACGTGGCAGATGACTCTCGGGGCCCTGTAGTGGTGGATGGGCCCTACTTTGAGGTCCACGGTCTTGAGGCTCCGGAAGGCCTGTTCTACAGCGCTGAGCCGCTTGTAGTCGCCTCTTCCGCAGTCGGCTCTGAGGCTACTGCGGATGGCATACATGCCGTCCAGGGACGCTTCGCTGGCTATGGAGTCCGCGTTGCGTTGGTAGCTGAAGAAGCCTTCCTTAATCTCCAGATTAAAATGCTTTTCCATCTTCCACTTGCCGATGATCTTCCCTACACGCAAGCTGATCGCCTTCATGCTGCGCAGGGGATTGCTTTTGCGCCGGGTGGTCAGGGCGATCTTCTCCAGCGCCTCTTCGGTCTTTGCCAGCAGTCTTTCGCGGTTATAGGCCGACTCCCTGGCCCGTTGCGGCACAGGACGATCCGCTTCCCCGAGTAGACGGCGGTGGTGATCTCCGCGAGGCCTTGTTCGTCGAACAGGAACAGTTGCAGGTTTTCCGTTTCCACTATTTTGCGGATGCCGCTCTTGCTGAGGGCGGATATCCAGTCGAACCCGGGTGATGCTCAGAGGTTGGCTACGATGTATGCCGCCGGCATGCTGTCCACGGTCAATGTGCCCGACGAAACGCTGGAGGCTACGCGTGCGATTGTACGTTGCCGGGAAGCCTTGGTAGAAGATGGCGTTCATTGCAAGCAACGGACGATGGCTTTACTGCAATCGCTGGGCATTGCCTATCGCAAGGGAAGCCCGTGGACTGACCGATTTCGCAAGCGCTCAAGCTGCCCGATTCGAGCAGAGCTACGCAGGAGGCCTACCTGCACCAGATAGACTATCTGACCAGCGAGATCAGTACAGAGGAAGTCAGGTTGGCCGCAAGAGCCAAAGTAGAGCCCTACCGGAATTCTGTGAAGGCGGCGATGGCCTTTCGGGGTATTGACTTCATTGCTGCACCAACGCTGGTGTGCGAACTGGGCGACATTCGGCGCTTTGGTCACCCGCGGGAACTCATGTACTACTTGGGACTGGTACCGGGTGAGCGGTCCAGCGGCGACAGGTCCATCCGGGGAGCCACTGCGGAGACAGGTAAGCACGTGCCCGCAAGGCACTTGTATCTACGGCATGGAAGTACTCACGAAGCCCTCGAACCTGCATTGCTTTTCGCAAACGCCATCAGGGCGTTGCGCCCGAGATTGTCCACATCGCACGGAATGCCCAACGCCGGCTGAACAAGCGCTTTTCTGCTCTGGCGCACCGGTGCGCACGGAGCGTCGCCAACGTAGCCGTAGTGCGTGACCTGGTGGGATTTCTGTGGCATTCCTTCCACTCTGTGGCTGGCCCTATTGAAGTACAGGCCGTTTGATCGCACACGCACCACTGCATGCCTTCCAGTAACACA
Organism: Rhodothermales bacterium; assembly: GCA_965216255.1. GTDB lineage: Bacteria > Bacteroidota > Rhodothermia > Rhodothermales > Bin80. The sequence continues at coordinate 4,889,433 of OZ244148.1, forward strand.
CTGCTGAACTTGCATTCATTGGCCTATGGAGGGGGGATCGGGTACGGATGGGAGATCCATGCTTACAACATGCGACAGCCGGTCCATGACCCGGTGAATTCGCGGCGGCAGATCATGGCAGCTCCCGACGAATCCGAAATCATTGAAAAGTCATGAGTTCGCCACGCAAATCCCAGTCTCCTCGGGTTGGAGTGTACTGCGTGAACCCGGGGGCAAAGGACAATGCAATGTATTCCATGAGTACGGAATGCAGGAGCGGGTTTAGGCCCATCCAGACGGAGGAGGAACAGCCTCGCGCCCGGCGGCCGCCAGCGGGCTGTATGAGCAGGTTTGGGGATCAAGAATCCACCGGAAGCCTGCAGGCGTACAAGTCTGTTATGCTAACCCACTGACGTGACCATGATCGACCTGGAGAAACTGCGGGAGCTGCGTGTCCGGCACGAGGAGCTTGGCGCGCTGACTTCCCGTCCTGGAGTCGCCTCGGATCCACGGCAGATGGCGAGGCTGGGGCCCGAGCTCCGGGAGCTCGCCGACGTGGTCGAGGCCGTAGACCGCTACGAAGCCATGCTGCGCGAGCGCGATGATCTGCGGGAGATGATCCGTGGCGAGGACGACGACGAGATCGTTAAGATGGCCAAAGAGGAATACGACGCCGTCAGCGCTGCGCTGCCGGGCTTAGAGCAGGAGCTTCGGCTCAAGCTCATACCCCGGGATCAGGAGGACGGCAAAAGCGCCATCGTGGAGATTCGTGCCGGGACGGGAGGCAGTGAGGCGGCCCTTTTCGCCGGAGACCTGTATCGTCTTTACGACCGGTATGCCGAGCGGAAGGGGTGGAAGATCAGTTTAATGAATACCTCCGAAGGGGCCGCGGGCGGCTTCAAGGAGATTATTTTCGGTGTCTCTGGACGCGATGTCTTTGGCCAAATGAAGTACGAAAGCGGGGTCCATCGGGTGCAGCGCGTGCCCGAGACCGAGGCGAGCGGCCGGCTGCACACTTCGGCAGCTACTGTGGCGGTGTTGCCGGAAGCGGATCAGGTCGATGTCGTCATTGCGGCGCACGAGGTAAAAGTGGACGTGTTTCGTTCGAGCGGGCCTGGAGGGCAGAGCGTCAATACGACGGATTCTGCGGTGCGTCTCACGCACCTCCCTACAGGGCTCGTGGTGACGTGCCAAGACGAGAAGAGCCAGCACAAGAACAAGGACAAGGCCATGCGCGTGCTGCGCTCGCGCCTGTTGCACCAAAAGATGTCCGAAGCCCATGCGGAACGCGATGCCAAGCGGCGCTCTGCCGTCGCCTCGGGCGATCGGTCCGACAAGATCCGGACATACAATTTTCCGCAGGACCGCGTGACGGATCACCGCCTCACGGGCACGGACAAGAATCACTCGCTCCGCAAGATCATGGACGGCGAGCTCGGTGGCCTGCTGGAAGCGCTGCGGACGGCTGACAACGCGGAGCGGCTGGCGAATCTGTAATTCGAAGGCATTTCACGCGGCCGGGGATCAATACTTCCTCGGAGCTCATTTAACAATGCTACCCTGCTCCGGTAGAGGGGCATGACAGGTATAAGCGTCATTCCAAAGGGAGGAATCGGTTAATGGAAGGCAAGAGAATGTATGAGTTGACCTACATCCTTACGGGGGTGTTGTCGGAGTCTCAGACCAAGGAGGACATCCAGAAGATCAACGAATTCATTGAAGGGGCAGGGGGCACGATCATTGAGGTCAATGAGTGGGGTGCCCGTAGGATGGCCTACCCGATCGAGAAAAAGCGTAACGGGCACTACGTGAACATGTATTTCACGGCCCCGACCACGCTTGTGCCGCGGCTCGAACGTGCGCTTACCATCGATGACCATGTTCTGCGTTACCTGACCCTGGCCATGGACAAGAAGATGATACAGTTCTACGAATCGCGCCGGGAGAGTGGTCTGCTTGTTCCGTCTGAAGTGTGATCGTCTGTATACAGCATAGATAGCCATGGCACAGGATCCGATCTATATCGACTACAAGGACACCGAACAGTTGCGGCGCTACACCAACGAGCAGGGTAAAATGCTTCCGCGACGGGTGACCAATACCTCTGCCAAGAAGCAGAGAATGCTTACCCGGGCCATCAAGCGGGCCCGCCACTTGGCGCTTCTGCCGTATGTAGCGGATTCCGTCCGATAGTCCGATGCCGCCCATGAAGATCATCTTGCTCAGGGATATTACGGACTTAGGAGGCGAGGGCGACATCGTAACAGTGAAGGCTGGTTACGGCCGCAATTATCTCATACCGCAGGGCTGGGCGCTACTTGCGACGCCGGGGGCCGTTCGGGCCCGCACCGACGAAATGCGGCAGCAGGTCCGGAAACGTGCGCAGCAGCTCAACAATGCGGATGTCCTGCGGGAGCAGCTCGAAGAATGTAAAGTCGAAGTGGCGGTCAAGGTTGGAGAGGACAACCGCATCTTTGGAACCGTCACCACGCAGCAGGTGGCGCTCAAGCTCGCGCTGCAGGGCTTTACCATTGATCGGCGGGACATCACCTTGACGGACGACATACGCCTTACCGGCGATTACTCGGCGAAGATTCGGCTCCACTCTGATGTGGAGGCGCAGGTGAAGATTGTTGTTGTTCCAGAGGCGGACTCCTGATCCGGCGCCACCAAGCGGGCGTATAGAACAAGCGAGCCATGCTGGGATGCAGCGCCCGTCTTTTCCTCCTGGGCGTTTTGACTGCGGCGCCTGCTGCAGCGCAGCTCGGGGCCCTGGACATCGTGACGTGGTCGGTCAGCGCTCAGCCCGAAACCGTCCCTCCGGGCCAGGACGCGCGCCTTCTTTTCGAGGCAGACCTCGTGCCAGGATGGCGCATGTATGCGCCCGGATCGCCGAAGCCCACCAGAGTCGTCTCTGTCGCCTTCGACATGCTGCCGGAAGCCGTGCTGCAGCGTGCACCGCTGCAGCATTCCGGATCGATGACGGGATATGATCCCAACTTCGACAAGGAAGTGGTGTATTTCGAGCGGACTGCCCGGCTTTGGTCGGACATTGCGGTGGATGCGGCGGCGCTTCCCGGGGACTATTCCGTGGGCGGGACCGTGGAGTTCATGGTTTGCAACGACCGAATATGCTATCCCCCGACAACCACGACCTTTGAGGCGGCGCTGCAGGTGGCCGCAACGGTGCTGCCGGATAGCAGCGCATCGGGGGTAGCGTTGGATGGCGCCGCATCCGTGCCCCCGGGGAGGCGTGCGCTGGATTTCGAAGGGTTCTGGGCCTTTCTGCTCCTAGCCATAGGTGCAGGCTTCGGCGCCTTCCTGATGCCCTGCGTATATCCCATGATCCCGCTAACGGTGTCGTACTTCACCAGGCACTCGGAGCGGCTCTCCGAGGCCGTGCGCATGGCACTGGTCTACGGAATCGCCATCGTGCTCACGTTTACGGGACTGGGTACGGCGATGGCAGCCCTGGTACAGGGCGCAGGCGTGCAGCAGCTGGCGGCGAATCCCTGGATGAACCTCTTTATCGGAACGGTTTTCGTTGTATTTGCGCTGTCGCTGCTGGGCCTTTTTGAACTGCGGTTACCGTCAGGGCTCATCAACTTTGTGGATCGCCGGGGTCGGCAAAGTGCGGGAGTTGTGGGCGTAATGTTCATGGGTTTTTCCCTTACGCTGGTGTCTTTCTCGTGCACGGTCCCATTTGTCGGGCTGTTGCTGCCGGCCATTGCCGGCGGCGCCTGGTTTTACGGGGTGGTCGGCATGCTGGCATTCAGCATCAGTTTCTCGCTTCCGTTCGTGCTGTTTGCGCTCTTTCCCAAGGCGCTGGGGGCGCTCCCCGGTGCCGGAAGCTGGATGGATGCGCTGAAGGTAGTCTTTGGTTTCGTCGAGCTGGTGGCGGCCATCAAGTTTCTTTCGAATGCCGATATACTATGGGGCCTCGGACTGATTTCGCGGCCACTTGCCATTGCCGTGAGTGTCTCCCTGTTCGCGCTGGCGGGACTGTATCTCATCGGTGCGCTACAACTGCGCCACCAAGCGGCGGTAGCCGCCACCGGGGTGGGGCGCCTGCTTGCCGCCACCTTTTTCTTTGGCCTTGCGCTTTACTTGCTGCCGGGGCTCTTCGGGGCGCCGCTGGGGAGGCTGGACGCCTATCTGCCGCCGCGGCAGTACGGCGACGTCAGCCTGCTGGCGACGGGTCAGGAATCCCACGATGGAGGCTGGATTGTAGATGACATGGACGCAGCTTTCGCCGAGGCGCGGACGCTTGCGCGGCCCGTGATGGTGGATTTTACGGGGTATACGTGCACGAACTGCCGGGACATGGAAGTCAACGTCTTTACCAGACCGGAGATTGCCCAGGCCTTTGAGCAGGAATTCGTGCTGCTTAGGCTCTATACGGACGGGGCGCGCGACAGGGAGTTGCAGCGGTATCAGCTGGACATGACGGGGACGGTGGCGCTGCCCACGTATGCAATCCTGCATCCCGAGACTCCGGCCACGCCCCTTGCACAGCTTAGCGGCGTGACAAGTCCCGACCGTTTTGCGAGATTTCTGCGTGAGGGCGTGTCTTCCTATCGGGTGCGGGAAGCCAATGGAGCCCTGTCATCGGACTAGCGGCGCCTCGCCTGTAAATAGCAAGGATGACCAAGGATGACCAAGGTATACTGTTGGCAGCGCCGACTCTTAATCGTATCTTCCTGGAAGCGCTTCCGTAGGCAGTTATAAATCGATTTCGCTCACAGAGGGTGCACCATGGAACTGGTTATTCAAAAGGCCATGGATCTGCAGGATTTCATGGCAGGGCTCGAAAGACGGAATCCGGACCAGGCCGAATTTCATCAGGCCGTTCGTGAAGTGGCCGAAAAGGTAATTCCGTTCATAAACCGCAATCCGCATTACGTGGAGGACCGCATCCTTGAGCGGATGACGGAGCCCGATCGGATCGTCTCCTTCCGCGTGTGCTGGGAGGAAGACAGCGGGAGAGTGCGTGTCAATCGCGGCTATCGCGTCCAGTACAACAACTCCATTGGACCCTACAAGGGCGGGCTTCGCTTTGATCGGTCGGTCAGCCTGAGCGTGCTGAAATTCCTGGGGTTCGAACAGATTCTAAAAAACTCTCTCACGACGCTTCCCATAGGGGGAGGAAAGGGGGGGGCCGATTTTAATCCCAGAGGCAAGAGCGACCGCGAAGTGATGCGCTTCTGTCAGGCCTTCATGACGGAACTGTATCGGCACATTGGTAAGAATACCGATGTGCCTGCAGGTGACATTGGCGTGGGAGCCCGTGAGATCGGGTACCTGTTCGGACAATACAAACGATTGAGCAACGAATTCACGGGCACTCTTACCGGCAAGGGCATGGCGTTTGGAGGCAGCCTCATCCGGATGGAAGCGACGGGGTATGGCTGTGTCTACTTTGCCAAGAACATGCTCGCGCGCCGGAGCGAGGAGGTGGAAGGAAGGAATGTGACGATTTCAGGGTCAGGCAACGTGGCGCAGTATACGGCTCAGAAGTTGCTCGAGCTCGGTGCCGTAGTGCTTACTATGTCCGACCGGGGAGGATTTGTCTACATGCCGGATGGTCTGACCCGCGAGGGCCTGGACCATATTATCCACCTCAAGACGGCGCGAACCGGCGGCCTGGACCGCTTTGCGGAAGCATTCGGATACGAGTACTTTCGCGGCCAGCGCCCCTGGAAGGTGCCATGCGAAATGGCTTTTCCGTGCGCCACACAGAACGAATTGGATGTAGAGGACGCTACCGAGCTGTTGAAGCACCAATGCTGTCTCGTGTGTGAAGGCGCAAATATGCCGACAACCTACGAAGCAACGAAGCTGTTTGAAGAAGCCTGCATCTTGTTTGGCCCCGGCAAGGCGGCAAACGCGGGCGGCGTGGCGATTTCCGCCATTGAGATGACGCAGAACTCCATGCGCATGAGCTGGTCGCGGGAAGAAGTGGATGCCAAGTTACAGTGGATTATGGCGCAGATCCACCAGAACTGTGTCCGGTACGGAGAAGAGAACGGGCATGTCAATTATATCAAGGGTGCCAACATAGCCGGATTCAAGAAGGTGGCGGATGCGATGCTGGCTTACGGCGTGTCCTAGTAGCGTTCCGGCTTCCGCAATTATTAGAATCTTCGCACGGGCACGGGCTACAATTGGGTTTGGTAGCGTTTCCAGCCCTGTTTGCATTTCTCGCGGTACTGATTCGCTTTGCCCTGTTGTCGTACTTTTTGCAGAGGCAAGAAATCTAAGCAATTCAATAGGACTTTTATGCCCACCCCTGCCTTTAGGCCGCCGAATCGAATATTGATGGGACCCGGTCCCTCCGATGTTCCCCGACGGGTTCTGGATGCTATGTCACGCCCCACCATCGGGCACCTTGATCCCGCCTTCGTCTCTCTCATGGAGGCGATCAAGTCGCTACTTCAGCGCACATTCGTGACCGACAACGCTATGACCATGCCGGTGTCGGGTCCCGGTACTGCGGGAATGGAGATGTGCGTGGTGAATCTGCTGCAGCCGGGTGACACCATGGTGGTATGCCGCAACGGGGTTTTTGGTGGACGCCTAGCGGCCATGGCCGAGCGGTGTGGTGCGCGCGTCGTGATCGTTGATGATCCCTGGGGCCGGGCCGTTTCGCCCGAAAAGGTTGAAGCAGCGCTTAAGGCGACGCCCAAGGCGAAGGTCTTGGCATTCGTTCAGGCCGAGACGTCCACCGGTGCGCTTTCCTGCGCGCAGACGCTCGGTCAGCTTGCCCATGCGCATGATTGTCTTTCACTGGTGGACGCGGTGACTTCATTCGGCGGTTCCGAACTGCGCGTAGATGCGTGGGGTTTGGACGCGGTCTACTCCGGCACGCAAAAATGCCTCTCAGCGCCGCCCGGGTTGTCGCCCGTCACCATGAGTGCACGGGCAACGGAGGTGGTAGGCACACGCACAAGGCCTGTGCAAAGCTGGTTCATGGATGTTGGTCTGCTCATGGGGTATTGGGGGACATCGGCCAGGCGCTCCTACCACCATACCGCCCCGATAAACGCGCTGTACGGCCTGCACGAAGCGCTGCGGATGCTGGAGGACGAGGGACTGGAGCGGGCCTGGGAGAGGCACAGGAAGCATCACAGGGCACTGGGCGCCGGGCTTGAAGCACTCGGCATGGATTTTATTGTGCCCGCACAGGAAAGACTGCCCCAACTAAACGCCGTGAGTGTTCCCGAGGGCATCGACGAAGCGGCTGTGCGGGGAAGGCTACTCACGGAATTCAATCTGGAAATCGGAGCCGGGCTGGGTGATCTCGCGGGCAAGATCTGGCGCATAGGGCTGATGGGGCACAGTAGCCGGCGCGAAAACATCCTTTCCTGCCTGAGTGCGCTGGGTACGGTCCTGAAGTCCCAAGGGGTCGCCGTCTCTTCCAAAGAGGCTGTAATGACAGCCTTGCGCGTACTTGAAGAATGAGCGATCTCGAGCAATCAGTCCGGCCCGCATCACGGATTGGGCCAGGACATGGCCGTGGCATCGGTCTATGAACAGGATCGGTACGCAGCCTGAGGGCTTTGGTGTTAGACCGCGGCATCCAGCATTTCCCATGCCCTTGCCGCCGCACCCAGCACGCTGCTATAGGTCGCAAGCTCGGACAGCACGATAGGTACGGGACTGCCCGGAGGGTAACGGAACGTGTGACGGTTGACGTGGCTTCGGACCTGGTCGAGGTAATGCTGCGCGGCGCGCGCCAGCGCCGCGCGTCAGGATGATGACTTCAGGGGCATACATGTGCACGACGCTGGCAAGGAACCAGCCCAGATTCTCGGTCCACCGGGCAAGGGCATCCAGGCAAAGAGGATCGCCTTGTGCCACCGCCGCGATAACGGCCTCAAAGTCCACCGCGTGCGGCTCGTCGAAATACATTTGGTTAAGCACCGAAGGCAGTCCGCGGCTCAGTCCATCCCGAACCGCGGTGGCTAGCGCCGTGGCAGAGCACAATATGTTTGCCGTTCCGCGGGCACGCGTGATGCAAAGCCGCGGGCTACCGGCTTCCTGAATGATGTGGCTCGCCTGCGTGCCGAACTGCAGGTGCGGATCTCTGAGTATCCGGCCGTCCAGCATCACGCCCGATCCCACGCCCGTGCCCAGGGTAATGGCCACGGCCCAGTTGTGCCCCGTACCTTTCCGTAGCGCGATTCCGCCAGAATGGATAGACGTCCGTCGTTGTCGGCCACTACCGGGACGTTCGTGGCCCGCTGGAGCAGGGGTACCAACCCAAAGCCTTCCACCTGGAGCTTTCCCGGAAGCATGACGACGCCAAAATCGGGACGCACAGCTCCGGGAAGGCCCAGCGCGATGTATCGGGGTGCTCTTCCCACGGCGTGCTCAATGGCGTGCACGCTTTCCACCATGGATGAGAGCATCGTTTCCGGCGCGAGCGAGAACCCTGACGGCGCTATGCTCTCGTGCAGAAGCGCGCCGCGGCGTGTCACTGCGCCGCCCTTAATGCGCGTGCCCCCAACGTCGAAGCCGATGACGTACTCGCTCGACGGCACGCTAGTAGCTGTAGAGGTGGGCGAGGCTTCGCCTGTAGGCCTCGTAGAATTTCTCCATCTGGGTAGCGCGCAGGGCTTCCAGCAGCGCAACCGTTTGGCCAAAAAATTGCGCACCGGCTCCCATACCTGGCTCCGTCAATCAATCGTGATATCTGCCGACGATAACTAGCCCTCTTGCGCAATACGGATAACCCATGCGCTTTCCGGAAGGCCCGGCAGGCGCTGCTTCAAGGCCAGCGCTTCGTCCACGGTGGGTACTTGACCGATGGAGACACGGAACCATTCTGTTTCTGCTTGCAGGGCCCGCAAAATGTCTACGGGCACGGCGTCATCCCCAACAATTTCACGGTAGCGCCGCGCTTCCGATTCTGCTACCGCGCGGTCTTTGAAGGAAGCAATAACCACGGTGTAGCCACCGCGCAGGCGATCAATGAGCCCGGATCCGGCTGCGCCGCTCAGATCAGGTTCGAGCACCGCGGGCTGAAGGGCTGCGCTCGGCGGTGGTTGCGGTTCCTCCTGTGGGAGTGTCTGTTCCATCACGCTCGACTGGGGCCATAGAGCGGAAAGGGGGGAATCGTCGCGGGAATAGAGATACACGATCGTGGCCGCCGCCACGGCAATGAACGTCACAAACGCCCCAATGGCCCTTCGCAGCCTCCGGCGCGCTGCAGCCCTTTGCCTGGGTGCCAGCCTTGCGATGGGGCTCGACACCTTGACCGTGACGGGGTCCAGGTCTTCATATTCGCCGTTTGCGACAGCGACCAGGTCCCCTAGCGGCTCAAAATTCAGGATGTCATCCTCAAACGTAAACGTACCCAGACCCTCCACATACACGCGTTGATGGCGCCGCGTCTGGCTTACCAAGTGATCGGTAAGCTGGCGCAGCGCACGCTCAGCATGCTCCGGCCGGATCGCCAGTTGCCGGGCAACGTAATCCACGATGGAATTGGACGTTATGCCGCTTGCCTGTGGGTCGCTATTGCGGTCGCTCGTCGTCAAGTTGGCGAAAGGCTACTAGGTTCCTGGGCGGCGTAATGACCACATCTCCGTTTGCCAGCACACGCTGCGCGCTCGCTCTTGAATCTATGGTAAAAGTGCCAAAATTCGGGATATGAGCAGGCTCGCCCCGCTTGATGGACGCATAAATGGCCTCCACCATGGCCTCCAGGAGCGCTGCCGCAGCGAATTTCGCCATGCTCTTTGCTTATGTGGTAGCGAACGAAGGCTCAACCAAAAGAATAATAAGGAATTGGAGAGGACCATGCCATGACAGGTCCGCAAGTTGTGGCCCAGGGCCCGGCTCGGTGAGCTTCGAGTGGTCAGACGGTGCCCCAGGGCGACATCTGCCGCTTTGCCCTGTCCCGTTCCTGTAAGTATATTGTGGTGGAGTAGGGCCTTTAAAAAAAATTCAGACGCGAAATACGGTAATCCCATGAATACGGAAGCAGCCCCGGATAGAACATCCGAATCTGGCAGGGAAGAACAGCCATCGGCATCGGAAGAAACGCGGCGAACGCAGCCGGACTATGGGCTAAAGGCGGCATTTGGCTGGATTGAGAAGAATCCCTCACTTGCCCTCGTCGGCGCCTTTGCCGTGGGCGTATTCATTGGTGTGCTCATGCGGGACTAGTTGAATGGCGGCACATGCTGGCCACTGTACGGTTTGCCCACGCTTCTTTGGCCATTGGAAGTGGAGGCCAAACGCTCCGCGAAGCCTCCAGCCCGGCAGCATTGAATATTGCCGCCGGTCTATGTAATCCCTGAGTCTCGTGAGTCTTCTTGCCGTTGGGACCGTTGCATTCGATGCGATAGAAACGCCTGCCCGGTCCGTCACCGGCGTGCTGGGAGGCAGCGCGACCTATATAACACTGGCTGCCCGCTATTTTAGCGAACCCGTGGCGCTCGTGGCAGTGGTAGGGCATGATTTTCCGCAGGCTTATGTAACGCTGCTCAGGGAGCGAAGCATTGACCTCCAGGGGCTCGCGATAGATCCGCTAGGCAAAACCTTTGCCTGGGGAGGACGCTATGGGTGCGACCCAAACCAGCGCGAGACTCTTTTTACGCATCTCAATGTACTGGAGGGTTTTCAGCCTGAAGTTCCCCGGGTGCACCGCACGTGTCGAATACTCTGCTTGGGAAATTTGGACCCTGACATCCAGCACGCGGTGCTCGATCAGATGGCAGGGCCCGAGCTGGTGGTATGCGATACCATGAATTATTGGATCGAGCACAAGGCCGAGAGCCTTGCCCGGTTGCTGCAAAGGGTGGACTGCCTGATCATTAATGATGCCGAGGCTCGCCAGCTTGCAGACGAGCCGAACCTTTTGAGCGCCGCAGAGAAGATCCGGTCCATGGGCCCCCCCATACTGGTGCTCAAGAAGGGCGAGCATGGCGCGATGCTCTTCGCCGACGAAATGCTGTTTGTAGCTCCGGCCTATCCGGTGGAGGAGATTCAGGATCCAACCGGCGCCGGCGACATATTTATGGGGGGCTTTGGCGGGTGCCTTGCACGGCCGGAGCGTATGGATAGCGACGCGTTGAAGCGGGCCGTACTCTACGGTTCTGTTCTTGCCTCGTTCGGCGTCGAGCGCTTTGGCCCTGAACGGCTTCTGGATCTGACGAATGATGCCATCTCCAAGCGGCTTCGCACGCTTCGGGCCATTGCGGCCTTTCCTCCCTAGCGGGAGCGTCGCACGTACGTGCGCGCTCTTGCTTGCCGTGCTGGGTTGCGCCTGTGGTTCGGGCGGTTCAAGCGTGGAGGTCCTGGTGGAAAAGGCGGATTCGGAGCGCCTTATGCGCTATTATTTTGGCGGCCTAGCTTCGGACACGGCAGCAGATCCTGTCGCGGCCGGTCTTCTAGCGCAGCAAGGCAACCGGATCTTTATCTATCCGGCACGCCTGGACGATCGGCATCCCGGCCTGCGAGAGCAGATCCGCCGCCATGTGCAGGGAGGCACGATTACGTGGGATGCCCTTGCGGCGGTGCTCGACGAGAGCTACTACCGGGCGCGCAACATTCCGTCTTCGCTCGCTGCGCTTCAGGCCCGGTGGCCGTACCGAACATGGCTGCGCTTCGACGTGGATGGCCCGATGACGCGTGCACGCAGGCGGGTGTATGTGGCCGAAGACGCGATGCGGAGCGCATTGGCCGGATATCTCCGGCGGGGTCGGCACCTTCTCTATCCGGTTGGTACAGCCATTGTGGCGGAACACTACCACGATGGAGACCACGTGGAATCTACGGCCATGATTCGGCGCGGCGACGGATTCTGGGACTTTGTTACCTATCGCGCGGACGGTCAGCTCGCGGAGCAGACACAGGCCTTGCCCAAGGCTCTGGCTACACCAAGGCAGTGTTTGGGGTGCCATCTTGGCCGGAAGGCCTTCGAACCCGAGCGTAGCTTTCCTCTCCATGCCAGCCCAGGGCCCGATGGCCCTCGGGCCTATTACGTGGACGATGCGCTTCGCGACGGCGACGTGACACAGTACTTTAGTGAACACCGTAAGCGCAGCGACACGGTCCTGGGCATATATGGCACGCTCTATGCGGCGCAGCTGCGCGCTAGCCGCCGTCGCGGCGGTTTGACTGAAGCAGATCGTTCGCTGCTTCGCGATCTTGGACTGTAGTCCGGTGGCCGCCCCCGTTATTCCCTAGGCCTGCACAGAACTATGGGTCTAAGCACGATCAGGCTGTGTAACGCGGTCTTCTACGCCAACCATGGCGTATCCAGGGAGGAGCAACGCATAGGCGGACGCTATGAGGTTGACGTGGCCATGGACTTGGATTTTGAAGACGCTGCCCAGGGCGACGATCTGTCCCGGACCGTGGACTATGCAAGGGTCTATCGCCTGGTTCACGATATCGTGACCTCCAATCGGTATTTCCTGATCGAACGCCTGGCCTACCTCATCGCCCACAGGATCTTGGATGCCTATGCATATATCGAAAGCATAGAGGTTACCGTCCGCAAGCCGAATCCTCCCATAGGAGGCCCGAGTGACTACGCCGAAGCCGTGTTCCGGACCGGCCGCTAGGGCCTGCTTTAGGATAGAAGTGCATTCCCGGTTGAGGCGTTGCGCCAAAATTAGTTGGTGGGCGGTGGGCGCAGTGGTTGGATGATGTGTTATTCGAGGGTTTGTACATACTTTTCTGCAGGGCTGCCCGAAAAGCCCTTGCCCTTGAGCTCTTCGTGGATCTTGGCCCATTCAGGCCAAGGGCGCTGATTCGAGGGCACCGTCACTTGAACAAATAGCGTCTTCTCCAGCACCGCATCCGTCACGTCTTCAGGCAGCGGCCCGGCAAGTCCCGCCTGCGCTGCACGACGCAGGTAATGGCAGATCGTGGTGTGAGACGGCCCCAGACAGCGTCCCTACCACACGATTACTGAGTTTGGCCTGAAACGAAAGCCGAAGAACAGCGTGGAGTTTGCGCACGGAGATCCGGTTTGCAGGCATCGAAATCCTCTGTGATGATGAACGAGGATGCCGATACCCTTGGGGTACAGGAAATCTCCAGCGTTGCCCAGACAGAACAATCGAGCATTCCGATCACGCGTGGCCTGCCATTCCGGCTGACCCGCAATAAGTGGACACCTTGTGCTGGAATGCGTGGAAAGAATGGACCGGAATAGGTGGAAACCTTCAAACGGAATAGATGCAAATTTTGTCGTGGAATACGCAATAAGAATAAGGATCCAGTGTACGTCTAGAAACTAGAGCTGCCTATGACTCCAATAGCCGTGCCACGGCCCTGCGTCCGGTCTCTTGGCATTACGTAAGGCCGATTGGGGATAGAGGGTAGGACAAGAATCATGCGGCGAGTTCAGTTCTGCCACGGATCAACTCAGCCAATATTCTAAAGTCTTCATGCGCGGCCGAGACGGCCTGGGCGTGGCTACCAATAGCTCCATCCGCGCTTGTCAAACGGAAGATGGGTTTACGAACCTCCTGTGCCATTGCAACTAAGCTTCGGTAGTGCTTGACGGTGGCAAGGCAATGCTCATCATTTTCCGGTTTCTTCACATAAGGGCCTTCGTTTTGCTCCAGCAAGTACCGGGCATATGCCTCTGGCATTCGGTTGACCCACTTATCGTAGGCATGGACCGGAGGGCCAAGACGCACGCTGTGCTGTTGGACGACATAATCGATTGGCGTCATGTTCCCCTTCGGTATTGGGAAATCCGACGAATCCCAGCTTTCACGACGTACCGACCATTCCCTTTTCCATCGTGAAAGAGTAGGTCCCAGGTTACGTAACCCTTGGAGGGAAAATAAATCGGCGGCCAAGGGGGCTATCACATAGTCGGTCGCGATTAAGGCCGAACGATTCAGGGCGCCCAGATTGGGGCCAACATCTACGAGAATGATGGATGCTTTAGTCTCTTCAGCGCCCTTCTGCATGATTTGCCAGAACGCAGAGAGAATGCGAAACGGTCGGTAAGGGTTAGTTCCACCAACAGCAGTCGGCCATTCGCTGGCCAGATTGTCCTCAAAACTTGACAACGCTAAGTCCCCGGGAATGAGGCTAATGCCTTCGGAGACAGAATGGACTGAGGGCTCTTTAAGGTCCCCAACTTGGGTCTATGGTTTAAGGCATTGATAGATAGTCCGGTTTTTATGCGGGTCACTCCACACTGACTCCAGTTCGTCTTCGCCCAGAAACGACGATATCAAATTGGCTTGAGGATCCAGATCGCAGGCCAATACGCGCTCGCCAATTATTGACAGCATCCAAGCCAGGCGGTAGACCAGCGAAGTTTTACCGACGCCGCCCTTGTTATTAAAGAAGGTAAGTATGGGAACGCTCATTCCAAATTCCTTCTTGGTCTTGATACGGCATTGACCGTGGCGAGTATGTGTGTCGGCTCTATTGTGAAATCAATCTCCCTATGGCTGGCATCGCGTAGTTGCTTTTGGGCGATCTGGATTCCGAGGCCGAATTTCTGAACATACCCCAACACCTTCATCGCTTCTGCCAGATTCGGGTTGCGATAGTCCGTTGCACCGGGCTTTCCGAAATTCTCTTTTGTAACGGAGCCGAACGGTCCTCCAGGATTTAGGATTTCGATTCTGTTATCAAACCAGTAGACACGAACCGGAGCGTGTGTATTCTGGTAATGCACGATGCATGACTGCGTTGCGCACAAGCTGTTGTAGAACCAGGTGGGGATATAGTTCGGTCCGATGCTCGCGGTCCTTGTCTAGGAAGTCAATCCTGCGGAGGTTATGAGATTTCAACTTGCCCTCAAGCTGCGATAGTGTGTCTGATATCGTTCCATCGATCTCGATCTCGTCGATGATTGGGGCGTCCAATTTATCTGCGGCGATGCGTAGAAACTGAACATAGGCTCCGGGAATGAAATCGCGTGGACGCACTCCAACCACTAGTAGGCCGAGAACAGTCGCGCGCTCGTCATCGGCCGTGGCGACCATCTTGGTGGCGGCCAGACGTTGGCTGAAACTTCTTTCATTTGCTTCCAAGAGCTTACGATTTACTGCGCCAGGCAAATACTCGTCCTCGAACTGTCGCCTGCTGAGGTCAGCTGTTCCGGTGCCCGTTACTGGATGAATATCGAATGGACGGTTGCCGTAGCGTCTCCGCTCGATCAAAATGTGCTCATCTTGAGCAGAGGCTATGTTACGTTGTGGACCGGAGCGAACTTGGATCTTTCCTTCGCATCTCACTGGGGGGAGTTGGACGGCAGGACCGTTACAACTGCAAGCTCTTCACCGTTGTACAAACGTTTCTCAACTAGGAGAGTAGGCACAGGCAATATGTGCCCATCACCTCGAATGTCAGTTAATGAGCGAAGCATTTCATCGGTAACTTCAATACCACTAAGCGTGCCATCATCTCTCAGACCTACAACAACGATTCCCACTTGTCCTGAACCAGAGAGACCGTTCGAAAATGCACAAACTGCCTCTCAAATTCTCTTTTTAGTCTCGGCTGAGAGTGTGCTCTTGAATTCGACTCTATGGGTCTCGCCTTCCAGGATCAGGCGGGCCAACTCTTCATCTTCCAGCCTGAGGGTGTTCTTAATCATGACCGTGTCTATTGTGTCTAGGTTCCGAATTTTACACAAGACCGTGCGTCCACTAATGTCGTAACCTCCGTGCAAACTGTCCATGCTCTTGTTCAGAGTCACACACGATCTTTGGCGACCTTGTGCGTCACAGTGGCAAGGTGAGCATCACCAAAGACGAGATCCTGGTCAAACTGTGTGCGCGATCCAAAGCTCAATATGTGGTCGCTGCCGGATACCCCGAGCAGCACGAGTGCATTCCTTGGCTCGGCAACAAGATGCTCTGCGTCCAGTTCTCTAGGCTGCCCTGATTGTCACACGGCATGACGCGTACAGTAATCGGGGCTAGTGACGCGCACGGGTGCATGTCCTTGGCTGGTGCTGCGGCCCTAATAGGTGCAGAGGTCCGCAAAATCGTGCTTGAGCAACCTGTAAAGTCGGCTCAAGGGAAGGCCGACGACCGTAAAGTAGTCCCCGTCGATGCGCTCGACGAACACGCATCCCCAGTCGTCCTGGATGCCGTAACCTCCGGCCTTGTCCATGGGTGCACCGGTGGCCACGTAGCGGTCGATTTCCTCCCTTGACAGCGCCGCGAAGGTGACGTCTGCGGACTCGACAGCTCTTACGCGCCGGCGCGATGCCTCTTGCACCAGGGCAATGCCGGTATACACCGTGTGCGTGCGACCGCTCAGCATTTGTAACATCTTTCGTGCCGCCCGTTCATCGGAGGGCTTGCCGTATACCGTGCTGTCCAGGACTACGATCGTATCGGAGCCCAAGACCAGCGCGTGTGGCCAGCGGCGGGCAACGGACAGGGCCTTCTTCAGCGCCAGGTCCTGAACCAGATCTGCGGGGGGTACACCGGCCGGTGCGGTTTCCTGAACGGAACTGGGATCCACAAGGAAGGACAGGCCCATTTGCTCCAAGAGCATTCGCCGCCGAGGCGAACGGGAAGCAAGAATCAGGTCCGTGTTAAGTTTCATGCTTTGTGTTAAGGTATCTGCCGCTTGTGCCGGCTTTCCCGGGCTGGTCGCAGCGCGCCAGCATCGGTGGCCCGGAATGCGCCGGACCTTCTGCGTACCGCCTGGCCGGCGTGGCATGCGGCCACGGCCGGGAATGGAAATAGGGTGGCCTTCGCATTCGGTAGAACTCTCTGCCTGGACGTGAGGCCACGAGTCTGGCCCCGAAACAGCGGCCCACAGACAACGTTGACGCTCCAGGTCTGGAGAGGCCGGATTGGTCAGCGCGGGCGGGGCTTGCATGAGCTCGGGCAACCCCGGCGTGGCAGGGTGCTTCACGGTCGCGGCGTCGGGCAGCAGCCAGGAAACCTTGTGCTCGCCTATTGCGCATGGCTATGACTCTAGCGGCCTCTTCATGCTTTCCCGGTGCGTCCTGGCAGGCCATGTCCTGTAGCGGGAATGCCCAGGCGGGCGGTATGCCCCCGTGCGCATCAAGTCTGTACATGCTCTCCCATGCCTGGATTGCCTAAACGCGCCAGGCGGCCTGGCTGGTCCGGCCGCTCCGGACAGATTGACACCGCAGCCTACAGAGTCTAACTTTGAACGCTCATGGTCACGATTGCATTCTGCAACCACAAGGGAGGGACGGGCAAGACCACGACGGCTATCAACGTTGCCGCCGCACTGGGGCTTTGCGGCTTTCAAACGCTGGTAATCGATCTGGATCCACAGGGCTACCTGTCCAGAATGCTCGGTATAGAAGAGCCGGACCATGCGGCTTCCTCCGGCGCCCTGTTTCAGCACGACATTGATCCGCGCGGCATCGAGAAGGTGGCGTACCCCGGATTCGATGTCTTACCAGCCTCTGGACAGCTTACCAGACAGATGCGGAAACTGACGAGTCCGGCGGATGTGCTATGGGTCAGGGAGGCGCTACAGCAGGGTACGGGGCATGACGTGGTTATACTGGATACGGCCGCTGCCGTAACGGTGTACAGTCTGAATGCACTGGTTGCATCCGACTATGTGTTCATCCCGGTAACGCCTGAATACCAGCCTGTTGTCGGAGCCGAACAAACGTATCAAACGGTGGTGACGGTGTCTGCCAAGCTGAATCCCAAAATGCATCCGCCCTGCTTTCTGCTCACGCAGGTGGACGCGCGAAAGCGGTCGCATCACCAGTACCGGGAGTTGCTGCGCTCCCGGTATGGCGAGCAGGTCTTTCGGCCGATGGTTCGTACCAGCGCCTCCCTGACTGCGTCGTGCAAGGAAGGCATGACGGTCTTCCGGCGCGAACCCTATTCCAGAGGCGCCCGCGACTATGCCAACGTGACGGACGAAATCATCCGGATTGTCGGGCTTAAGCCGAGGGAAGCGTGACGCCCTCTCCTGCCAAACGTGCGGTGGCGGTGGTCTTGTGGGTAGCCGGGAGCACGCTGGTACTTGGCGCACTTCATGTACCCATTGCGCAGGTTGCGGCCCTCGGACCTATGCTCGATCCGGCAAGGGGGCTCTACCGCAATGCACGCCTAGCCGAGCACCCGAGCCTGGCTCGCGTGCGTATTCCCGGCCTGGAGTCAGGTGTGACGGTTGAGCGCGATGAACGCGGCGTGCCGCATATATTCGCGCAATCCGACCGCGATGCCACCATGGCGCTTGGCTACGTGGTGGCGCAGGATCGTCTGGTACAGCTGGATTTCTTGCCCCGCGTGGCTGCCGGGCGCCTCGCAGAGATCTTCGGCCCCGATGCATTGGAAACTGACCGGAACCTGCGGCAGACCGGCATGGATTGGGGTGCACGAAAGCTGGCCCGAATGTGGCAGGAGGAAGCGGGCCTGGAACACGACCTTACGACCTGGTTCGCTGCCGGAGCCAATGCCTACATCGATGCGCTGGCGGAGGCGGACCTGCCTTTTGAATGCAAGCTGTTCGGCTACCGGCCCGATCGGTACACGCCGCTGCATACGGCCCGCCTTTTGCAATACTTTGCGTATGACCTCACTTTTCGCCACGATGAACCGTCCTATACCGTGCTCAGGGACCGGCTCGGGGAGGCCGACTACACGGCGCTTTATCCTGCGGACAGCAGGATAAACGTACCCGTCGTGCCGCAGAAGTATGGAGCTGCGGCAGGCCCTGTTCCGGGTTCGCGTGCGATGGCCTCCGGACTCCAGGCCATGGAGCGTGTCCTGGCTGCCTGGGGCGCTGAAGGCTATCGCGTGCCTAAGGGATCGAACAACTGGGCGGTTTTCGGGAATAAGTCTGCTACGGGGGCCCCGATACTGGCAGGGGACATGCATCTTGATCTTACGCTGCCGGCCATCTGGTACGAGGTGCACATGGTCACGCCTGGGCTCAATATTTACGGGGTCCTGCCACCCGGCACGCCGGTGATGGTGGAAGCATTCAACGATGCCCTGGGATGGACCTACACCAACACGGGTGCAGACGTGCTGGATCACTATGCACTGGAGCTCGATGCATCGGGCCGGCACTACCGCTATGGCGGTGCGTGGCGCGCCCTGGAAAGGGTGCCTAACACGCTGCATGCCAGCGGGAGCCAGTCCGTGGTCGATACGCTGGTGTACTCGCATTTCGGGCCCGTAGTAGTCATGGATTCGGGTGCCGTGGCCCTGCGCTGGGTAGCGCACGAGCCGAGCCGCACACTCCGGGCGCTTTGGGGCATGAACCGGGCACGTACCAGGGAAGAATTTGACGCGGCCCTCGAGCATTTTGACGTGCCGGCGCAAAACATCCTCTACGCGGATACGTCCGGTCATGTCAGTATCCGGTCTACCGGATACATTCCTGTCCGCAGGGCCGGCCATGGCGCGGGGCTGCTGGATGGAACCGCGGACGCGTTCGAATGGGTAGGCAGGATTCCGTTTGAGGATCTGCCGCATGCGCTGCTTCCAACACAAGGCTATCTGCTATCCGCCAACCAGCAGCCAACGCCGCCGGGGTCTGCCCACTACCTGGGGCACGACTGGCCCGATGCATACCGTGCGCTGCGCATCGACAGTCTTCTGCGCGCGCGTCCGCTCCACGGCGTGGAGGATTTCCTGCGCTATCAGTCGGATGTGCATGTTGTGCAGCGAGACCTGTTCGTACCCCTTCTGGAAACGCTGGAAGGGCTCACACCCAGAGCCCAGGCGGCGCGCGAGCGCCTGCTGGCATGGGATGGCGCCTCGATGGTGGACCGCGATGCTCCGCTGGTTCTTGACGTATTCTTGCGGAGCCTGCGGCGGCTGGCATGGGATGAACCCGTGTTTGCGGGTTTGCCAGAGCCAAAGGAGATGACGCTTCTGCGGCTGCTCCGCGAAGGATCTCCCTGGCTGGACGTGGTGGAAACGGAGGCGGTGGAAGATGCCCCCGGACTGCTGGCCATGGCGCTGGAACGCGCTGCCGATACGCTGGCAGTGCGGTATGATGACCTGCAATGGGGGCGTCATCATACCGTGGTTTTTCGCCACCTGACGCAGACACCCGCGCTGCAGGCGCTGTGGAGTGGGCCGCATGCCTATCCGGGGTTCGATGAAACCATCTCTCCCGCCGGGGGGCGTCCGACGACGCACGGTGCCAGCTGGCGCATGGTCCTGGACTTTTCGCAGCGGCCACTGTCCGGCTACGGTATCTATCCCGGCGGCCAAAGCGGGCGCCCGCTAAGCCACCTCTATGACCTGCACGTTGGCCCCTTCCTGGAATTCGAGCACTTTATGCTGCACAGGCCCCGCGGACCGGGAGGACTTGCGAGCGTATCTTCACGTATAGCATTCAGTCCCTGAAGCCTGCCCGCCCCATGTCCCAGGAATCTTCTGCGCGGTTCTCTTCCCGACTTGGCCTGCTCTTGAGCGTGCTGGGAATGGCTATTGGAACCGGCAATATATGGCGCTTCCCCCGCATTGCAGCCACGAACAGCGGCGACGAGGGTGCCGGAGCGTTCCTGGTTGCCTGGGTGATATTCCTGTTTGTGTGGAGCATACCGCTTATCATCGCCGAGTATGCGCTGGGATACAAGGGGCGCCGGAGTGTCGTGGGCACTATTGCCAAGATGGCGGGGAAGCGCTTTGCCTGGATGGGAGCCTTCCTGGGTTTTGTGGCCGCGGCGATTACCTTCTACTATTCGGTCGTGGCCGGATGGTGCCTGTTCTATTTTCTGCGCATGGTAACGGGCGGCTTGCCGCTGACCGTGGAGGCCTCACAGGGCGTCTGGGACGGCTTTCAAGAGACCGGATTCCCGCTGTTGTTCCACGCCCTGGCCATCGGTTTGGCGGCACTGGCCGCATGGAAGGGAATCCGGAGCATCGAGCGGGTCAACAAGATTCTGGTGCCGACGCTTCTTGTCATTGTTCTCATTGCGCTGGGCCGGACCCTCACGCTTGACGGCGCATGGGAGGGCATCTCCTTTCTCTTCACGCCAGATTGGGCCACGCTGACAAGGCCGCGGGTGTGGCTCGAGGCCCTGACCCAGAACGCCTGGGATACCGGTGCCGGATGGGGGCTGGTTCTGACCTACGGCGCCTACATGCATGCACGGCATGGCGTGGTGAAGAATGCCTTCATCACGGCAGTTGGCAACAACACGGTGTCGATACTCGCCGCCATAATCGTCTTTGGCACGGCATTTGCTGTACTTGGTACGCAAATGGGCCAGACAGACATACTGGAGGTCATGCGTACGAGTGGACCCGCAGCGACGGGCCTCACATTCATATGGATGCCCCAGCTGTTTGCCGCGATGCCGGCAGGTGGCTTGTTCGCCGCGCTGTTT
This sequence comes from Rhodothermales bacterium, assembly GCA_965216255.1. GTDB lineage: Bacteria > Bacteroidota > Rhodothermia > Rhodothermales > Bin80. The sequence goes on from OZ244148.1 coordinate 4,910,710, forward strand.
TTCCTTGGCCTCTCCTGTGCGGCCCTGAGCTCGCTCATATCGATGATTAACATGAGCATCCGCATTTTCGTCGATTTCGGTTTTCGTCGAAGCCATGCCACCGTGGGTGTATGTGTCGTGTCCTTTATTCTGGGCATTCCGTCGGCCATCTACCTGGGCTTTTTTGAAAATCAGGACTTTGTGTGGGGCATAGCTCTCATGATTGGCGGAATCTTCGTCGCCTTTACCGTCATGCGGCAGGGCGCGCGCCGCTTTCGCCTGGACGCCATCGATGGCATTGCCGGCGACTGGAATGTGGGCCGCATCTGGGACATTATCGTGGCCTTCGTGGTGCCGATTCTAGGTGCCGTTCTGCTCATTTGGTGGCTGTGGATGTCCGCCACTGACTATGCTCCAGATACCTGGTTCGACCCCACCGATCGATTCAGCGTCATGACGTGCTTCGTCCAGTGGAGCCTGGTCATTGCAAGCCTGCTGCTTCTGAATCGCTGGATGGTGCGGCGACTTACATGAAACATGAACGGTTTGAGACTATGGGATATATCTGGGGACTAACCGGTCTTGCCTGCCTTGCCAGTGCGCTCACCGTGGCAGCCCAGCCTGCCGAGCTTCCTATCGGGACGGCGCTGCCGGCTCAGGACCACGTTGTCAGCTTGGTAGGCGGTACAGAGACTACCGTCGGTGCGTTGACGGGAGTCCGGGGCACGGTGATTATTTTCTGGAGCAATATGTGTCCGTGGAGCGAGGGCTATACCGAGCGCGTGACGGCGCTTAGCGAGGAGGCCGCACGCAGCGACATATTGCTGACCCTGGTTAACTCGAATGATCCCGAGGCTTTTCCGCAGGAGACGGCGGCCGCAGGAGTTGCCGCCGGGCATCCCATGCCCTACGTGGTGGATTCCGGAGGTGTACTTGCCAGAGCGCTGGGGGCGTTTCGTACGCCCCATGTCTTTGCATTTGATGCGGACCGAATCCTCGTGTATGCCGGTGCGGTTGACGACGCCCCGGCAGATGCGGGAAATGTCCAGGAAGCCTATCTGGAGACCGTCATACGCTCGCTCGCGGACGCAGAAGCGCCGGCGGTACCGCGTACCAGGGCCTTCGGCTGTCGCATACGATTCCCCGGCGGTTAGGCAGGGTGACGATCAAGTTCGTAGAAGAGCACTTCCATTGCCCCTCCTCAGAGGCAGAGCTCGAGGCGATGATGCAGTGCGCTATGGCTTACCAGAGGGCCAATTGCCCGGTGTACCGGCAGTTTTCCCGGACGCACAGGTACTTGCCGGTTGCGGCCTTTAAGCACGGCCCCGTGACGACGTTTTCGGCACAAGATGCTGAGTCCGTTTTCGAAAGCAGCAGTACGGGCCGGGGTGCGCCAAGTCGGCACTGGGTAAGACGCCTGGCCGTGTATGAGCGCGCCGTGTCTGTACACTTTGAACACATCTTCGGCGCCGGCCCCTTTACCATCCTGGCCCACCTCCCGCGTTATGCCCGGGCTTCTTCCCTGGTCCATATGATGCACTTGCTGATCGGGCGCTACGGCGATGCGGCAAGCGGATTCTTCCTGGACAATACGGACGCGCTAAAAAGAGCGATGGCAAGGGAGCGTCCATTGCTGCTTTTCGGAGCCGCGTTTGGGCTGCTGGATCTTGTGGAGCGTCGCGCCTGGCCGCTGCCCGAAGGCTCGCGCGTCATAGAAACCGGAGGCATGAAGACCTACCGTCGGCAGATGGCCAGGGCAGAGCTGCACCGGCGTCTGGCACAGGGCTTCGCCATAGGCGAGGCCCAGATCTGGAGCGAATATGGCATGTGCGAGCTTATGAGCCAGGCATATGCACGCGGAGGCGGCGTTTACTATCCGCCGGCCTGGATGCATTTTCAGGTCCTGGATCCGCATTCGCTGCACGAACGGGAGGAGGATGTTCCGGGAGTGCTTGCCGTATTTGATCTGGCAAACCTGCACTCGGCCTGCGCTCTGCTTACGGAGGATCTTGCCGTGAGGCGCGGTGAAGGGTTTGAAATCCTGGGGCGGGTTTCGCCAAGTGAACTTCGCGGCTGCAATTTTCTCTTCGAAGGCACGTAGCCATGGGCGAGTTCGATGCCGTGGTGCGTGTGGCGCAGCGATGGCTCGACCCCGAGTACGGGCCCAGGGCGCGCGCGGTGAATCGCACACTCGCTTCTGCCAACAGGTTTACGGGCGAGGCTCTGGCCTTTGCCATAAACCAGCAGATGCATCAGATTACCCGGCACGGGCTGGCGTCCTGGCTCGCGGCCCGCAAGGCGCGGCATCCCTGCAGGGTAGGAGTCCTCAATGCGGGCAACGTCCCCCTGGTCGGGCTTCAGGATCTTCTGGCTGTCGTGCTGACCGGTCATGCGTACGTGGGCTCGCGCTCTTCCAGGTCTCCGGAACTGTTGCCGGCATTCCTGGCGTGTCTCAGGGACGAAGCGCCGCTACTCTGCGGTAGGTTCGTCTCTCCGGCTGCGCTTTGGGAAGAGGCAGACGCCTTGATTGCAACGGGATCGGATGCCACCGGGAGCTGGGTAGAGGAGCAGGCGCGCACCCACGGATTGCCGGCCGATCGGCTGCTGCTTCGCGGCCACAGCTATGCTGTGGCGGTGATAGACGGGCAGGAGACCCTTGATGACCGGGAAAGGCTGGCAGAAGACATCCTGCTGCATGAGGGCATGGGCTGTCGGAGCGTGGCGCTGGTCTGGGCACCGGCTGGCCTTTCCCCGGATCCCTATCTTGAGAGCCTTGCGGCGTTTCGCGGCGTCTTTCCGGCGCACGCGGCCACGCCCGATGCATTATCCGTGCAGCGGGCCTTCCTCGAGGCACTGGATCGGCCGCACGCCTACGGAGAAGGCCTCGAATTCCTTGTCAGCAGGGGCGACCCGGAGCCGCAGGCCCCGGGTCATCTGCGGTGGACGCAATACGATGACATAGCCCAGGTGGCGCGTTTCCTTCACCAGGAGCAGGATGTCATCCAGCTGGTCGTGGCGCCGCCAGCCGTTTCTGCGCGGCTTCGGATACCGATGCCCATACAGCCTCCAGGATACGCGCAGCGCCCCGCGCTGGACTGGCGCCCGGACGGCAGGGACACGGTAGGCTTTCTGTGTGGTCTCGGCAGGCGCTCCGACTGAAACCCTGTGTGTGCCATGGGGTATCGCATGCAGACGTGAAAATTACACTCATGGAGCAAGACGGGGCGGGAGGAGCCGGTGATTTTGACCGCATCGCTACCCTTTCGCAGGAAATGGTCCGTGATATTAGCGCCTGGCTCGAGTTGAGGACGGCGCTGCTTGAGGCGGAGGTGGAGCAGCGCATCAAGGCGCGGCAAAAGGTCTTCGTGGCCTATGGCGGAGCCGCGTTTGCGGGGGGCGCAGCGTTCGTCTTGCTACTTATAGCCGCCTCGCTGGGGCTCGGCGTGCTTCTTGGGCACGCGGCCCTGGGCTTTCTGACGGTCGGCGCGGTGCTGGGCATGGTTGTGTTGGGCACGTACCTGTTTCTGAGACGTTTTGATGCAGATGGAACCCGAAACCATAGACAGAAAAAGCCGGACCGTAGCTGAGCTGAGGCGTGAGCTGGATCGGAAAGCGGCGCGAATCCAGGGCCGTCTGCAGGCCATCGGAGGTGAGATGGCGACGCTGACGGCTTCGGCGCCGGAAGCCTTGCTTCGTCACCCGCTCGTGGCCACAGGCGGGGCACTGGTTGCCGGTGTGCTGGTAGGCCTGGTTGCAAGCGGCCTTGGCCGGCGAAATGCCCGGCGAGACGAGGTGCTGGACGTGGTGAGCGCTCATTTGGTGAAGGCGGTGCGCGACCACCTGTCCTCCGGGGCGGATGCGCCCACTGCCGAGGCCCCGGAACGGGTGTCACGGCTACTTGATCGGCTGATACCCATAGCCGTTGACATGGGGCTTTCGGCGCTTGGTCGAAGGGCCGGCAGGCGCGAAGGATCTGACTGAACGAGTCCCTTGGACGGCACAAGAAAGACACGCTTTGCGCTATTTGGCCCTCCTGGTGCCGGCAAGGGCACGCAGGCCCGGCTTCTTGTCGCCCGCGGCGGCCTGGAGCATATCTCCACGGGAAATATGCTCCGGAGTGCCATCAGCAGCGGTTCCGAACTGGGGCGCGAGGCCGCGCAGTACATGGACCAAGGGCGACTGGTGCCGGATCACCTGGCGCGTAGGATCGCCGAGGATGCCGTTTGCGCAGCCGGGCGGGACAACTTCGTGCTGGATGGCTATCCCCGTACTCTGCAACAGGCACGGTGGCTGACGCAATATCTGGGAGCAAGACCGCTAGAGGCGGTGCTCTTCTTGCAGGTCTCGGTGGAAGAGGTGCTCCGGCGCCTTTCGCGGCGCCGGATGCATAAGCAGTCCGGCGAGATCTACCACCTGGACACGAGGCCGCCCATAGGGATAGATCCCTCCCTTATATTCCAGCGGCCCGACGACCGTCCAAAGGCCATCCGGGAGCGCCTGCGGGTGTACAGCGTACAAACCGAACCGATCGCAGCTTTCTATCGGGGCCGGGGGAGTTTGGTAGAGGTGGATGCCGCCGGCGATGCGGAGACCGTCTATGCGCGCATCGCGGGGGTCCTTGCAGATTAGCGCAGACGCAGCCATGGGCGTGGATTACAGCGATAGGCAGTGTGCCGATTTTGTAGTGCGGTTGGGTGGCGATGTGACGGAAGCCCTGGGCCGGCTCGTGGCGCATTCGGATCCGGAGGTGCTCTACGATCCCGTGCGCTATGTAATAGCGGGTGAGGGCAAGCATATTAGGCCGGTGCTGCTGCTGCTGTCGGCGGGCCTCTTCGGCGTGGATACGGCGCATGCCATGCCTGCGGCCCTGGCCGTGGAATTGACGCATGATTTTGCGCTGGTCCACGACGACATCATGGATAATGCGGATAGCCGGCGCGGCCGCGCATCCGTGCATGTAAGGTGGGATGAGGATACCGCTATACTCTGCGGCGATGTTCTTTTGTCCATGTCCTTCGATCTGGTCGCGCGTACATCTTCACCACACGTGCCCTTGATGGTTCGCACGTTTGCTGCCATGGTGGCGGCCCTCTGCGAAGGGCAAGCTCTGGACAAGGCATTCGAAAAACGGAAGCAGGTCACGCCCGCGCAGTATCTGGACATGATTGACCGCAAGACGGGGGCGCTGGTTTCTGCGGCACTCGAGCTGGGTGGAATGATCGGAGGTGCTTCGAGCGCCCAGCGTGAAGCCCTGTGGTCCATGGGACGGGAAGCGGGCCGCGCGTTTCAGATTCAGGATGATCTGTTGGATTTGGTAGCGGAGGACCTCCACTGGGGCAAGCCCATCGGCGGCGACCTCATGGAAGGCAAGAAAACCTTCCTGCTTCTTGAGGCGCTCGCCCGGTCGGCGGGCGGGGATTACGCGTTTTTTTCCCGCATACGCCACGGTGCCGGCCTGCCTCCTGAAGAGATTCCCGAGGCCCGCAGCCGCCTGGAAGGTCTCGGGATCATAGAGCTTGCACGCGAGCGCGTGCGGCGTCATAGCGCGGCGGCGGCGGCCTATGTGGAGCATCTGCCGCGAGGCGTGGCCGCCTCGGCACTGGCGTGGACCATACACGACATGGCCGCACGCGTCCGGTAGTATGATCACGAAGGAGCTCAAGGTCATCAACAGGGCCGGCATACATACGCGTCCTGCGGCCAAGATCGTGCGCACGCTTGCCGGATTCGAGTCCGACGTGTGGATACGCAGCGACAACTACGAGATCAACGGCAAGAGCATCATCGGGGTCATGACGCTGGCGGCAGCGCAAGGGACCACGCTCACGCTTATTTGTGAGGGAACCGACGAGGCCGCGGCTGCCAATGCGCTCGCGGACCTGTTTGCGACTGGATTCGGTGAAACCTGACGGGACAATGAAGAGCCACGCATCTGAAATTGTGCCTGCAGCAGGCACGTTCGTGGGTCTGGGCGTGTCTCCGGGCGTGGCCATAGGTCCGGCATATGTGTACGCGCGACCGGAATCCAGCGTCGAGCGCCGGCTGCTTGCCGACGACGAAGTGGAGTCGGAAGCTGCTCATTTTGAATGGACCATCAGCCGCGCGGAGCGTGATCTGCACAAGATACTGGCCTTGGCCCGCAAGCGGCTTGGTGAGGACGCGGTCGCAATATTTGACGCACAGCTGCTTATGCTGCGCGACGAAGCCCTGCACCGCGAAGTGGTCGATCGCATACGGGGCGAAAGGCTCTGCGCCGCCGCCATTGTGGACTCGGTACTCGCGCGGCACCGTGAGCAGATGCAACACAGTGGCAGCGTGTACCTCCGGGAAAGGGCACACGACCTTCAGGATGTTCGGGATCGCCTGCTTTTTCATCTGCAGCGCGGCCGGCGCATTTCCGCCATCGAGCCGGGCACCATCGTTGTTTCCGAGGTTTTGACGGCCGCGGACCTGCTTCTGTTCAGCCGCAGCGGTGTGCTCGGCTGTGCGTTTGATCTCGGAGGAGCCACATCGCATGTATCCATCATGGCTCGTGCCCTTGGCATACCGGCGGTCGTAAGTGCTCACGGCATTACCGAGGCTGCCGCACCCGGCGTCCGAATCATCGTCGACGGCGTGGAAGGCGTGGTGGTGGTAGATCCTGCCCCGAGTACGCTGCAGCGCTATGAGGCACGCCGCAAGGTGTACCGGCAGTCGGTGCAGGCCGACCAGCAGAATGCCCGCCTTCCTGCAATGACGCGCGATGGTATTGCGATCTGCCTACGGGCCAATGTGGACATTGCGGAGGAGGTCCACAGTCTTGCCGAGCGTGGTGCTGACGGCATCGGGCTCCTGCGTACGGAGGTCTTTCTGCTGGATGAAGGGATGCCGTCCCTGGACGAGGAGTCCCAATTCAAGGGCTACCAGCGTGTCGTGCAGGCCGTCAGCCCGGAACCGTCCACTTTTCGGCTCATCGATCTGGGCGGCGACAAAGTTTTCCCTGAAGCACCGCAGGAGTGGAATCCGCTCTTAGGGTGGCGCGGACTGCGCGTGCTCTTGTCGCGGCCGGATATTCTCATGCCGCAGGTGCGCGCCATCCTGCGCGCGAGTGCCTTTGGCCCGGCGCGGCTATTGCTGCCCATGGTAACGGGTGTCGCAGAGCTGCGGCAATTCATGGACGTGTTGCGGGATGCGTCGGCGCAGCTGGAAAACGAAGGCATCCCCCATGACCGGGACCTTCCGGTCGGCATCATGGTGGAAGTGCCCGCCGTAGCCTTGGCGGCGGATGTGCTGGCGCGGCGCGTGGCCTTCTTGTCTCTGGGTACCAATGACCTGACGCAGTACACGCTGGCCGTCGACCGCGCCAGCGGCCTTGCAAGCACCCTCTACAGCGAAGTTCATCCCGCCGTGCTGCGACTGATCCAGCTTACCGTGGAGGCCGGTGCCCGGCACGGGAGGTCCGTCAGTCTTTGCGGAGAGTTGGCCGCCTCTGCACGGGCCGCGCCCCTGCTCATAGGCCTCGGGTTACGTGAGTTGAGTATTACCCCTTCCGTGATTCCTGAAATCAAGCGTGTGATACGGGGCATATCGGCCCATTGCGCGCGCGAGCTTGCTTTGCGCGCGCTGGATGCCGAAGGGCCGGAGGAAGTGGAAGAGCTACTAGACGAATTTCATGCCCACAAATCAACCGGGAAAGAGATATCATGACCCGCGAGGAAATGCAACGTATAGATGCCGACGACATGTATGGGGCGGTGCTGGATTTCCCCATCCAGTTGCGCCGCGGGCGCGAGCGTGCCTGCGGCGCAGGCCTGGGCAGCCTGAGGGCACAGGGACATACCGGCATCGTGGTGCTGGGCATGGGTGGCTCGGCCATCGGCGGTGACCTTTTAAGGACCCTTGCTACCGGACGGATCCCCGTCACCGTGTTCCGTGCATACAGCCTTCCCGCCTGGGTGGGCGCAGATACGACGGTCATAGCGTGCAGCTATTCGGGCAACACGGAAGAGACGCTGACGGCCCTGGATCAGGCCATCAGCCGCCATGCCGCGGTAGTGTGCATGACAACCGGTGGCGCAATGGCCGATATCGCGGTGGCAAAGGGCCTTCCGATGGTAGCGTTGCCTGCTGGCCTGCAGCCGCGGGCTGCGCTTGGCTATTCACTGACCGCGATTCTTGCCGTGGGCGAGCACCTGGGGGCCGTAGAGATGGCAGACGGCGCATGGGAAGAAGCCATTGATGTGGCCTCCGAGCAGGCGGCCCAATATGCGGCAGACGGCAGTGAAGCGTGGCAGATGGCGCGGACGCTTCAGGGGCTCTTTCCTGTAATCTATAGCAGTCAGCGCCTCGAGGCAGCAAACCTGCGCTGGCGCAATCAGCTACATGAGAACGGCAAGACGTTTGCGGTGGGCAACCTGCTTCCAGAGATGAACCACAACGAGATCATGGGTTGGGACCGCGGGCAGGCCGAGCTTCAGAAGCTCGGCGTCATCGTGCTGCGAGACCGGGATGATCACCCCCGCACGCGGCGCCGCATGGACGTAACGCGGGAGTTGCTCCAGCCCCTGGCGGGTGCATGGATAGAGATGCACAGCAGGGGAGAGCGTCCTTTGGCGCGGCTGCTGTCGCTCTTGTATCCCAGCGACTGGGTGAGTCTGTACCTAGCCCTGCTTCACCGCGTGGATCCCTCGCCCGTCGGCCTAATCAGCACGCTGAAGGCGGCGCTGGCGGATGCGTAGCGTGCAAATGGTGCGCCACGCGCCTGCGTAGGGGGAACGGGGCTTTCCTGCCCGGCGTTGCCATGCGGAGTATGACCGGACGGTCCATGGTTCTGCGCGTTCTGCTTATCGTTCTATTCATCAGTGCGGGATTTGAATGGTCCTCCAGCGCACAGTACAATTTTCATTTCGGGCGCAATAAGATCCAGTACAAGGATTTTGACTGGCGCGTGCTGGAGACGCAGCATTTCGACATCTATTTTTATCCGGAAATGAGCGAGCTGGCCGAGCATGGTGCGGCGTTCGCGGAAGAGGCATACAAGGAGCTGCAGAACCGCTTCCATTTTTCCTTCAATCATCGCACCCCCATTGTATTCTATGCGTCCCAGCTGCATTTCAAGCAGACGAACATCACAAGCGGATTCATTCCCGACGGCGTCGGAGGCTTTTTTGAATTCCTGAAGGGACGCGTGGTCATTCCCGCCAACGGCGACCTGCATCGCTTTCGGCGCGTGGTGCGCCACGAAATGGTGCACGTCTTCACGCTTAACAAGCTGATGCGGGTCTATCGCGACCACCGTATCGTGGCCGACCGTCTGCTGCCCCTCTGGTTCACCGAAGGCCTCGCGGAATACTGGTCGGGAGAGCCCGACTACCAGCATGAAATGGTGATGCGCGACGCCATTTTTGCCAACTATCTTGTGCCGCTGGAGAATATTTACCGTGTCAATGGCACGTTTCTGATGTACAAGGAGGGGGAGGCGCTGTGCCGGTTCATCGCGCGGACGTATGGTGAAGAGAAGCTGCTGGACCTTGTGGAGCATGCATGGGTGGACCGGGATTTTCGCAAGGTGATGGAATTCACGCTGCGGGAGGATTACAAGACCATTAGCAGCCGGTGGCAGCGCCATCTGCGCCAGAGTTATTATCCCAAGCTTGATGATGCTGAGATCCCCACCGTGCTCGCAGGTGGCCTAGCCGTACGGGGTTTCAGTTCGAAGCCGGCCTTTTATCAATCGCGCGACGGGCGCCGTCATGTCTACTACGTGGGTAACAGGGATGGCTATACCAACGTATTCAGCGTGGAGTTGGACTCGCTATACCGTCCGCAGCAGAAGTCCCGCATTCTCGTCCGGGGCGAGCGGGATGATCAATTCGAGGCCTTTCACCTCTTCGAGAGCCGTATCAGCGTCTCGGGCGACGGGTGGCTGGCATTCGTGACAAAAAGCGGCAAGAACGATGTGATACACACGTATGACCTGGAGAAGGGTGAACTGGGGCCAACCTATGGATTCGACGACCAGATAGCTGTGTATTCTCCGACGTGGAGCCCGGACGGAAGCCGCCTGGCCTTCTCTTCGATCGGCCAGAGCGGATTCATTGATCTCTATGTTTATGACACCAAGCAGGACGCGCTGCAGCGGCTTACGAACGATGCATACGACGAGCGCGACCCGACGTGGAGCCCAGATGGCCGGGCCATAGCCTTTTCGAGTGACCGCACGTCGGTAGGCCGGGATGGTGCCTACAATCTGTTCACGTATGACCTGGAAACCGGAGCCATAGACTACGTTACCTTCGGCCGCCATCGCGACTTTTCGCCGCGATGGAGCCCGGACGGTAAGCAGCTTGTATTTACCAGCGCGCGGCGTGATTCCACGGGGCGCTTCGGCGGTCAGGACATCTTCGTGGTGGACGCAAGTGCGCCGCCGCCCCAGGTCGCGCGCGATAGCATAGGCACGTCCGGCACGCGCGTACGTTCGGCGGCAGCGACCGAGCGCCGGCTAACAGAGTGGACTACGGCCGTCTTCGATCCGGTATGGACCACGGACGACAAGATGGTCTTTACCTCGTTCGAGAACTACCGTTTCACCATCCGGGCCCTGGGCGGAGTTGATTCGCTGATTTCCAGCCCCCGGCATTGGCAGCCCGTACGGCCCGTTGCGGGCAGCGCCTGGGCCTTCGACAAAATTGAGAATCAGGCGCGAAAGCGGCCCTATCCGTACAAGAAGCGCTTCGGCCTGGATATTGCGCAGGGCCAGGTCTCGAATAATGCCGTGTGGGGCACAAGCGGGGGGGCCGTGCTTTCCGTGTCCGACCTTCTGGGCAACGACCGGCTGTACTTCCTGATGTACAATACGTCGCACTACGGCGGCAGTGACAGCTTCCTCCGAAGTCTGAACGTGAACATTTCGCGCGTGCAGTTGCATCGGCGGGCCAATACAGGGTACGGGGTGTACCGATACGGTGGGCTTAGGTACGACATCACTGATCCAGACGCGTCCGTGGAGTTTCCCCGATTCTGGGAACAGATATATGGCGGCTTTGGCGTCGTCAGCTATCCGATCTCCATGTTTCGCCGGATTGAATTGGGTACGTCCCTGAGCTGGGATCGCAAGCAGATCCCGGAGCGCAGGATCGATCGGGTGGCGTATTTGCTATCCAATTCCGTATCTCTGGTGCACGATAATGCACTCTACGGGTTCAATGGCCCGGTGGACGGATGGCGCGGTGAACTCAGCGCGGCTTACACGACGGACATCAGGTATTCCAATGTCAATTACGTCAGTGCGCTAGGCGACGTGCGCCACTACCTTAGGCTGAGGCGGCATCTGACGTTTGCCTCCCGCGCCATGGCTCGCGTCAATCACGGACGGGAGGCCCGCCTGTGGTTCATGGGCGGCAGCTGGGATCTACGGGGTTTCCCCATGTTTGACGTGCGGGGCAAGAAGATGTGGTTTACTTCCCACGAACTGCGCTTCCCTATCGTGGAGCGGCCGGCCCTTCACGTGCCGGTGCTGGCCGTCCTCGGCATAGTCAACCTTCGGGGTGCCCTGTTCTTCGATGCGGCGCACGCCTGGAACGGAGCGTACCGGCAGCGTATTCCCCAGATTTTTGCAGGTGAGACGCTGGGAAGTACCGGCATCGGCCTTCGACTGAACCTCTTTGGCGGATTTGTCCTGCGGTATGATTTTGGGTATCGATTCCGGGAAGGCTTTTCGCGTCGTGACCCGGGAGTTTTCCGCCAGTTCTTTTTTGGGTTCGACTTTTGAAGCTGGCAATCGACAAGATTCTGGGCAGTGCACTCGGGCTGCTTCTCTTGGCAGGCGGGTGTAACACGCTCAAGGTGGATCACTGGGAGGCCGAGAGAGAGCGTGGCGAAGCGCTGGTACCGCCGCTTGAACTGGCCTGGACATATAATGCCGGAGCCGGGTTCGGGCCGGGTGCACCGCATCTGATGGGCGACGTGGTCCTGGTAGGCACACGTAGGGGCGAGGCGCATGCCATCGGCCTAGAGAGCGGAAAGCGGCTGGGGCTCAAGCGTTTCGGTGATGTGATTGAATCCACGCCACTGTTCATCGGAGGTGACATGGTCGTGCCCGTGGCATGGGGACGGCGTGCCCTCGTCAGCTATGACCTTCAGCAGGGCAGGACAAACTGGGCACGCAGGGGAGCCTTGGTTGCAGCCGGCCTGCTCGCCCTGGAAGACGGCTTTGTAGCCGTCGACGGCGACGGCGTCGTGCGCCGTTATTCCGCGCAGGGGGAGGTACGCTGGGAGCGACGCCCGGGCGGCCTTATCCGGAGCCGGCCTGTTCTTGTGGATGGCCGCGTCATTGTGGCAGATGAACAGGGGCTGGTTACGGCGTTGGACACTGAAAGCGGCTCCAGGCTTTGGGAGCGCAGCCATGTCGGGCCTGTGTACGCGTCCATGGCGGTATTCGGGAGCCGCCTGGTAATTCCTACCACGAGGGGGAAGGTTGTATTCCTCGAAGCCTCGACCGGAGGCGAGCAGAACGTGTACCATACTCCGGATTCCACCGTACGATACAGCGAGCCGGCCGTGGATGGGGCCATGATGGCAGTTGGCGGATCGGATGGTTCACTCATCGCCTTTTCGCAGATGCAGCAAGAGCCGGTATGGAAGTTCAGTGGCCCCGACGCGTTTGCCAGCGCGCCCGTGGTGGCGGAGACGCATGTGTTTGCCGCCAGCATGGGCCGGATGCTATATGCACTCGATCGTGCGTCCGGGAAGCTGGAATGGGAAACGGAGCTTCGAGGCCGCGTAAAATCTGCCTTGGTGGCCCGCAATGGCCACTTGGTCGTGCTTGCTGAACCGAGATATGTTCAGTTATTCAAATCCGGTAATGCTGCTCCGTAGCCTATTCATCGCGCTCGCGGGTACGATCCCGTGCATGGGGCAGGACTATGCCTTGGTGCGCCTCGACACCAACTATCCGGCGGCGATGGTCTATGCCGATAGCGTTGCGCTGGGGCCTGCGCACCGAAAGATGTTCCTCGTGGACCCGGATGCACGTGTACTGCGCCTGAAGGCGGTCGGCGCCTACCGGTGGTCCATTGCCCCCGTGGAAGCTTCGCTGGGGGTAGGGCCCGGGGATACGGTGGCCGTCAGACTGGATTTTCCTTCGTATCACCGCGTAGAGACCGCCCCCTTCGGTGCCTCAGCATACTGGGTCGGCGACGGTGGAAGGGTGCTCATGGGTACGACGCCCCTGGTCTTCTCGGCTTTCGGGAAAGGTAGTATAACTGTGGAGATGCCAGGCTATGAGCTGCGGGAAGTTGCGGCCCGGCAGCGTATCTGGAACAAGTACCGGCTGGATCTTTATGCTGACGACGTTACGCGCGCTGATAGCCAGGGCATCTCTGCAAGATACCGGCGGCGGAGATGGATAGATTATTCGGCGGCATTGCTGGCCGTAGCTGCCGGCGCCGCTAGCGTACACCACAAGTTCAAGGCCGATAGGCTGGACCGCACATACGAGAAGGGTTTTGATCCGGCACTCGTGCCTCGCATTCGAATGTTGGATAACCGCGCGGCGCTTTCGCTCGGCGTTATGCAGGTTGCGTTGGGGACGTTGGCGCTGCGCTTCATCCTGTAACAGAGCCAAGGCATGAATACGCTGGACATATTCATTGTTGTCTGCCTGGGCGTAGGCATCATGCTGGGCCTGCGATCCGGGCTCATCGGGCAGGTCATCGGCATTGCGGGTGTGGTTGCCGGCATTGCTGTGGGGGTAGCATTCATGGAGATGCTTGGCAGCATGGTTGCCCAAAGCCTGGGGATCTCTGAGTCCATCGCCCCCATCGTGGGATTCACGCTTGCCTTTGTTGCCGTACAGATTGCCGTGGGTGTCATTGCGCGCATTTTGCAAGGCGCCGTGGGTGTACTGCATCTCTCCTCCATCAACAGGCTTCTTGGAGGCGCAATCGGTGCGGCAAAGGCTGGCATCGTGCTTAGCCTTCTTTTCTTGGTGCTAGGCCAAGCCAGTATGCCGGCCATGCAGTCCCGTAGGGAATCTCGCCTGTATGAGCCGGTTTCCAGCGTAGTGCCGCTGGCTTGGGAGTATGCCAGAAAGCTCTTTCCAGAGCTGGTAGATCTATCGGAAGAGTTTGGAACACGTGCACTCGACCAGATCCGTAAGCCTTAACCGGAGGCAGAAATGATTCCGGTTACGCTTAGGCTCAGCAATTTCATGAGCTACGGTGCGCAGGCACCGGTGCTGGACTTCGAAGCCTTTCACGTTGCCTGCCTCTCCGGTAACAACGGCCAGGGCAAGTCGGCGCTGCTGGATGCGATTACATGGGCGCTGTGGGGGCGTGCGCGAAAGACGACCGGGCGCCAGAACCCGTCACCGGATCTCTTGCGAACCTCGGAGCGGGAAATGAGCGTCGAGTTTGAATTTGACGCAGAAGGCGAGCGTTACCGCGTGGTACGCACCTATGCGGAATCCCCGAAAGGATCCAAGACCCACCTAGAGTTACACGGGCGCAGTGCCAGCGACGACACCTACCGGCCGCTGTCTTGCGCTACCATAGCGGAAACGGGTGAGCGCATCACCCGTGTCCTTGGTATCGACTATGACACCTTTATCAATTCTGCATTCCTTCTGCAGGGAAGGAGCGACGAGTTTACCAAAAAGGCACCTGGCAAGCGCAAGGAAGTGCTAAGCAATATCCTTAATCTCGGGCGCTATGAAGAATTGCGCGCTCTGGCTCAGGATCATGTGCGTGAGGCAGTTCGGGCCATTGCGTGGCGGGAGGCCGATATCAACAGACTGGGGGCCGCCGAGAAAAAAATTCCCGGATGGAAAGCTGAGCAAACCAGGCTCCAGGCGGACGTTTCATTGAAGGAGGCCGAGCGCAGGCGTGCTCGGGAAGAGGAGCAGGCGCTGGCAGGCCGCGTGCAGAGGCTGGAGAGCCAGCGGCAAGAGGTCAGACACCTGTTAGAGACGTGTCGCAGCGAGGCTGCCCGGCTGGCGGAGTACGAGGCCGATACATCCCGGTTCAGCGGGCAGATCGCAGCCGCGGATGCCGTCATAAGTTCTGGCCGTGACATCCGGCGTGATTTTGAGCGGCACAGGGAGTTGGAGGCGGAGCGTGAGACGCTTACCACGAAATCCGAATTGGTGCGCACATTCGAACAAGAGCGGAATGCACTGCAGCGCGAGTTGGTCGACAGAAGGCATGCCCTGGAGCGCCATATTGACACGTTGCGGCATGCGGAGCGCAGCCACGAAGCAGAGCTTGAGACTGTCGCGGCAAGGCTGGCTGAAGAGCCTGACGTGCGTGCGGCGCTGGAGTCGGCGCAAGAGGCTGCAGAAGGGGAGCGGCTACTTCGCAAGACCAAGTTGGAACTGGAACAACTGGACACGCGCATTGCCCTGGAAGAGCAGGCCGTGCTAGCCGAGCGGCAGGTGCTTGAGCGGGAATGCGAGGTCCTCGGGAGGCGCAGGAGCCATGAGGACGGCGAACGGTTGGATCGCACCGCGTTGCTCGCTCGGCGGAAGGAATTGGAGCGTGCACAGTCCACATATGCCACGCTAGATCGCTCCTTGGAATCCCTGCGGGAGCAGGGCCAGGCCGTATCCACCCGGTATGATGCCCTTGCGGGCGAAATAAGCGCTAGGCGAAGAGACCTTGCCGAAAAAGAGGAGCAGGTAGCGTTCATGGGCAGCGCCCGGCAAGGCCAATGCCCGACCTGCGGTACGGGTCTTACCCAAGCGCACCGGGAAAAGGTGGAGCGCGAGCTGCGCGGTGGTATGAAGGAGCTTGCAGATATACTGGAGAAATCCAATGTCCAGCGAATGAAACTGGGGGCGGAGCGCGCCCAACTCCGGGAGGCCTACGCATCCGGACGGAAAAAGATGGAGGCACTAGAAGGCGTAGCGGCCGATCTGGCTGCCGTGAATGAACAGTTGAGGCAGGCCGGGCGTGCATGCCAGTTGCTGAGAGAAGTCGCTCGCCAGATTGCCGAAATTCGACAACGCATTGCGGACAACGACTTCGCGCATGCCTCACGCCAGAAGAAGCAGGAATTGGTGGCGCGGCGCAAGGCCCTGCAGTTTGATCCGGATGCCTATGAGCAGATGCGCTCGGAAGCGGTCAGGGCGCCGATGCTCCTAGACCAGATGCGGGCTATTGAAGTGCACCAAAAGCGCAGGAGGCCGCTTCAAGAGGCACTGGAGCAGACGCGGGAGCGGCTTCGTCTTAGCCGCCGGCGGATGGAGGATGGCACCACTTTTGGCGAGCTGGAAAAGCAAATACGCGTGCTGTCAGGTAACATGGAGGCGGTGGGTCTGGATGAAGCGCGCCTTGCGGCAGTACGATCGGAGCTCCGTGCATTGGATGCTGCGCCGCGTCGCATGCTTGAGCTGTCCAAGGCCGTGGAGGAGCATGCCCAGTGGGAGGAGCGCCGGGCTACCGTGCGGCAGCGGGCCGAAGCGTCCCGCGAAAATCTGCGACGCACAAAGCAGCGCGTAGCGGATCTCAAGGCCTTGATGGCGGCCGACAGCGGGACCGAAGCCCGGTTGGCGACGGTGCGGACGCACGGGGCGGATCTCGAGGCCGCGCTTGCCGGTCTGCACGCTGCCTCGGGGCAGATTACGGAGAAGCTCACGCAGGCAGCGGAGGAGGGCCGGCAGCGCGAGCAGTATCAGAAAGAAAAGCTTGCGCTCCAGGAGCAAAGAGCCCTATATCGACATCTTACGACGGCCTTTGGGAAGCATGGCATCCCGTCGCTGATCATCGAGGAGACCCTCCCCGATATCGAGGAGCGCACAAACGAGATTCTTGGCCGCCTGTCGGGCGGCAAAATGCATGTACGTATCGAGACCCAGAAAGCCAAGCAGAAGGGAGGAACGGCAGAAACGCTGGAAATCAAGATCATTGACGAGCTCGGCCAATATCGAACCTATGAGACCTACTCCGGTGGTGAGGCCTTTCGGGTCAACTTCGCACTTCGCATTGCGCTGTCACAGCTCTTGGCCGAGCGCAGCGGAGTGCGTGTCCGGATGCTGGTTATCGATGAAGGCTTTGGTACCCAGGATACGCAGGGAGTGGACAACCTTATTCAGGCAATCCATGCCATAAAGGACGACTTCAGCAAGATTCTGGTCATAAGCCACATTCCGGATGTCAAGAATGCGTTCCCCGTACGAATTGAGGTCGAGAAACTGCCATCTGCCGGCAGCCGGTTTGACGTGATAGGGACTTGATGCGAGCCAGCACGATTTTTGTTGGGCATGGGTCGCCATGCGCACTAGAATGTCCGGCGATTGCTAGCCTGCCTGTCGTGGGTATTCTTTGGGGTTTATATAGATAAATGAACGCGGAACAAAGTATGTACAAGTACGTGTCAATACCTGTGATACGCACCTACACATACCGGTGCCGACGGGTGAGAAAGACGCAGCGCGAAGCACTGGACGCGTTGTTTCGGCATCTGGCGTGGCTGCGCAATGACCCACTGCCGCAACGAGTTTGCCGAAGGCGGCAAGACGCCTTCCACCTTTGATCTGTACAAGAGGCTTACGGCCATGCGCCAGGACAATGCGCATAATGCGGCGTAGCCTGTGCGCGCCCAGCGCAGCATGCTCCAGCGCGTCCGCAGCGCCTACGACAAGTTCTTTGGCGAAGGCAAGGGCAGGCTAATATTCAAGCCGGAAGTGCGATCCTTTGAGTTCGAGGGCACCGTGCCGCGCAAGAACGGCCCGTACCATACGCTCCAGATAAAGGGCGTGGGCAAGCTGCGGTTCAATGACAAGCGCGGCGTACTCTCCGGCGGCAACACCGTCCGGCTGGTCCGCATCCTGCGACACCCTTTAGGCACCGGCTTCAACGTGCAGCTTGTTGTGCAGCATAACGTCGTGGTGGTCACGACGGACACGCGCGAGGCCATAGGTGTCGACGTGGGCGTAAAGGCCAACTGTTCGCTCTCTGACGGCACGCAGTACGCGCCCTTGCGGTTGCCGGAGCGCAAGCGCAAACGCCTCCAGCAAGTCGTAAGCCGTGCCAAGCGCGGCAGCAAGACGCGCCGCAAAAAGAGGCTGGCCCTCACCCGCGAAAGCCGCAGCTTGGCCGTGCGCCGCCGCAGCGAAGTACACCGCATTACGACCGACATCGTGAAGATGCACTCCGCATGGATCGTCGTGGAAGACCTGAGACTCCAAGCCATGCCGGCCCGTGGCGGCTCCCGCAAACGTGGGCTGAACCGTTCTATGCACGAGAACTGCCTCGGCATGCTCATGCAGCAACTCTCCTACAAGGCTGAAAGCGCCGGAGGCGAGCTCGTGAAAGTAAAGCCGCATTATAGACGTGCAGTGCGTGCGGCGCTCTGGCAAAGGACCGGCTGACGCTGGCGGTCCGCACGTTCGTTTGTAGCGAGTGCGGGCACCGGCAGGACCGGGACGTTAATGCGGCCCGTAACATCCGTCTGAGGGGCATGGAGCTTTTCGGCAGGGCGGGAGGCCCTGCGTGTCGGACGGAGGCGGCTACGGCCGTAAACGTCGTGCCTCTGGCCGCGTCTTCGGACGCGTCTAAGCGCGGCCACGACACAGGATCGTGTAGCTAGTGTAGTGTAGCAAATAAAGTAATGATTATATCCCACGAATTGGCTATCTTCGTTGCATCGTTCACACGAATAAATGGGGGAACCATGCGGGTAGCAGTCAACATCGAGCTGTTGGAGGCGGACCGGCGGTGCCTGGAGCGGTGGTCGCGCTCGCGCAGTGCGTCGGTCCGGTTGCAGGAGCGGTCGCAGATGATGCTCATGGCAGCGGACGGCATGACGAACAAGGCGATTGCCCAAGAGCTGGGCACGGACCAGAACAAGGTCGGCCGCTGGAGACGGCGCTTCGCCGACCAGGGGATGGAAGGGATTGCCAAGGAGCGCCCGCGGGGCGGTAACCACGGGGGCAAGTGCTCGAAGGCACAGGCGCAGCTCAGGACCAAGGTGATCCGTCTTACGACGCAGACCGAGGCGCCGGCTGCGACGCACTGGTCTTGCCGGTCGATGGCGCGTGCGGCAGGTACGACCCACAGCTTCGTGCACCGGGTGTGGCGCTCGTTGGGACTGAAGCCGCATCTGGTACGGACCTTCAAGGTGAGCACCGATCCGCACTTCGAGGAAAAGCTCCGGGACGTGGTTGGGCTGTATCTGAACCCGCCGGAGAACGCGGCGGTCTTCAGCTTTGATGAGAAGCGTTCGATCCAGGCGCTGGATCGAACGCAGCCGGGCCTGCCGCTGAAGAAGGGCCGCTGCGGGACCATAACGCACGACTACAAGCGCCACGGCACCACGTCACTGTTCGCTGCGCTGGAGGTGGTGTGCCACGAGTGGCACGCAGGTGTTGTTCTTTAACATAGCTTGAGTGTTGCGTAACTGCATTTAGGATGGGGGAAGGCCCCCCGCAGCCGTCGTACAGGCGGAGGCTGCAAACCACCGGCTGCTGCTTGACTTTAAGGGTTCGGTAGTGAGCGAGTCCGGAAAAGGCGGAGCAATGACTCTGTCAGGTATGGGCCATAGAGTCGAACGCAAGTGAACCGCTGACGAAGTGTCGAAAGTGCTTGGACGATGTCAAAACCGGGGTCTCATCTCTGCTCCGGGACGAGATCGGGAGGTGCCTGTTTATGGCCCGATCAGCATCCGGCATACAGGCGGCGAGAATATGGTCTGGGCCTAAATGCGGAACGTGGGAACCTGTCGGGGCGATGCCAAGGGAGACTCGCAAGCGGAGAACCCGCGAGCGATTGAGTACCAATGCGCTCCACGGGGGCGGATCGGCTCGTAGTAGTGAAGAAGGTTCTGTAATGGAACTGGAGCGAAGGGGCCGACTCGGTCGGTGGAAGGAGCGGGGCAACCGCAAGGCGGGAGGACCTCGCTCAAGAAACAAGGGCCTGGCTGCTGGCTGGATTGGTAGCCGGGTGGGCCGAGAAGAGCCGTATGAGGCGAGAGTCTCACGTACGGTTCTGTGGGGGCCTGGAAATCTCCCGGGCTACCCGACGCCACGGGCCAGGTGATCGGCCAGACGTACAAGCGTCACCGTCACCGTCACCAGGAGGTGCTGAAGTTCCTTCGTCAGCTGGAGAAGGCCGTGCCCAAGAACCAGGAGATCCACATCATCCTGGACAACTACGCGACCCACAAGCACCCTAAGCTCATGGACTGGATCGAGCGGCAGAAGCGCATCTTCCTGCACTTTACGCCCACCAGCGCGTCGTGGCTGAACCTGGTCGAGCGATTCTTCGGCACGCTGACCGAGAAGCAGCTCCGCCGCGGCGTCTTCCATTCAGTACAGGATCTGGAGCGGCGTCTCAAGGACTACATCAAGACCTACAACGAGAATCCCCAGCCCTTGGTGTGGACAAAGACGGCAGAGGAGATTCTCAGGAAGGTAGCGCTGGCCAGGCAGGCGCTGGCCACTGTTTCGGTATAATCACTAATATATTTAGGACACTGCACTAGATGATTCATTTATCTATATAGTGATTGACCGAATACTCTCTTTTTTCGGCCTCGAATGCACAGGCACGGTCGTTTTTTGAGTTCGTTGACGGTGCGCTTCGAGTGTTTCGGCCATGCTGGCGTCTCTTGCGTGCGCGCACGGACAGTTTGCGGCTCGAAGGGCGTTGTGTTCCTATCGGGAGGGCATACGTGTCCCTTGGGGCCTGCGATTGGGACCTTTCTGCGAGGTGGTAGCGGGCCTACGCCGCGCGTTTTCGCCGACGCTTTATTCGTGCCCGTTCCTGGGCGCGCACCAGGCAACCCAGCCGGTGCACGTTGACTGCCAACACCGACAGGCTCACCATCAGCGCGAAGTTCTCCGGACTCTTCTGCCGCACCAGCGCACCGCCCCGAAGTCCGAAATTGGCCAGACACGACTCGACGGCCGGGTGCTGCCGCCGCGCTGCCTTGAACGCAGGCGCGCGCTCCCGCGCACGCTCCGCCAGAGAAAGCTTGCCCTTCTTCGGAAGCGCATTGAGCGCCAGCCGAGCATCCAATGCTTTTCGATTCTTCAAGCTGTGAAAGCCCCGGTCAAAACTGCACGCATTGAACTCTGGAAAAGCCGCCTGCACCGCATCAATGATCGGTACCGCCACCTCAACATCTGATGTGTCCCACAGGATGTGATAAGCCAAAATGAACCGGTGCTCATCTTCTACCAGTGCGACCGGAAGGCCCAACTCGGCCAGCACGCCCGCCTTGCCTTTGCTGATCCAACGCGTATGTGGCTTGTGGATGGAAAACACTTTCTGCGCATGTGGAATCATCTCGCCCAAGAGGATGCGACGCCTGATCCACCAACAAGTCCACATAGTGCAAGTAATACGCGATATCCGCTCGCGCCGCCGCCGATTTCTGCACCGTGGCCAAGGCATTCAACAGCGTACGGGCACGTGCTGCAGTCTGTGTGCACTGGCGCAAGTACGCCTTCACTCCTTTCGGATTCTGCCGGTAGCGCGGGGCCGTCCGCACCCGGATGAAGGCCTGGTATATCTTCCGCGTGCGATCCGCATGCTTGCGCCAGCCCGGAAGAGCGAATGCCGCAGCCGAGCGTGTACTCACACGTATTAGACCACGAACCGCATCCCAGCACAGACCCACATCGGTGGGATAGTGCACATGCGTCTTAACCACCCTGGAATCGCAGCGACCACCTAGCGCGGTCCCAGACTCTTTTCCAGCCACCTTGTGCCCCGTCCGCACTATCAATTGGGTCACCTTCAGGACCAGCTTCGGCGTCAAAAGCTGCACGTTGTCCACCAGCCGCTGTCTGCTGTACTTCACCTCGTCAAACCCGGCATCTCCGTGCCCCAAGAGCTCCCGCAGCAAGAGATCGTTGTTGGCCCGGTACAACAAAGCATCGTAGTCCAGATCCAGGCACTGCTTGACTATCGCAAACACGATGACGCGCCATAGATCCATGCCCGGTCGCCCGACATCTTTACGTTTACCCGGCTGAAAGTGCGCCTCCAGAATCGCGAACAAGGCCGCACGGGATTCCGCCGTGCAGTAGACGCACTGCAGACCCTTGAGCACCGCACTCATGTCGTCGCGCATTCTCGGGTCTATAGCAATCTCCCCAATCGGCGTACTGTCGAGTGCACGGCACTCTGGGACAATCTTGCGCATGGTTTCCCTGGCGAATGTGAGCTGTTTTGCGCTCTTAAACGCCCAAATCGGCTATACGTCCCTCAGATTCACCGCCAATTGCAAGATATAACTGATTGTTTATTGAAGATTTAAAGTATTTTCGTACAAGCACTATATA
The DNA here is from genome assembly GCA_965216255.1 of Rhodothermales bacterium. Taxonomy (GTDB): domain Bacteria; phylum Bacteroidota; class Rhodothermia; order Rhodothermales; family Bin80. The sequence continues at coordinate 4,932,953 of OZ244148.1, forward strand.
AGTCCCTATTCTTTCCTTTTTCGTCCCGGAGGTCATGCTAACCCAAGTTTAACATACATTTTTTAAGTAGCATATTTACCTATGGTTACAAGGTCACCTTTGTTCCTTCTGGCACTACAAACGGCCTCAAAGTGAATTTCGTGGCCTTGGATCAGATGGTAGTCTTGTGCATGAATAGGGGCGCCCGATCCACTCCCAGGGCGTCGTACATGCCCTTCAGTTCACTATCCGGCTGTGATGTCGTACGGACGTGCAGCGTATGCCCATCCCGGCACTGGAACACATTCGTAGAGCGGACCTGCCGCTGAAGGATGCGCCGCAGCGTCGTCCAGCTTGAGCGTAGGTCCTTACTCCTTAGCCGCGTACGAATCACCTGCACCAACTGGTAAGCCAGGACCGTGATGAACAGATGGCCCTCCGCGCGCCGGCCTGTGGAATGATAGATCGGTCGCAGTCCGAGTTCCGACTTCAGGGACCGGAACACCGCTTCCAGATCGGTCAGCATCACATACGTGCGCCAGAGCTCTTCCGCGGTGAACTCCATCTCGTTGCTGCGCAGGCAATAGACGCCCGGATCGGTCATCAACGCGGGTGCTTTCGGCGTCTTTGTCCACGTGATAGACTGGGCCCGCTTGCCGTCCTCATCCGTCTCCACTTCTATCTCGTAATGCTGTCCGATGCCGCTGAAGCTCTGCTTCAATCGGCCGATACGTTCCCTTATGAGGTCGATGCGCTTTTGCGTCTTCGGCCGGGCAAGCCGATCGGAAAGCTCGCCGAGGGCCTCCTCGAATCTTTCCGCTTTCTGCCTCATCTTGGCCTCTTCCATCGCCATGCGGGACCGGGATCGGCAACAGAGCCGCACCTCGTCGTCTGCCTCCTCCCGGTACACCTCGACGTCACTGCCCGAGGCCATCTGAAGAGCCAGTGCCCGCTCCTGTTCAAAGGGCTTCCTGCGCTCTCTTGATACCACGATGTAGCGGTAGCCCTCCTCTCGCAGCCAGTCTATGCGGTCCTGTGTGGCAATGCCCCGGTCCATCACCACACGTGCGTCCCTGGGCGTCTCCAGGGACTCCAGCATCTCCTTGAGCGTGGACGCTTCGTTTACGTTGCCCTTGAAGACCTGGCTACGACGCACGAACCCGCTGCCGCGCGTTACAAGAGCCAGCGTAAGCAGCGCGCAGTCACTGCGACGCTCCTTCGAGCGTGCGTACTTGGCCTTGTCGATGCTCTTGCCACTGCCTTCCAGGAAGCTGCCCTTCAGATCATAGAGCGCGATCGTGGGCTCCAGATCAAACAGGTCCAGCGCCCGTGCAAAGAGGTGGTCCTCTATGGCCTTGCGGTGTTTGTGCAGCATGTCGCTGGCCCGGTACAGCTGCATGTCGGCCATCTTCTCGAAGTTGCAGCCCAGAAACTCGTCCAGGCCACTGGCAGAGGCCAGCCAACGCTTCGTGGCATGTTCGCTGGCCGGCTCGGCCAGACGGCCTATGATGGAGCCCGTGGCCGCATGCCGGAGGCCTCGCGTGATGCCAAGCTTCTCGAAGAGCTCATCCATGCCCAACTGCTCCATGGCCCAGAGCCCCACATGTTCTACGCTCACCGTGCGGGGCCGGACCGTTTTGAGCGAGTGGACATCCACATGGTGCCATTCGCGCGGCGGCGTCTCGCCCTTGCCCTCGGTCACGGCTACCGCCTTGCGCGCGCTCAAAAGTTCTGCAATGCGGTGGGCCTCCTCTTCCACGCGACGGCAGGAACGCCCATGGGAACGAGTTCGAGCTGGCCCTTGAGCAGTGCCTCAATCCGGCTGCAGAGCGCACGCCAGTAGCGTTTGTCGATGCGGAAGTGGGCACCGAGATTGAGCAGGGTCTTCTGCCGGACCTTGCCCCCTATGCGTTCGCCGTGACAAAGGCGAAAGGAATAGTAGCGTGTAGCGTCGTCGGTGGTTCGGGTAAGCGAGCGTCGGATATACATAGAGGGGAAGATAGGGCTGGGGGGCGTTGTTCGCAATAGCCGTCAACACTTTATGGCACAACATTCGTATTCCCGCCTCTGTGAATCCCAAAAACGGGGCGCTGGTGGGACCAAACACCAGAAAATCCGGCCAAACAGGGCCACAAGTGGGGCCACATCCCTAACAAGCCGCCAAAATACCTACCTGCGATTATTGCCGATCTTCAGATTCAGCCGCCAAATGGTAAAGATGGGACGAGAGGCCTCTGTGCCTTTGCCCTTCCTGGGCATCACGGCCAGCCCCAGCTCTGCCTCAAACGCGGTAAGGTTGTCTGGGCTGTAAAAGCCCCTGTCCACGCTACAGGAAACCACGGCACCGTAGCGCTTCTTCGTTTCGGTTAATAGAGGCACGGCCACGTCTACGTCCGTTCCCTCCCACTGGATCATGTGGTGGAGTATGAATGGGTGCGCATCTTCTATGACACACACCGGCACCCCCAACTCGGCCATGATGCCTGCTTTCTGCTTGCAGATCCAACGCGTGTGCTCTTCATACACCGAAAACACCTTCTCCTCGTGCGGAATCCTCTCCTCATGGATCAATCGCCGCTCTACCTGCTCTATACTGACGCTCACAGTGCGTCCAATACCGCGTAATCTCCGGATGCGGCACGGACTGCTGCTGCAACACCTGCACCGTGGACTTCACTTTCTTTACCACCACCTGGCATATTTCCAAGTAGGCCTGTACATCCTCTTTCGTGCGCCATCTGCGCGCCAGACGCACCGGAGCAAAGTGCGCATGCACAGCGCGCAGCCAGCTCCTGTACTTGCGCCAGCCCGCTATGCCGTGCCTCGATGCCGCCTGGGTTATCAACAGCACTACACACTGTATGGCATCCCACAACAGCCGCACATCGGTCGGCCAGTGTACGTCGGTCTCCACAACAAAAGAGTCTGCTCGTGTATGCAACTCCTCCGCAGCACCCACTTCGTTGTGCCCATAGGCCACTACGATCTGATTGACCTCATCCAACAGCTCCGGTGTCAGCTTCGAAACATTGTCGATGATGGTCTGCCTCTGGAAGATGGCACGATCACCCATCTGGTCATCCAACCCCAGCATCTGGCGCACGATATCCATGTGATTGACCAAGAACGTCAACCGATCAAAGTCACAGCCGAGTCCCTGCTTCAGGATGGCCAGCACGAAGATGCTCCAGAAGTCCATTCCGGGCCGGCCTCGGTCCAGATCGGCCAAGTTAGCAAAATGGGCGCGGAGCAGATCGAATACCTTGGTGCGTGCCGGCAGATGGCGGTAGAGGGCCTGCAGTCCGAGCAGAATGGCTGGGATGTTATCGCGGCTTTTGGGGTCAATCTGGATCTCAGCAATGAGCGCCTGTCCTAACGAAAACAGGTGCGCTCTGACGGATCTCATACGAACGTTTCGAATGTTGGCGTGAAACACCCCTTATAGTGGCAGAATGGGGCACGAATCGGCTGCAGATACGAAATAGGCCAAAGATTCGAAAGCAGGAAGGAAGGTAGAATAGGGGTTCAAGTGGTGACCCAAACCTATTAATGCTTCGTTAATTCTTCGTATACGTGATAAGACTCCCCACCTACCTCCAATTATAGCGGTGACGGAGGCATTTCATCAACACTCCTTTCGATCAATTTTTTCGGCCAGGCACTAGTTAGACGAGATCAGCGAAAAGGGAAATTTCAGGTTAATAATTTTTTGCAGGGACATGAGAACACAAGCAAGGGGATATAATCTGCACTACAATACACATTGTTGCGCACCTGGGTAGAAGAAGCAGAACGCTTGAGCGCAGAATAGCGCCCCACGCAATACCGTGATAATCAGATACCTGTGAACGATCTGTGAAGCCGCTGGCAGTTCCTCGGAGCGCAACTGAAGGTTCTCGTGAACAGGGTGGGGTTGAATTCTAGGAACCGAGAATACATTGTAAAGTACAGTGTTCTGATTGTATCTTACAAATCAACTGGACAGACGAAATACCCTGAATTTACCTATGAACAAGAAAGCAAGAAATAACCGACTGGGCGAAGTGGGCAGCGGCGAAACCGCGCTATCGCGGTAAGACACCGGATGACATGGCGCGGGCGCCTCCGGCCATTAAACCCGGAGGCCGAGTGGAAGATAAAGGAACGGCAGGGATGCAAATAGAAACAGCCGTCAATGTGCTTTCACTTCAATGCAGGAAGGTTTAAACTATCCTACATAAGCCCTAATGGCTGGAGTGTGGCGTAGTTACGTAATGCCGTGTTGGCAGGCATGGCGACTTCGGCTTGGCGTGGTCATCACGGCCGTGCTGCTGAGTGGTTTGGGCGCGTGGAAGGGCGATGCGCCGGTGCTGACGGTGACGGGTGAGAGCAAGGAGGAGGCGACCGGCCTGCTGACGTTCACGCTCACGCTGGATGCTCCGAGCACGAGTGACATAGAGCTGACGTATGCTACGGCGGACGTCACGGCGACGGCGGGGGCGGACTATGTGGGAGTGCCAGCGGGCAGTTTCACGATAAAGGCGGGCACGAGGGATACGACTATAGCCGTGCAGATGAAGCACGATGGTCGTGACGAGGAGGACGAGGCGTTCGAGCTGACTGTGACGGCGGGGAATGCCGGTGAGATAGGGTCGGGTTCGGTTTTGAGGGCAGTGGGCACGATTCTGGACAATGACGACGCGCCGGTGCTGAGGGTGGCGGGTGAGACCAAGGTGGAGTCGGACGGCCTGCTGACGTTCACGCTCACGCTGGATGCTCCGAGCGGGAGTAACATAGATCTGACGTATGCTACGGAGGATATCACGGCGACGGCGGGACTGGACTATGTGGAAAAGGCGGGCAGTTTCACGATAAATGCGGGCACGCTGGAAACGACGCTGGCAGTGCGGATGAAGAACGACTGGCGTGACGAGCCGGACGAGACGTTCGAGCTGACTGTGACGGCGGGGAATGCCGGTGAGATAGGGTCGGGTTCGGTTTTGAGGGCAGTGGGCACGATCCTGGACGAGGATCGAGCGCCGGTGCTGACGGTGACGGGTGAGAGCCAAGAGGAGGCGGACGGCCCGCTGACGTTCAAGCTCACTCTGGGTGCTCGGAGCGGGTATGACATAGAGCTGACGTATGCTACGGTGGACGTCACGACGACGGCGGACCTGGACTATGAGGCAGAGCCAGCGGGCACTTTCACAATAAAGGTGGGCGAGCGGATTGTGTATTTGCCGGTGCAGATGAAGGAAGACTTTCGTGACGAGGAGGATGAGACGTTCGAATTGACTATGGTGGCGGTGGATCCCTCTAAGGTACGGCAGAATTCGGTATTGACGGCAGTGGGGACGATTCTGGACGATGACACAGCGCCGGTGCTGACGGTGACGGGTGAGAGCCAAGAGGAGGCGGACGGCCCGCTGACGTTCAGGCTTACGCTGGATGCTCGGAGCGGGCATGACATAGGGCTGACGTATGCTACGGCGGATGTCACGGCGACGGCGGGACTGGACTATGCGTCCGTGGCAGCGGGCAGTTTCATGATAAAGGCGGGCACGCTGGATACGACGCTGGCGGTGGGGATGAAGAATGACTTACGTGACGAGCCGGACGAGACGTTCAAGCTGACTATGGCGGCGGTGAATGCCGGTGAGATAGGGTCGGGTTCGGTATTGACGGCAGTGGGCACGATCCTGGACGAGGACCGACCGCCGGTGCTGAGGGTGACGGGTAACAGCAAGGAGGAGGCGGACGGCCCGCTGACGTTCATGCTCAGTCTGGGTGCTCGGAGCGGGTATGACATAAAGCTGACGTATGCTACGGTGGACGTCACGGCGACAGCGGACCTGGACTATGAGGGAGAGGCAGCGGGCAGTTTCACAATAGAGGCGGGCACGCGGTTTAAGACGTTGGCGGTGCAGATGAAGGAAGACTCACGCGACGAGGTGGACGAGACGTTCAGGCTGACTGTGGCGGCGGTGGATGCCACTAAGATACGGCAGAATTCGGTATTGACAGCAGTAGGGACGATTCTGGACGATGACTCAGCGCCGGTGCTGAGGGTGACGGGTCAGAGCAAGGAGGAGGCGGACGGCCCGCTGACGTTCACGCTCACGCTGAATGCTCCGAGCACGCGTGACATAGGGCTGACGTATGCTACGAGGGACGTCACGGCGACGGCGGGAGCGGACTATGATGGAGAGGCAGCGGGCAGTTTCACGATAAAGGAGGGCACGCGGGATACGACGCTGGCGGTGCAGATGAAGGAAGACCTACTTAACGAGGTGGACGAGACGTTCGAGCTGACTGTGGAGGCGGTGAATACCGGTGAGATAGGGTCGGGTTCGGTCTTGACGGCAGTGGGTACGATTCTGGACGATGACTCAGCGCCGGTGCTGAGGGTGACGGGTCAGAGCAAGGAGGAGGCGAACGGCCCGCTGAGGTTCACGTTCACGCTGGATGCTGTGAGCACGCGTGACATAGAGCTGAGGTATGCTACGGCGGACGTTACGGCGACGGCGGGGGCGGACTATGATGGAGTGCCAGCGGGCAGTTTCACGATAGAGGCGGGTACGCTGGATACGACGCTGGCGGTGCAGATGAAGGAAGACGCACTTGACGAGGAGGACGAGACGTTCAAGTTGACTGTGACGGCGGTGAAGCCCGGTGAGATAGGGTCGAGTTCGGTCTTGAGCGCTGTGGGCACGATTCTGGACAATGACGCAGCGCCGGTGCTGAGGGTGACGGGTCAGAGCAAGGAGGAGGCGGACGGCCCGCTGACGTTTAAGCTTACGCTGGATGCTGTGAGCGCGCGTGACATAGAGCTGACGGTTACTACGGCGGAGGTCACAGCGACGGCGGAGGCGGACTATGAGGAAGCGGCAGCGGACAGGGTAACGATAGAGGCGGGCACGCAGGTTACGACGCTGGCGGTGCAGATGAAGGAAGACGCACTTGACGAGGAGGACGAGACGTTCGAGCTGACTGTGACGGCGGTGAATCCCGATGTGATAGGGCCGAGTTCGGTCTTGAGCGCTGTGGGCACGATTCTGGACAATGACGCAGCGCCGGTGCTGAGGGTGACGGGTGAGAGCCAAGAGGAGACGAATGGCCCGCTGACATTCACGCTCACGCTGGATGCTGTGAGCGGGCGTAACATAGAGCTGACATATACTACGGAGGACATCACAGCGACGGCGGGACTGGACTATGAGGGAGCGGCAGCGGACAGGGTAACGATAGAGGCGGGCACGCAGGTTACGACGCTGGCGGTGCAGATGAAGGACGACGAACTTGTCGAGGAGGACGAGACGTTCGAGCTGACTGTGGCGGCGGTGGATGCCGAGGAGATAGGGGCGCGTTCGGTCCTGACGGCAGTGGGCACGATTTGGGACAAGCCCATCGTTACCTTGAGTGTGAATCCGGGCGTTGTGGCCGAAGGATCCGGAACGACAGATATATATGTAACGGCTACTCTTTCTGCCGCCCGGACTGTTCCTACGATCATTACGCTGTCGTTTGGTGGCACTGCAACCCTTGGACCTGGATCGGATTATGAAGTGGCGCCGGCATCCCCCGAGATAACGGTTCCGTTAGCCACTACATCCGGGCAGGTCGTTATTTCCTTGACTGTGGTTGACGATACCTTTTATGAGAATATCGGGAGTGACGCCTTCGAAATCATTTTAGTGCAAGGCAGTAATACAGACGGTCTGCAGGTTGAATCGGCAGAGTTCAAGCTGAATGACAACGACACTGAAATCCCTAGCGTTGAACTGACTGTTGAGCCGAGTTATTTGGCACTGGACGAGGGTGAGAGCGGCACGATCTCCTTTAGTCTGGTGTTGGTGGGAGAGAACCAGAACAGGTTCGAGAATGATGCCGAATTCACGGGCGACATTATACAAATTGGAGAACTGGAACACGGGGAGGACTACACGACAGACCCGGAGGACTGGCTTCCCATAATTCTTCCGGCTGGTGCCATTTCGGTATCCAAGGACGTAGAGTTCGAGATTATTGACGATGATATTAGTGAAGGACAGTACGAATCGCTGACCTTGCTGAATATGGAGCTGGTTGCCCATAATCTGCGTATTCCCGTGAGCAGGGCAGGACACAGTACGACCATTTTATCCGTGAGTCCAAGCGACGAAGAAAACCGTCTTAATATAGCAATCGAACCCACAGGGGGAATCCGCGAGAACGCAGGGCCGACTGAAATAGAACTGTTTGCTACCCCATTTTTTACAGGGAGTGAATTTGAAGACCCTCCCGAAGAAGATCTTACGATACGTTTCTGGATAGAGCAAATCCCTGGCGGGGCACTCAGCCCAGATGATTATTCGATTGTTCCTGAGGTTATTCCTCGAGTCGATTGGACTCAGGGAGAGACCGAGTCCGAACGTGTCACATTAACGGTAACGCCTGTAGCGGATGATGTCCATACCGAGAATTACCATGAGCGTATACGCATTAAAGGCCAAGTGACGAATGCTTCGGGGTATCAGGGTCTTACCACCACATCCCTGAGTATTATCAATGTTTCGCCGCCGGCATTGAGAACGGTCGGTATTGATCGGCCCCCCAACCATCCGACAATCTATTTCTTTGGGGAAGAGTTAACGGCGAAAATGAGCTTTTCGCAGCCGGTTGGATTGCGGGGCCAAGGCATGACCTTTACTGTCGATCTTGATAGTGGTCCTGTTGTCGCCAAATGTTTGCCAGGGGGTACTGGTTACGGCGCTCATATATCGTGCACCTATACCATACAGGCAGGAGACTCGGATGTCGATGGTGTGGAAATCAAAGCCGGGGCCATCAATCTAGGTGGCGCCAGTATGGTCGATGAGGAAGGCAATGCTGTTACGATTAATTTTACGATTCTTGACAAGTATTTGAAGCGGTATGATTACCAGGTTCAGGGTACGAGCTATGTGTATGAGCTAGTGCCGTCGGTGGAGAGCTTTCAGGAAGGTCAGAACGCTACTAGGGAGGTTGTTGTCACAGCTACGGAGAAGTTGGGCAAGGTTAGAGAATTCAATGCCGCGATAGAGCTTTTCTTCAGGAATGAGACGACCAGCGATCAGGATTATGTGGTGACGGGGGAGCGGACCATCAACATTGTGGCCGGAGAAACCACCGGCAGCACGACGCTTGAGATCACGCCGACGTTCGACGGAATTAAGGAAGGCCACGAGGAGGTCTTCTTCCTGGACGGGGACGCGGGTCACCAGGCTGTAGAGCCCTATGAGATGAAGATACTGGATGCGCCGGACATCTTTCTGGCGGTGAGTCCTGAGACCATCCAGGAAGATGGTGATGCCGAAACGGTGACGATAACGGCGAGCCTTCCAGCGAATGCTATCACGTTTGATGAGGGCATTGTGGTGAATCTGCGGCAGGCGGGCACGGCAACGAAAGGAAGCGATTTCACCATCGGGTCTTTGCCAGAAGTGCGCATTTTAGCGAACGAGACTTCGGGATTCGGCAGTGTTGTAGTAACACCGATCAATGATAATCTGGTGGAGGGGGATGAGACGATTTTTTTCTATGGCTCAACGGCAAGCCTCGGAGTAACCGGAACCAATCTGGAGCTCCAGGACGACGATAGCGAGGCGGGCATAATCTTGTCGGTGGACAATAGCCGGGTTGGGGAAGCTGATGGCGAGACTGTTATCGAGGTGACGGCGACAGCGACAGTGACGTTTCCGCTGGGTGTTGACGTGAGTTTGGACCTCGGTGGCCAGGCAACGGAAGACACAGACTATACCAGGCACTGGGATCCGGGAGCGACCATCAGTATTGCTCGGGGCGCATCTACCGGAACGACGAATCTGGAGATCACGCCGGTAGACGACGATATTCTGGAAGGCGACGAGACGATCGTTGTGCAGGGCACCGCGGACAACGGTGTGTCTGTAGAGGTGGCGCCGATCACATTGTCGGACAATGATCGCGCAAGAATATTGAAGATCACCGGGACTCTGCAGGTGGTTGAGGGGACGGGTGACGAAACTGGTAGCAATAATGGGCATACCGATATCACTGTCAGCTTGAGCCCACGGCCAGGAAGTGATAATATTTCTGTGCCTGTGACCTTTATCGCCGGTACGGCAACGGGCGGAGGGCAATTAGCTTACCGGGATCCCTTCAATACCGAGGCGGACTATGCGGGTTTTCGTGAGGGGACCACTCTTACTTTTGAAAAGGAGACCCCTACCCAAAGCTTCCGATTACGTATGGTACCGGACCGCAGGGACGAAGATGACGAGACGTTTACGCTCGTTCTCCAGATTCCGGGCCAGCCGGGATCGAGGACTAGTGCCACGTTTACCATTCTTGACGACGACGACCCGCCGGTGATTTCCTTTGTGGAAGACGCAGCCGGGAGCGAGGATGTGGGGCAATTGGTGTTTCCGGTGAGTCTTGACGTGGAAAGCGGCAGGAGGATACGCGTGCTCTATGATGTGGTGGATGTCACGGCAACGGAGCTGTTGGACTACACGGCGGAGGGCAACGGGGAATTGGAGTTCGAGCCCGGCGAAACGGAGCAGACCATCACCGTACGCATAGAGGATGATCTGTTGGATGAGGACGACGAGACGTTTACGGTGGTGTTGAAGGAGCCGGAGAACGTGACACTCGGCGACTTCGAGGCGACGGGCACGATAGAGGACAACGACGGTGCGCCTGAAGTCATTGTCGAGAATGCGAGTGGAGAGGAAGCAGCGGGGAGCATCAGTTTCTTTGTGCGTCCAAGCCATCAGTTCAGCAAGGACATCAGCGTGGACTATACTGCCACGACCGAGGCGGGCAATACGGCTACCGAGGGTGAGGATTACGTGGCAGTAACGCAGCCGGTGACGCTCACGATTCCAGCCGGCAGTCGCGGCGAGTGGATTGCGGTGACGATAACGGACGACTTTGTAGACGAGGATAACGAGACGTTTACGGTAACGCTGTCGAACCCGATGAATGCGAGTGTGGGCTCGGCAACGGCAACGGGCACCATATTGGATGATGAAGATCTCTCACTGCGCATTGATCCGGCACAGGCGAGCGAAATCGTGGGTGAAATCATTTTTGTTGTAACCATGAATTGGCCGAGCACCAAGACGATCAAGGTACAGGCTAAGACGCTCGACGGGGCGGATGATACGGCGGAGGAGGATGTTGACTACGACAAGACGAGCGAGTTGTTGACTATTCTTCCGCTAGAGCTCGCCCAGTCTTTTGCGGTAACCATAAATGATGACCTCTTCGATGAGGCCGACGAGACGTTCACGGTAGTGTTGAGTAATGAGGAGAATGTTTCGTTGTCCGCTGCGGAGGCGACGGGCACGATCCTGGACGATGACGCAGCGCCGGTGCTGACGGTGGCGGGTGAGAGCAAGGAGGAGGCGGACGGCCCGCTGACGTTCACGCTGACTCTGGATGCTATGAGCGCGCGTGACATAGAGCTGACGTATGCTACGAAGGATGTTACGGCGACGGCGCAACTGGACTATGTGGAACCGGAAGCGGGCAGTATCACGATAGAAGCAGGAGATCAGGCGGCGACGATAGCGGTGCAGATGAAGGAAGACGAACTTGACGAGCAGGACGAGACGTTCGAGCTGACTGTGGCAGCGGTGGATGCCGATGTGATAGGGTCGCGTTCGGAATTGAAGGCTGTGGGTACGATAGAGGACGATGACGAAGTGCCGGAGGTGAGCATAGCGAATGCGGATCCGGTAATGGAGGGAGGCGCGGCGGAGTTCACGTTGACGCTGAGTGCGCAAAGCGGCCAGAACGTGACGGTATCCTATGGGACGGAGGATGGGTCGGCTGTGGCGCCGGGGGACTATGAGGTGAAGCGCGGTAGGGTGACGATACCGGCGGGCAAGACGGAGGCGGTGATAGTGGTGCGAACGGAGGACGATGACCAGGATGAAGTGGATACAGAGACGTTTACGGTGGTCCTCAGCGCGCCGGTGAATGCGACACTGGATGAGGCTGAGGGCACGGGCACGATAGAGGACAATGACGAAGTGCCGGTGGTGAGTATAGAGGATGCGCCTTCGGTGACGGAAGGAGGGGATGCGGTGTTTGCGGTGAAGCTGAGTGTGGCAAGTGGCCAGGAGGTGACGGTGCAGTATGCGACATCGGACGCTACCGCGACGGAGGGGCAAGACTACAATGCGGCGCAGGGCGAAAGCCTGGTGATACCGGCGGGCAATACGGAGGCGACGATAGTGGTGGAGACGAGCGACGATCTGCTGGATGAGGATACGGAGACGTTCACGGTAGTCCTCAGCTCGCCGGAGCATGCGACGCTGGATGCGGATGCGGATGAGGGCACGGGCACGATAGAGGACAATGACGATGCGCCGACGGTGAGTATAGAGGATGCGCCTTCGGTGACGGAGGGCGTGGATGCGGTGTTTGCGGTGAGGCTGAGTGTGGCAAGTGGCCAGGAGGTGAGGGTATCGTACTCGACGGTGGATGTTACGGCAACGGGAGGGCGGGACTACAGGGCGGCAGTAGGCGGAAGCCTGGAGATACCGGCGGGCAGTACGGAGGCGACGATAGTGGTGGGGACGATAGACGATTCGGTGGATGAGGATACGGAGACGTTCACGGTGGTCCTCAGCTCGCTGGAGCATGCGACGCTGGATGCGGATAAGGGTGAGGGCACGGGCACGATAGAGGACAATGACGAAGTGCCGACGGTGAGTATGGAGGATGCGCCTTCGGTGACGGAGGGCGTGGATGCGGTGTTTGTGGTGAGGCTGAGTATGGCAAGCGGCCAGAAGGTGACGGTGCAGTATGCGACATCGGACGCTACCGCGACGGCGGGACTGGACTACTATGCGCCAGTAGGCGGAAGCCTGGAGATACCGGTGGGCAGTACGGAGGCGACGATAGTGGTGGGGACGATAGACGATGATCTGGATGAGGAGGATACGGAGACATTCACACTGGTCCTCAGCACGCCGGAGCATGCGACGCTGGATGCGGATAGGGGCACGGGCACGGGCACGATACTGGACAATGAGGATGCGCCGACGGTGAGTATAGAGAATGCGGAGGCGGTGACGGAGGGCGTGGATGCGGTGTTTGCGGTGAGGCTGAGTATGGCAAGCGGCCAGAAGGTGACGGTGCAGTATGCGACATCGGACGCTACCGCGACGGCGGGGCAGGACTACTATGCGCCAGTAGGCGGAAGCCTGGAGATACCGGCGGGCAGTACGGAGGCGACGATAGTGGTGGGGACGATAGACGATGATCTGGACGAGGAGGATGCGGAGACGTTCACGGTGGTCCTCAGCACGCCGGAGCATGCGACGCTGGATGCGGATAGGGGCACGGGCACGATACTGGACAATGACGAAGTGCCGACGGTGAGTATAGAGGATGCGCCTTCGGTGACGGAAGGAGGGGATGTGGTGTTTGTAGTGAAGCTGAGTGTGGCAAGCGGCCAGGTGGTGAGGGTGCCATATGAGACATCGGACGCTACCGCGACAGCAGGGCAGGACTACGAGGCGGCGTTAGGCGGAAGCCTGGTGCTACCGGCGGGCAAGACGGATACGACCATAGTGGTGAGGACGATAGACGATGATCTGGATGAGGAGGATACGGAGACGTTTACGGTGGCCCTCAGCGCGCCGGAGCATGCAACGCTGGATGCGGATAAGGGTGTGGGCACGGGCACGATAGAGGACAATGACGAAGTGCCGACGGTGAGTATAGAGGATGCGCCTTCGGTGACGGAAGGAGGGGATGTGGTGTTTGCGGTGAAGCTGAGCGAGGCAAGTGGCCAGGAGGTGACGGTGCCGTATGCGACATCGGACGTTACGGCAACGGTGGGGCAAGACTACAATGCGGCGCAGGGCGAAAGCCTGGTGGTGATACGGGCGGGCAATACGGAGGCGACGATAGTGGTGGGGACGATCGACGATGTGCTCTCGGAGGAGACGGAGACGTTCACGTTGACGCTGCAGGATCCTGTGGGCGCGGATTTGGCTGTGGGCGGTGCAATGGGCACGGGCACGATACTGGACAATGACGATGCGCCGACGGTGAGTATAGGGGATGCGCCTTTGGTGACGGAGGGCGTGGATGCGGTGTTTGCGGTGAAGCTGAGCGAGGCAAGTGGCCAGGAGGTGACGGTGCCGTATGCGACATCAGACGCTACCGCGACGGCGGGGCAGGACTACGATGCGGTGGTGGGCGGCAGCTTGGTGATACCGGCGGGCAAGACGGATACGACGATAGTGGTGGGGACGATCGACGATGCGCTCTCGGAGGAGGCGGAGACGTTTGTATTGACGTTGGAGGAACCAGAGGGCGCGGATTTGGCAGTGGGCGCTGCCGTGGGCACGGGCACGATAGAGGACAATGACGATGCGCCGACGGTGAGTATAAAGGATGCGCCTTTGGTGACGGAGGGTGTGGATGCGGTGTTTGCGGTGAAGTTGAGCGAGGCAAGTGGCCGTGAGGTGACGACAATGACGATGCGCCGACGGTGAGTATAGAGGATGCGGATCCGGTGACGGAGGGAGAGGATGCGGTGTTTGCAGTGAAGCTGAGCGTGCCATAGGGGCAATTTGGCTGTGGCCGTGAGGCAGGGGCACGATAGAGGACAATGACGATGCGCCGACGGTGAGTATAGAGGATGCGGATCCGGTGACGGCGACATCGGACGCTACCGCGACGGCGGGGCAGGACTACGATGCGGTGGTGGGCGGCAGCTTGGTGATACCGGCGGGCAAGACGGATACGACGATAGTAGTGGGGACGATAGACGATGCGCTTTCGGAGGAGGCGGAGACGTTTGTATTGACGTTGGAGGAACCAGAGGGCGCGGATTTGGCAGTGGGCGCTGCCGTGGGCACGGGCACGATAGAGGACAATGACGATGCGCCGACGGTGAGTATAGGGGATGCGCCTTTGGTGACGGAGGGCGTGGATGCGGTGTTTGCGGTGAAGCTGAGCGAGGCAAGTGGCCGTGAGGTGACGGTGCCATATGCGACATCGGACGCTACCGCGACGGCGGGGCAGGACTACGATGCGGTGGTGGGCGGAAGCCTGGTGATACCGGCGGGCAAGACGGATACGACGATAGTGGTGGGGACGATAGACGATGCGCTTTCGGAGGAGACGGAGACGTTTGTATTGACGTTGGAGGAACCAGAGGGCGCGGATTTGGCAGTGGGCGCTGCCGTGGGCACGGGCACGATAGAGGACAATGACGATGCGCCGACGGTGAGTATAGGGGATGCGCCTTCGGTGACGGAGGGCGTGGATGCGGTGTTTGCGGTGAAGCTGAGCGAGGCAAGTGGCCAGGAGGTGACGGTGCCGTATGCGACATCGGACGCTACGGCGACGGCGGGGCAGGACTACGATGCGGTGGTGGGCGGCAGCTTGGTGATACCGGCGGGCAAGACGGATACGACGATAGTGGTGGGGACGATAGACGATGCGCTTTCGGAGGAGACTGAGACGTTCACGTTGACGCTGCAGGATCCTGTGGGCGCGGATTTGGCAGTGGGCGCTGCCGTGGGCACGGGCACGATAGAGGACAATGACGATGCGCCGACGGTGAGTATAGAGGATGCGCCTTCGGTGACGGAGGGCGTGGATGCGGTGTTTGCGGTGAAGCTGAGCGAGGCAAGTGGCCGTGAGGTGACGGTGCCGTATGCGACATCGGACGCTACCGCGACGGCGGAGCAGGACTACGATGCGGTGGTGGGCGGCAGCTTGGTGATACCGGCGGGCAAGACGGATACGACAATAGTGGTGGGGACGATAGACGATGCGCTTTCGGAGGAGGCGGAGACGTTTGTATTGACGTTGGAGGAACCAGAGGGCGCGGATTTGGCAGTGGGCGCTGCAGTGGGCACGGGCACGATAGAGGACAATGACGAAGCGCCGGTGGTGAGTATAGAGGATGCGCCTTTGGTGACGGAGGGCGTGGATGCGGTGTTTGCGGTGAAGCTGAGCGAGGCAAGTGGCCAGGTGGTGACGGTGCCGTATGCGACATCGGACGCTACGGCGACGGCGGGGCAGGACTACGATGCGGTGGTGGGCGGAAGCCTGGTGATACCGGCGGGCAAGACGGATACGACGATAGTGGTGGGGACGATAGACGATGCGCTTTCGGAGGAGGCGGAGACGTTTGTATTGACGTTGGAGGAACCAGAGGGCGCGGATTTGGCAGTGGGCGCTGCAGAGGGCACGGGCACGATACTGGACAATGACGATGCGCCGACGGTGAGTATAGAGGATGCGCCTTCGGTGACGGAGGGCGTGGATGCGGTGTTTGCGGTGAAGCTGAGTGTGGCAAGTGGCCAGGAGGTGACGGTACCGTATGCGACATCAGACGCTACCGCGACGGCGGGGCAGGACTACGATGCGGTGGTGGGCGGCAGCTTGGTGATACCGGCGGGCAAGACGGATACGACGATAGTGGTGGGGACAACAGATGATGTGCTCTCGGAGGAGACAGAGACGTTTGTATTGACGCTGCAGGATCCAGAGGGCGCGGATTTGGCTGTGGGCGGTGCAGAGGGCACGGGCACAATACTGGACAATGACGATGCGCCGACGGTAAGTATAGAGGATGCGCCTTCGGTGATGGAGGGCGTGGATGCGGTATTTGCGGTGAAGCTGAGCGAGGCAAGCGGCCAGAAGGTGACGGTGCCATATGCGACATCGGACGCTAGCGCGACGGCGGGGCAGGACTACGATGCGGTGGTGGGCGGCAGCTTGGTGATACCGGCGGGCAAGACGGATACGACGATAGTGGTGGGGACGATAGACGATGCGCTTTCGGAGGAGACTGAGACGTTCACGTTGACGCTGCAGGATCCTGTGGGCGCGGATTTGGCAGTGGGCGCTGCAGTGGGCACGGGCACGATAGAGGACAATGACGATGCGCCGGTGGTGAGTATAGAGGATGCGCCTTCGGTGACGGAGGGCGTGGATGCGGTGTTTGCGGTGAAGCTGAGCGAGGCAAGTGGCCGTGAGGTGACGGTGCCGTATGCGACATCGGACGCTACCGCGACGGCGGGGCAGGACTACGATGCGGTGGTGGGCGGCAGCTTGGTGATACCGGCGGGCAAGACGGATACGACGATAGTGGTGGGGACGATAGACGATGCGCTTTCGGAGGAGACTGAGACGTTCACGTTGACGCTGCAGGATCCTGTGGGCGCGGATTTGGCAGTGGGCGCTGCAGTGGGCACGGGCACGATAGAGGACAATGACGATGCGCCGGTGGTGAGTATAGAGGATGCGCCTTCGGTGACGGAGGGCGTGGATGCGGTGTTTGCGGTGAAGCTGAGCGAGGCAAGTGGCCGTGAGGTGACGGTGCCGTATGCGACATCGGACGCTACCGCGACGGCGGGGCAGGACTACGATGCGGTGGTGGGCGGCAGCTTGGTGATACCGGCGGGCAAGACGGATACGACGATAGTGGTGGGGACGATAGACGATGCGCTTTCGGAGGAGGCGGAGACGTTTGTATTGACGTTGGAGGAACCAGAGGGCGCGGATTTGGCAGTGGGCGCTGCAGTGGGCACGATACTGGACAATGATGGTGCGCCGACGGTGAGTATAGAGGATGCGCCTTTGGTGACGGAGGGCGTGGATGCGGTGTTTGCGGTGAAGCTGAGCGAGGCAAGTGGCCGTGAGGTGACGGTGCCGTATGCGACATCGGACGCTACCGCGACGGCGGAGCAGGACTACGATGCGGTGGTGGGCGGCAGCTTGGTGATACCGGCGGGCAAGACGGATACGACAATAGTGGTGGGGACGATAGACGATGCGCTTTCGGAGGAGGCGGAGACGTTTGTATTGACGTTGGAGGAACCAGAGGGCGCGGATTTGGCAGTGGGCGCTGCAGTGGGCACGGGCACGATAGAGGACAATGACGAAGCGCCGGTGGTGAGTATAGAGGATGCGCCTTTGGTGACGGAGGGCGTGGATGCGGTGTTTGCGGTGAAGCTGAGCGAGGCAAGTGGCCAGGTGGTGACGGTGCCATATGCGACATCGGACGCTACCGCGACGGCGGGGCAGGACTACGATGCGGCAGTAGGCGGAAGCCTGGTGATACCGGCGGGCAAGACGGATACGACGATAGTGGTGGGGACGATAGACGATGTGCTCTCGGAGGAGACGGAGACGTTTGTATTGACGCTGCAGGATCCTGTGGGCGCGAATTTGGCTGTGGGCGCTGCGGAGGGCACAGGTACGATACTGGACAATGATGGCACGCCGACGGTGAGTATAGAGGATGCGCCTTCGGTGACGGAGGGGGTGGATGCGGTGTTTGCGGTGAAGCTGAGTGTAGCAAGCGGCCAGGAGGTGACGGTGCCATATGAGACATCGGACGCTACCGCGACGGCGGGGCAGGACTACGAGGCGGCAGTAGGCGGCAGCTTGGTGATACCGGCGGGCAAGACGGATACGACGATAGTGGTGGGGACGAGCGACGATGCGCTTTCGGAGGAGACTGAGACGTTTGTATTGACGCTGCAGGATCCTGTGGGCGCGGATTTGGCTGTGGGCGCTGTAGTGGGTACGGGCACGATATTGGACAATGACGACGCGCCGATATTAAGCATAGAGGATGCGGATCCCGTGACGGAGGGTGTGGATGCGGTGTTTGCGGTGAAGCTGAGCGAGGCCAGCGGCCAGGAGGTGACGGTGTCCTACACGACGGTGGATGTTACGGCGACGGCGGGGCAGGACTACGATGCGGTGGTGGGCGGAAGCCTGGTGATACCGGCGGGCAAGACGGATACGACGATAGTGGTGGGGACCACAGACGATGACCTGGATGAGGAGGATACGGAGACATTCACGCTGGTCCTCAGCGCGCCGTTGAATGCGACGCTGGATGAGGATGAGGGCACGGGCACGATATTGGACAATGACGACGCGCCGACGGTGAGTATAGAGGATGCGCCTTCGGTGACGGAGGGCGTGGATGCGGTGTTTGCGGTGAAGCTGAATGTGGCAAGTGCGCTTGAGGTGACGGTGCCATATGAGACATCGGACGCTACCGCGACGGCGGGGCAGGACTACGATGCGGTGGTGGGCGGAAGCCTGGTGATACCGGCGGGCAAGACGGATACGACGATAGTGGTGGGGACCACAGACGATGTGCTCTCGGAGGAGACTGAGACGTTTGTATTGACGCTGCAGGATCCTGTGGGCGCGAATTTGGCTGTGGGCGCTGCGGAGGGCACAGGTACGATACTGGACAATGATGGCACGCCGACGGTGAGTATAGAGGATGCGCCTTCGGTGACGGAGGGGGTGGATGCGGTGTTTGCGGTGAAGCTGAGTGTAGCAAGCGGCCAGGAGGTGACGGTGCCATATGAGACATCGGACGCTACCGCGACGGCGGGGCAGGACTACGAGGCGGCAGTAGGCGGCAGCTTGGTGATACCGGCGGGCAAGACGGATACGACGATAGTGGTGGGGACGAGCGACGATGCGCTTTCGGAGGAGACTGAGACGTTTGTATTGACGCTGCAGGATCCTGTGGGCGCGGATTTGGCTGTGGGCGCTGTAGTGGGTACGGGCACGATATTGGACAATGACGACGCGCCGATATTAAGCATAGAGGATGCGGATCCCGTGACGGAGGGTGTGGATGCGGTGTTTGCGGTGAAGCTGAGCGAGGCCAGCGGCCAGGAGGTGACGGTGTCCTACACGACGGTGGATGTTACGGCGACGGCGGGGCAGGACTACGATGCGGTGGTGGGCGGAAGCCTGGTGATACCGGCGGGCAAGACGGATACGACGATAGTGGTGGGGACCACAGACGATGACCTGGATGAGGAGGATACGGAGACATTCACGCTGGTCCTCAGCGCGCCGTTGAATGCGACGCTGGATGAGGATGAGGGCACGGGCACGATATTGGACAATGACGACGCGCCGACGGTGAGTATAGAGGATGCGCCTTCGGTGACGGAGGGCGTGGATGCGGTGTTTGCGGTGAAGCTGAATGTGGCAAGTGCGCTTGAGGTGACGGTGCCATATGAGACATCGGACGCTACCGCGACGGCGGGGCAGGACTACGAGGCGGCAGTAGGCGGAAGCCTGGTGATACCGGCGGGCAAGACGGATACGACGATAGTGGTGGGGACCACAGACGATGTGCTCTCGGAGGAGACTGAGACGTTTGTATTGACGCTGCAGGATCCTGTGGGCGCGAATTTGGCTGTGGGCGCTGCGGAGGGCACAGGTACGATACTGGACAATGATGGCACGCCGACGGTGAGTATAGAGGATGCGCCTTCGGTGACGGAGGGGGTGGATGCGGTGTTTGCGGTGAAGCTGAGTGTAGCAAGCGGCCAGGAGGTGACGGTGCCATATGAGACATCGGATGCTACCGCGACGGCGGGGCAGGACTACGATGCGGCAGTAGGCGGCAGCTTGGTGATACCGGCGGGCAAGACGGATACGACGATAGTGGTGGGGACGATAGACGATGTGCTTCCGGAGGAGACTGAGACGTTCACGTTGACGCTGCAGGATCCTGTGGGCGCGAATTTGGCTGTGGGCGCTGTAGTGGGTACGGGCACGATATTGGACAATGACGACGCGCCGACGGTGAGTATAGAGGATGCGCCTTCGGTGACGGAGGGTGTGGATGCGGTGTTTGCGGTGAAGCTGAGCGAGGCCAGCGGCCAAGAGGTGACGGTGTCCTACACGACGGTGGATGTTACGGCGACGGCGGGGCAGGACTACGATGCGGTGGTGGGCGGAAGCCTGGTGATACCGGCGGGCAAGACGGATACGACGATAGTGGTGGGGACCACAGACGATGACCTGGATGAGGAGGATACGGAGACATTCACGCTGGTCCTCAGCGCGCCGTTGAATGCGACGCTGGATGAGGATGAGGGCACGGGCACGATATTGGACAATGACGACGCGCCGACGGTGAGTATAGAGGATGCGCCTTCGGTGACGGAGGGCGTGGATGCGGTGTTTGCGGTGAAGCTGAATGTGGCAAGTGCGCTTGAGGTGACAGTGCCATATGAGACATCGGACGCTACGGCGACGGCGGGGCAGGACTACGATGCGGTGGTGGGCGGAAGCCTGGTGATACCGGCGGGCAAGACGGATACGACGATAGTGGTGGGGACGATAGACGATGTGCTCTCGGAGGAGACGGAGACGTTTGTATTGACGCTGCAGGATCCTGTGGGCGCGAATTTGGCTGTGAGCGCTGCAGTGGGCACGGGCACGATATTGGACAATGACGACGCGCCGACGGTGAGTATAGAGGATGCGCCTTCGGTGACGGAGGGCGTGGAGGCTGTGTTTGCGGTGAAGCTGAGTGTGGCAAGTGCGCTTGAGGTGACGGTGCCGTATGCGACATCGGACGTTACGGCGACGGCGGGGCAGGACTACGAGGCGGCGGTGGGCGGAAGCCTGGTGATACCGGTGGGCAAGACGGATACGACAATAGTGGTGGGGACGATAGACGATGCGGTCTCGGAGGAGACGGAGACGTTTGTATTGACGCTGCAGGATCCTGTGGGCGCGGATTTGGCTGTGGGCGCTGCAGAGGGCACGGGCACGATAGAGGACAATGACGAAGTGCCGACGGTGAGTATAGAGGATGCGCCTTCGGTGACGGAGGGCGTGGAGGCTGTGTTTGCGGTGAGGCTGAGCGAGGCAAGTGGCCGTGAGGTGACGGTGCCGTATGCTACGGTGGACGCTACGGCGACGGCGGGGCAGGACTACGAGGCTGCAGTAGGTGGTAGCCTGGTGATACCGGCGGGCAAGACGGACACGACGATAGTGGTGGGGACCACAGACGATGTGCTCTCGGAGGAGACGGAGACGTTTGTATTGACGCTGCAGGATCCTGTGGGCGCGGATTTGGCTGTGGGCGCTGCAGAGGGCACGGGCACGATACTGGACAATGATGGCGCGCCGACGGTGAGTATAGAGGATGCGCCTTCGGTGATGGAGGGCGTGGATGCGGTGTTTGTGGTGAGGCTGAGTGTGACCAGTGGTCAGGAGGTGACGGTGCCGTATGCAACATCGGACGCTACCGCGACGGCGGGGCAGGACTACGAGGCGGCAGTAGGCGGTAGCCTGGTGATACCGGCGGGCAAGACGGATACGACGATAGTGGTGGGGACGACAGACGATGCGGTCTCGGAGGATACGGAGACGTTTATATTGACGCTGCAGGATCCTGTGGGCGCGGATTTGGCTGTGGGCGCTGCAGAGGGCACGGGCACGATAGAGGACAATGACGATGCGCCGACGGTGAGTATAGAGGATGCGCCTGCGGTGACGGAGGGAGGGGATGCGGTGTTTGCGGTGAAGCTGAGTGTAGCAAGCGGCCAGAAGGTGACGGTGCCGTATGCGACATCGGACGCTACGGCAACGGGAGGACAGGACTACGAGGCGGTAGTAGGCGGCAGCCTGGTGATACCGGCGGGCAAGACGGATACGACGATAGTGGTGGGGACGATAGACGATGCGGTCTCGGAGGATACGGAGACGTTCATATTGACGCTGCAGGATCCTGTGGGTGCGGATTTGGCTGTAGGCGGTGCAGAGGGCACGGGCACGATAGAGGACAATGACGATGCGCCGACGGTGAGTATAGAGGATGCGGATCCGGTGACGGAGGGAGTTGCGGCGGAGTTTACGGTGACACTGAGCGAGGTAAGTGGCCGGGACGTGGTGGTACCGTATGTGACCTCGGATGGTACGGCGAATTCGCCGGGGGACTATGTGGCGGAGCCGAGCGGCAGCGTGAAGATAAAGGCAGGAGAGACGGAGGTGACGATAGAGGTGCATACGATAGATGATGTAGAGCAAGAGGAGGAAGAGACGTTTGCGGTGACGTTGTCCGATCCTGTGGGTGCAGCGCTGGCTGTAGGAGGTGAGGCGGCAACGGGCACGATACTGGACAATGATGGGGCGCCGACGGTAAGCATAGAGGATGCACCTCCGGTGACGGAGGGCGGGAAGGCAGAGTTTGTAGTGAGGCTGAGTGTGGCCAGTGGCCAGGAGGTGACGGTACCGTATGCGACCTCGGACGCTACCGCGACGGCGGGTGCGGACTATGAGGCGGAAACTGCGGGGAGCCTGACGATAGAGGCCGGCAGGACGGATACGACAATAGTGCTGCAGACGCTAGACGATGACCTGAACGAGGAATCGGAGACGTTTACGGTGACATTGGGCGAGCCGGTGGGTGCGGAGTTGGCTGTAGGAGGCGAAGATGGTACGGGCACGATACTGGACAATGACGATGCGCCGACGGTAAGCATAGAGGATGCACCTCCGGTGACGGAGGGAGGGGAGGCGGTGTTTGCGGTGACGTTGAGTGGCGTAAGCGGCCGGCAGGTGGTAGTGGCGTACGCTACGGGTGACGGCACGGCGACGGGAGGGCAGGATTATGATGCGGCGGTGGGTGGAAGCCTGGTGATACCGGCGGGCAAGGCGGATACGACGATAGCGGTGCAGACGATAGATGACGCAGAAAAGGAGGAGACGGAAACGTTTGAGGTTCTGTTGGGCGATGTGCAGGGTGCAACGATAGAAGAAGGCAGAGGGGTGGCAGAGGGGACCATAGAGGACAATGAGGGGGTCTCCGTGCGCATAGCGGATGCAGAGGCGGTGATAGAGGGAGGAAATGCGACATTCGCTGTGACGCTGAGCGAGGCAAGCGGCCAGGCAGTGGTGTTGACGTATGCGACACGTGATGTTACGGCGATCTCACCGGGGGACTATGCGGCGGAGCCGAACGGCAGCATGACGATAGAGGCAGGCAAGACGGATACGACGATAGTGGTGCAGACGATAGATGACACAGAAAAGGAGGAGGAGGAGACGTTTGAGGTGGTATTGACTTCAGCGGCGGGAGCAGGGATAGAGGCGGGAGGATCGGTGGGCAGGGGCACGATTCGGGACAACGATACGGCACGGACGGTGCGTATAGCCGATGCGGAGGTGGTGACGGAAGGCGAGGTAGCGACGTTTGTGCTGACACTCAGTGGGGCAAGCAACCAGGCTGTGGTGGTGGGCTATGCCACGGAAGATGTTACGGCGACCTCACCGGGGGACTATGTGGCGGAGCCGAACGGCAGCGTGACGATAGCGGTGGCAGAGACGGAGGTCGTGATAGAGGTGCAGACGACGGATGACACAGAAAGGGAGGATAGAGAGACCTTTGTGGTTCGGTTGGGCGACGTGGCGGGTGCGACCATAGAGCAAGGGAGCGGGGTGGCAGAAGGGACCATAGAAGATAATGAGGATATCTCTGTACGCATAGCAGACGTTCGGGTGGCGGAAGACGCGGGAGTGGCGGTTTTTGTGGTGACATTGAGCGCGGAGAGTGATGCGGTGGTGACGGTAGCATACGCTACGGCGGATGGGTCGGCGGAGGCGGGGCTGGACTATAGTTCGCGCAGTGGCACGTTGACGTTTGCGGTGGGTGATACGGAAAAGGAGATCAGGGTATCGATCACGGACGACGCATTGGATGAGGAGGCCGAGACGTTTGAGGTACGGCTGAGTGCCCCTGTGGGGGCGGTGTTGTCGAACGTGGTAGCGACGGGGACGATTTTGGACAACGAGCCCTCGCTGCGTATTGACGATGTAACCGTGGCAGAGGCAGCAGGTGAGGCTGTTTTCAAGGTTACGCTTAGTCCGCAGAGCAATTGGGAGGTGACGCTAGCGTACGCCACGGCGGATGGGTCGGCGGAGGCGGGGCTGGACTATTCGTTGGATAGCGGCACGTTGACGTTTGCGGTGGGTGATACCGAGAAAGAGATCAGGATACCGATCACGGACGACGCACTGGATGAGGAGGACGAGACGTTTACGGTGACGCTGACGAATCCTTCGTCTGCCGGAGTGACGCGGCCGGTGGCTACAGGGACGATAGAGGATGATGATGCTGCGTCATCGTTGATAGTAGAGGACTTGGAGGTGTTTGAGCACGAAGAGACCGCGTCAATCAGCGTATTGTTGACCTCAGAGAGCCAGGAGACGGTAGTGGTTCGTTATGTGACCGAGGATGTTACCGCGACGGCAGCAGCAGAGGACTATCTCTCAAGCGAAGGCACGCTGGAGTTTGCGCCGGGGCAGAGTCTTGGTCAAATCGAGGTTGGGATATTGGAGGACGGGCATGTGGAAGGGGACGAGACCTTTCGAGTATTTCTCAGCGATGCGGTGCATGCGGGCATTGCAGATGGCGAGGCCGTGGTGACGATACGGGACAACGATGTGTGGTCGGAGCTTCGGATAGGCGATGCGATTGCAGCGGAAGGTGGGGGTACGGCGACGTTTGCGGTTTCGCTGACTCCGGCGGCTGTGGAGATGGTGACGGTAGGGTATGCCACGGCGGACGGGTCGGCGGAGGCGGGGCTGGACTATACGTCGGGCAGTGGGACGTTGACGTTTTCGGCGGCAGAGACGAGGAAGACGTTCACGGTTGATGTGTTGGAAGACACGGAGGTTGAGCAGAACGAGACGTTTACGGTGGAATTGAGTGATGTCATGGGTGCGCGGATAGCGCTAGGGATAGGAGTGGGAACGATACTGGACAACGACGGAATCTCGACACTGACCGTAGCGGATATGGAGGTTGGAGAGGAGATAGGTACGGCCCGGGTACGGGTGGTGCTGAGTCCTGCTCGAGGCGAGGAAGTCACGGTAGCGTATGCTACTTCGGACGGCACGGCGCGGCAGGGGGAGGATTACACGGCCGTGACGAATACGCTCAGCATACCGATAGGGGGGGAGGAAGGCTGGATACCGATAGAGATAACGAACGACGGTATTGTGGAGCCTGACGAGGCGTTTACGGTGACGCTGTCGGCTCCGACGCATGCGATTTTGGGGAACGAGACGGCGACGGTGGCCATTGTGGACGATGATCTGCCCGTGTTGAGTATCAACAATCCCTTTGCACCGGAGCACCAGGGGATCATGGTGTTTATGCTGAGCCTGGATCAGGTCCGTGATGAGGCCGTGACGGTGAATTACGCTACCATGGACGTGTCTGCGACGGCGGGCGCCGACTATGTATCGCATGCCGGGATAGCCCGGATAGCGGCGGGAGCGTTACGGCAGGAGATCGAGGTAGGGATCATAGAGGACGCAGCGCTGGAGTCTTCGGAGACGTTCGAGATGGTCTTGAGTGATGCCAGGGGGGCGGAGATAGGAGTAGCCGTGGGAAGGGGGACGATACTGGATAACGATGAATACAACATGGCGATACGCGATGTGGAGGTAGAGGAGGACGAGGGATCGGCCGTATTCACGGTAGAGCTGGATTATCGCAATACGGACCAGGAGGTATCGGTATCGTACAGGACGCTAGCGGGCACGGCGGAGGAGGATGAGGACTTTCACGGAGAGTCTGGGCGGTTGGTATTTGCGCCCGGGGCATTGCGGCGGCAGATACAGGTCTCGATAGTTGATGATGCGGAGCACGAGGCCGACGAGGCGTTTTCAGTGGTACTCAGCCAGGTGGAGAACGCTACGCTGGTGGATGCGGAGGCTACGGCGACGATACGGGACAATGATTTACGGAAGGTGGATATCACGGGAGTGACGGTGGTAGAGGGGGAAGGGGTAGCCAGATTTGCTGTGAATCTTGATGACGCCACTCTTAAGCCTGTCATCTTAGTCTACCAGACCCTCGAAGGTACGGCGGAGTCTGGCGCGGACTATCATTCGACGCGAGGGGCTCTGACATTTGAAAGGGGAGAGATAGCCAAGGTCATCGAGGTGCCGGTGGTAGATGATGGCATAGACGAGCCGGACGAGACGTTTACGGTGCTGATAGGCGGAGCGCTGAATGCGGAATTGATGCGGTCTGTAGCCACGGCAACGATACTCGATGACGATGAGGCGCCGGTGGTGGAAGTGGCGGGGGATGTAACCGTGGGCGAAGGGGATGCAGCGGCCGTCTTCACGGTGACGCTGCGCGGCAGGAGTGCATGGCCTGTGGAGGTGGAATACGAGACGGAGGACATCACGGCCAGGGAGGGTCTGGACTACACATCTGCATCCGGGAGGCTGAGCATACCACCGGGTTTTGGAACGGGTACGCTTACCGTGGTTGTGCTTGAGGATGAGGTGGATGAGCCCGATGAGGCGTTTTTGCTGCGGCTTACCGGTGCAGAGCGGGCGACGTTGGGATCCGCGCAGGCACGGGGCATCATCATGGACAATGATGCTACCCCCGCACTGCGGATAGATGATGTGACGGTAGTGGAAAGCGAGGCAAGTGCGGTGTTTACGGTAGGAATGAGTCCTGCCAGTTCGGAGCGTGTGCTGGTAAACTATGCGACTTCAGACGAGACGGCGACGGCGGGGCTGGATTATGTGGATACGAATGGCACGTTGGCGTTGGAGCCGGGAGAGGTGGAAGCGCAGATCACGGTGCCGGTGGAGTTGGACGGTGTGGACGAGCTGGATGCAGAGACCTTTCTGGTTACGCTAAGTGCGGCGGTTGCTGCCGAAATAGCCGACGGAGAAGGTCGGGGCACCATATTGGACGACGACGAGCCGGTATCGCTGAGTATCTTTGATGTAACGGTGGCGGAGGATGCAGGTATGGCGAACTTTGTGGTGGGGATGAGTCAGGTGAGCGGAAAATTCGTGAGCGTCAATTTTGCGACTTCGGATGAGACGGCGCAGCAGGGTAGCGACTATACGGCCTCGAATGGCATCATAGTGTTTGAGCCGGGAAGTCAGACGGGCAAGATAGCCGTCTCTATTGTGGACGATGTTCTGGACGAGAGTGCGGAGGAGACCTTCAAGGCGACGCTAAGCAATGCAAGCAATGCCGTCATAGCGAGGGGAGAGGCCACGGGGACGATTTTGGACAACGAGGGGCAGCCATTGCTGCGGGTAGACGACGTAACGGTGAGTGAAGAGGATGGTGTTGCTTCGTTTCGGGTGTGGCTATCGGAGCCGAGCAGCAGGATGGTGATGGTGGGCTACCGCACCGTGGATGGTAGCGCCGAGGCCGGAGCAGACTATGAGGGTCAGCAAGGGACGGTGACGTTTGAGCCTGGACAGATCGAGGAGACCATAGCGGTAAAGTTGATAAGGGATGGCCGGGACTGGGCCACAGAGACATTTACCCTGGCGCTGGAATCAGCCACCCATGCACAGATAGAGGACCCTGCAGCGACGGCCACGATTGTGGAGGAAGGATCGGTGCTGGGCGACGTAATGGCACAATGGCTGGCCCGCTTCAGCAGGACGTCAGCCGGTCATGTGGCCAGTGCACTGGAAGATCGCGTGCAGTGGCTCACGTCTGCACCGCACTGTACGCCACGGATGGGCAGTGGCATCAAGCATTTCCGATACATGAATCCGTCATGGGATCCGTCGGTCGGCGAATTGTTTTCGGGCTGTTCGATGGCCCTGAAATCGGCGAGAGGGCAGGGTGAGATGAGTCTCTGGGGGCGCGGCGCGTATACGCGCTTTAATGGCAGAGACGGGCAGCTAAGTATCAAGGGCAATGTTTCGACGGCGGCGTTAGGCGTGGATTACCTGTCGCCGCGAGGCTGGTTGACCGGAGTGCTGTTGGCCCATAGCCGGGGCGACGGCACGTTTGCGGCGGTGGATCTGGAAGGTGAAGCACGCTCTAGCCTCACGGGGATCTATCCGTACGTGCGATACGGCAATACAAGGCGTTCCGTCTGGGGCATGGCCGGGTACGGGACGGGCACGGCGCTGCTGGAATCGGAAGACAGCCTGGAGTCTGCGCTGGATGCTGTCATGGGGTTAGCCGGCATGCGTGTTGGGCTTCTGAAAATGGGACAAGCTCATGTCTCGTATGAGGCGGACGCACTGGTGGTTCGCACGACGGCGGACAATCTGGACGTACTCGTGCACCGTGTGCGTGCGGGCCTGGAGGGCGTCTTGCGTCTGAGCCAGGGGTGGAGCCCGTATGTGGAGGCTTCCGTGCGGCAGGATGGAGGAGATGCCGAGACCGGTATCGGCGTGGAAGTAGCCGGAGGCGTACGCTATGCTGGCAATGCGCTGAAAGCGGAAGTAACCTCCCGGGGGCTGCTGGCCCATGCCTCGACAGGATTCGCGGAATGGGGCGTAGCCGGGGCTCTGCACTATGGCAACGCCGCGGGCCTGGGTCCTGCGGCATCCATACGGCCCTCGTGGGGCACAGCGCACTCGGGTGGCATGCAAGCGTTGTGGCGATCGGCATCCATAGAAGACGCGCTGCATGGAATATCGGGTGCAAGAAGATTGGAGCTGGCGCTCGGATATGGCATGCCCTCCATAGTGGGCACGGGAGTCGCAAGGCCGGTGGCAGCAATGACCTTGCAGGAGCAAGGCAGAGAATACAGGCTGGGCTACGAAGTGGCTATGCGTCGCTACCTGAACCTGTCCATGGAGGCCGTGGCGCGCACTGTAGCCGTGAACAAACGCAACTACGGCGTCAGTGTCCGCGGAACCATGCGCTGGTAGCCGCGGCATCGGCCATGCTCGCCATGGACGTTAAGCCGGATGAAATCGATGGCACGTGTCCGGGGCAATGTAAGCGTCCGGTGAAGTACAGGTCAGCGGCAGCTACAGGTGTGTCGATGGGTATAGGACGGCTGGAAGGCGCAGAGCAGGTGGGCTTGCCGGATCCGGCACACTCGGCGCTTGGCAGCTATGCCGCCTTGTGTTTGTCAGCTTGTCGTGCCTTCTGC
This sequence comes from Rhodothermales bacterium, assembly GCA_965216255.1. Taxonomy (GTDB): domain Bacteria; phylum Bacteroidota; class Rhodothermia; order Rhodothermales; family Bin80. The sequence continues at coordinate 4,962,634 of OZ244148.1, forward strand.
CAATGATGAGGCAAGAGGTCAGCTACGCGCCTGGCCGGATGCGTCGGGATGCGCTCGAACACGTCCGTGAGCCACTCCTGGGGATTAACACCGTGTAGCTTGCACGTGCCAAGTAGCGAATAGACCACGGCTGCCCGCTGGGCCGCATCATGTGATCCCGCGAACAGGTAATTCTTGCGGCCGATAACCAACGGCCGCAGGGCATTTTCAATGAGGTTATTGTCCAGCTCCACGCGGCCCTCATCCAGGTATCGGGTCAGCCTTTTCCAAAGGCCGAGCGTATAGTTGGTCGCCTGGCCCCAAGGGCTCTTGGGCAATCCCCCGTTCGCCTCCAGCCAGGGCTTCAGCGCTTCCAGTACAGGCCGGGCCTCTTCCTGACGTATCGCAGCCTGCGCTCTATGGCGTAGAGTCGCCTGATCTTTGTCAACACGTGCTCGGCCTTCTCCGGTTCGTAGCTACGACAGTCGTAGAACTTGCGACGGGCATGCGCCATGCATCCGTAGACCGTCATAGACGGATGCGCTTCGAAGACGTTGTAGGCCACATACCCGTCCGTCTGCAACGCTCCCGCATACCCACCCAAGAACGCCACCGGACCTGCACGGGCACGGCTCTTGCGATACTCCATCACAAACAGCTTCTGCTCCGGAGTGTGGTACGCCCAGTAAAAACCCCGATGGGTCTTGCCCTTCTTCTTTCGATCCTGGACCTGGATACGCGTCTCATCCGCCTGCAGATACCCGCTTAAGAGCGCCTCCTGCTTGAGTGCATCATACAGCGGCCCAAGGTGCCATGCCGACTGCGCTATCCAGCCTCCCAGCGTGGACTTGGCAATTTCAATGCCTTCCCGCCGGAAACGCTGCTGCTGCCGGTACAGGGGCAAGTGGTCACAGTACTTGTTAACCACCACATCGGCCAACAATCCCGGTCCGGCCATGCCCTTGTCCACCAGCCGCGGAGGCAACTCGGCGATGATGACGCCGCTGTCCTCATCGGTCGGGTCCACGTACTTGGGGCGATGAATCTCGACCTCCTTTATCATGCTGGGCACGATCTCCAGGTACTGCGTCTTCTCCATGCCGATGCAAATGAGACCTGTCGTGTCCTCTTCAGGCTGGATTACGATCGTCTCGCGGGGCAGGTGATCCGGCAGATCCTCGAAGTCCGGACGCCGCTTGGCCTTGCGCCGCTTCCGCTTCGGCTGATCCGTCTCGGGCTCGGGCGGCAGGGGCGCCTCGACCCCCATGTCGTCAAACAAGAGGCCCTGCTGCGCCTCCGGCCCCAGTACATACCTTTCGCTCCTGGAGCCAAAGAGCAGGCGGAGGGCTTCAGCCAGCTGTTTGTCCTTGCTCTCCAATTTCGCCTGCAGCCGGCTTATCTCCTCGGACTGGCTGGCGTTCTGCTTAAGCACCGCGGCAAGCTGCGCACGGAGGACGTGAGGTTCCGCGGAAGAGGGGGAGGAATGTGCTCCGGGCTGTATGATTGTTCAACAACGCCTGCACATGCATTGTTCCACGTTTCCACATACTATTTATCCCGATTTCCGGCTCTTAACCGCATACCGGCGCCGGTATTTTACGGACTTCAGCGACACTCCCTCCAGTAACATCACCATCTGCGTCCACGTCGGCATATCCTCTTTCGGCAGCTCAAACGTACCCGCTTCAAGCCTTTTGTAAAACAAGGCGAAGCCGTTTCGGTCCCACGAAAGCGCCTTTAGATGGCTCCGCCTCCTGTTGACGAACACAAAGACGTCCCCCGACATGGGATCCCGCTTCATGTCGCTTTTCACCAAGGCGCACAGGCCGTCAAAGCTCTTGCGCATGTCGGCTGGCGGCCGGTAAAAGAAATACCGGTGCGAAGGCCCCAGTCCGATCATGACTGCACCAGCTGCGCCAGGTACGAGGCAGATACCGGCGCCAAGAGGCGCACGCGTATCCCGCCCGGGTACATGATCTCCACTTGCGCCTCTTCACCTGCCACGGGTCTGCCAATCTCCACAAAGGCGCCGCTGCCGCAGCCTCCAGGCGATACTTCCGACGCCAGTAAAACAGCTGCCCATACGAGATGCCGCGCTCGGCACAGAACGCTGCAGCGGTCTGGCTGCTTTCTTCATACTGTTCCATGAGCGGAAACATTTCTTCCGCCGTACGTCTGGGCTGTCTCATGCCATCCAGGCTTTGAATCCTCGGGTCTATGAGTAATCTCCCGAGAAATCGTCACCTTTTCCAGATGGGTTTCACCGCACGCTTACGGTACGGTCACCTTGTCCTCGACGGCGCGCTGGATATCGTAGACGCTGATATAGTCGCCGAACACCGCGCGCGTGTTGGCGTCCTCAAGCTCGATTGGCGTGCCGGTGAAGCCGATAAACGAGGCGTTGGGGAGCACATCGCGCATGTGGTGGGCGTAACCGTCGATGAAGTCGTACTGGCTGCGGTGCGCCTCGTCGGCGATCACCACGATATTCCGGCGCATTGACAACACGGGGTGCCGGTCGCCTTTTTCTTCCGGAAAGAACTTCTGGATCGTGGTGAACACCACACGGCCCGACTCCACTGCCAGCTTGGTGCGCAGGTCGGCCCGGCTGCGGGACTGAGTCGGAGGTTGCCGCAGCAGGTCCTGGCAGCGGGAGAACGTGCCAAAGAGCTGATCGTCCAGATCGTTACGATCCGTCAGTACTACGATCGTAGGGTTCTCCATCGCCGGCTCGCGGATGATCCGTCCGGCGTAGAATGCCATGGTCAGGCTTTTGCCCGAGCCCTGCGTATGCCAGACCACGCCGATGCGATGGTCACCAGGATCGCCGCCCGGTGTGCGAACAGACTCGTTGAGGTGGGCGTCCTTGTCGGCGACTGCCGCTCGTTGCAATTGAGTCGCTCGCAGCGTCTCGGCGACCGCCGCTCCGACGGCGTGAAACTGATGATACCCGGCCATCTTCTTGGCCAGCTTACCGCTTCCGTCGTCCTCGAACACGATGAAGTCGCGCACCAACGCCAGGAACAGGTGTCGCTCGCACACCCCCTCGAGTATCACCTGCAGCTGGGGCAACAGCGGATCGGCCAGCGTCTCGCCACCGGTCGTGCGCCACGGTTTGAACCATTCCCGCTCGGCGGTGAGCGTGCCGATGCGCGCGTTGGCTCCGTCCGAAGTGATGAGCGCCGCGTTGAAGGCGAACAGATTCGAGAGCTCTGCCTTGTAGGTCTGAATTTGCTGCCAGGCCGTTCAGATCGTGGCATTTTCCTTCACCGGGTTCTTGAGCTCGATCAGACCAAGCGGAAGGCCGTTGACGAACAGCACGACATCCAGCCGCCGCTTGTGCTCGGTCTCGACGACGGTGAATTGATTCACAGCCAGCCAGTCGTTGGTGCCTGGATCGTTAAAGTCGAACACGCGAACCTGACCGTCGCAGACTCGGCCTTCCGGGTCGACGTACTCCACCGTCACGCCCGCGACGAGCATCCGATGGAAGTCGAGGTTTCGGGCCTCCAGCATCGCCCCGGCCGGCCGCGTCAGTCGACGCAGGGCATCTTCGAGCGCGTCGTCGGGAAGGTCAGGATTGAGGTGGGCGAACGCGGACCGCAAGCGGTTTGTCAGGACGACCGAGCCGTAATCGCCGCGTTCCGCGGCAGGCGTGTAGGGCGCGATATCGGGGCCGTAAGCGACGGCCCAGCCGAGCGATGCGAGCCAGTCGAGCGCGACAGCCTCCACATCAGACTCCGAGATGCCAGATGGTGACATGTCGCTGTTCAGGGATCCCGCGGCTCAGGTTCGTCGTCGCGAATGACGTCCACCAAGCGCGGATTTAGCAACCTCCACCGTTGCCCCAAGCGTTCGAGGTCGCCCGCCAGCACGACCGGCATCCGGTCGCCGTGGGCCTGAACTACCCTTTCGTAGTCCGCTCTCTCCAGAACCGCCGTGACCGACTGTCGTTGCGCGTCTATGTCGGTCACCAGACCGATGGTTCCGTCATCGTCCGCTTCTCCGCGTCTTAGAAGCCGGACGAAGCCGTAGAGCCGCACGTCCGATCTGGGAGCGCGGTCGCGAAACGAACGCGCCGCTTCGCGCAGAAGGGCCGCGTCCGCGCGGCCGAACCGAACGAAGGTAGCCGGTGTTGTTACTGGCCTTGTCCGAGCCCACGAGACTCCAATGTCCAGGGCCGGAAACGGTACGAGGAGCAGGACCAGAGCCTCACATAGATTGGCGCTCACGCCGTTGGCCACTGCTTCTCCAAAGGCGCCCCCCTCGCCGGCCGCCGTGCGTTCTGCCGCCTCACGGACCGCGGTGAGGGCCTCGACTAGGCGTCTCGTCATCCGGCGTTCGATCGGGGCGTTCCTATCATTCGGATCCGGGAACAACGTCGGCATCAGCGGCGGCATGACCGGCGTTAGCAATGTCACCACGAAGCTGCCCTGGTCGGTCTGTCCCAGGCGCACCTGATTCAATACGTCCGCCGCCTCGCGGTTCGCGCCGGCCCGGTAGACCGGCTGCGGCTGGCGAAGCGAACACGCCACCGATAGCAGCATATCGCGTGCGCCGACGATGAGGTCCACGCCCGCGTTCAACTTCACGCTGCCGTCGTCGCTCTCCGCGGCTCGGATGCGGACCGCGTCGCGGTCCGCGGTCACTAGGGAACGATAGACGGCCAGCTCGTCCTGATCAGCGACCCTGGCGAACGTGTTGATCAGCGTCGCCACGACGCTCGCGTAGTCGCCGAGGCGCTCTGTACGCGGGACGATGATTTCCGGCCGGGCCTCACCGACGTAAACGTCCGAATGTACCCGGTACGGTTCTTGCCGGCTCCACCCGGCGGCTCGGGCATACGCCGACAGCGCCGCTGGTGAGACGGCCAGCAGCGCGCCCCGGTCATAGATGTTGACCTTCATCAGATCTCTCCCATCCGGGATCTCTCCATGAGTGCCAGTAACGCCTTGACGTCGAACACGTTCTGTTCGGGGATGTGAACCGTGACGGTCTGCTGTCCGGTGACTTCGTCGTGTCCTTGCTGCAGGCTCAGCCAGTAGGCTCGACGCCGCAGGACGAGATCCTCCGGGGTCACGGCCACCCATCGCGATTCGTCGGTCGGCAACTCCAGGACGACGAGCAGCCGCGGCGTCTGGGTGAGGACGCGCAAGTCGTTGTAGTTCTTGATGGACAAGCGAAACGGCAACAAGCCACCTTGTGGTTCGGCGAAACCGGTCGTGGCCTTCAGTTGCAGGTCAAGGGCCGGGCGCCCCGCCCCGCCCGCCTGCATTCGCAAATCGACGCTATCCCGGTCTGGCTCCGGCACCGAAGTCGAGTAACCGGCACGTGCCGCCAACGCCTTGACATACACGCGAGACAACGCCTCCTTTTGGTCGGCTCCGGTCAGCAGAGTACCGGTCATGTCCTTGCCCCAACGAGCTTTTCCGCCTCTGCCACGCGGATCTCTCCCGAAATGAGCTTGGAGAGTAGGGTGTCACGGAGGGAGGTGAGGGTCGCAGCTTCCCTCATGTTCGCGACAAGTCGATTGTACGAAGGGCGGCTGAGACGCTCGTACATCCCTAGGATTCCTTCCGAGGGCACGAGTACAGGTACCGGCCGGAACGCCTTCTTACTGATCTCCGCGAACGTAGATCCACCTGCGATGGCCCTGATGTAGCCGAGGTTTTCGTAGCACCAGAACAGCACGTACAGATTAGGTAGGCGTTGCTCGCACTTCATCGCGATGAACCCTTGGTTGACGGCAGTCGGCACTTCAGCGATGGCCAGACAGCCTATAGGAGCACGTGACGACAACAGTACTGTGCCGACGGGAAGCGTCCCAGAGCTGATCCTCTGCAGTCCAGCGTCCGTGATCTTCCGAGTCGTTTCGAGCAACACCGGAGACCAGAGCTTCGCGAGGTCTTTGGGTGTCGCCCAATAGCGCTGACCCCGATGCCAGTAGGAGCGTTCTTTCGTACTGGGAGTCGACCCGCCGACGGCATTGATCTCTTTGCCGATCTCCGATACCGTCCAATCCTGCGGAATCTCTCCCACCTCGGAATCCACGAGGCGGCCGGGGAACAGGTCGGTGATGTCTTGCGGCAAGCCCGTGTCCCGACATTCCATCTTCGCACGGACCGGATCGAAATCGACGAACCAGGACTTGAACAGCGCTCGCGACATCGCCTCCAGCGTTTCATTCATCCGCCGGTTCAGCTTGATCTTGTCGTCCAACGTGCCGAGGATATAGGCGATGGCGCGTTGTTCGGGCGGGGCGGGGACTGCTACGGCTATTGAAGAAAGAATAGTTTGATTCAGCAAGGGCTGGCCACAGCCTGCCATCCATTGATTTAGCCCCAATGTTTGGAGCAGATAAAACAAGAATTCTGCATCGTTCTCGTCAATAGCGCGTGCCCGAATGGCGTTGTCTGTCACCCAGCATGAACTATCGCTGTAGTGAAGTGAACCGCAATAAGTCCCTACTCGCCCAATGATTATTGTATTCCGGTCGACGTTCGTCTCTTCCGGCAATCCAATAACTCCGTTGGAGCCGTAGACGCGGAAGGGAAATCCATCAGATCGCACAGGACTCGCCTTGCCGTTAGAAAACGATAGCAACCTTCCAAGTGTGGTGTCGGTCCACTTACCCTCCACCCCCGAGCTCGTCAAGACCGGCAATGATCGCCGCACTAAACCAGTCGACTCCAGAATCTCGGACGGAACCTGCACGGTCACTGCGTCCTGGCGGATAATGGTGCGGAACCTGTCGTCGATCCTCGACCAATCGACGAGGTCCACTTTGAATGGCAGATCAGACTCGTCAAGGGCTTCGGACAAGGCCGAGGCTGCGTGCAGTGTCAGCGGCTCCTTGCCCATGATGGCGAGATCGAGATCCGAGTAGTCCTTTGCAGTCCACGTCGCGCGCGATCCGAAGACGAGCACCTCGCGATCTGGCACGTGTCGTCGGAGAGCGCTACGGACGATAGCCCAATGATCGGGTCGAAGGTCGACGTTGGGGACGGGCATCCTCATGCCAGACGGTCCCGCAATCGATCCCGCAGATAGGTCATCTCGTCGAGGAACTCTGGAATGTAGGCGACCACGTCGGCCGCGATGGCCTCGCTATACGTGTGACTTGTCATGCCGCGCATCCTTCGATAGCCGCGCCACTCAGGCCACGCTCCAAGTAGTAACCCCTGCTCGTTCGCCGTGCGGATTTGGTTTTGGAATGTCATCTCATCGAACAGAGCCGGATTGGGTGCCGTATACTCCAGGTAGCGTCTCATAGTCTTGTAGCCGAGTTCGTACGTGAACTCGAAGCGTTGAATCAGGCCGTCACGAATCTGCAGATCGTTAGTGTCACTGTGATATCGCTTTAGTCCTTCTTCCAAGCGTTGGATCGCTCGTTCGAGGGGCTTGATGTCGGGCTTATCGTCGTACATGGTAATATCGTCTCTCAGAATCCCAGCGCTTCCAGATTCCCGGCAATCGTGGCATCGAGCCGAGTGCCTTCGGTTTGCTGCTCACGAAGCTCGGCCACCAGCCGCTTCATCTTGTCCTCAAACGGCTCGCCGTCATTCTCTTGAGGTTCCACCCCGACATAGCGTCCCGGTGTAAGCACGTAGCTGTGCCTGCGCACTACGTCCATCGAGGCACTCTTGCAGAAGCCGGGAACATCGGCGTAACCATCCTCCACCTCTCCCGTCCGCCAAGCGTGGTAGGTGTCTGCAACCCGGGCAATGTCCTCGTCGGTCAGCTCACGGTGCGCTCGGTCCACCATCCGGCCGAGCTTCCTTGCGTCAATGAACAGGATCTCGCCCTGTCGCTTGCGTCGGCGCGCCAAGAACCACAGGCAGGCGGGAATTTGGGTCGAGTAGAAGAGTTGGCCCGGTAGCGCAACCATGCAGTCCACCAGATCCGTCTCGATCAGGTTTTTCCGGATTTTGCCCTCGCCGGACTGATTCGACGACATCGACCCGTTGGCGAGCACGAACCCCGCAACGCCCTTCGGTGCAAGGTGATGGACCATGTGCTGCACCCAGGCGAAGTTGGCATTGCGCTTCGGCGGGATGCCGTAGCGCCAGCGCTTGTCATCGACCAGCCGCTCGCCTCCCCAATCCGAGACGTTGAAGGGGGGATTGGCGAGGATGAAATCGGCCTTCAGATCCGGATGGTGGTCGTTGTGGAAGCTATCACCGTGGGCGATCTGCCCCCCGATCCCTCGTATGGCCAGGTTCATCTTCGCGAGCCGCCACGTTGTGTAGTTCGACTCCTGGCCGTAGATCGAGATGTCGCCGTGCGCCTTGCCGCCGTTGGCGTGGGCACGAATGAACGCGATCGACTGCACGAACATGCCCGAGGATCCGCAGCAGGGATCATAGACCCGCCCCCGGTAGGGCTCCAGTATATCGACCAGCAGCTTGACGACGCAGCGCGGGGTGTAGAACTCGCCGCCCCTCTTGCCCTCGGCGCTGGCGAACTGTGAGAGGAAGTACTCGTAGACGCGGCCGAGCACGTCTCGGGAGCGGGCTTCAGCGTCCCCGACGCAGATGTTTCCAACCATGTCGATCAACTGGCCGAGACGCTGCTTGTCCAGGGCAGGCCGCGCGTAGTCCTTGGGCAGCACCTCCTTCAACCCTGGATTGTCGCGTTCGATCAAGGCCATGGCCCGATCGACGATCTGGCCAATGGTCGACTGCCGTGCCTGGGCCTTCAGGTGCAGCCAGCGGGCCTTTGGCGGCACCCAGAATATGTTCTCCGCGATGTATTCATCGCGGTCCTCTGCCGCATCTTCTCCCCACTCGGCCAGCACCGCTGTGTGACGCTCCTCGAAGGCGTCAGAGATGTACTTCAGGAAGATGAGGCCGAGCACGACGTGCTTGTACTCGGCAGCATCCATCGAGCCACGGAGCGCATCGGCCATTGCCCACAGCTCGGCCTCGTAGCCTGTCGTTGCGCCGCTATCGGTTTGCCTGCTTGCCATCTTCGTCGCTGTCTTCATTCCCCCATTGCCCTGGACGAACTCCAAGTGCCGAATCACAGCCAAAATACGACATGTGTCGTGCCGCCGTACACCTCGTCGAGGCAGGTCGCCATCTCGGATAGAGCCCCCTTGGTTCGCAGCGAATGGCCAAGGGCCAAGCCTGAATTACCGTTTTGGCCTAGGAAGGTTACACAAATAACGAGATATCTCGGTTTGGAGGCCCTAAGTACAATGTTTTTTTGGCTCGTACTGTCAGTAGTACGGTGGACTCATAGATACAGTACCACAGTAATGGGTAACCACCTGCTCACTCTGTCCGCATTGATCCGCCAGGATCGTTTGCCCGTGCTGTGCTCCGAAATCGACTTGTAACCTGATTCGGCAGCATTTCAGTGCATTTTGGGTATCCTTGAGCTGCTACTCTATCGGCGCCAGCCGCCTGACCTGTGGCTGCCTCACTTGACCACGTGCAGTCGCGTTAGTATATCTGTGATTTGTCTATCAGTATACACATAACAATGACATAGCGCTCGCCTGTCTTCACCCACCCCGACCGAACCGAACAGCGCCGGTACGAAGCCCTCCGCGCCTACTTCCATGAAGGCCTCCCCATGCGGGAGGCCGCCCAGCGCGGTGGCTATTCCTATGGCACCTTCCGCAACCTTTGCTCCGAGTTCCGCAAACAGGAGTCCTCCGACTTCTTTTGGCCCAAGCGCAGCGCGTCCGAACCCAAGGCCAAGCCCCATGATGCGCGGCCCCAACGTATTGTAGCGCTGCGCCGTGCCCATCAGGCCTCCATCTACCAGATCGCCGGTAGGCTCAAGCAGGAAGAACTCAAGGCCAGTCCTGCCTATATCGCCCTGGTCTTGAAACGGGCTGGCCATGAGTGCCTGCCCCGGCGTACGGCCCAATAACGACGCAGCCTGCGGACCATGCGTGCGGTGAAGGCCGACCGTAGAGCCCTGGACCTGAGCCCGCGCACTGTTCACAGCGACTTCGCCGGGCTCTTTCTATTTGCGTTTGATCTGGCCCGTATGCAACTAGATGACATGCTGGCTGCGGTAAAGATGCCGGGCACGAGCATGATTCCGGCCGGTTGTGCGGTGCGATCCCTTCTGGCTCTCAAGCTATCGGGCATTGGTCGGCCTTCCCAGGTCATGGCCGAAACGCTCGATGAAGGTCTGGCCCTCTTTGCCGGACTGAACGCCATTACCAAACGCACAGCGCTTACGGAATACTCCATTCAGGTGGATCCGACGTTTGCAGCTTCTTTGATGCATCGGTGGTATCACGCCGCGGTGAAACTGGCGGATGTCATCGGCGGTGGGCAATCGATTGACCTGGATTTCCATACCATTCCCTACCATGGCGATCAGGCCCTGCTGGAGAAGCACTTCGTGTCCAAGCGCAGCCGGCGCCAACGAGGCGTGCTCACCGTCTTGGCGCGGGACGCGGACGCGCGCGTGTTTTCCTAGGCCCATTTAACAACGAAGTGCAACACTTGATTTGGATGACAGCGCGCTAGCAAGCGCGTATTCATCACGCTGATTACATGTGAGCGAGATGATGCCGGTACGCTCCGTTAAGACATCATTGGAGGGTATCAAATGGCGACGGGCTATCATCATCTTTCCTATGAGGAAAGGTGCCAGATTCACGCATTGAGGAAGCGAGCTGATTCGCTGCGCGAGATTGCGCGACAGTTGGGTCGCTCGCCATCGACGATCAGCCGGGAGTTGCATCGCAACAGCGGAGGTAGGGGCTACCGGTATCAACAGGCTACCCGCTTGGCCAGCGGGCGGCGGAGGAAGGCATCGTTGCGTCCACGGAAGATGACTGAAGCGATGTGGTCTCTTGTGCGTGAGAAGCTCGCCCTGCACTGGAGTCCAGAGCAGGTCTCGGGTCGACTTCGTCGTGATGGTGTCGTTTCGGTAAGCACCACATGGATTTACAGGCATAGCTGGGCGGACCGAGCGGCTGGCGGATCGTTGTACAAGCTGCTGCGTCGCCGTGGTAAGCGGTACAACAGGCGTAACAAGAGCGGTGCTGGGCGCGGCCTGATACCGCACCGTGTAGACATCAGCGAACGTGATCCCATTGTAGAGCAGAAGACGCGGATAGGCGACTGGGAGGTTGATACGATCATCGGGGCGAAACAACAGGGAGCACTGGTATCCATGGTCGATCGCGCCTCGAAATTCACGTTTCTTGAGCACGTTGCGTCAAAGGCTGCGATCGGGGTCCGCCATGCGATCATAGGTTGTCTCAGTCCGGTAAAGGACCGGGTACTTACTATCACGGCGGACAATGGCAAGGAGTTCGCTCATCATCGCCAGATCGCCAGCGCGCTTTCCGCATCGTTTTACTTTGCGAGGCCATACCACTCCTGGGAGCGTGGTCTGAACGAGCACACCAACGGCCTGGTGCGAGAGTACTTCCCGAAGGCAACCAACTTTCACACGGTTGAACCGGCAGCGGTGAGGCCGGTGCAAGCGCAATTGAACAACCGTCCGCGCCGATGCTTGGCCTACCGCACGCCGGCGGAGGTTTTCCTTCCTGCACTAGAGGGCGTGGCAGCCTCCGCGTCCATGGTCTGAGTCGGGTCGTCGCCAGAAAGACCCATAGACCATTGTACCATGTTCGGGTGACATCATGCGTGCCTACACGCAGGGGAAGAGCCATGCTCGCCCGTCGGCATTGGCTGCCTCAAAGGTCAAGGAGCGCGAATTTCTTCGGCCAGCAAGCAGCTTCTTCTCCGGTCGGGCTCCGCCCTCCCTCCGAAGAAGCTCGTTTTCCGCGTTGCCTGTGCTATCTTCTGTCTCTACTCAGGGGCATACTACCTTGTCTACAGTTGTTGCACTTCGGACTTTAATTGGCGATCGATAAATGGCAAGGCATTCGCAGAAACAACAGCTTTACTGAGGCTGTGCCGCTATCGGGGCCTACGCTCCGATAGACTCCGCCGAAGTACCAGTACAAACGACACTTACAACGGTTACCGACAGACCATCAAGAGCCTGTAAATGTAACTCTGTACCTGATAATACCGTTCTCGGGCAAGCACTAGTTACACCCAACAGCTTCCGGGCCATGTCGTCATCATGCACGGAACGCACTCGCTCGGACGAGCGTTCGCTAAAATGTCCTGCCTATTTGCCGGAACAGGGAGCTACCCTAAACCTTGAATGACTGTTGTATTCAGCAGGTAACCTGACTTGCGCCGAGCTTCCCGTGTGATAGCGACAGACCTGAGATCGTGAACCGATTCAGCATAATCAAGCAGTAGGCCCAAGAATTGGTAATGCGGGATCATTACGCGAGATAGCGTATATTGCTGGGTGGAACTAGAATCTCTCCACAAATGGCTTTTGAACCACAGCCAGTCAAAGCATCCGAGCCCTCTGTTAGACCACAGAGGAAGCCTGCAACTCATATCGTGCACAAACGGCCGAACAAAAAAGTGCCCAACGAGGCAACCCTAGAGGCCATGAAAGAGTTGGAGGAGGAGCGAGGGCACCGCGCCGCAACTTGGGAAGAGTTTTGGACTGCTATTGAGGCGTAGGCAACTTGTTCCAGAGTGGTCCTCACAATTTAAGAAGGACTACCGCAAAGCAAAACGTAGGAACAAGGACTTGGGGAAACTCAAGGAGTTGATAGACCTCCTTAAAGCCCAACGGAGGCTACCTATGAAGTGCAAAGATCATGCACTGGGAGGCACATGGAAGGACTATAGAGAAGCCCGCATGGAGGGTGACTGGTTACTTATTTATCGAGTTGAGAACGGAACGCTACGCCTCATGCGCACCGGAACGCACGCCGATTTGTTCAAGATGTGACCGGGTGTGGCAAGTGATGAAGTAATTCGCTGGTAATAGCCGACAAATCCCGTATCTCTACTTAATCGGATTTGTTCGGAGCATATGTGTGGTATATGGAACTGCTGGGAACGCGCAGGCAAATTCATCGTCGGCCTGTCAGCGTTCATCATGACGGTCCTTGCTATCGTCGAATATAACGCGGAAACTGGTCTGTTCGCCGCAATCGACGTGCCACCGGCAATGTACTTGTACTTGTCGATTGCGTTTTGCGCCTTCTCTTTGCACTTAATAGTGCCACCGACGCTGAGTTTCATTCACTCGCGTAGACCAGCAATAAAGTTTAGGAAATTGTATTCCGAGATTGATGACGAATTTGATCATATGAGGTTTGATTATTACTATAGTAGTGTGAACCGGCGCACAGATAGCGATTTGTTCCGTGGCAGGGGAGCCGCTCCGCTACAAACTCGAAAAGCTCCGCATATTAGTTCCCATGGCTGTTGACGATAGGTAGTAGCAAGAGTGTATTACTCAATTGGCTGTAATGGCCAAAGATGGACGCATCAAAGAGGCTCGTGCATTGCTTCGTGAACTAAACGAACGTGCCGAGAATAGGCGCAAATGATGAATGCGCCGTAATTGCGTTCGCAAAGCAAACGCAAACAGTCTTGTAATATAATGTATTGGGAGCAAATATATAGTTCCCTATAGCAAGGTAGCCGACGCCTTAGTGGGAGGAAAGCGCTGCAATTGATTGATTCTCCAGCATTTGGCGCGTTGGTCCGTGGAGTTCAAAGTCCCAAAAGCCTTGGAAGTACGACCGTAATCGCCGGTACGAAAGTGATCAAGAGTAACGCCAGCAGCATGGCTATGTACAACGGAGCCAGCGGTCGCACAACCTTGGAAACCGGAATACCGGAGACGCCGGCACCGGCGAAGAGTACCGTACCTACCGGTGGTGTGCACAGTCCTATACAAAGATTGGCTACCATCAGAATTCCGAAATGGAGCGGATCTACACCCAATCCCGTGACGACCGGCAAGAAAATGGGTGTAAAAATCAGTATCGCCGGGGTCATATCCATAAACGTGCCTACCAGAAGCAACAGCACATTGATGAGCAGCAGCACGGCGATCTTGCTCTCGCTCAGTGCTACGAGCGCCCCGGCAATGTTCTGTGGAATGTCTTCAAAGGAGAGCACCCAGGAAAGGGCAAGAGAGGTGCCGATCAACAGCATCACGACAGCAGTAGTCGTAACGCTGCCGAGCAGTATGCCCGGAAGGTCCCGCATTCGCACTTCGCGATAGAGGGCGACCAGTGCTAGGGCATAGAGGACGGCAATCGCCGCTGCCTCTGTTGCGGTAAATATGCCCGCAACAATGCCTCCAATAACCACGAATATCAATGTCAGACTCGGAAGGGCGCTCAGCAGGTGCCTTAACACGTCACGGAGTGGGACACGTTGTCCCTTTCCATAGCCTTACCGGTGTGCCACAAAGGCGGTTACGGCCATTAACAGGCCGCCGATAAGGATTCCAGGCAGATAACCGGCCACAAACAGGGCTGCTACCGATACCGTGCCGCTGGCAAGTGAATAGACGATGAGAACATTGCTTGGAGGAATCAAGAGCCCGGTGGTCGCTGACGAAACATTGACGGCAGTGCTGAAAGCGGGCTCATAGCCACCCTCAACCATTTTCGGGTGCATCACACTGCCTATGGCTGCCGCCGCCGCAATTGAAGAGCCTGATATCGAGCCAAAGAGCATGCATGCGATAATGTTCACAAGTGCCAGCCCGCCCGGTAGCGCTCCGATCAGGGCACTAGCGAACGCGATGAGTCGACGGGCTATGCCACCTCTTCCCATCAGGTTGCCAGCGTGCGCCGTGATAAGGCGCTTTTCCCTAGTGGGTGCGAATCCCACCTAGTAACTGTCGCTCCAGCTAGTAGCGGCCAAAGCGGTTTATGGAGGTAACAACATGAGCTGAAGCACTTTGGTAAAGGGTCGCTTAGGCGATTCAGCGAGCATGCAGGCCGGAACGCGTAGTGAATGCCGAGCAGGCCTCGAAACATGCAATGCGGAAGCCGACCCTCCGTTGGTAAGGGGAAGGCCGCCGGTAGTCTGGGAAGAGAACGACACAAGCACCAGATTACTTCCGCCGGGGTAGTGGCACTGGCATGCATGCAAGATGGGAAAAGTAGCAACACGGGAAGCCCTGCCGGAGGCACACGTAAGCCAACCGATTTCCCGCAAGGGACAGATTGGGCCGTCAGGGTGGCGGATGGGTCCGTAGTACCTGTGACGCGGGGTAATGCTCGTCGAGGAAAGGGACCCTCATTCAAGAGCAATACGCAAAGGGGGAAAGGCAATGGTTACTGACGCAAGTCTAACAGGATCAGAATCAGTTCGGGACCTCCAGCGCGTATTACATGTCAAAGCGAAGGAAGACCCCAAGCGTCGTTTCCATGCATTGTGTGATAAAGTATGGAGGAAGGATTTCTTATTCGCAGCCTGGCAACAAGTACGCCGTAACGGCGGCAGTGCCGGTGTGGATGGAGAGACCTTTCGAGACATTGAAGCGCATGGCATAAATCGATGGTTGGGGGAACTGGCGCGGGATCTAAGGGAGGGTACGTACAAACCGCGTGCGGTACGTCAGGTACTGATCCCGAAGAAGCAGCCAGGCAAGTTCCGGCCGTTAGGCATTCCCTGTATTCGTGACAGGGTCGCGCAGACATCGGCAATGCTGGTGCTGGAGCCGATCTTTGAAGCGGATTTACAAGAGGAGCAATATGCCTATCGGAAGGGACGTGGCGCACAGGAAGCGGTCAATCGCGTCCACAGGCTCGTAAATACGGGCCGCCGGGAAGTGGTTGATGCAGACCTGTCGAACTACTTTGGTGAGATACCGCATGATAAGATGATGAAGTCTCTGGCGCGTCGCATCAGCGATGGTCGGATGCTCGAACTCATCAAGTCATGGCTGGTGATGCCGGTAGTGGAAGATGACGGTAAGGCAGGCAAACGCCTGACGAACCGGGCTCGGAAGGAAGGAAAGGGTACGCCGCAAGGCGCGCCAATCTCTCCTTTGCTGAGCAACATCTACATGCGCCGTTTTCTCATTGCCTGGAAGCTGCTGGGCTATGCCCGGCGCTTCCAAGCGTCGATCGTGAACTACGCCGATGATTTTGTGGTACTCGGAAAGGCCGATGGTACAGCGATGCTGGAAGCGGTGGAGACCATAATGCAACGGCTGAAACTGCCGATCAACGCAAGGAAGACCCGATGCGTCCGGTGCCCCGAAGAACCGTTTGAGTTCCTTGGGTACCGGATTGGGCGCAACTTTCGCCCGGGCGGCCGAGGATCCTATATAGGGACTCGCCCGAGCAAGAAGAGTGTCCAGAGCATATGCCGCAGGATCAGTGAGCAAACGGCGGCAAGGCACGGACTGTTGTCCATAGAGGAGATGGTACCACGCCTTAACTGGTTAATGACCGGATGGGCCAACTACTTCCGACTTGGACAAGTCAATCCCGCCTATGCAGGCATAGATGCACACATGAAGAAGCGGATTCGCCAGTGGCTCTGTCGCAAGCACAAGGTTCAGTCCGGGGGGTGGGCGCGCTTCCCACACGAAGAGCTATACAAGAAGTATGGCTTGATATGCCTTGAGCCAACGACCAAGGGCCTTCCGTGGGCGAAAACATGATCTTGTCTGAAAGCCGGATGCGGTAATTCTGCATGTCCGGTTTGATGAGCGGCGGGCGGAAACGTGCTCCTAATGGGAGTAACGCGCCGCCCGTCGACTCTACCAGAATGAAGAACGGGATGGCCAGGAGCGTAAAGCTGTCAAGTCCTGTAGCGATGCGCTGCGCCGTCGTGCTTGCTGCGGGGACGAAGTCTACAGCCACTACCATCGTAAGCAGGGTCGCCATTCCGATACAGTAGGCGACGGGCACATCCAAGAGGAGCAGGACTAGGAAGCTTACTACGAGAACAACTATGGCAAGACCCATAAGCGCGGTGCACCAGCAATAAGGATTCTTGGGCTTACGTGTCGGCTTCCGCCAGATTCTTCTGTTCCGGAGCCTCATCACGTAGCAGACCTCGGATGTCGACGGCACTGTAGTAGGCCATGAGTAGGCCACTAAGCGGCAATGCCAGGTATACGTATCCGACAGGAAGTTGAAACGCCGCCGAGAGCTGATTCAGATCAAGCGTCACGTACACGAGCCAGCCGCCTCCGAAGACCAGCGCCACGGAGGAAAATACGATGATGATGCCGTGGGCGAACATGCGTATGGAATGCTGCCGATCTCTGCTCAGGCGCGTTACGAGAACATCCAAGCCGAGGTGTGCCCGCATGCGGAGTGCATAGGCGGCACCGAGCAGGCTAATCCAGATAAGGAGGTACGTGGCTAACTCCTCCGTGTAGGAGCTCGGACTGTTGAGTAAGTAGCGGGTAGCGACCTGCCATGATACCGTCAGCACCATAAAGCTCATTAGACCGATGAGTAGTCCCGCCAGGGCCCTGTCAATGACGCGTGTCATGGTGACGTGGATTTCCGTGGCACGCTCGCTGACGGCAAGGCGCGAATGCGCTCCGCCCACAACCCCAGTTCCGAATCCGCCAGCGATTCGTACAGCGGCATAACGGCCTTCTGAAAGGGAGACTTGTCCGGATATACGACGGTCACTCCGGCTTTCTCTACCGCTCGCAGGGCTTCCACCGTTGCTTCCTGCTATAGTCGCCGCTGGTATGCTACAGATTCCTCTACGGCCTGCTCGAGCCACGCTCGCTGCTTGTCCGATAGCTTGTTCCAGGTGTGTGTACCAATAAGCAGCACATCGGGCGGAGCCGCATGCTCATCCAGCGTATAGAATCTGGCCTGTTCGAAATGCTTTGAGCCAAAGAAATTGGGAGGGTTGTTTTCGGCACCGTCTACAACGCCCTGCTGAAGGGCCGTGTAGAGTTCGCCGTAGGCCATCGGGGTGGCATTCGCGCCAAGCATGTTGATGGTTTGTATGGAAAGGTTGCTGCGCATTACGCGAATCTTCAGTCCCTGCAGGTCATCGGGTGTCTCTACCTTCCGGTCATGGATGTAAAAGCTTCGAAAACCGGCATCGTAGTAGCACAGCCCCCGTATTCGGTAGGGCTCGCCCTGCAGCAGGATTTGTTTTCCCACATCACCTTCCAGGGCCTGCCAGAGGTGATCATGGTCCCGAAAAAGGTATGGCAGGCCGTAGACGCCCATGGCCGGCACGAAATTCTCAACTACGCTAGAGGCGGTCTTGGCCATGTCAAGAGTGCCAAGCTGTAGCAGCTCCACGGACTCCCGTTCGTTACCCAACTGCCCGTTCGGATATATCTTTATCCGCATGCTTCCGCCAGAGAGCTCCTCGAGTCGACTTCCCATGAAGGCCATGCCCTGGTGCACTGGATGCCCGGCGTCCAGGATATGAGCCAGGCGCAATTCGAGTCCGCTTACGGCAGTTTCGCATCCGCCCGATGTCAGTAGGACAGCGGCAACCACGAAATAAGTAACTGGTTTGCCACGCATTGCTACTTGTGCCGTCTGGGATCAGGATGGATCTGGTGACTGCCGGGGGGCGCGGGCCACTATCACCTTTACTGGTCTGCAGGTGGAACCGCTAGCTGACTTCCGGCCAATTGGGTACGATACCGAGTGGCCTTGCACGCTTGAGTGCGCACGCCGGGGCAACATTCTTCGAGAATCCGCACGGTGAGGATCTGCAGCCGTGCGGCCCGGACCGGTGCACGAGTGCTGCTTCGGCCCAAAGCGACGAAACGCGACCTAGATAAAGTATAGGCCGCCATTGATTTCCACGGATTCACCATTGATGTAGGCTGCCTCATCAGAAGCTAGAAAGACCACTGCGCTGGCCACGTCTTCAGGTTCTCCTTCTCGTCCGACAGCTGTTCTTCCCGCCACCGTCTTACGGATAGCATCGGGGGTAAACGTGTCGTGAAAAGTCGTGTCAATCAGGCCGGGCGAGACACAGTTTACGCGGATGCGGCGTGATGCCAGCTCTTTGGCCAGTCCACGGGTCATGGTCAGTACGCCCCCCTTTGCAGTGGCATACGCCACCGAACCTCCACCTCCACCGTCGCGAGCTGCCAGCGAGGACACATTGACGATCGCTGCCCCGGGCCTCATATATGGAAGCGCGGCCCGCGTTACCAGAAAGACGCTTTTGAGGTTCACGGCGATGACCGCATCCCAGAACACCTCGTCCATTTCGACGATCTTTTTTCTGGCAAGAAGGCCACCCGCATTGTTGACCAAGATGTCCAGTGACCCGCTAAAGGCATCTGCACACTCTTTCACCAGGCGTTGCACTTCGGTGGCCTTGGTTACGTCGGCCTGGATTGCAATGGCCTGCCCGCCGCGACTCCGTACGGTTGCGGCTGTCGCCTCGGCCGCCTCTCTGCTGGCGTTGTAGTTGACGATTACCGTCGCCCCGGCCTCTGCCAGTTTGATGGCAACTGCCTTGCCTATATCTCGCCCTCCACCGGTTACAAGAGCGGTCTTGCTCTGAAGATTAATGTTCATTCTGACCTTATGGGTTTGATGCGATGCGCCGGCCAACCTTCTGGAAGCGGATGGGGGTCAAATTGGATTCGGCGTGTGAACGTCTTCCGCACCCTAGTCATATGTGCCGGCGCTGTGCTCGCTTTGGACACCGTAATTACCCGTCCACGTAAAGCTCTTCTGGCCGAAGGTCACACTGTGCACAGCATTCGCGTCAGCGGGCTTGTTTGTTACCATGACCGTCCAGCGGAGACCCTGCTGCCCAGACACTTCGACAATGCTCGCCTCATCCGAATGCCCGACAACACTGACTTCCGAAATAGTAGGACGTGCCTGCTCGGAGCGCTCACGCGCCTCATTGAAGTATCCGTGAGGCTCCACTATGGACGCAAAAAGGTGATCCCTTGCCTGCCGCCGGACCATGAGCACCGGTTCGGAACGGAGGTTGAAATCGGGGTCATTGGCTCCCGTTCTCCCTAGCAGCACTTCCGTGTCCGGAAAGGGTGAAACGATAACCGAATAGTACCGATTGCCGTCCAGCCACGTAAAGCGTACAGTGGAGTCGGTCGTGGCAGTTGCCGTTTCCCAAATGTGCTGATAACCAAAATCATTCCCGATAGGGTGCAGCTCATCTGTTGAGGCCTCAAATGCGAGGTTGGATGTGATGCTTTGCCCAGAGTAGTGCACGGGGTAGTCATACTGGTGCAACTCATTGCCCGTAAGGCGAAAAAGATCTAGGACTACAGGATATTCAAACGCTTCGTCTTCAATGAGGAGCATCGTGCGCTGCATGCCAACGCCGTCATAGTAGGTATCGGCTCGGGCACTCATGGCCATGACATGGGCCTCTTCCGCACTGAAAAAGTGGCGCTCACCGGACATTCTCTCGGCTTCGTCTTCCTCTGACAGGTTTTGGGTGGCGCCGTCAACAACGACCGTGTTGTGGGCGACAGTCTGCATTGCATAGGAAGTGTTTTCCGGTAAATAGCGCCCGCCGAACTTGGGCTCCACATTGATCCATCTGCCAAATCCGTAGTCGCGTATGATCTGCCTTCCCTGATCAAAGAAGATGAAGTGCAGCTTGTCGAAATGGCCGTGGCCTCCCCCGTGCACACCATACTTCATTAGTAGCATGGATTGGTCTAGGCCCCGGCCCATGCGCAGAATGCCCAGTCCGCCGCGTGCGCCATCATGCCCGTCCCTGAATTCGACGGAGGGCCAGTTCATTTCTGGTTCGTTGCTGAGCATCCCGTAATCGCGGGCAAGGCGAAGACCTGCGCCGCTAAGCGCCACGCGGCCCTGGAATTTGGCGATGCCCAGGAGGGACTCGTCTGCACGATAGCGGTCATAGGTAAGTGCGTTAGCCAAGATAACTTCCGGCGCACCGACGTCCATAGTGAGCGACGCATCATTAATGGACGGAAAAACGCCGGTGGGGAAGGCCGTCTGGACCGCAGCATAAAAGGCCTTTCGTAGAATTCGGTCTCGGTATTCATAAATGCCTACTTCAGGCTGCATCCGCTCGATGGCTTCTGCAAAGTAGAAGAAGGGCATCAGGGCATACCGAATATAATAGGGGCCTTCCATGTAGTATCCGTCTGGCGAGAAAAGCAGATCCAGCTGCTTTAAGACCCCCCCGTTGCCGTCAAGCTCAGATCCGTACAGGGCTTTCTCTACCAGTGGCAAGTCGCCCATTACGTATGCAATCATGCCGACGGCCGCAACTGCCCACGTCCCGTGATTATGAATCCTGTCGAATTCTGCCTTGTTACGGATGTGGAACCAGTCTGCCATGGGACGGAAGATGCTGGCCTCGAAACGGGCACGCTCTTCTTCCGAGAGCCAGTCGTAGACACAGTCGTACGCGATGCTGGTGTGGACGAGCCAAACCTCCTCGTTTAGGGTCTGATGGAAGAGCTTGCCCGGCCTCTGGTGGTGGGCCAGCGGATGTGGACCAAGCGTGGGGTATAAGACCGCGTATTTCTCGAGCATATCTCGCACGAACGCTGCATACTCTTCCTTGCCCGTTATGCTGTAAAGGAGTCCGGCATAGCGCATTTCGCGATAGTTCTGCTTGTGGCGCTCGTGCTCGTATCCTCCTGCTTCGCCGGGCTTGGGCACGTCCATGGCGTGCGAAAATGCGGCATCCATCGTTTGCTCGGCCAAGGCGATGGCCTCATCGAGCAACGAGAATTGGCCCAGAGCCGTCCGAATGCTGGACGCATCTTCCTTGCTGAGGAAGATGCCGGCGTGTTGCGCCACGACACCTACGGGAGTGATGTAAACGGTTGCCAGGAGAAGCAAGCACCGTGGTGGTGGTCGCATGTTTTTCCGGACTAATGAGCACTAACCCATCTTTACCTTTTCACTCAAGAAAGCCCGGCAGAATAGGCAAATATGAATCCTTCGGTCACTACAATGGGCTGCAAGGTGAGTTTCGCAGTTGCTCAGAAGGTCGTCTTGTGCATGGGAAGAGGCACCGGATTGATGCCAAGTGCTTCGTAGATTTCCCGTTGGTCAGCATCTGGATAGGAGGTCGTGCGGACATGGAGCGTGTAGCCGCTCCGGGCTTCGAAGACGCTGGTCGTGCGCACCTGGCTCCGAAGGATCCTCCGGAGCGTTGTCCAGCTTGAGCGCAGCCCGACCGCGCGCAAACGCTTCCGGATCACCTGCACCAGTTGGTAGGCCAGCACCGTGATGAACAGATGGCCTTCTGCGCGCCGGCCCGTGGAGTGATAGATCGGCCTGAGGCCCAGCTCCGACTTCAGGGACCGGAACACCGCCTCCAGGTCGGTCAGCATCACGTACGTGCGCCAGAGCTCTTCCGCGGAGAGGTCCATCTCGTTGCTGCGTAGGCAATAGACGCCCGGATCGCTCAGCATGGTGCCCGCCTTCGGCGTCTGTTTCCATGTGATTGACTTCGCCCGCTTGCCCTTTTTATCCGGCTCCACTTTGATCTCGTAATGCTGTCCGATGCCGCCGAAGCATTGCTTCAGACGAGCGATGCGCTCCCTTATGAGGTCCAGGCGCTTGTGCGTCTTCGGCCGGGAAAGCCCCTTGGAAAGCTTGCCGAGGGCCTCCTCGAATCGTTCCGCTTTCTGCTTCATCATGGCCTCTTCCTTCGCTATGCGGGCCCCGCTGCGACAGTAGAGCCGCACCTCGTCGTCTGCCTCCTCCCGGTATATCTCTACGTCGCTGCCCGAGGACGTCTGAAGGGACTCTGCCTTCTGCTCGTCAAAAGGCTTCCTGCGCTCTCTTGACACGACGATGTAGCCATAGCCCTCCTTGCGCAGCCAGTCTATGCGGTCCTTCGTGGCTACGCCCCGGTCCATCACCACGCGTGCGCCCTTGGGCGCCCCCAGCGACTCAAGCATCTTCTTGAGCGTGGACGCTTCGTTTACATTGCCCTTGAAGAGCCGACTGCGACGCACGAACCCGCTGCCGTCTACTACCAGAGCCAGCGTAAGCAGCACGCAGCCATGACGCCGCTTTTTCGAGTGTCCGCGCTTCGCCTTGTCGATCCCCTTGCCACTGCCTTCCAGGAAACTGCCCTTCAGCTCATAAAGCGCGATCGTAGGCTCCAGATCAAACAGATCCATGGCTCGTGCAAAGAGGTGGTCCTCTATGACCTTGCGGTGCTTGTATAGCATGTCGCTGGCCCGGTAGAGCTGCATGTCGGCCATCTTCTCGAAGTTGCAGCCCAGAAACTCGTCCAGTCCGCTGGCAGAGGCCAGCCACTGCTTCGTGGCATGTTCGCTGGCCGGATCGGCCAGGCGTCCTATGATGGAACCCGTGGCAGCATGCCGGAGACCTCGCGCCATCTCAAGCTTCTCGAAGAGCTCAGGCAGGCCCAACTGTTCCATGGCCCAGAGCCCTACATGCTCCACGCCCACCGTGCGGGGCCGGAGCGTCTTGAGCGAATGGACGTCCACATGGTGCCACTCGCGCGGCGGCCTGCCGCTGGCGTCTCGTTCCACGGTTTGCGCGCGGCGTGCGCTTACGAGTAAGGCAATGCGCTGAGCCTCCTCTTCTACGGAGGCGGGCAGCTCTTCGGGAACCAGTTCCAGCTGCCCGTTCAGCAGGACTCCGATGCGCCGGCACAAGGGGCGCCAGTAGCGTTCTTCGACGCTGAAGTGGGCGCCGAGATTGAGGAGGGTCTGGCGCAGCACCTTCTTGCCCCGGCGCTTGGACTGGCAGAGGCTGAAGGTATAGTAGCGCGTGCTGTCGGAGGACTTACGGGTGAGGGAGCGGCAGATGAACATGCAGACAAGATAGGGGGAATGGGGTCCGGCCGCAAGCCCTTCCGACATAATATGTCACTACATTCATGAACAACCAACATATAAATCATGAAATGGGGAAGCGGGGTGCGATGGACGATCAAACCAAGCCAGAAAAGCACCACGGGTGGGGGCTCATCCCTAAAAAATGTCTAGAATTCCTAAAAACATTTCGAATTCCTAAAGGCGGCTATCGCCTATCTTCCAATTTTACGCCTCAAAAGGTAAAGATGGGCTAACGGGCGTGACAGGCCAATATATGGGATTTATAGATAGATGAATCATCTAGCTACACGATCCTGTGCCTCTGGCCGCGCTTAGACGCGGCCAGAGGCACGACGTTTACGGCCGTATCCACCTCCGTCCGACACGCAGGGCCTCCCGCCCTGCCGAAAAGCTCCATGCCCCTCAGACGGATGTTACGGGCCGCATTAACGTCCCGGTCCTGCCGGTGCCCGCTACAAACGAACGTGCGGACCGCCAGCGTCAGCCGGTCCTTTGCCAGAGCGCCGCACGCGCTGCACGTCTATAATGCGGCTTTACTTTCACGAGCTCGCCTCCGGCGCTTTCAGCCTTGTAGGCGAGTTGCTGCATGAGCATGCCGAGGCATTGCTGGTGCATAGAACGGTTCAGCCCACGTTTGCGGGAGCCGCCACGGGCCGTAATGGCTTGGAGTCTCAGGTCTTCCACGACGATCCATGCGGAGTGCATCTTCACGATGTCGGTCGTAATGCGGTGTACTTCGCTGCGGCGGCGCACGG
This sequence comes from Rhodothermales bacterium, assembly GCA_965216255.1. GTDB lineage: Bacteria > Bacteroidota > Rhodothermia > Rhodothermales > Bin80. The sequence continues at coordinate 4,986,996 of OZ244148.1, forward strand.
CCAACCTGCGGCTTTCGCGGGTGAGGGCCAGCCTCTTTTTGCGGCGCGTCTTGCTGCCGCGCTTGGCACGACTTACGACTTGCTGGAGGCGTTTGCGCTCCGGCAACCGCAAGGGCGCGTACTGCGTGCCGTCAGAGAGCGAACAGTTGGCCTTTACGCCCACGTCGACACCTATGGCCTCGCGCGTGTCCGTCGTGACCACCACGACGTTATGCTGCAGGGCAAACTGCACGTTGAAGCCGGTGCCTAAAGGGTGTCGCAGGATGCGGACCAGCCGGACGGTGTTGCCGCCGGAGAGTACGCCGCGCTTGTCATTGAACCGCAGCTTGCCCACGCCCTTTATCTGGAGCGTATGGTACGGGCCGTTCTTGCGCGGCACGGTGCCCTCGAACTCAAAGGATCGCACTTCCGGCTTGAATATTAGCCTGCCCTTGCCTTCGCCAAAGAACTTGTCGTAGGCGCTGCGGACGCGCTGGAGCATGCTGTGCTGGGCGCGCACAGGCTACGCCGCATTATGCGCATTGTCCTGGCGCATGGCCGTAAGCCTCTTGTACAGATCAAAGGTGGAAGGCGTCTTGCCGCCTTCGGCAAACTCGTTGCGGCAGTGGGTCATTGCGCAGCCACGCCAGATGCCGAAACAACGCGTCCAGTGCTTCGCGCTGCGCCTTTCTCACCCGTCGGCACCGGTATGTGTAGGTGCGTATCACAGGTATTTACACGTACTTGCACATACTCTGTTCCGCGGTCATTTATCTATATAAATCCCCGATATATCACACGGCCCATTTAACAACCAATGCCACAAGTGTGCAGTCCCGTGCCGACACCGAGCGAGGCAGCGGCCTGGTGGCAGGTAGGCTTACCAGCAAAACACCGGGTGTTTGATTGCACAATTCCGTAGGGGGCAGTCAGGCAACCAGGGCTTGCACCGTGGTGCGCGTGAGATAGGCCATGTGCGGCTCGCTCACCTCCTGGCCGGTCTTGGTGGGCATGGCAAGCCACCGCCATCGGGCTCTTCGGACGCATCCGACAATCTGAGCACCATCGCCTTGCTACGGCGCAGGAGCGCATTGTGCAGGATCCATATGATGGCAATATCCATCTGTCCCCGGCGCCGGACCCGGACCCCGATTTCGAACTTTCCGCCGCAGCCTCGATGGTGGCAGTCACGGGCTCCGTGACCAGGGCCGCTCTGTGGGGCGTGCGTGGGCTTTACCGGCTAAGGCCCCGGACCGTGCGCCTAACGCCGGCGTCGTCGCTTCGAGACGGCAGGCTCGCCGTCTCAAAGGTGTACTTGAGCTCGGCCACCGGCTGGGCGCGCAAGATGTGGCTATGCGCCGCGCCCGGGCCAGCCAGATAGTTGGCCACGTTGATCGCCAAAGCGTCCAGAATATCGGTCTTCAGCCATTCGCCGAAAGAGCGTGCGTGCAGGGCATGGACGCGCCGCGTGGCCTGGGTGGTAAGCAGCGCCAAATGGGTGGCTTCCGAGACTTGGGGAGCGGAAAGAGGGTGCTCAGACGGGGAAAGGGGCTCGAGCGCGGATGGGGACTACAGTGTGCCGCTGCTCACTGGATTCATGCCGGAGAAATTCTCCGGCGTGTGACCCGACTACCGGAAGTTAACTCGTGAGGAGTCCAGCAAGAGGGGAAGCCGCGCTTGCGGCGGCGTACACAACATATTGTCGCTTCCCGCCGTCCATTGCGAAATACGAACAGCCTGGAATCAACGTAGGAACGTATAGTTGACTTTGATAAGAAACGCGTTGTCTGGAATGCTATCGAAGGTGTCCGCGATCTGTGTGTCCAATGGTGTGTTGTACGGAGAGGCGCCCCAAGGGGCAAGCGGATTCAATTCATTTTCCGCCCGGCGTCCGTGAGTCCAGACAAGATATAGTGTCGAGCCGGGACGATATTCCCAGCGTACCACCGTGGTTGCCTGCGCACTGCTGAAAGCGAAGTCATCCCGCTTGGGAAAGGACGCGAGCGGAAGAAGGGTGTTGCGGTCTTGCAGGACTTGGAAAGCACTGTAGCGGCCCCGGGCCGCGAATAGCTGGCCGTAGACCTGAAGCGAGAGATTCCTAGTGAATGTGATACTACTGCGAAGCGTGAAGTCCATCGAGCGCGTGTCGCGAGCGCCGAACAGGGGCACATAATAGTGTCCTTCCACATCGAAGGGCTCGATGTGGCTGAATACGTTGTCGAGATGCTCCCGGTCGCCGAACCCAACGAAGTCGTCTCGGGAAAGATTGTTCGGCGCGTTTGCCTCCGTGCCTATTGACCAGCCCTCCTCGTCCCGCCTAAATGATTCATTGGACGACCAGGCCACAACGTCATCTTCCCACTCTCCTTCCACGTCAGCCATCAGCGTGAGGCGAGAGCCGACATCCACGCTGCCTCGGATGCTCAGCGAATATATTGTGCCTCCGTCTTCCTCGAAAGCAAGGCTTACCTCCGGCTCTACCTGCCAGGCACGCCGCTCATCTGTCTGGAACTCGCTACCCAGCTCAATGGAAACCGGTTGCGCACGCGGCCCTAGCCCTCTGGTTTCGAACAGGTCAAACGCGCCGAAAGGATTCTCCAAGGAAAAATCGAATCCGAGCTGCTGGTATCGCTTTGTGACCCATCGCGAGAACAGGCGCATGTCCAGGCCCAGATTCAGGCCATCTACGTAAGACCATTGTTGGCCACTGTTGATGCCTATGAATCCGCGCTGAAAGGGGCCGAAGGGCTGATTGCCATTTATCTGATAATCAATGCCGCCATCGACGCTAAGGTAATTGTTGCGGCGCAGTCGACCCACGTCATTTGGGTTGAATTGATCGTCGAACAGGCTGGCTGCCAGATCATACCGGAAGGTACCCTGTCTCTTGGCGCCCATGAGAGCGGCCGCCATTCCGGTCTCCGGTAACGTACCCGATATAGACCCACGGCGGTGCGTGAAGCTAGCAAAGCCATTCAGGCCGTAGCTATTGCCCCTAAACCGGAGGTCCCAGTCCGCACCACCGGCAAGGCTGCGTCGCCGACCGTCGAGTTCGGGTCCGTCAAGGCCCGTGATAACACCTCCGATGGACGAGAGGGATGGGAATTGCTGGCTCAGCCGCAAAACACCGTACTGGCGCTGAGGATTGAATTTGTTTCCCGTCGAAGCACCAAGCACACCGAAGGACATGCCGCCTGCCGTTCGCCCAGAAACCTTGGCTGCGCCGATGATAGGGGCCTCCGCACCGATACGCCGTGTGTATAGCAGATTGCCCCCGCCGCCGGGACCGCCCGCGCCGAGCCCAAATTCGTAGATCTGTGTGCCCTCGACAAAAAACGGTCGGCGCTCGCTGAAGAATGTTTCGAAGGCGGTCAAGTTAAGTTCGGCAGGGTCGGACTCCACCTGACCGAAGTCAGGGTTGATGGTTGCATCGAGCGTGATGCTGGAGCCAAGGCCAATTTTAAGATCTCCTCCGACATCTGCGCCCCTGCTCGTGGCGATTTCGCTTGGCCGGTCAGGATGTTCCTCGGTTTGCAAGCGGGAGACCGTGTAGGGGCGCACCTGCACATTTCGTCGGGGTGCTATGCCGTCTAGCCCCTGCAAGTATCCATAGTTGGCCACCTGGTTGTTGCGCTGCGAGCTACGCACGAGGGGCCACTGTACCTGCTCGCCCCGGCGAGGCATGTGGCGCTCGAAGTGGATCCCCCAAGTCTGCGTTCCGGCGCCGGCGAAGCGGAGCATGCTGTAAGGTATGCGCATCTCAACGAGCCATCCTTCGTCGGTGACCCGCGTGTTCGATGCCCAGATGGCATCCCACGACCTGTCCATGCCGCGACTGCCGCCTCCCCCGCCGCCTCTACCGGTGCGGATGGCATCGAACTGGATACCGGCCGCATTTACGCCGAAGACATAGGCCGTCTTGCGGTCGAAGTACGAATCAATAGAAACGATGAGCCAATCAGCACGATTTATGTCGTCGCGGCGTCCGAGAGTCTGCTGGATGCCCGCAGCCTCGTCGTCGAAGAGCATGGCTCCGAGGTAGACGTTGTTGGGGCCATAGAGTACGCGCACCTGGCTTTCTTGTGTGGCATCGGCACCCTCCACTGGCTCGGACTGCAAGAACCCGGAGATGGCCTTGGCCTCCTGCCAAGCAGCCTCGTCGAGACGGCCATCTATGGACATGGCAGACCGAACGGGATAGGCCTGCATGCTGAAGGCGCCATTTGTGGCGATGATTCCCGTCTGGGCATAGAGAGATAACGGGCCATCCGCGCATAGCAGGTAGGCCAGGCAAATGGCCGTGCAGGCAAGTACACCCCGCTTTCTGAATGCTGGTACTCTAGTGCGGCTCATTGTCACGCGGAGGCTGGGTTCATGGTAAGCTTGACCTGCTTGTAAGATGCACATTCAGTTCGGATTCGCGCAGGGGGACAACCTGCACGGTGCCGTGGCGAATGGCACCGGCTCGGGATTAGCTAAGGAGGGCTGATCACGAACACGCTGAAAGCTTGAGCTGCCACCATGCCCGGAGCATGGCATCCAAGCCGGATGCGATCGGAACAAAGGGATTTCGCCTTGAATCGGGAGCTTCCACAGCTAGAATGAGGTCCAGTCCCCTAGGCGGCCCTAAACCTTCAAAACGAAGCCCTTGCCCCAATTGTGCGCCCGTGCGCGGATCTGGAAACCCGGTATCTGCGTCTTAATGCGCCAGCGCATGTGCGTGTGCTTCTCTCGGGGCCGGTGCGGGTGAGGGAGCGGCGGATAAACATGTAGGGGAAAATAGGGGTGAGGGGCCACAAAATTAGTGAACCACACCACATTATGGCGCAATATTCCGGATCCAATCTCCAGCAAAGCCCGGAGTGGTACGCCGGTGGGGCACAACGATGGAAATCTCGGCCTAAGAAGGTCCTAAATGCATCCTCAGCGGCCTCGCTCATGCCCTGGGATTGCCGACGCTCGCGTTGGGTACCTTCAGGTACAGGTGCCGAAGTATTGAAGATGGGCTATTTGAATGCCACATTATTGTAAGGGTGCCGTCTAGTCGCGGTTGCCGCTCCGAAAAGAGAATCGTAGCATAGCCGCTTGACCAAACAGGGAAGTCCAAGCTCCGCGACGCACCCTGAGGTCGCAGGCACGGCATACGTGTAAGACCCCAATACGACATCGGACTTTTGCAACCTTGCTGGCCGCGTGAGAATCATGCGTGCGCAGGGTAGCCTTGCGCCCGACGTTCTCTATCGGATTCGCAAGCACTTTCGAATCAAGAATATTTACCACTCTAATGCCATTGAGGGAAACGTGCTAGCCGTCGGCGAGACCCGCCAAGTGGTCGAACATGGGCTCACGATAACGGGTGTCCCACTAAAGGATCAAGCAGAAGCAAGCAATTTCTCCCATGCGCTTGACTATCTCGAAGATCTGGCTGGCAATAGGACAACTGCCATAACGGAAACCGACATTCGCCAGTTGCACGCCCTCGTGTTGAGCGGTCTCTCCGACCAAGCCGGCGCCTATCGATCGGTTCCGGTGGCGATTAGCGGGTCCCAGTATGTGCCGCCGGGTCCGGAGTCCGTGCCCGGTGACATGGCGGACTTCGGCCACTGGCTTGCGACTATCAGCACGCCCGACGAACATGCACTCGTGAGCGTGTCTGGTCTAGTTGCCGCAGCCCATACGTGCGTTTGTAACGATCCACCCGTTTATTGATGGCAACGGCAGCGTGGCGCGACTCCTAATGAATCTCCTGCTTATGCGCTATGGTTTTCCGATTGCAATCGTTACGAAGGAAGACCGCCTTCGGTACTACGATGCTTTGGAGGAGTCGCAGGCCTCCGACCTGACCCCCTTCATTGTACTTATCGCCGAATGCATTGAAGAGAGCCTTGAGGAATACGAGTCCGCCGCCAAAGAGCAGGAAGAACAGACCGAATAGACCAAGACCCTTGCGGAAAAGTTCACGCAATCCGAACGGCTGCGCGCGGAGAACGAATACGAAGTGTGGAAGAACGCCATGGAGCTGCTGAAGAGCTATCTTCGCCAGTCGGGTGGTCTCTTCGACGACGGAGCGACACGCTACGGCACCGCGCACTTCAGGGATTTCGGGAATCTTGAATTCGAGAAGTACGCGGTGCTTCGCGGTGGAGAATCAGCCAAGCGCACTTGGTTTATGCGCGTTGACTTTCGAAGTGGTGAAACTACAGCTCGTTACCTTTTCTTCTTCGGACGCGCTAGCTTCCGGATGCGTAAGCGGTGCCGCGTCACTCTTCATATCGCCCGGGAGGAACCGCCCAGCTCATTCTACTATGAGCGACTCGAGTATATCCAAGCCACAAACGTACCAGACTTTGCGGAAGTTGGCTACGAAATCGCGCATGAGCGATTCGTCGTGCGGCCTCGGAATGGTCGTGAACGCATTAGCCGCGTTGAAGAGTTCGGTAAGCGATTTTTCGAGGGCATTGTGGCGAGCCATTTCGCCACGTGAACTACATGAGTAACCCGAAGCCGGCTTGCCCGGGCTTGCCTTCCGGCGCCAGGGAATGTCGAGGCATGCTGTCCCAATTTGTGCAGTGTGGCAACTGTCCTTGGCATCACAATGAATGCTCGCATTGAAGGCCGTTTCTACTCTGTTCTGTAATCTATGCCTAGGAGTTTGTCTCCCTTAGAATTATGGATGGAATGCGGTGAGGCTTACGAGGATGGTTTGCATTGAGAGGTGGCATCCGGAACGGCTACCATAGTCTATCGTGGCATGGCCGTACTATGTAGGCAAGGCTGGCAGGTTAAATCCTCTTCTCGAGACTATCTGCTTCCTTCTGGAGTTCATCTCAAACATCCTATTGAGGTTGTACGACTGGGCAACCAACGTCCATTCTCCAGAGATGCTCTCAAAGCCTCTTAGCATGAATTGTCTGAATCCGAGCACGCGTTTGATTTGCCCAAAGACGGGTTCGACCGAGCCCTTCCGTTTGCCGTAGAGCGCTCGTCCCTCGGGCGTCTGGGGCGCCTGAGTCATTTTTTCCAAGGTCGTAGGCTCTTTGACTGTATCCTGGGCCTTTGTTGCACCATCCCGTAGACATACATGGCACTACAAACGGCCACGGAGTCACACCCGCCTTGTGGGCAGCGGCGACATTGCTGGCACTGAAATAGCCGGTGTCCGCCAATACCGTTATTACCGTATCCGGCTCCGAGGGCAACCCGGCCATCTCCGCAAGAGCCGGTTCCATCTGCTCCCTGTCATTAGGAGCCTGCGTGACAATCTGCCCCAAGATTAGATGGGAATCCACCTCGACAGCAGTCTGCTCATTGTAGGCCTGCTCGAAGCCCCTCCGCTGGTGGGCATGATGCGTGACTGCTCGTCTGTCAGATTGATCTAATCCTTACGGCGAATGGGCGGCGTGGGTGCCCGGCCCGGTATCTTCTTGCCGGTCGCTTTTCCCTTGGCGTCGCGCTCCTCCACGCGCTGGTCATACTCCTGCTGCTGCTGCTGGTAGCGCTCGTCCGCACGAGCTTCCATCTTCTCTATCGCCGCATTGAATGTCTCCAACCGTTGCTTGCGATAGTCGATCTCTTTGACAAGTGCAGCAAGAACAGTGCTTTGATGAACCGTGTTGTCCGTTGCCGCAACCTCTGCAAAGACCCCGGGCTTCGCTGCACGGGCTTTGAGCCGGGCTATGGCGGCGCCAATCACCGTATGGCGCCGCCCATCCTCGTCATTGTTCGCCCAAACAGTGACCACGCCCCCACTTCGATCGGCCTCCTCTGCCTTCAGAAGCATCCGCTTGACTTCCGATTCGGCCCTTTGCAACAACGTCTCCACATCCGCTTCCAACTGCTCCTTGATCTTCACCCCATGCCCGTAGCTGAGCGCCCAATGCTTCGAAGCATTCGCCTTCATCTTGGAGCCGTCCACCGCGATCGTTGCCCATCCCCACATGCTACTCTTGTGTGCCAAAAGCAGGATTTCCGTGAAATACGTCTTCAACTCCGGTAGAAAACGGCTGCGAAACTTGGCAATCCTGAGGTGATCCGGATGCAAGCCGGCACAGATGTACATGACCGGAACCACGCTCCTGGCCGCCTTCTCCAGCTTTCGAGAAGAAAATATGCCTGTGGCATACCCGTAGAAGAGCAGCGCCAGCAGCATCCTGGGGTGATACGCCTTCGAACCGTGTCCACGGTAGGCGTGCTCCAGCCGCCGCACATCCAGCTGCTCGACCGCCTGGGCGACGAAGCGAGCAAAATCGTCCTTGGAAACGTATTCCTGTAAGGTCGGCGTGTCGCGCTCCACGGCCAAGAATGGAATTCCCATCGGATTGCACGTTTGTGGCAGGGAAACTGCACCTCACGTAGATTACGAAGTTTTAACCCGCTAAAGCGAGACAGACTCCTAGACCGAACTAGTGGCTCTGCGGGGTATACGCAGCAGGATGAGCCTATGGTGAGCGCAAAACTATTGCACGACAATGAGCTTGGCTCCGGTGAGGCTTCTAGATGGATGCTGCACGGACCAGCGGAAATTGTAAACGCCGCCAGCGAGAGGCAGTCTGGGTGCACTCAACGTTACGGAATGGGATCCCGCGCCCCAGCGACCATTGAGCAATGTCCCTACGCTCCTTCCCAGCATATCCACAATGTCAAGCACCACTGTGGCCGGCTCATTGAGATCGAAATCAAAAGTGGCCGGAAAGGTTACAGGGTGGGGATATACCGAACCGGCAGTAAATGTCTCCGGAACCAAGCTCACGCTCTCCGTGGCAAGAGTTTCGAGCGTCGGATAGAGGGCCAAGGCGTTATCCGCGTTGGTGACGAAGTCGCCATAGTCCTCGCCGGCAACCATGGCAAAGCCAATGGACTTAGCACCTCCTACAGTAAGGTCAAACGGCCCGGCAGACACCAGTTGCGACACATCCAAGCCCGACAGGTACTTCCGGTCTCCGTTTGCACCGGACATTATTAACCACTTTTCCTCGTCCCAGAATCCCAAGTCATTGTTAAGGGTGCTCATTTCCGATTCGTTATCAATCATGTAGTATATCTGCTTATTTAATTCGGTCAACAACCGAATTCCCACATAATCAGCTCCTTGGACCGGTGCCGTTACCCATCCAATATTTCGCCCTTCGTCGTAACCGGATTGGTTATTGTCAATGTCTTCAGTAACGTCCCAGTCCACGAATAGGGCCACGTACAGACCTTCAATGTTGATCGGAGAGTCGTTCCTAACAGTGTACTTCAAAATGATGAAGTCCTCGTTGTCAGGTGTTGACGTGCCCCAGCTTTCCTGTATAACGGTAATACCAATGGGAGAACGTACGTCTGATTCAATCAACTCCACTTTACTGAACTGCATTGTACCTTTGGAAACGAATCTCGTTTGGGTTCCCGGTTTCTGGGAGAAGTCACGGTCCTGAATTCTTGGTGACGCGAGCGTGGACCTAATCGAATTCAGAACCTGGTCTGGCCCTGTTCCTATCAATAGCCCTCCTTCGTAGAGGAGCTTTTCCCCGTTGAAATTAAAGCCCACTCCCATTGATTCCGGCGACGGCTGCTCACAGTTATTTCTAGGCTTGTCGCCATCAAGTCCGTCACTAAGATATCCTAGGTTTCCCTCGTTAGTGAGACTCATACATATAGCGCTAGTGCCAAAGGTCATTGACATGCCGGGCACCGTGGTACCTCTGTCGCCTGCTGCGATGGACACGCCGGGAAGTAATTTGTAGCCATAGTCGAGCAGCGTTGCAGCGTCGCCATTTTCGGCTACTTCAATGCGAATCCAGCCATAGTAGACGCTGCCTTGAATGGACATTTGCATTCCTACATAGGCCGTCTCGCCATGCCAATCCAAATAGTCGGTCGAAGCGATAATCGGCTGGCACTGGTCGGCGCAAATGCGAGGGGCGACCCAAGCACTGGCTGGACCGATTTCGTCGCCTGCATCCAATGGCGTTACAGTGTTATCGCGCTGATTCAGGGCCACCTCAGCACCCACGATATCTTTGCCATATGTTTCCAGGCGAACAGTAGCGTCCGCGTTATTGAACCAAATGTCGAACGACTGATCTTCCGTAAAATAACCGGTAGGACTGAAGGTATACCAGGTTATTGGCAGTTCCCCATGCACGGTAGTATTAACGGCATCGACATAGTGAATATCCGATCCCTGTGAATAAGCAGAATTTGAGAGAGCTATCAGGATTAAGCCAGCGCAGCCGCCTATGATACGTTTATTCATGACAACACCGTGCAAGAGTGGGTGAAAAATGTCAGAGGATAGCTTGGATGAGGCTACAACGGACACGCTGTTCCGCGCGTGCTCCCTGCATGGATCTCACCGGCTCGGAGCGATGCTCGGAAAAGACACCGGCTAGGCGCAGCGCCGGAACCTGGCCATCGATGGTCGAACGACGCCGCATATAGGGCGGCAGCATCGCATTCTTGAAACGGTGACCGCTGCGCCAATCAAGCATACCGGGGCGCTCGAACGACGACGCCCCTGCATCGATCAGTTCGTTGCGCTCGCTCCGATGTCCGTAGCGCTTGATGTGCCGATAACCGGGCTGGGTACATTTAGCGTCTTGTGCGGGGACGCTAGCCGAGAAACACATGACCTTTAAGCCTACATTATCCATGACCGGTCCGGCTTGTGCCTGACGAGAATGTTCCTGGTGCATCGGAGTGTGCCCAATAAATATAAGACACTTTCCTCGAAGAATGAGTGCATTAGGAAGGCAGTGCAAAGGTTCTCACTAATGTTCAGGCGAAAATTCTGTGGCGCAATGCCCGGAGACTCACGGAGCCTTGACGTGGGTGCCAGACCGGCGTGCTGCTGCAGCAAGGTGGCGGGATTTTTGAGGCTAAGCACCTGGTATGGGTATACGTGACCCGTACATTCAGTGTCCACCGTCCGGGCGTGCGCCTGCTCCATTGCGCGAGAAGCGTAATTGGGACGTGTTCAACAGCGGCAGGGAATCGTCCTCCACTGAAGCTGGCGATACTGCTTCCAATAACGCCCCCATGCCGCAATGGCACTGCCAGCTACCTGGATTTTGATGTTAGGTGCATGCTGCACGATGCGTGCTCCTGCTTTCATGACGTGCCGCCGGAAAGTCGACAGGTGCATGTGTCGATCCCCCGGCTCCTGCATCTTGCATCGTCCCACATGCAGCAGCGGATACATCAGTAGATACAACTGATTTATGGCCAGGGGCACGAACCTTGCCTTCTTGCAGCATTGCGGCGTGCCGCCGCAGAACAGACTGGCTTGCGGTAAGTGCGCCAAGAAGGGCGCACGGAGGGTTTTAGAGATACTTTAAAATATTGGGTCTGAAGGGCGTCGGGGCGGATCCTTGTGGAGTCCTCTCATACGCCCTCGACGGGCATAACCAGACTACATGGTATAACAGACCCAACAGTATCCAACGTACACTCACTGGTTGCCCGTGAGGAGGCACTGAGCACCTTGGATGATCTGGTGCGCAGCTCCGCCCGGCGCATGTTGCAGGTAGCGCTCGAGCGGGAAGCCAACGACTACGTGAAGGCCCATGCACACCTGCGGATGGAAATCTCCGTTTACGGGTGAATATGCCTCAATAGGTGGTGCAACTTCGGATTCAAGAATTTCATTCGAATCAAGGGAACACTACGGCAATAGCGTCAGGCCCGGGGAGGCGGCGGCAGGGCATTGGAATCTCATCCAAGGTCGCACGTTTAGCCTTGCTTACAATGCTCCAGTGGCACGGTAGCACAGGCATGGAAGGCGATTCCCGGTTGGGGGATAGGTCTCGCGAACTCTTGGGCGTGCGCCATGATCTGTGAGCAAGCATTAATGATAGTAGCTTACAGGAGGATCAGGTACGTTAACTTGGCCACCCCGACGCGGTCATTTAGCAGCACGTCCCGGCGCGGGTCGAAGAGCAAATCGTTTTCACCCGTGAAGTGGTAGGACGTATTGAAGACGAAGAAAAGGTCACTGCCGGGTGTATGAATCCAGTCCACACGGATGTTGGCCTGCACGTCGCGCGTGAAGTTGTCGTACTGGATCAGCGCCTTTGCAAACAGCTTTCTGCTCACGGCGCCGAGCACCGACAGATTCAGGATCGTAGCACCGAACTGGCCATTGTCGACCGGTAAATCGACGGCTGAGTAATTCAGGATACCTTCGATCTGCAGATATTGGGACTGCCGGAAGCCAATGCTGGCCACTACATCGTGGCGATTGCCGTTATAAAACGTCCCTGTCGATGCGCCCGCACCCCCATATAGGCGCCGACTCGAATCCGTCTCGCCTCTGAACCCGACTTGTCCAAAGGTATAGTCTCCGACTGGAATTTCGGCGTCCGACCGAATATGGAAAGGAGAGTCCAGCCGCTCGAAGCTGCGCTCCAGCGTCAATTCCACACGATCCCGCCGGTTGAAGGCAGCGCCAGCCTCTGCCTCCAGTGAGGTAGACTGCAGGCCGCCATCCTGTCCCGTGATATAGGCATAATCCCCCCTTGCAATGAGCCGCCGAATGGACGGCACGCTGGAGAAATCGACCAGCGGCGTATACTGCAAGGACCCGGCGTAACGGATGTTGTCACGTCGCCGGACAAAGCCGAGAGCGGGAGAGTAATGTTTGCCCACACTGGTGTACGATGCCTGAATGCCGTAAATATCGTTCTGCACACGAAGGCTGGCGTGCCCGGCGGCGGAGTTTTCCTCGACCTCATCCCTGATGCCCGTATACCATGCATTGAACTCGCTTGCACTCCAGAATCGGTACTGAGCATCCATGCCCACCGCTTCGTTCTGCTGGCCCGCCGTTCTATAGCCCGTATATATGACACCGGCCGTTGCCCGCGGAAACAGGGTCGTTCGAAGGCGTGCTACCATGTTGTTTTTGGAAGCGGAGCCTAGGAAATCGTCCAACTTCTCACCGGTTTCAATATTGAGAACGCCCACGGAAAAGCGGCCTATTTGTCCGGTAAAGCGCGCGCCGGCGAGTATCTGCTCGGTGAGTCCGATCCGCCGCGAAAAAAATGTCTGTGTATACCGCGGGTTGCCGTGCTCGAACAGGCCGGAGCGCTCCAGGAAGAATTCGCGTTTCTCGGGAAAAAAAAGACTGAATCGCGTCAGATTGATTTGAACGTTGTCGGATTCTACCTGCGCAAAATCGGTATTGACCGTGAGATCGAGCGTCTGATTCGATGAAATCCCGTACTTGAAATCCACGCCGAAATCTCCTGTGAAGTCGTTCACGGTCTTTTCCTGCATGTAGTTGGTCCGGGTTGTCTGAAGCCCTGAAATCACGTAGGGTTTGATTTCAATGTTGCGTCCCCTGCGGATACCTTTCAAGCCATGCAGCATTCCGTATTGTGATACCGCGGACAGGGCGCCGAAGCTGCCCATGGAACCTCCAAATTCGAGCCCGATGCGTGGCCACATCACGCGCTCGTTCTTGCGGTTGATCATCCGCGACAGCATGAGGCCAAAGCTTAGCTCGTCGCCTTTCGGGAAGCGCAGCTGCCGGAAGGGGATGGAGACTTCCATGGACCATCCTTCGTCATCGATGGCGGTTTCGCTGCGAAATACAGCATCCCAGGAAAAGCTGTCGAGGGTCATCCCCTCGTCTGTAATAGTGGCGTCATCTTGCGTTCCCAGCGCATTCATTTCAAAAAGGTAGGCGTTGCGCTGGTCGAGGTACGTGTCGAGTCCTATATAGGCGTGGTCGTCGCGGTCGTTGCGGCCGCCTCTTTCCAGATTCTTCGCCCGTATGAGCGCGGGCTCTGAATCGAAAAACCTGAACGCGAAATAGAGATTATCCCGGTCATAGGCAATGCGGACCTCAGAGTGCTCCGTGGGCGGCGAACCGTCGTCCGGCCAAATCTGGATGAAGTCCGTGATTGGTTCGATGCCCTGCCACGTGAGATCGTCCAGGCGGCCGTCAATGCGCGGGGCCTCTTCTGCGAAGATGGCGGTTACTTCCGCAGGCCCGGCTTGCCCGTAGACGGAAGCGAGACAGAATGCAAAAACAGGGGCGGCAAGGAACGAGCGCATGGTGTAGTTGGCGGTATTCTGGGGCATTGCTGGACTGCAGTATGGATGGGCGAAAGCCGAGGCTTGAATGCGGGCGGTCGGGTGAGGGTCCAGTTTCAATTCGGATGCGCGGCTCGCCCCACCCAGGCAACAGGCAGGTAGGCAAGGTAGAACAGGAGCAGGGCAGCCCCTTCGCATACCAGAATGTACCAAGGCCAAGGACCAAAGAGATCAAGCAGTGAGGGTGTCGGCGGCTTGTGCATCATGTACATGTAGTTGGTGTCGAATAGAAGGTTGATTCCGATTGTCGCCGCGGCATACAGATTCAGCCAGGCGAATGTGCGCAATACACCCTTGTGGTCCGGAATCAGTCGCAGGCATGCCGTACCATATATCACGTATAGCACCAGGCCGCTGTGCACAATCCAGTAGGCAAAATAGCCGAAGTGGGGGAAGCCTTCCTCGAGGTCCGGCGTAAGGACGGCCTGCAGCGTTCCGGCAAGTACAAGATAGTAGAGGAGTTCGTGGACCCTGCGCGTAGGCCTCCACATAAGGAAGGGGATCAGCAGACCCACAAGGTTGCAGAAGTTCAGCGGCAGGTCCGTACGCCAGTCAAATGTCCCGACGGCCGCAAGATACATGCGCCAGCTCACGACGCTGGCGGATATACCCACGGCGAGTATCCGGGCCAGCCGCAAGCGCGCAGGCATGGCCAGGTAACGATTGACGTAGGGGGGAAGGGCGCAGACTGCCACTACCGTCACAAGAACGGCGGCGGCGTGCTGGACACCAAAAGGCGTAAACAGGTTGCTTCGGATGGAATGCTTACCGGTGAATATACTACCCGGCTTCGGATTGAAATGTAGCTGTGCCACGCGCAACGTGGTGCATGTCCTGCCGGTTCGCGGCAAGGCCTGCGGGCTGCAGCGTGCGTCGCTTGCGATGGCGGCGCAAGTAGAACAGGCCGCCGAGGATGAGTGCACCGCCAACGATCTGAGCCGGCGTAATGGCCTCTCCCAGCAGAATCACGCCTGTTAACAGGGCAACTACGGGTACCAGGCTACCATAGACGGCGGTGTGAGCTGGTCCCACGGCCTTGACCGACATTATTCCAGATGGCAATGGTTACCCCGGTCGACAGGCTACCCGAGCCAACGATGGCTAGCCACAGCCAGCCATGCACGGCATGCCAGTCCACATACCGGAAGTGGGCTATGCCGAGGACGGTGAGAAACGGCAAGGCAAGCAGGAGGGCCATCAGGGCCACTCCAGAAGGATTTATGGTGCGTGTAAGCGGCTTGCTAAGGGTCGTATACGTGCCCCAGCACATGGACGCGAGCATCATAACCAGGTTGCCAAACAGGGTTTCTCCGCTAAACTCCACGACGGCGCTGCCTCCGACAATGATGACTGCGGCACCGGCAATGGTTGCGCCAAGACCTAGCCACTCGGACGGGCGTAGCATCTCCACCCGCAGTAATCGCCCGACCACGGCGGTCCAGAACGGAGCCGTGGAAAGGATCAAGGCCGCGCTCCCGGCATTGGTGTTGAAAACGCCGATAACGAAGAAGTACTGATAGCAAAAGCACCCTGCAATTCCGAGGCCGAGAAGCTGCCAGAAGTGCTTGCGCAGCGGACGAAAGAACTTATGGCCGACCCTGCGCTGGTGCGCGTAGTGGAGAAGCCCCAGGGTGAAGGCAGCCATACAGCGTCGAATCAGATTCATGGCATGCGGGTCCATTGCCCGCAGCACAATCTTTATGATTACGAAATGCAGTCCCCATACCAGGACGACAAAAGTAGGGATAGGTCGTGCCGGAACCGTGACATGGGAGCGCAATTGCCGTTCGGGCAGCAATATACGGTCATGGACATTGCCGCATTCTTATCTTATACTTATATTCGGAATTGTCCTAATCTCCGCGTATTGTATCGAGGGAACGATGCTGCCTCAGAGCATAACCAAGCTATACTATACCATCGGCGAGGTTGCCTCCATGATGGGATTGGAAACGCATGTGCTGCGTTACTGGGAAGCAGAGTTTGAAGAACTCAAGCCGCGAAAGAATCGAGTTGGCCGGCGAATTTATACGGCCGAAGACATTGCGGTCGTGGAGACAATCCTGCATTTGCTGCGCGTGGAGAAGTATACCGTTGAGGGTGCGCGGCGCGTGCTGAGCCGAGAGGGAACGCCAAGGCTGCGCCCGGATGCGAAACGCCGCGCGCTTCACAGGCTTCGCGCATTCCTGGAGAACATTGCCGGGCAGTTGCAGTAGTCTTGGCTCCGGGACGTAGCGCAGCCAGGTAGCGCACTTCAATGGGGTTGAAGGGGTCGCGAGTTCGAATCTCGCCGTCCCGACCAGCGGCGGCCGTAGTGCAATGCCGATTAGGCGGGTGGAAAGTCGGCGGTAATGGACCAACCCCCATCTACAACCAGCGTCTGTCCCGTGACGTGATTGGCGCATACGGATTGCAGAAACAGGGCAGACGCGGCAATGTCCTTTACACTAGCGGGGCGGCCGGAAGGTGTAATAGCACGCCAGTGCCGCTCGTAGTGTGGGTCGTCCAGCGTTGTTCTCTTTGTAACCGTTGCGCCGGGTGCCAGGGCGTTGACCGTGATGCCGTGTGGCGCCAACTCGAGGGCCAGGACCCCGGCGAGCATTCGGAGTGCGGCCTTGGTCATGCAATAGGGAGCCAGGTTACGGTATGGCTGTAGGCCGAGCACCGACGACATGAGCAGGATCTTGCCGCCGCCCGTCTGGCGCATTTGACAGGCCGCCGCCTGTGCCAGGAAGAAAGATCCCTGCAAGTTCACCGACATTACACGCTGAAATTCGTGCACCGTGCACGAAAAGACATCGGAAAACAGTGTCAGGCCGGCGTTGGCAATGGCCATATCCAGCTTGCCGCATGCGCTTACTGCCTGGTTCACCATGGCGTGAATGCAGGCCAAATCTGCCGCATCGCCCGCTACTGCGACGCAGCGGCCGCCTTCGCCGCGTACTTGTCTGGCTGCCGATTCGGCGCGGTCGGCCAGCAAGTCGTTTAGCACGACATAGGCGCCGCGCTTGGCAAGCTGGCGCCCCAGTTCGAGTCCAATACCAGATCCTGCGCCGGTGATGACGGCGCTACAGCCTTCGAAACATGTTGCCATGGTGGCATCGCAGGGTAGGTGGAAATAACTCTTCAATGGCTATTTGATATTTTAGGTTTGTTCTATCCCAATATAAATTCAGATCCGGGCGCTTGGACCGGACGGGGCCAAGACGATGTCAATTCAACTCTCTTCCCGAGAGCGTTTCATTCGTGACCTAGCCCGCGCGCGTGAGCTCCAGGGTCTAACCCTGGAGGAGATAGCCGTCAGCACCAAGATTGCCCGCTCCACGCTCGTGGACTTCGAGCTGGCTACGCTGATGGAAAACCCGGTTTTCAACCGGGTGTATCTGAGATCGATTGCCCGGACATACGCGCAGCATGTGGGCATTCCGGTAGATGCCATGATGCAGGCCCTGGATCAGGTGCTTGCCGATACGTACATAAACCGCCTTTCTGCCGATTACCAGGGAGAGCTCGACCTCGCTACTGGGCCGTCGGCACCGGAGGCCGAGGTAGCAGTAACCGAAGTGGCGGCGGACCTGCACGGCCTAGCTACTGAGGCCGCCGTAGCCCGTGATGCTGACATGCATGCAGAGGTGGTGGAGCCTGGCGGCAAGGCATGGCTGGCCGGGGCAGCACCGGAACGCCATCGATTCGGCGCACGGCCGGTAACTTGGGCTGGCATGCTGTTCATTTGCGCTGCAGCCGCAGCTATCCTGGTATGGTGGCCACTGGACGATCGAGACTCTCGCGAAGGGCCAGCATCCGTTCCTGTGTCAATCGAACCGGTGGAACGGGATTCGGTGTCTTTGCCCGAGGAAGTCAGGTTTGGCGCGCTCATTCACGCCACGGTTGAGGCAGAGAGCATTGTGGAACGGATGCATCTTAGAATCGACGACAACGTGCGGAGACCGTACTGGATAGAGCGGGACAGTGCTCGGGTCTTCCGCTTTGCGGATAGCATCTCTATTGACAACCGATTGGACCGCGTACGCCTTTACATAGACCGCTACGAAGTTGTCCTTGATACCGTAGACGTAGGAGTGCCCTTTGTGCTTACGCGCGGATTGCTTGAATCCATGGCTCGTGAAGGCAGGCTGGTGGCCACGGAGGTGCCTTCCGCGTCTGATACTATTAGGGCAATTCAGTAAGGCCGCACGCCAATGCCAGTGCGCCGATTAGCGGGGCCTCTGCTCCCAGGGAGGCCGGGATCACTTCCGGCGGAAATGCCAGTGATTCCTTCAGCCACCGTTTTAGGTGCCTGGTAACCGAACTCCTGTCGCAGGGCGATGCTGCCGCCCAGGATAACGGTATCCGGGTCAAGGATGCAACCCACGGCAATGACGGCCTGTGCAAGGTAATCGGCGGCCCTGCGCACCAGAGCAAGGGCATCGGCATCTGATGCGTGTGCTGCCGCAAAAACGTCGCGGGAGGTGGTAGGGCGGCCGCCCGGATTCCATGCTTCCCCCAGCGCGGCACCGCCCGCCAGTTGTTCCAGGCAGCCATTCGGCCTCCAATTGCGGTCCAGGAGGTGTGGCTCGGGCACGAATGAGCCCAATTCACCGGCGGCGTGGTGGCTTCCGCGCAGGAGCCGACCCTCCACAACGATGCCTGCAGCAATTCCGGTGCTTACTGTGATATATACGGCGCTGCTGCTCCCGGTGGCCCGGCCAAAGGATACTTCCGCTAGTGCAGCGGCATTGACATCGTTCTCAATGGCGGCGCGCACGCCCAGGCGTTCCTCAAGAAGACGGCGCAGCGGCTCCGCGTGCCATCCCGGCAGGTTTGCTGCCTCCAGAACCTCTCCGCGGATCGGATCTGTCATGCCAGGCGCTGCACAGCCGGCTGCCTTGATGTTGCCGTCGCCGACCCCGCTCAGGCAGAGCGCTATATCTTCTTGGATGCTGTTGAGGATCGATTCGATGCCCTTGGACGGCGTAGATCGATCGCGTTTGGCCAGGATGGTTGCCGGGGCATCGGCATGTGCGAGCGCGCAGCGGGTTCCGCCAATATTAATACCCGCAACGAGGACCGCCACGGATCTTCCCTGTTACTCCAGCTCTCGAATCCAGACGTTGCGGTAGCGGGTTGGCTCGCTGTGGTCCTGCAGCATGAGTGGCAGCTTTTCGGCATGCGCAGCATAGGGTGGGCGAGACTTGTGGCCTGTCGGGCCCGTCAGCGTGACATGGTTTTGTACCAGCACACCGTTGTGGAAGACCGTAACGTGTGCCGGCTCCATCAGGGTATTGTTTTCGTCAAAGCGCGGGCGTCGAAACACGATGTCGTAGGACTGCCATGCGTCCGGGGGGCGGCTGGCATTCACCAGCGGTGGATATTGCCCATACACCGCTGCCGCCTGGCCGTCGGGATAGGTTACGTTGCCATGGGAATTGAGCACCTGTACTTCGTATAAACCCATAAGAAAGACGCCGCTGTTGCCACTGTTCTGGGCGTCGCCGCTGTTTGGCGTCGACCATTCCATATGCAACTGCACGTCTCCAAAACCCTGGCGGGTCTGGATGGCTCCAGCACCTGCGCTCACCTGCATGTACCCGTCCGTAACGGTCCATGAGGCGGCCTTGCCGGTGCTATGCTCCCACTGGGAGAGGCTGCTTCCGTCAAACAGTACGATGGCATCCGACGGTGCCGGGATACTTACTTCCGGTCCGGGATCCACCATGGGCGGCTGTGCACGATCCAGGTCGTGCACCTGCCATTGGTCCAGCGACGGCACCTGGGATGCCGCGACGCTGGAAAGAAGGAAACACGTCAGCAATAGTAGAAGGCGGGTGGGCATGGGAGTACGCGGGGTTATGGTGAATGGGACTGCGAGCGTGCGCGATCGGGGAACGGTTGCAAGAGGGCCCCCCTTAGCGACGCCTGAGGTAGGCGACAATGTCTGCCATGGACAGGCGGTCCGCAACCAGACCCTCCGGCATGGCCGCAGTCGCAATCGGCAGGACGCTCGCAAGGTTCGATCGGGCGATGGTGATCTGTTCATGCTGCGTATTGAGGGTGAGCGCAGTAGGCGTCTCAGAGGCGATGATACCGCGCAGTGTGTCGCCGGCTCCCGTTGCGACGGACCAGAATTCGTAACCGCTGGCAATGGACCGATTCGGATCCGCATTATCGGTGACCAGCTTATGCGCTGGCCAGTGCTGCACGGTGCCCAGATCAGGGCCGAAGGTGCCACCGGCGTGGCATGCGGCGCAGGGACGGTGAAAGACGGTCTCGCCGCGGGTGACGCTGCCCGATGTGGCGTGCGCCCTGCTCCGGGTAGGCTCCACTGTATTGCGCATGAGGCGCACACGCTGGTTCCAGGTTAGCTCGGCGGGCTACCCTGCTCAAGCGCCTCCACGAGCAGTGCCGCCCGGTCCGGTCCGGGCCGGGAAAGATGCCGAGCGCCGCTTCTCTGACGCGGGGCGTGAGCGTTGGCCACCTTTCTAACACGGTGCGCGCGGCGGCTGTACCGCCCATTTGGCGCAGGCTCCGCAGCACCTAGAGTTGCAGATCGAGGGGCTCGTTTGGCGCAAGGACCGGCAGCAGTAGGGCGGCCTCGGCCGCCCATAGCAAGAATACGCACGGCCCGCATGCGCCTGTCATGGCTGGCCATGAGGTCTGCTGCCGCCGGGGCGGCCTCGGCTACGACATCTGGAGGCAGCGCCGTATGCTGCAATAGATCGAGGGCTGCCTGTGCAATGACCGTGTCTGTCGTGGTCCACCCGTGCTTAAGGAGAGCGTCCCCCTCGGACGGCGCCAGTGCCGCGTTGCCAGTGCCGCGGGCCATGCCGCGAAGCGCTGGCGCATGCCACCATCGGCCACCAGGGGCGGACATAATACGCTCCAGCAGCGGGCCCTGGCCGGTGCTACGACCACATTCTGATTGAGCGACTGTGGCGCAGCGTCAAGTACGAGGAGGTCTACCTCAACGAATACGCGAACCTGCGGCAGGCACGGCAGCGCCTGGGAGGCTACATTAGCTTCTACAACCACAGTCGTCCGCACCAGAGCCTTCGGTACCGAACCCCATCCGAAGTCTATCACGGCCATTCAGGACCCCACCCAGCGATGGCTATAACCCACACGGAAACCACATGCCCACTGGGATCAACATGTCCCGCCATCACCCACAACCCTGGCAGTTCTCTATCTTAAATCAAGCAAAATCCTGTCCAACGATTGGGGCACACCTCACTACATTATAGTTGTCGTCGACCCCATTTACTATTAACGTTGATCACTTGCGATTGCAGCAAGAAGGTGAAGCTGGCGATGACCAGAAAATGATAATATGGGACTTGAACAGGGCGATTGCCTCGAAGGTAGGGTGTTCAAGGTTCCCAGGTCTATCTCAGAGAACATGGTCGCCCAGTTTGGGATATTTACGGAAATTAATACGAAAGTAACCATCCAAAACGAAACCATCCGCGCCAATTTTAGTAATGGTTACTATACTTCCATAATTAAACACCCAGTATCATGGCCCGCAAGTGGCCCAACGCGCCCTGCTTGAACTCGTGCAAAGGCATATCGCTGATAGAGATATTTCGTAGGTTCCCCGACGATGCAACCGCCGAGCAGTGGTTTATCCAGCAGCGCTGGCCGAACGGCATTGTGTGCCCACGGTGCGGGTCGGACAACGTGAACCCGAAGGGCAAACATCCAACGATGCCACACCGTTGCCGCTCTTGCCGCAGGCAATTCAGCGTGAAGTACGGCACGGTGATGCAGGGCAGCAAGCTTGGATACCAGGTATGGGCCATAGCCTGCTATCTGGTTACGACGAATCTGAAGGGCATATCCAGCATGAAGCTGCATCGTAATCTGAACATTACGCAGAAGTCCGCCTGGCACATTGCCCACTGGATTCGCAAGGCGTGGGAGTGCCACGAAGCGAAGACCTTCTTTGGCGGCCCGCTAGAAGCGGACGAATCCTATATTGGCGGTTTGGAGAAGAACAAGCACGCGCACATGAAGGCCAACCTGGGACGTGGGCCTTCAAGCAAGACAGCGGTTGCAGGCATCAAAGACCGTAAGACCGGCGAGATCAGGGCGAAGGTGGTGGACCGTATCGACGGCGCGACGCTCAAGGGATTCGTGAATGAGAACATTGAGAAGGATACGAAGGTGTTCACGGACGACGCTACGGCGTACAAGGGCCTTGAGAACCACGAATCCGTGAAGCACAGCGTGAGCGAATACGTGAACGGGCAGGTCCATACCAACAGCGTGGAGTCGTTCTGGGCGCTACTCAAGCGTGGCAACCACGGCACATACCACAAGATGTCACCGAAGCATCTGGATCGTTACATTGGCGAGTTCGCGGGCAGGCACAACGTCCGCCCATTCGATACCATCGAGCAAATGGAGCGCATGGCTGTAGGCATGGATGGCAAGAGGCTGCGGTACAAAGACCTCATCAAATCAACCCACGGAAAGCCATTTTGAAGCGAGAGCAAAAGCAGTCCAAGCGCCAGCGCGGGCGACCGGCTACAAAGCAGTGGCCGGAGCACATTTCCGATACGCCCGAGAATGTGGCACGAGCCCTAATGTCTACATTGCCTGAAGAACTGCTTGATTGGGATAAGACCACTAAGACGGTTCCGACAAGTAGCAACGATGGGGTCAGCCCGGAGAACTCTTGAACGAACTGATGAACGATCATTGAACGTACTAGTGAGCGACCACCCCAATCGCGCCATCTGCGCTTTCGGCATCGGTTCCACCAAGCCCTTTTCGTCTTCTTCTTCTAGATGGCATGCCTGACCTTGAAGTAGTCCACAAGAGCCAGCGCTTCCCCGTTGGCGCTATGAGCCGCGAGACACCGACGAGCGCGACCTCCTCGCCATCGACCAATATCTTGTCCGTATCGACAACATCCCGGACACTGCTCTGCGGCGGTTCCGCGTCAAGTACGGTGACCGCTCGATCATCCGAGACGACATCTTCGATTACGTATAAGATCTCTTCCACTCGTCTCATTACCACGACCGGTTTGCGAAACGACCGCTCAAAGGACCTGCCCCGCATCCCCTTCTCTGCAGACTTTCGCACCTTCGCCGACGCGGGGACATCCTGATGGAACTGCACCTTCGGTATGATGGAGCCAACTTCTCGGAATTCCCGATCAGTCGTGTCCATGAGAGATAGCCACCCCTTGCCCAATGTCTACCGATTGGGAACCCGTCCCATGTGTTTTGCGAGCAAGAAGTGTCAGGGCACCTTGGTCGTGAACGATAGCGTGAGCTTGGTTGGCATTCCCCGGGACGAGCACCGCTACGCCGTGAAAGGGCGAACACCGCTGGAATGGTCGATTTTCTACTATCGCAAGAAGTTTGACCAACGGAACGGCATCGTGAGCGATACCAACAAGTGGTTCGCCCACATCTGCGATCTGATCACCACCATCCGGCAGATCATCTATCTCAGTGTCTAGAAGGCGAAGATCGTGAACATGCTGCCGGATCCGTTGGCCAACTCCGAGAGGGATAAAAGGAGACAACGATGACATCGACTATTTCGGAATTCGCACACACCGGCTCTGAAGTCGAAAAGCTTTCTGTATCCATAAGCTACGACATCATTCGCCTCTTCTCCGAGGGACTGTACAAAAGTCCGCACAAGGCAATTGAGGAGCTCGTCAGCAACAGCTATGATGCTGGGGCTGGCCATGTCCATGTTCTCCTTCCAGACCTAGATAACGGGGACACACCCCTCTCACCGTTATGGGTTATTGACGACGGACACGGCATGGATGCCGACGGGTTTCAACAGCTATGGCGGGTCGCTGATTCTGCCAAGACCCGCGCACCTGCCTCCAATGGACGTCCTCCCATTGGACAGTTCGGCATCGGAAAGCTAGCCGCATACGTCCTTGCCTGGCATCTCATTCACCTAAGTCGTGTTCAGGGTCGCTTCCTCCTTACGGTGATGGATTTTCGTACAGTCACGGGACGCCAGGCCGACGACCCTGAGCCAGCCACGATTTCGCTTCGTGAAGTTGACGAGCAAACGGCCAGGGACCTTATGGCTGACGTCGAAGCACGTGATCCCTTCGCATGGAAACTCTTGTTTGGAAGCAATGGCCGAGCGCGTACGTGGACAGTAGCAGGCCTATCCAACTTTCGGGATCTGTATGGTCAACTTTCGGTCGGGACGTTGCGATGGGTGTTGAGTACCGGATTACCACTTCATTCTGAATTCAGAATCTATCTCGATAGTGAGCGGATCGCTTCCAGTAAGGCAAGACTGGAGCCAATCAAGGCTATCGAGATCGATAGGGACTTGCCGGGCATAGGAGCTATCAAAGGCGACGCTCGGATATATGAGACGCCCTTGACGGGAGGGAAATCAGCCGATCTTGCCCGCAGTCACGGGTTCTTTGTACGGGTCCGCGAACGTGTCATCAACTTGGAAGATGAGCTGTTCGGAATCGCTCAGCCAAATCACGCGGCCTGGGTGCGATTCGCTCTGGATGTACGCGCTGAAGGATTGCGGAATCACCTTCTGTCGTCACGCGAAGGCGTAAGGGATTCGCAGGGTGTACGCGAGTTTCGGGAGTACTTGTTGACGGTATTCAATCATTGCCGCAATGCGTACGATGAGTGGCAGCGAACGAAAATGGAGGATCTGGATATCCAAATGCTTCTGTCTGACGAGCCAAGCAGTCATATTCTCGAGCCTCTGTTTCGCGGGGTTCGCACTGCGGTAGAATCCGGTGAGGATTCGTTCTACATAGCTGCTCCAAAGGAAGAGTCCGACCAAGATGCTCCTGCATGGCTAGTTAGCTTTCGCGACCAGATCGCAAGGAGGCCATTCGAAGATCCGACGTTCGGTCGGTACGGCCCTCATGCTGCAGCGGTGCAATACGACCCCGGTACACGCAGTCTCGCGGTCAATCTTGAGCATCCCTTTGTCGACAAACTTACAAGCGACGGTAAGAATCGTAATCCGGCAAAGCTGTTCGCCCCATCAGAGGTTCTGCTCGAAGGACTGCTGCAAGAGCAAGGTATCGAAACCGCCGCGATAGCGGAAGTCCTTCGCAATCGGGATCGTATCCTGAGGCTCATGGCGGGCGAGGAGCCGCCAACCGCGACAGAAGCCGTTAGGCTCCTCAAGGTTGCCAATCAGGATAAGAATGCACTGGAGCGTGCCACCGGGGCCGCATTTCGCGTTCTTGGATTCGAGTACGAGCGGAGAGGAGGCAGCAGACCTGGAACGGACGGAGTACTCTTCGCACGCTTGGGTCGGCATGGCGATGCAGCGCGTGATTATAGGGACTACAAGCTCGTGTATGATGCCAAGCACACCGACAAACCCTCCGTTCCGGCGGACAAGATCGATCCGTCGAGTCTGGAAGACTTTCGTTTGCAGGAATCTGCAGCATACGGCTTCTTTATCGCGGCCAAGTATGCTGCGGAGAACGAGCCGCATGGGAAGGTTAATCGAAAGATGTTTCCAGAACCATCCCATAAATCCTACGGGAAGCTGACCTTGCTCAAGATCGACCATCTGGATCGCCTGATCCGGTTGCACTGTCACCAGGGCCTGACTCTCACGGACATTTGGAACATGTTCCAGGAGTGCCGCACCGTTACTGACGTAAACCGGTGGATCGAAGAGATGAGACGCAACCTCTCAGAAAGCGAGATTCCTCTTGCCAGCTTGATTGGTGCACTTGATCGCTCAAAGACGGACACGATGGCTGTACCGAATGTTAAGGTTGTTCGTGCGACCACCCCGGGCTTGAATAAGTTCTCGCCGAATCGGCTGTTCGCGCGGCTCAAGGCCGTGGAGACCGTTATCGGAGACAGATGGCTTCAGGTTGACGATTCTTATGATGTCGTAATGCATCAGACGGCGACGCAAATCTTGATTGAGCTTGACCGGCAGATTGGGACGCTGGATTCGTCAGATGGACACGTTCAGCCGGAGTCTGAGTAAATGGAGCTAGCCACCATACATCCATTTCCGGCTCGTATGGCGCCGGACCTTGTGCGCGACGCTCTCAAGGTTGTTCCGGCCGATGGGTGGGTCCTCGATCCGATGTGTGGTTCCGGGACCGTTCCTCGGGCTGCGGTGGAAGCGGGTCGTGGGTGCGTTGGCGTGGACATCGACCCATTGGCCGTGATGATGTCGCAAGTATGGACAAGCCGCTTGGATCCCAAAGGAATCCGTGACGATGCTGTAGATTTGGTGCAGAGAGCGGAGGCACTCAGCCCAGCCGCTGTCGAGCGGCCGACTGATCCGGAGACCCGGAAGTTCATCTCCTATTGGTTCGCAGCTACGCAGGAAGACGAACTCGCTAGGCTTACGACGGTCCTGGGACGGCATGAGCGTCCGACGAAGCAGGCTTTGATGATTGCGCTGAGCCGAATTATTGTGTCAAAGGAAATGATGGCATCTCTGGCGCGTGACACGTCCCACAGCCGACCGCATAAGGTCGCTGAGGAAAATGATTTTGACGTTTATGCCGGGTTCCGAATGTCCGCGCGTCTAGTCGCCCAGCGGCTACAACCGGAGCGTATTTTTGGCAAGGCGGACATTCGCCTCGGTGACGCACGTACCCTCAATGGCGTTGATGGCAATGGATTTGACTTAGTCCTTACGTCGCCACCGTACCTCAACGCAATCGACTACATAAGGGGTCACAGATTGGCTCTGGTATGGATGGGGCATGTGATGGAGTCGCTACGGGAGACACGCGCAGCAAACGTCGGGGCCGAACGTATCATGTCGCGGGCGAAAAGGTCGTTGGAGATCTCACCTTATGTGACCAAGGCCGAAGGCTCGACCATCGGTTCGCGCCATCTAGGGTGGATTCGCCGATACGCGGCGGATATGGAGGCAGTTCTCCAGCAAGTGCGCAGAACGCTCAAGCCAACTGGGCATGTTGTTATGGTCATCGGCAACTCGTTCATTCGTGGTGCTAAAGTCAACAACGCAGGGCTCATCGAAGCCTTGGCTACCAGGAACGGCTTTAGAGTCCAGGGTAGAAGAACCCGTGAGATATTGGCACGGCGGCGTTACTTGCCGCCTCCAGGTGACGGGACAAATGCCCTAAATACCCGCATGCGCATAGAAACGGTGTTAACCTTGTGCCCTGCTGCTTGAGCACCGGGAGGGGCTAGATCATAAGCGCTAACTCGGTAGTCTGACGTGATTCGTGTATGTTCCCATCAACGTTGGACTGCGGTAATCGGGAATATGGAGATCTATGTCAGCAAACAGTTCTTTATGCGGCGTAGCCGGAAGCGTGGGCCTCCCGCTACCTTGGCCGTCCGTAATAGGGCCATTCCGTTTGCTACCGCGGCACCAGACGGCTGATTTCGGATGAAAGGTACCGTTACGCGTGCACCGACCGGCGAGGATTGGGGCGTAGTGGCGTCTTTCTTGCCTGAGAACTGGAAGGAACTGGCCGCGCAAACCGGTGCCTTGCGGGGGCCTTACAAGAACAAGTCACCGGAAAGCCTCCTTTGGACGCTGCTCATCCACCTGGGCTGCGGGCACTCGCTGCCTCGGACACGCTCGCATGGCGTAAGGGGAATACGTAGTATATTGGGGCGTGCTTACTAAATCAGAGTTTCCTGAGGCCCATTGCCCCCCGATGACACTCTCCAGCACATCCAGTCTTGACGATATTCTGAATGCGTGGCGCGAAGAGGCTGCGGATTCAGCGTATAGCCGAGAACGCATCAAGGGCACTGCCTTTGAGCGGCTGTGCATAGCGTATCTGACGCATGATCCGACACAAACAACGCAATATGAGCCACCCGTGCGTTACGGAGATTGGGCCAGAGAGCGGGGGCTGCCTGAGACAGACCTCGGCATAGACCTGGTAGCCAAGGTCCGTGGCGGGAAAGGCTGGTGTGCCATCCAGTGCAAGTTCTGGGCCGAAGGCAAGCCGCTTCCCAAAGCAGCGATTGACTCGTTCTTGTCTGCTTCGGGCAGCAGCGACTTCACGCGCCGTGTAATCATTGATACGACCGGCGAAGACTGGAGTGGTTCAGCGGAAGCAGTGGCCCGCATCCAGGCGGTGCCCGTATCCAGGATCGGACTCCATGAGCTCCGCATGAGCCCCATAGACTGGGCCAAGTATGCACTGAGTGCGGAGATTGACCGCAGAGAGCCCAAGACGCCGCGTCCACATCAGGAGGAGGCAATCAGCAAGACCCTGAGCGGTCTGGCCGAGCATGGGTCCCGCGGCAAGCTCATAATGGCGTGCGGTACGGGTAAGACCTTCACGTCGCTTCGGATTGCAGAGGACCTTGCGGGGCGCGGAGGGCGCGTGCTGTACTTGGTGCCCAGCTTGGCCCTAATGTCCCAAACTGTGAGAGAATGGACGGTGGATACGAGGCTGTCGCTTCGGGCGTACGCAGCGTGTTCTGATGCGCAGGTCGGCCGGCGTAGACGTCGCAACGACGACCGCATCGATATGGACACGCTGGACCTGGCCTTTCCAGCGACTACTGATGCGGCCAAGCTGGCGCAGGAAGCTGCTCCGCCCGCATTCGATCAGTTGATCGTGGTATTTGCTACGTACCACTCGCTTCCCGTGATTGCTGAAGCCCAGCGGGATCATGGGTTGCCGGACTTCGACTTGGCCATCTGTGACGAGGCCCACCGCACGGCGGGGGCACGAATCGCCGGTGAGGAAGAGAGTCATTTTGTGCAGATCCACGACCAGCAGAACGTCCAGGCGAATCGGCGGCTGTACATGACCGCCACGCCCAAAGTGTATGCGGCGTCTGCACGCAGCAAGGCGGGCGAAGTGAATGCCGCGCTGTGCTCCATGGAGGATGAGGAGCTTTACGGCCCCGTCCTGTATGAGATCGGCTTCGGGAATGCAGTAGAGCAAGGCCTTCTTACCGACTACAAGGTGATCGTGTTGACGGTACCGGAAGATGTCGTCGCCCGGGGGGTGCACGAGTCACTGGCCAAGTATGAACTCAAGCTCACGGATGCTGGCAAACTCATGGGGTGCTGGCGAGCGCTGGCCAAGGCCGATGAGGAGGAATTTCCTGAAGATGATCAGCTGCCCATGCGCCGGGCCATCGCCTACTGCCGCGACATCGAGTCCTCCAGACAGGTGGAGGCGCTCTTCACTGAGGTCGCGCGCGAATACCGCGCATCGCCAGTGGCAACGTCAAACGGCCAGGTGCCGAATTACGAGGTTACAGCGAAGCATGTGGACGGTACCTTCAATGCAGTTCGGCGCGGAGAACGATTGGCCTGGCTTGATGGCGTGCGTCCCGCTGATCGAGCGTGCCGTGTGCTCTCCAATGCTCGCTGCCTGGCGGAAGGCGTGGATGTCCCTGCTTTGGATGCCATCGTGTTCATGCATCCCCGGAAGAGTCAGATTGAGATCGTGCAGGCCGTTGGCCGGGTCATGCGCCGCGCCTCAGGAAAGCGAATGGGGTACGTCGTGCTTCCCGTTGTCATTCCCTCCAATACGGATCCCACAGCCGCCTTGGAAAAGTCCGACACGTTCCGTGTGGTGTGGCAGGTGCTCAATGCCATTCGGTCGCACGACGAACGGTTTGAGGCTATGCTCAACCTCTTGGAGGAAGGGCAGTCCGGCAAGCACTTGGGAATTGTTGCGCTTTCGGACTGGCGACCAAGGGGGCCCGCGCCCGGACCCGGCATTGGCACTGGCGCCGCAGAGAATCCAGACACGCACAAGGATTCAACCGGCAAGCAACTGGTGCTCGAGTTTGACCTGCCAGCGGCGATACGGGCCAAGATTGTGGAGAAGTGCGGCAACCGGCGCTACTGGGACGAGTGGGCGGGGGATGTCGCGGACATTGCCCGGCGGCACATTGTGCGGATCGAGGCCATGGTTACCGCCGACGAGGCGGCGCGAGACGTGTTTGAAGAGTTTCTGGCGGAGCTGCGCGACGATCTGAACGAAGGCATTACCAAGCAGGATGCCATCGAAATGCTCGCCCAACACATGGTCACGCGTCCCGTCTTCGAAGCGTTGCACGGCGATGCCCGGTTCGTCGATCAGAACCCGGTCAGTAAAGGCATGCAGCTGATCCTGGATGTACTCGCACCGGCCCACATTGAAACCGAAGCCGAAAGCCTGAGCGAGTTCTATGATAGCGTGGCCCGGCGGGCAAAAGCTGCGAACACGCCGCTGGCCCGGCAGAAGATCATCACGGAGCTGTACGACAAATTCTTCCGGAATGCCTTTCCGAAGACGGTAGAGAAGCTGGGCATCGTGTACACGCCCATCGAGATCGTGGATTTCATCCTGCATTCGGTGGATGAGGTGCTGCGCGCAGAGTTCGGCCAGTCTCT
The DNA here is from genome assembly GCA_965216255.1 of Rhodothermales bacterium. GTDB lineage: Bacteria > Bacteroidota > Rhodothermia > Rhodothermales > Bin80. Next base: position 5,017,392 of record OZ244148.1, read on the forward strand.
GTCCTCAGACGGCGTACAGATCCTGGACCCCTTCACTGGAACGGGTACCTTCATCACGCGCATCATCCAGAATGGCCTGATCAAGCCTGAGTCTTTGGCCAGAAAGTACGCGTCAGCAATCCACGCCAATGAAATCATGCTGCTGGCGTACTACATCGCGGCGGTTAACATTGAAGCGGCCTACCACGCGGCGGTGGGTGCGGACGAATACCAGCGCTTCCCAGGGATCATCCTGACGGATACGTTCGAAATGCAGGACAGTCCAGACCTGATCGCGAACATCCTGCCGGAAAACTCCGAGCAGCGCAAGAAGCAGAAGGATGCACGCATCCGGGTGATCGTGAGTAATCCGCCGTGGAGCACTGGGCAAAAGAGTCAGAATGATGCAGCACAAAACCAAAAATACCCGGTCCTTGATGAGAGGATAAATTCGACTTATGCAACTCACGGCTCCGCCGCGTCAGTACGGAACCTGTACGACAGCTACGTGCGGGCGATTCGTTGGGCGTCCGATCGCATCGGGGATAGCGGTGTCATTGGGTTCGTAACCAATGCGGGCTGGCTGGACGGCAATGCCATGGACGGCATGCGCAAGTGCCTGGCGGATGAGTTTACGGGAATTCATGTGCTGCATTTACGGGGGAACCAGCGGACACAGGGCGAACGGTCGCGGCAGGAAGGGGGCAAGGTATTTGGGGCGGGGTCGCGGGCGCCGGTGGCGATTACGCTGATGGTGCGCAACCCGGAGCGCCAAGGGTGCAAGATTCTGTTCCACGACATCGGCGACTACCTCAGTCGCGAGGAAAAACTGGACAAAGTAGCAGCGTACCGTGGGATAAGCAGCGTGAAAGCCAATGGAGGATGGTCGGAGTTAAAACCGGATGCGCACCACGATTGGTTGAATCAGCGTGAGGCTGGATTTGCGGTGTTCATGGCCATGGGAGACAAGTCTGGAGGCGTGCTCCCATGGGAAACGATCTTCAAGAACTACACGCTGGGGATAGCGACCAGTCGCGACGCATGGTGCTACAACTATTCTAAAGCAGCACTTCGCGACAATATCCAGGCCATGATTCGATTTTACAATGCGGAGCGTCAGCGGCTTCAAGACCAAATTGCGGGTGCGCGCAGGGTGTCGGCAGCGGAGATTACCCGCCTCATAGACAATGATCCCAAGAAAATAAGCTGGTCGGACGGCCTGAAAACCCACTTGCGCGGGAACAAAAGACTCAGCATTGAAGAAGGGCGCATTGCGACGTCACAATACAGACCCTTCACGCGGCAGTACCTCTACCTGAGCCGTAGACTGAACGACAGGGTCTACCAGATCCCGAAGCTCTTTCCGCACGCTCAGGCCGAGAATCGGGTAATTTGTGTGACGGGACGAGGTGAGAGTGACGACTTTTCGTGTTTGATGGTGCAAGATATACCGAATCTGCATTTGATTGCCAGCGGGCAGTGCTTTCCGCGATGGCTGTATGCCGATACCAAAACGTCCGTGGGCGGGATGTTTGGCAACGATGTTGAGACCGATGCCTACGGATACGTGCGGCGAAGTGCGATCAGCAAAGACGCATTGGCTGCATTTCGAGAAAAGCTGGGTGTCGGACCTGAGCTGACCGCGGACCACCTTTTTGATTACGTGTATGGCGTGCTCCACGTGCCCGCATACCGCGTTGAGTTCGCGGCGAACCTGAGTAAGGAGCTGCCAAGAATTCCCGTTCCAACGAAACCGGCAGACTTCTGGGCACTGGCACGGGCCGGTCAGAATCTCGGCGACCTGCACGCCAATTACGATACAGTAGAGCCGTGGCCAATTGAGTTTGAAAACGGTGGTTGGAAACCGCGCGCAGGATGCGCGGCCATGGAATGGTTTCGCGTCGGCAAGCCCATGCGCCATCCCGGCCGGGGAAGGGCCAAAGATAGGACGCGCATACGGTACAACGATAACATCACCGTCAGTGGCATCCCCGAAAAGGCATACAACTACATGGTTAATGGAAAACCGGCCATCGCCTGGGTCATGGAACGGCAGTGTGTCAAGACGCACAAAGCCAGTGGCATCGTCAACGATGCCAACCGCTTCGCCCTGGAAGCCATGCAGGACCCGGCCTACCCGCTCAAGCTGTTGGCCAGAGTCATCCGCGTGAGCATGAAAACGCAACGCATCGTGAGCCAACTGCCTAAGCCCGCTTGGAACACAGAACCCCGCTGTGTCAACCCTGGTACATAAATCACGTAAAACAGGCTGTATCAGCCGCGATGCGGGCTAGTATTTAAACATCGGTTTGTAGCACAGAATCGACGCTCTTTCTTCACTCCCCGAGCCTCTGTGCCTCAATTGGCCCAAAATCACCGCTTAGATCAGGGCTTCCCAAGTTTGTTGGCCCCTCGTAGAAGAGCACGCCTTTGCCGTATCCGGCAAAGGCGATGGAGCCGCCGTGGCGTCCAGCCTCCGGATTTAGGGTGGCGGGCGGATGCTTTGGCAGAAGCGTATCCGCTGCGGCGTTGAGCTCCCAGCTTTCCGCGCTGCAAAGGCTCGCATTTTCCGCTGCATAGTCGGCATCGAGCCCGCTGTCAATGCTGACGTGAAACGCCGGCGCCGTCACCAAGCGGTGCCAGACGCTCGGGGTGCCGGCAGCAGGCCTGAAACGGGGCAGAGAATAGACAAGACTCTGGTACAGCTTGCCATGTCAGCGCCGGTACAAGGTGCATTGGACCAATGCGGGTTCATCTGTCTAGTCCAGGCCTGTGCGCGACTGGGGGTATCCCAAATATCTCTGGGCCGTCAAACGCCTGGAATAAGGCACATAGATGGTGATATGAAGGAAAACTCAACTTTTGCCCATCCGCTCTTGTCCGTAGGTGCGAAACATGACCGGGCCGCTGGCGGCTGACTTTTCCTCCCTGCCAAATGATGCTGCCGACAGGAGGTCCGTGCGTCGAAATGCGGCACCAACCCGTTTTCATCGCGTCCTCACAACGCATTCCAATTTTGCCGTACATTACGGACCTTTACTGCGAAGCTCAAGCAGACACAGCTTCCTGCCTTCTTGCGGCAGGGGAGACTTGCATAGATTGCCGTTCAGGATGCGCGTGATTTACCTTGGCGTAGCGCATGAACATGGATCTACCGGATCCATGCCCGTGTCTTGGTACGGTCTGCAAGCGGAATGTTTTGGATCCCCGTGAATCATGTTTCTGTGCCTCGCAGCCCCGTGGTTGCGAGGCTGTTTGCCGCGCACTTTCCGCCGTGCAAACGTTTGGTCCGCAGGAGGGGGCCACGCTGGAACATTCCGGCAGGGGATCGAAAATTGGATTTAGCCAGCCCTCCCCTGCAGGCACTGCCCCTTTAATCAAATCTCAAGAATGATGAACAGGAGAGTATTTATCCGGTCCTCTGCGGCGGCTGCCGGGCTGCTGTGGGGAGGCGGCTGTGCTCCTGGCGACGAGCCCGCAGCGGAGGCTCCTGTGGGCCGCTCGCTGCCGGCCATAGGACTCCAGTTATACACAGTACGGCAGCACATGGAAACGGCCTTCGAGGAGAGCATCCGGCGCGTGGCCGGCCTTGGCTACACCGAAGTCGAGTTTGCTGGCTATTACGAGCGCGATCCCGCAGAGATTGTGGCGCTCCTGGATGAGGTCGGGCTGGTGGCGCCGTCCGTTCACGTCGGTATGAACCTGCTCCGGGATGACCTGGAGGGGGTACTTGCGGCGGCATCAACGTTGCGGCACGGGTACGTGGTGTGCCCCTGGCTGGCCGAAGAGGAGCGGACGCTGGATCATTATCGGCAGCATGCCGCCTTCTTCAACGAAGTAGGAGCGGCCGCGCGCGAGGCGGGTATCCAGTTCGCCTATCACAACCACGATTTCGAATTCATGGAATCCAGTGGAGTCATTCCGTACGATCTGCTTCTTTCGGAAACCGATCCCGAGCTGGTCAAGATGGAGCTGGATCTGTACTGGATTCGCAAAGGCGGCATGGATGCGCTGGCGTATTTTGCGCTGCATCCTGGACGTTTTCCACTGTGCCACGTCAAGGATATGGCGCCGGATGGATCCATTACGCACGTGGGGGCAGGCGTGATAGATTTTGGCCCCATCTTTGCGCAGAGCGACGGTGCGGGGCTGCTCCACTATTTTGTCGAGCATGACCATCCGGATGACGCGTTCGCGAGTGCAGGCGATGCCGTCACCCACTTGGCGAAATTGACCTACTAGTTATGCCACTAGGCAAAAAGCTTCGCTACGGGATGGTAGGCGGCGGTCCTGGCGCATTCATCGGCGGAGTGCATCGCTTCGCGGCCGCGCTCGACGGAACCATGGAGTTGGTTGCGGGCGCTTTTTCCTCGAGCCCGGAGAAGTCCCGGCAGCAGGGTGCACAGCTGGGCCTCGATCCGGGGCGCGTCTATGCGTCCTTCCTGCAAATGGCAGACCGCGAGGCCGCGCTGCCCGAGGAAGAGCGCATAGATATCGTCTCCGTCGTCACGCCAAACCATATGCACTTCCCGGTGGTTCGAGCCTTCCTGGAAGCCGGGTTCCACGTCATTTGCGACAAGCCAATGACGAACAGTCTGGAAGATGCCGAAGAGCTGTGCCGCCTGGTAGCACGTAGCGGCCTCGTCTTTGCCCTTACGCACAACTACACCGGATACCCGATGGTGAAACAGGCCCGCGCCATGGTGGCAGCGGGCCGTATCGGGGCCGTCCGCAAGGTAGTCGTGGAGTACCCGCAGGGCTGGCTTGCCACGCCCATCGAGCGTGAAGGGCACAAGCAGGCCGACTGGCGCACGGATCCCAAGCGCGCAGGTGCCGGGGCCCTCGGCGATATCGGTTCGCACGCCGAGAATCTGGCGCGATACATCACGGCATTGGAGATGGAGGCGTTGTGCGCTGATGTAACCACGTTCGTGGAAGGCCGGCCCATTGATGATGACGTCAGTATGCTGGTCCACTACCGCGGAGGGGCCCGCGGCGTGCTCCATGCCTCGCAGGTATCCATCGGCGAAGAGAACAACCTCAATATTCGTGTGCACGGGTCGGCGGGATCGCTGCAGTGGTTCCAGGAGCACCCCAACTGGCTCTATCACCGCGAGCTCAGCGGTCCCGAGCGTGTCTACAAGCGTGGGAATGATTATCTGGAGCCAATTGCGCGGCACAACACGCGCCTCCCGAGCGGCCATCCGGAAGCGTTCCTGGAAGCATTCGCCAATGTCTATGTGAATGCGGGGCGTACCGTCGCAGCCAGGATTGCCGGAGAGGCGCCCACGGCCTTTGACATGGATTTCCCCGATGTCCGCGATGGCGCCCGCGGCGTGCACTTTATTCATGCGGCGCTGGAAAGTGGCAGGCGGCGGGCCTGGGTGGATGCCGCCTATACGCCGCCGGCCTGAATCTTCGCAGTCAAACAATGGAGGAATAGGTAGCATGGCAAGATCCGTCACCCTCTTTACCGGCCAATGGGCCGACCTGCCGCTTGAAACTCTGGCTGGTAAGGCTGCGGCCTGGGGCTATGATGGCCTCGAACTTGCCTGCTGGGGTGATCACTTCAGTGTGGACGAGGCCCTCGCCAGCGACGGCTACTGCGCCGGGCGTCGGGCGCTGCTCGCGCGCCATGGCCTTGGCCTGCACGCTATCAGCAATCATCTGGTCGGACAGGCGGTTTGCGACCGAATAGATGGCCGCCACCAGGCCATCCTGCCACCTGAAGTCTGGGGTGATGGTGACCCGGAAGGGGTACGGCGGCGGGCCGCTCAGCAAATGCAGCGCACGGCCCGTGCGGCGGCACGGCTGGGTGTGGACGTGGTCAACGGTTTCACGGGCAGTAGCATCTGGCACCTGCTGTATTCGTTTCCGCCCAATACGTCGGGCATGATCGATGCGGGTTACGACGATTTTGCCCGGCGTTGGAATCCCATACTGGATGTCTTCGACGAGGTGGGCGTACGTTTCGCCCTGGAGGTCCATCCCACCGAGATTGCCTTCGATATCTCTAGTGCCCACCGCGCGCTCCGTGCTCTTGACTACCGCTCCGCCTTTGGATTCAACTATGATCCCAGCCATTTCGGCTACCAGGGCGTAGATTATGTGCAATTCATCCATGAATTCGGGGACAGAATCTTTCATGCGCACATGAAGGACGTCTGGTGGTCGGACAGGCCCACGAGGGCCGGCGTCTTCGGCGGCCACATAGAGTTCGGGCACGTGGACCGCTTCTGGGACTTCCGGTCTATTGGGCGGGGAAGCATCGATTTCGAGGAAATCATCCGTGCTCTTAACCGCGTTGGCTATGAAGGGCCGCTTTCCATCGAGTGGGAGGACGGAGGCATGGACCGTGAACATGGTGCCCAGGAAGCCTGCAGCTATGTCAAGGAAATAGACTTCGCCCCGTCAGCCGCGGCGTTTGACGCTGCTTTTGCCAAGGATGCGCAGTAGCCCGTTCTTATTGGTCCTCATGGGCTGCGCCGGAGCGCGGCCTGTTGCCGTGCAGGTGCCAGCGCATGCGTTGCCCATCATAACGGAGACCATCCCGGGTACTTCGGTTTCCTTCCGCATGGTCTCGTTGCCAGGCGGCACGTTCATGCTCGGGAGTCCCGAAAAAGAGCCGGGCCGAGATGCGGATGAAGGCCCCCGGCGGGCTGTGACAGTCAGCGCTTTTTATATGGGAGTGCACGAGGTGGCATACAATGAACATGCCATCTTCAGGTACCGCGACCGTGACAGCCAAGCCTCGGCTGCAGGCGTAGCCTTTGACCCGGATATCGTGGCACGCCCCAGTCCACCCTATGAGGATCCCGCGCACGGGATGGGCAATCAGGGTTATCCGGCGGGCGGCGTAACACAGTGGGGTGCCCTGCAGTATGCGAAGTGGCTCAGTGACAAGACCGGTGAATTTTACCGGCTACCGACGGAAGCCGAATGGGAGTATGCGTGCCGCGCCGGGACAACGACCGCCTTCAGCTTTGGCGATGACCCTGCGCTTGCGGCGGATTACGCCTGGTATTATGAAAATAGCAGCGAGACGCTGCAGCCGGTAGGCGGCAGGGCCGCCAATCCGTGGGGGCTGCACGATATGCACGGAAACGTGGCCGAGTGGACGCTGGACCAGTACGCGGCCGACGCCTACGGCGCGCATGAGGGCGCCAATCCATGGGTGCAGCCCACGCGGCTGCATCCGCGCACAGTGCGCGGCGGTGCCTTTGACGACGATCCCGAGGCTTTGCGGTGCGCAGCCCGCCTGGAGTCCAGCCTTAAGTGGAAGCGGCGGGATCCGCAGATTCCAAAGAGCATGTGGTGGAACACGGACTCCCCCTTTGTCGGTTTCCGTATAGTTAAGTCGGTGGAAAGACCACCCCCCGAGGAAATAGAAGCCTTCTGGGATACCGTCCTGGGAGGCTGATCCAAAGCGATGCAACAATCCCAATACCCATAGAGGTGACAGCATGAAAGAAAGGTATCCCAACAAAACGGCAAAGAGGGTTACCCGGCGAGACTTCGTTAAGGGCACGGCGGCGGTGGTCGGGTCGGTCATGGCCAGCCAGTTTCCGCTTGGCGCCAGTGCGTACTACGGTGTCGACGACGCCATACGGGTGGGCCTGATCGGATGCGGCGGCCGCGGTACGGGTGCTGCGATGCAGGCCATGAGGGCGTCGCAGAATGTGCGCCTCGTGGCGATGGCAGATCCGTTTATGGATCGTATCGAGGAGAGCATTGGCAATATCATGGATCCGGATTCGCAGGAGGGCGACGTTGCAGACGTCTCCACGCAGGTGGACGTGCCGGCAGAGCGCCGCTTTGACGGCTTTGACGGCTACAAGGAGGTGCTGGCGCAGTCGGACGTGGTTATTCTTACCACCCCACCGGGCTTCCGCCCGATCCATTTTGATGCAGCCGTGGAGGCTGGCAAGCAAATCTTCATGGAGAAGCCGCTGGCCACCGATGCGCCCGGCGTGCGCCGGATCCTGGCCACGGCAGCGAAGGCAAAGGCGAAGAAACTCAATGTCGTAGTCGGCCTGCAGCGCCACTACCAGAGGGTGTATCGCGAATGGGTGCAGCGCATGCATGACGGCGCCATTGGTGACATCATACTGGGACGCGTGTACTGGAATGGTGGCGGCGTCTGGGTGCGGGACCGGGCGCAGTACGAGGAAAAGGCCGGCCGCAAGCTCACTGAAATGGAGTACCAGATGCGTAATTGGTACTACTTCAACTGGTTGTGCGGAGATCATATAGTCGAACAGCACATCCACAATATTGACGTGGCTAACTGGGTGCTACAGGGCCATCCGGTTCGCGCCCAGGGCCAAGGCGGAAGGCTTGTGCGCACGGGCAAGGACCATGGCGAAATATTCGATCATCACTTCGTGGAATTCGAATACGAAAACGGCAGCCGCGTACTCAGCCAGTGCCGCCACATGCCGGATTGCCTCAACCGCGTCTCGGAGGCCTTCCACGGTACCACGGGCACCGCTCCGGTCCCCGGGGAATTGTATGCGGCCTCCGGCGAGGCGATCTACGAGCACCGAGGCGAGGAGGACCCGAATCCTTACCAGGTCGAGCATGACGAACTGTTTGCCGCCATTGCTGCCGGCCAGTTCAAGTATGCCGATACGGAAAACGGCGCGGTCGCAACCATGACGGCTATAATGGGCCGCATGGCCACGTATTCGGGGGGGGAGGTCACCTGGGACGATGCTCTTGCTTCTGAACTCAAGCTCGTGCCGGATTCGTTTGGCTGGGATGTGGATCCGCCGGTAATGCCGGATGCCGAAGGCCGCTATGCCATACCCGTCCCCGGAATGACGCGCGCAATGTGATTCCGCGCAGCCTCGCCGCGCTTTGCGGACTGTTTCTGTGCGCCGCCGCAGGGGCGCAGCCGGTTCAGCGGTTGCTTTACCGGCAGCCGCACATGGGTACGGTCTTCCGGATAGTGCTTTACGCCCCGGACAGCGTGCAGGCTCGCAGCGCGGCTGAGGCCGCCTTCGCCCGTGTCGATGCGCTGGAGGGGAAGCTGAGCGACTATGCTTCGGATAGCGAGCTAAGCCTGCTTTCGGCGTCTTCCGGCTCGAGAACCGGCGTGCCCCTAAGTGAGGATCTTTATGCGGTGCTGCAGCGGAGTCAGCAGATAGCCGCGCTCACGAACGGGGCATTTGACGTGACTGTGGGACCTTTTACCCGGCTCTGGCGCTGGTCGCGGCGGCGAGGCGCGCTGCCGGAGGCGGACGCGCTGCAAGAAGCGGCAGAAGCCGTGGGCTATCTCCACCTCAAACTGCAGAAGAGGCGCGCGACGCTGGCCCTTCCGGGCATGCGCCTGGATCTTGGAGGCATTGCCAAGGGCTTCGCCGCAGACGAAGCGCTGAGCGTGCTGCGCGCCCGTGGCTATGCGCGCGCCCTCGTGGATGCGGGCGGAGACATTGCGGCGGGCACGGCGCCGCCCGATGCGCCCGGATGGAAGGTGGTGTTGACGGGCGAGGACTGGGTCTATGTCGAAACCGGTGCGGTGGCTTCGTCCGGGGCCACTTTTGGCTACATTGAAGATGATGGAGTGCGTTACTCCCACATTGTGGATCCCAAGACGGGTCGGTCCATGACGGATGATCGGCTCGTAGTGGTACGGGCACCGTCGGCAATGGACGCCGACGCGCTCTCGTCAGCCTTCAGCGTTATGGATCTGGATGCCGCGCTGCGTCTTGCCGAAGAGATCCCGGGCGTATCCGTGCGCATAATGGTGCGCCGGGAGGGCGTTCGCAAAATGTTCCAGACATCGGATTTCGGAGCGGCCCATTAGACAGGAAGCGGCAAATCCGCTATATTGCGGTACGGCAAAATCTATGTCTACCATGAAGGAGAATGAACTTCCAATCAACACGCGACGCCATTTTTTGCAGGTGTCGGCAGCTACCACGCTTGGTGTTTCCGCCGGGCTTTTTGCGAGCGGTGATTTTGCCTACGCCGCCGGATCGGATACGATTCGCGTAGGCCTCGTCGGCTGCGGCGGGCGCGGTACGGGGGCTGCCCGCGACGCGGTGGAGTCTGCTGCCGGCGTGGAGATCACGGCTATGGGGGACCTGTTCGAGGACCGGCTGGACCGGTCGATGGAAGGGCTTCGCCAGGAAATAGGCCCGGCATTCAAAGTGGACGTGGACCACGCCTTTGTGGGTTTTGAAGCGTACCGGCGTGTAGTCGAAAGCGACGTAGACATGGTCATTTTGGCTACGCCGCCGGCGTTTAGGCCTGTGCATTTCCGGACCGCCGTGGAGGCAGGAAAGCATGTCTTCATGGAAAAGCCGGTCTCCGTGGACGTGGCCGGTGCGCGCGCCATCATGGAGGCGGGCAAGATTGCCTCAGAGAAGGGACTTTCCGTGGTAGCCGGCACGCTCTACCGCAGGCAGCCGAGTTTCGTCGAGGCGCTCAAGCGCATTCACGACGGCATGATAGGGGAACTCGTGTCGGCACAGGAATACTACATGACGGGCCCCATTTGGCTGCGCCCCCGCAAGCCCGGCATGTCGGACATGGAGTGGCAGTGCCGCAACTGGTACTACTTCACCTGGCTCTCTGGCGACCATATCGTCGAGCAGTTCGTGCACAACCTGGATGTCGTTAACTGGGTATTCCAGTCCCATCCAGAGTCGTGCCTGGCGATGGGCGGGCGCATCGAGCGGGTAGATCCGTCCTATGGACACATTTACGACCACTTCAGCGTCGAGTATGTATATCCGGGCGGCGTTCGGGTCGAAGCCAAGTGCAGGCAGATGAAGGAAACTACGACTCGGGTAACCAACCGCATCGTGGGCACCAAAGGGGTGGCTGAATTGCATCCGAGATTTTCCGTCCTTCGTTCCCACGGTGGAGCGACCCTGTTCGAGGCCTCCGAGCCGGGCAACAACGCCTACGTGCAGGAACACACGGATCTCATGGCCAGCATCCGTTCCGGTGCGGGCATTAACGAAGCCACCCAGATTGCCAACAGTACGCTCACGGCCGTGCTTGGACGCGAGAGTGCCTATACCGGCCAGGAGCTTACGTGGGAGGAACTCATGGCGGCGCGCCTGGACCTGGTCCCGCCGACGCTGGCCTTTGGCCCCATGCCAATCCCGGCTGTGGCAGTGCCGGGCCGCACTATCCTTAATCGTACCCCATGGATTGAAAATACCGCTTCGGCGGGGTAAGCACGTCATGCAGAGACGGGATTTTATCAAGATGGGCACGGCGGCCGTGGCACTGGCACCGGGCGTACGTGCGGCGTACGCGGGATGGGCCCGCGAAGGGCCGGCCTCCATAAGGAAGGCGGTCAAATTCGAAATGGTGGAGGAAGACCTATCCGTGGAGGGCAAGTTCAGACTACTGCAGTCTCTTGGTTTCGACGGTGTCGAACTCTCCAGCCCGAATGAGCTTGACCGGGACGAAGTCCTGGCCGCGCAGCGGGCGGTGGGGTTGCCCATCCACGGGCTGGTAGATTCCGTTCACTGGCAGAAGACGCTTTCCGATGCGGATCCGGCCGTGCGGGCGGAGGGACTGGACGGCTTGCGTACCGCGCTGGATGATGCGCACGCCTACGGGGCTTCCACCGTTCTTCTGGTCCCTGCTGTCGTTAATAAGAGCGTTTCCTACGCGGATGCCTATCGGCGTTCGCAGGAGGAAATACGCAAGGTGCTGCCCATGGCACAGGACTACGGCGTCAAGATCGCCATTGAGAACGTGTGGAACATGTTTCTGCTCAGTCCGCTTGAGTGCGCCCGCTATGTCGATGAATTTGATAGTGAATGGATCGGGTGGTACTTTGATGTCGGCAATGTGGTCAACTACGGCTGGCCGGAACACTGGATTCGCACGCTGGGCCACCGCATCCTGAAGCTTGACATCAAGGAATACAGCCGCAGCAAACGTGACCAGGAAGGCCCGTATGCGGGCTTCAGGGTTCCGTTGGGTGAAGGCGACTGTGACTGGCCGGCGGTAGTGGAGGCCCTGTCCGATATTGACTATGATGGGTGGGCCACGGCCGAGATAGGCGGCGGAGACGCCGAGCGGCTGGCCGAGATTGCCGAAAGAATGGATCGCATTTTGCCCACGAAATCCCACTAGATCAGCTATGCATCGCAGAGAATTTGTCAAGGGTACCCTCGCCGCGTCGGCGGCGGTTGCAGCGCCGGGGGGATTCGCCTCGGCGCCGGGACTCCACCTTCGGGGTAACATCAACCATTCGGTATGCAAGTGGTGCTACCCGGACTTCAGTGTGGAAGACCTTGCGCGGGCTGCGCAGGCGATGGGGATCGGCTCCGTGGAATTGTTGGAGCCAGAAGAATGGCCCATTCTGGAGCGCTACGGTCTCACGTGTGCCATGCCCTTCGGGCCCTCCATCGACGGTAAGAACCGCTTGACGGACGGCTTCAACAGTCCGGAGAACCATGCCTGGCTGATTGCGGGCTTCCGGGAAAGGATTCGCCAAGTCGCCGACGCCGGCTATGCTCGTGTAATCTGCTTTTCGGGTAACCGCCGAGGTATGGACCATGAGACGGGTCTGGCAAACTGCGCCGAGGGCCTAAGGCACATCATCCCGGACGCGGAAAAAGCCGGCGTCACGGTTTGCATGGAGCTCTTGAACAGTAAGGTCAATCATGCAGACTACCAGTGCGACCGCACGGAGTGGGGCGTAGAGCTCTGCAGGCGCGTGGGGTCCGAGAACTTCAAGCTGCTCTACGATATTTATCACATGCAGATCATGGAAGGCGACGTGATCCGTACCATACGCGAAAACCATGCCTACATCGGGCACTACCATACCGGTGGCAACCCCGGGCGCCACGAAATTGATGACACCCAGGAGCTAAACTATTCGGCCATCATGCGCGCCATTGTGGAGACCGGATACCAGGGGTTCGTGGGACAGGAGTTTATTCCCGCCCGGACGCCCCTGGTATCGCTGCGCCAGGCTGTCGGGATTTGTGACGTCTAACGTACACGGCAACCCTTCAATTTGCACCATGAATCGCAGACACTTTGTAAGTACCGTGGCCGCCGGAGCGCTTGGATGTGCGCCTTCCATGGCAGACCGCCCGGCCCGGGCCTTCCAGATGCATTATGCGCCGCATTTCGGCATGTTCAAGCATCACGCGGGCGATGATCTGATTGACCAGATTATGTTTGCTGCCGAGCAAGGCTTCACGGCGTGGGAAGACAACGGAATGAAGGGCCGGACAACGGAGACGCAGGGGCGAATTGCGAGCGCCATGGCACAGCGGGGGATGCAGATGGGTGTATTTGTCGCTCATACGATCCACTGGCGAGAGCCGGGGCTCGCGGGCGGCAGTGCGGAGACACTGGAGCAGTTTCTGCGGGAGATTGAGGAATCGGTTGAGGTGGCCAAGCGGGTTAACGCAACATGGATGACTGTCGTCCCGGGACACGTGGATCTTAGACTTGATATGGGCTACCAGACCGCCCATGTGGTCGAGGCGCTCAGGCGTGCAAGTGACATACTGGAGCCTCACGGCCTGGTCATGGTGCTGGAGCCGCTCAACCCCCGGGACCACCCGGGCTTGTTTCTCAAGAAGATCCCGCAGGCCTACGAAATATGCATGGCAGTAGGCAGCCCGGCATGCAAAATTCTGGATGATCTATACCATCAGCAGATCACGGAAGGAAATCTCATCCCGAACATGGATGCGGCCTGGGACGAAATCGCCTATTTCCAGATCGGAGACAATCCGGGGCGGAAGGAGCCGACGACCGGAGAGATCAACTACCGGAACGTATTCAGGCACATCAGTAGCAAGGGCTTTACCGGTGTTCTGGGCATGGAGCACGGCAACATGATGCCGGGCAGGGAGGGAGAGGAGGCGCTGATTGCCGCCTATCGCGAGGTGGACGGCTTCTAGTTTTTGGGCAGCATCGCGCTGCCGAATGCCTCGCCGCTGCGCAGGATGTGGCAACGCTGGCCGAGCCGAACGGCCTCGGCAGCAAAGGCGTCAGGCGAAGCCGTATTGAATGCGAACATGTCGAAGTGACAGGGGATAACAACGCGCGCGCCCATGGCATGGGCAAGCGAGGCGGCCTGGACGCCATTCAGGTTGCCGGCCACACGGCGGGCTTCCTCGCGGCCATTGATTGGCAGGAGTGCGATGTCAATGGCATGTTGTCGCAGGCGCTCTGCCATGCCGTCGTAAAGCAGCGTATCGCCACTGTGGTACAGCCTCCAAGGCCCGAATCGTACTACGTAGCCGAGAAAGTGGTGGCGTCCCTCGGAGTCCCTGGAAAGCGTTTCGTGTGCGGCGGGAATTCCTGTAAAGCTAAGTCCTGCGCACCGCACGGAAGTACCGTCTGTTAGTCCGATAGGCCAGTCGGGATTGCACCGCAACCGCGCGGCGACAAAATCCCGATTAGCCTCCGGAATAATAAGGCGCATCGCGGGATTGGCGCGTATCAGCGCCCCGAGCGTGACACCGTCGAGGTGATCCGTATGGTTGTGGCTTGAGGTTACGACGTCGACGAAATCCAGCTTCTCTGGAGCCACCACTCTTGTCGTCAGGCGTTCATGCGGCTTGTCCGTGGCGCTGTACTTCTCTGTGAGTGAATCCGAAAGGTACGGATCCAGGAGCAGGTGCCGGCCATTCCATTGGAGAAGAAAGCCGCTCTGCCCCAGCCACCACAGCCGGAATGCGTCCGGGGCGGCGTCGACACGCGCGCGCACGTCTCGCAGGAAGGCGGCGTCCTTGGCGTAGGGCTCTATCATGGTCGCAGCTAAGGGTGTGGCCCGAGGCGCTCTTGGATTTTGCCCGTGCGAGGATCCTTGAGAATGAGCTTGACCGAACCGTCCGGCATGCGTTCGCGCTTCATGAGCTGGAAGCCGTCCACCATTTCACTTTGCCCGGCGAGCTCTTCCGCGCTGCCGCGCCCCCGCCAGTCGTCAATGAGCACGGGCTCCCACCGACGGGACCGTGCAGACTGATAGCAGGCATCAATGACGGCGTTGACGATATAGCCGTCATAGAAGGTTTCCCTGGGCTCATGGGCAGTTTCCATGGCCGTGAACATGTCAGTAAACATGTCGACATAGCCAAGCTCTACGACTTCGTCGCCGACGGGGAAGAGCCAGCCCGTCTCCTGGTCTGCCTTTTCGGCAACGTAGCCGGATCCCGCCCCGCTTGTGAACATCTCGAAACCCGTCCGCAGGAAATGGTTTAGCCAAATGGTCCCTTCCGTGCCCGCCACTTCGTCACGCAGGTCCATGCCACCCCGGAATGACCAGCTGACTTCAAACTGTCCGATGGACCCGTTTTCGAATCGGACGAGACCTATGCCGTTGTCTTCCGCCTCGATGGGATGCACGAGCGTATCCGACCAGCACATGACCTCTACGGGGCGAATATCCTTGCCGATAAAGTTGCGCACGATCTCAATGCAGTGGCAGCCCAAGTCAATAATGGCACCGCCTCCGGCTTTCTCCATATCCCAGAACCAGCTGCTGTGCGGCCCGCTGTGAGTCTCTCGCGACCGGGCCCACAGCACCGTACCTATGGCGCCGCTTCTTACCGATGCCAGCGCCTTGAGTGTCTTAGGAGTATAGACCAGATCTTCGAGATACCCGGCAAAGATGCCAGACGCTTCCACGATGTCCAGGATGCGCTTGGCTTCGGCGCCCGTGCGCGCCAGCGGCTTGGTGCATAGCACTGATTTCCCTGCCTCCGCGCAAAGCCGAACGGCAGGCTCATGCAGGTGATTTGGAAGGCCAATCACCACAGTGTCCGTAGCGGGGTTCCTAATGGCGTCCGCCATATTTGTGCTCCAGGCGGGGATGCCCCATTTCTTGGCGAAGGCCCGGGCCCGTTGTTCGTTTCTCGAATGCACCATGCGAACGCGGTCGCGTCCCCGGTGTCCGTGTAGCGACATGGTATAGAACAGCCCGATCAGCCCCGTTCCGAGCATGGTGATGTTGTGGGATCGTTCCATGTGTGCAGGCGTTGTTTGGCGCTAATTTCGTTGTTGGGGGAGCGCCTTTCAAGCGCAATAGTAAAGTGCCCCCTGGCAATGGTCGCTCTTCTTAAGTAACCGCTGCTGCCCCATGAATGCCGCACATGAATACCTGGATGCTGCCCAGGCCATTCTGACCAGAATTCGAGATACGCAGTCTGGACCACTGGAGGAAGCGGCCAATATATGCACGGACACGATAGCCAATGGCGGGCTCGTGCATCTTTTCGGATCTGGCCATTCTCGCATGGCTGTGGAAGAAATGTTTCCGCGCTACGGCAGTTTCCCGGGCTTTCATCCTATTGTAGAACTCTCTCTTACGTATCACAACACGGTAGTTGGATCCAACGGACAGCGTCAGGCCATTTTCCTGGAGCGCGTAGAGGGACTGGGCAAGACCATTCTGAGAAACTTCGTTCTTCGGCATCCGGACAGTTTCATGGTCTTTTCCAATAGCGGAGTGAACGAAGTGGTGGTCGAAGTGGCTTTGGAAGCAAATCGGCTGCACCTGCCTGTGATCGCCGTGGTTTCCGTTGACCACTGCTCAGCCTCAGAGGCCCGCCATAGCAGCGGAAAGCGGCTAATAGACATTGCGGATATAGTGCTCGACAATGGAACGCCCGCGGGCGATGCGCTTGTTTCGATTGAAGGCCACCCCGATCTTGTCGGCCCGGGTTCCACAATCGGTGCTGCCGCGCTGGTTAACGCGCTTAAGTGTCTCACGGCTGAAAAGCTGACCCGCTGCGGAAAGCCACCGCTTGTACTCACGAGCAGCTACCATATTGGCAGCGCCGCAAGTGCTGCGCGCTTTGATGTTTGCTTTGACGACTACCGGGACCGTGTGCGAAGGGCTTACGGCGCGGGCTGATTGCGGCCGTCAGCAGCGCCCCGTACGGCTTAGATCATTATGCTGCTCAGGTGCTGGCCCAGGCCAGTGCAAAAGCCGTTCGGGCGCAGTGCAGGTGTGGATTCTTCGCCCAAGCAATCATTCCCACGTACGTTACCAGATCCGGATCAGTCGGTAACAGCGCATCTGTTTCCACTGGGAATACGGCAATTCTCACGGCGCGGGATTCGGGGACCGACCAAGCAGGAGGGAAGCCCAAGCGTGAGAAGAATGCACTGTGCGCGGTAGATTGGGGGTATGCATCCGGTGAACCCCATCTTGTGAGGTGGCGTCGGTGTCGGGATCTTGTGTTTGAACAATTCACGACGATTCCATGGGCAAGACGAGATGGCACGTCCGGGGAAATTCACGGTCCGTACTGAATACGACGGTGCCTTTTGCAACCCGGAGCAGCTTGCCTTATTGCTGCAGGGCAGTCGCCGATGCTAGAGCTTGCTGCGCCTCTTGCCAGCGATGGGGCAAGAGTTCTGCCACGCGCTTGGCAGGATGAGTCGGAATGCGCTCCAGCAGGTCGGCAAGCCAGGCCTGGGGATTTACTCCGTGCAGCTTGCACGTGCCGAGAAGAGAAATAGACCACCGCTGCCCGCTGGGCTGCCGCATGCGAACCCGCAAACAGGTAGTTCTTGCGTCCCACGGCAAGCGGGTGTATCGCATTCTCGACCAAATTGTTATCCCGTGGTTTTCGCACGCGCGTCGGCAAAATTACCACATCATAATGCTCGGCCAACTCCTGGAAGGTCAGGTTCGTCTCAGGATCATAGCGGTGCGCCTTCTTGACAGCCGACATCAGGTTGTCGGGTACTACCGCCTGAGCCGCGGCGCCGAAGAATTCGAACGCACGCCGGTGCGACCCTATCCAGTTGCTCAGCTTCTGGTTCTGCGTGGCTTCCACGTACGTATAGCTGGAGTAGCCCAGGACGGCCACAAAGATCTGGGCCTTCGATACTTCGCCTGTACGTGGATCCACGATGGGGACGGTCTCACCAGAGTAGTCGACGTAGAGCTTCTCGCCGGCCTTGTGTTCGATGTGCATGCGCACATTCGTACGTTGGCGCCAGGCATGATAGAGCTTGCAGAACCTGCTATATCCATAACCCTCTGGATAATGGCCCCGGTACTTCTGCCACACCAGCCGAAGGGTTATCCCCTTCGGCGCCAGTTGCCGCTTAACGTGCTCCCAATTGGGCACCGGGCGCGTCGGCGGCGCTAGCTCCGCAAAAAGCCGCTGCTCCAGCTCCAGATCGGTGAGCTCTTCCGGCAGCGGCCAGCTTAAGTCTGCTTGCTTTGCACGGATGATGTACCCGCTAACGATGCCAACGGCAATACCCAGACTGCGCGCTATACGGCGCTTGCTGTATTGCTCCCGGTAGTGCAGGCGAAGGACGTCTCTGATTTTGCGCATGGAGGTTCGCTTGGTGGGCATCGGTCTCTCGGAAAGTGAAAGAGAGCAACGAAAGCCCTGAGTGATATCCAGCACCACGCAGACGGCCCAAATTCGGGTTTCTTCCACCGCTACGGCTGGCCTATAGTACCCGAGAAAGTGTTCACGATCGATCGGATTGGGTGTTCAGCTTCGATCGGAATACCCGTTCAACATTCCGTCGGAATATCCATCGGCTCCCTGGAGGACGCCCGCAACTGGGCGCAGCATCTCTTCCAGTGGTACAACAACGAGTTCTACCACACAGGCATCGCGCTGATGCACCCGTCGACGCTCCATTACGGCAAGATGCGCGAGGTGTGGCAGGCACGGCAGCACGTAATGCAGGAGGCCTATGCTCAAGAACCGGAGCGATTCATTCGAGGCGCCCCCAAGGTAGCCATGCCACCGCGGAAGGTATGGATCAACAAGCCGGACGATCCTCAGGCTGCGGAGAAGCTCGTTGGCGAAAGGTCCGGCCGGCAATCCCGCAACTTCGTACTCAAACGCGACCAGTACCAGGCAGTATGAACTCCGCCCGCTACACTAAATTAGAGACGAATCTGTCTCATTATTATTGGCACATACCGGTATACAACTCTTCTGCAGCACCCACTTCCTGGTGCCCATAGGCCACTACGATCTGGTTGACCTCATCCAACAGCTCCGGTGTCAGCTTCGAAACATTGTCGATGATGGTCTGCCTATGGAAGATGACACGATCACCCATCTGGTCATCCAACCCCAGCATCTGGCCCATCTTTACCATTTGGCGGCTGAATTTGAAGGTCGGCAATAATCGCAGCTAATTATTTTGAGGGCTTTTTAGGGATACGACCCCACTTTAGGCCCTGTTTTACCGGAATTTCTGGTGCTTGGCCCCACCAGCGTACCATTTTTGAGATTCATAGAAGCTGGAATACGAATGTTGTGCCATAAAGTGTTGATGACTATTGCGAACAACGGTTCCCAGCCCTATCTTCCCCCCTATGTATATCCGACGATCGCTTACCCATACCACCGACAACGCTACACGCTACTATTCCTTTCGGCTCTGCCACGGCGAACGCATAGGGGGCAAGGTCCGGCAGAAGACCCTGCTCAATCTCGGTGCCCACTTCCGCATCGACAAACGCTACTGGCGTGCGCTCTGCAGCCGGATTGAGGCACTGCTCAAGGGCCAGCTCGAACTCGTACCCATGGGCGTTCCTGCCGTCGTGGAAGAGGAGGCCCACCGCATTGCAGAACTTTTGAGCGCGCGCAAGGCGGTAGCCGTGACCGAGGACAAGGGCGAGACGCCGCCGCGCGAATGGCACCATGTGGATGTCCACTCGCTCAAGACGGTCCGGCCCCGTACGGTGGGCGTAGAACATGTGGGGCTCTGGGCCATGGAGCAGTTGGGCATGGATGAGCTCTTCGAGAAGCTTGGCATCACGCGAGGCCTCCGGCATGCGGCCACGGGCTCCATCATAGGCCGTCTGGCCGAGCCGGCCAGCGAACATGCCACGAAGCGTTGGCTGGCCTCTGCCAGTGGCCTGGACGAGTTTCTGGGCTGCAACTTCGAGAAGATGGCCGACATGCAGCTGTACCGGGCCAGCGACATGCTGCACAAACACCGCAAGGCCATAGAGGACCACCTCTTTGCACGGGCGCTGGACCTGTTTGATCTGGAGCCCACGATCGCGCTCTATGATCTGAAGGGCAGCTTCCTGGAAGGCAGTGGCAAGAGCATCGACAAGGCCAAGTACGGACGCTCGAAGGAGCGTCGCAGTGACTGCGTGCTGCTCACGCTGGCTCTTGTAACGCGCGGCAGCGGGTTCGTGCGTCGTAGCCAAGTCTTCAAGGGCAACGTAAACGAAGCGTCCACGCTCAAGGAGATGCTGGAGTCCCTGGAGACGCCCAAGAACGCACGTGTGGTGATGGATCGGGGCATTGCCACACAGGACCGCATAGACTGGCTGCGAGAGGAGGGCTACCGCTACATCGTGGTATCAAGAGAGCGCAGGAAGCATTTTGATGGTGCGCCAGGCTAACTGGCCAAGTACAGGAGGTGTAAGTCCTCTGTGGTAAAGGATATAACCAATCCATATCTCTCCCCAAGCCGTGCGGTCGTTCTCGTGAGGGAACGGGCGAAGCGTCGGCAGGGGTGCATATGGGCGGGGCTAATGAGCGCCGAAAGGGCTATCATTCGGAGTGCCGAGGTCCTCATCGAGGCTGAAGGCAACACTGATTGGACCGCTATGGTGAGGTTCAAGAGGGCTCCGCGGCGTCTAAGAACCCATGCACGTATGTACGTACAATGTCGGGACCTGGGAGGCCTCCTCGCTGCCCAGCGCTTAGGGCGGGGCCGCCAAAGCCAAGGCAGTTGCCGAGCGGAGGATGAACGGCGAGGAGGAGTCAGATGCGATGATAGTAGCGATGAAGCCGGCGAACAAAGCGCGGGGGACCGTGTGGCGGAGTTGGTGGAGCGAAGCGTCGCACCCGAGGGGAAATCGGAAAATCCAACACACACCGGACGCAGAGCCGGACTTCGTGTGTCACACGGATGGATTGGTTACGGCTATGGGTTGGTTAGCCGACCCATTAACGTCATGCGCGGCGGCGCGACCTGAGGGAGGAGCCGGATGCCTTAGCGGGCACGTCCGGATCTGTGCGGGGGCCCCGGGGAAACCCGGGGCCTACCGCGATAGCAGCAGGCCGAGGCTCTTCAGACGGCCTCGGGCAGTGACGTAGAGGTGTACCGGGAGGAGGCAGACGACGAGGTACGGCTCTGTTGCCGATCCCGGTCCCGCATGGCGATGGAAGAGGCCAAGGTGAAGCAGAAAGCGGAAAGATTCGAGGAGGCCCTCGGCAAGCTTTCCGAGGGGCTTGCCCTGCCGAAGACGCAAAAGCGCATCGACCTCATAAGGGAACGTATCGGCCGATTGAAGCAGAGCTTCAGCGGCATCGGACAGCATTACGAGATAGAAGTGGAGACGGATGAGGACGGCAAGCGGGCCCAGTCTATCACGTGGACAAAGACGCCGAAAGCGGGCACGATAATGACCGATCCGGGCGTCTATTGCCTGCGCAGCAACGAGATGGAGTTCACCGCGGAAGAGCTCTGGCGCACGTATGTGATGCTGACCGATCTGGAAGCGGTGTTTCGGTCCCTGAAGTCGGAACTCGGACTACGACCGATCTATCATTCCACAGGCCGGCGCGCGGAGGGCCATCTATTCATCACGGTCCTGGCTTACCAGTTGGTGCAGGTGATTCGCACGCGTCTGCGCCAGAAAGGACTACGCTTCAGCTGGACGACACTCAGGAGGATCCTTCGTCGTCAGGTTCGCACGACCAGCATCTTCGAGCGTAAGGACGCACGCACACTCCATGTCCGCACCAGCTCGCAGCCGGATATGGAACTAAGGGCCATTTACGATGCCTTGTGCATCGATCCACTGCCCTTGGCCATGCAAAAGACGATCATATGACCTAAGGCATAAAACCTCACTTGGTGGCCATTTGTTGTGCCAGAACAATTTTCAAGTCTCTACTTTACAACCTGTTATGAAGCACAATGGTAAACTTGGCTAAGGGAGACTCGCAAGCGGAGAACCCGCGAGCGATTGAGTACCAATGCGCTCCACGGGGGCGGATCGGCTCGTAGTAGTGAAGAAGGTTCTGTAATGGAACTGGAGCGAAGGGGCCGACTCGGTCGGTGGAAGGAGCGGGGCAACCGCAAGGCGGGAGGACTGAGGTGTACCCCAATCGTTGGACAGGATTTCGCTTGACTTAAGATAGAGAACTGCCAGGGTTGTGGGTGATGGCGGGACATGTTGGTCCCAGTGGGCATGTGGTTGTCGTGTGGGTTATAGCCATCGCTGGGTCGGGTCCTGAATGGCCGTGATAGACTTCGGATGGGGTTCGGTACCGAAGGCTCTGGTGCGGACGACTGTGGTTGTAGAAGCTAATGTAGCCTCCCAGGCGCTGCCGTGCCTGCCGCAGATTCGCATATTCGTTGAGGTAGACCTCCTCGTACTTGACGCTGCGCCACAGTCGCTCAATCAGAATGTTGTCGTAGCACCGGCCACGACCACACATCGAAATCCGGATGCCGGCACGTTTCGACAGCGATGTCATCTCTTCACTGGTAAACTGTGACCCTTGGTCCGAGTGGAAGATCTCGGGCTGGCTGATCGCAAGTGCGTCCTTATAGGTCTCCACGCAGACACTCGCGTCTTGTGTGTTGGATAGCGTCCACGATAGTATGTAACGGCTGTACCAGTCCATGACTGCGACCAGATACGCAAATCCTCGGTCCATCCGAATGTAGGTGATGTCACTGCACCAGGCCTCATTGGGACGGTCTATGTGCCGCCCTTTCAATAGGTTGGGATACCGAAGAGCTGGCCCCGGGCCCACGCGGGGCCGGGGCTTCGGATAAATAGCCTGTAGCCCTATAAGGCGCATCAGCCTATAGACCCGCTTGTGACCCGCAGCGTGACCCTCGCGCCGAAGCATATGCGTCATACGCCCAGCATGGGGTGGGCCGTGTAGACTTCGTCTATGACGCGCATCAACTGCAGATTATAGGACGTCTCACCGACGGGTTGATAATACACGCTGGAGCGGGCCAGGCCCAGTAGCTCGCACTGTCGCTCTATGCTCAACTGACCGTGATCTGGCTCCACCATGCGCCGCTTCTCTTCAAGAGAGTGAGCCGAAGTTTTTTTTTAACCAGTCCAGTTCCACCTTGAGGCGCCCGATTTGGCCATACAATTCATCCTTAAGTACCTCTTCTTGTTGTTTGGCCTTGCCACGACGCGTGGAAAAGGCATCCATCAAGTGCTGAAGCGCCTGCTTCTTCCACAGGTTCACCTGGCTGGGGTGCACCTCGAAGCGGGCGGCAATCTGGCTGATGGTTTGCTCACCTCGTATGGCCTCCACGGCCACTCGAGTCTTGAATGCGGCGGCGTACGATTTCCGTTTCATCGTGACGTGTACCTCGATTTAAGAGGCAGGATTCTATCTTAAACTACTGTCCAGAATTTGGGGTACACTATAGACCTCGCTCAAGAAACAAGGGCCTAGCTGCTGGCTGGATTGGTAGCCGGGTGGGCCGAGAAGAGCCGTATGAGGCGAGAGTCTCACGTACGGTTCTGTGGGGGCTTGGGGGTGCAATTCCCCCGGGCTACCCGACATCCATTTGATAGTGCGGACGGGGCACAAGGT
Organism: Rhodothermales bacterium; assembly: GCA_965216255.1. Classification (GTDB taxonomy): domain Bacteria; phylum Bacteroidota; class Rhodothermia; order Rhodothermales; family Bin80. The sequence continues at coordinate 5,040,902 of OZ244148.1, forward strand.
GGCTGGAAAAAAGTCTGGGGCCGCGCTAGGTGGTCGCTGCGATTCCAGGGTGGTTAAGACGCATGTGCACTATCCCACCGATGTGGGTCTGTGCTGGGATGCACTTCGTGGTCTAATACGTGTGAGTGCATGCTCGGCTGCGGCATTCGCTCTTCCGGGCTGGCGCAAGCATGCGGATCGCACGCGGAAGGTATACCAGGCCTTCAGCCGGGTGCGGACGGCCCCGCGCTACCGGCAGAATCCGAAAGGAGTGAAGGCGTACTTGCGCCAGTGCACACAGACTGCAGCATGTGCCCGTAGGCTGTTGGATGCCTTGGCCACGGTGCAGAAATCGGCGGCGGCGCGAGCGGATATCGCGTATTACTTGCACTATGTGGACTTGTTGGTGGATCAAATCCGGCGTCGCATCCTCTTGGGCGAGAAGATTCCACATGCGCAGAAAGTGTTTTCCATCCACAAGCCACATACGCGTTGGATCAGCAAAGGCAAGGCGGGCGTGCTGGCGGAGCTGGGCCTTCCGGTCGCACTGGTAGAAGATGAGCACCGGTTCATTTTGGCTTATCACATCCTGTGGGACACATCAGATGTAGAGGTGGCGGTACCGATCATTGACGCGGTGCAGGCGGCTTTTCCAGCGTTTAATGCGTGCAGTTTTGACCGGGGCTTTCGTAGCTTGAAGAATCGAGAAGCATTGGATGCTCGGCTGGCGCTCAATGCGCTTCCGAAGAAGGGCAAGCTTTCTCTGGCGGAGCGTGCGCGAAAGCGCGCGCCTGCGTTCAAGGCAGCGCGGCGGCAGCACCCGGCCGTCGAGTCGTGTCTGGCCAATTTCGGACTTCGGGGCGGTGCGCTGGTGCGGCAGAAGAGTCCGGAGAACTTCGCGCTGATGGTGAGCCTGTCCGTGCTGGCGGTCAACGTGCACCGGCTGGGTTGCCTGGTACGCGCCCAGGAACGGGCACGAATAAGGCGTCGGCGAAAGCGCGCGGCGTATAGGCCCGCTACCACCTCGCAGAAAGGTCCCAATCGCAGGCCCCAAGGGACACGTATGCCCTCCCGATAGGAACACAACGCCCTTCGAGCCGCAAACTGTCCGTGCGCGCACGCAAGAGACGCCAGCATGGCCGAAACACTCGAAGCGGACCGTCAACGAACTCAAGAAACGACCGTGCCTGTGCAGTCGAGGCCGAAAAAGAGAGTATTCGGTCAATCACTAGTTACGGTGAGCCATTATTCGATTTGCGTTGCTGCCCTGTGCACGGTATTCGTCGTGAATTGCGATACCTAGATCTCTTAGGCGGACCGATCCGGCTGGGCGAGCCAAGTTGGCTTGCAATCGCCACTTACCCAAGCGGAAGGGGCCGCCGGCGCTGAGTAACCCCGAAGTGAATCGTGCGGCCATTGCGCCTACTTGAAGAGCATCATGCGCCCCGTTTCAATTTGAACATCCGGCCCCATCCTTGCCACCACGCGATAGAGATACGCCCCCGATGGTGCGGCGGGCAGGCTCACCTCAAGCGAACGTCCCCACCCCCCTGGCATCGGACGGGAAGGAATTAATAGCATTCTTCTGCCCAGCACATCAACGACTTCCAACGTTACGTCCGCCGCACGCGGCAGATCGACAACGATGTTCGTGGACGGGTTGAACGGATTGGGGTAGTTGCCCTTTACCGCAAACCGCGCTGGCAATTCCGGAGAGCCGAAGGCAGATGTAACCTCGATCACTTCAATGGAGAACGGGAGGCTCCCCTGCCCACCTTCGGCATCCGTGGCGGTATATGTATATACCGTGCGTGGCCACGGTGCCGCGGGCACGCCGGTGATGGTTCGCACGGCGGCCTCGAAAAACAGCCCGGGAGGCAAGCCTGGGCTCAGGGAGTAGCTGTAGGGACCGGTACCTCCGCCTGCTTCCGGAAGGACGAGATCCGCAATAGCCTGCCCTTCCATGTAGCTTTGATCTTGAGGAGTATCGTCGAAGGTGAGTAACTCTGCTGCACAGTCAGGGCCGCTGCGATCAGGGATGCTACGGACCCAGGTCTGGAATCCGGCATCCAGCGGAGCACAGACGCTCTGTCCATGAAAACTCAGCGACTGCAATGTCGTCAGATTTGTCAGGTCAAAGGGCAACTTGCCCGCCATCATGTTATTTTGCAGCAGGAGGTTCTCGAGGCGGCTGAGACGGCCCAGTTCCGGGGGCACCGGGCCGCTCAATGCGTTATTGTGCAGCCACAGCGTGGTCAGTCGGGCGAGATCACCCAACTTGCCCGGGACTTCCCCGGTGAACCCATTGTTGTTGAGCAACAATTCCTTGAGCCAAACAAGCCCGCCCAATTCGCCAGGGATGGCACCCTCCAACTTATTGTGTTGCAACCACAAAGACGCCACCTCGACAATATCGCCCAGTTCACGCGGTATTGCGCCCGTTAATTGATTGTTGTGCAGCCAAAGCGTCGTCAGTTGGGTAAGCTTACCCAACTCGATCGGAATCGAGTTCGTGAGTCCATTGTGATTTAGCTGCAGTTCGTTGAGCAGGGAGAGTTGCCCCAGTGTGGCCGGGATGGCATCGTCCAGATCGTTGTTTTGCAGCCTCAATGTCTTCAGCCGGGTGAGATCGCCGAACCGGCGGGGGATAGGCCCTGTAAGGGCATTGTTATAGAGCCACAACGTTGTCAGTTCGGAAAGATCTCCCAGTGTTTCCGGGATCGCTCCCGTCAGGTGGTTGTTCTCGAGTCGCATCTTTCTCAGCTGCGAAAGCCGGCCCAGTTCGGACGGAATAGAACCCGAGAGCTCGTTGTTCTGGAACCATACCTCTCTTAACTGCGAAAGCCGGCCCAATCCGGAGGGAATGGGGCCCGTGAGCATATTGTCCTGTAATGCCAGCACCTCGAGACTATTGAGGTTGCCGAGATCGCCCGGTATGGAACCCGTCAGGGCATTGTCGTCCAATCTCAGGTAGGTAAGACTGTCCAGATCGCCTAGCTCGCGTGGGATGGTGCCCGAGATTTCATTTAAGTGCAACCAGAGCCTCGTGAGCCGGGAGAGTCGGCCCAACTCGTCTGGAATGGAGCCGGTTAGGTTGTTGGTATTCAGTATCAGGCTTCCAAGGTTGGATAGTCGTCCCAACTCACCGGGAATCTCGCCCGCCAGCGGGTTATTGCTCAAATCCAGATATTCTAGTTTCGATAGTTCACCAAGATCGCCGGGAATGCCGCCCGTAAGCCTGTTTCTTTCTAGACGCAATACCTCCAATCGGCCGAGCCGGGCCAGATCACTTGGAATCTCGCCCGATAGACGATTGTCAGCAAGCCGTAGCTCTCTCAATTCGGCCATTTCACTGATTCTGCTCGGAATGGGACCGGATAGCTGATTGCGGGAGAGGTCCAGTTCCCGGAGCTGCGTGAGATTGCCCAGATTGTCCGGCAAGGAGCCGAAGAGCCCATTGTTACGCAGCTCCAGCTTTGTCACGCGTCCATTTGTCACGGTGACGCCGTCCCACCTATTGAGCTCTTCAGCGCTCGGCACTGCGTCCGTCGAACTGGACCAATGGAGATTTCTAGTCCAGATTCCCCCGTTCGTCGCATTATATAGCGCCACAAGCGCCAGCCAGTCCTCCCTGAGCGTGGAGCCCGTGACCAGGGGGCCTCCCTGCCGTATTCGAAGTGTGTTGGCGCCCGCTGCCGGATTGAATCCCGACAGGTCCGCATCAGAGGGCGGGGTCATCCGTGCGATGCTGTTCGGCGCGCCGACGATCAACAGTATCAGAGCCGCGAGGGCGGCATTGAGGGGCGCACGCACGAAAATTCGCGCCGCAAATACGGTAAGCCGCTTTGGACCGGGAAGATCGCGCCGCAACCCTGCTATCGCATTTATCCGGTCGACAGGTTCAACCGAACCGCAGACACGCCGCCGCGTCCGAAAATTACTCCTAGTAACGACCATGTTTCTCTCGCCAGAACGATCACATGTGAATAGACGGGGCATCCCAAGCGACCCGCTATTTTGTAAGTCGAGGGGTAGTCATGCGCGGCGATCCTTGTGCCAGTCGAACGATGTCCGCGCCTGCCGGACTCTCGATCTCTCTATCGTCCAGACACTCATCGGAGCAATACCATGCGCCCGTGGCGCACCAGCGTCCGGCTATCCGTATCCGCCGCTATTCGGTACACGTACACTCCCGCAAGCCCCGTCCATCCGGATACATCCAGTCTATGCCGCCACCCGGCCTCCATTTGCCGGGGAGGCAATGCCAGCACACGCCGACCGACCAGATTGAACACTTCTAACGTGATCCGGGCGCGCCAAGGAAGGTCGAACTCCACGCGGGTGGTGGAATGAAACGGATTGGGATAGGTGCCGTGAATCAGGAAATCCGCCGGAATCTCCAGTGCGCTACCCCCTGAGCGCGTGTCGCTGGTTACCTCTATGGAGAACGACAACTCGGCGCTGGCCCCGGTAGCGTCCCTGGATATATATCGGTACTCGATGCGCGGATAGGCATCCGTAGGCGTGCCGCTGAGTTCTCGTGTCGAATCGTCAAAAGACAGACCCGCAGGCAGCGCCGGCACCAGCCTGTACGTATAAGGCAGCAACCCCGCCCGCGCCTCCGGGAGCATCAAGACGGGTATGGTCTCGCCCTTCGTATACGTCTGATCCTCAATCACGCCGTCAAGAGTGAAAGAGGAAGGAACCACTTCTATAGAAAAGGTCAGATTCCCTTCTGCGCCGTTGACGTCGGTCGCGGAATAGCGATATGTCCGCCGATGAGTCACATCTGTTGTCGTACCGCTCAGCGTTTGCTCAGACGCGCTGAAAACAAGTCCCGGCGGTGGATTGGGGTTCAGAGCATACAAATACGGCTCTGTCCCGCCTGTAGCCTCCGGAAGCCTAAGCACCGGTATGGTCTGGCCTTCGATGTAGGTCTGATCCTGAATCTCGCCGCCGAATCCAAGCGTAGCGGCATTCACTTCGATCGAGAAAGGCAGCTCAACCGATTCTCCGTTCGCATCGCTTGCCGCATACGTATGCCGCGTCTTCCCGTAGGCCTGCGTCGGTGTGCCGCTGACCGTCCGCGTCGCAGGATTGAATATGAGCCCGGGCGGGGGCTCGGGAGTCAAGCTGTACGTGTAGGGTCCCTGGCCGCCCGTGGCTGGCGGCAATGTCAGATCCGTTATCGTCACGCCCACCAAATATACTTGATCCTGGGGTGCGGTGCCGTCAATGGCGAGCGCTGCAGGCGCGCAATTCGGGCCATTGCGATCACCAATCCCTCTTAGCCACGTCTGGAAAACGCCATCCAGCGGCGCACAGAGGTCTGGACCCCCAGGGCCACCATTAAAATCGAAATGTAGAAAGATCAAATTAGTCAGATTGGTAAGGCTTGCTGGCAGCTCGGAAATTAGATCGTTACCCGATAGATCCAAATACTGAAGCTCGGTAAGAAAACCCAATTCGGTCGGAACGCGGCCACGGAGGTTATTAGTGCTCAAGTCCAGCAATTCAAGGGCGGTAAGATTTCCCAATTCGGCTGGAATGCGGTTAGCGACACCAGTAACGGCCAAGTTCAGCGTCTGAAGCTTGGTAAGATCTCCCAATTTGTCCGGAATGATAGCCTGGAGATCAGAATTAAAGGATAAGTTCAATATCCGAAGCTCGGTAAGATTGCCCAGCTCGACAGGAATGCCACCCACCAAATCATTGTTGCTCAAGTTCAGCATTTCGAGCTCGGTAAGATTGCCCAACTCGGCTGGAATGGGGCCCTGGAGATGGCACCACCACAAGTTCAATTCCCGCAGCTTGGTAAGATTGCCCAACTCGACCGGAATGGCGCCCTGGAATTCACTACGATGCAAGTCCAGCACCTGAAGCTCGGTAAGATTGCCCAACTCGGCAGGAAGGGTGCCATTCAAATCATTCCAACCGAGGTCGAGACGCGTCACGCGCCCGCCGGATAGGGTAACGCCGTCCCATGAGGCAAGCTCAGCCGCACTCGGGACCACGGTGTCGTCCGTAGACCAATTGGAATTATCGTTCCAGCCGGCCCCGTTCGTCGCGTCATAAAGTGCGACAAGGGCCCGCCAGTCTTCCTCAAGCGACCCTTCGGCGTAATCCCGTGCAGGTTCCCGGTACGCCACGCCGACGGTTCGGTGCGGCGCGGGCAGGATTGCAGCAGCAGCATCCACATAAATCGAAGATTCCGAATCAGGGGTGCCCGTAACCCTCGGGACTGAGACCGCCGCAAGGAGATAGAAGGACGCGAAGAGCACGCCAGCATGTGCGAAATGGGCCGTTGCTTTCACTGGAAGCGCTATGATATGCCTTAAGGGAGAATAGAAGTGGGTATCAATGAAGACACCCAAGTCGATAATACGAACGCCAATCGGCTTAAGCCGCGGAATGGACCAAGGAAACTGAGACGTTCGAGAGATTCTGTCAAGTATGGGGTCTGAGGGGCACTGGGGCATGGAAGATAGCTTTCGGATACTCAAGACTGCATGCAACGTGGAGCGGCTGTGGATGCAGCTGGCTTTTCGCCACTACCGTCAACGCGGTGAAAGCTTGGCGCCTGCTACTGATAACGCCACTGGCTCGTGAGCTGCAGATGCCGAGGCCCTGTTTACGGATACGGAACGGCGCACTGCGAAACGATGCCTGTGGCCTATCACCTTTTAAGGATCTGGCCTCGGCCATACTGGTGGTGGTGCTCATGGGTGGGTACATGTACCGGAGGCATGCTGGACCACCGCAGGCTACCGGCATTTGGCGGGACTAAGCGGGGCTCCAGATCATGTCCATAACATATACTGTGCTGGAGCAAAGAAAATCATCGGGTGGATAATGCGCCGATCCAGAGAGAATAGTAGGGATACCTGGATACTTCTGGGTGCTACGGATACGGGATACGATCACTGCACGGAAGGCAGCGTCAAGATACGCCACAGACACTTTTCTATAAGAGCGCCTTATCACCGCGCACGAGAAATATTGGAAAATAGTCGTCGGGGCCGTACGCACCGCGCACGGGCATGGGGCGAGTCAGGCGCCCTTCATAGAGCGTTGCTCCGATTGCGGGTGTGGCAGCCTCGTCGTCGACCGGAGTCCCGCGGCAGCGGCGCTTCCGGATTGGAAAAGCCGCGTGTATAAATCTGGCTATGGGAAAGCGATTCATTGCATATAATACCAATTCCATGTAGCTTGCGGCGCAGTGTGTAGCGGATATTCGTCCATTCCGCGCAGGAGTGCAGTCGTGCAGGACGGACAAAGAATCGAGCGCCTTGGTAACATGAAACGTATTCTCTTAGTACTCGTGCTACTCTGCAGCAGCATTGCGTGGGGTCAAGAGGCGGAAGTCAACCAGCGTGTGCTGCCCTTTGCGGAGATCGTCGACCGCGAGTTCCTATCCCGGTTTCTGGAAGAGCAGTTCATTTTCCCTGAGGATCCACAATTCACCTCTGCTGCCTTTTTGGATATAACAGGAGACGGATTCGGGACCAATGATCTGCTCGTCCTGTATCCGGGTGAGGAGCAAATTATTCTAAGTGAGTACTTGCCGGAGTCGATGCTTAAAGTCCTTACAAGGCAGAATCTGGAAACGGATTATCGCCTCAGCTCCATCCGGGCCAATAGCCGAATTCTGGCTGACGAGGCGGAAGAGGACAACGATCCGAAGAAGGCGCTCGCGGGGGCGTTTTTAGGATCCTTGCTCCACTATTACCCCGAAGGCAATTTCAAGGGGTATATAGAGCAGGTGGGAGAGGACGTTCGGATTACGTTTTGGGGGTACGATCCCGATCTTTTTCGCTTCGCGCCGAACGCCACGCAGTGTATCCAGCCCGACGACGATCCCTTGATCTTGGTTGTGCATAAACAGCCGGTAATCCAGTCGTACCTTAACATGGACGGTTGTGTGGTAGTCGAATCGATAAGCGCAGGCGATGCAGTGATCTCCAGGGTTTGCGAATAGATCTCCAATCGCCTTGTATGAAGAACGTACCGACCTGACGGTTTCTTGTTGATCTCGGGTTTATCCTGTTGGTGGGATTTCTGGTGCTCACCGATGCAATGCCCAAGGAGAATGTCCCCTTGTCTGGAGGAGACACCACGGATCGGGTGCCTCGTCCCAGCCGGGAGGTATTCGAAGTCCTTTTAGCCAGGGCCCGCTGTTGCCGGTCGGCGGCGTGACCAATCAGGAGAGGATTCCCCGGCAGCCATTTCCCTGGCAGATGATGCCTTCGGCGGGATTGCGCGTGACCGGGAATCGGATCTGACCGCTGGCATGCTGGAGCGATCAAGCGCACGAAGTCGAAGCTCCCCCTTGCCGGAGTCGACGTTGATAGGCATCGGCGTATCCGGGACGGGCACACCCGATTTCGGCGTATTGCCGGCGGCGGACGAGGGGGCGAAAGACTGGGAGCCATGCGGGCGCACGCGGATGCTCCCATTGTACTGGACGAAGTGCGTGACGAGCCACCCAAAATTGACCAGCCGGCTCTGAATATTCCTCCGTGGAGAGGTTCAGGGCGCTACGGCAGCTGGATTAGCTCACATGCCTTGCCAGGGGGTTGAAGAACCCTGATGTTGGCAGCCGCGACTCAAGGGACGCAAAGCGGCGCAGGGATACGTTATCGTAGAGGGCATTCTCCATGCCGGGGTCCGAGTAGCCATACCACTGCTGCAGGAATTTACGCGCAGCATGGTCTCGAGCGGTTTGGGCCGATGGCCTCTTTCTCCTTTGGGATAGTAGGGGGCTATCTCGGAAACGAACTGTTGCCATGGTAGCACGGCATCCATCCGTTCCAAGAACTTTTGCACGCGTGTCTTCCTGTGCCTATTCAGGTAGGTGGTGTCCTCGCCAGTGTGAACGCCCTTGCCCTGCGGGGCTATCGGTGTCTGCGACACCGATAAGGAAGTGCGTCTGGGCACTGTGTCCGCCGGCTCCCACAGGCCCGGATCGCGCTCATGTCGGTTGATTCCACTACCGGCCAGGCTGCTGGAACGCCTTAAGGGGGGCGTCCCTCTCCTTCGGCAGAGCGGGGCCGCAGGCGCACCACTTACGTCGCGGTAAATGACAGCGAGTATGCCTGGATCGCGCGCGATGCCGCGGCCTGCGATCGTCCGGTGGCCGCGTACGTGCGGGAGGCAGTACTGGGGCATGCGCTGGCGCTGAAGGCGGACAGGGCGGCAGCACGTGAGCTGTGCACTATATCGGCGTCAATATCAACCAGCTAGCGCGCATGGTGAACCGGACAAAGCGCCTGGTGATGGCGCACCGTCTGGAGCAGCTGCCTAAGGAGTTCGAGGAAGCGAAGGCGGCGCTACAAACGTGATAGGAAACGTCACTACGGGGAAGGACTTTCGCGGCCTGGCGCGGTACCTGACGAGCCGATCGGAGCGTGTGGCGTGGACGGGCACGCGCAACACGCTGGCCGAGGATGCACGCGGCGCTGCTGAGGAAATGGAGCTGATGTCGGAGAGATCTACGCGTCGCAAGAAGCCGGTCTATCACCTTAGCCTGTCGTGGCCCGCGGAGGATGCGCCGACGCGCCGGGACATGGAGGAGGCGAGCGACGCGGTTCTGGAGAGGCTGGGCCTGTCGGAGCACCAAGTCTTTATGATGGCTGACAGCGACACCGCGCATCCGCACGTGCACCTGACGATAAGCCGCGTGCACATGGAGACAGGCAAGGCGTGGAGTACGAGCCACGACTACCATCGCATCCAGTGGGTGCTGCAGGAGATAGAGCCGGAGCGAGGCAGGCATATCGTGCCGAACAGGGTAGAGCGTCCGGGGCAGCATGTGCAAAAGCTATTGAAGGGAGAGATCCGGGAGGCTGGTCGCACGGGAGCGCGGCCGTTTGTGGAGCAGGTACGCATTCGCGCAGGAGAGCGCATAGCGGCGGCGCGCACGTGGGGCGAGCTGGCATGTGCGCTGCAGGGAGAGGGGCTCCGGCTCGAGGAGCGAGAGCGGGGCCTGGTGGTCACGGACGCAGAGCGTCAAGCATCGATGTCGAGGGTAAGCCGTGCGGGAGGCCGTCGCCGGCTGGAGGAGAAATATGGCCAGACGCTGGCGGCGTACTTGCGGGCTAGTGCAAGGGAGCGGGCGCAACTTACGGACGGTGGATGTGCGGGACACGCATGCCCATACTAGGCGCTTGGCCTCAATAATCCGGCCACCTTACTGCAACAGCACGCCGTTTCGGCAGCCAAATCAATGCTCCGTGAGCCTCTGCCGCAGAATTCTCGCATGAACATTAGTAAGAACCTCTATAATGCACCTGGAATAGTCTCGTCAGGCACGAGTTGGACCGGTCATGAATAATGTGGAGTTCATTCTATATGTCGCTCAGCAGTCAAGGACTTGACAAACCTCTCTCCAAACACGAACGTATTGACCTTGATAAAACGGGTTTGTATTCTGCTAGATGTTGTCGGCACTTCACAGAACGATAGCGAGGACTCCGCCCGTGATTGCAGTTAAATACATCCCTGTGCTTCATTCTACGGCCAAATTTGCTGGCCTGTTTTTGTTGATCACGGCCTTGGCCTCCTGTGACTCAACCGAAGACGATCCCTGGTATTTCAGCCTGGCAGGCAGGTACACAGGAGAGCTGACCGTTTCCGCCTTCGGAGAAAGTGTTAGTGGATTTATTATCGTGAACGTCGAGCAATCGGGAAACCAGGTAACCTTGAGTGGTACCATACAGCTACTGGGTTCGAGTGAACCTTTTGCCGCCTTTACAGGTACTGTCAACAACACAGGCTTCTTTACGCTTACCGGTGGCGGATACTCGGGCACACGTAATGACCCTGACTGTGGTGCGCTTACGGGATTCAGCGAATCAATCAATTTTTTTGAGAACGAGTCCCTAGAATTCGTGGAAAACTACAATTACCAGTTGTGCGGCGCAGTGTCGCTCAAGGCTGTGCTACACCGGTCTTGACACTGGCCGTAGTATGAAGTCCGCTCATGCTGGCCTGCTGGCCGGCCCAGCAAGATAGCGGCCGCTACACTTCAAAGAATCTGGAGCCTTCCGCATCCACGAATAAGCCACTTGCCCGCAAATCCCCCTCCACACAGATCAGATGTACTGTCGAGTAGCCCCGGGGGGGGGGGTACCCCATAAGCGTTAACTTGTGTGTTAATCTATTCCTGTATGTTGCCTGTATCTACACTGAGTTGTGGTCACCAGGAGAGATAATGCTGCTTGCTGTAGGCAGTTGCGGGCAACGACAAGCAGGAATGCCAGGCGGCATAACGTGCTCTTGAGCCGCGACGTAGAAAACTCTTTGTTACTTCATCGTCATTCGAGAGAAAAGATGAAGAGAACCGTGTCCAGGGCAGCGGGCGACAAGGAATGGGGCGTGCTGGTGTCGTTCCTGCCCGCAAATTGGCAAGAGCTGGCCGCATCTACCGGCGCACTGCGCGGGCTGCGTAAGGACAAGTCACAGGAAAGCCTCCTTCGGACATTGCTAATCCACTTGGGGTGCGGACACTCTCTGCGGGAGACCGTCGTGCGGGCGCGCCAGGCTCAACTGGCCGATTTGTCTGCCGTAGCATTGTTCAAACGGCTGCGTAAGTCACGATAAGGGACTTCAAGTTCGCGCTAAACCAAGTCGCGCGGACAATGGAGCCCGGGTGCTCGCTATCGGAGATGATCCAATATTGGCCCACTATTTCTGGGCTGTTGGCGGCGCCTCCGAGAGCCAGAGTCAATCAAATTGAATGCTACTTGCCGAGTTCGCCAACAAGTTAACGCTTATGGGGGGGGGGGGCTTCCCCCATCCTAAATGCAGTTACGCAACACTCAAGCTATGTTAAAGAACAACGCCCGCGTGCCACTCATAGCACACCTCCGCCTGAACAGCGGCTGCGGGGGGCGACCCCAATCCTTTACGAAGTTACGGACACGTTAGCTATGTTATACTTTCTCCTACGTGTCGCTACGTGACACACTTGCCGGACGGATACAATGATCCAGAGTTGCTGGACACACCCGAGGGCAGCTAGTATGTTATCGCATAGGGTGCATAAACCCGTTCCCGATGTTATATTGCCGTTGCTACGCATCGCAGAGCTTGGCACCGGTCGGGTTACCTGCTAAATACAACAGTCGTCCAATGCGCGGACTGATTATCCGCGTCGGCGTCAACCGATTCTAGCCTATACGTAGCTCTGCGTGGTCGTAGCATGGCGCGGTGCCGGCCAGCCTTCGTGGCGGACCGTCGATTCGCATTAACATATGTACGAAAACAGAGCAAATCCATGACCGTTGTCCCCCAATCCCGTTGCGATCAAGCCTAATTACATGCCTCACGTTCGCGGCACTTATGGCCGGATGCACTCATGTATCGAAATCTGTTCTGATTAGCAACCTGCCGCCCGTGCCGATGGAGGATGTAGAAGTCTACTTCCAAGGTGACACCATACCCGAGCACCAACGTGTAGCGGTGTTGTCAGGTAAAGGCAACGACGCTTTTACGAGCAGAGGCCAATTGCTAGACAAGCTGCGCACGGAGGCCGGCAAGCTCGGAGCCAACGCCATTATCGTTGGCGAGAATGAAGAAGCATCGGGAGGTGCACAGGTAGCCAGCGCTCTGGCCGGTGGCATCGGAGCCGATCGCAGGCGCGAAGCCATTGCTATCTACATCGAACGGTAATATCACACAAAACCGAGTTAGCGGCCAAGAACCCCAACCCTTGGCCACATTGGTATAGCATTGGTATAGCAAGGCATGGAGATCAACACGATCTGTTGCGGCGATTGTCTGGACTGGGTGAAGGAGACGTTACGCGGCCCAGCATGATATAGCAGCCCAACGCCGCGTTGTTGTGCCCACGAACGTGAAGGAGTACTTCGATGAGCGTATGCCTAGGCTTTCCGTTATGAACGAGCCGTACACGGGTAGGCCTATCTATCAGCTGGACGCCTTCGCGTAGCTTGGTTAGCGAACAGGACCCGATAGCACAGACGGATAATGAAAACCAAGAAGGATTATACACGCAAAGAGTTCGAGCGCATTACGAATGCACGGACCCCGAATCCACGTTACCTTGGCATGAGCGCCCGCGAAGATGTTCGGTTGCTAAAGCAGCCGGCAAACAATGATTAGAAGGAGACGGAGTATCCGAAATGAATTGGATGTTCAACTCAAACGTATAATCCCCTTAATTATCAACCGAGTTCCGTGGGTCGACAAATCTTGGAGTAGCTACCTTGTGCAGTGGGAGATATGGCCAATAGGGAGGGTTAGGGACGCAGAGTCGCAGATTCGGCTGCGTAGAGGGTGTGGGCGCTTCGGTGAGCCAGTAAATGCTTTTTGTGGTACCTCATGCCGTCAAGTTTTGTATCTGCCGGTGTCGGGATGACTTGGGTCGGGTTTCTATTCCGGGCCTTGTGCTAACTTGGAGGTGTTCGTGAACGATTTTTTTGCGTATCATCTAGAATGCCCTACTTTTTCCTCATGAAGACCAATGGTGACGGAAGTGCCGTTGCCTTATGGATGACTGGTTCTTGTGAGAGATCTATGTGTCGTGCGCAGGGGGGGGCATGCTCGCGTTGTATCAAGAGAATCTGAGATATCGCGTGCTATTACATAGTTGGCACAAAACCGGGCCGGCAGCCTTGCTGCTGTGTGGCTTGTGCAGTTTCGGGGAGGCGACTGCGCAGGAGGAGCCGCCTCCGAACCGGCCGCTTCGTTTATTGCAGGAGACACCCTGGAGCTTCAGCACACTCTCAGGAGTGGTTCCCACGTTGCTACCGGTTTCAGTCTATTGGGACGAGAAGGAGCAGGCCTACTTTCTTGATCTGGTGGCGTTCTTCAAACACTTGGGTTACCAGACAACGGCCGCGTCAAATGTGGTACGGGCCCGGGACGGCAGGGGAGTCTATGTGGTGGATTTTGCACGAGGCCAAGCTTGGTATGAGCGGCCGGGAAGGGGGGCGCGCCCGGAGCCGACCGAACTGGTGGCCACCGAATATTTGATATACGGCGACCGGAATTTCCTGGCGCTTCCAGCAACCCAGAAGCTGTTTCCCGAGGGTGCCGTTGACTACGACGCAGCAGTATTGCACATCAGGCTTTCCAGCGCGGCATTCCCACTCGATCCATCGCCCTTCAGTCATCGGGCCATTTCTGCGACCCATGCCAGCGGGCCGCTTCTATATGGGCGCACCCGGCGGATTTTGGGCGGAACACATCTCCAATATCGCGTTTCTCGCTCCCAGCGACAGCATCAAAGTGCCACGTACAACGGGTCGTTTCAAGTTCGTGCCAGTGCCTTTGGCGGACGGGTAAGCATGGATGGAAGCGCGTCGCAATTCGAGGGAAGTACGAATACGCGCATACGATCTCTGAATTACCTGTTGGACTTCCCCGATTTGGGGGTGGTGACGCGTGTCGAGCTTGGACGGATGCGCCTGTACGAGTGGCCGTTTCGCCAGTCCTACGACGGGGTGCGTCTGGGCAATACACCGCTTTCGACGCGGCACGTGCAGCGCGAAGCCGTAATCAAGGGTGTTGCGGAACCGGACGCCATTGTGGAGGCGTCGGTTGGCGGTGTGATCGCAGATCGAGTCCAGGCCGACGGCTTGGGCAGGTACGTACTTCGTGTGCCGGCCTATTACGGGTCTTCAGAGGCTCAACTTGACATCACTCCGTTGGGCGGCGGTATCCCCGTGTCCACCACGCGATACTTATTTATCGGAGAAGACCTTACGCCCCCCGGCACGTTCTATTGGGATGCCCATGTGGGGCGCGACGAATTTACGCACGACCCCTTTGGCTTTATTCAGGCTCGGTACGGCCTGACACAGGGCCTGTCCGTGGATGCCAGTGTTATGCAGCTCGATAGCTCGCTGGTCAACACAATGGGGCTCACCAAGAACCTGTGGGGGCTACTGACCACGAGCGTCGAGGCGTCTTTCCCGGAAAGCGCCGGGCGTGCGACGGCGCAACTATTTTTCAAGAATGTTCGATTTCAGGGAGATGCCGAAATTGCGCGAAAACCGGGGCTCTCGTTCTATAAGGAGCGCATTAAGGGGCAATTAGGCGTAAGGTTCTCCGGTCTGAGCCTATTCCTGAATGGAGGTAGCACTAGCACCTTCAACGGCGCCACGACCACTAGTATCAATAGCTCGGGAAGCTTCCGTGTGTCGAGCAGGACCAACGTACTGTTGTCGCTGGGATATTCTGACACGCAGGTCACGGGGATTAGCGAGCAGTCAGCCCTACTGCGCTGGAAGAGTATGGTTACGCGCTACGTCTCCATGGGTCCCATTCGAGGACGTGTTGGATTGCAAGGGGACGGCGGTACTCATGAGTCTGTTGATTTCGGAGGCATGACGCTGTATGCGTCCTTCAGGACCGTAACGCTGGGTGCACGGGTCGGCTATGATTTTCCGGCGGAGAACATGGCGGCCTCGTTGAGACTGCGTATGGATGCCCCTTGGGTAAGCATTAACAATCATTCTGCACTGGAATCGGACGATACCTATCACACCCAGAGTCTTTATGGTTCAATGGAACTGGGGCGCGGACTGCGGTTGACTCGGCAATCGAGGGCGTTCAGCAGCGCTATCTTGCAGCCGTATCTTGACGTAAATCGTGACGGGCAGAGGGGCCCCGATGAACCTCTAGTAAATGGCCTCGATATTGACGTGGTGAAGGCCCGTGTACAAAGGATGAGCGAAAGTGCGGTACGAGCGGATTTCCTGGTGCCCAGTACGCATTACCAGGTCATTGTCAATCCGCATTCCGTCCAAGGCCCCGATCTTGAACTTCCTACGGGCTACACTTTTAGTTTTATGTCCGATCCCGGAGAGACGAAGCAGGTGAACATCCCGGTGATCAGGAATACTATCGTAGATGGCACGGTCACGGCATTGCCACTGAGCTCTCCCACACTTGCCATGATCGTATTCTATGGGGAAGAAGCAGAGGTCTTGCGTGCCCCGGTGTCACAGGAAGGATCATTTACGGCGCTATTGCCTCCTGGAGTCTTTCGTTTGGAGGTGGCGGACCTTTTAGGAGCGGAAGACCTGAGCGCCTTTACGCAGGTCTTCGAAGTACAGCCTGTTGCCAGGCAGAACATTTTCGTCGAAGCTCGTGAATCTGGCAACTAATACGAGATGTGTTTATCTCCGCGCTCATGTTGGCAACCACAAAACACTCATGCGATAGTGGGCAATCATGGCGGCGAACTCGCGACAAGAGATCGTGGCAGCTCCGGGCGAATCCGAGATCATGTGTTTCGGTGCGGAGAAATCCGGGCTGAGCACGCGCACACCAGATTGATCCGCCGTCGAAGCCCCCCTGCCTTTTCTCCACAAGTCAAAGTGCTGAAGAGAAAATGTGAACTGCCCTTGACATATGGTTCTACTACACCAGGGTGTTTACCGAAAGAGGTAAGCCTCGCCCGGTTGCCAGACATGGCAGGCGCATTGACAGGGGCGCGTCGCAAGACGGGTGAATAGAGAGTTTCATCATGAGAAGGCGTCACTTCATGGACGGCTTTGCCTTGTCGCTTGTAATGGTTTGCGCTGTGGCGGCATTCGGGGTAGAGCGGGTCTCTGCGCAGCAACTCGCTGGCAGCCTGGAAGAGGACTGGCGTGCTCTGCGTGCGCTTTACATAGCGACGGACGGTGACAACTGGAGAAACAACACCAACTGGGATGTCACGAACAGCAGTGTTGTGACCGCGGCGAATCTTGCCACCTGGCATGGCCTCGAAGTGGCCATGGGACGTGTGACTGAAGTGAGATTGCCCGAGAATCTGCTAACCGGAGTGTTGCCACCCGAATTGGCAGATTTGTCTATGCTCCAGGCGCTGCACCTTGGGGATAACAATTTGACTGGACAGATACCGTTGGAGCTCGGCATGCTTGCCGAATTGACGGAGCTGGATTTGGGTGACAATTCTACCGGCCCGGGCTACAACGAGCTGGAAGGAGAAATACCTCCTGAACTCGGCAATCTGGCAAATCTGCGATATCTTCGTTTGCGGAATAATTCACTGACCGGAGAGATACCGTCTGAGCTGACCAATCTTCGTCAGTTGGTGGCACTTGACTTGGCAGGCTGTGAACTGGAGGGTGAGATACCGACATGGCTTGGCAGCCTTGCCAATCTGCAAACTATCCAACTGTGGAGCAATTCACTGACCGGAGAGTTACCCTCTGAGCTGGCCAACCTCCGTCAGTTGGAGGGGCTTTATCTATCAGCCAATGAACTGACCGGAGAGATACCGGCATGGCTTGGCAGCCTGGCCAAATTGCGATATCTTCGTTTGTGGGGCAATTCACTGACCGGAGAGATACCCTCTGAGCTGGCCAACCTCCGTCAGTTGGTGGGTCTTGAGTTAGGAAACAATGAACTGGAGGGGGAGATACCGGCATGGCTTGGCGGCCTGGCCACTCTGCGAATCCTTAGTTTGGGGGGCAATTCACTGACCGGAGAGATACCCTCTGAGCTGGCCAACCTCCGTCAGTTGGTGGATCTTGACTTAACAGGCAATGAACTGGAGGGGGAGATACCGACATGGCTTGGCAGCCTGGCCAATCTGCGAAGTCTTTGGTTGTTGAATAATTCACTGACCGGAGACGTTCCGGAATCGCTGGGCAACCTGACTCGACTCCAATATCTTGGTTTAAACGACAACGCGCTGACCGGAGTCCTTCCCATGAGCCTGACCAACCTGCAAGAGCTCAAATATTTTTATTTTAGGGGTCAGCCTCTTTGCGCTCCGCTGGCCCCGGACTTCCAGGCCTGGCTGCAAGCCATTGAGAATCACAGTGGAGAAAACTGCGAGCCACTGTCCTTCGCCGAATCGATTCCGGATCAGCGGTTCACCAAAGGAGTGGACATAGGAGCACTGCTGTTGCCGGCTGCAGACGGAGGGGTGGCGCCGGTCGTATATGATTTGATGCCCGCGCTGCCCTTGGGGCTTGTGTTCGATGCCGATTCACTTAAAGTCCATGGGACGCCGGGGGAGGTGTCGGCGCCTCGCACCTATACCTTTTCGGGAGTCGATGCGGCCGGATCAACCGAGGAGCTGGAATTCTCGGTCCAGGTGATTGCCGCTGCCCTTGGATTTGAGCGCGACATACCGGACCAGTCGTATATAGAAGGCCAGGTCATCACTCCGTTGACTCTCCCCGAGGCTACCGGTGGCGCGGGTATGGTTTCGTACACGCTTACGCCAGATCTGCCGCCGGGGCTGGTCTTTACGGATTCGACGCGGACGCTGAGCGGTGCCGCCACGGATGTCTTTCAGCGCAAGACGTATCGCTATGTTGCCAGCGATGCGGACGGGGTGACGGGGGAGCGGACCTTTTCCATTGAGGTAAATCCTTCGCCTTTCGCTTTTGACGGCGCAGTAGCGGATCAGACGTACACGAAAGGCGAGGCGATACCGGTTCTCACGTTTCCGGAAGCGAAGGCGGGCGTGCTTCCCTATACCTACAGTCTTGTGCCCGCGCTGCCGGTGGGATTGGTATTCGATGCCACGGCGCACACGCTTAGCGGTACGCCGACAGCGGTGTTCCCGCGGGAGCTCTACCGGTATTCAGCCAGAGATGCCACCGGGGCGAGGGCCGAGTTGACCTTTTACATCCAGGTGGATGAGCGTTCGTTTACGCAGCGTGCCAGGCGTGCACTGCCGACGGAGTTCCTGCTTCGGGGGAGCTACCCCAACCCCTTTGCTACTACGGCCTACGTGGAGTTCGATCTTCCGCAGCGCGCCCGAATCACGCTGGAAGTGCTTAGTCTGCTTGGACAGCGTGTCTTGGCATGGCCTCCCAAGGAGATGGAGGCAGGGTGGGGACGCCGATTGAAAATGGATGGCTTGGCGCTACCTTCCGGTACGTACGTGTACCGGATAACGGCCGACATGGGTACCGGGGCATCCGTGCGGTCCGCTCGTCTGGTAGTGCTGCGGTGAGCACGGCAGAGGGCATGGTTCAACAACTGGCACCAGGGGATGCTGCGTGGCGGAATGGCTCACCTTGCCCGGTGGATTTGCGGCAGGCGCATGGTCGGGGTACGCGGGGCTCGATGTACGTGGTTGTCAATCAGGAACAGGTGCGCCGCCGGACCCTGCGGGCAGGCGCGCCAGGTCCCGAACCTACCTGTGCGGGGGCCGCGGGGAGATCTGGAACTATCGCAATAAATGGACTCTTGTTGGGATAAAGCGCCGGCGGACGGTTCTCTGGGGCATTTAAGGGCCCTGGGTTTACACGCGTTTGTTTCCCGCTCTGCGCAAACTTCAGCGGCCGGAATAGACCGTAGTCATGCGTATATGTGCAGGTGGGGTTTGCCTGCCGCGGTATCATTGGCTATCTTGGCAAACCTGTATTAGATCAGCGGCCACCGGCGGTGGATGGAAAGACCGAGTGTTGCTATGAAAGCGAATCGATCCGGTGGCTTCCCTCGAAAGCGAGTGCCAGCCGCATTGATCGGAGCTTGCATCCTTGGGGCGGCCTTCGTTCGAGGAATTAGCGCGCAACCGGTGCAATTCTTGCACGAGCGGGGGCTTCGTATTGAGGCATGCCCGGATCTCACGCTACGGCCCGGCGAATCGGCCCGGCTGGAATGCGCACTCCGCGCGGAAGACGGGTATACGTATCGGTGGGAGAGTCAGGACCCTACCTCAATGCGGCTCCTGAGCACCTCTTCGGAGCACTCGCCGCGTTTCAGTGCGCCCCGAAACCTGAGCGTTGCGTCCCAATATACGTACACGCTGTACATCGAATCGGAACAAGGCCGTATTGTGGGCAGCGCCGACATCAACGTTACCGTTGAATGGCCGGGGGACTGTGAGTCGCTTCGCGGCCGGTCGCCAAAGGGCGACGAGCGCCCGGAGTGCAGAGCCATTGACGTGCCGGAAGAGCTTGGCTTTGCCGTGGCGGCGGCCAGGCAGAGCGAGGTCCTACGTGCCGAATCGGTTAGTTGGGGCGAAGAGCGGCAAGACACGCCCGAATTGATTTGTCAGGCGTCTGTCACCGTAGAAAGCGGTGCCGCGGCGGACGTGGAATGCACCGCCACAAGCGCATCTGGAGGCATGCTCGAATATACGGCGGAGTTTCCGTGGCCTCCTTATAGCCATACGGAAAATCTTCCTGAGGGAGCAGTCGGGTTCGAGGTGCAGGCCCCCGTAGTGTCACAGGAATCGACGGTTGAATCGTTGGTGCTGACGGTCACTGCATTGGGATCTGGAATGTCTACGTCAGAGACGGTGCAGGTCCACATCGTCAATATGCCCCCGGTCGTATCGTGCACGGATCTTGACGTTCAGGAAGGCGATCGAGTCGTTTTTCCCTGTATGGCGACCGGGCCGCCTGGGCAGGAGATACGTCTGCAATACATTCCTCAAGCGCGCTTGGAGAACGTTCCTTGGGGCGTGTACGACTACAATCCGTCTTTTACCGTTCCGAACGTGGCGCAAGACACGATGATTACTGTCCTCTTGCGCGCATTTGAACCACGTTCGAGGCTGTTTGCTGAGACGTCTTTCGTCCTGACAGTTCACGATATGGACGACAATGGCGGTGCGTTTGTAGCGAGGGGTCTTGCGGAAGAGTGCAGTACGAAGGTGACCTCGCAAGAGGCGATTTTTCCTGATTCCCGATGCTCGGACGCGGGTACGGCTCTATCGCGCCGCCTTGCTACAGACTATGCCGAGGGCAGTATCGGGATCGTGGATTTGTTGGACATCACCGTAATGTGCGATGAACCGAGCAGGCAGGTATTCGAGGGCGGAGCGGATCTGGAGATAGAATGTACGGCCAGCGGCGCACCGGCAGGCAGAGTTTATTCTTGGGAGTTCGACAGGCTTGGCAATACTACCCATAGTGAACGCCTTAGGTCGACCGGTATAGGCAAGGAGGAGGCCGTTTTTGTGTTTGATGTGCCAAGTAATGTTGGTCAGACCACTACGTACGAGTATTCGATTAGGGCAAGTGCAGGAGATGCGGGATCGGGAGAGCAAGAGATCAGGATCACGGTTCTCGACAGAGGATTTCTTGCTTTGACCTGTGGAAATACGGCATGGGAAGTCTACGAGGGCGCAAACGACATCCAATTAAGGTGTTTTGCCACGGGCGCGCCCGAAGGCTCCGCTTATATATGGGAATGGAGTTCACCGCAGCGTCCAGAGGACACTGGATATTTGAGCGCTACGGATTTGTCCCACGTGACATTCGCAGTGCCGGACATAGAAGATGACGAGACCTTTGAGTATCAGGTTAAAGTCTCCTCATCCCTAGAAGCACCCGAGCCCTCAACGGAAAAGATCACCATCAATGTGTTGAACAGGAATCTACTGGAGCTTTCCTGCGCAACGCCTGCCGATGTCTACGAAGGGGGAGATGACTTCGAAATCAATTGCACGCCGAATAATGTGCCATCCGGCTCAGTATTGAGATGGCAGTGGGCACCGCGTGCGCCGACGACGGATCTTGCCGCGCTGGCGGGGATCGACGACGGCATGCCTACCTTTCTAGTGCCGGCCAGCGTTGACATTACGACCATGTACCATTACACGGTCACGATTGCGGCGGACCAGAGCGAGTCTGCCACCGCGGATGTCACAGTCACAGTTTTGAACAAGACAATACTTGAGCTCACGTGTGCAATGCCTGCCGCCGTGTACGAAGGGGACGATGACTTCGGTCTGGATTGCGCCGCGGGTGCAGCTCTAGCAGGTACCGTTTTTCGGTGGGAGTGGATGCCGCGAGCGCCGACGACGGATCTTGCCGCTCTGACGGGTATCGACGATGGCACGCCGACGTTTCTGGTGCCGCGTACCGTGGATGCAACCGCGAGCTTCCATTACACGGTGATGGTATCGGCGGACAATTACGAGTCCGCCTCCGACGATGTTACTGTTACGGTACTGAACAAGGGCGTGCTCGCAGTAGTATGCGCAATCCCTCCCGATGTTTACGAAGGGGACGATGACTTCGCTTTCGACTGCACGCCGGAGGGGGCACAGGCGGGCGCTGCCCTCCGGTGGGAATGGGCGCCGCGAGCGCCGACGACGGATCTGGCTGCGCTCGCGGGGACCGATGGTGGTACACCGACGTTTCTGGTTCCGAGCACTGTGGCGGCATCCACGAAATACCGTTACACGGTGACCGTTTCGGCAGAGGGCCATGAGTCCGCTGTTGGCGAGGTCACGGTCACGGTGCTCAAGGGGTTTGCATTCGAGTACACAGTACCCGACCAAATCTACAGGGTGAAGGAAACCGACGTGAACCTGCTGCTGCCCATAGCGGTGGGAGGCATAGAGCCACATACCTACATGCTGACTCCAACGCCTCCACGCGGGCTGGCACTGGATGCAAATTCACGTATGCTACAGGGCGTTCCTACGGAGGTCACTGCGCGAACGGAGTTTGCATGGTCTGTGCTTGATGCCGGGGGCCAGAGGGCGACTACGGGATTTTTCATTGAGGTGCTGGCTATAGACGCGGTCACCGAGGGGGCTACGCTGTCGCAGCTTTCGATTACGCTTTCGGCTGTGAATTTCGGGGTGCAGGCAGCGGGTAAGGTTGTGTCGCTTGATGCTGTGACAGAGCAGATATCTGCAAAAATTGCGGGGCGCTCTCATGTAGGCCGCCTATTTCTTTCCAGCGACGAACCCGTTGAGGTGCGAGCGGAGCTTCATACTCCCGTCACCTTAAAACGGTCAGACGACAGCTATTCGCACGATGCCGCTTCCGACATCCTGCTGGAGCCGGAATGGGCGCTTTCGGAGTCTTGTGCGTTGCTTTCTTCCAGTGAATTGGCCGGTGCATATGTCGAGACGACTTTGTCGAGAGATGACTGCAAGGTTCTGCGCTTTGGGGGGCGGATAGCTCTTCAGAATGTATCGGCAGGATTATATGAGGGAATCATCGAAGTCATTTTTGCAGTAGGGCCGGATAGGCAGACGCATCACGTGCCGGTAGAGGTGACGTTGGTACCTGCCCGGAGCGTGCCGACCATCGGTCCGGAAGGCGTGCGGTTCGGCCTCGGTGAGGCCGCAACGGACGGGCTCACCAGCCAACAGAACATCGGCATTTATCCAAATCTTGTCCTGCTTACCCCGGAGCTCTCGGAGGGCGTGCTTGAACTGTCAAATCCGTCAATCATTCCGCTGGAAGTGACGCTCTCCACGACGTTCGGCTATACGGAATCGACACCGGGCGAAGGCCTTGACAGGGTTGTTGATGACACGACCGGGTCGCCGCTAGGAGATTTGTCTGCCATCGTCTCGGTTCACCCGCGCATGCTTGTGATTATGCCAGGAGAAACCGGTCATGTGCGCTATGCCATTACTGACGATGAAAATCTGCGGCTCGGGGAAAAAGGGTATGCGGGGATCTTTAGCGTAACGACGAAGCCAAGGCAATTCGTGCGCAAAGACCAGATGCCTGAACGAACCGACTCATCACGTATCGCACAAATTGTCACGCAGGTGCAGGGCGTGTACGTTCCTGGCCTGCGGGCGGGTCCATTGCGGGCCCATTTAGAGTCCGTATCGGAAAACGTGGTGACACTGCTATTGGAAACCCAGGATCATCCCTTTGTTGGCGGGGTCTCCGTCCACGGCGCATCGGATGAGGAATTGGGACGAGCGGATGTACTCGTTTATACTCGTAGTCGCGTGCGCATTCCACTTCGCGCAGGGCCTCTTTCCGGAGAATTGTCAGTGCACTTTCATCCGCGGGGCGAAGAAAAATCTCCGCCGTCGCAGGTGGTGTCCCTACGGCCATAATTTGTTATTCTGACGCTATTGCGGACTGTTCCGGCGCTCCCGACATGGCATTCCAGCCTCGCGGCGACGGCATTTCGCCCCGGTTTCGCCTTCGAAGGCCGATGGGATACTTCCCGCCCTCTGGCACCTCGCCCTCCAGTTGCGCTGCGGCGAGAGTATAGACGCATTGATCGAAGGACGATTTCCAAAGCGCTTGGTGGTTGAGGGCGTATGTCGGCGTTCACGCCTGCATACGAGTGCGCAAGGTTTACCGTGTGTTCCCGGCCGGCGAGGTGGCCGCAAGCAGCACTGCGATCCCACCTTGCTGCCAGAGGATTGGTGTCTGAAAAATTGCCGTATACCCTGAATCCCGATGTCGGGGCAGAGGGCCGCTGAAGTTCTTCAACGTGGCATGGAACCTTTACAATTGCGTGGGGCACCGGCCTTGGTGTAACACCCGCTTGGGTGGCGCATCGGGGTGATTTTGTCAGGAACAGGCGTGCATGGCCGGGACCGCATCTCTCGTGCCTGGGTACGCCCGCGTACGAGGCGCCCTATACATGTTTGTCCAGGGCGCTATATTCCTTGGTCTGCATTTGAGCATTTTCTACGCCATGTGGTTACAAGTGGCTGTAGTGGCGGAATTGCGAAAGCTGTGGTATTTGTTTAGGGCATGCCAAAGCCAAGACATGGCATAGGCTTCAATGGTTCGAGATCGCCTCCTGTGTAGGTCCAACGCATTGACTTTTAAGCGGGTGTTTACCGAAGCAGGTAAACCTTGCCCGGTCACCAGGCATGGTAGGCGAATTGACAGGGGCGCGTCGCAAGACGGGTGAATAGAGAGTTTCATCATGAGAAAGCGTCACTTCATGAGAGGCTTTGCCTTGTCGTTTGTAATGATTTGCGCTGTTGCGGCATTCGAGGTAGAGCGGTTCTGCGCGCAGCAATCCGACGGCAGCCTGAAAGAGGACTGGCGTGGGCTGCGCGCCCTTTACATAGCCACGGACGGTGACAACTGGAGAAACAACACCAACTGGAATGTCACGGACGGCAGCGTTGTGACTGCGGCCAGTCTTGCCGCCTGGCATGGCATCGAAGTGGCAATGGGACGTGTGACAAAAGTGAGGTTGCCGGAGAATCGGCTGGCAGGAGTGTTGCCGCCCGAATTGGCAGGTTTATCCATGCTCCAGGTGTTGGATCTTCGGGATAATAATTTGACTGGAAAGATACCGCTGGAGCTCGGCATGCTTGCCGAATTGAGGGAGCTGAATTTGGGTGACAAAGATGGAGTGCTGGGCCACAACGCGTTGGAAGGGGCAATACCCCCTGAGCTCGGTAATCTGGCCAATCTGCGATATCTTTTCTTGCAGAATAATGCACTGACCGGAGAGATACCGTCTGAGCTGGCCAACCTGCGTCAGTTGGTGTACGTTGTGCTAGGAGGCAATGAACTGGAGGGAGAGATACCGGCAGGGCTTGGCAGCCTGGCCAATCTGCAACTTCTTGGTTTGCCGGATAATGCACTGACCGGAGAGATACCGTCTGAGCTGGTCAACCTGCGTCAGTTGGAGAGGCTTTGGCTAGGAGGCAATGAACTGGAGGGAGAGATACCGGCAGGGCTTGGCAGCCTGGCCAATCTGCAACTTCTTGGTTTGCCGGATAATGCACTGACCGGAGAGATACCGTCTGAGCTGGCCAACCTCGGTCAGTTGGAGGACCTTTGGCTAGGAGGCAATGAACTGGAGGGGGAGATACCGGCAGGGCTTGGCAGCCTGGCCAATCTGGGACTTCTTAGTTTGCCGGATAATTCGCTGACCGGAGAGATACCGTCTGAGCTGGCCAACCTCGGTCAGTTGGAGGCTCTTTATCTATCAAACAATGAACTGGAGGGAGAGATACCGGCAGGGCTTGGCAACCTGAGCCGACTCGTAGTTCTTCAGTTAGAAGACAACGCATTGATCGGAGCCCTTCCCATGAGCCTGACCAACCTGCAAGGGCTCAGATGGTTTTATTTTTCGGGTCAGCCTCTTTGCGCTCCGCTAGCCCCCGACTTCCAGGCTTGGCTGCAAGCTATCGAGTATCACTGTGGAGAAAACTGCGAGCCACTGTCGTTCGCGGAATCGATTCCGGATCAGCGGTTCACCAAAGGAGTGGACATAGGAGCACTGCTGTTGCCGGCTGCAGACGGAGGGGCGCCGCCGGTCGTATATGATTTGATACCCGAGTTGCCTTTGGGGCTTGTGTTCGATGCCGATTCACTTAAAGTCCATGGGACGCCGGGGGAGGTGTCGGCGCCTCGCACTTATACCTTTTCGGGAGTCGATGCGGCCGGATCAACCGCGGAGCTGGACTTCTCGGTCCAGGTGGTTGCCGCTCCCCTTGGATTTGAGCGCGACATACCGGACCAGTCGTATATAGAAGGCCAGGTCATCACTCCGTTGAATCTCCCCGAGGCTACCGGTGGCGCCGGTTTGGTTTCGTACATGCTGCCGCCGGATCTGCCGCCGGGGCTGGTCTTTACGGCTTCGACGCGGACGCTGAGCGGCACTCCCACGGATGTCTTTCAGCGCAAGACGTATCGCTATGTTGCCAACGATGAGGAAGAGGCGACGGGGGAGCAGACATTTTCCATTGAGGTAAATCCTTCGGCTTTCGCCTTTGACGGCGCGGTAGCGGATCAGACGTACACGCCGGGCGAGGCGATACCGGTTCTCACGTTTCCGGAAGCTCGGGCGGGTGTGCTTCCCTATACCTACAGTCTGGTGCCTGCGCTGCCGGCGGGATTGGTATTCGATGCCACGGCGCACACGCTCAGCGGTACGCCGACAGCGGTGTTTCCGCGAGAGCTCTACCGGTATTCAGCCGGAGATGCCATTGGGGCGATGGCCGAGTTGACTTTGTACATCCAGGTGGACGAGCGTACTTTTTCGCAGCGCGCCGGGCGTGCACTGCCGGCGGAGTTCCTGCTTCGGGGGAGCTTCCCCCACCCCTTCGCTACTATGGCCTTCGTGGAATTCGATCTCCCGCAGCGCGCCCGAATCACGCTGGAAGTGCATAATCTGCTTGGACAGCGCGTCTTGGCATGGCCTCCCAAGGAGATGGAGGCAGGGTGGGGACGCCGATTGAAAATGGATGGCTTGGTGCTACCTTCCGGTACGTACGTGTACCGGATAACGGCCGACATGGGTACCCGGGCATCCGTGCGGTCCGCTCGTATGGTAGTGCTGCGGTGAGCACGGCAGAGGATATGGTTCAAAGACTGGCATAAGGGCATGCTGCGTGGCGGAATGGCCCACCTTGCCCGATGGATTTGCGGTAGGCGCATGGGCAGGGTATGCGGGGCTTGGTGTACGCGGTTATCAATCAGGAACAGGCGTGCATGGCCCGGGCCGCATATTTCGATCTTAGGAACGCCCGCGTTCGAGGCGACACGTTTGTCCAGGTGGCCAAAATGTCTCACGCGCATGTGAGCACTTTCTATGCCATGTGGTTAACCCTATTTCCCGCAACTCTTAATTAACAGTCGGAATGTAGCCGTGTGAATTCAGGGCCATCTAACGGCAGATCCCGGTTTTGCCCACGCTAACCCGGATAGTTCACCAGCACAGTAGTGATGGGCTCAAGAGTGGTATGTAAGTGTCTAATATATAGTGGATTATATGCTAGACACGACGGGCTATGCGAACAGACTGTTATTCAGAGGGCACTTTGAGGGCTTGGGGCAGCGCAGTGTTGTCGGAACAATCTGGCTACAAAACTCTCAGCAGGAAGCCAAGATCGTGGCCTAATGCGCATCACCTTGCGATGACCATCTGCTGCACGGATTCATATACTACACCCGCGAAACTCTCCAATACCAGTCGGTAGAAGTAAACGCCTCCAGCCAGCCAGCCCGCGTCGAAGGCCGCCGTGTACCAACGACCTTCTTCGCGATAGGCTCCGTCGAGAGTCGCAACCCTTCGGCCTGTTACGTCAAAGATGTTGAGGGACACAAGGCCAGGCTGGGCTAGATGGTAGCGGATCGTGGTAGTGCCGCTTGCGGGATTGGGGAAATTATGAGCCAGCACGAAATCGTCCGGAGCTCCGACTTCCAGCTCAACACTGGCGAGTATCTGTTCGCGCTCCCGGAGCCCCCGCGCGCTCAGGGTATACGTGATCCGTCCTGATATGGTAACACCTGTGTCTATGACACGCCCATCTTCTGCTCCCGTGCCTCGAACGAGCGTCTCAGATCTGGTTCCAATCGTTCGATCTATACGGTATCCTAGTATACCTTTGTCTGAGGTAAACGCCCATTTGATGGTCACCACGCCAATCGAGTCTGTCCGGGCAGCCAGCGCAGCCGCGCCAAGCGCGGCATTTCCCGTGCGGAGCAGGTCCTCCACCGCAACGCGGATATCGTGAAGTCGTTCGTAATTGTTGTCGCCTGGACAGGATGTATTGCCAAAATCACGGTGGCCGCTTATGGCATCGGGCCCCGGGCCGTAACGCTCAGAAAAGAAAGCAAACACCGCAAGTAGGGAGTCCAGGGAGGCCTGTGCCATCACGTCCTGGCAGCCGATGCCTTCGGGCGGATGGTAGCAGCCCATAAGCGACACCCCAATATTTCCGGTATTGTGACCTCCGACGTGCGCGCCCAAGGCTAGGGGAGGGCCATTCTCGAAGGCAATAGCGCTAAGAAAGGGGCGTCCCTGATACAATCGTCCCTCTTGATCCATCAGAAACTGGTAACCAATGTCTCGCCAGCCCCGGCCGTTTTGATGAAAGTCCTGGATTCGCTTCACCTGTTCGATGCCTTCCGTACGCGTAACAGCCGAAAAGCCGGCCGTGTGGTGAAGCGTCATATCCACATAACTCGGCCTGTTCAATGGCTGCGGCGTGCCGATGAAGGGCGCAGCATCCCAATCTCGACGGGTTATCAGCGCGGGCGCAATGATGGCAGATCCACGCCCGCGGATGCTGTGGCCGGTTTGGCCCGGTTCTTCCTCGTGCAGCGCACTAAACACGCCCGCCGCGAGGATGGAAAGGCTGTCCGCTTGCCCAATTGAAAAACGAAGTGTAAAGACCTGGCGGGTGTGAAGCACGGTGCCGCGATACGCTGCCAGGAAGGCGGCATCGGTGGCGGAACGCACGATGTAAAGGGGCACCCACGCTTGGCTGCTTCCGAAGCGAACCTGCCCTGAGAGCGTGTCGCCACTGGCGAGGCCCTGAAGGGCAATGCCTGTGAAGGGAGCGTCAATCTCCTCGCTTGAGAATTCGTAGGCAAGCGTCTTGCCTGCACGCTCCAGGGATGGTGGTGAAAGTCGCACGAGCGCGTCCACCATGTCCTGGACCATCTGGCCTTGCGCGGTGGACACGAGTGCGCACAACAGACCCAGCAAGACGGCACTAATTCTCATCCAGAGTCACATTCCAGTCACTCAGAAGGCCAGGTTGACTGTGAACCAGTGCGTTTGCGTCAAACGGCCAAAATCAGCGTAGGCGTAATCGAAGGAGGCCCGCAGCGAACGGTCCACACGGACATTCACACTCGCTCCTGCCGTGAAGCCTTGCTCACCCTCCGGCTCGAATAGATTGCGGTAGCCGGTACGGAAGGCTAGTAGTTCACGAAAGCTATACTCCACGCCCGCATTTACATACTCGGCGTTGTCGTTGGGGTGCGCGGCATCCGTGGAAACGAGTAGGCGGTGGGTTCCGGTGCGGTAGGCATCCCACGCCAGTCCAATCCTGAAAAGAAGGGGTAGGGCGTGTGCGTCCATCCGATACTGGGCATTGACGATATCTACCGTACCTTC
This sequence comes from Rhodothermales bacterium, assembly GCA_965216255.1. Lineage (GTDB taxonomy): Bacteria > Bacteroidota > Rhodothermia > Rhodothermales > Bin80. Next base: position 5,070,425 of record OZ244148.1, read on the forward strand.
AACGTTCGGGTTGGGGTCCTCGCTGAAAAGAATATCCCTGCCATCCATGCGCATCTTTGGGCCCAGGTTGGACATGCTCGCACCCAGGCGCAGCTTTTGGTATGGTGTAACGAAAAGGGTTCCAACATCAAAGGCGATGGCAGAGGCCGTGCTGTGCCAGATACGTTCCTGAATGTACTTCAGAGATCCCCCGATGGAGAACCGGTCTGTCAGGCTTCGCCCAAACGAGGCTTGGATGGCAAAATCCTGCACCTTGAATTGCTCCCCGGTCCCCGTTGGCTGCTCTTCAGTTCGCACGGTCATATTGCCTGAATCGACAATCAGGAAAGACACGGCCATGGTGCCAAGGCTGCGGACATGGGTGCCGAATGCCGCCATGCTATAGTCCACGTCAGCCAGGTAGCGCGTACTATTGAGTTGGAGCGCACTTCCCCGCAAGGCAGCCAGCCCGGCCGGGTTCCAGTATACGGACGAAAGATCGCTGGCCTCCGCTACAAAAGCGCCGCCCAGCGCAATGGCACGAGCTCCGACGCCAATCTTGAGGAATTGCGCTGCCGTGGTACCAACCCGGGTAATGCTCCGGTCTTCTAATGCCGCCGGATCTTCCTGTGCGCATACCGGAAGGGATGCCACCAGGAAGATGGCCCCAAGCACTCCTTGGCAGCACGCCCGTATGCGCATGACAGGTTGACTATTACTTGATGACGGCGAACTTGCCGATGAACGTACCTTCCGGGCTGTCCACGTGGAAGAGATACAGGCCGTAGGACAAATTCATGTTGTCTCTCGTTCGCATGTTCCAGAACACCTTGCCGTCGTCCAGGCTGCTGTCGTGATGGAGCGTTTCGACCAACTCTCCTGACAGCGTATAGATGCGGATGCTACACTGGCGGGGAACGTTGGCAAAGTAGAGCCGACGCTCTCCGCGCTCCGTGCGCGCAATGGGATTACGCGGCTCGAACGAGGCGGTGGCCACATAGGGGTTGGGCACCACGTAAATGTCCGATAACTCCTGCGCCGCCAGCGTGGCCTCCGTTGCTGCTGCCGTGGTGTGAAAGCTGAAGCTGTCCTGGCCGGAGAACGGCTTGCGCGTCGTGATGAGCAATACGTCTCCGTCGCTCGGCGGCGTGCCCGTATCCATGAGCCGCACCTCCCACGTGGCAGTCAGGACATTGTCTATCATCTCCAGAAAGATGATCTGCTCATCGACATCCCAGTTGCCGTTACGGTTGAGATCGGGAGCAAACACATCAATGGGCAGGCTGGCCTGCGTCAGGTTGACGGCCTCGAAGGGGATGGGGAGATTATTGTTGAAGCTTGATCCCACTATGTCGCCGCGGAAGCGAATCTCGTAGTCGAAGGGCTGCGCGCGGCGTCCCGGGCCCGCGGATGCCACCCGGACGTCGAACGGGATATCCGCGTTGGCGACAACCCAGCCTGATCCATCCAGATTGACCTCCAGCGAATCGTCGTCCACGAAAAGGTGTATGCCCTCAAAGACCAGGTTTGCCTCTTCACCGGCAAGAAGCGTGCTGCGATACAGCGGCGCATACTGGAAGGTCGCTGTAATATCGGCTCCTGCGTCTACGCCTGCACTTGGCAGCAGCTGTATGCTCCCAAGCAAGATGTTGGCCGTGTATTCGGTTTCCGGCGCAAGGAGCCGGCCATCGGCGGTCCGCACCTGCAACGTTCCCGGAACGAGATTGCGGTAGCCCGTGGTCTGGCTCCTGCCGGGCGTGGCCCTGAGGCTGGCCGTTACCGGCCCCTCGTTAATGATCGTGTATGCGGCCTTTGCCTCGTGCTCTTCGAAAACAAGCCGGTATGTCTGGCCATCCCGCACTGCGAGTGGGTCCACCACCGTGAATGTGATGCGACCCGTGCCAGAGCCGGACTCGCGTACTAGCCCCTCTTTCCCAAAGACGGAGGGAGGCACATAGCCGGCGACGCGCGGCCTGGGCGTCGCAGCCAGCGAGTTGACATCATAGATGAAGGAGTCCGTAGTGGGGTCATATGTGATAATCTTGCTCGTTTCGCTTGGCGGTATGCCGCCGGCAAAGGTACCTTCGGCCTCGCCTGCGTAACCGCGATCATAGGCCGTAACGGCATAGTAATAGGTCTGCCCGTTGACGACATTGTTAGAGTCGACAAACGTATGGAAGAGGCCCGTGTCTCCGCCAAGGTCATATGAGACGCCTCTGCCGGGGTACGGGATCGCGGATGCTCCCGTAATACCGTTCTTGAGATCGAATTTGGCCTCTACGCCTCGCACGGTAGTGAGGGGCGAGAAGAGGAATTTGCTCCCGTTGATGTCCGTAATGGTTTGCCGGTCGGAAAATTCATGGTCCGTGGACCGGTACAGGACATAGCCCTCGAAATCACGTTCCTGCGTGAGCGGGTCAACGGACTGTTCGGCCACATCATCCCAGTACAGTGTCACCTTTCTGTCACCTACCGCGGCCCTCAAATTGGGCTTCTTGGGCGGCTTGGCAAACACGTACCCGACATCGTAAATCTGCTGGGCGATATCCGCGTTCAGTCGGAGGTCTGCCCGGTTTTCGCCCACGATGAGTGCTATGGAGAAGCGCTTGGTGTCGCCAGCCCGGAGGCGAAAATCCCCGGATCCGTACAGGAAGACATAGTCGCCCGGTGCCGAGGGCACGACGTCGAAGCGGCCCGGTGTGACGAGGTCCCAGAGCCGCTCGTCATTGGAGACGCGGTTGCCGGCAAACGGAGGAGAGGCGAACGAGGTCAGACCGAACTGGTCGCTTTCGTCAATATCCGTAAATTCGAAATTAGGCTCCCCGGGCTTCGTGATATCGAATAGGTCGCCTGCCGTAGGCACGCCATCACCTTCTCCAGTGTCGCCCGTTCCCGGTATGCCGTCCAGGCCCACATCATCCTCATCCGGCCGCCAGTCGCCGTCGTTGTCTATGCCGTCAGTCCATGACTCGTCCACATAGCCGTCGTTGTCATTGTCGATGCCATCATCGTCCACGCCCGGGCTTTCGAGAAATTTGTACCCGAAATAGCCCGGAACCCGTCCCGCGACATCGCTGCGCCCGTCATCATCCCAGGCGAAGACCATGTTGAGGTTCTGGTCGTAGAAGGCCCAGTCATCAGGCCAGTCCCGCGGCCCCCCGACGTGCGGGTCGCCCCACATGCCGAAGACGACCTTATCGAGATCCTTCTCGCTCTTGTTGGTAATTTTGTAAATGAGAAAGATTACGTCTTCCGCCAGCGGGTTGGCCCACTGATAGAGGCGCACCTCTACTTCCAGGCCAAGTCCTCGCCTGGTGCTGTCAGACGGGGAGGGCCAGTAGCTGAATTCGCTGTTATGGTAGTCGTTCATGAAGTAGAGCGTCTCCTTGTCCGCATTCGAGGCGCCCTGCTGCAGCGCGCCTGGCCACAGGTACTGTTCCAGTGCCTCGTTGTACCAGTCATCCGGCCAGGAATCCGGCTTGCCGTCTAGGTCCGTATCCACGGCATCGTTGGTCGGAATCTTGTCCGAAACCGGATTCACGACCTGGAGGCCCGCAAAGGAGCCTACGGGCTGCGCACACGGGATGGGCTGCCAGCCCCAGAATACAGAGCCGTCCGGCGAAATTTCGCCCCCGTTCGAAACGAGTCCATCTGAGACAATATGCATCACGTAGACGGGCTGGCCGTCCGCGCCCAGTACTGGGCTACCCGCGTCGTCCAGAAGTGCCACACTCTGTGGGTCCCTCGGCCTGCCGTCCTGCCGGTAGGTATCCACCACCTCTGCTGCGACGAAGGGACCAAATTCGTACCCGTATCCGAGCCCGTTCCAGACGATGTCCGTTATTGTGTTGCCCGGAGCAGAAATGGATCCGAAATTGAAGATCTGGCTCGTAATCCGGTTGCCGTTAAGGATGGCATCGCGCCGATTCGTGACGTCCTCGTCACATTCCGGAAGTGCTTGGGCGCGAAGCGGTTTGGCCGCCATGCGCTCGATCCACTGTGCTACTTCACTGGCAGACCAGCTGCGCACGCGCAGGTCTTGCCCGGTGGCCAGCTGCGGTGCGGCACAGGCGACAATGAGCAGTCCAGGAAGGAAGCGGCGATGCATGCCTAAAAGGCCAGGGTGAGCCCCATGCGAACCTGGCGGGGGCTGCTGTACCAGTGTGGACGCGAGTCGTATTCCCCGAGCGTGTGGATCCCGGGAAGGCCGTATCGGGGCTCCCAGGTGGCGTGCACGTTGCGCGCTGCCGAAAGGGAATAGGTCGCACGCCCGGTATCGTTAAAGACAAAGTTCTCGTTCAGCCGATCCAGAAGATTGAATACCTTGACAAATGCCCTGAGGCGCATGCGCCGGACGGCAAATTGCCGGTAGGCATGCAGATCCAGTTTCAGCTTGGAAGGCTTCCGCCCACTACGCGTTGGCAGATCCACGTTCTGCTCGAGCAGCAGGGGGGAGTAGGGGTAACCCGTAGCGAACTGGCTGCTAATAGAGATGCTCCAGGCACGGGAACGGGAAATGGTGACCGTGGAGGAGAGAATATGCCGCTGGTCGAATGTCAGGGGCACCACTTCCAGTTCATTTTCCCGGCCCGAGAGGCGATTGAAGAAGAACCGATTGGCATCGTCATCACTGCCCTCGGCAATCTGGAACGTGTAGTCCACGGTGGCCCACAGGAAGCCGCCAGGGCTGCGGCGCTTGGTCACGGCGACCGTAATGCCGGTGACATTGGCGTAGGCCTTGTTGAGATAGATATTGTAGAGATCCTCGCCCGCAATGGTGCTGTAACGCACGAGTTGCAGTGCCATGTAGTCGCGGATGTTCTTGAAATATCCCGTAACGTCGAAAGCGAATACGTCGGTCAACTGCTGCTGTAGCCCGATTTCATACTGGACCGTGCGTTCCGGTCTCAGGTTGGTGTTGCCGAACGTGGGAGCGGATCCCTTCGGAAATTCGAATTCGGGGTTGATGTACAGATTGCGCAGTGATGGCATCTGCGCGAAGTGTCCGTAGGAAAAATGTATGATGCCGCGCTCCGTGATGGGGAATGACACGCCCAGACGCGGCAGCAGCAGGTTCTTGGTCTGGGCGCTAGCCAGTTCGCCGCTCGGCTCAAAAAGATCGGGTATATACTGGCCGTTAGGGTCGAACCGTTCGTAGCGCAGCCCGGCATTGATGATGAAATCATCGTATTCCAACTTGTCCTGCACGTATGCGCTCAATTCCAGCACGCGCTGATCTTCATACAGGTCGTGCGACGGATTGTCCACCGGTTCCACGGTGGGCTCGAGATAGCGGTTACCGTCGAAGAGCACAACGAAGTTTTCACGGCTCAGGCCATGCCCCTGTACTTCCGCTCCTGCCTTGACCTCGTGCGTGACGCCGAACTGCCGCGTGAAGTCCAATCTGGCGCGCAGGGACTCGGAGTCCTCGTACACATGTCCCTTTTGGTTGCCTCCGACCAGGAAGTTGTTGCCGGGGAAGCCCACGACATTGCCTCCCCCTATGCCGCCGAAGTCCTTCACGTAGCGCGGGTCAGTGGGGTCCTCGTAGAGGTAGCTCTTGTACGCGCTCAGGGCATAGGAAAGCTTGAGCGTATAGAATGCCTGCCCGCTCAGGGTGTGGGTCCAATGAAGGCTGTGGTTCTGGCTGCGTCTTCTCTGCCTGCCGGTCCCGTCGGGATTGTAGCGATAGCCAAAGCTGAAGGATTTGCTTTCACTGTTGTCCACCAGGAAGGAGTACTCCAGGCGCGTATGACGGCTCGGACGTGCGGACAACTTGGCAAGTAAATTCGACCGTTCGTTCGGGTTCATGGGCACGCGCTCCGCCGGCAGCGGCAGAGCGCCACCTTCAACGACGCGGCCATCCGAGAACGTGATGGTGCCCTCCGCATAATCCCACCACGGCCTGCCATGAATTTCGTAGTACCAGGGAGACACGTTGTAATTGGCGGAGTCGCTGGGCAGGTGTTCGCGGATACCGTAGAGATGCCCGTCATTGTCGTCGCGCCGTCCGGAGACCAGAAAGCGCAAGCCTTGCCCAAGTGGAATGGGGCCGCTCAGCGAGCCCTCAAGCGTCGTGGTGTGGAGGTCTATGCGTTCGGGCAGCAAAAAAATGTCGCCATTGGCCGTCAGATAGTCCCCGCCGTAAGCACTCACGGATCCCTCGTAGCGGTTTCCGCCTTCCTTGGTGACCAGGTTGACGATCGCAGACATCGCCTTGCCGTGTTCGGCATTGAAAGCGCCCGAGATAACCGTCATCTCGTCAATGGCGTCAATGGCGACTCGCGTGGCGATGCCGTTGGTGTTGAATGGATTGCTGACGGCCAGACCGTCTACCAGATAGGAGATTTCGTTACTTCTGCCGCCTCGTACGTGGAGCTCTCCGCTGGCACCGGTCGAGACACCGGCCTGCGTGGCTAGCACGCCGAAGAGGCTCTCGACGGGCAGAGCGTCAATCTCTTCGGCGATGACGGTTTTCTTGGAGGCCGTCAGGTCCTTTTGCACCAGGGGCCTTTCGGCGCGCACGATAATTTCCTGGCCCTCAATCAGCTGCTCTTCAAGCGCGATATCTATGCGTGTGGTCTGTCCCGTCGAGACAACGATATCCGTGACTTTTTTCGTCTGGAATCCGATATAGGAAAAGACGAGCGTGTAGGTAGCTGGCCTGACATTGAGGATGACGTAATTGCCGTCACTATTGGTTGGGGCGCCCTGGAGCGTACCATCGATTACCACATTTACGCCAATGAGTGCTTCTCCGGTTGCCCCATCGCGGACGGAGCCCGCAACCTTGCCTTGCCCGTACGCGGCAATCGTGATGGTCCACGATGCAGCGAATAAGGCGGCAACCCGGGTGCAGCTTGTTGGCATGAAGCCGCTAGAGGAAAAAAACTGCCGCGGGACCAGGGTCCCGCGGCAGTTGGCTTTATCGAATGGAAACCAGTAGAAGGCAGCAGCAAGCCCGCTACACTACTTGACAAGCAGCATGGTTCGTGATTGCCTGAAATTGCCGTATTCAAGTGTATAGAAATAGCTGCCGCTTGCAACCGGACTTCCCCCGTCCGTTGTACCTTCCCACGTCGCCAGGTGGGTTCCGGCGGCGAACCACTCATCGTTAACCAGGGTCCTTACCAGGCGGCCGGTCACGTCGTAAATGCGCACGCTGACCTGTTTGTCAATGGGCAGGGTAAACGAAAACGAGGTGGACGGATTGAAAGGATTGGGATAGTTGGCGTGGAGCACGTAATCACTGGGCACGATTACGCGCTCATCCACGAAGTCTATGACAAAGCCGTCACCGGAGAGGACGCGCAGAAATACGCGGTTGGGATTCGCCGTGGCCTCACGCCGGGTGCGGGTATAGGTGGAATCTTCAGGATTGAATACCTCGTCGTAAACAAACAGGCTGTCGTCCACGCCCTGCATGGAGAAGGCAACCTCATTGAATCCGTCGTCGTCGGGATCACCGAGATAGGCGAGCTTCGCCGCAAACTCTGGCCCGCCAAGGCCGGCTTCCAGGTATTCGGTAACGGTGCCGGCTGAATCAACCACGATTCTGTCGAAGGCGTTGACCATGTCGGCCGGGAAGGGGATATCCCGAATGGAGTAGTTGGCAGGGTCCTCCACGTCGCCTGAAATATAGTCGGCTATCCGCACCCACACGGGCGCCGTGCCATCGGCATAGGCCTCTTGCGTGTAGGAGGGGCCGCTGCCTATTAATTCGACCTGGCCATCCTTGTCGATGTCACCGGCCGTTATGCCGAGCGAGGAGAAGTTGGGCAGAAGATCCAGCACCACGTTGTCCGCTGTTACCGAGAGCGCATCCTCGCCGGCCTCGTAATTCAGAATGGCCACGTTACCGGTTTGGAGGTTCGGGCAGTATACTTCGTCGTCGCCGTTGCCGTCCATATCCGTGGCGACGCAGCCGAAAAGGGCAACATGGTCCCCAAGCGCCGCCTGGAGGAACACATCGCCTTCGGACAGGGCCTCATAGGTATCCGGGCCGGTAGCCCGCGCATTGCTGAAATTGAAATTATTCCACGACTGCATGGCGATTTCCATTTCACTTCCGCCGTCCAGGTTGGCTGCAATCATGCCGTAGGGGCTCCCGCCGCCGCGGTTGACGGGGTCAAAGTCTTCCGACGCCCGGGTGCTCCAGCGCGCTTCCTGTACCCAAGTCTCAAACCCACCACCTATATCCCCGGTTACGGAAAGCACGTACCAGCTGTCGTAATTGTTTGCGGCCCCGTTGTTGCCAAAGAGCAATTCCTGGATGCCGTCGCCGTCCACATCAATGGCTGTCATCTGCTCGGTGCGCCAGCGGTCCGGCAAGTCGTCGCCAAAATCGTACAGCGCCGGAATCTGAGAAAAAGTATTGTCCCCGGTCGACTCCAAGGCGAACAGTGCGGGCCCAAGTCCAAGTGCCACGAGCGGATTGGAAGCACTGAGCTCGCGTCCGGCAAACGTCAGGATTTCGCCCTTGCCGTCGCCGTCCAGGTCACCTCCGGTGACGGAACGAAGATTTTCTGTACTGCCTATGGCTTCAAGCACTGGCGAACTGTAGACCAGCTCCCACGTGTCCACTCCGGCACTCTCCAGCACATGCACGCGCCCGCCCCCACTGTAGTCGGCGACCAGTATTTCTGCCTTGCCGTCGCCGTCTAGGTCAAAGGGGCCCGACACGTCGCGCGCACCGGACTGCAGTCCCGGCAGGTAGGGCGAATCCGCTGCGTCCATGCCGGGCATCCAGGCAAGATCCACTGTCTGTGCAAGTACTTCCCCGGCGCCCAGGACAAACAGGAGCGCCGTAAGTATGGTAAATGTACGCATGGTAAATAGGGTTATGGATGGTGACTCCGTTCTATAGTAAGGGTGCTATATACGACACTCTTCAAGATAATGCAACCCGTCTCTTGCGCCGTTGGCACGGCAACACGACAGGCGGAGTTGAGTTCGCAGCCGGCGCGGCATTGCGCGCGGCATCCGCAGGGCCTGCCTGCCTCGGACATGCATCACCAAGATCACCGCGCTGCCTGCCCGAGGCCCGCTCTGTTGCCGGCGTGGCTGCTCGAGCCGCAATAGGGAGCGGGGTGGGCGAAGTGCGTCCTTGTTTCACGCCACTATCCCTTGCTATCTTGGCGGTGACGGGGCACCAGCCCGGGTCCTGGCGCCACTATCCGTCCGGAATTCGATCTCACTTGTCCATGCCACCAGACTTGATCAACCCTACGACTGCCGTGCTACAAACCAGCGTCATCGGAAGTTACGCATGGCCCTCCTGGTTCATTACCGCGGTAGATGCAATCAAACGCGGAGACTATGGCCCGAAGGACATACGAGAGACACTGGACGACGCCGTCAACCTGGCCATAAGGGACCAGGAAGAGGCGGGTCTTGATGTAGTGAGTGACGGTGAAATGCGCCGCTTCGGGTTCTTTACCGCCGATTTTTACGGACGGCTGACCGGCCTCCGCCAGCGGCCACCGCAGCGCCGGCTCGGGCCTGGTGGGCACGACCAGCGTGAGCGCTACGCGGCCGAAGCCTCGTTTGCCGCACCCGAGGGCCTGGGTCTCGTGGCGGAATTTGCCTACGCACGCACGCGCACGGCGCTTCCACTCAAGGTCCCGTGTCCTGGCCCCTATACGCTGGCAGGGCGCATTGAGACGGGCGCACTCTACCCGGATCGCATGGCCGTGGCCCATCGCTTCGCGGAAATCATCAACGAGGAGCTTCGGGCGCTTGATGCCGCAGGTGTCACCTTCATCCAGCTGGATGAGCCGTCATACGCCGTGCACAAGCACGCGCCAGACGAATTCGTGGCGCTCTTCAACCGCACGGTGGAAGGCCTGCGGAGCCGTATTGGCCTACACCTGTGCTTCGGCAACTATATGGGTCGCCCTGTGGCGCACCGTACCTATGCCCCACTCTTTCCGCATATTCTGGAGGTACGGGCGCACGAAATTCATCTCGAATTCGCCAATCGCCAGATGTCAGAGGTCCACTTCGCGCGGGATATCGTGGACGCGGGCAAGACCCTCGCAGCCGGGGTCATAGATGTTAAGAACTACTTCATCGAAACCCCGGGAATCGTGGCGGGCCGGATTCGGCGCATCCTGGAGTATGTGCCCCCGGACCGGCTGGTGTTGGCGCCAGACTGCGGCTTCAGCGAGACCGCCCGGTGGGCAGCGCGCGCCAAGCTGAACGCGCTGGTTGACGGGGCCCGGCTTGTGCGGGCTGAACTTGGCTAAGAGGCCGCGTACTCACATGGCTGACCGAGCCCGAATTGCGCGATTTCTGATCAGCGAATCCACGGTGATAACCGTGATCGTGATCAATGCGGCTGTGCTGTTTGCCGATGCATTCCCGACGTTTCCGGCAAGCACGCTCATGTTCTGGATCGACTATGCCTGCCTGGTCTACTTCATCGTGGAAGCCGTCCTCAAGATCCGGCAGCCGGGAGGATTCCAGGGATACTGGAGCGACCTGTGGAACAGGGGAGATTTTCTTATTGTCGCGCTGAGCCTGCCGCTACTGGTCAGCCCATTCCTGCCCGGGCATCTGGAGCACGCCGCGGTCCTGATGCTGATCCGGCTTGGGCGGCTTTTGCGGTTCACGCGGCTAATGCGCCTGGTACCGGACGCCATAAAGATCTGGTCGGGAGTAATGCGGGCGCTCCGCGCCTCCGTCTATATCTTCCTCATGTTGTTTGTGCTGAATCTGATACTCGCCATGGGAGCGAACATGCTCTTTGGGACCATACCCGAAGCGGTCGATTATTTTGGTAATCCGCTCAAGTCGGTCTATTCGCTCTTCAAGGTGTTTACCATCGAAGGCTGGTACGAAATCCCGGATCAACTGGCGGCTCGCGGGGTGTCCGAGGGCTATGTGACGCTGCTACGCATCTATTTTACTGTGGCGGTGCTGGCGGGCGGCCTGTTGGGCCTGTCAATAGCCAACGCCGTATTCGTGGATTCCATGGTGGCGGACAATACAAACGAATTGGAGCGGATGGTGACGGAGCTTCGCGCTGAAGTGCAGCAATTCCGCAAAGAGGTAACGGGCGCGCAGCAGCGCTAATGGCGCCCTACTCACACGCCGCAGGGACGCTGCGGCTCTTCAAGTGGCGGTCCGGACGGGACTCGAACCCGCGACCTCTGGCGTGACAGGCCAGCGTTCTAACCAAACTGAACTACCGGACCCACTGGAGTGCAAAACTACGGCAATGCTGTCCCGGGAGCAAGCGCATTCAGCAAAGAACAAACCAATGTGGTCAGGGAGGGATTTGAACCCCCGACACACGGATTTTCAGTCCGTTGCTCTACCACCTGAGCTACCTGACCGGAAATGCCCGTGAACACCCTGGGGGCGTGCCGGTTTCCTACCTTGCGCTGCTAGTCTGCTCGTTCTCCAGTATCGCTCGCAGCATGCGGGGACCGTAGCGTTCCAGCTTTATGTCACCCACTCCCGGGAGGGCCGCAAATTCTTTCATGGTGCGGGGACGCCGCCCTGCCATGGCCACGAGCGTTCGGTCACCGAATACCACATAGGGCGGCACGCTCTGCGTCCGGGCAATCTCGAGCCGAAGCGCCCGCAGGGCCTGAAAGAGGGCTTCGTCCTCCGGGGATACCGGCTGAGCGGAGCGTCTTGCCGCCGGGCGTTTTGTCCTATCCTTTCGCTTTGTCACGTCCTTGCGTAGTCGAACGCGGCGCTCGCCGTGCAAAACCGGCTTGCATTTCTGCGTCAACCGCAGCGACCCGTAGCCTTGCATGTCCACGCTTAAAAGGTCATAGGACACGAGCTGGCGTATGACGCTGCTCCATTCGGCGCGCGAGAGCTCGCCGCCAATGTTGAACGTGCTCACACGATCATGCCGATGCTGCTGGACCTTGTCCGTATGTTGGCCAAGCAGGACATCGACAAGGTGACCTGCCCCAAACCGCTGTCCTGTGCGGACGGCGCACGAGAGCACCTTTTGCGCAGCAATGGTGCCGTCCCACGTGTCTGTCGGTGACAGGCAATTGTCGCAGTTGTCGCACGGTGCGGCATACGATTCTCCGAAATAGCCAAGGATCGCCTGGCGGCGGCACTGGGCGGTCTCGCAGTAGCCCAGGAAGGCATTGAGTTTTTGGCGCTCCTGGCCCTTGTGGGCCTTGTCGGCGTCAGACATCTCCATCAGCCGGCGCCGGGCCACAACATCTCCCAGGCTGTAGGTCATCCAGGCCGTGGCCGGGAGCCCGTCGCGGCCGGCGCGGCCCGTTTCCTGGTAATAGGCCTCCATGCTGCTCGGCATGTCCACATGGGCCACAAACCGCACGTTGGGCTTGTCTATTCCCATGCCGAAGGCCACTGTGGCAACGACCATGAACCCTTCTTCACGCAGAAACAGCTCTTGATTGCGCATTCTGAGTGCAGCCGGAAGCCCGGCGTGGTAGGGCAGCGCGGAGCATCCCTGGCTATTTAGCCAGTTGCTGGTCTGCTCTACCCGGTTACGAGAGAGGCAATACACGATGCCCGCGTCGCCGGCATGGTTCTGCTGGACAAAGTGCAGGAGCTGCTGCCGGTATCGCTGCTTGAGTCCGACCACATAGCGAATGTTGGGCCTGTCGAAGCTCGAAACGAACACGTGCTCCGCAGCAATCCCAAGCCGCCGACAGATTTCGCTCTGGGTCGGCCCGTCTGCCGTGGCCGTGACGGCGATGCAGGGCACACCGGGAAAGCGCTCTCGCAGCGCCGATAACTGCAGATAGTCAGGCCTGAAGTCGTGTCCCCACTGGGCAATGCAGTGGGCTTCGTCGATGGCAAGCAGAGAGAGGGGGACGTTGGTTAGAAGGTTCAGGAGCGACCCGCTGGCAAGCCTTTCCGGTGCTACATACAGGAGGTCCAGGTGGCCTTCCCGCAGTTGTCTGCGGATCGCATTCCGCTCATCCGGCTGCAGGCTGGAATTCAGAAACGCGGCCATGACCCCGTTTTGCCGCAGTCCATCTACCTGGTCCTTCATCAGGGCGATCAGCGGCGAGACCACGATGGCCACTCCGCGGCGTAGCATGGCGGGGATCTGGAAGCAAAGTGACTTGCCCCCGCCTGTGGGCATGATGGCCAGCGCATTCTGGCCGCGCAGGACATGCTCGATAATGCGCTCCTGCTGCCCGCGAAATCCCGTGAACCCGAACACCTTCCTGAGGACGCTCGTCGGTGTGGGGTCCCCCTGTACCCGTGCCATGGCTGCAAGTATACGGATTTCGCCCGGAGGAACCTTCAGGACGCAGTCCGTACCTTTACCCGCTGCGGCCTTCTTATCATCCCATCAGTTTGGTAGTCATGTCCAAGAGCGCACAGATTTCCGATGCCTATTCCGGCCAGGCCGATATCTACGAGATTCCTGCGACATTCCAGTCCCGTGCCCACGTACGTTCCATGGAGGATTACCGGGCCCGCTACCGGCGATCCATTGAAGATCCGGACGGATTCTGGGCTGAGGAGGCCCGGCGCATAGACTGGTTCGCGCCATTTGGGCCGGTCCGCAACGTGTCTTTTGCCTCTGACAACGTTTCGATCCGGTGGTTCGAGGGTGGCAAAACGAATGCGTCCCATAACTGTCTGGATCGCCATCTTGCGCGCCGGGGCGACCAGACTGCGTTGATCTGGGAGCCCGATGATCCCGGGGCTCCCGTTCGGCACGTGTCCTACCGGCAGTTGCACGCGCAGGTCTGCCGCCTGGCTAACGTGCTCAAAGCTCATGGTGTACACAAAGGTGACAGGGTAACGCTGTATCTGCCGATGATTCCCGAGGCGGTGGCGGCGATGCTGGCGTGCAGTCGCATTGGCGCCATTCATTCCGTTGTCTTCGCGGGCTTTTCGCCTGATGCGCTAGCCGACCGCATTCTGGACTGCGATTCCACCTTTGTCATCACTGCAGACGAGGGGGTCCGGGGATCGCGCCGCGTGCCGCTGAAAGTTAACACGGACAAGGCGATCGAACGCTGCCCACAGGTCCGCAATGTGCTCGTCGTGCGGCGCACGGGCGCGCAGGTTGCGTGGACGGCGGGGCGTGACTTCTGGTACCACGAAGAATTGGAGGCGGCTTCAGCCGACTGTCCAAGCGAGGCAATGGATGCCGAAGACCCGCTGTTCATACTGTACACGTCCGGTTCAACGGGCCAGCCCAAGGGCGTGCTCCACACCACCGGAGGCTACCTCGTCTACACGGCTCTGACGCACCAGTATGTTTTCGATTACCACGACGGGGACGTTTTCTGGTGCACGGCCGACGTGGGCTGGATTACGGGGCATTCTTACATTGTATACGGACCTCTGCTGAACGGGGCGACGCAGGTGTTTTTCGAGGGAACGCCCACGTACCCGGACGCCGCGAGGTTCTGGGACGTAGTAGACCGGCACCGCGTGACGCAGTTCTATACCGCGCCGACGGCCATACGGGCCCTCATGCGCCACGGAGACGCGTATGTAAAGCGCACCAGCCGGTCCTCTCTACGGCTGCTCGGGACGGTGGGCGAGCCGATCAATCCCGAGGCCTGGCGCTGGTATCATAGCGTGGTGGGCGATGGGCGTTGCCCGATAGTGGATACGTGGTGGCAGACCGAGACCGGCGGAATCATGATTACCCCGCTACCGGGCGCCGTGCCACCCAAGCCAGGGTCGGCGACGCTGCCCTTCTTTGGGATACAGCCGGAGATTCTGGGCGAGCGGGGCGAAGTGCTTGCCGGTGCTGCGGAGGGGGTGCTGGCCATACGTGATTCGTGGCCCAGCCAGGCACGAACCCTCTACCGGGATCATGGGCGCTTCGTTCGGACCTACTTTAGCGCGTTCGAAGGCAAGTATTTCACGGGGGACGGCTGCCGTCGGGATGCCGACGGCTATTACTGGATCACCGGGCGCGTGGATGACGTGCTCAACGTCTCGGGGCACCGCATGGGAACAGCAGAGGTGGAAAGTGCGCTGGTTTCGCACGCGAAGGTGACCGAAGCCGCCGTCGTAGGCTTCCCCCATCCCATAAAGGGGCAGGGAATATACGCCTACGTAACGCTCGGCGTGGCCGCCATGCCCGACGAGGCATTGCGGCAGGAATTGGTCCGGCATGTTCGGCAGAGAATTGGCCCCATAGCCAAACCCGATCTCATTCAGTTCGCTCCGGCTTTGCCAAAGACCCGTTCCGGCAAGATCATGCGGCGCATTCTGCGCAGGATCGCAGGAAACGATTATGGCAGTCTGGGCGACATATCCACGCTGGCCGACCCCTCCGTGGTTGATCGGCTTATTCAGGACCGCCAGAACCGGTAACGCTCAGGCGGTGCGCCCGGCGCACCGCACCCTCCAGGGCGTCCCCCTCGGGGCGGCATACGGACCAGCCGGGGAGGGCTTTTTGCAGCTTGGTCGCAAACATGCCAGCATAGTGGGCTGACCGGGCCAGTCCGCCGCAAAGAGCGAGGCGTGCCTGTACAGGAGGGCCATGGCGTACGAGCCGCGCAACCTGCTCTGAGAGCGCGCTCACTTCGTTTTCCACGATGCCACGGGCTACGGCGTCTCCCCGCTCTGAGGCTTCGAGCACAAGCGGGGCCATACGCTGAATGGGCCACTGCTCCTGGTAGATGCGGTGGAGCAGCTCACTTCTGCCATCAATACCGTGTCGGTTTGCAAGCAGCTCGGTGAGCAGAGTTTCCGCGTTGCTGTCAAAGGCATGCCCCACGGCACGCAGGCCGCGGGCTCCAATGGCGTGGCCACTCCCTTCGTCCCCAAGCAAGTAGCCCCAGCCGCCTGCCCGTATGGAGGTTCCGTCCTGCGTGCGGCCATACACGATGGAGCCGGTGCCGGCAATGACCAGAAGCCCGCTGCCGCCGCCGAAGGCGCCTTCCAGGGCGATTACGCCATCGTGCGTGATTTCAATGGGGGCCGAGGCAAGGACCGGCAGCAGATGGAGCAGGCGTTTTTCCAGGGCGCGCCTGGCG
Organism: Rhodothermales bacterium; assembly: GCA_965216255.1. Classification (GTDB taxonomy): domain Bacteria; phylum Bacteroidota; class Rhodothermia; order Rhodothermales; family Bin80. The sequence continues at coordinate 5,086,366 of OZ244148.1, forward strand.
CGCACGGTGCCCGCTCCCGCCATGCCGATGCATGTCGCATGCAGATCGTGGTGTGGTCTGAGCGGCATGGTCTTTCGCACAAGCGATGCAAGTACGGCCGCGGCCCGGTCTACGCCCGCGCGTAACAGGTTGGCTTCCGGTCCGTCCAGGCGAATGTCGCCTTCGTCGTCCGAACTGCGGGCCAGTAGGCGCGTGTGCGTGCCTCCGGCATCTATACCGAATATCAGGCTACGGCTCAAGGTAGGTCGTATGCAGGGTGCCGGATAGCAGCGTTTCTGGAGTGAGCAGGTCCGATGCGCGATGGATGCCGAGCGGGGCGTGGGGATTGACACTGCGCTCGCGAATCGTAATCGTGCCCCAGATTGCAGACTGATGCCAGGCTTCCCAGGCTGCGTTCGGCGCAGGCTCCGCATTATGCGGCGCTGGATTCCACGCAAGGCTTGTGGCGTGGCCGTGGCCGGCCCATTCCATGGGTTCCATTAATTCTGTGCCCATCTTTGTACGGTAGGGGAAGTAGCGACGGTCGGGATGCAGGCGCTCCCAGCGCCACTGGCTCTGGTCAGCGCCCAGGCGCTGCGTAAGGTGTTCGACGCCGCGCGCCAGCGCGACGCGCAGACCCAGCGTATCGCGCACAATCTGCGGCGAGGCAAAATCGGGAGCCGTCAAGGATCCTGTTTGGCTTTCGTAGAACTGCGTCCATGCCTCAAAGATTGACGGGGCGATGCTGGCGCTGGTATACGTGAAATCCCAGGTGGTCAGATAGATGAGGGCGTTGGCGACGGCGGGTGATAAAGCGGGCAAGCCCGCCACGGCCTGTATTAGCGCAGGTGCCCTGCGCGCTGCCCAGGCACTGTAGGCTTCGGCCATCCAGAATTCTACGGCCACACCTTCGCGTGTAGCCAGCGCGTCTGACACAAAGGCCGAAGACGGCGACAATCCGACGAAAATGCCCGAAGGCAGGGAGCGCTCCACCGGCGGCGAGCCCAGCACGGCCCAGGCACCGCTGCGATCCATCCAGAGGCCGTCGCCGCCAAGGAGCCGGAAACCGGGCCTTTGGCCGAGCAGCAGACCTCGCCAGGATGCAACGTCGGAAATGGCGCGGAAGCCGGGCCAAGTCAGCGTCCAGACGGAGTCGGGTCGATCGCCCGAGAGTCGGATGCTGCTGTTTCCGTGGCCCGTAACGACCAAGTATTCGTTTCCGCTTGAGGAGCGCAGGCGCTCGTGTGTATAGGCGCCGGAATCTGCACGTGTAGCCACGCGCTGCACGCTGGCGCGTGCGTGCGGCAAGAGCGACCATGCGAAATCCCGCGTTATGCCGAAGGGCATGAACGGCGTACCCGGAATGGAGATGCCGCGAAGGTACTGGCCCGCGCCAAGGGCCACCTCCATCCTTTGAAATACGGGTAGCGCTGCGTCCCCGTAGACGAGCCGTTGAAAGAGCGTAACGTCCCCGGCGTCCTCCATTATCCAGGCAATACTGTGCTCGAATCCATGTACGCGCAGCCAGGTGCGCATTTGCCGATTGGCCTGAAGGAAGGGCTCTAGATCAGAATGGCCGGAAGGGATATCCTCTCTCGGCACGGCGAGCCATGCTAACAGCCTTTCCAGGGCCAGCGTATGCCAGATCTGCCAGGGCGCAGGCAGCAGGCGCAGCTGGAGGAAATCCTCGCGCAGAGGCGTGTCCGGATCCAGTAGCGCGGCATTGAGGCCTGCGGTGTAGGCTTCCAGGAAAAGGGAATCTTCTGCTGACAGGGTGCGAGCGACCTCCTCCGCCCTTGCTGCAAAGCCCAACTGGCGTGTGAGGCGATCAATCGCAATGGCATCGTCACCGAACCATTCGGCAAGTCGGCCCAACGCGGCCTGTCTCCAAAATATCACGGACCACGGATTTTGCCACCCGTGGGTGTAGCCCAGGGCCGCGGTTGCGTCGAGGTAGCTGCTGGCACGGATGCGCACGCCGTGCCGGCTGCCCCACGCAATGGTGGTCATTTCCGAGAGCCCTGGTACTTGCACGGATTCGGGTGGAGAAGGATTGCGCTCATAGGCCAGATACCAGACAAACAGCACGGCCGACAGCGCTACGGTTGCCAGCAGCGCCGAAACAGTCAACGGCCGAAACAGTGTACTCAAAGCTGTCGGAGTGCTGTGTTTGTCATCAGGCCCGGCCTAAGGTCCTTCGCATCCCAATGGATCCATCGTGGGCGCATGCGGGTAGTACTTCATTGCTGTTACAAGACGCTCAGGTTGCATGCGTAATGGAAAGATTGTTACCGGTGGAGCCATCCTGCTCCTGGCCGGCCTTTTGCTCGGGCTGGGATTTAATTCTGTGTCCCATGATAATCCCCGGGATGCGTTGCGCAAGCTCGAGAAGGCATTTCAGCTAATCAAGCAAAATTACGTAGAGGACATAGACTCCGGAGAGCTGGCAGAAAGCGCCGTGCGAGGAATGTTGGACCGGTTGGATCCCCATTCAGTCTATATTAACGCGGAGCAGATGCGCAGGGTGCAGGAAGACTTTAGTGGAGGTTTCGAGGGCATCGGCATTTCGTATGAATTCATCGAGGGGCCAGATGGAGAAGATACGCTAACGGTGCTAAGCGTCATTCCCGGTGGCCCAAGCGAGGAAGTAGGATTGATGTCGGGCGACCGCATCGTGGAGGTTGACGGAGCCAGTGTAATAGGATTTGAGAGCGCGGACGTACAGCGAACGCTCAAGGGCCCACGTGGCACGAGAGTGGTGTTGGAGGTAATCCGGCCCGGCTACGCCGCGCCGGTGGAATTTGATATTACGCGAGACCGGATTCCGCTGTATTCGGTCAATGCCGCCTACATGGTGGACGAGACGACCGGCTATGTCAAGGTTAGTCGCTTCTCTCGGACGACGTACGATGAATTCAGGGATGCCCTGGACGAGCTCAAGGAGCAGGGCATGGGTCGCCTTGTGCTGGATCTGCGTGGAAACGCGGGTGGCTACATGGAGATGGCCGTGCGCATGGCGGATGAATTCCTGGGTGGCAACGCGCTGATCGTATCGCAGCGGGGCCGCGACGCGGATTCTGTCCGCGAGTTTCGTGCGCGCCCACGCGGCGATTTCGAGCACGAGCCTGTGATCGTGCTCGTCGATAATGCATCAGCATCTGCCAGCGAGATCGTCTCAGGGGCCTTGCAGGATCACGACCGTGCCCTTATTGTGGGAAGGCAGACCTTCGGAAAGGGGCTCGTGCAGCAGCAGTACCTGCTTCCGGACAGCAGTGCCGTAAGGGTTACCATAGCGCATTTCTATACGCCTTCCGGTCGGCTTATTCAGACACCGTATACCAATGGCGAGCATGAGGCATACTACGAATTCAAGCGTGGACTGCAGGACGATGCGGCACTGCTCAGCATTGAAGAAATCATGGACCGCGTGGCAGACTCGCTGAAGTATGAGACGGCGCATGGGCGCACGGTCATTGGTGGCGGTGGCATCCTGCCGGATTACGTCGTTGCCGCCGATACCGCCTCGGCGTTTCTAAGGGCCGTATTTTCCCGGAACCTGGCAAATACGTTTGCGCGCAGTTGGTTTGACGAAAACGGCGCGGCGCTGAGGGATACGTGGGGCGAGAACCGTCAGCGGTTCTTCCGTGAATTCGGGGTAGACGAGGAGATGTTCGGTGATTTCCTGGCCTTTGGCCAGATGCATGGCATAGAGATCGGAAAGGAGGGCGGTTTTGCGCAGCAGAGCGTCGATGCGGATCGTGCGTACCTTGCGTCGCTGCTGAAAGCGCGTATCGCGGTCCGGCTTTTTGATCTGGAGGCATCCTATCCCGTCATGCACGCGGTCGACCGTACATTCCAGGAGGCCATGGCGCTCTGGCCGCAGGCAGAATTACTGAGTCAGATGGCAAGGTAGCAGACGCGGCATATTGGTCCAATTTGCGTGTGCCCGGCAGTTTTTCTTGACTTTACCGGCAGGATTAAATAATGTTAGGTGCACGAGGCAACGGGAACCTAACACAATACTTGTGGACAGATAGTTATATTCCCGAATGCACTCTCCTATTCCCCTTTCATCGTTTATCTGGAGGATCAGTCCATGAAGCTCTTTGGCACACTCATGATGCTGCCGCAGGAGGCGAGCGACGAAGGCGTAATCAACCTTCTGGTACGATACTTTAACGAAGGCGGCGACTTCATGTGGCCGGTTCTCATCATTCTCATTGTTGGACTGGCCATTGCCTTTGAGCGAGTAATTTCCCTCAACAGAGCCGACGTAAACACGCGCAAGTTTATTGTAGACGTCAAGAAAGCCCTGGATGAGGGTGGAACGACGGCTGCAGAAGAGGTATGTGCCAACACCAGGGGGCCGGTGGCCTCCGTGTTTCAGGCCGGGCTTCTGCGTGTGAACGAAGGCATCGATGCCGTCGAGAAAGCCGTAGTCGCTTATGGCTCGATCGAGATGAGCTTCCTCGAGCGCGGTCTGGTATGGCTTTCCCTCTTTATCGCGCTGGCTCCTATGTTTGGCTTCCTTGGCACGGTTATCGGAATGGTCGCGGCCTTTGATGCGATCGAGGCTGCAGGCGACATCTCTCCGAGCCTGGTAGCCCGAGGCATCAAGATCGCCCTTCTGACGACGGTCTTTGGTCTTATCGTGGCCATTATCCTGCAGTTCTTCTATAACTATGCGGTTTCCAAGATAGACCGTATTGTGGTCGAAATGGAGGAGGCGTCCATCGAATTGATCGATTCCCTCGTGCTGATGAATACGGGGAATGCTTCCTCAGGCGGCGCTGCGTAGAGACCTAGTCCAGCGGCTGGCTTGTGGCCTCCGCACAAATCAGGTGATTCAACATGGTAGTTGTTGCTATCTACATCGTGCTGGCGCTCATCGGCATCGGTCTCCTCGCCATGGTGGCCTTTGGCGTCAGGAGCGTGGCTTACGGCAAGATCAATGTGGTTTCCATGGGCATTGTGGTGGTTCCCCTCATGCTGCTTCTGGTCCTGGGGCTGGTGATGCCCTCATGGGCCGAAGCCGGAATCTGGACGATCGTAGCCACGCTGATATCAGCCCTTGTGGCGCTGCTTGTTACGGGCATTAAGGGACTGTTTTCCTAACCTACTTGAACCCCGAATCCATGGGTATGCTTGCAAAAAAGAAGCAGCGTCGCGAGGCGGAAATACCGACGTCGTCCATGGCCGACATCGCGTTTCTGCTCCTCATATTCTTTCTGGTGACAACCACGATTGATGTGGACACCGGGATCGGGATGACACTGCCGCCCGAACTTGATGAGGAGGTAGAACCGCCACCGGTCAGGGAGCGCAACATGCTCACGATCCTGATTAACGCGCAGGGCCAGGTACTGCTGGAAGACCTTCCTTCCAGTGTGGCTCAGATTCGCAACGAGGTTCGTACGCACGTGGCCAATTTCGGGCTGGACGCCAGGTACTCGGAAGACCCTAACAGGGCCGTTGTCTCCATAAAGACGGACCGTCAAACTCCTTACAACCTTTATATTGAGACCATGGACGAGGTTTGGATGGCCTACTTTGAAATCTGGAATAATGAGGCTCGGTCCATGGGATTCGTGGACTACCAGGATTATCGAAGCTCTCTGGAAGATGGCGCAGAGAACGAGATTCGGGAACAATGGCCAGCCCAGATATCCCTGGCAGAGCCCGATCCTGGCGATGCCTAGGGTAATAATGCCCAGCTTATAAACCGGCTACACGGACTTATGGCGCATTTCACCAAGAAACGCAAGGCGAAACCGGAAATATCGACGGCGTCGCTGCCCGACATCATCTTTATGTTGCTCATCTTTTTCATGGTCACAACCGTGCTCCGTGAACAGGAAGTCCAGGTCAGGACCATCCTTCCACAGGCCGAGGCTCTGACCAAGATTGAGCAGAAAAGGTATGTATCGTATATCTGGGCGGGACCGGAAAAGCTGCCGAGCAACAGGTTTGGCGAAACCAAGGTCCAGATAGATGATGCCGTCATAGAGGACCTTACCAACATCCGCATGATAATGTATCGCAAGCTTACCGGCGAGCCGCGTCTCATTGTGTCCTTGCGAGTCGACCAGGAGTCGGAGATGGGCATCGTAACGGATATACATCAGGAGCTTCGCAAAGGGAATACCTTGCGCATCAACTACTCGTCCAGGCGCGATATAACGAGTATGTAACACCGCTTTGGCGGCCGTTCCCGTAAGCAAGAGTTCCACCATCCTAGTGGAACTCTTGTGGTTTTCGTAGTGGTACACGATTGTGGCACATACGGTTACGCTCCTTCCCGGCGAGGGCATCGGCCCCGAGATAGTGGATGCCGAGGTGTGCGTGGTGGAAAAAACGGGCGTTGATATTGTCTGGTGACTCCCACGGCGCAGTGGGCCAGGCGGGCATTGACTTGTACGGTGAGCCTCTCCCGAACGTGGTAGTCGAATCCATTCGTCGTCACGCGGTGGCCCTCAAGGGCCCGGTTGCTACACCGTTAGGCAAGGGATTTCGGAGCGTAAACGTGGCGCTGCGGCAGCAGTTGGACCTCTTTGCGAATGTACGGCCATGCAGGACCATGCCAGGCATCCGCACACCGTTTCCGGATGTGGACCTGATCATTTTCCGCGCAAACAAGGAAGGACTGTATTCGGGCATGGAGAACTATGACGCCCGTCTCGAAATAGCGGACTCTATCGCCCGCATTACCCGGCGCGGCTCGCAGCGCATTATCCGGTTCGCCTTCGAATACGCCCGCTCCCACGGCAGGCGTGCCATTACACTTGTCCACAAGGCGAATATTCTCAAGGCTACCACGGGCATGTTCCTGGAAGAGGGGCAGGCCATAGCGGCCGGCTATCCGGACATCGCGTTCAATCACCGCATTATTGATAACATGGCGATGCAGCTTGTGATGGTGCCGCAAGAGTACGACTGCGTGGTAACCACCAACCTCTTTGGAGACATCCTTAGTGATTTATGCGCGGGTCTGGTCGGAGGCCTGGGCATGGTGCCGGGAGCAAATATTGGGAATGAATGCGCGGTCTTCGAGGCTGTGCACGGAACGGCTCCCGACATTGTGGGCCGCGGCATTGCCAATCCTACGGCTATGCTGCAATCCGCGGCCTTGATGCTGCGCTACCTCGGAGAAAAGGCCGCAGGCGATGCCGTGGAGCAGGCCATTTTCACGACTTATGCAGAGGGCCGATACGCCACGCCCGATGTAGGGGGCACCTGCACCACATCAGACTTCGCTCGTCATCTTGCCGGGCGCGTCGAAGAACTGTTGGACATACCGTGATCCAGCGAGTCCAGACCGTGTACCTGTCTCTGGGAGCCCTGCTCCTGGCCGCCTTCCTTGTTACCCCCGCTGCCCGCCAGTTCGAAATGGGGGCGTTGGGCACGGCCGGACTTTACTTTTCGGGTTTGCTGGCAGCGGGCGCGGCGGCCGCCAGCATCTTTCTTTTTGCCAGACGCCAGCTTCAGCGCAAGGTAATCGTCATAGGGCAGCTGGGTACCGTCGCGCTTCTGGCGATACTTGTAGGCGGCCTCTATGCGGGCGGAGCGCTGCGGACGCAGGAGGGCATCGATGGCATCCTGCTCTTTGGCGTCGCCCTCCCGGTAGTGGCCTACATTGCACTCTTCCTGGCTCGACGGGCCATCGGCCGCGATATCAGGCTCGTAGATTCCGTAAACCGGCTGCGCTAGGGGGACCGAAAGCGCGGTGGCGGAAGGCTGGAAAAGGTTCGCCGCCCGCGCAGATAGCGGTCAATGAGGATGCTCCCCAGGTAGGAGGGCAGCACCGCGGATGCACGGGCACCGGGGCCAGGATAGTGTCCACGCATGCGGTGCGCGTCGCGATAGGCGCGCACGATCGCGGCCGCGTGTCGAATCTTTCCGCGCAAAAGAAACAGGACCGCTGCGCCGGCGTCCAGGAGTGCGCGCTCTGGCCATATGCCGCGCCAGTGCTTCCGGGGCAGATTCTTGTAAAGCATGAGCAGGTTGTTCCGGTAGTTGAAGTACAGCTTCCTGCTGCTTCCTGCGGCGAGTGATGCCCCTCCTATATGGAATACGTGGCTCTTTGGCTCAACCAGGATGCGACAACCTGCGCCGCGTAAACGCCAGCAGAGATCAATTTCTTCCATGTGCATTTCGAAGCGTTCGTCCAGCAGCCCCACTTGCTCCACCGCCGTCCTTCGCAGGAGCAGGGCCGCGCCGGTAGCCCAGTCCACGCAGCAGCGGTCGTCGTATTGCCCGGTATCGTCCTCCATCACGTCCAGCACGCGTCCGCGGGCGAATGGATAGCCCAGTCTGTCGAGGAAGCCTCCGGCTGCACCGGCATACTCAAATCGGTGTCTAGCTTCGAATTGCAGAATCTTGGGCTGTACGGCGGCGACCAGTGGGTCCCGCTCCGCTGCATCTACCAACGGTTGGAGCCAGCCGGGTGGCGCCTCTACATCGTTGTTCAGAAGCACGACATACTTGCCGCTGGCATGCTTCCAGGCGGCGTTGTTGCCTCCGGCATAAAGCAGGTTGACGGGCAGCCGAATGACCTGGATCTGGGGGAGAGTCGAAGCTACCCAGGCAGCGGACCCGTCTGTGGAATTGTTGTCAGCGAGGATGATTTCCAGGTCTGGATAGGCCGTGCGCGCTACGGAGGGAAGGCACTGCTGCAATAGCGGCAGTGCATTCCACGAAACGACGATTATGGAGACCGGCGGAGATGGCAAAGCAAAGGGGGGGGGTAGACTGAAAAAGGATTGGGCGCGTCCCTCGAAGGCCGGCCATGCAGCCCGGCCATCAATCATGTGACTGCGAAGCTACACACTACACGGGTGCGCAGCGCGGTGTATTGCATGCCGTGGCACGCAAGGTCGACCGGCACGGTGGCCTGCTTGCCCTGGAGACCGGGGCCGCTGCGGACGCGACTTCGAGAGCGCAGGCCTGGGCAGACGTTCGATGCAGCGAACCGTGGCCCGGCAAGGGCCATGGAAATACGCGGGGGCCAATGCCGCCAGGGAAACAATCACGCCAACAAGCCGTGCCGCCTGCTCGGGGCCGCACGCATGCCAGGTTCCGGACCCTCCAAGCATATGCCGATGTTGGCGGGTAAATGCATGGTTGACCGGAAATCGGGTTATGAATCTGAATAGCAGCATGACGAGCCACGAGCCGCCACTTCGAGCCGCTCCGTATGGAAGGCATGCGATAGCGTCGTTTTTCGAAATAGCCGCAGTCGAGGCGCCTCTGAATGCGCTTCGAAGAGCACAGAGTCGGATGGACCATGCAGGGGCCGCTGCGATGCCGTACGCCCCCAGGGTCCGGTACCCGCCGGCCTCAACCGGCCTGTCGTGGAAGGCAGCTCCAGACTCGAATTTGGCGCTACAAGCCACTATATACCGTTTCTACATGAATATGGGCTCACCTGTTGGTGGTATACCGGTCCAGGCACGTGCCTGTTGCGTAGTGTATGGTCATGGTGTGGCTACCTCGCCGTCAGTCCGGCATCGATGACGGTTCGCGCGCCGCAGCCGGGGGCCCATTCGCGATGCCGAAGATATGGCCATGTGTAGCATAACCCGCCATACGGCTGCTGACCACGGAGACCGCGGCCGCGCCGGGAGGCGGCATCGTCAAGGTACGCCCGTATTCATTCCGCGCAGCAGCCACTACGGAGCCCCGCACACCCCATGAAGCAGGCCACGTTGCAGGATGCGCGGAACCTCTTGTGGTTTCACTGGGGACATGCTCAGTTTCGAGCTGGGCAGGAGGAAGCCATAAGCGCCGTGCTCGCTGAACGCGATGTCCTTGCCGTCCTGCCCACCGGGGCCGGGAAATCCGTTTGCTATCAGATACCGGCATTGCTCCGCGGAGGAACCACACTGGTAATCTCGCCGCTACTGGCACTGATGCAGGACCAGGTCAGAGGGCTTCACGCATGCGGCATAGCTGCCACGAGCATCGACAGCTCGCTGACGACCTATGAAGTGGATCGCAGGTGGACGGATGCCGAGTTCGGGCGATTTCGCCTGGTCTATGTTTCGCCCGAGAGGCTGCATTCCGACATCTTTATGGCGCGGGCTGCCAGACTGCCGGTGACGTTTGTAGTTGTAGATGAGGCGCATTGCGTGAGCACCTGGGGGCACCAGTTTCGTCCCGCGTACCGCAGAATTGCTGAGGCCTATCCGCTAGTGGGCCACCCTCCTGTCATGGCCGTAACGGCAACCGCCACTCCGGAAATACGGCGCGACATCGTAGACGGCCTTGGCCTTCGCAGCCCCGTTGCTGTGGTAAGAGGATTCGACCGGCCAAATATCCTCTGGTCGGTTGTCCCAACGGAGGCGAAGCGAGAGGTCGTACGCGCTGTCCTTAGCCGGGGGGCGGGAAGCGGCGTTGTCTATGCGGCCACGCGGCGCGCCGTGGACACATGGGCCAAGTGGCTGGACGGGGCGGGCTATGCCGCTGTAGCCTACCACGCAGGCCTTGCGCCGGATGTTCGTCGCAAGGCCCAGACTTCATGGCTGGCGGATCAGGCCCGCTTCGTGGTGGCTACCAGCGCATTTGGCATGGGCATCGACAAGAGCGACGTACGGCTCGTGCTGCACGTCGACCTGCCAGCGTCACTGGAGGCATACTATCAGGAGGCCGGCCGCGCGGGCCGTGACGGAATGCCAGCGCATGCCGTTCTGGTTTACTCGAGCGATGATGCCGCGCTCCGGCGGACCATGACAGTGAACAGCCATCCCGACAGGCACCATGCCCGCGCCGTCTACGATGCCGTCTGCAACAATGCGCAGGTCGCCGTAGGCAGCCTGCCGGCAAGTCCGGTTCTCCTCGACTTCGAGGCCGTCTCTGCGCGGACGGGCTTTTCGCACGCTCGCATCCGGAGCGCGGTTGACCTCCTGGTAGAACAGCAGGTTTGGCACGCAATTCGGCCTAGGAAGGATTCGGGCCTGCTCTGTTTCACGCAGTCTGCCGGTATCCTCGGCCAGTACGCATACGGCGTCAAAAACAAGGCACTGGAGCAGTTTGTGCTTTCGCTGCTACGCCACGTCCCTGCCGATGCTTTCAACGGATGGAGAGAAGTAGACCTCCAAAAGCTGGCGAACCAGCTGGGCCTTGGGCGCCAGCGGCTGGAGGCGGGCCTGGACTTTCTTGCGCAGCGCAGCCTTCTCCACTGGCGTGGAGCCCAGGGCGCCTTCCAATTGCGGCTTCGCTTTCCAAGGACCGAGCGACTTGCCATTGAGGACGGTGCCGTCTTGCAGAATCTTGACCGTGCCGCCCGGCGTCTGGACCAGATGTTGCTCTTTGCCCGCACCGATCAGTGTCGCCGCCACTTTCTATTGGCATACCTCGGAGAAGATACCGATGTGGAATGCGGCCGGTGCGATGTGTGTCTCGGGGCGCCGCCCGCACTTTCTGGCCCGTGAACGAGGCGAGGCCGATGGTCAAAAGGACATGGCTGCGGCATCCAGTCACTCCGAGGCAAGGCCCGGCGGCAGTATTCCCGGGAATTCTCCCTGCCTGTGACGCTCCTCCACCAGGCGATCCATGACTTTTTCGTAGACCTCTGCATAGGCGAGCGGGTTATCCACATAGTAATCCAGGAGCCTGGCAAAGGCGGTGGCATCAAGTCCGTAGCGGGCGAGGACGGAATCGCGCGCATGTGGAAGCGGGGCGTAATCGAGCCCTTGCCGCGCATCAGCCAGATGCAGTTCTATCAAGACGTCGACCGCCGCATTGTGCTCGCGTGGCGAACGGTCCACCCCGGAGCACCGGGTAAGGAGGGCAGCCATGGCAAGGCAGGCAAGGAGAATGCCCTTTCTTTCTGCCCGCTTCAAGCTTCAGAACTTTTTTCGGTATCCAGTCTCGTTCGGAACGTATAGGCGATGACTTCGAGCTGGCGCAGGAATTCCCGCTTCGGGAAATTGGGAGCAAACACCATACCGTCTACCAGGTAGAGGCGCTGCGTAGGCTCGTCATAGAATGCGTAAGTAAGGAAGGGCCCGCCCATGCCAAAGGGAAATTTCTTTCCGTTCTCTTTACCTACCATGTGCCAAAGGCCGCGTACCTCATAGGCAAATCGGTCCTTGAAGTTGATTTCCTCGGAATCCAGCGGTTGCCTCCGGTCAATTTCCACCCATCCTCCGAGGCTGCCCTGGATGTGCTGCATGGTAAGCGCATCTCGCGTGTTTGTAATCCACTCCGGCGTAAGGCGGCTGGGGTCAGCTTGCTCCTCATAGTAGACAAACAGGCTGCGCCAGGTATCCGAGAGCGTACGGCGCATCCATACAAATTGATTGGTATCTACGGCGACGACATAATCGTGCTGGCCGTGCACGGCAAAGCCGTGGTGATCCATCAGATACTCCTCAATGTTGCGCTGCCGTCCGATGTTGAACATGTCACGATGGGTGCGCTGTCGCGTGGCTTCATTGAGCTGGTAAATCACATCGTCTGCGCCATCGTCTATAACGGCAATCAAATCCTCTTCCGTCGGCGCCAAGACATAAAAGACCTGCTGCCGTTGGCGCCAGACGTTTTCTCTTGGTACAACGGCACTTTCGCCGCCCACGATGGCCTGTACCGCTTCCGCGCTCAGAATACTGCGCACGAATCTGGATTCCGTGCTCACCGTGTCCCGGATGGCGGCGACGAACAGAACGCTCTTGCGCGCCTTCGCGGCATCCAGCGCCAGGCGAGAATCGAGGTTGATTACGTCGATTTCGAAGACAGGCTCCCGCGATGGCAGCGTGCCGATGGGCGCCGAAATGGTCTCGCGGAGCTTGTCCCCAACGGCACCCTGCCAGAGCGTCGAATCTATGACGAGCGCCACTTTGCCTTCCTGGCCGACGGCTTCGGGTCTAAAGTCGGTTCCGGAAAGCAGGAAGTCCGAGCATCCTGCCACGAAGAAAAGGGCGGCAGCCGAAAGGCCACCCACGATGCGGGTCTGGCTTGGTGTCATCGCTATTGGGTCGATTGGTTAGTTACGGTTAGCAAAGGGCCCCGGCTGTCGCGGGGATTGTTTGGCAGAACTGAAATCTGGTTCCAACGGTTTGGATCAAGTACCTGGGGCAATAATGTGTATGCGTCCGTTGCGGTTCCGACTACGTTAACGCACATACGTCGCACAAGACCATACCGCACCGCTGCCGTGCTTGTGACAAGCGCTTTAGCGTACGAATGGCAACAGTGATGCAGAACTCGAATCTTGGCTACCAGGTATGGGCCATAGCGTGCTATCTAATGAGCACGAACCTCAAGGGTGTTTCGAGCATGAAGCTCCACCGCGACCTGAAGATCACACAAAAGAGTGCATGGCACTTGGCGCACCGCATTCGGGAGACATGGCAGGACAAGAACATGGACGGCATCTTCGGCGGCCCTGTAGAAGCCGACGAGACATTTGTGGGAGGGCTGCAGAAAAACAAGCACTCGAACAAGAGGGCTAACTTGGGACGTGGACCTTCTGGCAAGAAAGCAGTAGCCGGAAGCAGGGATCGCGAAACTGGCCAAGTGCGTGCCAAGGTAGTGGACAACTTAGACGCCAAGACGTTGAAGGGATTCGTGACTTCCAACATCGAACAAGGCACCAAGGCATACACGGATGATGCGCGTGCGCATATTGGCCTTCCGAACCACGAAGCCGTAAAGCACTCCGTATCCGAGTACGTGAACGATCAAGCCCATACCAATGGACTTGAGAGCGTCTGGGCAATGCTCAAGCGTGGTTATCATGGAACGTACCACCAAATGTCTCCCAAGCATATGGATCGCTACGTAACGGAGTTTGCAGGTCGCCACAACGTGCGTCCCTTCGACACGCTGGAACAACTTGAGATGATGGGTGCCAGCATGTCTGGCAAGCGGCTACGCTACACAGACCTTGTTAAGCCAACACACAGATCAGCAGCATGAGTGAGAAGAGGAAGCCGAACACGAAGGCCAAGATGGGGCGGCCGGTCACGAAGAAGATACCAGATCGTATACCGGATACGCCGGAGAACATAGCTCGCGCCATCCTATTTACGCCACCCAAGAAGTCGGTTGATTGGAAGTATCTTGACAAGACCAATTGGGACGAATAGCTGCACCGCACCGCCTATTAACATACTGGGTGAAACGAATGAACCGTCTCATCAGCCTGTTCCTAGTGTCGGTATCATTGACTTATGCTGAGGTGTACCCCAATCGTTGGACAGGATTTCGCTTAATTTAAGATAGAAAACTGCTAGAGTTGTGGGTGATGGCGGGACATGTTGGTCCCAGTGGGCAGGCATATACCACAGGCTCCCCTACGCAGTTGGCTGACTTACCTGCGCACAGACCTCGTAATTTCCCCGGCCTCTCCCAGAGACAAACTCTCAATAAGTGTCTCGAAACCTGATTGTGGGTAGATACAACAATTTCCTTATTTATCAAACGAGGCGAACTGGCAAGACACAGCGGGTGCAAGTCCCGTGATATGAAGCTTCAACCCAGCACATATCTCCGCGAGCCGTGCGTTGTCATTCGTGAGGATGGCAGCGAAGCGTTGGTAGCGGTGCGTGCGGTCAGGGGCTGATCAACGTCAATAGTAAAGGGCATCGACGACAATTAAGATTTTATTAAGAAGGAAGGCCGAGTTCAGTTTTTTGACCCTGGCCGGCACGGGTAACGACCGGAGGGACGCATGGCCCCTGGAAGCGGCTGCGTTCGCGTAAGGCCGGGACTGCGTGAGTTCCTTCCGCCCGCCGAACAGGTCAGCGGTCTGCACGCGGCATGACCGCGTCTGTCCTGGAGCCTATGGCGGTCAGGAGTAGCTATGACCGCGAGGACGGCGGTCAGGACGGCAAGGCTTCTGCGGGAGCGGACTCTGCTTGATGCTCGGCCTCCTGGCGCCTCTTAGAGACCTCCAGCCGATAGCTGGGCAGATTCAGCTCCAGAATCACGCTGTGATGTACCAGCCGGTCTATGGCCGCTGCCGTGGTCATCGGATCCTTGAAGATGCGCTCCCACTGCGAAAACGCCAGATTGCTCGTCAGTAGAACGCTGCCCCGTTCGTAGCGCTGCGACAAAAGTAGGAACTGCACCTCCGTCTCCTGCCGGCTGTGCTGGACGTACCCTATGGCACGGGTGGTGAGCGCCTGGTAGCGCGGGAGCCGCTTCAGGAGCTGTGGCAGGCGCAACTCCCGTTTGGCCCTGAGCATCTCCTGCACGAGCGTGCTGCAATGGTATTCGCGACGCCGCTGGAAGATCAGTTCGCGGCCCAGGGCACACAACAGGTGCGTCTTGCCACTGCCGGCAGGCCCAAAGGCCAGAACGTTCTGCCGGCTCTCCAAGAAGCCTCCCTCCAAGAGCACGCTCAGGTGGTGGTCTATCCGTACCGGCAACCGGCCCCTATCAAAGGTGTCCAGCGTCTTCTGCAGTGGCAGCCGCGACTGGTGCAACCAGCGATGAATACGGTTGCTATGTCGTTGCTGCTGCTCCTGCTCTATGAGCTCCAGCAGGAAGCGCTCATCGACTCCCGTCGGGCCAAGTCGGCCTTCTGTTGGTAACAGGCCCGTATGGCCGGCAAGCGCAGATCCTTCAGTCCCGTGTGTACAGCCCGCTCCAGATCCGCTGTCGCGGCGTCTTCATGGCGCCGCCTCCACCGAAAGAGTAGCCATCGTGGCCTGCTCCAGAAGGCCATCATAACAGCGCAGATCCACCACAGGAGCGGCTACACAAAGAGCCGGAGTCTGCACCGGTGTCTCCATTCTCGTACAGCCTGCTCCGTAATGGCCTCCCTGCGCTGAAGCAAGACGCTGAGGGCCGCATCCACGCCCGATTCGCTCTCCCTGGCCGCCAAATGCAGGACGCGCAGATAGGCCTTGTCTGCCCGGTGAGCCTCCTTATGCGTGCGCCGCAGCGCGTCATAGGCCATCCGGAACCGGTGCGTGGCAAAGAGATCCGACCGGTACCGGTAGTGGGCAAACGCTCCCGGACCCAGCACCAGCGAGTCGATCACGTGACGCTACTCCATCCGGTACTTGCCCTCGCCGAAGAGCCGCGGCATACGCTCCATAAGGCGCTGCCCATACCACACCTCGACCCATTCGCCAAAGACGCGTACGTCGACACACTCACCGATAAGCTGGCTTTGCACCGAGTAGCCGTTCTTTCTCACGCGTATCGTGCTGCCACTGGATACCCGCACGCGGTAGCGCTTGTAGCTCTCCAGGCACCGCTTTGGCAGCGGCCCAGGAAGGCCTTCTCCTCATTGAAGCGCTCCTGGCGCTCCGCATTCAGCTGCCCAAACAGTTTCTCGAGAAAGGCCTCGTAGGCCTGCCGACTCTCGAAATCGTTGCTGCCACGAAGGATGAGCTCGTTCTTTATGGCCCGCTTCAGACGATGGTGCCGCTGTTCAATCTTCCCGTTCTCATGTGGACTCGCCGGCTGCGTATGCCGCGAGTCCATCCCGTAGTGGCGCAGCAGTGCCTGATAGCGTTCGGTGAAGTCTTCACCGCTCTTGCGCTTCAGGTTGCGTACCGCACAGCTCATCGAAGGATGCAGCCGGGGCGCACCTGCACAGTGCACGAGCGCATGCTGCAGGCCTTCCGAGAGTGCCTCGAAGCTCTCCGACCTGCAGACCGTGCCGGCCTCTCAATTGGAATATGCCAGCACAAAGTGAAACAACAGATGCAGGGACGGCTCCCCCTGCATCGTTACCTCCAGTTCGTTGAGGCACGTGAAGTCGGACTGCGCACGCTCCCCGGGGGCATACTCCTGGTCGAAGTAGACCTCGTCTGGCGATCGCCGATCGCCAGGGAGCTCCCTCTATGGCCTTCCACTGCTTTACGCGCCGCTGCAGCGTACGCAACTGGCCCTGCTGGAACTTGCCCGGATGTCGGCGCTGCAACTCGCCAAAGAGCGCCTTCACCTCGGCGCCGGGATTGACTTCCAGAAGAGCCCTGGCTTCATCCCACACCTCCGCGAACGGATCCTTGCGCGTGCGCCATGTGTGGGGCTTCTTTGTATCGCTCGGCACCTTGCCCAGACGCACATATTTGCGCGATGTAGCCTGGCACATGCCAGCCTTGGCCGCTGCCGCTGTTATGGGTACATCCTTTTTCACGACCAACTTGAAAAGAAGAAGGACCTGCTCATCGGTAACCATCTCGGACGTGGATTGGCTGGAACGATTCGCCCATCCACGCCCAGAAACACCTTAAGCCCCATTTTATTTTTATTTGTCGCCGTTGTACTATCTAAATGCGCCAAACACACGTGATCTGGGTGTAACGTGCGAATCGGGCAACCTAGTCGTAACTTGGCCGGATGAGGCGGAAATCGAAGATGGCTACGAAATCGAGCACCAGACAGATGGAGGGGCGCGGGAGGTGGTAGCATGTCGTCCAGACTCAATTAGCTGTGGATCTATTGTATGCCGAGGGCAGTAGACAGCCAATGTCTACGCGATTACCGATACTCAAATCCACAATCGATGGCGACTTCGAAGGATGGAGTGGAGAAACCATCGTTAAGTTGATGAACGGACAGATCTGGCAGCAAGCGGAATATTGGTACCACTACCGCTACGCCCATAAGCCCGAAGTAATTATTTCCCGGACTGATGGAGGGTATACAATGCACGTTGATGGTGTGCCTAGGCCTATACGCGTAATCCAGCTCAAGTGATATTGGATGAATCACGCTCCTGTCACATTTGCTATTGAATGTCCGAGCTATGGAAAGACGACCGAAAAGGAAGGGTGGAGCTTAGGCACGAACTCGGTCTTTACCTGCGAGTGCGGGGAAGAGATAGAGGTCAGCAGTGCTGCTGTTAGAGTCCTTAATGAGAAGTTTGGATTGTTTGGCAGCCCTAGCACTCCTAGGCTGACTGTAGTTACTGCTCGGAGGACAAGGGAGTAGGTAAACGTCTATACGGGAACGTGACGAGAAAATAGGCCGGGCCCTACAATAGTCGGTCACACCCATTCAACCCAGCACCTTCAGACCCCAACCAAGTGTTCACGATCAATCGGAATGGGTGTTCAAATTCATCGGAATTTGCATCTTGGACGACTATGTCCCGAACGCTTCGCTTTCGACGGGGAGGCAACCTAATTGGCGCTGGAAGGTGCTAAGTTTCGGGGAGTAGAGTACCAGAAACGGTCCAGAGCAGCCTTGCTCGCGCCGTCTGCGCTTGGATACAGCCGCGCGGAGTTATAGCCAAGCCGTTCGCATAATTCGTATAACCTATAACTAGCCGTTATAGGTACGGTTAACTTCCGCATGGATTCCTTGGGCAGTTCATGCTCTAGACTGTTAGTGACGATCGGTTCTTCGGTTTGGCCTCGGAGAGGATGAACCGTAAATAATCCCTGCTGTGCCACTACGTTTGCTGATATGGCACCGGGTACTGTAAGCAGACTAACCTTGCCACAGTATCTAGCATGATGGGGACCGGCATTCAGCTCCAATACAGCCAATCTTTGGCCGTTCTTCCAGTCAAACCGGATCCGCAGTGCTTCACTGGCAGCAAAATATGCAGCTATATAGGCATTGGTAGTCCAATCCAGCAGTCTGGTTGGACATCCATGAAGTCGTGCTAGGGCCATGGTTGCAAGCAAGGCCTCATTAGGCCAAGTACAGGGGTTGTCGTGATAGGGCTTTAAAGAGAGATCGGTCAAGTTATGGTCACGAAATGCTTTCGAGTCATTAGGAACACTTACACCAACCTCATCGCAATAATGAATAAAGCCTCGCAGCATTTGAAATTCCATCCATACTTGGGCACCTGCCGTCATCGAGGAAAGCGCTGACAGGCTTTGAAGCAGCGTGACTGCTTTTTTGCGCAAGATCGTTGGAATGAGCTTCCACGCAGTATTGGCTTGGCCTCTATATATTAGTTTGTTTGGCGGGTTCGGAGACTGTCGGGTAGGACTGAGCCGCTCCCAGAGTTCTTCTGCGGTCTTGAAGTGTTCTTCAGGAATCGAATGGGGCATAGTGGGATATCAGAAGTTGGTCTATCCTAGGGTCTCCCGCGCTGGTCAGGTGTGGTGCTACGTCTCACTGGTCCGCTTGTCTAGTATGATCTTGTGGGCCTGCCCATAGGTGTTGGGCCCAACATAAGGGTGTGGCCGTCATTGCTCTACTAGGCTCAAAACAGACGGAATCGATTGGAATGAGTGGAAAATCTCGGTGGAATACACAGAGCCGCTTGACAGCTCTGGCGCCGCGGTGGCTGTAAGCGTAAACGTGACAGGATCTGTCTACCGTATAAAATTACACGTTTACGCTTGGTACCCAGCGTGCGTTTCCGTCAGGTCATCGCAGAGCTATCCCGTTACCTTTGTGGCTGGCGGGGCTACTTCGGCTACTGCGAAACGCCTTCAGTCCTACGCAGTCTGGACGGCTGGATCCGTCGTTGGTTGCGTGCCTATCTGTGGCAGCAGTGGAAGACCCCACGGCGCCGCTATCGGGCGCTACGCCGGTTGGATGTGCGACATTCTTGGGCGGCGAAGCTCGCTGGCAGCGGACACGGTCCCTGGCGGCTCAGCCTTACCCTGGCCATCTGCTACGCACTCCCCAATGTGCTCTTCGCTGAATGCGGCCTGGTGGCCTTGACACCCAAGTCGGTTCGCTCAAGTCCATTGAACCGCCGTGTACGGACCCGTACGCACGGTGGTGTAGGAGGGTGGGGGCCGTGAGGCCCCCACCTATTCCTATCGATCGATCGATCCCGGAGCGAAAGCGACGGGTTGCCACCGGATCCAGAGGCAGGTGCGCCTCCCGCCGACTCTACCCGGACGCTTACGGCCTATTACGTGGAATGGCACATGAAGCAGCGTCTGGCTCCAATACTCTTTGCCGAAGATGACCCGGAAGGCAAGAAGGGCGTCTCTTTCACGATGCTTGGGGAGATGACCGACCTGCAGGCCCGCGCCTTCGAGCTGCTGAGAGTGAAGCTCCGGTAGCGACTGTACCCAGTAAAGTACCTTCCACGGGTAAGATCTTCTTTAACTTGGCGGCCTCATGTGCTCAGGCTCATCGTCCAATACTCTTAATTAGTATTGGCATGGATCCCTAAATATATTCAATAAACGAGATCAGTGAAAAGGGGGCCTCCGTCAATAATCCGGTCACCTTGCAGCTTCAGCACGCCGTTCTGGCACCCAAGTCAAGGCTTCCGTGAACCTCCGCCGCAGAATTCCCGCCTGAACATTAGTGAGAACACTCATAATGCACCTGCCAAATGCTTGTCAGGCACGAGTCGGGTCATGGATAATATGGGTAAATAGAGAGAAAGCTTTTTTTGTTAGGGATCGTGGCGTATCTTACTTTTATCCAGCCATTGTCGTAATAAGAAATGTTTGAAGGCTCACCTTAGGACTATTTGCGTGGATTTACCCCATTCTAAACAATCTAAATGCTGATGCGCCCTACCAAGGGCCAAGATACGCTCAAATTGAGTGTTTCGTGGCCATCGTACCTAGTGTGGGCTCAACTGGGCCGTATTTCCACAAAGCGAGACGAAATCCTAGCTGACTCCGCCGTGGGCGCATGCTGCCAATTCGCGTATCTTCATGACCTATTCGTATTGCAACGGCCGCCAGAGACAGGAGAACTAGCCCGTTGACAGGCCACTGCGGCCTCATCGGCCGCTGGATGCTGCTTCCCTTCGCGGTCCTCATAGTATGTGCTAGCCTGTGCGGGTCAGCATCGGCGCAGGATTCGCTGGAAGACGACTGGCGAGCCCTGATTGCGATCTACAATGCCACGGTAGGCGACAGCTGGCAGCAGAACACCAACTGGTCCACTTCGACTGGCACTCCACCCGGCGTCAGCGACCTCGACGACTGGTACGGTGTAACGGTGGACATGGAACTGGAGCGCGTGACCGGTCTGGAGTTGCCCTCCAACAGTCTGGCAGGCCTTATCCCCTCGGAGCTGTGGAGCCTCACAGAACTTGTTAAGCTGGATTTCGGAGGCGCATCTAATGTGGGGCTGGGAGGGAGCATACCGCCCGAGATCGGCAATCTCACGGCGCTAAGGTTTCTGGCCATATTCAATACGTCTATATCGGGCGAGCTGCCGGCAGAAATCGGTAATCTGACTGACCTGGAGTATTTAAATATTAGGCACAACCAGCTTACAGGTAGCCTGCCGGCCAGCATGGTAAACCTGTCCAAGCTAAGCACCCTCTATTTCATCGGGCAGTCGCTGTGTGCACCGTATACCGACGAATTTAATCTGTGGCTAAGGGATGTCAGCTCGGCACGTGGTCCCCAGTGTCCTGTTCCGCGCCTTGCTTCGCACACGGAAACTAGGGTCCGGTGTGTGGGGGGCAAGGCAGCGGAATTCGACTGCAGCAACGTAGATTTGCTTTCCCACCTGTCGAAGGAGGATCTTGGGGCAGAGCCTGACATTTTGGTCAACGACATTTGGGGATGGACTGATACAGAGACCGGGAGGGAGTACGCGCTGGTGGGCAAGGAGAACGGTGTGGCGATAGTAGATGTCACCAATTCAGTCAACCCGGTATACCTTGGCTCGCTTCCGTCGCATGATCCGGAGGCCGTCGTTATTTGGCGCGACATGAAGGTGTATCGCGATTACATGTTTGTTGTGGCAGATGCGTATGAAAGTTCCAATGGCCTGCAGATCTTTGACCTTACGCAGCTGCGCAGTGTGGACCGCGCAAATCTGCCTGCAACTTTTGTTGAAACGGCCAACTATCAGGGAATGGGTAGTGCCCATAACGTTTTTATCCACGAAGAGGCGGGATATGCCTACCTGGCAGGGAGCCGCGGAGGTAGCGGCAATTGTGGCCTGGGGCTGCATATTGTCGATGTCCGTGATCCGCTGAATCCGACGTTTGTCGGTTGCCACGATGAGCCGAGAGTGAGCTACGGTCCCGGATATGCGCACGATGTCCAGTGCGTAACATACCACGGCCCTGACGAAACCTACCGGGGGAGGGAAATCTGCGTGGCGTCGGGTGTGACGGCAGTCAACATCGTAGATGTTACGGACAAGTCCAATACGGTGTCCATTGCCGTGATGAAATATCCGCAGGTTACTTATTCCCACCAGGGATGGCTTACGGAAGACCACGGGTATTTCATCGCCAACGACGAACTGGATGAAGTATATTGGCCCGATCAGTTACGCGGCTCGCGGACCCTAATCTGGGACTTGACGGATCTGGACGACCCCATCCTCTTCCGCGAGTATTTCAGTTCAATACTCACGGTAGACCACAACCTGTACGTAAAAGGCAAGCACGTATATCAAACCAATTACGAATCCGGTCTTCGAATTCTCGATATCGAATATATTACGGATCCGGTGGAGGTTGCCTATTTCGACACCGATCCCGCCTCCGACAAGTTGGCTTACGATTACGGGGCCTGGAGTTCATTCCCTTACTTTCCCAGCGGCAATGTAGTGGTGAGCAGTATGGTGCAGGGATTGTTTGTGCTGAGGCCCACCATGATCGAGTGCACGTCAAGCGTGGAAGGAGCGCATGACCGGTACGCCGCGCGAAACGCAGACACAGGTGCCAGCAACGACTGCACGGATCC
Source organism: Rhodothermales bacterium (assembly GCA_965216255.1). Classification (GTDB taxonomy): domain Bacteria; phylum Bacteroidota; class Rhodothermia; order Rhodothermales; family Bin80. The sequence continues at coordinate 5,108,895 of OZ244148.1, forward strand.
ACGGAGTCCCTGCAGCTTGCAGCATGCCATCAATGTGGCCGAGTCGGGCTTGGACCCCGTCCGCGTGAGGCTAAGAGAGAGTGGAGCGACGACCACCATCCATGAAGATCTCGACTTCAGCAAGGAGATCGGACTCGGCGCGTATGTGGCATCTGATCCGAAGGCGTGTGCATCCGGCACCGTGCGATTGCTCGGCGATGTGTACTTCGGTGCTGGTGCAAGGCTCTACGCCGTGGACAACCAGACGGAAGTGCACCTGCTTTCCCGGGAGATCGAAATTGCGGCGGCCGCTCGCATCGCGTTGCCAAACCTTGTAATGGGCCATGATGGGAACGAACAGGAGGTAGAGGTAAGGGGCGAGGCCTGCACCCGTAGCGCCAGCGTGCAGAACTTGACGGTAGTCGGCGACGTGCGCGTACGCGAAGAATGCGTCGAGACTGCAACTCTTACCATCACAAACTCTCTGGTCGTCTCGGCGGGTACACTGGACCTAGGAGGTGTAAATCTGGCAGTGGAGGTGGATGCTCCGCGGACAGCAGGTCCGACCGCCGTGCCGGGCAGGGTGGCCATCGCTCCGGGCGCCGCCGTAAGCGGAGGGGAGCAGTTTATTCTTAGGCCCGAAGAGGAGGCAAGCCAACTAGGCATAGACGCCAAAGACCAAAAAACGTATACCGTACCCGAAGGTTACGACTACAGCCGTGGCAGAGCCTTTCCAAACTCCGAAAGTACTGTGGGCGTTGTGCGAGAAGTTGTGCAAAGCAGGGTGAATCCTGCCGTTGACTCTCTGGTAGTGGTCGCACTATACGTCTCCACGGGAGGTTTCGCCAACAACCCAGCCGGTTGTTTTGCGGTTTCAGGCGAAGGCAGCCTGAGCATGGATATTCGGAAGGAAGGCAACTCGGGTGCCTGCGTTACACTTGGTTCCATTGGAGGAGGAGGCATCTCCGTCAATGCAGGGGGTACGCTCTACGTGACGAAAGCGACAAAGCTGAATGGCAGCTTCAGGCAGGAAGGTGCGGCCCGGACGGAGTTTTGGAACCTGCAACATCTGGCTGGAGACCTGGAAATCACGGGTCCCGGTGGCGCCGTTGGACCCGTCAACATCGAAGCGCACAGTACCTGCGACGGCGGCGGCAGCACGGGCCGCAGCGGCGGCGTTCACTTTTTCTCCCCGGTTACAATTGAACAGGATGTGATGCTCGAGAACACGGACAATCCAGACACGGAGTGCCTGGAAGGCCTGGTGTTCCGTGGAGACGCAACACCGAGTTTGGACGGAGGCAGCGCCACTCCCGAGAAAGAAAAGGATACGCACGCGTCCGTCGTGCTCGGGGCCTTTGAGGCAAAAGGCCGGTCGGCGGTCAGCCTCGGCGGCCACAATTTCTTCCATAACGTGGCCTTTGAAAATGACTTTCAAGCGGAGGAGTTGGTCACCTTCAGCCTCGCACAGCACGCCACGTCGGTAGGCGCATCCGGTCTGTGCTCGGTGGACCCGGGATTCGGTGTCCATGGGAACAGAATCGTCTTCGCAGGGGATGCGGCGCAGGACATCCGTCTGGCAGGCGATGTCATGGTGCCGGGCATCTCCATCGCGAAGGCGGACGGCGCCACCGTCACCATCGACCAGGGTGGAACGCTGGTCGTCGGCACGCTGCTGGAGCTGGCATCAGGCATGCTGGAAACCAACGGGATGCTGAACGCGGCCGGTGCCACGCTTGCCATCCATCAGGGTGTGCTTTCAAAAGGCGAATCCGACTTTGCCTACCGCACGGCGCTCAACGAGAGGCCGTCCGTGCCGAGGCGGATCGTGTACGCGGGGCAAGGGGCGCAACGCACGGGTGACGAGTTGGCCGATGCGGCGAGGAGCGATACAGTGGAGGTCGGCATACTGGAGATTTCCAAGTCGCCGGATTCCGCCATCACCCTGAGGCAGACTGTGCTGGTAACCGACAGCTTGCGCCTCTATTCGGGCCGGCTTCTGTCCGATAAGGCTGCGCTTGCGCTGGCAAAGGACATCACGGTTGAGCTCGGGGACGGAGATGTCGAGGCGGTGGTTCTGCCCGATAGTGGCGACATCAATCTCCGCTACGTCGGCACGGGCGCGCGATTGGCCGGATCGCTATGGCCGGCCTCGTCGGAGCCCGTCCGGTCCAGGGTCAGTAACGTAGCCATCGACGGCGTATGCCGGGACGCCAATCCGACTGTTCGACTGAACGAAGGTTACTCGTGGTTGGGCGGCAATTTGGAGCTTCGGCGCGGGGCCCTGGACCTTGAAGGCCAGTCCCTGGTCGTTTTTGCGTCTGAGGACTTAGTCAATCAGACCGTAACGATAGGGGAGAAGGGGTATCTTTGCGACTCGTCGGGGAGCGTTGCGTGCACTGTGGCAGGCTCGGGAGCGGAAGAGAGCGTGACCGACCAAGTTGCAAACGCGCTGGCCCGGTACCGGGAGTCGCGCTTTCGGTTTGGTCGGGATTCGCTAAAGGCAGGCCTCGACGCACTCGGCGAACTGCGCGAGACGGCGGGGCCGGTTGCGACCACTGCCCGCATGTTGTTTGTCGGCAATGGCGACACAGGGTTTACGGTGCAGACCTCGGCTGAGCGTCTGCGTTACCACCTGCCCGCCGTGGTGGTGCGACGCAATCTGGATTCGGACGCTGAGAGGCAGGGGACGGTCACCCTCTCCGTTCATGATGCGGGGCCGCTGGCCCCGGTGCCGGTCCTGACGATGACGGAGTTAACCGTGGAACATGGACGGGCGGCAATGGGGGCGAGCCTGGACGCCCTGGACATTCTAGGTGGTTTAACCATTGTGGATGGCGCCTTCGAGATGCCGGTCTCGACGGAGGTGGGCATGGGCAGCCAGGGGCGCAAGAGCCTGCGCGTAGGTACTTCGGAGACGTTGGGCGATTTGGTGCAGCGCGAGGGGACCTTCCTTGCGCGCGGCGGAGTGGTGACGGTATTCGGAGACTTTGTACAGGGAGCGGAGCCGGACTCATTAGGCACGGAACCTGGAGCGTCCGCGACCTTCGACTTGGGAGGTGGTCGGCATGAAGTGATGGGAGATTTCCGGGTGGGTCCCGGAGCGGGTGAGGTGCCGAATCGGTACGCGATGGGCGGGGCCTGCCTCAGCACGGGCACCCGCAGCGAAGACCAGGATTCCGGACTGTGGCTGGCGGGCCACTACCACTTTGCGGGCGATGGCGATATCTCGGGTGGTAGCAACGCTGGCCTTCGTGGCATGGTCAGGTTTGTCGGTACGGGCACACAGGAAGTGTGGCATCGGCTGGCGCCCGCAGCCATGTTTTGCGATGTGACAGTCGCCTCAGCAGGAGACGAAGGGGTGGCGCTGAAGAGTGATGCCACGCAGAATGCGCTGGGCATGCTTACTCTCCGGCACGGCGTAGTAGACGCCGCAAACTGGCGCTGGACGCTTGCGCGGCCCCATATAGAGGATTCGCTTTTCGGGCGTACGGGCGTGGTGTCCGGCGCACGAGGCACCGTATACCGCGGGTCCCGCGACAGCTATATCCGTGGGCGCCTCGCGCGCATGATTGCCGTTGGGAGTGCAACCGGAGGTGCTGTGACTAGCGGCTACATATTCCCGGTGGGGACGGCACGTGACACGACGGCCGAACGCGTCGTGGACGCCTACCGCCCGCTTATCCTCCAGCTGTCCGCAGACGAGGTGGCAGTCCCGAACTCGGCGACGGTCCAGTACCTGGATGCGATGACTGCCGCGGACATGGAGTGGCCGGAGGCGGGCCTGGTCGTCGACGGGCCGGATGGCAGCACACTGCAGCTGGATGTGGTCGCGGACATGTTGTGGAAGGTGGAGTTCGATCGCATTCCCGTGCATGACCCCAACCTCCGGATGGCGGCCTCGGGCCTGGTCAACGTGTTTGATATCAAGAGTCTGCGTCTGGTGCAGTGGGACTGCGATGGCACAAACCCGCGCCTTGCTGGAATCTACGACCTGGAATCGGGCAGCGGGCTGGATGACGGCTCCTATGCGGCCAACGATTTTGTCAATGGTGTTCCAAACCTATCGCAGGAAGGTGTAGGTTTTTCTACGTGCAACATCATTGGCGTGGCCTCGAATCTGCTTCTCAACCCGATAAGCTTGGATCTCGTGCAGGGCCCTCTGGCGCAGGTGCAATTTATCCAGAATCAGGCTGATGCGGTCGTCGACGTATATCTGGACGGGGTGCGGATCCTTAACGATTGGGGCTTCCAGTCGGCAACTGGCTTTGTTCCCGTCGCAAGCGGAGAGCGCAGGCTGGAGATTGTTGCTGCCGCGGCGCCGGACAACGCGGATCCGGCACTGACTCGCCTCGTGCAGCTTCAGCGGGACGCCAGCCACCATGTGGTTCTGCACGGGGATGCGCACAGGCCAAGCCTCGTGGCAGTGGGTGGCGTGCGCCGCGCAGTGGAGCAGGAAGGGACGGCGGAGTTCTATCTCGTACACGGTGCGCAGGGGGTGGGAGAGGTAGACATACGGCTCTTGAATCCGGTCACTAACGATCATGTGATCGCACTGCTTGCGAACAACTTGGGGTTTAATGACGAGAGTACCTATGTGAGTCTTGCCCCGGGCGGCTACAACATGGAGGTAACCACAAGCGACAATGCGCGGCAGATCGCGGTCTGGCGCCTCGAGCTTGGATCATTGCAGGGCGAGGTGCTGGTGCTCGGCCTGTCGGGTCCCGGCAAGGTGGGTGCCGCGACGATCATGACCGTGGCGGAAGACGGGAGCGTGCGCACTGCTGACAATATCACAGGTGTAGAGATCGGACAGGAACTGCCGCAGGAGTTCGCGCTGCGCGGTAACTATCCTAACCCGTTTAATCCCTCGACGCGCATCGAGTTTGATCTGCCCGAGGTGGCACATGTGAGCGTGGAAGTTGTTGACATGCTTGGGCGGAGCCTGATGGCGGTTCCGGCGAAGGAATTCGAAGCGGGCCGTGCGCGCCAGATCGAATTCAGCGTGGGGAGCCTGGCCTCTGGCACCTACTTCTACCGCATCCGGGCCGTTTCGGCAGCGCAGGTGTGGACAGGTACCGGCAGGATGATGCTCGTTCGCTGAAGTTGCAGCAAGCCCGCATATGTCGTGCGCCGTGATAAGGCGCCCTCCTGTGACGCGTGCGAATCCCGCCCAACGTATCCGTCCGGTGAAATGCATCTGATCTGTGCGGAGGGGTATTCGCAGGCAAACGGCTCAGTTGTGGATGCGGAAGACTCCAGATTCTTTGAAGCGAAGCGGCCGCTTCCTTGCTGGCTGGCTGGGCCCGCCACCTGACCATCATGCGCGGGTTTCCTACTACGGCCGCGGTCACGCCACGGCCTGTTGCGTAGCGCGCCGCTCTGGCTAGGGCTATGCCACCAATGCAGGCGCGGATCTGCGCAGCGCTTTCCAGTGATGCGGCAGTAGTTGGCGAACGGTAAGCGTCCGGTCAAATACAGGGCAGGACAGATTACGGCTTTTTTGCGAGGGAGATCGGGCTTGTAGTGGGTAGGAGAGCTGACGGTCTTTTCGGGTGTGGTCGGCTTGCCGCTAAGCGGATAGGTCCTTGTGCAGTCGGGTACGTGCGGGGGAATTCACGTTCCGCACTGAAAACGCCGGTGATTTCTGCAACCCGGAGCAGTTTGCCTTATTGCTGCAGGACAGCCGCCGATGCTAGAGCTTGCTGCGCCTCTTGCCAGCGATGGGGCAAGAGGCGTGCCACGCGCTTTGGAGGATGAGTCGGAATGCGGCCCAGCACGTCGGCAAGCCAGGCCTGGGGATTTACTCTGTGCAGCTTGCACGTGCCGAAAAGAGGATAGACTACCGCTGGGCTGCCGCATGCGAACCCGCAAAAAGGTAGTTCTTGCGTCCCACGGCAAGCGGGCCTATCACATTCTCGACCAGATTGGTATATGCGCCCTTCTTTGGTTTACAAAAGCAAAAGACGTCACCCGACATCGGGTCCTTCCCCGGGCCCGAGTGCACCAGAGCGCACAGGCCGTCAAAGCTCTTGCGCATGTCGGCGGGCTTGCGGTACAGATAGTACCGGTAAGAAGGCCCCAGCCCGATCAAGGCTTAACCAGTGTCGCCCGGAACGAGGAGGTACCTGGCACGAAGAAGCGCGCCTCCCCCCGCTCGGATACTCCGCCTGTGCCTGCCCACGAAGAGCAAGGCCCCTAACTCCCCGAAGGCTGCGCCTTCGGATGCAGCGGCCTTCTTACCATATTTGTGCCGCCAGTAAGACAACTGCGAACGGGAGATTGCGTGCTCGGCACAAAAGGCCTCCGCTGTCTGGCTCCCCGCCAGGTACTGTCCTACCAGCGGAATCACCTCTTCCGCCGTGCGTCTGGGCTTTCGCATCAGTCGTGGGCTTTGATCCTCGGGTCAGGTGACAATCTCCTGACCGGCCCTTCACCCAGGCAAGGTGTGGTTCACCGGACGCCTACAATATTGTGAACGGTTGTCCATGTGCACGATGTTGCGGCCAGCAGGTTCGGCCTTTTCTCGCAATACGCACCGCGAAGGCCAGCTCGAGGTTCCGATGGGAGCCATGCTCATGGTGTGCCGTGCTTCAACCCCATGACAAAATCTCGTAGCCTCTGCCTGCGCACCTCCGGACTGAGCGCGCGGTCGTCCCAAAGCCGCTCGATCATGTCCACGAGGGCGGAGCCCACGATAAAGCCATCGGCATACCGGCAAAGGCGCACGGCATCCGTGTGTGACTTGATGCCAAATCCTACCAGGAGCGGGTTTTTGTTGACGAGTCGCTGCGCGCGCTGCAGATAGGACTCGATTGCCTGCATCCTGTTTGCCAGGCCGCTTCCGGTTACTCCCGTAACGGAGACGGCATACACGAAGCCGGAGCTTCGGGCGTCGATCGCGCCTACCCTTTCGTCGGGCGTATTGGGCGCCACCAGATAGATTAGGTGGAGACCGGCTTCCATGGCCGGCTCCGTTAGAATGGTGCTCTCCTCGGGTGGAAGGTCCGGAATGATGAGACCGTCCACGCCGGCAGCGCTCGCTGCCTGGCAGAACTCTCTTGGGCCATACCTCAAGATGGGATTGATATATCCCATGAGCACGATCGGCGCGGAGCCGCGTTGGCTGAATGCGTGCGCGTAGCGCAAGGTATCCTCCATGCGTACACCACCTGCCAGTGCGCGTGCGCTGGAGCGCTGGATGGGAAGCCCCTCAGCCAGGGGGTCACTGAAAGGCATGCCGAGTTCAATGAAATCCGCTGCTTCGCCAAGAATTTCCAGGATGGGCAGCGTTTCGTCCCTGCTTGGAAAGCCGCTGGTGAGGAATAGCCCCATGGCTTTCTGTCCGCGCCGCCGCAGATTGCTGAGCCTTGTGGCCAGTCTCGACATTTATGCCCGTGCCTCCGCTAAGGTCGCCATGTCCTTGTCGCCACGCCCGGAGCAGTTGAGCACGACGACTCCCTGCAACTGGCCGGCCAACTGAGACAGGGCCGCGACAGCATGCGCGGTCTCGAGTGCGGCTATGATGCCCTCCGTGCGGGCAAGCAAACTAACCGCCGCCAGTGCCTCGGCGTCTGTAATCGCGTGGTAGCGCACGCGTCCTAGATCCTTCAGGTATGCATGCTCGGGCCCTACGCCCGGATAGTCCAATCCAGCCGAAATGGAATGGGCCAGCTGGACCTGCCCGTCCTCGTCCTGAAGCAGGTAACTCATGGCTCCGTGCAGGATGCCGCGTGAACCGCAGCTCAGCGTTGCCGCATGCCGCCTTGAGAGGCCCTCGCCGGCGGCCTCCACGCCGATCAGTTGTACCTGTGCATCTTCCAGGAAGGGATAAAAGATGCCCATGGCATTGGAGCCGCCGCCAATGCAGGCGATAACGGCGTCGGGGACCTGCCTCCCCTCGAGTTCCAGGAGTTGCCCTCTGGATTCGTTGCCGATCACGCATTGGAAACAGCGCACCATTTCGGGGTAGGGGTGCGGTCCTACGACGGAGCCGATGATATAGAATGTGTCATGCGGGTTTGACACCCAGTCGCGTATGGCTTCGTTCGTGGCGTCCTTGAGCGTTCTGCTTCCGCTCGTGACGGGGTGCACCTCTGCTCCAAGTAATTGCATCCGTTCCACATTGAGCTTTTGCCTTCGCATGTCTTCCTCGCCCATGTACACGAGGCAGCGCAGGTCGAATTTTGCCGCCACGGTGGCCGTGGCCACGCCGTGCTGGCCCGCCCCCGTCTCCGCAATAATGCGCGTCTTGCCCATGCGCCGGGCCAACAGAATCTGCCCTATGGTGTTGTTGATCTTGTGGGCGCCCGTGTGACAGAGGTCCTCGCGTTTCAGGTATATCTTGGGGCCCCGGAGCCGCTCCGTAAGCCGGTCCGCAAACGTCAGCGGTGTGGGCCGGCCTACGTAGTGCCGCAGCAGCGCATGGTATTCTGCCTGAAAGGTGGCCTGCTGCCAGTAATGGCTAAAGGCCTCTCGGAGCCGCACCAATTCCGGGACCAGGATCTCCGGGACGTATGCGCCGCCGTAGGGTCCGAACCTTCCCTCGCTATCAGGAGCACAGTACTGCATGGATCACGCCTCATCCCTTGCCTGAAACAGTGCCTCTACCAGGGCCGCGTCTTTTTTCCCCGGTGAGGATTCCAGGCGGCTGGACAGATCGATGGCCCAGGGACGCACCTGGCGAATTGCGTCGTTGACGTTGGAGGGCCCCAGCCCACCGGCAAGGAATATGGGAATCTCCCGTGCAATAGCGCAGGCCAGATCCCAGTCGAAGGTCTTGCCGGTTCCGCCCTGGAGGGCCGGATGGTATGCGTCGAGCAGGAAATAGTCCGCCGCGTCCCGGTAGGCCAAGAGCCGCCTTCGAAGTGCTTCCGCCGACATGGCTTCCATCACACGGAAAGACTTGATGACGGGACGCTCCACGTTTGCACAGTAGGCGGGCGATTCTTCACCATGCAGCTGGACATAGTCGAAGCCGGCGCTCGCTGCCGCAGCATTGACCGTGCCCAGATCTTCGTCTACAAAGACCCCCACGCTCTTGGCGCCGTAAACCCAGGACCGGATTTCCCGGGCTACCTCTGCCGGGATGTATCTGGGGCTGGGCGGGTACTGGATGTATCCGAGGAAGTCGGCCCCGGCGGCTGCACAGTAGCGGGCATCCGCCAGGTTGGTGATCCCGCATATCTTGACTTTGGGCTTCATGCCTGTGCCGCAAGAATGGATGCCAGCTGCCGTCGCAGGTCCCGCAGGGCCGAGCCGGGATTGCGCGCGGCCATAAATGCTTCACCGATCAGCACGGCATCCACGCCGCCGCAATGGAGGCGGGCCAGGTCCTCTGCCGAGCGCAGTCCGCTCTCTGAGACGCGCAGAATGGTAGGGGGTAGCTGCGCAAAGACGCGCAGCGAATGATGGATGTCGACCTCAAAAGTTCGAAGATCGCGGTTATTGACACCTAGTATGCAGACATGGTCCAGGTCGAGCCTGTCGAGTTCGTTGGCCTCGTATACTTCCACCAGGCAATCCAGGCCCACCTCGGCGGCCGCCTGCTGAAGCTCTCTCATTTGCCCCGATTCCAGGGCGGCAGCAATGAGCAGGATAGCGTCGGCACCGTGCGCGCGGGCCTCCAGAACCTGATAGGGATCCACGATGAAGTCCTTGCGCAGCAGCGGCAGGCCGGTGCAGCCGCAGGCATCGACCAGGTCGTTCAGGGATCCCTGGAAGTGAAGCGGTTCGGTCAGGACACTCACGGCATCGGCTCCGGCTGCCTCATAATCATTTGCAATGGTACCGGCACTGGCATGCATGCGGAGGGCGCCCTTGGACGGTGAGGCACGCTTGAATTCGGCAATGATGGAAAGATGGGTGCCGCCAAGGGCCCGGGCCAGCGACTTTGTGGGCGGCTGCTCGCGGGCCAGATGTACCAGGTGAGCGGGAGTCACGGTCTGTTTGCGCTGCCGAACGAAGCGGCGTGTGTCGCGAAGAATGCGGTGCAGGATGCTCATGTGTGCGAGGCGGCGCGCAGGCGCTCGAGGCTGTCCCTGGCTGCTCCGGAGTCAATGCTGTCGCGGGCTGCAGCCAAGCAGGTAGCGAGGTCGCTGAAGCGGCCGCTGACACTGAGACCGTAGGCGCTGTTGAGCAGTACTACGTCGCGCGCAGGGCTTGGCCGGCCATCCAGTATGCTCCGAATGATACGGGCGTTCTCTGCCGCGTCGTCGCCCTTCAGCGCCTGTAGCGACGCGCGCTGGAGCCCGAAGTCTTCCGGACGGATGGTAAAGCGGCGGATGCCGGGTCGTCCGGCCACATACTCAAATGCATCCGTGGCGCCTCCGAGTGAGATCTCGTCCAGGCCGTCCCGCGATGCCACGGCCAGCACGTGGTCCGCTCCAAGGCGGCCCAAAATGCCGGCCATCATGGCCGCAGCACGGGCGCTGAAGGCGCCAATCATCTGGCGGCGCACCTGTGCCGGATTGCACAGCGGTCCGAGGATATTGAAAGATGTCCGGACCTGCAGGGCCCTGCGAATCGGTGCGATATTGCCTACGGCAGGATGGTAGCGGCCCGCGAAGATGAAGGCGACGCCGGCGGTCTGCAGGCAGTGTTCCACGCGCTGGGCGTCAATGTCAATCGCCACACCAAGGGCCGCCAGGACGTCGGCCGAGCCGCACTTGGACGATACGCTGCGGTTGCCGTGCTTGGCCACCGTTATGCCGGCTCCGGCGCAAACAAGCGTTGTGGCCGTGGAAATGTTGAATGTCCCGAGGCCGTCTCCTCCGGTACCGCAGAGGTCAATGGCATGGGCGTCGTCGCAGCGTACCTTGACGGCGTGTTGGCGCATCGCTTTGGCAAGGCCCGTCAATTCGTCGATGGTTTCTCCCCGGGCACGAATCCCCAAAAGGAAGCCGGCTACCTGGCACGGGTCCGCATCACCGCGCATCATGAGGTGCATGGCCTCTTCCGCCTGCTTCGTAGTGAGTGTTTCCTGCCGCGAAAGGATGCTGAGGAATGATTTCATGCGGAACGTCCCTTTGAGGTCTGCCAGCGGGCCACGCGGGAAACCCAGTTGGCAATAATCCGGGGTCCCTCGTACGTGAGCACACTCTCTGGGTGGAATTGAACGCCTTCGGTTGGCCAGGTACCGTGGCGAAGTCCCATGACAATGGCATCGTCGGTTTCCGCGCAAATGTGGAGCGAATCCGGAATCGAGGCGCGCTCCACAATGAGGGAATGATACCGGGTGGCTGTGAAATCCTGGTTGACCTTCGCAAAAATGGTCCTGCCGTCGTGGTGGATGGTACTGGTCTTGCCGTGCATCAATTCAGGCGCATAGGTCACCACGCCCCCGTGGGCCTGTGCGATGGCCTGGTGGCCAAGGCATATTCCGAGTATGGGGATGGTAGGCCCGAGCCTGGCGATGACTTCTTCGCAGATGCCGGCATCGCGGGGCCGGCCAGGCCCCGGGGAAATCAGGATGCCCTCCGGCGCCATGGCTTCGACCGCGTCGCAAGAGAGGACATCATTGCGGTGCACCACCACGTCAGCATGGTAGCGTCCGAGGAGGTGCACAAGATTGTAGGTAAAGGAGTCGTAGTTGTCGAGGACAAGTATCATGACCGGCAAAAGGTAAGCAGCCCCGTGGCATCGCGTACTCGCTCCATGTAGTGTTCTGCCCGGGCACGCGCGCGACGCGCGCCGTGGCGCAGCACGTCTCTGACGTAGTCCGGGCGGTGCTCCAGATCCCTGCGCAGCTCACGGGCCTCTGCAAAATAATCCAGCATCAAGGCGCGCAGCCTCTTCTTCGCGTGGCCGTACCCGTAGCCGCCGGCCCTATAGGCGGCTCGAATCTCTGCCAGTGTGTCCGTATCCGCAAAGAGCTTCAGGAGCGCGAAGACGTTGTCCGTATCCGGGTTCTTGGGTGCTTCGAGAGGGGTTGAATCCGTAATGATCCCGCTTATCCGCCGGGCCAATTCCTTGCCTTCATCAAAAATCCCGATCGTATTGCCGTAGCTCTTCGACATCTTCCGTCCGTCGGTACCGGGGACCACCGCCACTTCTTCTACGATATAGGGCTCGGGCACGGGAAAGATGGGAGGATCGGCCGGGAACGTCCGGTTAAAGCGCTGTGAGATATCCCGCGTGATTTCCAGGTGCTGCCTCTGGTCGGCGCCGACAGGAACGAGCGTTCCCCCGTAAATCAGGATGTCGGCAGCCTGCAGCACCGGATAGCAGAAGAGGCCGGCATTGGCCGTCAGTCCCTGCGCAACCTTGTCTTTGTATGATACTCCTTTTTCGAGCTGGGAGACCGGCGTAAGGCAGAGGAATATCCAGGTCAGCTCCTGCAGAAGCGGGACATCACTCTGCAAGAACAGATTGGCTTTTTCCGGATCCAGCCCCAGGGCGAGATAGGTGAGTGCCGCATCCAGCGTATGTTTGCGCAATGCATGAGCGTCGCGCATGGTGGTCATCGCGTGATAATTGACGATGAAATAGTAGGCTTCGTGTTTCTCCTGTAGCGCGATGTGCTGCCTGATGGCACCAAAATAATTGCCGATATGGAGCGCGCCTGAAGACTGTATGCCGGAGACTACGACAGTGGATGTGTTCATGGACAGAATCCTTTAAGCGCCGCGCCGAAGCCGCAAATGCCGCACGGCACCTCTGGCAAATTCAAGCCGTTCTTCGCTGTGGCGTACCAAGCGTTGCAGAACGGCCTGCGTGCGCATCTGATGCTCGAGTTTCCGTTCATGCTCCAGCGCCTCTCCAAAAGCCCGCTCCAGGTCTGCCACGTCCAGCAACGAAGTGTGGAGAACTTCTTCAGGCTCCCTTTCCACTCCGCTATAGGCGGGCGCACCGCAGCTCAGCACGGTTTCGGAAAGCTTTCCCACATCCACGCGTGCCTTTTTCTGCAGCCCGGTCAGCTTTTCCGCGATATGTGCATCCGGACAGGTATCTGCCGCGCGGTCGTATGCACGGTTAAGTGCCACATGGTCCCGCAGCAGAGGGTTCAGCCGCGCGGCGGTGTCTGCGCAGGAAAGAGTGCGACCCGCCCACCCTTTTCTGAGGACGGCTTCCTTGATGGATTTGAGACGCATCGCAATTGGGGGTAGGTAGCGTGATTTGGTGCTAGTGGAGGCCGTCGGCGGCCATGAGTAGTGCCAGCTTGAGTGCCCGCGCCTTGTTCTCTGTTTCCTCAAACTCGCGTGGCGGCTCGCTGTCTGCAACGATGCCGGCGCCGGCCTGGATAAAGATATCCTGTCCTCGTACCACCATCGTGCGGATGGCGATGCACGTGTCCATGTTACCAGAGAAATCCACATAGCCTACTGCACCGGCATAGACGCCCCGTTTCGTGGGTTCCAGCAGGTCAATGATTTCCATGGCGCGAACCTTGGGGGCTCCCGAGACCGTTCCGGCAGGGAAGCAGGCTTTTAGCACATCCATCGCACCCAAGCCCTGAGAGAGGCTGCCGGAAAGGGCGCTGACAATATGCATGACGTGCGAGTAGCGCTCTATGTACGCGTAGCGGTCGACCTGCACGGATCCCATGGCACACACCCGGCCCAGGTCATTGCGGCCTAGGTCTACGAGCATGAGATGTTCCGCACGTTCCTTCGGATCATTCAGCAATTCCCGTGCCAGCAATTCGTCCTCCTCCTGCGTAGCACCACGCGGACGCGTGCCGGCAATAGGCAAAAGCTCTGCCGTGCCTTCCTCGACGCGCACTAGAACCTCGGGCGAAGAGCCGATCAGCACTACCTTGGCAAAGTCCAGGTAGAACAGATAAGGGGATGGATTGATTTGTCGCAGCGCCCGGTATAGATTGAACGAGTCCCCCCCGAAGGAGAGCGTGAAACGCTGCGAAAGCACCACCTGGAAGATGTCGCCTTCGAATATGCGCCGCTTAGCTTCCTCCACGGCGGATTCGAAGGCCCGGCGCTTGAAATTGGACGCCATTGGGCCTCCGGAAAGGGTGACGGCTTCCGGAGTGGTGATTGGAGCGTGTAGTTCCTTTTCCAGGTTCATGAGGCGCCGGGTGGCGGCTTCATAGGCCGCTCCTGGTGCCACGCCAGCTTCCACAAATGCGCTGGACATCAGCACCAGTTGGTGCTTGACCCGGTCAAATGCTACGACGGTATCGTAAAAGCACCACATGGCATCGGGCAGGTTCAGGTCATCTTCGGGCGCGTTGGGCAGGTGCTCAATGAGCCGCACGTTGTCGTAACCGAAATACCCCACGGCGCCGCAGGTCAGGCGGGGCAGGCCCGGCAGGCGGATCTCCTTGCACGCGTCCAGGTAGTGCTGCAACACAGCAAAAATATCTCCATTGGGCGCGTGCTCATCGCGGGCGCCGTGTACGCAGACGCGGCCTGCGGTGGTCTCTACGATCCGGTAGGGATTCTTGCCCAGGAAAGAATAGCGACCCAGTTTGTCTCCGCCTTCCACGCTTTCCAGAAGGAAAGCATACGTACCCTTCATCCGTAGCAGGAGGAACGCCGACACGGGCGTGAGCAGGTCGGCGCTGAGCCGCCGGGTTATCGGGACCGCAAGGCGCCTCGAGCCCCGGGCCAGCTCCCGCGTAACCAGTTCGCTGAAGTCGTTGAAGGTCATGCCAAACAAAAAAACCCGCTGCTTTCCGGAAGCAGCGGGCTCGTTATTCTGTGCGACTGATCTACTATGCCTCGCCCACTGCCGGTTTGGGGAGCGGCCACCAATTCCTGTATGTTTGGGCACAGATGTTCACGCGCGCAATATAATGCGCACCCTGGCGGGAGGCAAACCTTACGCCAAGAAAGTTCGCTAGCCGGATCCTCTTGCCGTACCTTAGGGCCTTGCTAGGACAAACCCGTGGCTCAATATGACAACTTCCAGACGATCCACTGCCGGGCTATCATACCGGCCACTGTTCGAGCGGTGCCTCTACGCGCTGGCCCTTGCCGGCATCCTGTTGACCGTTCACCTTGCGTTTTGGTATAGTGGGCCGACTACGGCGGTGGATCCCGTGTGCGGAGCAGGCTTTGATTGCGAAGCAGTTCTGAATGAAGATCCCGCCCCGCTCGGCATGTCCAGTACATATTGGGGACTATTGTTCTATGTGGCCATTGCGGCCATAGGCATAGGCATTATGACGAAAGGTGGGAGGCTGGGCCGGTGGCTGTCCACCCTGCGGCGTCTGGCTATCGGAGCGGGGTTCCTGTATTCCATCTTCCTGACCACGTTGCAGTTTGCCATTCTTGCCGACCGGTGCCTGCTCTGCCTGATTTCTGCCGGAATCGTTACGCTGATGGTGGCTGCGCTTCTGCTTGAGCGCTACATGGGTAATGTTGCCGCTCCGCCCCCGGCGCGGGCACTGCGCCTGCCCGGCGGGCTCGCTGCGGTTGCACTGGTACTGGTGCTGGCGGACTATAAATCCTCTGGTGCCGGAGCAGAGGAATCGGGCGGAGCGTCCCTCGCCCCGGAGGAAGAGGTGGACACGGCTCTCTGTAGCTATGACCCGGCGATGCCCTACTTCGAGAATATCGAGCAGCTCGTCACGGACTATGACCCCATCGCCGGCAGGCGAGATGCTCCGGTTACCATCATAGAGTTTCTCGATCCCAACTGCACGCACTGCAGGGATCTGCATCCGGTAATGCAGAGCGTGCTGGAGGCGTTTCCGGAGCAGGCACGCATCGTGTACAAGCCCATCGCGCTGGTAGGCGGTCCGTCCTTCTCCCTGGATGAAGTCATGGCACTCTGGCTGGCAGAGGAAGCGGGTAGATTTCAAGAGATGCTGGAGTTACAGTTCCAGCCCCGGGACGGCGCGAGCGATCTCAGTGTAGAGCGTCTGACGGCCTTTGCGGACGATATCGGGATGAATGCCGGCAGGTTTCGGGATGATTTGCGCACGGGTCGACTGATGGGCAGGGCGCGTAGTGTGATGCAGATCCACCAGGGGCTTGGACTAACTGGCGTGCCGGCCGTTATCATTGACGGACGCCTGGTGCATCATGCAAGCCGTTCACTGGGTTGCCTCCGTTACTTCGTACGGCAGGCCCTCGAAGAAGCAGGTGCTCCGGAATAACACTCAGTATGCAAATCAGAGGCTCTCGTATGCCAGCCAGCGCCCGACTGGACAAGGCCTGTATCAATACCATACGGTTCCTTGCGGCCGATGCTGTAGAGCGTGCCGCAAGCGGGCATCCGGGCATGCCGATGGGTGCTGCCGCTGCGGCCTATGTCCTGTGGACGCGCTATCTACGACACAACCCGGCAGATCCCGGCTGGATGAACCGCGATCGTTTCGTGCTCTCGGCCGGGCACGGATCCATGCTTCTGTATGCGCTGCTTCACCTAACGGGTTACGATCTTCCTATGGAAGAGCTGAGGTCCTTTCGCCGGTGGGGAAGCAGAACGCCAGGGCATCCGGAAAGAGGCCTGACTCCTGGCGTCGAGACTACGACGGGGCCCCTTGGCCAGGGATTTGCCAATGCCGTGGGGATGGCCGTGTCAGAGCGCATGCTGGCGGCCACCTTCAATCGGCCGGGGCACGATGTCATCAATCATTACACGTATGTCATCGCTTCGGACGGGGACCTGATGGAGGGTATATCCCATGAGGCCGCGTCCCTGGCCGGACATTTGGCCCTGGGCAAGCTCTTGTGCCTCTGGGACGACAACGAAATCACCATCGATGGTAGCACCTCGCTTTCGGTAAGCGAGGACGTCGAGGCGCGCTTTCGGGCCTACGGCTGGCACGTGGTGGCCGTGGCAGATGGCAACGATACGGAGGAAGTGGACGCTGCCCTGGCCGCATCGATGGCGGAGGTGGCTCGGCCCTCGCTAGTACGCGTGCCGACAACCATCGGATATGGCAGTCCGGGCAAGGCGGGTTCGGAGCGTGTGCACGGCTCCCCGCTTGGTGAGCAAGAGTTAAGGGCAGCGAAACGCAACCTGGGCTGGCCGGAAGAGCGCCCGTTTCACGTTCCGGACGAGGTGCGCACCGCCATGTGTGCGGCAAAGCAGGGCGGGCACATGCAGAAGGACTGGAAGGCTCGCCTCGCACGCTACGGGGACGCGTATCCGGAGCTCGCAGCAGAGCTTGCCGCACGGCTGCGCGGGTCGCTGCCCGCACGGTGGGAAGACACCCTTCCGGAATTTGACATCGGCTCCGTAGTGGCTACGCGCGCTGCCAGCGGCAGGGTGGTGGGGCACCTAACGCAGGCGGTGGGCGCCCTCGTAGGAGGCTCTGCAGACCTAACCGGGTCCAATAAGACGCGCGGGGCATCGCAGCTGGATTTCCAAAGGGATCAGCCGCAGGGTCGCTACCTGCGTTTCGGTGTGCGCGAGCACGCCATGGCCGCTGCGTGCAACGGCATCGCTCTCCACGGCGGTCTTCGTCCGTATTGCGGCACGTTTCTGATATTCAGCGATTACCTGAGGCCCGCACTCCGACTCAGCGCACTGATGCATCTGCCCGTGGTGTACGTCTTTACGCACGACTCGATCGGTGTAGGGGAAGACGGCCCCACGCACCAGCCCATAGAGCACTTGATGGCGCTACGGGCCATCCCGAATCTTGCCCTTATTCGCCCCGCTGATGCCAATGAGACAGCGCAGGCATGGCGGGCAGCCATGCTGCGCCGGGATGGGCCGACCGCGCTGGCCCTTACACGCCAAGGCGTCGCGACACTCGCCACGGTGGAACAGGCAGCAGGAGTGCTGAAGGGGGCCTACATCCTGCGCGCAACGGAGTCGTCGCCCGACTTAATCCTTATCGCCTCAGGCAGCGAGGTGCAGCTGGCGGTTTCGGCTGCCGAGGTCCTGCGTCGCGGTGACGGGGTGCAGGTCCGGG
The DNA here is from genome assembly GCA_965216255.1 of Rhodothermales bacterium. Classification (GTDB taxonomy): domain Bacteria; phylum Bacteroidota; class Rhodothermia; order Rhodothermales; family Bin80. The sequence goes on from OZ244148.1 coordinate 5,126,704, forward strand.
TTGTTAGCATGCCGTCTTGGGAACTCTTCGCCGCGCAGCCCTCGTCCTACCAGAACACGGTACTGCCACCCGGCATCCGGAGGCGCGTGGTCGTCGAGGCGGGCGCCACGCACGGCTGGGAGCGATATGTGGGCCCGGAGGGCGGTATGGTAGGCATAGACCGCTTTGGTGCCTCGGCGCCCGGCAAGGTGCTGTTCGAGAAATTGGGATTTACGACCGGCCGGGTCGTGGAGGTAGCCCGTGAGGTCTTGGCCCGACGTTAGGCCGGTCTACCTTCTTGCCCTGGCATGTAACGTGCTTCTTGCCGTCTTGCCCCGCCGTACGGCCAATGCACAGGAGATCGCACGCGAATGGGTATGGAAGCCCATCGTGGAGATGGACGGGGTTATCGTCAAGTATATCTTGTACGGAAAGGCGGATGGGAGTCGAGACGGTGTGGTGCTGCTCGTCAGAAATACCAACACGTTTACGGTAGCCTATCGGTTCTCGGTCGTGTTTCGGGCCGCCGAATCGGAAGAAGTTCGAAGAACCGAGGGTGAGCTTACGCCCGGCCAGGCAAGAACGGGCGATGCGAGTGGACTCTTTTGGATTCCGTTTGCCGATAACCGGCCCATAGTCGAAATCGGATTGCGGGGGCTTACCATTGCGCCCAAGCCCGGTAGCCAACAAGGCCATGCACGCCAGCATTGATCGCCGGCATTTTCTTGCCGCCTGTTCATCCCACGGACTCGTCGGTACACTGCTTCCGGGAGCGTTGTACGCGCTCCTGCGCGGGGGTGAGCCCCTTTCCGTAGAGACCATAGCCTGTGCTGAGCAGATCGCAGGGCTGGATTTCACGGATCAGGAGCGGGAGCTCTTGGTGGAGGCTCTTACAGAGCAGGTTGAAGACTATGCGCGGCTGCGCGCCCTGGACCTTCCCAGCAGCGTGCCGCCGTCCCTGGTATTCGATCCCCGCATGGGCGGAGTGCACCCGGGCGCGGCGGCCGCAACGCTCACGTGGGAGCCGCGCGCGCTGGAACGGCCGTCGGAGGCGGAGACCCTGGCGTACTTGGGCGTAGCCGAGTTGGCCTACCTGCTCCGCACGCGCCGCGTGACCTCCGTGGAACTGACAAAATTGTACCTTTCTCGGCTTCGGCGCCACGGTGATCGGCTACAGGCCGTTGTTACGCTGACCGAGCCTACGGCACTTGAAGAAGCCGCCAGAGCGGATGTTGAACTTGATGCCGGTATCTGGCGTGGGCCCCTTCACGGCGTCCCGTACGGGGCAAAGGACCTGCTCTCGGTTAAGGGATATCCCACGACGTGGGGGGCAATGCCTTTCCGCGATCAGGTTATAGAGGAGGACGCTGCCGTCATCGGCAGACTGCGTGATGCGGGCGCGGTGCTTGTCGCCAAGCTTGCCTTGGGAGCCCTGGCGTGGGGCGACGTGTGGTTTGGTGGCCAGACGAAGAACCCGTGGAATCTTGATGAGGGCTCCAGCGGATCTTCAGCGGGCCCTGGCGCAGCCGTTGCAGCGGGCCTTGTGGGCTTCGCAATAGGGTCTGAAACGCTGGGCTCCATCGTTTCTCCGTCTTCCCGCTGCGGCGTAACCGGGCATCGGCCCACGTTTGGGCTGGTAAGCCGCCACGGTGCCATGACGCTTGCCTGGTCCATGGACAAGCTCGGCCCCATGGCGCGCTCAGCCCTGGATTGTGCGCTCATATTTGATGCCATCCGCGGGGTCGACGAGCGCGATGTCGCCACGGTAGCCGCGCCGTTCCCATTTGACGAATCCTTGGACGTCACTTCATTGCGGGTGGGTTATCTGCATGCCGCCTTCGACGAGGAGTACGAAAACCGGGAACCGGACAGGGCGACGCTGGGTGTCCTGCGCAGCCTTGGAATTAAGCTTGTCCCCGTACAGCTTCCCGATGAATTGCCAGTTGGAGCCATGCTGCTAATGCTGGGCGTGGAGGCAGCAGCAGCCTTCGATGGGCTAACGCTTGGCAGGGGGGTGGATACCATGGTGCGGCAGGGCAAGAACACGTGGCCCCACGAATTCAGGCGTTCGCGTTTTGTGCCTGCCGTCGAATTCTTGCAGGCCTCGCGCGCACGCACGGTCCTGATGCAGCGTATGGGTATGCTGATGGAGAACCTTGATGTGTTTGTTTCGCCGACGTTTGGCGGGTCTGCGCTCCAGATTACCAACCTTACCGGCCACCCGTCGGTTTGCGTGCCCAATGCTTTTCACGTGTTGGAGGAGGACTCCCCAAGGCGAAGGCCGGCGAGTATCACGTTCGTCGGCGGGCTGTACCGGGACGCGGCGCTGCTCGCTCTTGCCCACGCGTTTCAGCAAGGCTCTGATTTTCACCGTCGCCAGCCACCTATTGCGTAGCCGCAGACCCTGTTTGGAGCACGGGCCATGGTACTTTATATTCGGTCTGCTGCACGGGCTGGCTGCCCCTGCTATTGCGCATGCGATCCAATACCATGACCGAGTTGAATACATGCCGAAGCGCCGGCCATTTAATGCGTCCGCTTCGCCGGGGACACCATTGGCGGCTGCGGGTGCCCATGAGTACCGGAGTTGCCATCCCCATGGAGCGGGAACCCATGTGGTCTGTGCCGTGTCTGCACGCCATGGCGTACGGAGCCGGTGGAAATTGATGGTTGGGACGACAAGTCTAGGGATGCTCCGTCGTTCATTTGTCGACCTGTCTGGCGATAGAGGCGGTATGTGGAATTTCGCGTTTCGTAAGTGATTCCCTACAGTTACACGATATAGCAGAGAAAATGCCAGGGGCATGAAACTCTCGAAGTTTACATACGAATACCCAACGGAACTGACAGCGAAGTATCCCGCCGAGCCGCGGGATTCCTCCCGGCTCATGGTGCTGAACCGCGCGGAGCGCACGATAGAGCACCGCCGATTCACGGATATCGTGGATTATTTTCGTGTCGGGGATGTCCTTGTATACAACGACACGAAGGTGTTTCCCGCGCGGCTGATGGGGGAAAAGGAGAAGACAGGGGCTCATATCGAAGTATTCCTGCTTCGGGAGCTGAATCCCGAAAGCCGACTCTGGGATGTCATTGTTGATCCGGCGCGCAAGATCCGAATTGGCAACAAGCTTTTTTTTGAAAACGGACTCATCGCCGAGGTCATCGACAACACCACGTCGCGTGGACGCACGATACGGTTCGTATTTGCGGGCACGAACCGCGAGTTGTATGCGAAGATTGACGAGATCGGCCAGACGCCGCTGCCGCCGTATATCAAGCGTGATGCCGAGCCGGAAGATCGTCATCGGTACCAGACCATATTTGCCGTCCATCGCGGAGCGGTGGCGGCACCGACGGCCGGCCTTCATTTTACCCCGGAACTGCGTGCACGCCTGATCGATAATGGTGTGACGCTTGCGCCGGTCACGCTTCACGTCGGGCGCGGTACCTTCAGGGCCGTGGATGTCGAGGATCTCACCAAGCATCGCATGGATTCCGAGAATTACAACATTTCGGAGTCCACAGCCGAGGTGGTTAATGCGGCCCTTGTATCAGAACACTGCTCGGTCACAGCGCTTGGCACGACGGTGGTGCGGGCCATAGAAACGAGTCTGTCCGTGAGTAACAAGCTGAAGTGCCGCCGCGGGTGGACAGACAAGTTTATTTATCCTCCCTATGAATTCAAGATTGCGCAGCGGCTCATTACAAATTTTCATAGGCCCAAGAGTACGCTGCTGATGCTGGTGGCGGCATTTGCGGGTTACGATTTTATTCAGGAGGCATACCGTGTGGCCAGAGAGGAGAAATACCGCCTGTTTTCCTTTGGTGACGCCATGCTCATTGTTTGAGCCGAGCGATGAACAAACCAGGAAGCGTGGCGGTGCTCGTTCCGGCTGCGGGCTATGGCAGCCGCCTAGGCGGCCTCAGGAAGCAGTTTCGGACGCTCGGAGGCGCAGCGCTGCTTGTGCAGACGCTGCGGGTTTTCGAGCGGCACTCGGAGGTGGACGATCTGTGCGTGGCCCTGCCGCCTACGATGGAGGGCGTTGGCTCTATTGGAAGACTTACCAAGCTCAGGGCCGTGGTGGAGGGAGGCGAGACGCGCAGTGCATCGGTGGCCGAAGCACTTCGGGCCACGGATGCCGATATTGTGCTGGTCCACGATGCCGTGCGTCCTTTTGTGGATGCAAGCATGGTATCGAGGGTGATTGAGGCCACGCGCGAGCACGGTGCGGCGGCGCTTGCGATGCCGGTGATGGATACGGTTCGCTACGGCGTGGCCGGCCGCTTTGTGCGGAGCATATCGAGGTCTGATCTCTTTCGAATGCAGACGCCACAGGGCTTTATAAGAACCGTGCTGGAAGACGCCCTGGCCGCTGGCGCAGAGTCTACGGACGAAGTCGAGCCCGTCATGCGGCTTGGGCATCCCGTGCACATCGTCGAGGGCAGTGCCTGGAATTTCAAGATCACCACACCCATGGACTGGGAATTGGCGCGGCTGTTGTGGCCGCGTTGGCAGGAAGAATACTTATGCGCATAGGCCTGGGATACGATGTCCACCGCCTTATTTCTGGCAGGCCGCTTGTACTGGGTGGCATAGTCGTACCTTCAGACAGGGGGCTCGAGGGACATTCGGATGCCGACGCGCTGCTGCACGCCGTGTGCGATGCGCTTCTCGGCGCGGCGGCGCTTGGAGACTTAGGTGCGCATTTCCCCGATACCGATGACCGGTGGCGCGGCGCCCATAGCCGTGACTTGCTCTTGGCTGTTACAAGCATGCTGGCAGAGCATGGCTTCTGCGTTGTCAACGTGGACGCCACAATAGCCATGGAGCGTCCGAAGGTGCGCCCGCTGATTGATGCCATGCGCCAGTCCATCGCCGGGATTCTGAATTTGACGGTGGGGCAGGTGTCCGTGAAGGCCACAACCGGTGAAGGCATGGGTTTTGTAGGACGCCAAGAAGGGGTTGCAGTATGGGCCGTCTGTCAAATAGAGGCCGAGTAGTCGTGGAACCCGACTTCAGCGAGCTTGTCCGACGCATGGCAGAACTGCCCACTCTGTCCGTGTACTTGGTGGTGGCAACGATATCGTATCTCGAGTACATACTGCCGCCTGTGCCGGGTGATGTGGTCGTCGTGTTTGCAGGATACATGGCGGGGCTAGGGCTGTTGGACGCCGGTCTGGTCGTGCTGCTTAGCACGGCAAGCGGTGCGGCCGGCTTTATGACGTTGTATTGGCTTGGACGCCGCCTGGGGGCGGCAGTGCCGGAGCGGCGTCGGATTCGCTTTCTCTCGGCTGCCAGGATTGACCGGGTACGTAGGTGGATGCAGCGATGGGGGTATGCGCTGGTGGTGGCTAACCGCTTCTTTAGCGGTGCCCGGTCGGTGGTTGCCTTGGTGGCTGGTATGGGGTCCATGCCGCGGGGCATGACGCTTTCCCTGGCCGCTGTGGGAGCCCTGGCTTGGGCAGCGCTCTTGACGGCGGCGGGCTTTGTGGTCGGTGGCCAATGGGAATTGGTTTCCGTGTATCTGGGACGTTACGGGCTGGCCGTGACGGGCGTGCTTCTGGGCGCGCTCTTGCTGCAGCTATGGCGCGAGAGATGGAGGATGCGCAATCATGGTGCTTGACAATACGACCCGGAGTGCGTAACTTCATAAGCTGTATCTATACTGCTGCCACCGCGCTGGCGTAGCTCAACCGGTAGAGCAGCTGATTTGTAATCAGCAGGTTGGGGGTTCGAGTCCCTTCGCCAGCTCTTCACGCGAAATTCGCGTGCCCTGTCGGCACTGCACACGGGATGGCCCATATAATCATGCTGCGATGACGGGCAGGTACCCAAGCGGTCAACGGGGGCAGACTGTAAATCTGCTGGCTAAGCCTTCGGAGGTTCGAATCCTTCCCTGCCCACCCACTATATCTGGAACATTTGCCCTGAGCATCCGGGCGACGCGGGAGTAGCTCAGTTGGTAGAGCATCAGCCTTCCAAGCTGAGGGTCGCGAGTTCGAATCTCGTCTCCCGCTCCTTTGATGCCGGCCGCTCGCCGTCGCACATAGGATGTCGATCCTGCCGCCTTAGCTCAGGGGTAGAGCACTTCCATGGTAAGGAAGGGGTCCTCGGTTCGATCCCGAGAGGCGGCTCCATGACCCATTTTTCTTCATAACTACGGCATACTATGGCAAAGCAGCATTTTCAGCGTACGAAGCCGCACGTGAATGTGGGCACGATTGGTCATGTGGACCATGGAAAGACGACGCTGACGGCGGCGATCACGAAGGTGCTTCACGACCGTTTTGGAGGCACGGAGGTTCGTTCGTTTGATTCGATTGACAATGCTCCGGAGGAGCGGGAGCGGGGCATTACGATCGCGACGGCGCATGTGGAATACGAGACGGATGCGCGGCATTATGCGCATGTGGACTGTCCGGGTCACGCGGACTATGTAAAGAACATGGTTACGGGTGCGGCACAGATGGACGGCGCGATATTGGTGGTGGACGCCTCGGACGGTCCGATGCCTCAGACGCGGGAGCACATACTGTTGGCGCGTCAGGTAGGGGTGCCCTACATCGTGGTATTCATGAACAAGGTGGATTTGGTGGATGACGAGGAGTTGTTGGAGTTGGTGGAGTTGGAGGTACGGGAGTTATTGGACCAGTACGAATTCCCGGGGAATGCCATTCCGGTGGTATTGGGATCGGCGCTGGGCGCGCTCAACGGTGAGTCGGAGTGGGAGGAGAAGATCATGGAATTGATGTCAACGGTGGACACGTACATTCCGATGCCGGAGCGGGAGAAGGACAAGCCGTTTTTGATGCCGGTGGAGGACGTGTTTTCGATTACGGGTCGGGGGACGGTAGCCACGGGCCGGATTGAGCGGGGGATAGTGCGAACGGGTGAGAAGGTGGATATCGTGGGTATTCGGCCGGAGAAGTCGAGCACGACGGTAACGGGAGTGGAGATGTTTCGCAAGATTCTGGACGAGGGTCAGGCGGGTGACAACGTGGGTTTGTTGCTGCGCGGAGTGGCGAAGGACGGGGTGGAGCGTGGGCAGGTGGTTGTGCATCCGGGTTCGATCACGCCGCACCGGGAGTTTGAATGTGAGGTGTACGTGTTGAGCAAGGATGAGGGTGGACGTCACACGCCCTTTTTCAAGGGATACCGGCCGCAGTTTTATTTCCGTACGACGGACGTGACGGGGGACATTGAGTTGCCGGGCCAGGTAGAGATGGTCATGCCGGGGGACAACACGCAGTTCAAGGTACAGCTCATCCAGCCGGTGGCGATGGAACAGGGGCTGCGCTTTGCCATCCGCGAAGGCGGCCGCACTGTCGGCGCCGGCGTGGTCTCGAAAATCCTTGACTGACGGTCGCAAAACGGGCGTAGCTCAACTGGCAGAGCGGCGGTCTCCAAAACCGCAGGTTGTGGGTTCAAGTCCTACCGCCCGTGCCACATTTAGGAAACACGGCTACATGCTAATGACGGGCGCACCATGACCAAGTTTGCGGCAAAGATTCGCGGCTACATGAGCGACGTGATGACGGAGATGCGGAAGGTGACCTGGCCCAAGCGCAAGGAGCTCGTAAGCAATACCGTTGTCACGCTGGTGGCCAGCGTGGCCCTGGCCCTTTTTATCTTCGGGGCTGACCGCGTTATCAGTTTCATTCTGGATATAGTATATCCGGGGTAGCGATATTTCCATGCAACATTACGCAGACCCCAAGTGGTATGTGCTGCGGACGTTTTCCGGGCACGAAAAGAAAGTCAAGCAGTATCTCGAAAGCGAAGTCGAGCGGCTGCATCTGGAAGACCGGCTAACCGGCATCCTCATTCCGACCGAGACGGTCTTTGAAATGCGCAGCGGCAAGAAACGCACGCGAGAGAAGCGCTTCTTTCCCGGCTACATCCTCATCCAGGCTGCGATGGACAGCGAACTGCAGCATGTGGTGGCGGGACTGCCTTCGGTTATAGGCTTCTTGGGTGCGGGAGATCAGGCCACTCCACTGCGACCCGAGGAGGTTACCCGGATAATGGGGCGAGTCGAAGATGCCCGTGAATCCGGTGAAAAGCCCGCCATGCCCTTTGTTAGCGGGGATGCCGTCAAGGTGGTTGATGGACCCTTCAATAACTTTACGGGCTTTGTGGACGAGGTATATGCGGACAAGATGAAGGTGCGCGTTTTGGTTTCCATCTTTGGGCGCAAGACCCCTTTGGAACTGAATTACCTTCAGGTCGAGCTAGAGCAGTAGAAATCCCGCAAGAGTCCCGTCATGTGCCGGAACTTGACACAGCGTGTTGCATTTCAAGAGGCTGCGACGTAGCTGCCAGTAGCCACATCACCCCGGACCCGTGCCATGGCGAAGCAAATTGATAGCCTGATCAAACTGCAAATCAAGGCAGGGCAGGCCAATCCTGCTCCGCCCATCGGGCCCGCGCTGGGACAGCACGGGGTGAATATCATGGAATTCTGCAAGCAATTCAACGCGGCGACGCAGGATCGCATGGGACTCGTGCTGCCGGTAGTCATCACCGTTTTTGCCGACAAGTCCTTCAGTTTTGTCGTCAAGAGTCCGCCGGCTGCCGTGCTGCTCTTGATGGCGGCTGGTGTCGAGAGCGGCGCGCAGGATTCCATCCGCGAACGGGCAGGTGCCGTAACGTGGGAGGCGTGCAGGGAGATCGCACAGCAGAAGATGAATGACCTCAACGCGTACGACCTGGATCGTGCCGCTTCCATGATTGCAGGCACGGCGCGCTCCATGGGTATTTTCGTGGAAGGGCGCCCAAGTTAAACGCAGATCACCATGCCCAAAAGAGGTAAGCGCTACGTAGCGGCCACCGCAACCATCAAAGAGCAGGGGCCGGGGCCCTATACGCTGGAACAGGCCACTGCAGCCATCAAGGCCGTGGGGAGTGGAGGCTTTGACGAATCCGTGGATATGGATCTCAGGCTAGGCGTCGACCCGCGCCATGCGGACCAGATGGTGCGGGGAAGTGTGTCGCTGCCTCACGGAACCGGCCGAAAAGTACGGGTGCTGGTGTTGGCAAACGAATCCAAGCAGCAGGAAGCCGTCGCGGCCGGAGCGGACCATGTCGGGCTGGAGGACTATGTTAAGCGTATTCAGGAGGGCTGGACGGACATTGATGTCGTCATTGCAACGCCGGATGTCATGGCCAAAGTAGGCCGCCTCGGGCGCATCCTGGGACCGCGCGGGCTCATGCCAAATCCCAAGAGCGGCACCGTTACCATGGATGTGGAGGAAGCCGTGCAGCAAGTCAAGGCAGGCAAGATAGATTTCCGGGTAGACAAGCAGGGGAACCTGCATTCAGGCATAGGTCGCGTCTCGTTTACGGCGGCCCAGTTGCACGAAAATGCCCGTGCGTTCCTGCTGGCGGTCTTGCGGCTACGGCCAGCCTCGGCCAAAGGCACCTACGTGCGGTCGATTACACTGTCCGCGACGATGGGACCCGCCATCGAAATAGCTCGCACTGAGGTGCTCAACATCGCGCGCTAAAGCCATGTCCCTAACCAGAGAGCAGAAGGCTTCGCAGATCGCTCAGGTTGTTGCCCAGTTGGACCGGGCAAAAGCCGTGTATCTGACGGACTACAAGGGCCTGAATGTGGATCAGGTCAATGACCTCAGAAACCGATTTCGTGCCTCCGGCGTGGAATACAGGGTGGTAAAGAACACGCTGCTGCGACGTGCGCTTGAGCAGGTAGGCGGATACGAGGGACTGTACGAGTATCTGCACGGGCCAACCGCTGCGGCCTTCAGCGGCGAACCGTCGGCAGCTGCCCGTGTAATCAAGGAATTTGTCAAGATGACGCCGATCAGGGCGCCAGAGCTAAAAGCAGCTTTCGTTGACGGATCCTTGTACGGCGGAGCGGAGATCGATGCGCTGGCTTCTCTGAAATCACGAGACGACCTCCTGGGGGACATACTAGGACTGCTGCAATCACCGATTTGCAGCATTGCCGGAGCTGTCCAGGCTCCGGGTTCAACGCTGGCTTCCCTATTGGTGGCCATGCAGGAATAGGGCATTCTTTTATCAACCTTAAAATGCGGCGCAGTTCTTTGACGAGCCTAGACCGCCGCTGGAGGAAAACGCAACTATGGCAGACATCAAAGAACTCGCAGAACAGCTTGTAGCGCTTACCATAAAGGAAGCCAGCGAGCTTGCGCAGCTGCTCGAAGCAGACTACGGCATCCGGCCTGCTGCTGCGGCTGTGGCCGCAGCGCCCGCCAGTGCCGCAGGCGAGGCTGCCGCAGAAGTGGAAGAGCAGACGGAATTCACGGTCATCCTCAAGGGCTTCGGTGGCCAGAAGATAGCCGTAATCAAGGAAATACGGGCCATTACCGGTCTTGGACTTAAGGATGCGAAGGCGCTCGTGGATGGCGTGCCGAAGGAGGTCAAGGAGGCCGTTTCAAAAGAAGAGGCAGAGGAAATCCGCACCCGACTCGAGGCAGCCGGGGCGGAAGTGGAGGTGAAATAGCCGCCGCGGCGTGCGCCCGCCATAGGACGCTGATAACTGCCCGTGCTGCCAATTACCAACCATTGCAATTCCGCTTATGTCAGTACAAAACGGCCGCTCATCTGGGCGCACCAGCTTCGCAAGAACGCGCCCCGTGCTCGATTATCCTGACTTTCTCGATGTCCAACTAAAATCCTTCCACGGCTTCCTGCAGGCCGACATCCCCCCGGAGGAACGCCGTGACTTGGGCCTGCAGGCCGTTTTTGATGAGCACTTTCCGATAGCGGATAGCCGCGAGCGCTATCTGCTTGAGTTCATTGAGTATTCGCTTGATACTCCCAAGCATTCCATTGAGGAATGCATTGCGCAGGGACTCAGTTTTTCCGTCCCGCTGAAGGCCAAGTTCCGTCTCTCTTCGCAGGACGATGAAGACGATGATGAAGCCGAGGAGGCTGTAGAACAGCAGGTATATCTGGGAAACCTGCCGGCGATGACAGAGAGGGGAACGTTCGTGATCAACGGCGCCGAGCGTGTCGTTGTATCACAGTTGCATCGCAGTCCGGGTGTCTTCTTTGGGCAGAGTGTGCATCCCAACGGCACGGAACTCTACTCTGCCCGGATCATCCCGTTCAGGGGGTCCTGGATAGAGTTTTCCACGGACGTGCAAAACGTCATGTGGGCCTACATTGACCGCAAGAAGAAGCTTCCGGTAACCACGCTGCTACGCGCACTGGGATTCTCTGAAACGGAAGAGCTTATTCGCATATTCGATCTGGCGGATACCATAAATACCAGAACAAAGCGTGCATTTCGGCAGGCCATCGGAAGAACGCTGGCTACGTCCGTCACGATCGACAAAATTACCGAGATTGTTGACGAGGATACCGGCGAGATCATTGAGGAGCAGTTGTCGCGGGATATCCTTTTGCCCGCGGACCGGGTTGTGGTGGAAGAGGACTATGAAGTGCTGAAGGAGGCGAAGATTCCCCAGATCTTCGTGTTACGGGAAGACGAGCAGGAAGACGCGCAGGACAAAAGTACGCTTATTCGAACGCTGAAGAAGGATCCTGCCCATGGGGAGGCGGAGGCGCTGGAATACCTCTACCTGCAGCTTCGCGGCAGCGAAGCGCCCGATATCGAGACGGCCAGGGGCGTTCTGGAGCGCTTGTTCTTCAGTGCCAAGCGGTACGACTTGGGAGAAGTCGGACGCTACCGCATTAACAAGCGGCTCGGTGTGGACGTATCGCCGGAAATACTGACGCTGACCCGGGAGGACATCGTCGCCATTATCAAGAAACTCGTTAAGCTGCGCAACGGGCAGAGCAGTGTGGACGACATTGATCACCTGGGGAATCGCCGCGTCAGAACGGTCGGAGAGCAGCTGGCGGCGCAGTTTTCTCTGGGGCTTGCCCGTATGGCACGAACCATCAAGGAGCGGATGAATCTGCGCGACGCGGATAGTTTCGCCCCCCAGGACCTGGTGAATGCTCGTACGGTTTCGAGTGTGATCAACACATTCTTCGGGACCAACCAACTCAGCCAGTTCATGGATCAAACCAATCCGCTGGCCGAGCTTACGCACAAGCGACGCATGTCGGCTTTGGGCCCCGGGGGGTTGACGCGCGAGCGCGCCGGTTTCGAAGTGCGTGATGTCCATTACACGCACTACGGCAGACTATGCCCGATCGAAACGCCGGAGGGTCCCAACATCGGACTCATTTCCTCCCTGTGCGTACATGCGCGCATCAATGCATTTGGCTTCATAGAGACTCCCTACCGCAAGGTGGTAGACTCAATAGTGACAGACGCGATTACGTATCTGTCCGCAGAGGAGGAAGACGACGCCGTTATTGCGCAGGCCAATGCTAGAATTGACGAGGCTGGAAACTTTCTGGATCCACGCGTGCGCTGCCGTCATCGGGGCGATTTCCCGCTCGAGCGCGCGGAGCATATCCAATTCATGGACATTGCTCCCAACCAGATTGTCTCGCCGTCTGCTTCTATTATCCCTTTCCTGGAGCACGACGACGCCAATCGGGCGCTGATGGGATCCAACATGCAGCGTCAGGCTCTGCCGCTGCTCAAGGCTGAAGCCCCCATTGTTGGTACGGGGCTGGAGCGCCGCGTTGCGAGGGATTCGCGTGCAGTATTGGTGGCCGAGGGCTCCGGAACAGTGGAATACGTGGATGCGAGGCGTATCGTCGTGCGGTATGACCGTGACGATCAGGAAGCGCGGGTTGCCTTCGACGAGCCAGTCAGGGAGTACCGGCTGACCAAGTTCCGCCGGACAAACCAGGACACCTGCATCAACCAGAAGTCCATCGTGCGTACCGGGCAGCGCGTAGAAGCCGGCTCCGTACTCACGGATGGGTTCGCTACCGACAACGGCGAGCTTGCCCTGGGCAAGAATATCCTCGTAGCATTCATGCCCTGGCGTGGTTACAACTTCGAGGACGCCATTATCCTTTCCGAGCGGCTCGTGAGTGAGGACATTTACACCTCTATTCATATAGAGGAGTACGAGCTGCAGGTACGGGATACCAAGCGGGGGGAAGAGGAATTGACACGTGAAATTCCCAACGTGTCCGAAGAGGCGACCAAAGACCTGGACGAGCGCGGCGTAGTCCGGGTAGGAGCCGAGGTGCAGGCGGGAGACATTATTGTAGGCAAGATTACGCCGAAGGGTGCCACGGACCCCACGCCGGAAGAAAAACTGCTGCGTGCCATTTTTGGTGACAAGGCCGGCGACGTTAAGGATGCCTCCCTTAAGGCGCCGCCAGGTATGCAGGGGGTAGTCATAGATACCAAACTGTTCAGCCGCCGCAAACTCGATCCAGCCGCGAAAAAGCGCGAGCACCAGTCCATCGCGGAGATTGAACAGGAATTTGAGCGCGCCGTTAGGAACCTGGAAGCAGCGCTGGGGGAGAAATTCTTTGGCTTAGTGGAGGGCATGATTTCGGCCGGACCGCAAACACAGGACGGGCGTGAGGTCGTTACCGCCGGAGCCGTGATTAGACGAGACGACTTCGGCAGTATAGCTCCGCAGGAGCTGGATGCGAAGGTGGACGTAACCACGGACGAGGCTGTTAACCGCGACGTGCGTCAGCTTTTCGTTAATTACCGGCGCCTGCGCCACACGATAGATGGCGAAACCAATGGCCGGAAGCATCGCGTGCAGATGGGTGATGAGCTTCCTCCGGGGATCGTCCAGTTGGCCAAGGTTTATATCGCCAAGAAGCGCAAAATTCAAGTCGGGGACAAGATGGCTGGCCGTCATGGCAACAAAGGTGTCGTGGCCCGCATTGTGCCCCAAGAAGATATGCCCTTCCTAGAGGATGGGACGCCGGTAGATATTGTGCTCAATCCGCTTGGTGTGCCTAGCCGAATGAACCTGGGCCAGATCTTCGAGACGATGCTCGGATGGGCAGGTGAAAGGCTGGGCAAGCGCTTCGCCACGCCCATCTTTGACGGGGCCACGTTGGAGGATCTGATTGCTACGATGGAAGCAGCAGGTCTTCCGGTAGACGGGCGGGCGCAGCTTTACGATGGCCGTACCGGCAAAGCCTTTGACCAGAAAACGACGGTAGGGCAGATTTACATGCTGAAGCTTAGCCACCTTGTGGAGGACAAGATTCACGCCCGATCGATTGGGCCGTATAGCTTGATTACGCAGCAGCCCCTTGGTGGGAAGGCCCAGTTTGGTGGACAGCGCCTCGGTGAAATGGAGGTTTGGGCCATGTATGCCTACGGCGCGGCGAATGTGCTTCAGGAAATGCTTACGTACAAGAGCGATGACGTGCAGGGCCGATCAAAGGCCTATGAATGCGTGGTCAAGGGCGATAACATGCCAGAGGCCGGTGTACCCGAGAGCTTCAACGTGCTGGTGCGTGAATTGCAGGGCCTGGGCCTCGAGATTCGGCTAGACTGAGTCGGTTCCTTGCGAGCGACTTCCTTCCTTCCTTTTACCCTAACAGGTTTTCTCGACCATGGCATACGGAAAGTCTCCGAAAACCAGCAAGTCATTCAATGGAATCACCATTGGCCTCGCGAGCCCGGAAAGTGTTCTGGAGCGAAGCTTCGGCGAGGTGCTCAAGCCGGAGACCATCAACTACCGGAGCTTCAAGCCCGAGAAGGACGGCCTGTTCTGTGAGAAAATATTTGGGCCGGTAAAGGACTGGGAATGCCATTGCGGAAAGTACAAGCGAATCCGCTACAAGGGCATCATTTGTGACCGCTGTGGAGTAGAAGTGACGCAGAAAAGCGTACGCCGCGAGCGGATGGGGCATATTTCCCTTTCTGTCCCCGTCATCCATATCTGGTATTTCAAGACGCTACCGAACAAGATCGGTCATCTGCTGGGATTGAAGTCGAAGGACCTCGAGAAGGTCATATACTACGAAAGCTATATAGTGGTGCAGGCAGGTTGCGCCGAATCGGCCGGTGCCGAGGACCAGCAATTATTGACGGAAGAGGAGTATTTCGAAATTCTATACAAGATTCGGGAGGACAATAACCGGCTCTCCGACGACGACCCCGAAAAGTTCATTGCCATGATCGGCGGTGACGCGGTAGAGACTATGCTGAAGCGTCTGGACCTGGAGCAGCTATCGCATGAGCTCAGATTCCAGATCAAGACGGAAACGAGTCAGCAGCGCAAGTCGGAAGCTTTGAAGCGCCTCAACGTCGTGGAGGCATTTCGGGATGCCAACCGGCGTATGGATAACTATCCTGAGTGGATGGTGCTGCGCGTGGTTCCGGTCATTCCCCCGGAATTGCGACCGCTGGTACCGCTCGAAGGAGGCCGCTTCGCCACTAGCGACCTGAATGACCTGTATCGCCGGGTTATCATCCGCAACAATCGCTTGAAGCGGCTCATTGACATAAAGGCTCCTGAAGTCATTCTGCGCAATGAGAAGCGGATGCTGCAGGAGGCCGTGGACAGTCTGTTTGACAATTCGCGCAAGGCGAATGCAGTCCGAAGCGATTCAAACCGGGCACTGAAGAGTCTCTCGGACATGCTAAAGGGCAAGCAGGGACGATTCCGCCAAAACCTTCTCGGCAAGCGGGTAGACTATTCCGGCCGGTCCGTGATCGTGGTTGGACCCGAGCTGGAGCTGCACCAGTGCGGGATTCCGAAGGAAATGGCAGTAGAGCTCTTCAAACCGTTCATCATACGCAAGCTCATAGAGCGTGGTATCGTGAAGACGGTCAAGAGTGCAAAGAAGGTGGTAGACCGTCGCACGGCTGATGTGTGGGACATCCTCGAAAAGGTGATCCAGGGCAGGCCCGTGATGCTTAACCGTGCTCCTACGCTGCACAGGTTGGGATTTCAGGCCTTTCAACCGGTACTGACTGAGGGTAAGGCCATCCAGCTTCATCCGCTGGTCTGTACAGCCTTTAACGCAGATTTCGATGGCGACCAGATGGCGGTCCACGTGCCACTCGGGCATGACGCCTGTCTGGAAGCAATGGTGCTTATGCTATCGAGCCACAATATCTTGAGTCCTGCGCATGGTGGTCCGATTACCGTGCCCACGCAGGACATGGTACTGGGGCTGTATTACCTGACCAAGTCCCGCAGTGGGGCAATGGGGGAAGGCATGCGGTTTGCCAGTACGCAGGAGGTGCGCCAGGCCTACGATCAGGGCATTCTCGCCGAACATACCAAGATCAAGGTGCGGCTGGAGACAGGCGAAGTCATCGATACGTCGGTCGGGCGTGTGCTGTTCAATGAAGTGATTCCGGATGGTGTAGGGTTCATCAACGAGGTCTTGACCAAAAAAAGCCTGCGGGGAATAATTACGCGGGTGCTGAATGCTACCGATTTCGCAAAGACGGCCCAATTCCTGGATGCTATCAAGAGGGCCGGATTCGAACACGCCACAAAGGCAGGGTTAACGTTTTCGCTTGCCGACATTGTCATTCCGGGCGAAAAGATCGCCTACATTGAAGAGGCCCGGGAGGCTGTCACTACAGCAAGCGCCAACTACGAGATGGGCTTCATTACCGACAACGAGCGCTACAATCAGGTCATTGATATCTGGACACGGACCAATAACCGTGTGGCAGAAGTCCTGTTTGAGACATTGAAAAACGACTCAGAAGGCTTTAATGCCATCTATATGATGGCAGATTCGGGCGCTCGCGGATCCAAGGAGCAGATTCGGCAGCTCGGTGGTATGCGTGGCCTGATGGCCAAGCCGCAAAAGAGTTTGGTGGGATCGGCCGGCGAAATCATTGAAAACCCGATCGTCTCCAATTTCAAGGAAGGGCTCTCGGTACTGGAGTACTTCATTTCTACGCACGGCGCCCGGAAGGGCCTGGCTGATACGGCGCTGAAGACGGCAGACGCCGGCTACTTGACGCGCCGCCTGGTGGACGTCGCGCAAGATGTCACCATTACGCAGAATGACTGCGGAACGCTGCGCGGCATCGCCATCTCCGCTCTAAAGGATAATGAGACTGTCGTTGAGCCTCTTGCCGACCGCATTCTTGGGCGGGTGTCATTGCACGATGTATACGATCCGCTCACTGATCGGCTTATTGTTTCCGCTAACGAGCTTATTGATGAGTCCAAGGCGCGGCAGATTGCCGAGACCAGCATTGAAGGGGTAGAGATCCGCTCTGTGCTTGCTTGCGAAGCCCGGCGGGGCGCCTGTGCACTTTGCTACGGGCGTAATCTGGGTACCGGACGGATGGTTGAAAGCGGCGAGGCAGTTGGCGTGGTGGCTGCGCAGTCAATTGGTGAGCCCGGCACGCAACTTACGCTTCGGACCTTCCATGTGGGAGGCACCGCCAGCCGTATTGAGGCAGAAAGTACTATCCAGAGTAAGTACTCCGGAGTGGTGGAGTATTCAAATCTGCGCACTGTCACCTACGAAGGCGAAAGCGGCCCCGAACAAGTCGTGCTGACGCGCCAGGGAGAAATAAGGGTGGTAGATCCCGAACTTGACCGCCGGCAGCTGATTGCCTATATCATTCCCTACGGAGCAGAAGTCTTGGTTGCGGAGGGCAGTGCCGTCGAAAAAGGTCAGGTTCTGGCAAGGTGGGATCCGTACAATAGCGTGATTCTGTCAGAAGTATCCGGCAAGGTCAGGTTCCAGGACATATTGGAGGGGACAACCTTCCGCGAAGAGTCTGACGAGCAGACCGGGTTCAAGGAGAAAGTGGTGACGGAAAGCCGGGAACGAACGCTTACGCCGGCCGTGCTCATTCGGACGGGGGACCAGAACGCGACCCGTACGCATCGCGAGTACCCGCTCCCTGTAAGGGCGCGTATTCAGGTAGATCAAGATGATTCGGTGCAGGCTGGGCAGGTTTTGGCAAAGATTCCCAGACAGTCTGCAAAAACGCGGGACATAACGGGTGGCCTGCCACGCGTGACTGAACTCTTCGAGGCCCGCACTCCGAGTGATCCGGCTGTGGTCAGTGAAATTGACGGCGTGGTGAGCTTCGGGGGCCGCAAGCGAGGAGCGCAGGAGGTTATCGTTACCAGCCGGGATGGCGTGGAGACCCGATCCTACCTGGTTTCGCTGCAGAAACACCTCTTGGTTCACGAGAATGATTTCGTGCGGGCTGGGGAGCCCCTTTCAGACGGCCAGGTATCTCCGCAGGACATTCTCCGGATCCGAGGGCCGCGTGCCGTACAAGAGTACCTGGTCAACGAAATCCAGGAGGTTTACCGGCTACAGGGTGTCACGATAAACGACAAGCATATTGAGGTGATTGTTCGGCAAATGATGCAGAAGGTGCGGGTTACCGATCCAGGCGACACGCCGCTCCTTGAGGCAGACAACATTGCGCGCTTTCAGCTCGAAGAGCTTAACGATGACCTGTATGACAATTTTGTTGTCGTTGATCCAGGTAACGCCAGCCTGGGTATGGGAAGTCTTATTGATCGGCGTCGCCTGCGCGAAGTCAATTCCGAAATGAAGCGTCATGACCTCAAGCCGGTTAGGGTGCGAGATACGCAGCCATCTGTTGCTGAACCCATTCTGCTTGGCATTACGCAGGCCGCACTGGCCACGGATTCTTTCGTATCCGCAGCATCATTCCAGGAAACCACGAAAGTGCTTACGGAGGCGTCTATTGCCGGCAAAGTTGATCCACTGTATGGTCTCAAGGAAAATGTCATCGTAGGGCATCTTATCCCGGCCGGCACCGGCCAGCGAAAATTCCGGGATATCGTGGTCGGGTCCAAGAAGGAGCTGGAGGAACTCCAGGCTGCCATTGCCGGTGATCTCGCTCAGCGCGCCTCCCCAACAGAGGAAGAAGAGCCGGCACCTGTTCTGTAGCTTCCGCACCCAATTCGACCTACGCTTCGCCTCAATCCGTCGAGATGGTTGCGAATTCTGTCTTGGGCTGCCTACCTGTAGCCGTCTGGTGGCAGTGTGCTCCCGGCAGAAGCCCGTTGCGCTCGACATACTGAGACCGGTGCCCTCAAAGAAGGTTAGTATTTTACGGCGTTGTTAAGGACAGGTACCATTTCATCGCCGTACGCAGCGGGGTGCAACACCTTGCCCCAACTTTGGGTAAATGCCAATGTTGGGATAACCGAAACTCGTCTCTTTTTGCGCCCCAAATATGTTCTGCCCTGATTATCCCGTCCGAGGCCCTGTTTAGAACGGTTTGGACCTTGTTATATATGTGCAATAACGTGTGTTAACAAGAGCTCGGGCGTAGCTGAGAAGGTGCCTAAAGTGTAGTGCCCAGTGTATTTGTGTGCACCTTATGACTTGTGCTGTGTTATCCTTGCCCCCTGTTTATCCGTCCTCGCCCACTACAAGGACTGCGCCACACCTACAGGAGGACGGTAAGTGTGTCTTCCTCGCGCTGTTTATCCGTCCTCGCCCACTACAAGGACTGCGCCCCCTTCCTTAGCTATCGCCTCGTCCAAAACAAGCGCCAGGGCACAACCGTCAAACAAGGTATCCTCCTTTGGTTCGGAGTTGACTATGCCGTACCCAAGCACCGGTGGAAAGCCGTCGCTCAGCTCGTAAAGGCACGCTATGCCGGGCAGCACGACCTGGATCTGGTAGCCGTTGATGCGCAGCTTCGAGAGGCTGCCGAAGACATGGTCGCCCGACTCCGGGCCAAAGACGAAGAATAGGCCCGTAAGGATGACGATCCCATCTGTGAGGTGGATCTCGATTCGCCGCAGTACGGCGGACCGCCCCGTTGTGTAGGCTGCAAACGCATCTGCCTCCAGGCATTGAAAGAATAGGGGGATGCACGACGTACTGCTGCAGCAGGGCCTCTCACACCGCGATGCTTTCCACGGCCCTGGTAGTGACACGCATGATCTTCGCCGCCGGCGAACGCCAGAACTTCTCCTGGATGTCCCTCAAATCCTCCATCCTGGAACTGATCGGGCGGCACAAGGGCCAGCCCCTGTCGCTATCCAAGCTCTACCGCAGCAATGACCCGGTGTGGACGCACCGGGAAGTGCTGCAGCGAACGCTGTTCCAGAGAGCTGTTTTCTCTGCCAGAGACGATCGTGTTCTACGGCTGGATAATCCGACGGATGTTGAACGGGTATTCCGATCGAAGCTGAACACCCAATCCGATCGATCGTGAACGGGTATTCCGATTGATGTTGAACACCCAACCCGATCGATCGTGAACACTTTCTCGGGTACTATAGGCCAGCCGTAGCGGTGGTAGGAACCCGAATTTGGGCCGTCTGCGTGGTGCTGCATATCACTCAGGGCTTTCGTTGCTCTCTTTCACTGTCCGAGAGACCGATGCCCACCAAGCGAACCTCCATGCGCAAAATCAGAGACGTCCTTCGCCTGCACTACCGGGAGCAATACAGCAAGCGCCGTATAGCGCGCAGTCTGGGTATTGCCGTTGGCACCGTTAGCGGGTACATCATCCGTGCAAAGCAAGCAGACTTAAGCTGGCCGCTGCCGGAAGAGCTCACCGATCTGGAGCTGGAGCAGCGGCTTTTTGCGGAGCTAGCGCCGCCGACGCGCCCGGTGCCCAATTGGGAACACGTTAAGCGGCAACTGGCGCCGAAGGGGATAACCCTTCGGCTGGTGTGGCAGAAGTACCGGGGCCATTATCCAGAGGGTTATGGATATAGCAGGTTCTGCAAGCTCTATCATGCCTGGCGCCAACGTACGAATGTGCGCATGCACATCGAACACAAGGCCGGTGAGAAGCTCTACGTCGACTACTCTGGTAAGACCGTCCCCATCGTGGATCCACGTACAGGCGAAGTATCGAAGGCCCAGATCTTTGTGGCCGTCCTGGGCTACTCCAGCTATACGTACGTGGAAGCCACGCAGAACCAGAAGCTGAGCAACTGGATAGGGTCGCACCGGCGTGCGTTCGAATTCTTCGGCGCCGCGGCTCAGGCGATAGTACCCGACAACCTGAGGTCGGCTGTCAAGAAGGCGCACCGCTATGATCCTGAGACGAACCTGACCTTCCAGGAGTTGGCCGAGCATTATGATGTGGTAATTTTGCCGACGCGCGTGCGAAAACCACGGGATAAGGCCAAGGCTGAAACAGGCGTAAAAATCGTCCAAAGCTGGATACTTGGGCGGCTGGAAGACTTTACGTTCTTCAGCATTGAAGAGCCGGGTCTACAGATAGCCACCCTCCTAGTGGATGTTAATGAGAGGCCCTTCCAGAAGCGCCAAGGCAGCCGTCGCAGCCAGTTCGAGGAGATCGATCTGCCGGCGATGCGGCCGCTGCCGCTATATCCCTATGTCTTCCGAGAATGGAAGAAGGCCCGTGTCAACGTCGATTACCACGTCGCGGTAGAAAAAGCCTTCTACAGCGTCCCATATCGCTATGCCCGGAGGCAAATGGACGTATGCATCGCCGATAACACGGTGCAATGCTTTCTAAAGGGAGAACGCATAGCCTCACACCGGCGCAGCCATCGCCGATTCACAACCGAAATGAGTCCTATGCCTTCACACCATCGCCAAGGGGCCGAACAACACCGTCTTCTCGAAAGGGCTAAGCAGATTGGCCCTGCCACCGACCGACTGGCGTCCGAGACCATGCAGCGCCGTGCCCATCCAGAGCAGGGCTTCCGGATGGGCATACTCAACCTGGGGGGCAAATACGGGACGGAGCGCCTCGAGGCCGCCAGCCACCGGGCCCTGGAACTGGGAGCCTACCGGTACCACAACATGGCGTCTATCCCGAAGAACGGTCTCGACCACTGCCCGAGGCGGTCGATGCCGGTGTTGTGCATGACAATATCCGGGGTGCCGCCTATTACGGCGAGGCACCCCAATCTTAACCCCTGACTCCCATGCTTACTCATGCCACCCTCGACAAACTCGAACAGCTGCGTTTTGTCGGCATGGCCAGTGCCCTGCGCGACCAGTTGGCCCAGCCCGATAGCGCTCGGCTGGACTTCATGGAACGCCTCGGCCTATTGGTAGACCGCGAGGCCAGTGTCCGCGAAAGCGCGCGTCTGAAAGCCCGCTTGCGCCGCGCCCATCTGCGACAGCAGGCGTGTGTCGAAGACCTGGACTACCGCACAGAGCGCGGATTGGATCACCGATTGATGCTCCATCTGGCTGGCTGCGACTGGGTCCGTTGCCATCAGAACATCATCGTCACCGGCCCTACCGGCGTTGGCAAGAGCTTCGTCGCCTGTGCCTTCGCCCACAAGGCCTCTCTGGAAGGCTTCACGGCCCGGTACCACCGTCTGCCCCGGCTACTCGAAGATCTGGCCCTGGCCTGCGGCGACGGCCGCTATCTAAAGCTGCTTCACACCCTGTCCCGCCTTGATGTACTTGTGTTGGACAACTGGGACCTTACACGCCTTACGAATACACAACAGGAAGACCTCCTTGAACTACTCGATGAGCGCCATCAAATACGCTCCACGATCGCCACCAGTCAGATGCCAGTTCGTCACTGGCACGAAGCCATGGCCAATCCGACCCTGGCCGACGCCATCCTAGACCGGCTCGTGCACACGGCACATCACATTACACTCCAGGGTGCTTCAATGCGAAAACACCTGTCTGAACTGCCAGGCCCCACGCATCAAAACAACCCGTGACATCGTTCATTCCATACACTAGCCATACACCATAAACCCAGCACCTTCAGACCCCAACCAAGTGTTCACGATCAATCGGATTAGGTGTTCACGATCAATCGGAATGAGTGTTCAAATTCATCGGAATATGCCGTCTTCGAGGCGTGGCGAAGTCAGCGGCGGACCCACGTGTTGGTGCGGGCCAAGGTGGATCGCATCCTGGCAGGGAAGCAGAAGCTGTTGCGTCCATGCGCGGGGGTGCCCCGGACGGATTCGTAGAGGTGCCCATTGAGGTGTACCCCAATCGTTGGACAGGATTTCGCTTGACTTAAGATAGAGAACTGCCAGGGTTGTGGGTGATGGCGGGACATGTTGGTCCCAGTGGGCATGTGGTTGTCGTGTGGGTTATAGCCATCGCTGGGTGGGGTCCTGAATGGCCGTGATAGACTTCGGATGGGGTTCGGTACCGAAGGCTCTGGTGCGGACGACTGTGATTGTAGAAGTTAATGTAGCCTCCCAGGCGCTGCCGTGCCTGCCGCAGGTTCGCGTATTCGTTGAGGTAGACCTCCTCGTACTTGACGCTGCGCCACAGTCGCTCAATCAGAATGTGGTCGTAGCACCGGCTACGACCACACATCGAAATCCGGATGCCAGCACGTTTCGAGAGTGATGTCATCTCTTCACTGGTAAACTGTGACCCTTGGTCCGAGTGGAAGATCTCGGGCTGGCTGATCGTGAGTGCGTCCTTATAGGTCTCCACGCAGACACTCGCGTCTTGTGTGTTGGATAGCGTCCACGATAGTATGTAACGGCTCTACCACTCCATGACTGCGACCAGATACGCAAATCCGCGGTCCATCCGAATGTAGGTGATGTCACTGCACCAGGCCTCATTGGGACGGTCTATGTGCCGCCCTTTCAATAGGTTGGGATACCGAAGAGTTGGCCCCGGGCCCACGCGGGGCCGGGGCTTCGGATAAATAGCCTGTAGCCCTATAAGGCGCATCAGCCTATAGACCCGCTTGTGACCCGCAGCGTGACCCTCGCGCCGAAGCATATGCGTCATGCGTCGTACGCCCAGCATGGGGTGGGCCGTGTAGACTTCGTCTATGACGCGCATCAACTGCAGATTATAGGACGTCTCACCGACGGGTTGATAATACACGCTGGAGCGGGCCAGGCCCAGTAGCTCGCACTGTCGCTCTATGCTCAACTGACCGTGATCTGGCTCCACCATGCGCCGCTTCTCTTCAAGAGAGTGAACCGAAGTTTTATTTGAACCAGTCCAGTTCCACCTTGAGGCGCCCGATTTGGCCATACAATTCATCCTTAAGTACCTCTTCTTGTTGTTTGGCCTTGCCACGACGCGTGGAAAAGGCATCCATCAAGTGCTGAAGCGCCTGCTTCTTCCACAGGTTCACCTGGCTGGGGTGCACCTCGAAGCGGGCGGCAATCTGGCTGATGGTTTGCTCACCTCGTATGGCCTCCACGGCCACTCGAGTCTTGAATGCGGCGGCGTACGACTTCCGTTTCATCGTGACGTGTACCTCGATTTAAGAGGCAGGATTCTATCTTAAACTACTGTCCAGAATTTGGGGTACACTATACATAGCCCGTCTGAGCCGCCGCGAGAAGTCGGGTCGTCTGCTGCATGAGAAACGAGGGGGCCGCATGGCGCGCATGGCGGTGCGCTACCGCCAGCTGGCTCTTCGTCCCACAGACGGCTTCACGGGCGAGGCGGTGCGGGTAAGTGGCATTCACCTCCGTGAGGAGGCGCCTCCGGAGGCAGAGACGCCTATAGAGTGGTATTTGCTCACAACCGTGGAGGTAACTACGCGCGAGGAGGCCCTGAAGATGGTGGACTATTACGCGCAGCGGTGGCGCATTGAAGACGCCTTTCGGGTACTCAAGAGCGGGTGCAAGGTGGAGGAGTTGAGCATGCAAAAGGCCAGCAGCCTACACTGCGCCATTACCATCTATGCCGTGATGGCCTGGCGCCTGCTGTTGATGACGCTATTGAGGCGCGAGGTGCCAGAGGCCGAGGCCCAGATCCTGTTTACGGACACGGAGTTGCGTGCGCTTGAGGCCTATGCCCACCGCTACCGCCTGCCGCTTCCCAAGGATCTGGCTTCGGCGATCCTGGTGATGGCTATTCTCGGCGGTTACATGAACCGGAAGAATGACCCGCCGCCGGGGGTCAAGATCATGTGGCGCGGCTACAGCCGCCTGGAAATAGGGGCCGAGTTCGTTGCTGCGGAGCAGTATCTGAGCAAGGCAACAGCAGTGCCTGTTCAGCGGGAATAGCACCGGGCGTGCGAGTGACAAAGGAAACAAATTGGAGGTGCGCCAGGCTAACTGGCCAAGTACAGGAGGTGTAAGTCCTCTGTGGTAAAGGATATAACCAATCCATATCTCTCCCCAAGCCGTGCGGTCGTTCTCGTGAGGGAACGGGCGAAGCGTCGGCAGGGGTGCATATGGGCGGGGCTAATGAGCGCCGAAAGGGTTATCATTCGGAGTGCCGAAGTCCTCTTCGAGGCTGAAGGCAACACTGATTGGACCGCTATGGTGAGGTTCAAGAGGGCTCCGCGGCGTCCAAGAACCCAGGCACGTATGTACGTACAAGGCCGGGACCTGGGAGGCCTCCTCGCTGCCCAGCGCTTAGGGCGGGGCCGCCAAAGCCAAGGCAGTTGCCGAGCGGAGGATGAACGGCGAGGAGGAGTCAGATGCGATGATAGTAGTGATGAAGCCGGCGAACAAAGCGCGGGGGACCGCGCGGCGGAGTTGGTGGAGCGAAGCGTCGCACCCGAGGGGAAATCGGAAAATCCAACACACACCGGACGCAGAGCCGGACTTCGTGTGTCACACGGATGGACCGGTTACGGCTATGGGTTGGTTAGCCGACCCATTAACGTCATGCGCGGCGGCGCGACCTGAGGGAGGAGCCGGATGCTTTAGCGGGCACGTCCGGATCTGTGCGGGGGGCCCGGGGAAACCCGGGGCCTACCGTGATGAAAACGGGACAGAACAGACAACGCTCAGGCACCATAATGCCCCGAAAGCGCTATATCGATATGCATTCGAGCTTGGCCCTTTTCGAAAGATCAAGCCGTTCTAACGCCCATATTCCGGGCATTGAATCCGAGTTCCACGGCCAAAGTGGCAGCGTCCTGACCTCCCACGCAAGATCGCAATTCTGCTAAACAGGCCGGAAAATCAAAGATGCGACATTATGTTAAGTCCGAAAAGTGGACCAAGGGTAGCGCTAGCGCAGTATCAATCCGAGCCGATGCACATCCGCCGCCACAATCGAAAGCGCCACGATGCGCGCAAACCCCTCCTTGCCGTGCGCCCGCACACGATACGATCCGCGGTGCTCCAGGTCGTTGATCGCTGACTCAATGGCCGACGTGCTGCCACGAAGGCTTCGGCCCTTTCCCGCTCACGAGAGGCTTCCGTGCCTTTTGCCTTCCTGGGCATCACGGCCAGCTCCAACTCTGCCTCAATCGCGGCAAGATTGTCCGGGCTGCAAAAGCCCTTGTCCTTACTACAGGAAACCACGGCACCGTAGCGCTTTTTCGCTTCGGTTAACAGGGCCGCGTCCGTGCCCTCGCACTGAATCATGTGGTGGAGTATGAATGGGTGCTCATCTTCCATAACACACACCGGCACCCCCAACTCGGCGATGATGCCGGGTTTCCCCTTGCCGATCCAACGCGTGTGCTCTTCATACACCGAAAACACCTTCTCCTCGTGCGAAATCCTATCTCGATCTACCTGCTCTATCTGACGCTCACAGTGCCTCAGATAAAGCGTAATCTCCAGATGCGGCACGGACCGCTGCTGCAACGTGGACTCCACTTTCTTTACCACCACCTGGCATATTTCCAAGTAGGCCTGTACATCCTCTTTCGTGCGCCAGACGCACCGGAGCAAAGTGCGCATGCACAGCGCGCTCATGGTCTTGCGCCAGCCCGATATGCCGTGCCTCCATGCCGCCTGGGTTATCAATAGCACTATACACAGTATGGCATCCCACAATAGCCGCACATCGGCCAGCCACTGCTAGTCGGTCTCCACAACAAGAGAGTCTGTCCGTGTATCAGCACCCACTTCCTAGTGCCCATAGGCCACTACGATCTGATTGACCTCATCCAACAGCTCCGGTGTCAGCTTCGAGCCATTGTCGATGATGGTCTGCCTCCGGAAGATGACACCATCACCCATCTTGTCATCCAACCCCAGCATCTGGCGCACGATATCTGCGTGATTGACCCTCAACCGATAAAAGCCGAAGCCGAGTCCGTGCTTCCAGATGGCCAGCACGAAGATGCTCCAGAACTCCATTCCGGGCCGGCCTCGGTCCAGATCGGCCAGGTTAGCAAAATGGGCGCGGAGCAAATCGAATACCTTGGAGCGTGCCGGCAGATGGAGGTAGAGGGCCTGCAGTCCGAAAAGAATGGCGGGGATGTCGTCGCGGCTTTGGGGTCGAACTGGATCTCAGCAATAGGGGGCCTGTCCTCACGAAAACTGCTGCTCTCTGACGGATCCTATGCGAACGATTCGAATGTTGGCGCGAAACACCCCTTGAATTGGCAGAATGGGGCGTGAATCGGCCGAAAGACATGAAATGGGCCGAACATTCGAGATCAGGAGGGCATGGGTCAAATTGGAAAATACGTACCCACTCGTGCCTCGTACTTCTAATTAGATTCCCCACTTACCCCCACTATAGCTTTAACGGAGGCCATTTCATCTACACTCATTTCGATCGATTCTTTTTCGGCAAGGCACTACATCGGGCACTTTGGAATACAGCCGTGCGTACGGCCTTCCACTGGGGCCAGCAAAGAGCGGTCAGGTGCCGCAAGATCTGTCACACATGGTTACGAAAAGGGATGTATCGGCCGCGCCGGCTGCGCGGCTCTGCAGCATTCACATTTATCCGGTCAAGGCTGCGCACCGCATGGACGTGCCATCCTCGCCGGTTGACGAGCGTGGCCTTCGGTATGATCGAAGGTGGATGGTGGTCAATGGTTCTGGTCGGTTTCTGAGCCAGCGCGACCAGCCGAAGCTGTCACTCGTCCGTGTGCAGGTGCAATCTGATGGACTGTTGCTCGAGGCGCCTACCATGCTACCTGTCTCGGTTTCTGTGCCCCCAACCAGCGCAATTACGACTCCCGTGCACATTTGGAAGGATGTCGTGGTCGCAAATCCTGCAGCGCCGGAAGTGCATGCGTGGTTTAGCACGTATCTGGGCCTGGCATGCCGGCTCGTATTCATGCGGAACGAATCCCGGAGGGTAGTGGATCCGGCTTTTGGATCGGGTATCGTAAGCTTTGCGGACGGATACCCGTTGCTGCTGACTTCGGTTGCTTCGCTTCATGCCCTCAACGCGCGCATGGAACACCCCGTCGAGATGACGCGCTTTAGGCCCAATATTGTTGTAACGGCGACTGAACCATTTGCAGAAGACGGCTGGCGCAGAATACGTGTGGGGAGAGTTTCGTTCCGCGTGGTCAAGCCCTGTACCCGGTGCGTAGTGACTACGATAGATCAGGAGACGGCAGAGCAAGGAAAAGAGCCGCTGCGGACGCTTGCTCGCTTCCGAAAGCGCGGAGCCAACGTGTACTTTGGACAGAACCTCATTCCAGAGGGCACGGGGGACATTTGTGTAGGCGATGCCCTAGTGGTCCTAGAATAACCGGCTGAGATCGATGTTGGGACTCGACCACTTCTTTCGCCAGAGATCCCAAAACGCTAAATTTGCACGATCTAGCCCGACTGAAGACTTCCCCGACCGTTCACTCTACATAGGGCACCATTTTCGCCAGCACCTGCGCAAGCCATGAAAGCGCACGTACTGGTTCTGAATCAGGATTTTAGTGCCCTTACCGTCTGCAGCGTGCAGCGGGCGGTAGTGTTGGTGCATCTGCATAAAGCAGATGTGGTTGAAGCGCTGCCCGGTCGAAGTATGCGCTCTCCTAACATTACGTTTCCTTGGCCGAGTATCGTCCGATTACGGTTCTATGTGCGTGTGCCGTATCGTGGCATAATGCTTTCTCGCAAGAATGTCCTGCGCCGTGACGGAACCCGTTGCCAGTACTGCGGCACGCGGGAGCAGCTAACGGTGGATCACGTGTTGCCCAAGTCCCGCGGCGGGAAGGATGTTTGGAAGAACCTGGTAGCTGCGTGTATACGGTGCAACAACAGGAAAGGCAATCGTACGCCGGAGGAAGCGGAGATGCTGCTTAGGCGTCAGCCCTTCCGGCCAAGCCACGTAATGTTTATTCGGGATTACGTTGGCCGGCTCGAAGAGACCTGGAAGCCGTACCTCTTTATGAGCTAGCCCTACCTGGATTACAGATCTTATCCTTGACAAGGTATGAATTCGGGCATCTTGGGGTCGTTTGGACAAGTTCGTAGTGGTCGATTGCCTACTTGCTACGCTGGCATTATCGTGGCCCCATTTGGTTGGCTATGCTGGACAGGTCGATTGGAATGCATCGCCTCGGCTGAAGAAAGGGAGGAGAGCTATCTGTCCAAAGTCGGCCAATGGAGACATGAGCGCGCCCGTTTGTTGCCGGTTGTGCAACAATGACGTAGTCCTAATTCATACATCTTCCCACTTTATCGCCATCAGACTGCCCGCTATTCTCTCAAGACATCCTTGTTGCTTTTGCCAGGATGTGCCTGGTCTCTCATTTGATATGCCAAGGCAAAGTTCTCGAGGCGGCTGTAACCGCGCCACATAACATCCACTGCCGGCCACCGGTCACTCTTCCTGTTCCGAAAGCCGCCCATGATGGCCACCAGCAGCACGGCCGAGGCCAGGTTCGTGACAGACGGCTTCTTGTAGAGGCTGGCATAGTCTGCCAGAATCCTGAGTTCGGTCTCCGTAAACATGATCTCGGCCGCAGCCTCAGGCACCTCACGTCCCAGCAGTGTCATCAGCAGCAGACGCCACGCTATGACGGTGTACAGGGTAATGACCAGCTGCTTGCGTCCTGCATACCGAGATCTTCCACTTTGCAGCCGCTCTTCAGTACCCGGAACAGGTCTTTGATGCGCCATCTTTGCGTGTAATAGCCCACCATCTCGATGGCCTCCTCAACCGTAGCCACCGGCACGGTTGTCACCAAGCACCACTCTATGGCTGCCTCTTGCTTCGGCGGCGCCTCCTCCACCACGTCAATGGCCCAGACCGGCACCGGATCGCCTTCGTAGCCGTCGGTAGGCCGAAGCTCCAGCTGCCGGAAGCGCACCGCCATGCGTGTCAGCCTGGCCGTCCGCCCTTCGCTCAGCACAAGGCCCGACTTTGCACGGTAGCTCTGCCGGGTTACAGGTACCTCGATGAATCCGTCCGGCGCACCCGAGCGCACCTCCTGGACAAGCTTCCGCTTGTGCGCCACATTACGATTCTTCTTGACGCGGACCAAGAGATGCCCTCGCTTCTGGTTGCGCCACCAGTCGAAGAGCGCGAAGTTGTCGCCCTCCCGATCCATGACGTTGATCACGCGCGTCTTGCGGCTGAGGTGCGTGGCTGCCTCTTCCGCGCTCTCCAGTCCATCGATCCACAGCTGCGTGCCCGGCGCGTGGGGACCCTCGCCGGGCACGTAAGCTGTGCGCAAGATACCCAGCGGCAACCCGTCTTCTGTCGCTGCCAGCGTCGTATGCAACCGTACTCCCTTGGCCGTGGCCTTGGTCTGGTTGCGTCCGATCACGTCCAGACCCGCGCACTTGGGACGCGAACTGTAGCTTATCCTCGTCCCGTCGTGGATGCACAGCACCGTATTGCGCTTGCACATCCGCTGTATCGTACGCTCGGCTCCAGCACCTTCTCCGGCGTGATTCCGCGCTCGTCCGCCTTCTTAATAAAGCGGTAATAGCCCGTTATCACGGCCTGATTGGCCTCCAGATTGGCTGTAATGCGCACTCCGGGCATGCGCGACAAGATATCCATGCTAGTGACCAGTCTCGCGGCGAGCCGCTTGTCGCCCAGGTCGGCAGCCCCCCACTCCTGCATAGCCCATGTCTCACTGTCAAGGCCTTCGCCAATCTCCAGTGTGGGCCAAGCGTCCACGTGCGGCACGCCAAGCCTGTCTTTCCACGAGCTGCCCAGGTCATAGACGAAGACGTCCTTCCGCGTCTTGGTACATGCATTGGTAGGAGCATGGCGTCCCCGCCCGGAAGTCTGCCCTACTAGCTGAAAACCCGCTGCCCGAAAACAAGTGCCGCGCTGGTCGGGGCCCACAAACGTCTCCACTACCCAGGGCTCGTAGCCGTAGCGCCGCTCGAAGTCCCTGGGGAACTGTCTGAGCACCTTCCCCAGAAGGTGGCTCGCCAAGTTCTTGCACTGCAAGCCCGGACGTATCAGAAACCGGTTCAGTCCGACGACGTGTTGTCGGTATTTGCCACGCTGTGCGCTCGACTAGGCCATCCACCTGTCGCGGGGCTTGAGATAGAGCGCAGCCGAGGCAAAGCCCACCGCCCCCAGATAGCCGTGTTCGCTACGGAACAGGTACCGCAGTTGCGCCCCCGCGAACATCGTTGTGCCCAGAGGATGCTCCGCATCCATGAGCGTGTTCCAGATGGCACGCTGCCTGTGATCCTCCACCAGCTCCAGTTCCAAGCCTCGCACATCCTTGAGCGAGGCCGGCACGTCCACCGGAGCCGGTACGGGCTCACTCTGCAGACGGGGCTTGGGCCCCTTAACATTGCGCTTCGGCTCAGGCACCGACAGAATGCCTTCGGCCTCCAGTGTCTTGAACGCCTTGAGGCACCCGGTCTCTTGCACACGCCCCCGTGCATCACGAAAGCCGAATGCCTCGCAGACGCGGCGGCTGATGGCCGTCCGGCCCAAGTCTGGTTGGCCGTTCATCACTTGTGCCAGCCGTGATGGTGCGGCCCGCAGTGACCTCAGGATCTGATTTTGAGCAACCATGCTGCCAAGCTAAATGGCAGGATGCTCGAGGTTAAGTACTAGATCTGATTACTGGGTAGAGCTAGCCTCGATTCCCAAGAGCAGGAATTGATATGAGGCCTGGGTGTTTCTATTGGCCCGTTCGTACGTCTTGGGCAGAGCTTCTGATTTTGGGTAGTAAGTCTAGTATATAAAATTGGGAAGAATATCCCCATCTGTTTGTGGTAACACAGCTCTGCGGCACCGAGCCGAGATCTGTCTCGTCACCGTCACAATTGATGTCCTGAGGCGCCTATCATTGCCCTATTCAAGCCTTTGTGCGCTTCGTTTCCCATATGCCTTTCCCTTGCGATTACAGTATAGTATATCGGCTTATACCACTTACCTGCGGCTGTTCATATGGCCTCCCTCGCCCAACTCTTCCTCCAACCCCTACCAGCGCTACTTCGAAGCCCTCCGCACTACTTACGTCGAGGGACTCTCCACTGAAGAGGCCGCCCGTGGCTTTGGCTAGCACAAAGGCAGCGTCTACAACCTCGCCGCCAAGTTTCGCAAGGACCCTGCTAGCGACTTCTTCCGCGAAAGCAAGCCCGGCTCCAAGCCACAATCCGAACAGCCTGTGGCCGCGCGGCGCACCGAGCGCATTCTCATTCTCCGAAAGCAGGAGAACCGCTCCGCTAGTGAGATCCAGCAGCGCCTCACCCAGGAAGGCGTCCCGGCAGGCATCTCCACCATTGCCGCACCGTCAAGGAGGCCGGCCTACTCCGGCTCTGGCGCCGTACCAAAAAGGAACGCGAAGATAGGCATGCCCGGCGGGGCACCCGCGGCCGATCACCGAAGGGTCAACAGATCGGCCCTAACCGTAGCGCAGGCGTGAGCAGTGGCGCACGCATAGTGTCATGCAGCCACCGCCAGCGGATCCGGGTAGCCGGGAAATGCTCTACATCTGGCTTAGCTCCACTTGCTGGAAGCTCTGGAGGAGATTAGCACCCCGGCCTTCATGCCCCATATGACCATAGAT
Source organism: Rhodothermales bacterium (assembly GCA_965216255.1). Taxonomy (GTDB): domain Bacteria; phylum Bacteroidota; class Rhodothermia; order Rhodothermales; family Bin80. The sequence goes on from OZ244148.1 coordinate 5,159,106, forward strand.
GCCGGAGGTCATTATGACTTTCGGGAATCTCATAAACGAGCTTGGCAATTGAATTGCCCATGTTGCAGTCGTGCAAATCTGCATATTGGACGGTGGTAAAGCAGAAGCACTGAACGGTCGCATATAGCACAGCACACAGGAAACGCGCACGGTACGGGGAATGCGACCTGTAATATCAAGCCGATATTACAGGGTAGGGGAGCTACGGCTTGACTTTATCTTTCAAACGAGCCGGATGCCTTAGTGGGCACGCCCGGATCTGTCCGAGGGGCCTCGGGGAAACCTGGGGCCTACCGCGATCGCTATGCGGATGACTGTGTGCCACGCAGGCACGCGGAGGTTGCGATGACGTAACCACCAAGTGCTGTGCTGCACAGGAGATGGTGTGCTACGAGTGGCACAAGGGCGTTGTTCTTTAACATAGCTTGAGTGCTGCGCAACTGCATTTAGGATGGGGGAAGGCCCCCCGCAGCCGTCGTACAGGCGGAGGCTGCAAACCACCGGCTGCTGCTTGACTTTAAGGGTTCGGCAGTGAGCGAGTCCGGAAAAGGCGGAGCAATGACTCTGTCAGGTATGGGCCATAGAGTCGAACGCAAGTGAACCGCTGACGAAGTGTCGAAAGTGCATGGACGATGTCAAAACCGGGGTCTCATCTCTGCTCCGGGACGAGATCGGGAGGTGCCTGTTTATGGCCCGATCGGCATCCGGCATACAGGCGGCGAGAATATGGTCTGGGCCTAAATGCGGAACGTGGGAACCTGTCGGGGCGATGCTAAGGGAGACTCGCAAGCGGAGAACCCGCGAGCGATTGAGTACCAATGCGCTCCACGGGGGCGGATCGGCTCGTAGTAGTGAAGAAGGTTCTGTAATGGAACTGGAGCGAAGGGGCCGACTCGGTCGGTGGAAGGAGCGGGGTAACCGCAAGGCGGGAGGACCTCGCTCAAGAAACAAGGGCCTGGCTGCTGGCTGGATTGGTAGCCGGGTGGGCCGAGAAGAGCCGTATGAGGCGAGAGTCTCACGTACGGTTCTGTGGGGGCCAGGAAATCCCCCGGGCTACCCGACGGGGCGGGCCTCCCGCAGCCGCCGTGCAGGCGGAGGCTGCAAACCACCTGCTGGTGCGGTGCTTAAGAGGCACTGTGCTGAGCGAGTAGGAAAAGGCGCAGCTTGACTCTGTCAGGTATGGATCGTTGGAGTTGAACGAAAGTGAACCGTCCGATGACGTGTCGAAAGCGTAAGGGTGACGTCAAAACCGAGGGCGAGTCGTTACCTCGGGAAGAGTTTGGAGGAGACCTGTCTACTGTCCAAGCGGCGTCCGGCATAAAGGCGGCAAGAACGCGATCCAGGCTCCTGTGCGGAACGTGGGAACCTGTCACCCCGATGTTAAGAGAACCCCACAAGCGGCAGCCCCGCAAGTGGCTACGTATCGAGGCAGGGTAGAGGGACGGAGCAACTCGTAGTAGTGATGAAGGCCCTGTAATCGGGTTGGAGCGAAGGGGTTGCCCTATGCCTTTTGGAACGTCTGAGCAACCTGAAAGGGGAGGACTCTAATGGACCGAACAAAATCTGGTCTTGGAATCTGCCTTAGCGCATCTATTTGTGCATTGGCAGTTTCTTCCAAGGCCGGCTGCATAGGAGGAGCCGTGTGAGCTGAGAGGCTCATGCACGGTTCTGAGAGCGCCCGGGGGTGAAATTCCCCCGGGCGACTCGACGTAACACTTATGTACGGTCGCAACGTGCGGGTCATGGCGAACGTGACATGGTTCGTGGAAAGACGTCTCAAGCTGAAAGTGAACACGGCTAAGAGTGCGGTCGGCGACGTGAGCGCGCGTTCGTTTCTGGGCTTTAGCTTCACAAGGGGGAAGGTGCCTCGCCGGCGCGTCGCGCCGAAGTCACTGGAGCGCCTGCGGAAGCGAGTGCGGGAACTGACGCGCCGCGCACGTAGTGTGCGCTTCCGTCAGCTCCTCACGGAGCTGTCCCACTGCTTTCAGGGATGGCGGGTCTACTATGGCTACTGCGAGACCCCTTCTGCGCTGCGTAACATGGATGGTTGGATCCGTCGTCGGCTGCGGGCCTACCTGTGGCACCAGTGGAAACACCGGCGGCGACGGTACCGCGCCCCGCGAAGGCTGGATGTGCGGCACTCCCTGGCAGCCAAGCTGGCTGGCAGCGGAGGGGCACATGGCGGCTCAGCGCGGCGCCCGCCCTGTACTATGCCCTTCCCAATGCCCTCTTCGCCCAGCTCGGACTGGTGTCGCTGGCACCAGAGCCGGGTAGCGCATATCCATTGAACCGCCATGTACGGACCCGTACGCACGGTGGTGTGGGAGGGAAGGGGCCGTGAGGCCCCTTCCTATCTCGATCGATCCCGAAGCGAAAGCGACGGACGAGCCACCGGATCCTACGGCAGGTACGCCTCCCGCCGACTCTACCGCTGCGGTGCTTATCGGCCGGTATGCCCGGCGCATGATCATTGAAAACAACATCGCCGACGCCATCGACTTCTTCCATATCGACGCGCTTTCGGCGGCCGCACCGATGAAGGTGGACATCAACCTGCCGCTGACGCTGATGGCTAGTACGCTCTATCGCATGTTAGCAAATCGCAAAGGCGGAGCGAATGCCAGGAGCAAGGCGCGTACCCTGTTCCGCGAATTTGCCGCGGCAACGGCTACCGTGGAGCTTGGCGAAGCGCAGGTTACCGTCCGCCTGGGACGGCGCGCGAATAACGGATCGCTCCTCAGGGCAGGCTACCGGGACAGGACAGGCCCCGTCCTGCAGCTCCAGAACCGTCGACTACCCATCGACTTTGTGTAGCGCTCCAAGCGCTACACATTTAACGTAAATTGTTGCTCTTGGAGATTGAGGCTAGTCCTACGATGATGCGTTTCGTCGCCCGTGCCGTGTGGGGTGTGCCGGTGGTCCTTGCGGCGCTGGCAGCTAACCAGGCGAAGGTAGCGCTGGATCTTAAGTCCACTTGGGAAAATGGTGAAAAGGCTAGGGCCGAAGTTGTCGTCTTTGAGCGATCAAACCGGGCGGATGTCAATTATGGCTACGTAAGTCTCCGTGTGCCGCTTGGAGACGGACGTGTATTGCAAAAGAAAAGAATGTCTCTGCCGCATTCTCTCCTTCCGCGTCTTCAGGGCGCCGACACACTGGAGGTACGGATCAGGCCAGGGGCGGCCCAGGAAGTGGTCATTGATTCCTTAATGCCCGCCCACTGGCTAATTGCCGCGTCACAGATGGGGATCAGTGCGCTTGGCGCCATCCTGTTTCTTGGTGGCGCGTACGGATGGAGCACATTTATTAGGAAGAGGGGAGATCACGAGCGGCGATCAGCGGCAACTACCGAATGATGGGGCCCGCTGGGTCCAGGGGTTCATCCGGGTACAGCGCGCTCACCCATTCGTCGTATCCGTTGAATATTTGCGTGGGCATCCGTTCTTCTACACCTTCACTAGGGAGAAATCGCTCGGTCGCCTGGCTCCATCGTGGGTGTGGGACATTTGGATTAACGTTGGACAAGAAGCCGTATTCCAGAGGCTGCAATTCATTCCAGAACGTCTTGGGCTGCTTCTTCGCGAATTCGATACGCACAATCGCTTTGGCGCCCTTGTATCCGTATTTCCATGGTAATACGAGCCGCAGCGGTGATCCGTTTTGCTTGGGAAGGGGCTCGCCATACATCCCGGTAGCGACGAAGGCCAGTTCGTTGAGGGCCTCGTCCATGCGGAGTCCTTCGAAGTAAGGCCATGGATACCACGGCGATGTAGCCTGCCCCGGCAGTTGTTGCTTTCGTTCGACGCATACGAATTGCACGTGCGTGGCCTCATTCTTGGGCTTGCAGCGCTCAATAAGTTTCGCGAGAGGAAATCCGGTCCAGGGAACCGTAAGGGACCAGGCTTCTACACACCGGAATCGATAGAGGCGCTCCTCCAGCCCCATGGACCGTATGAGATCTGATACGTCCAGTTCAAGTCGTCTGTCCTCCACCAACCCACGTACCTGTATCGTCCACGGGAACGGTATATATGCGTCCGTCAGAGGCCAAACTCTCTTTAGATCACCTTGGTTGATGAATTCATAAAAATTATTGTACGAAGACGCTATCAGGCGGTCACTAACAGGTCGCTCTGGGACGCTGTAGCGCGCGAGGCGCTGCGCCGGTAGCCCGTCCCTCGGGGCGTTGCCTGGAATGGTATCCAGAGGGCCGTCCGGATCTTCATGCGCACCCGAATTGCGACAGCCGAGAGTTGCCGTCGCAAGTCCAATGGCTCCTAGGCCCAGCGACTTGACAAATGCCCGTCGGTCCTGGAAGGCCTGCCTGCTGGATGCGAGGGATTCACATATCTGCCATCCGGGAGGAAGGATAATATTGGCCATGGGTAAGGAGAATTTGTTGTTGCTCTTGTACTGTCAAACTACGTAATCCGTTCGCTTCGGGCTGTCAGCCGGCAGAAAGAGCTCATGCGCTGGTAGCATACGTGCTGCCGTTGTTGGATGGTGTTGTTCACGCTCTGGGGTTGCGCCAAAGTTAGTTGACGGGCGGCGGCGACTGCTGTGCCAAACGGCGTCTTCCGCGCAGATATACGGCGCCTGTAATTGCATACTGAACACAACCTCGAAAATAGGGATCCGAGCTTCGACGATGCCGGGGCCAGTGGTCACGAGTGGCGTCTGTTCCTGCTCAGGCAGTGCAGCCAGATTGTTGGTCTGCGCAGCCGGGGCTGGGCAGAGCCGGAAGTAGCCGGGCAGCGGACGGTGATGCCGGCGGAACGAGCGAATCCGGACAGGAAGCCGCAGGGCAGCTGCACGGTCCGGGGTGTGGGGACCCGCGACAGGGGCACGTCTCACAGACGGGTGAGGCCCTCGAAGAGGCACGCGCACAGCGGGCGCTTGAGGTGTTCACCAAACGGTCCCAGGCACGAGAAGACGATACGTGGCGCTGTGGATGGAAGCCACCTTTTTGCAGGGCATGCCGTTCGTCTTTTGCATGGGGCCACCACCATGGAGGGCCGCAATGGGCTTTACGGAGTCGACGCTGCACAATAGAGGCGCCCTGGAGCGGATGCGGTAGCACCTCATCGAACTTGGCACAGGCCCCGGGGCCTGGGTTCCGTGATGTCGGGAACACGGGGCTTTACACGGCCCTGCAGGAGCACTTTGGAGCGTCTCTGCAGGTGCAGAGATGTAAGATAGAGTCAAAGGGTTCTCAGCTATCTGCCCGAAGACGACCGGATGGCGACGCGTCACGCGTTGCTGCGCGCCTGGCAGGCTACGGACTACGACGAGGTCAAACGTGCATGGATACCGCTCCACGGTGCGGTGAAGAAGGCCAACCTCCAGACTTCGACGGTAGCGTGAGGACCGTGGTTTCGTAATAGGCGTGCAGCAAGGCAAATAGGACCTGGAAGTCGTCAATTCGTGAAAGTTGTGTTCAGTTAATGGTGTCGTCACAGTGTTCAGCGGGTCTATTCCGTATCTTACACCCATTATGTTTGTGCGCACCCTCAAACGAAAAACGACCAAGAACGTTACCGTACAGATCGTGTACGGGTATAGAAATACCGAAGGCAAACCCCGACTCAAGATCGTGCGCCACATGGGCAGCGTCCCCGAAGGCATGGCCCTAGGGGGCCCTGCTCGGTGTCGCCGAACTCGAAATGTGCCGCTTACAAGAGGAAAAACAACCCTCCCTCTTTCCCGTCGCCGATAGCGCAGACGAGATCCTCCTGGCCCGCAGGCGCAAGCAGCAAACAAATCCGCTGCCCATCCGGGATGCCCGTGCCCTGGAGGAAACGAAGCGCGTGTGTGTGAGCTTCCATGAAGTTTTCGGGGCCCTCTGCGACGGGTTGGGCTCGGTGATGTCTTCACCGAAAGGCATGGCCCGGCGTCTGTTCCGGCAAGCCGTACTGCTACGTCTGGCGGCTCCGAAGGGCGGCAAGAGCGGCCATGCCCGGCGGCTCTCCAAAGAAAAGGGCACTGAAGTGCCGGTAGTGAAGTTTTACCGCATGATGGGGAGCGGTAAACGAAGGCCGTATCAGGCGCCTGCAGGATATCGTCTCCCAAGAAGTGACGGGCCTCTTGGGCGGCAAGGTAGACGTGCTCTTCTTTGATGTTACCACGCTCAGCTTTGCTTCGGACAGTGAGGATGAGCTCCGGAAGAAGGGCTACAGCAAGGACGGCAACGTGCAGGTAGCGCTCATCCAGACAATGCAGGGTTTGCCCATAGGATATGAGCTCTTTGCCGGCAATACGACCGATGTCAGGACCCTCGATCCGGCCATAGCGGCGCTGCAGCAGCGCTTCGCCTTGGGCAAGGTGGTCTTCGTAGCCGACGCCGGCATGATGAGTCAAGAGAACCTGGCGCTGCTTCATAGCAAAGGATACGACTTTGTGGTGGCGGCCCGGCTGCGCTCCATGGGGAAAAGGCTACGCGCGACATCACGGCAGTGCAAGAGTGGCAGCCCATGGCAGAAGGCCGCATGGTTGCCGAAAGGCGCCTGGGCGGGCGGCGCCTGGTCCTGCGGTACTGTCCGAAGAAAGCAGCCAAGGATGCGCACGACCGGCAGAAAGCCGTAGAGAAAGCCAAGCTCAATCTGGCGCAGGGCGTCAAGGGCAAGGGCAGGAGCGGTCGGTTCCTGGACCAGGGAGCGGTGAGCCTGAACGAAGAGGCGATAGAAAAAGACCAGGCCTGTGGCGGCCTGCACGGGCTATGGACCAGCCTGGAGACGCTCGCGCCGCAGGAGGTGTACGCCCAGAGCTGTGGCGGATAGAAGAGGGCTTCCGGGTGCTGAAGCGCGCGTTAGCAGTGCGCCCCATCTTTCACTGGACGCAGCGTCGGGTGAAGGCGCACATGGCCATCTGTTTCGTGGCCTTTGCACTGCTGCGCATCTTGCGCTACCAGCATAACAGCATGCACGGCGGCAAGAAGCCGCTGAGTGAGGCGCGCATCCTGTCGGAGCTCTCGGCAGTGGAGGTGTCGCTATTGCGGGATCAGGGCACGGGCAAGCGCTATCTGGTGCCCGCGGCCACAGGCAGGCAGCAGATCAATCTCTACAAGGCGGTAGGTCTAACGCTGCAGCGGAGTACGGTCCCGCTGAAAGAGGAGTCTGGGGAGTAGCTTTCTTGGACGGCGTTATTGTCCTGCAGCAAGGGTGTCATGTTGTGTTCAGTCGGAAGAGTCGGCCCAATAAAAACAATACCTTACACCTCTGAAACCGTCGAAGTCAGGACGGTGCGGTGAAGAAGGCCAACCTGACAGCCGGACGCTGTCTGATGGAGGGACTGTAAGAGACGCTGACGCTGCACAGGCTGGGACTGGCCGAGCAGCTGGGCCACAGCCTGCGGACCAATAACGTTATGGAGAAGGTTAACAGCCGGATCCAGCACGATATGTGCAATATGAAACGCTGGACAAACTCGTATTAGGCGTACCGCTATGTAGCGATGGCACTGGTGGAATCAAAGAAAAAGCTGAAGCGTATCCCGTCCGCAGAGTATCTCCCGAAGCTTAGCAGGTAGCCCTGCAGAAAAGTATGTGCGAAGCCTCGAATAGGACATCGTCCAACCATTTGCGCCCGCCGCCTGGCAACCAACTTAGGCGCAACCCTAACACCTGACGTGCGAAATTTTCTTAATCTTTACCGTAGGGCGCAATGGCTTCTTGGAGAGAAATTAGTATCTTCGGGGGGGTTGTCACTCATGAGCCCACGAATTAGCAGCCCATGCTTGAAATATGAGGTACGCAATGAGGGATGAGCCTAGTAAAGCCACGGTATTCTGGCTTGTCTGGACAGCGCTATTTTTAGTGCCGAGTGCTTCAGTTTCAGGACAGATGGCTCGCGTAACGCAGCGGGTGTTGCAGGTTGCCGAATTGACAGACTTAAGCTTTATCGACGATTTCCTGGCGGACCAATTCATAACGCCGGAAAATGCAGAATACACCTCGGCGGTCTTCTTGGATTTGACTCGCGACGGATTTGGGACCAATGACGTGCTGATCCTTTACCCTAGTGAGGAACACTTCCTGTTGAGCGAGTACCTTCCGGAGCAGATGGTCAACATTCTGAGCGCCCAAAATCTCGAAACTGACTACAACCTCAATACAATCCGGAGTCTCTCTCGGGTCATTGCAGAAGAAGCTGAGGAGGAGGAGGATCCAAAGAAGGCCTTGGCCGGAGCTCTACTCGGGTCATTGCTAATTTATTACCCTGTGGGAAATTTCCAGGGCTATATCGACCAGGCTGGAGAAGATCTTCACATCAGCTTTTGGGGCTATGACGAAGACGCTTGGCGGTTCATACCCGAAGCCACACAGTGTATCCAGCCTGACGAAGATCCCATGATCTTGGTTGTCCACAAGCAGCCTGAAATCCAGTCTTTCCTTGACCTGGATGGCTGCGTGGTTATTCAGGCATCCACTACTGGTGCCGAAGTTTCCTCCCGTGTATGCGAGTGATGCCCGATGCAAGACGATCGAACTGACCTGATGCTGTTTATCGACCTGGGGTTCATCCTCTTAGTCGGCTTCCTTATTTTGACGGATACTACGGCAAAGGAAAATGTACCGCTTCCTTCAAGCGAGGATGAAGAGACGCAGCGAGCGCCGGATGAGCAGAGGGCGATTTACGAAGTGTTCTTCAATGCAAACCTGCAATTTGTGGTAGTGGCTGTTCGAGAACAGGAGGAGGTGTGTGCGCCGGTGGGTCCAGAAGCGCTGTTGTCATGTCTTGCCCCGCTTGTAGCGCGGTCGGAGTCCAGCGTAATTGTGCTTGCCCCCCAGGAGCTTGCCACGACACAACAGTTGGTGTCACTCCTGGATATTTGCATTCGAAACAACTGGCGGTGTACGGTTAACAGTTAGACTGGATAGCCCATGGCAACGGTGTTTTCCGACTATGAAGACAGCGACGGTCGTCGGGTGACGGTCGTGGCGTTCCTCATCGTTTTGTTATTTTTCGTGATGGCATTTAGCTTTGTCCCTATGCCCAGCCAGGAATTTGCGGATCGGGTCGTCGAAGTAGTGATGCTGGAGCAGATGATATTCGAATCCATCGAGGACATCTCTACAGTCGACGAGGAAGAGCCGGGGGAGGAGTTGCTCGTCGCGGTGGAACCCGAGGCAACAACGCCTGCTGATGGGGCGGAAGCGACCGTAACCGAAGACTTGCAGAAATTAATGTCGGCATTCGGAGACTTTGCGTTTTCGGAAGTTGCATTCGACGAGGCCGAGTTGAAAAACGATATCCGCCCTGGGGCCCCGACGGTGCTAGATCAGGGCGAATTGGATGTAGACTCGGACAATATCTTGGGCGAATTTGGCAGCCGATCCATCGATTTAACCTCAGATCTTGTTACTGGTAGCGAAGGGGAAGGTCGGACTACGCGCCAGTTACGGCCTGGGCTGCTATCCGATGGAGCATCGGGAAATGTCGGGCGTCCAGGTTTCCGACGACTTCGGGAATCCGGGACAGGGGATAAGGCTGGTACGGGGGTCATATTTGCGGAGCGCACAATCCCGGATTTGCTCGAGCCAGCTAAAGAAGGGCCGGAGACCGAAAAGCGCGAAGTCGACTTCAGCGTGCCGATCAATCCGCTGGTTGCCTGGATGAAGTTGCGGCAGGCTCCGTTGGATCCGGGTATTCGCTCTCTCTTCAGGTTTTCTACTACGGACATCACGTCCAATGAGCAGATTGCAATAGGCGGGAATCCCTATGGTCTGCAGCTTTTGCATTCCCCCGGTAGCGGGGCCGTGCATATCGCTCTCATTGACGGTGATACCATCTATTACTTTATTGATCCTGGATTTCAACGGCGGGCAAATTATTTTCAGAAGGGAACGGTGCGGCGCGACGAAGCTACCCTGGTGGTTCTCGTTGAGTCTGAGGATTTTTCCCCGCAGGGTCCGGATGCCAAGCATTTTTTCGACTTGTTCCTGTCTTGGTGGGTTCAAGAAGATTTTAACCTATAAGCGCTAAATGGACGAATCCCTGGTAGACATCGTGCTTATTCTGCTGGCGGCACTGGTCGCAGTGTCTACGAGCGCTACGTTTGACGTAGAGCCACCGACGAGCCTTGAGGTGCAGGAATCTGAATTGCAGCTGAAGCCGATGCAAATTGCCATTTCAAGCGCTGGCCAATTTTTCATTTCGGATGGAACTGCGGAGGATGAGCTCCGGCGACTATCGCCACAGGATCTGTACGATCTTGTATCTTCAATTCATCCCGACCGAACCGTCGAATTTACTGCTGATCGACTTTCGCCTGCTAACCTTCTAGTAGAGGCCAACCGCGTAGTCCAGGAGGCGGGAAGAAACGCTGTGTTTTTGGTTATTGTTGGTTCATAGAAGCTGAGACCTGTTATGATGTGGAAATGCCCCCGGCCAGTGCCAGCGAGCAAGTGCCGACTTGCAATACCGGGTATCGTGATCGCCTTGCTATTCGGATGCGCGCGAACCGCGCCCGTTGTTGTGGCTCCTGCCTCAGAGTTGACCACCTTCATCACGGGCCCCTTGCCAGGCGTGGACAGTACGGTGATCCAGGATGTTGTTGGGACCTTCGATAGTACTTTTGTCGAAGCCTCGGCAGAGATCCAGGCGCAGCGCAGCTACTTGGAGGGGCGGGCTCTATTTGAGCGAGTGGATAGTATTCTTACGGTCATGGTCGGCCCGTCTGCACTGGATGGCTCTCCAGCGGAACCCGAGTCCGTGGATACGGTGGCCTTTGTCGAAGCGAATAACCGGGCGAGACAGGTACTCGCACAGGCAGCGCGAGCTCAGGCCTCGGAGGATAGCGTGCTTGCGCAGACCTTGCTCGGCCAAGCGCAGGGACTTCTTGAGCGTGCTGTGTCGCTTAATCCGTGGCACGAAGAGGCGCACTACCAACTGGCTCAGGTGTATGCTATTCGTGCGGACCGCTTTAAGCAGGCTGGGGCCTGGGAGCAAGTGCTTGATCTGCTTAGGGGGCGAGTTGCCCTGCGAGCGGACGAACATGGTCTGTGGGCAGAGATGGCGCTGGCATTGGACAATCTCGAACGCTTCGCGACTTCTGCGCTTACATGGCGACAGGCTGCAGAAGTGGTGCTGGACGATGTGCGCTTGGCCTTCGGTGAGGAGCCTCCTCCGGTTGACAGTCTCACACTCTTTTCGTACAACATCCGGGCCTATCAAGCCTTCGTAAACAGTCGAGATGGAGAAGGAGTGCGGTACTCCTTGGCACAAGCCTGGAAGTATGCCTCTTCAGACGAAGAAGATGCGTATGCTCGCCGCGAACTCACGTGGGTCCAATGGGACTATGAAAATTTTGAAAATAGACTCGTGTTCGATAGTCTGCGATCTGCTGCGGCTAGCGATCCGCTCGGTGTACGCAGTGAAATTGGGATGCTAATACCCAAACTAACGCGTCCCAGTGCACGCTTGGAAGCCAGTTACAATTATGCTATCCTTTCGTACGACAACGGACTGGAGGATATTGCTCTAGATACCTTGCAGGTGTTGTGGCATGCCGTCGATGATTCGCTTGAGATAGAAACGGTTGTAGATGCTGACACGGTGCCTGCCACTGCCGTCGGCAGCGACAGGAGGTTTATCACTGCCGCCGATAGCCTGGCCATGGACGCTTGGCCCTACGTTGAGTTTAAGGAGGACCTTCGCGCGGCATATGCCACATTCTTGTTTGAGCGGGCGCTTGCCCATCGCCAGTTGGGGAATTCTGCGCTTGCCTTTACCTATCTGATGCAGGTCGTGCAAATTGAGAGCGAGTACACGGGTAAGGCATATATTGAGAGCCTAAAGCTGGCTCGATACAACCCTGAGCAGGTCCAGCAGCTTGAGCCAAGAATCGAAGCCGTCTTCTCTACCCTAGATCAAGAGGATAAACTGGTATATTTGGTCCAAATGGGTAGTCTGTACCGCAGACTCGGACGAAATGAGAAGGTGACCGCATTCCTTCAGCGCTATAGAGCTCTTCGCGGGGACGCGTCCAACTAGTGCCCCATACGCAAGGGAGAAAATACGTGAATGCACTATTATATCCAGCTTGCTCTGCTGGCACAATACATGGCATTGTATGCTGATCACCTAGGATGATATTGCCTCGCCCGGTCAAGCATAGACCGAAATGCATGTCAGCCCTTTCGTGCTCTATGGTGCGTTCCGTTGGAATTTCCTTCGTAGTAGCCTCGGTCTGTGTATTGTCCGAGGTGAGGGCGCAGGACGCGCCTGAGAGGGAGCGACCAATCCGGGTAATGCAGGAGACGCCCTGGACGATTAGTGTTCTGTCGGGAGTCGTGCCTGCGATGCGCCCCGTGCAAGCTTACTGGGATCAGCAGACGTCGGCATACTTTCTTGATTTGGTAGCGCTCTTTGAAGCTCTGGGCCTTCCCGTGGAGGTTACAGGGCGCAGCGTCCGAGCCCAGGATGCCGGTGGTACGTATGTGGTAGACTACGCGGATGCTGTTGCCAAGCATGTAGTCAACGGCACACCTGATCGGTCTGATACTTTGACTCAGGGTGGGTTTATTCACGATGGGGAGATCTTTTTGCTGACACTGCCGAATGTGCAGAAAGTATTCTCCCCCGGTGCGCTGGAGTTTGACGTTGCTGCGCTGCAGATATCGCTCTCTAGCGCCGTTTTTCCACGAGATCCGTCGCCGTTTCGCCTCCGTACTGTGTCGCCGACGCACGCTCAAGGGCCGCTTTTGTATGGCCGTACCCGGCATTTCGTCGGTGGCACGCAAGTAAGCTACCGGATAACGCGATCGCAGCGGGCGGAACGCATTGTTAGCTACAATGGTTACTTACAGGCCCGTGCCAGTGCACTGGGTGGTCGTATCAAGGCGGATGGAACCCTTTCTCGAAATGCCTCGGGAGGTACTACTACAGGGTTGCGTTCCTTCAATTACCTGCTCGATTTCCCGGGCTCTGCGATCCTGACACGCTTCGAATTCGGGCGCACGAATGTGTATCAGTGGCCCGTTCGCCAGTCATACGATGGGATACGATTGAGTAACCTGCCGCTTTCGACCCGCAGCGTACAGCGCGTGGCCGAAATCAAGGGTGTTGCCGAGCCGAATGCCCTCGTGGCAGCCTCCGTTGGGGGTGTCTTCGTGGATCGTATTCAGGCGGATGGACAAGGGCGCTACGTTCTGCAGATCCCTGCCTACTATGGCACGTCGCAGGTCGAGGTAGAAAAAACTCCTGTGGGCGGTGGAATACCTACGACCGAGACTCGCTATCTGTTCTTGACTGAAGAGCTGGCTCCTCCCGGGACTTTCTACTGGGATGTTCAGGCAGGAAGAGACCGTTTTGCCCAGACGCCTTTCGGGTTTGCCCAAGCGCGCTATGGCCTCTCCGAGACGGTCTCGGCAAATACTGGTTTTGTCTATGCAGATACTAACTATACAGCCACCCTTGGGGTGACCAAGAATTGGTGGGGGTTTATCGCGTCTAGTCTGGAGATGTCGTATCCAGATCTCGCGGGGCGCGGCACTATGCGTCTCTTTTATGACGACTTAAGGGTTCAGGGTGAAATTGAGGTCGCGGACGAGCCCGGATTTGTGTACTATCGGCGGCGTCTTCAGGGGCAACTCGGCTGGAGTTTCACGCGCCATAGCCTTTTTCTGAATGCGAGCCGCTTTGATTCGTTCAGCGGGGGCAGGTCCACGAGCTTGAATGGATCGGGGACGTTCAGGCTGTCACGCAGGTCCAATCTGCTGCTTACTGCAGGCCGTATGGTATCGCAGTTTCCGTTCGACTCACAGCCTGAAAAGCGGCTTCAGTGGAAGAGCGTGCTAACACGCTACCTGTCCGTCGGACGGCTGCGAGGGCGCATAGGAGTCCAGGGTGACGGGGGCAGATATGAGGATTTCGACTTTTGCGGCTTGACGATTTACTCCGCGTATCGCACCGTGACATTTGGCACGCGTGTCGGGTATGATTTTCCCGCCGAGACTATGGCTGCGTCGTTTACGCTCCGAATGGATGCACCGTGGGTGAGTATCAACAGCCATTCCTCGCTAGATCCCGAAAATCCATACCACTTGCAGAGCGTGTACGGTTCGATGGAGCTTGGTCGCGAGATTCGATTTTCGAGGCAATCTCAGACTTACAGCAGCGCATTGCTCCGGGCATTTGTTGATTTGGATCGCAATGGCCGCAGAGATGCTAATGAACCTCTTGTAGCGGGACTTGATATAGATGTTGTCAGAGCGCGCGTAGAGCGCAATGAAGATGGCGCGGTCCGGGCAGATTTTCTTGTGCCTAGCACCCAATATCAGGTAGTCATAGATCCCGGGTCTATCAGGGGTCCCGATATGGAATTGCCTACTGGAACTACTTTCAGCTTCATTTCGGATCCGGGGGAGACCAAGCGTGTCGACATACCGCTGTACAAGAATACCATCTTGGAAGGTACGATAGAGGGCCTTCCGTTGAGTTCTCCGACACTGGCGGTGGTTGTTGTTTACAAGGGATCAGAAGAAGTGGTCAGGGCTGCTGTTTCTCAGCAAGGCAGGTTCACCGCGCTACTTGCCCCGGGTTCGTACCGGCTTGAAGTGGCGGATCTGCTTGGCAATGAAGAGATGAGTGCATTTACGCGGATACTGGATGTGCAGCCGGTCGACAGCCAGTATCTACTTGTTCAACCTGATTAAATCCTTGCTCTATATGCTGTTTTCTACACAAGCCCTTGCAGCCCTAGCTGATTTGCAGGTGGCTGCGGACACGACTATGGCAGCCATGTCGCCGGTTGCCCTTTCGGTGGCGCCGCCTGCGCAAGAGGCGACGGGAAGCGTAGATGGTAGTTTCTTGCCTGGGTCGCTATGGGACCTCATCGGCCATGCCCAAGGCTTCGAATGGCCGCTCGGCGCCTTATTTGTTCTAGGTATATTCTTGCTCACGTCAGCTTACGTTCGGTATTTCAGGCAGTGGCGTGGCAGCGATGAAATGCTTCAACTCGACCCGAGGGGCATTACGGAAAAGGACTTAGCCCTTGCCGTTGAACGGGCAAAGCCGCAAAATCCATACCGTCTGGCGGGCGATAGGCTACTTGAAGAGTTTGGCAGGCGTGGCTCTGCACAGTCCATGATTGACTATACCGTACGATACATTGATTTCGATCACGACAACTACTTGGAGACAGAGCGCTACATAACGGCGGCCGTGTATATCGCGCTTAGCCTCGGGCTCCTTGGAACACTGCTGGGTATTTTCGTGCTCTTTATGGCGGGCAGCCGCCATGAGGCCTCAGACCTAGTTGGCCTTGGTATTGCGGTTGTATCTACTATGTTGGCACTCGTTGTGCGCCTCATTCTCTGGCCTGTAAACATTTTCCTTCAGGCTTCTGTTCGCAAGCGCTACAAGACGTTAAAGAAATGGACGGTAGCCTTGGCCTACGCGTTGGCGGGTGGCAAGTAACGTAGATCGGAGGCCGTACGTGATTCTGTAGGGTAAGCGTCCGGTGAACCCCATCTTGTGAGGTGGCGGTGGGGTTGGGATCTTGTGTACGGATTCGCGCACGGTCGGGGGCGAGCGCGTATGTCTGCAAGCCTTGAAGCAACTCGGCTTTGCGGCGCTGTTGCGCAGTATGGGCATGCCAGAAAAGGATATTCGCATGGCGTTGGTGCTGGTGGTTGGGCGCATGATGGCACCCGGGAGTGAAGCCCGCACGTAGCGCTGGATGAAGGACGCCTCCGCAATTTTGGAATTGGTGGACCTGGAGGTGCCGTGCGAAAGCACGCTGTATCGGGCCGGCGATCGGCTTTTTGCGCTGCGCGATGCAGCACGGGCTATATGACAATGCGAAACAGCTACTTAGCTTTAGCGAAACGCTCCTTCTTTTCGAGCTGACCAACACCTTCTACACCGGTCGCAAGAAAGGTGCGCTCCTGGAGTATGGACGCAGTAAGCAAAAACGATCGAACAGCCCGCTGGTGACGTTAGCCTTAACGCTGGAGGCGCCTGGATTTGTGCGTAGCGCGCGCATCCTTCCCGGCAATGCCAGCGAACCCAACCCAAGTTTACCATTGTGCTTCATAACAGGTTGTAAAGTAGAGACTTGAAAATTGTTCTGGCACAACAAATGGCCACCAAGTGAGGTTTTATGCCTTAGGTCATATGATCGTCTTTTGCATGGCCAAGGGCAGCGGAAACCGTTCTTCCGTCCACCAGAGTATCTGGTCCAGCCAGTGGATGCCCCAGTCCCCCAATTGTCCGTTCGCAAAGTCGAGATATTGACGAAAGCCGCGCGGATGTATGCGGGCGTTGAAGGGTCTCAGGGGCGCAGGACCGCACCAGGTATTCCAGTCAAGTCCTTCGGGAACCTCGCCGTCAGGCGTTCTCTCCCCGAGCCCGCCTCCGTAGTGGACAAAGGCCCGAACCATTCCTATTTTCCCCGCTCCACCCGATTTCAAGAACTGCATTGCGGAAATATTATGCGGGGAACCCCGGCGATGTGTGCCTACCTGCACCTTGCGACCGGTCGCACGCGCTGCCGCAAGGATGGCCTTGCCTTCATCAATAGTGTGGGATATAGGTTTCTCAAGGTAGAGGTGCGCGCCCGATTCCAGGGAAGCAATTGCCGTAAGGGCATGCCAATGGTCCGGCGTAGCAACAATTGCAATGTCCGGCTCTACGGCCTGCAGTAATTCCCGATAGTCGGCGTAGCGCTTCGGCAGGGTCCCGGTCAAATTCGCGACCTCTGAAGCTGCCACATCCAATTGATTTTGGTCGACGTCACAGAGGCCCGCTACTTCAATGGTCCGCGAGGCCAGCGCTGCGCGCAGTATATTCATCCCCCACCATCCAGAACCGATCAATGCCGTCCGGAAGGCGCGCCCTCGAGGTGACTTGGCGCGAACAAGAGGAACGCCGCCAAGGGCAAAAGCGCCTGCGGTTGCTGCCATGAAGTCCCGCCTGTGCATGGGCTTGGCCGGGCTAAATCCCTCTAGTCGTCCCATGCCTGAACACTGGAAATATCAGGCTGTCCCCAGCTGTCCCCGTTCCACCCATCAAAACCGTCCATTCGGAACGTCCAAAACCCTGTTGTCATGTCCGAGACAGCAATAAGCCCGTCGGCATTGCGCACATCTACACCAAAGGCGCCGTTAATAACTGAGATCCATTCATCCGTGTTCGGTCCTACGTAGGTGTCATAATAGGCCACGGTGCGCGGATTGTCAGGGTCTTCGAGCGTGAAGACTTGTAGTCCGTCCAGGTAGCCGGAAACGAACACATATGGCCATCTGACCTCGTGGTTGTGCACGAGGTTTTTCCAGTCTGCCGTCCATGCCGAGATTGGTTCCCTGATATTGGATAGCTTTCCTGTCAGCGCTGGCTCGAGGTCAAAGATGCGCAAGGGCGCGTACTGATACTCCGCTTCGGCTACCACGTAGCGCCCATCAGGACTCGGCGTAAAGGTATGGCCCCAGTCCACACCGGAAACATTTGTCAGGGTTATTCTGAGTTGCGGATTGGAAAGCTCAGAGATGTCGTAGATATAGTATCCACCCGTGCCGCCGCCGTAAAATCGGTCTTCACCCGTATTCGGGTGGAATGCGGCGTACATGTCATGGTAGGATGTATAACGACTGGGGCGGCCTGGCACTTCGGGTAGTGGTACCTCGGCCACCAAAGCATCACTGGGCTGTCCTTCTACCAGAAGTCCCAAATCGTACACGTGGGCCTTGCCCGTTCGAACTGTTGTGAAGAGAAGCGGCCGGCCATTGGAATGTCTGTAAATGAAGATATTGTGGAAGCCGCCAGGGTACTCCGGAATAAGAATCCGGGCGACTTCCGAGACTGCATTGGGATCTGGCAGGCCGGTCACGTCAAAAACGATGGCGCCCAGATCATTGCCGGGGCCCTGTGAAAACTCGAATGACTGCACGACATAGTAGCGGCCCTTCCATTTGAAATACTTGACATCCATACCGCCACGGTTCATATAGAGGTCCTGGTCCTCCAACCGCCATCTGAGCAGGACGGACGGACGGGTCGGGTCGCTGATGTCAAGGATATCCATGCCCTTCGGGCCTTCTTCCAGAATCGACGCGCGGCCAACATATGCAAAGGGCCGCGTCAATTCCTGCTCTAATTCCATGTCCGTTACCGTCATCCTGCCTCCAAGGGGCTCGTGCCCCAATACCGTGATGTTATCGGAGCCCGGGTTGGATGGCGTCCACTGCGCGTACGCGTCGGCGCCGAGTAGAATAGTGGCCCACGCGGGCAACAGGAGGAAGTGGTGAAATATCATGCTATTTTGCCGTGTTTTACAGGTGCAGGCGAGCGTAGTAGAAACCCCCATTCATGCCGAACTGAGTGACGCGCCCGCTATACGGGAATCGCCCCGAAGGGTAGTTCGAACATGGGTTCTGCGCACTGGCCATGTTGTTGCAGTGTTTGTCCAGAAAGGTATTCAGGACGTTATGGACCCCCAGCGCCAGCGTCACCTGGCTGTTAATGTCCATGGAGGCACTAATGTCGGAAAGGGTCTTAGCACCAAATGTTTCGCTATGGGCCTCGTTAGTAGGCTTGTAATGTACGCTCCCGAAATGATTGGCGCGCGCTGTTACGGTAACGGGGCCACGCTCGTATTTCAGCCCCAGATTTTCCATTTGTCGTGGCGGGGCATATTCCAGTCGATTGCGCTCCTCGCGATTAAATGGCGTGCTGCCTACCGCATTCAGATCTCCGCCTGCAAGAAATTGGGGCCATCTCTGCAGGAATATTGGTATCGGTTATTTCCGTTGCGTTTGCGGCCACGGTCAAGCGTGCTACGCCTGCCGGCCGGGTGTAGGCGGCCACCACGTCCAAGCTGTTGGTTGTCGTATCGACCGCATTTGCAATGACCTGCGCCTGCCCCACACCGCCGCTGGCAAACGGGGCAAGTTTTCGGTTGCATTGGGATCGCTGTTGCTGAGACGGCTGGTGAGCACGATGCGATCATCCATCATGATGTGCAAGTAGTCTGCCGTGATGGAAAGGTTGGCCAGCGGCCGAGCCACCAAGCCGCCGCTGAAATTGACTGACGTTTTCTCCTTAAGGTTTGGTACACCGAAGGTTCTTGCGACCGATGAATTGCTTCCTCCGGAATGGACGCAGGCAGGTTCTAAAAAACCCTCATCGTTGAGCACGAAATGTTTGCCAACGTTATTGAAACACGCCTGGTGCAGGGACGGTGCCCGCAACCCCGTACTCAACGCGTCGCAAAGCGCGAAGGCATCGCTGAGCGCAACCCGAGCAGCTATCTTTCCTGTGAATGCCGAACCGAAGTCGCTGTAATTCTGGTACCGTACGGCCCCGTTGTCAGGAGCGCATCGGAGACGTCGGCCCCCAGCTCGGCATATCCACTCATGCTGTAACGGTACCGATCCACTTCGTTGGACGGTTGGAACACTTGTGATCCAGGATTCCTGGGAGAGCTATTGGGCTCAAGAGCGCAATCGATGCCGCTGCGCGGTCCCCTATTGCCCAGGAGCCTGTCGGAAGTAGAGTGTGCGATAGGGTATACAAGCTCCTAAATCGTCACCCGCTCCAACCTTCGGCTCGAAAAAGTCCCCGTGGCATTTCCATAGAACAACAGGGCTACCATTGTGAATGGATGGAGCCTCGCAGGTCCTCACCCAGAATATGCGGAGACCATGCGGCTAAGATCCAAGGCCTCTACGATGATGCGCGCAAGATGCCCAGGTGGCAAGTTTTCCTCGACAGTGGGCGCAAACATCTGCGGAGCGTTCCGATCAACTGCAACAAACCGTACTGCCATAGCGCTTTAGCCCATCTTTAGTCTTACATGGCCATCTGCCCCATTACAATCCCTGTTCGTCCGACAGTAGGGGTTAGGACTCGAATTGGTCGGCTTCAATGACGTAAATCTCGACGCGAAAATCTGATCCCACTGCAAGGGTGAGGGCATTCACCGCTCCAGAGTAAAGGCCGCGAAAGGCATCCAGGTTACCCGTGAATTGACTGAATCGCAGTGTACCCGCGTCGACGGATGAAGGGCTGGCACTGCCGACAAGGAAAGTGTTGATGGAATTCGCTGCGTTGAATTGGGGATTTTTAGATAAATGAACGCGGAACAATGTATGTACAAGTACATGTAAATACATGTGATACGCACCTACACATACCGGTGCCGACGGGTGAGAAAGGCGCAGCGCGAAGCACTGGACGCGTTGTTTCGGCATCTGGCGTGGCTGCGCAATGACGCGGTGGCCCACTGCCGCAACGAGTTTGCCGAAGGCGGCAAGACGCCTTCCACCTTTGATTTGTACAAGAGGCTTACGGCCATGCGCCAGGACAATGCGTATAATGCGGCCCAGCCTGTGCGCGCCCAGCGCAGCAGTTCCAGCGCGTCCGCAGCGCCTACGACAAGTTCTTTGGCGAAGGCAAGGGCAGGCCAAGATTCAAGCCGGAAGTGCGATCCTTTGAACTCGAGGGCACCGTGCCGCGCAAGAACGGCCCGTACCATAGGGTCCAGATAAAGGGCGTGGGCAAGCTGCGGTTCAATGACAAGCGCGGCGTACTCTCCGGCGGCAACACCGTCCGGCTGGTCCGCATCCTGCGACACCCTTTAGGCACCGGCTTCAACGTGCAGCTTGTTGTGCAGCATAACGTCGTGGTGGTCACGACGGACACGCGCGAGGCCATAGGTGTCGACGTGGGCGTAAAGGCCAACTGTTCGCTCTCTGACGGCACGCAGTACGCGCCCTTGCCGTTGCCGGAGCGCAAACGCAAACGCCTCCAGCAAGTTGTAAGTCGTGCCAAGCGCGGCAGCAAGACGCGCCGCAAAAAGAGGCTGGCCCTCACCCGCGAAAGCCGCAGCTTGGCCGTGCGCCGCCGCAGCGAAGTACACCGCATTACGACCGACATCGTGAAGATGCACTCCGCATGGATCGTCGTGGAAGACATGAAACTCCAAGCCATGACGGCCCGTGGCGGCTCCCGCAAACGTGGGCTGAACCGTTCTATGCACGAGCAATGCCTCGGCATGCTCATGCAGCAACTCGTCTACAAGGCTGAAAGCGCCGGAGGCGAGCTCGTGAAAGTAAAGCCGCATTATAGACGTGCAGTGCGTGCGGCGCTCTGGCAAAGGACCGGCTGACGCTGGCGGTCCGCACGTTCGTTTGTAGCGAGTGCGGGCACCGGCAGGACCGGGACGTTAATGCGGCCCGTAACATCCGTCTGAGGGGCATGGAGCTTTTCGGCAGGGCGGGAGGCCCTGCGTGTCGGACGGAGGCGGCTACGGCCGAAAACGTCGTGCCTCTGGCCGCGTCTTCGGACGCGTCTAAGCGCGGCCACGACACAGGATCGTGTAGCTAGATGATTTATTTATCTATACAAGTCCCTTGAATTGGAATGCGTTGCCCCCGGAAGTGGCACTCATGTCCACGATCCATCCGTGCAGCGAGCCCTTGAGACCGGCCATGATGCTGCGGTCTCCGATAGCGGTATGGATTTCCGGAAGTAAGCCGTTGCGATATACAGCCAGATTGTTTCGGTTATTCTGATTGGGACGCCGGACATATCCTGTGGCTTCCCCCTTCCGATACGAAGCGCCGCCATGGGCATAGAAATAGGCACCATTGCCCAGCAGCACACGCGTATTGAAGAAAACTGCGCCCATGGTAGCGTGCTCCTGGCCCGTCTTCATCTGGATACCCTGCCGGTTGAGGCCACGGCGGGACAATTCGGCATCCGTGGCGGCATCGCCGGTGAGACCAGGGGAATAGTTGCCCAGGAAGGGATCGCTCCGATTCGTAGGGCGCAATCGAGATATTCTCCCGTGACGGTGAAGAATCCTCTGTTGCCCACGGGAAAGCCATAGTTGGCGGAAACGTGCACCTGCTTGCCGGCTTCCGCTCTGGCCTGGCCGTTTGCTGCCTCTACCAGCAGCGCGTCGGTCTGATCTTGCAGCTCAATGTTGATCACGCCTGCTATGGCGTCGGAGCCATACTAGGCTGCCGCCCCGTCACACGGCACCTCAATGCGCTTGACCGCGTCCTTGGGGATGGCATTCATGTCATTGCCAACCGTGCCGCGGCCACATGTCCCGTTCACATGCACGACTGCCGATGCGAGCTGTTTGCGAGCGTGAGCTACTGAACTGGCCCGAGGAGACTCGCCGGGTTGATGTGATTTGTGCCATCAGAGGTGGTCTGATGGGAAGCAATATGTGGGGGAGCCGGATTGTGCAGCGCCTAGTTGAGTTCCTGAACACTGAGTTGGCCTAGGGCCCGTGCACCCATCACGTTAACGGGCACAGGGGGCTCGGTAGCCGTGCGCTCCGTACGAGAGGCCACCACAACGACTTCCTCGCCAAATCCGCGAAGGTCTCTTACAGGTCAAAAGACTGGGTCGTGGTTTGCCAACTGGGCACAGCACTTCGGGCCTATGTAGTGATTGACCGAATACTCTCTTTTTTCGGCCTCGAATGCACAGGCACGGTCGTTTTTTGAGTTCGTTGACGGTCCGCTTCGAGTGTTTCGGCCATGCTGGCGTCTCTTGCGTGCGCGCACGGACAGTTTGCGGCTCGAAGGGCGTTGTGTTCCTATCGGGAGGGCATACGTGTCCCTTGGGGCCTGCGATTGGGACCTTTCTGCGAGGTGGTAGCGGGCCTACGCCGCGCGCTTTCGCCGACGCCTCATTCGTGCCCGTTCCTGGGCGCGCACCAGGCAACCCAGCCGGTGCACGTTGACCGCCAACACCGACAGGCTCACCATCAGCGCGAAGTTCTCCGGACTCTTCTGCCGCACCAGCGCACCGCCCCGAAGTCCGAAATTGGCCAGACACGACTCGACGGCCGGGTGCTGCCGCCGCGCTGCCTTGAACGCAGGCGCGCGCTTTCGCGCACGCTCCGCCAGAGAAAGCTTGCCCTTCTTCGGAAGCGCATTGAGCGCCAGCCGAGCATCCAATGCTTCTCGATTCTTCAAGCTATGAAAGCCCCGGTCAAAACTGCACGCATTAAACGCTGGAAAAGCCGCCTGCACCGCGTCAATGATCGCTACCGCCACCTCAACATCTGATGTGTCCCACAGGATGTGATAAGCCAACCGGTGCTCATCTTCTACCAGTGCGACCGGAAGGCCCAGCTCCGCCAGCACGCCCGCCTTGCCTTTGCTGATCCAACGCGTATGTGGCTTGTGGATGGAAAACACTTTCTGCGCATGTGGAATCTTCTCGCCCAAGAGGATGCGACGCCGGATTTAATCCACCAACAAGTCCACATAGTGCAAGTAATACGCGATATCCGCTCGCGCCGCCTCCGATTTCTGCGCCGTGGCCAAGGCATTTAACAGCGTACGGGCACGTGCTGCAGTCTGTGTACACTGGCGCAAGTACGCCTTCACTCCTTTCGGATTCTGCCGGTAGCGTGGGGCCGTCCGCACCCGGCTGAAGGCCTGGTATATCTTCCGCGTGCGATCCGCATGCTTGCGCCAGCCCGGAAGAGCGAATGCCGCAGCCGAGCGTGCACTCACACGTATTAGACCACGAAGTGCATCCCAGCACAGACCCACATCGGTGAGATAGTGCACATGCGTCTTAACCACCCTGGAATCGCAGCGACCACCTAGCGCGGCCCCAGACTTTTTTCCAGCCACCTTGTGCGCCGTCCGCACTATCAAATGGATCACCTCCATGACCAGCTCCGGCGTCAAAAGCTGCACGTTGTCCACCAGGTGCTGTCTGCTGTACTTCACCTCGTCAAACCCGGCATCTCCGTGCCCCAAGAGCTCCCGCAGCAAGAGATCGTTGTTGGCCCGGTACAACAAAGCATCGTAGTCCAGATCCAGGCACTGCTTGACTATCGCAATCACGATGACGCGCCATAGATCCATGCCCGGGCGTCCGACATCTTTGCGTGTACCCGGCTGAAAGTGCGCCTCCAGAATCGTGAACAAGGCGGCACGGGATTCCGCCGTGCAGTAGACGCACTGCAGACCCTTGAGCACCGCACTCATGTCGTCGCGCATTCTCGGGTCTATGGCAATCTCCTCCATCGGCGTACTGTCGAGTGCACGGCACTCTGGGACAATCTTGCGCATGGTTTCCCTGGCGAATGTGAGCTGTTTTGCGCTCTTAAAGGCCCAAATCGGCTATACGTCCCTCAGATTCAGCGCCAATTGCAAGATATAACTGATTGTTTCTTTAAGATTTAAAGTATTTTCGTACAAGCACGAGCTACTCCTGACCCGCCATAGGCTCCAGGACAGATGCGGTCCTGCCACATGCCGCGTGCAGACCGCTGACCTGTTCGGCGGGCGGGAGGAACTCATGCAGTCCCGGCCTTACGCGAACGCAGCCGTTTCCAGGGGCCATGCGTCCCTCCGGTCGTTACCCGTGCCGGCCGGGGTCAAAAAACTGAACTCGGCTTCGAGATTCGAGGTCTCGCAGCTAGCTGCTCAGCCTCGAATCTCGGCCTTCCTTCTTAACTACATCTTAATTGTCGTCGATGCCCTTTACTATTGACGTTGATCAGCGGAGTGACAATTAAGTCCCTCGATATGAAGCCACAACTTGGAAGCGCTGCCGTTTTTACAGGGTAGGGGAGCTACGGCTTGACTTTTTCAAACGAGCCGTGTGCCTTAGCGGGCACGCACGGATCTGTGCGGGGGCCTCGGGGAGACCCAAGGCCTACCGCGAGCCCGTAGTACCGTAGAGACGGAGTAATGTTCGTGGAGGAAAAGGGCCGCAGGTGCGGGGCGATGTTCAAAGGGCGAGGGGCTCCGGATCCGTATCGGATTGCTTTACGGGCGAGCGGCGTGGTGACCAGCAGATGGAGGATCCCTGCGTCATCCGCGCGTATCTGCTGCACATCAGCGAGGCATTCCATGACTATGCCTCGACCTATCAGTTGCAAAGGCGGTTTTCTGGGAATCCGAACGGGGACCCGGTGCAGGTGTCGACGAACGTGGAAAACGGAATTGGCATCTTCGCGGGCTATACCAGCTACAGCCAGGAGCTCTCCTTAAACGAGTAAGGCCATTGGCGCCAGCGAGGCATCCCAGCACCTATTCCTTGCCTGCGCGCCTCGAGTGCTTGTGCCACCGAATGCCCTATAGCGGGAACACCTTATTGCGCTCGGCGCCAAGATGTGCACGGGAGTCGGTGTGGTCTGGACAGTGTTGTATACCCGGGCATCCATCCAGCGGGCGTCCAACATGCTTCGGATATGTGCCCCCAGCTTCCTTCGCGGTGGTTCAGACGGACTTCTATTTTGGAGCGCACTGCGTGCGTCCTCGGATTGAGACGTTCCACGCCGGACGCCTCGGACGTGCCGTGCGCGCAGCAATGGCCATCCCGGACGCTTACTTTATAGGGGCAAGACACCCGAGGACGTTGCCCGGATATTGCTTAGGCCAAGGAAGCCAAAGGCGGATTTCGATTCCGATCGCCGAGGACCATAGCGTCATTCTCCCCCAGGGGCGGTTTGTGTTAAAGCCAATGTGGAAGTCAACCACTTATTTCAGTTGAAGCTGACCACTTCCGGCCGACTGCCGGAATGGCAGTCGGGGTCGGATTAGCCAAACTGTCAGCGCGACTGGAGATTATTTTAGCACCCCGGGTTTTGGGTGCCTCGTCATTCATTTCAGATCTCCAGGGGGCTATTGCACCGATATGGAAGTGGAACAGTTTTGCTTGTTTCCGGCACGTTCTCCATGGTGATTACTATCAATACTTCCCGAGATGTCCGTGTTTCATCCGGACTCCGACAAGAATGTGGCCTCAATCGACTGGCCATAGTAAATAGTGTAGCTAAAACTGTCATTTACTGAAGTACCGTCGCTGTTAGTAAGGGAGTAAGTGCTTTCCAAGCCTACTACCTCAATGGTATTGCCGATCCATCCCCATATCCCTGCTGTTCTCTCGCTCGTCGACATCGCTCCCGCTGACGCATAAAACCAGAAGTTCGTGATCCACGATTTGCCACGTAATCTCCGTTTTCTTGCAAAAGATCGTATGCATTCTGACGATGCCATCACTTTGCTTGCTGCTTCAGAGCTGGCAGCATAGCCGGCTCGCTCAATCTCATATGCACCAACACCATTGCCCTGCCTGCCTAGGAGTAGGTGAGTGATTTTCATTTCTCAACTCAATGTTTTTCAAAGATTCGACTCTGGATTGCGGGGCCCTGTAAACATAGTTGCGGGTAACCTTGAATACATCCGACCCTATATGGATTTCCCCGTCCTCGTTAGAGTACCGCAGCAAAGTACGGATCCTCTACTATCTCCAAGTCCAGGACATCTTCCGCCTCCCCGAGCGTTTCCTCTATTTCGTCCATCAATTGCTCTGCGGTGGTGCGCAGTGAAGTGAACCCGTCTCTCATCTGAAATTCATCCGGGGCAACGCTCTCTGAGCCTGCAAATGCATCCATGAAATCCGAAAAGGCCTCCATGTCCTTGAACGCAAGCCGGTTCTCAACAACTGGGATTTGCGCGCCTGCCTCTTCCTGCGGGGACGCGGTGTTATCGTTGTCCACGTACATGCCTGACTGGTCGCACGCAGCGAAGATGGACAAGAGAAACGATGCCAGCAACACGTTGGTCCAGAGGTTGGCAGGATGTGATGTGATTTTCATTGTGCAACCTCAGTATTTTGGGATGGATGCCCGCATTTATGGAGACATGCAACGAACAGATTCGTACTTGGCCACAGGATAAACGGATATTCATCCAGTAGCAATCGAGTAGCTCAAGAAAAAGTATCGTATTGACGAGTCTCCTATCGGTAGCCGGTCGCTTGATACTGCGGGCATATACTAATATCTGGCATGGAGGGATGCTCCAATCTTTGGACAGGAATTCGCGCCGATCGCCGAAGGAACGCGTACACAAACGTACGGTGGTCACGTCCGGATCTGTGCGGGGGCCCCGGGGAAACCCGGGGCCCCCGCGATGGAAGCCCTGCCGGTGGTGCGTCAGGTCCACCACAAAACGCGCCGCGTGCTCCTTGGGCACATACTCGTCTACCGTCCGCGGAAAAAGCAGAAGGGTTCCGTGATCCAGTGGAACAAACGTGACTGCTATACCGGTACTCCGTCAATTGATCGTATACTCCAATCACAACCCTCGAAAAGCCTGACAGGCTCCTAGTGCCTTTTTCGGGATCCCAGCCCGGTGCACCTGCTATTACACATGCATGTCAGTATCAGCTCTGACTTCAATGTCCCACGCTACCTCTGGAAGGCTGTGGCCGCAAGGGTGAAGGCTCTCTACAGCGGGCAGACCAGTCTATGGCCTGTCGGCCCACAGGTTGGCGAAGCCACCGGCGACATCGTGGCCCGGAGGCGGGCCACGGATGAGAAAGCCACCAAAGATAGA
The DNA here is from genome assembly GCA_965216255.1 of Rhodothermales bacterium. GTDB lineage: Bacteria > Bacteroidota > Rhodothermia > Rhodothermales > Bin80. Next base: position 5,186,428 of record OZ244148.1, read on the forward strand.
GCCCACGCGCATGAGCAGGAGGATCCTGTCTGCGATCTCGACACGCCGCAGCGAACTGCAGCCTCATCGCTGGAAGCCGCTACGCCACTTTGTACCTGCATTGGAGGCATATCCGCGCTACGAAACAGGATCCTAGCGTAACCACGTCCACAGTATGAAGCCAGCTCACGATGGCCCGCCACATAGTAGCTGCTACGCTTCAACAAATGTAGTCTCTTTCACACCCACAACTCAGACATGCGCCTGCCCATCCCCCTCCAATACGAATCGTCTCGGATCAGGACTGTACTTGTACGGGTTCAAATCTGCATGTCTTTCTCAACCACGGCAAAAGGCTGAAGGGAAACCTTCAGCCTTTTAACAATACCGCAATGGACACGACTCCTTCGCCCACCTCAGAGGTGCGTGTGCTGGTCATCTTGCTCCTGGGATGTCTTCCGTGCGGATGGTCCTACTCCCAAGAGCACACGATAAGCGGCTACATTGAGGACGAAGCCAGCGGCGAGCGCATTCCCGGCGCGGAGCTGTACTTCCCGGAGTCCCAGCGGGGAACGGTGACCAACCAGTACGGCTTCTACAGTCTAGCGACGACCATTGGTCAGGTGAGGCTTGTCGTCTCGCACGTGGCCTACGAGTCGCAGGAATTCAACCTGATCTTGACGCAGGACACGACCCTGAATGTGGCTCTCGTGCCACGTGTGTTTCGCCTTGATGAAGTGGAGGTCGTTGCACTTCCCGTCAGGGGTGTGGACAACGTGCAGATGAGCAAGCACGACTTACAGATTGCGCAGATTGAGACCATACCTGTACTACTCGGAGAGCCGGATATCCAGAAAGTGCTGCAGTTGCTTCCCGGGGTGCAGGCGGGCCAGGAGGGCAGCAGCGGGCTCTATGTCAGAGGAGGACGGGAAGACCAGAATCTTATCCTGCTGGACGGTCTTCCGGTGTACAACCCGAGTCACGTTTTCGGCTTCTTCAGCGTCTTTCCTGCGCAGGCCATGAAGAGCGTGAAGCTCCTCAAGGACGGCTTCCCGGCCCGTTACGGAGGCCGACTGTCGTCTGTGGTGGATTACGCGATGAAGGAGGGAAATCTGAAGCGCTTCGGGGGAGAGGCAGCGGTCGGCATCGGGTCGTCACACGGGCTGGTTGAGGGACCGCTGAAGAAGGATCGGGCCTCATTCCTTCTCTCCGGGCGCCGGAGCTTCCTTGACTTGATCCTGCGTCCCTTCCGGGGTACCCGCGAGTGGACCAGCGGCTTTTTCTACGACCTTCATTTCAAGGCCAACTACATAGCGTCCGATCGTGATCGCCTGTACCTGAGCGCCTATGCAGGCAGAGATCTTATTGTACACGAATACCATCCTCAAGACCCCTACACGCTCAACGAGAATCAAAGAACAGACACGGGCTGGGGCAACCGCCTGGCAGCGCTTCGGTGGAACCGTATCGTCAATGATCGGACGTTTGCCAATGTCCTATTGGGCATGACCGCCTATCGGTATGCCTTGGAGCATACCCGCTCCTTTACCAATCTGGATGCCTCGTCCGTGACGTGGGAGAACGCCTGGCGTTCGGGGATTATGGATGGTACCGCAAAATTGGATATTGAATACAATGCAAGTTCGCGGCACTACCTGCGCTTCGGAACGGAGGGAATCTGGCACCGCGTCGAGCCGGGCCGAACCCGGATTCGAACGGACGGGGAAGACCAGCAAATTGACGTCACGCAGTTTCCGACAGGCCGACTGGAGTCCGGCACTCTTGCCGTGTACGTGGAAGATGAGCTATTCCTGAACCGCCGGATTCGGGTCAACGCAGGCCTTCGGACCTCCGGCTATCTGGTGGGCGGTGGTCCGTACTGGTCCGTAGAGCCCCGACTAAGCGCCAGCGTACGATTGTCCGAGCGAATGGCCGCCAAGGCGTCTGCCGTTACAATGCAGCAATACATTCATTTGCTATCGGACGGCGGTACCCGCCTTCCGAATGACCTCTGGATTCCCAGTACAGGCCGAATACGCCCGCAGCGCGGACAGAATTTCGCCAGCGGACTGGTATGGAGCTCGCTGAGCGGCCGATACGAGCTGTCGCTCGAAGCGTACTGGCGGCGTATGCAGCACCTCCTGGAGTATGAAACGAATGCCAATGCCGGCGCTTCCGCTGTCCTCAATTGGGCAGAGCTGGTCGAAGAAGGCAGCGGCCACGCGCGCGGACTGGAGTTATTCGCCCAGAAAAAGACTGGCAGGTGGACCGGGTGGCTCGGCTATACCCTGGGCAAAACGACGAGGACCTTCGAGAATCTGAATGGTGGCAGTACTTTCCCCGACGGATTTGATCGCCGGCATGACGTTTCATTCGTAAGCCTGTACCGCATTACAAACGGAATCGAGATGGCTGCAACGTGGGTGTACGGAAGCGGCTATCCGGTATGGCTGCCGGTTGGCAGATACCTCGGCGATGATTCAGGCTTTCTGTACCGCTATCCCACAGTGTTGGTGGACTTCGGGCCGCTCAACAACGTTCGCGCGCCGGACTATCACCGGCTTGATGTCGGCATTCATTTCCGAAAGACCCGGTCATGGGTGGTCCAGACCATTTCCGCGGGTGTTTACAACTCGTATGGGCGCCGGAACCCGTTCTACATTTATGCTAGGTTGACAGGCCCGGACGGCGGTTCGGCTTCAATTCCGCTTCCGGTTGAAGTGCGGCACGTGTCCCTTTTTCGCTGGATTCCGTCCTTGTCCTATCAATTGCAGTTCTGAGTTATGCACACGCGCTTTTGCCTCGGGCTCTTGGGTGTGCTCAGTGCCTGCCAGATGCCGCTTGGTCCCGGAGACTACACTCCGGTACTTGTCATACACAGCTTCTTCACCCCGGACAGCGTCTGGAGTGTTCGGGCCAGCAGAAGCATCGCTCTTGAGGAGCCGGCGACTGCGCCAGTAATGTTTGTTGGAGACGCAACCGTAACGGTGACAGGCGACTCGGGTTACCGTGAGACATTGATGCACACAGGGGGAGGCACTTACAGGTCGACGCGAGGACATCGTCCCGAGGAGGGCGAGATGTACACGCTGGGGGCAGTTCATCCCGGTTTAGGTAGCGTGCGAGCCGATTCCCGCCTCCCCAGGCTAGAAACAGCCCTTGTGAGCATAGAACCCACAAATGCCGCGTTGCCATATGATAACCGTCTTCGCGTGCGCTTCAGTGTGAAGGATCTGCCAGGCAAGTCCTATTACAAATTGATGCTATATCAGGTGGTGCCGCTTTGTCGCAGCCGCTTTGGAAGCAACCGGATCTATGACGATCCCGCCGGCGTACTTGGTTACAAGGTGCTCACACTTGAAAGCCGCGATCCCTCATTCTATTACGATGCAGCAGAGCTGGATGAGCCGGTTGATGCGATCAATGTTGTCGGCTCCCTTTTCTTCGCACCTGTATTTTCAGACCTGCTCTTTGAGAACGCCACACGCGAATTCGAGATTGTCTTCGAGCCAACCACTTTTGAGACCGAAATAGAGCCGCGGTTCATGCTGGTGGTGTCAGGCCTGAGCGAAAAACTGGTTCGGTACGACCGCACGTTTATCCTGCAGGATGAATACCTGTTTGTGCCTGATCCTATTTTCACGAACCCCATCGACGTGTATTCCAACGTGGAAGGCGGACTGGGTATATTCGCCGGATATACCAACAATACGTACCGCTTTGACCCGGATGGCAACGCATGGGAAGAAGGTGGGGTGGGAATAGGGTCCCATCCCCTTCCAGCGTGCGGCGATTAACTGCCGGGTGTCGTTTGTCATGACCACTCCTAGAAGGCTATTCTGATCTCCTCGAAAAGGGTCCCGGAAGATCGTTAAATACCTCTCATTCCGGCCCTTCCATCCTTCAAGCTGTGGCTCCGGCGCGTGATAAACCCAGTAAAATCCGCCCTTTACCTGGATCGTTCATCCACTTGCAGATACCCGCTTGCCATCACCTCCTCTTTGAGCGCCTCGGCCAGCGGCCCAAGATGCCACGCTGTCTGGGCTATCCAGTCTGCCAGCGTCGAGGTCGAAAGCGCAATGCCTTCCCGCTGAAAACGCTGGCGTTGCCGGTACAAAGGCAATTGATCGCAATATTTCCCGATCGTCACATGCGCCAACAGCCCCGGCTCCGGAATCCCCTTTTTAATCAGACGGGGCGGCAGCTCTGCCATGATCACGCCCTTGCCCAAGTTTACCATTGTGTTTCATAACAGGTTGTAAAATATAGACTTGAAAATTGTTCTGGCACAACAAATAGCCACCAAGTGAGGTTTTATGCCTTAGGTCATATGATCGTCTTGTGCATGGCCAAGGGCAGTGGATCGATGCACAAGGCATCGTAAATGGCCCTTAGTTCCATATCCGGCTGCGAGCTGGTGCGGACATGGAGTGTGCGTGCGTCCTTGCGCTCGAAGATGCTGGTCGTGCGAACCTGACGACGAAGGATCCTCCTGAGTGTCGTCCAGCTGAAGCGTAGTCCTTTCTGGCGCAGACGCGTACGAATCACCTGCACCAACTGGTAAGCCAGGACCGTGATGAATAGATGGCCCTCCGCGCGCCGGCCTGTGGAATGATAGATCGGTCGCAGTCCGAGTTCCGACTTCAGGGACCGGAACACCGCTTCCAGATCGGTCAGCATCACATACGTGCGCCAGAGCTCTTCCGCGGTGAACTCCATCTCGTTGCTGCGCAGGCAATAGACGCCCGGATCGGTCATCAACGCGGGTGCTTTCGGCGTCTTTGTCCACGTGATGGACTGGGCCCGCTTGCCGTCCTCATCCGTCTCCACTTCTATCTCGTAATGCTGTCCGATGCCGCTGAAGCTCTGCTTCAATCGGCCGATACGTTCCCTTATGAGGTCGATGCGCTTTTGCGTCTTCGGCAGGGCAAGCCCCTCGGAAAGCTTGCCGAGGGCCTCCTCGAATCTTTCCGCTTTCTGCTTCACCTTGGCCTCTTCCATCGCCATGCGGGACCGGGATCGGCAACAGAGCCGTACCTCGTCGTCTGCCTCCTCCCGGTACACCTCGACGTCACTGCCCGAGGCCGTCTGAAGAGCCTCGGCCTGCTGCTCATCAAAATGCTTCCTGCGCTCTCTTGATACCACGATGTAGCGGTAGCCCTCCTCTCGCAGCCAGTCTATGCGGTCCTGTGTGGCAATGCCCCGATCCATCACCACACGTGCGTTCTTGGGCGTCTCCAGGGACTCCAGCATCTCCTTGAGCGTGGACGCTTCGTTTACGTTGCCCTTGAAGACTTGGCTACGACGCACGAACCCGCTGCCGTCCACTACAAGAGCCAGCGTGAGCAGCACGCAGTCACTGTGCGCCGTGGAAAGGCGCTTCTTCCTTGTGGGTGCGAATCCCACTCAATATCTGTCGTTCCAATTGGTAGCAGCCAAAGCGATTCATGGAGGTAACGATATGGATTGAAGCACTTTGGTAAAAGGATCACATTGGTGATTCAGCGAGCATGCAGGCCGGAACGCGCAGTGAATGCTGAGCAGGCCTCGAAACATGCAATGCGGAAGCCGACCCTCCGGTGACAAGGGGAAGGCCGCTGATAGTCCGGGAAGTGAACGACACGTGCACCGGGCTATTTCCGCCGGGGTACTGGCACTGGCATGCATGCAAGATGGAAGTGGTAGCAACACGGGAAGCCCTGACGGCGGTGTAGCACACACCAACCGGAAGCCCGCAAGGGTCAGGCCGGGCCGAGAGGGTGGCGGAGTGGCCCGTAGTACCGTAGAGACGGGGTAATGCCCGTGGAGGAAAGGGGCCGCAGGTGCGGAGCGATGTTCGTAGAGGGAAAGGCCACGGCATTGGCAGAGACCTACTAAACCGGTAAATGGTCGGAGACCTCGGCGGCATCACATGCGAAAGTGAAGGAGCCATGTGGCATGCTAGGCACGCCACGGGGTGTTATCAGGGCGTAAACAGGCCTGATGATCAACGGACTCAAGTCATGGAGTGGAAACAGGGACCGTGCAAGTCTTTGAACAGGAGAAGCTCCATGGGGCGACGCCGTTGTCCGAGTGCGAGTTGCATGATCCGCCTGGAGAGCCGGGTGCGGTAGTGCCGCACGCCCGGTTCGGTGAGCGGCGGGAGGAAACACGGTTAGGGAAGCCGGACTGCGGCCCGGAGCGAAAGCGACGGAATTGCCACCGGATCCTACGGCAGGTGCGCCTCCCGCCGACTCTACGCGACGCTCCTTCGAGCGTCCGTACTTGGCCTTGTCGATGCTCTTGCCACTGCCTTCCAGGAAGCTGCCCTTCAGATCATAGAGCGCGATCGTGGGCTCCAGATCAAACAGGTCCAGCGCCCGTGCAAAGAGGTGGTCCTCTATGGCCTTGCGGTGTTTGTGCAGCATGTCGCTGGCCCGGTACAGCTGCATGTCGGCCATCTTCTCGAAGTTGCAGCCCAGAAACTCGTCCAGGCCACTGGCAGAGGCCAGCCAACGCTTCGTGGCATGTTCGCTGGCCGGCTCGGCCAGACGGCCTATGATGGAGCCCGTGGCCGCATGCCGGAGGCCTCGCGTGATGCCAAGCTTCTCGAAGAGCTCATCCATGCCCAACTGCTCCATGGCCCAGAGCCCCACATGTTCTACGCCCACCGTGCGGGGCCGGACCGTTTTGAGCGAGTGGACATCCACATGGTGCCATTCGCGCGGCGGCGTCTCGCCCTTGCCCTCGGTCACGGCTACCGCCTTGCGCGCACTCAAAAGTTCTGCAATGCGGTGGGCCTCCTCTTCCACAACGGCAGGAACGCCCATGGGTACGAGTTCGAGCTGGCCCTTGAGCAGTGCCTCAATCCGGTTGCAGAGCGCACGCCAGTAGCGTTTGTCGATGCGGAAGTGGGCACCGAGATTGAGCAGGGTCTTCTGCCGGACCTTGCCCTCTATGCGTTCGCCGTGGCAGAGCCGAAAGGAATAGTAGCGTGTAGCGTTGTCGGTGGTATGGGTAAGCGATCGTCGGATATACATAGGGGGAAGATAGGGTTGGGAACCGCTGCCCGCAATAGCCATCCATATTTTATGGCACAACATTCGTCTTTCAGTTCCTGTGAATCTCAAAAATGGTGCGTTGGTGGGAGCTTGTGGGGCTCTGGTGGGGCCAAGCACCATAAATTCCGGCACAACAGACCTAAAGTGGGGGCTCATCCCTAAAAAGCTCTCGAAATAATTAACTGCGATTATTGCCGACCTTCAAATTCAGCCGCCAAATGGTAAAGATGGGCTTGGCCTCATTGCCGGGGTCCACGTACTTGGGACGCTCGCGCCGGATCACCTTCATCCTGACTGCCTCGTAATCCAGCGTTTCCGTCACCTCCTGGCCGATTGAGAAGCGCTGTGTCTTCTTCCGGCTCGATGACAATCACCTCGCGCCGCAGATGCGCAGGCAACATCTGGCGTACAGCAGGCCGCTTCGCAGCAGGCAGCCTCCGCTTTATCATGATGGTCTCGGGCTGCAGCAAAGGCGCCACAACACACTCTGCCTCTTCAAACAACACCGCCTGCTGTGTGTCCAGCTCCGGCTCAAACCGTTCGCTCCTGGCACCAATAACCAGACGCCGGAGTTCGGCCAGTTGAAACTCAAGCTCCGCCAATCGCAGACATTGATCGGCTGTTCTCCTGGCGTAACCGGCTGTTCTCCTGGCGCAGGCCTACCAGCTCCCCACGGAGCTGCTCAAGCGTCGCGGAAGAGGTGGGGGAAGCTTCGGTGGCTTGCATGATGCTTCAACAGATCACGCAAGCATAAAGTCACATTTTCTAACATAATCATTTGCCTACTCCTTAGCCCCTCACCACATAGCGGCGCCGGTATTTGAGAGACTTTAGCGATATCCCCTCCAGTAGCAGCACCATCTGTGCGCACGTCGGTTTGTCGCTCTTGAGCAGCTCGAACGTGCCCGCTTCCAGCCGTTTTTAGAAAAGGGCAAAGCCGCTCCTACCCCATATCAGCAGCTTTATATGCGTCCTTTTTCGGTTTACAAAGACAAAGACATCACCCGACATCGGGTCCTTCCCCAGGCCCGAGTGCACCAGAGCGCACAAGCCGTCAAAGCTCTTGCGCATGTCGGTGGGCTTGCGCTGCAGATAGTACCGGTCAGAAGGCCCCAGCCCGATCACAGCTTAACCAGTGTCGCCAAGAACGAGGAGGATACCGGTACGAAGAAGCGCAGCCGCCCCCCGCCCGGATAGCCCACCTCCATCTGTAGCTGCTCACGTGGAGTAGCGGCCCCTATCTCCAGGAAGGCTGCGCCTTCGGATGCAGCGGCCTTCTTACCATACTTGTGCCGCCAGTAAGACAGCTGCGAATGGCAGATTCCGTGCTCGGCACAAAAGGCCTCCGCTGTCTGGCTCCCCGCCAGGTACTGTGCTACCAGCGGAAACATTTCTTCCGCCGTGCGTCTGGGCTTGCGCATCAATCGTGGGCTTTGATCCTCGGGTCAGGCAACAATCTCCTGACCAGCCCCTCACCCACGCAAGGTGTGGTTCACCGGACGCTTACCCATCGGTGGATTGACCCCACTGCTTATTGTTTACCATGAGACCTGGCTACCGTAGAGTATCCGTCCGGTGAAGTACATCTGATCTGTGTGGAGGGGTATTCGCAGGCGAATGGCTCAGTCGTGGATGCGGATGAATCCAGATTCTTTGAAGCGTAGCAGCCGCTACCTTGCTGTGCCTGCCGGTGGGCCATCATGATCGGGCTTCCTACTACGGTCGCGGTCACGCCAGTGCCTGTTACGTAGCGCGGCGCTGTGTCGACGGCTATGCCGCCAATGCAGGGGATGGCAAGCACTACGATACGCTGGTCCTGGATATAGACGGGTTGCCCGTCGATGTGCATGGTTGGCAGCAGGGCAGCCTATGCACTACAAGCGAAACATCTTCCTGCCTCTGGTCGCCACGCTGCGTCGTGGCAATGCGCATGTCGTAAACGACTGCTACGAATGTTAGGCGATATTTAGAATTAACGTTAACAACAATTAAACGTAACGAGGCCTAACGGTCTTCTCAGATCGTGCAAATCGTCTCCGGACGCGTCCTAGTGCGATGAAGGCCTCGAGAGCGGCGCGCAGGGAGCCCATGTCGGGCCATGAATGCCTCGCAGGAGCCCACTTTCGCCGTTATGCCCCGGTTTGACATGGATGCCCTTGTAGCGCCGCGGTGCCCGTTTTCTGGCTGTTTTGGGCCCTTCATTTACGTACCATAAATGCCATTGTGGTATGTAAAAGGTCTTCCTCCAGTGACGCGCTGGCCTGTCCATTCGGGGTGGAATTATGGGCCTCATTTTTCGGTTCGCGGTGAATGCAACATACTGATCTTTATGTCTCGTTCATTCCCTTACCACAGCTCAAGAACGGCAAGCCTGGCGTAGCGCCAACGCGCTGTGGTAGGGCGCCGGAAAGGGATGGAGCAGGAGGGGCGCTAATTGGCCGAAGTGAGCCAATTGCCGTAAATCGGCGCAAAGTGATATGTATTTCTGCATGTGCAGAGGGGTAAAAGTGGCGCGTACGCGGCCTTTTTGAGCGAAAACCGTATCTTGGTACGGTTTAGGCTAAATCCGGGCACCGCACCGGCCGGCCGAGTCGGGCTTTTCACTAATTACACTCGGTGCTCCGTGTTGTCAGGTACGCGCTGAGCGGCCTGATGGACGACACCGACAGGTAAAGGTAGCGGAACCTGAAGCCGCCTTGTGCGCGAACAGGCATTCATCCGGGCCGGGGGGGGGGGTGTCGGCATACCTGGTAGTCAGTCCTTGTCCCACAATGGGCCGTGCTCCCTGAGCCAGGCTACCAGTTCCCCGGGAGACATCTGCCGCTGCCGCGCCAGGTCTCTGGCGGCAAGGGCGCGGCTCGGATGCTTTCGTGCTATCGCCAGTGCGGCTCTCAAGTAGATCTGTCGGTCCTCCATTTCCCGGCCATAGGTCCGTATGGCGGTTTCCGCCTCATTTGGAGAAGGACCGGCTGACTCTGCCCTGGTGGCGGGTGCGGACATTTCCGGCGGCATCTCGGCCGCGGCCGGCTGACTGCCGAGCAGCCCCTCCCGCACAAGCTCCGACATGGATTGTCCGGGTCTTTTGCGCCTGTGCAAGCGCTGCGCTTCGTCGGGCGTGAAGTAGGCAAAGACGGCGACGGACCGCTTTCGTCCGGGTGGCAGGGCCGGGTGATCGGGTCATGGGCTTCATGGGTGTTGAATACAGGGAAGTACTTAATGCGCCCTCCGGACAGGATGGGTTGTGCCATTGCATACAGTGAAGTATTCCAGGCGGGAGGGCCGGTCGGGATCGCATGCTGGTGGTCCTGTCCTTGCGGCGTGATAACAGGTAACGCGTGTCGGTTCGCAAATTGCCGCAGCCAAGCGTAATCGTAGCGGGATTGTAGCGTGCGGCAGGCCTTTCCGCGCTCTGTGCCGGCGACCGGCCTCGGCTTCCTGCGCACGTGCGTCGCACGCGCAGTATCAGCGTGAGCGTAAACGGCGAGGAGCTGTCGGTGATAGAGCGGAAGGCCGGCAAAGCCGGCATGAGCACGAGTGTGTACGTCCGCCAGGCAGCGCTGGGGGCGAAGCTGAGCGCCAAGGTCAATGACCGCGTGTACGCGGCTCTGGGCCGCATAGGAGGCAACCTGAACCAGTTGGCGCGCATAGCAAACCGTACGCGCCGCTTGCCCATGGAGCGGTACCTGCGGGATGCGGTGGAGGAGGTGCTGGTGATGCGGCGCAGGTTGTAGGGACATGGTAGGCAAGGTGACGCGAGGCAAGAGCTTCCGGGGCCTGGCCACGTATCTTGTGCGCAGTCCGAAGCGCGTGGCGTGGACGGATACGCGGTGGCTGGGAGCTGCGGAGGCGAAGGAGGTGGCGCGGGAAATGCACACGGCAGCGCAGCTCTCGAGTCGCTGCGAGAAGCCGGTGTATCACGTGAGCCTGTCGTTTGACAGCGAGGATGCGCCTACGCGCACACAGATGGAGGCTGCGTGCGATGCGGTGCTTCGGGATCTGGGTCTGGAGGAGCACCAGGCGTTCCTGGTGGCGCACAGTGACACGGCGCATCCGCACGTGCACATAGGGAGGACCGGAAGCGGCCGCGGAGGTACTGGCAAGCCAGCCGTGGCGCTTGGGAGTGCGTCAGGACCGGAGCCGGGCATACGCTGCAGCGGGGCGTTGAGTCGCTCGCGAAGGAGATCGATCGGGAGGTGGGAGACAGGCTGGTCGAGGCCGATTCCTGGCGCGGTTTCCACCGGGTGCTCGTGGATGCCGGGTGCGAGCTTGAGCTGCGGCCGCGGGGGATATCATTCACTGATGGTAGCCGGCACGCCTCCGCGTCGCGGGTACGTCCGGAGTTCAGCCGCAACAGGCTTGAAGAGAAATTCGGGCAGACGCTGGTGCAGTATCCGCGGGAGATGGAGCGGGAGGAGCTGGTCGCTGCTAACGTGCGACGCAAAAAGAAGGGGCCTGGGGTCCTCCGGCCGCGCCGACGGAAATGGGCGCTGCGAGGACGGAAGCTGATGCGGGCAGCAATCGCGGCACCCAGCATGAACGACGACGCATCCGACATGCTGCAGCGGCCGGCAAAGCGGGTGGTCATGGCCCGGCGCGCCGGGCCATGACGATGAGGGCGGCAAAATAGTACAAGCGGGCGCTGGGGGAGCGCAACGGAGCGGAGCGCGATCTTAGCCTGGCCAAGACTCCAGAGGCGCGGGAGCGCATTGCGGGCTCCCTGCAGCGGATGCCATCGAGGGAGGTTTCGGGGATTGCCGCGGGCGGGGGTATCGTGGGCGAACAGATGTGGAGGGGGCTGGAGGTCGCTCGCAACGGGAAGGAGGTGGAGCGGGATGTCGGGCAGGGGCTGGCGATGCGCCGGTAGGTGTTGCGCGGGCAGTTGCCGCTGTGTGCTGCGCTTTCGCGGCCTTGTGCGAGCTTCTGCCCGACCGGACGTGATCCGGAGGAAAAGCGGACTAGTCCGCTTTTCGGACGTCACCGCGGTGGAGGCTCTTTCCGGGCCCCTTGGGCGCTGGGGCCTCCGGAGGCGTCAGGCCCGCAAATCGGCTCTCAGTGGCTCCTGCGCGGCCTTGGAGGCCTACAGGAGCGCAAAAATGCGGAGGCAGCGTGCTCCGGGGCTATATTGCGGCCACGCACCATGAGATTATCCTTCGTTATTACAGCGTAAGCGCCCCCAACCCATCTTGATTGTCTGACAGCGATCATGCAGGCCGTTCCGCGGCATGCCATCCTGCCGTTAATTCGGATTAACGGATTGCCCCCCAGCGGGCCGTGCTCTTTGAGCCAGGCTACCAGTTCTCCGGGAGGCAGTTTTCTCTGCCGCGCAAGATTTCTGGTGGCAAGGGAGCGGCGTGGATGCTTTCAATCCATAGGGCCTTAGTGCGGGATTGTATATCATCCCAGGAACGAGTATTATGGTGCATGCTGGTTGCGTGGCGATCAGCTAGCTTCCACACTTCACCAAAAAGGCAGCCACGAGCATGAAACGTTTCATAGCGTACTTCGCCTTCGCCATCACCGCAGGCCTGCTTTTGCGGCTCTGGGCACTTTCGTTGGCGCGGTCTTCAACGACACTTTTATTTCGGGCTCCTATGCCGCGGAAGAAGAGTGCGAGCACAACTACTGTAACGATCTCCAGTGTGCCTACACCGAGCAAGTGCGTACATGCAGGATACTGAATACCGGCGAATTTGCAACCGGTGAGTGCTAGCTGTCCTTGCCGGGGACAGGCGTGCCTGACGTGACGCCGGCGACCATGCTTGTCAACACTCTACTGCGCTGCGGTGTGGCGGCCACAATTGTGCTGGCTGGTGGCTGTGCGCCCTCGGACGAAAACAACGTCGCCGTTAGCCAAGGAGTTATCCTGCATCCCACAGCCGAGAGCATTCCCGGTGCTGATCACGTGACGCACGTGATTTCTTCGGCCAGTCCAGTTTTAGACGAGGCGGCAGGGGCACTGGTCGACCGGCTGGCAAGTCTTACGGAGATCCTGTCCGTCGGAGCACTTGAGGGAGAGGTCTACGAGATGTTCGGACAGATCCAGGACCTCGCCGTCGACACGGAGGGCAACCTCTATGTCCTGGATGACCGTAATGCAGTGGTTCGTGTGTTCGATCCACAGGGCAATTACGTGCGACATTACGGGGCGGCGGGTGATGGGCCGGGTGAATTTCGGGCACCGGCGGCCCTCGCCATCGATGGAGCAAATAGGCTGCTAGTTGCGGATCAAGTCCGACGCATCACGGCGTTTTCCCGTGAGCATGGCAATGCTGACACGACGATGGCATTGCGGTACAGCCCGCTCGATTTCTGCATTAGTGCGACACACATCTACGTCCACGCGGTGACGTCGGAGCTGGAAGGCGTCGTGCATGCCCTTGACGCCACGGGCGCGTATCTACATTCCTTTGGCAGTGGATACCAGTCCGGTGGTTACATGGCGCGTGAAGACTTGTCCAGAGGCAGCCTGGCCTGCAGCCGACAGGCGGACGGTGCCATGTTCGTATTTCGATATCTGCCAGTAATGCGTGGGCATTCGCCACAGGGAGAAACGAAGTGGGTGTCGAGGCTGTCGGATTTTGATCCGATGCGGATTACGGAGGATTCGAGTACCCGAACGCTCACGTACAGTGGACAGGGAGGCGACTCGGATGTGATGCACCATGCGACTGTCGTAGACGGAACCGGTTATGTGCTGGTGCAGGTCCTGCGCCGAACTCCAGCGAGTATTCAGGAGCGAAGGGAATACGCGGAGATTCTCACGTACGTGGTAAGTCTGGACACGGGTGCGGGCGGCTACGCCGGAAATGAGTTGCCGCCGGTGTATGCGGTTGCTGCCGGACGACTCTATACGGCGGTTAACTGGCCCTACCCGCGTGTTCTGGTCTACGAGCTGCCTCCTGCAAACCGTCTAGGTGTCTAATGATTGATTTCGCAAAGAGGCATCTGTTGGTCGTCATTGGCTGTGCCGTGATGTTCATCCTGCTTCTTTACACTGGCACTCTGCGGGCATATCGAGCTCCTAGAATTTTCTGCCTTGCAAGAACTACCCCGGATTATTCACCAGCCAAAAGTATACAGGTGTAGACAATGAAGAGGGGCTGTCGGAAGTGGTACATTCTGTTGTAAGGCAGCAATATCTTCGTGGAGCCTGCCGCAAAGCTGGTTTTGGCGTGGATGCAGGGCAATGAGCCCCGCGAATGGCCTGTTTTAGAGGCAAAGGCGTACCGTGAAGACGTACCTCTGCCGTTGAATAAACCCGTACAGTCCAGAACCGATGCTGCGCTAATGGCACGGCCTCATTCCAAGGTAACCCACGTCAGCTGCTGGTAGCGCCCCCAGAACTGTCGCCAGAGCGCTACGGCGCTGAAGGCTATCCGGATTTCGATGTTACGTGCGTGCCGCACTATCAGCGCCCCAACCTTCAAGACCTCCTTCTGAAACGTCTTCAAGTGCATGTGCCGTGCTCCCGGCTGCTTCATTGTGCAGCGACCCAGGTGTAGCACCTCGTACACAAGAAGGTAAAGCTGCAGCAGGACTTCATTGTGCGCGTAAAACGGCGTTTCTTCCGGCTGCGCTTCCTCTTTCCGTGGAATAGGTAGGCCCCGGTAATGGGTCTTGGGGCGTGGCGACGACGACAGCGCCATGGAACAGGCTTGATTTAGTTCTCCCATGTGGGCTTCGGCCTTACCCCTTCTGCGATAAAGATGCAGGATCTCCTCCGCCGAGTAGGCGTGCTCGTCCTGATCGGTAATCAGGTAGAAGTGCTCGGGGAACAGTTCCCCGGAATTCGGCAGCACCACCAACACGACGCGCCGCTCGCGCTCCCAAGACAGGGCGCGGTATTGCATAGCACTGTTCCTCTTCGGGTTGTACGCCCGACAAGTTGGGCTCGGCCGCAGCAGCCAGGACGTCGTTTTCCTTCAGGCGCATTATATAGCCAATCCAAATCCGCTCCAGCTTACTGCATAACGCTCCACTGTTAAAGGCCGCGTCCAACCGCACGATCACCTTCCGGGCCACATCCGTTCGCAGCCTGAGAGCGATCTTCTTGATAAAGTTGTAGCAGTCGTTTACGACATGCGCATTGCCACGACGCAGCGTAGCGCCCAGCATGTCGCCGGTTTCCGCACAACTGGCAATAAGAGGCAGGAAGATGTTGCGCTTGTAGTGCCCGTTATAGGCACTGCCCTGCTGCCGAGCATGGGCATCCACGGGCAACCCGTCTATATCCATGACTAGCGTATCGTAGCGCTTGCCGCCTCTGGCATGTAGGAGGCGCTCCATGGCAAAGGTGGTGACGAAATCGCTCAATCTGGCCAGGTTCTTCTTTGTGCCCAGCCTACGTAACAGTCGGGAAATGGTAGGCTGTGAGGCCAAAGGCTTGCCGTCTTTGAGCCCACCCATCCCTGCCTTCATTGAGACGACGGGGCGCATGGCCGCCTCATGGCGCAAACGACGCATATCACGCTGGCGCATCCTTCCCTGCGCCAAGAGCAGCAAGACAGACTGCAAGAGCTCATCAAAGCGATGCGTAATGCGCCCCGGAATGCGGGAATCGCTCAGGACCGCTGCCAGGCGAGCTGTGAGGCCGGTAAGCATGAAGAGCGACCGCAGCAGGAGGACTCCGGCATCGGATGTTAACTTTTCCGAATGGTGCCCCGTGACTTTTACAGACTTATTGAAGGGGGCCGTCAACACATGTCCAGCTGAATTGGAGGCCATGGGGTTCACCTTGAGCGTATTTATGGTTCGGTATTCGAACCGCAAAAGCTACTACGGTGTTCCCGTATAACCTAAAAAGATTCAAGAGCTTACGAACCCAATAAGTCTGCCTTCGAACATCGACTTTGCATTTATGTGAATAATCCGGGCTACGGCACCGGGATGGCTATCAGCCGACTTACGAAGCAGTTGCTGGTGCAGAGTTGGCCTTGGTATTCATGGGGTCCTCTAAGTGCGCATTCTCCACGAATCCCGAATTGCCCCGAATGATCGAAAGCGCCAAGAAGAGCGTGCAGGAGGCAGCGATGGAGGCAGGCAGGTCCTTCATGGCGCTAGGCATTGCCAAAGACTGGGATGCCAGCGCTGGTGTTGCGCATCTGGCCACCTTCGGCACGTTCGATGAGATCATGGCTGGGCGAAGCTGGATGAACGAAGGCGTGCTGAAATATATCTGGCAGACACTGCCCGGAGCACCATCGACACCGCAAGTATTGGTGGTGGAGCGGATGGTATCGGTTCCCCTCGCTGCCGGAGACCGATTCGAGGTATCGAAAGAGTCAGTAATTGCAAGAAACACAGGCTTAGGAGAGATTAGGCAATGGGTTGAGGCGGGGGCACCACTGCCGAGTTTGTGAGGTGGATGCCGGCGCGCTGGGGGCTTCTTCCGGGTCCGGAGAGCCCGCAGGAGCGCCAGAAGCGCGCGAAACGGCGAGATCTCGGCCGGGGGGCTCCGGAGGCGTCAGGCCCGCAAATCGGCTCTCAGGGGCCCGTGCGGTCTATTCGAGCTCGGCTGCATCCGGAGGATAGCGATCCTCCCCGCAGCCTTCCACAGCACCTTGTCCTCGCACCAGACGGCGCCCGCCTGCTCGGCCACTGATTGACGTCATTTTGAATTAGCGACGACGACAATTAGAAATGTAGGGGCCTGAGTCAGTCTTGTGCATGGACCGGCATTCATCCGGGCCGGGGGCCTTGTCCCACAATGGGCCGTGCTCCCTGAGCCAGGCTACCAGTTCCCCGGGAGGCATCTGCCGCGCCAGGTCTCTGTCCACAAGGGCGCGGCTCGGATGCTTTCGTGCTATCGCCAGTGCGGCTCTCGAGATAGATCGGTGTTTTCCATTTCCCGGCCTTAGGCCGGTATTGCGGCTTCTGCCTCGTCCGGAGTGGGACTGGCAACTGCTGTCGGAACGGGTGTGGAGATTTCCGGCTGCCTCGTAGTGCCTCCCGCACGAGCTCCGACATGGACTGTCCGGGTCTTCTGCGCCTGTGCAAGCGCTGCGCTTCTTCGGGCGTGAAGTAGGCAAAGACGGCGACGGACCGTTTCCGGCCGGGCGGCAGGGGCGGACGACCGGGTGATCGGGTCATGGGCTTCATTGGTGTTTAATACAGGGAAGTACTTAATGCGCCATCTGGCCTGGATGGGGCTTTGCCATTGGGTACAGTGCAGTATTCCAGGCTGGCGGGCCGGTAGGGACCGGGAGGCATGCGGGTGGACCTGTCCTTGTGGTGTGAGAACAGGTAACGCGTGCCGGTTCGCAAATTGCCGCAGTCAGGCGCAATCGTAGCGGGATTGTAGCGTGCGGCGGCAGTTTGCGTGCTCTGGGCCGGCGACTTTTGGGGGAGCAGGCACAGAGCAGCGGAGCAAGGGCGTTCACCCGGTCAAAACCTTCGCAGGCTCCGGTTTTGCCAGTGTGAACGCCCTTGCCCTGCGGGGCTGTCGGTGTCTGCGACACCGATAAGGAAGCGCGCCCGGGCATTGTGTCCGCCAGCTCCCACAGGCCAGGATCGTGCTCATGTCGGCTGACTCCGCTGCCGGCCAGGCCGGAACGCCCAAAGGTGGGCGTCCCTCTCTTTCGGCAGAGCGCCGTCGCAGGCGCTGTATCTACGTCGCGGTAAATGACAGCGAGTATGCCCGGATCGCACGCGATGCCGCGGCCTGCGATCGTCCGGTGGCCGCGTACGTCAGGGAGGTGGTGATGGGACATGCGCTGACGCCGAAGGCGGACAGGGCGGCAGCGCGTGAGCTGCACTATATCGGCGTCAACATCAACCAGCTGGCGCGCATGGCGAACCGGACGAAGCGCCTGGTGATGGCGCATCGTCTGGAGCAGCTGCTTAAGGAGTTCGAGGAAGCGAAGGCGGCGCTACTCTCGTGATAGGCAACGTCACTACGGGGAAGGACTTCCGCGGCCTGGCGCGGTACCTGACGCGCCGGTCGGAGCGTGTGGCGTGGACGGGCACGCGCAACACGCTGGCCGAGGATGGACGCGGCGCGGCCGAGGAAATGGAGTTGATGTCGGAGCGGTCTACGCGCTGCAAGAAGCCGGTCTATCACCTTAGCCTGTCGTGGCCCGTGGAGGATGCGCCGACGCACCGGGACATGGAGGATGCGTGCGACGCGGTTTTGGAGAGGCTGGGACTGTCGGAGCACCAGGTCTTTATGGTGGCGCACAGCGACACGTCGCATCCACATGTGCACCTGATGATAAGCCGCGTGCATATGGAGACAGGCAAGGCGTGGAGTACAAGTCACGACTACCGTCGCATCCAGTCGGTGCTGCAGGAGATAGAGCGGGAGCGAGGCTGGCAGATCGTGCCGAACAGGGAAGAGCGTCCAAGGCGGCGTGCGCAGGAGCTGTCGAAGGGAGAGATCCGGGAGGCTCATCGCACGGGAGAGCGGCCGTTTGTGGAGCAGGTACGCGATCGTGTGGGAGAGCGCGTAGCGGCGGCGCGCACGTAGGGCGAGCTGGTAGGTGCGCTGCAGGGAGAGGGGCTGCGCCTCGAGGAGCGGGAGCGGGGCCTGGTGGTCACCGACGGAGAGCGTCACGCATCGATGTCGAGGGTAAGCCGTGCGGGAGGCCGTCACGGTCTGGAGGAGAAATATGGCCAGACGCTGGCGGCGTACTTGCGGGAGATGGAGCGCCTAGGCCTGCCGTTTGCCCATAAGGCTTTTACAACAAACGGTTTTGTAAGCCTAATGGGTTTGAAGAGTCCAAGTGAATGTGTCCGTTCAATGGGGAATCTGGGCCTTGTGCCGGGTCTTTTCGGTGGCTGTTGGGCCTGATGTTGGGCTTTGCGGCCGGTTTCTACGGCATGCGCACAAGAATGTACACAGGATGTCTTTCAGGATGCGCGCCGTCTGTTGGGCGCCAGAGCGGGTGGATATTGTTGCCCGGACTTGCCCGCAGAACAGGCAATTCCATCAATGCTGTGCGTCCCTGACCTCGTATCCCAGGGTGGTAAGGCTTAGCCGGTCCATGCCGCGCCACATGATCTGGTGGCCCGGGGGGCCATCGCGGCTGCGGTTCTGGTAGCCCCCAAGGACGGCTACCGCCAGGATGGCCTGCTGCAGCGTGCGAGGCGGCGGCAGCTTCACCCGCGTGGCATAGCCGGAAAGAAAGCGCAGCTCCATCTACGTAAAGAACACCTCCGCATCCAATTCCGGCACCGTGCGGCCGAGCAGGGTCAACACCATGATGCGCCAGGTAACAACACACCAGATCGTGATCGCCCGCTCCAGGCGCAGCGCCGTGCGCAGCGCCATGCTCTCTACCTTGCAGCCGCTCTTCAGTACCCGGAAGAAGTCTTCAATGCGCCACCTCTTCAGGTAATAGTCCAGCATCCGGACCGCATCCTCTGCCGTGTGCAGCTTGATGCTCGTGAGCAGCACCCACTCCAGCGGATTCTGACCCCCAGGCGGATTCGTCTGCCGCACATGCACGCCGTACAGGCTTAAAGCAGCGGCCTTGCCTCGCGGATCCGGAAGCTCCACCCGCTTGTAGCGAACCTCCGCATTAGCCATCCGGTAGCTGCGTGCAGCACGTACCTTGCGGCGCGAGGCTTTCGGACGCGCTGTCACACGCGAGATCTCGATCGAGATCGTCTCGGCCCGGGAAACACTCTTCAAGCTCGCAATCAGCTTCTGGCCTCCGACCAGCAGACGCTCACCTTTGGCACGCACCAGCACATGTACCTGCTGCGCTGTGCGCTGCAGGTCGTAGAGCGCAAAACTGTCCGCCTCCCGGTCCATGATCAACACCACTGAACTCTTCCGCGAGAGCGCCTTTCTTGCCTCGCACACATCCGCATACCCGTTAAGCCACTGCTGCGTCCCGGGCGCTTCAGGGCCCGGGTCCGGCTTCTTGTAGCTGCACCGGAGCACCCCCAGCGGCAAACCGTCCGCCGTCATCGCCATATGAAGCGGCACACCGAGCGTCTTTGTCTCTGTCTGATTGCTGCCTATGACCTGCAATCCAGAACAGGCCGGGCGCGTAGCATAGTTCAGCTTTGTGCCATCCTGCACGCAAAGCACCACCTTCTGGCTCCGCATGCGCTCTATCGTGCGCTCGCGGTGCGGCGCCAGGATGTTCTCCGGCGTCACCACCGAGCCCTCTTTGCTCTCCAGCAGCCGGTAATGACCCTTCACCGCGGCCGCATCATGGGCCGTATGGGCCACGATAGAGCCGCCTGTGACGTCGGCAAGCATGGAGGCACTCTTTACCAAGCGCGCCGACAAGCGGACATCTCCCAAGGGGGCTCCTCCAAATTCTGTCTCGGCCCAGGCCTCACTCGAGATCCCCTCGTGCGGCAACCTCACGGGAGATGCCTCCACACGGGCTACGCCCAGACGCCTGCGCCATGTAGGGTCCAGCTCGTACACATACAGCGCCTTGGGTGGTTCCGGCTCTCCATCCGGGCCGGGCCTGCCACCGGCCGTCTGGCCGATACGCACGAAGTTGGCCGCCTTGAAGCACGTACCCTCCTGATCCGGTGCCACATAGGTCTCCACCACCCATGGACGGTAGCCGTAGCGCCTTCCCATGTCCATAGGCAGCCGCTGCAGCACACGGCCCAGTACATGACTGGCCAGATGCTTGCACGGCACCCGGACCAGAAAACGGCTCAGACACACCACGTGGTGCTGCAAGGCCCGGCGCTGCGTTTCGCTCCAGGCCAGATAACGCTCCCGGTCTGCCAGACGCAGCGCCGAAGCGGAAAACCCCACAGCCGCCACATAGCCGTGTGCGCTTGTGAAGAGATAGCGCACCTGCGCCCCCACTAACGTCGTCACTCCCCGGGGATGCTCGTGGTGCATGAGCGTATTGAACACCGCACGCTGCTCGTCAGTCTCCACCAGCTCCAGCGCCAAATCCTCTATGCCGTCCAGCGTCAAAGGCACCCCTTCCGCTGCCGGCACAGGAGCCGGCAGCAACCGCGGCGAACTCCCCTTGGCATGGCTGTTCAGCGGAGCGGGCAACACGATCTCGCCGCGCGCCTCCAGCTTGGAGAGCGCCTTTGCACACGTGGCCACCTGCGTCTTTCCCAGGACATCGAAAAAGCCGAAGCGCTCGCACACACGATGCGCTATGGCCGTACGATTGTCCAGACTCCGGTCGCTGAGTACCTGTCCCAATGCACCTCGGGAAGAAGGCGCGCTCAGCGTACGCAAAATCTGGTTCTGCTGGAACATGCCGTGAAACTACACAGCAAAATTCCAAATGTTAATAGCCGGTTATGGGCAAACGGCAGGCCTAGGCAGGCAGCGGGGGCGTTTGCGCCGCGGCGGCCGGGGAGCTCCGGAGGGATATCGCAGGGTGCGGCCTCGTGTGCGTACGCTGTCGGAGCGGTGCTCGGAAGGGACGGCCTACGATCGGATGCGTCGGCATGTCCACAGAAGGGCGCAGCGGCTCTTCAGGGGTAATGCCGTGCTTCGCAGGCTGCATGTGGACGTACAGGTATATCTGAAACTGTGCGAGCGAGAGAAGGATCTGGAGCATGCCAGAAGAGAGCACGCCGCGGTTCGGGAAAGATGCCTGCAGGTGACCCGGGCCGATCGCAAGTCTGCAGATTTGTCATCCCGCTTTGACCGAAGTCTGGGGCGGGCATATGCGTCTCCGGAGCGGGCGCGGAGGGTGTTTCTGGCCACGGCACAGAAGTGGGGCCGGGACTTCGCTTCCCGGGAAATGGAGCGCCGACCTGAGCGTTTCGGGATGCTCCGGATGCAGGAGCAGCGCAAGCTCTGGGGTTTAGTGCGGATACTGGATCCGGCGCAGGCACGTCAGGGGGCGCGCCAGGCGGCAGACGTGGGATTACGGTATTTGGAGGTAGAGCGCCGCCGAATGCCGGCTGCAGAGCGGAAACTGCTATGGGATACGGAGGCACGGCTGCGGGGCGGGGTACAGGAGCTGGAGCGGCGCATGAAGGAGCTGCCGGACCGCCAAGAACTCTTGTGTGCCGTAGGTGACCGCATGGTGGAGCTGGAGCCCGGACAGGAGCGTCTCATGACGCGGGCGACAGGAGACAAGGCATGGCGTACGATTTTGGATGTGGCAGGACGTGCTCTCAGGGTGCGGAATCGGCTTCTGCAACGGAATCTTGAACGCGGGAGTGGACTGGAGCGGTAGACGCCTGGTCGGCACGGTCTCATGGTGGTTCTCTCAGGCGGAAATGCGATAGATGCGTTCCTGCAGGTGTTGGTGTAATACGGTGGCCACTTCGGGCACGAGAGGCTGCAAGTTTTGCAACAGATTGCGAACGGCGATCAGGATAATGACCGGGACAGGCAGGGTATCCTGATTTTGTTCGTATTCGAATCCTTGATCCACGGTAAGAAGCGCATCCTAGCCTCAATTACCGCACGTGTTAAGCCATGTGACAATTTTTGTGAACCGCTGTCCGTGACTGGCAGCACTAACGGCGTCACTGGCCTGTGCCCCGTACATCAGGGCTACCGTATGGAAGTGCACATTTACGCTTGATACCCCAAGCGGCACAGGGCGGTCTGGAGGCACGGTAGAATTTTTTACCCTATTCTTGATGCAAGATACGCGGAAAGGCGCCCGATCTCCTTACTCTGCAGGCGTTTTTGGCCACAATGGTTTTTGCACAACGACAGCCGAACATCATGAAGTGTCTGCGACGGATTGTTCTGTTAGTGGCGTGCCTCGTGCCCGTGGGCGCGAGCGTGACCGGCAGCGTGCTTGCGCTGACGCCGGAATACGCGGCGGAATTGTTGATTGCGGGAGCGACGGAAGAGCATGACGCTGCACCTGCGCATGCCTATGCAGGCGATGATTGCGTCGACGAGATGCCGCCGAAGGTAAGGATGGACGCAGGTGGCAAGACGCTCAGGGTCAGTCTCAGGTGTTATTTCTTGGAGACGGGGCTGACGTTCACGGCGAGCACGAACGCGACGCTGATCGCGACGGGCAGTATCGCGACGACCCAGGATTCACTGGTCATAACGTCCGGTTATACGCTGGGGGAGGCGCAGATCACGGTCACCGGGACCGATGGTTTGTCGCCGAAAACCAAGGTGTTTCACGTAAAGGTGACGAGCTGCATAGAGCCTGAGGATTCGATTGCTGCCCAGACGGTGAGTGTGACAAGTCCGACTGCCCGTGTCAATGTCTCCGGCTATTTCACGATCACGGATGCCGACTACAGCGGTGCTACTACGACCTACACGGCGCGCACGGAGCCGGAGAGCGTGGTCTCGGGCAGCATGCTGACGCTGACCAAGGTGGCAACCACGAGCAGCAGCGCCACGGTTATACTATGTGGATAGCACTTCGTACGTCATGGACGCGGGATATGATCGGCCAAAACCAGGCATCTTGTCTTGGAAGCCGAGCACTTGGAACAACTACTACGAGCACAACGTGATGACCGCGCACGGGCGTAACAGCGCCAATGGGGGAGGGCTCTTACCTCCGAAGAGAGATATATTCAAGAGGCACATAGTTGCGTCTCAGCAAAGCGTCGGTCAAATCTATGGAGCCACTCACGGGAATATTACGGAGCTGTCCGCTTCACCACTTATTTTGCTTTCAGTTGACGAAGCTGGCCGAACTAGGAGTAACGCATTCGACTATCACCGCAAAGTACTTTTTATAGCCGATGGCGACGATTCCTATGTACTGGATATAAATGGCGTGAGGCACCGTTCCCAAGGCCCACCTCTCCGGCTGCCCACTTCATACACCATATCATACTGGGTCAACTCACCAGATACGTCCCTGAAGGAGCAATCGGGCCAGCAGGCCTACGTGTGGAGCGACCTGTACAGAAGCAGACCCGGCATCACGGATCTGTCGCGAACCACCTATGGGATGATGATACAGTCCTTTGCATTTGAGTCTCGCCAATTAAAGTCCGAAGTGCAACAACTGTAGACAAGGTAGTATGCCCCTGAGTAGAGACAGAAGATAGCACAGGCAACGCGGAAAACGAGCTTCTTCGGAGGGAGGGCGGAGCCCGACCGGAGAAGAAGCTGCTTGCTGGCCGAAGAAATTCGCGCTCCTTGACCTTTGAGGCAGCCAATGCCGACGGGCGAGCATGGCTCTTCCCCTGCGTGTAGGCACGCATGATGTCACCCGAACATGGTACAATGGTCTATGGGTCTTTCTGGCGACGACCCGACTCAGACCATGGACGCGGAGGCTGCCACGCCCTCTAGTGCAGGAAGGAAAACCTCCGCCGGCGTGCGGTAGGCCAAGCATCGGCGCGGACGGTTGTTCAATTGCGCTTGCACCCGCCTCACCGCTGCCGGTTCAACCGTGTGAAAGTTGGTTGCCTTCGGGAAGTACTCTCGCACCAGGCCGTTGGTGTGCTCGTTCAGACCACGCTCCCAGGAGTGGTATGGCCTCGCAAAGTAAAACGATGCGGAAAGCGCGCTGGCGATCTGCCGATGATGAGCGAACTCCTTGCCATTGTCCGCCGTGATAGTAAGTACCCGGTCCTTTACCGGACTGAGACAACCTATGATCGCATGGCGGACCCCGATCGCAGCCTTTGACGCAACGTGCTCAAGAAACGTGAATTTCGAGGCGCGATCGACCATGGATACCAGTGCTCCCTGTTGTTTCGCCCCGATGATCGTATCAACCTCCCAGTCGCCTATCCGCGTCTTCTGCTCTACAATGGGATCACGTTCGCTGATGTCTACACGGTGCGGTATCAGGCCGCGCCCAGCACCGCTCTTGTTACGCCTGTTGTACCGCTTACCACGGCGACGCAGCAGCTTGTACAACGATCCGCCAGCCGCTCGGTCCGCCCAGCTATGCCTGTAAATCCATGTGGTGCTTACCGAAACGACACCATCACGACGAAGTCGACCCGAGACCTGCTCTGGACTCCAGTGCAGGGCGAGCTTCTCACGCACAAGAGACCACATCGCTTCAGTCATCTTCCGTGGACGCAACGATGCCTTCCTCCGCCGCACGCTGGCCAAGCGGGTAGCCTGTTGATACCGGTAGCCCCTACCTCCGCTGTTGCGATGCAACTCCCGGCTGATCGTCGATGGCGAGCGACCCAACTGTCGCGCAATCTCGCGCAGCGAATCAGCTCGCTTCCTCAATGCGTGAATCTGGCACCTTTCCTCATAGGAAAGATGATGATAGCCCGTCGCCATTTGATACCCTCCAATGATGTCTTAACGGAGCGTACCGGCATCATCTCGCTCACATGTAATCAGCGTGATGAATACGCGCTTGCTAGCGCGCTGTCATCCAAATCAAGTGTTGCACTTCGTTGTTAAATGGGCCTCTCCTATAGACGTTGTTCTCATAGAAAGGACTGTCCGAGAAAGTGTAGCAGATGCCTCCCGAGGAAGCGGCATCCCTGTCCGGGTAATGGAGAACAGGAGCAAGAATAGATCCAATGATTCATTGACTACCGTGGCTGTGATTCGCGCTCTCCCAAACGGAGCAAGCCTGCCGCCGCTGGCCAAGGAACGTCGGATGGTCACATCGGGTGAGCCCTTTCGGATATGGCAATACTTTACGCTGGCGCATTCTGCCAGCGTGGTAGACGTCCTGCTGGTCCAGGGCACACGGAGCTTCCTGGATCCGACCTATCAAGCTCCCGAACGCACGACGGCAATGCTCGACGAAGCGGGATCACTTTCCTTACGGCTACCAACTGGTAACGCGTACGGATTCGCACGTTTGGAGAATACCGGAGGGACATGGGCCATCAACCCGAATTATCAGATCAATGATCTGGAGATAGCGCCTCTTGATGCCAGCATCGGCGGGCCTGCCTGCATTGAGGATGGCACAGAAGGGTTCTATGACGCTTACGCGATTGGGGGAAGACCCCCGTATTCCTATAACTGGAAGTGGTACAGGATTTGCCCTGAAGGTGCCCGCGCTCCTCATTGCAACGCGTGGAGCACATTGGGAAGTGGCTCCTCCGTTCTGTATGGAGGCTTCAAGGGAGAGGACTTCAAGATCAGGGTGACTGTGACGGATTCGGAGAGCCCGACCGGATCCGTCACAGTTTATAAGGCCGCCACGGTGAAGGTACTGTCTCCGATGGAAGGGACGTGTACCATCGACGGCGGAATAGCCGGCCAGTCGATGGTAAATGGCGAGGAAGGCGCCGAGGAGAGAACGGGAACAGATGAGCAGAAGCGGGAAAACGAGGCTGCGGAGCAGGCAGATATAGCCCTGGAGAGCGAAGAGACACTTCCGGAGGAATACCGGCTCGAGCAGAACTACCCCAATCCGTTCAATGCGGAGACCGTACTGCGCTTTGCGCTTCCCAGGGCCACCGAGGTCTGGCTGACCGTTTACGACGTTCTGGGACGCCAGGTCGCGGAACCCGTCGCGGGGAAACACATGGTGGCAGGTACGCACCAGGTAAGGCTGAGCTCGTTTAACCTGCCCAGCGGGCATTATTTTTACCATCTGCGCTCGGCTGACCATTCTGCCCGGCGCAGGATGGTCATCACGAAATAATCCCACTTCATGCCGTCTGCCACGATTTCGTCGACAAGCCTTGACCTGCAAGCGTCCTTCCTGTTGGCCCTGTTGCTGTTGACAGCGTGTGAAATACCAAGCGGCCCCTACGCCCCTATTCTTTGCGAATACCTGTATCTGAGCCACCACGACCCGCTCGTGCAGACCGGCGACGTAACCGGCGTGCTCAGCCCGGCCGTTGTGCAGCAGGGGGATACCTACTACCTGTTTTCCTCGGGCCCCGGCATATCGGTGCGGCGCTCCGACGACCTAATCCACTGGGAGGCTGCAGGACAGGTATTCGACAGCTTGGCCAACTGGACCCGGACGGTGATTCCGGAAGGAGACTCGCTGTCCTCACCGGAGGTGGCATATTTCAATGGAAGGTACCATCTCTATTATTCGCTCATGTCACCTGACAATCAGGTATCGGCCATCGGACTCGCCACCAATGTTACGCTGAATCCCATGGATCCTGATTACGCATGGATAGACCGGGGGCCCGTCATCGAATCCGAACCCGGGACAGCGGACTCCGTCTCTTTGAATCCCGGGATTGTGCTGGATGCGGATGGCATGCTCTGGCTCACATGGTCAGCATCTGAAGGTGAGATCAGGCTGCGCCGGCTCGATGCCGGCACGGGACTGGTGTCCCGTCAGGACGAAACCGTTCATACCCTGGCTCATCGGCGTAATTCAATGTATTATTACGCACCCGTCATAACGCAGCGGAATGGCTGGTACTATCTCTTCGTCTCGCCTGGTTTCTATGGAACTCTAGTTGGACGTTCGTCCGACATCGCAGGTCCTTATAAGGATCGGGCCGGAGAGCCCATGCTGGAGGGAGGTTTCACATATGTTCTTCCTGATAGCTACGGCCGGATCCGGTCTCCCGGCCACAGTTCCGTCCTGGTAGACGGCGACCGCTACTTTCTGGTACACAACTTCCTCGACACAGAGAACGGACGAACCCCCACGCTGCAGGTCCGTCCGCTGGTTTGGGATGAACACGGTTGGCCGCTGGCCGGGGAGCCCTATGACGGCACGTTCCCGATCGTGGACAGTAGCCAACTGCCCGATGTGGTGGGTACCTGGTCGTATCCATCGCTTGGTATCGTGGAGATCAGACTGATGGCCAACGGAGAACTCGAAGAGACCAATCGCGATTGGCTCGGTGATTCTTACGAAGGCTGCCTTGCCCGGGGGACTTGGCGGCAGGCTGGCCCCACGATAGTATTTGCGTGGTCCGTGAGAGCTAACCACGTCGACAGCCTTATCGTGCCGACGCACGGATCATGGTTCGTGGGACACAAGACGTACCCGAATGGTCAAAGGATACTCATACGTGGCGTGCGCCGGACTCGCGGCGCTGACGAGTAGCCAAAGGCTCTGCCCCAACCGCCCGGCAAGCTCCGACAATCCAGACTCCTTGCCCGCAATCAGCGCCTGTGGGTGAATGCAACATACTGACCTTTATGTTGCATTCACGCAGCCGCTGCGTATGTGCAGAGGGGCGGAGAGGCCGGATCCGGCAGGGCCGCCTATGTGTGCGGGCGCTCGCACACATGCGCCTGAAACCGCCCATAAGTGTCGAAATCGGGCCGGAATACGGCGCAGGCGGCCAAAAGAACGCCTCTGAAGTGCCGATCCGGTGGGGTAAACCGCGTCCGGATGCATCCTTGCGCAACAAAGGCCGCGAGAGCGGAACGCCGAGGGCCCAAATCAGGCCCTGAGAGCTTCGCAAAAGCCGGTTGCAACTGGTATGCCCAGATTACCGGTGGTCATAGCCTCCGTTTCAGGCCGGTTGCCGCGTTGCCTGCTCGAGAGCTAAATCACCAGTATGGCTCTTGTACTTCTAACTCGAAGGTGGCGGTTTCAGCGCGCACTCGCTCCGCGTGGGAGGCGCCCAGTCCCTCGTCGAGCACGGCGCCACGCTGCCCGAGGCCCAGCTCGCTGGCAGGTGGCAGACCCCGCGTATGGTGGCCCACTACGCCAGAGGCGCAGCCGCAGGACGCGGAGTTGTCGCGCGCCTTCGTTACGGTGTATAGAGGCACGCCCCTCTATTGGATTACAAGCCCTAATTTACCGTTCATGCCTACGAATGCGGAAAAGACTCTGAACGCGAAACTTGCTGAATGCCTAAGAGGCAAGCATCCAGGTTGGATGGTTGGCGCAGAGCAGACAAATGTGTTTGTAGCGAAGCTGAAGCAGCCAGATATCGTTGTGTCGCGGGA
This sequence comes from Rhodothermales bacterium, assembly GCA_965216255.1. Classification (GTDB taxonomy): domain Bacteria; phylum Bacteroidota; class Rhodothermia; order Rhodothermales; family Bin80. Next base: position 5,215,147 of record OZ244148.1, read on the forward strand.
GGGGGGCCTAACCGTTGTAGTAGAGACCGAATATGCGCCGGCGGCTTCGGTCGAGGCCGAAGCGAAGGCGCGACTAGGTCATCAGATTAAACAGACTGGAGAAAAGATCGAGCAGTGTATCGCAGTCAAACTGCCGACAGCGCTTCGCCAAGTAAAACAGAGAAACCTTGAGGTCGCCGTACAGACAGCCCGCTTTTTCTTCGTGGTCTTCACGATTGAATGCGAGGAAGGACTGTTCGAGCGCACCGTTCGCTGGCCGGAAAGCGGATGGCTGGAAGGCGGGCTGGATGATTTGGCAAGTTGCATAGAGACCGTTGCGCTATCCGAGAGGCGGGTGGCACGCGGGGTCACGATCCTCGAGCTAGGTGTCGGCGAGACTGCGGGGTATTTGCAGCGCTATGCCCCGTCGTATGTCCTTAGCCGCCTTGCAGAAAAGCTGCATCAGGAAGAGGGGGTGCAAACCAACCGCATGGCGGTGGCGATTCTGGCCAATGCCGTGATTTTCCATATGCGCCTCGCCCGCTTGCATCCCGAAATCAGGGAGCTCGGGAGTTGCAGGGCCGAGAGCGGGCCCTTTCTAAAACGCAATGTGCTGGACTGCTGGCGTGAAATCCTTGCCATCAATTACTGGCCAATCTTTCAGCTGGCGTCCGATCTGCTTAGAATCTTGCCGGAACGCGAAGTGCAAACGGTTATAGATAGATTGGACAAGATGGCTGCCGAGCTGGAGCACTTCGGTACAGCAGATATTCAGGACCTGTCAGGACGCATGTTCCAAAAGCTCATTGCAGACCGCAAGTTTCTGGCCACTTTCTACACACTACCGGCTTCCGCCACACTCCTTGCGGAATTGGCGATTTCCCGGCTGAGTACCGATTGGGCAATCCCGGAAAAGGTGTCCACCCTCAGACTGGCCGATCTGGCCTGCGGCACCGGAGCGCTGGTGGGGGCGGCCTACCAGGCGATAGCATCTCGTCATAGGCGAAGTGGGGGAGACGACGGGACTTTGCATACGGAGATGATGGAGAACGTGTTAACTGCGGCCGATATCATGCCCTCGGCCGTGCATCTGACCGCTGCAACGTTGTCGGGAATGCATCCTGACAAAGCCTTTGGCCACACACGCATAATTAACATGCCCTATGGAGAACATGGGGGAAGCGCCCGGCTGTCCATAGGGTCTCTTGATCTTATCCAGGCAGATGAAACGCGGGCGCTGTTTGGCACCGGGCGAAAAGGTCTGCACGGAGGCGGGGAAGTAGGGGATGATCTGGACGGGGAGGTGCTGGAAGTGCCGCACCAGTCTATGGATCTTGTAATAATGAATCCGCCGTTCACGAGACCTACCAACCACGAGGTTACTGGAGTACCCGCTCCCTCTTTCGCAGGATTCAGAACGAAGGAAGAGGAGCAGGCGGGCATGTCGAAGCGGTTGCGGGAGGTAACGAAAGGTCTGGAGAATCCGGCAGGCCATGGTAACGCGGGACTAGCGTCTAATTTCATTGACCTGGCGCATGCCAAACTTCGCGCTGGTGGCATCCTGGCTTTGGTATTGCCGGCCTCTTTTATGCAGGGACATGCGTGGACAAATGCTCGTGCGTTGATCCGCCAATACTATTGCGACATTCTCGTGGTGGGCATCGCAGCCGCAGGGAACACCGACCGGGCCTTTTCGGCCGATACCGGAATGGCGGAAGTTCTGCTAGTGGCCACACGCAAGGGACTCGAATGTGATAGTTCATCAGATGTATTTGTCGCCAATGTACTTCGCCGACCGAAAACCCTGTTGGAGGCTGCCGCCACTGCCCGCGCGATTGAACAGAGGCGTCTGAGTAGCACCGAGGTTGCGGGCAAGCTCTGGCTGACGGACACGCAGGAGGCTGGCAGCTTTATTCGTTCGGATGGCTGGACTGGCGTTGGAGTAAGGGAAGCGGGTGTAGTGGTTTTTACGCAGATGCTAACGCAAGGCCAATTGCTACTACCGCGGATGCTGAACGCCGTATCCGTGCCGGTTTGCAAGCTGGATGCTCTCGGTCGTCGAGGGTTCTTGCATAGAGACATAAACGGGTTGACCTCCAGTGGCGAGGCGCGAGGGCCTTTTAATATCGAGGCCTTAACTCGGTCGCCGGAATACCCGGTGTTGTGGGCGCACGACGCCGATCGCGAGCGGCAGCTGATTGTTGAGCCGGATGGACAGGGCAGAAGCAGGGCGGGCTGTCGCGAGCGGGCAGCGAAGCTCTGGCACGACGGGGCATCCCGGCTGCATTTTAGCCTTGATTTCCGACTCAATTCGCAGGCACTGGCGGCGTGTCTGACGGAGAGGCCATCCCTCGGGGGAACTGCGTGGCCGAATTTCGTCACGAAGGAGCTCTGGGAGATTCCGATCGTCTTGTGGGCCAACACGACACTTGGGCTGATCTCCTTCTGGTGGGCCGGAACACGTCAGCAGCAGGGGCGGTCCAGATTGACTATTTCACGCTTGCCGCACCTGATATCTATTGATGCCTCCAAACTCACTGAGCGCCAGCTTGGCCTCGGCGAAAAGATCTTCGCCGACTTTCGTGGGCGAGACTTTCTGCCTGCGAACGAAGCATATCGCGATGACGTGCGCAAGGCGCTGGACCGAGCGGTGCTCGTTGATCTCCTGGGGCTCCAGGACCCTGTTCTCAACAACCTTGCGATCTTGCGTGACCAGTGGTGTGCCGAACCCAGTGTCCATGGGGGCAAGACTACCAGAATCGGCGCTTAGATAAGGTCAGCATCTCCGAATCTACCACCAGAGATCCATATGTTGATTCTGGCGGCGTTTCTGCGAAAATGTGCTGATATACAACCTGGAGGCCGTTATACGGCTTAAATTGGCCTGGAATTGGCCGTTTGGCGTCGGCGTCAGACGATCACGCCGACGAGACCTATCGCAATCAGCACACCAAGCATCCAGAGCAGTAGGTTGAACTTAGCATTCTGGGCCTCCAGCTTGGCCTCGAAGCGGGATATGAGATTGTCGGCGGCCATGTTCTCCAAGGTTTCCATGAAAAAATAGGGATCCCCGTCTTTTAGCTCAAGGTCGCACAGAAGCCGGTACAGGCGTTCGTTATCGGAACGGGTCTGCGAGGCGTCGGACATGAATTTGGATGTGGGGACACGGCTGACCTGCGGCAGAGAGAACGCGTTCTCGGTTTCCCTAGCTCGTGATTGACCGAATACTCTCTTTTTTCGGCATCGAATGCACAGGCGCGGTCGTTTTTTGAGTTCGTTGACGGTCCGCTTCGAGTGTTTTGGCCATGCTGGCGTCTCTTGCGTGCGCGCACGGGCAGTTTGCGGCTCGAAGGGCGTTGTGTTCCTATCGGGAGGGCATACGTGTCCCTTGGGGCCTGCGATTGGGACCTTTCTGCGAGGTGGTAGCGGGTCTACGCCGCGCGCTTTCGCCGACGCCTTATTCGTGCCCGTTCCTGGGCGCGCACCAGGCAACCCAGCCGGTGCACGTTGACCGCCAGCACGGACAGGCTCACCATCAGCGCGAAGTTCTCCGGACTCTTCTGCCGCCACCGCCCCGAAGTCCGAAATTGGCCAGACACGACTCGGCGGCCGGCTGCTGCCGCCGCGCTGCCTTGAACGCAGGCGCACGCTCCGCCAGAGAAAGCTTGCCCTTCTTCGGAAGCGCATTGAGCGCCAGCCGAGCATCCAATGCTTCTCGATTCTTCAAGCTGTGGAAGCCCCGATCAAAACTGCACGCATTGAACGCTGGAAAAGCCGCCTGCACCGCGTCAATGATCGCTACCGCCACCTCTACATCTGATGTGTCCCACAGGATGTGATAAGCCAACCGGTGCTCATCTTCTACCAGTGCGACCGGAAGGCCCCGCTCCGCCAGCACACCCGCCTTGCCTTTGCTGATCCAACGCGTATGTGGCTTGTGGATGGAAAACACTTTCTGCGCATGTGGAATCTTCTCGCCCAAGAGGATGCGACGCCTGATCCACCAATAATTCCACATAGTGCAAGTAATACGCGATATCCGCTCGCGCCGCCGCCGATTTCTACGCCGTGGCCAAGGCATTCAACAGCGTACGGGCATGTGCTACAGTCTGTGTGCACTGGCGCAAGTACGCCTTCACTCCTTTCGGATTCTGCCGGTAGCGCGGGGCCGTCCGCACCCGGCTGAAGGCCTGGTATACCTTCCGCGTGCGATCCGCATGCTTGCGCCAGCCCGGAAGAGCGAATGCCGCAGCCGAGCGTGCACTCACACGTATTAGACCACGAAGTGCATCCCAGCACAGGCCCACATCGGTGGGATAGTGCACATGCGTCTTAACCACCCTGGAATCGCAGCGACCGCCTAGCGCGGCCCCAGACTTTTTTCCAGCCTCCTTGTGCGCCGTCCGCACTATCAAATGGATCACATCCAGGACCAGCTCTGGTGTCAATAGCTGCACGTTGTCCACCAGGTGCTGTCTGCTGTACTTCACCTCGTCAATGGCGGCCCCGCCGTGCCCCAAGAGCTCCCGCAGCAAGAGATCGTTGTTCGCCCGGTACAACAAAGCATCGTAGTCCAGATCCAGGCACTGCTTGACTATCGCAAACACGATGACGCGCCATAGATCCATGCCCGGTCGCCCGACATCTCTGCGCGCACCCGGCTGAAAGTGCGCCTCCAGAATCGTGAACAAGGCCGCGCGGGATTCCGCCTTGCAGTAGACGCACTGCTGAGCACCGCACTCATGTCGTGGCGCATTCTCGGGTCTATGGCAATCTCGTTGATCGGCGTACTGTCGAGTGCACGGCACTCTGGGACAATCTTGCGCATGGTTTCCCTGGCGAATGTGAGCTGTTTTGCGCTCTTAAAGGCCCAAATCGGCTATACGTCCCTCAGATTTAGTGCCAATTGCAAGATATAAACAATTGTTTCTTTACAATTTAAAGTATTTTCGTATAAGCACTATGTAGCGAAGCCTACAAGACTGGTGTCAGGACGATAGTCACCGGGTGGCACCGATACCTAAAAACTACCCTACTGGAGATGGTGCCGAAAAGGATTTTTACCATGATTACGGAGGCTCCCGGCAGTGGAGTGCCTGCGCTGGTCACTGCGCCGGCAACAGTTCCATTTTCCTTGCCCTGAGCCGGAATAGCAATCCGAGGACGATGCCCAGATTGGACCCAAGCTGGGGATAGAGTAGGACACTGAAGATGGTTGCATGGAGGGGACGCGGAATGAACTGTTTTCAGCCCGTCAGTCCTGCGCAGTTGACTACGCACGGACTGCCTTGGCTTTAGGGGGCGGAAGCTAAAAAGAACGGGCCAATGTTTCTCTGCAGAAGGAATTCTAGCATGGATGTCAGGCCAATAGGTGCGGCACGTGCCCGCTATACCGGGCCCATCACAAAGGGTCCGTGTTTGGGCCTTGATTATGATCGGGTTGCCGGAATCAGCGCAATAAACCGCCGGGCCCTAACCCTGGTGGGCCGTCACTCGCGATGACCCAGGTAATAGTGAGCCAGGTGCCCGGGATCCTTCCCCAGCCAGTAGCCGGCCCACAGTAGCGTGTTTTTCAACTGACGTCGGAGGGCCCCTTCCTGCGTGTACCTTCGGGCTGACGTGGTTACCGGGATGGATAGAAAGCGAAAGCCACCCCGCCGGTGCAACAAGCGCACTAGCTGGAGGTCTTCAAATATCGGAATATCTGGGAAACCTTCCACGGCCTCCAGTACACTCCGCCGTACGAAAAGCCCCCTGTCGCCGAAACATATAAATGGCAAGTCCAAAGCCGTGCACATGCCATAAAAGTCGAGGATATGCCCCCGCGTGTCGAACTTCAGCCGGAATGTGCCGCTTTCCGCGCAGGGATCTGAGAGGACCTCTCGTATACAGTCGAACGCCTTCTCAGGCAGCGCGGTATCTGCGTGGAGGAAGAATACTGTTTCGCCGCAAGCGGCCCGCCAGCCGTGGTTCATCTGCCGGGCACGACCTTGTTCAGCGTGCAGCACGGTGGCTTGTGAAATGCATTTCGAAACAGTGCCGTCCGTCGACCCCCCGTCCACAACCAAGATCTCCCAAGGCGGTGTCTGGGTGGCGATGGACGCAAGCGTGGCATCTATTAGTGATGCCTCGTTGAGTGCCGGGATGACCACGGAAATAGTCACATTCGCGCCGAGCTCCTAGGTGCGATCGGTTAGGGCCGATACTCCCGGGAGCGTCTTGCCTTCGAGACAGGCGAGCATGGCGCCGCCGCCCGTCGAGACGTGTGTCACGCGCTCTGCATAACCCGCTTGCGTAATGGCAGCCACGGAATCTCCGCCCCCCACGATAGTAACAGCCTCCAATTCTGTGGCCTCACCCATGGCCTCGGCCACAGCTTGCGTGCCGCCGGCAAAACCCGGGTTCTCGAAAATGCCCATGGGGCCGTTCCAAACCACGGTCCGTGCCTTCAGGATTTCCCTTCGATAAAGCTCCTGTGTAGCGGGGCCGATATCCACACCCATGCGACCAGGATCAATCCTGGTGGCCACCGTGCCAACACGTGCGACCGCGTCCATCGCATCACACGTTACATGGTCCACAGGCAGTGAAATCTTGCCGCTTTCATACATGCGGTGCGCTTCTTCAAGCCAGTCATCTTCGACCAGAGACTGGCCTACGGGTTGGCCGAGTGCCTTGAGAAAAGTATAGCTCATGGCCCCTCCCACCAGGATAGTATTCGCAACGGTAGAAAGATACCTGATCACGCCGATCTTGTCCGAGACCTTTGCCCCGCCCAAGAGAGCAACAAACGGCGGTTTCGGGCGCTCGAGGACTTGCACCAGGTGCTCCAGTTCGCGCGCAAGCAGATAGCCCGCAGCGGCCTGGCTAACAAAGCCAGCCACGCCAACGTTTGAGGCATGGCAACGGTGGGCGGTTCCAAATGCGTCGTTCACAAATATGTCGCCCAGTGCCGCCAGCTGTCGGGCAAACTCTGGATCATTTCGCGTTTCGCCACCAAAGAACCGTGTATTCTCGAGCAGCAGCACGCTGCCGTCCGGCATACTGCGGATGACCTTGTGAACGGGTGCTCCCAGCGTATCATTTATGAAGCGCACGCGCTCTCCGAGGACGGCGGCCAGCCGGTCTGCCACAGGGGCTAGGCTATATATTGGATCAGGCTTACCCTTGGGTCGCCCCAGGTGGCTCATGAGTATGACCTTGCCGCCAGCGCCGGTTATGGCCCTGATAGTTGGCAGCGCAGCCCGAATACGGGTGTCGTCTGTGACGACATACGCATGTTGCCGGTCCCGTGAGGGATCCGTCCCGAGTGGTACGTTGAAGTCTACGCGCACAAGTACGCGCTGACCTGCAACTTGCAGATCATCCAGCGTAAGCTTGTTCATCTTCGGATTTGGTCGACGGGTAGGCGTTGCCAGGCTATCCTGCTAGCTGCATCAGCTTTGCGGCGATATCTACCGTTCGATTGGAGTAGCCCCACTCGTTGTCATACCAACCCAAGATCTTAACGGTAGTGCCCCGGACCATGGTTGCAAGGCTGTCAAACACCACGGAATGGGGATTGTGCACAATATCTACCGACACAATGGGTTCGTCACAATACTCCACAATGCCTCGAAGCGGCCCTTCTGCAGCGGCTTTAAAAAACGCATTTACGGACTGGACCGTGGCGGGTGCACCGACCTCGACGGTCAGATCCGTAAGTGATCCGTCTGGAATGGGAACGCGAAGTGCCATCCCATCCAGCTTGCCCTCAAGATGCGGAAGCACCAGTCCAACGGCGCGGGCAGCACCGGTTGAGGTGGGCACGATGGAATACGCTGCCGCCCGGGCGCGGCGCAAGTCCCGGTGCGGTGCATCCTGAATTCGCTGATCGGCCGTGTAGGCATGAATCGTTGTCATCAGCCCTCCCTTGACACCTACAGCGTCATCCAGCACCTTCACCATGGGGGCAAGGCAGTTGGTGGTACAGCTGGCGTTGGAGATGATCTGTTCGCGTCCCGTAAGTTTGTCGTCATTGACGCCGAGTACGACCGTGGCGTCGACCTTGTCCTTGGCGGGAGCCGAGATGACAACTTTGCGGGCCCCAGCTGCCAAATGAGCCGCGGCCGACGCACGGGTACAAAAAAGGCCCGTTGCTTCAATGACAATTTCACAGCTGAGCTCTTCCCAGGGAAGCCGTGCTGGATCCCGTTCGGAAAGCACGCGCAGCCTGCTGCCACCGATAAGCAAGTCGCCACCGTCTACGGATACCTTTCCTGGAAAGGAGCCGTGTACGGAATCATACTTGAACAGGTGGGCCAGCGTCTTGGCATCCGCCAGATCGTTGACCGCCACGATTTCGAAGGTATTGTGTTCGCGCTCCAGAATTGCGCGCGTTACCAAGCGTCCAATGCGTCCGAAGCCGTTAATACCCAGTTTGATAGGCATGTCATCGTGAAAGTGGTGGGAGGTGATATCGCGGCATGCAATTGCCGCGGGGAAAATACGGCAATTGCCGATATCGGATCGTCCGTTTGGCGTCTTGGTAGGTGAAGACATCTCCAAGACCAGCATTTCCAGGGCCAATCGGGGAATTTGCCGGAAACGAACGGCCAGCATATCGATTATAGGCGTGGTATGAGAAAAGAATAGGCAAATGGCGACATTTAAGGCTCCCAGAACAATATCGAAGCGTGGCGAACTCAGGAAGGACGCCGCCACGACCTTGTTTGCGAGGATTCAGGAAGCATATACGCAGCACAGGCGTCTGGCCGCCGCCGGCGCCGTAACCGTGGCCGTACTTGTATTTGGATTCATCGGATATCAGTACCTGCAGGCTGCGCGGGGGGCGCAGGCAGACGAAGCACTCGGTGCGATCATACTGACGTATGAGGCAGAAGATTACCGCACGGCGCTGGATGGCAGCGGTGCGGCGCTTGGACTCCTGGATATTATTGATCGCTATGGATCGACGCCGGCAGGGAGGCTGGCCCGCTTTTATGCGGGGGACGCACTTTTTCGGCTAGGGGATTACGATCAGGCGGCCGAGCTGTTTGATGGAATTCGCGGGAAGGAGAATATCGTGGGTGCGAGTGCCTTGGCCGGAGAGGCCGCCGTAAATGAAACGAATGGCTCCTTCGAAGCGGCAGCTGACCTGTACCGAGACGCTGCGCTTGCCGATGAAAATGCTATCTGGTCACCTGGCTATATGCATGCTGCGGCCCGGGCTTTTGAGCGGGCCGGGGAGCTGGCGCAAGCCGAGGAAATCCTCCAGATGATGCAGGATCGCTATCCTTCGGCCGAAAGAGGGGATGAGGTCGAGTTCTTGCTGGCCAGAGTGCGGGCACAGATGCGCAAGCTTCCGGATTCATCCTAACGCCATGAAGGCAGGCACGTCGGTTCTCGTTGTCGACGACGAAGCGAGCATCCGCCGCACGCTACGGGAAATACTGGAATACGAAGGTCTGCGGGTTGACGAAGCGGAGGATGGGGAGCAGGCCATAGCGAGGGGTATCTCCGGGGCATACGATGCGGTGCTGCTCGACATCAAAATGCCCAAGCGGGATGGCATGGAAGTGCTGTCGGTCCTGTCTGAGGAATTGCCGGAATTGCCTGTAATCATGATTTCCGGGCATGCCGACATCAAGACAGCCGTGGAGGCTACCCATTTGGGAGCCTTTCACTTCATCGAAAAGCCGCCCGATTTACACCAGCTCCTGGTTACTATGCGGGCTGCCCTTGAGCGGGGTCGGCTTGTACTGGACAACCGCCGAATGCGGCAGTCCATCGCCGAGCGTCGTGCGGGCGAACTTGTACCCATCCTGGGGACAAGCGCCGCAATCGACCATGTCAGACAGACGATTGCTCGTGTGGCACCCACATCCGCGCGCGTGCTCATAACCGGCGAACCAGGCACGGGTAAGGAACTGGTGGCGAAATGGATTCACGCCGACAGCCCCCGCAGGGATGGTACGCTGGTGGAGGTCAATTGTGCAGCAATACCGGGCGAACTGATCGAAAGCGAACTTTTCGGGCACGAAAAAGGGTCGTTTACCGGTGCCGCGAGGCAGCGCATTGGCAAATTCGAACAGGCAAGCGGTGGTACGCTATTCCTCGATGAGATTGGTGACATGAGCCATGCAGCCCAGGCAAAGGTGCTGCGTGCCCTCCAGGAAAACAGGATTACGCGTGTAGGCGGTGACAGGCCCATCGATGTGGATGTACGTGTACTTGCGGCCACCAACAAGAATCTCCAGTCGTGTATAGACGAGGGCACATTTCGTGAGGACCTCTATCATCGTCTCAGCGTGATTCTTATTCACGTGCCGCCCGTCCGTGAGCGTGCGGGTGACCTGCCGATCCTGCTTCAGCACTTTTTGAAGCGCCTGGCGCGCCGGAACGGTCTTGGCACCAAGGCCTTCACGAATGAAGCCTTGGCGCGTTTGGGAGCCCTGCCCTGGCGTGGCAATGTACGTGAGATCCTGAATGTGGTGGAACGGCTACTCATTCTGAGCCGGGCGGACGAAATCACGATTGCGGACGTGGAGCGTTATGCGGATTCAGGGTCGGGAAGCGCGGACCCTGTCGCAAGTCTGGTGCATCGACACCATGACTTCGGGGCTTACCGAGATGAGGCGGAAAAGCTGTTTTTACAGCACAAGCTGGAGGTACACGAGTGGAACGTCAGTCGCACGGCTACCCAGATTGGCATGCAGCGCTCACATTTGTACAGCAAGATGAAACGCTTGTCCATAGTGCGCAAATTGTAATTGAGCGGTATGGCCGGAGGCGGACACGGGCTGCTGTTCCGCCGGGGAATTCGTGAAACAATTCCTGGCACGGCGCATGTGAACGCGCTGCCGGTGCGAGGCTCCATTGCAATCACAATCCCGATTGAGCCGAGTGGGGCTTGCACCCGGCTTTAGTCCAGGGGACGCGGATGCTTCTACGGGGCCGATTTGTCCGATAGAATGATTTTCAGATGCTGAATCCTGGGCTTTGTCCGGTAAGATGGCGCACGCACGGCACTTGGCTCTCCTGGATTCGGCGCTTGTCTGGCGGTATGCTTGCTGCCCTTAGCCGCAGCGATGACCACGGCTCCGTGGCTACGTCCTGCATGGCATTTTGGCCGCGAACCGCCCGCATTCTGGCAGCATGCGGCTTCCTGGCTGCGTTTTGTTCGGTACTGTCCGTCTGCTCCTATGGGCAGGAAGTTGCAAATGAGGACGCTCGCGTACGTGTCTATATGGACTGCGATCCGTGTGATTTCAATCACATTCGCAACCAGATCAGGTTTGTCGACTACGTGCGCGACCCAGAGCAGGCGGATCTGCATGTATTCATTACGTATGTCAATACCGGCCTGAGCGGTCGTCAGTACCAGTTTTCGTTCCTGGGTCTTGGTGACTATGCCAGCATTCGGTATACCTTTGAGCGCATGGTGGATCGCAATGCCACCAACGATGAAGCGCGAGACACAGTTAACAATGCGATTCGACTCGGCCTGGCACCATTTTTGGCGAAGACGGAGGCGGGCGCGCATTTCATCCTGTCTCACGCAGTGGTTGCAGAGCCCGGTGCGGATACGCCTCATTCATTGGACCCCTGGCGGTACTGGGTGTTCACGCTCTATGGCGGCGAATTTGAACTGGAACTTGAAACGAATCGGACCGTGTTCGACTCCCGCTGGGGATTTTATGCCGACCACCAGAGCGAAGAATGGAAGCTACGCTTCCGTCCTTATTTCAACTACGACCTTGTCGTAATACGCCGGGACAACGCACCAGAAGTGCGCAGCAGCATTTCACGGCACGGGCTGGACAGCTACGCCATCAGAAGCCTGGGGCCGCACTGGTCGGCAGGGGGCTTCGCGACATATGTGACAAGAAACGACCGCAACCTGCGACACCAGGCAGAGCTCATGCCCGGCATTGAATACAGCCTATTGCCCTATGAACAGGCAACTAGGCGGGCTATAACGCTGGTATACCAGGCGGGATATATCTTTTCGGAATATTTTGATGAAACCATTTTTGGCAAGACTAAAGAATGGCTGCCCCGTCACGAGCTGCGTGCTTTCGTAGCCATCCGCCAGCCATGGGGGGACGTATTCGGTGGACTGGAAGGGGCTCAGTATCTGCATGACGCCTCCAAGCGCCGGGCAGAATTCTTCGGCAGTTTATCCGTTCGCCTGTTTGAGGGGCTCTCGGTAAATTTGGAAGGCCAGTTTGAAATGGTTCGCGATCAGCTGTCCCTGCCTGCCGGGGACGCCACCCTAACCGAAATCCTGCTGCAACAGCGTGAATTGGCTACGGATTTTGACGTTTCGGTCGCCGTGGCCTTTACATATACCTTCGGTTCCGAGTTTGCCAATGTGGTTAATACACGCTTTTGATTCCTGGTGGCCCGCCTATGGAGAGTATTGAAGCCAGCGCGCTGCTTTCTTTGCGGAACGTACAAAAGGCATATCCTACGGGCAGGGGTGGACGTCTCGAGGTGCTGAAAGGCGTTTCCTTTACCGTTTCGCGCGGAGAGGTTGTGGCCATTGTCGGGGAAAGTGGCACGGGGAAGAGCACGTTGCTGCATCTCATTGGGACGCTGGACAGGCCCGACGGAGGGAGTATCCGCTTCGAGGGTCGAGACATATTCCGCAAAAGGGATGCCCGGCTGGCAGCATTCAGGAACGCTTCCATAGGATTCGTATTTCAATTTCACCACCTGCTGCCGGAGTTTACGGCACTTGAAAACGTGGCTATGCCCGCACTCATTGGTGGCGCCGGCATGGCGGCCGCCTGCGAAAGGGCGCAGGAGCTGTTAAACCAGCTGGGCCTTTCGGATCGGGCGCAGCATCGCCCGTCCGAACTCTCGGGCGGCGAGCAGCAGCGCGTTGCCGTGGCGCGGGCACTGGTCAATGGTCCCGGTCTGGTGCTGGCCGACGAGCCGACCGGCAATCTTGATGCAAGAACGGCCGATACGTTGCACCGCGAAATACTTCGGCTTAGCCGTACGGTCGGCCAGACGTTCATTGTGGTCACACACAACCCGTCTCTGGCTTCTCTTTGTGACCGCGTGCTGCGTTTGGAGGATGGCCTGATTCACCTGTAGGGTGGAACAACAAGGCATGGTTTCCGTACTTAGTACCCTGTAGCAATTACGGCACGCGGTAGTGGAATTTCCCGTACTTGATTCGCAGATCGGATTCATCGAGGAGGAGATTGATGCGTCGGTCGATGTGTTCGAAGAAATTCATCGGCTGAAGAGGCAGAAGAACGCGGTGCTACTGGCACACTATTACCAGGAGCCCGGCATCCAGGATATAGCCGACTACATTGGGGATTCTCTTGGCCTCTCACGTCAGGCCGCGGCCACCGATGCCGATATCATCGTTTTTGCCGGCGTGCATTTCATGGCCGAGACGGCCAAGATTCTCAACCCTTCCAAGAAAGTCCTGCTGCCCGATCTGAATGCCGGCTGTTCCCTGGCGGATTCGTGTCCGGCGGACGCCTTCGCGGCCTTCCGGAGGCGGCATCCGGACCACGTGGTGGTTAGCTACATCAATTGTACGGCGGCGGTCAAGGCGCTTAGTGACATTATCTGTACCTCTTCCAATGCGGAGCATCTGATTCGGCAGATCCCGGAGCACCAGCCCATTATCTTCGCTCCGGATCGCAACCTAGGCCGGTATCTGGTCAAGGCGACGGGACGCCCCATGGTAGTATGGGACGGAGTTTGTATCGTGCATGAAACCTTCAGCGAGAAGAAGCTTCTGGGACTGATGGTCCGGTTCCCAGAAGCCGAAGTATTGGCGCACCCGGAATGCGAGGAAGTGGTGCTTCGCCATGCCGACTTCGTTGGCTCCACGAGCAACATCCGGCGATATGCCCGCCAGAGCCCCCGCGCACAATTCATCGTAGCCACCGAAGAGGGGATCCTCCACCAGATGCGCAAGGACAGTCCGCACAAGGCTTTTATGCCGGCACCGCCCGAAAGTGGATGCACGTGCAGCCAGTGTCCGCACATGCGTCTCAATACGGCGCAGAAGGTCTATCTGTGTCTCCGCTACGAGTTGCCGGAGATTACGATGGCGGAGGAGCTTCGGCTGCGGGCGCTGCGCCCCATAGAACGGATGATGGAGATGAGCGTCGGAGTGGCCTAGAATTGAAGGCGCAGTCCGGTCATGGGCTCAAATCGGCGCTGCACCAGAAAGCGGGGCGGACGTAGGTTTGCTCGCCGCTCAAAGCTATAGCGCGCCGTGACGTAGAGGTACAGCGGCCCGGCCAGTTGATACTGCGTTCCGAAAACCAGTGCGCTCAGGTCGCCGAAGTCCCCTATGACGGTCAAGAGGTTTCCCAGCCCGCCCCGATCTATGCCCAATTCAACCCGCAGGGCGTCAGAGGTGCGCAAAAAGAGGCGCAGATGAAATTCGCTCAGGCGCTGTCCGCCAAAGTGTTGCCGATAGTAGTACCAGACGGAAAAATCGCGGTAAAGCGCCAGTCTGAATTCCGTTAGCAGATCGCTTGCGCCGCGACTTTCGTCCAGCGTGACGCCTGCCAGGAGGACCTCGTTGGTGGACTGCAGGATGCGGGACGATAAATTGCTGACCGTGTAGAAGGAACCCACATAGCCTGGGATAAAGCGCCGGCTGTTGTAGAATGCAGCGACGCGAAGGCGGAAGCGCAACAGGTCCAGGAAGCCGTCGCTATACAAGTCTGCTCCAAAGGCCAGACCATCGCCGTAGTTCGTATACCACGCGTAGCTGGCAAACGGGGCGAAGTAAATATCTCCGGACTCGAAGAGGTCGAACTGAAAGTCAACATTGTAGCCTTCCAGACTGCCGGCCCTGTCGGTGACGTAGTTAAGGCCTAGCGTGACCGATCCTGCAAAGAGGCTTGGTAGGCCGCCCAGCGGTCTAAGGGCAAGACGCCCCCCGACGATTCCGTCGAGGAAGATATTGTCGGAAAACGCGGCCAGCTCCGCTGCCTTGCCGGCCCACCTGAATTCGGCACCCACGGTGCGCTCGTCCCAGGAGACCGCAGAGCCAAAAAAATTGACCACGTGACCGGTGCCGAGCTGCATGCCATCCAGAAGCCCGACACGCACGTGGAGAGGGTGCCCCTCGCGGGTGTTCAAACGGGCAAACTCCACCAGGCGCAAGAGATCATACCATTCGTCGAGATCGGGCCCGTAATCTCCCAGCGGCCCGGCCCGCAGCGTCCCGCTTATGCGGGCGGTAGCCGCGCGCGTAACCAATTCGAGGGTGATGCCTCCTGCACCGCGCCATTGGGCACCGATCAGAGAAAGTCCGCCTGCGGCCATGACGGTCTCGTCGCGGCGCCACCATTCGCGCTGCAGACGCTCCCTGAGGTCGTCAGTGTGGCCGAATGGCGTGCTTCGCTGCGCAGATACGGACAGGGCAAAAGCCACCAAAAGCAAGTGCACTAATATGTGGCAAAGGCTACGCACAGGCTTGATAGCGTCAAACCGGAAGATACGCCGGGCGAAACACTGGCCGCCATGCCTCATTCCAGCAGTATCAGGCATGCGCATGTGGCTGGCGCCCTTTAGGCCCAAAGCGGTAGTGAATCCGTCGGAGCATGTACCCTTGAATATCTTTGGGTAAAGAAACAAGGAAATGGTAACGAAAGGAGATTATATACGATAGTAGCCGGAACAAGACATGCATGAAGTCATATGACTTGGCATGATGCGCACCTATACATGCCGTTGCCGACACATCAGAAAGACGCAGCGCGAGGCCCTGGGCAGCTTGTTCCGGCACCTGTCGTGGCTGCGCAACGATGCCGTGGCGCTTTGCCGCAGCCAGTACATCGAGGGGGCAAGACTCCAACCTTCTTCGATATGTGCAAGCGGCTGACGACTATGCGTGCTTCGGGTAATGACGGATATCCGCTCAAGGCACAGCGCAGCATCTTGCAACGTGTGCGCCTTGGGTATGACAAGTTTCTTGGAGACAAGAAGGGCTTGCACCGCCTCGGCCGTGAGGTTCATTCGTTTGAGCTTGATGGCGCCGCGCCATGGCGTAATGGGCCGTACTATACCCTCCAGATCAAGGGAGTTGGCAAGCTACGCGCCAAAGACAGTCGGAGCATGTTGTCGGGGCCTGGCATCGCAGGGGGAGTTCGCATTGTGCGGCAGCCTCTTGGCACCGGTTACGACGTGCAGCTTGTGGCCAGCCATCCCATAACGGCGCTCAGGCAGCACGCACGGGCCGCCATAGGCATTGACGTAGGCGTAAAGGCCAACTGTTCTCTATCCGACGGCACGCAATACGATGCCGCACGCCTCGGCGAGCGTAAGCGAAAACGCCTTCAGAAAGCTGCGCCAAGAAGAACAGCAAGGCTAGGCGTAAGAAGAAGCTGGAGCGTGAGTGTCGGCGCATGGCCGTGGCCGGCAGCAATGAGGTTCATGGCATTACGTCGGACATCATAAAACGGCATTCATCAAACATTGCCGTTGGGGACCTGAAATTGCAGAGCATGACGACCAAGGGGGGATCGCGCAAACGTGGACTCAACAGGTCCATGCAAAATCAATGCCTCGGCATGCTCATACAGCAGCTTGCCTACAAGGCTGAGAGCGCCGCAGGTGAGTTGGCTAAAATCAAACCGCATTATACGACGCAGCAGTGCAGTAGCTGCGGTGGCATGCCTGCGGCGCCCATAGGCCTTGGTGTTCGTAGCTATCAGTGCGATCAATGCGGCCTTGTGCTGGAGCGCGACATTAATGCGGCAAGGAACATCCGTCTGAGAGGGCTGCGCCCCTTCAGCAGGGCGGCAGGCCCTGCGTGCCGGTCGGAGGCGGCTGATGCCGCAAACGTTGTGCCGATGGTGGCTTCTTCGGAGGTTGTTAAGCACGGCTACGACACGCAACTGTATCGACAGTAGCTATGGTTACTATCGTGCATAATCCCCTAACGAAATGCCTGGAAGACGGCAGGCCTGTAGGTGTGCATGGGGCGGCCGGCGACAGCATGGCGCGTTTCTTGGTCCGTATTGCGAAGGCAATCCGGTGCCTCGGCGAGGGCTGCCTGGATTTGATGCCGTGCGGGCAGCGGCGTTGCACGCCAGGGGCCGCGCATTCGGATAGGGCTTGGATGAGAATCCATGTGCATTGCTTTGAAGAACTAAGCCCGGTCCCGGGGAAGCGAAGCCGCATACAACTCACGGTGCGCCACAGGTTCTTCCTGGAGAATCCCGGTCATTCGCCGGAGCCCGGCACCCCGGCGCTTTCCCGAGGCCTTTGGCTTGTGGTAGTCCAGCGTGACGAATGGACACTTAAGCAGCATCTGCTTACCCGCGCCTCTGACTCCGCGTGCGCGGAGGATCTTACCGCGTCCTGTGAGCCATCTCTTACGGAACGGAAAGAGCGCTCCGCAAAGCAGCCTGGTGTTCAGTCCTGCGGCCCTTTCAACAACCATTCCGCCGGGTAATGCCTTCCATTGGGCCATATTCCGTGCATGCGATCGAGACCGGGCATCTCTGCCTGGATGGCGGAGCCATGTTCGGCATTGTTCCGCGAACGCTTTGGGAGCGCTGCCTTGCTCCCGACACGAGGGGTCGCATACGATTGAGTATGCGCTGCCTGCTGCTGGAGGGCGCCGGCCGGCTCATACTCGTTGACACCGGCGTGGGCGACAAATACGACGCCCGGTTTAAGGACTGGTTTGCGATAGATCACACCGATACGGACCTGAATCGAGCGATCCTTGCGGCAGGCTTTATGCCGGGTGAAATCACGGACGTGATCTTGACGCACCTGCATTTTGACCATGCTGGCGGCAGCACCGTGCGCCGGCTGGGCAAGCCGGCGCCCCGTTTTGCGAATGCGGTCTACCACGTCCAGCGAAGTCACCTTGAATCGGCAAGGAGCCCGAACGCGCGCGAAGCTGCATCCTTTCTACCGGAGAACTTCGAACCGCTCGCGGCTGCTGGTCAGTTACACTGTCTGGATGGTAGCGGTCCGCTGTTTCCCGGAATTGAGATATGGGTGGTACATGGCCATACCGAAGCGCAGCAGCTGGTGAAGGTGAGCGGACCCGAGGGCACCCTGGTGTTCGTGGCAGATCTTCTGCCTACCACGCATCATGTGCGCCTTCCCTGGATCATGGCCTACGATGTCCGTCCGCTTGTAACGCTGGCGGAGAAGGAGCGCTTTCTGTGCGAGGCCGAACGCCAGCGCGTGCACCTTTTCTTCGAGCACGACCCGGAGGTTGCGATTGCAAACGTCTCAAGAGGCAAAAGGGGCATGGCAGTTGTTAACCGGCGGCCTCTGGAAGAACTCCATTGATGCAGCAGGAAACAAGATTCCGTGCTTTGTGTACATGAGGCTTAGACCTGGATAACCGCCGCCGCATCGAAGATATAGCTACCAGTTTCTGCTAAGTTCTAACCAGCACGTAAAGGGTCGGTGATTAGACGGTTCAGCTTTGCCGGGAACGGCGTGATGTGGTGGTGCGGCATGCTCTTGGCTTCCGGGAGCAGTGCCCAAAGCGTGACGCTCACGCTTGCGGAAGAAGGGCAGTCAGGTGCCGTTTATGAGTTGGCGGCAGCGTGGCCCATGCCGCTGCAAGCAACACTTGATTCCCTGGGCGCCGAGCTGCTCGATGACGAGACTCTCCTGGCAATTTCGGGGGGAGGGCTCCTGGAGCGCTCGGAAATGCTGCGACTGCCGACGCTTGCACTGCCCAGGCTGACGGTTTTGGCGAGTACCTTCGACGAAGTCCGGCTGCCGTCCGATTCAGCGCTTGCATCCATCGAATTTCTAGCCGGTCCGGTGGCTGCCGCCGGAGCACTGGGATGGGAAAGGAAGCGGCCAGCGGCAACGCTTGTAGTGCGCACGCTTACTTATGACCGCGAGTCCGGCACGCTCCGCCGGTACCGCCACGTCCGCGTAGCGGTGGACTATTCACAAAGTGCACCGGCGCGAAAGGCTTCCTCTCTTGGCCAGACGGCCCGCGTGGAGAGCGTGCTGGCCTCCGGCTCGATTTTCAAGCTTGCCATTCGTGAAGAGGGTATCTACCGGATTGACAGGGCATTTCTATCTGCCCTGCCAGGCTTTACCGGGAATCTTGGCAGCATCGATCCGGGGAGCGTGCGGGTCTACGGTAACGGCGGGGCGCCCCTGCCGGCGCTTAACAGCGTGCCGCGCCCCGTAGACCTTGTGGAAAATCAGGTCATCGTGCACGGCGGAGGAGATGGCTCTTTTGATGAAGGAGACGCTGTATGGTTCTATGGAGCTCCCCCGCAAGGCTGGAATTTGGTGCCCGATCTTGATAGCCGCGGATTGCCGGTGTACGATGAAAGTGGCCGCGCTGCCTACGCATGGGAGCATTTTGTCCATCCCTACTCCAACGAGAATTTCTATTTCATAAAGGTAGACGACGCAGAGAATGCCGGCCTCGAGCGCCTGGCATTTTCTGACGTACAGGCAGCAGTGCAGCTCACGCAGATTGTCGGGCGCTACGCCTTAGACATGGATGACTTTCTGTGGGCGCGTGAAAGGGGTGGAACCGGCCATACATGGGTTAGCAACCTCCTTATCTTTGCCGGCGCCGAACTGCCTGTACTTGAGAATGTAGCGCTGCCGGGCCTGGCAGCAGGGCGCATCCTGTACCGTGCGCGTGCGGCCGTGCAGTCCAACCCGGCGACTGAAGTCTTCTTTGCATCAGGGGGCGCCATACTGGCCGCAGCCAATTTCGGGGCCGTATCCTCCAGTTCAACGGTCACGGTCGCCCGGTCGGGCATCGTGGAGTTCGAGCAGACAGTTTCAGCAGGTCAAACCCTGACTCTTAGCCTTCAGCTGGGGTCACAGTCTGAAAGCCCGCAGGCGGCGCTCGACTGGGTGCGCGTATTCTACCCAAAGAATCTGCAGGCGACAGAGCAGGCTCTCCGCTTTCACACACCGGCCGGAGAGGCGGGCGTATTTGAGGCGGTGCTTGCGGGGTATGACAGCGAACCCTGGGTGCTGGACATCACGGTTCCAGGGCAATATGTATGGCTGGGGACCCGGGCCTCCGGTGACCGCTACCGGGTGCAGGTAGAGGTAAAGCATGAAGCGCAGCCACGCGAACTGATTGCATTCACCGAATCCAATGTGCGTGCCCTGGTGGTGGAAGATGCCTGCGGGGAGGCATGCCGCGTAGAGCCGCAGAATCTTCACGGCACTCAGGACTGGCCAGCCTTCGTCATTGTCGCACCCAGGGTGTTCCTGCCCCAGGCAAGTGAGCTCGCTGCCATGCGGCGCGAAGAGGGCCTCAGCGTGGAGGTTGTGGATGTGGAGCACGTCTTCAATGAATTCGCCGGCGGGCTACGGGACTTCCGGGGGCTCCGAGACTACTTTAAATTCCTCTACGACCGGGCGCCGGATCAGCAGCGGCTTCTTCGCTATGTGCTCTTCTACGGCGACGGGCATTACAACTATCGTGATTTGGGCGGCAAGGCCCCGGAAATCCCCAATCTTATTCCGCCGTTCGAAACAGAGGAGTCGTGGTTCCCCGAAGAGACCTATACCTCTGACGACTACTTCGGACTGCTGGACGACAATGAAGGGTTGTGGCCGTTTACTCGCCAGACATTTCATGGCTCAAATGAGTCGTTGAACGAGCGTGTGGACATTGGCATTGGCCGATTTACGGTCCATACCGAGGAGCAGGCGCAAACGGTGCTTAACAAGGTCAAGCACTATAAGTCGGCTGCCTCCTATGGCCCATGGCGTCAGCGCTACCTCTTTATAGCCGACGACGGACCAACGGGGGTTGCAGGCGTGCAAAACGATCGGGATCTGCATACCCAGAATACAGATGTTGTGGCAGAGACTGTGGCCCAGCGGGCTCCCGAGATTGATCAGGAAAAGGTGTATGCCATTTCCTATCCCCGGGAATTTCGCAACCAGTGGCGGGTGCCGGGGGCACGGCAAGACATTCTTTCGGCCATCCGCAGTGGCGTACTGGTGGTGAATTACAGTGGTCATGGGGCAGAGAACGGACTCGCCCAGGAAAACCTCTTTAACATTGATGACGCCCGAAACCTGGAGAATTACGACGCGCTGCCCATATTCATAACGGCGACCTGCTCGTTCGGCCGGTGGGATTTGGCCAATGAGCAAAGCGGGGCGGAAGAGTTGCTGCTCAACCCAAACGGAGGGGCCATTGCGCTGCTTACGACGGTGCGCAGCGTCTACACGTCCGGGAATTCACAGTCGCTGAATGTTGGACTAAATGTGGCGCTGAATGATCACCTCTTTCAGAGAGATGAGGCGGGGCGGCCACACCGCCTTGGTGACGCGCTCCGGCTGACGAAGAATACGCGCGTCGGATTCGAGGGCAATAACCGCAAATTCAATTTACTCGGAGATCCCTCGATGCGGATTGGCATCCCGGAGCTCACGGCCGTATTGACGTCACTCAATGACCAATCGCTTGCCGGTCCGGTGGCACGTCTCCGGGCGCTTGAGCGCGTAACATTACAGGGTGAAGTCCAGCGCCAAGATGGCAGCATGGATGCCGATTTTGACGGCGCCGTTACCTTGACCGTTTATGATGCCGCGCGCCGCATTGTAATCCCGCCCGAAGTGCACCGCTATATGCCCCGTGCGTATTACACCGTTCGGGAAGATCTCATTTGGCGGGGGCGCACCAGAATTACCGGTGGGAAATTCGAAGCCACCTTTGTTGTGCCCAAGGACATTTCGTATAGCGACAGGCCGGGTCGCATATCCGTCTACGGGGCGTCGGGTGAGACACATGCGCTGGGCTATTCGCAGAATTTCCTCGTTGGGGGAACGGCAGACGACGTGCCGGACGATACGGAGGGACCTAGCATAGAATTATTCCTCGGCGATGAGACCTTTACCAGTGGGCAGCTGACGACAGCACAGCCGGAGCTACTCGTAAAGCTCTACGACGAAAGCGGCATCAATACGGTGGGTGCGGGCGTTGGCCACGAAATGCTTCTGGTCGTTGATGGCGACGAACAGAGCGCCGTCAATATTGGTGGCCTGTATGAGAGCGATGAGAACTCCTTCCAGCGGGGCCGTGTCGCTTATGTATTCGATGAGCCGCTGGATGCCGGCATGCACTCCGCAGCGATACGGGCCTGGGATGTGCTGAACAACTCCGGAAAGCATGAGATCGACTTCGTCGTCGCGGAATCCGAGGCTCTTGACGTCCGTAACATTTTCAATTACCCCAATCCCACTACAGGACCAACGCGATTCATCTTCGAGCACAATCAGCCCGTTGGAACACCTGTTCGGGTACAGGTTCGAATCTACACCCTGGCGGGCCGTCCAGTACGTACTATCGAGGCCGATGACCTGTTGCCTGGCGGTGCCATGCACGTAATGTGGGATGGCACAGACGACGAATACGTACGACTGTCTCCTGGCGTGTACCTATACAAGGTGCGTGTGGAGGTAGGCGGCATAAGCGGAGAAAAACAGGTATCCGAAGCCATTGAACGGCTTGCCATCGTGCGCTAGCACTACCGACAACCAAACAAGTGTGCGTTTTCACCATGCGTCTCATGCCCATTCCAATAATCGATCGTCCTGGCATTGGCTGCTACGTTGCCTGCTGTGGACTCCTGCTTTTTAGTGCCGCGCTGCGACCGGCGCAGGCACAGATCGGCGGTGCTGCCGTGGTTTTCCTCATGATAGAGCCGGACAGCCGGTCCGCGGGCATGGGCAATGCCGGGGTTGCTTTGGCCGACAATGCCAATGCCATCTTTTGGAATCCGGCAGGTCTGGCCGAACAGGAGGGTACGGAAGTGGCGCTAACCCATTCAAACTGGCTGCCGGAATTCAGCTCGGACATCTTTTACGAATACCTGGTAGCAAAACAGCATATCGAGGGATGGGGGACGCTGGGTGCTCACCTGACATATCTTTTCTTGGGAGAGCACGATTACCGGGATGCGCAAAACAACGATCTTGGCGAATTTCGTTCCTATGATCTGGCAGCTGGGCTTTCCTACGGCTTCAAACTAACGCCCGGTCTTTCCGTCGGCACGGGTGTACGCCTCATCTATTCGAGCCTTGCCAATGTAAAGGTGGAGGCTCAGCAGACGAATCCGGGCGTTTCGGTAGGAATTGATCTCGGCGTGCTCTTCCGAACGCGGAAATTCGGTGTAGGCCTTGCAGATGCCCAGTACTCTGCCGGATTCAATCTGGCCAATATGGGGCCCAAGATACAATATTCGGATAGTGAGCAGGCAGATCCAATCCCCACGTCCATCCGTGTGGGACACGCCTTCACCTATGAATTCGATGAGTACAACAAGGTCACCTTTGTCAACGATTATTCGAAAATCCTGACGCGCCAACGAGTAACGGAGACATGCATTGATCCGGCAGACCCCGAAACGTGCCGACCCGAGTACCCATCGGATCCGTTCTACAAGGCCCTGTTTTCCTCCTGGACCACTATCAATGTGCGTCGCACCGCGACAACCGACGAAGAGGCGGAATTCGAGACGCTTTCGGTGGTGGACCAACTCCTTATTTCTAGCGGATTTGAATACTGGTACAATAATCTTTTTGCCATACGCGCTGGCTATTTCTACGAGAATCCGTACAATGGCAACCGGCAATTCCTCACCTTCGGAGCTGGTATTCGCTACAATATCGTGGGCGTGGACTTCTCGTATATCTATGCACTTGAAGAGCACCATCCGCTCTCCAATACGATGAGGTTCTCCCTGCTGCTAGACTTTATCAAGTAACTAGGGTGGAATGCGGGAGATTGCATGGGTGCCAGTGCCGGGGCAGCGAGTCTAGGACGTAGCCTCTGGCTGCGGGTCTGGATATTTGGGGCAATCTTGCTGCTGCCCTCTCTAGGCTGGGCCCAGCTGGCCGGACCCTATTATCATGTGGTCGCGCTCCGCGTAGAATTCCAGGCCGATACCACCCGCTATACGACGGGCGAGGGTACCTTTGCGGACAGTCTTTTTGCCGAAGGACTGGTGCCAACGATTGATCCGCTGCCCCATGATGCGGCCTACTTTATGGCGCATCTTGCCTTTCTGGAAGACTACGTCAAGCGCGTCTCTGATGGACGTATGGAGGTATGGACCCACTTGCTCCCGGAGGTTGTACAGCTGGGCCAGAAAATGGAAGCCTATAGCCCCGTTGGTCTCGAAGCTGATGGAGACGCGGAGCGCCGGAAGCTTGCCGCCATGATTGAGGAGGCTTGGAGTGAGGCCTCACGCTCGAGCCGGTTTGATATTCGAATACTTGACCCGGCCCGTACCGCATTCATCATCTTTCATGCGGGCGTGGGCCGGGATGTCGAATTGTTGGGGACCATTCTGGACAAGACGCCGCTAGATTTGCCTTCCATCTTTATCTCTGCCCCGGAGCTTGCACGCCTGGGCGCCGACGCTATCACGTTCAAGGGGATTCCGGTAGGAGGTACATCCATCTTGCCGCGGACGGAGTCCCGCCAGGGACACAATCCGCTGACGGATGAGGCTGTACTGCTGGAGCTTTCCATCAACGGGCTGCTTGCGGCTAGCTTCCTCAACCACCTGGGCGTTCCCGATCTATTCAATACCGAGACGGGAGAGTCGGCCATAGGGCCGTATGGCCTCATGGATCCGGCAGGCATTTTCGCGTATGCCGGGATGTTGCCTCCAGAGCCCAGTGCCTGGACGCGTCAGCTGCTTGGATGGCTCGATACGGACGTGGTGCGCGGTAAGAAGGAGCAGGTTGTGGAGCTTGCCGCCGCAGGCTTACCGGGATCCAATGCGGTCCGCGTAGAAATCTCCGAATACGAGTATTTTCTGGTAGAGAACCGCCACCGGGATCCGGAGGGAGACGGGCTCGTCCTGCAGGTCTGGCAACAGGGCACGGTGGTGGAGCAGCGCTTCTTTGGCGTAGCAGACGACTTTAGCCCCTTTAGTGTCGACGCCTTTGTGGGGGGTGTAGTCGTCGGTGCGGACAATTATGATTTTGCGTTGCCGGGAAGAGACGCCGAGGATCGGCAGTTTGAGGGTGGCATATTGGTGTGGCACGTGGACGAGCGGCGCGTTGTCGACGGCCAGTTCAACAGTGACCCAGGCAATCGTGCGATAGACCTTGAAGAAGCGGACTCCGCCCAGGAGCTCGGGACCGACGGGTATTTCGGCTCGCCCTATGATTTTTTTTTCGAGGGAAACGACACGCAGGTGCTGCTTCCAAGCGGTGCAGCCATCCGTCTGTACAAGAACCGCTTTGCTTCTAATACGACACCCAGCAGCCTCACGAATGCAGGCGGCCACAGCTTCATTGTGCTGGAGCAGTTTTCTGCGCCGGGTCCCGTGATGACTTTCACCTACCGGCAAGAAGGCGCCCATGGCATAGAGGAGCGGGATTTGCACGTGCTTGAGGGAGCCCGGTTTGGGGAAGGCAGTGCCATCCTTGAGCTCCCGAACGTTACCTACGCGCATGCCGCCACTGCAGGACTGCTCTATGTGCTTGCAGGTGAGGGGCCGACTTCTGTCGTCTCCGCAGTCACCAAGCCGGTACCCACCGCGGCTGGATTCGTCGTACTGCAGGAAGAGTCCGGGGCCTTTGCACTACGAGAATACCAGGTAGACAACGGGGTGCCCGTGCCTTCCCGGGCCCTTGCCGTGCCCGCGCCGGGCCTTGTCCCAAAGGGGCCCTTGCTGCAGGTCGGAGGCGCGGTCCATGTGCTGCTTGGAGGCGCTGACAGGTCCGTGGTGGCCTCGCTGGATGGTTCGCTGACCACCAGGCAGATCGACGGCGTAGGCGAAGGGATCGGCCTAGCCGGCGATAGGGAAGCCCTCGTAGTCGGGCGGCGGGGCGTGCGGGTCGTGGATGGGGCTTTGGCATGGGACTATGAGCTGGTTGCAGCGGAGACGGTGGGGCATCCCGCCTTTGGACGTGACAGGCGCGGACTGTGGGGCGTGCTGTCGCTGCCGGACCGGCAGCAACTCCTTGTGCTGGAGGCGGGGGGCAGGGTCTGGGAGCAGGATGTAGGCCGCTATGCGTCGGCGGACCAGGTGCTGTCCCGTTATCCGGTCCTAGCGGACCTGGATCAAGATGGCCTCCTGGAAATAGTGGTCACAGCGGGTGACGTGGTGTATGCCTTTCATGACACGGGTGCGCTCGCAGATGGGTACCCCATCCATATCGGGACCCCGGTGCGGGCGCAGCCGCTAGTAGTGGAGCTATCCGGCAGCGATGCCCGTGCTATCGTGCTGGCCGGGATGAATGGCGAGCTATATGCGTTTGAGCGTGGACAATTAATGCCTGGCTTTCCGCTGCATGTGGGCGGCGCGATAGATGCCACGCCGTGGCTTGGCGATGGCCGTCTAACGATTGTCTCGCGCAGCGGCCGGCTGCGCGCCTATGCGTGGCAAGCCATCGTTAGCGCACCGTGGGGCGAGCTCTACGGCACAAGCACTAACAGTAGCGTCGCGATAACCGCCGACAGACCCGCAGCAGCGGGTCCAGACCTTATTGTTGACGCCGAAACCTACAACTGGCCTAATCCCATTCGAAACGGCCAGTCCTTCCTTCGGTGCACGACGCGGGAAGATGCCGATGTGCGCGTAAGCATCACAGATGCCGCGGGCATGCTTGTAGACGAATTGGCCTTTGTGGCCAGGGCCCAGCGGCCGGTGGAAATGCCGTGGCAAACCAATGCGGCCAGCGGTCTGTAC
This sequence comes from Rhodothermales bacterium, assembly GCA_965216255.1. Lineage (GTDB taxonomy): Bacteria > Bacteroidota > Rhodothermia > Rhodothermales > Bin80. The sequence goes on from OZ244148.1 coordinate 5,241,789, forward strand.
TATGCCCGCATCACGGCCACCGCCGCAAGCGGACGCTCAGGCACGAAACTGGTCAAGATGGCCGTTATCCGATGAAGCTACGGCTTAAAATATCAATTTGGCTAGCGCTGCTGTTCGCGCTGCCGCTGCAGGCACAGGTGTCGCCGTCCCAGTATGATTTTGCGAGGCCGTCGCTCAATTGGTACACGCTGGAAACGGAACACTTTAACATACTTTTTCATGCCGACGCGGACGGTGAGGGAAGTAGCAGGTCGGCCCAGGCTGTTGCTCTTATTGCCGAAGAAGTGTATGGCCCAATTACAGAATTGTATGCTCACAGGCCCAATTCACGTGTGAGCATCATTGTCAAGGACTACGAAGACTATTCCAATGGAGCGGCCTACTTCTTTGACAACAAAATAGAGATCTGGTCGCCGGCGTTGGATGTCCCACTAAGAGGAGATCACGACTGGCTCCGCAATGTAATCGCGCATGAATTCACGCACATCGTACAGGTGCAGGCCGCTATGGGCGTATCGCGTGGCCTGCCGCTGGGCTACTTGCAGATCCTGAACTACGAAAACGCCAAGCGCCCGGACGTCCTCTCCGGGTATCCCAATGTCATCGTAAGCTACCCCGTGGTCAGCCTCAACAATCCAGCATGGTTCGCCGAAGGTACAGCACAGTACCAGCGGGAGACGATGGATTACGACCGATGGGATAGTCACCGCGACATGATGCTGCGAAGCCGCGTCCTGGCGGGCGAGACGCTTTCGCTGGTAGAGATGGGAGGGTTCTACTCGAAGTCAAGCCTGATGCGGGAGGGGGTCTATAATCACGGCTTCGCCTTCACGCGTTACTTGGCAAATACACGCGGGGAAAAGGTCCTGCGGGATATAACGTGGGCGCTGGGCCGGTGGCGAAACTGGAATGTCGAGCGGGCCATGGACGAGGCGCTGGGCCGGCCTGCGGCCGCTGTGTATGCCGCTTGGATGGATACCCTTGGCCGGAGTTACGCGCAGAGAACCCGCGCGATACGGGAGCACATAGTGGAAGGGAGCGTGATAGAAGAGGCGGGCTTTGCCAATTACGGTCCCACCTTTTCTCCAGACGGCAAACGTCTGGCCTTCGTGTCGAACCAGGGCCAGCACTTTAGTCGCACGAGTCTCTTCGTATACGACCTCGCACAGGAGTCCGCCTTGACCTATGATCTGGGCAAGGAGCAACCGGTGACCCATACCTGCGCCTTCGGACACCGGCTTCGCAAGGGCGTCGGCAGATCCGTGACGTGGCGACCCGATGGTGAAGCGGTTGTATATGTCCGAAAGCGGCCCACGGCTGAGGGATACCTCTATGATGATTTGTACGAATTGGCCTTGCACAATAAGAAGGAAACGCGGCTGACGCGGCACGCGCGCGCGGCGCAGCCTTCGTACGCGCCGGACGGGGCATCCATTGCCTTTGTGCGGCAGAAGGACGGAACCACGAACCTGTACGTGCTGCGAAAGACTACGGGGCATATAGAGCCGCTTACGGCTTACGACAACGGGACGCAGGTGAGCGACCCCGCCTGGCATCCCGCAGGGGAGTGGGTCTACTTTGCGCGCCGCGTGCCAGGCGCACACGAGCGCGACATATGGCGCCTGCACGTTGGAACCAGGGCCCTGGAGGCTGTCGTTGCCACGCCGGCAGACGAGCGCTCACCGGCCTTTGGGAGCCGGGGCGAGGCGCTGCACTATGCCTCCGACCGCTCCGGTATTTTCAACTTGTACCGTCAGGAGGGCGGTAGGCCGATGGCGCTGACCAATGTGTTGGGAGGTGCCTTCATGCCCTCGGTCGGTGCGGATGGAAGCATTGCATACGCGCACTACCGGTGGGATGGATACAAGATTGCCTTGCTGGGCCGCCCGGTCGCGGTAGATGTCCCCGTCTATCTTCCGCCGTCCGTTCTGCTAAAGAAGGCCGCCAAGCCGGCGCGTCCGGAGCTCGAGGACATGCCTGCACGGGCATCGGAGCGGGCTGCGCACGAGCGCGCGGAAGGCGGGCGGGCACCGGCGACGGATTCGCTCGCGGCAGAGCGATACGGCATGACTACGACGGGGTTCAGTTTCTTCCCGGTCCTGCGGCTTGACCAGTATGTTTCCCGCCGCCGCAGCGTGCTGGGCAGCCGGCTTCCAGATCTGACGCGCGCGGAAACGCTCGCGCGCAATATAAAGGTTGGCACCTACGTGGCTTCACGCGAAATCCTGGAGGGCGTGACGCTATTTGGCGGGCTGCTGCTCGGGCCGGGATCTCGGGAGGCCTCCTCCGTACCGGATTTCTTCTCGCCCTCTCGGCTTTTTTCCCTTGAGCGTGACGCCTTCCTGATATTCGATTACAGGAAAGGCTTGGGACTCATACCCCGGCGCTGGTCGCCACAGCTTTCGGTAGAGATGTTCAATATCCGGCGCCACGTCAAAGAGGGGCTCTCCATCGAGGAATTTCCCTGTACGGCCTGTTTTCCGGATACGTCGAGGGTAGATTTGACCTATGCATTGTGGGAGGCGGATCTGCACGCTAGGAGCAAGATAAGCGAGGCGCTGCTCTTGGAGGCTGGATATCGGTATAGTCCCTATCGCGTGGTAACGGAGCGTTTTTTCTCCAGGGAGGCGCAGCAGGCCATTCCGTCCTCGTCCTCCCGCTATTTTATCGGCCGGACCTTGCTTGCCACGGCCTATCTGGAATTCTTCCACGCCCACCGCGATGGAGATATGTATCCGCTGGGAGTACGACTGGAGCTGGGATTCGAAAACGAGCGGGGCCGGCTGTTACGCCGCTTTGATCTGGAGGAAGGCATCCTTAAGCCTGTGTACGAGCGTGACCGGTTTATTCGTCTTACGCTGCAGGGGATAGCAGGCATCGGACTGCCGGGCAGGGTACGAGGCGCGGGACATGGTATGGCATTTCGCTGGCATGTCTCCAATATCCTGGGCAAGGCCGTGGACGATTTTTACGATGACTACGTAGGGGGGCTTTCCGGTGCGCGCGGTTATCCGTTCTACGCCCTCGGCGGCAATGAGACGCTCTGGGCACAGGCCTCCTACTTCCTGCCACTGTTTCCGGACATACGGCAGCAGCTGCTCTGGATCTATGTCGATAAGGCTTTTCTGCGGGTCTACGCGGATGCTGCGGCGGCCTGGACCGGCGGGTGGCCGGGCTTTCGGGCCATGCGAAAGGATATAGGAGTGGAGCTGCGCCTGAAGCTGGGCTCCTATTACCTGCTGCCGACCTCCATATTTCTCAGTACCACCTATGGGCTGGACGCGTTTGAATTGGAGCTCGATGAAGACTTTGTCACGGCGTCCGGGCAGCGGTTCGTACGCTACGGTTCCGAATTCCAGTGGCACTTTGGCGTGTTGTTCGGGTTCGATGTATAGGACCCTGGAGGCCATGAATTTTACCATCCTTGTCATTGTAAGCGCCGCCATGATGGTTGCGGGCCTCGCCTGCGTCGCAATGGTGCTTCGCGATAGCAAGGGTCTTTTGCCCAGCGGGGGCATGGCCTGGATTGCCGCCGTGTGCTCTGTGCTGCTTATCATTGCCGCAGGCAGTCTGCTTGCCCTGGCGCTGGCCGGCCGGCCGGAAGCTGCGGCTGAAGGCATCAATGCGCCGGCCGCAGACTTTGCGTTTACGCTGGTAGAGGATGGCACCTTAAGGCAGCTATCCGACTACCGCGGCAACGTCATACTGCTGAACTTTTGGGCGACCTGGTGCCAGCCTTGCATTGCAGAACTGCCGGAATTGGATCAACTCCAGAGGGACTTTGCCTCTTCCGGGCTGGTGGTGGTCACGGTGTCTGACGAGCCGCAGGAGGAGCTCATGCGCTACACGGACCTGCTGCCTGGAGAAACGGTATCGGGGTTCTTTGAGCCCGACTCCTTGCCGCAGCCCTATGGTAGGGCCCTGGCGGAGGGCCGGCCTATTTCGTACATCGTGGACAAGGACGGCTTCCTTCGCCGGTACATCGTCGGCGCCGGCAATTATGCATCCTTTGAACGCATGCTGAAACCCTATCTGGGCGCAGGCGGCCTAACACTCTGAGCGCTGTGTCAAAGCGCCACATCTGGAAAGGGCTGCTGCTTGCAAGTCTGGGCGGGATATTTCCGCTGCGCGCGTCGGCGCAGCCCGATAGCGCGGGGCAGCTACGCGCATCCGTATTGTACGGAGGGAATCTGCGTGCGCATCCGGCGCTTAAGAGAAGCGTGCCCATTGCCTTCGGGCTTTCAGCGCTCGTGCCGGGGCTCGGTCAGGCGTACAACCGGCAGTGGTTTCGCGCTGCGGCTGGGCTCGGTATTGAGCTGGCCGTGCTAACGGCCTATACGTCATGGAGGGGACAGGGTGTGCGGCGCAGAGATGAATATCAGGTCATGGCCCATGAATCCTGGAGCCCTCTTCGCTATGCGCGCTGGCTGAACGACTACGTACTATATCTAAACGGGTTGCCCGGAGGCCGGACGGTATCTGCCTCACCCATAGTATTCGACACGGGCGTCCAAGCCATTGATTTCAGCAATCCGGGTGCATGGAGCGAGGCGGACCGCCTGCTCGTGCGCGGCCTTATTCTTCATATAAGGGCGGTGGAAGCCGACGTGCACCACCCTGAAACGGGGGCTTCATTCTCGCACAAATTGCCCTTCTTTGGGGATCAGCAGTACTACGAACTCGTGGGCAAGTACTTTCAGTTCGCTCCCGGCTGGCAGGATTACGCGTATGAGATACGAGACGGCGTGCCCACGTGGACGGATTCGCAGGGCAACTTTCTGGCTTCCATTGATCCCCAGCAGACCGCGGCTGATGGAACGAAGCCCAACGTGTCGCCCACATTCCACCGCTATGCGGAAAAGCACGGATCTGCAAACACTTACCTGCGCCGGGCATCCCGCATCTCGATCCTGTTTTTTGTCAACCACCTGTTCGCTGCGGCAGAGGCGGCAGTATCTGCCCGCTTGCACAATAACCGTTTGCGCACGCGTCTAATCCTGGTTCCGGGAATATCCGGGAACGTATGGGGATCTGTGACGCTCAGGATCTAGGGACGGTGGCCCATGGTAGGGGGCACTACCAGCGGGGTGCCCTATGGGAGAACGACGAGCATCTCTCTGATGCCGCGCTGGAAGATTACTTCGCGCCCAGGAGGCTTTCTGACGGGCTTGCGCCGGGGGGAACTGCGGGGCCCGTTTATCGATTCTGGGCCGTTTCAGGCGCCATATCGCCTCCCTGCGCGCCGCTCTCGCGGCCTTCGTCTCACCAAGATACGTCCGGAGCGAATTTGCACGATCTCAGCGGCCGTTACCGCAGCAAAAGCGGTATGACCATGAGCATCCACGTGCGTGCCGCCAAATATTTTGGCAGTTCTGCATAGGGTGTCATCGGCTCGTTCTGGTCGCTTTGCTCCCCACTTTCGAGCGCGTTATTCCCTAATGTTGCCCTATGCCCGATCATCCCATTTTAAGTCATGCCCTAATATACAACTCTGAGCCACCCGTTTGTCCCCCTAACATAGCCGAAGCAAGCAGGCCAAACGTCCTCAGGGGCAGGCCCGTTGTCACTGTAACGTATGAGCATGTCTCCCGCGTCACACCACGCATTCTTCTGGTAGGGACATTCTTCCTCCGGCGGCCTTTCTTCCTCCAAAAGCACAACCACAACATGCCCTGCAATCCAACAGGGCTTTTTTGGCGGCTCGCTTGATTCGAACATGTTCCTTATGTAATCGGCGCCGCCCGATTTCATAATTGAGCGTAGGGCCATTCTTGCCCTGCTGTAATCATGGTCCTCTAGGGACTCGTAGGCCTGTATGAAAACGTTACCCGCCCTTTCGTACTGTATGCCTTCGTCATAGTCCTCCTTGGCTGCGAGTTCCAAGGCTATGGTGGCATAAAGCCATTAGTGCTCCGTGCCCTCACGTACCAGACGTCCCAATTCGTCGGCAAGCGCGTCGCAGCCGAACGTGTTTCCATCGTCTGTCTCAGCACGGCTACTGCGCTCTCGCGGCCACTATTCGGGTTCGTCGCAATGGCGTCCAATGCCATTTGGGGCGTGGGCGCCCTCCACACGCCGTCCTCCATTATCATGCCCGGCTTATACTGCGCCGACGCGCAAACTGGAATAAGGAACGCCAGTACAAGAAGCAGCTTTTTCATTTTGTCATCCATAAGTTACAGAGCATCGATGAGCCATGGCCCTCTATGGTCATATAGCCATGCTCCCACCTTTCGCGGAACCAGAACGTCCGGCTTCCTTCGTCAATTACTCCGGTGGAGGGGGCTATCATTGCTAGTTGTTCGAGGTGGAATTTTGTCCTCATCGACGCTGCAGCCGAGCCCAGGGATCCCGTTCCTGCGAGGGCCTCTATCTGGGCAATGGACCGAGCAGTGCTCAGACATTCGTTGTAGCCGCTCTCGTGTTCTCTTTCGTGAATTTCGATTGCTCTCTCAGTTGTCCACATGCCGCCCGTGGTCCCGCAAGACCTGTTTAAAGATTAGGACAAGTTTCAGTACTTTCCCGGCACGGCATCTCTTAACCCACTATCCGTAATCATGCTCTGGTATAAGAAGCTTCACTGGCAAATCATTATTGGACTGGTTCTCGGACTGGTTTATGGTGTTGTGGCCGCCGCCCTGGGGTGGGGAGAGTTCACCAGAAACTGGATTGGACCCTTTGGCACCATATTCCTGCGCTCGCTGTTTCTGATTGCGGTACCCCTGGTGCTTGCCTCGCTCGTTACAGGCGTGGCTTCGCTGTCGGACACCAAGAAGCTCTCGCGGATTGGTGGCAAGACCATAGGTATCTATGTAGGAACCACGGTCGTGGCCCTCGTAATTGGCATCGTCCTGGTAAACGTGCTGAAGCCCGGCGCCTCGGTGCCCGAAGACGTTCGTACGAAGCTACAGACGGAATGGGGTGACATGGCTATGACCCGGCAAGAGAGTGCAGAGGCCATGGATCGTGGTCCGCTGCAGCCCCTGGTTGACATGATTCCCGCCAACGTATTTGGTGCGGCATCCGAGAATCGCAACATGCTCCAGGTGGTGTTTATTGCGATACTCTTTGGGGTGGCCCTGTTGCTGCTTCCCGCAGAGAAGTCTCGTCCCCTGCTGGCTTTCTTCGACAGCCTTAACGAAATGGTGATCAAGATCGTGGAGCTGATCATGCTGACGGCTCCCATAGGCGTTTTCGCCCTTCTTGCCGACACCATCAACCAGGTTGCCAAGGACAACCTCTCGGAGCTCTTCGAGCTACTCGGAGCGCTTGGCTTTTACATGATCGTCGTGCTCCTCGGACTGATTGTCCACGTCCTGGTCACGTATACGACCCTTTTGAAGCTGTTTACGCCAATCAAGATTCGCCAGTTCTTCGCGGGTATCGCCCCCGCCCAGCTTGTTGCTTTCTCTACCTCGTCCAGCGGGGCCACGCTCCCCGTCACCATGGAGGCGGTGGAAAAAAATCTGGGAGTTTCGGAAGAGGTGTCGTCATTCACATTGCCTCTCGGTGCTACCATCAACATGGACGGCACCGCATTATATCAGGCGGTTGCTGCCGTATTCATTGCGCAAACGCTGGGTATCGCACTCGGAGTTGGCGATCAGCTCGAAATCATTCTGCTGGCGGTGCTCGCCTCCATCGGCACGGCGGCCGTCCCAAGTGCCGGCATCATCATGCTGGTCATTATTCTGCAGTCGGTCAACGTCCCGGCAGCTGGCATCGCCCTGATTCTGGGCGTGGACAGAATCCTCGATATGTGCCGGACCGTCTGTAACGTGACGGGTGACGCAACGGTAGCCTCCGTGGTCGCGGCATCGGAAAACCAGTTGCGTCCCGCAACTCCTGATGCCATTTCCAGGACTATCCAGGGATCGATATAGCTGATTCGATCAAGTACGCCCGAGAGGATTCGAACCTCCGACCTTCTGCTCCGGAGGCAGACGCTCTATCCGGCTGAGCTACGGGCGCTTTGCGATATCAACGGCAAATGCGGGGGATGGTTCGCTGCCGAATGGTTTGGATAGAGGTTCGCACAGGCTAATGGCGCATGAACACAGGGTTATCCGGGGATTCGCCGCGCTGGAAGATCCATGGGAGCATCGTGGCCCCATTCCGCTGGACGGGGTCGCCGTGCGGTTCAGCGCGGGATGGCTCACCGTAGTGGCGCTCCTGGCCGGATTTGCAGGCTACATGCTCATCGGGAATGTGGCATCGCTCGCTCTTTTGCTCTCGAGCGGCGTTGCATTCGAGGCCATCCTTGGAGACCTGGCAGGGACCGTCGAACAGCACGGCAGCGCACTGCTGGCCGGCAATGCCATGGGACTGATTGGGGGGCTCGGCGTGCTCTCCATCGTGCTCGCCCGGTTGCACTCATCCCGTCCACTGGCTTACCTGCGCCTCCGGAAGGCGGACATTCCTAGCGTAGCCTACGCCGTTGTTGGCCTTGTGGCCATGCTGCCTTTTGTTCTTTGGACAGGCACGCTGAATGAGTTGCTGCCCCTCCCGGAGTTCATACGGAACCTGGAGCGTGAGCAGATGGCGCTGCTGGAGAAGGTGCTCTCCGGCGAAGGTAGCATGCTCTGGCATCTGGCCGTAGTGGCCGCCGTGCCGGCCCTTTGCGAGGAAGTGTTTTTTCGCGGCTACGTGCAGCGAAATTTGGAACGTGGCCTGGGCGCGGTGGCGGGTATGGTGGCTACGGGCATAGTGTTCGGTCTATTCCACTTGCGCTTCTCCCAAGTGGTGCCCCTGGCCCTGATCGGCATATACATGGCTTACCTGGCATGGCGCACCGGCAGTGTTTGGGTACCCATCCTGATTCATTTTGTCAATAACGGCGCCATGGTTATCTTGGCGGTAGTGGCCGGCGACGATGGCGGGCTCGCTACCCCGGATAGTGGCCAGGCTCCGTGGTATTTGGTGCTAGTGGGGCTAGGGACGTTTGCGGCCTGTATGTACGGTCTCCAGCGGCGCTCTCACGCGGTAATCCGGCAAAGGAGCATGCAACAGACTACGGTGGCATGAAGAACTGGAGTGTGGTATTTGTGGCGGCCACCGATTATGAGGCCGAGTTGGTTTGCAACCGACTTAGAGATCAGGATATTGCCGCCGTGGTCTTGAGCCAGCGCGACCACGCCTGGAATCTGAATTGTGGGTATCTGGCCAAGGTGCGCGTATTCGTGCCCGACGACCAGGCCGGCCCTGCGTTAGAGATTCTCGGACAGCGCGTCTCGGCAGAGGAGCTTGCAAGCCATGCCCTTGCGGCGCGGGAAGATGGTGATCTGGAAGGCGGCCGCAACCAGTAGGAAGGAGGCAGGCGTTCATGAATGATCTTTTACCTCGCATGGCCACCGCCTTGGTCGGGGGAGGGCTCTTGCTTGCCGTGGCTTACGTGGGGTCCTGGCCCTTCGGCCTCGCAGTCCTGCTTCTTGGACTTGCGGCACAGGTTGAAGTGTACCAGCTCTTGGAGCGGATGGGTATGCCCGCATGGAGGACCGCAGGTCTTCTACTCGGGGCAATGCTGGCTCTGCGTGCACTCGTTCCGGGCATGATCCCGGCAGCTGTTCTTACATTTCTGGCGCTTGTTGCCTGGTGCCCGTTATCAAAATCAGCAGAATCCATTCAGAAGCTGGGCGCCACGGCGATGGGGGCCATCTATCCCACGGCGTTGCTGGCGTTTCTTACGGATATTCGCCTGGGTTCGGCAGATGCGTTCTCCGTTACGTTATCGGTACTCTTGCTTGTATGGGCAACCGACGTTTTTGCCTATGTCACAGGAAGGCTCGTAGGCAAGCACCCATTAGCGCCGTCCATTTCACCCGCAAAGACGTGGGAGGGCTTCTATGGAGGCATCGTGGGTGCGTTATTGGTGGCTGTTGCCTTGCGGTTGACCTTCGTCGATTTCGTGATATGGCGCCACATGTTGGAACTTGCGCTATTGTGCAGCTTGGCGGCGCATATGGGAGACTTGGCGGCGAGCCGGTTCAAGCGGAGCGCAGGCGCTAAGGATGCGGGCACCCTGCTGCCGGGGCACGGCGGAGTCCTGGACCGCTTTGACGGGGCGATCTTGGCCATTCCGATCTCCTACTACTATCTCCTTTACGTTGCCAAGGTGTTTGCGGCATAAGTAATAATTGCAGGAACGACCCGGACAGCGTTCTTGTTATTGTTAGCCACACGCAGAGCACCATGAGGCGGTAATGGGCATGTTTTTCTCCAACAGGAAGGTTAGGCCGCGCGGGTTTGGCTATGAGCCCCGACACTATGATCCCACGCATGATGAGAGTCTCCGGCGTCGGCTTCGCGTCAAGACGCGGGCACGCCGCCGGCGCGGTCCCCTTGCACTGATCTATTTTTTTATCCTGCTCCTGTTCGCCGTATACATTTATGGTGCGCTGGGCTGATTTTTGCCGGTCAATTCCATGGATCGCGACACAGAAGCCCCAGGGCCCGACAATACGGTAGAACACGCCATCCGGGTGATGCCGGAGACGCTCGCCAACAAACTTGCTGCCGGCGAAGTGGTGCAGCGTCCCGCGGCGGCACTGAAGGAGTTGATGGAGAATGCGGTGGACGCGGGGGCAGACGCCATCGAAGCCATCCTCCAGGATTCAGGTAGTTCCCTCATCCAGGTTCGGGATAATGGCATGGGCATGAGTTCAGAGGATGCCGTGCTAAGCTTTCGTAGGCATGCCACCAGCAAGATCCGCTCCGTGGTAGATCTCGAACGGATAGGGACACTGGGCTTCCGAGGCGAGGCGCTGGCGTCCATTGCTGCGGTTTCACAAGTAACGATGCGAACCCGGCGGCATAGGGATGCGTCGGGGTTTCTCGTGCGCATTGCCGGTGGCCTAGTCAAGGCGGCCGAGCCCTGCGCGGCACAACCGGGCACTTCCATTGAAGTGCGCAACCTGTTTTTCAACGTGCCCGCACGCCGCAGTTTTCTGAAGACGCCGGCTACAGAATTCAGGCACCTCTCGGAGATTTTCCAGAAACTCGCGCTGGCCAGCCCAGGCACCGCGTTTACGCTATTTCACGACGGAGCGGAGGTTTACAGACTGGACCGGGCCCGGTCAACGGATGTAGAGGAAGCCCTGCAGGAGCGCATGTGCGCGCTGTTTGGGACCCATGTCTCCGGCAAGATCGTTCCGGTTTGCGAGTCCACGAGCTATCTCTCGGTGCAGGGCTTTCTGGGGAGTGCGGCGCTGGGTCGCAAGACGAGAGCAGAGCAATTCCTGTACGTCAACGGGCGCAGCGTACGCAGCCGCTCACTGAGCCATGCGATCGCGTCTGCGTACGAGGGCCTGCTTCCCGCCCGCAACCACCCGTTTTATGTGCTGTTTCTACAACTGGACCCGCGTTACATCGATGTAAACGTACATCCCACCAAGACGGAGATCAAATTTGACGATGAAAGAGGCATATACGGGTTCCTGAAGACCGTAGCCCAGAAGGCCTTGGCAACGGCGGACCTGGTGCCGCGGCTTGATACTGGCAGCCACCGCATTACCATAGCTTTGCAGGACGCCCCGGCTATACCACGAGATCCGGCACGCGACCGGGATGCGGACCCTTCGCGCGTACCTTCGAAGTTGAAGGTGGTGCCCCGCAGCACGCAGCACGACAGGCTAACCGAATTGTTGTTTAGCCCGCTCGCAGAAAGAGAAGAGCATCCGGCAGCGCCTCTGGTCGACGAACTGGAGCAGCCGGTCGACGAACCGCTGCTGTGGCAGCTGCACAACAGGTTTGTTCTTGCACAGCTGCGAACGGGCCTCCTGATTGTGGATCAGCGCGCGGCCCAGGAACGGATTTTGTACGAACGAGCCCTGGAAAGCATGCAGAACGGATTGGGCATGTCGCAGCAGTTGCTTTTTCCGCAATCGCTAGAATGCAACCCAGCCGATTTTGCATTGCTTCGGGAGATCATGCCCGAGCTTGTATCGCTCGGTTTCAGTCTGGAAACCTTCAGTGGCGCTACGGTTGTAGTGCGCGGCGTTCCGGCAGATGTCCGCTCTGGCTGCGAGCGGGACATATTGCAAGATCTGCTGCAGCAGTACAGAGACAATGAGTCCGTTCTAAAGATCACTGGGAGGGATAATGTGGCAAAAAGTATGGCCAGGCATGCGGCCGTGAGGGCAGGGGAGCCTCTTTCGCCGGAGCAGATGCGTACCCTGATAGACCGGCTATTCATGTGCAGGAAGCCGTACACTTCACCGTATGGCCGCTCAACCATGGTGCAGATTCCCGTGGAGGAGTTGGATCGACGCTTTGCGAAGCGCTCTCCCTGAGGTACACAAGCGGCAACAAGGGTCGTATCTCTCGTCCGGCCTTGCAGTATGACATGTGCAGGGCACTCCCGGAAGCAGGGATACTGCTTCGACAGGCCGAGCGCGCCATAGACTGTGCATGACCATGGAACCGTCGCTTGTGCGGCGTACGCGCCAATATGTGGGTAGCCACCGGCTCCTTTCTCCGGGTGCCCGGGTGCTGGTAGCGGTAAGTGGAGGAGTGGACTCCGTGGTGCTGCTGCGTGTCCTTGTTCTTTTGGGTTATTGCACAGAAGCGGCCCATATGAATTTTCAGCTGCGGGGTGCCGCATCGGCAAGCGATGAGGCCCTGGTTCGGGACCTGTGCAGGCAGTGGGCCATTTGCCTGCATGTTGCCCCGATGGAGACGGCTGCGCTGGCATCCTCAGCGGGCGAATCTGTCCAGATGGCAGCGCGCCGGCTCCGCTATGCGTTCTTTCAGCGGGTGGCTACTGAGCGAGGACTGACGCATGTGGCCGCCGGGCACCACATGGATGACCAGGTTGAAACCGTTCTCCAGAACCTGATTCGGGGTACGGGCCCCGAAGGACTGGCCGGCATGTCCTCCTCGAGACCCCTTGAAGCCGGCTCCTCCATCGTGCTCATACGCCCTCTACTTCACGTGCGGCGTAGGGAAATCGTGTCCTTCGCCCGGTCTGAGGGCCTACAATGGCATGAAGACATCTCCAATACCGATGCCAAGTACGCGCGTAGCAGGCTGCGGTGCAAGGTGGTTCCGGCCATTGAGGAGGCGTTTGGAAGTGCAGCGTCTGTCAACATTGCCCGCTCGTCGAACCTCATGCGCGCCTATGTTGGAGATACGCTTCTGCCGTTGGCCGAAGAGCTCTTTGACCGGACAGCCTGTGTAGGAAGGCACCGGCTTGACATCAGGATCCTCCAGGACTGTTCTTCCATCTGGCGCCGGCGTATTATTCTGGAAGCCTTGCGCAGGTGGTTGCCGCTGGCTCCGGCGACCGCGGGCGTGGCGGAGCGAGCCGAGCGCCTGGTAGCCGCGCAGCCTGGTCGTCGCATGGAGCTGGGTAGAGGGATAATCTGGCGAGATCGCGACTCTTTGGTCTTCGCAGCGGCACGGCCCGTCACCCAGCCTGTCCGGCTGGAATACGGCGAAACTGCGCTGCTAAGCACGGGGCTTTTGCGGGTAGAGTTGCTGGATACAGGCCGTTGCATCCCCGCAGCCGGTGTGCCGCTTGTGGCGCACATGGATGCAGACCGGCTGAAGGGCGAGCTTGTCGCACGTACCTGGAAGTCTGGCGATCGGCTGCGCCCGCTGGGCATGCAGGGCACCAAGAAGGTGAGTGATATTCTGACGGATGCCAAGGTGCCCGTAGCCGAGCGGAAGGACATGTGGGTCGTGACCTGCGGCCCGGATATCGCATGGGTAGTCGGACTGCGACTAGCCGCCGCATTTCAGGTGCTGCCAACCACCAGGAAGATCGCCAGGCTTAGCTTCAGTCCCGTATCAGACAACATGGATCATGGCGGAAAAGCCGACAGCGACTGAGACGGCGTGCGCCGGAAAATGGCGCCTGAGACTGGTCATAGATGAAGCGACCATAAGGCAGAGGGTGCGCGAGATAGGCAAACAACTTTCGCAGCGCTACGCGGGCCAGGTGCCCATTCTCATCGGTATCCTGGACGGTTCCTTCATGTTCGTTGCGGACTTGGTACGATCCATTGAGCCATGCTGCGAGGTCACATTCTGGAAAGTGTCTTCCTACGGCATGGGCATGGTATCATCGGGTCATGTGACAGAATGTGACCGGCCCGATGTACGCGTGGCAGGCCGCCACGTGATTGTGGTAGAGGACATAGTAGACTCCGGGCTAACACTTCGGACCCTGCTAAATAGCCTAAGCGCGGCGCGGCCCGCATCCTTGGCGGTTGTAACATTGCTGCACAAGGGCGTGGTGGATGATATCCAGGTGGACTACGTTGGATTTACCGTGCCTGACCACTACATGGTGGGATATGGACTGGACTACAGGAAGGAACTGAGGAATCTTCCCTGCTTGTATGCCATGGAACGGGTTCTGGACTGATTGTTTGGACTGATTGTTTGGACTGGGTATGTTAAATTGTGTCGCAGACAAGTTGCTGCCAGGCCATGAAAGATTCCTCGCCTCTGACCTGCTCATCCTATTCGCGCCGAGGATTCTTGCGGACGGCCGCGGCCGCCACGGTGCTCTTCCCCTTGACTTCCTGGCGCACCAGGCGGAAGGATGTGCGCATTGGCGCAATCTCGTACAGCTTTCGGCGTATCCCCGGAAGCGCGGAAGAAATCCTCGGCTACATGCAGGAGCTTGGGTTGACTACGATAGAATTGATGGGTCAGCCCGCGGAGGTATTCGCGGGAGCGCCGCAGACGACATTCAGGCGGGTTAATCCCCGGGAATTGACCGCAGAGGAAAGGACGAAGCTTGCAAATGAGCGGCGCCTAGCGTCGGCAGAAGCGGCGCTGTGGCGGCGTTCGGCGTCCATGGAGCGGTTTGAGCAACTTGGGCAAATGTACCGGGACGCTGGCGTAGACATAGACATCCTGAAGCTGGGATCCCCGATGTGGTCAGACGAGGAAATAGACTACGCCTTTCGGGCTGCTCGGGCCGTAGGGGCACGCGGCATCTCCTTCGAGATATCGGACGAAAATGCCGAAAGGATGGCGCCATTCGCTACTCGCCACGAGATGCTCGTTGGCATGCACAACCATGTGCAGGTAGCAAATGAAGGCTTTACGTTTGATGTGCCGCTTTCCTTTTCAGCCAACAATATGCTAAATCTGGATATCGGGCATTATGTGGCAGCGCTGGGAACGTCGCCGGTACCCGTGATTCGCAAATATCATGAAAGGATTTCGCATCTGCATCTCAAGGATCGGAAGAGTCCGGAAAACGGTGGTGCCAACGTACCGTGGGGGCAAGGGGATACACCCATTGCCGATGTCCTGCAGCTACTGCAGGAGGAAGGCTACCCGATTACCGCGATGATCGAGCTGGAGTACGAAATCCCCGAGGACTCGACCGTAATAGAAGAAATGAAGAAATGTGTGGAGTTCTGCCGCACGGCGTTATCCTAGTGGCATGATGCCGGATTCCTTTGGCAGGCAAACGTAGGGTTTCTCCGCAAACTGCGTCAGCGCATGAATGGCGCGCGTGTCGGCAGACTCGGACAGTTCGTGCACGCAGCCGTCGGCATGCAAAATATGAATGGTGCCATCCCTGCGTTCGTACGTGGCATGGTTGGCGTAGCCCGTGTCGAAGTAATAAGGAATATCCTTTTCCACGTGCGCAGGATCGGATAGCCTTAGGCGCAGGAGGGTTTCCCCAACCTGCGCCTTCCACTGACTGGACTGCTCGATCCCCGGAATCTTTGCCAGGAATATGCATCGGAACAGGTCACGCTGAATGAAGCGGCGGGAAAGGTCGGCAAGGATGGGATCC
Source organism: Rhodothermales bacterium (assembly GCA_965216255.1). Classification (GTDB taxonomy): domain Bacteria; phylum Bacteroidota; class Rhodothermia; order Rhodothermales; family Bin80. The sequence goes on from OZ244148.1 coordinate 5,257,549, forward strand.
GGGCTTGCCATCCAGCGCTTGAGGCTGTATAGTACATCCTCGTCATCAAGCGCAATGAATGCTTCCAGCACATCCGGGCGATCCCACGGCCCTGGAGCGGGCGGCGAGGCAAGGAAAAAGTGTAACGCAGGCGAGATACCTTCTACGGCTGCGGCATGGCCGCGCGCCAGGTTTGCGCGTGCGCGCCGTATGGCAGATACCAGAACCTGGTCACCTGCCACCACCGTCTTATGAAGATAGACCTGCCAGTACATAAGGCGCCGCGCAAGCAGTACGTTTTCTACGGCATAGATGCCTTTGGCCAGGATGACCACCCGGGAGCGCGGCCCTCCGCAGCGCGGATGCACGCGCATGGTTTTCAGAATGCGACCGGCGCCTATACGGCCTTCAACCACGCCCGTGAAATGGGAATCACGCCGAAGATAATCCAGTCGGTCGAGGTCCAATTGCCCGGCAATGAGGTCGTGAAAGAAGGTGCGTTCATACGTGCCCGCCATCATCTGCAGCGTCAGATCAAGGGGTGCTCCGATGCGATCTCTAAGGGTCTCTACCAGCGCGTGGGTAATAGATTCATGTGTAATACCGGCAATGAGCCTGAATTCGAGCGTATGTGAATACGGCCCGTGGCCCACGTCGTGCAGCAGGGCCGCAGCGAGCGCGGCCCGGTGCTCCACCGCAGAAATGGGTGTTCCATGCTCGCTTAAATTCCTGAGCGCGTCCTGCATCAGTGCCATGGTGCCAATGGCATGCGTGAAGCGGGAATGTTCGGCGCACGGAAACACCAGGTGTCCGACGCCCAGCTGGCGTATCCTGCGCAGCCGCTGCACCTCCGGAGTCAGGACAAGAGGCAGCAGAAACTTGCGCGGCACGCCAACGAAGCCATGGATGACATCCGAAAACTGTTTGTACAGGTTTGACACGCGGCTAGTCGCAAAGACATCTCTGGCGCCAGTATATTCTGGCGATCCCAACAGGAATTGAAATGGGTCTCAGGCTTGCATGCTGTATTGAAGCACCGTGCCCATACGTGCCCAAGGCGCGGTACGCGCTGCGCATGCTACTTGCACCGTTGGGAATCGATCCATACTGGGTGGAGCGAAAGGAACTCGGCCGGGCGGGCATCTATTACGGACTGCCGGCAGTGCGCATTCCCGAGTCCATAGTACGTATTGCGCTCTCGAAGGATGCCGTGGCCTATTTCGAAACGGGCGATGCCTACCCGGCACAGGGGGTTGGCTGGCGTATCTGGTGGCAGGAGCGTTGGCCCGTGCTTTTTGGCGATGATCTCTTTGCGTCGGCATTTTTTTGGCTGTCGGGCTGGCAGGAGCACGTGGTGAGCGGCCGCGACCGGCACGCAAGGTTCCAGCATGCCGCAAGTCTGCAGGCCAGCCTGGGCACCACGACCAGACCCTGCGTGGATGCCTACCGCGAAAGGCTGGCCGAGATGCTCGAACGATCGGGCCTGCGCCTGCAGCGGCGCCAGTGGCAGGATGCAGCCTGGGCACTGTGCCCGACCTTCGATATTGACTACCTTCGCAAGTGGCGCCGCGGGATGATCTTTCGTGAAGCGGTGCAATATTTTCTTCTCAATTACCGCAAAGTATCAATAGCGGGGCGATGGCACCGGTTTGGCCGCTTTCTGGCTGACTGGCTGCGGCCCTCTGATGTATACCGCGAATCCCTGGCTAGGCTGCATGCGGAATGCGCTCGCTATGGCACCGGAACTTTCCTGTTCAAGGCAGGAGCGCACGGCCCAAACGATGTGGCCTACAGGATGGACGACCCCTTTCTGGCACGCACTATTTTGGCGCTGGAGCGGGACGGCTTTGAGGTCGGCGTCCACGGAAGCTATTATGCGCACGCGCACGAAGAGTACCTTGCGGCTGAGAGGCGGGCTGTTGCTCTTGCCACGCGCACCGCGCCCGTGTCAGTGCGCCAGCACTTTCTGCGCTACGAGGCGCCGGCCACGCACCGCCTTCAAGAGCGGCTGGGGTTTCGCATCGATTCCACCCTTGCGTTTAGCGAAACGGAAGGGTTTCGTCATTCCACCTGCCTGCCCTTCCAGGTTTTTGACGTGCACGCCAATGCATGCACGCAGATATGGGAAATGCCACTCGCCGTGATGGAGTCTGCCCTTTTCAATCGCCGCGGGCTCTCGGTGGAAGAAGCCATGCGTGCCACGCACGACATTCTGCAGACTTGTCGTCGTTTCCGGGGCGTTGCCGTTCTGCTCTGGCACAATATCCTCTGGGACGCGCTGGATCATCCCGGTTGGGACGAACACTATAGGGCTACCCTGCGCGTGGCCGCCGGGCAGGGTGCACGTGTGATGTCCATGCGGGAGGCGCTCGATGCATGGCTGCAGTCCTCCGCCGCCCTTTTCCCCGCGTCATGAAGAGCACAAGCCTTCGGCGAGGGTCCATGTCTGCCTGGTCGTCCGGGCTCGTGCAGGCCCTGTGCCGTGCCCATATATTGCATCTCGCAAAGCAGCCATTGCTGGTAGTTCATGCCCGATAACCGGCCCGTATCAGAGCACTGGCATCATCACACGATGCTGCTTCTGTTTACCGGGATGTGGGGTGCCAATTTCATTCTTGCAGAGGTTGCGCTACGGGAAATGGCTCCCATCTCCTTCAGCGTAGCCCGCTTTGCCGTAGGCGCCGCAGCCATGTTCGTTGTGCTGTACGCCCACGGCAGGAAACCTGTCAGCCCGCTGCGGCTGTTTCCCCGGGTGGAGCGGCGCGACGTGCTTCGCCTGATTCTGGTGGCAGTTTTCGGGGCCATGCTGGCTCCCTGGCTGGGCATAGAGGGGCTGGCACTATCCACAGGCGCGCGCGCCTCGCTCTGGCTGGCGCTCGGGCCTGTGATGAGCGTGACCATCGGCGTATTTATGCGCTCGGAACGCATAGGCTTCATGGGACTTGTGGGCGTCGCGCTATCAGGATTGGGTGGGCTGGTGCTGGCCTTCGACGGGATTCGCGGGGCCGGAAACCTCTTTTTGGGGGACGGACTTCTTTTTCTGGCCCTCCTGTTTGCCGTCGCGGAGCTGCACGTCATCAAGCCATTGGCCGCGCGCTACGGCTCAGCCCCTACGGTTACGGCCCGGACAGCCTTGGGCGTGGCTGCTTATGCGGCCGTGGCGGCACCATCCCTTACGGCACAACCCTGGCTCACGTTTGGAACATGGACATGGGTCGCCATCCTGGCAGGGGGCGCAATAGGCATAGGGATAGGGCAATGGGTCAAGGTGAGGGCGCTGGAGACCATCGGGCCGACCCGAGTGGTGCTCTACGGGAATCTGGTGCCGGTCGCAGCCCTGCTCATAGCCTGGCTTGCCCTTAGCGCCGTGCCGTCCGTTATGGAAGGCATCGCGGCGGCGCTCATTCTGGCCGGTGCCGTATGCCTGGAAATACTGGATTCCTACCAGCATCACGCGCCGGCTACTACCGAAATGTCCATGTAGGGGCGCGGGTACGGGTCATGCCTTATCTTGACGCTTGCATTGTTTTCCGCCCGGTCCCGCGCACAGGAAAGAAAATTCGAGTTGATGTCCAGCACGGTGGCTGTCAAGCGGCACGGCCGCACGCCGCTAATGCAGCAATACTACCGCATAAAGGAGCAGCATCCTGGCAGCATGTTGCTCTTTCGTATGGGCGACTTTTACGAGACGTTTGAGGAGGATGCCGTAGAAGCCAGTAGGATCCTGGATATCGTGCTCACCAAGCGTTCCAACGGTTCTGCCCACGATGTGCCGCTTGCCGGCTTTCCGCACCACGCACTGCAGAGCTATTTGCCCAGGCTGGTCCGTGCGGGCAAGCGGGTCGCCATATGCGAGCAGCTCGAGGAGACGCCGGCGAAGGGCAAGCTCGTAAGGCGCGGGGTCGTGGAGGTGGTAACCCCCGGCGTTTCCCTCCACGATGAACTGCTCAGCCCTAAGCTGTCCCATTACCTTGCCGCCGTGCACTGGGCGAAAGACCGTATCGGCATGGCCTATGTGGATGCCTCAACGGGGGAATTCCTGGTAACGGAGGTAGATGCTTCGGCGCTGGAAGATGCACTGGACTCCATCTCTCCAGCGGAACTCCTGGTTGACAAGAGCCAGCGGCGGAGGCTCGAGCCGCTCGGCGCGCGCGATTACGTAGTGACCGGACTGGAGGACTGGGTCTTTACCTTTGATTATGGCTATGAGCTACTTCGGACGCATTTCCAGACCCATTCACTCAGTGGTTTCGGCGTCGAGGAGCTAAGCGCCGGAATAGTTGCCGCCGGTGCAGCGCTGCACTATCTCGCTGAGACCCAGAAGGGTAGTCTGCCGCACATTCAACGCCTTGCGCAGGTATCGCTCAGGGACGGGATGACGCTGGATACGCAGACGAAGCGCAACCTCGAACTCGTTGCCTCAATCAGGGGGGGGAGACAGGATGGCTCGCTTGTAGAGATCCTGGACAGGACGCTCACGCCCATGGGTGGGCGCATGCTCCGCAAGTGGTTGATACGTCCGCTTTGCGATGTGGGCCGCATCAACGGGCGACTGGACGCCGTTGAGGCGCTTTGCGGGCACCGCAGGCTTCGAGAATCGGCGCGTGGCCTGCTCCGCAAGGTGGGGGACATCGAACGCCTGGCAGGCAGGATCTGTACCGGCCGGGCCTCTCCCAGGGATCTGGTGGCCCTTGGCCTATCGCTACGGCAGATACCGGAGCTTCAAGCTCTCTTTTCGGAAGAATCCCCTCCCACGCTTGTCGATCTGGTTGGCAAGCTTGCGCCATGCCCGGAGGTTGTCGACCGAATCGAGCGGGCACTCGTTGAGCGTCCGCCCGCGACCATGAAGGATGGGGGCGTGTTCCGTGACGGCTACCATGAGGACCTGGACAGGCTGCGCCTATTGGCGCGTTCGGGGAAGGAATTCCTGGTTGCCCTGCAGCGCACAGAATGTGAGCGCACGGGTATCTCCTCGCTTAAGGTAGGCTTCAACAAAGTGTTCGGCTACTACCTGGAGATCACCAATGCGCACAAGGACAGCGTTCCAGAACACTATATTCGCAAGCAGACCCTGGTTAATGCCGAGCGCTACATCACGCCGGAATTGAAGGAGTATGAGGAGAAGATCCTTACGGCCGAAGAGGAAATGCTCCGGCTGGAAGCCGAGTTATTTGGCGAACTGCGGCAGTTCGTAGCGCAGGCAACGGTGGAAATACAACGCACCGCCGGGCTGTTGGCCGCGCTTGATTGCTTCTCTTCCTTTGCGGACGTCGCGGCGCAGGGACGCTACTGCCGCCCGGTTGTAGACGATTCGCTGGCACTGCATATTGAGGATGGACGCCACCCGGTCGTGGAGCACTCCCTGCCTCCGGGCGAGGACTTTATCCCCAACAGCATAGACCTCGACCCCGTCGCCGGTCAAATCTACATCATAACGGGACCCAACATGGCCGGCAAGAGCGTAGTACTGAGACAGGTGGGGCTCATCGTGCTGCTGGCCCAGGTAGGTTCCTTCGTACCTGCTGCCAGCGCGCGCATTGGCGCAGTCGACCGTATCTTTACGCGTGTCGGTGCATCGGACAACCTGGCCAAAGGGGAGAGTACCTTTCTTGTGGAGATGAACGAAACGGCCAGCATTCTCCATAGCGCCACACCAAGATCTCTACTGCTTCTGGATGAGGTCGGAAGGGGTACAAGCACGTTTGATGGGCTGTCGATTGCATGGGCTCTGGTCGAGCACCTGCACAATACCCCGGAAGTGGCGGCGCGCACACTTTTCGCCACCCACTACCACGAACTGAACGAGCTAGCCGGTGGGCTGCGGCGCGTACGCAATTTCCGGGTACAGGTTCAGGAGCATGACGGACGTGTCATATTTCTGCGCCGGCTCGTTTCGGGCGGCGCCGACCATTCCTACGGCATTGAGGTGGCCCGTATGGCAGGGCTGGCACAGCCGGTTATTGATCGGGCCCGGGAAATCCTGTATCAGCTCGAGGGCCAGCACAGGTCTGTAGAGGTGGCAACGGAGGCTGCCCCCCGGGATAACCTGCAGATGTCGTTTTTTCCAGCCGATAGCCCCTACATGGCAGTCCTGGAAAACCTGAAGTGCCTGGATCCCCAGCAACTCACCCCCATTGAAGCACTCCTGGCGCTGGCAGAGCTGAAGCGTCTTGCAGGCAGCTAGGATCGGACAGGGAAGTCCATGCGGATTCTCATCATAGGCGGCGGAGGCAGGGAGCATGCCCTCGCGCGCTGCCTGTCGCGCGGTGGAGGCAGCGCGGAGCTCTTTATTGCGCCGGGGAATGCTGGTACTCTGCAGGAGGGCAAGAACGTGCCTATCGGGGCTGCCGATACCGGCGGGCTGCTGGAGTTTGCCCGCCAGGAGGCGGTGGACCTGACGGTAGTGGGCCCGGAAGTGCCGCTCGTTGCCGGTCTGGCAGATGCGTTCTTAGCGTGCCGCCTGCCTGTGGTAGGGCCCTCGGCGGCGGCCGCGGCAATAGAGGGCAGCAAGGCGTTCGCCAAAGACTTCATGGCACGCCGGAGCATTCCGACGTCAGCGTACCGCACGTTTACCGACTACGGGGCGGCCGTGGACCATGTGCGCCACGCGGATGCACCTTTGGTGGTAAAGGCCAGCGGGCTGGCCGCTGGCAAGGGTGCCCTGATTTGTGCAACAGAGCAGGAAGCCCTGCAGGCGCTGGAGCGCGTGATGGCCGCGCGGGAATTCGGTGACGCGGGCCAAGAGGTAGTTATCGAGGCCTTCATGGAGGGCGAAGAAGCCTCCATTCTTGTGCTCACGGACGGCGATGACTACCACGTGCTCCCACCGGCCCAGGATCACAAGCGCCTCGGGGATGGTGACACCGGGCCTAATACCGGGGGCATGGGGGCTTATGCACCGGCACGTATCGTTGACGAAGGCCTGATGGACGTCGTATGCCGCGTGATTGTCGAGCCTACGCTGGAGGGCCTGGCCGCAGAGGGGCGGCTGTACCGGGGCTGCCTGTACGTGGGTATCATGGTGACGCCGGAGGGGCCAAGAGTGGTCGAGTTCAATTGCCGGTTTGGTGATCCGGAAGCGCAGGTGGTGCTGCCGCTCGTGGATGCGGACCTGCTCGAAACATTTGTCTTACTGACGGAAGGACGCTTGGGTACGGTCCGCATGGAAGCCCTGCGGAGGGCTGCCGCATGTGTGGTCATGGCCTCCGGTGGATATCCAGGAGCATATCGAAAGGGCCTACCCATTGCAGGTCTTAAGAAAGCTGCCGCGATGCCCGGCGTGGATGTATTCCACGCCGGGACGAGAACGCACGACGAGGGCCAGATCGTCACTTCCGGTGGTCGCGTGCTTGCCGTGACGGGCACGGCAGCTGATCTTCCCGGAGCACTGGAGCGGGCTTATGGCGCAGTAGGCCACCTTGGCTTTGCCGGGGCACACTACCGTACAGACATCGGCACCAAGGGACTCGCGAGATAGCGCATGCGGAGCCAAGCCTGGCTTACGGCAACCTTCCTCGCAGCACTGGCTGCGTCCGGATCATCGGCACAGATACCGGACACCCTGCTGAGCGGAGGGACTGTGCTGGCACGCTTTGATGAGGCCCGTGCACTGGCCATCGACACGCGCGGCTTTCTTTATGTAGCGGACGCGGGCCGTGATGTCATCCTCAAGATGGAAGCGGATGGCACGCCGGTTGCCAGCGTCGGAGGCCCCGGCGCTGAACACGGGCAGTTCGATCAGCCTGCGGACCTCGATGCGACCAACGGTCTTGTTTGGGTCGTGGCCGACAAGGGCAACGGGCGCGTCCAGCGATTTTCTGGATCATTCCTGCATATGGAAACGCTTCCGGTCCTTCGCGCGGACCGGTTCATGGAAGCGGTCCCGGAGCCTGGCCACGGGATCGGCGATGGCTATCCCATTGCCGTGGCCACAAGCCCGTCCAGCGAAATCTTTGTCATTGAAGAACTGGACGGGCTGCTGCTCAAGTGGGATGCTGCCCGGCGTCCTGAGCGGGTAATAGGAGGATTTGGTCGTGGTGCGGGCGCGCTGAAGGAGCCGGTGGCACTGGCGGCTGATGAGCAACGCTTGTATGTGGCAGACCGCAGCCACGCAGCGGTATTGGTATTCGACCATTTTGGCGGCTTGATTCGGATGATCGCAAGGGGTGAGGCGAAAGAGGTACGCGCGCTGTCGGTTGTGGAGGGCAGCCTGTGGGTTGTGCTGCCTGAGGCCATTTTGGCGTATACCCTGGAGGGCGTGAAAACGCGCGTGATCGGCGTGCAGATAGGCGAGGATCTTGTAGACGCCCAGCCGTACGCGGACGTTATTTACTTGCTGACGGCCACGAGGCTTGTCCAGGCGGCCCGATAAGGGCGCCAGCAGCGGTGAACTTATGGTGAAAGATGCCGTGCGCTCTCGCGGCTTCTCTGCAGGTTTGAGCAATAGTAGCAGTCCCTGGTAGAGTGCTACGCCGTGTTGGCTACGCTTTTGTCTGCGAACCACAGGCCGCAGTTGAATATGGGTCCCATAATTTGTTTATTGGATACAAATTAGGATAGCAATAACCCATGAAAGGTTTGGCATTGATGAAATGGGCGGTGCGCAATATTGCCCGCGATCGAGCTTTCGGGATTGCGACGGGGCAGGGTAGGGGCGGAAGATGGCTCCTATGCCTCCTGCTATCATAGAAACATCCACAGTCGATCCCGTCGCACTTCACGACTGAATTTTTGTGAGCGCCTCCTGGGGTTGACCAGGCCCCACAAAAAACCCGGCACCGCGCTCGTGCGTTATCGTATACGGAGGCACTGTTTGCACCTTGATTCTGCGGCTTTGGCAGGCTGCTGCATTCGGACTTCCAGCGAATTCGCCAACGCCTGAATTCCAAAACGATGCTCTACGACACACATACCAAAGTCCACTCAATGGACACGGTCAGCGAGACCGTCCCGGATCCTTCGCTTGAGGTGGAGGAGCTGCTGCGCCCCATGTCCGGGGCCGAGATCTTCTTGCGTTCGTTGGAGGCCGAGGGCGTAAGAATTGTGTTTGGATACCCAGGCGGCGCCGTAATCAAGATTTATGACGAAATGGCCCGCATCAAGCCGGAATTCGAGCACGTGCTCGTCCGGCATGAACAGGGCGGCACGCATGCGGCGGAAGGGTACGCGAAGGCTACGGGCAAGGTGGGCACGGTCCTCGTAACGAGTGGACCCGGAGTTACCAACACCGTCACGGGCATTGCCGATGCATACCTGGATTCCATCCCGATCGTAGTCTTTACCGGTCAGGTGCCGACAAAACTCATTGGGAACGACGCATTTCAGGAATGTGACGCGGTGGGCGTGACCCGGTCCATAACCAAACATAGCTATCTGGTCCGCGATGTCAAGGATCTGGCGCGTACCATTAAGCAGGCCTATCACATTGCACGAACCGGCAGACCCGGGCCCGTGCTGGTAGATCTGCCCAAGGACGTGCTACTTGCAGAGACGATCTTTCGGTATCCGAAGTCCGTATCCATACGCGGCTATGCGGTAGTGACCCAAGGGCGTCCGGAAAAAATCGAAAGGGCCGCCAGAATGATAGCCCAATCTAAGCGTCCGATCCTGTATGTGGGGGGCGGGGCGATTGGAGGCAATGCATCCGGCGAGCTTTCGGCCATGGCGCGCCGCGTGGGTATCCCGGTTACGACAACATTGCATGGCCTGGGAGCCTACCCTGAAGATGACGCCCTTTCCCTTGGGATGCTGGGCATGCACGGGACGTGGTGGGCCAACCAGGCCATCCAGCATTGTGATCTGCTCATTGCCGTCGGAGCCCGTTTTGATGACCGGGTGACGGGCAAACTCGAATCATGGGCGCCGCATGCCAAGGTGATTCACATCGAAATAGACCAGTCGTGCATCTCCAAGAATGTGTTTGCAGACTGTGCCATATTGGGAGATGTCAAACTGGTGCTGCAGGAGTTGCAGCACCAAATCGAGCCAAAGGACACCGCTGGCTGGCTCGGCGAGATTGAGGCATGGCGCCGCGAGTGCCCGCTGGGGTATGAGCGCGACAGCAAGCTCAGAGCCCAGTTTGTGATCGAGCAATTGCGCCTCAAGACGAAGGGGGACGCCGTGGTTGTCACGGATGTCGGACAGCATCAGATGTGGACTGCACAGTACTTCCGATTCTTGCACCCGCGCACGCACATAACTTCCGGCGGCCTGGGGACCATGGGATTTGGGATGCCGGCAGCCATGGGGGCGGCTTTCGGTCTCCGTGAGATGGGATCAAGAAGGCCGGTAGTTTGCATCAGCGGTGACGGGGGCTTCGTCATGAATGCGCAGGAGATGAGTGTGGCCGCTGCGCACAAGCTTCCGCTGAAGCTGGCCGTAATCAACAATCGGTTTCTTGGGATGGTACGCCAATGGCAGGAGCTCTTTCATGAAGAGCGCTACAGCCATACGGACCTGTCCGATACCAATCCCGACTTTGTCAAGCTTGCCGAGGCAAACCACTGCATTGGCCTCCGCGCCGATTCGCGTGAAGCAGCATTGGCGATCATTGATGAAGCGTGGCAGATTGATGACAGACCGGTGCTTATGGAGTTTCAGGTTGCCAAGCAGGAAATGGTTTTCCCCATGGTACCTGCCGGAGCGGCAACAGGCGACATGATCACGCGGAGGCTTACTCCCAACTCATTTGTGTAAGGTAGAGGCATGACAGAATCCCTAATTCTCACGCCGCAACAATTGATTCGGAAGCGGGCGGCTGGCGAACCGATTGAGTCGCAAGACGACGAGTTGGTCCACCAGCACACCATCACGGTGCTGGTAGAGAATTCCATCGGCGCCTTCATCCGCGTGGTCAACATGTTTTCTGCGCGGGGATTCAACATCGACAGCATTGCCGTGGGCAAGACCGAGGATGCCACGATTTCGCGCATGAATCTGGTCACTACGGGCAATGACCGCATCATTTCCCAGATTCTGCGTCAGCTAAGTCGACTGGTTGACACTATCGAGGTGGAAGATCTTACGGGCAAAGACTTTGTCGAGCGCGAACTCTGTCTGGTAAAGGTGGCCTATTCGCGTGAATCACGAGCCGAGATCATGGACGTCAGTGCAGTTTTCCGAGGCAAGGTGGTGGACATCACGCAATCGGCGCTTACTTTTGAGCTCACGGGTCCCTCCAGCAAGATCAATGCTTTCATCAACATGATGCGGCCCCATCGGATTCTTGAAGTGGCCCGCAGCGGACATGTGGCCATGAAGCGTGACCGGATGTCTCACTGAAGAATACTCAAACGAAGAAGCAATAAAATGAACATGCATTACAGTGCGGATCGCGCCATCATACGACGGCGAAAAGTGGCCGTAATCGGTTACGGAAGCCAGGGACATGCGCACGCCCTCAATTTGGCTGACAGCGGTGTGCAGGTAGCCGTTGGTTTGCGCCCGGGCTCCAGTTCCTGGGCCAAGGTGCAGGCGAAGGGACTGGCTGCCATGACGATTGCGGACGCAGCCGATTGGGGGGACGTGGTCATGATTCTTGTTCCGGATCAGGATCAAAAGCGGGTCTATGATGCCCAAATCGCCCCGTATTTGCGGCCAGGCAACGCGCTCGGCTTTGGCCACGGTTTCAACATTCACTACGGCCAGATTGAGCCGCCGAAGGGCATAGACGTTTTCATGGTGGCGCCGAAATCTCCCGGGCATCTGGTGCGCCGCACGTTCGAGAATGGCACGGGAACGCCTTGCCTTGTGGCCGTGGCCCAGGATGCCTCTCAAGGCGCCCTCGGGCTTGCCATCAGTTATGCGGACGCCATAGGGGGAACGCGCGCTGGCGTGATTGAGACCACGTTCAAGGACGAGACCGAGACCGATCTGTTCGGTGAACAGGCAGTGCTTTGCGGCGGATCACAGGGGCTCATACAGGCTGGATTCGAAACGCTCGTGGAAGCGGGATACCCCGAAGAGCTTGCCTACTTTGAAGTGCTGCATGAACTCAAGCTCATCGTGGACCTTTATTATGAGGGTGGGCTGGAGTACATGAATTACAGCATCAGCGACACGGCCGAATATGGCAACTACACGCGCGGACCCCGTGTTATCAACAGCGCCGTAAAGACGGAGATGCGGCGCATTCTTTCCGAAATCCAGTCCGGTGCCTTTGCCAAGGAATGGATTGAGGAGTGCGAATCCGGCTACGAGAATTTCAATCTTCGGCGCGCACGTACCAAGCACCATCCAATTGAAGCGGTTGGCCAGCGTTTGCGAGGGATGATGAGCTGGCTGCGCAAACGGGAGCGGTCCGCAGAAGAGCCGGTGGTGGCATAACACGCAATGCCACGTACCTACCACCTTGTTGTACTGCCCGGCGATGGCATCGGGCCGGAGGTTATCGCGCAGGCATTGCGCGTGTTGGAAGCCGCTGCAGATACGTACGGCTTTGGCCTGCGCACTGAGACGCATGCGGTAGGCGGGCATGCACTGGAGCTTTGCGGAGACCCCCTGCCACGCATGACCCGGCAGGCCTGCCAGGCGTGTGACGCCGTCTTGCTCGGCGCCGTCGGTGGGCCCCGGTGGGACCATGAAACCGGTCCGCGCCGCTGCGAGGCGGGATTGCTGGCTTTGCGCAGGCTGCTGGGAGCCTTCGCTAACCTGCGTCCGGTAGTGGTTCCGCCGTCGCTGGGTGCGGTCTCGCCCCTTCGAAGCGCGCCGGGAACGGATCTGGTCATTGTGCGCGAACTGACGGGGGGCATTTACTTCGGCGAGCCGCGCGGGATTGAAACCATAGATGGCATCCGTAGTGGCGCCAATACGATGCGCTATACGGAGCCGGAGGTGATTCGCATAGCCCGGGTGGCGTTTCGGCTGGCCGACCAGCGATCCGGCCGGGTAACGTCTGTCGACAAGGCCAATGTACTGGATGTCTCGCAGCTATGGCGACAGACCGTGGAGCAGCTGCATGACGACGAATTTCCCCACGTGGCACTCGATCATCTGTACGTGGACAACGCAGCCATGCAAATCGTGCTGCATCCAACCAGGTTTGACGTCGTGCTGACGGCCAACCTCTTCGGAGATATCCTTTCGGACCTGGCCGCCACCTTGCCGGGATCGCTCGGCATGCTGCCTTCGGCCAGTGTGGGTGGTGGCACCGGGCTGTTTGAGCCGGTGCACGGGAGTGCGCCAGACATTGCCGGGCGCGGTATAGCCAACCCGCTCGGTGCCATCTTAAGCGGTTCCATGCTGCTTGACGCGCTGGGCGAGGGTGCTGCTGCTGCCGCCATCCGGGGGGCAGTGGAGCGCGTGCTTGAGAGCAGTCTACGCACTTCCGATCTGGGCGGCCGGGCTTCTACGGCGCAGATAGCAGATGCCGTGCTCGAGCAAACCTGCTCGCCGGCGCTGGAAAGCGTGCCCAACTAGGTTGGATTTGTGATCAAACCAAAGGATGTCATGCCTAGTGAACGTGTCCTGATATTTGATACCACGCTCCGCGACGGTGAACAGGCGCCGGGCGCAGCGATGACCATTGGAGAGAAGCTGCGCATCGCTCGGCAGCTAGCGGTCCTTCGCGTAGATATTATCGAGGCAGGATTCCCGATTTCGTCCCCATCCCAATTCGAGGCCGTTCAGCGGATTGCCAAGGAAGTGGATGGGCCGGTGATCTGTGCCCTGGCACGGACCATCGAGGCGGACATCACCGCCGCAGGAGAAGCGCTTCGAACAGGTGCGCGGAAACGCATTCATACGTTTGTAGCCACGAGTGACATCCATCTCATGGCCAAGTTCGCGGACGCTCGCTTCGGGAATACCCTACAGCAGAAGCGCGAAACGATTCTTCGAATGACCGATGACTCGGTGCGCTTGGCCTCTACATTTACTCCTGACATCGAGTTCAGCGCAGAGGATGCAGGGCGGACGGACATCGATTTTCTCTGCGAAGTGGTCAATACGGCGGTGGCAGCCGGTGCCACTACCATCAATATTCCTGACACAACCGGTTATTGCCTGCCGAACGAATACGCGGGATTCTTTCGCACAGTACGGGAGCGTTGTAGCATCGGGAGTGATGTAATATTGTCTACGCACTGCCATGACGACCTGGGCCTGGCCGTCGCGAATTCACTTGCGGGCATACTCGCAGGAGCGCGCCAGGTCGAGTGCACCATCAACGGCATCGGAGAGCGCGCCGGCAATGCTTCTCTCGAAGAAATAGTGATGGCCCTAACGGTGCGCCGTCAGCGCTTCAAGGCCCATACCGATGTGATTACTCGGCTGCTTACCGAGACCAGCCGAATGGTTTCCATTGCCACCGGATTCTCCGTGTCACCCAACAAGGCCGTTGTGGGGGGCAACGCATTCAGTCACGAGGCCGGCATACACCAGCACGGGGTGCTGCAAAGCCGTGAGACCTACGAGATCATGAAGGCGGAGGATGTAGGTCAACAGTCGGAGGCTATACGTCTCGGACGTCATTCCGGTCGCCGCGGCCTGTTTAGCCGCCTCGGAAAGATGGGGGTCTTTGTCTCGGAAGACAGCCGTGAAGAGATTTACAACCTGTTTGTGGAACTGGCCGACCGCAAGAAAGAGATTCATGACGAAGACCTTGTGCACATGGTGCAACAGGCGCAGGGCCAAAGCGCCAAGACATACTACCGGCTAGACCAAATGCATGTCTCGTGCGGTACGGCGCGCGAACCACGTGCCGAAGTGCTGGTATATCATTACAGTACGGGCACGGCATGCAAGGAAATCGCCGACGGCGACGGCCCCGTAAATGCCATTTACAAGGCGATAGATCAGGCAACCGGTAGCCACCATGATCTGGTCAGCTACGCTATTAGGTCAGTGACGGAGGGCAAGGATGCCATGGGAGAGGTCACGGTGCTGATCGGTCAAGGGGGGGCCTTCTTTCGGGGTGTTGCCCGTAGCACAGATGTGCTCCAGGCGTCGGCAGATGCCTATATCGAGGGTTTGAACCAGCTGGAATCATTTCGTTCTGCACGCAAGAGCGTCGAATTCGTAGGGGAAGGCATCATGCAGTCCTTCAAAGGCGGCGTTAACAAATAATGGTGGCACTATGATGACCATTACGGAAAAGATCCTGGCCCGGCACTCCGGGCGCGGGCGCATATCGCCTGGTGAGAGCATCTGGGTAGACGTGGATATCCTTATGACGCATGATGTGTGTGGTCCGCCTACCATCGATATCTTCCGGCGTGAGTTTGGCGAACATGCCAGGGTGTGGGACAGCGACAAGGTCGTGATCATGCCCGATCACTACATATTTACCGCAAATCACCACGCAAATCGCAACGTACGCCTGCTGCGAGAATTTGCACAAGCGCAGGCCCTTCCACATTTTTTTGACGTGGGGACACCGCGATACAAGGGAGTGTGCCACGTCGCCCTGGCCGAAGAGGGTTTCAATCGACCCGGGTCACTGCTGATCGGCACGGACAGTCACACGTGCACCTCGGGTGCATTCGGGCTCTTTTCGACCGGCGTCGGCAATACTGACGCCGCGCTCATTATGGGAACCGGGAAGATCTGGCTCAAGGCTCCCGAAACGATGCGGTTCGTTTTTGAGGGCAGCTTGCCGCCATACCTGATGGCCAAGGATCTCATTCTGGCGGTCATTGGAGACATTGGCTGCGACGGTGCCACGTACAGGGCCATGGAATTCGACGGCGAGGCCGTCTATGCTCTTAGTATGCAGGAGCGTATGACGCTGACCAATATGGCTATTGAGGCAGGCGGGAAGAACGGTATCATTGCGCCGGACGACACGACGCTGGATTACGTCAGGAGCCGTACGGATGCGCCGTTCGAAATCGTCTACAGCGACGCCGACGCCCGTTACCATTCCGTTTTTACCTACGACGTTGCTACCATGGAGCCGGTCGTGGCCAAGCCACACCGGCCGGACAACAAGGCCCGTGTCACCGAGGTGGCAGGTACCCGGCTAGATCGGGCGTATGTGGGTAGTTGCACCGGAGGGAAGCTGGAAGATTTTGAGGCTGCCGCCCGGGTGCTGAAGGGCAGCGAGGTGGTAATTGATACCTTCATCGTACCGGCTACCACGGAGATCGGCCGCGCCCTTCATACTACCTTCGTGGGTGGGACCTCTCTCCACGATATCTTTGAGCGGGCGGGTTGTAAACTTGGACGCGCCAGCTGCGCCGCCTGTCTGGGAGGGCCGCCGGACACTTTTGGGCGCAATCAGGGATCGGAAGTGGTAATATCGACCACCAACAGGAATTTCCCTGGTCGCATGGGTTCCAAGCTGGCCTCCGTGTATCTCGCCTCGCCGCTTACTGTAGCAGCCTCTGCGCTCTCGGGCGTTATTACCGACCCCCGGACCGTACTCGCATAACCCTATTACCTACTACCTGCATGGAGTCCATCATTCGCGGCGCTGCCTACGTCGTTGGCGACGCCATCGACACAGATCAAATCATTCCGGCGGAGCATTTGGTTTACAGTTTGCGCAAACCGGATGAACGTAGGATGTATGGGCGATATGCCATGAGTGGCATACCTGCCGCGGGTCAGGGCCTGCCATTCGGCGAGCTACCCTTCACGGAGCCGGATGCCGTTACTTCGAAGTACGCCATCATCATTGCCGGCAGCAATTTCGGTTGTGGTTCCAGTCGGGAGCATGCTCCATTCGCGCTGACGGAAGCCGGTGCCGAGGTGGTGGTGGCGGAGAGTTACGCCCGCATTTTTTACCGTAATACGGTAGATGGTGGTTTTGTCATCCCCTTCGAATCGCGTACCAAGATCAATGATCGGATCCGGACGGGAGACGATGTATCCATAGATACGCGACTGGGAACGCTGACCAATCATACTACGGGAGAAGAGCACCTGCTCAATCCGCTCGGCGACGTGGCCGAAATCCTGCGGGCGGGCAACGTCTTTGAATACGCCCGGCAGGCCGGGCTCATGCCTGCCTAACCGCTAGCGCTATGGCCATACCCACGATTGAGCTCTTTGATACCACGCTTCGTGATGGTACGCAGGGCGAGCACGTAACGCTTTCCGTGCGGGACAAAATGCGCATTGCGCATCGCCTGGATGCGTTCGGCATTGATGTGATTGAAGGGGGCTGGCCAGGGTCCAACCCCAAGGATCACGCGTTTTTTGAGGAAGCGCGTTTGGTGGACTGGCCGCAGGCGCAGATCTGCGCCTTTGGATCCACGCGGCGTTCGGGCAATAGTGCGGAAGAAGATCCCAATATACGGGCGATGTTGGCTGCCCGCACGGGCACCGTTTCGCTTTTTGGCAAGAGCTGGACGCTCCACGTAAAGACGGCCCTTGGCGTGGACCTGGGGGAGAATATCGAAATGATTGCTTCCAGCGTCGCCTACCTGAAAGCGCAAGGGCGGCGGGTCATTTACGACGCGGAGCATTTCTTCGACGGCTGCAAGGCAGACAAGGCCTATGCCATTGCCACCCTCCGTGCAGCGGCAGAGGCGGGTGCCGATGTGCTCGCGCTGTGCGATACGAATGGCGGAACGCTGCCCGGCAGGCTTCAGGAACTGGTAGCCGAAGTGTGTGCGCAGTTTGATTCCGTTATAGGAATTCACGCACACAATGACAGCGGGTGTGCCGTGGCCAATACGCTGGCGGCCGTGGACGCGGGAGCGCGGCATGTTCAGGGAACCATCAACGGGATCGGCGAGCGGACGGGTAACGTGGACCTGTGCGCCGCTATTGCTTGCCTGCAGCTAAAGATGGGCTACGCGTGCGTGGATGCCGCGGCCCTCGCCACGTTGGCGGATCTTTCTCATTACGTCAACGAAGTGGCAAACCTTGTGCCGCTGGACCGTGCACCCTTTGTTGGTCGCAGCGCCTTTGCGCACAAGGGCGGCATTCACGTTTCAGCTGTAATGAAAGAACCACGGGCTTATGAGCATCTCGAACCGGAACTCGTGGGCAACAAGCGCAGAGTGCTTGTTTCCGATCTCTCGGGCCAGTCCAACGTACGCTACAAGGCAAAAGAGATGGGTATCCGGCTCAGTACCCGGGAGGAGGCTCGGCGCGCGGTGGAGCGCATCAAGGAGCTCGAGCATTGCGGCTATGAGTTTCAGGGGGCCGAGGCTTCCTTTGAGTTGCTACTGCGAAGCATTCGGGGAGAGGAAACGCAGATGTTTTCGCTTGACCGGGTGCATGTGCACAGTGAGCAGGTCCGCGATGGAATCGAATGGTCGCAAGCGACTGTTGCCGTCTTGGTTGAAGGGGATCGCGAACTGGCCGTAGCCGAAGGTGTGGGGCCGGTTGATGCACTTTCCAAGGCGCTGCACAAGGCTCTGTGCCGGTCCTTTCCGGATCTTGAAGAGATTCGCCTCGTCGATTACAAGGTGCGTGTACTGAGCCCCCAGGATGCTACGGAAGCCGTAGTGCGTGTTCTTATCGAGCATAGCGATGCGTTGGGCGATAGCTCGTGGAACACCGTCGGTGTGTCGGCCAACATACTGGAGGCCAGCTGGCAGGCCCTCAGCGACGGGGTACGCTATTACCTGTTCCAGCGCAGGGCGGCGGCTGCCAAAGCGATGGCAGCCGTGGGCTAATTGCCGCAGGCCGAGGCTGCCCATAGCCTTCTGCGCGGGGTCATTCCCCGTGCTTGCAACGCGGTCACCTGACGCATCACTGCCTCAGGTGGCCGCGAAGGCCCCTGACTTGGATAATCTCGCGCAAGATTTCAGCTCTAATTCGGCCGCGGGGCAAGAACCGGGACCGGCTGTGGAATGTCAGTTATTCGCATCGATTCTGCGCTGCAGGATTGGATAGAATGTGCAGGCGAGGTGCCCCAGGTGATCCCGCATCCATAATACCGCTTCCTTGTAGTCATTGCTTTGGCCGTTTCCGGCAAGAGGGGATAATGCGGTATGGAGGTTGTATCCGGCTCGTGGAAGCCCATCGTTGGTGCGCCATCCGATACGCTTACCACGCATCTGCTGCTTCAACTCCCCGAGGGACACCTTGATTTCCTCAATGATGCGAATCGCCAGCGGAATGTCCTTCCTCCTTGTGAAGTTACAGCCGAGGGTACCGGTCTTGCGATGGCGGTCCGTCAAGCACCGCTGTCCAGCATCGAAATTTCTCTTTTTCGATGTTAGTAGGAATTCAATCGAATCTGAGTCCTGTACGACCGTATCACTGACGACAATTACAGTGCGGCGAATGATCCCGGTGTGCACAAGAATGAAGGGTTGGACCATGAGATGGATTGCGTTGTCGCGCTACGCTGCGGCCTCCACCAAAGCAAGATTGCAGTGCAGTCCGCTGCGCCATTGCACATTCTGGACGATCTTTTCCACGTCTTCTGGGATGCCGTCTCCGATGATTAGCAGCAGAATCTTGCCCGTCTCAGTTGGCGCCGTTACGTTGTCTACCCATTCCACTTTGTTTACGGAGGGGTTCCGCTCCCCGACCAACTCGTAGAGAACGCTGCGCTTTCTCTTGAGCACTTCCGAGACTTCACGTTGCAAGTTTTCGTAACCCCACTACGCAAGTTCCCTTGCGTAGTCAAGAACTTATCCGACCACTTCACGACGTGCCAGCAGATGGTGCCAGAGCTTGAATTGTATCCATCCCGGTAGAGTCGACGGGCGGCGCGTTATCCCCATGAGGAGCACGTTTCCGCCCGCCGCTCGTTAATCCTGACATGCGGAATTACCGCATCAGGCTTTCTGACAAGATCATGTTTTCGCCCGTGGAAGCCCTAGGTCGTTTTATCAATGCTTTGACACTCGCCAGGCTCCAGGAGGATAACGATATCCTGCGCGAGAAAGTGGCGGTGCTAGCGCACCAGTTGGACGGGTTCAAGTGCCTGGTCTTTGGCGAAAGGAGCGAGCGTTTTGTGCCTGAATCTGACACTGTCCAGGGCTCCTTGTTTGAAGCGCTCAAGCCCTCGCCAGTTTAGACCACATCGGTAACCGTAACGCGGACGCTCTCTGCACCGAAGCGTATTCCGGTACGCCTGATTGCCTGCCCCGGGAGGTGATCACGATTGAGCCTGAAGAAGATGGGAGTGGGCTCAGGAAGATCGGTGTGGAAGTGACAGAGACGCTGTGCCGGGCACGCTGAAGGTGATTCGTCGTGAGCGTCCCAAATACGTGGATCCGGCCAATGAGGACCGCGGGGTGATCATAGCGGCGCTTCCAGGCCGCTTGATCGACAAGGGGATAGAGCGGAGTCTGGACTATTGGCGCATATTCTGATAGGCAAGTACATATTGCCGGTGTACCGGCAGCGGGCGCGCTTGCAGCGTGCGGGCGTATCACTGCCGAGTTCGACCGTGGGGGACTGGATTACGCAGTCGGCATGGCATCTTGCGCCGTTGTATGACGTGCTCCGGCAAGAGGCGCTCGCGAGCGGATATCTGCAAGTGGATGAGACGACGATTGCGGTGCAGGATAATGGCCAGAAAGGGAAGACGCATCGCGGCTATTATTGGGCGTATCATGCGCCGCAGTCAAAGCTGGTAGTGATGGAGTATTGCAAGGGGCGGCGGCAGGATGGGCCGGCGGCCTTTTTGGACGGCTATGCCGGTGCGTTGCAGAGTGACGGTTACGCGGCGTACGATGGATTTGACGTTGTGCCGGCGCTAACGACGTATGCGCGCATGCGCGCCGTTATTTTCACATGGTACTGCAGAGTGATCCGGAACGGGCTGCGTATGTACTGGAGCAGATAAAGCTGTTGTATGCCGTGGAGCGCGCATGGCGTGAGCAGGAGGCGTCCGTGCGGCAAGATGTGCGTCAATAGGAGGCGTTGCCCGTATTCGAGGCGCTGAAGACCTGGCTGGAGGCGCAAGCCTCTCTACCGAAGAGCCCCTGGGAACAGGCCGTGCGCTATACGCTGAAACGCTGGGATAAACTGCGCAAGTATATTGAGGACGGCAGACTCGAGGTTGATAATAATGGCGTGGAAAATGTGTTACGCCCCATTGCTTTGGGACGCAAGAACTACTTGATTGCGGGATCTCATGCAGCGGCCCAGCGGGTAGCGGTGATCTATTCGCTATTGGGTACGTGCAAGCAGCATGGGGTCAATCCCCAGGAGTGGCTCAGCGACGTGCTGCGCCGCATACCAACGCAGCCCAAGAAGCGGATCCAGAAACTGGTGCCCCACCGCTGGCAGGCACACGGGTAAGCCGTTTTTCCTCCGGCAGAAAGCCGACCAAGAATTTGCAATTCTGCGGGGCACCGGACGCTTGTCTCCGAAGCGTTAGTGAGCGATGCACTACGCCTACGATACTCCGGAGGCGCCCGCTTTATCCTATTACTTGGCTCAAGGATGTGTTCTCCCGTATCCCGACACATCCGAACAAAC
Source organism: Rhodothermales bacterium (assembly GCA_965216255.1). Lineage (GTDB taxonomy): Bacteria > Bacteroidota > Rhodothermia > Rhodothermales > Bin80. Next base: position 5,278,864 of record OZ244148.1, read on the forward strand.
ACGTCCGCGAACTGCTGCCGCATGACTGGAAGACGCTGCACAAATCCGCGCCTGCATTGGCGGCATAGCCGTCGCCACAGCGCCGTGCTACGCAACAAGCCCTGGCGTGACCGCGGCCGTAGTATGAAGCCCGCTCATGATGGCCCGCCAGCGAGCCCAGCAGGGTAGCGGGCGCTACGCTTCAAGAAAATCCTGGAGTCTTACGCATCCACGACTGAGTCATTCACCTGCGAATACTCATCCATACAAATCAGATGTAATTCTCCGGATGGATACACAGCAGGCCGGCCGCTGGAAATCCCCTCCATGCCCGCTGCCTATACCAGTAGCGCCAGGGCTGGACACGGGGCCGGGGTCAGACTATTGGAAGAGTAGTGGGAATGTTGGGGATAGAAATTGCACGGCAAATACACAACACTCTATATTGAGCTGTCTCCCTTGTTGGCAAGGAGGTTGACTTGCCGTCAAACAAATTACCCTAAGCAAATGCATTCCATTGTGCCACTTACATGCTTCTCAGAAGCTTCCCATGCCAAAATCGCGTCTGTGGCAATTCTGCCCATCCCCTCGACTGATTGCGGGTCAGGAGGCTCTGTCCCGATAATGACACATTTTCTTCTCGGGCTAATTCTGCTCTTCGCTGCCTCTCGCGCGCAAAACAGCTTGGCTCAATTGATATGGACAGGAGGAACGTCTGGGCATGGGGGTACGGTCAATTCGGTGGCTTTTTCGCCCGACGGGACGATACTCGCCTCAGGGGCCTATGACCACACGGTCAAGCTCTGGGACGTCGCAACCGGTGACAATATCGCCACGTTCGAAGGGCATACGGGTACGGTCAATTCGGTGGCTTTTTCGCCCGACGGGACGATACTCGCCTCAGGGGCCTATGACCACACGGTCAAGCTCTGGGACGTGGCAACCGGTGAAAATACCGCCACGCTCGAAGGACATTGGCATGTCGAGTCGGTGGTTTTTTCGCTCGACGGGACGATGCTCGCCTCAGGGGCCCGGGACCACACGGTCAAGCTCTGGGACGTGGCAACCGGTGAAAATACCGCCACGCTCGAAGGGCATACGGAGGATGTCTGGTCGGTGGCTTTTTCGCCCGACGGGACAATGCTCGCCTCAGGGGCCTTGGACGACACGGTCAAGCTTTGGGACATCGCAACCGGTGAAAATACCGCCACGCTCGAAGGGCATACGGAGGATGTCTGGTCGGTGGCTTTTTCGCCCGACGGGACAATGCTCGCCTCAGGGGGCAGTAGAGGGGTCAGGATCTGGGATGTGGCAACCGGTGAAAATACCGCCACGCTCGAAGAGGACGCCCTTTCGGTGGCATTTTCGCCCGACGGGACAATGCTCGCCTCAGGGGGCAGTAGAGGGGTCAGGATCTGGGATGTGGCAACCGGTGAAAATACCGCCACGCTCGAAGGGCATATGTATTGGGTCCAGTCAATAGTTTTTTCGCCCGACGGGACGATGCTCGCCTCAGGTGGCAATGACAGGACGGTCAGATTCTGGGACGTGGCAACCGGTGAAAATACCGCCACGCTTGAAGGGGCCTCTCGCGTCCATTCGGTGGCTTTTTCGCCCGACGGGACGATGCTCGCCTCAGGTGGCAATGACAGGACGGTCAGACTCTGGGATGTCGCAACCGGTGAAAATACCGCCACGCTCGAAGGGCATACGAATTGGGTCCTTTCAGTGGCTTTTTCGCCCGACGGGACAATGCTCGCCTCAGGGGGCAGTGACGGGACGATCAGAATTTGGGACGTGGCAACCGGTGACACTACCGCCACGCTCGAAGGGCATACGGATTATGTCCATTCGGTGGTTTTTTCGCTCGACGGGATGATGCTCGCCTCAGGGGCCCGGGACCACACGGTCAAGCTCTGGGATGTCGCAACCGGTGACACTACCGCCACGCTCGAAGGGCATACGGATTATGTCCATTCGGTGGTTTTTTCGCTCGACGGGACGATGCTCGCCTCAGGGGCCCGGGACCACACGGTCAAGCTCTGGGATGTCGCAACCGGTGAAAATACCGCCACGCTCGAAGGGCATACGGATGAAGTCTGGTCGGTGGCTTTTTCGCCCGACGGGACGATGCTCGCCTCAGGGGGCTTTGACAAGACGGTCAGACTCTGGGACGTCGCAACCGGTGAAAATATCGCCACGTTCGAAGGGCATACGCGTTGGGTCCAGTCAATAGCTTTTTCGCCCGACGGGACGATGCTCGCCTCAGGTGGCAATGACAGGACGGTCAGACTCTGGGACGTCGTAACCGGTGAAAATATCGCCACATTCGAAGGGCATACGGATGAAGTCCAGTCAGTGGCTTTTTCGCCCGACGGGACGATGCTCGCCTCAGGGGCCGGGGACGGGACAGTCAAGCTCTGGGACATTTCCGCATGGACGGGGCCGACCGGCATTGTGGAAGGTGAATTCCCCGACCATTCAGCGATTCTGACTAACTTCCCTAATCCGTTCTATTGGCAGACAACAATAGACTATGCGCTTCATCAGAGCGGCATAGTGCACCTATCGGTGTACGACCTGCTGGGGCGCGAAATGGCGGTGCTCGTTGAGAGCTCGCAACCGGCAGGGCATTATCAGGTGCAATTCAACGCAGGCCATCTGCCGAGCGGTATGTACGTCTATCGTTTGCAGACCGGAGACGCACGCCTCGTCCGTTGGATGACGCTTGTCAGATAGGGCCGTTCGTGCGCGTGCGCGTAGGTGCGGGAGCAAATCTGCCAGTTGCTGCGGCTTAACGAACGGCCATGCGCAGGAACACCGGCGGCGCGAGCGGGAACCCGGACGGGATTAGTTACGGTGGGATGCAGCGGTAGTCCGCCACGCGACCCGCACTTATTATAACGGCCTTTACGGAGGGGGCGGAGAAGGGCGAAAAAACCGGTTGCTAAGACGCTCTCAGAGTGTCTGGGTCAACCGGAACATATTGGCGAAAGCCGGCTCACACCGGGGCATATTATAGTCCAATAGGGGTTCCCCACGTGCCGGTCTCGTGGCCTTCGTTGAGCCAGGGAGACGTCTGGAGTACAATTACACGATCTTAGCGGCCGTTACCGCAACGGAAGCGGTGCTGGTCAACGCCATAGTCCACAGGGGCTACAGCATCGCAGGAAGGAGCATTGAGCTTGCGATCTATGCCGACCGCTTGGAATTCAAGAGCCCTGGGCACTTGCCTAGTTCGGTAACTCCAGAAAAATGTAGGCAGGCTTCAGGCATGCACGCAACCGGCCGCTTGTCCATAGTAATGTGGGGTTACAGGTATGTGGAAAATCGCGGAATGGGCGTCCTGAAAAAAATCATCCCGCGCATGGACAAACACAATGGAACCGAGCCGGATTTTATCGAATAGGACGATCGCTTTACCGTCAGGCTGTGGAAGGAGTAGAACGGCTGAGGCCCGGACCATGCACGCCTGTTCCTGATTGGTAACCGCGTACATCAAGCCCCGGATACCCTGCCCGTGCACCTGCCGCAAATCCACCGGGCAAGGTGGGGTCATTCCACCACGCAGCATCCCCTACTGCCAGTTTTTGAACCATGTCCTCTGCCGTGCTCACCGCAGTACTACCATACGAGCGGACCGCACGGATGCCCGGGCACCCATGTCGGCCGTTATCCGGTACACGTACGTACCGGAAGGTAGCTCCAAGCCATCCATTTCCAATCGGCGTCCCCACCCTGCCTCCATCTCCTTGGGAGGCCATGCCAAGACGCGCTGTCCAAGCAGATTATGCACTTCCAGCGTGATGCGGGCGCGCTGCGGAAGATCGAACTCTACGGAGGCCATAGTAGCGAAGGGGTTGGGGTAGCTCCCCCGAAGCAGGAACTCCGCCGGCAGTGCACGCCCGGCACGCTGCGAAAACGTACGCTCGTCCACCTGGATGTAAAAGGTCAACTCGGCCCTTGCCCCGGTGGCATCTTTGGCTGAATACCGGTAGAGCTCCCGCAGAAACATCTCTGTCGGCGTACCGCTGAGTGTGTGCGCCGTGGCATCGAATACCAATCCCGCCCGCAGCGCAGGCACCAGACTGTACGTATAGGGAAGCACGCCCGCCCGCGCTTCCGGAAACGTGAGAACCGGTATCGCCTCGCCTTCCGTGTACGTCTGATCCGCTACTGCGCCGTCAAAAGCGAAAGGCGAAGGATTTACCTCAATGGAAAAGGTCCGCTCCCCCGTCACCCCGTCCGCATCGCTGGCAACATAGCTATACGTCTTGCGCTGAAAGACATCCGTGGGAGTACCGCTTAGCGTCCGCGTCGAATTCGTAAAGACCAGCCCCGGCGGCAGATCTGGCGTAAGCGTGTACGAAACCGAACCGGCGCCACCGGTAGCCTCGGGGAGAGTCAACGGAGTGATGACCTGGCCTTCTATATACGACTGGTCCGGTATGTCGCGCTCAAACCCAAGGGAAGCGGCAACCACCTGGACCGAGAATTCCAGCTCCGCGGTTGACCCGGCCCGATCGACTCCCGAAAAGGTATAGGTGCGAGGCGCCGATACCTCCCCCGGCGTCCCATGGACTTTAAGTGAATCGGCATCGAACACAAGCCCCAAGGGCAGCGCAGGCATCAAATCATATACGACCGGCGCCGCCCCTCCGTCTGCAGCCGGCAACAGCAGTGCTCCTATGTCCACTCCTTTGGTGAACCGCTGATCCGGAATCGATTCGGCGAAGGACAGTGGCTCGCAGTTTTCTCCACTGTGATTCTCAATGGCTTGCAGCCAGGCCTGGAAGTCCGGGGCCAGCGGAGCGCAAAGAGGTTGGCCCGAAAAATAAAACCATCTGAGCGCTTGCAGGTTGGTCAGGCTCATGGGAAGGGCTCCGGTCAGCGCGTTGTCGGCTAGCCTAAGCCCTCCGAGTCGAGTCAGGTTGCCCAGCGATTCAGGAAGGTCTCCGGTCAGTGAATTACCCCCCAAACGAAGATTTAGCAAATTGGCCAGGCTGCCAAGCGATGCCGGTATCTCTCCGGTCAGTGAATTTTCCCCCAAATTAAGATATCGCAGATTGGCCAGGCTGCCAAGCCATGTCGGTATCTCCCCCTCCAGTTCATTAAGTGATAGATTAAGAGTCCCCAACTGACGGAGGTTGGCCAGCTCAGCCGGTATCTCTGCCGTCAGTGAATTAGCCGACAAATCAAGAATTCGTAGATTAGCTAAGTTACCGAGCTCAGGAGGTATCTCTCCCTCCAGTTCATTAAGTGATAGATAAAGAGTCTCCAACTGACGGAGGTTGGCCAGCTCAGCCGGTATCTCTCCGGTCAGTGAATTTTCCCCCAAACGAAGGGTTCGCAGATTGGCCAAGCTGCCAAGCTCAGACGGTATCTCTCCCTCCAGTTTATTTTCTGATAGATAAAGACGCTCCAACTGACGGAGGCTGGCCAGCTCAGACGGTATCTCTCCCTCCAGTTTATTATCCGATAGATAAAGATCCCACAACTGACGGAGGCTGGCCAGCTCAGCCGGTATCTCTGCCGTCAGTGAATTAGCCCCCAAACGAAGAACTCGCAGATTGGCCAGGCTGCCAAGCCAAGCCGGTATCTCTCCCTCCAATTCATTAGATGATAAATAAAGACGCTCCAACTGACGGAGGCTGGCCAGCTCAGCCGGTATCTCTGCCGTCAGTGAATTACCCGACAAATCAAGATCTTGTAGATTGGCCAGGCTGCCAAGCCAAGCCGGTATCTCTCCCTCCAATTCATTAGATGATAAATAAAGACGCTCCAACTGACGGAGGCTGGCCAGCTCAGCCGGTATCTCTGCCGTCAGTGAATTAGCCCCCAAACGAAGAACTCGCAGATTGGCCAGGCTGGCCAGCTCAGCCGGTATCTCTCCCTCCAGTTTATTATGTGATAGATAAAGACGCTCCAACTGACGGAGGTTGGCCAGCTCAGCCGGTATCTTTGCCGTCAGTGAATTAGCCGACAAATCAAGAATTCGTAGATTAGCTAGGTTACCGAGCTCAGGAGGTATTTCTCCTTCCAACTCGTTGTAGGCCGGCAGGCTAACAGTGTCACCCAAATCCAATACCCTCAATTCGGCAAGCGTGCCGAGATCCGGCGGTATCTTTCCAGTCAAATAGTTAACCCCAAGGTTCAACACTTGGAGCATGGATAAACCGGACAATTCGAGTGGCAACACTCCTGCCAGCTGATTCTCCGGCAACCTCACTCCTGTCACACGTCCCATGGCCACTTCGATGCCATACCAGGTTGCAAGATTCGCCGTGGTGACTACGCTGCTGTCGGTGATATTCCAGTTGGTGTTGTTTCTCCAGTTGTCACCGTCCGTGGCTATGTAAAGGGCGCGCAGAGCACGCCAGTCCTCTTCCAGGCTGCCGGTGGGTTGCTGCGCAGAGACCCGCTCTACCCCGAAGGCCGCAACAGCGCAAATCATTACAAGCGACAAGGCAAAGCCACTCCAGAAGTGACATCTTCTCATGATCAAACCCTCTGTTCACCCGTCTTGCGACGCGCCCCTGTAAATTCGCCTACCATGCCCGATGGCCGGGCGAGGCTTACCTGCTCCCGTAAACACCCGCTTGAAAGTCAATGCGATGAACCTCTACAGAAGCAATGTCGAACTATCGAAGTCCATGCCGTGTTTTGGCATGCCCTACAAATTACCGCAGTTTCCGCAACTGCGCCATTACAGCTACTTGTACCCACCTGGCGTAGAAAGTGCTCACATGCATATCAGGCAATATAGCCACCTGGACAGGCATATATAACGCGGGCGTTCCCAGGCACGAGAGATGCGGCCCGGGCGATGCACTCCTGTTCCTGATTGATAGCCGCGTACATCAAGCTCCGCATATCCTGCCCATGCGCCAGCCGCAATCCCACCGGGCAAGGTGAGTCGTTCCGCCACGCAGCATCCCCAGCTGTCAGTCTCCGAAGCAAGGCCTGTGCAGTGCTCACCGCAGCACTACCAATGGTCAAGCTTTGGGACGTGGCAACCGGTGAAAATGCCGCCACGCTCGAAGGGCATACGAATTGGGTTACTTCAGTGGCTTTTTCGCCCGACGGGATAATGCTCGCCACCGGGGGCAATGACAGGACGGTCAAGCTCTGGGACGTCGCAACCAGTGACAATATCGCCACGCTTGAAGGGAGAAACTGCCATATCTTGGGTCTGTAGAATGTCGCGGCGTATCTTTGTGGAGTACCCATCAATCGCCCTAGACGGGCATATCCGGACTACATCGCATGACAGACCCAACAGAATCCAACGTACACTCACTCCTTACCCGTGAGGAGGCACTCAGCACCCTGGATGACCTGGTGCGCAGCTCCGCCCGGCGCATGCTTCAGGCAGCGCTCGAGCGGGAAGCCGACGACTACGTGAAGGCCCATGCACACCTGCGGAATGAGCACGGCCACCGAGTCGTCAAACGCAATGGCCACCATCCGCAGAGAGAAATCCTCACGGGTGCGGGCCCGCTAGCGATCCAGCGGCCCCATATCCGTGACCCTCGAGAAGGGCATACCTTCACCAGCGCCATACTGCCGCGCTATATGCGCCGCAGTCCGTCGTTGGCCGATCGAAGATCGGCTGATGCACACATTCCGGCCTTGTACCTGCGGGGAGTTTCGACCAACGACTTTGCTCTGGCCCTGGAGGCCATACTTGGCTCGCAAGCTGGCAACCTATCGCCATCGTCAATCAGCCGACTCAAGGGGGCTTGGCTGGAGGAATACCGGCAATGGAACAATCGGGACCCCGCGGGCAAACGGTATGTTTACCTCTGGGCTGACGGGTTATACTTCAATGTCCGCATGGAAAACGAGCTCTCGTGTATGCTTGTTATTATGGGAGTTACGCCCGATGGAAGCAAAGAACTCGTAGGACTTCTGGACGGAGAGCGGGAAAGCAGGCTGTCCTGGAAGGAGTTATTGCTGGATATCAAACAACGAGGCTTGGACGTAGCGCCTAAGGCGGCCACAGCAGACGGAGGCCTGGGCTTCTGGGCTGCGTTGGAAGAAGTATATCCCTCCACGCTACAACAGCGATGCTGGGTGCACAAGACAGCCAACGTGCCGGGTAAGCTGCCCAAGAAGCTGCAGGGGCCTGCAAAAGAGAGGCTCCGTGGCATCTATACGGCACCGTCCAGGAAGGATGCCCTGAAGGCGCTCGATACCTTCGAGGATCTCTTCGGAGGCGCCTACGAGAAGGCGCTCACCTGTCTGCGCAAGGATCAAGAGGAGCTCTTGAGCTTCTACCAGTTCCCGCCCGAACACTGGGTTCACCTTCGGACTTCGAATCCCATTGAGTCCACGTTTGCGACCGCAGGCAAACGTACACGGCAAACCAAGGGATGCGGCAGCCGGGACGCGACACTGATGATGGTTTACAAACTAACCCGGGAAGCGCAGAAACGCTGGCGGAGGCTGACTGGATCGCAGCTGCTCATCCGTGTGCTGGAAACAACCCCACAAGAGTACAGCGTAGAAGTAGACAAACAAGCCGCCTAATTCTAATTCCACAATTCCACAATCCCATGCCGCGGCATTCTACAGACCCAAGATATGGCAGTTTCTCCTGGCCCGGTACAGCTGCATGTCGGCCATCTTCTCGAAGTTGCAGCCCAGAAACTCGTCCAGGCCACTGACAGAGGCCAGCCAACGCTTCGTGGCATGTTCGCTGGCCGGCTCGGCTAGACGGCCTATGATGGAGCCCGTGGCCGCATGCCGGAGGCCTCCCGTGATGCCAAGCTTCTCGAAGAGCTCATCCATGCCCAACTGCTCCATGGCCCAGAGCCCCACATGTTCTACGCCCACCGTGCGGGGCCGGACCGTTTTGAGCGAGTGGACATCCACATGGTGCCATTCGCGCGGCGGCGTCTCACCCTTGCCCTCGGTCACGGCTACCGCCTTGCGCGCACTCAAAAGTTCTGCAATGCGGTGGGCCTCCTCTTCCACGCGACGGCAGCAACGCCCATGGGTACGAGTTCGAGCTGGCCCTTGAGCAGTGCCTCAATCCGGTTGCAGAGCGCACGCCAGTAGCGTTTGTCGATGCGGAAGTGGGCACCGAGATTGAGCAGGGTCTTCTGCCGGACCTTGCCCTCTATGCGTTCGCCGTGGCAGAGCCGAAAGGAATAGTAGCGTGTAGCGTTGTCGGTGGTATGGGTAAGCGATCGTCGGATATACATAGGGGGAAGATAGGGCTGGGGACCGTTGCCAGCAATAGCCATCCATATTTTATGGCACAACATTCGTATTCCAGCTTCTATGGATCTCAAAAATGGTGCGCTGGTAGTGCGATTGTGGGGCCAAGCACCATAAATTCCGGCAAAACAGGGCTAAAGTGGGGACAAATCCCTACAAATCTCTCGGAATAATTAACTGCGATTATTGCCGACCTTCAGATTCAGCCGCCAAATGGTAAAGATGGGCTGGCTGGAGGCGAACGGGGGGTTGCCCAAGAGCCCTTGGGGCTAGGCGACCAACTATACGCTCGGCCTTTGGAAAAGGCTGACCCGATACCTGGATGAGGGCCGCGTGGAGCTGGACAATAACCTCATTGAAAATGCCCTGCGGCCGTTGGTTATCGGCCGTGCATATTCCGGTCGATTTCGACCATCTATTCCGGTGGAAGTCGACCACTCATTCCGGCTGATGCCGACCACCTATTCCAGTGGAAGTCGACCACTTTTTGTCGACTACCGGAATGGGGATCCGGGTCGGTCTAGCTGGGCTGTCTGCGCGACTGGAGATTTTGTTAACGCCCTGGGTATGGGGTGCCTCGTCATTCATTCACGAGGTAATCCATGCCTGCAAAAAGAATCTCCATGCGTAAACTCAAAGAAATACTTCGCCTGAAGCACGAGGGCGAGATGGGTGTGCGGGTCATAGCCCGCTGCCTGGGATTGTCGCACAGTACGGTCATAGACTATTTGCGCCGCGCCCGCGATGCCGCTCTCTCATGGCCGTTGCCGGAGGGCGTTACGGAAGAGGTGCTCGAAGAAAAGCTTTTCGTCAAGCCTGTGACCCCCAAAGCGCAGCGTCCCGTCCCGAACTGGGTCTATATCCACCAGGAACGCAAGCGGAAGGGGGTCACGCTGGAGCTCTTGTGGGCGGAATACAAGGAGGCACACCCGGACGGCTATCTCTACAGTTGGTTTTGTGAGCGCTACCGCACTTGGAACAATGCGCGTGATCTGGTCATGCACCTGGACCACGTACCCGGGGAGATGCTCTTTGTGGACTACGCAGGCCAGAGGGTTCCCGTGGCAGATCCCGATACGGGTGAACTGCGCAAGGCACATATCTTCGTGGCCACGCTCGGATGCTCCAATTACACGTATGTCGAAGCCACATGGACGCAACAGCTCCCCGACTGGACCGCCTCTCACCGTCGTGCCTTTGAGTTCTTCGGAGCCGTTCCACGGTACGTGGTTCCCGACAATCTGAAGGCGGCCGTGGTAAAGGCCCACCGGTGCGATCCGGACCTGAATCCAACGTATCACGACCTGGCCACGCACTACGGCGTGATTGTGGTACCTGCGCGCGCCTATAAAGCTCGGGATAAGGCGAAGGTGGAAAAAGGGGTTCAATGGGCTCAGCGGGGCATCCTGGCGCCGCTGCGCCATCAGACTTTTTGCGGCCTGCATGAGCTCAACCGGCACATACGTCCGCTGCTCACCGAACTCAACAGCAAACCTTTCCAGAAGCTGGAGGGTAGCCGGCGCTCGTGGTTTGAAAAATGGGACCGGCCTGCGATGCTACCGCTGCCGGAGACACCGTACATCTTCGGCGCATGGCGCAAGGCCAAGGTGCACCGGGACTACCACATCGAAGTGACCGGCCATCGCTACAGCGTTCCCTACGTGCATGCAAGAAAGCAGGTGGACGTACGGGTTACCGACCGCACCGTGGAAGTCTTCTTGAAGGGGCAGCGCATTACCTCGCACCTGCGCAGCACGCGGCCCGGGCGCTTCACCACCCTGGAAGCACACATGCCCGAGGCTCACCGCCAATACCTGGACACGCGGGATCTGCGCCGGCGCATTGCCACGGCGGGGCCTGCCACCGAAAAGCTCATCACGTGTATGATGCAAGACTTGCAACATCCCGTACTCTGCTATCGGTCCTTGAGGGGGATAGAAAGGCTAGGCCAACAGCACGGACCGGAGCGCTTGGAAGCCGCGTGTCAGCGGGCGCTGACGTTCGGGGCATACAGGTACGCAAGCGTCGCTTCCATCCTGAAGCACCGCCTGGATCAACGCCCCACGCCACAGGACGATGCCCCCTCTATCCAACACGCCAACATCCGTGGCGCCAACTACTACGACGAAACCATCACCACACCAGAGGAAAATACTCATGCTCACCCATCCCACCCTTGAGAAACTGGAAACACTGCGCTTTGCCGGCATGGCAAGTGCGCTGCGCGAACAGTTGGCGCAGCCTGATATTGACCAACTCGACTTCATGGAGCGACTCGGCCTTCTGGTCGACCGCGAGGAGGTTGTGCGCCACAATGTGCGCCTGAAGTCACGGCTGCGACGGGCACAGCTGCGACAGCCAGCCTGTATGGAGGATCTGGACTATCGCACCGGGCGCCGCCTCGACCGGCGACTCATGCTGGCCCTGGCCAGTTGCGACTGGGTCCGACGTCACCAGAACGTCGTCATTACCGGCCCTACCGGCGTCGGCAAAAGCTACGTGGCGTGCGCACTCGCCCACAAGGCTTGCCTCGAAGGCTTCTCGGTCCGCTACTACCGACTGCCACGCCTGCTCGAAGACCTGGCCATTGCTCACGGCGACGGTCGCTATCTGAAATTGCTCCAACAGATGGCTCGCGTCCATGTCCTTTTACTGGACGATTGGGGGCTGACGCAACTGACGACATCCCAACAGCAACACCTGCTCGAGTTGTTGGATGACCGACACCGACGCAGTTCGACCGTGGCCACGAGCCAGTTGCCAGTGGGACACTGGCACGAGGCAATGGACAACCCGACACTGGCTGATGCCATCCTCGACAGGCTTATACACAACGCGCACAGGATTGAACTCACCGGCGATTCAATGCGGAAAAGTATGTCAGAATTGCAGTCCCACTCGCATCAAATCGACCACTCGTCTCGTTAACCGAATCCAGCCACGCTATGACACTTAAAGTGGTCGAGTTCACAAAACCAAAGTGGTCGAGTTCACTGGAATATGCAGGCCGCAAGAATTACCTGTTCGCGGGATCACATGATGCGGCCCAGCGGGCAGCCGTGGTCTATTCGCTACTTGGCACGTGCAAGCTACACGGTGTCAATCCCCAGGAGTGGCTCACGGACGTGTTCGAGCGCATCCCGACGCATCCGGCCAGGCGCGTAGCTGACCTCTTGCCTCATCATTGGCAGAAGGCACGACAAGCTGACAAAGACAAGGCGGCATAGCTGCCAAGCGCCGAGTGTGCCGGATCCGGCAAGCCCACCTGCTCTCCGCCTTCCAGCCGTCCTGTACCCATCGGCACACCTGTAGCTGCCGCTGACCTGTACTTCAGCGGACGCTTACCGCCCCCGTGGCTGCGCTTACGCGCCTGTGGAAGCCATACCACACCCCGGAAATGCCGCTTTTCGGGCTCTGCGCGCGCCAGATATCCCGGCGCATACGGGCTGCCGCGCGTGCTGCAGGCCTCATGGACAAGTATTCCGGGCACAGCGGACGGACGGGAGCGGCCCACAGCCTGGCCGAGCGCGGAGCCAGTCTCGTTGAGCTGCAGCAGGCAGGCCGCTGGAAATCACCCTCCATGCCCGCTACCTACGCCCGCAGCGCAAGGGCCGGGAAGAATGCCGTGGCGCGGCTGCTGGAGAATTGGCTTTGTAATTGTCGTCGCCGTTACTTATAAACGTCGTCGATCAGTGGGTAAGGGCTCATCACCCCACTTTCACTCGGTGTTTATAGCGCGACGCATGAAGCAAACTGGATTGCCATATCCAGGCCCGCTCACATCTCCTACTGTCGTATGTTCAATATCTTCCCTAGGGCCTAATTTGCTGGTCCAACTGCCACCAACTAATTGCCTAGCAGCGTGCGTTGGTTTGAGGGAATTACCAGACTCTTTAGCATACAGTACGATCTTCTCAAACCCCTCTTCTAATGAGTCGTCTTCGCATTCGCCATAGCCAAGCGTCTTGAAGGCCCGGACAAACGCATCTACAGTTACTTCTCGGGGGGCATCACAAGGCCAAAAGCCGTCTTCTTCTGGCCACCACCAACTATCGGCCCTACCCGCAGCCCATGCTATACAGTTATAGCGACGCGCAGGGCGGCTTGTTACTCGGTGATTCCTAGCATTAAGGTGTGGGAAACCTCTAGGCTTCCACCCCAGAGGCATAGTTGTTCCTAGCCCAAGAAAGCCATGCATCGGCCATTTTCACTGTGTCTCCGAACATCTCTTCAGTAACCGGATTTTTTTTCGTTATGGCAGCAAGTGCCTTAAACCAATGATCGGGGTCGTCGCCTTCGCGCTCAATTTGAGCAAGAATCAGCGGTAACACTTCTTGTCCCATTTCAATGATTCTTTGATAGGACCGGCACGACGTTATTTCGGAGAGAGACGAAGATACACCTCGTTCTGCATACCACGTTTTCCTTAGTCTATGGAACTCGATCTGACTGTCATGGGCTGTTGCAACCGTGTAGCAATCAGGAACCGTCTTAGACAGGTCTTGGGACGCCAACGCCGGAACAGTCCACCCGGATCGTTGCTCTTCAATCCCGCGCAGCCACACTTGGATTAAGCTGGTAACGCGGTCACCAAGATCCGGCGACAGTACCAGGGAGTATTTCCTCAGCACAGCATTGGACAATGAGGGCCCGTGCCAAGTTGGAGAGACCACTCTCGTAGTAAGAACGTGGTCGCTGGAGACGATGTGTTCGACCTTGCCTTGTAGCACATTACTAGCAATAAATAGGTCGTAACCACAGTAAGAAGAAGTACGACAGTTGAGTGCGGGTGCGTCCAGTTGCATTTACTGCTCTCTTCCTCGTTTCAGTTGTTCGTCAATCTTTTCAATCACCACTATATTCTGGCTAGCCACAATATACACAGGATTCCCGAGGTCATCCCAACGCTCTTTCAAGCGGACAACTTGAGTCACGCTCGGCTTGATTCTAATAACAGTACCGTCGGCAAGCTCTACATCGCTATAGCGTTCGACAGATTGCCTGATTTGAATAGCACTGCCTTCGATTGGTTCGCCGGAAGGACCGGATATTGGTATCGTATTGTGTGTTATGGCCATGAGTGCAACGAATTACATGCTTCCGCGCTCAATGGCTTGACAAGCGGTGGGTATGACGTAAAAATCTTCCCAGAGAAATCAAGCACCCAACCACAAGCCAATTAGGCTAGTTCCCGGCACAAGCCCCGCGATGCGTCTAGACGTGATTTATCCCGCCATCACCAGTCTCCACTCACGCGAAGAGATCAATCATGAATCATGCAACCACACCCCCTCAAGCCGGGGACCCTGTACCCTCTGAATCAGTGGCGCAAGCTCTAAAAATCTTGCTGACTAATAGTCGGGCTTGGGACCAGTTCAGGAAACAGATGCAAGGTCTTAAAGGGGAACGCACCTGGAAGCGATCCGTGGCCGAGGTGGAAACCGAAGCTTGGTCATGGCTTGAAGCTGTCGCATCAGCAGAACTCGCAGGAGCGCTCCCACCGTCGTTTGTAACCGTGCGGTGAAACCCATCTGGATAAGGTGACGATTTCTCGGGAGATTACTCATGGACCCGAGGACTCAAAGCCTGGATGGCATGAGACAGCCCAGACGTACGGCGGAAGAAATGTTTCCGCTCATGGAACAGTATGAAGAAAGCAGCCAGACCGCTGCAGCATTCTGTGCCGAGCGCGGCATCTCGTATGGGCAGCTGTTTTACTGGCGTCGGAAGTATCGCCTGGAGGCTGCGGCAGCGGCGCCTTTGTGGAGATTGGCAGATCCGTGGCAGGTGAAGAGGCGCAAGTGGAGATCATGTACCCGGGCGGGATACGCGTGCGCCTCTTTGCGCCGGTATCTGCCTCGTATCTGGCGCAGTCATGATCGGACTGGGGCCTTCGCGCCGGTATTTCTTTTACCGGCCGCCGGCCGACATGCGCAAGAGCTTTGACGGCCTGTGCGCCTTGGTGAAAAGCGGCATGAAGCGGGATCCCATGTCGGGGGACGTCTTTGTGTTCGTCAACAGGAGGCGGAGCCATCTGAAGGCGCTTTCGTGGGACCGAAGCGGCTTCGCCTTGTTTTACAAAAGGCTTGAAGCGGGTACGTTTGAGCTGCCGAAAGAGGATATGCCGACGTGGACGCAGATGGTGATGTTACTGGAGGGAGTGTCGCTGAAGTCCGTAAAATACCGGCGCCGGTATGTGGTTAAGAACTGAAAATCGGGATAGATAGTATGTGGAAACGGGGAACAATGCATGTGCAGACGTTGTTGAACAATCATGCAGCCCGAAGCACATTCCTCCCTCTCTTCTGCGGATGTTGAGACCTTCCGTGCGCAGCTTGCCGCGGTGCTTCAGCAGAACGCGAGCCAGTCCGAGGAGAACAATCAGCTGAGCGAAGAGATAAGCCGGCTGCAGGCGAAATTGGAGAGCAAGGACAAACAGTGGGCTGAAGCCCTCCGCCTGCTCTTTGGCTCCAGGAGCGAAAGGTATGTACTGGGGCCGGAGGCGCAGCAGGGCCTCTTGATTGACGACATGGAGGTCGAGGTGCCCCTGCCGCCCGAGCCCGAGACGGATTAGCCGAAGCGGAAGCGGCGCAAGGCCAAGCGGCGTCCGGACTTCGAGGATCTGCCGGATCACCTGCCCCGCGAGACGATCGTAATCCAGCCTGAAGAGGACACGACAGGTCTCATTTGCATCGGCATGGAGAAGACGCAGTGCCTGGAGATCGTGCCCAGCATGATAAAGGTGGTCGAGATTCATCGCCCCAAGTACGTGGACCCGACCGATGAGGACAGCGGCGTCATCATCGCCGAGTTGCCTCCGCGGCTGGTGGACAAGGGCATGGCCGGACCGGGATTGTTGGCCGATGTGGTGGTTAACAAGTACTGTGACCACTTGCCCCTGTACCGGCAGCAGCAGCGTTTCCGGCGGGAAGGCATTGAAATGGCCACCTCCACGCTGGGAGGCTGGATAGCGCAGTCGGCATGGCACCTTGGGCCGCTGTATGATGCACTCAAGCAGGAGGCGCTCTTAAGCGGGTATCTGCAGGCGGATGAGACGCGTATCCAGGTCCAGGATCGAAAGAAGAAGGGCAAGACCCATCGGGGTTTTTACTGGGCGTACCACACTCCGGAGCAGAAGCTGTTTGTGATGGAGTATCGCAAGAGCCGTGCCCGTGCAGGTCCGGTGGCGTTCTTGGGTGGGTATGCGGGAGCGTTGCAGACGGACGGGTATGTGGCCTACAACGTCTTCGAAGCGCATCCGTCTATGACGGTCTACGGATGCATGGCGCATGCATGGCGCAAGTTCTACGACTGTCGTAGCTACGAACCGGAGAAGGCCGAGCACGTGTTGACAAAGATCAGGCGACTCTACGCCATAGAGCGCAGGCTACAAGAGGAGGGTGCCAGTGCGGAACGTCGGCGCGAGGTACGTCAGGAAGAGGCCCGGCCTGTACTGGAAGCGCTGAAGCCCTGGCTGGAGGCGAACGGGGGATTGCCCAAGAGCCCTTGGGGCCAGGCGACCAACTATACGCTCGGCCTTTGGAAAAGGCTGACCCGATACCTGGATGAGGGCCGCGTGGAGCTGGACAATAACCTCATTGAAAATGCCCTGCGGCCGTTGGCTACCGGCCGCAAGAATTACCTGTTCGCGGGATCACATGATGCGGCCCAGCGGGCAGCCGTGGTCTATTGGCTACTTGGCACGTGCAAGCTACACGGTGTTAATCCCCAGGAGTGGCTCACGGACGTGTTCGAGCGCATCCCGACGCATCCGGCCAGGCGCGTAGCTGACCTCTTGCCTCATCATTGGCAGAAGGCACGACAAGCCGACAAACACAAGGCGGCATAGCTGCCAAGCGCCGAGTGTGCCGGATCCGGCAAGCCCACCTGCTCTGCGCCTTCCAGCCGTCCTGTACCCATCGGCACACCTGTAGCTGCCGCTGAGCTGTACTTCACCGGACGCTTACGGTGAGGCAGCCCCCGGTGTTCGCACTTGATACTGGGGCGATTGTCGTTGTGCGATCGAGACACATGTAGGTCAAGACTTCCCAGCGAGAGGCATAATCCTCTGCATTCGGATAGTCGTTGGGTACGGTGGCCTATCAGGACATAACGGCGCGAAGGGATCGCGCACGATGAGATGATCTGCGTAGGGCCGAACCGTCTTTGCTTTCAAGGAAGCTCCTGAGGACTCTCCCTGGTCCAGCGGTTTTTCCCTGGGGGACTTACATACAACAGTGAAACAATCCCCTACGCATACGATCCTGCGTCATGGCGGATCTCAACCTCCGCCGAAGCAGAGGACACTGGCACCGTGTAGTCTTCCCTTGCCTTGCGCCAAGGCAAAAGTTCCGGCCTCGCCCGTATGTGACTGAAGCAAGCATCCCGCATAAGCGGCGTTGTATCATTTCCGCACCAGACCCTCACGCCACCTGTGCAGCTCATGGCCGTTAGGTCAGAAACATATGCATTGTACATGTATTCTGACACATTGTTTCGCGCGTACAAGACATGCGTTCACTTATGTATGTGATTCCCTTTGCTTTCCTTCAGAAATGTTGCAGAATGGCGGGTGTGGTGTGGTGACGCGGCCTGAGAACTGCTGGCCAGCGGCTCTGGATGGGAGCCCGCCTTTGGCCGATGATCTTCAAAGTATGATTCAATAATGCGCTTGTAGGCGGCTACTGCATACTCCAGGTCAGATACCATTACATGTTCATCGGCCGTATGCGAGAGTTCGCTACTACCTGGACCGATCTTGACCGTTGGAATATCTGCCAGGTATAGCCAGTCACTGGCCGTAGGAGATCCCCGCGGCACGGACTCCGGAATGGCTGCCAGGCAGGATCGCACAATGGGCTCGTCACTACGTGTACTGACGGGCACAATGCGGGCGCTGTGTACTGCGACCTCCGATTCCAGCAGATCTGTAACCAGTGAAATGATTTCCTCGTGTGTGTATGCGGGCGTCGAGCGGATGTCGATCTCAAATGTACAGGTTTCAGGTACGATGTTTCGAGCCGAGCCGCCCGATATGGTGGTTACTGCCAAGGAAGGTTTTCCAAGTACGGGGTCTGGCCGGTCAAATTCCAGCGCGTCCAGGCGACTGATATCACGCGCGGCCTTCAAAATGGCGTTCTCACCCAATTCGGCTCGCGCTGCGTGGGCGCTTCGCCCGCGCGCGGCGGCTCGCAGCACAAGCATGCCTTTTTGGGCCACCATTGGCTGCATGTCCGTAGGCTCACCGACCAGGGCGGCATGAATTTCCGGGAGCTGCGGGCGAAGCGCCCGCAAACCGTTGTGCTCTTGTCCAATTTCCTCGCACACCGTCAGCGCCACGAGTACGCTGCCGTCCGTAGGCTCGTAACCTGCTGCGGCTAGTTCCAGCACGGCCGTGGTCATGGCCGCGCCGCTTGCCTTGGCATCCACGGCCCCGCGGCCATATAAGCGGCCGTCTACAACAACGGGGTCGAAAGGGGGGTAGGGATGCCCGCTGGACGGAGGAACGACATCAAGGTGGGAATTCAGGAGCAACCGGTGAGCACCCGCTCCGAGAGCAAACCACACATTATTTCCTACACGCCGCACGGGCAGATGCGAGCGGCGTACATACGCCTCCACGTAGGAAGCGATAGCCTCCTCTTCACGACTGAGTGAAGGGAAGCGAACCAGATCTCCAAGCAATGAAATCACTGAAAGCATAGGGCACCCTAGCGCACGATGCGCGTCGCACGCGCTCTGTTGACCAGATCGTTCGATCCCAAGACGAATACGGTGCCGACGCCCGAGGCTACGGCATCCACGGCAACACCCATCTTTACCTGCATACCGTCGGTTATCCAACCTGCGCTAAGTCCTTCGCGGTATTGAGCGGCACTACAGGTGGGTACATGAGAGTTCGGATCATTCGCCTTACGGCGCAGCCCTCCGGAAGGGGTGACCAGCAAAAGTTCATGTGCCTTAAGGGCAATGGCCAGCGCGCCTGCCACCGTGTCTGCGTTGACATTATATATATGCCCGCCGGCATCCGCGGCCAGGGGTGCGATCACGGGAGCAAACCCTCCGCGGTGCAGGGCGTCTACAATGGCGGGGTTAACATGGTCGATGTCCCCGACCCACCCAAAATCAACGATCTTACCGTCAATGTTCCATGGCTTGCGACGGCGGACCCGCAGCAGGTGCCCGTCTACGCCGGAGAGTCCAACCGCCCGAAGTCCCTGCGCAAGGGCGTCTGCCACCAGAGCAAGGTTGGCCGAGCCGCGCAGCACCCACTGCGCTATTTCGATCTCCAGGTCTCCTGTAACGCGGCGTCCGTTGACCATCTGCGGAGTGTGGCCCAGCCGCCGTGCCACTGCGGTGCACTCGGTACCACCACCATGCACTACTACCATGCGGGCGTTCTCGGCCAGCACACGGATTTGTTGCCAAAACTCGGGACTCGTATCAACCGCTCCGCCTAACTTGATCACACGCAACGGAAGCATGCTATCTCCAGATGGCTTCGAGGATGGCCTTCTGTGCATGAAGACGGAATTCGGCCTGCAAGAGGTGTCGGGCGCTGGCGCCGTTGAGGACGGTTTCGTCTACCACCACGCCGCGTCGGGCGGGCAGGCAGTGCATGAATATGCCTGCATTCGTGCCTTCCATGAGCGAGTCCGTGACGCGCCAGTGCCTATGCTGCGCGCGAAGCGAGGCCTCGTGCGCCGCATCCGTGTACCGCAGCCGGCTACCCCATGCCTTGGCATAAATCACGTCAGCGTCGCATGCGGCCGCATGCAGGTCTCTTGATTCCCGAACTTCCAAGCCGTGGGAGTGGGCGTAGCGCTGGGCGCGCTGCAATACGCCGGGATCCAGCTCGAAGCCTTCTGGATGGGCGATAGTCACTTCCATACCCAGGCGTGTCGCCATTAGCAGCGCAGAATGGGGCACGGCCAGGGGCAGCGCCCTCGGATGATAGCACCAGGCCAGCACGAACTTGCGCCCCCTTGCCCGGCCACCAAAATGTTCTTGCAGCATGGATGCATCCCCCAGTGCCTGGCAGGGATGATAGAATGCGGATTCCAGGTTAATGACCGGGACCGTGGCAGCCGAGACCACGGTGCGGAAAAGCTTTTCATCCCGGTCCATGGCGTAGTCCGTGCCCGAGGCGAAGAGCCGCACTCCTATGGCGTGGAAGTAGCGCGAGAGCACCCCGATAGCCTCCCTTATATGTTCGGCTGCGTTGCCATCCATGATACAGCCGTCACGCCATTCAAACTGCCAGGTGTCACTGCCCGGGATAATCGTGGTAGCATGGGCCCCGAGGTGCGCCGCGGCCACCTCCATCGACGTCCTCGTGCGAAGCGAGGGGTTGAAGAATACCAGGGCCAAGTCGCGGCGCAGCGCCTTGCGCTCGTTCCGGTGTGCATAGTGATACCGAGCGGAGGCGATGTGCTGCTGCCAGTCCTCGCCGCTCCGTTCGTGCCACGTCACCAGATGCCGCAGAGTGGGGTCCATCATGCCACAGCTCCGGCTAGGGCGTCGACAAAGAATTCCACTTCTGCATCCGTAGCAGTAAGAGGCGGCATTACGCGGATCACATGCGGGTCTGCAGAGGCCCCCGCCAAGACACCGCTTTGCCGTAGCTTGGCAAGCACAGCCGATGCCGGCTGTTCCAGCTCTACACCGACAAGGCAGCCGCGGCCCCGCACGGACACCGCGCTTGGCGCGAGCGCCTGCGCAAGGGACCGGAAAATTTGCGCAGCCCGGTCCATGAGGTGCTCCGTCTCCATGGTCTCGAGCGTTGCTTCGAGCGCCGCCATGGCCATCATGCCCCCCCCGAAGGTAGAGCCGTGGTCACCATAAGCTACCATGTCCGAGACCGCGTCGCTTGCAAGCACTGCGCCCACGGGAACGCCCGATCCCAGGCTCTTGGCCAGCGTAATGATGTCGGGTTGCATGCCGTAATGCTCACAGATGGAGAACGTGCCCGTGCGGCCCATGCCGGTCTGCACCTCGTCAAAAATGAGCAGCGCGCCGTGCTCGCTTGTAAGGGTACGCAGCCCTAGATAGTATTCGGGAGGCGCTTCGACCACGCCCGCGATACTCTGGATGGGCTCCAGGATGATTGCGGCCACCGAGGAGTCCAGCGCTGCCTCCACCGCTGCCAGGCTTCCGAACGGCAAGAAGTCTGTCTTGGGCAGCACAGAATTGTACGGCCTCCGGTAGAGAGGATTCCACGTGGTGGCCAAGCTGCCCAGGGTGCGGCCATGAAAGTCTCCTTCCATGGCCACGATGCGCGTGCGGCCGGTGGACTTGCGTGCCAGCTTGAGGGCGGTCTCTATGGCTTCCGTTCCCGAATTGCAGAAGAAGATGCGATTCAGCTCCGACGGTGCCAAGCGCGCCAGGCGGCTGGCTGCGCGTGCGCGCACGTCGTTGTACACGACGTTTGAATAGAATATCAGGGTCTCCGCCTGCCGCTGCAGGGCCGCCGTAACGCGGGGAGGACAGTGCCCGAGCAGGGTAACGCAATGCCCTCCGTAAAAATCAAGGTACCTGCGCTCGTCTGCGTCCCACACGTAGCTGCCCTGGCCGCGTACGAGCGCGAGCGGCATCTTCTTGTAGGTGGGAAGAAGGCATGCCTGTTCCCGCTCGATGATTTCCGCTGTCGTCACGGCCATGCCGGTCAAGGGAGCAGGCCGGCCATCTCCGGCCATCCCATCACAAGATTCAGGTTCTGCACCGCCTGGGATGCGGCGCCCTTGAGAAGATTGTCGAGCGCAAAGCCTATCACGATAGCCCCGTTTCTTACCACCCATCCAATGTCGCAGTAGGGCGTGCCAACGGCATAGCGAAGCTCTGGAAGCTGTCCTGGCCAGAGTCGCACGCATCTCCCAGGAGGGTATGCGGCTTCGAACCACTCGGTCACATCACTCTCCGAAACGGTCCCGGGAAGCGTTATGTGGGCCGTTCCCCATATGCCCCGGGTCCACGGGCCGGATACCGGGACAAACGCGATATCCACGCTCGAGCCCAGGATTTGAAGGACCTCGGGCAGGTGTTGATGCGCCAGTGTTCGGTAGGCCCGCACGTTTCCTTCCCGCGTAGGAAAATGTGTGGCGGTTTTTGGGCGCGTACCGGCACCCGAGGCCCCGGTAAGGGCCGTGATCTTGGCCTGAAACTGCCCCGCTGTGCGGCTCAGCGGCCACAGCGAAAGTGCGATGCCTGTGGCGAAGCAGCCTGGATTGGATACCAGCCGGCCCGGGTAAGGTGCGCATACTTCCGCCAGGCCATAGGCGAACCTTGGCAGCAGAGCCGGCGCAGGGTGTGCCACGCCAATAGTTGACTCGTAGTTCTCGCCTGTACTGAATCTGAAGTCGGCACTCAGATCAACAATAGGACCCTCAAATCCACCCCGGAGGATTTGCTGCACCGTCAGAGCCGCTTTTCCGTGCTCTGCCGTTAGCAGTATGGCATCCATTCCAGAGACATTAAGCGCGTCAGGATCCACAAAATGCATCTCCGTAAGACCACGCAGTGAAGGATGTGCGGCATGCACCGGCGCTCCCGCAAACGTGCGGCTCGTAACGGTCGTTACACGTGCAAACGGATGCCTGAGCAGCAGCAGGGTCAGTTCCCTACCCGCGTAACCTCCCGCGTGGAGCACGGCGACGGATTTCTTGGTTACGGCAGTAGCCATTTTGCTAATCCGTACCCTGCCGGGCCTTGTGTGCGAGATAGGCCTGAAGTCCCGCGAGCCGGCAAAAGCCTCGCGCATCGCGCCCGTCCCATAGCGAGGCCTGCTCGCCGTAAGTAGCTACTCCGGCATCGAACATGGAGTAGGGGCTCTTGCATCCAAGTACCCGGATGCTGCCTTTGAATAGCTGCACGGCTACCGTACCGTCCACTACAGCCTGAGAGGATTCAAAGAATGCCTCTATATCGCGCATCACGGGGTCGAAGTGATGGCCTTCGTGCAGTAGCATGCCATAAAAGTCCGCAAGGTGGTCTTTCTGGTAACGCTGCCATTTGGTGAGCACAATCTTTTCGAGCTCGCGGTGGGCGGTAAGCAGAATCATGGGACCGGGTGCCTCGAATGCCACCCGCCCCTTCACTCCAAGTATCGTATCGCCAACATGGATGTCGCGCCCTATCCCGTGGCGCGCCCCTATCTCGCCAAGCCTGGTGATCAGGCTCACGGGATCGAGCACTTCACCATCGATCGCTTCGGGCGCGCCGCGCTTGAACGTCAGGCTGACGGCGTGCGGCTCGTCCGGCGCCTCTGCCGGCGAGACGGTGCACGCAAAAGCATGATCGGGTAGTGGCTGCGTAGTCGACAGGGTCTCCGCCCCCCCGATGGTGGTTCCCCACAGTCCGGTATTGACGGAATAGGCGGTGGAAGCGCGCGCGACCTCGTATCCACGCTCTGCCAGAAAGGAAGTGGTAAACTGCCGGGTCAGGCCCTGGTCCCTGATGGGCGTGATGATCTCCATGTCGTCGGCCAGAAGCCGGATGACGACATCAAACCGGACCTGGTCATTGCCGGCTCCCGTGGAGCCGTGCGCAATGGCGCGGGCGCCCACGCTCCGCGCCACGTCTACAATCATGCGGGCCTGTACCACGCGTTCCGATCCCACACACAGCGGGTATACGCCTCCTTTGAGTACGTTACCCATGAGCAAGTACTTGAGGTGATCGTCGTAGAGTGCCTGACGCCCTTCCAGCAGATAATGATCGGTGGCGCCGAGGTCAAGCGATTTGCGGCGAAGCGCCAGCGCGCCGGCATCCGTGATGCCACCCGTATTTACCGTTGCCGTGTAAACTGCTTCGCCATAGGTTTCTCTCAGATACGGGACGCAGAACGAAGTATCCAGTCCGCCGCTAAAGGCCAGTACAATCGCCATGGTGAAGCATCCGACAGGGACGCGCTTCAACCGCGGGCGGTGGGCAAAGGTTGCTGCCACCTCAATCCGTATATTCCGGCATGCAGGACTCGCTATTGGAAGACGCTTCCAGCCTTTTGTCCACGCAGGCTTCCTGCGTTCAGGTGTGGCGTTACACTACGCAGTGCAGGACGCAGGATCAGGACAGGGTGGCAGTAGAGTCGCCGCTGGAGATGCGTCTGGCGGTGTCCGGCGAGGCGCCCCGATCCGTTGCCGTTACCATGCGGACACCGGGGGATGATATTGCGCTGACGGCAGGGTTTCTGTTTGCCGAAGGAGTCATCCGGGGGCTGGAGGATATTCTGCACATCGGTTACGACGTGCGGGTAGCAAACGTAGTCACGGTCGTGCTGCGCGAGCATGCGGCTGCGGCGGCCGTGCGGCTT
Organism: Rhodothermales bacterium; assembly: GCA_965216255.1. GTDB lineage: Bacteria > Bacteroidota > Rhodothermia > Rhodothermales > Bin80. The sequence continues at coordinate 5,303,375 of OZ244148.1, forward strand.
GATCGCCCATTTCCGGTGTCATCCAGTTGCGGCGCCTGCGGGAAGCGATCCCTGGATGCGCTGCAGATGCCGCGCGGCATAGAGCGCCTGCCAGAGGACGTGTGGGTTGACCGGAACCAGGTTGGCTCGCTACCGGATCTTCTCCGGTCGGAACAGGCGATTTTTGAATCTACCGGCGGGCTGCACGCGGCTGGCCTCCTCGACGACGACGGCGCGCTGGTGGCCGTGTACGAAGATGTCGGGCGCCACAATGCGGTGGACAAAGCCATAGGATGCCGGATAGTGCAACAGTGCGGCGCACCGATGGCCTCCATGCTGGTAGTAAGCGGCCGCGTCAGTTTCGAGCTCGTGCAGAAGGCGCTTATGGCCGGCATCCCCGTACTCATTGCGGTCGGTGCGCCTAGCAGTCTCGCTGTGGAGCTTGCCCAGCGCTACGGCATGACGTTGATAGGCTTTGCGCGACGGGAACGCTTCAACGTATACGCTGGAGCCAACAGGCTGCGATGAAACTGCGCATAGAAGGCAATGCCGTCCGCGTGCGCCTCTCTATTGAGGACGTAGCGCAGCTTGCAAAGACAGGCGCTGTAGCGGACTGCCTGCGATTTCCGCACGGTACCGAGTTCTGTTACCGCGTGCTGGCAGCGGACGGCGACCTGTTGGCCGAATACGTTGGTAGGTGTCTTACTTTGCGGGTACCGAGGAGCCTGGTGGCGGAGTGGGCTGCCTCTGATTTGGTAACGCTATGCCAGGCAGTGGCGCACGGCATGCACCTGCTCGTGGAGAAGGACTTGCCGTGCCTGCACCCAGGACGATTGGAGGAAGGCCGATGAAGCATGCCGATCCTGACAACGATCCAATCATTGCGCCTCCCGAGACGGTGGCAGCAGGTCCTGCCGCCGTGATCAGCTCCGCCCGCCATGGGATGCGCGCAATGGGGGCGCTTCGCAGCTGGCGTACGCTCCGGCGGCTAAACCAGCCGGATGGCTTCGATTGCCCGGGGTGTGCCTGGCCGGATCCGGAGAAGACTTCATCAGTGGAATTCTGCGAAAACGGCGTCAAGGCCGTCGCGGCTGCCGCCTCCAAGCGACGCATCACACCCGGCTTTTTTGGTCAGTGGAGCCTCGATGCCCTGCGCTGCAAGTCTGACTATTGGCTGGGTCAGCAGGGACGGCTGACCGCGCCCGTGATCCTGCGCCCGGGCGCAGACAACTACGAGCCCATAGCGTGGAATGAAGCCGTATCCCATGTGGCAGGGCACCTGCGCGCACTGGCGAGTCCCGATCAGGCTGTCTTCTATACCTCGGGCCGAACAAGTAACGAGGCGGCGTTCCTGTTCCAGCTCCTGGTCCGGCGTTTCGGGACCAACAACTTGCCTGACTGCTCGAACATGTGCCACGAATCCAGTGGGATGGGGCTCAAGCAAGTTATTGGTGTTGGCAAGGGGACCGTCACGCTCCAGGACTTCGAGCGCGCGGACCTGATTTTCGTAATCGGCCAGAACCCCGGTACGAACCACCCGCGCATGCTCTCCACCCTGGAGCGGGCAGTACACAAGGGAGCGAAAATTGTCCACGTGAACCCGCTTCCGGAGGCGGGGCTCATTCGTTTCCGGCACCCGCAGAAGGTGTCGGGCTATCTGGGAAAGGGGACGCCGCTTGCGAGCCTGTTTGCGCAGGTGCGTATAGGCGGTGACATTGCGTTTCTGAATGCCGTAATGAAATACCTTCTGCGGGAAGAGGGTCGGCATCCGGGCAGGGTGCTGGATCACGGCTTCATAGATAAGAGCACGGAAGGGTTTGAGCGCTTCTGCAATGCCCTGGAAGGAGCCTCCCTCGATCGTCTCGAGGCACTCAGCGGTGTGGACAGCGGGATGCTTCGCCGGGTGGCCGAGCATGTGATCGAGGCTAAGCGTATTATAGTATGCTGGGCTATGGGGCTTACGCAGCATGAGCATGCCATTGCCAATGTACAGAGCGTGGTAAATTTGCTTCTGCTCAAGGGATCTATCGGAAGGGCGGGATCCGGCGTCTGTCCTGTACGGGGGCATTCCAACGTGCAGGGAGATCGCACGGTAGGCATAACGCCGCGTCCGTGCGATGTCTTTCTCCAGCGACTCGGGGACAGGTTCTCATTTGAGCCTCCACGCCAGCCAGGTTACGACACGGTGGAGGCGATCAAGGCCATGCATGCGGGCCGGGTTGGGGTATTTCTTGCGCTGGGCGGCAATTTTCTTTCTGCGGCTCCGGACACGTCCTATACGGCCGAGGCGCTGGCGCGATGTGCCCTTACCGTCCACGTTTCCACCACATTGAACCGCAGCCACCTGACGCCCGGACGGGAAGCGCTAATCCTTCCGTGCCTGACCAGGACGGAGCGTGACCTGCAGCAGAATGGAATGCAGTTTGTATCCGTGGAGAATTCCATGGGTATTGTACATTCCTCGCGCGGCACCCTGAGTCCGGCCTCGGATCAGCTCCGCAGCGAGGTCGCCATCGTGGCGAACCTGGCGATGGAGACGCTCGGTGAGCGCCATCCCTGGGATGGATTTATACGCGACTATGACGCCATACGCGATGCCATTGCCGATGTCGTGCCAGGCTTTGAGCGATACAACGAGCGCATTCGCTGGCGAGGTGGCTTCCTGCTACCCAATCCGGCGCGCGAAGGCCGGTTCGAGACCGCAACGGGGCGGGCACAATTCACGGTGCATGACGCACCGGGTGATCCGCTGGGCGATGGCGAGTTTCTGATGATGACGCTACGCAGTCACGACCAATTCAACACCTCGGTGTATGGCCTTGATGACCGGTATCGCGGAATCAAGGGAGGCCGCCGTGTGGTACTGCTACATCCGAGCGACGTTGCAGAAGCCGGAATCGAACAAGGACAGCATGTCAGCCTAGTGAGTGCATATGGCGGCGTAGAGCGCCGGGCCGAAGGCTTTGTGGTTGTGGCATATCCTCTGCCGCGCCGCTGTGCGGCCACATATTTTCCGGAGGCAAACGTGCTGGTTCCGATTGATCACACGGCCCGGGGAAGCAACACGCCGGCATCCAAGTCCGTTGTAATACGCTTGGAGGCATGCGGCACATGAATGTAACGGGGCTAATTCTGGCTGGCGGCAGTAGCACACGGTTTGGCGCCGACAAGGCCTGCCACCCTTGGCGTGGGCGGCCGCTGATCGACCATGTGGCCTCGGCACTCAAGAGTGTGACGGACCAGGTGTTGGTAAGTGTCGGCGGCAAGGAGGGAGCATACGATGTGGCCGGGTGCGTTACGATAGCTGACCAGGTTACCGGTTGCGGTCCCATGGGGGGGCTGTATACGGGGCTGGTTGCCATGCGCAGCCCATGGCTCCTTGTCTTGGCTTGCGATATGCCTCGTATTACGAGCGCGGTGCTCCAGGAGATCATGAAAGAAGCGGCTATGTGCTCCTCCGGCGTGATTGGCCGGACGCCGGATGGCCGGCGTCACCCGCTTTGCGCGGCCTACCACAGGAGTGTGCTGCCCCTTGTTCGGGAGCGCCTCCGCGTCAGGGAGCTTGCCATGCATTCGTTCATTGAAGCAATGGCTGGCGTCCGGTATGCTGATGTGGCTCTAGAGCCACTGTGCAATGTGAACCGCCCATCGGATCTTGCCGAGCCGGTACTGCTCCCATGATTCTTGAACTGAAATTACTGTCCGAGGCAGACGAACCGCCGGCTCAGGCGCGGGGGGGCGTGCCGGAGGATTTCGGGCTTCCGTATGATGCGGCCAAGGGGCAGGGACACGTGCTGGACGATGGATTCGGGCGGCGCCATACCTACTTGCGCATATCGGTGGTGGAGCACTGCAATCTGCGCTGCCGTTACTGCATGCCGGAAGATGGACTGGCCTGGACCCCGGCCGAGAACCTGCTAACCGACGGCGAAATCATCCGCCTCGCCAGGCTTTTTGTCGGGCAGGGCGTAACCAAGATTCGCCTCACGGGCGGAGAGCCGCTCTTGCGGCCGGGCATGGAGACTATTGCCGGGGCCATAGCGGCCATGGATGGATTTGAGACGCTCGCTCTTACTACCAATGGCCTGCTTCTGCCCAAGAAATTAGAGCGGCTGCAGCGGGCGGGACTCAACCAGATCAACATAAGCCTGGATACTCTGCGTCAGGATCGTTTTGAGGCCATAACGCGCAGGAAAGGATTCGATCTCGTACTGCGGGCGGTCAACGAAGCTGTTGAGCGTGGCTACAATCCGGTGAAGATCAACTGCGTCGTCATGCGAGGCGTAAACGAAGACGAATTGCCCGATTTCGTTGCCTGGACTGAGGACCTTCCTCTGGAGGTGAGGTTCATCGAGTTCATGCCGTTTGACGGCAACCGCTGGGAAGTGGGCAAGCTCTTTTCCTATGAAGAAATGTTGCAGGCCATTCAATTGCGGTTTCCGCTGGAGCGTATGACTAATTCGCAGCATGATACCTCGAAGACTTACCAGGTGCCCGGATTCCGGGGCACGATAGGCTTTATTACTTCGATGACGGAGAATTTCTGCGAGGGTTGCAACAGGCTTCGGATCACGGCTGATGGCAATCTCAAGGTATGCCTGTTTGGTGCTGCAGAAGTAAGTCTGCGGGACGCAATGCGTACGGGGGCCAGCGATGACGCATTGCTTGAGATCATAAGCGGGGCGGTGGCCCGCAAGCATGCGCGCCATGCCGGTATGCACAGCATTGCGGCCATGACAAACCGCCCCATGATTACCATTGGAGGCTGATTTGGTGGCCGTTCTCTTTTTTCTTGCCACCGGGCTTGGCTCCGGAACGGATACCACGCTGCGCGTGATGACATTCAATATCCGCTATGATAATCCGGATGACGCAGACAACAACTGGCGGTTTCGCAAGGAGGAGGTGGCGGCAATCATGCGCCGCGCAGACATCGTTGGCGTGCAGGAAGCACTCCTGAGTCAGATGCAAGCGCTCGGTGCCTTGCTCCCTGAATACGCCTCTATTGGCGTAGGCAGAGATGACGGGATGGCAGCCGGAGAGTTCTCCGCCATCTTCTTTCTTCGCCGCCGCTATTCAGTGCTGAATCAGGGCACATTCTGGCTTTCAGAGCATCCCGAAGAACCCGGCAGCAGGAGTTGGGATGCCGCCATCACCCGGATTGTCACCTGGGGCCGCTTTTACGACCAGGTGGACTCCGACACGATTCTGGTTTTCAATACACACTTCGATCATCGCGGAAGGGAGGCTCGGAGGCAGAGTGCGCGGCTCCTCTTGCAGAAGATCGAAGAAATTGGAGGCGATGGCACCGCGGTTGTGCTGGGAGACTTTAACACGGTGCCGGAATCGGAGGCGTACGGGGTTCTGATCTCAGGTCGGCTCGCCGATGCACGCACCCGGTCACTGAAACCGCCGGCAGGCCCGACTGGAACGTATACGGGATTCGAGGGCGAGCCGACGCGTCGTATTGATTATGTCTTTGCCGATTCCAGAATAGAAGTAGCCGAATATGCCGTAATTGCCAGCATGACGGCGTCGGACCATTTGGCGGTGGTGGCGCGGCTGCGCCCGCCTGGCCGGGTGCGCTAACCCGTACTCTGCATGGCGGCCGCGATGCCGTTGATGCTCAAGAAGAGCGCCTGGGCTACTTGGTCGCGGTCCTTGTCCTGTGCGTTGCGGTACCGCCGGATGAGCTCGATCTGGAGCAGGTTGAGTATGTCGGTATAGGGGTTTCTCAGTGCAATGGATTTGCGAATCACCGGATTATTGCCAAGGAGATCCGCTTGTCCTGTAATCTGGCGGATGGCTGTTCTTGCCTTCTCGAAGTCTGCAGCTATGCGCACATGCAGGCACGATTCAGGTGCCAGGTCGGCGTAGGCCCGGGCAATGTCGAGACGCGCCCGGGCCATCTCACGCTCAGCATTGCCAATAATGGCGCGGAAGAAGGGCCAAGTCTGGTACATGCGCTGCAGATTGCCGATGGCACCCTCGTCTACCGCCTCTTCCAGGCCTGCCCCAATGCCGTACCATCCGGGCACGATGTAGCGTGTCTGCGTCCAGGCAAAGACCCAGGGGATGGCCCGCAGGCCTTCAAAATCCACTTCGCTGGCTGACTGGCGGGATACCGGACGCGAAGCGATGGGCAATCGGCTGATTTGTTCAATGGGGGTGACGGAGGTGTACCATGGCCACAGGGCTGGATCCGACACCAGTGCCCGATACGCTTCCATGGATGTGGTGGCGATACGGTCCATGATGTTTGCATGTGGTGCTTCCGCTCTCCGGTCAACGCCGTAGAGCGGAGCAAGCAGCATGGCACCGGTGATTTGTTCTAGGTGCCGGTGGGCAATGGCCGGCAGGGCGTACCGGTAGGAGATCACTTCCCCCTGTTCCGTGAACCGGATACGTCCATTGTGTACCACGCCCGGCATGGCGATGATCGCCTGTCCCGCGCGTCCCCCGCCGCGTCCTATTGTGCCACCACGTCCGTGAAACAGCCGGAAATCCACCCCGTGGTCACGGCAGGTCTGTCCAATGCATTCCTGGGCTTGGTGCAGCGCCCAGTTGGCCATCCAATATCCACCGTCCTTGTTGCTGTCCGAGTACCCCAGCATGATCTCCTGGAAGCTCCCCCTGGCATCCAGGTGCCGGCGGTAGGCCGGAAGCCTAAAGAGTTGGCCGAGCAGAGCCTCGGCGCTGCCCAGATCCTCGATGGTCTCAAAGAGAGGAACGATGTCCAGTGGCGAATCCACCTTGCCGTCCGCCGCGCTCCATAGTCCCACTTCCTTGGCCAGCAGCATGACCTCGAGGAGGTCACTGGCTGTATGGGTCATGCTGATGATGTAGCTTCCGAGCGCGTCCGGGTCAGCTTCCACAATTTCTCGGATCACCTTGAACGTGGCTATTACGTCTGAGGCACCTGGCGGCAGCTCTTGGTCCCAGGCCGTAAGAGGCCGCGGATTGGCGAGCTCGGCGGTAAGCACGGACACTTTCTCCGGTTCTGAAAGGCTCGCGTAATTGTCTGTTACACCGGCTAGTCGCAAGAGGTCGGTTGTGGCCTCCTCGTGCCTGTGGCTATGCTGCCGTATGTCCAGCGCCGCCATATGAAACCCGAAAATCTGGGCCCGGATAAGCACCCGGCCCAGTCTGCCTTCATCTACAAGAAAGCCGAATCCGGTCTGCCTGAGCGTGGTCTCCAGTAGTGTCAGATCCTGCTTGAATCGATCAATGCCGTAGTCGCAAAAGCCGCCATCCTGTAGCAAGCCCTTCAGGCGTTCGATCATGAAGCTCAGCTTCTGTCGCAGTGGCTCGTGGCGAAAAAGACGCTCGCAATAAGACGGTATGGAGAGTGTTTCTTTATCCTCGGCGATGGAGGCGCAGAGGGCTTGTGGGATGGCGACCTTGCGCCCGGAAATACTCAACTCACGGCGCAGGGCTTCCAGATCGTGGATGTAACGACCGACAACCTTGCGGCGCTGCATCCTCAGCGTCTGGCGGGTCACTTCTGCAGTCACGTGGGGATTGCCATCCCGGTCGCCGCCAATCCACGAGCGAAACCGAAGAAAGACCGGTACCTCGGCGCTGCGGCCATAGTGGCGAATCAGCGCCCGTTGTACGTCCTGATGAATGCGTGGAACGGTTTCCCATATGGCGTTGCGCAGAAAATAGAGGCCGTGCTCTACTTCGTCGATCACCGTGGGACGGCTGGAGTGGACCTGATCGGTGGCCAGAAGGACTGCGATCTGGTCACGGATGCGCTGCAGTAGGTCGGTGCGCTCGTCCGGGGTAGGATCCCCGTGGCGCCATCTACTTACCTGCTCGGCCAGATCCTGCTGTTTGTAGAGGATCGTGCGACGCCGTGCTTCCGTGGGATGCGCCGTCAGCGTCGGCTGAATATCCAGGCCCCGCAACGCCGCGACAACATCCATGAACTTGTAGCCGTGCTTCTTAAGCGTGCAAATGGACTCGTCGATCGATTCCGGCCTGGATCGCTGTACGGACTGCCGTGCGCGGTCGCGGTTGATTCGAATGATTTCCTGCTGCTCACTCTGGTTAACCAGGTGAAAGAAGGCCGTGAAGGCTCTTAGCACCCACTCGATGTCCGTAAGGCTGAGCCCTTCAATGAGCCTTGCTGCCTCGCGTCTCTTTTCGGGTTTGTTTTCCCGCAGGGCCTCCTTGGCCAGGAGGCGCAAACTCTCCACAATGTCCACCATGCGCTCGCCGGCCTGCTCATGAATGGCGCGGCCGAGCAGCGTTGCCAACAGGTTGATCTGCCTGCTTAGCGGCCGTGAAATCCCGGTCCCCTTGGCACCAATCTTGATATCTTGCAGCGGGCGCTCGGCGGACTGTGCCATGGATCAGGTAACGTTATTCGGCCGCTGCTATCGGCGAAACCGAAATGTTTTCAGTTACGATGTTCGACAGAAGCGAGACGGCTCCCTGGTCGAAGACCGTATCGTAGCGTTCGATGGCGGAATTTGGACTCCCTAAAGTATCTGAAATGTAGTTGCGATAATCTGCAAAGCGTACGCCGGCCACCGTTCGCACGTTGAAGGCTTCGCGAAAACGCGTCCCTCCGTCGTCGGTATGGAAGGCGTAGGCCAGGTAGTCCATGGTATACGTCTGCTTGTGGAACCAGTAGACGAAGCGGTCATCGAAGTCGCGCCCGCCATCCTCCTGGCGGAAAGTAACCTCAATTTCGTGGTAAGGCGCTCCCCTTATCGTGCTGCCACCCAGGTAAGCTAGTTGTACGGCGGGGTCCTGCAAATTGAATGGCAGCAGGGCAAAGTAGGGTACCGAATTCAGAGGAGTTAGCATGCTACGGCGCTCCTCGTGCGTAAGAGGCACAATAGTCCCGTCCACATGGCGCGTGACCTCGGTGTTTGACAGCCGTTCGACAATGTGGCTCCCATTTTGCAAATACGCCCGCTCGTATGAATACAGGCCTCCCTGGCGCGTAACGGTGAATCTGTATTCCCGGAAGTCGAAGGAGACCCGCGCATGCATGAGTCGGTGGCCACCGTGCACTTCAATCGCCCTCTGCACGATGGACCGGGCTGAAGGCGGAGGGCTGCAAGCAGCCAGAGGCAGCAGGAACCATAGAAAGATCCGTGGGGTCATGGGCGTTTTGATCCTATTGCTGCCGGATACGCTAAAGCGGTAGTCCTGTTGCCCGCCGGGTGAACCCTAAGGTCCGCTGTTGGTATAGCAGAGCACCTTTCCTAACTATCCCAATTCGTCCGTGAGAAAGTCAGAGGTCATAGACCATGTAGCGCGCCTTACCGGTATTGGCCGACTTGAGACCAGATATGTGATAGAAGGGCTCCTGGTAACCATAGCGGAGTCGCTTGCGAGAGGAGAGGATGTCTCCTTCAGCGGCTTCGGTACATTCAAGGTGCAGTTCCGCGCGGCGCGCGTGGCGCGCAATCCCAATACCAATGAACCCGTTGAAATTGCGGCGCAACATGTTCCGGTATTCAAGTCATCCACACACTTGCGCGCAGGCATCAACGACAAGGCTCGAGACAGGCAATCATGAGACGCCCAACGTGTGACGAATGCGGCGCCGCTCTCGCAGAGCATGCCGAGCGGTGCAGCCTGTGTGGCTGGCCCGTTGCCGCAGAGGAATCGAACGCCGAGGGCGTCAGCCTGCAAAAAAGTAAGTGCGGCCGGTGCAATTGGAAGAATTCTGCCGTGGCGCGCTATTGCTCCCAGTGCGGCAATGAATTGCTGCTGGAGGATGCTCCGCCGGAAGCCAGGTCCAGAGACGCCGCCGTGCCGCGCCAGGTAGGCATTGTCGTAGGAGCTGCGCTCGCCCTTGTCGTTGCACTGTTCTTGATTTCGGCTGTAAGCAAGTCGAAAGAGCCTGCCCGCGGGCTTGAGTCGCCGCAGGCACAGGTTTCCGGGGCGGCGATACTGGGAAGTCCCTTGGCTGAACAGGTAGCTGAATTGGACGACAAGATCGCACAGGCGGCGGGGAGCGAGAGACGGCTGTGGCAACGGGAAAAGCTTGTGGTTCTCATTGAGGCGGGGCGGACGGATCTTGCGGCCGCCGAGCAGCAACGGGTTGCCGAAGCAACCGGAGCGTTGCAGGACTGGAATATGGCGGGAGACCTCTACTATGATGCCATGTCCGAGGCCACGGTGCCAAACGCCCGGCAGTCTATGGCCAATCTTGCAGTTGCCGCCTATGAGCGTATGCTGCAGCTTGATCCCGAAGATCTGGACGTGCGCACGGACATGGCAACCGCCTATTTGAATACGGGCAATCCCATGAAGGGTGTCGACGAAATAAAGCGCGTCCTGGAATCGGATTCGATGCACCTGAATGCGAATTTCAACTATGGCCTTATGCTTGCCCGCATCAATCGGGCGGACAAGGCGGTCGAGCAGCTGGAGAAGGTCCTCACCCTCACAGAGGAAGGATCCGAGCATTACTTCCGCGCAAGCGAGGTGCTTGCCGCCCTTCTCGACCAGGAGGGCCTCTGATGCGGTGGCTCCTCCTTCTTGGGAGCTTGCTTGCGGGGTGTGTGGGAGATGGCCGCCAGGAAATCGTGGTGCTGGCTGCGGCATCGCTGACCGATGCCGCAGAGGCGCTGGCCCATGATTTTGAAATTGCCCACGCGGATTATCGGATCCTGCTCAGTACGGGATCGACATCGATGCTGGCCCGGCAGATTGAGCATGGTGTACCGGCCGACATCTTTCTTTCGGCGAATCTTGCATGGCTTGAGCATCTTGACAGGCAGGGAAGGGTGGCTGTGGCCACGGTGTTGCCGATGGGCACCGCTCTGGTAGTGGCCGGCCGCCCATCGGGACTGTCTCCGCAGTCCCTTGCGGAACTGGGCTCGGCCGCGCGTATCGCGGTAGCAGATCCAACCCACGTCCCTGCAGGAATGTATGCCCGGGCCGGGCTTACTTGTGCAGGCATGTGGCGGACGCTGCAGCACCAGCTTGTGCCTACGATGGATGTTCGCGCCGCGCTGGTGTCCATGACAAGCGGCGCAGCCGACGTGGCGATAGTGTATGCATCGGATGTGCTGTTGTCCTCTGATGCCCACATCCTGTTTTCGTGGCCCGCTGCATGCGCGCCTCGAATAAGGTATGGCGCCGCCTTGCTCTCCAGAGCTTCCAACGAAGACGCAGCACGAGAATTTCTGTCCTTTGTTGCCGATACAGCACGCCATGCTTTGTGGCGCCGGTTTGGATTTGCGCCACGGCGTGCCGACCCGGGTGATTCCTGGAGGTTCGACGATAGTCTGGCACCATGATACTTTCGCCTGAAGAGTGGGATGTGCTGGTGCTCTCCATCCGGGTAGCCGTTCTGGCCGTTGCCGCGAGCCTTCCTTTTGGCACGTGCATGGCTTACTATCTGGCGCGCAGGCGCGGAGCCATCGCCTTTGCGGTCGAGAATCTTGTTCAATTGCCGCTTGTGCTCCCCCCGGTGGTGACGGGTTATGTCCTGCTCATCGCCCTGGGCCCGGAGGGCCCTGTGGGCCGATGGCTGTCCGACACCATTGGTCTTCGGATTGCATTCTCCGGTTTGGGCGCGGCTCTGGCCGCTGGCATTGTGGCGTTTCCGCTCATGGTTCAGGCCATGCGGGTAGCATTCGAGCAAATAGACCCGGAGTGGGAAGAGGCGGCCTATGTATATGGCGGCGGCGGCTGGAAGGCGTTCCGCCATGTGACGCTGCCGCTGGCTGCGCGAGGCATCGCTGCAGGTCTGATACTTGCCTTTGCACGCGCCGTCGGCGAATTTGGAGCCACCATCGTTGTGGCGGGTAACGTGCCCGGGCGTACACGAACGATACCGCTCGCCATTTTTACCCATCTTAACCAATTGGGCGGCGAAGAGGCAGCTGTGCGGCTGGTAGCTGTGGCCGTGCTTCTGTCGGCTTTTAGCCTGGTGGTGCATGCTCTGCTGACACGCAGGCTTCATCGGCACCGACAGGTACAAACGTAGGGACTTATTCGGATTACACTACTATGAAGCATCCATTGACCAACGACGAACTGCTGCAAATTCGAGAGGCCGTCGGCCGTGCTGAAGGCAGGACAAGCGGCGAAATAGTTCCATTTGTCGCGGTGCGGAGCGCGGCATACGAGATTGCCGTGTGGCGTGCTTCGGCTACCCTGGCGGCCGCTGCTTGTTGTGTATTGATGCTGCTTGAACTGCTCTACGAGGGATGGAGTCTTTCGTGGCTGTATACGGGTATCAGCCAGACTCTGGTAATCGTCGGGGCGGGAACATGTGGCGCGGCCCTTGCAGCGCTGGTGCCTTCGATTAAACGGCTGTTTGCGGGCAAGACGCGGCTAGCCGATGCGGTGCACCGCCGCGCGGTGGAAGCTTTCGTGGAGAAAGAGGTCTTTAGTACCAGAGATCGCACAGGTATTCTTCTGTTTGTGTCTCTGTTCGAGCGACGCATTGAGGTGCTGGGCGATTCGGGCATCAACGAGAAGGTGTCCAGGAACGACTGGGCCAGCATCGTTGACAGGATTCGCGAGAGTATCAAGGCTGGCAAGTTGGCAGAGGGCCTGACGTCGGGGATCGAGATGTCCGGCGCTCTTCTGGAGCGAAGCGGCGTGGAGATCCGGCCAGATGACACCAACGAGCTTGCGGATGATGTTGGTCTCGCCTGAGCATGCACAGGGCTGTGCATGGGCGCAATCATGTACCAGTCCTGAAAGGTGCCCGGTGGTCCGGAGCCGTGGTATCGCGAAACGTCGTTAGTCGTTCGCAGGCCAGAAGCAAATGAGTCGTGCGCCACGGCGCTCCCCCGGTCTAGTCGGCCTCCGGTAGCTCCCGGTGAGGGAAAGTCCATCACTTGCCCCGTAATTTTGAACGCAATTCTGCGCAGAGTACATCCTCCTTGCCCCGCGCCCGGATGGGTGTCGTGCCGTGGAACAGGCAGTTCCGGGCGCTACCATGAGTGTATTCCGGGAAGTCGCGCAGGACTGCGCCGCTCGCGACCGGGGGCACGGGCCCGGTCACAGCGAGAAGCGCCCTGCAAGGCCTTTCGAGTGTTGACGGAAGCTGCGCAGCCCGCAGCGGCATCCCTTGTTGAAGGGATAACCTTGCGCGGCAGCGCACTACCTTCACGGCGTGGCGTTTCCGCTTGCGCGCGGCAGAGCATGGGTAAAATGCTGATTTGTATTATTTGCGAGGTCATGCATCGAGATCGCATTCGCTTCCGTGGTGTAGTGCGTATGCTGTTGGCGGCAGACCACACGAGCTGGAGGCCGTCTGTAGGATGACCATGGCACTCCGTACGGCGTTTTGGGCCGCTGCTCAAGTAGCGCACGGGAATGATCTTCAGGTGATGGTTCCGGGCTCACTCTTTGGCTTTATTCGCAGCCGTTGTGGCAAGCCTGTTCAGCCTGTCGTCCTCGGGTACTGACCAAGGAATTTTCGGGCTGGCGAAACGTCCGCACCGGGATGGCGGATAGTTGCATACCTTGTGCCTGCATCCTGCCGGGTAATGCATACAACGGATTGGGTATTGCGGTAAGAATAAAGATGTGCAAGGGGCCTCGTTTGCCAGAAAAGCTAGTGGGGCGATGTCTTCCCGTATTGACCGTGCTCACACTGGTGGCTGCGGCCCCTGCCAGCGGCCAGCGCGTGGCTAACCCGTTCGAGAGCCTGGATTTGCACCGGGATTCACTGGATGCGAGCAGTCAGCAGCCCTTCGTTCTCAGGCCCTTTATTCGCCCAGGATCAGAGACCGTATTTGCCGGTCCAGTCGCGCTGGACACGGTGGCGTATCGCATAGACTACCGATTTGGACGTCTCTGGGTTGACGGACTGGATACTTCCGTAGTGGTAGTTGCCGAATACAGGACATGGGGACTCGGACTTCGAGAGGGATATCGGCGGGAATTCACGCGGGCAGGCTTGCAAGATACCCTAGCGGAAGCGGCAGATCACCGCGCGGGCACGCTCGCCTTAGATGACGTCAACCTGCAGCGCAGTGGGTCCATTACGCGGGGCATACTTGCTGGAAACAGGCGTGATGCCACCATAGAGTCCGGCCTCCGCCTTCAGTTGGCCGGACAGGTCGCTAGCGACGTTCGCATACGCGCAGTGCTCACCGACGAAAGCACGCCCATACTTCCGGAGGGGACCACGCAGCGGCTAAGCGAACTGGACCGCGTTTTCATAGAAATCGACTCCAGGCAGGGCCGTGCGCAGCTCGGTGACATCGAGGTTGAGTACGAAGCGAGTGAATTTGCCCGCTTTACCCGCAAAGTACAGGGAATCGGTATTCAGGCCAAAGCCGGGCCCGGTACGCTGCAGGTAACAGGGGCCACGGCCCGCGGTTTGTTCTGGAGCCAGGAGATATCGGTGCTGGACGGTGTTCAGGGGCCTTATCGGCTTGCAGGGCAGCAAAGCGAACGATTCATATTCATCGTACCAGGCTCGGAAGTCGTCTATATCGATGGAGAGCGCGCAGAACGGGGTGAAACGAATGATTATGTAATAGACTACGCCACTGGAGAGATCACGTTTACGTCCACACGCCTTATGCGCGATGACAACCGTGTGCGCGTCGAATATCAGTACCGGACTACTGAATTCACGAGGACTGTACTCGGGGCTAACGTTGGGGCTTCCTTCGGTCCGCGAACGACAGGACCTCCGCGCTTGCGCCTGGGCGCGACCCTGCTCCGCGAAGCGGATGGACGGACGTTCGATCAGGAATTTGGTCTCACTGCACACGATCGCGAACTGCTCAGTGCTGCCGGGGATTCTGCCGTCTTTCGCGATGGCGCTTCCGTAGTAGCCTTTGACGCAGAGGCACCCTATGTACAATACGTACGGCGTGATACGCTTTTGGGCGGGGTACACCGCACATACTTTGCCTCGGCAACCGAAAAGCCTACCGGCGACGTTTATCGCGTCCGATTTTCGTATGTGGGGGCGCAGCAGGGAGCCTACACGCGTGAAGGGCAGGCTACCAATGGCATACTGTATGTCTGGCACGGCCCGGGGCAGGGCGACTATGCGCCGGTACAGGCCCTGCCGAAACCCCGCGAGCAACGTATGCTGGATCTCCGGGGAGGGTTTGTCCCGGTACCGGGCATTGAGGTGTTTGGTGAATGGGCGAGATCCCTCCATGATGGAAATCGTTTCTCGGACATCCACGAGGAAGATGACCGCGGTGGTGCCTATCTGGGCGGTTTCCGCGTAACGCCGCGCCGGCTGGGACCGCAGTGGCTGGGCACGGTAGCGCTCGATGCGCGTCGACGGCGACTGCAGGAGGGCTTCACGCCGTTCAATCGCATACGGCCGGTAGAGTATGCGCGCAAGTGGAATCTGGACAGCCGACGACACGCAGGCCGCATGCAGGGAGAGGAACAAATCGATGAAGCCCACCTGGAGTGGGTCTTCACGCCACATACTCAAATTGGTGCGGACGTTGGGAGGATTCGGTTGGCGGATGGGTTTATGGGCCGAAGAGCCGAGGTCCTGCTAAGCGTCGAGGAACAGCGATTTCCGCGGCTGCGCTACCACCGCGTGGATATCACGAGCCAGGATCCGCATCTGCTTGAAGATGGGGTATGGGTCCGGCAGCGTGGTCGCCTGGAGCAGCCCGTTGGGAGCCTGGTTCCGGCTCTGGAAATCGAGCGGGAGCGCCGGCACATGCGTGCGGAAGGCTCGGACAGTCTGACTGCGGCCTCGCTGGCCTTTACGGAGATCCGCCCGGGGATAGTATGGCAGCAAGGTAACACGGAGCTAGGCGCCCGCGTGGAGATTCGCGAAGAGGATCGATGGGGCAGCGGCAGGCTGGAAAACAATGTGCGTGCCGTCACCGTCGAGTCGCACTTTGAGCTGCGGCCCGTGCGGGCGCTACGGACGGAGGGTCGCCTCGGCTGGCGGACTCGAAGTATGGCAGAACGAAGCAGGCAGCAGTCTGTTGTCCTCCGCTGGTCCGGTAGATGGTGGCCGTGGCGCAGCCTGCTGAAGATGAACTGGCACTACGAGGCACTCTCGGAGCGCACGCCTATTCTACAGGAGATCTACATTCGAACCGGCCCCGAAATCGGGGAATTCGTGTGGCAGGACGACAATAGAGACGGCTTGGTTCAGATCGACGAATTCGTTCCAGAAACCACGCAGGACGAAGGCACCTACGTGAGGACGTACCTTCCGTCCGATACGCTGCAGAGCGTTATTGGCCTGCAGTCACGCGCTACCTTCGAATTCGACCCTGCGCGCCGGTGGCGAGAAGCCATGTCTGCATGGAAAAGGCGTCTGGCCAACGTATCGACCCGTACAATTATCCAGATCCAGGAGAAAAGCAGGACGCCCCGGATATCTGATGTTTACCTGCTCCGCTTGCACGCATTTCGCAGCCCCGAAGCCACCTTGAGGGGATTGCTGTCCATTCGTCAGGACGTGTTTCTATTCCGCAACCGACCTCGCTTCGGAATGGACGCTTCGGTCCGGAGTCTGCGGACCCTTAGCGCACTGGCCGCCGGAAGCGAGTCCCGAGCAATTGATGCATGGAGGGCGGAAGGGAAGGTCGCTCCCTCGCCTGCCTGGCAGCTGCGCCTTGCCGTCGAAGACGAGTACAAGAGAACAGCAAGCGAGACTTTCGCGTCGCGCTCGTTCGATATCCGAAGCCGAAGGGCAGAGCCGGAGCTGGTCGTTAGTCCGGGCCCGCCGTGGCGCTTCACTCTGGGCGCGGTAGCCATGAAGAAGAAAGCGACCACGGCCGTGGCGAGGGTCTGGAAGGTCCCGCTTACTGCGTCCTACGCACGCGCCGGCAAGGTAAGCATCACCGCCCGCTTGGAAGGCTCATCCGTTAATATCCGCGGCGCACGCTCTACAGGCCTGGCTTATTATGAACTGACCGATGGCAGGGGGGAAGGACATTCCTACCTCTGGACGCTCACGGCCTGGTATCAACTCACCAGTACGCTGAGGGCGACCCTGTCGTACAACGGCAGGAATCCTGAGCGAACGCCGGCTATCCATACCGTCCGAATGCAGCTAAGCGCTGTCTTTTGACGGTTGCAGTTCCGGTCGGCAGGGACTATCTTCGGAAGTTGCGGTAGTCAGGCTCAGTGCACATGTTCCGAATTCGTAACCCAATGCCGCTTCTGGTGATACTGGTACTTGGGTTCCAGTATAAAGCAGAGGCTCAGCAGACTTCGCCGTCTGACGAAGCGCTTGAGGAGTTGTTTTGGAAGCGGCAGGAAGAAGCGCGATCACGCTACGTGCCGGCCGAAGTAACATTCATGACCGGGATGATTGCCCATCATGCCCAGGCCCTCGTCATGTCGGCCTTTGCTCCTACCAACGGAGCGGGCAAGGCTGTCCGTATTCTCGCTGCCCGAATTATCAACGCTCAGAAGGACGAGATTGCATTGATGCAGAAGTGGCTGCGGGACCGCGGCCAGCCCGCCCCTGAAGTCCATAGGGGAGGGCATATGCCTGGCACAGGTCATGCTCTTATGCCCGGTATGCTTTCTCAGGAGCAGCTTCAGGAATTGGAATTGGCGAGCGGCGCGGCATTCGACAAACTGTTCCTCACCTATATGATCCAGCATCATGAGGGTGCGGTCAGCATGGTTAGGAATCTGTTCCGGCACGACGGCGTCGGGCGGGATGAGGCCGCATTCAAACTGGCGTCAGCTATTCATGTTGACCAGATTACCGAGATCGCGCGAATGGAAGAAATGCTCGGCCAAGGAATGTAGCCTGGTCGGTCTTCGCCTACACCAAATAGCCCAAACAATGAAACCCATTACCCGCCTTTATTCGGCAGCACTGCTTTTTTTGGTGCTGGCATTTGCCGCGTGTGCCCCGAGGCCGCTGGCGCAGCCGGATGATGCGATGGCCGAGGAGCCCATGGCGGCGGTAGATGTCATGGTGGAGCCCATGGCGGCAGTAGATGTCATGGTGGAGCCCATGCCCGAAGAGGCAGTGGGGTCCAGGGACCCCCGTGTCGGGCTTGGTGCCGGCCTGTTCGATGCAGAAGAAGCCATATGGAATCTGGAGCTGGTTTCTGCCACGCGTCCGTCCGAGGCGTTTGTTGGCGTGACCAATTCCGATCTGGCTTTCAAGGGCAACTATGCCATCCAGGGTAACTACAATGGTATTCAGGTCTGGGATATTCTGGACCCTTCGGCTCCGGTTCTGTCCACGGAGTACGTGTGCCCAGCCTCTCAGAGTGATGTCTCGGTGTATGGTGACCTTATGTTTGTCTCCGGTGAGGGGATGGGGGGAAGGCTGGACTGCGGAACGGATGGTGTGCAGGAGCGCGTGAGCCAAGATCGGCTGCGTGGCATTCGGATCTTTGATATCAGCAACATTCTGAGTCCCGAATATGTAGCCAATGTACAGACATGCCGGGGATCGCATACGCACAGCGTTCTCAAAGACCCCGACGACGACGAGAACGTGTACGTATATGTATCCGGATCTGCACCGGTACGACCGGCAGAAGAACTGCCCGGGTGTTCCGGGCTGTCGCCCGATGAAGATCCCAACTCGGCCCTCTTCCGGATCGAAGTCATCCAGGTCCCGCTGGATAACCCATCGGCCGCGGCCATTGTCAGTTCTCCCCGCATCTTTGACGATCTGACTGCACCGCCTGAGCACGGCCAGGCTCCTGCCGACTTGGCCATGATTGAGGCCGCAAAGGCTGCCGGCGCTTTCGTCGTCAGTCTTGTTGGTCAGGAAATGATCTTGCCCGATCGATATGTGGAGCGGATGATGCAGGGGTTCCTGACGGAGCAGGGCAAGGAAGGGCCTGCCACGGCGGCAGATAGCGCGGCATTTCGTGAACAGCTCCCCAACCTCTTCGCGGAAATGATCGGCGCTCCGCATGCCGAATCGGACGGGCCAGAGGCCGGCCCTACTCAATGCCACGACATTACGCTCTATCCCGAAATAGGTCTGGCTGGCGGCGCATGCGAGGGCTATGGACTTCTCCTTGACATCACGGACCCGATCAATCCCCACCGTATTGACGCAGTCGCGGATTCCAATTTCGCCTACTGGCATTCGGCCACCTTCAACAACGACGGCACCAAGATCCTGTTTACGGACGAATGGGGCGGCGGAGGATCGCCCAAGTGCCGCGCATCCGACCCCATGGAATGGGGTGCAAACGCCATCTTTACGCTGGAAGATGGAAAGATGCAGTTCAAGAGCTATTACAAGTTGCCCGCCCCGCAGACCCCGGAGGAGAATTGCGTGGCCCACAACGGGTCCCTGATCCCTGTTCCAGGTCGCGACTTGTTCGTGCAGTCCTGGTACCAGGGTGGTATCTCGATAAGCGATTGGACCGATCCGTCCAACCCCATGGAAATTGCCTACCACGACCGCGGCCCTGTCAGTGCCGAGAGCATGGAAATGGGCGGGAGTTGGTCGGTCTACTGGTACAATGGACTGATTGTAAGTAGCGAAATAGCGCGCGGCCTGGACATTTTCAGGCTTGTTCCCAGCGACTTGCTGACGAAGAATGAAATTGCCGCAGCCAACACCGTAGAACTTGAATATCTGAATGCGCAAGGCCAGCCCACCTACAAATGGCCCACTACATTCGCGCTGGCACATGCGTACGTAGACCAGCTCGAGCGGTCTGGTGGCCTGTCGGCCGAACGCGCCGGCTCCGTGCGGCAGTCCCTTATGGGCGCGGAGGCGGCATCTGGTGACGCACGATCGGATGCACTGGCCGGGCTTGCCGCGGGACTTTCGGACGATGCTGCGGCAATGGAGGCGGAGAAAATCCAGATGCTGGTGCAGGTCGTTGCGGACCTCGGAGGATGAGCTGCTGCCGTAGGGAAAGCGCCCCGATGCCATTGACCCCGACTGATACATGAATGTAATCTTGACGGCGCGGCTGAGCCTCATGATGTTTGTGCAGTATCTCATCTGGGGCGCATGGGCACCTACCCTCGGTAACTATATGCAAACGATGCAGATGGGAGATGCCATCTCTATTGCATATGCATTGGGCCCTATCTGCGCCACCATAGCTCCGTTCTTCCTGGGCATGGTCGCGGACCGGTTTTTCGACTCGGAGAAAGTACTGGGTGCACTCTGCCTGGTAGCCGGCGTGGCGATGTGTGCCATGCCGAGCTTTGCGGGCACCGACCTGTTTTTGCCGTTGCTGTTTCTGCATGCCCTGTGCTATTTCCCGACGCTGGGGCTGACGGCATCGCTGGCGTTTCATCACATGACGAATCAGGAAAAGGAATTTCCTGTCGTACGGGTGTTCGGCACGCTTGGCTGGGCGGCTATCGGACTGTTCATGGGATACGTGCTGCGGGCGGATGATACTAGTTTGCCGCTATACATTGGTGGCGGCGCAGCGCTGTTCCTGGGGCTTTACAGCTTCACGCTTCCGCTTACGCCTCCACCGTCTGCTGGCAAGCGGACGTCCTGGAAGCAGATTCTGGGTGTAGATGCCTTCCGTCAACTGAAAAGCCGCTCGTTTGTAGTATTTCTAGCCGCCGCAATGCTCATATTCATTGCCTTCGGCGCCTATTTCCCGTACGCGCCGGTATACTTCAATGCACTGCATGAGGAACTGAGTCTGGTGCAATTTGCCAACCCCAGCTTCGAGATGTCATTCGGGCAGCTCTCGGAGATAATCTTCATGCTGCTCATCCCATTCTTCTTTGCGCGGCTAGGCGTAAAGTGGATGCTGTTGCTTGGAATGCTTGCATGGGTGGCGCGGTTTACACTTTTCTCGGCTGCCGCCCTGACAGGTACCTTCTGGGTGATCATGATCGGTATTCTGATCCACGGAATCTGTTACGATTTCTTCTTCGTCACCGGGCAGATTTACATTGACAAGAGGACCACTAAGGAGATTCGCGGCCAGGTTCAGGGACTTCTGGTTCTTCTGACGCAAGGCGTCGGATTCCTTATTGGCACGCAGTTATCAGGTCTTTTTGTCAATTATTTTGGCGAGAATGGCAACCTGATGCTTCCGGAATGGCGCCTGTTCTGGGCTCTGTTTGCTGGGGGCACCCTGGTTTTTGCGGTGGCCTTCTTCTTCCTGTTCAGCGATCGGGTAGAAAAGAGCGCAGCTGCCTAACCCTGGCCTTCATTCATACGTAGTACTTAGCAGTCAATGTCATGCCGCGTAGTTTCACGGCACAGCGTTAGCTTCTTCTCTCGCGCTCAGGGCACCGATGCCAGGCCGTACTTGGAGCGCATATTGTCCGACGAGGCGCTTCACAGTAGGTATGCCATAGGATATTGTGTCTGCCAAGAATTTGGCCTCTTTGATGTGCGCGGCCATCCGCAGAAGGCGACGTGTTTGAAGGCATTGCGGGCGTTGGATGCCGAGGGGTTCATTGGAGATTAGGTTGGCGGGAATGCAGAGCAACAGCCCGATCGGGCTGTTGCACATACGACCACCGCCTGATCCAGCTCTGCGCCGGCCCAGCGCTCATTGGTGCACAAGTGTTCGTGATACCCTTGATCGCCGGATGCATACCCTACAACGGCATTAATGGGAGCAGGAGGAACTGCCTTCGGATCTCGACTTCTTTGCAGGGGACGACCTCTGCTTGTCGCGTTCAAACTTCCATATGACGTAATCTAGATGTCGGGGTTTGAGGTCAAGCAGGGGGGCAGCCTGTTGGACCAGTTCTTCTGCCTCTTTAGGGGAAACCATTTTCTTGCAAAGCGCACGGGCAACAAATCTGCATATGTGTACGTCGCCCTTTACCAATTCACTGCGACCTGCGTACATCAGAAACATCTGGATCGTGGCATGGCCAATGCCATGTATGGGCATGAGGGCATTCCTGATTGCCTCCTCGGGTGTCCGGGCCATGTCTTGCAGCACGTTTACGCCGATATCGCGAAGACAAACGGCTGCTTTGTATACGGTTTCGGCCTTCAGAATTTTGGTTCCGGGAGAGCAGTGTCTGGACTTGTAGACTTTGTCCGCCATGTACTCGACACCGCGTTCACTGTAGTGGCCGATACAATCCTGAAGGGTTTCCTGGTCGTCCCTCGGTGGAAGGCGGTGCTCGTCTGCCCGATTCCTCGAAATGCCAAAACACTTGCAATACCGCTCAACAATTGGCACTACGACCTCTTCGTAGCGAAGCATGGGTGTAAACACCGCGTCGATCAGGGCGACAGACAGATGCCTTGGAAAGAATTCGTCTCCGAGCCGTCGGAAAGAAGGGTCAATCTGGTCCTTCACCGCACGGGCAATCCGGCATGCTCCGGTATTCATGATTGGAATGCCAAGGAAGTTCTGCCGTTGGGTGAATGAATCCATCACACAAAGCTATACTACGACACCGTGCACCGCAATCCTGCCCTGGATTATCACGTGTACAATTAGCGCAGTACCACAACCGGCTGCGATGCCAGGAGCGGCTTGCCCGCACTGCGCGCAGCAAGGCGCGCAATGTAGATACCATTTGCCACGCGGCGGCCTGCAGCGTCATTGCCGTTCCAAATAACCTGGTGCATGCCGGCAGGCCGCAACCCGCTTTCCAGAGTATTCACCTGGCTACCGAGCATGTTGAAAATCTCCAACTGCACATGTGATTCAGTCGGAATGCTAAACGAAAATGTCTGGTGAGACGCGCCCGGATTGGGAAATACCGGCCTGAATGTGAAACCGCTCGTAAACTCAGGCACAGGGTCCAGAGAAGTCCGCTCGACGTTTAACACGTTATTCCACAGCGTTTGGGCGTTGTCCGCATTCTGCAGAAAATCCGCTTCACTACTCCCGCCAACAATGGCAAACGCGACGATAACGCTATTCATTGGCAACAGCGAAAATGGTCCCGTGCCGGTGAGTTGAGAAACATCGGTAGCTTCTAGTTCGGTATTACCGATGCCTCCACTGAGAAACGCCCATTTCTCTTCTTCCGTGAAACCGCCGTCCCGGTTCGTTGAATACACTACGTCTTCATTGCGCATGGCCCCGTACGAAATACCGGCGTGGCTAGTGAGCACCTTGACGCCAACTGCCACGCTGGAATTAGGGTCGCCCATGACATAGCCCACCATACGGTCACTGTCGTAGCGCGCCACATCGACCGTAGGATCCGGGAGACCGACGTCCCAGTCAAAGAATAGGCCGATATACAGGTTGGATAGTGATGACTCCTCGCTGGTGTTTGTTACCGTGTACTTGACAATCAAGAAATCTTCGTTCTCCGGGGCAGAATCCACGTAGCTTTCCTGCAAAATATTGAGTCCGAGCGGATTCTGCGCCCGTGAATCCACAAGCTCTACGCGGCCATGCTGGGATGCCAAGTCCCCTGGCTTGGTTAGTACAATGCTCGTACCGGGCTTCAACACAAGGTCTTTGTGCTGACGAGTGTTTCGTTCGGTATTGACACCGCGAACGCAATCGGAAACGGTATCCGGTCCCGTACCGAGCAGTAGTCCACCCTCGGACATCGTGTCACGCATTTGCCCGTTTCGATCCCGCACCTGAAAGCCACGACCGTTGGAGCTGCCCTGAAACTCGATGTATCCAATGTTGCCCTCATTGGTAATCGAAGTAACGAGAGCGTCTGTGTTGTGCGTGGCGACATTTGCTTCATTTATGCTGAAACGCAGTTTGTCCGGACTGTCCTGGAATTCACCGTCGGTTACACTTGTAAATATTAGCGTATGATAATTTGCCGGTGTATTTGCAGCAAATGTAAACTCGAAAGTGGCCGTATGGCTGGAACCGTGGGGCATTGCGCCTACCGCCTCGCGGGCATGCACGAAATCTACGAACTGACTCGCCGTCTCCAGACCAACGAGCACAGCCATCGCATCGCCGCCATAGTTGGTAAACGTGGCTGTTACCTGCACAGTCTCCCCGCTGCGCAAATCGGAATCTCCATCACTGTCCGCCCACGTCCACTCTTCGAGCCGAATTCCGGGAGGCGGGCTTTCTGTGACTGCCCGGTAAGCGTTCACGCGTCCCCGGCCCAGAAGGCCTTTCAGACCCTGGGGATTGGCATCCTCAATATCGTCTGCCGTCAACCTGATTTGTTCCATTATCCTTCTGGGACCGTAGCTCGGAAAAGCCGTCTTGACCAGTGCGGCGATGCCTGCAACTAAGGGTACAGCAAAGGATGTCCCAGAAGCCGTAGAATATCCGCCATCCATGGAGGTTGCGTCAATCTGCGCCGACGGGGCAAACACATTTACGCCCCGGCCGTAATTGAATTGATTTCGGTCAGAGTCCTTAGCTGTTCCTCCTACGCTTAGCACTTCGCGAAAGTCGGAAGGGAAGAAGGGGGATACGTCGACGTTTACTGCAGCATTGCCAGAGGCCGCCACCACGAGGACACCCTCATCCAGCGCCATGCGTATGGCAGCCTTTAAAAAGACGTCGTCAAATCTTGATCCCCAACTAGCTGTAACAACGTCTGCCCCGTTCATTGCGGCGTACACCACCGCATCCAGGCCATAACAGATTGCTCCACCAGGGATACATGTCGCGTTGATCGGCATGAACTTGGCATTCCATCCCGCGCCGGCAATGCCCATTGCATTGTTCGTCACTGCTGTAGCAGCCCCGGCTACCATAGTACCGTGATCGCCGAATTCACGCGGCACCCCCCGAGGATCAGCGCTGTCATTGCCAAAATTCCACCCCACTATGTCGTCGATGTAGCCATTGCCGTCGTCATCCACTCCATTATCCGGGATCTCGCCGGGATTGGTCCAGACGTTTTCCAACAAATCGGGATGTTCCCACTCCGTTCCTGTATCCGCTATGGCAATAACCGCATCGCCATCCTCTCCCTTGGCTATATCCCATGCCTCCATCATTCGGAGCAATTCAAAATGTGTCTGGTCGCCAAACTTCGGATCGTCGGGAACAGCTCCCGAATGGTCTGTAGGCAGGCCCTCCCAAGCCAAGTGATATACTAAGCGGGGTCCTGCATGCTCGACATTCGGATCACGCGCAAATTCTTCGGCCACGAGGCGTGGATCGAACGGCGCATTGTAGTATACTTCGTATACCCGCATCAAATCCTGTGCCGAGACCGAGACATCTCTCTTTGCCGCTGCGGCTCTTATGCTGGGAAAGGCCTCCTCTATCCTATGCACACGAAAGCGGTCTGCCGTGCGATCAAATCCGGCTAATCCGGTCTTGGCCATGCTCGATTGGGGCACGACTCCTTCCCTGAACTGGACCAAAACGCTGCCTGATTTGACATTATCCAATTGTTGCTTGGCCGCAGCCACTGTCACAGACCAGCAGGAGATCGTCAGAAGTAACGCTGCCGCAAGTATTTTGCGAGTTGCCATACTGCCTACTGGTGCAGCGTGATTAGCGTTGGAATGGAATAGTGAATCAAGGTAAATCAGGCCTGTAGTCCATGATCTCATACCACGCATTTCATATAAGCAATCTCCTGTCCAGATCATCATTGTCATTCCAATTAGGTACTCCGGCCATAAACACTTCCTGATCAATACAGGCGCCAGATTGATATCGTGTGACCCGGAAATTACCCTATTTTATTTCTGTTGTCAACATGCTATTAGGTGAATGATTGACGATACTTGGGGCAGCTCTGATTTGCGGACAAGGTAGTACATTGGAACAGGTCAACCGAACGTGGGGGAATTCCAATGCGTCAGCTTTCTTTCGAGGAGGTTACGTACGAGAATAGGACCAGGAAGACGCGCAGGCATAGGTTTTTGGAGCCGATGGAGGCAGCATTGCCCTGGGCGTAATTCGTTGGGGGCGAGGAGCCTGTCGAGCTTAGCTCTCTTGTTTTCGCATTTGAGGCGGGTATTGGCATATGCCACCGAGAAGGTGCCGATTCCCACCCAGCGGGCCAGAGCTGAGCTGGTTGACAGCCAATTCAGGCCGTTCTTGTCTTGTGTTTCTTGCGAAAGTGGGCCTCCCTTACCTCCGCCAATTAAAGTCCGAAGTGCAACAACTGTAGACAAGGTAGTATGCCCCTGAGTAGAGACAGAAGATAGCACAGGCAACGCGGAAAACGAGCTTCTTCGGAGGGAGGGCGGAGCCCGACCGGAGAAGAAGCTGCTTGCTGGCCGAAGAAATTCGCGCTCCTTGACCTTTGAGGCAGCCAATGCCGACGGGCGAGCATGGCTCTTCCCCTGCGTGTAGGCACGCATGATGTCACCCGAACATGGTACAATGGTCTATGGGTCTTTCTGGCGACGACCCGACTCAGACCATGGACGCGGAGGCTGCCACGCCCTCTAGTGCAGGAAGGAAAACCTCCGCCGGCGTGCGGTAGGCCAAGCATCGGCGCGGACGGTTGTTCAATTGCGCTTGCACCCGCCTCACCGCTGCCGGTTCAACCGTGTGAAAGTTGGTTGCCTTCGGGAAGTACTCTCGCACCAGGCCGTTGGTGTGCTCGTTCAGACCACGCTCCCAGGAGTGGTATGGCCTCGCAAAGTAAAACGATGCGGAAAGCGCGCTGCCGATGATGAGCGAACTCCTTGCCATTGTCCGCCGTGATAGTAAGTACCCGGTCCTTTACCGGACTGAGACAACCTATGATCGCATGGCGGACCCCGATCGCAGCCTTTGACGCAACGTGCTCAAGAAACGTGAATTTCGAGGCGCGATCGACCATGGATACCAGTGCTCCCTGTTGTTTCGCCCCGATGATCGTATCAACCTCCCAGTCGCCTATCCGCGTCTTCTGCTCTACAATGGGATCACGTTCGCTGATGTCTACACGGTGCGGTATCAGGCCGCGCCCAGCACCGCTCTTGTTACGCCTGTTGTACCGCTTACCACGGCGACGCAGCAGCTTGTACAACGATCCGCCAGCCGCTCGGTCCGCCCAGCTATGCCTGTAAATCCATGTGGTGCTTACCGAAACGACACCATCACGACGAAGTCGACCCGAGACCTGCTCTGGACTCCAGTGCAGGGCGAGCTTCTCACGCACAAGAGACCACATCGCTTCAGTCATCTTCCGTGGACGCAACGATGCCTTCCTCCGCCGCCCGCTGGCCAAGCGGGTAGCCTGTTGATACCGGTAGCCCCTACCTCCGCTGTTGCGATGCAACTCCCGGCTGATCGTCGATGGCGAGCGACCCAACTGTCGCGCAATCTCGCGCAGCGAATCAGCTCGCTTCCTCAATGCGTGAATCTGGCACCTTTCCTCATAGGAAAGATGATGATAGCCCGTCGCCATTTGATACCCTCCAATGATGTCTTAACGGAGCGTACCGGCATCATCTCGCTCACATGTAATCAGCGTGATGAATACGCGCTTGCTAGCGCGCTGTCATCCAAATCAAGTGTTGCACTTCGTTGTTAAATGGGCCTCCGATTAGCCGCTTCGCAATGCGTGGAGCCTCCCGATGTTGTAGACCGTGCAAACCAGTGCTCACTCGGATTGTACCGCTTCCAAACCTCGCGTCAGGAACTGACGGAAGCCCACGGTCCGCTTGATGATGCCAAAGACCGGTTCGGCCGTGGCCTTCCTGGCCACGTATAGCCGCCTTCCTTCTTCCGTCTTCAATGGCACCTTCGTGTGTTCTACCGGACATCCCTTCCGATAAGTATCCATGTTCTGCGCCGCGGATACTGCCAATCGCTCCCACAGTGGGGCGTTGTGCTTCTGGCGTCTTGGACTAATGAACGGATCGCCCCGGCTGCTTCGCAGGCCACCACATTGTTCCGGCTGTTGTAGCCAGCGTCCGCAACCAAGGTCCACTTTGCAGATGTGGTGCGCGCTGTCCATTGCTCCAGCATCGGAGCCACTTGCTAAACGCCTTTGAGCTTTTGGCTCATGTGCTGCACCGCGACCAGACGGCTGTCTTGACAGGCGGCGATCTGGCTATTGTAGCACTGCTCGAACACTCCTCGGTACGGCATGATGCCCTTGTCCGCATCTGTCAAGTTAATCTGACCGGGGTCTCGGGGGGGGGGCTACTATCGGAGACTGCGGCCGCTTTCCGCGGATTCTCTTGCCTGTGGCCTTCTCATGGGCCGCCCGGCACTGCAGCCACGCCCCGCATGGCTCCGTCTTTAGTGCATGACGCTGCTTGGCACGCGCGGCCATGGCCTCCTTCGCCCGCGTAGTACCCGCCAGTCTGTCTTCCCTTCGCTGCAATTCCGCCGGAATGTCTATCGCTGCTGCCACAGGACTCTTGTCCGCTTCCTCCGCCAGATGAAGCTGCTGTTCGCCTCCTTTTGGCAATGCTGCTCCAGTGCCTTGGCCCGCTTCCAGCTCAGAGCCTTGTGCTTGCTGGCATCAGCCCCAATATTCGACCCGTCCAAAGTCACCGCAGACAGTTTCGTGAGGCCCATCTTCATGGCCATCCGAAGCACCTGCGCAAAAAAAGTCCTTAAGCGCTTCCGAAAGGCACCGATCGTCGAATGGTCCGGATGATGGTTGTCGCACACGAACCTCAATGCCAGACTGTCCCGGCTGGCCTCCTCCAGCTTGCGGCTCGCAAGAATGCCCGTCGCATATCCGTACAAGAGCAACGCCAGCATCATGGCCGGGGCGAGGGTGAACCTTGCCCGAATAAGCCAACTCGAAGGCACGCAGATCTGCACCTTCCACCAGGTCCACCACAAAACGCGCCGCGTGCTCTTGCGGCACATTCTTGTCTACGGTCCGCGGAAAAAGCTCAAGGGCCCTGCAAGCCCGTTGAATAAACCTGACTGCCAAATCGGTACTCTCTCTATTGATCGCAAACTCAAATCTCCAACATCGAAAAGCTCGACAGGCTCTTGGGTGAGGACTGACATCCAGCCAGAAGAAGGACAAAGGCGAGGAGGACCATATCCAGCATGATATATCTGCCGTTTTGAGACCGGGTCTGGAAATGTTTTGTGGGCACTGTCACGGTTGTGTCCAAGGCAAGATGCAAGACGGAACATAGATACGAGGAATATACAGCCCACCAGATCGTGCAAATCGTCTCCAGACGTATCTTAAGTGTGACGTAGGCCGCGAGAGCAGAGCCCATATATGGGCCTAAAAATGGCCATATGAGTCAGTTTGGTCCAAGCGCGCATAATCCACTAAAATCGTCCGCTTTCCACCTGCTGTCGGCTCTAAGATCGGCTGCATCCCTTCCGAATCGTGCCTTGCTTTCACCGTACATCCAGGGTTTCACGAGCACTTGCCCGCAAGTATTCGTGATATCCTAAGAAAGGCGGTCGTTGCGCTCTCTTTGCCTCCTACGAAATGACGCAGAGCGGTAGCGAATCACTGATAGGCTACTGCGCGGCAGTTAAGATCGCCATAGCGAGCATCGGCACGATGAGAACCTGTTTCAGATCAATCCCGGCAGCGCGAACAGCGTAATCGGCCTGCGACCGGTTACGCGTGCCGCACGGCGCGTATCCGTCTCAATCCTGTCAGGTCAAACGAGTAAATGAGACTTGCATTCCAGATCACGTCGGGGCTTCCCGAAATTCCGGTCCAAATGGGATTAGTGACCAGAGAAGAAATCAAATGCGGCTCTTGACAGGCGAACAGGGCGCAAGACCTGGTCACAGCCACCGCATCTCCAGAGCAGTCAAGCGGCTCCAAAAATACTTCGATCAGTCGATTCCGACCGAGAGGCTTGCCAAAAAGATCGGGATGAGCGTCTCGGGCTTTCACCATTGCGTCAAGGCCATCACGAGGATGCCCCCGCCTCAGTCCCAGAAGTAGCTACAGCTCCGGGAGGCGCGCCGCCTCCTACTCAGTGAAGATCCCGATGCCGCGCCAGCCGGTTACCGGGTGGGCTATAACGACACCTCGCACTTCAGTCGGTGATTCGAACGGCTCTTCGGGAAGCCGCCGATGCGCGACGTAGAACGGTTGTGGGAAGCCGCGAGGAGGGTAAGCGTGCGGTGAAACCCATCTGGATAAGGTGACGATTTCTCGGGAGATTACTCATAGCCCCGAGGACTCAAAGCCTGGATGGCATGAGACAGCCCAGACGTACGGCGGAAGAAATGTTTCCGCTCATGGAACAGTATGAAGAAAGCAGCCAGACCGCTGCAGCGTTCTGTGCCGAGCGCGGCATCTCGTATGGGCAGCTGTTTTACTGGCGTCGGAAGTATCGCCTGGAGGCTGCGGCAGCGGCGCCTTTGTGGAGATTGGCAGACCCGTGGCAGGTGAAGAGGCGCAAGTGGAGATCATGTACCCGGGCGGGATACGCGTGCGCCTCTTGGCGCCGGTATCTGCCTCGTACCTGGCGCAGCTGGTGCAGTCATGATCGGACTGGGGCCTTCGCGCCGGTATTTCTTTTACCGGCCGCCGGCCGACATGCGCAAGAGCTTTGAGGGCCTGTGCGCCTTGGTGAAAAGCGGCATGAAGCGGAATCCCATGTCGGGGGGACATCTTTGTGTTCGTCAATAGGAGGCGGAGCCATCTGAAGGCGCTTTCGTGGGACCGAAACGGCTTTGCCTTGTTTTACAAAAGGCTTGAAGCGGGTACGTTTGAGCTGCCGAAAGAGGATATGCCGACGTGGACGCAGATGGTGATGTTACTGGAGGGAGTGTCGCTGAAGTCCGTACCGGCGTCGGTATGCGGTTAAGAGCCGGAAATCGGGATAAATAGTATGTGGAAACGTGGAACAATGCATGTGCAGACGTTGTTGAACGATCATGCAGCCCGAAGCACATTCCTCCCTCTCTTCTGCGGATATTGAGACCTTCCGTGCGCAGCTTGCCGCGGTGCTTCAGCAGAACGTCAGCCTGTCCGAGGTAATCAATCAGCTGAGCGAAGAGAACAGCCGGCTGCAGGCGAAATTGGAGAGCAAGGACAAACAGCTGGCTGAAGCCCTCCGCCTGCTCTTTGGCTCCAGGAGCGAAAGGTATGTACTGGGGCCGGAGGCGCAGCAGGGCCTCTTGTTTGACGACATGGAGCTCGAGGTGCCCCTGCCGCCCGAGCCCGAGACGGATCAGCCGAAGCGGAAGCGGCGCAAGGCCAAGCGGCGTCCGGACTTCGAGGATTTGCCGGATCACCTGCCCCGCGAGACGATCGTAATCGAGCCTGAAGAGGACACGACAGGTCTCATTTGCATCGGCATGGAGAAGACGCAGTACCTGGAGAGCGTGCCCAGCATGATAAAGGTGGTCGAGATTCATCGTCCCAAGTACGTGGACCCGACCGATGAGGACAGCGGCGTCATCATCGCCGAGTTGCCTCCGCGGCTGGTGGACAAGGGCATGGCCGGACCGGGATTGTTGGCCGATGTGGTGGTTAACAAGTACTGTGACCACTTGCCCCTGTACCGGCAGCAGCAGCGTTTCCGGCGGGAAGGCATTGAAATTGCCAAGTCCACGCTGGGAGGCTGGATAGCGCAGTCGGCGTGGCACCTTGGGCCGCTGTATGATGCACTCAAGCAGGAGGCGCTCTTAAGCGGGTATCTGCAGGCGGATGAGACGCGTATCCAGGTCCAGGATCGAAAGAAGAAGGGCAAGACCCATCGGGGTTTTTACTGGGTGTACCACACTCCGGAGCAGAAGCTGTTAGTGATGGAGTATCGCAAGAGCCGTGCCCGTGCAGGTCCGGTGGCGTTCTTGGGTGGGTATGCGGGAGCGTTGCAGACGGACGGGTATGTGGCCTACAACGTCTTCGATGCGCATCCGTCTATGACGGTCTACGGATGCATGGCGCATGCGAGACGCAAGTTCTACGACTGTCGTAGCTACGAACCGGAGAAGGCCGAGCACGTGTTGACAAAGATCAGGCGACTCTACGCCATAGAGCGCAGGCTGCGAGAGGAGGGTGCCAGTGCGGAACGTCGGCGCGAGGTACGTCAGGAAGAGGCCCGGCCTGTACTGGAAGCGCTGAAGCCCTGGCTGGAGGCGAACGGGGGGTTGCCCAAGAGTCCTTGGGGCCAGGCGATCAACTATACGCTCGGCCTTTGGAAAAGGCTGACCCGATACCTGGATGAGGGGCGCGTGGAGCTGGACAATAACCTCATTGAAAATGCCCTGCGGCCGTTGGCTATCGGCCGCAAGAATTACCTGTTCGCGGGATCACATGATGCGGCCCAGCGGGCAGCCGTGGTCTATTCGCTACTTGGCACATGCAAGCTACACGGTGTTAATCCCCAGGAGTGGCTCACGGACGTGTTCGAGCGCATCCCGACGCATCCGGCCAGGCGCATAGCTGACCTCTTGCCTCATCATTGGCAGAAGGCACGACAAGCTGACAAACACAAGGCGGCATAGCTGCCAAGCGCCGAGTGTGCCGGATCCGGCAAGCCCACCTGCTCTCCGCCTTCCAGCCGTCCTGTACCCATCGGCACACCTGTAGCTGCCGCTGACCTGTACTTCACCGGACGCTTACCGAGGAGGAGCGCCGTGTAAACGGTCAATCCTTGCGCTGTCTGGATGAAAGATGAAACGGTAGAAACGTAGGGTTCCTATCGTATAAATACGCTTGATACCCAATAAAAGAGTGCTGCAAACCTTCTTTGTGGAGGCAATGGGAGCCGGATCAAGTGGCTCACAATTGTCTCCGTCCCGAGTCCTTGCTCACGGCCCATTGGCTAGGTCACCCGCCAGCACGCTTGCTGTGCATTCCTGTTGAGTGTGTTCGATTGTGGCCGTTGCAGACAGCGGATGAAACAGGAAAACCTTTCCGCCTCCATTGCAGTAACGGCCGCTCAGGGCGTGTTAATGTGCTTCGGACGTGTTCTAGTGCGACAAAGGCCACGAAAATGGCGTGTGGGGAGGCGTTGCGCCAAAATTAATTGGTGGGCGGTGGAGACTGTTGTACGAAACGCGTCTTCCGTGCACATATACGTCGCCTGTCAATGCATACTGAGCGCAATCTCGAAAATAGGGATCCGAGCTTTGACAATACCGGGGCCAGCGATCACGAGTGGCGTCTGTTTCTGCTCAGGCCGTGCAGCCAGATTGTAGGTCTGCTCAGCCGGGGACTGGGCAGAGGCCGAAGCAGCAGCGCAGCCGACGGTGATGCCGGCGGAACGAGCGAATCCGGACAGGAAGCCGCAGGGCTGCTGCACGGCCCGGGCTGTGGAGGCTCGCAACAGGGGCACGTCTCACAGACGGGTGATGTCCTCGAGGTGGCACGCACACAGCGGCCGCTCGAGGTGTTCACCGAACGACCTCTGGCACGAGAAGACTACGTGGCGCTGTGGATGGACGCCGCCGTCTTGCAGGGCACGCCGTTTGTCTCTTGCATGGGGCCACCATAGAGGGCCGCAAGCGAAGCTGGGTTTTACGGAGTCGACGCTGCACAATAGATGCGCCGTGGAGCGAATGCTGCAGCACCTCATCGAACTTGGCACAGGCCGGGGCCTGGTATGCGTGATGCCAGGGACACGAGGGCTCTACACCGCCCTGCAGGAGCACTTTGGAGCGTCTCTGAAGGTGCAGAGGTGTCAGACGGTTCTCAGCTACTGCCCGAAGACGACCGGATGGCGACACGCCACGCGTTGCTGCGCGCCGGGCAGGCTCCGGACTACGACGAGGCCAAACGTGCATGGATACCGCTCCACGGTGCAGTGAAAAAGGCCAACCTGACAGCGGGACGCTATCTGAAGGTCGGACTGGAAGAGACCCTGAAGCTGCAACGGGCGGGCGTGTAAGCCCCCTTGGGCAGGAGCCTGAAGACCACCCGCTGCATCGGTCATGCCAGCCTCCGTCTGGCCCGCCGGCTGCGCGCACGCACCCCCTGGATGCCCCCCGAAGTGCGCAATGCGCACATGGCGCTGGGCCTGTGGGAGATGGAAACACGTATGCACCGTATGGCCCACGCCGCGTATTTTCCGCGTTTACGTGAATGCCTTTTTGGAGTCTCCTCTAACCCATGATACCGACGCCATGACAAGAACTGTTACGATACCTGCCCCCGACGATGGCCTCGCAAAATTCCTGCAGGCCTTTGGCGTCTGCGGTACATAGGCCAAGATGCTGGCATTACAAGACATAGCGCGGGTACAGGAACTGCTAGCCATCTCAGCCATGGATACGGAGGTGGAGCATCTTTGTGGCAGCTATCATTGCAGCGACGAGCTCTACGAAGGCCGCTACCGGCGGTGGGGACCAATCAGGGGTCCGCAGGGAGAACGTGCGCCGGTCCGGGTTCCGCGCGTACGGGACAGGGAAACGGGCAGGAACGGAGACCTACCACAGGCTACGCAAACACATCCATGGATGACCAGAGGCTGAGCCTGACCTTGCTCAAGGGGGCATAAGCCAGCGTGATTACAGACAGGTGACCCAGGACTTTGCCCACGGCTTTGGGCTTAGGGCGAGATCGGTGCGGCGCTCCTTCATCCGGGGTGGAGCACAGGTTCTGGAGCAGTTCTATGATCGCAGCTTTGAGGGCCTGGATCTTGAAGGTATCGGGATAGACGGCAAGCACTTTGCCCGCTACGTGGTAGTGGTCTGCATGGGGATTACCACAAGCGGCGAGGAGGTAGTCCTCGGCTATGTGCAGACACCGTCAGAGAGGCCATCCATGGACTGCTGGACGAGCTGATTGATCGTGGTCTGCGCTTTAACCAGGGGCTGCCCTGCATGGTGGACGGAGCGAAAGGGATCCTCTCGGTGGTGCGCAAAGTCTTTGGCCGGCACAAGATCCAGAGAATGCGGGGAAGGCCCGAGAAGAAAGAGGACCAGCAGCGGTATACGACCCGGTTACAAAAGGCCTATCGGCCTACGTACGAGACGGCGAAGGCGGCGCTGGCGGTCATCCACGATGAGCCGACGGGCACCCATCCCGAGGCGGCCAGGAGTCTGCAAGAGTGCATGAAAGAGATACTGACACTGTGGGACTGGCCAAGGATCTGGTCCACAGCCTGCGGACCAATAACGTGATGCTGAAGCGTATTCCTCATGCAGAGCATTTCCCGAATATTCGGGCAGCCCTGCAGAAAAGTATGTGCAGAGCCTCGCATAACACATCATCCAACCATTTGCGCCCACCGCCCGCTAACTAACTTTGGCGCAACGCCTGTGGGGAGCCCCTAGTGGGATTTTAATGCCTCATTTGACTCGGATTCGGCCATAATTCCCCGGTTTGACAGTGTTGTCCTGAAAGCGTCGCAGTGCCCGTTTTTCGCCTGCTTCGGGGGAGCTACCCCAACCCCTTCGTTATTATGGCCTATGTGGAGTTCGATCTACCGTAGCGCGCCCGAATCATGCTGGAAGTGCTTGGACAGCGTGTCTTGGCATTGCCTCCCAAGGAGATGGAGGCAGGGTGGGGATCCCGGTTGGAAATGAATTACTTGGCGCTAGCTTCCGGTACGTTCGTGAATCGGATAACGGCAGACATGGGTCCCCGGGCATCCGTTCGGTCCGCTCGTCTAGTAGTGCTGCGGTGAGCACGGCAGAGGATATGGTTCAAAGACTGGCAGCAGAGGATGCTGCGCGGCGGAATAGCTCACCTTGCCTGATGGATTTGCAGCGGGCGCATGGGCGGGGTATGCGGGGTTTGGCGTACGCGGTTATCAATCAGGAACAGGCGTGCATGGCCCGGGCCGCATCTCTCGATCTTGAGAACTCCCGCGTATGAGGCGCCCTATACATGCTTGTCAAGGTGGCTATATTGCCTGATCTGCAGGTGAGCACTTTCTACGCCATGTGGTTACAAGTGGCTGTAGTGGCGGAAATGCGGAAGCTGCGGCTATTTGTTTAGGGCATGCTAAAGCCAAAACACGGCATAGGCTTCAAAGGTTCGACATTACTTCTTGTGGAGGTCCAACGCAGTGACTTTCAAGCGGGTGTTTACCGAAGCAGGTAAACCTCGCCCGGTCACCGGGCATGGTAGGCGAATTGACAGGGGCGCGTCGTACTACGGGTCAATAGAGGGTTTGGTCATGAGAAGACGTCACTTCATGAGTGGCTTTGGTCTGTCGCTTGTAGTGGTTTGCGCTGTTGCGGCCTTCGGGGTAGAGCGGGTCTCTGCGCAGCAACTCGCTGGCAGCCTGGAAGAGGACTGGCGTGCTCTGCGCGCCCTCTACATAGCGACGGAAGGTGACAATTGGAGAAACAACACCAACTGGAATGTCACGGACGGCAGCGCTGTGACCGCGACGAATCTTGCCACCTGGCATGGCCTCGAAGTGGCCATGGGACGTGTGACTGAAGTGAGATTGCCCGAGAATCTGTTGGCAGGAGTGTTGCCACCCGAATTGGCCGGTTTGTCCATGCTCCAGGTGTTGGACCTTGGGGATAACAATTTGACTGGACAAATACCGCTGGAGCTCGGCATGCTTGCCGAATTGACGGAGCTGGATTTGGGTGACAATTCTACCGGCCCGGGCTACAACGAGTTGGAAGGAGAAATACCTCCTGAACTCGGTAATCTGGCAAATCTGCGATATCTTCGTTTGCGGAATAATTCACTGACCGGAGAGATACCGTCTGAGCTGACCAATCTCCGTCAGTTGGTGGCACTTGACTTAGCAGGCAGTGAACTGGAGGGTGAGATACCGACATGGCTTGGCAGCCTAGCCAATCTGCAAACTCTTCAACTGTGGGGAAATTCACTGACTGGAGAGATACCCTCTGAGCTGGCCAACCTCCGTCAGTTGGAGCGTCTTTATCTATCAGACAATGAACTGACCGGAGAGATACCGGCATGGCTCGGCAGCCTGGCCAATTTGCGATATCTTCGTTTGTGGGGAAATTCACTGACCGGAGAGATACCCTCTGAGCTGGCCAACCTCCGTCAGTTGGTGGGTCTTGAGTTAGGAAACAATGAACTGGAGGGGGAGATACCGGCATGGCTTGGCGGCCTGGCCAATCTGCGAACCCTTAGTTTGGGGGGAAATTCACTGACCGGAGAGATACCGTCTGAGCTGGCCAATCTCCGTCAGTTGGTGGCACTTGACTTAACAGGCAATGAACTGGAGGGGGAGATACCGACATGGCTTGGCGGCCTGGCCAATCTGCAATATCTTGATTTGTGGGGAAATTCACTGATCGGAGAGATACCGTCTGAGTTGGCCAACCTCCGTCAGTTGGAGACTCTTTATGTATCACATAATAAACTGGAGGCAGAGATACCAACCAGGCTGGGCAACCTGACCAACCTGCGAGATCTTTATTTGCAGGACAACGCGTTGACCGGAGCCCTTCCCATGAGCCTGACCAAACTGCAAGAGCTCGAATATTTCCATTTTGGGGGTCAGCCTCTTTGCGCTCCGCTGGCCCCCGACTTCCAGGCCTGGCTGCAAGCCATTGAGAATCACAGTGGAGACAACTGCGAGCCACTGTCCTTCGCCGAATTGATTCCGGATCAGCGGTTCACCAAAGGAGTGGACATAGGAGCACTGCTGTTGCCGGCTGCAGACGGAGGGGCGGCGCCGGTCGTATATGATTTAATGCCCGCGCTGCCCTTGGGGCTTGTGTTCGATGCCGATTCACTTAAAGTCCATGGGACGCCGGGGGAGGTGTCGGCGCCTCGCACCTATACCTTTTCGGGAGTCGATCGGGCTGGGTCAACCGCGAAGCTGGAATTCTCGGTCCAGGTGGTTGCCGCTTCCCTTGGATTTGAGCGCGACATACCGGACCAGTCGTATATAGAAGGCCAGGTCATCACTCCGTTGACTCTCCCCGAGGCTACCGGTGGCGCGGGTATGGTTTCGTACACGCTTACGCCAGATCTGCCGCCGGGGCTGGTCTTTGCGGATTCGACGCGGACGCTGAGCGGTGCTGCCACGGATGTCTTTCAGCGCAAGACGTATAGCTATGTTGCCAGCGATGCGGACGGGGTGACGGGGGAGCGGACCTTTTCCATTGAGGTAAATCCTTCGCCTTTCGCTTTTGACGGCGCAGTAGCGGATCAGACGTACACGGAAGGCGAGGCGATACCGGTTCTCACGTTTCCGGAAGCGCGGGCGGGCGTGCTTCCCTATACCTACAGTCTTGTGCCCGCGCTGCCGGTGGGATTGGTATTCGATGCCACGGCGCACACGCTCAGCGGTACGCCGACAGCGGTGTTTCCGCGGGAGCTCTACCGGTATTCAGCCAGAGATGCCACCGGGGCGAGGGCCGAGTTGACCTTTTACATCCAGGTGGACGAGCGTACGTTTTCGCAGCGTGCCGGGCGCGCACTGCCGACGGAGTTCCTGCTTCGGGAGAGCTACCCCAACCCCTTCGCTACTATGGTCTCCGTGGAGTTCGATCTCCCGCAGCGCGCCCGAATCACGCTGGAAGTGCTTAGTCTGCTTGGACAGCGTGTCTTGGCATGGCCTCCCAAGGAGATGGAGGCAGGGTGGGGACGCCGATTGGAAATGGATGGCTTGGCGCTACCTTCCGGTACGTACGTGTACCGGATAACGGCCGACATGGGTACCCGGGCATCCATGCGGTCCGCTCGTATGGTAGTACTGCGGTGAGCACGGCAGAGGATATGGTTCAAAAACTGGCAGCAGGGGATGCTGCGTGATGGAATGACCCACCTTGCCCGGTGGATTTGCGATAGGTGCACGGGTAGGGTATGCGGGGCTTGGTGTACGCGGTTATCAATCAGGAACAGGCGTGCATGGCCCGGGCCGCAGTCGTTCGACTCCTTCCACAGTCTGACGGTAAAGCGGTCGTCCTTTTCGATAAAATCCGTCCCGGTTTCATTGTGCTTATCCATGCCGGGGATGATCTTTTTCAGGACGCCCATTCCGCGATTTTCCACATACCTGTAACCCCGCATTACTATGGACAAGCGCCCGGTTGCATGCATGCCTGAAGCCTCCCTGCAGTTTTTCTGGAGTTACTGTATTAGGCAAGTGCCCAGGGCTCTTGATTCCCAAGCGATCGGCATAGATCGCAAGCTAAATGTCCGTTTCTGCGATGCTGTAGTCCCTTTGGACTATGGCGTTGATCAGTACTTCTTCCGGTGCGGTAACGGCCGCTCAGATCGTGTAATTGCGCTCCGGACATGTCCTCGTGCGACGAAGGCCACGAGACCGGCACGTGGGGAGCCCCTATTGGACCATAAATACCCCCGCGTGAGCCAGTTTTTGCCAATATGCTCCGGTTGACCTGGACACTTTGAGAGCGTCTTAGCAACCGGTTTCTCCACCTTTTTCCGGCCCTCGAGATTACGCACCTTAAAGGCCGTTACGGTACGTGCGGGTCGTGTGACAGACTACCGCTGCATCCCACACTACCTAATCCAGTCCTGGTTCCCGCTAACGCTGCCGGTGTTCCTGCGCCTGGCCTTCCGTAAAGCCTCAGCAACTGGCAGCTTTGCTGCCGCTCCTACGCGCACGGACCGCCCTATCTGACAAGCGTCATCCAACGGACGAGGCGTTCGTCTCCGGTCTGCAAACGATAGACGTACATACCGCTCGGCAGATGGCCTGCGTTGAATCGCACCTGATATTGACCTGCCGGTTGCGAGCTCTCAACGAGCACCTCCATTTCGCGCCCCAGCAGGTCGTACACCGATAGGAGCACTATGCCGCTCTGACGAAGCGCATAGTCTATTGTTGTCTGCCAAAAGAACGGATTAGGGAAGTTGCTCAGAATCGCCGAATGGTCGGGGAATTCACCTTCCACGATGCCGGTTGGCCCCCTCCATGCGGAAATGTCCCAGAGCTTGACCGTGTGGTCATAGCCCCCTGAGGCGAGTATCGTCCCGTCGGGCGAAAAAGCGACCGAAAAGACCGGATCCGTATGCCCAGACGTTCTTCCTGTCCATATCAATTGAGCCAAGCTGTCTTGCGCGCGAGACGCAGCGAAGAGCAGAAATAGCCCGAGAAGAAAACGTGTCATTATCGGAACAGAGCATCCTGACCCGCAATCAGTCGAGGGCCTGGGTAGAATTGCCACAGAAGCGATTTCGGCGTGGGAAGCTTCTGAGAGGCATGTACGGGGCACAATGGAATGCATTGGGTTAGGGCGAATTATTCGACGGTAAGTGTGCGATTCTCTGTGCCAACAAGGGAGACAGTTCAATATAGAGGGGCGTGTACTTTCCTGGATTTCCAAGGGCGGTAATTCATATGAGATGAGTACCGTATTAGGTCCTACGCAAAGTCGATTCTGAGGCGTCGGTGTCGGAGCCATGGGATAGCCTCCGACATTTCGAGGAAGCCGGCATAGAAGAAAGATCCGTTTTTGGCTCGTCGTCCCAACCGCACGACAATCGCTGCATCGCTGACCGTGACAGTGGCTGCCGCGTCAACATGGTCCCGGAATAGCGTACCTGTCTTGCTCCTGGCATGGTTGCCGCCGATGCGATGGGCAAGCATGCGGTAGAGTGCGCTGGCCATGAGCGTCAGCTGCAGGTCTACATCGATCTTGAGGGGGACGGCCGCCGAGAGGGCATCCATGTGGAAGAAGTTGATGGCGTCGGAGATGTTGTTTTCAATGAGCTTGCGCCGGGCATAGCGATCGATGAGTTGCGCAGCCAGCGGGGTGGCGTCATTGGTCAAGAGCAGTGTGGGCTTGTCGTGTCCCAGATGGGTGATGGCGATTTGCCGAATGGCCTCCGGGTAGTCTATGAGTTGGCCCCGTTCTTCGTGGATGCGGGGCGTGGCGATAAGCGCGGCCCACGTTGCAGAGCCGTATGGTGTACCACGCTTCGGCAGGCAGGGCCTCAAGCGCGGCAATCAGGCGGGCCGTCCTGCGGCGAAGCGTAAGGAAGTGGATGCCCATCGCGTGGAGTTTCCCCAGATTGGCATAGGTGGTAAGCCGGCTGCCGAAGACCATTTCTTTGGGCAACTGGCCGGTACGCGCTCTCCTGCGTTCTACAAAGTGCAGGATCTCGGCATTCTGGGTATCCTTGCGGACCCGGGCATTGGCGTAGGCAAACCTCCGGGCATCCGCATCGCGGGCCAAAAAGGCCAGGATACCTCGCTGGCGCCGGCTGCGCTTGGAGACGTAGTGTTTTTCCACCAACGCCTGGTTTCCGTGATAGGCAATGGTGTGGAAGTCCAGATCGAAGGAGGTGCCGCTTCCGAGGACCTTGTCCTGTGCCGAGACCCGGTGATGCCAGCTGTCCATGAGTGCCGGCAAAAGGCGCGGATCGGCGCGGCAGCTGTATTCACTGAGCGTGGACCGCTTGGGTATGACATTGAGGCCGGCAACCAGGGCAAGTCCTTCGTCCAAAACATCGGGCATGATGTGATGGGGGCGGCCTATGTCCCAGAGCTTGAGGGCCAGTAGCGCCCGGAAGGCACAGCCTGCCGGCAGCCTGTCGCTGCCGGGCATGGCGTGTTCTTTGAGCATGCTCTCCATCTCCAGGCGTGCCAGGTCAAAGGCGAAGAGGAACAGCCCCCCGAAACGGGTCTCGAAGCTGCACCGTTGCAGATTCAATTTGCGGCCATTGGCGGCAGGGGTACGCCTAGCGCGCCGCTCTTCGCGTTCCTTGTTGGTGCGGCGCCACAGCCTTGGTAGTCCGGCCTGCTTGACGGTGCGCGCAATGGTGGAGATGCCTGCCGGGATGCCTTCCGTGGCGAGGTGCTCTTGGATTTCCCTGGCGGAGAGGTTTTACTTTTTTTTTGCAACTC
The DNA here is from genome assembly GCA_965216255.1 of Rhodothermales bacterium. GTDB lineage: Bacteria > Bacteroidota > Rhodothermia > Rhodothermales > Bin80. Next base: position 5,344,743 of record OZ244148.1, read on the forward strand.
GACAATGCGCTCAGTGCACCGCACGGCCCTGCTTCTTTAGCCTTGGGTTTGGGTCCAGGCCTGACTTCGCAGAAGAAGTGGATGGCGGGGTCGCTGCGAAACTTGGCGGCGAGGTTGTAGAGGCCTCCCTTGAGATAGTCAAATCGTTTGGCGGCTTCTTCGGCAGAGGAGAGGCTGTTTTCATAACAAGCCACGGGTGGGTGATAGCTCCCCCGTATCCGGACACCACATCCGAACAAGCACGTCCGCGAACCGCTGCCGCATCACTTGAAGACGCTGCCCAGAGCCGCGCCTTCATTGATGACATTGCCGTCAATACAGCGCAGCGCTACGCAATAGGCCGTGGAGTGACTGCGGCCGTAGTATGAAGCCCGCTACGCTTCGAAGAACCTGGAGTCTTCCGCATCCACGACTGAGCCAGTCGCTTGCGAATACGCCTCCACAAAGATCATGTGTACCTCACTGGACGGATACGCCGAAAGGAAAGTCGTGGCGACCCGAATGTTTTGTTATTCGGTGCTCAACAGCCCCGGCCCCCCACACCTCTACCGACGCTTCACGCCCACCCTCACGGTTGACCGTGCATGGCTCGCGGAGATATGTGTCTGGTTGAGACTTCTCAATGCGGCACTCGTTTGGAAAAAAAAGCCAAGCGATACGTCTTCCGTGTCCGGAAGCAACAGATTGGTTTTTCAGGACGCCTGGCGTACCCGCTCCGCTACCCTGACGGCCCGGCCTGTCCCTTGCCGGCTTCCGGTTAGTGTGTGCGGCACCACCCACAGGGATTCCTGTGTTGCCAATGCCTTCCCTCTATAAGCGACTACGAATACGCCACTTACACGGCGATTCGGGCGCGATTCGGCTCAATATCGGCTCAGAATTCCGTCCTGTACAGGCAAAAATAATTAATTAATAAGGTCGGGGGCCATAATACCTTGACTTTATCAGGTCAGACACGTACCGTATGTATTAGCAAGTCGGATACGTGTAATTTGGGCTTGGTCACGAAATGGTTCGTACAGGGAAAAAGGACCCAATTATTGGTGGCGGGCCTGGGTCAATTGTTTGGTCCCGAAATTACTGGTCGTCGAGCCGACGTGCCACCGAGGAAAATGCTTGGGTCAGAGGAAGACTTGAATACTTACTAATACTAAGAGGCGCTTCCCCCTCCGCACATATGTGCGTTCGGGGGGGGGGGGGGGGGGGGCAGGATACACAAAATATCCTGTCAGGCGGCGTAGAATGCGCACATATATGCCGTTGTAGCGGAGTCCTGATCTGGTCAGCATTGGGTCTGGCAGGAGCAGTTCAGGGGAGCCGGGCGAGGGCCGCACTGGCGGATACCTTAATTTCAAATACAGGCGGCGATGATTTAGATGGTACCGGGTTAGAATATTGCAGGTTAGGTTCAGATGAGGACGAGCTGACGCATCTGGACGTTGTGATGGGAACAGGCCCATCGCAGCACGTCCGGGTGGCGTTCGCTAGGAGCAAGCAGAGGGCAAGTAGTGCAGAGCAGACCAGGTCGATTTGTTCGGAGGCAGACGGGTGGGTGCCAGCGGCCTTGTACCAGGCCACAGATGGTGGAACAACAAACACAAACTGGTCTGCTCTTGCCACGATTTCGTCGGAGCGCAATGCGTGCCAGTGGCACGGCGAAGCGGCGGCCGATGGATGTCTGAGAACACTGGCGCGGTTTGTCCACAATGGCACAGGCGAAAAGCCGCCAGAGTCAGACCCGCTCACAGCACGTTGCGATTCGTACGTGCACGACAGTCCGCTCTGCCGCGAATGGCCGCCTAGTCTGAGGGGCCTCAATGCACTGGAAACTGTCGGGTTTGATGGTGTAGATATCTGCGCGCCAACCGACGCCGCTCTTGAGGCGTCGTTCAATGCAGTAGCAGGTACAGGAGCTGCTACGTGCGGGTGGGGATCATTGCCCGGCATCAATGGGCATCCTGATGATCAGGCATGTACGGCAGGGCAATTCACTGCGGATCTCACACTTCCCGAAGTAGCAGGCGGGGCCACTCCATACCGCTATTTGTCTGGTCCGGACTTACAGGCAGGATTGGGTTTCGTGATGTGGGCCGCACTGACAATTAACGGTGCAGAGGCACATCAGTCTCTGAAGGGCTATACAGAGGCCGCTGCCCATTGGGGACCGACAGGGCTAAAGGCCGCAGTGGGCAGGGATAATTCTGGACGACTTTGCGGTGCCAAAGTTGTCGTTGTGCACACCAATCTAATCGCAGAGGTGACCTAGACCATGAGACACTTTACCAAGCTGATGGGCTTTACAACTGTGGTGCTGGCAGTTGCAGTAGCCGGTGAAAATTCTGCCCGGGGGCAATTTGATCAAGCTAACGGGACCGACCTCTTCGCGGAGCGCAATGGGACCGGTATGACATGCCTTGATATGACTGATCCCTGCGGCCTGGATATTGCCATAAACAAAGTGGACTCTGCGGATGATACTGTGTGGGTACGGCTCCGCGAAGCGGACGCGCTGACCCGATTCAGTGAAGGTTTTACGGCCAATAACTCGTTTACGCTGGCGACCTTTGTTCGGGACAGTGGCCCGGCAGACGGCGCGGTTTCCGTGGAAGGTGACGTAACCTTGTCCGGCGCCACTGTTACAGTGGCAATGGGTACTGCGTTGCGGCTCGAATCCGACGACGTGACGCTGACCGGTAGCTCAGCGGGCACTGACGGAGAGATCTGGCTGGGGGAAGGCTCCAGACAGCTGGCGCTGAGGCTGCCTGCAGGTACCGAAACAGACGACGAATGTGGAGCGGCAGCCTTCGGCAGTCTTACGATTATCGGTGATGTGAAGGTCATGGACGGCGGACAGGACTGTGATCCCAAGAATCACATGGCAATTATGCACTCGCTGACCGTAAAGAGTGGGGTCTTGCTTAACATGGGAAATCTGCGGCTCGCTATAGACGCCGCACCGACGTATACCAACAAGGCCGGAGAATTCGAGCGCGGAAGCGTAGTGGTGGAAGAAGACGGCAGCATTGTTGGCAAGGAGCATTTCGTGCTGCGCCCCGATGCCATGGGGCCAAGTATCGACCGCGCCTACACTACTACTCCAGAAGATTGTTACAAGGTGATGGGGGAAGGCACTATTGAAATGGACATCCTAAAAGAGAAGGATAGCGGCGTCTGCATCGCATTGGCCGAAATTGGAGATGGTGGCATGAATACAAACCGGGGAGGGGCGCTCTACTTGACAGGGACATCCCGGATTGACGGCTCATTTCGCAATGCAGGCAAGGCTCGCACGGAGTTTTGGAAGGTAGAAGTGCTCAATGAGGACTTGGAAGTTTGGGGTGTAGATCCAATGGATGCTGCCAATCGAGCCACCCACGTTGGCACCGCAATGCTATTTCCGCCCAACTTTTGCGATAGCAGGCGAGGTGGACGCAGCCGCGCTGGCGGCGTATACGTCTACGCGCCGATAGACATCTTGGGAGGAGTGTTTCTATATGGAACAAAAGTGTTTGAGCCGGGGAGCTCAACCTACACGGAATGTAAAGAGGGACTTTATTTCATGGGGGACAGTGAGCCGAACAATGACGACAACACTTGGAGCCCCGCAGGTGACCGGCCGCTGCTCACATCGACGATCTTTGGTCCATTCGTGGCCAAAGGAAGCTCTCATGTAGTGCTCGACGATTGGAATTTCTACCACAACTTGGCGTTCGAGGATGACTTCGAAGTAAGCTCTGGCATTAGCTTCGATATTGTGACCGGCGCGACGTATAGATATAATAAGGATAACGTAGCAGGCACTCCCATTCCGGCCAATGTATGCGGCTTTGGCAGTGCTGTGCGTGAATTACGCGGCGGCAAGATCATATTCCAAGGCGATCTCGACCAAGACATTCTCTATCCTAATATCAACTTGACGTCCCCGTCCGTCCAGATAAACAAGTCCCCCAATTCAAAACTAACGATATCGAAGGAAGGAGGAATTTTCAAGGCGAAGGTACTAGAAATTCGATCCGGCATCCTTGTCACTAATGGAAAGCTTTCCATGGATATAGCAAACGAAGCGATGGTCCTGCATACCAATGGAAAGGTCGACAAGGGAGAGGGAGAGATTGCCTACACCAGCCACGATACCAAGCCAGGTTATATGGTATACACGGGTACAGGTTCGCAGACTACCAGTGACGAAATATATCCTCCTTACGAATCAGGTGACCAAACACTGATTTTTGCTACTACTTGGCTTCAAGTATTCAAGCCTGATGCGGCCACGCTTACATTTGGTAGGTCCATATACATTTCCAATTATTTTGACCTGCACAGCGGCAAGGTGGAAGTTGCAGGTGACTACCAATTCATACTACAAAAGAATGCGCTTCTAGAGATTGGTAGTCAAAGTGATTTTGTGGATGGGAGTAGTAATGTATTCATAAACAAGGGTGATGACTATAATCCACGCAATAGTGGCCTGCGCCTTGAATACTTGGGCGACGATAACCGCAGGGCAGGTAACATATGGCCAGGCACATCCGAACTTCCAGGTAGTGACTATATCAAGAGTGTGACAATCAATGGTGGCAGGCAATGCGGCGATGACGCCTACCCGGTAGTCACGCTTGATGGCGAGTACAGCCGGATGAACCAAAACTTCTTCCTTACGCGAGGTGCACTTGATCTGAATGGCAACCATTTGGTCATGTTTGCCGAGGCAGCATCAGAAGACCAGAGGCTCAGCATCAACGCGACTGCAAGACTGTGTGATTCTGCCGCTGGTGTCTCCTGTTCAACAGGAGAAATGGCAGCGCACGTAGGTTCGGAGCATCATGAGGAGGTTGGCGCTAAGTCGGCTAAACTGGTTGGCGCAGACTTCGCTGCCAGGGACTTTGCGATCACTGGAGCAAATGTCGAAGCAATTTTGTCCTCGGGTGGCAGTGTGGAGCGTGCCGTAACAAGTGCTTCAGTAGAAGTAGGCATCGTAGATACAAAGGTGGAAATTGTTGATGCCGTGGTGCGCGGTCTAGAGGCCATAGGTAGAGGTAATGCGCCTTATGAGGAATTGAACCTGCTCCGACATAATCAAAAGGTGCTTCGGTCAATACGCATGGACGCAGCCAAGGCGGCAAATGGCGGGGGCATGCTTTATTTCGTGGGTAACGGCGATACCAGACTAAGCGTTGCTACGATAGGTAAACGCATTATGCTGCCGAGCACCATAGTCATGAGACGTATGCCGTTGCCAGCGGACGCAGAGCCCGATGCTACTCCGCGCACAGGTAGGGTGCTGTTGTCGGGTACAGGAACAGCGCCGGAAGATGGTAACAATGGGTTGCTAAACCTTGATGAACTGACATTTCCCAGCGTGGCTATTGAACATGGGAAGTTAGAATTGAATTCAACCGTCGATGTGGTTCACGTCGCAAGCAGTCTTGTACAGAACGAAGGCAGTTTCTTGTTTTCATCGATGGCAGCGGACCTCTCCTCCAGCCTTGAAGGCGCGCAGACTCAGACCCTACGAATCGGAAGTGACGCAACGGCAGGCTCCCACGTACAGTTGGCAGGGGAATTCAATGCGAACGGCGGCGAAGTGCACGTCTACGGCGATTTTACTCTTGGCAAGGAGGACGGGGCCAGCACCGTATTCGACTTGGACGGCGGTACGCATATGGTTGTCGGCGACTTCTACGTAGGTCCAGACGCCGAGGATGGTATCACTCGGTACATTCACGGCAGTCCGTGTAAAGACGTACAGTCAACTCGTAGCGGCAAGACCACAGTAACAGGCGACTACTATTTTGCAGGTACCGGCGACTGTCATGACGATGCCCGATACAGCGCGGATGAGCAGGGTCTCTCGGGGTCGGTGACGTTTGCGGGAGGCGAAACACAGACCATCATTCACACTGCGGATCCGGATGCGCAGTTCAGCTCCGTAATCCTGCATTCGGTGAGTGACGATCCTTCAGCGGCATTCAATTTCGGTGGTCCGGTGGTCCAAAATGTATTCGGAATGCTTTCGCTCCGCCGTGGCGTCCTGCATCTGGGAGCATCGAATAGTTGGACGATGCGCAATTCGGGCCTGGAGCCGAATTTGGCTGGTCGCGTTGCGGCGGATGCGGGCTCCGGCACGGTCACCCTGGGATCACGATACAGCTATGTGAATGGTCCCTTTACCCGGACAGTAGCAATTGGTAACGCCGGCGGTCAGGCGGTTACCGGGGGCTACCTATTCCCGGTGGGTACCGCGACCACTGACACTACGGCTGATGGAGATCTGGATTCTTTTCGTCCACTAACGCTTCAATTCCCGGCCGATCTTGTCTCAGCCAGTATCGCAACCGTAGCCTACCGGTCGGACATCTCAGCGGATGATATGGCGTGGCCAGAGGATGGCTTGCAAGTTGACGCTTACGGCGGTGGTACACTGAGCCTCGACACGGTGGGCGACCAGTTTTGGATGATCCGCTTTGACAACGTTCCGGCGCATGATCCCAATATCCGCGTTGCTGCTGACGAACTGCCGAACGTGTTCGACGCGCGCGGGCTGCGGCTTGTGCAATGGAACTGCGATACCAGCAATCCTCGTCTGGCAGGCGTGTATGATCTGGAGTCCGATCGCACGGGCGAGGATGACAACGCTTTCGTCGTCAATGATCAAATCAACGGGGTCTTGCACCTGACTCAGGAAGGCGTAGATGTGCAGGAGTGCAACATCATCGGCATTGCGTCCAACTTCCTGCAGAATCCGATCAGCCTGCCACCACAGATAGGTAGGCTAGCCAAGGTGCAGTACATCCAGAATGTGGCGGAAATGCCGATAGACGTGTACGTCGACGGCAACCGCATTGGCAATGATTGGGGATTTCAGACGGCTACGCAGTTTGCGAATCTGGTGCGTGGTGAGCACACCATCGAAGTGGTTGCTGCCGCCGATGCTGACAATTCAAATCCGATGGTGTCGGAAACAGTCCGATTCGGGCCCGAGCGCAATTACGATGTGGTCATTCATGGTGACGCGGGCCAAATCGCGGTAAAGGTCGTGGACGATGTGAGAACGCAAACCAAGATTGAGAACAACGTTGAATTCTTTACCGTGCACGGTGCGCGTGAACTTGGTCCGGTGGACATCCGATTGCTGAATCCGTTCAACGACTCGGAAGTGATTGGGTTGTTGGCGAACAACTTCACGTGGGGAGAATCAAGTTCGTACATCAGCTTGGCTCCGGGCTGGTACAACGTCGAGATCAGAACGGCGGACAATGTTAGCCAGATCGATGTCTTTGAACTGGATCTGCTGAATTTTGGGCAGGAGGCTTTCGTGCTCAACTTGTCGGGTTCGGGCATGTCTTCGATCGAAGGCATAAGCCTGCTTGGAGTGAAGCAGGATGGCAGCACGTTCTTTCCGCCCGTGGTAACGTCGGCGGAAGCCTCGGACAACATCCCTGCGCGGTTTGGCCTTCAGGGCAACTACCCCAATCCGTTCAACCCGTCGACGAGGATCCAGGTGGATCTGCCGGAATCGGCGGAAGTGACGATCCAGGTCATGGACTTGCTGGGCCGACGCATAATGACGCTACCGGCGCAGGACTTAGAGGCTGGAGCGAAGCGCAGCGTCGAGATAGATGCGGCGGGCCTTGCGTCGGGGACATACCTGTACCGAGTCATTGCCAAGTCGGCATCCGGCACGAATAGGGGCGTAGGCAGGATGGTGCTGCTTAAATAGCAGCAGAGAATGTCCAACAATTATACACGCCCGTGTCTAAAGAGGTGCGTAAGGCGGCTTTCAAGCGGCTGAAGGGGCACGTGCCGAGGTCATGACAGTCGGGGTAACAGAGACCAAAGCGTCATGGATTTTGTATTTGGACAAGGCCGAAACGGGCATGGGATTGGTGGGGAAACGCGCAGGAATTCATGTTGCCTGTTTGGCTGGATGGCATCCATGGTCCGGAAGAAGTGCATTCTAGGACCAGCGCTTGCACTGATGACTTTCGGATTTCTTGGTGTGCAGACCAGTGATGCCCAGCAGGACCCGCCGAAGAATATCGCGGAAGAGCCAGTGTCGGGGCATGCCAGCTACTGGCTGAACAACACTCCAGAGGCGCGCGGAGCGCTGGCCGATTTTCACCGGCGCAAGGCGCTCGGTCTGCTGCCTCACACTCCTCTGGCCACCCACGATGTCGGAGATACGCTGACGTTCAAAGTAATGGATTTGGCAACGCGGGAGCTGGAGGACATCGACTTTCAACTCATGATAGAAGCGGACAAATTTCTGCTATGGCTAGAATTGGATGAGGTAGGCCGGTATGGTCAAGCCGATCTTGATTCAATGAGGACAAGTCTTCAAGACAGGACACCTGAGCATTCCATTAATCCAAATCAGGGCGTTATTGCGAACAACGAATTTCTGTTCGGTGAGCCGCCCGACCCGGACGGCGACGGAAAAGTCGATATTCTGCTACTGAAAATTCGTCAACGGGAAGGAGGCGGTACGGCTGGATTTGTACTTTCTCAGGACTTGACAGAGAGGGGGAATAACCGGGTCATTATGTACGTGGATGCAGATAGCAACGTCGAGTATCTCTTGACGGTGATGACTCACGAGCATCAGCACCTGATAATGATGAACTACGATAACTCCGACCTTGCTTTTGTTAACGAAGGCCAGTCGGGATGGGCACAAATAATCAATGGGTATTTTGACCCCCCTGTCGATTATCTGCGGAGTACAAGGAGTTACAATGTGCCGTTAATGAGCTGGGGAACGGGGAGTAGTACCGGTTCTGATTATGACCGGGCGACTCTTTTCACCACTTATCTGGCACAGCGTATGGGCGCCATAGTGGTTGGTGCACTCACGCGTGATGCGCGGCATGGCATGGACAGCTACACGCGCGCAATGAATGCGAATGGCTTGAATGTCAATGATGTGATAATGGACTTTCATGTTGCAAATATGCTAAACAATCCTGATCTGGGTCCGCGCTTCGGGTACACTGTACCCCGCTTCCGCAAGATCACCGTTAACCCGCGTTACAGGATCGATGGGGGGCGAGAGGACAAGACGTTTGACAGCTCGGTGGAGTTAGAGGAAGGCGCACCATACTATTTTCGATGGGTCAATACTTTGGGACTATCCCTTGCCATCACGTCTCCGGCGGATGACGCTGGTTCTACTATCCGGTCGGTAGCCATACTTAAGAGAGGGCCATCGGTTATTCTAAAGAATGTGCCGATTGGAGAACGTGAGACAAAGTTCCCGGACTATTACGACCAAATTGACATTGTCGTTGCACACGTGCGGCCGACGAATTCGGGAACAGTGGGGCCCAGAGAGTTTACGCTTCAGGCATCGTGGTCGGGCCTGTTCTTTGCGGCCAGCGTCGAGGACCAAGTCTACGTCCAGGGGCAAGAAATAGAGGCTCTCACGTTGCCGGAGGCCGCAGGAGGCAGCCCCCCCCATGTCTACACGCTCAGTCCAGCGCTTCCCGCGGGCCTGTCTTTTAATGCCGGTGCTCGGACCCTAAGTGGAACGCCTTCGGAGACCTTCCCGCAGGCCTCCTTTACGTACCTGGCGACGGACACGGATGGGCTAACTGCGGAGCTTACATTTGCCATACAGGTGGATTCGGCGCCGTTCTTTGCAGCCAGCGTCGAGGACCAGATCTACGTTCAGGGGCAGCAAATAGAGGCTCTCGCGTTGCCGGAGGCCGCAGGAGGCAGCCCACCCCATATCTACACGCTCAGTCCGGCGCTTCCCGCGGGACTGTCTTTTGATGCCGGTGCACGGATCCTAAGCGGAACGCCTTCGGAGACCTTTCCGCGGGCCTCCTTTACATACTTGGCGACGGACACTGGTGGACTGACTGCGGAGCTTACATTTGCCATACAGGTGGATACGGCGCCGTTCTTTGCGGCCAGCGTCGAGGACCAGATCTACGTCCAGGGGCAGCAAATAGAGGCTCTCGCGTTGCCGGAGGCCGCAGGAGGCAGCCCACCCCATGTCTACACGCTCAGTCCGGCGCTTCCCGCGGGCCTGTCTTTTGATGCTGGCGCACGGATCCTAAGCGGAACGCCTTCGGAGACCTTTCCGCGCACATCCTTTACGTATTCCGCCACGGACATTGGTGGGCTGGCAGCGGATCTGACCTTCGCGATACAGGTGGACATGTCTTCACTGACAAGGGGGGCCGGCACGGATTTGCCGGCGAAATTGATTCTGCGGGGCAACTATCCCAATCCGTTTAATATGGAGACGCGGATAGTATTTGATCTTCCACAGGATGCCCATGTGCATTTGGAAGTCGTCAACATACTTGGCCGTCGCGTAATCGTGATGCCTTCCCATCTGGTCGAGGCTGGATGGGGGCGTGGACTGGACATTAGTGGCGTGCATGTAGTGTCTGGGACATACCTGTATCGATTGGTAGTCGAAATGGGCCAGCAATCGCAAGTGCACACAGGCCGCATGATGATGATAAAGTAACGGACTCGTTTTTGAACATGGCAAATGTGCGACACACAACTTCAGCGCCCTGGCAAAATGACGCAACAAACCAATAGTGCATCCGGTATCGTTCGTCAGTACCTAGTTCTGGCAGCGGCGCTCATGCTAGCGACGGTATGCATGCCATCAATGACATCTGCGCAAAACTCTCTAGAAGACGACTGGCGCGCCTTGGTAGAGTTATACAAAGCGACAGGTGGCGCCAACTGGACACAGAACAGCAACTGGTCAATCTCGACTGAGAGCCCGCCGGATGTCTATGACCTTAACGACTGGTACGGCGTGACCGTGGACATGGAAGAAGGGCGTGTATCAAGACTGAGGCTTTTTGACAACAATCTTGAAGGCCATATTCCTGCTGAAATTGGTAATCTCACGAAACTCAAGACGTTATCTATATATGCAAATAGGCTTGCTGGGAAAATACCTCCCGAATTGTGGACTTTGACGAATCTCACGTTTCTTGATATGGGTGATAACGCCGGACTGGTTGGGGAAATGCCGCCGGAGATCGGCAACCTCACAAGACTGACGGTGCTGGGCTTCAACTATACTCAGGTGTCCGGTGAGGTCCCCGAGGAAATAGGCAATCTCGTTCAACTTCAAATTTTAGCCATTCACAATAACCAGCTCACGGGTAAGCTTCCAGGCAGTATGACGAACTTGCCGAATGTGCAGCGATTGAGATTTCAAGGCCAGGAACTTTGTGCTCCGAGATCGGAGGAATTCCAGGCCTGGCTTATGGGTATTGAATCTGTGAGAGGTTCCAATTGCGCCACTGTTCCACTGGCAGCTCCTAGCAATTTTCTTGCCACGGCCAGAGTACGGAGCGCCCTTCGCGTATCGTGGGAGGCACCAGCCTACGATGGCTCGGAGACGCTACGGTACACCCTACAATACCGGCTGACCGACACAGATGATGCAGAAGGCGGTAACCAGCCTGGAGTATGGACTCCGTCCGTGTCCTACGATGGTATGAGTACCGACGCTACAATAGCCGGACTAGAGGCTACAACCTCGTACGATGTCCGCGTGGCAGCCGTCACCGATGGCACGGGAGCGTTTGCCACATTGACCATTTCAACTCTGTCACTGGATTTCGGTGGATATGTTGAGAATCAGGTCTATGTTGCGGGAGAAACTATTGTCGACCTGACTATGCCAGCGGCATCCGCGGGTGTGGGGCCCTATGCCTACGTCCTCAGCCCGACCTTGCCAACGGGGCTTGAGTTCAACAGGATTTCACTTAAGGTTAATGGCATGCCAACCGAAGTATTGCCCACTACCTTTTTTTCGTATGTGGCCACAGACGTCAATGGACTGACCGGTGAACAGCAGTTTACGATTCAAGTCTACCCGCCAAATCGAGTGGGCGTACAGTTAATCCACAATGTTGCCGGGCTTGAGGCTGATGTCTATCTGGATGACGTGTTGTTGTACGATGATTGGGCCTTTCAGAGTGCCACGGGGTTTTCGGAGCTTGTGCGGAGCAGCCACAGGCTAGATATTGTAGACGCAGCCGGGGTGGATAACAGCAGTCCGCTGGCCTCGCTTGAGTTCGACTTCGAGCGTGGGACGAGTAACCAGATCATCGCATACGGAAATGCTGAGGACGTGCGGCTGGTAGCCGTGGAAGACGTACGCTCAGGGGGAGATGACAGCCGGGCGGTGAGTTTCCGCATCGCGCACGGAGCGAAGGACGCCGGTGCGGTGGCGCTCCGGCTGCTCGATCCGGATGCCGCCAATGCGGTCTATGCGGTGCTGGAGGAAAACATTGGGTTCGGCGACATAGGCGACTATCATGTCACGGAGCCCCGCACGTTCAACGTGGAAGTGGACATGGCAGGCAGCGGATCGGTGATTGACGTGTACAGTTTTGATTTTCAGGGGCTGGAGGACCAGGTGCTTACGATTGGTCTGTCCGGATCTGGTACGAATGCCGCAGAAGGCCTCACGCTCATGGGCGTGCTGCCAAGTGGTGATGTGCGCTTTCCCACGGTGGTGACGGCATCGGAGCCTAGCGAGGCGTTGCCGGAGGCCTTTGCGTTGCGCGGCAACTATCCGAATCCATTCAATCCGTCAACAAGGATCGTGTTTGACGTGCCGTCTGCGGCGCGCGTTACCGTCGAGGTGGTCGACATGCTGGGCCGAGTAGTGCAGGCGGTGTCGGGCCAGGAATTCGAGGCTGGGGCCAAACAGTCGATCGGAATTACCAGCCAGGGGCTGGCGACGGGCACGTATCTCTACAGGCTGACTGCAATCATGGAGCAAGAAACGGTGGCGCGGACCGGCAGGATGACGTTGGCGCGATAGGACAGATGGAATCGAACTGCACACATTCGCCATGTATATTTCGGCCCGATTCGAACGATTAAGATTCCCTCTACGTGAGAATTTTCCTTCTACTATCTCGCGGCTTTTGGATGGGGCGCGCTAGTTAGTGCTAGCCAGAAAAAGCCGGCTTTTTGATGAAGTACGTTTTGGGGGGGGGGCTATCCGGTGGGTAGCGGGGCCTGCATGGAGGTGGAAAGGGCAGATGAATGCAAGCCAGCTCCGGATTCCGAGCTTACCAATTGCTGATTGATGCTGGTATGCCCCGAATCTGTGGGACAACGAGACAAGCCTTACTCCCATGCTGCCGTGTGTGCGGGCCTACGCCGCTCGGCCGTGGACCTTATGCCAATGCCGTAGCCTTTCTGCCTGCTTCTTCAGCAATGGACAGATGCGATATACGTTGGTCGCTACCATCACCAGGACCACCGTTCCGGCAAACCCTGCGGCACCGGTCTGGCGCACCAGCCCCAGCCCCCGGTGATTCAAATTGCCCGTGGCCGACGCTATCGCCGGATGCTGCCGTCCACAAAAGCTTCTGCCGTCTCCCTCTCCAGATCCTCCTGAGTGCGCCGGCCCTTCCTGGGCATGACGTTCAGATCGAGTAGCCATTTCAGCTGCTCCCAATTCTTCGGCGTGTAAAAACCCCTGTCCAGACTGCGCGAACGGAGTGTCGGATAGTGTCTCTTTGCCTCCGTAAGGAAGGGCACGATCATGTCCTGGTCTTCTGCTTCCCACAGAATGTGGTGGCGCAGAATGAATTGGTATTGATCTTCCAGCACGCATACCGGCACCCCCAGCTCCGCCACCACGCCCGCCTTGCCCTTGCTAATCCAGCGCGTGTGCTCCTCATGGATCGAGAAGACCTATGTTGTACCCCAAATTCTGGACAGTGGCATAAAACAGAATCCTGCCTCTCCGATCGGGCGTTGCGCCAATTGATCTACAACCAGGAGAGAGTGAGCGTGAACGAGATCGCTCACAAATCTCGATACATGCAAGACAAGGCTGTACAGCTGTATTCGGTATCATGGCGTCGAGATCGGTTCGCCCCCGATAGCGGAAGTGGCTCAACGTGCCTCGTATTCCCTGCCAAGCATTTTTCACTCCCCCCCCCACGAGCGTTCAACAATCTTCCAGTTGAGTCTTCAAGCTAGCTCACGCCCAAAATCACGGAGCCCCGCCCGAAAGGCATCCGTAAGAAGACAAACGCAGGACGAATAGAAAGAGGAACCGGCTTGCTTTTGCCGCAAACGCATGTGAACCTCCGAGGCTATGTTGGCGGGAATGCAGAGAAACAGCCAAATAAGGCTTAGGCACATGCGACCGCATCCTGATCCAGTTCTGACCCGGATGCTTAGCCCGAATAACTCACAGGGGCAGTTAGAAAAGGAATTGAAAACCCCACTTAAGTGTGTGATATACAATCAGTTCTAACTACCCTGTGCACCGCGCGTGAACAACACAGGCTGTTATACTGAAGAGCTTCTTTTCGAGTATTAGGGACGGCGTAAAGTGGTCGGAGAGTGCGACGGCGGCTCTATGTCCTCGGACGCAGGTTTGTTGCAGTTACGGGAGGCCGATCGGGTATTAGGCGTCATTGGCCGCTTTGCTGCCGGTTTCACGGATCACCGTAATCCCCGCAGGGTCGAGCATTCCTTGGAAGCGATGCTCAGGCAACGTGTCTACGGGATATGCTTGGGCTACGAAGACGTGAACGACCACGACCACCTGCGGGACGATGCTGTGTTGGCCATGGGCGCGGGCTGCGAAGATGTGACGGGTACGCACCGGGTACGGGAACGCGATCAAGGGCATCCGCTGGCGGCTTCCAGTACACTGATCCGACTGGATCTCGGCTCAAAGGAAACGGCCGCATCGCATAGATAAAAGCGCATCGTAGCGGATCCTGAAGAGAGCGACACCATGCTCTCGGACTTGTTCATGGATATAACGCACGAACAGCCAGAGCATATCGTATTGGATCTCGATGCTACAGATGATCCGACTCATGGCAAGCAGGAGGGGAGCTTTTGTCATGGATACTATGGTCGTTATTGCTACTTACCGCTGTATATCGTTAGCGGAATGCATGTGTTGACATCTCGTCTGGGCCCCTCCAACATTGACGCATCCAAGGGTGCCACAGAGGAGTTAGCACAGGTGGTAGCGCGTATCCGTGCGCGGTGGCCGCACGTGCCCATCTGGATTCGTGGAGACGCAGGCTTTTGCCGCGAAGATATCATGGCATGGTGCGAAGCGCAGGGCCTGCACTATATCTTGGGTCTGGCTCGCAATAAGCGGCTGAAGGGCATAGTTGATGAGGCTATGCAGTAGAGTAAGGCAACATGCGAGGCCAGCGGGCAGCCTTCGCGGCGCTTCCGCAGCTTCGAGTACCAAACGAAGGAGAGCTGGAGCTGTGCTCGGCGCGTGGTAGCCAAGGCGGGATGGCTGCCTGGACCGCGCGGCTATAACGCGCGATTCGTGGTCACCAATTTTAGTGAAGGCGTGTGCGACGCTCGCACGCTATGCGAGGATATGTATTGCGCGCATGGAGAACCGACTCAAGCAGCAGCAGCTTACCCTGTTCGTTTAGCGAACCTCTACGTCCGTGATGCAGAGCAACCAGCTGCGCCTGTACTTCTGCCAATATCCTGATGACCACCATCAAGGTTTATGGCTTGCAGGACACAGCAATGGCTAAGGCGCAGTGCGCTACTCTCCGAGTGCGGCTGCTTAAGATTGCAGCAGTGGTCGTGGTAAGCGTACGCCGTCTCCGCCTGTTCTTGCCCGAGGCATATCCATGGCAGCAACTGTTCTCTTGCGTGCTTAGCAACCTGCGTGGCGCTGGGCACGCCACCACGGTCGCCTCACCTCCATAGCCACTTCCTGGCCCGACCTATTCCAGAGATTGATAGACTCCGCTTTGGGGCGCTGGACACGTGTATCCAAGAAGCACGGGTACGCGAACAAACGCTCTGATTCCCCCTTCGAAGTGTGCCCAAAACAGCGCTTACTACCGCCGACTAAACGCTCCAGACGGCGGGAATCAGCATTCGCGTTCCCAGACCGTGACCCATTGCCTACAGTCACCTCGACTCATCGCGATGCAAGACCCTGGTGAGCGATGCGGGTTAGCGCTCATTTACGCGCGGATGTGCGTGATACCCTCAGTACGACAACTTCGAACTTGTGCTCGAATGGAAGATTTCGCCAGGCGGCAACAGTGGTGCCATATTCCGCGTCAGCGAATATCATGACTATCCATGGCTGACAGGACCGCAGTAACAAATACTGGATGATACCACACATCCCAATGCCCTGGAAGGCCCGGATCGCCATGCCGGCGCCAACTACGATATGCACCCACCTTCCAACAACGCGGTTAGGCCCGTAGGAGAATGGAATGCGGCGCGCATTGTGGTACGAGGCGCGTAAGTGGAGCCCTGGCTAAACGGCGAAATGATCGTGTCCCATGCGTTATGGAGCGATGACAGGAACGCGCGGACCGCGAAGAGCAAGTGAATTGACATGCCTGACTATGGAATGAACGAAAGTGGTCACATCTGCCTGCAGGATCACGGTGATCCGGTTTGGTTCCGGAACATCCGCATCAGGTGTCTCGTCGCGACTCCATTCTAATCGATAGGATCGGGCAGGGCAAAGGCCACATACGAATCGCCAGACTTCGTTCCCATCTTGCCGCCGCCTGCGGCAATGACGACGAATTGCCGGCCGTTCAAGGTGTAGGTTGCCGGCGTGGCATAGCCGCCGGCCGGAAGCTGGGCTTCCCAGAGAACGGCTCCGGTTTTCTTGTCAAAGGCCCGGAAGCGCTCGTCTTTTGATGCTGCTATGAACAGAAGGCCGCCAGCCGTGACGACAGGCCCGCCGTAGTTCTCTGTGCCCGTTGGTGGAAGGCCGCGCGCAGTGAGCTCAGGTAACTCACCCAGTGGGACAGTCCATTCGTATTGGCCCGTATGTAGGTTGATCGCATTGAGCGTGCCCCACGGAGGTTTGACCGCGGGATAACCATCCTGGTCAAAGAATCTGTTGTAGCCCGTATGCCCGTAGGGTGATCCCGCGAATATCCGGCCCATCCGGGAGTCGGATTCCTGAAGGGCCCCTTGCTCGCGATCCCACAGGAAATCGACGATGCCGGAGATCTCGGTTTCCGTCAGGAATCCAAATGAGGGCATGAATCCCAAGCCCTGTCGGATCTGGTCGGCAACCTGTTCCTCGGACACGCGATCGGGCAGGCCAATCAGTGATGGATAAGTTCCGTTCGAACTCCCCTCCATGGCAATCCCGTGGCACCCGGCACAGTACGATGCGTATAGGCCGCTGCCTTTACCGGAAGCCTCGGGGTCGAGTTCGACCATGGTGAGTATCCACGCCATCTCGTTGCTATTAACGTAGAGCGTCCCCGTCGTTGGATCGTACCCCGCACCGCCCCACTCGGCTCCGCCGTCAAACCCGGGGAAGATCATGGTACCCTGCATGCTCGGTGGCACAAACTGGCCGTTCGAACGCGTCTGAAGGAAACGTTCCCGGACGTAAGCGTGCGATTCAGGCGATAGATCGGTGATATCCGCTTCCTCGAAACGCTGGCGCGCGAAGGGGGCAGGGGTGGTGGGAAGACGCTGCGTCGGCCAGGCCACCTCTCCTCTGAGGTCTGAAGGTGGAAAATCATGCTCCTCAACGGGAAAGAGGGGCTCTCCCGTATCCCGGTCCAGCAGAAACAGGTGTCCGCTCTTGGTAACCTGTGCCACAGCGTCACGCTGCCTGCCGCCGCGCTGGATGGAGACCAGGTTCGGTGGCGCCGGCAGATCGCGGTCCCAGATGTCATGGCGCACGACTTGGTAATGCCATATCCGCTCGCCAGTCCGGGCATTGAGTGCCAGAACAGAGTTCGCAAACAGGTTCTTGCCCTTCCTGTTACCGCCCCAGAAGTCAAATGCCGCGGAGCCAGTCGGAGCAAAGACGATGCCCCGGTCATCGTCCAGGCTTAGGCCGGTCCATGCATTGGCACCGCCGGCACGCAAATAGGCTTCGGGCGGCCACGTCTCGTATCCAACCTCTCCGGGCTGCGGAATGGTATGAAAGATCCATTTCATTTCACCGCTACGGACATCATAGGCGCGGATGTGGCCGGGAGCCGACATTGGGCCTTCGGAAACG
Organism: Rhodothermales bacterium; assembly: GCA_965216255.1. Classification (GTDB taxonomy): domain Bacteria; phylum Bacteroidota; class Rhodothermia; order Rhodothermales; family Bin80. The sequence goes on from OZ244148.1 coordinate 5,362,753, forward strand.
GAGCTGCCCTGGATGAGAAGATTCTTATAGACAATACCGGGGGTGCGCGCCCCTACGGATAGCCCTGTCACGTCACGCCCGAGACCATCACGCAGGTCCAGGGAACCGTCCGTGCCGAAGGTGGAAACCGGCTGGCCCGTGGCCGCATGCAGCGCGAACAGCTTGGGACCGGCCGCAAGAAAAATGCGGGCCGCGTGGGTCTTGTCGCCAGCCCAGTAAGCTACGCCCCTACTGATGCCAGGCCCTTCCAGAACAGTCCCGGACTCGAAGGGATCAAAGGACCAAAGCTGCTTTCCCGTGGCCGCATGCAGCGCGAAGGCCTTGATGCGAGGTGACGTGGCGTAAAGAACCGAATCAATGACGATGGGATTGCATTGAATCTGCGTACGCCCGGTTTTGTCACTGTCGCCCGAGGCATAGACCCACGCAACTTCAAGGCTTGCCACATTGTCGCGGTTTATCTGGTCAAGCGAGGAATAATGGCTGCTCGTGTTGTCGCCCAGATAGACGGACCAAGTGGTAAATGCATCGTCGTTTGCATCGGGTGCAGTGCAACTGCAGACAAAGACTATTATCAGAAGCTGGCACCGCATTGGACGGTTTGCTGGTCCAACATTGTCAGTAACTGCAAGATAGCCATATGGCACGTACGGCGCGCGGCCGTGGCCCCGCCGGCCATTGCCCGATGTCAACTGTGGCATCGAATGTGTGATGATATGCAGCTCACGGCAGGTTGGTACTGGGGCTGCAGCCGGCAACGTCCAGGTTCTGTTATTCCGTGACCACGACGGGTCGGGCTTCCGGTACCGAAATCTCAGCCGCTGCACCGGGGGACAATTGTAGGCCCGGGCGCTGGACGGTTTGAATATCGGGCTCAGGAGCACGGGGGCGATCGAAATCGTTGCCAGCCGCTGCCGCGCAGCGCTACCGAGAGCCCAGGGGCAGTTGCAAACGTGCTGCCGGGTCACCGAATAGGCCCCCGAGCCATGCTCGCATGGCAATGGTGCAGCAAGCAGCGCTGCACGCCGCAATAGCGACCTCGTGCAAGCTTGCAGAATGCATCGTGTTTGGCGGTTCCATGCCGCGCGGTGCCCCCGGAAGGGGCGTAGCTTGTCCATGGTAGCCAGACGGGGTCGCCCTGATCATGCCCTTAATATTCCGAGACCAGCCCATGGACAGCGCCATGCGCAACAAGGCATGGGCAACGCTCTTGGTCTTGCCAAGTAGCAAATACGTAACGACAGGCCATCCGTCCAGGCAGGGCGCGCAAGGAGCGGGCCAGTTGTACGGAGCATTACGCCTTCGTCCCCAGGCGCATGCGAAGCAGGTACATGTCGGCCGTAACAAAAAGTGAAGCCCCATCTTCGCCGAAGGCGCAATTGGAAGTGGCCTGCGTGGTAAGCAGGGTGCCGAGGTGTTTTCCCTCCGGGGACAAGACCAGTACGCCACCAGGACCGGTTGCGTAGAGGTTGCCGCGCTTATCGACCTTTAGTCCGTCGGGAAGTCCCTTGAGCCCCCGATCGACGAGGTACGTAGCGTCAAAAAACACGCGTCCGTTTGCGAGCAGACCATCTGATCCGACGTCGTACGCCATCCAGATGGCATGAGTGGGGTCGGAATTGGCGACATAAAACGTCGTTTCGTCCGGAGAAAAAGCAATTCCATTGGGGCGGGAGAGCTCGCGCGTCAGCAGCGTCACATCGCCACTTGCCGAGAGCCGGTATACTCCTTGAAAATCGATTTCCTTTGCCGGATCCTCCATGTTTCCGGCAAGGCCGTAGGGAGGGTCCGTGAAGTACAAATTGCCGCTGGAATGGTATACGAGATCGTTGGGACTGTTGAAACGAGCACCCTCAAAGGAATCTGCTAGCGTGACGTAGGACGGCGATGCCGCCGACAGGTCGCCTGCCAGGCGCGCAATGCGCCGGTCTCCGTGCTGGGCCAGCACCAGCCTGCCCCCACTATCAAGGACGAGGCCGTTTGAACCGACTTCGCCCTCCCGCGCCGCGGTGCCGGTGTAGCCGGAAGGCTGAAGAAAGAGCCGTATCCCCTCATCCTGCTGCCACCGGAAAATGGCATTTAAAGGTATGTCAGAAAACAGGAGGTAACCGCCATCCGGGACCCAGACCGGGCCTTCAGACCAATCGAAGCCTTCGGCCAGAATTTCGAACCTGGATTCCGGCGCGACCAGCAGGTCAAGTGCAGGATCAAGGCGATCCACACTTCCCATCAATGTCGGTTCCGGTGCTTCTTGACACGCAGCGAGATACATGGTGCAGCTCAGCAACAAGAATCGCAAGGACGTTGGCTTCGGTTTGCCGGGTGCTACGGTGCACCGGTGGTGTCAGGCGGTGCGAGCAGGTACTCCAAGGACCCCGGAATTCCCTGGTTTGCGGCGTCAGAAAGCTCACCCGCTGTCCATGGCTGGGTGCGCTGATGCGTGGCCTCGCGAACGAGGGCGACTTCGTCTGAATTCACGGCAGACGCTGCGTTTCCCCAAGCATCTCTAATGTAGCTAAGTAGGGCAGCAATTTCATCGTCGCTAAGAAAGGCTTTCCAGGGCGGCATCGCCCCGCTGTATACCAGGCCTTGTACCTCGACTTCTCCCATAATGCCGTCTAGCACCAGACGAATGAGCACGCCTTTGTCACCGGTCACCCATTTCGTTTTCGCAAGAGGCGGAAAAACGCCCGCTATACCGCCACCGTCAACTTGGTGGCAGGACATGCATCTGGACAAATAAATGGACTCCCCGTCATCCGGTGGATCCTTGCCCGTAGCGAGGGCGGCAACACCCAGGAATGCGATCGATACACTGACCAGGAATGTTGATCCGTTCATGGCTGGGATACGTATAGCAAGAAAAAGGGCGCGTTGTCAGGGAAGCTTGCCGGCTGAAATCCTCAACGCATCCGAACGCCTCACGGCACCGGCTGGGTCTGTTACGACTAGCCGTAGCGTATAATGTCCTGCTCTCCTGTACGTATGGGACAATGCGGGATCGGCGCCTGTGGCTCCGTCTCCGAAATCCCATTGAGACTGGAGGGCATCCGCATCGGGATCCGTAGATTGGGATCCGTCAAAATGAAAGCGCAGCGGATTCGCCCCGTCCGGCCTGGCGGAAGCTTCGCCGGCCGGAGTACGGTTATCTTCTATCCAACGGTAGCGCATAACACGGGCGTTGGGGCCCACATCAGAGAAGCGCTCGAATTCCGCCACATAAAGACTTCCGTCCGGTCCGAGCTCCATGGAAATGGGTGCCGTGCGCGAAAGCGACTCGAAGGTTCGAATATTGACAAGTCGTTTAGCAGGAAGGGAAATGGAGGGCGGAATCTTGCGCATATCACGCTCCCTGTTATTCTCGAACTCGCCGTCCACGACGTCGACAACTTTGATCCAGCGGCGTGCCCAGTCAAACACAAAAAGTTTGCCCTGCAACAGCTCCGGAAACGCGCCGGGTCCCGAATGCCGGTATACCGGGCCTACCGTGGCGCTCCGCCCGCCGGACTCATACGTGTATTCCCAGACGGGTGGGACATAGTTGGCGATCATGTCCGGCATCCATTCGTTGTAAAACAGGCGCCCTAGTGTTCTGGGCCAACCAAAATTGTCGCCCCCTTCTTCGGAGACGTTATACTCGTCGTAGTCGAAGGCCGCGTCCGGCCCGACAACGCCTATGTACAGGGCCCCGGTCTCGCTGTCAAGCTTGAAGCGGTACGGGTTGCGCAGGCCGTACGCGTAAATTCCCCATCGAACACCAGGCTCGCCAAAGAAGGGGTTGTCTGTCGGAATAGAGCCATCTTTGTGGATGCGCAAAATCTTGCCCCGGAGATCCTGCAGGTTCTGCGCAGATCTCTCCGAGTCCACCAGCCGTGACCAGTGGTATCCACTCAGGGCATGCTCTTCCTGGAAGGCGTCGAGCCTGCTTTCGGTTAGCTCCCAGCCAGGACGCACTTCCGACATGCCGGTATCGCCCGTTGAAACCAGCAGCGTATGGTCCGAACCCCATTCAAGGTCGCCTCCCTGGTGGCAGCACGTGGGCTCTGCTGGAACGCGGAGCCGCACATGCTCCCCGGTCAAGGCGCCGTCTCGGTATTTAAAGCGCGACAACAGATTGATGAAGGTCGCCGGTTCCGCGTAATACAGATAGACAAAGGGCTCTCCGTCATAAAAGTTGGGATCCACTTCTATCCCGTACAGGCCGTGCTCGATATTGGTTGGATCCGTCGTCGCTATTTGGGCGATCTGTCGTACCTCTGCTGTTTCGCCGCCGTACCGATGAACCTTCCCACGGAGTTCGGCAATCCACATGTTTCCCCTTTCGTCAACGGCAATGTCGTCTGGTAAGACCTTGTCGGCAATAACTTCCTTGATGCGCTGGCCCGAATAGTCTGCCTCCAGACGTCCGGCAGCCATGCGTAGCCCCTGCAGCACGTGTTGAAGAAACGCCGGTGTCCTCCAGACATCGGCAAAGTGGCCGAGCTTCGTGACGAAACCCCGTCCGCTGCCGTGGTTCCGTATCCAGGAGATCGGATAGCCATTGCCTTCCTTACCCGCAGGATCGTCTACGCGGATAACCGACTCCGTGTCGAGCGGCAGAAGAACCCGCGCATTCCAGCGTGGGTTTTCGTCCAGCACGTATATTTCGTCGCGTATCCAGAAGCCGTCGACAAAGTGCCTAACGGCGTCGTTTTCGGGCTCGTCTACCGAAATACGCACGCTTTGTGTCCACGAATGTGATACGAAGAGGCCGCCGCCGACCATTTCACGGTAGTTGTCCCAGTCGTAGAGTGCATCCAGGCCAGCATGGGTTACGGCCACACCCTTACCCTGGCGCAGACAGCCCGTGATGGCAGCCCGCTGTGCTTTGGTAATGGTGGGGCCTTCCTTTTGGGGCAGCTCCGGCCGCATTGAACCGCTGAAGGAAAGCGTACCGCCGGCAAGCTCTAGTGTGCCTTCGACTCCGTTGCCCCTGCGCGAAGCCCGGCCTGTGGCGACACCGAGTTCGCCGGCATCGAAGCTAAAAGCTAGCGCGGCCGAGTCCACGTCAATTTCCGTGAGGGGCATCGTTCTGTCAGGAAACGCAATAGCCCCGGTCGCCGGATCGTTAATGGACCGCGTGGCCTCGGCGGTGCCCTCTGGCGTAGTCATGTCAATGGTCCAGGCGAGCGGAATAAAGGCGGATGTACGCATTCCCTTTAAGGGAATCGTCATGTCGGATACTTCCACCGCGCCCGAGAGATGTTCGCCATCAAGCACGGCACGGGCCAGTATGGTACCGATCTGGCCACCATCCCAGCTTGAGGGACAGCAAATCGCCGTCTAGCGCCACGCTGCGAAGGGGCGAGCGGCCGGGAAAAATGCGAAATCCCACGTGTCGTGTCAGTGCGCCGGCCCCGCCGGAAAGGGCAAGACTAGCGGCCATTACGTTGTCGGGTAACACCATCTCCAGGTCGCAGTTGGCAAACGTGCCGCGCGCGGTCAAATTCACCTCTTCCGGAAGACCTTCCGTCCGGGGCGCCCGCAATGTCGCATTAGCCAGGAAGAGGACGTCGAACCTTGACAGACTATCCGGATAGAGCTGCGAAAGATCTTCGGTCGTATCCACCCGAAACTCAGTCGTCTTTCCGATCGCCTGCATGACTTCCTTCTGCGCGCGTATCGCGGCACCGTGCCGGAATCCGTGCGTTGTCGTAACCATCAACACATGTATTTCCTCTCGATGTGCCGGCGTGCCAGCGAGCTCCGCAAGGGTTTCCGGTCCTTCTTCTTGAAGGGGCAGGATGCGAATGTTCCGGAACCATACCCTTGAGTTGTCATCATGGTTTTGGAGTCCTATATGGCCCTCACGCGCGCGGTCGCCCACGAAATCATTGATCATTTTGCCGTTAAGCCAGACCTGGTAGCGTTGCCCCGCCGCTCGAATTCGATTCGTGTTCCACGCTCCTGTGGGATGCGCAATTACGCGAAAAGGTGCCGAAAACGAATAGATGCTACCCGTTACGTGGTCGGGGTCGCGACTGTTGTCGATCTGTACTTCGTACCCTTCGTTTACAGGCTGCCACGGGTCATCCGTGGCTAAAAAACGCAAAAAGACGCCGGAGCTGGCCGTGTACTCTCCGACCTTCCAGTCCAGCTCAAGCTCAAAGTCGCGGTACTTCTCTCCGCCATAATAGAAGAGGCCCATGCCACCGTGACTGAGCATGGAACCATCCTCTTCGAGGGTGTATCCTCCCGGGCCGGCCTGGCGCCAGCCATCAAGACTGGTGCCGTTAAAAAGCGTTCGCCATTGCTGGGCAAATGCGCCGGTCGCAAGAATCGCCAAGCAAAGAAGTACGGTACCGGATTTCATGGCAAGAGAGGAGGACCGTTTATTGTATCAGCCCGGCATGTTGGGCGTGAAAGAGCGCCGTATCGACCCCACCTTCCATCCGTTTGGGCTCAATCACACCGTTGCCATTGGCATCCGTGCCTGTGCGGCATTTTTCCAGCAGCAACGTCATGGCCCGCGCATGGGACTGTGCCATTTCCACATCCCCCGCGTAGTTGGTCTTGAGAATATTGATTGACTGGGCGAATGCTTCATGCAGCCATCAGGTGTCCGCGCTGCTATTCCAGAATTCGCTGGGCGCATCCCACAGATACGTGAGGTCGACACGCGGCTGAAGCTCCGCCTTGGTGACCCCGTCATCAAGGCGCATCCACCCGATTACATTGTTGAGCGATGAAACTACGTGATTCACGTGTTCGCTCGTGTCCTTGAGGCTGACCAACTCGCGGCGCACGAACCGGGCACGGCCCATAATGCCGAGCGCGGCAGGTTCCTTAATCACTGGGGGCGCATCGCCGTGTCGTGCAACGTGGTCATCGTCAAATTCGTCGCCTGCGGTCTGCCATCGCGTTTTCCACCCGTGCACGGCGGCGGCGCCTCCCGGAAGCCCGGAGGGCAGGCCCCACACGGCCTGGAATACGGCATCCGCACGCGCTTTTACATCGTCTACCTTGGCGGCGGTCTCGGCGGCGCGGCTTTCGGCCAGAGCGGATTCCCATAGCTGCTCCAGGGCATTGAGATGCTCCGAGGCACCGGATTGTGCCCATGTTGTCTGCAGAACGCAGGCAATAGCAAGCAGGCACGGCAGCATGTGGTGCATGAGACGGTTAGAGTTGATGTAAAAACCCGGCACGCAGGGCCGATTACAGAAACATGTCGTCCAAGTTGCAGGCATCTAGTTCGACGAGAAACGTGGCCATCTTATCCGTGAGTGCTTCCAGAAAGATCCGTCCCTTTTCTGGCGTCGCAAGCGCCGGATTGCCTACTCCGGTGTCCTCTGTCACCTCGAGCCATGGTCGTTCGGCCCACACCCACCCGGACCGCAGGGCATCCATTCGAAACGGGCGCGCCGCTCCGGTCCCGGCCTCCGACAGGGGGCGCACCAGATGGGGAGCGATATGGAGCAGCGTGCTGGTTTCAAGCTCACCGGCGTGGTCCCCGGGCTCATCAAAATACGCCCGCGTATTCATGGCTCGGAACCAGTTCATGGTACAAATGAAGAGCTCAGGCACACGTGCTCCGGTCTCACGGATCATCTGCTTGAAATCATTTCCACCATGCCCGTTGAGCAAAAGCAGCTTGCGGATGCCCTGATGACCGAGGCAGTTGGCCACGTCCTGCAGCACCAACGCCTGGGTGCTTGGCATCATGTTGACATCCAGCGTAATATCTAGCTGGCCCGTATTGACGCCAAAAGGCATGGTAGGTAGAACCACAACGCGCGCCTTTCGCTCCCATGCCTTGCGCGCCGCTTCGGCAGCGATGAAGTCCAGCTGAATGTTATCGGTGCCGTACGGCAGGTGGTAATTGTGTGCCTCCGTTGCGCCCCACGGCAGGATGGCCACTTCGAACTGCGCCTGCCTAACCTCGTGCCAGGTGGTCTCGGCAAGGATAAACGGACGGGCACTCATCGAGAAACTATATTGAATTACTTGCGGACGACAAGAATGAGATCGTATTCGTGGTCGATCACCTGTATGGGGCCTTCGAAGTACGGAATTAGAAACCTGCCCTTGCTATCCCGGGACAATCCAGTGGCGTCGAACGTCAGATAGCCGTCTTGTAGGGAACCACTGAAACTATAGTCAAGCATGCGTCGGCTGGCGGTCACGGTACGCTCGACTTCAAAATGGCGTACCTGTTCGAAGCTTGGTCCAACGTGGAGCGAAACGTTGGTGACCTCGAAGCTTCTGCGGACCGTGACGGTTGCGGGCGTAGCACTTTGTTGCACTCCCTCGACAAATATCCAGGCCCGCTTGGGCTCACCGGACCATTCCGTCGTGTCCTTCGGAGCTCTCGACGTGATGGAGACTCCTGCAGGCGTACTGATGCATCCCCATTGCAGCACAACCAGAGCAAAAACCGCCACCGGAAAATACCGCATGAGTCTGCGCATGTAAGAGAAAAATGGCGTTTCCAACGGATACGGCAAACCTCAATATTCTACCCGTGACACGTAACTTGTTTCCATGCATATCCTTGGGTATCAATCGCCGTTTCCGGTAGCTGGCATGGTCCGCAAGGCCATTGTCCCGGCGGCGTTTGTCGGCGCATTGTCAGGATGTGCCAGAAGTGACCTGACAGCACCGGTTGCCGGTCGCTTTTCGAAAATAGTATTGCTCGAGGGCCTGTTCGAGCCCATGGAATTGGATGTGCTTCCCGATGCTCGCATCCTCTTTGTGCAGCGCCGCGGAGAAGTTCTACTTCATGATCCGACGACTCAAGCCACAGACACACTGGCAGTGTTGCAGGTATTCACGGGATTTGAGGAAGGGCTCTTGGGGGTGGCTGTAGATCCACAGTTTGTCCGTACGCGCTGGGTATACTTCACCTATTCCGCTGCCCAGGATCCCGTTATCCGCGTGGCCCGTTTCACGGTGGACCAGAAGCGCTTGGATCTGGCATCCGAGAAGGTGCTGCTGGAGATTGCCGTGCAGCGCAAGGAATGCTGCCATGTGGGTGGCTCGCTCGAGTTTGGACCGGGCGAAAACCTGTTTATTTCGGTAGGTGACCATACCAATCCCTTTGCGTCGGACGGTTTTGCCCACATTGATGAACGCGAAGGGCGCAGTCCGTGGGATGCACAGGCAACGGCGGCCAACACCATGGATCTTCGTGGCAAGATTCTCCGGATAAGGCCCGAACACGATGGCACCTACTCCATCCCTGTCGGCAACCTGTTTGCAGCAGATGCGTCCATCGGCAGGCCCGAAATCTACGTTATGGGGAATCGCAATCCCTTTCGAATTTCCATTGACGCGCGGTCAGGCTACCTCTACTGGGGTGAAGTAGGACCCGATGCCGGAGACTCCTCGGCGGTCTGTGGTCCCAAGGGACACGATGAAGTGAATCAGGCCCGCAGGGCAGGCAATTTTGGGTGGCCGCATTTTGTGGGCAACAACAAGGCCTATCACGACTTCGACTTTGCTACCGGGGAGTCCGGGGCCCCGTTTGATGCCCGTGCGCCGCTCAACGATTCCCCGAACAATACCGGACTACAAGTGTTGCCTGCGGCCCAGCCAGCTTTAATCTGGTATCCGTATGACCAATCGACGGCCTTTCCGGCAGTGGGTGACGGCGGCCGTAATGCGATGGCGGGTCTTGTGTACTACATTATGAATTACATTAGATCAGATAATAGATTTCCCTTATATTACGATGGAAAGCTGTTTATTTATGATGGGATGCGTGACTGGGTGTCGGTAGTAACGCTGGGCCCTTCGGGAGCGTATGTGTCCATGGAGCGCTTTCTGCCCAACATCGCATTCAGCAGCCCGGTAGACATGCTTTTTGGCCCGGAAGGGGCGCTGTACGTACTGGAATATGGCTCGGTCTGGTATGCGCAAAATGCCGATGCGCGCCTGTCTCGCATAGACTACGCTGTTCGCAATCGGCCGCCTATGGCGCGCATCGCCGTTAGCGAAGCCTTTGGCGCGGCTCCCCATTCGGGGACTTTGTCCGCTGCTCTCTCCCGTGATCCTGATGGCGATGCGCTCACATACAGGTGGCAGATTCATAAACGCAGGGCCCGCGGTGACACGGCGACGTTTGCGTTTTCGGAAGCCGGCATATACCACGTACTGCTGAGCGCAACGGACAGCCGGGGACTTGCGGGGCAGGACAGCATGGACATTCTTGTTGGCAATGAAGTCCCAGGCGTAAAGGTGCATATTCATGGCAACCGCACATTTTATTGGCCGGGCAAGACGATCGCGTATTCCGTTTCCGATCTCGAAGACGGCGCTCTAAACCAAGGAATCCGGCCCGAACAGGTGGCTTTTACCGCTGACCCCGTGGCTGAAGGGTTTGACCTTACGGCGCAGGCCGGGCACCACATGGCTGTGCTGGAAAGTGCAGGATTTCTTGCCGGCCGTCCATTGGTAGAGCGGCACAATTGTGCTGCCTGTCACCACGCGAGGGACGCCTCCGTCGGACCTTCCTTTGCTGCCATCAAGGCACGTTACGCGGCAGTTGACACGGCAGGCACCTACCTGGCTGATCGTATTGTTCAAGGTGGCGGTGGCGCCTGGGGCGACCGGGCAATGGCGGCGCACCCACAAATCCCGCGTAGCGAAGCCCTGAAGATGGTGCAGTTTATCCCGGCCGATGAAGTGGCCGGCAAGAGGCCTCTTGCCGGCACGTTGGTCCCGGATCGAAATCGTGGCCGGTATATGCTGATGGCTTCCTACACCGATGCAGGAATGCCGCCGCTAACGGGCCATGACATCGTTGTGATGCGGCCGCAGCGGCTGGAGGCCGAAGACTTCGATGAAGCGGAAGCCCTTGAAGTGGTTGACCCGCCGGAAGGCGAAACGGGCCTGGTAGTCGGATCTGACGGGGCCTACTTCGCATTCCGCTCTCTAGACTTGACGGGGATTGGAAGCTTCCGCATTCGCGCCGCCGCCCAGAGTGCACCGGCTGAAAGAAGCCTTGAAATCCGTGCCCATAGCCGGGATGGCTTCCGATACGGAACCGTTGAAATTGAACATGGGATCAGAGCGTACGATGTGGTCATAGATGCGAATGGGAGCACTACAGACCTATATTTCATATTCGTGGGACCATCCTTTGCGGTGGACTGCGTCGAGGCCCGGAAATAATTCTGTCGATATGGCCAATCCTCCAGAATCCTCTACACCAAATCGAGATCTGCCGCCGAAGCTCGGACGTGCGGTGTGGGATGACCTCCGGGAAGCAGATTTCCAGGAGTCCTTGCAGCAGGACCTCAAGGATGTGTATGATTATTATCTGGATCAGGGTAGCCGCGACGAACTCCGGGAAATGTCCCGTGGAGCCAGGGTGCTGCATATGGCCATCTGGCTTGTAAGGAGCAGCCTCCTTCGGCTGTCTCCTGTTCGTCGCACGCTGTTCCTGGTGAGCGCCGTGCTATTCGGATGGGGAATTGCAGGCAGTGGCGCTGGCCATATCCTCGGCTTTGGAGTCCTAGCGCTAATCCTGCTTCTGGAACTGAAGGACAAGCTCATGGCGCAGGACGAGCTCAGGTCTGGACGCGCCGTTCAGCTCGCTCTGATGCCCGGAGACAGCCCATCATTTCCGGGGTGGGAAACATGGCTCTTCAACCGTCCAGCCCGGGTGGTTGGAGGAGACCTCGTGGACTACCTGCACGTCCACGACGGCAAACTCGGGATTGCAATCGGAGACGTCGCAGGCAAAGGGCTGGGCGCGGCACTCTTCATGACCAAGCTGCAGTCGATGCTGCGCGCCATCGCACCTAGGACACCAAAGCTGTCAGAGCTGGGATCAGCGCTGAACACGCTGCTCAGGAGGGATGGACTTCCAAGCCACTTTATTTCTCTTGCATATCTGGAACTGGAAGCCAACGCGGGCCGGATTCGCCTGGTGAACGCAGGGCATTTGCCTCCGATTGTGGTTCGGCGCGGCTCTGTAGAGGTATTGAGCAGGGGAGGTCCGGCCTTGGGTCTTCTGGACGCCGCAAGCTATCATTCGCAGTACGCAGATCTGCTCCCGGGTGATCTACTGCTTCTGTACTCGGATGGACTGACCGAGGCGCGCAACGAAGAACGAGCCTTCTTTGAAGATGAACGGCTTCTGCGGTTGGCCTCGACGTTGAATGGCCTTTCAGCAAAGGCCGCCGGGAGGCGTCTCCTGGGTGCCTATAGTGCTTTTGTAGGGCAGGCCAGGCAGGCCGATGACCTTTCACTCATTATACTGCGCAGGCTTCAGCCCGACTTCTAGCCACGGTTGCTCGGTCAGGACCTGTGCTTTGCCAGAGGCGTAGAGCGCCGTTGCACGCAGGCTCCGCCTGAGGCCTGCCTGCCTACTTGCAAGTAGGCAGGCCCCGTGAATCGCTTTTTGCCCTGGAGAATGCATAGGCCTTTGGGCCCGCGTTGACGGCGCACACCCGTTGGCTGCTGTGCATGGCGTACAACCGTAATGCTCCTTGGGGGGCAGCAATCCGCATTACTTCCGCGCAATTGACCCTCAGCAAGGGACCTGAATTGCAGAGGCGCGGCGGCCTGCTATCATGTGAACATAGATGCGTTGCCGCATCTGCATGGCATGCTCCCGTCCGCGTCAGGTCGCATGGTTATGTCCGTTGCGCTCAGGCGGGACCAACACGAGAATAAATCCGATTGTGTGGCGCCCCTCTCAACACGGATCGCTCTCGCTTATGGTTCGGCGCGTACGCTCCAGTCCCGAAGCCTGCAACGCTAGGTTGTGCCTTCCAAGGAATAAAGCGGACATGACGGAGGCGCGTAGCCCGATGGGGGCTGGACTCTAGGATGGGTACGGGGATGCGTGGCATCCTGCATCACAACAGGCGGACGTGCCTTGCGCTACGCGGGGCATACTGAAGCAGAATACTTCGGCATCTGCGCTGGCCGATGCATGCGCGCTTGGGCTGGAAGGGGACACATGCCCGCCTGCGCTCGGGGATGATGAGCCCACGGTAGTTTTACGCCGGAAATGAGCCCTTGTGGTCCTTGGTACTCCCTGGCCAATGCGCGCCCTCCATCCTACCTGGAGCATCTGAGGCACCTCCCGTACTTAAACGGTAAATTGCCCGAAATTCACGGTTCCAGAGCGCAATCGCAGAAACTAGCCATGCATATTTCGACCCGCCTATTGCTCGTATTTGCACTTATGCTTTCGACAGGCCGCGCGGCTGCAGCCCAGCCAGGTGGAGAGGATAGCCGTCTGATTGGAAGCTGGTCCGGAAAGATTACCGTGCCGGGTGGGGGAGGTACGCTTCGCATGGTATTTGAATTTGGCGAGGAGGAAGATGGCGGCCTTATGGCCACACTTGCCAGCCCGGATCAGGGAGCATACGGAATTGCCGTGGATTCGGTGATGGTGCACGAAGACTCCGTGCGCCTAGTGGTAAGGACGGTCGGCGGCGCGTTCGAGGGCACGCTAGGTGGCGACGGCCTGCAGCTGGAGGGCAACTGGAGGCAGGCCGGTCTTTCATTTGCGTTGGTTCTCAGCTGGTCGGAGGAAATCGCCAAGCCCGACCGTCCGCAGGTGCCCAGTCCGCCGTTCCCGTACCGCTCCGAGGATGTTACCATTCAAAACAGCGCAGCGGATGTAACGCTGGCGGGCACGCTCACTCTTCCACGATCAGGAAAGGCAAGGGCTGCCGCGATTCTTATTTCCGGTTCCGGTGCGCAGAATCGTGACTCGGAAATCATGAATCACAAACCGTTCCTTCTGCTGGCCGACTATTTGACCCGCCGTGGTATTGCGATCCTGCGCTACGATGACAGAGGGTATGCGGAATCTACGGGTGATGCCACGAATTCCACCTCCGAAGATTTTGCCGATGATGTGCTGGCCGCCGTTTCTTTCCTCACAGCTCACCCCGATGTACAGGGGGCATGGATCGGCCTCATTGGGCACAGTGAGGGCGGCATCATTGCACCACTGGCGGCCACGCGCTCGGACGACATCGATTTCCTGGTGCTGGTAGCGGCGCCAGGCCTGCCTGGTGAAACCATCATTATGGACCAGGTGCTTGCGAACACGGAGCGGGCATACCAAATGGCTCTGGACACGGCCCTGCAGCAAGGGCCGGCAGCGGCTAGTGGTTTGGAGGAGATGCATGACTCCATGATTGAAATGGCGCGCAGTTCACAGCAACGCCTGTTCGACGTACTGAAGAGCGAATCCGATAGCGCAGCGGCTGCTTCGAAGCTGCGAGCCGTCCTTATGGAGCGGGCCAGCAACGTAGGGCAGGCAGGAAGGGACCTGAAGGCCATGGTGGATGCCCAGATCAGCCAAATCAACACTCCTTGGATGCGCTTCTTTGTAACCCATGATCCCCGGAGGCAGCTTTTGCAGGTCACGTGCCCGGTTCTGGCAATCGGTGGTGACAGGGATACGCAGGTCAATGCGGCCAACAATCTTCCGATTATCGACGATGCATTGCGAACCGGGGGTAACGCAGACGCCACGGTGATAGAATTGGAAGGTCTCAACCACCTGATGCAGTCAGCAGAAACGGGACAGGTAACCGAATATGCGACCATAGAAGAAACCATGGCCCCGAAGGCACTGGAACTCATCGGGGACTGGATACTTCAGCGGATACCTGTGGAGTGACGTTCCTGGCCGAAACGGCTCCCGCGCGCACGTGCGAGGTGCTGCAAGCAGCGCGATGCTGTCCGCGTGGGGGCCTCTCCCGCATGCAGCCATTGCTCTGCCATGCGGAGCAGCCGGGGCGGCAGCGCAAAGCTAAAGAGGGGCAGTCGCGCTTGAAAGGCGCTCTACCTTGCGCGAGCCGTGGGTGCAACATAGGGCACCGCAGCCGCGCGCAACCACATACAGTATTCTTGAGGGCCTTTCCGCTGACCAAATTGCGGCCTGATCCCGCGCAACGCCTCAGGCGCAGCCTGTTCATCCATCCCACACCCTTCCATGTCGCGCAAACTGCTGACGGCCTCCGCAGTTGCCGCACTCGGCGGTCTGCTGTTCGGCTTTGATACGGCCGTCATATCCGGTGCTGAAGGGATGCTGCGCGGCCTGTATGGCCCGCAGTATGCCGGCCTCAGCAACGTGTTCGGCACGCCTTCGCTCTGGCATGGCTTCCTGGTAGCAAGTGCTCTGGTTGGCACCATTGTTGGTTGCATCGCTTTTGCCAAACCGGCCGATCGTCACGGGCGCAGGCCGTTGCTGGTGGTGATGGGCGTCCTCTATTTGATGTCGGCGCTGGGAAGCGCATTCGCATGGGATGCCGGCTCCTTTATCCTATTCCGCTTTGTCGGCGGTCTGGGGGTGGGGGGAGCCTCTGTGGTTGCCCCCCTATACGTGGCTGAAATCGCACCTGCCCGGTATCGTGGGAGGCTGGTGGCGATGGTGCAGCTCAATATCGTCTTGGGGATACTCCTGGCCTACCTGTCGAATTACGTTATTGCCGGTATGGAATTTGGCGCTGCGGAATGGCGCTGGATGTTTGGCGTCGAGGCCGCTCCCGCGCTAGCTTTCACACTGCTCTTGAGCAGGAACCCGCGTAGCCCGCGGTGGCTCGTGGCGCAGGGCCGGACGCACGAGGCAGCGGCCGTCCTTGCCCAGGTTGGGGCGGACGCCGGTGGAGTAGAAGAAGAGATTGTGGCCATAACCAGGTCCCTCGCCGATGCCGCACGAAACGTCCGGGAGCGTTTCTTCCAGAAGAAATACGCGAAACCCATCCTCCTGGCCGTCGCGATTGCCGCATTCAATCAACTCTCGGGCATAAACGCGCTCATCTATTACACCCGGCGCATATTTGAAATGGCCGGAGCAAGCGGGACTTCGGCGTTGCTTCAGTCGGTGATTATCGGGGGTACCAATCTCATCGTCACCATGGCAGCGCTGGCCATCATTGATCATTTCGGACGCTGGAAGTTGATGCTGGTTGGTTCCGTGGGCTATATCGTCAGTCTTAGCGCAACCGCAATCGCCTTCTACACGGAATCGACGGGCCCGCTGGTGCTCGTCTGCCTGGTGGTTTTTATCGCCTCGCATGCCTTTGGTCAGGGCTCTGTAATCTGGGTATTCATTGGCGAGGTATTTCCGAACGCGGTGCGAGCGCGAGGGCAGGCGCTCGGAAGCTTTGTCCACTGGATCATGGCGGCCCTGATATCCTTGACGTTCCCCGTGGTTGCTGAAATCTCTGGTGCCCATATCTTTGCCTTTTATGCGCTGTGTATGGTCGGGCAGCTAATATGGGTCATAACAGTGATGCCCGAGACAAAGGGCGTCGCGCTCGAGGAAATGGAGAAGAATCTGGGCATGACGTAGCACGCCGCCGCCCTCCGGTGTCAGGGATCCGCAGCAGCGCAAGGCCACGGCGGTCTGTTGCCGACAACCTCTTACCCGCATCAATGGCAGATCCTCTCACAATAGCCAGCCTCCAATGCTAACGACCCTTGACTACGCGGTCCTTCTGATTTACCTCGTGGGTGTGGCGGCGCTGGGAATCAGGATGGGCGGACGCCAGCGCACTACTTCGGACTATTTTCTTGGCGGCAGAAATCTGCCGTGGTGGGCTGTTTGCTTCTCCGTAGTAGCCACCGAGACCAGCACGCTAACGGTTATCAGCGTCCCCGCGGTTGCCTATGGCGGCGCATTCACGTTCCTGCAGATCACCCTGGGCTACATCCTTGGACGCCTCGTTGTGAGCGCCGTCCTGCTACCGCGCTACTTCAAGGGCAACCTGGTTACGGCCTATGCCTTTTTGGGTGAGCGCTTTGGAGACGGCATGCGCGGCACAGCATCGGTAACCTTCATTGTCACCCGGCTCCTCGCAGACGGTGTACGGCTCTTTGCCACAGCCATTCCACTAAAGGTCATTGCCGATTCCGTAGGACTTACCGTACTTGGCGCACCGGTAGCCTATCTGCATATCATTTTGGTCCTGGCGGTGATTACTATCCTGTATACGCTCATCGGGGGCATCCGGGCGGTTGTATGGATGGATGTCGTCCAGATGCTGCTTTACGTGGGTGGCGGAATCCTGGCCGTAGCACTGCTGCTCGATGCTGCGCCGAGCGGCTTTTGGGCCAAGGCCGTCGCGGAGGGCAAGACCCGGGTGTTTGACTTTGGAGCAGGGCAGTCGCTCTCACAGTGGCTTACCCAACCCTACGTAATGGTCTCCGCCGTAGTCGGGGGAGGCGTTTTCTCGATGGCCTCGCACGGCACGGACCAGCTTATTGTGCAGCGCCTGTTGTCCTGCAGGACCATGGCAGATGGCCAGAAGGCCCTCATTGCTAGCGGAGTAATCGTGGCAGTGCAATTCGGCCTTTTCCTCGTTGTGGGCCTGTTGCTCTGGGCCTACTACGGCGGGAGCACGCCGGCCGAGTTGGGGCTCTCCCGCGCCGACGAAATATTCCCGAAATACATTTTGGAAGGTATGCCTCCGGGGCTTTCGGGGTTGTTGGTGGCGGGGATCGTTGCCGCCGCAATGAGCACGTTGTCGTCTTCACTAAATGCGCTTGCCTCTTCCACCGTCATGGACCTCTTCGAGCGCCTGCGACGCAAACCCTTGACAGAAGAGCGGGCCCTGTTTATTTCGCGCGGATTCACCCTCTTGTGGGGCGTCGTGTTTGTGTTTTTTGCAAGCCTCTTCGAGGATACGCAGAACCCGATTGTCGAACTTGGGCTTGCCATTGCCTCCTTCACATATGGCGGGTTGCTGGGCGTTTTTCTCCTGGGTCTGGTGTCGAAACGTGCCAGCCAACTCGATGCCATCCTGGCGTTCCTGGTTTCGGTGGTTCTCATGATATTTATAATCTTCGGCCTGTGGTACAGCGTCCAGGAGGGCTGGCAGTTTGTGCTAAATCCATCTCCCGATGTGGTGGACATGCGCGGGCTTCAGCCCGTGGCCTGGCCATGGTATACGGCGATAGGCAGTGCCGTCACGGTTTTCGTAGGATCATTGATGGCGCTGCGTCATAGAGCGTAGGCAGCGCGGAAATTTCTGGAGAACCTAGCTCGCGCACCTCGAATTAGCCCTCCAAGGAAGCACGCCATGAGAATCTTGAGAAGACTTGTTGATGCGCTTCGCGCTGACGGCGGCAAGACAGGGCGCAACCTTGCGGCAAAGGCCGTGATATTGTTGTCGCTGACTGCAATAACCGTCCTGGCATTCGAGCGCAGGTCAGTCTACGAATCCACCGTGGAGACTGGAGACACATGGCAGCGTGAAATGCTTGTGGCCCCCTTCGACTTCGCCATCCTCAAGTCGGATGATACGCTGCGCGCGGAACAGGATCGTGTGCGCTTCACCACAGAGCCCGTATTCCTGCTTAACTCGGGAGCTCAGGCCCGTATGGAGGCAAACTACGATGCGGTAGTCCGGCAACTTGACGGAATATTCGAGGCCTACAAAGAATGGCGCCTGAACGAGGCAAGGGCCCGTATGGTGATCCCGGGCGGCGTTGGGCTCGTTTCGCAGGATCTTTATCGCCGGGTAAGGGAGGATTCGCTGCGCTACGTCGAACTGCGCGGCAACGCACTCGTGCGGCTGGCGGAGGAAGAATGGGATCGCTTGGCCGAAGACTATGTTCGCCGGACCCCGGATCTGCCGGATACAACCAGAGCATTCCTGGAGGGGCGCCCCCTATATGAAGATATTTTGACGGATGTCTTTGACTTGGCCACGGAGCTAAGTGCAAACGGCGTACTTAGCATTCCACATGACAGTGTCTATACGGATGAGATTATTGTGCGTAACACCAACACGAGCACGTATGCCACCGTGGGCAAGGGCACGCGGTTTGGACTGAATGAGGTGTTCGACGCGGTGCAGGAGGGCCTTGAACGCTCGTTTGGGCCAGGAGTCGGTAGCATCCCGGTGAAATTTGCCCAAGCCATCCTGGTACCGTCGCTTGAATACGAGCATGGTGCCACCGTGCGCCGTTGGCAGGAGGCAAGGCGAAACATCTCTTCGACGCGGGGAAAGGTATCTGAAGGAGACGATATCGTCAGGGAAGGTCAACTAATCACGGCGGCCATCAAGCAGGTGCTGGTTTCCCTGCAGCGTGAACGCCTGGGAAGGGTAGGGACGCAGCTACAATGGACGCTTCTTGTCGGTCAGGCGCTGCTGGCCCTGTCCGCGTTTGTAGTATTTTTCCTCTATCTGTTCATGGCCCGGCGCAGGATCTTTGACGACAATGCAAAGGTCCTGCTTTTCGCACTAATGTTTGCGGGCATCATCGGACTGTTTGCCCTTGCGATTCGGATCGACCCCAATTTGATGTACGCCGTGCCGGTGGTGATCGTCTCGGTGCTTCTCACGGTAATTTTCGATTCCCGCATTGGCCTTCTGGGAACGCTGGCGTTGGCCCTCGTAGGCGGACTTA
The DNA here is from genome assembly GCA_965216255.1 of Rhodothermales bacterium. Classification (GTDB taxonomy): domain Bacteria; phylum Bacteroidota; class Rhodothermia; order Rhodothermales; family Bin80. The sequence continues at coordinate 5,382,124 of OZ244148.1, forward strand.
TTCTGGGTTACAACCTTCCGTATGCGTTTGCGACGCTGCTTAGTGGCACGTTTGCCGTATTCAGCGTGCGTGACGTCCGCAATCGCGGACAATTCTTCTTTAGTGCCGGATTTGCGTTTGCCGGTTATGCGACCGTGATCGCAGGGTCGTGGCTGTTTCTGCAGGGAGCCGTGTCGCAGTTGTGGATCCACCTGCTGATGGCGGGGATCAGCTCATTCCTCGTTATCATGGCCTATCCGCTCCTCTGGATTTTCGAACGCTCGTTTGGAATTGCCACAGATATCAGGCTCCTGGAGTTGTCGGATACAAACAGGCCCATTTTCAAGGAGTTGGCGCTGCGCGCTCCGGGTACGTTTAGTCATTCGCTCCAGGTGGCAAACCTGGCGGAGGCCGCCGCCGCTACCATTGGTGCCAACGCGCTACTTGCCCGCGTAGGGGCACTATACCACGATATTGGCAAGATGGTAAAGCCGGAATACTTTGTAGAGAACCAGAGATTCAGCCAGAGCGCACATGATGGCCTTGAGCCTGCTACCAGCGCGAAAATTATTGCCAGTCACGTTACCGAGGGACTTGAGACAGGGCGACGGGATGGTCTTCCCAGGTCCGTGCTCCATTTCATTCCAATGCACCACGGTACCACGCGTATCGAGTATTTCTTTCAGAAGGCCGTCCGCCATCGCCGCGAAGGGGATCCGCCCGTGGAGGATAAGGCCTTTCGGTATCCTGGCCCGCGCCCTCGAACGAGAGAGACGGGGATCTTGATGCTCACCGATGGGGTGGAGGCGGCAAGCCGGAGCCTTGACGAGCCTACGCAGGATCATCTTGAGTCACTGGTGGATTCAATATTCAAGGCACGGCTGGAGGATGGTCAACTCGAAGAGACTCCGCTGACCTTCCGCGACCTCGGAAGAATCAGAACCACGCTCCTGGCACATCTTGCCGGAATCTATCATGGCCGGATCAAGTATCCGGACCAGGAGGGAGGCTGATTGAGGGCGGCAGCGCCTGCGCTTATCGCGCGCTGTGCCTTTAATCACGGAATAATTCCGGGCCGTGAGCCGGCGCGTTCGGGCCGGCGATGTGCCCGGATTTTCATACACCGAGCATGCCCGATTTGGCCACTTTGGGGGAGGGCGCTCATCGCCTTTTTGCGCTGAACCTTTTGGGTGGAATCTCGTATTGCATATGCTAAAAACAGCCCATACAGAATCGATGGATGCAATCTACCGTGCACGTTTCCCCGTAGCGCTGCTACTCACCCTGTTCTGCGTGCCATCGGCTTCGGCGCAGGATGTGCTCCTACAATTCGAAGACAGTATCTCGGAGTTCACGCTGGATAATGGACTCCGGTTCATTGTCCTGGAGCGGCACGAGGCTCCAGTGGCCTCCTTCTACACCTACGCAGATGTAGGAGGCGCGGACGAAGTAAAGGGGATTACCGGCATTGCCCACATGTTTGAGCACATGGCCTTCAAGGGCACCGACACCATCGGTACCAAGGACCTGGAAAACGAGACGGCGGCCATGGACGGTGTGGACCGGGCCTATGCGGATCTCAAGGCAGAACGCAGCAAGGGATCCCTGGCAGATTCAAGCAAAATAGTCGAGCTTGAAGCGGCGTTCGAAGCAAGTAAGGAAACGGCGGCCGAGTGGGTGGAAGACGGCGAATTTGAAATGGTCATTGAGCGTGCGGGGGGAACGGGTCTTAACGCGTCCACGAGCTCCGACGCCACGCTGTATTACTACAGTTTGCCTGCCAACAAGATCGAGTTGTGGTTCTCTCTCGAATCGGACCGCTTCCTGAACCCCGTGTTGCGTGAGTTTTATGTCGAGCGGGACGTGGTGATGGAGGAGCGAAGGATGAGGACAGAAAGCAGTCCCATCGGGCGCCTGCTGGAGGAATTCATTGCTACCGCCTTCAAGGCTCATCCCTACGGCGAGCCCGTGGTTGGTCATATGTCCGACCTTCAATCGTTCACGCGGGAGGAAGCCTCACGTTTCTTCGAGAAATACTACGGTGCAGGCAACCTGACCATCGTGGTCGTGGGCAGTGTGGGGCATGAGGAAACCCGGCAGCTTGCGGAAACATATTTCGGCCGGCTTCCAGGCGGCGTAACCCCGGACCCCGTAGAGACGCAAGAGCCGCCGCAGATCGCCGAGCGCCGGGTGGTGATAGAAGAGCAGTCCCAGCCTTTTCTCATCGTTGGCTATCACAAAGGCAGCGTGCTTCACGCGGACGACGCGGCGTTTTCGGTGCTTTCTGACATCCTTTCGAGCGGGCGCACCAGCCGTTTCTACAAGCGGCTGGTTGAGCAGGAGAAGCTGGCGCTTCAGGTCAGCGGAATCAATAACTTTCCAGGGGACAAGTACCCCAATCTATTCCTTTTCTTCGCCGTTCCGACCCAGGGACACACGCCCGAAGAGCTCGAGGATGCCGTCTACGCCATCGTCGATGAAGTGAAAGAACACGGCGTTACGGAAGCGGAGCTGCAGCGGGCCAAGACGCGGGCAAGGGCTGGCCTGATCCGCGGGCTTCAGTCGAATTCCGCCATTGCCGGCCAGCTGGCCTACTACGAAACCGTGACGGGGGACTGGCGCAATCTTTTTGGCCGCATAGAGGCGATCGAGTCCGTGACCAATGAAGATCTCATGCGCATTGCGACGGACACTTTCGTCAAGCGCAACCGGACGGTTGCCATGATCAAGACGCTGACTGACGAGGATGATGAGGGAGATACATCCGACTCGTAACGACACCTTAGTGGCCTCACGTGCCAGCCTATTGCCAGGATAACGCCATGCTACGCAGCCTTTTTGCTTTCTGCACCGCCCTCCTGATCGCTCTTCCTGCCTGGGGGCAGAAACACTACACTGATCTCGATTATCCGCCGCTTCCGGATTTCACGATACCGGAAGCGGAGCGCGTGGAGTTGGATAACGGCATGATCCTCTTTCTGATAGAGGATCACCAATTGCCGCTGGTCAGCATGTCGGCCCGCATCGGAGGGGGCGGCATTCAGGATCCCCCGGACAAGGTAGGCCTTGCTTCCCTAGCCGGTACGGTCATGCGCACCGGCGGCTCGGAATCGATGAAAGGGGACGAGATCAATGAGCGGTTGGAAAATATTGCGGCAAGCGTGGAAACCTCGGTTGGGTCTTCTTCGGGCTCAGCCTTCATGTCCACGCTTCAGGAGCATACAGATGATGTCCTGGCGATATTTGCCGACGTGCTCATGCATCCTGCTTTCCCGGAGGACAAGATCGCCCTGGCCAAGACACAGCGGCGCTCTTCGATTTCTCGCCGCAACGACGATGCGCAGTCCATAGCGTTCCGGGAATTCGACGAGTTGCTATACGGCTCCGACCACCCGCTGGCACGCTCTGCTGAATATGCGACGCTGGACGCCGTTGGCCGAGATGATTTGGTCGCCTTCCACGGGCGCTACTTCAAGCCAAACAACGTGATACTGGGTGTCTGGGGTGACTTTGACACGAACGATATGGTCGGCAAGTTGAAAGGCGTATTTGAGGATTGGGCCAAGGATGCCGACTTCAAGCGCCCTGCACCACCGGATATTCCGAGCGTGGTCGGCTACGGCGTGAACCTGGTGCCGAAGGAAGATGTCACGCAGACATCGATCCTGTTGGGACATATCGGTGAAATAACGCGGGATCACCCCGATTATGCGGCGGTAACGGTCATGAACCAGGTGCTTAGCGGGGGCTTTGCCAGCCGCCTTTTCCAGAATGTACGGGATGACCAGGGCCTGGCCTACGCCGTTTTTGGGTCCTATAGCGCATCTTACGATCGCCCCGGGGATTTTTACGCAGGGGTGATGACCAAGAGCGAAACCACCGTTGAAGCAACCCGATCAGTGCTGCATGAAATTGAGCGTATGCGTGAGGCACCGCCGTCCGCGGACGAGATTTTGCAAGCTAAGGACAGCTATCTGAATTCGTTTGTTTTCCGTTTTGACACGCGCCGGGAGATTGTCAGCCGCATGATGACGTATGAATACTACGGGTATCCCAAGGATTTCCTGGAACAGGTAAAGATTGGGATTGAAGCCGTAACGGCGGCGGACGTACACCGCGTGGCGCAGCGGTACCTTAAGTCAGATCAGGTCCAAATCCTGGCTGTCGGCAACTCTGAAGACTTTGGCGAGTCCCTGTCGGTGCTCGGGGAAGTGCGCCAGATCGACATCGCGATTCCCACCGGAGAAGAGCCTGCTCCCGAGGCAACGACAGAGACACGGGAAATGGGAAGATCGGTGCTGGATGGTGCCATCGATGCACTTGGGGGCCAGGCGGCCTTCGACGGGATCCGTAGCGCACGGACCAAGCAGGACCAGTCTGTCACGACACCGGATAACATGGAGATGTCGATTTCCACGGAGATAGCGCGGCTGTACCCGGATGATCTCCTCATGATACAGCGCCTTCCGATGGGTGAAATGAAGATTGTCAAAAAGGGCGGTGAGTACGTATTTCCCGATACGCTTCCGGAGCAGATGCACGGCCCGATGTCGCAAGAAATTGAGGCGTCGCTGTGGCGCGATCTGCCGTTCCTGTTCCGGTACTCCGATCAGGTTGAGGTCCAACTCCTCCCACAGGAGGAGTTGGATGGCCGCATGGTTGACGTGCTGCAGATAGCGCCGCCCGGCGGCGTAGAGAGCTTCAAGCTGTACGTGGATAGCGAGACCCGGATGCCGGCTGCAGTTGCCTATACCAGCTCCGCCATGGGAATGGGCCCTCCGACTCCTACGCGTGAGCTGTATTCAGACTACAGGGAAGTCTCGCTCGGAATCCAGGTACCGTTCCGGAGCACGATATTTGTCGGTGACCAGCCTGGCGGCTCCGTGACCATTCAGAGTATGGAGCTTAACGCGGACGTAGACGAGAGCCTGTTCAATTGATCCGGGTGGCGGGCTCTCACGCGGCACGGCCGCTAAGAAGTCCGCAGGCTTATTCGCTACAGGCGAAAGCTCTGGGAACGGGCAGGTCCTTGACGGTCCTCAGTCCGGGCTGGGCAATAAGGACGAGTGCTACGGCGTTCACCAGTGCGCCTACCGTCGCCGTATCTCCGAAGATGCCGCCGTGCACTACCAGATCCATGGGCGGATCTCCGTCTACATGTATGGCATCCACAGGACTGGATGCACCCACGAACATCCTTAGCTCAAGACGTATGGCCTCGGTGCCATTCCGGGACCCGCTGACCGACTGTGCGATGCCGGCGACCTGTCCTGGTTTCACACAAAGGAATGGAGTCTGTACCGGGCGCTCCGAAATGACGGGGGCAAGGGCTGCGTCGATGTGATCCAGCCGCCAGTCAAGGCCCGCGGCGACCACGAGCAGCGACTCCCTCAGCCCGATATGCCCGAATCCGCCTGCTCTCTTGCGCGCTTCAAACTCCTGCACCGTAAGGCCTGCACCGATTTTGCGCTGCAGGGGTTGCCTGCGGCGACTGGCATCGACCACTCGTTCGACGCGAAGAGAACGTACGCTTGCACATACGCCGGTTGCGGCCAGGGCCAGTGTATCCATGGCGTAGCCGGGGTTGACACCCGTGCCTACGATCACGACACCATGCGCGCGCGCAGCCGCGTCGAGCCTCCGGGAGGCCTCCGGGTGCCGGTCGTACGGATAGCAGAGTTCCTCGGTGCTCGAAACCACATGCGCGCCTGCTCTGACACATGCCAGCAATTGATCCTCTACCTCGTCAAGGAATGAGCGTGTCGTATGAAGCACGACATGCGGTTCCGCTACACGAAGGGTTTGCTCGGCGTTTGCCGAAATACGAATATTGCAGTCGCGCCGGAGCAGCTCGCCAAGCGTCTTGCCAGCCTTGCCGGGATCCGTGTCGATGGCACCCACCAGTTGCAGGAGGCCGCTCGTTTCCTTGTCGAGCATGAGGTCCGCACAGGCAAGGCCAATAGGACCCAGCCCGTATTGGACGGTTCGTATAGGTTCGCTCAAGCCCCCAGGCATCGCGTGTGCGGTTGTTCCAGTCCAGCACTATCTGGCAGTATCCGACTCCAGAAACGGATAGCTGAAATGGCGGGCCGGATTAAACGTCTCCTTGAGCGTACGCATCGACACCCACCGTAACATGTTCATCGGGGATCCTGCCTTGTCGTTCGTGCCAGAGGCCCGCCCCCCGCCAAAGGGCTGCTGCCCCACCACGGCCCCCGTAGGCTTGTCGTTGATATAGAAGTTGCCCGCAGCATTTTCCAGGGCCTCGGTAGCCTGCACGATCACGCTTCGATCCCTGGCGAAAATGGCACCCGTCAGCGCATACGCCGACGTTTCGTCAACCAGTCGAAGTGTCTGGCAATAATCTTTGTCCTCATACACGAATATGGAGATTACAGGCCCGAATATTTCCTCACGCATGGTCCGGTATTTCGGGTTGTCGGCAAGAATTACGGTGGGCTCAATGAAGTAGCCCTCTTCGTCTGAATAGCCGCCTCCGCAGAGAATACTTGCCTCGTTTGACGTGCGTGCGTGGTCGATGTAGGACGTTATGCTGGTGAATGCCTTTCGATCAATCACGGCATTGACAAAATTACCAAAATCCTCAACCGTTCCCATTTTGACTTCCGACAGCTGGCCGAGCGTCTCCTCCCGGATCGCTCTCCAAAGCGAACGCGGCAAATAGGCCCGGGAAGCGGCCGAGCACTTTTGCCCCTGGTATTCAAATGCGCCGCGCACAATGGCCGTCGCCACGACCTTGGCATCGGCGGAAGCATGTGCCACAATAAAGTCCTTGCCCCCGGTTTCGCCTACGATCCGTGGGTAGCTATGATATCCTGCAATGTTGGCACCGATAGTTCGCCACATGTGCTGGAATGTCGTAGTTGAGCCCGTGAAATGAAGTCCCGAAAAATGCGGTGAGGCGAGAACCGGATCACCGATGGTTGCGCCGCGTCCCGGCACCATATTAATGACTCCGGGCGGTAGACCGGCCTCCTCCAGCAGCTTGTGAATGAAGTACGCCGAGCACAAGGAAGTAGACGCGGGCTTCCAAACTACTGTATTGCCCATCAAGGCCGGCGCGGCCGGCAAATTGGCCGTAATCGACGTGAAATTAAACGGTGTGACAGCAAAAACGAAGCCTTCAAGCGGCCGGTATTCCATCCTGTTCCACATGCCGCGTGGAGAATGGGGCTGCCATCCGTAGATCTGGTTCATGTAGTGGACCCCAAACTTGAAAAAGTCCACGGTCTCGCAGGCGGCGTCAATTTCCGCCTGATAGGCGTTCTTGCTCTGCCCAAGCATGGTGGACGCATTGATCCTGTCGCGCCATGGGCCCGACAGCAGATCAGCGGCTTTCAGGAAGATGGCAGCGCGGTCCGTGTAATGCATTCTTGACCAGTCATGCCGGGCTTCCAGGGCTGCCTCGATGGCCGTCTGCACCTCCTCAGGTCCGCAATTATGCACCTGGCCCAGGACATGACCCAGTTCATGCGGCGGCCTCAGGGTCGTTGTGTTGCCGGTACGGACTTCTTGGCCACCAATAAAGGCAGGAATATCAAGGATGTCGCTCTTCATTCGCTGCAGGCTGGCAGAAAGAGAGCGCCGTTCCGGGCTGCCGGCGGCGTAGTCGTAGACCGGCTCGTTCAATGGGGCGGGGGGCACGAGAATGGTGTTGTTCATATCAGTAGCGCCTTGCAGTAGAGGCCTGTTTGTTGGGGTTAATTGTAGCGGCAGATATACGACCCTCTATGGTCCATGTTCGCCGTGCTAGCGGTGGTGACGAACAATCGGTACAGGGCTGCGTCACACCGCTGCCCCCAGCCAACCGGCAGACGCCTTGTCATTTCACCGATTTGTAGCCTTCCGCTACCTGGTTGGCGTGGAAGGACGCGAGGAGGGACGCCGCTTCCTCCGGTTTGTCATCTACGTCGCCATCGGTGGCGTAGCTGTAGGAGTGGCCACGCTGCTTCTGGCGCTGGCGGTAGTCCGCGGCTTTAGCCGCGAAATAGAGGCCAAGATTGTCGGTTTCGGCGCGCATGTACAGGTAGAAAACATTCGGCATGCCCCGCTCGATGATGCGCCCTCCATGGTGGAAGCACTGGGCGAGTGGCCGACGGTAGAGCGCGTGGATGCCGTGATTAGCGAGTTTGCGCTGCTGGGAAGATCGGCTGTCGAAATGGACGGCGTAAATATCTGGGGAACGCGCCAACTGCCGGCATTCCTTCGCGGCAGGATCCGCGCCGGGACCGACACGCTGTCGTCTGATGAAAGCGGGCGGCACAACCTGATCGTCGGGCAAGGTCTGGCGCGGCAACTAGGATTGGACATTGATGATCGGGTTACGGTGTTCTCAACGCGCAGTATTGGAAAGGGGCAGGACGTGGCTGCCCGGCCGAAGGTAAGGCAGTTCACAGTGTCCGGTATCTACGAGACATTTCTTGCAGACTTTGACGAAACGCATGTCTTTGCCGACTTCGATGTTACGCGCAGCCTGCTGGACTACGGCCCGGACGAAGTCTCCCGGCTGGATATCACCCTGCTGAGTGCGGATTCCGCCGATGCGGTAGCCCGGGCAGTGGAGGAAGCCTTTGGTTTTCCGGTCATGGCCCGGTCCATATTCCAGGTCTATCGCGGGCTATTTGCCTGGGTGAAGCTGCAGGAGGCCATCATCCCGCTCGTAATCGGGGTAATGATCATCGTCGCTGCATTCAACATCGTAGGTACGCTGTTAATGGTGATGCTGGACAAGACGCGGGAAATTGGAATCATGGCCAGCATGGGTGCTTCTTCTGCCAGCATTAGGCGTCTGTTCCTGTGGCTTGGCTTCCATGTGGGATTAACTGGAACGGTTCTCGGGATGGGATTCGCCCTCTGCCTTGCGTTTGTACAGCAACGCTACGGCGTGATTCCGCTACCGGCGGAAGCCTACTACATGAATACGGCTCCCATCGCGCTTAACGCGCTGGATTTCGTTGTTGTGAGCGTCATCTCGCTCCTTCTGTGCCTTATCGCCGCCTACGTCCCTGCGCGCATAGCATCCCGGATCGCGCCGCTGAGAGTCATTCGGTTCAGTTAGAATTCGTGGCAGGCCGCAGCGGTTCGGGGTTGATCGCAGGCTTGCCGATCGGTTTGCAGTGGCTGAGCCGACTTGCATTCGCGGCCGGGGCGATACCATGCGGTTCTGCCCGCCTCAAGAACCTTTCGTGCAGTAGATGCGATTTGTGAATGCGGCCCGGGTAGTTGCCTGGCTACGCTCCGGATTGATCCGCAATGATTCGAAACCCGCAACCGATTGGGCTGTTTTCCTGGTGGCCTGTTCAACCTTATTCGCTATACAATAGTCTGTCGCTGTGGCAATCTACGAGGTCATTCTTTTTAGCGTCCTAAAGGAGCGCCTTGGGAAGCCGGCTATCCGTTTCGAGGCAGATTCTCCCGTGTCATGCAGGGCCATGCTTGACGGGCTGGCAGGCCGCTATCCGCCGGTCGCGGAGTTTCGAACGACGGCCCGATTGGCCGTCAACAGAACCTACGCCCAGGATTCCGAGCAGATTGTCGAAGGAGACGAAATTGCGCTTATCACCCCCGTAAGTGGCGGATAAGCCAAGCCATAGGTCCACCATGCGGCCTGAAACGGACTGGATCCAGTTGCTGCACGGCCGGATTGCTGTCGAAGCAGCACATAGGCATCTCAAGATCCCAACTGCCGGTGCACTAAGCCTGTTTACTGGTATAACACGCCAGTTTACGGCGGGGAAGCAGACCTTGAGGCTGGAATACGAGTGTTACGAGGCCATGGCCATGGATGAATTGCGACGCCTTGCAGACAGCGCCAGGTCCAGGTGGCCCATCCTACGGCTATGCATGCTACACAGGCTGGGCGTAGTTCCGGTATCTGAAGAAAGCGTGGTAGTGGGCGTGGCCGCGGCGCACCGCGCTGATGCCTTCGCGGCGTGCAGGTACCTGATAGACACATTGAAGCAGCAGGTACCCATTTGGAAGCGCGAGCACTTTGCAGACGGAGCTACGGAATGGGTACCCGGAAGGCTGCCACAACCAGAGACCAGGAGTGATGCGCCGGAAGGGGTAGATTCTGCAGATGGCCCTCGCGGCCATTGAAATTGCGGCCATGCCCGCCCAAGCTCGGTAACCCGGTCTTGCTGGTTACGCGGGGTGTGCGCTGCGACTTCTATTCATTCGTAGCCGGGATAGTATAGGCGTTGGCGTATCGAAGGTGCTGAATGCGGGCTGTCGCCAGTCCTTCCAGGAGCGCCGGGTTCTGCCGCAACGGCGCCAGCGTGCCTGCGTTGTGGAATCCATAACTCCATCCAGCGCATCGGGCGCGCCCCTTACCAAGGCCGTCAAAGCCGCGCGCGTGTCGGTACGGATGAGCCTCCTCGGGGGAGGCCGATCGGCCACGCCGCTTTCCCAATGCATAGTAGCATTAGCGCCCCCATCCTTTCCTTTTGCGCACTGGAGCAGATCCTCCTTGCCGCCGCGCTGCAGGGCTATCAGGCAGTGCATCGCCCTGGACAGGAAGGGAACTCGTCAGCTTTCAGCAACGGCGGCCACACCCATGGTGGCTATAGTTGCCCGCAATAGCTTTCAATTGGAATCGGAGCATCTCCTTCTCTCTTCCGGGTGCGTCGAGAAGGCGCCATTCCCATTGGTCCACAGATAGGTTGACCAGAAATACCCAAAGGGCCTCAAGAGGCCTTACATGGATTCCACGTAGCGTCGAATGGCATCGTGCACGCGCGAAACCGGCCCCGGACTTGTATTCGGCTGAAATGACTGCCCTGTCACGGATTCGTACAAGTCTATGTATCGCGACGCGACCCTTGCGCGGAATGCATCTGGGAGGTCCGGCGGCACCTGGCCACTCTTGCCGGCGAAGCCCTCGTCCATCAGCCACTCCCGCACAAACTCCTTGGACAACTGCTGTTGAGGTTTCCCTTGCAGGAGCAGCCTCTGATATGGCTCTGCATAAAAGTACCTGGAGCTATCCGGCGTATGCACCTCGTCAATAAGCACGTACTGGCCCGCGGGCGTCCGCCCAAATTCATACTTTGTGTCGACCAGAATCAATCCGCGCTCGCTAGCCATTTGCGTGCCGCGCTGGAACAGCTTGAGGGCCGTCTGCTCCAATTGGTCAAAAACATCCTCACTGATGAGTCCTTGCGTAATGGCCTCCTCGCGGCTAACGTCTTCGTCGTGTCCTTCTCTGGCTTTTGTGGTAGGCGTAAGAATCGGTTCGGGAAGCCGTTCATTCTGCGCCAGGCCGTCCTGCAGCTCTTTGCCGCAAAGTCTGCGCCGGCCAGTCCGGTATGTCCGCCAGGCGTGGCCCACAAGGTAGCCTCGTACGACGAATTCGAGTTCCGTGGGCACGCACTGGATGGCTACGGTGACGTTGGGATCCGGAACAGCCACGACGTGGTTGGCAATAATGTCACGCGTGGCGTCGAAGCAATAGGCGGCAAGCTGGTTAAGGACCTGGCCCTTGAATGGAATTGTCTGGCGCAAGACGTGGTCAAACGCAGAAATACGATCCGTCGTTACCAGGACTAGCCGATTTCCCATGCGGTACGTGTCGCGCACTTTTCCCTGATAACGTTCGCCGAAATCTGAAAAGTCAGTGCACAGAAGGGTGCGCTCCAGCTGGGTACGAATAGTAAAGGCGTCCATGTTGCAGTTCAATATGCTTTCTAGTGAGCGCTTCGGTCGTAATGACTCGAGTAGCGAATACGTAGCTCCGGTAGTACGCGGTGATCAATCCGTTCCTTGATGCCGATGTGGTCCAGTCTATGGAGCAGCCGGCTTGCTGCCAGCCTTCCGACCCGCTCCATGCCTTGGTCCACGCTCGAGAGGCCGACAAAGCGGCTCGTCTTGATGTCGTCGTAGCCCACAAGCGCCATGTCTTCCGGTACCGATAGTCCAGCCTCGCGAATGGCTTTCCAGGCGCCGATTGCCTGTACGTCGCTGCTTGCAAAGACGGCCGTGGGCAATGGATGCACTCCCAGTAACCGCTGCATGGCTTCGAAGCCGTCTTCTTCGCTGAATCCGGCATGTTTTTCCGTGGTGCCGTTTTGAATGAGCTCTTCATCCACGGCAATGCCTCCTGCTGACAACGCATTTCGAAAACCCTCCAGCCGCTGCTTTTGCAGATAGCTGTCCGTGTGCGCCCGGATGATGGCGATGCGCCGGTGCCCCATGGCCACCAGATGATTCATTGCTTCCGTGGTCCCGGAAGCGTTGTCCCAGTAATAGCAGTCAAAATCCGTGTGGTGATGCCCCACCAGTACCACCGGTGCGCGCAGCGCTCTCAGTTCGTCCGCCAGATCGACACCCACTGGAACGCCGGCAAGAAGGAGCCCGTCCACGGTACCTCTCTTCAGAAAGCGCAGCAAGGCGTCCAACGGGTCTCTCGATCCAAGATCGAATAGCAGCAGGTCGTGTTCCTTTTCCAACAGCTCGACTCGGAGCCCCTTAAGCAGTTCATTGTGAAACGGCGTCGTGAACGTTGGGATGGCGATCGCGATGGAGCGAATGTGCCGCTGAGCTAGTGCTCTTGCACCTCGATGCGGGCGATACTTGAGGCCTTCAATGGTGTCCAGTACGCGCGCGCGCGTGGCCGTCGCAACATCCGGCGAATCATTGAGGACCCGGGATACGGTCGATATGCCGACTTCGGCATGCCTGGCTACATCGTAAATGGTTATGCGGGATTTTCGGGGAGGCCTTCGCGCCATCTTAAGCTATTGCCATTGTATGCATGATCGATCGGTAACACTAAATTACGGTATGCTACCATCGTGGATGTTGGCGCACCTTGAATTCGGCGTTTGACCCTATTGAACACAAGGAAGAGAGACTAGTCTAACGCGCAGCCCTTAAAGCTGGAACTCCTTCCAGGACACTGCCACCTAGTTGAATCAATGGTATGGCCCAGGTTGATCTGGACCGCGTTCGTAAGGTGTTCGACAATGGTCATGTGGCCGTGGACAATGCTTCGTTCTCTGCAAGGGACGGCGAATTGCTTGTGCTCGTTGGTCCCTCGGGCTGTGGCAAGAGCACGACACTGCGCATGCTTGCCGGCCTCGAGTCTGTAACAGGGGGGACTATACGGATCGGGGGGCGAGTTGTTAATAATATGCCGCCAAAGGATCGGGACATCGCGATGGTGTTCCAGAACTATGCGCTATACCCCCACATGAGCGTGTATGACAACGTGGCTTTCGGTCTAAAGCTACGCAAATATCCCAAGAAGGAAATTGCCGCCCGCGTAGCGCAAGCCGCCCAGATCCTTGGCATAGAAGGGATCCTTGAGCGCAAGCCGAAGCAGCTCTCCGGCGGACAGCAGCAGCGGGTGGCGGTGGGCCGGGCGATTGTACGCAAGCCGCAGGCGTTCCTGTTTGATGAGCCGCTATCAAATCTCGATGCCAAACTCCGGGTGCAAATGCGCACGGAGATCGCCAAGCTGCATAGAGGCCTCGGTGCCACGATGGTGTATGTGACGCATGATCAGGTTGAGGCCATGACCATGGGAGACAGGATCGTCGTGATGCGCGGCGGCCAAGTCCAGCAGATTGCCGCACCGCTTACCCTGTACAATTATCCGCTCAATACTTTCGTGGCAGGATTTATTGGCAGCCCCGCCATGAATCTGGTTCGCGGGCAGATCGTCCGCGAAGGTGGTCTGCGATTCACGTCTGAGTGCCGTGCCTTCAGCGTGCCCGTCTCCGGGGAGATCGCCGGACGCCTGGTGCACTACGTGGACAGAGACGTGGTACTTGGCACGAGGCCGGAAGACCTGTACGTGGCAGGCAGCACTTTTATGCCGGACGCGGTGGAGGAAATTGCGCTGCCGCTTGTCGTGGTTGAACCAATGGGCAATGAGATCTTCGCATACGCACGGGCGGGTGAGGGCACCATTGTTGCCAGGGTCGCACCACAACCCCTGCCGGATCCCGGGACGACAATTCGTCTCGCGGTAGACGTGGACAAACTTTATTTCTTTGACGGGGATTCTGAGTGCGCAATCGGTGCGCGCTTACCGATTGCACGGGAGGGGCCTTCTGCTCCTCCGCTACGACCAAATGAACTGTGTTGAATCAGCACACTGACGCGCACCGCGCATGCGAAAGAAAGCGGGGCGGTCTCGGGCCCGCAAAAGATTGCGTGGAATTGCGGTGTTTAATCCCATCCGGGAAATAATGCGGTATGTGGCCGCGTTTAGAACGCACCAATTAGGTAGATAAATGCCGTTTGCGGTAACATGAGTGCCTGTTGGGGGATGTATTGGAGTTACGGCTCCGCCCAGGTCCCATCCAAGCAGCGGTCTTAACACTTTGACCCCGCTGCCACGGCGAATGCAAGCGGATGCCTCTGAGTCCGCGTAACTTGGAAATTGAACGAATCTGGTACACCTGCATGCGGTCCAACTTCACGTACAGCATTGTGGCGGCCTCACTGGTTTGTATGGCAGGAATGCTAGCCCCAGCTGCACAGGCGCAATCCGGCACGTTTTTCAACCAGCGCGACGATACCTATCCGCTGCTGGGGCTAAAAAGGGCAAGAGAGGCCTACGAGACGGCGCGCCTTGAATATGAAAGGCAAGCGGAGATGTACGAGAAGCGGCTGCTTTCGAGGCAGGAATATGACAGGTCCCGGAGCAATTGGGCTGATGCGGAGGTCAACTACCAGCAATCGCTCTTGGCCGTGTTGTTCGAGCAGCAGTACGTGGTGATTTCGAGCGCAGTCAAGTATCGGGGAGTGGGCAGTCGCAAGCGTGTTCGCATTACGCTGGAGAATTCAAGCGGGGGAACGGCCGAATTCCAGAAGCTTATCGGCATTGAAGACGATCTGTTTCGGTCGCTGCAGCCGGATGTCATAAATAATCTTTACGTCTCTCTGGTCAACGATGAAAACGCGATAGTAAGCGAGCCCTACGAGCAAAAGATCGACCGGCTGCTCACGGGCGATCCAATCACCGTTGATTTTGGAATGCTTCAGGACCTGGATGCGGTTACGGTGAGCGTGCTGTACGGGGATGGGACCCAGCAGAATAGGAAGATATTTCTGCAGAAGGACGCTTCTGTCAATATCGCTGCTATAGAGGCCGAACAGTTTTCCCAGGAGGTCGAACTGGGTGGTACTACCGATTATGCCATGACGCTAGAGCTATTCAGCGGCGTCTCCAATACGTTTAGGCTGGATGTTACCGGGCTGCCGCTGGAAATAAATCGCTACTTTATTGACCCTGCCACCGGTAACCGCCTGAGCCAGTTCCAGTTTTCGGAGGGGATCAACACGCGCGAGGCAGCCCTGCGTGTATTTCTGCCCGATAGACCGACCACGAACGTCCATATCGATGAATCCATATCCTTTTATGCGTTGGCCATTCCCCGGGAACGCGCTGAGGAAGTGGGACCACTGCGAGAGAGGACCCTTTCCGGCGCGGAAATCGAAGCATTAAGCGTCGGTTTCGTGCGGCTTGAGCTTGTCGCGCGAGGTATAGGCGAATTACTTGTGCGGGCACCGCAGCTGTTTCATACGATTCGGCCGGACGAGTCCGTTGGCGTTAGTATTGAGCTCGTAAACGAAGGTACGCGCCACCTGGACAACATTCGGGTAGAAACCGACTTGCCCCTCAACTGGACCGACGTCATTGAGCCTGAGGTCGTCGAGAGCCTGGATATCAATGAAGAACGGCGTGCCACGCTCACGTTTACGCCGCCGGAGCGTGTCGCACCGGGACGCTATGAAATCCGTATCCGGACCATGTCTCTCTCCGACGACCAGCCCATACAAGGGGAAGACAAGACCGTTACCATACAGGTGGATCAGAAAGCGAATATCGTTGGGACCACGCTCCTTATCCTGCTTATCCTGGCTCTTGTAGTTGGCATCGTCGTCTTCGGTATCCGGCTATCACGCCGCTAACCCACAACGGCCTTTCTTCTTGGTCATACGGATGAATTCATGGACTCACCGCGCGCAATGCTAGAGGCAGAAGGTCTATCGAAGCGATACGAAGACGGCAAGCTCGCGCTTGACAGTCTATCTCTTCAGGTGTGGCCGGGCCAGGTCTATGCCATGCTCGGTGGCAACGGGGCTGGCAAGTCTACAGCCATAAATCTGTTCCTGAATTTTATCGAACCAACCGAGGGTGAAGCACGTGTTGACGGCATTGTAACGCACCAGTATCCGCTTGAAGCCAAGAAGCGACTTGCCTACGTGTCGGAAAATGTGATGCTGTATCCGAATTTTACGGCCATTCAGAATCTCGACTTCTTTGCCCGCTTGGGCAGCGGAAGACGATACACGGCGGACGAGTATCATGATGTGTTGTTGCGCGTCGGATTGCAGGAGGAGGCGCACAACCGCCGGCTGAAGGGGTTTTCGAAGGGGATGCGGCAAAAGTGCGGCATTGCCATTGCCATCCTCAGGGATGCCCCCGCAATTCTGCTGGACGAGCCCACGAGCGGTTTGGACCCGAAGGCGGCCTTCGAATTCATTCATCTGCTTTCGTCGCTGCGTGAAGAAGGCAAAGCCATTCTCATGTCAACGCACGACATATTTCGTGCCAAGCGGGTGGCAGATCTGGTTGGAATCATGAACGAGGGAAGGCTGGTTATGCAGCGGAGCCATTCTGAGCTGGTAGATGAGGACTTGGAAAAGCTATATGTACATTATATAGCCGGCGCGGCGGACCTGGCCTAACCCTCAAGCATATTCCTTGCATCCGGAGCAGCTGCAATCATGTTCAAACTCCTTGTAGAGAAAGAGCTTCGAGAGACAGTGCTAACAACGAAGTTTGCTTCGACGTTTGGCATCTGCTCGCTTCTTATCCTGATTTCGTTCTACGTCGGCGCACGCCACCATCTTGTGAGCCAGGCGGAGTACGAGGCAGCAACGGCCGAGAATCTGAAGCAGATGGAGGGGCTCACGGATTGGGGTCGCATCGCACACCGAATCTTTCTGCCGCCACAGCCTCTTGGGGCGCTCGTGTCAGGCATTTCGAATGACATTGGCCGAACAACTGAGATGCGCGCGCAGGGTGAATTGCGCTCGGAAGACAGCCGCTTCAACGAAGACCCCATCTTTGCCGTTTTTCGCTTTCTGGACCTTGAATTTCTCTTCAGCATCGTACTTTCGCTCTTTGCCATTCTCTTCGCCTATGACGCGGTGAATGGAGAGAAGGAGAGGGGGACACTTCGGTTGTCTTTTTCGTCGCCCATACCGCGCGACACCTACATTTTAGGCAAGCTGGTCGGAGCGTTTGTGGCGCTGGGCATTGCGCTTGTTGTTCCCATCCTGCTCGGCTCATTGCTGTTGCCAATTCTTGGCGTACCGATGACCGGTGAGAGTTGGGGTCGCCTCAGCCTTATCATAGTAGCGGGTTACTTGTATCTAGGCGTATTCCTCTGTCTCTCCGTTTTCGTTTCGGCGATGACGGAGCGTTCGTCAAGTTCTTTCCTGCTAATACTTGTGGTCTGGATTATCACCGTCATGATAGTGCCGCGTGCTGCGGTTATGGTCGCCGGCCGCGCAGTGGACGTACCCTCGATTGACAAGGTGAACTTTGAGAAAAGGCAATACCGGGCACAGCTCTGGCAGGAGGACGTCAAGGACCTGGCGGAATGGCAAAAACAGAACCCTCCCTCAGGGGAATCCATGCAGGACTGGATGCGGGAGTTTCAGGCGTTCATGTCAGAGCGGGGTCAAATCCGATCGGACAAGATGAGCGAGTTTGCCGGGAGAATCAACGAAGAAAGAAGCAACCGCGAGTCCGTGCAGCAGAAGCTCGCCCTAGGCATTGCGAGGGTATCGCCCACATCCGTTTTCTCTCTCGTGGCTGCCCAACTTGCAGGAACGTCGCTGGAGCTGGAGCATCGCTACCGGGAATCTGCCAACCGGTACCAGGAGCAGTTCGCACAATTTCGCCAAAATAAGACGGGCGATGCCCCCGGTGTTATGTTTCGGATCGGCACGGAAGAGGAAGAAGAGCCTGAACCGATTGACCCGCATGAACTGCCGGTTTTCGAATTCCAAAGACCGTCGGCAGCTGAGACGGTTAGTGGCTCACTATTGGATCTCGGGCTACTCATCGGTTTCAATGTCCTCTTTTTTGCCGGTGCGTTTGTAGCCTTTCTGCGTTACGACGTGCGGTGAGAGTCCAGATGTAGCCACCTTTAAACGAACTGCCATGTTTGCGAGACTGTTCGAGAAAGAGCTCAAGCTGGTCTTGCTGAGCCCCAAATTTGTTGCCACTTTTGGCGTCTCTTCCATTCTCATTATCCTGAGTGTCTTTATCGGCGTACAGGACTACAAGGCTAGTGTGCGGCAGTACGAATCGGCGGGGCAACTGGCTGACCAGGAACTCAGGGAGGCCACCTCGTGGTTCGGGTTGGGCAATACGGTGCACCGCAGGCCCGATGTGATGCAGATTTTTGCGGCTGGAGTCAACAATGACATTGGAAGGCTGTCCAGCATCAGTACCTGGAACGATATCAAGCTCCGGCAAAGCAATTACCTTGACAATTCACTTTTTGCCCTATTCCGATTCATTGACTTCACCTTCATATTCCAGGTAGTACTCTCGCTTTTTGCGATTCTTTTTACATACGATGCTATTAACGGTGAGCGAGAATCCGGGACTCTGCGGTTGACGTATTCATGTCCCGTGCCCAGAGCCACATATCTGCTGGCGAAGCTCGCAGGGGCGTGGACCGGCCTCGTGGTACCGCTATTGATCCCCGTGGCGCTGGCCATT
This sequence comes from Rhodothermales bacterium, assembly GCA_965216255.1. Taxonomy (GTDB): domain Bacteria; phylum Bacteroidota; class Rhodothermia; order Rhodothermales; family Bin80. The sequence continues at coordinate 5,400,878 of OZ244148.1, forward strand.
CTACTGGTGCTTGTAATGAATGTACCGGTAGATAGCACACATTGGTATAGGATCCTGGCTCTTCTTGGAGTAGCGGTGCTCTATTTCACGGTTTTTATTACGCTCGGGCTTTTTGTTTCCGCCATGACGCGGTCGTCTCGTGTGTCGTTTCTAGTACTGTTGGTGTTCTGGGTTACGAGTGTTTTGATTGTACCACGCGGGGCGACCATGGCTGCTGGCCAAATGGTGCAGGTGCCCAGTGTTGCTGAGGTCGAAAGCATGAAGGACCGATATTTTGCGGATCGGAGGACTACGTTTTTTGGTGAGATGTCCGAGTTGTGGCGAGAGAGAAGTACGGGCACTGAAGACATGAGTAAGCAAGAGCGGGACCAGTTCAGGGAGGACAATGAGGACAGATGGAAAGAGGATGAAGCGGCGCTTAGGCAAGCGATGGAGGATGATGTTGCCAACTATGGGCGCATGGTTGGCGAGGACTTGCAGAATCGCAAGCGGGAGCGGGAGAGACTTGCGTTCTTGCTTGCGCGCGCTGCGCCTCCAGCAGCATTTCAAATTGCAGCGCTAAACATTGCCGGCACCAATGTCACGCTTAAGACGCGCTACGAGGAGTCCATGAAGGCGTATCGCTCTTCCTTCGCACAGTTCGTGGAAGTCAAACGTGCCGAAGAGCGCGAAGAACGGACACGTTCGCAGCAGGGAGGAGGCATTATCAGGATGTTGAGGGCGGGGGGCGGGACTCCGATCGATGCCAGTGGGATGCCTCGATTTGAGCCACCAGACCAGATCCTTGCCGACGCGATCAGCCCGTCTCTGATAGATCTGGCGCTGCTTGCATTCTATTCCGTAGCCTTCTTTGCAGGGGCTTTCGTAGCATTCCTGCGCTACGATGTTCGGTAGTTACGGCACATCCGTGCCTGTTGCAGTAGCCTTTAGAAGCGGAACGCAAGCCAGTCGCGCTCCGCTGCCTGGCCTCAAGGCAGAGCTTCGGCAGCAGTTCGAGCGGCCGGGGGTGCGCGGAGCTCGTATCTTGGTACCCAGGTTCTGTTCGTATTGGCAACCTTGATCCACGGTAAGAAGCGCATCAAAGCCGCTTCAAGCTGCATCAGGTGGCCGTCTTGACTTCCTGTCCATCCCATATCCTGGACCATGTGCACCTTGAACGGAGGGAAAAGGAATGCGACGAGCGGTCTGGGCATGGCCCACTAGCAGCGCTGTAGCGTGTTCGAGCACCTGGACGGCCTGCTTTCGGGGTACGGAGGGGAAGTGATCCAGGAATTCGTCTAGCCGGTCGCCGGCTTCCAGATACTCCATCAGGATGCGCACCGGCACTCGCGTGCCGGAAAAGACCGGTGTGCCCCCCAGAATTCCGGGATCATTTTTGATTAACGGGTCAGTCACGGCGGGGCGTTCGGGAGTGTGCATCCCGGGAAACGCCGCCAGGACACGTGGGGATTCCATCGGAACAAGGGGTCTGGTTTAGCCGGGATGAATGGTCTAGACCTACGGGGATATGCAGGCCGCTCAGATAGTGGAATTCGTCTCCGGAGCGGGCCCTGCGACGAATGCCATGAGAATCGCACGTGGGGAGCTCACAGGAGCCGCCAGCGCCTAGCCGGTTCTTGTTAGTGGGATCCCTATCTGTATTATGTACGTACTGCGTACAGGTCTGCATAACGACCCGTGATTCGAAGCTTTGGAGATCGCTATACCGAGCGTTTCTTTGAGGGCAAGCGGGTAGGGAGATTCGAAGGCTTCAACGACCAGGCGGAGAAACGCTTGACGCTATTGCACCGTGCGACTCCACTTCAGGACCTGGCCGGAGTGCCGGGTAATCGCTTTGAGGCGTTGTCCGGCAATAGAACAGGGCAGTACAGCATCCGGACCAACGTGCGCCGTGATAAGGCGCTTTTCCTTAGTGGGTGCGAATCCCACCTAGTAACTGTCGCTCCAGCTAGTAGCGGCCAAAGCAGTTTATGGAGGTAACAACATGAGCTGAAGCACTTTGGTAAAGGGTCGCTTAGGCGATTCAGCGAGCATGCAGGCCGGAACGCGTAGTGAATGCCGAGCAGGCCTCGAAACATGCAATGCGGAAGCCGACCCTCCGTTGGTAAGGGGAAGGCCGCCGGCAGTCTGGGAAGAGAACGACACAAGCACCAGATTGCGTCCGCCGGGGTAGTGGCACTGGCATGTATGCAAGATGGGAAAAGTAGCAACACGGGAAGCCCTGCCGGAGGCACACGTAAGCCAACCGATTTCCCGCAAGGGACAGATTGGGCCGTCAGGGTGGCGGATGGGTCCGTAGTACCTGTGACGCGGGGTAATGCTCGTCGAGGAAAGGGACCCTCATTCAAGAGCAATACGCAAAGGGGGAAAGGCAATGGTTACTGACGCAAGTCTAACAGGATCAGAATCAGTTCGGGACCTCCAGCGCGTATTACATGTCAAAGCGAAGGAAGACCCCAAGCGTCGTTTCCATGCATTGTGTGACAAAGTATGGGGGAAGGATTTCTTGTTCGCAGCCTGGCAACAAGTACGCCGTAACGGCGGCAGTGCCGGTGTGGATGGAGAGACGTTTCGAGACATTGAAGCGCACGGCATAAATCGATGGTTGGGGGAACTGGCGCGGGATCTAAGGGAGGGTACGTACAAACCGCGTGCGGTACGTCAGGTACTGATCCCGAAGAAGCAGCCAGGCAAGTTCCGGCCGTTAGGCATTCCCTGTATTCGTGACAGGGTCGCGCAGACATCGGCAATGCTGGTGCTGGGGCCGATCTTTGAAGCGGATTTACAAGAGGAGCAATATGCCTATCGGAAGGGACGTGGCGCACAGGAAGCGGTCAATCGCGTCCACAGGCTCGTAAATACGGGCCGCCGGGAAGTGGTTGATGCGGACCTGTCGAACTACTTTGGTGAGATACCGCATGATAAGATGATGAAGTCTCTGGCGTGTCGCATCAGCGATGGTCGGATGCTCGAACTCATCAAGTCATGGCTGGTGATGCCGGTAGTGGAAGATGACGGTAAGGCAGGCAAACGCCTGACGAACCGGGCTCGGAAGGAAGGAAAGGGTACGCCGCAAGGCGCGCCAATCTCTCCCTTGCTGAGTAACACAGGCGATCGCCGATCGCCTACATGCGCCGTTTTCTCATTGCCTGGAAGCTGCTGGGCTATGCCCGGCGCTTCCAAGCGTCGATCGTGAACTACGCCGATGATTTTGTGGTACTCGGAAAGGCCGATGGTACAGCGATGCTGGAAGCGGTGGAGACCATAATGCAACGGCTGAAACTGCCGATCAACGCAAGGAAGACCCGATGCGTCCGGTGCCCCGAAGAACCGTTTGAGTTCCTTGGGTACCGGATTGGGCGCAACTTTCGTCCGGGCGGTAGAGGATCCTATATAGGGACTCGTCCGAGCAAGAAGAGTGTCCAGAGCATATGCCGCAGGATCAGTGAGCAAACGGCGGCAAGGCACGGACTGCTGTCCATAGAGGAGATGGTAACACGCCTTAACTGGTTATCGACCGGATGGGCCAACTACTTCCGACTTGGACAAGTCAATCCCGCCTATGCAGCCATAGATGCGCACATGACGAAGCGAATTCGCCAGTGGCTCTGTCGCAAGCACAAGGTCCAGTCCGGGGGGTGGGCGCGTTTCCCGCACGAAGAGCTATACAAGAAGTATGGCTTGATATGCCTTGAGCCAACGACCAAGAGCCTTCCGTGGGCGAAAACATGATCTTGTCTGAAAGCCGGATGCGGTAATTCTGCATGTCCGGTTTGATGAGCGGCGGGCAGAAACGTGCTCCTAATGGGAGTAACGCGCCGCCCGTCGACTCTACCGGAAGCCCGCAAGGGTCAGGCCGGGCCGAGAGGGTAGCGGAGTGGCCCGTACTACCGCAGATGCGGGGTAATGCCCGTGGAGGGAAGGGGCCGTAGGTGCGGAGCGACGTTCGTAGAGAGAAAGGCCACGGCATTGGCAGAGACCTACTAACCGGTACATGGTCGGAGACCTCGGCGGCATCACATGCGAAAGTAAAGGAGCCATGTGGCGTGCCAGGCACGCCACGGGGTGTTATCAGGGCGTAAACAGGCCTGATGACCAACGGACTCAAGGCATGGAGTGGAACAGGGACCGTGCTAGTCTTTGAACAGGAGAAGCTCCATGGGGCGACGCCGTTGTCCGCATGCGAGAGGCATGATCCGTCTGGAGAGCCGGGTGCGGGAAAACCGCATCCCCTGGTTCGGTGACCGGCGGGCGGAAACGCGCTCTTCGGAGTGGCGTGCCGCCCGCCGACTCTACATCGTCTAAATCCGTTACGACACGTCATCAGCGGTTCGCTTTCGCTCGACTTTGTGATTCACACCTGACCGGATGTTCCCCAGCCTATTCCCACTCGCTCACCACGAGAGTCTCTTAAACCCCGCAGCTGTGGGCGGTTTGCAGCGTCGGGTAGCCCGGGGGATTTCCAGGCCCCCACAGAACCGTACGTGAGACTCTCGCCTCATACGGCTCTTCTCGGCCCACCCGGCTACCAATCCAGCCAGCAGCCAGGCCCTTGTTTCTTGAGCGAGGTCCTCCCGCCTTGCGGTTACCCCGCTCCTTCCACCGACCGAGTCGGCCCCTTCGCTCCAGTTCCATTACAGAACCTTCTTCACTACTACGAGCCGATCCGCCCCCGTGGAGCGCATTGGTACTCAATCGCTCGCGGGTTCTCCGCTTGCGAGTCTCCCTTAGCATCGCCCCGACAGGTTCCCACGTTCCGCATTTAGGCCCAGACCATATTCTCGCCGCCTGTATGCCGGATGCCGATCGGGCCATAAACAGGCACCTCCCGATCTTGTCCCGGAGCAGAGATGAGACCCCGGTTTTGACATCGTCCAAGCACTTTCGACACTTCGTCAGCGGTTCACTTGCGTTCGACTCTATGGCCCATACCTGACAGAGTCATTGCTCCGCCTTTTCCGGACTCGCTCACTACCGAACCCTTAAGGTCAAGCAGCAGCCGGTGGTTTGCAGCCTCCGCCTGCACAGCGGCTGCGGGGGGCCGCCCCCCATCCCTTACGTAGTTACGGACACGTTAGCTATGCCATACTTTTGCCTCCGTGTCGCTACGTGACACACTCACCGGACGCTTACCGTAGACTACAAATCAATAATCCGACCACCAACATCGGCTCAATAGGTTGGACCGCTGGTTAATCTTAATGTAATCCCCTATTTTTAACCGTTATAATCGACAAGAAAAGCCGCAGGCGAACGCCAGTCCCATCGTTAACTAGTACTATAGGCCGCTGCTCCATGGACGCCTTTTTTGGAGGAGTTTACACGCAGTGGGCTCATTTTATCGTGCACATACCGCTGCTTCTGGCAGTATACCCGTCGCACGCTGAAGATTCCGGAGAGACAACTAGGGGAATCACCCAAGTGACCCCAGTCAATTTGGTGAATGACAAGGCAGTCGAAGGGTCTGCCGGCGAAGCATTCAATGTCACGGTTGATTTCCCAGTATTCGGCGATGGGCACGATACTGCGATGGAGCAAAGTGACTCTTATCCAGATCAGGATCGATTGACCACTGGATCAGTAGAGGAGGAAGCGATAGCTGATGTTACTATCGCCGTTGACGAGAATGCGGAGGGCGATGCAACAGTTGCCCTATTCTTGGCCAATCCAACGGATACCGTTGTCGTATCAGGTCATGGCCGGAGGGCAGATTCTGCGTCGGCATTTGGTCAGCGGCGCGGTGGCGGCACGCTGGAAGACGATTGGCGAGCACTGGTAGCACTTTACAATAATACAGGCGGGCCAGAGTTGTATTGGAATAACGATACAAACTGGTCTGCGTCGACGGAAACCGTCCCCACCGCGCAGAAGCTTAATGCATGGTATGGTGTGACGGTCACCGATGGTCGTGTGACGGATTTGAAGTTACAAGCCAATGGCCTGAGTGGACAGATTCCCAGTGAAATCGGGCAACTCACCAGCCTGATCATACTGTCGCTAGAACACAACAGAAGTTTATCGGGTTCGATTCCACCAGAATTGGGGAATCTCGTGGAGCTTGAGAAATTGTTTCTATACAGCACCAGTTTATCGGGTTCGATTCCACCAGAATTGGGGAATCTCGTGGAGCTTGCTCTATTGTGGCTAAATGATACCGAACTGTCGGGCACGGTTCCGTCAGAAATGGGAAATCTTACTAAGATGATAGATTTGATTTTGAGAGACAACGAACTGATTGGGAAACTCCCCTCTCACCTGACAAATATAGAAGGCCTTCAGACGCTAAATTTCGGAGGCCAAGAACTATGTGCTCCGGCGACCCCTGCGTTTCAGGAATGGCTAAAGCGAGTTCATAGGGTCATCGGTCCTACATGTGTCTCAATCATCGTGGAACCTGCGGAGCTTCCGGTGATGGAGGGAGATCTGGAGGGAAACAGCTTCACCGTGCGCTTGGCAACCGAACCCACCGTGGATGTAGCGGTCACCATAACGGGGCATGAGGACACGGACCTGACGGTATCGACGCCGAGCCTCGCCTTCACGGCTGATACCTGGGAAACGGACCAGGCCGTAAACGTGACGGCTGCACATGACGACAACACGGTGGACGAAACGATAACGCTTGAATTGCAGGCAAGCGGTGGCGATTTCGAGGGCAATACTGCAGAGGTGGTCGTGACCATAGTGGATGACGACTACGAGGCACCGGTGCTCGGCATACGGAATGCGGCGCCTGTCACGGAGGGAGAGGTGGCCTCGTTTCCGGTCGAACTGACGGCTGCCAGCAGCCAAGACGTGACCGTCAAGTATTGGACGGGTCGAGCGGGCGATACGGCGGAAGGCGGCAGCGACTATGCAGCGGCTCTGCGTCGGACGGTGACCATTACGGCTGGCGACACCAGCGCTGTGATCCTGGTTCAAACACATGACGACGCAGTATTTGAGGGCCCAGAGTCTTTCTCCGTAAAGCTTTTGAGCGTTTCGGGCGGTGCCGTGCTGCCGGATGATCCCCATGCTACGGGGACGATACTCGACAACGAAACGGCGCCGACAATTGATATTGATGCGGCGCCCAAGATGGTAGCGGAGCATGCAGGGTCGGTTCTTGTATCGGTGCGGCTCTCTGTGGCAAGCGACGATCTGGTGAAGGTGCGGCTTGCTACCACGGAAGGTACAGCGACAGCGGGCGCCGACTACGGGGCACAGAGCCTGGAGGTGGTCTTTGCCTCTGGCGAGACCGAGGAGAGTGTATCGATTGCTATTGTGGACGACGACCTGGTGGAAGGCGACGAGACGTTTGGGGTGAGGCTGAGCGCGCCCACAATCGGCGAGATCGGGCACGCGGAAGTTGCCGTGACGATTCTGGACAATGACACGCACTCGGAGCTTGACATCTTTAGGAGCGTCGTGGTGCCGGAGGGAGCAGGCAGGGCGAGATTCACGGTGTTGCTATATCCGGCGCGGAGTACGGAAGTGAGAGTCGACTACGCCACGGCAGACGTTACGGCGACGGTGGGAGTGGACTATCTTGAAGCGAGCGGCACGCTGGTTTTCGAGCCGGGCG